>NZ_JBSSEX010000001.1:0-5540000 GCF_054062115.1 Bradyrhizobium sp. USDA 4501
GTGCGACATCAGCGCTGGGAAGCGCCGCAATCCATGAATCGTGCGCGGGCACAGCGCCTTCGGCGACCGAGCGAAGCTGCGCGAGATAGACGTAAGGGTCCGGCTCAAGGAAGCGCAGAACGAATTGCTCGGCGGCGACGTAACGCTTAGCGCGGGTGTCATACTCCATGTTTCCGGGCGCCCGCTCCTGATAGAGCGTCAGGTCCTTCGACGCCTGCGGAACCGATACGCCGAAGACCTCCACGAGGTCGGCGCGGTTGATCGAGCCCTCCCAGAACAGCCGGAACTCGATGAATTCGAGCCGGCGCCCCACCCCCCATTTCAACGCCGTAGCGGCCTCTGCCATTGTTTCCGCCTCGCGCAAATGAGAATAAAAAGTATATGGACACGCAACCTCAGTCCGTATAATTATTATTCCCATTAGGGGCGCGCGTCAACGGGTGAACGCTCGCGAATTGGGGGGCACGGCATGCAGGGGTGCGGCTCGAAAAGCGAATTCAGCGGACGGCGATCGCCGCCGCTGGCTCGGCGTTCCAGCAATCAGCCGCGCCTGGAAGGAGAGCGGCCTTGATCATCGTGAGTCGATCCACCATGGTCGTTCACGGCCGCCTCGCCATGCAAGAGAGCCGGCTGGCTGCGAGCCGTGACAGTCGTCACGGCCTCCATATCATGTCCTTCGAGCAGGCGGCCGTCCGGCTGGCCGGCGGCTTCGCCCGGCCCATCGACGACGAGAGCCTGCGCACGGCCATTCAGGCGGCCCTGCCCACGACACAGATGGGCGAGTTGGAGAGCATTAAGGTCCTTCCCGGCATGATCGATGCGGCGGCCGACACGCTCCACAAGGCCTGGCGCGCGGGCATCGACCTCGCTGCGCGAGCGGCCGACCATCCGCGTCTCGGCGCCATCGCACGCCTGGAGGCGGCCGTCCTCGACCAGCTTCCGTCCGGCATGATGCGCCCCCTCGACATCGTCGCCGCCGCGACCGCCCGCATTGGTCATGCGCCGGCCGTCCTCGGTCCGATGGAGATCGCCGGCCTCACCGAACTCTCACCCTGCTGGCGGCCGCTGCTCAAGGCTCTCACCGCCCATATCCCCGTGCAATGGACGGCCGGCCCGAGGAGCGTTCCCGCGTGGTTGGACGGCACGGGCGTCACGGTCGCGCGCGCACCGGCGAAAACGCCGGGGATCAGCGCCGTAAGCGCGGCGACGGCCTATCACGAGGCCATCGAGGCGATGCGCTGGGCGCGAAGCCTGCTCGCCTCGGGCGTGTCGCCCGCGCAAATCGCCATCGCGACCGCATCGCCCGCCGACTATGACGATCATTTCCTGGCCCTGCGCGCCGACGCTAATATCGACCTGCACTTCGTCCACGGCGTCCGAACCGTCACCACCCGCGAGGGCCAGGCGGCCGCGGCGCTGGCCGATATCGTGGTTCGCGGTCTGTCGCAGTCGCGGCTGCGCCGTCTGGCGGCGCTGTGCCGGGACACAGGTCCCTTCAAGACCCTGCCCGAAGGCTGGTTGCGCGTTCTGCCGACCGATGCGCCGCTCTCGACGCTGGGCGCCTGGAGCCGCCTGCTCGCGCGGTTGACGCCGGAAGACTGGCCCGACGGCACGGACCATGCTCCGGCGCTGCGCACAGCGGTCGAGATTCTGGCGAAAGGACCGGACGCCGCCAGCGAGATCGGAGAAGCTTTCCTCAAGGGCCGAGCGCTCGCAATCTGGCGAAAGGCGCTTCTCGCCGGCCCCGCTGCCTCGATCGACGCGACGCTGGAAACGCTGAAGCAGGACGACGGACTGGAGGCTTGCGTCTGCGTCGCCTGGATGCCGGCCAGCGCCCTCGCAGCGTCGCCCCGCCGCTTTGTGCGGCTCCTCGGGCTCAATTCCTCGCGCTGGCCGCGCGGGATTGCCGAGGACCGGCTGATCCCGGACCATATCATCCCGACCCCGGTGCTCGATCCGCTGCCGGTAAACCTCGCTGATCGCCGCGACTTCGAGACGATCCTCGCAACGACGGCCGACAACGTCGTTCTCTCGCGCGCCCGGCGCGACAGCGACGGGCGTCTCCTGGGACGCAGCCCCCTGCTCGCCGGACATGGCGACGAAACCTACCTCCGCCGCAACGCGACACCGGGGCATGCCTTCAGCGAGACCGACCGCCTCACGGCCCGGCCCCACGAGTTCGCGGCCGATCCGCAAGCGGTCGGCGCGCAAGGCTGCTGGCGCGACTGGCGGCAGACGGAGATCACTCCACATGACGGGCTCGTGCGGGCGGATCATCCGCTCGTTCTTGCGATCCTCAGCCGCACCCAGTCGGCCAGCTCGCTTCGCCGCCTGCTGCGCAATCCGCTCAGCTTCGTGTGGGTCTATGCGTTCGGATGGCGTGAACCGCAAAGCAGCGCCGAACCGCTCGTGCTCGACGCGCTCGGGATCGGCGATCTCGTCCACATGGTTCTGGATCGCGCCTTGCGCGACCTCGAAACCGGAGGCGGACTTGCATCCGCCGACACGGAGACCGTCGAAGCGGCAGTAGCCCGGGCCGCGCAAGCGGTTGCCGCCGATTGGGAAAGCGAGCGGCCAGTTCCGCCCGCTGTCATCTGGGGACGCACCCTCGACGACGCCCGCGTGATGGCGGGCCGCGCCCTGTCCTATGGCGATGACCTTCTGCCGGGCGCACGCTCCTATGGAGAGGTGCCCTTCGGTGGCTCGGAGCCGAAATCTGAAGCCGAAGCCCCATGGGATGCGAGCACGCCGGTTACGATCCCCGACACTGGCTTCAACATCGCTGGCTATATCGACCGGCTCGACATCTCGGGCGACGGCAAGCGCGCGCTCGTCCGCGACTACAAGACCGGCCGCCCGCCGCGGGGCGACATCCGCCTGAACGGCGGACGCGAGCTTCAGCGCTGTCTCTATGCCTTCGCGGTGAAGGCGCTCCTCGGCGACGATGTCGCCATCAGCGCCTCGCTGCTCTACCCCCGCGAGCCCATCGATCTTCAGCTCGACGATCCCGAGGCCGTGCTCGCGGAGATCACGGGCTATCTCCGTGCGGCAAGGTCGAGTCTGGCCAGCGGCGCAGCTCTGCCTGGCCCGGACACCGGCGGCGATTATGACGACCTCGCCTTCGCGCTGCCGGCCAATGCCAGCGCCACCTATTGCAAACGCAAGATGCCCGCCGCGACGGAGCGGCTGGGCGAAGTCGCTCAGGTCTGGGAGGCGGAATGATGAGCAGCGTGTCCAAGATGCTGAAGGATGACGGCGCACGCCGCGATGCGATCAGCCTTCATGACCGCTCGATCCTGGTCGAGGCTGGCGCGGGTTCGGGCAAGACCGCCGTCATGGCCGGCCGCATCGCCGCCATGCTCGCCGAAGGCGTCTCGCCGCGTTCCATCGCCGCCGTCACCTTCACCGAGCTTGCCGCGAGCGAGCTGTTATCGCGTGTCCGCGAATTCGTCGCCGACCTCTCGGCCGGCAAGATCGCGACCGAACTGCGCGTGGCGCTGCCCAATGGGCTGTCCCAGACCCATCGCGACAATCTCGCCGCCGCAAGCGCCGCGATCGACGAGATCACCTGTTCGACCATCCACGGCTTCTGCCAGCGCCTGATCAAGCCCTATCCGGCGGAGGCCGACATCGATCCCGGCGCCGGCGTCATGGATCGCAACCAGGCCGATCTCACCTTCCTCGAAATTGTGGACGGCTGGCTGCGCGAGCGCCTGTCCGGCGGCCAGGGCAGCGTCCTTGCCGAGATGGTGCTGCACAGCCCCGGGGAAACCGTGGCGCTCATCCACAAGATCGCCGAGAATCTGCGCCGCCGGCGCACGCTCGCGGCCCCGCTCGTTTCCCCGCTTAGCGGCCATCTGACGGCGTTTCGGCAGGCCACCGCGGATTTTGCGAGCTTCATGAACGGCACGGCGGCGGCCGAGCCGGAGACGGTGGCGATCGTCGAGCGGCTGGCCGAGATGGCAACCGCCTTGGCAAACGGTCCCGATCCCGCCACGCCCACGGGGCTCGTCCAGCTCCTGACCTCGCGTCCTCACCCGGACCTTTGCACCAAGGCCGGCGCCTTCGCCTCCTATCGCAAGAAGGGCAAATGGGCCGCCGCGGCAAAGCAGGCCGGCCTCTCCAAGGCCGATGGCGACCGGCTGAACGTCGCGGCCGATGCCCACTACACCGCCTGCTGCGACGCCTGGGTTTCGCTTGTTCAGGCCGCGGCCGGCCAGGCCCTTGGGGCGCTGATCGAAGAAGGGTGCCCGATCCTGCAACGCTATCGCGACCACAAGCGCGCGAGCGCCCAACTCGACTTCGACGATCTGATTTTCGCCGCGCGCGATCTGCTGCGCGACCATGACGACGTCCGCCGCGCGCTCGGCCAGCGTTTCGCCCATGTCCTCGTCGACGAGTTCCAGGACACCGATCCCCTGCAAACCGAGATCTTCTGGCGCCTGTGCGGCGAGCCGGTCGATGGTGATGACGACTGGACCGGGTTCCGCATCCGGCCGGGCGCGCTCTTCCTCGTCGGCGATCCCAAACAGGCGATCTATCGCTTCCGTGGCGCTGATGTCGGCGCCTACGTTCAGGCGCGCGACGCCTTCCGCGCCCAGGACCCCGGCAGCCTTCTGTCGATCTCCACGAATTTCCGCTCCTGCGCCTCGATCCTCACCTTCGTCAACGAGCGCTTCGAGGCGGTACTTTCGGCCGATGGGCAGCCGGGCTTCACCGCCCTCGATCCGTTCCATGACGACCGCGGCGGCCTGTCCGTGGCGGCCCTCGACATCGCCGTGGCCGATGAAAACGGCAAGGCCAGCGCCGAGCAGCAGCGCGACGCCGAGGCCGATGCCATCGCCGATCTGTGCGCACGGCTGATCGAAAGCCATCCCATCATCGACCGGCGTAGCGGAGCGGAACGCCCTTGCCAGCCGGGCGACATCGCCTTGCTGGCGCCGACCGGTGCGGAGCTGTGGCGCTATGAGGAAGCCTTGGAGCGCCGGGGCATCCCCGTGGCGACCCAGGCCGGCAAGGGGCTGTTCCGTCGCCAGGAAATACAGGACCTGATCGCGCTGACGCGCGTCCTCGCCGATCGCCGCGACACACTGGCGCTCGGCGCGCTGCTCCGCGGGCCTCAGGTCGGTCTCGCCGAAGAAGAGCTGCTGGACATCGTCTGGGGGCTTCCGCGCTCGGAGGAAGAGCCGGCTCGGATTCCGCGTCTGGATCTCAGCATCGACCCCGCTGTCATCGCGCACCCGCTCGCACGCGAGGTCATCGAGCGGCTGCAATCGCTTTCCCGGCGCGGCAACAGCACGACCCCACACGAGCTGCTCTCGCAGGCCGTGGACGTGATGCGCGTTCGCCCGATTCTCCTCGAGCGCCATCGTGGCCAGGCCGAGCGCGCGCTCGCCAATGTCGATCTCTATCTTAGCCTGTCGACTGGCTACGCCGTGCGCGGCCTGCGCGCCTTTGCCGAGGCGATGACGGCGGCGTGGTCGGACGAGGCACGCGCCGTCGAGGGCCGGCCCGACGCCCAAGAGGAAGCCGTCGCGCTCTTCACCATGCACGCGGCCAAAGGACTGGAATGGCCGATCGTCATTCCGGTCAACACCATGACCGGCGTCATGGCGCCCGAAAGCGCGGTCATCGACCGCCAGACGGAAACCTTTTATTGCCCGGTCCTGGGCGTCCCGCCCGAGGGCTACGAGGCCGCGCGCGAGGCGGAAAAAGACGAGCTGGACCGCGAACGCATCCGGCTCTGGTATGTCGCCGCCACTCGCGCACGTGAACTCCTCGTCCTGCCCCGGCTCGACACGACGCCGGCGAAATCCGCCTGGATCGGTCTCGTCGACCTGTCGCTCGCCGAGCTTCCCGCCCTGGACGTCTCCCACCTGCCTGCCGGCATCACCACCGCAGGCGCGGGAGCGGCCAACGCCCAGACGCGCGCGAGCTTCGCAGCGGAAGCCGAAACCATCGCCGCCGGGCAGACGCGGCTGACCTGGCTCGCGCCCAGCCGCGACGAGAATGCCGCCGGGACCGTACTCCAGGAAGAAGAGGCCACGATCTGGACCGGATCGGCCGACGACCAGCCTCCCGAGCTGGAAACCGCCGGCCTGGTGCAGGGCGGACGCGAACGCGGGCTGATCCTGCACAAGCTCATGGAAGAGGTGCTAACCGGCGAAACCCAAGAGGCTGAGGCGGCCATTGCCGAACGGGCTGCCATCCTCATCCGCGCCCTCGGCCGGTCTCCGGTCGCCGACCCGGCGACGGGATTGTCGGCCCAGGAGCTGGCGTCCTGTGTCGCCCGGACCTTGGCCCTGCCTGACATCGTGGCCTTGCGGCCGGGTCTTCTGGCCGAGTGTCCCGTCTATGCCGCGCAGGCGGCCGACGGCCTGGAAACCGCAACGGCCGGGATCGCGGATGCCCTGACCTTGACGGCCGAGGGCCGTCCCGCCGTCGTCGTGGACTGGAAGAGCGACGTGGCGCCGGCCCCTGAAACGCTCGATCACTATCGCGCGCAGGTTCGGGCCTATCTCGGCATGACCGACGCCGAGCGAGGGTTGATCGTGCTGATGACCTCCGGCGCCGTCATCCCCGTGCAGTCTATGGACGTGCCTGTATTTCCAATGCCATCACAAGATAGAGTTTCCGACGGGGATGGGTGCAATGGCTAGATTGGAAGACGATCAAAGACATATTGAGGCTATCGCACGGGAAAGCCTCGAAACCTTCGCGACAATTTCTGACGCTGCCAAGAGTCATCTCGCGTCCGCTGCCGGGAGCGACGTCTCTCTCCAAATCGCTGATAACAGCTGGACATCCCCTGAGCCTGACAGAAACAGACGTCGCATCGATCAAGAAAACACCGAAGGCCACCGGCTTCTTGCGCTCGAACCCGCGATCGCCCGCGTCGCAGTCGTTGATGAGGACGGAATTGCAACGGCATACTTTATTTGTCGCGCGGCGCCCGTTTCCATCACGGATAAGCGGATTAAGCTGGCAAGCTATCGTTCGCCCATGGGCAGGTTGGCCGCACTTCCGGTCGGTGCCGATCACACGGTTCGCCTCAACGGTCGCCCCGTTTCGGTTGAGGTTTTGGAATATGCGCGATTTCAGCCAAAGACGGTCGACGGGGAATGGGACTCGCGTAACTCGATTGTCCAAGGCGACACCTATGGCCCCGTCACGGTCGAGTCACTTCGACGGCTGCTCGAACGAGTTGAGCCGGATGTTGACGCGACCTTGCTGGATAGTCTTTTGGACGAGGAGAGCCAGGCAGAGAACATCCGCGAAGGGCTGCGCCGCAGCGTCATCACCAAGATGGATCTCCGCGATCAGCCCATTCTGGACCAATACCAAGACGATATCTTCCGTCTGCCGTTGAACAGCCGTCTGTTGATCCTCGGGGCGCCAGGCACTGGAAAAACGACCACGTTGATACGCCGCTTGGGCCAGAAACTCGACATAGCATTCCTCGACGAGGACGAGCAGCGGGCTGTTGGCGCGGCATCACGCGACGGTCACGCCAACCATGCTCGTGATTGGATCATGTTCACCCCGACGGAATTGCTGAAGCTCTATGTGAAAGAGGCATTCAATCGTGAAGGTATCCCAGCGCCGGATGACCGCATAAGCACTTGGGCCGACTTACGCGAAGATCTCGCGCGCAACGAGTTCTCCATCCTTCGATCTGCAGCCAACAACAGTTCATTCGTATTAAAGGATGCTGCGCGCACGCTCAAAGCCGAGGCGGAAAACGATGCGATTGGCTGGTTCGCCGACTTCGACCAATGGCAAAAGACCGCCTATTGGGACGAGATGCGAGCCTCGGCTCAGAGCTTGAGCGACCATGCTGCGCCCGATGTGGCACGCGTGGGCGCGAGACTTCTCACGGCCATGGGCGCGAATGGAACGGACGCGCCAAGCATATTCGTCGCCTTGCTGCCGATCGCTGACGACATTCGTGCGATGGTGGAGAGTCGAAAGGAGGCTACCGACGCGGCGATCCGTGGCGCACTGAATTTGCAGGTCAACAAGGATCGGCGTTTTCTTGACGCGTTCGGAAGCTTTGTTGAAGGGCTGTCCGACCTTGCCGATGATGTGGAGGAGCAGGACGCCGAGGACGAAGATGAAGCGGGTCCACCGCGCGTGGGCAGAGCTGCCGCTATGAACCACTACATGCGGGTGATGCGCTCGCTGGCCCGCGCTCGGGCTCGTAAGCGAAACGTAGTTAAGACCAGTCGAACCGGCCGCATTCTCGACTGGCTCGGCGATCGGACGCTGCCCGACGCCGATCTGCAGGCAACCGGCGAGAGCCTGCTCGTCCAGACTGCGCTGAGGTGGTTTCTGAATCCCGTACGCCGATATGTGGACGGCACCCCCCAACGCTACCGCCGGTTTCGCCGCAGCCGGCAAGCTGAAGGTGTTTGGTACCAGCTGGAAGGCTTCCCCCCTACGGACATCCATCCCCTGGAGGTCGATATTCTGCTTCTTGCAATGATACGAAGCACGGACGACTTGGTGAGGCGGGCGCGGCGCCTTAGTGACGCAGGCGACCCGGCTCAATCGATTTTGGAACGGTTGGAGAATGTGTACCGGACACAAGTGCTTGTCGATGAAGCGACCGACTTCTCACCCATCCAGCTTTCCTGCATGGCAACGCTGGCGCGACCTGGCACGCGTTCATTCTTCGCCTGCGGCGATTTCAACCAACGTGTGACAAGTTGGGGCACACGTTCGATCGAGCAAATGAGGTGGGTGCTTCCCGACATCGAGCCTCGTACCATCACTGTAGCTTATCGGCAAAGCCGCCGGCTACACGAGCTCGCTCGACAGCTGGTCAGTCTTAGCGGTGACGGCGCGGCTGAAGTCGTGCTTCCGGACTATGCAGAGAACGAAGGTGTCGCGCCGGTTCTCGCATTCAACATGAGCGATATATCGGAGACAGCGCGCTGGCTGGCTCAGCGCATTCTTGAGATTGAGGCATTTGTTCAAGCACTGCCGTCCATCGCTGTCCTTGTAAATAGTGAAGTCGATGTTCGACCTGTCGCAGCCGCGCTGGCTGACGCGCTAATCGAGCGCAATATTCGTGTGATTCCTTGCCCCGACGGCCAAGTCCGTGGTCGTGAAAGCGCTGTGCGCGTGTTCAACGTCCAACACATCAAGGGCTTGGAATTTGAGGCGGTGTTTTTTCTCGGTATTGACAAGCTCGCCGAAGAGCAGCCCGATCTGTTCGATAAGTACCTTTATGTCGGCACAACGCGTGCCGCCACCTATCTCGGCATCACATGCGAGCAATCGCTTCCAAGCCAGTTGGAACCCTTGCGAGAGAAGTTTGCGGAGATGTGGCGATAGCCGCTTGGAGATGCCGAACGGTTGAAGACCCGCGCCATGAAGTTGCGGGTAATTGGCAGTGAATGATACGCCACGTTCGGGCAGGACCATTTGGCAAACCCCGAAGGCGAACCTCGTACCATCAGATATCAACCGGATGCTCTGTCCGATTTACACGTTAGAATACGACATAGCTCTACGCCAACCAACTCGAGCTTGTTTTCCGCTTTATCTATCGCTTTTTATCGTTTCAGGCAGACAGGCGATGGACGTTCAAATGAAGCAGCAAGCCGAAACTATTGTGAAGCGAACCATCAGGCGGCATCAGCTCCGGGAATTGGTCCCTCTCGCCGACACCACGATCTATGACATGGAGCAGCGCGGCGAATTTCCCCAGCGCTTTTATCTCACGTCCCGCTGCGTGGTCTGGGATCTTTCCGAGGTCGAGGCCTGGCTGGAAGAGCGGCGCCGCGCTTCACGCGCCAAGGCCGTGAAGCGCGCGCCCATTCCCGACGTCCAGCTCCGCAAGACGCGCCCCATCAAGTCATATATGACTAGTTATACGCTTTAGTCACGGAGTGGACTTCGCCGACGGTGGCCTCCCCGCATGCCGTGCGCCGCGCGCTTCGATTTTGACCAGAGGACCTGTTCTGGGCCGCGGCTCCGAAAGCCGTCGCACCTCGTTCGTCCTGCAAGGACAGCCCGAGGCGATGGCTATGAGACGCGAGACGGCGACCGTCGCGGCGACAGCACTGACATAGGGAGCCGCAACGCTCGCACCTGCAACTTCGGCCGTACCACAACGCCCGACCTCTGCTTCGAGGCGCTGGTAGGCATCATTGTCGGGGATCTGGTCTGCCCCCTGCTCGTCCGTCTGTCCTTCAAAGTGCTTGCGGATCGGCCGAGCGCTATCGAATATCGTGACCCGATATCGATCGAAGTCGGATGCCCTGCGGCCAAGCCCAGCGTCGACAATGCAATCGAAGCCGGTATTGCCCATGATCTTCCGCGCTTCGATCTTGTCCACCCCGCAGAGTGCGACGCGAGGATCAACATCCTCAAGCCGATCACCTTCAAGCAGATGGCGATCCGTGCGCCGCACATCGAATTTCTTTGCGGTCGCCCACTCCTCTGCAATCTTGGTCTTGAGGGCTCCGTAAGCTTCATCCCGGACCAAGACCGACGTGGCCCAGTTTTCCTCGGTCACTTTGTCGCGATCCTGGAGCATGATCGAAACGTTTGCGGGATCCGCATAAGGCAGTGACGCGAGGGCCCAGAGGAAAGCCTGACCCAGGTTTCCGAGTCCGACCAACCAGATTGCGCCGGGCAGGAATATCTCCTCGAAGCGGGGCGCCTCTTCGCCCGGCGCGACCGGCCATAGATCGAGCTCCGACGAAAAGTCGATTTGGCGACCGCATCCGGCCTGAAAGGCTGCGCCGACTGCAAGCGCCCCGGCGGCGACGCCCGACAGAGGATTTTCGCCATCGTCAGAATGGGGCTCACCAGGCCGAGCGATCCCTGCGCGCCAGCCTTGCCACCAGACCGAAACCGCAGACTCCGCGACGGCATCCGGCGCCGTGCCGATCAAGATCTGCTGTGACGGTGCGTCTTCGAAGTGGCTCGCGCCAACTTCCAGAGCGGCTTCCCCAAGTCTGGCGGCGGCAAGAGGAAGAGCCGAGTTCAGCGCAAGATCAGTGGCTCCCGCCACGCGGACGCCGCCGACGAACGTTCGACTGCCGACCGACACGGCGGTGAGGACGGCGGCATGCGCCGCCGGAGACGTTGCGTCCGGACCGACTACGATCTCCAAAGTCAGAGCACGAAGGCGGGTTTGGGCCTCATCGAAAGTTATGCCTTCTCTGTCGACGAGGATCCTGGACAACCGGGCGATTTGACGGTCTAGCGCCACGGCCACCACCCGACGTGAAAAGGCGAAGGACGTTCGCGACTACGGTCGCGCCATTGGCGCGCGCCCAGATATTCGTAGACGCCGATTCCGCCGGGCATGGTTGCCCGGGCCGCGAAGTCGGGCAGGATAACGGCGATGTGGCCGATTTCCGCGATGACCGGGTTTGCCTTGTCGGACGGGCTCTGTCCAAAGCCTCGAGGATGCACATGCACGTCGGCGACAACTTCACGCCCCGTCTTGCGGCAATAGGTCCAAAGATCTCCCAGTCGTCGCCCGTCGATATAGACAATGCCGGTGTCGAGAGCATGCGGATCGATGTCGTCGTAATAAACGAACTCGTCGATGCGACGAACTTTGCCTTTGGAGCCTAACAGGAATGCTCCGCTCTCTCGTTTTCCAAAAGTGCGACGACGCAGCTCGGCGACACCCGCCCGCCAGACCGCCTTCTCGCACAGGATTTCAGGCTGAGTTCCGAAGACGCTGCGCGCGAGCGTTGCTATTAAGGATGCCATGGAGGTCCTCGAAGATGAAAATCAGATGCCGGTCCGGGCGCCATGCGAGATGCGGAAAGTTGCCCGCATTGTTGCCGTGCGGCCCGGTCTGCCTGTCCCAGGGGCGATAGACGGTATCGGATCCCCATTGCTGGAAGGTCTTTTGAACCCGCGGACCGCCCTTGGGCCGTCGCTCGACGGCCAGCGGGCCGTTGCCGGCGTGATCCCAGATGCGGACCTGCGGCGCCTGAGCAGGATAGTTCGACAGCTCGGCCCGGAAGCCGTACTCGCTGACCGTGCCATCCGGCTCGATCGCAGAAATCGCGAAGTCCAGAATCGGGAAGTTGAAGGCGATGATGCGCCAACGACCCGCGTCGCAACCGCTGAGGAAATCTTGCTCCCCAAGATCGGCAGAGACGCGCGCTAAGCAGGGATCGGCGATCATGCGCCGCTCCCGTTGGCGATGTCGCCGCGGACGAGATCAAGGGCAAGCTCGCCGTGCTTCCCGGCCAGGTGGCCGATGTGTTCGTTGCCCGGCAATTCTTCCTTTTCATCGTGGCGCGTGAGCTCGAACTCGCTCGCCATGCTCGCATCCACCCCGAACGCCTTCAGCGCCCAGGTGAGCACGTCTTCGACGGTTGCGTTCCGGCGGAACGACTGAGTCTTGTGCTTGGCTTGATAGTAGACGGTGACCGCGACCTCGCCGACGTGATGAACGTGGTGATGACGCTTGTGCGGGTAATCGACCTCGACCACGACGACCGCGGTCAGGGGCTCGGCACAATCGTCACGAATCAAGATCAGCTCCTCGACGGCACAGCCGCGCTCGGCCGAGATGATCTCCAGAATCTTCGTCACGCTACTGCCGAATTCAATCTCGACGACGCGCTCTTCCCGGTATCCGGTCTTCACCGGGATCTTGATCATCGACGGCAGAGCGGCTGCTGCATCATTTTCAACAACAATCTCAGTCATTTGACTGATCTCCATGTCTTTCTGGATCGGCGAAGCAGTGGAGACCATCCCCACCCCGACCATACCCTCAACATGGAGATCGCCCCCGGAAATGTCAATACCACACACTTATGTTCTCATTAATGTTTGCTATATACACAAACAATGTCAGCTTGACGCACACCGGCGAGATGAGCAGTTTATGAGCATGTCAGACATGGAATTTTACCGCCGCCTCGGGCGCGCGGTGGCAAAACGGCGCGATGAGCTTGGGCTGACCCAGGGTGAGATCGCGGAAAAGCTCGGGCTTTCGCGAGCGTCGCTCGCTAATCTCGAGAGCGGACGTCAGCGCATCATGGTCCACCAGTTGTTCGCGCTCGTGAACGCCCTCAAGCTCAAATCAATCCTAGATTTGGTCCCTGAGACCTGGGTGCCCGCAGAACCGCTGCCGGAAATCAAAATGACCGGTGGAGCGGCGTTAAGTCCGCAAGAGCATTCGGCGGTGGCTAGCCTCATTGCGTCGGCAATTGCTGAAGACCGGCTAAAGAAGCGCGCGCCATGACACGGCGGGCCGACAAGAAGAAGGCGCGAGACGCGGCCAGGAAGCTACTAGAACAGTACCGCGTACGGGCGACGCCCGTGCCGATCGAAAGAATCGCAAAGTCGCTTGGGGTGCGTCTCGAATATGCGCCTCTCGATGGCGAACTTTCAGGTCTCGCCTATGTTCGCGATGGCGTGCCGATCATTGGGGTGAACACCCTGCACGCTCCAGCCCGCCAACGTTTCACGCTTGCCCACGAACTGGCCCATATCCAGCTTCACCGGGTCGAGCTCGAAGGCGCGGTTCACGTCGATCGCGGATCGCTGCGCCGGGACGCGTTGGCCTCAGCCGGCACTGACCCGACCGAAATCGAGGCAAACACTTTTGCCGCCGAGTTGCTTATGCCGGCCGATTTGTTGATGGCGGCGCTTGGCGGGCATTCCGTTGATCTGGAAGACGATGAAGCCGTCGCTTCACTCGCCAAGCGCTTCAAGGTTAGCGAAGCGGCCATGCGCTATCGATTGAGTTCGCTGGGGGAATCCGGGTGAGCTTCGTGCTCTATGACGTCGAGACGACCGGATTGGCGAAGCGATTTGACCAGATCGTGCACTTCGCCGCGGTCCGTACTGACCAGGAATTGAGGATTATTGACCGACTCCAGATCCGCTGCAGGCTGATGCCCCATATCATTCCGTCGCCGGAAGCCATGCATGTGACTGGACTGCGGATTGACCAGCTCACGGATCCCGCCCTCCCCTCGCACTTGGAGATGGTGTCGACAATTCGCCGCACACTTGAATCGTGGTGCCCGGCGCTTTTCCTCGGCTTCAATTCCCTCTCCTTCGACGAGGAGTTCCTTCGTCACGCCTTTTATCAATGTTTATACGATGCCTATCTCACCAACACGCAGGGCAGCGCGCGAGCGGATGTCCTCAGCCTCTGTCGGATGACGGCTGCGTTGAGGCCTGACGTTTTCAAGCCCGCGATAGATTCCACAGGGCGCGAGATATTTAAGCTCAAGCCGCTCGCCGAGGCCAATGCCATCGCGACGCCGCTGGCTCACGAGGCGATGGCCGACGTTCTCACCATGCACTCGATTTGTGCGCTTATCCGCTCCCGCGCGCCGGAGATATGGTCCCAATTCCTGCGGTTCAGTCGAAAGTCCAGCGTCGAATCCTTCATTACCGAGGAAGACGCGTTCTTGTTCTCGGAAATGGTAGGAAACCGGCATCGTGCCCGTATTGTGATGCGCATTGGGCAACACACCAAACAAGCGATCCGGCATTATTGCCTCGATTTGAACGCTGACATCGAGCGATTGCCCGCGTTGTCCCAGGACGAACTGATTGAGCTTTGCAAAAGCGCTGATCGGCCGATCGTCACCATCCGGACCAATGCCGCGCCGACGCTGTGGGCACTCTATGACGCCACACCTGAACACCTCGCCCCGTTTGACGAGGCGGAGGTGCTTGAGCGGGTGGCTCGGCTTCGCGACGACAGAGATTTTTTGGCGCGGCTTTGCCGAGCTGCACAAGCCGCCGAGCCAGAGTATCCTGCTTCGCCACACGTCGAAGACCAGCTCTATGAGCGAGGGTTCCCGCCAACCGAAGATAAGATACTCATGACGCGGTTTCATGCCGCACCATGGGAAGAAAAAGCCGTGCTGGCCCGACAATTCAGGGACGAACGCTACCGCCGTCTCGCAATGCGGCTCCTCTACATCGAGCAGCCAGGATTGTTGAAAACCGACCTGCGACTGGCATCGGAGCGTGAGTTGCGCAACCGTCTTATGGCTGCCGCCGATGCAGGTACACGCTGGCGCTCTATCCCGAACGCGCTGCGCGAGGCTCAGATCTTGGTCGCAGAGAAGCTGGCTCCCGACGACCTCGTGAGACAACTAAATTACATCTCCTATTTGAATAGACGTGCGGACGCGTTGGCTTTGCCGCCCGCCGGATAGCTGCCGACCGAGCCTGCCGTTTCCGCTTGCAAGCCCTTAAGCGCGTCTGCACCTTCCAACATGCGCGTCTAGAGGTCGGCCGCCATCGAGCAGGTCACCCTTCGGTTTTCAGCCACAAGGGCATTTGCGACCTGATGCAGGACCGAGGCTTCCCTGTTGCCATAACAGAGAACATAAATGTCTTTTGGCGTCGATACGGTTGAGCGGATGCGCGACATCTCCTGCCACATCGTCACCGGGTCTGATTTCGGAGAATAAAACACGGCGTAGTTGGCGAACGGGAGATCGAGACCTCGTCCTCCTGTGGTCCGGGTCATGAGAAGCACACCATTTGCACTCTTGCGAAATTTGTCGATCGCCAGTTTTCGTTCGTTGTCGGTTTTCTCTCCCGATAGTTCGAACAATGGAAGACGTGCCGCCGCCAGGATCGGTTTCAACCCTTCCATCAAAGTGATCGTTCGCAAGAACACCACGCCACGCTCTTTTGCTTTTGCACGCTTGGTCACGATCGCTAGGAGCGCATCCGTCTTCCGGCCGCGCAAGAAATGAAAATGATCGTCCTCGCGGTCGTCGCGCAGACTCGGAACATCCTGCAGAAACACCACCTCATTACGAGCGTTCTTTACCTTGCAGTCGCCGAAGTCAGCGCCCAGACCTTTTGTAAGGTCTTCAAGAATGTGTTGCGGCATCATCATCAATTTAGTGATGCCACAGAACGCATGGCGCACTGGACCTGTGATGAGGACGGAGCGCATTGCACCGGCTCCCGAACGAAGCTGTACCGACCGATTCAGTGCGCCTACGCACAATTGCGGCGCGCGGCGCTCGACGTCTCTGTAGTCGATCGGACCAATCGTCTCCTCAAGACGAAGGTGAGCCTTGCCTTTTGAGACATCGACGGCGTCAAGCAGAACGACAACATTGGGAGCATGCACCTGAAACATCTGGATCGGCTTGAACGGAATGACTGGCGCATAGCTTTCTTCTGGAACCGCGATCGCTACTGGGTTGAGGAGCTTACCGATCAAAGCCGACCGACGCTGGGCCTTCGTCAAGACACGACATTTTGGCGGGTACGATGCTAGTCCGAGTGTTGCCGATTTGATGATGTATCGCGCGGTCTGCGGAAGCTGCCGTGCCAACCGCTGCCAGAGCTCTGCATATCGCGCAGCGCTCTCCCGGTCCGTCTCGTCGACGACAACGAACTGGTCGAATTCGTCGACAATGACGAGATCAAAAGACGCGATCAGATCATCGGCGACGCCGCGCGCCAAGGCTCCGGCAAGGATTCCGGGTGTTGAGACAAGAAAATCACCCCGCAGAATGGATCGCCGCAACGCACCGGGATCACCGGATTGTTCGTCTGTTAGCCGCTCCACGGTCAGGGCGGTCGCAATCCAGCGCGCGACATCGAAGTGCTGAACGACCAGCGTGCGCGACGGCACGATCAGCAATATGCGGCTGGTGGGGCGCAATTTTTTCCAGAACGCCGCCACAAGGCAAGCAATCAGAGTTTTGCCAGTTCCGGTCGGAAGCTCAATTCCGGCATTCTGGCTTTCAAGGGCGATTTCGACCGCGCGGATCGCCGCATCGACCTGGTAGCGTCGTAACGTGTACGCCCGCTCGCGCGCAACATCATTGGCGAACAACGCCTCGGCAATCGTCCAGAATGCCGGGGTCGATTTTGACGCCGTCGATCGTGAATGTTTTGTGGGTTTACGGCTTTTGCGCAAGCGTCGCCCGAATACCTTTGGCAATAAACCAGCCGTTGCAGGTCAACCAGAGCGACACTCCGATGAAGAACAGCAGAAACACCCACAGGGCGACATGGACATTCGGGTATAGTGGGTCGGAAGCCGCGGCCTCGATCATGGCGAGACCGTCGATGAGGACGAAAACGACAAATGCGAGAACCAGTCCATTGATGACGTAGGTTTGGACGTTGGCGAGCTTTTCCAGCTCGATCTTGCACTCGACGATGGCCTTCTGCTGGTTGTCGTTACCTTGCGCCTTGTTGAGCTTTACCTTTTGCGCGAGAGCGACAAGGTCACGGAGCCATTGGCTCAACTGAATATTGAAAAAGCTGCCGACAAGGCCCGCAAGCGTCAACATCAGACCAACGGTAGCCAATGGATTTGCATTCATGTGCCATCTCCGGATGCGAGTGCCTCAAGGATCGAAAGGAGCGTTTCAGCCGGCACAGCAAGCCATCGAGAATTCCCGAAACTCGGCTTTGCCTTTGGCGGTTTGGGCCGTTCGCGCTCGGCGACGAAGGCAGCCAATCGATCGTAGACGACGCGCATCTCGTCTGCTGCACCTGGTGAGAGGCTGACGTCGAATTCGGTGACATGGCCCTGGCCTTCTTTCTTGGCTTCTTCGGCACGGGCTTTGTAACGTTCAAGCTGTACTTTCAATTCCTCACGCGCCGCTTGGCGCCATTGAGACGCTCGCCGAGTGCGCAACAGGCGGGCCAGGTATCCAGAGCGCGGCAGATTGAGGCCGAAGCGCTCATAGATGCGCGTTGCGTCGGGCTGCTCGTCGACGAAGATCCCATCATAGAACCGCGAGAGCCAATATTCGGTCTGCTGACTCTGAGTCTCAAAGCGCTTGTCGCCGACGATCCATTCGAGCAGCAACGTCGTCGCGAGCGATTCAAGGTTGCTCTTGAGGTTTTTCTTGGCGGCCGGCGAAGCATCGGTGGCGAGAAGTGCTAGTGCCCGCTCCAGCAGTGCTTTGCGGGCCTCGTCCTCCGGCTTTGCCATTTCCCATTCCCCCCGGTGCAGCGCCGAG
Organism: Bradyrhizobium sp. USDA 4501; assembly: GCF_054062115.1. Lineage (NCBI taxonomy): Bacteria > Pseudomonadati > Pseudomonadota > Alphaproteobacteria > Hyphomicrobiales > Nitrobacteraceae > Bradyrhizobium > Bradyrhizobium sp. USDA 4501. The sequence goes on from NZ_JBSSEX010000001.1 coordinate 17,964, forward strand.
CTCCGAGCAGGAGAATCGCACTGTCACTCCTATACATAGCGCGAATACAAAAACACAACCACTAACGCCCCATCTCCGCATCGCCAGCACCACCATCGGCCAAGGACTTAGGCTCGCGATTTTCGAGTGGTGTGACGAAGTCATGACATGGTGCATCCTGCAGCGTCACCGCGGGTCTCGCGTGCCGGCACGCGCGCCAAAACCGTGAAACGTGCGCCGATACCTGACGTTCAGCTTCGTAAGACGCGCCCCATCAAACATCCTGCTCGGGTGTAAGTAGGTCCATCGTCGGCGGATATAGGGTCGGTTTGTATTTCTGTCCGGTGGTCCAAGCGTCCACCAGGTTGGACCATTCCTGCATCATATGCCGGCGCTGATGCTCGTATTCGGCCTTGTTGTAGACACCCCGCGAGGAGCGCCCGTCCTCATGCGCCAGGCACTTTTCGATCCAGTCACTGTTGAATCCCAGCTCATTCAACAGGGTTGAGCCGGTTCGCCGAAGATCGTGAACCGTAAACGGCTCCAACGGCAGCCCCTCCTTCTTGGCCCGCTCCGCCACCGCCGTCGTGATCCGATTGAACGTCGCTCGCGACATAGGGGCGTCGGCATCATAACGCGACGGAAGAACGTATCTCGAGTTACCCGCGCAGGTCTTAAGAGCGACGAAAATGTCGAGCATCTGCTGCGACAGATAGACGTTGTGGGCTTTCGAGCGCTTCATGCGCTCCTTGGGAATCGACCAGACAGCGTTCTCGAAATCGACTTCATCCCAAACCGCATCCTGAAGCTCACTCTTACGGACCATTGTCAGCAGGAAAAGCTTCATGCCCAGCCGGATTGTCGGCAAGGTGGGAACATGCTCAAGCTGACCGAACATGATCCTGATTTCCGACGGTGACAGCGACCGGTCGCGCGGAGCGAAATGGGCGATCGATGCCGGGCCAACGTCGTCGGCAGGGTTATGGACTTTCTCGCCATGCAGGATGGCGAAGCCGTAAATCTGTTTGACGATGTCACGGACATGGATTGCCACCGCCGGAGCGCCGCGCTCCTTTACCTTCGCACAAAGCGCTCGCAGATCTTCAGTCATGATCTCAGTTAGAAGCCGCTTGCGAAACTTGGGCAGGATGTCCCGCTCATAGATGGAACGCCTCATGGCCTTGGTGCTGTCGGCCATGCGGCCTTCTTGAAACCAGCGTTCGCCAAACTCGCCGAAGCTCTTGGCTTCTTTGATCTTCCGTTTTGCGCTTTGCTTCTCAATCGCAGGAGAGCGTCCCTCCTGGACCGCCTTTTTGGCCTCGATGAGCTTCTCGCGTGCTCGCGCAAGGGAAATGCCGGTCGGCCCATATCTGCCGATGATTACCGTCTCGCGACGCCCATTCAGACGGTAGTCGTAGCGGAAGGTCATTGTGCCAGACGGCATGACGAGCAGGTACATCCCGTCGCGGTCCGTCACCTTGTATTTTTTATCCTTTGATTTCAATACCTTGATGGCTGCGTCGGTCAGCACTTTTGCCTCCTGAATCACGTTAAACGAGGAGGAAAACCACCAAAAAGTCCGTCAGCCAATTCCGAGCTAAAGCATGAAAAGTTATTCTTTATTTTCAATGGCATAGGCTCAAAAAAAGTCCGTCAGCGGCTTCCTTTCCGCTGACGGTACTTTCAAGGTGTCCCTTGTGCAAGTTTCAGGAACCCGCCAAAAAGTCCGTCAATATCGAGGCTTTCCCCGCGATAGGCGGCGATAGATGACGAAGCTTTTATTATGTCATTTCAATGCGTTGTGGAGATCTCTGGCGTATTAGGGGCAGCGTTCGGATAGGCCAAAATTATTCCCACTCAATCGTCCCCGGCGGCTTGCTGGTCACGTCGTACACCACCCGGTTCACGCCTTTCACCTCGTTGATGATGCGCGTCGCGGTCTCGCCCAGGAACTTCATGTCGAACTGGTAGAAGTCGGCGGTCATGCCGTCGGTCGAGGTGACGGCGCGGAGGCCGACGACGTATTCGTAAGTTCTGCCATCGCCCATCACGCCGACGGTCTTGACCGGCAGCAGCACGGCGAAGGCCTGCCAGATCGCATCGTAGAGGCCGTGCCTGCGGATCTGGTCGATATAGACCGCGTCCGCGTTGCGCAGGATGTCGAGCTTTTCCCTGGTGATGTCGCCGGGGCAGCGGATGGCGAGGCCGGGGCCCGGGAACGGGTGGCGGCCGACGAAGACTTCGGGCAGGCCGAGCTCACGGCCGAGCACGCGCACCTCGTCCTTGAACAATTCGCGCAGCGGCTCGACCAGCTTCATGTTCATGCGAGCCGGAAGGCCGCCGACATTGTGGTGCGACTTGATGGTGACAGACGGGCCACCGGTGAACGACACGCTCTCGATCACGTCGGGATAGAGCGTGCCCTGCGCCAGAAATTCGGCGCCGCCGATCTTCTTGGCTTCCGCCTCGAACACGTCGATGAACAGACGCCCGATGGTCTTGCGCTTCACCTCGGGGTCGGTGACGCCCTCGAGCTCGCCGAGAAACTCCTTCGACGCGTCCACATGGACCAGCGGGATGTTGTAGTGGTTGCGGAACAGGTCGACGACGGTCTTGGCCTCGTCGAGCCGCAGCAGGCCGTGATCGACGAACACGCAGGTGAGCTGGTCGCCGATCGCCTCGTGGATCAAGACCGCCGCGACCGCGGAATCGACGCCGCCGGAGAGGCCGCAGATCACCTTGCCCTTGCCCACCTGGGCGCGGATCTTCTCGATCGCCTCCTCGCGGAACGCCCGCATGGTCCAGTCGCCGGTGAGCCCTGCGACCTTGCGCACGAAGTTGCGCAACAGCTTGGCGCCGTCGGGCGTGTGCACCACCTCAGGATGGAACATCAGGCCGTAATATTTGCGCGTCTCGTCCTGGATGATCGCGAACGGTGCATTCGGCGAGGTGCCGGCCACTGAGAAGCCGGGCGGCATTTTCGTGATGCGGTCGCCATGGCTCATCCACACCTGGTGCTTCTCGCCGTGGCCCCAGATGCCGTCGAACAGCCGGCTGTCGGTCTTCACCTCGACATCGGCGCGGCCGAACTCGCGGTGGTGCCCGCCCTCGACCTCGCCGCCGAGCTGGGCCGCGAGCGTCATCTGGCCGTAGCAGATGCCGAGCACGGGGACGCCCGACTCGAAGATCAGCTGCGGCGCGCGTGGCGAGCCGGTCTCGTGAACGGACTCCGGACCGCCGGAGAGGATCACCGCCTTCGGCTTCATCTCCTTGAAGGCGGCCTCCGCCTTCTGGAACGGCACGATCTCGGAATAGACGCCCATCTCGCGGACGCGGCGGGCGATCAGTTGCGTCACCTGGCTGCCGAAATCGACAATCAGAATCTTGTCATGCGCCGAGGCCACGGAGGGCGTCGACGGTGCTTGAACCGTGTCTTGGGCTGTGTGCTGGGCTGTCATGGCAAGCAGATACGCGACGGCGCCCGCCCCCGCAACCGCGCTCGGAGGGGCGCCCACATTCTTCTTTGGGCATGGACAAATCGATATAGGTCAATATTATTGACCTAATTTGGCCATAAGCCACATGGAGGAAACCAATGCCGGATTTTCACGACCCGCCCCGCCTTGCCGCGCTCGGCCGCGACTGGATCGCCGCCTGGAACGCGCGCGACCTCGAGCGTGTGCTGGCGATGTATGCCGAGGATGCCGAGATGACCTCGGACCGGATCCCGCCGCTCGGCTTCGGCGCGTCAGGCACCGTGCACGGCAAGGCGAGCTTGCGGGCCTATTGGAGCGCGGCGCTGGCGAAATTGCCCGAGCTGCATTTCGAGCTGATCGACCTCTATGTATCGCCGGACAGCGTCGTCGTGTTCTACCAGAACGAACGCGGCAAGAAGATCTGCGAGTATCTGCGGCTGGATGCCGAGGGGAAGATCCGGCAAGGCTCGGCGAACCATCTGGTGGGGTGAGGCTGCTTCTCAGCCGTCATTGCGAGCGAAGCGAAGCAATCCATTTTGTCCGCATATGCGGAACGATGGATTGCTTCGTCGCTTCGCTCCTCGCAATGACAGTAGAGGACTCCTGGGTTGAACAGAACGTCAGGAACCACGCGCATGAAAATCCCGACCCTGCCCTTCACCGTCACCGACTGGAACAAGCTCGAGCCTTCAGTGCATCCCGGCGAGACCGGACAGGCGCTGTGGCGCACGCTCAACATCGGCGAGCTGCGGGTCCGGATGGTCGAATATTCGCCCGGCTATCTCGCCGATCACTGGTGCGATCGCGGCCATGTGCTCTACGTCGTCGCGGGCGAGCTCGACACCGAGCTGCGCGACGGCCGCAGATTCACGCTGAAATCAGGCATGAGCTACCAGGTCTCCGACTTCGGCGACGCTGCGCACCGCTCGTCGACCAAGACAGGTGCGACGCTGTTTATTGTGGATTGATCACACGTCATCCGTCACCCCCGCGCAAAGGCTTCGCCTTTGTCGCTGGAGGAGCGCGTAGCGCGTCTCGAAGGGCGACGGCCCGGCTCCATCCCCGTCATTGGGAGCGTAGCGAAGCAATCCATCGCGCCGCTTGCCGAAACATGGATTGCTTCGTCGCTTCCCTCCTCGCAATGAGGGAGAGAGTCCGCCCTTCGCTCACCGCCGCCGCGCCACCTTCCTCACCTTCGTGTCCGCCCAGCCAAGCGGCTTGCCGCTCTTCGACGGCAGCACGAGTTGCCCGACCGCCTGGCCGGCCTGGTCGAGCAGCACCGAATGCGGCTCGCCGCGCGCAAAGAGATGCGCCTCGCCCCATTGCCGCAAGCTGACCACGATCGGGAACAGGTCGTGGCCCCGCCTGGTCAGCACATATTCCTGATAGGCGCTGCCGTCGGAGGCTGCGACCTGCTCGAGCACGCCGAGCTCGATCAGCGTGCGCAGCCGCGTCGTCAGCATGCCCTTGGCGATGCCGAGATTCTTCTGGAAGTCGCCGAACCGGCGCAGGCCGTCGAAAGCGTCGCGCACGATCAGCAGCGACCACCAGTCGCCGATCGCATCCAGCGCGCGCGCCACCGGGCATTCCGCTTTGGCGAATCCGGTCCGCTTCATCGCGGCCAACCTTTCTCGATCACGATTCCGAACTGGTCCTAAAATAGGACTAGACAGCGCCCGGCGCAACTGGTCTCATTATAAGACCAGATTGACCAGACTGCAGCGGAGACGTCATGACGAACCAGACCATGGCCAAGGCCGGACCGGCCGAAGCCGATCACAAGACGCACAACAGGCCCAACCACACCACGGCTCGCGCTCTGTCTCCCGCCGTCGTGCTGCTGTTCGCCGTCGCCTGCGGGCTGAGCGTCGCCAACATCTATTTCGCGCAGCCGCTGCTCGACACCATGGCGCAGGATCTCTCCATCGCGCCGGCGGTGATCGGCGGCGTCGTGACGCTGACCCAGATCGGCTATGCCTTCGGCTTGATGCTGATCGTGCCGCTCGGCGACCTCTGGGACCGCCGCAGGCTGATCGTCGGCCAGACCGTGCTGTCGGCGATCGCGCTCACCATCGTCGGCGCCGCGCCGAACGCCGCGGTACTGCTTGTCGGCATGGTGCTGGTCGGGCTGCTCGCCGTCGTGATCCAGGTGCTGGTCGCCTACGCCGCGACGCTGGCGGCGCCGGCCGACCGCGGCCGCACCATCGGCACCGTCACCAGCGGCGTGGTTTCGGGCATTCTGCTCGCACGGTTTGCCGCCGGCGCGCTGGCCGATCTCGGCGGCTGGCGCGTGGTCTACCTCACCTCGGCCGCGCTGACGCTGGTGCTGGCGGCGCTGTTGGCACGCGCGCTGCCGCGGCATGCGCCGCAGCCGATGGCCGGATCGTCCTACGCCAAGCTGTTGCGCTCGACGCTCGCGCTGTTCGTCGAGGAGCAGGTATTGCGCGAACGCGCGGTGTTCGCGCTCTTGATCTTCGCGAGCTTCAGCGTGTTCTGGAGCTCGGTCGTGCTGCCGCTCGCGGCACCCCCGCTCTCGTTGTCGCATACCACGATCGGGATGCTCGGGATCGCAGGCCTCGCCGGGCGCGCTGGCGGCACGCAATTCCGGTCAGTTCGCCGACCGCGGCTGGGGGCAGCGCACCACCGGCCTGTCGCTGCTGCTGATGCTCGCCGGCTGGGTGCCGATCGCCTGCCTCAACACCTCGCTATGGCTGGTCGTGGCCGGCGTCCTGATGATCGACTTCGCGGTGCAGGCGATCCATGTCACCAACCAGAGCCTGATCGTCGCCGCGCGCCCCGACGCGGCGAGCCGGCTGGTCGGCGGCTACATGGTGTTCTACTCGATCGGAACGGGTTTTGGCGCGATCAGTTCGACAATGGCCTATGCCGCCGCCGGCTGGTCCGGCGTCTGCGTGCTGGGGGCCGCGATCAGCGCCTGCGCGCTGCTGTACTGGGTCATCGTGGTGAGCCGGACGCCGGCGGCGGGCTGCCTACAGACGCGCTAGCGACCACCGTCATTCCGGGGCGCGCAAAAGCGCGAACCTGGAATCTCGAGGTTCCCCGGCGCGCAATTGCGCGCCTGAGGTTCGATGCTGCGCATCGCCCCGGAACGACGAAATTCAAATCACGCCTTCCTCAGCACCGAGACGAAGAACCCATCCGTGCCGGTGCGGCGTGGCGTCATCAGCAGGCCTTCCGCTGACTGCAGCGCAGCCTCGGCAAAGGCTTCGGCCTTGTCCCACAGCACCGCTGCGGTCTGCTCCGGCGGCTGCACGGAAAACTCCGGATGCCGCGCGATGAAGGCCCTGACCTGCTCGCCGTTCTCCTCCGAGAGCACCGAGCAGGTGATGTAGGCGATCCGGCCGCCGCCCTTCACCAGCGGCGCGGCGCGCTCCAGGACCTCGGCCTGATCCTTCAGCCGCACCTCGAGCGCGCCGGGGCGCATGCGCCATTTGGCGTCGGGATTGCGGCGCCAGGTCCCGGTGCCGGTGCAGGGCGCGTCGATCAGCACGAGGTCGGCGGACGCCTTGATGTCGGACAGCACCTCCTCCTCGCCGCGGGGCGTGCGCACATCGCAATTGTGCACGCCGGCGCGCGACAGCCGTTCATGGATCGGCGCAAGCTGCCGCTTGTCGCTGTCGGTCGCGATCAGCCGGCCTTTGCCCTGCATCATCGCCGCCACCGCCAGCGTCTTGCCGCCGGCGCCGGCGCAGAGGTCGATCACCTGCTCACCCGGCTTGGCCGCCGAGAACAGCGCGGCGAGCTGCGAGCCCTCGTCCTGGACCTCGATGGCGCCCTTGATGAAATCCTCCTCGGCATGGATGCCCGGATTGCGCGCGTCGGCGCCGAGCTCGATGCGCAGGCCGAGCGGCGACCACGGCGTTTCCTTCGCACTGAGATGCGACAGCCGCGGCAGCACCTTCTCGCGCTTGCCGCGCAGCGTGTTGACGCGCAGATCGAGCGGCGCGCGGCTCGCCATCGCGGTCGCTTCCGCGGCGCGGTCGTCGCCGAACACCCTTGCCAGATGCGGGTCGAGCCAGTCCGGATAATCGCCCGCGACATGCGCCGGCGCATTCTTGAGCGAGCGCGAGGCCAATGCGGCCTCCTCGGTCGCGGTCAGCGGATCCGGCGCGAACCGGCCGCCGTCGCACAGCGCCTGGATCGTGGCGATGTCCATGCCGCGTTCGAGCTTGAGCATGCCGAGCAGGCGCGACCGGGCGCTGGCGTCATCCATCAACCAGGCCGCAGAGGATTGCCGGCGCAGCACGTCCCAGATCAGGCCGGAGATCGCGGCGCGATCGCCGGAGCCGGCATAACGGTGCGCGGTGCCCCATTCCTTCAGCGCTTTCGCCGCGGGAATGCGCTGTGCGTCGATGGTGGCGATCAGCTCGATCGCGGCGGAAAGCCGGGCAGCAGGGGTCATTGATCTCTTTCGGTTGGGCGCATCAGATCAGCAGCAGCAGTCTGAGCGCGAAATACAGCCACATGGCTGCCAGCACCAGCGCGCCGGCGAACCAGACGAGCGAGCGCGGCCGCACGTCGTTGGAGGTGACGAACACGCCGGCATGGGCAAATCGTGTCACCACGAACACCCAGGACATCAACACGATGAACAGATCGGCACGGCGCAGCGGCAGCGCAATAGCGATCAGGACATAGAACAGGATCGGCAGCTCGAACTGGTTGGCGAAGCAGTTGCCGAACTTGGTGGCTTGGGCCGGCCAGTTCGGCTCGCGCAGCGCGATATCGCCGATCTTGGTCTCGCCACTCGTCAGCGCCCTCGTGCGCGTCGTCGCCATGGCGAACAACAGCGCGAAGGTGATCCCGATCTGGATGAAGACCGGTAACAGAACCATTTGAACCGACATCAAAAATCTCCCTCAGCCGCGGGCGCCCGGCCGCCCTCTTAGCCGCCGCTCGCGCCCAACACAATGAAGCGTGCGCGGTAACCCGTTGAACCGTGATCCGAGCCCGGATGACCAACTCCCAGGACCAATGACGGTTTCAGCCCCTCACGGTTGGCCCGATCAGCATCATCACCCTGATCCTCGACAGCGCGGCCCCCGGCAGCGGCGTGCCCGGCATGGTGACGGCGGGCTCGCCGGCATCGGTGCGGCAACTGGCGATCCAGCGACCGCCCCAAAAGGCGCAAAGCCAAACAACACATCAAACAGAGCATCGAACAAGACGGCGAAATCGTCATCGTTCCGACTTCGCGCCGACCTATGCTCCGGCCGAAAGGAGCGATGCATGCCCCAATTTCGCCTGACACAGATCTCCGACACCCATCTCGCGCGCCGCTTCAAGCCGCTGATCGACAACTTTCATCGCGTCAGCGAGCACATCGACGCGACGCGTCCCGATCTCGTGCTCAACTCCGGCGACGTCTCGTTCGACGGGCCGACCAGCCGCGACGACCTCGCATTCGCCAAGGAGCTGCACAACGCGCTGCCGGTCGATTGCCTCTATCTGCCGGGCAATCACGACATCGGCGACAATCCGACCGCGGTCGGCCCCACGCCTTCACAATTGCCGACCGAGGAGACGCGCGGCGCCTTCACCTCGGTGCTCGGCGAGGACCGCTGGCATTTCGACGCTGCCGGCTGGTGCTTCATCGGGTTGAATTCGCTGATCATGAACACCGGCCTCGACAGCGAGGCCGAGCAGTTCGACTGGCTCGCAGGCGCGCTCGACAGGGCCGTCGGCAGGCCGGTCGCGCTGTTCCTGCACAAGCCGCTCTATCTCGACCTGCCCTACGATGCCGAGCGCGCCGAGACCGCGATCCGCTTCGTGCCGCAACCGGCGCGCCGCCGCCTGATCGAGATGCTCGGCAAGGTCGATTGGCGTCTGGTCGGCAGCGGCCATGTGCACCAGCGTCGCGACTATACGTTCGAGCATGTCAGACACATCTGGGCGCCCTCGGCCGGCTTCGTCATCTCCGACGCGCGGCAGGAGGTGATCGGCATCAAGGAAACCGGTCTCGTCGAGTACCGCTTCCAGCCCGACAGTTTCGAGGTCCGCCACGTCAGGGCGAAGGGCCAGGTCGATGTCGACCTGGACATGCTGCTCGGCAAGCAGCCGGCCTGAGCCGCGTCAGCTCCGCGCCGCGTCGTGCAGGTCCTGCTTGATCACGGTGAGCAGCGCCTGCAGCGAGTCCCTGTCGGGCTGTGGTGCCGCCGGCGCGGGGCGTGCGCGAGCTACGTGCGGCATGAAGCGGACCGGCGTCGTATTAGGCTGCTCCTCGACGAATTTTCCATGCAGGACGTCGTCGCGGCGGCCCATGACGAACATCGTCGCCCAATAGCAGACGCCGATGAGAATGACCCCGACAACAATAGCTTCAAAAATCATGGCTACACCTGAAATATAGCCATATTGAATCAACTGCTGCGGGTCTCCGTCAAGCAAATGGGGGCCGAAAGGCCCCCAAATCCCCGCCATTGTGGCGCTTTTGATACTTTGTTGCGCGGAATGGGAGCTTCCGGGCCTTCAACTCAAGCCTTGTCCGGCCCGACCCGGACCAGCTGCTTGCCGAAATTGGCGCCCTTGAGCAGGCCCATGAAGGCCTCCGGCGCGCTGTCCAGGCCCTCGGTCACGAACTCCTTGTACTTGACCTTGCCCTCGCGCACCCACCGCGACATGTCGCGGAGGAAGTCGCCATGCATGGCGGCGAAGTCGCTGACGATGAAGCCGCGGAAGGTCAGCCGCTTGGTCAGGATGTTGCGCATCATCGCGCCGGCCCATTTCGGGGCATGCGCTTCGGTGTCGTTGTAATGCGCGATCAGGCCGCAGACCGGGATGCGCGCGAACGCGTTGAGCAGCGGAAACACCGCGTCAAACACCGCACCGCCGACATTCTCGAAATAGACGTCGATGCCCTTCGGGCAGGCTTCCTTCAGCTTGGCCGCGAGATTGGGATCGCGGTGGTCGAGGCACTCGTCGAAGCCAAGCTCGTTCTTGACGTAGGCGCACTTGTCCTTGCCACCGGCGATGCCGATCGCCCGCGCGCCCTTGATCTTGGCGATCTGGCCGACCGCCGAGCCGACCGCGCCGGACGCCGCCGCGACCACCACCGTCTCGCCCGCCTGCGGCTTGCCGATCTCGAGCAGGCCGGTATAGGCGGTCATGCCGGGCATCCCGAGTACACCGACCGCGGTCGAGATCGGCGCGATCTTCGGATCGATCTTGGCAAGGCCCTTGCCGTCGGACAGCACATGCGTCTGCCAGCCCGCGCGCGACAGTACGATATCGCCCTCGGCAAAACCGGGATTGTTGGAGGCGATCACCTCGCTCACCGTGCCGCCTTCCATCACGCCTCCGACCGGCACCGGTGCGGCATAGGACGGACCGTCGGCCATGCGGCCGCGCATATAGGGATCGAGCGACAGCCAGATGGTGCGGAGCAGCACCTCGCCCGCACCCGGTGCCGGCGGCGTGTAGTCCTCGAGCCTGAAATTGGCCGACGTGGGCTCGCCGTGCGGGCGCGAAGCCAGAACGATGCGCTTTCCTTGGGACATGATTTCCTCTTGGGATGATTGGTTCGTGGCGCACACGTAGTCATGCAATCCACCTCCCCGCAAGGGAAATGGATTTGCTGTCTTCGCGTTGCGTTGTTTGAAATGTTGTTTGAAATGACAGCCATCATGCCAGGCACATTGGCGCCAACGCGATACCGTCACGTCGCGGCGGTTCGCAGGGCCCCCTGGTGGCGGCAGTTTGTCACGGCGCGCCACCGGCAAACGAAGCGGCCATCGTCAAGTCGCCTGACCCGACCTCGCGATCCGGCACGGCGGAGCCAGGCGGTCAGGCGGCCCTCCATGGTCGCAACGAGGGCGGCCGCGCAGCAAATCGGCAACCGGTTTCCGGTCGCCCTCGAAACCTGAGTGGCGCAGGACTCCGGTCAGCTTCGCGGGACCGTCCGATGGACGTGAGGCTCTCCGAAGCATTGGGGTTACCTCTTGAGAGCCGATCAGCGTCTTCGCGCCGCAATGTCCGTCTGGTGGCGGCCGGATTCACCTTCGGCGAATTGGCAGCCGGTAGACCTATCTCTGCCGCGCGCGCCCGCGGCAAAAACGCGACCTATCAATCTGGCACTTGTCGGACTTTCGATTCGCTGTAATCTCGGACCATGCGGCACTCGCATGTCTGTTACCCAAAAATGGGGCAGGCATCACCATAACAGGAGCGAACCAACGCTTCGGTTTTTGGATCGAGACCGACATGGCCGGCGACGGATCGTATGATACGTTTCCCAAATTGCTGCTGCGAAACACGGCACAATTTGGCACGCGGCCAGCGTTCCGGCACAAGGATCTTGGCATCTGGCAGAGCTGGACCTGGGCTGAGGTTGCCGAGATCATACGTAGCTACGCTGCCGGCTTGCATCGCCTCGGCTTGCGGCCTGGCGAGACAATCGCGGTCGTCGGCTCCAATCGGCCCAAGCTTTACTGGACCATGATGGCAGCGCAGACGCTGCGCGCAATCCCCGTTCCGGTCTACTCCGATGCAGTGGCTGATGAGCTTGCTTTTGTTCTCGCTCACGCCGAGGTGACGCTGGTCGCGGCGCAGGACCAGGAGCAGGTCGACAAGGTCCTCTCGGTGTCCGACCGACTGCCGCAACTCAACAGGATTATCTACGACGAACCGCGCGGAATCGACGGCTACGACCACGGTCGACTGATCGCAATCGGCGATATCATCAATGACGGCCGCGCCGCGCTTGCAGCCGACGCAGCACTTGGCGAACGGATCGATGAATCCATTCGGGCCGGCAACGGTTCGGACATCGCGATCATCCTCTACACCTCGGGAACGACCGGCGCGCCCAAGGGCGTCATGCTGTCGGCACGAGGCTGCATCGATGCTGCAACCGACACCACGCGGTTCGACAAGTTGACCGACAAGGACGTGGTGCTGGCCTATCTGCCGCTGGCTTGGGCGGGCGATCATTACGTCAGCTATGCGCAAGGCCTGGTGGCCGGATTCTGCATGGCGTGCCCCGAGAGCAGCAACACAATCGAGCAGGATCGGCATGAGATAGGACCAACCTTCTACCTGGCCCCGCCACGCGGTTACGAGGCCATGCTGACGCGGCTGATGGTCCGGATGGAGGACGCGGCGCCGATCAAGCGGCGATTGTTCAGCTACTTTCTGGACGTCGCGCGGCGGTATGGCGAGCAAGTCTTGACGGGACGTCCGGTGCCGCTGTCAGGCCGATTGCTCTATGCGCTCGGACGCTGGCTGGTCTACGAACCTCTCAAGAACGTTCTTGGCCTGTCTCAGGTGCGCGTCGCATACACTGGAGGCGAAGCTATCGGTCCGGATCTGTTCGCGTTCTACCGCGCGATCGGACTGAACCTGAAACAGCTCTACGGCCAGACCGAGGCGTTCCTCTATGTAACGTGTCAGCCCGATGGCGAGATCTATCCGGATACGGTTGGTCCGCCGGCGCCCAACGTCGACATCCGCATCGCGGACTCGGGCGAAGTGCAGTTTCGCTCGCCCGGCATGTTCCTCGGATATTTCAAGGATCAGGCAAAGACCGCGGAAGCGACGACGTCCGACGGATATGTCAGGACCGGCGATGCGGGCTTTTTCGACGAGAAAACCGGGCATCTGAAGATCATCGATCGTGCGAAGGACGTCGGTCGATTGGCTGACGGCACGATGTTTGCTCCCAAGTACCTTGAGAACAAGCTGAAGTTCTATCCCAATATCAAGGAAGCGATCACGTTCGGTGACTCCAGAGAGTTCGTATGCGCCATGCTCAACATCGACCCGGTCGCGGTCGCGAATTGGGCGGAACGCAACAACGTCGCCTACGGGTCCTATCAGGAGCTTGCCGGGCATCCGCTGGTCTACGACATGGTCGCCAGAGACGTTGCCGCGGTGAACCGCTCCCTGGCAGGGGAAACGGTGCTTGCGGGCGCCCAGATTCGCCGCTTCCTCATTCTGCACAAGGAGCTCGACGCGGATGACGGCGAGCTGACCCGCACGCAGAAAGTGCGCCGCCGCTTCATTGCCGAACGCTATGCGTCGTTGGTCACGGCACTCTACAACGGAGCGCATGACGCCGACATTTCCACGGAAGTGACGTTTGAGGATGGCCGGAAGGGCACGATCGCTGCACGAGTCGAGATTCGCGACATGCAAATCATCGGTCCGGCAGAATCGCTGGGAAGAGCGGCATGAGAGCCCCAAACACCAACGAAATCCTGCTGCAGGTCGAGGGCGTGGCACTGGCCTTCGGCGGCGTCAAGGCGCTGCGGGACGTCTCGTTCAACGTCAAAAGAGGCGAAATTCGCGCCATCATCGGCCCCAATGGCGCCGGCAAAACCTCAATGCTGAACGTCGTCAACGGGTTCTATCACCCCAACCATGGCGCCATCACCTTCAAGGGAAGCACCCGGTCCAAAATGCAGCCGTTCGAGGCGGCGCGCGGCGGCATCGCGCGCACCTTTCAGAATGTCGCCCTGTTCAAGGGCATGAGCGCGCTCGACAACATCATGGCAGGCCGCACCTTGAAGGTGCGCCGGGGGCTGTTGTGGCAGCTGCTGCGTTATGGCCCTGCCCTCGCAGAGGAGATCGAGCATCGGCGCAAGGTCGAGGAGATCATCGACTTCCTGGAGATCGAGACAATCCGCAAGGTACCCGTCGGGCGTCTGCCATACGGCTTGCAGAAGCGTGTCGAACTCGGTCGCGCCCTGGCGATGGAGCCCGACCTTCTGCTCCTGGACGAGCCGATGGCAGGCATGAACCTCGAGGAGAAGGAAGACATGTCGCGGTTCATCATTGATGTGAACAACCATTACGGCACGACCATCGCCCTGATCGAGCACGACATGGCCGTGGTCATGGATCTGTCGGATCGCGTAGCGGTGCTTGATCACGGCGTGAAGATCGCCGACGGCACGCCTGATGAAGTGAAGAGAAGTCAAGCCGTCATCGACGCATATCTTGGCGTCGCGCATTGAGGTGCGTCCATGATCGCACTGGGTCAGTTTCTCGAGGTCCTGATCGGCGGATTGATGTCCGGCGTGCTCTATTCGCTGGTCGCGCTCGGCTTCGTGCTGATCTTCAAGGCATCCGGCGTATTCAACTATGCGCAGGGAGCAATGGTGTTGCTCGCGGGATTGGCGCTGGTTCGCGCCCTCGACCTCCTGGTCGCCAACGGCCTTCCGCTTTGGGTCGCGGTCATCCTCGCTATCGGCTTTGCCGCCGTGATTATGGCAGCAACCGCCTGGCTCATCGAGCGGTTCGTGATCGGACCTCTGGTCAATCAGGATGGCTTGACGCTGTTCATGTCGACGATCGGCGTGACATTCGTCATCGAGGGCGCCGCGGAGATGATCTTCGGATCGGACGTCTACCCGTTGCGGCTGTTCCCGACCGACGCCTGGTTCTTGTTCGAAGGCCTGTTCCCGGGCGGGATTCTGGTCAACAAGCTGGACGTCTGGGGCGCATTGATCGCGGGCGTCCTGGTCGCCGGCCTCGCGGTCTTCTTTCAGCGCACCAAGACCGGTCGCGCGCTCAGAGCCGTGGCCGACGACCATTTGGCCGCGCACTCGATCGGGATTCCAATCAGCTGGATTTGGTTCGTGGTCTGGCTCGTTGCCGGCCTCGTTGCGCTCGTCGCGGCGACCGTGTGGGGAACCAAGCTTGGCGTGCAGTTCTCCATCACGTTTCTCGCGCTGAAGGCTTTGCCGGTCCTGATCATCGGCGGCCTCACCTCCATTCCCGGGGCCATCGTCGGCGGGCTCATTGTCGGGGCCGGCGAGAAGCTCGCAGAGGTATATCTCGGTCCATCCATCGGCGGCGGCATCGAATATTGGTTTGCCTACGTGCTGGCGTTGGCGGTGCTGCTCTTGCGGCCGCAGGGCCTGTTCGGCGAACGCATCATCGAACGTGTCTGAGGCAGGGAGGTCGTTGTGCTCTATCGCGAAGCTGGCCAGTTCAAGGCGACCTATGCGGAGGATATGGCGATCTTCCCGATCCGGCAGGATCGTATCGCCCTCGCCGTCTTGCTCGCGATTGCTTTCATTGGCGTGCCGCTGTTGGCCACCTTCCGGATCTGGCCGTTCGGCACCGACTATCTGTTGTGGGCCATCCTGCTGCCCTTCCTCATCCTGGCGCTCGCCGCCATCGGGACAAACATTCTCGTCGGCTATTGCGGCCAGATATCGCTCGGCAGCGGCGCGTTCATGGCCATCGGCGCCTATTCCGCCTACAAGCTGGCGACCGGCGTTCATATCCCGCTTGCCTGGCTTGGCTTCGCGATCGCGATCCCACCGTTGCCCGTGCTGGCATCCATTCTGCTTGGCGGGCTCATGGCGGCGGGTGCCGGAATCCTGTTCGGCATTCCCAGTCTCCGGATCAAAGGTCTCTACCTGGCGGTCGCAACGCTCGCCGCGCAGTTCTTCTTCGATTGGGCGTTCCTGCGGATTCCGTGGTTCACCAACTACGCCCCGTCGGGATCAGTGAATGCGCCGGAACTGGATTTCTTCGGCATGGTCGTACGCACGCCGGTCGAGCGTTACCTGCTTTGCCTGACCTTCGCGACTGTCATGGCGGTGTTGGCGAAAAATCTCGTGCGCGGCAATCTCGGCAGGCAGTGGATGGCGATCCGCGACATGGATATCGCCGCCGAGTTGATCGGCATCAGGCCGCTTTATGCAAAACTGACGGCTTTCGCGGTCTCTTCGTTCATCATCGGGGTGGCGGGTGCGCTCTGGGCGTTCGTCTACCTCGGTTCATGGGAGCCGCTCGCGTTCTCGATCGACCGCTCGCTTGAGCTTCTGTTCATGGTCATCATCGGCGGGCTCGGCTCGATCATGGGTTCGTTCATCGGAGCAGCGTTCATCCTCATCGTGCCGATCATGCTGAATGTGATTCCGACCAAGCTCGGCCTGCCACTGTCGACGCAAACGATCACTCACCTCCAGTTCATCATCTTCGGATCCTTGATCTGCTATCTGCTCATCAAGGAACCCCATGGCTTCGCCCGGCTGATCTCGATCGGCAAGGAGAAGCTCAGGCTTTGGCCGTTTCCCTATTGAGGCAGTGATCGTGCCTTGATCGCAATCGGGTGACGGCCGCCGACAACGGAGAGGAAGGAAGTACCGCAAGGAGGATATCAATATGGCAAGTATTGCACGCAGGTTACTGATACTCGCGATCGCCTTGGCCGGCGCGGCGCTTAGCGCACCGGCCGCAGCGCAAAACGAACAGTTCATCCCAATTCTGTCCTACCGGACCGGACCGTACGCTGTGAACGGCGCGCCCTACGCAAACGGCGTGGTAGACTATTACAACCTGATCAATGAACGTGACGGCGGCATCAACGGCGTCAGGATTCTGATCGAGGAATGCGAGACGGGCTACGCGACCGACAAGGGAGTGGAGTGTTACGAGCGTCTCAAGAGCAAAGGACCAACCGGCGCGGCCTTCATCAATCCGCTGTCGACCGGGATCACCTTCGCACTCACCGAAAAGACCGCGGCTGACAAGATCCCGATCATTACGATGGGGTATGGCCGTGCCGATTCCAAGAACGGCGCGGTGTTCGCATATAATTTTCCATTGCTCGGCACGTATTGGTCCGCGGCCGACATCGCGATCCAGCACGTCGCCAAGGAACTCGGCGGCTTCGACAAGCTGAAAGGCAGGAAGATTTCGCTGCTGTACCATGACAGCCCCTACGGCAAAGAGCCAATTCCGATGCTGCAGGTGCTGGCGCAGAAGTACGGCTTTGAGTTCACGCCGATTCCCGTCACGCATCCCGGCGTCGAGCAGAAGTCGCAATGGCTGGCGATCCGCCAGCACCGGCCGGACTATGTCCTGGTCTGGGGCTGGGGCGTCATGAACAGCACGGCAATCAAGGAAGCGGCCGCCGTCGCCTATCCGCGTGACAAGATGATCGGTGTTTGGTGGTCAGGCGCAGAGCCGGATGTGACGCCGGCGGGCGATCAGGCCAGCGGTTACAAATCGTTGATGCTTCAGCATGGCGCAGGAAAATTCCCCGCGCACGCCGACATAGAGAAATACGTCTACGCCAAGGGAAAGGGTTCGACAGAACCTGGCAAGATCGGCGAAGTCCTCTACAACCGCGGCATCACGAATGCCATGCTCGGCGTAGAGGCGATCCGCAAGGCGCAAGAAAAATTCGGCAAGCAACCGCTGACGGGCGAGCAGGTCCGTTGGGGGCTTGAGAACCTGATACTCACCGATGCACGAATCAAGGAGCTCGGTTTTGAGGGAATGTTGAAGCCGGTCAGCATTTCCTGCTCCGACCACGAAGGCGCGCGCTACGGGCGCGTCCAGCAATGGGATGGCAAGGGTTGGAAAGTGATCTCCGACTGGTACACGGCTGACGAATCGCTCATCGAACCGCTCGTCGCCGACGTGTCCGCGAAGTATGCCGCGGAGAAGAAGATCAAGCCGCGCGACTGCGCGAAAGAAACCTGACCCGTGCGAGTGATCCGGGAGGCAGGATTGCCTGCTCCCGGATCGCAGCCCCTGCTCGGTTTGGAGGTCCGCGCATGTCAATCGCCAAGGTCGTCACCGCTGCGACGGAAGCGGCAGCGCTGATTTTATCGGTCAACAATATCGAGGTTGTCTACGATCACGTCATTCTCGTGTTGAAGGGCGTCTCGCTGGAGGTCCCGCGAGGCGGCATTGTTGCGCTTCTCGGCGCCAACGGCGCCGGCAAGACGACGACGCTGAAGGCGGTCTCCAATCTGCTGCACGCAGAGCGCGGCGAGGTCACCAAGGGCTCGATCCTGTTCAACGGCGTCGAGGTGAAGTCCCTGACGCCAAACGAGGTGGTGCGACGCGGCTGCATCCAGGTGATGGAGGGGCGGCGCGCCTTCCCTCATCTGACGGTCGAGGAGAACATCCTGACCGGCGCCTTTACACGGACGGACGGCAAGCTCGCGATCGCGCAGGACCTTGAACGTGTCTACGCTTATTTCCCCCGCCTCAAAGAGCGACGCAGTTCCACCGCCGGCTATACGTCGGGCGGCGAACAGCAGATGTGCGTGATTGGCCGCGCGCTGATGTCACGCCCGAAGATGATCCTGCTCGACGAACCATCGATGGGCCTCGCGCCGCAGATCGTCGAAGAGATCTTCGAGATCGTGAAGGATCTCAACGCCAGGGAAGGTGTGTCGTTTCTTCTCGCCGAGCAGAACACCAATATGGCGCTCAGATATGCAAGCCACGGCTACATCCTCGAAAACGGCCGCGTGGTGATGGACGGCGAAGCGCACGCGCTCGCCGCAAACGAGGACGTCAAGGAGTTCTATCTTGGCGTCGCCGGAGAGAAGCGAAAATCATACCGCGATGTGAAGCACTACAAGCGACGCAAGCGCTGGCTCGCCTAGCACATGATGGCATCCCGGAAATCCCGAGACTCCGGGTTCGGTCTTTCGGACCGCCCCGGAATGACGGTGCTGGGGCTTACACCCCGCCCGGATAGTTCGGGGCTTCGCGCGTGATGGTCACGTCGTGGACGTGGCTCTCGCGCAGGCCGGCGCCGGTGATGCGGACGAATTCGGCCTTGTCGTGGAAATCCTTGATGTCCTTGGCGCCGACATAGCCCATCGCCGCTCTGAGGCCGCCAGCGAGCTGGTGCATCACATTGCCGACCGGGCCCTTGTAGGGCACCTGGCCCTCGATGCCTTCGGGGACGAGCTTCAGCGTGTCCTTGATGTCCTGCTGGAAGTAGCGGTCGGCCGAGCCGCGCGCCATCGCGCCGACCGAGCCCATGCCGCGATAGGCCTTGTAGGAGCGGCCCTGCCACAGGAAGACTTCGCCCGGCGTCTCGTCGGTGCCGGCGAGCAGCGAGCCGACCATGGCGATGTCGGCACCGGCGGCGAGCGCCTTGGCGAGGTCGCCGGAATATTTGATGCCGCCGTCGGCGATCACGGGCACGTCGGCCTTCTTCGCCGCCGCGACCGCATCCATGATCGCGGTGAGCTGCGGCACGCCGACGCCGGCGACGATGCGCGTGGTGCAGATCGAGCCCGGGCCGATGCCGACCTTGATGCAGTCGGCGCCGGCATCGATCAGCGCCTGCGCGCCGCCCTCGGTCGCGACGTTGCCGGCCACCACCTGCACCGCGTTGGAGAGCCGCTTGATGCGGTTGACGGCATTGAGCACGTGGCGCGAATGGCCGTGCGCGGTGTCGACCACGACGACGTCGACGCCGGCATCGATCAGCCGCTCGGTGCGTTCATAGCCGGTCTCGCCGACCGTGGTGGCAGCGGCGACGCGCAGGCGGCCGTGCTCGTCCTTGCAGGCGAGCGGATGGGCGACCGCCTTCTCGATGTCCTTGACGGTGATCAGGCCGACGCAGCGATACTGGTCGTCGACGACGAGCAGCTTCTCGATGCGATGCTTGTGCAGCATCCGCTTCGCCTCGTCCTGGCCGACGCCCTCGCGCACCGTGACGAGGTTCTCGTGCGTCATCAGCTCCGAGACCTTCTGCCGGGGATCGCTGGCGAAACGCACGTCGCGGTTGGTCAGGATGCCGACCAGCTTGCCCGGCACGTTCTTGGCGGCACCGGTGACGACCGGAATGCCCGAGATGCCGTTCTCCTTCATCAGGGTCAGCGCATCGGCCAGCGTGGCGTCGGGGCCGATGGTCAGCGGATTGACCACCATGCCGGACTCAAACTTCTTGACCTGCCGCACCTGCGCGGCCTGCCCTTCCGGATCGAAGTTGCGGTGGATGACGCCGAGACCGCCGGCCTGCGCCATCGCGATCGCCATGCGCGCCTCGGTGACGGTGTCCATCGCGGACGCCATGATCGGAATGTTGAGCGAGATCGCGCGGGTGACGCGCGAGCGAATATCGACTTCCGAGGGAAGCACGTCGGACAAACCGGGCTTCAGCAGCACATCGTCGAACGTGAAGGCTTCGCGGATAGCCGGAAATCCCGTGGCCATTGCCAACTCCTTTATCTGCGGCCCAGCCGCGATGGTCTTACGGATGAACGCCGCCTGCGGCGACGCTCGCTGCGTCACCGTCGAATCGGCGCCCATCGGTGGGGTTGACGCTGGTCGATAGCATGGCGGCATGACGAATCAAAGTGTTTGCCAGCCATGCACAGGCCTTTTTAGGGGGCCGGTTCAGGGCGCCCGGTAACCCGGCGGCGGCCCATGGCGGCGGATCGCCTCGACCATTTCGCGATGGCGCCGGTCCTCGCGCTTCATGTGGACCGCGATCACGGCATGGGCCGACGGCACCAGCAGCAACACGTGGAAAAACAGCCCGAAAACCGCGCAAAACACGATCAGGACCAGATTAAAGATGGCCGAAAACGGCTGTCCGTTCAGGAGCAGTCCGATCGGCGGCAGGAGAGCGGCAAGGACGTAGATCACGGCGAACCTTTGGACACGGGCGGATGCATACCAGCGTCACGCAGGATTTAGGGCGTTTGGCCGGTTCCGCAATAGCGTGGCCGAGGGCAGGATGATATGGCCCGCTCGCCCGCCTTTTCAGCACAGCTGTCCTGTTTTGATGAACAAGCAACGCCTGATCCCGCTCATCGTGGCCACCGCCCTGTTCATGGAGAACATGGACTCCACGGTGATCGCGACCTCGCTGCCGGCGATCGCCGCCGATATCGGCACCAGCCCGCTGACGCTGAAACTGGCGATCACCTCCTACCTGCTGTCGCTCGCGGTGTTCATCCCGGCGAGCGGCTGGACCGCGGACCGCTTCGGCGCCCGCATCGTGTTTGCCGGCGCCGTCGGCGTGTTCATGCTGGGCTCGATCGGCTGCGCACTGTCGTCCTCGGTGACCGATTTCGTGTTCGCCCGCATCCTGCAGGGCCTCGGCGGGGCGATGATGACCCCGGTCGGTAGGCTGGTGCTGCTGCGCTCGGTCGACAAGAGTGCGCTGGTCAACGCGATGGCCTGGGTGACGGTCCCGGCGCTGATCGGCCCGGTGATCGGACCGCCGCTCGGCGGCTTCATCACCACCTATTTCTCCTGGCACTGGATCTTCCTGATCAACATCCCGATCGGGCTGCTCGGCATCTTTCTGGCGCTGAAATACATCGACCCGATCAAGAGCGAGGATCCCGAGCGCTTCGACCTGATAGGACTGGTGCTGGCTGGCATTGGCCTCGCCGGCATCGCCTTCGGACTGTCGGTGGCCGGGCTCAATCTGCTGCCGTGGCCGATCGTCGCCGCGCTGGTCGGGGTCGGCACGGTCTCGATGACGCTTTACGTCATCCACGCGCGGCGGACCGGTTCGCCGGTGCTCGATTTCGGCTTGCTGCGGCTGCCGACCATGCGCGCGTCGATCGTCGGCGGCTTCATGTTCCGGCTCGGCATCGGCGCGCTGCCGTTCCTGCTGCCGCTGTTGATGCAGGTCGGCTTCGGCCTGTCGCCGTTCCAGTCCGGTCTCGTCACCTTTGCGTCGGCGGTCGGCGCCATGGGCATGAAGACGCTGGCGGCGCGCATCATCCGCGCCTTCGGCTTCCGCAACATGATGACCGTCAACGCGGTGGTCAGTTCGGCTTTCCTGGCCGCCTGCGCCCTGTTCACGATCTCGACGCCGCTGATGCTGATCTTCACCATCCTGGTGGTCGGCGGCTTCTTCCGCTCGCTGCAGTTCACCGCGATCAACACGGTGGCCTATGCCGAGGTCGAGGCGCCGCAGATGAGCCGGGCCACCACTCTCGTCAGCGTCAACCAGCAGCTCGCGGTGTCCGCGGGCGTCGCGGTCGGCGCGTTCTCGGTTGAAACCACGCTGGCGCTGCACCACCAGACCGAGCTCTCCGCCGACGTGTTCGCGCCGGCCTTCATCGTGGTCTCGCTGATCTCGGCGGCCTCGGCCTGGTTCTTCTGGCAGATGCCGGCTGAGGCCGGCAACGAGATCGCCGGCCGCAAGGCGATCGACATATCGAGCCGCAAGGGCGCCGAGAAGCGCGCCGCGACGGAAGCCGTCAAGGTCGCCACCGAGGACACCCAGAACGCACGCGATCAGCGGCTCGGCTAGTCGATCGAACGAGCCGTCTCCGAAGCACGGACACCGCGAGTCGCCGTCAGGGTCACGACCAGACCATCAGGGGTGGCCGGTCATTCCGCCTGGCTGTTTTCGATCCGGACGTTCGATTAGTTCGTATGTAGGAACGTGGGTCGCTTCCAGCCACGATTCCAGCGCAGCTCCGCAGACCGTGCAGATCGCATCACCCGTATGCGGCACCAAGAACTTCTCTTCGGTGCGTCTGTACTCGGCGCCGCAATTGCATTGAACAATGGTCGCCATGTGGGAAATATGCGCTTGCGTCGGCCGATTTTCTAGTCCGGCGCGAAACGGCCCCGGTGCGCGAAACCTGACGCTGCATCAAGGCCGCCAACCCGTGGGGGGTTTTCTCCCGGTGGGCTTGGGGGGCATTGGCCGGGAGCAAAGGAGTCGACTCCGGCCCCAACCGTTCGCACCTAAATGTTGTTGCTGCGCCGCTTCGTCATTGCGAGCGGAGCGAAGCAATCCAGCCGTCCGCATACGCAGAACGCTGGATTGCGTCGGCGCTACGCCCCGCGCGATGACGGCTGCGGCTGTCCGCGAAATCCCGTCGCCAGCACATAGCGCTCCGACGAATCCTGCCGGCTGGCGGCCGGCTTGACGTGGCGGACGGTCGCGAAATCGCGCTTCAGCTGCGCCACCAACTCGGCGTCGGCGCCGCTCTGGAACACCTTTGCCAGGAACGTGCCGCCGGGATTGAGCACCTCGCCGGCGAAATGCGCGGCGGTCTCGACCAGGCCGATGATGCGCAGCTGATCGGTCTTGCGATGGCCGGTGGTGTTGGCGGCCATGTCGGACATCACGATGTCGGCGCGGCCGCCCATCATCGCGATCAGTTTTTCCGGCGCGTCGTGGTCGAGGAAGTCGAGCTGCGCGAAGGTGACGCCGGGAATCTCGCCCATCTCCAGCAGATCGATCGCGACCACCTTGCCCTTGCCGTCGACAGCACCGGTCCGCTTGGCCGCAATCTGGCTCCAGCCGCCGGGCGCCGCGCCGAGATCGACCACGGTCATGCCCGGCTTGAGCAGACGGTATTTGTCGTCGATCTCGAGCAGCTTGAAAGCTGCGCGGGAGCGGTAGCCCATCGCCTTGGCCTTGGCGACATAGGGATCGTTCAGCTGGCGTTCGAGCCAGAGTTTTGACGACAGCTTGCGCTTGCCGCCGCTCTTGACCGTGACGTGCAGCCGCCCGGTGGTGTCTTTCGCCATACTGCTTCTCTACTCCCTCGCCCCGCTCTTGCGGGGAGAGGGTTGGGGTGAGGGGCTGGTTCCGCAATGAAGGTGAGAGATGCGCTCGTGGAAAGTCCCCCTGACCCGGATTGCATTGACATGCAATCCGGCCTCTCGCCGCAAGCGGGGCGAGGCAAGAGAAGCTCTAGCACGCCCGCAGCGCGCCGTCCTCGCGCATCATCTCGACCAGCATGCCCTCGCGCAGGCCGCGATCAGCGACGCGGAGCCGCGGCATCGGGAACGCGTTGCGGATCGCATCGAGGATCGCGCAGCCGGCGAGCACCAAATCGGCGCGCTCGACGCTGATGCAGTTGTTGTTGACGCGCGCCTCATAGCTCATGCCGAGCAGCTTCTGGATCGTCGCGGTGACGTCGCAATCGTTCATCCAGATGCCGTCGATGCGGCGGCGGTCGTAGCGCGACAGATTGAGGAACACGCCGGCGAGCGTGGTCACGGTGCCGGAGGTGCCGAGCATGTGCATGTCGCGCAGATCCTTGCCGTGCTCGGCCGCGAACGGCGCGACGTGCCGCGCGACCTCATCGATCATTCGCGCATACAGATCCCTGGTGACGTTCTTGCCGCCGAAATGTTCGGCCAGCGTGACGACGCCGAGCGGGATCGACATCCACGCCTTGATGCGTGGCGCCGCGTCGGGCGCGTTGGGGTCGCGCTCGATCCGCACCAGCTCGGTCGAGCCGCCGCCAATATCGAACAGGATGGCGCCCCGCCCCTTCGGATCGAGCAGCGGCGAGCAGCCGATCACCGCGAGCGTCGCCTCGGTCTCACGATCGATCACCTCGAGCTTGATGCCGGTCTCCGGCCGCCACCCGCGCGCGGAAGCTCTCGGCGTTGCCGGCGGCGCGGCAGGCCTCGGTGGCGATCAGGCGGAGCCGGCGCGCCTTGCGATAGCGAATCTTGTCGCTGCAGATGGCCAGTGCGGCAATCGCCCGCTCAATCGCGGCCTCGCTGATCGAGCCCGTGGCGGCGATGCCCTCGCCGAGCCTGATGATCCGCGAGAATGAATCGACCACGCGGAACCCGTCGCCGGTGGGACAGGCGATCAACAGCCGGCAATTGTTGGTGCCAAGGTCCAGCGCGGCGTAGACGTCACTTTCCGCCGCCGCCGCAACCAACCCTGGCGGGGCTTCGCTGGCCGGGGGGCCGTCGCAAAGCCGCACATGGTCGTTCATCAAAACTGTCTTTCCGCGGGACCCCAGGGGATCCGTAGGATCCTTTAGGCCCGCCGAATAATTATCGTTCACGGAAACTTTAGCAGCGTCAAAGCCCTACGCAAACTCCGTTCACATTGGGTCCATGCCCAATCGGGCGTTGTCGTTAAGGGGGGTGTGCGTTATCTCCTCAGCGCCCCCAAACTCCAGCAAATCCGGGCATTTCAGGTCATTTTCGATGCAAGATCACACGCCGCCTGCCTCCCTCGAAAACGCTATCGCACTGCAAAAATACGGCGTCGGACAGCCTGTTCGACGAAAGGAGGACGACACCCTGGTGCGCGGCAAGGGCAAATACACCGACGATTTCTCGCTGCCCGGCCAGGCCTATTGCTGGATGGTTCGCTCCTCGCATGCCCATGGAATCATCAAGGGGGTCGATACGGCGGCCGCCAAGGCGATGCCCGGCGTGCTCGGGGTCTGGACCGGCGCCGACCTTGCGGCCGCCGGCTACAACCCCTTCACCTGCGGCCTGCCGCTGAAGAACCGCGACGGCTCGCCGCTCAAGCAGACCAACCGCCCCGCGCTGGTGACCGACAAGGTGCGCTTCGTCGGCGATCCCGTCGCCTTCGTGGTGGCGGAGACCGCGGCGCAGGCGCGCGATGCCGCCGAGGCCGTCGAGGTCGATATCGAGCCGCTGCCCGCGGTGACCGACGCAGCTGAAGCCGCCAGGCCCGGCGCGCCGCAGCTCTACGACGACATCCCCGATAACGTCGCGCTCGACTATCACTATGGCGACGCCGCCAAGATCGAGGCGGCGTTCGCCGGCGCGGCGCACATCACCAAGCTCGACATCGTCAACACCCGCGTCGCCGTGGTCTCGATGGAGCCGCGCGTCGCCCTCGCGCATTACGACAAGAAAACCGAACGCTTCACGCTGCAGGTGCCGACCCAGGGCGTCTCCGGCAACAAGGCGATCCTAGCGCGCCTGCTCAACGTGCCCGCCGACAAGGTCCGCATCCTCACTGGCAATGTCGGCGGCTCGTTCGGGATGAAGAATCTCAACTATCCCGAATACACCTGCATCGCGCATGCGGCGCGTGAGCTCGGCCGCCCGGTGAAGTGGCTGGATGAGCGTTCGACCAGCTTCCTCTCCGACAGCCAGGGCCGTGCGCAGCTGATCCACGCCGAGCTCGCGCTCGATGCCGACGGCAAGTTCCTCGCGGTGCGGCTGTCCGGCTACGGCAATCTCGGCGCCTATATCACCGGCGTCGCTCCGGGCCCCCTGTCGCTCAACACCGGCAAGAACCTCGCCAGCGTCTATCGCACGCCGCTGCTCGGCGTCGACATCAAGACGGTCCTGACCAACACCACGCTGATGGGCGCCTATCGCGGCGCCGGCCGGCCCGAGGCCAATTACTACATGGAGCGGCTGATCGATGCGGCCGCCGACGAGATGGGCATCAACCGCTTCACGCTGCGCAAGCGCAACTTCATCAAGCCGTCGCAGCTGCCGTTCCCGGCGGCGTCCGGCGTCACCTATGACAGCGGCGATTTCGCCGGTGTGTTCCAGAAGGCGCTGGAGATCTCCGACTATGAGAACTTCGCCAAGCGCAAGAAGGAGAGCAAGAAGAGCGGCAAGCTGCGCGGTATCGCCGTCGGCTCCTATCTCGAGGTCACCGCGCCGCCGAGCGGCGAGCTCGGCAAGATCAGCTTCGAGCCCGATGGCTCGGTGAAGCTCACCACCGGCACGCTGGATTACGGCCAGGGCCACGCCACGCCGTTCGCGCAGGTGCTGTCCGACCAGCTCGGCGTCCCCTTCGAGAAGATCACGCTCGAACAGGGCGACAGCGATCTCGTCCGCTTCGGCAACGGCACCGGTGGCTCGCGCTCGATCACCGCGACTGGACAGGCGATCGTCGAGGCTTCCGCGCTCGTCGTCGAGAAGGGCAAGAAGGCCGCCGCGCACATGCTGGAGGCCTCCGAGGCCGACATCGAATTCGGCGCCGGCCGCTTCACCATCGCCGGCACCGACCGCTCGATCGGCATCACGGAGCTCGCCGAGCGGATGCGCGCCGGCAAGATGCCGGAAGGCACGCCGGAGACGCTCGACGTCGATCACGCCACCAAGGAGACGGCGTCGACCTTCCCGAACGGCTGCCACGTCGCCGAGGTCGAGATCGATCCGGACACCGGCGTGACGCGGATCGTGCGCTACTCCGCGGTCAACGATTTCGGCGTCGTGGTCAATCCGATGATCGTCGCGGGCCAGCTGCACGGCGGCGTCGCGCAGGGCATCGGCCAGGCGCTGATGGAGGAAATCAGCTACGACGCATCAGGCCAGCCGATCACCGGCTCGTTCATGGACTACGCGCTGCCGCGCGCCGGCGACGTGCCGTCGATGCTGGTCGGCGATCATCCCTCGCCGGCGAAATCCAACCCGCTCGGCACCAAGGGCTGCGGCGAGGCCGGCTGCGCCGGCAGCCTCGTCTGCATCGTCAACGCCGTGGTCGACGCGCTGTCAGAGTACGGCATCAAGCATATCAACATGCCGCTGACGCCGGAACGCGTCTGGCGCGCGATCCAGGACGCCAAGGCGAGCGTGGCATAAGGGCTCTCCTGCTCCCTCGCCCCGCTCTTGCGGGGAGAGGGCTGGGGTGAGGGCTCCATCCGGCGAGCAAGGTCGTTGTAACTGGAATTGTGCCTTGCCCCTCACCCGGATCGCATCTGCGATGCGATCCGACCTCTCCCCGTGAAGAACGGGGAGAGGTGGAAAGTTACGCCGCGGCCTGCTCGCGCGGCTGGGTGATCGCGATGTGCCAGCAATGCGCGAGCGGCACACCGTTGCCGAGCACCAGCGCGTCGAGCTCGACGAAGCGGTGGCCCTTCTTGTCGTAATTGCCCGTCACCTTGGCGCGCGCGGTCAGCTCGTCGCCGACCTTGCCCGCCGACAGCAGCTGCATGCGGGTGCCGACATGGATCCAGGGCCCGAGGATCGCATTGTCGACCAGGACCTTGTTCATCACCCGCGGCAGCAGGCCGGGATGGCCGAGACCTTCGCGCAGGTAGATCGGGTCGGTCTCCCTGATATCGGCGAGATACTCCTTCGCGGCATCGCCCGACCAGTCGCGCGGGATGGTGCCGAGCCACTTGCCCTCTTCATAGGACGAGGCGCTGACCGGCTTGCGCTCGGCGACCGCGGCGACCTGCTTGTAGTCATCGAGCACGAATTTCGGCGCGGATGCCGGCAGCGACGCGGTGCCGGTGGCGCAGAGCTCGCCGCGGCTGTGGAGCTCGATCGTGAGCCCATTGCCGGTCTCCTGTCCGGTCAATTCCGCGATCTCGCCGTCATAGACCGGCTTGACGAAGCGCGCCTCGATCAGGCCGCGCGCGAGGAAATCGCGGCCCCATTTCTCGACCGGCAGGTGCATCATGTAGGCCATCACGTCGACGCCGGGCACCAGCCCGCCGGAAAAGCCGAACTTTCGCGCCACCGTGTCGTCGTGGATCTTGTTCTCCGACAGTTTCGAGGTGTTGTACGCCGAGACGCAGTAGGTCAGCGAAGCCGTCTTCGAATCCATGGGGTTTCCCCTTATTTCCGTTGTTTTTCTCAGGCAATCGTAGTCGAACCGGTCAGCCTGACAAGCCTCTCGTTTTGCTCGCAATTTTCCGCCCGATGGAGTACACGCTGGCGGCGCCTACCAACCTTGGAATCGATGACTGAAACCCCTGCTCCCACCCGCATCTATGTCGACGCCGACGCCTGCCCGGTGAAGGACGAGATCTATCGCGTCGCGATCCGGCTCGGCGTGCCCGTCAGCGTGGTCGCGGGCAATTTCATCCGCGTGCCGCAGGATCCGCTGATCGAGCGCATTGCCGCCGGTTCCGGCATGGATGCCGCCGACGACTGGATCGCGGAACGCGCGCATGAAGGCGACGTGGTGGTCACGGCGGACATTCCGCTGGCGAGCCGCTGCGTCAAGGCCGGCGCCGATGTGATCGCGCCGAACGGCAAGCCGTTCACCGAACAGTCGATCGGCATGACGCTCGCGGTGCGCAATCTGATGACCGATCTGCGCTCGTCGGGCGAGATCACCGGCGGGCCGAAATCATATTCGCCGCGCGACCGCTCGACCTTCCTGTCGACGCTCGACCAGACCATCCGCCGTATCCAGCGCCGTCGCGCCGAGCAGGCGCAGGCGAGCCAGCCGGGTTAGCGCGATGGCTCCGCCTCCTCTGATCCAGCTCAAGGACATCAGCCTGACCTTCGGCGGCACGCCGCTGCTGACGGGCGTCGAGCTGTCGGTCTCCGCCGGCGAGCGCGTCTGCCTGATCGGCCGCAACGGTTCCGGCAAGTCGACCCTGCTGCGGATCGCGGCCGGCCTGGTCGAGCCTGACGCCGGCAGCCGCTTCGTGCAGCCCGGCGCCACCATCCGCTATCTGCCGCAGG
The DNA here is from genome assembly GCF_054062115.1 of Bradyrhizobium sp. USDA 4501. NCBI lineage: Bacteria > Pseudomonadati > Pseudomonadota > Alphaproteobacteria > Hyphomicrobiales > Nitrobacteraceae > Bradyrhizobium > Bradyrhizobium sp. USDA 4501. The sequence goes on from NZ_JBSSEX010000001.1 coordinate 47,303, forward strand.
AGCCGGATTTCGGCGAGCACAAGACGACGCTCGCCTATGTCGAGGCCGGCCTCGGGCCCGGCGACGACCATTACCAGGCACGCTATCTGCTTGAGCAGCTCGGCCTCAGCGGCGAGGAAGATCCCGCGCTTGTCTCCGGCGGCGAGGCGCGCCGCGCGGCGCTGGCGCGCGTGCTGGCGCCCTCGCCCGATATCCTGCTGCTCGACGAGCCGACCAACCATCTCGACCTGCCGACCATCGAATGGCTCGAGGCCGAACTGGAAAGCCGGCGCTGCGCGCTGGTGCTGATCAGCCACGACCGCCGCTTCCTCACCAATCTGTCGCGCACCACGGCCTGGCTCGACCGCGGCCAGATCCGGCAGATCGAGCGCGGCTTCGGCGCCTTCGAGGCGTGGCGCGACGAGGTGCTGGCCGAGGAAGAGCGCGAGCAGCACAAGCTCGACCGCAAGATCGTCAACGAGGAGCACTGGCTGCGCTACGGCGTCTCCGGCCGCCGCAAGCGCAACGTCAAGCGGCTCGGCAATCTGCATGCGCTGCGCGACCAGCGCCGCAACTATCGCGGCGCCACCGGCAATGCCACGCTCGCCGCCGCCGAAGCCGAGAAGTCCGGCCGCCTGGTGATCGAGGCCAAGAACATCGCGAAGGCGTTCGGCGAGCGCAAGATCGTCGACGGCTTCTCGACCCGGATCCAGCGCGGCGACCGGCTCGGTATCGTCGGCCCGAACGGCGCCGGCAAGACCACATTGGTGCATCTGTTGATCGGCAACGATCCGCCCGACTCCGGTTCGGTGCGACTCGGGGCCAATATCGAGATGGCAACCCTCGACCAGCACCGCGAGAGCCTCGACCCGAAGCTGACGCTGGCTGAAGCCTTGACCGGCGGCCGCGGCGACCACGTCATGGTCGGCGACAAGTCGAAGCACGTCATCGGCTACATGAAGGATTTCCTGTTCGCGCAGGAGCAGCGCGGCACGCCGCTGGAAGCGCTCTCCGGCGGCGAGCGCGGCCGCCTGATGCTGGCGCGCGCGCTGGCCAAACCGTCGAACCTCTTGATCCTGGACGAGCCGACCAACGACCTCGATCTCGAAACCCTCGACGTGCTCGAGGACATGCTCGGCGATTACGAAGGCACGGTGATCCTGATCAGCCACGACCGCGACTTCCTCGACCGCGTCGTGACGTCGGTGATCGTGCCCGAGGGCCAGGGCCGCTGGATCGAATATGCCGGCGGCTATTCCGACATGCTGACGCAGCGCGGCGCCGACGTGAAGCGCGAGACGGTGAAGGCGGATACCGCGACCGAAGAGAAGAAGGAAGCCAGGGCGGCAGCGCCCGAGGCAGCACCGCGGCGCCGGCTGAGCTTCAACGAGAAACACGCGCTGGAAACCTTGCCGAAGACCATCGACAAGCTGCACAACGAGATCGCCAAGCAGCAGAAGCTGCTCGACGATCCCGATCTCTATACGAAGGATCGCAAGAAATTCGACGCCGCCTCGGCCGCGATCGCAAAGGCGCAGCAAGAGCTCGCTGCCGCCGAGGACCGCTGGCTCGAGTTAGAGGTGCTGCGCGAAGAGATCGAGCAGGCATGAACACAATGATTCTTGCCGTCATTGCGAGGAGCGGAGCGACGAAGCAATCCATGCATCTGCAAACGCGGACAGATGGATTGCTTCGCTCCGCTCGCAATGACGGAAACTCTGCAATGGAGCCACCCCGATGACGACGCCCCTCGCCGCCAAGATCGCCAAGGAATACGGCACGCCCTGCGCCGTGATCGACATGGACCGGGTCGAGCGCAACATCGCACGCATCCAGAAGGCCTGCGACGAGGCCGGCGTCGCCAACCGTCCGCACATCAAGACGCACAAGAACCCGATGCTGGCGCAGCTGCAGATCAAGGCCGGCGCCAAAGGCATCACCTGCCAGAAGCTCGGCGAGGCCGAGATCATGGCGGACGCCGGCATCGACAACATCCTGATCAGCTACAATCTGCTCGGCGACGAGAAGATGGCGCGGCTCGGCGCGCTGCAAGCAAAGGCCAACGTCACCGTCGCAGCCGACAATTCCGTCGTCGTCGGCGACCTGCCGAAGGCCGCCGCCGCCTCCGGCCGCCCGCTCTCGGTCGTGGTCGAATGCGACACCGGCCGCAAGCGCGCCGGCGTCGAGACCCCGGCCGAGGCGATCGCGCTGGCGCGCGAGATCGCAGCCTCCAAGGGCCTCAGCTTCGCGGGCTTCATGCTGTATCCGACCGAGACCGGCTGGGCCGATGCGCAGAAATTCTATGACGAGGCGCTAGCCGGCGTGCGCGCCCATGGCCTCGACGCGACCATCGTCTCCACCGGCGGCACGCCGAACCTGAAGAATCTCGGCAAACTGAAGGGCGGCACCGAGCATCGCTTCGGTACCTACATCTACAACGACCGCATGCAGGTCGCGGCCGGCGTCGCGACCTGGGACGATTGCGCGCTGCATATTTATTCCACCGTCGTCAGCCGCGCCGGCCCCGAGCGCGGCATCCTCGATGCCGGCTCCAAGACGCTAACCTCGGACACCGGCGGCCTCGAAGGCCACGGCCTGATCCTCGAACATCCGGAGGCCAGGATCGCGCGCTTCGCCGAGGAGCACGGCTTCCTCGATCTGTCTCGTAGCAACACCCGGCCCAATGTCGGCGACGTGGTGCGGATCGTGCCCAATCACGTCTGCGTCGTCGTCAATATGATGGACGAGGTCGTGATGGTGCGCGGTGACGAGATCATCGGTGCGTTGCCGGTGACGGCGCGGGGGAAATTGCGCTAGCCGCATCCAGCGCATTTACCCGTGCATCAGCGCCTGCAGCTCGCGGTCCAGCGCCGCGCGAAACACCTCGATCGGCCGCGCCAGGCGGCCGGCCGGCGGGCGATGCACGATCCAGGCGCGGACTGCGGGATTGAAATCCGCGATCTTCACGGCCTTGAGCCGGCTACGGATCGGGCTTCGTTTCAGCGCCACCGGCGTCACGAGGCCGATGCCGAGCCCGCGCGCCACCAGCGACAGCCGCAGCTCGCTGTCGAGCGCCTCGACCGCGATGTTGAACGGCAGATGCGCCGCATCGAATTGACGCTTCAGCGTCTGGCGAAAGCCGCAGCCGTCCTGGTTGATCACCCATCCGGTCCGCGACAGCCATTCGAGATCGACCGACTTCGGCGTCTTCATGTCGCGCGCGACGACGAACACCACCGGCTGCGCGCCGAGATCGTCGGCCACGAGATCGTCGGGCGGCGCGGTGCCGTCAGGCAAACAGATTGCAGCGGCATCGAGCTCGTTGCGGCTGACCCGCTCCATGTGGTTGGGCGACCAGCCGGAGACGACGCGCACCGCCAGCGCCGGAAATTCGCCGCGCACCGCATCGAGCGGTCCGGTCAGCCCGGCCTCCGACAAAAACGGCGTCAGGCCGAGCCTGAACTCGCCGCGCACCACGCCGTCATTGGCGACGCCTGACTTGAGGTCGTCGAGCATGCGCAGCAGCCGGCGGCCCTGCTCATAGGCTTCGATTCCCGCCGCCGTCGGCTTCAGCGGCTTCGATAGCCGGTCGAGCAGCTGCGCGCCGAGCATCTCCTCGAGATTTTGGATCCGCCGCGTCACGCCGGGCTGGGTCAGGTTCAGCCGCGCCGAGGCCGCGACGATCGATCCGGTCTCGACCACGGCGACGAACGCCACGAGGTCATGGGTGTTCATAATAATCTCGCATATTCTTCATCATCTTATTTGAATTGTAGCATATTATCCCGATCCCCTAAAGGGGGCCTCGCCACTCCATCGCGAGGTCCCATGACCATCTCCGAAGCCACCAAACTCTCCCCGGCGCGCACCGTCGCCGTGCGTCCGCTGATCTGGATCGGCGCCATCACGACCGGCACCGTCGTCACCAATCTCTTTGCGCCGCAGATCCTCGTCGGTCTGATGGGCCGCTCGCTCGGCATGACCGCGCTAGAGGCCGGCCTGATCTCGACGTTGACCCTGCTCGGCTACGCGCTCGGGCTGCTGCTGCTGGTGCCGCTGGTCGACCTCGTCGAGAACAAGCGGCTGATCCTGCGCACGCTGGCCTGCGCTATCGTCGCGGCGATCGGCACCGCGATGGCGCCGACGCCGCTGATCCTGCTGGCCGCCACCTTCATCCTCGGCGCGTCGTGCGCCGCGATCCAGATGGTGGTGCCGCTGGTTGCGTCGATGGTGCCGCCGGAGCGCCGGGGACAGGCGATCGGCGATGTCATGAGCGGCCTGATGATCGGCATCCTGCTGTCGCGGCCGATGGCGAGTCTGATCGCGGACAGCTGGAACTGGCGCGGCTACTATGTCACCTCGGCCGTGCTGATGACGGTGCTCGCCGCAGCACTGGCGCGCACCCTGCCGACGCTGCAGCCGGCGGCGAAGGTCAGCTACGGCGCGCTGGTGCGTTCGTTCCCGACACTGCTGCGCGAGGAGCCGGTGCTGCGCGTCCGGTCCTGGACCGCGGCGCTGGTGATGGCCTCGTTCACCGCGTTCTGGGCCGCCGTGGCGCTGCGCCTGCCGGACGCGCCGTTCAAGCTCGACGCCAGGGGCATCGCACTGTTCGCACTGATCGGCGTTGCTGGCGCCGTCGCGACGCCGCTGGCCGGCCGCTGGGGCGACCGTGGCCTGGCACGGCCGATGCTGATCGGCTCGCACCTGCTGATATCCGCATCGCTCGCGCTGTGCGCTTGGGCCGGCGTACTGGAGTCGCGGATTGCAGCACTCGTCGCGCTGAGCCTCGGCACCATCCTGCTCGATCTCGGCATCACCACCGACCAGACGCTCGGCCGCCGCGCCGTCAACCTGCTGCGCGCCGAGGCGCGCGGCCGGATCAACGGCCTGTTCGTGGCGCTGTTCTTCATCGGCGGCGCGGTGGGCGCGGCAGCGGCGTCCGCGGCGTGGAGCTTTGGTGGTTGGACCGCGGTGTGTGCGGTGGCTGCGGCGTTCGGTGTGCTTGGATTCATCACCGACCTCGCCACGAAGACCGGCTCGGAATGAGCCTATCCCGTAGGATGGGTAGAGCGCAGCGAAACCCATCATGCTTCCGCTGGGAAAAAAGTTGATGGGTTTCGCTTCGCTCTACCCATCCTACAGAGCTACGATTTCTGCACGAGCCATCGTAACACGCCCTTCCCAGCGGCGACGCCCGTTGCAAACGACGCCTGCAACAGATAGCCGCCGGTCGGCGCCTCCCAATCGAGCATCTCGCCGGCCGCGAAAACGCCGGGCAGCCGCCGCAGCATGAAATGCGCGTCGAGTTCGTCGAACCTGATGCCGCCAGCGCTCGAGATCGCGCGTGCGATCGGTGCCACGCCGGTGATCCGGATCGGCACCGCATTGATCAGTTCGGCCAATTCGGCCGGCGGCAGCGCGGCCAGCGAACGGCCGACGGCGACGGCCGCCTCCTGCAACAGCCCGATGCCGACCGGCGAGAGCTGCGCGGCCTTGCGCAGGAAATTGGAAAGGGATTGCTTGCCCTTCGGCGCCGACAGACGCGCGACCAGTTCGTGGCGCGCGGCATCGGGCCGCAACGCCACCGTCAGTGTCGCCGTTCCCTTCGCGAGCACCGCCTCGCGCAATTCCGCCGACAGCGCATAGATGGCGCCGCCCTCGATGCCGGCGCGGGTGACGATCGCTTCGCCGCGCTCCGTATGCGGACCAATCGTGAGCGCGACGCCCTTGAGCGGCTGGCCCTCGAACCGGTCGCGGAAGATATTCGACCAGGCAACCGTGAAGCCGGAATTGGCTGGCTTGATCGGCGCCATGGCAACGCCCTTTGCGGCGAGGATCTCCGCCCAAGCGCCGTCCGAGCCGAGTCGCGGCCAGCTCGCGCCGCCGAGTGCCAGCACGGTTGCATCGGCATTGACCACGCGCGGACCGCCTGAAGTCTCAAACAGCAGTCCCCCTCGCGCGTCCCATCCGGTCCAGCGATGCCGGAATGCGAATGCAACGCCCGCGGCATCGAGCCGCCGCAGCCAGGCGCGCAAGAGAGGCGATGCCTTGAACGCCTCGGGGAACACGCGGCCGCTGCTGCCGACGAAGGTCGGCTGCCCCAGCGCCTCGCTCCAGACGCGCAGTGCTTCAGGCGGAAAAGCCTCGACCGCAGCCTTCAGATGCGGCATCGCCTCGCGATAGCGCGCAAGGAAATCCGGCAGCGGTTCGGAGTGGGTGAGATTGAGCCCACCACGGCCGGCCATCAGGAATTTGCGGCCAGCCGACGGCATCGCGTCGTAGACAGTGACTTGTGCGCCACCTTGCGCGAGCACCTCCGCCGCCATCAGGCCGGCAGGTCCGGCTCCGATGACGGCGACGCTCATGCTCAGAGCTTGATCCCGGCCCGCGCGGCGGCCTGGGCGACATACTTCTGTGTCTGCTCGAACGCGCCCTGCAGCGCCTTCGCGGTCGACATGTCGCTGATCGCGTTGAAGTGCGCGGCGACGCCGTCCGGCGTCCATTCGGACTGCGGCAGGTTGACGCCTTCGGTCTCCAGCACGCGGATCACGGCAAACGAGCCGGCGCCGGCGCCCATGATGGTGCGGGTCGGTGCGTCCTCCGAGAGCAGGAATTCGACCGCGGGCGTGATCGCTTCCGGCTTCATCAGCGCCAGCGCCTGCGGCGGCAGCAGTTCCTCGGTCATGCGGGTCGCAGCGGTCGGCGAGATGGTGTTGACCTTGATGTTGTTCTTGCGGCCCTCTTCGGCGAGCACGTTCATCAGGCCGATCATGCCGGCCTTCGCCGCGCCGTAATTGGCCTGGCCGAAATTGCCGAACAGGCCGGACGACGACGTCGTCAGCACGATGCGGCCGTAATTGCGCTCGCGCATGCCGGCCCACACCGCCTTGCAGCAGAAGAAGGTGCCGGTGAGATGCACGTCGAGCACCTTGGCCCAGTCGGCGACCTCGAGCTTGGTGAACGACTTGTCGCGCAGGATGCCGGCATTGGCGCACAGGAGATCGACGCTGCCCCACTCCTTGGTGGCGCGCTCGACCATCGCGGTGACCTGCTCGAAGTTCGAGACGTCGGCGCCGTCGGCCATCGCGGTGCCGCCGGCTTTCCGGATCTCCTCGACCACGGTCTCGGCCGGCGACAGCGACCCACCGGTGCCGTCGCGCGCGCCGCCGAAATCGTTGACCACCACCTTGGCGCCGCGGCTGGCGAGCCCCAGCGCATGCGCCCGTCCGAGACCATTGCCCGCGCCGGTGACGATAGCGACGCGTCCGTCAAACCTGATTGCCATGCCGTAAATTCCTGTTCTTCCCTTCTCCCCTTGTGGGAGAAGGTGGCGCGCGCCAGCGCGCCGGATGAGGGGTCTGTCTCCGCGAGCTCAAGCGAGAGTCTTTGCGTGGAGACAGACCCCTCACCCGGCTTCGCGTGCCGCGAAGCCACCCTCTCCCACAGGGGAGAGGGTGGAGACGCTCGCGATTGGCAGCTTTTGAGCAGCGATGGATGGCCGGGTCAAGCCCGGCCGAGACTGGCCAGGCGGCCACCGGGCGCGCTAGACCGAAGGGGTCATCGACCCGCAGGGTTTCAGGCTTTTGAGCACATGCCCGCTCCAGCACTCGTGATGCTCTTGAGCGTAGCTAATCGCACCGATCACAATCAAAGCGACTACGACAATTCCGGCGACGATGTTTTGCACCATGGCTGCCACTCCCGGGACCGCACCGCCTAAAGCGGCCATCATGGACACCGGGGAACACAGCCGTCAATGCGCTACATGGGCCAGAGCAGCGCACCGCCTGAAAAACAGATTGAGGTGGCTCGCTGCACCTCCCCGCTTGCGGGAGAGGTGCACAACCCTTCGCGGTTGCAACACAACCGTGTCTTGTGATCCTCAGCTGAAATAGATCAGGCCGAGCCAGTCGGCGACCAGCGCGGGCTTTTCCTCGCCCTCGATCTCGACCGTGACGTTGGTGCGCGACAACAACTCCTTCGGCTTGCGCAGCGTGGCTTCGGCCAGCACGAAGCGGCCGCGGACGCGTTTTCCGGAGCGCACCGGCGAGATGAAGCGCAGCTTGTCGAAGCCGTAATTGACGCCCATCGCGGTGCCCTCGAGCACCGGCATCACCTCGTAGGACATGATCGACATCAGCGACATCGTCAGGAAGCCATGCGCGATCGTGGTGCCGAAGGCGGTCTCCTTCCTGGCGCGCTCGGGATCGACATGGATGAACTGGTGATCCTCGATCACGTCGGCATAGGTGTCGATGCGGCCCTGATCGAGCAGGTGCCACGAGGACACGCCGATCTCCTTGCCGACCATGCCCTGGTAGGTTTCCAGCGACACCGGCGGCTTCTTCCAGACTTCGTTCATTGGCTAACCTCTGCTAACCGGAGGTCCGCACCTTCTGCAGCTCCGGAAATTCTTCCTCGCGGAACTCGATCCCGCGCAACGCATCGCTTCTGACATCGTCGTGTTCGAGCCGGCGCAACTGCACGCGACGGATTTTTCCAGAAATCGTCTTCGGCAGTTCGGTGACCAGCTCGATCTTGCGAATGCGTTTAAACGGTGCGAGCCGCGTGTGCAAATGTTTGAAGATCGACAGCGCGGTCTCCGGCGTTCGTTCGACGCCTGATACCAGCAGCACATAGGCCTTCGGGACCGCCAGCCGGATCGGGTCCGGGCTCGGCACCACGGCGGCTTCGGCCACCGCGTCATGCTCCAGCAGCACGCTCTCCAGCTCGAACGGCGAGATCCGGTAGTCGGAGGATTTGAACACGTCGTCGGTGCGGCCAACGAAGGTCAGATAACCCTCGTCATCGGTGAACACGACGTCGCCGCTGCGATAGATCTCGCCGTCGGTGCCGATCAGCTTGCCGTCGTCGCCCTGATAGCCCTGCATCAGGCCCGCCGGCCGGTCTGCGCCGAGCAGCAAGGTCACCTCGCCTTCCTTCGCGGCGTGGCCGTCATTGTCGGTGAGCTGCACGCGATAGCCCGGTAGCGGCCGGCCCATTGAGCCGACCTTGACCTTCTGTCCCGGCGAGTTGCCGGCCAGCGCGGTGGTTTCGGTCTGGCCGTAGCCGTCGCGGATGGTCAGCCCCCAGGCAGATTTGACCTGGTCGATGATCTCCGGATTGAGCGGCTCGCCGGCGCCGCACACCTCGCGCAGCGAGACCTTGAAGCTCGCAAGGTCCTCCTGGATGAACATCCGCCACACCGTCGGCGGCGCGCACAGCGTGGTGACGCCGCAGCGGCCGATGATCGAGAGCAGTCCTTTCGCCTCGAAGCGTGGCTGGTTCGCGATAAAGATCGTTGCGCCGGCGTTCCACGGCGCGAAGAAGCAGCTCCAGGCATGCTTGGCCCAGCCGGGCGAGGAAATGTTGAGATGGATGTCGCCGGGCTGCAGGCCGATCCAGTACATGGTCGAGAGATGGCCGACCGGATAGCTGCGCTGGCTGTGCCGCACCAGCTTCGGCTTTGCCGTGGTGCCCGAGGTGAAATAGAGCAGCATCGGATCGTCGGCCTTGGTCGGGCCATCGGGCGTGAACGCCTCGGGCGCCTTCGCCGCATCCTCGAACGGCAGCCAGCCGTCCTGCGGCTGCGTCGCGCCGACCACGATACGGGCGAGCTTGTCGCTGCCGAGGCCGACGAACTTCGCGACCTGATCCTGCGTGGCGACCACCGCCCTCGCCTTGCCGCGGTCGAGCCGGTCGCGCAATTCATCCGCGGTCAAGAGCGTGGTGGCGGGGATCACGACGACGCCGAGCTTCATCGCCGCCAGCATGGTCTCCCACAGCGGCACGACATTGCCGAGCAACAGCAACAGATGATCGCCGCGCTTCAGCCCCTGCGCGCGCAGGAAATTTGCAACCTGGTTTGAGCGGCGCGACAGCTCGGCGAAGGACAGCTTGGTCTCGTTGCCGCTGGCGGCATCGACGATCCACAGCGCCGGCCGGTTGCGGCTGTCAAGATTTCGCGCCAGTTCGGCATCGAACCAATCGAGCGCCCAGTTGAACGGCACCGGATCGGGCCAGCGAAATCCCTTCACCGCGGCGTCGTAGTCGGTGCGGTGCTTGAGCAGAAAGGCGCGAGCGTCATGAAATGTGGTCATCCGGCTTCACCACGTATTCTGACGTCATCCTGAGGAGCCGCGCGAAGCACGGCGTCTCGAAGGATGGCTACAGGCAACGTTTTCGCATCCTTCGAGGCTCGCTCCGCTCGCACCTCAGGATGACGGCGATTTACTTCGGGGCAAGGGCCCTAACGTGCTGGATAATTCCGGAAAAGTCGACCCCGCCGTGGCCCGACGCGTCGAAGGTCTTATAGATCTCCTGCGCGTGCTTGCCGAGCGGCGTGACCGCGCCGGCGGCATTGGCGGCGTCCTGCGCCAGGGTCAGGTCCTTGACCATCAGGTTCGAAGCAAAACCCGGCTTGTAATCGTTGTTGGCCGGCGACGTCGGCACCGGGCCGGGAACCGGGCAATAGGTCGTCAGTGACCAGCACTGTCCCGACGAGGTCGAGGCGACGTCGAACAGCGCCTGGTGCGACAGGCCGAGCTTTTCGGCGAGCACGAAAGCCTCGCCGACCGCGATCATGGAAATACCGAGGATCATATTATTGCAGATCTTGGCTGCCTGCCCTGCACCGCCCGCGCCGCAATGCACGATCTTCTTGCCCATGTTTGCCAACATCGGCTGGGCCGCCGCGAATGCCTTCGGCTCGCCGCCGCACATGAAGGTCAGCGTCGCGCCCTTGGCGCCACCGGTGCCGCCGGAGACCGGCGCGTCGACCGAGGCCATGCCGTGCTTGGCAGCCAGCACATGCGTCTGCTTTGCGCTTTCGACGTCGATGGTCGAGCAGTCGATGATCAGCGCGCCGTTGGCCATCGCGGGCAGCACCTCGTTCCAGACACCGAGCACGTGCTTGCCGGCCGGCAGCATGGTGATGACGACATCGGCGCCCTTCACCGCAGCAACGCTGCTCTCAGCGATCGCGGCGCCATCACTCCTGGCCTGATCGCGAGACGCTGCGACCAGATCGAACGCGGTCACCTTGTGGCCGGCCTTGACCAGATTGGCGGCCATCGGCCCGCCCATATTGCCGAGCCCGATGAATGCGACGTTTGCCATGGGAAGTCCTCCGCTTGCGACGTTTCTATTTGCTGTCGGGAAATTTCAATTCGTCAGCGCCGATCTCGGCGAAGTAAGGCGTGAGCATCTCCGGCGTCACCTGTTCGATCCGGGCCGGCGACCATGTCGGATTGCGATCCTTGTCGATGACGGCTGCGCGCACGCCCTCGCGGAAATCGTCGCTGGCGAACACCTCGAGCGCGGCGCGATATTCGCGCTTCAGGCACTCTTCCAGCGTCGCGGTCGCGCGCGCCAGCCGCAGCAGTTTCAGCGTCACCGCCATGCCGCGCGGCGACTTCTCACTGAGCGTCTTTAGCGTGGCCTGCGCCATATCCGATCCGTCGGCCGTCAGCGCGGCGACGACGTCCTCCATCCGGCCGTGTGCGAACCAGCCGTCGATTTTGGCCTGCATCGCGGCGACAGGGCCAGCCCTCTCGCTAGTGGCGAAGCCTCCGATCAGCCGATCAATCTCGGCCGAACTCGTACCCGGCGTAACCTTGGTCAGCGCCTCGCGCAGCGCCGGCAGCTTTGCGCTCGGCACCACGGCGTCGGCGAATTTGGCGTAGATCGCATCGGGTCCGTTCATGGTGGTGCCGGTGAGCCCGAAATAGGTGCCGATCTCACCCGGCGAGCGCGACAGCAGATAGGTGCCGCCGACATCGGGGAAGAAACCGAGGCCGACCTCGGGCATCGCGAGCTTGGTCCGCTCCGTCACCACGCGGTGGCGGCTATGCGCCGACAGCCCGACGCCGCCGCCCATCACGATGCCGTCCATGAAGGCGACATAGGGCTTTGGGAACTTCTTGATCCGCGCGTTGAGGATGTATTCGTCGCGCCACAGGATCTTGCCGAGATCGCCCTTGACCTTGGAGCTCACCCAGAGCGCGCGGATGTCGCCGCCGGCGCACAGGCCACGCTCGCCCGCGCCCTCCAGCACGATGACAGCGACATCGGGATCGGCCTCGAACGCATCGAGCGCCCTGTCGATGTCGTGGAACATCTCCAGCGTCACGGCATTGATCGCCTTCGGCCGGTTGAGCCGGATAATGCCGGCAGAACCTTCCTTGCGCGCGATCAGGTCGCCCTCGGCTGCTGCCGCATCATTCATCGCGCGCCCTCGATCAACTTGCGCGACACGATCAGCCGCATGATTTCATTGGTGCCTTCGAGGATCTGGTGCACGCGCAGATCGCGCACGATCTTCTCGACGCCGTATTCGCTGAGGTAGCCGTAGCCACCATGCAGCTGCAGCGCCTGGTTGGCGACCTCGAAGCCGACATCGGTACCAAACCGTTTTGCCATCGCGCACAGCATGGAAGCGTCCGGATCCTTGCGGTCGAGCGCGGCGGCCGCCCGCCACAGGAAGGTGCGTGCGGCTTCCAGCTCGGTCGCCATGTCGGCGATCTTGAATTGCAGCGCCTGGAATTCGTCGAGGCGTTTGCCGAATGCCTTGCGGTCCTTCATGTAGGCCAACGCCTTGTCGAGCGCCGCCTGCGCGCCGCCGAGCGAGCACGCCGCGATGTTGAGCCGGCCGCCGTCGAGCCCGGCCATCGCGATCTTGAAGCCGATGCCCTCCTCGCCGAGCCGGTTCGCGACCGGCACGCGCGCGTTCTCGAACGTGACAGCGCGGGTCGGCTGCGCATTCCAGCCCATCTTGCGCTCGTTATTGCCGAACGACACGCCTGGCGTCTTGCCGTCGACGACAAGCGTCGAGACGCCGCCGGGTCCGTCGCCGCCGGTGCGCACCATCGCCACCAACAGGTCGGTGCTGCCGGCGCCAGAGATGAACTGCTTCTGGCCGTTGAGCACGTAATGATCGCCGTCGCGCACCGCGCGGGTGCGCAACGCGGCAGCGTCGGAGCCGGCACCCGGCTCGGTCAGGCAGTAGCTGGCGATCAGCTCCATGGTGCAGAGCTTCGGCAGCCATGTGTGGCGCTGGATGTCGTTGCCGTAGGCATCGATCATCCAGGACGCCATGTTGTGGATCGAGATGAAGGCCGACGTGGTCGGGCACCCCGTCGCCAGCGCCTCGAAGATCAGCGCCGCGTCGAACCGCGTCATCGCCGAGCCGCCGACATCGTCCTTGATATAGATGCCGCCGATGCCGAGGCCTGCCGCCTCGCGCATCACGTCGACTGGAAAGTGCTTTGTCTCGTCCCATTCGAGCGCGTGCGGCGCGATCTTCTCCGCCGCAAACGCCCGCGCCATGTCGCGAACCGCGATCTGGTCCTCGTTGAGAGCGAACTGCATCTCGCCGCCTAGCCCTGAAGGTTACCCCACCGTCATTGCGAGGAGCGAAGCGACGAAGCAATCCATTCTTCCACGCGGGGGATAGATGGATTGCTTCGCTGCGCTCGCAATGACGTTCCCGGAAATCACTTCATCGTCGGGATCGAGAACTCCGCGCCTTCCTTGACGCCGGACGGCCAGCGCGAGGTCACCGTCTTGGTCTTGGTGTAGAAGCGGATCGAGTCCGGACCGTGCTGGTTGAGGTCGCCGAAGCCGGACTTCTTCCAGCCGCCGAAGGTGTAATAGGCGATCGGCACCGGGATCGGCACGTTGATGCCGACCATGCCGACATTGACCTTGGCGGCGAAGTCGCGCGCGGCGTCGCCGTCGCGGGTGAAGATCGCGACACCGTTGCCGTAGTCATGGTCGGACGGCAGCGCCAGCGCCTCGTGATAGTCGTGGGCGCGCACCACCGAGAGCACCGGGCCGAAGATCTCTTCCTTGTAGATCCGCATGTCCTTGGTGACGTTGTCGAACAGCGAACCGCCGAGATAGAAGCCCTTCTCGTAGCCCTGCATCTTGAAGCCGCGGCCGTCGACCGCGAGCGTCGCGCCTTCCTTGATGCCGATGTCGATGTAGCTCTTGACCTTCTCGACCGCCTCGCGGGTCACCAGCGGGCCGTAATCGGCCGACGGATCGACCGAGGTGCCGATCTTGAGCGACTCGACGCGCGGGATCAGCTTCTCCATCAGGCGGTCGGCGGTGGTCTTGCCGACCGGCACCGCGACCGAGACGGCCATGCAGCGCTCACCGGCGGAGCCGTAGCCGGCGCCGATCAGCGCATCGACCGTCTGGTCCATGTCGGCATCCGGCATCACGATGGCGTGGTTCTTGGCGCCGCCGAAGCACTGGCAGCGCTTGCCGGTCTGCGCGGCGCGCTCGTAGATGTACTGCGCGATCGGGGTCGAGCCGACGAAGCCGATCGCCTTGATATCGGGATCGTCCAGGATGGCGTCGACTGCCTCCTTGTCGCCGTTGACGACGTTGAGGATGCCGGCCGGCAGGCCCGCCTCGATCATCAGTTCGGCGAGCATCATCGGCACGCCGGGATCGCGCTCCGACGGCTTGAGGATGAAGGCGTTGCCGCAGGCGATCGCCGGCGCGAACTTCCACATCGGGATCATCGCCGGGAAGTTGAACGGCGTGATGCCGGCGACCACGCCGAGCGGTTGGCGCATCGAATAGATGTCGATGCCGGGGCCGGCGCCCTCGGTGTACTCGCCCTTCATCAGATGCGGGATGCCGCAGGCGAACTCGGCGACCTCGAGGCCGCGCTGGATGTCGCCCTTGGCGTCGGGAACGGTCTTGCCATGCTCGCGCGCCAGCAGCTCGGCGAGCTTGTCGTAGTCGCGCTGCACCAGCTCGAGGAACCGCATCATGACGCGGGCGCGGCGCTGCGGGTTGGTGGCGGCCCATTCCGGCTGCGCGGCCTTGGCGTTCTCGACCGCGGCGCGGAGCTCGGCCTTGGAGGCCAGCGCCACCTTGGCCTGGACCTCGCCGGTCATCGGCTCGAAGACGTCAGCCGTGCGGCCCGACGTGCCCTTGACCTCCTTGCCACCGATGAAATGTCCGATTGAGCGCATGAACAAACCTCCCTGAAGCACCTAAATCGCCGCTCCTCGCGGCGGGATCGCTTTACAAACCCTATTGACCCTGCATTTTATGGGATTCAAGTCCGATAAATTGCACCATAGATGTGCGGAAATGCTGGATCAAGGCGGCGGCACAATTGACTGGGACGACTTCCGTTTCGTGCTTGCCATCGTGCGCGGCGGGTCGGTTTCGGCTGCCGCCAAGCAGCTCGGCGTCGATCATGCCACAGTGATCCGCCGTGTCGACCGGCTGGAGCGCCACCTCTCCGCAAAACTGTTTGATCGGCGCAAGACCGGCTATCTGCTGACCGAGGCCGGCCAGCGCGTCGCCGACAGCGCGGAGGCGATGGAATCCACCATCGTCGCCAACCAGGAGGCGGTCGGCGGCTCGCGCGCCCACCTCACCGGCACGGTGCGGATCGGCGCGCCCGACGGCTTCGGCAGCCACTTTTTGGCCTCGCGGTTGGTCAAGTTCACCGAGCGGTATCCCGATCTCGATCTGCAGCTCGTCGCCACCGCGCGGCTGTTCTCGCTCTCCAAGCGCGAGGCCGACATCGCGATCAGCCTGACCATGCCGAAGGAAGGCCGCATCGTCGGCCGAAAGCTCCTGGACTACACGCTCGGGCTTTATGCCGCACCCGCCTATCTCGCCCAGGCGCCGGCAATTGCTGCGCGCGCCGACCTGCCGCGGCATCGGTTCGTCGGCTATATCGAGGAGCTCTTGTTCACGCCGGAGCTCGACTATCTGCCGCAGGTCTCGCCAAAGATCTCGGCGAAATTCCGCAGCGCCAATCTGATCGCGCAGCTCAACGCCACCATCGCCGGCTTCGGCATCGCCGTGCTGCCGCACTTCATGGCAACGGCCCACCCCGAGTTGCAGCCGGTGCTGCCGGACGAGGTGCGGATCTCCCGCACCTTCTGGCTGCTGATGCACGCCGACAGCAAGGACCTCGCCCGCATCCGCGCGGTGGCGGACTACATCTACGAGACCGTGGAAGCCGAGCGCGCGCTTTTTAGCGGGGTGTGAGGCGGACACCGTGTTATTCCCGTCATCCTGAGGAGCGCGTAGCGCGTCTCGAAGGATGCACGGCCCGGCTGGTGGCCGTCGACCCTTCGAGACGCGCGCGATGCGCGCTCCTCAGGGTGACGGATCGAGTATTAGGCGCGCTGCACCAGTTGGCGCTCTAAGCGCTAATTCACCTTCTTCTTCGCCGGTGCCTTGGCCGCGGCGGCGCGCCCCAGCACCGCCTCGCGGCCCGCGCTCAGGATCTCGTCGGACATTTCGCCGCTGCCGGCGATGCGCGACATTACTATGGTGCCCATCATGGTCGCCAGCGTCGCCATCGCCTGCTTGCGGGCGGTCTTGCGCGGCACGTCGATGATCTGGTCGGCCATCATGTCGATCATCTGGTCGAGCTTGAGGGCAAACGCCTTGCGGGTCTTCGGGCTCTCGCGGGCGATCTCGGCGCCGAGCGCCGGGATCGCGCAGCCCTGGCCGGGATCGTCGCGGTGCACCGCCGAAAGATAGCCGTCGATGATGGTCGAAAGTCGCTTCTCCGGCGGCGTGTCCGCGGCGACCTTGCGCCAGCGCTCGATGGCGCGGTCCATCGCGTAGCTGAAGGCCTCGATCACCAGCGCCTCGCGCGAGTCGAAATGCGCGTAGAAGCCGCCATGGGTCAGGCCGGCGTCCTTCATCAGGTCGGCGACGCCGATGCCGTGGGCGCCCCGCTCGCGCAGCCGCGTCGCGGCCTTCTTGACGATCCGCGCGTGGGTCTCCTGCTTGTGTTCTTTCGAATAGCGCATGCCGGTCTCATGGAATGTTTCTAATCATATAATAGCAGATTTGCGGCCGGAATGCTGCAGTTATTTCGCCTTGTCGGCCACTTTCGGTTCCCCGCCGAGCATCGAAAACATCGCGGTCGCGTGCACCGCAAGATTGCCCTTGCCGTCGCGGACGAAGCCCTCGGTGTAGCTGGTCTGGCGCCCGAGCTTGATCACCTTGCCTTCGGCGCTGATGGTGCCCGACCGTGCCGACAGCGGCCGCAGATAGGTCAGCTTGAGGTCGAGCGTCACCGAAGTCTGCCCCGCCGGCAGCATGGTCGAGATCGCACAGCCCATCGCGGTATCGAGCAGCGCCGCGGCGGTGGCGCCGTGCAGCAGGCCGATGGTGTTTTCCAGGCTCTCATGCGGCTCGAGTTCCATCACGATGCGCCCTGCTCGACCACGGCCATGCGGAAGCCGATCAGCTTGGCCATCGGCGGCGGCGGCAACCGGCCGTCGCGGATCGCGCGCATCGCCTCGATCCCGGACATCGACAGCGCCGCTTTCGCCACCGGTCCGGGCGCCTGCCATTCCACCACGCGGGTGCGCGTTAGATCGGGCGAACGAAGATCGATGCTTTCGGCGGCGGTCATGACGGCTCCATTTATATGACGCCTATAATTCTATAGATCCGCATCCCTCGGCGCAACCGCCGCACCCGGTCCCTTGACAGAGCCATGCTTTGTCCGGGACATGGCGCAAGTCATTCCGGGGCGACGCAAGCACCAGACCCGGAATCTCGAGATTCCGGGTCTGGTGCTTGCGCACCATCCCGAAATGACTTGTCGATCCATTCCTGCGCCGGGGCTTTTCCATGGACATGCTCAATCCCCACTGCGGCATCGCCCGCGACGACAGAGGCGTCGTCCGCCTCACCATCTGCAACGCCGGCAAGCTGAACATCGTGAGTTCCGCGGTCACCAACGGCGTGCGCGAGGGTTTTGAGCATCTGGCCGCCGATCCGAGCATCCGCGCGGTGATCCTGGCCGGCGAAAGCGAGCGCAGCATGATCGGCGGCGCCGACATCAAGGAGATGGCGACGCTCGACCAGACATCCGCCGAAGCATTCATCAGCCGACTGCGCGACCTCTGCGAGGCCGTGCGCAAATTCCCGGCGCCGGTGATCGCCCGCCTGCCCGGCTGGTGCCTCGGCGGCGGCCTCGAGGTCGCGGCCGCCTGCGACGTCCGCGTCGCCGCGCATGACGCGATGTTCGGCATGCCCGAGGTGCGCGTCGGCATCCCCTCTGTGATCCACGCCGCGCTGCTGCCGCGCCTGATCGGCTGGGGCCGCGCCCGCTGGCTGATCATGACCGCGGAGAACATCGACGCCCAAACCGCGCTCGCCTGGGGCCTGGTCGACACCGTGGCAAAACCCGGCGGCCTCGACGACGCCGTCGAGCACACCGTCAAGGCGCTGCTGGAATGCGGCCCCGAGGCGCTACGCATCCAGAAGGACCTGCTGCGGCAATGGGAAGAGCTGCCGCTGACCGAGTCGGTGAACCTCAGCGTCGGCGTGTTCGGAAAGTCGTTTCAGACCGGCGAGCCGCAGCGCCTGCTGCAGGGATTTTTGGACCGGAAGCGGTAGCGGTTCAGCACCTGTGGCCCGCATGAGCGCCACGACATGTCATCTGTAGCCCGCATGAGCGAAGCGACATGCGGGGCCGGATGCCCCGGATATCGTTTCGCTCATCCGGGCGACGCGTGCTGGGTGACTTTCGCCGCGCATTCGCTGGCACCTGCACCGGCCAGTAGTCGGCCCGCCCGCTCAGCTCGAGACCGGGATCTCGATCAGCACCAGCGTGCCGCGGCCTGGTTCGCTTTCCAGCGCGATCCGGCCGCTGAGCGACGACACCACGGTATTGAAGGCGATGTGCAACCCGAGCCCGATATTGCCCCGCTCCCGCCCGGTGGTGAAAAACGGATCGAACACGCGGGCCTGCAAATCCTCGCGGATGCCGACGCCTTGGTCGGCGCAGGCGATCCGGGCCAGCGCCTGTTCCGGCTGCGTCACCGTCATGGTGAAGCGTCCGCCGCGGCCGTCGGGATAAGCGTGCGCCGCGGCGTTGAACGCCAGGTTGCTGATCACCTGCGCCAGTGCGCCGGGATAGCTGTTCAGAACGATGCCTTGCGGGCAGTCGAGTTCGACGATCAATCCCTGCCGGGACAGCAGCGGCCCGAGCTTTGCGATCAGCTCGGACAGCCATCCGCCCAGCTCGAACGTGTGACGCTCCTCGTCGGCCTGATGGATGGCGACTTGCTTGAAGCTGTGCACCATCTCGGATGCCCGATGCAGGTTTTCCGAGGTCAGTCGAAGGCCGTTCTCGATCCGTGCAACGCCCCTTGTCAGGTCGGAGCGCCGGACAGCGGTGCCGCTCAGCGCCTCGCTCATCGCGCGAAGATCCGCCTCCATCGTCGTTGACGTGGTCAGCGCGAGGCCAAGCGGCGTGCTGACCTCGTGTGCGACACCGGCGACGAGCTGCCCGAGCGAGGCCAGCTTCTCGGCCTGCACGAGCTGCGATTGCGTCGCGTGCAGATCGCGCAACGAGGCTTCCGAACGCTCCTTTTCCTGCTTCAGCGCCTGCGCCGTTCGAAACTGCTGGCGCGCGCGGAACTCGCGGGCGGCGACGGCGTAAAGCGACAGCGCAAAGGCGTTGAGGACCAGGGAATGATTGATGAAGCGCAGCCCCGGCGGCAAAGCCGGCCCGAGCGATTCAGCGATGCATAGCGCAATCCATGTCGTGAGACAGAACACCGCCAGTGGCCCGATCCGCAGCGGCAGCATGGTCGAGACGAACAGGATCACCATCATCACGCCGGGTGCCGCATAGGTGAATCCCGAGGGCAGCACGAGGTAGACGCTCGGCAGCACGCAGCCTGGAACGACGCAATAGACGAGGAAGATCGTCTCGGCCCACGGCTTCATCGCCGGCACCGAGAGCAAGGCGGTGAGCGGCAGCAGGACCAGCACGGCGACCCCGCCGCGGATCGCCAGCGTGGTCGCCACGACGTCGGGATAGAGCACCCAATCCCAGAACGCATATCCGGCATAGGTGAAGGCGCCGAGCAGCATCGCGACCTGCGTCCAGCCGATATTGCCCCGCACGTACTGGTCTACAAATCGGCGCTCCTCGACGATGTCGTCGAAGCGCAGTCCAAGGCGGGTCAAAAGACGGAGCATTACAATATCAAACGAAAAAGGCCTGGCACTGGAACTTGGCACTGGAAATGGGAGCGTCGAAAATGATCTACGACAGCTTGCCCGCGCTGTCGCGTCCTTTTGGCGCGTCGGCGACCGCGGCGCGGCATCGCGCCGCGCCCCTCACCGGGCGTTGGCCGGGGCGTGGGTCGGCCAGAGATCGGCGCGCCAGTGCAGCGCGATTGCCAGCATGGCGATGAAGCCGGCGGCGGCGAGCAACGTGCCGGTCGCGGTGTAGCCGATCAGGTCGATCAGGCTGCCGGCGGCGAGCAGCCCGAGCGGCAGGCCGTAGATCACCATCATGCGCACGCCCATGACGCGGCCGCGCAGATGCGCGCTGGCGTTGCGCATCAGCATCACGGCGGCCGAGATCATCGACATGCTCTGCGCGATGCCGGCGAGCAGCAGGCAGGCCATCGCGACCGGCATGGTCCGGAGTTCGACGAACACCAGCAGCATGGCGTACCAGGCGAGCGTGGCGCCGATCAGAAGCCGCGCGATGCGTACCCCGCCGGCCATGCTGAGCGTGATCGAGCCGATCAGCGAGCCCACCGCGAAGCTTGCCGAGAGATAGCCGAGCCCGGTCTGGTCGGTATGGAAGATGTCGCGCGCGACATAGGGCAACAGACCGTTGGTGAGCGGAAACGCGGTGAGGTTGGCGAGGAACGCGACGCAGAGCGCGGCGCGCATGCCCGGACCGCTCCAGGCATAGACGATGCCCTCCTTGAGGTCGCGCAGCAGCTTTGAACCCGGCGCGTCGCCGGAGGCGAGATCGGTCGTGCCATGCGACTTGGGGCGGCTCATGCAGAGCATCAGGATGGCGGCGACGAAATAGAAGCCGGCGATCCCGACATAGACATAGCCGATGCCGAGCGCCGCGAACAATCCGGCCCCGGTCAGGGCTCCTGCGATGCGCGCGGAGTCCTGCGTGGTGCGCGCCAGGCTGATGGCGCCGACCAACTGCTCCGGCGGCATGATGTCGGCGAGCAGCGCGCCGCGCACGCCGAGATCCGACGGGCGGATCACGCCCATGATCGCGACGATGATCATGACGTTCAGCGGGGCGAGATGCCCGGTCAGCGCCAGCGTCATGATGGTGCCGGCGAGCGCCGTATAGGCAAAGCGCATCACGGCGAGGAGATCGCGGTGCCCCATGCGGTCGCCGATCATGCCGACGACCGGCGCGACCAGCGTGCCGACATATTGCAGCGACGCCAGCACGGTGAGCAGCAGCACCGAGCCGGTCTCGACCATGATGTACCAGCCGAGCACCAGCGTCTCGACCTCGAACGCCCAGGAGGTGAGCAGATCGGACGGCCATTGAAAGCGATAGCTGCGGATGCGAAATGGCGCGAGCGCGGAGGTCCGCGTGGTCCCGCTCAAGACGCGATGACGCGTGTCACGGCGTGTCCTGCCCTTTTCCTTGTTCTTCTGGGTCTTGCTTCTTGGTCGTGCTTGCGGCGCTTTGAATTCGTCTCGAGTCGCTTGGGAAAACGCTCTGTTCCGTCAGCGTAGCGCCGAGTCGATTGGTGTCAATCGAGGCCGCCGCATGCGGCCATGCACGATGGTATCCGCAGCGACGTGATGGCGTAGCCTCGCGAATCGCAGGCCCTACATCGGCGGCGCGGCGCGCCGCAGCATGAAATGGGTGGGTATGAAGGCGAGCAGTGGCAGGCCGATCATCAGGCCGGCCAGCCACACCAGCGGCGGCACGAAGCCTTGCGCCGCCCTGTCGCTGGTGCCGAAGACGTAGTTGATGTTGACCGGGGTCATGCCCGGGTCCGGCCGCGGTCCCGGCATCACAAAGTAGCAGATCAGCAGCAGCGCCCATGCCAGCACGCCCCAGGCGATCAGCGCGCGCTGGTCATAGCCGAGCCGCCAGACCAGGAACAGCAGCAGGAACGGCAGCCAGCCGTGGAAGCCCGACAGGAACCGCAGGAACAGCGACAGGTTCTGGTCGAACATGTAGTCGGTCATTCCGGTGAGCGAGCAGCCGGCGACATGGGCGAGAAAGTCGATCACCCAAAATGTTTGCGGCACAAGGAGTCCGACGGCGCACATCGAAATCAACAGCGCGCTCTCGGTCCAGACCCCGATCAAGGTGAGGATCAGGCAGACATCGCAGAAATACAGAAAGTTGGTCGGCCAGTAGCAGTAGGTGTACACCGGCACCAGGACAGCCATGAAGGCGCTGAAGCCGATCTTGACGGAGAGCGGAATGCGGGCGGACGGCTGCTCGACGGCGATCACGGACATTGCGGTGGGACTTTCCATTGCACAATCCGCCAGCCCTAGCGCCGGATCGGTAAACAGACCCGTATTCCGCAACCTTGAATTGATCGGCGTCCGGGAATTCGGTTAACGCCAACTCAGCGGCGCCGGTACAGTTTTAGCCGCCCGCGCGCGCGATGATCGTACTAGTAGCTCGTCACAGTGATTTTGACTCTTTGGGTATGCCTGGATAGGCGCGCCCCAGTTTGGTGCGAGCTTTGTCCGTTGTGAACATCCAGTTGATACGGGCGCGAGTTTTGTTTCGCTGCCGCTCCCATGCTGCGATCTCGTTTCTAAGGCGTTTTGGATCGTCGATCCGGCGGCCGAGACACTGCCCTTGGAGCACGCCGATCTCGATCTCGACCATATTGAGCCAACTGGCGTGTTTCGGGGTGTAGTGGAACTCGAGGCGGCGCAGGATGCGGCGGGCCTCGGCGGGGGCAAAGGCCTGGTAGAGGGCGCCGGGGGCATGGATCGACAGATTGTCCTGCACGACACGGATGCAGGCGGCCTTGGGGTAATGGACATCGACGAGTTCGCGCATGCAGTGAGCATAATCCACGGCGGTGCGCCGTTCGGTGACTTTGACGTTACGCCAGGCCCGATGCGGATCGAGGGCGACAAAGAGATTGACGGTGCCGTTGCGGCGGTACTCGTAATCGTAACGCTCGCGCTTTCCCGGCTCGGGTGGGATCGGCTGGCGCACTTCGCCGATGAGCTGGACGGGGGTTTCGTCGAAGCAGACCAGCGGCCGCTCGGGATCAGGCGCTTCAGCGTAGAGATCGAGCACATCTTCCATGCGGGCGACGTATTCGCCATCGACATGGGGAATGCACCACATGTCCCTGCGCCACGGCTTGAGGTCATTATCGGCCAGCCGGCGGCGCACGGTCTCGCCCGACAGGCTGTCATGATCGGTGAGCTTGACCATCACGTCGGCCAGCAGCGCCAGCGTCCAGCGCCTCCGGCCAGCGGGCGGCTTGGCGCATGCGGTCGCCACCAGCAGGGCTTCCTCCTTGCCGGTCAGCTTGCGCTCCGCACCGGGACGCGGCTCCTCACTCAAGGCCCGATCGAGATTGCCTTCCACCAAGCGGCGTTTGGTCCGATAGACGGTGGAGGCGCTTACTCTGACGGTCCGGACAATCTCCTCGTCGCGGCTGCCGATGTCGGCCGCCAGCAAAATCTGGGCCCGCTTGAGTTTGCGAGCGGCATGCTTGCCGCCGCTCAGCATCGCCGTCAGTTCCTCTCGCTCGGCTTGGCTCAATTCAACCCGGTACCGTACATTCATCGTTCGCCTCCCTGTCGGAGGCTCCGGACGAATCGATCCATGAGTCAAAAATCAGGCGCACGCTTTACCGAGAAGCAGGGCCATTATCTGGCTTTCATCTATACCTACTCGCACATGTTCGGACGGCCCCCCGCCGAAGCCGACATGCAGCGTCACTTCGGTGTTAGCCCGCCCTCAGTCCATCAGATGATCGTCACGCTCGAACGTAACGGCCTCATTCGCCGTCGAGCCGATATCCCCAGAAGCATCGAAATCCTCGTGCCGCCAGAGAACTTGCCGATCCTAAGCTGGCTCGGTATCAAACCGTCAAAATCACTGTGACGAGCCACTAGCATGTCTGTTCCGAAGCCGCGGAGGACGACATGAACGCCTTCGAAGTTTTCGCGATCTACCTGGCGCCCTTTGTAATCATCGCGATCGCAATCCGCCTCCTGATGCAGCGCCATGCCGTCGACCTGCCGGACGTGCAGAAACAAGCGGGCTCCGCGCCGAAGCGACGATTTCTGCTCGGCGCCTGGCGGTCGGATTAGGTCAGGTCGCAGACAAGCTCGGATGCGCCGCCGCCCAGCGAAAATTCTCAATCACTGATTTGCCCGACGGCGCAAGCGACGACCAAGCGAGTGTATGGTTTGTCTGTCTCACCCGAATCGAGGGACGAATCGCGATCGTCACGAACGGTCGATATGCGGACACCTATTCGGTGTCGTCCCTGCCTAGTGCGCAATTGCGCACGGGAGCAGGGACCCATAACCACAGGCCGTCATTGTTGAGCGGCGCCCGAACGACGAGTCCCATTCACAATATCCGCTGCGGAGTATGGGTCCTGGCTTTCGCAGAGACGACGCCTGGGAAGCAACCGTGCGCTCTCATTCTCCCCGGCATCATCATGAATCGAGGACCATCCTCGTCGTCCTGGCGAAGGCCAGGACCCATTATCCCGAATGCGAATTACCTCGCTATGCTGGGCCGCTACCCTCCAACAGCACAAGTCGGTGGTTATTGGTCCTGGCTTTCGCCAGGACGACATTGGTGATGGCGGAACGATCCCATCCCCGACTCATGCGAACACGACATTTTGTCATGAGAGCCGCAGTTGCATTTTTTGCATTGCATCATATGATGACAATAATTCAATCAAATCCCCGGCCTTGAAGGGACTCCTGCCATGGCAACCAGCACCGATCCCGTCGTCATCCTCTCCGCCGCCCGCACCCCGCTCGGCCGCTTCATGGGCGAGCTCGCGCCGCTGCCGGCGCACAAGCTCGGCTCGCATGTGATCGGGGCGGCGCTCGAACGCGCGAAACTCGCGCCCGAGCGCATCGACGAGGTGTTCATGGGCAACGTGCTGCCTGCCGGTCAGGGGCAGGCCCCTGCCCGCCAGGCCGCGCGCGGCGCCAAACTGCCGGATGCCACCGGCGCCACCACCGTCAACAAGGTCTGCGGCTCCGGCATGAAGGCGACCATGCTGGCCCACGACATCATCAAGGCCGGCTCGGCCGAGATCGTGCTGTCCGGCGGCATGGAGAGCATGAGCAATGCGCCGTATCTGTTGCAGAAGGCGCGCGGCGGGTATCGCGCCGGCCACGACCGCATCATCGATCACATGATGATGGACGGGCTCGAGGACGCCTATGAGACCGGCCGCTCGATGGGCGATTTCGGCGAGGCGACCGCGGAGGCCTATCAGTTCACCCGCGCCGACCAGGACGCGTTCGCGATGGAGACGCTGAACCGTGCCCGCAAGGCGGTCGAGGGCGGCGCCTTCAAGGCCGAGATCGCGCCGATCACGCTCGCCGAGAAGGCCGGCCCGCGCATCGTTGCCAATGACGAGCACCCGCTGAAGGTCGATCCGGCAAAAATCCCCGGCCTAAAGCCGGCGTTCCGCGCGGGCGGCACCATCACGCCGGCCGCCTCCTCCGCCAATGCCGACGGCGCCGCAGCGCTGATCCTCAGCCGCCGCTCGCTCGCCGATCGCGATGGACTGCCTGTGCTGGCCGAGATCAAGGGCCACGCCACCCACAGCCAGGAGCCGCAGTGGTTCACGACAGCGCCGATCCCGGCGATCAGAAAACTGCTCGACAAGGTCGGCTGGAGCGTCGGCGATGTCGACCTGTTCGAGATCAACGAGGCGTTTGCGGTGGTCGCGATGGCGGCGCAGCGCGATCTCGGCATTCCCAGGGACAGGCTGAACATCAACGGCGGCGCCTGCGCGCTCGGCCATCCGATCGGCGCCACCGGCGCACGGCTGATCGTGACGCTGCTGCACGCGCTGGAGGCGCAGAACCTGAAGCGCGGCGTTGCCGCGCTGTGCATCGGCGGCGGCGAAGCCACCGCGATCGCCGTCGAGCGGGTCGCGCACTGATCCGGTATGCCGTCATTGCGAGCGAAGCGAAGCAATCCATCTCTTTTCACAAACCGAACGATGGATTGCTTCGTCGCTTCGCTCCTCGCAATGACAGTTAGTTATGAAAGGCGTCCGTGAGGCAGTACGACGGCCTGGCGCCTGAGTCCGAAAACGAGGGAACTATGGCATTTTAGCCATGGCTCCCCTGTGCCATATTGCGCATCACGCAAAGCTTTCACCGCAATCGATCCGGAACACAATGATCTCGAACTGGCTTGTTTCCGCCCTCGCCCGCCGCAACATCCACTACGGCTGGGTGATGGTGGCCGTGACTTTCCTTGCCGCCCTGATCTCCGCCGGCACCGTCGGCGCGCCCGGCGTGTTCATCGTGCCCCTGCAGAAGGAGTTCGGCTGGTCCACCGCCGAGATTTCCTCCGCGCTGTCGATCCGCTTCATCCTGTTCGGGCTGATGGCGCCGTTCGCCGCCGCGCTGATGAACCGCTACGGCCTACGCAACGTGACGCTGGCGGCGCAGCTGATCGTGGTCTCCGGTCTATTGGCCTCGCTCGCCATGACCCAGGTCTGGCAGCTCATCCTGCTGTGGGGTGTCGTGATCGGAATTGGCACCGGGATGACCGCGCTGGTGCTCGGCGCGACCATCGCTGCGCGCTGGTTCGTGGCGCGGCGCGGCCTCGTGGTCGGGATCCTCACCGCAAGCGTCGCGACGGGACAGCTCGCCTTCCTGCCCCTCCTCGCGACACTGACCGAGCGCTACGGCTGGCGCGTCGCGCTTGGGCTGGTCTGCGTCATGCTCGGCGTCGCCGCCTTCGCCGTGCTGATGGTGATGCGCGACCGGCCGAGCGACGTCGGCCTGCGTCCGTTCGGCGACGAGGGCACCGCGCCGCTACCCGCGCCGCCGCCGGCCAATGCGCCGATCGTGGCCGCCGCGCTCGGCACGCTGCGCGACTCCGCGAAATCCTCGGTGTTCTGGATCCTGTTCGCGACCTTCTTCGTCTGCGGCGCCTCGACCAACGGCCTGGTCCAGGTTCATTTGATCCCGATGTGCCTCGACTACGGTATCCCGCAGGTGCAGGCGGCAAGCCTGCTCGCCGCGATGGGGATCTTCGATTTCTTCGGCACCATCGTCTCGGGCTGGCTGTCGGACCGCTACGACAACCGCTATCTGCTGTTCTGGTATTACGGCCTGCGCGGCCTGTCGCTGCTGTTCCTGCCGTTCTCCGACTTCACGTTCTACGGGCTGTCGCTGTTCGCGATGTTCTATGGCCTCGACTGGATCGCGACGGTGCCGCCGACCGTGCGCCTCACCGCGCAGCGCTTCGGCGCCGAGCGTGCCAACCTGGTGTTCGGCTGGATCTTCGCCGGCCACCAGCTCGGCGCTGGCGCCGCCGCGTTCGGCGCCGGACTGTCGCGCACGATCTATCAGAGCTACCTGCCGGCGTTCTTCATTGCCGGCGCGCTGTGCATCTTTGCCGCGCTGATCGCTCTGGCGATCGCGCGGCCGCAGCCGAAATCGGTGGCGGAGCCGAAGCCGGTCGCGGCCTGAGGCCGCTTCCCGCGCGACGTGCGCCGGTCAGTACGACAGAATGGTGCGCATCCCGAACACCACGCTGTCCTTGATCCGATGCGTTTGCGTCGGATCGTTGGGATCGACGGCGCCGCCGCCGGGATGGGCGATGTATTGAAACATCGGCTGCATGGTGAAATTCGGGTTCACCACGTGCTGGTAGGTGATCTCGAGAATCGCCTCGTAGTCGCGGATCGGATACGGCGTGCCCGTGAAGATCTGGGTGTCGCGGTCGAGCGCACGCGCGGCGTCCGAAATCCTGGCATAGATCGCGGCGATCCCGAACCGATCGTCCGGATATGTCTCGCTGAAGCCGGTGAACAGGAAGCCGCCGTCGACATAGGTGCTGATCAGATTGCGGTCCGATGGGCTGACCGAGGCGCGCATGAAGAACGCCACGCCCTTGTCAGCGTCCGGCCTGGCGCGCGCAAGCAGCTGCTCGTAGACCATGAAGATGCCGTTGTCCCGCCGCAGCCATCGCGTGTCGCCGGAGCTGTCGGGATCAGCGAGCGACAGCCCGTCGGCCGAGAAGCGCTGGTCAGCAAACGAGCCCATGTGATACCAGGCGCCGCCGGTGATGGTCGCCGGCAGCCTGCTCTCGCCGATCTCGAACTTGTATTTGAGCTGGCCGATCCACCATGGCGGATCGTTGACCCGGAAATTCAGCCCGTGGGCGTTCAAGATCTGTGGATCGTCGGCCCCCTGCGGCGGCGAAGCCGAGCCGTCGAACAGTGCCAGATAGGCGGTGATGCGGTCGGACAGATTGGCCTTGAACCGGATGCCGGGCACCGCAAGTGGCGGCGACGGTCCGCCGGCCGGCAGGATGGTGCCGACAATGCCGGGCCAGCCCAGCGCCGAATTGAT
Organism: Bradyrhizobium sp. USDA 4501; assembly: GCF_054062115.1. NCBI lineage: Bacteria > Pseudomonadati > Pseudomonadota > Alphaproteobacteria > Hyphomicrobiales > Nitrobacteraceae > Bradyrhizobium > Bradyrhizobium sp. USDA 4501. The sequence continues at coordinate 75,650 of NZ_JBSSEX010000001.1, forward strand.
GAAGATGTCGTCGTACTGGCTGTCAATGAACTCGACGTCCGAGCCCTGCTGGCCGACGCGAACCGAGAGTTTGCCGCCGAGCAGCTTCTGCTCGATCCAGAATTCATAGAGCCGCGTCGCCGGAAGCGACTCGACACCGGACACCAGGAACAGGTTGCCGACATAGCTCCGCGACAGCCCGTCGCCGTGAATCTGGTACATGTTGGCGTGGAAGGTCGCGCCGGTCCAGCCCATCGCCTTCTCGAGGTCGATGGTGGTGCCGAGATCGAGACGGCCGGTATAGGCCGCGCCGTTGCTGACGCCGCCGGAGACGTTGGAAAACCCCTCACCAATATAGGTCAGGCTGAACTGGTAGCCGGCTTCCTCGAGCGCAGCCCGCGTATCCGCAATCCGGTCGGCGAAGGGCTGGTCCTCCGCATGCGCCGGCGCGCCGAGTGCGAGGCCCGCGGCCACCAACATCGCGGGGGAGAGAACTCTGCACATGGGAAATGCCGCGGTGCGATCGCGCTATTTGACGATGCCAAGCCGCCGCATCAGCAGATAGGCCAGCAGCGCCGACCCGGCCAACAGGCCTGCGGCCACCAGAAATCCGCTGTCGACGTCGGTCAGCGGCAATCCCTTGGTGTTCATGCCGAAGATGCCGGTGACGAGCGTCGGCGGCAGCAGCATCATGGTGACGACGGACAACGCGTGGAGGTGCTTGTTGCTCTCCTCCTCGAGCTTGAAGCGCAGCTCCTCCTCGAGCAGGCGGCTGCGCTCGTGCAGTTCGACGATGTCGTGGTCGAGGCCGTCGAGCCGCTGCGCGAGCTTGCCGGCCTGCAGCCGCACCGCCGGGCTGAGATTGTCGGTGTTCTTCTGCTCGAGCCGGTGAAAAAGCACGCGCAGGCCGGCGAGCTGACGATGCAGGCGCACACAGGTGCGGCGCATCCGGCTCAGATTCTTGCGCAGCTCCGATCCGGTATCCTCGGCGAGCACCCGCTCCTCGATCGCATCGATATCGGTGCCGATCTTGTCCGCCATGCGGTCCATGGTGTCGGCGATCTCGTCAACGATCTTCTCCAGCAGCGCCGCGACGCTGCCGACGCGATGGCCGCCCTCGAGCACGCGGCGCGTCGCATCGGCGGAGCACAGCGCCTGATGGCGGCCGCTGACCAGGAGGCGTTCGGTCATCGCAAAGCGGAGAAAGCCGGTCTCCCGGGTCGCGGCGTCGATATCCCGCACCAGATCGGAAAACACGCCGTAGACGCAATTGTCGACGACGTGGATCTGCTGGAAATTGTCATTCGACAGCAGCAGGTCCCGCGCCAGCTGCGGGATGTGCATGTTGGCAAGCCATGCCCGGGTGCGGACGTCGGTCAGGTTGAAGTGCAGCCACAGCCTTCCGTCGTGGCTCGGCTCGATCGGCGCATCGATCGGAAGCGCCTCGGCACGGCCGTCGTGATGCAGGCGGAACGCCCAGACCAGACCGGGGATTGCCTCGCGGGTCAGCAGCGACCCGACCGGAGCGGGAGGTGGATCAGCCAGCATGGCCCGCCCCCAAGGCAATCGATAACGCAACCGCGCGAAATGACATGTTCAAGACCTCGCCCACGCGCAACGCTGAGCAAGCGCGTCCCCTCGACGCAACATAGGAGGACGCGCCTGTTACAGTTTTATGTCAGCGACCGCCCTACTCCGCCGCAAGACCGGTCGGCGCCGCCGCCTCCGCGGCCTCCTTGTTGTAGTCGTGCACGACGCGGCCGAACGGCAGCGTCAGATCGGCGAGGAAGTGATGCGCGCCGACGACACGCTTGACCGGGAAATCGGCGACCGGTGCATTGACATGCGGCACCAAATGCAGCCGGCCGGGTCCGATCCAGGAGCCCTTGACGACGATGTCGGTCAGGTTGATCGCGACCAGCTGGCAGACCTCGAGATGCCCGTCGACGCCGGGGATCATCTTCAGATTAACTTGCGTCTTCGACAGCGTGGCGCGGGTGACGTCGCCATTGCCCGCCATGCTCTCGTGCTTGTAGCCCATCGTGCCCATCGCAACGAGCTGGCCGGCATATTCCAGCGTGCCGGTCAGCGTGTCCTTGACGATCTCGAGCTTGGGATGAGCGTACTTCTTTGGAAAGCCCCAGATCTCGCGGCCGGCCGCGATCGGCGGATCGTCGTCGAGGTACATCTGGCAGACGAAGTTGACCTCTTGGCCATGCAGGCGCGCGGGGATCACGAGGCCGGACTCGGTGTAGCTGCCGAAGCCGGAGCTGTCGGGCATCTTGATCCATTCGTAATGCACGAACGCCTGCTCGATCGGCTCCAGCGGCTCGGGCAGGCCGGCGCGGATCAACTCCGGATCGGTCTCATAGGTGATGACGAGGAATTCGCGATCGATGAAGCGATACGGACCGGCGGGATAGCTCGGGCCGGCGGCCGGCATCGACGGAAGCTTGAGCAGATATTCCCTGCGCATCGCAATAACCCCCTGTTTGAAAAGTTTGCCCGAAAGCTAGCGGCCGAGATTGACAGCGATGTGAGGAATTTCCGTCAGGCGCATGACCTGCGTTTCGTGGTGGAGCCCAATGCTAACCATGCAAGCGGGCATGCCGGATGCGCCGTGCGCGGGCGCCGCAATTGTCATCACGGCGTCATCGGCGCGCTGAATTCTCGCCGCGAATTTTTGGAGTGTCTGATATGGACGCGCGAACCCCGCATTTCGACGATATCGATCACGCGACGCCGGGCTGGCGTCCGGAAGGCTGCGATCGCGTGGCCCTGGTCCTGCAGGGCGGCGGCGCACTCGGCGCCTATCAGGCTGGCGTCTATCAGGCGCTGCATGAATCCAACATCGAGCCCGACTGGGTCTGCGGCGTCTCGATCGGCGCGATCAACTCCGCGATCATCGCCGGCAATCCGCCCGAAAAGCGGCTGGAACGGCTGCACACGTTCTGGGATCGCATCACCAGCCGCAAGATCTGGCACTACACCCCGGACGGCGACATCTTCCGCAAGGCGCGCAATTTCACCAGCTCATGGCTGACGACCACGCTCGGACAACCCGGCTTCTTCACCCCGCACCAGACCAATCCGTGGTTCAGCCAGGCCGGCGCGCGCACCGCCACCAGCTACTACGACACCACGCCGCTGCGCGAGTCCTTGCTCGAGCTGGTCGATTTCGGCCGCATCAATTCCAAGAAGATACGCTTCGCGGTCGGCGCAGTGAACGTGCTGTCCGGCAACTTCATCTATTTCGACAATGCCCATGACGAGATCATTCCCGAGCACATCATGGCGAGCGGCGCGCTGCCGCCGGCGCTGCCGATGGTGAAGGTCGGCACCGATCATTTCTGGGACGGCGGCATCGTGTCCAACACGCCGCTGCAGCATCTGCTCGACCAGGAAGACAACATGAATTCGCTGGTGTTCCAGGTCGACCTGTTCTCGGCGCGCGGCGCGCTGCCGCGGGACATCCAAGACGTGATGGCCCGGCACAAGGACATCATGTATTCGTCGCGCACCCGCTACAACACCGACGTCTATCGCAAGACCTACAATCTGCGCACCGCCCTGCACAATGCGCTGGGAAAAATCCCCGACGATCAGCTGTCGGACGAGGAGCGCCAGCTCAAGAAGGCAAACGCCCGGCTGCCGGGGATCACGCTATTGCAGCTGATCTATCAGCAGAAGGCCTATGAGGGCGACGCCAAGGACCACGAATTCTCCGGCACCTCGATGCGCGAGCACTGGGTGAGCGGGCACGAGGACACCAAGCGCTCGCTGAAGCGGCGCGAATGGATCAAGATGCCCGAGAACGGCATGGGCATCGTGATCCACGACGTGCATCGGGAGGCGGAGTAATAAGGCCGTCATTGCCGGGCTTGACCCGGCAATCCATCCCGCTTCGGATGACTCATTCGATGGATGCGCGGGTCAAGCCCGCGCATGACGCGTTGAGTCTGAGGGCCCTTACGGCCGCGTCGACATGTTGCTCGGCGGCCCGGCCTTGCGGATCGGTTCGGCGAGGCGCGCGAACTCGCAGAGCAGCGAGCGCGTCTTGCGCGGATCAATCACCTCCTCGACCCAGAACTTCTCGGCCGAGCGGAATGGCGAGCGCAGCTTGTTGAGGCGATCCTCGATCTCGCGCAGTTTGGCGGCGGGATCGGCGGCCGCATCGATCTCGGCGCGATAGGCCGCCTCGATACCGCCTTCGAGCGGCAGCGAGCCCCAATAGGCCGACGGCCACGCATAGCGCATCGAGAAGCGGTTGGCCGGCTGATGCACCACGCCGGCGACGCCGAAGGCGTTGCGGATGATGATGGTGCACCACGGCACCGTGCTCTGGTTGACCGCCGCCATCGCCCGCACGCCGTGGCGGATGGTCGCCGTCTTCTCCGCCTCGAGCCCGATCATGAAGCCCGGGCAGTCCATCAGGTAGACCACCGGCAGATGGAAGGTCTCGGCGAAGTCGACCCAGCGCACTACCTTCTGGCAGGCGTCCGCGGTCCACGAGCCGCCATAGTGGAACGGATCGCTGGCGAGCAGCAGCACCGCCCTGCCCTCGATCCGTGCCAATCCGGTGATGATCGGGCGGCCGAAATTGGTGCCGACCTCAAAGAACGAGCCCTTGTCGACGACGGCATCGATGATCGGCCGCATCTTGTAGACCTGCCGGCGGTTGCGCGGCACGGCGGTGAGCAGCGATTCCTCTGCACGTTCCGGATCGTCGGTGCAGGGAATGGTCGGCGGCAGATCGTAGACCGACGACGGCAGATAGGACAGGAAACGCCGCGCATAGTCGAACGCCTCCTCTTCGGTCTCGACGGCCTGGTCGATCGCGCCGGCGCGGGTCTGGATGTCGGCGCCGCCGAGCTCTTGCTTGGTCAGATCCTGACCGAGGCGCTTCACCACCGGCGGGCCGGCGACGAACATCGCGGAGCTCTTGGTCATGACCGAGTAGTGCGTGGCGGCAAGCCGCGCGGCACCGAGGCCCGCGACCGAGCCGAGCCCGAGACCGACCACCGGCACGCGCGCCAAATTGGCGGTCGTGTACCAGTACCAGCGCGTACCGCCGACGCCGCCGGGCAGATTGGCGGCGCCCTTGGTCTCGATCGTTTTCACCGAGCCGCCGCCGCCGGAGCCCTCGATCACGCGAACGATCGGCAGGCGAAAGTCGTGCGCCATCTCCTCCGCCATCAACGGCTTGGCGGAAATCGATGCATCCGCCGAGCCGCCGCGCACGGTGAAGTCGTCGCCGACCACAACGACGGTGCGGCCGTCGACCCTGGCGCGGCCGAACACGCAGTTCGCCGGCGTCAGGTGCTTGAGTTCGTTGCTCTCGTCATATTCGGCGATGCCGGAGATGGCACCGACTTCGTGAAAGCTGCTCTGGTCGACGAGCTTGTCGATGCGCTCACGAACCGTGAGCCGGCCCTGGTCGCGTTGCCGCTTGACCTTGTCAACGCCTCCCATCTCCCGCGCGAACGCTTCGCGGCGGGCGAGGTCGTCGAGTTCCGGCTTCCAGTTCATTCACTGCTCCCGTCTTGATGATTTTGTTGTTGTTATGGGCGGTCACCGGAAGCGACTTGCGCTCGATCCGATTGCTGAAGATGTCGCCGTCGGCGCCTTCGAGCAGGCTGCCGAGCGCGGCGGCGAGCTCGACCATTTGCGGCGCGACCTCGCGATGCAGCCGCGCCTCGTCATACATCGCCGAGAGCAGGCCGATCGTGGTGACCACATAGGTCTGATACTGCGGCGACCACAGCGGCACCGCGACGCCGTTGATGTGCGGGCTCCACAGGCCGCAGGCGACGACGTAGCCGTGCTCCTGCAAATGCCGGCGGTTGGCCTCGATGCGCGGCGTCAGCATCTTGGCGCGCTGTCGGGCAATTCGCCTTCCATCTCGGCGATCAGCGCGTCGCCGACCGCGGGATCGAGCGCGGCCGTGTAGGCGTGGCCGGCCGCGGTGGTCGCCATCGAAATCCGGCTGCCGGTGGCCTCATGCAGGCCCAGCGCGTTCGCCGCGCGGGCGAACTCCAGATAGACCAGGTGAAAGCGGTCGGGGATGACGAAGCCCACCGTGCCGGGCAACTGATCGGCGACATCCTGCAGGCGCAGCCGGATCAGATTGCGCAACTGCAGCCCCTTCATCATCGTGGTGCTCATCGCGACCGCGCTCGGGCCGATGCGATATTTCTGGTCGCGCGGCAGATAGACGAGCTGTCCCATCCGCGTCAGCGTGTGTGTCAGTCGCGACACCGTCGAACGCGGCAGGCCGCAGCGGTTCGAGATCTCGAGATTGCCGAGCCGGGCCTCGTGTCCCTCGAAGCACCGCAACACATCGAAGGCGCGCGACACCACCTGGATGACATCGCCATCGCCTGTCTCGCTGGCGAGCATTCCCTGCCTGCTAAGCCGTTCCGAGCGCCTTCCCATCTGTTTGGCTCCATTCCGTCCTGCGGAATAAAATTCCACTTGCAGAAGAAGCTACCTCAGGCAATCTGCCGCCACAACAAAAAGCCGTTCGCCGGATGAAATTTCCGCAAGACGGTATCGGAGAGTGGAATGCCAGAGATCAAGGTTGTGACCGAAGTTGCCGGGCGCGTTTGCGCGCTTCCTGTCGAGACCGGCAGCAGCATCGGCAATGGCGACGAGATTGCGTTCGTCGAAGCGATGAAGATGGAAATACCGGTCACGTCGACGACAGCGGGCAAAATCAAGTCGATTCTGGTCAAGATCGACGATGTCATCGCCGAAGGCCAGGCGGTCGCGATCGTCGAGACCTGAGATCCCACCCCTGCCATCCGGCCGCGACAATCTGTCCGGTGATGCAGCGGCCGAAATCGCCGGCTTGCGCCGGAGGTAGCGTTGCCATCGCCGGATCACGATGCAATCATCCCGCCCGGAAAAGTTTCGCACAACGAAACAAAGGGAGGAATTATGATCCATCGGCTGATGGCGCTCGCGCCTGCCGCTCTTGCCGGCATTTCGATCTTCGCTGCCCTGCCCGCCTCGGCCGAGGACATCAAGCTGCCGCCGACCATGGCGGTGACCGCCTACGACACCGGCACCGCCGGCTTCAACATCGCGGTCGGCGTCGGCAAGATGATGAAGGACAAATACGGCACCGACGTCCGCGTGCTGCCGGCCGGCAACGACGTCGCGCGGCTCGCGCCGCTGCGCGCCAAGCGCGCGGTCTCCTCGGCGATGGGATCGGGGACCTATTTCGCGCAGGAAGGCGTGTTCGAGTTCGGCGCCAAGGAGTGGGGCCCGCAGCCGCTGCAGCTCATGCTGTCGTCGGTCGACTGCAATTGCGGCGCGCTTGGCGTGGCAGCCGATGCCGGCGTCAAGGAAATGAAGGACCTTCGCGGCAAGCGCGTCGGCTTCGTGGTCGGCTCGCCGGCGCTGAACCAGAATTCGCTCGCGATGCTCGCGTTCGGCGGCCTCACCCAGAAGGACGTCAAGATCGTCGAGTTCGCAAGCTATGGGGCGATGTGGAAAGGCCTGATCAACAACGACACCGATGCCGCCTTCGGCACCACGATCACCGGCCCCGCCAAGGAAGCCGAGACCTCGCCGCGCGGCCTGATGTGGCCGCCGCTGCCCGCCGACGACAAGGAAGGCTGGGCACGGGTGAAAAAGGTCGGCTCGTTCTTCTTCCCGCAAACCGCAACCTGCGGCGCCGGCATCTCGCCGGACAAGCCGATCCAGCTCGGCAATTACCCCTACCCGATCTTCGTCGCCTATGCGGCGCAGCCGGTCGACCAGATCTACGCGATCACCAAGGCGATGATCGTCAACTACGACGCCTACAAGGATTCGGCGCCCGGCGCGGCCGGGCTCGGCGCCGACCGGCAGACCAAGAACTGGGTCGTTCCCGTGCATCCCGGCGCGGTGAAGGCGCTCAAGGAAACCGGCCACTGGAGCGACGAGCAGGAGGCGCACAACAACACGCTTTACAAGCGCCAGGAGGTGCTGGCCGCCGCCTGGACGGATTACGGCAAGTCGAGCCCGCCGTCGGACGACAAGGCCTTCCTCGATGGCTGGATGAAGGCGCGCGCTGCCGCGCTTGCGAAAGCCAATATGCCCAATGGCTTTGAGTGAGACCCGCCAACGCGCGATGAGATCGCGTTAGTCGTCATCGCGCTTGCGCCCGTTTGAGCATGGTGCTTCCGGAAAACCGCTTCGCACTTTTCCGGATCATGCTCTAGGCTACGGGCAAAACGGACAACATTGGGGGATGCGTAATGCCCGAGAACGCCGCGGCTGCGCCTGCGAAAAGAATCGAGTTTGAAGATCCGCATGCTGGTCTCGACAATCTGCAGGAGGCCGAGGTCACGCGCGTGCGCACCCTGCGCGGGGTGTGGCGTTGGGCGCTGGTGGTCGCAACCGCCGCAACCATCCTGCTCTGCATCAACCAGCAGTTCTCGCTGCGCTTCTTCATCGACTACACCCAGCTCAACACCGAATATTTCTATCTCTTGATCGCGCTGATGCTGCCCTTCACGTTCCTGATCTTCCCCGGATCGGAGCGCGCGCCGCTGAACCGCATTCCCTGGTATGACCTCGCGCTTGCCGTCGCGACCTTCGCCGCCTCGATCTGGCTGATGCTGAACGTGCGCAAGGCGGCGCAATATGGCTGGGAGTCCGACGGCGCCCCGAGGAATGTCATCATCGCCGGCCTGGTGATGTGGGTGATGCTGATGGAGGCGCTGCGCCGGACCGGCGGCTGGAGCCTCCTGCTCAGCGTGCTGCCCTTCACCGTCTATCCACTGTTCGCCGAGGCCAGCTGGCTCGGCCCGTTCCGCGGCTCGCAGCTGACGCTCGACCAGACCACGGCCTATCACGTGCTGTCCGGCGAGAGCCTGCTCGGCATTCCGATCCAGGCCTTCGCCGACACCGTAATCGGCTTTTTGGTGTTCGGCACCGCGCTGATGATGACCGGCGCCGGAAAATTCTTCATCAACCTCGCCTTCGCGCTGTGCGGCACGTTCCGCGGCGGCGCCGCCAAGGTCTGCATCTTCGCCTCCGGCCTGCTCGGCATGATGTCGGGCTCGATCGTCTCCAACGTGCTGACCGCCGGCACGATGACGATCCCGGTCATGAAGAAGAGCGGCTTCCGCGCCTCCTATGCCGGCGCGATCGAGGCCTGCGCCTCCACCGGCGCCGTGCTGGCGCCGCCGGTGATGGGCGCCACCGCGTTCGTGATCGCGCAGTTCCTCAATATCAGCTACGCGGAGGTCGCGGTGGCCGCGATCATCCCTGCGGCGCTCTACTATGTCGGCCTGTTCATGCAGGTCGATTCCTACGCCGCGCGCCACGGGCTGAAGGGCATTCCGCGCGCCGAGCTGCCGCGCGTGATGGATACGATCAAGGACGGCTGGTACTACGTCTTCGTGATCGCGCTCCTGATCGTGATGCTGCTGTATTTCAAGCGCGAAAGCCACGCGCCGTTCTACGCCACCGCGCTGCTGCTGGTGCTGAACCAGATCTTCTCCAAGGAGAGCCGCTGGACGCTCGGGACGATCGCAAAATTCCTCGAGGTCAATGGCCGCACCTTCGTCGAGCTGGTCGGCATCCTCGCCGGTTGCGGTCTGCTGATCGGCGCGTTCTCGATGACCGGCGTGGTGTCGAGCCTCGCCAACGATCTGTTGACGCTTGCGGGCGACAACGCGTTCCTGCTGCTCGTGATGTGCGCCTTCACCAGCCTGATCCTCGGCCTCGGGCTGACCACCACCGCCTGCTACATCTTCCTCGCCATCCTGGTTGCGCCCGCGCTGGAGAAGCTCGGGCTGAACCGGATGGCGGTGCACATGTTCATCTTCTATTGGGGCATGCTGTCGTCGATCACGCCGCCGGTGGCGATCGCCTCCTTCGCCGCGGCCGGCATCGCCGGCTCGCCCGCGATGAAGACCGGATGGGAATCGATGTGGGTCGGCAGCATCATCTATTTCATCCCGTTCTTCTTCGTGCTGAACCCGGCGCTGGTGATGCAGGGACCGAGCCCCTATCTCGCCGGCCTCGGCCTGATGGCGCTCGCGGCCTGCGGCACGCTGTTCATCTGCGGCGGCATCCAGGGCTATCAGGCCTTCGTCGGCGACCTCCGCGGCGCCGGTGCCCTGGAATGGCCGCTCCGGGTGCTGCTGGTGATCGGCGGCTTCGTGCTCGCGACGCCCGGCGGCGGCATCAACCCGCTGTCGCAGCTGCAGGTGTCGCTGCTGGGGGTCGCGATCCTCGCCCCGACGGTGTTGATCGCCTTGATGCTGGTCCGCCGTCAGGCGCTGGTTCCGAACCAGTTGCGCGCGCCCTGATTGCGATGCACAACAGGAGGCGATGAAACGATCGCCTCCTCCCGTCACCGCCACCACCACGGCCTGGTCCAGCTCGAAGCCGCCGCTGCTGCGGTTTCTGCACACTTGTTACGCAGACTTCCTGCCGGAGGCCGCGGGCGCGGTTGCCGACTACATCCCCGAGCTCGGCAAGGCCGACCCTGCCCATTTCGGCATCAGCCTGGCGACGCTCGACGGCCACGTCTACGAGGTCGGCGACACCAGGGTGCCGTTCACCATCCAGTCGATGTCGAAGCCGTTCGTGTTCGCGCTGGCGCTGGACACGCTGGGCGCCGAACGAGTGGAAAGCGTGATCGGCGTCGAGCCGTCCGGCGACCCCTTCAACTCGATCCGGCTCAATGCCGAGAACCATCCGTTCAATGCGATGGTCAATGCCGGCGCGATCGCCTGCTCCGGCCTGCTCCACGCCGACAAGGGCGACGGCGCGTTCGACTACATCCGACAGGCGCTCGGCCGCTTCGCCGGACGTGAGCTCGATATCGACGAGGCGGTCTATGCCTCCGAGAGCGCCACCGGCGACCGCAACCGGGCGATCGGTTATCTGCTGCGCACCAACAGCGTGATCACCGAGAACGTGCCTGCGGTGCTCGACGTCTATTTCCGGCAATGCTCCATCCTGGTCACCGCACGCGACACCGCCGTGATGGCGGCGACGCTCGCCAATCGCGGCATCAACCCGCTGACAGAGGAGCAGGTGGTGACGCCCTACGCCATCGCGCGCACGCTATCGGTGATGACCTCGTCGGGCATGTACGACTATGCCGGCGAATGGATCTACCGCGTCGGCATTCCCGCCAAGAGCGGCGTCGGCGGCGGCATTCTGGCGGCACTGCCGGCGCGGCTCGGGCTCGGCAGCTATTCGCCAAAACTCGACAAGCACGGCAACAGCGTGCGCGGCATCAAGGTGTGCGAGACGCTGTCGGCGCATTACGACCTGCATATGCTCAACCGCAGCGACGACGCACGCCACAGCATCATCGCCGACTACAATATCGGCAAGAACCCGTCGCGGCGGGTACGCCGGCCGCAGGAGCAGGAGATCCTGGCAAGGCACTTCCAGGAAGTCCGCGTGATCGAGCTGGTCGGCACCCTGTCGCTCTCCAATGTCGACTATGTCTCGCGCCGCCTCGCCGGCAGCCCGCGGCCCGAATTCGTGATCTTCGATCTGCGCCGCGTCACCTCGACGACCCGCGCCGGCGCAAGGCTGGTGGCCGAAGCTTTCCAGGAGCTCGCCGAGCTCGGCGTCACCGTGATCCTGTCCGGCATCAAGCGGACCTCGCGCGAATGGGCCACGATCAGCGAGTGGACCAGGCGGCTCGGCAATATCAGGGATTTCTATCTGCTCGACACCGCGATCGAGTGGGCCGAGGACCAGATCGTCTACCGCTATGGCGGCTCGATCGACTTCCTCGAGACCACGGAGCTTTCCGAGCAGCCGCTGCTCACCGGATTGAGCGAAGCCGAGATCGCCGATCTCACCTCGCTTTGCACGGTCCGGACCTACCAGCAGAATGAAAAGGTCATCGCCGCGGGCAGTGAGGCCACCTCACTGTTCTTCCTGCGCAGCGGCGTGGTTCACGTCACCCTGCCGGACGGCATCCGGCTCGCGACGCTGACTGCCGGCATGGCGTTCGGCGAGATGGCGCTGCTGGAGCCGAAGCGGGTCGCGGACGTGGTCGCCGACATGTCGGCGACCACCTACGAAGTGACGATCGAGGATTTCGAGCGCTTCCGCGAGCGACATCCGCGCGCCGGCGAGCGGATCATGCGCAACCTCGTGCAGATCCTCGCCGATCGGCTGATCGTGGCGAACGCCAAGGTGGATCTGCTGACGTCGGGGTAGGTCTCTCTGTTCTCCCTCTCCCCGCCCTTCGCAGGGGTGTCCGGGGAAATTCAGGCATAGCGGAGCTCCATCTGGTCAGGTGAGATGGTTGATTTCCGACGGCTGGGGTTGATGGGCGGAGGTTTGTCGATGGCAGCGAGGGATCGACGCGTGAGCAGGAGCTGGCCGACGAGTTCGGCGAACCTGAGCGGGAGCATTTTGATGCAGTTGGTGTGAGCGGCGATGCGCAGCAGCAGGTAGGCAATCATCGCAGCGAGCACCTGAAGGCGGATCGCGTTGTCGTTGGCGCCGAGGAACTTGCGAATATCGAGATGCTGCTTGATCCAGCGGAACAGCAGCTCGATTTGCCATCGGCTCTTGTAGAGGGCGGCGATCTCGACGGCGCTACGGGCAAGGTCGTTGGTCAGGAGTGTGATCTTGCCGCCTTTCTCGCGTCTGATCTTGATGCGGCGGAGCGGGATTGGAAGGCGCGAATCGCCCTTGCTGGTGAGCTTCACCTCGTCATCGGCAAGGATTTCGAAGCCATCCCCGTTACGCTTGCGGATGGCGCGATGCCTGAGCGAGCGAAGACGGATGCTCGTCTTCGCCCGGGTAACGAAGAAAGCCTTGCTATCATTGATCTTCTGCCACCAGTCGAAACGGCAATATCCCTTGTCAAACACATAGGTGGTGGCGGGCTGGATTGGGGTCTGTCGGCCGATCTCGATGTCATTGACGTTCGCGGCCGTCATCTCGACGCAGGTCGGGACATCGCTCCTTGGGTCGTAGACGACATGCAGCTTCATGCCGCGGATGCGGCCGTTCCACGTCGCCCAACTGCAGACCTTGCCGAGCGGGATCGGACTGGCGTCGATCAGACGCACCATCTCCATGCCTTCACTCCGCAGCTGGCGACGCGCCATCGCCGACAGCGCCGCAAAGGTTTGCGCGAAAATGCCGATCGGACGGCGGGCATTGGCATCGGACAACGTCGAGCGCGACAGCTTGCCGGTTCCCAAGTGATAGTGATGCTGCGAATTGGCGTTGAAGCCAGTCACCACCCCGCGCAGACTGCTGTTGCCGCTAAGCTGGGCATAGATCAGCGCCACCAGATGATCCCAGCTCCTGAACGACTTGTCGTAGGCATCCCCGTCCAGACGATCCACAACCGTCTGAAACTGCCGTCGATTGATCGGTTCAAGCAGCCTTCCAAAAATGCTACCGCGATATCGCATGCTCGGCCCTCTGTGTCTCGACAACCAGAAAAGACCGATTTGCCTCGGTCCTGCCGAGCATGCACCGCGACACAGTGAATCATTCCCCGGACACCCCTGCGTTCTTAGGGGAGAGGGTTGGGGTGAGGGGCTGCATCCGCAAAATAACTTCGAGTTAGACTCGCGGAGATTCCCCCTCACCCGGACCGCATTCCGCTTCGCTGCATGCGCTCCGGCCTCTCCCCGCAGGCGGGGCGAGGCGAAGGACTCCGCGACGCGATCCGCTCAGCTCACTACTTCCGTCACCGGCTGCATGTCGATCTCGAAGGTCTCGAGAAATTTCGACGTCATGATGTAGAAGCCGACCGAGAGTTGCAGCTCGATCAGCGCGGCCGGCGTCAGCTTCGCCGCGATGGTCTTGAAGGTCGCGTCGGTCGGCTTCTTGAGCTTGACGATCTCGTCGGTGAAGGCGAGCGCAGCGCGCTGCACCTCGTTGAAGCAGGTCGCGGACCGCCAATCCTCGAGCGCGGCGTTCTGCTCGTCGGTGACGCCGACATTCTTGCCGATCCGCTTGTGCGCGACGATCTCGTAGGGCGCCTCGCAGAGAATGCCGGTGCGCGTGATCGCAAGCTCGCGGACGACGGGATCGAGCTCGCCCTTGTGGCGGATCGCGCCGCCGAGCCGGCAATACTGTTCAAAGTAGCTTGGCGAATGCGCCATCATGCGAAAGATATTGGCGTTGCGGTTCTTGTCGAGGATCTCGCGGGTCCGCGGGCTTGCCTTCGCGGGATCGGAGTAGTCGATACGGGCCATTTCCTAACCTTGATCTTGCTGTCGTTTCTATCGGGTTCCGAAACACTAGAGCCTTTTCCGTTCCGATGAAATCGGAACGGGGCTCTAGATCCTTGTTTTGACGCGTTTTCTTCACGCGAACCGGCATCCACTTCGCTCGAAAACGGTCTGTACGGGCTGCTGTCGCAGGAGCAACACGCGCGAGTCAAATTGCCGCCGCATTCCCAGACAACGCTGTCACAGTCGATATTCGCTGAGTGGGGACTCGTCAAAAGCGAATACTCGACGCGGGGTGTTCCGAGTAAAAAATCCGGCCGTCTTGCGCGCAATGTGCGCAACGATGAGTCACGCCCAAGTCTAGGGGAAACGCATGAAGGAAGCCACCAAGAGGGCGGCCTCGGAAGCGCTTGCGCAAATGCTGGCGGTGACGGCAATGCTCGTCATCGCCAGCGTGATCTTTTATTGGCACTGAGGCATGATCCCGAAAAGTGTGTAGCGGTTCTCGGAAGGATCATGCCCAAAATGATCCGCAAACTATGAGGGGCAAGAGCGAACCTGTTCAGCCTGGTCTTGCGTTCTGACTGGATCGTTCAGCCCCTCATTTCGCCTTTGCGAAATACGGAACCAGCCGTCCCGCGAATTGCGTGAAGCGCGCCGCGACCTTGTCGCCGATGGCAAGGTCGTTGTCGCCATGGGCCATCATGCGAAAGCCCTCGTCGGCATCGACAAGCACGATGTTGTAAGGCACATGCGCCCGCGTCTCCGGCGTCGCGGCGCGGCAGACCAGCGAGGTCGCATACACCGTCCCTGCCCCACTGGCGCGATGCTCGGCAAGATCGGGCGAACCGCATGCGGCGCAAAAGCTGCGGCGGAAATATTGCCGCGCGCCGCAGCCGTTGCAGGACTGGTAGACGATGGCTTCCGCGCCCTTGGTCCAGTCGGCGATCGGTCCGCTCATCGCACGCGCTCCAGGAACATGCTGACATGTGACGACAGCACCCCGCCGTCGCCGTGCAGCAGCGCCACCGAGGCGTCGCGCACCTGACGATTTTCGGCGCGGCCGGTCATCTGCAGATGGGTCTCGACCAGGTGCGCCATCGCGCCGCCGACGCCGCAATGGCCATAGCTGAGCAGGCCGCCATGGGTGTTGAGCGGCATCTCGCCATCCTGATTGAAATAGCCGGCGCGCACCCGCACCGCCCGCCTCACCGCGCCCGGCAAGGCCGAGATCCTCCAGCAGCATCGCGAGCGTGATCGTGAAGCTGTCATAGACCGCGGCGTAGCGCACGTCCGGGATCGCGACGCCCGCCGCCTGCTTCGCTTTCGCGATCGAAATCTCGGCGCCGAGTTCGCTCAGCGCAGGCGCTGCGGTGACGTGCTGATGGGTGTGTGCCTGGGCGCAGCCGCGGACGCGGACCTGCCGCTCGCCGGTCGGCTCGCGGCTGATCACACAGGCCGCACCGCCGTCCGACACCGGGCAGCAGTCGAGCAGCTTGAGCGGCATCGCCACGGGCTTGGAGGCCATCACGTCGGCAACCGTGATCGGCTCGTGGAATTGCGCGCCGGGATGCGTCAGCGCGTGCTTGCGCATCAGCACCGCGAACTCGGCGAGGTCTTCCTGCGTGAGGCCGTATTCATGCATGTAGCGCGTCGCGACCAGGCCGTAATAGGCCGGGATCGTCGGCCCCAGCGTCACCTCGTAGTCGGGATGCCCGACCTGGGCCAGCGCCTGGATCGAGGCGTCGCGGCTCTGCCCGGTCAGCCGGTTCTCGCCGCCGACCACCAGCACGTGTTTTGCAACACCGGCGTCGACTAGGTGATGCGCCAGCATGGTCATCGCAAGCCCGGTGGCGCCGCCGACCTGAACGGCGTGCGCATAAGACGGGCGAATGCCGAAGTGCTCGGCGAAGACCGTGGCCAGCATGATATGCGGCGAGACCGTGGAGTAGCCGCAGAGGATGCCGTCGATCTCGGAGCGCTTCAGCCCGGCATCCGAGATCGCAAGCTCGGCCGCCTTGCTCATCAGGTCGAGCGAGGACAGGCCCTCATGCTTGCCGTAGGACGTGAGGCCGACGCCGGTCACGAAGCTCATTTCAGCGCACCTATCTCAGAGCGTCATTCCGGGGCGATGCGAAGCATCGAACCCGGAATCTCGAGATTCCGGGTCTGGTCCTTCGGACCATCCCGGAATGACAACCTACAATGACTTGCGTCATCTCAATACGACTTCGGAAGGCCGAGCACCTTCTCGCCGATGAAGCTGAGGATCAGCTGCGGACTGATCGGCGCGATGCGCGGGATCAGCGATTCCCGCAAGTAGCGCTCGACGTGGTACTCCTTGGCGTAGCCGAAGCCGCCATGGGTCATCACCGCTTGCTCGCAGGCATGGAAGCCGGCTTCCGCCGCGAGATATTTTGCGGAGTTCGCCGCGGGGCCGCAGGGCAGGTTCTGGTCATACTGCCAGCCGGCGCGCAGCACCATCAGCCAGGCTGCCTCCAGTTCCATCCAGCACTTCGCCAGCGGATGCTGGATCGCCTGGTTCATGCCGATCGGCCGGTTGAACACGATGCGGCCCTTGGCATATTCCGACGCCCGCTTCAGCGCTATCTGGCCGAGGCCGACCGCTTCAGCCGCGATCAGGATGCGCTCGGGATTCATGCCGTGCAGGATGTATTCGAAGCCGCGGCCCTCCTCGCCGATACGGTCTTCGACCGGGATCTCGAAATTCTCGAAGAACAGCTCGTTGGAATCGACCGGCTTGCGGCCCATCTTCTCGATCTCGTGCACGGTGACGCGCTTGCGGTCGAAATCGGTGTAGAACAGGCTGAGGCCATGGGTCGGGCTGCGCACCTCCTCCAGCGGCGTGGTGCGCGCGAGCAGCAGGATCTTGTTGGCGACCTGGGCGGTCGAGATCCACACCTTCTGGCCGTTGACGATGTATTTGTCGCCCTGGCGCACCGCGCGGGTCTTGAGCTGCGTGGTGTTGAGGCCGGTGTTCGGCTCGGTCACCGCGAAGCAGGACTTGTCGCGGCCGTCGATGATCGGCGGCAGCATGCGCTGGCACTGCTCCTTGGTGCCGAACACCACCACCGGATTGAGCCCGAACACGTTCATATGCACCGCGGACGCGCCGGACATGCCGGCACCGGATTTGGAGATCGTGCGCATCATGATCGCGGCATCGGTGATGCCGAGCCCGGAGCCGCCATATTCCTCGGGGATGCAGATGCCGAGCCAGCCGGCATCGGCCAGCGCGCGGTGGAAGTCGGCCGGATAGCCGCCCTCCTTGTCCTTCTTCAGCCAGTAGGCTTCGTCAAAGCGCGAGCAGATCTTGGCGACGGCATCGCGGATCGATTCCTGGTTGGCGGAGAGTGCGAAATCCATCTGTCGTGCTCCTATGCCTGCACCGCTTTGGCCGCGCCGTCGCGCACCATCGCCGCGATCTCCTCGGTGGAGAAGCCTGCCTCCCGCAAAATCTCCGCGCTCTGCTCGCCGAGCCGTGGCGCCAGCCGGCTCGGCTCGACCTTGGTCTCCGACCACCGCGCCGACGGCGTCATGCTGCGGATCCGCCCCTCGGTCGGATGATCGACCACGGGGAAGACGCCGGTCGCGACCATATGCGGGTCCTCCAGCAGGCTCTCGAGATCGTGCATCGGCATTACCGGCACGTCGGCCTTTTCGAGGATCCCGTTCCACTCGGCGGTCGTCTTGGTCTGCAGGATGCGCGCGAGCTCGGCGTAGACGACATCGATATTGGTGGCGCGGCCGGCGAAGGTCGCGAATTTCGGATCGCTGCGCAGATCGTCGCGGCCGGTCGCCTTGAAGAAGTTCTCCCACTGCTTGTCGTTGTAGACGATCACGCAGATATAGCCGTCGAGCGTCTTGTACGGCCGCCGGTCCGGCGACAGATGGCGCGCATAGCCGCCCTTGTCGAGCGGCGGATCGTAGGTCAGGCCGCCCATGTGATCGCCCATGACGAAGCCGGCCATGGTCTCGAACATCGGAATATCGACGCGTTGGCCCCGCCCGGTGCGATCGCGATGCACAAGGCTCGCACAGATCGCGCCGACCGCGGTGAGGCCGACGATGCGATCCACCAGCGCGTTCGGCACATAGCGCGGCACGCCGTCCGAGGTTTGCGCCATCAGCGCCGGCAGCGCGGTCGCGCCCTGGATCAGATCGTCATAGGCGGGCTTGGCGGCATAAGGTCCCTCCTGGCCGAAGCCGAACACGCCGGCATAGATCAGCCGCGAGTTGACCTTGGAAACGACGTCATAGCCGAGCTGCAGCCGCGCCATCGCCTGCGGGCGCACATTGTAGACCAGCACGTCGGCCTTCGCGATCAGCCGCAGCACCGCCTCGCGCCCCGCCGGCTTCTTCAGATCGAGGCAGACCGAGCGCTTGCTGCGGTTGGTGTTGAGGAACACCGGCCCCATGCCGGGATGCCGCGTTGGGCCAATCTGCCGCGTCACGTCGCCGTCGGGCGATTCCACCTTGATGACGTCGGCGCCGTAATCGCCAAGCATCTGCGTGGCGTAGGGTCCCATCAGCACGGTCGTCATGTCGACGACCTTGATACCCTGCAGTGGTCCCATCGTCCTGTTCGCTCCCGGATGTCGTGGTTATAGAGCTAGTAACGGGAGCTATTCCAAGAGATCAAGCTGCGCCGGGCGTATGGGCGTATGCATGGCTGCGGCCGGGCCGCTTCCGTGCGGCGGAACGCAGGCTGGGCAAAACGAAGCGGATTCACCGCCGCCCTTATGCCGGCGACTGCCCCGTCATCACCTCGCGCGCCTTCAGGAGCTTTTCCAGTTCCGCATTCTGCTGCTCGAGCCGCTCGGCGATGCGCTCCTCGACTTCGGCGCCGGCTGCGCCTGCGGCCTGCTCGATCAGCTGCCTGATATTGTCCCGGAGGATCGCGATGCGATCGTTCACTTCCGACAGCGACAGAGACGTCTCGATTCCCATGGTCCGTTCTCCCGGTGACAAGCACAGGCAGCTTAGCGCGGCGGGAGGCGGCGGCCTATCCCTTAACCACCTTAGTGACCCCAATCCCTACTGTGCATGGGGTTGTTTTCGATGTTTTCGATTCAACCCAGCCTCGCCGCGCTTTAGCCCATGCCTTTCGCCAGCATCTCCCGCAGCGCGGTCTTCAGCACCTTGCCATAATTGTTCTTCGGCAGTGCACCGAGATAGACATAGCGCTTGGGCCGCTTGAAGCGGGCGATCGAGGCGAGGCAATGCGCGTCGAGCTTGCCGTCGTCGGCGGTAGCACCGTCCGTCAGCACGACGCAGGCGACGACGATCTCGCCCCATTCCGGATCCGGCACACCGACGGCCGAGACCTCGCTGACATCGGGATGGGTCAGCAGGGCTTCCTCGACTTCTCGCGGATAGATGTTGGTGCCGCCGGAGATGATCACGTCCTTGGAGCGGTCCGACAGCGTGAGGAAGCCGTCGCCGTCGAGCCGGCCGACATCGCCGGTGCGCAGCCAGCCGTCCTTCAACGTCTCGGCATTGGCCTCGGGATTGTTCCAGTAGCCGAGCATCACGGTCGCGCCCTTGACCTCGATCTCGCCGGTCTCCCCGGCAGGCAGCGACTTGCCGTCCTTGTCGGTGATGCGCACGGTGACGACGCTCTGCGCCAGTCCGACCGAAGCCAGCCGTTCGAGATAGCGCGGGTGATCGCTCCGGGCGTGCCAGCCGCGCGACAGCGCCGTGATGGTCATCGGCGACTCGCCCTGGCCATAGATCTGCACGAAGCGCTGGCCCATCGTCGCCATCGCATCGGTGATGTCGGCCGTGTACATCGGACCGCCGCCATAGATGATGGTGCGCAGCCCCTCGCCGTTCTCGCCGCGCTTCTTCGCGGCATCGACCAGGCGGCGCACCATCGTGGGGGCTGCGAACATCACGACATTGTCGAGCTGGCGGCCGAGGTTGAGCACCACGTCAGGATCGAAGCCGCCGGACTCCGGCACGACGTGGCGGCCGCCCATCCGGACATGCGGGAAATTGTAGAGGCCGGCGCCATGCGAGATCGGCGCGGCATAGAGCGAGGCGTCGTGCGGCGTCGCCGGATCGACGTCGGCGAGATAGCACAGCGACATTGCGACCAGATTGCCGTGGCTGAGCATCACGCCCTTGGGACGGCCGGTGGTGCCCGATGTGTAGAACAGCCAGGCAAGATCGTTGCTCTCGCGCGGCAGCGGCGCGGGTCGGCCCTCGCCGCTTCGCATCGACTTGTAAGCGTCGCTGTCGACCGACAGCGTGGTCATGCCGGCGGGGCAGTCGTCCTTCGCCTCGTTCAACGCACCGATCGTATCGTCGGAGACGAAGGCGAGCTTGGCACCGCCATTGCCGCAGATCCATGCCGCCTCGCGGCCGTGCAGCTTGGCGTTGATCGGAATCGCGGCGGCGCCGATCCACCAGATGCCGTAGAGGCATTCGAGATATTGCGTGCAGTTCGACGCAAACAGCGCGATGCGGTCGCCGGCGGCAATGCCGTGATCGCGCGCCAGCGCCGCCCCGATCGAGGCGGCGCGGCGGGCAAAGGTGGCGTAGTCTGCGTCGAGATCGAAACCGGTCAGCAGCGCCGGCGCGTCGGGACGCGCCCGTGCCGTCGCCGCCAGCCATTCGGCAATGTTCAAGCTACTTCGCCGGCTCGAGGATCGAGACGTAGTTGGCGACCGCGGCGCCGCCCATGTTGAAGATGCCGCCGATCTGCGGGTTCTTAAGCTGCATGCCCTCGGGCGCCTGCCCCGTGAGCTGCATCGCGCTCATCACATGCATGGAGACGCCGGTGGCGCCGATCGGGTGGCCCTTGGCCTTGAGGCCGCCGGACGGATTGACCGGCAGCTTGCCGTCCTTCTGGGTCCAGCCTTCCATGATCGCGCGCGCCCCCTGTCCCTTCGGCGTCAGGCCCATCGCTTCGTATTCGATCAGCTCGGCGACGGTGAAGCAGTCATGGGTCTCGACGAAGGACAGGTCGGAGAGCTGCAGGCCGGCCTTCTGCAGCGCGCGCTGCCAGGCGGTGGTGCAGCCTTCGAACTGCAGGATGTCACGCTTGGACATCGGCAGGAAATCCTGCGCATGCGCGGTGGCACGGATGTTCACCGCCTTGCCCATGGTCTTGGCGGTCTCGGCATCGGTCAGCACCAGCGCGGCGGCGCCGTCCGAGACCAGCGAGCAGTCGGTACGCTTCAAGGGACCGGCGACGAACGGGTTCTTGTCGCTCTCGGCGCGGCAGAACTCGAAGCCGAAATCCTTGCGCATCTGCGCATAGGGATTGGCGACGCCGTTCTTGTGGTTCTTGGCGGCGATCATCGCCAGCGCATCCGACTGGTCGCCGTGTTTCTGGAAATAGGCCTGCGCGATCTTGCCGAACACGCCGGCAAAGCCGCCGACCGTGTCGCCGTCCTCGGGCAGATACGACGCCTTGAGCAGGTTCTTGCCGATCTCCGGGCCCGGCGTCTTCGTCATCTGCTCGACGCCGACCACCAGCACGATCTTCGCGGCGCCGGCTTCGATGGCGCGAATGCCCTGATGCACGGCGGCCGATCCGGTGGCGCAGGCATTCTCGACCCGGGTGGTCGGCTTGAAGCGCAGCGCCGGATTGGCCTGCAGTACCAGCGAGGCCGTAAAATCCTGCGGCGAGAAGCCGGCGTTGAAATGACCGAGCATGATCTCGTCGACATCGGACGCGGCGATGCCGGCGTCAGCCAGCGCCTCGTTGGCGACCTTGACCACGAGACCCTCGACGGTCTCCGCGTCGAACTTTCCGAATGGCGTGTGCGCCCAACCCACGATGCTGGCGGTCATGGCTGTATCTCCCTGTTCCTGTTCGGAGAGTTATGTAGCGTATCTTCAGGCGGCTTTCAGCGTTTTCATCGCCGTCGCGCACATGGCGGTTATGCCGGCCCAATTGCCGGCGCGGATATCGGCCGCCGGGCACAGCCAGGAACCGCCGACTGCCAGCACATTCGGCTCGGCGAGCCAGGTCGTCGCATTGGCCTCACTGACCCCGCCGGTCGGGCACACCCTGACCTGCGGAAATGGCCCGGCCAGAGCCCGCAGTGCCTTGATACCGCCCGCCTGCTCGGCCGGGAAGAATTTGACGACGTCGAAGCCGTGGGCCAGCGCCTGCATCAACTCGGAGGCGGTCGCGATCCCCGGCGCGAAGGGCAGCCGGCTGGAGGCTGCCGCCGCCAACAGCTCGGGCGTCGCACCCGGGCTGATGCCGAATTTGGCGCCCAGTGCCTCGGCGCGCATCAGGTCGTCACCATTGAGGATCGTGCCGATCCCGACGATCGCCTCCGGCACACCGGCGATGATGGCCCTGGCCGCGTCGACCGCGACCGCCGTCCGCAGCGTCACCTCGAGCGTCCGCACGCCGCCGGCGACCAGCGCCTTTGCAAGCGGCACCGCGTCCTCGAGCCGCTCGATGGTCAGCACCGGGATCACGGTGGCCTGGCGGATCAGCTCGGCGATCCGGTCCTGCTTCGATGTCGTTGTCATTGCGAGGCCTTACGGGATGGTGGGAGACGAAGCGCCTTTTTCGGCGGCATGGCGTAGCGCGGAATGATCGCGCCGGGATAGCACACCACGACACCGGCCAGCCGATGGCCGGCGCGCGCCGCCTCCTCTGGCTCGGCGCCGCCGAGCCGCGCGGCGAGATAGGCGGCGGCAAAGCTGTCGCCCGGCCGCGGTGGTATCGACCACTGGCTTGGTAAGCTGCTCCGCCTTCACCTCGCGCGTTCCGCCGGCCGAGCGCACGATGCAGGCCGGCTCGGCGAGCTTCAGCACCACCTCGGGGCTCGAGATGCCGGCCAGCAGCGCCGTGTTGCTCTCGCCGGGATAAAGCGGCGCCAGATCCTCGGTCGAGGCAAGCACGATATCGGCCGTCTCGAACGCGCTGCTGAAGACCTTCCGCGCGACGTTCAGGTCCGGCCAGCCGCGGGCGCGGAAATTGGTGTCGAACGCAAACCGCGTCCCCAACAGCCGCGCACGCTTCAGCGCCGCCAGCAATCGCTCCTGCCCGTCCTCGCGCAGGATCGAGAGCGTGATCGCCGAGAGATAGACGACGTCATAGGTCGCGAGTGAGTTCAGGATGTCTTCCGTTTCGGGCAGATCCATCAGGTCGCGGGCGGCGGCGCTGTCACGCCAGTGGAAGAAGCGCCGCTCGCCCTTGTCGTCGGTCTGGATCAGATAGAGGCCGGGCAGCTTGCCCGCCGATCGCGCGACATGCTTGGTGCCGATGCCCTCGCTCGCCCAGCCCGCGATCATCTCATCGCTCAGCGCATCATCGCCGAGCGCCGTGAAGTAATCGACGTGGATGCCGAGCCGGGACAGATAGACCGCGGTGTTGAGCGTGTCGCCGCCATAGGAGCGCGAATACAGCCCGCCGAGCTGCCCGCCAGGGGCCTGGCGCAGCTCGATCATGCATTCGCCGATGCTGGCAACTCTGGTCATCTCGAGCGCCGCGCTAAAGCGCGATGAAGCCTGGTTGAATCATCATCGCGCCTTAGCCCCTTGTCTGAGCATGATCTTCGCGCAAACGCGTTCCGCGTTTGTCGCGAGGGAAACCGCTTCGCACTTTTCCGGATCATGCTTTAGCCCGGACGTTGCTCAGGCGGCGAACTTGCCGCCGAGTTCGTCCTCGATATGGATCCGGATGATGTCGTCGAACGTCTTCTCGGCCGTGGTGAAGCCGAGCTTCAGCGCGCGGTCGGTAGCGAAATCGCGCGGCCAGCCCGAGACGATGCTGATGATGGTCGGATCGGGCACCCGCTTGATGCGCGCGGTGACGTTCTTGCCGGCGACGCGCTCCAGCGACGCGATCTGCTCGCCGACGGTGACGGACATCCCCGGCATGCTGAGATTGCGCCGCGGCCCCATCGCGTTGAGATCCATCGTGCCGGCGTGAACCAGAAAGCCGACCGCCGATTTCGGCGAGGCGTGCCAGTGCCGGACGTCCTCGGAGACCGGCAGCACCGCCTCCTCGCCCGCCAGCGGCTCGCGGATGATATTGGAGAAGAAGCCGGACGCCGCCTTGTTCGGCTTGCCCGGACGCACGCAGATTGTCGGCAGGCGGATCGAGATCCCGTCGAGCAGGCCCTTGCGGGTGTAGTCGTTGATCAGGAGCTCGCAGATCGACTTCTGCGTACCGTAGCTCGTCAGCGGCGTATGGAAGAATTCGTCGCCGATCTTCTCGGGGAACGGCGCGCCGAACACCGCGATCGAGGACGTGAACACCAGCCGCGGCTTGTAGCCGCCGCCGACGGCACGGATGGCGTCGATCAGATAGCGGGTGCCGTCGAGGTTGATCCGGTAGCCCTTGTCGAATTCGGCCTCGGCCTCGCCCGAGACGATCGCGGCAAGATGGAAGATCACCTCGGGACGCTCGGCGATCAAGGGCGCCGCGGCGCCGGCATCGGCGAAATCGGATGCGACCACATTGACCGGGATCGAGGCATTCGCGGGCTTGGCCGGCGCGACCACGTCCTGCAGCGTCATCCGGGTGATCTCTTGCTTGCCGAGGCGGCCCTCGCGCAAGAGACGCTCGGTCAGCTTGCGGCCGACCATGCCGGCGGCGCCCAGAATCAGAATGTGCACGACCCTGCTCCTTTTCTTGTCTTGTTCGAATTCAGCTGCGGGCCTTGCGCGCTCATTCCTTCACGGCACCCGTCATCGCCGAGACATAATGCTCAACGAAGAACGCGTAAAGAATAACCAGCGGCAGCGAGCCGCATAGCGCCCCTGCCATCAGGGACCCCCAGCGATAGATGTCACCGTCAACGAATTCGTTGACGATGGCGACCGGGACGGTCTTGTTCGGGGTCGATTGCAGGAACGTCAGCGCATAGATGAATTCGTTCCAGCACAGCGTGAAGCAGAAGATGAAGGCCGAGATCAGGCCGGGGACGGCGAGCGGCAGCACGATCTTGATCAGGATTTGCCAGCGGCTGGCGCCGTCGATCAGCGCGCATTCCTCGAGCTCGAACGGGATGGTCTTGAAATATCCCATCAACAGCCAGGTCGAGAACGGAATCAGGATCGTCGGATAGGTCAGGATCAGCGCCAGGGGCGAGTCGAACAGGCCGTACTGAAACACGACGGTCGCGAGCGGAATGAACAGGATCGACGGCGGCACCAGATAGGCCAGGAAGATCAGGCCGCCGACGACGTTGGCGCCCTTGTAGCGCAGCCGCACGATCGCATAGGCCGCGAGCACGCTCGCGATGATCGACAGCACGGTGGCGCCCACCGCCACATACATCGTGTTCCAGAGCCAATGCGGATAGTAGCTCTCGAACAGCAGCTTGTGGACGTGCTTGAAGGTCGGATTCCAGGTCCAGAACGGATTGTACTTGTCGAGATCGAGCAGTTGCTCGTCCGGCTTGATCGCCGTCAGCCCCATCCAATAGAACGGGAACAGCAGGATGATCACGATGATCGACAGCGGGATGTAGAGCGTCACGATCCGCCGCGGCACCGACTGCAGGTAGCTCATGCCCTCGCTGTTGTCGACGCGCGACGGCGTCGACAGGATGCTCTTGAGGTCGACCTTGGAGGCGGGAAGATCAGTCATTGCTCTCTCCCTGCTGCCACTTCCTGCGTTGCAGGCCGAACCATGACACCATGATCGCGGCGAGCAGGAACGGGATCATCGCGCTCGAGATCGCAGCGCCCTCGCCCAGCTGCCCCGCGATGATCGCGCGCTGATACGACAGCGTCGCCATCAAATGAGTGGCGTTGACCGGGCCGCCGCGCGTCATCGCCCAGATCAGCTGGAAGTCGGTGAAGGTGAACAGCACCGAGAACGTCATCACGACGGCGATGATCGGCGTCAGCAAGGGATAGGTGATGTAGCGGAACATCTGCCAGCGCGAGGCGCCATCCAACGTCGCCGCCTCATACAGCGACGGCTGCACGGTCTGCAGGCCCGCCAGCAGCGTGATCGCCACGAACGGTACGCCGCGCCAGATATTGGCGAAGATCACGCAGATCCGGGCCCAGGTGGTGTCGCCGAGGAAATTGATGTTCTGGGTGATCAGGCCGAGATGCTTGAGCGACCAGGAGATGATCGAGAACTGGGAATCGAAGATCCACCAGAACGCCAGCGCCGACAGCACGGTCGGCACGATGAAGGGGATCAGCACCGCGGCCCGCAACAGCGCCTTGAACGGCATGCGCTCGTTGAGCAGCAGCGCCAGATAGAGTCCGACCGCGAACTTCACGGCGCTCGCGATGAAGGTGTAGAGCAGCGTGTTGAAGACCGACAGCCAGAAGATGGCATCGTCCCACAACCATTCATAGTTCTCAGTGCCGATGAAATGACCGACGCGGCCGATGCGGGTGTCGGTGAAGGACAGCCAGATGCCGAGCCCGAGCGGATAGGCCAGGAAGAAGATCAGGAACGCCATCGCCGGCAACATGAACCAGAAGCCGAGCCAGTTCTTGTTGTGGCGGAGCTGATCCCAGGTGGTCGCTTCGCGGATTTCGGTTTTCGCACGTCGCGGCGCAAGGGCGATGTCAGCCATAGGCGATGTCCCGATTGCTCAACGGATTGAGCATGACTACGCAATATTCCAATGATGGCATTCCAATGATGACGCGGGCGGCGGCTCTCCGCCGCCCGCGGCCATCACATCAGCGATAGATGCGCTTCAGCTGCCGTTCGGCTTCCGCCATCGCGGCCTTGCCGTCCTTGGCACCGGTGCAGTAGTTCGCGAACATGTCGACCACAATGAAGTCGGCGATCGCGGTCGCGGCCTTCTCGCCGGGCGTACCGATGCCGGAGGCCGGCAGCGCGCGCTTCGAGGCCTGGCCGAACACCGCGTTCTTCGGATCGGCGGTCCACACCGGAGCCGAGTCGTAGGCATTGAGCGTGTGGGTGAGATAACCCCGCGCGCCCGACAGCCACTTCTCGAAATTCTCCTTCTCCAGCATGAAGGCGATGAACGCCTTTGCCGCGTTCGGATATTTGCAGAAGTTGAAGGCGAGGATCGGAACCGCGAGTTGCAATTCGGTCGGCTTGCCGATCGAGCCGACCGGCCACAATGCGTGGTCGATGTCCTCGGCGAGCTCCTTCTTGCTCGGATCGTCCTTGGCCGCGACGTAGATCGAGATGCCGTTCGAGGTCAGGAACAGCTCGCCGGACAGGAAGGCCTTGTTGTTGGAGGAGTCGTTCCAGGACGCGACACCCGGAATGAAGGTCTCCGACAGCGCCTTGGCATATTCCAGCGCCTTCATCGTCTCCGGCGAGTTTATGATGACCTTGTCGTCCTTGTCGACAGTCCAGGCGTTGTGGCCCCAGAGGATGTTGTGCACCCAGGCATTGGCGTCGCCGGTGGCGTGGCCGAGCGCGAAGCCGGCCGGCGTGTTGTTCTTCTTCAGCGCCTTGCACAGTTCGAGATAGGCCGGGAAATCGGACGGCACCTGCTTGAAGCCGGCCTTCTCGACCGCCGACTTGCGATAGGTCAAATAGCCGCCGATGGTCGCGACGGGAATGCCGAGCCAGTCATTGCCCTGCTTGCAGGTTTTGGCCGCGGCTTCGGTCCAGCCGCCATACTTGTTGCCGAGATAATCGGCAACGTCGTTCATCTTGAGAACCTTGGTCGGGAACAGCTGCGGCAGCGTGTGCAGGCCCCAGGCGAGGTCGAGACCCGAGCCGGTGTTGGCGGCGACCGAGGCCTTCGGCTGCACGTCCTCGAAGGACTCGCTGAACACGTTCATCTCGGTGCCGGTTGCCGACTTGAAGGCCGCGACCATGGCGTTGAATGCATCGTCTTCCGCGGGCACGAAGCGCTTCCAGCGCATCACGGTGAGCTTGGCGCCGGGCTCCGCCTTCCAGGGCGCGCTCTGCGCCCAGGCCTTGGCGAAGTCAAACAGCGCCGGCCCGGTGAGCATGCCGGTTGCAGCCAGCGCCGTGCCGCCCTGAAGTAGCGAGCGGCGAGTAAAATCGTGCATCGTCCTTCTCCCTATGATTGTGTTTTTGTTGTTTTTGATCTGGCCTGTTGGTCGGCCATTAAGATCGATCGGTCCGTCAGCTGTTCAGTCGCTTCCCCGTCGAATCGTCGAACAGATGGACCAGCGACGGATCCGGCTTGAGCCGAACCTTGTCGCCCGGGTTGAACAGATGGCGCTCGCGGAACACGGCGACGACCTGCTCGCCGCCGAGCTTGGCGAACACCTGGGTCTCCGACCCGGTCGGCTCGACCACCACGATCTCGGCCTCGGCGCCGTCATCGGCGATGGTGAAATGCTCGGGCCGCACGCCGTAGACCGCGGGCTGGCCGTCGGAATTGGCCGGCGCCGATTTCAGCGGCAGCTTGACGCCGTTCGGTCCCTCGAAATAGGCGGCGCCGTTCACCTTCACATTGCCCTTGAGGAAATTCATCGCCGGCGAACCGATGAAACCGGCCACGAACTGGTTCGCCGGCGTGTCATAGAGTTCGAGCGGCGAGCCCATCTGCTCGACGATGCCGTCATGCATCACGACGATCTTGTCGGCCATCGTCATGGCCTCGATCTGGTCGTGGGTGACGTAGACGGTCGTGGTCTTCAGCCGCTGGTGCAGCTCCTTGATCTCGGTGCGCATTGCAACACGCAGCTTGGCGTCGAGGTTCGACAGCGGCTCGTCGAACAGGAACACCTGGGGATCGCGCACGATGGCGCGGCCCATCGCGACGCGCTGGCGCTGGCCGCCCGAAAGCTGGCGGGGATAGCGCTCGAGCAGCGGCGTAAGCGCAAGGATTTCCGCGGCGCGCTTGACGCCGGTCGAGATTTCCTCGGGCTTGGCGCCGCGCAGCTTGAGCGAGAAGCCCATATTGTCGGCGACCGTCATATGCGGATAGAGCGCGTAGTTCTGGAACACCATCGCAATGTCGCGCTCTTTGGGCTGGACATTGTTCACGACGCGGTCGCCGATCGAGATCGTGCCGGAGGTGATGTTCTCGAGCCCCGCCAGCATGCGCAGCAGGGTCGACTTGCCGCAGCCGGAGGGGCCGACCAGAACGACGAACTCGCCGTCCTCGATCGGGATCGACACGCCGTGCAGGACCTCAAAATTGCCGAACGATTTCCGCACGTCGCGAATCTGGACCGACGACATCCACTTCCCTCCCTCAAGTTCCCGACGACGTACGACGAGTGCCGCCACCGCTCTGTTTTGTTCCGGCCGCGCTGGGTGCGCGGCGCTGTTGGACTGACGTTATTGTCCGCAGTTTATCCGGTTTTGGCAATCGTTCGATTAGCAATCGCTTGGTAGCGCTGTCAATATCAGTTTGTCTGCGACGAACGTCGTGATATGAGCGGCAAATGGCCCGAAAGCGCATCACGCCAGGCAAGATCCGGCTCGCCGAAGTCGCGAAGCTCGCCGGTGTCAGTCCGATTACGGCCTCACGGTTCTTCAGGAATCCGGAAGCACTTTCGGCCGGCAAGCGCGCGCGGGTCGATAGTGCGGCAAAAGAACTCGGTTACGTGCCCAATCTCGCGGCACGCGCGCTTGCGTCGCAGCGCACCGAGGTGATCGGTGTCCTGATCCCGTCGCTGACCAACAACGTGTTCTCCGACGTGCTGCGCGGCATCTATGACGCGCTCGACGGCAGTCGCTACAGCATTCAGCTCGCCAACACCCGCTACAGCATCCTGCAGGAAGAGCGCCTGCTGCGTCTGTTTCTGGCACAAAAGCCCGCCGGGCTGATCATTACCGGCATCAACCAGACCGCCGATTCCCGCCGCATCATGGAGACGGTCGATTGTCCGATCGTCCAGATCATGGAGGTCGGTCCCTCCCCGATCGACATGATGATCGGATTCTCGCATTTTGACGCCGCAAAAGCGGCCATTGCCCACCTGCTCGCGCAGGGCTACCGGCGGATCGGATTCCTCGGCGCGCGGATGGATCCGCGGGTGCAGCGCCGGCTCGACGGCTATCGCTCCGCGATGACCGACGCTGGGCTGTTCGATCCACAGCTTATTGTGACAACGGCGATCCCGACCTCGGTCACGCTCGGCGGCACGCTGTTTGCCGACCTGCTCGCCAAGGCGCCCGACATCGACGCCGTGTTCTGCGTCAATGACGACCTTGCGCTCGGCGCGCTGTTCGAATGCAAGCGGCGGCACATGGCAGTGCCGGAGCAGATGGCGATCGTCGGCTTCAATGACCTCGAATTCATGGCGTCGAGCGAGCCGACCTTGAGCAGCGTGCGTACCAACCGCTACGAAATGGGCAGAAACGCTGCCGTGATGGTGATCGAGACGCTGGAAGGGCGCCGGCCGACCGAACCCGTCGTCGATCTCGGCTTCAGTATCATGGAACGGCAAAGCTCGGCGCGACGCAATTGACGTCGCCCGGCAGCTGCCTGTCATAAGGGACGCAAAAATGATAAAATGATAGCGCAACCAAGACCCTTCAACTAAGGTCCAATCCATCACACGAAACACCTGTGCGTGATCGGTCGGGTTTGTAATGCACGACGATTTGCGCAAGGTAGAAACGACCTTGAACCAGAGCCCTTGAATGGGCCCACCAGTTTGCATTGCGGGAGAAACCAATGACAAAACCCCCCACCAACGGGCACGACGCCGCACGCGCGACCAGCGAGGGCAAGGGCCGCAGGCTCCGCTCCCAGGAATGGTTCGACAACCCGCACAATCCGGGCATGACCGCGCTCTATCTCGAGCGCTATCTCAACTACGGCCTGACGCGCGAGGAATTGCAGTCGGGTAAGCCGATCATCGGCATCGCGCAGACCGGCAACGACCTCTCGCCCTGCAATCGGCATCACCTCGAGCTCGCACACCGCGTCCGCGAGGGCATCCGCGCCGCCGGCGGCATCGCGATGGAGTTTCCGACCCATCCGATCCAGGAGACCGGCAAGCGCCCGACTGCGGCGCTCGACCGCAACCTCGCCTATCTCGGCCTGGTCGAGGTGCTGTTCGGCTATCCGCTCGACGGCGTGGTGCTGACCACCGGCTGCGACAAGACCACGCCGGCCTGCATGATGGCGGCGGCGACCGTCAACCTGCCGGCGATCGTGCTGTCGGGCGGCCCGATGCTGAACGGCTGGCACGAGGGCCAGCGCACCGGCTCCGGCACCGTGGTGTGGAAGGCGCGCGAACGGCTCGCCGCCGGCGAGATCGACTATGAGCAATTCATCGAGATCGTGGCCTCCTCGGCCCCCTCGGTCGGCCACTGCAACACGATGGGCACCGCCTCCACCATGAACTCGCTCGCGGAAGCGCTCGGCTTCTCGCTGCCGGGCTGCGCGGCGATCCCGGCGCCGTATCGCGAGCGCGGCCAGATCGCCTACGAGACCGGCAAGCGCATCGTCGACATGGTCTGGGAGGATTTGAAGCCGTCGGACTTCCTGACGCGCGAGGCGTTCGAGAACTGCATCGTGGTCAACTCCGCGATCGGCGGCTCGACCAATGCGCCGATCCACATCAATGCGCTGGCGCGCCATGTCGGCGTCGAGCTGTCGATCGACGACTGGCAGAAATACGGCCATGACGTCCCGCTGCTGGTGAACATGCAGCCGGCCGGCTTCTATCTCGGCGAGGAATATCACCGCGCCGGCGGCGTGCCCTCGGTGGTACGCGAGCTGATCAAGCACAAGCGCATCCACGAAGGCGCCCTCACCGTCAACGGCCGCACCATGGGCGAGAACTGCAAGGAAGCACCTGCGCCCGACGGCGACGTGATCTGGGGCTACGACAAGCCGCTGGTGAAGGACGCCGGCTTCATCGTGCTGCGCGGCAATCTCTTTGATTCCGCGATCATGAAGACCAGCGTGATCTCGAAGGAATTCCGCGACCGCTATCTGTCCAACCCGAAGGACCTCAATGCCTTCGAGGGCCGCGCCATCGTGTTCGAGGGGCCGGAGGATTATCACAACCGTATCGAGGATCCCGCGCTCGACATCGATGAGCACTGCGTCCTGTTCGTCCGCGGCACCGGCCCGATCGGCTATCCCGGCGGCGCCGAGGTGGTGAACATGCAGCCGCCCGCCGCGCTGATCAAACGCGGCATCCTGTCCCTGCCCTGCATCGGCGACGGAAGGCAGTCCGGCACCTCGGGCTCGCCCTCGATCCTCAACGCCTCGCCCGAGGCCGCCGCCGATGGCGGGCTCGCAATCCTGAGGACCGGCGACAAGGTGCGCATCGACCTCAACAAGGGCAGCGCCAACATCATGATCTCGGAGGATGAGCTGCGCACCCGCCGCGCCGAGCTGAAGGCCAAGGGCGGCTTCCCGCATCCGGCCAACCAGACGCCGTGGCAGGAGCTCTACCGCAAGACCGTCGGCCAGCACGCGACCGGCGCCTGTCTCGAGCTCGCGACGCGCTACCACGACATCGCCGGCAAGGTCGGCGTGGCGCGCGACAATCACTAGGACGCAAACCGTCATTGCCGGGCGCGGCCCGGCAATCCATCGTTCTTCGAAAGATGGATGCGCGGGTCAAGCCCGCGCATGACTGCCAATCGCCAAAGAAGGAAGAAACGCATGTCAGACCGCCTGAAGGGCAAACGCGCATTCGTAACCGCAGCGGCCGTCGGCATCGGCCGCGCCTGCGCGCTGGCCTTTGCCCGCGAGGGCGCGACCGTGTTCGCGACCGATATCGACGAAGGCAAGCTTGCGCTGCTCAGGCAGGAAGGCGCCGCCGAGGTTGCGAAGCTCGACGTGCGCGACACCGCAGCGGTCGAGGCAATCGCAAAGCGCGCCGGCAAGACCGACATCCTGCTCAATGCCGCAGGCTTCGTGCATCACGGCACGGTGCTGGAGTGTTCGGACGACGACTGGGACTTCTCCTTCGACCTCAACGTCAAGTCGATGCACCGCACCACGCGCGCTTTCCTGCCGGGCATGCTGGCGCAGGGCGGCGGTGCCATCGTCAACATCGCCTCCGCCGCCGGCGCGGTGAAGGCGGCGCCGAACCGCTACGTGTATAGCGCCACCAAGGCCGCGGTCGCGGCACTGACGCGCTCGGTCGCGGCCGACTTCATCACCAAGGGCATCCGCTGCAACTGCATCTGCCCCGGCACCATCGAGACGCCTTCGATGCTTGAGCGTGCGGCGGCTGCCGGCCCGCAGGGACGCGAGATGTTCGTTGCGCGCCAGCCGATGGGCCGGCTCGGCACCGCCGAGGAAATCGCCGCGCTCGCCGTCTATCTCGCCAGCGACGAAAGCTCGTTCACCACAGGCGTCGCCCATGTCATCGACGGCGGCTGGACGCTTTAATCGGGAGGCAGCATGAACAAGATCGATCTCAACGGCCGCTGTGCCGTCGTCACCGGCGGCGCGCAGGGATTTGGCCGCGCCATCACCGAGCGCTTTGTCGCGTCGGGCGCCAAGGTCGCGATCTGGGATTTCGACCAGCCGCTGGCCGAGAAGACCACGCGGGCGATCGGCGAGAACGTGATCGCGATCAAGACCGACGTCACCAATCCCGACGCGGTCGACGCCGCGCGCGATCAAACTCTGCGGGCGTTCGGCAAGATCGACATTCTCGTCAACAACGCCGGTATCACCGGAGCCAACAAGCCGGTATGGGAAACCGATCTCGACGACTGGCGCAGGGTGATGCGCATCAATCTCGAGGGTCCCTTCATCTGCTGCAGGGCGATCGTGCCGACTATGATCGGCCAGAAATATGGTCGCATCGTCAACATCGCCTCGATCGCCGGCAAGGAAGGCAATCCAAACGCCGCGCATTATTCGTCGTCGAAGGCGGGCCTGATCGCGCTCACCAAATCGCTCGGCAAGGAGCTCGCGCAGCACGACATCCTGGTCAATGCGGTGACGCCGGCCGCGGCGAAGACCGCGATCTTCGACCAGATGACCCAGCAGCACATCGATTTCATGCTGTCGAAGATCCCGAAGGCCCGCTTCGTGCAGGTCGAGGAACTCGCCTCAATGGTGGCATGGCTGGCGTCGGAAGACTGCGCCTTCTCCACCGGCGCGGTGTTCGACATCTCCGGCGGCCGCGCGACCTATTAACTCGCCGCCCGCCTCGCCGGCTGCCGCAGCGCCGCGACGAGATGATCGGCCAGGAGTGACGCCGCGTGCGGCAGGTTTTGCGCGCGATGCAGCCATATCTCGGCCCGCGGCAGCAGGGGCATGCCGTCGCGCGCGGTCAGCCGACGCAGCGTCGGCGGAAACGTCCCCGACTTGACCACGGTCACGGCGAGCCCCTGCGCCGCGATCGCCTCGACCGCGGACAGGCTGTGGCTGACAAAGGCGAGCCGCCACGGCCGGTTCGCCTCGTCCAGCGCCTGCATCGCCCAGTTCCGGAACAGGCAGCCCTGCGGATAGAGCGCGACCGGCAGCGGATCGAGCTCCTCGACGCGATGCGCAGCGCTCGCGGCCCACACCGCCTGCTCGGTGCGCAGCAACTCGCCCTCGCCGCGTCCCTCGGGGTGCATCGCGATCACGAGGTCATAGGCTTCGCCGAGCCGATCGGTCATCGTCGACGTCAACCCGGTCTCCATCTCGAGATGGATCAGCGGATAGCTGGCGATGAAGTCCTTGAGCAGCGGCGGGACGATCATCGTCCCATAGTCGTCCATCACGCCAAGGCGAACCCGTCCATCCGTGCCATGCTCGCGCACCCGGCCGACCGCCTCCGCGTTGAGGCTCAGAATGCGGCGGGCATAACCGAGCAATCCCTCGCCGGCTGCACTCAGGTCGACACTGGACGTGCTGCGGTGAAACAGTTCGGCCTGCAGCCGCTCTTCCAGCCGCTTCACCTGCATGCTGACGGCGGATTGGGTCCGGTTCAACGCCGAGGCCGCGCGGGTGAAGGAGCGATGCTCCGCCACCGCGACAAAGGCCTGCAGAAGATCCGGGTCCATGATGGGCGCGCTCATAACGATCTGTGATTTAGTTGATCAAATCTATTCCATTCCCTGATTATGTCCCCGTCCCTAGATTGCGCAAGCAAAACCGAGGGGCGAACGGAATGGGCGAGATCTGGGGGGTATTGGCGGCGGTGGCCTCGAGCGCGCTCGGCGGCACTTCGATCGGGGCGACGCGGTTTCTGGTCGGCGCCATCGACCCGCTGGCGATCGGCGCGTTCCGCTTCGGCATCGGCGTCCTGCTGCTGCTGCCGCTGGCACAGCTGCAACGCCGGAACTGGCCGACGCGGCACGATTGGCTCGGCGTTGCCGGCCTCGGCCTGCTGTTCTTTGCGGCGTTTCCGGTCCTGTTCAATGCCTCATTGATCTTCACCACCGCCGCGCGCGGCGCACTCGCGCTGTCGACACTGCCGCTGCTGACCATGCTGGTCGGCGCGGTGCTGGGCGCCGAAGCGCTCACCGCGCGCAAGACCGCAGGCGTCCTGATCACCATCCTCGGCGTCTCGATGGCGCTGCTCTCCGGCCTCGCCACGGCGCCGCCTGGTGCCTGGCGCGGCGACCTCTTGATGATCGCAGCCGCGCTGTGCATGGCGCTCTACAGCATCTGGTCAAAACCCTATATCCGCCGCGCCGGCCCGATCCCCTTCACCACGCTCGCGATGGCCGCCGGGGCGGTGGTGCTCATTGTCGCCTCGCTGCTGCGCGGCAGTTTTGCGCCGGTTGCCGATTTCGGCGCGCCGCAATGGTCCGGCGCGATCTATCTCGGCGCCTTCGGCGCTGCGCTTACCTTCTATCTCTGGGCCTTCGCGCTGGAGCGGACGACGCCGACCCGGGTGGCGATCTCGGTCACCGTCAATCCGATCGCGGCATCGCTGGTCGGCGCAGCCCTGCTCGGCGAGCCGCTGAGCTGGAATCTGGTGGCCGGCATCGTCACCGTGTTCGCCGGCATCTGGATCGCGACCACCCAGCCGCCTCTGGCGCACGCGGTCGCCCCCGACATGCGCTGACCTGCGGCAACGCTCGCCAGCAAGGCCTTCCGCGAATCCGTGCTAGCCTGAGGTCCGGTCCCAGCGAACCCGAGGCGGCATGCCATTGAACATCTCCCTCTATGACATCTCCGTCTGGGTATTGCCGGTCGTCATTGCGATCACGTTTCACGAAGCCGCGCACGGCTTCGTCGCTCATCGGCTCGGCGACGACACCGCCTGGCAGCTCGGCCGCGTCAGCTTCAACCCGCTGAAGCACATCGATCCGTTCGGCACGCTGATCCTGCCTGCAGTGCTGCTGTTCGCGCATTCGCCGTTCCTGTTTGGCTACGCCAAGCCGGTGCCGGTGAACTTCCGCAAGCTCAATCATCCCAAGCTCGACATGGTGTGGGTGGCGCTGGCCGGCCCGGCCACCAACATCATCCTGGCGATCGCCGCGGCGCTGGCATTCCACGCGCTGCCATTGGTGCCGGCCGATGCCGCAAAATGGACCGCGGACAATCTGAAAAACGCCTTCCTGATCAATATCGTGCTCGCGATCTTCAACATGATGCCGATCCCGCCGCTGGACGGCGGCCGGGTCGCGGTCGGGCTGTTGCCAAGGCCGCTGGCGATCCCGCTCGCCCGGCTGGAGCCCTACGGCATGCTGATCCTGATCGGGCTGTTGATCCTGCTGCCGGTGATTGGCCAGCAAGTCGGCCTAAATCTTGATGTTATTTCAACGATACTGCGAACTCTGACCGGCTATGTAATCAACGCCCTTCTCCTCATTACCGGAAACACATAGCCTTGATCTGCGCACGACCCGACCGAAAACCGGTAGCCATTTTTCCGGGTCGCGCGTTGAGGACAGGAACGCTTCGAGGCCATGGTGATCAAAGCTGCCGATATGCTGATTGCACGACGCGCCGACACCCGAGCGCGGGCCGACTTTGCGACCTGGAAGATGATGGCCAAGCTGAACGGCGCCTCCGCCTTGCCGCCTGAGGCGCAGAATTTCCTGGCCATTTACAACAAGCTGCTGGGACAGATGAGCGAAGCCGACGCCGGCGAGGCGACCATCCAGGAGATGTACCGCACCTACTATGTCGAGATGGGCGGCGCCGGCAAAGCGCCGGAGGTTCCGGCGCGCGCGCGCGAGCCGGTCGCCGACAATGGCAACGTCACGACGTTCCGCCGCCTGCCCCCCAAGAAGACGAGCACCTCCGACCCGAACGCCAAGCGTTCGATGCCGGTGGCACTGATCTTCGCCTGCCTCGTCGTGGTCTACGTCGCGATCCGGTACTACTGGAAATAGCGCCGTCCGCGCTTCACCCTATCCGCGTCCGATGATCGAACTCCGCGCACCGCGGCATCCCGTCGCGCGTCACCGGCTGCGCAATCGCCGCGGCGCGGAATATAGCGCACGATCAAACGCGCCGGCGCTCTAGGCGATGCACCCGATGCCGGGCATAATCCGGAACTCAAAAGCAAAATCATACTGGAGGGAAGATGAAGCGTTCCATTGCAGCCTCGGTCACGACGGCCTTGGTCATGGCCACGAGTCTTGCGTTCTGCGGCGGTGCGTCGGCGCAGACGATGGACAAGGTCGCCAAGGTCGGCGCGCTCGGCGATCAGTCCGGCCTCTATCAGGATATCGGCGGTCCCGGCTCGACGGTGGCGGCGCAGATGGCGATCGAGGATTCCGGGCTGCTGGCGAAGGGCTGGAAGATCGATCTGATCTCGGCCGATCACCAGAACAAGCCCGATGTCGCTGTCAATATCGGCAAGCAGTGGATCGACGTCGAGAAGGTCGACGTGTTCGTCGATCTCGCGGCCTCCAATGTCGGGCTCGCGATTGCCAACCTTTCGAAGGAGAAGAACGTCGTCAACCTGAACTCGGGCTCCGCCTCGTCCGATCTCACGGGCGCGCAGTGTTCGCCGAACACGGTGCACTGGGTCTATGACACCTACATGCTCGCCAACGGCACCGGCAAGGCGCTGGTCAAATCCGGCGGCGACACCTGGTTCTTCCTCACCGCGGACTATGCGTTCGGCCAGGCGCTCGAGCGCGACACCTCGGCGGTGGTCACCGCGAATGGCGGCAAGGTGCTCGGCAGCGTCAAGCATCCGCTCAACAACGCGGACTTCTCGTCCTTCCTGCTGCAAGCACAAAGCTCGAAGGCCAAGATCGTCGGGCTCGCTAACGCCGGCGGCGACACCACCAACGCGATCAAGCAGGCCGCGGAATTCGGCATCGTCTCGGGCGGCCAGCGGCTTGCCGGCATGCTGCTGTTCATCACCGACATCAACGCGCTCGGCCTCAACGTCGCGCAAGGGCTGAACTTCACCGAGACGTTCTACTGGGACATGAACGACCAGACCCGCGCCTTCTCCAAGCGCTTCATGGAGCGCTTCAAGAAGAACCCGCCGACCATGGTGCAGGCCGGCGTCTATTCCTCGCTGATCCACTATTTCAAGGCGCTGGAAGCGCTCGGCGGCAATCCGCATGACGGTCGCGCCGTGGTCGCCAAGATGAAGGAGATGCCGACCGACGATCCCCTGTTCGGCAAGGGCTCGATCCGCGTCGACGGCCGCAAGATCCACCCCGCCTATCTGTTCGAGGTGAAGAAGCCGTCGGACTCGAAATATCCGTGGGACTATTACAAGCTGGTCGCCACCATCCCCGCGGACGAGGCCTTCCTCCCGCTCGAGAAGAGCGTCTGCCCGCTGGTGAAGAAGAGCTGAGGCAACGTCGTTCCGGGCCGCGTGAAACGGCGAATCAGGAATCGACCAGCGGCTCATTCAATGGAGAAATGGATTCCGGGTCGCGACTTGTCGCGCCCCGGAATGACACCGGCGTCTGATCGCAGGCAGCCGCGGCTCGCTACTTCTTCGGCTTGTTGTAATTGACATCGAGGCTGAAGGAGAACTGATCGTCGGTCAGGTCGGCCGGCGGCGCCGGGACCGGATCGGACCGGTGGACCATCGAGATCGCCGCGTCGTCAAAGGCGGCATCTCCGGACGATTCCAGCACGGCAACCGACAGCACCTTGCCCAGACGATTCAGCACCAGGGCGACCTTCACCTTGGCCTCCTTGGCCTTGCCCTTCTCCGGGAATTTCTTGTGCAGGTCGAGATAGGCGCTGATCTTCTTGCCCCACTTGGCGGTCAGCAGCAGCTTGTCCTTGCCGATGCCTGGGTTGGGTGCCTTGGTGGTGTCCGACTGACGCGCGTCCTCCAATTTGGTCGGCGCGGCCGCCTCCGAGGCCTGCTGCGCTTCCTGCGCGTTGGCCTCGACCTTGGCGACCTTGGCCTCCTCCTCCTTCTGCTTCTTGGCAGTGTCTTCCGTCACGATGCGATCGGGGTCGTCGGACTCCACCGGCTTTTCCTGAGGCAGGTCGGTGTCCTTCACCTCGGCCTTCTGTTGCGCCATTTCCTGCACGGCCTGCTGCTCGTCAGCCGGCGCGCCCGGCGGTGCCGCATCGTCGGGCACATCCGCCGAGGCGAGCTCGACGGCGTATTCCGCGCCGGCAGCGCCGAGCCCCTCGCCATCGTCGCCGCGCAAATTGGTCAGCGCCAGCGCGGCGCCGCCCAGATGCAGCCCGACCGCCGTCACGGCAGCGATCACCCAGAGCCGCTTCGAGGTCCGCAGGTCGAGATCGGGGTTGGTGGACATCGCGTTCGCCGTCAGGGTTTGGCAGGATCGGCCTGCGCCGCCGCGGGCGCTCCCGGAACGCCCTCGAGCGCGACCAGCTTCACGTGCGTGTAGCCGCCGGCGCGCAACAGCTCCATCACGCCCATCAGCTCGCCATAGGGTACCATCCGATCGGCCCGCAGGAACACGTATTTGTCCCGGCTCATGTCGGGCACGGCATCCAGCGAATTGACCAGGTCGACGCGCTTCACCGCGTTCTCCCCGATCGCCAGCGTCAGATCGGGCTTGATGCTGAGATAGGTCGGCTTGTCCGGCTTCTTCTGCGGCGTCGCGCTGGAGGTCGGCAGATCGATCGGAAGATCGACGGTCGAAAGCGGTGCCGCCACCATGAAGATGATCAGCAGCACCAGCATGACGTCGATGAACGGCGTGACGTTGATCTCGTGGGATTCCGCGAAATCGTCGTCGCCATCGTTCTCGGAGATCGAGACTGCCATCGCCTACTCCGCCGCCGCGGCGCGCGCATGCGCGTTGCGCGGAACGTCGCCATGGGTGCGGTCGAGATCGCGCGACAACAGCCGTCCTGCGGCACCCGAGGCGCGGTTGACGAGCTCGAGATAGACCTTCGTGACGCGCGAGAAATGGTTGTAGATGATGACCGCGGGGATCGCCGCGACGAGGCCGATCGCGGTCGCGAGCAGCGCTTCCGCGATGCCCGGCGCCACCACGGCAAGGTTGGTCGTCTGCGACTTCGAAATGCCGATGAAGCTGTTCATGATGCCCCAGACGGTGCCGAACAGGCCGACGAAGGGCGACGTCGCGCCGATGGTCGCGAGCAGGCCCATGCCGATGCGGATCTTGCGGGCTTCGGCGCGCACGATCTCGGCGAAGCTCGACGCCGCGCGCTCCTTGATGCCGCTGTCGCTCGAGATGCCCGCCGACAGGCGCCCCTCCCGCATCGCAGCTGCGATGAATGACGACAGCACGCTGCCCTTGGCACCGAGCGCGAACTGCGCTTCGGCCAGCGAGCGGGATTCAGCGATCTTGGCCAGCGCGCCACGCAGCCTGCGCTGCGCTACCGTCAGCTCGACCATCTTGGCGATGAACACCGTCCACGTGACGAGCGACGCGAATGCCAGACCGAGCATCACCGCCTTCACAATGATGTCGGCGTTTAAGAACATGTTCCACGGCGACAATTCGTGCAGGCCGGTCGAGGTCGACTTCAGCGACTTGCTGTCGCCGCTCGCGGGCGCAGCCAGGGACGCCTCGTTCGCCGTCGGTGCCGGAGCCGCCGCGGCAGGGGCCGGCGCGGCCTGAGCCTGCGGCGCCGCTTGTGCCGGCTGGGCGGCCACCGGCGCGGCCTGGGCAGCCGCCGCAGGCTGGGCCGCCGCCGGCTGGGCGGGTGCGGCCTGAGGCCGGGTCACGGGTGCGGGCTGCGCTACAGGCGCCGTTTGCTGCTGCGCCGAAGACGGCGCGGCCAGCATCAGCATCGCCAGCGAGGCGATCATGGCGGATGCAGCGGGGAACTTGAATGTCATCATCAGTTACACTTCAGCCCAGTGACGGATCAGGTTGTGATAAATCCCGGTCAATTTGACCGTTTCGGGGTCATCGCGCCCCAGCCGCTCCACCAGAGCCTGGATCGCGGTATCGAGATCAAAGATCAGGCTGCGCCCGTGTGCATCCCGTATCATGCTCTGCAGCCAGAAAAAAGACGCTACCCGGGTCCCCCGCGTGACCGGCGTGACCAGATGCAAGCTGGAAGCAGGATAAACTACGAGATCGCCCGCCGGCAGCTTGATTTCATGGGATCCGTAGAGGTCTTCGATGACGAGCTCGCCGCCGTCGTAGTCCTCCGGCTCCGATAAAAACAGCGTGACCGAGAGGTCGGTGCGGATCCTCATGCCCGTCAGCCTGTCGCCGCGCACCGCATTGTCGACGTGCAGGCCGAAATGGTGCCCGTCGCTGGCGGCATAGCGGTTGAACAAGGGGGGAAAGATTCTAAGCGGGATCGCCGCCGAGATGAAGCGCGGGCTCGCCGACAGCGCCGACAGGATGCGGTTGCCGAGCTGCCGCGCGACCTCGCCGTCGGGCGGCAGCTGCTCGTTGCGCTTGACCATCGCGGACGCGGCGCCGGCGGTCGAGCGGCCGTCCTCCCATTCGGCTTGCGCCATGATGCGGCGGAAGTCCGCCACATCAGCCTTGCTCAATACGTTGGGAACACAGACCAGCATCTCGTGCCGCGAAGCCTCCGTCAGTAACGCGCAGAAACAACCAGATACGCGGCGCGTCCCGGCGCTTCGAGCACGAACGGCGCCGCGCTCTGGTACAGCGCGTCGTAGTAGCGCTTGTCGAAGATGTTGTTGACGAACAGCTTCATGGTCCAGTGCTTGTCGATCTTAGCTTCGGCAAAGGCGTCGAAGCGCCAATAGCTCGGGATCGAGGTGCCCTGGTTGGCCGCGA
Organism: Bradyrhizobium sp. USDA 4501; assembly: GCF_054062115.1. Taxonomy (NCBI): domain Bacteria; kingdom Pseudomonadati; phylum Pseudomonadota; class Alphaproteobacteria; order Hyphomicrobiales; family Nitrobacteraceae; genus Bradyrhizobium; species Bradyrhizobium sp. USDA 4501. Next base: position 117,755 of record NZ_JBSSEX010000001.1, read on the forward strand.
GCAGCGTGCCGCCGTAGACCTTCGAGCGATACACCGCCTGCCCGCCAAGCTCCCACATGTCGGTGAGCTGGTACTTGGTCAGCATGCTGAACGACTGATGCGCGACGTTGGCGAGCGGCAGTCCGACATTGCTGGAATACAGGATGGTGTTGGCCGGCGGCGCCAGCGACCTCGTCACTGCCGACTGCATCAGCACGAGACCGCCGAACACGCTCCATTTGTCGGTGATCTTGCCGCCGACGCCGAGATCGATGCCGCGGATGCGGTAGGCTGCGCCCGCGGTGATGCAGGAGATATTGCCGGTCGTCCCGGTCGGATAGGAGCAGCCAAGCGCCGCGGCCGCGGTTGGGTTGTTCACGTTCTGCGATTCGCGCGCATTTTCCTTCTCGGTCTGGAACAGCGCCGCCGTCACCAGCAGATGACGATCGAACAATTCCCACTTGGTGCCGACTTCGATCGCCTTGTTCTTTTCCGGCCCGAAGATCTGGGTATTGCCGCCGTTCAGGACGGGAGACAAGCCGCCATACGCCGTGCTGGTGCCGTCGAATTCGGCGCCGACTGGGTTGGATGAGGTCGCATAGGCCGCATAGACGCTGCCGTTCGGCAACGGCTTCAAGGTGAGGCCGAGGTTGAAGTTCGGCATCCCGAAGTCGGCCGACTGACTGCCGAATGTGGTCCTGCCGCCCGAAGTCAGATAGCCTGACGTGTTGATCTTGTAGTCGTCGTAGCGGATGCCGCCATTGAGGATCACGAAGTCATTGTAGTTCGCGGTATCCATGATGTAGCCGCTGGTGGTGTCGATCCCGATCTTGGTCGGCAGCCCGGACAGCCCCGACGGAATCGGGAACGGAATGTTGGTGTATTGCGGATTGAACACGCTGACGCCGGAGAGCGATCCGCTTCCCGTGAATGCCGATGTGCCGGTCGTTATTTCCGAGCTCAGGCCGAGATATCTGTCGATCGACGACCGCTCGTTGTCGTATTCGACGCCGGCCGTCGTCGTGTGCTTGAAGCCGAGCCCGTCGACCGACTTGTACGTCGCCTCGGTCTGGTTGGCGAACACGTCGGTGACCTGGTAGCGGCTTTGCGGATTGGCGCTCAGCGTATACGCCGTGAACGGAGCGCCGGCGGCCAGCGTCGGCGCTTCCGGCAGCGTGCCGATGTAGTTCTGGGTCGAACGCGATTCCCGGATCTTGTTGCTGACCACGAGGTCCGGCGTGATCTGCACCTCGGCGTTGATGGTGCCGATGTCCTGCCCGGTCCTGAAGAAGTCGCGGTTGACGAAACCGTACCAATTGTTGCGGTTGACGCCGAAATCCGGGAACGGGCCGCCGGCCGTGCTCGCGGTGCTCGGCCGATAGTACGGCACGCCGAAATCCGGGAGTCCGGTCAGTTCGGTGTGGATGTAGTTGCCGGTGATCTTCACCGCATCGACCGGCTTCCATGTTCCGGCGACGAACGCGCCGTTGCGGTCGTCGGTGACATAGCTGCGGCCGGCGACGCCGGCATCCTGGAACAGGCCGCCGGCGCGGATCGCCAGCGTCGGGCTGATCACCTGGTTGACGTCGAGCGTCACGCGCTTGGTGCGATCGGTGCCGAACGTGGTGTCCATGTTGTAGAAGCTGTTCTGCGTCGTCGCCTGCTTGGTGACGATGTTGATCGCGCCGCCGGTGGTGCCGCGGCCGGCAAAGGACGAGCCCGGGCCGCGCAGGATCTCGACCTGCTCGGTGAAGAAGTTCTCGCGGACGCTGACGCCGGAGTCGCGCACGCCGTCGATGAAGATGTCGTTGCGCGCATCGAAACCGCGGATGAAGAAGCGGTCGCCGAAGGCATTGCCGCCCTCGCCCGTGCCGAGCGTGACGCCGGCCGTCGACAGGATCGCCGACTTCAGCGATGTGGCGTTCTTGTCTTCGAGCACGTCCTTGGTCAGCACCGTGACCGATTTCGGCGTGTTCAGGATCGGCTCGGGATATTTCCCGGACGACTGCAAACGGTCGCCCTTGTACGGCGCGGCCGGATCCGCATAGGGATCGCGGTCGGCGGGAAGACCGCCGGCGTTGGGAAACGGCACCGGCGCTTGCTGTGCCTGCTGGTTGTTACGGCGCGCGGCGCGGCGCAGCGCGTTGCGGGCGCGGACCTGGTCCGCAGTGGGCCTTGACGTCACGGGCCGCGGGCGAGCGACCGGCGCATCGACATTCACCGGCGGCAGGTTGGATTGCTGCGCTTCAGCCCCCGAAAACGACGCCACCGCGATCAGGCTCGCGACTGCGGAGACCTTCGTGGCGGAATAACCGGTGTCATCAGCCGAACCGATCGCTGCATCAAAGCGCAGCGATCTCGGCGCCTTCACATTGCTCATGTCTTGCTCGCCCCAGAAAAATCAGCTCGTTCGCGAAATGAAGCTGCGACGAACTGTCTCCATCGGTTATCGAGCGTGACCTTTTTTATCAATGCGACGAGCGCAACAGTCGGCTTGAATCGCCCCAATTCAAAGCGATTCTAATCTACGGTTTGAAATCGTTCTAAACTGTAGTTTTTAAGTGTTCTAATAATCGTTCTAAATCGATGCCGCCCGTCATTGGCTGCCGCGTGCGGGCGCTGTCCATGCGACCACGCGATTACTCGGCGCTTGGCGGCTTCATCAGCGAAAACAGCTCGTCGATCGTCCGCTGCGCGACCTGCCGCACGCGGTCGCTGTTCTCAAGGCCGGCGATGTTGACGCCGTTGACGACCGCTTTGATCTCGTCGCGGAAGTCGGTGAGAAAGCGCAGCGGGTCGCGCTGCTCGTTGGCGACGCGCGCGATCAATCCTGTAACCAGGATCTGGCATGCCATCATGCGCCCGTTCAACTCATCCATCGCAGCCCTCGTCCTCTCGCATCGTCGCTGCGCGATATGGACGACATCCCGCGACGATTCAACCGGCTCGCGCACGCTGCAACGGGTGAATGGATGGAGCGAAGGAATCTGCGCACGATGAGATGCGCTATTTCGCGGCGATGCGCTCCGCCTCCTCGCCGAGCGCCTTGATGCGATCCTTGACCTCGCGCAGCGTGGCGAGGCCGCTTTCGACATGCTTGTCCGAGACGTCGCGCAGCACATCGCCGGCGATCGCGTCGCGCAAACTGTCGAGATCGTCGACGAGACGGCGCCCGCTCCGGGTCAGGAACAGGCGATTGGCACGGCGATCCCTGGGATCGGGACGCCGTTCGAGCAGGCCATGCTCGACAAGGCGGTCGAGCAGCCGCACCAGCGAGATCGGCTGCAATTCGAGGACGTCGGCGAGATCGACCTGGGACAGTCCCTCCTGCTCGCGCAGGCGGAACAGCACGATCCATTGCGCACGCGTGGTGCCTCGCGCCTTGGCGCGATGATCGATATAATTGCGCAGCAGCCGGGAACTCTCGACGAGCTGCGCGATAAACTGGCGTTTGAGATCGAGCGACATAGGGGTCCTCGGTGCGTTTCCCAGGCGAATTGTTTCTGCTCGTTTCTGACCTAAACCTTTCCAAATGTTTAGGATTCTCAAGCCTTGGTGTGTTTACACATTAAGTGCACGCATATTATATCCGCAAGCTCTGTGAACCGTTTCGATCAGCCTTTATTGTTACGTCGAACCCAAGAGTCCGCATGTCAAAGTCACGCACCATCGGTTGGGTTTTAGTGATCGCTGCGGTCGGCGCCGCCGGTTATTTCGGCTGGCAGAAACACACGAGCAACCAGCAGGCGATCGAAGCCGCGCAGAAGCGATCCGCCCAACGCCCGGCCGTTCTGGTCAAGATCTCGCCGGTCGAGAAAGCCGACTTCCCGGTCTATCTCACCGGCCTCGGCACCGTGCAGGCGTTCAACACGGTCCAGGTCCGCACCCGGGTCGACGGTCAGATCACCAGGATCGCTTTCAAGGAAGGCCAGTTCGTCAAGGCCGGTGACACGCTGGTCGAGATCGATCCGCGGCCCTATCAGGCGACGCTCGACCAGGCCAAGGCCAAGAAGGCCCAGGACGAAGCCAATCTCGCCAACGCCAATCTCGACCTGCAGCGCACCACCAGGCTCGGCGAGTTCGCGACACGCCAGCAGCTCGACACCCAGCGCTCCACGGTGGCCCAGCTGACCGCCCAGATCTCGGCTGACGAGGCCGCCATCTTCAACGCCCAGACCCAGGTGGACTACACGACCGTCAAATCCCCGATCGACGGGATTGTCGGCCTGCGACTGGTCGATATCGGCAACATCGTCAATGCCTCGGCCCAGACCGGCATTGTCACGATCACCCAGATCGAGCCGATCACGGTGATCTTCACCGCGCCGGAAGACCAGCTGCCGGATATCAAGGCGGCGCTGGCCGTGGCGCCGCCCAAGACCATTGCCCTGACCACCGACGGCAAGCGGGTGCTATCCACGGGAACCCTGGCGCTGATCAACAATCAGGTCGACACGTCAAGCGGGACTGTCCGGCTGAAGGCGGTGTTTGATAACAAGGACCACGCGCTGTGGCCGGGCCAGTCGGTCTCGACCCGCCTTCTGGTCAGGACCTTGAAGGATGCCACCGTCGTCCCGGATGACGCGGTGCAGCATGGCACCGATGGCCTCTACGCGTATTCAGTCAATCAGGAGAACAAGGCCGAGCTTCGCAAGATCAAGGTCAGCCAGTCGATCGACGGCAAGTCGGTGATCGACGAGGGCCTGTCGCCCGGACAGCAGGTGATCACCGCGGGGCAGTACAAGGTCTCGCCGGGAACCCCGGTGACAACGGCAGTGGCGAGCTCGGATCCGTCCCAGTCGAAGGTTGCGCAGGAATGAGCGTCGGCGCCGGAATTTCCGCACCATTCATTCGTTTCCCCATCGGCACCTCGCTGCTGATGGCGGGCATCCTGTTCGTCGGTCTCGTCGCCTATCCCCTGCTGCCGGTCGCGCCGCTGCCGCAGGTCGACTTCCCCACCATCCAGATCACTGCGACCCTGCCCGGCGCCAGCCCGGAAACGATGGCGACATCGGTCGCCCAGCCGCTGGAACGCCAGTTCGCGCAGATCCCCGGCATCGCGCAGATGACCTCGACCAGCTATCTCGGCACGGCGGCGGTCACCATCCAGTTCGACCTCAACCGCAGCATCGACGGCGCCGCCAACGACGTGCAGGCCGCCATCAACGCGGCCAGCGGCCAGTTGCCGAAAACCCTTCCCTCGCCGCCGACCTACCGCAAGGTCAACCCGGCGGACTCGCCGATCATGCTGCTGTCGGCGACATCGGACACGCTGCCGCTGACGACGGTCAGCGATGCCGTCGACGCCCAGCTGGCGCAGCAGATCAGCCAGATCTCGGGCGTTGCGCAGGTCATCATCGGCGGCCAGCAGAAGCCGTCGGTTCGCGTCCAGATCGACCCCGCCAAGCTCGTCGCCAAGGGCCTGTCGCTGGAGGACGTCCGCGCCGCGATCAACATCGCCACCGTCGACAGTCCGAAGGGCAACATCGACGGCGCCACCCGCGCCTATACCATCTACGCCAACGACCAGCTGCTCACGGCGAGCCCGTGGAACGACGTCATCATCGCCTACCGCAACGGCGGGCCGCTGCGGATCCGTGACATCGGCCAGGCCGTCACCGGGCCCGAGGACGCCAAGCAGGCCGCCTGGGCCAACGGCAAGCGCGGCGTATTCCTGGTCATCTTCAAGCAGCCCGGCGCCAACGTCATCGACACCGTCGACAAGATCAAGGCGGCGCTGCCCCGACTGGTCGCCGCGATCCCGCCGGCGATCAAGATCGACGTGATCAGCGACCGCACCACCACGATCCGCGCGGCGGTCGAGGACGTCCAGTTCACCCTGCTGCTGACCATCTTCCTGGTCGTGATGGTGATCTTCGTCTTCCTGCGCAGTTTCTGGGCGACCGTGATCCCGACGGTCACGGTGCCATTGGCGCTGCTCGGCGCCTGCGCGCTGATGTGGGTGTTCGGCTACACGCTCGACAATCTGTCGCTGATGGCGCTGACGATCGCGGTCGGCTTCGTGGTCGACGACGCCATCGTGATGCTGGAGAACATCAGCCGCTACATCGAAGAGGGCGAGAAGCCGATGGCTGCCGCCTTCAAGGGCTCGCAGGAAATCGGCTTCACCATCGTTTCGATCAGCATCTCGCTGGTCGCGGTGCTGATCCCGCTGCTCCTGATGGGCGGCATTATCGGCCGCCTGTTCCGCGAATTCGCGGTCGTGCTGGCGATGACCATCTTCGTCTCGATGTTCGTGTCGCTGACGCTGACCCCGATGATGGCCTCGCGCTTCCTGCGCGCCCACAATGACGAGAAGCACGGTCGGTTCTACCAGCTCAGCGAGCGCGGCTTCGACGCCATGCTGCGCGGCTATCAGAGCGTGCTCGACCTCGCGTTGCGCTGGAAGTTCACGACGCTGATGATCTTCTTCGGGACGCTGGCGCTGTCAGTCTACCTGTTCGTCGTCATCCCGAAGGGCTTCTTCCCGCAGCAGGACGTCGGCCTGATCACCGCGACCTCGGAAGCCAACCAGGACATCTCCTTCGCCGACATGAAGCGGAAGCAGGAGGAACTCGGCAAGATCGTGCAGCAGGATCCCGCGGTGGCGACGGTGGCGATGGCGATCGGCGGCAGCGGCCGCGCCGGCAACAACGGCGCGATGTACATCACGCTGAAGCCGCTGAAGGATCGCGACGCCAACGCGCAGCAGGTCATCGCCCGGCTGCGGCCGAAGCTGGAGAAGGTCGAGGGTGCCCGGCTGTTCATGCAGGCGGCGCAGGACGTCCGCCTCGGCGGCCGCCCGACCCGCACCCAGTTCGAATTCACGCTGCAGGATGCCAACCTCGCCGAATTGAACGAATGGGCGCCGAAGATTCTCGGCAAGATGCAAACGCTGCCGCAGCTGCGCGACGTCGCCACCGACCAGCAGACCAACGGCACCACGCTCGAATTGAAGATCAACCGCGACACCGCCTCGCGCTATGGCATCCAGCCGCAGCTGATCGACGACACGCTCTATGACGCGTTCGGCCAGCGCCAGGTGACGCAATATTTCACCCAGCTCAACAGCTACCACGTCATCCTCGAGGTGTTGCCTGAGCTGCAGGGCGCGATCGACACGCTGAACAAGATCTACATCAAGTCGCCGCTGACCGGCGAACAGGTGCCGATCTCGACCTTCGCGACCTGGACCAGCGTGCCGGTACGGCCGCTCTCGATCAGCCATCAGGGCCAGTTCCCGGCGATCACCATCTCGTTCAACCTGGCGCAGGGTGTTGCGCTCGGCCAGGCGACGGAAGCGGTGCAGAAGGCGATGGTCGACCTCGGCGCGCCGCCGACACTGAGCTCGAGCTTCCAGGGTACCGCGCAGGCGTTCCAGCAATCGCTGTCGACCGTCCCGCTGTTGATCCTCGCGGCGCTCGTGGTCGTCTACCTGATCCTCGGCATTCTCTACGAGAGCTACATCCACCCGATCACGATTCTGTCGACGCTGCCGTCGGCCGGCGTCGGCGCGCTCGCGATCCTGATGGCGGCCGGCTTCGACTTCTCGCTGATCGCGCTGATCGGCATCATCCTTTTGATCGGCATCGTGAAGAAGAACGGCATCATGATGGTCGACTTCGCGATCGCGGCCGAGCGCGACCAGCACATGGAGCCTGTGGCGGCGATCCGCCAGGCCGCCCTGCTCCGCTTCCGCCCGATCATGATGACGACGATGGCCGCCTTGCTCGGCGGCGTGCCGCTGATGTTAGGGACCGGCACCGGTTCGGAAATCCGCCAGCCGCTCGGCTACGCCATGGTCGGCGGCCTGATCGTCAGCCAGGCGCTGACGCTGTTCACGACGCCGGTCGTCTACCTCTATCTCGACAGGCTCTCGAATGCGTTTGCGAACTGGGGCCGCTCGGTGCGCACCGACCACGATGCTGACGACGACGAGCATGGATCGGTCAAGGAGGCCGCCGAGTGACTTGACTTTGCTGGCATCCCGGCACATCCGAAAGATGTCCATTCGGAGCCGGTACCGTGAAGATTGTCGCCAAGTCGCTCTTCGTCCTGCTGACCGCGTTCGGCATGGCCCACTCTGGCCACGCCCAGACGGCCAAGAGCAAGAACGCGCCCGCTCCGGCAGCTGCGCCCGCGGCTCCTCAGGGTGATACAGCAGCCCCCAACAATTCCGGCTGGATTGCGCGCTGCACCAGTGCGAGCCGCGACGCTCCGCTCGAATGCGCGATGGAACAGACCGCGGTGCTCACCAAGACCGGCCAGCTCATCGTGCTGGTCAATATCCGCGTTCCCGGCGACACCCGCACGCCGGTGGCGCTGATCCAGCTTCCACTCGGATTGAACCTGCCTGTCGGCGCCAAGCTGCAGGTCGACGACGGCAAGGCCGTCGACGTGCCGATCCAGACTTGCGAGGCGCGCGGCTGCTACATCAATACGCCGATCGCCGCCGATGTCCTGACCCAGCTGAAATCGGGCAAGCAGCTCAAGGTGTCGTTCCAGAATCTCGGCAAGGAAACCATCTCCATCCCGATGCCGCTCGCCGACTTCGCGACGGTCTACGACAAGATCAAGTAACGCCGCGCAGTTATCGCTCCCGCTTGTAGAGGAACGCGTTGTCCGGCTGCGGCATGCCGATGGTCTTGTAGAACCCGATCGAGTCCGGCGCCGACAACAGCAGGCACATCGATTCAGGTCCGGCGAGGCGCCGCGTTTCCGCGATCAGACGCTTGCCGATGCCATGTCCCTGGTACCCGCGATCGACCGCAAGGTCCGACAAATAGCAGCAATAGGCGAAATCGGTCAGCGCGCGCGACACGCCGACCAGCTTGCCCGCCTTCCGCGCCGTCACTATCAGATTCGCATTGGCGATCATGCGCTCCATCCGGTCGGTATCCGCCAGCGGTCGCCGCTCGCCGAGGCCGGACTGCCGCAGCACCTCGACGAACTCATCGACGCCGATCGACGCCTCGCGGGCATAGAGAATTTCGTCCATCAGCCTAAACCTCTGTTGCAACGAGCCGGACCACACGCGCGAGACCATGGTGGATTACGCCGGACCAATCCACCCTCATGCCGTGATGGCACACATACGACTGGACCTCCGTCGGCAGCTGCAGCCGGCAATCTCGTCGGGATTTGAGAGGCTGATTCACGCCACCGAGGCGGATTGGCTGGGGAACCTGGATTCGAACCAAGACAAACAGAGTCAGAGTCTGTTGTGCTACCGTTACACCATTCCCCAAGAATAGTCCGTGGTATCAACAGCTTAGCTGGATGACTGGACATCTCGGTGCAGCGGGTTCGCCTGCCAAACTAGCGCCCGCGCGAGAGCGACCTTCTACCCGCTTCATCCCAGCCTTGGCAAGCATAGTTGGCGGGGAATGGGCGTGAAAATCGCGGACGGACCGCGGAGCCGGATGCGACCATCGACAGGCGGCAGCTTCCCCTTCGGTCGCGGTGTCAAACGCCCCCGTGAAGGAATTCAAGAACAATGAGCGGATCGATGGCAAGGAATGCCCCGACGCTGAACCCAACAATGCCGAGCGCGATCGCGCCGATCCAGCCGTGATGCGCCCACCCATAGCTCGCGCCGATCAGCGTCCCGAGCCCGATCATGGAAACCGCCCACACGATGTGGGCGACGACCTTGAGCACCTTGATCATTCGCGATCCACCGTCGGGACACACCGCCCACGCGGAAGCCGTTGCTCAATCTCCGGCAATTCTGCCGACCTCTCCGATAGGTCGATCCCGCAAGCCGCGCGTTCAACCGCTGCGCCCCGCACGTCCCCTGACAAAGCGCCGCACCGTCGCGTTGCCGCGGCGGTGCACGAGCTGCAGGGCTTCAGTCGGCGGATGCCCCGCCGGCGGGCGTCAGTACAGCCCGCCCGTCCCTGACCGCATCACGGCCCGATCGGCGTCCGGAGAAATGCCCTGCTGGGTTCCGTCGATCACGTCGGTGCCGGCGACCATCCCGGGATCATTGAACGGCGGCGCCTGGCCCGGCTTGAAGGCTTCGAGCACCACGCCCTTGTTCTGACCGGGCGCGGCGCGCTGGCCGGTCTTGGCATCGACCAGGACCAGCCGGATGCCGACCGGCTGCTTGAACGGGGTGGCGGGCTTGTCGGCCAGAGCGAGCTTCAGGAAGTCGCGCGCGATCGGCGCCGCGGTATGGCCGGCCTGCGCGTTGCGGCCGAGCGAGCGCGGCTTGTCGTAGCCGACATAGAGACCGACCACGAGGTCCGGCGAGAAGCCGACAAACCAGAGATCCTTGGCCTCGTTCGAGGTGCCGGTCTTGCCGGCGAGCGGCTTGCCGACATCCTTCAGCGCGGTGCCGGTACCGGCCTGAATCACGCCCTCCATCAGCGAGGTGATCTGGTAGGCGGACATCGCGTCGAGCACCCGCTCGCGGCGGTCGACGAGCTGCGGCTCCGGCTGGTTCTTCCAGCCCTCCGGCGCGTCGCAGCCGCGACATTCGCGCTGATCGTGCTTGAAGATGGTGTGGCCGTAGCGGTCCTGGATGCGATCGATCAGGGTCGGCTTCACGCGGACGCCGCCATTGGCGATCATCGAATAGGCCGTGGCCATCCGCATCACCGTGGTTTCGCCGGCGCCGAGCGCGTAGGCGAGATAGTTCGGCAACTCGTCATAGACGCCGAAGCGCTTTGCATATTCGCCGATCAGCGGCATGCCGATTTCCTGCGCCAGCCGCACGGTCACCGTGTTGAGCGACAGCCGCAGCGCGTTGCGCAGCGTCACCTGGCCCTGATACTTGCCGGTGGAGAAGTTTTCGGGCCGCCAGATGTTGCCCTGCCCCTGGTCGATCTCGATCGGGGCGTCGATCATCATGGTCGATCCGGTGTAGCCGTTGTCGAGCGCCGACGAATAGACGATCGGCTTGAAGGTCGAGCCGGGCTGCCGATAGGCCTGCGTCGCGCGGTTGAACTGGCTCTGGTCGAACGAGAAGCCGCCGACCATCGCCAGCACGCGGCCGGTGTGCGGATCCATCGCCACCATCGCACCCGACAGCTCAGGGATCTGTCGCAGCCGGTACTGGCCTTCGACGCGCTGGCCGTCCTTGCTGAAGAGCGGGTCGGCGTAGATCACGTCGCCTGGCTGCAGCACCTGCGCCACCGATGTCGGCGTCTTGCCCTTGCTCTTGGCCCAGCGCGCGCCGTCCATCGTGATGATGCCGGTCTCGCGCTGCTTGCTGATGGCGCCGCCGAGCTCGCGGCCCGGCTGGAAGCCGATCCGTGCCGACTGGTCGTTGCTCTCCAGCACCACCGCCATTCGCCACGGCGAGATGTCGGACAGCGATTTGATCTCGGCGAGCGGCACGCCCCAGTCACTGGTCAGGTCGAGCTTTTGGATCGCACCGCGATAGCCCTGCTGCTCGTCATAGTTCACGAGCCCAGCCACCATGGCCTTGCGCGCCATCACCTGGACCTTGGGGTCGAGCGTGGTGCGCACCGACAGGCCGCCCTCATAGAGCTTCTTCTCGCCATAGCGCTCGAAGATGTCGCGGCGGACTTCTTCCGAGAAATATTCGCCGGCGAAGGTGTGCGCGCCATTGCTGCGGTTGGTGACGGTCAGCGGCTCCTTGCGCGCCTTGTCGGCGTCGGCCGCGGTGATCCAGCCGTTCTCCTGCAGGCGGTCGATCACGTAGTTGCGGCGCTCGACGGCGCGCGCGCGGTTGCGCACCGGATGCAGGCTGGCCGGCATTTTCGGCAGCGCCGCCAGATAGGCCGCTTCCGCGACCGTCAGCTCATTGACGGACTTGTCGAAATACACCAGCGAGGCCGCCGCGATGCCGTAGGCGCCAAGGCCGAGATAGATTTCGTTGAGATAGAGCTCGAGGATCTTGTCCTTGGAGTAAGCCCGCTCGATTCGCATCGCCAGCAAGGCTTCCTTGATCTTGCGGGTGAACGACACCTCGTTGGTCAAAAGGAAGTTCTTGGCGACCTGCTGGGTGATCGTCGAGGCGCCCTGCGGCCGCCGGTTGGAACCGAAGTTCTGGATGTAGGCGACACCGGCGCGCGCCATGCCGGTGTAGTCGACGCCGCCATGCTCGTAGAAATTCTTGTCCTCGGCGGCGAGGAACGCGTTGATCACGAGCTTCGGCACCGCCTGGATCGGCAGATAGAGCCTGCGCTCCTTGGCGTATTCGCCGAGCAGCGAGCCGTCGGCCGCGTGCACGCGGGTCATCACCGGCGGCTCGTAGTTCTGGAGCTGCGAATACTCGGGCAGGTCCTTGGAGAAATGCCAGAACAGCCCTGCGACCGCGGCCAGACCAGCCAGGAACAGGATGGTGCCTGCGGTGAACAGGAACCCGAAGAACCGCAACAGAAATTTCATCGACCAGATTTCCGTGGCGAATACGTCGCTCGTTCTGAGCGCGCTGCGTGCCACTTAGGCCGCCCGGTATATCGGTCGCTCCATGGACCTGCAATTCAACACCGGAGAATTAAAGCAAGCCAGGCGTCAAACTTATGCCATAGAGCCCGGCTCGCGCCCGCAGCCAAATCGGCAGACCTCGCCGACTGGCGGTGCCCGCGGGGCTGCATCGATCTCCGCTGCAGCGCTGCGCGGTTCGCGCGCCGCGCCTGATAGCGCTGCGGTCCCGATACGCTTGCGCGGAGAGCACGTTCCGAAAGAAAAGCGCGGGCCGGACGGATCGATTCCCCGATCTGGCCGACGATTTGGGTGCTGCGACATCAGAAACCGGTGGACAGCGCCGGCGCGCCAATCACATTAAGGATTTGTTAACTATAACTACCGCAAGTTGTTGGCATACACCGACTCGCGACGGGCTGATTTGGATGGCACTGCGCGGATTTAAACGGCCATTTACGGCCGACCCTAACGTTCTTGGATTTCCAAGACCACCCGCATCGGCCATGGGCACAGAAGCCTTGGACCTCGTCTACCAGGCGGCGGATTTGTTCCGCAGCATCGAGGACAGGGCTCGCGCCGGCGAAGCGCGCGCCGAGGCCGCCGAACAGGCGCAGCTCGAAATCATTGCCGCCACCGAGCGCAAATTGAGGGATGCGTCGCGGGCGCTTGAGGAAGCCCGACGGCGCATCGAGTCCCAACAGGAGCAACTCGATGCGGTCGAATTCCGCGCCCAGGCCGCCGAAGCCGAGGCGCGCGAAGCCAAGCAATCCCTGGCTCTGATCGAAGACGCGATCCGCCAGCGCTTGCTGCTGACCAGCGGGCAAAAGGACGGCAGGTCGACTGCCGTCGCCTGACCGCAGCGCGGATCAATTGGAGCGGCAGCCCGCACGAGCGGAGCGACATGCGGGAGCTCAACAAGACCCGGATATCGCTTCGCTCATCCGGGCTACGGATTGTCGCTAGCCGTCACGATCAATAGCCCGCGGCGAGCCCCGAATTGCGCCGCGGGTCGTTCGCGCCATAGAAGCGGTTGTTGCCGACCGGCTTGCCGCCCAGCGACGGCGCGCCGATGATGATCACCGCGAGGTGGTTGGCCGGATGCGGCGGGCCGAATTTGTGGCCCATGCCCTCCAGGATCTTCCGCGTATCCGGCGACAGCGTGTAGTCCTCGAGGTTGGTCACCTCGGGAAGCCACTGCTGGTGGAAGCGCGGCATGTCCACGGCCTCCTGCGCGTTCATGCCATAGTCGATCGCGTTGATCATCGTCAGCAGCACGGCGGTGATGATGCGGCTGCCGCCCGGGGTGCCCATCACGATGACCGGCTTGCCGTCCCTGGAGACGATGGTCGGACTCATTGAGGACAGCGGACGCTTGCCGGGGACGATCGCGTTGGCCTCCCCCTGCACCAGCCCATACAGGTTCGGCACGCCGACCTTGGCGGTGAAGTCGTCCATCTCGTCGTTGAGCAGCACGCCGGTCTTGGCCGCCGTCACCTTGGCGCCGAACCAGTCGTTCAGCGTGTAGGTGACCGACACCGCGTTGCCGTCCTTGTCGGCAATCGAATAGTGCGTGGTGTTGCTGCCCTCATGCAGCGGAACGCCGGGCTTGATGTCGCTCGACACACCGGCCTTGGCCGGGTCGATCGCGGCACGGATCTTCGCGGCGTAGGTCTTGTCGAGCAGGCGCTCGAGTGGATTTTTCACGAAGTCCGGATCGCCGAGATAGCTGTTGCGATCGACGTAAGCGTGGCGCATCGCCTCGATCTGGTAGTGCACCGCTTGCGCCGAGTGGTAGCCGAGCTCCTTCAGCGGATAGCCCTCGAGGATGTTGAGCATCTCGCAGATCACCACACCGCCCGAACTGGGCGGCGGCGCCGAGACCACGTGGTAACCGCGATAGTCACATTCGACCGGCGCCAGCTCGCGAACCCTGTAGTTGTCCAGATCCTCCTGCGTCAGCAGTCCCTTGCCGGCCTGGCTCGCGGCGACGATCGCAGCACCAACCCAGCCCTTGTAGAAGCCATCACTGCCGCGCTTGCTGATCTCGCGCAGCGTCTCGGCGAGCTCATGCTGCGTCAGCCGTTCGCCGACCTGGAACGGCTTGCCGTTGTTGAGGAAGATCGCGGCCGAGGCCGGATCGTCCTGAAAGTCCTTGGTCGAGGTCTGCAGCATGCTGACGTCGCCCTGGTCGAGCACAAAACCATCCTCCGCCAGTTGCAGCGCCGGCGCGATGACGTCAGCGCGCTTCATTGTGCCGTATTTCTCGCGCGCATACTCCATCCCGGCCACCGAGCCCGGTACGCCGACAGCGAGATGCCCCTTGGTCGAAAGGCCGGGGATAACGTTGCCGTCCTTGTCGAGATACATGTCGGCTGTGGCGCCTTTCGGCGCGGTCTCGCGGAAATCCAGGAAGGTCTTGCGGCCGTCGGCGAACTGGATGGTCATGAACCCGCCGCCACCGAGATTGCCGGCGGCGGGATAGGCCACCGCAAGCGCGTAACCAACGGCGACCGCCGCATCGACCGCATTGCCGCCCCGCTTCAACACCTCGACGCCGACCTGGGTCGCGAGATGCTGCGCGGAGACCACCATGCCGTTCTCGGCAGCGGCCGGCGCAACCGAGGCTGCGCGACCGGGCGCAGCCGACGCGATGCTGATCGAGACGAGCGCGGCGACCATCCATCGCGCGCCTGCCGTTGGATTTTGCATGGAAGTCTCCCCGGGGAATGCCGGCCTGTCGCGGCTTGCGGTGCTATCTCAACGCGTACATCTAGCAGGCCGCACGCGCGCGCACTATAGGCCCGCGCGGTCCCCGCCGCCTGCCAGCAGCCGGCTGTGCCGTCTGCCATAGGCCGCATAGATCACAAGCCCGATCACGAGCCACACTGCGAGCCTGATCCAGGTGTCGAGCGGCAGGCCGAACATCAGGAACAGCGAGGTTGCAGCGGCGGCGGGGGCCACCAGCCAGATCGCCGGCGCCTTGAACGGACGCGGCAATTCCGGATCGCGCACGCGCAGCACCAGCGTGCCGATCGAGACCACCGTGAACGCGAACAGCGTGCCGATCGAGACCAGTTCGCCGACCAGCCCGATCGGCAACAGCCCACCGAGAAGAGCGGCCACGGTGCCGGCGAAGATGGTCGAGACATAGGGGGTCTGGAAGCGCGGATGGATTTTGGCGGCAAAGCCCGGCAGCAATCCGTCATACGCCATGGCGCGAAAGATCCGCGGTTGCGCCAGCAGCATGATGAGGATCACCGATGTCAATCCGAACAGGATGCCGAGCTTGATGAACGGACCGAGCCAGCCGATACCGATCGCATCGATGCCGACCGCGATCGGATCGGGCACGCTGAGCCGGTCATAGGGCACGATGCCGGTCAGCACGAATCCGACGGCGACATAGAGCGCGGCGCAGATCACGAGCGAGCCGAGAATGCCGATCGGCATGTCGCGCTCCGGCGTCTTCGCTTCCTGCGCCGCGGTGGAGATCGCGTCGAAGCCGATATAGGCGAAGAACACCACTGCCGCGCCGCGGACCACGCCGGACCAGCCGAACACGCCAGGACCGGCATTCGGCGGGATCAGCGCGCCCTCCGGGTTGCTCGCCGTTACCCAGTTCGCCAGGGTCACCGAGGAAGCCGCGGTAGCGAGGAACAGCGCGATCACAACGAGCTTGACCACGACGACGAAGCTGGTGAAGCGCGCGGACTCGCGAATGCCGACCACCAGCAGCGTGGTCACGAAGGCGATGATCGCCATCGCCGGGATGTTGATGACCGCACCGGTCGATGACCACGCGCCGGTGTTGACGTCGTAAGCGAGCGGCGCCGAGGTGAATTGCTGCGGCAGGTTGATGCCGAAATCGCGCATCAGACTGACGAAATAGCCGGACCACCCGACCGAGACCGCGATCGCGCCGACCGCGTATTCGAGGATCAGGTCCCAGCCGATGATCCAGGCGATCAGCTCGCCGAGCGTGGCGTAGGCATAGGTGTAGGCGCTGCCGCAGATCGGCACCGTCGACGACATCTCGGCGTAGCACAGGCCGGCGAAGGCGCAGGCCACCGCACCAAGCATGAAGGAGAGCGTGACCGCGGGACCGGCATTGGCGGCGGCCGCGTGGCCCGTCAGCACGAAGATGCCGGCGCCGATGATGCCGCCGATGCCGAGCGTGACCAGTTGCAACGCCGACAGCGAGCGCCTGAAGATCGGCGTCTCCGCGTCGCCATCGGCCCGCGCCGCCTCCCGCAATAGGTCCGAGGTCGACTTTCGGTCCCAGAAACCGGCCAGAGCGTCTGTCACGCCGGGTGTCCTCCGCTGCTCGGGTCCGGCGGGACCCGACACGATCGGCGGACTATAACGCGCCTAACGTCCAGTCGTTCGCACGCCGGGCGAATGCCGGCGCCCTTATCCACCGCCAAGCGCGGTGCAGGGCCTTATCGGCAGGGATGGCGGCGGCCGTCGCGGCCAAGGAAGGTGCCGGACGCCGGATCGAATGAACGGTAACGCGCGCAGGCGGAAGATGGCTCCGCCGCAGGCATGGCACCGTAGGCGTTCGCCGGATTGCGCCCGCGCTGCGCGGCCTCCTGCGCCTCACCCCATGGCGTCAACGCGCCGCCGTTGATCGCGCTGCGTCCTGGATTTTGCGCGTCGAAATATGCCGGCTCCGACATCTGGGCCGCGACCGGCGTGAACGTCATTCCCACGAGCAGCATGGCGGCTGCGACTGCCCATGACCTGGTCATGCGGCCTCTCCTATCGATCATAAACGTGTGCCGGATGACGGCCGAGCCGCCCCCAAACGGACATAGGGACGGCAATCCTCCGGGCACAGGGGCCACGACGTCACGATGCTGCGAGCCACCCGGCCGTGCCTGCCGCTCAGTGGTTGTGCACGTCGGGCCGCGGGTCGGAGACGAAGCCGTCGCGGTTCGGCATCTTGATGGCGGCCAGCGACTTGGCGTCGAGCACCGCATTGGCCGGCACGATGCCGTTCAGACTGAGGATGTAGGCGGACACCGCGTAGACGTCCTCATTGCTCAGCGATTGTGGCGCGTTCTGCGGCATCGCGCGGCGGATGTAGTCGAACAGCGTCGGGGCATAGGGCCAATAGCTGCCGACGGTGCGGATCGGTTTTGGGCTCGCCAGCGTGCCCTGTCCGCCGACCAGGCGATCGCCGATGCCGCCCTGCCCGCTGTCGCCATGGCACGCAGCGCATTGCTCGCTGAACACCGTGCGGCCGTGCTCGACACTGCCGCTGCCCGGCGGCAGGTTGGAGCCGTCACGGCCGATATCGATGTTCCAGCCGGCGATCTCGGCAGGCGTCGCCGCACGCCCGATGCCAAAGCGATCCTCGGCCTGCCCGGCAGTGGCGAGCATCGCGATCGCACTCACAACGAACGCCGTCTTGAGCTTACGCCTGGCCATTGCTCACCTCACCATTCGCATCGATGCGCCAGGGCCAGATCGCGTTGTTGTGGTAGAACGAGTTGAGACCGCGCACCTTGACCAATTCCGCCAGCGTCGGCTGCACGTATCCGGTCTCGTCGATGGCGCGGCTCTGGATCACGGCAGGTTTGCCGTCCCAATGCCAGGGCAAGCGAAAGCGCGTGAGCGCGCGCGTCAACACCGGCTCCTGCAATTCGGCCTGCTGCCAGCTTTTGCCCTCGTCGAGCGAGACCTCGACGCTCTTGATCTTGCCGTGACCGCTCCACGCGATGCCGGTAATCTCGTGAAAGCCCTGCGCGGTCAGCTTCTGCCCGCCGGACGGCCGTGTGATGATCGACTTGGCTTCCATGTAGAAGGTGAATTCGCGCGACGTGCCGTCAGGCATCGGGTCGGTGTATTTCGAGGTCTCCTCGCGCGAATAGGCCGGCTCGGCGACGACCTTGAGCCGGCGCAGCCACTTCACGTTCATGTTGCCCTCGAAGCCGGGCAGCAACAGGCGCAGCGGATAGCCCTGCTGCGGGCGCAGCCGCTCGCCATTCTGGCTGTAGACCAGCATGGCGTCGTCGAGGCATTTCTCGATCGGGATCGAGCGCGTCAACGCAGCGGCGTCGGCGCCTTCGGCCACGATCCATTTGGCGCCGGTCTGCAGGCCCGCTTCGTCCAACACCGTCTTGAGCGGCACGCCGGTCCATTCCGCACAGCTCAGCAGGCCGACGAGGTCGGAGGCCGTCTTGCCGTACGGCTTGGTGTAGACCGGATTGCCGGAGCACTCGAGGAAGTGGATGCGCGACTGCGACGGAAAGCGGCGGATGTCCTCCATCGTGAACACCAGCGGGCGATCGACCATGCCATGCAGCACCAGCCGGTGCTCGGCCGGGTCGATGGTCGGCACGCCGCCATGGTGGCGTTCGTAGAACAAACCGTTCGGCGTGATGATGCCGTCGAGCTCCTGCAGCGGCGTGCGGCCCGAAGCGGAGATGTATTGCGGCAGCGTCTTCGAGATGTTCTTGACGACAGCCTTCTCGTGAACCGACGGCGTGCCATAGGGCTGGCTTCCCATCGGGTCGCCGGGCGCTTTCATCCATTCCGGCACATTGGGCGGAAGATTATTCCCCTGTTCGGCAAGCGCGGTAGAACCGGCAACTCCCGATATGGCGGAGCCACCGGCCAGTGCTGCGCCGGCCTGAAGGAATCGCCTGCGAGACGCCTCTCGCACGCGCTTGTCCGTCGTGTGTTCGCTCATCGACGTTTTCCTCTGACGTTACCAGAGCATGATCCGGAAAAGTGCGAAGCGGTTTTCCGAAAAGATCATGCCAGGACAACAATCCAAAGCGCGATGGCGATTCATCGGGCTTTGGTGCAGCCTAACACCAAAGGGCTGAGGCGAGGCAATGCTCTATCGCGCAGAGCTGCATCGACAGCGCGTCGTGGCCGCTGCTTACCGGTCCTGACCTGCGTTGCCACTCACATCCGTTCGCCGGGCAATTGACTGGCTTGCTTCACCCACGCGGTGAACTGGGCTTCGTCGAGCTCGTCGTTCTCGTGAATGTCGAGATAGCGCGTGTGCTGCTGCTTGGACTCGCCCGGCGGCACCGGATGCAGCGACGCACCGCGAAAGAAAGCCACCTTGACGTAGCGCGTGAAGACATGGATGCCGAGGAACCAGCCGTCGCCTTCCATGCCGTAGAGCGGCGAGTTCCACTTCACCGCCTTGTGCACGCCGGGGACGGCACGCACGATGAGCGCGTCAAGCTTGCGCCCGACCTCGCGCTTCCACCCGGGCATCGCGGCGATATAGGCTTGCACCGGAGCATCGCCATAGCCTTTTGCGATCTGCGGATTGCCGCCCGCGAGCAGGCGCGGCTTTGCAGAGACACGCTTCGCGGCGCTCTTTTTCGCCCCCTTCGCCGACGTCTTTCGCGTCTTGCCAGCCATTGTGCCCGCTCTCACCGGTTCAAATTTCGCGCGGCGCAGAGTCCGCCGCCGCGAACCGGATCATATCGGTTGCGCGTCGGCGCTGTCGTCAGCGACCGCGGGTGTTCGCGGCGGCGTATCGACGCGCTCGGGCGGCCTTCGTGCGGCGGTCTCGCATCTAGTCGATCACGGGCGGGGTGCCGTGGGTGTGAAACGACTCGATCGTCTTCAACCCCCACGCCTGTCCCTTCCTGCGCTCTTCCTCGGTCCACACGATCGGCTTCCAGTCCGGCGCAAGGATCAGGCGTGCGCCGGCGTTGGCGACCTCGACGCGGTTGCCGCCGGGTTCATAGACATAGAGGAAGAAGGTCTGCTGGATCGCGTGCTTGTGCGGCCCGGTCTCGATATGCACCCCGTGCTCGAGAAAAATATCCGCAGCACGCAGGATCTCCTCGCGGCTGTCGAGCGCGTAGGTAACATGGTGAAACCGGCCGCGCTTGCCGTAATGGTCGCGCGCATAGGCGAAGTCGTAGCTCTTGTTCGACATCGTCATCCACATCGCGGCTTCCGTGCCGTCGTTGAGTACGATCTGCTCGGTGGTGCGGCAGCCGAGGTAGTCTTCGAAGAACAGACGGTTGGCCTTGATGTCGACCGCGAGGCAATTGAGATGGTCGAGCCGGCGGACATTGACGCCGCGCGCCGGAAAGCGCTGCGCCTGGTTTTTCAGCGCGGGCTTCAGCTCGGCCGGCGCCTCGTACCACTCGGTCTCGTAATAGAGCTCGATGACATGGCCGTCGGGATCGCGGCAGCGGAATGCCGGCCCCTGCCCCATGTCACCGTCGATCCAGCCGATATCGAAGCCCGAGCCCTTCAGCGCGGCAACGCGGCGTTCGAGCGCCTGCGGGCTGCGCGCCCGCAGCGCCATGTGCTCCATCCCCGAAGTCTTCGACGCCGTCAGCTTCAGCGAATAGCGCTCGTAATCGTCCCAGCCGCGCAGATAGACCGACTTGCCCTTGCGGCCGCTGACGGTCATGCCCATGACGTCGACAAAGAATTTCAGGCTCTCGTCCGGCTTCGGCGTCAAAAGCTCCATGTGCCCGAGATGCGCGAGATCGAAGATCGGTTCCGGCTGCATGGACGGTCTCCCTCCGCGACGACGCCGGATCGACGACTTGCGGTTGGACAGGTGAGCGGCGCGCCGATTTGTACTAGTGTACAAATGATTAGGTCCCGTCAACAAATTACTGGCGACGGCAATTGCGCTCGCAGGGCATTCCATGGCCGGAATCACCTCGTGAAAGCGGTCAAGGCAGGCGTCAGGCGACCGAGACAGCCTTCTCGTGATCCGACGACAGGAGCTTGCGGATTTCAGCCGATGACACCGGCCGGCTGAACAGATAGCCCTGCATCTCGGTGCAGCCGAGGATGCGCAGCAGGTTGCGCTGCTGCTCGGTCTCGACGCCCTCCGCGGTCGTGGTCATGTCGCTGGCAGCGGCGATGTTGACGACGGCCTGGACGATCGTGGACGACGCGCCGGTCCCGGCGAGATCCTTGATGAAGGCGCGATCGATCTTGATCTTGTCGAAGGGGAAGCGCTGCAGATAGCTCAGCGAGGAATAGCCGGTGCCGAAATCGTCGAGCGCGATACGGACGCCGAGTTCGCGCAGCTGATGCAGGATATCGAGCGCAGCCTCGTCGTCGCGGATCAGCACCGCCTCGGTGATCTCGAGCTCGAGCCGCGAAGGTGCCAGACCTGTCGCGGCGAGCGCGGCGGCGACGTTGAGTGCCAGCGTCTGGCTCTTGAACTGGATCGGAGACACGTTGACCGCAACATGAACATGCTCCGGCCAGTTCATCGCCTCGCGGCACGCGGTGTTGAGCACCCAGTGACCGAGATCGTTGATCAGGCCGGTGTCCTCGGCGATCGGGATGAAATCCGCCGGCGAGATGGTGCCGCGTTCGGGATGACGCCAGCGCACCAGCGCCTCGCAGCAACTGACCTGCCCCTCCTCGAGATGGAGCAGCGGCTGATAGTGCAGCTCGAAGCTGCCGTCGGCGATCGCCTGGCGCAGCTCGAGCTCGAGGCTGCGCCGCGCCTTGGCGCGTGCATCCATGCCGGTCTCGAAGAACCGGTAGGTGCGGCGGCCGTCGCTCTTGGCCCCGTAGAGCGCGAGGTCGGCATTGCGCAGCAATTGATCGATGTCGAGGCCGTCGGCGGGCGCAACGGCGATGCCGATGCTGGCATCGGTGGTGATCAGATGCCCGCTGCAGTCGATCGGCCGGCGGATCGACTGATAGATCGCAGCGAGGAGCTGCATGGTCTCGGTCTGATCGCGGACGGTGGTCTGGATCACGGCAAACTCGTCGCCGCCGAGCCGCGCCGCGACGTTGGTGTCCCCAACGCAGCCGCGCAGGCGGTCGGCGATCGCCCTGAGCAATTCGTCGCCGATCTGATGGCCGAGCGCGTCGTTGACGGCCTTGAACTCGTCGATGTCGATATACATGACCGCGAGCTGCTGATCCGGCCGGATCGCCTTCAGCGCCCGCTCCAGGCGTTCGCGGAACAGCACGCGGTTCGGCAGGTCGGTCAGCGCATCATAATGCGCCATGTGGGCGATCTTGTTCTCGGTGCGCGCACGCTCGGTGACATCCTGGATGGTCGCCACCCAGCCGCCTTCCGGCAGCGGCTTGTTGACGATCTCGATCGCGCGCCCGCCCGGCGCCTGCGTCAGCTGACGCGTGGCGCGGCCAAGCTTCACGTTGCCGATGATGGCGTCGCAGAAGTCGTCGACATCGCCGTCGAACGAGCCCGTCTCCTGTCTATGCGCAATCAGCCGGTGCATCGTGCAGCCGGGCTTGGCGACGTCGGGCGAAAGCCCGAACATCTCGATGTAGGGGCGGTTGCAGATGATGATGCGCGCCGATGCATCGTAGAGCACGAGGCCCTGCGGAATGTTGTTCACGGCGGTCATGAGATTGCGGCGTTCGCTGGCGAGCCGCTCGTCGGAGATTTCGTGCCGCTTGAGCAACAGGAAGACGATCACGGCCATGATCGCGAATGCCGCCATCAGCAGGCCTTCGCGCTCACTCCATTGCGCGGTCGCGCTTCCGAGCAGGCTGCCGACCAACAGGCCGGCACAGAACGCCAGCCCCTTGGTCGAGCCAGCATCGGCATTTCCTGACGATGAATTGCGGTATTCGATGCGCACGCTGATCTCTCCCAGGGCGCGGCATCGTTACGCAGCACAAATGGAAAGGTCGTTACAACTCGCAGTTAGCAATCGGTTACGCGATACCGGGCGACAGGGTATGACAAATCGCGCCCAATGCCCCGTAAACCTACGGAGCTGCCGATGCACTCCTCAGAGATGGTGAATCCCGCCTTAACGGAAAAACCGGGAAACAAACGCGGCTGTGCCGGAAAGCGACGATTCCGCCGCCGATGCGCGCGACAGCGCGTAATCTCCCGGTACGATAGAAACAAATCGTCACCGGGAAGGTGTAGATTTAGCCGATGCGGAACCCCGGCGATTTAACGGTTTTTCCAATCCCGGGCGGGCATATTGGTCCGGACATTTAGATTTTGAGAACGAGCCAGGCTGGAACTGTGACACCCTTCGGACGTGTGATCTCTGTGCGCGGCTCGCAGGCCCGGGTTGGGCTGCTGGCGGGCGGCCAGATGCAACTTTCGGAAATGCGAGCGACCGTCGGCCGGTTCGTCAGTATCCGCTGCGCGAGTTCGGTCATTGTCGCTATGATCACCGAAGTGACGTGCGAGAACCTACCGGCGTCCGACGAATACATGGCGACCGCCTCGGTCGACCTGCTGGGCGAGATCCTGGGCGGCGACCGCCCGAAATTCCAGCGCGGTGTCACCCACTATCCGACCATCGGCGACAGCACCGATCTGATCACGAACCAGGAGCTGCGCACGGTCTATGCGCCGAGCGGCTCGGACCAGATCAATGTCGGCACGCTGCAGCAGGATCGTTCTGTCATCGCCTATGTCGACGTCGAGGAGATGCTGTCCAAGCACTTCGCGGTGCTCGGCTCGACCGGCGTCGGCAAGTCGACCGGCGTGTCGCTGCTGCTCAACGAGATCCTGAAGTCGCGGCCGAACCTGCGCATCTTCCTGCTCGACGTGCACAACGAATACGGCCGCTGCTTCGGCGAGCGCGCCCAGGTGCTCAACCCGCGGAACCTGAAGCTGCCGTTCTGGCTGTTCAACTTCGAAGAGATCGTCGACGTGCTGTTCGGCGGCCGGCCCGGCGTGCCCGAGGAGCTCGACATTCTCGCCGAAGTGATCCCGATGGCGAAGGGCATCTACACCCAGTACCAGAACTCCGACCGGGTCGGTCTCGGGCTGAAGCGCATCGACCCCAAGCAGGTCGGCTACACCGTCGATACGCCGGTGCCCTATCGCCTCGTCGACCTGATCTCGCTGATCGACGAGCGCATGGGCAAGCTGGAGAACCGCTCTTCGCGCATCATCTATCACAAGCTGATCTCGCGCATCGACGCGGTGCGCAACGATCCGCGCTACGCCTTCATGTTCGATAATGCCAATGTCGGCGGCGATACAATGGCCGAGGTGATCAGCCATCTGTTCCGCCTGCCCGCCAACGGCAAGCCGATGACGATCATGCAACTCGCCGGCTTCCCCGCCGAAGTCGTCGATTCCGTGGTGTCGGTGCTGTGCCGCATGGCGTTCGATTTCGGGCTGTGGAGCGACGGCGTCTCGCCGATGCTGTTCGTCTGCGAGGAAGCGCACCGCTACGCCTCGGCCGACCGCAATATCGGCTTCGGGCCGACCCGCAAGGCGGTGTCGCGCATCGCCAAGGAAGGCCGCAAATACGGCGTCTATCTCGGCCTGATCACCCAGCGTCCGGCCGAGCTCGACGCGACCATCATCTCTCAGTGCAACACGCTGTTCACAATGCGCCTCGCCAACGACCGCGACCAGGCGCTGCTACGCTCCGCGGTCTCGGATGCCGCCGCCAACCTGCTGTCCTTCGTGCCCTCGCTCGGCACCCGCGAGGTGCTGGCGTTCGGCGAAGGCGTGGCGCTGCCGACCCGGCTGCGCTTCAAGGAGGTGCCGCCGCACCAGCTGCCGCGCGGCGAGGCCACCATCGCCACGGTACCGTCGGTCACCGCCGGCCATGACATGCATTTCGTCAGCGCCGTGCTGGAGCGCTGGCGCGGCGCCACCTCGCATCGCGATAGCCCGAGCGGCGACGCCAACTTCAACTCTCCGGCGCCGGCGCGCACCATGGCGCCAGCCGAGGCGCCGATGCTGCAGCCCTCGCTCGGCCTCGATCCGGACCGCTTCTCGCTGCTGAAGAAGCCGCTGCGTTAGCCGAATTCCGCCAAGGCG
Organism: Bradyrhizobium sp. USDA 4501; assembly: GCF_054062115.1. Classification (NCBI taxonomy): domain Bacteria; kingdom Pseudomonadati; phylum Pseudomonadota; class Alphaproteobacteria; order Hyphomicrobiales; family Nitrobacteraceae; genus Bradyrhizobium; species Bradyrhizobium sp. USDA 4501. The sequence continues at coordinate 142,872 of NZ_JBSSEX010000001.1, forward strand.
CCGATGCGCCTTGCGCCCAAGGCGTCATCCACTATGGTCTCGCGTGACGCCGCATCCAGGCGGCACGCCGGAACCATCTCATGACGCAGCCGACCGCAAAACGCTTCCCGACGCCCGCTCTCGACAAGCTCCCCGAGGACATCCGCGCCCGCATCCTGGCGGTGCAGGAGAAATCCGGCTTCGTGCCGAACGTCTTCCTCACCTTGGCCTATCGCCCCGACGAGTTTCGCGCCTTCTTCGCCTATCACGACGCGCTGATGGAAAAGGACTCCGGCCTCTCGAAGGCCGAGCGCGAGATGATCGTGGTGGCGACCAGCGCCGCCAACCAGTGCCAGTATTGCGTGATCGCCCACGGCGCGATCCTGCGCATCCGCGCCAAGAATCCGGAGATCGCCGACCAGATCGCGGTCAACTACCGCAAGGCCGACATCACGCCGCGGCAGCGCGCGATGCTCGACTTCGCCATGAAGGTGAGCCGCGCCGCTGAGGAAGTCTCGGAGGCGGACTTCGCCACGCTTGCGGCCCACGGCTTCAGCGACGACGACGTCTGGGACATCGCCGCGGTTGCGGCATTCTTCGCGCTGTCGAACCGGCTCGCCAACGTCACCGGCATGCGGCCGAACAGCGAGTTCTACATGCTCGGCCGGCAGCCGAAATAGAGGACGCCTTGGCGGACTGGAGCGAGATCGTCCTGCGTCTCGGCTCGGCCACCCTTGCCGGTTGCGCGATCGGGCTCGACCGTGACCTGCGCGGCAAGCCGATCGGCCTGAAGACGCTGGGTCTCGTCAGCCTTTCGACGGCCATGGTCGTGCTGCTGGCATTGCAGGCCGTCGAGCCCGGCAAATTCACCGACGCGGTGAGCCGCGTGATCCAGGGCGTGCTGACCGGCATCGGATTCCTCGGCGCCGGCGTGATCGTGCGGCAGGGCGACCGCTTCCAGGTCCGCGGCCTGACCAGCGCCGCATGCGCTTTCTTCGCCGCTTGCGTCGGCATCGTCTGCGGCGCCGGACATTGGCCGCTCGTCGTCACCGCCGTCGCGCTGGCGTTCCTGCTGTTGACCTTCGGCAAGCGGACCGAGCGGTGGCTGCACCACTTGCTCGGCGGCAGGGAGGATCAACACGGGCCGGCGGTCGCGGCAGATCAGTCGTCAGATGCCGGCCCGCACCAGCCGGGCAAATAGACCGCGTCCTTGCTGCGGCCGAGCGCCAGTCCCTTCTCCAGCGCCTTGGCGAAATTGTTCTCCACCGTCTTGCGCGGGATGTGGCGGCGCAGGAAATCGGCCCACAGGAATTCGCTGAACGGCGTCGTGTCCTTGGCAAAGCCGCCCGCCCGGCGCATCTCGCCGGCGAGGCTGCGGAACGGATCGTCCCTGAGGTCCTTGATCGATTTCGGAATGTCTTTGAAGTGGCGGCGCTCGCCCTTGGAATCGTAGGGATAGACCCAGCGCTTGTTGTCCATCACGCCCCAGAACACGTCACGCTCGACCATCGTGAGATCGCCGATCACCGTGACCAGGATGTCCTTGACGCCCTCGTCGTGCAGCGCCCGCGCCATGTGATGGTGATCGACCACGTAGTAGCGATCGTCGGGACCATGGACGACCGGGATCATGTGCTTGCCCAGCAGTTCGGCGCGCTTCTTGTCCGACTTGTGCTCGCGCCAGCGCTTCCGCTTCTCCGTCACCTCCTGCATGCCGACCGTCATCTGGGTCGGCCGCAGCGACAGGATCGGGACCGGTTTGACGTAAGGCTCGCGCGTGTGGGCCATGACTTATGCTCCCTTTTGACCGGCACTCCGGAACGGGTTCCACTATGTCATGAGCCCGCAGGCGGGTGAAAGAGTCCGGTGTGCCGGAATGGCTTCACGAAGCGGTGGGGGCCGATGGCCGGATGGTCCGCCCTCGGCTGTCGATGCTCCCGGGCTGTCAATGCCCGGGCTGCCAATGCCCGGGCGCGCAGCCTCAACCTCCGTGACGGCGTTGCAGCGCAAACTGTGCATGCGCGAAGGTCGAACAAGTGTGTCGACATCGGCTTGGTCATCGCAATGCCGAGCATCCCGCGCTCCGCAGCAGCCGCCTCGACGGCAAGCCAGTTCCTGGAGGTGATCGACGCATGAATACCACCTCTGCGCGCACCAAGATTTTAGGTGTGAAGTGCAGCGAACATGCTAAACATAACCGGCGACGCGACCGGACTGACAAACAGTGAAGACGCAGCGGCCAATCTCCTCGGATGCCGAGCACGTGGTGCTCAAATTCCGGCCGCGTACCTCGGCGCAGCCGCCCGGCAAGCGCGAGGAGCCGCACCGAACGACGCGCCCGGCTTCCGTTGCCAACGATCTCTCTCGCTATGAGAAGCCGCGCGAGGAGCCCGACGATTTCCGCCAGCGCATGCTCGCCAACATCGCCGCCTTCGCCTTCACGGTGGCGCTCACCGCGATCGGCATCTGGCTTGCCATGAGCATCGCCGATTTGCGCAAGACCCAGGATTGCGTGCTGATGGGCCGCCGGGATTGCGCGAAGATTACGGTGATGCCGCGCAGCTAGGCTGGCCGGAACCCTGCCCAAAAACCGTCCTTGCGATGCCGGCCAAGCTCCATTGAACTAACGGCCCTGCTCCGATATACGGGCACACGACTCCGGCACCAGCAATCGGGCATTCCGGGGCAACGCGCCCGCCTCCTCTGAGCCGACCCGGAATTACCTTCAATATATCAAAGGCTTAATGATGTCCTCCACATTCGAGCAGATCGCCAACATTATCGCGGAGACCTGCGACATCCCGCGCGACACGATCAAGCCGGAGAGCCACGCGATCGACGATCTGGGGATCGACAGCCTCGACTTCCTCGACATCGCCTTTGCCATCGACAAGGCCTTCGGGATCAAGATGCCGCTCGAAAAGTGGACCCAGGAGGTCAACGACGGCAAGGCCACGACGGAGCAGTATTTCGTGTTGAAGAATCTCGCCGACCGCATCGACGAGCTGGTTGCAGCCAAGAACGCGGGCACGGGCACGGGCTCGTAATCGCCCATCATGCAGCTCGAGATCTTTCAGCTGATTGATCGGATCGTCGACCTCAACCTCGACGCAAGGACCATTGTCGTCGAGGCGGATGTTCCGCCCGACAGCCATTCGGTGTTCGCGGGGCACTTCCCGGGCTACCCGATCATGCCCGGCGTGCTGCTGACCGAAGCAATGGCCCAGAGCTCGGGCTGGCTGATCCTTGGTCTGACCAAGTTCGAGCGCATGCCCTTCCTCGCCATGGTCAAGGAAGCCAAGATGCGCGGCTTCGTCAGCCCCGGCTCGGTCCTGACCATCGAGGCCAAGATCGAGCACGAAGGTTCAGGCTTCGCCGTGACCTCGGCGAAGGTTCGCGTCGGCAAGGAGCTCAAGTGCAATGCCGAGCTGACCTTCCGTCACATCCCCTTCCCCAGCCCGGACTTGCGCGTGCACATGGATGCGATGGCCGCCAAGATCGGGTTTCCGCAGCAGGCAATGAGTAATGGCTGAGAAGGAAGTCTGGATCACCGGCGTAGGCCTGCTCTCCTCGCTTGGCGAGGGACTGGATGCGCATTGGGAGGCGCTCGGCGCCCGGCGCGTCAATGCCGACGAGAAGCGTCTCGCGCCATACGTGATCCATCCGATCGCTCCCGTCAGCTTCGACGCCCAGATCCCGAAGAAGGGCGATCAGCGTCAGATGGAAACGTGGCAGCGGATCGGCACCTATGCCGCCGGGCTGGCGCTCGATTCCGCCGGCGTCAAAGGCAATCAGGAAATCCTGTCGCGGATGGACATGATCATCGCAGCCGGTGGCGGCGAGCGTGACCTCACTGTCGACCTCGCGATCATGAACGCCGACGCACAGGGCAAGTTGCCGCCAGCCCTCCTCAACGAGAAGCTGATGAACGAGCTGCGCCCGACGCTGTTCCTGGCGCAGCTCTCCAACCTGCTCGCCGGCAACATCGCGATCGTTCACGGCGTGTGCGGGACCTCGCGCACCTTCATGGGCGAGGAAGCCTCGAGCATCGACGCGGCACGGATCGCGGTCGCGCGCATCGGGGCCGGCCAGAGTGACATCGCCTTGGTCGGCGCCGCTCATAACGGCGATCGCGGCGACCTCTTGATGCTCTATGCATTCGGCGATCTCGCCCTCAAGGACCAGCATAGCTCGGTCTGGGCCCGCAGGAACAACCCGGGCTTTGCCATCGGCTCCGCCGGCGCCTTCCTCGTGATGGAATCGCGCGAACATGCCGAGGCCCGCGGCGCAAAGCCGTACGCCAAGCTGACCAAGGTTGTCGCCGACCTTGCCCGACGCAAGGAGCCGGGCGCCGTGACGAAATCGCTGCAGGCGTTGTGGCCGCAGCTCGGCGTCAGCGGCGACAACGGTATCCTGATCACGGGCGCGACCGGCGCCGAGCCTGCGACCGCCGAAGAGCGCGCATTCCTCAGCCAGCATGCCGGCTTAGCCGTCCGCGCCACCGGAACGACCTTTGGCCACACCATGGAGGCGCAGTTCCCGCTTGGGCTCGCGCTGGCCGCGTTGTCGATCTCGCGCGGCGCGCTCTATCCGGCCAACGACCCGACCGGGCTGGAGGTTGAAAAGACCGAAGCACCAACCCAAATTGTGGTGTTGGGGGTCGGCCACTGGCAGGGCGAAGGCATGGCACTGGTCGAGGCCGTCAGTTAGAGCATGATCCGGAAAATTGTTTCCGAACATCATGCTCGAACAAACAACTAGGGTGCGATGAAGCTCATCGCGCTTTAAGTCCGGCGCAAGCACCGACGGGGAAACCATGACAGCACCACGCGATAAATTCGGCCGACCGATCGTCGTCGTGACCGGCATGGGAATCGTGACGTCGCTCGGCGGCGGCAAGACCGACAATTGGAAGCGCCTCACCGCGGGCGAGTCCGGCATCAAGACCGTGACACGCTTCCCGCTCGACAGTATGAAGACGACGATGGCCGGCGCCGTCGATTTCGTCACCGTCGACCCGTTCTCCTCGACCAGCCTGTCGCAGCGTCTGGCGGAGATCGCGACCGAAGAAGCGCTCGAGCAAGCCGGCATCGGCAGCAAGGGCGACTTTCCCGGCCCGCTGTTTCTGGCAGTCGCCCCGATCGAGACCGAGTGGCCGCAGCGGCTCGAAGTCGCGCGCGAGGTTCCGACCAAGGACTTTGGAATCATCGAATACCTGGCGACCTGCAGTGGCGGGAAGTTCGCGCACTTTCACCGGCGCTTCACCTTCGGCTCCGTCGCGCTCAACCTCGCCGAGACCTTCGGTACCAAAGGGTCCCCGATTTCGCTGTCGACGGCTTGCGCCTCCGGTGCGACCGCGATCCAGCTCGGCGTCGAGGCGATCCGCCGCGGCGAAACCGATGCGACGCTGTGCGTCGCAACCGACGGCTCGGTGAACCCGGAAGCCATGGTGCGCTTCTCGCTGCTGTCGGCTCTCTCCACCCAGAACGACCCGCCGCAGGCCGCCTCGAAACCGTTCTCGAAGAACCGCGACGGCTTCGTGATGGCCGAAGGCGCCGGCGCGCTGGTGCTCGAGAGCTACGAGGCCGCGATGGCCCGCGGCGCGCGCATCCTCGGCGTCGTCGCCGGCTGCGGCGAGCTCACCGATTCCTTCCATCGCACCCGCTCGGCCCCGGACGGCAAGCCGGCGATCGGCTGCGTGCGCAAGACACTCGCCGATGCTGGAATGGAGCCCGAGCAAATCGATCACATCAACGCGCACGGGACCTCGACGCCGGAAAACGACAAGATGGAGTATCTTGCGACGTCTGCCGTGTTTGGCGAACACACCAAAAACATTCCGGTGTCGTCGAACAAGTCGATGGTCGGCCACACTATCTCGGCCGCCGGTGCAGTCGAGGCGATCTTCTCGCTGCTCACGCTCGAGCATCAGCGGATTCCGCCGACGATCAACTACGAGGTGCCTGATCCCGCGATCCCGTTCGACGTGGTCGGCAACAAGGCGCGCGATGCCAAGGTGACCGCCGTGATGTCGAACTCGTTCGGGTTCGGCGGGCAGAACGCCTCACTGATCTTGACGCGCGAGCCGGCCTAGCGCCCTCGCCTCATCAGATGAAACGTCTGCTCCTTCGCACCAGGGCGCACCTGCGTGACGCCGCGAAGCCCGTGACCGACGCGGCGATCGGCGGGCTGACGATCGGCCTGCTGCGCACGACGCGCTATTTCGATCCCGAGAAGACCGCAAGGTTCTTCGGCCGCGCCGCCCATTTCATCGGCCGCCGGCTGCGCGAGGATCGCATCGGCCGCGAGAACCTCAAGGCCGCCTTCCCGCAAAAGTCACCGGAGGAGATCGAGGAGATCCTGACGGGCGTCTGGCACAACCTCGGACGCATCGGCGCTGAATTCGCGCACATCGACCGCATCTGGGACCACGATCCCCAGAATCCCGACAAGCCGGGTCGCGTCGAATTCTCGGCGCGCAGCAAGCAGCTGTTCGATCAGTTGCGTGACGACGGCAAGCCGGCACTGTTCTTCGCCGCACATCTCGGCAACTGGGAGCTCTCTCCAATTGCCGCCGCAGCGCATGGGCTCGACGCCACCATCCTGTTTCGCCGGCCGAACATCGAAGCCGCCGACCGCGCCATCGAACGCATCCGCGCGGTCAATCTGGGCACGCTGGTGCCGGCCGGCCGTGACGCGCCGCTCAGGCTGGCGCAGGCGCTGAAGAACGGCCAGCACGTCGCGATGCTGGTCGATCAGTATTTGACCAACGGCGTTCCCGTCACCTTCTTCGGCCGCAAGACCACGGCGAATCCGCTGCTGGCGCGCCTGCGCCGGCAGATCGATTGCCCCATCCACGGCACGCGGATCATCCGCCTGCCCGACGGCCGCTTCCGCGGCGAGGTCACCGAGGAAGTCAAGCCGGTGTTCGACGCATCCGGCCAGATCGACATCCAGGGCACCATGCAGGCGATCACCGACGTGGTCGAGGGCTGGGTCCGCGAATACCCGGATCAGTGGCTCTGGCTGCACCGGCGCTGGCGGTAGGCTGGCAGCCCTACCTCGTCATTGCGACGAGCGAAGAGCCTGTCGTCGGGCGCGCGTTCGCGCGATCCGTTGGCTCGCAATGACGGATAGACCTACTTCCCGGTCTTCACCCGCGTCCACAGGCGATTGATGATCCGCTGCGTCGCCGGATCGCGCGCGGTGATCACGAACAGCTTCTTCTGCATCGCTTCGTCGGGATAGATATTCTTGTCGTTGAAGATCTTCGGGTCGATCAGCTTCTGGCTCGCCAGATTGCCATTGGCGTAGGACAGGAAGTTCGAGTTCTTCGCCGCGACCTCGGGACGGTAGAGGTAGTTGATCAGCTCGTAGGCCTCGGCGACATTCTTCGCATCCGCGGGGATCGCGAGATTGTCGAAGAACATCTGCGCGCCCTCCTTCGGGATCGTGTAACCGATCTCGACGCCGGTGTTGGCTTCCGCCGCCCGGCTGCGCGCCTGCATGATGTCGCCCGACCATCCGACCACGAAGCAGATCTCACCCGAGGCCAGCGCGCTGAGATATTCGGATGAGTGGAATTTGCGCACATAGGGCCGGATCTTGATGACGAGATCGGCGGCCTTCTCGAGGTCGGCCTGCTTGGTCGAATTCGGATCGAGGCCGAGATAACTCAGCGCCGCCGGCAGGATGTCGTCGGCGGAATCCAGCATGTGGATGCCGCAATCCCTGAATTTGGCGAGGTTCTCCGGCCTGAACACCATGTCCCAGCTGTCGATCTTCGCGTCCGGACCGAGTATCTTCTGCGCGATCCTGACGTTGTAGCCGATGCCGGTGGTGCCCCACATGTAGTTGGCGCCGTAATTGTTGCCGGGATCGTAAGTCGCAAGCTGATCCGTCACCACAGGCCATGCATTGGCGAGGTTCGGCAGCTTCGACTTGTCGAGCCTGAGGAACACCTTCGCGGTGATCTGGCGCTGCAGGAAGTAGCCGGTCGGCACCACGACGTCGTAGCCCGACTTGCCGGCGAGCAGCCGCGTCTCCAGCGTCTCGTTGGCGTCGAACGTATCGTAGACCACCTTGATGCCGGTTTCCTTGGTGAAGTCCTCGAGGACTCCCGGCGCCATGTAGTTCGACCAGTTGTAGAAGTTGACCGTGCGCTCCTCGGCGTCGGCGGACGCCGAGAGCAGCAGGACCGTCGCGACCGCGCCGACGAAGCTGACGAGACGACGGTTCTGCTCTCGCATTCTGGCCTACCTCTTGCGGCGGTGGACAGCGTCCGACAACCGCTCCAACGCGGCGTCGAGCGTCGAGTCTTTCTTGGCGAAACAAAAGCGCACGACCGACATCACCGCATCCTGCTCGTAGAACGCCGACACCGGGATCGCCGCGACCTTGTAGTCCTGCACGATCCGCCAGCAGAACTCGGCATCGGTCTCGTTGAGCCCGAGAGGCGACAGGTCCACGGTGAGGAAGTAGGTCCCCTGCGACTTCAGCACCGGAAAGCCGATGCTCTCCAATCCCTTGGTCAGGCGGTCACGGCTCCGCGCCATGTCCTTGCGCATGTCGAGGAAATAGTCGTCGGGCTTGCCGAGGCCAAATGCCACCGCCGCTTGCAAATTGGGCGCCGTCGTGAAGGTGAGGAACTGGTGCACCTTCGCAGCGACGCGCAGCAGCGGCGGCGCGGCGCAGACGAAGCCGATCTTCCATCCGGTCAGCGAGAAGATCTTGCCGGCGCTGCCGACCTTGATGGTGCGGTCGCGCATGCCCGGGATCGTGATCAGCGGGATGTGCTCGCGGCCGTCGAACACCACGTGTTCCCAGACCTCGTCGCAGATCGCAACCGCGTCGAATTCCTGGCAGAACCGCGCCAACAGTTCGAGGTCCTCGCGCGGATAGACCACCGCCGCCGGATTGAGCGGATTGTTGAACAGCACCGCCTTGGTCTTGTGGTTGAAGACGCTGCGCAGCATCTCCTCGCTCAGCCGCCACTCCGGCGGTTCGAGCCGCAGCAGCCGCGGAATGCCGCCGGCCTGGCGGATGATCGGCAGATAGGAATCATAGACCGGCTGGAAGCACACCACCTCGTCACCGGGCTCGACCACGGAGAGGATCGAGGCGGTCAGCGCCTCGGTGCCGCCGGAGGTGACCATCACCTCGGTCATCGGATCGAGCTTGAGTCCGTGCCAGTGGCCGTAATGCGATGCGATCGCCTGACGGAGTTCCGGGATGCCCATCATCGACGGATATTGATTGTAGCCGTTGATCGAGGCGTCCGCGGCGGCGCGGCGGATGTCCTCCGGACCGGGATCGTCGGGAAAGCCCTGGCCGAGATTGATGGCGTTGTTGTCGCGCGCGGCCTGCGACATCGCCTCGAAGATGGTGACAGGAAGGTCCGCGAAGACCTTGTTCATGGAGGTCATGTCAGGGATCAGCCGCCGGTCTTGGTCGGCAGTCCCGCCGCCTTCCAGCCGATGATGCCGCCCGCCAGGTGCTTGTCGTAGGGCAGGCCCGCGGCCTGGGCGGCCAGCGAAGCCGTCACCGAGCGCTTGCCGGAGCGGCAGGCGAACACCACCTGCTTGCCCTGCGGATCGGGAATCGCCGCCGGATCGAACGTCGACAGCGGCACTACGACGCCATCGGGATAGGCCTCGACGGCGACCTCGTTGGGCTCGCGGACGTCGACCAGCAGATAGCGGCCTTCCGCTATGCCCTTCGACACCTCGTCCGGAAACAAATCTTCCACCTTGTGGTCCGCCACGGAAATATCCTCCCGATATCAGCTTGGCGAGCGTCGCGCGGCCCGCCGTTCCGGGCCGCAAAGTCGCCTCTTGCGCAGAGAAAATCAAGCGTCCGAAACGGGTTAGATGCCACGCGGAAAAGCTGGATCGTGGCCTCTAGATCGTGACCTGCGTGCCGACCTCGACCACCCGCCCGGTCGGAATCTGGAAATAGTCGGTGGCATCGTTCGACGAGCGGCTCAGCGCGATAAACAGATGGTCCTGCCAACTCGGCATGCCCGAATGCGCCGCCGGCTTCAGCGCACGGCGGGACAGGAAGAACGAGGTCGACATGATGTCGAACTGCCAGCCGAGCTTGCGGGCGATCGCCAGCGTCTTCGGCACGTTCGGCTGTTCCATGAAACCGAACTTCAGCGTCACCTTGGAGAAGGTCTCACTCAGCTGCTCCATCCGCACCCGCTCGGACGGATCGATGCGCGGCGTCGGCGCGGTCTCGATGGTCAGGATGACGTTCTTCTCGTGCAGCACCTTGTAGTGCTTGAGGCTGTGCATCAGCGCGGTCGGCGCGCTGACGGGATCGCTGGTCAGGAACACCGCGGTGCCGGAGACCCGCTGCGGCGGCCGCTTCTCCAGCATCGCGACGAGATCGGCGAGAGGGAATTCCAGCTTGCGCGACTTCTCGAACAACAGGCGGCTGCCGCGCCGCCAAGTGTACATCACCACGATCATGGCGCCGCCAAGCGCGAGTGGAACCCAGCCGCCCTCGAACACCTTGAGCAGGTTGGCGGCCAGGAAGGTGATGTCGAGGAACAGGAAGGGCGCGACCAGCGCGGCGGCCGCGATCGGCGACCAGCGCCAGACCTTCCAGATCACGACAAAACCCATCATCGCCGTCACCACCATGGTGCCGGTCACCGAGATGCCGTAAGCCGATGCCAGTGCGCTCGACGAGCGGAACATCAGCACCAGCACGATGACCGCGATGAACAGGAAACGGTTGATGCGCGGCATGTAGATCTGCCCGGAATGCGCCTCCGAGGTGTGGCGGATCTCGAACCGCGGCAACAGGCCGAGCTGGATCGCCTGCCGCGTCAGCGAATACGCGCCGGTGATGACGGCCTGGCTCGCGATCACGGTCGCCATGGTCGCCAGCGCAACCATCGGGATCAAGGCCCAGTCCGGGAACATGAGGAAGAACGGGTTCTCGATGCCCTTGGGATTGCCGATCAGGAGCGCGCCCTGCCCCAGATAGTTCAGCGCCAGCGACGGCAGCACGATGAACAGCCACGCGGTCTGGATCGGGCGTTTGCCGAAATGGCCGAGGTCAGCATAGAGCGCCTCGGCGCCAGTCACCGCGAGGAAGACCGCACCGAGCGTGATGAAGCCGATCACGCCGTGATGCAGCATGAACGACACCGCGAGAATCGGATTGAGCGCGTATAGCACTTCGGGATGCCGCGCGATCTGCGGCAGCGCCGCGACCGCGATCAGGGCGAACCATACGCACATCACCGGGCCGAAGAAGGCCGCGACGCGCGCGGTGCCGCGCGACTGCACCGCGAACAGGACGACAAGGATCACCACCGTGAGCGGCACGACATAGGGATCGAATGTCGAGGTGACGAGCTTGATGCCCTCGATTGCCGACAGCACCGAGAGCGCCGGCGTGATGACGGCGTCGCCATAGAACAGCGCGCCGCTGATGATGCCGAGCAGCACGATCGCGGCGCCGCCCTTGGTCGCCGCGCGCTGCGCCAGCGCCATCAGCGCCAGCGTGCCGCCCTCGCCATTGTTGTCCGCGCGCAGCAGGATCACGACGTATTTCAGCGTGACGACGACGATCAAAGCCCAGAGGATCAGCGAGAGCACGCCGAGCACCGCATGCGCCGTCACCGCGCCCTCGCCGCCGGCGGCGGCAACGACGGCCTCGCGCAAGGCGTAAAGCGGGCTGGTGCCGATGTCGCCATAGACGACACCGATGCTGCCGAGCATCAGGGCCTTGAAGGTGGCGGTTGAATGCGCCTCACCATTGCCGTTTGCCGCCGGCGTTTCCGCCGCGGTGATCGCACTCTCGGATGACATGGGGAAGCTGTGCCTCTGTCTTCTGCCGCACCGCACAATGCCGGGTCGCAGCGCTATACTCCCGGCAGGAATGCATAGGTTAGCCCGGATTCAGGCCTCCGCCATGCACATCACGCATGGGTCACGGCCGATCAATGTCAGAATCCTGCGCCCGGTCAGATAGTTACCTGGGTACCCACTTCAACCACCCGGCCGGTCGGGATCTGGAAATAGTCGGTGGCATCATTGGCGGACCGGCTCATCGCGATGAACAGGTGGTCCTGCCATTGCGGCATGCCGGACTGGGCCGACGGCTTCAGCGAGCGGCGCGACACGAAGAACGAGGTCGACATGATGTCGAACTGCCAGCCGAGCTTGCGCGCGACCGCCAGCGCCTTGGGCACGTTCGGCGATTCCATGTAGCCGAAGCGCAGCCGCACCGCGGTGAACTTGTCGCTCACCTTCTCCATGTTGACGCGCTCGGATAGATCGACGCGCGGCGTCGGTGCGGTCTCGATGGTCAGGATCACGTTGTGCTCGTGCAGCACCTTGTTGTGCTTGAGATTGTGCAGCAACGCGGTCGGCACGAAGCTCGGATCGCTGGTCAGGAACACCGCGGTGCCCTTGACGATATGCGGCGGCCGCTTCTCCAGACTGTGGATCAGGTCGCGCAGCGGCACCTCGATGCGTCGGGTCTTGGCGACCAGGATGGCGGCGCCGCGGCGCCAGGTCCAGATCATCGTCGCCATCACAACGCCGAACAGCAGCGGCACCCACGCGCCCTCGAACAGCTTCAGGAGATTGGCGCTGAAGAAGGTCATGTCGACGATCACGAACGGCAGGATCAATGCCGCCGCCGACGCCACGCGCCAGTTCCACAGCTTCCAGATCACGATGAAGCCCATGATGCCGTCGGCGACCATCGTGGTGGAGACGGCGATGCCATAGGCCGACGCCAGCCCGCTCGAGGTGCGGAATAGCAGCACCAGCAGCAGCACGCCGATCAGCAGCAGCCGGTTGACGCGCGGCAGATAGATCTGACCGGCATGGGTCTCCGAGGTGTAGCGAACCTCGAAGCGCGGCAAGAGCCCGAGCTGCACCGCCTGGCTGATCAGCGAATAGGCGCCGGTGATGACCGCCTGGCTTGCAATCACCGTCGCGGCGGTGGCTAGCCCGACCAGGGGCAGCAGCAGCACGTCGGGCACCATGCGGTAGAACGAGTTCTCGATCGCGCTGGGATCGGACAGCACAAGCGCGCCCTGCCCGAAATAGTTCAGCAGCAGCGACGGCAGCACGAAGAACAGCCAGCCGGACTGGATCGGCTTGCGGCCGAAATGCCCGAGATCGGCATACAGCGCCTCGCCGCCGGTCACCGCGAGGAATACCGCGCCCAGCGTCACCAGGCCGATGGTGCCGTGGGTCAGCATGAACTGGAGCGCGTAATAGGGATTGATCGCCGCCAGCACCGACGGGTCGTCCATGATGTGAACGAGCCCCATCACCGCCAGCGAGGCGAACCACACCACCATCACCGGACCGAAGGCGGAAGCGACGCGCGCGGTGCCAGAACTCTGCACAGAGAACAGCACGACCAGGATCAGGATCGTCAGCGGCACCACATAGTGCTCGAGATGCGGGGTGGCGAGCTTGAGGCCTTCGACCGCCGACAGCACCGAGATCGCCGGCGTGATCATGGAATCGCCGATGAACATCGAGGCGCCGACCACGCCGAGCGCGAGCAGCGGCCAGCTGCGCCGACCGATCGCGCGCTGGCCGAGCGCCATCAGCGAGAGCGTGCCGCCCTCGCCATTGTTGTCGGCGCGCAGCAGCAACAGCACGTATTTCGCGGGTGACGACGGTGAATAGCGCCCACAGGATCAGGCTGAGCACGCCCAGCACCATGATGCGGGTGACCGGTTGGCCGTGCGCGGCGCCGCCGACCGCCTCACGGAATGCGTAGAGCGGCGAAGTTCCGATATCGCCGAACACCACCCCGATGCTGCCGAGTGTCAGGGCCCAGAAGCTGGAGGTCGGTTGTCCTTCCTGAGCTTCGGTAGATGAGACGCTGACAGCCATGGCGAGGTTGGAACGCCCGATCGGTTGATTTGATCCGCGCGGCTATCGACGCTTCCGCATCGCGTGTCAACCGCGCAACAATGGTAGTTGACGGTAGTATGGTAACCCAGAGCTACGGCTTCAGATCCGGCGGCAGCGGCGGATTTTCCCGCATCAACGTGATGGTCACGCGACGGTTGGCCGGCAGCGTCGGATCGTCGGGAAACAGCGGCTGGCCGTCGGCCTTGCCGGAAACCGCGAAAATATGCGACGGCGGCAGCCCTTCCCGCTCCAGGATCTGCCGCACCGCGTTGGCGCGGTCCGCGGACAGGTCGAAGCCGTCATAATCGCTGCGCGCCGGCACGAAGCCTGCGGCTGTATGCCCCACGATCGCAACCCGCAGCGGCGTCGCCTTCAGCGGCGCGGCCAGCTTCTGGATCAGCCGGCGGGTGCGGTCGTACGGCTCCCTGGAACCGTCCGCGAACATCGAGCGGCCGTCCTGGTCGACGATCTCGAGGTTGAGCCCCTCCTTGGTCTCCTCGAACATGATGTTCTTGGAGATCTCGGTCAGCTCCGGCATGTCCTGCAGCGCCTGGCGGAGCGAGGCCGAGGCGAGCGCAAATTCGCGGTCGATCTTCAGCCGCGCGCCGTTGATCTGGCTGCGCTCCTTCTCGTCCGGCGTCGGATTGGCCGAGGAGTCCTCCGGCGAGATGTGCTCGACGTTCTTCAGCTTCGGCCGGGTCGGCAGGCCGTCGGATTCGACGATGCCGGAATAGCGCACATTGGTCTGCACGCCGAAGGCATCGCGCATCGAGCCGGCGACGATCTTCAGCTTGTTGTTGTCCATGGTGGAGAACGCGACGAGCATCACGAAGAAGCTCATCATCAGGCCCATCAGGTCGGCGAAGGTCACGAACCAGCCGTGACCTCCGGTATGGGCGTCGCCGCGCTTTTTCTTGGCCATCGCTGCGTTTCCCGAAAGCGCGGTCCGGTCAGGCCGGAACCGGCTCGCCTTCCTCCTGGCGATGCTTCTCCGGCAGATAGGCCAGCAGCATCTCGCGCACCAGCGCCGGGCTCTTGGAGTCGCGGATCATCAGGATGCCGTCGATGATCAGCGTGCGGTTGGTCTCCTCGTCAAGCAGCTTGCCGTGCAGCTTGTCGGCGATCGGCAGGCAGAACAAATTGGCGACCAGCGCGCCGTACAGCGTCGCGAGCAGCGCGGTCGCCATGAACGGGCCGAGCTTGGAGGGGTCGGTCATGTTGGCGAACATCTGCACCATGCCGATCAGCGTGCCGATCATGCCGAACGCCGGCGCGCAGTCGCCGATCGCGCGATAGATCTTGCTGCCCTCGTCGAGGTGCATCAGGAAGTTGTCGCGGTCGCGCTCCATGTTGTCGCGGATGAATTCGAGGTCGTAACCGTCGGCGACGTAACGGATGCCCTTGGCGAGGAACGGCTCGTCGGTCTCGACCTTTTCCAGGCCGACCGGCCCCTGCTTGCGGGCGATCTCGGCGATGCGGGCGAGCTCGTCGACGAGGTCGCGGGCCGACAGCCGGCTCATCGTGAAGGCGAATTTGGCGCCGAGCGGCAGCCCATGCAGCATCACGCCCAGCGGGAAGCGGATCATCGTCGCCGCGATCGAGCCGCCGAAGATGATGATCATGGCGTGTTCGGAGATGAACATGTGCAGGTCGCCGCCCATGAACATCATCACCGCGATGACGATGATGCCAGCCAACAGCCCGGCGCCAGTCATGATATCCATAGGAGACTCCAACGCGTACGCAACCTGCCCGTCCTGGACGGCGCGCAGCCCAAGGCGGGCCGCGTGGAAAACCCTAACGTTAACGCCATTAAGGACGCGTTACCGAATTTGGTAGGGATAACAACGGGTAAACGCCGGTCTTTTCGCGATGTCGTTGAAGATGCTGGCTTTCCGCATGCGAGCCTGCCGTCGCATGCGCAAATCCCCTCCCCGTAGAACAACGGACATGGGATAGGTTTGCCGGAAGCGTATTCGCGCGAACTGGCTACCGGCTCGCGTGAAGAAGACGCGTCAACACAAGAATCCGGGGCCCCATTCCGATTCAATCGGAGCGGAAAAGGCTCTCGAGGAAACCAACCAATGAGCAGGACAGGATGAAGGCCGTCGTCGTCGAGCAATACGCGCCCATCGATCAGATCGGGCTGAGGGAGATCGCCACCCCCGAACCCGGCCCCGGACAGATCCGAGTCCAGGTCCACGCCGCGAGCATCGGCTTCGTCGATGGGCTGAAGGTCGAGGGCCGCTATCAGACCAAGGATGTCCTGCCCTTTACGCCGGGCGCGGAATTCGCCGGCGTGGTCGATGCGGTCGCAGGCGACGTCGCCGGCATCGCGCCGGGCATGCGGGTGATGGGCGCGGCGCGCTCGGGCGCGCTGGCCGAGCACATCGTGGTGCCACGCGACGCCGTCGAGATCATGCCCGACGGACTGTCGATGGAGGCCGCCGCGGCCTTTCGCACCAATTACCTCACCGCGCTCTATGCTCTCGGCGAGCGCGGCTCGCTCAAGGCCGGCGAGCAGTTGCTGGTGCTCGGCGCCGCCGGCGGCACCGGCATCGCCGCCATTCAAGTCGGCAAGCTGCTCGGCGCGCGCGTCGTCGCCGCGGCCTCGACGGAGGAGAAGCGCAACTTCGCCGCAAGCTTCGGTGCCGACGCTGTCGTCGACTACACGAAGCCCGACTGGCGCGACGCGCTGAAGGACGCGACCGGCGGCCACGGCGCCGACGTGATCTTCGATCCGGTCGGCGGCGAGGTCTCGCTGCAGGCGTTCCGCTCGATCGCCTGGAACGGCCGCCACGTCGTGGTCGGCTTCGCGGCCGGCAACATTCCCGCTTTGCCGTTCAATCTGCCGCTCCTGAAAGGCGGCTTCCTGATCGGCGTCGATGCCGCCCAGATCGCGCGGCGCGAGCCCGACGCGCAGGCGCGCGTGATGACGCAATTGTCGGCATGGCTGAACGATGGCCGACTGACGCCTGTTGTCGGTAAGGTGTTCGCATTCGACGATTTTCGCGCGGCCTTCACCACCATGCAGACCCGCGCGGCGCTCGGCAAGATGGTGGTGCGGATCGGGTCGTGAGAGAGGCAGCGCTATCGCCTCATCCTCGCTGTCGTCCCTGCGAAAAGCAGGGACCCATACGCCGCGGCGGATGTTGTGAACAGAGCTGGTCATTCCAGCGAAGCACACCAATCAGCACTTGTGGTTATGGGTCCCTGCTTTTCGCAGGGACGACACTGAATGTCGCAAGCCAAGCTTGCCCTGAGGGTCAGAAAAATACGCGACCCTCGCCAAGGTTCGCGAAAATTATCACAGGTTATTGTTACGCGGTTCTGTGCCGCCTTAGCGTTGCGAAGTACGGCATTCGGGGACGAAACATGCAGGACATGCTGACGCATCTCGAAAAGCTTCGCCGCGACGCGGCGGAATGTGCGTTGATCCGAGACCTGGCGACTGACATGCGCAAGCGCGAGTTGTTCAGCAAGCTCGCCGAACATCTCACGGCCCTTGCCGCCGAGGTGGAGGAAACCATCAACGCAGCCCGCAAGGAGGACCAAGTCATCTAGCGAGGCCTACGTCGAGCGTTCGAAAGTATCGACACTTGTCGTGACGGCTCGCCACCAGTTCACGGGCTTCAGGGCCGCCGCTTCGCCCTCGCGGACCGCGACCAGCGCCTCGTCCGACATGGCAATTTGCCGGATGGAACCAACGTCGCAACGGCGCATTGTCATTTCACCCATCGGTTGACAGGTAATATGCCGCCAGTATCGGTAGACGTGCCGATGCTGTAGCATTGCTGGTTCGCCGAGGAGCCTATTCGCCGCAATGTGTTGTATTTCAGGATTCTTTGTCTTGGCACTTTTTGCACATCGAGCATCGAGCATCACGTCGCGATCGCGCGGGCGGATTACCACCAAAGAGGCGCGATGAAGACCGACAAGGCCATCTGGTACGTCTCGTTCGCCATGCGAAATCCTGACGCCGGACATCACCGCTTCGCGCGCCAGACCCGTACCTTCACGACCGAGCAGGACGCCAAGGCGTTTGCGCGCACGCTGCTCGTTCAGACGCAGGACGTCAGCGCCGGAACGATCAATCCGCACGCACCGCGACGCGTGATCGCACCGGCCGCGATCACGGCCTGGGCCGGCGACAGCTGAGGCTTCGCCGCCGTTGCTTCCTACAGGAAGCGCGAGGGCGCAAACGGGGCGAGCGGAATCTCGGGCGCCTTGCCGCTCAGGAGTTGCGCGACCAGCCGGCCGGTCCGGGCCGATCCGACCAGGCCGACATGGCCGTGGCCGAAGGCGTAGACCACATCGCGCGTGGCACGGGCATAACCGATGCAGGGGCGCCCGTCCGGCATGCTCGGCCGATGGCCGAACCAGGTCTTGATCCGCGATGGCGGAATATCCGTCGGCAGCTTCGGGAACATACTGAAGAGGTGCTCGCGCAGGATTTCGGCGCGCTTCCAGTTCGGCGCGGCGTCAAGCCCCGCGATCTCCACCGTGCCGGCGGCGCGCAGGCCCTTGTCGGTCCAGTTGACTACCATCTTGGCATCGGAGGCCATCATCGAATTGCGCGGGCCGGATTCCGGATTTTCGATCATGACGTGATAGCCGCGCTCGGTCTCCAGCGGCAGCGGATCGCCGATCGAGGCGGTCAATTGCCTGGAGCGCGCGCCCGCGGCGACGACGGCGGCGTCGCAGGCGATCTCGCCGCTCTCGGTGATCACAGCGACAAGCCTGTCACCGGCAAGCCTGAGGCCCGTTGCCTTGGCGGCGACGCGTTCGGCGCCGTTCGCGACGGCGTGCGCGGCAAGCGCCGCGACATAGGCGCCGGGATCGCGGCAGCGGCCCGCCTCCTCCACCACGACGCCGAATTTGTAGCGCGGATGCAGATCGGGCTCGCGCTGGCGCATCTCGTCTTCATCGAGCTCCAGCCATTCGATGCCGACGCGCTTGCGGATGCGCCAGCCGAGATCGCGGTCGAACGGCGCGCGTGAGGGAAACACATGCATCACGCCGCGCCGCTCGATCAATTCGCCCACGCCGGCTTCCTCGGCGAGCTGCCGGTGCAGCAGCGGTGCATCCTTCAGGAGATCGCGCATCGCCCGCGCGGTGGCCTCGACCTGCGCCTCGGTCCGGCTCGACAGCAGATACTTGACCAGCCACGGCAAGGCCTTCGGCAGATACGACCAGCGGATCGCCAGCGGCCCGAGCGGATCCATCAGATAGCCCGGCACCTTCTTCCAGGTGCCCGGCTCGGCCGGCGGGATCACCGAATGCGACGAAAGCCAACCGGCATTGCCGTAGCTCGCCGCCTGGGTGCCGCCGGGCTCGCCCGGATCGATCAAGGTTACGCTGTGGCCCGCACGCAGCGCCTCGATGGCGCTGATGACGCCGACCGCGCCGGCCCCGATGATCGCGACGTGACGGGACTTTTGTTTGGGCATGATCTCCTCGGAAAACCGCTTCGCACTTTTCCGGATCATGCCCTACCGCGTGGCCTGCGGCGCAAAATCCTTGCCGACCGACAGCGCACGCTGATCGACCAGGCAGTGCAGGATCGCGGGCTTGCCGGAGGCCAGCGCGCGCTCGAACGCGGGCGCGAAGTCTTCGGTGCGCTCGACCCGCTCGCCATGGCCGCCGAACGCCTTGGCGTAAAGCGCGAAGTCCGGGTTCTTGAGCTGGGTGCCGACGACGCGGCCCGGATAGTCGCGCTCCTGATGCATGCGGATGGTGCCGTATTGCGCGTTGTCGATGACGACGACGATCAGCGGCGCGTCATACTGCACGGCGGTGGCGAACTCCTGCCCGTTCATCAGGAAGCAGCCGTCGCCGGCGAACGCCACGACGACCCGGTCCGGATGATGCCGCTTGGCCATCACAGCCGCCGGCACACCGTAGCCCATCGAGCCCGAGGTCGGCGCGAGCTGCGCGGCGAAAGCGTGGAAGCGATGGTGGCGATGAATCCAGCCGGCGTAATTGCCGGCGCCGTTGCAGACGATCGCATCCTTCGGCAGCCGGTCGCGCAGCCAGGTCACGACCTCGCCATACTGGAAGCTGCCCGGCAGCTCGCGCGGCTTGTCGGTCCAGGCGAGGTAATCCGCGTGCGCCTTGGCCGCCTCGCCCTTCCAGGCCGGCACTGCCGCCGGCATCATGGTCTCGACCGCGGCGGCAAAGGCCGCAGGCGTCGCCTGGATCGCCAGCGCCGGCTGGTAGACACGGCCGAGCTCCTCGGCGCCGGGATGGACATGGATCAGTTTCTGGCTCGGCACCGGAATGTCGAGCAGCGTGTAGGACGAGGACGGCATTTCCGACATGCGGCCGCCGATCAGGAGGATGACGTCGGCGCCGGTGATGCGATCCCTGAGCTTCGGACTCGGGCCGATGCCAAGATCGCCGGCATAATGCGAGTGGTCGGCGTCGAACAGCGAGGCGCGGCGGAACGAGGTGGCAACCGGCAGGTCGAAGCGCTCGGCGAAGCGCGCGATGCCCTTGGCGGCCTCCGCGGTCCAGGCCGAGCCACCGAGCACCACGATCGGCGCCTTGGCGCCGGCGAGCATGTTGCCGAGGCGCTCGAGATCGGCCGGCGCAGGCCAGGTCGCCGCAGGCTCGACCTTCGGCGCGTCGGCGACCGCGGCGGTTTCAGTCAGCATGTTCTCCGGCAGCGAGATCACCACCGGACCGGGCCGGCCCTGCAGCGCGACGCGGAAGGCGCGCGCGACCAGTTCGGGAATGCGATCCGGACGATCGATCTCGACCGCCCATTTCGCCATCGTGCCGAACACCGCCTTGTAGTCGAGTTCCTGGAATGCCTCGCGCTCGCGCATGCCGGTGTCGACCTGGCCGACGAACAGGATCATCGGGGTGGAGTCCTGCATCGCGATGTGCACGCCATGGGCGGCATTGGTCGAGCCCGGACCGCGGGTGACAAAGCAGATGCCCGGACGTCCCGTGAGCTTGCCATAGGCCTCCGCCATCATCGCGGCCCCGCCCTCGGCGCGGCAGATCACGACGTCGATCGGGCTGTCGTGCAAGGCGTCGAGCGCCGCCAGATAGCTCTCGCCCGGCACGCAGGTGACGCGCTCCACCCCTTGCGCGACCAGCTGGTCGATCAGGATCTGGCCTCCGGTGCGAGCATTGCTTTTGGTCATGAGGGCTCCCTGCAAGTACTGGCGCGCGTTTGAGCTTCGCGCGGATCGTGGTCCCACGGGGTATGATAGACGGAAATGGGGTGCAAGGCCGAAGCTGCGTCTCGCGGCCGCAGCGGCGTCAAGCCATGCGGTAGGCAATGGGCAACGCAGTTTCGTCATCGATTTCCGCAGAGCGGACGATCGCCGGCAGGATTGAAGCCGCCGGCCGGCAAGCAACGCAGGTCACGATCGTCCGGCTCGAGGGCGATCTCGTTGCGCTCGCGCGGGACCACGACGCCGGTCCGTGACCCCGATCGGGTCTCGCGCGGCATGATCAACCTGCGCGGGCTCCTTTCACGAACACCCGCATCGACGATGCGGCAGCCTGTCATCACGGAGGCGCCGACCGACGCAACAGAGCGCAGGCGAAAGAATGCTCGCACGCCACGTTGCCAAGACCGACAGCGCGTGGCCGCCGAGAAGATTGCAGTCAAGAACTCTCCGCTGCGCGCGATGGCGTGGCACAATCTGCATGAGCCACCGCGTTATGTGCACGATAACAATCATTAGGAGCGCACGCTTCTGCTTCCGTATGATTACGGTGCAGCGATCGGCCGCTTCGCATCTTCGTCGCCGGATCGCGTGGATTTCACGGCAAATCGCGGTGTTGCGCAACGTTTTCGGCTGCGCTCATCGCGAGCATCGCGCGTTCGACCTGCGCGAGCGCACGCGGCGCATTGCGCGCCCTTCTTGGTGGAACTCGAATCGCCTACCGTTCCACGCAGTCAGAAATTGTAAATCGTGTAGCGCACCTGCGTGGGGCCGGCGGTGGAAGGCATTCGGTCGCCGATCAGGTGCACCGTTTCAATTCACCAAGATCATTATCAAGGCTGGAGGCAATGCATGTTGGGGATGAAGAGCGTCGCAAGCGTGATCGGCTCGGACAGTTCGTACCGGCTGTTCGACGACATGCCGATCAGTGTCATGCTCTGCGAGCTGGACAATTTCAAAATCACCTACATCAACGAGTCGACGCGGCAGAACCTGAAGAAGATCGAGCATGTGCTGCCGGTAAAGGTCGACGCGCTGATCGGGCAATCGATCGATATATTTCACAGGAACCCGCAGCATCAGCGCCGGCTGCTGTCCGACCCGAAGAACCTGCCGCACAAGGCGCGTATCACCATCGGCGGCGAGACGCTCGATCTCACCGTGACGGCTATGACCAATTCGCGCGGCCGCTACACCGGCCCGATGCTGACCTGGGAGCTCGCGACCGAGAAGGCGCGGCTTGAAACGCAGACCGAACGGCTGTTGCAGATGCTCGACAACATGCCGATCAACATCATGATGTGCGACACCGATTTCAACATCACCTACATCAACCAGACCAGCCTCAAGACGCTCGACACCGTGAAGCACCTGCTTCCGGTGGCGCCGGACAAGATCCTCGGCAACTCGTTCGACATCTTCCACAAGAACCCGGCGCACCAGCGCCGCATCGTCGGCGATCCCAAAAACCTGCCGCATGCGGCCAAGATCAAGCTCGGTCCGGAAACGCTCGACCTGCGGGTCTCCGGGCTGACCGACAAGCGCGGCAACTACACCGGCGCGATGCTGAGCTGGTCGGTCGTGACAGGCAATGTGAAGCTGGCGGACGATTTCGAGAAGGACGTGAAGGGCCTTGCCGGGATGCTGGCGTCGGCGTCGACGCAAATGCAGGGCACTGCGCGATCGCTGACGACGACCGCCGAATTCGTCAATCAGCGCTCGGCGAGCGCGGCGTCCGCGTCCGAGGAGCTGTCGTCCTCGGTCAACGAGATCAGCCGCCAGGTGGCCGAGGCGAGCCGCATTGCCCGCATGGCGGTCGACGAAGCCGAGAAGTCCGACAAGCTGGTCGCGGGTCTCGTGACCATGGCGCAGAAGATCGGCGACGTCGTCGCCCTGATCAGCCAAATCGCCGGCCAGACCAACCTGCTTGCGCTCAACGCAACCATCGAATCCGCGCGGGCCGGTGAGGCCGGACGCGGCTTCGCCGTCGTCGCCTCCGAGGTGAAGGCGCTGGCCAACCAGACCGCCAAGGCCACGGAAGACATTTCGGCGCAGATCAACGAGATGCAGGCCGCGACCGGCAACACCGCCACGGCGCTGAAGGCGATCTCGCAGGTCATCGTCCAGATCAGCGAGATCTCGACCGTGATCGCCAGCGCGGTCGAGGAACAGGCCGCGGCCACCAAGGAGGTCACCGCAAACATCAACGGCACGACCAAGGCGATCGACGATGCCAGCAAGGCCGCCGAGAACGTGCTGGCGGCCTCCGGAGAGCTCGCCAGCAACGCCTCAGAGCTGGAAGTTCAGGTCGACAAGTTCCTCAAGAACGTACGGGCGATGTAGCGGCGCACGGCCGAAGGAGATGAGCGCGCACTCACCCCTCCGCGTCATTGGGGCGATGCGCGAGCATCGAACCCGGAATCTCAAGCCGCAACTTCGAGATTCCGGGTTCACGCTTCGCGTGCCCCGGAACGACGGCCAAAGATGCGCCCGCCTACAGCGAACGCGCGATCAGGAGCTTCATGATTTCGTTGGTGCCGCCATAGATCTTCTGGATGCGGGAATCGATGAACATGCGCGAGATCGGATATTCCTGCATGTAGCCGTAGCCGCCATGCAGCTGCAGGCATTCGTCGGCGGTCTCGACCTGCTTCTGCGAGCACCACCATTTCGCCATCGACGCCGTCACGGTGTCGAGGTCGCCGGCGACCAGGCGCTCGACGCACCAGTCGACGAACACGCGGGCGATCATCGCCTCGGTCTTGCGCTCGGCAAGCTTGAAGGCGGTGTTCTGGAATTCGAGCAGCGGCTTGCCGAACGCGGTGCGCTCCTTGGTGTATTCGGCGGTGATCCTGACCGCGCGCTCCATCGAGGCGACCGCGCCGATCGCGAGCGACAGCCGCTCCTGCGGCAATTGCTGCATCAGCTGTACGAAGCCGTTGCCCTCCTCGGCGCCGAGCAGGTTCTCCGGCGGCACCGTGACGTTATCGAAGAACAGCTCCGACGTGTCTGATGCGTGCAGCCCGATCTTGTCGAGGTTGCGCCCGCGCCGGTACCCCTCGGCGCCCGCGGTCTCAACCACGATCAGCGAGATGCCCTTGGCGCCCGGAGCCCCGGTCCGCGCCACCACGATGACGAGATCGGCGGCCTGGCCGTTGGTGATGAAAGTCTTCTGGCCGTTGATGACGTAGGAATTGCCCTGCTTCTTCGCCGTGGTCTTGACGGCCTGCAGATCCGAGCCGGTGCCGGGCTCGGTCATCGCGATGGCGCCGACCATCTCACCCGACGCCATCTTCGGCAGCCAACGTTTCTTCTGCTCCTCCGAGCCATAGTTGACAATGTAATGCGCGACGATCGCGCTGTGCACGGAGACGCCGGTGGTCAGCTCCGGCACCGTGCTCTCGAGGTCATCGAGCACGGCGGCGTCATAGGCGAAGCTGGCCCCTAAGCCGCCATAGGCCTCGGGCACGCTCGGCAGCAACGCGCCCATCTCGCCGAGCGCGCGCCAGGCCGAGCGATCGACCAGCTTCTGCTCGCGCCATTTTTCGGCGTGCGGCGCCAGATCCTTGGCGAGGAATTTGCGGAACTGGTCTCGGAAGGTGTCCAGCTCCTCGGTCATCCAGGACGATCGGTAGTGCATTCTGCCCTCGTATTAAATCAGAAGACCGCCGCCGGCGACGATCACCTGACCACTGATGTAATTCGATTCCGGAGCGCAGAACAGATAGACCGCATCGGCCGCCTCCTCCGGCGTGCCGCCGCGGCCGAGCGGGATCATGCGGCCCATCGCCTCCAGCATCTGCGGCTGGACGCCGACCTTGATGTCGCGGCCGGCGACGTCGATGGTTTTCTGCTGGGTCTCGATCGGCTGGGTCAGGCGGGTGTTGATCAGGCCGAACGCCACGCAATTGACGTTGACCTTGTAGCGGCCCCACTCCTTGCACATCGTGCGCGTCAGCCCGATCAGCGATGCTTTGGCGGACGAATAGCTCGCCTGCCCGGCATTGCCGTAGAGGCCCGCGATCGAGGAGATGTTGACGACCTTGCGGAACACCTCGCGGCCCGCCTCGGCCTCCCTCTTCGCCATCACTCGGATCGGCTCCGACACCGCGCGCATGATGCGGAACGGGGCGACCAGATGGACGTCCAGCATCGCCTGGAACTGCTCGTCGGTCATCTTCTGGATCGTCGAGTCCCAGGTGTACCCGGCATTATTGACGATGATGTCGAGACCGCCGAACCGCTCGATCGCGGCGCCGACGAAGCGATCGGCAAAGCCGGCTTCGGTCACGCTGCCATTGACCGCGATCGCCTCGCCGCCCATGGCCTTGATCTCCGCGACGACCGCATCGCCCGGCTCGGCATCGAGGTCGTTGACCACGACGCGCGCGCCCTCGTTCGCGAGCTTCAGCGCAATCGCGCGCCCGATGCCGCGGCCGGAGCCCGAGACGAGCGCGACTTTGCCTTGCAGCTTTGACATTCAAACCTCCCTCAAACAACGTGATCTTTGCGGTATGCCCGCCTCACCTCGCCCCGCTTGCGGGGAGAAGTCGGAACGCATTGTCAGATGCGTTCCGGGTGAGGGGGTACAGGTCTCACCACCTCCAGAGTGCGCGGAAGCAGCCCCTCACCCCAACCCTCTCCCCGCAAGAGCGGGGCGAGGGAGCGCACAATCCCTCGTGGCGAGACCTTTCGCACTACAGCGCGATAACCGCCTCGCCGGCGAGCTTGATCTCGCCGTTCTGATCCCTGGTGGTCAGCGCGAGTATTGCGCGCCTCTCACCGCCCTGCTCGACCAGCTCGGTCACCGTGCCCTCGCAGGTCAGCTTCGCGCCGAGCTGGGTGATCGCCGCAAAGCGGGTCGAGAACGAGCGGATGCGCGACGGCGCCACCGCGTCGGTCAGCGCCTGGCCGAGATAGCCCATCACCAGCATGCCGTGCGCGAACACGTCGGGGAAGCCGGCCGCCTTCGCGAAATCGATGTCGACATGGATCGGATTGTGATCGCCGGAGGCGCCGCAATACAGCGCGAGGCGATGGCGGGTGATCGGTGGAAACTCCTTGTGGACGATGCGGTCGCCGACAGAGGGAGAGCTGCTCATGACGGCCTCGCATTGCGTACCACGACGGTGCGCGAGACATCGGCGACATGGACACCGTTCTGGTTGGTGACCGGGGTGTCGACCACGATCAGCGTCATCGCCCCGCCCTTCTTGTCGGTCATGCCAGTGACGCGCGGGCGGAAGGTCAAGGTGTCGCCGACCACGACGGGCGCATGATAGTCGAAGCGCTGCTCGCCGTGCAGCACGCGCGCCAGATCGATGTCGAGCGCCGTGAGGAACTCGAACGGGTCCGGCGCATCCATCATCTCGAGGCAGAACAGATAGGTCGGCGGCACCGGCGCCGCCGTGAAGCCGGCCGCCTGCGCGGCCGCCTCGTCGCGATAGACGGCATTCGTCTCGCCGAGCGTATCGAGGAAGAAGCGCAGCCGCCCCGGCTCGACGCGCGCGGTCACGGGCGTAAATGTACGCCCGACAGCGGATTGATCGACCATGACGACCTCAAGCGCGTTCGTAGAGCGTCACGACGCAGGCGCCGCCGAGGCCGAGATTGTGCTGCAAGCCGATCCGCGCGCCCTCCACCTGCGTCGCCGCAGCGGTGCCGCGCAGCTGCCGCGTCAGCTCATAGCACTGCGCAAGCCCGGTGGCGCCGAGCGGATGGCCCTTCGACAGCAACCCGCCGGACGGGTTGGTGACGATCCTGCCGCCATAGGAGTTGTCGCCGTCGTCGATGAATTTCGCGGCCTCGCCCTCGCCGCACAGGCCAAGCCCCTCATAGGTGATCAGCTCGTTGTGCGCGAAGCAGTCGTGCAGCTCGACGACGTCGAGATCATCAGGCCCGATGCCGGCGGCCTCATAGACCTTGCGCGCGGCATCCCGCGCCATGTCGTAGCCGACCACCTGCATCATGTCTGACGCACCGAAGGTCGAGGGCGTGTCGGTCGTCATCGCCTGCGCCGCGATGCGGACCTGCTTGTTGAGGCCGTGCTGGTCGGCGAATTTCTCCGAGACCAGGATCGCGGCGGCGCCGCCGCAGGTCGGCGGGCACGCCATCAGCCGCGTCATCACGCCGGGCCAGATCACCTGGTCGTTCATCACGTCGTCGGCGGTGACCTCTTTGCGGAACAGCGCCAGCGGATTGTTCTTGGCATGACGGCTCGCCTTGGCGCGCACTTTTGCAAAGGCGGAGAGCGGCGTGCCGTATTTCTTCATGTGGCTGAGGCCGGCGCCGCCGAAATAGCGCAGCGCCAGCGGCACGCCGGGCGCGTCGACCAGCTTGTCGGCCGCGGCGTCGAAATCGTCGAACGCACTGGGACGGTCGGTGAACACGGCCCCGAGCGCGCCGGGCTTCATCTGCTCGAAGCCGAGCGCCATCACGCAATCGGCCGCGCCCGACTCGATCGCCTGCCGCGCCAGGAACAGCGCGGTCGAGCCGGTCGAGCAGTTGTTGTTGACGTTGACGATCGGGATGCCGGTCATGCCGACCGGATAGAGCGCGCGCTGCCCGCAGGTGGAGTCGCCATAGACGTAGCCGACATAGGCCTGCTGCACGCGGCCGTAGTCGAGCCCGGCGTCGGCGAGCGCCAGCTTCGCCGCTTCGGCGCCCATCACGTGATACGGCGCATTGGCGCCGGGCTTGACGAACGGGATCATGCCGACCCCGGCAATATAGGTGCGTGACGTCATCGCGTGTCCTCCCGGAAATTACCCACTGGACTATTTATTACCCATGGGTAATATACGGGCGATCTTCCGGAGTCAATGCGACAACAGCCGACGCGATGGACGCCCACTCCCCCTCTTCCAGCAACGAGTCGCCATGGCTGCCATTCGAAAGCCGGCGCCGCGCCCGCGACGAGAAGCGCGAGGCAGTGCTGCGCACGGCCGTAGCCCTGTTCCTTGAACAGGGCTATCACCGTGCCACGCTGAACGACGTCGCCAAGCGGCTCAACATCACCAAGCCGGCGCTCTACAACTACTTCCGCGGCAAGGACGAGATCCTGTTCGAGTGCTGGTCGATCGGCAATGAGCTGGTCGACGAATGCATTGCCGAGACGTCGGCGGGCGGCGGCTCAGGGCTCGACAAGCTGCGCAAGCTCACCGTCCGCTATGCCGAGCTGATGACCGCGGACTACGGCAAGAGCCTGGTCCGGTTCGACATCCGCGACCTCAGCAAGGACAACCGCAAGATCGTGCAGACGGCGAAGCGGCGGATCGACCGCGCCTTCCGCGACTATATCGCACAGGGCGTCGCGGACGGTTCGGTGAAGCCGTGCGACCCGAAGCTCGCGGCTTTCGCGATCGCCGGCTCGCTGAACTGGATCGGCCACTGGTTCCAGCCGGGCGGCGAGCTGAGCGGACGCGCCGTCGCCGACGAGTTCGCGATCCGCCTCACCGAAGGCATCGCCAAAACAACAACGCAAATGACATCAACGCGCAAGACAACGGCGCACGAGAAGGCGGACAAACCGCCTCGCAGGGGAAACGCATCAAGGGAGGAGACGAGTGAACATCACACACGGACTGCGGCGCGCGCTGCAGGTCAATCCAAACGGGCTCGCAGTCGTCTGCGGTGAGCGGCGGCGCAACTGGCGCGAGGTCGGCGAACGCGTCGCCCGCCTCGCCGCCGCGATCCGCGGCCTCGGCGCCCGGGACGGCGACCGCGTCGCGATCCTGTCGCTGAACTCCGACCGCTATCTCGAGCTCTACCTCGCCGTCGGCTGGGCCGGCGCCGTGATCGTGCCGCTCAACATCCGCTGGTCTCCGATCGAGAACGAGGACGCGCTGCGCGACTGCCGCGCAACGATCCTGTTCGTCGACAGGGCGTTTGCGCCGGTCGGCACGGCGCTGGCAGGCGCCGTCCCCGGCCTGCGGCTGGTCTATGCCGACGAGGGCGACACGCCTGCCGGCATGGAGAATTACGAGACGCTCATCGCGCGCAGCGCGCCTGTTCCGGATGCGATGCGCAGCCGCGACGACCTTGCCGGCATCTTCTACACCGGCGGCACCACCGGCCGCTCCAAGGGCGTGATGCTGAGCCACGGCAATCTGATGGCCAACGCGCTCAACGCGCTCGGCGAAGGCTTGTGGCCGAGCAGCACGATCTACCTGCACGCGGCGCCGATGTTCCACCTCGCCAATGGCGCGGCGATGTATTCGGTGCTGCTGTCCGGCGGCTCCAACGTCGTGATCCAGGGCTTTACGCCTGACGGCGTCGCAGCCGCCGTGCAGAAGGAGCGCATCACCGACGTGCTGCTGGTGCCGACCATGATCCAGATGTTCGTCGACCACCCGACGCTCGGCAATTACGACCTGTCGTCCTTGAAGCGAATCTCCTACGGCGCCTCCGTGATCAGCGACGCCGTGCTGATGCGCGCCATGAAGGCGCTGCCGCATGTCGAGTTCACGCAAGCCTACGGCATGACCGAGCTGTCGCCGATCGCGACCCTGCTGCACTGGAAGGAGCATATCGGCGACGGCCGCGTCAAGGGCCGGCACCGCGGCGCCGGCCGGGCGACGCTTGGCGCCGAGGTCAAGATCGTCGATGCGGAGGACAAGGTCGTACCGACGGGCACCGTCGGCGAGATCGCGGTGCGCGGCGACATGGTGATGATGGGCTATTGGGAGCGTCCGGAGGAGACCGCGCGCGCCGTGATCGACGGCTGGATGCACACCGGCGACGGCGGCTACATGGACGAGGACGGCTTCATCTACGTCGTCGACCGCGTCAAGGACATGATCATCTCCGGCGGCGAGAACGTCTATTCGGCCGAGGTCGAGAACGCGCTCGCCCAGCACGCGGCGGTGGCGCAATGCGCCGTGATCGGGATCCCGAGCGAACGCTGGGGCGAGCAGGTTCACGCCGTCGTGGTGATGAAGAGCGGCGCCAGCGCCACGCCGGAAGAGCTGATGGAGCAC
Organism: Bradyrhizobium sp. USDA 4501; assembly: GCF_054062115.1. Taxonomy (NCBI): domain Bacteria; kingdom Pseudomonadati; phylum Pseudomonadota; class Alphaproteobacteria; order Hyphomicrobiales; family Nitrobacteraceae; genus Bradyrhizobium; species Bradyrhizobium sp. USDA 4501. The sequence goes on from NZ_JBSSEX010000001.1 coordinate 172,914, forward strand.
TGCAAGGTGCTGATCGCCGGCTACAAATGCCCGCGCAGCGTCGACATCACCTCGACGCCGCTGCCGCTCTCCGGCGCCGGCAAGATCTTAAAGCGCGAGCTTAGAAAGCCGTATTGGGAGAACCGCGAACGGCGGGTGAGCTGAGGGACAGCTCTCAACGTCACCCCCATCATTCCGGGGCGATGCGAAGCATCGAACCCGGAATCTCGAGATTCCGGGTCTGGCGCTAACGCGCCATCCCGGAATGACGACCTCTCATGACGCCATTCGACCGCGAGCGTTGACATCGGAGCACATGGCCGATTGGATCGGTTCGAGATTCAATCCAGCGAGTTCCGATGTCCGCACCCGATACCAATACCGACGGCAAGCCCCGCCGCCTGATGCACCGCCGCTCCGTCGAATGTCTCGGCTATCTCCGTGACGACGGATTGTGGGAAGTCGAGGCGCAGCTGGTCGACACCAAACCCTATGCCCGACAGGACAAGCATCGCGGGCTGCAGCAGCCCGACGATCCCGTGCACGACATCCGCCTGCGGCTCGCGGTCGACGACAGTTTTACGATCCGCGAGACCGGCACCACGATGGCCTCAACGCCCTACCCGTCCTGCCTCGACGTCGAGGGCATCTTGCAGCGCCTGGTCGGCGAACGCATCGGCAAGGGCTGGCGCGAACTGGTCCGCCGCAAGATTGGCAAGCTCGAAACCTGCACCCATCTCGCCGAGCTGCTGGGTCCGGCGGTGACGACGCTGTTCCAGACCGCAACCTCCGGCAAGGACCCGCAGGGCCGCGGCGCGCTCGATCACCAGCGCGATGTCACCGAGCCGCCATTCTTCGTCGGCGGCTGCTATTCATGGCGGCTGGATGGGCCTGTCGTGGCCGAGACCTTTCCGCAGTTCGCGCAGAAGCCTGTCGAGGCGAAGCCGGGTTCGTGAGTGGTGCTCCTGCTCCGCCGCTGACCAAGACGCGAGTATGGCGCGCCGCTGCTGGAGCTCAAATGTAGCTCCTCGTCGCAGCTTTATCCCATTCACGCAGATGATCGAACGCGGCACTAGCTCTCCGGCACGCCGGCCATGCGCATTCCCTCATAAAAGCGCTTACGCTTGGCGAGCCATACCGGATTGTCGGACAGGAAGACGACATTGACGTCGTATCGACGAATGCTGAAGTTGGGATCGAGTGCCAGTCCGGCTTTGGCACTGGATCGTGCTTCCTCGAGGTCTCCCATCATGGCCAACGCGCCAGCCAAGTGAAAGTGAGCGAGCGCAAAATTGGGATTAGCCTCAATGCTCCGGCGAAGCCAGTCCAGCGCCTCGAGGTCTGCGTTGGTGCAGGACATCAACTTGGCCATCCCGACAACCATGATCCAGAGAAAGGCACGCGTATCGCGAGGGGACAGTCGTAACGCCTCTTGAATATGCCCCTCGACTTCCTCACCACGCCCCAGCGCATGCTTCCCGAGGCCAATGAACCCATGCGCATCGGCCAAATTCCGATCGAGCGCCAGCGCCTGGCGACATTCAGCGATACCCTTTGCAGCGCGGCGCGTCCGAATTTGAACCGCGCCGAGCAACATGTGGGCTCTGGGGTGATTGGGCGCACGCAACAACACGCCATTCAGCGCCTTCTCCGCGGCCCTGAAATATGCCGGTCCGTCATCGGCCATGGAGGAAGAACCGATCGCAAAATCGACCTGAGCCGCGGCAACCGCTGCTTCAATATTGTCGGGATCAAGCGCGAGGGCGCGCATGAAGAAATCCCTTGCTCGCGCCATAACCGCAGGCGCTATTCCTTTGTTCAGGACAGCCCTGCCCTGAAAATAGAGATCCATCGCGTCCGGCTGGGGCAACCGTTCTGCCCGTCGTGCTTCGGCCTTGATAAGCTCGGCGTTCAATGTATTGGCGAGCCGGGATACGATCTCATCCTGCATGTCCAGCAAGTCGGCAGCGGGCTTGTCGAAGCGCTCGGCCCACACATGGGCTCCGGTTTCCGTGTCAGTCAACTGAACGTTCAGGCGAAAGCGATTGCCGCCGTGTTGCACCGACCCTTCCAGCGCGTAACGGACATTCAATTCGCGACCGATCTCCCTCACGTCCACCGCCTTTCCCTTGAAGGTGAACGCAGTGCCCCGGCCGATGACGAACGCGCCGGCGATGCGCGACAGGTCAGTAGTCAGACTGTGAGTCACGCCATCGACAAAATATTCCTGCTCCAGATCGCCGCCAATATTTGTGAATGGTAGAACAACAATGGACAGGTGTGGGATCGAAGATGAACCCGCTGGCCTTCCAGCGTTGTCTGGCATCGACGAGGTCGTGACACTGGCAGAAGCCGGGCGGTCGGCCTGCTCGCCATCCACGACCAGCATGTAGCCGCGGCGAGGCAAGGTTCTCAGGGCCAATCGGCCCGCCCCTCCCAAGGCCTGCCTGATGTCGCCGATGGCCTGGACAAGCGAGTCTTCCGTGACCTCGCAGTCCGACCAGACCTCATCCAATATCTCGTCCTTATGCACCAGGCGCCCGACGCGTTGCGCGAGGAGCCGCAGCACCGCCCAGGCTTGAGGACGCAACGGCACGATGTCGCCGCGCCCGTCGAGCAGCAATTCGCGGGCCAGGTCCAAGGTCCGGTCGCCGATCACAATCGAAGGCTGCGATGACTTAAGCAAGAACGCCTCGTTGGGCCATTTCGGAAAATATCGGCAGAATATCGGCGAGGTTTCGGGACCTGGCGGCAATTGTACAGCATCATCTTGCGGCGCGGGATAGCAAAACCGTCCCGAGCAGCGATCCACCAAAAGCGGTCAGCGCCAGGCAGGCCTCCATGATCAGTTCTGTCATCCATACTGCGCTAAGTATTTCAGGTTTCAACCCTTCCCCGGTTGCGGGGACGGACCGGCGATGCGGCCCCGGCGTCAGCGACACCGAGATCAGGATCGGCCAATCAATGCCGCGCAGCGCGCCGCCTTCGAGCCTGAGCAGGCTTGCCCGGGCGTGCTGAACCGGCACCAACGAGCAACATGAGAGGGAATGATCGATGTCCTCTATCCACGCATCCGCAAGATTGCTGCACCTTATTCAGTCGCAGCGCGTGACCGCGGTCATCTATGTCGCCGCGAAGCTGGGGATCGCTGAACTCCTGCGCGATGGATCGCGGCCCCTTGGCGAACTCGTCGAGGCAACCGGCGCGAACAAGCAGGCGCTCCGCCGCCTGCTGACCGCGCTTTCGACCATAGGCATTTGCACGGTCGCTGAAGAGCAATACGCATTGACCGAACTGGGGACTTGCCTTGACGGGGCCGCAACCCAGTCCCTCAAGAACTGGACGATCTTTGAAGGCCAGTTTCTGACCGAATCGTGGACCGGGCTACAGGACTCGATCATGACCGGCAAGACCGCCGCGCAACTGCTTGGCCATGAAAACAGCTTTGATCTGATGGCGCGCGATCCGGAGATGGTCAACATATTCAACGCAGCGATGATGGAGGGGACGCGTCTGGCGATTCCGGATATCCTGGGGGCCTACGACTTCGGTGCGTTCGCTCATCTCATGGATGTCGGCGGCGGCTCCGGCGAACTCGTTGGCGCCATAGCCGGGCAACATCCGCATATCCGAGGGACTATTTTCGACCTTCCGCGCTGCGCCGAATCCGCGACTGGCCACCTGAGGCGCAGCGGGCTCAGTGATCGCGTCGAATTCATGGCCGGCGATTTCTTCCAGACGATTCCATCGATCGCGGATGCCATCGTCATGAAGAACATTATTCACGATTGGAGCGATGAGCGCAGCATGGTCATCCTCGCAAACTGTCGAAGGGCGCTCCCCGGAGGTGGCGTGCTCCTGCTTATCGAACGGATCATGCCGGAATTCCCGAGCGTAAGCGATGCGCACAGGGAACAGACGCTGACCGATCTGCTCATGCTTCGCGGGCCTGGCGGTCTCGAAAGAACGGAAAAGCAGTACGCTTGGCTGTTTCGCGAATCCGGCTTTACTCACACCGCGACCTATCCGGCCGGGCGTCTCAGCGTCATCGAGGCAAAGGTCACCTGAGCTTTCGAGGTCAGACCATTACTCCCGCGCAATGGAGCAGCGACTGGTTCGAAGGACATCATAGGCAAAAGCATACTTTGGAAGGAACAAGAATGCATCTGCCTGCTGCAAGCAAGTCGTCGTCGCCGATATTGGAGAACCCGGCGTACAAGGCCGTGTTCGCCAAGGTCGACTGGCGCCTTATACCTTTGCTACTGATCGCCAGCATGGTCGCCTTTCTCGACCGCATCAACATCGGCTTCGCACAGCTTCAGATGAAGCAGACACTACCGTTTGATGATGCAGTCTACGGGCTCGGCGCTGGCATCTTCTTCGTCGGATATTTCCTGTTTGAGGTGCCCAGCAATCTTCTTCTGGAAAGGATCGGCGCGCGCAAGACCCTGTTGCGGATCATGGTGCTCTGGGGATTGGCGGCGACCGCCATGATGTTCGTATCGACGCCGCTCCAGTTCTATGCGGCGAGGTTCTTTCTTGGTGTCTTTGAGGCCGGCTTCGCCCCGGGCGTGCTGCTGTACTTGACGTACTGGTACCCGTCGGTAAGGCGCGGGCAGGTCATCGCGATCCTCGCGTCGGCGCCCCCCATTGTGATGTTCATCGCTGGTCCGCTGTGTGGTTCGATCCTGAAGTATTTCGACGGCGTCAGCGGTCTTTACGGCTGGCAATGGCTGTTTCTGATCCAGGGGTTGCCCGCGCCAATCCTCGGCGTTCTCATGTATTACCTGCTCAAGGACAAGCCGTTCCAGGCCACGTGGCTCTCGAAGGGGGAGAAGGCGCTGCTGGACGATGCTTTACAGCATGACGAAGAGAACATCGTGAAGGCGACCTCGGGGACGTTCCGGCAGCTGCTGCGAGACCCGAAGGTCTACCTGTTGTCGCTGGCCTGTTTTTGTCTGCTGGGCGCCAACTACACGATGGTATTCTGGATGCCGACCCTGATCCATAGCTGGGGAGTAAAGGATCCGCTACTGGTCGGCGTCTATCACGCAGTAGCCAACGCTGCGGGTATCGTCTGCATGATCCTGATCGGTCGTCATTCGGACAAACGGCATGAGCGCCGCTGGCACTATGCGACCTGCGTCACGATTGCCGCCGGCGGCTTGTTCTTTCTCATGTTGCTCCACGGCACTTTTGTTGGTTCGATCCTGGCTCTCTCCTTCGCCGTCATCGGGTTTGTATCAGCGCCGCCGCTCTTCTATGCATTGACCAGTGAATATCTCTCAGCGGGCGCGGCGGCCGGCGGCCTTGCCCTCGTCACCAGCCTCGGAAATCTCGGTCCGGCGGTAAGCCCGTCGATCACCGGGTTCATCGTGCGGAACACCGGCGACAACATCTATGGCATGTACTTCGTCATGGCGCTGTACTTGCTCTCCGGCGCACTCCTGCTGCTGAGCATGCGGCCCGCAACGAATGAGTAGCTTCCGTCCAGGAGTTGACCCATTCCTGCCAAGATCAAGCCGCCGCAGCGGAATGCTCGACCACAGCCTGCGGCGGGTTGCGGAAGCCGATTGCGATGCGGTTGTAGGTGTTCATCAGGCCGATCGCGATGGTCAGGTCGACCAGTTGCTTCTCGTTGAACACCTCGCGGGCCGCCTGGTAATCGGCATCCGGAATCGCGGTCTCCGCCACGCGGGTGACGGTTTCGGCCCAGGCCAGCGCGGCGCGCTCCTCGGCGTCGAACAGCGCCTCGGCCTCGCGCCAGACCTGCAGCACCGCAAGCTTCTCGACCTTGACGCCCATCTTCCGCAAGCTGCGGGTATGCGAATCCAGGCAATAGGCGCAGCCGTTGATCTGCGATATCCGCAGATAGACCAGTTCGACGAGCTGCGCGGAAAGCCCGCTTTGCGTGATGTAGCCATAGACGCCACCGAGCGCCTTGATGCCCGCTGGCGCGACCTTGTTGTAGTCGATCCGCATGCTCATTGCTTGTGTCCTTCCTTGTCGAACACAGTCAGCGCCTTGTCGTTGCTGTCGACGACGAACACCGCAAGCAGCTTCGCCGGTTCGGTCGCGCTCGCGTTGCGCCCGAGCACGTGATGCGCGCCGGGCGGCTCGAAGAAGCTGTCGCCGGCCCGATAGATATGCGCGGCCTCGCCTTCCAGCTGGCTCTCGATCGCGCCCTGGAGCACGTAGACATAGAGAAACGCCGATTTGGCGTGATGATGCGGCGCCGACGGCTCGCCCGGCGGGAAGTTCACCTCCACCGCGATCAGCGACTTGCCGGGAATGTTCGTGATCATATGCTCGAACTTCGGCGTCACCGATTGCGCCATCGCCGGAGTCGCAAGGGCCGCGCAGGCCAGCAGCGTTGTCATCAAGGTCTTCATCTCGTGCCTCCATTGCTACCGGATAGATGCGGGCACGCATGGCCAAAAAGAAGCACCAAGAATGAACCGAATTGGTGTACCACGGGCCATGTCCAACCCGCTTCCCATCGCGCTCGACCGGTCGGCCAGGACGCCGCTCTCCGAGCAGATCCGCAAGGCGATCGCGGCGGCGATCGACAACGGCGTGCTGGTGCCGGGCGCCCGGCTGCCATCGTGGCTCGACCTTGCCGCGCAGCTCGGCGTTGCGCGCGGCACCGTGCGGGCGGCCTATGACAAGCTGTCGGACGCCCAGCACATCGTGTCGTCGAAGGCGGGCGGCACCACCGTCGCGAGGCGGCCCAGGAAGGCCGCCAAGCCCGATGCGCCGGTCGCTCCCGGATCGGTCGTGGAGATGTTTCGCGATCTGAGCGGTCAGGGACACTTTCGGATGGGCGTCCCCGCGCAGGATAGCCTCCCCGCCAAGCTGCTGGCGCGAATCCGCGCGCGCGCCGTCCGTGCGGAATTGAGCGCGGTGATGCGCTATGTCGATCCTCGCGGCGAGCTCGAATTGAGACGCGAGATCGCGGCGCATCTCGCGATCGCGCGCGGGCTCGAATGCTCGCCCGCGCAGATCGTCATCACCTCGGGATTCAGCGGAGGACTCGGCCTCGCGCTGCGCGTGCTCGGCCTCGAAGGCCGCCGCGCTTGGATGGAAGACCCGGGATTTCCATTGACGCGAAAGGGCCTCGAGCTCGGCCGGCTGGAGGTCGTCCCGATGCCCGTCGATGCCAACGGCATCGATGTCGAGCACGGTCTCAAGCACGCCCCCGACGCGGCGCTCGCGGTCGTGACCCCGGGCCAGCAGGCGCCGCTCGGCCCGCCGCTGTCGCCGCAACGTCGCGCGCAGCTGCTCGACTGGGCCGCCCAAACCGGAGCCTTCATCATCGAGGACGACTATCTCGGCGAATTGCAGCTCGATGGCCGTGCCGCGCCGGCGCTCGCCTCGCTCGATCGCGCCGGCCGGGTGATCCACCTCGGCTCCTTCAGCAAGACGATCTCGCCGACGCTGCGCCTCGGCTTCCTGGTTGCGCCAGAGCCATTGGCGGCGCAGTTCGCCGATGTCGCGACGTGCTTGGTCCCCGCTCCCGGCCCAGCGGTGCAGCTGTCCACCGCGGAATTCATGCGCGACGGTCACTACATCCGCCATCTCAGGCGAACCAAGCGGGCCTATTGCGACAACCGCGATGCGCTAACGACGGCGCTACGGAGCTGGAGCAACGACGTGCAGGTTGCCGGCCTCGCCGTCATGCTGACGCTGCCGGACAAGACCGCCGATGTCGAGATCGTCAGGGCACTGCTCGCGCACGGGCTGGCGCCCGCCCCGCTCTCGCCCTGGTATTTCTCACCGAAGCGCGCGCAGCCGGGTCTCTTGCTCGGCATTGCGACGGTGCCGGATCGCGGCGTTCCGGCCGCATGCAAGCGCCTGTTCGAGGCGATCCGCGCCCAAGGTCGCGTCCAAAGTGCGCCGGTCTCGCGCCGGATCAGGAAGCCCGCAGCCCGGTGAGCGTCAGGCTCAACGCCTTGAGCCGCTTGCGCGCCTCGGCGTCATAGGCCTGGGCATGGGCGCGCGCCTCGCGCTTGCCGTCGAAGAACAGCCCGCTCCGGCCTGCCACATCGTCGTCCTGGACCAGACGCAGGATGGCATCACCGCCCTGCTCGACGGTCGAGATCGGCGTCGCGCCGCTGGCGCGCACCATGGTGGTGTTCATGTAGGTCGCGGGGTGCAGCGAGTTGACGGTCACGCCGGAGCCTTCCAGCTCCGCGGCCAGGTCGATGGTGAACATGATCTGCGACAGCTTGCTCTGCGCATAGGCGCGCGCACCGCTGTAGTTCTTCGTGATCATCACGTCGCCGAAATCGATCGGGTGCTGGCCGAGCGACGCGACATTGACGATGCGCGCCGGCGCGCTCGCCTTGAGCCGCGGCAGCAACAGATGCGCGAGCAGGAAGCCGGCGAGATAGTTGACCGCGAAGCGCAGCTCGTGGCCGTCCTTGCTGGTCTGCCGCGCCGGCCCCTCGTTTTGCGAACCGATGCCCGCGTTGCTGACGAACACATCAAGGCGTTCCTGGTCGTCGAGCACCAGCTGGGCGAACTCGCGGACCTCGGCGAGCGAGGACAGGTCGGCCTGGTAGAACATCGGCTCGCGGCCGCTGAGGCGCTTGATCTCGTCGGCGAGCGTCTGCGCCCGCTTGGTATCGCGGCCGTGGATCAGGACCCGGGCGCCGGCCGACGCCAGCTTCATCGCGACGTAGCGACCGACGCCGTCGGTGGAACCGGTGATCAGCACCGTCTTGCCTGCCATATTCATCGAAATTGCCTTTCGATCGTTCGCCCAGCGCTGTCAGCAAAGATAAAGGCGCCGCACGGACTTTGCCATGGCATGCCACCGCGGCGGCGGTGCCAAAATGGCGTCCAAGATCACCCCCCCCCCCCCCCCCCCCGGGGCTCGGGCCTTCTCCGGAACCGCATACGTACATCTTGTCGCGCGGCCGGCGGTCGCGCGGCGCCGCGTCGCGCGTCAAGGAGATCGCGTTCTGATATCCTCGACGTGAACGACAAGTCAGGATCGGTAAAGGACCGGAATGTCCTCGATCATTCCAGACACGATGCTGCGAAAGACTCCCTCTCTGGAGCCGTTCGGCATGCTGCTGTTGTTCGGCGCGCTGACCGCGCTGCCGATCGTCCTGACGCTCCGTCTGGTTGAGCCTGCACTCGTGCTGCCCGTTCTCAGCCTGTTGTTGTTCGTCCAGGCAGCCATTGCCGCGATTGCGGCGCGCGTGATCCACGCGCGCTCAACCGTGGCGAACCTCACGCTGTGGGATTTTGCCGGCGCGTTCACCTTCATGGGGTGCGCAGCGGCGATCCTCGGCGAACCGGATCAGGCGGCGCTGTTCTTCGAGGAAGAAGCAGCAATGCGTCCGGTGTCACGACCGTAATCCCAGGCCGGGCCCCTCTGGCAGCCACAAGCTGCGATGTCGGACTGGAACTCAGTTGGAGTGGCCCTGCTTCGACCCGTGACGCGATAAGTGTCGCGGTGGATTTGCCGTCCGCATGACGGCAAGAGCCGGTTTCGTCGAAAGGGTCCGCTCCCCGACCTCAAGGGGAACATGACCCATGTCCGAACTATTTTCGCCCGAGTTGTTTTCACTCGACGCCCTCAGCGCATTGCTGCAGGTCGTCGTCATCGACCTCGTGCTGGCCGGTGACAACGCCGTCGTGATCGGCCTTGCCGCGGCCGGCCTGCCGGAGAAGCAGCGCGGCAAGGCGATCCTGATCGGCATCGGTGCCGCGACACTGCTGCGCATCATGTTCGCGCTGGTCACCACGCAGCTGATGCAGATCGTCGGCCTGCTGCTGGCCGGCGGCATCCTGCTATTGTGGGTGTGCTGGAAGATGTGGCGCGAGCTGCGCGCCGACGCGCACGAGACCACGGCCGAACACGCCGATGGCGCAAAGGGCCAGCGCAAGACGCTGTGGCAGGCCACCACGCAGATCATCGTTGCCGACGTCTCGATGTCGCTCGACAACGTGCTGGCGGTCGCGGGTGCGGCGCGGGAGCAGCCGATCGTGCTGGTGTTCGGCCTCGCGCTCTCGATCGCGATGATGGGCGCGGCGGCCTCCGTCATCGCGCGGCTGCTGCAGAACCACCGCTGGATCGCCTATGTCGGACTCGCCGTGATCCTCTATGTCGCCATTGACATGACGGTTCGCGGGGCGAACGAGATCGCGAAGGTGGCTCCGGCCTGACCTTAGCCAACCTGTTTTGCGTCATTGCGAGCCATCCGGTCGGCGCAAAGCACCGCCGGATGACAGGCTCCGCGAAGCAATCCATCTCGACACTTGCGGAGACATGGATTGCTTCGTCGCTTCAGCGCAAAATTGCTCTGCAATTTTGTCGCGAGCTCCTCGCAATGACGGAGGGCACCTGCCCGCCGTCAGCACCATGCGCCTGCCTCAGTGGATTTCCGCCGAACGCTTCAGCGCGTCCTTGAGCTTCTCGAGCGAGAAATCCTTGCTGCGCGCGATGTCCAGGATCGGGGTCTCGCGGCGGCCGCAGAGTTCGGCGGCCTCGGGCAGCTTCGCCGCGACCTCATAGGGGATCACGATGGCGCCGTGGCTGTCGGCGTGGATCAGATCGTCGGATCGCACCGTCATGCCGGCGACGCGGACCTCGCCGCCAAAGCTCTCGGCATGCACCCAGGCGTGCGACGGGCCGATCGAGCCGGCCAGCGCCTGGAAGCCCGGCGCCCATTGCGGGATGTCGCGGATCGAGCCGTCGGTGATGACGCCGAGGCAGCCGAGCGCCTTGTGCACGTTGCTCTGCACCTCGCCCCAGAACGCACCATAGCCGACGTCCGGGCCGTCGATGTCCTGGATGACAGAGATGCGCGGGCCGAAGCCGGTGCCGACATATTCGTAATATTCGATGCGGCGCTTCGACTGCTCCTCGGCCGAGAGGCCGGATTTCAGCACCGAGCGGATCGTCGTGGTGCGGGCGTAGCCGACCATCGGCGGCAGCGTCGGGAACGGGCAGACCAGCGGCTTCACGGTGTAGCCGATCAGACGGCGCTCCGGCGCGACGATCTCCATCGCGTTGCAGATCGTCGGCGTGTCGTAGCGCGCCAACGCTTCAAGGACGGAAGCAGGAAGCGGGGCGGAAGCGGATGTCGTCACGGCGTTTCTCTCCTGATTTTTGGCGTCAGATCATGATGCGTTTCCAGGGAAACGCATCATGATCTCATTTCTTTGTTTGAGCATGATCTTTTCGGAAAACCGGTCTCCACTTTTCCGGATCATGCTCGAGCGGGCCGTCTCAGCCTATAGCCGAGATCGCAGGCGAACCCAACCGAGGCACGCTCATGGCTGATATTTGCTGGAATGAAACCACTCTATCACCGTCACCCCCGCGCAACGGCGAAACCGTTGTCGCTGGAAGTGGCCGCTTCTTCAGCGGCCCTCGAAGGGTCGACGGCCCCAATCTCGGAGGAGCCGGGCAGTACATCCTTCGAGGCTCGCCCGGCGGCGCAATTGCGCCGCAAGGCTCGCACCTCAGGATGACGGTCGACTACCGAGGGCGCACTCAGTGCAGATGCGTCGGACGATCGTCGTGGTCGCTCTCCGCGACCGGCGCCGTATAGGGAGCAGCGGCCTGCGCCGCCACCGGCGCGCCCGCAGCTTGCGTCTGCGCGGCAAGCTGGCGCTCCTGGTCGCGGTAGGACTTCCAGCCCCAGGGCAGGCTGATCAGATAGAGCACCGAGCCCGCCGACAGGATGTGCCAGGGATAGCCGATCAGCAGCGCGACGATGAACACCACCGACACGAACACCGGCAGCACCATTTCCGGCGGCACGCGCATCTTCACGGTCTTGCCGGAGAACACCGGCAGCCGCGACACCATCAGGAAGGCGATCAACAGCGTGTAGAACGCCGTCAGCGTCGCCGGCGGCATCGGCACGCCGAGGAAGGCGAGATAGATCGGCAGCAGCACGGTGATCGCACCGGCAGGCGCCGGCACGCCAGTGAAATAGTTGGCGGCGAAGGCCGGCTTGTTCGGATCGTCGATCGAGGCATTGAAGCGCGCAAGCCGCAGGCCGCCGGAGATCGCGAACACCATCGCGGCGATCCAGCCGCCATTGTTCAATTCATGCAGCTGCCAGAAATACAGGATCAGGCCCGGCGCGACGCCGAAATTGACGAAGTCGGCGAGGCTGTCGAGTTCGGCGCCGAATTTCGACTGGCCCTTGATCATGCGCGCGACGCGGCCGTCGATGCCGTCGAGGATCGCGGCGAACACGATGGCGGCGACCGCCAGCTCCATCCGCCCTTCCGTCGACAGCCGGATCGCGGTGAGGCCGGCGCAGATCGCCAGCAGCGTGATCATGTTCGGCACCAGCATCCGCACCGGGATCGGGCGGAACCGCCGGCGGCGATACTCGGTGGAATTCGGATCGAATGGCGTCATGGCCTGATGAATATAGCAAGCGCCGCCCGGCTCCGCCATTGCGGCGGGAACCGGCTGATGGGGCTGGCGAAACAGAGTTAATCGGCGCGGTAGGTCCGGCCCGGATCGGCGTTGCGGAAATCCGCCAGAATCGTCTCGCCGGCGACCGCGGTCTGCCCCTCGGAGACCAGCGCCTTCGTGCCCTCGGGCAGATAGACGTCGAGCCGCGAGCCGAAGCGGATCAGGCCGAAGCGCTCGCCGGCGCCGATCGACTGGCCCTCCTTGACGAAGCAGACGATGCGCCGCGCCACGAGGCCCGCGATCTGGACCACGCCAATGCGCCCGTTGGAGGTCGAGATCACGAGCGAATTGCGCTCATTGTCCTCGCTCGCCTTGTCGAGCTCGGCATTGATAAAGGCGCCGGGCCGGTAGGCAATGCGGTCGATGCGGCCGACCACCGGGCTGCGGTTCACATGGCAGTTGAACACGCTCATGAATACCGAGACACGCGGCAGCGGCTTGTCGCCGAGCCCGAGCTCGGCCGGCGGCAGCGCCTGCACCACCATCGAGACGCGGCCGTCGGCCGGCGATACCACGATGCCGTCGCGCAGCGGCGTCACGCGAACCGGATCGCGGAAGAACAGCGCGCACCAGACGGTCAGCAGCGTCCCGATCCAGCCCAGCGGGGTCCAGATCCAGAACAGGATCAGGCTCGCCAGAGCGAAGCCGCCGATAAAGGGACAGCCCTCGGGGTGGATCGGCGGGATCTGCGCGCGGATGGAGTTGGCGATCGACATCAGAGCTCGCTTGCGTTTCCCCGCCCCATTTGGCGGGAGAGGCCCTAAATCGACTATTCCGCGGCGGTCGGCAAGGGTTTCTCACCCGCATCAGGGCTGGAATCCTCCGACGTTTTGGTGACCGCCGGCGGCAGCCGATTCGGCGCGGTGCCGTCGTCATCGACCTGGGCGAGCCGTTCGCGGGCCTCCTCGGCCTCGCGTTGCCGGTTCCACATGCTGGCATAGAGGCCGTCGGCGGCCAAAAGCCGCGCGTGGGTGCCGCGCTCGGCGATCCGGCCCTGGTCCAGCACGATGATCTCGTCGGCGCCGACGATGGTCGACAGCCGGTGCGCGATCACCAGCGAGGTGCGGTTGCGCGAGACCCGCTCCAGCGCGCCCTGGATCTCGTGCTCGGTGTGGCTGTCGAGCGCGGAGGTCGCCTCGTCCAGCACCAGGATCGGCGGCGCCTTCAGCACCGTGCGCGCGATCGCAACGCGCTGCTTCTCGCCGCCGGAGAGTTTCAGGCCGCGCTCGCCGACCTGCGTCTCATAGCCCTGCGGCGACATCCGGATGAAGCCGTCGATCTGCGCGAGGCGCGCCGCCTCCTCCACCTCGTCGTCGCCGGCATCCCAGCGGCCATAGCGGATGTTGTAGCGGATGGTGTCGTTGAACAGCACGGTGTCCTGCGGCACCATGCCGATCGCCGAGCGCAGCGAGGCCTGCGTCACGGTCTTGATGTCCTGGCCGTCGATCAGGATGCGGCCGCTCGAGACGTCGTAGAGGCGGAACAGCAGCCGCGAGATCGTCGACTTGCCGGCGCCGGAGGGACCGACGATCGCAACCGTCTTGCCGGCCGGCACCTCGAAGCTCAGGCCCTTGAGGATCGGCCGGTCCGCCTCGTAGGAGAAGCGGACATCCTCGAACCGCACGCTGCCGGATGACACCGCGAGCGGCTTGGCCCCCGGAATGTCCCTCACCTCGGGATCGCGCGCCAGCACGTCGAACATCTTCTCGATGTCGATGATCGCCTGCTTGATCTCGCGATAGACCATGCCCATGAAATTCAGCGGCTGGTAGAGCTGGATCATCATCGAATTGATCAGCACGAAATCGCCGACAGTGTGGGTGCCGTTGCGGATGCCGAACGCGCACATCAGCATGGTCGCGGTCAGCCCGGCGGTGAAGATGATCGCCTGCCCGGTGTTGAGCACCGCGAGAGAGGTATAGGTCTTCACGCTGGCCTGCTCGTAGCGCTCCATCGAGCGATCGTAGCGCCGCGCCTCGCGCTCCTCGGCGCCGAAATATTTCACCGTCTCGTAGTTGAGCAGCGAGTCGATCGCCTTGGTGTTCGCCTCGGTGTCGGAATCGTTCATCCTGCGGCGGATCTCGATCCGCCACTCGGTCGCGATATAGGTGAAGTACATGAACACGACGACCGTGAGCAGCACCGCGAGCACGTAGCGCCAGTCGAACTGCCAGAGCAGCACCGCCGCCAGCAGCGCGACCTCGACGATGGTCGGGATCAACTGCAGGATCACCATCCGCACGATGGTCTCGATGCCGGAGCGGCCGCGCTCAAGGACGCGGGTCAGGCCGCCGGTCTTGCGCTCGAGATGGAAGCGCAGCGACAGTTCGTGCATGTGCACGAAGGTGATGTAGGCGAGCCGCCGCACCGCATGCATGGCGACGCGGGCGAAGATGCCGTCGCGCCACTGCGTCAGCACCGCCATGATGATGCGCACCGCGCCGTAGCTGATCGTCATCAGCACCGGCGAGGCGATCAGCCAGACCACCCAGTTCGAGGCCGCGACCGGCGCCGAGCCGGTGCCGTTCAGCGCATCGATCGCCCATTTGAAGGTGAACGGCACCGACAGCGTGGCGAGCTTGGCGAACAGCAGCAGCACCACCGACCAGATCACGCGCGTCTTCAAATCGGCGCGATCGCCGGGCCAGATGTAGGGCCACAGATGAACGAGGGTGCCGAGCAGCGTCCCCTTCTCGGCGGCCGGCGGCGTGGCCGTGGGCTGTGCGGCGCCGGTCACACTCTGTTGCGGCGGCACCATCAGGCGCCCGCCCGCGCGGTCACGGCGCGGCGGTCCGCTGCCACATCTTTTCCACGGTTTGCCATTGTGCCCGTCATATAGATCGTTTGAACGCGGCGTACAGGCTTATGACGAAAATTGTTCGCGATTCGCGGGAATTTACGGGATTTTTTGGCCCTCAATCCCCATATGGGAGTCTTGACCCTGTTTACGCTGCAGTGCCACAAGGAACGTATGAACCAAATCAAGACTGTCTGTGTTTATTGCGGCTCCGGCCCCGGTAACAATCCCCGTTTCGTTGAAGCTGCCGTCGCGCTCGGCAAGAGCTTTGCCGAAAACAACGTGCGCCTGGTCTATGGCGGCGGCTCGATCGGCCTGATGGGCGCGGTCGCGAGATCGACGCTCGATCACGGCGGCTCCGTCACCGGCATCATTCCCGAATTCCTGCGCGCGCGCGAGAACGCGCTGACCTCGGTTCAGGAGATGATCGTCACGCCCGACATGCATGAGCGCAAGCGCCTGATGTTCGAGCGCTCGGATGCGTTCGTCGCGCTGCCGGGCGGCATCGGCACGCTGGAAGAGCTGGTCGAGCAATTGACCTGGCAGCAGCTCGGCCGTCACCACAAGCCGATCCTGCTCGCCAACATCGACAATTTCTGGGAGCCCCTGCTCTCGCTTTTGAACCACATGCGCATGACCGAGTTCATCCGCCCGACGCTGCCGATCAACGTGCTGATGGCCGATCGCATCGACGAGATCCTGCCGCGGCTGCGTTCGGCGGTGGCACGCACGCCCGAGGCCGCGAAGGATCTCGCGCCCGAAGTGGCGCGGCGGCTGTAACTGTTCGCCGCACTTTCGGCTCCATGACCGTCATGCTGAGGAGGCCGCAGAGCGGCCGTCTCGAAGCCCCCGCTGGTGGCCGTGCATCCTTCGAGACGCGCTACGCGCTCCTCAGAGCCTGACTGAAAAATGGGTGAGTGATCTCAGTGGGGTGTGATTCCATCGGATTTGCAAAGATTCGAGGGAGAGCACGATGCCCTGGACCAAGATCACTCGGGAGCAATATCGGCGGGACGATCTGCGTTATGCAAGCGATATGACCGATGCGGAGTGGGCGGTGATCAGACGCCTGTTGCCGCGAGCGAACCGGCGCGGCCGGCCGCGTAAGACGGAGCTGCGTCGTGTGATCGAAGCGATCCTCTATATCGTTTCGACCGGCTGCCAGTGGCGGGCGTTGCCGCAGGAGTTCCCGCCCTATTCGACGGTGCAGGGCTATTTTTATAGATGGCGGGATACAGGCCGGTGGCAGAGGATTGTCAGCGTGCTTGTCCGCCGGGCGCGAAAAAAGCTTGGACGGACACCGAAGCCGACGGCAGCCGTGATCGACAGTCAAAGTGCGCCAACCACGCAAGCTGGTGGACCGCGCGGCTACGATGCAGGCAAGCGCATCTACGGCCGCAAGCGGCATATCGTGACGGATACCAATGGCCTCCTCCTTGGGGTTCATGTTCATCCGGCCAACGTTCAGGACTGCCATGGCGCCGTACCGCTACTGAAGAACGTGCGGAAGAACTTCCCCCGGCTGCGCCACGTCTTTGCCGACCGGATCTACCGCGGAAATCAACTCCTCGACGCGCTCTCAGACTGCGGTCCATGACTGTCGAGATCGTCGAGCGGCCTCAAGGCGTCAAAGGCTTCCAGCTTCTGCCGAGGCGGTGGGTGGTTGAACGCACATTCGCTTGGTTCGGCAGATGCCGCCGCCTCGCCAAGGACTTCGAGGCGACGGTGGCAACCGAAGCTGCCTGGCTGCTGATTGCACACATCAGGCTCCTGACCCGCAGACTCGCGGCTGCAGCTAAGGTTGGGTGATTTATGAGTCAGACTCTCAGGATGACGGGTCGAGACAAGTGCTAGCCTGAAATCCTTACTACTCGCTCGGAAACGTCACGGCCTCGATGCGGTTGCCGTCGGGATCGAGGACGAAGGCCGCATAGTAGCGCACGCGGTCGTGCGGGCGCAGGCCCGGAGGACCATCGGAGAGGCCGCCGGACGCCAGCGCGGCGGCGTGAAAGGCATCGACCTCCGCGGTGGTCTTCGCGCGCAGGCAGATATGGGTGCCGCTCTCATGCGGCACCTGCGCCATCGTGGCGCGCAGATTGATCCAGAACTCGGGATAGGCCTTGCCGAAGCCGATCGTCGCCGGCCGCGTGACGAGGCGGCTCAGGCCAAGCGCGGCCAGCGTCGGCTCGTAAAACCGCGCGGCCCGTTCCAGATCGCGGACGCCGACGGAGACGTGGTCGATCATGGATACTCCCTCCCCGTTGTCATTCCGGGATGGTCCGAAGGACCAGACCCGGAATCTCGGGATTCCGGGTTCGCTGCTTCGCATCGCCCCGGAATGACGGCTCAATCACTCACGCCTGCGCGCCCGACTTCACCAGCTTGTAGAACACCGAATCCATCAGCGCCTGGAACGAGGCGTCGATGATGTTGGGCGAGACGCCGACCGTGGTCCAGCTCTCGCCGGTCTCGTCCTCGCTCTCGATCAAGACGCGCGTGACCGCCTCGGTGCCACCATTGAGGATACGCACGCGGTAGTCGATCAGCTTCAGGCCATCGATATATTTCTGGTACTTGCCGAGGTCCTTGCGCAGCGCGACGTCGAGCGCGTTGACCGGGCCGTTGCCTTCGGCGGCCGAGATCAGCCGCTCGCCGTCGACATCGACCTTCACCACCGCGAGCGCCACCGTGACGCGCTGGCCGTTGGCGTTGTAGCGCTGCTCGACATTGACGTCGAACTGCTCGACCTTGAAATATTCCGGCACCTTGCCGAGCGTGCGGCGCGCCAGCAGGTCGAAGGAGGCGTTCGCCGATTCATAGGCAAAGCCCGCGGCCTCGCGCTCCTTCAATTCCTCGACCAGCCGCATCAGCCGCGGATCGCTCTTGTCATAGGCGATGCCGGCACGGTCGAGCTCGGCCATCACGTTGGAGCGGCCGGCCTGATCGGACACCAGCACCTTGCGGTGATTGCCGACGGAATCCGGCAGCACGTGCTCATAGGTCTGCGGATCCTTCATGACAGCCGAGGCATGGATGCCGGTCTTGGTGACGAATGCGCTTTCGCCGACATAGGCCGCATGGCGGTTGGGCGCGCGGTTCAGCATGTCGTCGAGCGTGCGCGACACCTTCATCAGCGTCGCCAGCTTCTCCGTGGTGACGCCGATCTCGAACTTGTCGGCAAACTCCTGCTTCAGCTTCAAGGTCGGGATCAGTGAGCAGAGGTTGGCGTTGCCGCAGCGCTCGCCGAGGCCGTTGAGCGTGCCCTGGATCTGCCGCGCGCCGGCCCGCACCGCGGCGAGCGAATTCGCCACCGCCTGCTCGGTGTCGTTATGGGCGTGGATGCCGAGATGGGCGCCGGGCACCTGCTTGATGACTTCGCCGACGATGGTCTCGATCTCATGCGGCATGGTGCCGCCATTGGTGTCGCACAGCACCACCCAGCGGGCGCCGGCCTTATAGGCCGCCTTGGCGCAGGCGAGCGCGTAGTCGCGGTTCTCCTTGTAGCCGTCGAAGAAATGCTCGCAGTCGACCATCACCTCGCGGCCGAGCGCCTTCGCGGCAGCGACGCTGTCGCGGATCGAGGCGAGGTTCTCCTCATTCGTGGTCTCGAGCGCGACGCGGACCTGGTAGGCGGAGGATTTCGCGACGAAGCAGATCGCGTCCGCCTTGGCCTCGAGGATGCCGGCAAGCCCGGGATCGTTCGACGCCGAGCGGCCCGGCCGCCGCGTCATGCCGAAGGCGGTGAAGCGTGCGTGGTCGAACGCAGGCTTCTTGCTGAAGAACTCGGTGTCGGTCGGATTGGCGCCGGGATAGCCGCCCTCGACATAGTCGATGCCGAGCGCGTCGAGCATGCCTGATATCACCTGCTTGTCCTGCAGGGTGAAGTCGACGCCATTGGTCTGCGCGCCGTCGCGCAGCGTGGTGTCGAACAGATAGAGGCGCTCGCGGCTCACGCGTGGCCTCCCGGGGTCGCGACACCATCGAGCTGCTTCTGCATCGTGGTGTTGGCGAGCCACTCGTCGTTGATAGTGACCGAGTTGCGCTGCTGAGCGACGTAGCCGCGCTTGCGGAAGAATTCCAGCGCGGTGTCGCTGGCATCGACCTTCAGGGTCTTGGTGCCGCGGGCACTCGCGATCTTCTCAAGCGCATCGCACAGCGCGCCGCCGACACCCTGCCCGACCGCGCTCGGATGCACATAGAGCATGTCGATGAGATCGGCGCCCTTCAGCGAGGCGAAACCGACCGGGGCGCCCTGCAAGGTCGCGATCAGCGTGAGCTGGCCGGCGAGCTTCTTGCCGAAGGCCGCCTCGTCGTCGGCGGCCATCGCCCAGGCTTCCTGCTGCGCCTCGCTGTAGTCGTCGCCGGTCAGGTCCATGATCGAGGCCGAGAAGATCGCCGCCAGCAGCGGCGCGTCGTCGGGCAGATACGGGCGCAAGGCGGGCGCGGAGCGGCTCATCGCGCGACCTCCCAGGTGGTGATCGGCTTTCCTTCGGCATCCTTTCCGTCCTTGATCGCCACGCCCATCGCGGCGAGCTGATCGCGGATCCGATCCGACTCCTTGAAGTCCTTGCGGGCCCGCGCCGCGGTGCGCTCGGTGATCAGTGCTTCCACCGCGGCGGCATCGACACCGCTCGCCTGCTGCTTGCGGGCCTCCCACGCGGCCGCGCTCTCCGACAGGAAGCCGAGCAGCCGGAGCGAGCCGGCAAACTCCCTGCGGCTCTGTTCGCTGCTCGACGCAGCACCGCGCAGGCCGTGCAGCACGGCCATCGCCTGCGCCGTATTGAGGTCGTCGTAGAGCGCCTCGACCATCGCCGGCGACGGCGCGCCGGGATCGGCGTCGGCCGCGACCGCGTACCAGTCGTCGAGTGTCTTCGCGGCCTCCTCGGTGGCCTTGGCGGTCCAGTCGAGCGGCGAACGATAATGCGTCTTCAGCATGGCAAGCCGCAGCACCTCGCCGGGCCAATCGGCCAACAGATCGCGGATCGTGAAGAAGTTGCCGAGCGACTTCGACATCTTCTCGCTTTCGATCTGCAGGAAACCGTTGTGCATCCAGACATTGGCCATGCGGTCGGAGTGGAACGCGCAGCAGGTCTGGGCGAGCTCGTTCTCATGGTGCGGGAACACCAGGTCGATGCCGCCGCCATGAATGTCGAACTTCTCGCCGAGATGCTTCCAGGCCATTGCCGAGCACTCGATGTGCCAGCCGGGGCGGCCCTCGACCTTGATGCTTGCGGGCGACGGCCATGACGGCTCGCCCGGCTTCGACGGCTTCCACAGCACGAAATCGGTGTTGTCGCGCTTGTAGGGCGCGACATCGACGCGGGCGCCGGCGATCATCTCGTCGAGCGAACGCTTCGACAGCGCGCCGTAACGCGGCAACATCGAATTGGCCGCGTTCATCGCCTGCGGCGAGAACAGCACGTGATCCTCGGCGACATAGGCAAAGCCGCCGGCAACCAGCTTCTCGATGATGGCGCGCATCTCCGGGATGTGCTCGGTCGCGCGCGGCTGCACGGTCGGCGGCAAGCAGCCGAGCGCCGTGACGTCGTCCTGATACTGCTGATAGGTCTGCTCGGTGACCTTGCGGATCGCCTCGTTCAGCGGCACGCCGGGATAATCCCGCGCGGCGCGGACGTTGATCTTGTCGTCGACGTCGGTGACGTTGCGGACATAGGTCACGTGATCGGCGCCATAGCGATGGCGCAGCACGCGAAACAGCACGTCGAAAACGATGGCGGCGCGGCCGTTGCCGATATGGGCGAAGTCGTAGACCGTCGGTCCGCAGGCATACATGCGGACGTTGTCGGCATCGAGCGGCACAAACGGCCGCTTCTCCCGGGTCAGCGTATCGTAGAGGCGCAAATCCATGGAAACCGTTCCCTTGCGGCCGGGCGGTCCAATGCTCTCATGTGTTGAGAAAAGACGGCCTCAGCCAGCGAATCGCTAGCTCATAATCTCGCGGCAAATGCTGCAGATGGCGAGGTGGCCGTTCATGGTTCCACCATGTCTCACGGCCCCATTATTGCGTCAAGGGGCTGTTTTCGGGCGGTTAGCCACCCGCTCCGCACCGAAATCACGTCAACGCCCTCATGGTTAATCATTATTAAGGATTTGGGCGTATCCGGTCGCTTGCGGATTCCCCGCCATTTTCACTGGTGCACCATGCGGCCTGTTTCAGCATTGATTGCCTGCACGCTCTTTGTTGCTCCGTCCTTCCTTGTTTCCTCGGCCGCGCTGGCCGACAGCCGCGTCTTCATCGTCGCCAACCAGGCCGACGGCTACGGCATCGACCAGTGCCTCGCCCGCGGCGATCGCTGCGGTGCCTCCGCCGCCCGCGCCTATTGCCGGTCACGCGATTTTGCGCAGGCCACCAATTACCGCCGCGTCGATCCCGACGAGATCACCGGTGCGGTTCCGCACGCCGCGAATGAAAAATGCAACGGCAACAGCTGTGGTGAATTCGTCGCCATCACCTGCCAGCGCTGAGCCAAGCCGCTGGCCAGACGGGGTTATTGCCACACCGGCGCCCCGGAAACGACGTGACGCTGCCCCGAGAAACGGCTATTGCAGCGGCCTTGCCCGCGCGCTTTGGCGTTGATCGCCGCGCGGCGTCGTTTTAATGGCCGGATATGCCCAATAGCTCCCGTTCTCGCTTCTCCCGCTGGTTTCTGAGTTGCGCCGTGCTGGCCGGCATGTCCCTGCCCGCCACGCATGCCCTGGCGCAAGTGCCGCCCGGCCCGCCCGGTCCGGCTCCGCAAGGCGCGCCACAGCCCAATCCGCAGGCCAATCCGATGTGCGGCCGGCTCGAAGGCCAGCTGGCGGCGATCGACCGCGGCGGCGGCTCCGGCGACCCGGCCAAGGACGAGCAGATCCGCCGCTATCAGGACGCGGCAACCCGCCAGCAGGGCGAGCTCGATCGCGTGACGGCGCAGGCCCGGCGCATGGGCTGCGACAGCTCCGGATTCTTCTCGCTCTTCAACAACAATTCGGCGCAGTGCGGTCCGGTCAACACCCAGATCCAGCAGATGCGCGCCAATCTCGACCAGATCACCGCCAATCTCGAGCGGCTGCGCTCGGGCGGGCTCGGCGGCGCCGACCGCGAGAACCAGCGCCGTTCGGTCCTGACCGCTCTGGCGCAGAATAATTGCGGCCCGCAATATGCCGCGGCCGCGCGTGGCCCCGGCAACTTCCTCGAGAACCTGTTCGGCGGCGGTGGCGGCGGCAATCCCAACAATCCGCTGCCCCCGCCCGATGCGCAGTATGGCGCCCAGTCCGGGACCTTCCGCACCGTCTGCGTCCGCACCTGCGACGGCGCCTATTTCCCGATCTCGTTCGCGACCGTGCAGGCGCGCTTCGCCGCCGACGAGCAGATCTGCAAGGCGCAGTGCCCTGCCGCGGATGCCAGCCTGTTCACCTACCGAAATCCCGGCGAGGACATCAACCAGGCGGTCTCGATCAGCGGCGTGTCCTACTCGTCGCTGCCGAACGCCTTCAAGTACCGCACCGAGTTCAATCCATCCTGCTCCTGCAAGCCGGCCGGCCAGAGCTGGGCCGAGGCGCTGAAGGCGGTCGACGACAAGGCGTCCGCCGAGCAGCAGGGTGACATCATCGTCACCGAGGAGAGCGCGCGGAAGATGCAGCAGCGCGCCCAGACCAAGGCCGCCGCCGGCAAGAAGGGCGCGCCCGCAGCCGCAGCTCAACAGCAGCCCGCCGCCGCTGACGCCGCGGCACCGGCCGCGCCGGCGAGCGACGGCCAGATCCGCACCGTCGGCCCGACCTTCATTCCCAAGCGGTAAGAAGAGTTCAGCCCTCGAACGCTTCCGCCGACGCGCGCGAGGTGCGCGCCACCAGCGTCTCGTCGGGCGCCGGCAGCGCCTTGCCGAAATCGCGGAAGCGGTTGGTGATGGGATAGCGGCGGTCGCGGCCGAAGTTCTTCCGCGTCACCTTCACCCCCGGCGCCGCCTGCCGCCGCTTGTATTCGGCGATGTTGAGCAGGCGATCGACCCGGGCCACCACGTCGCGGTCGAAGCCGGCTTCGATGATGGTCGCCAGCGGCTCCTCGCGCTCCACCAGCCGCTCGAGGATCGCGTCCAGCACGTCGTAGGGCGGCAGCGAATCCTGGTCGGTCTGGTTCTCGCGCAACTCGGCGGTCGGCGGCCGGATGATGATGTTGACCGGGATCACCTCGCCTGACGGCCCGAGCGCGCCGTCCGGCTTCCAGCCATTGCGCAGGCTCGACAGGCGAAACACCTCGGTCTTGTAGATGTCCTTGATCGGATTGAAGCCGCCGTTCATGTCGCCGTACAGCGTGGCGTAGCCGACCGACATCTCCGACTTGTTGCCGGTGGTCACCACCATGGCGCCGGTCTTGTTGGAGATCGCCATCAACAGCGTGCCGCGGGCGCGCGCCTGCAAATTCTCCTCGGTGATGTCGCGCTCCAGACCCTTGAACACCGGCGCCAGAATCGTCTCGAAGCCGTTCACGGCATCGGCGATCGGCAGGATCTCGTAGCGGATGCCGAGCGCCGCGGCGAGCTTGGCGGCATCGTCGAGCGACACCTGCGCGGTGTAGCGGAACGGCAGCATCACGCCGCGCACCTTGTCGGCGCCGAGCGCATCGACCGCGATCGCCGCGCACAGCGCCGAGTCGATGCCGCCGGAGACGCCGAGCAGCACGCCGGGAAAACCGTTCTTGCGGACATAGTCGCGCAGACCGAGCACGCAGGCCGCGTAGTCGGCCTTGTCGCCCTCGAGCTGCGCCGTGATCGGCCCGTTGCAGCGCCAGCCGTCGGCGGTCTTGCGCCAGGTCAGCGTCGTGATGTTCTCCTCGAACGCCGGAAGCTGCGCCGCGACGGAAAGATCGGCATTCAGCGCGAACGAGGCGCCGTCGAAGATCAGCTCGTCCTGGCCGCCGACCTCGTTGAGATAGACCAGCGGCAGCCCGCTCTCAGTGACGCGCGCGACGACGATCGACAGCCTGAGGTCGGCCTTGTCGCGGGCATAGGGCGAGCCGTTCGGCACCACGAGAATCTCGGCGCCGGTCTCGGCGAGACATTCGACGACGTTCTCGTATTCTTCGGACTCCTCGAGCCAGATGTCCTCGCAGATCGGCACGCCGATACGCACGCCGCGCACCGTCACCGGGCCCGGCGCCGGGCCGCGCGCGAACAGCCGCTTCTCGTCGAACACGCCGTAATTCGGCAGATTGGCCTTGAAGCGCAGCGCGGCGATGCGGCCGCCGTCGAGCAGCGCGCAGGCATTGTAGAGCTTGCCGTCCTCGACCCACGGCGTGCCGATCAGCATCGCTGGGCCACCATCCCTGGTCTCGCGCGCCAGTTCCTCGATCGCGGCGCGGCAGGCCGACTGGAACGCCGGCTTGAGCACCAGATCCTCCGGCGGGTAGCCGGCGATGAACAGTTCCGACAGCACCACGAGGTCGGCGCCGTCGGCCTTGGCTTTCTCGCGCGCGGCGCGCGCCCTCGCGGCGTTGCCGGTGACGTCACCGACCGTCGGATTGAGTTGCGCCAGGGTAATCTTGATCTGTTGTTCGCTCATACGCTTAAGTTGTCCTGCACAACAGCAAACTTCAATCATCTTCCAGTCATGGTGCGATTGCAGAAATCGCGCCATGACCGGCGGGAGCTTCTTTTGAGCATGATCTGATCGGAAAACCGGTTCCCACGTTTCCGGATCATGCTCGGGAATCAGAACGCGCCCATGCGTTCGGCGAGGGCGAACAGCCAGAACAGCCCGGCCATGACGAGCGCGACGCCGACCGCGGCCGAGCCCATGTCCTTGACCCGCCCGATCTGCGGATCGTGATCCATGGTCAGGCGATCGGCTAGCTTCTCGATCGCGGTGTTGAGCAGCTCGATGACGAGCACCAGCACCACGGTCGCAACCAATTCGACCCGGCGCATCACGGTGGCGCCGACCAGCCAGGCCAGCGGCAGCGACAGCGCCAGCGCCACCACCTCCTCGCGAATCGCCTGCTCCGAGCGAATGGCGAATGCCAGCCCGTTGCGCGAGTTGATGGTGGCTCGCCAGAACCTCAGCAAGTCACGGCCCCCAAGTCCAAGTCACTGCCTGCCCAAGCCACAGCCCCAATCACAACCCCGCAGCGGCCGGCATCGGCTTGACCTTGCCGGCGCGCTCCTGCTTCAGGAGTTCGGCGATCAGGAAGGCCATGTCGATCGACTGTTCGGCATTAAGACGGGGATCGCAGACCGTGTGGTAGCGGTCGTTGAGGTCCTCATCGGTGATGGCGCGCGCGCCGCCGATGCATTCGGTGACGTCCTGTCCGGTCATCTCCAGGTGCACGCCGCCGGCATGGGTGCCTTCGGCAGCGTGGATCTGGAAGAACGACCTCACCTCCGACAGCACGCGATCGAACGGCCGCGTCTTGTAGCCCGAGGTCGAGGTGATGGTGTTGCCGTGCATCGGATCGCACGACCACACCACCTTGCGCCCTTCCCGCTGCACGGCGCGGATCAGGCCTGGCAGATGGTCGCCGACCTTGTCGGCGCCAAACCGGTTGATCAGGGTCAGGCGCCCCGGCTCATCGTCGGGATTGAGGATGTCGATCAGCTTCAACAGTTCGTCCGGCTTCAGCGACGGGCCGCATTTCAGGCCGATCGGGTTCTTGATGCCGCGGAAATATTCGACATGGCCGTGATCGAGCTGACGGGTTCGGTCGCCGATCCAGATCATGTGGCCGGAGGTCGCGTACCAGTCGCCGGTGGTGGAATCGACCCGCGTCATCGCCTGCTCGTAGCCGAGCAGCAGCGCCTCGTGGCTGGTGTAGAAATCGGTGGCGCGCAGCTCGGGATGGCTCTCGAGGTCGAGGCCGCAGGCGCGCATGAAGTTCAGCGCATCCGAGATACGGTCGGCCAGCTCCTTGTAGCGGCGTGATTGCGGCGAATCCTTCAGGAAGCCGAGCATCCACTGATGCACGCTGCCGAGATTGGCGAAACCACCGGTGGCGAACGCGCGCAGCAGGTTCAGCGTCGCGGCGGATTGCCGATAAGCCATCAGCTGGCGCTGCGGATCGGGAATGCGCGCTTCCGGGGTGAAGGCGATGTCGTTGACGATGTCGCCGCGATAGCTCGGCAGCTCGACGTCGCCCTGCTTCTCGGTCGGCGACGAGCGCGGCTTGGCGAACTGGCCGGCGATCCGGCCGACCTTCACCACCGGCAGCGCGCCGGCATAGGTCAGCACGACCGCCATCTGCAACAGGACGCGGAAGAAGTCGCGGATGTTGTTGGCGCCGTGCTCGGCAAAGCTCTCGGCGCAGTCGCCGCCCTGCAGCAGGAAGGCCTCGCCGGCGGCGACCCGCCCCAGCGCCTTCTTCAGGCTGCGCGCCTCGCCCGCGAACACCAGCGGCGGAAAAGTCGCCAGCTGGGCCTCGACATCGGCCAATGCCTTGGCATCGGGATAATCGGGCACCTGCAGCACCTTCTTGGCGCGCCAGCTATCGGGTGTCCACCGCTCGGACATGAGGTCAACTCCTGAGCAAAAACCGCAACTTAATCACGGCATGACGAAAGCCCGGCTTATACACAGGGCCCCGCTTTCCCGCTAGAAGGATTCCTGCAATCTGGTCAAACCCTTGCAGGGAAATCCGAATTCGCATTTGGTAGAGCATAGCATGAATGCCGGGGAAATCGCCGTGGCCTCCGCCGCGCTGGACGACGTTTTTAGCGACGACATCGTCGTGCCGGCCGCGGATGGCTATCCGCTCGCCGCGACGCTGTTCCTGCCGCGCGGCACGCGGCGTCAGGCCGTGCTGATCAATTCGGCGACTGCCGTGCCCCGCAAGGTCTATCGCGGCTTCGCCGGCTACCTCGCCCGCCGCGGCGCCCGCGGTACTGACCTACGACTACCGCGGCACCGGCGGTAGCCGGCCGATGGCGGCGACCGGCCTCAACAAGCCGAAATCACTGGCCGGCTTCAAGGCCACGATGGCGGACTGGGCTGCGCTCGACGCCACCGCGGCGGTGAGCTGGATGCGCGAGCGCTATCGCAGCCTCCCCTTCGCCTATGTCGGCCACTCCTTCGGCGGCCAGGCGCTCGGGCTGCTTGCCAACAATGCCGAGATCCCGCGCGCGCTCCTGATCGCATCGCAGGCTGCCTATTGGAAGCTGATGGCCTCGCCCGAGCGCTACCGCGTCGTCGCCTTCATGACCGGCGTCGGCCTGCCGCTGGCGCGCACGCTCGGTTACCTCCCCGCTTGGGCCGGCCTCGGCATGGACCTGCCGAGGGGCGCGTTCGAGCAATGGCGGAGCTGGGTGATGCGGGAGCGCTATCTGCTCGATGATGCCACGCTGACAGCGCGCGAGAATTTTCCGAAGTTCAAGGGCAAGCTCCGCGCGCTTGTCATGACCGACGACACCTGGGCAACGCGGCCGGCGGTCGAATTGCTGTGCTCCGCCTTCACGTCGATCACGCCGGAGATCATCTCGATCCGTCCCGCCGACGCCGGCGCAAAAGCGATCGGCCATCTCGGCTTCTTCCGCAGCGACCACCGCGACGCGCTGTGGCGCGGTGCCGCGGAGTGGATTGAGGCGGAGGGATAGACGCGGCACTCTCCGTCGTCGTCCCTGCTTTCGCAATGCGAAAGCAGGGACGACGCCGCATTTATTGCGCTGCTGGTGAGTCATAATTTCGCATTCTCGCGACATGAATCGCGCGAGCTTTGCTCTTCAACTCGGATTCGC
Organism: Bradyrhizobium sp. USDA 4501; assembly: GCF_054062115.1. Lineage (NCBI taxonomy): Bacteria > Pseudomonadati > Pseudomonadota > Alphaproteobacteria > Hyphomicrobiales > Nitrobacteraceae > Bradyrhizobium > Bradyrhizobium sp. USDA 4501. The sequence goes on from NZ_JBSSEX010000001.1 coordinate 200,860, forward strand.
GGTCAAGATGATGGGTATCGCTTCGCTCCACCCATCCTGCCAGCCTCACACCACCTTCCGCGGCGCCGCCGTCGCAGCGTCGCCCGTGTTCGGTGTCCCGGTCGGCTCGATCAGCAGCAGATGCACCTCTTCCCGCGCGACGGGGCGATGCTCGACGCCTTTCGGCACGATGTACATCTGGCCGGGCGTTAGCGTCACGGTGCGGTCGCGCAGCTCGATGTCGAGGATGCCTTTCAGCACGAGGAAGAAATCGTCGGTGTCGTCGTGCTTGTGCCAGACGAATTCGCCCTGCACCTTTACCACCATGACGTCGCAGGCATTGAATTGCGCCACGGTGCACGGCGACCAGTGATCACTGAATGTCGACAGTTTCTGCGAAAGATCGATCGCGCCGTTCATGATGCCTCCGGGTCCGGGCCAGCCTGCCGGACTCGTTAGCTCAGCCGCGCGACGCACTCAATGCACGCCCCTCAGCCTCTCCGGATATGTACTCGGCCCATTGTGCCCGTTGATGTCGCAAGGCGCTTCGCCGTTGGTGGCCCGCCGCGCCAGCAGTTCCTTTTCGGCCTGATACCAGAGCTGATCCATCTTGCCCGGCGGCTCGCCGGCGTCCTTCCATAATTCGTAGGCGCGGGTCCGGATCTCCTGCTCGGTTGGGCCTCTCATGCGCGGCTCCCTCAATTTGAGACATCAAACTGTTTGAGAGTGGAACGGACAGCATAGCGCAAGGTTCCAGGGTGCGCGAGACGGCCGCGCGCCGATGGCGCATCGCCTGTGCACAAGCGCCGTTGCGCAGACCATTCGCCGGAAACCGCGTTCGATTTGAGCGCGCGAAGCGGCCCTGAGGAAAAGTCCCGGGTGGATGTGCATGTCAACAAGGGTGCCCTAATTCCCGGGCACGAAGCGCGGCCGTCGGCGCCGGTCTTGCGGAGGCGCGCTACCCCTTCCGAGGTATGAAACCTTTGCCCCGCTTCCGCAGACAAAAACTCATCAGGATTTTGCCAACCTTCCTGGGGCTAGAGACAGCGCCGTCCGCATGTATTTTAAGCGGGCGGCGTTGGGCTGTCAGGCAGGGCTCATTCCCCGTTCCCCATCGCCAGGAGAACACCAGGACGGCAGCGCCGGCCTGCGGGCTACCGCTACTCCGCCGCCTGGCGCACGTGGCGCGCGGTGGGCGTCCGCATCGTCACCAGCTCTTCGGAAGCGGTCGGATGCAGCGCGATGGTGGCGTCGAAATCGGCCTTGGTCGCCTTCATCTTGACGGCGATCGCGACGGCCTGGGTGATTTCGGCGGCGCCATCGCCGACGATGTGGCAGCCGAGCACGCGGTCGCTCGCCCCGTCGACCACGAGCTTCATCAGCACGCGGGTGTCGCGGCCGGACATCGTCGCCTTGATCGGGCGGAAATCGGTCTTGTAGATGTCGACGTGGCTGAACTGCGCCCGCGCCTCCTCTTCCGTCAGACCAACGGTGCCGACCTCCGGCTGCGAGAACACCGCGGTCGGGATCGTGGCGTGGTCGACCTCGACCGGGCGCTTGCCGAACACCGTGTCGGCGAAGGCATGGCCCTCGCGGATCGCAACCGGCGTCAGATTGGTGCGGTGGGTGACGTCGCCGACCGCATAGATGTTGTCGACCGAGGTCTTCGACCAGCCGTCGACCTGGATGCCGCCATTGGCGGGATTGATGGCGACGCCGGCGGTCTCAAGCCCGAGATTGGCGACATTGGGATGCCGGCCGATCGCGAACATCACCTGGTCGGAGGCGATGCTCGAGCCGCTCGACAGGTGCGTGGTGAAGTCACGGCCGTGCTTGTCGACCTTCGCCACCGTGCATCCGGTGATGATGGTGATGCCGCGCTTCTCCATCTCGGCGCGGACATGCTTGCGCACGTCCTCGTCGAAGCCGCGCAGGATGTTGTCGCCGCGATAGATTACCGTGACGTCGGAGCCGAAGCCGGCGAAGATGCCGGCGAATTCCAGCGCGATGTAGCCGCCGCCCTGGATCACGATCCGGTTCGGCAGCTCCTTGAGGTGAAACGCCTCGTTGGAGGAGATCACGTGCTCGATGCCGGGCACGATTGGCCCGTGATTGGGCGCGCCGCCGGTCGCGATCAGGATGTACTTCGCCGTCACCTTCTCGCCGGTGGCGAGTCTGATGGTGTGGGCATCCTCAAGCACCGCGCGGGTCTTCGCGATCCGTGCGCCCGACTTCTCGACGTTGGTGGTGTAGGCGCCCTCGAGCCGGGCGATCTCCTTGTCCTTGTTGGCGACGAGAGTGGCCCAGTCGAACGAGACCTGCCCGATGCTCCAGCCGAAGCCGGCCGCGTCCTCGATCTCGTCGTGGACGTGGCTGCCGATCACGAACAGCTTCTTCGGCACGCAGCCGCGGATCACGCAGGTGCCGCCCATCCGGTACTCTTCGGCGACCATGACCTTCGCACCGTAACCCGCGGCGATGCGGGCGGCACGAACGCCGCCCGAACCACCACCGATGACAAACAGGTCGACGTCAAACTCGGCCATGGTAAATCTCAGCTCTAATCGCCGGAATTCGGCTTGATCAACTGCTTTCCCTCAGCTTGAGGGCATCTAGTCTTTCACCGCCGTCATTGCGAGGAGCGATAGCGACGAAACAATCCATCTCTCCGCTTTTGGGACAATGGATTGCTTCGCTTCGCTCGCAATGACGTAGATAGTGCGGCGCACTCAACTTGACGCCCGTCATGCTGAGGCGTCGTTTAGATATCCTTGCCGCGCTTCTTCATCTCGGCCTTGAACTGGGCGTTGACGATCACGCCAAACTGCTGCGCCCACTGCTGCATATATTGCAGCGAATCGTTGATTGCCTTGGGCTCAGAGGTCAGAAGCTTCTGACCGAGCGGCGTCTTGTAGAAGATCACGAGATCCTTCAGCTCCTGCTCGGTGAACTCGGCGGCGTAGAGCTGCGCCATGCCTTCGCCGATTTCCTTCTCACTGCCACCCAGGTTCTTGGCGATGACGAGCGCGACCTCGTTGAGGTCCTTCTGGTAGTTGAGGTATTGCTGGAGCAGACCGGTCTTGGTCTTCTCGATGATTCCAGGAACGGCGCCGGCATACATCACCTGCACGTTCTTCATCTGAAGGATTTCCTTGGCGTACCCAATCGCCGCGGGGGTCGACTGCTTGACCTGGGGCATGGGAGGCAGCTGCGGCTGCTGCGCCATCGCCGGTGCGAGCGCCAGTCCAGCCGCCAGGGCCGCAGCCGACAAAAGTCCCGAAAAACGATTCATTCCAAGTCTCCTTGCTTGCGGCCTCATGGCCGTTCAACAACCCGAATTCCCTGCGCGCCGGCCAGCACGGCGACGCTGCCAAGCCCGATGAACAGGCCGTGTTCGACCACGCCCGGAATCACGCTGAGCAAACCGGCAAGACGCGGCGGATCGCCGATCCGGCCGAGATGGGCATCGACGATCCAGTGGCCGCCATCGGTGACAAAAACGTGACCGTCCTTGCCCTGACGGACCAGCATTTCGCCGGATACGCCGGCCTCTGAAAACGCCCGCGCCATCGCGGCCTGGGTCGCGGCGAGCCCGAACGGGATCACCTCGACCGGCAACGGAAAGCGGCCGAGCACGTCGACCCATTTGCTGTCGTCGGCGATCACGATCATGCGATCACTGGCGGCCGCGACGATCTTCTCGCGCAGCAGCGCCCCGCCGCCGCCCTTGATCAGGTTGAGCGCCGGGTCGATCTCGTCGGCGCCGTCGATGGTGAGGTCGAGATGGTCGATCTCGTCCAGCGTGGTCAGCGGAATGCCGCAGCGGATCGCATCCGCGCGGGTCGCTTCCGAGGTCGGCACGCCGATCACCTTCATGCCCGACCGGACCTTCTCGCCGAGCAGCTCGACGAAATGCTTCGCGGTCGATCCGGTGCCGAGCCCGAGCTTCATGCCGTCGCGCACCTCTTCGAGCGCGCGCGCCGCCGCCTGGCGTTTCAGTGCGTCCATGTCCACGTGCCGATAGCCCCTCGATTGGTCCGTTACGGGCCGCCATCGGGTGGCCCGGCGGGCGCATATCTAGCGTCGTTTTGCAGGCAGGAATAGCGGCAAGCGGACCAGTCTTTAGGCCGAAACGGCGTCCATCGCGGCCAAAATCGCCGAAAAGCGCTGTTCGACCTCGGCCCGCATCCCGGGGTGGGTGAAAATGTAGAACTGGTCGTCGCGGATCGCGGCCAGCACATGTCCTGCAACCGACGCCGGATCGAGACCGGCCTCCAGGCGTCGCGCGATCTCGGCGACGACAGCGGCCATCGGGCTTGCCGGATCGAGCTGACGGGTCGGGCCGTACTGCTCCGGGCGGTTGCGCCCGCTCTCGCCGATCCGGGTCCGCACAAAGCTCGGACAGAGCACGCTGACGCCGATCCCGAGCGGCCTGAGCTGCATGGCGAGCCCTTCGGACAGGCTGACGACGGCGAACTTGGTCGCCGAATACGGGCTCAAGCCAAGCCCGGCATTCATCCCGGCCATCGAAGCCGTATTGACGATATGGCCACCCTCGCCGTGCCCGCGGATGTGCGGCAGGAAGCTCCTGATGCCGTGCACGACGCCCATCAGATTGACGTCGATCACCCAGCGCCAGTCGTCGACCGAGATCGGGTCAATGCCGCCGCCGGCCGCGACGCCGGCATTGTTGCAGACGACATGGACCTTGCCGAAGGCGCGGAACGATGCCTCCGCCGCGCGATCGATGCTTAGGGGATCGGCAACGTCGCAGACCACGCCATGAGCATCCGCGCCGCCGGCGCGCAGCGCATCGACGGCCTTGTCCAGCGGACCGGCTTCAATGTCGGCGAGCATCACCTTCATGCCCTCGCGAGCAAAGGCGGTTGCCATCGCCAGTCCGATTCCGCTGGCCGCGCCGGTGACGAAAGCGGCTTTTCCGGCAAGTTCCCGCATCTCAGCCTCCCCTATCTCATGACGTGCCCACATCTACTCTTGCATCGCAGCGCCCGGCCCGATAGCCAAAAGCATCATGTCCGCCGCCTCTCCCCCCATCGTCGTATTCGATCTCGACGGCACGCTGGTCGACACCGCGCCTGATCTGATCGGCGCGCTGAACCATGTGCTCGACCGCGAGGGCCTGCGGCCGGTGCCGCTGGCGGCCGCGCGCAACATGATCGGCGCCGGCGCGCGCAAGCTGCTCGAACGCGGGCTCGAGGTGGAAGGACGCGCGGTCAGCGTCGGTGACCTCGACCGCTTGACCGCGGATTTCGTCGACTATTATGCCGAGCATATCGCCGACGGCTCGCGACCTTTCGACGGGCTCGAGGCCGCGCTCGACCGGCTCGAGGCAAAGGGCCATCGCTTTGCGGTGTGCACCAACAAGCTGGAATGGCTGTCGAAGCTGCTGCTCGACCGGCTCGGCCTGACCAAGCGCTTCGCCGCGATCTGCGGCGCCGATACCTTCGGCATCGCAAAACCCGATCCGACGTTCCTGCGCGAAACGGTGGCCCGCGCCGGCGGCCGGCTGCCCGGCGCCATCATGGTCGGCGATGCTGGCCCCGATGTCGGGGTCGCAAGGCGCGCCCAGGTCCCGGTGATCGGCGTCGATTTTGGCTATACCGACGTTCCGATGACCGAGCTGAAGCCGGACCGGCTGATCAGCCATATGCGCGATCTGCCGGACGCCGTCGCCAGCCTGAGCGCGGCATAAACTTTCCGCAACACACTGATATCGCTTGGCAATATTTAGCCATGCGATTCCACCATTAACCATCCTTTAACGAGCAGGGCCCCCGCTGTTGCGCCTCTGTTCCGACGCACCTATGGTCCGCTCCGGGGATTGTGGCTGATTGCCGCAGTAGAGTGTGGATCATGCGTCGTATCATCGTAATTGCGGCCGCCGGGCTGAGCCTGGCCGGCTGCTCCTCTTTCTCATTGGATTCGTTCAAGTCGGCGCCACCGCCGATGCCGGTGCAGCTGGATTCAAACCCGCCGGGCGCCGACGCCGTGACCTCGCTCGGACCGGGCTGCAAGACGCCCTGCACCGTGTCGATCCCGGCGCCGGAGACCAACTTCTCCGTCACCTTCAACATGCCGAAGTTCCAGCCGGCGACCGTTCCGGTCACCGTGACTCGCGTTCCCGGCGACTTCACCACGCCGGCGACCACGACGCTGGATCCCAGTCCGGTGTTCGCCGAGCTGCAGCCGGCCGGACCGCCGCCGCGCGCGGCGAAGATGCGGCCGAAAAAGAAGAAGCCGAAGCCGGCTGCCGCCGCGGCGCCTGCCGCCGCCGCTCCAGACTCCGCGTTCCCCGCCCCGAGCGCGGCCGCGCCGGCGCCGGCCGCGGCTCCGTCGCGCTAGCGCGGGCTGCACCGGATTTGCACTGCACAAGAGCGCGGCCCAAAGCCTGGTTTTTGCATTTGGTCGAGACACATCCGCGATTGCGATCATGCATCGCGCGATCTGCCTCGCCTATCGCTTTGCATGCTGCGGATCATCCATACGATCATCCCTTGGGACGCATTGTGACAACGCGCCAACATGCATAGATTGCGGATGCCGGAGCCGATCACGGCGCGGCAGGCAGGAAACAGATTGCAAGGCCCGAACTGAATGAACGGATCCACGCAAGCACATTCCGACACGCTGTTTCGTCCGATGACCGATCCGTTCGGCCGGACCATCCGTTATTTGCGCGTCTCCGTCACCGACCGCTGCGACCTGCGCTGCTTCTACTGCATGTCGGAGGACATGACCTTCCTGCCGAAGGCCGATCTCTTGACGCTGGAAGAGCTCGACCGGCTCTGCTCGGCGTTCGTCGCCAAGGGCGTGCGCAAGATCCGCCTCACCGGCGGCGAGCCGCTGGTCCGCCGCAACGTGATGGGCCTGGTGCGCTCGCTGTCGCGGCATCTGACCACGGGCGCACTCGACGAATTGACGCTGACCACCAACGGTTCGCAGCTGGCGCGCTTCGCCCAGGAGCTGGCCGATTGCGGTGTGCGCCGCGTCAACGTCTCGCTCGACACCCTCGACCCCGTAAAATTCCGGGCCATCACCCGCTGGGGCGACATCGACAAGGTGCTGTCGGGCATCGAGGCGGCGCGGTCGGCGGGACTCGCGGTCAAGATCAACGCGGTCGCGCTGAAGAACCTGAACGAGGACGAGATACCGGCGCTGATGGAATGGGCGCACGGCAAGGGCATGGGCCTCACCTTGATCGAGGTGATGCCGATGGGCGACATCGGCGAAGGCCGGATCGATCAGTACGTGCCGCTGTCCTTGATGCGCGCGCGGCTCGAGAAACACTACACGCTGACCGATCTGCCCGACGACACCGGCGGCCCCGCTCGCTACGTCCGGGTCGCCGAGACCGGCGGCAAGCTCGGCTTCATCACGCCGATGACCCATAATTTCTGCGAATCCTGCAACCGGGTGCGGATCACCTGCACCGGCACGCTGCACACCTGCCTCGGCCACGAGGACGCCTCCGACCTGCGCCGGCCGCTGCGTGCCTCCGCCGACAACGATTTGCTGGCGGCGGCCATCGACCGGGCCATCGGACTGAAGCCGAAGGGGCACGATTTCATCATCGACCGCCGCCACAACCGTCCGAGCGTCAGCCGCCACATGAGCGTGACCGGCGGCTAGTCTTCAAGCTCCCTCCCGACGCGCGGCCTGTCCCCCGATTACCAAGGCGGGACAACAGTTTGCCGCGGCGTCAATTTGTCCATTTTCCGATTGACGGCGTTCCATGGCGCTGATTTGGTGAATCAGCTTTCACGCTAGTCTGGCCAGCATAGGCCGCTGCCCTCCGTCGGCTCCTGTCGACGATTCCCGGCAGCCAAGAACGGCTGAAGCGGATTTCGGGGGAGGACGAACGTTTGCAACTGCTCCTGAAAGTGAGCCGTGGCTCCGTGCGCATGCGCGCGGCGGCCAGATGATGCTTGAAGAGATATTCGGCGCGCGGATGGCGCGACCGTGGAGATCGTGATGCGCCCATTGTTGGCATTAAGTCAGGCCATCGACCAACTCAACGAGAAGATCGGCTACATCTGCAACCTGCTGGTGCTGATCTCGTGCCTGGTCAGCGCCGGCAACGCCATGATCCGCTACGCGTTCAGCTACTCGTCGAACGGCTGGCTCGAGGCGCAGTGGTACATGTTCGCGATCCTCGTGATGTTCGGCGCCTCCTACACCTTCAAGCGCAACGAGCATGTCCGCGTCGAGATCATGTATCTGATGCTGTCCGAACGCGGCCAGCTCTGGCTCGACCTGATCGGAACGCTGTTCTTCCTGATCCCGGCCTGCCTCCTGCTCGCCTATCTGTCATGGCCGTTCTTCTACCAGGCCTATGCAGTCGGCGAGATGAGCGGCAACGCCGGCGGCCTGCTGCGCTGGCCGATCAAGTTCGTTATCCCGTCCGGCTTCGTGATGCTTGCGCTGCAAGGCGTCTCAGAGGTGATCAAGCGGATCGCCGCGCTGCAGGGCTACGTGACCATCGACGCGAAGTATGAGAGGCCGACTCAATGATCACGCTGGAGATGATGCCGCCACTGATGTTCGGCGGCCTGATCGTAGCGATGCTGATCGGTTATCCGGTGGCGTTCACGCTCGCCGCGGTCGGCCTGTCGTTCGGGTTCCTCTCGATCTATCTCGGCTTCTTCGACCTCAACTTCCTGCAGGCGATCCCGGGCCGCATCTTCGGCAGCGTGCTGTCCAACGAGCTGCTGCTGGCGATCCCTTTCTTCACCTTCATGGGCGCGATATTGGAGAGATGCGGGCTCGCCGAGGACATGCTGGATTCGATGGGCCAGCTGTTCGGCCCGATCCGCGGCGGCCTCGGCTATTCCGTGATCATCGTCGGCTTCATCCTCGGCGCCATCACCGGCACGGTGGCGGCGCAGGTGATCGCGATGGCGCTGATCTCGATGCCGGTGATGATCCGCTACGGCTACAACATCCGCTACATCACGGGCGTGCTCGCCGCCTCCGGCACCATCACGCAACTTGTCCCTCCCTCTCTCGTCCTGATCGTGCTCGCCGACCAGCTCGGCAAGTCGGTCGGCGACATGTATCTCGGCGCCTGGGGCCCATCGGTGTTCCAGATCCTGCTGTTCGCCGGCTACACCTTCCTGCTCGGCATCTTCAAGCCGAGCCATGTGCCGGCGGTGCCGATCGAGGCGCGCACGCTGACCGGGTGGGCGCTGTGGAAGAAGTGCCTGCTCGGCATCATCCCCTCGGCGGTACTGATCTTCGTCGTGCTCGGCACCATGATGATGGGCCTTGCGACCCCGACGGAAGCCGGCGCCATGGGCGCGGTCGGCGCCATCGTGCTCGCCGCCATCCACCACAAGGATTTCAGCGCCACCGGCAACAAGGTGCTGATGGTCGGTGTGATCGCCGGCGGCATCGGCACCATCATCGCGATGCTCTACAGCGAGAACCTGCTCTTCAAGCTCGCCTTCGCGATCACCTACGCCGCGGTGGTCTGGATCTGCCTCGAGGCCGTCAAGATCCCGGACCTGCGCGACCTGATCAAGCAGGGCTACGAGACCACCATGCGGATCACCTGCATGGTCACCTTCATCCTGATCGGCTCGACCTGCTTCTCGGTCGTGTTCCTCGGCGTATCCGGCGGCACCTGGCTGGAGCACCATCTGACCTCGCTGCCCGGCGGCGTCTGGGGCTTCCTGATCTTCATCAACCTGTTCATCTTCTTCCTGGCGTTCTTCCTCGACTTCTTCGAGATCGCCTTCATCATCCTGCCGATGGTCGCGCCGATCGCGCAGAAGGTGCTGGCGCCGGTGGTCGGCCCCGACGCCGCGCTGATCTGGTTCGGCGTGATGCTCTGCGTCAACATGCAGACCTCGTTCCTGCATCCGCCATTCGGCTTCGCGCTGTTCTATCTGCGCGGCGTGGCGCCCAAGGAAGTGAAGAGCTCGGACATCTACTGGGGCGCAATGCCGTGGATCGGCTTGCAGGCGATCATGGTGGCGCTGGTGATCGCGTTCCCGGTCGTCGTCACCGGACTGCTCGACAAGCCGCTCGATGTCGACCTCAACAAGGTCAAGATCGAGGTGCCGCAGATCGACCTGCCGCCGCTCGACTTCGGACAGCCGAAACAGTAGCCCGGCATCAGCGCATTCGGCGTGCCCAGAGCATTTCGGTTCTGATTAAATCAGAACCGAAGCCCTGGATTCTCGTTTTGTCGCGTTTTCTTCACGCGAACCGGCGTCCACTTCGCTCGAAAACGCTCGCGGGCGCGAGGCACGCCGCTGTTGACGGCACCGGCGAGGCCTGTGAAGACGGGGATACGGATCGTCCTCCAACTCACAGATCGCCGCCATGCCCCGATTGCATCCCGCCCGCTCGCTCATTCGCCCGCTGATGCTGTCGCTTGGTCTGGCGCTTGCCGCGCCCGCAGCGCATGCAGCCGACATTCGCGCGCTGGCGCAACAGGAACAGCAGCCGCTGCTCGACACCCTGCGCGACCTCGTGCAGATCGAATCCGGCAGCAAGGACATCGAGGGCCTGAACCAGCTCGCCGAGCGCGTCGCCGGCCAGCTCAGGCAGCTCGGCGGCACGGTCGATATCCTGCAGACCACCGATATCTACCGCCTCGACGACACGCCGGAGAAGATCGGTCCCGCCGTGCAGGCCGTCTTCAAGGGCACGGGCAGCGCGAAGATCATGCTGATCGCGCACATGGATACGGTGTATCTCAAGGGCATGCTGAAGGACCAACCCTTCCGCATCGATGGCGACAAGGCCTATGGGCTCGGCATTGCCGATGACAAGCAGGGCGTCGCCACCATCCTCCACGCCGCGGCGTTGCTGCAGAAGCTGAACTTCAAAAATTACGGCACGCTCACCGTGCTGATCAATGGCGACGAGGAGATCTCTTCGCCCGGCTGGCGCAGCACCATCACCCGCCTCGCCGCGGAACAGGATGCCGTGTTCTCGTTCGAGGGCGGCGGCACCGACGGCACGCTGCGCCTCGCCACCAGCGGCATCGGCTCGGCCTACCTCACGGTGCACGGCAAGTCGTCGCATGCCGGCGCCAGGCCCGAAGGCGGCGTGAATGCGCTCTATGAGCTGTCCCACCAGGTGCTGCAGATGAAGGACCTGTCCAAGCCGGAGCAGGGCCTGAAGCTGAACTGGACGGTGTCCAAGTCCGGCACCAACCGCAACGTGATCCCCGCCGAAGCCACCGCCCAGGCCGATGCGCGCGCGCTCAAGGTGGCGGATTTCGACGAGCTCGAGAAAGCCCTGCAGGACAGGATCAAGAACCGCCTGCTGCCGGACTCCAGGGTGGACGTGAAGTTCGAGGTGCGCCGCCCGCCGCTCGAAGCCAGCGACACCTCGCGCCGCGTGGCCGGCCACGGCAAGACGATTTATCAGGAACTCGGCCTGTCGCTGAACGTCGCCGAGCGGGCCACCGGCGGCGGCACCGACGCCGCATTTGCCGCCCTCAAGACCAAGGGCGCCGTGGTGGAAGGCATGGGCCTGTCGGGCTTCGGCGCGCACTCCAACGATGCGGAATACGTGCAGATCAACAGCATCGTGCCGCGCCTCTATTTGATCACGCGCATGATCATGGATCTGTCCGACGGCAAGGTGAAGTAGACCGGCAAGGCCGCGGCGCGTTCGCTGGCCGGCTCAGGACGCCGCCGGCTCCGCCTTGGCGAGGCGGAAGCGCAGCGTGAACTGGGCGCCGCCGGACGGCAGGTTCTCCACCCTCACCGTCGCATCGTGATCGTCGACGACGCCGCGCACGATCGAGAGCCCGAGCCCCGCGCCGTCGGTGCGCTGGCGATCGCTGCGCCAGAAGCGCTGGAAGATCAGCCCCTGCTCGGCGGGCGCAATCCCCGGCCCGCAGTCGCGCACCTGCACCGAACCATTGTCGTGCACCTCGACATCGACCGAGGTTCTCTCGGCGGTGTACTTGATGGCGTTCTCCGCCAGATTGAAGATCGCCCGCTGCAGCATCTCCGCATTGCCCCTGACCTGCACCGGACTGTCGGTGCCGCGCAACGCGATATCTTTCCGCTGCGCCAGCGCGTAGGGCGCGATCGAGCCGACCACCTCGGCGCACACCGCGCGCAAATCCGCGGTCTCGCCGGGATCCAGCACCAGCGTGTCGAGCTCGGCGATCTCGAGCAGCTGGCTGACGATGCGGCTCATGCTCTCGATGTCGGCATGCAGCTCCCTGGTCCCCTTGGCCGCATCGAGCGTCTCGATCCGGGTCCTGAGGATCGCAAGCGGCGTGCGCAGCTGATGCGCGGCATCGGCCGTGAACTGGCGCTGCACGTGAAAGCCTTCCTCAAGGCGATCGAACGCCTGGTTGACGGCGGTCACCAGCGGCAGGATCTCGCTCGGAATCCCCTCCGTCGGGAGGCGGATATCGGTCCTTGCCGGCCCGATGCTTCTCGCCTCCTCCGAGGCCCGCAACAGCGGTGTCACCGCGCGGCGGAAGATCAGGATGTCGGTGGCAAGCAGGATCAGAAGGATCGGGATGGTGATCCAGCCGACCCGCCGAAAGAAATTGGAGACGATGTCGTCGATGATCACGTCGCGATGCGACAGGTCCTCGGCGACCAGGATGCGCAGCGTCTGGCCGCCGAGCAGCTTGGTGACGCTGGCACCGGAAATCCGGTTGGCGGACGCCGGCAGTCGCGGCGCCTCGCGATGCGACGAAAACAGCAGGTGACCGTCGGCATCGTAGATGTCGTAGCGGTAGCGGCCATAGGCGTCGGAATAGAGTCCCTTCAGGCTGTCCGGCAGGTTGAGTTGCACCTTGCCCGCGGCATCGACCGAGAGGTTCTGGCCGAGATCGGCGGCCTGGTCGCGCATCGCTTCGCGATGCAGCTGATTGATCTCCGAATTCAACAGCCACAGCAGCAGCAGCGGCAGGAAGATCGCCGCGACCGCGACCGCCACGATGTGCAGGAACGCGATCCGCGACGTCAGCGACTTGAAGCGGAACACGCCTACTTCTCCTCCGCCATCAGATAACCGACGCCCCGAATGGTATGAATGATGACCCTGGCGCGGTGCTCGGTGAGCAGCTTGCGCAGCCGCGACACGTAGACCTCGACCGCGTTCGAGGCGACCTCGCCGGACAGGCCGAAGATGTGGTCCTCGACATTCTTCTTCGGCACCACCCGCCCCTGCCGTCGCAACAGGATCTCCAGCACCGACGTCTCGCGCGCCGAGAACACGTGCGGAGCGCCGTCGACGAACACCTGCTTGCTCTCGGTGTCGTAGACCAGATTGGCGAGCTTCAGCGAGGAGCCGAGCAGCTGGCCGGGTCGGCGCAGGATGGCTTCGAGCCGCGCCACCAGCTCCTCCAGCGCGAACGGCTTCGCCAGATAGTCGTCCGCGCCGCTGCGCAGGCCGCTGACCCGATCCTGCAGGCCGCCCCGCGCGGTCAGCACCAGGACCGGCAGCGGATCGGTCTTGCGGCGAAGCTCCGACAGCACCGACAAGCCATCGCCGTCGGGCAGACCGAGATCGAGGATCATGGCGGCATAACTGACGCTGCGCAGCGCATCGCGCGCCTCGGCAACGCTGTTGACGACATCGGACTCATATCCCGCCGCCATCAGCCCGCTGGCGAGCAGCCGCGAGAGCTCGACATTGTCCTCGACGATCAGAAGGCGCATCGCAGCAATCCTGACTTCATTCAATCGATCTTCTGCTTGCTGTCGTCAAAACAAGACGCATGCGAAGGTGACGTCTCGATGGCGACACAAGCGCATGTTGCTCCAGCTCGTGTTACTGCCCTGAAAACAGATACCGCCTCCCCGCTGCAATCAAAATCTACGCCAGGCGCCTTTGATTGCGCCCGTGTAAGGCTGACGTCAGCTAGCCATGATAACATAACGGATTGCGCGTTCGCGCCCGGAGATCGAGAACTGGCAGCTGCCGCCACGGCCAGCGACCGGCGGTCATGCGTCTTCGCAAGCCGCGTCGCGCCGCGGCCGCGATCGCGGCATGGAAAAAGCCCCGGCGCTTTCGCTCCGAGGCTGATTTCCTGTCCAACTCGCAGCAATCACGCCTGCGAGTGGCGCGCCATGAAATTGTCGTAGCCGACCTCGGCGACCTGGAACCATTGATAGCCGTTGTTGGAGAACGAGGTCAGCGAGTCATAGACCTTCTTGAAGTTGGCGTTGGTCGCGGAAACCTCGGCATGCAGCTCCTTGGCGGCCTTGAAGGAAGCTTCCATCACCGCAGGCGGGAACGGACGCAGCTTGGTGCCGACCGCGAGCAGCTTCTTCAGTGCGATCGGATTGGCCTGGTCGTAGCGCGCCATCATCCAGTTGTTGGCGAGATGGCCTGCCTGCTCGAGCACGAACTGATAATGCTTCGGCAGCGCGTTCCACTTGTCGAGATTGATCATCGCCACCAGCATGGGGCCGCCTTCCCACCAGCCGGGGAAGTAATAGTTCGGCGCGACCTTGTAGAAGCCGAGCTTCTCGTCGTCGTAGGGACCAACCCACTCGGCCGCATCGATGGTGCCCTTCTCGAGCGCCGGATAGATGTCGCCGCCGGCGAGCTGCTGCGGCACCGCGCCGAGCTTCTGCATCACCTTGCCGGCAAAGCCGCCGATGCGGAATTTGAGGCCCTTGAGATCGTCGACGCTGTTGATCTCCTTGCGGAACCAGCCACCCATCTGGCAGCCGGTGTTGCCGGCGAGCAGCGAGGTGACGTTGTAGCTCTTGTAGAACTCGTTGAGCAGGTCCTTGCCGCCGCCCAGCATGAACCAGGCCTGGTTGAGGCGCATGTTGGGCCCGAACGGCACCGCCGAGCCGAAGGTGAAGGTCGGGTCCTTGCCGAAATAATAATAGGGCGCGGTGTGCCCCATCTCGACGGTGCCGTTCTGCACGGCGTCGAGCACCTGCAGGCCCGGCACGATCTCGCCCGCGGCAAAGGTCTGGATCTGGAATTTGTTGTCGGTGGCTTCACCGACCGCCTTCGCCATCAGCTCGGCGCCGCCGTGCAGCGTGTCGAGCGACTTCGGCCAGCTCGTCGTCAAGCGCCACTTGAGCTCCGGCATCGACTGCGCGATCGCGGGAGCTGCGACCGTGGCGGCGCCGGCGACGCCCAGACCCGTGACCTTGATGAAATCTCTTCGCTTCATTTGAATCCTGCCCTGTTCGATTGTGTTGTCCGAGCGTCGACTGCTTTCGATCGTCGCGCCGCTTTTCTTTTTGCCGTCATGACCGGTGACCGATCACACGCCGCCTTCGTGCCGAGGCTTCGGATGCGAGCATGGAGCATCCCCTTCACGAATGCCAGACGCAAAAAACCCGGCCTCCTTGCGGAGGCCGGGCAATGCGTTCGCGTCGCGCGAACGCTCGTCCAAAAGGCTAGACGCCAATCAGCCGCGGGTGCGCGAGCGGATCATGAAGCTGTCGAAGGTGTATTCGGCGACCTGCCACCACAGATACTGGTCGGAGCGGTACGCCTGCATGGCCTCGATCGACTTCTTGAAGTCGGCATTCTTGGCCGAGATTTCACCCCACAGCTCGTTGGTCGCCTTGAGGCAGGCCTCGAGCACCTCGTTGGTGAACGGACGCAGCTGCGTGCCGCCGGCAACCAGCCGCTTCAGCGCGGAGGGGTTCTGCATGTCGTAGCGCGCGGCCATCCAGCTGTTGGCGTTGGCGGCGCCGTTGGCCAGGATCGCCTGGTAGTTCTTCGGCAGCGCGTTCCACTTCTCCAGGTTGACGAAGGAGTGCACGGTCGGACCGCCTTCCCAGAAGCCCGGATAGTAGTAGTACTTGGCGACCTTCTGGAAGCCGAGTTTCTCGTCGTCATAGGGACCGACCCACTCGGCCGCGTCGATGGTGCCCTTTTCGAGCGCCGGATAGATGTCGCCGCCGGCGAGCTGCTGCGGCACCACGCCGACCTTCTGCAGCACCTGGCCGGCAATGCCGCCGATGCGCATCTTCAGGCCCGACATGTCGGCGACGGTCTTGATCTCCTTGCGGAACCAGCCGCCCATCTGGGTGCCGGTGTTGCCGGTCGGGAAACCGATCACGCCGAACTTCTTGAAGAACTCGTTGCCGAGCTCCTGGCCACCGCCCTGATACCACCAGGAGTTCTGCATGCGGGCATTGAGACCGAACGGCACCGACGCGTAGATCGCGAAGGTCGGGTCCTTGCCGACATAGTAGTAGGCGACGGTGTGCGACATCTCGACCGTGCCGTTGGAGGTCGCGTCCAGCGCCTGCAGGCCGGGGACGACTTCGCCCGCCGCGAACACCTGGATCTGGAACTTGTTGTCGGTCATTTCGGCGACGTACTTCGACAGCTCGACGGCACCGCCATAGATGGTGTCCAGCGACTTCGGGAAGCTCGAGGTCAGGCGCCACTTGATTTCAGGCGAGGACTGCGCGATCGCCGGCGCGGCAACCGCCGTCGCGGCAGCACCGGCCGCAGAAACTTTCAAAAAATCACGACGCTTCATCGTAAGACTTCTCCTTCAGGGGCGTTTCCCAGTGACCGCAAGCAGTTCTCCGGCAGCCGCGTGAAAGGCTTGCCGAGGCGCTCTGGGTCGGCCCTTTAACACGGAAGGCGGCGTCACGGAAACGCGACAATGGCATGACCGCGCCAATTAAACGAAAGTCTGATGAGGCTGGAAATCAGCCGGAAAATGCGCCTTCAGGCAGCGACGATGACGCCTGGCAGGTGGCCGCGGAGCTGCCGCCGACCGCGCGGTAAATCGCCGCGTGCGGACCGTCCGGCCCGCTCTCAACCGTCGGGTTACCGGAGCTATCAGCGCCGCGTCGTCGCCCGCGCCTTCTTGGCTTGATCAGCCAAATACCGCCCGCGCCGGATCCAGCTTTGCGCGGTTGTCTTGCTGACACCATACGTCTTGGCGATCACCTCGGCGGCCTCGCCGATCGAGTCGGATTTCTTGGCCATGTTGAATGCCAGCCGGGAGGCCTCTGCGCGCTTCTCCCGCGTCAGATGTTTGCGGTGCTGTTTGTTTGCTTCGCGTGATGCTGCCATGTCGATGGTCGCCTCACGGCCCCTTCCCGCAGTTTGGTTTCACCCGTGGCCGCCTTCCGCTGATCGAAGGGTGGTACGATTCGGCCACTCCTGCATAAACATACAGGCCGGAACCGATTCAGCAATCGTCCAAACGCCACGGGCCTGTGAAGAAAGCCCGCCGGGCTCCCGACGCTTCGCGACCAATCGGCCCAGCAGCGCAGGCTCAGGCAGCCGCGATGACGCCTTGCAGCTGCTCACGGACCTTGCCGCCGATCGCGCGGTAGATCGCCGCGTGCGGGCCGTCCGGTTCGCTCTCGACCACCGGGTTGCCGGCATCGGAGGCGGTGCGGATCGCGATGTGCAGGGGAATCTCGCCGAGGAACGGCACCCCCAGCTTCTCGGCTTCGTGGCGGGCGCCGCCATGGCCGAAGATATCCGAGCGGGTGCCGCAATGCGGGCACTGGAAATAGCTCATGTTCTCGACGATGCCGAGCACCGGCACGCTGACCTTCTTGAACATCGCAAGCCCGCGCCGGGCGTCGATCAGCGAGAGGTCCTGCGGGGTCGAGACGATGACGGCGCCCTTGAGCGGAACGTTCTGCGCCAGCGTGAGCTGGGCATCGCCGGTGCCGGGCGGCATGTCGACCACGAGCACGTCGAGCGTGCCCCAGGCGACGTCGCGCAGCATCTGGGTGATCGCCGACATCACCATCGGCCCGCGCCAGATCATCGCGGTGTCCTCCTCGACCAGGAAGCCGATCGACATGATCGACAGGCCGAAGCGCTGCAGCGGGACCATCTTCTTGTCGTCATTGAGCTGCGGCTTCTCGCGGATGCCGGTCAGCCGCGGCACCGACGGGCCGTAGATGTCGGCGTCGAGCAGCCCGACGCGCAGGCCGAGGTCGCGCAGGCCGAGCGCGAGGTTGAGCGCCGTGGTCGACTTGCCGACGCCGCCCTTGCCGGAGGCGACGGCGATGACGGCGGAGATGCCGGGGATCTCGGCCTGCCGGGCCATCGGCGATTGCCCGCCGGGCGGATGCGGATGGCGATGGGCGGACGCCGGCGGGACGCCGCCGGCCGGCCGCGGCGCCGGTGCCGCAGCGCCCGCCTTGCGCTCGGCGGTCAGCGCGATCATCGCGACGCTGACGCCGGGAACGGCGCGCACGGCATTCTCGGCCTGCGCACGCACGCTCTCCCAGGCGCGGGCCTCCGCGGCGTCGACATTGATCGAGAAGAACACCTTGCCGTCGGTGACCGTGATCGCCGACAGCACATTGGCGTTGGTCAAGGCTGTGCCGCGTGGCGACATCACCTTGGCAAGGCAATCGAGGACCTGTTGCTGCGTCACGCTCACCGCGCATCTCCTGGAAAGTTCAAGAGACCGACCCATAGAGCGTTGCAGCGCAAAAGGCTACCTCGCTCCGACGTCGTCCCGCCGCTCGGCCGGCGCGGCGGAGCCGCCTTCCTTGGCGGCCTCGTAGTTCAGCTCGATCATGACCCCGTTGGGGTCGTTGACGAAGATCTGCCAGAGATCGCCGCCGGGAACCTGGCGCGAGTCGAATTCCATGCCCTTGGACTGAAGCCGCTGCCGCATCCCATCGAAGCCCTGGCTGGCAAAGGCGACGTGATGGACGACGCCCGAGTCAGGCTTTTGTGCCTCGTCGGTCGCCGAAATATCGACCAGATGCACGACCGCCTTGCCCTCGCTGTACATCCACGCACCGGGGAACGCGAAGTTCGGCCGCGCGCCCTTTTCCAGGCCCAGGATGTCCTCATAGAACCGCACCGTGGCGGAGAGATTCCGGGTCCGGATATTGAAATGATCGAGCACACCGACGCTCATGCCCATGCGATACACTCCCTTTTTTGTGAAGTTCGTTGGTGGCCCAATCCTAGCACAAAACCGCCTTCTGCCATCCCACCAAGGCCGTTGCCCTCCGCTGCACAGGGGGTATGGTGCGGCTCCTTCCATGGACGGAATGCCCTGCCCGCCGCGACGTTTTCCGGCGGTCTCAAGGGGCGATCACCACGGCAAATCACAAGGTAACAGATATGGCTAAAGTCGCTTTCCTCGGTCTCGGCGTGATGGGTTTCCCGATGGCGGGACACCTCGTGAAAAAAGGCGGCCATGAGGTCACCGTGTACAACCGGACCGCGGCGAAGGCGAAGGAATGGGCCGACAAGTTCGGCGGCAAGACGGCGCCGACCCCGAAGGCCGCCGCCGAAGGCCAGGATTTCGTGATGTGCTGCGTCGGCAACGACAACGACCTGCGCGCGGTCACGATCGGCCCCGACGGCGCCTTCGCCGGGATCAGGAAGGGCGCGACCTTCGTCGATCACACCACCGCCTCCGCCGAGGTCGCCCGCGAGCTCGATGCCGCCGCGACCAAGGCCGGCTTCAAATTCGTCGACGCGCCGGTGTCGGGCGGCCAGGCCGGCGCCGAGAACGGCGTGCTGACTGTGATGTGCGGCGGCAGCGAAGACGCCTATGCGGGCGCCGAGCCGATCATCACCGGCGCTTACGCGCGGATGTGCAAATTGCTCGGGCCGGCGGGCGCCGGCCAGCTCACCAAGATGGTCAACCAGATCTGCATCGCCGGTCTGGTTCAGGGCCTGTCGGAGGGCATCCACTTTGCCAAGAAGAGCGGCCTCGACGTCGCCGCCGTGATCGAGACCATCTCCAAGGGCGCGGCGCAGTCCTGGCAGATGGAGAACCGCTACAAGACCATGAACGAGGGCAAGTACGATTTCGGCTTCGCGGTCGAGTGGATGCGCAAGGACCTCTCGATTGCGCTGGCGGAGGCCCGCCGCAACGGCGCCACCCTGCCCGCCACCGCGCTGGTCGACCAGTTCTATGCCGAGGTCGAGAAGATGGGCGGCAAGCGTTGGGACACGTCGAGCCTGCTGGCGCGGCTGCAGCGGTAACACTTCCCACCATTTCGTCATGCCCGGGCTTGTCCCGGGCATCCACGTCTTTGGATCCACGAAAAGCAAGACGTGGATGGCCGGGACAAGCCCGGCCATGACAACATGGAATTGTCAGACCCGGCGTGCGCGTGTGCGCCCGCCATCGCACAACAGCGGGACCCCCGCGCAAAAGTTAATTTAACTCCCCGTTTACGCTTTTCCTTAGCTCTTTAAGGCAACGCTTAATGATTTAGCGTCACAGATAGACAATGCAAAAAGCCCGCGCGGTTCGTGGGCAGGATTTGTGTTGTTGATGAGTAATCCCGCAGAAAAGCCTGAAGTTGTAGCGCTTCCGGCAGGACCTCAGGTGACGGTGCCGGTGAACAGCCGGCGCGTCGCCGCGCAGCGGGTGCGCGAGGCGCGGGATCGGTTAACGTCAACCAGTGGAACCCGCCCGGCGTTCGACGCCGAACTGCTCCGTCAATACGCCCAGACCCGGATCTCGGCGTCCTACGTCGTGATGCTGCTCGTGGTGGCAACCGGCGTGCTGTTTGGCCTCTGGATGAAGCCGATCGTGGCCGGCGCCTGGACAGTCGGCATCCTCTGCGTCCATCTCGCGATCATCCGCAGTTGTTCCCGCTTCCTCGCCGAACCAACCTCGGTCGCGGTCACCCGCAAATGGCGGACCCGCTTCGTGCTGCTCGACCTGCTCTACGGCCTGTGCTGGACCGCGATCCTGATCCACCCCGCCGGGCGCGATCTCGCCTCCAACACGCTGATGATGTTTTTGATGCTGCTGGTGATCGCGGTCTCCAGCATGCTGGCCGCGAGCCTGCCGATCGCGGCCCTTGCGGCAACGGTTCCGGTGACGGTCGGGATCGCGCTCGACCTCGTGCTCAATGGCGCGTTCGACAATTACGTGCTGGCGCTGCTGGCGCTTGCGGCCGAAGGCTATTTCGCCTTGCTCGCGCACCGCCTGCATTCGACCACGCTGGCGACGCTGGAGGCCCGCGCCGAAAAGGATGCGCTGATCGGCGAGTTGGAACAGGCCAAGGCGATCTCGGACGAGGCGCGGCACCGCGCCGAGTCCGCCAACGTCGCCAAGTCGCGCTTCCTCGCCCAGATGAGCCACGAACTGCGCACGCCGCTCAATGCGATCCTCGGCTTCTCCGAGGTGATGAAGAGCGAGATTTTCGGCGCGCACACCGTGCCGGTCTACAAGGAATATTCCGCCGACATCCATAATTCCGGCGTGCATCTGCTCAATCTCATCAACGAGATCCTCGACCTGTCGCGCATCGAAGCCGGCCGCTACGAGCTGAACGAGGAGGCCGTGGCGCTGGTGCATGTCGTCGCCGATTGCCACCATCTCCTGAAGCTGCGCGCCTCCAGCCGCGGCATCACCATCCACGAGGTGTTCGAGCACGGCATGCCGAGGATCTGGGGCGACGAGCGCGCCATCCGCCAGGTCGTGCTCAACCTGCTCTCCAACTCGATCAAGTTCACCCCGCAGGGCGGCGAAATCTGGCTGAAGGTCGGCTGGACCGCGTCGGGCGGGCAATATCTGAGCGTCAAGGACACCGGAAGTGGCATCGCCGAGGACGAGATCCCGGTCGTGCTGGCCTCCTTCGGCCAGGGCTCCAACTCGATCAAGTCGGCGGAACAGGGCGCGGGCCTTGGCCTGCCGATCGCGAAAAGCCTGATCGACATGCATGGCGGCACCTTCACGCTGAAGTCGAAGCTGCGCATCGGCACCGAGGTGATCGTCACCTTGCCGCCGGAACGGGTGATGAGCGCGCTGGCGCCGATGGCGGAAGAAGCGCCGCCGATGCAGCCGCCGGAGCCCGTCGAGCCCGCGATGGGCGCCGACCGGAAGCGCGTGCGCCGCAAGTCGATCATGAGTGCCGGCACCGGATTGTAGAGCATGTCGCGGAAGATCTTGACGCAGTTATCGATAGAGCCCTTTCCGTTCCGATCGATTCGGAACGGGGCTCCAGATCTTGGTTCTGACGCGCTCTCTCTACGCGAACCGGTATCCACTTCGCTCGAAAACGCTTTGGCAACAAACCCAAGGCGTTCGCGCCAGGACCATGCTCGCGACAAAATGCCGAGGCGTGATGCAGCATCCCATGTCAACCGGCTTGCACCGGCCGCCGAAACCGTTCAACACTTGAACAATGAGCTCAGAGACGCCGTGTATCGCAGTCTGCATGATGGACCCCAGGACGAAGCTCTGCTTCGGCTGTGGCCGCACGCTTCCGGAGATCGCGCGCTGGCACAAGATGGACCGCGCGGAGCGGCTATCGGTGATGGCGACGTTGCCGGCGCGCATGGCCGAGGCTGGGCTCGAGCGCATGGAGCCGCGTCCGAAGCGCGCGTGATCGGCGTTGCGGCGGGAGTGGCGCCGTGACCCGTATCCTCCTCGTCATCGTGCTGCTGATGGCAACCGCCGGCGCCGTCGTTGCCTATGGCGACCCCGAGCAGATCGCCCGCGCCAGGGAGAATCTGACCCAGATCTTCGGCCGCAGCATCACCGCCTCAGCCTCGACCTCCAGCTCCGCCCCCGCCGTGCAGATCGCGCGCGGCCAGGGTGGCGAGTTCGCGTTCCGCGCCAAGATCAACGGCGTCAGCGCCCCGATGGTGATCGACACCGGCGCGACCTCGGTCGTGCTGACCTGGGAAACCGCGAAAGCGATCGGGCTGCCGATCGATATGCTCGAATACAATGTCGACCTCGAGACCGCCGGCGGTCACACCAAGGCGGCGCGGCTGACGCTCGACCGGCTCGCGGTCGGCAAGCTGGTCGAGAAATCGGTGCCGGCGCTGGTGGTGCAGCGCGGGCAGATGAAGACCAACCTGCTCGGCATGAGCTTCCTCGACCGGCTCGAGAGCTGGGGCGTTCGCGCCGACACGCTGAGCCTGACCGGCTACCCCGATGTCACCGGCAGCATCAACACCTCAAGCCGCCACCGGCGCGCGCGCACGGCCGTCGACTAGCGCGACGGCGCCTACTCCACCACTACCGGTCGTCGTCGTGGATCGACGACGGGTGCCGGCACAGCGGCGTGACCTGGATCTCCATGAACGGAAACAGCGGCAGGCTGGACAGGATGTCGTGCAATTCCTGCGCGCCGGAGACGTCGAAGATGCTGACATTGGCGTAGCGCCCGGCCACCCGCCACAGATGGCGCCAGGCCCCGGTACGCTGCAGCTCCATGGCACGGACGCGTTCCGCCGCCTTCAGCGCGTCGACCTTCTCGACCGGGAGATCGTGCGAAACCCGCACATCCATTTCGACGTGGAACAGCATGACAAGTGAACCCCTTCTGCAACAAGATGGAACAGCGTGGAGCCGCCACGCAACTTGTGGCGGCTCCATTGATCCGTCTAACAAATCGTCAGCCCTGCACCAGACCGCGGCTGACGAGGTTGATGTCGTCGGGGTTGACGAGGTCCTTCGCCGTCCAACCGGAGACGTCGTAGTCGCTCATGCAATTGCGCACGAAATCCTGCATGGCGCCGAGGTCGCCGGTGGCGCTCGCGGCCATCAGCGTCTCGACGCGCAGGTTCTCGTAATTGCCCGCATAGTTGCGCTCGTAGAGCTCATGCCGGCCGCCGAACTCGGAGCCGACCGCGTCCCAGAGCAGCTTCAGCAGCTTGATCCGGTCGATCGCGGCATAGCCGTTGGAGCCGCGCACGAAGCGGTCGAGATAGGGCCGGATCGCCTCGCTCTCCAGATCGGCCGAGCTCGACGGCAGATAGATCAGGCCGCTCGCCACATGACGCTCGATCAATTCCTTGATCCGCGGATAGGCCATCGGTGCGAACACGCGATAGGCCAGCCCGTAGTTCAGATTCGGCAGATTGTAGCCATCGGTCCCCTGCCAGGCGATCGGCGATTTCACCATCGCATCGGCAATGCCGTGGAACAGATTGCGCCAGGCGATCACCTCGCCCACCGCCGTCTGCACGCCGCGAAAATCCTTCGACCCGGTCGCCTCGACTGCCATCGAGAACAGGCCGGCGATGAAGTCGAGCTTGACGGCAAGCCGTGTCACGCCGTGCAGCGTGAACCGCGGGATGAAGCCCGAGGCCGGGAAGAACTGGTTGATCTTGTCGGCGTCGCCATAGATGAAGACATTCTCCCAGGGCACCAGCACCTTGTCGAACACGAGAATCGAGTCGTTCTCGTCGAAGCGGCTGGACAGAGGATAGTCGAACGGCGAGCCGGTCGCCGCCGCGGTGAATTCGTAGGACGAGCGGGCAATCAGCTTGATGCCCTTGGCATCCATCGGCGCCGTGAAGATCAGCGCGAACGACTTGTCCTTGATCGGAATGCCGTAGTGGGCGATGAAATTGTAGTGCGTCAGCGCCGAGCCGGTCGCGACCACCTTCGCGCCCGAAACGATCAGGCCGGCGTCGGTCTCCTTCTCGACATGCATGAAGACGTCACGCACCTCCTCGATGGCGCGGTCGCGATCGATCGGCGGATTGACGATGGCATGATTCCAGAAGTCGAGACGCTCCTGGGTCCGGGCATACCACTTTTTCGCATTGCCGGCGTAATCGCCATAGAAGCTTGAATTCGCCCCCAGCGTGCCGAGGAACGACGCCTTGTAGTCCGGCGAGCGGCCCATCCAGCCGAACGCAACCTTCTGCAATTCGGCAATCGCATCGCGGCCCTTGACGAGGTCGTCGGCCGTCTTCGAGCCGAGGAAGAACGGATGGGTCAGCTGTCCCGAGCCGGTGTCGGTCAGGACGCCGATCTGATCCTTCTTCTCATGGAAACGGTCGTACCAGCGCGCCACCATCCGCGCCGAATTGCGGAAGGCTGGATGCTGGGTGACGTTCTTGACGCGCTCGCCGTAGATGTAGATTTCCCGGCCATCCTGGATGCTGTCCAGGAATTCCGCACCGGTATAGACGCTGGTGGTCGACGCTGGCACGTCGGCCCGCAGGGCTGCTGCTGTAGTCATGGGTTTCTCCTCCGCTTGTGTCGCTGGACCGGCGGCGTTGCCACACCGGCCTTAAGACCATCTCGTCACGCTCTTGGACGGCGTGACATCGGAGGAAACGCTACGCGCTCACCCGAAGCGGGCGAAAGGTATCACACCATACCGCGCAGACCGGCCTGGCTCGGGCTATGACTCGATGGCACGGACCGGACGGCAGGGATCGTTCGGCCGGCGCAAGCCGCAGCTGATGCAGCACGGCAAGGGAGCGAACCATGGGCAAGGGTTTTGACAGCAGCGCTGTCGCTTTCCATCGCGATGGGAAATTGGCCCTCGACGCCTGCGTCGTGACCATCGGCGCATTTGACGGCGTCCACCGCGGCCATCAGGAGCTGCTGCGGCAGACCATCGCGGCAGCGCGGCGCCGCGGCATTGCAGCCGTGGTCTACACCTTCGATCCGCCGCCAAAAGTGTATTTCGGCCAGGCCAAGCCGCTGATTTCGCTTCGCGAAAAACTCGAGCGCATCGCAACATTCGCGCCTGACCACGTCGTCGTCGCCGATTTCAACCAGATCTACGTCCGGCGCACCGCGCTCGATTTCCTCGCCGAATTGCAGCTTCTGCGACCACGCGAAGTCATCGTCGGCGAGGATTTCCGCTTCGGGTCCTGCAAGGGCGGCACCGCGCTGCTGTTGCGGCAGCACTTCAACACCCGCATCCTGCCGCCGGTGCGCTGCGGCAATGGCGAGATCGTCTCCAGCAGCCGGATTCGCGCCTTGCGACGATCCGGCCTTGCCGCCACCGCGGCGACGCTGGAAAACTGGCGGGATATCGTGACCGCGCCACCGGCCAACCGATCCGGTTTGGCCCAACTCGAGGTCGCAAGCCAATGACCGCCATCGATCCGCGAGAGTTGCGCTATGCCTGTGGCCAGTTCGGCACCGGCGTCACCATCATCACGACACATTGCGAGGGCCGCGATCACGGCATGACGGCCAACGCCTTCATGTCGGTCTCGCTCGATCCGCCGCTGGTCGCGATCTCGATCGCGAAGAGCGCGAAGATGCTGTGCAACATCCAGAACACCGGCCGCTTTGCGGTCAGCATCCTCGCCGAGGGCATGGAGGATCTCGCCTGGCATTTCGCCGGCAAGCCCAAGCTCGACCTCTGTGACGTGTTCGAGCGCCGCAACGAGTTGCCCGTCATCGCCAACGCGGCAGCGTATTTCGTGACCGATCTCGCCGATGAGATCGTCGCGGGCGACCACACCATCTTCCTCGGCCATGTTCGCGAGATGGCGCTGGAGCCCGGCAAGAAGCCGCTGCTGTTCTGCCGCGGCCGCTTCGGCGGCCTTGCCGATCCGCACCCTGCACCCGCGACGCTGGAGAATGCCGCTTACGAATTTGTCTGGTGAGACCAGCAACCGATATTCCCGAGAACGGGAATGCAAGTTTGAGGAAACTGCAAAAAAAAGGAGGAACGACCATGCTGAACGTCAACAAGGACACCATCACCGACCACGTGATCGCCGCGCTCTCCAAGGACATTCCGGATCGCAACCGGCAGATCATGACGAGCCTGATCCGCCACATGCACGACTTCTGCAAGGAGGTCGACCTGACCTTCGCCGAGTGGTTCGCCGCATGCGAATTCCTGCGCCGCGCCGGCGACATCTCGGACGAGAAGCGCAACGAGTTCATCCTGATCGCCGACATCCTCGGCGTCGAGGTGCTGGTCGACATGCTCGATCATCGGGTCACCGACGGCGAGAGCGAGTCGACCGTGCTCGGACCGTTCTACCGGGGGGGGGGGAAAACCCGCCGGTGCTGCCCAAGGGCGCCTCCATCATCAAGAAGACGTTCGACAACGCGCAGACCGTCAAGGTCTCAGGGCGCATCAGCGACACCGCGGGGCGGCCAATCGAGGGCGTCACGATCGACGTCTGGGAAGACGCGCCGAACGGCCTCTACGACCTGCAGGATCCGGAACAGCCGGCCTACAATCTGCGCGGACGCTTCACGACCGAGGCCAACGGCGAGTATGCCTTCATGGCGCTCCGCCCCGAGCCCTATCCGATCCCCTATGACGGCGCCGGCGGCGAGCTGCTGAAATATATGGGCCACCATCCCTGGCGTCCTGGCCACATCCATTTCATGCTTTCGAAGGACGGCTATCAATCGCTGATCTCGCAGATCTACGATTCCGAGACCAAGTATCTCGACAACGACTCGGTGTTCGCCGTGAAGCAGAGCCTGATCGGCAAGTTCGCCAAGGCCCCCGCCGGCGCCGACACCGATCTGGTTCTCAACTTCGACTTCAAGCTCAAGAAAGCCGCCGTCGAACGGCTCGTCGCGGCCGAGTAAGACCCGTTACGTCCTGCCAGGCCCATCAGCCTGGCAGGGCTCACTCTGAACTGACCTGCGAGGACATATGAGTCGTGCCGTGATCGAAATCGCCGAGCCCGTGGAGCGCGTGCAGGCTCACGCGAAGGACACTGCGATCCGCAGCATCCGCGCGACCATCGTGGAGGCACCGACCCGCCGCCGGCACAAGCTCTCGAACACGGAAGTCACGCATCAGGGTTACGTGCTGGTGCGCGTCCTGCTCGATAACGGCGTGACGGGCATCGGCGAAGCCTCGACGCTCGGCGGGCCGCGCTGGGCCGAGGAGAGCGTGGAGTCGATCAACGCCGCGGTCACGAATTATCTGGCGCCGGCGCTGCTCGGACAGCCTGCGCTCGCCTTCGAAGCCAATGCCTTGCGCATGAGCAAGGCCGCCACCCGCAATTTCGCCGCCAAGGGCGCCATCGAGTCCGCCCTGCTCGACGCCACCGGCAAGACGCTGGGCCTGCCCGCCAGCGTGCTGCTCGGCGGCGCCGTGCGCGAACGCATGGAGGTGATCTGGGCGCTGGCCTCGGGTGACAGCAGCCAGGAGGTGGAAGAAGCGAAAGAGAAGCTGCGGCGCCGCGAACACCGCCAGTTCAAGATCAAGTTCGGCTTCAACCGCCCGCAGGTCGATCTGAAGCGGTTGCAGGCGCTGCGCGCCGGTCTCGGCGATGAGGTGCGCCTGATCGTCGACGTCAACCAGGGCTGGACCGAGGCCGAATGCATCCGTTTCATGCCCGCGCTGGAGGAGCTGGATGTTGCCCTGATCGAACAACCGGTGTCGGCGCTACAACTGGAAGCGATGGCGCGGGTCGCGGCCCGCACTTCGATCCCGTTGCTGGTGGACGAAGCGGCTTTCACCAAGGAGGAAATCGCGCGCGCGGGCGCGATGGGCTGCGGCAGCGTCTACTCGCTGAAGCTCGTCAAGAGCGGCGGCCTGTTCGAGATGAAGCGCGCCGCGGCGGTCGCCAGCGCGCACGGCCTCGAGCTCTATGGCGGCTGCCTGCTGGAGAGCAGCATCGGCGCGGCGGCGCATCTCGCCGCCTTCGCCACCATGCCCAGGCTCGAATGGGGCACCGAACATTTTGGTCCGCGAATCCTGGTGGAGGATCTGGTCGTCAAGCCGATCAGATTCGACGAGTTCGAAATCTGCGCCCCTGACGGCCCCGGTCTCGGCGTAGAGGTCGACGAGGACAAGATCCGCGCCTTCGCCCGGAAGGACTAGCCGGATGGCGTCGTTCCCGCGGACAATTGACAATCCACGGGCCCACGCCCAGTCTTCGCGTCGGAACCGTCGTCTCGATCGTGAGCACATGACCACGCGATATCGAACCCGGCAGGATTTTTCCGCCGCTTCCGCGGAAGCGCGCGAGCAAGCGTTCGGCTAGCCGTGCCCGATCGCGACGATGTCATGGATCTCAGGCGGCTGGTCTATTTCGTCGCCGTCGCCGAAGAACTGCATTTCGGCCGTGCCGCATCGCGGCTCGCGATCGCGCAGCCGCCGCTCAGCCGGCAGATTGCGCAACTCGAGAGCGATCTCGGCGTCATGCTGATCGACCGGAGCCGCAGCCAGATCCGGCTGACCCAGGCCGGCAGCGTTCTTCTGGAACGTGCGCGCGACGTGCTGGAGCGGCTCGACCGCACGCACCGCGAGATCAAGCGGATCGGCGAAGGCTTTTCCGGGCACCTGCGCGTCGCCTTCGTCGGATCGGCGACCTATGGCGTGCTGCCAAGCGTGATCCAGGCGTTTCGTTCGGCCTATCCTGACGTCGAGCTCGCGCTTTCGGCGATGAACAACGCCGAGCAGAAGCGCGCGGTGATCCAGCGCGAGATCGATATCGCCATCGCCCGCCCCTCGCTCGACGACGAGGAGCTGAAGTCCGAGCCGCTGCTGCAGGAGCCGCTGATCCTCGCGCTCTCTGACACTTCGCCCCTGCTCGAGCAAAAGGTCCCGCGGCTGGCGGCGCTGAAGGCCGAGACGTTCGTCCTCTACCCGCGCAAGCCGCGCCCGAGCTTCGCCGACCACATCCTCAATATCTGCCTCGAAGAAGGCTTCATTCCGAAATCGCAGGTGCTGGCCCAGGACTATCAGACCGCGATCAGCCTGGTGTCGGTCGGCGTCGGCATCGCGCTGGTGCCGAAATCGGTCTCGGAGGCAGAGCGACCCGGCGTCGCCTACCGCGCCTATGAGGGACACAATCCGGGCACTGCGCTGTCGCTGAACTACCGGCGCGACAACCGGATGCCGCATCTGTTCAATTTCCTGAAGGTCGCACAAGACGTCACGCGGCGTCAGCGCAAGCCATAACGATCGCCCTCAGGCCGCGACCGCCGCCGGCGTGCGATCGTCGACGCATGCGATCGCCTCGCGCAGCACATCGATGTCAGCCCCCGGCCGAACGCCGTTCTCCGCGAGGTGCCTGCGGAACGCACGCGCGCCCGGGACGCCATGGAAGGCGCCGACGAAATGCCGCGTGATCGAATGCAGTCGCGTGCCTTCGGCAAGCCGCCGCTCGATATAGGGCAGCATCGCCGCGAACACGTCCTTCATCGTCACGTGCGGCGCAGTCTCGCCGAACAGCTCGGAATCGACGGTGAGCAGCCGCCACGGCTCCTGATAGGCCGCCCGCCCCAGCATCACGCCATCGACATGCGCCAGATGCTGCTTCGCTTCGGCGAGGCTCGTGATGCCGCCGTTGATGATGATTGGCACATCCGGCAACGCCGCCTTGAGGCGATAGACCCGATCGTAGTCGAGCGGCGGGATGTCGCGGTTCTCCTTCGGCGACAATCCGTTGAGCCAGGCCTTGCGCGCGTGCACGACGAGCGCGGCCGCGCCCGCGGCAATCACGGCGCGCGCCAGCGTATCGAGCGCGACTTCCGGATCCTGGTCGTCGATGCCGATCCGACATTTCACTGTGACGGGAATCCGCACCGCGCGCTTCATCGCCGCAACGCCTTCGGCGACCAGCGCGGGCTCGGCCATCAGGCAGGCGCCGAAGCGGCCATCCTTCACCCGATCGGAGGGACAGCCGACATTGAGATTGATCTCGTCGTAACCGAACTGCTCGCCGATCCCTGCGGCGGTCGCCAGATCGCGCGGGTCGGAACCGCCGAGCTGCAACGCCACCGGATGCTCGCTGGCATCGAAGCCGAGCAGCCGTGCCCGGTCGCCGTGGATAATGGCGCCGGTCGTCAGCATCTCCGTATAGAGCCGCGCCCGCCGCGACATCAGCCGATGGAAGACCCGGCAATGCCGGTCGGTCCAGTCCATCATGGGCGCCACAGAAAAGAGATAGTCTTGCGATTCCAATGATTTACCTTAAGCTCTCAATGGGATGTAACAAGAACGAGTACCCGCCAAATTTGCTGAATTTGCACACGTTTGTACCCGTTTTGACCTCTCGACGCACACGTATCGCACACCGTTTGGGAAAAGCACACGACCATGGCCACCTTCACTCAGTTGCCGTCAGGGAACTGGCGGGTCCAAGTTCGCCGCAAGAACCGTTATGTGGCAGAGACCTTTCGCCGCCGCAAGGACGGCGAGGAATGGGCGCTCGACGTGGAGCGCAATATTGATCGTAGCGGGTCACCCAAACCGCGCGCTGCCGTAAAAGCGAAGACCTTCGGCGACATCATTGATCTGCACATTCAAGACATGCGCGAGTCGGCCGCCCCCCTCGCCGATCCAAAGCGGCCGTACTGAAGGCGCTCAAGATTGCAAACAGCGCGCCCGCAATGCCGCCAGCCGCGGCGATAGCCCCGCCCTCCTCAAATATCTCGGGCTCATAGGCGAACCACCATTCGAACAATCGCCAGGGCAGGTAGACCGGATAGCCGCTAATGGCGAACACGGCGCGCCAAGCCGCGCCTGAAATCCGAGCGCCGCCGCCGTCCATTGCGTCGCTCCCCATGTCGACGCGATGACGATGCCGAAGACAACGGTGATCTGACCGACGTAGATTTTTGCCGGAAACATTGTCCGCCCCACTCGACGCTCGCAACGAGCGCGGCTGAAAAGCGGGATGACGGCTCGCATTCAACCTGAATAAAAATCGCCGTCGGCAACGAGATCCGGCTCGATCAAACCCATCGAAGCAAGATCATTGTCGCGGCAGTCTCGGCGTGGGTGAGGAAGCTCCTCAATTGAAGGTGAATGGCATGATCAAACTGGATCACTGGTTCGGCCTTGCCCAGGATTGGTGATCGCGCATGCGCACACCGGCGAATGAACGAATCGAACGAGGGCCGCTTGTGCCTTCAACGTCGATGGTCGCATCGACCGTCAGCCTGAAAAAGGGCGCACGGTGACGAAAGCACTATCGCCGCGCGACGGGCTGCGCGATGGCAGCGATCTCGTACACGGATCAATTATACTACTATAATACCTCTGTTGTGGTTTGTCAAAGTTGACAAGGTTGCATTCGATACCGATATTGAAGGCGGAGTTCAGCTCATGTCCAAGGCACAGTCAAAGCCCTCCGGTACCGAGGATCTGTCCGTCCACGAGGACGGTGTGATGATGGTACTTAAGCAGAAACCCGCGGCCCTGAAGAGCCTCGCGCTTCCTGCCGACGCGCAGGTCGCCATCGTTTCCAAAAGCGTGACCGCACTGCAGAAGGTGCGTGAGCAGAACAAGCAACTAACGGGGCAAGCATTCCGGTTCTTCTCCGAGGCGGCGAAGAAAACCGCTGTCGTCAACAAGGACGCATTCGCGCCCAATGCCCGCGCGCTCGCCGTTCTCGAGGGCGTCCGCATTGCGCAGGAGGATCTTCGGCGATCCGGCGGTGCGTATGATCTGGACCAGGTCAGAACGCTCCTGCGGGGCATCTCCCGGCAGGCCGTCGACAAGCGCGTGCAGGAAGGCAGCCTCCTTGCGGTACCGGGTCCCAGCAACCACCGAAGCTTTCCGACGCTTCAGTTCAACGTCGACGGCACCGTCGTCGAAGGTCTCAAGTCCGTCCAGGAGGCGCTGCCGACCAACAACCCCTGGACGGTTCTGAACTTCCTCGCCCAGCCTGACGACCGGTTGGGTGGCCGCAAGCCGATCGACCTCCTGAGGGAAGGCAAGGTTGAACTTGTGGTCGAGGCCGCCCGGCGCATGGCTCAGCAAGGCGCGTGAGCGCTCCGCTGCCGCCGGACGATCTCGATCGTCGCCGTCCCCGCCAGGTCCGGCTGCGGGCGGGTACGGTCGTTCACCGGTTCTACACCGCCGGGTACGATCCAATCTTCTTCGATACATCGCGTCTCGGCCGGCTGAATGCGCCCGACGGGAGCTATGGCGTTCTCTATGCCGCCCGAGAGCCTTTTGGCGCCTTCGCGGAGACGTTCCTCCGCGTGCCGGGACGGACGCTGCTCGACCCCAGCCTGCTCCGTCGCAAGGCCTATGCTCGCCTCAAGATCACGGCAGATCTTTCGCTGGTCAGACTGGCCGGCCCCTCCCTCGCCATTCTCGGCGCGACCGCCGAGCTGGTGCATGGCGGACTGCCTTACGACGTGCCGCAGGCCTGGTCGAAGGCGCTTTTCAGCCATCCGCTCAATCCCGATGGCATCGCCTATTACGCCCGCCACGACGACGAAGGTCTCTGCTATGCGCTGTTCGATCGCGCACTCAGCTCAGTCAGAGAAATCGATCGACAGACCAACCTCGATCAGGACTGGTTCTGGCGCCTTGCGCAGCGATACAGGGTCGGACTTGCACCCGGCTAGCCGCGTCGAAGTCGGAGAGGCTCTGGACTAGCGTCCGATGCCGCGCTTCATTCCGATCGACCAGGAAATGCCCTCTCCGCCGACGCTGCCGCTGACGAGTTGGCCACGCGCGCGCTCCAGAACCGGCCGCCAGGGCACCAGGACGAATTCGCGCGACTGCTCGATCAGCGCGTACCGTCCGCTACTGAGCGTGAGCATTCGCTTGTAGACGCCGCTGAGGCTGTCGCCGGCCCTGACGTTGCGATATTCGCGCCCCGTAAGCTTGCCCACACAGTGCAAACCGTCCGGTACCAATTCTGCAAGCCACGCCCGAAGCGCTGTCCGTACTGCTGACGCGCGCGCAGCCATTGGCGAGCGGCGCCGTTTTGGTCCCCTTTCCTCAATTCGCCAGGGGACTCCACCGCTTTGAGGACTATCTCGCCGAATTTCCGCTGCGCGCGCTCTCGAACGAGACGATTGACGGCTTGGGCTTCTACGGGCCCGAGAAATGGGTTCGGTCGCTGACCGGCAATTTGAAGCTCTTGCGCTGAAGATAACGCCCCGTCGTGAACCTGAGGACTGACCTCATCATGAGCATGGTCGTGTACCCTTACGCCATGGCGCCATCCCCGCTCAAGCATAGCTGCGAGGTGCTCTCGTTGGGATATTAAGACTTCCAGCCCTCGTGAGCCACGTTTCAAGCTCACCGGGAAGCCCTCGCGTGCGAGCGTCCGGCTACCTCAAGGGGAGCCGTGTGACATTAGAGCTTCTGGATTTCGGCTGGTGGTCGGCCGGCCCGCAGGCCTTCCCGAGCCGAAGCTGTCCTCATCACGGTGGAAAAGCTTTTGCGCTCGTCAGCCAGGCCTTCGGCCAACGGACGGTCGAGAGCTGACCGGGTAAGGCGCTTGGCAAAGGCCAGGCCTTCGGCACTTCGGCCCGATAGCTCAGCGCCGATCTCAAGGGAACGCGCGAGCGGATCGGCGACGACCTCATGCACAATTCCGATTTCGTGCGCGCGCTGTCCCGTCACTGTCAGGCCACGAAGGATCATCTCGAGCGCCCTGGCCTCTCCAACGATCCTGGGCAAACGCTGTGTACCGCCACCACCCGGAAAGATGCCGATGCGCGTTTCCGGAAGCCCAATCGCCGTAACACTGCTCCCGGCGATGCGCAGGTCGCAGGCCAGCGAAAGCTCGAAGCCTCCTCCCATGCACAGGCCATTGATAGCCGCAATGACCGGCTTGTCGACCGCTGCAATCGCATCCGTCAGCGCGTGGAAACCGGGTGGTCGAGGACCAGGCGACGGCGGGGCGCGAGGCGCTCCGCGCTCAATCGCGTCTGCGGCCTCAGAGAGTTCCCCAACGTCGTAGTGACGGATGAAGATGCCAGGTAGGCCCCCTGTAATGACAATGACCCGGACCGATAGGGCCATCCCTGCAGCGGCTACCGCATCGAACATCTCAGCCGCCCCGACGGCCGTCATGGTGCCGAATGGGGCGTTAGCATAGGTGATGACACGGATCGCGTCGTGATCCTGGATGGAAACAAGGCGCATAGCCTACTCTCACTGCAACCGCTCGCCGGACAATCACGCGTTGGCGCTGCACCGCTCAGAATGCGCCCGGCTCCCGCACCGATCAAGCCTCGGCGCGCTAAGATTGCCATTGCAGCCGCGCGGTTCATTCTTAAAATCCTGCCTCTCCGGCATACGTTTCGGACGGGCCTGTACAGCGGAGTAGACGTTATGCCCAAACCGGAAAGCTTCCCAATCGAGAAGATCTACGTTCCCGTGAAAAGAAGGAAGGCAATCAAGCCTCAAGTCGTCGAGGAGATCGCTGGAAGCATTCTGGAAATCGGACAACAAACCCCCATTCTCGTCAGGCCCGACGAAGACCGCTTCGTTCTGGTCGAGGGACTACAGCGGCTCGAAGCTTGCAAGGCGCTTGGAGAGACGACGATTGTGGGAATCGTGGTCTCGGCGGAGGATGCTCAGCAAAGGACGCTCTTGTCCGAGGGACCCGAAGCAGATGCAGAACGCGACAAGATGGCGCGATTGAAAAAGCTGCGTCTTGAGAAGGAAGCTGCAGAAAGTTCGAGTGCTGCCTTGAACCGGACGGATAAGCAGCGAGCCCGCTCGGCAAGGGGCGCGGGCGAGAACCCGAGAACAACGCCAAGCCGGACCTCAGCGCCGACGCCGAAAAAGACGTTGTCAGATTGGATCGCCCAGCAGAAGCGCGACGGTGGCCGTTATTGATTGCCCGCCTTCGGTCCTGCATCCAACGTCATCTAGCTGGCGATGGATTTTTCTTGATCTCTCGCTGCTCAAGCGATCTTCTAAGTCACAGCAATACTTGAACTTTCGCCCCATCCATCCTGCGCTCGTTTGAGCCAGCTTAAGCCAAGAGAAATAACGTCGACACACCGGGTCCGGCTCGTCTGCGTCTGGATTATTCTTGCCAATCCACAAAACTTGTTAGCCGGTCGAGTGACCGTCCACCCGGTCAGCGCCTTGCTTCAGCCGCCATTGCAGCAACGAAAAGGATGGATCGGACTCCGGGTGATGTTCGAAGACTCCTCCAACCTCAGTTCCGATGACCACGGTCTGGCGCGGATCGCCCAGCAGATTACCCACCATGCGCACGCCACCGGCGTGTGGTAGCTCGACGAGCAGCGCGAGATACGGGCCGTGCTGCTTTAGCGCCGGGTATGACGGATGCCACACGCGTTCCCAACTGTAGATGCGGCCGGTCGGCTCGACGTCCGTCCACCTAAGGTCAAAGGAATGACAATTGTGGCAAATCCATTCAGGCCCGAACTGCCAGGAACGGCAGCGGACGCAGCGTTGCACCAGCAGGCGGTTTTCCCGCAGGCCCATCCAATACGGCGCCGAAAGCCCATCTGGGTCACTGACCGGAATGGGCAACCCGGCAGGGAGATAGTGCGCACGTGAAGACCCACTCATAGCGTCGCCTCTGAACCCAGAATGAGGTTGCTGGCCGGCGTCACCATCGGGCCGCCGATCACCAGCGCCACATCATTTCGTCGAGCCTGGCTCGCCGACGCGCCACGCACCTGACGAACCGCTTCCAACACCAGCTCAAAGCCGTGCATGTAGCATTCGGCAAGGTTGCCGCCACTGGTGTTGAGCGGGAGCCTCCCGGATGGAGCGATCAAATTGTCGAAGGTCAGGAAGTCGTTGGCCTTCTCGGGCCTGAAGAAGCCGTGCTCCGCCAGCGCCATCACGACACCGCCGGTGAAGTTCTCGTACGCCTGGACCACACCGACATCTGACGGCCCTACCCCGGCCATGCGGTACAGATCGGATGCAACGGTGCCGAAGTTCGCGGTGGCGTAGAGCGGCGCATTGTGCGCCGTTGCCGCCGCACGATGTCCGGATCCGAAGGCCGCACCGAGCAGA
The DNA here is from genome assembly GCF_054062115.1 of Bradyrhizobium sp. USDA 4501. Taxonomy (NCBI): domain Bacteria; kingdom Pseudomonadati; phylum Pseudomonadota; class Alphaproteobacteria; order Hyphomicrobiales; family Nitrobacteraceae; genus Bradyrhizobium; species Bradyrhizobium sp. USDA 4501. The sequence continues at coordinate 237,192 of NZ_JBSSEX010000001.1, forward strand.
TAGGCCGGCTTGTGCCGGAAGTCGCTGGCGCGCTCTGCCGATACCAGCACCAATGCCGCTGCGCCGTCATTTTCCATGCAGCAATCGTAAAGATGGAAGGGCTCCACGATCCAGCGCGAGGCATCGTACTTCTCGATATCCAGCGGCTTGCCTCGCATCACCGCGCGCGGGTTGGCCTGGGCATGATGATAGGAGGCGAGCGCAATCGCGCGCAAAGCCTCCTGTCGCACGCCATGCTCGTGCATGTAGCGTTGCACCCGCATGGCAAAGCGCTGCGGGGGAGCCAGCACCCCATAGGGCATCAGATAGGACCGTTCGCCCGAAACGGTGTGAATCCCGGCTGCCTGTCCGAAACGGCCATATTGGCCCTGCGCCAATGAGCGGAACACCACGACACAATCGGCAAGGCCCGCGACGATCGAGGCGGCCGCATTGGCAACCGCCGCGCTGCAACCGCCGCCGCCTCCGCCCCATTGCATGGTCGCGGAGCGCAGTCGATGCGTACCCAGCGCCGCAGCCAGCCGTGACGCCTCGCTGCGATCGTCGCTGTAGGACGAGAAGCCATCGATCTCGCGGGGATCGAGCCCGGCATCCTCGCAAGCCGCCAGGATCGCCTTCAACGCGAGCTTGAATTCCGGATCGGGAGAAGCGCCATGACGATAATATTCGGTTTCACCGATCCCGATCACGGCCACACGGCCCCGCAGCGTCCGCTCGTCTCGCGCGCGCCCGGTCACGGTTTGGCATCCTGTCGCGAAGCCTCGCTGCCGAAGGCTCCGCCTCCGGCAAGGCGCGCGATCTCCGTCTTGTCGTAGCCGAGCAATTCAAGCAGCACGTTCTCGGTGTGCTGCCCAACTGCCGGTGCCGCAACGGGATCCACGATCGGTGTCCGCGAATACCGGATCGGCAGGTTCACGTTCGGCACCCACCCCACCGTCTCATGCGGGATCCGGGTGACGATCCCGCGCTCCCTCGCCTCGGGCGAACGGATCGCCTCGCCGACGGTGCGCAGCTGGCCGCAGGGCACGCCGGCCGCCCGCATCCGCGACTGCCAGTGCGACCAGGGCTGCCGGGCAAAGGCATCGCCGAGGATCGCGAACAACTCCTCGCGCCGGCGGATTCGATCGGGGCCGGTTGCATAGATTTCGGCCCCCGCGAGATCCTCGCGCTCGAGAACCTGCGCCGTCAGGCGCTGGAAGATCTTGTCGTTGCCGCAGTTGATATAGAAGGAGCAATCGCTGGCCTGGAACACACCCGACGGACACGTGTCCGGGCTGGTGTTGCCGCTTCGCCTCGGATCGGCACCGCTAAAGAGCGACTGCGTGGTCGCGTAGCCGGTCATCAGGACGGCGTTCTCGAACAATGACACCTCGACGGCCTGGCCGTGCCCGCTGCGCTCGCGCGCCAACAGGGCGCCAAGGATCGCATTGCTGGCCATCATCGCAGTGCTGATGTCCATCACCGGCGACAAAGCCCGCACGCCTTCGCGGTCGGCATAGCCGTTCATCGACACGAAGCCGCTCTCGACCTGCGCGATCGGATCAAAGCCAAGCCGGTCCGAAAATGCCCCGTCGCGGCCATAGGCCGACACCGAGCAGTAGATGATCTCGGGTTTGATCTTGCGGCAGCTCTCGTAGTCGAGCCCCAGCCGTGCCATCACGCTCGCGGAAAAATTCTCGACAAGGACGTCCGCCGTCGCGATCAGCTCGCGCGCGATCTTCAAGCCCTCCAGAGATTTGAGATCGAGGGCGACGCTGCGCTTGTTCCGGTTGGTCCACAGGAACGGCGCGCCGTGCCTGAGATCGGGATGCACCGGGGGATAACGGCGCAGATCGTCGCCGCGGCCCGGCGCTTCGATCTTGATCACCTCGGCCCCCATGTCGGCGAGGATCATGGTGGCAAACGGCCCCGCGATGAAATGCGAGAAATCGATCACCCGGATCCCCTCAAGCGCTCTTGGCGCGCCGGCGGGACGAGGCGTGTGCTCGGGGAAGTCGGCTTCAAGCTGATCCAGCATCGGGATATCCGTCAATTTGAGCAGTGTTGATCCAAGGATCGCGGCCGTCGTCGTCAATTGCTCTTCGGCGGGTCGACGAGCGAGCAACCGCCCTGGTCGAGCGGCCGGAAGGCTTCCGGCCCGGACAGCGCGCCGACCTGCTCCAGCAGGTCCCACTTGCTCTTCGAGGCACTCGGGCTCTTCACCTTGAAGATGTACATGTTGTGGATGGCGCGGCCGTCGGCGCGCACCACGACTGGCCCGAACAAGGCGTCATCGATCGGCTTCTCCTTCAGCTTCTGGATCACGGCCGGCGCGTCATTGGTTCCCGCCGCCAGCGCCGCGTTCAGATAGGCCAGCACGGAGGAATAGACGCCGGCGTGGAAGGCGGTCGGCGACTGCCCATGCTGCCGCTCGCCGAATTTGGTCGACCAGGCGCGGCTGGCATCGTCGAGGTCCCAGTAGAACGGCTGCGTGATGATCAGCCCCTCCCCGACCGCAAGCCCGCTAGACTCGACATCGTTGGTGGTGGTCAATAGCGCGGCGAAGGTGCGCCCGCTCTGCTTCAGCCCGAACTCGGCGGATTGCTTGATCAGGCTGACGGTGTCGCCACCGGCGGTCGCGAACGCGATCACGTCGGCGCCCGAGCCTTCGGCCTGCAGGATGAACGAGGCATAGTCCGCATTGTTGATCGGTACATTGACCGATCCGAGAACGGTCCCGCCGCCGGCACCGATCACCGCCGTTCCGTCGCGCACCATCGATTTGCCGAGCGCATTGTCGGTGGCGATGAAGTACCATTTCTTGCCGCCGTGATGCACGAGATAGGCGCCGATGGTGTGAGAGGCCGCCCAGGTATCGAAGGTCCACTGAATCGTATTGGGTGAGCAGTATTTCCCGGTCAGGTCGGACGACGCCGCGCTCGATGCGATCAGCGCCGCTTTGGTGCCGCGCATGACCTCGTTGACCGCCAGCCCAACGGCCGAGTTCGGCACGTCGGCGATCGCATCGACCTTCTCCTGATCGATCCAGCGGCGCGCGATGGCGGCGCCAACATCAGCCTTGTTCTGGTGATCCGCCGAGACGATCTCGACCTTGAAATCCGGATGAAGCCGCATGAAGTCCTCGGCCGCCATTTTGGCCGCTGTCACAGAACCTTCGCCGGCATTGTCCGAGTAAGGGCCGGACGCGTCGTTGAGCACGCCGATCTTCAGAGACCGCGCGGCGACCGCCGTCGCCGGCGAACCGGCACAAAAGGCCAGGAGAGCTATTCCGGCTATCTGCGAAAGATACTTCATTGTTTCCACCCGTCGTATGTTGTTGTGTCAGAGATCGAGCACAAGCGTCCGGGACTTGGCGCCCGAGCAGCAGATCATGACGCTCTTGTTCGCCGCCTGCTCTTCGTTGCTCAGGAACTGGTCGCGATGGTCGGGTATGCCCTCGAGCACGCGCGTCTCGCAGGTGCCGCAGACACCTTCGGTACAGGCATAGTTCGCGGCGATCCCGGCCTCCAGCAGCGCATCGAGGATCGTCTTGCCGGGCTCGACTGCAATCGTGCGGTTGCTTCGCGCCAGCTTGACGTCGAAGCCACCTTCGGTGGCTGGAGCTTCCCGGGCCTTGAAATATTCGACATGTACGTGATCGGCCGGGCGATCGGCCGTCGTCGCCTCGAGCGCCTCGAGCATGGGCACCGGACCGCAACAGTAGAGATGCGCGCGAGGCGGAGCGTTCCTGACGAGCGCCGGGAGATCGAACACCCGTCCCGATCGCTCGTCGTCGAAATCGAGATGTACCCTCGATCGATACGTGCCGAGTTCGTCGAGGAATGCGGCAGCGGCGCGCGTCCTCGCGGCATAGAACAGCTCCCAGTGACGTCCAAGCGCCTCAAGCCGTCGGATCATCGACAGCAGCGGCGTGATGCCGATGCCCCCGGCGATCAGGACAGAATGGTCGGCCTCCTCGCGGAGCGCGAAGTTATTCCGCGGCTCGGAGATCCTTATGATGTTCCCGACCCTGACGGTGTCGTGGACAAAGCTGGACCCACCCCGGCTCTCGCCATCCCTGTTCACCGCGATGACATACCGGTGCCGCTCGCATTGGTCGTTTACCAGCGAATAGCTGCGGATCATGCCGTTCGGCAGATGCAGGTCGATGTGGCTCCCGGCCGTGAACGGCGTCAGTTCGCCGCCCGTCGGGGCAATCAGCTCATACGAATTGATCCGCTCGGCCTCATATCCGATACGCTTGACCAGCACCTCCAGCGTACCAGCCGTGTGTTCGAATGCGCTCACAGCTCGTACCCGAAATCGGCGCCAAGCTTCGCACGCATGAACGGCGCGCCGACGTCAACCCACAAATCCTCCGGCGGCAACCGCAGCGAGACCGCTCGCACCATGAACACGTCCGGGTCCAAGACTCCTTTGGGCTTGATCGCGTGATCGCGATAGGCGCCAAGCGCTTCAAGAATGAAACGTCGCGTCATCGCGATGCCGGTATCACTTGAGCAGAGCGTCTCCTTGGTGCGATCAAAGATCGGCGAGACGCCGCTTTGGCAGGCGCCGTCCTGCACCCAGAGCCCCGGCAGGCCCGAGAACCAGGTGGTCCGCTGCGCCTCGTAGTCGAACTGAAAGCCGTTCTGCGGATTGTATTTCGTCCAGTAGCCTGCGTATGGGACCGTCACCGGGTGCTGGACGAGCGCGTGGCGGCTGGCATGACCACTCTCGCGGCCCTTGTGTCCTTCGGCGAAGACCTGCCGGGTTTTCTCCAGCAGCGGCTCCGATGGATGATAGGAGAACATGATGCAGAGCGTGTTCTCGTCATCGATCGGGACCCAGGCGTGCCCGCTCAAATCCGGGAACGGAGACAGCGGAGGCACCAGCGTATAGAACGGCAGCAGGAACTGGTTGACCCGCCAGTACAGCGTGTTGGCATCGTAATTGCGCCGCGCGGCGATGCTCATGCCGAAATCCTGCTTAATGCATTCGAAGGTCGGGCGCAGGTCGCGCTTCTGGATCCAGGCGCTCGTCGTGCCCTGCGCATCCAGTCGTCCATGAAGCAGCGGCGCGTGCGCTGAATCGATCTCACCCTCGACCGCCTGCAGCCAATTGCACTCCTGGACGCGAACCGAGATGTGCACCTGCTCGGCAGGCACCAGATTCCATTCGAGATTCGGCAGCGGCGGAAGCTCAGCCTGGTCGGGACCCATATAGGTCCAGATCATCCCGTTGCGCTCCTTGCAGGGATAGGCCTTGATCCGCACCCGCTCCTTGAGGCGACTGCGCACTGGCTCTGCCGGCATGTCAGTCACGGCGCCGGTGACGTCGAATTTCCAGCCGTGATAGACGCAGCGCAGCCCGCAATCCTCATTTCGTGCAAAGACCAGCGGCGCTCCGCGATGCGGGCAGGCCTGGTCGACCAGCCCGATGCGCCCCTCGGAATCGCGAAAGGCGACGAGATCCTCGCCCAGCAGCCGGATGCGCTTCGGCTGCCCGTCCGCGGCGAGATCAGCCGACGGCAGGAAAGGAATCCAGTACAGGCGGAAAAGTTCGCCGAGTGGCGTTCCCTTGCCGACCCTCACCAGCCGTTCATTGTCTTCGCGCGAGAGCATGGGGTCGCCTCCTTCAATTGCGTGTGGCCGGGCCTGCCGCGCCGCCGAGAAGCGCGGCGACACGGTCAGACAGTCCGAGATCCTGGGCGGTCCAGAGCGGATCGGATGCGGTGAGCGGCTGGCGTGGAATGGGAGGTTGCTTGCCCTGCTCCACCAGGCCGACAATCAATTCGATGCGCCGCCGCTCGAGCTCGCGCAGAGCGTCCTCGACGACGGCGGCTTCAGCCGTGCACCCCGGCAGCTCCGGATAGGCAAGGCGAACCCGCCACTTCCCCGGCTCGATTTCGACTGCCTCCGCCTCAAGCAAATAGGGAATCGACAGCAGCTCACGCAGGTCCAAGTTTCAACCTCCCTGAACGACGTCTTCGCATCGCATTTGATACGTATACGTACTACATTATCGGAAGGCTGGCAAGAGCCGAGGCCGACCCTGTCTCCCTCAGAAAGAGGCTGGTGACGTGGTTCGCCACAGGGTTGAGGACGATCAGCCAAGCTGCTAACGGCTAGGACGCAATTCGCAGAACGCAGCTGGGATCCAGACAACGGCATGGCAGCCGATAAAGGCAAGCAGACAACCTCGGCGGCAGACGTTGCACGCGACTGGCAGCTCGAGGGTGGTGTCGGATTCCTGTTGCGTCTGCTGGAGGCCCGCTACGATGGGCTTTATCAAAGCATGACGCGCCAGAGCGATATCACGCCGCGGCAGTTCGGTGTGCTGATGGCGCTGTATCAGTTAGGTCCTCTAACCCCCTCCGTGTTGGCCGAACGGATCAGCTGCGACCGCAACACGCTCAGCGAAATGCTGAAGCGCATGGTCGCGCGCAGACTGGTGTCGAAGAAAGACAATCCGGACGACCGCCGCTCGCTCCAGGTGCAGATCACGGCTAAAGGCGAGGAAGCGCTTCTCGCCGTCATTCCGGCCGCCACCGAGCTGCAAAACATCATGCTGGCCCCCCTTCGCAAGGAGGACCGCGCGCATTTCCTGAAATGCCTGTTGGCGATCGCGAAGGCTCCGCCGCCGGACAGTCCGGCCGATACGTGAAATCGCCGGCGTCCAGCGGCCCTACGCCTGCACCTTCCCGAACGTGCCCGCAGCGGCGAGCGTCGCGATTGCGTCCGGCGACAGGCCCAGGATCCGCGACAGCACATCGTCCCGCTGCGCGCCGATCCCGGGAACTCGACGTCCCATCGGCGTATCGGCCCCGGACATCTGCCATGGCGCATTGACGCCGATGAAGTCACCTGCCCCGTCCGAGACGGTCCCAAACACCCCACGTTGGCGCAAATGGGCATCGGTCAGCGCCGCGCCCGGCGTCCGGTACTCGGCGCAGGGAACACCGGCGCGATCCAGCGCCGCGATGCATTCAGCAACGGTGTGGCGTTCGGTCCATTTCTCGATCACCTGCATCATGGCGGTCCAATTGGCGCCGCGCGCTGGAATGGTCGAAAAGCGCGGATCGTTCACCAACTCTTCCTGCCCGGTCACCTCGCACAGCGCCGCGAAATTACGCGGCGTGACCGGGGCGATCAGAATATCGCCATCGCGCGCGCGGACCGGCCCATAGGTCGGGCGCGGCGAACGGATCGGGAATTGCGCCTCCTGAAGCTCATAGACCAGCAGATTCATCATGCAGTCCATCAAGGCTACATCGACGCGCTGTCCTTTCCCGGTGCGCGTTCGCTGGACCATCGCGGTCTGGATCGCGGAATAGCCGAAGATGCCGCCGAGGATATCGGCGACAAAGATCGCGCCCGGCGCGGGACGCTCCCGGTCACCGGCATAACGCATCAGGGAGTGATCGAATCCGCTCTCGGCATGGACGATCATCGCATAAGCCGCGCGCTCGGCTGCTGGGCCTGACTGGCCATAACCCGAGATCGAGCAATAGATGAGGCGCGGGTTGATCTCGCAGAGCGTCTCGTAGCCAAGACCAAGGCGGTCCATCACGCCAGGGCGGAAATTCTCGACGAGAATGTCCGCCTCCGCGACCATGCGATGTACGAGCCTGATGGCGTCGGCATTCTTCAGGTCCAGCGCCAGGCTACGCTTGCCGGCATTGAGCTGGCCGAAATAGGTGCTGTGGCCTTCCCGCAGCGGCGTTCGCAGCCGCATGTCATCGCCTTCCGGAGGCTCGATCTTGATGACCTCGGCGCCGACATCGGCGAGCAGCCGCGCGCAATACGGCCCTGCCACCATGATCGAGAAATCGAGCACGCGCACGCCGGTGAGCGGCGCCCTGTCGCCATCCTTCTGCATCCGATCTCTCCTATTTCGGCAGCCCGAGCGCGCGTTGCGCGATCAGACTGCGCTGAATCTCGTTGGTCCCGATGCTGATGACCCACATCAGCGAATGCCGCAGGTTTTGCTCGAAGCGACCGTTGTCGATCGCGCCCGGCATCTGCTCGGACAGCGCGGCACGCATGCCAAGGATGTCGAGCGCAGCCTCGCCGAATCGCTCCATCAGCTCGCCGGAGAACACCTTGCTGATCGCGCCATATTCCGGCGGCGTCACGCCGTCGGCGGCAAGTTCGGCACAACGCATCATCAAGAGACGGCCGATCTCGATCTCTGACGCCAAGGTCACCATCCTGTCGCGGATGATTGGATCATCGGCGAGAGACCGATCACCTTGCTTCGCCATCACATGCGAACGCAGCTGCTCGAAGGCGTGCGCGACCTTCAGGACGATCCCGCCACCAACCAGCCCGCGCTCGAAGGCCAGCGCGCCGGTCAACACTTTCCAACCGCCATTGACCTCGCCGACCAGGTTCTCGGCGGGGATGCGGACGTTGTCGTAAAAGATGTTGGCAAACGAGCCATCATACATGGTTGCTGATGGACTGATCGTGATGCCCGGCGCATCCATCGGCACGATGAACATGCTGATGCCCGCGTGCGGCGGCTTCGCGTCCTTGTCGGTCCGCGCGGCGAGGAACATGTATTTGCCCCACCAGGTGGTGGTCCAGATCTTCTGGCCGTTGATCACCCAGTGATCGCCGTCCCTGGCCGCACTGGTGCGCAGCGCCGCAAGGTCCGACCCTGCCTGCGGCTCGCTGTAGCCCATGCCATGCATCGCTTCGCCACGCAGGATTTCCGGAAGGTATTTCTGCTGCTGCGCTGCCGTGCCGAACATCATTAGCGCATTGGCCTGGATCGCCGCGCCGATCCTCGGCGCCTCGCCCCGCTCCATGGTCTCCATGAAGGCGATCTGCTCCAGCGGCGAGCGCGCCTGGCCGCCGAATTGCTCTGGCCATCCGAGCCCGATCCATCCGGTCTCACCGATGTCGCGGGCGAAGCCGGCATCGAACTCACGCTTGGCGAAGGGCCTTCCGTCGAATGCTTGCTTCGTATCTCCAGTCCAGTGTTGCTCGAGCCAGAGCCGGATCTGCTCGCGAAACGCATTTCCAGCGGCCCCGAGGTCATATTGCGGCAGCCCGACGCCGCCCGCATCCAACAGCCGCGCTGCCAGCCTGCTCTTGGCATCCGAGACGCCGCCAAGCGCGATCGTATCGAGATGCACGCGCTTGAAGTGGATTGGCGCCTCGTGCTCTTCGGCATAACCGATCGCACCGAACGTATGCTGGACCTCCAGCGACACCTGCCGTAGCGCATGAGCGGAGAACGCCGATGCGCAATCGGCGAAGTAGCGCCAGCCGCCCTCGCCGCCGTCATGCAGTCTGGCGGCATGGTCGAGGATCAACCTGACGCCTTCGAGCGCAATCAGGCAGTCGGCCAGCTTGTGCTGGATGGCCTGGAACCTACCGATCGGCTGCCCGAACTGGTGCCGTTCCTTGGCGTAGTCCACGGCGAGCTCAAAGGCACGCCGCGCCGCGCCATAGGCACGCGCGGTCAACATCGCTCTGCCCTTGATGCGGAGATAGTCGAGATCGACTGTATCTATGGGAATGCGCGTGAGCGGCGCTTCGTTCAGCCGGACCTCGTAGAGTCCCCACGCTCCCATCGCGCGGGTTGCGACGCACTCGACACCGGGACCGTCAAGATTGATCAGCCCAAGCTGGGCCTGGTCAAGAACGACCAGAAGGTGCGTCGCGCCTCCGGCAGCCTCGACAAAACGAAGCACGCCCTTTGCCTTGAGGTCCGTGACCTCAACCGCTCCTGTGCCGGCGTCCGGATCCAGCGCACCAAATGAGAAGGCGACGGTCGCCTCCCCGGACTGCAGCCGCTCCAGCAGATCCACCGCGACGTCGACCTGCGATCCGGAGATCGCAAGATTGGCGAGCGCCGCAGACCACATCGGCGCCGTGCAGCCGGCCCGGCCGAGTTCCGCCATGACGACGAGGATTTCGGCGAGCCCGCCTTCGCTGCTCTCCGCACCAAGCGCGGCGACGCCCTGCCCAACGAGCTTGCGCCAGATCGCCGACACCTCGTCCGGCGAGGACGATGCGGCCAAACCGAGTGGAAGCCAATGCTCGTCCAGGAAACCGCGCAAGGAATCGCGCAGCATTCCTGCGACATCGTCATTCGAGGCTTCGATCGCCGCCATGGTGAGGCCCGCGCTATGCCTGGCCGAATCTGGGCTTCCGCTTCTCCTTGAACGACATAGTCGCTTCCTTGTGGTCGGCAGTCTCGAACGTCACCTGCTCCAGCGCCATCGACGCCTCCAGCAGCATGTTGACGCGCTCCTTGACGATCTGGTTGATCGACAGCTTGGTCCAGCGAATGGCCCAGGTCGGACCGTTGGCGAGCTCGACCGCGATCGCGCGGGCCTTGGCCAACACCTCCGCGCGCGGCGCGACATGATTGACCAGCCCGATCCGCTCCGCCTCATTTCCCTTCAGGAGCGTGCCGCGGATCAGGAATTCCTTGGCCTTGTTGATGCTGACCAGCAGCGGCCAGATCACTGTGCCGCCGTCGCCGGCGACGAGGCCGACACGCGAGACGTGGGTGTCGCCGATCCGCGCGTCTTCCGCCATCACCGTGATGTCGCAAAGCAGCGCATGGGTCGCCGCAAGGCCGATGGCATCGCCATTGATCGCCGCGATGATGGGCTTGTCGAGCTCGAGCTGGCGGGTGACTCCGCGGCGGCTGATCATGGGATCGTGCACCTCGCCCTCTTCGAGCACGTCGCCGCCGGGCCGCTCGGACATCGCCTTGACGTCGCCACCGACGCTGAAGAAGTCGCCCGCCCCGGTCAGCACCACGGCATTAACGGCGTGATCGTCGGCGAGGTCGTCCCAGATCGTGCGCAACTCGCGGATCAGCTTCTGATTGATGGCATTGCGCGCCTGCGGGCGGTTCAAGGTCACGGTCGCGACCTTGTCCGCGACCTCGACCGTCAGGCATTCATATTTGGCGTAATTGGACACGTTTGCCTCCATTGTTTCGCTGTTTGAGTTGTTGATTATTGGCAACGCGGGCGCGTGCTAGCGGCGCATCCCGGGCTGCACATCCGCCAATGCGACGTGAAGCGACATGGCGCCCGGATCCTGCTCGAGCATGCGCTGCACGGATTCCAGATGCGATCGCAGCAATCGGCTTGCCAGATCGACGTTCCGTTCGCTGAGGGCCGCCAGGAACTGCCGCCGCTTCTCGGCCAGCCGCGCCATCGCGACCCCGCTGGAAGCGACCTTGGCATAGACGAAGCGCATGTGGATCTCGGTGACCGAGTCCACGATCATCGCAATCACCTTGTTGCCGGTCGAGGCCGCCAGCAGCTTGTAGAACTCGCGCGAACATTCGACCCGGTCGAGCAGCCGCCCCTCCTTGGTCGCAAGCTCCGTCCGCTCGATATTGGCTTCCAATGCATCGAGATCGGCCCGGCGGGCATTGGCACAAGCCAACTGCACCACGAGGTCGAGGACGTGGACCCGCGCCTCCGACAATTCCCGTACCGAAATCGTCCCGAGGCTCAGCATGTCGCGCATGACCTCGTTCATGCGGCGGGTGTCGCCCTGCTGGATGAAGGCGCCGCCCTTGACGCCCTTCTGCAGCCGGAGCACGCCGGCCATTTCGAGGCTGCGCAATGCTTCCCGCAGCACATTCCGACTGACGCCGAGCTGCTGAGCCAGTTCGCGCTCGGCCGGCAGCTTGTCGCCGGGCTTCAGCACGCCGAGCGCGAGTTGCTCGCGAATGCGCTCGCAGATCTCCTCGAACGTCCGCCTGGTGTGAATCGGCTTGAATGTCGGTGCGGCCGGCGAGCCGGCCGCACGATGATCGGTGGCCCGCTCCCGGCGGCTCGGCGAGGCGGCACGGGAGCGCCGCGGCGCGCGAGGGCTTGACTTGGTGCTCATGCGGTGAACTATTAAATGGATCACCCATTCAATGGAAGCCCTTTTTTGCTTCCGGCAAAGAAAACGAAACGGGAGTTCGCATGAGTTTTTCCGAGGAGCAGGTCGCGTTCCGTGACAGCGTGCGCAGAATGGTCGCCAGGCACGTGGCGCCGATCGCCGCCGAGATCGACGAAACCGACCGCTTCCCGCTCGAACTGGTCAAGCTGTTCGGCGAGATGGGACTGATGCAGCTCTGGGTGCCGGAGCGCTATGGCGGCCCGAATGGCAACCTGACCATGGCCTGCATCGCGCGCGAGGAGATCTCCAAGGTCTCCCCTGCCTGTGCGTCGATCGCCGCGCTCAACACCATGTTCATCATGCCGCTGCTGCATTTCGGCTCTGAGGAGCAGCGCAAGAAATATCTGCCGATCATCGCCGAGGGTGGCGTGGTCACGGCAATCGCGATCTCGGAGCCGCAGGCCGGCTCCGACGTCGCCGCGCTCAACACCCGCGCCCGCAAGGACGGCGATAGTTATGTCCTGAACGGCCGCAAGCAGTGGTGCAGCTATGGTGTCGCGGCCGACTACATCGTGGTCATGGCGCGAACCAGTGACGGCGCCGGTGCAGACGGCATCAGCGCCTTCATCGTCGAGCCGAAGAGAATGCCGGGCATCACGTTCGGCCGCCACGAGCGCAAGATGGGCTTTCGCGGCGCGCCCAACACGCCGATCTTCTTCGACAATGTCCGCGTTCCCGCGGAAAATCTCGTCGGTGAGGAAGGCAAGGGCTTTCGCGCGTCGATGCGCGCGCTCGACCTCAACCGGCCGACCATCGGCGCGCAATCCGTCGGCCTCGCACAAGGCGCACTGGATGCCTGCGTCGCCTACGCCAAGGAGCGCAAGCAATTCAAGAAACCGATCGCCGAGTTCCAGGGCGTGCAGTTCATGCTCGCCGACATGGCCATGCAGATCGAGGCGGCCCGCGCGCTGGTCTACGAATGTGCCCACGCCGGCGATGCCGGCGACTGGAAGCGGCTCAACGTGCTTGCCAGCATGGCCAAATGCGTCGGCAGCGACATGGCGATGAAGGTGACGACCGACGCGGTGCAGATCTTCGGCGGCTACGGCTACACGATGGACTATCCGGTCGAACGCATGATGCGCGATGCCAAGCTGACCCAGATTTTTGAGGGCACCAACCAGATCCAGCGCGTGGTGATCGCCCGCGAGCTGCTGCGCTAGCGCGGATCGATTTCAAGAAGAAGCAATTGCAGGGAGGAACGAACTTGAACCACATCATCAACCGGGCGCTGATGGCCGGCGCGGTGTCAGTACTGCTGGCGGTACCTGCCTATGCTCAGAAAGCCTACGGTCCCGGTGCCAGCGATACCGAGATCAAGCTCGGCCAATCGACGCCGCTGAGTGGTCCCGCATCCGCGTTCGGCGCGGGCGCCGGGCGGGCGGTGGTCGGCTACTTCGAGATGCTGAATGCCAAAGGCGGCATCAACGGCCGCAAGATCAACTTCACGCAGCTCGACAATGCCTACAGCGCGCCGAAGGCGGTCGAACAATCGCGCAAGCTAATCGAGGACGTCGGCATATTGGCCGAGGTCGGCACGATCGGCACCGCGCCCAACGTCGCGATCCAGAAATACCTGAACGCCAAGCAGGTGCCGCAGCTGTTCATCACCGCCGGCGGACGCCGCTTCAACGATCCCAAGGCCTTTCCCTGGACGATCCCGCTCTATCCCGACTTCGAAACCGAAGGCCGCGTCGTCGCCAAATACATCCTCACCGTAAAGCCGGACGCCAGAATCGGCGTGCTTTATCAGAATGACGACTATGGCAAGGACTACCTGAAGGGCCTCCGCGCCGGCCTCGGTCCGAAGGCCGAGCTGATCGTCGCCCAGGCCTCCTACGAGCTCGCCGATCCGACGATCGACTCGCAGATCGTGCAGCTGAAGGCCGCCGGCGTCGACACCCTGATCGAGCAGTCGTCGTCGAAGGCCGCCGCGCAATCGATCCGCAAGGTTTACGAGCTCGGCTGGAAACCCCTGCACGTGATCGGGGGCTCGACCGCATCGGTCGAAACTATCCTGAAGCCCGCGGGCCTCGAAGCATCGAAAGGGCTGGTTACAACGCAATTCCTCAAGCAACCGGGCGACCCGGCGTGGGCCAACGATGAGGAGGTCAAGGCCTACAAGCAGTTCTTGAAGGCATACGCACCTTCAGCCAACCCGGACGACTATTCTGTGCTCGTGGCCTATATGAACGTGCACGCCGTGGAGTTAGCGTTGCGCAAATGCGGCGACGACCTGACCCGCGAGAACCTCATGAAGCAGGCTACCTCGCTGAATGGCGAACGATTGCCGATGATGCTCCCTGGCGTCGCGATCGGCACCCGGCCCGGAGACTACACACCCTTCAGAGCTCTGCGAATTGCGACATTTGATGGAGAAAGCTGGTCCTTGACCGGCGCTCCTCTATCGGCCGACTAGACCAGACTAGACTGCGGGCGGAGAGCCACCAAGGCTCTCGCTAAGCTCGGGTAGGTCTGCTCGAACAAGCAGCTGCGTCCCATCATGTCGCGGCGGATCCTCACACGTTCGGTGACCATTGCGCCTGCCTATCTCTTCTCCGATGCCACCTCCTACTTGAGGGACGGTCGCTTTGGAACGGCTGCCAATCCCCGCCGTTCACCGCTCACATTCAACTTTCGGGATATGCACGATGTCCAAGACCGTTGGCGATTTCGTAGTGCAGCGCCTCCAGGATTGGGACGTGCGGCATCTCTTCGGTTATCCCGGCGATGGCATCAATGGCGTGTTCGGTGCGCTCAATCGCGCCGAAGGCAAGATCGATTTCATCCAGGCGCGCCACGAGGAGATGGCGGCGTTCATGGCGTGTGCCTATGCCAAATTTTCCGGCCGCCTCGGCGTCTGCATCGCGACGTCGGGCCCCGGTGCCTCACACCTGATCACCGGTCTGTATGATGCCCTCCTCGACCATCAGCCGGTGCTCGCCATCGTGGGCCAGCAGGCGCGGAACGCGCTGGGCGGGCAGTATCAGCAGGAGCTCGACCTGGTCTCGATGTTCAAGGACGTCGCCAGCGCGTATGTCGCGCAGGCTTCCTCGCCCGCTCAGGTCCGTCATCTGATCGACCGCGCCGCGCGCATTGCGCTCGCCCGGCGCACCGTGACCGCGCTGATCCTGCCGAATGATCTGCAGGAAGAGGATTACGAGGATCCGCCGCGCGCACACGGCACGCTGCGGTCCGGCGTCGGATACACTCCGCCGAGGATCGTTCCGGCAGAGGCCGACCTCGATCGCGCCGCCGACATTCTCAACGCCGGCAAGAAGGTCGCCATGCTCGTCGGCGCCGGCGCGCTTGGCGCGACCAACGAGGTCACCTCTGTCGCCGACCGGCTGTCGGCCGGATGCGCCAAGGCGTTGCTCGGCAAGGCCGTGGTGCCCGACGACCTGCCATGGGTGACGGGCTCGATCGGCTTGCTCGGCACCGAGCCGAGCTACGACCTGATGATGGAGTGCGACACGCTCTTGATGATCGGCTCGGCGTTTCCCTATTCCGAGTTCCTGCCCAAGGAGGGCCAGGCCCGCGGCGTCCAGGTCGACATCGACGCCGGCATGCTATCGATCCGCTTTCCGATGGAGATGGGCCTCGTGGGCGACGCCGGGGAGACGCTGCGCGCGCTGCTTCCGCGCCTGAAGCAGAAGAGCGACGGCAGCTGGCGAAAGACGATCGAGCACAACGTCCGGACCTGGTGGAAGACATTGCAGGATCGCGCGCACCAGCCGGCCAAGCCGGTCAATCCTCAGCGCGTGACATGGGAGCTGTCGCCGCGTATTCCCGATCGCGCGATCATCACCAGCGATTCCGGCTCCTGCGCCAACTGGTTTGCCCGTGATCTGAAGATGCGTCCCGGCCTTATCGCCTCGCTGTCAGGCGGCCTGGCATCGATGGGCGCGGCAGTTCCCTACGCAATCGCCGCCAAATATGCAGCGCCCGATCGTCCCGTCATTGCGCTGGTTGGCGACGGCGCCATGCAGATGAACAACATGGCCGAGCTTATCACGGTCGCCAAATACTGGCGCGACTGGAGCGATCACCGCTGGATCGTCTGCGTATTCAACAATGAAGACCTCAACCAGGTGACATGGGAACAGCGCATCATCAATGCCGATCCCAAGTTCGAGGCATCGCAACGCATCCCCAACGTTTCCTATTCGCGTTTCGCCGACCTGATCGGACTGCGGGGGATTTATGTCGACGACCCCGCACAGCTCGGCTCGGCCTGGGAGCAGGCGCTCGCGAGCGACATCCCCGTGGTGCTGGAAGTCAAGACCGATCCGGAAGTGCCCCCGCTACCGCCGCATATCACGCTCGAGCAAGCCAAGAACTTCTCGATCGCGCTCGCCAAGGGCGACCCGAACGAAGTCGGCGTCATCCGCGGCGCAGCGCGCCAGCTGTTCGAGACCGTGTTGCCCGGCAGGGAGAAGTGAAGGCCAGAAGCGATGCATCGCCAAATGATGCTTGCCGTCTATTTGGTCTGCGCAGCGCTGGTGCCGGCGCGCGCCGAGTTGACCGGGTCCGATCTCGCCGGGGTCGAGGCATCCCCCCGGCTCGGCGCCGTGCTACCGCTGAGCGTCCGCCTGCGCGACGAAAACGGCGTCGCACGGCCGATCCGGGAATGGCTCACCGGCGAGCCTGGCGTGTGGGTCCTCGCAGATTTTACCTGCGATACGTTGTGCGGCCCGGTAGTCAGCACCGTCTCCGATGCGCTCCGGCAGTCCGGCCTGCGTCCCGGTCAGGACTTCGATCTGCACGTCGTGAGCTTCGACCCGCAGGATACCCCGGAGAACGCGAAGGATATGAAGCAGGCGCAAGTCGGCCTCGAAGCGCTGGGCGACGCCGCCCACGTCTCGCGCGGCGATGCCGGCGATATCGCGGCACTGACACGAGCATTCGGATTTGAAGCGGTCTACGACCGCGACCACGGCCGCTACGCGCATCCCGCGGCCGCGTTTGTCGTGACGGCAGACGGTCGCATTGCGCGCGTCCTGCCCGGTCTCGGGCTCCATCCCGCCAGTCTGCGCCTCGCGTTGGTCGAAGCCGGTCAAGGCCGCAAGCACGGGGGTCCGCACGACCGCCACACTCGGAGATCCGGCACCTTTGAAGAAGCAAAGGCCCAGCGCCCCGGGGAGAGCACTGAGGCCGATCATTGTCTCACTCGCCATGATCGCCGACGTCAGATAGGCGACAGACTGCGACCAGCCCGCGGCGATTCCGCTTCCGAACGAGCGCGCTTTCGGGATCGAATTAGCACCAGTTGATTGCTGCCGACCAGGCCCTAACTCCGACCGGCACCGCAACTCGGCCGACGATCGACGCGCTTGCGGCCGGGGCCGCTCCAAACTGATCGATGTGCCCCGGGTCTTCGGGGGCAAGAGCCGGGGCACCTTCATTCGTCCAATGCCGCTCTGCCGAGGAGCGACGCATTGCTAACGACGCTTCGAAGGTGCCGTTCCTAACGACTTTTTCACCGCCGACCCGAGCCGGCGCTCAACTCTCTTGCGGCTATTGCCCACCTTCTTGACGGACTTCTTCACCGACGCTGCCGAAGTCCGGGTTTTCTTCGCCTCATAGCTCACCTTTAATCCTACCCGCGCGGCGAGCTCAAATTTGGTGAAAGCATTGGCGAGCCAAAGGTCTCTTAGGAACGACCACAACTGCCCAGGGTTGGGCTCCATTATCCAGGGTTGGGCTCCATCATGAGGAGGATCGCATGGCTTACGAAGAACGGGAGACTGGAAATCTGATCGGCAGCGATAAGGTCGAAGGGACCGCCGTTTATGGTGCCGACAATGAACGCATTGGTTCGATCGAACGGGTGATGATCGACAAGATTGGTGGCAAGGTCTCCTACGCAGTGCTGGGATTCGGCGGCTTCCTCGGCATCGGAGACGATCATTATCCCCTTCCGTGGCAGTCGCTCAAATACGACACCAACCTCGGCGGCTACATTACGGGACTTAACGACAGCCAGTTGCGCGGAGCGCCAAGGTACAGCAACGAGAGCAGTTGGAACTGGTCAGACCCCTCGGTCGCCCGATCGGTCGACGACTACTACGGCCGCATTCCAGCTCCGTGAGCCCGACAACCAACGATCGCCCGACGTGTCCGGTGTGCAAGCACCAAATGGCTCTAGCGCGCGTCTCGGCCGGCAAGCGTGGATTCGAGGAGCGCATGTTCGAGTGCGCCACCTGTGGGCGGACCGTAAAGGTCTCAGTTGCCGTTGATCCCACGGAGACGGATCGGGTTGGTTGGCTCGCCCGTTCGCTGGAGCCCCCGAGTTGAGGAGCTGGCCGCGCAGCTTCTCTTCAAGGCCGCGACCCACGGCACGCAAGCAAATACTCTGGCCCCTAGCCGACGTACGAACGCTGTTCCACCCACTGCCTCAACCGATTGAGCGCAGTTGCTCTCATTCGCAGAATTCGGGTACAAACCTACGAATTCGCCTTTGCCTTCTTCGCCACGATCTGTTGCAGGGCCCAGCGCGCGTTCTTTCTGACATCTGGATCCGGGTCATCGGCAATGACCGCCAGGAACACTTCGCCATCCGGATGAGCGATCTCGCCCAACGCGGCGGCGGCGGCGACCAACCCACCATTGACATTGAGCCCCAGCGTCTCGGCCGCCATCTCGCGCACCATCCAGTCGTCGTCCTTGAGCGCACGCATGATCGTTTCCGCCGCCGAGAAGCGTTAGTGCTGTCTCGATCTGGGCGATCAGCGCCTCGATTTCCTCCCGCTCGTTCGGTCCGGGATCACGCTGTAGTCGCTGCAGGAGCGCCTGCTTCCGTGCAAGAAGCTTTGCGACGGTCGACATTGGGCCCTCCTCCGTTGCCAGGCAAGCAGGTGCAAGAAGGACTTGGTGCACCGGCTCCTGACGCAATGCCAATTCCCCTTCAGATGGACCTGTCCCTAGCGATAAGGAATGCTAACGCGGATGCGCCCGCACCTGGACGCGCAGACCCGGGTCCAGCCGTTCGTATGTGATTTCGCCCTCGAGCTGCTGAGTGAGCAGGTGCACGATGCGGGAGCCCAGTCCGCCCGGCTCTGCTCCCTCCCGCAGGCCAATGCCATTATCGGACGCCGACAGCTCGATGCCGTCTCCTTTCGACAAAGAAACAACGACGTTTCCTGGCCTGTCGCCAGGAAAAGCATACTTCAGCGAGTTCGTGACCAATTCGTTCGTGATCATGCCGATCGCAAGCGCGTGGTTGTTCGGCAGGAGAATGTCCTCGCAGACCACCTGGAAGGCAACCGGCCCAGATGGAGCCAAGGACTGGAAGACCTTCTCAACCACGTCATTTAGGAAGTAGCGCATGTTGACCGAGCGCGAGTCCTCCTTGAGCGCAAGATGGTCGTAGACCTCCGCCATCACCTGCACCCTGCGGGCGGTGGCTTCCAGCGCAGCCGCGACCTCCGGCCCGCCGTGCCTTGCCTCCAGCCGGATCATGCCGCCAAGGATTGCGAGATTGTTTTTCGTCCGGTGCGCCATCTCCTGCAGCAGCAAGGTCTTGGTCTTGTCCGCCTGCATGACGCGTCGGAGTTCCGCGCGCTGAAATTCGGCGACGATGGCTGTCCCGGCGGCGGTGATCGCGAACAGTGCATTCGTCGCGAGGAAATCGATGCCGAAGCCACCTTTGTAGCTGAGGTAGGCGCCCACGCCGATAGCGATGAAGGCCGCGAATATTCCAGAGCCGCGATCGAAGATCAGGCCCGAGAGAAAAACGCCGGGCAAAAGCAGGAAATATCCAGGCGCCCCGGTCTGAGTCTGCAGCGCCGTCTGCAGCACGGCGCACACCACCATGATGCAGGCGGAGATGCCGTACCGGACCGGGCTTGGAAGCCGGTGCTCCAGAACCAGGGGGTAAAGCCTGTTCATTGGATCCCAACCGCGGGCTTGCCGTTCAGTTGCTCATGCACAGTGTTCCCACCGTCGCTGCATCATCGCAAGCCGAATCGGACCTTGCGGATCTTCAGACTTTCTGGCTGTTCAGGCCTTAGATGTCTCGCTGCCGGCTCGCGGGCCAATCGTTCCGCCTTCAGGCACTCCCGGTTCGCATGGAACGCCTGCTGGGCGCGTTCATACTCGACACCGCCACTTTGGCATCCGAGTCACTAAAGACCTTTCGAGCTTCTCCTTCGGTCGGGGTCGGCATTCTCCGCTCCGATATGCGATTGCTCATTGCTCATTGCTCATTGCTCATTGCCCCTCCTCCGGGGGTCCTCGCCCAATAATGTGCATCAGGACCGCCAACCCTGATGGGCAGGCTTTCTCCCGGCGAAGCCTTAGGGGGAGTGCGCCGGGGGGAGGTGATTCAGACGCGCGGTAAGCCCGTTCGTTCCATGGGGCCCGTGACACAGGCAGACTTCGCCTGCGGCCTGGCCGTCGGCTTTTCACTGGGGCCTCATTCGCGGCCTTCTTGCCTTGATCGGCATCAGCATTTCCTTCTGCCCGCTTGATGCCTTGCGCGGCTTCTTGGCGAGGTTGGGCCCCGATCGCCAGTGCCCTCACGGCATAGCCACCATCTGCGGGCTCGACCGAAGGATCGGAAGCTCACAATGATCCCGGTTCAACCCGGCGAGAGGCCGGTATCGAGTAGCTGCGAGACGGCCGCAGCCAATTGCGCGGGCGTAAAGGGCTTCTCGATTAGGACGCTGCCATCGACACTCTGCGATTTCCAGTCTGGCGCGCTGGCGCTCGTCATGTAGATGACAGGAAAGCCAGGCGTGATTTCCCTGATCTGCCGCGCCAGCTCCCATCCGCTGATGCCGCTACCCAGGTTGACGTCCGTCAGCAACGCCCGACACCCCTCTCGCCCATCGCGAAAGGTGGATAGGGCCACCTCCCCCGAATGGACCGAGCAAGCCTCGAAACCGCCGTCGCACAAGGCGTCCTCGATGAAGCTGCAGATCAGAGCTTCATCGTCCACGACCAGAACGCGAATTGCAGCACTCACTTTTAAGTCTCCATCGGGACCAAGGCGGAAAGGCGGGTGGGTCTCGCGTAACGGCAGGGTCGTGGCCCCGAGTGCCGCCTCAAGCCACCGGCACACCGTAATAGGCATTCACCGCCCGCGTGGTCGCGGGGTCACTCCAGTTCCAACTGCTCTCATCGGCATATTTGGGAGCGCCGCGGAGCTGGTCGTGGGTGATGCCGGTGACGTAGCCGCCAAGGTTGGTGTCGTATTTCAGTGCCTGCCACGGCAGCGGATAGTGATCATCACCGATGCCGAGCAGACCGCCGAAGCTCAGCACCGCGTAGGATACCTTGCCGCTGATCTTGTCGATCATGACGCGTTCGATGTAGCCGGCCTTTTCGCCGTCGGCCCCGTACACGTTGGTGCCCTCGACCTTGTCACTTCCGATCAAGCTGAACGTCTCGCGATCTTCCATGGCCATGTTGACCTCCTGAAGTTTGTCTTCAGAAGTCAACCGGACGACCATGGCTCCGTTCCTTGGCTGAAGCCTCGGTGCCGTCGTTCTCGCCCTCCGGCAGCATTCGGCCGGGACGCGACCGCAACGCCTACCCCCGGGTCTAGGATTCCTGCCGCAGCGGAACGACGCACGGCGCGCCGCTCCCACCTTGCGATTGTGGGCCGGTGCGCAGCACGGTGATGAAAGTCTTCGAATTCCCCGAAGCGCCGGCAGTACGGCGGCCCGTGGCGGAGTCAGAAAGCCTTCGCCCGCGCCCGCTCCCGGACGGGTCGACGCCGCTGACGCCGTTGGGTCTAGCCCTCGCGGGTTGAGCCAGGAAGCGGAGATCTGGGCGCTGCAGGCGAAGACTCGGCCCGGGGTCCCTCGCTTCGCAGCTCTACGTCGGAAGGCCGGGCGGCTTCCATGAGCTCCAGCCCCGCGCGGCCCTTCTCTGTGATGCGCCAACCGCCGTTCAGGCGCTCCACCAGTCCTTGCGAGAAGATGTCGAGATCCGGCATGCGTGCGGCCAAGCGCTTGGTCCGCTCGCCCCAGTCCCGTCCGCTCGTCGCAAGGATCGCCAGGTCGCGCTTGAGGTCCGGCATGACGGCGAATCCGTCGGGATAGCTCACCAGGATCTTCAGCACCGTGACCTGGAAGTTCAGGCCCCCCGCTCCCGCCCGCTATCGCCACATCGTCGGCGCGCCGTGAAGAGCCTCGCGGCCGACCTGCCTCACCCGCTCGGGCGAGGTGTCGCCATTCGTCGCGGCTTCCAAAATACTTAAAGCTACGTGGGTGCGTGCGCCGGTCTCATAGCGCGACACGTCTTCGCAGACCTCGTCGAGGACGATACGCAGAAGCGCGGTCATTGCCGGATCGAACATGGGGCTCCCAAAGGAAAAAGATTGTAACGCAATCACATGGGCGCCGAATTCAAAAGTGTTTAGCGCCCCAATATCCAGCCAAGTCTACACTCGAGATCCGGCTCGACAAGCTCAGAAAGTGGCCGCACCGCAGCGCGGATTGAACCTGCCTTCGGTCAAGCTGTTGCGCGGGCCCCGGCGCCGAGGCATTGCGGACAACCAGCAACCAACGCCTGGTTTTCCCGTTGTCGAGCCGGGAAAGAAACGAGAAAGGAATGATCCGATGAGGAAGTTTGCAATGGTGGGGCGACCGGAGGCGTGATCGCCGGCGCGGTCATCGGAGAGCTTGCTTCCTCGGCGTATGCCTGGGGACCGGGTCCGGGCTACTATGAGTACGGTCCAGGGTACTATGGCGCGCCGGGTACTGAGGCGGACCATACGCCAACGACGACGGATACGATGCTCCGTAATCACGTGCCGAGATCTTTGGTTTCGGCGATGACCCACACACCGCCCTCGGGCCCATTCGCACTTTTGACGATACGGCCAATGTCGTTCGCGCCGATCTCGAGCTGCGCCGTGGCGCGTGCCCTATCCGATGGGTTCTTTGACAAGCAGATCGATGGGCGGATCGATGATCCCGCAGCGGGCTGGAAAGGCTGTTCGGGTGGCTTCCGGCAACCGCACACCGTTTCATATCGAGGCTATCGACGCGCCACATCCGGGAGCGACGGACGCCACACTATCGAGCCCCCTGGTGGTCCAGTTCCAGCTTCGTCCGGACGCGCTGGCCCACTAATCCGCTGGTGACGTGCACACGCCCGAGTTCGCGTACTGTCACTTTTCAAGGTATCGAATGAAGGCAGCCGCAGAATCATTTTCCCAAGGTGCAGTCTTCTCATACGAGACCTTATCCCCGAGGCGGAAGGCTGTGACCCACTGCCGCGCCTCGAACCGGTTCAAGGGGACCTCGTTGCAACGCAGCTCGCCTTTCGACGACGGCATGGTTCAACAGTTCAAGCACCAGGCCAAAGGCTGCCAGCTCTTCTTCTTCGATGGCGGCATCATCGTAACTTTCGAGCGTTTCCGCGATGATTGCGTCAGCCTCGCGTTGCAGGGCCAGCAGTTCCTGGTTGGTTTCCGCGGTCCGCGCGCTGGAAACCATGGCCAGGAGCCTGTTGCGATGGCTGGTGTTTTCCTCCCTTTCGTCCCGATTCAAATAGCGACGCAACCAGGCGCCGGCCGAACCGATCGCGGAGAGGAGCAGGAGAGCGAACCAGAAGTAGTCGCCGTATCTGTCAAGAAAGCTGCGTTCGTTACCTTCGATGACGGCCGCCGCTCCCCGGTGCACGGGCAGCTCGGCATCTTTCTCGGTGTCAGGCTTGGTAATGTGTGCAGCCCCCGGCACTTGTCTGGCAATCGCCTGACGGACAGCGAATAATTGCCGGACAAAGGCCGCCACCGTCGCTTCAGACAATGTCTTTCGCGCCACGATCAGATGGCTGACGCTGACCGTCTCAACCTTGTCATCAGGCCAAGCCGGATCGGCATTGAAGACGCCGGGCGGAATTTCCTCGGATTCATACCGCGGGTGCTTCAGGGCGATGGCTTCCGATGTCTCGATCGCGAGAAACTTCGGCGCGCCTCGCACGCGGGTCGTTGCAGCGATGGCGTCGGAGGTGATTTTGCTATCGAGCGGACCGACCGCCATGAATGCATCGAGGGTCGGGTCTCGTGCCAGCTCCTCGATGTGGTCCGTTCCAAAGTGCATAATCGCGACCTTGTCCGCCTGCACGCCGGAGGCGCTAAGGATAACCCGCAGGAAAGCAGCATTCGCCGGGGTCCGCCCGATTACGCCGACACGATGCCCTGCGAGATCGGCGATCTCCTTGATTTTCGGCGCGTGCTTTCTTTTGGAGGCCTTGCCCGCAAGTCCGGAAGGCGCCCACAGCACAACGAAGTTCTTACGCAGCGTGGCGACGGTCTGCGCGTCGGCGGGCATATCCAGGTCGCCGCGACCGACCGCAAGGTCGGCCTTTCCAGCACGAAGCAACGCGAGGGATTCGACCGCCCCGTCGGCTTTGATCGGGGACAGCTTGACAGTTCTGCTTTCGCTGGCGAAGGCATCGGCCATCGCCTCAACTACTTTGTGATCATCGCTTCCGGGAGGTCCAACTGCGATCCGGAGAACTTCCGGCCGCAGCGCATAATACAGTGCGCCCGCTGCGGCGCCAAAGACTAGAAATCCAACGGCCAGGACAAGCAGCAATGAATTGCTCCTTCTCCGCCGTCGGCGGGCAGCGTCATTGGTTTTATCTGTAACGCTTGGCGAGGACATGTGCCGCTGCCAGCCAGAGATCAAAGCGCGTCCTGCTTCCTAGGATATCTGCCGCTAGCGCTTGGTGGAAGAGCGAGTGATGAACAACAACCACGACACGCGCCGTCTTTCTTCGCCGGCAGCGGCGGAATCCTGGGTGCCGAGCAACTTCAGCGCAGTCTCGATCTTGGCGAGGAGCGAGCGCCTGGATTTCGGCTCGCTCGTTCGGGCCGAGACCGGCTTCGAGCCGCGCCGGTAATTGCTCTTTCTGTCCCAGGAGCTTCGCAATAGCAGACATCTCATCACCGCGAAAACGTAATCGACGGCGAAAGGGCCGCTCAGAGAGCGGCCCCATTTCTAGTTCACCAGCTCCGGGTGCCGAAGCTGAAACCGATGCTTGGGCCACCGCCGTAGTAGCCGTAGCCGCGATCGTAGTAGCCTGGACCATTGTAATAGCCGTAGCTGCGGCGAACCACGTAGCCGTCGTCTCCGCCGTAGTAGCGTTGGACATAGCGGGGACCGCGGGTCCGGTAGCAGCGGCCATACTCGTTACAGACAAGACGGACTTGCTCGATGCCCGCAGCCTCAGTCGACGCGATGGCTGCAGGTGCAAGAGGTGCCGCACTCGCAGACGACGCCATCAAGGTCGCGGCGAGAGCTCCAAGCGCGATGTTCTTCATGGATATTCTCCTTCCTTGGCGAGATCAGTCGATCTCTTCGATGATGCGACGCTCATGGGGTTCGATGATGTAGGTCCGGCTGTCCCGGTTGATGTACCGGTACTCGCGAAGGCTCGGAGCATCCCGATAGACCTCTTCGGGAAACGCTTCGATCTCCACGCCTTCCGGCACGCGCTCTCCGGTGCGGATCTCGGTACGAACCGAGCTGCCGGTGGTGGTGCGACGCTCGCGCTCGACCGGCCGCGCTTTGGCGTGCTTGCGGATGACCTCGCGGTCCTTGTCGCTGAAGGTCGTCTTGCGCTGTTCGGTGCGCGCCGGCGCGGCCGCCGTGGAGCGGCCCGAGTACGGCAGGACCGCGACGATCTTGTAGCTGGAGGGCTCCACGATCACGATCTCGTCCCTCACCAGCACGAAGTTGTAGCCCCGGTACTGGGGTACGATCTCGACGACCTCCGCAGGCAGCGGCTGCAGATGTACATCGCGCGGCACGGCCGTGCCGATCGACAACGAGAAATTCACGTTGTTGAGCGGTTGCACATTCAGGTGTGAAATCGACGTGCTGATCCGGGTCTGCTGCTGATCGTTGATGTTCACGGACGCGTTCACGTTCGTGCTCGACGAGCGATTGGCCGTGTTCTGCTGGCTGCTCGGCTGCTGGGCCGTGGTGGTCGGATTGCTACCCGTCGGAGACTGAGCCTGATTGGTGCCCGAAGCCGGTGGGTTCGCGCTCTGTGTCTGATTGTTCGCAGGCGGATTGGTCTGCGCCTGGTTCGAAGGCGGATTAGTCTGGTTGGAGGGCTGGCTCGTCTGCGCCTGGTTGGTAGAGTTGTTCGACGTGGGCGCCTGCGTGGTGTTGGTGCCCGTGCCGGAGTTGGACGTTTGGCCTGCAGCGCTCTGGCCGGTCGCTGGCGGAGGCTGCGTCTGGGCCGCATTCGTCGAAGGGTTGGTCTGCGCGGATCCCGGAGCGGAGTTGGACGACGGTGTCGACGTCGAAGAGGACGGCGGCGCCGACGTGGAATCCTGTTGACGCTGCGTAGCCGACGGATTGGAGCTCGACGTGCTCGGAGAAGATTGTGCGAGAGCCGAAGTCGCGAGCGCAACTGCGGCGGTCGTAGCCAACAATAAACGCTTGTTCATCTGAAATCCTCCTAATTGGTCGCCGAACAACACCGGACGAAGGGCCAGGTTCCAGAACGGGAAGTTTCGGCAAATCGGCTGAGACGGCGCCGGTGGAAATTCTTCTCTCCGCGAGAAATCAGTCTCGCGACATGAGCGGTGTGCCTTCCGACTGCCGGGAAGAAACGGAACTTCGCGCCCGCCTGCCCGTTGGCAGTGACTACTTAGAAGCCATTGGAGGAGTTAATGAAGAAGCTGATCGTGTGCGGCGGCCTCGCCGCCTTCGCCCTCGGCACCCAGGCCGCCAGCGCCGCCGAGTTCTACATCGTTCGTGATGCAACGACCAAAAAGTGCACCGTTGTCGACACCAAGCCGACGACGACCACGACGACGGTCGTGGGCGACGGCGTCTACAAGACCAAGACGGAAGCCGAGTCCGCCGTGAAGACCACCAAGGTCTGCACCGAACAGTAAACGGCCATCGCAGGGCCGAGCCGGCCTCGCGAAAACGTTCTGAAGGCCATTGGAGGAGAAAATGCTTGTACTGACTTTATGGGCCGTTCCCCCGTGCTCGTTGTTGGCGGCGTCGGCTATTGGATAGTTCACATGCACTGAGCGAACAGTCCGCATGAAAGGCTCGTCCGCAAACCGGGCGATTTTTTTGGACCATTGGGCCCGGCAGAAAAAAGGGCCCAGCGGGGGCCCTTTTTCCGTGAGTTCTCGCCGCACTAATTGTAGTCCGAGTATTTGAACTGCGGGAGCGCCTTCAATTGCTCCTTGTTGCCGCTCATGACCGCGTGGTCCGGGACCCAATCGTTCGCGTTGCGGTTCGTCGTATTCGTCGAAGCCGCGCCGGTGGTGGTGTCGCGCGAGTTGGTCGACGTGCTGCTCGAGCTGGTCCGGACCGGCTCTTCGACGAACTTCAGCTTGTCCATCGAGACGGCGATGTCGTGCTCGCCCATGCCCAGAAAGCCGCCGATACCGATCACCACCGCGTTGATCTTGCCGCTCTTGTCGACGAGCAGCTCGTTGATGTCTCCGAGCTTCTCGTTGGCCTCGTTGTAGACGTTCAGGCCTATCAGCTTCGAAGCGCGCCAATTTCCCTTGAGCGCCATCTTCGCATCGGCCGGCTGGGCCGTGACCGCCGGCGCGGCGCGATCGGCGGGCTGGGTGGATTGCGCGAACGCGCCGCCGCCGATCACGGCAGTGCCAAGCAGAGCGACGGCAAGAAAGCTTTTCATCGATTATCTCCTCCAACGTGAGCCGCACCCGTTCAAGATGCCGGGCCCCAACGCCCGCGATTGCCACTTGTTCCTGATCGCTCCTTTCAGTCGAAACGGGGCGCAAAGGATTCTACCCATGCTTGATGGGGGTCAGGATCCGGTCCACTAACGATGTTCGATGCTCACGAGCCGGACGACAATTCCTTTGCCTTGGGAGTGAAGGCAAAGCTGCCAAACCTCATTCGAACAGTCTTCCGCTTGCTTTGCGGAGTCGCCGGCCTGCTGGACCTCCGGCTGTGGAGGAGGCACTTCGTCCGCAAGGGCGGCCGTCGCGAGAAGAACAAAAGCCGCCGTGGAAAGAATGGTTTTCATGCGAGCCTCCTGATCGGCGACTCAACGAAGAAACTCTGAAGCCGTGCCGACTTCCGGGCGCGATATGGTTGACCCCGGCTCGAATCCTTCGCGTCCTCCGCGGCCGAGCAGCTCGCGATATCGGCATTCGTACTCCTTCACCATCCGACTTGCGGCGAAGCGCTCCTCGAACCGGGCGCGGACCACTCTTCTGTCCAGCCGGCCCAGTTCGTTCACTGCCTTGATCGCCTGCTCCTCGTTATCCACGATAAAGCCGGTGACGCCGTCTTCCACCACTTCGGGCACCGAGCCGGCTCGGTAGGCAATCACAGGTGTCCCGCACGCCATCGCTTCGATCATGACGAGCCCGAACGGCTCCGGCCACGCGATCGGAAACAGCAACGCGGCGGCCCCGGCGAGGAACGGCTGCTTCCCGATTTCGTCCACTTCGCCGACAAGTTGGATCTCCCCGCCATCGATGTTCGGCTCGAGCTTCTTCTTGAAGTAGGCCGTCTCCGCGCGCGGTATCTTGGCCGCTATCCGCAGCGGCGTCCGCGCGGCGCGTGCGATGCGTATGGCGGCCTCCGGTCCCTTGTCCGCCGTCAGCCGCCCGAGGAAGGCCAGGTACGAACCACGTTCGCAGGACGGCCTAAACAGATCATTGGGCAGCCCATGCTGGATCGTCGCGATCCAGTTCGCATCCGGAAGTGGTCGACGCTGGTCGTCGGAAATCGCGACGAAGGCCGCGTTTGGGAAAGCCCCGATCACATCGGACAGCCCGGGAAGGTCGAGCCGGCCGTGCATTGTCGTCAGGAACGGCACGCCGGTCCGGCTTAGCACCGGAAGAGGCAACCAGTCGACGTGGGAGTGGATCACGTCGAAATCGCCCGCGCGATCGGCGATGGCTTCGATCAGCAGCGCGCATGCGGCGTTCGGATCCGTTCCCCTTCGCCCCAGGCGCAGCGCACGCGGCCAGACAGGATGGAGCTTTCCCTTTGTCTTCGAATCCCCGCTCGCGAACAGGGTGACGTCGTGTCCGAGCTCGACCAGTTCGTCGACAAGCCAGGCGATCACGCGCTCCGTGCCGCCATAGAGCTTCGGCGGAACGCTCTCGGCCAATGGAGCAAGCTGGGCGATCCGCATGCTAGGCCCCGACCACGGACTGCATGGCAATCACAACGACCGCGGAACTGAGGTATGAAATCGCTAGCGGCGTCCAACTGGGCTCTGTGCTTTCGCAGACCGTCCGCGCGACGAACATCTTCACGCCCGTCAACCTTCGTCTTCGGGAGGCTGGTGCAAGTAGGCTATCCCGAAGCTGGCGAGATCTTCGGCATCGCTCTCTCGCTCTTCCCGTCTCCTGTGCAAATAGCGCTCGAGCAGGCAGCGGCGGCTGTCGTGAACGTCAACGTCAGGGTGCGCCGCCCGGTACACGGTCCAGGCCGTCTCTGCCGCCCTTCTCACCGTGACTTCGTCGGCCATCCTCACGCTCCAAGCGACCGCATCCAGTCGCTGCCAACTCAGCGCGATGGCAAAAGTTTCCAATTTTCTCCGAATCTTCGACCTTTGGTGGAGAAGCGCTCGAAAGGCCGATCAGAAAGTGTTCGCCCGCGCGTGATCGCGGATCCGATTCAGCGCAATGATCTGGCCATCACGGCCCCTAAGGACGGCTCCGCAAAAGCCGGTCGACGGCGCGAACAGTGTCATGGACGGTGGATTTCTTGTGACGAAGGCACGCAGCTAGCGCGTCGATTCTCCGCCGCAGGTGATCAACCAGCCGCTTCGCACCGACAGTCATGCAGCCCCCAAGGCACTTGGACACTTCGAGTTGAGAATAGAGGCGCCGTCAATTGCGTCCCTCGTGTTCGGCGGAGTAAAACGCCGCAGAGACCTCGAGCGGTGCCAGAAGATATGGCGCCGTCAAAACTCCTGCGTAAAAAGTAGCGCGAGACGATCGGCTTAATCAGCTTGACGGTCGCTCGGGTCGCCGGACGGCATTGACCGTCGGCGGGTTGATCATCGCGACCATACGAACATTGTTTCCGGTGGCCATCAGTCAGCGAGCGGCTTCGAACGCCACCATGGCGCCCTTGCATTTGCCGCCCAAAAGGAAAGGAGCGCTGGCTTGCCGCTCCAGGATAAGCGGAAGGCGAACCAAGGAGCTGGGGCGCGCCCGGGTGGTGACCACGATCCTTGCCACCCGAGCGGCCGAGAAGCGCGCCGCAGGCGAAGCGCTAAGCTGACGTTGAAGCCGACGTGCCGACCAGCACCAGGCGGGCCGGCGCCACTGGCATGGTCCTGACTCGACGAAAACCAAATGTATCGCATACCAGGCGAGTGTCGTGCCGATCAGGAGCCGCGCCGAGGCGGACGCTGTCGATTAGCGGCTGCCGCATGCGACGGGTTTCATCAACCGGTCGCCACCCGCGCCGGCGGCAGCCGCCCGCATGTTGCCAGTTTTTCCCGACATCAGGAACGAACCGGTTTCTGCCACGTTCACCGTCCGAGGCAAAACACGGAGTGGCTGAGATGGGCGCTGGCGATCAGGTCGCATGCATGTCGGTGGTGGCATTGTTCTCGCTTGCACTGATCGTGACATCGAGCCTGTTCGTGCAATCGAGGGCGGCAAAGAATCCGGCGATGCTCGCCGCGCAGCAGGTGCGCGCTCCATTTTAGCGCTGGCAATCCGCCGCCTCAGCTCGGTCAGACTCGGCAACCATTTTGCGGTGTGAGACAGCGCAGCCGGCTCATTGCTTGATCAAAATCCCTTGCGCGTCAAAGGCGCGGTCGGCGCGCTCTCCTGCTCGCCGCGACCCGGCACAATAATTGGCTCCGGCGCAGCCGGGGAACCGCGCCGGAACCTTTGGGGAAGTTGATTGTGCTCGTTTAAGCAGGTCATCAACTGCCGCCGAGGCAAACCGTTCCCAACCATTTGCATATTTTTCCCGACAAAAAGGACGGCAGCAAAACCGGATGTTGGCGCAGCGGCAATGGTTCCGACCTGAGGAGATATGAAATGAGACGGCTCGGCAAGACGGCCGCAGCGCCATGCTTGATGCCGGCTTCCTGGCCGTGTCCGCGATCAGCGCATCGGCGGCGATCGCGTGCGCTGGGCGGGTGTGCGGGCACACCCATGAGACCTATGATTATCCGCGTGAATGCCGCGTCGTGGTTCACGACAATTGGCGCTGGGGGCCGCGCGAGCTTCCTCGAGCACGAAAAACGCGGGCTATTTGGCGCGGCCGCACCTGGGTGACCTGGTGAGCGTACCGACGACGTGATGGGGCCGCCGCGGGCGGCTTCATGTTTCAGCCCATGCGATCGGCGAGGAACGTTTGCCATTTTCTCCCGTTGATCGGCGCCGGTGCCGATATGCGGTCCGGGATTGCGGTGAAGGTTGTTGATGCCTCTGGTCCGGTACTTTCTGTTCACAGGCGCGACGCTGCTCGGCCTGCTGCTTCTCACCGACTGGTATTTTTCAGCCCCGGCGCCAGTCACCGTCGCTCGCAACGACATCGATCGCACGATCATCCGCATTCGCTCGCAGCACAAATGGCCGGAGGCGATACGCATGGACACCAGCACCCCGCTCCCTGCCGCCGCGCCTGCCCCCACAGCTTCGGCGGCTGTCGCGGCGCCGGTCCCCGCTGCGCCGCCCGCGACGGTTGCGCAGGTTGATGCGTCGCGGGCAGCTCCGCCGGCGCGCCCCGAGCGCAGCGCGCGACACGCAAAGCCCACCCGGCAGGCGCAGCGCGAGAGACGCCAGCGACTTGCACAGCGCGGTCAGCGCTTCGCGAGCTATCGCGAGCCGGAATGGCAGGGCTGGTCGTTCCCGAACTGGTGAGCCGTGAAGCTCTTGCTTGAAGATTGCCGCTACCGGTGCGTTCGTCGCTTCGATTTGGCCTGATGAATGCCGCCTGGTGTACGGCAATGAAGAATTGTCCGCGTCACTGCACGCGACCAGTTCAATTTATGCAAGGATCAGCCAAGTTCCATTTCGACGGCGATCCGTACCAGGTCTGAGTGGTTCTTCGCGCCGAGCTTCTGCTTGAGCAGCGACGTGGCATTGGCGACAGTCTTGTAGGAGATGCCTAGCGCTGATGCGACTTCGACGATCTTGTCGCCGCGGCCGAGCAACCGCAAGATCTCCAGCTCCCGCGCCGACATCTGCGAGGCGGGGCTGGCCTTGATCGCGGCGCCGGCGAACGCGATCGCCTCCGCGAGATGCGGCGAAATGAACCGCTCGCCTGCCGCGACCTTGCGCACCGCCTTGACGAACAGGCGCGGATCGTCGCTCTTGGAGACATAGCCTTGCGCCCCCATCTCCACCGCTCGCACCACGAAAGCGGGATCGTCGTTCATGCTGAACATGATGATCCGGGCGACCGGGTCGTCTTTCCGGATCCTGCGCAGCAGCTCGAATCCGGAGACATCGGGAAGCTTGATGTCGATCACGGTCACGTCCGGCCGCCTCTGGGTAAAGGCGCGCAAGCCGGCCTTGGCATCGGCGGCCTCCTCGATTTTCACCGCCTTGTCGGAAGCAAACAGGGACCGGCAGCCCGACACCACCACCGGGTGGTCGTCGACGATCAATACTCTCATGGACGATTTGGAGGTATCGTGCATCATTCTCTCCCCTGCCTTTGATAGAACTTCGCGCGGAAATTGAAAGAGAAGAATCGCTGAACGGAGCCCGACGTGACAAGACTCTGGAACAGATTCTGGAACCACCTCTCACTTCGTGCCCGGCTGTTGCTGCCGATGGCCGCGATGGTGGTCGGCGCCTTGCTGCTCGGCGGCCTCGCCCTGCAGATCGTCTCCCCCGAGCAGTTCGAGAATGAGAACGCCCAGGCCGCGCGCTCCGCCGAGCTGGTGGCCAATGCGCTGAATGCCGCGCTCGCAGTCGCCGGCAATCCGCCGCAAACCCTCGACGCATTCGCGGACAAGCTCGGGAGGTCCGAGACCATCGCATTCGTGCCGCCTGGAACGCGGCCGCAGCGCAGCGCGGCGGACCGCCACCGCGGCAACATTCCCGCGTGGTTCACTGCCCTGCTCGAGGTTCCGGAGCTCGGCTCCACGCATCCGATCAGGATCGGAGCGTCGCATGTCGGGGACATCGTCTTCAGTCCCGATCTGTCGCCGGACATCGAGGAGAAATGGGCGGGCTTCGTTGCGATCGTCTCGTCGAGCTCGGCGCTGATGCTGCTCGCCGCGCTGAGCGCCTATTTCACGACCGGCGCGGCGCTTCGGCCGCTGGCTCAACTCGGCGCCGGATTGACCCGGATGCGAAACGGCGATTACGTCGCCGCCATTCCGCTGGCCGGCCCTCCGGAGATCCGCGAGAGCTGTGCGGAAGCCAATCAGCTTGCAGTGACGCTGAGGCGGCTTAGCCAAGACAATCGGAACCTGCTGCGCAAGATCGTCGCCGTGCAGGAAGAGGAGCGCCGCGAGCTCGCCCGGGAGCTACATGACGAGATGGGCCCGCTTCTGTTCGCGATCCGCGCCAACGCTACCGCGCTGTCGGATCCCGAGACGGAGGGCCCGCCCGAGCCGGGTTCGCCGGCGCATGGCATCCTCAGCGCAGCCGAAGCCTTGCAACAGGCGAATAGGCGCGTCCTCGAGGGACTGAGCCCGCTTTATGTTGCGGATCTTGGATTAGCCGCAAGCGTACAGACGTTGCTGCGAAACGCCCGATCCCAGGCGCCCGGCCTCCGCGTGACATCCCGGCTCGACGATCGTCTGGATGAGCTCGATGCCCTGCTCTCGCAAACCGCGTACCGCGTTATCCAGGAGGGAGTGACCAATGCGCTCCGGCACGCTCACGCGACCACGATGGGCGTCGCCGCGATCGTCGACGGCGATCAAATTCAGCTCGAGATTTCGGACGACGGCATTGGCCTGCCGCCGGACCTGACCTTTGGGAGAGGCCTGACCGGCATGCACGAACGGGTGCGCGCGCTCGACGGAACGCTGCAGCTGGTCCGCGAGCAAGGCCAGACCATCGTGCGTTGCCGAATTCCACTCCAGAACCATGTTGCGCGATAAGGACGCGTCATCACCGCGAGGAAGGGGCGCACCGCATATGCGAAATCTTACCAAGGGTATCGAATACAAAGATGATCCGAACCCCTTGCCTTCATAGCTCAGATAATCCAGCACCCCGTCGTCCTGCGGCGTGATCTCTTCGAGCCCGAAGGCATCCGCGGCCACCGGGACGATAAGCAAACCAAACGAACACGGCGACAAATTGAGGCCGGCTTCAGTTGGCGACCTCTTCGCAAAAACGGCCCCAGCGCAGTCCGAGCGCGTCGAGGCCGAGTTGGACCTTCGCATCCAGCGCGGCGCTAGCAGATCAGCAAGTTGGCGACCAATCCGACAAGGAAAGACCTGTTTGCCAAGCTGGCGGCACACCACCGGAGCTAGCTGATGAGGTCGAGCGGACCATGAAGGCCTCGGCCTAGGAAGTCCGCTAACCAGCGACGCGGGAGATTAAGGCCACCTCCGCAAGTGGCCTTGCATGGCTCCATTCCTACACCGGGACAATTTCCCGTAGCATTCCGGTACAAGGACCGCACATCGATTTGCTATCCTCTGCGTATGCCAAGCACCTTCACCCACAGGGGCGTCACCTTCGACGTAAAACGCCTATATAATGATCAGTTCGAGATCATCATTGAGATCGGCGGAGAAACGACCCGCCATACCGTGCGCACACGATTGGCAGAACTGGCAAAGCGCCGGGCCGAGATGCTGATCGATCGTAAGCTGAAAACAAAAATTAGGCCTGTGTAGGCCGCCCCAGTTGGCGGCCTCTAACAGAAAACGGCCCCAGCACCTTTGGGGGCCTTGAGACTGGTGCCGGGGCCAGTCGTCCTTTGATGAATCGGGACGTGACCCGAGGCTTTAAAACTAACACTGGTGTCAGAAATTGCTACTCCTTCCCGATGCGATTGGGTGTCTTAGTTTGTCGTTTGTCGCGGCAGTGCCCTATCTAGACGGCGTGATAAGAAAGGGCCCCAGCAGTGAAGCTGGGGCCAGTGTGCAGCTGGGCGTCTCAGTGCCTGTAGCGGTGCGGCACCGAACAGGGCGACAAATGCCAATGCTTGCGCTTCGTTCCTACTCATAAAAGAAACCCCAGCATCCGGATCATGCTGGGGCCAAGCTGGGTCGCCGAGCCGCTGTCCGCCAGGAAGCAACGGTCGTCGTTCTAGGGCTGAAAAAATACGAAATGAAAATTACCTGCCCTGTTGGTCGGATCATCCCAACGACGCTCCGGTCCGGAAATAAACCATGTGAATCCTGGCGAGACAATTTCCGCTTTTTCCCGAGACTTGACGCCACCTTCGATGGGGGTTTGAATTCACTTCTCGGCTCTCTCCAAGCCGAGAACCCTACCGCACAAGGCGAGGCCCCGGACGCGCCACGCCGGGGCCTCTGCTGCGGATTGGCAACAAGGGGCGAGCCCGCTCCCTTGTTGCGTGGAGTTGCGTCATGCGTCGGTCCCAGCTAGGCACCCTCGATCGTTTCATCGACGGATCAGACCATCTACCTGGTCGCCGACGATTTCGGGGCGATCGGCCGCGCGCGGCGCGAGGCCGACATCGTGGCGACCGACCTCGATTCGGCTGATCGGCTTCAACACCGCCGAGCGCTGGTCGGAAGACGTATCCGAAGACGTCGCCCGCGAAATCCAGCGCCGTTGCGATCTGCACAGACCAACGTGCCGACGGCCCTGCGGGGCTTTGTCGTTCGACATCTCGACGATCGGCTGCAACTGCCCCTGCGGCTTGTTTGACGCCTCAGAAATCGCGCAGAGCTGGCTGTTAGAGAACCGAAATAAAAAGTCAGGCTAAGCAGACATCTATTCGTAGGCGGCGCCTCTAGAAACGCTCTAATCTCACCTCTTTAGGCATGTAGGTGAGGAATATGTCCTTTGACCCGATGGCCGCGGCGGTTGATTGGCTTGATGCTTACCGCGCTGGCGACATTGAAGATATCGTTGGCATGTTTGCCGATGATGCGGTGATCCATTGCGATTGTGGAGGCCAGAAGACGCTGACTGGCCGGGAAGCGCTCCGGGCTTATTGGGTCGACAGGCTCAAGCGTTATCCCGCCTTCGGGTTGAACGACATGCAGCCAAACCGCGATTACGTCGCGGTCTCTTACATCACGACCAGTGGCTTAGTTAGCGCGCTTCTGATCTTCAATGCAGCTGGACAGATCAAATCGGTTAGCTGTGGTCCCGGCGCCGCCCGAGATTAGGCTCGAGCATCACAACGGCTTTCCGCTCACTTTTTGCGTGGCCTTAAGATCGCTTTTGATCTCGGCACCGAGGCCATTTGTCAGCGCGGATCGAATCTGTCGGGCGTGCGTGATGGCGCCTCAGCGGCAACCACGCGTTTGGACTGCAATGCATGGCACTATAGTTGTCGTGACAACTCCGTTCCCGCGCCTGGGGCCTATGCCCTTATTCCTGTCGTGCGTTCCGCGGCCGAGCAGGCTTGTCAGAGTTTCAGACAGTTAACGGGTGTTATGGAATCCCAGCTTCCGCGGGGTCATTGTCAGTTCATCACCGCACGGCTCTCGGCAACTATCGGTGACGAGAACGCCGCCACCGCGCTCCCGCCCCACACAAACAGGAGCAGCTTTATGACTAGCAAGCGGCGTCGTTTCAAACAAACCCGATCACTGGGAGAACGTCTGACTGACGAGGCCATGCGCCTGCGCTCGAAGGCCAAGGCGGTGCCTCCATTAGCCAATCCTGCTGAGGGGGGCCGGCAAGACGAAGCGGTGGCTCATCTGACCGAGTGGCTGATGTCCCCAAGCTCTGCAGGCGCCAATATAGGCCGCCCATGATCAACCAGCCTCACTTCGACCCCTATTCAAAGGCAGCGCGCATCTGTCTTGGCGTTGCGATATTTAGCGCGACAATGCTTGCTGCGCTGCTGACGAGCATTTTCGCCTAATCAGGCCGCCTCAGTTGGCCGGATAACGGCCCCAGCGCTTCCTCGGCCCGGAGGCTAGTGCCGAGGCAGTTGCCGCGCAACCGTTCCCGCCCCGCGCTGATTCGTAGCACCGCCATCCACTATCTATCTCTCAACGAGTCCCACGGGGCCAAGCCGATGGAAATCGAGGTATACACGGGCCGCTACGAACGCGAACATGGCCACCCGCCGTCCGGACGCCGGGTCCGGCAATTCACCCTGTCTCCGAGACCGGAGCCCTGCTTTACGAAGTCAAGCTCAACGAGCAGATGATCTAGGCGGCGCTGGAGCGAGCCCATGCGACCGCCTAACAGGAAAAGGCATTCCGGATCATGGTGGAACCCTAGGGGCTGCACAGCCATTTCGAGGCGAATTCCACTTTGCGCCGATCGAGAATGTGCCCCGGGTCTTCGGGGGCGAGAGGGGGGCACCTTCATTGCCACTTCCGGTCTGCCGAGGAGCGGCGATTGCTAACGACGCTTCGAAGGTGTCGTTCCCAACGACTTCTTCATGGCGAACCGAGCCGGCGCTCAACTCGCTTGCGGCTGTTGCCGACCTTCTTGACGGCTTCTTCACAGACCCTGCCGACTTCCGGGTTTTCTTCGCCTCGTAGCGCACCTCGTAATCCTGCCCGCCGACGACGCGCGCTCGGTCCTGCTTGCGACCCCGCGCGGTCTGCTTCTTCGCTTTCCTTGCCATTCTGGCCCCCCTGTTGGAAGACGCCAACGCAGGCTAAGATCAGCGGTTCCAATAGCGGACCCCGCGCGCGGAACGATTGCCAAGTCCTCAAATTTGAATCAGGTCGCTGTTATTGGATGGCGTTGTGGCGTTTCAACGGAGGAAGCCCGAAGCGATCGGGACCAAGGCGCTCTTTCCCGGCTTCATCGCGCCGGCCCTGGCATCGCCGATCGATAAAGTCCCGCGCGGCGCACGCTGGATTCACGAGATCAAGTTCGACGGCTACCGGGTCCAGACTCACATCGCCTATGACGAGGCGAAGATCTACACCCGGCGCGGCAACGACTGGACCAGGCGCTTCAAGAAGGTGGCCCAAGACGCCTGGCCGATTTCAGCAACATCAGCCATCATCGACGGCGAGATTTCCCTCGGCAGGCGGCACGACCGACTTCTCTGTGCTGCAGAACGAGCTGCGCGGTAAGTCGACCAGGATCGTGATGGTGGCCTTCGATCCGCTCCATTTCAACGGCCGCGATCTTCGGAAGGTGCCGCTGGTCGAGCGCAAGGCCGTGCTGAAGAAGCTGATTGCCGGCACCGCCATCAGTTCAGCCAGAGCTTCGAGGTCGACGGCCCGAAGATGTTCACCCATGCCTGCAAGCTCGGCTACGAGGGCGTGGTGTCGAAGGTGGCCGACAATGTCTATCCGACCCGGCGCCCGCAGCCGCGACTGGGTGAAGAAGACCTTCTCCCAGCACGAGACGCTGACATCGCGGGCTTTGCGCTCGACGGCGATGAATGGGACGGCATCTATGTCGGCCGACGCAAGGGCGACGAGCTGATCTACGCTCGCAAAGGTCGACCACGGCTTCGACAAGGCCTCGCCCGCCGATCTCCGCAAACGCTTGGCACCGCTGATCCGCAAGAAGCAGCCCTATACCAAGCGCATTGCACACAAGGCGATCTGGGTTGAACCGAAAGTACTGGCCGAGATCGAGTACCGCTCCAAATCCGCCGAGGGCAAGGTACGGCATCCGTTCTTTCGCGGCGTGCGGGAGGACCTATGACCCTACCGCGCTGCAACTGCTGCGATGACACGCGCTGGGATCATTTTGAACGAGCGCAGGCATATTCGAAAGCGAGCGCTGCCCTTGGATCAGCGAAATCCGAACTGAGCCTTGTCGAACAACGGAAGCGGCCTGTCGCCGAGCCCCCTTGTCGACAATTAAGCGAGGCCTCTGTCTCCGGAATTGCCATCTGTTCCAAA
Source organism: Bradyrhizobium sp. USDA 4501 (assembly GCF_054062115.1). Taxonomy (NCBI): domain Bacteria; kingdom Pseudomonadati; phylum Pseudomonadota; class Alphaproteobacteria; order Hyphomicrobiales; family Nitrobacteraceae; genus Bradyrhizobium; species Bradyrhizobium sp. USDA 4501. Next base: position 276,002 of record NZ_JBSSEX010000001.1, read on the forward strand.
AAAATGGCTTCAGCCGAAGGCGCTGAAGCCAAGTCTCCGCTTTTTGGTCGTCGCCGGCGACCGTAGCGTTCGACGCCGGCAGAGTAAAACCGCCGTTTCATCCTGCCGTTCCTATTGCAACTTATTCCCACCATGGCCTGCCGAAAAATCCTGCAGTGCAAGGTCGAATTCAGGAACGGCTAGCTCTTGGAAATGGTTAAGCTCACACGGCTGTAACTGCACGGGTGCGATGGACTAAGATGCACAAAGACTCGATCATGGACGAGTTGCGGCAGATTGAACTTGATGTTGTGGAGGGAGAAAAACGACTCGCGGAGCAGGAGGCGTTGCTGATCGAGTTAAAGAGGTCAAACGAAAGCACCATCAAGGCTCAAGCTCAGTTCGAGATGATGCGAAAAGATCAACTTGACCGCGAGCAACGTCGACAACGTCTGCTTTCTGTTTTGCATCCGTGATCTAGGCAATTTGCTGCATCTCGCGGAACGGTTACAACCTAAAGAAAATCAGCAGCTCCGCCAACGATCCAGAGCGGCGAAAATCCGAGTAACATGAAAATCCGAGTAACATTGACGTCCAGAACCGCAGTTCGCGTTTGAGCCGGCCGCGAAGGACGACACAGGCATTTCGGAGCCGTTCAACCTGGGTTCGGCTAATCAAGCATGGCGCTGAGCCGCAATACTGAGAAATCCGACGATCAGTGTTCAGTCTCGGCGCTCTTCTGTCATAGCTTGCCTTCACGAAAGCGAACTGCCCAATGCCCCGGGAGAGCACTGAGACCGATGCCCGTCCCACCTCCCGAGAGCAACCTCCCTTGCAACTCCACAAATTGCCACTTGTTCCTGAAAGTAAAACGGTCTCAGCGCGGTAGGAATCGCTGAGGCCGGGCTTTGCTTACATACTGCGGCGTCAGACGTTGTGGGGCGGGATCAGCGCCTGGCTTCAGAGTAACCCAACTTCGTCAGGCCCGCTCCTATGAAAAGGACGGCCAGAAGGCTTTGGGCGCAATCGGCCTGTGCTGGGAGCGCGTCCTGTTAGGCAGCACAAAAAAGATGGCCCCAGCATCCGGATCATGCTGGGGCCAGGCCAGATCGAGGACCGCTGTCCGCCGAGAAGCACCGAGCCTGTTTCCAAGGCTGAAACAATACGAAATGAAAGTTATCTACCCTATTGTTCGGATGCCGCTACTTTTCTGGCTCCACTAGCTAAACGCATATGCGGTCAGGCTAGCGACGAGAACCAAGACACTCAGCGCAGTAACAGACGCAAATGTCCGCTCCACTCCATTCATGCGTTCCATGGTTTTAAGCTCGCTCGTAGGAAGCCTATCGTCGCAGTGTGCAGCAGCGGAGTCATTAACCTTCGTGAATCGCACGCCGTAATTTGGCTTTGGCGATTGGCTTTCTTGAGAGATGATCCCCTTCCAATTGCTTGACCATCGCTATTGGCCATCGACCTTCATGTCCCGCAATTGCAATGCGGAGCCCATGGACGTCGTCTACAAATACGTGCTCAATTGTGCCGGCTTTCCCATCGGACAAGACGACCCCCTTGCCCACCAACTCTTTTTCGGAAGCATGAAGTTCGGAGAGGATGTTTAAAGCGCGTTTGCTGCAGTCAAAAAACTCGTTCATGGGTACGCAACTATCCTAAATGTAATCTGAAGCTGCGATCGATTTACGCTGGGGTCGAGCGGTAGCCCACGCCATATGAGCGCCACGCTCGAAGACGAGTTTTCTATCATGCGGGCACCGCGTCATTAGCACATGTGAAACGCGCTTATGGGGCCTGCTGCTTTCTGGCGGGGCGTCTTCGTTCCCCAATTTTCATCACGAATGGAATGAGGAACCTAGAACGCCCATCGCCGATGCATTGATCTTGCAAAGTGGCGGGTACGCCTGGCGCCTATAGGGAATAGCTCGCGCTCGAAGACCAATTGATGGGGGCGATGCAAGGACATCGCCATGAGCACCGATCATCTCGCAGCAATTGCGATTGTACCGCTGGTGCGGATTGGCCGCCTCCATTCCGTCAGCTACGACCGCCACCGGCGGCGCGAATAGCGGCATACGTGAATGCTTTCGTGCCTCAGTCCGGCGGCTAAACACCCTCCGAGGTACCCACCGCCCTGCCGCGCCGCAGCATATCCGCAGCGTTCATCGAGCTCGTATCACTTTCGCCCGGCCGTCCTAGTTGACGGCCGGGCTTTTGCGTTAAACCGAGCTGCTAGGTCGCGGGTTCCGATTTCCAGATAAATTGCGACAAAGGCTCAGGCTCGCCGCCGCGACCTGCCTGTTAATTTTGCATTCGGTGCAAAAGAGAACCGCCAATCCGGGTACGGTCGGGCTTGGCGGCTCCGTCCTCTTAGTGGACCGCGAGATCACACCGCGAGGCCGAGCTGGCTTAGATCGGTGGCGACGATAGTCGAGACCGGACGGCTACGGGTTTCCGCGACAATTGCTCAGCGCTGGGGCATGACAGGGCGCGCCTTGTCGTAGTAGTAGACACTAGCGGAGCGCATTTGGCTCCCCGGATCAGGTAACCCAATCGTTCTATCGGTTGCTATTTTCCCCGGTACTATGCGGCGGCTGCGGCCCGCTCGGACCAGCCGTGTGGCTTGTACAAAACCTAGAGCACACTCGGCTAAATAAGAAAGTGGGATAGACGCCTCTAGTTCGACGACGAGTTGCCGGCTACGCTCCTCATTTCGAATGACCGTCCGTTTGATGATCCCGATGGCGAGGAACTGCTGAACGACGAGATGGCCTGGCAGAAGGCCGTGACGACGGTTCGCGATATCGGGTCCAATCTGGACCTCGACAAATCCAATCGTTGGTCGATCGCGGTCAAGGGAGGAACAAAACGCAATCTTTCAGATCGACGTTACCGCCAAGCGCATCGTCTCCCCTTCGAGCTAGAGCGGTTTCCAGTTGAGGTGAATCGGAACAGTCAAAGGGGATTCCCACGGGCACGCAAATCAGATTCGGTGTTGCCCGCGACAACATGCGGGGCATGCGATGGCGAAGGGATACTCCAAGGACCTCAGGGTGCGTGCGGTTGAGCTTGTTGAGTCCGGCGAAAGCGCACGTGAGGCTGCGCGCATTCTCAATCTCGGCGCTTCGACTACGATCCGATGGATGGATCGTTGGAGGAAGACCGGAAACGTTGAGGCCAAGCCCGGCACCGGGCACAGCCGCTCGCCGTTGGAGCAGCACAAGCAGTGGCTGATCGAGCTGATCGCCGCGGAGCCGGACCTGACGCTCGAGGAGATCCGCGCGCGTCTGCGCTCTCAGAGAAAGCAAAAGGCCGGCATCGGTTCGATCTGGCGTTTCTTCGACCGTCACAGCATCACCTTCAAAAAAAACACTGCACGCCGCCGAGCAGGATCGACCTGACGTCGCTGCCGAGCGTGCCGCGCTGAAAGCCGAGCAGCCCAAGCTGCGTGCACCGCGCCTCATCTTTATCGACGAGACTGCGGTCACGACGAAGATGGTCCGGCACTATGGGCGCTCTCCTCGCGGTGAGCGCCTCGTCTCTGGCGTGCCCCATGGTCACTGGAAGACGCTGACGCTTGTCGCCGCGCTGCGCATCGATGGCCTCACGGCGCCCTATGTCATCGACGGTGCAATGGATGGGCCCTCGTTCCTGGCTTATGTCGAGCAAGTCCTGGCGCCGACCTTGCGCAAGGGCGACATCGTCTTCATGGACAACTTGCGCACTCACAAGATCGCCGGTGTCCGCGAGGCGATCGAGGCTGTCGGCGCCCGCGTGCGTTATCTGCCGGCCTACTCGCCCGACCTCAATCCAATCGAACAGGCCTTCTCCCGGTTGAAAGCTGCGCTGCGCAAAGGCGCCACCCGCACGGTCCAAGCCCTGCTCAAACTCATCGGCAAACTCGTCAAGTCGTTTGCGCCGCAGATGTGTGCCAACTACTTTAGGCATGCTGGATACACCAGATGATCCACATCATGTGGAAAATGCTCTAGCCAGTCGGCTGCAAGTGAAGATAGGCCGGATCGAATCCGGCCAATTCCTCCAATTTATCGTGGTCCAGAATGCGGTAGTGTGGCCGCTCGACTTGCATGATACCTTCTTGCCGCAGTTCCTGCAGCGTGCGGTTGACGTGGACCGTCGAAAGTCCGAGACAATCTCCAAGATCGGATTGCGTAATAGGGAAGTCGAAATCACCGTCGCTCGTTCGACCGACAGCCCTCAATCGACGATGAATTTCGGCGAAAAGGTGGGCCATACGCTCGTCCGCGGACCTGCGGCCGACATTGACGATCCATTCCCTAAAAATCGCCGCGTCAATGAGCGTTTCGCGCCAAAGCGCACCTGTCACATTCGGGCGCTGCTTACACAAGGCCTTGATCGCTTCATGAGGGATGAAGCCAAGCGTGCAGGATGTCAGCGTCGTGAAATCGTGGTCCATGACGTTGAGGTAGAGGCTCTGCAGATCCGGTATTTCGCCGGGAATGTGCAACGAGAGGACTTGCCGCTTGCCGTCCTGCGTGATTTTTGCACGGTACGCAAATCCTTCGGCGAGAAGGCAACATTCCTTTGGCCGGCTGCCATCGGCGACAATAATGTGCTGGGCCGGGACTTGGCGTTCCTGGATCGGCAGCTGCTCAAGTGCCTGAATGTCATCGCTGTCGAGCCGGTTGGAGGCAGTTAACTTTGTGATCAGGCTAGTCGCGGTGCTTGAAGCCATCGGCGTTCTCCCCGCATTGGAGGAAATGAGCGTAGCGCCGGCGGTGAAATGCCTGCTTCGCCAGCGAATGATCGGGAGCACGACACTCTCAGCCACCGGCGCCCAATTGATAGTTGCCGATGATGCTTAGATAACAATTGGGGGGACCGCGATGTTCCTCGATAACCTGGCTGAAGCCCGGCAGTCTCAAGGTACGGCCCGATGGAGAAGCCATACTCCAGATTGATCGACCAGCGGCTCGAGCAACTCCAAGCGCACCGCACCAACATCCGCCATTATCGGTGGCTTCTGAAAACGCAGCTTTCCGACTTGGAGCGTCAGTTCATCGAAAGGCGCATCGGCGAGGAACTGGAGGCCACGCAAGGCGTGGCCTCTGACGCTCCGCCTCTGGGCATATGCCGGCTGTGTCATCCAGCCGCCGGGAGATCGGGAGAAAAACATCCATGATCGAACTTTAAAAGCTACTCATTCGCGTTAGCGAGAAGATCGTCGGTGACTACCAGTATCTCATCGATACCGCGACCTCGGAACGGGAGCGCGAGCGCTTTCGCCAGCGCATCGATGAAGAGCAGCAGCTGCTGGATACCCTTCGGCAGCCAGCGCAGATCTCTCGTGCGACGTGACATGGGGATGCACTACCGTAGGATCAAACCAGCTGATGAGTGAGTTGGAGAGCTTGCCCTTGGGCGAGGCTATCCGACTTCGCTGGGTCTTGCGGGACATCAGAGCTAGGCGCTTCATCGTCAGTCCGCTGGATCGGCTGACGTTCAGAATCTCACCAGATGGGCTACGTCGAAACCATGACATGCTTCCCGTTCTGACGGCGGCGGGCATGGGTGAGATTTGAAATCCGAAAGATGACCTCAGCGATCAGGGCACCGCCGCGATAAAAAGCTAAACAGGCGAGGATAGCCGGCGATCGCGAACCAGGGTTCACCCAGCCGTTGCTGAAAGCCGAGGGCTGTTGCGGTCCATTGCGTCGCTCCTCAGGTCGACGCGACGACGATGCCGAACACGATCGTGATCTGACCGATGTAGATCTTTGCTGGAAACATTCGCCGCCCCATCCGCCCACGCACGTGAGCGGCACGATGAGAACGGCGAAATTCGGCGAGCCTTCAATCGAAATAAAAAGTCGCGCCATCAGCGAGCGCGATTTCGATCAAGCCCGATCAAGTGCCGAAGTTGCGGATCAAGATCAGCACAGCATCATCGAATGCTTCAACAGCGCGTGAACACCTGGCGCAGATTGCATCTCGTTGCCATGTCGCGCTCAGCCACCGGGCGATCGGTTACTCAACAGCGAAGAGATATTGCCTCTGTCGGCAGGCGGTGCGTGGTCGCGCCTCGATTCTGCATAACCAAGCTGCTTCTCATTGTGCGCGGGCTTCGGAGTGCCGGATGGATCAGCGATGAGCATGTCGTTCGAGAAATGCCCCGCAAGGCGTGCACATGCCGACCAGGCTCAGGCTTGTTGGTTCCGGCGCGCAGGGAGCAGCTTGTTTGATGACGTCGACATGATCGGCATGTCGATCTTCGTCGGCAGAGCATGCCTGGCCGAGTTTCTTGCGCCCGGCTTGTGTGCCGCTGCTGCTGGTCGAGGCTGCGTTGCGGCCGCGTCGGTGTTGAGCCTGCGGTCCGCGGATCACTGTGGACGAGAGGTTGGCGTGTCGGTTGACTTGTCTGCGAGATCGTAGGCGGCGCGATCGGAGCCGAGCTCGGATACACCCTTCCCTAGTTCGGTCCGGAGCAACGTCTGGAAGCTGTCATCATAGGTCGCGATGCTGGTGCGGATCGCCGCTCTCCACTGATCGCCGCGATCCCATGCCTCCGTATAGGCGGCCGCAAGGTCCGACTGCTGCCTGTTGGCGATCATCGCTTCGATGATCGATCGAGCCTGCAGCCGATCCTTTGCGCTTTTTGCGGTCGCATCGCGGTCCTCCTTGCGGCGGGAGCCGACGATCAGCTTGTGGATGGCGTAGCGTTCGGGCGATGGAATGAGGACCGGCACGCCCGGACCGTGCAACAGCACCGCGCGGATCGGCTGGAAGATCAGGTAGTCGAGGAAACGGAGCGGCAGTGCCGCTGCCCCGCCGAGGGCCGGCATCGGGACCGGCTTGCCTGCCTGGTCGTCCGACCACTGGTTCGGCGTCAGGAATTCAACCTTGAAGTTGCCCCTCGACGTGAATTGGGTGGAGACCCTGCCGTCGGCCTGGCTCGGGACCTCGCGGAAGGTCGGATCGACCTGGCGCAGCACCTCCAGGATGGGAGGCATGGAATCCTTGACCGCCACCGAGATTTCGTGGAATTGCGCAAAGTCGGCGTCGCCGGTCTGCATGGCGGCCGCATCAAGGCGTCGACCGAGCACGGCGGCGTAGCACTGATAAGCGACAGTGCCGACGAGCACGCCCCTCATGCGGAAGAAGCCCGCCTTCGCCAATTCTTCCACCACCTGGCCAGCCATCGGCAGAGGACGCGGCAGATAGGCCTCGCGCGTCAATGTGGAAACGAGACGGCGACGTCCCTTCAGATCGGCCTTCAGATCCTTGAATGCTTCGACCCGCTTGGTGATCTCTGGATCGTCGACGGGACCGACATAGCGGCGGTGTTGGCCCGCGCCTTCGGGCTTCGGCGTGTCGAAGTACCAGTATTTTTTGCCCTTCACCTCGACCGCTACGAAGCGGCCGCTCATGGAAAATTCGGAGGTGAAGCTCTCGTCCAGGCTTCGCTGGACAAGCTCCGAATAGAGCGTCTGGTAGCTGATATCGAGGGCTTGGTTCGACGGCATCTCGGAACCTCGCTATACTATTTTCGCGAGAATAGTATAACCACCGGTATTCTGGAACATTTCAGCTATACTATTCTCGCAAAAATAGTATAATACTCATTAATTTCAATTCCTTGGACACACAAAAGATGAATTCCACGAACGCTCCTGGATGGAACACGAACGCTCCTGGACGGAAACTGACTGACTTTCCGAGCATCCGGCCACTAGCGTCCAATTCCGCGCTTGATGCCGATCGACCAGGAAATGCCCTCCCCGCCGACCTGACCGGTGACCAATTGCCCGCGCGCCCGGTCCAGCACCGGCCGCCAGGGCACCAGCGCGAACTCATGCGATCGCTCGATCAAGGCGAACCGCCCACTGTGCAGCGTGAGCACGCGCCGGTAGACGCCCTCAACCTTGTCGCCGGCCTTGACGTCGACATGCTCAAGCCCGGTGCGCGCGGATATGTCGGCCGCAGTCCTTGCCAGCTCACGGGCCTCGAGCGTCTCGAGCATGTTCAGCGCGTACCGCGCTTGCCCCCCTTGCTCTCGCGCCAGCCCCTGCTCGATCAGCCATTGCCGCCTGGTTCGCAATGCGGTCTCGACTTCCGCCCCGAAGCCAGCCGACACGAACCCATCGGGCTCCTTGCCAATCAGCTTGCGATCAAGCCACGTTGCTCCCAGCGCCTGCGGCAGATCTTCGAGTCCCTGCCATGACAACACCGCGACGCGTACCGGATTGCGCGAGCGCTGCAGCTTCTCGTATCGGAGCGCCCGGTCGAGATAGTCGTCGCCGACATTCCAGCTCCCGTCGGCAAGACGGCTTACCATTGCCTCACGCCGCATCGCCTCCAGACGCCGTACGTGCGATCCGACATATTCGCTCGATGCCTGCGGGTCGAACTCCCGGTGCAGGCGGTCGCTAGCGAACCGGAATCAAACCGGATCGAAGTAGTGCATCTCCAGGAGCAGACAGCCGCCGACGGATTTGAACGGACCGTGCGGCGCGTGCGGAGGCCGGCAGGCGTAAGTGTTCGGCGGGAAGCTCACGCCGCCCTCGCCCTTGTCATCGTTGCCGACGATCAGGTCGCCCGAGACGAGATAGACCTCTTCCCAATACTCGTGCGAGAACGGCGCCGTCGTATAGACGTCGGGCGCAAAACGGAGCAGCCGGGTTCTCGTACCGTGCCGATTCTCCTCATCTCGGCCGCCGGCGATGATCTTCTGCTGGATGCCGGCCGGATAGCCCGCGGGCGTTTCCCACCCGGTGGTCTTAACGAGCGTGTAGAATTCGTCGTGCTTCTTGTTGACGGGCATGTGTTTGCTCCCTGATTCAGGCGGCTTTGCTGGAGGTCGAGACGCCGTTGAGGTCGTAGGAATCGAGCATCGTCTGCACCAACCGATCGGCGCCGGTCCAGTCGTAGGTGCGATAGGAATGGCCCTTGGTAACGAAAGTCGCGCCGGCGTAGAACATCTCGTATTGCTGATGGTGCGACCCGAACTCGGAGCCGACGGCGTCCCAAGCGAGCTTGTAGAATTTCACGCGGTCGTGCGAATTGGCCTTCGGCGACTGCTGCGTCTGGTCGATCAGGGCAGCAATCTCCGGGTTGCCGAAGTCCGCCACCGACGAAGGCAGCATGATCATGCCGCCGCCGGCGAGCTCGCGCAGCGTATTGATGATGTGGGCGTAGAGCTGCTGCGTCAGGACCTGTGCGGAATAGAGCGTGTGCCGATCCGGGATGAAGTAGGGACCGACCTGCGTGCCCTTTGCCTCCATCGCAGCCACCAGCGCATCGACCATGCCGGTCTCGGCTGCGAGCTGACCGAGCATTTCGCGAACCTGCGGGAATTGCGTGACGCCGTTCATTTCGGCGATCCGATGCGCAAGGCCACTCAGGAACGTGAGCTTCACGCTGAGAGGGACCATCGCCTGGTAGTTTTGGTAGACGTGACAAGGCATGGCGTGGAACTGCTTCTGGCACATCTCGACGTTGCCCTCGATGAAGACGCGATCCCAAGGCACCTTCACGTCGTCGAAGCAGAGAACTGAGTCATCCTCGTCGAAGCGGCTCGACAGGGGATTGTCGAACACCGCGCTCGCAATGCCATGATTTGGCGAGGAGATTGACCGCGTGAACGATGTACTCCTGACGGCGTCGAAACCCGAACTGCTCGACAAGGAAGGAGACCGCACGCTTCGCGGCCTGCTCTACGATTATTTCGCGTTCGGACGCAGTCTTGAGGCCTGCCGCGAAATATTCGCGGGCTTCGTCGACCTGTCGCCCACCCAATATCTGATATTGATTGCGATCAAGAATTCGACTGCGGAAGAACCGATGGGCGTGAATCAGGTCGCCGAGCGGCTATATCTGAGCGGCGCCTTCGTCACTAACGAGATCAACAAGCTGGTTTCCGACGGCCTGCTCGAGAAAAGCTCCCCCCCGAAGACGGACGACGGGTGCAACTTGCGCTCACCCAACGCGGAATGAGCCTACTAATCCGCCTTGCCGCTTTGCAGCGCCCGGTCAACGACGCCTTGTTTAGCATGCTGACGCGTGAGGAGTTCAAAGTGCTGTCCCAGTTGCTGTCACGGCTCGCTTCGAACGCCGACAACGCGTTGAAACTCGCCGAACACGCCAGAGCGACGCTCAAACTGCAGGAGGATCAGAACGCCTCCCGAGCCAAGGCACCTAAGCTTCGTCAGAAGCGGCCAGCAGCACGTCATGGCCCGCTGTAATTCCCGTTCTGCGCCGTGACGGAGCAAATCGTGGCCAATGGTAGCGGGAGTCCGCTACATGAGCAGGCTAGCTGACCTAGTCAGGTCAAGGCCAATTCTTAAGTCCGACCAGATCGCGCCAGACCTCTCGCTGTCGCGACGATACCATATTCAGAAGGTCGGGGTCGATGACGCCTGGACGATCAACCTATCCCATGCGCCAGGCACACCACCGCGATCGCATCGACAATGCGCTGGTCGAGACTGGCGTAAGCGTCCAGATCGGTCTGTGCAGGCACCGACCGGACGATCTCAGGGCTCGCCGACGCCGCGACGAAGGTCGTCTGGCGGATAGCCCTAGCGCCTTCTGTTTGTCGCGAACGGATGGAGCTGATTCGGCGGCTGGCCGCTCGTGCTCGGCGACGTGATTGCATGACGCGATGCCTACCGTGCTCGCCAGCCTGCGTCGCTCTGCTTTTGCTTCGGCCGGGCCATATAGCTTCCCGTAGCGTCCCTGCGCCTCTTGAACGTCAAAAAAAGCAAAATGGCTCCTCGCGGAGCCCCGAAATCTCGCCGAACGTTTCGCTCCAATTCAAATCGTGCGTCTTGCCATTTCACGCCAATCTTGTGGAATAATTCAGCTATCGATCGCGCAAGGTCATATGCGATGGGACGCGTGCCGACGTTTACCAGCAAGTTGCTGCCGCCTGTAGACAACGGGCTGGACTTTCATCAAACGCGCGAAAGTGCGGCTGAAACTACTTGCACTGGAATAGCCGAGGAATTTTGCGACGTCGGACAGGGGCTTACTCGAGTCTACGAGCAGCCGGCAAGCCAAATTCAAGCGAACCTCCGCAAGCATTGCGCGGTAGCTTGTGCCCATACGGCCGAGATGACGCTGCAACGTCCGCGAGCTGATCTTGCATGCGCGAGCTGTGCCATTTATGGTTGCGTCACCATGTCGCAGCGACGCGACAATGGCCGCGCGGATCGCTTCGGACGAAGGCAAACGGACGGCTCTCATCTGTTGGTGTGAGGCACGAAGTCTATGCTCCGTCTAGAGAATACCAGATGCTTCGACGCCATGGGCATTCCGGGCCTCCTTCCGGCCGACTGTCCGGAAAAACTGGGGCGCCTTTCGATCACCCAGTGGCTCTCGTTCAACCATTGTCGAGCGCACGTAATGCTGCGAGGGTACGGAGAGAGAATTCATCGAAACGCAGCACGAAGGGCTCAGCTCTCCTCCATTCCGGTCGTAGTTTTGATCTCAAGTAAGCCTATGCAGCGAATTGTTGGCCGTCTGGCCATAAGCCGCCAAAAAAGCCGGCAAGACCCGCATCGAAGGAGTGGCTCGCAGCCGATCGCTGGGGTGCAGAGAAAGGTGCATGCCGGGAGGGGGCAGCGAACTCTTCCATTTTTGCCGGCCGCGCCAACGCCCGGTCCCAGCGAAACTCCCGCCGACAGGCAGCATCCATTTTACAATCGAGGGGCGGCCCGGTGGCAAATATTCATTTGACGCGCTGCCAGTTCCTCATTCCTTTCGCTGATATCCTTAGCGAAATCGGCGCGTCGACGGGTTCGTTTCTGGCAAAATTTCATCTTCCGACATCATTGGAAGAAAAGGCCAATCACTACGTTCCGATTCTGCGAGCAATCGACTTCGCGGAAATCGCCCGGAGATCACAAGGTATTCCGGATTTTGGATTCCTCGCCTCCCAACGTCTGCACTATTGTCACCTGAGCGAGAAAACCCGGACTCTGATCGGCCATGCCCCAACGCTGTTGGTCGCGCTGCAACAGGCTTGCAAATGGGCATCGATCGAGGACTCGAACTTGAAGAATTGGATCGAGCGCCACGACGGTCACGTGAAGTTTTGCAGCAGTCTCACTGGAACAAAAGGACTCCTGCATCTCGAGCATTCACAATGGCTTCAGAATATTTTCCCCATATACATTGTCCGGCAATTCGCCGGACCGGATTGGGCTCCTGCTACAATCGCGTTTGAAGCCCGGTATACGCCGAGCCCCGCGTGTCAATCATTCTGGCCAAACACGCGTTTCCTGTCGGGACAAGACGCATCGTGGATCGACGTGCCGATCTCGCTCCTCAGCCTTCCCAATCGCGCAAAGGAGCAAGTGCTCTCCTTGCAAGACGATCAGGCTGGCCCGTCAGGTCATGACATCATCGCAACGCTCAAGTTGATGTTGCCGTCCTACCTCGACCAGGGACTTCCGGCTCTCGCTCAGGTTGCGGAGATGGCTGGCGCGAGCGCGAGGAGCTTGCAACGTAAGCTGGCGTACGCCGGCATGACATACTCGGATCTGCTCGACACCATCCGGTTCGAGAATGCCAGCAAGCTCTTGCGCGACACGGATTCCAAGATCATCGAAATCGCATTCTCCTCCGGCTATACGGATCCAGCGCACTTTACGCGCGCCTTCCGCCGCATTACCGGCGTTACGCCGCGGCAGTTTCGTGCGCAATCGCGGCCGGGACAAGCGCCTGCCTTGGGCGCCATGCTGCCCGAATGATTGAAGGCATCCCTTGATTCGACACGACATCAACGTCGATCGATCGGACCCGGCTTCGCTGGATGGGAGCGCCACGACTTCGGATGGGATAGATCCCTCCTCCTTTGCGCCGAGGAGCTGAAGCGCCGGTCTCCATCAACAGAACGCCGCCGACGGTCAGGTCGGTGCGGTGCGTGTGCCGCGAACGCGCGGGGCCCTCATGCTCGAACGCACATCAGGCAAACCTAAAAGTCCGGACCAAATACGTCATCGTTGAACTGGGCCGAAGCGTCATCGTTTTCCATGCTGTTGATCAGGTTCTCTTCGGGATTCGTAAAGCCGCCTGCCGAGAGCGTAGTTGCCGGCAATGCACCATAACTGGCGCGATATTTGTCCATAGCGGCCACGCTGCCGACATACGCACAGGTACATCCGGAGGGATCCGCGTAAACGTAGTAGGAACGTCCGCTCCTCTGCCGCAGCTGAAATTGATTGGACGGGAACAACATCAGCCGATTCAACAGCTCCGGCGTGGTCGCAGCAACAGGGCTGAATCCCGATGAGATCAACAATTGACCAGTTGATTGCTGGGCGTAACCGCGAGCACCCGAGCACAACTGGACAAGAAGAGTGACCGAAACGAGGGCTGCAATACTGCCTGCAGATCGAAGACCCATTTTTTCTCCGGAGATATCTGGATGAGCTACCAATTGGAGCCGAGAGTGAAATGGAAGGCGGCTATAAATATGCCGTATACGAACCGATCCAGACCAGGATCGACATCAACAGGCCGATGACGCCGGCGTTGTCCGCGAACACGGTGGCGGTGCCCGGCATTCCGAGCCGGAGTTGGCTACGGTCGATGGTCTTCGGGATCGAAATAGCAGCCGGATAAGCCTTCGCGCCTCCGATCGAGCCGACCCGCGCCAGCGTACCTGAGACCGCGATCTGGCCCTGCCCCACGCCTTGGGGGATAGCCATGACCGTCGCTTCGTGGATGCGGCCAGGGTCGTCGTCGAAGACGAGCTTGACCCGCGCGCCGGGCTTGATGGTCCGGAATCCGTTCGGCGGGAACATGCCGGTGATGACGATATCGTTTGCGACGATGAACGACATCACCGAGCGCGCCGGCATGGCGCGGTCGCCGACCGACAGCGCCATGATCGTAACGACACCGTCGCCGATGGCGCGGATCGTCGTCTGCTCGAGCTCCCACTTCGCATGGTCGAGCTGGGCCTGGATCTGTGCGACGGTTGTGTTGACGCCGCCGATTTCCGACTCCATCGCCAATTGTGCGCTCAGCTGTGCGGCCTTGGCCGCCTGAAGCTGAAACTCGACCGTGTCGTATTGCACCTGGACGTCCTGCAGACGAAACGCGGTCTGCGCCTCCTCGCTGACGAGCTTGCGGTAATCGGAAAGCCGCTGGGTGTGAAAGGCGAGCTGCTTGGTCAGTCCATCGACATTCGCCGTCGCCTGCTCGTAACTGGCCTTCAGTTGCTTGACCTGCTGGCGTGCCTGGGCGAGCGATGCCTCGAGCTGGTTGACCTTGTACTGGAACGGTGCCGGATCAATGCGAAACAGCACCGCGCCGGCCTTCACCGGTTCGTTTGGCTTGACCGGGATTTCGATCACCTCGCCGGAGACATTGGGCGCGACCTCCATGACGCGGGAAATCACGACTAAGCTTCCCGACGGGGTCAGGTAGTTGAACATCGCGAGGAATATCGCGAGGATGAACGCGCCAAGCAGCACGGTGACGGTGCCGGACGCCCAGCCCCATCGGACCAGCTTGAGCCTCGAGAAGACGAGCCAGACCAGGACCAAATAGAGCGTCAGGATGATGAGCACGATGATCTCCTGCATCTGTCGTGCACCGGGATTGAACACTCACAAGGGCGGTGCCATGCCCGTGCCGGCCGGATGCGTGCAATTGCGACTCTGTCGCCGCGCATCCGGCCGATAAAAATTCGATCTCTAGGACGCGCGCTTGAAGCCGGGAGGCTTCCACGTCCCTTCACCAGCTGGCAGAATCGATGGCGGCGTGGTTTCCGGCCAGTACAGTCGCATCACCACATAGATCGGGCCATCCGGCGCCGGCAGCCAGTTTGCCTCCTTGTCGGCTCCCGGAGACTTGTTCTGGACGTAGATCGTCAGCGAGCCGTCGGAACCGCACTTCATGTGCGGCAGCATCGGCGAGTTGATCAGGTAGCGGTTGATCGGGTTCTTCACCAAAAGCTGCGTCTTGCCGTCATACATCGTCACCGACCAGAAGGCGTTGACCGGCGGCAGCTGCTCCGCCGGGAAGGTAAGCGTGTAGCTCGACTTCGAGCAGTCGAGTTCTTTGCCATCGACATCCACTTTGCCCAAAGGATACATGGCCTCCACCGCGTCGTTGCCATAGATGCCGGCCTTCGCGGCTGCCGCGCGCATAAGCCAGTCGCCGTGGAAGAATGCGGCATCGCCGAACGGCGCGCCGACGCGCCAGCCGTTGATGTCCTTGCCGAGGGTCGCAACGGCCTCGCTGACCTTGCGCTCGCCCTCCTTCATGCCAAGCAGGATCTCCGCCTTGTCTTCCAGCGACAGGCTGCGGAAATCGAAGCTCTTCCCTGGCCCCACGCCGATCCGCGCCAGCTGCTCGCGGATCCAGCGATCTTCCGGCAGCGCCGGCGCGAATTGAAGCGCGAAATCAAGGTATTCGAAGAACTCGGTGCGGACGAGGTCCTTCTCGAATTTGGGGAAAGAAGGCGCCGGCGCCGGCGCAGGCGCCGGCTGATTCAGGAAGCTGGAAAGCGGCTGCGCCTTGTAGCCGGCCTGAATCTTCTTGACGGCCTCGATATCGGCCGGGTCGAACAGCTGCGTGCGTAAGAGCCCCAGGCAAAAATCGGTGGTCGACCGGAATACCTTCTTGATGCCGGCCGGTGTCACGCCGGTCCATCGCGGGCCGACGATCATATAGCTTCCGGCATCGCTGCCGGTGGCGCGCGTCCCGACATAGCCGAAATTATACGTGTTGAGGTCGTTCAACTGCAGCGAATAGTAGCGCTTGGGGTCGATCGCCGGCACCGAAAAGACAAGCGGTTCGGCCCGCAGGTCCAGCCAAGCGAACGAATACGGCGTGTCGCTGTTGGGGGTGATCACGGCGGTATCTTCGTATGTGAAGACGCGCGCCTCGTTGAACAGTGTATTGAACGGCGCCTTGTACTGGCCCGACGACTTGTCGACAGCGTACTCGTTCATGACGCCGTAGGCCATCACCATCGGCAGACCATAGATGAAGCCGGCCTCTGCGATGTCCTTGGCCTTGAAGAATCCCGGACGTTCCGACCACTGGGCCCAAGCTTGGCTTGATTGGGCGCCAGCAGCGGCGACGCCTGCCAGCGCGGCAGATCTCAGCAAATCGCGCTTCGTCAGCATGTTCGGGCTCGATCGCTTTTGCATCAACCTACTCCGTTTCCGTGGTGGACGGGCCTGACACGCCAAGCGTCTTTTCGTCCGCTCGCCAACCTAACGAAAAAGCGGCCACCCACTATGCAAATTCGGCAATCTCCAGCCCCGCGCGAAGCAATGGTCTGAAATCGCGCTCAGTTATTGCCAGCGCGGGGTCTTCGACTTCGGCGTGCGCCCGCTCGGATCCCCGGCTCGCCAAGCGATTGGTCGGATGGGCCCCCGATCAAGGTCAGAAACTGCATAGCCGATGCTGGGAAGTACGGGCTAGCCTGCCTTGCGCGGCACGAGATGGAGCGCCGCAACGCTGCCAAAAAGCCGCCTTGAACGAAACCAATCCCAGGAAACAACGATGGACATCACCCGCCGTTTTGCGCTGAAGACCGGACTTGCCGCCGCTTCCACTGCACTGACCCCGTCGATCCTCCGAGCGCACGAAGGCCCAGTATTTGATATCGTTGAAGGGGCGGAAGATTTTTGGCTCGCCACCGACGCCTATGTGTTCGGTTATCCACTTGTCACAATCGAGATGACCCGCCGGGTCTTCACCAACGTCGTCAAAGCGGAGGGCACGCGTGCCCCCATGGGTCAAATCATCAAGCTGCGTCAGTATCCGGATGCCTCGTTTCGCGATGTGACAGCACCGAACGCCGATACGCTCTACACCACTGCATTTTTCGACGTCGGCAAGGAGCCATGGGTGTTGAGCGTTCCCGACATGAAGGACCGGTATTTCCTGCTGCCGATGCTCGACGGCTGGACCAATGTGTTCGCCGTGCCCGGAAAACGCACAACCGGCACCGGGGCGCAGACCTATGCAATCACGGGTCCCGGCTGGAGCGGCACGCTTCCGTCCGGCGTCAAGGAATTGAAGGCCCCAACCAACATCGTCTGGTTGCTCGGCCGGATCTACTGCACGGGCACTCCGGAAGACTACGCAGCCGTCCACGCCTTGCAGGACCAGTTCAAGCTGGTGCCGCTGAGTTCCTACGGAAAGGACTACACGCCGCCCTCGGGCAAGGTCGATCCGTCCATCGACATGAAGACGGCCGTGCGCGAACAGGTCAACCGCATGGATGCGGCTGAATACTTCAGCCTGCTCGCCCAGCTGATGAAAGTGAACCCTCCCTCTGCTGCTGACACGCCCGAACTCGCGCGGTTCGCCAAGATCGGTCTTGTCCCGGGCCAGGACTTCGATGCCAGCAAGCTGGACGCGGATTTCGTCAAGCGCATTCCCCGCGCCGCTTTCGATCGCATCATGCTCCAGCTCAAGGTCAACGACGCCATCAAGAAGGTCAACGGATGGATCTACGACACCAAGACCGGCGTCTACGGGACCGACTATCTCAACCGTGCGCTGGTCACCGCGATCGGGCTCGGCGCGAACCGCAACAGAGACGCGGTTTATCCGCTTTCGCTAAAGGATGCGGACGGTAGCGACTATCACGGCTCGAACAAATACGTCATGCGTTTTCCAAAGGGCCAATTGCCGCCGGTGAGCGGCTTCTGGTCCGTTACCATGTACGATGCCAACTACTTTTTCGTCTCCAACCCGATCAATCGGTACTCGATCAGCCCGCGACAGAACCTCAAGGTCAATCCGGACGGCTCAACGGACCTGTACATCCAGAATCAATCCCCGGGGGCCGACAAGGAGTCGAACTGGTTGCCTGCACCGACCGGCAAGTTCATCCTGATGCTGCGCATGTATTGGCCGAACGAGGACGACCCGTCGATCCTCGACGGCACTTGGTCGATCCCGGCGGCCAAAAAAGCGACGTAAGTTTAAGCGACGGGCAAGGGGACGCTTCGCGGCGTCCCCTTGCCCGTCACGCTACGCAGCGATTATCTTGAGCAAACGATCTCACATCGTTGTAAAAAGCTCCCCGTGACCAACGATGCGCTAAGCTTTCGTTGCGAGCGCTCGCCCTGACTCCAATGTAGGCGGCGGCGCAGGTACCGGTCGCGGAGAAAAGTAGCCATGCTGATCGACACACCGACCGCCGCGCACCTGTCGCAGGTCATTTCGCAAGTAGCGGCGCCCGCATTTCTCCTTGGCGCAGTTGCGGCCTTCGTGTCGCTTTTGATAGGGCGCATGAATCGCGTCGTCGACAGGCTACAGGCATTGCACGCTACGGCCGACGACGACCGTTCCGGAACGCACCCTGATATCCCACACCTCAGGCGTCGCGCTGTGCTTCTGAACAAGGCAATCGTTCTCGCGACGGTCAGCGCAATCGTCACCTCGCTGCTGGTGATCCTGGCGTTCGTGTGTACCTTCTTTCGATTCCAGCATGAGTACGGCGTTGCACTGCTCTTTGTTGTCGCTCTCAGCTTCTTCACGCTCTCGCTTGTAGATCTGGTGCGCGAGGCCCGCCTTTCACTGCATGACCTCAGTCATCACAAGCCCAATCCGTAGCAAGCGGCGGCTCAGCCGGGCTCTTTCGCGTTGTAGCGCCAAGACTCGAAATCGGCTCGTTTCTGGACGGGCCGGCGCTTCCTCGAGTCGAGAGAATCATCGTCCTGTGCCGGCTGGACGCAAATGGTACACAAGGCGCATCAGCCAGAGGCTGGGCCGGCGCAAGGACGCCAGGCCAAACTCCGCGCGGTCCCGCTAGTAGCACGGGGGATAGGGATAGTATCCGCAAACCGGCGGCCGATAGTAATACGGGTGGTACGCGTAGGCAGCCGCAGCGCCAGCCGCCGCAGCGGCTCCGGCATAATACGCACCTCGATAGGCCGTGCGTCGCGCAACGCCCGCGAATGAAAGCGGCGTAAACGGAAGGCCGATGATGTCGATGAAGACAGAGGCAGGACCGTCGGCGCCCTTGATGTCACCTTCGAGAATATCGACATCGAAGGCAAGGTTATCACCTTCGAGCTTGGGATTCTTCAGTGTGACAACGACATCGCGCACGGTGCTGCCGTCCTTCTGGAATACGGACACTGTGGCGTTGGGCGGATTCTTTGCAAAATTGTCGCTGCCGGTTCCCCAGTCTTCGACGATATGGCTGGTCAGATCGTGACCGGCCGAGCGAACCGGCCGATCCGCAAATATGATCGCATTTGGCGCGACGCCAGTGAGGACCAGCTTGCCGGGCTGCACGTTCGCGCCCCTGGAGTTGAAGACGATCAGTGATGGAACGACCTGGGGTTTGTTGGCCCCGATCGTCTTCAGCGGCGCATGGGACGCCGTGTCTTGCGCCAAGACCATGTTTGTGGCCGCCAAAGCACCGAGAAAAGCAATCGCACGCATCGTATTCGACAGCATGATCAACTCCGGAATAGTGGATTACCTGGACCCAGGCATGATGAAACAAGAATGGAGGCCGGCCGAATTGGACGACCTCCTTTCTTCACTAGTAACCGAACTTATAGTTGAGGCGGAGCGCCAGCAGACTCGCGTCCGTCTTGGTGTTGGCGGTGATCGACGTGATGCGCCCGAGTGACGGCGTCAGAAACGTGTTGCTCTCGTTTACCCGCCACAGATAGTCGTACTCGATGCCGGCCGTCCAATTCGGAGAGAAGCCGTACTCGAAGCCGACACCCACGACGCCACCCCAGCGGGTCCGGTTCGCGAAGGCGAGGCCCGTGCCGCTCACATTGTCGATGATGGCAAAGTCCTGGCTGCCAACCGCGCCGCCACCCTTGACGTAGAACAAGGCCTCGTTGGCCGCGTAGCCCAGTTGAGCCGTGAAGAGGCCCAGGCCGGCGAGGGTCGACTTGTAAGTACGTGTCGGATCCTGCGCACTGATGCGCGTGTTGCGGATGTTGGCCCAGTCGCCCTGCGCTTCCAGACCGTACACCAATTGTCCGGCCTGCCAACGATAGCCAAGCTGGCCACCGATGATGCCGCCGCCCTTGCTATTGCAGCCTTCCGCGAAGACGCCGCCAATTCCATTGATTGCGGTGATATCGATGCACTGGTTGCTCCAGCCATATCCGCCGTTGATACCGAGATAGAAGCCGGACCAGTTGTACATCATGGGCGCGGCGATCGGCGCCGCCTTGTACGCCGGCCGCTGCGGAAGATCGGCGGCCTTTGCAATACCCGTGAACGCAACGGACATCACCGCCGCTGCGGTAAGTAAACTGATTTTCTTCATCGCCTGCAAGCCTCATTGAACGTGGAAAACACATGAGCCACTTGCCATCGACCTTGTCTCAGTCGGTATGCAGAAACTGTCACCGCCGACCAATTCTTAGCGGTGTTGCACCAAAACCCCACTTCGAGGTCACGGCACGTTGCCAGACCTCAATGCGCGAGACCGGCGATATGTCTCGGATGGCAACTCGCCGAACAGCGACCGGTAGTGGCCGGCAAATCTGCCGAACTCGGTGACGCCGTGTGCCGACAGGATATCGACGACTCCGACCGATGCACCGTTGTCGCGACTGATCTCGTGATAAACCAGGTTTAGCTGCCGAAGCCTCAGATAGAGCTTTGGCGAGAAGCCGAGATAGCGCTCGAAAGCACGCAGCAAGGTGCGGTATTCCACCTTGGTCGCTTTCACGATGTCCTTGATATGGACGATGCTTTCCGACCTGGTCCCAACGAACTCAAGCGCCTCCAGAACGATTCGCTCGTACGAGAGGGTGTACTTGTTGGGCAGGAAGCTTTGGCTCAGGCGATTATCCCGGATGCAAGCCAGCTGATCCATCAGGGCGTCCTCTGCCTCCCGCGCCATCATAGGCCGGTCAACGAAGGCAGAACCGGAGAAGGAACGCAGAGCCTGCCTCGACACCTCGATCAGCTTCGATTTGATCGGCTCTGGCAACCGGACGAGATGCTTGGCGGTCTTCGGCGAAGCCTGAGTTGTGGCCGCAGGGAGCATGTTCCTCGCGATGCTCTCCTCATTGGGCAGCGACCACGCCACCCATTCGACATGACCGGAACGGACAAAGGTGAAGTGACAGTTCGGAGGGAAAATGACCAGGTCAGAGGCCTGGCATGGCACACCATCGAGCACGACGCGATCGTCGAAGTTGGAGGACTGGACGATCAACGTCGTAAAATTCGGGTCGGTGACGCCATGCGCAATCCCGGGGCCGCCGTCGGTGCCAAACTGAAGGATCGTGCGATTCAATGCGAGAGACTTCACGCCCCAATCGTGAGAGG
Source organism: Bradyrhizobium sp. USDA 4501 (assembly GCF_054062115.1). NCBI lineage: Bacteria > Pseudomonadati > Pseudomonadota > Alphaproteobacteria > Hyphomicrobiales > Nitrobacteraceae > Bradyrhizobium > Bradyrhizobium sp. USDA 4501. Next base: position 297,269 of record NZ_JBSSEX010000001.1, read on the forward strand.
ACGGAGCGGATTTCAGAAATGTCACCCTCGCGCCTCTAACGGCGTCGGTGTATTGCCCGAAATCATTCAATTCAAAATATCCCGCCCGTCTGAGCGGCAATTCAAGAGAAAAATAGAACAGGCGATGCCGCTCTTAGTAACACTGCGCACAGCGGATCGGTCGGCAACGTGCGACCGATCCGCCCTCTGACAATCTACTTCATCTGGATTCCCATCATCTCCCGCTCCGCCTTGAACACGACGGCAATAGCGTCGATGATGAGCTTTTCGGGATGTGCCTTGCAGTAGACGATGACTTCGTGCTCCACGAGCTTGCCCTTGCGCAGGTCGAGGAAATGCTTCTTGGCAAGGCCGTTGTACCAGCCGCTGTACCAGGCCGTCAGCGCATCGGCGTCCTCCTGGTAGGTCCCGGCGAGTTGCGCGCAGGTCAGCTTCTGAACATCGATGAATCCATTCGCGTCGACATAGGCCGACAGCGGGGTCTGGGCCCTGGCAGACACCATTGTGGCAACCAGCAGAGCTACGGAAAGCAGCAGTCTCGAACGCATTGGGGATCCCATTGTGATGAATCGGATGTAGAAAGATCTCAGACGACTTTCAGAGGCCGGGCGCCTTCGCCCGCGACTGGCATCCGAGCTGAAAAGCATCGGCTCGGATGCACGATCAGGATCAAGACAGTCCTATCGGACGTTCGAGGCGGCGCATCGTCCGTCGAACGGGACCGAATATGTGATCGATGTCCCTTGTTCAGAACCGGTAGTTGATGCCGCCACGCACGACATTCAATTCATCCGTGCTGACTCCGGTGCCGACGACTTTCGTGTAGAGATACTCGGCCTTCACGGACCAGTTCGGTGTAAAGCCGTATTCCACGCCGAAACCCGCGGAGATGCCCGGACGCCAGGACGAGGCTGAGCAATCCGGCAAGACGCCAACCGTGCCGCAGGGCACGCCGGCGATGGTTGATGCGCTGGCGGTCGACTTGACGAAGGCTCCGCCGCCGGTGGCGTAGATCAGGACGTTGTTCATGGCGATACCGACCCGGGCCCTCACCGTCGCCAGCGCGCTGATGTTTGACGAGGTGTTCAGCGTGACGCCCTGTCCGATGCCGAGAATGCTCGGCGTTACGACGGAGGACCCGCTGATGTTGGCCCAGTCGATGTCACCTTCCAGGCCGAGCACGACGTATCCCTGCTGAATCTGCCCACCAAACGTGCCGCCGATCATGCCGCCACTGATGTCAAAACCGGCTCGATCGAACCTGTTGGCGAACAGCACCATCGGGTCCTGGTTGCCCCAGCCGTACCCGCCGTTGCCGCCGACATAGAATCCCGTCCAGTTGTAGACGGCGGCAACCGGAGCCTGCGCCTTGTAGGCGGGCGCCGCCGGCAAATCCGCCGCGGCCGCATAACCACCCATCATTAGCGAGGCCGCGATCGCAACCCCAAACTTTCCAATCTTATTCATTGCCGCACCTGATTGATTGAAGAAATCGTGTAGCGGTGATCGCATCGAATGCGCGCAACCCACTATGCAGAATCTGACGCGCGCGTTCTGTTTTCCCGACTGTGGCCAAGTTGCCGCAGCGAAAGCATCGGCGCGCAGTCGGTGTTGAGCGCCAATGGTCTCTCGGTGTCAGGCGAGCAGGCTGACGAATATGCAAATTCTGACAATCCGGTGGTGTCGAGCGATGACCGGGCGCTCCTGGCCTGGTTCAACCTTGCCGAAACTCCGTCATGCTGACCCGGAAGCCCTAGTTGCGTGCGAAATAGAGCGGCGTCCTGAGCGTGATCTGGTAAGCAGGCTTTGGTACCCACATGATCTGCGCGGTCACGCCAAACAGTCGGTTGTCATTGTCGTCCATCCGGTCAAGGTCCAGTCGCACGATCGGCTGGGTAAAGGAGGAGACCGACGCGCGGCCCAAGAGCTCGGCGCCGCCGAAAACCTGCACGCCCGCGCGGCTCGTAAGCTTCCAATTGTTCGGCCATTGGTAGTAACCGCCGACATAGCCCATGATATCGGAATGGATGGTCGCGAGTTGACTGCCGATGACAACCCGTGTGTCCTGCACACCCGCGAGCAACCCACGAGTCTCGTCCTGGTCGAACGCATAGTCGAACTCGAAAACATTTGTAAAACTCGTGGTAGCAAACGGTCCATTCGGAATCGTCTGGGTAATGGTCGATTGCCAACTCAGGGTCGGAATCGAGCCGCCGTTCTGATTGTAGAGATCGGCCTGAAATCCAAGATTCCAGCTCGTAATCGCCACGGACGACCAGCCGGTCATCGGAGTGCTGGTCGAGCTGGCTGATACGCCGGCATAGAGCGAGACATTATCGTTCACGTCGATCGTCATGGGAAGATCGACCACGACGCTCTGGGCGCCCGGCATCGCCGCACCGCCCGCAATCGCAGCCAGGCTGCCGGCGTTCGAGATGGCAGCGGATTGCAACGCCGCGAGCAAGGACGAATTGCCGAAGCCGACCGCCAGCGCACCGGCGGGCACCCTCGCGTAGGTGGTTCTCATGTCCAGGTAGACGTTCGGCGCGCTCGACACCCCGTTCGCAGAATCATCGTCTTCATCTCCAGCACGGGCAATTCCGCTGGAGAGGCAAATCAAGACGGCCAGCACCAATCCCGGGAAACCAACGCAATTGCGCGCGTTCAGCGCTCCAACCTTCCCCGTAACCTGCAAAACACTCTCCTCGAACGGGGTCCTTATCGGCGATGTCTGACAGTAGTGATGCGGCCAAGCTGATCGATCGAGGGAGCGACAGTCACTATCTCGGTCATCGCCCACCATGCGCCATCCGGTGAACCCGGCACATTCCGGGAAAAGATCGTTGAAACGATATCGGCAATTCGTCGGAACGGTCTATGCAAATTCTGCCAATGCACGGGCGCACCGTATCGCGGCAGGCTCCTACGGCAGATCCGGCTCCTTGGTGTCCTCGAATAAGGCCGGTTCGCCCAACGGCGGTTCGGACGTTTCCGCAAGCCAATGGTGAATGACCGCCGAAGGTATCGCCCGTCGCGGTGTGCAGGGGTTGATGGTGCCCGCGGTCACGATGTATCCTTGCTCGAACTTCTGGCGGGCAAACCTCTGGGCGTCGAGTTCTGTCGGAAAGCTCTCACTCTGTCTCGGCTGTCGTTGCGTGGATGTCTTGCGCATCCTTTTCGGCACCTCGAACGAAACATACCAGGCCTTCGTCAGGTCAATCGACACGGCGCCCTTCCGGTTGGTTTTCCCTGCGGGTTCGCCTCGTCTCGGCTAGCCCGCTGTAGCTATACGCTTTCGACATCACGATCTTGAGTCGCGTCCATCACGCCCGCGCTGAAAGCCCTCGACAAAGGATTCTGGTAATCGATCCTGGCGTTGCGCAGTCCAGCTCTGCCACCGTGCGACATATCGCTGTCCCGGCCCGCCGCTCGAAGCGTCTGCGAAGGGCTCTCGCCGAACAGCTTGCGATACTCAACCGAAAACCGTCCAAGCTCGAAAAAGCCGAAGCAGATCGCAATTTCCGTCACCTTTGCTGTCTCGCCGTCCACCGCGAGAAGTGCCTGCCTCGCCTGATTCAGTCGGAGCACACGAATTCGACGGCACGGCGACTGGCCGTAAACGCTCCTGAACGCTTTTCGTAGAGTACGCTGGCTCACTGAGAGCCGGTGGCATATCGCGGGGATGCGAGGCGTTTCTTCAACGTTCCCCGCAGCGATGGCCTCGGCCCGCGCGACAAGAACGCGATATCGATCGCTGGCACCGCCAATCATTGGTCGGTGCCTTTCGATCGCATCCAAAAAGCCGATGAAGTGAGGAAGGTACCCCGAATATGGGCACGCAACCCGTTTGCATGGCCCCCTGACTGACCGCTTCGCGCGGATGTGCAGATCAGATCGGCAATGGCAATAGGAGCGGCGCAGTACATAATAATTGACCTCAACGTCTGGCTTTACCTCTGCATCTCGCGTCTTTCAGCGCGAAGCGTCTTGCCATTTCGCGCCAATCATTGATGCATGGTCTTCCGGGCCGCCTTGCCGCCGAAAAAACACAGCTCGAATACTGGTAATATGCTAGCGCGACGCTCGTTCGCGGGGCGATGCGGGGCCGCTACCTGCGTCGTGGCCTTGCGTTTTCGCGCCTTCCGCGTCCACTCAGTGCAAGCCGCCCATGCGCTAACTTTTGCTGGCGCGGGCCTTGCCATTCCCTTTGGCGGCCTGCTGCTGCCGATATGCAATCGGCGGCATTTTCATCAAACGCGCAAAGCTTCGGCTGAAACTGCTCGCTCCGGTGTAGCCAAGACGTAAGGCGATGTCCGAAATGCGCTCGTTGGACTCCGCAAGGAGGCGGCAGGCCGTATCGAGGCGGACTTCGGTGACCAATTCGCTGTAACTTGTCCCCATACCAGCGAGGTGTCGCTGCAATGAGCGCACGCTCACGCCCAGTTGGCGCGCAGTGCACTGCACAGATGCGTCATCCTGACGCAGCAACACCGAAATCGCCGCGCGGACAGAGTGTCGGGATGGCGAAGAGACGGGTTTCATGTGCACGTCATGAAAGATTGCAAGCGTGATCTCCTTACTCAAACCGCTGCTTACGATCTTCTTATAATGTGATCGAATTGGTAGGCCCGTCTGGCCATGAGCCGCCTAAATTGCAATTCTGGCATTAAGATCAATTGCACACGTCCCAGCCTCGCATGCACCGCTGCGACGCGACACCCAATGCACCCGGCGAGCAAATCTCGAGATCGCTCCTCATAGTGCCGCGACGACAAAGTACGACCGTAAAAATGAACGCCGGAGGCAGGAGACGAGCAACATGAGCGGAATTCCCCTAACCCGCTGCCAATTCGTGATTCCGTTTGCAGACATTCATAACGAGCTGGGAGCTCCCACTGCGACGCTCCTGTCGAAATTTGGTCTCCCGACAGCGCTGCAAGAAAAAGCCGATCATTATGTTCCGATATTGCCTGCCATATTGTTTGCACAAGCCGCGCAGAGATCGCAGGGCATCACGGATATTGGCTTTCCCCGCTTCGCGGCGGCTGCAGTTCTGCCACCGGAGCGATAAGCTGCGAACCATCATCAGCTACTCTCCGACGCTGTACGTCGCCCTGCAGCAAGTGTGCAAATGGGCATCGCTCGAAGACACGAACCTGTACATGTGGCTGGAGCGCCGCGATGATCGTGTAAGAATTTGCAGCAAGCTGGGCGGGACTGCCGGCATGCTCCATCTTGAACACTCACAATGGCTGCAGAACGTCTTTGTCGTCCACATCGTTCGACAGTTAGCCGGATCGGAGTGGACTCCCTCAACGATGGCCTTCGAGGCAAATTATGCGCCAGGCTCGGAGGCTCGGGCATTCTGGCCGAATACGCGCTTTCTGTCTTGCCAGGAAGCCTCCTGGATTGATGCACCCGTTGCGCCTCTGGACCTCCAGCCTGACACACAATAAGGTGCCGAATCTCTCCGAGGACGAGCCTCAGCCGTTCGCCGACGAATTTGTCCGCGCACTTAAGCTGATGCTGCCTTCTTACCTGGATGAGGGAATCCCGGCGGTCGCGAAAAATCGCTGAGATGGCCGGCACGAGCGTCAGGAGTTTTCAACGCAAACTCTCGAACGTCGGCCTGACATATTCGAGCTTGCTCGAATTGATCCGTTTTGAGAATACCGCCAAGCTGCTATGTGAGACGGACGCCAAGATCATCGAAATCGCGTTTTCTTCCGGCTATGCCGATCCGACGCATTTTCCGCGTGCATTTCGCCGTATTTCCGGCGCTGCGCCACGCGAATTTCGGGAGAAATGAAGACCGCCGTAGGCGCAGGCGCAAGCTCGCTATGAAAAGTGCCTCACGCGTGCTCGTCAATGTCGAGCAATTCGGGTCTGCACGAGCGGCGGTCGGACGGCGGCGCGTCAATAGATCGGACGCAGTTGGAGCCCGGAAAGGCCGAGGGTCACATTGACGGCTACCGAGCCCTCTACCGAAACGGGCTGCAACGCAAATGACCGCCCCGAGCCACCGACAAGAACGTTGACGCCGGCGCCTAAACCGAGGCCGATGTCGCCTGACGCCCCGACATATTCGCCGGCGAGGGCACCGGGCGGAGGGCCTGCCGTCGGGGCAAGGACCGCCCAGGCGAGTGCGCCGCCGGCTGAAACGCCGATATCGATTCCGACGGTATTGAGGGCGCCTTCATAGAGTTGAGTCGGCAATGGCGGGTTCTGTGTAAAGCGACATGACATCGATTGATGGCCAAATATGACAAACCCGACGCTAGGGTCGAGCTTGCAAGCCAGCATGCCGATCTGGGTCCACGATGCCTGTTGGGCGCCTGCGGAGGACACAGAGCCGGACCATGCGCAGAGAACGCAGAGGACGGCCAGAATTGGTGCACGCATTCGCTTCCCGATCATCTCGCAAAGACTAGTTAATCGCGGGCCGGCGCTTGGTCCTGACCGCGTTCTGTTTTCGTAGAGGAGCATGTGAGAGCCGACGAGGCTATGCAAAATCGGACAGCCGAACCCGTCGTCAGGCCTTTCTGTCGCGTCGATCCGACGCGGTTTGCGACATCAGAAGCTTGGACCTCAGTTACTTTTTGAAGACGGCGTTACTTGCGAAACCGCGCGAAAGCTATTTGCAAGAACATCCCAACACCTGACGCATGTCGGGCCGTCAGCTCAATGCGCGCCGGGCCATGCTGAAAACGTCGTAACTGGACCGCCCTCCATTTCTGCCGATTTTGCACAGGCGGCCAGTTTTGCGCTGTCTAGGGTCCGCACCGACCAACCTGCCGGACGCTTCCGGCCGATCGTAAGGAGAACGAGATGCGTAACAAGAAGGCCTGCAGATTTGCATGGCATTGCTGGCGGCGACATTGGTGCTCGACACCGGGACCGCGTGCTACGCACGGAGACCTGAAGACGATCGGCACGCCTTCTGCTGCACAAGCCCAAATTGTGCCATCGCTCATCGTTCTCAATTCGCGGGGCGCAACGTTGCAGGGCGATAGCCTTGTCCTCACAGGGATCACGCCGAACTCGATCATATTCGCTGACCGACCTGTGCGCGCCGCGGGCCATCAGCTCACGGCTGATATCATTGCGGACTGGGGCGCGGGCAAGGACAGCTTTGCCAGCGATCCTCCGCACGCGACCGTTTCGGCTTTCAACAGCAAGGACGGCTCCGTCAAGGACGCTGTCGTCGTCCTGAAGAATCCGAAGCTGGACGGGGACGAGCTGATCTTCACCGTTCAGACACTCGAGCGCGATCTCACCGGCGCGGACGGCGCAGCCTCGATCTTCATCGATATCATCGGCCGCCCTTTACAACGCTTTCCTTTGCGGGCGTCACGCGGCGCACGGCATACCGGGGCGCAATGTATGCCGGTGCTGCTGCTATCGGAGCTGCCGCCGTCGGAGCCGCCTACGCCCGGCCCCATTGCGGCTATCATCCCTATCCTCCTTGTTACTGAACAGGTCTCGCGCCGGGCGGCGCCTAGCGGCCGCCCGTGGAAGGACCAGCGATCACTCTGCGTGTCAGCAGCCGCCCCTTTTGGCCTTCACATTGGCACAGTTCGCGGAACCGCGTCGTTGACGCGTCCCTCTTAGCTAGTGTCCCGAATCCAAAGTTCGCATCATTTGCCGCACCTTCGGAGCGAACTTCGGATTCGATAAGGACACTAGCAAACCTATGATTCTAGTGTGCTTTATGAGTGCGAAGTTCGTGAAAGCAGTTGCCGCGAATACCCTGCAGCACAACCGACGACTGATAGGGTTTTGTATGAAAGCTTATCAGTGAAAGATCGCCCATTAGTCAGGAAAGCCAAATTACCTTTCAAATGCCCGTCACTCTTTTCTAGCTTTCAATCAATCACCGCCGAAACGATCGCGTCCGATAGCTCTTTTCGGAAGCTACCGAAGCGGTGTCAAGCGAGAGCCCTAACGGGCTCAAGGAGCGTTGCTCTCCGAAGGTAAAGGTCACACGTTCGAATCGTGTCGGGTGCGCCAACTATCCTTATCGTCCAAAATGATGCGCGGGTTCTATCTCGATCTACAGCGCGCACGGGATTGTCTGAGTAAGCAACCTGATCAAAATCGCCGCTGCTAGGCGACGCCGATCGGGCCGAACTGCGAGTCGTCTGGTGCACGCCCTGATCGGAGTATGGACAGGCTGTCTGTTCTCCCGTCACAAGCCAACTTCAGCCGACTAGGCCAAGTCCCCTCCACGTCTAGGTGTAGGCATCTGAGCAGGCGACGCCAGTGTTCCGTAAGGGCAACAAGCTGACCATGCGGGGCAGCAAACAACGGGCGCAGCGCCAGTGGCGTACTTGGGTTGCATCTAGATCACTTTGCGGGCACGAGCGCCGGGGCGCCCTTGTCCTTGATCAGGAGCACCAGGAATTTCGCCGGCTGAGTGGCGCTCGCGTTCCGGTCGACGACATGAACGTCGGCAGGGCCTTCATAGAAGGACTGTCCCGGCGTCAGTGTCACCTCTTGTCCGCCCTTCAGCTGCATCACGACGGAGCCTTCCAGCACGTAAACAAACGCATGTGCATTGTGCCGATGGATGGCGCTCGAGCCGCCGGGTGCATGCTCGACCGAGATCATCAGAGCTTCGCGGCCGGGACTCTCCGCAAGGTCCTTGGACATCAGTGGCGTGACCTTCGGCTGCTGAGCCACCGCCGTGCCGGCCGTGAGGCACAGAAGAATCAATGCCGCGAGTTTGATCGTCATGGTCGCCTCCTTAGTTCGCCCGGGATCCGCCCCTGAGAGACCGGGCGTACCTCCCGTGGAGATCAGGCCGCTGCCTTTGAGCGGCGGATCCATTCGTCCAAACCGATGCGGCCGAGGCGCGCCTCGCCGAGCGGCACGAGCGAGTGCTCGCTGACCCGGCCGCCCCAGTATCGGGCCTCGGGATCGCTCACGACCTCGCGCGGATCGCCAACCGCCTTGAGATAGCGGGCGATGATTTCGTTGAACGGGGCGCGTTCCGGCCCTGCGATCTCGACGAAGCCGCCACGCGGCGGCGCGAGTGCCACATCGGCAACGATGGCGGCAACGTCGTCCGACGCGATCGGCTGGAACAGGATGGGCGGGAGCCTGACTTTGTTGCCGTCCACGCTTGAATCGGCGATGCCGCCGAGGAACTCCATGAACTGCGTTGCGCGGACGATGGTGTACGTGATGCTGGAGGTCTCGATCAGTTTCTCCTGGGCGACCTTGGCGCGGAAATAGCCGTTGTCGGTCCGGTCGGTCGCGACGATCGACAGGGCGACATGGTGCCGGACGTTCGCTGCGGCCTCGGCCGCGAGAAGGTTGCGGCCGGAGGTCTCGAAGAATTCCAGCACCGCCTTGTCTTCGAATGAGGGCGAGTTGGCGAGGTCGATCACCACCTGCGTGCCCGCCATGGCCTCCTTGAGTCCTTCGCCGGTGATGGTGTTGATACCGCTTCGGGGCGAGGCGGCCACGACCTCGTGCCCGCCTTGGCGCAGATTGGCGACGGTCTTCGAACCGATCAGGCCGGTACCGCCGATCACAACGATCTTCATGGTGATCCTCCGTTGTCGTTAGACGTGCTCAGGTTCTAGCTTCAAGGGATCATGAGCGCATCACTCTACGGTCGTTCGAGCGATGTTGGGGCGGGCGAGAAGCGAGATAAACTCACCCGGCCGCATTCAACGATACCATACGCGAGGCTTTGCCGGCGGTCCGTGATCGGTCAACGGGGTTGATCGATCTGCAGCCGCCCGAACGACTCATTTGCGCGTTGAGAGGGAGCGTGTGCCCCAGGCTGCCGGGTTCAGGTCTTGTTGGGGACGCATGTCGGCGGCGGCCGACGCCGGGCGGTAGCGCCGGATCGCGCCGATGATCACGACCACGAAGGATACCAGCACGATACCTTGGACGATGGCGAACGGCGGCTCGGCCGGCGGCACGCTTGGGGCCAGCGCATGCAATGCCGGCACTTTCAGGAAGGACTGAATCACCAGCACGAAGACGTTGAGATACAGCGAGAGGAGCGCAGTGAGCACGTAGATCCAGCGCCAAGATCCGGCGAGCCTCCGGCCGTAAAGCCCAAAACAGGCGATCCCCAGCAGAACCAGCGAGAGGATGGAAATCATGTGGGACGGCAACAACTTATCGATCAGCAGCGGGGGAATCAGAAGCCCCGAAGCGCTGGTCAGGATGGTGGATGCAAGGAAAACGGCGGTGAGGTTCGGCATCCGCTTCGAGCCGAGCATCCCGAACATCACGACCAGGCCCGCCCCGATTGCAACCAGGCTGATGATCACGTGGACTATCGTGAACGTCGCCAAGCTCATACCCAGCATCATGATGCGCCTCCGAATTCGATCCAAGCCATTGTCGCCTCCATCTGTTTCGTAGCCCCACCGTTTAACGGATCGAGCGTACGCGTGCCCCAGAGGGATTGAGGCGGTTGTAGAGATATTGCTGCTTAGTGGACGCCCTCGACAATTTCCGGGAGTTATGCGTACGCGAGGGTCCGCAGCGGACGCTGCAAGTGACCGGGTGCGATCGAATCCGGGCAGCCAGGCCGGGGCCGCTAACCGGTGCAGCCGATAGGCGGACGCGCAAGAAAGGCAGCAATCGCTCTACAGCCAGGGCAATCGCTCTGGCGCGGCGGCACCATCGGTCCGCTAAATCATCTCCGTGCCCATATTGACGCACGGATGAAAGATGATCCGAAAAGCATCATCGTACCCCGCAAGCCGCGCCACAGACGCGGTAACGGCCGGCCCGGGCAGCACTACCCGCCCGCGTGAGCGGCCCGAACCTAGCTTCAGGTCGAAACTGCCGTGACCAAGCGTTCAGCAAAACGACCGACAGGTTTTACGGAGGGCCGATGCGTCCGCGGGACGTATATTCCCTCGGATCGGGCGGCGGAGATCACCAGATCGCTGAGCTTCACCAGCCCATCGCGCGTGCTGGCGCAATTCTCCGCGGACGATGGTTTTCCCGGCACGGCGGCTGCCGAGAGCGGAGTGCTGCGGCACTTTGCTTTCAGGCTCGGAGACGTTGACGGGCGTTCCGACATTCTCACGCAGAGCGCCCCGATACACGATGCGAGAATGCTCGAACATATGCTGCCTTTCGTAGACACGCGCATGTCCAATGGCGGGCCGGGCGCGAAGAGCAACGCTTTAACCTCCGCCAATCGTGAAAAGCCGCGTCAAGCGAACTTTCCCACCGCCGGGGGCCAGCGAGGGAGCTTTGCCCGCACCATCTTCTGGGGCGTCCACGCGTTTCCTGCGACGAATGTCAGAGGCGAAACACGGTTCATCAAATTCAAGGTCGAGCCGGTCGGCGGGGAGGTCATGCTGTCCGAGGACGAAGCTAGGACAAAGTCCGCCGACGTCTGGAACGATGACCTCGAGTTGCGGATCGCGGCACGCGATGTCCGCTTTAGCGTGATGGCGGTGCTCGATTGTCCCGGCGACCCGATCATGGACGTCACAATCCGCTGGCCGGACGAGGACAAGCGCGAAGCGGTGCGGCTGGGCACGATCGTCATCACCGGTTTGGAGACGAATGAGGTGTGGAACGGGCTGGCCTTCGATCCGGCAAATCTTGCCGAAGGCATCGGGCATCCGCCGGACGAGGTATTTGCGGCCCGCTGCGCCGCCTACGCCGCATCATGGACCCGGGGGGCGCTGACCTGACTTTCTCATGCTTCTGCTTCCGTCGAACCCAGTTTTTTGCGGCGCCACGTGCCGGGACTCACACCGACGGCGGACGAAAACACCCGCGTGAAATGACTTCGATTGGCGAAGCCGGCGGATATCGCGATTTCCGATAGCGGCAACTCGCGAATGGCCATCAACTGCTTGGCCACCTTGACGCGCTGCCGAAGCAGACACCGGTGTGGCGGCAGACCGGTGGAGACACGGAACGCGCGGGAGAAATAGCTGACCGAGAGGTCGAACTCGGCCGCGATCTGCTGCAGCGAAACCGTTCCTGCGAGATTGGCTTCGAGCCTTTCGCAAGCTCGCCGGACCTGCCACGGAGCAAGGGCGCCGCGTGCGGGCTTGCTGACATGCAGGCCACCATAGGCCTCGGCGACGTGCACCGTGAGCGCAAGCATCATGTGATCGACGAAAAGCTGGTTCGCTTCGGATGGCCGGCGCAATGCCTGCATGAGCGAAGCCCCGATATTGCGAACGATTTTGTCGCGGAAGCCGGTGCCGAACTGGCAGTCGAGTTGGCCCACGCGCCGCGCGCCGGCCTCTTGCGCGACACCGTTAAGCGCCAGCGCCGGCAGGTAGAAGTGAAGGGAGTGGAACGGCCTTTCGATCACGAAGCGCGGATTGTACTTCAGGTCGTAAAGGTACGTCGTGCCCGCCTTCAAACGCACTTGCCCCGCTCCAATATTCGCAGTTGGGATAGTCGCGAAGTTTCAAGCTGACGATGTACGCGTCTTCGAGGGGAATTTCGCCGCAGAGACCGTGAACGGGATTGTCGTCCCGAGTTTCGGTGACGGCGACGTTGACACCTCGGATGGACCGAGTGGTCAGCGATGACGGTGCCTCTCGAAGGCGAAGAAATTCGCTGTACTTCTGACCGTGGAAGCCACTCTGCGCCATGGGCCGGTCCTGCTGGCCGTGCCGGGCGGCGGATGTCGTCATCCCCGCACGGTGCGTGGACTATCGGACGCCAGAAAGCGGTCGTCCAGCTTTCGTCGAAGCTTCACTGCCCTCTCCGACACGCAAGAACGTCAGTGGTGCTGACCATCTCATGTGCGGCGCCTCGTGCACGGACCATGGCCCGGTGCGGCAACGGAATGCGATTTCGGGCGCCTGACAGCACATCGGCGGTTCAGCATTGGACAATCCGGGGCGAATTTGGGCAAGACGCCGCATCGGACTGCGGCTAGAACGGATAGCTCGAAAGCTCGATCCGGGTGCGCCTCAACGACGAGGACGGTCCATGAGCAGTCCACGCTTGAAAGATACTTCGCACAATCAGCGGGACGCGACTCCGGCACCGCCGCGCGATTTTCCGATCGGCGAGCAGCGCCCGCACGCCGACGAGGAAATGACGCGCGTGCTGAAGATGGCGCCGCTGCAGATGGCATCGGATCCGTCCAGCGGCGTGATCACCTTCTGGAGGCATGATCCCCTGCACGACGTGGTCAAGCCGATGGTCGATCATGTGATCATGGCTTTTCCCGCCGAGCCGGTTCGATTCGAACGCCGCGACGGAAAAGCGTTTTTGAACGGAATGACGCGTCCCGGGACCGTAACGGTCATTCCGGCGGGTTCATCCTCGCGCTGGGATATCTACCAGCCCTTGAGCGTCGTCCACCTCTACCTTCCGCAGACAACGCTAGAACGCGTTGCCCACGAAGCCGGAACGGCCGCTCCCGGCGACCTTGTGGAACGAACGGCGCATCCCGACCCCATTACAGCCCGATTGCTGCTGAGCGCGGCGGACGCCCTGGAAGGCTGCGCCGCGCTGGATTCGTTGTTCAGGCACCAACTGAGCGATCTTCTGGCCACGCGATTGCTCGCCGCGCACGCCGGCTCGCCGGCAACGTTCCAGCCGGTCATCGGCGGGCTGTCGCCCAAGGTACTCAGTCGCGCCATCGAACGTCTGCGTTCGGATAGCGATGCGGACGTCTCGCTTGCGGCGCTTGCTGCCGACGCCGGCTTGTCGCGCTTCCACTTCTGCCGCGCCTTCAAAGAAAGCACCGGGCTCTCGCCGCATGCCTGGCTGCGGCAGCGCCGGCTCGAGCAAGCCATGAACATGCTGCGCGATACCGACGTGTCGGTCGTCTCGGTCGCAGCCGCGCTCGGTTATTCCACCCAGACCGCCTTCGCCGCAGCGTTCAGGAAACTGACCGGCGAAACCCCCAGCGATTGGCGGAGACGCATATCGTGATGGTTTCGGCGACCGTGGTTTAACGTTTCAAGTACAGCGTCGAAAGGAGAGAGGCAATGAAGACATTTCTTAGCATCGGCGCGGGCCCGGGGATGGGTTTCGCGACCGCCGAACGGTTCGCCAAAGAAGGTTTCCAGGTGGTTTTGGCCGCCCGCAGTCTCGCCAGGACCAAAGAGCTGGCCGAGAGATTGACAAGAAAAGGATACAAGGCGGACGCACGACGGGTAGACTCAAGCGATCCGAATGGCATCGCGGAGCTGGTCGCTGAAGTTCAGAAACAGCGCGGCTCGATCGACGTCCTGCACTACAACGCCGCATCCGCGCGCAGGGCGGCTCTGTCTGAACAGCCTCGCGATAGCTTCAACGAGGATCTCGCCGTGAACATCGGAGGAGCGCTCGTGGCAGCGCAGGCTGTCGCTCCGATGATGGAAGAGCAAGGATCGGGTGCGATCCTGTTGACGGGAGGCGGCTTCGCACTCGCTCCCAGCGCGGACTTTCTTTCGATCAGCATCGGCAAGGCCGGCATTCGCGCCCTGGCCCACGCACTTTTCGAGCCGCTCCGGGACAAGGGAATTCACGTCGCGACGGTGACCGTCTGCACCCTCGTGTCTCCGGAATCGAAGGAGGCCTCGGCGGTGGCCGAGCAGTTCTGGCATCTCTACAGCCAGCCCAAGGACTCCTGGACCGTCGAAACCAGCTACGCCCCTGCGGCACATGAAAATGCTGCGTGATACGGACGAGACGTCCTCCTAACGCAGCCGCACTGGGGCCGTTCCTCGCCGGCCACATTCGTCACAGGAGGTGACCGCAATCCCGAGCGATTGCCGCACCCGCATGAGTTGGCAGCAATCGCTCTACAGGTAGGGCAATCGCTCTGGGGCGACCGCAGCTCAGATACGCTAGATCATCGCAATGCCCACATCCAACCGGATGGAGAAGAAAGATGATCCGCAAGAGCACCGTCGATTCCCGTGCGATCGCACTGCATTTTTCGAACTGGTCCACAATTTCCGTCTTCGCCAGCAAGACGGCCGAGACCGTATCCGACTTCGCCGTCGTGGTGCGCAACCTGGTCATGGACATTCGCGACAGCTACCGGCCCGAGCTGCACTACATGCGCGGCCCCGGCCCCAAGTGGCGCGCCAAACATCAGCCCTGGCTGGCGTTCGACGCTGTCCCGAGCGACCGGCGCAAACGCGTTCACTAGCAGCAATCGCGCGACAGGTACGGCCATCCCTCTGGGGCAGCGCTACGCGGGGCGGACTAGACCATCACCGTCCAACGAACGCCATTGGAGATCGACGATGATCCGGAAAACCTTCGTCAACCAGCTTGCAATCACATCGCGCCGGCGCGGCCTTGCCAAAGCGGTCGTGTACGGACTTTCGCTGTCCGTGCGCTTCACCTCGGCAACCGGCGAAGAGGTGGAGATCCCGGTGCAATCCCTGCAGAGAACCTATACCGCGATCTCCATCACGACTCGGGACCGCCCTTGGCTGCCCTACCAGGATTGGGTTCTGGGCTCGGCTCAGCCCGTCGTTCTTCGACAAGGCTGGTCGCTGAAGTCTCCGATGTCCGCGCGCTCGCCGGAGTGCCTCCCCCCATAACGGGCTGACGCCCTCGTTTAACGCCTTCGCGTCGTCGTCGATCGCCGCCCTTGGTGAAGGGTGGCGGCGGTAGCGCGCGGACTTTCGGAAGTCCAAACCAAGGAGCAAAGACATGAGATTAGTCATCATCGGCGCCGGCTTCGCCGGCATGTACGCCGCCCTCTCCGCCGCCCGCCTGCGCGACATCCGGGGCGTTTCGCCGGAAGAGCTCGAGATCGCGCTGGTTTCGCCGGAACCGACGCTCGTCGTGCGCCCCCGGCTGTACGAGCCGAAGCCCGAGACCCTGACGGCGCCGCTGCTCGATGTCCTCAACGCCATCGACGTCAACTACGTGCAGGGCAGCGCCGAGACGATCGACACCAAGTCCCGCTCGGTGCAGATCGCAACTGGCAAAGGACCCCGGAAGACGCTGTCCTACGACCGCTTGGTCGTAGCCACCGGCAGCAAACTGTTCCGTCCGAAGATTCCGGGCCTCGCCGAGCACGGGTTTGCCGTCGACTCGCTCGATGACGCGGTGGCGCTCGACAAGCACCTGAAAGGCCTCGCCAAGCGGCCGGCTGTGAACGGCCGCGACACCGTCGTCGTGGCGGGCGGCGGTTTCACAGGCATCGAGGCCGCAACCGAAATGCCGGCGCGGCTGCGCGAGATCTTCGGCAAAGGGGCCAAGCCGCGCGTCATCATCGTCGACCGCAATCCTGCGATCGCCCCCGACATGGGCGAAGGGCCCCGCCCCGTCATCGAGGACGCCTTGCGCAAGCTCGGCGTGGAAACCCGGCTCGGCGCCGGAGTCGCCTCGCTCGACGAGTCCGGCGTCACGCTCTCCAGCGGCGAGCACATCGAAAGCGAGACCGTGATCTGGGCAGCCGGTATTCGCGCCGCGCCCTTGACCCAGCAGATCCCCGCCGAACGCGACAATTTCGGCCGGCTGCTGGTCGACCGCGATCTGCGCGTGCCGGGAGTTGACGGCGTCTTCGCCACCGGCGACGCCGCGCGCGCCGCCTGCGACAGCGACGGCAATTACGCGCTGATGTCCTGCCAGCACGCCACGCGGATGGGCGCGTTCGCAGGCAACAACGCTACCGCGGAGCTGCTGGGGGTACCGACCAAACGCTACCACCAGGAGGGTTACGTGACCTGCCTGGACCTTGGCGAGGCCGGTGCGCTCTTCACGACTGGCTGGGAACGCAAGGTGGCCATGGTTGGCGACGTAGCCAAGAAGACCAAGCAGGAGATCAACACCGTTTGGATTTATCCGCCGAAGGCCCAGCGCGCCGCCGCGCTCGCCTCGGCGGATCCGGAGCGTGTGACCGACGTGACTGGCTTCCTCTAGACCCCTTCGCGCGAAACGGGTCGCGCTCCGTGCTGGCTGCGCGGCCTGCTCCAGTGAAACCAGCCAGCAGCCATACTTGAAACGGGAGACGAACATGAACCTGCACATGACTTCACCCTCCGCTGGACCAAAGGTCGACGAGTTGGTCCCGTCGCGCTACGCGCTGACGATCGGCAACATCGACGTGATGGTGGTCAGCGACGGCGTGCTGCTATTGCCGGGTGCGATGCTGGCCCACAACGCCGAACCGGCGGTGCGGGCGGCCTGGCTGAAGGAGAATTTCCTGCCGCCGGACGCGTTCGATTGGGCGCTGAACGTGGTCGTGGTGAAGAGTGGCGGCCGGACCATCCTCGTCGACGCCGGGGTGGGGACGGAGTTTCCGGACCTGGAGAAGGCCGGGCACGTGATCCCTCGGCTCGAGGCAGCCGGTGTCGAGCTCACGTCCGTGACCGATGTGGTGCTGACGCACATGCACATGGATCACATCGGCGGACTACTCATGGACTGTGTGAAGGAGGCGCTGCGTCCTGACCTTCGCATCCACGTGGCGGCTGCCGAGGTCAAGTTCTGGGAGGATCCCGATTTCTCCAAGGTCGCCATGCCGGACGGATTTCCGGACGCGCTTCGCAAGACGGCCAAGAAGTTCGCGGCTGAGTATCGCGACCAGTTGCGGACGTTCGAGGATGAGTGCGAGGTCGCCCCTGGCGTGCTCGTCACGCGTACAGGTGGCCACACGCCGGGGCACAGCATCGTTCGCGTGACGTCCGGCGGCGAGCAACTGACATTCGCCGGCGACCTTGTCTTCACGGTCGGGTTCGAGCACCCCGACTGGTTCAACGGCTTCGAGCACGACCCCGAGGAAGCGGTTCGCGTTCGTATCAAGCTGTTGCGGGAAGTGGCTGAAACCGGCGGTCTGCTGGTGGCCACGCACATGCCGTTCCCATCCATCGGACATGTGGCGGTTGCGGGCAATGCTTTCCGCTGGGTGCCGGCCGTCTGGGACTACTGACCGCTATCGGGCCGCGCTTCGACGGCGGGGCGCGGCCCTTTCACCTGGATCAATCTGGAGCTCGACGACGATGAAACTTGAGACCGTGCGCGCGAGCGCGTTCGCCACGCCGCTGACGAACCCGGCCTTTCCGCCCGGCCCCTACCGGTTCGCCAACCGCGAATACTTCATCATCCAATACCGCACCGATCCGGAGGCATTGCGCCGCATCGTGCCCGAGCCGCTGGAAGTGACCGAGCCGGTGGTGAACTACGAATTCATCCGGATGCCCGACTCCACCGGGTTCGGCGACTACACCGAAAGCGGCCAGGTCATCCCCGTGTCGTTTCGCGGCCAGGCAGGCGGCTTCGTCCACCAGATGTTCCTCAACGATCATCCACCGATCGCCGGCGGGCGCGAGTTGTGGGGCTTTCCCAAGAAGCTGGCGCAGCCGAAGCTCGCCGTCGAGATCGACACGCTGGTCGGCACGCTGAACTACGGCTCGGTGCGCATCGCCACCGGCACCATGGGCTACAAGCATCGCGCCCTCGATATCGAAGCCGAAGCGAAAAAACTCGCTGCGCCGAATTTCCTGCTCAAGATCATCCCGCATGTCGACGGCACCGCGCGCATCTGCGAGCTGGTCCGCTACCACTGCGAGGATATCGCCGTGAAGGGCGCGTGGACCGGGCCGGCTGCGCTCGACCTCTACTCGCATGCGCTTGCGCCCGTCGCCGAGCTGCCGGTGCTGCAGGTGCTGTCGGCCAAGCACGTCGTTGCCGATCTTACGCTCGGGCTAGGCGCCGTGGTCCACGACTATCTCAGTCCGGCCGTGGTGGCGCGCTCGCGGGAGACCGTTTCCGAAATCCCGATCGGAGCCGACGCCGGTTGAACCGTCAACACCATCCAAGGAGCCCTGCAATGTTGAACGTGATGCGCGAACAGACCCATCCGGTAGCGCAGCAGACCCGGTCGCTGCCCTACGACGTCGTGGCGTTGGTCCTGCAGGGCGGCGGCGCGCTCGGCGCCTATCAGGCCGGCGTCTATGAGGGCTTGCATGAGGCCGGGATCCGGCCGAACTGGCTGGCCGGCATTTCGATCGGCGCACTCAACGCTGCCATCATCGCCGGCGCCCCGGAAGAAGAGCGCGTGGAACGGCTGCGCGAGTTTTGGGAGATCATCTGCGCCCAGTCGATCGAATGGCCGGCGGGAGAAGGACTGGCCAATGCCCTGCCTTTTGCCTTCGACATACACTCGATCCGCAGTGCGCTGGCGGCGATGCGGGCCCTGGTTCAGGGTCAGCCGGGCTTCTTTCGGCCGCGCTTCCCTTCCCCGCTTTTCTCGCCGTTCTCTGGCGATGCGGCGACCAGCTTCTACGACACCGCGCCCCTGCACCGGACGCTGGAGAGGCTCGTCGATTTCGACCGGCTGAATTCCGGCGAGGTGCGCGTCAGCGTCGGCGCGGTCAACGTCCGCACCGGCAACCTGACGTATTTCGACACCGCCGAACGCCGGCTCTGCCCGAAACACTTCATGGCCTCGGGCGCCCTGCCGCCTGGGTTTCCTGCCGTCGAGATCGAAGGCGAGCACTACTGGGATGGCGGGGTGGTCTCCAACACCCCCTTGTCACGCGTGCTGTCCGGCGAGCCGCGGGACACTCTGACGTTCCAGATCGACCTTTGGTCGGCCAGAGGCCGCGTTCCCTACGACATGATGGAGGTGTCGAGCCGTCAGAAGGACATTCAATATTCGAGCCGCACGCGCGCTGTCACCGACCAGGCGCTGCGCATGCAGAAAATGCGTCAGGTGCTGCAGCGGGTGATCGAGCGACTGCCCGAGGCCGCAAAAAGGGATCCGGAAATCCGCGCGATCGCGGATATGGCCCGCCATCGCTCCCACAACATCATCCACCTGATCTACCAGACCAAGCTCCACGAAGGT
Organism: Bradyrhizobium sp. USDA 4501; assembly: GCF_054062115.1. NCBI lineage: Bacteria > Pseudomonadati > Pseudomonadota > Alphaproteobacteria > Hyphomicrobiales > Nitrobacteraceae > Bradyrhizobium > Bradyrhizobium sp. USDA 4501. Next base: position 317,037 of record NZ_JBSSEX010000001.1, read on the forward strand.
CATTCGAGGGACTACGAATTCGGACTGAGCGCGATGCGCGCCCACTGGCAGAGCGGGTTGGAAGACATCCGCCGCACGCTTGCGAACGGACGGCGCCTCGATCCGCCGCCGCCCGAGCTCGGCATCGTCACCCACGACATCCATCGCCGCGATTGATCGTCGCCCTTTGATCAGGAGAACACCATGCCGACCCTCTCCGACGCTCCCGAGCAGAACGTCACGACGGAGCTTCGTCTACCGCCGGGGCGATCTGCGCCGGCACGTTCCGGCGCCGCCTCGTGGACGATCATCCTGGTGCTCGTCCTGCTCCTGGTGGCCACCGATTTCGTCGCCTACGTCAGCTGGACCCTTGCTGACGGGATCGAGGTTTCGGCAACCGGCTACGTCGCCATGGCTGCCGGCGTGCTGTTCTCGCTCGTCGTCGGATGCGGGCTCACGGCCCTCATCTTCTGCAGCAGTCGGAACGGGTACGACAAACCTCCCGTGCTGATCGGCTCGGACGCGAGTCAGAAGCGAACGAATCGACCGACGATTGAATTGCAGGCCATTCGGACGGACCGCAAGCGTCCACTGCAAGATCGACGTTGAAAGGAATCTGCCATGTTGAAGGGCAAAGTAGCCATCGTCACTGGATCGACCAGTGGCATCGGACTTGGAATCGCCAGGGAGCTCGCCAGGCTCGGTGCCGATATCGTGCTCAACGGTTTCGGCGACGCGAATGAGATCGAAAACATCCGCAGCGGCATGGAGCGCGATCACGGCGTGCGCTGCATCTACGATGGCGCCGACATGTCGAAGGGCGAGTCCCTGCGGGGATTGATCCATGCGACCGTCGAAAAAAAATTCGGACGTCTTGACATCCTCGTCAACAATGCCGGCATCCAGTTTACCGCACCGGTTGATGATTCCCGGCCGCCAAGTGGCAGGCCATCCTCGATATCTGTCGGCGGCATTCCATGGAATCTCGGCCGCCGTGCCGCAGATGAAGCAGCAGCGTTGGGGGCGGGTTGTCAACATCGCCTCTGCGCACGGCCTCGTCGCCTCGACCCACAAAGCTGCCTACGTGGCCGCCAAGCACGGCCTCGTCGGCCTCACCAAGGTCGTCGGCCTCGAGACCGCCGGAAGCGGCGTGACCTGCAACGCGGTCTGCCCCGGCTGGGTGCGAACGCCCCTGGTCGAGAAGCAGATCAGCGACATCGCCACGCAGCGGGGCATCAGTCAGAAGCAAGCTACCGAGGAGCTTCTCGCGGAGAAGCAACCGTCCCTTGATTTCGCATCTCCCGAGCAACTTGGCGGCACCGTCGCCTTCCTGTGCTCGGCCGCGGCAGACCAGATCACAGGCACGGCAATCTCCGTCGATGGCGGTTGGACCGCGCGATAGGCGCGAGTGAACCGGCACGGGCTTCAAACATAGCGGGACCTGCCCACGCAGCAGCATTCCAGCGTGAAGATGCGCTTCGCGCTTCTCCGCCGACAATAGCCCTTTTTTGGAAACTCATGATGAACGTGGATCCATCAAGATGTTGATAACCATCCTCGCAATGGTCAGCACAAGTATCTTCGCGGCGCATGCTATCGACGCCTTGCAAACGAGCCACCCCGCGGAGGAACCCGACTTCTCGAAAGCGGACTTGCCGCGGCGCTAACAGACGCCAGTTGGCTCACACGGCTTGACGTTAGCCACGACATGAGGCGCGCCTCACCTCACGGCCGAGTCTGAAGAAACGGCAACCCGAGCGCATCCGCTCGGGGCCATTGGCGGCGCGAGCATCTTGGCTGGGATGATCATTCGGGCAGCCCTGCTTGCCGCAGCCCTTCTTCATATCGCGCGACGTCCTTGGCGCGTCGATAAGGGCCAAGGACGTCTTTGAGATTAGAAAGGCGCAGCGTTGGACTGAGTTCTCGCAGCCGAGCCACTGCCTTGCGTGCCTGCTCCTGGCGGCCGGCCATTGCGTTGCTGGCGGCGGTGATACGCAAGCCAGGTCGGTAGTCCGGGCTGCACTGCAATGCCATTTCCGCCCACGATGCCGCTTCGTCATAACGGTCCGAAAAAAAATGTGCGTACGCGGTCCCGGCCCGCATGCCCATCAGCCACGGATCGAGTGGGCTCAGACGAATGGCGCGTGCGAAGCGCTCGATCGCCGCTTCCGGCTCGCCGAGCCAGATTTTTATCCATCCGCCGAAATTCCATCCTTCGCCCAGGTTGGAATTGAGCGCCAGCGCGCGGTCGACCAAGCCGGCACCTACTCCGAGCTCCCCAACGACAAACGCCAACGCATTCCCGCCGGTGGAGAGCGCAATGGGGTCATTCTTGCCCAACTCGACGGCCCGCTGAGTGAGCGTCTTTACTTCTGCAATTGCATTCGCCGTGTCCGTGATCCAGCCGTTGATTTTAGCGATGAGGTAGCAAGAGGCTGCACGACCGTAGGCGGTCGCAAATTCCGGGTCGAGCTCGATTGCCCGTTTGAAAAGACGCAATGCCTCCTCGTTCGCTTGCCGGTTGCCAAACTGATGGAGACCGGCCAGACCGCGCAAATAGATGGCGTAGGCATCGAGACTGGCGATCGGCTTGCGTTTGGCGCGCTCGATCTCAGCCTTTTCCACCGCGGGCGCGATCGCCCCGACAACGCTCTCGGTCACCCGGTCCTGCAACTCGAAGATGTCGCCGAGCTCGCCATCGAAACGGTCCGCCCAAATATGCGCTCCGGTGGCGGCATCGACGAGCTGTCCCGTGATGCGCACCCGGTTTGCCACCTTGCGAACGCTCCCCTCCAACACGTAGCGTACCCCGAGCTCACGCCCCACCTGTTTCACGTCGACGGCCCGCGCCTTGTAGGTGAAGCTTGAGTTTCGGGCGATGACGAATGGCTCCTTGAAACGGGACAGCGCCGTGATGATGTCTTCGGCCATTCCATCGGCAAAGTATTCCTGTTCGACATCGCCCGACATGTTCTGAAACGGAAGCACCGCAATGGAAGGCTTGTCCGGCAGCGGAGGCGGGCTCTCTGCCGCGGCAGCAAAAAATGGCGCAGCCTCTCGCGCTCCAGTAGGCGCATCGACCTCAAAGGCCCTGATTGTCTCCTGGATGTTCTCTACACGTGGGACGCCAACCTTCCGACCCGGGTCCGCGACCAAGGTTCGTGTCGGCAATTCTTCCTCGGTGATCTGGCCAACAAAGCGGAGGCCTCTGCGAGAAACCGTCCGGATCAGACGTTGCTCTTTGCCGGTGTCCCCTACTGCCTTGCGCACGGCATTGACGTGGCTGGTCAGCGTGGATTCGGACACGATCCGTCCGTCCCACACCGCCTTCAAAAGATCGTCCCTTGTCACGACCTGTTCGCGGTTTTCAACCAGGAAGAGCAGCAGGTCGAACACCTTCGGTCCAACGGGGACGAGTTCGGAGCCTCGCCTGAGCTCGCGCCGCCCGGCATCCAGGCGATAATCTTCAAACAGAAACGGCACTTGTGATCCTTCTTGGACAAGAAGCCAAGGAAAACTCAATCGCAATTCGGGCCGGCTACAAGGTCTTTTCCGCTGAAAACTGTACACATTTTCATATCCTTCGGGAACAAGGGTTCTGCCCGCCCTGCACCCGACGCGCACTGACGTGCGCATCCCCCCTACGAACCCAGCCAGGCCAGGTCACGGCCACAACCTGCATTCCCGCTGAGGCGAGCATACGTTCATGAACAAGCACATCTCGCGCGATGCCTTGGAGGACGCGTCAGGTGCGCCTGAGGCGTGCCAAGTCACTCCGGCCCATGTCGAGCGACCTCACCCTAGTGCAGAAATGGCGCGGGTGGTCGGGACCACCCCACTTCACATGGCTTTGGATTCCTGCGGCGCCGGCATCGCCCATTGGAAGCATGACCCGCTGCACGACGTCGTCGCGCCCATGAGCCATCACGTGATCATGGCGTACAACGGCACGGTGCAGCGCATAGTGCGGCGGACGGGAAGCGCGGTCGCTATCGGTACGCTTCGCCCCGGAGCCGTGATCATCATTCCCGAAGGATCGAGCTCTCGGTGGGACATTCCGAAGCCTGTCGACGTCGTCCAACTCTATCTTCCGCACACCACGCTCGAGCGGGTTGCAGGTGAGCTCGACAGCACCACCTCAACCGATCTCCTGGAGCGGACGGCACAGCCCGATCCCATTACATCTCGATTGCTCCTGACAGCGGCCGGTGCCATGGACGGCAACGGCCTGGATACCCTTTTCAGGCATCAGCTGATGGACCTCGTGACCACGCGCCTGCTGGCTGCGCATGTCGGTGTGCCGACCACGTTCCAGCCGACGCTGGGCGGCCTCTCACCGATAGTGTTGCGCCGCGCCATCGAGCGCCTGCGTTCGGATAACGATGCGGACGTATCGCTCGCGGCGCTCGCTTCTGATGCCGGTCTTTCGCGATTTCACTTCTGCCGCGCCTTCAAGGAAAGCACCGGGCTCTCCCCGCATGCTTGGCGACGCCAGCAACGGCTGGAGGAAGCTAAAAATATGCTACGCGACACCGACGCGTCGGTGCTCTCAATCGCGGTCGCGCTCGGCTATTCTTCCCAAACCGCGTTCGCCGCGGCGTTCAGGAAGCTAACGGGCGATACCCCGAGCAATTGGCGACGGCGTGCGCGTTAGCGCGCCGCCTATGGCACCTGCAGGCCTGAATGTCAGGTGCTTTCCGGTCCGCAGCGCCACCTTCGTGCGCCCACCCCGCAGACTCACGAGGTAGGAATGCAAGAGCATGCCTGCTGGCGCTGAGAAGGCGCGGATGACTTGCGTAGTTGACACCCGGCGGCGTGCGCAAGTCTGGCCGCGAACTCGGTTGCAAATTAGGAGAAAGCCGCTGGCGGGAATGTAGCTTCATTCTCAGTCGTCATCCTCGTGTTTTCAGCAACTCCTGACAAAACAGCGGCAACCGAAGAAAAGCCACTGTCCGATGCATCGGTATCCTGAGCGCTCCGAGAAAGGACCCGTGCTGACAGCCTTTTGGCCGAACGCGGCTTGCTCAACATTCGAGGACGCGCCATGCCTGCCAAAACCGTTGCTGACCAATTCGTTGAGACGCTGGCGGCGGCCGGCATTAAGCGCATCTACGGCGTGGTTGGGGACAGTCTCAACGGCTTGACGGATGCGATCCGGCGTCATGGCGGGATCGACTGGGTCCACGTTCGTCACGAGGAGGTCGCCGCTTTCGCCGCGGGCGCCGAGGCCCATCTGACGGGCGAGCTCGCAGTCTGCGCCGGAAGCTGCGGGCCGGGTAATCTGCACCTCATTAATGGTCTGTTCGATTGTCATCGATCCCGCGTTCCTGTACTCGCAATCGCTGCGCATATTCCCTCCGCCGAGATCGGCAGCGGCTATTTTCAGGAAACCCACCCGGAGAACCTGTTCAAGGAATGCAGCCACTATTGCGAGCTCGTGTCAGGAGCAGATCAGATGCCGCGAGCGTTGCAGGTCGCGATCAAGGAAGCAGTCGGCAAGCGAGGCGCGTCGGTGCTTGTCATTCCTGGCAACGTCGCGCTGCAGGCGGCTATGACTGCACCAGCCCCAAAAGCCGATAGCTTGCTGCCGCCGATGCCGGTCGTAACGCCGGCAACCGACGACCTCGAAAAGCTTGCTAGACTGCTCAATGGCACGAGCCGCGTGACCGTCCTCTGCGGCTCCGGCTGCGCGGGAGCGCATGACGAACTTCTAGCCCTGGGCGAACGGCTCCAGGCGCCCATGGTGCACGCCCTGCGGGGGAAGGAACATGTCGAATGGGAAAACCCATACGACGTGGGCATGACGGGTTTGATTGGCTTTTCCTCCGGCTATTACGCCATGCGCGACTGCGACCTCTTGCTCATGCTCGGGACCGATTTTCCCTATCGGCAATTCTATCCAGACAACCGCGATGCCCGTATCGTGCAGGTCGATTTGAGGCCGGAGAATATCGGCCGCCGTGCCACTGTCGATCTCGGTGTGGTGGGTGATGTCCGGGCGACGCTTGCGGCATTGCTTCCCTTGCTCAAGACAAAAGCCGACGGCACACATCTGGCACAGGCGCAGCGCCACTACACCAAGGCGCGCAAGGCGCTGGACGAGCTTGCCGTGGCCATGCCGGGCAAGGCACTGATTCATCCACAACAGGTCGCAAAGACGATCAACGACCAGGCTGCAGATGACGCGGTGTTCACCTGCGACGTCGGCCTGCCAACGGTTTGGGCTGCCCGCTACCTGGCGATGAACGGAAAGCGCCGTCTGCTCGGCTCGTTCTGGCACGGCTCCATGGCCAATGCCATGGCGCAGGCCGTGGGGGCGCAGGCCGCCTATCCCGGCCGCCAGGTAATCTCGCTCTCGGGTGATGGCGGCTTCACCATGCTGATGGGCGATCTTCTCACCCTTGCCCAACAAAGGCTGCCCGTAAAGGTCGTCGTGTTCAACAATGGTGCCCTGGGCTTCATCGAGCTGGAGCAGAAGTCGACGGGAATTCTCAACTACGGCACCGAGCTCAAGAATCCGAATTTCGCAGCGATGGCCGAAGCCGCGGGCATACGCGGCATCCGCCTCGAGCATTCATCCGACGTCACGGAAGGAATTGCTGCGGCGCTCGCGCACGACGGTCCAGTGCTGATCGATGCGGTCGTGAACCGGAGCGAACTCGCCATGCCGCCCTCGGTCACACTGGAAATGGCCAAGGGTTTCACCATGTACATGATCAAGGCCGTGATCAGCGGCCGCGGCGACGAGTTGATCGACCTGGCCAAAACGAACCTCTGGAGATGAGGAGGCCAGCATCTTCAGCTCAAGCAACGGTCATGTACATTACTGGCGAACGGATGCCGGCGCGCACATATCCTCCTCGCATGCGGCCTACGACCTGCTGCTTGCAAGTTTCTCGAAGTATTTAGAAACTGGGTGGTGTGGATTGGCAGAGAGTAACGGTTCCTTTAGACGGCGCTTCCTGCGTTTATTCGTTCCGGCCGAGACAAAGGGTCCTGCACCTGTCATGGCGCATTTCAACGGTTTGGACGGACTGAAGGAGTTTCTTTTTCTCTCGGGCTTTCCAAACGCTCTTGCCAGGCGCGGGGTCTCGGCGTTGGTGGTTGATAAACCGGGAGTTGGCGAACCGTTGCGCAAACATGGCTTGCATATTTTTGCCGAAGTCGAGGTGCCTGCAAGCGCGTGTATCGATTTATCTCGAAACGTGCCCGGAAGGTCCAATCACTCATAAAAACTGAATCATCAAATACCAGGTCACAATGCCGACCGCGCTGACGCGGCCGCCTCGCGCCCGCGATCACGCCAGAATCGGAAGAGCCCGACTGATATCGTCCACCGACGGGTCGCGTTCCCACGATCCAAGCCCCCGACGATACTGGCCGGGCGCCAGACCGGTCGCCTGCCGGAACGCGCGTGAAAAATTGGCTTGGCTGGAAAAGCCGAGTGCCAGTGCAATCTCGACCAAGGGGAGATCACCTTCGATCAGCAGGAGTTTCGCGCGCTCGAGGCGCTTGGTACTCACATAGCGATGGGGAGATTGTCCGACGGCCTGCTTGAAGGCGCGGGCAAAGTGGTAGCGGCTCAGAGCCGCCGTTGATGCCATGCGATCAAGAGTGAGATCGCCTTCGAGGTTTGCTTCGATATAATCCAGCACGCGGAAGAGCCTGCGGCGATCGAGCCCTTCTCTCGCTAAGCGGGTAACAAAGGAGGCAGTTGGCGTACAGATGTGTTTTTGAATCAGCCTGGCGGCCATGCTGCTTGCCAGTGACTCGACCAGCAGCGTGCCTGCAGAGGTTTCGGCCTGCAGTTCCGACGCGATGGCCCGCGCCATCTCGCCTAGTAGCGGATCTTCGAAGGCGCTCTGATATCTCAGGAAGCCGAGCACCGACTCATCGACGTCGATACCGAGCTTGCTCGGGGAGAACTGGCTCGAGGGAAGATGGATATGCATGATTTCCGGCAGATCGTTGGCGATGTCGACGGAGCCGTCCCGCCAACCCGCGGGAGTTAGCCATACGGTGCCGGCGCGGGTGACCTTTTTATCCACGATCCCGGAAGCACGCCGCGTGATGAGCGACCCATTACCACGGATATCGATACAAATCTCGGTATCGGATTGCGTGCCTTGCCAGGGAATTACGCTTTTGCCATGAGTGCGCACCTCGGCCGACAGGCCAGACCAGCCTCGATTCATCGAAGACAACAATAACTTCGTCGGACCGCGACTCTGCCAACGGTCGCCGTGAGGCTGTGGTTCTACGCTCGCGCCGGCTGGCTGCTCTCGTCGAATCTCCATGATGCCCTCCCGAGGGTTGGACGTTGCTATCTTCTGAACCAGGCTTTTCGAAATTTGCCGCGATGCGACGAAACTCGAGAGGATCCTCCCAGATCATCGAAGGGCGTTCGGTGGATCGTCCCGAACCGAAGTCGCCGTCACGCGGTGATCAGGCGTCGGCGCACCGCTCATGCCCGAGGGATCGTCGCGATATAGGAAGGACGCTTGGCGAAGCCCGCATGCCAAGCTGCCAGGCCGGGATGGGTCTCGCGCCAGTCCCAGTCGGCGAAGCGCGAGTCCAGATAGCCGAGGGCGCAAGCGGCGCTGATTGTGCCGATGGTTACAGGCCCCTCGAGCTCCGCCGCCTCCGCCTCCATACGGTCGAGCGCATTCCGGATCTTGGTCGTCTGGCGCTCGATCCAGGCTTCGCTGCGTCCAGACTCCTGGCGCAGGTTCAGCTCGTAGCGGATCAGGAGCGCGGCATCCAACAGTCCATCGGCCAGGGCTTGCCAGCGCAGCGCGCGCCAGCGGGCCTCGCCCGCGGCGGGCAGCAGGTTCGGTCCGTCATGCCGCGAGTCGAGATACTCGCAGATTACAGGGCTGTCGTAGAGCGGGCCGAAATCGGCCTCCAGCACCGGGATCTTGCGCACCGGGTTGTACGCCGACAGACCGTTTGCCGGGTCCTCGGTGTTAATGAGGACCAGCTCGATCCGGTCCTGCTGGCCGGTCTCGATGGCGACGATCCGGGCCTTGCGGGAGAAGGGCGAGAACGGATTGTAAAACATTTTCATAGTCGTCTCCAGGTTGAGGAAATCAATCAGGACCAGTCCCGGAGAGATCATTCATTCGTGGTGCATTCGGTAGGTGATTGTGCCTACTATCATCCATAAGCAGCCCTTTGAGATCGGTGGCGATGGACCGTTTCATCACGATGGCAACCTTTGTGCGGGTGGCGGAGCTCGGCAGCCTGTCGGCGGCAGCGCGAGAGCTGGGGCTGACCCAGCCTGCGGTCAGCCAGCAGGTGGCAGCGCTGGAGCGGCGGCTGGGCGTGCGCCTCCTGAACCGCAGCACCCGCCGCCTTGCGCTGACCGAGGCCGGTGAGCGCTACCACATCCAGGCCCGCCGAATCCTCGAGGCGGTGACCGAGGTCGAGGACGGGGTGACCGAGGCGGCGGGCACGCTGAGCGGCATCCTGCGGGTGCATGCGCCGGTCGGGTTCGGCCAGGCGCATGTGGCGCCGATCTTGATCGGCTTCCAGCGGCTTCACCCGAAGCTGGCGGTCGAGCTGATCACCGACGACCGATACGCCGATCTCATCGGCGAGGCTGTCGACGTGGCCATCCGTCTCGGCACGCTCGCTTCCCCAGGGCTGGTGGCGCGGCGTCTGGCGATGCTACGGCGGATTTTGGTAGCTTCTCCGGAGTACGTCGCCGTCGAGGGATGCCCGCAAACGCCGGAAGATCTGGCGCGCCACCCGCATGTGCGCTTCAGCTGGTCGGCGGCGGGGGACGTCCTGTCGCTGAATGGCCCGGACGGGCCGCTGGAGGTGCGCGTGCGATCGCGCTTCCTCGCCAACAATACGTTCGTGCTGGTCGAGGCGATCCGCGCCGGCATTGGCGTCGGCGGCGCCCAAGTGCCGCTCGTACAGCCGCTGCTCGAGAACGGCGCATTGGTGCGGGTCATGGAGGACTACGCTTACGCTCCGCTGGAGCTGCATGCGATCTATCCTTCCGGCCGCTTCGTGCCGCGTCGGGTCCGCGCTTTCGTCGACTACCTCGCCGCCGCACTGCCAACCATTCCGGGTCTTGAGCGGGAATGATCCGGGCACCCTAGGCGATTAGTGGTCGACTGATTGAAGGTGCCATCAGCGCGTCGGGCCACACTTCGCCATTGAAGGGGCCCGCCGGAGAGATCCTCCGAACGCAAACTGGCACTATGCCTGCTTGAGCATGGTAATCGTTGTCTGGGGCGCCGCACGGTCTGGACTTGCCCGTCATGGCAAGGCCGCCGGCATTCGACAACGCTGATGCGAGTTCGGCAAAGCCGACATAATGCATGCCGCCCTGGATGATCGGATACCGGATACCGAACAATTCGGTGATTGCTGTCTTCAATTGGAAACTCCGCTTTCCGCCCGTTGGACGATTTCGAGCGTCAGTTTCGCTGGGCGGTCCAGTACCCCGAACAACGCGCACGTCCCGAATAGCCGCCCCATGTCCCGCGACCGGAATCGCCCGAGAGCCGGCCCGACCCGGACGCATATTTGTCCGGAACGCTCACCGAGGCGCTGACGGCGCCCGAGCGAGCAACACGGCCCTTGAACTTCACGAGGTTGGGGTGCGTGACGACGCCGTCAGTGATGTTGACAGAGAGATCATAGGTCGGGTCGCACGCGCCTCGCCGCGTCACGAAGAGAAGTTCCCAAGACCCATCATACGCCGAGCGGGCTTGTGCGACCGATGCGAAGGCGACCAGGCAACTCGCGGCTATGGCACACGTAAAGAGATTTTTCATCGTGATATCCTTTTGCTTTCCTCATTCGCGCCGTCATGCCCCGAAGGGGGCGGCCGGTCCTCGGGAGGGGGAAAGGACCGGCCGCGGGGAAGCCCGGCGAGGGACAGGGGGGAAGAAACGCGCCGGGGACCCAAGCTGCCTTTCAGCGTCGAAGGGTACTGTCGGCTATCGTCTTGCGACGCATGCTGACATCAATGCGGCTTGCCAAGTACGAAAGCGAAGGGGACGACGAACAGCTCATCGCCCTGGTCGTCACTGACATGCAGGACCCAGTCACGCCAGTCCTCGAGGCTGTGCTCGCTGGTGAAGGATCGCACGAGGCGGGTCGCATGATCGCGCGCCTCAGCGAGATCGTTCACCACGGCCCCGGAGTGATCGAGGAAAACCTTCTTCGTGGTGGAGCGGTGGAAAAATACCTGGGTCATGTCCGGTCTCCTTCAAACCGCGCCTGGCTTTCGGCATGGGTGGCCGCGCGGGCCAATGCCTTGGCCGCATCGACATGCGAAGCTTGCGCCGCTCGCCGCTCGTACAAGTCGGCCAGGGCCTTCAGCTGATGCGCAACTGCCAGATCTGTCATGGTGCTGGCGGAGTGGAGCAAGGCCTGCGCGGTTTTCAGATATTCCCTGCCTCGTCGTGAAATCTGCAACGTCATGGAACCCTCCTTCGGGCCAGCGATCAGCGGGATCGATGTGGCCTGGCTCCGTTATGCAGATTTTTCCCGGGCGCGGCTTTGCTCTGGTTGTCGCGATTTTGTCATAGGTTGCTGTCGATGGCGGCCGGTGACCCTGGCCGATCCGCCCGTGAATTTCGTAGCCAGATCTCGCATCGGCCGAGCGGGGTCGACAGCTGATCGGCGCGTCTCCTCACCGGAGTAACGCCAGACCTGCCGATGAGCTACTTAGATGCTCTATTCGGTTCCGTCGGGCTTCACTTTTGAGTCAGCAGAAAGGAGAACGCTCGATCGATCCCAGGCTCGGGCCAGATCGAATTGAATCCACTCAGGACTCAAATGGATGTCCAGTGAATCAAGTCGTCCAGGCCCAAGGTTCTGATAGCCGTACGGAATGTTTGGAGGACCAAACACAACGTCACCAGCTTCAGCATCGATAGTCCTTTCGTTCCCGTGCAACGGGACTAGTGAGGCGCATGGTCGAAGGCTTTGCTTCGAATGTTGGGATTTTGTCGCTGGTTGCTTAGAACACCGCGGCGGGCTCGTACCAAGGTCCCTGATGCCCGGCATCCGCGGTCAAAGCTGCCGGTCGCGCATCTCGTCGAATTCCTCGCGGCAGGCCTCGCTGAATTCGCGCAGCAGGTCAATGGATCCGCGTTTGGCCATGTCACGCAGTTCGCCGAAACTCTTGTCCGGCTCCAAATAGGTATCCATGATCGTCTTGGCGATGTGCTCGGCACTTCGCACGACCGGCCTGGAGGACAGCACTCGCATCCTGTTGAGCTTCGCATACAGCGCAACCAGGCCGGGGGTACCGGCACTTACCTCATGATGCTGAAGCGCATCGATGTGACATCTCGAGGCTTCCTCGATGAAATCCCTGTAGAGGATCTGCCGCCGGTTTTTCTCATGAAGCAACCATTGCGCGCGGACCTGGCTTCGGTGGTTGAGCCAATTGGCGATTCCGCTGCTCAGGCCGCCAATGGTCGCGCCGATAAGGGCGGCGAGCGCAGAAATGATGGAAGCGTCCATGTGTTTTAGCGCTGCATTTGCAAATTCATCATCTCGCCATGCGCCATCATGTTCTCATTCAGATTGGCCATAATCACGAGGGAGCCCGCGAGGACGAGGATTACGATGAGCACGCCAAACGCGAGCGCCAGGATATTGTGGGTGCTGTCCGGCCCCGTCGTAATGTGAAGAAAGAACACTAGGTGCACGCCCATCTGGGCGATGGCAAGGACCGCAAGTCCGGCCGGCACGCCAGGAGCCCAGATTGCCGACGTGTTGGCCACCCAGAACGATGTGGCTGTCAGGATCGCCGCCAGCAGCAGGCCGATCGTGTTGACGAGCAGGCCGGAAGACGCGCTTCGCTCCGAGGCCGGAATCGCCGGCCGATCTCCGGGGGCAACATCCCAACGTGTGTCGGTCATGGCAGGACTCCCATCAGGTAGACAATTGTAAAGATCAGGACCCAGATGATGTCGAGTGCGTGCCAGAACAGGGAGAAGCAGTGCAAGCGGCGCACCACGACCTGCTGGAAGCCTCGCTGCGACAGTTGAACCATCATGAGGACCAGCCAGCCCAGTCCGACCGCTACGTGCAAGCCGTGACATCCGACCAGCGTGAAAAAGGCGGAAAGAAACGCGCTGCGTTGCGCGGACGCCCCCACCGCCATCATGTTCTGGAATTCACTGAGCTCGAGATTGAGAAAGGCCGCACCCAGGAGGAACGTTACCACGGCACCGAAGAAGGTACCGAGATGATGGCGCGAATTGATGGCGAGCGACATCAGTCCGCAGCTGTAGCTGGAGAACAGGAGAAACGCAGTCTCCATCGCGGCATTGCGCAGATCGAACAACTGGGCACCGGTCGGACCACCCGCAGTCGCCTTTGCGAGCACGGCATAGCTCGCAAACAGCGCCGAGAACATCACGATGTCGCTCAGCAGGAAGATCCAGAACCCGAAGCCGGCGATGATTCGCTTGGACGCGGGACCCGCCTCGGCGACATCAAGGAGTTCGGCCCTGTGTACGGCGTCTGCCTCAACCAGGATGTTCATAGCGACACCTCCACCGGATGTGTCCGATCGAACCGGGCAAGCTGTTCCGCTGGGATCTCGACTTCGTCCTCCGTGCGGAACATGAAGGCGAGCCACGTTATGGTCGCGCCGAGAAGCCCGACGCCTGCCATCCACCAGATGTGCCAGATCAGGGCGAAGCCGATAATCACTGCGAAGAACGCGGTCACGAAACCGGCCGGACTGTTCTTGGGCATTTCGATCGGCTCGTACCTGCGCCGCCGCCCGGACAAATCCTGCTCCGCGAGCACACGCTGCTTCTTTGCCCAGAAGGCATCGATCTCATCCGCACGAGGCAGCACCGCAAAATTCCAGGCCGGCGGCGGCGACGCGATGGACCATTCCAGGGTGCGTCCGTTCCAGGGATCGCCCGTGGTGTCGCGGAGCTGCTCGCGGTCGCGAATGGACACCGCGAGCTGCACGACCTGACAGATGATTCCGGCCATGACGATGACAGCACCTGCCTCCGCGACCAGCAGCCAGGGCTGCCAGGCCAGCACATCATAGTGCTGCAGACGGCGGGTCATGCCCATCAGCCCGGTCACATAGAGCGGCATGAAAGCAAGGTGGAACCCGATAAACCAGCACCAGAACGCGGCTTTGCCCCAGCGTTCATCCAGCTTGAAGCCAAATGCCTTGGGAAACCAGTAATTGTAACCGGCAATCGCGCCGAACAGCACGCCCGGGATGATGACGTGGTGAAAATGGGCGACCAGGAAGACGGAGTTGTGCACCTGCCAGTCGACAGCCGGCAACGCCAGCAAAACTCCGGTGAGGCCGCCGAACACAAACGCCACCATAAAGCCGATCATCCAGAGTACCGGCACCGTGAAGCGGACGCGACCGCCATACATCGTGAACAACCAGTTGAAGACTTTGACGCCGGTCGGCACTCCGATGATCATGCTGGTGATGCCGAAGAAGGCGTTGACACCAGCACTTGCGCCCATTGTGAAGAAATGATGCAGCCACACGGTGTAAGACAGCACGCAGATCGCCAGCGTCGCGCCGACCATCGACCGGTAGCCGAACAGCGTCTTTTCGGAGAATGTCGCGCTCACCTCCGAATAGATGCCGAATGCCGGCAGCACGAGAATGTAGACTTCGGGGTGACCCCAGACCCAGAACAGGTTCACGTACATCATCGCGTTGCCGCCGGCATCCAGCGTAAAGAAGTGAAAGCCGAGGTAACGATCGAGCAGCAGCATTGCGAACAGCGCGGTGAGCACCGGAAATGCGGCCACGATCAGCAGATTCGAGGCGAGCGCGGTCCAGCAGAACACCGGCATGCGCATATAGCTCATGCCGGGCGCGCGCATCTTCAGGATCGTGGTGACGAAATTGACTCCGCTCAACAGGGTCCCGATGCCGGAGATCTGCAGGGACCACAGGTAATAGTCGACGCCGACACCCGGCGAGAACTGCAGCTCGCTGAGCGGCGGATAGGCAACCCAGCCGGTCTTGGCGAATTCGCCGACCAAGAGCGAGACATTGATCAGCAGGACTCCCGTTGCAGTGAGCCAGAAGCTTGCGGAATTCATCGTGGGAAACGCGACGTCGCGGACGCCGAGCTGCAGCGGCACGGCAAAATTCATCAGGCCGATCACCAACGGCATAGCTACGAAGAAAATCATGATGGTGCCATGCGCCGAGAAAATCTGGTCGAAATGCTCAGGTGGCAGATAGCCCTGCGCACCGCCGGCCGCGACGGCCTGCTGGGTACGCATCATGATGCCGTCCGCAAAGCCGCGCACCAGCATGAGCAGCGCAAGGACGATGTACATGACCCCGATGCGCTTGTGATCGACCGAGGTGATCCATTCGCGCCAGAGATACGGCCAGTATCCATTGATGGTGACCCATGCGAGAGCCGCAACGACGATGGCGCCGACGCTCGCCACCGTGCCCATGATGATGGGTTCATGGAACGGAATGGCGCTCCAATCGAGTTTTGCCCAGCAGGTTCATCGTTCTGCCCTCATGGATTTGGGATAAGGCACGCAGAGACCGGCAGTCGGTTGCATTGCGGCATCCATGATGCCGGCAAACAGGCCGCCCGCGACTGACCGGTAGGTGAAGGGCGCAACCGCCCTGCTCGGCCTGACCAGGTCGCTATAAGTCTGTGTGTCGAGCACCGGCCCGGCGCTGCGCGTTGCAGTCGCCCATTGGGCAAAGTCTTGGGACGCAACCGCATCGACCTTGAAAACCATGTCGGCAAAACCCGCCCCGCTATAATTCGCTGACATGCCGCGATATGTGCCGGGATGGTCGGCCACGAGGTTCAGCCGGGTCACCATTCCGGCCATGGTGTAGATCTGGCCGGCGAGCTGCGGCACGAAGAAACTGTTCATAACGCCGGAGGACGTCAGCTCGAAGCTGACCGGCGTGCCGACCGGGATCGTCAAATGATTGACGCTCGCCACGCCCTGCTCCGGGTAGATGAACAGCCATTTCCAGTCGAGCGAGACGACCTGGATCTTCAGCGGCTTTGTCGAGGAGGCAATTGGCTTCGGCGGATCGAGATCGTACGCGCCGATCCAGGCCACGGTGCCGACAAGCAGCACGGTCATCAGCGGGATCGACCAGACCAGCATCTCGATGCGGCCGGAATAGACGAAATCCGGCCGATAGCGCGCCCGCTCATTCGATGCCCGGAACCGGAAGGCAACGCCAAGCGTCGCAATGGCTACCGGGATCACGATCGCCAGCATGATGCCGGTCGCGTTGAACAGGATCTGCCGCTCGGCCAGCGCAATGGGACCCTTGGGATCGAGCACGCCGTCGCAGCCACCGAGTGTCGCGGCCGCCAGCAGGACCAGGGTAAGCGAAACGTATCGCATATCAGATCTCCCGAACCTTGATGCCGCATGCACTGCAGGCGGCGCGCAGCTGACGAGCGGCTGATGGCGACACGCTAATCCAGTCATCATGCGACAACCGCGTCGACGCGAAAGCACCGCCGTTGTGATCGACCAGAAAGGTTGCAAACAGCACGGTCAGATATGCGATGGAGTAGACGAACAGCCTGTGAGCCGCGCGACGATCGCCCGCGGCGCTCCGGTTCAGCTGGAGTGCAAGCAAGAGGAAAAGCACGCCACAGATGGCGACGATGCCGCCATAGATCGCGCCTGCAAACGCGAGCACCCAAGGCAACTCGGAAGCGAGAACAAGGAGACCGCTGTAGACAAGGATCCGCCGCGTCGTTGCCGCTCGTCCTGCAGCGACCGGCAGCATGGGAACGGCGGCACGCGCATAATCATCGGTGCGATTCAGCGCCAGCGCCCAGAAATGCGGCGGCGTCCAGAGAAAGATGATGAGGAAAAGAACCAGCGGCTCGAGTCCGATCTGCCCGGTCGCCGCGCCCCATCCAATCACCGGTGGAAGCGCGCCGGCCGCACCCCCGATGACGATATTCTGTGGTGTCGCTCGCTTCAGCCACGCCGTGTACACAACGACATAGAAGAGGATGGTGCCGGCGAGCAGCGCGCCCGCCACGAGATTCGTCACCAAAGTGAGGGTCGCGACTGCAATGACGCCAAGGGCGGTCCCGAAGACAAGCGCCTCGGCCTTCGAGACCTTGCCGCGTGGAATTGGTCGCGTCGCGGTGCGCGCCATGACCGCGTCGATGTCGGCGTCGTACCACATGTTCAATGCGCCGGCGGCTCCAGCGCCGGCTGCAATGGCCAGAATCGTGATGACCCCTGCAAGTGGTTCAAGGCGTATCGGCGCGATCATCAAGCCGACGAAGGCAGTGAACAGCGAGAGCGCCATCACGCGCGGCTTCGCCAAACTGATGAAGTGGCGCGGTCGCTCGGCCCAGCCGGACCGTGAGGTCAACCGAAGGCGCGATACTGACATCGCGATGCTGTTCATGGTGGATTCCTCAGGGAGAACATTTCCTGGTTGCGCCTGACGCGGTCAACACGGCGACGCACCAAACAGGTCGGGCGATGCCTTGAGGCTGACGGGCCCATCGCTCGAATCGGCGCTCGTCCCCGCACGCTTGGTGCGCAGTTCCAGCAGACCGAGCAAAATCTCGTCTCTTTCGGCCTCGAGCTCCGCGATGCTGCGCGATCCGACCTCGGCATGAACGCCGTCGATCAGCTTCTTCTGCACCTCGGGCGTGAGCACGGGCGAACCGAGTGTCTTCCACGACGCGCTCATCGGGCCGGCAAACTGGTGCAGGAAATGCTCGATGCCGCCGGGGCCGCCGCCGAGGTGATTGAGCATCATGTTGCCCATGATGCCCCAGCGCAGACCCGGCCCCCAGGACAGAGCGTCGTCGACGTCAGCAGCGCTCAGCACATCCTCGGCAATGAGGTAATAGACTTCCCGAGCCAGCGCGCCCTGCAGGCGGTTGGCGACATGGCCCGGCATTTCCTTGTTGAGCCGCACGGCTTTCTTGCCGATCGACTTATAGAAAGCGATCGCGCGCTGCACCGTCTGTTCCGAGGTCTTGCTCCCGCCAACCACCTCAACCAGCGGAATCAAGTGCGGCGGATTGAAGGGGTGACCAATGACGCAACGCTCCGGATGCAACGCTGCGCCCGACTGAATGTCACTCATCTTGATCCCGGACGAGCTCGACGCGATTATCACGTCAGGCGGCAGCAGCTCGTCTAGCTGTTTGTACAGCCTCTGCTTGAAGTCCAGCCGCTCGGGTCCGTTCTCCTGGACGAGGTCGACGCCGACAACAGCTTCGGCAAGGCCGGCGGTGAACTTCAGGTTCGACAGCGACGCGCCGGGCGACAGGCCGAGCCGTTCGAGCGCCGGCCAGGCCGACTTCACGAACTTCCGCAGCGCGGTCTCCGCATCGGGCGCGATGTCCGTTGCGACGACTTCAAGTCCCTTGGCGAGGTACTGCGCGGCCCAGCTCGCGCCGATCACGCCGGTTCCGATGATAGCGATGCAGCGAATGGGTTTGGTAGTGATGGTCATGTCAGTGCTCCGATGCGTTTTCTAGAGAGCGACGTAGGCGACGCCGGTGAGATTGCCTTGAGCCGCGAGAACCGTGCGCTTGTTGGTACCGTCGAGGTTGGCGACGTAAAGGGAGCCGGCGAGGTCTGTTGCGAACAGCCTGTTACCCGGGACATCCAAGGCGAGGCCAATGCCTTCCATCAGGTTCGACACCACGATCTGCGGCGCGTTATGCCCGGGCTTTGCGTCGATCGGCGCGCGATTCACGGTGTTACCGCGTGGAGGATTGCCGCGGTCGGTCCAGTAGAGAAGACGCCGGTCAGGATCGATCTCGAGATCGATCGGCTCGGGCAGGCCGTCGAACAGGACCTCGACATCGCTGCGGTTAGCTGGCGTTTCACCTTGCGGCATGTCGATTCCGGCGCGCAGGATGCGCCCGACTTCGGCGTTGTCGCCGCCCTTCTGCGTCCAGTAGATTTGTTGCCGTTCGGGATCGACGGCAATGCCAACGCACCAGCGCGTCTGGTCGCGCCGGTCGTCCTCGCCGTCTCCGGTCTGGATCAAGGTCTCGATCTGCGATCCGTCGAGGTTGGCGCGCATGACACGCATCCCCTCCCGGTCGGACCAGTAGAGCTTGCGGTTCGCCTTATCGAGATGGAGCTGTTTCGGCGTGAACGTGCCGCCCGGGAGGATGATGAACATCCGGTTGCTGCCATCGAAGTCGGCGCGCTCGATCGAGCCGTCGTTACGGCTGGGAACACCCATGTTGGTCCAGTAGACGTGACCGGCAGCGGCGTCGACGGCGATGCCGTCAGGATAGGGGCAGTCGGTGGCAACGACCTTGCGGTTCGTCCCGTCTGGATCCATGGAAAGGACACGCCCTCCGCTCAGGTCGAGGAGAAACAATCGGTCGGAATGGGTCGCGCCCGATGGCGCCTTTGCTCGTGTGGCCTGCAGTACGGTCATGTTCTGTCCTTTCGTGTCAGGGCTGTCTCGATGATGCATGGCGTCGCGTGGGCCTACTTGGCCGCTGCCGGAGCTGTCGAGCGGGTGAAGTTGGGCGGACGCTTCTCGAGGAACGCCGCGAATGCTTCTCGGGCCTCGGCGGAGTGCAGCCGCTCGCCAAATTCTCGGCTTTCCACTTGGATGGCCGCCTTGACCTGGTCGACGAAGCCTCGCTTGAGCAGCCGCTTGGCGGCGCGCAATGCACCGGCCGGCTTTGCCGCGAGCTTTCTAGCCGTTTCCGTCGCTGTGACGAACAACCGAGCGTCGGGGACCACGCGGGTCACAAGGCCCAGCTCCGCAGCACGCGCGGCGCCGAAAGTCTCGCCCAACAGGAACAATTCTGCCGCCCGCAGGTACCCGATGCGGGCCGGAATCGTGAAGCTCGATCCGAACTCGGGCACGAGCGCGAGGTCGATGAACGGCAGCTTGAACTTCGCACTCTCGCCTGCGAAGACGAAATCGCAGTGAGTCAGCATCGTGGTGCCGCCTCCGACAGCCGCGCCCTGCACGGCTACGACGATCGGCTTTTCGAACTTGATGAACGCATCCATCAAGCGGGACTGCGGGCTCTCGCCGGGCGCCGGAGTCTTGAGAAACTCCTTGACGTCGTTGCCGGCGCAGAAGGTGTCACCGGCGCCGTGCCAGCGCACGACACGGACGTCGTCGTCTTCGGCCGCCTCGTTGAGGATCTGCGCCAGCTGCAGATACATGCCGTTCGTCATCGCATTCTTCCGCTCGGGGCGATTGAACTCGACCCGCAGAATGCCGTCGGAACGCTCGGTAATGATGTCGCTCATGATCTGTTGCCTTTCATGCCGGCGAAGCCATCAAGTCGCGCTTTCCTGCTTGCGGGATGGCGCCGGTTTCGCAATAGCGCCGCTTTCGCGCAGGCTGTCGATGCTCCTGGGGTTGAACCCGAGTTCGGCGAGAATCTGCTCGGTATGCTCACCGAGGTCCGGTGCACGCTGCGCTGGAGCCTTGTCCACGCCGTGGATCTGGATCGGACTGGAGATCGTGGAGGTCAGCTTGCCGCCGGCGCCGTTGAGCGGAACGACGATATCGTTTGCCGTCAGTTGCGGATCGTTGACGACCTCTTGCGGTGCGCGCACTTCACCGAAGGTGACGTTGACGTCGGCAAACACCAAATGCCAATGTGCCATGGGCTCGGCGCCGAAGACCTCGTCGAAGACTTCGGTGAGCTTCGACATGTTGGCGACGAGCTGCTTGGGATCGGAGAAATGCGGGTCGATCAGCAGGTCCGGGCGGCCGATGGCGTTCGCCACAGCAGCGAACTTGTCGGGCGTCACGATCAGAACGAACCAGGTGCCGTCGGCGGAACGATAGACGTTCGCCGCCGCATTGGCAGGATGCGTGCGGTCGTGCATCGGCGGAAACTTGGCGCCGGCGAGAGCTGCCTGAATGGAAACACTCGCGGACCACACGCCCTGGGCCAGCAGAGATGTCGTGACATACGAGCCCTTGCCGGTGCGCTCGCGCCGGTACAGGGCGGTCACGATCGCCGCATAAAGACCGACGGCCGTGGCGTTGTCGCCGCTGCCTCCCACCGGCCAGGTGGGCGGCGCGCCGGCATCGCGCGTCATCGACAACAGACCGCTGCGCGCCCAGTACGAAGTGATGTCGAAGCCGGGCAGCTCGGCATCCGGCCCGTGCTCGCCGAAGCCCGTCAGGTCGGCGTAGATCAGGCGTGGATTCCATCCCGCGACGTCGTCATATTCGAGCTTCAGCTTCTTGCGCGCGTGGTGCGGCGTGTTGACGATGAACACATCCGCCCAGTTGGCGAGCTCGAAGATAACCTGCTGCGCGCTCTGTGACTTGAGGTCGAGTGCGATGCTCCGCTTGTTGCGGTTGGAGAGATGCCACTGATAGGGATCGTGGGAATTCGGCTGAAACGCTACCTTGTGCCCATTGCGCCAGGGATCGCCGTGCGGCGGCTCGACCTTGACGACGTCGGCGCCGAAGTCGGAGAGGATCACAGCCGCGCCCGGTGCGGCCACGAAGCTCGAGAAGTCCACGACCTTCAAGCCCGAGAAAATGTTTTCGTTTGCCATTTGCGTTTCTCCTGAAAATGATTGTGATCAACGTCCCGCAAAATGCGGTGCGCGCTTTTCGAGGAAGGCTGAGGTCCCTTCCCTCTTGTCTTCGGTACCGGCGCAGAGCCCGAAGTAGGATGCTTCAAGGGCCAAGCCTTCGTTCTGGCTTGTCTCCATTCCCTTGTTCACGGCATCGAGGGCGTACGTGACGGCGATCGGCGCGTTGGCGACGATCTCGTTCAGGATTGCCTCTGCGCGTGCGATCAGGTCTGCAGCTGGGACGACCTCGTTGACGAGCCCGATGCGGCAGGCCTCCTGAGCGCCGATCAGTCCGCCCGACAAGATGAGCTGGAGGGCACGACCCTTCCCAACCAGGCGCGGCAGCCGCTGCGTGCCGCCACCTCCGGGAAGCAATCCGAGCTTCACCTCGGGCTGGCCGATCCTTGCATGCTCCACCGCGATGCGGATCGTACATGCCATCGCGGTCTCGCAGCCGCCGCCGAGCGCAAATCCATTGATCGCTGCGATCACCGGCTTGCCGAGATTTTCGATCAGATCGAGGACCTGCTGGCCGAAGCGGCTCGACCGTTCAGCGTCGATCGCACTCGCTTGCGCCAGGCCACCGATGTCGGCGCCGGCGATGAAGGCCTTGTCGCCCGCGCCCGTCAGGATGACGCCGCGCACAGCAGGATCATTCTGCGCGTCCGCGAAAGCGGCCTGCAGCTCCTGCCACGTCGGTACGTTCAGGGCGTTGAGCACCTTGGGCCGGTTGACCGTTACGTAGGCGATCGCGCCCTGCTTCGTGTAGAGGACATTCGTGAGCGTCAGCGCTCTTGTAGCGATGGCGGCAACCGCCGGAGGCGGTGTAATTGTTGTTGTCGACATATCGATTGCTCCTGCCTGAGGGACAGGCCGGCGCCAGAGCGCCGGCCCGGTCTGCGACATCACACGAAAGCGCTGAACCCGGTGATCGCCTTGCCGACGATCAGGTTTTGCATCTGGTAAGTGCCTTCGTAGGAGTAGATCGCTTCAGTGTCGGCAAAGAAGCGCGCCACGTTGTAGTCGACCACGATCCCGTTGCCGCCCAGCACCTCGCGGGCCCAGGCGACCGTTTCCCGCGCCTTGCTGGTGCAGAACGCCTTGACGATCGCTGCCTGCGCATCCGTCAGCTTGCCCGCCGCTTCCAGCTGCACCGCGCGCGCCAGCATGGATTGGCAGGCTACGATGTTGCCCAGCATTTTCGCCAGCAGCTCCTGAATCAGCTGAAACGATGCAATCGGCTTACCGAACTGCAGGCGCTCCTGGGCGTACTTGAGGGCATGTTCGTAAGCGCCCATCTGGGCGCCCGTGATTTCCCAGCCAACGCCATGCCGGGTACCGCGCAGCACCAGCGCAGGATCGCGAAACGTTCCCTTGCCTCCCTGCAGACGGTTGGAGTCAGGCACGCGGCAGTCGGTCATCGTGATCTGGCCGTTCTGCACAACTTTCAGTGCGATCTTGTTCTCGATTTTCTCGACGCTGAAACCCGGCGTCGTCTTGTTCTCGACGATGAAACCCTTGACTTGGTTGTCGGCGACGTCGCGCGCCCAGACGATCGAGATGTCGCACCACGGCGCGTTGCCGATCCAGCGCTTCTGGCCGTTGAGGATCCAGGTGTCGCCGTCGCGTTTTGCCGTGGTGAGGAGTCCAGCACCGGCGCCAGAGCCCACCAGCGGCTCGGTCAGCGCGAAGCAGCCGACTTTTTCCATGCGCGCCATCGGCGGCAACCATTTCTGCTTCTGCTCCTCGGCGCCCGCAAGGTAGATGGATTCCATCGCGAGACCGGTGTGAACACCGTGGAAGGTACAGAACGAAACGTCGGTTCGCGCGATCTCCAGCGCGACCAGTGCAACCAGCAGCGGGCTTCCGCCCGGGCAGCCGTAGCCATTGATGCCGATGCCGGCGATGTTGAGCTCCTTGTACGACGGCAGCAGCTCAAACGGGAACGTGTCCGCGGCCCAGTGCTTGTTGATGATGGGCTGGACCTTCGTCTCCATGTAGGTGCGCACTTTCTTGACGATCGCCCGCTCCTCGTCGCCCAGCAGGTCAGCGAATTGAAAAAAGTCGCTATTTGGCGGCGGAAGCTGCTTCGAAGGCCTCAGTGCGGTAGCGGTGGCCATGTTGATCTCCTGCGTTGTCCGGCCGCGGCTCCGGCGCTGGCCTCTTTGCTCATGGCATCGAAGGTACGGAAGCCGTTGGCCAACGGCTTTGCATCATGTGCTGTCGTTTTGTCTTTTGTTGCTGGCGAAAGGCGCTGCAGTGCAAATGCGCGCATGCGCCCGCCCGCCGCTACTGCGCGCCCAGGTTCTGGCGATATTGACCCGGCGCCTGACCTGTTGCTTGCTTGAATGCGCGGGTGAAACTGGCCTGGTCGGAAAAGCTGAGCGCCAGCGCGATGTCCGCCAGCGGCCTGTCGCCCCCGGTCAGCAACGCCTTCGCGCGCTCCAGGCGCCGGACACTAACGTGACGATGCGGGGATAATCCCATGGCCTGCCTAAACGCCCGCGCAAAATGGTACCTGCTCAGGCAGGCAATCGAGGCTATGCGATCGAGGGTGAGATCGCCTTCCAGATTGGTTTCAATGTAATCCAGCACTCGCTGGAGCCGGCGTCGATCGAGCGCTCCCCTCGCGGCGGGGAAGATGGACTGGCCAGTCGATTTCCTGATGTACCTTTGCACCAACCTCGCCGCCAGACTCGATGCGAGGCCTTCAATGAGCAAGCTTCCGGCGGCCGTTTCAGCCACCAGCTCCGATGCGACCGCGCGTCCGATTTCGGCCAGCAACGGATCTTCGAGAGCACTTTCGTAGCTTAGCCCGCCGATTGCCGACGCATCTATATTGATAGCGAGATTGCCCGGAGAGAAGTGGCTGAGGGGAAGATAGATATGCAACACGCCGCTCATATCTTCGGCGATATCAAGCGAACCTTCCTGCAAGCCGGGAGGCGAGAGCCACACCGTGCCCCGCCTTACGGCGATCCGGCTTTCGATGCCCGGGGCCCGCCGAGCAATGAATGATTTATTGCCGCGGACATCGACGCACATTCTGATCTCGGATTGCGGGGTTCTCCATGGAAACACCGCCCTGCCGACGCTGCACAGCTGAGCCGACAGGCCCGACCAGCCCCGGTTCATCGAACTTGAAGCTAGATTGACGGGGCCGTGCTTTCCCCAAAAGTCGAAGTACGGCCACGACTCAGTCCAGACTGCAGCCGCCCGTTGCTCTTGTAGTACCTCCATGACGCCGCTCCCGCAGAGTTGCTCAAGCAGCGAGCTCGGAAATGCCTGTGCGCAGCCGTTTGAACTTCTCGTTCCGGACCTCGATGGCCTTGACGGAATTTTCGAACGCCTTTTCCAGAACGCGCTTGCCGATAGTCCGGAGGACAAAGCCGAGGAGCCGCCCCATCAGGTTCTTGCCTTCGCGTATGACGACTACGTCAATGTCGGTCTTCCCGTTGGAATGACGTGTGAAGGTGTAGGTGTGGCCCGATGTGCCACCCCACACATTGGAGTCGATCGTCGTAAGGACGACGCGGTTGCGATCGGACCAGTCGTAGTGCAGCCGTTCCCAGATGCCGCCCGAGCCTTCCGTGACGTCGGCATGCGAGCTGCTCCGGTGATGCACCTTGAGACACGCATCGGCGCTGTTGCCGAACAGCGTCGTGCGACCAGGCCCGAAATCAGTCAGGCCGGCGATGTACTGCTCTGGCGTCACCGTGGTCGTCCGGTGAAGATGGATGGTGGACATGCGCGGTCTCCTTGTTACGTTTCGCTTACCGACCGTACCCCCTCAAGTCGAAGTTCAGTTCGAGGCCGTGATCGCGCTGCGAACTAGTACGCGATCGCCCTTCCGGCTGATCTCGATCGCGTATGGTTGCTGCGGTGTAGAGAGGATCACGCGTTGACCAGGCGCAAGAACTGATACGAGACGGATCGGCTTTCCTGCCTCGCCCTGCGCTAGAGTGGCTACCACACGGAAACCATCGCGCTCGACCGTGTAGTAAGCGATCCCGGATATCTCGCCGAGATCGATGCTCTTGCCCTCCATTGGGCGCAGATCGTCTGCATATGCAGGCGCCAGAGCGGCGATACCGAATGCGGCGGCGCAAAGCATGCTGCGGAGTGACATTGCGATTTCTCCTATCAGTTCCGAAAGCGGCATAGGCCAGCGAAGGCCGCCACGATGTTGATCACCAAAAAACCTCGCCGCCCTGATGGATCCAGGTTCCATTGACCGAATGGACGATTGGTGTGTCATCGAGCTGCCTGTTGACGGAATCCGTCGGCGGGAAGACGCTGTCGTACATCGCGCGGGCTTCAAATATCAGGCGGAGCCTTTCGCGCTCGTCCTTCGACATGAATCGGATAACTTCACCCATATTCGCCTCCAACTCGTAACGCCGTTTCCGGCAGATCATTGAGCGGGAGGTGGGGCGAAAGCCTTGGGTCAACAGGCGGGAAAACCGGAAGCCATCCTTCCAAATTCCGGAAGCTCGGACCGAGCCCCCCGTAGCGGCCTACTCCGCGAAGGCTCGCTTCAGCCGCGGCGCGGCAAAGTCCAGAAAAGCGCGAACTTTGATCGGCAGAAAACGGTTGGCCGCGTAGACGAGGTTGACCGGCATTGCCGGCGGCTGAAATGCATTGAGGACGGTTGTCAAGGCTCCTTCCCCCGGCGCATCATGGAGTTGATAGGCAAAGACAATGGAAATTCCCGCGCCAGCGCGCGCGGCGGCGCAAGCCGCTTCGGCGCTGCCGACGATGAGCCGCGTACGCACTGGCACCGCTATGGTCGCCTTGTCCCTGACGAATGTCCAGGAATCGGGTGGCGAGAAGCCGGCATAACTGATGCAATCATGCTCGACCAGATCGTCTGGCGTGCGCGGCGTTCCGCGGGCCGCCAGATAGGTGGGACTGGCGCAGACCACTCGGCGTGTGCTGCCGAGCCGTAACGCTATCAAGCTCGAATCCGGGAGCTCGCCGATCCGCACCGCGATATCGATTTGCTCCTGAGCCAGACTCAGTTTTTGATCAGTAGGGATCATCCGGACCTTGATATCCGGATAAGTCTTGAGAAAGTCCACGATGATCGGCATGAGGATGATACGCCCAAGACCCAGCGGGGTGGTCACAGACAACTCGCCAGTCGGCGCGGTATACTCACCGGACGCTGTACGCTCCGCTTCACTCACGTCCGTGAGGATACGCTTGCAGGCCGCAAGGTAGGAAGCGCCTGTCTCGGTTAACACCAGCTGTCGGTTCGATCGGTTGAAGAGCTTCGTCCGAAGGTGAGACTCGAGCTCAGATACGTTGCGGCTCACCGTTGTGAGCGGTGTTTTCAACCGGCGCGCCGCCGCGGACAAACTGCCCTGCTCGACCACGGTCAGAAAGGTCGACATCGCCTCCAGCCGATCCATCGTGGCCCCTTCCCTATTTCGAAAGCACGCTTTGCATTTTGCCATATCACCCCGGAAATCGGAAGGCCGCCAAGCACTTGTGAGCAATCCAGGAACATGAACCGGCTCGGCCTTCCGCCGTTCGGGAAGAGCCTTTCCGATTCCGAGCTCTGTTAAGGCAAGCCGTTCAGTCCATTTCCTTGAAAGAAGACGTGCGATGCACGTCGCTTACCGAGGAGAGTTCAATGAACACCCGGATCGAACCTTTCCGCTACGAACTTCTGCACAACGATGACGCTGACTTCGTCGCGTATCAACACCTGTCGAGCGACGGTAGCTGGCGAACGGTCTCGATGTGGATGATCCCGCAATCAGCGGGCGACTGAATCCTCGTTAAGCCGCGCTGAATACCTCAGTCTTCGTCGTCAGCAACAAATGACAAACGAACGGCATGCGAAGCCAATCCCATGACCAGCCGCTTCATTATCAATGGTGAATGAGAACTGCCGTCGACTCAATATGAGAGGGATTCCGCTAACGCGGTCTGTTTGTCATGCCGATACGTCAGTATTTTCTTTGGGTCGGAAGTGTCCTTCTCGCAGTACTTTTTGTCGCGGATCTGTTGCTCCCCGCGCCGGTTGCTCATTCACGCGCTGAAATCCCCCCGAATGAAAGGGTCAACCTTCAGATCCGGTCTAATCACAAATGGCCTGAGCGGGTGGTGTTTGACACCGCGCATTCAGCGCCGTCGTTCGCACAGGCTCATGCTGAGCCGGGCCTCGTGCCGCCACCAGATCCCGCCCGCGGGCTGCCAAATGCGCTGGCAGAGGTGGCGCCGGCTCGGGCTTCGGCAGCAACAAATGACAATGCTTCGGCAATCCCGGCAAAGCCGGTGCCGGGAGCCTTTCATATGACTGGGACGATCAAGGTCGACTGAAGGGTGCTGACATGAAGGACATTTTTTGCGTCGCCGTGTTCGCAGGCAAGCTGCTGGGCCTCGCGATATTCGTGAGCGTCCTGCGACCGGACGCTATCGTCGCCGTCAAAGCGTCGATGGAACCCGCCTGCAAGATTGAGCGATCCCGCTGGCAAGGATGCGGCAAGTTGGCGGCGGCTTCGGGCGCCGATGTTGCGCCGTGCCGCGACCGTTCGGGCGTCGTTCACTGCTAAAGACAATTGTGCCTGGCGCCAGGACATCGCCATGAACCACACCTCATCCTTCCGGGAACGTCACGCCGCCATCATCTTTGCGTTTCGCACTTACGCAGCGGCGATGCTGGCGTTCTCGATCGCGCTCCTGCTGGATATGCCGCGCCCCTACTGGGCGATGGCGTCGGTCTATATCACGTCCAACCTGCTCACGGGGGCGACGACCTCAAAGGCGGTCTATCGCATCCTGGGAACGTTGATCGGCGCGGCAGCGACGCTCGCTTTAGTCCCGAACCTGATCAATGCGCCGGAGCTGTTCAGTCTTGCCGTCGCGCTCTGGGTCGGCATTTGCCTATACCTCTCGCTGCTCGACGGCACGCCGCGCAGCTACATATTCATGCTCGCCGGCTACACCGTGGCGCTGCTCGGGTTTCCGATCGTCACAGCTCCGCAGGCGACGTTCAACATTGTGGTCTCCCGGGTGCAGGAAATCACGCTCGGAATCCTCTGCGCGAGCGTCGTTGCGATGCTGGTACTGCCGCGGAGTGTGACGTCTGCAGTCATCGCACAAGCCGACGCCTGGCTCACCGGAGCACGCGGGCTCGCTGTCGGCGTCCTCACCGGTCGGGGCAGCGACAAGGAACGTGACACTGAACGCTTGCGCCTTGCTGCCGCAGCCTCCGAAATCGACCAGCTTGGCCGTCATCTTGCCTACGAGAAGGACGCTTCGGCAAACGTGTCGCGGGGCTTGCAGCGCCTGAGGCGCCACATGCTGTCGCTGCTGCCGCTGTTGGGATCGATAGAGGACCGCCAGCTCGCGCTCATCTCGCACCAACAGGCGTCGGCACGCGTTGCGGCAATTAGCGCGAGGATCGCGGAATGGCTCGCAGGCGGCGGCAGCGATGAAAGGCAGGCCGATGCGCTGCGTGCAGCCCTGGATGAAGTACGGCCGGCGCTGAACGTCGACGCCAACTGGACCGACATTGCCATCAATGGCCTCGCCATCCGCCTGCGCAATCTGATCGATGTCGCACGCGACTGCCGGCTCCTGCGTGAGGCAATCGTTGACGATCGCGATCCCGATTCGCTGCCTCTTGCCTTCCCTCCCAGCCCATTGGCGATAGCCGTCCCGCATCGGGACTACTGGTCTGCGCTCCTGTCGGCCGGGTCGGTGGCCCTTGCGGTGCTGGGCTGCTGCTGTTTCGCCATTGCGACCGGCTGGACCGACGGCATTGTCGCTCCGCTTTTTGCTGCCGTCGTCGGCAGCCTTCTCGCGGGCGTCGACGATCCCCTTCCGACGTTCCGCAACTTCTACGGACTGTTCCTCGTCGTTATCGCCATCCATGGAATCTACCTGTTCGGCGTATTGCCGCGGATTACGACCCTCGAAATGCTCATCGTCGCGCTGATGCCGACTTTCCTTTTGTTCGGCTGGATGGCTGCGCGACCCGCGACGGCCCGCGTCGGCTCGATACTTGCCATCTATATTTCCGTGCAATTGGCGTTGACCGACACCTATTCGGCCGACTTCTTGTCCTATGCCAACTCCAGCGTCGCTTTGATGGTTGGCGTCTCCCTGACGGGCGTCATTTCCGGCATCGTTCGCCTGGTTGGAGCCGACTGGATCGCAGGAAGGTTGCTCCGAAGCAATTGGAGAACTCTCGCCGCGGTCGCGGGGCGCGAGTCGAACCAAAGCCCCTTTGCGCTAGCAAGTCTAATGCAGCATCGCCTTGCGCTGCTCGCCGCCCGCGTGGCTGTGGTCCCTGCCGATGCCAGAAGCGACGCTGCCAATCTTCGCCAGCTTCGAACGGCGCTCAATGTTCTCGACGTCAGGCGGGCGAGCCTCGGCTTGTCACGCCGCTCAAGGGCGACGATCGAAGCATTCTTCGCTCGCATTGCCTCGATTTGCAGGAGCTCGACGGCCGGCTCACTTCCCAACGGACTGGTCGAACAGCTCGATAGCGCGATCGCAATCACGTTGCGGGAGCAGCCGGGCGAAGCCCGCGACGAGGTGCTGCTGGGTCTGACCGGGGTTCGCTCCGGCCTTTTCCCGCGGTCGCCGGCTTATCAGCCGCACGACATCGAACACAGGACAGTTGCCGCATGAAATACGAGCTTGACCTGTTCGGCGTCATCGTTCCGAGCCTGCTGCTCTGGAGCGTGGCCGCCTATTTTCTTGCGCGCATCATCAGCAAGCTGATGAAGCATGCCGACCTGTATCGCCGCATCTGGCATCCCGCGCTGTTCGACTTCGCACTCTTCATCTGCCTGGTTGCCGGGCTCGTCTTCGCTTCCACGGAGTTTTTCTCATGAACGCCCCTGTTTCATTCTCGAAAGCCTTGTGGCGCGGGTTCACGATGAAGTGTCCGAACTGCGGTCAGGGCCATCTGTTCGGCCGCTTTCTGAAAGTTGTCGAGCGCTGCGCGGCTTGCGGCGAGGATTACACGCCGCAACGCGCAGACGACCTCCCGGCCTATCTCGTGATCGCTATCGTTGGTCATCTTGTCGTGCCGGCGCTTCTAGCGGTCGAGATGGCCTATTCACCTCCCGCCTGGCTTCAGCTGCTGATCTGGGTGCCCGTTACCGGGCTAGCGGCACTCCTGCTGCTGCAGCCCGTGAAGGGGACGATTGTCGGCCTGCAATGGCAGACCGGCATGCACGGTTTTGAAGCCGCAAGGCACCGCCGGGATCAAGAAGCCCGCGTTGGTGTTGCGCCCCCGCCCGACCTCAAGGAGCTGATGTCATGAAAGCCGTTCTGAGTTCGCTACGCCGCTTCGCCCTGACCGGCCTCATGGTGATGCTCGCGCTATGGGCCGGCTACAAGCTTTGGGATTACTACTTTGACGCGCCCTGGACTCGCGATGGTCACGTGCGGGCCGACGTCGTGCCCGTTGCTCCCGATGTCTCTGGCTTCGTAAGCGAGGTGCTGGTCCGTGACAACGAGCAAGTACAACGCGGCGATGTGCTTTTCCGGATTGATCGCGCGCGCTATGAGATCGCGCTAAGGCAGGCCGAGGCGGTGCAGGAAGGCAAACGCGCCGTGCTCGACAACGCCAATGCCGACCTGAAGCGCTACAGCGCGCTGACGCCCGGCGTCGTCGTGTCGACCCAGCGAATGGATCAGGTCATCGCCACCCAGGGCTCAGCACAGGCTGCCTATGACCAGTCCGTAGCGGACGTTGCGCTGGCAAAGCTCAATCTCGAGCGCAGCGAGGTGCGCGCCTCCGTCAGCGGCATTGTCACCAACAACGAGCTGCAGCCCGGCGCCTACCTCACCCCCGGTAAAGGCGTGATGGCACTGCTCGATACGGATACGCTGCGCGTGGAGGGGTACTTCGAGGAAACCAAGCTGCAGCGCATCCACGCTGGCGACCCTGTCAAGGTACGACTGATGGGAAGCAGTCGCCTGTTGCAAGGTAAGGTGGAGAGCGTTGCCGCCGGTATCGAGGATCGCGATCGCAGCAATGGCTCTACCCTTCTTGCCAACGTCAATCCGACCTTCAACTGGGTCCGGCTGGCCCAGCGCGTTCCGGTCCGGATCGCGCTCGACCGCGCCGACCAGCGCAACAAGCTCGTCGCCGGCGCCACGGCGACGGTCGAAGTCCTTGCTTCGGCTTCGCGCGACGACACGGGGAAAGCTGGAAACCGACTGGCCGCTTCACGACATGCCGGCTGCTACGGCAATGATACAGCCGGCCTCTCAACTTGCAGGGCGGGCCTTCAATAGGCTCGACCTGATGCGCACTACGAAGAATGGCCATCGGCATGTCCACGAACCCGCAACGGTACCCTTCGGCAAGACACAAAGCGTTTTGGGCGCTCGCGACGGGCCTGCTCGCCGTTCTGTGTGCGGTGGCGCAAATCTCGTCGTCTGCCCGCTCCACTCGATCGGATCAGCTCTTCTATTCCGACTAGGATGCAGCCCTCACCTACGTCGTCGACAGCGCCAATGCGGTCAGCCAGAACGCGGAAGTGGCGCAAGCTCTCGGTAGCCTGATCGGCCGGGTTGCCCAGCATAGCGTCGCCGCGGAGACGACGCTGGCGCGCGCCACGACGATGCTGAGGTAACTCGTGCGGCGTGAAGCCAATGTCCTGTCCATCATCGACGGCTTGCAGGTCGCCTTCTGGGCTGCGATCCTCGGACTGTTGGTCATCAGCCTGATGCGAGCGGCGCCGGCGGGGCCGCTGACGCCAGCGGGTGCGGAACGATGAAGACAGTCCCTTCCGAAGCGCAAAAATTAGCATTGCGCGCGCGACACCGCGGACCGCGGAAGCGTAGATTAGGAGCCTCGCGATCTCTCTCGACGGCGGCCGAACCGCGGGTGACCAGACGCAAATGAGTATCCCTCACAACAAGGAGACCTATTATGAAGACGCCTTCGCTCTGGATGATTGCTACCGGTTGCTTGATCGCCCTGACATCACCCGCGCAGGCGCGATTGGCCTATGATGGATCCTGGGGACCGCCGTTGTGACGCAAAGAGGCGCCTGCGACCCTAGCTACAACTTCACCGTCGGTATTTCAGACGGGATTGTATCGCACCCGTGGGTCAGACAGCGCCGAGTCACTGGTTTCAATCGTCTGCCGTTCGCCTCAGCCAGGCCTATGCAACTGGATTAGCAAGGTATTCCACAACTGGAAGTTCTAAACATAGCGGGGCGCGGCTATCTTGGGTCCGAGAACGGAGAACCACCATGTACGTGCCCCCCGCCTTCAAGGACGGCGATATCGAAAGTATCCGAGCGACCATTCGCTCCGCTCCTCTGGCCAATTTGGTCACGGCCACGGCCGAGGGGCCGATCGCGTCACCTTTGCCGCTCTTCCTCGATGAGACCGAAGGCGAGCACGGAGTGCTGTACGGGCACCTCGCGAGGGGCAATCCACACTGGCGGTCGGCCACGGCGAAGCTCTGGCAATCTTCATGGGTCCGGAGGCCTATGTGACGCCCTCATGGTATGCCACCAAGCAAGAAACCGGGAAGGTGGTGCCGACTTGGAATTACATTGCCGTCCACGCATACGGCCCGGTGGAGTTCTTCCAGGAGCCCGAGCGTCTGCTCGAGGTGGTCAGGCGTCTGACCATCATTCATGAACAGTCTCGCGCGGAGCCTTGGGCTGTCGGCAATGCTCCCGCCGATTACATCGCCTCCCAGTTGCGCGGGATCGTTGGAGTACGCATCCCCGTCAACAGATTCGAAGGCAAGCGCAAGATGAGCCAGAACCGTGTCGAGGCTGACCGCATCGGCGTTGTCGCCGGCCTTGCGGCGAGCGAAAAGCCGGAAGATCGTAACGTAGCTCGGCATATTCCAATTCGAACCTAAGCAGGGCCGAAGTACGAGGCAGTCGACTTAGGTTGGGTGGGTGCGCAAATCCAACGATTCGTGCCCCCGGGTTGCCGGACGTCGATGCCGACAGTAAGCGCACGATGTCCCCACTACACCGCGAGGCCTCATCGGTTGACGGTTGAGGCCGAATAGACAGTCGCGGAGAAAGCGAGCAGCGCGAAACCCGCCGCAGAAGAGCAAAATCCGGCCAGGAACACCGGCACTGCCATGAGCACTTGGCTGCTCAAGGACAGCCCAACGAGCGCGATCATGATTGCTCCGCGATCATGCCGGCCAGGCGATGGTCGACGATAATCGCGAGCAGCAGCAAGGCCGCGACATGGAGGCTGGCGGGCAGGTCCCCTACCCCGAGAAATGTGTCCACATTTTGCGCGAACACAGTCGCCGCCTCGCTCAGCACCGCAATGGCGCCCCAGAAAACGGTGTGCGGATTTCGTCGGCGCACGGACGGCACGGCCACAACGCTAAGCTGGCAGATCGGCACAATGGCCGCTGCCGCGGCCCAAGGGCTCAGATCGATCCCGCGAAGCAGCGCCTGTCCGTCGATGTCGCCCGATGCGGTCACCAGCGCCTGGGCGAGCCAGAACGTGCGCAGAGTTGTCAAAGCGACGCAGCCGACCCGAGCATGTCTAGGGCACTCGAATATCTCCTGCAGCGTTTACGAAACCGTCTCCGCGGCGCCGGCTCCGTGGTCGCCTCGCGAGGGCCAAACCTTCGCACGCAGGCCGGCAAACCACCGGCTCATCCCATCGAGGTAGATGTAGACAACCGGCGTGGTGAACAGCGTCATCAGCTGAGATACAATCAGGCCACCGACTATGGCGTATCCTAGCGGCTGGCGTAGCTCTGCGCCGGTGCCGGTGCCGATCATCAACGGCACGCCGCCGAGCATCGCGCACATCGTCGTCATGAGGATTGGACGAAACCGGATGCGGCAGGCTTCGTATGCCGATTGCTCGGCCGTTAGCCCTCTGTTGCGCTCGGCTTCGAGCGCGAAATCGATCAGCATAATGCCGTTCTTCTGCACGATGCCGATCAGCAGGATAATCCCGATCAACCCAATCACGTCGAGACCGAAGCCGAACGCCCAGAGCGTCAGCAGAGCGCCCAGCCCTGCGGACGGCAGCGTCGACAGAATGGTGACCGGGTGAATAGCGCTTTCATACAGCATGCCCAGGATGAGGTAGACGGCGATCACGGCGGCAACGATGAGGATCGGCGTAGAAGACAACGAGGATTGGAATGCCTGGGCATTGCCCTGGAAGCTGGTCGCGACTGTCGAAGGCATGTGCAAGTCGGCCGTGGCTTTCTGCACGGCAGCTACCGCCGTACCCACCGCCGTCCCGGGCGCGAGGTTGAAGCTCAATGTCACCGACGGAAACTGGCTCTGGTGGTTCACTGAGAGCGGTGCAACACCGTATTCGATCGAGGTGAACTGGCTCAGCGGCACCATAGACCGGTTGGAGGAGCTGACATAAATGCGGTTCAACGCATAGGGCCCAAGCTGGAACGAAGGATCGGCTTCCAGGATGACATAGTAGGTGTTGAGCGTCGTGAAGATCTGGGCGACGTGGCGCTGACCGAACGCATCATAGAGCGCATTGTCGACCGCCGCGGGATCGATGCCCAACCGAGACGCGGCGTCGCGGTCGATATTCAGCTTGAGCTGGCGGGCGGCATTGGCCTGGTCGGTCGCGACGTCGGCCAGTTCCGGCAGCGTCTTGAGCTTATTGAACAGCTTGTCGGACCAGCTGTTGAGCTCGTCCTGATTCACATCCGTCAGCGTGAACTGATACTGCGTCTTCGATAGCCGGCTCGCAAGGTTGATGTCCTGCGTGGACTGCATGAACACCTGAATGCCCTTTTGCGTCTGCAGCTTGGCATCGAGCTGACGGATCACCTGGTCGGACGAGTACTGCCGCTGCGCGCGCGGCTTGAGCAGCACGAACAGGCGACCGTTGTTCTCGGTGACGGTCGGGCCGCCCGGCCCGATATAGCCGGTTGCATTGGCGACCGAAGGGTCTTTTGCGATGATGTCGATGACATGACGCTGCAGCTCCGCCATTTGGCTCGGCGAGACATCGGCGGACGCCTCCGTGATGCCGGCGATCATGCCGGTGTCCTGCTGAGGGAAGAACCCTTTCGGAATGCCCGCGAACAGCACACCTGTGACTCCTACGCTTGCGAGCAACACCGCCATGGTTAGCGGCTTGAACCGCAGCGTGAGCCGGAGCACGGCTTCGTAGCCGGCCTGGATCGCGACAAAGCCCCGCTCAAGGCCGCGCAACAGCGCTCCCGGGTTCGCGCCGTGCCCTGAGTCGAGAAGGTAGGCGCACATCATTGGTGTCAGCGTCACCGAGACGATAACGGATACCGCGATCGCGACGCACACCGTGACGGCGAATTCCTGGAACATGCGTCCGATGACGCCCCTCATCAAGAGCAGCGGAATGAACACCGCCACCAGCGACACCGAGATCGACATGATGGTGAAGCCGATCTCGCCGGCCCCTTTCAACGCCGCCTCAAATGGCGGCAAGCCTTCCTCGATATGCCGCGAAATGTTCTCGATCATCACGATGGCGTCGTC
The DNA here is from genome assembly GCF_054062115.1 of Bradyrhizobium sp. USDA 4501. NCBI lineage: Bacteria > Pseudomonadati > Pseudomonadota > Alphaproteobacteria > Hyphomicrobiales > Nitrobacteraceae > Bradyrhizobium > Bradyrhizobium sp. USDA 4501. The sequence continues at coordinate 353,045 of NZ_JBSSEX010000001.1, forward strand.
GACCACGAAACCGACCGCGATCGACAGTCCCATCAGCGACAGGTTGTCGAGGCTGTAGTTGAACAGATACATCACCCCGAAGGTGCCGATCAGGGAGATCGGCACGGAAATGCCGGGGATCAGCGTCGCTCGGACGTTGCGCAGGAACAGGAAGATCACGTCTACGACCAAAGCGATCGTCAGCACCAATGTGAACTGCACGTCCGCCACGCTCGCGCGGATAGTCTGGGTGCGGTCGGAGGCAATCTCGACCTTGATGTCAGACGGCAGGCCTGAGATCAGCTGCGGAAGCAGCTGCTTGATCCGGTCGACGGTGGCGATCACGTTGGCGCCGGGCTGCCGCTGAATCGCAAGGACGACGGCCGGCTTGTCGTTGAACCAGCCATGCAGCGTAATGTCCTCGGCGGCGACGATCGCCTGGCCGACGTCGCGAAGCCTCAGCGGCGCGCCATGCCGATAGGCGATGATGAGGTCGTCATAGCCCTTGGCGGTCAGGATCTGGTCGTTAGTGGCCAGCGTGAAGGATTGCTGCGCCCCGTAGAGCGCGCCCTTCGGCTGGTTGACGGTCGCGACGCCCAGCGTTGCACGGAGCTGTTCGAGATCGAGCCCCGCCGCCGCGAGCTTCGCCGGGTTGACCTGTACCCGGATCGACGGCTTCTGCGCGCCGCCGATTGTGACCAGCGACACGCCCGGCACCTGGGAAAGTTTTTGCGCCAAAATGCTGTCGGCATAGTCGTTGACCTTGGTGAGCGGCTGGGTGTCCGACGTCAATGCGATCAAAAGCACCGGGACATCGGCTGGGTTGATCTTCCGGAAGATCGGCGGTGACGGCATGTTCTTCGGCAACTGGCCTGAGGCTGCATTGATCGCCGTCTGCACGTCCTGTGCGGCGGCATCGACGTTGCGGTTCAGCGCAAATTGCAGGGTGATCTGCGTATTGCCGAGCCCGCTGCTCGAGCTCATGACGGTCAGCCCTGCAATCTGGCCGAATTGCCGCTCTAAGGGCGTTGCAACCGAGGAGCCCATGGTCTGCGGATCGGCGCCCGGCAACTGCGCGGTCACTTGGATCGTGGGCGTATCCACCGTCGGCAACGCCGAGATCGGCAGTTGAAAGAAGGCAACCAACCCGATCAGGGTAATCCCAATGGTGAGAAAAGCGGTCGCGACGGGCTTGCGAATAAACCCCGCTGAAACGTTCATGGCAGCATCCCTGCACTTGCGGTGGTGGCGTTCTGAACCCGGCTGCTCTGGCTGTCCGGAACGAGTTCGACCGTCGTTCCCGCGCTGAGCCGGTATTGACCTGCGGTCACCACGGTCTCGTTCGGTGACAGCCCCTGCTCGATCAGCACCTTGCCGGCACGCGATTGCCCCGCTACGACCTGGCGCACAGTTACCTTGTGGTCGGGCCCGATCACGTACACAAAGACGCCGTTCGGGCCCTGCTGGACCGCCGTCAGTGGCACGGTCAGCGCATTCTTGCGGACCGCGACGGTCAGATGGATGTTGACGAACGCGCCGGGCCAGAGAGTCCGGGCGGCATTGGGAAAGGAGGCCTTGAGCCGCACCGTGCCGGTCGAGCTGTCCACCTGATTGTCGATCAGCATCAGGCTGCCATGATCGAGCCTGCGGCGGTTCGAAGCATCATAGGCGTCGACCGCGACGTCTCCCGCCGCAATCGCCTTCTGCACATCGGGGATCTCGGTGGATGGCAAGGTGAAGATTACTGCGATCGGCTGCAGCTGGGTCAGCACGACGAGACCGTTGGGATCACTGGGCTGGACGATATTGCCTGGATCGATTCGGCGGATGCCGGTAACGCCATCCAATGGCGCGGTGATCGTGGTGAAGCTCAACTGCGTTTGCGCCGCCTCGAGCGCTGCCTGGTCGAGCTGAATGGTACCCTCGCCCTGCGCCACCTGCGAATTCTGCGTATCCAGCGCTTGCTGGGTGGCAAAGCCACGGTCCGCAAGCGGTCGTGTCCGCGCTAGGTTTGCCTTCGCATTTTTCAGGCTTGCCTGGTCGCGAACGAGCGCCGCGTCCGCCTGGTCCACCTGCGCCTCGTAGACGCGCTGATCGATGCGGGCCAGCACCTGGCCACGTTTCACCTCCTGTCCCTCGACAAAGTCGACGCTTTCGAGAGTGCCCTGCACCTGAGTACGAATGGTCGCGGTGTTGAGCGGGCTGACTGTGCCAAGGCCTTCCACAACGATAGGCGCATCATCTTGCGCGACGCCTGCGGCTGTCACCGGGATAGCGGCCTGTATGGGGACAGGCGTGCGGGAGGCCCCGCCACGGGATGCGGCGCTTTTCGCCGAACCCAGCCAGATATATCCGCCAAAGCCGGCCGCCGCGGTGACTAGAAGAGCTGCACCCGCCATCTTCAGAGGTCTTGGCATCATCATCTTCAAGCTCCGTGTCCGCTGTGACGACCGACCATCGCGGCCAGCTCCAGCACAAAGGCTTCCGCGGCGCTCGCGATTGTCGCTGATTTGTTGGCGGCGACAGCACCAAGTCCGATGACGCGAACGTCAATGTCCGCGCGCTGCAATTGCTCGACGAGGCCATCTCCGGCCCGCCCCGAGCCGTGGTGATGCACGACGAGGCGGATAGCCGTAGGCGTTGGAACGATGGCGAACGAGAGCGGGTGGCAGGGTATGTCGATCGCGACGATCCCTGCGCAGTCGATCGTACCTTGGGCGACGAGCTCGAACGCTCGACGCCCGGTTTCGCCACAACCGAGGAGAATCAACCGCCGGGGGTTGGCCGCCCTTCGCTTCATCAGCGCGGCGATATTGTCGAGAATCGTGGTCCGGTTGACCTGGGTCAGGCCGATGAGAGCCCACATTGCGGAGGGGATTAGCTGCCGCCAGGGCGCCAGATCTTCCGGCGCTAGGGTCGACGGTTCCGGGCCGGCAATCAGCACGACCATGATCCTTGCATTGGGCCGCGCCGAGGGCGTCGCGGTGTGACTGACGAAGAACATGCTGGGAAACTGGCGTTCCTCAGGCTATTATTCAAATGAATTGCCTTTATCTCTCAATTCACGTTGTGCATCTAGTCCGCCATGAGACTTCGCAATCTCGATCTCAATCTGCTGCTGGTATTTGACGCCGTACTGCATGAGAGAAGCGTCGTGCGGGCGGCCGATGCGCTTTCGATCAGCCAACCCGCAGTCAGCCACGCGCTGAACAGGCTTCGACACGCGCTGAAGGACAAATTGTTCGTCCGCACGCCGTCGGGAATGATGCCGACGCCGCGGGCCGAGCAGCTTGCGCTACCGGTCCGAAAAGCGCTCAACGAGCTCCAGCTCGCAGTGGAAGGCGACAGCTTCGAGCCGTCCACGGCCGACCGGCGCTTTGCCATCGCGGTCAACAATTATGCCGCAGTCGTCGCGGTGGGCCCTATCGTGGCCGCCGTCCGCGCCCAGGCGCCGAAAGTGCGGTTGTCGTTGGTCCCGAGCGGCACGCTCAATCTTGCCGATCGGCTCGATCGCGGCGAACTCGATCTCGCGATCGCCGCGAGGGAAGCAGCCGGCGAGCGATTTGCCTCGCGGCTATTGATCGATGATCGCTATGTCGCGGCTTTGAGAGGCGGCCACCCCGCGCTACGGAAGAAGCTGACGGTCGAGGCCCTCGCAGCAACGCCCCATCTTGCGATCAGCTCAAGTGGCGAGGATCTGGAGTTCATCGATCAGGCATTGACGCAGACCCGCACCGTTGCACTTGACGTGCCCTATCTGTCCGCTGGTGCTGTTCTGGTCCAATCCAACTTGATCGCCATCCTCGGGCGCAAGCTCGCGCAGGAGTTTCGTCGGGCCCATGCCATCGAGATCCACGAGCTTCCATTCGACACTCCCAGGCTGCGCAGCGTCATGATGTGGCACCGCCGGTTCGACGACGTGCCGGCCCATCGCTGGCTGCGCGACACCATCGTGGCAGCGACAGCCGCAATCTGACGACGAGCGGCATGTGGCTACACCAGAGATCCTCGGTGTGCAGATCAGCCTGATTTTACGGGGGCATTGACCCCGGAAAACCTCATCCTCCAGGCGACGTCGCTGCATGGCGAGCGGTTGCCGATGATGCTTCCCGGCATCTGGATCGGCGCGAAGCCCGACGATTACACCTCTTTCAAGACCTTGCGGATAGCGATCTTTGACAGGAGAAAGCTGGACGATATCGGGCGAGCCGCTGTCAGCCGAATGATGTGACGGAGAGAGTGTCAGTCAATCCCCGTTGAAAGATAGAGCATTTTCGACCTTCATAGACCAAAACCCACCAATTCAGCTACGCGCAGAATTGAAAATTCCTCTGCGCGAGCACATTGGAAGACCGGCACCATCGGAAGTGGGACTTAGGAACCAACATAGACCGAGCTACGCAGTTCGACACAGAGGACGGACGCCCAAATACTGATCGAGGGAAAGATCCTGCGTGCCACTGCTGAAATCGAGCCGGTTTTCGTCACACGAACCAGCCAAGCCAGGGCGCCTACGATATCCATGAGCATACTTGGGAGGATGAGCGGGAGCTAATCGGAGATGAGGACGCGCCGGTAGCGCTGTGGGGCGTAGCAACAGGTGCTATTGGCATCGTATCCGCAGCACGAGGCGGCGGCAATTGCGCAAACGCCGCACCTGGCACCTGCGAAATCGCTGCGAACGTCGTAGCCAGCGTCAACGGTTTCTTTCGGGACATAGCGTCTCCCTTGCTAGAATTGCGGCTCAAGGGTCGGCGCTGACGCATCGCGCGGGGAGCTTCGCCCGGGCGCGGCGATTTCGTGCACCGGAGCATCGGCCCCATGCAGTTGATCGCTGTGATCAGGATGAATTCTAAACCACGCCACATACAGCGCCGGCAGAAACAGCAGCGTCAGCAGCGTACCGACGATGATCCCACCCATCATGGCATAGGCCATCGGCCCCCAGAAAATTTCGCGTGCGATTGGGATCAACGCGAGACTTGCGGCGGCCGCGGTCAACAAGATTGGTCGCATGCGGTGCTCGGTTGCTTCCACCACGGCATCCCAGGCGGGCCTGCCCTCCTTCTTGAGATCCTCGATTTGCACGATCAGGATCACGGAGTTCCGGACCAGGATGCCGATGAGAGCCAGCACGCCGAGGATGGCCACGAAGCCCAGCGGCGCGCCGCTTGGCAGCATGGCCATGACAACGCCGATCAGCGCGAGCGGGGCGACAGCGAACACCAGAAACAGGCGCGAAAAGCTCTGCAGCTGCACCATCAGCACGGTCGCCATGATGAACAGCATCAAGGGTACGACCGCGACGATCGGCCCCTGGCTCTTGGCACTCTCCTCCACCGAGCCGCCGATCTTGATCGAGTAGCCCGCGGGCAGCTGCTTGGTAAATTCCGCCACCTTCGGCGCGAGCTGGTCGACGACCGTCTTCGGCTGAACGTTGCCGACCACGGCGGCCTTGAGAGTAATCGTCGGGATCCTGGCGCGGCGCCAGATCGTGGGCTGCTCCAGCTCGTAGCGCAGATTGGCGACCGCGCCGAGCGGCACCGATTGGCCGCCGAGCCCGGTCATCTGCAGGTCGCGCAGCGTATCAATCGAAGCGCGCTCCGGCGCGGTCGCTCGTCCCGTGACGTTGACGAGATAAATGCTGTCACGCACCTGCGTGACCGGCGAGCCCTGAAGCACCGAGTTCAGGGTGGTGGCGATATCTTCCGAGGTCACGCCGAGCTGGCGTGCCTTGTCCTGGAGCACGTCGACCTTGACGACGCGCGCCGGCTCCATCCAGTCGAACACCACATTGCCGAGGTCAGGATTGCTGCGGATGACGCCTGCGAGCTTCTGCGCGAGGTTGCGTACCTCGGCGATGTCGGGGCCGCTCAGGCGGTATTGCACCGGACGTCCCACGGGAGGGCCGACCTCGAGCAGCTTGACGTAGGTGTCGGTGCCCGGGAACGTCTTCCTCAAATAGTCCTCGAACTGCGACTTGAGCTTGTCGCGCGCGGCGATGCCGCCCTTGGTCACGATCACCTGCTGACCGAACCAGGTGTTGGCGGTCTGCAGGTCGAACGACAGAACGAAGCGCGGCGCGCCGGTGCCGACATAGGTGGACCAGTGCTCGATGGAGTCATTGCCCTGCAACTGCTCGCGCTCGAAGCGCGCCATCTGGGTATTGGTCTCGGTGATCGAAGCGTTCTGTGGCAGGTTCCAGTCGATCACGAGTTCGGCACGGTCGGACGAGGGGAAGAACTGCTGCTGCACGAACTGCAAGCCGAACAGGGCGAGCAGGAAGGCCCCGGCCGTGACAGCGACGGTGCTCCAACGGTGATGCATGCAGAACAGCAGCAGGCGCGCGAACATCTGCGCGACGCGCCCCTTTTGCTCGTGGTGTCCCTTCATCTTCGCTGGCAGAATGGTGACGCCGAGCAACGGCGTGAACAAGACGGCCACGATCCAGGAGACGATCAGCGACACCGCGATCACGACGAACAGCGTGAACGTGAACTCGCCGGCATTGCTGCTGTTGAGCCCGATCGGGATGAAGCCAGCAACCGTGACAAGCGTTCCCGTCAGCATCGGGAACGCGGTCGACGTATAGACGTGGGTTGCCGCCTTTTCGAGGGGATCGCCGATCTCGAGCCGCGCCACCATCATCTCGACCGCGATCATGGCGTCGTCGACCAAGAGGCCAAGCGCGATGATCAAGGCGCCCAGCGAAATGCGCTGCAGCGAGATGCCGCAATAGGCCATCACGACGAAGGTGATCGCGAGCACGAGCGGAATGGCGATGGCGACCACGAGACCGGCTCGCATGCCCAGGCTCAGAAAGCTGATGCCGAGCACGATGATCACGGCCTCGAACAGGGCTTCGGTGAAGCCCGAGACGGCATGTTCGACCACGACGGGCTGGTCGGCAACCAGGTGGACGCCGACGCCGATCGGCAGGTCGGCGATGATCTTCGTCATCTCCTCCTTCAGCGCCTTGCCGAACTGCAGCAGGTTGGCGCCGGATTTCATGCCGATCGCGAGGGCGATGGCGGGCTGACCGTTGTACCGAAACAGGGTTGACGGCGGATCGGCATAGCCGCGCGTGATGGTCGCGACATCGGTCAGCGGGAAGAAGCGGTCGTTGATGCGCAGATTGACCGCCTTCAGGCTCGCCTCCGAGGTGAACTGGCCGTTGACGCGGACGCTGATCCGCTCCGGCCCCTCCTGGAACACGCCGGAGGGCGCCACCGCGTTCTGGCCCTGGAGCGAATTCATGATGGCGTGGACGTCGAGACCGAGCGCTGCGATCTTGCGGGTAGAAAATTCCAGATAAATCACCTCGTCCTGCGCGCCGAGAATGTCAACCTTGCCGACATCGGGCACCGTCAGCACCTTGGCCCTGACATCCTCGACCTGATCGCGGAGCTGTCGCTGGCTCAAGCCGTCGCTGGTGAAGGCATAGACGTTGCCGAAGACGTCACCGAAGCGGTCGTTGAAACCGGGCCCGATCACGCCTTGTGGGAAATCGCCCCTGATGTCTGCGATCATGTTTCGGACGCGCACCCAGGTCGGCTTGACGTCGGCCGCCTTGGTCGAATCGCGCAAGTAGACGAAGACGGTGGCCTGACCCGCGACCGTTACACTCTTGGTGTAGTCGAGCGATTCCAGTTCCTCCAGCTTCTTCTCGATCCGGTCGGTGACCTGACGCGTCATCTCCTCGGGCGAGGCGCCCGGCCACTGCGCCTGGATCACCATGGTCTTGATGGTGAAGTCAGGATCCTCCTGTCGTCCCAGCTGGAGATAGGCAAACAGGCCGGCCGCCATGAAGGCGATCATGAAATACCAGACGAGCGAACGATGGCCGAGCGCCCAGTCCGAAAGGTTGAACGACTTCATGGCTCTTGATCCTGTTCGATACGGACGTGTTGTCCGGGCTTGAGGCTGTGGACTCCGGCGGTGACGACGCGGGCGCCGGCGGCAAGTCCGCCGGTGACGCGGATGCCCGCCTGTTCGGCGACACCATCGATCTTCTGCAGCGAGACGGTGCCGGCGGACTGATCGACCACCCAGACGAAATCTGCGCCGTCCCGGGCGAGCACCGCTGATGCGGGTAGGCGCAAGACCTTGCTCTGGTCCTTCCCGAGCTTTGCCGTGACGGTCGCGCCAAGACGGAAGCTTTCGGGCGGGTTGTCGAGCGCAATCCGGACACGTCGCAGCCGCGTCACCGCATCGGCCTGCGGTGCGATTTCGCGGATGCTGCCTTCGACCTGAACCGCGGGAAGGAGCTGCAGGCTGACGGTGAACGGGAGACCGACTTCGAGCGGCACTGGTAGGTCTTCCCCGATATCGACGACCGCCTCGCGAATGTCCGGCCGCGCGACCGTCACTACGGTTTGACCGGGCGAGATCACCTGGCCGACTTCCGCGCCGACGGCGGTGACGACACCGCCGAAGTCGGCCTTGATCTGGGCATAGCCGAGTTGCTCGATGGCTTTGGTCAGGTTCGCCTGCTCCTGCGCGACGCTTGCTTCGGCGCCGGCGCGGGCCTGCTCGGCATTATCCAGCGTCTGCCTGGTGGTCGCATCGCTGGTGATGAGCGTGCGTTGCCGCTCCTCCGTGGCCTTGGCCGTCGCAAACTGCGCCTCGGCCTTCGCAAGTTGAGCTTTGGCCGCGCGAACGGCGAGATCGAGTGCAGTGGGATCAATCGTCCCGATGATTTGTCCTTCGCTGACGATGTCGCCAACGTAGACCGGGCGCGAAGTCAGCCGTCCGAGCACGCGAAAACCAAGGTTGGTCTTGTAGCGCGGCTCGACGACGCCGACAGCAACCGTACTGTCACCGCTGTTCGGCTTGGCCACCATTGAGAGCACGGGGCGCACGGGCTCCGGCGCGTTCATCTCCTGCTGGCAGTCGGTGAGCAACGAGGCCGCCGCGAGCGTGCCAGCGATCATCATGACCTGTCGCTTCATGACTGATCTCCCTCCTCAGTGACCGACTGGCCGACACTCAGAAGCTTGCCGCCGTCGACGACGACGCGCTCGCCGGGCTCGAGGCCTGCCTTGATCAGCACCTGACCGGCTTCATAAGCGCCGACCGTGACGGACTTCAGCGACGCAGTCTTCGTTTTCGGGTCTACGGTCCAGACGGCAGGCCTCCTGCCTGCGGCCATCAGCGCGCTCCAGGGCAAGGTGATGTCCTTCTGAGCTTTCGTCTTGACAGTTCCGGCGACGGCGCTGCCCAGCGTCATCGCGGCCGGCGGATTGTCGATGGACACCTTGACGCGGATCGTGGAGCTCTTCGCGTCGATCGACGGTGAGATCTCTCTCACCTCACCCGTCGCGGTCACGGCGGGATCGGAGACCAGCGCCAGCGTGATGCGGCGGCTGTCGGTCTCGCCAAGAAATACGGATTCATAGACCTCAAAGACGGCATCCCGCCCCCCATCTTGGGCAAGCGAGAACACAGGCTGGGCAGCCGGAACGACCTGGCCGACCTCGAGGTTTCGAGCGGTAATGACACCGTCGGCTTCAGCGCGCAGGACGGCATAGCCGAGCGCATCCTTGGAGGTGCCCAGTTGGGCCTTGGCGGCTTCCAGCACGCCCTCTGCGGTTCGTAAACCTTCCTGGGCCTGGTCGTACACGGTCCGGGTGGTGAAGCCGCTTGCGATGAGCGCTTTCTGACGTTCGAAGGTAGCCTTCGCCACGCGCAGCTGGGCTTCGGCCGAGGCCACTGCCGCGGTCGCGGCATCGACGTCGGCTTGTTGCTCCGCCGGCTCGAGACGGGCGAGAACGTCGCCTTTGTTGACGTGAGCACCGACGTCCACGGTACGGGCAACCACGCGTCCGCTGACGCGGAAAGATAGATCGGCACGAAAGCGCGCCTGGATCTCCCCGGTCAGCGTGAGAGAGGCTTGCCGGTCGCGCGGCTGCACGATCGTGGTCCGGACCAGTGTGGCGCGCGCGGCCGTCTGTGACGCGCGGTCGTTGCAGCCGCTCAGCGCGACGCCGGCAAGCACGGCCGCCGCGACGAGGGCCTTGGCCGCAGGGAGCGTCCGAAGCGGATCGGTCGGATTGGAAGAATGGGTTGTCATGACGCGTCCGCAGGATGGGAAGGCGACAGCAGCCCGCCAAGGACATCGGCGGACCGACAGGGGAGGGCCAGCTCGCGGTCGTGCTGGCACAGCAATCCCGCAAACGGGTCTATCGCAGCGGTAGGCCCGCATTGATGATCGGCCGCTGCGCTGGCCTTCAACACCACTTTGTCTGAAGCGGCAGCTCTCGTGCGGCGCGGAGCCCTCGCCTGGCGCGTCGCGATTGACCGGTTTGGACCCAGTTCGCGTTCGCTGAGCGGAAAAGAGAGGACAATCGAGGTGAATTCGACGCCAAAGCCTTGCTCGATCCGGCCGCCGAGAGCCCTGGCAAGATCTCTCGCTGTTCGCAGTTCGCGGTCAGAGACGTCGCGCGCCGGGCGCGAGCCGTTGTCCAGAACGACGCAATTCACCAGGGCGCCGGCGCGCGTCAGCTTGACCTTGATCTGCCCGGCCCGCCCGTCGAAGCAGGCGTGCCTAGCCGCGTGCATCACGAGTTCATGGACGATCAGCCCCAGGTGCCAGCAGCGCTCCGGCTGAAGCGCGAGGCAGTGAGTCGCGAAGGCCAGTTGAATGTTCATCCGGTCCAGCAGCGCTCGGCGCATGCCACCTTCCAATTTGCGAATGTAGGTGGCGGCGTGAATCAGCGTATCTCCCGCAGGCATCGCCAGAGCGCGATGCACGTCGGCATAACCGTGCAGCAGCTCCACGACATCGCTGAGTGCGCTTTTGGCTTCCTTCCCCTCGACCCGAACGGCGGCGGCGGAGACAACATCGATGGCGAAGGCAACCCCGTTGGTGACCCTGTGATGCAGTTCGCGCAACAGAACGCGCTCCGGCAAGCCGGACCGGTCTGGGCTCAAGATAGTCACGACACTCTCCTCATTTTGCTCGGACGATTGGGCTCGAACGCCCCACCTATGCGAGCCTGATCCTCGCAGGAGCATTCGCCAGGCCCGCAACCATCGAGCCCCACTTAATAAACTATACCGTATATTTTCTTTTTCTTGCCTTTCTTTGCAGCCCGTGTCAAGTGGGAAACCGACGCGCACAGATTCGTGATTTTGGAGGTCCAAGAATGAAGAAGACGAAGCGAGGCAGACCGCCCAAGGATCTTGCCGGCGACGCGCAGGCGCGAATTCTCGATGCAGCCCAGCAACTGTTTCTCGAAAAAGGCTTCCGCAGCGCAAGCATCGACGACATTTCCGAACTTGCTCCCGCGAGCAAGCCGACCATCTATGCTCATTTCCCCGGCAAAGAAGCACTGTTCGCGGCCGTGGTGGCTCGCAGCATCGACGGGCTGACGGATTTTGAGGGCTTCTCGCCCGAAGGCCGCACCATCGAGGACAAGTTGATGAGCCTCGGAATCGCCATTGTCGATAGGGTTATCGAGGAGTCGCTGGGCATGGTCCGGGCGACGATCGCCGAATCTCAGCGGTTTCCCGAACTGAGCCGCAACGTCCACGACGCCGCGCGCGATCGCTCCCTGGCTGCGGTGTCGCAGTGGCTGGATAACGCCACCCAGAAGCTTGCCCGTACACCAAGGGGACCGTTCAGCGCCAAACGAAGCCGCGCCACGGCGCAGATCTTCCTTGACCTGGTCCTGCTGCCGATGCTGTTTCGCTCGCTCATCGGCGAGACGCCGAAAGACCTGAAGAAGGAGCTTCCCGGTTTCGTGCGCGAACGGGTCGGCTTCTTCCTGGCGGCGTGCGAGTCGGACTGGTACCACTAGTTGCAGGCCTGCCGTCTGATCGCGGGGCCGCCCGAGCCGATCCGTCAGCGGCCCACCGCTATCTCCAGGTGCGATGCCATATCGAGCGCTTGCACCGACGGCGTGCGGCGCAACGCACCCGTACAGAAACTCAACATTTCCTCGAAACTCGGCCGAAGCGTCGTCACTCCGGTCCGCGAGGGATTGAGGTAGACATCAAGGGCCTCCAGAAGGCAGCAGGTCAATGCCATCGGACTGCCGTCCCGCAACTCCCCGTTTTCTTGACCGGTGCCGATCACTGGCCGGACCACCCCCCTGATCTGGTCCTCGTAGGCGAGGACGACGGACCAATTCTGCCGAACCGCCGAGGCCAAAAGGTCCTGCAGTCTCCGGTCCCTTGCGGGTCGACCTTCGTTACACTCGGCAATCGCCTTCAGGATTGCGGTCAGGCGCCGCAGCACCGACCCGCCTCGGCTGCCGCGCGCACGATCTCATCGAGCAATTCACCTACGACAGCCTCCTCGATCGCCTGTTTTGAGCGAAAGAAGCGATAGATGTTGGCTGAGGACATCGACAAGCTCCGGCCGATGTCGGCCACGGTGGTCTTGTTGTGACCGATCTGACAATAGAGGGCCTTGGCTGCCCGCACGATCCTGCGGCGCCCGCCCGCATTCCTGGTCCGGTCGTCAATCTGCTCCCGCATCACGCTTCTCACGGAGCTGGCCGGTTCATGAGTTCGCGACGGCAAGCTTCGCCGAAATCGCGCAATGGATCTATTTCCTCGATGAAGTTGGGCAGATCCACAAACGTGCGATTTGGCGACAGATAGGTTTCGATGATCAGACGCCCGGTGCGCTCGGCGGCCTGAACAACCTCGTTGCTCGAGAGAATCCGCATTCGTCCCACCAGCGTATGGAGACTGACGAGCTGCGGAATTTCTGCCTGATCATTGATCAGGGCCTCGGCGTAGAGCCGTGATGCTTCCTCGATGAAGCTGCGATACAGCCGCTCACGCTTCGAGAACGAGCGGGCGTGATGACGCTCACGCAATTTACGTCGTCGGCTGAACCATCCACTCACGATGGTCGAAACTGATCCGAACGCAGAGCCGCCGAAGGCGGCCAAAGCCGGTATGTACATGGTACTCATTATGTCGCTCCTGTTTCCAAAAGGATTGATGCAATCAACGCGGATCTGATCTCGCCCCTGCGAAGCTGCTTCTATTTGGCCCTGTCTGATCCGGTGCTCGCCTGCTCGAACACTGTTTTGCACGCTTCGCTGAGGTCCGACTTCCTGAGCCGCAGACAGGCTTCTACTCCCGACGGATCGGGAATGTAGACACTGCACAGACGAAAGGCGTCGGGCGCACAGGCCGCTCTCTGCTCCGGAGTGCCACGGTTCTCCTGGGCGGACGCGGCTGAGCTCGCAGCCACGACCCCCGCGCCGATGAACAGCGCCAGCGTCAATCTCATCACGTCGAATCCTCTCACCGCTTGAAGCTTCTGGTTCGCCGGAGCGGAGCCTCGCTTCGCCGTAACGCGTTTGTGAGGCCCTTGCCTTTGACATCAACCATGAAGCATGTTTTTATATGAAATATACGGTATAGTTTATTAATGAGGTCGAGAATGTCAACTCTTCTCTTCGCGTTGATGCGTGAAAACCCCTTACCGGGGCTCGCCGCGGCGTCGCTGAACGTTGTCCTCGCTTTGTGTCTCGTGGTCCTGAGCCTGCTGCTCGGCATCACGATCTCGATGGTCGCGTGGGTCCGAACCCTCGTCCGCCGGCTCAGTACCGTCAGGCTTGGCCAGGAACGGAGGACATTCGCATGACGCCAGCTCTGCTGATGGCCCGCAACAGCATCATTTACTGGGTCAACGTCTGGCTCGCGCCGCTCGAATGCATGTTCGACATGATCGAGTCCGAACTGGCGCGCAGAGGCGTTGCGCCCGACGAAATCGAATATCACGCGCACACCGCGTGAGACGGCATCCGGAGTCCTGGCGTGCCGAACATCGCCGAAGTTTTGAAGTGGCAAATGCCGAGCACGCGAGCCGGCATCGCGCCCTTTGGAGTATCCGACAATGAGACTGAATTATTCCGCTGCCAGGCGACGCGTGCCGTGAACCGACGATCCCTCGAGTTCATGCGCGCGAGCCGATCGACTGATCACGGCCTTCCCTTGCGCGGCTATTTTCTTACGGTTGGCAGCGCCCTGGTCTGCTTGCTTCTGGCGACCGACTGGGTGCTGCCGGTGCAGCTCCCGGACCACTTTGCCGGACCAGATGCTGTGCGGCCTTCAATTCGCGTCCACTCCGGCCTCAAGGGACCGGAGCGAGTCGTGATCGATACCAATCAGCTCCTGCCGTCATCCGCTGACAAGGAGATCGCCGCAGCCACTACGCAGCCGGACCATGCACCCGATACGATTCAAAACACGGGCTCGGACGTTCAAACCGATGAAGACGAGGTTTCTCCCGTGACGATGCCCCCACAACCGCGCAACAGTCTTGCACAGTCGGCGGTCGAGGACGTCTCCCGAAATTCCATTGTATTGGCTTCGCCGGAGATAACCCACAAGCTTTCTCACCTATCTGCCGAGAAACGACGGCAAGCCGCGCGGCGCGCGACACCGCATGGCACTGCGGGATCTTGCGGCTCGGCAGGCCACAGCTCTTGCAGCGATACGTTCGCCCTCACTCGCCTTTGGTAGGCGGTCGACCAATCTAAACGAGGTTCACCAATGTCGAAGAAGCATTTGTTTGCCCTGATTGTATGGTCCGCTGCGCTCACGACGACCGGCGCGGTTGCCGACGTGGCACAAAATCCCGCAGACGGGGACGGGCCGAGCGCGACGGCGCAAAGCGAAGCCGAGGACGCTGCGATCCGGCGCGTACTCACGGAATTCCGCACCATACGAGTCCCGCTCAGCCGGGCAATGGAGATCGCCGAGCGTCTGCATGACGGCTCGAAGACTGCCGACATCAGCTTTGAACTCGCCAACCCACCCGTCTACCGCGTTCGCACGATGAGAAATGAAAACGTGTGGGAGAACGCCATCGATGCAAATACCGGAAGCTTCACGGGCAAGGAGCTGGCGTCTTCCCTGAAGGAGCTCGATCGGGACGATCTCGCCAAGATGACTGCCTTGAAATGGAGCAAGCAGGAAATGTCGGATGCGGTGCAAGTCGCCGAAAGAGCTGCGGCCGGCAGTGCGCTCGCCGGTGGTCTCGTGAGACAAGAAGGCAGGCTGAATTTCGTGGTCGTCGTCGCCGCCGGGGACCATTTGAAGGAAGTGATGCTCGAGCCGCGCAGAGTTGGAAAGCAGAGCGCAAGCCAGCGCTGAAACGCGTGTTCACTTCGCAAAACTCAAGAGCAACCGCACCATGAACTTCCAGCCTCGATCCGAGCTCTTTTCCGCGCAACGACGGTTACCCTTTGACTGCATCGCGCTGCTGTTGCAAGGCGGTGGCGCGCTCGGCGCCTATCAGGCGGGCGTGTACGAAGCCTTGGCCGAAGCCAGCATTGATCCTGATTGGGTCGCCGGCATTTCGATCGGAGCCATCAACGCCGCCATCATCGCGGGCAACCCGCCTGAGTCCCGTGTCGAGCGCCTGCGCGACTTCTGGACCCAGGTCACTTCAACGGCGCCCTGGGACTTATCCGGAACACCTTTCCTTGATTGGGCGAAGAGCGACAACACGCGCAACCTCATCAATCAAATGAGCGCCGGCCTGGCAGCGGCGTGCGGCGCAACCGGATTTTTTTCCGCCCGCCCCATCCCACCCTGGCTGCAGCTCGCTGGCGCCAACGATGCGACCAGTATTTACGACACACGCGCACTCAAGACGACGCTGGAGCGCCTTGTCGACTTCGATCGTCTCAATGATGGAACGACGCGCTTCAGCGCGGGCGCGGTCAACGTACGAACAGGGAATTTCGTCTATTTCGACAACACGACCCATACGATCCGGCCCGAGCATATCATGGCAAGCGGCGCGCTGCCGCCGGGCTTCCCTGCCGTGGAAATCGAGGGGGAGCACTATTGGGACGGCGGTCTCGTCTCCAACACACCGCTGCAATGGGTGATCGAGTCTGATGCCCCGCAGGACATGCTTGCCTTCCAGGTCGACCTCTGGAGCGCCCGCGGTCAACTTCCGCGCAACATGGCTGAAGTCGTCACGCGACACAAGGAGATCCAGTATTCCAGCCGCACCCGCGCCAGCACCGACCAATTCAAGCGCGTGCAGCGCCTGCGGCGCGCACTCACGGATCTGCTTGGCCGACTGCCTGACGATCTCAGCCAGCACGAGAACGTAAAACTCCTCAGCACGGCAGTGTCCCGCAACGTCTACAACATCGTCCATCTGATCTATCGCGCGCGCAATCACGAGGGGCACTCCAAGGATTACGAATTCTCGCGCCTTTCGATGCAGGACCACTGGCAAGCCGGCTACCACGACGCGCTGCGCACGCTGCGCCATCCCGAGGTGCTCGCGCGGCCTTCGAGCCCCGACGGGGTCTTCACGTTTGATCTCGAACAAGACGGCCGCGAGTAGGCCCCACCCCAACCGCCTGGAGAGCACAAATGCGCGAGATTGACGTGAAACAACGAGCCTTTGCGATGCCGCTGACCAACCCGGCGTATCCGCCCGGGCCTTACCGGTTCGTCGATCGCGAATACCTGATCATCACCTATCGCACCGATCCGGCCAAGCTCCAGGCGGTGGTTCCTGAGCCGCTTGAGGTCGACGTGCGAGAAGCTCTGGTCAAGTATGAATTCATTCGCATGCCGGATTCGAACGGCTTTGGCGATTACACGGAAAGCGGACAGGTCATCCCCGTCTCCTTCCGCGGACGCAAGGGCGGCTATACGCATTGCATGTTCCTCAACGACGAAGGCCCCATTGCGGGCGGGCGCGAGCTATGGGGCTTTCCGAAGAAGCTCGCCCAGCCGACATTGCGAACCGAGATCGACACATTGATCGGCACGCTGGATTACGGCCCGCTCCGGGTTGCGACCGGGACGATGGGCTACAAGCATCGCGCGGCCGACTTGTCGAAAATCAAGGCGGCCCTGAACGAGCCGAACTTCCTGCTCAAGATCATCCCACATGTCGACGGCAGCTCCCGCATCTGCGAACTCGTCCAATATCATCTCGAAGACATCGTGCTGAAGGGTGCCTGGGCCGGACCCGCGGCCCTCGCCTTGGCGCCCCACGCCCTGGCGCCCGTTGCCGACCTTCCGGTCCTGGAGATCATCTCTGCCGTCCACATCCGCGCCGACCTTACGCTCGGCCTCGGAAAGGTGGTGCACGACTATTTGCAGCAGCCGGCTCGCGGCTCGATTCGAGCCGGTGAGAAAGCCTTGGTCTTTTAAGTTCAACTGGGCGTCGCGAACTCCGGCGCAGCAGCTATCGTCATTCGCATGTGTAGTGAGGAAAGTGTACGAAATGGGATTTCTGAACGGAAAGACAGCTGTCGTCACCGGCTCGACCAGCGGCATCGGCCTCGCGTGCGCGCGAACCTTTGCCGGCGCGGGCGCCAACGTCGTCATCAACGGCATGGGCGCGCCTGCCGATGTCGAGCAGGAGCGTGCCGCGATCGAACGCGATTTCACGGTCAGGGCGATCTACTCACCCGCGGACATGGCGAAGCCAAGCGAGATTGCCGAGCTCATCGTTCTCGGTGAGGAGATCTTCGGCAGCGTTGACATCCTGGTCAACAACGCCGGCATCCAGCACGTTTCGCCGATCGAGGAATTCCCCGCCGAGAAGTGGGATGCGACCCTCGCGATCAACCTGTCTGCCTCTTTCCATGCCAGCCGCGCGGCGGCACCAGGCATGAAGAAGCGCGGCTGGGGCCGCATCATCACCACGGCCTCGGCGCATTCGCTGGTCGCCTCGCCCTTCAAGTCGGCCTATGTCGCAGCCAAGCACGGCATTGCGGGCCTTACCAAGACCGTCGCGCTGGAACTCGCTCGCTCGAAGATCACCTGCAACTGCATCAGCCCCGGCTACGTCTGGACGCCGCTCGTCGAGAAGCAAATTCCGAACACGATGGCGGCCCGGCGCATGCGGCGGGATGAAGTCATCAATGATGTCCTGCTCGCCGCGCAGCCAACGAAGGAGTTCGTCACCGCCGAACAGGTTGCTTCGCTGGCACTGTTCCTGTGCAGCGACGATGCCGCTCAAATCACGGGCGCCAACCTCTCGATGGATGGGGGCTGGACGGTCGCCTAGCCAGTTCAATTCACGGAGCTTCAATCATGTCCCCTGTCAGGCGAGCCAACCGGAACGAGACGATACGCCGTTTCCAGCTCAACCCTTCGGAAGATAACCGCCTTGCGAACGCTCTCCGCGCCTGTGAGGAGATATTCAATGAGGATGTGCTGCCAGGCGACGCCGAGTTGATGGCTCCGAGCGACTTCTACGCAGCGATGGCTCCCGGACCGTCGCGCACTTGGTCAACGGCGCACGGTGATGAGGCAAGGCTGTTTCCCTATCTCGCGGCCTGAGGGACGCTGCATCAGACAATCGGGGCGGTCGACTCAAGTCAACATCTGCAGAATTGACTTGGGAGATCATTCAATTCGAGCACCGAGCGGAGACGATCATGTCAGAGCAGAGCAACGTGCATTTTTACCTGAATTGGGCCAAGGAGCGCATCGACGAGATGGATGCCGCACTCGCCTCGTTCGAGATGAAGGCCGGGCAGGCGAAGGCCGAATCCAAGGTCAAAGCAGGCAGATCATCGCCGATCTGAAGAAGCGCCGCGACGAATTCCAGGTGCAGCCCAAGGCGCAAACCGAAGCCGGCGAAGCGGCCTGGGCACGCAGCAGGACAGAACTCGAGAAGCAATGGAGCGGGTTCGAGGCGCAGATGAAGACCTACTTCGAAAGCGCCGGCAAGCAGCTCGAACAGCAGCAAGCGACCTTCAAGGACATCGCCGCCGCGCAGGCAAAGGCTTGGCGCGAGGCCGCAGACACGTTCCGTGAGGCGGCCGGCAAGGTGGCCGCAACCCACACCGGGGACCTTGATGCAGCCCTCAAGCAGATGAAATCCGATGCATCAGAGGCGGAAGCGCGTCTGCAGCAGCTAAAGCAGGCCGGCAGCGAGTCATGGTCCGTGCTGAGCGCAGCGCTCGCGGAATCCCGCAACGCGTTCGATCGGGCCAACCAAGCGGCTTGGAATGCGCTGAAGGGCTCTAGCTCGAAGAGCTGAGCGCGCTCGCTTTACCAGAGACATATCCCGGGGCGCAGTTAAACGAGCATTGGACCTATCAAGCTGAGCCATGTTCGTGTGCTAACGCCAGGCTTTGTCGTCCTGCCTCCGATTGATGCATTCGGAGTTGCGACCTGGGAGTGTCATAGCTAGCCCTTGGCATGCATCCCGATACGAACAACGAATTCAAGGCGCACGAAATCGGACAAGATCGTAAACCGGCGCACGAGATCGTAGAAATGGCGGAGAGAGTGTCGGTCAATCCCCATTGAAAGATCTGGAATTCCCGACCTTTCCAGACCAAAACCCACGATTTGAGCACCGGCCTGAAGAGCCGTTCGGTCGGCGCCGCCGCAGCTTCGGCCAAATATCGAAAACAACCCCATGCAAAGTAGCCGGCGGCCCGCCGCAACCGACGGCTTGCACCGAAACCTCGACACGTCGGGCAAATCCGCGGCACAATTTCACCATCCCACCACTCAGATGCAGTTTGACGATGTTATCCGCGGTCGCAGGAGTATCCGCGGTTACAAACCTGATCCAGTACCCAAGGCGCTGATTGCGGAAATCATTGGTTTGGCGATGCCCTTTCTGTTGTCGATGAACACCCAGCCCTGGCAACTCGTTCAATGCCGACTTAGCACAAGCTCTCAAGCAATCTCGCAACGGCCTCCGCCCCGGGGTCAGCATGCCCTGTCAACCGTTCCGCGCTGATGTAGACGGCTCTTCCAGCATGCGCCTTGGACATGGTGGCCGTCAGGTTCGCACCCTCTCTTGCTGCGCGAGCTGCGTCGTTCAGCCCCTGCGGCAAGGCATCAAGGGCGGGCAGTAGCGCGTCGATCATGGTCCTGTCACCCGGTTGCGCGCCACCCACCTCCTGCATCCTGGCCAATCCAACCTTGAGCGCGTCGATCGGGCTGTGGCCGCTTGATACCGCATCGCCTGCCGCAGCGAAGAAGATCGCGAGCAGGACACCCGACGAGCCCCCCATGGTCTGGCTGAGCTCCTGCCCCAGCGTGCGATAGAGTTGCGTGGGGTCCGACAGCGGAAGCTGACCGACGTTTTGGATCAAGGCGCTCGCCGCGCTCGCAAGGGTTGTTCCGGTATCGCCATCTCCTGCTCTGGCATCGAGCGCGTTCAGATCCGCTTCGGCGGCGATCAGCGCCTTGCAGCACCGGATGAGGAATTCCTCGGTCGCAGGATCGGCGGAAGGCGTTGGCCGTACGCGAGCCAACCCATCGGGCAAGGGCACGATGCAAGGCGCCACGAAAGGCTGAAGCCCCGGCCAGCTACGCAGTGGCGTTTCTGTGGTCAGCAGTTTTTCGTCCTCGGCGCTCAGCGAATAGAGTGTGAGCGAAAAGCCATGCATGTCGAGGGCCGTCATCATCGAGGCAGGACCAACGATATGGGACACCGCAGGGCCGAGCGCGGACTGCCGCAATTCTTGTGCAAGAACCGACATTTCAAGGGCTGTCGTAGAGCCGAGATTGTTCAGAAGCGCCGCATAGCCGCTCCCGCTCATTCTTGGGACAAGTCTCGCGACCGCGTCAGCCATGGCCTGACGTGCACCGAGATAAGGCAACTTCGCAGCGCCTGCTTCGCCGTGAATGCCAAGCCCCAGTTCAATCTCTCCCGGCCGGATTCGGTTTTCCTTGGGCGAACCGGGCACCGTGCAAGTGTCCAACGACATCCCGATACTCATGACATTGGAAGCCGCGCGACGCGCGGCCGCAGTCACGGCCTCGAGGTCGCCTCCGCTCTCGGACACTGCTCCGGCGATCTTGTGCACGAAGAGCGTTCCAGCGATACCCCGAGGACGGCTGATGTCCGGGATGGCGATATCGTCCTGGACAATCACCATGGCCACTTTCCTGCCCAGTGCTCGTGCCCGTTCAGCAGCAAGACCGAAGTTCAGGCGATCGCCGGTGTAATTCTTGACGATGAGGACACAGCCGGCAGCTCCTGTCACGGCCAGGATTCCTGCCAACACCGCGTCAACGGACGGAGAGGCAAAGACGTCGCCACATATGGCCGCCGTCAGCATGCCCGGGCCGACAAAGCCGGCGTGTGCCGGCTCATGCCCGGACCCGCCGCCGGAGATCACGGCGACGCGGGACTGATCCCAATCCGACCGGGCGATCACGCGTATGAATGGGTAACCGTCCAACATGACAAGCTGGCCGCCAGAAGCGGCAACCAAGCCGTCAAGTGCCTCTTGAACGATGTGTTCCTTGGAGTTGATGAACTGCGCCATTCTGATCGTCTCTTGGTTTGGGCATCAGGTCGAATGCAACTCCTCGCCGGGCATCGGGAGGTGAGTGCCCGGCGAGGTGGCATGGCCGATGCCTGTGCCTGGTCCTTCAGGTGACCGGGATCGCGCCATGCTTCGGTACGCACGCCGCCAGCGTCGCTGGTTCTATCCGTTGATCACGTTGTTGTAGAATTTCGCCTCGACGTCGGCCATGTCGATCGCCGCAAGGTCACTGGGCAGTGCATAAGCGTCAGCATCGGCATGAACCTTCGCCTTGTCGAACTCATTCGCTCCAGCGATGAATTCATTGGTGACATAGCGGGTGGTATCGATGTCGATACTCGACTGGCCGATGGCCTTCAGTATCTTGAAGAAATTGTCCCAGGCCGGAATGTTGTGCTCTCCCCAGCCCGCCCGTGCCGCCATATTGCCCTTGAAGGTGCGGTGAATCTGCATGAGGCTTTCTGTGCCTGCCCGCGGACCGTAGTTTGCCTTGGTCGTCGGCAACGCCTTAAAGACGATATCTGCGGCGGCGCGCGGGTTGCGGTCGGCGAATTCGCTGCCCATCGCCCAGCCCTTCAGGTACTTCTTCAGGAACTTCAGCCGATCGGGATCCTCGAGATCGGACCTCCGCACGACCAACGAATTCGACGGCAGGGGTGAGCCGCGCATGCCCAGCCAGAAGTCGAAATCGAGGCCCTTTGCGCCGAGATCAGCCCTTAGGCCCTCCCATGCGAGGCAGGCATGCCCCTGCCCGCCGGCAAGCGCAGTTGTCCAGGTCGGCCAGCCGGCCTCGACATAGGTGATCTTCTTGGGATTGACGCCGACGGCGGCGAACATTGGGTCGCAGATCGACTGCCAGGCGGCGGACCCCAGAAGCACGGTCTTGCCTTCGAGCTGTTTCAGATCCTTCACTCCCTCGCCTTTGCGGAAAGCGACGTTGAAGAGATCGAGACAACCGCTGCCGAAGACCGAGACGAGGTCCATCCCCGCGTTGACTGCGAACGACAGGACGCCCGGCGAGGGAAAGCCGATGTCGGCCTGTTGCACCGCCAGGAATTTCACCACCGCGGTCCCGTCTGAGGGGCCTGGCTCCATACCGGTCTCTACCCCAAGGTCACCGAAGTAGCCCATCTTCTTGGCCACCCAGTAAGGGTAGTCGTCCATCACCTCGATCGTGCCGCGCGGCGAAATCCAGGTGAAGGGTGATTTGTAAGGCTTGGCCTGGGCCGGGCCCGCGTTCAGCAGGCCGCCGCCGAGAACGGTGGTGGTCACAAGGCCGGTGGCGCTGACCTGCAGCAGCCGCCGACGTGTCATCATTTGGTGAGCCATAGGGTCTCCTCCCTCGTTGGTTGGGCCGCAGTGTTTGTCTTTCCCGGGTCGCGCGCGGCGTCTCGCCCGTTTGTGGTCAGCTTTCCCAGCCGGCCAGCCTTTTTCCGAACCAGAAAAAGAAGGCGTAGATCGTGATCCCGGTGGCAGCGAGGATCACGATGCAAGCAAAGAACTCCGGCATGCGAAGCGTTGACGAATAAGTCGTCAGGCGGCTGCCAAGCCCGAACCCACCGCCCGACATCTCGGCGCCGACAGCGGTGATCATGCCAAAGATCGCCCCGATCATCAGGCCCACGATCACCATCGGCATGGCCATCGGAATGCGGATCTTGGTAAAGATCTGGAGGGTCGACGCCCCGCAGGATCGCGCCAGCGCAATCTTCATCGCATCGACACGCCGAAATCCGGTGGCTGCGTTGATCATCACCATCGGACCAGACGCAAGAGAGACAGCGATGATCCTCGGCGTGAATCCGAAGCCGAAATTCAAGATCAAGAGCGGCACGAGCGCCAGCATCGGCGTGGTCACCAGCAGCAGGATGTAGGGCGTGATCACTTTTTCCACGAACGGGAATTGCGTAATGACCGCAGCGAGGAGCAACCCGATCGACGCACCGATGGCATAGCCAGCAAAGAGCTCGATCAGCGTATAGGAATAGTGTGCGCAGATAGTCGAGATCTCCTGGGAGAAAAACACGCTGGCGATGGCCGAGGGGGCAGGCAGGATGTATCGCGGCACCTCGAACAGACGCAGCAGCAACTCTCCTCCGCCGATGACGAGCAGGGCCACCGCGATGATCGCGGCGACTTCCTTGGCTCCCTGGTCACCAAGCCCGCTGGCAATTCCCGTTGCGCCCGCGATGCCGGCACCGGTCTGGGTTGTCTGGCTCATGCTGGCACCCCTCATCTTGCCATGACGACCGCTGGCGTGGCCGGCCGTTGGTGCTGAATGTCGTGCTTGATCATGTTTACGAGGTCGAAGAACTCGCGCGATTCCATCAGGGCCAGAGACCTCGGCCGCGGAAACGGAATGTCCACCATTCGCGCGATTTGGCCCGGCCGCGCGCTCATGATGTAGACTTTGTCGGCCAAAAACACCGCCTCTGCGATCGAATGGGTGATCAGGATCACCGTCTTGCGGGACTCGAGCCAGATCTCCTCCACCAGCTTGTTCATCTCGTCACGAGTGAAGGCGTCGAGCGCCCCGAAGGGTTCGTCCATCAACAGGACCGCGGGGTCACTGGCCAGCGCGCGCACGATGGACGCGCGCTGCTGCATCCCTCCCGACAGTTCACGAGGCATCCTGTCGCCGAAACCGCCCAGCCCGACCCGCTGCAGGAACGTATCGATCCGCGCTGCGTCCGGGCGTGTTCGGCGAATCTCGAACGGAAGCTCGATGTTCTTGCGGATCGTCCGCCAGGGCAGAAGATTCGCTTCCTGAAACATCATGCCGATACTTGGATGCGGGCCGGTGATCCATTCCTCGCCAAGGGCGATGGCGCCTGAGGTCAGCTTGTGCAATCCCGCGATCGACCAAAGCAGCGTGGTCTTGCCGCAACCCGAGGGACCAACGACGGCGATGAATTCGCCCTGCCGCACGGTCAGATCGACGTCCTTCAGTGCATGGACTTCGCCCGATTGTGTCCTGTAGGTCTTGGTAGCGCCTCTGACGTTGAGCGCCTTGCCTTTGGTCTGTTGCATCTTGCACGCGTCCTCAGGCGCGGTAATCGGGACATGCCCTTCCGTTCTCCGAAGCGACAGCGCTCGGGGGCGATTCAAAACTGGGTTTGAAAGTCGTCAGGCCGTCAGCAATTCATTCAGGTGACGATCAACCTGCTCCATGTATCCCGGCTCGAATCCGTTCAGGCCCATGTGCCCTTCAGGTGATTCGATCACCCGAAACAAAGCGTGCGGGACAAGTCGATAGTCGGCCTCGCATTCCTGCGGAGGAAAGAAACTGTCGTGGCTGATCGGCATGACCATTGTCTTTGCCTTCACCCGCGCCAGCGCTCGAGCGAGATCACCCGCGGTGTGCCGCGATACGTCGGCCAGTTGCCACTTGTGCATCTCACACAACAGGACATTGGGATCCATCGGCTCGAAATAGGCCTTCATCACACCGTTGATGAAATCGTCAAGCGACGACATGCCAATTATGCTGCGCCACCGCTCCTCTTGGTAGAACTGCGTGGACCAGGCGAGTGTCGCGACGATCCGCGCCATCCGGTCCATGCCCTCGCGCACAACGATGCCCGAGGCGTACCAGCCGCCGTTCCAGCAGGGATCCGACGTGATCGCCTCCTTCAGGGTTTCGACAAAAACCTGCTGGTGCAGCGAAACGCGGGCCGTCGCAGCAATCGGCGCTGCCCGTTCAACCATCATCGGATAGGCGACGGCCCATTCATAAACCTGTTGCCCGCCCATCGACCCACCGACCACAAGCGCGAGCCGTTCGATGCCGAACAGGTCTGTCAACATCCGGTGCTGGGCGCGGACATCGTCGCCAATGGCAAGCTTCGGAAACTTCGCCATCGCCTGTGGCGCGGGCGTGTTCTGCGGCGACGATGACACGCCGCTGCCAAGCTGATCCACGATGACAATGAAGTACCGGTCCGGATCAAGCGCGTGGCTCTGGCCGACATATACGTCCTCCATCACCTTGCCGGTTCCGGAGAACCAGGTCGTCACCAGAATGGCGTTGGATTTCCTTGCGTTCAGCCTCCCGAATGTACGGTAGGCAAGCTTTGCTCCGCGGAGGGTTTCGCCGCTTTCCAGGATCAGATTGCCGAGATCGTAGAGCTTGAAATTGCCCTGCGTCTCGGGGCCGTAGAACGGGTTGTTGATCATGGCGCCGCTCTCAGTTCAGGCTTTTCGACACTGCGTTGAGGCCTGCTTGCGCGCAGCTTTCGTCCTGATCCTCGCTGCCGCCACTGACACCGATCCCGCCGACGACATCGCCTGTCGCGGTCTTTATGGGCAGGCCGCCTGCAAACGCCACAAGGCCAGGGACAAAGGCCGCACCCGGCAATCCGGCGTTCACGCCATCGCGCTTCACACCAAAAGACAGGTCGGCAAAGGTCCGGGTCGGTGCAGCATACAGCGACGACGTGATCGCCTTGTTCTGCGCAATGTCCGTGCAGGCCTTGCAGGCCCCATCCTGTCGCGCGGCGGCAATCAGTCGCCCCCCGTCGTCAACCACGACGACATTCACCTTCGCGTATCCGGCGGCCGCCTGCGCAGCGAAACAGGCTGCAATCATCGCTTCAGCCGCGTTATAGGTAAGTATCGGCTTGCTCTTTGAGCCCTCGGCCACGCTGAGCGTTGGCAAGCAAGCCATGAGCATTGCTGCCGCAAGCATTTGTCTGGTCATCTCGCCTCCCCCCTTCGCAAGGCCATCCGTCCAGGATGATTCAGCGCGGCACGACGCTTCGCGTGCAATACGGGTCTACCAAGCGACGCGTGGGGCCATCTATCGCGAAGGTTCGCGATACCAATCGGAATCGGCGAAGCATGGCTTCGTCGATCCAACATCATGGAATTGCCGGTTTTCGCCAGGAGAGGCGTTCGCTCCGCGATGTCACGAATGCGACCTTCGTCGGCGCTGCTCCCGCGGTGCTTCAGACCGGCGGCAACTCGGTCCGCGCAAGCAGGCTGACCAGGGCGGAGGTGCTTGAAACGCCGGTCTTCTGCCGGATGCTTCTGAGCTGATGATCGATCGTGGAAAAGGACCTGCGGCGAACCCTGGCGATTTCCTTGTAGCTCATGCCCTTCGCGACCAGCGTGGCAACCTCGATTTCTGATTGCGTAAGAGTTGCCAGCCAGGCCGGCGCCGAAAGGCCAATGGACAAGGTCAGTGGATAGCCACCCTGCGCCTCTCCATTCCGGCTCACCGGATCTCGATCGGCAATCTCCTTGGCAACGGCCACAATCGGGTTGAGGACATCGACCACCGTCTGCTCGAAACAGTCGTACAGGCCAGATTCCCAGGGGGCAAAATGTTCAGTCCAGTCGGCGCAGATCAGGCCGTAGCTGCCGCGTCCGGTCCGAAGCGCCCAGGCGAACTTTGACTTCGTCCGGGCTCCCGCAAGCCTTTGCCGCAGTCGCATCGTGATGCGGCTATCCTGCTTGATATCGGCAAAGATCACCGGGTGGGGATCCAGCCACATCCTGCATCGCGGCATCCCGATTATCGACGGCTTTGCCGCCGAACGAGGGAACGTCGTAGTTCGCGTCTTTTGCTTCCGCGAAACCCGGGAAATAGTCCCTCGCCTCGCGCATTCCGAAGCCGGTGTCGACACGCTGACATCGAAGCTCGGCCCGCAGCCAGCTAGTCGCAATCGACCAGCAGCCCGACAGGTCATCAAGATACAGAAGCATGTGGGCGGCCAGATCGCGCGCGTGGGCGTTGCGGATCGCACCACAATCAAGAAGCCGGGTGCGCAGCTTCCGCTGCTTTACAAAGACATCCTCGCGGAAATCGTCTGCAAAGGTTGGGATATGCCACGCTTCATGGCTTTGCGCGCCCAACAACTCCTCCCTGTTTCGACTTCCCATCTCGCGGGCGTACGGCTGGCGAAATTTACGGGAGATGGGCACCGGGCGACAAGATGCTCTTCCTTCGATCTTATGCCACCCCTCTTCCAAGTCAAATCCGGATCGGCCAGTGCAGGATCGATAGTGTCGTTTTTGTCCTAGCTTCTCGTGGAGCGAAGAATAAGCGAGGTTCACGATCTCTTTGAAGGTAGGACCACCTTGTCACGGCCTCGGCTGGCGCCAAAAAAAGCCCGCTCCTCGCAAGAGGAGCGGGCTCGGTCATGGCGTCCATGACCAGTCCAGGGAGGAACGTCCCATGCGGGACAACGGAGCGCACGCGGCAGTGGCGCGGCGCAATTCGCAAAAGCGGCCATCGCAGCGGGCTGAAGGCAGCATGCCCTCGTTGACGCGGACTACGTCAACACCATCTCGCGCTTCTGGATGACGGAAAAGATGTCCGCCACTTTTTCCGCGAGCGCCGTTCCAAGGTCAGCATTGTTTTTGGCAGTGAAATGAATGCCATCCACTCCATCGGTCGAGATCACGCTCCCGGCATCGAGGAAATCGACCTTCAGGAAAGCCGCTAGTGATCTGTACTGCTTGGCGAGTTCAACCGTCTTCTCGCGACCACCTTCGAACATTCCCTGAAACCACGGGTCCGGCAAATCGGCGAGTGGGGGCGGCGAAACGATGAGCACTTTGGGCGCGGGATACACCGTTCCTACTCCGCCGCCCGAGGTGAGCACCTGCCCCGCCAGCTTGGACATACCGACCGCGATTTCGTAAGGGGTGCGGCGAAAATAGCTCTTCGTATCGTTGGTCCCGAGCATGAGGATGACGAGATCCAGCGGAAGATGACTTGCAATGGCGGATGGAAGATAGGCCGACCCGTTCAGCCGTGGATCCGCTGGATCATCGAGCGACGTCGTGCGTGCGCTCAAGCCCTCCTCGATGATTTCATAGTCCGGTCCGAGTTTCGCCGCCATGGCTCCCGTCCACCGCTCCGCATAGGGAAAACGCGTCGTCGGCGAGCCCTCCGGGACGGCAACCCATCCCCAGGTAAGCGAGTCTCCAAAGCACAGGATACGTTTCGTCATCGGTCCCTCACGAGTTTGATTTGGAACGAACGCCATAGAAGACGGCGGCGAGAAGAATGATGAGCCCCTGGACAATGAGTTTGCCGGGCTCCTGAACGCCCATGGTCGTCATGACCACGAACAAGAGAGCGAAGCAGAGCACGCCGACGAACGGTCCCCAGACTTGCGCGGGTCGGCCGAAGACCACGCCGCCTAGAATCGTTGCCGCGATCGAGTTCATGACGAGTTCAGGTCCGAACCGCACGCTTCCGACGGCTATCGAGGATGTCTGGACCAGCGCAGCCACGGCAGACATGAGTCCCGAGATCGCATGCGCTAGCACGACGGTCCGTTCGACGGGCACGCCCGAAAAATGTGCGGCTATCGGATTGCTGCCGATCGACCAGACGAAACGGCCAAACACCGATCTTCCGAGAAACGCACTCATCAGCCCGGCAAGCACGAACCAGAAGATGACCGGAGCCGGCAGCGTCCCGAGCCGCACATTATAGAGCTGGCGGAACTGGTCCGGGACGTCCCCCGGCGGCTTCCCGTTCGCGAGATATTCGACCAGTCCAATCAGAACGATGTTCACCGCAAGCGTCACGATGACGGCGGAAGCTCTTCGCTTGCCGACGAGAAGCCCGTTCAAAAACCCGACCGAAAGTCCGACAGCAAGGCAGAGAGGAATGACCTGGAGAATCGGCCGGTCGTAAAGGAGGCCGGAAGAAATCAAGTAATTGACAAGCAGAATGACTCCGCCGGCGGACAGATCGATGGAGCGTGAGGAGATGACGAGCAGTTGCCCCAGAACGACGATGCCGAGCGGCACGACCTGACGGGCGAACGTGCCGAGAATCGCGACATTCATCAGATTGGGCCGCATCATCCACAAGGTGACGAGGAGCACCGCAACAACGATGTAGGAAGGCGGCATCCGCAACGCCACACGAGACAGGCTGTAAAGTCGCTGCATAACCTACAGTCCAATCGTCTTGCGGGGCTGAAGCGAGATGACGGCAAGCAGTATCAGCCCCTTCACGATGGTCTGTATGAAGGCAGAGACATTGAGCAGGTTCATGCCGTTCGCAATGACGGCAAGAAGCGCACAGCCGACGACGGTGCCGTGAAGGCTGCCGATCCCCCCGGCAAGCTGGGTGCCGCCAAGCGCAACGGCCGTGATTGAATCCACCGCATATTGTGCCCCGATGTTTGGGTCGCCCGAAACGATGCGGCCCGCCAGGAAGATCCCGGCGACCGCGGCGAAACAGGAACTCAGGACGTATGCCGCGACGACATTGCGCTGCTCGGCGATGCCGAAGGTGCCAGCCGTTTCACCTCCACCAATCGCAAAGAGGTGCAAGCCGAAGCGGGAGCCGTGCACCACCTTCCAGGCGACCAGGATTGCGGCAGCAACCCATAGGACAGGCATGTAGATGCCGAAAACCTTACCGCTCACGAGGAACAGAATCTCCGATGGCACTGCACCGCCGGCAGAGGGGCGCACAAACATCGCGACGCCCTGCACGATGCCGGTCATCGAGAGGGTCGCGATGATCGGATGCACCCTGAACGAGGTGACTGAAATTCCGTTCAGGAGCCCGATCGCCACGGCCGCGAGGATGACGGCGGGCACCGAAACATAGGCCGGAGCATTGAGCGACAGAATTCCCGTCGTCAGGCTGACGACGGAGCCGACCGACAGATCGAGCCCTCTGACGAGGATCACGATCATCTGTCCTATGCTCACGAGGATGAGTGGCGCTGCTTGTGCGACCAAGTTGAGAATGTTCTGCGAGCTCGCGAACTCGGCCGTCGAGAGGGTCAGGCCCGCACAACAGGCCAGCGCCGCGACCAGCGGAACGGTCCACAACCCGTGCCGGGAATTTGCGCCGAGAAACATGCGACCAAGGTGGCTCATCACTATCGTGTCCGCTCAACCACGCAGGGCAGCTTCGAGAATGGCATGCTCGGTCGCCGATCTGGCCGGCATTTCGGTCACCACATGCTTGTCGTGGATCACGTAGAGGCGGTCACAAAGCCCGATCAGCTCCAGGGTCTCCCGCGAGAGGACGACGACCGAGCCGCCAGCGTTCGCGTAGTCGCGAAGTAGCCTGTAAATCTCGGCCTTCGCGCCAACGTCGACGCCACGGGTCGGCTCCTCGATGATCAGTATGTCGGCGCCCAAGGCCAGATATCGCCCCAGCAAAACCTTTTGCTGATTTCCGCCCGAGAGCGCGTTGACCGGAAGGGACGGTCTTGCGGCCTTTATGGATAGGTTCTTCATCGAGTTCGCGATCACCGCGCGATGAGCCGCGGCCGGCTTCAGCTCAAAATGCCGGCTGTGCAGACCGATGGTGAGATTGTGCGCCAGCGAGAGGTCAAGAAACAGTCCTTCGAGCTTTCTGTCCTCGGGCACAAAGCCGAGGCCCAGCGCCTGCATCTCTCGAATGCCTAGCTCTTCCGAGAGCGGCAGGGCAAACTCCCGCCCCCTGACGGCCACCTTGCCACCGTGGGGCGCATATTGTCCGATGAGCGATCTGACAAGCTCACGCTGCCCTTGTCCCTCCAGGCCCGCAAGCGCGACGATCTCGCCGCGCCGGAGCACGATTGAAGAGGGCGTCGCCTCCGGCGTCAATCGCAGGCCATCGATCGAAAGAACGACCTCCCCGTCCGTCCGATCCGGCTTCGGCGGGAACAACTCACTCAGCTCCCGCCCCACCATCATCGCGATCAGTTGCTTGGGGGTGATCGACGATACCGGCACGGCATCGACATTCCGACCATCCTTCAGCACGGTGATCGTGTCGCAGATCTTGAAGATTTCCTCCATGCGGTGAGAAATGTAGACGACCGCCTTCTGCTCCTTCTTGAGCGCGAGAATCTGAGCATTGAGAACCTCGACATCGGCGGCGTTGAGCGCGGCCGTCGGCTCGTCGAGAATGACCACGTCGGCGCGTGCCGAGATGCCACGCGCGATCTCGACAAATTGTCGCTCCGCGATCGTAAGATTGCCGACGAGCGTCGCCGGATCAAGATCCAGGCCGAGCTCACGCAGGATGTCTTTCGCCTGCCGCTCCATGCGGGCCGTGTCGGTCGTGCCGAACTTCGTGACCGGCTCCTTGCCAAGATACATATTCTCGGCAATCGACAGATTGGGAAGCAGCGAGTGCTCCTGGAACACCGTCGATACTCCGGCATCGAGCGCCTCACGAGGTGAGGCAAAGCGGACGATGTGACCATTCTTCCGAATCATGCCGGCATCAGGCTGAACGACGCCTGCCAAGACCTTCATGAGGGTCGACTTGCCGGCTCCGTTTTCGCCCATGAGCGCATGAACCGATCCGGGAAGCAGTTGAAAATCGACGTTCTCGAGCGCGGCAATGCCCCCAAAGGACTTCGAGATCGATGTCATCTGGACAAGCGGTTGTATGGTCACGCTTCGATCCAATGCTTGTATTGATGGAAGGTGGGTGCCGGCGCACAAGAATGAGCGCCGACACCGGCAAAGATCAGCGCTTGCCGTAGTACCTCTGCAGATCTTGCTCCGTCAGGCTGGTCGGAAACCAGACGTTCGCGCTCAGATCTTTGCGGTAGAATTTCTTGGCTTTCTCCAGATCCCAGCCTTCGGGCTCATAGATGTACCGCTTGTGGAGTTGCTTGCCCTCAAGCAAAGCGACCACGGCGCGCACGCCAGCCGCCCCCTGTTCCGGTCCATACTCCGGCGAGATGGAAGGGAAGCCGAGCTCGATCCAACGGGCGAAAAAGCCGTTGTTGCCCTCGCCCGTGATTGGCGGAATCTTCGCGCCATACTGCTGGAAGACATCGACACAGGCGCGGGTCATATCGGCACCCGATGACCAGATACCGTCGACCTTCGGATTGTTCAGATAAAGGGTCTCGCACACCTGCTTGCCGACGTCATATTGCCACTTGCCGGCATCTTCCGCGATGATCTTGACGTCAGTACCTTTGATCGATTCCAGAAGGCCCTTGTAGCGGTTGATGTCCTCGGGGTGCGCCGGCAGTCCACGCAGGACCCAGATATTTCCCTTGCCACCGAGTTGCTTGACAAGGAAGTCCCCCATCACCTTTCCGAAGTGGACCCCCCCTCCCTGGATATCGACGGTGTACTTGTCAGTCTCGGTAAGACCGGTGTGCACGATGACGGGGATGCCGGCGGCGACCGCTTTTTCAATGCCGGCATCGGCAGAGGTCGGCGTCAGCGGCGTCACGATGATCGCGTCGACCTTCTGCGCGATTAGATCTTCGATATCGGCGACCTGCTTGGCTTGGCTTATATTGGCGTCCAGAAGAATGAATTGACCGACTCTTTTGTCGAGCTTGGCGGCCGCTTCCGCGTCGTGTGCCATCTGGACTGTCCAGGTGTTGGCATTGACGCCGAAATGGCTCATGCCGATCTTCCATGGACCGTCCTTTTTGAACTGATTCGGCGCCGTGACGCGCTCATCGCCTGGCCGCGGCATGACACCCTGCATCAGATTCACTTCCTGTGCGCGAGCTTCCGTCCAACTGACCAACGTCGCAGCGATCAGCCCTGCGACTAATCTCAATCCTTGGTGCATGAATCCCTCCTTCACCGCACGCGATGCGCAATTCTTTTCAGTAGAGGGAAGCAGAGCGCAGGCCGGCGCGCGCCTTCCCGCGACATCGCGGGACGACGTTGTCAGATCCATTCAAGTCGATGGATCGGCTCCTCTCGACGAAGAGCTGCCTCTTGGTGTTCTACTCCCAATGCTGACGGGCTTTCAGTCCGCCGCCAGCTTACGAGTGCACAGTGAAACGTCGTTTGTCAATAGTTATTCAGATTGAATGATCAATTGGTTTATTGCACACTTTCGGTGGTGAGGACAATGTAGGACCGAAAAAGCACGGAGATTCAGGACCATGCGGGTGCGTTCGGTTCTATGTTTCGGCGATTCCAATACTCACGGCCAAATACCGGGGCGCGGGCCGCTCGAACGCTACGATCGCGCCACCCGATGGCCGGGTGTGCTTCAGGCCGAACTTGGGTCGAGATGGTACGTCATCGAAGAGGGGTTGAGCGGACGGACGACCGTTCATGACGACCCCATCGAGGGCACTCACAAGAACGGTCGGACGTATCTACGCCCGTGCATCCAAAGCCACACGATCCTCGATCTCGTGATCATCATGCTCGGCACCAATGACCTCAAGGTGCGATTCAACAAGCCACCTTCGGAGGTCGCAATGGGAATGGGATGTTTGATCTACGACATACGAGAATTGGCGCCAGGGCCGGGTGGAAGCGTGCCCGAGATCATGATCGTCGCCCCTCCCCCTATGCTAGATGACATCAAGGAGTGGAAATCAATCTTTGCGGGGGGACCGGAGAAGTCACGACAGCTCGGCCTTGAATTCGAAATCATGGCGGATTCCCTGGGCGTGCATTTTTTCAACGCAGGGACGGTATGCCAATGCGATGAAGCAGACGGATTTCATCTCAACGCCGGCGCGCATCGCGCACTTGGGGTAGCGCTGGCGCAGGAGATCGATGCGATCGGATGGCCGGTTGGTGATTCTCAGCGCTGAGCAAATCCCTGCCTGAGTTCTTCTGAGAGGAGCAGTTCCTTGCCTGACATGCGATTTGCGCCACCAAACCCGCTGCGGATCGCAGACCGGGCGAGCGGCCTGAATGCGCCCAGCGTGAGAAGCTACAATGAACGACTTGTGCTCTCATTGCTGCTGCAGAGCGCCGGAATTTCACGTCTCGAAATCGGAGAAAAGACCGGCCTTTCCGCGCAGACAGTATCCGTCATCGTGCGTTCACTGGAGCAGGAAGGTCTCGTCTCGAAAGGGGAGGCGCAGCGTGGTCGGGTCGGCCCACCGACCATTCCCCTCTCGCTCAATCCAAAAGGAGCCTTCTCGATCGGCGTGAGCTTCGGCGAGAGCGAGACCGACATTGCCATCATCGATTTCATCGGACAGGTTCAACACCACGCCGCCCATCCATACTCCGCCTTGCGTGGAACTGGCGTGCTCGCTGTAAAGATCGAGGAGGCTCTACTGGCCCTTCCGTCCTCGTACCGCACCCGGGTTGCTGGCATTGGACTGGCGGCTCCAAACGAGGCGGGCTCACCACACCACGTGAGAGATCTCTTGGGGAGCGATCTGGTAGATCTGCAAGCCAGCGTCGAGAGTACCCTCAATCTTTCCGTGTACATCCAGGATGATATTACGGCGGCTGCGGGCGGGGAAAGCCTGTTCGGCGTGGCGCGCTCCCTGCCCGATTTTCTCTTCTTCTATCTGGGCTCTCACCTGCATAGCCGCCTAGTCCTGAACTATCAGATTCACAGGGGGAGATTCGGCATGAGCCACGACGTCGGACTGCAGCGTTTGCGAGAGGAATTGAAGCGGCATGGGCTCGTGCTCAATGACATCGGATCCAAAACTCTGCCGAAGGCTGCCGCGGAGTACTACGCCGAATGGCGCCGCCTATGCTGTCGCCAGTTCGTCGGATCAGTTCGCTCCCTCCTGAGCTTTGTCAGTTTCAACTCCGTGGTCGTCTCGAGCTACGCACCACCGAAACTCGGAGAAGCCCTGTGCTCCCAGCTTCATGAGGAGGTCCCTGAGGTGAATTTCCTCTACGGAGCGAACTCTGTCGCGCCAAAGGCTGTCGGCGCAGCCAATTTGCCATACCACTCGCGCTTTATGGTGCAGTAGGGAGCGTCACACCGATCTCTTACCTGCGTAAGGATCGCGTGGTGTTCAACTCCTGGCGCAGATCAAAGCCGTGGCTTAGACACCCTATGCTCGCGTCGCCAGCGCGCTGCCGCGCGTAAATAGTACAGAGTCGAAGACTAGGTGGTGTGGACATTTATCGCATCCATAAGACGATGGCTGCGAGAGTAACGACGGCCAGGTAATTTCGGGCGGTCTTTTCGAAGCGGGTTGCGACGCGGCGGAACTGCTTGAGTTTTGAGAAGCAGCATTCGACGAGATGACGCTGGGCATAGAGATGCTTGTCCAGCGGATATTTGAGCGCACGTGACGGGTTGTTGGGGATGACGGCGAGCGCGCCTTTGGCAGCGATCGCCTGGCGCAAGTGATCGGCGTCATAAGCCGTATCCGCCATGACGACCTGGGCAGGTAATCCCTCGATCAATTCGGCGGCTTGCGGTACGTCGCTCTTCTGACCTGCGGTGAGCTTGAACCGTACGGGACATCCCAGGCCGCGAACGGCCATATGTATCTTGGTGCTCAGGCCACCGCGCGAGCGACCGATCGCCTGATCTTCAGACCCCCTTTTTTCGCCCCAGCGGCGTGCTGGTGCGCCCGGACGATGGTGGAGTCGACGATCAGATACTCGAAGTCCGGATCACCGGACATCGCTTCGAATATGCGCCACCAGACCCCCTTGATGCTCCATCGACTGAAGCGCCGAAACACGCTGTTCCAGTCTCCAAACACCTCCGGAAGATCACGCCAGGGAGAGCCAGTGCGCACGATCCAAAGTACGCCCTCCACAAACATCCGGTTGTCCCGTCCGGTCGAACCCTTCTGGTCAGGCCGGCCGATGATCAGCGGCGCCATCCGCTCCCATGTCGCGTCGCTCAATACCAAGCGGTCCATCACACCCAAGGCGGCCTCCCCAAAAGCAGCCTTGAATCTGATTTGCGCCTAAAAGGGAATCCTTAGAGTCCACACCACCTAGCGCACGAGATCGTAAAAATGGCGGAGAGAGTGGGAGTCAAACCCACGGTTTTCGACCATTCCGCGTCGAACAGCTGAGACCGCACTTAAGCACTCGCCTCGCCCTGCCCTCGGAAGTTCAGATCCAGGCACATGCGCCACGGGCCTGCGCACGTTGGCTGTGTTGAGATTTTTCTCGATCTCCCGGTGCACACGACGTGCACACGCCATCATCTAACCGGTTGAAAAGCTTAAACTCTCGCTCCAATCCATCATCGGGGCGACGGAAAATTTCCATGTCATCTCAATTGCCTAGCCGCAACATCGGTTCAATGCAACATGATGTTTCGGAGCGCTGCCCGGCCGAAACAGGCCGGCCCAACCAAAATATCGAAAACAACCCCATGCAAAGCCAGCTTCGCCATTGCAGGGAGCTCAACGGAGGCGGTCAGAACTGTACCGGCTACCCGGGAAGTCGACAGACATCCGGATGCAGCAGCGGCGCCTCCTTGACCCAGATTTTCGCGCCCTGCGGGCCCACCGTCGCTTTCAGGTCGACGCCGGCGGGTAGCCGACCCCAGCCCTGCGGCTGCAGCGTCTCGCCCCCGATCGTTAGTCCCCCCGATAGAACAAAGAACTCGAGCCCGCGCGCGTTCGCAAGGCTGACGATTTCACCCGGCCGCCAGTCTTCAAGGCGGACCTCTTCGTGGCCGTCGTCAAATAGCACGCTGACGTTGCTTGCAC
The DNA here is from genome assembly GCF_054062115.1 of Bradyrhizobium sp. USDA 4501. Taxonomy (NCBI): domain Bacteria; kingdom Pseudomonadati; phylum Pseudomonadota; class Alphaproteobacteria; order Hyphomicrobiales; family Nitrobacteraceae; genus Bradyrhizobium; species Bradyrhizobium sp. USDA 4501. Next base: position 389,634 of record NZ_JBSSEX010000001.1, read on the forward strand.
CGGGGCGCGGCGCAACCTGTTGGCCCTCACCTGGCTGACGCACGACCTGGGTCCGGTCCTCGTCCCGGAACTGCCAGAGCCGCACGAAGATTGTGCAGCCGTCCTTCGAGGCGGGAACATGTGACGTCCCCGGAGGGTTGCGGAAGTAGCTGCCCGCGGGATAGTCGCCATGCTCATCCTGAAAGGTACCTTCAAGGACGACAATCTCTTCTCCACCGCCATGCGTATGACGCGGGAAGGCGCTACCGGGAGCATAGCGCACGATCGAGGTGGCGCGCGCGACCTCGGCGCCAATGCGGAACAGCATGCGCCGATCCACGCCGGCCGACGGACTGGCCACCCAGTCCAGCTTCGAGGCGTGAATGATAACAGGCTTCGACAGATCATCGTTGATGCGCATCGTTACTCTCCCTCAGGCTGCGCTATCCGAAACCCACCGCTTCTCCATTTCGGATCTCTTGACCAGCGCAGGTCCTAAACCAGGACACGTTCAGAACCCCGCGAGCGGAACGCCGCTCGCCGCATTCTGCGGTCGTCGTGACGCGATCAGCCGCCGCGCCTCGTCGGCGCGACCACTGCGCAGCAAGGCGCAAGTCACGGAATATTCCAGCAGGTCGCGCTGCGCGCGGCTGCCTCCAACCCTTTCATGGGTTGCCAGGACGGGCGTTAGCTCATCGACGACGCGTGTCCAGTCCCCCTTGGCCAAACCATCGAACCCGCGCGCGATGGGCACCACCATGTCCGCGGCGGGTCCCTTCGGGTTCTCGATGATCCTGGCCAAGGCCTCCGCATCGCCGGCCATTGCAAAGGCGAGCGCGCTGTGCATGTCGGCAAAGATGATCCCCGAGTTGGGAAACCACTTCGCCGCATACTGGCTGATCTCGCTCCACAGTTCCGGATATCGCGGCTCGCCCGCCATCTCGGCGCGCGCAAGGAACGAGGCGCAATCGGTGAGGACATTGATTTGCGGCCCCCATGAGCCGCCCGGATGCAGCGCCTCACGATAGATCTGCCAGGCTTGATCCCGCCTGCCGGTCTCCAGCGACCACAGGGCAAGATGCCAACTGATATGGCAATGCAGTTGCGCCTCGCGTGGGTAAGCGGCGTTCCATTGCTCGAGATAAGCCAGCCCCTCCTCGCGCTGTCCCTTCTCATAGAACAGATGGGCCTTGATATGCGCAGCGTGAGCGTTGCGGGGACAACCACGAAGTGCGGTCTCGATATTCCTGAAACCACTGTCGAGCCTGTGCAGCTCGATTTCGGCAAACGCGAGCACGGTTCGAAACCACCAGTCATCGCCGTAATGGGTTGCAAGCGGCTCCAGCATCGCCAGTTGCTCAATCTCGCGGCCGGACTTGCCCGAGAAGCCGATCAAGCCGAAGACACCGGTGGCCGGTGCCAGCACCATGGCATCGCGCGGCCAGTGCTTGATATGTTCGGCGATCGCCGAAACCGCCGCAGCGCCTTGACCACTCAGGATCTTGGCAAAGATCGCAATATGACCTTGCTCGCGCGAAGTCGTAGCAGGCGCCAGCGCGATCGCGCGTTCGAGCGGCGCTTTGACTTCGTTGCCGCGACCGAGCAGTTGCAGGGTTCGCGCAAGCGCAATGTGCGCCAGAGCAAAACCTTCGTCGGCGGCGATCGCGTCGCGGAATGCCTGGTCAATCCCCGACCCAGCCGAGAGCAGCTTGTCGACGCCGGCGACATATGCGTCGCGGGCGGCGGCAGAGCTTGTGCTCAAGGGGTTGCCGTACCGGTCTTCAAGAACGCCCACCCGATTTCCCATCGAACTCTCGGTCATTTTGATGACACTCCCTCCATGGAAACCTGCTTGGCCTTGGCTTGCCGCCGGCGGCGCTCGTCACCCAGCTTGAGCAGCCGCTCGCGATCCTCTGGATTTACTCTTCCATACCGGGGCCGCCAAAGGGAACCCTCCTCCTTCCACGCAAATGGCGCTTTCACAGTCGTTCGCGGCGCCGTCGCCGTGTCAAAAAGGGCGAGCGCCTGGCGCATGATTTCGCGCTGCATGTCCGGTCGCCAAGGATGCCCGCAAGGATTGCCCAGCGGGAAATCCCTGAAATAGAACCGTGGCACGCCGCAGTGCTCCACGACATCCTGCGCCGAGCCGACAATGACCGTCGGAATGCCGTTCGCTTCCAGATGCCGGGCCACCAAGCTTACGGTCTGATGACACACGGGGCAAAGGGGGCAAAGGATCGCAGCATCAGCCCCGTCTTTTCGAACCCGTGCCAGGATTTCAGGTGCATCCTCCGCGTTCGTTTTCCGTTGGCTGTATTCTGTCGGCACGCCGTGAAAGTGCCGGGTCAGTCCGACAAGGGCGCCCTCGCCGACCAATCCAAAAGCGGCTTCTACCGGCAGGAAGCTGCCCGGATCATTGGTGTGGGTCGACTCCTTGTCCCACGCAACGTTGTCGGTAAACAGCTTCCCGGGCGGCGGCGAAACCTCACCCGACCACACCCGTTTGACGCCGTCAAAATCCGGCGGACTGGCCGTGGTAATCAGTGCGATACGCAGATCCGATGACAGTTTGGCAGGTTTGATGAAAGGGACATCATCAAACCTCGCCCAGACATAGTCGTTGTCGTAACCAAGGGCACGGTAATATTGGCGCGTTCGCTCCATATATTGAACCGGGGTTTCCGCTACGCTCATGTGGATTCTCCTCGAGACGCTAGCTTGGTCGTGCGGTGGGCCGGTATGAAAAGCCGATGAGTGCCAGCAATGCGGCGACGAGTGGTGCGAACGACAGCATCAGGACGGTCGACCAGCTGAAGGACGACAGCAGCCCGCCCGACAGGAAGGAGCCGACGGTCATCGTGCCGAAGACCACGAAGTCATTGAGCGACTGAACGCGCGCCTTTTCCTCGGGACGATGGCACTCCAGAACCATCGCAGAGGCGCCGATGAAGCCGAAGTTCCAGCCGATCCCGAGCAGGCTCAGCGTCGCCCAGAAATGCACGACATCGATCCCGAGCAGGCCCACCGACGAAGAGGCCGCAATCAATACCAGCCCGACCGCGACGATCGCGGATGCGCCGAAGCGCGTGATCAAGCGGCCGGTCCAGAAACTCGGGGCGTACATCGCAATGACGTGCCACTGCAGACCGAGATTGGCCGATTCCTGAGGCAGCCCGCAGAGCTTCATCGCCAGCGGGGCTGCGGTCATGAGGAAATTCATGAGCAGGTAGGAGACGACCCCGCAGATCACGGCCAGGATAAAGCGCGGCTGCCGGGCAATGACAGCGAGCGGCCTTCCGGCGTTGAGATGCGTTGCAGTCAGCGGAGGAAGCTCAACGCCCGCCAGAATAGCCGCGGAGAGCGCCGCAACCACCGCCTGGCCGACAAACGTCGCGGCAAAGAGGTACGGCGCCCACAGATTCATGGTGTGCGTCACAAGCTGTGGACCGATCACACCGGCGAACACACCGCCAGCCATCACGGCCGAGAGCGCGCGCGGACGCCGTTCAGGTGCTGCGCAATCGACCGCCGCAAAGCGGAACGAGAGCACCACGGCCGCGTAGACGCCGCCAAAGAAGGTCCCGGCGCAGAATAGCGGGAATGACGCGTTGAGTACCGCCAGGACCGCAATCAAGCCTGCGAGGACGCCGCTGCCTGCACCAAGCAGGAATGTCGTGCGCCGGCCATAGCGCTGCGCGACAACGCCCGCCGGCAGCGTGCACAGAGCCATGCCGACGACAAAAACCGAGACCGGCAGCGTCGCAAGTGCCTTGGTGGGCGCCAGCATGTCGCCGACCACGGCCCCGGTTGCGTAGACGACCGTGGAATTGGCGCCTGCGAAAGCCTGGGCGACAGCCAGCCTTGCGACATTGTTGCGCTCGCGGCGAATGGCGGTCGGGCGCCTCATGGGTGGGAACGGAAAAATTGAAGTTCACGTTGCGGCTTGCTCCGCCGTTAGATGTCCGTCGATGGGACGTCGCCGATCAGACCAGTGGCCGATCCACCGGGCCGTGGATCACCGCGTCGGAGTTAAGGAGAAATCGCTGGACTTTTCCTTCTACAGATTGCCAATTTATGTCGATGTAACGTCACATTTCGCCAGGGAATGCCGGCTGGAAGACGGTCGATGCCCCGCAGGGCCTCGGATCACCGAAGCCTTTGATCGTTCGGGTGCAGTCTCTTCCCGCGAGGAGCTACTTCGCCGAACACAGTCACAGCTGGAATCAGCTGGTCTACGCGATCTCAGGCGCGCTCACCGTGAAGGCGGATGGACGGCGCGTCGTCATTTCTCCGGAACAGGCCGTCTGGCTGCCGGCCGGTACGAAGCATTCGGTCGGCTCGCTGATGGGAGCGGAATTCCGGAGCCTCTGGGTCGCCAATGCTGCCAGCCAAGGCATGACTTCGCGCACGACCGTCATCCATGTGTCCCCGCTCCTGCGGACGCTCATCGTGGAAGCCGCGTCGCTGAAAAGCGAGGATCGTCGCTACGCCGACCGCGTTATCGCGCTCATCCTCGATCAGTTGCGGCGGGCGACGCCGATCTCGGCAGCGTTACCTTGGCCCACCCACCCGGGCTTGCTGGCCCTCTGTGAAACCCTGTACGCCGATCCTGCGAATCCGCGCCACGCCGAGAGATGGGGGCGTGAGATTGGCATGTCGCCGCGAACCTTGACGCGACACTTCGAGCGCGAAGTCGGCATGAGCTTGCGTGCATGGCGTCAGCGTCTGCGCCTGCTCAAGGCTATCGAATTGTTGGGCAGCGACCTGCCGATCACAGAGATCGCGTTGCGGCTGGGTTACTCATCGGCCTCCGCATTCATATTCATGTTTCGCTCTGAAATGCGCGTTAGTCCCCTGCAACATCGGCGCAGTCTGGGCCACGCGGCCAGCAGAGGGACTTCATCAAGGCATCGATCCGGATCTCGAGATTCGCCCCGCCGGGCGCGCTGACCCTTCAGCCGCAGGGACTCGTTGGAAACCGCGGTTCAGTTCGGAACAGGCGGAATACGGTCGTCCGGACCAGGGGGACGCTCGCTTGTGCGCCGCTCTCAAAGGCGAGGTAGGCGCGAGCCGTCCCTGCCCCGTCATCCAGCGAAAACAACGACCATGATCGATCCCCAGGTCGTCAGCAGAATATTGGAGATCGGATAGGCGGGCGTGTAGCCAAGCACCACCACGGAGCTGCCCGAGCGCTCCTGAATGGCCGCCATCGCGGCCGTGACCGTCTGAGCTCCAGTCAGCGCACCGAGCAGGAGGATCGGGTTCATGCGCAACACGAAATGGCCGAAGCAGAAGCCGACGATCTGCGGCAACAGGGTGACGATCATGCCGCCCAGCAGCAGCCCGATGCCCGACTCGCGTATCGCGGAAAGGAAGATCGGCCCGGCATGGATCCCGGTCAGGCCGACGAACGCAGCCAGTCCGAGCGATGTCATCAGGCTGATGGCGCCGTCGGGGATCCGGCCGAAATACGGCAGACGCGTACGGAGGTAGCCGACAAGAAGTCCGGCGAGCAGCGTACCGACGCTGGTGCTCAGCGAGATCGTGATGCCGCCAATCGAAAAGCTCAGGAGCACGCCAACGAGGCCGCCGAAGAAGATCGCGAGCCCCAGCACCACGAAATCGATCGTGGTGCTGGGCGCGACGATGACGCCGATGCTCTTGGCCGCGTTCTGCACCACGGTTTCAGGACCCACGATGCTCAGCAGATCGCCGCGCTCCAGAACCGTGCCCGCAGCGATCGGAAGCGCTTCACCGCCCCGGCTCACGGAGCGCAGATAAAGGCCGCGCGTCCAGTCTTGTTCAGACGCCTGCTGGAGGCTGCTGCCCGCGAGCTTCGCGTTGATCAGGAACACGTCCGCCGCGACCACGGGGATATCGAGGAGCTCCCGGTCCTCGACCTCCTCCCCGCGCGGTCCGATCAGTTCGACGATGATCTGGCGCGGCGCCGACAGCGCGACGACATCGCCTGCCGCCAGCACCGTTGCAGGCTCCGCCTCGAGGACGCGCTCGCCGCGACGGATGCGGTGGATGAATACACGCTGCCCGGGCACGCGCGTTTCGGCGGCCGCAACTGTCAGTCCGACGATCGCAGCGTGAGCATCCAGCCGGTAGGCGCGCAGTTCGAACTTGCGCCAGGCCGACGCGAGGCCGGGCTTGGCGCGCGTGATGCCCAGGGTCTGCTCCAGCTTGAGCGCCTCCGCCTTCAGATCGATTTTGAGCAGCGCCGGAACGACAATGGTGCAAAACGTGATCACGCCAGCATAGCCGAAGATGTAGCAGACCGCATCCGCGACCGCGATATGCGAGACAAACAACGCGCGCTGTGCCTCGGACACAGGCAGGGAATTGACCGCGTCGGTCGCCGTACCCATTGCAGCGCTCTGGCTGAGCGCGCCCGACAGGAGCCCGGCGGCAAAGCCGGGGTCGAGCCGCAGCACGCGTGCCACGACGATCGCCGCCGCAAGACCGGTGAGGCTCACGACAACGGCCATCAGCATGGGCTTCAGCCCGTCGCGCTTCATCGCCAGCACGAATTGCGGACCGACCGAATAGCCGACCCCGAACAGGAACAGCAGGAACAGGAACGATTTGGTCATGCTCGAGACGGGCACATGCGCGAAATCGCCGACCGCGAGTCCTGCGAACAGCGCGCCCGTCACCGGGCCAAGGCTGAAAGCGCCGATCTTGAAGCTCCCGATCCAGTAGCCCGCCGCGATCACCAGGAACAGCGCGAGCTCCGGATAACGAACGAGAAATTGCGCCAGCCAGCTCAACATCGTCTCAACACGGTCCCGGGCCGCGACTATGTCATCATCATCACCAGCACCATGCCCCAGATCGTCAGCAGCGTGTTTCCGACCGCGTAGGTGACGGTGTAACCAAGACCGGGAATCTGGCTCTTCGCTCGGTCGTTGATCATGCCCAGCGAAGCGGTCGTGGTGCGCGCGCCGGAGCAGCATCCGAGCAGGATCGCGTCGTGGAAGCGGAACACGTACTTGCCGACAAACATCGCCAGGATCAGCGGCACGGTGGTCACGACGACGCCCCAAAGGAACAGGCTGAAGCCGAGCTTTTGCAGGCCGGCGACAAATCCCGGGCCCGAGGAGATTCCGACCACGGCAATGAAGACGTTCAGGCCGACCGAGTTCATAAACCACACGGTGGGTGACGGGATGCGGCCGAAGGTCGGGTGCACGGACCGGAGCCAGCCGAAGAACAGACCTGAGATCAATGCGCCGCCGGAGGTGGACAACGTCAGCGGCACGCTTCCGATCTTGTAGACGAAGGCGCCGACCAGGGCGCCGATCGCGATCGCAGCCCCGATGAAGGCGACGTCGGCAACATCGGTTGCACGGTCCGGCCGGCCCAGCATCTTTGTGGTGGCAGCGACATCGGACGTGCGGCCGACCAGGGTGAGGATGTCGCCCCGATTGATCTTGGTGTTCGGCAGGATCGGAATCTCGGTCGCGATCGCCCCCCGGGCGATCTTGCGCAGGAATACGCCGCGAGCGCCCGGTTCCTTGGCCAGTTGCTCCAGCGTCTTGCCGTCGACGTCCTTGCTGGTCACGTAGACATCGACACCTTCGATCGGCACCGCCAGCAGCTCGCGATCGTCAACTTCCTCGGCCTGCTCGCCGATCAGCTGCACCAGCACATCGCGGCGCCCGGCGACGGCGACGACATCGCCGGCATGTATCACGGTGTCGGAGGTTGCCTCCACGATCTTGCCGGCTTGCCGGAGCCGGAGGACGAAGATGCGATGATCGGGAAGCAGCGCCTCGGCCTGCCCGACGGTCTTGCCGGCGACGGGTCCGCGCTCATGAACGCGATAGGCGCGCACATCGAACTGGTGCCAGGCCGTCCCTGGGCCGCCCAGCTCCTTCTTGCCGCCATGCTCCTCCTCGTATTTCTTGCACGCGGCTTCGAGATCGATCCCGAGCAGCGCCGGTCCGAGCAGCGCCAGCACGATCGCCGACCCAACCGTGCCGAAGATATAGGTCACGGCATAGGCGACCGGCATGGCATCGAGCAGCTTCTTGGCTTCGTCCGCGGGCAGACCAAGGCGATTGATGGCGTCGGTCGCGAGTCCCATCGACGCGGAGATCGTCTGCGAGCCGGCATAGAGCCCGATCGCCGATCCGACGTCGTAACCGGCGACCTTGGCGCCGAGATAGGCGGACAGCAGACAGAAGACGCAGACCACGGCCGCGAAAATCGCCTGCGGGACGCCGTCCTGCGCGATACCGCGCACGAATTGCGGTCCGACACCGTAACCGATTGCAAACAGGAACATCAGAAAGAAGAACGGTTTCAGCGGCCCTGATATGGTGATCCCGATCTGGCCGATGATGACAGCGGCAACCAGTGTCGCGGTGACCGCGCCCAGTCCAAGCCCCTTATAGGTGAAGGAACCGAAATAGTAGCCCAGGGCCAGCGAGAGGAAGATCGCAATTTCGGGATAGGTGCGGAGCGTCTGGAAGAGCCAATCGATCATGATGTCACCCGTTCATGCTGTCCCGGGGCTTCGGCGTGCGCCCGCTTCGATCTCGTGCGGGGGGTGCCGAAAAGGGCGAGCAACCGTATCGGTCGACATCAGACGGCGGTTGGCGAGCAGAATGTTGATCTATGTCAACCGCAACTGCGAGAGCCTCGCGATTTCATGATCTTGCCGACACTACGCACGTGCCGCGCACTTACATCATGAGCGGCGATCCGTCGCAGCGATCGCATCGCGCTGCGCGTGACCGTTGACATAGATCAAGGCTCGTAACCGGTCGCCGATCATGCTGCGCGCGATTGCGCAGGCAACAGAGCCTGTCGCCACCATTCCAACAGCCTGCATCGCCCCCGGGAGTGTCAAATGGCCGATCTTCTGACCCTGAAGAAATTCGAGGCGTTGAGCCCCTTCGAAATCAAGGACGAACTGATCAACCTCGCCAAGAGCAATTCGAAGCGGAGCCAGATGCCGTTCCTGAACGCCGGGCGGGGCAATCCGAATTGGGTGGCCACGACGCCGCGCGAAGGCTTCTTCCTGCTGGGACAATTCGCCATCACCGAGAGCAAGCGGGTGATGGAGCATCCGGCGGGCATCGGCGGCATGCCCCAGGCAAACGGCATTGCCGGGCGGTTCGAGGCCTGGCTCAAGCAGCACAAGGACATGCCGGGCGCGAGCTTCCTGACCGACATGCTGCCCTTTGCGATCAAGAAATTCGGCTTCAACCCCGACGCGTTCGTCCACGAGCTGGTCGATTCGATCATCGGCGACAATTACCCGGTGCCGGACCGCATGCTGGTGCACAACGAAAAGATCGTGCACGAATACCTGATGTGGGCGGTTTGCGGCGAGCCCCGGCCGGCCGGAAAATTCGACATCTATGCGGTCGAGGGCGGCACGGCGGCGATGTGCTACCTCTTCAAGTCGCTGAAGGCCAACCGGCTGCTGGTGCCCGGCGATACGATCGCGTTGGCGACGCCGATTTTCACGCCCTACATCGAGATGACGCACCTGGAAGACTACGACCTGAAGGTGGTTCAGATCAGGGCTCCGCAGGAGAACAAGTTCCAGTTCACCGACGAGGAGATCAAGAAGCTGGAGGATCCGAAGATCAAGGCCTTCTTCGTGGTCAATCCGTCCAACCCTCCGGGGATGGCGTTGAGCAAGGAGACGGTTGCCAAGCTGGCCAATCTGGTCAGGACCAAGCGCCCCGACCTGATGATCCTCACCGACGACGTCTACGGCACCTTCGTGCACGGCTTCCGTTCGCTGCTGGGCGAGCTGCCGCACAACACCATCGGCGTCTACTCCTATTCGAAGTATTTCGGCTGCACGGGATGGCGGCTCGGCGCGATCGCCATCCACGAGGACAACATCTTCGACAAGATGATCGCCAAGCTTCCGGACGAGGCCGTGAAGGCGCTCGACAAGCGCTACGGGCCGCTTACGCTCGAACCGCGCAAGCTCAAACTGATCGACCGCATCGTCGCCGACAGCCGCGACGTGGCGCTCAATCACACTGCGGGATTGTCGTTGCCGCAGCAGGTGATGATGAGCCTGTTCTCGCTCGCGGAGATGATGGACGAAAAGAAGGCCTATCAGGCTGCCTGCATGGAGATCGTCAACAAGCGCCTGTGGTCGATGCTCGACGGCCTCGGGCTGGCCGACAAGCTGAGCCCGAATCCGAACTATGATGCCTACTACGCCCTGATCGATTTCGAGTTCTGGGCCCGAAAGAATATCGGCGACGAGGCGGTTGAATACCTGAAGAAGAACGTCCATCCGCTGGACCTGGCGTTCAGGCTGGCTGAAGCCCACGGGATCGTGCTGTTGAACGGCGGCGGATTCGATGCGCCCGAATGGTCGCTTCGCGTCTCGCTCGCGAACCTGCCTGACGATGTCTATGACGACATCGGGCGCGGCGTTCGGACCATCGCCAGAGGCTATCGTGACGCCTACGAGGCAGCGAAGGGCGGAGCCGCAAAACGCTGACAGCGGCGCTTGCCGCGCATCGGGCACTTGGTCCGGTAGCCGCCAAAACTAAAAGAAAGGCCCCGGCAAGAATGCCGGGGCCCAAATTACATCCATCCAGGACGATCAGTATCTCGCGACGACCGGCCCGCCGAACCGATAGTTCAGGCGGATCGTCAGCAGATCCACATCCTGTCCGATCCGGTTGGCGGCGCCGGCCACGATAGGATTGACCACCGAGAACGTGTTGTTGGCATCGCCCATGAACAGACGGTCATATTCGAGCCCGACGGACCAGTTCGGGGTGAACCCGTACTCGAAGCCCACGCCGACGGTACCGCCCCAACGGGTCGATGTCGCCGACGCGACCCCGATTCCGCCGACCGTGGTAAAGATGTCATAGCGATTGCTGGTGACCGCTGCACCACCCTTCACGTAGAACAGCGCGGCATCCCAGGCCCAGCCGAGCTGGCCGGTGAAAAGGCCCAGTCCGTCGGTCTTCGTTGTCGTCGAGAACCTCGGATCGATCAGGCTGAGGCGCGAGCTCTTCAGGTCCGCCCAGTCACCCTGCCCTTCCAGGCCGAAGACGAACTGGCCTGCCTGCCAGCGATAGCCGAGTTGTCCGCCGAAAACGCCACCGGAGCGCGAGCTGCACCCGTCGGCCACGACACCTCCCAAGGCGGGGAGGAAATCCCAGCAGGTGCGGCTCTCACCCCAACCGCCATTCGCACCGATATAGAAGCCGGTCCAGTTGTAGACCGGCGGAGGGACCGGCACAGGCGCCGCCTTGACGGCCATGTCAGCCGACAACGCCGGCGTGGCCATGCCGATAATCGCGGCGACAGAAAGCAAAAATCTCTTCATGGAATGATCTCCGGGTCTCTTCGCGTTAATCGAGAAAAGCAGTCCTTGCGCTCGCCCGATCGGGGCAGTGATCGAAGCCTAGATGTGAGTCACGAAAAGCCGCGTGCCAAAATGGCAACACTCAAGGGCAAACCAACACCGTGCTTGGGCTGTGCTTTCAACATTCGGCGCAGCACGAAGCCCGTGCTGCCGGAGAGGAAGCGCCGGAGCCGGCTCACTGTTCGACGAGCCAATCGGCGATGTTCTGCGAGGGGATCAATTGCCTGGGGAGGTGCGGATTGATGGTGCCGGCAAACACGACCAGCCCTTCGTCCAGTTTTGACCGTGCGAACGCCTTGGCTTCCGATTCGCTGGCAAATGTCCTGGTCTCGCGAGGACTGCGCGCCCTTCGAGCCAGCAGACCACGTCGGCGAATTTCATAAGTGACATACCAGATGGCCGACACCGCGACACCGGAGAGAGCAAACAGCCTTAGCGACACACCATCTGGCCGGTGGCCGCGCCTTGACCTTGGTCAAGCGCCCGGACCGTACAAATACGGGCGCCACGGCCCGAGTTGAGGGACAAGCGGTTCGATCAGAAGCGCGAGTGAACCGCGACGAGCTTGCCGACTGTTGGCATCGCCGGCTTCACTTCCGACCCGAGAAGGACAAGGATGCCGACCGCTGCCTGCGCGTTCGCAACGACGATGATCAGCGCCAGTTCTTTTGCATCGCATTCATTACGGTGTCCGCCTTGTGCGACTTGCAGTACTTGCCGATAACCTTGCCGTTTCGCTCGACGTAGCGAAAATCGACGACGGTCAGATTCTTCGATGCGCTGAAATAGCCTGACATCCAGGAGCTGATCAACGTTTGTCGTTCCTGATCCGCCTCCAGCAATTGCTTGCAGGTAATGAGGGACAGATCGACGACGACTTGCGCTTTGGCCACGACGCTGGTGGCGAGGAGTGCAACGGTCGCAACGGCAAGGATCGATGGTTTCATTGTTATCTTCCAACCCTGTTTGATCACTGGCCGGCCGTAGAGCGCTCAAGGCCAGCCATCACGGTCTGAGTGGGATTAATCGCGCACCACGCCTTCACGCTTGCGACATTTCGCGCATACGCGTTGAGATCGACAAAGACGTATCCCTTCTTTTGATTGAACCAGCCGCTCATCCAGGCAGAAAATACGGAAGAATCGCCCGGGGACATGGCGAGGTATTGCGAGCAGGTTATCCGCGCCATATCGATGCTGGTCTGCGCTTGCAGCGGGCTCGACAACGCCGCGCCGGCAAGAGCCAGGCACACAGTGATTTTGTTCATTCGATTTCTCCCAAGCTCCGTGCACAGTGATTTCTATCCGGCGATCTGCGCCCTCACTGACAGACAAGGACCGGAGTCCTTGCTTGCGTCAGCACCTTGTTTGTCACACTGCCGATGAGAAGCTTGGAGAGCCCGCTGCGCCCGTGCGATGACATAACGATGAGATCGCAGCCCTTATCCTCGGCTGCCGCGATGATGGCTTGATCGGGTTGCCCGCTCTCGGCCTGGCTTGTCTCGCAGGGAACGCCGGCCTCACTGGCCGCGTGTGCGGCACGATCCAGCGCGCTCGTGGCCTCTTCCTTGCGTATCTCGGCAAATCTCGCGAGCAGATCACGGTACCGCCCTCCTATTTCCGAGAGCGGCTCAACGACGAAGACGACCGATACTTTGGCTCCGACGGATTTCGCCAGCACCAAACCGTGCTTCACCCCTTGCTCCGCCAGTTCCGACCCATCTGTCGGAATGAGAATGTGCCGGTACATGCTTAGACCTCCCGGTTATCTGGATGACGTATCGCCCTCCGTCAGGTGCAAGCTGCACCTGCGCCTCGGACCCGGCCTTGAGATAGATCAATCCATCGCTCAGTGCCGCACCCCAGACGCTGTCGTCGCTCGGCGGAGGCACCTTCCACCTGCGGCCCATCTGAGGCAGGGCGAATCGAGCCCGAGCTCAGCGCAGCGAGATCGTAAGCCCGCCCAGATTGGCGGCGAATTCCAATCCTGCCTTCGGCCCCTTGAGCATCAGAACCACGCCGTGTTCATTTCGCAGGCTCACCCCGCCCACGCCACCAGCCCATGCGCCACCTGCTCCGACCAGCGCGTAGCTGCCGGCGAAATCGTTGACGTCCCTGATGCCTGAGGCGGTGCCCTCCAGCCAGGTCACCGACGCACCGGCAGTCACGCCGAGGCTGAAGCCGGACGCGATGAACCGATAGTGCCGCCCGCGATAGGTCAACGTGCCGCTGCCGCCGCCGCCGCCCACGACGAGCGCCGCCTTCACGAACTTGACCTGGACGTGGCCGACGGCCTGCGCGAAGCATGGCGCGACCAAGAGGACCATCGCGACAAGCGCCAGTACGACGGAACGGATCATGGACCGCGTCACTGCAGTCCCCTCCTCGCTCAGGGATTTGCCGGATCCACTTTCTTCCAGGTCTGATCCGGATCGAAAGCAATCATGCGCTTGGCGAGGAAATCGGTGCGTGAGCCGAGATCCTTTTGATAGACCGTGCCTGCGTGGTTGACGAGGAAGGTCATGACGCCGGAATTGCCGTATTCGGCGGGATAGGCGACCAGCGCGAATCCACCGATCATCTTGCCCTTCACGACATAGTTCAGCGCGCCGCCCGGGGCGTCGGAGCCCTGTGCCTTCAGAATCCGATAGTAGTAGCCGTGGTACGGCATGCTCTGCTCGCCGACCTTGTAGCCTTCCGCGGCGGCCTGGGCGGCCAGCTCGCCGAGCGGGCTTGGATCCTTGTCGTCGCGCCAGAACAACCCGTCCGTCTTGCCCGGCCTGCTGACGATGCGCTGGGCATAGGCGCCCACACCCTCGCCGCGATCCTTCTCTGCGTATTCGTTCTGTGCGTCGACATAGGCAAGACTGGTCTGGATCGCGGCCAGCTCATTGCGGCCGATCCTGCGGTAGAGGATTTCGCGCCGCCCCGCGGCGGCGTCGAAACTCCAGCCGTCATTGTTGTTGACGAGCGGGATCGGGAACGGGAAATCGTCCCTCCCCAAAATCAAGGTGGCCTTCTTGTTGCCGTCAGCCTTGATCGAATGCTTGGCGTCGTAGGCAGAAAGAAAGCTCTCTCGCGCATTGGCGTCGGCGACATCGTCGCCCGACTCGATGATATCGGCGGCATCGCGGCCCAGCACCTTCAGCATCGCCCGGCTGGTGCCGGCCTTGACGGCGGTTGCCAAGGCGGACGCCGCGTCTTCCGGATTGGGGAAGCCTTGCTGGGCGCGCGCAGGAGACAGCAGCAAGGCGAGTGCTGTTGCCGCGGCCATGCCGATGGAGGCAATACGATCCAGTCGCGAGTATGAGGGGCCTGTCATCGTGATGCCTCCGACCGGGATGGAATCTTCGCGCCGGCCGCAAGCCAGTCGTTGTAGCTGCGGAACTTGAGCCCCAGCTTGTCGTAATAGACCCTGAGATAGCCGTCGGCGCCGCGCGTCACCGCCGCCGGCATGACCTGCTCGACCTCCTGCGCCATCACGCCGACATAACTCTTGTCGCTGCCAAGATAGGAGAAGCGATAGTAGCCGAGGCCGTTGGCGAGATGTCCGAGCAGCGCGATATCGTGCTTGAGCGCGATGTCGGAGCGTCGTCCACCGCCGCCGCCGCGGAAGCCGCCACCTCCGCCACCACCGCGGAAGCCGCCTCCGCCGCCGCCCTGGAAGCCGCCCCCGCCACGGCCGGCAAAACTTGCGCCGCCGCCGCCGCGTGGCATGCTGGCCATGCTCGATCGCCCGCGCGCCGATGCCGCCGCAGCTGCCCGTCCGGACGATACGTTCATGGCGCCGCCGCGACTGCCACCGCCGCGATTCGCCGCAGCTGCGCGGTTACCGGCATTGCCGCGGTTGGCGGCCTTGGCGCGATCGCCGCCGCCCTTGGCCTTGTTGCCGGCACCGGCGCGGTCGCCGCCCTTGGCGCGATCGGCGGCACCGGCACGGTCACCGCCTTTGCCGCGATCGCCCGCACGGTCTCCGGCGCGGTCGCCTCCACGGTCTCCAGCGCGATCTCCCGCACGATCTCCGGCGCGATCACCCGCACGGTCGCCGCCGCGGTCTCCTGCCCGGTCACCTGCGCGATCTGCGCCCGGGCGATCGCCCGGATTGAGAACCTGCTGACCGTCACGGCCGCGAAAGTTCATCCGATCGCTGGCACCGGCCCGATTGGCGTTGCCGCCGAAGCGCTGCTGGACATTGCTGTTGTTGTAGCGAACGCCCTGGCGATGCGCCGGATTGTGCTGCCAGCCATTTGCGATGTTGGTGGTCCGATGATTGACATAGACGTTGCGATTGCCCCAGTTGAAGCCGCCACCCCAATAATTGCCCCAGCGCCCGATCGCCCAGCCGGCACCGAAGGCAAGACCTGCCGCGACAACACCGGCGCCGATATAGGACGGATAGCCGAAATAATACGGCGGATAGTCTGCATAGGGCCACGCGCCATAGACCGTCGCGGGATCGTAATAGGGAACGTAGACGGTGTTCGGATCGGTCTGCTCGATGACGATGACCTGCTTGCTCTCCTGGGTCTGGACGCTGACCTTCTGCTGCTTGGTCGTCACCAGCTTGTTGTTGGCCTGCGCCTTGCTGCGCAGCCGCTGGATCGCGTCCATGACGTCGGGCTGCTGGGCCAGCACGGCATCACCCAGATTTTTCGTCCAATCGATCTTGTCGCTCATCATCGCGAGCACGTCGGCGGTGCTGGTGAGCGCCTTCACGCTGTCATCCCAGGCCTGCTTGTCGACCTCGGCCTTCAGCGCATCCCCTTTCAGGCTCTTGCGCTCCTTGAGCCAGCGATCGGCCTGCACGACCTCGAGCGGATAGGTCGACGCCGCCAGCACGTTGGCGAGCAGTGAGTCCGGGTAGAGCGCGATCGGCGCCACCAGGGCTTCCAGCTGTTCCGGCTTCAGGAGCTGATCGGTCGGCTGGGTTGCCGCAGCCGGCTGGCTAGCCTGGGCGGGCGGGCTGGTCTGGGCGGGCGGCTTGTCAGCCGTTTGCGCGAATGCGGCAACGGACGTCACCGACACCAGCACAACCGCGAGCAGAATCTTGCCCCAACGGAACATCGCGACCTCCATCGACACCAACAGTCGACAGCATCGGCCACGATCCCCTCCCCTCCTTGATCGAGATCAAGGAAACTGTCCTTCGGCTCAGCTTTCGACTCAGCTTTCGACCTGGCTTCCGGCCTGGCCCGGCTGTCGCGACGCAAGGTGGATGCGGCGGTCGTGAATCAGGTTCTCGAGCCGATGGGCCGCAACGTTCACCGCCGTGACGGCACGCTCGGCCTTGTCGTCCGCGACCGGCTGCTCGCGCTGCGTACGCAGCACCTGATCGATTTCGCGCTCGATCTCTTCGAGATCCGACACACGCCTGGCCATCCGAATTCGCCCTGCCAGTGCATAAAGCGTGTCGAGCGCCTCCTTCCGGCTCGGTGCCTCGCTCGAGCGGAGAAATTTCCACGCCGCCGCGAGCACCGACGCAAGCCCGCCTGCGATCATCGGCGCCAGGAAGATCGCATTGCCCCATTGATCGAGAAAGCTCTCCCTGGTCCCCTCATAGACCGCAGCCGCCCCGGGATGCACGGGAATGTAGGCGCCCGCGTCGGTATCAGGCGTAGCGATCTGGGAGAGCGCCGGCAGTTCGGCGAGCAACTCTCGCCGCGCGTTCATGATCGACTGCGTCAGGTCGCTGATCACGTCATTCCCAAGCTTCTTCTGTGCCACCAGATAAAACGACGTCTGGAGCGTCGTCAGGTCATCAGCAGGAACAGGCGGCGAGCCGCGCAGGGTTCCCTTGGGTACGTCGAAGCTTTCGTAGGCGCGCTCTTTCTCGGCGATCGCTCCGGCGGACTCGATGGCGATCATCACCGGGCCGGCTCGCGTGGTGCGCGCGAAGACATTGCGCAGCAGCGAAAGATATTTTTCAGTCAAAGGCATGACGAGCAGGATCGCCCGTACCTCCTTGGTGTCGAGCGCCCGGCGCGCATCCGCGGGGGCGAGCGGCTTGAACGTCACGCCCGCGCGCGTCAGATCGTATTCGTCGGTCAGCACCTTGATCAGCTTCTGATTGGCTTCGGCGCCGATCACACCGATCGCGACGCGTTTCAACTCCGCCACGTCAGATATCGCAGCGCCGGGCGGCGCGACCAACAGGACGGTGGCGTGGGCCAACACGATCACGGCCTGGGCCTGCGATAGATCGCCGACGTCTCCACGGACGACCGCGAGGTCCACCTTTCCGGACGCGAATGCCTTGGCGGACTCAAGCGGTCCCGGCGTCTGGACCAGGCTGAGCCGGACTGGTGCTTTCGATTGGGCGAACTTTCCTGCGATCGCCGAGACCAGCCTCCCGGCCTCGCCGTCCAGCGACCCAACCGCGATCGTCAGGGTCGTCGGTCGCTCGTACCAGCGATAGGCAAACAGGCTTGCACCCCCCGCCAAAAGCACAAGGCCGGCCACCAGGGCGATGCGCAATGACCTCGGCAACCTGCTGGGATCCACGGCGCATCACTCGATCGGTTCGGCGCCAGCCGACAACGGTTCGGCGGCGCTGAGCCAGCGCGGGGAGCAGATGCCTCTAGATCTTGCAACGATGATAGTTGACCTCCATCCCCTCGATGCCCGGGAATTGGCGCGTAATGGTATCGTCGTCGACCGCCTTAAGGAAGAACTGCACATTCGATACCATGATTCCGGACGCACAACCGACGATGATGTTGATGGTCTGGCCGTCGTCCTTGCGCGATTTGATCTTACAGTTCTCGAACTTGCTCCGGAGGCGATCGGGCTCGGCGATGAATCCGCCGCCATAGACGCCTGAGAAGTTCGTGAAGGTCAGCTGGTTCGCCCTGCCCTTGTGGGCGAACACCTTTCGGCATTGCTCGGCGCTCGTGGCCCAGGCACCCGTGAGATCGAAAGCCTGCGCGTAACCCGGCAATCCGAAGATCATGCCCGTCGCCACGATTGCGCGAAGCTTACGGACCGGTTTCATCTGCTGTCTCCCTGTTCGCACCCGTCAGTGGCCACTAACCACCAGCGTCTTGATCGGCAGCAGCAGAGCCTGGATCCGAAGCAGCAAGGCATGAACGAGTGCCGTCGCGTCGACGGCGTGCAGGGCAAAGCCTTTCAACGCCCCGGTTTTCGGATCGGAAATCTCGTCATGGTTGCTGGTGTAGGCATTGACGATGCAAGTGCTGCCCGGCGTCACGCCGTCAAGGCCGCCCTTGTAGAGCGGCTCGAGGAACACGAGGATCGAACCAGGCTGTTGCAGATTCTGCGGGTCGATCAACAGCTCGCTGGCCCGAAACTGGCCGGCGGCGATGAAATCCTGCACGCTGGTGACGACCAGTGGAATGATCACCCAGGGTTTCGACATGCAGGTGGCTTCCGCGACCATGCCGGGCTTCATCACCTGGGCCTCGATCTGCCCGAATCCCGCCTGCAACCTGTTGCGGCCCGCTTCGTCCGGTATCAGGATTCCGGCCGGCCGCATGATCTGGGCGACGAGGTCCCCGGGGCGAACGAGGAATTGCTCGACGCGGCCATCGACGCCGGCACGGACGAAGGTCTTGTCGAGATCCACTTGCGCCTGCGCCCGCGCAGCCTCGGCGCTCGCCTTCTCGGCCGGCAACAGCGTCGAGACGCGCAACGTCGCCGACTCCCTGGCGGCGCTGGCGGCATCGACGCCGGACTGCCGCTGATCAACCAGCACCTGCAGCTTCTCGATGTCACGTTGCGGCACGATGCCGGGATTGCGGCGCTGCAACTCGCTCTTCACCTCCAGCTCGTCCTTGGCCTGCTGCAAGGAGGCCTTCGCCTCCCCGATCTGAGCGTCCGCCTTTACGACGTCGGCCTGCGCCGCGATCAACGACGCATCCACCTCGGCGATCTTTCGCTTGGCGGTCTCGAGCGCGGCCTCCTGCTTCGAACTGTCGAGCCGGAACAGAACGTCCCCCTTCTTCACCGGCGCGGTGAAGCCGACATTGACCTCGACGACACGTCCGGAGCCTTCGGGCAGGATCGGCACGGTCCTGAAGTAGATCGCCGCCGAGGTTGTCGAGGGATGAAAGTAGAAGATCATCGTGATCAGCGAGATCGTGAGCATCAGGCAGCCGGTGATCCCCCATCTCAGTTCATACCAGACAGAGAAGAACGTGATCTCCTTGCCGAACCGCTTGCCTTGCCGATAGCGGCGGTAGAGGTAATCCGGCAGGATCGTCACCAGCGAGCAGATCATCAGCTCAAGCATGGTTGTGCACCTCTTGCTTCGCGGGCGTCCGGACATCGGGACCGCCGCCAGGTCCGGATTCGGCTACCGGTTCGGCAGCGCCCGGCGTGGCGTCGGCTATGCGCTCGACGGAATCTGCGATGCTGCGCATCGGCGTGCCGAAATCCGGCAGGTCGATGAGTGCCAGCAACAGGCCGGCGACCCAGAAGATATGCATGTGGGTGAAAAGCGATATCAAGCCGAGAACGGCGACGATCTCAAACTGAAGTTTCTGGCTCTTGTGCGCCATGCGCTCCGGCAGGCTGTGCAGCTTCCAGTACAGAGTGCCAACCCACAAGACGGTGGCTACGAGGAAAATGCCCATCACCACCATCAGGGTGTCCGACCCGTCGGCGCCGGGAATGAAAAACGGCAGATGATGGGGGGCCGCCGGATGCATCTGTTCGCTCAAGCCAAGTCTCCCGGTCGCAATAACACCGCAGGCGAATCCTGATCGACACTGCTGACGATCCTATCGCGCTTGCTTGATCTGGATCAAGGAAGCCGGTCGGCTCATCCCTACCGTTCCGGGGGCAAGGTGGAAGATCGGGTTAGGAGTCCCCAGCCATGCGAAACAAGATCGATGACCTGATCCCGAAGGCGCACGAGATCCAGAAGCAGGCAGCGCTCAAGGAAGCGGAGAAGGCCGAGGAGCATGCCAAGCGTGCGGCTGCTATCGAAGCCGAGAAGCGCGCGTTGATCGAGCGGCTGAGCAAGCCCTCGGGGCTTACCGAGGACGAGAAGGTCAAGCTGGCGTCGACGGTGATTCAGCGGGCGGTGCGCAATGGCTTGAGCGAGGTCCAGGTCTATCGCTTCCCGAACTCGCTGTGCTCCGACAAGGGGCGAGCGATCAATCAGATGGAGGCCGGCTGGGAGAAGACGCTGACGGGTATCCCTAAGGAAATATACCAGCTCTGGGCTGACTACCTGCAGCCGCGCGGCTACCGCATCCGCTATCAGATCGTTGATTACCCCGGCGGCATGCCCGGCGACATCGGCATTGTCATTGCCTGGGGTGATTAGTTGAAACGATGGACGGATATCCATGGCGAAAGACAAGCCGACCGAGAAGATGAAGCGCAAGGACTATGAGGAAGAGCTGCAGAAGCTGCAGGCCCAGCTCTGCCAGCTCCAGGATTGGGTACAGGCGAACAAGCTCAGGGTCATCATCCTGTTCGAGGGACGCGATGCGGCCGGCAAGGGCGGAACGATCAAGGCCCTGACCGAGAAGGTCAGCCCGCGCGTGTTTCGCGTGGTCGCCCTGCCCGCGCCCTCGGATCGTGAGAAGTCCCAGCTCTTCATCCAGCGCTACATGCAGCAGTTTCCGGCGGCCGGCGAGATCGTGATCTTCGATCGCAGCTGGTACAATCGCGCGGGCGTCGAATATGTGATGGGGTTCTGCACGCCGGCGGAACACAAGCGATTCCTTTCCCTCTGCCCGCAGATGGAGCAATACATCATCGAGGGCGGCATCATCCTGATCAAGCTGTGGCTCGAGGTCGGGATGGAGGAGCAGGAGCGCCGCTTCAGGGCGCGGATCGACGATCCGATGCGGCAATGGAAGCTGAGCCCGATGGACACGGAATCCTATCGCCGCTGGTATGATTACTCCCGCGCGCGCGACCTGATGTTCAAGGCGACGAGCTCGAAGCACGCGCCCTGGAACGTCATCCGTTCCGACGACAAGCGGCGGGCGCGGCTGAATTGCATCTCGTTCCTGCTGAAGACAATTCCTCACGGACGGGTCAAGCGCGACAAGGTCAAGCTCCCCAAGCGCTCCAACAAGGGTCGCTACAACGATCAGGCCGGACTGCGCGGAATGAAGTTCGTCGAGGAACGCTACTAGAGGGTCCAGGCCGCGCCGGGCGCGGCCTGGATCTCCGGATCTATTTCAAGCGGATGGAAACCCCGCCCACGGCGGCCGAGACTTCGGCGCCGACCTTCGGGCCGCTGAGCTGCAGGATCACGCCATTGGCGTTCTGAAGCTGCACGCCGCCAGCGCCCCCGGCGATCGCCCCACCGGCGCCTGCCGCGCTGTAGGAGCCTTCGATCGAGGCAGGCCCTCTGAGATTGAGGGCGCGCCCGACCAGCTTGGTGGTCGAGGCGCCGATCGTGAAGCCGACGCTCATGCCCGACACGGTGAACGGATAGTGCTTGCCGCGCAGCGTCAAGACGCCCTCGCCGCCTCCGACACCAACGATGAATCCACCCTTGGTGAAGATGACGGCGACCGAGCCGGTTTCAGCCAGCGACGGCGTGCTGAAGCCGGCCAATCCAATGGCCAGCATTGCGAGAGCTCCGATCAAACTCACTTTCCTCATCATGTCCCTCCAGGAACCGGTTGCGTTACGCCTCGTTGCGCAAGACTCATCGCCGCAAGAATGCGAAGACGCCTTGCGGACTCTCCTTCGTCTATGATGCAGCCTTGAACTTCGGCGCGGCCGCTCGCGGCTTGCCCATCCTGCCCAATGCCTCGGTCGTCACCAGCTTCAAGCCCTCGGCCGCGTCGTAGCCATGGATCTCCTTCACATCCAGCTTGCGCATGAAATCGATGGTCTCCTGCGTGATAACCTGGCCAGGGACCATGATCGGGAAGCCCGGCGGATAGGGAATCACGAAGTTGGCGGAGACGAGAGCGGGCCCGTTCTTCAGACGCCTGTCGATCTCGGGATCGTGCAGGCGAATATATTCGCATCCTGCCGCGTCATAGGCCGAATAGAATCCGCCGCGGATGTCGCCCTCATTCGTCTTCGCGCCGGCATCGCCGCGATAGGCGTCGTGGAAATGCGAGAAGTTCGGCAAGTCGGGGACATCCTTCATCAGGCTGTTGACCCGCATGTCGAAGTCGACCCTGGCGTTCGCGCCGCCCTTGGTCAGGCCGCGATCGATTTCACCGGAGATTTCGGCCAGCACCCGGACGAGATGCGCGACGTCGCTCCGCGTATTGTTGATGTTGGACTGGATCAGGACCGAGTTGCGCGAGGTCTTGTTGACCTGGATGTTGTAGCGGCTGGCGAGCAGCCCCTTGAACGACGTTCCGTCGTACCCGGCGGTGCCGCAGACCAGCGTCATGCGGGTCGGATCGAGGCAGAACTCGTCGTCGTTCAGGCTCTTCAGGGCGCTAGCCCAGTTGGTCCCGGCCGCCAGATAGTCGGTGAATCCGCTCTCGCGGTATTGCTTCGGCACCATGGCATCCGCGCCAAGAACGCGGAAATATCTCGAAATCAACGGATTGGTGTTGACCGCGTTGCGGATAGCGAACGCGATCTCCATGGCATTGGCCACCAGTCCATATCCCTCGAGCTCCATCTGCCGGCGCGAGACGTCGAGGCTCGCGATCAGCTGCTGGTTCGGGCTGGTCGAGGCGTGCGTGAATACGGCCTCCTTGAACTGCGCTTCGACGGTGTGGAATTCGATGTCCTTGACCGCCAGCATCGAGCCCTGGCGGATCGCCGACATCGACTTGTGCGTCGAGTTGGTCTGGTAGACGCGCAACCGGATCTGGCGCGGATCGGGGATCAGCCTGGTCTTGAGCAGAACCTCGTCGGACGGATTCTTGCCGAGCTCGGCCTGCTGTTTCTCATAGGCGGCGACCGACCTGGGATCGCGCATCCAGGCTTCGATCTCATTCGCCGCGCCCATCGCGGTTCGCCGCCTCAGGAACGGCGAAAACCGCGCGAAGCCGAACCAGGCCTCGTCCCAGAGGAAGATCAGGTCAGGCTTGATCGCGAGGCATTCCTCCATCACCCGCCGCGTGTTGTAGATGTGGCCGTCGAAGGTGCAATTGGTCAGGTCGATCAGCTTGACCCGGTCGAGCCGGCCATCCGCCTTCGCGTTCAGAAGTGCCTGCTTGATCGTCTGCAACGGCACCGCGCCATACATCGAGTATTCCGTCATCGGGAATGCCTCGACGTAGAGCGGCTGCGCGCCGGCCAGCACCATGCCGTAGTGGTGCGACTTGTGGCAATTGCGGTCGACGATTGCGATGTCGCCGGGACCCAGCAGCGCCTGCACCGCCATCTTGTTGGATGTCGAGGTGCCGTTGGTCACGAAGTACACGCGGTCGGCGCCGAGCGCGCGCGCGGCCTTCTCCTGTGCCTTCTTGATGTTGCCGGTCGGCTCCAGCATGCTGTCGAGGCCGCCGGTGGTCGCGCTGCTCTCGGCAAGGAACAGGTTTAGCCCGTAGAATTCGCCCATGTCGCGGATCCAGTCCGACTTGAACACGGACTTGCCGCGCGCGATCGGCAGCGCGTGGAAGGTGCCGATCGGCCGCTGCGCATATTTCTTCAAATTGTCGAAGAACGGCGTGTCGAAGCGATCCTGCACGCCCTCCAGAATTGAAAGGTGCAATTCGAGGATATCCTCGACCGAGTAGAACACCCGGCGCACCACATCGGCTTCGGGATTGCCGGCCAACTCCTCAACGTCGCGGTTGGACATCAGGTAGAGGTCAAGCTCGGGACGCACCCGCTTCAGGATATGGGCCAACCGGAGCGCGGACGCATCGGACTCCTCGCTGAGTCCCATGGCGCCGGTCATGGCACGAAGCACCGGCGCATCGTGGCGCGAGCGCAGCCCGAAGCCTTCATTGATCACCACCGCCGCAATATTGGGGTTCAGCATGGCCGCACAGAAGGCGTCCTCGAGGTTGCCCACGACCACGGGCTCATAGATGAAGGCGTCGACCGGACGCCGCAGCTTGCGCCACTCCGCCAGGAGTCCCGGCCAGTTGCTGGCTGGCACTCCGGTCACGATCAGCGTCTCGAAATACGGCCGTCTCGCCGCCGATTGCCCCAGAGTTGGCGGAAGCAGATCGGGAACGTCGCCATTGCCCTCGTCCTGCGTGCTCCAGTCACCTGCATGCTGGCGGAAGGATTTTGTCTGAAGCGCCTGGGCGATCCGCGTCGCAAGCATATGCGAGGTGGCGGCGTCGCCCGCCGCCGCGGCTTCCTTCAACGCCGCCATCAAACGAAGGCCCGGATAGCCGTGAAACTCCTCCGTCACCGCAAGCGCCGTCAGCGCCGCGTCATACGCCGCACGGTCGCCGCCCCTGCTCCACACCTTCGCCGCCTCGACCAGATCGCGCCAATTGTCGGCACGTCCGCCGGGCCCGGAGAAGAACTGATCGATGCGCTGCTGTGCCGGCTTCGCGTCGTTGGCCATGAGTGTCTCCCGATCTCGTGATCTCAGCGCTGGTTCTGTCCAATCGTACAAACCGGGCCCGTTGCGCCCTTTGATCCAAGTCAAGCTGCAAGCTGGATTGAGACAGCTCCCCAAGCGCGCATGGTCGCGACGTCTTGCGACGCAACAAGGCTGGAATGTCGCGGCAGTCCGTGCGGCCGCGCACGCTAGATTCCTGCCTGCGGCTTCCTGTTGCTCAATACGCTGTCGAGCGTACGCATCCAGTCGCCGCTATCGGTCTTGTCGGCAAGACCATCCGCCCGAAGCAGATCCCGCAACTGCGCGTGCGCGCCGACGATGCAGAATGTGATCTGGCGCGATGCGAGCTCCTGGTGAAGGTCGTGCAGCATGCGCGACCCCGCAAGGTCGATGAACGGCGAGGCCGACAGGTCACAGGCCACCAGCTTGACGTCGGGCGACATCCGAAGCGCCGCCAGCACCGTTTCGAAGATCGTCTCGGCATTGACATAAAGCAGCGAGGTTTCCGGGCGGAACGCGATGATCCCGGTCAAGGGCTCGACATCATCGTGTCGCGCCCGGTCGGAATAGCGCCCGCTGCCGGCTTGACGGCCCAGAAACGCGATATTGGGTTGCGACGCCCGCAACAGCAGCAGGAAGATCGAAGCGACGGCCGCCAGCAGCACGCCCTGCAATATCCCGAGGAACAGGACGGACACCAGCGCGATGATAGCGGCATAGAAATCGATCCGGCTGATCCGCCACATTCTGGCGAGCGCCGCAATATCGACCAGTTTGTAGACGGCTGAGAAAACGATCGCGGCGAGCACGGTCTTCGGCAGATTGGTCAGGAGGCCCGTGAAGAACAGCAGGCAGAGCGCGAGGGTTGCCGAACAGAACACCAGCGCCAGCGGCGTGCGTGCGCCGGCGGCGTCATTCACGGCCGACTGCGACAACCCGCCGGCAACCGGATAGCCATGCCCGAAGGCTACGGCGAGATTGGCCGCGCCGAGTCCCAGAAACTCCTGCCTGACATCCAGCGGGTAGCCGTGCTTTGCCGCAAAGCTTCGCGCGGCGGACACCCCTTCGACATAGGCCAGCACGAGGCATCCGGCGGCGATCGGAAAGAGATCGTCAAATTCAAGCAAGCCAAACGTCGGGAACGACATCGTCGGCAACCCGGTCGGGATCGGCCCGGTCACCGGAAGTCCCAATTCTGCGAGCCCGAATGCACTGGCCGCGAGGACGGACAGCGCGACCACTGCCAGCCCAATGGGTTTTCCGGGCAGTCTCTTCTCACCGAACAGGAGCAGCACGATCGCAGCCACACCAATGCCGAGCACCAACGGCCTGGTGTCGCCGAGCTGGCCCGCTAGCTTGATCGCGCGGTCGAAGAAATTGTGACCGCCGCCTGCCACGCCGAACAGGCTGGGCAGCTGGCTCGTGATGATGGTGAGCCCCGCTCCGGCCTTGAAGCCCACCAGAATACTGTCGCTGATCAGCCGCACCAGCAGGCTGAGCTTGAACAGCCAGGCAATCAGGCAGAGCACGGCGACGCTGACGGCCACGAGACTGGCAATCTGCCCGTAACGCGCGGCGTCCCCGCCGGCCAGTATGCCGACGGCGCCGGCGATCATCAGCGAGATCGCCGACGTGGGTCCGACCGCGAGCTGCCGGGACGAGCCCAGCAGGGCGTAGCCCACGCCGCCGAGCAGATAGCCATAGACGCCGATCTGCGGCGGCAGACCCGCGAGCCCCGCATAGGCCAGCGACACCGGGATCGCGTAGGCTGCCAGCGTGCCCCCGGCGATTGCGTCCGCCCCGAGCCAGGATGCCCGGTAGTCGGCGAGCCAGTTCGCCGGCGGAAACCAGCGCATCCAACTCGTCTCTGCCTGGATCGACATCAAGCCCGCCGTATGACGCACAATGGTCGCATGTGGTTGCGCCGGCGGGCCCGATGCGCGTTGATTCAGATCAAGCCTCGAAGTGCTCAAATGTGCTTCTGATCTTGCGCGGCTCGATCGTCGTGACCTGCAGATTTGCCAGATGACTGCCGGAGCGCATGGCATGCGTCAGCACCGCTTACGGACCCTCGCAACCGCAGCGCTGCTGTTGCTTGGCCTGATCGCTCCGGCGCGCGCGGAGGACCAAGACACGTCCCAGCGCATCCAGGAAGAGATCTGGGCGCTGCCTACCCCGCTGCCGATGTTCGCTTATCTGGTCCGTCCGCTCGGCGATGGCCCTTTCCCGCTGGTCATCATGAACCACGGCGTGTCATTGAACGCCAGGGATCGCAGCTTCTTCCCGCTGGTCGAATTTCGCGATGCCGCAATGTGGTTCGCACGGCGCGGCTATCTCGTGGTGGCACCGGTCGGGACCGGCTATGGCGCGGCGGCCATCGATATTCCCGAACGCGGTCTTTATGGCCCGTTCTTCTCCAAGATCGGCAAATGCACCAATCCGAATTTCCTCGATGCGGGCCTCGCCGTCGCGCAGGTCGATCTCTGGATCATTGATTACATGGCCGCCGAAAAGCGCACCTTGCCGAAGGATGTCATCGTCGTCGGACAGTCGGCCGGCGGCTGGGCTGCGATCGCGTTATCGAGCCTCAACCCGCCGCAGATCAAGGCCATCATCACCTTCGCCGCAGGCCGCGGCGGCCGCGTCGATGGCAAACCCAACAACAATTGCGGCCCCGACAGACTGGTCGAGGCCACCGGCATGTTTGGCCATACATCGCGGGTGCCGATGTTGTGGTTCTACATTGAGAACGACACATTCTTCGGCCCGGCCCTGTCGAAGCGAATGCACGAGGCCTTCACGCGCGCCGGCGGTCGTGCCGAGTACCATCTTTTGCCGCCGTTCGGCGACGAAGGGCATTTCCTGATCGGCTCTCCCGATTCCATTCCCATATGGTCGCCTTTGGTCGAACGATTTCTCGACAAGGTTCGCTAGGCGGCCGTTCGCGCTGGAGGAGCATCCATGGTCCGATATGGTGCCTTGGCGAAGTTGGCGCTGTTTGCGGCCGGCATCAGTGCTGCCCACGCTCAACAGACGTCCTCACCGCCTGCTACGGTGAAAGACGGCGGCGAAGTAGCCCCGCGGGGGGCACGTCAGCCGGTGCGGGACATCAAGTATGGCGAGTGGCGAAAGGTCTGCTTCAACGCCGCCGGCGCCAAGACGCTATGCCGGACGACGATCACCGGCACCTTCCCCACCGGGCAGACGGCCGTTCGCCTCGATCTGATCGAGCGAGAGGACGGCAGCAGCCGCGTCCAGCTATTCCTGCCGGTCGGGATGTATCTACAAGCCGGCGTCAAGCTATCGGTCGACCAGAAGGCGGTTCATCGGCTGCCCTACACCTGGTGCGCGACCAACATGTGCATCGCGGCCGATGTCGCCGATCCCAAGCTTCTCGAGGACATGGATGGCGGAAAGACGCTCTCGATCGAGGTCGTCGACACCAGCATTTTGACGATGACGACATCGGTGCCGCTCGACCGCTTTGCAAGCACGCGCAAGGGCGCGCCTGCGCTGACGCTCGATCAAGTCATCGATGAATGATCGAGACCGGCAACCGCTAGACCACGCCGGCCAACAGCCGTTCAATCGGCTGGATCAGCGAATTGGCAGTGAATGGCTTGGTCAGATAGGCCACGCATCCCGATGCCGTTGCCGCCATGCGCGTCGCCGGATTGTCATTTCCGGTGATGTAGATGACGGGGATTTCGATGCCCTGATCCGCCAGGCGGTGCCGCAGTTCGATCCCGGACCCATCGCTGAGATTGATGTCCAATATCAGACAGACCGCGCTGTCAAAGCTGCCATGTCTCAGTAACGCACCGCCGGTCTCGAATAGCCTGGATGCAAATCCGCACGCCCGCAGCAGACGTCCGATTCCACGAAGCATGGAAGGATTATCATCCACAACGAAAACGAGTTTCGCGGTCGGCAAATCCTGAAGCCTCACCCTATCGCTGAATGACCTTCGCCCACGCATGGATAAAGGGCACGTCAAGCGGCTACCGGCGCGCAATATTCTCGCGGCCAAGATCGGAGATACGCCGCGTCACAGAGCTTTCATATTGTACCATGGGACAGGAGGGGCAGAGCTGCCCGGCCGATCAAGCCTTGACCTCGCCACCGGACGCGCGCGTGCCGAGCTGCTCGGCGATCGAAACCAGCTCGGCAAGCGACTGCACCTGCATCTTCTCCATGACCTGGTGACGATGCGCCTTGATCGTGCGTTCGGTCGTGCCAAGCTCGTGAGCAATCTGCTTGTTGATCCGGCCGCACACAATCAGATCGAACACCTGCCGCTCGCGCGGGGTCAGCTTCGCCAGCAGCGCGCGCAGCGAATCGAGCCTGGTTCGCCGGCCGCGGGCCAGCTCGTGCCGCGCAAGGGCGCGATTGATCGCCTCGATCAGCTGCTCCGACGCGATCGGCTTGGTCAAAAAATCTTCGGCACCTGCCTTGATCGCCTGGACGGTCGTCGCCGTGTCGGCATGTCCGGTCAGGAATACGATCGGGAGCGTCGAGCCCAGCTCGTTGAGGCGGCCCTGCAGCTCCGGACCACTCATTCCGGGGATGCGGACGTCCAGCAGGATACAGCCGGCCCCTTCGTCGTCGGGCAATTGGTCGAGCAATTCCCGGGCCGATGCGTAGGTGACGACGCGATAGCCTGCGAGCTTGAGCCGGCGCTCGAGCGCTGCGCGAAACGAGGCGTCGTCGTCGACTATGTGCACGTAAGCGTGCATTGCTGCTCCATCGCCGGGTGATCGCCACTACCTGTAGAATGTCCATCAGCGGCGATCTGAAAATGCTGCGTTCGTCGTAAATCGAACCTTGCACTCCGGCAAACAAGACCCAAACGCGCTACGCGGCCAGCGGCAGCGAAAGGTGGAATACCGCCCCTCCTCCGGACTGATTCTCGGCCCAGAGCTGGCCGCTATGCGCCAGAACGATCGTCCGTGCGATGGACAGGCCGATGCCCATGCCCTGCTCCTTTGTGGTGAAAAACGGATCGAAGATATCGTTCAGCCTGTCCTGCGGAATTCCCGGCCCGGAATCGCTGATGGAAATCACCGCCGACGCGTCCCCATTGACTTCCGTACGGCCGATGATGGTGCGCCCGTAGGGCATTTTGGCCATCGCGTCCATGCTGTTGACGACGAGGTTGAGAATGACCTGCTGCAACTGCACCGGGTCGCCCTTCACCCGCAGGGTCTGCGGTGAGGTCTGCAGATAGATTGCGACGTTGCGCGTCGAGGCCTGCAGCTTGAGGAAATCAAATGCTTCCCGCATGGTCTGGTTGAGGTCGATCTCCTTCTTCTCAAATGGCGCACGCTTGAGCAGGCTGCGCATCCTGCGGATCACCTCGCTTGCGCGCAGATCATCACGCTTGATGTCGGAAATGATTTCCCGCACCTCCTGAAGGTCGGGCGTCGGCGAAGCGAGGATCAGCTCCGCGCTCTCGGCATTGGTCAGGATCGAGCCCAGCGGCTGGTTGAGCTCATGGGCGATCGAGGACGAGAGTTCTCCGGCAGTAGCCTGCCGATTGATATGGGCGAGCTCGGACAGGCGACTGCGGGCTTCGACCTCGGCACTCCGCCGCATGTGACGCTCGTGGAGCAGGAACGCAATCAGCGCGGTTTGAACCAGCAGCGCCACTGCCAGCGCAACGGCCCGCCAACGATATTTTTCCAGGAAGGATGGCTCACGGAAGCGAATTTCGCTACCTTTTGGCAGACTGGCTTCGCTGACGCCCCAATGCTGCATCTGCCGCCAGTTGAAGATCGGCTTCACCGCATCGATGACCGACGGTGGCAGGCCTTCGGGCGCCTCGCCATCCAGAATGCGCAGCGCCCTTCCCGCAGCCTCGGCACCGATCAGCGACGGAACTATGACGAATCCGCCGATGCCGCCCGCCCCGAGGAAGGTCTCCGCGGCGACGACAATCGGACGATTGGCTCTTGCCGCGACAAATGTGAGGGCATCCGACGGCGGATAATAGTTGCCTTTGCCGTCGCTATAGAGGCCCGTGTAGATGATCGCGCTATGATCGGGGAGCGCCGCGACCCGCTCAACGATCTCGGGCATCGGACGTCCGATGATCTCGATGATGTCGAGGCCCGGAATGCCGGCCGCTGCCTGGTCTTTCCAATTGCGAAACAGAACTTGCCGGTCCCAGTCCGCGCCAACCAGCACGACAGTCTTGAGGCCTGGCATCATGGCGCGGGCAGCCGTGACGGCATCCTTGAGTTTCAAGTTCACGATGCCGCCGGTAACATGGGCCGGCGGCTGCAATCGCTTGAAATCAGCCTCTTCGACCAGCGAAAACACAATTGGCGTGTCGGGCCAGAGCTGAGGGCGCCAGCGGAGCGCAAGCTCAAGCGCAGCCGCGCCAATGGTGACCACCACGCCGATCGGCCGATCGCGATATTTCGCCTCGAGGAATCGCCGGAAATCCTCCTGATAGGCCTCGCCGCCGAAGCGATTGAGATCGAGGCTTTCGGTGTAGACGGTGGTCGGCGCGTGCCCGTGAGCGCTCACCGCATCCCTTAGGCCAACGAACACCTGGTAGTAGAAGGGGCCACGTCGATCGGACTGGTCCAGCACCAGCATGGAATGCGGGCGCGTTTGTTGCGCCCGGAGATCAGCCGGTGCCAACAAAGCAGCCAGCAGGATGATCAGTCCAGAGAGCCGAATTGCACTGCCCATAACGTTCGGAGCCGGAGACCAACGGGTTCAAAACCTAGCACCCGGTTGTCGCCGAGAAAATTGAAAAGTAATCTAAGACTGTGCGCACCAATTTACGAACAAATTGCCGCATTTTGCGCACCCTGTCCTTTAGGACAATGACCTCAAGACCAATAGAGACCGGCCGGGCCCTGTCGTAGTTATTGCGCGCGGACAAAAGCATTTCGAGCCGCCGCGGACGCTGCATCAGTTGTTACCCGAGAGAGTTAGTCCATGTTTGCTCGCGTCAATGCCAGACCCGCCAATGTGCCGAGCATCCTCGGTGGGTTGACCGCCCGGCACGCCAACTGCGTCAGCAGCGAATTCCACTACAGGAAAGGCACCGAGATCTACGGTGAGAAGGAGCCGGCGGAGTACGTCTACCAGGTCGCTTCAGGAGCGGTCCGCAGCTACAAGCTGCTTTCCGACGGACGCCGCCAGATTGGTGCCTTTCACCTCGTCGGGGATATTTTCGGCCTCGAGAATGCCGAAACCCATCGCTTTACCGCGGAAGCCATCGTCGACACGAACGTGCACCTGATCAGGCGGATCAGCCTCGAACGCGTGGCCGACTCCGATTTCGCCCTGGCTCGCAACCTGCTGGTCATGACGACCAGCAACCTGCGGCATGCCGAGGAGCACATGCTGCTACTCGGCCGCAAGACCGCATTGGAGCGGGTTGCGGCTTTTCTGCTCGAAATGGATCGCCGGCTGACCGGAGTCGGTGTCGTCGCCTTGCCGATGTGCCGGCGTGATATTGCCGACTATCTCGGACTGACGCTCGAAACCGTGTCACGTGCGCTATCCAAGCTGCACGCCTATGGCGCGCTCAACTTCCTTGGCTCGAACCAGCGCGAGATCATGCTGGTCGACCGCGACCAGCTGTCCAGGCTGGACAACTAGCCGACGTCAGGGAGATTTCGTCAGCGCCGCCTGGCGCTCGATGGTCTTTTGCAACACCTCGAACAAGACCGCGGTCGACCACCCGAACATGAGAATGCCGTTCATGGCCGCCATCGGTCCGATCAACAGCCACTGCTTGACCGGGATGACGTCGCCATAGCCGAGCGTGGTGTAGTTCACAAAGGCGAAATACAGCAGATTGCTGCCGGCGGGCGCGGCGCCGAGCACCCAATAGGCCAGGCTCCACACCACGATCTCGAGCGTGTGAGCCAGCATCAGCGCAAGCGCGGTTGCGACCATCACGCCGCTGAGCTGTAGCCCCGCCCGGCCGGCCGCGCTCAAGGCAACGTTGCGAAGCAACCCGATCGCCGCGACGGTCCACAGCGAATGGATCGCGATATTGATCGCGCTCACCGCCGATCCCACGAGGAGCTGAAACAGCATTATCGCTCTCCCGCCAGCCGGGCGCGGTCGTCCCGGATCCATGCCGTGAGCAATTCCCAGGCGACCGCGAGAATGATTGGACCGATGAACAGGCCCACGATGCCGTGGGCAAGCGTGCCGCCGATCACGCCGACAAAGATGACGAGCGCCGGCGTGGTCAGGCCCCGTCCCATCACCAGCGGCTTCAGCACATTGTCGAGGACGCCGACGACCAGGAAGAAGAACGTGAGGGCGAGTGCGGTCGTGAAATCCTTGGCCGACCATAGCCAGATGATGACCGGAAACAGCACGATTGCCGCCCCGATCTGCACGATCGCGAGCAGCATCACGACCAACGCCAGCAGCCCCGCGCTCGGGATCCCCGCCAGCTTGAAACCAATGCCGGCCAGCAGCGATTGCAGGACGGCGACGCCGATGACGCCGCGGGAAACCGCCCGGATGGTCGCACCTGCAAGGTCGAGGAAGTGCTCGCTCTGCTCCGGCACGATGCGGGACAGGAAGCTCCGGCACGCCGCCGCAAGCTGCAAGCCATAGGGAAACAGAAACCCTGCCACGACGACCGCCAGCAGAAACTTCAGCATCCCGATCCCGGCATCGCTGGCAAATGCAAACAGGGTCCCGGCCAACGGCTTCAGTTGCGGCACGACCTCGCGCAGCACGGCACGCAGATTGGTCGACGCCCGATCCCAGATCTCATGGAGTGGGCCGCCGATCAGCGGCCAATCCTTGATCTCGGGCGGCGGCGACGGCACGACAACGTGGCCGGCGCCGAGTTGTTCGGCGAGCTCCCTCACCCCCTCTACCGCTCCAATTCCGAGCCAGGTCGCCGGCCCGATGACGACTCCCAGAGAGATCAAGGTCAGCACGAGCGCCGCGACGCCGGTATGGCCGCCGAGCATTGCTGCGAGCCAGGTGAAGACGGGATAGAGCGCGACCGCGAGCACGACGCTCCAGGCCAGGATCGGCACGAACGGGCTGACCAGAACGAACGACCAGTAGATCAACAGTGCCAGCAATCCGAGGCGAATTGCGAGCTGGACGAACTCGTCTCCGGTCACGAGCTGGCGAAGGGTTTTCAAGAGCGTGCTTTCGAGTCGAGCATCAGCAGCTACGCGGGAAGCGATGCCATCGCCTTGCTGCGCACGGCTTGATTCAGATCAAGCGTGACGCGTCCGGACTTTCACCGAGGAAGCGGCCCGGTTCGGGGGCAGGAATCGGGGGCCGCTCCGACTTCGCCGGGATGCATTCGCGCTCGGGATCACGAGCGCGATCGCGCCCCATCAGGCGGCGTCCTGCCTATCCGCGGCAATTGTCCCAGGCGCAGGATCAATCGTCCGCACCGCCCTCTTGCCACTTTGATTCAAATCAAGCTTCGGGCCGGCCGCGGCTGACAGGCTCGGCGTCCTCATGGATCGGAAAGCCGCTCTCGATTTGGCTGCCTTTCGGTCGCGACTGCCTGTGTCACCCCGATGTGGAGGACGTCATGAAGAACACCAAGACCCTGCCGGCCTTGATCCTGCTTGCGAGCATGGTCGGCATTGGCGCGAGCCAGGCGGCCCCGTTGCCGACCAACGTCGCGGCCATGAAGGGCATGGTCGAGAGCAACACCGCCCTTCAGGTGCGCTGGGGCGGCTGGGGCGGCTGGCGCGGCGGCGGCTGGGGCTATCGCGGTTGGCGCGGCACCGGCGGCTGGGGAGGCTATCGTGGATGGGGCTATCGAGGCTGGGGCGCTGCAGCCGCCGGTGCGATCGTTGGCGGAGCCATCGCGAGCTCGGCCTACTATGGCGGGTATCCCTACTATGGCGGTGGATACGGCTATGGCGGCGGCTATGGCTACGACTATTGCCCGCCGGGCGGAGGCTACGGCTATTACGCTCGGCCACGCTACTATGACGGATGGTAGTGCCGGCTTTACGTGACAGGCCGGCCTTCGGTGATGTCACCGAAGGCCGAGCAGCGAACGCCGATAGCCGCTCTCGCGCGCTTCATTCCTGCACACGAAGCCGCCATCGAAGCCCCTGGCATAGCGGCTTTGCCCTTTGAGGTAGTAGCGTCCGCGCCGAAAATCGAGCCAGACCACGCTATCGCCGGGGCAATGCCGCTGAGCCTGGGCTTCATAGCGGTAAGGCGTCAGCGGCAGCGCGGCCGTCTGTTGCGCGCAGCAAAACAGGAAGGTCGCGGCGCAGGTCCCGACGCCCAACTTGGCCGCCAGACGGTCTCGACGTCCGCTCGATTTTTCAGCTAATTCGAAGTGCATTCATTGCCGCCGGGAATGATCCGTGTCGTGCTGAAGACGATATCTCATCTTGTCAGAGCTTCACGGGCGGAGCACCTCAGAACGACAATTCCAGCATCACGCGCGGCAAACAAGAGGCGCGCTCAGGACGATAGCAATCCAAAGGCGATCGCCGCGGTCGACAGCATCCCGGCCGTCACGACCACGACCTTGAAGGCAATATCGCCGTCGGCCTCTTCAAGCCAGCGACGCAGCCAATTGCGAGCGCCAGCCGGCTGGCTTGCGCCACGCACTCGCCGAAATCTGTCGCTGGTATACCCCATGGCTGCGATTGTAGATCGCGGTGGAATGGAGAGACCAGTGCAGCTTGTGCCAAGCAGTCAGGGTCACGTGCGACGGCTTGACTGACCCAATTGGGCTATACGAGCCGGTTCGGCGCCAAAGCCCGCTCAACCAGCGCCCTAGCTTCCCTTCGAGCCGGCGGCGTTCCGCATCGGACGTTGCTCCTCCGACGCGCTCTTCGAGGGCGCCGCGCCGCACATGGAGCCACTCCTTGATTCCGCGGTCGCCGTGCGATCAAACGGATTCCGCTCCATGACCTTCAGCGAAGCGAGTTCCTCCTTGTTCAAATAGGAGATCTTTCCCGGCGGAGTCATGACCATCCTGCCGATGGCCGACGGAGGAATACGGAGCTTGGCCGACAACCTCGCAAGCTTGATCGTGTCACGAATCGTTCGACTGTCCTCGTTGCCGTGTAAATTGGAAACCGAATGGACGCCGATCTTGGCATTTGGCGCCACATAACGCTTCCTGCTCGCCAGGAAAATGAAAGCGCATGCCGAGTCGCATTCTCCGGAAACGTAACTGGCGATTTGCCTCTGGTGCGCGAGCATGGCGATTCGAAAGCCTTCGTAGAGTGACCCACCTCGGGAATCGAGATCGAGGCCAACGACCCGGCGCTCAGTCGCCAGATATCCGCGAAAGCGGACAAAGTCCCCATCCCTGATATCTCCACTGAGCTTCAAGACATCTCCAAAGCACCCCTGGACACGGGAAAACTCCATCGCGAGACAGTTCGTCGAGGTCAGCACGACCGCGATGCTCAAAACGCATCCTGCAATCCGCATCGACCCATGCGTGGCGCTCCGGCTGTTTGCGTCGCCATCGATAAATGTCGCGCGGAGGACCCTCAAAGCGTGCTTCCAGGCTGCCACGGCGCTCCCCATTGGACCCGGTACCTCACACGATAGACAGAGCATCGACGCGCATCGTGGGTTGATCTGAATCAAACCCAATTCAGCAAGCGCGCAGGCGGGAGCGCCATTTTGACGTCTAGAAGCGCACGCTCTGTGCCGAGAGCAAACATCATCTACCGTGACCCTGGGATCAGCCAGTCCAATCCAGCATCGGGGCCACCGACAATCTCCACCTTAAGTCATTCATTTCATTTCTTTCTTTTTGCCCCCGATCCTTGAGGGGACCGGACCGCCTGAGGAATCCCATTAAGGCTCGACATGCGCGATCAATCCACGCTCCACGCGACCTGCTGGTCGCCAAGGCAACCTAACGCGGGATGCGGCGTCTCGATGGTGCAGCGTCCCGAAAGCCGCCGCTTGCGCCCCATGGCTTGAGCGATGGCCGCCCACACGCGCCGGACAACGCTGTCCGCGACGCGTCATCTTGTGTAAACTCCCACTGCATCCCGATCGATTTGGGAGAACGACAATGAAAGTCTTCTTGCTCGCCTGCGTGGCCGCCGTCGTCGTGTCGGCATTCGGGGCCCTGGCGCTAAACCGGGTGCAAGAACCGGTCGCACAGGCCTTTGCAACGACGGGCGTACGGCTGTAGCAAGTTCGCGTTCAACGGCTGCGCGCCCCCCTACTCCGCCGCGGTGACGGAGGGCTGGGGTCGCGCATCGCGCGCATTCTCCTCTTCCAGCCAGAGGCTGTGGTGCTCCCTGGCCCAATTGACATCGACGGTGCCGCTTCCCATCGCCTCGAACGCGCCTTCCATGCCGATCGTGCCGATATAGATGTGCGCCAACATCACTGCCGTGAAGAGCATCGCTACGATGGAGTGGACGATCTGCGCGAGCTGCATCCCTTCGATGCCTGACAGGTAGAAGGGGAACATCAGCGCATATCCCGTCGCTGCCACCAGACCTCCGCCGATGACCACGATCCAGTAGATCGCCTTCTGGCCGGCGTTGAAACGATAGGCCGGCGGATGATCGTGCCCGACGATGCCGCCGCCGCGCTTGATCCAGTCGACATCCGCCTTGTTCGGGATATTGCCGGCGATCCACATCAGGAAGATCAGCACGACGCCGATGGTGAACGGGAAGCTGAGATAGTTGTGAACATATTTCGCCCATTGCGACCATTCGGAAAACGCTTCGTGGCCGATCAACGGCAGCAGCAATGGACGTCCAAAAGTGACGTTCAACCCCGAGATCGCCAGAATGATGAAGCAAGTCGCCGTCATCCAGTGCACGAAGCGCTCGAATGCGGAAAAGCGCACGATGGTCCGGCCGGAACGACCGCTCTGCAGCCGCACCATCCCGCGGCTGAGATAGAAGATGACCAGCGCCGCGAGCATGCCAAGAATGGCGATGCCGCCGATCCAGCGCAGCGTCACGTTCCGGAACTCGCGCCATTCACGGCCGGCCGGCTGTTCGAGAACGCCCGAGCGCTGGTCGGGTATGCTGACGCGTCCCTGCACCCGGTTCAGTTCCTGCAGGAGCTGTTGCTCCTTGACCGCGCTTGCGGTCGGGTTGACCTGCTGGGCTACGGACGGGGAAGCCGCGGAGACGAGCAGCAGGAGTCCAGCCACGCCGATGACGAGCCGAACACATCGTGCAAAACACGCCATAAGGTCCTCCCGATATCGACGCGACCCGCGCCAGGTCGTCGTCAGGACTCGATCGTCTCGCGATAGGCGGTCTTCCAGCCCCATGCGCCTGAGCCGTAGCCGCGCTTCAGCACGCGCTCTTTATAGATCTGGGCAATGATCTCGCCGTCGCCGGCGAGCAGCGACTTGGTCGAGCACATCTCCGCGCACAGCGGCAGCTTGCCTTCGGCAAGCCGGTTCGCGCCGTATTTCTCGTACTCTTCCTTGCTGCCATCGGCCTCGGGACCGCCGGCACAATAGGTGCATTTGTCCATTTTTCCGCGCGAGCCGAAATTGCCGACCTTCGGATATTGCGGCGCGCCGAACGGACAGGCGTAGAAGCAGTAGCCGCAGCCGATGCAGAGATCCTTGGAGTGCAGAACCACGCCGTCGGCGGTGGTATAGAAACAATTCACCGGGCACACCGCCGCACAGGGCGCGTCCGTACAGTGCATGCAGGCCATCGAGACCGAGCGTTCGCCCGGCTTGCCGTCGGCGATGGTGACGACCCGGCGGCGGTTGATGCCCCAGGGCACCTCGTGCTCGTTCTTGCAGGCCGTGACGCAGGCGTTGCACTCGATGCAACGGTCGGCGTCGCAGAGAAACTTCATACGTGCCATCGTCGTTGCTCCCTTATGCCGCCGCGATCTGGCAGAGAGTGACCTTGGGCTCCTGCATGCCCGTCGCGGGATCGTATCCGTAGGTGGTGATCGTGTTCGCGCTTTCGCCGAGCACGATCGGATCGGTGCCCTTCGGGTAGTTGCCGCGAAGATCCTTGCCCGCAAGCCAGCCGCCGAAATGGAAGGGCATCCAGGCGACGCCCTTGCCGACCCGCTCGGTGACGAGCGCCTTCATCCTTGCCCTGGAATTGTTCTCGGCGCCGGTGACCCAGACCCAGCCGCCGTCCTTGACACCGCGATCGGCGGCATCAACAGGGTTGATCTCGATGAACATGTCCTGCTGCAACTCGGCGAGCCACGGGTTTGTGCGCGTCTCCTCGCCGCCGCCCTCATATTCGACCAGACGGCCGGACGACAGGATGAGCGGAAACTGCTTTGCAATGCCCTTCTCCACCGCGGCCTTCTGCACCGAGAATCCGATATTGGGCATCCGGAACTGCTTGGCGTCGGGCAGCGTCGGGTATTTGGCGACGAGATCGACGCGTGGCGTATAGATCGGCTCGCGGTGAACCGGGATCGGATCCGGCAAGCCGAAGGCATTCATGCGCGCCTTGCCGTTGCCGTAGGGTACGCAGCCGTGCGCCAGCGCGACGCGCTGAATGCCGCCCGACAGATCGAGCGACCACGACACCGTGTCCGGATTGGCCGGATTGATCTTGTTGATCACGGCCATTTCCGCTTCGGTGAGCTCGCTGTCCCAGCCGAGCTTCTTCAGGCTCGCCAGCGTGAATTCCGGATAGCCATCCTGGATTCCCGACCCCAACGAATACGAGCCGTCCGCGAGCAGGCTTACCTTCCGCGTCGTGCCGTCCGGCAGCTTCTCCTCACGCTCGACGCCGAACCGCGGCCGGAACGTGCCGCCGCCGTCCATCACGTGCAGATTGGTGTTGTAGAGCAGTGGCGTGCCGGGGTGCCTGACCTCGGGTGATCCCCAGCACGGCCAAGGCAGCCCGTAATAGTCGCCGCCAACCTCGGGATCATCCTTTGGCGCCCGCATCGTCAGCATGTCGAACTTCGCCTGGTTCTTCATGTGCGCCTTGAGGCGCTCGGGCGATTGTCCGCAATAGCCGGTCGACCAGCTACCGCGGTTCATCTCGCGCAGCACGTCCTCGGCCTCGGGCAGGTTGTTCTCGACCTTGATCTTCTTGAACATCTGATCGGCGAAGCCGAGCTTCTTCGCCATCAGATAGATGATTTCGAGATCGTCCTTCGACTCGAAGATCGGCTTCACGATCTGCTCGCCCCATTGCAGCGAGCGGTTGGAAGCGACGCGCGACCCCTTGCACTCGAACTGGGTGGCGACCGGGAGAATGTAGACGCCTTCGGTGCGTCCCGCCTCGACCGCGAGCGAGGCCCAGGTCGTCGGATGCGGATCGGCGATGACGAGCAGCTCGAGCGCCTTCAGGCCGTTGAGGGATTCAGGGATACGGGTGATGCTGTTGGAGGCGTGTCCCTGCACGAACACCGCCTTCACGTTGTCCTTCTGCGCAACCTGCTCCTTCGGCAACGTCACCGCCTCGAACCAGCGGGTCAGCGGAATGCCGGGGGTTTCCATGATCTGCTTGGAATCGAACCGCGCCTTCAGGAAGTCATAGTCGACCTCCCAGACCCGCGACCAGTGCTTCCAGGCGCCTTCGGCAAGGCCGTAGTAGAACGGCAGCGTGACGATATCGAGCCCGACATCGGTCGCGCCCTGCACGTTGTCGTGGCCTCGGAAGATGTTGGCGCCGGCGCCGGCCTTGCCGACATTGCCGGTCATCAGCAGCGCGATGCAGCTCGCCCGCACATTGGCGGTGCCGACGGTCTTCTGCGTCTGGCCCATGGCCCAGATCAGCGTTGCCGGCTTCTCGGTGGCGAACATCTTGGCGACGCGCTTGAGCTGCTCGCCGGGAATGCCGGTGACGCGCTCGACTTCCTCAGGAGGCCATTTCTCGACCTCCTTCTTGAGGTCGTCGAAACCGTAGACGCGCTGCCGGATGAACTCCTTGTCCTCCCAGCCGTTCTGCAGGATGTGCCACATCATGCCGTAGAGCACCGGAATGTCGGTACCCGGCCGCATCCGCACATATTCGGTCGCGTGCGCGGCGGTGCGCGTCAGCCGCGGGTCGATGACGATGAAGTTGGCCCTTTGCAGCTCCTTGCCCTCGAGCAGATGCTGCAGCGAGACGGGATGCGCCTCGGCCGGATTGCCGCCCAGGATGACCTGCGTCTTCGCATTGCGGATGTCATTGTAGCTGTTGGTCATCGCGCCGTAGCCCCAGGTGTTGGCGACGCCGGTGACGGTGGTTGAATGGCAGATGCGGGCCTGGTGATCGGTATTGTTGGTGCCCCAGAACGCGCCGAGCTTGCGGAACAGGTAGGCGCCTTCGTTGGTCATCTTGGCCGAGCCGAGCCAATAGACGGAATCGGGACCCGACTTCTCACGTACCGCCTGAATCTTGTCGCCGATCTCATTGATCGCGGTGTCCCAGGAGACGCGGGTCCACTGCCCGCCCACCAGCTTCATCGGATAGCGCAACCGCCGCTCGCTGTGCACGAGCTCACGCACGGAAGCGCCCTTGGCGCAATGCGAGCCGCGATTGATCGGAGAATCCCAGCTCGGCTCCTGGCCGATCCATACCCCGTTCAAGACCTCGGCCGTCACCGTGCACCCAACCGAGCAATGCGTGCAGATGCTCTTGCGCACGGTCGCTCCCGCCGTGAGCGGACCGGCCGCCGCGGCTTCCGCCTTGCGCACGCTGCCGAGCGGCAAGGTGCCGAATGCGGCAAGCGCGCCGCCGGCAAGACCGGATTTGCGCAGGAAGCTGCGGCGGTCGAGGCCACCGGCCTGATCTGCAAGGGAGCTGGCGGCGGAGCCTTGGCGCAGGGAACGCTGGTTTGTTCGCTTGATCAGCACGGTCAACCTCCCTTTGCCGGATAACGATTGACGCGGTAGAACGCCTTGACGTGATCGGTTTCCTT
This sequence comes from Bradyrhizobium sp. USDA 4501, assembly GCF_054062115.1. Taxonomy (NCBI): domain Bacteria; kingdom Pseudomonadati; phylum Pseudomonadota; class Alphaproteobacteria; order Hyphomicrobiales; family Nitrobacteraceae; genus Bradyrhizobium; species Bradyrhizobium sp. USDA 4501. The sequence goes on from NZ_JBSSEX010000001.1 coordinate 431,239, forward strand.
GTAGCGCGCCTTGCGCTTCTCATCGTTGGTTTCGCTGTCAGCCTGCGCAGCCCCGACCAGCGGCGTTGCGAGGGTCGCGCCGGCGCCCACCGTGCCGACGCCGACCTTGCGCAAGAAATCGCGGCGCCCGACTGTGGTTGTCCTGTCTTCACTCATCGCATCTCTCCTGGACCTGCGGATGCAGGTCAGTTCGCGAACGTGAATGCTTCTGTCTCGATCTCGACAAAGGCGCGACCAAGCGCACCGACCGCACGATAGAAGACGGCGCTCTCCGCGCGCTCGATGTCGACGAACAGCCGCCCCATCCAGGGCGCGACGTGTTTGCCGAAGAAGGCACGCTGCGTGTCGAACGGCGCCGGGAAACGCCCTCCCGCGAAGCCTGCCATGATCTCGCACAGGATAGCCGCGTGATCTTCCGGCTCGGAATTGTTCGCTATGCGCTCGATCCCGGACGCAGCGAGGTCGGCGCGCAGCCTCGACAGCGGCCGCTCGTTGAGAAAGCCGGTCAGATAGTAGGAGGCGTAGGGCAAGAGTTCGCCGCGGCCGAGACCTGTGAACAGATCGAAATATTCGCGTTCGACCGTCGCCGCGACTGCATTGGCGGCGGATTCGGCCAGCGCGGCATGCGCGCGCCCAAGCGGCGTGGCATCGGCGGTCAACGCAGCCAGTTGATCGAGCAGTTTCTTCGATGGTGCGGCGGACAACAGTGTCGCGAGCAGCAGATATTCCTGCGCACGCGCGACATCGACAGAATCGATCGGCTCTTCGGAGAAAAACGGCTCGCTGTACAGATCAGGCCGCAAATGATCGCGCGAGATGCCTGTGGCGGCTTCGACGGCGATCACCCGTTGCGCGGGCACCTTGTTCCAGTTCGAAACAGAGGGCTGGCTGATGCCGATTTTGCGCGCAAGCTCTGCAACGCCGCCGGCAGCGTCAATGGCTCGCTCAAGGCCAGCATCGCGCACGTGGACCTCCATCCAAGTCCCGGGTGCTGATTTTGCTTTTCTTACAAAGCGCTAGCGAAGCCTAGTCCCAGCCCAACGAGGGGTCAATCAGCTCGCATAGTCTGAGGCTATGGCCTTTCGTCGCGGTCCCTAGCGAGGCAGCGCGCTGCCGTGCGTGCGGCGCTCAACCGGCACCTGTTCGCCGTCGGAGCTTTCGGTGAGCGTTCGTTGCGTTGCAGCAGGATCAGGTGCGGTTCCCGTGGTCGCGGCTTCTTCGGCGCCGATGCCCGGCAACTCGACCTCGCGCAATTGCTGCGAAGAATCCGCGACTTCAACCGAACGCTCGGGCGGTGCCTCGGCCGGCTTGCCGAGGCCGCCGACGATTCTGTCGATGAGCGCGGTGAGCTCAGCCTCGGAGCAATCCAGCGGGCCAAAGCCCGGCATCGCGGTCGGGTCGTTGAAGTCCCAGGCATTCTCGGCAAGCCCGACAAAGTCGCGAATGACGGGATCGGCGCTCCAGGCGCGACGAAGCGCCGCACGCGTCAGCTCCTGCGGGATTCCCTTGCGCAGGAACGCGGTGATGTCGGTCGCCGAGGTAATCGTGTCAATCGAAGGCAGGCTCGCAAGGTCGAACTCCGCGTCGTCGTCTTTGACGGCTGGCGGCGGCGACTGCATGTCGTCGCGCATTGCCGGATCCGGTTGCGTGGCGTTCGCCTTTGCCTCCTGCTTGCGGCGGGACCAGCGCGTCAGGAACTTGTCCTCACTCATTCGTGTCCGCCTTCATGCTGCCGGCGCGCGAGCGCCTCGGGATCGGCCTGCCGTCGCTTGCGCTTGAAGAACTCACGTTCGACGTGGTGCTCGGCCACGAAGCTTTCAATCCGCTCACGCAGCATCTCCGGCATGGGGACGGCCTCGACCAGATTCGCACCGGCCTCCGTGAACGCCTCGCCCTCCGAAGGATCGGCGGTCGCGGCAGCCACCGAGTAGGGCCAGGCGCCTTCCGCCGGCGACAAGACGGCCCAGATGGCCGGACTGCCCGAGGCGAGATTGTCGCGATAGCGCGCCGTCTCGGAACCATAGAGATCGACCGTGGCGCTGCCGGCATAAAACAGCGTCGTCCCGTTCTCGTCGCGAAGCACCGTCCAGGGTTTGGTGTCCGGCTCGTCGGGCAGAACGGCAACCGCGCGCCAGACGAAATCGGTCCACGGCGAGTCCGCCTGATGCCGTTCCACCACGACGCCGACGGGAACACGCACAAGCGGCAGCGCGGCCGGACTCATGTCGCCATCTCCAGATGTTTGACCGGCAGCCCCGTCAGCAAGTTCTGCGGCTTCAGCCGGAGCTTCTGGTCGGCGTTCATCGACAGAATGAGATAGACCGGCTCGGCCCGCATCTCGTCTGCGGCCACGCTGGCGTCCGCAAACGTCAGGCGGAACAATGAGAGCACGCGTCCGGCGCTGCGGTCGTCGAGCTGCTCGCCATGCCAGAGACGGTCGCCGAGCCTGGTCGCATCGGCGTCGAGCCCGACATACCAGGTGAGACGTGCATCACGCAGTTCGCGCAGCGGCTCAATGCTGACGTCGATCCCGAGCAGATGGGAGATCCAGCGCGCCATCGCCTGCGCCAGCGCCGCCGGCCCGCGGCCGCCTGCGGTGAGGTCGAATGCCATGTCGAATTGATCGCTCCGGCGCCAGTAATCGCCGGCATTGTCCTCGCGCAAGACGTCGAGCTCGGCATCGGTCAACGCCCCCAGCATCGACATCAGCGAGAGCACCGGGGTCGGAGTCTGTCCCCCGACGACCTCTTCATCACCGAGCAGCAGGGCCTGCTCCTGCGGCAGGATGCGCTGCGGGCGGAAGAACAGCTCGGCTGCGCGCAGCACGAACGGATCATCGCAGCCATCGAGCGCATTGCGCAGGATCACGTGCACGAGCTGATTGACGAACAGCGGCGGCAAATCGCTCGTCCCGGACCGGACGGTTGCAAGATAGGCCTGCTCCAGCGTCGGATGCCGCAGGAGGAGATCGCGGAAGGCAAGCACGAGCCGCCAGTTCTCCCGAGCATCCGCATCGACGATCGCGTCAATCTCTTCCGCGCCGACCGGCCTGCGGGGAGCTGCGAGCAGCGCGCGGTGCAGCCGCCGCTCGACCGGGCATGCTTCGTCCGGCGGAACCAGCTCCGGACGAGCAAAATAGGCCTTCAGGAACTCGTCGGTGACGCAAAGCCCCCCGCTCTCGTCGCGATCGAGCAGATGGTGGCCGCACGCGATCCAGAAATCATTCATCGGTGCCGCGGCTCCCCGCTCATATCGGCAAGCCTGAGATCACCGTCAGGCTCGACATCGTCTTCGACTTCCATGAACGAGAACGCCTTGCTGTGTCCCTGACCCTGACGCAGTTGCAGCCTGCGGAACGACTCCCGGACTTCGCCGTCGCTCACCGAACGGTGAACGGCAATGAGCGAGCTGACCGGATGGTTGCAGAGCGACTGCGCGAAGGCGACCTCCTCTTCCGCCGCCACCCGCGCGGTCGCCAGATCCGGCGCACCGAAGCGATCGATCAATTGCCTCGCGAGGCGGTCGATCAGCGCGCTGCAATCGTTCTCGGTGGCAGGCACGATCTGCACCAGCGTCGACCAGCCCCAGGACTGCACCCCAAGGAAGCCACTGCGGAACGCGACGCGGGCCTTGCCGGTCAGCTTCGTCGGATCCTGATCGCAGAAGCGGAAGGCGCCGGAGACGGCCCATTCGCCCGGCTCGGCCGCCACATCGAATACGAAGGTGTCGGAGGGATCGAGCGCGATGCTGCGGAGCAGTTTCACAGTCGCGGCCCTCCGAGCTTCGGATCGAACCAGGACGGCGTTCCGAGCGCCTTGATGAGTACGCTGCGTTCAATCCTGCCGGCACCGACGTGGCGCGTGAGGAGATCGCCGCCGTCATCGATCCGCAGCACGGTTCGCCGCTCGCGGGGGATCCGGCTGAGATAATCGCGCGCGAGGCTGCCAAAGCCATCGGTCTGCCAGCTATCGATCGCCCGCATCAGGTGCCGGGCAAAGCTCTCGGTCACCTGCACGGCTCCCGCTTCGCCAAACCCCTCCTCATCCAGCGCGGACGCGAGCGGATGGACGCCTGGTCCCTGATCGGCCATTGCGACCGTCCGGATCATGGCGCCGAACACCAGCCAGGCAGGCGGCTCGTCCTCGCGCGCGGACGTCGGCCATCCCATCCGTCCGCCGCCGACCAGCCCACCGTCGATCGCGACCGCATCGGGCCAGCCGATCGCGACCGTCTTGTGCGGCGGCGCATAGGCGCGCAGAGCGTCGGTGAGCGCGACCATGCCCGCATAGAAGGCGCGCCGCGCGGTGGCCAAGGGCTCGCCCGGCTCGAGCACCACGGCGAATTCGGCAAGATCGAACCGCCCGACGCACACCAGCGTGCCGGCACCGCTTTTAGGTGCAATGCGGCAAGCGTGAGCAAAGGCGTCTCCGCTCTCACGCAACCGGACGAGCGTGAATGGCGGCGGCAGATGGATCGCTTCCGTCACGGAGACGCGGCTGGTCGGGGTCGACCGCAAGTGCCGTCCTCCACTTTCCTTTTCCTTCCGATAGTGAATATCTATACGAGGTGAAGGAATGGCGCGAGTCCGCAAGACGGCGCCGCACCCGCGGAGGGATCGACCTGGAGCAGCCAGCGAAGACCGTCCTGATCTGCTCGTGTGAAGACACGATGCGCCTTGACGTGGCCGCGATCCAGCGTGGATGTCCCAACTGCGAGATCAGGAGCCATCGTCATCTCTGCGGCGCCGAGCTCGAAGATTTCCGCAACGCCGCGAAAGCCGACGGCCCGCTGACCGTCGCCTGCACGCAGCAGGCCGGCCAGTTCACCAATGAGATGGGCGAACGCGCCGGCCCGATCAGCTTCGTCAACATCCGCGAGACGGCGGGCTGGTCGCGCGACGGCGCGAAGGCGGGCCCGAAGATGGCGGCGCTGCTTGCAGCGGCGGCGGTTCCCGCGCCGGACTATCCGCTGGTCACATTGTCGAGCGATGGCATCATCCTGATCTATGGGCGCGACGAGACCGCGATCGAGGCTGGCCGGCTGCTGGCGGACCATCTCGACGTCACGGTCATGCTCAGGAAGCCGGCGGACGTCGTGCCGCCTGCCGCGGCCGTGTTCCCGATCGTGCAGGGCACGATCCGCAATGCGCGGGGGCACTTTGGCGGCTTCGAGCTCGCGATCGACGACTACGCGCAGCCACGCCCGTCCTCACGCGCCCGCTTCGAGTTCGAAGCCCCGCGCAACGGCGCGATCTCGCGCTGCGATCTCGTGCTCGACCTCTCCGGCGAGCCGCCTCTGTTTCCCGCACACGATCTGCGAGACGGCTATCTCCGCGCGGATCCGAGAGATCCCGCGGCCATGCTGCGTGCGGTGCTCGCCGCCCGCGATCTCGTCGGAAGCTTCGACAAGCCGAGATATGTCGACTTCACACCCAGCCTCTGCGCGCATTCCCGCTCGAAGCTGATCGGATGCCATCGCTGCCTCGATTTGTGCCCGACCGGCGCGATCACGCCGGACGGCGACCATGTCGCAGTCAACGCGGAGGTGTGCGCAGGCTGCGGGCAATGTGCGGCCGCCTGCCCCACCGGAGCGGCATCCTACGCGCTGCCACCCGCCGATACCCAGTTGCAGATCCTCCGCGCCATGTTGCGCGCCTATCGCGAGGCCGGCGGCACACATCCGGTCCTGCTGCTGCATGACAGCCAGCACGGCACGCCGCTGATCGATGCGCTCGCCCGCCATGGCGACGGATTGCCGGCCAACGTGCTTCCCCTCGCCGTCAACGAGCTGACGCAGGTCGGCCTGGAAGCCATCATCGGCGCCTTCGGCTATGGCGCGGCTGCCGTGCGGCTCCTGCTGCGCGCCAAGCCACGACACGACGTGACCGGATCGTTGCTGACGATCCGGATGGCCGAGACCATTCTCGCCGGACTCGGATTTGACGGCCGCCGCGTGAGCACGATCGAAACCGACGATCCCGACACTCTGGCCGAGCAACTGACGGGGATTGGCCCCCTCGCCGGCCTCGAAAATCCCGCGACTTTCCTGACGGTCGGCAAACGCGGCGATCTGCTTCGCTTCGGCTTGAGCGAACTGCATCGCCTCGCCCCCAAGCCGGTTGACGTGATCGCCTTGCCTGAGGGTGCACCTATCGGTGCGATCACCGTCGACGTCGCCGGTTGCACGCTGTGCCTGTCCTGTGTTTCGGCCTGCCCAACCGGCGCGCTCCGCGCCGATCCCGACCGCCCTGTCCTCAAATTCGTGGAGGACGCCTGCGTGCAGTGCGGTTTGTGTCAGAGCACCTGTCCTGAAAAAGTCATCAGGCTCGCCCCGCAGATCGATTTCCGGGCAAGACGCGCGCCGGCGCGGGTGATCAAGGAAGAAGAACCTGCCCTGTGTATTCGCTGTGGCACGCCGTTCGGCGTCAAGAGCACGATCGATCGGATCGCGACCAAACTCGAGGGACGGCATTGGATGTACCCTGCCGGGGACCGCCGGACCGAGGCCTTGCGGATGTGCGCCGATTGCCGGGTCATCGTCATGAGCGAACAGCAGTTCGATCCGATCCAGGACGTGCCGGAACGCGCGCCGCCACGAACGACGGATGACTACCTGCGTCAACGCGAGAACAAGGACTAGCCGCATGCCTCGATTCATGAAGGTTCTGTCGACGTGCCTTGTCACCACCTCCCTTGGCGGCACAGCCGTCGAGGCCGCCGCTCTTACCAAAGCCGAAAAGGTTGCACTCAAGCAGGCGGTCGTCGCCTGCAAGGCCGAGGCGAAGGGCAAGAAGATCAAGTGGCTGTCCCGCCGCAAATACGTCAACCAGTGCGTCGTGGCAGCGCTCAAGGAACATCCCAGCATTAATATCGCCCGCATGCTCAAGGAGAACCCGGAGCTGACGAAAATTCCAGTGGAGCAATGGCCGGGGTATTAAAGCCTCATATCTTCGCTTGAGGACGCCGCAAGGCGGCTAGCGCCAACTCGGGCTATTTCGACGTCGCACGCGCCAGGAAGTCTGTGAGCGCGCGGCGATCTTCGGCCGAGCCGATCTGCTGCTCCGGCATCTTCGTGCCGGGCGTATAGGCGTTCGGCCCGATCTCGAACAATTTTGAGACGGTCTCCGGCGTCCAGACGATGTCCATCGTCTTGAGTGCGTCGGAGAAGCGATAGCCCGGCAGCGAGGCGATCCTCCGACCGAACAGTCCGGCAAGGGTGGGACCGGCGCGCTGCACCTCCGTCTCCGACAATGTGTGGCAGGCGACGCAGGCCCTGAAGATTTCGGCGCCGTGATCGCCGCCATAAGCGGCGAGCGGGTCCCTCGGCGTGCCCACCACGTTCGATCCGGCCGCCGCGCCAGTCAGTGCATTCCAGCGCCTGATCTTGCCGTCGGCGCCGCCGGTCAGGAGCGTCACGCCATCGGGCAGGAATGCCACCGACCAAACCGGCCCGCCCAGCCCGCCGAGCGTGCGCAGCACGCTGCGCGCCTTGCGATCGACGATCGCCACCGTGCCGTCAATGGCCGCCGCGGCGATCAAGGCGCCGTCATGCGAGACTGCCAAGGCGACGATCGGAGTGGCGCCGGCCGTGACCTCGCCGCTTGCCTTGCCGTCGGCCGTCATCATGCGCAGCTTGCCGTCCGCTGCGCCGGTGACGATTTCGCCGTCAGGCGAGATGGCCACGGCATTCAGCGGCAACGGCACCGTGACGACCTCGGCGCTGCCGTCCGGCAGGCGCCAGATCCGCACCGTCAGATCGTAGCCCACGCTCACCAGCGACTGTCCGTCGGGGGCAAAGGCCACGCCATTCACGTTTTGCGAGTGACCTTGCAGCACGCGCGAGCCCCCGTCGGACAACGACGAGAGCCGCACGGTATGGTCCCACGAGGCGGATGCGAGCTTGGATGCATCGGGCGAAACGGCGAGCCCGACGATGGGTCCCGTATGGTCCGCGAAAACCCGGTCCGGCTGCGGCCGGCCCGACGTCCAGATGGCAATCTGGCCATCCGCACCCGCCGTTGCCATTCTTCCATCGCCGAGGAAGGCGACCGCGTTCACCGCACCCGAATGGAAGCGAAGGACCTGATCCGCGGACTCGGTTGCCAGCGACCATCGGATCGCCGCAGTGTCGAAGCTGCCCGACAGAACCGTCCTGCCATCGCCTGAAACGGCGATCGCGCGGACAGGTCCGCCGTGTCCGGCCAATTGCGCTTGCGCGGGTTGCAGCGCAAGAAGCAGCGATGCTGTTACAAGGAACGTGGCGAGACGCAAAATCAAATCCATGGCCGTCGGAGACACTCGCAGCGCAGCCCCCAAGCCATTCTGCCCGTTTTTGCTGCCCGGCCAAAGTGCTCCCCTGGCGTCCATCGGCCCCGCCGGCGATCATTCTGGAAATCTGGCGTGTCGATGGGCGACGGGCTTGGCCCTTGGCAACAACGTGCCCATTTCACCAGTAATCAACAAGGGAGTTCGTATTCGGTTTGGGGTGCGACAAGCGGCGCCTTGAAGAGCGGCCCACGCGGTCGCAGTCTTGGTAAAGGCGCCTCACAATCGAGGTCGAACATGCAAATACATCCGAAAGCATATCTGCAGTTCATCTCGCGCATTTGGCATTCTCGCGTGTTGCCGCCGCGGGATCGCAATCCCACCAGCCGGGACGCGTCGCCACTGCTCATCTACATCGCTGCGGTGTTGGCGCTGCTACTGGCAATTCTGATAGTCGATCGCCACGGTGCGCCGTTTCAATTCCCAGAACATGTCGGCGATCCCGCTGAGATCAACCCGATCTTCATGAGTTTTTGAAACACAGCGCGCGACGGGGGCTGCGCAAGCGAACAAGCCGTCCGACGCGTCGCGCTGTTCAACGCCAGACGATTTCCAGCCCGCTCATCCCGAACCGAATGCGTTCGGATACGACGGCACCATTCTCTCTATTGCTGAGTTCCCCTCGGAAACACCAGCGATCGATCGTCGAAATCTTCAACCGGCAGCTTGTCTTGTTCTTGCACAGCGGGCATCCCTGCCACCGATGTGTGGCTCACGGACGATGGATGCGATCTCGGGACATTCGTCGCAGCCAGAAAAAGCGCGATGGCGGTCAGGCCGGCGATCATCAGGAGCTTCATGCGAACCTCCGTTGGTTCTGGGAGAGTCCTGACTAGTGCAGGACTCGACATCCCCCTGTGAGATCGCTCACAACTCTCCTTTTGTTGATCAGCGCTGGAGCCGATGCGCTCCGGCTCCAGCCCCTTCCCAACCCGCCTATGGCAAATCTTTCGGGCGCGGCCACAAGCCGCCTTCGGACCAGGATTCGGATTCATCGGGCGACAACGGATCCGCGCCACCGCCGGTCCGTGCGGGATCGACGTTGAGCCATCGGCGCAATTCGAGCTTGCCGATCTGGTTGCGGTGGACCTCGTCGGGGCCATCGGCCAGTCGCAACAAGCGCGTCGTCGCGAGCGCTGCCGAAAGGAAATGGTCGTTGTTGGTGCCGCCACCCCCGAACGCCTGGATCGCCCAATCAACAATGGTCTGCGCCATGTTCGGCGCGACGACCTTGATCATCGCGATTTCCTGCCGCGCTGCCTTGTTGCCGACCGTGTCCATCATGTAGGCCGCTCTGAGCGTCAGCAGCCGCGCCTGGTCGATCTTCATGCGCGCTTCGGCCACGCGCTCGAGCGTCACGGTTTGCTCGGCGAGAGGCTTGCCGAAGGCGACGCGTTTCAGCGCGCGTCGGCACATGCGCTCGAGCACGCGCTCGGAGAGGCCGATCAGCCGCATGCAATGATGAATGCGTCCGGGCCCGAGCCGACCCTGCGCGATCTCGAACCCACGCCCCTCGCCGAGCAGCATGTTGGCGGCCGGCACGCGTACATTGGTGAATATCACCTCGGATGCACGATCCGGGACGCCGTAGAAGCCGAGCACGGGCAGCGAACGGACGACATGCACGCCGGGCGTCTCCTTCGGCACGAGGATCATCGACTGACGCTTGTGACGATCCGGATTCTGCGGATCGGTCTGCCCCATGAAGATGATGATCTTGCATCGCGGATCGGTGGCGCCGGTGGTGTACCATTTGCGACCGTTGATCACGTAATCGTCGCCATCACGGACGATCGAGCTGGCCACATTGGTCGCGTCGGACGAGGCAACGTCGGGCTCCGTCATCGCAAAGGAAGAACGGATCTCGCCGGCCAGCAAGGGCTTCAGCCAGCGTTCCTTCTGCGCCTCCGTTCCGTAGCGCAGGATGGTCTCCATGTTGCCCGTGTCAGGGGCGCTGCAATTGAAGACCTCGGGAGCAAGATGCGAACGTCCCATGATCTCGCACAGCGGGGCATATTCGAGATTGGTCAGCCCGTCCTCGTGAGCGGGTAGAAACAGGTTCCACAGGCCGGCCTGTTGTGCGAGCGGCTTCAGTTCCTCGACAACCGGGTGCACAGCCCAGGGCCCGAGCCGCTCGGCCTCCTGATAATATCGGCGCTCATTCGGATAGATGTGCTCCATCATGAAGCGCTGGAGACGCGCGGCCAGTTGCTGGCTGCGCTCGCTTTGGGTGATATCCATGTAGATTCTCCTTACCGGCCGCGTAGGCCGTCCCTGAGCGTGTTTCGGGTGATTTTTCCGGATTCCGTCTTCGGCAGATCGTCCAGCACGCGAATGTCGACCGGGCACTTGTAGGCCGCCAGTCGCTCGCGGCAGAAGCGCGAGAGCGCGGCAACATCGATCACGGTGCCGGGTTGAGCGGAGACGAAGGCGACCACCGTCTCGCCGCGATAGGGATCGGCGGCGCCGACGACGGCTGCTTCGCGCACGCCCGGAAAGCCATAGATCACGTCTTCGACTTCGCGCGGCCAGACCTTGAAGCCGGAGGCGGAGATCATGTCCTTCTTGCGGTCCACGAGGTAGAACCAGCCGCTCTCGTCAAAGAAGCCGACGTCGCCGCTATGCAGCCAGCCGTTGGTCAGCACCTCGTCGGTTTCCGCCGGCTTCCTCCAGTAGCCGGCCATCACACCTGAGCCACGCACAACCACCTCGCCATGCGCGCCGGGTCCGAGCGGGCGGCGCTCGTCGTCGACGACGATCGCATCGACGCCCGAAGTCGGCCTGCCGATCGACAGCGCGCCTGAGTCGGGATCGACCGGAATCCGACCTTCGTTGGGCGCAAGATGGCTTGCAGAGGTCAGTTCGGTCATTCCATAGGAACTGCGGATCGCCCGTCCAAACCGTTTCGCAAAGGCATCGATGACCGAGGGCGCGATCGGCGCGCCGCCGGAATAGATATGTACGAAGCTCTCGAAATGCCGGCTCGTTGCGTCAGCCTGGTTCATCAGCGCGATGTACGCGGTGATGGCACCGACGATGAATGTCGGCCGCCATTCAAGGAAGGCATCGAGCGCGACCTGGGGCTGGAAGCGATAGGTCAGCACCATCGCTGCACGCGCGGCAAACGCCGCGACCATCTGGATTTCAAAGCCGGTGATGTGGAACAGCGGCGCGACCCCAAAGATGCACGACGTGCCGTTCAATTCGAAATGATCGCAACAGATCAACGCGGTCGCCACCAGATTGCGATGCGTGAGCATGGCGCCCTTTGGAACGCCCGTGGTTCCGGAGGTATACAAGAGAAGGGCGATGTCGTCGGACGTCAGAACCGGTGCCGGTGGTGCAGCTGCATTTTCGGCAAAAACCGTCGCCAGCGCCCGGGCCTGCGGAGCTGCGCCCGGCACCGGCAGCACCCGGACATCGTTTCGCAGCTGGAATTCCCGAGCGCCGGTCCAGAACACCAGCTCGGAATCGACCGAACCGGCGGCCAGGAAAACGTTCTCCCATTGATCGTCGTGGCAGATCACCGCCTTCGGCTCGCAATCCCCGAACAGCTTGCGAAGCTCTGGCGTGCGGTACATCGGGTTGAGGCTGACGACGATGGCCCCGACCTTCCAGGCCGCTACGCTGACGATGACGAACTGCGGCACATTCTGAAGAATGACGGCGACCCGATCGCCGCGCCCGACTCCTTTTTGCGCGAAGCGGGCGGCGAGCCGGTCGCTGAGCCGATCGATATCGGCATAGGTCTGCGTCGCATCGAAATAGAACACGGCCGGCGCCTCGCGCGGCGCGGCTCGAAACAGATCAAGCGCCGTCCGCCTTCCGGGATCGGGCGGAGCGACCGATTCCCCGAGCCGCGCGCGCAGCCGGCCCGCGGCTTCCTCGTAAGCGCGTGCACGCGACACGGAATCCAGGTCGACAGTCATCGCCGCTTGCCACCACTGTCGCAACGATGGCAGCCCCGTCCGGGCCGGCGGCCGCTATAGCCCGCCGCCACCTGGCGCAGCAGGAACCGTGGCAAAAGGCGTTCGCCGCCACTACTCATTGGCACTTTTTCCTCGATAGACCGAGCCGAGACGCGCATGCGGAAGCGCGGCACGGCTTGCAAGGGGCGGCTGGGCCGCCCCACTCTCTTTTGCTTGAATGACAACGCGCGTGCGCCGGATGTGGAGACGCACCAACACCTGTGCAGCTTCGACATCGCGCGCCCGGATCGCGTCCATGATCAGGACATGCTGGGGATCGGAGAACGGAAACCCGTCCTTGGCATAGGTCTCGCTCACAAACTGTCGCCGGAAATGCTGCGTGCTGTTCCAGAAGCGTTCGACCATCGCGAGCAGTTGCGGCATCCGCGCCCGCGAATAGGTCCGTAGATGAAACTCCCGATCAAGCTGGATGTACTCCTCGAGCGTGGTGACCTGCTCAAGTTCGCGCACAATGCGGTCAAGAGTCTCGATATCCTCGTCGGTCAGATTTGGAACGCTTTCGCCGATGGCAAGCGGCTCGACCGCTTCACGGATCTTGTAGATCTCGATCGATTCTTCCGAATTGACGTCCGCAATCCAGGCGCCACGGTTCGGCGCCATGACGACGAGCCCCTCGTTCTCGAGCTGCTTCAGCGCCTCGCGCACGGGAATGCGGCTGGCTCCGAAATGGGCCGCAAGAAGCTCCTGCCGAATCCGCGTGCCTGGCCGCATCTCGCCGCTCAGCACCGCGCTGCGAATCTCGCTTGCGATCCTCTCGCTCATCAGGCGACGGGACTCCGGATCGTCCTCATTGCCGTCCCGCGTCATGTCCTTCCAATGGGGAGGCCGCTGATAAGGACTCATGAAAGGCCCTCCTTCAATGAATGGCCGCGTACATGATCTTGTCCTCGGTCGCATCAGCCCGTGCCATTTCCTCGACGATACGTCCGCCGCGAGCGACCAGGATCCGATCCGAGATAGCCAGAATCTCCGGCAGATAAGAAGAAATAACGACAACCGCCTTGTTCTCGCGCGCCAGCCTGCGAATCGCCTCGTGAATTTGTGGAATGGCGCTCACATCGACACCACGCGTCGGTTCGTCGAAGATGACCACCGTAGGCTCCTGGGCCAGAGACTTTCCCACCACGACTTTCTGTTGGTTGCCGCCGGAATATTCGACAATCTTCAGCGTCCGCTTCAATGCAGAGATCGAGAGCGCCGAGATCCATTGATCGGCGATCCGTTTCATCTCGCGCGCGGAGTAAAGGAACCGCTTGACGCGCGGCGACGACAGATAGCCAAGATAGATATTCTGATCCACCGTCATCGTCTCGAAGAAACCGTCGACCTTGCGATCCTCGGTGATGTAGGCGATTCCGTCGCGCACCGCCTGCCGCGGCACCCGGTAGCGGATCGGCTTGTCCCGCAGATAGATCATCCCGCCGCGCAGGAAGTTGCGCTTGCGGGCGCCGCTGACGATCTGCGCGATCTCGGAGCGTCCTGCCCCGACCAGCCCGAAGATGCCGACGACTTCTCCATTGAACACCGAGAACGACATGTTCTTGACGATGCTGCCCATCGTCACGTTCTCGACCGAAAGCACCTTCTCACCGCGGGAGGCATGCGGCTTCGGCGCATCCGGATCAGCCCCGTGGGTCGCGTACTGCGCTGCGGTTTCCTCACGGCCAACCATCATCCGCACCAGGGCGTCACGCGTGACGTCCTTCGCCGGTACGGTGGCGACCAGCTTGCCATCGCGCAGCACGGTGATGCGATCCGCGATGTTCAATGCTTCTTCCAGCGCATGCGAGATGAAGATGATCCCGGCGCCCTTCTCCTTCAGGGTGTTGAGAAGATGGAACAGGTGCTGGGTCTCTTCAGGGGTCAGCGATGCGGTCGGCTCATCGAAGATGAAGACCTGGGCGTTGTGGCGAACCGCACGCACGATTTCGACCATCTGCCGCTTGGCGGTTCCGAGATTCTCCACCAGCACCAGCGGGTCGACGTTGAAGTTCATCGATTGCAGCGACTGGGTCGCGGCGATGTTGATCTTGCTGTAGACCGTGACCCATTTCTCCATGCCGAGTTCAAGGTTCTGCGCCACCGTCATCGACGGGACCAGGCTGGATTCCTGGTAGACCATCGCGACCCCACCCTCGAGCGCTTCCTTTGGCGAGGCGAACGAGACCTTGCGCCCCTGGATCAGGTAGTCGCCGGAGGTCAGCACGATCGCACCGGCAATCGCCTTGCAGAGCGTCGATTTCCCCGCGCCGTTTTCTCCCAGCAGCGCGTGAATTTCGCCCGGCCGCAGATCGAAATTGACAGCATCGATCGCGTGCAGGCCGCCATAGACCTTGCTGCCATTGACGATCTGAAGCAGCGGGGTTCCTGCCTGTTGTTCGGCCGCCATGGCGTTCATCCTTCTTGCATGCCGCGACCAGGAGGCAGTTCGACGAGGCAATCGCGTCCCTTGGACACCGCCAGCACGCGCGAGCCGATCGGGCGGACGGCGGTGATTCCATGAACCCGACCATCGACGCGGCTGTGCAGCGTCTCGGTCGCCGCGCCCTTGTCGTCGAGCCGGGCGACGAGACCATAGGAACGCGGCGGCGCCCACGGCTTCTGGATGCCGAGTTTCTTGATGCGGCCGATCTGGGTCGGTTCGCGCGGATTGAGGCGGCCATCCAGCGCCGGCCCGATCCAAAGCTCAGGTGGCACCGTCCGCATCATCTCTTCGCAGAATGCCCGCTCGCGCAGGACGAATTCGGTCAATTGCGTGCGCAGCGCGAGGAAGGCCATCCAGACCTCACCGTTCGCGCCTCGGGCAAGACGCGCCGGGTAGCCGGTATGATTCTTGACGATCACGCGCCTGTCGTCACCCGTGCGTGAAAAAGCGGTCAGGCGGTGGGTCCAGGATTCGGCGACCCAGACCTCCTTGCCGTCGCCGGATACGACCAAGCCGAGCGGCCATGCGAGCTTGTCCGCACGCACGCTCGCACTGCCGAGCGAGGAATTGCAGGCGATGAGCCGGCCCGAGGGGGCGCGGTTCTGCATCAGGTCGGTCAGCCAATGCTCTGGCCGATTGTTTCGCGAGCCGTCGGTCAGGTAGATCGCCCCGTCCGGCGCGACCGTCACCGACAGCGGACAGGCAATCTTTTCACCGCCGACGCTTTCGAGCTTGCCGATGATCTCGCCAGCCGGCGAAAGCGCCACCAGCCCCACGCCGGAGACGCAGGCGAGCAGCCGGCCGTCCGGCGTGCAGGCAAGCCCGCCGACCGGGCCGTCGAGCGTCGCGAACTCCGTGCGCGTGTTGAAGTCGTCTCCCGTGCAACGCAGGACGTGGTTGCCGGTCGAGACGTAGAGCGCACCGTCCTGCCCGAGCGCAATGTCGTCCGGTCGCTCGATCTCGTCGCCGAGCTGGCGCGCCTGATCGAGCCGCTGGTTCGGGGAGAAGGCGCCGTCGAGCACCGGAATGCCGTGAATTTCCCGGTTCGGGGACAGCACGCGATCGATGATATCGCCAAGCAGAGACATGGCTCAGGCCCTTCCCCAATAGGACTTGTGCGCTTCCCAGGTCGGGTCGGCGTCCTGCAGGCTGATGCGGCCGATGCGGTTGTTCTCCAGACCCCCGATATAGAGATAGCCCTTGTGTTCACGGACCGACGTGATGGTCGGATGCGAAAGCCCGCCTGGATCCCAGAGCGATTCCGTCACCACGCCGTTGTCGTCGAACTTGACCACGCAGCCGTAGTTGATGCCCGGACACAGCCATTCGTCCGGCGGGATCTGCTTGACCATGCGGGTGCGGAAAACAGGGTTGCGCATCGCAAGGTCGTAGACCGGCGTGCGCAGGCCGACGAAGGCGAGCCAGTACTTGCCGTCGGAGGCGCGGTTGATGTTGTCGCAATAGCCCGGAAGGTTGTCGATCAGGATTTCGCTGGTGCCCGCCTTCGGGCCGGCGATCCAGAAGCGGTTGATCTGGCATAGCCAGGTGCTGGCCCACAGCACCGACTGACCGTCATGCGAAATGCAGATGCCGTTCGGGAACGTCAAGTTCTTGAGGACCGTCCTGGTGGTGCCGGTCTTCGGATCGTGGCAGATCAGCCGGCCGTTGCCGCGCCCCTCGAAGCCGTCGAGCGCCCAGTCGGTGAGTTCATAGCGGGTCGAGGCCTCGCTGAAATAGATCTTGCCGTCTGGCGCGACGTCGAGATCGTCAGCGAGATAGAGCCGCGAGTCGTCCTTGAGGCGCGTACGCGTGCGCGTGGTGCGGTCGGTGACCTTGAAGACCGAGCGATCGGGCTTCACGCCGTAAACGCCCATGCCCGCGATGCAGACGAGCAGGTTCTGATCCCGATCGAACGCCAACCCGAGCGGCCGGCCACCGATGCGCGCGAACTCTTCGCGCACGGTATAGTCCGGCGCGAGAAAGCGGATGATCGAGCCGTTGCGGTTGACGGTGTAGAGGTTGTCCTTGCGGTCAAGGATGATGTCTTCCGGGCCCTCGATCATGTCGAGCGCGATCGCTTCCGCGTTCTTCAGGCGATCGTTCTCCGCGAACGGCGTGCCGCTGCCCCGCTCGACCGACGGCGGCGGCTCGAAATCAACCCAGCTTGGGGTGACGTAGACCTTTTGCAGCACCTTGCCCTTGTTCTTGACCCACTTCACGTTGAAGCCGACTGCAAGCAGCAGGATGATGCCGATGATGGCGGTCGTCAGGTTGCCGGAGATGCCGAGCCGGACCATGCCGCTGGTGAGCATGAAGATGATCGCCGCGCCCATGACGGCGCGCGCGATGGTACCGCGGCCGCCGGCCAGGCTGATGCCGCCGAGCACCACCGCGGCCAGCGCGTTGATCTCCCAGCCGACGCCGGTGTCGGTGCCGGAGCTGCTCTGCCGCGCGGCATAGAGGATTCCCGCCAGCGCCGCGATCGCGCCCGACATCACATAGGCCGAGAACAGCACGCGCTTGACGTTGACGCCGGCGTGGCGGGCCGCCTTGCGGCTCGACCCGACCGCCATGATGTGGACGCCGGGCTTGATGCGGGTGAGGAAGAAGTGGGTTCCGACCGCAAGCAGGATCAGCACCAGCATGTTGAAGGGAATGCCGAGAACCCTCCCCGAGCCCATGAAGTCCCACGTACTGGACCCGCTGTCGATGCTCGCGAGTTCGTTCGTGAACGCAACCGTCACCTTGTTGTAGGCGGCGCGGACGATGATGAGGACGACGAGCGTCGTCAGGAACGGCCGGGTCTTGCCGTAGGCAATCAGGCCGCCGTTGATCGCGCCCATCGCCGCGCCGAACAGGATGACAAGCACGATGGTCACGGGCAGCGGCAGCCCGAGGATGAGGTACAGATAGAGCGCGAGGAAGTTCGACATCGCGAACACCGCGCCGACCGACAGGTCGATGCCGCCCGACAGCACGGAGAAAGCCATCGCGACCGCGACCATCCCCTGCTCCGCGAAATTCCGCATCAGTTCCTGCAGGCTGCCCGCCGTCAGGTAGCGCGGGATCATGATCGCGAAGGCCAGGAAAACCGCGATCGTCAGCGTGAATGGAATGATCGGCTCCATCCAGCGCTTCTCAAGCAGTTCGCCCAGGAACAACTGGGGCGAATGGCGGTGCCAGGCTCGTTGCAGGCTCTTCATCAACAGACTCCGGCGGGCTCGGCGCAGCAGCGGCCGAACGGCGGGACGACGCGGGGGATTGGGATCGACAGCTCCGGCCTGCCCGCGCCGCGGTGGGCGCGGGCGCCGGAACGACTTACTTCGCGCCCTTCGGGATGCTGAAGCAGTACATGCGATCGTCCTTCGACTTCACCCAGGCGGGGGTCGTGTAATAGGCGATGTTCTTCGCGCCCGGCTTGTCGCCGCTCTGCAACAGCGCAATCACCGCGTCGGCGATGGTCTGGCCCTGCACGTCGGCGCGATACGACAGGTTCGCGGAGAACGCGCCTTGCTCGAGCAGATCGCAATCCGCAGGCTGGCCGTCGCTGGCGACGAACACCTTCACCTTGTCGCCCATGTTGGCGGCCTTGATCGCCTGCGCCGCGCCCGCGGTTTGCGGTCCCCAGACGCTGAGGATCCCGCACAGCTTGGGATGCTGCTGCAACACGGTGGTCGTGATGTCGCCGGCCCTGTTGGCGTCCCAGCTGGTCGGCTGCGACGATACGACCTTGATCGACGGGTCGGTCTTGAACACCTCCATCGCGCCATTCTTCATGTCGAGCGAATAGGCTGCGGTCGCCTCGCCTTCAAGGATCGCAACCTCGCCGGAGCCCTTGCCGCCGCCACACTGATTGATGACCTCGCGCGCGATCTTGGTGCCGAGATCCTTGGCATCGACGCCGACATAGGCATCGGTCAGGGTATTCGACGCCATGTTGACCTGCACGACATAGATGCCGGCGTCCATCGCACGCTTGAGCTCCTTGGCGAGCAGCGTGACGTTCGGATTTTGCACCACGATCACGTCGGGCTTGTCGTTGATATAGTCGCTGACGGTCTGAAGCTGGATGTCGGACTTCATGTTGGCGTCGCGGGTGACGAGCTTGATGCCGTAATCGTCGAAACGATCCTTCATCACGCGCGTCCATTCGGATTCCAGAACACCCATCCAGACCGGCGACCAGGCCACCGTCTTGCCCTTGAGCGACTTGTCGAATTTCTCGCGCAGCTGGTCGCGCGGCCCGGCCGCCTGCGATGGCGCAGCCACCAGCGCGGCGGTTGCCACCATCGCGGCCAGCCCGATGCCGGCAAACGCCCTCCTGTGCACAGCTTTCGTCATGTCAATTCCTCCCCTGTTATGTCGGCCGACTGTTGCGGCCCGTTGGTTGATGCAGAGCTTTAATCGCCCTGCTTCGACGTCTCCTCGTCGCGCGGATGCAGCCGGGAATCGAGCAGGATCGCGATCAGCAGCACGACACCCTTGACGATGTTCTGGGTCTGCACGTCCATGTCCATGATGGTCATGCCGTTCAGCAGCACGCCGATCAGCAGCGTTCCGGCGATGACGCTCATCACGTTGCCGCGGCCGCCGACGAGGCTGACGCCGCCGAGCACCACAACCATGATGACGTCGAAAATGATCGTCGATTCCGCGACCTGGAGATGCATCAGCGCCGTCTGCGCGACCATCACGACACCGCCGACATATCCGATCGCGGCGCACAGCGCGTACTCGATCATGGTCAGCGGGCGGGTCGGCAGACCGGTCTGACGCGCGGCGTCGGGATTGTCGCCATGGGCATAGACGAAGCGCCCGATCACGGTGCGCGACAGGAAAAGATGCACGACGACCGCGGTGGCCGCGAAGATCAGGATCGAGATCGGAACGCCGCCCCAGATGTTGCCGCCGAGCCGCAGGAATTCGTCATGCCCCTTGGAAAGATAGACGACATAGTGCTGCACCGCTGTGGTGCGCACGATCCCCAGCACCGCAAGGCTCGACGCCAGCGTCGTCAGCAACGGCGGCATCTCGATTACCGAGATCAGAAACCCGTTCAGGACGCCGATGGCGATCGCCATCACGAAGCCGATCAGCAGCGCGACCGGCGTCGCGTAGCCCGAGTTCATCAGAATGATCGCGATCGCGGTGGAAGCGGCAAAGGAGGCGACTTGCGACAGATCGAGTCCACGTCCGATCACGACCACGGCCATGCCGAGCGCGAGAATGCCGAGTATCGAAATGTTGCGCGCCAGCGCGAACAGATTGCCCAGCGTCAGGAAGCCCTTCAGGAAGATCGAAAAAATGACGATCAGGACCGCGCACATCACCAGCACGGCCGTCGTCTGCGTCAATTTCGCCCCGCGCGCGCCCGAACTGCCGGTCACCGGGTCCTCCCAGGATTGATTTTATTGTGAGCGGAAATTGAACAGAATGTATCCAGAAGTCAATCTTCGTATCCAAATTTTGGACAGCAGCTGGTTTGACGGAAGATATATTCACACCTGAAGCCCTCCATAACTATCTATATTTAAATGGATATATGTATGTTCTGGCGTCCGCGATCGAAGCGCATTTTCCGAGTTCGATCGGTCCTTTTGAAGCCGACATTGCTGTATTGGATACATTCGGCTTGAGAGCCTGTCCCTAAGGCCAACTGGTCCTCATAGCGCCGTCACCCGCGGCGATGGAACGAAGCCGACGACGTTGCGGCAATCGCTCCTGGCCAAGGCCTGAAGATCGTGGCGAAAGAGAATGCCGAGACCGAGCTTTGACGCCGCCTTTCGCCCATCGAAGCCGCGCCAGGTGGAAGCCCGAGCGAACTGACGGCCGGTTTGAATTCTGTCTCGGCGCGCCCATATTCGTGACAGGTTCGCAAACACTGACGGTACCAGATTTGTCCGAGCAACTGTCGATGTTCGATGCGCCCGCCGCAGGACCGGCAGGTCTGCACTACGCGCCGGATTTCATCTCCAAAGCGGCCGAGGGCGAACTCATCCGCCACATCCGGGCACTTCCGCTTGCCCCCTTCCAGTTCGGACAGTTCGAAGGCAAGCGCCGCGTGGCTTCGTTCGGTTACCGGTACGACTATGGGTCGCGCCGACTGGAATGTGCCGAACCGATCCCGTCCTGGTTAAACGGCATCGTCGCCGCGATCCAATCCTTCGGCGGCGCGTCGACCGAGATCGGGCAGATCCTGTGCACCGAGTATGATCGCGGCGTCGGTATCGGCTGGCACCGCGACAAGCCGCATTTCGACCGGATCTTTGGACTGTCCCTGGGATCCGCATGCAAGTTCCGTTTTCGTTGTCGGACGGAAAACGGATGGGAGCGGTTCACGCTCGATGCGGCGCCCCGATCACTCTACCTGATGGCCGGTGATGCACGGCAGATATGGGAGCACAGCATTCCGCCGGTCGAGGCCCCCAGATACTCGATCACCTTCCGAACCATGGTCGAAACGGTGCGGGGCGCCAAAGCGTCGCGATAACCTTGGATTGCCGGTTCCAGCGCTCCGCTGCGCATCGCCGCATCAACCCTGATCGAGCGCTACTTCGATCCGATCGGAAGACGCAATCATGAGCGGAAGGTGCGACCAACGCCGCGCGAATGGTTGATGGGACGGGGGCGGACGAACTTGGGAAGTTCGTCCGCCGAGAGATCGCGCGCCCCCGGAGTGTCGATCGCGGGGAACGCAGCGGGCGTCTCACGCCGCTTTCGCAGCAGCCTTGTCGGCCGGTGCCGTTTCCATGGCGCGCATATAGAGATCGAGCAGCGATTCGCGCTCGTCGCGCTCATCCTGATCCTGCTTTCGCAGTTTGACGATCTCCTTGAGGATCTTCACGTCGAAACCCTCACCCTTGGCTTCCGAAAAAACTTCCTTCTTCTGCTCGTTCAGTTCCTGCAGTTCAGCGTCCAGATTCTCGATCCGCTCGATGAAAGAACGAATTTTTCCGCCGGGAATGGTGATGTCAGACATGGTGCCTCTTTGTTGAATGAGGCGGTGAAAATGAAAGCAAAGTGATAACCAATGTCTTAAGCTTCATCGGTTCCTGTAGCGCATCTATCCCGCGGCTTGCCGCGGTATTTCAGAACGCGATCCAGCTGATCACGGCCGCGGCCGACGTCCAGAGCGTCCATCCAAGGCCAAGCAGGGACATCACCGCGGCCGCCATTGCTACGGCCAGCAGCAGACCATCTTCCTGCAGGTAGGCGATCGCGATCAGGACGACCACAATCCCGGGAATGACATTGACCAGAGGCAGGGGCCAGCCCGCCAACAGACCCAGCAGGAACACGACCAACCCAACAAGCCGGTCAGTCACGTCATGGCGCGCGTTCCAGCGCGGCCGGCTGATGCTCTCGATCGCGCGCAGCAGCGGGCCCGCCCTGACGGTGAACCGCTTGAATCGCTTGAAGTCGAACGGCCGCTTCGACAGGAAGCGAGGAAAAGATGGAGCACTGTGCCCCAACATCATCTCGACCGCCGGAAACAGGAGGGCCAGCGTCGCAATTGTGGCCACGCCGGGGACGATCACAAGCAGCCCCAGCAACAGCAGGAGCAGCCCGAACGAGCGCCTGTCCAGATGGCTGAGGAGCCATTCGAGGTCGACGGGGCCGTCAGGTGCTTGCGCAACGAGTTCTTCGAGGAGCTGGGAAGTACGGGCAGGCGCTGAGCGGGGAACGGGCAAATGAAGCATTACCCGGTAACATGGTCGAACTCCGTATCGATTGCAACGAATGCCAGAGGCGCCTAGGAAGCATTGATGGACAACGATTCCGACCAGGCGTGGCACGGCCATGCGCCGAACAGCCCCCTGCCCGCCGGTCGCCGCCGCTGGCCGTGGTTTCTTCTGATCGTCGTCGTCGCCCTTGTCGGCGCCGGCGGCGTCTACGCTTGGCCTGAAGTCGCGGCATTGGTCCCCGCCATAAGCCACGAATCGTCCGGCGGGGCGACGACGACGAGCGACAAGGAGGCATTGCCAACTCTCCTCGCGGCCCAGCAGAAGCTCGAGGAAGACCTCGCCGCACTCGATCGGTCGGTAGCCGACGGGCAGGCGCAGTTGAAGGCCATTACCGACCAGTTGGCGGTCCTGACCTCGAAGGTCGAAGAGTTGCAGCATCTGCCCCCGCCGGTAGCGCCGCCGCCACCTGTTACGGCCGAGGTGCCGCGTGCCCCGATCGCGCCAACTACCCCGCAGCCGAGAAAGCCGCCGCCTCGGGCCGCCAGGCCTTCAGGTCCCGTTTCGATTGGCGGCGCACCGCTCAATGCCGCGCCCGGCAGCATGGCCCGTTGAGCTCAGAAATGCCCCAAACCGCATTCCGATTTTTGGCTTGGGGTTTGATCCTCGGCCTCTTCATCGTCACCGATATGACGCTGGCATTTCGTCCCCACACGTTGATATCGCCAAACGCCGATCGCTTTGCCGCGCTCTTCGTTGTCGGAGCCGTCTTTTCGCTCGCCTATCCGAAGCATGTCCTGCCAATCCTGCTGGCACTGCTCGCCGTCATTGTCGGCTTCGAACTCATTCAAAAGCTGCTAGCCGGCAGGCATGGCTACATAAAAGACATATTCGTCAAAGGCGCCGGCTGTTGCGCAGGCGTTGTCGCCGCCACCGCCCTGAGACGCGCGCTTTCAGCAATGTCCAAGCCGACAGGTACCTCCTGACGTCCTGCGCCGCCTTTGCCCTGTTCGACGCTGGAGCAGAGGCACGTGTCGGCAACCTTCGGCCCAATCCATCATGGACCGGTTTGACCAGGCTCCGGCCTAGGAAAGGCGCTGAGGTAGAAGCTCAAGCCCCGTCTTGGCAGGGCAAGTCCGCTATTCAAATTGGACCGGCTCGGATCCAGGATAGGAATGAGCGACGAACTCGCAGAACGCGCGAGCCGCCGGAGAAAGCTTCGCCTTGTCCTTCCAGGCAAGCCCGACATCCATGGTGTGGACGTCGTCATCGAGCGTCTTGAGATCGATGCGATGTCCTTCGAGCGACCAGGGACGGTAGACCATGTCGGACAGGATTGTAATTCCCATGCCGGTTGCGACCATGCTGCGAACCGCTTCGACCGACAGGGTCCGGAAGATGACGTTCGGCACGTACGCGGTATGCTGCCAGTAACGCATCGCGGAGCGTTCGGCTTCATCGACGGTCAACATCAGATAGGGCTCGCTCGCCAGGTCTGCCAGCTTGATGCTGTCCTTGCGAAGCAGCGGATGATTGACGCAAGTCCACAAGCGACGCGGCGAGCGCAACAAGAGCCGCGAGCGAATGGAGTGCCGGTCATGCAAGTTTGCAACCAGCATGATGGCTGCATCGACGCTACCGCTGATCAAGCTCTGCTCGATCGCGTCGCGCGGAAACTCGTGAAGACGCACCGTGATGCCCGGGAATGACCGCCAGAAGCGCGACAACAAGGGCGGCAGGAAATATCCAGCGATGGTGTAGCTGACGGCGACATCGACGGTGCCATCCACCTGCATTCCCCAGCGATGCGGCCCGCGTATCGCATCCGATACGCTGGCCTCGATGGCGCGGGCACGCTGCAAGAACTCCCGTCCGTCAAAGGTCAGCGTCACGCCGTTCGAGTGACGGTCGAATAGCTTGTGGCCGAGCTCGGCCTCGAGCGCCTTGATGGACGCGGTGACCGCAGATTGCGTCACGCTGAGCGCCGCCGCGGCGGCCGAAACGCGCCCGGTCTCGGCGGTTGCGATGAAATGCCGAACCTGACGGAACGTCAGAGACATAAAAATTTCCGATATCAGCGAACGATATTTCGAATTTTACAATCCCCCGGCGGACCGGAAAAATCAATCCATCGGTTCGCGAGTGAGAGGCATTGAGGTCATGTCCGATGGTTTGGAGTTGGTCGCTCGCGATATCAGCGTCCAATTCGAAGGCCTGAAGGCGCTGTCCAACGTGACCTTGACCGTACCGCGGGGACGTATCGCCGGACTGATTGGTCCGAACGGAGCCGGCAAGACCACCCTTATTAATGTGCTGACGGGTTTCCAGCCGGTTGGCGCCGGAACCGTGGAACTGGAAGGCGAGACGCTGAGTGGCATTGCAGCGCACAAGTTGCGCCGCAAAGGCGTGGCGCGAACCTTCCAGTCGGGCCGACTTTTCCGCGACCTGCCGGTGATGGACAACCTTGAGGTCACCGGCGTCGGCCTGGGCCAATCCCGTCCGGAGGCGATCGGTGAAGCCGAGCGCGTCATGGCTTGGCTCGGCATTTCGCATCTGTCCAACACCATCGCCGGCGCCCTGCCCTATACCGACGAGCGCCGCGTCGCGATCGGCCGCGCCATCATGTGCACACCGCGCTATCTGCTGCTCGACGAACCGGCGGCAGGAATGTCGGAGCATGAGAGCCACGAACTTGCCGCCATCATCCGGCGGATCGCGGGCGAGCTCAATGTCGGGGTGCTGCTGATCGAGCACAATATCGGCCTCGTGCTCGAGCTCTGCGAGCGCATCTACGTCCTCGATTCCGGCGAGGTCATCGAAGCCGGCCCGCCCGCTCAGATCCGTGACAGCGACGCGGTCAGGCACGCCTATATGGGCACGCAGCGCGACGAGCTGCTTCCGGTCGCCGCCGAACAGGCCGTTGCGTCATGACGCTGCTTGCCGTCGACGACATCACCGTCAGCTATGGCCGCCTGACGGCTCTCCGCGGCCTGACGCTGAAGATCGATGAAGGCGAAATCCTGTTCGTGACCGGCCCGAACGGCGCCGGCAAGTCGACCTTGCTCAACGCCATCGCAGGCGTCGTGCCACCGGGCTCCGGGTCCATCATGATCGATGGCGCAAAGATCACGGGTGCCGCACCCGAAGACATCGCCCGGCGCGGATTCTCCCTGGTTCCCGAGGGACGCAATGTCTTTGGCGCGCTGACGATCGAGGAGAATCTGAAGGTCGGAACCGGCATGCGCACCGACCGCAAGAAGATCGCCGACGACCTGGATCAGGTCTACGAGGAATTCCCGATGCTGGCCGAGCGCCGCCACACCCCGGCGGGCATGCTCTCCGGCGGCCAGCAGCAGATGCTCGTCATTGGCCGCGCCTTGATGGCCGCGCCCCGCATCATGGCGATCGACGAGCCGTCGCTCGGCCTTGCGCCAAAGATCATCGACCAGGTCTACGAGATCCTGGTGCGGCTGCGGACACAGCGCAAGCTTACACTCCTGATCGTCGAGCAGAGCTCGACACGCGCCATGATGACGGGCGGACGGATGGTCCTGATCCGCGGCGGCCGCATCGTGCTCGAGGGCCCAGCGGCCGATATGGTCAGGGATGATCGTCTGAAGCAGTCCTATTTCGGCTTCGGAGATCATTGAGATGCGCGAGTTGCTCCAGATCATCTTCGATGCCCTCAGCCTCGGCAGCCTCTACGCCCTTGGCGCGCTCGGTATCGCCCTGATCTTCGGCGTGATGCGGCTCGTCAACTTCGCGCACGGCGATTTCATCGCGTTTTGCGTCTTCGCCATGCTGTGGCCGTCGATCGATGCGGCGGCGATCGTCTTTGCCGGGCAGCTACCGTTCTATCTGCTGATCCCGCTGCTGCTCTTGATCGGCGCCGCGCTGTCGATCCTGTCGGAGATCGTCGTCTTCCGCCGCTTCCGCAATGCCAATCCGGCGACGATGATGATCGCATCCTTCGCACTCGGCTTCGTGATCCGGCATCTCCTGCTGATGCTGTTTTCCAGCCGGCCGAAGTCGATCACGCTGTGGCCGAGCCTCGGCCTGCCGGTCGAATTCCTCGGCGCTCACATCCCGATGCTCCAGGTCGTGACCATCATCATCACGCTGGCCGTGCTGGTGGTCCTCGTCCTGTTCCTCAAGCGCACGCGCTACGGGCTCGAGATGCGCGCGGCCGCCGACAATTTCACCATGGCGCGCATGCTCGGGGTCCGCGCCAACGGCGTGATCCTGCTGGCCTTCGCCATCAGCGGCATGCTGGCGGCGGCGATCGGCCTGATCCTGGCGACCAATTCCGGCACCGCCGACATCGGCATGGGCGCCAACGTGATGCTGATCGCGTTCATCGCGACCGTGATCGGCGGCCTCGGCAGCATTCCCGGCGCCGTTGCCGCCGGCTTCCTGATCGGTGCGGCCAGCGTCGTGTTCCAGGCGACCCTGCCGCATGACGCCAGGGTATTCCGCGACGCCTTCGTCTACGGCGCCGTCATCGTCGTCCTTCTGGTGCGGCCGCAGGGCCTGTTCGCACCGAAATCCGCCAAGCAGAGGGTCTGATCGATGTCGCAGCGGCCGTCCGTCATCCGGCAAACGATCATCACGCCGATCGTGCTGATCGTGGCGCTGCTCATCATGGCGGCCCTCTCCTATCAATTCGGTAGCCGGGCCTTCAACCGCACCGTGGTCGAGATGTTCATCAACATCATGGTGGTGGTCGGGCTCTACGTCTTCGTCGGCAATTCGGGCCTGCTGTCGTTCGGCCATATCAGCTTCATGTGCCTCGGCGCCTACATGACCGCCTGGCTCACGATTCCGCCGGTGATGAAGTCGATCACGCTCAAGGGCCTGCCGGCATGGCTGCTCCACGCGCAACTGCCGATGTGGGTAGCGACGCCGATATCCGGACTGTTTGCGGCACTGTTCGCGCTGATCGTCGGGCGCGTCATCATGCGCCTTTCGGGCATCGCCGCCTCGATCGCGACCTTCGGCCTGCTCGGCGTCATCAACAATGTCTATTCGAACTGGGATTCGGTGACGGGCGGACAGGGTTCGATCGTCGGCATTCCGCCCACCATGAATGTCTGGACCGGATGGATCGGCGGCGCCGTGGCCATCGCGATCGCCTATCTCTACTCGATTTCGCGCTCCGGACTGGCACTTCGCGCCACGCGAGACGAAGCGGTCGCGGCCAGCGCCTCCGGCATCGACATCGTCCGCGAACGGCTGATCGCCTTCGTCGTCAGCGCCTTCATCATCGGACTCGCCGGCGCGCTCTACGCGCATTTCCTGAGCATCGTCAATCCCGGCGCATTCTATCTGCGGACGACGTTCATCACGCTGTCGATGCTGGTGGTCGGCGGCATGTACAGCCTCAGCGGAGCCGTCTCGGGCGTGGTCGCGATCTCCGTGTTGATCGAGCTGTTCCGCAATCTCGAGAAGGGCATCAGCCTCGGCGGTCACACCGTCGGCCTGCCGAACGGTGTCCAGGAAATCGCGATCGGCATCATCACCATCGCGATCCTGATGTACTTGCCGACGGGACTGACCCGCAACCATGAATTCTCCTGGCGTCGATGGCCGTTGCAGCGCCGCCTGACGCCACCGGTCCAGACCGCGCTGAAGGAACTGCACTGACGCTTGTTTGTACAATTGGAGGAGTGGGGATATGCGCTTTACGACATTACTCAGCATCTTGGCCGGAGCATCCGCGCTCTGGTTCACGCCTGCCCGGGCAGCCAACGAGATCGTTGTTGGGTTTGCGACCGCGGCATCCGGATTCATGCAAGCCTACGACAAGCCGGCGCAGGACGCGGCACTGATCCGGATCGAGGAGATCAACAAGGCCGGCGGCCTGCTCGGCAAGAAGATCAAGCCCGTCTTTGCCGACACCAAGACCGATCAGGCCGAGGGTGCCAAGGCCGGCCTTGCGGTGCTCGACCAGGGTGCCGACCTCGTCATCGTCTCCTGCGACTACGATTTCGGCGCGCCCGCGGCGCTGCAGGCGCAGGCTGCCGGCAAGGTTTCCTTCTTCCTCTGTGCCGAATCGATCAAGGCCGGCATCCCCGGCGTCGGCCCGTTCTCGTTCTCGGCCTCGGTGCTGGCACCGGTGCA
Source organism: Bradyrhizobium sp. USDA 4501 (assembly GCF_054062115.1). Classification (NCBI taxonomy): domain Bacteria; kingdom Pseudomonadati; phylum Pseudomonadota; class Alphaproteobacteria; order Hyphomicrobiales; family Nitrobacteraceae; genus Bradyrhizobium; species Bradyrhizobium sp. USDA 4501. Next base: position 459,779 of record NZ_JBSSEX010000001.1, read on the forward strand.
GGGAGCGACCATGTCGGAATGGGCTTACACCAAGAAGAACGCACGCAGCTTCTATCGGCTGCTCGACAGCTGGACCGTCTACAACAAGGGCATCTGCGACGGCTTCGACTGGATGCTGCCGCGCCTCAAGGAGGCCAAGCTGGTCGGCAGCGACACCTTCAAGAACGACGATGCCTCGATCGCCTCGCAGATCACGCGCATCAAGAGCCTGCCGAAGGAGCCTGACGCCATCATGCTCTGCACGATGATGCCGGGCGCTGTCTCCGCCATCAAGCAGATCCGCGCCGCCGGCATCAAGTCGATGATCCTCAACGGGTCGGGTGTCGACGGCAGCTACTGGATGAACGCCGTTCCTGACCTCTCGAACTTTTACGTCCCGGTGCAGGGCTCGGTCTATGGCGACGATCCGAACCCGAAGGTCAACGAGTTCAACAAGAAGTACAAGGAGGTCACCGGCGGTGACCCCTCCAGCCAGTACGTCTATCCGGGTTACGTCCTGATCGACGTCTGGGCCAAGGCGGTCGAACGCGCCAAATCGGCCGATGCGGCAGCCGTCGTGGCCGAGCTCGAGAAGATGAACAACGAGTCCACGCTGTTCGGGCCGCGCAGCTTCACCAAGGACATCCACCACCAGAATCAGGGTCGCTACCTGATCGTCGACACCGAGGCCGGCAAGCCGCAGGTGATCGACCAGTGGACGATCTCGGAAAAGATCCCGCTCGACTATCTGGTGTCCAAGTAACCCGGCAATGCGCCGCCCTGGGTGCGCCAGTCATACCCGGGGCGGCCTTCGCCGGTCATATGCAAAGCCAGTTGGAAGGAAATCAGGAGATGGTCGTGATCAACTGCGACATGGGCGAGGCCTACGGCCTCTACAAGATGGGCGACGACAAGGCATTGATGCCTCATATCGACGTCGCGAACGTCGCCTGCGGCTTTCATGCCTCCGACTTCAATCACATGCGCAAGACCGTGCAGCTCGCCAAGCAATTTGGCGTCAAGGTCGGGGCGCACCCGTCGCTGCCCGATCTGCAGGGATTTGGTCGCCGGGAGATGAAGATCGACCGCGAAGAGCTGGCCAATTGCCTGCTCTATCAGATCGGCGCACTCAAGGCCTTCCTGGATGCCGAAGGCATGGCGCTCAATCACATCAAGCCGCACGGCGCACTCTACGGCATGGCATCGCGCAACGAGGAGATCGCCGAAGCCGTGGCTGATGCCGCCGACGTCTACAAGGTGCCGTTGCTCGGCATGAAGGGAACGTTGCACCAGAAGGTCTACGAGCGGCGCGGTCATGCCTTCGTCGCCGAATACTATGCCGACCTCGACTACAATGCCGACGGCAGCCTGATCATCACCCGCGAGCACGAGGCGAAGGATCCGGCCGACGCCGCCACCCGATGCGCAAGGGCGGTCAATGAAGGCAAGACGCGCACGGTGGCCGGAAACGACATCGTGGTCGGCTCCGATTCGATCTGCATCCACTCCGACACGCCGAACGCCGTCGCCATCGCCGAAGCCGTCCGCGAGGCGGTGCGCCCCTATCTCACCGCGCGCTGAACCGTCGCGGCAACGAACCAAAGACTCTCAAGAGGAAACGATGGCAACGCAGCAGATCTTCTCGCCGCTCCCAGGCATCTTTTATCGCAAGCCCGCACCCGACAAGCCGGTCTACAAGAACGACGGCGACGCCGTCGCCGAGAGCGACACGATCGGGCTTATCGAGGTGATGAAATCGTTCAACGAGGTGAAAGCCGGCATCGCCGGCAAGATCGTCCGCTTCCTGGCCGAGAATGAAGATGCCGTGATGGCCGGCCAGCCGATCGCCGAAATCGACGTTTAGGGGCTCTTCGACCAGCCATGGCGATCAAGAAGCTCCTCATAGCCAATCGCGGCGAGATCGCGGTGCGCATCATCCGCGCGGCGCGCGATCTCGGCATTGCAACCGTGCAGGTCTACAGCAAGGCCGACCAGGATTCGCTCGCGGTCAGGCTCGCCGACGAAGCGGTCGATATCGGTCCGCCGCAGGCGTCGAAATCCTATCTCAACCAGGCCGCCATCCTCGCCGCGGCGCGGAGCACCGGTGCCGACGCCATCCATCCCGGCTACGGCTTCCTGGCCGAGAACGCCGAGTTCGCTGCCGCAGTCGAAGCGGCGGAATTGATCTTTGTCGGCCCGACCGCGCAATCGATCCGGCTGATGGGCGACAAGGTCGCGGCACGCGAGGCCGCCGCCGCGGCCGGCGTGCCGACCGTCCCCGGCAGCCAGGGGCAGCTGGAATCGGCCGAAGCGGCCTTCGCGCTGGTCGAGAAGACCGGCTTCCCAGTGATGATCAAGGCCGCCGCCGGGGGTGGCGGACGCGGCATCCGCATCGCGCGGTCCCCCGGGGAGTTTCAGCATCTGATGCCGCAGGCACAGGCCGAGGCACTCGCGGCCTTTGGCGACGGCGGGCTTTACGTCGAAAAGCTGATCGAAGGCGCGCGGCATATCGAGGTGCAGGTGCTCGGCGACGGACACGACGTGATCCATTGCTTCGAACGCGAATGCTCATTGCAGCGCCGCCGCCAGAAGGTCTGGGAAGAAGCCCCCTCGCCCTCGCTCACCCAGGCCGTGCGGGAGAGGCTCTGCACCTCGGCTGTGGCACTCGCCCGAGCGGTCAATTATCGCGGCGCCGGCACGCTCGAATATCTCTACGACGACGCCACCGGTGAATTCTACTTCCTGGAGATGAACACCCGCATCCAGGTCGAGCATCCGGTCACGGAGATGATCACCGGCATCGACCTCGTCCGCGAGATGATCCGGATCGCCGGCGGCGAACGTTTGCGCATCAGCCAGAACGAGATGTGCGTCAGCGGCCATTCGATCGAGGTCCGTATCAACGCCGAGGATCCCGCCAGAAACTTCCTGCCCAACCCGGGCACGGTGAGCGCGCTCAACCTGCCCGTCGGCGACGGCGTTCGCTTCGACAGCATGCTCTATGAGGGATACACGGTGCCGCCCTTCTACGACAGCCTGCTCGGCAAGCTGATCGTGCACGACAAGGATCGGCCGAGCGCCATGAAGAAACTCGAGCGCGCGCTCGCCGAGCTCAGCGTCGAAGGCATTTTCACGACCAAGCCCCTGCACCAGGCGCTGGCGCGCGACGCCGACGTCCAGGCTGGACGCTTCCACACGGCATGGCTCGAACCCTGGCTTGAGTCCCATGCCGCCACGCTTGCCACCGCTCAGCCGCCATCAGCTGCGAAGGTCGCCTCATGATGGCGAGAGAATCCGCCCCGTCAGCAACAGGAGGCCGCTAGCATGCAAACTCGATTTTCCTTCGGCGGCGATGAGCACATTTTCGCCGAGGTCGGCGAAGCGATGTCGCTCGAGGCCTTTTTCAAGAGCCTGTTCATCACCAATGCGGTGCGCGATGCCAGGATCAAGGGTGTCACCGAGATCTGTCCGGCGAACGCGTCCTATCAGGTCAAGTTCGATCCGGAGCGGATCAAGCCCGACGATCTCCTCGCCGAGCTGAAGCGGCTGGATTCCGCATCCGAGAAATCGGAACCGGTGATCAAGACGCGGATCATCGAGATTCCCGTGCTCTACAACGACCCCTGGACCCGTGAGACCTTGATGCGCTTCCGCGAGCGTCACCAGGATCCTGACGGCACCGACCTCGAATACGCCGCGCGGATCAACGGCCTCGACAGCGTCGATGCCTTCATCAAGGCGCATTCCAGCGCGCCCTGGTTCGTCTCGATGGTCGGCTTCGTCGCCGGCCTCCCCTTCCTTTACCAGATGGTCGAGCGCAAGCGGCAGCTTCAGGCCCCGAAATATCTGCGCCCGCGCACGGATACGCCAAAGCTCACCGTCGGACATGGCGGCTGTTTCAGCTGCATCTATTCGGTGCGCGGCGCCGGCGGTTACCAGATGTTCGGCATCACGCCGATGCCGATCTATGATCCCAATCAGACCATCAGCTATTTGCGCGACTTCATGTGCCTGTTCAAACCGGGCGACATCGTGAAATGGAAACCGATCGACCGGGCAGCCTATGACGCCGCGGTCGCCGACGTCGACGCCGGCCGGTTTGCGCCCGTGATCCGCGACGTCTCGTTCTCGCTGACCGAGTTCAACCGCGACATTGATGGCTACAACAGCAAGCTCGATGGAGTTCTCCATGGCCGTTAGGGTTTTGAAGCCGGGTCTTGCGACCACCGTCCAGGACCTCGGACGTCCCGGCTATTATCACATCGGCATCCCGCTCTCCGGCGGCATGGACCGTCACGCGCTGGTCGCCGCAAATCTGCTCGTCGGCAATGATGCAGGCGCAGCCGTGCTTGAGGCGGTGTTCATCGGGCCCGAGCTCGAATTCACCGAAGACGCCACGGTCGCCGTCACCGGCGCGGAGCTGCCGCCGAAACTCGACGGCGAGCCGCGCGAGACCTGGACCAGCTTCAAGGTGAAGCGTGGCCAGATCCTCTCCTTCGACTTCCTCAAGCGAGGCGCACGCGGCTACATCGCGGTCGCCGGTGGCATCGATGTGCCCGTGGTGCTCGGCTCGCGATCGACCTACGCACTCGGCGCGCTCGGCGGCTTCAAGGGCCGCAAGCTCGAGGCCGGCGACGAATTCCCGGTCGGCCGTGCCAGCGTGACGGTCAAGGACGGCCGCACCGTCGCCAACGATTTGCGCGGGCAGCCGGCGGGAATGCCGACGGAGCTGCGCGCCATGCCCGGCCTCTATTGGCACCGCATCACCGAGGCCGCCGGCAGCGGGTTCTTCTCCGACACCTGGAAGGTCGCGCCGGAAGCGGACCGCATCGGCTACCGCTTCAAGGGTGGCAAGGCGCTCGAATTCGTTCCGCGCGAACCGCCGTTCGGCGCCGGCTCCGATCCGTCCAACATCACCGATGCCTGCTATCCCTACGGCTCGATCCAGGTTCCCGGCGGCACCGAACCGATCGTGCTGCATCGCGACGCCGTATCCGGCGGCGGCTACTTCATGGTCGGCACCGTGATCGCCGCGGACATGGATCTGATCGGTCAGCTCCAGCCCAACACGCCGGTGAAGTTCGTCAAGGTCGACATGGATCAGGCGCTTGCGGCACGCAAGAGCCGGACCGAGCTGCTGGGCAAGCTTCGCAGCGCCATGGCGTAATCGCGAGGGGGCCCACCGCATCTGCCAACGGGCCTCGGCCGCGGGCGCCGGAGCGATCGCGCATGGTCACGTCTAAACCTGTGGCTGTCGATTGCGCGCTCGCACATCTGAGGTCTGTGCCACGGTGTGCTGTCCGCCCGGACGGCACGAGAGTTGCAGCGGACACATTCGGGCTGAGAAACACTGCTCATGAGTTGTGCAAACATCGGAACAACCGCGATGTCCGTTTCTCTGAAACAGATCCGCTACTTCGTCGCCGCCGCCGAGACCGGGCGGATCAGCCAGGCGGCCATCGATCTCAACGTCTCGCAATCCGCGGTCACCGCGGCGATCCAGCAGCTCGAGGCCACCGTCTGCGCCCGCTTGCTGGAGCGCACGCCGAACGGCGTAACCGTCACCATGGAGGGCAGCCGCTTCCTCTCCCAGGGCCGTCATATCCTCGCCGCCGTCGCCGAGGCGGTGCGCGACACGCAGATGTCCGCCGGCCCCCTGTTCGGGACGATCCGCGTCGGCGTCACCTACACCGTGTCGGGCTACTTCCTGCCGCGTCATCAGATGCGCTTCAAGGCGAGTTTCCCCGGGATCACGATCGAGCTGTTCGAGGCGCCGCGCGACGTGCTCGAGCGCGCACTCGTCGATGGTGCGCTCGAGCTCGCGGTGATGCTGGTCTCGAACCTGCGCGACAACGCCATGCTCACCAGCGAGACCTTGCTGCGATCGCCGCGCCGGCTGTGGCTTGCGCCCGAGCATCCCCTGACCCGCGCCGAGCGGGTCCACCTCGCTGACATCGCGACCTATCCCTATGTCATGCTCACGGTCGACGAGGCCAAGCACACCTCGATGCGCTATTGGAACAACGCCTCACTCGAACCGAAGACGGTGTTCCGTACCTCCTCGGTCGAAGCCGTCCGCTCCATGGTCGCCGGCGGCATGGGGATCGCCATTCTGTCCGACCTGATCTACCGGCCCTGGTCGCTGGAAGGACAGCGGATCGAGACCCGCGTCATCGAGGACGAGGTGCCCAGCATGGACATCGGTCTTGCCTGGCGTCGCGACACCAAGCCATCGGAGGCTGCGATGGCTTTTCGCGATTTCATGCGCTTTGCGGTTGCCGGCGTCGGGCCGGCCCGGCCGCCGGTCAGCATGGACCACCGACATCAGGCCGAGGAGGCCATCGAAATCTAGAATATCAGTTTCCGTTTTATTCGACTTGACGCCGTCCGGCTGTCCTCGCCAAACTTTGCCCGGGGACACGACGACCGGAAGCACAGCCGGCTGCGGGAGTGAGACATGCAAGTCGCCTACACGACCAACGACATCCCGTTGCAGACCCGCCGCCAGTACTGGCAGGAGGTCGTCTCGAAGACCTATTACTCGCTCGACCTGCGCTTCCCGAGCACGCGCGACTTCAATGCGCGCCTTGGCGCCTGGTCGATGGGCCCTGTCTCGGTGTCCCGCAACATCGCCAATGGCCTGCTGTACAAGCGGCATGAGCGGCATCTCCTGAGCGAGCGGGAGGAATCCTTCCTGATCACGGTGCCCGAACTCGCCGAAATCCGTTTCGAGCAGGACGGCAAGGTGGTGCATTGCCGCCCGGGCGCGTTCCTGATCGAGCGCAGCCACCTACCCTACGAGTTCAGCCATCAGGATCCGACGGCGCTGTGGTGTCTGAAGATCCCGAGCGCGGTGCTGCGCGCCCGCATTTCCCGGCCCGAGCGCCTCGCGACGCTGCAATTCGACGCCAGCCGCAGCGTCGGCGCGCTGTTCGTCGACACGCTGCGCCTGTCCGGTGAACGGATCGAGGAAATGGACGAGACGGCGCGCACGATGATGGGCAAGCACCTGATCGAGCTGCTTGCGATGGCCATTGAATCCGACGACCGTGTGTTGACCGGTCACTCGTCCTCCGTGCGCAACGGCCATTTGCTGCGTTGCGAGCAATTCATCCGGGCCCGTCTCGACGATATGCGGCTCACGCCGCAGATGATTGCCGACGGCTGCGGCATCTCGCTGCGCTATTTGCACCAGATCTTCGAAGGCGAAGGTCTGACCGTCTGCGCCTACATCCGCAACCAGCGCCTTTCAATGTGCGACGCCCTGCTGCGCGATGCGAACTGCCGCAAGAGCATTTCGGAAATCGCCTATCAATGGGGCTTTGCCGACCAGGCGCAGTTCAGCCGCAATTATCGCGGCCGGTTCGGATGCACCCCGAGCGAGGCCCGCGCCATTTCGCGCACAGCCAACTCCTGAAGACTGGCCTGCTGATCGATTCTTAGGCACACCGCCGCCGGTCTGGGCATGTATGGGCACCGGCACGGTTCGCTCTCTCGCACAAATCTTCCTGCGCTCAGCGTCAAGAACGAAGGCCGCCGCTCTGCCTAAGATCGGCGAAACGCTCGTTCGAAAGGAAGAGGCATGGCGCAGAACCTTCGTGTGGCCGTCGATGTCGGTGGCACCTTCACCGACATCTGCATCATGGACGAGACGACCGGTCTCGTGCGCATCGAGAAGACCTCCTCCACGCGCGATCCGATCGAAGGGATCATGGGCGGCGTATCCAAGGCCGGCATCGACCTGTCCAAGGTGGCGCTGTTCTCGCACGGCACCACGATTGCCACCAACGCGCTGATCACCCGCCGCCTGCCGCGCACCGCGGTGGTCACCACCAAGGGGTTCCGCGACGTCATCGAGATCCGGCGCGCCAACAAGGAAGACCTCTGGGACACCTACAAGGACGTGGTCCGGCCCTATGTGCCACGGCGCGACCGCCTCACCGTGCCCGAACGCGTCGATGCTGCCGGCACGGTGATCGAGCCGCTCGACGTCGAAGCTGCGCGCAGCGTCGCACGCATCCTCAAGCGTCGCGGCGTCGCCGCGGTCGCGGTGTGCTTCATGAACGCCTATCTCAACGGCACCAATGAGCGCGCCATGCGCGATATTCTGCTGGCCGAGATGCCCGATATTCCGGTCTCGATCTCCTCGCAGGTGCTTCCCGAAATCTTCGAGCACGAGCGGTTCTCGACGACGGTCGCCAACGCCGTGGTGAGCCCGGTCGTCGTCAACTACACCAGCCGGCTCGGCGAACGACTCTCGGACGAGGGCTACACCCGTGATCTTTTGCTGCTGCACACCGGCGGCGGCGTGATGACGCCGGCGAGCGTGAAGGATTTCGCGGCGCGCCTTGCCGGCTCCGGCATCGCCGCCGGGGCCATAGCCAGCCGCCATATCGCCGGTCTTTGCGGTTTCCCCAATTCGATCGGCCTCGACATGGGCGGCACGTCGACCGACGTGTCGCTCGCCTATGAGGGCCAGTCGCGGATCACCAAGGACTGGCACATCGAGTTCGGCTATCCGATCCGCTTCGCATCGATCGAGGTGCTCACCATCGGTGCCGGCGGCGGCTCGCTGGCCTGGACCGATCCGGCCGGCTCGCTGCGCAACGGCCCGCAATCGGCCGGCGCCTATCCGGGACCGGCCTGCTACGGCAACGGCAATACGCAGCCGACCAACACCGATGCCAATGTGACGCTCGGCCGGCTTGGCACCGATCTCGCCGGCGGCAAGGTCAAGCTCGACCCCGAGCTGGCGCGGCAAGCGGTCGAGGGCGGCGTCGCCAAGCCGTTCGGCCTCGGCCTGCACGAAGCCGCAGATGCAATCGTCAAGGTCGCCAATGCCAACATGTCGGATGCGGTGCGCCTGATCTCGATCAGTCGCGGCTACGATCCGCGCGACTTTGCGCTGGTGGCGTTCGGCGGCGCCGGTGCCCTGCATGGGGTCGACGTCGCACGTGAGCTGGCGATTCCCGTCGTGATCGTTCCGCTCAATCCCGGCGTGACCTCAGCGCTCGGTTGCCTGCTCGTCGACATGCAGCACGATTTTTCGCAGAGCTGCATGGTCGACGCCGCCGAGGCCGACGCCACCGAGATCGAGGCACAGTTCGCCGAGCTCGAGAAGGCTGCGCTCGCACGGTTGATCCATGAGGGCGTCGCGCAGCAGGACATCGTGCTGCAGCGCTCGATCGACATGATGTATCGCGGCCAGTGGCGTTCGCTTGCCGTCAACGCGCCGCGGCCGATCGGCGCGATCGCCGATCTGGTGCAGAGCTTCCATGCCGAGCATCAGCGCGAATACAATTTCCGCCGCGACAGCGCGCCGGTCAGCTTCTTCCGTCTCAATCTGAAGGCAGTGGGCGTGGTCCCCAAGGCCGAGTTTGCCGTCCACGAGCCGACCGGCGCTAGCCCCGAGCCGGTCAGCCGCCGCAGGGTCTGGTTCGAGGGCAGCGGGCTCGATACACCCGTCTATCGGCGCGACAACCTGCCCTGCGGCTTCTCCTTTCAAGGCCCCGCGATCATCGAGCAGGTCGATGCCACCACCGTCGTTCCGCCCGGCGCCGCCGCCGAGGTCGACAGATATCTCAACATCATCATCCGCGTGAAGGAGTAAACCATGGCCGGAGCTCTCCCGCTCGACCCCGTGACCTTCGAGGTTTTGAAGAACTCCTTCATCACCAGCGTCGACCAGATGGGCGAGCAGGTCCTGAGGACCTGCTACTCCTTCGTCATCTACAATCGCGACTTCTCGAGCGCGCTGCACGACGCCAACGGTGAATGCGCGGCGCAGGGCAACCAGGATATTGCCGTCCACGTCGGCACGCTGCATTTCACCTGCAAGGATGTCATGCGCCATTTCGAAGGCGACATGCATGAGGGCGACGTTTTCGCCATCAACGATCCCTATGCCGGCGGCACGCACTTCTCCGACGTGCGCCTGATCCGTCCGATCTTCGCCGACGGCAAGATCATCGCTTTCAGCCAGTCCAACGGACACTGGTCCGACGTCGGCGGCAGCGTGCCGGGATCGTTCGACGTCGCCGCCCGCGAGATGTTCCGCGAGGGCCTGCGCATCACGCCGGTCCGCCTGTTCGACAAGAACGGCCTGCGCAAGGACGTCGCGCATCTGATCGCGTCGAATACGCGCGATCCGGCCTCGATCATCGGCGACATCCAGGCACAGGCCGAAGCCACCGCCGTCTGCGAACGCGAGATCCTGCGCCTGGTCGGCAAATATGGCCGTGATACCGTCGAGACCGGGCTTGCCGCCGTCCAGGACTATGTGGAGCGTTCGGCGCGCCAGCGCATCGCGGCGCTCCCCGACGGCGAATGGGAAACCGTCGACTTCATCGACCGCGATCCGGCCGGCGGCGAAGGCATGATCCCGATCCGCATCAAGATGACGATCAAGGGCGATCGCGCAATCTACGACTTCACCGGCAGCCATCCAACCATCGGCTCGATCTACAATTCGGCGTTCGGTGCAACCTTCTCTGCCGTTGCCGCCGGCATGAAGACTTTCTTCCCCGACCTGCCGCTCAATTCCGGTTTCTACCGCTGCTTCGAGATCATCGCTCCCGAAGGATCGATCGTCGACGCCAAATGGCCGATCGCGGTCACCGGCTTTCTGATGCCGTTCGAGAAGATCATGAACTCGATCTACGAAATGTGGTCGAAGCTGATGCCGGAGCGCGCGCTCGCTTGCGCGTTCAATCTCGAATATCTGCTCACCGGCGGGCTCGATGCCCGCAGCTCCGACAAGCCGATCTTCATGTTCTATGACTGGCTGCCGGGCGGCTGGGGCGGGCGCAACGGCAAGGATGGCAGCAATGTCACGACCGCCTGCTTCGGCACCGGCCTGATGTCGCAGCCGGTCGAAGGCCAGGAGCGCGCCAACCCGATCCTGACCACCGAATGCGAGATCCTCAAGGACTCGCCCGGCCCCGGCAAGTGGCGCGGCGGCGCCGGCGTGGTGAAGACGTCGCGGATGCTGCAGGCCGAGAAAACCGTGATCTCCTATATCTGCGACCGCGAGCGCGCGATCGTGTGGGGCATCGAGGGCGGCCTGCCGTCGATGCCGCACGGCCTGACCCTGAAGCGCGCCGGCAGCACGGCCGCGGAGCGGCTCGGCTCGATCTTCTCGGACGTCCCGATCGGCGAAGGCGACACTTTCTCGCGTCCGACCGCCGGCGGCGGCGGATTTGGCGATCCGCTGGAGCGCGATCCGAACCTCGTCGTCGAGGATATCAAGGACGACTATGTCTCGGTCGAGCGCGCCGCCAAGGACTATGGCGTCGTGGTGCACACCATCGACGCCGAGCTCTGTAACTACGAGGTCGACAAGGTCGCGACCGAGGCGCTCCGTGCGAAGATCCGCTCCGAGCGTGTCGCCAATGTCCGGCTCGATCCGGAGCTGGTGGCGCAACGCTATCGCAGCGGGGCAATCGACGCGCTCGACGCGATCCGCAAGCACGCGGTGATCCTCGATTGGGGCACCGGTGCCTTGCTTCCCGAATCCACGCGCCAGTTCCGCGAGGTGTTTGAGCGGCGCTCGGTCGCAACGTGGAAAGCAGGCTGAATGCCATCGCCGGCCGCGACGTCGGCAGACCGCACAGAGCGTTCACGAAAAACTGGATCCGACACCGCCCCTCCACTTTCATTCGAGCCATGAGGATTGTGCTATGACGAGTACGACGTGCCTTTCCCCCAATCGAGTTTGGCCGATCCGCCCCGCGCTCGGCCTTGCCGCCGGCCTCGCCCTTGCCGCTGCGGTCGCGCCGGCCGCGGCCGAGACGCCGTGGTTTCCGATGAAGGTCTACGACGCGTCGTCCGGCACACCGAAGCCGGCCGAGTACACGCCGCTCCCGAAGGCCGAGAAGCCGTACAGGCTCTGCGTGCTGTTTCCGCACATGAAGGACAGTTTCTGGGTCGCCGTCGCCTATGGCATCGTCAAACAGGCCGAGGCGATGAACGTCAACATGAACCTCTACGAGGCCGGAGGTTACGAGAACCTGCCGAAACAGCTGTCGCAATTCGATGACTGCATGGCGAGCGGGCCGGACGCCATCATCGTCGGCGCCATCTCCGGCGCAGGCCTCAGCAAGAAGTTCGAGGAAGCCAAGGCCAAGGGCGTTCCGGTCGTCGGCGTCACCAACCCGCTGCCGCCGAACGCGCTGCCCGCGGCCAACTACGTCGACTTCGTCGCCATGGGCGAAGTCACCGGCGCCGGCCTGCTGGCGCAATCCAAGCCTGGCGACAAGCTCAACATCGTGACGTTCCCCGGTCCGGCCGGCTCTGGCTGGGCGGAGTCGTTCAACGAAGGCTTCAAGAAGGCCGTTGCCAAGAACCCGAACGCCAAGATTCTGGCCGAGAAATTCGGCGACTCCGGCGTCGCCGTGCAGCTTCAGCTCATTCAGGACGCCTTGCAGGCCTATCCCGGCATGAACGTGATCTGGGGCACCGCCCCCACCGCTGAAGCCGCCATCGGCGCCGTTGCCGAGGCCGGCCGAAGCGACCTGAAGATCGTATCGTCTTACGAAAACCAGGCCATGCTTGACGCGCTCAACCGCGGCGACATCCTCGCCTTCGCAACCCAGTATCCGGTCGGAGAAGGCGCCGTCGCGATCGATCAGGCAGTGCGTCTCATCGAGAAGAAGCCGGTCATGAGCCTTGTCCAGCCGATCGCCGCTGTCATCGACAAGACCACCGTACCGAAATTGCAGATGGACCTCGTGCTGGCTCCGGCGAGTTGGACACCGGTCTATTCGGTCAAGGCCAAGTAAGCCGCTCGCGAATGGTGCCGGGTGGGAGCACCTGCTCCCACCCGTCTTGCTCACGGCCCAACGGAGACGCGGATGGATGTCGAGATTGACCCGAAGCCTGCCGAGCCTCTGCTTCGATTGCGGGGGATATCAAAGCGCTTCACCGGCGTTCGCGCGCTCGACCGGGTCGACCTCGACGTTCGTGCCGGCGAGCTTCATGTCCTGTTCGGCGAGAACGGCGCCGGCAAATCGACCCTGATCAATGTCATCTCGGGAACGTTTCCGCCGGACGAAGGCACGTTCCATTTTGGCGACGAGGAGATCCATCATCTCACGCCGCAGCGGGCCCGTACGATCGGCATCAGCCCGGTTTTTCAGGAGTTCTCGCTGATCCCGAGCCTCACGGTGGAAGAGAACCTGTTCCTCGGCCGCGAGGTCACCCATGGCGGCGTGCTGCGCTCGCGCGAGATGCGCAAGCGCGCCAGGGCGCTGATCGACGAGCTCGGCTTCGATCTCGATCCGGCGCAGCGGATCGACGACCTTTCCCGCGCGCACCAGCAGATGGCCGAAATCGCCAAGGCCCTGCTCGGCCGCGTCCGCCTTTTGATCCTTGACGAGCCGACTGCCTCGTTGACCGAGCGCGAGACCGGACGGCTGTTCGAGCTGATCGCGCGCCTGAAGAGCCAGAATGTCGGGCTGATCTATGTCTCGCATCGCATGCGCGAAATCCGCGCCCTTGCCGACCGTGTGACGGTGCTGCGCGACGGCCGCCACATTCAGACCCTCGACGCCGCCGGCTCGACCGACGGCGAGCTGGTGGAGCTGATGACCGGCCGCAGGATCGACCTGCTGTTCCCGGCCATCGCCCACCGGCCTGACAAGGTGATGGTCGACATCGAAAACCTGACGCTCGCGGACGGCAGCGTTCAGGAGGTGAATTTCCATGCCCGCGCCGGCGAGATCACCGGCATCGCCGGTCTCGTCGGCTGCGGCAAATCGGAGCTGATCCGCGCGGTCTACGGCATCGAGCCCGCGGCATCAGGCGTGATCCGGATCGACGGCCTGCCTTACGAATTCCCGACCCCGAGGCAAAGCCTGAAGCGCGGCATCGCCTATTTTCCTGCCAATCGGGTTGCCGAAGGGCTCGCGCTGTCCCGTCCGATCCGCGAGAACGCATCGATGACGGTGCTCGACCTGCCCGCGTTCGCGCGCTTCGGCGTGCTGCGGCAGGCCGCCGAACGCGCCATGATCGCGGACATCATGGAGCGGTTGCAGCTGAGGCCGCCGAACATCGAACGGAGCGTCGGCGCACTGTCCGGCGGCAACCGTCAAAAAGTGATGCTGGCACGCGCGCTCACGCGTGAACTGACCGTGTTCCTGTTCGACGAGCCGAGCGTCGGGATCGACGTCGGCGCCAAGCTCGAGGTCTACCAGTTCATGAAGCGCCTGGTCGAGGCGGGCGCCGCCGTGATCGTGGTGTCGTCGGAATTGCCGGAGGTTCTGGCGCTGTCGAACCGGCTCTACGTCATACATCACGGCCGCATCGCCGCCGAGCTGAGGGGCGCCGAGAAGACCGAGCAGAACGTGCTGTCGAGCTTCTTCCGCGACCATCTCGCCGCGGAGGTCGCGTGAACACGGCGCTGGTCACCGCAAACCCGCAAGGCGCGATCGGCCTGCGATCGATCGCAGGCCGTGTCGGGTTCCTGCCGGCCCTGCTGGTCTTGCTCGTCGCCGGGATGTCGGCGGTCGATCCGCAGTTCTACGGCATCATCAACATCCTCAACATCCTGCGCAACGCGTCACTGCTCGCGATCGTCGCCTGCGGTCAGGCGCTGGTCATCATCGCGGGCGGCTTCGATCTTTCGGTCGGCGCCGTCGTGGCGCTCGCGAGCGTCGTCACCGCCAAGACCATGGCCGCCGCAGCCACCGCGTTTCCCGGCAACAACGCCCTCATCATTGCCAGCGGGATGGCGGCCGGACTCGGCTCCGGGGCCGTGGTCGGGCTCGTCAACGGATTCTGCGTGGCGAAGCTCAAGGTATCCGGCTTCGTGGTGACCCTGGGCACGATGTCGGCGACTGCGGGCGTCGGCCTGATGATCACCAACGGGATCCCGGTTTACGGCATGCCCGATATCTTCGTGAAGGGCTTTGGGCGGGCCCAGGCGCTCGGCCTGCCGACCGCCGTCCACGTCGCGCTGGCCATCATCATCGTGATGGTGTTTGCGCAGCGGCGCACGCTGTTCGGCCGTTACGTCTACGCGATCGGCGGCAATGTCGATGCGGCCATCGTTTCGGGCGTATCGATCCAGCGCCACGTCGTCGGCACCTACGTTGTCTCGAGCATGCTCGCGGCATTGACGGGCATCCTGCTGACCGCGCAGGTCGGCTCCGGCCAGGCGAGCTTCGGCGGCGATCGGATGATGCTGCAATCGATCGCGGCCGCCGTGATCGGCGGCGTGAGCTTGCGTGGCGGCGTCGGGCGCATCGAAATCGTCGCCATCAGCGCCCTGTTCCTGACCATCCTGGGCAATGCGCTCAACCTCCTGCACGTCGACTCCCGGCTGCAGCCGGTCTTCCTCGGCGTCATCATGGTCGCGGCCGTGGCGCTGGACGAACTCAGCCGACGGAGCAAGGCTCGTGTCTGACCTCGAATTGTCCGTCGCCGCCAAGAATGCGGATCGCCCGAAATTGGCGCCGGGTCGCTGGCTCTGGAGCGCAGTGCTGCCGGTCGCATTGGTGGTCCTGTTGCTCGGCTTCGCCGCGGTCGACCGCGGCGTGTTGTCGCCGGCCAACCTGCTCAACATCGCGCAGCAGACCAGCTATCTGGCCCTGTTCGCGATGGCCCAGACCGTGGTGATCCTGACACGCGGCTTCGACCTCGCACTCGGCCCGACCGTATCGATGGTGAGCGTCGGCACCGCGCTGGCGATGGCCGGCGTCACGGCTTCGGGCCATGGTACAGGCGCCGTGCTGCTCGCCGGGCTCGCTGCCGGTTTCGTGCTCGGCACCGCGTGCGGCCTCTTCAACGGCGTGGTTATTGCGCTGCTCGGGGTCAACCCCTTCGTCGCAACGCTCGGCAGCTACAATATCGCGATCGGGATTGCGACCACGCTGTCGTCCGGACGGCCCGTGCAGGGCGTGCCGGCGCCGTTCTCGCAGATCTTCTACGGCGGCACCGTCTTCGGTATTCCGGCGGCCATCGCGATCACGGTCGGGGTCGGCGCCGTGCTCCATTGGACCCTGACGTGGACCGTGTTCGGCCGTTCGCTTTACCTCATCGGCACCAACCCGCGCGCAGCGGCGGTCGCCGGCCTGCCGGTCAAGCGCACTCTGATCGCGACCTATGTGCTGTGCTCCGGGCTTGCGGCGCTCGGCGCGATCATGATGACGGCGCGGACCGGATCGGGCGAGCCGAACCTCGGCGGGGCGCTTTCACTGCAGGCGATTGCCGGCGCCGTGGTCGGCGGAACGAGCCTGGCGGGCGGGCGCGGCGGGGTCGGCACCGCAGTGCTCGGCGCCCTGTTCATCACCATTCTGTCCAACGGCATGAACCTCACCCGGATCGACGGATACGTCCAGATGGTCGTGCTCGGCGCGATCGTCATCGTCGGCGTTCTGCTCGATCGCCTGCGACTGGAGCGGCGCCAATGACGACAGGTTCTCCCATGCAGGGCGTCGCGGGCGAGACGCACGATGCACCTGCCTCGATCTACGTCGCGCCCTCGCTAGCTTCCGCACTCGACGCACTGAGCGAGTTCGGCGCGGCCGGCGCTGCCTTTGCCGGCGGCACATGGATCATGCGGTCACCGATCCGCCATGAGCGGTTGAAGCCGCACTATGTCGCGATCGGCAAGATCGCCGAGCTGACCGCGGTTCGTATCGGCAGTAATGCAATCGAGATCGGCGCTGCGGTTACGCACGCGGCCCTCGCGGCGGCCTTGGCCGATCTTCCGGAATTCGCGGTCCTGGTCGACGCCGCCGGCCGCTCCGCCAATCCTGCGATCCGCGCGATGGCGACGATCGGCGGCAACCTTGCGACGTCGGAATTCGCCGCCGCGGATTGCGTGCCGGCGCTGCTCTGCCTCGATGCCCAAGTCGAAATGTCGGCCCGCGACGGCCGCGAGCGCATCGGCCTGGCGCATTTCCTGAAGATCCGATCGTCCCTTGCCCCCGGTCATCTGGTGACGCGGATTATCTTGCCGCGGACGGCGCGCAGAAGCGCCCATGCCCGCCTGCCGCTACGCAAATCGGGTGACTACCCGGTCGCCATCGTCAGCCTGTCGGTCAGCATCGATGCAGCGGGCCGTGTCCAGGCGGCGCGCGTCGCGGTCGGTTCAGTCGAGCCGGTGGCGCGCCGCTGGGAGCGCCTCGAGGCAGCGCTGATCGGACGCTCGCTCGATGCGGCGGAGGCGGCGCAGACTGCGGCCGCGTTGGCGGACGAGTTCGTCGGCCGCGACAGCGTCGATGCCCCGGCCTGGTATCGGGTCAGCGTGCTACCCGGTCTCGTCCGCCGCGCTGCGATCGCAGCGCTTGGCTCCTGAACCGGTGGGGACCGACATGGGATTCAACTTGACAGTGAACGGTGATCGCCTCTCTTCCGTGGCCGATCCCGCCACGCCGCTGATCGACATTCTGCGCGAGGAGATGCATCTGACCGGCGCGAAACCCGTCTGTCGCGAAGGCTTTTGCGGTGCCTGCATGGTGCTGGTCGACGGCGAGCCGACGCCGTCGTGCCTGTTGCCCGCCGCGCTCGCCGATGGCCGCGAGATCCGCACCGTCGAAGGCCTTGCGCCTCACGGCGAACTGAACCGCATCCAGGCGGCCCTCGAGGCCAGCGATGCGGTCCAATGCGGCATGTGCTTTCCCGGCATGGTGGTGAGCCTGACGCATCTCTTGACGACCCGGCCTGACGCCACCCGTGACGATATCCGGGCCGCACTCACCGGGAACATCTGCCGCTGCACGGGATACGAACGCATCGTCGAGGCGACGCTGCTCGCCTTGGCCAACGCATAATCGGGAGGCGCAAGCATGTCCGACGTTTCCGCGACGATGGATTTGCGCCGGCGGGACGCCGCCGACAAGCTGCGTGGCCGTACGCGCTACACCATCGATCGATATCTGCCCGGCATGCTGCACGCCGCGGTGCTGCGTGCCGGCCTGCCTTCGGGCCGGATCATTCGCCTCGACACGTCGAGGGCTGCCCGCATGCCGGGGGTACGTGCGATCGTGACGGCGTCGGATGCGCCCGGCATGATCGGCATCGGCATCGCCGATCACCCGCTGTTCGCCCGCGATGTCATTCGCTACGACGGCGAACCGCTTGCCGCGGTCGCAGCCGTCACGTTGGCGAAGGCGCAGGCCGCGCTCGCGGCGATCGACGTGGAAATCGAGCAACTCCCCGCAATATTGACCATGGCGGAGGCGCTGGCACCAGATGCGCGGCTGGTTCATCCGGACTGGCGCGGCTATGAGGTCCTGGTCGAAGGCGGCGCGCGTGCGGGCAATGTCGCCTGGGAGGCGACCGTCGTTCGCGGCGACGTCGACGCCGCCTTTGCGCGGCCTGACGTCGAGATCGTCGAAAGTCTCTATCGCGTCGGCCGGCAGAACCACGTGGCCTTCGAGCCGCGCGCGGTCGTCGCAAGCTACGAGGACGGCCGCTTCCATATCGAGACGTCGACGCAGGTTCCCTGGAGCGTCCGCAATGCAACCGCGCGCGCGTTGGGCGTGCCGGCATCGCAAGTGCGCGTCACTGTGCCGCCGGTCGGCGGCGGCTTCGGTCTCAAATTCGATCTGGCGGTTGAGCCCTTCGCCGCCCTCCTCGCCCGCGCCAGCGGCCGGCCGGTTCGCCTCGTCAATTCCCGCGAGGACGAGATGCTGACCTGCCTGTTCCGCGAGAACGCCGATATTCGCATCCGCTCGGCGGTGACGCGCGACGGAGAAATCGTGGGCCGCGAGGCGGTCGTGCTGATGGACTGCGGCGCCTATGGCGGCGAACAGATCTTCCTGACCACCATGACCGCACACACGCTCGGCGGAAACTACAGGCTTGGCAGCGTGCGCATGGTCTCGCGCGCGGTCTATACCAACACGGCGCCGAACGGCGCGTTCCGCTGCTGCAATGGCGTCTACAACACCTTCGCGCTCGAGCGGCACACCGACGAGATCGCAGCGCGGATCGGAATGAATCCGCTTGCTTTCCGGCGCCGCAACGTGCTCGGCGACAAGGATCTCGGCGCCACCGGCCAGGTATTCGAAGGCGATGTGCTCGGCCCGATGCTCGACCGGATGGATACGTTGCGCGACGCGGCAGCGCCGCTGCCGGCGCGCACCGACGGCAAGCTCCTTGGACGCGCGACCACCGTCGGCACCTGGTTCGTCTTCGTCGGCCCGTCCGCCGCGACGGTGAACATGAATGCCGACGGCACGGCGACCCTGGTCACGTCGGGTGTCGAGATCGGCTCCGGCTCGATGATGCAGAGCCTGCCGCAGATCGTTGCCAGCACGCTCGGCATCGCGCCCGAGCAGGTGATCGTCCGCGCCGCCGATACCGATGCGGCCGGTTATGATGTCGGCGTCGGTGGCGGCCGCACCACCGTCTCGCTCGGCGCCGCCAGCCTGTCGGCGGCACAGGAGGTCCGCACGAAGCTTTTGAGGATCGCCTCCGAGATGATCGAGGCCGCGCCCGGCGATCTCGTCATGCGCGACGGTCGGATCGAGATCGCGGGTGCGCCGGGCTCCGGCCGCACCGTCGCGCAGGTCGCGACCCGCGCTCAAGCGCTGAGCGGACCGGTCGCCGGCACCGGCGCCTTCACCGGCGCCGGCGTGCCGGCGATGCCCGGTTGCGTTGCCGGTCATTTCATCGACGCGATCGACATCCCCGTCTTCGCCGTCCACGACTGCGAGGTCGCCGTCGATCCGGAGACCGGGCATGTCGAGGTGCTAAGCTATCGCGTGGTCCAGGACGTCGGCCGTGCGCTGAATCCACGCGCAATCCACGGCCAGATCCAGGGCGGCGTCGTGCAGGGCCTGGGCTACGCCCTGCACGAGGAGGTGACGATCGGCAGCAATGGCCGTGTCAGTCAAAGCGGCTTTGAGACTTACCGCGTACCGCTTGCGCTCGACGTCGTACCGGTGGAGATCAGCCTCTATGAGGGTGCGCCGTCGGTGGGGCCGCTCGGCACCAAGGGCGCCGGCGAGGTGCCGATCCTCAATGTCGGCGCCACCGTCGCCTGCGCCGTTGCCAACGCGACAGGAAAGCGGGTGCAGGAATTACCCCTGACGCCGCCGCGCGTGCTCGAACTTCTGCTCGAGCGCAAGCCGGGTCTGGCACTGTCTCACATTGCCGAGGTGTGGGCGGACAACCTTGTTCGTCCTCACGGGGCGCCCTAGGGACACCAGAAAAAATGCCCAGCAAACGATCCGAACGCTGAGCGATCGGCTTGGGCGCCAGGCGCCTGATCCGTGGCAGGTAGGCGCTACCGTCCCCGCACCGACCAGGCCCACGATATTTTCGTCCATTCCCCTCCGCGGCGCTCAGGCAGCCGCGACCTCGTGGCCCGCCATGACCTCCAGCGCTCTCAGAATGCCGGAATGGTCCCAGCTTTTGCCGCCGAGGGCGGTACAGGCGTTGAACAGTTGCTGGGCTGCGGCAGTGCCTGGCAGCGACAAGCCGAGCGCGCGCGCACCTTCCAGCGCGAGGTTGAGATCCTTCTGATGCAGCTCAATGCGGAAGCCCGGATCAAAATTGCGCTTCAGCATACGATCGCCGTGCACTTCGAGGATTCGCGACGACGCGAAGCCGCCCATCAACGCCTGGCGCACCAATGCGGGGTCGGCCCCGGCCTTGGAGGCGAACAGCAACGCCTCGCTCACCGCCTCGATGGTCAGCGCCACGATGATCTGGTTCGCAACCTTGGTGGTCTGGCCGTCGCCGTTGCCGCCGACATGCGTGACATTCTTCCCCATCGTTTCAAACAGGGGCTTCATCGCATTGAACGCCCGCTCCCGCCCGCCAACCATGATGGTCAGGCTGGCCGCCTTTGCACCAACTTCGCCGCCGGAGACCGGCGCGTCGAGATAATCGGCCTCGAGCGCATCGATCCAGCGTGCAAACTCCTTCGTCGCCAGCGGAGAGATCGAGCTCATATCCGTCACGATCATGCCTTTGGAGATGCCCTCCGCGACGCCGCCTTGACCGAACAGCACGGCTTCGACATGCGGAGTGTCCGGTACCATGATGATCACGGCGTCCGCCTCCTGCGCCACCTGCTTGGCGGACTCGCAAGCGATGCCGCCGGCCGCGATCAACTCAGGCGCAACAGGTACGACGTCGTGCAGGAACAGGCGATAGCCGGCAGCCAGGAGGTGGCCGGCCATCGGACGTCCCATGGTGCCAAGTCCGATGAATCCGATGTCTTTCATTGTCGTTGCTCCCTGTCAGCCGGATGAAGGCGTTTTTCCGGCGAGCGACTCTCGGCTCGCGTGAAGAAACCGCGTTAAATAAAATTCCAGAGCTCCGTCCCGATTCAATCGGAACGGAACAGGCTCTAGGTCACGAAAGTCTGTGCGGCGTGCCAGCCCAGGCTCTCGAGCGTGGTCGTCCGCGGCTTGTATTCGCACCCGATCCAGCCCCGATACCCGATGCTGTCGAGATGCTTGAACAGATAGCAGTAGTTGATTTCGCCGGTTCCCGGTTCATAACGGCCCGGATTGTCGGCGAGCTGGACATGCGCGATCCGGCCGAGATGCTTCTGCAGGGTCCGCGCGATATCACCTTCCATGATCTGCATGTGATAGATGTCGTACTGGATGAACAGATTGGATGAGCCAACATCGGAAATGAGCTGCACCGCCTGTTCCGTACGGCTCAGGAAGAAGCCGGGAATATCGAGCGTGTTGATCGGTTCGACCAGGAGCCTGATGCCATGCTGGGCGAGCGCGCCTGCGGCGAAGCGCAGGTTGGACACGAGGACTTCCTGCAGGTCCGCCCTATCCGTATCGGCTGGAGCGATGCCGACCAGGCAGTTCAGCTGCCGGCAATCCAGCGCCTTTGCGTAGTCGATCGCGCGCACCACGCCGTCGCGAAATTCATCGACCCGATTGCGCAGGATCGCAATGCCACGCTCACCGGCGGCCCAGTTGCCGGCTGGAAGATTGTGCAGCACCGGGGTCAGCCCACAGCGCGCCAATTCCTCCCGCAACGCGCCCTTTTCGAAGTCATAAGGAAAAAGATACTCGACTGCGTTGAAGCCGGCCGCCTTGGCGGCCGCGAACCGATCGAGGAACGGCAGCTCGTTGAAGAGCATGGTGAGATTGGCGGCAAATTGAGGCACGGGTCGTATCTCCGCTTGAGGCGATGAAAGATGTGGTCAGGCCGGCAACAGCGTGCCGGATCGTGATGCGCTCGGCACGTCATCGAGCGGAAGATCGAGTACCTCTTCGAACTCGACGATGTTGTCGATCTCCGTTCCCATCGCGATATTGGTGACTCGCTCGAGAATGAACTCCACGACCACGGGCACGCGATGCTTCGCCATCAGCTCGCGTGCGGTCGCGAACGCCGCCTGCGCGTCGTTCGGATCGGTGACCCGGATCGCCTTGCAGCCCAAACCCTCTGCGACGGCCACATGGTCGACGCCGTAACCGCCGATCTCGGGCGCGTTGATGTTCTCGAACGAGAGCTGGACGTGATAGTCCATGTCGAAGCCGCGCTGCGCCTGCCGGATCAGGCCGAGATATGAATTGTTCACGACGACGTGGATGTAGGGCAGATTGAACTGCGCCCCGACCGCGAGCTCCTCGATCAGGAACTGGAAGTCGTAGTCACCCGACAGCGCGACGATGTCGCGGTCGGGATCGGCGGCACGCACGCCAAGCGCGGCCGGCAGTGTCCAGCCGAGAGGACCGGCCTGCCCGGCGTTGATCCAGTTGCGCGCATTGTAGACGTTGAGGAACTGGGCCCCAGCGATCTGCGACAATCCGATCACGGTCACGTAGCAGGTGTCGCGGCCAAAGGCCTTGTTCATTTCCTCGTAGACGCGCTGGGGCTTGATCGGGATGTTTTCGAAGTGGCTCTTGCGCAGCATCGAACGCTTGCGGTCGCGACAGGCGGCGGGCCAGGCCTGCCGATCGCGCAGCCTCCCGGACTTCCGCCACTCCCTGGCGACGCTCACGAACATTTCCAGCGCGGCCTTGGCGTCGGAGACGATACCGAGGTCCGGATTGAAGACCCGCCCGATCTGCGTCGGCTCGATGTCGACATGCACGAATTTGCGGCCCTTCGTGTAGGTCTCGATCGAGCCGGTATGCCGGTTGGCCCAGCGATTTCCGATGCCGAGCACGAAATCGGATTCGAGCATCGTGGCGTTGGCGTAGCGATGGCTGGTCTGCAAGCCGACCATGCCTGCCATCAGCGCATGATCGTCAGGAATAGCGCCCCAGGCCATCAGCGTCGGAACGACCGGAACGTTGACCGCTTCGGCAAAGGCGACCAGCAGCTCGGATGCATCGGCGTTGATCACGCCGCCGCCGGCCACAATCAGCGGCCGCTCCGCGGCGTTCAGCATCTCGAGTGCCTTCTCGATCTGCTTGCGCGTCGCCGTCGGCTTGTAGACCGACAACGGTGAATAGGTCTCGTCGTCGAACTCGATCTCGGCCAGTTGCACATCGAGCGGAAGGTCGATCAGCACCGGTCCCGGCCGCCCCGACCGCATGACATGGAAAGCCTGGCTGAACACGCGCGGCACCAGCGCCGGCTCGCGCACGGTGACGGCCCATTTCGTCACTGGTTTTGCGATCGACTCGATGTCGACGGCTTGGAAATCCTCCTTGTAGAGCCGCGCCCGCGGCGCCTGACCGGTGATGCAGAGGATCGGAATGGAATCAGCGATCGCCGAGTAGAGGCCGGTGATCATGTCGGTGCCGGCCGGACCCGATGTGCCGATGCAGACGCCGATATTGCCCGCCTTCGCCCTGGTATAGCCTTCCGCCATATGCGAGGCGCCTTCGACGTGCCGCGCCAGAATATGCTGGATCGAGCCGTTGCGCTTCAGTGCGGAGTAAAGCGGATTGATCGCTGCGCCGGGAACGCCGAATGCGCACGTGATCCCTTCGCGTTGGAGAATGCGCACTGCTGCATCGACTGCTCGCATCTTCATGTGATGATCCCGCTTCGCTATGAGTTGGCCTGAGCAGGATCATCAGGCCCGCGAGCATCGATCTCAACGCAATCGATTGGAATTTCCGCGCTGTGGCAACGCTCGCGATTTCTTGCGCGTCTTCAAACGATTAGCGTCAGCGTAGAAATGGAAATTGTTGCGGACGGAATTGCAGCCCGCCCTACGCCTGCGCTTGCTGCGTGCGGTTCCCGCGAAGTTCGGCCGTGAGTTCGGCTGCGATCCGATGCACGATCGTACCGATCTCGGGCAAGCGTTCGTTCGTCAGCCTGTCCGCCATGCCGGATACCGAGATTGCGGCATATGGCTCGTTGCAATCGTTGAAGACGACCGCGGCCACGCAGCGCAGGCCGAGGCGCGCCTCTTCATCATCCACCGCATAACCCTGACGCCGCACGCTCTCCAATTCCTTGAACAACTCGCCGGGCCGCACGATCGATTTTTCCGTCAGCCGCGGCATGCCCTGACGGCGAATGATCGCGTTGACGTCTGCATCGGAATAGGTAGCCAGCACCGCCTTGCCCACTCCCGAGGCGATCATCGCGACGCGTCCGCCGACCTTGGTCAGCGAGCGCATGATCTCACGGCTTTCAATGCGGGACACGACGATGATGGATTCATCGTCGACCACGGCAAGATTGGCCGTTTCCCGGGTCTGGTCGCGCAGCTTGCGCAGATAAGGCAGTGCCTGCGCGGCAAAATTCCGCCGGCGCACGAAGGTCGAGCCGACCACGAAGCTTTGCGCGCCGATGTGCCATTTGGATTCGTCGCGGTCGAATTGAACGAACCTGCGGTTCTCGAGCGTGGTCAGCAGCCGATGTACGGTCGAGGGAGACAGGCCGGTGCGGATCGCCAGATCAGTCAGCCGATAGCCTTCATCATCCTCTGCAAGTGTCTCCAGGATTTGCATGGCGCGATCAACGGACTGAACACCGCCGTCGCGCGCGTCCAGCTCCGGCTGCGCGCGAAGATCGGGATCGGACGGCTTGCGCCGGATCGGCTCTCTTTTCATCACGACTTGCCCCTAACCGGTTGCGGTTCAGAACGAAATTGCTCGTCGAGAGCGAGCGCCACAATTGGCATATGGCATACCAAAAGGCCCTAGAGTCAAGGCGACAATATTCGCGAATAGGTCAGTATTTTTGCCGTTCTTCTCAGCAGATGGCTCGATTCTTTTGTTTGACTTCTGGGATAATGTATACCACGATCATTTTACGACGATCCAAACAAACAACCGGGAGGACGATGCCATGTACGTCGGGGACATCCTTCGCGCCAACAATGCGCACGTGGTGACGATCGGCTCGAACGAAACCGTGAGCATTGCGGCGAACCTGATGTGCGCGAGCAATGTTGGCGCCCTCGTGGTCAGGAACGCCTCGCGCAGCAAGGACGCCGCCGTGATCGGAATGTTCAGCGAGCGCGACGTCGTCGCTGTGATCGCCGAGCGCGGCACCAATGGACTTGCCATGAAAGTCGCGCAGTTTATCTCACCGCGGCCGCTGCTGTCCTGCAATTCGCAAGATGCGCTCACGGATGTCGAGCGCCTCATGGCCCGTCATGGGATCCGCCATGTCCCCGTCATCGACAACGGCCGGCTCGTCGGCGTCGTGAGCATGCGGGACATCACCCTTGCTTTCGAGGAAGCCGCCTGCGCGGCCTGACAGACTTGCCCAAGGCCATTGCCACGCTACTCGGTTCGAGCCGCTGCGGCTCCTGCTGTGTCCCTACTCTGCTTGCGAGGATCGAATGAGAATCTGCATCTACGGCGCCGGCGCGATCGGCGGCTATCTCGGTGTCGAATTTATGCGTGCTGGTGCCGATGTCAGCCTGGTCGCGCGGGGTGCGCATCTCGCCGCAATGCGGCAGAAAGGCCTGAAACTCCTGATCGGCGACGAGGAGCGCGTCGTGCATCCTCGCTGCACCGATAACCCCGCCGAACTCGGCGAGCAGGATTACGTCATCATTTGCCTCAAGGCGCATTCGATCACCGGTGTCATCGAGCCCATGCGGCCGCTGCTGGGCGATCGGACCCGCATCGTCACCGCCGTCAACGGCATTCCCTATTGGTATTTCCACAAGCACGGTGGTCGGCACGAAGGATCGACGCTCGAGAGCATCGATCCTGGCGGTCAGCAGTGGAACGAGCTCGGCCCCGAGCGCGCGATCGGCTGCGTGGTGTACCCCGCCACCGAGATCGAGGCGCCCGGCGTGATCCGCCATGTCTACGGCAACAACTTTCCGCTGGGCGAGCCCTCCGGCGAGATCACATCCGACGTCCAGAAACTTTCCGAGCTGTTCGTGGCCGCGGGCATGAAAGCTCCGGTCCTCGACCGTATCCGTGACGAGATCTGGCTCAAGCTGTGGGGCAACGTCTGTTTCAACCCGATCAGCGCCCTCACCCACGCGACGCTCGACGTGATCTGCAGCAATCCGGGCACGCGCGCGCTGTCCCGGGCGATCATGCTGGAGGCCCAGGCGATCGCGGAAAGCCTCGGCGTCAAGTTTCGGGTCGATGTCGAACGCCGCATCGAAGGTGCGCGCAAGGTCGGCGCGCACAAGACCTCGATGCTGCAGGATCTCGAGCGCGGACGTCCGGTCGAGATCGATCCGTTGATCACCGTGGTGCAGGAGATGGGCCGGATGACAGGAATCGCGACGCCCGCCCTCGATGCGGTGCTGGCCCTGGTCGCGCAGCGCACCAGGCTGGCCGGCCTCTATGACGGGGCGGCCGGCGCCGCAGCAGCAGAAACGCTGGCGGTGGCGTGATCCCGATGGCCAATGTTACGCGCTGGGTCCGCTTCCGCCACCATGCCGAAATCGGCTTCGGGCAACTCATTCCATCCGGCATCTCCGTGCACGAAGGGGACATGTTCGGCGACATGCGACCGACTGGACAAACGCTGGCGCTGGACAACGTCGAGCTGCTCGCCCCGACGCAGCCGAGCAAGGTCATCGCGCTCTGGAACAATTTTCACGCGCTTGCGGAGAAGCTGAAATCACCTGAGCCTGCCGAACCGCTGTACCTGTTGAAGGCGCCGACCAGCGTCACCGCGCCTGGTGCCGTCATCAGGCGTCCCTTGGGCTATGATGGCAAGACGACCTACGAAGGTGAACTCGGCATCGTCATCGGCAGGAGCTGCGCGGCGGTCGCGCCCGAGCAGGCCGACGCCTTCATCTTCGGCTACACCTGCACCAACGACGTCACCGCCGCGGACATCCTCAATCGCGACCCGACCTTCCCGCAATGGGCGCGGGCCAAGGGCTTCGATGGATACGGCCCGTTCGGCCCCGTGATTGCGTCAGGCCTCGACCCCGCACGCCTCGTGGTGCGCACCATTCTGAACGGCGTCGAGCGCCAGAACTACCCGATCGCGGACATGATCTTCAGCGCACAGACGCTGGTCAGCAAGATCTCGCACGACATGACGCTGTTGCCGGGCGACCTGATCTGCTGCGGGACATCGATTGGCGTCGGGGTGATGAAGGAGCCCGTCAACACGGTCACCGTCGCGATCGACGGAATCGGCGAGTTGACCAACGAATTCCGTCAGTAGGCTGCGGCGGGACGACAACCCGACGCAGCCGGCCCAAACGACGATTATCTGCCTTAGGAGCGTACATGATCTCCACCAACCCGGCATCATCGCCCGGCGGCTTCCGCTGGCTGCAACTGGCGATCGGCATCGTCTGCATGGCGATGATCGCCAACCTGCAATATGGCTGGACGCTGTTCGTTGATCCGATCGACGCGAAGTTTCACTGGGGCCGTCCGGCCATCCAGCTCGCCTTCACGATTTTCGTGATGACGGAGACATGGCTTGTGCCGGTGGAGGCCTGGTTCGTGGACAAATACGGCCCCCGCATCGTCATCATGTTCGGCGGGCTGATGATCGGGTTGGCCTGGATCATGAACTCATACGCCTCCTCTCTCGTCACGCTTTATGCGGCAGCTGTCGTCGCGGGCATCGGTGCCGGCGCCGTCTACGGCACTTGCGTCGGCAATGCCCTGAAATGGTTTCCGGACCGGCGCGGCCTGGCCGCAGGAGCAACCGCCGCCGGGTTTGGCGCCGGTGCGGCCCTCACCGTCGTACCGATTGCCAACATGATTGCCGCCAGCGGCTACCAGAGCACCTTCCTGACCTTCGGGATCGGACAAGGCCTCATCGTCATCCTGCTGGCCTGGTTCGTCCGGCCACCGCATGGCGTCGAAGCACCCAGGAAAAAGCGTCTCAATCTGCCGCAGAGTGCGATCGACTACACTCCGCCCCAGGTGTTGCGCACCCCGGTCTTCTGGGTCATGTACGTGGTGTTCGTCATGGTGGCTTCCGGCGGCTTGATGACCGCCGCGCAAATCGGGCCGATCGCGCATGACTTCAAGATCGCGGACACGCCGGTCACCCTGGCGGGCTTCCAGATGGCGGCACTGACGTTTGCCATCTCGCTCGATCGCGTCTTCGACGGTTTCGGCCGTCCGCTCTTTGGCTGGGTCTCCGACAATATCGGGCGCGAGCACACGATGTTCATCGCGTTCGCGACAGCGGCGCTGATGTTGCTGACGCTGTCCACCTACGGTCACATTCCGGTTGTCTTCGTGCTGGCCACGGCGATCTATTTCGGCGTCTTCGGCGAAATCTACAGCCTGTTTCCCGCGACGTCGGGCGACACGTTCGGCGCCAAATATGCAACCACCAACAACGGCATGCTCTACACGGCGAAGGGCACGGCGGCGCTGCTCGTGCCGCTCGCGAGCATCATCTCTTCCCAGCTCGGCTGGCAGGCCGTGTTCATCGTCGCGGTTGCACTCAATGCGACCGCTGCCCTCACCGCGTTGTTCCTGATCAAGCCGATGCGGCGCGCGTTCATTCTCGGCAGTGAAGCGACGGCAAGTGCCGCAATCGCTCGCGCAAAGGTCTTTCCCGGTGCAGGCGGTCGACTTGAGGCACCCATGTCTTACGACCGTCTCGAGAAGGCGCCATAACAAGAGACCTATCGGCCGGAGCGCAAGCGATTGAACGACAGATGGACGGATGTGCGGGCTCGGACCGCCCTGCGGCGAATCTTCGACGCCGCCATCGCGAGCGCCGATCCGAGGATCACGATTGCCGACGCCCTGCCGGCAAAGCCGAGGGGCAGATGCATCGTCGTCGGCGCGGGTAAGGCGTCGGCGGCAATGGCTGCGGGCCTCGACGCGGCATGGCCCGACGTCGCGCTTTCCGGCGTCGTCGTCACGCGCCACGACCATTCGGTTCCAGCCGGCCGTATCGAAGTGCTCGAAGCGTCTCACCCCGTGCCGGATGACACGAGCAGGACCGCGGCCCTTCGCATGCTGCGCGCCGTCGAGGGGCTTTCTGCAGACGATCTCGTCATCGCCCTGATGTCCGGCGGTGGCTCGGCGCTGATGACCCTGCCGGCATCTCCGATGACTCTCGCCGACAAGCAGGCGGTCAACCGGGCACTCCTTGCAAGCGGCGCGACGATTGCCGAGATGAACGTCGTCCGCAAACATCTGTCCGCGATCAAGGGCGGTCGGCTGGCGCTGGCCGCCCGTCCCGCCCGCGTCACGACCCTTGTGATCTCAGACATTCCCGGCGACGATCCCGCGGCGATTGCCTCCGGTCCCTCGCTGCCGGACAGCAGCACGAAAGCCGCTGCGCTGGAGATCGTTGGCCGCTTTGCAATCGACCTGCCGGAAGCGGCGCGGCTTGTGCTCGAACAAGCGGACGAGACACCCAAGCCCGGCGAGATCGATGCTGATGTCCGCATCCTTGCCGCTCCATTCCATGCGCTTGACGCTGCGGCCAGCGCCGCCCGGGACGAAGGCCTGACGCCGATCATCCTTGGAGACGCGATCGAGGGCGAGGCACGGGAACTCGGAACCGTGATGGCCGGCATCGCCCGGTCGGTCGCGAGACATGCGCAGCCGGGCCCTGCCCCCGCGGTGTTGCTGTCCGGCGGCGAGACGACGGTGACGATCGGGCGCGGGCCGGCGGGACACGGCGGCCGCAACACCGAATTCCTGCTGGGGCTTGCCGTCGCCCTGTCCGGCGCATCCGATATCTGGGCCGTTGCGGGCGACAGCGATGGAATTGATGGAACGGAAGATGCGGCCGGCGCTTTGATCGGTCCGGATACGCTGCGGCGCGCCGCCGCGAATCTGCTTGACGCACGGGCGCATCTGGCTGCCCATGACAGCTATACGTTCTTCGACCGCCTTGGAGACCTCGTGCGCACCGGGCCGACGCTTACCAATGTCAACGATATCCGCGCCGTGCTGATTGCAGCCGGCAAGCCGGGAATCAAGCCAGCAATGAGGTGACCCATGCGCCGTCATCGACGCGCCAAGATCGTCGCAACCGTTGGTCCAGCAAGCAGTTCCCCCGAGATGCTCGAGGCGCTGCTGCTGGCGGGCGTCGATACGTTCCGCCTGAACTTCAGTCACGGAACACAGAGCGATCACGCACGCGTTCACGCGGCGATCCGAAAGCTGGAACAGGACGTCGGCCGTCCGATCGGCATCCTGATGGACCTCCAGGGCCCGAAGATCCGCGTCGGCACCTTGCGCGATGGAAAGATCGCCGCAGTGGCCGGAGAGACCATACGGTTCGTCTTGTCCGGATCGGAAGGCGACCGAACCGCAATTCCCCTCCCGCATCGGGAGATCTTTGCCGCCGTTGCCCCCGGCCATGACCTTCTGATCGACGACGGCAGGGTCCGCGTTCGCGTTACCGGGCTCGGTGACGATTTCATCGAAGCCAAGGTGATCGTCGGCGGCACGATCTCGAATCACAAGGGCGTCAATCTGCCGGGGACGGTCCTCGATCTTTCACCGCTGACTGCGAAGGATCGCCTCGATCTGGAGTTCGGCCTGAAACTTGGCGTGGATTGGGTTGCGCTGTCGTTCGTGCAGAAGCCCTCGGACATCATCGAGGCGCGAGGCCTCGTCGGGGACCGTGCCGGCCTGATGGCCAAGATCGAGAAACCTGCCGCGCTCGAACGGATCGACGATATCATCCAGCTGTGCGACGCCATCATGGTTGCGCGGGGGGATCTCGGCGTCGAAATCCCGCATGAGGACGTGCCGGGGCGCCAGAAGGAGTTGGTGCGGGCCTGCCGTCTCGCGGTGAAGCCCGTGATCGTCGCCACGCAAATGCTGGACTCGATGGTCGCAGCCCCGACGCCGACACGTGCGGAAGTCTCCGATGTTGCGACCGCCATCTATGACGGCGCAGACGCCGTGATGCTGTCGGCGGAGTCCGCGACAGGCCGATATCCGCGCGAGGCGGTCGAGATGATGGACCGCATTATCCGCAGCACCGAACAACACAAGATGTACCGCTCGATCGTCGAGGCGACCCAGCCCGGCGAAGAGCAAACGCCACCGCATGCCGTGGCAACGGCGGCGGCCGATCTCGCCTCCGTCGTTCACGCCGCAGCCATTGTGGCCTATACGTCGAGCGGCACCACGGCCGCACGCGTCGCGCGCAAGCGGCCGAGCCGCCCGATCCTCGCCATCACCCCAAGCCGCGAAGTGTCCCGCCGCTTGTGCCTGCTTTGGGGCGCTCACAGCGTGCTTTCCGGCGACGTTCAGAGCTATGAGGAGATGGTCGAGCGCGCAACCACATTCGCGCAAGCAGAGCAGTTTGCATCGAGCCGCGATCTGCTGGTCGTGGTCGCCGGCATTCCCTTTGGACAAGCGGGAACGACCAACAATCTACGGGTCGTATCGCTGCCCTGAGAGAACCGTCGGCCCGAGCGATTGCATCATCAGCGCACCGCGCGGCAAGGCGAACGCGACGGTCGCGCGCATCCCGATCGCCTAGGTCAGCATCGAGATGATCGACTGAAGCTGATCGGATGCCGACGTCACGAGCCCGTCGAACGATGTCTGGCCGTGAGCTGCGGCTCGCAGGATGCATTCCGCAACAGCGGCCTTGAGACCGAACACGGATTGATCCGCCGGTACGCTTGCCATGACCGCATCCAACGCTTCGCGCATCGTCTGGATTAGTTCGGCGCTGTGCTTCATGGCTGTCCTCCGCAGCCTCAAAATAGGCCGGTCGTACAGGGTCGCCACTCACAAGCGCGCGATTCCAAATTGCCTTTTCTTAATGCAGTGACAGGTACGTGAACCGGCGAGCGCTAGAGCTCTCTCTCGGCAAGCTTGCGAAACGCGTCGGGCACCGAATGAACCGCCTCCAGCGCCGCTGAACCATATCCGATCGCCTCCCAGCCAAAGCGATCGCGGATCTTGTCGATCGCACGGTCCGCCGCCCAGCGGGCCATCCCTGTCGGACTTCCGGGCCGAAGCGCTTCGTCCTCCAGTCCGAGTGGAAGCTCCAGTGCAAGATCCCAATGCTCCTCGAGATGCGAAATCGAGATCGCCAGCAGCGAGATGATCTTCTCGCCGGGATGGTCAGCAAGAGCAGCGCGCACCAGATTCTCGGCGAGCCGCGCCAGCACGATGGTCGTGCACACCGGCGCATCGAGCGTCATCGAGCGCGTCACCGACTTCAGGTCGGCGAAACGGACGCGCACCGTCACGGTTCGTCCAGGCCGTGATTTCGCCCGAAGCCGCGTGGCGACGCGGTCGGCGAGATGAAGCAGCGTGGGCCGGATGACTTGCTCGATCGCAGGCTTTCGGCCAAGCGCCGATTGTGCCCCCGCCGATCGTGCGCGCCGGTGTGGCTTGAGCTGTCGCGGATCACGATTCCAGGCCAGCGCGGCGAGTTTCTCGCCCGCCGCCGGACCGAGCAAGAGCGTCAGCGACCGTTCCGACAATTTGGCGAGCTGACCGATCGTCGTGACGCCGATCGCGTCCAACCGGGTCCTCGTGACCGGCCCTACCCCCCACATCAACCCAACCGGCAATTCGTGAAGGAAGCTCAGCTCGGCGTCGGGATCGACGACGACAAGTCCGTCGGGCTTTGCGACCTGCGAGGCGATCTTCGCCAGATGCTTGGTGCGGGCGACGCCGACCGAGATCGGAAGGCCGAGCTCGCTGCGCACGCGCCACCGGATCGACGCGGCTATTTCGGCAGGCGTTCCGAACAGGTGAGTGCAGCCGGCGACGTCCGCAAACGCCTCGTCGATCGAAATTCGCTCGACCAGCGGCGTGAAGTCGCCGATCACCTTGATGGCCGCGTCACCCAGCCGCTGGTAATCGCTGAAATGGCCGCCGACGAAAACGAGCTGCGGGCACAGTTGGCGCGCTTCCCGCCCCGACATGCCGCCATGCACTCCGAAGACCTTGGCCTCATAGGACGCCGCAAGCACAACGCCGCCCCCGACCGCGATCGGCTTGCCGCGCAGCGACGGCTCGAGCAACTGCTCGACCGATGCGTAGAATGCATCGAGGTCCGCATGAAGGATGGTGGCTGCGGCTGCCATCTCGACCCGCTCATCCCTGCCCTGACCGGAGCCGCCCGTCTCCGGACGTGGAAATCGGCAGCAGAACAAAATAGGAACATTCTGAAATCGAGTCAATCGGGCACGCCGTCGCAGCCGCTGGCGCCGTGAACGACGCCAGGTCGTCAACGCGCGTTACCGCCCTGCGCGCGCGCTTGCCGCACGAGAGGATCTGCCGGCTCTCCTTCAGCCGGCCTCGCCCCATCGCCCCCGATCTCGGCCGCGGGAGATCGAAGCGGGAGTTGCTGCGAGGCACCAAACGCGAGGCACGTCGACGGATCGTTCGAGGTGCATGACGGCGGCTTCTGCGAGCGGCGGCACGCAGCTTGCGCGTATTGCCACACCAGCTCGCTCACCAGCCGGCTGACTTTGCCGCGCAGGGCTTTTTCGGGTAGATATTTTGCAATGACCGACCAATCCCATCAGGTGGACTTCCAAGCTGCGGCCCACCTCTACAAATGGCCTTCTCTCAACAACTCCAGGCGAGAGGATCGCGCGCCCTATATGGTCGTCAACGGAACGCTCGACCAATGCATTCGGGATTTCATGGGCAAGCCCGAGAAGACGCGACATCTCTACGAGATCCGGACCAAGTCGCAGCCTCCCCTCGTCCCCGACGTGCTCTCACCCGAGCATGTGATCGAGCTTTCCAGGCTTCGCGAGTTTCTCTGAGGCGCGCAACGAACGCGATCCCGACGCGTGTCGTTTGCGGGCCGACTTATCCATCTGTCGTAGGTCTGGTGCCGGATTGTTTGCCCCTTGGCGAGCCGGTACACTTGCTCGACTCCCTGACTGACCGACGTCCGTGCCGGCATAATGATCCGCTTCGACCCCGCCGAGGCTCGCACGTCGCCTGCACGGGAGCGGAACGGCGGCACGGCCAGTTGATGGGGCATCGCGAGGCGCCGCATGAGGTTCAATCTGGCGATCTTGAGTGTGCTGGCCGCAAGGCCCGGGCAGCGGATCGCGATCGACGAGGTCAGCCGCGAGGTCAAGCGTATGATCGCGGCCGGCGATGAAGCCACGCAGTCGAAGCGGCCGTCCGAGCTTGGCGATGCCGACGTTTTCCAATCGGGATGGGCGTCGATCAACGATGCGGGCCTGCAGATCACCGATTCGGGGCTCTCGCTGTGGCGCTCGCTTGAAGCCGCCCGCATCGAACAAGGACCCGATCGACAGGAAACGGAGCGATTGGACGCCGCTGCGGTCGACATGCGCCATTACGTTGCGGATGCTGCGATCGACCGCCCCGACGACGTTGATCTCGAGCTCCCCGGCATGACGCGCGAGGACCACGACGATCGCCAGCCATCCGGCGCGGGCCATTCGGCTGCTGCTCCCGGCATCCCCCCGGCGCACTCTCCGATCATCCCTGCGTCTGCCTTCGGCTCCTTTCAAAAGGCGAACCGCATGGTGGCTTCGCGGCTGTCCGGTCTGGTCGGCTTCCTCGGCACGATCAAGCCGAAATCCGCCACCGCGCGGCAACGGCGATCCGCGGAGGATGTCAGGGATCGTCGTGCCGATCGTCGAGGCGGATTGACGGGGCTGGCGGTGGCGTGCCTCAGCCTGATCTCGGTCGTCGCTTGCGTTGCCGCCGCGATTGCGCTTGGTCAGCTTTCTTCGCTGAAGTCGGACATTGCCGCGTTGCGGCGGGAGATCGCCCCGCTGAGGGAACGCCTCACCAGACTCGAACAGATCGAAGCCGCAAAACGCGATGCCGCCCAGCAGGAAGATGCGCAAAACAAGGCCGAGGCGGAAAAGAAGCTGCCTGACGGCGCAGGCGACCAGGCCGCGCTCAGCCTCTCGCGTGAAGAGATTCAGTTGATAAGGGAGTACATCAAGGCAGCGCCTTCGGGCGGCGCAGCAGTCGCGCCGATCAACGTCGGCGATCCCGTCACCGGCGGAATGATTCCGCTGCCGTCGTCGTTGACGGAAAAAGTGCCGCGGCTTCTCGGTGCGAGATTCGCCACCCGCAACGGCGCCATCATCATCAGCACACGAAACAGCCGCCGCATCGATGTCGTGCTGATGCCGAACTAGATCGTGGCGAGGTCAAGTCGCAGGGGCGAGCTGCCAAAATATCGAAAACAACCCCATGCAAAGGAGCCGGCGGACCCGGCAACTCGACGCGTCGGGCAAAATTGGGTATCATAATACCCCTAAGAAATCGTGCAGAGGCTCGTGAACCGCTGTCAACCTACGGCTGATTGTTCGGCGGCCGCTCGATGAACTTCCGGCTACCGTTGAGAAGCTCGAGGTTGTTGGCGATGACGGGGTTGCCCGGATCGAGCGAATACGCCTTCTCGAACTTCCGCCGCGCGCCGTTCAGATTGCCGCGCAGCATGAGGGAATAGCCCTGATCGTTGAGGATCTGGACGGTCTCGCCGCCAAGCCGGATCGCCTGCGCATAGGCCTGATCGGCAAGATCGAAGCGGCGCAACTTGTCATAGCTCGCCGCGAGGCCGACCCAGGCCGTCACGTCCTTCGGCGCCTTCTCGACCGCTTCCTTGAAATAGCGCTGCGAGATTCCGTAATTGCCGCGGTTGTAGTGCTCGAGCCCCATCCGCACCGGTTCGTCGGAGGGATAGTATTTGACGTCGGTCGGCTCCTGCACGGGGTCGCCGCCTGGCGGATCCACGGGGGCGACGATCGCAGCTTCCCGCGTCGTGTAGTCACAAGCCCCAAGGCCGGTCGCCAAGCCGCAACAGATCAACGCCGGTGCGAGGCGATGCAATCCTCGCCCCGTTTCCCAAGTCCAGCGCATCCCCCGCACCATTCGAAGATCCATCGCAAAACTACCTACGAAAACAGACGGCACGACCGAAATACCGAGGTCCGCCGAGACCCAACGTCGCACTTCCCTTCCGAATCCCCGCCCCGGCACCTGGCCGACGCCAAAAGGACATTACCTGCCGCCGCCGCCGACCCCGACGGCCACCGATCCTCCGGTCCCGGCTCCCAATCCGGTCGTGTTGACGTTCTGAATTGTGGTGACGGGCGGCGGCTGGCCCATCGCCTTGGTCGGATCGCCCATGTCGGGAAGCTGATCCACCGGTCGCGTCGTGGTGCCGTAACGCCTCACGGCCTCGCTCGTCCGCCGCGCGTCGTACGCGATCCTGCGATCGCCGACATAGGCCGGCCACGGGTGGACTGTGTGAGTAACGGCGTTCACCTCCTTGGCGTTGCCGGCGCTCATCGTGATGGTGTCGGACCGCTGCACGTAACGGTCCATCTCGTCATGCCCGTAGAGGCCGTAGCAGCCACCGAGCAGGAAGGGTGCGAGCAAAGCCAGATATCGGATGGTCATCTCTCGCCTCCTCTAGTTCAAGGTCTTCACGACCGGCTGGTTCGCACCGACAGCCGGCGGCGGAGCCGGTACAACAGCGTTTGGCGCGATGATGTGACCGTAGGGTCCCTTCACGTCGCCGCCGGAATTGACGTAGTCGTCGTAACGCTTGCGAACTTCCATCTGGCCATTGAGAAAGAAGTCGACGTCATTGGCCGGCAGGCGGGAGTCGAGCGGCGATGCCAGCTGCTGGCCGGGCGCCGCCGGCGCGACGAGACGCGGCGTCACGATGATGACGAGGTCGGTTTCCTGCTGCTGGTACGACTTGCTGCTGAACAAGGTCCCGAGAACCGGCACCGAACCGATCCAGGGCAGTTGCGATACGTTCTGGACGTTCCGGGTCTGCAGTAGGCCGGCGACAGCAAAGCTCTGGCCGTCGCGCAGCTCAACGGTGGTTCTAGCGCTCCGACTGGTCAGCGCTGGAATTTGAGTTCCGGCAATCGTCACAGCATTTGCGAAGTCCAGTTCGCTCACCGAAGGTTCGATCCTTAGATTGATAGTCCCTCGCGAGAGAACTGTGGGAACGAACGCTAATTCCACGCCGAAAGGCTTGTATTGGGTCGTAATTGTAGGGACACCATTTCCGCTTCCCGGCTGCACAGTGGGGACTGGAAACTCACCACCGGCCAGAAACCGCGCAGCATCGCCCGAGAGTGCGATCAGGTTCGGTTCGGCTAGAGAGCGAACCAACCCCTTCGTTTCCAAGGCGGAGATCAACAAATCCACTGAGCCGCCATTGCCGGTTCGAATGATGCTGGTCAACAAACTTCCGAACGGGGCAGGCGTTACTCCGCCGGCGGCCCCAAGAAGCGATCCAACCGTTTGAAGAACCGGAAGGCTGCCCGTGGGAGTTGAGCCAACGGCAATGTTGGGATCGGCTCGATTGATATTGCCAGTTGGATTGATCTGAGTGACGCCGCCAATCGGGACTCGTCCGATACCCGTAAACCCGCCGAGACCTGTATTACCAACGTTAGTGCCGTTGGCATTCGCCGCATAAAGGTTCATGCCCAGTTGGCGTCCGGCTTCCCGATTGACCTCGAGGAAGCGCACCTCAAGCATCACCTGCTGCGGCGCCGCAACGCTCATGGCATTGACGACGATGCCGCCCTCGGGAATGCTGCCTTTGGCAATCGTCAGCGCCCGCTCCGCGGAGACCGCATCGGCGGCCATTCCGCTCAGCACCACCTGCCCTTCGGAGGCGGACACGCGAATGCCGCCCGTGCCGGCGCCGGCCCGAATGTTCTGCTGCAGATTGCCGATATCGAACGTCACCTCGACATCGAGAATGCCGATCTGCTTCATCGAGCTGTCGAACAGGATGACGTTGGTGGTGCCGGTCTTCTTGCCCTGGACGTAGATCAAATGGTCGCTCAGCGACTTGACGTCGGCGATTTCGGGCGAGCCCGCGACGATCGACGAGAACGCCGTATCGACCCTGAAGGTGCGCGACTTGTTGATGGTCACCCTGACGCGCTGGACGTCGCTCATCTCGCTGACGAACACGCCGCTGGACGACGGTGCCCGCCGGTCGGCGGCGGCAGCAGGATCGGAGAAATGAAACAGGGCGATCGCAGCGCCAAACGCCATCGCGCTCAAGGCAACCAGCCCAAGTCCCGCATCAACCGAAACGCGACTTCCCATCATGCCAATCCCCTTCGCCGCGTCTCCGCGACGATCCCCGTAAATCTACGACCTCGGCGTCCCGATCACTCCCGTTCGTCCACCACGCCGTAGAGCTTACAGTCTGTCCGACTACAAATAGTTACTCGCGAAAATTCCCATTTCCCCGCGCACCGAGTACTCACCCGGGTCGCAAGGCCGCTAATGGCGGCTGGCAGATCATCCCCCGCTACGCGCCTCGATTGCAAGGAGAGAGGTCCGCCCGGCTGCGGCAACGCGGGAGAAAACTCCCCGTTGTTGCCAGCGCGCACCACTTCCATAGCCCGCCCGGGCTATTCCCGGCCGCACAACGGGCCGAGCCGCTCCGCCGGCCGCCCAAGCCGGCGCCGCCGATCAGCCTCGCCGAATCGGGTTCTGCTCAGAAGGGAATCGTGGTCGACACGCTCGGCGCGTTGAGGGACGTGCCCCAGATCGGCATGATCATGGCAAAGCCCGATAGGGATGCTGTCACCGTCAGCGCCGAGGCGCCTGCCGTCGTGGTCACCGTCGGCGTGAGACTGGCGCCATACAGGAAGGGAGCAACGGCCTGCTTCTGCGCAAGCGTCAGATAGTCACCGGTGCAGGTGGATGGTGAATTGGACGCCAGCACGGCGGGCGAGTAGCAGCTGATCATGTTCGCCCGGGCGCCGGCATCCGCAAGCAGGCGCAGCGACTGCATCGTGATCGCGTAGCGTCCGAAATCAAACACGGCGAAGATCAGGGTGAACAAGGGCACGGCGATGAGGCAGAACTCGAGAGCCGCGACCCCGCGCTGGTCGAGCCTTTTCATCACTGCACCAGGCGCACGGTTTGAACGTTGGGCCTTGCCGCCCCATCCGACGAACACTTACTGTTGTCCAGGCTCGTATTGCCCTGGAAACTCACCGCGTAGGCTATGACCTGATAGCAACCGGTGCCGGGGGCACTCGACGAGCTGTTGCCTCCGTATGTAACTGGTGCATTCGGGATATAGACCGTGCCATTGAAATAGCTGGTCGAAGTGCCACTGATATTGACGCCTTGCTTCGAATAGGCTTCACCGTCATAGATCAGCAGATCCGTCATCAGGGCCTTGACCGATGCTGACAATATGGACGGTCCAGTAGGCGACTTCATTGCCGTGAGCTGGATCGTCGGGGTCCCTGTAATAGTGAGCGTTGCTCCCGCGAAAAATATCAGGGTAGCCGTACCGGTTATGGTCGGATTCATGTTGATCTTGACGTTCCCCGAAAAATAGTAGGTGCCGTTTAATGGGGTGCTCGCATCGAACGTCGGATTGTTGCTGCTGTTGTAACAGCTGCATGTCTCGTATGGTTGGGGTGGGTTGTTGTTGTTATTGTTCGCGAAATTTGACGTCTTCAACGCAGACAACGCCGTGTTGACTGCACTCAGCGGATCAGGGATCGGTTGCTGATAGGTTTGCACGCCAGTGCATTGACTTCCGCCCGTCTGGGAGCAGCCGCCGACCGTGTAGCTCGGTGCATTCACCGAGATACCCGAATTGCCGATGAAGCCGATCGCGTTCGACGCGCTGCTGTCCGACGAAATACCGCAGTTTGCCGACGATACCGTGGCGCTACCCTGAAAAGTAACGGGGTCCTTCAACGCCAGCACGCATGGAGGTTTCGCCAAGCTATCGAGCTTGGCGACCGCCGTCGCGGCGATCGTGACCGTCGACAAGCCAAGCACCTGAGCCAGATATCCCGGCTGCTGCTGGCTGATGGTGGCCTGAACGTACGTCCCCGCCACCCCGTTCCAGGTCGTCAGCGAGGCGACCTGAACGGTCCGCGTGACGCCGCTGGTCGCCACACATCTGGAGCCGGGATAGGCGGTGTCGCCCGAATTGCAGAACGTGTTCTGAGCGGCGGCCTGCTTGCCGCGGTAATCATATGTCTGGGTGTTGTTGCAGGTCGTGCCCGGCTGCGGCGCGCTATCGCACGCGAGCCGCAAGGCACCGGCATAGGCCGCTGCATCAGCCGCACCCTGGGCACGTTGCTGGGTGACGTACCACGACCCGGCTTCACCGCCGAGCGCCATCATTCCGATCAACGGGATCAGCGCAATCACGGTTGCGAACGCGGCCGAGCCGCGACGGCAATGAAGCATGTTACGCATGGAACACCTCATTGAAATCGTTCCGAATAGGTCAGCGTGAACGAACAAGGATTGGTATTGGTGCTGGTGCAAATCCCCGACCTCAACACCATCGGCGCCAGCGTGATCGTCGTCGAATACACGTAGTACTTCGGCTGGGACGGATCGGAATTCGTCGAATCGCAGACCGCATTGCTCTCGCCGCAGATCAGCTGGATGCTGGGGATCGGATAACGGGAATCGGCCTTGGCGAGCGCGGCCGCCGCCCAGCTGGATGCGTTCGTGACGTCGCCCGGCGGGGAGTACTGGATGGATTGCCCGAACCCGCGCAGCGCAGCTAGCGCCTGGATGTATTGAAAGCCCGCCAGCGCCAGGTCGGCAAGCGGCAGCAGAATAACCAGGAACAGGAAAGCGAAAACGAACAGCATCTCGAACGCGACGGCGCCGCGTCGATCCGCGATCAGGGAACGCTTGCCGCTCACACGGCTCTTCCAGCTTCGCATGGCCGCTCACCAGACATAGGGAATCAATCTCCAGCGCGACGCCTCGTAGCTGGAATATTCAGGAAGCGTGCGCCGAAGCACGTCCTCCTCGTAGTGAATTCGCCAGACCTGGATGCAGATATGCAGAATCAGCAGGCCCACGGTCATCCAGCTCAGATGCTGCAGCACGACACCAAGGAACACGATCTCTTCCGACAGATAGAGCGGATGCTTGATCCACCGGTACGGCCCGGTTTGCACCACCGAACGCGCCTGCGGCACCAGGCTGAACGACCGTCCGAGATGGCGGACGGTCACGAGGATCATGATCATGCCGGTCAGCACGAAAACCGCAGACAACAAATTGGGCAATGCGCCCTCGGTCTTCTCGAAAAACGTGATCGTCCATGGCCAGTAGGTGCCGACGAACGCCGCAATCCTCGGCAGCAGGCCTTCGGCCTGCGCCTTTGCGGGGCCGCGGATCAGGATCAGCAGCGCCAGCATCAGGTAAAACACCGCGACGAGAAAGTTCGAGACGAGCGACGGCCATGGCTGCCCCGTCTTCGCAAGATTGGTCGTCACGGCAAGTCCCAACAGCAGGAACCATGCGCTGCCCAGGAATCGGGTCGCCCGATCGTAGGCCAGGTTCGTCGAAAGACTCATTGCAGCTGCGCTCATGGCTCAATTGCCGAGGTTGGAGAATGTACGGATCAAATGAAGGAACGGGCTTCCGCCCAGAATGACGAACATCGCCGGAAGCAGGAACAGCACCATCGGAACGGTCAGCTTGGCGCCCAGTTTGTGCGCCCGCTCCTCGAGCTTGGTGATGCGTTCGCGGCGCAGGTCGACTGCGATGCTGCGCAGCGCCTGACTGAGCGGCGTGCCATATTGCAGGCTCTGGCTGACCATGGTGCCGAAGCGACGGAGGCCCTCCGACGTGGACGCAAGCTTCTCGAAGGCGTCGGCACGGTTCGGCAGGATCCGGAGATCATCGAGAAGACCGCGCAGCACGTGGGTGATAGCGGGAGTGGTCTCCCGCATCTCCTCCGCCACACGCTCAATCGCGCTCTCCAGGCCCATGCCGGCTTCGCTGCAAACCACAAGAAGATCGATGGTGTCCGGCGTACCGAGCCGGATCGCGGCATCGAAACGTCGCTTCACGACCAGCAAGATCAGGCGCGGAATCATGATTCCAAACGCCAGGCCAAGCAGCGTGAAGATCATCACGTCGCTGAACGGCCGTCCAAGAATTTGCGAAATAGAGAAAGCCGCGATCGGCAGCACATATGTGCTGACCGTCTTGAAGCCGATCCAGATCGGCAGGGTTCGATAGTGATTGAACCCTGCCGACTGAAGAACCATCCTCAGCTGGTCGAGATTTTCCTGGGCGTAGTAGCGCCTGTAGCGCATGCCGACCGATGAAAGCCAGCCGATCAGATCCTTCGAATTCGATCGATCGGAAATGCCCAGCACGGCATTCGAGACACGCGTGTCCAGGGTGCGCAGATGTATCTCGCGAATGACCAGCAGGAAGGTCGCGGCCGCGAGTGCGACGGCAAGCGTGGCAAAACCGAGAACAGCCGTCATAGGGTGGTTTCCCTTCTGACCATCCAACGGATCACGAAATGCCCGATCAGGACCGAGCACGCCGCATAAGCGAGCAGCACGTTTCCTTGCGGATCGAACAACAGCAGGTCGACCGACTGCGGATTGATCAGGTAAAGCAGCCCGCCGATAACGACCGGCGCACAGGTGAGCGCACGCGATGAAAAGATGACCTCTCCCGCCAAGGCCTTCGCACGCGCCGCCAGCGCGACCCGCTGACTCACGGTCTCGCCCAGCGTCTGCAGCGTTTCCGCCAGGCTGCCGCCGGTCTTCAATTGCACCGCGAGGGTTACCGCAAACATCGCATACTCCGACACCTGCGTTCGCTGATAGATCTCCTCGACGGCCTCCTCGGGTGACCTGCCCAGGTTCAATTCATGACAGACGATGGCAAATTGCCCGGATGTCGGTTGCGGCATCTCGCGGGCGATGGTGCGAAAAGCTTCGTGCACGGGCAATCCGGACCGGACAGTACTCGTCACCAGTTGGACCGCATCGGGAAGCTGCTGGAAGAGCTGGTTTGCAAAGCGATGTTGCTGCCATCCGAACAGACCGCGCACGACCAGGATGGCGACGCCGACAGCCGCAATGGCTCCATAGGAGCCAGGGAACCGCAGGAATCCATTGACGTAGAGAATTCCCGCCGCTGCCATTCCCCCTGCAAGCAGCACATAGACCGGCCGCACGACGTACACCATATCGGGGCGATAGTTGGCGAAGCGCTGGAGCGCGCGCCAACGCGACGTCTTGGCCGCACGACGGATGGAGACCAAGGCTGCGGCTTCAGCCGTCGGCAGCGCGATCTCGAGCTGGCGATCCATTCGTCTCTGTCGTGCGTCGAGCCAGAGGGTGTTTGCCCCGGCACACAACAGAAGCACCAGAACGATGATCAAGGGCGTCGACATCAGATGTGCCTCATCGCTTCTGCCCAGGCCCGATCGAGCCCGTAATAGACGAGGCGGCTCTTGAACTTCGGAACCGCATTGGTGGAGCGGTAGGTGCCGGATATCCGCCCTTGGACATCCTCGTCCTTGTACTCGAACAACGCGATGTCGTTGGTGGTGATCACCTCGCCCTCGAGGCCGATCACCTCGCTGATCTGCACGATGCGGCGCTGGCCATCCCGCATGCGCTCGACCTGCACAATCAGATCCAGGGCGGCGACGATCTGGGAGCGGATTGCGCGCGACGGCAGATTGACCTGCCCCATCTGCACCATGTTCTCCACGCGCGTCAGCGCGTCGCGGGTACTGTTGGCGTGCACCGTGGAGATCGATCCGTCATGGCCGGTGTTCATCGCCTGCAGCATGTCGAACGCCTCGGCGCCGCGCACCTCACCGACGACGATGCGGTCCGGACGCATACGAAGTGCATTCCACAGAAGGTCGCGCTGCGTCACCTGGCCGGTGCCCTCGAGGCTGGCCGGACGGGTCTCCAGGCTGATCACGTGCGGCTGCTGAAGCTGCAGCTCCGCCGCGTCCTCAATCGTGACGATGCGCTCGCTATGGTCGATGAACTGACTCAAGGCGTTCAGCAGCGTCGTCTTGCCGGAACCGGTGCCTCCGGAGACCAGGACGTTGAGCCGGCAGCGGGAGGCGATCTCCAGCAGCTGCCCAAGCGCGGCGGTCATCGAGCCGTTTTCGATCATCCCGGCGATGTTCAGACGCCGGTTCGGAAATTTTCGGATCGAGATGCAGGGGCTATGAATCGCCAGCGGCGGCAGGATGATGTTGACACGGCTGCCGTCCGGCAGACGGCAGTCGACCATCGGGCTGGATTCATCCACCCGCCGGCCGACCTGCGAGGCGATCTTCTGTGCGACCGAGGCGATATGGTCGTTGTCGCGAAAACGGACCGCAACCCGCTCCAGCTTGCCGGCCCGCTCGACATAGACGTTGCTCGGCCCGTTGATCATGATGTCGTTGATCGTCTCGTCGAGCAGAAGCGGACGCAGCGGCCCGTAGCCGGTCATGTCGTCGGCGATCTCCTCCGCCAGGAAGAGCTGCTCGCGGCCCGACAGCTCCAGCCGCTCGTGGTTGGCGATGCCGTGGATGATTTCCTCGATCTGCCGCCGCAGGACGTCGCGGGGAACGGTCGCGGCCACCGACGGCTCGATCTGCTCGATGACGCGTTCGCGCAGGGATGCCGACATCACCGGATGGTGCGTCGCAGGTTCTTCATGCTTCGGCGCCGATGCAAACAGGCTGGACGCCGGTGACGCCACGCTCGGTTCCGCCGACGGCAAG
This sequence comes from Bradyrhizobium sp. USDA 4501, assembly GCF_054062115.1. Lineage (NCBI taxonomy): Bacteria > Pseudomonadati > Pseudomonadota > Alphaproteobacteria > Hyphomicrobiales > Nitrobacteraceae > Bradyrhizobium > Bradyrhizobium sp. USDA 4501. The sequence continues at coordinate 504,536 of NZ_JBSSEX010000001.1, forward strand.
GGTGGCGGCGCCGGCCGCGCGCTTGGTGTCGCTGCCGGGGCGTCCGGCACCGCTGCGGGCATCCGCACTGGCATTTCGTCTGCGCGCCTGCCGAACTTTTTCATAGCCCGAGCCACCTCTTCCACCCGGCGCTTTTCTTGGCACCGACGCCGGTGATTTCCCGTACGATCGGGGCAAGGTGGCGCCGCAGACCGGATACGTGCTTCAGAGCCGGAACGCCGAGGTTGACCGCCTGGGTCATGCCTTTGCCGAGATCCGGGATCACCATGTCCGGCTCGGCGCCCAGCGCCTTGACGATCGTTGCTCTCGGCAGACCGCCGGCGCGGTCGGCACGATTGAGCAGGGTAAACACCCGATCCTTGCCCGCGATGTTGGTGACGGCGTTGCGCAGCGCGTGGGCATTGCGCAGGCCGGTTACTTCGGCCTCCAACAGCACCAGCACATGACGGGACATCTGAATGACCGGATAGATCGATGCCGGGAACGGCACCGGCACATCGACAACGACGTAGTTGAACCGCTGACGGAGCAGGCCCAGCACGTGCCGCACGCCGGCTTCGGTGATGTCGAGCTTGGCATCGAGCTCCTCGTCGCCGGAAATCAGGCAGACCCGATCGTTCACCTCGATCGCGGCACGTTCGAGAAACAGCGTGTCGGCCCGCATCGGGTTTTCAAGGGCGATGCGGAGGCCGGGTCCAGGACGAACACCCAGCATCACCGCGGTCTCGCCGCCCTGCAGATGCAGGTCGAGTAGCGCCACCTTCGCCTTGGTGGTTTCGGCCAGTTGCAGCGCGAGGTTGATCGCGACGCTGGTCGCGCCGGCGCCGCCCTGCGCGCCACAGATCGACACCACGTGTCCGCCGCGGTCATTCTGGGCCGGCGCGGCGTCGCCGATCAGCTTGGGACGCAGCTGGTCGAGCACCATATCCCTGGTGATCGGCGTCGGCAGGTATTCAGTAAGGCCGATCTCCATCAGCTCGCGGTAGAAGACGATCTCCCTGTTGTCTCCAATCAGGGCCACCTTCACATCGGGCGGACAGACACTGGCGAGGCGTTCCAGTTCAGTGAAAGGATCATCGATCCCGCTGATGTCGGTCACCAGCGCGTACAGATCGGTGTCGGTCTCGAGCATGCGTGTCGCATGACGGATGGTGCCGCGCCGGATCACCAGATTGCTGCCGTCGAGACCCTTGCGGAGGGCTGCCGCGCTCAGCTCGTCATTGACGAAGCAGACGATGCGGTTGCGCGCGACAAGAGACGTCGTCTCTTCGGGTTGTTCCACCACTGCCATGTTCGCACTCATCAACGTTTCTCCGATCCCTTGCCGACGTCACTCGCTGCCGCTGTGGTCTGACGATCGAGTTCGGACGGCACGTCGCAGCCCGCGCGGGCGTCGTCGTCAAGATCCTGTCTCCTGACCGAGTATTGCTTGACCTCGCTGCCGGTATAGATCGCGACCGTCGTGCTCTGGCCGGCAACTGCACTCTGGCGCGCCAGCTCCGGCGATACGTCGCAGCTGGACGTTACGCTTGTGTCGGCCTTGCCCCACTGCTCGGCCGCAGCGCGGATGACGAGCGACAGCGTTCCGAGCTGCTTTGCGACGGCCACCTTCTTGACCTGATCCGGCTTGAGCTCCAGTGACACGGTCTGCGCCGTCTTGCCCGGGACGGCATTGGTGATCGGACGGCCGCCTTGCGCAATCTCCTGGTCGATCGCGATCACGCGCACATTGGACAGAACGGTTTCGCTGACGGCTCGCTTCACCGGCGCGGCCTTCTCGAACACCTGGGTCAGCACCACGTCGACATTGTCGCCCGGCCTGATCAGACCGGACACACCGGTCTCCTCGTCGACCTTGATGCTGATGGCGCGGCTGTCCGGCGCCAGGACGCTGGCAAGGAAGCCGCGATCCTTCGGACGCAGGATGTCGTCCAGTGTAATCGCGCTGCCGGCTTCGACGAACTTGCGAACCAGCGAACCGGGCAACCCGGCCTTGGAGTCAGGCGTTTCAAGGATCGCCCCCGCAGGGACACGGTTCGGTGCTGTCTGGCGCACCGCGAAATCTTCGTCCCGCGCCAGCGTTCCCTTCGAAAGCGGGCGGGTCGCGACAAAGTAGCCGACCGTCGCGGCCGCAGGCGCAGGCTTCTCTTCGACTGCCTGCGCAACAACCGGATCTGCAGGTCGGTTCATGCTGTAGGCGATCATTCCAAGCGCCGTAGCCGCAAGCAGCAGCACCATGATGATCGAGACACGGAGAGCGGACGACATGTCAAATTCCTTTGCTCAAAATGGCCCAGATACCGCCGCATGCGATGGCGACCCCGTAGGGAAGCGGTGCATGTCGCAAATGACGCCAGCGCTCGACCGCGTAGACCCGGCGCATCAGCGATGATCCGGCGGGCGCCAGCTTCGGTTGGGGCAGACGGCGCATCATCAGATGCACCGCGGCCAGAACGCCGCCGGCCAGTGCAGTTGCCGTCAACAGTTCAATCACGCCGGTCAGCGGCAGACCGATCGCCAGGGCAACCAGCAACTTGACGTCGCCACCGCCGATCGCTCCCCGCAGGTAAATCACGAAGAGCGCCAGGAACAGGATTGCGGCAACGATCAGCGACTGGCCGATCTGCATCGGACTGGCCAATTGGCCGACGATCCCAAGGAACGCCAGCGCCAGACAAATTTCGTTTCGGATCAACCGTGTCGCGATATCGATCGTTGCGACATACAACAACAATGCGATTTCCAGACACAAGGTCGTGGACGCAATCCAATTCATGAAATAATCGCCTTAGAAAAATGGCGGGGGGCAAAAAATAATGCCCCCCTCCGGAGCGCCGTCCCTCTGGACTTAGGCGCTAACCGCGTTGGCAACCGCGGTGCCGATCGAAGTGAGCGAGGTGGTCAGAACACTGCCAATGCCACTCGCGGTACCCGTACCGAACGCTGCGGAAACGGCAGCGACGATACAGCGCGGCGACGATCACGTACTCGAACGACACAACGCCGTCCTTGTCCGTGCGCAAACGCCTCAATATTTCTGTGACCTTGATATATGACTGCAACATAGGAGAAAGCCTCCTTAAGGCTCGCGCACATCGCAATCCGGTTGACCGCTGTTGACAGAAAGAATCTGCCAACAGCATTCAACATCCGGAGTTAAGCGGAGACTGCGGTGGCGACCTTGCTGGCGATCGTGGTGATGGAGGCGTTCAGAACCGAGCCGATGCCGCTGGCGGTACCCGTACCGAACGCAGCAGAGACGGCGGCCACGATGCAAGCGGCGACGATCACGTACTCGAACGACACAACGCCGTCCTTGTCCGAGCGGAGACGCTTGAAGGCTTCGGTGGTCTGGATGTACAGCTTCAACATAGGAAAATATCCCTTTTACGATGAAATTTACGCAATACGTTGGCGGGGGGCAAAATCCGGGTGCCAACTAGCATTTTCTTATAATGCGTCGCGAGAAAACTGTCGATTGGTAATCGTTTATTAACCCTACCGGCGTAGCGGCGCACACCTTCTCCTCGGCGAGGCGCTCCGACAACGATGCACGAAACCCCTTAAATTGTAGGACTTTCGACATTTCACGACATTTCAGTTCGGCTGCTCCGTGCGAATACGGTACCGGCGCTGCCCAGATCGGCGCGGGCGCTTGCCCAGCTCTCCGGGCCGGCTCGGCACGGCATTTTGCAGTTGCCGCCACTGGGTGACCGCCAGCGGCGACTAGCCCGGGTCGGCTGGCGCGGCCGATGCCTGCTGCGCCCTTCATCGAGGAGCTGCGAATGAAGCTTCTGGATCTGCATGTTTCGCTCGAGTAGGGACATTGTCCTTGCCCGGACTTGCCCTGCCAACGCCTTGCGCTGGGCGTTCTCCCGATCGAGCAATTCGGGAAACGGCAGCAGCGGCCGCGCGGGCTCCGTTCGCCTTGATCTCGCCGGACGCCCTCGCTCGGCCGGCGCGATCTGATCCGGGACCGCGCCGCGGCATTCCGCGCGCGCCGTTCAGGCTGACCGCTGCCGGACTCGCGGTCCGGCTCCGCCTTCTCCTCAGCGGCCTGATGCGCGGGCAGGTCACGCAAGATAGAGGTCAAATAACCAGCGCACAGCGGATGTTCTCCCCCAGATCACGCTGCCCGTTTTGGCAATCACCGAACGTGTCATGAGTTGCAGGGTGACGCAGAGTGCAATCGTTGATCAGCTCAGGGGCCATGGTTGCCCAGCCCCGCTGCTACACCGACCGGGAGCATTGAGAGGTCGTTCGGAACGCGTGATTGAGCGACGTCACGAGCGGCCCCACGATGTAGTCAAATGCGGTTCGTTGAATCGTCTGGATCATCACCGTTGCCGGCATTCCCGGATCAAGACGAATGTTGGGCATGGTCGCAGTTCGTCCTGGTCGATCCGAACGCAGGCTGTGTAATAGGGATTGTTGGTCTTGGGATCCGTCAAGCGGTCCGCCGAGACCTGAATGACGTCGCCATGAATGATCGGGACGATCCGCTGCTTGGAGGCGGTTAGGTGAACTTCCGCGCGCGTGTTCGGATGCACGTCGCTGATATCCTCGATCACCACCTGCGCTTCGATCGTCAACGAATCCTCGTCGGGCACGATGTCGAGGATTTTGTCACTGCGCTGGATCACGCCTCCCACCGAAAACACGCTGAGGCCAACCACGCGCCCTCGGCAACGATTGGGCTTCGTACCAGCGAGGGTGGTCCCGGACTGCGGCGTAACGCCTGGTCCCGTCGCGCCGGTCCACCGCGACGGGTCGATCGAGATCGAGTTTGCTGCCGGGGTTCGCGGGCTGTAGCGTGGTCGGCGCTTCGCGCAGACATCATCGGCCTTACATGTCCGTGGGGCCCGTTGCATGGACATTGGGAGATTTTAGCAAACAAACTTGAATTCACTCCAGTTTCTGAGTGCAACTGAAGATTCGTTGCATCCTTATTCCGGGAAAAATACGCATTCCCTTAATGGTTTTGTATAACGGGTGAAGCATTGATTTGTGCTTTCCGGTCCTCGTGAATGATCAATGTGGATTGTCGTGGCCGTTTCTTCGATGTTTTTTCATATCCGCAGCCTGCGCTCGGATGATTGTACGCACACGACGAGGGCCGCCCGATTGACGCATGCGCGCGGGTCTCGAGAGCGCTATGATGGCGTTGGGTGAAGATCAGGCGGCCCGCTGATCGGAGGGCTCTGCAGCCTGGCGCAGAAGCTTCCATTCCCAGGGCAGCAGTTCGTGCAGACGCGAAGTGGGAAGATCGGCGATACGGGTGAGGACGTCGGCAAGCCAGGCCTTTGGATCGACGTCATTGAGACGACACGTCGTGATCATCGTCAGCATGATGGCGGCACGGTTGGCCCCACGCTGGCTGCCGGCGAAGGTCCAGTTGCGCCGTCCCAAGGCGATGCCTCTCAATGCGCGTTCAGCGCAATTGTTGGTCAAGCAGATCCTGCCGTCGTCGAGGAAGCGGGCGAAGCCCTCCCAGCGCCTGAGCATGTAGTTGATCGGCTTCAGGACCTCGGACGAGCGCGAGAGGGTTTCGCGCTCGCGCAGCAGCCAGGCGTGCATGTCGTCGAGAAGCGGCTTGCTCTGTTCCTGGCGGACGGCGCGCCGGTCGTCAGCGTCACAGCCGTTGATGGCGCGCTCGATCTCGAACAACGCGTCCAGCCGCTTGACCGCCTCCAGTGCGATCGGGGAGACCGGTTTACCCTTCTTGCCCTCCCGAGCATTTTTCTCGATGTCAGCCAGCTCGAAGAAGCCTCGCCGGGCATGGGCAAAGCAATACGCCGGCGTAATTGGTAGTGTCTTCTTCTGCGGATCGAACAGCGGCTCGAAGCCGTTGTAGCAATCGGCTTGCAGGATGCCGGCGAAGGCGGCCAGATGCTTCTGGGGATGCTCGCCTCGTCGGTCACCCGAGGCGTAATAGACCGCCGCAGGCGGCGCAGGCCCGGCAAAGGGCCGATCATCCCGTACATACGTCCAGATCCGTCCGGTCGTGCACTTGCCCTTCGCCAGGATCCGGATGGTAGTGTCATCGCCATGAAGGCGCTCGGCAGCGAGCACATGGCGTTCGATCAGGTGGAAGAGCGGCATGACCGCGAAGGTCCCGTGGCCGACCTGGTCCGCCAGCGTCGACAACGACAGGTCGATCCTCTCGCTCTTGAAGCGCGCGCTTTGGCGGTTGAGCGGGATATGCATGCCGAACTTGTCGAACAGGATGGTCGCCAGCAATTGTGGACCGATGAAGCCGCGCGGCGTGGCATGGAACGGCGCAGGCGCCTGACTGATCGTCTCGCAATCGCGGCAGGTGAACTTCTCGCGTACCGTCTCTATGACCTTGAAGCGGCGCGGGATCTCCTCCAGCGTCTTGGTCACATCCTCGCCGACCTTCGCCAGCCGTGATCCACCGCAGCAGGCGCAGGTCGTTGGAGCTTCAACGACGACGCGCTCGTGTTCGATATCGTCTGGCCAAGGCTTGCGCACCGGCCGCTTACGCGTGAAGGGACGGACGTTCTGCGTCTTCGCCGCCGCCGCCTGAGCGGCAAGCTCATCCTCGCTCGCCGTGGTTACGAGTTCCTCGAGCTCCAACTCCAACTGCTCGAGCAGCCGTGCCGAGCGCTCGGATCGCTGCCCGTGCAGTTCGCGCTTGAGCTTCTCGATCCGCAGCTCAAGATGTGCGATCAGCGCTTCGTTGTCCGACAGCTCCGCCCGCGCACTGGCGGCATCCGCGACGGCGACATCGCGCTCAGCCTGCAACATCTCTCGCTCGGCCAGCAGCGCAAGGTAGGCGCTCGCGAGGTCAGAAGGAAGATCGTCCGGCTTCGATGTCATGAAGCCATTGAATCAGATCGAGCAGCAGATTCAAATCGTAAAAGCGGCTATCCGACCCGCGTCGGCCGATGGGTTTCTTGAGGGTTACGCCAATCGATTCCGGACAACAGGTAGCTCATCTGAGCCGGCGAGATCGTCACAGCTTCACCCGCAACCGATGGCCAGACGAACTTTCCTCTCTCGAGTCTCTTGGTGAACAGGCATGCTCCCTGGCCATCGTGCCAGATCACCTTCACAAGATCGCTTCGGCGACCGCGGAAGACGAACAGATGACCGCTAAACGGTTATGTTGCACGCAACATAACCGTTCTTATGTGTCGGACGAGATTATGTGGCGGAGGCGCTCTAACGCCAGCCCGGGCCGGCCACGGCTGGATTCCTCCGCCACATAATATTTCGTGCCCCTCGTGGCGACGCGGGATCCCCCTGCGCCGTAACGCCGGAGGGGCACAATGCTCGAGTTCTATTTTTCGTACCGCGGGGTGCTTAAACGCCTTCGTGACGGGGCGCTCGGCGCCGAGATGGATCGCATCGCGGGGCACTTTTTCTCGCTCGGTTACAAGCAAGCATCCGCTAAGCTTTATCTGAGCCGGATCGCGCGGTTCGGCCGTTTTGCTGCAGCACATTGCGGTTCACGGCCGATCGGCGAAGCTATCGTCGATAGCTATCTATGCACATTCACCACGGACTCACCACGGATTGCGGCAGTGTCTGCGATCCAACACGCGCGACGGGTGGCGCCCGAACGATTCATTGCTTCGACGCCCATTGTAGTCGATGATCCGGACGCTCCGCTTTTGCGCTCCTTTTCTCACTATCTGAGCAGGGTACGAGGCCTTGAGCCAAGGTCCCGCGATGGCGTTCTCTTGGGCGCACGGCGCTTTCTGGATTGGCTCCACCATCGCCATCCTGGCCAAGACCTCGAGGCGTTGACGGCAGAGCATGTCCTTGCCGCTGTCGAGTATCGGCTGTCGCTCTCGGCGACCTCCGGCACTCGCACGGCGGCGATCTCTCACATCCGAACGTTTCTCCGCTTTCTGCATTGGGGTGGTCACCACGAGCAGGATCTGGCTCCCATCGTTCCAAGAACGCCATATTGGCGACTGGCCCATTTACCGCCCCGGCTTTCGTGGGATGATGTTCGCCGCGCCATCGATGCGATCGGCAAGGTGACGCCGATCGACCTTCGCGATCGAGCTGTTCTGTTGTTGCTCGCCACCACAGGCATTCGCAACGGCGAGCTACGCGCTCTTCAGCTCCGGGATATCGACTGGCGAGCTGGTGAGTTTTTTGTCCGGCGCACCAAGGGCAAGCGTGACCGAGTGGCCCCGCTCATCGAGGAGACCGGCGCCGCGCTCGCCGACTATATCCTGCGGGCTAGACCGAAGGTCGATAGTAAGCATCTGTTCCTGTCCTTCACGCCGCCCGTGGGACCATTCAAGTACGCGTCGTCTGTTTCAAGGATCGTGCGGAGGCGGTTGCAGCATGGTGGGATCGAGCTCGGTCGCGTCGGAGGCGCACATCTCCTGCGCCACAGTCTAGCCACCCAGCTCGTCGGGCGACGAAGGCCGATCAACGAGGTCGCCGATCTTCTAGGGCACCGAAGCATCAACACAACGGCGCTGTACGTGAAGGTCGCGGCCTCGCAGCTCGCTGAGGTCGCGCTCCCCTTTCCGGGAGGCGCCGCATGACTGCCTTCGCCGCATTCCTCGGCGACAAGGTCGAGCGCTACATCGAGCTGCGCCGCTCCCTCGGCTACGCCTTCAACAAGCAAGCCGGCACGCTGCGGGCTTTCGTTCGCTACGTCGAGCAATCTCAGCTGGGTGCGCCCGCCACCCGGACGATGGCGCTGGACTTCGTCCTATCGTTCGGTGGCGCCGCCGACAGCCGCGCGGTCCGTCACGGCGTGCTCCGCCGATTCTACGAGTACCTGGTCCTCTACGCCCCCCAGACCGAGGTCTTGGAGCGCAAAGCTTTCCCGCGGTCCAGGGCGATTCCGCCGCCGCGCATCCTAAGTGAGGCTGAGCTGACGTCGCTTATCGACGCATGCAGCTTCATTTCGCCAGGGAACCCTCTCAGGGGCCGTACGATGGCGACGCTAATCGGATTGTTGGCCAGCACGGGATTACGATCGGGCGAAGCGGTCAGCCTTGATCGCGGCGACGTCGATCTGACCAACGGGATCGTCCTCGTCCGTAAAACCAAGTTCCGTAAAGACCGCCTGATTCCTGTTCACCCAACGACCCAGGCAGCCCTTCGTCGATACGCCCGTGAGCGCGACACCGTGTTTCCCAGGCCCAAAGGCGAGGCCTTCTTCCTCAGCTCGCGAGGCTGCCGTCTGTCAGCGACCGGCCTGCAAAGCAACTTCGCTAAGGTCCGCAAGCTCGCGGGTCTTGACAATGGCAAGCCTCTGCGACCGCACGATCTCCGGCACCGGTTCGCGGTGACCAGGCTCAGGCTGTGGCACCAACAGCGCGCAGACGTCCAAGCGCTGCTGCCCTTACTCGCCACCTACCTCGGCCACGCCAACTATAGCGACACAGCCTACTACCTCACCGGCTCGTCGGATCTCCTCGCCATCGCGGCTGAGCGCGCCTTCCTCGACGGAGGCGCGGCATGAACGAACACCTCCTGCTGGCGCCGCTCCTGGAGTCGTACTTTCGTCGCCGGTTGACCAAGCAGCGCAACGCGACCTCCGCGACCTTAGCCAGCTATCGCGATGCCTTGCGCATGCTGATCCTCTTTGCCGCCGCCCATTTGGGGAAGAAGCCGGCGGCGCTGGCCCTTGAGGATCTCGATCGGGACCTTGTTCTCGCCTTTCTTGACGAGCTTGAGGAGAAGCGGAACAACTCCGTCGCAACGCGCAACGCCCGATTAGCCGCGATCCGATCCTTCTTCCATCACGTCGCTGCCGCCGATCCCGCCTCGTTCGGCGTCGCCCAACGGGTTCTGACGATCCCCACCAAACGGGCCCACATCGAGGTGACGCATCATCTCACCAACGCCGAGGTGGAGGCCATCATCGCAGCCCCTGATCAGACGACGCCCCGCGGCCGGCGCGACCGGGCCTTTCTGCTCTTCTTGGCGAGAACCGGCGCTCGCGTGTCCGAAGCGACTGGCGTCAACGCGAACGACCTTCAGTTGGAGCGAGGACGCCCGCAGGTGCTGCTTCATGGCAAAGGACGCCGAGATCGCGTCGTTCCCATTCCTAAGGATCTGGTGCGATCGCTGACGGACCTATTGAGCGAACGCGGTCTCGCCAATCATGAACCGCGGCCGATCTTCGTCGGGGTTCACAACGAGCGCCTGACGCGTTTCGGCGCGACACACATCGTGCGGCGTGCCGCCTCCCAGGCCGGGTCCACGAGGCCAAGCTTGGAGGGCAAGCCGATATCGCCGCACATCTTCCGGCATTCCCTCGCCATGAAGCTTCTCCGGTCAGGTGTGGACCTCCTGACGATCCAGGCTTGGCTTGGCCATGCTCAGGTCGCCACAACCCACCGATACGCCGCTGCGGATGTCGAGATGATGCGCCGGGGACTTGAGAAGGCGGGCGTCTCAGGCGACCGCAGCGCGCGCTTCCGGCCGAACGACACCATCCTGCAGCTGCTGGCCAACATCTGATTATTATGTGGCGGAGAAACCCTGAGTGGCCGGCCCGGGCTGGCGTTAGAGCGCCTCCGCCACATAATCTCGTCCGACACATAAGAGCGGGTCCTTGCGCAGCACCTCCTGCACCTGGAGTGCCAACGACGGAAAGCCTCGGCGCATGTCCGTGTAGCCTGTCGCGAGCCACACTCGCGCGCCCGTGGGAACTGGGATCATCGGCGGACCAAAGCATCGAGAACACGACGTAGCGCGTCTCCATCAACGTCGCCATCGACCCGGATGCGGTGCCCGGTACCAAGATCAATCTCGATGATGCCGTGGCTCTTGCGTCGACGCGTCGTCGTCGTCAACGGCGCTTCGGCCACCTCCCGCGGTGGCGCGGACGACCCAATCTCGACCGGAACAAACGGCGCTATGCTCGCTTCGCCGTGCCTGCAAAGCTCCTTGCGCCACCTGAACAGCTGGCTCACATGAAGCCCGGCCACGCGAGCCACCTCGGAAACATTGGCGCCGGGCTCCAGCGACGCTGCAACAAGCCGTTCCTTCTCATCTTGCGACCAGCGGCGCCGCCGCTCGACCGACGTGATCACCTCCGCCCTCGAAATCGTCATAGCGCTTCTCCTAGGATTACCCCTAGGACCTGCAGCGATCGCGTTCGTCAAACAAGGCGGCCCTCAACGGAGGGATACGGATGATTGCGGCGCCGTCAATGTGATCATGGGTGTCCTGCTCGTTCCTCTGATCGGAGCCCTGGGTATCGGCTTTGAGGTTTCGAACTGGTCCATGAGGACGCGCGGCATGCAAAACGCGGCCGATGCGGCCGCGCTCGCGGCTGCGACCAACAACAGCTCAAACTACGATGTCGAGCCAAGGCAGTTGCGGCGCGATACGGTAACCAGAGCCTTAAGCAAGCGCGGGGTGGGTCTAAGTTCCAGGAAAAAGCGCGACGGGCACGACCTGTATGCCAGCTAAGAGCGAGCTCGCCGGACATTGCTCTCCCGCTTTTTGGTTGCGTGGCGAAACGGACCGAGCGCTCTCCGCCGCGTTCGACCGTTATGGCAATCGATGGTTCGCGTTCCGAGGTAGAGCAGCATTAACCAGGGATTGGCCGAAGGCGTAAGCAGAACCCGCGCTTCAGTTAGCTGTCTCACCGAATCTGGCTGGCCAGCTTGCGCCAGTGATAGCCACGTTTTTCGACGTCCTCGCGGATTTTTTCGCTCACCGATCGCACGGTGCGCTTCCTTTTGCGCCAAATTCCGCCCAAGTTCGATGGGAAGTCCGCGTCGGATAACCAGCAGATCGTTCTTCCCACTCAAGTATACATCATACATGAGAGCGCCCTGTTGCGGGGAGCAACATAGACCTATGCAGGGCATCGTTGGTGGCACGGGTGCCACAGCAATTTCAAAACTATTATGTCGGCGCCAGTTAGCTTCGAGGGATGCGTCCAAGGCTCACTTCTGCCGGAACGCGTGATTGAATGACATCACCAGCGGCCCGACGATGTAGTCAAAAGCGGTTCGCTGAATCGTCGGGATCATCACCGTTGCCGGCATTCCCGGATAAAGGCGAATGTTGGGCATGGTCGCCAGCTCGTCCTGATCGATCCGAACGAAGGCCGTGTAATAGGGATTGTTGGTCTTCGGATCAGTCAAGCGGTCCGCCGAGACCTGAATGACGTCGCCATGGATGATCGGAACGATGCGCTGTTTGTAAGCGGTTAGGTGAACTTCCGCGCGCGTGTTCGGATGCACGTCGCTGATATCCTCGACCGCCACCTGCGCTTCGATTGTGAGCGAATCCTCGTCGGGCACGATGTCCAGGATCTTGTCGCCGCGCTGAATCACACCGCCCACCGAAAACACGCTGAGGCCAACCACGCGTCCGGTATAGGGCGCACGAATTTCCATCCGGCCGAGCACGGCTTTGGCGTTCGTCGCCTTCGGGATAACCTCCAGGAGCTTGGCTTGCGTATCGCGCAAATCCTTCGTGACGTCTGTCATCCGATCGTTGTCGAACTGGGCGATCTGCTGCTCCTGCTCGGCGATCGCCTGGCGAGCCTTGGCGATGTTGGCGTTCGCATCGGCGATCTGGCCTTCGAGGCCGTACGCGGTCCGCTCCAGCTGCAGGATGCGGGGACGGGCGATCAACCCGCGTTCGACGAGCGGTGCGATGTCTTTGGCCTCCTTGCGCACTGAGTCGATCTGGTTGGTGAACGATTTCACCTGCGCTTCCGAGCCAACGATCTGGGACCCCAGCTGGTTGATCTTCTCGCGGACCACGCTTCTTTGTCCTTTGAGCGACGCCCTGCGGCTGTCAAACTGACTGACCTGCCCGTTCCAGACGCTTTTGAAATAGGGATCGTCAGAGCGCGCCTTCAGATCCGGCGGCATGACAAGCTGGGAGCCATGGTCAAGCTCGGTCAGCAGCCGGACCTCCGTTGCGCGCAGCACGGCATATTGCTGCGTCAGCACCTCATGTTCGGCGCGAGCTTGGGTCTCGTCCAGGACGATCAGCAGGTCGCCTGCGAGCACCCTGTCGCCTTCCCTGACGTGCAATTCCTTGACGATGCCGCCATCGAGGTGCTGAAGGCTCTTGCGGTTGCCATCGACCTTCACGACGGCATTGGCAACTACCGCACCGTTGAGCGGCGCACTCACGGCCCAAGTACCGATCCCGCCGAAAAAGACCGCGATGATCAGCCACCCCGCTATTGCAACCTTGCGAATGGAGTCGTTTGGCGATCCATCCTTGTTGGCGCGTTTTGTTCCGCGTGGGGCAGCAGCGGGACGCATCGACAGGTCTGTGACATCAAGCAATGTCATGATTTCTCCTAACCGGTCGCTCCCCGAACTGCAGGAACCGGCACAGGCCGCGTGAGGCGCGCCAAGATTTCGCTCCGCGGTCCGAACATCTCAGCCACGCCTTCGCGCAACACCAATATCTTGTCGACCACGCCGATTGTGGCCGGCCGATGCGAAATGATCACCACCGTGGTTCCGCGCTTCTTCAGCTGCGTGATGCAGTCGGCGAGCGCCGCATCGCCCTCGGCATCAAGGTTCGAGCTGGGCTCATCGAGCACGACCAGGCTTGGATTGCCGTAAACCGCGCGTGCGAGGCCGATGCGCTGGCGGTAGCCTCCGGACAGGATCGCGCCGCCCTCCCCGACCTGGGTGTCGTAGCCATCGACGAGCCGCAGGATCGTCTCGTGCACGTCGGCCATTCGCGCCGCCAGAATGATGTCCTTGTCGTCTCCGTCCTTGAACCGACAAATATTGGCTGCCACCGTATCGGCAAACAGCTCGATATCCTGGGGCAGATAGCCAAGATGCTCGCCGAGCGACGACCTGATCCAGCTCGAAACGTCGGACCCGTCGAGGCGGACGGCCCCTGCGGATGGCGCCTGAACGCCGACAATATGGCGCGCGAGCGTGGATTTGCCGGCGCCCGAAGGACCGATTATCCCCAGGACTTCACCCGGCTCGATCTGGAAGGTGACCCCGCGCAGAATAGGCTTCGATGTTCCAGGCGCAGCAAAAGACAGCGCTTCGACGGAAAGATGGCCCTCCGGCCGCGGCAACGTCAGTCCTGTTTCGCGCGGCGGGTTGGCCGCCAACAGTTCCCGCACCCGCAGGAATGCGCCGCGGGCCGAGACGAGACTACGCCAGGATCCAACGATTTGTTCGATCGGCTGCAACGCGCGGCCAAGCAGGATGCTGGCGGCAAACATGGCACCGGCGGTGGTCATGCGCTCGATCACCAGATAGGCACCAAGACCGAGGATCAGGGATTGCATCGAAAGCCGCAAGAAACGAATCATGCTCTGCATGGTCGCCGCGCGATCGCTGGCGGCAACTTGGCGCTCGAGCATGCGGTCGCGGTCCCGGCTCCAGCGCTTCAGGAGGCCACCGGTCATCCCCATGGCGCGCACCACTTCGGTGTTGCGCAGGCTCATCTCGGTGAAGCCGTAATTTCGGTTCGCCGCCTCGCCGGATTCGGCGAGCGGAGGCTTGACGATCCATTCATTGAGAAATGCCATCAGCACCAGAATGACCGAAGATCCCAGTGCAAAGGCACCCAGGAACGGGTGCAGGCAAAAGATGACCGCGATGTAGATCGGCGACCACGGCAGATCGAAGATAGCGTGAATTCCGGACCCGGTGATGAACTGGCGGAACGTATCAAAATCACGCAACAGCTGGCTGCGCGCGCCGCCGATTTTTGCCGAATGGTCGATGATGGCGGTCATCACCCGCGGCGCGATCTTGCGATCGAGGCGAATGCTGGTGCGGGTCAGAACACGAGCGCGCACGGCGTCGAGACCTGCGAGTGCCATGAACGCTAGTAATAGCGCAAGCGTCAGCATCAGCAGCGTGATCTCGCTCCCGCTCGAGATCACGCGGTCATAGACCTGCAGCATGTAGAGCGGGCCGGCCAAGTACAGCAGGTTAATGGCAAGGCTGAAGATAGCCGCAGTGACAAAATAGCCTTGGCAGGCTTGCAGCGACTGCCGGAATTCGTCCGGCCTTTTGCGAAGGGTACTCACGCGGAATCTGGCTGGAGCCATCCCTAAGAATGATGACTGACAGCCAATAGGCGACAGTCAAAAGGATCAAGTAAATCAATCATTCAATCTGTCCCACTTAGCATAGGCGGCAGCTGTACCAAAGCCGCTGCCGGCGCAAAAACGGCAGGAA
This sequence comes from Bradyrhizobium sp. USDA 4501, assembly GCF_054062115.1. Taxonomy (NCBI): domain Bacteria; kingdom Pseudomonadati; phylum Pseudomonadota; class Alphaproteobacteria; order Hyphomicrobiales; family Nitrobacteraceae; genus Bradyrhizobium; species Bradyrhizobium sp. USDA 4501. The sequence continues at coordinate 519,682 of NZ_JBSSEX010000001.1, forward strand.
GGTAAATCTACGGGGTTCAGCTCCTCTCGCGGTCCATTTCCTTCCCTGGAGCCTCAGGCTACGTGGTGTGGATCGTAAGTAATCATCGTGCCGTTCGTTGCGTCGGCCTTCTCGGCAAAGCCATTCGGATCGTATTGGCCGAGCAGGACGATATTGGCCGTATGCGCGCCGTCCGACACCGTCAGAGTGCCACCAGTTCCCGCCTGGTTCTCCGTGAAGCTCAACGTGGTGCCTGCGCCGAAACTGATGCCCTTGAGGTCGATGTCGTCATTGCCATCGAGGCCGGTCACCGTACCGGAGAAGTGGAATGCATCATCCAGGATCAGGTGGCCAGCGGCGGTCGTGTCGAAGGTGACGCCCGCCGCCGAGGCTGCCCCGAACTCGATGGTGCCAGCCCCGCTGATCAAGGCGTTGCCGTTGCCGGTAACGTCGCCTTCTGCTGTGACCGTGCCGCCGTTGGCCCAGATCAGACCGCTGTTGGCCACCGCACTGGCGAGCACCAGCCCACCCGTGCCGGTTGCCTCCAGCGTGCCAGCGTTGGCGATCACGTTGGCTCCGGTGTCGATCACAAGGGCATGGGTGCCGGTGGCATCGATAGTGCCCTCGTTGCTCAGCGTCAGGCTGCCCTGCCCGATCTGGCCGGCACCCGAGATGACGTTGTCAACGTTGTCGAGTGTGACGTTCGAGGCCGTACCGGCGATGATGTTGTGATCGTCGTCGGACAGGAGCACGTGACCGCCGCCGTTGAGCGTAATGCCAGTCTGGATGATCTGGAGAAGCGTGTCGTCGCCGGAGGCCTGCAGGTCGATCTCGCCGGTGTTGTGGATGACGCCCGACAGCGGCAGCATCGCGCCGTCGCCGATTGTCATCTGGCCGGGATTTTCGACCGTCGGCGTCACGTCGAATTCGAAGTTCGCGGCGGTGAGATCCGATGCATGAACGCCATCGAGCGTGATCGTTTGGCCATCAGCCAACGTGATCACAGCATTGCCATGCGCGTCGTCCGCGGTGTGGGCTTGAACGTCCGCGAAACTTTGCCAGCCATAGCTGATCAGGTCGATGACGTCGGAGGACACCTCGAAACTGTGCACGACGTCGTTGCCAATCGGCTGCGAAAACACAAAGGTATCGTGGCCGCTTGAACCGGTCAGATGGTCATCGCCCGACCAGGCGAAAATTGGAGATCCCGGGGCGTACGCTTCGACATTGTCGCGAACCAGAATTGTGTCAAAGCTACCATCGGGATTGGCCCAGGTGGCGGAAATGGTGATAACCGCGGCTCCGACAAATTCAAGGGGCGTCGTAACGGTGAGCGCGCCTAAGTCGACGCCCGTTACGGCAAATGAACCGTCGCTAAGCTTGGTGCCGTTTGGTACGGTCCACCCCGTTGGCAGGCTTGTGATCGTCACTGAGACAGCGGCGTCGTTTGCTTCGGGTTGTTCCAGACCGAGATTAATCGGCTGCCCCGAAATACCCGCAGGAGCTTTTTTCGAGATAGTCAAAGATCCGCCACCTGTCCCGGGATTTCCCGAAAGGTCGGTCCAATACGGATCCGTGGCAGCCGTAGTGCCACTGTTGAAAACGCTGATTGTTGTACTATTGGAGCTGCCCTTGGTGAACGTCGCTGTCCAAGTGAGCCCGCCATCCGTGGACTGAAGGTTGCTCAAACTGGTGCCGTTTGAGCTATCGGCTAGCGATATATCTCCAAGCGTAAGATTAGTCACTTTTTCGCTGAATGTAAACGTGATCGTTTCGCTGTTGCCCGCAGGCAACGAGGTGCCACCCGTAATCGATATCACCGTCGGCGGAGTTGTGTCGGTCGCATTGATAGTAATGTTCGCAGTATCAATGGCTGTCGAAAATGCCGTCGTACCGCCATTGGATGACGTGTCCACCTTAACTCCGTTCGAGCCGCTGGTCTGATCCCAAGCACGGAAGGTGATGGCATTCGTATCTGTTCCGGCAAAGCCCGCGCTTGGCTGGAAGTAGAGCCGCGTGTTGGCGTCCGCCGAGAGGAGTAGGGCCGTGGTGTTCGACACTGCTCCTATAGCCGTCCATGTTGCGCCGTTATTTGTGGAAAAGAACCAGGTGCCGTGGCTCGTATCGGTACCCGTCAGTGCGATTCCGGTCACGGCCCCTGAATCGACGTCAGTAACGTTGTCCAAGCCACCACTGGGTGGATTAAGATCCACCAAGCTAGAGACCAACGTACCGACAGCTCCTGCCGGCGCACCGCTGCCTTGGTTCTCGGCCGTGAGCACTGGCGTTTTGGACGGATCGAGAACTGGGGCGTCATTGGTGCCGGTCACCGTGATCTTCAGCGTCGTGCTGTTGGACACTAGCCCGCCCGGGTCCTTGGCCGTGTAGGTGAAGGTGTCCACCGCCGTGACACCCGTGGCGAGACTGTTAGCGGTGTCGGCCACATAGCTGTACGAGCCGTTCGCATTCAGCGTCAGATGACCGTAGGTGCCCGCGATCGAGGTCGCCACCCCAACACCCTGCGTCACCGACCCCGTTCCGGCAACCACGCCTGAGACCACCAGCGTGCTGGTTGCATTGTCGACGTCGGTATCAGCCACCGATCCGCCCGTGGTGCCCTGAATCACGCCATTCGCGGCAGGCATGGTGAGGGTCGCGTCCTCATTGACTGTCCCAGTGTCGGCGTTGGCAACCGGCGCGTCGTTGGTGCCGGTAATCGTGATCGTCTCGGTCTGCGCCACCGTCGCACCCTGCGCGTCCTTCACATTGTAGGACACCACGATCGTCATGTGCTCGCCGACCGCCAGGCTGTTGAACGCCGGGTCGGTCGGATCAACCGTCAGCGTCGAGCCCGACAGGCTCACCCCGGCCGGCGCCGTCGAAGACGAGGCTCCGCCGTCGACCGCATAGCTCACATCGGCAACGCTCAGCGTCGCCGTCTCGCCGTGGTCGGGATCGCTCGCCCCGCTCAGCAGGTTCAGCGGGTACGACGCAGCACCCTCCGCCGCCGTCGAGGTCAGCGCCGCCGCAACCACCGGCGCGTCGTTGGTGCCGGTGATCGTGATCGTCTCGGTCTGCGCCACCGTCGCACCCTGCGCGTCCTTCACATTGTAGGACACCACGATCGTCATATGCTCGCCGACCGCCAGGCTGTTGAACGCCGGGTCGGTCGGATCGACCGTCAGCGTCGAGCCCGACAGGCTCACCCCGGCCGGCGCCGTCGAAGACGAGGCTCCGCCGTCGACCGCATAGCTCACATCGGCAACGCTCAGCGTCGCCGTCTCGCCGTGGTCGGGATCGCTCGCCCCGCTCAGCAGGTTCAGCGGGTACGACGCAGCACCTTCCGCCGCCGTCGAGGTCAGCGCCGCCGCAACCACCGGCGCGTCGTTGGTGCCGGTAATCGTGATCGTCTCGGTCTGCGCCACCGTCGCACCCTGCGCGTCCTTCACATTGTAGGACACCACGATCGTCATGTGCTCGCCGACCGCCAGGCTGTTGAACGCCGGGTCGGTCGGATCAACCGTCAGCGTCGAGCCCGACAGGCTCACCCCGGCCGGCGCCGTCGAAGACGAGGCTCCGCCGTCGACCGCATAGCTCACATCGGCAACGCTCAGCGTCGCCGTCTCGCCATGGTCGGGATCGCTCGCCCCGCTCAGCAGGTTCAGCGGGTACGACGCAGCACCTTCCGCCGCCGTCGAGGTCAGCGCCGCCGTAACCACCGGCGCGTCGTTGGTGCCGGTGATCGTGATCGTCTCGGTCTGCGCCACCGTCGCACCCTGCGCGTCCTTCACATTGTAGGACACCACGATCGTCATGTGCTCGCCGACCGCCAGGCTGTTGAACGCCGGGTCGGTCGGATCAACCGTCAGCGTCGAGCCCGACAGGCTCACCCCGGCCGGCGCCGTCGAAGACGAGGCTCCGCCGTCGACCGCATAGCTCACATCGGCAACGCTCAGCGTCGCCGTCTCGCCATGGTCGGGATCGCTCGCCCCGCTCAGCAGGTTCAGCGGGTACGACGCAGCACCTTCCGCCGCCGTCGAGGTCAGCGCCGCCGTAACCACCGGCGCGTCGTTGGTGCCGGTGATCGTGATCGTCTCGGTCTGCGCCACCGTCGCACCCTGCGCGTCCTTCACATTGTAGGACACCACGATCGTCATGTGCTCGCCGACCGCCAGGCTGTTGAACGCCGGGTCGGTCGGATCAACCGTCAGCGTCGAGCCCGACAGGCTCACCCCGGCCGGCGCCGTCGAAGACGAGGCTCCGCCGTCGACCGCATAGCTCACATCGGCAACGCTCAGCGTCGCCGTCTCGCCATGGTCGGGATCGCTCGCCCCGCTCAGCAGGTTCAGCGGGTACGACGCAGCACCTTCCGCCGCCGTCGAGGTCAGCGCCGCCGTAACCACCGGCGCGTCGTTGGTGCCGGTGATCGTGATCGTCTCGGTCTGCGCCACCGTCGCACCCTGCGCGTCCTTCACATTGTAGGACACCACGATCGTCATGTGCTCGCCGACCGCCAGGCTGTTGAACGCCGGGTCGGTCGGATCAACCGTCAGCGTCGAGCCCGACAGGCTCACCCCGGCCGGCGCCGTCGAAGACGAGGCTCCGCCGTCGACCGCATAGCTCACATCGGCAACGCTCAGCGTCGCCGTCTCGCCATGGTCGGGATCGCTCGCCCCGCTCAGCAGGTTCAGCGGGTACGACGCAGCACCTTCCGCCGCCGTCGAGGTCAGCGCCGCCGTAACCACCGGCGCGTCGTTGGTGCCGGTGATCGTGATCGTCTCGGTCTGCGCCACCGTCGCACCCTGCGCGTCCTTCACATTGTAGGACACCACGATCGTCATATGCTCGCCGACCGCCAGGCTGTTGAACGCCGGGTCGGTCGGATCAACCGTCAGCGTCGAGCCCGACAGGCTCACCCCGGCCGGCGCCGTCGAAGACGAGGCTCCGCCATCGACCGCATAGCTCACATCGGCAACGCTCAGCGTTGCCGTCTCGCCGTGGTCGGGATCGCTCGCCCCGCTCAGCAGGTTCAGCGGGTACGACGCAGCACCCTCCGCCGCCGTCGAGGTCAGCGCCGCCGCAACCACCGGCGCGTCGTTGGTGCCGGTGATCGTGATCGTCTCGGTCTGCGCCACCGTCGCACCCTGCGCGTCCTTCACATTGTAGGACACCACGATCGTCATGTGCTCGCCGACCGCCAGGCTGTTGAACGCCGGGTCGGTCGGATCAACCGTCAGCGTCGAGCCCGACAGGCTCACCCCGGCCGGCGCCGTCGAAGACGAGGCTCCGCCGTCGACCGCATAGCTCACATCGGCAACGCTCAGCGTCGCCGTCTCGCCGTGGTCGGGATCGCTCGCCCCGCTCAGCAGGTTCAGCGGGTACGACGCAGCACCTTCCGCCGCCGTCGAGGTCAGCGCCGCCGCAACCACCGGCGCGTCGTTGGTGCCGGTGATCGTGATCGTCTCGGTCTGCGCCACCGTCGCACCCTGCGCGTCCTTCACATTGTAGGACACCACGATCGTCATGTGCTCGCCGACCGCCAGGCTGTTGAACGCCGGGTCGGTCGGATCGACCGTCAGCGTCGAGCCCGACAGGCTCACCCCGGCCGGCGCCGTCGAAGACGAGGCTCCGCCGTCGACCGCATAGCTCACATCGGCAACGCTCAGCGTCGCCGTCTCGCCGTGGTCGGGATCGCTCGCCCCGCTCAGCAGGTTCAGCGGGTACGACGCAGCACCTTCCGCCGCCGTCGAGGTCAGCGCCGCCGCAACCACCGGCGCGTCGTTGGTGCCGGTGATCGTGATCGTCTCGGTCTGCGCCACCGTCGCACCCTGCGCGTCCTTCACATTGTAGGACACCACGATCGTCATGTGCTCGCCGACCGCCAGGCTGTTGAACGCCGGGTCGGTCGGATCGACCGTCAGCGTCGAGCCCGACAGGCTCACCCCGGCCGGCGCCGTCGAAGACGAGGCTCCGCCGTCGACCGCATAGCTCACATCGGCAACGCTCAGCGTTGCCGTCTCGCCGTGGTCGGGATCGCTCGCCCCGCTCAGCAGGTTCAGCGGGTACGACGCAGCACCTTCCGCCGCCGTCGAGGTCAGCGCCGCCGCAACCACCGGCGCGTCGTTGGTGCCGGTGATCGTGATCGTCTCGGTCTGCGCCACCGTCGCACCCTGCGCGTCCTTCACATTGTAGGACACCACGATCGTCATGTGCTCGCCGACCGCCAGGCTGTTGAACGCCGGGTCGGTCGGATCGACCGTCAGCGTCGAGCCCGACAGGCTCACCCCGGCCGGCGCCGTCGAAGACGAGGCTCCGCCGTCGACCGCATAGCTCACATCGGCAACGCTCAGCGTCGCCGTCTCGCCGTGGTCGGGATCGCTCGCCCCGCTCAGCAGGTTCAGCGGGTACGACGCAGCACCCTCCGCCGCCGTCGAGGTCAGCGCCGCCGCAACCACCGGCGCGTCGTTGGTGCCGGTGATCGTGATCGTCTCGGTCTGCGCCACCGTCGCACCCTGCGCGTCCTTCACATTGTAGGACACCACGATCGTCATGTGCTCGCCGACCGCCAGGCTGTTGAACGCCGGGTCGGTCGGATCAACCGTCAGCGTCGAGCCCGACAGGCTCACCCCGGCCGGCGCCGTCGAAGACGAGGCTCCGCCGTCGACCGCATAGCTCACATCGGCAACGCTCAGCGTCGCCGTCTCGCCGTGGTCGGGATCGCTCGCCCCGCTCAGCAGGTTCAGCGGGTACGACGCAGCACCTTCCGCCGCCGTCGAGGTCAGCGCCGCCGCAACCACCGGCGCGTCGTTGGTGCCGGTGATCGTGATCGTCTCGGTCTGCGCCACCGTCGCACCCTGCGCGTCCTTCACATTGTAGGACACCACGATCGTCATGTGCTCGCCGACCGCCAGGCTGTTGAACGCCGGGTCGGTCGGATCGACCGTCAGCGTCGAGCCCGACAGGCTCACCCCGGCCGGCGCCGTCGAAGACGAGGCTCCGCCGTCGACCGCATAGCTCACATCGGCAACGCTCAGCGTCGCCGTCTCGCCGTGGTCGGGATCGCTCGCCCCGCTCAGCAGGTTCAGCGGGTACGACGCAGCACCTTCCGCCGCCGTCGAGGTCAGCGCCGCCGCAACCACCGGCGCGTCGTTGGTGCCGGTGATCGTGATCGTCTCGGTCTGCGCCACCGTCGCACCCTGCGCGTCCTTCACATTGTAGGACACCACGATCGTCATGTGCTCGCCGACCGCCAGGCTGTTGAACGCCGGGTCGGTCGGATCGACCGTCAGCGTCGAGCCCGACAGGCTCACCCCGGCCGGCGCCGTCGAAGACGAGGCTCCGCCGTCGACCGCATAGCTCACATCGGCAACGCTCAGCGTCGCCGTCTCGCCATGGTCGGGATCGCTCGCCCCGCTCAGCAGGTTCAGCGGGTACGACGCAGCACCTTCCGCCGCCGTCGAGGTCAGCGCCGCCGCAACCACCGGCGCGTCGTTGGTGCCGGTAATCGTGATCGTCTCGGTCTGCGCCACCGTCGCACCCTGCGCGTCCTTCACATTGTAGGACACCACGATCGTCATGTGCTCGCCGACCGCCAGGCTGTTGAACGCCGGGTCGGTCGGATCAACCGTCAGCGTCGAGCCCGACAGGCTCACCCCGGCCGGCGCCGTCGAAGACGAGGCTCCGCCGTCGACCGCATAGCTCACATCGGCAACGCTCAGCGTCGCCGTCTCGCCATGGTCGGGATCGCTCGCCCCGCTCAGCAGGTTCAGCGGGTACGACGCAGCACCTTCCGCCGCCGTCGAGGTCAGCGCCGCCGTAACCACCGGCGCGTCGTTGGTGCCGGTGATCGTGATCGTCTCGGTCTGCGCCACCGTCGCACCCTGCGCGTCCTTCACATTGTAGGACACCACGATCGTCATGTGCTCGCCGACCGCCAGGCTGTTGAACGCCGGGTCGGTCGGATCAACCGTCAGCGTCGAGCCCGACAGGCTCACCCCGGCCGGCGCCGTCGAAGACGAGGCTCCGCCGTCGACCGCATAGCTCACATCGGCAACGCTCAGCGTCGCCGTCTCGCCATGGTCGGGATCGCTCGCCCCGCTCAGCAGGTTCAGCGGGTACGACGCAGCACCTTCCGCCGCCGTCGAGGTCAGCGCCGCCGTAACCACCGGCGCGTCGTTGGTGCCGGTGATCGTGATCGTCTCGGTCTGCGCCACCGTCGCACCCTGCGCGTCCTTCACATTGTAGGACACCACGATCGTCATATGCTCGCCGACCGCCAGGCTGTTGAACGCCGGGTCGGTCGGATCAACCGTCAGCGTCGAGCCCGACAGGCTCACCCCGGCCGGCGCCGTCGAAGACGAGGCTCCGCCGTCGACCGCATAGCTCACATCGGCAACGCTCAGCGTTGCCGTCTCGCCGTGGTCGGGATCGCTCGCCCCGCTCAGCAGGTTCAGCGGGTACGACGCAGCACCCTCCGCCGCCGTCGAGGTCAGCGCCGCCGCAACCACCGGCGCGTCGTTGGTGCCGGTGATCGTGATCGTCTCGGTCTGCGCCACCGTCGCACCCTGCGCGTCCTTCACATTGTAGGACACCACGATCGTCATGTGCTCGCCGACCGCCAGGCTGTTGAACGCCGGGTCGGTCGGATCAACCGTCAGCGTCGAGCCCGACAGGCTCACCCCGGCCGGCGCCGTCGAAGACGAGGCTCCGCCGTCGACCGCATAGCTCACATCGGCAACGCTCAGCGTCGCCGTCTCGCCGTGGTCGGGATCGCTCGCCCCGCTCAGCAGGTTCAGCGGGTACGACGCAGCACCTTCCGCCGCCGTCGAGGTCAGCGCCGCCGCAACCACCGGCGCGTCGTTGGTGCCGGTGATCGTGATCGTCTCGGTCTGCGCCACCGTCGCACCCTGCGCGTCCTTCACATTGTAGGACACCACGATCGTCATGTGCTCGCCGACCGCCAGGCTGTTGAACGCCGGGTCGGTCGGATCGACCGTCAGCGTCGAGCCCGACAGGCTCACCCCGGCCGGCGCCGTCGAAGACGAGGCTCCGCCGTCGACCGCATAGCTCACATCGGCAACGCTCAGCGTCGCCGTCTCGCCGTGGTCGGGATCGCTCGCCCCGCTCAGCAGGTTCAGCGGGTACGACGCAGCACCTTCCGCCGCCGTCGAGGTCAGCGCCGCCGCAACCACCGGCGCGTCGTTGGTGCCGGTGATCGTGATCGTCTCGGTCTGCGCCACCGTCGCACCCTGCGCGTCCTTCACATTGTAGGACACCACGATCGTCATGTGCTCGCCGACCGCCAGGCTGTTGAACGCCGGGTCGGTCGGATCGACCGTCAGCGTCGAGCCCGACAGGCTCACCCCGGCCGGCGCCGTCGAAGACGAGGCTCCGCCGTCGACCGCATAGCTCACATCGGCAACGCTCAGCGTCGCCGTCTCGCCATGGTCGGGATCGCTCGCCCCGCTCAGCAGGTTCAGCGGGTACGACGCAGCACCCTCCGCCGCCGTCGAGGTCAGCGCCGCCGCAACCACCGGCGCGTCGTTGGTGCCGGTAATCGTGATCGTGATAGGTTTGGTCGAGCTTGCGCCGTGGTTGTCCGTGACCGTCAGATTGTAGGTGACCGTCAGGGTCTCGCCCTGAGCCAGGAAATCGAAGGTCTGGTCGATTGCGCTGTAGCTGAAGCTGACCGAACCCGAGCCCGATCCCGTGCTGTCGGTCTCAGTCACTGTCAGCGAACTTGCCGTGGTTAACGCCGATACCTGAGCCGCGGTGAGCGGGCCGCCTGACCACGCAAAGTTGGGATCACTTTTGCTCACCACGTGCGTGTCGCTAAGATCAGCGTCGGTGAACGCTAGCGTCCCTGTCGTCGTGTCGTGATCGATCGTATCGCCGGTGTGGCCGGCGAGCTCGGTGATATTGTGCGGCCCGGAGGCGTCGGCGGAGAGCACCGGACCGTCGTTCACCCCCGTAAATGTCAACGTAGTCGTCGCCCAGCTCAGCGTTCCATTGCCCAGCCGAATGGCGTAGGTGAACTTGTCAACAAGAGTCTCGCCTGCCGCTTTCGCCTGAAGTTGCGCTGAGATGCTCGATGCGTCGTATCCAATTGTCCCGTCCGAATTGATCCAGATTTTAGCACCGAGCAGGCTCGTATCGGAGGTCCCTGCGTCGCCCGCAAGAGTGGTTGAATAGACTGTGTCTTTCGTCAGGAGATCGGCTGGAGCGTATTTACCGTTCGACGATGTAACGCTGACGCTAAGATCGTTGTCGACGGACCACAGCGACTTGGCGGCGCCACCAAGATCGTTGGCCATCACATTCAAGATGAGTATTCCCGACACGCTCGCTGAATAATTGTAACTATCGTCAACCGCCTGGGGCGTATTGCTGAACGACGTTGTCGTACCGCCTGAGGTGTTCTGAGTGGTGGCCATAGCTGCAATGCCTTTATGCGTTCAATATTCTGTTCGTACAATTCGCGTGTAAGTAATGGTTCAGCGATTCAATGAGAGCGATGAACGGCCTCGAATTTAGTGATGGGATTGATAGGTGACAGCGAAATAGCGCCTCGGCGACAAGGAGCGCATGTCGGACGGATCGTGTTCGGCTTCCATCGGCGCATCAGTTGCTACCGACGGGCTCGAAGCCAGCGGATCATTGGCCGGGGTGAGCGAGGTCTCGATCGAAAAATCGGCTAACCATGAAGGAGATGTAGACGCAGAATTTAAAGTTCCTTGGGAACGCGATTCGACTTCGCACCAGTTGATCATTGGTCGGACCTTCGGGATGAAACAATGCGACTCAATACACACTCCTTGAACTCTGCCGACGCAGAGCAGGCGTGATCGCACCCGAAAATCAATTCACAACAACACGTACACGATGCCCATCAGCAATATTCGTGGGGCGCGCGGCCAAAAGGCCGCCCATGTGCCATTAGACGCCTACCGTGAAAAGACTCCGACCGCCATTACCCTGCCCGTTTCGCGTGCGGCCCTGCACTCCGCATGCTCGCAATTTTTCTTGTCTTTCAATATTCAGCTTCGAGAGGCTTCGGCGCCTGGTCCGCAAGACTGCGGGCGGCCAAACCTCTAAACCTAATTGAATGCAATTTGCCGCAAATTTGCGCAGCCGTCTAGAGCCGTGCGATTTGCTCTACTTTAACGATTAACGCCGTGCCGCCATGTGGTTCCCTCCTGTCGTCAACAATGCCCCGTTGATTTACGGGGTCGCCTCAAACGTAAGCGGCAAGCTGAGGCCGTCAGGCTGCGTGGTTCCATGGCATAAGCGCGTCGATTTGGCTGCTCGGCCAGCCGTTGGCGATACGCTGAAGTGTTAAGGCGAGCCAGGCGAACGGATCGACGTTGTTCATTTTCGCCGTCTGCAGCAGCGTTGCGATGGTCGCCCAGGTTCGTCCGCCGCCGTCGCTGCCAGCGAAGAGGCTATTCTTTCTCGTGATTGTTAGTGGCCTGATGGCGCGTTCGACGACGTTGGAGTCGAGCTCGATGCGACCATCGGTCAGGAAGCGTTCGAAGATGGCACGGCGCGAGACGGCATAGCGGATCGCCTCAGCCAGTTTTGATTTGCCGGAGATCCGCCGCAAGGTCTGCTGCCAGAGATCGAAGAGATCTGCGACGATCGCCGCGGAGGTTTGCTGGCGCGCGGCAACGCGAGCGTCGGGGCTTTGACCGCGCACGGTCTTCTCGACCTGCCAGAGCCTTGCCATCCGCTCGACCGTCGCCGTTGCCACTTCCGAGCTCCCTGCAACATGCAGCTCGTAGAACTTGCGTCTGCAGTGTGACCAGCAGCCAGCCAATGTGATGCCATCATTGCCGCGATCGGATCGCGCGAGCTTGTTATAGGCGGCATAGCCATCCACTTGCAGGATGCCGCGATAACCATTGAGATGGCGGACCGCGCATTCGCCGGAGCGGCTGTCTTCGAAGCGATAAGCCACCATCGGGGGACCGCTGCGGCCAAAGGTTCGGTCATCCCGGGCATAGGCCCATAAGTAGGCCGTCTTTGTCGATCCGGAGCCCGGAGCGAGCGTCGGCAAGGTGGTTTCGTCGGCAAAGACCCGTTCGGCCTTCTTGACCTCGCTGAAGATGTTGTCGGCCACGATCTCGAGCTCGAAGCCGAGCTTGCCCATCCATTGCGCCATCAGCTGGCGGTCGAGCTCGACATGATCGCGGGCGTAGATAGCCTCCTGCCGGTAGAGCGGCAGGCCGTCGGCATATTTGGCGACGGCGATCTGGGCCAGAAGCGCTTCCGTCGGAATGCCTCCTTCAATGATATGGGCCGGGGCCGGCGCCTGGATGACGCCGTCCGCGTTCTTGAAGGCATACCTGGGACGGCGCGTGACGATCACCCGGAACTTCGCCGGCACCACATCCAGGCGCTCCGACACGTCCTCGCCGATCAGCACCTTCTGCTTGCCGGCATGCTCAGCCAGCTCTTCCGGCTCAATGACGGTTTCGATCCGTTCCAGATGGGGCGCAAAGCCCTTGCGCCGACGCGGTGCACGCTTGCCATCCGCCTGCGCACGGCCCTTGCTGACCTGGGCCTTGATCGCGGCGATGCCGGTCTCGATCTCCTCGAAGACGAGGGCCTGCTGTTCATCGTCGCCGTTCGCCGAGCCGAGCTTCTCCGATCGTCGGCCGAACCGGGCGCGGTCGAAGGCCTTCAGGATTTGCGTCAGCCGCTCGATGCGCGCATCGGCATCGGCGTTGCGGGCCTTGAGATCGGCGACTTCGCTCTCCAGAGCATCGGCGCGGGCCGCTTTCTCGGCCATGGCAAGCACCATGGCTTTCAGCGTCTCTACGTCATTCGGGAGGCTGAGATCGGGCGGCGTCATTGACCCGACCAGAGCACATTTTGCCCCGGTTCTCTTGCCCTTTCAGGCCGCTGATTCACTTCGCCGCAGTGCTTTTACCCAACAATCTCCGGCGGCTTGACCGCCGCGGTCCGGACCCGCTTCCAGTCCATCCCATCCACCAGTGCCATCAACTGCGCAGCATTCAGCTGCACCCGATGATGCCCGATCCGCGGCCAGCAGAACCTCGCCTTCTCAAGCCGTTTTAAATAGAGGCACACGCCGGAGCCATCCCACCATACGATCTTTATTCGGTCGGCTCTTTTGGCGCGGAACACATAAAGCGCACCGTCGAACGGTTATGTTGCGTGCAACATAACCGTTTTTATGTGTCGGACGAGATTATGTGGCGGAGGCGCTCTAACGCCAGCCCGGGCCGGCCACTCAGGGTTTCTCCGCCACATAATAATCAGATGTTGGCCAGCAGCTGCAGGATGGTGTCGTTCGGCCGGAAGCGCGCGCTGCGGTCGCCTGAGACGCCCGCCTTCTCAAGTCCCCGGCGCATCATCTCGACATCCGCAGCGGCGTATCGGTGGGTTGTGGCGACCTGAGCATGGCCAAGCCAAGCCTGGATCGTCAGGAGGTCCACACCTGACCGGAGAAGCTTCATGGCGAGGGAATGCCGGAAGATGTGCGGCGATATCGGCTTGCCCTCCAAGCTTGGCCTCGTGGACCCGGCCTGGGAGGCGGCACGCCGCACGATGTGTGTCGCGCCGAAACGCGTCAGGCGCTCGTTGTGAACCCCGACGAAGATCGGCCGCGGTTCATGATTGGCGAGACCGCGTTCGCTCAATAGGTCCGTCAGCGATCGCACCAGATCCTTAGGAATGGGAACGACGCGATCTCGGCGTCCTTTGCCATGAAGCAGCACCTGCGGGCGTCCTCGCTCCAACTGAAGGTCGTTCGCGTTGACGCCAGTCGCTTCGGACACGCGAGCGCCGGTTCTCGCCAAGAAGAGCAGAAAGGCCCGGTCGCGCCGGCCGCGGGGCGTCGTCTGATCAGGGGCTGCGATGATGGCCTCCACCTCGGCGTTGGTGAGATGATGCGTCACCTCGATGTGGGCCCGTTTGGTGGGGATCGTCAGAACCCGTTGGGCGACGCCGAACGAGGCGGGATCGGCGGCAGCGACGTGATGGAAGAAGGATCGGATCGCGGCTAATCGGGCGTTGCGCGTTGCGACGGAGTTGTTCCGCTTCTCCTCAAGCTCGTCAAGAAAGGCGAGAACAAGGTCCCGATCGAGATCCTCAAGGGCCAGCGCCGCCGGCTTCTTCCCCAAATGGGCGGCGGCAAAGAGGATCAGCATGCGCAAGGCATCGCGATAGCTGGCTAAGGTCGCGGAGGTCGCGTTGCGCTGCTTGGTCAACCGGCGACGAAAGTACGACTCCAGGAGCGGCGCCAGCAGGAGGTGTTCGTTCATGCCGCGCCTCCGTCGAGGAAGGCGCGCTCAGCCGCGATGGCGAGGAGATCCGACGAGCCGGTGAGGTAGTAGGCTGTGTCGCTATAGTTGGCGTGGCCGAGGTAGGTGGCGAGTAAGGGCAGCAGCGCTTGGACGTCTGCGCGCTGTTGGTGCCACAGCCTGAGCCTGGTCACCGCGAACCGGTGCCGGAGATCGTGCGGTCGCAGAGGCTTGCCATTGTCAAGACCCGCGAGCTTGCGGACCTTAGCGAAGTTGCTTTGCAGGCCGGTCGCTGACAGACGGCAGCCTCGCGAGCTGAGGAAGAAGGCCTCGCCTTTGGGCCTGGGAAACACGGTGTCGCGCTCACGGGCGTATCGACGAAGGGCTGCCTGGGTCGTTGGGTGAACAGGAATCAGGCGGTCTTTACGGAACTTGGTTTTACGGACGAGGACGATCCCGTTGGTCAGATCGACGTCGCCGCGATCAAGGCTGACCGCTTCGCCCGATCGTAATCCCGTGCTGGCCAACAATCCGATTAGCGTCGCCATCGTACGGCCCCTGAGAGGGTTCCCTGGCGAAATGAAGCTGCATGCGTCGATAAGCGACGTCAGCTCAGCCTCACTTAGGATGCGCGGCGGCGGAATCGCCCTGGACCGCGGGAAAGCTTTGCGCTCCAAGACCTCGGTCTGGGGGGCGTAGAGGACCAGGTACTCGTAGAATCGGCGGAGCACGCCGTGACGGACCGCGCGGCTGTCGGCGGCGCCACCGAACGATAGGACGAAGTCCAGCGCCATCGTCCGGGTGGCGGGCGCACCCAGCTGAGATTGCTCGACGTAGCGAACGAAAGCCCGCAGCGTGCCGGCTTGCTTGTTGAAGGCGTAGCCGAGGGAGCGGCGCAGCTCGATGTAGCGCTCGACCTTGTCGCCGAGGAATGCGGCGAAGGCAGTCATGCGGCGCCTCCCGGAAAGGGGAGCGCGACCTCAGCGAGCTGCGAGGCCGCGACCTTCACGTACAGCGCCGTTGTGTTGATGCTTCGGTGCCCTAGAAGATCGGCGACCTCGTTGATCGGCCTTCGTCGCCCGACGAGCTGGGTGGCTAGACTGTGGCGCAGGAGATGTGCGCCTCCGACGCGACCGAGCTCGATCCCACCATGCTGCAACCGCCTCCGCACGATCCTTGAAACAGACGACGCGTACTTGAATGGTCCCACGGGCGGCGTGAAGGACAGGAACAGATGCTTACTATCGACCTTCGGTCTAGCCCGCAGGATATAGTCGGCGAGCGCGGCGCCGGTCTCCTCGATGAGCGGGGCCACTCGGTCACGCTTGCCCTTGGTGCGCCGGACAAAAAACTCACCAGCTCGCCAGTCGATATCCCGGAGCTGAAGAGCGCGTAGCTCGCCGTTGCGAATGCCTGTGGTGGCGAGCAACAACAGAACAGCTCGATCGCGAAGGTCGATCGGCGTCACCTTGCCGATCGCATCGATGGCGCGGCGAACATCATCCCACGAAAGCCGGGGCGGTAAATGGGCCAGTCGCCAATATGGCGTTCTTGGAACGATGGGAGCCAGATCCTGCTCGTGGTGACCACCCCAATGCAGAAAGCGGAGAAACGTTCGGATGTGAGAGATCGCCGCCGTGCGAGTGCCGGAGGTCGCCGAGAGCGACAGCCGATACTCGACAGCGGCAAGGACATGCTCTGCCGTCAACGCCTCGAGGTCTTGGCCAGGATGGCGATGGTGGAGCCAATCCAGAAAGCGCCGTGCGCCCAAGAGAACGCCATCGCGGGACCTTGGCTCAAGGCCTCGTACCCTGCTCAGATAGTGAGAAAAGGAGCGCAAAAGCGGAGCGTCCGGATCATCGACTACAATGGGCGTCGAAGCAATGAATCGTTCGGGCGCCACCCGTCGCGCGTGTTGGATCGCAGACACTGCCGCAATCCGTGGTGAGTCCGTGGTGAATGTGCATAGATAGCTATCGACGATAGCTTCGCCGATCGGCCGTGAACCGCAATGTGCTGCAGCAAAACGGCCGAACCGCGCGATCCGGCTCAGATAAAGCTTAGCGGATGCTTGCTTGTAACCGAGCGAGAAAAAGTGCCCCGCGATGCGATCCATCTCGGCGCCGAGCGCCCCGTCACGAAGGCGTTTAAGCACCCCGCGGTACGAAAAATAGAACTCGAGCATTGTGCCCCTCCGGCGTTACGGCGCAGGGGGATCCCGCGTCGCCACGAGGGGCACGAAATATTATGTGGCGGAGGAATCCAGCCGTGGCCGGCCCGGGCTGGCGTTAGAGCGCCTCCGCCACATAATCTCGTCCGACACATAAGAACGGATCTGAGCCGGCATCGCGCACCAGCGCAACAAGGCCATCGATACCCTTGCGGAAGTCGACTGGATGGCTCGCCAGGAACACCTTCACGCCGGAGGGGATCATGCCGAACGGACCGCCCGGATCACCCGCTGCAACTGCGCCTCGTCGACGTCCACGCCGGCGCGCACGATCACCTCGCCAATGGCAATCTCGATCACCGCGCCTGCCACAGGCGCCACCACACCCTCGCAACTCGAGTGCCGTGAGCGATAACGCCGCCGCTCGGCCCGAGCGTCACGGCGCCAGGCGAACAGCTGCGACGGGTGAATGCCGATCCGGCGGGCGATCGCCGAGACGCTCGCGCCAGGCTCCAGCGCCTCCATCACGACTTGGGCCTTAAACTCGTCCGACCAGCGTCGGCGAAGCTGCCGCGGCGCTCCCTCAAGACGGTCGGCGACCGCTTCGATCATATGGAAGGTTCTAGTTCCAGAACTAGGCGCAGACATAGAAGCTCACATCGGCTCACAAACTTAGCAGCCGATAGCCGATCGTTCACCCCCTCCGCCAGACGGGGTCTCCTTGCCGCTTACCCTCAAACGTCGTATCCACGCGTAGCGCCGGTTTGGGCGCCGCGGGCTCCGACGCCATCCCGACCATGCCTTGTTTCGTCACTGAACAGTCCGCGCGCCGGCGCGGCCGATAGCCTGCTGCGCTCCTCTTCGAGCAGCTGCGAATGAAGCTTCTGGATCTGGATGTTGCGCTCGAGCAGGGAAATGGCCCGTGCTTGCACCTGCTCTGCCAACGCTTTGCGCGTTGTACTCTCGGAAACGCCAGCGACCGAACGGGTTCGGCCGCCTTGATTACGCAGGACGCGCGCTGCACCGCCTGTGCGATCTGGTCGGGGAAGGCGCTGCGGCATTCCGTGAGCGCGCCTTCAGGTTGACCGCTGGCGGCTCAGGCTCGGCCGCCTGCTCGATGGCATGGCGAGCGCCCCCGCAACAGGCCAGCACGATACAGCGCGAAACGACGCGCGCGCCGGACATTGTCCCTCAGATCCTGCTGCGCGATTGACCGGGTCACCGGGCGTCTCATGAGTACGGCTGACGGCAATGCCGGTATCCCGTGGGCAAGCAGAGGATCCCGAACGAGAATACTCTCGTCCGAGCCCCTCCTCTGTCGTGCGGTCAGACGAAGCCTAAGTTGTTGTAGTGATCTAGATCGGTGTGGAGATGGCTTGCCGAGAGATCGATGGCTTGACCGAGCAGCGGCACATTTACCACCGGGCCGCTCCATATCGCAGATGACGTCTTGACGGCCGAGCTCGACGTAAGGTCGTCCGCCACCGACAAGGTATGGAAATCCGCACTGTTTTCGATGGCACCCGGTTTGGCTTGCGTGTATTCGAGCCACTTGATTGCATCATCAATGTCGTGCCTTGCAGTGCCGGCCGAACCATTTCCGATTGCATTACCTTCAAGATAATTGAGCCAAGTGGCTACGACGTCCCTGCCCAACATATAGCGGCCATCCTGGACCTGCTTGTCGGACGCATTCAGCAGCGTAAGTGCATCGGCCGTCGAGATGAACAGCACGTTTTCGCCGATGTCCTGGACTCCGTTGAGATTGTAATCACCGATCAAGAGACCCGCTTTGTCAGCAGAGGTAACATGTGTGTCGTGATTTGAATCTACGGCATAGGTGATTTCGCCGCTCGCAAAGCCATCTGTTCCGGCCTGCTTAGGTTGATTATTTGCGTTACCGTCCCAGAATGTTTGCCAGGTCTTTTGTGCCCAGAAGCCGGGCGTCCGCACGCCCGGTCCCAGTAGGACGTGAGCCGTGTCGTAGTCCGTTACGTTTTGATTGTCAGTGACCGTGGCGGTATTATCGAATACGCCATCGCCACCATTGAGCCAGTTGTTGTCCAAGTCCGCTTGGGTCAATGTGTGGGTCGTTGTGTAGGTCCAGGTTTCACCCACATCGAGGACGTGGTTTCCGTTGTCTCCGGTCACGGTCGAATTGTCCAACGTGGCAAGGGAATAGCCTTCTAGCGCATCCGTTACTTTGACCCCGGTTAGCGTCACGTCGCCGGTGTTCTCCACGGTGATCTGATAGGTGATGACATCGCCAACATGATCAGCATGCCCTCCCGTGACGGAAAGGACCGACTTGGTCAGATCGACCGACGGCTTGTAGTCGATCGGTTGATCCACCGAGTCGCTGACCGGGGTGGTCTGGTCGCTATCCGCGGTCGCCGTATTGGTGATCTTGTCGTCCTGGGTAAGATCAACCAGGTTCGAGCCGTGATTGTCGATGTCAGACTGCGTCAGCGTGTAGGTCGCCGCCAGATCCTCGCTGCTCCCAACCGCCAGGGTCGATAGGCCACCCGTCGGATCGCCCGTCAGCGGGTCGGTCACCGTCACGCCGGTCAACGTCACGTCACCCGTGTTCGCGACATGGATATTGTAGTGAATGATGTCGCCCGCGTCGGTCAGCCCGTCACCATTGACGTCATCTACCGACACCACTGTCTTCACGATCGACATCGACGGCTTGTAGTCGATCGGCTGATCAACCGAGTCGCTGACCGGGGAGGTCTGGTCGCTGTCCGCGGTCGCCGTATTGGTGATCTTGTCGTCCTGGATGAGATCAACCAGGTTGGAGCCGTGGTTGTCGATGTCGGCCTGCGTCAGCGTGTAGGTCGCCACCAGATCCTCGCTGCTACCGACGTTAAGCGTCGACAAACCGCCCGCCGGATCGCCCGTCAGCGGGTCAGTCACCGTCACGCCCGTCAGCGTCACATTACCCGTGTTCGCGACATGGATGTTGTAGTGAATGACGTCGCCCGCGTCGGTCAGCCCGTCACCATTGACGTCGTCGACCGATACCACCGTCTTATCGATCGACATCGACGGCTTGTAGTCGATTGCGACAGACGCTGTATCCATAGCATCGGGAACACCCGGTGCTGATGCTGTAGCCAGGTTGTCGATGAAGCCATCACCTGGCGCGCCACCTGCGCCGGTGCCGTAGCCATCATGGTCGATATCAGCCTGCTGAACGGTGTACGAGGCTGTGTACTGCCAGTGTTCGCCGGGATCGAGCAGGTTATTATGGTTCGTATCACCCAGATTGTACGTCGCATTATTGAAAGTCGTTGTCACGGCAACAGCAGCCGTGGCGCCTAAGCTTTCGATTTGGTCGGTAACTGACGTCAGGGTAAGCACGCCCGTTCCGGTATTCCCAACCTCAATGCTGTAATCAATCTGCTGGCCGGCATGGTCGACCACCAAATTTTGAGTATTGCCATCGATATCGTGAACCTGTTTGACGACGCTCAGCGCGCCGAGCCCGCTCCCTCCACTTCCGATGACACCCCATTCTTCAAAACCGCTATTTGCAGCATAGTCACCGCCAACAGCGCCAAACTGCGAATAGAGATAAACGTAAGGGTCGGCTCCGGACGTATCGAAATTGGAAAGTGGGACAAGGATCACATAATCACCCTTGCCGCTGCCCGCATCCCACTGCGCGTTAAGCAAAACCGTATTGTCGCCAAGGTCGAATTTCGGCGTTTCGCCGGCGAAGTCGGTCAGGAGATTACCGCTGCTTTCCTGATAGATCTTCAATTGATCCAACGAGATCAATTGGGGTTGGTTGGCCGACCCGTTTTGATTGATGTCGAGTCTGAACTCGAGGTACTGAGTTCCTGCAACGGTGCCGTTCTGACCATCTCCGGTGACCACCGGAATCGACGAAAGCAGGATTGCGTTGGTATGCGATGCTTGTTTGTCGTCAAGCGGCAGAGGCGAGCCATCCGTATTGTAGCCCTGCTCGGTGCCGTTGTTCTGGATAACCAGAAAGCTGTCGAATACGCCTGTGCCGGTCGAAGCAACCGACGCTACGTTCGTGAAAACTGCTCCGGTATCGGTGGTGGCTGTTGAGCTCTGAGCTGTAACGTCGATGGTAGCCATGAAGCATAAACCCCCTAAAATATGAGCATTCGCGGCAATGATCCGGCGCTGTATCCGGATCACCTGACCGCGCATTGCACGCGGTCGCTAAGCGCACGCAGCAAAAAAACCGCACCGCTAACGCGCTGCGGGGACACACAAATTCAAACCGGCATGTAATCCGCTTTTTCAAATTAACGCAATATCAACCTATCCGGGAAGAGATCGATCTCCCCCGCGCATCCGATCTCCGCTTTTCCGAGCTTTCGCCAGCGCGCCGACCTCAAAAATGCAAATGATTCCTGCTGGATGACCATTGAAATTTCAAATCCGGTCGAACCGTTGCTCGGCGCTCGCTTCGGACGCAAGCCCTCCGGCCAACGATGCAGGTAATTGTGGACCTCTCCGCGCAGACCAAGCTTCTGCGCCGAACGAGCAGGTATCGCAGCTCCTCTCGAGACGGCTCCCAAATTCCCTGATCGCGGGAGCGCCTGGCAGACCTTCCGCGGCACGAACGCGCAGAATATCAAAATAATGGCATGGCCGCTTGCAAGCCGGCCCGCGACCGCCGTCTTATCAGAAAGCGCACGATTCGTACGCTACCCGCGATCGCAAGAACTTCCGCTTCTTCCCTGCCAAGTCCTTGCTCCAGGATTAATCATTTCGGCTAGGGTGCTCACCCTGGATACGCCCGTGGAATTTTAGAACCACGCACGCCACCTGAGCAGACGCAAACAGAGGCGAACGAGGACTCAAATGATGTTCAACGTCACGCGCCCCGAATTCCTCCTCTATGTCATCGCCGCGTTGACCATTGCAGTGCTATCGCTTGGAACGAACCGTGGATCATGGGGCGAATCTGAAGGTGTCCTTGAGAGACCGGCACGCGATGCAATCCGCAGGCTTTGACGAGAAAAACCTGGGGCGCCGGGCATGCCGACGCAGCCTCGCAGGGACGCGGTACGCTAATTAGGCCTGATGACGCCCCACACGTCGACACCTGCGCGCCAGGCCCGATCCTGCGCTGGCTCTTCCATTTGCCAGCGACGTAAGACGCGAGGTGCGCCTTGGTGTTGCCGAGCATTTGGTTTGCGCCCAGGTAAAGGCCGAAGGCGCGCCAAGCTCGCTCTCGATCCGCCAGACGTGTTCTGGGCTCGCGCATGATCAAGTTGATGGGGCCTCGGCGGTTAGTCTTCACCAGATCGCCGTATTCCTCGCATCAGGGTTGCGTATTCAAGGCCGAGCAATAGGATCAGACGATACAGGCCGTAGCCGGTCGGACAGGCTCCGTAACAGAGCTGCACACCGACAAATCGGCTGGCGATCCGTTCAACGACCCGGCGCATTCTGGTCTCCGACGTGCCGTCGCACGCATCGGCAGGGCGGCGCAGCCCGGGATCAAGCCCGCCGAGACCCAAGCCACGGGCCACAAGGATCCCCGGAGTTGTAGCACGGAATGTGGGGCGGCAGTTGCCGCCCCGAAGTTCGCCGACGCCTCAGGTTATTTGGCTGCTTCCTCTTGCGGCTGCGGCGGTGCCTTGGGCATCGACGTCAGCATACGAATTTTCCACTGGCCATTCTCACGAACATCGAGACTGGTCCAGAAGGCGTTCAATTCCAGAGGATCACCTTTCTCACTCTTGCCGGTTACGCGGGCCTCGCCGGTTCGCATAGCCATGTTCTCCGACAAGAGCTGAACGTCGGTTGTTCTTATTTCCAAGTGATTCATCCCGGCCTTGAACGCTCCTTCATAATATTTCGTGTTGTCAACAATCCCCATTGGCGTAACGCGCAGGTAATTTTTCGCAAAAAGTGAAGTAATGCCTGCAGCATCCTGCTTGTTGAAATACTGCTCATAGGCGGTGCTAATCTTCCCGAGTTCGTCCTTCTGACTTTGATCGAATGCATTTGCAGGAACTGCAGAAAGTAACAGTGAGAAACATACTGCTCCGGATAATTTGCGCATAATGTTCTTCCCTCTGTTGAAGCCTCAGGGATGGAGGCGGAGGCCCGCCTCCATCGCTTGCTTAGTCCGTGATCGCCAGCCTAGACCTTGATGCAGATCAAAGTGCGTCGGCCTGTGGGCGCTTCGCGCAGCACGCGCTCTAACAGCCCACCCACCACGTGCGAAGCTATCTGAGGCACCCACGGTCGTGTTCGTGGCCGAGCCACAGGATCAGGCGATAAAGCCCGTGGCTAGTCGAACCAGCCTCGCACAGAGATGCACACCAACAAGCCGGCTGGCGATCCGTTTAAAGACTCGACGCATGCCGGTCGCCGACGCATCGACCTCACGAAAAAGCGAACCTCTCCTCACCGGCTTGTTTCGGCGATCGCGATGGCATTTTTCAGATTCGCGACGTCGATTCCGACATAGCTTCTCAACAAACTGCCACGGCTCGTCCTCCCATGATGAGGATCGGCTCGGACCGCCCAATTGCCGCAGTGTAGGCGAGCCACCTCTCGGGAAGAGGCGGACCTATGACCTTCCACTCAATAACACGTCCCCGAGTCGCCTCCGAGCCGGCCGCAACTTTCCCCATTGGATTGCCGCCATTGCGTGACCGCCAGCTGCGGCTTGCTCCCGTCCGCCGGCGCGGCCGATAGCCTGCTGCGCTCTTCTTCGAGGAGCTGCGAATGCAGCTTCTGAATCTGGATGTTGCGCTCAAGCAGGGACATTGTTCTTGCTTGAACCTGCTCGGCCAGCGCTTTGCGCAGCGCATTCTCCCGATCGAGCAGATCGGGAAACGGCAATAGCGGTCGGACGAGCTCGGTCGCTTTGATCACACACGACGCTCTCGCGACCGCCTGCGCGATCTGATCCGGAAACGCGTTCCGGCATTCCGCGAGTGCGCCGTTCAGGTTGACCGGTTCCGCCGCCGGTGCCGGCGTCCCTGTCGCCTCCGGCGTCGGCGTCGGTGTCGTTGTCGCCGCTGGTGTCGGCTCTGTGGCCGCTGTTGCCGTCTCCGTTATTGGATCCGGTGCCGGTTTCGCCTCCTTCTCGATGGCCTGGCGAGCGGCCCCGCAACAGGACAGCATGATGCAGAACGAGAGAACGACCAAGCATCTCGCGCGCCTTGCCCAACACTCCCTGGTGCCCGCCTCGATCGGACGCCCGATTGCCACATCGATCACGGCAAGCCCCATCGCGAGCGCCCCACCCTGCCTCCTGCTGATCGGAACATCGAGCAATGGGTCGATCGCGACGGCTCGTTAGCAATGCATGCGAGAGACTGGTTGAGGCGGCACGACAGACACGCCGCCGCGCATCCACACCCGCCCGCTAGAATAAACCATCTGCGTAATGTGGGGACGCAAGGCGGTCTTCCTCTGACGAAATTGGCATCGACCAAAATCTGCATCTGCAAAAAAGTGGTATCTCGAAATATTCCGCCGGCACGAAATGATGCCGCTACACCAGATTGATTTTAGATGTAGTTTTATCGGTGACGCAACTGTCGCCTTGTGACGGCGCGCCGCGCTGCACCATTGTTGGCGTCTACGGCGGCTTTCGTCCGATGCCATTTATTTAGATACTAGGAGATGAGGATCGACGCTGCGCGCAGGCGCTCGGACCGCCGATGCCACCGAATCGCCATCGCAGCCAGCTTTTCTGCGCCGGCGCAAACGGCCGCCTCCTTGTTCAACGACGACCGTGTTGTTTGCGTGGCCGGCCAGCCGCGCACTTTCGATCGTTCTGTTATCAACAGGCGCACGATTCGTATGGCATCCGGGTTGGCGAAAATTTTCACTTTTTCCAGGGCGAGTCCTTGCTCTAGGATCAGTCATTTCAGTTTTGGCGCTCACCCACGATGCGCTCGAGGAATTTTCAGAACCAAAGCGTACAGCACTGATCCGGGCGTCATGGGGATTTGAGATGGCCGATCGCATTGCACTTTTCATTGATGGTGCGAACCTCCACACCACGGTCAAGAACCTCGGCTTCGAAATCGATTTCCGGCGACTGCTCTCGGAGTTCGGCAAGCATGGACAGATCGTCCGCGCCTACTTCTACACGGTCGTGAGAGACGACGACGAGTTCAGCAGCCTTCGGCCGCTGGTGGATTGGCTCGATTACAACGGATATGCGGTCAGGAGAAAGTTAGCCAAAACGCACGATGACGGCGAAGGGCGGCGGCGAATGAAGCGCAGCATCGGCATCGAGCTCGCGGTCGACGCATTGGAAATCGCGCACCGCATCGACCACGCGTACCTGTTCTCCGGCGACGGTGATCTGCGCGCCGTTGTCGAAGCCGTCAGGCGGGCTGGTGTCCGCGTGACGGTCGTTTCCAGCATCCGAACAAAGCCTCCCATGATCGCCGATGAGCTTCGCAGGCAAGCTGACGTCTTCCTCGAACTCGAAACCCTCAGGGCATCGATCGAACGTCCAGCGCACCCGATCGCGCCCGAGTGAAATCGCGGGCGCCTCTTCCGGCGAGGAAGCAAAGCAGCTCTGCTTGTCCGTAAATCACCGAGTTGCGCGAGTCGCGCGCTGACATCACTATCCCCCAAACAACGAAACAGAGGGTAACGCCCATGTGGAGGTCGGTCGGCTGCCTGTTGCTGTTCTTGGCGGCGACGAGCGCCGCGGTCGCCGAACCTTCCCGGTTCACCTGCGACACGCCGCGGGGCAAACGGGTCGAGCTCGGCCCGTCAGGCAAAGGCGGTGACGCCCAGTGGATCGATGACGATCTCGATACGGTCCGGCCCGCCGTCGTGATCGATGGCGACACGTTCACGGTCACCTGGGGGACATCTGTCGCGGCAGAAGGCAAGGGAGGAGCCAAGCTCACGACCTACGTCTTTGCGGCCGCCCGCCGTACCGCCGCGTCGATCTTTGCGACCCGCACGGACGACACCACGGCCGAGATCTTCCGGTTCTATTTTGGCGACAAGTCGCTCTACAAACTAACGAGCCGCCTGGGAGGCCCCTCCGCGGACACCAAGGCCGCGCCCTTCGTTGCAACCTACCTGGCGACCTGTCGCCAGCAGTAGCCGGCTGCCGCCAACCTTAAGATGGGCTTAACTGATCTTTCATGTTCCGGTCCCCGGTGTTGCGGCTCGGCACCAGTTCGCGCGATCACAGAACATCATATAAATCACTGAATTTTAATAAAAATGTTTAGATTTGCGCGCACTGGACCTCGGATGGTTCGGCCCCCACTTAGGGCGCCTGTGTGGCTGAAATGTCATAGGTCGCGGAACTGTCCTTTGTTACCCTTTGGAGGATTCTACATAATATTTTTGTGAGTAGGGGCTGAGATTATGAAGTCGGCATACACGGTCATAGCGTGCCTATGTCTGGCGGCAACGCCAGCATGTGCCGAGGTTTTTTCTATTAATGATGCACTACGCCAGGCCATGCAGACCAACCCGGGTATCGGCGAGGCTTCGGCGAACCGGCGGGCGACGGAAAGCGAGCTGCGGCAAACCCAAAGCACATTGCTGCCGCAGGTGCGCATTGACGCCAGCTACGGCCCGGAAAAATTCGATCAATCGCCGGGCTTCATCACCCCGAACATTCAGGCGGCACCGACCGTGGGCTCAGGACCATGGCGCAATGGCAGCCAGGAATCGGTCGTGGTGCGCCAGCTGCTGTGGGACGGTTTTTCGTCGATCTATGACGTCTGGCGCCAGACCGCGCGGGTCAATGCCGCCGCCTCCCGCGTCAAGGAGAGAACCGAGCTGCTGGCCCTCGACGCCGCCGAAGGCTACATGGACGTCGTCCGCTACATCCGGCTGGTCAGCCTCGCCCAGCAGAACGTCGCCAACCACGAGAAGATCTTTGCAAACGTGAACTCCCGCTTCTCGGGTGGCCGGGCCGGCGAAGGCGACCTGGAGCAAGCGCGGGAGCGCGTCGAAGCTGCCCGTGCGGCACTCGCCGAATTCCAGCGCAGCCTCGATGACGCCCGGGCAAAGTACCGCAAGGTTGTTGGCCTTGAGCCGATCAATGTTCGCTTCCCCGCCCCTCTCGCAGGATTGCCGCACAGCCGCGACGAAGCGCTGGCGACCACCCTCCGATTCAATTCGACGATCGCGGCGGCCCAGTCCGACGCCGACGCCGCCAAGCATGCGTTCAAGGCCACCGACGGCACGTTCGGCCCGAAATTCTATCTCGAGGGACGGGCAACCCATTACGACAACTCCTACCCCTACGTGGCGACCCCCGGGACTCCCTCCATCACGCATGAGGACTACAGCGGCAAGGTCGTCATGTCGTGGGACATCTTCCGCGGCGGCCAGGATGCCTGGAACAGGTCGGAGAAGGCCGAGCGCTATACCGAAGCCACCATGCGCCACGCCCGCCTGCAGCGCGACGCGTATGAGTCGATCGACAAGGCGTGGAATGCCCGTACAATTACGGCTACCCGCATCGGTGCTCTGACCCGTGAGCTGGAAGCAGCCAGGAAGACCATCACGGCGTTCCAGAAGGAATATGAACTCGGCCAGCGTTCGCTGATCGATCTCCTGAACGCGCAGAACCAGTTCTTCAACGCATCGGTCTCGCTCACCTCCGCCCGCAGCGTCGTCGTTTTCGCCGACTACCAGCTGCTGGCCGCGATGGGGACCCTGATTGAGTACCTGAAGGCTCCGCCGCCGGTCGATGCTGCGCCGACGGACATGCTTTCGATTGGCCTGCCCCGCTACTCGTTCCCGACTCTTCGCGTGAACCTCCCGCAAACCGGGTCCGAGCCGCTGCACGTCGCCGTTCCGGCGCCTGTCGCACGTCCTGCCAAGACCTATGCGGCAACCCAGCCGAAGGACGTTGGCTTTGCGGACCGTTTCACCGGTGCGACGACGACCGCAGCGGTGCCCGGTTCAACGGAATGGATGCAGCAGCAAAAGACGGCTGCGGACGGCCCGAACGTGATTTACGCGGATCCGTCGGTCACGGCGAACGCGAGCTCCTATGCGTCGACCAAGCCCCACTGGCTGCTGTCGGCCTTCCCGAGTTCCGCTCGATAGTGACCGCCAACAAGCTCAGGACAGGACTGCCGGAAGGGCCCCAAGTCGGGGCCCTTTCGATTCCTTATTAATCGTTAAGATAAGTTTCGCTGAATTTGTTCGCTGTTTGTTGTAGTCTGCCCGAAATCTAATGCGATTGCTGCATTTCCATTTTGCTTGTCGAGGTTTCAGTTGTTGTTTCGCACCCCCAGCGCGGCGGCCGACGCCGTCCGCCCCTCGCCGGATGACTCAACCTCAAAGCCTGCCGCGACAAACAGGCCACGCGCGCTGGGCGACGATCCCCTCACCGCGTCGTTGACTTATCTCGCCGCCCATCATGGCCGCGCGGTGAGCCGCGAAGCTCTGCTCGGCGGACTTCCGATCACGGACGGACGCTTGTCCGTTTCGCTCTACGAGCGCGCCGCCAGGCGCGCGGGTCTGGAGACCGAGGCCGTCAAGCGCGACATTTCAGACATTCCCGCGCTGGTCCTGCCGGCCGTCCTCGTCATGAAGAACGGCTCTGCGCTGATCCTTCTGGGTGTGGACCCGGCGAACAAGTCGATCAAGGTCGTTGATCCGGCGACGCCGAACAGCCCGCGCGTCGCCGACATCGCCTCGCTCGCCACGGACTATACCGGCTATGCGTTCCTGGTGAGAAGCGCGGCGCAGGCCGATGCGCGCGCCGCCGCCGCAGGCGACATCCCCAAGAGCCACTGGTTCTGGTCGGTGGTGAAGACGCATTGGCGCAGCTACGGGCACATCGCGGTCGCGGCTTTTCTGACCAACATCCTCGCGCTCGCGACGCCGCTGTTCACGATGAGCGTCTATGACCGCGTCATCCCCAACGGGGCAATCCCCTCCCTGATCGCGCTCTCGATCGGCATGGGGCTCGGCATCGTGTTCGATTTCATCTTCCGCATGGTCCGCAGCCGCATGATCGACGTGACCGGCAAGACCATCGACGTCGTGCTGGCCGCAAACATCTTCGAGCACGTGATGTCGGTGAAGATGGCGCAGCGGCCGACTTCGGTTGGCATCCTGGCCAATCAGCTCCGCGACTTCGACTCGGTGCGCGAGTTCTTCACCTCCGGAAGCGTGGTTTCGGCAACCGACCTGCTGTTCGCCATCCTCTTCGTCGGGGTGCTGTTCCTCATCGCCGGACCGCTGGCCTGGATCCCGCTGATCATGCTGCCGCTGGTCATGCTGATCGGCTTTCTGCTGCAGCGTCCGCTCGATCGGGCCATCAAGCGGCTGCAGGCCGAATCCGCCGCCCGGCACGGCGTGCTGGTCGAATCCCTGTCCGGCCTCGAAACCGTGCGCGCGACCGGCGCCGAGGCCCGCATGCAGACCTTGTGGGAACGCTCGGTTGCCGCGACCGCCCGATCCGGCGAGGACGTTCACTTCTGGTCGTCGATGTCGCTGACGAGCGCGAGCACGGCCCAGCAGATCACGAGCCTGCTCCTCGTCATCGTCGGCATTTTCCTGATCCTCGACGGCAAGCTGAGCGTCGGCGCGCTGGTCGCCGCAAACATGCTCGCCGGGCGCGTTCTGGCGCCGATCGCCGGGATCGCCGCGGTGATCACCAAGGGTACGCAGACGATCACGGCCCTCAAGGCGATCGATCGCATCATGTCGATCGAGCGGGAACGCTCGCCGACCCGGTCCTACGTCGCAAGACGAATCGAAGACGGCAAGGTCGCCTTCGAGAACGTATCGTTCGCCTACCCCAACGCGCCGGCTAACGCGCTCGAAAAGGTCAGCTTCAAGATCGAGGGCGGAGAAAGGGTCGGCATCATCGGCAGGGTGGGCTCTGGCAAGACCACGGTCGGCAGGTTGCTGCTCGGATTTTACGAGCCGAAGGAGGGCCGCATCCTGGTCGATGGCGTCGACTCGCGCCAATACGATCCCTCGGACCTGCGCGCCGGCATCGGCTTTGCGATGCAGGATACCGACCTGTTCTTCGGCAAGCTGCGCGACAACATCGCCCTTGGCAAACCGGAAGCGACCGACGAGGAAGTCCTGCTTGCCGCGCGGCTTTCGGGCGTCGAAAGCTTCATCGCCGGTCACCCGATGGGCTATGACATGCCCATCTCGGAAGGCGGCCGCAGCCTGTCGGGCGGCCAGAAGCAGGCCATCGGACTCGCGCGCGTTCTGATCCGCAAGCCTCGCGTGCTCTTTCTCGACGAGCCGACGGCGCACTTCGATATTCGCAGCGAACAGGAGTTCCTTGAGCGGCTCAAGGGCCTCGATGATGATCGCATGACCATCATCATTTCGACCCACCGCCTGTCATTGCTGAACATGGTCGATCGCTTGCTGCTGTTCGACAATGGCCGCCTGGTTGCCGACGGCCCGCGCGACAAGGTGCTCGCTTTGCTCCAGGGCCGGCCGGCGTCCGCGGCCCCGTCGCCGGAGAATACGATTCAGCCGAAATCTGCATAACGAGCAAATACATTATGGCGTCTTCCGATTTCACATTTGCAAATGATATCCGGTCCGCGGCGCTGCTGCGCACGCCGCGCACCTCCCGCATGCTGTTGTGGACGTCGTGCGCGCTCCTTGCGACGTTCTTGATCTGGGCTCATTTTGCCGTGCTGGACGAGGTCAAGCGCGGCAGCGGCCGCGTCGTGCCGTCGCGGCAGATGCAGGTGGTTCAATCGCTCGAAGGCGGGATCGTCGGCGACATCCTGATCCGGGAAGGCGACATCGTGCAGCAGGGCCAGTCCCTGATGCGGATCGATGATACGAAATTCGCTTCCGAGTTCGGCGAAATCCGCGAGCGCCGTGCGGCGATGGCGGCGCGGGTGGCCCGCCTCGACGCCGAGGCGCGCGGCCGAGCCGAGATCGCCTTCCCGGATGATCTCGACAAGATGGTTCCCGCCGCCGTCGCGACCGAGACCAGCGTGTTCAAGATGCGGGGTCAGAAGGTCGCGCAGGACATCGACGTCCTCAACCAGCAGGTCACTCGCCTCACCGGCTCCCTCAAACTCCTGGAGCGCGAGCAGACCCTGACGCGCAGGCTGTATGAGCAGAAGGTCGTGCCCGAGATCGAGATGCTGCGACTTGATCGGCAGGCAACCGAGATGAAGGGACAGCTGGCCGAAGCGCAGTCGAAGATCGCGAACATCACCGCGTCGTTCCGTTCACAGGCCGACGAGGACCTGGCCAAATCGCGCGCCGACCTCGCCGTGCTCGACGAGAATATCAAGTCCGCCCAGGACCGGGTGCGCCGCACGGACCTGAAGGCGCCGGTCCACGGCATCGTCAACAAACTGAACATCAGTACCATCGGTGCCGTCGTACAGCCGGGCGCCAACCTGATGGACATCGTGCCGCTGGACGACACGTTGCTGGTGGAAGGCCGGATTCGTCCCCAGGACATCGCGTTTATCCGTCCCGACCAGGACGCGGTGGTGAAGATCAGCGCCTATGATTCCTCGGTCTACGGATCACTGAAGGGCAAGGTCGAACGCATCAGCGCCGACACCATCGTCGACGACAAGGCGGAAAAGACCGAACGCCAGGAGACCTTCTACCGGGTCATGGTGCGTACCGATAAGAACCATCTCGGCACCGAGCAGCATCCGCTGCCGATCATTCCGGGCATGGTGACCACGGTCGAGGTCCTGACCGGCGAGAAATCCGTGCTGGACTACATCGTGAAGCCTGCTCGCCTGCTGCGTGACGAGGCGCTGCGCGAACGGTGATCGGGACCACGGTGGCCGTGGTTAACCAGTCGTAACCTCGGTTCGTTCAATTTCGAACGAACCGGCAATCCCGGATTGACCGCCTTTTCGACATTCGAGGTGGCGCCCCCCTCCACTTAACTCCGCTTAAGCGGCCAAGGCGCCAGTTTGCGTCCCGATAACAGCGGGGACGCAGATCGACGCACAGACGTTGACGGTCCCCGACATTGGGGACGTCATATGAAGTCGCTGAAGTTTGCTTCGTCGGCGGTCATGGCCGCGGCTGCACTGACAATAGGTCTTTGCGCCATGCCTGCCGCGTTTGCCGCGGACGAGCTCACTCTCGGAAAACCCGCCGGCGAGCTCGCGCCCGCTGCGGACGCCGCGTCGAACCGCCCGCCTGCCACCTTCTTCACCATCGCCGACGTCCTGGCCAAGCTCGACCGGCAGCACGGCCGGGGTCCGAACGCCATTCGCACCGCCTCGCTCACGCCGCCAAACACCGCGACCGACGCGGTGCCTGCGGCAAAGCCGCTTCCGCCTGTCGGCGCCGAGCCGTTTGGCCTGTTCACCTTCCGCGCACCGGAAAACGGCCTGTGGCGCAAATGGCGCGGCCTCGAATCCGATCTCGCAAAGGAGCAGAGCGTTCTCGCGCAATGCCGCGAGAACGCGGCCGCCTGCCCGTCGCAGGCCGCGCAATTCCTTCGTCTGATCGGCGCGGTCAAGTCCAAGGCCGGACGCGACCGGCTGGATGAGGCCAACCGCGCCGTCAACCAGGCGATCCGCTATGTCAGCGACTTCGCCCAGCACGGCGAGGCCGACCGCTGGACTGCGCCGCTCGCCACCTTCGCGACCGGCAAGGGCGACTGCGAGGATTATGCGATCGCAAAATACATCGCGCTCAGCGAAGCCGGCTTCCCGCGCGAGGATCTGCGCCTGGTGCTGGGCCGCGATCGCGCCATCCGCCAGGATCATGCCGTGCTGGCGGCGCGCCTGGACGGCCATTGGTTGATCCTGGACAGCCGCCGCTCCGAACTGATTGATGACGGCGAGCTCGGCAACTTCACACCGATGTTCGCGATCAACGACCGCGGCGTGCAGCTGTTTGCGGCACCTTACGCCAAGCGGCTCCCGCTCGGCGATGAGCTCGACGCGGCGCCGGCGGCCGCCAATGCCGCGGAGACCGAATGGACCGGCGTGGAAGCGCTGGACGCGGCAAGCCCGCTCTTGGGCTTCCTGCCCGTGCTGATGTGATTGCGCGCAAGAAAGGCGACAATTCAATCAATAAAAATCCGCGGAGAGGTCTCCGCGGATTTTCGATTTTGCTGCAAGCCTAGCCTAGAAAATATGAACGTTCGTGGCCGCCGGCAAGCCGGTGCTCACATGTGCGAGGTCCACCTTGTCGGAGCCGGTGCCATTTGCCGAGTACCAGAGCTCATGGGTCGTATTGTTGAAGAAGAATTTGTTCGTGCTTGCGCTTTCGTTCCAGGCGCTCGCGTTGTTCTCGGTCCCGCCGGTGACTGCCGATGACGTGAATTGACCAGCCGTAAGGGCGTTTGAAACGCCCGTCGGCAGGCTCAGACCGGCCACGTCGAGAAGGAGCGTATCACCGCTGTTGAAATCACTGATGATATCGTGGGCGCTGAGATTGAGAACAAACTTGTCGTCCCCACCATTGCCAGTGAGCGTCTCGTTGGTTGGTCCGGCGACAATGACATCATTGCCGGCCGTGCCCAGCAGGGTCGCGGTGCCATTGATGTTGATACTGATAGTGCTCGACGCAGTGTCGCCGTCACCGTCAATCGTCGACACGTTGAAGCTCAGATCCTCGGAGACGTTCGTGGTGGACGAAACTCCGACGCCAACCAGGTCGACCTTGCCGCTGCCTGTCACGTCCGTGAACTGGACAGTGTAGAGCTGCAGGCCGGCCGGCGCTGTGGGCGTCGACCATTCGGTGGCGACCGTGGTGTGGGTGGAAGGATCGAAATCACCGGAGACCGATGTGATCGAGGCGGCGTGCACTCCGTCCCAATAGGAGACGACGTAGTGAATGTCGTCGCCGGCTTTGTAACCGCTGAACGTGTAGTTCGCGACCGATTCGTGTGCTGGAGGATGGAACCCCGCGTTGCCGCCGGGGCTGGCGCTTGCGCCGTCCGTGAAGTCAAACAGCAGCTTTTCGTTGGGATCGAAGTTGTTGTTGCCGACGCCCCAACCATTGGTCGATCCGTTCACGCTGCCTTGAGCACCGCCGGAGGCCGTGCCCGAAATAACCGCCAGCTGATCGGTGCTCGAGGAAAGAATCTGCTCTTGCGAGGGTCCCGAGCCGAAGGCGGATGAACTGCCGACATTCTGGATCGTTGTCTCCGTGAATGGCTGAAGCAATGTGAACAGGTAGTGACCGGTTGTGTCATCCAGAGTCAGCGTGAAGATATTATTCGCTGCCGATGGGGCCGCACCGATATAGGCCGTCAAATTCTGTCCAAATGCGTCGATGGAATAGTGCACGGCCTGGCCATTGAACGTCAGGCCGGCCGGCGCCGTGTTTCCAGTCAAGGTGAAGTCATATGCGCCAAAACCATCGGCGCCGGAGAACACGGGTAGGTTACCTAGCACGGACATTCCCGCGTAATCGGCAATGATTCCATGCTCGATCGTGCCGAAACTCGGGCCGTCGTCGAGGAAGCTGATATGAGTGCTGATGTCGGCGGTGGCCGTCACATGATCGCCATCGGCGTCCGTCAACGTGACCGTCGCGCCGATCTTGCCGGCCGTCATCGTCAGCAGATCGTTCGGACTGGCGGTGCTGTTGTGGTGGAGCGAGAGATAGTCCGCCACATAGAGCTGACCGGTGATCGGATCGATGGCGATCGCGAACGCCGTTTGGCCCGTCAGGCTGGGGTTGGCGGCATCGTTGCCCACAGTACCGATGATCCGGCCGCTGGCATCCAGCGACAGCTCGATCCCTGTGCCATCCGTCAATGTCAGGCCTGACGCAGCGCTGAGGACGCTCAACGCATAGGTCGTAGACCCCGCGCCGTCAGAGCCGAAGCTGCCCCCGGCCACCGTCAGGATGCTGCTCGCGCCCGTCGAGGCAAAGCTGAGCGCGCCGTTGTCAAGCGACGCTGCCGACACATCGGTGTCGACGCCCTTGTTCGCAACCGTGCTGAACAGCGCGGCGACAGTGCTGGCGGCACCGTTGAACGTGATCGCAGTGGAGCCGAGCACGTCGCTCGCGCCGCCGGTGGTCTGCACGCCGGGCGTCTCGTCCACGCCGATCGTAGCTGCGCTGACCGTCGCTGTCGGCGCCGTCGGGCCGCTGTCCTGGATTGTGAACACGCCGGTGCCGAGGTCGAGCGGCGTCGACACGCTGTCGCCGTCGGCATCGACGATGGTCTGCACCACCTGCAGCAGGTTGGCGCTCGAGAGCGTCAGCGTCGCGGCATCGTCCGGATTGTTCGGATCGGAGTGCCAGATGTTGTTGACCTGGGTGAAGGTCACGATTCCGGTTGCGGGATCAATGGCGATCGTAAAGTAGGTCGTGCCGTTCGCCGAACCGGTGATCGTGTTGCCGGACTGGTTGAGCACGATTTGTGCGCCCTGTCCGATAGCATCGCCGTCGCCGGCAGTCTTGTCGGTCGCATCGAGCGCATAGAGGCCGGAGGCCACGTTCGAGCCCGTCAGCTTCAGCGTGTAGGTCGTCGAACCAGCACCGTCGCTGCCATAGCTACCGCCGGTGAAGTTGTCGGAGAAGTTCGCCGTCACGGAAACAACCCCGTTCGGCGCCGTGCCGCCCGCGGTGTCGGTGCCAACAGGACGCGTCTCGTCGAGCACGAGCGTGTCGGTCGGGCCGGTCACCGTGCCGGCGGTCGGACCGCTGTCCTGGATCGTGAACACGCCGGTGCCGAGGTTCAGCGACGTCGAAACGCTGTCGCCGTCCGCATCGGTGATGGTCTGCACCACCTGCAGCAGATTGGCAGCCGACAGCGTCAGCGTCGCCGCATCGTCCGGGTTGGTCGGATCGGAGTGCCAGATATTGTTAAGCTGAGCAAAGGTCACGATGCCGGTCGAAGGATCGATCGTGATCGTGAAGTAGTTGGTGCCGCCAACCGAGCCGGTGATGGTGTTGCCGACCTGGTTCAGCAGAATCTGCGCACCCTGTCCGATACCATCGCCGTCGCCGGCGGTCTTGTCGGTCGGATCGAGCGCATAGAGGCCGGAGGCCACGTTCGCACCGGTGAGCTTCAGCGTATACGTCGTGCTGCCAGCACCGTCGCTGCCGTAGCCGCCGCCGGTGAAGTTGTTGGAGAAATCCGCCGTCACGGTGTCGAGCCCGGTCGGCGCTGTGCCGCCCGCGGTGTCACTGCCGACAGGACGCGTCTCGTCCAGCACGAGCGTATCGGTCGGACCGGTCACCGTACCTGCCGTCGGGCCGCTGTCCTGGATCGTGAACACGCCGGTGCCGAGGTTGAGCGGTGTCGTCACGCTGTCGCCGTCCGCATCCGTGATGGTCTGCACCACCTGCAGCAACTCAGGGCGCGTCAGTGTCAGCGTCGCCGCATCGTCCGGGTTGTTCGGATCGGAGTGCCAGATGTTGTTGACCTGCGTGAACGTCACGATCCCGGTCGTCTCATTGATGGTGATCGTGAAGTAGGTCGTGCCGTTCGCCGAGCCGGTGATGGTGTCACCGACCTGGTTGAGCACGATCTGCGTTCCCTGTCCGATGCCGTCGCCGTCACCGGCGGTCTTGTCGGTCGGATCGAGCGCATAGAGGCCGGAGGCCACGTTCAAGCCCGTCAGCTTCAGCGTGCAGGTCGTCGACCCAGCACCATCGCTGCCGTAGCTGCCGGCGGTGAAGTTATTGGAGAAGTCCGCCGTCACGGTGTCGAGCCCGGTCGGCGCTGTGCCGCCTGCGGTGTCGCTGCCAACGGGACGGGTCTCGTCCAGCACCAAGGTGTCGGTCGGGCCGGTTACCGTGCCCGCGGTCGGACCGCTGTCCTGGATCGTGAACACGCCGGTGCCGACGTTGATCGGCGTCGTCACGCTGTCGCCGTCCGCATCGGTGATGGTCTGCACCACCTGCAGCAGGTTCGCGGCCGACAGGGTCAGCGTCGCGGCATCGTCCGGATTGGTCGGATCGGAGTGCCAGATATTGTTGACCTGGGTGAACGTCACGATCCCGGTCGTCTCGTTGATCGTGATCGTGAAGTAGGTCGTGCCGTTCGCCGAGCCGGTGATGGTGTCACCGACCTGGTTGAGCACGATCTGCGTACCTTGGCCGAAATGGGTTGGGTCGGTGTCGGTCGGATCCAGCGCATAGAGGCCGGAGGCGACGTTCGCACCGGTCAGCTTCAGCGTGTAGGTCGTCGACCCAGCACCATCACTACCGTAGCTGCCGGCGGTGAAGTTGTTGGAGAAGTCCGCCGTCACGGTGTCGAGCCCGGTCGGCGCCGTGCCGCCGGCAGTATCCGTTCCGGTGGGACGGGTCTCGTCCAGCACCAAGGTGTCGGTCGGGCCGGTCACCGTGCCCGCGGTCGGACCGCTGTCCTGGATCGTGAACACACCGGTGCCGACGTCGAGCGGCGTCGTCACGCTGTCGCCGTCCGCGTCGGTGATGGTCTGCACCACCTGCAGCAGATTGGCCGCCGACAGCGTCAGCGTCGCAGAATCGTCCGGATTGGTCGGATCGGAGTGCCAGATATTGTTGACCTGGGTGAACGTCACGATCCCGGTCGTCTCGTTGATCGTGATCGTGAAGTAGGTCGTGCCGTTCGCCGAGCCGGTGATGGTGTCACCGACCTGGTTGAGCACGATCTGCGTACCCTGCCCGAAATGGGTCGGGTCGGTGTCGGTCGGATCGAGCGCATAGAGGCCGGAGGCCACGTTCACGCCGGTCAGCTTCAGCGTGTAGGACGTGTTGCCCGCACCATCGCTGCCGTAGTTGCCGCCGGTGAAGTTGTTGGAGAAGTCCGCCGTCACGGTATCGAGCCCGGTCGGCGCCGTGCCGCCTGCGGTGTCGCTGCCAACAGGACGGGTCTCGTCCAGCACCAAAGTGTCGGTCGGACCTGTCACCGTGCCCGCCGTCGGGCCGCTATCCTGGATCGTGAACACGCCGGTGCCGACGTCGAGCGGCGTTGTCACGCTGTCGCCGTCCGCGTCGGTGATGGTCTGCACCACCTGCAGCAGATTGGCAGCCGACAGCGTCAGCGTCGCAGAATCGTCCGGATTGGTCGGATCGGAATGCCAGATGTTGTTGAGCTGGGTGAAGGTGACGATACCGGTCGAGGGGTCGATCGTGATCGTGAAGTAATCGGTGCCGCCGACCGAGCCGGTGATGGTGTTGCCGACCTGGTTCAGCAGAATCTGCGCGCCCTGCCCGATGCCATCGCCGTCGGCGGTGGTCGTGTCGGTCGCTTCGAGCGCAAAGAGGCCGGACGCCACGTTGGCACCGGTCAGCTTCAGCGTGTAGGTCGTGTTGCCCGCACCGTCGCTGCCATAGCTGCCGGCTGAGAAGTTGTTCGAGAAGTCTGCCGTCACGGTGTCGAGGCCGGTCGGCGCCGTGCCGCCCGCCGTATCCGTGCCGACGGGACGGGTCTCGTCCAGAACCAACGTATCCGCCGCCGCGATCACTGTGCCGGCGGTCGGGCCGCTGTCCTGGATTGTGAACACACCGGAGCCGAGGTTGAGCGACGTCGTCACGCTGTCGCCGTCGGCATCGGTGATGGTCTGCACCAATTGCAGGATTTCCGGACGCGACAGCGTCAGCGTCGCGGCGTCATCCGGGTTGGTCGGATCGGAGTGCCAGATGTTGTTGAGCTGGGTGAAGGTCACGATCCCGGTCGAGGGATCGATAGCGATCGTGAAGTAATCGGTGCCGCCGACCGAGCCGGTGATCGTGTTGCCGACCTGATTCAGCAGAATTTGCGCACCCTGCCCGAAATGGGTCGGGTCGGTGTCGGTCGGATCCAGCGCATACAGGCCGGACGCGACATTGGCGCCGGTGAGCTTCAGCGTGTAGGCCGAATTGCCCGGGCCATCGCTGCCATAGCTGCCGCCGGCGAAGCCGTTCGAGAAATCCGCCGTGACGCTGGCAAGGCCGGTCGGCGCCGTGCCGCCTGCGGTGTCGGTGCCGGCAGGCCGCGTCTCGTCGAGCACGAGCGTGTCCGTTGCGCCGGACAGCGCGCTCGCCGTCGGGCCGCTGTCCTGAATGGTGAACACACCGGTGCCGACATCGAGCGGCGTCGACACGTGGTCGCCGTCCGCATCGGTGATGGTCTGCACCACCTGCAGCAGGTTGGCCGCCGACAGCGTCAGCGTCGCAGAATCGTCCGGGTTGGTCGGATCGGAATGCCAGATGTTGTTGAGCTGGGTGAACGTCACGATGCCGGTCGTCTCGTCGATCGTGATCGTGAAGTAGTTGGTGCCGCCAGCCGAGCCGGTGATGGTGTCACCGACCTGGTTCAGCAGAATCTGCGCACCCTGCCCGAAATGGGTCGGATCGGTGTCGGTCGGATCCAGCGCATAAAGGCCGGAGGCGACGTTGGCGCCGGTCAGCTTCAGCGTGTAGGCCGTGTTGCCCGCACCGTCGCTGCCATAATTGCCGCCGGTGAAGTTGTTGGAGAAGTCCGCCGTCACGGTATCGAGGCCGGTCGGCGCGGTGCCGCCTGCGGTGTCGGTGCCGACAGGCCGCGTCTCGTCCAGCACAAGGGTGTCGGTCGGACCTGTCACCGTGCCCGCCGTCGGGCCGCTGTCCTGGATCGTGAACACACCGGTGCCGACATCGAGCGGCGTCGACACGCTGTCGCCGTCCGCATCGGTGATGGTCTGCACCACCTGAAGCAGGTTCGCGCCCGACAGGGTCAGCGTCGCGGCGTCATCCGGGTTGGTCGAATCGGCGTGCCAGATGTTGTTGAGCTGGGTGAACGTCACGATCCCGGTCGTCTCGTCGATCGTGATCGTGAAGTAGGTGGTCCCGCCGACCGAGCCGGTGATGGTGTCACCGGATTGGTTCAGCACGATCTGCGCACCTTGGCCGAAGTGGGTCGGGTCGGTGTCGGTCGGATCGAGCGCATAGAGACCGGAGGCCACATTCACGCCGGTTAGCTTCAGCGTGTAGGCCGTGTTGCCCGCGCCGTCGCTGCCGTAGCTGCCGGCCGAGAAGTTGTTGGAGAAGTCCGCCGTGACGGTGTCGAGGCCGGTCGGCGTGGCGCCGCCCGCAGTGTCGGTGCCGACAGGACGGGTTTCGTCCAGCACCAACGTATCCGCCGCCGCGATCACCGTGCCGGCGCTCGGGCCGCTGTCCTGGATCGTGAACACGCCGGTGCCGACATCGAGCGGCGTCGTCACGCTGTCGCCGTCGGCATCGACGATGGTCTGCACCACCTGCAGCAGATTGGCGCCAGACAGCGTCAGCGTCGCGGCGTCATCCGGGTTGGTCGGATCGGAGTGCCAGATGTTGTTGAGCTGGGTGAACGTCACGATCCCGGTCGAGGGGTCGATCGTGATCGTGAAGTAATTGGTGCCGCCAGCCGAGCCGGTGATGGTGTTGCCGACCTGGTTCAGCAGAATCTGCGCACCCTGCCCGATGCCGTCGCCGTCGGCGGTGGTCGTATCGGTCGCATCAAGTGCGTACAGACCGGACGTCACATTCGCGCCGGCGAGGTTCAGCGTGTAGGTCGTGTGGCCCGGGCCGTCGCTGCCATAGCTGCCGGGCGTGAAGTTGTTGGAGAAGTCTGCCGTCACGGAATCAAGGCCGGTCGGCGCCGTGCCGCCCGCGGTGTCGCTGCCGGCAGGACGCGTTTCGTCCAGCACCAGGGTATCGGTCGCGCCGGTCACCGTGCCGGCGGTCGGGCCGCTGTCCTGGATCGTGAACACACGGGTGCCGACATCGAGCGGCGTCGACACGCTGTCGCCGTCCGCGTCGGTGATGGTCTGCACCACCTGCAGCAGGCTGGGGCTCGACAGCGTTAGCGTTGCCGGATCGTCCGGATTCTTCGGATCAGAATGCCAGACGTTGTTCGACTGCGTGAAGGTGACGATCCCGGTCGACGGATCAATCGTGATGGTGAAATACGTCGTCCCGCCGGCCGAGCCGGTGATCGTGTTGCCGGACTGGTTGAGGACGATCTGCGCGCCCTGTCCGATACCGTCGCCGTCAGCAGTGGTCGTGTCGGTCGGATCCAGCGCGTAGAGACCCGAGGCCACGTTCGAGCCGGTGAGCTTCAGCGCGTAGGCCGTATGGCCGGGTCCGTCGCTGCCGTAGCTGCCGGACGTGAAGTCGTGGGAGAAGTCCGCCGTCACGCTGGCAAGCCCGCTCGGCGCAAAGCCGCCCGGCGTGTCGCTGCCGACCGGGCGCGACTCGTCCAGCACCAGCGTTTCCGCCGGCCCTTCCTTCTCGATCACCGTGCCGGCCGTCGGACCGCTGTCCTGAATTGTGAACACGCCGCCACCGAGGTTGATCGGCGTTGCCACGCTGTCGCCGTCCACGTCAGTGATGGTCTGCACCACCTGCAGCAGGCTGGCGCTGGAGAGGGTCAACGTCGCCGCGTCATCCGGGTTGGTCGGATCGGCATGCCAGATATTGTTGACCTGGGTGAAGGTCACGATCCCGGTCGTCTCGTTGATCGTGATTGTGAAGTAGGTCGTGCCGTTCGCCGAGCCGGTGATGGTGTCACCGGACTGGTTCAGCACGATCTGCGCACCCTGCCCGAAATGGGCCGGGTTGGTGTCGGTCGGATCCAGCGCATAGAGGCCCGAGGCCACGTTCGTGCCGGTGAGATGCAGCGTGTAGGCAGTGCTGCCGGCGCCGTCGGCGCCGTAGCTGCCGCCGGTGAAGTTGTTGGAGAAGTCAGCCGTCACGCTGGCGAGGCCGGTCGGCGTCGTGCCGCCCGCGGTGTCGCTGCCGACAGGACGCGTTTCGTCCAGCACCAGCGTGTCGGTCGCGCCGGTCACCGTGCCCGCCACCGGACCATCGTCAAGGATCGTCAGATGCGAGCCGACATCGACGCTCGCACTTGCCGACTGATTGTTGTTGTCAGTCACGGTGGCGGTCAGCGTGATCAGACCCGATGCCAGCGTGATCCCTTCATTGAAGTTGCCCGGTGTTGCCTCATGAACCGCGCGCAGATCGGTCAGCGTCACATGACCCGCGGCGTCAACCGAGACCGTGAGGACCAGATCGCCACTGATCGCCGTGCGCCCTTCCACGACGCCGGCCGCGTTGACCGTCAGCAGAACGTGCTGACCGGTCGCCGAATCGATCAGACCGGAATCTTCGTTCGGGGTCGTGACCGACAGCGCATAGGTCAGCAACTGCTGGCCGCCCGGTACCGTGACGTTGAACGACACCTGCACAGACGCGACCGTTGCCCCTGCGGGTCCGAGCCCCGAACCGGCGACACCATGGTTGGTGGCCGCGGTCAGGAAGCTCTCGTCGACAATCAGCGCCGACAGGGGGTTGCCGGAAATGGTCGGAGGCGGAGCAATGCCCAGCACGAAGCCGGTCGGCGGCACAGGGGTCACGAGGTTCGGCAACTCTTCCTGCGGCGCCAACACGTTGGTCGGCACAGGAGCTAACGGATCAATCGCGAACGGACTGAAATTCGCGCCGCTCGCCTGCGCGTTGCCGTTCGAGTTGCCGCCATTGTCGGCCGCCGGCAACACGGAGGCGTCCGTGCTGATCGGAAAAAGGGTCGCGAACTCCTGGACCGAGACCTCGCGCCCCGGCGCCATCTCGATCGTGACATTCTTCAGTCCATCCGCACGGGAGTCGAAGAACGGCTCAACCGTGACGGTCGACTGGTTGTCGAACAGGATTATCAGCTTTTCGCCGACGTGAACCAGCGTGATCTTTTCATTGGCGATCGACGAAAAGTCGACCTTCACCTTCTGGTCGTATCCAAGATTGACGACCACCGCCTGATCGGTCAGCGGCTTGGTCAGC
The DNA here is from genome assembly GCF_054062115.1 of Bradyrhizobium sp. USDA 4501. Lineage (NCBI taxonomy): Bacteria > Pseudomonadati > Pseudomonadota > Alphaproteobacteria > Hyphomicrobiales > Nitrobacteraceae > Bradyrhizobium > Bradyrhizobium sp. USDA 4501. Next base: position 561,760 of record NZ_JBSSEX010000001.1, read on the forward strand.
TTGTAAATTCGTACGGGAGCCGAATTGGTGGAATTGCCGGTGCCGGTTGCCTGAGCGACCTGAAACGAACCCTGCATTATCAACTCCGCAAAATGCGATTAGAGGAAAAGTTGTAGAAAAATTTAGTTTTAGGCTATTGTTAACCCTCCCCGCGGTCAAGAAATGTATTTGGTTAATCAATGCTTTCCGTGGAAGTGTGGTAAAGATCGGACAGGTCGAAGCTGAAAGAACAACGGCTTAGCCGGATTAACTTGGCCAAAGGCAGTATTTCCCCGGCCCCGTTCGTCCTTCCCGGCGATTTGGAGCAGCAGTCGATGCGGGTGATTCTTCAGGCGTGTGCCGCTGTCCTGATTTGGGGATGTTTCGGCGCGGCGGCCGCGCAAGCCCCCGCACAACCTGTCCCCCAGGAGACCACGGTCGAGCGCCAGGTTCGCGCCCTGGCCAACCGGGACACCCAGATTGGCCTCTATCTCAACGTGTTACCTGATTGCACGTCGGGCCCGCTGCCGACCATCCGCCTAGTCGCCGCGCCGGCTGCCGGAAAGGTTGTGGTGAAGTCGGCGAAGGCGAAGGCCACCAATTACAAGGCCTGCCTGGCGCTCGAGGTGCCGGCCTATGTCGCCTTCTACAAGGCGCCGCCGGAATTTCTCGGCGATGACGCGCTGACCATCGAGGTCAAGTACCAGGGCGGTCGAACCGAAATTCAGAAGATCACCGTCAAGGTGAGTGCACCAGGCGGGCAGCAGAAGATCTGATGGGCGTTGCCGGCGATCTGAGGCCCGCGCGCCGACCAATCGCCTTACAGCGGCTCGCCCTCGGCTTCGTCCAGCTGCAACGACACCTCGCTCGGTGCGGAGGCCGGCTGCCTGAGCGAAGCTCTATCCTCGTGGCAATCGCTGATTCGGCGGGCAACCACCCGGTCGGTCCGCGGCGCCTGACCAACATTGGTCTTGTTGACCTCGGTATAGGCCTCGTCGCTGAGAACCGTGATGACGGTGCTGACCGGCCCGAGATAGTCGCAGCGGTTGGAGAAGACGTATTTGTTGTTGATCTTCTCCGGCCGCGAAGAGTGGCAATTTCCAACGGACGGAGATGAGAAGGTCGCCTTCATCGCCTGGGTTGGATCGACACAGCGCGTCATTTCGCGCTCGAGCAGCGTTTGCCGGACGTTCGAGGACGTGGCGATTTCCAGCGTCCGCACGAAGCGCCACATTCCCTTTCGGAAGGTCGGCCCGCTGAATCCCTCCTCCGCCATGGCGCTCGGGGAGGCGAGCACGAACACGGAAAGCGCGGTCACGACGCCAAGCGCGGATGCGAAGATCTTCGACGGGGCGAAGCCCTCACACGATGTCATTTATTGAATCCCTAACCGGCCGATTGACGCGGATCGCGTGACTTCGCTTGAAGCACGTCCAACCTCACATCATTCAGGAGCATTTCGTGTTAAGACCCCGTAAATGCTTGGGCTTTCCTCGACGCTCTCACGAGCTCTTGCGCCAAACACGGTGAATGCCCGGTTGCTTCAGGCCGGGGCAGCTTCGGCGCGACAGGAAGCGCAGCGTCTGCTCCGTAGAGGGACGAATGGACGCCTCGTCCGCCGTCTGATTGCCAGCTAGTGCTGCAAAGCCGCCGCAGCGGACTTGTCAGTCTTGGCCTCAGACTTGGCCTCAATCTTGGCCGCGCTACCGTCGTCGCAGTCGCCGATCCTTGTCGCGACGACCGTGTCGGTCCGGGGATGCTCACCGGTGCTGATCTCGTTCAGCTCGGTATAGGCCTCGTCGCTACGCACGGTGATGACGGTGCTGACCGTCCCCATGTAATCGCAGCGGTGCCCGAAGGTGTATTGATTACCGACCTTCTCGGGCTTGTCCGAGACGCAGCTTCCGATCGATCCCGAGGCAAAGGTCGCCTTCATGGCGTGGGTCGGGTCGACGCAGCGCGTCGTCTCCGCGTTGACCACCCGATACTTGAAGTTCTTGTTGGCGGTCCTGACCACATCGAGCGTTCGCACGAAGCGCCACAGACCTTTGCGGAAGCTCGGGCCAGAAAAGGCTTGATCGCCCTGAGCCGGCTGCGCCGCCGCTGCCCGGGCGTTCGCCGGTTGAGGAGCTTGAGTCTGCGCATGAGCTGCCAGCGCAGGCAATGAGACAATCATCAGAGTCAGTAGCGAACGTGCAATGCCACCACGGAAGTCCATTCCCACCCCCGATGTCCGTCCGAATGCGTTCGTGATGCGATCCGGTCAGCGCATTGAAGCAATCTCCGGAATACGACTCAATACATCACACCACTTGCAGGGCGAATTGTGGCCAGTAAAGGCGCATTAACGCTACCGGGCAGCTTGCAGCCGAATTCAGACTTACTGCAGCAAACTTGCAACACCTGACACGCCATTCGCGATGGCGCCGGCCGATCTCCCCCGCACCGCATTGGGCAGAGAGGTTTGACCTCAGAGGTTTTTTTTGCTCATTTAGCGCGAGATATTTTCTTCAATTACTTAGCCTATCGCTGGACGAGGGGGCACTGATGCGTATTCGGTTTGGCTACACGGTCGCAGGCATTTTGGCGTTGGGTGCAACGTCGTTCGGCAGCTCCGGGCCGGCGGCGGCAGCGGACCTTGGCCTGGTCACAAAAGCACCGGTCGGCACCTGCACCGAGATCGTCTTCACCTGCGAGAACGGCCATCAATATCCGCTGTGCCCGCGCGCTGTGTCGGTCGAGGGCGAAGTGGTCACGGCCTCCCTGCTCACCGGCCGTGGCGGCATCCATGTACGGCACGTTCCGATGGGCGTCGGCTATCGCTATGCGGGCCGCGGCGTCTGGCTGGACGGCTTCCGGGAAAACGCGCTGCTCAACTTCGGCAAGCGCCACCAGGTGGCGTGCACCATCGCGCATTCATGAGTGCGCGCTCTGCGTCGCTGCAACGGGCGCGACGCAGAGCACCTCAAGCAGCCGAACTCTCCTCACCCCTTGGTGCGGAGCACGGCGCGCGACGAGCGCGAGAACATATATGCCTTCGGATTGACGTAGACCGGGCAGTAGTCCTGCCACTGGTACAGCTGCCAATTCCATTTCCAGCAGCCCGATACGATCTGGGGCTCTTGCACGTAGTCCAGCCGGTACGGCGGATCGCCAAACGGATAGTAGTCGCCGCATCGCGCCGCCGTCGAAGACAGAACGACGATTGAAGCGGCCGCGGCAATGATCACAGAAAATGACTTGTTCATAACGCCCCTCGATCGAATGACGTGACCGCGCGAGAGTGCCAAATCCGCCGGTCGTTATCAAGGTGGCGGCCGCCTGCCTGTCAGTAGCTCGTGATCTGTCGCCTGTTTGTAGCTCGTGAAGTGTCGTGTTTTCGGTGCTCCGGAACAAGGGGGGCACGATGGGCACGGCATCCATTCACGAGGGTGTACGACGGATGCGGTTTTCAGATTTGCTGGATCGGACGGAGGCGAAGGAACTGACGCAGGAGGCAGCATCGGAGGTTCTTGGGATAGTGTTCGGACGTTTCAACGCTGGGCGGAGCGCTATGAGGCGGAGGGCGACGACGGGCTTGTCGACCGCCGGCTGGGGCGTCGTTCGCCACGGCGGGCGCCGGAGGAGGAGCTGGAACGGATGCTTGCGCTGTACCGGGACAGTACGCGGACTTCACGGTGAAGCACTTCCACGAGCAGATGCAAAAGCGGCACGACTATGTGCTGGGCTATACGGTGACGAAGCTGGCGCTGCACGCGGCGGGGCTGGTGCGGAAGGCTCCGAAGCGTTCGGCGCACCGCAAGAAGCGGCCGCGGCGGCCGCTTCGGGGCATGCTGCTGCACCAGGACGGATCGCGCCACGTTTGGATCGAAGGCCTGCCCGCGAGGGACCTGATCGTCACGATGGACGATGCGACCAGCGAGATCTACTCGATGGTGCTGGTCGAGGAAGAAGGAACGGCCTCGACCTTCCAGGCCTTGCGCGAAGTGATTGGCGAGCATGGCCTGTTCTGCGCGCTCTACACCGACCGCGGCAGCCATTATTTCCTGACCCCAAAAGCTGGCGAGAAGGTCTCGAAGACGCAACAAACCCAGGTGGGACGGGCTTTGTCGCATCTTGGGATCGAGCATATCGCAGCCTATTCGCCGCAGGCGCGCGGGCGTTCCGAGCGGGTGTTCGGCACCTTGCAGGATCGGCTGCCGAAGGAGCTGCGGCTTGCCGGGATCACGACGGTTGAGGCTGCCAACGCGTGGCTGAAGGCGCATTACATCCCCGGGCACAACGCCGCGTTTGCGATCAAGCCCGAACAGGAAGGCACGGCATTCGTGGCCGATCGGCATGAGGCCTGGCGCGAGGCGCTGTGCGTGATCGAGGAGCGAACCGTCGCCAACGATAATACCGTTGCATGGAACGGTCGGCGGCTGCAGCTGCCGCAGAGCCGGCTCAGGCCTCACTTCGTCAAGGCTGTGGTGCGGCTCCATGAGTATCCCGATGGCACCGTCAGCGTGTTCCTTGGACCGCATCGGTTGGCGATGTTTAGCGCCAACGGACAGCAGATCAGCCCCGACGCGCTTCAGCCTGGCGGCGTGCTCGGAGCCGTCAAGGACAAGCCCTGGCGGGCGCGCAAGCGCGCGTCCTTGACCGCTCCTGCGCGCGCCGCCGTCGAGAAAGCGCGGGTCGGGACGGAGAAACGGGCTTCAAGTCGAACAAAGAAACTCACCCACAGGGCTAAAACCGCCACAACAGCCGTGGCATGATCAATCAGGGAAAGCCGTCCCCGCCTTCCGGCTCCCCTGCAAATCAGAAACGAAGGCGACAGATCACGAGCTACAAAAACACGACATCTTCACCCGCTACGGACAGGTGGCGGCCGCCTGCCCCGAGACGCCAACCGGCCGCCTACACCGCGCGATTCTGCGTCGGCGCGCGGCCGCCGCCATCGGCGACCAGCACTGCGCCCGTCACGAAGGACGCCTCGTCGGAGGCCAGGAACAGGCAGCACGCGGCGATCTCGGCAGGCTCGGCCATCCGTCCCAGGGCAATGCGTCGTTCGACGCCGCGAATCTCGGCATCGGGCGTGGTGCCATTCTGGTCCGCAAGCAGCTGCATTTCATGGGCGCTCATCGGCGTGCGCACCCAGCCCGGCGCCACCGCATTGGCGCGGATGCCGTCGGCGCCGTGCGCATAGGCCAGCGAGCGCGTATAGGCGACGACGGCCGCCTTGCTGGCGGCGTAGCTTGCGCTGTCCGGGCTGGCATTGAACGCGGCAACCGAGGCGACGTTCACGATCGCGCCGCCGCGCTGCCGGAGCAGCGGCAGCGATGCCCGGCAGACCCGCATGGTCCCCGTGAGGTTGACATCGAGCGTCCTGACCCAGACCTCGTCGGAGACGCTGGCGGGCTGATCCGGCACGATCAGACCTGCGGCGTTGACCACGATGTCGAGCCACGCCCCGCAGGCGGCGACGGCGTTGGCGATGTCGTCCGGACGCGTGACGTCGCCATGGACCGCCTGCCCTCCGCACTCCGCCGCGGCGGTCTGGAGCTCTGCCTCACCGAGCCCGAACAGCACGACGCGCGCGCCGCTCAACGCCAGCAGCGCCGCCGTCGCCCGGCCGATCCCCGTGGCTGCGCCGGTCACCAGCGCCGTCTTTCCGTCGAGCCGCGGCATCAGGGCATGATCGGGAAAAGTGGAAACCGGTTTTCCGAAAAGACCATGCTCATCTAGACTCCCCACTGCCGTTCGACGGCAAATCCGGTCTCCGGCAGCGTCGAGCCGCCATCGACGACGATGGTCTGCCCGGTGACGTATTTGGCCTCGGTGGAGGCGAGGTAGAGCATCGCGCAAGCGATGTCGTCGGCGCTGCCCATGTGCCCCATCGGAATGAAGCGCTCGAGCTTCGCCTTGTTCTCCGGCGCGCTCATGGTGCCGCGGCCCGGCTTTTCGATGAAGCCGGCCTCGACGCCGTTGACCGTGATGCCGTCGCGCGCGAGCTCGAAGGCGGCGCCGCGGATGAATGCGTTGACGCCGGCTTTCGCCGCCGAGTAATGCGCGCCGCCGCCCATCGCGACGCGCGCGGAGACCGAGGATGTCACGAGGATGCGCCCGAACCTGACGGCACGCATGTGCGGAATTGCGGCCTGTGCGAGCCAGATGCTGGCGTTGAGGTTAAGCGCCAGCGTGTCCTCGAGCTTGGCTTCATCGAGCTCCTCAAGCGATGACCACGGACAGCCGCCGGCATTGTGCACGACGATATCGAGCCGGCCGTATCTCGCGGCCACACCGTCAACCAGCGCCCGCAAGCTGCCCCGATCGAGCCTGTCGAACGGAACGCAATGCGCCGCCCGTCCATCGGCCGTCAGTTCGCGCGCCAGCGCCTCGGCCACATCAAGCGTCCGGTTGGCGATCACCACGGTCGCGCCGGCCTCCGCGAGCCGTCTCACGATGGCGGCGCCGATCCCCCTGCCCCCGCCGGTGACGATGGCGATGCGGCCGTCAAGATTGAACGGAGGCACCTGCATCAGATCGCTCCTGCGCCGCGCAGCAAGTCGATGAACCGCGCCAACACCGCCGTGTGTGTGTCGACGTCGCGCGCGGACGTCGCCGGACACATCAGCAGCATGGTGTGGAACGGGGTCACCAGAATGCCCTCGTTGATGTAGAACGCATGCAGCAGGGTCTCGAGATCGGGTTGCCGGCCGGCAATGACGTCGGCGCCGCTGCGTGGCGGCTGCGGCATGAACATGATCTCGGCGCGCGCGCCGATCTGCGTGACGTGCCAGGGCAGACCGGCCGCCGCGATCGGCCGGCGCGCTTCCTGCGCAAGCCAGGTCGCGGTTCCGATCATCCGCTCGTAATTCGCAGAGGTCAGCACCTTCTCCAGCACCGCGCGCATGGTCGCGACCGTCAGCGCGTTGCCGGCAAGCGTGCCGCCGAATCCAAGATGCGCCGACTGCCGCTCGCGCGGATTGACGTGGGGAACGAGTTTCCAGAGCCGCTCGGCGATCTCCTGGCTGAGACCGAATACGCCGGCAGGGATGCCGCCCGCGATCGCCTTGCCCGCGACGAAGATGTCGGGCTCGAGTCCATGGCTCTTCGTGTAGCCACCCGGCCCGCAGGACAGCGTGTGGGTCTCGTCGATAATGAGGACGGTGCCGGCGCGGCGCGTCAGCTCCCGCAACGCTTGGTGAAAACCGGGATCGACCGGGATCATGCCGAAATTTGTCATCAGCGGCTCGGTCAGCACGCAGGCGACGTCGCCATGGGCAAGTGCCGCCTCAAGGCCCGCGACATCGTTGAACTCGACGACCCTGCTCACCGCATCATGATCGATGCCGTTGGGATGGATCATGTTGCGCAGGCCGACCCGGCCGTCGCGGATCTCGACATGCGCCTCCTCGACGCCGCCATGATAGCAGCCGGAGAACACCAGCACCTTGCGCCGGCCGGTGATCATGCGCGAGATGCGGATCGCGGCACGGTTGGCGTCGGTCGCCGACGTCGTCAGCGTCCAGTATTTCGGGCCGAAGCGCCGCGACAGCTCAGCGCCGACCCAGATACTGTCTTCCGTCGGCAGCATCATGGTCGCGCCACGCTTGAGCTGAGCGAGCGCCGCCTCGGTCACCGCCTCGGGCGCGTGCCCACACATGCCGCCGGTGTCGCCAAGGCAGAAATCGATGTAGTCGCGTCCGTCGATATCCCTGATATGCGCGCCCTGCGCCTCCTCGGCATAGACAGGGAAGCCGCCGGCCCAGCGCCGCATCCAGTGCGACGGGCCGCCATAAAGATAATGCTGCCTTCCCTCCTGCCAGGCCGCGGCCGAGCGCGGGTGCAGCGCGCGAAAGCGCTCCTGCTCGGCATCGAGCAATCGGTTCAGAACGCCCGTGCGTTCGGCAGTTGCAGCTGTCATAGCGCGATCCAGGCGGTCTTGAGGTCGGTATAGGCGTCGAGGGCGTGCAGTGACTTGTCGCGTCCGAAGCCGGATTGCTTGAAGCCGCCGAGCGGCACCGTGATGTTGGCGCCGCCATAGGCGTTGACGTGCACGACGCCGGCCTTGATGGCGCGCACCATACGATGCGCCGTCGACAGACTTGCGGTCCACACCGCCGACGCAAGTCCATAGGGGGTCGCATTGGCGAGCGCTGTGGCATCTTCCTCGCCCTCGAACCGCGTCACTGCCAGCACCGGGCCGAACACCTCATCGCGCCAGACCTGCATCGACGGCGTCACGTCGGTGAGGATCGCGGGCGCCATGAAATTGCCGCCGCTCTCGACGCGGATCTGCTCGCCGCCGATCAGCCGCGTCGCGCCCTGCGCTTCCGCGCCGGCAACGGCATCCAGGTTCTTGCGCAACTGCGGCTTGCTCGCGATGGCGCCGATATCCGAGGTCAGTTCGAGGGGATCGCCGACGCGGAGCTTCGCGGTGGCGTCGCGCAGTTCGGCCATGAAGCGATCATAGATCGAGGACTGCACCAAGAGCCGCGATCCGGCCACGCAGACCTGGCCGGAGTTTCGGAAGATCCCGCTCGCGGAGACCTTGGCCGCATGCTTGATGTCAGGCACATCGGCGAACACGATGTTGGGCGACTTGCCGCCAAGCTCCAGATGGACGCGCTTCAAGTTCGATCGCGCCGAGCATTCCAGGAGACGACGGCCCACCGCACCCGAGCCGGTGAAGGCAAGCACATCGACATCCATGTGCAGCGCAAGCGCCTCGCCGGCCGATGCGCCGCGGCCGGTGACGACGTTGAGCACGCCGTCGGGCAACCCCGCCTCGGTCGCGAGCTCGGCAAACCGCAACAGCGTCAGCGAGGCAAGCTCCGGCGGCTTGACCACGACCGAATTTCCGGCGGCGAGCGCCGGGCCGATCTTCCACGCTCCGATCATCAGCGGGAAATTCCACGGCACGATCACGCCGACGACACCAAGCGGCTCGCGATGCACGAGCCCGAGCACATCGCCTGAGGTCGGCGCGATCTCGCCATAGACCTTGTCGATCGCCTCGGCGTAGTACCGGATGGTGCCGGCGGCCGAGAGCGGCTCGGCCTTGTAGGCCATGCTGATCTCGGTGCCGTTGTCGCGCACGCCGAGCACCGCAATCTCGAGCGCGTGCCGCTCGATGAGATCGGCGAACCGAAGCAACACCTTCTTGCGTTGCGCCGGCGCGGCGCGCGACCAGCTGCCCTGATCGAATGCCTGCCGCGCATGTCTGACCGCGGCGTCGACATCGGCCACGTCGCCGTCAGCTATGCTGGTCAATACCTTGCCGTCGATCGGCGACACGACATCAAGCCGTGCCTCGCTGATCGCCGGTGTCGGCCGGCCGCCGATGAAGAGCTGCTGGGCCGGAATGATGGCCGCGCGTAGTCGATCGATCTGGGCTTGCTGCATGCGAGACAATTATGACGATGACAAAGGCGGCTTCCGAGCGAGACCGCTGGCACCGCGCAATCCTCGCCAAATCAAGGCTTTGGCAGCAATCAACCGATAGGTGGATGTCACGGCAAGGCACGCCCCAATAGCGTGATCGCACGATGGCCGAGCGCTCCGCCTGCGTTATCCAAACCGGTTGTCACCATCCCTTACGCCTGCCGGCGAGCCGAAGGTCATGCCTGAGATGACGCAGCCCCGCATTCTCCTGATCGGAACGGGAGACACCAAGGCCGACGAACTGCTGTTCATGAGCGAGTGCATCGCCCGCGCCGGTGGCCGAACCATCATGATGGACATCAGCGTGCTCGGCGATCCGCCGTACCAGGCGGCACATGACAAGCACGCGGTGGCGGCCGCCGCACAGACCACGATCGAGGCGATCGCATCGAGCGGCGACGAGAATTCCGCGATGTCACTGATGGCGGTTGGCGCCGCCAATCTGGCGCGCGCGCTCGCGGAGCGCGATACCATCGACGGCGTGATCGCGATCGGTGGCACGATGGGCACCGACCTTGCGCTCGACGTCGCGCAGGCGCTGCCGCTCGGCCTGCCGAAGCTGATCGTCTCGACCGTCGCCTTCTCACATCTGATCCCGCCCGAGCGCGTCGCCGCCGATCTGATGATGATCCTGTGGGCCGGCGGTCTCTACGGCCTCAACGGCACCTGCACCGCCGTGCTGTCGCAAGCCTGCGGCGCGATCGTCGGCGCCGCCAGAAGCGCAATCAGGCCGCGCAAGGACCGGCCGGTCGTTGCGATCACCTCGCTCGGCAAGAGCTGCCTACGCTATATGGTCGAGCTCAAGCCGCAGCTCGAGCGGCGCGGCTACGAGGTGGTCGTCTTCCACACCACCGGCATGGGCGGCCGCGCGATGGAATCGATCGCCGCGCAAGGCGGCTTTGCCGCGGTGCTGGACCTCAGCCTGCAGGAGGTCGCCAACCAGCTCACCGGCTCGGTGGTCAATTCCGGCGCTGACAGGCTGGAGAATGCGGGCAGAGCCGGCATTCCACAGATCGTCGCGCCGGGGGCGATCGACATGGTCGACTTCCCGGCATGGCTTGGGGTTCCGAGCGAGCTGTCGGATCGTCCATTCCACGCGCATAACCGGCTGCTTGCGTCGGCAACGTCGGGATCCACCGATCGCCAACGGATCGCCCGCGCGATTGCCGGGAAACTGTCCCAGGCCAACGCTCCCGTTGCCTTCGTGCTGCCCGCCGGCGGCATCCAGCAATGGGATCGCGAAGGCGAAGCGTTGCACGATCCTGACGCTCTCGCCGCCTTCGTCGACGCCATGCGATCGGCGATCAAGGCGCCGGTCGAGCTGCACGAGATCACGGATCACATCAACAGCGCCGCATTCAACGAAACGGTGCTCGGCGTCTTCGACCGATGGGTCGCTGCCGGCATTGTTCCTCGCGGCCGCACCACGGTTGCCGCATGAGGAGGCCGCTTGCCCAGGCGCTGGTGCTCGACTTCGGCGGGGTAATCTCGAAGACATTGTTCGAGACCCACGACCTGACCGAGCGCACGCTCGGACTCGCCCCCTGCACACTGAAATGGCTCGGACCGTTCGCGCCCGACAGCGATCCGCTCTGGACGAGCATGCAGCTCGGCGAGATTTCGGAACGCGACTACTGGCTGACCCGCAGCCGCGAGGTCGGGCGCTTGGTCGGCGAGGACTGGCGCGACATGGAGACCTTCGTGAAACGCGCGCGCGGCGCCGATCCCGACACCGTGATCCGCCCTGAGGCAGCGCGCGCGATCACCCTCGCCGCCGATGCCGGGTTCCGGCTCGCTATCCTCTCGAACGAGCTCGACCTGTTTTACGGCACCGATTTCCGCAGCCGCCTCTCCATCCTCAAGCGCTTCGATACCATCGTCGATGCCACGCATACCGGCATCCTGAAGCCCGACCCCCGCGCTTATCAAAGCGTGCTGGACGAACTGGCGCTGGAGGCAGACAATTGCGTCTTCGTCGACGACCAGCGCCGCAACATCGCAGGCGCCGCCGCATGCAACATGCGCACGGTGCTGTTCGATGTGCGCAATCCTGCCACGTCCTACAGCGAGGCGCTGCGGCATTTCGGGCTGCAGTTCGACTAAAGCGCTTTCGAGCGAAGCGGGTACCGGTTCGCGTGAAGAAAACGCGTCAAGACCAGAATCTGGAGCTCGGTCCCGATTCCATCGGAACGAAAAAGGCTCCAACCGGACAGGGAACGATCATGCGCGACAGAAACTTCCTGGTTGAGAACAACGCCAAGCCGATCTGGCACCCGATGGCTCATCCCGCCGAGATGCGGGCGCAGCCGCCGCGGATCGTGATGAAGGGCGAAGGCGTCGAAGTCACCGATATCGACGGCAAGACCGTGATCGATGCGGTCGGTGGATTGTGGAATGTCAATCTCGGCTACAGCTGCGATCCGATCAAGCAGGCGATCGCGGACCAGCTCAGCGCGCTGCCGTATTATTCGGGCTTCCGCGGCACCTCATCCGGCCCCTCGATCGAGCTCGCCTACGAGCTCACCGAATGGTTCAAGCCGGAAGGCATGGTGCGCGCTTTCTTCACCTCGGGCGGATCGGACTCAGTCGAGACCGCGCTACGGCTCGCGCGGCAATACTGGAAGATCAAGGGCCAGGCTGATCGCACCAAGTTCCTGGCGTTGAAGAAGGGCTATCACGGCACCCATTTCGGCGGTGCCTCCGTCAACGGCAACGCCAATTTCCGCCGCAACTACGAGCCGATGCTGCCCGGCGTGTTCCATATCCCCGCGCCGTCGACCTATCGCAATCCCTTCAACGAGACCGATCCCGCAAAACTCGCGCAGCTGTGCGGGGCGACGATGGAAGAGGAGATCGCGTTCCAGGGCGCCGACACCATCGCGGCCCTCATCATGGAGCCGGTGCTCGGGGCCGGCGGCGTGATCGTGCCGCCGGACAGCTTCATGAAGCTGGCCCGTGAGATCTGCAACCGTCACGGCATCCTGATGATCGCGGACGAGGTCGTCACCGGTTTCGGGCGCACCGGCGCATGGTCGGGTTCGCGGCTCTGGGGCGTGAAACCCGACATGATGACGATGGCCAAGGCGATCACCTCGGGCTATTTCCCACTCGGCGCGACGCTGATCGGCGAGCAGGTTGCGGAAGCTTTCGAGGCCGACACGACCACGTTCGGCTCGATCGGCCACGGCTACACCTATTCCGGCCATCCGGTCGGCTGCGCCGCGGGCCTTGCGGCGCTCGCCGAGACCCGCCGCCTCAAGCTGGACGAGAATGCCGCCGCACGCGGCGAGGACCTTGCGCGGGCACTTGCCGCGCTCAAGGCGAAGCACGCGCTGGTCGGCGACGTCAGAGGCAAGGGTTTGATGGCCGCACTCGAGCTGGTCGCCGATCGCGACAGCAAGAAGGCCGCCGACAAGAAGACGATGGCGAAGGTCGCCGATGCGGCCTACGAGGCCGGGGTGATGCTGCGCGTCTCCGGCAACAACCTGATCCTGTCCCCGCCCCTGATCCTGACGTCGGCCGACGTGCGGCGGATCGCCGAAGGAATCGACGCCGGCCTCTCAGCGGCCGGTTGACAGCACGCTGACGCAAGCCATGGCGCGCTCAAACAGCGCGCCATCCGCCTTGTCGCGGTCGAGGCAATCGGCCAGCGACGCGGCCGACATACTCTGGTCGGTGCAGAAGATGCGCATGAAATCGGCCGCCAGCGCGACCTTGCGCGGCTCGGATTGGCGCTCCCAATCGTTGCTGCTCAGATAGAGCAAGGACGCATCGTCAACGCTGCTTTCAGCCGCCACGCCACGCGCGACCGGTCCGGTCGCCAATAGCGCCAGCAGCGCGCCGGCCACCGCTCCGATGCGATGCGCGCGGCCGCTCATTTCGTCTCCCTGGCATTCACCATCGGCGGCACGTCGAGCGCGGGATTGCGATCGAAGAAGTTGAACGGACGCAGCCGGAAGCCATGCCACAGGCCGGGCATAACCGGCCAATCCTCGGCGCGCGGCACGTGGCGGAAGCCGACCGTGTACCACAGCACGAGGTCGCGGTCCTCGATCGGCCGCTTCGCCGCCGTCCATTTCGGCAGGCCGTCGACCTCGGGGTTTCCGTTCGGATACATGCCCGCGGCGTAGCGCTCGTCCTTGGCGTAGGCCGAGGTCCATAGCGTGTAGGCGCTGAAACCCGCGCGCAGCTGGATCGGATCGTCCTTGGCGAGCAGCGAGACGTCGGAGTGACCGGGCATCAGCTGATAGCTCGTGCGATAGCCGCGGCTGTTGGTCTTGCCTGTGCTCTCGATCCTGAACTGTGCCGCGTTCAGCGGCATGGTGATCGGCCCTTCGGTCGCAACCGGCCTGGTGTCGACCTGCCAGAGGCTCTTGCGCTGACCCTGCTCCAGCCTGCGGACATTGAAGCGATCCTCGACCAGCCGGTTCGAGGTGCCGTCGACGTCCATGTCGATCCGGAACGTCATGTAGTGATCGTGATTGACCGCGAGCAGCCGTTCGTCGACCAGCGTCCCAAAGGCGGTATCTTGCGCCGCCGTCGGGTCGCTCAGTGTCTTGCTCGCGACGCCCTTGGTCGCATCGATGCCGTAGGCACCGAGCCGCACATCGATATTGCCGGCACGGTCGAACACGTAGTCCACCAGATAGTCGTAATTGCCGACCACCGGCGCCATCCGCACCACCAGCTCGTTGTTCGGCCGCACCTCGGCGGTGTTGTTGATCAGCTCGCTGTGGCGCCAGATCGGATCGCCGGTCGGGCGCTCGAAGATGCAGACCGCGCCCTTGGAAACGACCGGCGCACCCTTGGTATCCGAGATCGTCAGGTCGAGATAATGCGCGCCTTCGGGACAATCCGCGCCGCGCTGCAATTCGCTGGAGAGCACGCCAAAGCCATACTCACCGATGTCCATATAGGCGCGGAACGACCAGGTCGGCGCCGGATCCATATAGGGCACGAACATCTCGCTCGCCGAAATCTGGTAGGCGATGTCGCGAAGCGTGCCGTGGTCGTCGTAGCGGATCAGCGACAGCACGGCGCCGACGCGCGGCTCGAGACGGACATGGAACAACCAGTTGTCCCAGTGGACCTGGCCGCCCTCCACCTTCACGTTGCTGCCTTCAGGCGCGGTGATTTCGATCGGCTTCGGTGGCTTGCGATATGTTCCGGAGTCGGCATAGGCGTGCGAGGGCGTCTGCGGCGGTGGCGGCACCACGCCGAGATCGGTCACCGACAGCACCGTTTTGCTCTTGAGATCGACCTGAGCGAACAGGTTCTCGATCGGCTTGCCCCAGAGATTGTTGGCGGCGCCCGTGGTGTCGACACAGGGAACGTTGAGCAGGCGGCGGCCTTTCAGGACCGGGTCGCTCACCGGACCGACCGTCAGCGGCAGACACATGACGTTGCGGAAATCGGTGATGCCGCGCTTGGCCATCGCGGCGATCCAGCGCGGGTCCTGCTTCGGCAGGTCGCCGGCGGAGATCAGCTCATCGATGGTCAGCGCAGCCTCGTGATCCCTGACTTCCTGCCAGCCGAGCAGGCTGCGCGCGGCGAGATCGACATGGGCCTCGTAGAGATGCGCGCCGCTCAGCAGCGTCGCGCTGGCCCGCCGCGTGAAGGGCTGTCCGGGCTTCCACGCCCGTACCTCGTCCTTGGGATCCTCCTCGACCGACATCGAGACGACCCGCGCCGAATCGTCGAGCTTGCCGGCGCCGCGCAGGATATCGGAGACCGAGCGGATTTCGTCGGTGGTGAGCCCGTCCATCGGGTGCGTTGCGGCCGCTTGCGGCCACATCCGCCGCTCGGCCTGCGCCGGCAGCGGCGCCGCCAATGGTCGCGACCATCAGACCGGCCACTGCCCACACGCCATGCCGGGATATCAGAGCCATTCCGCCCTCCACTCAAAGCCAGAACTGTCAGAATACAAGCAACGGTGGCGACGTGAAGGCCCGCTTCTTCATCCGGTAACCTGTTCCGACGCCGCCGGCAGGATCGCGGCGGCGGCCGGGCGTGGCGCGGCGCGGTGTACATCGAGCAGCCGCACGCCGAAGCGATCGCGCAAGGCCGGCCAGAGGCCGCGCGGCGCCACGATCATCACCACGACGGCGATGATGCCGAGCCCCACCAGATACCAGCCGCCGGACAGGCCGAGTGGGCCGGTCATCAGCTCACGCAGGCCGAAGAAGATGATGACGCCGAGGATAGGGCCTTCCAGGGTTCCGATACCGCCGATGATCACGATGAACATCATGTAGACGGACCAGTTGACGTCGAAGGCCGCCAGCGGCGCGATGAACAGATTGCCCATGAAGCTGAGCGCGCCGGCTAGCCCGCATCCCGCCGCCGAGAGCACGAAGGCGACGAAACGATTGTGCCGGACGTCAACGCCGACGCTCATCGCGGCAAGATCATTGTCGCGCACGCTCATCAGCCCGAGCCCGAAGCTCGACGTCATCATCCTGTACAGCGCCGCGATGGTCACGAGCGTCAGGCCGCCGGCGAGCCAGAACATCGTCGGCTCGAACCAGTCGAAATCGATCAGCTTGCTGGTCGCGAGCGGCACGCCCGACGTGCCGCCGACGGCCTGCGACTTCATCGTAAACGCGCCGATGATCTCGGCGAACACCCAGATCGCAATCGAGAAATAGGCGTCGCGAAGCCGAAACAGCGGAAAGGCGATGATCGCTGCAACGGCGCCCGCCACCAGCGGCGCGACCGGCAGCACCCAGATCGGCGTAACCTCGAGCCAGCCCGAGGTCAGGAACAGCGCATAAGCGCCGAAGGCGATGAAGACCTGGTGGCCAAGCGAGACCAGCCCGGCATAACCCGCCAGCAGGTTCCACATCTGCGCCATCGTCAGCAAGAGTAGGCACTCGGTCGCGAGCCGCAGGAATCCCTCGTTCAGCACGAAGGGCGCGCCGGCAATCACCGCGACGAGCACGATGGCAGAGGCCGCAAGAATGGTACGTGTCGGCATCGGCATCACACCCTGCTCGACACGAGACCCGACGGGCGGATCAGCAGCATGATGAAGAACAGGAGGTGCGCATAGAGCAGCCCGGCATTCGGATCGATTTTCAGCCCGATCAATTGCGCCATGCCGAGCGCGATGCCGCCGAGCAGCGCGCCCCAGAACGAGCCGAGCCCGCCCAGCACCACGACCTCGAACGCGATCAGGAGCCGCTCGGCACCCGAGAACGGCGTGAAGCTCGAGCGCACCGCCAGCAGCACGCCGCCGATCGCGCCGAGCGCGAGCGACAGGCCCATGACATAGTTATAGACCCGGTCCGGCTTGACGCCGGACAGCCGAACGATATCGCGGCGGTCGGCGGTGGCGCGCACGATCCGGCCGAACTCGGTATGACGCAACACGCGCTGCAGCGCCATGAACAGCAGCGCGGCCAGCACCAGTGTCAGCAGCGGCATGATGCCGATATTGAGGCCCGCGATCTCGAGGCTGGCGCG
The DNA here is from genome assembly GCF_054062115.1 of Bradyrhizobium sp. USDA 4501. Taxonomy (NCBI): domain Bacteria; kingdom Pseudomonadati; phylum Pseudomonadota; class Alphaproteobacteria; order Hyphomicrobiales; family Nitrobacteraceae; genus Bradyrhizobium; species Bradyrhizobium sp. USDA 4501. The sequence goes on from NZ_JBSSEX010000001.1 coordinate 578,632, forward strand.
CGAGAGCTCGCCGACCTGGAGGCTGCGCACGTCGGCGCCGAACACCTCGACCATCACGTTACGCAGAATGACAGAAACGCCGAAGGTCAGCAGCAGCGGCGATAGCGGATCGGGCGAGGTCACCACCCGGTTGACGATGGCGGCCTGGTAGAGCCATCCGACCGCAAAGGACAGCGCGATCACTGGGATCAGCATCAAGAGGGGCGAGACCTGCGGAAACAGGTTGGCCAGCAGCACGGCGCAGAACGCGCTCAGCACCATGAACTCGCCATGGGCGATATTGACGACGCGCATCACGCCGAACACCAGCGCGAGCCCGATGCCGAGCAGCCCATAGAGCCCGCCGAGCAGAGCCCCGTTGATCAATGTCTCAACCCAGATCATGTCGTGCCAATCCTGGCTAGTTACCGAAATAGGCGTGCGTTAGCTGCTCCGGCTGCAACCCTTGCGCCGGGCCGGTCAGCGACACCCGCCCCTTCAACAGGCAATAGATCCGCTCCGAGGTCGCGAGCGCACGCTTGACGTCCTGCTCGACCAGCACGACCGCGGTGCCCTCGCGGCGGATGTCGGCAAAGGAGCGGTAGATCTGCTCGACTACGACCGGCGCGAGCCCGAGCGAGATCTCGTCGCACAGCAGGAGCCGCGGGTTCGACATCAGCGCGCGGCCGATCGCCGCCATTTGTTGCTGGCCGCCGGAGAGCTGGCCGGGAAACATCCGCCGCCGCTCCTCGAGGATCGGGAACAGGTCGAACACCCGCCGCAGGGTCCAGCTGCCTTTGCGCCGATTGACGCTGCCCATCAAGAGGTTCTCCTCGATCGTCAGCGAGTCGAACAGCAGGCGGCCCTCGGGCACCATGATGAGGCCGAGCCGCGACACATCTTCGGCCGGCATCTGCGAGATATCGATGCCGTCGAACTGCACGGCCCCGCGCCGCTCCTCGTTGAGACCGACCAGCGCCTTCAGGAACGTCGACTTGCCGGCGCCGTTGGCGCCGACCAGCGCCACCGCCTCGCCGTCCGCGACGGTGAAGTTCATGTCGAACACGGCTTGCAGGTCGCCGTAGAAGATTTGCAGGCCGTTCACATTAAGCAACGCCATCGGCCTTCAATCCCATGTAGATCTCGCGCACCACGGCGCTGTCCATGACCTCGGCCGGCGGTCCCTCCAGCACCTTGCGGCCGAAGTCGAGCACCAGGATGCGATCCGACACCGCGCGCAGCGCGTGCGGAATGTGCTCGATCCAGATCGTGGCATGGTCGGCCTTCACCGACTGGATGATGGCAACGAGGCGCTCGACCTCGGGCTCCGTGAGACCGGCCGCGATCTCGTCGAGCAGGATCAGTTTCGGCTTCGAGGCCAGCGCCTTGGCGAATTCCAGCCGCTTGCGGTCGATCAGCGGCAATGCGCCGGCGAGCTTGTCCGCCTTGGCGTCGAGCCCGGTGCGCTGCAGCACCTCCATGGTCCAGCTCGATGCCGCCTCGCCGGTGAGGCCGGCGCCGTAGGATGCCGCGACCAGCGCGTTCTCATAGACCGACAGATGCGGGAACGGCTGCGGAATCTGGAACGCTCGCCCGAGCCCCATCCGCGCCCGGCGGTGCGGCGGCAGGCCTGATATCTCCCTGTCGTCGAGCATGATCGAGCCGCCGTCGGCCGTGAGCAGGCCGACGATCAGGTTGAGCAGCGAACTCTTGCCGGCGCCGTTCGGGCCGATCACGCCGAGGCACTCGCCGCGCGCCAGCGCGAAGCTGACATTGTCGGCGACCACGATCTCGCCGAAGCGCTTGGACAGCCCGCTGACGCGCAGAAGCGGTGCCATCTCAGGCCAGCTTGGAGAGCAGCTGGAGATCGGCCTGCTTCGGGATGAACGGTGCCGTTCCGTTGTGCACGATCAGGAGCTCGTATTTCGACTTGCCGCCCTTGGCCTTGCGCCATTGCCCGCCCGACAGCGAGGTCACCGCGACGTTCTTGATCGGGCTGTCCTTGAACTTGACCCGGCCGACCACGGTCTCCATGTCGAGGCCGGCGATCGCATCTCGCAATGAGTTCTTGTCCTTGGGATCGCTGTTCTGCAACGCCGCGAGCCCGACCTCCCACAGCGCATGGGCGTAGCCGATCGGCTGGGTCCACTGCTTGCCTGTCGTCTTCTCCCACTCCGCGGCGAGCTCGCCAGCGCTCTGCCCGGTCAGCGAGGACTTGAACGGATAGGCCGGCGTCCACCACACCTCGGTCGACATGCCGTCGCCGCGATCGCCGAGCGCATTCACCGCAGCCGGGAACAGGAAGGCCGCCGCCACCGTGCAGATCTGCGGCTTGAAACCGGCCTGCGCCGCCTGATTCCACAGCGTCACCCAGTGATTGCTGAAGGTGAAGCCGGAGACGATGTCGACGCCGTTGTTCTTGAACAGCGCGATCTGGTTGGTGAAGTCGTCGGTCGCGATCTGGAATTTGCCGGCCGAGAACTCCTGATAGCCCGCTCCCGAGATGCCCGCCGGCAGGCCGAGCTTCGGATCGGAGAACGCCTGGCCCGGCGGGTTGTCGATGTAGAGCGTGCCGACCTTCTTGTTGGTGTCGACCGACTGCCACATGCCCAAGAAATTTTTCGCAACGTCGTCGGCGCCCCAGAAGAAATGGTAGCTGTAGGGAAAACCCTTGTCCGGCGTCGACTTGCGCGGGAACATCCAGCCCTGCCACGGCACCATGGTCGAGATGGTGGGAATGCCGCGGGCGTCGGCGAGCTCCTGCACCGGCGGCTGGGCGTCGCCGTCCTCGATCAGGATCAGGTCGCACTTCTCACGCAGCACCAGCTCGCTCGCGATCACCGACGAGCGGTTCGGATCGGATTGATTGTCCTTGAACACCAGCTCGACCTGATAGGTCTTGCCGCCGATCTTCAGACCATCCTTCAGCCGCGCCTTGATGCGCTCATGGATCCAGGGATCGGGCTCGGCGAACTGCGCGCGGACGCCGGAGAGGCAGCCGACCCAGCCGATCTTGATGGTGTTGCCGGCAGCCCGCGCGACATTGACCAGCGGCACGTTCATCGCCGATGCCAGACCGGTGGCACCGGCCGCTTTCAAGAGCGTGCGCCGATTGAGCCGGCCGGATGCCGTATTGTTCTTTGTCTCAGTCATGTCCCTCTCCCTCCACAACCAATGAAAATGCCTGACCGCGGCTCACGCAGCAGATCGCTGGATCGCCGCACGGCTCACCGCGGCGAATTTGCACAAGGTGTTTTCGATGATCTGGCGCGGGATGCCGCGCACGATGAAGACGAGCCGCGAGCGCCGGTCCGCCGACGGCCAGCCGGCAAGCGCGATCGGCGGATGGAACACGTGCTGCACGCCGTGCACCACCATGGGCGCGTCGGGCTGCCCGGCGACATGCACGATCGCCTTGAAGCGCAGCAGGTCCTCGCCTCTAAGCGCCGCGACATAATCGAGCCAGCGCGCGAACGCCTCCCGCTGGATCGGCTCGTCGATGATCAGGCTGTAGGACGATACGCCGGTGTCGTGCGCGTGGTGACTGTGGTGGCTGCACGCCTCGCCGTCGCAATGGTGATCCCCGTGATGGTGCGGCGTGTTCGCCGCCTGCGCTGCCAGATCGAACCAGCGCACCACATCAGCGGAGCGCGCCGCCGGATCGAACAGCCCGGCATCGAGGACTTTTGCCGGATCGACGATCCCGTTCCGCACGTGTGAGCGCGTTGCGACCGGATTGATCGCCGCAAGCTGCGCATCGAGCCGCGCCAGTGCATCATCGGCGGCAAGGTCGGTCTTGGTCACGAGCAGCCGGTCGGCGACGGCGATCTGCCTGACGGCTTCGCTGTGCGCCGCAAGAGTGTGCGTACCATTAACCGCATCGACGGTCGCGACCACGCCGTCGATCCGGTAGCGGCCGACGATATCGGACGCCGTCATCAGCGTGTGCAGCACGGGCACGGGATCGGCGAGCCCGGTGGTCTCGACCAGCACCCGGTGGAATGGCTGGATCGTGCCGTCAGCGCGGCGCGATGCGAGGTCGGCCAGCGTCTCGATCAGGTCCTCGCGCACCGAGCAGCAGATGCAGCCATTGTCGAGCAGCGCCAGGCGGTCCTCGCTGCTCTCGACCAAAAGGTGATCCAACGCCACCTCGCCGAACTCGTTGATGATGGCGACGACGCCATTGAGCTCTGGCTGGCGCAGCAAATAGTTCAGCACCGTGGTCTTGCCGCTGCCGAGGAAACCGGTCAGCACCGTGACCGGGATCTGATCCGCCGTGCCCATCACGAGCCCCGCTCGTAAACCTTGCGGCCCTCGAAGAAGGTCAGCTCGACCCGCGTATCGGCCAGTTGATCCGGCGGGATGTCGAAGATCATCTGGTCGAGCACGATGAGGTCGGCGGATTTGCCGACCTCGATCGAGCCGATCGACTGGCCGAGGCCGGCCGCGCGCGCGGCGTCGATTGTGTAGATGTCGATCACGGTTTTGAGGTCGAGCGCCTGCTCCGCCCACAGCGACTTGCCCGGAAAATCTCCGGTCGGATTCTGCCGCGTCACCATGCCCTCGATGCCCTGCCAGGGGTCGGGGATCGGGATCACCGGCCAGTCCGAGCCGCCGGCCATCAGTGCGCCGGCTTCCTTCAAATCCTTGTTCGGCCAGAAGCGCTGCGCGCGCTCCTCGCCCATCGCGGCCTTGTGCGCCTCGAGGAAGATGGTCGGATACCAGATGATCGGCGACAGGTCGGCGGCGACGCCGAGCTCGGCGAAGCGCTTGACATCGTCGGGCGCGATATAGCTCGCATGCGCGATCTGATGGATCAGATGGGTCGGGCCGTTGAAGCTGCGCACGACATCGATGGCGTCGAGCGCCTGCGTCACCGCGGCGTCGCCCGCGCAATGGATCTTCGCGGCAAGGCCGAGCTTCTCGCAGCGCCCGAGCCAACGGATCAGGTCCGGCACGGTCAGCATGGTGGAGCCGCGGAAGCAGCAGCCGCGCACCGGGTCGGCCACATACGGCTCGTGGAAGGCCGCGGTCTTGGCGCCCGGCACGCCGTCGAGGAACACCTTGACATAATCGGGCTTCACATGCGCACCGCGGTAATCCTCGCGCAGCGCGAACAGCTCCTCGCCAGCCTTGCCGAACATGAAGCCCGGCTCGACCACCGGCATCGCGCACACCGCCCAGGCGGTCAGCTCACCGCGGTCGTCGAGCCCCTTCAGCGCCGCCATGATCGGCTGCATGCTGGCAGCGTCGATGAAGGCGGTGACGCCATAGGCGTTCAGCACCGAGATCGAGCGCGCCACCGCCGCGCGGTCCATCTCGGCCGTGTAGTGGCCGGAGGCCGCGAGCGCCCGCTCGACCAGGCCGGAGGCGGCCTCGATCATGATGCCGGTCAGCGTTCCGGTCTTGAGGTCGCGGCCGATTTCGCCGTCGGTCGGATCAGCCGTGTCGGCCGCAACGCCGGCCAGCCGCAGCGCCGCCGAGCTCGCCCAGCGATTATGATAGGTGTCGTCGCGCAATACGACGGGATGCCCGAGGCAGGCAGCGTCCAGCAGCGCGCAGGACTCCGCGGTGTTCATCTCGTTCAGGAGATTATTGCCGAACTGCCCGCCGACGATCCAGGCGCCCGGCGCAGCCGCTGACGCGGCCTTGTGCAGGGTTTCGGCGATCCTTGGAATGCTGTCGGCGTTGGAGAAGCGCAGCTCGTAAAGATCGGCCTGTCCACCCATCATGATGTGATTGTGGATGTCGACGATCCCCGGCATCGCCATGCGTCCGCCGAGATCGACGGTCGCCGTTTCCTCGCCGATGAGCGCCGCGACGTCGCGTTCCTCGCCCACCGCGATGAACCGGCCGGCCTTGACGGCTGCGCAGCTTGCCCAGGGCTGCCCGCGGTTCGACGTGTAGATCCGGCCGTTGCGGAAGACCGTGTCGGCGAATGTCCTGTTCATACAGATCAAACTTCTCGATTGGGAAAGCCTGGAGCGATCAGCCTCTCACCGTGCGGTGCACAAGGCTGAACCGCGCACGACGCCGGCATGATGGCCAAACGTTCGGCATGTCGGCATTTGGAACAATCCACCGTCCGGTGGATGCTCCGCCGCTTCCCCGCGAGCGCAGGGCTATTGCGTATTGCCTGCCTCCGCAGGGGCGCACTGCCAAAACATCGAAAACAACCCCATGCACAGTAGCCGGCGGCGTGCCGGCACTCGACATGGCGACTTTGACATGTCGGGCAAATCAGCGTTACTATTCTATTATTCCGAAACCGCGCGACGCGCCTCAGAACCCTAGCGCCAGTCCGTCCTTGCGGTGGTCCGAAGCGCCGAACAGGACGCCGCGGGCGTGGTCGATGCGGATCGCCTGGCAGCCGCCGATCGGCTCCTCCGAGAACCGCGCATCGTGGCCGCGGGCGCGAAGGTCGTCGCGTATCCCGGGAGAAATGGTCGTCTCCAGCGACAGCGCGCCGTCGAAGGCAAAGGAGCGCGGCGCCTCGGCCGCGGCCTGGATGTTCATCTTCATGTCGAAGATGTTCGACAGCAGATTGGCGTGGCCCGCGGCCTGGTAGTGCCCGCCCATCACGCCGAACGACATCACGGTCTTGCCGTCCTTGCGCAGAAGGCCCGGAATGATCGTATGCATCGGCCGCTTGCGCGGCCCGAGCGAATTGGGATGTCCCGGTTTGGCGCGAAAGCTCCAGCCGCGGTTGTGCAGCAGGATGCCCGATTTCGGCGCGTAGATGCCGCTGCCGAACGGATAGAACAGCGAGTTGATCAGCGAGACGGCGTTGAGATCGCGGTCGACCACCGTGACATAGACGGTGTCGCGATGCTCGATATCGTCCCAGGTCGCGGGCGCGGATGCGCGGCGCATGTCGATTTTTCCACGGATTCTCTCGATATAGTCGTCGGCAAGGAATGCGGCCGGATCGACCTTGCTGGTGGCGGGATCGCAAAAGAAGGCGTCGCGCGCGCGGTAGGCCGCCTTGGTGGCTTCAGCCAGCAGATGGATGCGATCGGCCTCTCCGAGCTTGCCGACATCGAAGCCTGCAAGCGTCCGCAGGATCATCAGTGCGGCCAGGCCCTGCCCGTTCGGCGGGCACTCGACCACGTCGTGGTCGTGGTAGCGCGCCGAGATCGGGTGCACATAGTCGGAGGCTTGGGCGGCGAAATCGTCGGTGCTGTGGGCGCCGCCCAGGGCACGCAAGATAGCCACCATCTCGTCGGCAGCCTCGCCCGTGTAGAACGCGTTGCGTCCGTGCTGCGCGATCCGGCGAAGGGTGCGGCCGAGCGCGGGTTGCGTACGGATGTCGCCGACCTCAGGCGCCTTGCCGCCGGGCAGGAACTGCGCCGCCGCATTGCCGTCGATCTCGATCCGGGCCCGGAAGCGGCGCCAGTCCTCCGCGACGCGGGGCGTCACGCAAAAGCCCCGCTCGGCAGCCGCGATCGCCGGTCGGAAGATCTCCTCCAGGGACCTGCTGCCATGATCGGCGACCAGCCGGCACCACGCATCGATCGCGCCGGGCACGGTGACGGCCTCGGGCGCGGTCGGCGGAATGTCGCGCGCGCCGCTTGCGGCAAATTTCTCGGCATCGGTTGCGGCCGGCGTGCGGCCCGAGCCGTTCAGCGCGATCGGCTCGCCGGCGTCAGGTGAATACAGCGCGAAGCAGTCGCCACCGATCCCGGTCATCTGCGGCTCGACGACGCCCTGCACCGCGACCGCCGCCACCGCGGCATCGACGGCATTGCCGCCGGCCTTCAGCATCTCGACCGCGGCCAGCGTCGCCTGCGGGTGCGAGGTCGCGGCCATGCCACGCTCCGCAACCGCCACCGAACGGCCGACGGCCATGAAATCGCGCATGTCGTTTCCTTCAATGTTGTGAGCGGCCGCCGCTCGCCAACATTGTCGAAAACGACACCGGTCCTCGCGGAGGACTCTCGTTTGGCCACCGGGCAGGCAGCAATCCACCCAACGGTGGATCGGTGAATACGGACGAGGGTTGTCACACCTCTCGGACGCGGCGAATTGATCCGGCGGCAACCGGGCAAAACCTGTCAAACCTGCGCGTGAGGAATTCTTTCGGCCTATCTGAATAGTTGCGTGCTCGGCGGCAATTCTGTGGTGGGTAACTGGTTGCCAAGCCCGGAGCGCGATGGCACGCTGCCACGATCAATTTAGCTCATGTCGATTGCCAATGCCGATGTCATCTCTCAGAGAGCTTCATGGCGCCAGGCGAAGTCGGTTCGGTTGGGGGGCTGGTTGGTTACGCATTGCCTCGTCTCTGGTCTCACTGTCATGCTGCGCCGTCGTTCACGACGTGCGTGCGGCGTCGCCCAATGAGGAGTCGAGCCGACCCGTGACGGCATCCGAACCGTCGGCTCAATCCGATGCCGACGGAGGTGTATTGCCGGACGCGGACCGAGCGTCGCCCGAGGCTCCGTCGACGACGCCAGGCGAGAAGCAACCTGAGCAGGTATCCACGGCCAACGTTGCCGGCTCGTTCAAGGTCGCCCCGGACAATATTGATACAGTTCTGGTCCTGGACGAATGCTTTGTTGCCGAGGCGTGCATCGACCGGTTCCTTGGCGCGCTCTACACGCGAGCGCCGAAGACCGACTGGATCGTCGTGTACGAAAAAAAGGACGTGATCATCAAACGGAAGCGCAAGCTGATCACGGTCACGCGCAGCATCCCGAAGCGGGTCGAAAATGACTTCGGATGGAAGGACCCCAAGGCGGCAGAAAGAGCCCGCATGCCTCTGATGGATTACGTGATCGGAGGGATGGATCGAGCCTTCAAGCAAAAGCTGTTCTATATGCTCCACGCAGCGGAGCAGGCCGGACTGGCACCCGGGATCACAAGCGGATTTCGCGATGACTACCGCCAATCGATTGCAAGCGGGCTGAAGGCCGCAAATGACAAGTCCTATCACGGCGGCAGCTCGCGTGGAGGCTATGGTCACGGGCTCGCCGCAGACGTCGTCAGCATGAATGGCGGGAGCAAGGAGGAGCGTGCAACCGAGACCAAGCGATTATGGAAATGGATCGACGAGCACGAAAAGCAGTTCGGAGTCGGACGTCCATACTTGAATGGAGACCCAGCGCATCTCGCACCGGTCGATGGTCGGGAGTATGCTGCTCATCGTACGGTATCAAGGCACACAAAGCTGGCCGGCAAGCGACATACCCGAATCGCAGCATCTTCCAGACATGGCGTGACGACGCGCGCAAAGTCAAAGGCAGCGTCGAAGGCCGCGACGACGAAACTCAGCTCGCGCCTCTGATTGGCCTACCCCTCCTGCGCTTCGTGCGCTCCGGCGCCCCAGCTCAGGGGGTGAGCTGGGGCTGACGGCGGCTTCGGAGGCCGTAGCGGCCAGCCTCCACCCATGACGTTATGCCTCTCTCCGGACTCTCATCTACCAGGAACCGCGATTGCTGCGCCGCGCTACTACTTCTGCGCTGTGGAGCATGCTTGCCGCTGAATCTGTCACTCGGGGCTAGTCCAGAATGGCAATTGCCGCGTGCGCTTGTCGATCTATCATGTCCCCAGTCGTGCGGATTGGCCGACATTTTGCCCACACCCGACCATGCACCTCGCGCGATCAGGGATCGCCGCTTCGGCCCACGGAGCGACGGTCCCGCCCAATTCCGGAAGCGACAGATCAGTTCGACGGGCAACTCAGCAAATCCTGTCAAACCTTCACGCGAAGAATATTTCGCTTTGTCAGAAGCGCCACTCGATCACCCGCATGCGCATGCGCGGGTGATGACACCGAAGAAGGGTGCGCAGTAGCGGTGCGTTGTCTCGCGCGAGAAGCATCCTTATCGGCGTCCCGGCGCAGGCCGGGACGACACGTGGAGGGAGCTGTGTGCTGGCATATTCTTCGGCGTCATCGCCCGGCTCGACCTGGCGATTCAGTGTGCCGCGGCCTCTCGATTCAAGCACAGGCATCTCTGGAATACTGGATCCCCCGCATGCGCGCATTCGCGGGTGATGACACCGCGCCGTTTGACATCTTGAATTGCGATTCATCCTCATCGACGTCCCTGCGAAAGCAGGGACCCATAACCACCGATGTTTATCGTTTCACGACGCTGGAGTAACGAATCCCGTTCACAATCCGCCGCAGCGTATGAGTCCCTGCTTTCGCAGAGACGACGTGCTGGAAGAGCCGCGGGCTCTAATCGACAGCCCGCGCCTCAATGCGGCCGCGACATCATCGCCACGACGGCGGAGCGGGTCTCGACGCCGAGCTTTTCGAAGATATGGATCAGATGCGTCTTCACCGTCGCGAGGCCGATGTTCAGGCACTCGCCGATCTCGCGGTTGGTTCGGCCGCAGCACAACAGCTCGACGACTTCCATCTCGCGCGAGGTCAGGCCAAAGCGCGCCGGCTCGTCGGCATTCGACGACAGGCGACTGGTCAGGTTGAACTCGAGATAGTCGTGGATCTTCTCCGCAATGTGCATGCTGCCGTCGGGGATCGCGCAGCCCGGCGCCCACAGCACGCTCATTCCGGCGACGATGCGGTCGTTGCGGCGGAAGAAGAACTCGATCATGTCGGCGACGCCGCATTGGCCGGCGAAGGCGCGGTAGGTCGCCGCCTCCTGGGTCGCGCATTGGTCGAGCGCCGTGCTCAGCCGCGCAATCGGCCGGTTGCTCGCCGAGCGCGGATGCAACGGATCGAGCCGGTTCATGCCGGCAAGATACTGGTCGTGGAAACTCGGCGGCACGTTGCTAGAGAGCACGAAGCGGTTGAGGGTCAAATTGCCGTCGACCTCGTAGAACGCGGTCGCCGACCCCTCGAGAATGCCGCGCGCGAACTGAATGGCCTGCGTGGTTGCCGGATCCGGTCGGCCCAGAAGCGCGATCATGACCTACCTCCCGATGTTTCCCGATGGCGAACGTCTGCGCGTCGCGTAACCGTCACGCTGAGGCACGCGCGAGCCATAGTCAAGCAAATTGCGGGCCAAACGCACGAAGCGCACATCCGGGGAAACGGTTACGCCGAAGTAACCCAACGGCCCCCTCCACCATCCGGTTGATTGCGAGCGACGCGAGCCATGCGGAACTTTCGCGCATCATCCGATGTCATTGCTGGATCAAGAATGAATTCGCGTCGCATCATGGCCGCCTTCCCGTCGGCGGCCGACGAACAGGTCACGCTCGCCAACTGGCGCCAACATCCCTTCAACGAGTGGGCATTCCGCAATGTCCGCGAATTGCTGCCCACCGCGAACATCGCGCGCGCCGCAGCGCCGGCGCCACTGTCCTTTGCGCCGCGCTATCTCGACGACCTCAGCTTCGCCAACCCGCGCGGCGAGACGGTCGGCGTCGGCGAGGCGCTGCGCGCCAGCCACACCGACGGCATCGTGGTGTCGCATCGCGGACAGGTCGCGTTCGAATGGTATGCCCATGGCCTGACGCCCGATACCCCGCACCTGATCTTCTCCGTCAGCAAGTCGGTCGCCGGAACGCTCGGCGGCATCCTCGCCGATCAGGGCAAGCTCGACCCCGACGCGCCGGTGATGCGCTACATCCCGGAGATGGAGGGCTCGGTCTATGGCGGCAGCTGCACGGTGCGGCATCTGCTCGACATGAGCGTCGGCATCCGCTTCGACGAGGATTACATGGCGCGCGACGGCGACGTCATCAACTACCGGCGCTCGACCGGCTGGGAGCTGCCCGATCCGGCGATTCCGCCGAGCAATCTGCGCGACTATCTGCGCACGCTGCGGCCGAACGGCGCACCGCATGGAGAGACCTTCCACTACGTCTCGACCAACACCGACGTGCTCGGCTGGGTCTATGAGCGCGCCTGCGGCATGTCCTACGCAAAGATCCTCTCCCACTATCTGTGGCAGCCGATGGGCGCCGAGCACGACGCTTACATCACGGTCGATTCACGCGGTGCCGGCCGCGTCGCCGGCGGCATCTGCGCGACACTGCGGGATCTCACCCGGTTCGGCGAGATGATGCGCAATCACGGCATCAGCAACGGACGACAGGTCGTCCCCGGCTGGTGGATCGACGACATCAGGCAGAACGGCAATGCCGAGGCCTGGTCGCGCGGCGACCTGACGAAAGTGTTTCCAAACGGCAATTACCGCAACAAGTGGTACACGCTCGATCGACGTGAAACGCCGTTTGCCGCGGTCGGCATTCATGGCCAGTGGATCTACATCGATCCGGCCAATGAGACCGTGATCGCACGCGTCTCCTCCCAGCCGCTGCCGATGGATCTCGATCTCGATCACATGTGGATGCGCGGCTATCGCGCGATCGCGGCCATGCTTGCCGGCAAGAGCTGACCGATTGCGACAGGGGGACACCATGGGACCACCGATCAACCGCCGCCGTCTGTTGCAGATCAGTGCGGCAGCAAGCCTCGGCATTGCGATGCCGCGCATCGCGCGGGCCAGTTCGAAGACGATCACGGCCGTCATGCACGCGCCGCTGCGCGCCACCGACCCGATCATGACGACGGCGTGGACCGCGCGCAACCACGGCTACATGATCTACGACACGCTGTTCTCGACCAATTCGAAATTCGAGATCAAGCCGCAGATGGTCGAGGCCTGGGAGGTCTCCGCCGACGGCCTGACCTACACTTTCCGCCTGCGGCCCGGCCTCAAATTCCATGACGGCAGCGCGGTGACGTCGGCCGACGTCATCCCTTCGCTGCAGCGCTGGGCCAAGCGCGACACGATGGGCCAGAAACTGTTCGAATTCGTTGCCGAACTGAAGGCGGTCGACGAGCGCAGCTTCCGCATGGTGCTGAGGGAGCCATGCGGCTTCGTGCTGGCGGCGCTCGGCAAGCCAACCGCCAACGTGCCCTTCATCGTGCCGGCGCGGATCGCCGCGACGCCCGCCGACCAGGCCATATCAGATCATCTCGGCTCCGGACCGTTCCGCTTCGTGACGGCGGAATTCCAGCCCGGCGTCAAGGCCGCCTATGAGAAGAACCCGGACTACGTTTCCCGCGACGAGCCGTCCGACGGCACCGGCGGCGGCAAGGTCGTCAAGATCGGCCGCTATGAATGGATCAGCGTGCCGGACTTCCAGATCGCGACCAACGCGCTTGTCAACGACGAGATCGACTATTTCGAGGTGCCGCCGCACGACCATCATCCGATGCTTGCGCGCGCCTCCAATGTCGAGCTGACCGATTACAACACGCTCGGCTTCTCCGGCATGTGCCGGATGAACTGGCTGGTGCCGCCGTTCGACCGGCCGGAGATCCGCCAGGCCGTGCTGCACGCGGTGAACCAGAAGGACTGGCTCGACACCCAGATCGGCAATCCCGATTACTACAAGATCACGCCGGCAATCTTCGTCGCCGGCACGCCGTTCGAAAGCGCGGTCGGATGGTCGACCAAGGCGGACACCGCGAAAGCCAGGGAGTTGCTCAAGCAGGGCGGCTACAAGGGCGAGCAGATCACGATCCTGCACGCGACCGACGCCCCGATCATCACCGCGCTCGGCACGGTCACGGCCGAGGCGCTGCGTTCGATCGGCATGAACGTCAGCCTGCTGGCGATGGATTGGGGTTCGGTGGTGGCACGCCGCGCCAAACAGTCGATGCCGGCCGAGGGCGGCTGGTCGCTCTACCATTCGACCTGGGCCAGCGCCGACCTCGTCAATCCGATCGGCAACGCCTGCGTCAACGGCAAGGGCAAGAACGGCGGCTTCTTCGGCTGGGTCGAGGACGCCGAGCTCGAGCGGCTGCGCGACAGCTTTGCCCGAACCGCGGCGCCGCCGGACCAGAAGGCGCTGGCCGACAAGATCCAGGCACGCGCCTACGAGGTGGTCACCCACGTCCCGACCGGGCAGTACAATCAACCGGCCGCGACGCGCAAGGCGCTGAAGGACATCGTCCGCGCGCCGGTGCCGCTGTTCTGGAATGTCGACAAGACAGGCTAGCGGTGCCTATTCGATCGGCGGCCGCCGCGCATGCCAGTCCGTCACCGACTGGAACGCGGCGCCGGCGCGGACCAGCACGTCTTCGGACAGATGCGGGCCGACCAATTGCATGCTGAGCGGCATCTGGTCCGAGGCCATGCCCATCGGCAAGGTAATGGTCGGGCTGCCTGAGAAATCGAACACCGCCGTGAAGCGCAGAATGCTCAGGAGGACATTGGGGTCGGCACCGTATTCGCTCATCTTGGTGAGCGTCGGGATCGGCACCGGCATCGTCGGGATCAGCAGCAGGTCGATATCTTCGAACATGGCGACGAGGCTGCCGCTGAACTTCTGCCGTTCATGATGGATGGCCGCGATGTCGACGCCGCTCGTCGCCCGGCCCTGCTCGATCAGCTGCGCGAGGTCGGGTCCGTATTCCGACTTGCGCGACGGGTAGGTGTCCAGATGCGCCTCTGCCGTCTCCACCGAGCACATCGCAATCCACTGGCTGACGAGTTTCTGGTAAGGCGGGAAATGCACCTCGCGGATGTCGGCGCCGAGATCGGCGAGCGTGCGCTCGGCTTGCACCAGCGCGGCCACGACCTGCCGATCGATGCCCTCCTGGGTGTACCTGCGGTCAACACCGATCCTGAGGCCCCTGATGCCGTCGCCCGCTCCAGCCAGATAGTTCGGCACCGGAGCCCGCAAGGCGGTCGGGTCGTTGATATCAGCGCCCGCGATGACGCCGAGCATCGCCGCGGCATCCGCAGCGCTTCGGCACATCGGCCCGACGTGATCGAGCGAGTCGGCCAGCGGGAAGACGCCGTAGCGGCTGACCCGCCCCCAGGTCGGCTTGATCCCGGTCAACCCGCAGGTCGCCGACGGAAAGCGGATCGAGCCGCCGGTGTCGCTGCCGATCGAGCCGTAGCAGAGCCCCGCTGAGGTCGCGACGCCCGATCCGGTCGATGAGGAGCCGACCCAGTAGTTCACATTCCACGGGTTGAGCGGGGCCTGGATTGCAGGATGGTGGCTGGTATAGGCGCCCTCCGTCATCTTCAGCTTGCCGAGCGTCACCGCGCCGGCGACTTCGAGCCGGTCCACGATCGTGGCATTGAAGGACGGCACGAACTTGGCGTGGATCGTCGTGCCGCCCGCGGTCGGTGCAAACGAGGTGTAACAGAGGTCCTTCAGCCCGATCGGAACGCCATGCAGCGGGCCACGCCAGACACCCTTGGCGATCTCCGCGTCGTACTGCTTGGCCTGGGCCATCGCCCGCTCCGCAAGGACCAGCGCATAGCCGTGAAACTGTCCGTCCAGCTTCGCAATCCGGCCCAGCATTGCCTCGGTGATCTCCGACGGCTTCGCCTCCTTGCGGCGAATGAGCTCGGAGACTTCGATGATGGATTTGTAGTGCAATGAATCCGCTGACATCTGACGCCCTGCTGTTATCGGAATATGCCTGTCCGGACCGCCGCCGCGGGCGGCGATCACGCGGCTCTGCTGACGGCGCGCCCCGCCTAGAACTGGACGCCGCGCGTCAACGCGCCGTCCACCACGAGGTTGGTCCCGGTGATGAAGCTCGCCGCCTTGCTCGCCAGGAACACAGCGGCGTTCGCCATCTCCTGCGGCGTGCCCATGCGGCCGGTCGGGTTGAGCGCCAGTGCTGTCTTGTACAGTTCGGGATTGCCGTCCTTGATCATGTTCCAGACGCCACCCTCGAAGTAGGTGTTGCCCGGTGATACCGAATTGGCCCGGATGCCCTTGGCCGCGAGCTGGTAGGCAAGGCCCTGCGTGTAGTGGATGATCGCCGCCTTGAACGTACCGTAGGGACCGCTGGCAAAATCGACCTCGCGTCCCGACACGCTCGAGATGGTGACGATCGCGGCGGCGCCGCTCTTCTCCAGATACGGCATCGCCGCGTTGACGAGGCGCACCGTCCCCATCATGTCGGTGGAGAATTCCTTCTCCCAGCTCTCCTCGTCCTGCCCGATCGACAGCGCGCTGACATTGGCGACCACGACATCGATGCCGCCGAGCTTGGACGCCATGTCGGCGACCCAGGCCTTCAGGGCCGGCCCGTTTGAGACGTCGACGGCACTACCGAACGCCGCAACGCCCTTGGCCTTGAGCGCTGTGACCGCAGCGTCGACGTCGCCCTGGTTGCGCGCACAGATGCCGACATTGGCGCCCTCGGCGGCGAACGTGTCGGCGATCGCCCTGCCGATGCCCTTGGTGCTGCCGGTAACGAGAACCTTTGCTCCCTTGAGTCCGAGATCCATGTCCATTCCCTCCATTATTATCAATTATGCAACGCACTGATCTTCACCGCATCGCGCGGTCGATCACAGTAACAGCTGCGCGCGAACGTTGTCCGCGTTGACCTCCTCACCGGCCAGCGATCGCGTGATCTTGCCTTTCTCCATGATGTAGCAGCGCTGCGCGATCTCCAGGATGGTGTCGAGGTTCTGCTCCACGAACACGATCGTGGTCCCGAGCTCCGCTCGGAACGATTTCAGCGCCTCGCAAATATGCTGCACGATCGACGGCTGGATGCCCTCCGACGGCTCGTCGAGGATCATCAGCGCCGGATTGCCGATCAGCGCGCGGCCGATCGCAAGCTGCTGCTGCTCGCCGCCCGACATGGTGCCCGCGATCTGGCGCCGGCGCTCCCTCAGGCGTGGAAAATACTCGTAGACGAGCTCGGGCAGCTTCTTGCCTTCGGGCCCGCCGATCAACTCGCCGACCTGCAAATTCTCCTCGACGCTCATTTGCGGAAACACGTCGCGACCCTGCGGGATGTAGCCGAAGCCGGCGCGCGCCCGCGCATCGGCCTCGAGCTGCGTGACATCCTGATCCATGAAGCTGATGGTGCCGCGCCAGGTCTGCAGCAGACCGATCAGGCACCGCATCAGGGTCGACTTGCCGACGCCGTTGCGGCCGATCACGCCGACGATCTCGCCGCGCGAGACCGACATGCTGACGCCTTGCAGGATCGGCGTCGCGCCGTAGCCCGCCCAAAGCCCCGACACCTCCAGGAGGCGATCAGTGGGCATGAGTCTTACCCAGATAGATTTCCGCGACCTTCTCGTCTTCCAAAATCGCCTCCAAGCTGCCGCGCGCGAAGATCTTGCCAAGATGCAGAACGGTAACGCGCTGGGCGACCTGACGCACGAACGCCATGTCGTGCTCGACGACCAGGACGGTCATGCCCTCGGCATTGAACGACTTGATCAGCTCGCCGGTCTTGAAAGTCTCTTCCGGCGACATGCCGGCGGTCGGCTCGTCCAGCAGCAGCAGCTGCGGCTGCAGCGCCAGCGCCATCCCGATCTCCAGCCATTGCTGCTGGCCGTGCGAAAGCGCACCGGCGAGCTTGCCGCTATCGTCAGCCAGATTGAGCAATGCGAGCAGCCGCTCCTCTTCAGCACGGCATTCCGCGCCCGAAATGCGTTCCTGCAGCGCGATCTGGATGTTCTGCCGCACCGGCAGCTCCTTGAACACGCTCGGCGCCTGCATCTTGATGCTCATGCCGCGCTGCACCCGCGCGTAGGGCCGCTCGGCGGTGATATCGATCGAGTCGAAGAAGATGCTGCCCGTGGTCGGCGGAAAGAGCCCGACGATCAATTTGAACAGCGTGCTCTTCCCGGCCCCGTTGGGCCCGATCAGGCAGTGCACCTCGCCGGCATTGACCGTCAGGTCGACGTCGGAGACGGCGGTCAAACCACCGAAACGCTTGGAGACACCTTTCACATCGACCAGCGCCATGATTCAGGTCTCATCCGATTGCAGGCGGGCGGTATCGGCCAGCGCGGGGGCTTCGTCGCGGCGCCGACGCCTGGTCCACCAATCGACGACGAGCTTGCCGATGCCGAGCACAAAGCCCTGCGGCGCCAGCATCACGGTGGCGAGCAGCAGCACGCCCATCAGCACCAACGCCGCCTGCTGGCTGTAGACCGTGATGGTCTGAAAGCCGAACAGCAGCAGGAACGATCCGACCAAGGTCGCGGTCAGATCGTTGCGTCCGGAGAACGCCACCCACACGATCGGCATCGCCGCCGCCGGCAGGCCGATGCTGGATGGCGTGATGAACTGCCCCCACGACGTGTACAGTGCGCCGCTGAGGCCTGCGAGCCCGCTGCCAATCACGAAGGTCAGAAGCTGATACTTGCGGACGTCATAGCCGAGCATCTCGGCGCGCTGCGGATTTTCCCGCGTGGCCACGATCACGTTGCCGACGCTCGAGTTCACCAGCATGCGCAGCGCGATGTAGACGATCACGATCAGCGCGATCATGACGTAATAGAGCGCCGAGCCCTCGATGTCGAAGTTGCCGACCGTGAGCGGGTCCATCCCCTTCATGCCGTTGAAGCCGTTCAGCCGGGCTGGACCGATATGCCATTCGGGTCCCGCGGTCTGCCCGAGGAAGAAGGCAAGCACCAGTGTCGCCGACAGCGTCACGATACCGAAGAAAATCCCGCTGATGCCGCCCCAGATCATGAAGTAGCCGAGGATCCCGGCCGCGATCATCGCGATGACCACGGAGAGAACCAGCGCGGCGATCGTGGTCGTTCCCCCGCCCATATTGATGGCGAGCACGCCATAGCCGTAGCCGGCGATGCCGAAGAAGAAGGTCTGGCCGAACGACAGCATGCCGCCGTATCCCCACATCAGACAGAGACCGAGCGCCATGAATATCCAGATCAGGAAGTAGGCGAAATTGCCGACGTCATAGGAATCGGCGAACAGCGGATAGATCAGCGCCCCCGCCAGCACGGCGAGGAAACAGGACCAGAAGATCTTCCCGCGTCCGAGCGTCTGCGGGCCCTCGAGCAGCTTCAACATCAGAAATTCCCGTCTAGCGCCCACGACGAACCAGCACGCTGGATAGTCCCTCGGGCAGCACACGTATGATCAGAATGACAGCAAACAGCATGCCGATCTGGCCGATGATCTGCCCGTAGCTGGCATTCAATGCCATTCGGATCATCGCCAGGAACACCGCGGCCGGCGCGGTTCCGAGCAGGACATTGGCGCCGCCGATCACCACGGTGACGAAGCTCTCGACCACAAAGGTCGCGCCCATGGTCGGGATCAGCGTCATGGTCGGCGCGTAGAGCGCGCCGCAGAGCCCCGCGAGCGCGGTGCCGATGCCGAAGCTGATGGAATAGATCCGCCCGGTGCGCGCGCCGAGCGCCTTGGCCATCGCCGCATTCTGCATCGTGGCGCGCGCGATCACGCCAAAGCGCGTCTTCATGAAGATGATGTAGAGGCCCGACAGCACCGCTACCGCACAGGCAAACAGCACCAGCCGGTAGGTCGAAAACGTGTAGCCTCCGATCGCAAAGCTTCCTTCCGGCGTACCGATACCGCGCACCGCGGAGCCGACGATCAGCAGCATCGACTGCGTCACGATCAGACTGAGGCCCCAGGTCGCGAGCAACGAGTCGAGCGGTCGCTTGTAGAAGCGCCGCACGACGAGGTACTCGACGATCATGCCGATGATCCCCGCCGTCAGCGCGGCCATGATCTGCGCGATCGGAAGCGGGACGCCGAGATTCACGAGCCCTACGGTGACGTAGGCGCCGCACATGATGAACTCACCATGCGCCATGTTGATGACGCCCATCATGCCGAACACGATGGCCAGGCCCGCCGCCGACAGGATGAGGAACGCGAAGACATCGGCGAACTGATAGAATACCGAGAAGAGTTCAGCCGACATTCCGGTCTCCCTGATCGCGGCGCCGCATCATTGCGGCGCCGGCTCGCCTCAAAGCCGCGGTGCAAACACGAGCAAGATTCGTGCCTGCGCGCATCACGACTTGCTGGGAAGATGACTCGGCGTGTACTGATCCTTGTCGTTCTTCTTGGTGAGGTCGCAGCCGATCTCGCCAAGCCAGTATGGCTGGATCGTGCCGTAGTCCTTCTCTACCGTCACCTCATGCTTGGGCCCGACCGAGATCAGGCGCATGCGGTGCGACGTATGCTGGCTCTTCGGGTCGATGCAGACCTTGCCCTCGGGAGCCTCGATGCAGGCATCCCCCGTTGCGATCACCTTGCGCATGTCCTCGAGCTTGGTCGACTTGGCCTTCTCGACCAGCGCCTTGTACATGTAGAGCGCGTTATAGGCGTTGTAGCCCATGTCGTTGATGTAAAGCTCGTCGGGGAATTTTGCGTGCCAGCGCTTCTTGAAGTCGTTGGCTTCGGGGGTATCGATCTCCTCGAACCAGTTCGCGGTCGCATGCATGTTGTTGAGCGCCGGCGGCTTGAACCGCTTGTGCTCGAAGCCGAGCATGATCTTGATCGAAGAGCCCATCGGCAGGTTGAGGTTGGCCGCGGCTGCCTGTTCGAAGAACGAGTCCTGCGCCGCGCCGACATTGATCGTCAGCAGCCAGTCCGGCTTCGCCTTCTGGATGTTCTGGATCGTCTGCGCGAACTGCGACACGCCGAGCGGGATGAATTCCTCGCCCACGACCTCGCCGCCGAGGTCCTTCATGATCTTGCGGTTCCACTCCGCGGAGATCTGGCCGAAATTGTAGTCGGCTGCGATGACGTAGACCTTCTTGCCGAACTTCTGGACCATCCAGGGGATCAGGGTCGAGAACTGCTGCTCCGGTACCGCACCCATGCTGATCATGCTGGCATCGCAGACACCGCCTTCATACTGGTTCGTATAGAAGTACGGCGTGGTGGTGCGATCGACGATCGGACGCAGCGCCTCGCGCGATGCCGAGGTGATGCCGCCGATCAGCACGTCGACCTTGTCGCGATTGAGCAGCCGTCGGCCGAACTCCTGATAGCGGGCATTGTCACCCTGGGGATCGAGATGGATCAACTCGATCTGCCGGCCGAGAATGCCGCCGCTCTTGTTGATCTCCTCGACCGCCAGCTGCGAGCCGTGCAGCTTCGGCATGCCCATGAAGGCGAGATCGCCGGAGACGTCCTCCAGCAAGCCGACCTTCAGCGGCGGCTCCGCCGCCTGGGCGGCACCTATTGCCGCGGTCCCGAGCATTGCACCAAGCAAAGCCATTCCGACTATACGCCCCGAATACATCGCGATGTCCTCTGTCGTTGAAGGATGTTTGAAGTCACGCCTTGAGGTAATTCTTCAGGATCGACGCCCCCATCGTGTATTTGGGATCGACCATGTTGCCGAGCCGCATGCGGCCGGCCTGGCTGAGCAGCATGTAGGCGTCGATCTCGTCGAAGCCGTAATCGGCGCTCATCCAGCGCACGAGCTCGCGATAGGCGATGCGCGCCGCGTCCTCGAGCGGGCGCGCGCTGCCGATCGTCATGATGAAGTCGCGCGTCTCGAGCCGCGGCCAGGCGAAGCTCCAGTTCTTGATCAGATCGATCTGCAGCGTCACCGTCGCGCGCTGCTCCAGCGCGACGCCCGAGAGTTCGCCGTCGCCCTGCGTGGCGTGGCAGTCGCCGACATAGAGCAGCCCGCCTTCGGCATGCACCGGCAGATAGATGATCGCGCCCGGTGCAACGTCGGGCAGGTCCATGTTGCCGCCGTGATAATCGGGCTGCAGCGAGGAGATCGCCTCGATCTCTGGCGAGACGCCGATCGTGCCGATGAACGGTTCATAGGGCAGCGTGATCTTGTCGTTCCAACGCACGCCGTTGCGGTCGACATGCAGCTTCCTGACGCGTTCCGGCAGCGGCGGGTTGAGCAGCGCCGTGGATGCGGTCCCGACCAGGCCGCCGAACTCCGGAATGATGCAGGTCGTTCCGGCCGGCTGCGCGCCGCGGGTCTCGACGTCGCGGATATAGACGGCGAGGCAATCGCCCTTCTTGGCGCCCTTGACCGCGATCGGCCCGCATTGCGGGTTCAGATAGGGGAAGTTCAGCTTCGCCGTAGGGCTGTCGCTTTCGCTGGTGAGCACGCCGCCGAAGGCGTCTTCGGTTTCGACAACGACGACCCCGCCCGGATCGATCGACAGGGTCGGCTTGGCATAGGGTCCATAGACGTAATGAAAGCCGCCCTGCTGCTCGATCGTCAGGCTATGGGTCGTACCGGTCGCGCCCTTGGCAAGGGCGCGCTTGGCCATGATGGAACTCTTCAACCAATCTTCGGTCATGCGGTCGGCTCCTCAATTCAGATCGCGGGATGGCGCTTGTGCCAGTCGGTGACGCGCTGGAAGGCATCGCCCGCGCGAACGAGGCTTGTTTCGTCGAAGTGACGGCCCACGAACTGGAAGGCGACGGGCCCGCCGTTCGGCGCGAAGCCACCGGGAAGCGTCACGGTCGGGCTGCCGGTCATGTCGAACGGACAGGTGAAGCGCAGCAGCCCGGTAATCAGCGACGGATCCTCACCCAGCGCCGCCATCTTGGCCAATGTCGGCGCAGCGAACGCCTGGGCCGGAACGGCGATCAGATCGACCGTCTCGAACAACAGCCGCACCGCGCCGCGGAACGCTTCGCGCCGCAGCACGATCTTCTGGTAATTCATGCCGGATTGCGCCCGGCCGAGATCGAGCAGGCCGGCGAGCGCCGGACCATATTCGTCCTTGCGTGCGGGATAGGTCTCTTCGTGCGCGACCGCCACTTCGATGCCGCACAAGGGGAACCAGTCCTCGATGACGGCCTTGGGATCAGGAAACGTGATGTCCTTGATCTTCGCGCCCAGATCGGCAGCAACGCGCAGCCCTTCGCTGAGCACCTTGCCGGCAGCCTCGTCGGTGCCTTCGATGGTCCAGCGCCGATCAACCCCGATCGTCACGCCGCGCAAATCGCCGGACAGGCCGGCGAGATAGTTCGGCACAGGCAGCGGCACGGAGGTGGTGTCCTTGGGATCCTGGCCGGCAATCACGGCGAGGATCGCGCCGCAATCGGCCGCGCTGCGCGCCATCGGCCCGATGTGATCGAGCGTTGCCGCGAGTTCGAACGCGCCATAACGGCTCACGCGTCCCCAGGTCGGCTTCAGCCCGGTGATGCCGTTGGCGGCCGATGGAAAACGGATCGAGCCGCCCGTATCGGTGCCAAGCGAGCCGAAGCAAAGCCCCGCGGCGGTGGCGACGCCGGAACCGCTCGACGATGCGCCCGACCACAAATCCGCATTCCACGGATTCTTCGGCGGATCGATCTTCGGGTGATGGTCGGCATAGGCGCCCTCGGTCTGCTGCAGCTTGCCGAGGATGACAGCGCCGGCATCCTTCAATCTCGCGACGACCGTGGCATCCTCGCTCGGCCGGAAGTCCCGGTGAATGGTCATGCCATGCGCGGCCGGAGCGCCCTTGGCCCAGCACAAATCCTTGACGGCGATCGGCACGCCGTGGAGCGGTCCCTTGATCTTGCCGGACGCGATGTCCTTCTCGGCTGCCGCCGCTTCGGCCAGCGCCGCCTCGCCCATCACACAGGCGTAGCTCTTGAGCTTGCCGTCGAGCTGCTCGATCCGCCCGAGCATCGCCTTGGTCACCTCGACCGGCGAGAGCTTTTTGGCCTGGATTTGCTGCCCGATCTCAATGAGCCCGAGATAGTGAAGATCCGTCGTCGGCATCGTTTCTCATCCCCGCACTTGACATGACGCAAGCGCAGGCACTGCCCATCACCGCGCATGCGCCTCCGGCTTGGCGGCACGGACGTGTCGCCAATTTGTTTAGCGGCAAAAGCAAAAAACCACCCGCTCCTCCGAAACGAAGGTGACGAATGGCCCAAATGCCGCGGCTATGAACTATCGCATGGGTCCGGAGTCGAACGGAGCACTCTGCGCGGCGATCGGGACGTCATCGGCCAGATCGACGCACGCAAGGTTCGACAGGAAGCCCTGTAGGAGAAAATTCTAAGGAGGTGTGCAGCGCGTTGTCAACGAGGCTGGCTGCACAAATTTCGCGAGGTGCATGCGCAGCAAATCGGCATGACCTCTTGCACCGACCTCTGCGAAGATGATCTCCTTGATGCGTTGCGCGGCCGAAAGTACTCAATGACCAAGCCCTCCATTCCAGTCGGCATCATCTGCTCGCAGCACGGGCCCTATCAGGCCATGGGACGCGAGATCCTGAAGAGCGCCATGATGGCGGTCGACGAAATCAACAATCAGGACGAATTCGACTTCGCGATATCGGCGCATGTCCGCGATCCCCGCGGAATCATTTCGGAGTACCACACGGTCTGCGACGACCTCATTCGCAACGTCGGCGTCGAGCATATCATCGGCTGCTACACCTCGGCCTCGCGCAAGCAGGTGCTTCCGATCGTCGAGCGTACCGACCGCCTGCTCTGGTATCCGGCGCGCTACGAGGGGTTCGAATGCTCCGACAATGTCATCTATGTCGGCGCCTCACCCAATCACAACGTACTGCCGCTGGTGCGTTACGTGCTCGATAATCTGTCGCGCGAGATCTTCTGTGTCGGCTCCAACTACGTCTGGACCTGGGAAACCAATCGCGTCACCCGCGAGCTGGTGACGGCGGCCAAAGGACGCATTCTCGCCGAACGCCTGCTCGAACTCGGTGAAAGCGCGGTCACGCACATCGTGGACGAGATCGTGCGGCGCCGGCCGCCGGTCGTCTTCAACACCTTGGTCGGCAGTTCGAGTTACGACTTCATCCGCGCCTTTCATGCGGCGACCGCCGCGGCTGGCCTCGACATCCCGATGCTGAGCTGCAGCCTGTGCGAGCCCGAGCTCAAGATCGCGGGTCCTGCATCGGCCGGATGCATCACATCGTCGGCCTATTTCGAGAGCATTCGCCTGCCCGAGAACCGGGCCTTCGTGGCGCGCTGGAAGGCGCGCCACGGCGAGCACAGCAGCCCGTCCGTCGACGGGCAATCCGCCTATGTCGCGGTCTATCTGCTGGCCCGGGCGCTGCAGCGCGCGGGCACATCCGATATCGGCGAGGTGCGGCGCGCCGCGGCCGGCCATCGCTACAATTCGCCGCAAGGTCCGGTCTGGATCGACGGCAGCAACAACCACTGCGTCCTGACGCCGCGGCTGGCCGTCTCGAACGCCGAAGGACAGTTTGACATCTTCTGGGAAGCTGAAGCGCCGGTTAGACCGGATCCCTATCTGACGCAGCTCGACATCGCCGCCAGCCCGGCAAGGGATGGAACGTTGCCGAATGCGCCGCATTTGCGGGTTGTGAAATGAGCAAACCGTCTTCATTTTCGCTGCGGGGCCGCAAGGCGCTCGTCGCCATCAAGGATGAGCGCGATGCCTCGATCGTCAGGCGGCAGTTCGAGCGCCTCGGGATCGAGATCGTCATATGGGAGCCCGGTGCCAGTATCGACTGCCGTCCCGACGTGACGCTGATCGATGACGAGTTCCTGCCGCTCACCTCGCCGGCACAGCGGACGTCGCTTGGACGAAGCCCGGTCATCGCCCTGCTCGGCACCGAGACGCCAAGCCGTCTGAAGCTGGTGCTCGACCTCGATCCGGCGTCATTCCTGGTGAAGCCACTGCGATCGGCCGGCATCTATGCCGCGCTCGTCCTGGCTTTCGAGCGAAGCGAGCGCACCAGCGAGCTCAAGCAGCAGGTGCTCAAGCTGGAGCAGCGGCTGCGATCCCGCCGCGTCGTGCTTGCCGCGGTCCTTCAGGTCATGCACAGCCATGCGCTGGCCGAGCCGGCGGCCTTTGCGCTGATCCGCCGCGCCGCCATGGAGCAGCGCAAGACGATCGAGGAACTTTCGGCGGAGATCACCGCGAAGGGCTCCCTGCCCCGGGCAACGGGCTAGAGCCGGTCGTCTATTTCTTCAGTTCCGCGTAGAGCTGCATCACCCGTTGCGGCAACACCTCGATGCGCGGCACCCGGGGCGCATAGCGCTCGCCGAAAATCCGATCGAGCTGGGGAAATCTTTGCTCACCGATGCCGAAGGCAAAGATATCGGTGCCGCGCCGCCGCAGCTGCTGCGCGGCCCGGCGGGCGTCCTCGACGAGATATTGCCTGTCCGGCACGTCGACGTCGGACGGCTCGCCGTCAGTCAGAACCAGCAGCACTTTCCGGAACGCGCGTCGTTCCGCGAGGTAGCCCCCGGCATGGCGCAATGCCGCGCCCAGCCGCGTGGAATGGCTGCTGCCAAGACCCGCGAGACGTGAACGAACCACGGCATCCATCGGCTCCGCAAAGCCTTTGATGCGCAGATAGCGCACGCGCTCGCGGCCGTCGGAGCTGAAACCATGCACCGCGATCGCATCATTGGCGGCCTCGACCGCCGCCGCCATGATCGCAGCCGCCTTGCGTTCGACGTCGAGGACCGTCCGGCCGCGGCGGTCACGGTCGGCGGTCGATTGCGACAGGTCCAAGAGCAGCAGGATGGCGAGATCGCGCGGTCCCGGCGCATCGCGCTGGTAGACCCTGGGCTCGCTGATATTGCCGGTGCGCCGCTCGATCGTCAGGGCGATCGCCGCGTCGATGTCGAGTGCGTCGCCGTCGCGCTGGCCCTTGTGTCTGATCCGGCGGCCGATCGACGCGTCGCGGGTCAACTCCGTGATCCAGCGCATCGCGTCGGCGTCCGTCGAGGAATCGAAGGGCTGCGCGGAAACGGCTGCATCGGCTTCCAGAATCGTGGTCCAGTCCGGCCGCTCGGTACGCGCCGCATAGTCCCATTCCGGGTAGGTCGCGACCGGAAACCCGTCCAGCAGCGTTACCGCGCTGGCCTTCGCGCGCAGCGTCTCGTCCGGCCTGGCGTTGTCGTCGGCCGGCTGACCACCCGCATCGTCGCGCCGCTCGATCCGGACGGAATCGACGGCAAGTTCGATCGTCTCGGCCGGACTGTCCCGCTGGTCGCCGAAATCCCACAGCGCCAGATTGTCGTCGCGATAGGCAGGTTCGACGACGTAGCTCTTGGCGTTGAACTGCAGCCGCATCTGCCCGATGTCGTTGCCGAGCAAACCACCGATCTCGCGGCTGATGGCGGGATCGGTCCAGCGGCCGGCGGCAGCGGCAAACAGCGTCCGCCCCTTGGTCACCCACGCATCCGGATCCTGATAATCGGGATCGATCAGCGCCCGCGCCAGCCGCATCATCAGTCCGGCTGCGGTTGCCTGGCCGGCTGGCGTCGCGCTGTGAAATGGCAGCCACAGCCGGCGCAGCCCCGGCATCCGGTGGAGCGCCAGCGCCTCGACCCGGGCATCCTCGATCAGCGAGACCAGCGCGATCTGCAGCGCCTTCAGTCGCCTCACCGGAAAGCGGACGGTGGAATGCACCAGATGCGCGCCGGCATGCGCGACCGCCGCGAGATAGACGGCGTCGGCCGCCTCGCCCTCGAAGCCGGGAAAGGTCTGCGGAAGACCGACGAGGCCGGCGGCGAGCGAGGTCCGCCGCGGCACCGGCGTCGGTGCAACGGCAAGTTTGCGGAAACGCGGCTTTCTGTTCCACAACGCGATCGTGGTTGCAGCGAGGCGCTTCTCCAGCCGCGCGAAATCATCCCCGCTCCGACCGGCTGCGAACAGCTGCGCCGAAAGCTGATCGTCGAGCGCGAAATAGGCGCGGCGGCGCGATGCGCGACTGCCACTGGCGCGCAAGCCAGCGGAGACCCACGCCGCAAACTCCTCGCCGCCGGCATGCGTCAGAAACTGCCCCAGCCGGCCGATCGCGAGCCCCGCCGACTCCGGCCCGGTGGCTGCGAGTTCGTCGAGCGCGGCGAGAACCGCGGTGAGTTCTCCTGCACCCGCAAGCCGGGGCAGCACCTTGGACAATTCGGTCAGCAAGGCATGGGCGACGCGGCTTCCGGCACCGCAGCCGATGTCCCTGACCGCGCGGCCGATCGCGATCAGATCATCGGCCGATCGCTGCGCCGGCCATTGCTCCGATAGACGCAGAAAACCCTGCACCACGGCTTGACCGAGATTGGCCTCGAACAGGGCGTGCACGGCCTCGTCCCAGACCGCCAGGTGATCGAACCAACCAGTTCGCTGCAGAGCGGTACGCGCTGTCTGCACCGCCGCAGCTACATCGTCATGGCCGCGCAAGAGTGCCGCAAGCCGACGTCCGGACCGGAAGCTATCGAGCGAACTGATTTGCGCGACCGCCACCTGCAATCTTCCACTTACCCACAGGCCGAGATCACGTCGCGCAACGTGTTCCTGGTGTCCGCATCATCGGTCAGGGGAACGACGATCGTGGTCTCGCAGGCCTTTTCGAGGCTGATGCCGCATCCGATCAGTCGGCCGGCATTGACCAGCATCCGGGTCGAGGCACCTTCGTCGAGCCCCTGGCCTTTCAGGTTGCGGCTGTGCTGGGCGATCTTCACCAGGAGATCGGCGAGGTTCGGCTCGATACCGGCTTCGCGCGACACCACCTCGGTTTCGGCCGGCCGATCAGGATAGCCGAAATCCAGCGCCGCGAAGCGCTGCTTGGTGGATTCCTTGAGGTCCTTGATCGCGCTCTGGTAGCCCGGATTGTAGGAAATCACGAGCTGGAAGTCGGAATGGGCGTGGATCAATTCACCGCGCTTTTCCAGCGGCAGCACACGACGATCGTCGGTCAAGGGATGGATCACGACCGTCGTGTCCTGGCGCGCCTCGACGATCTCGTCGAGGTAACAGATCGCGCCAAGGCGCACCGCTGTGGTGAGCGGCCCGTCGCTCCACACCGTGCCCTCTGCGTCGAGCAGCCAGCGCCCCACCAGATCCGCCGCCGTCATGTCCTCGTGGCAGGCCACCGTGATCAGCGGGCGGCCGAGCCGCCACGCCATATATTCGATGAAGCGGGTCTTGCCGCAGCCGGTGGGCCCTTTCAGCATCACCGGCATGCGGTTGGCATAGGCCGCACCGAACAGTTCGACCTCATCCTTGAGCGGCCGGTAAAACGGCTCTTCCCGGATGCGGTATTGATCAAGCAGCAAAGCGGGATTGGACAAGCTCACGCCTCCCATGATCGCGCAGGCAGCCGTTCGCAACCGGTCGATATCACGATGCGAGCAGCTCCTTGAGCTTGCTGTCGATGAAGTCGACATCGACCGGATTGGTCCCCGGCCCGCCGGCGAAGTGGCCCCAGATCGACGGTACCGGCACGAACTTGGCGTTCGGCATGTTCTCGACCTCGAACTCGCTATCCTCCGGCGGGAAATAGAGATCGGTCTGACCCGGCATGACATAGGCCTTGGCCTTGATCGCCCGCAGCGCGGCCTTGAAGTCGCCGTTGTAGATTTCGTTGTCGCTGATGTCGCCGTGCTGCCAGGTCCACAGCATGGTCAGCAGGTTGTTGGGATCCTTGGGCAGGAAGAAGCCTTCCCAGAACGCCACCAGGAAATCCTCCAGCGACGAATAGCCCAGCGTCTTGATGTCGAGTTGCTCGCGATAGAAGGCCTGTGAAAAGCCCCAGCCGGCATAGACACGCGCGGCGGCGCGCAGGCCGCGGGCCGGCTTGTCGGTGTACCAGCCCTCCTTCCACGCAGCATCCGCGGTGAGTGCCGCCTTGACGCCTTCGAGAAACACGAAGTTGTGCCGCGAGCATTTGGCCGAGCCGCAGAACGGCGCCAGGAGATCCATCATATCGGGATAGAGCGCGCCCCAATGGAACGTCTGCAGCGCGCCCATCGACCAGCCGACCACCAGACGGATGTGCTTGATGCCGAATTTCTCGGTCACCAGCCGGTGCTGGGCGCGCACATTGTCATAGGCCGTCACCTGCGGAAAACGCGGTCCATTATACGGTTCCGGCGTGTTGCTCGGCGACGACGACAGCCCGTTGCCGAGCATGTTCGGGATGATGATGAAGTACTTTGCCGGGTCGAGCGCCCTGCCCGGTCCGATCAGCCATTCATTGTCGTAGTGCTGGCCGGAGTACCAGGTCGGATAGACGATGACGTTGTCCTTGGCTGCGTTGAGCTGGCCATAGGTCTTGTAGGCGAGCTTGCAGTCGCGAATGGTCGCGCCGCGCTGCAAGGTCAAATTGCCGAGATCATGGATCTGATAGTCGACGCTCATTGATGTACCCTTCTTGCTTGATCGAGCTGATCGCTTACGCCGGACGCGCCACCTTTTCAGTCGGAGACTCCACCCGTGCGATCGCACCGTACACGATGCCTGCGACCACCGCGGCGGAGATCGCAGTGGACAGTCCCGGCATCAGGTTTTCAACCGCAAAGGCAAACAGCGACCCGATGCCCCAGGCGATGAACGGCTTCGCACGCCAGTCGACGTCCGCACGCGCCTCGGCCCGTAGCAGATACTGATCGACCAGAATGATCGCACCGATCGGCGGCACGAGGATGCCGAGCAGCGACAGCCACTGTATGAAGAACGCCCAGACATTGCCGGCAGCAACCAGGATGCCAAGCGCGCCGAGCACCACCGCCATCAGCCGCATATTGGTCCCGAGGATGCGCGACCAGCCGGTGGCCGCGTTGTACAGGCAATGCGAGCAGACCGAGCCGAGATTGGCATAGAGGAAGATGAATGCGAGGATGCTGAGCCAGGTGAGCTGCTTGCCGTTCATGTAGCCGAACATGTTGTCGACACCGAACGGGTTGGCGTTCGGCACGGCGAGCGCCGCCGTCATCACGCCGCCGACCAGCATCGCGACCAGATTGGCGAACGGAAACGCGCTGAACGTGGCAAACAGCGAGGACCGCGTGCTCGGCGCCCAGCGATTGAAGTCCGCCGTCACCGTGCCTGCGTCGATGAACAGCGCGAGCACCACGGTAAGCCCGACGCCCATCGACATGCTGGCGACGCCATTGTTGCCGGCATAGCCGAAGATCGCCGCTGACGTCGTGGTCGAGGCGGCATCGGCCGCGACCCAGAGGCCAAGCACGACAAACAGCGGCACCGACGCCAGCCCGATCCAGTGCAATCCCTTCACGCCGACGAAGGTGATCCCGATATAGAGCACGCCGGCGACGATGGTCATCGCCACATAGTTGAGGCCGTAGGTCGAGGAGATCAATGCGCCGGTGATGCCGGTCTGCACCGCATACCAGCCGAGCAGCAGGGTCGACAGCAGGCCCGACGCCAGCACGTAGCCCTTCTTTCCGAACACGATGCTGGCGATCAGCGCGAAGTTCATGCCGCGCCGGGTGCCGATCAGGCCGAGCGCGCCCACATAGGCGAACATGATCAAATTGCCGACGATCATCGCCACCAGTGCATTCTTGAACCCCATGCCCAGCACCAACAGCGATCCGGTCATCGCGCCGGTGATGATCATCGGAAAGCCCAGCCACACCATCGTGACCGAGAAGGCGCTGCGCCGGGCGCTCATCGGCACCGGCTCGTGCTCGAATTCATGGCCGAGAAGGTCGTCGATCTGCCCTTCGGTCTGCTGAACCAGCCCGCTATTCGATTGACCGCTCATGATGTCCCCCTGTTTCCTCCGCGAGGAAGTGTCCGCCGTTGCATCGAACCACGCCGGCGCGAAACATCGCGCCGGCGCCGATCATCGATGTCACTCAACGATGTGCGACTTTCTGGTTCGGAATGCCCTCGATCGGGCATTCGTCGGTTCCGACGGTCGGACGGGTCATGGCCTCGACCATTTCCCGGGTGCCCTCGGGGTCCGTGATCCAGTTCTTGTAGAAGGTGTAGGGGCAGACCGCGTGCCCCCGATCGCCGTCGCCGGAGTTGATCAGGCCGGTATAGCCGCGGTGCATCAGCTTGAAGAGATGGTTCTGCGACTGCATGTTGCGGCGGGCGTCGCGGATCAGCGACACCGAGAGCTGCGCGTACTGGATGCCGTTCTCCTCCGTGCCGCACTCGCCGAGCGTCCTTCCGTCGAAACCGATGAGCGCGGAATGGCCGAAGTAGGAATAGACGCCGTCGAAGCCAGAGGCGTTGGCGACCGCGACGTAGCAGTTGTTGGCCCAGGCCATCGACTTCGATATCTGGATCTGCTGCTCCTTGGCCGGATACATGTAGCCCTGGCAGCGCACGATCAGCTCGGCACCGCGCATCGCGCAGTCACGCCAGATCTCCGGATAGTTGCCGTCGTCGCAGATGATCAGGCTGATCTTCAGCCCCTTCGGCCCGTCCGAGACGTAGGTGCAATCGCCGGGATACCAGCCCTCGATCGGTACCCACGGCATGATCTTGCGGTACTTCTGGACGATCTCGCCCTTGTCGTTCATCAGGATCAGGGTGTTGTACGGCGCCTTGTTGGGATGCTCCTCGTGGCGCTCGCCGGTCAGCGAGAACACACCCCAGACCTTCGCTTTGCGGCAGGCGTCCGCGAAGATGCGGGTCTCCTCGCCCGGCACGGACGACGCCGTCTCGTACATCTCCTTGGAGTCGTACATGATGCCGTGGGTCGAGTATTCCGGGAATATCACGAGGTCCATGCCCGGAAGGCCGAGTTTCATGCCCTCGACCATCTTGGCGATGTTGCGCGCGTTATCCAGCACCTCGGCCTTGGTGTGCAGGCGCGGCATCTTGTAGTTCACCACGGCAACGCCGACCGTGTCCTTGCTGCTCGATATGTCTCCATGCAACATGTCTCGACTCCCTTTCCTGAGCGATAATTCCCGCTACACGGCCATGTGCAGCTGGATGAGATCATCGGTGAGCTCACCGATCGCGCCCTTGGCGACGACGCGTCCCTTTTCGAGCAGCGCGAAGCGGTGAGACGCGCGCCGCGCGAACGCGACATTCTGTTCGACCAGCACGACCGTGATGCCGCGCTCGCGATTGAGACTGACGATCACGTCCTCGATCTGCTCGACGATGTTCGGCTGGATGCCCTCGGTCGGCTCGTCCAGCAGGATGACCTTGGGCTTGGCCAGCAGCGCCCGCGCGATCGCAAGCTGCTGCTGCTGGCCGCCGGAGAGATTGCCGCCATAGCGATTGAGAAAGTCCTTGAGTACCGGAAACAGCTCGAGCACCCACTCCTCGATGCCGTTGGCAGATCTCGCGGCAAAGGTCCCGAGCGTCAGGTTTTCCCGCACAGTGAACTTCGGCAAAATCCCGCGGCCCTGCGGCACGTAGGCAATACCGGCCTTGGCGCGCTGATAGGTCCGCAGCGGCGAGATGTCGGCACCGTCGAGCGATAGCCGTCCGGTGCACCGGTCCATCAGGCCGAGGATGCTTCGCATCAGCGTGGTCTTGCCGACGCCGTTGCGGCCGAGCACCGAGAGGAATTCGCCATTGCCAACCATCAGGTTGATGCCCTGCAGGGCGCGGCTGTTGCCGTAGAAGGCGTCGACGTCGGTCAGCTCAAGCATGGCTGATGCCTCCCGATCCGAGATAGGCGCGGCGCACTTCCGGATGCGCCTCGACTTCTGCCGCGGTGCCCTCGGCCAGCATCTGGCCCATATGCATCACGGAGATGATGTCGCCGATCGCCTTGACGAAGCCCATGTCGTGCTCGACCACGATCAGCGTGTGCTTGCCCTTCAGCCGTGCGAACAGTTCGGCGGTCTTGCGGGTTTCCTGCGCCGTCATGCCCGCGGTAGGCTCGTCCATCAGGATCAGCTCGGCGTCCTGGGCGACCAGCATGCCGATCTCCAGCCACTGGGTCTGACCGTGCGACAGATAGGCGGCCGGCCGGTCGAGCTGCTCGGTGAGCCCGACCAGCTCGGCCAGACGCTCGACCTGCTCGCGTCCTGAATTGCCGATGTTCCAGCGCAAATTGCCAAGCACGGAGGTGCGACGCGCCCGCGCCACTTCGAGGTTCTCGGAGACCGACAGCTCGCGGAACACGCTCGGCACCTGGAATTTGCGGCCGACGCCGGCGCGGGCGATTTCGTATTCCTCAAGATCCTGCAGCGCGGTGCCATCGAAGCTCACCGTGCCGGCGCTCGGCTTGACCTTGCCGCAGATGATGTCCAGCGCGGTGGTCTTGCCCGCGCCGTTCGGCCCGATCAGGCAGCGCAGCTCGCCCTTGCGCACGCTCATGTTGAGTGAATTGAGCGCCTTGAAACCGTTGAAGCTGACCGACACGTCGCGGAGATCGAGATGGGAGCTCATGTGCTGCCCTCCGTCTGGCCGACGCCTTGCGCCACCCCGCCCGCGGCCGCATGGCGGCGCTGCACGATCCAGCGCAGCACGACCTGCGCAAGGCCGGCGAGCCCCTTCGGCAAAAACAGCACCACGAGCACGAACAGCGCGCCCATCACCAGCGTCCAGGTTTCCAGGAACGCCGCTGACTCCGACAGCGCGCCCTGCATGCCCGCCACCAGCACTGCGCCAAGGAACGCACCGACCAGGCTCTGCCGGCCGCCGACCGCGCACCACACCACCACCGAAAGAGAGAGCTGCACGCCGAGGAAGGTCGGCGAGGCAAACTCCATCACCACCGTGTAGAGCATGCCGGCAAGGCCCGCGATCGCCGCCGACAGCGCGAACACGAAGATCTGGTAGAGCGCGACGTCGTAGCCGAAGTAGCGCACCCTGCTCTCATGGTCGCGGATCGCCTGCACGATCAGTCCGGCCTTGGTTCTCGTGAAGGCAAAGGCGACAAGCAGGCTGAGCAGGACACAGCTGGCCACGAGATAATAGGTAGCCCGGCCATAGGCATCGAACGCGACGCCGAAGATCTCGAGCTGGGCGAGATCGGTGATGCCGTTGAAGCCGCCGGTGTAGCTCTGCTGGTCGATGATCACGAGATTGATCACCACCATGGTGGCGAGCGTGATGATCGAGACATAGACGCCGGTGACGCGGCCCCGGAACATGAACCAGCCGAGCGCCGCCGCAACCAGCGCCGGCACGATCAGGCCCGCGGCGATCGCGAAGGTCAGCGAGCGGAACGGCTCCCAGAACCACGGCAAATGCTGGACATTATTCCAGACCATGAAGTCCGGCAGTCCGCTCGCTCCGGTATGCACCGGCACGGTCTTGAGCTTGAGCGCCATTGCCATGGCGTAGGAGCCGAGCCCGAAGCTCATCGCCTGGCCGAGATTCAGGATGCCGCCGAATCCCCAGGACAGCCCGAGCGACACCGTGAGGATGCCCAGCACCAGATAACGCGCGACCTTGTTGAGCAGGAAGTCGTTGTTGAGCATCACCGGCAGCGCGAACACCACGGCGCAGACGATCAGCAGAGGCGCAAGCTGCGCGATCAGGCGCTGCAATCCGCTGGAGTTAGAAACATGCGACGGCATAGATGAGCGATCTGTCTCAGGCCCGCACGCGTGCGGTGAAAAGCCCCTCGGGGCGGAAACGGATGAGCACGACGATGGCGAGCAGCACGATTGCCTTGGCCACCGTGTCGTTCTGCAGGAAGGCAATGCCGCCGGAGAGCTCGCCGAGGATGAAGGCGCTCGCCACGGTGCCGGCGAGGCTCTGCACGCCGCCGAGCACCACCACCATGAAGGCATCGACCACATAGCCGGTGCCCATATCGGGCGACACGCTCTTCAGCGGCGACACCAGCGCGCCAGCCAGTCCCGCAAGGCCCGCACCGTAGGCGAAGGTCAGCGCATAGACCCGTTTGGCGTTGATTCCGAACGAGGCAGCGACGGAACGGTCCTGGATGATCGCGCGTAGCTTCATTCCGACCGTGGTGCGGTTCATCAGCAACCAGGTCGCCACGAACAGTGCGATCGACACCACGAACAGGAACACCCGATAGGACGATACCGAGATGCCGAACACGTCCATGCTGTCGGACAGCGCCGGCGGCAGCTGCACGTAGCGCAGTTCGCTGCCGACCATCAGCCGCACCGCCTGCTGCAGCATGATGCCGACGCCCCAGGTCGCAAGGATCGTGTCCAGCGGCCGGTTGTTGAGCAGGCTCAGGACGTAACGCTCAATGACCCAGCCGAACGCGGCGACCACGAAGAAGATCGGCACCAGGCTCGCGAGCAGGCCGAGCCCGAGATAGGTATGGAACACCCAGGCCGCGTAAGCGCCCAGCATCACGAACTCGCCATGGGCGAGATTGATGATGCCCATCGAGCCGTAGATGATCGACAGGCCCAGCGCGACCAGCAGCAGGATCGATCCGATGCTGAGGCCGGTGACGATTTGTTCGATGAATTGGTCCACGTCGGGATCCGCTTTCGATGTTCGCGTTGTGCGCCCTGCCCCTCGCCCCCGTTCGTGCGAGAGGCAGCATTCGTTTCGGGACGCTGGCAGCCGGCGCCGCACGCCGACGGCCTTCGTCAGCCCCCGTCGTCAGCTCTTCTCGACCAAGCCCTTCTCGGTGCATGACTGTCCGGGATAGGCCGCGTAAGGCACCGGCTTCAGCCACTCCTTGGCCTCGACGAGAATCTCGAACTGTCCGTTCGACTTCGCCTGCGCGATCTTGGGCCACAGCCAGGTGTGCAGGTTCTCCGGCTCGATCCGGACCTTGCCCTGCGGTGCAATCACTTCCTGGCCCTTGACCGCGTCGCGGATGTTCGGCGGCGTGAGATCGCTGGTCGCGAGCTTCTCGACCGCCTGCTTGAACAGGTAGGTCTGGAAGTAGCAGGCCTCCGACACGAAATGCGTCACCTTGTCGGCGCCCCAACGCTTCTTGTAAGCCTCGACGAACTTCTCGTTCTCCGGCGACTTGTGCACCATGAAGTAAGGCGCCGAGGTGAAGTGACCGGCGGCCGCCTCGCCGCCCATCGCAGCGACTTCGTTCTCGGAGGTCGTGAGACTCGCCATCGGCATCTTCTCGGGATCGAGGCCGGCCGCCTTGTACTGACGATGCAGCGCGACCACGGAATCGCCGACCACGGTGGAAAAGATCACGTTCGGCTGAGTCGAGCGGATCTTGTTGATGACGGAAGAGAATTCGGAATGGCCGAGCGGCACATATTCTTCCGCCACGACCTCGCCGCCGAGTTTCTCAAGCAGCTTCTTGCAGTAGTTGTTCTCTTCCTTCGGATAGATGTAGTTGGAGCCGATCAGGTAGAACTTCTTGCCGAACTTCTTGACCAGCCAGGGCACGAACTCGTCCTGCTGCTGGTTCGGCACCGCGCCGGTGTAGATGACGTTCTTCGAGCACTCCCGGCCTTCATAGAGCGTCGGATACCAATAGAGATTGTTCTGCCGCTCGAACACCGGGAGCACCGCCTTGCGGCTTGCCGAGGTGTAGGAACCGAACACACTGACGCACTTATCGCCGACGACGAGCTTGCGAGCCTTCTCCGAGAAGGTCGCCGGATCGGACGCGGGGTCCTCGACGATCGGCACGATCTTGCTGCCCTTGATGCCGCCTGCGGCGTTGATCTCCTCGATGGCGAGCAGCGTCGCCTTGTTGAGCGATTCCTCGATGATCGCGGTCGTTCCCGTCAGCGAGAACAGCACGCCGACCTTGATCTCGCCGCCGGCGGCGTAAGCGAGGTCGGCGTTCTTGATCCAGATGTGCGGCAGTCCGGCGCCGGCAAACGCGCCCAGCGCCGCGGTATTCCTCAGCAAAGTCCGCCGTGAAATGCTCATCCCTAGCTCCCTTCAGGACTGAAAAAACAAAAAGCCCTCCCGATGCGCGCTTACGCGAGCATTGGGAGGGCTTTGTTGCCGGTTGTGTCGAAGGCGGCGCTGTCGCCGCCGGCCC
Organism: Bradyrhizobium sp. USDA 4501; assembly: GCF_054062115.1. Taxonomy (NCBI): domain Bacteria; kingdom Pseudomonadati; phylum Pseudomonadota; class Alphaproteobacteria; order Hyphomicrobiales; family Nitrobacteraceae; genus Bradyrhizobium; species Bradyrhizobium sp. USDA 4501. Next base: position 615,867 of record NZ_JBSSEX010000001.1, read on the forward strand.
CGCTATTGGGGCTTACTGTTGATGATCGTAGCCAAGCAGTTCGAACGAGTCAACAATCGCCGCGGCGACTGCACTTGCCGACACGCGACGATCCATCGCCTGTCGTCTGATGAAGCCATAGGCTTCGGTTTCCGGCATCTGCCGCGTCGCCATCAGGATCGCCTTGGCGCGCTCCACCGTGCGCATCGAGCGCAGATTGTCATCGAGCTTCTCGATCTTGCTGCGAAGCCGCCGTTCGTAACCAAATTGACTGCGCGCCAGCACGAGGCTCGACAACACGGCATTTTGCGTGAACGGCCGCGGCAGCACGGCGTTCGGCGTCGCATGACACAGCGCATCGGCGTGAACGGTTTCCGTCACCGGCAGGATCACAACCAGCGCCGAGCGCGCGTCGCCGGGAATCCACGGCAGGCGCCGCGCCAGGTCAGGAGAATATTCGCAGTACACCACGTCGGCATCGGCGGGCACGCTCTCGGGCATCGGCCAGACCTGCCGCACCCGCATCCGGAACCGCTGCAACTCGCGCAGCAACATGCCGACCTGATCGTCGACCGGCGCGACCACCACCGCCGACAGGTCGGCAAGTTCCTGAACCATGGTCTTGCGTCCGCCGACGTCTCGGCTCAGCGACGGCTTACGCGACATTTCGTTCATTGGACGCTTCCTGTTTGCGTTGCACGACCATATCCGATCAGGAACGGATCCGCATGCACCGGCTCCTTCGATTGGCTGACGACATCGAACTGCCCCTGGCGGTTGGCGCGCCCGATGCGGGTCCAGAGGTCGGTATGACCCGACATCGGGTTGACGGTGACGGCACCTTGCGGTGCATCAAAGCTGGTGCCGAACACCATCGAGCGGAGCACTTCGGTGTCGAGTGAATTGACCTGCTCGAGCGCTTTCGCGAACAAATGCAGCTGGAAATAGGATGCTTCGGCGCACATGTTGGTTGAGATATCGGCGCCGAACCGCTTCTTGAAGCGCTGCACAAACGCATTATTAGCGCTGCCCTCGACGCCCTGGAAATACGATGCGGCCGTGACGTGTCCCTCGCCGACGTCGAAGCCCATGGCGGCAATTTCCGCTTCCGTCGTGGTCAGGCTGGCGATCGGCACCTGCTTTGGATCGAGCCCGACATTCGCATAGGCCTGATAAAGGAACACCGTGCCCTCGCCAACGACGGTCGAGAAGATCACGTCGGGCCTGACACGCTTGATATCCTGGATGATCGGCACAAAATCCTGCCAGCGCGCGTAAACATTGACATAGCGCTCGCCGACCACCGAGCCGCCGTTGCTCTTGAGCAGCTCCCGCATCACCCGGTTGGACTCGCGCGGATAGATGTAGTCGGACCCCACGAAATAGAACCGCGTTCCGAACGTATCCATCAAATAGCGGCACAGCGCGAGGCTGTTCTGGTTCGGCGACGCGCCGGTGTAGATGACGTTGGGCGACGCCTCGAACCCTTCGTAAAGCGTCGGATACCAGAGCAGACCGTTCAGCCGTTCGACTACCGGCAGCACCGCCTTGCGGCTCGACGAGGTGTAGCAGCCGAAGATCGTGCTGACCTGATCCTCGATCATCAGCCGCTTGGCGTAATGACCATAGGCGGCAGAGTCCGATCCGGGGTCATAGGCAACGGGAACCAGCTCGCGGCCGCAGACGCCGCCCGCTTCATTCACCTCTTCGATCGCGAGTTGCGTGCCCTGATACTGGGTCTCCTCGATGACCGACATGAAGCCGGTTCGCGAGAACAGCACTCCTATCCGCCACGGAGCGGATGTCGTTTGGGTAAGGTTCGACATGATCAGGCCCTCGACAGAATTGGAGGGACGAGAGGGATTATTGTTCTTGTTGCTCTCGAACAGCATTGCCGGCTGCGGAAGATTGCATGCCATCTGCCGCGAGACAAGGACCCTGGCCGCTCATCCTGTCAGCGAAGGTGACGCGAAAGCAGGCAGGCTAATGTGTCACCCGCGACGGGTCACAGGCGCAGCGCTCCACGGACCACCTATCTCCGGTAGCTGCACCGCCGATTTCCCGTATCAAGGCATGTCCGGCCGGTCACCTCGCGTACATCAACCGGAAGGTTGAGAGCTGCAACGGGATTGCTCGTTAAGCTGCGCCCCGGTCGGGAGATGCCGCAACTCCCGATCGAGGAGGTCCCATCAGCGCAGGCTAGGCAGATCGAGCCGGTTGGCGCGCGCGCATTCGACCGCCGTGTCATAGCCGGCGTCGGCGTGGCGCATCACGCCTGTCGCCGGGTCGTTCCATAGCACACGCTCGAGCCGGCGCGCGGCCTCCGGCGTGCCGTCAGCGACGATCACCATGCCGGCGTGCTGCGAATAGCCGATGCCGACGCCGCCGCCGTGATGCAGCGACACCCAGGTGGCGCCGCTCGCGCAGTTGAGCAGTGCATTGAGCAGCGGCCAGTCGGACACCGCGTCGGAGCCGTCGCGCATCGCCTCGGTCTCGCGGTTCGGGCTCGCCACCGAGCCGCTGTCGAGATGATCGCGGCCGATCACGATCGGCGCCTTGAGCTCGCCGCGCGCCACCATCTCGTTGAAGGCAAGGCCAAGCCGATGGCGGTCGCCGAGCCCGACCCAGCAAATTCGCGCAGGCAGTCCCTGAAACTTGATGCGCGCCTTGGCCATGTCGAGCCAGTTGTGCAGGTGGCTGTCGTTGGGCATCAGCTCCTTGACCTTGGCATCGGTCTTGAAGATGTCCTCGGGATCGCCCGACAGCGCCGCCCAGCGGAACGGCCCGACGCCGCGGCAGAACAGCGGACGGATATAGGCCGGAACGAAGCCTGGAAAATCGAACGCCTGCTTCAGGCCCATGTCCTTGGCCATCTGGCGGATGTTGTTGCCGTAATCGAGCGTCGGGATTCCCTGCGCGTGAAAATCCAGCATGGCCTGGACGTGATCGACCATCGAGGTCTTGGCTGCCGTCTCAACGGCCTTCGGGTCGCCCGCGCGTTTGGCATCCCAATCGGCGAGTGTCCATCCCTTCGGCAAATAACCGTTGATCGGATCATGCGCGCTGGTCTGGTCGGTGACGATGTCCGGGCGCACGCCGCGGTGCACCAGTTCGGGAAAGATCTCGGCCGCATTGCCGAGCAGGCCGACCGACACCGGCTTCTGGCTCTTGACCGCCTCAGCAATGATCGCGAGCGCGTCATCGAGCGTCGCCGCCTGGCGGTCGAGGTAGCCCGTCCGCAGCCGCATCTCGATGCGGCTCGGCTGGCATTCGACCGCGAGCATCGAGGCGCCGGCCATCGTCGCGGCCAGCGGCTGGGCACCGCCCATGCCGCCGAGGCCCGCCGTCAGGATCCATTTGCCGGCGAGACTGCCGCCATAATGCCGGCGGCCGACCTCGACGAACGTCTCATAGGTCCCCTGCACGATGCCCTGGCTGCCGATATAGATCCATGAGCCTGCCGTCATCTGGCCGAACATCATCAGGCCCTGCCGGTCGAGCTCGTTGAAATGATCGAGCGTTGCCCAATGCGGCACCAGGTTGGAATTCGCGATCAGTACGCGCGGCGCGTCGGCATGGGTCCGGAAAATGCCGACCGGCTTGCCGGACTGCACCAGCAGGGTCTGGTCGCCTTCGAGCTTGCGCAAGGACGCGGCAATCCGATCAAAGCTCTCCCAGTCGCGCGCCGCACGGCCGATGCCGCCATAAACCACGAGCTCGCTCGGGCGCTCGGCGACATCAGGGTCCAGATTGTTCATCAGCATGCGCAGCGGTGCTTCCGTCAGCCAGCTCTTGGCGCTGATGTCGGTGCCGCGGGGAGCACGGATGATGCGTTCGTTATCCAGTCGGCGGTTCATGACGGATGTTCCTGCTAAGCAAGTCTTCTAAGTCAGTCTTGGAAATGGATCGGTCGGAAGCACCGCGATCGCAGCGGCGGGCAGCGCGTCGGCTTCGATCAGAGCGGCCGCCCTGGCGAGATCGTCAGCCATGTAGCGGTCGGCGGCGAGCGCCGGAACCTGCTCTCGGAGCGCGGCAATGACCGCAGCGAGCGGCGCGCTCGTTGAATGCGGCGCGCGCAGCGTGATGCCCTGCGCCGCGACCAGCAGCTCGATGCCGAGGATGGCGGCGAGATTGTCGGCCATGTCGGACAGCCGGCGCGCAGCATGCGCGGCCATCGAGACGTGATCCTCCTGATTGGCGCTGGTCGGCGTGGAATCGATCGAGCACGGCAAGGCGCGCTGCTTGTTCTCGGCATAAAGCGCCGCCGCCGTCACCTCGGCGATCATGAAGCCGGAATTGATGCCGGGTTCGGGCGTCAGGAACGGCGGCAGGCCGAAGTTCAGGGCGGGATCGACGAGGGTCGCGATCCGGCGCTCGCTGGTCGCGCCGATTTCCGCGAGCGCCAGCGCGATCTGGTCGGCGGCGAACGCCACCGGCTCGGCGTGGAAATTGCCGCCTGACACGATTTCGCCGGTCTCGACCAGGACGAGTGGATTGTCGGTGACGGCATTGGCCTCAACGGTCAGCCCGCGGGCGGCTTGCGCGAGCAGGTCGAGCACAGCACCCGCGACCTGCGGCTGGCAGCGCAGGCAATAGGGATCCTGCACGCGCTCGTCGCCTTCGAGATGCGATTGCCTGATGTCGCTGCCGTCAAGCAGCGCGGTCAGGGCGGCGGCCGCAGCGATCTGCCCGTCATGGCCACGCAAAGATTGAATCTCGGGACGAAACGGCACCGTCGACGCCATCGCCGCATCGACCGACAGCGCACCGGTCACCAGCGCGGCGCACGCCAGGCGATGCGCACGCAGCAGACCGGAGATGGCGTAGGCGGAGGAAAACTGCGTGCCGTTGATCAGCGCGAGCCCCTCCTTCGGGCCGAGCGTCAACGGCGCGAGGCCGGCAACCGCAAGCGCTTCGCGGCCCGGCACGACTTTGCCATCAAGGATTGCCTGTCCCTCCCCGATCATGACCGCGGTCATGTGAGCGAGCGGCGCGAGATCGCCGGAGGCACCGACCGAGCCCTGCTGCGGCACCAGCGGATAAACGCCGCGCGCCAGCATGCCCTGCAACTGCTCGATCACCTCGCGGCGCACGCCGGATGCGCCGCGACCGAGCGAAATCACTTTCAACGCCATCATCAAACGCACGATCGGCTCGGGCGTGTTCTGACCGACTCCACAGCAGTGCGACAAGATGAGGTTGCGCTGAAGCAGCGCGGTTTGATCGGGCGCAATGCGCGTCGATGCCAGCTTCCCGAAACCGGTATTGATGCCGTAGACGGGAACGTCGATATGCGCCGCCTTCGCCACGATCTCCGCGGCCGCCTCGACGCGCGGCCAGCACGATAGATCGAGCATGATGGGCGCGCCCGCGAGCACGCGCACCAGGACGTCGAGGCCGACGGTTCCGGGCGTCACGACGACAGGCGCATCCCGATCGCTCATTGCCCCCTCCACACCCGGCTGTGCAGCGGGTTGAAGCCGATGCGGTAGACCAGTTCGGCCGGACGCTCGATGTCCCAGATCGCCAGATCGCACCACTTGCCGGCCTCTAACGTACCGGTCTCGGCGAGCATGCCGAGCGCGCGCGCCCCTTCCCGCGTCACCCCTGTGAGGCATTCGGCGACCGTCATCCGGAACAGCGTTGCGCCCATGTTCATCGCCAGCAGGAGCGAGGTGAGCGGCGAGCTGCCAGGATTGCAATCGGTCGCCAGCGCCATGTTCACACCGTGGCTACGGAACAGCTCGACCGGCGGCTTGTGCGTTTCACGAATGAAATAGAACGCGCCGGGCAGCAGGACCGCGACGGTGCCGGCCTTCGCCATCGCCACCGCGCCGGCTTCGTCGGTGTGCTCGAGATGATCGGCCGAGAGCGCCGAGAATTTCGCGGCCAGCGCCGCGCCGCCGAGATTGGACAGCTGATCCGCATGCAGCTTGACCGGCAGTCCGAGCGCACGCGCCGCCTCGAACACCCGTGCCGTCTGCTCTCCGGAAAACGCGATCCCCTCCATGAAGCCGTCGACGGCATCGGCGAGGCCGGCCTTGGCCACGGCCGGCAGCATCTCGTTGCAGACCAGATCGATGTAACCGTCCTTGTCGCCATTGGCCTCCAGCGGCAGCGCATGCGCTCCGAGGAAAGAGGTGCGGATCGCGACCTGCCGCAGGCGGGCGAGGCTGCGTGCCGCCGCAAGCTGTCGCATCTCGGTCTCGGCATTGAGGCCATAGCCGGACTTGATCTCGACGGTGGTTGCGCCCTCGCCGATCAGCGCGTCGAGCCGCGGCAGCGCGCCGGCGACGAGCTCCGCCTCGGTCGCCTTGCGCGTCGCCGCAACGGTCGAGACGATGCCGCCGCCGGCGCGCGCGATCTCCTCATAGCTCGCGCCCTTCAGGCGCAGCTCGAACTCGTGCGCGCGGTTGCCGCCGAAGACGAGATGGGTGTGGCAATCGACGAGCCCAGGCGTGATCCAGCGGCCGGCACAATCGATCCGATCAACGGCGTCCGCATCCACAGGAAAGTCCGACTGCACGCCGGCATAGACGATGCGGCCGTCGCGCGCCGCGATCAGGCCCCGCTCGATCTCGCCGAGATCAGTGCGGTCGCTGCGCATCGTGGCGAGCCGGGCGTTGTGCCAGATACGGTCGAAGCGCTCTGCCATGCGATCGTCCCCTCGAGGTGGGATGCTTGACTTATATGTCTAGACATATAATCGTGTCCGGGTTCTGTCCAGCCGGCGTGGAAAAATGACACGACTGCATTTCGCATTCGCGCTGCTGCCTTCGGGCTGGGCCAATGACGTGCAGGTCGTCGTTGTCGATGGCGCGATCGCCTCGGTGACGGCGGGCGTTGCGCCTGGCGCCGGCGACGAACGTCACCAAATGGCGGTTCCGGGATTGGCGAGCCTGCACAGCCACGCCTTTCAGCGCGGCATGGCCGGCCTTGCCGAACTGCGCGGCGACACGACCGATACGTTCTGGACCTGGCGTGAGACGATGTATCGCTTCGCGCTGACCATGACGCCGGACGACGTCACAGCCGTCGCGACCCTGCTCTATGTCGAGATGCTCGAGCGCGGCTTTACCCGTGTCGGCGAGTTTCACTATCTGCATCATGATCGAGACGGCGCGCCCTACGCCAATCTCGCCGAGATGGCCATACGCATCGCAGAGGCCGCCGACGCCTCCGGCATCGGGCTCACGCTGCTGCCAAGTTTCTATGCTCACAGCACGTTCGGCGGCGCCGCACCGCATGCCGGGCAACGTCGCTTCATCTGCTCGGTCGATCAGTTCGCCGCGCTGATGGCCGCCTCGCGCGAGGCAATCCGAAAACTTCCCGGCGCCAACATCGGCATCGCTCCGCATAGCCTGCGCGCCGTGGCGCCGGATGAGCTGGCGGCGATCATCCCGCTTGCCGGGGCGGACCCGATCCACATCCACGCCGCCGAACAGGTGCGCGAGGTGGAGGATTGCCTTGCCTGGTCAGGACAGCGGCCGGTGCAATGGCTGCTCGAACATGCGCCCGTCGATCAGCGCTGGTGCCTCATTCACGCGACCCACATGACGGAGCAGGAAGTCAATGCACTCGCCGGCAGCGGCGCGGTTGCCGGCCTTTGCCCCGTCACCGAAGCAAGTCTCGGCGACGGCATCTTTTCGGCGCGCGAATTCCTCGCCGCGGGCGGCCGGTTCGGCATCGGCACCGATTCCAATGTGCTGGTCGGCGTCGCCGACGAGCTGCGCCAGCTCGAATACGGTCAGCGGCTGAAACACCGCGAGCGCAATGTACTCTCGGGGCGTCCCGGCACATCCACCGGCCGCGCCCTGTTCGACCAGGCGCTCGCTGGCGGCGCGCAGGCTCTGGCACAGACCAAGGCCGGGCTTGCGCCCGGCGCGCGCGCCGACATCGTCAGCCTCGACACCGCGCATCCGTCCCTCGCGGGACGGTCGGGCGATGCGGTTCTCGACGGCTGGCTGTTTGCAACCGGCAGCGACGCGATCGATTGCGTCTGGGCCGCCGGCGACAAGGTGGTGGCGGGCGGACGGCATCGGCTGCGCGACAAGGCGCGCGAGCAGTTCAATGCAAGCGTGCGGAGGCTCGTCGCATGAGCCTCGCCTCCGACCAGGCCAAGCCCGGCGCGGCGAACAAGCCGACACTCTACAAGCGCATCCGGCTCGACATCGAGACGCGGATCCTGACCGGCGAATGGCCGCCCGGGCATCGCATCCCGTTCGAGCACCAGCTGATGGCGCGCTATCGCTGCTCGCGCATGACGGTGAACAAGGCGTTGTCGGAACTGGCGCAGGCCGACCTGATCGAGCGGCGGCGCCGTGCCGGCACCTTCGTGCGCCGTCCGCAGCATCTGTCGGCGGTGCTCAAGATCGCCGACATCCGCGCCGAGATCACCGCGCTCGGCCGCAGCTACGGCTATCATCTGATCGAATGCCGGCGCCGTACCGCGACATCGGCCGATCGCGCCCGGCTCGGCGTCAGCACGGCCGGCAAGATAGTCGCGATCGCCTGCCGGCACAGCGCCGACAATGTGCCGTTCGCCGTCGAGGACAGGCTGATCGATCTCTCCACGGTCCCGGAAGCTGCAACCGCGGACTTCGCCCGCGAACCGCCGGGATCATGGCTGCTGCACCATGTGCCGTGGACCGAAGCCGAGCATACCATCAGCGCCGTCGTCGCCGACGACCGCACGGCAAAGGCGCTCGACATCGCGGTCGGCGCGCCCTGCCTCGTGATCGACCGCTACACCTGGCGCAGCGCACGCACGGTGACGGCGGTGCGGCTGCATTATCCAGGCGAGACGCATCGGCTGGTGGCCCGCTTCAAGGGAGGCTGAGGACAGCTTGCGCGGCATATTTCATGCAATGCATCATGGGCCATCGTCCGCCGACATGCTTCATGCGGCAATCCGCCGCGACTGAAGAGATCAGTGACGTGAAGACATCAACTGGGTTCAATCCATCGTTCAAGGGGTCGACAATCATGCGTTCCTTCAAGCTATTGCCCGCAATCGCAGTGTTGCTCGCGTCCACGGGCGCGTTCGCGGATGACGTCAAGGTCGGCGTCGGCATCTCCGGATGGACCGGCTTCGCGCCGCTGACGCTCGCCAAGGAGGCCGGCATCTTCAAGAAGAACGGCCTCGACGTGACCCTGAAGAAGATTCCGCAGAAGGACCGCCATCTCGCGATCGCCTCGGGCGACATCCAGTGCGCGGCCACCACGGTCGAGACCTGGATCTCCTGGAACGCCAATGGCGTCGCGACCAAGCAAATCTTCCAACTCGACAAGAGCTATGGCGCCGACGGCATGGCCGTGCGCAACGACATCGCCGCGATCAAGGACCTCAAGGGCAAGACCGTCGCGGCGTCGGCGCCCGGCACCTCTCCGTATTTCGCGCTGGCCTGGATGCTGAAGAAGAACGGCCTCACGGTGAAAGACGTCACCGTGGTGAATCTGGAGCCGGCCGCCGCAGCGCAGGCCTTCGTCTCCGGCCAGAACGATGCCGCGATGACCTACGAGCCTTATCTATCGACGGTGCGCGCCGCTCCCGACAAGGGCAAGATCATCGCGACCACGCTCGACTACCCGATCGTGATGGATACGTTCGGCTGCACGCCGAAATTCCTGACCGACAATCCGAAGGCGGCGCAGGCGCTTGCCAACAGCTATTTCGAGGCGCTCGACATGATCGCCAAGGACCAGGCCAAGTCCTACGAGATCATGGGCGCTGACGTGAAGCAGACCGGCGAGCAGTTCGGCAACTCGGCAAAGTACCTGCGCTGGCAGGACAAGGCCGCCAACCAGAAATTCTTCGCCGGCGACTTCCTGACCTTCAATAAGGACGCTGCCGAGCTCCTGCTCGAGGTCGGCATCATCAAGGCCGCGCCGAAGGTCGAAGACATCTACGACGCAAGCTTCATCAAGTAACGCAGCAACCATTTGGACCGGTCCCACCTCGCGACACAGGGGGCGGGACCGGCGCATAAGCTACTTCCGGATCATTTGATGCGTCCTCTCGAGCCCACGACATCGAAGCAGCGCGTGGCCTATGGCCTCGCCTTCTTCGTGCTATTCGTCGCCCTCTGGTCCTGGGCAACGTTCGGCGGCCATGTGTCGAGGACCTTCCTCGCCAACCCGCTGACCATGGTGCAGGAGGGCTATGAGCTGCTCGCAAAGCAGGGCTTTCTGTTCGACATCGGGATGACGATCTGGCGCGTGATCGGCGGGTTTGTGCTTGCTGCCGTCATCGCGGTGCCGCTCGGCGTTCTGATGGGCGCTTACAAGCCGATCGAGGCCTTTCTCGAGCCCTTTGTGTCCTTTGCGCGCTATCTGCCGGCATCCGCCTTCATCCCGCTGCTGATCCTGTGGGCGGGCATCGGTGAGTTGCAGAAGCTGCTTGTGATCTTCATCGGCGCAGTATTTCAGATCATCCTGATGGTCGCCGTCACCGTCGGTGCCACACGGCGCGACCTGGTGGAGGCCGCCTACACGCTCGGCGCCCGCGACCGCGGCATCATCCGCCGCGTGCTGCTGCCCTCCGCCGCGCCCGAGATTGCCGAAATCCTCCGGCTGGTGCTGGGCTGGGCCTGGACCTACGTCATCGTGGCCGAATTGATCGGCTCATCATCCGGCATCGGACACATGATCACCGACAGCCAGGCGCTGCTCAACACGGGCCAGATCATCTTCGGCATCATCGTGATCGGGCTGATCGGCCTGATCTCCGATTCCCTGTTCAAGGCCTTCAACGCCTGGCTGTTCCCGTGGAAGCTCGCATGACCGCGCTCAGGATCGATCAGGTCTCGCGAACCTTCCCCGCCCGCGCCGGCAACGCGCCGACGAGAGCGCTCGAGCCGACCACGCTCGACGTCGGCAACAACGACTTCGTCACCATCCTCGGCCCCTCCGGATGCGGAAAGTCCACTTTGCTCCGGATCATCGCCGGGCTCGACCGGCCGACCAGCGGACGGGTCACGCTCGACGGGCGCGAGGTCACCGGCCCCGGCGCCGATCGCGGCATGGTGTTTCAGTCCTACACATTGTTTCCGTGGCTGACGGTGCGGGAGAATATCGCCTTCGGCCTGCGCGAGCGCGGCGTGTCGCAAGCGGAGCGCCATGAGATCGCCGATGCGTTCATTCGCCGGGTCGGGCTATCGGGCTTCGAAAATCACTGGCCCAAGCAGCTGTCGGGCGGCATGCAGCAGCGCACCGCGATTGCCCGTGCGCTGGCCAACGATCCGAAGATCCTGCTGCTCGACGAGCCGTTCGGCGCGCTGGACAACCAGACGCGCGCGCTGATGCAGGAGATGCTGCTGGGGATCTGGGAGCGCGACCAGAAAACGGTGCTGTTCGTCACCCACGACATCGAGGAAGCGATCTTCCTCGGCAGCCGCGTCATCGTCATGAGCGCGCGTCCGGGCCGCATCAAGGCCGAGATCGCAGTCGACCTGCCGCATCCCCGGTCCTACAAGATCAAGACCACGCCCGAATTCGTCGCCCTGAAGGAGCGGCTGGTCGAGGAAATCCGCACCGAAGCCCTGAAGGTCGCCGAACAGGCCTGATGATCAGCCACGCTTCTAGAGCCCTTCCCGTTCCGAGTGAATCGGGACGGGCTCCAGACTCTTGTTTTGACGCGTTTTCTTAACGCGAACCGGTATCCACTTCGCTCGAAAACGCTCTAATGGCTGATCATCCAGGGCCGCGCGGTCGGAAAGCCCTTGGCGCCGCTCTTGGTTTTGGTCATCAGCCGTGTCGGCTTCTTCCTTCCCGTCGAGCAGCAGCCGCAGCCCGGGCCGTGCGCCGCCTTGTATTGATCGAGCGTCTTCGGCGCGTGGCGGCTCTGCTCGTTGGTGGCGTGGGCCTTGCGCTTGTCGGAGGGCATGCAGAAGAACGCCGGCGCGGTCAGGATCACGCGCGGCGACGTCGTCTCGCATTGCGGGCAGTCCTGCGGCAGGTCGCATTCCGCCATCGGCCGCATGTCGGTGAACGGGCCGCAGTCGTTGCAGAGATATTCGTAGATCGGCATTTCCTTCATCCTTGCGCAATCGTGCGTGACATCCGGCGATGGATGCGGGGCGGCCAATACGCAGCCGTCCCGCACCCTTCGCGCAGGGATCACCAAAAGGATCACTTGTCCGGCGAGATTGGCATCTGCACGTCGCCCGTGATGTGCTTGATCGGTCCCGCCGACGACGGCATGACGTCGAAGTCGAAGATCTCCGTCGGCAGCCACAACGTGGCGCAGGCATTCGGCACGTCGACGACGCCGGAGATGTGACCCTGGCACGGCGCGGTGCCGAGGATCGAATAGGCCTGGGCGCCGGAGTAGCCGAACTTCTTCAGATACTCGATCGCGTTGAGGCAAGCCTGGCGATAGGCGATGTGGACGTCGAGATAATGCTGCTTGCCGGCCTCGTCGACCGAGATGCCCTCGAAAATCAGGTAATCCTTGTAGTTCGGCGTGATCGGCGACGGCTTGAACACGGGGTTCTTGATGCCGTATTTCGAGACGCCGTCCTTGATGACGTCGACCTTGATGTGCAGCCAGCCGGCCATTTCGATCGCGCCGCAGAAGGTGATCTCGCCGTCGCCCTGGCTGAAATGCAGATCGCCCATCGAGAGCCCGCCGCCCGGCACATAAACCGGGAAGTAGATCTTCGAGCCGCGCGACAGATCCTTGATGTCGCAATTGCCGCCATGCTCGCGCGGCGGCACGGTGCGGGCGCCCTCGAGGCCGATCTTGGCCTTGACGTCGCCCTTGGCCTGGCCCGCATGGGCGGTCGGCGCGAACGGCGGGTTGGCGAGGCCCGGCACGCGGGTCGGGTTGGTCGCGATCAGTTCGGCTTCGCGCGCGTTCCATGCGGCAAGCATCTTGGCGTCGGGCAGACAGCCGATCAGGCCGGGATGGATCAAGCCGGCGAAGTTCACGCCGGGGACGTGGCGCGACGAGGTGTAGAGGCCCTTGATGTCCCAGATCGACTTCTGCGCCAGCGGGAAATGGTCGGTAAGGAAGCCGCCGCCATTCTGCTTGGAGAAGAAGCCGTTGAAGCCCCACAGGCTCTCCTTCAACGGACCAACGTCGAGCAGGTCGACGACGAGGAGATCGCCGGGCTCGGCGCCCTTGACGCCGATCGGGCCGGACAGGAAGTGCACGATCGACAGATCGATATCGCGCACGTCGTCGGCGGAATCGTTGTTCTTGATGAAACCGCCGGTCCAGTCGACGGTCTCGATGATGAAGTCGTCGCCGGGGCTGACCCACTCGACGATCGGAACCTCCGGATGCCAGCGGTTGTGGATCTTGTCGTTTTCGTAGGCCGACTTGCTGAGATCGACCTTGATCAGTGTATCTGGCATCGCATTGCTCCCCTTGGGTTACTGATAGTTAGACGGACAGGTACTTGGAAATCTGCGCGGCATCGACGCTGGCGCGCGGATCGTCGCGGACGATCTCGCCATTCTCGATGACGAGCACCCGGTCGGCGATGTCGAGCGCGAAGCTCAGGACCTGTTCGGAGACCACAATCGACAGCCCGCGCTCGTCGCGGATCCGCTTCAGGGTGCGCGCCATGTCCTTGATGATCGACGGCTGGATGCCTTCGGTCGGCTCGTCCAGCAGCAGCACCTTCGGCTTGGTCGCCAGAGCGCGGGCGATCGCGAGCTGCTGCTGCTGTCCACCCGAGAGATTGCCGCCGCGGCGGCCCTTCATCTCGAGCAGCACCGGAAACAGCTCATAGATGTCGCCCGGTACCTCGGAGCCGCCTGACACCACGAGCCCGGTCTCGATGTTCTCCTTCACCGTCATCGTGGAGAAGATCATGCGACCCTGCGGCACATAGGCGAGCCCCTTCGCGACCCGCTCGTAGCTCTTCATCGCGCCGAGCTCGGTGCCGTCCATGGTCACCTTGCCGCTCTTGGCCGGCAGGATGCCCATCAGCGACTTCATCAGCGTGGTCTTGCCCATGCCGTTGCGGCCCATGATCGCGACGATCTCGTTGGGCGCGACCGAGACGTTGAGGCCGTGCAGCACCTCGCTCTGGCCATAGGCGACGTGAAGATCATTGATTGCCAGCATCGTCCCGGTTCCTCAGTGGCCCAAATACACTTCGATGACTTTCGGATCGTTCTTGACGTGCTCCATCGTTCCCTCGGACAGGATCTGTCCCTGGTGCAGCACCGTGACCTTGTGCGCGATGTCCTCGACGAACTTCATGTCGTGCTCGATCACCAGCACCGAACGGTCCTTGATGATGCGGTTGAGCAGCTCGGCCGTCTTGGCGCGCTCGGACACGCTCATGCCGGCGACCGGCTCGTCGAGCATCAAGAGGTCCGGATCCTGGATCAGCAGCATGCCGATCTCGAGCCACTGCTTCTGGCCATGGCTCAACTGGTCGGCATAGGTGTTGAGCTTGTCCTTCAGGAAGATCATCTCGGCGACCTCCTCGACCCGCTGCCTGACGGTATCGTCGCGCTGGAAGGTCAACGAGCCGAACACGGTCCGGCCGCGCGGGAAGGAAATCTCGAGGTTCTCGAACACGGTGAGATCCTCGAACACCGACGGCGTCTGGAACTTGCGTCCCACCCCGGCCTGCACGATCTCGTTCTCGCGCAACCTGGTCAGCTCCTGGCCACGGAACTGGATCGAGCCTGACGTCGCCCTGGTCTTGCCGCAGATCAGGTCGAGCACCGTGGTCTTGCCGGCGCCGTTCGGGCCGATGATGACGCGGATCTCGTTCTCCTCAACATAGAAGGAGAGATCGTTCACGGCCTTGAAGCCATCGAACGACACAGTGAGACCGGAGACCGCGAGCAGGAAGTCCTTGGGCTGATGGCCGACGAGCATGATGATCCCTCCTCACTCGGCCGGTGCGCCGTCGGCGATCAGGCCGGCCGCCGATTTCGATTTGCGTGATGCCAGCAGGCGATCGATGCGCGGCTGGACGTGGTCCGCCCAGATGCCGGAGAGCCCGTTCGGGAAGGCGAGCACGACCGCGATGAACAGCGCGCCGAGGCCGAACAGCCAGAGCTGCGGGAAGGACTCCGAGAGGCTGGTCTTGGCGAAATTGACCAGGAGCGCGCCCCAGACTGCGCCGAAGATCGACATCCGGCCGCCGACCGCGGTGTAGATCACCATCTCGATCGACGGCACGATGCCGACGAAGGACGGCGACATGAAGCCGACCTCGAGCGTGAACATGGCGCCGCCGATCGCAGCAAACACCGCCGCGGCGCAGAATGCGAAGATCTTGAAGTTGGCGACGCTGTAACCGGAGAAGCGCACGCGATCCTCCTGCTCCCGCATTGCCACCAGGATGCGCCCGAGTTTTGTCAGGCGGATGAACTGCGCGACGCAGATGCAGCCGAACAGCAGCACAACCTCGACGAAATACAGAATGAACTTGGCGTGATCGGTGCGGATGTCCCAGCCGTGCAGCGTGCGTAAGTCGGTAATGCCGTTGATGCCACCGGTGTAGCCTTGCTGCCCGACAATCAGAATAGTGAGGATCGCGGCGATCGCTTGCGTGATGATGGCAAAGTACACGCCGCCGACCCGACGCTTGAACATCGCGGCACCGATGATCAGCGCGAAGACCGCGGGAACCAGCAAGATCGCAAGCAGCGTGACCGGGAAGCTGTGGAACGGCTTCCAGAAGAAAGGCAGCGAGGTGAGCTGGTTCCAGTCCATGAAGTCGGGGATGCCCGGCGTCGACTGGATCTTGGTGTTCGCGACCGAGGACGCCTCGAGCTTCAGGTACATCGCCATGCAGTAGCCGCCGAGGCCGAAGAACACGCCCTGCCCCAGGCTCAGGATGCCGCCATAGCCCCAGCACAGCACGAGGCCGATCCCGACGAAGGCGTAGGTCAGATATTTGGCGACCAAGTTGAGGCGGAAGATATCCAGCGACAGCGGCAGGATGACAAACAACAGCACCGCGAGCGCAAGGAAGCCGAGCAGTTCGGAGCGATTGAAAAAGCGCGAGTTGATGATCATGACCAGCCTGCTTGTTCTTATTTGCGGACCTTGAGCGCGAAGAGCCCCTGCGGACGCACCATCAGGATCGCGACGATCGTCAGCAGCGTGATCACCTTGGCCATCGATCCCGACAGGAAGAATTCCAGCGTCGATTGGGTCTGCGAGATCGAGAAGGCGGAGGCGATGGTGCCGAACAGCGAGGCGGCGCCGCCGAACACAACCACCAGGAAGGTGTCGACGATGTAAAGCTGGCCGGCGGTCGGCCCGGTCGAGCCGATCATGGTGAAGGCCGAGCCGGCGATCCCGGCGATGCCGCAACCCAGGCCAAAGGTGTAACGATCGACCTTCTCGGTGTTGATGCCGACGGCGCCCGCCATCACGCGGTTCTGCACCACGGCGCGCACCTGCTTGCCCCAGCTTGACCAGAACAGCACATAGGCGACCGCGATCGTGATCAGGATGGTCAGCGCCATCACGAACATGCCGTTGATCGGTATCTGGATGGAGTCGGTCGCTTGCCAGGAGCCCATCATCCATTCCGGCAGTTCGACGCCGACCTCGCGCGCGCCGAAGACCGAACGATAGGCCTGTTGCAGGATCAGGCTGAGGCCCCAGGTCGCCAGCAGCGTGTCGAGCGGACGCTTGTAGAGATGGCGTATCAGCGCCCACTCGACCAGCATGCCGAGCGCGCCTGACGCAATGAACGCGAGGATCATTGCGATGAAGAAGTAACCGGGGAACAGCCAGGGCGCGACGTGCTGCACGGCGTTCGACGTCATCCAGGTGACGTACGCCCCCAAGATCATGAACTCGCCGTGGGCCATGTTGATGACGCCCATCTGGCCGAAGATGATGGCAAGGCCCAGCGCCATCAGCACATAGACGGAGAACAGGATGAGCCCGGCAAATCCCTGCATCGCAAGGATGGCGCCGAGATCGCTGATCGAATAGTCGCCGAACATCTGGTCCTCCGTCATTCCAAGGGGCACGCGCCGCCGGTCAAGCGACGCTCGTTCCGCGGCGTGGACGATGACGTCCACGCCACGAGGCGTTGTGGAGCTTCGTAGCCCGGGTGAGCGGGTGCGATACCCGGGACGGTCCCGCATATCGCCCCGCTCATGCGGGCTACTGGCTCACTGGTAGCCCTTGGGGAACGGATCCGGCTCGACGAGATCGGCGGTCTCGTAGATCAGCTCGTACTGGCCGTCGGCCTTGGCGCGTCCGACGCGGGTCTTCGACCAGAGGTGATGATTCTCGTGGATCCGGACGTAACCTTCCGGCGCGCCCTTGAACTCGACGCCGGGCGACGCGGCCGCCACCTTGTCGATGTCGAAGGAGCCGGCCTTCTCCACCGTCAACTTCCACAGCCACGGACCGAGATAGGCAGCCTGGGTGACGTCTCCGATCACGGTCTTCTCGCCCCACATCTTCTTGAAGGCGGGCACGAAGGCCTTGTTGTTCGGATTGTCGAGCGACTGGAAGTATTTCATGCAGGCATAGGCGCCGGCGATGTTCTCGCCGCCGATGCCGTCGATCTCGTCCTCGGTGACCGAGATCGTGAGCAGCGTCTGCTTGGACAAGTCGATGCCGGCCGCCTTGAGCTGCTTGTAGAATGCGACGTTGGAGCCGCCGACGATGATCGCGTAGATCACGTCCGGCTTGGTCAGCTTGATCTTGTTGATGACCGAGTTGAACTGGGTCGAGCCGAGCGGGAAGTATTCCTCGCCGACCACCTTGCAGCCCTGCAGATGGTTCTCGATGTGCTTGCGCGCGATCTTGTTCGAGGTGCGCGGCCAGATGTAGTCCGAGCCGAGCAGGTAGAAGCTCTTGGCGCCCTTGGTCTTGTTGACCCAGTCGAGTCCGGCGATGATCTGCTGGGTCGCCTCCTGCCCGGTGTAGATCACGTTCTTGGACTGCTCGAGGCCTTCATAGAAGGTCGGGTAGTACAGCATGCCGTTGTACTGCTCGAACACCGGCAGCACCGCCTTGCGCGAGGCCGAGGTCCAGCAGCCCATCACGGCCGCGCATTTGTCGTTGACCAGCAGCTTCTTGGCCTTTTCCGCGAAGGTCGGCCAGTCGCTGGCGCCGTCCTCCTGGATGAACTTGATCTTGCGGCCGAGCACGCCGCCGGCGGCATTGATCTGCTCGATCGCGAGCTTCTCGGCCTCGACCGACCCGGTCTCGGAGATCGCCATGGTGCCGGTGACGGAATGCAGGATGCCGACCGTGACTTCGCTATCGGTGACTGCAAGACCCGTGGTATTGACCGCAGAGGTTGCAGGAACGTCGGCAAATGCCGGACGGCCCAGCATCGAAACGGCCGGCAATGCCGCCATTCCCATCAAGAGCTTGCGCCGGAGCGGAGACTTCAGGCCTGGTTTTGGTTCGTCTGACATGAGCACCCCATCTGGTTCGAGAACGCTTATTGATCAGGCGAGGATTGCTCACTTTTGTGCAGCGCACTGATACGTGAGATCGCGTATACTGCACCGCAAAATAGCGACGTAGGTTTTTGGTACGGGATTTGCCCGCGATCAGCGCATCGTGGACCAGGAGTTCAAACGAGTGGCAGGGCGGCAGCGGATAGACCGCGTCAGGCGCCAGTACAATCAATGGGTCGCCAACCAGACGCTGGAAGACTACGCGCTGCGCTTCACCGCCAAGAGCGCGCGGCGCTGGTCCGCCGCCCGCGTCGCCAACACCGCGCTCGGCGCGATCTCCTTCCTCGCGCTGGAGGCGATCGGCGGCACCATCACCCTGAACTATGGCGCGATGAACGCCTCCGCCGCGATCCTGGTCGTCAGCGTCATCATCTTCCTCTGCGGACTGCCGATCGCCTACCATGCCGCGAAAAGCGGCATCGACATCGACCTGCTGACCCGCGGCGCCGGCTTCGGCTATATCGGCTCGACCATCACCTCGCTGATCTACGCCTCCTTCACCTTCATTTTCTTCGCGATCGAGGCGGTGATCCTGGCCAGCGCGCTCGACATGTGCTTCGGCATCCCGCGACCGATCGGCTATTTGATCAGCGCAGTCGTGATCATTCCGCTGGTCATCTACGGCATCACGCTGATCAGCCGCTTCCAGCTCTGGACCCAGCCGCTGTGGATCATCCTCCACATCATGCCGTTCGCGGCGATCGCCTGGGCCAATCCGCATTCCTTCACCGAGTGGCGCAAATTCGCCGGCGATCACGGCGATCCCGCAGGGACTCTCGACCTGCTGCTGTTCGGCACCGCCGCCTCCGTCGTGTTCGCGCTGGTGGCGCAGATCGGCGAGCAGGTCGACTTCCTGCGCTTTCTGCCGCGCGACCGCCGCACCTCGCGCAAGGCCTGGTGGATCGCGCTGCTGAGCGCCGGTCCCGGCTGGATCGTGCTCGGCGCGCTCAAGCTGCTGGCCGGTTCGTTCCTGGCCTTCTTCGCGCTCAGCCACGGCGTCTCGGCCGAGCACGCGGCCGAGCCGGCCAACATGTATCTCGAAGCCTTCCGCTACGTGCTGTCGCAGCCGGATCTGGCAATGGCGCTGACCGGGACATTTGTGATCCTGTCGCAGGTCAAGATCAACGTCACCAACGCCTATGCCGGCTCGATCGCCTGGTCGAATTTCTTCTCCCGCCTCACCCACTCGCATCCGGGCCGCGTGGTGTGGCTGGTGTTCAATGTCGTCGTCGCGCTGCTGCTGATGGAGATCGGTGTCTACAAGGCGCTGGAGCAGACGCTCGCGCTCTACTCGAACGTCGCGATCGCCTGGGTCGGCGCGCTGGTGGCCGATCTCGTCGTCAACAAGCCGCTCGGCCTGCGGCCGCAGCACATCGAGTTCAAGCGCGCCCATCTCTGCGATATCAATCCGGTCGGCGTCGGCGCGATGACGATCGCCACCGTGGTCTCGATCAGCGCGTTCTATGGCCTGTTCGGCCCGACCGCGAAGGCGCTGTCGGCCTTCGTTGCGCTTGCGGTCGCGTTCGTCACGGCTCCCCTGATCGCCTGGGCCACCGACGGCAAGTACTACATCGCCCGCAAGCCGAAGCGGAGCTGGCAGAACATTGAATCGATCCAGTGCTGTATCTGCGAGCATGCGTTCGAGCCCGAGGACATGGCCTCCTGCCCGGCCTACGCCGGCCCGATCTGCTCACTGTGCTGCTCGCTCGACGCACGCTGCCATGACCTCTGCAAGCCGCATGGCCGGATCGGCGCACAGGTCTCGGACGCGCTGGGCAAGGTGATGCCGCAGCCGATCTACGCCCGCATCAATTCACAGCTCGGGCATTACCTCGGCGTGTTCGCCGTCTCAGCCGGCCTCGTGGCGCTGGTGCTCGGCCTGATCTACCTGCAGACCACGGCGGCCGTGCATGCCAATGAATTGCTGGCCGACGTGCTCTGGAAGGTGTTCTTTGCGCTGACCCTCATCATCGGCGTGGTCGCCTGGCTGTTCGTGCTGGCGCAACAGAGCCGGCGCGCCGCGGAAGCGGAAACACGCCGCCAGACCACGCTGCTGATCCAGGAGATCGACGCCCACAAGCGCACCGACGCCGAACTGCAGCGCGCCAAGGAAGTCGCCGAGTCAGCCAATCTCGCCAAGAGCCGCTACGTCGTGGGCCTCAGCCACGAGCTTCGCTCGCCGCTGAATGCGATCTCCGGCTACGCGCAATTGCTGGAGCAGGACGATAGCCTGCAGGTGCGGCCGCGCGAGCAAGTGCGCGTCGTCCGCCGCAGCGCCGATCATCTGTCTGGGCTGATCGACGGCATCCTCGATATCTCCAAGATCGAGGCCGGCCGGCTCTACCTGTCGCGCGACGAAGTGCGGCTGAACGATTTCCTCGAGCAGCTGGTCGGCATGTTCCGCCTGCAAGCCGCAGCAAAAGGCATCGACTTCGTGTTCAAACGGCCTGCCGTGCTGCCCGTCGTGGTCTATGCCGACGAGAAGCGGCTGCGTCAGATCCTGATCAACCTGCTGTCGAACGCGATCAAGTTCACGCAATCCGGCCAGGTCCAGTTCGTGGTGTATTACCGCAGCCCGGTCGCAGAGTTCGAGGTGATCGATACCGGGCCGGGCATCCAGCCCGACGACCTCGAGCGGATCTTCGCGCCGTTCGAGCGCGGTGCGCTCGGCGTCACCCAGCCGCAGACCGGCACCGGGCTTGGCCTGACCATCAGCCGCCTGCTCGCGGGCGTGATGGGCGGCGACATCAAGGTCCTGAGCACGGTCGGCACCGGCAGCACCTTCCGCGTCAAGCTGCTGCTGTCGGAGGTCACCAATCCGCGGCGCGATGCACCGGTCGATGCTCCCGTGTACGGCTATCACGGTCCGCGCAAGACCATCCTGATCACCGACGACGACCCGACCCACCGCGATCTGTTGCGCGAGATCCTGACGCCGCTCGGCTTCATCCTGCTCAGCGCGCCGGACGGACCGGGCTGCCTTGCCCTCGCACAGCATTGCCGGCCGGACTTATTTCTGCTCGACATCTCGATGGCGGGCATGGACGGCTGGACGGTCGCCGAAACCCTGCGCTCCGAAGGCCATCACCAGGCGCGGATCCTGATGATCTCGGCCAGCGCGCTGGAGGCTCATGGCGCGCCGCTGGCGCAGCCATTCCATGACGGCTACCTGATGAAGCCGATCGACATTCCGCGGCTGCTCGAGACCATCCGCCAGTTGCTCAAGATCGAGTGGCAGTATGAGGCCGAGCCGGCCCCGCCTCCGCAATGGAAGCCCGAGAGCGGTTCGCGGCCGCCGGTGAAATATGTCGAAGAGCTGATCAGCCTCGGCCAGCTCGGCTATGTCAGGGCGATCCAGCTCAAGCTCGACGAGATCGGCAATGAGTGTCCCGAACATGCCGATTTCGTCGGCCAGATGCGCACGCTGATCGACCGGTTCGATCTCGATCAATATATGGCGACGTTGAAGACATTGCACAGCTATGACCATTGAACAGAAGAAGCGCGACGTCGCGCTCGTCGTCGACGACTCTCCGGAGACGTTGCGCCTGCTTACCGATGCGCTCGACGGCGCTGGCATGACCGTGATGGTCGCGCTCGACGGCGCCTCGGCGATGCGCATCGTCGAACAGATCACGCCCGATATCGTGTTGCTCGATGCCGTGATGCCCGGCATGGACGGTTTCGAGACCTGCCGGCGGCTGAAGCGCGACGCCGGGCTCGACGGCGTGCCGATCATCTTCATGACGGGCCTCGCCGAGACCGAGCATATCGTGCGCGGGCTGGAGGCCGGCGGCGTCGACTATGTCACGAAGCCGATCGTGGTCGAGGAGATGCTCGCGCGCATCCGGGTCCATCTCGCCAATGCGCGGATGACGCAAAGCGCCCGCGCGGCGCTCGACGTCTCCGGCCGCTATCTGCTCGCCGTGAACAGCGCCGGCGCGCTGCTGTGGGCGACGCCGCAGGCACAGCGACTGCTGTCGGATACGCTCGCCGACGCCGCCGACAATTTCGCGCTGCCGGACCCGATGCCGCAATGGCTCGAGCAGGCGCAGAAGGGCGGCACGGGAAAGAAGACAGCGACCGTGGCGTCGTTCCCCGGCAACGAACAGCTTCGGCTGCAATATATGGGCAAGCTCGGGCCCAACGAATTCCTGCTGCGGCTCGCCAAGGACACCAGCGGCGACATGCCGGCCGAGTTCTCCAGCGAGCTCGGCCTGACCACCCGCGAGGGCGAGGTGCTGTCCTGGCTGTCCAAGGGCAAGACCAACCGCGACATCGCGCAGATCCTCGGCCTCAGCCCGCGCACCGTCGACAAGCACCTTGAGCAGATCTACGCCAAGCTCGGGGTCGAGAACCGCACCGCCGCCGCCGCGATCGCGGTCAACGCAAGGCATCGCAAGTCTTGATCGAGCGCCCTCTGCGCCTCGCGCACCGAAACGTACGCGAGGCACGGAGGACGCTAAGCATCCACAGTCGGCGAACTGCCTTTCCGATCAGCCGGCACGGCAGATTCCGACGACACGTCCTGTTCCGGCGGCTGCGTCTTTCGCCACTGCGCCGGCGTCACGCCCATGTGGCTCTTGAAGGCGCGCTGAAAGGCAGCCTCCGATTGATACCCGACCATCTCTGCCACGGCGCCCGTCGAAAGCGATGATCCCTTCAACTCGTTCGCCGCAAGTGTCATCCTGATATCGGTGAGCAGATCGCTGGCCGATCGCCCGAGCTTGTCCTGGAACTGCCGTGCCAGCGTCGCGCGCGACATGTTGCAAAGCCGTGCGAGCTCCGGCAGCGACCACGCGCGCGCGGGCTCCTTGAACATGGCGACCACGGCCGGCGCGAGCCTGGGATCACCGACCAGGGCGAGAAGTCCCCGTGACGTTGCATCGGTCTCGCTGGCAAGCCGCAGCACAAGCGCGAACATTGCCGTGGATAGCGCATTCAGCATGGCGTGGCCGCCCAGATGATCGTCGGCCGTTTCGCTGCGCATCAGCGACACGAGCCCGGCGAGCTGTGCAGCCGTTCCCTTTCCCGCACGCGTGCCGGCATGCACGACAAGGCGCGGCGGAAGATAACCGCGCAACAGACGGTCGTGTGGCGGTGCAATCGCGAAGTGCCCGCACAACAGGTCAAGCCGTTCGTCCGATCCGAGGTTTTCGCTGATCGTGAAATTCTCCGCCGCCCGGTTGCGCGCCGGCAGCGGTGTCGCCCCGCTTCCGTCGTGCATCACGTGTCGCGGGTTGCCGGGAAGCAGGAGGATGTCGCCGGGCTTCAGCAGCAACGGCCGTCCGCCCGCGGCGTCGTCCAGGATCGCCGAGCCGGCAAGCACCGCATGATAGGGGATTTCGCTGGTTACACCCGGTCCCTGCTCGATACGCCAGGGCACGCTGTAGCTGCAGCGCAGGTCGAGCCGCCCGCGCACCGGCATCATCTCGAACAGCCGGCTCAGCCAATCCATAGCCAAATTCCCCTGAAGCAGTTCATGAGACGATGGAGCATATAAACGAGCAATATTAACATTCAATGTCTCAAATCTCGATCCTATTGTCACTCCGCAATCGTTCACCACCCCAAACAAGGAGTGCCACCATGTCTCGCCTCTCAACCCCCAATCTCGAAACCGCTACCGGCCCGTCCGGCCAGATCTACGCCCAGATCAAGAAGGCGATCGGCGCCGTCCCGAACACCTACGCGGCGATTGCCGCCCACGGTCCGGCCGCGCTCAAATCGATCCTCGCGGCCGATGCCGTCCTGACTGGCGGCAGCCTGCCCCGGCGCGACCTGGAGATCGTCAAGCTCGTGATCAGCGCTGCCAGCGGCTGCGATTATTGTGTCGCCGCGCACTCGCATCTCGCCAGGCTCGCCGGCGTGAATGCCGATGTGCTCAAGCAGATCCGCGACGGCGCGCCGACCGGTGACGCCAAGCGCGATGCGCTTGTGCATTTCGTGCGCAAGCTCGCGCAGTCGAGCGGCACCGTCAGCGACGAGGATTTCGCCGCGATCAAGTCCGCCGGCTACAGCGACGCGCAACTGGTCGAGATCAGCCTGGCGTTTGCGACCACGGTCTTCACCAACGTCTTCAACCGCATCAACGACACCGACATCGACTTCCCGGCAGTCGCGTGAAGCGACCGGGCGATGTCATGCGAAAAGGATCACGACCATGACCACGCTTGCCAACACCACACAAAATCCGCTTGTCCGCGCGCTTCATAGGTCCGGCCTGCTCGCGGAAGATCTCGACTATCACGTCGTCCGGGCTGCGATGGTGATCATGTTCCTGTTCTTCGGTTACCAGAAGTGGTTTCCGTACGAGTTCGAACGGCTGGTCCCGTTCATCAGCAACGGGCCGCTGATCTGGTGGCTGTATCCAGCGTTCGGCCACGCCGGCGCCAGCTACTTCCTTGGCGCCTCTGAGTGGACGTTCGGTTCGCTGCTGCTCGCGGGCTTCTGGGACAAGCGGCTCGGCGTGCTCGGCGCCCTCGGCTCGACAGGCACCTTCATCGCGACGGTCACCATCATTCCGTTCATGCCCGATGGCTGGGACGTTGCCGCCGGTGGCTTCCCCGCGATGACCGGTAACGTGCCCTTCCTGATGAAGGACGTCGTCCTGCTCGCCGTCTCGCTCTACCTGCTGCGACAGGACGTGGTTCGTCTGATCAGGCAATAGCTGATCGCGATTGATCGCCGGTGGGCCTCGGGCGTGCCGGCGATCGCGCGTGGTATTGAGCAGACGCAGCATTTCTCTCGAACACAACGACATGGCAGTCACTATTGCTGCACGGTCCAGCGGCCCATGCTCTTTAAGAGCCGAGCCATAACCCATTGCCGAACTTGCATAACGCGTTGAAAATCGGCTCCGCGCGATCGGCTGCGCTGTCGCCCGCTCGACGACGCACCGCCGCTTCCATGCACGAATGATCCGGTAGCTCTCCGGCCATGAACATAGTTCCGCCGCGCGGTCTGGGCTAAAAGGAGCGCCGGTGTTGTTCTGGGGTGAGTTGATGAAGAAGGACGACGTCACATGCCCGCGTTGCGGGGCTGGATTCCGACGCCTTGAGCTGGCATCCGGGTCAGGAAGTGAGGGCGAGTATCGCTGCCCGGTTTGCGAGACGCCCCTCGAGCAGTTCGATGGCGACAAGCTTGTCGCTTACCGCCTGACCATCCAACCATCGATTCGCGGGTTGAAGACCTAGCGGCCCCGCTGCATGGAATGCCCCCGGAGCAAAATCTGGATCACGAACTCCGCTTCAGGACATAGCTGTCCATGATCCAGCCGTGCCGCTGGCGTGCCTCGCGTCGCGCGGCGACGATGCGAGGGCCCACCACTGCCAGTTCCCCCGCCATGACGATCTGATCGGGCATGCCGAGATAGGCGCCCCACCAGATTTGCAGTCCGGCAGGATCCAGCGTCTGGAAGGCGGCGCCGCCGTCGAGCATCACGACCACGGTGTCGAGGCCGGGCGGCCAGCCGCCATCGCGCAGCCGCCGGCCGGTCGTCACGAGGAACGGCTCGCCGATCTCATTGAGCGGCAGCGCATGCGCCGCGCACAGCGCCTGGATCGACGTGATGCCCGGGATCACCTCGATCGATGGCAACGGATCGAGCCGTCTCGCAATCCGCAGGCTCGAATCGTAGAGCGAGGGATCGCCCCAGATCAGCAGGGCGACGCGTCCCTCCCCGCCGAGATGGCGCGCGATTTCCTGCGACCACGTCGCGGCGATCGCATCGTGCCAATCGTCCACACCCTTGCGATAGTCCTCCTCACCGGCGTCACGCACCGGCAGGTCGAACTCGGCAATGCGTGTGCAGTCATTGCTCAACGCTTCTGCGCAGATGGTGCGACGCAACTCGGCGAGATCCGACTTCGCCGTCCCCTTGCGCGGGATCAGGATCAGGTCGGCGGCATTGATCGCGGCGGTCGCGGCGAAAGTGAGCTGCCGGGGATCACCACAACCGATGCCGATCAGGGACAGCGTCAACATGGCCGCGTCACCCTTGTTCCGGCGCCAGCGCACCGAACAGGATAACGGCAGCCGCCGTGGCCGCGCCGGCATGCGTGAGCTGTTCGGCCAGCGCTGCGATCGTGGTGCGAAGCAGCCGCTCGTCGGTGTGCCCGAGCGATTCCGCCAGCAGTGCGGGCGTGTCGGGCGCGAGGCCGTGCGCGATCAGCCTTGCGGCCAATGCCGGGAAGGTCCGCCGCCCCATGTAGACGACGGTGGTCGCTTCCGGATCGGCCAGCGCCGCCCAGTTCAGATCCGCGGGCAATTCGCCCGTCACATCGGCGCCGGTGACGAACTGGACCCGGCGCGAGGTCAGCCGACGCGTCAGCGGAATGCCGGCCTGCGCGGCGGCAACCGAGGCCGAGGTCACACCGGGAATGATTTCGTAGCCGATGCCGGCCGCGCGCAGCGCTTCGATCTCCTCCTCGAGCCGTCCAAAAATACCGGCGTCGCCGGATTTCAGCCGCACGACCCGCACGCCGGCGGTGGCATAATCGACCAGCAGCCGGCTGACATGGTGCTGCTTCGCCGACAGGCGGCCGGCGCGCTTGCCGACCGCGACGAGGTTGGCGCCGGCGCGCGCGAGATCGAGGATCGCGCCCGAGGCAAGATCGTCATAGAGCACCACATCGGCCTTGCGCAGCCGCGCCGCTCCCTTCATGGTCAGGAGTTCGGGATCGCCGGGACCGGCCGAGACGAAGGAAACGAATCCGCTCACCGGTCCTCCGCAATCAGATGGAAGAATGTACCCGTCGCACAGCCGCGCCGCGATCCGGTCTCCGCAACGATCGTACCGGTCGCATCACGCACCACCGCGAGCGGCGTGTCGGGCTGCGCGATGATCGTCGAATAATGAAACTCGTGGCCGCGCAGCCGTGCGCCCGGGCCGTGGCCGGGCATCGGCGCGGCAAGCTCGGCGAGCCGGTAGCCCAGATGCATGCGGCGCTTGGCATAGCTCGTCTCAAGGCCGAGCAGGCCCGCCATCTCGTGGCGCACGCCGTCGGCGTCGGTCAGCGCGGCGCCCAGCACCATGTAGCCGCCGCATTCGCCGTGCACCGGCCGCGTCGCGGCGAAGGCGCGGAGCCGCCCGAAAAATCGCCTGTTGGCCGAAAGCCGGCCGGCATGCAGTTCGGGATAGCCGCCGGGCAGCCAGCACACATCGGCGTCCGCGTCGGGGCCTTCGTCCGCAAGCGGCGAGAACGTCACGATCTCAGCGCCGGCCGCGCGCCAGGCTTCCAGCATGTGCGGATAGACGAACGAGAATGCGGTATCGCGCGCCAGCGCAATGCGCTGGCCGGGCGGCGTGATGTCCGGGCTGGGCACGGCGGATTGCGGCGACCAGACCTCGGCCGATTTCAGCACGGCGTCGAGATCGACATGCTCGGCGACGAAGCGTGCGGCTTCGTCAATCAGACCGTCGATCTGAGCCTGCTCTTCGGCCTGTACCAGGCCCAGGTGACGCTTCGGCAAGGCGATCTCGGCGTGGCGCGGCAGCGATCCCAATACCGGAATGCCCGCGCCCGCCATGGCACTGCGCACCAGCGCTTCATGCCGCGCGCTCGCGACGCGATTGAGGACGACGCCCGCAAGCCGAACGCCGGCGCGAAAATCACGCAATCCAGCCGCGACCGCCGCCGCGGTCTGCGCCTGACCGGAGGGATCGATCACCAGCAACACCGGCCACTCCATCATCTCGGCGATGTCGGCGGTGGCGCCGGTCCCCGAGACGCCCCGCGCGGCGACGCCGTCGAACAGTCCCATCGAGCCTTCCGCCAGCACGAGATCGGTGTCCGCGCCGCGGCCTGCCAAATGCGCGATCGCTTCGCGCGCCATCGCCCAGCTATCGATGTTGACCGACGGGTGTCCCGTGGCGACCGCGTGAAAGGCGGGATCGATGTAATCAGGCCCGCTCTTGAGGCATTGTACCTTGAGACCACGATTGCGATAGGCGCGCGCCAACGCCAGGGTCAGCGTCGTCTTGCCGACACCGGATGCCGGCGCAGAGATGACGAGCGCCGCGGTCATTGCGATGATTCCGGCGACGATTCCGGAAAACGCGGCGCCGCCCCGACCGGACGGTAGCGACGGTCATAGTCAGCTGCATAGAGACGGCTCTCGGCGAATTCGTCCGCGCCGAGCGTCTTGCCGACCAGAATGAGCGCAGTGCGTTCGAGCTCGGGGCCGACGGCGGTATCGAGCGTCGCGAGCGTGCCGCGCACGATGCGCTGGTCCGGCCAGCTCGCGCGCCAGACGATCGCAACCGGGCAATCCGCGCCGTAGTGCGGCGTGAGCTCGGCCATGACCTTGTCGAGCAGATGGATCGAAAGATGGATCGCCAGCACCGCGCCGGTCGCGGCAAAGGCTGCGAGCGTCTCGCCATCCGGCATCGCGCTCGCCCGGCCCGGCGTGCGCGTCAGCACCACCGATTGCGCAAGGCCCGGCAGCGTCAGCTCGGCCTCCAGCGCCGCCGCAGCCGCCGAGAAGGCTGGCACCCCGGGCGTGACCGAATACGGAATCTGCAACGCGCGCAGCCGGCGCAGCTGCTCGCCCATCGCCGACCAGACCGAGAGATCGCCCGAATGCAGCCGCGCAACGTCCTTGCCCTCCGCATCCGCGGCAGCGATCTCGGCAATGATTTGGTCGAGCGACAGCGACGCGGTGTTGACGATGCGCGCATCCGGCGGACAATGCGCCAGAACATCCGGTGGCACCAGCGATCCGGCATAGAGACAAACCGGGCACGAGGCGATGAGATCGCGCCCGCGCAGGGTCAGCAAATCGGCAGCGCCAGGCCCTGCGCCGATGAAATGCACCGTCATTCGCCGTCTCCTTCCGCGATCGCCGCGATGGCCATCCGATCCCGTGACGCGGCCCTGACCGAGATCAGGCGCGCACCGCGCCCTGCTGCAGCGATCGCCGCAGCCTCGGCGACCGAGCCCGTTCCGAACCTCGCTTTGATAAGCTCAGATTGCGTTGCAGTCTTTATTTCAGCCAGGACCCCGGCGGGAATACTCCGGACCGGCAGCCCCAATTCCCGCGCCAAGTCCCTCAATGCCGCCGCATCGGCCTTGTCACTCACCGTTGCAATTGCCGCAAGGCCTTTGGGCCCGCCGGCCGCGTCGAGGGCGCCGCGCAAGGACGCGACACTGGCATTGCGCCTGAATCCGAGACCAGCGACCTTCATCGGAGCGCGCTCCATTGCACGATCGGCCGCGCGGCCTTCCAGCCGCGATAGCGGCCCAATGGCTCGGCCTGCGCGATCTCGAGGCGCATCAACTCGCCGCCATGACGCCGGTGCAGATCGCAGAGCAGCGCCTCTGTCTCCAGGGTCACCGCATGCGCGACCAGCCGCGTGCACGGCGCGATCTGCGACCAGATCGCATCGAACATATCAGCGTCGAGGCCGCCGCCGATGAACACCGCATCGGGCGCCGCGAGGTCCGATAAAGCGCCGGGCGCCTCGCCCTCGATGACGGTGATCCGATGCGTCAAGCCGAAGCTCGCCGCATTGCTGCGGATGTTGGCGGCGCGTTCGGTGCGGGCTTCGACGGCGATCGCCGTCCCTCCACACAGCGCCCATTCGATCGAGATCGAGCCCGAGCCCGCGCCGACATCCCACAGCCGCTCAACGGGCCGCGGCGCAAGCGCCGACAGCGCAAGCGCGCGGACCGGCCGCTTTGTCAGTTGCCCGTCATGCACAAAGAGCGCATCGGCAAGACCTGAGCTGCGTGCGATTCCCTGCGCTCCCCGCGCCTCCAGCGCGATCGCGACCAGGCTCTCGCCTGAATCACCCGCATACGAGTCGGCGCGATGCTGCGTGATGCATTCACGCGGTCCGCCAAGCGCCGCAAGCGTCCATATTGCCGACGCCCCCCAACCACGCTCCGTCAGCCAGCGCGCAAGGTCGGAAGCTGCCTTGCCGTCACGCAGCAGGCAGATGATCCGCGCATCGCGCACGAGATGCGGCAACAGCCGCTCGAACGGCGCGGCATGAAGACCGAGACAGACAGCATTCTCGATACGCCAGCCCAAACGAGCCGCCGCCAGTGAGAACGTCGACGGCGCGGAGTGCGCGACCCACTCACCGGCCTGCAGCTTCTCGACAAGGCTTCCGCCGACGCCATGCCAGAACGGATCGCCCGACGCGAGCACCGCCGTCGGACGGCCGCGACAGCTCAGCACGATGTTCGCATCGAACGGCACCGGCCAGGCACGGCCGCGGTCGGTGATGCCGACGAGCGCGAGGTGCCGTTGGGCGCCGAAAACTGTTTCGGCTTCACGGAGCGCCTTTCGACTTGCATCGGAGAGGCCGGCAAGGCCATCTTCGCCGATGCCGATGATGGTCAACCAGGGATTATCCATGATGCGCGCCCTGATCCTGGGCGGAACGGCCGATGCCAATCTGCTCGCCGCTGCGATCGCACGCGCGGGGATCGATGCGGTCTATTCCTATGGCGGCCGCACCCGCACGCCAGCCGACCAGCCGCTGCCGACCAGGATCGGCGGCTTCGGCGGCGTCGACGGTCTTGCCGACTATCTCCACCGCGAAGCCATCACGCATGTGGTCGATGCGACGCATCCCTTCGCCGCCGAGATGAGCCGCAACGCCATCGCGGCCTGCGCGCAAACCGCAACGCCCCTGCTCGCGCTTGAGCGCGCGCCTTGGGACAAAGCCGCGGGCGATCGCTGGATCGAAGTCGCGGACGTCGTCTCCGCGGCCGCGGCCTTGCCGGACAGCCGCGCCAGCGTGTTCCTCGCGATCGGCCGCCAGCACGTCGCGCCGTTCGGCGCCCGGCCGCAGCATGCCTATACGTTGCGGTTCGTCGACCCGCCCGAGCAAGCGCTTCCATTGCCCGATGCCGACGTCATTATGTCGCGCGGCCCCTTCACGCTCGAGGGTGAGCTCGCGATGATGCGCACGCGTCGCATCGAGTGGATCGTCGCCCGCAACTCCGGCGGAACCGGCGCGCGCGCCAAGATCGACGCCGCCCGCGTGCTCGGCCTTCCCGTCATCATGATCACGCGGCCACTGCTGCCCGAGAGGCCGCGGGTGGAAAGCGTGAGCGAGGCGATGCAATGGCTCGGTCATCGGACCTGCCTCGGCGCATAGACCCAGCGGCCGACCCGCCGTGTCGCCGAATTGCCGACGATCACGAGCGTCCGCATGTCGGCCATGTCTGGCCTTGCGTCGCGCAGTTCGACCGTCTCGATCCGCTGCTCGGGCGTGCTGACGGAGCGCGCGAACACCACGATCCGCTCGTCACAGCCGGCCTCGCGCAAGATCTCGAGCGCGCGCCCAAAACCTTCCGGCCGGCTGGCCGAGCGCGGATTGTACATCGCGATCGCGAAATCCGCTTCGGCCGCAAGCCGCAGGCGTTTCTCGATCAGCGGCCAGGGCTTGAGATTGTCGGAGAGATTGATCGCGCAGAAATCATGACCGAGCGGCGCGCCGGCGCTTGCCGCCGCCGCCAGCATCGCCGTCACGCCGGGCAGAACGCGAATCGGCAGGTCGTGCCATTGCGGCGCGTCCTCCAGCGCTTCGAACACGGCCGATGCCATCGCAAACACGCCGGGATCGCCTGAGGAAACCACGACGACGTGGCCTCCTTCCGACGCGAGCCGCAGCGCGTCAGCGGCGCGCTGCGACTCCACGCGATTGTCCGAGGGATGCAGCGTGAGCCCGGCGCGCGGCGGCACGCGCGTCACATAGGGCGCATAGCCGACGATGTCGGTCGCGGCCGCGAGCGCAGCAGCGACCTCCGGCGTGATCAGCGCCTCGGCGCCCGGTCCGAGCCCCGCGATGGTCAGCGTGCCGGTCATTGCGCGACCTCCCTGCGCCGCCCCTGCCCGTGCACCAGCACGATCGCAAAATACGGACAATCGACCTCGCCGACATCTGCAAGCCGTGCGACGCGCTGATCCGGCATGGTGCCGCGTTCGACCAGCCACGCATCATCGAGGCGCCCCGCGGACGCCAGCGCGCGGCGAATCTTCGGAAGATTGCGACCGGTCTTCATGACGACCAGCGCGTCGGAGCTGCGCATCCGCTCGGCGAGCTCCGCCTCCGGCAGCGTCCCCATCAGAACGGTCGTCACATCGTCGGCCAGCGCAATCGGCTGACCCACCGAATTCCAGCAGCCGACCATGCCGGGAATGCCGGCGATCACCTCGATCTCGACACGCCCCTGCAGCCGTGCATGCAGATGCATAAATGAACCATAGAAATAGGGATCGCCCTCGCAGAGCACGACGATGTCGACCGCGCGCGCAAATCGCGCCAGGCGCTCGGCCCATTCGTCATAGAAGTCGGCAAGCAGCCGCGCATAGTCCGGACTGTCGAACGCGATCTCCGTGGTGACCGGATATTCCATCGGATATTCGCTGACGTCTGCGGCGAGCAAGCCTTCGACAATGCGGCGCGCCTGCCCCGGCTGGCCCTTTTTGCGAAAATAGGCGACGTGCTTCGCGGCACGCACAACGCGGTCGGCGCGCACGCTCATCAGGTCCGGATCGCCTGGGCCGAGGCCGCAGCAGATGATGCGTCCCATCGCTATTCGCTCCGGCTCGCCAGCGCATTGACGGCGGCAACCGTGATCGCCGAACCACCGAACCGTCCCTCGACCGTCAGCGCCGGCACGGGCGGCTCAGCCATCAATGCCGCCTTGGATTCCGCCGCGCCGACAAAGCCGACCGGACAGCCGATGATCGCCGCCGGCCGTGGGCAATCCGGATCCTCCAGCATGTTGAGCAGATGAAACAGCGCCGTTGGCGCGTTGCCGATCGCGACGATGGCACCGGCCAGATGCGGCCGCCACAGCTCGAGCGCCGCCGCGGAGCGCGTGTTGCGCATCGATTGCGCGAGCGCAGGTACCTTGACATCACCGAGCGTGCAGATCACGGCATTGCCGGCCGGCAGCCGCGCGCGCGTGATTCCCTCCGACACCATGCGCGCGTCGCAGAGGATTGGCGCGCCCTCCTGCAAGGCGGCTCGCGCGCGCGCAGCCATGCCTGATGTGAAGCGCACATGCGCTTCCAAGCCCACCATACCGGCGGCATGGATCATGCGCACGACCACCGGCTCTTCGTCTGGCGTGAAGCGGGCAAGATCGGCCTCGGAGCGGATGGTGGCAAAGGACTGGCGATAGATCGCCGCGCCATCGGTCTCGTAGACGTGCGGCATCAATGGCCTCCCGTCAGCACGGTAGGATTTGCAACGAGGTACGTACTGCTCAATCCTCGGAGGACCGGCGCATCCCGCGTCGTGCCGCGGCGGATCAGATCAAAGCCCTCGTCTGTCGCAACGAGGGTAACATCCGCAGAACCGGAATGGGCGCAGCCCTTGGCGCAGCCGGAGACGTGAAGCCGCGCATCGGATGGAATATGCCGCGCGAGCGCCGATGCCAGCATACGCGTGTCCGCATGCGCATCGCCGCAGCGCGGTGCGCCGCTGCAGGCGACCACACGAAGCCTCGGATCGCCGGCATCAGTCACGAGGTCCGCCCCACCGGGCATCTCGCGCATCCCCTCCACCAGCATCATCCGCCACGGCGTCATGCGGAGAGCCCGCGCGCAGCCGGCGAGATCGTTGAGCGTCTGGTGCGGCATCTGCCCGAAGGCGACGCCAACCATCGCGCCCATTGGATAGATGCCCGGCACGGGACTCGACGATTGGCCGACGGGTTCGGCATCACCGCGAAGCGACTGCGGCAGGCTCGCGCCGCCGGCGAGATGAGCCGCCATCCGTCGCCGCTCACCCCTGGTTCCGCCGGAGGTGACAAACCATTCGGCCAGCGCCAACGCGACCTGAACGGCCTCGCTCCGCATGACCGAAAGCCCGCGCTGCGCGCCATCGGCCCGCACCAGCAGTCCCCGGCCGCGATCGCGCTCGATCCTGATATCGGCGGACGCATCCGCCAGCATCCGCGCATTGCCATCATCGATTGCGAAGCCGAACTTGGTTGGAAGATCAAACGAGGCACCGGCAAGCCCCTGCTCAAGCTCGGTCGCAAGCGAGCGCGTCTCGTCGGCGACAGTCCAGAACGGCGTCACCAGAATGTTTCGCTGCGCCTCGGTATTCGAGTCCGTGTCCAGCAACCCGAGTTCAGCGAGCCCATCGACCAGGGGCGGATAAGCTTCATCGCTGACGCCGCGAACCTGGAGATTGGCGCGGCTGGTCAGGTCGATCAGGCCGTTGCCGTATCGCGCCGCCAGCCTGCCGATTCCCGCTGCCTGCGCCGCGTCCAGCCGTCCGCCGCGCGGGCGAATGCGCACCACGAGGCCATCGCCTGACTGCATCGGCCGCAGCGCGCCTGGACACCAGCCCTTGACCGCAACCGCGCTCATGAGGCCTCCTGCAGCGCAGCCGCGATCGAATTGCGCCGCGTCTGCCAGAGCGAGGCTTCATGCAATCTCGCGAAGCAGGTTTCGATCGCAGCCAGCGCCGCCGGGTTCTCGCGCGCCATGAAGCCGCGAACCTCGTCATTGCCGAGCGTCGCATCGTAGTAGAGATCGAACAGATGCGGCGGCACCGCGCCGGCAAGATGGGCGAACGCCGCCATGTGCTCCAACGTCGCTGTGATTTCGGCGGCACCACGGAAGCCATGGCGCATCATGCCCGCGATCCAGGCAGGGTTGGCCGCGCGCACCCGCACCACCCGTGAGATTTCCTCGGTCAACGCGCGGGCATGAGGCTGATCCGGCCGCGTCGCATCGAGGTGATAGAGCGATGGGGCTTTCGTGCCAAGGCGCCTCGCCGCCGCCGCGATGCCCGCCTCGTGCGCGGCGTAGTCGGCCGCCAGCAGCAGATCGGTCTCCGGCAGATCCTGGGTGTGAACAAAACTGTCCGCAGCCGCGAGCCGCGCCTCGATGCCGGCGCGATCGGGCCGCATCTCGCCGTCGGATGCGAGAGCCCACGACGATGCCGATAGCCATGCTTCGCCGGCCGCCTCGCGCGCCTCCGGTGTGAAGACATCGGGGACCGACGAAATACCAACACCATAATGTCCGGGGCGAGGACCGAACACGCGCGCGATGCGCTGCCGATAGGGATTCTCGTCCGCCTCATCGCTGCGTTCGGACAACGCCTCCGCCGCGGCTTCGAACAACTGGGCCAGCCCAGAAAAGACGTCGCGGAACAGCCCCGACACCCGCAGCGTGACGTCGATGCGCGGCCGGCCGAGCTCCGCCGGCGCGATGATGTCGTAGCCCGACACCCGCCCAGATCCATGATCCCAGCGCGGCGCGATGCCGGCGAGGTGCAGGGCCATCGCAAAATCCTCGCCCGCGGTGCGCATCGTCGAGGAGCCCCAGAGGTCGACCACGAGTCCCTTCGGCCAGTCGCCGTGATCCTGCAAATGACGGCGCAGCAGCTCTTCGGCAAGCTTCACGCCTTGGGCATGCGCCGACGGCGTCGGCACCGCGCGCGGATCGACCGCAAACAGATTGCGCCCGGTCGGCAGCACGTCGCGGCGTCCGCGATAGGGCGAGCCCGACGGCCCCGGCGCCACGCGCCGACCCGCGAGCGCATCGCGCAGCGCCGCCCTCTCCGCCTCGCCGCAAGCGCCCCGTCCGAACACATGCAAGCCGTCGCCGAACTGGCTTTCCTTGAGGTCGCAGACGAAACGATCGATCTGCGGAATGGCCTCGGCCGCCGAGACCGACGCGGCGAGACCGAGATCGTCTTCCAGCCCGGCGATGCGTGCTTCCTCGCGGATCGCGGCGATCAGGCGCTGCCGCCGCGCCGGATCGAGACCATCGGCGGTCGAATACTCATCGAGCAAGCGCTCGAGATTGCGCAAGCCTTCCGGCACCGCAGCCTTCGCGAGCGGCGGCGGCAGATGACCGATCGTCACGGCACCGATCCGGCGCTTGGCCTGCGCCGCCTCGCCGGGATCGTTGACGATGAAGGGATAGACAACAGGCAGATCGCCGATCAGCG
Source organism: Bradyrhizobium sp. USDA 4501 (assembly GCF_054062115.1). NCBI lineage: Bacteria > Pseudomonadati > Pseudomonadota > Alphaproteobacteria > Hyphomicrobiales > Nitrobacteraceae > Bradyrhizobium > Bradyrhizobium sp. USDA 4501. The sequence continues at coordinate 652,204 of NZ_JBSSEX010000001.1, forward strand.
CCTCCGGCCAGCATGCGGGCGACAGCGCAACCGACTTGCCAGGCAGCCATTCCAGCGTTCCGTGCGCGCCGATGTGGACGACGGCATCGATGGCCTGCTGCCTGAGCCACAGATAGAACGCGACATAGGCGTGGCGCGGCGTGCGCGCGAGATCGTGATAGTCGGCGTCGCGCTGCCCCACCTCACCGCGCTCCGGCTGAACGGCGATGACCGATTTGCCGCAGCAGATCGCCGCGAAATGAAATGCGCCGTCACGGCAATCGGGATCATCTTCCGGCGCGCCCCATGCGCGGCTGAGATCGTCCTGCAGCAGCTCGGGAAGGCCGGAAAGCGCCGCACGATAGTCGGCGACGTTCCACGTCAAATTCCTGCGCAAAAGAATGTCGCCCAGCGACTCCACCGGCTCAAGGTCAAATCCCGCGCCCGCGAGATCAGCCAGCATCGCCCCGACCGACGCCAGCGCATCGAGTCCGACGGCATGCGCGATCTGATGCGGCCGGCCGGGATAGTTCGAGAGCACCAGCGCAAGCCACTTCTCCTGTGCCGGCTTGCTGGCAAGCCGATGCCAGGCGGCCACGCGTGCGGCAATTGCAGCGACGCGCTCGGCATCCGGTCGATGCGCAAGATGCGCGAATTGCAGCTCGGGATCGCGCTCACCGGGCGATTTGAAGCTCACGACCCCTGTGAACAGGCGGCCGTCGACCTCCGGCAGCACCACATGCATCGCGAGATCGCCGGGCGAGAGCCCGCGGAGCGACAAGGACCAATCCTCGCGCCTCGCGGTCGACAGCGCGACCTGGAACACCGGGCATGATGCAGCGTCGAACGGCGTCGTGCCGTCGTCACCGGCCGTGGAAAACGCGGTCGCATTGACGATCGCCGCTGGAGCGCATTGCGCAATCTGAACGCGCAGCCAATCGGCCACGCCCGCCGCCTTCAGCGAGGTGACGAACACGCCATGAGCATCAAAGCCCCTCTCACGCAATGCATCGATCAATGCATCGACCGGCGCCGTGTCGCCGGCCGCGAGGTAGGAACGATAAAACGTCACCAGCACGCGCGGCCGGCCGTCCGGTGCCGGCAACGCCGTGATGGCACCGCGCCGGGAATCGTAGACGCCGATCTCGGGAAGATCGATCTCGCCGACCACCGGCCCGGCATAGAGTCCGGACGCGAGCGCCAGCTGCGCGATCACGGCCTGCGCGGCAACAGGACCGCCCTTGTCGCACAGCACCTTGAGGCGGCGCAGCGTCGAGATCGGCAAGGTCGAGAATTCATCGAGTCGCTGATCGTCGCGGCCATCGGCCGGCAGCACGACCAGGGCAATGCCGCGCTCCTTCGCCAGCCGATGCACCGCGGCCAGCCCGTATGACCAATAGGGCTCGCCGCCGATCAGCCGCACCAGAATGCCGCGGGCGTGCGAGAGCGTCCGCTCGATATAGGTATCGACCGACAGCGGATGGCGCAGCTCCGCGAGATTGGCGAGCCGCAGCGACGGCAGCGCAGCACGGCCGCGCCGCCAGCCGGCCGCGAAGGCAGCAAGATCGCTGTCGGAAAACGACAACACCACGAGATCGGCCGGATCCTGGCCGAGGTCCCTTGGCGTCGCGGTCTCCTCAAGGCCGCGGCTCTCGCGGAAGACGACGTGCATCAGACACCAAGCCGTGCCCTGATCGCGGCTTCATCGATGTCGGCATGTTCGCCGATCACGACGAGCTTCGACTGCCGCGCCCGTGCACCCCAGGGCATGTCGAACTGATGCCGCACCCGCTCGCCGACCGATTGCACCAACAGCCGCATCGGCTTGCCTTCGACCGCGATGTAGCCCTTGGCGCGCAGCACGTTCTGCTCGCGCGCCAGCCCCTTGATCGAGGCGACCAGCGCGTCGACATCCGAAACTTCCGGAAGATCGATCACGACGGAATTGAAATCGTCGTGCTCGTGTTCCTCCTCGCCATCGTGATGCGACGGCCGCGCCGCGAGATCGCTTTCCGCCGCCGCCCCGAGCCCGAGGATCACGCGCGCGTCGATCGTGCCGTCGACGACGGGCAACATCGGCACCTCGCGCGGCATCTCGGCCGCGATCACCTCTTTCGCTGCCTTGATCCCCTCCGCCCCCGCGAGGTCCGCCTTGGTCAGCAGCACGATATCGGCACATGCGATCTGGTCCTCGAACACTTCCGACAGCGGCGTCTCGTGGTCGAGATTGTCGTCCGCCGCACGCTGCGCATCCACCGCGGCCGGATCAGGCGCAAAACGGCCGGCGGCGACGGCCTCGGCGTCGGCGAGCGCGATCACGCCGTCGACCGTGATCCGCGAACGGATCTCCGGCCAGTCGAACGCTTTCAGCAGCGGCTTCGGCAGCGCGAGCCCGGAAGTTTCGATCACGATGTGATCGGGCTTCACGTTCCGCGCCAGCAACTGCTCCATCGCCGGGATGAAATCATCGGCGACGGTGCAGCAGATACAGCCATTGGCGAGTTCGACGATGTTCTCGGCCGGACAATTGGCGTCGGCGCACGACTTCAGGATGTCGCCGTCGACGCCTTCGCTGCCGAATTCGTTGACCAGCACCGCGAGCTTCTTGCCGTTGGCATTGCGGATCAGATGCTGGATCAGCGTCGTCTTGCCGGAGCCGAGAAAGCCGGTCACGACGGTGACCGGAATTTTGGCGAGCGTGGTCATTCTGCGGCCTCCGGCACGACGGGAAGAGGTGGAATGCGGGCGAGCGATTGCTTGCGGAAGATTTCCGGACGGCTGCGCCACGGCACGATGCCGTCGGGCGCCGCCGCATAGGCGGAGGCACCGGCGATCACATCCGCGGCATTATCAGCGGACAGTCGGCCGTAGACATAGGACCAGCGCCCCGGCGCGCTGAGCGCGACCGAGCAACCCTGGCTGCAGGCCGACAGGCATGCGACGGGAACCAGATTGACGTCATCAGGCACGCCGGCCTCGACAAGCGCGGCATGCAGGCGTGCACCGGGCGCGAGCTCACGTTCCGCCGGCGTCCGGCCGGCGCGGCAGGTGATGCAGACATGAAGTGTAACGCTCATCGCCCTTCCTGGATTGACAGCGGGAAGCGATGAGGCACACGAACCGATTTTGGACAGGTTCGTTCCCCGTCGCGGAACACCCCGTCCGCCGGTTTCACAACATGCTGCGTTGGCAGGTCTCCCGGCTTGCGGAGCAGGTTTTACCCTTCGATGCCCACCTTCCCGACTCCGTATGGAATCAGTGGCTTGGGCATCTCTCCGGTCACGGTCGCGGGGGCGGCTGCGCTTCGGGCCCGATTTAGCGGAGCCCTATCGCATTCCCTCTTCGCCTGTCGTAGGACAGGAACCAACGCAGGACCACCATTCGTCCAAGCCTCGCACTTGTCAAGCCGAAGGAATGTGATGACTTCTGATGGAAAGGACGCTGAAGACGGCGCCGTCGGCACCGATCTTTCGCCGGATGCGCGCCACGCGGACAAGATGGCGAAAAAGAAGGCCGCCCGCGACCGCATCATGGCGACCAAGAGCGGTGAAAAGGGCCTGATCATCGTTCATACCGGCGCCGGCAAAGGAAAATCGTCCTCCGCGTTCGGCATGATCGTGCGCTGTGTGGCGCACGGCTTTCCCTGCGCCGTGGTGCAGTTCATCAAGGGCGCCTGGGATACCGGCGAGCGCCGCCTGCTCACCGGGCATTTCGGCGATCTCTGTCAATTTCACGCCATGGGCGAAGGCTTTACCTGGGAGACGCAGGATCGCGCCCGCGACATCGCGGCAGCGCAAGCCGGCTGGGAAAAGGCCAAGCAGCTGATCGCAGACCCGAGCCTGCGCATGGTCGTGCTCGACGAGATCAACATCGCGCTACGCTACGACTACCTCGCGATCGCCGATGTCGTCGACTTCCTGACCACGTCGAAGCCGCCGATGACCCATGTCGTGCTCACCGGGCGCAACGCCAAGGAGGAGCTAATCGAGATTGCCGATCTCGTCACCGAGATGACGCTGGTAAAGCATCCGTTCCGCTCCGGCATCAAGGCCCAGCCGGGCGTCGAGTTCTGACGGGCATCACGATGGCGCGCGCATTGATGATCCAGGGAGCCGGCTCGGACGTGGGCAAATCGCTCATCGTCGCCGGCCTCGCCCGCGCCGCCAGACGGCGCGGCCTGCGCGTGCTGCCGTTCAAGCCGCAGAACATGTCGAACAACGCCGCCGTGACCGTCGATGGCGGCGAGATCGGCCGCGCACAGGCGTTGCAGGCGCTCGCCGCCGGCGTCGAGCCGCACACCGACATGAACCCGGTGCTGCTGAAGCCCGAGACCGATGTCGGCGCCCAGGTCATCGTGCACGGCAAACGGATCGCCACCGCACGCGCGCGCGAATATGCCGGCATGAAACCATCGCTGATGGGCGCGGTGCTGGAGAGTTTTGCGCGCCTGAAGCAGCGCGCCGATCTGGTGCTGGTCGAGGGCGCCGGCAGTCCCGCCGAGGTCAACTTACGCAAAGCCGATATCGCCAATATGGGGTTTGCACGCCGGGCCAACGTGCCCGTGGTGCTGGTCGGCGACATCGACCGCGGCGGCGTGATCGCGCAACTCGTCGGCATCAAGACGGTGATCGACCCTGATGATGCCGCGATGTTCCAGGGCTTTGTCATCAACAAATTCCGCGGCGATCCGACATTGTTCGACGACGGCTATCGCCTGATCGAAGAACGCACGGCGTGGCGCGGCTTTGGCGTGCTGCCCTGGTTCGTCCGCGCCGGCGAGCTTCCGGCGGAAGATGCGCTCGGGCTCGGCGAGGCGCGCAAGCCCGGCCAGCACAAGATCGCATTCCTTGCGTTGTCGCGGATCGCCAATTTCGACGACCTCGATCCCCTGAAGCTCGAGCCCGGCGTCGATCTCGTGATGGTACGTCCGGGCGAAGCCATCCCGGGTGATGCGAAGCTCGTCATCCTGCCCGGCTCGAAATCGACCCGCGGCGATCTCGCCTTCCTGCGCGCGCAGGGCTGGGACATCGACCTCCTCGCGCATCATCGCCGCGGCGGCCATGTCCTCGGCCTGTGCGGCGGATACCAGATGCTTGGACACAGCGTCGCCGACCCTGAAGGGATCGAGGGGCCCGCCGGCGAAACACGCGGCCTCGGGCTGCTCGATGTCACGACCACCATGACCGAACACAAGACGCTGACGCGCGTCAGCGCGGTGCATGCTGCGACCAGCCAGCCGATCAACGCCTATGAAATCCATATCGGGCGCACCGACGGCCCGGATCGCGCGCGGCCTTTTGCATCACTCGACGGTACGGCTGAGGGCGCGGTTTCCGCAGATGGGCGCGCTCACGGCAGCTATCTGCACGGCCTGTTCGCCTCGGACGAATTTCGCAAGGCTTTCCTCGCGCAACTCGACATCGCGGCGGCTGATCAGCCCTACGGCGCCAGGGTCGAGAGCGCGCTCGACGCGCTTGCCGAGCACATCGAGACCCATCTCGATGTCGAAGGCCTGCTCGCGCTGGCGCGTTAAAGCGAGATGATTCCTTCTCACCTCGCCCCGCGTGCGGCAGGGGTGTCCGGGGAATGATTCACTGTGTCGCGGTGCATGCTCGGCAGGACCGAGGCAAATCGGTCTTTTCTGGTTGTCGAGACACAGAGGGCCGAGCATGCGATATCGCGGTAGCATTTTTGGAAGGCTGCTTGAACCGATCAATCGACGGCAGTTTCAGACGGTTGTGGATCGTCTGGACGGGGATGCCTACGACAAGTCGTTCAGGAGCTGGGATCATCTGGTGGCGCTGATCTATGCCCAGCTTAGCGGCAACAGCAGTCTGCGCGGGGTGGTGACTGGCTTCAACGCCAATTCGCAGCATCACTATCACTTGGGAACCGGCAAGCTGTCGCGCTCGACGTTGTCCGATGCCAATGCCCGCCGTCCGATCGGCATTTTCGCGCAAACCTTTGCGGCGCTGTCGGCGATGGCGCGTCGCCAGCTGCGGAGTGAAGGCATGGAGATGGTGCGTCTGATCGACGCCAGTCCGATCCCGCTCGGCAAGGTCTGCAGTTGGGCGACGTGGAACGGCCGCATCCGCGGCATGAAGCTGCATGTCGTCTACGACCCAAGGAGCGATGTCCCGACCTGCGTCGAGATGACGGCCGCGAACGTCAATGACATCGAGATCGGCCGACAGACCCCAATCCAGCCCGCCACCACCTATGTGTTTGACAAGGGCTATTGCCGTTTCGACTGGTGGCAGAAGATCAATGATAGCAAGGCTTTCTTCGTTACCCGGGCGAAGACGAGCATCCGTCTTCGCTCGCTCAGGCATCGCGCCATCCGCAAGCGTAACGGGGATGGCTTCGAAATCCTTGCCGATGACGAGGTGAAGCTCACCAGCAAGGGCGATTCGCGCCTTCCAATCCCGCTCCGCCGCATCAAGATCAGACGCGAGAAAGGCGGCAAGATCACACTCCTGACCAACGACCTTGCCCGTAGCGCCGTCGAGATCGCCGCCCTCTACAAGAGCCGATGGCAAATCGAGCTGCTGTTCCGCTGGATCAAGCAGCATCTCGATATTCGCAAGTTCCTCGGCGCCAACGACAACGCGATCCGCCTTCAGGTGCTCGCTGCGATGATTGCCTACCTGCTGCTGCGCATCGCCGCTCACACCAACTGCATCAAAATGCTCCCGCTCAGGTTCGCCGAACTCGTCGGCCAGCTCCTGCTCACGCGTCGATCCCTCGCTGCCATCGACAAACCTCCGCCCATCAACCCCAGCCGTCGGAAATCAACCATCTCACCTGACCAGATGGAGCTCCGCTATGCCTGAATTTCCCCGGACACCCCTGCCGCTTGCGGGGAGAGGTCGGAACGCATCGCTAGATGCGTTCCGGGTGAGGGGGAGTCTCCGCAACCGCAGCTGTCGCCGAATATGCGGATGCGGCCCCTCACCCCAGCCCTCTCCCCGTAAGAACGGGGAGAGGGAGCGCAGCGCCGTCGCAATCAGCGCGACAACACGGCGGAAAGGCGCGACCACTCGGGCTCACTGCCCGGCAAGCCGAGGCGCAGCCATCCCGGTTTCTGCTGGAAGACCCGCGACCAGATCTGCGCACGGGCAAGTTTCTCCTGCGCAGCCAATGCATCGCCCGTCTGGTAGAGCCGGAACAGCAACGTGCCACCGAGCAGCGTCCAACCCTGCGATCGCGCTATTGCATCGAGCCTGACGCAGTCGTCCGCGAGCCGCGCGGCCGTGGCCTTGGCCCAGTCGTGATCGAGCAACGCGCGCCGCCCGATCGCGATTGCTGCTCCCGAAACCGGCCATGGGCCCGCCCTCGCCGCAAGCGCGGCGACGTCCGCCTCGCTGCCGATCGCGAAGCCGAGGCGCAAGCCGGCAAGTCCGTAGAACTTGCCGAATGAGCGCAGGATCAGCAGCCCCGCGTGTCCTGCTTCCGGTGCAAGGGACAGGTCAGGAACGGCGTCCGCAAAACTCTCGTCGATGACGAGCCGGCCAACGCGCGGCAGCAGTGCCAGCAACTCGCGCCGGTCATGGCGTCGTCCGTCGGGATTGTTCGGATTGACGACGACGGCGATGTCCGCTTCCGCCAGCGCGGCGAGATCGGACACCTCGGCGACGTCCCAGCCGGCGGCCGACAACACCGCGGCATATTCATTGTAGGTCGGCGCCAGAATCCGCGCCCGCCCCTTGAGCGCCAGATGCGGCAGCAACTGAATCGCGGCCTGCGCACCACCCATCGCCACGATCGGCGCCTTGGTGACATAGGCCTGCCGCGCAGCGTCGTGCAGCGATTCAAGATCGGATCGCGACGGCAACGCGCTCCATTGCCGCGGCTCGACATCGACCAAGGGATACGGCACCCGATTGATCCCGGTCGACAGGTCGATCCAGTCGTCCGCGGCGCCGCCGAAGCGCTGCTGGGCGACATCAAGGTTCCCGCCGTGCTCACGCATGCGCCGCACCTTCACGCCCGCGCCAGGGCGACAAACGCCGCAGCCAACAGCACCATGGCGTAGCGATAGAGTTTCAACCCGGTGAGGACATCAGCTGCAGCCGGATCGCGCGCCCCCTCGTTCAGCCAGGGCTCATCGGCGACGTGCCCGTGATAGATGCGGGGACCGCTGAGCCGCACGCCGAGCGCGCCGGCCATCGCAGCTTCCGGCCAGCCGGCATTCGGCGAGCGATGCCGGCGCGCATCGCGCAACATGCATGACCACGCCTGCGAACGGTTCGGCGCGAGCAGCACGAACAGAACACCCGTCAACCGCGCCGGAATGAGATTGGCGAGATCGTCGATCCGGGCGGCTGCCCAGCCAAAGGCTTCGTGCCGCTCGGTGCGATGACCGATCATGGAGTCCAGCGTGTTGATCGCCTTGTAGCCAAGGATTCCCGGCAGGCCGAACAGCGCGCCCCAGAACACCGGCGCCACGATGCCGTCGGATGCATTCTCGGCGAGGCTCTCGATGGTGGCGCGCGCGATGCCGACGTCGTCGAGCGTTGCCGGATCTCGCCCGACAATCTGCGCGACCGCCGAACGTGCGGCCGTGATGTCGCCGGATACCAAGGGACTTGCCACCGCGGCGACATGGTCATGCAGCGAGCGCGCGGCAACCAGCGGCCACGCTAGGACGCCGACAAGGACAATGCGAACCCATCCGGATGCGAGCACGGACTGAACGGCCCAACCGAGCGCAATCACCAGCGCGATCACCAGGATCGCAGCCGCAATGCCAGCCACGCGACGAAACGCCGGCGGGTCCGAGGCGCGGTTCCAGGCGCTATCGACAAGATTGATCAGCCGGCCGAGCCAGGTCACGGGATGGCCGATGCGGGCAAACAGCCACGCCGGCCAGCCGATCAGGGCATCCACCGCCATCGCCACCGCCATCGCTCCCGCAAAACCCACGATAATCCTCTCCGCGCCGCGGTCCCCCTGATGCGCAAGACATCGGCCGAGTGCAAGCCCTCCGTGACGGATTTCGGCTTTGTCTTTCTCCGCGATTGGTGGTTAGAGCGTTTGTGAACGACGTGCGTACCGGTCGCACAGGAGATGATATGGCCGTCATTCTGATCACGGGGGGAGCGCGGTCCGGCAAAAGCCGGCGCGCCGAACTTCGTGCGCGCAGCTTTCCGGGACAGCCGGTCTATATCGCGACCGCCGAGGCGCTCGATGCGGAAATGGATGAGCGGATCGCCAAACATCGCGCGCGGCGCGGCAGCGACTGGATCGAGCGCGAGGTGCCGCTCGACCTGGTTGAAGTGCTGTCCGGGACCGATGGCGCTGGTGCAAGGCTGGTCGATTGCCTGACGCTCTGGCTATCCAATCTGCTGCATGCCGGGCGCGACTGGTCGCAGGAAGTGACGCGGCTGGCGGATGCGCTGTCGCGCCAGCACGGCCCGGTCGTGCTGGTCACCAACGAGGTCGGCCTCGGCATCGTGCCAGACAATGCATTGGCGCGGACGTTCCGCGACGCCGCAGGAATCATGAACCAGACTATCGCCGGCATCGCAGACGAGGTCGAGTTCGTCGTTGCGGGCCTGCCGATGAAGCTTAAATGAAATCCGAGATCGATCCTGCCAAAGGCCCCGCAATGGTCTCATTCGACGATACGTTTCGCCGGCAGCTGCACGATCTGTTCGTGTGGCGGCGCGACGTGCGGCGGTTCCGAACCGATCCGCTGCCGGATGGCACGATCGAGCGGCTGATCGAGATCGCCTGCCTGTCGCCTTCGGTCGGCCTGAGCCAGCCCTGGCGGTTCGTCATTGTCGACGACGAGACACGACGCCGCGCTGTCATCGACGACTTCAAGGCCTGCAACGCCGATGCGCTGCGGTCCTATTCGGGCGAGCGCGCCACAAAATACGCCGCGTTGAAATTATCGGGCCTCGAGGAGGCGCCGGGACATCTCGCCGTGTTTGCCGAGAAGACCGACCGGATCGGCGCCGGTCTCGGCCGCGCGACGATGCCGGAGACGTCGGAATATTCCGTGGTGGCCGGGATCTGCTCGATGTGGCTTGCCGCGCGCGCCGAAGGCATCGGCATCGGCTGGGTATCGATCCTCAATCCAGAACGCATTCATGGCGTTCTGGAAATCCCGGCCTCCTGGAAATTCATCGGCTATCTCTGCATCGGTTACCCCCAGACCGAGTGCGACCGTCCGGAGCTCGAACAGGCCAAGTGGGAATCGCGGCGAGGTCCGGATGAATTCACCATCCGACGCTGACCGCCCCCCTGCTGGCGACGGCACCTTGAGCTGTGACGCGCACTGGCGCGCCGACATCGCCTCGCTGGTCTTTCCCGTGCCGGAGCACCGCGCTATCTGCGCGGTGCATCGGGGCGCCTTTCGCACGCTGCTGGGCACCGATCCGACGGTGGACGCATGTCTCGCCCATTTCAGGCGGTTTGAACCAGCCTTCAAGGCAGCCGCACGCGCCAAGATCGAGCGCAAGCGCATTCCCCCTGGAACAAATTTGCATCTTACCAGTCGCGACATCACCCGAAAGCTGCTAGAAGCCGATCAAATCGAATGTGGAGAACGACCATGAGCCAGTCCCAGACCGCGCAAACCCAGGTTACTCAAGCTCAGGTCACGCATCTGCCGATCGCCACCCGACAGGTCGGACGGCTTGCACAGTCGTTGATGGCCATGACGCTCGGCCTGTTCATCGTCGGCGTGGTCGGCTTCTCGCACATCGACGTAATCCACAACGCCGCGCATGACGTGCGCCATTCCAACGCCTTCCCCTGCCACTGATCTCCTTGGCATGAGCACGTTTCGCTCGATCGTCTTCTCGTCGGTCATTGCCGGATTCATCGTCGGCCTGATCGTCACGGCGGTCCAGCAGTTCGGCACCGTTCCCCTGATCCTCAGGGCCGAGGTCTACGAGAAGGCGGCCGCGCACAAGCACGAAGCCGCCGCGCCACCGCAGGCGATCCTCGTCCATGATCATGCGGATCATGATCATGGCGCGGAGGCCTGGGAGCCGCGCGACGGTTTGGAACGCAACGTCTATACCGCGGGGGCGAACATCCTGACCGCGATCGGCTTTGCGCTTCTGCTCTGCGGCTTCCTCGCGGTTCGCAGCGGCGCGACCGGCGAGCAAATCTCGTGGCATGAAGGCTTGATGTGGGGCCTCGCCGGTTTCGCCGTCTTCACCATCGCTCCGGGCCTCGGACTGCCGCCTGAATTGCCGGGGGTCCCCACCGCTCCATTGCTCTCGCGCCAGATCTGGTGGGTGACGGCGGTGCTGGCGACCGCAGCGGGCCTCGGGCTGATCGTGTTCCGGCGCTCGATGCCGGCCGCCATTGCCGGCGTGGTCCTGATCATGCTGCCGCATCTGATCGGCGCGCCCGAGCTGGAGCACGTCGAGACCAACGTGCCTTCGTCGCTGTCGCACCAGTTCATGGTCGCCGTCACGCTGACCAGTCTGGTGTTCTGGTCCCTGCTGGGCAGCCTGACGAGCGCCGCATTCGCCTATTTCGACCAGCCGAACTCATCCGCTCGCGGGTGACAGCCGCTGCCTGAAAAACGCCAGGATCTCATCGCGGGCCACGATGGTCGGCTGGCCGGCCTCGTCGATCAGATGCACAGTCACGACGCTGTGCGGTGTCGTGACGAAATTCCGGAAGAACGGCGGCACATCGCGGTTCGCCGCGCTGTCGGGAAGCACTCGCCCGATGAAGCGGTCGCCGAGCGCCTCGCGATAGGCCGCAAAGCGCTGCGCCATGCAGAACTTGTCGCCCTCAAAGCGATAGGCCAGCACGGTCAGGTCTTCGCGCTCCAACCGCTCGCGCACCGCCCTGACCTCTTCCGGCGCGATCTCGATGCCCGCCGGATCGTTCAATGGCAATGACGGCTGCGAAAGCACCGGCGCCAGCATCGACGGCTCCAGCATCATGGTGAGCGCGAAATTGCCGGTAAAGCACATCCCGATGGCCCCGACACCGGGACCGCCGCATTCGTCATGGGCAAATCGCGCCAGCGCGCGCAGCCATTGCGTCACGGGACTGGACTGGTTTGCGGCCATCGCGCGAAACTCGGCGCTGACGCAGGCGCGCTGAAACACCGCGGCGCCCTCCTCTGCGCTCGCAATAGCGCCGTCACGGCCGAACAGCGATGGCATATAGACGGTGAATCCGGCATCGCGAACCCAGCGGGCGAAGCGCGCCACATGCGGGCTGATACCCGGCATCTCCGCCATCACGATCACCGCAGGACCGCCGCCGCCAACATGGACGGTCTTGCCGGCACCATCAAGGGTGATCTGGCGGCGCTCGAAATCCTCGAGCGGATCGTCCTGGGTCATCGGCCGGTTCGGCATCGGCGGTCCTCCTGATCGAGATCGGCAGCGTCTCGGCGTCAGAGTTGCGATTTTCCGGCCCGGCAGCTAGTGTCAAAAATGACATTGATCGCGGATTTTATGACATGACCAGGATTGCGGTTGTCGAGATCGACGGCTGCCTCGCGTCAGCGGCCGCCATCACCCACGACGTGCTGGCCACCGCCAACCGGATCAGTACGTCGAAGCGCGCGCCCTTCGAGGTGACGACGCTGCGTTATGGGCCGAGGCGGCGCGCCGCCCGATTGCGCGGCGCCGACCTTGTCATCGTTCCGGGGCTCGGCTCGGCGTCGGCCGATGCACTGGAGCGGAAGCTGGCGACACCGGCATGTCGGCACGCCCGCGACATGCTGGTCACGGCGTTCGCGAGCGGCGCGATGCTCGCCGCGTCCTGCGCCAGCAGTTTCCTGCTCGCGGAGACCGGCCTGCTCGACGGCAAGCGAGCGACCACGACATGGTGGTTCGCGCCGCAGTTTCGGCAACGCTATCCGAATGTCGAGCTGATGACGGAGCGGATGGTGGTGGCCGACTGGCCGATCGCAACCGCCGGCGCGGCGATGGCGCAGATGGACCTGATGCTTGCGGTGATCACGCGTCTCGGCAGCCCGGCGCTGGCCAAGGGCTGCGCCAATTACCTGCTGCTTGGCGAGCGGCATTCGCAGGCGCCGTTCATGGCAATCAATTATCTTGCCAGCCAGGACCTCAAGATCGCCAGGGCCGAGAAATGGGTGCGCAGTAACATCGCGCGCGACTTCACGATCGGGGACGTTGCCGCTGCCGTCGCGCTGACGCCGCGGACATTTGCCAGACGGCTCGAGGCGATCTGCGGCGTGTCGCCCATTCAATTCGTGCAACGCATCAGGATCGAGACGGCTCGGTCGTTGCTCGAGACCACGCGCCTGTCGGTCGAAGAGATCGCGGGCAAGGTTGGATATGCCGAGCCCTCGACCCTCCGCCGGCTGATCCGGCGCGAAACACGGCATTCGCCGCGGCATTTCCGTTCAGGCGGTTGATCCGCAACGACGCCACATCCGCGATGAAATCATCACGCCGAGAGCCACGCGAAGGCGCGGCGCAAGAATGCCGGCGCATCCTTTTCGACTGGCGTGCCATGTGCTTCCACTCGGCGAGGAACAAATGATGCAGCGAGTTGGGCGCCACGATGTGCCTGACCTGGCCGAGTGCGTCGACGCCGGCCTGCATTTGCTCGGTCAACCGGACCGGCGACCAGATGAAAAGGGCACCGTCCGCCAGCCTGACGATGGCCATCCGGGTCGGATAGTGAAACCCGGCGACCGCAAGGTTCGGTCCCCCGGCAATCCAGATGTCGTGGCCAAACTGCTGCAATACCGCCATTCGCGATGAACCTTGACCGTCGGGCTCCGCGTCCAACCCCGCACGCTGCCGCCGGCGTTGCGGGTTCATTTACCATGCCCGGCGTGACAGGCCGCGGACAAGGGCAATGTCGATCATCGGTTCCGATTGCGCCGCGGCCAATTGCAACGATCGGGTTTACGCAACCTTAGACGATTTGATCCAAATGTTGCGCGTGCACGACGCGATTGGGATGAAGCGGCCGATGTCGCAAAAGTCGGACCTCGAGGGACACAGGCTGCCCTTCGCTGATGACGCCGCGCGTCACCTCGCAGCGGATGACGCAGGTCGTGACGCTGTGATGCCGCGCGCGACCATCAGCCCAACCTCGAATACGTCCACAGGTCAGCCGCCGGTGGCAATCGCGCATTCACGGCAGTCCGGCGCGGGCGTGCTGGTCTCCGCGCTGCGTGAGGCCGACTGGCTCACGGCTGACCGTGTCACCGCCTTCACCCGCGTATTTCTCGTCCTGTTCATCGCCTGCATCGCGATCATCCCATGGGCTGTGCCGACGATGGATGTCGGCCATGATTTCGCGGCGTTCTGGACCGCGGCGAAGCTCGCGCTCAAAGGCCGCGCCGGCGACGCCTATGGCGACGCGGGCCGCGCCGCTGTAGCCGCCGTGCTCGGTCAGAACACCTACGCACCGTTCTTCTACCCGCCGACGTCGCTGTTGTTCTGGCTGCCCTTTGCACTGGTTCCCTTTGCAACGGCGGCCGTCGTCTGGATCTTCGCGACCGGCGCCGCCTATGCAGCCGCGGTGAGAGCCATGCTCGAGCGCGGCTCCGTCGTTTCAGCGCTCGCCTTTCCCGCCGTGTGGGTGTGCGCGCTATTCGGACAGAATTCGCTGTTCTCGGCGGCTCTGCTCGGCGGATCGGCCGCCACGCTGGACCGCTACCCGGTGATCGCCGGCGCGCTGCTCGGGTGCTTCAGCTACAAGCCGCAGATCGCCCTGCTTGCGCCGCTGGTGCTGATCCTGACGCGTCGCTGGCTCGCGCTGGCTGCTGCGGCCGCAACGACGCTCGTGCTTGTGCTGGCGGCCACCGCCTTCTTCGGGATCGACCCGTGGATCAAGTTTGTTGCCGTTCTGCCGGAGGCAAGCGCCTGGAGCCTCGGCGGCGGACCCGGTTTCGAGAAGTTCGCCAGCCCCTATGCCGCGGTCAGGCTGGCCGGCGGATCCAGCAGCACGGCCTGGCTCGTCCAGGTGACCGCGGCCGCGATCGCGATCGCCGTCCTGATCCTGGTGCTGCGAAAACGTCCCGGCGGCGCCGCCGAGATCGCGCTGATGGTGGCGATGACCGGCCTGTGCGTACCATCGCTCGGCAACTATGAGGTCGTGATCCTGGCGATCCCGGGCGCGTGGCTGATCGCGCAGGCGCTTGCGCAGGGTTGGCTGCCCTATGAACGCATCGCCGTCGCGGCGCTTTATTTGACGCCATTCGCCATGGTGCCTGCGGGCGCCAACGGCCTGCAACTGGCACCAATCGCCGCTGCGGCAGTTGCCGTCCTTGTCGTGCGCCGCATCAGGCATCTGCCACTCCGGGATGCTCCGGCCGAAATCGCCAATCACTGATTTGCCCGACGTGGCAAGTCCCTTTGCGAAGACGCGAGGCGGACGGCGAAATCGTGCAGGCCTGACGCCCTAAGCGAAGGTATGACCCACAAACGACGACCCATATTGGGTGTCGTCCCTGCGAAAGCATGCTTTCGCAGGGACGACACAAGCTGTTTGGCAGTTGAATCCGAAAACCAATGTGGCCCATAACCGCCAGCAACGTGACGAACCGCACCTTCTGCTTCTATCCAGCCGGCATCAGGATCGCCTCTCGCGCCGCGTGCCAGCTCGCCTCATCGGGTGCGCACAGCACGCCGCCGGTCAGATTGACCGGCCGGTAGGGTGATCCGTCGAAATGCGCGCTGTAGCCGCCGGCCTCGCGATGCAACAGCCAGCCCGCGGCATGATCCCACGGCATCAGCTTGTTGTAGAACAGCAGGTGGCAATGTCCGGACGCTGCCATGCGATATTCATGCGCGGCGCATCTGAGCCAGGCGCTGCCGCCGAGCCTGGAAAGATTGCCGGCGACAATCGTGCGCAGCGGCTCGGGCAGGAAATTGACGCCGACGATCGCATCCATCTGCTTGACCGGCACGGCGGGAGCCACTTTCAGGTCATGCCGCCGGCCGTCCGGCATCGCGAGCCAGGCGCCCTCGCCGCGCAGCGCGAATGCGGTGTCGTTGCTGACCGGATCATGGATCGCGCCGAGCACGATCTCGCCGCGCATGGTGGCCGCCACCATGGTGCCGAACAGCGGCAAGCTCGAGGTGAAGTTCCGCGTGCTGTCGATCGGATCGATGATGAAGGCAAGCTCCGCGGTTCCGACCTGATCGAGCGCGGCCGGATCACGCGCGGTGCCCTCCTCGCCGATCACGACCGCATTCGGAAACGCCCGCAGCAGCGCCGC
Organism: Bradyrhizobium sp. USDA 4501; assembly: GCF_054062115.1. Taxonomy (NCBI): domain Bacteria; kingdom Pseudomonadati; phylum Pseudomonadota; class Alphaproteobacteria; order Hyphomicrobiales; family Nitrobacteraceae; genus Bradyrhizobium; species Bradyrhizobium sp. USDA 4501. Next base: position 668,378 of record NZ_JBSSEX010000001.1, read on the forward strand.
CGATATCGCCTGCTCGGCCAACTCATCGGCTTCGGTGACGACGTCGAATGCCGATGTCTTGGTGCGGACCTCGATCTCCCGCACGCGGCGGAACCGCGGCATGATCTCGCTGCGGCCGACTTCGGCAATGATGGCTCCGATATCAAGCGCGTCGGCATGGGACAGTTTCACGCGGCATTCTCCTGCGTTGCGCCGGCATCCTATCGTGGAATTGCGACTGCGTGGCGGTCAGCGGCGCTGGTTGTAGACATCGATGCAGACGGCGCCCAGCAGGACGAGGCCCTTGATCACCTGCTGATAATCGATGCCGATACCGAGGATCGACATGCCGTTGTTCATCACGCCCATGATCATGGCTCCGACCACCGCGCCACCGACCCGGCCGACGCCGCCATAGGCCGACGCACCGCCGATGAAGCAGGCGGCGATCACATCGAGCTCGAAGCCGAGGCCGGCCTTCGGCGTCGCGGTGTTGAGCCGGGCTGCGAACACCAGCCCGGCGAGCGCGGCCAGCACGCCCATGTTGACGAAGGTGAAGAAGGTGAGCCGTTCGGTCTTGACGCCCGACAGTTTCGCCGCCTTGGCGTTGCCGCCCACCGCGTAGATCTGCCGCCCGATCACCGTCCGCCGCGTGACGAAGCCATAGAGCGCGATCAGGACGGTCATGATGACGAGCACGTTGGGCAGGCCGCGATGCGAGGCGATCAGGTAGGTAAAGTAGAGCACCGCGCCCGCCAGCGCGATGCTCTTGACAATGAAAAACGCATACGGCTCGACGGCGATACCGTGCGCCTGCTCGCGCGCCCGGCTCCTGGCGGTCGCCAGCACCAGCACAAACGCCAGGACGATGCCGATCGCGAGCGACGTCGGATAGAGCGTGCCGGCGCTCGGGAACAGCTCAGGGATGAAGCCCGACGACAGCTTCTGGAAGGTCGGCGGGAACGGCCCGACCGACTGGCCCTGCAGGACAGCGAGCGCGAGGCCCTTGAACACCAGCATGCCCGCCAGCGTCACGATGAAGGACGGAATGCCGAAATAGGCCACCCAGTAGCCCTGGGCCGCACCGATCGCGGCGCCGACCAGGAGGCAGGCGACGAAGGCGATCGGGTAGCTGACATGGTAGCGCACCATCAGCACCGCCGCGACCGCGCCGACGAAGCCCGCGACCGAGCCGACCGAAAGATCGATATGCCCGGTGACGATCACCAGCAGCATGCCGAGCGCCATGATGACGATGTAGCTGTTCTGCAGCACAAGATTGGTGAGGTTGAGCGGCTGCAACAGCGTGCCGTCGGTCACGATCTCGAAGAACAGCATGATCGCGAGCAGCGACAGCAGCATGCCGTAGTTGCGCAGATTGTTCTTGATGAAGCCGGAATGCCTGGGGGCCTCGGGAAGCGATACCGTCTTGTCGGTCATGGTGCCCCTCCTCCGGCGCGTGCCGCCCTTTCGTCGGCGCCGCGTCCGGACATTCTGTCATTGCGCATGATGGCGCGCATGATCTTCTCCTGCGTCGCATCGTGGCCTGCGAATTCGCCGACGAAGGCGCCGTCATTCATCACGCAGATCCGGTCGCAGATGCCGAGCAGCTCGGGCATCTCCGAGGAGATCACCACGACGCCCCTGCCGGCCTCCGCCAGCTCGTTGATAATGGAGTAGATCTCGTATTTCGCGCCGACGTCGATCCCGCGCGTCGGCTCGTCCAGCAGCAGCACCCTCGGATCGGTCATCAGCCATTTCGACAGCACGACCTTCTGCTGGTTGCCGCCCGAGAGGTCGCCGGTCGCCTGGTAGACGTCGGAGCAGCGGATCCGCATCCGGGTGCGGTAGTCGCTCGCGGCCTTCAGCTCGGCGACATCGTCGATCACGCCGCGATCCGACACCTGGCGCAGGCTCGCCACCGTCACGTTCTTGCGGACGTCGGCGGCAAGGATCAGCCCGAGCTGCTTGCGGTCTTCGGTGACATAGGCGATGCCGGCATCGATCGCGGCCGGCACGCTGGACAGATCGGCCTCGCGTCCATCGAGGCGGACCTTGCCGGAGACGTTGGTGCCCCAGGCGCGGCCGAACAGGCTCATGGCGAACTCGGTGCGGCCGGCGCCCATCAGGCCGGCGATACCGACTACCTCGCCGCGGCGCAGTGTGAAGTCGACGTTCTTGATCACCTGCCGCTCGGTATGCAGCGGGTGATACACTGACCAGTTCTCCACCGTCATCACGGGTTCGCCGATCTCCGCCTTCCGCTCGGGAAAACGATGCGCCAGATCGCGGTCGACCATGCTGCGGATGATGCGGTCCTCCTCGATGCGTTCGGTGCGGCAGTCGATGCTGTCGACGGTGCGGCCGTCGCGCAGCACCGTGATGCGGTCGGCGACCCGCGCAACCTCGTTCAGCTTGTGCGAGATCAGGATCGAGGCGATGCCCTGCTCGCGGAAGGCCAGGAGACGCTCGAGCAAGGCGGCGCTGTCGGCCTCGTTGAGACTGGCGGTCGGCTCGTCGAGGATCAGGAGGCGCACCCGCTTGGACAGGGCCTTGGCGATCTCCACGAGCTGCTGCTTGCCGACGCCGAGGTCGGTGATCAGCGTGTCCGGCGGCTCCCGCAAGCCGACCTGCGCCAACAGTTCGGCGGTCCGCCGATGCACCGCGTTGCGGTCGATGACGCCGAACCGCGACGGCGGATGCGACAGAAAGATGTTCTCGGCAATCGACATCAGCGGGATCAGCGCCAGCTCCTGATGGATGATGATGATCCCGAGCGCCTCGCTGTCGTTGATGTCGCGGAAGCGCCGCTCCTCGCCGTCGAACACGATCGATCCATCGTAGCTGCCGGCCGGATAGACTCCGCTCAAGACCTTCATCAAGGTCGACTTGCCGGCGCCGTTTTCGCCGACCAGCGCATGGATCTGCCCAGCCTCGACGGTGAAGCCGACGTCGCGCAACGCCTGCACGCCGGCAAAGCTCTTGCTGACGCCGCGCATCTCAAGCATTGCCGTCATCGGATCATGTCCTGCAGCGTCAATCGCCCCCGGCCCGGCTCGCCGCCGCTTGCCCGGCGATCCGCCCTGAAGCCTATTCAGTTCCGATTAAATCGGAACGGGGCTCCAGATTCTAGTTTTGACGCGTTTTCCTCACGCGAACCGGTACCCGCTTCGCTCGAAAACGCTCTAGTCGAATTGCGAGCGCTTGTAATAGCCGCTGTCAATCAGGACTTTCTCCCAATTGGTCTTATCCACCACGACCGGCTTGAGGAGATAGGACGGAACCACCTTGACCCCGTTGTTGTAGGTCTTGGTGTCGTTGACGCTGACCTCCTTCTTGCTCAGCACAGCGTCGACCATGTCGGCGGTGACCTTGGCGAGGTCGCGGGTGTCCTTGAAGATGGTCGAATATTGCTCGCCGCGCAGCATCGCCTTGATCGAGGGGACTTCGGCATCCTGCCCGCTGATGTACGGCATCGGCTGGTCCTTGCTGCCGTAGCCGACGCTCTTCAGCGAGGAGATGATGCCGATCGACAGGCCGTCATAGGGCGACAGCACCGCGTCGACGCGCTTCTTGCCGTAGAACGCACTGAGCAGGTTGTCCATCCGCGCCTGCGCGGTCGCACCGTCCCAGCGCAGCGTCGCAACCTTGTTCATGCCCGTCTGGCCGCTGCCGACCACGAGCTTGCCGCTGTCGATATAGGGCTTCAACACCGACATCGCGCCGTCGTAGAAGAAGTACGCGTTGTTGTCGTCGGGCGAGCCGCCGAACAGCTCGATGTTGAAGGGCCCCTTGCCCTCCTTGAGCCCGAGCGCGTTCTCGATCGACTGGGCTTGCAGCACACCGACCTGGAAATTGTCGAAGGTCGCGTAATAGTCGACGCTGGGGGTGTCGCGGATCAGGCGGTCATAGGCGATCACCGTGATGCCCTGTGCCTTGGCCTGCTTCAGGACATCGGACAAGGTGGTGCCGTCGATGGCCGCGATGACCAGCACCTTGGCGCCCTTGGTCACCATGTTCTCGACCTGGGAGAGCTGGTTCGGAATGTCGTCTTCGGCATATTGCAGATCGGTGCCGTAGCCGCGCTCCTTCAGCACCTTGACCATGTTGTTGCCGTCGTCGATCCAGCGTGCCGAGGACTTGGTCGGCATCGCGATGCCGATGGTCGGCTTGCTTTGGGCGAGCGCGTCGCGATCCGACACCGTCGCGGCAAGGCCGGCCAGCGCAAGCGCGAACAAGGTGGTCTTCAATTTGAACATGCTTCACTCCCTTGCTTTTTTGAGTTGGGATTCCAGTTGCCGTGGACAACGTCAATCGACGGCGATCGCTCGTGGGCCGGCCTCAGATTCTACGGCGATGTCGGATCGGCGCCGGGACCGTCACGAACCGAAATTGCGGAATGTCGATCGTACCCGTCAACAGCGCCAATGCTCGCTACGCATGGTCGGTCATGTCGATCCCGCAATGCCGGGTTCAGCCGCGAGCCATGTCGTTGGACGAACGAGGCGCAGGAATGACGTGGAGGATCATGAGGCGCCGGTCTCCTGGAATCGTTGGCGAGCGCCAGCGTCCGACAGGACGTCTGGCGGTGCGCTGCCGTTTTCTGCACCCTTTGGTTGATGTTGCCGCTGCAATGTGGACGCAAGCGCCGACTGGCCATTTATTTAATTATCCGAAGAAATTGATCGGAGACGCGGAGGGTCGCAGGGGTACTGTCCGGAATCGCTGGCAAGTCCCATCGCCTCCCAGGTGGTGCAGCACCGCTTCTGGTAACCTTTGGCCGGATTGTGCCTTCACCCTGCTATGGATGCAAGCGCCATTTATTTCATCATCTGAATAAATTGGCCTGAGCTGCCGGCCGGCGGCAGCGATCTTCAGGCGTCGATGTCAGAGAGATCTGTCAACAACCAGCAATGCCTCGGTGAAATCGTCGTCGCTGAAATAGGTGCTGCGGGTGATGACCACGGGGATGCCGGCGCGCGCCGCGGCGGCGAGGCCGTTGCCGGCAACGATCGCCTCGAACTGATGGGCCCAGTCCAGCCCCAGCGAAATCGAAAGCAGCGCATCGATATTGCCGTGCGAGGTGGTCGTTGCGATCGCCAGGCGCTGGCCGCGGCTGCGCGCGCCGGCGAGCCAGGCCCTGACACCCGGCCGCAATGGGCAGCCGCCCGAGGCAATCAGCGCGGCGTAGCGCGCGGTCTTGATCCTGTGCAGGTCGGCGATCTCGGCGAATGTAAGCATTGGGACCGCGTTGCGCTGGTCGAAGGCGCGGATGCGCTCCTTGCCTCCGGCCACCCGAAGCAGCCGCGCATAAGTGACCTGGTCCCAGAACCAATCGAGGCCGGCTTCGGCAAAGGCTTCATTGAAGGCGCGGCGGTGCACCTCCTCGGTTTCGGCAAGCGTACCGTCGACATCGAAGATCAGGGCGCGGGCGCTCGCGATGATGTCGCGCATCCCGGCGGACCGGATCACGGCGAGCGCCTCGTTCATCGTCCCTCGCCCGGCGCACCGGCGCCTTTGACGAACACCCGGCTAGCGAGCACGTCGCCGGCCTCGATCGACATCACGTCGTCGGCGGTGAGCGTGCGGTCGAGCTTCGCCACGATCCGGTTGGCCTGGCGCAGCCGGATGCGATCGAGCGCATTGCGGATCGAGCGTGCATTGGAGAACAGCGGCTGTTCTTTGCGCACGGCGATGTAACGGATGAAGGCCTCGCGGGCTTCCGGAGAGAACCGATAATTCTGTTGCTGCAACATCAGATCGGCGATCCAGAGCAACTCGCCGTCCGAATAGTCCGGGAAATCGATATGATGCGCGATGCGGGAGCGGAAGCCTGGATTGCTCTGGAAAAATTTCTCCATGCGGTCGCCATAGCCGGCCAGGATCACCACCAGATCCTCGCGCTGCTGCTCCATCACCTGGAGCAGGATCTCGATCGCCTCCTGCCCGTAGTCGCGCTCGTTTTCGGGGCGATAGAGGTAGTAGGCCTCGTCGATGAACAGCACGCCGCCCATCGCCTTCTTCAATATCTCTTTCGTCTTCGGCGCGGTGTGGCCGATATATTGGCCGACGAGGTCGTCGCGCGTGACGCTGATGACGTGGCCGCGGCGCACGAAGCCGAGCTTGTGCAGGATGCCGGCCATCCGCAGCGCGACCGTGGTCTTGCCGGTGCCGGGGTTGCCGGTGAACGACATGTGCAGGGTCGGAAACGTCGTCGCCAGCGCCATCTTCTGCCTGATGCGTTCGACCAGCAGCAGCGAGGCGATCTCGCGGATGCGGGTCTTCACCGGCCTCAGGCCGATCAATTCGGAATCGAGCTGGTCGAGCACGTCGCCGATGCCGAGGTCGGCGAATTCATGGCGAAGGTTGATGGTCTCGAGCGGGGTCTCGCGGATTTGTTCGCTGATCTGTTCTTGCGCTTGCGTCATTGTCCTCTCGCCTGGAAAAGCTCCGTCGCCGCGGCGGCGACGACGGAGAAGTGCATCCGGACCAGGACGGTCGAGGGAGCAACCCGCCTGGTTTGCAAGCCGGACGCGGTCAATGATCGGTGTAGCGTTCGCCTTCAGGGCGGCCCGCTGCATAGGAATGGGTCGCGTACCGCAGATTGCGTCCGGCCGCCTCCTGGCGGTCTAGCCGGAAGCCTGGCTCCGCCTGCGGCCGGTTGACGATGAAGGAGATGCGAACCGACTCCCAGCCCGGGCTGGAATCAAAGCCGGAGATCCGGATATAGCGGTCGCCATAGACCCGCCGGCAGTCGGCGAGCTCCTTCATAATGCCCGCCGCGTCGCGCAGGTCGAACATCGGCAGGCCCCACATATCCCAATAGGTGTTGCGGGGATGCGGATCGTCGGTGAACTCGATGTTCACCGCCCAACCCTTGTCGAGGCAGTATTGCACCTGCGCGGCGATCTGCTCGTCGGTGAGATCGGGCAGGAACGAGAAGCAGCCTTGGGTAACGCGCATGAGTATCTCCTCTCAGACCGCCATGCTCGGCGTGGGAACGAAATCGGGGGCGTCGGTCGACTCGTAGTTGAAGGTGACGTCCTTCCAGACGTCGAGCGCCTCGCGCAGCGGCGTGCAGGTCTGCGCCGCCTTGGCCAGGATCTCCGGCCCCTCATGGACGTAGTCGCGCCCCTCGTTGCGGGCGAGGATCATGGCTTCCAGCGCGACGCGGTTGGCGGTGGCGCCGGCCTGGATGCCGCGGGGATGGCCGATGGTGCCGCCGCCGAACTGCAGCACGACGTCCTCGCCGAGCAGATCGAGCAGCTGGTGCATCTGGCCGGCATGAATGCCGCCGGAGGCCACCGGCATGAGTTTGTTGAGGCTCGCCCAGTTCTGGTCGAAGAACACGCCGTGCTCCAGGTGCAACGGATTGAAGTCCTCGCGGCAGATGTCGTAATAGCCGCGGGTGGTGTTCGGATCGCCCTCGAGCTTGCCGACCACCGTGCCGGCATGGATGTGATCGACGCCGGCGAGCCGCATCCATTTCGCGATCACGCGGAACGAGACGCCGTGGCTGCGCTGCCGCGTGTAGGTCGAGTGGCCGGCGCGATGCAGATGCAGGATCATGTTGTTCCGACGCGCCCACTTCGCCATCGACTGGATCGCGGTGTAGCCGATCACAAGGTCGATCATGACGATGTTGGAGCCGAGCTCGTGAGCGAACTCGGCGCGCTCGTACATGTCCTCCATGGTCGCCGCGGTGACGTTGAGATAGGTCCCCTTGATCTCGCCGGTCGCGGCCTGCGCGCGGTTGACCGCCTCCATGCAGTAAAGGAAGCGCTCGCGCCAGTGCATGAAGGGCTGCGAGTTGATGTTCTCGTCGTCCTTGGTGAAATCGAGCCCGCCTTTCAAGGCTTCATAAACAACGCGGCCATAGTTGCGGCCGGACAGGCCGAGCTTCGGCTTCACGGTGGCGCCGAGCAACGGACGGCCGAACTTGTCGAGCCGCTCGCGCTCCACCACGATGCCGGTCGCGGGGCCCTGGAATGTCTTCACATAGGCGGTCGGCAGCCGCATGTCCTCGAGCCGCAGCGCCTTCAGCGGCTTGAAGCCGAACACATTGCCGATGATCGAGGCGGTCAGGTTCGAGATCGAGCCCGGCTCGAACAGGTCGAGGTCATAGGCGATGTAGGCGAAGTAGCTGCCCGGCGAATTCGGCACCGGATCGACGCGGTAGCACTTCGCCCGGTATTTCTCCGCGGCCGTCAGCCGGTCGGTCCACACCACGGTCCAGGTCGCGGTCGAGGATTCGCCCGCCACCGCCGCGCAGGCTTCGGTCGGATCGACGCCATCCTGCGGCGTGACGCGGAACAAGGCGATGACGTCGGTGTCCTTGGGCTCGTAGTTCGGCTCCCAATAGCCCATCCGCTTGTATTCCATCACGCCGGACTTGTAGCGATCCTTGCCGCGCACCGTGATCGACTGCTGTATATTCATCGAAATCTCCTGTGGTTCGTCGCCATTTGCTCAGGCGGCCTGGGTCATCTTTCCAATTTGCGGATCGAGCGCGCCGGCGCGATAGCGGCGGGCCATCTCCGGCAGTGCAACCACCTTGATCCGGGCGGCATTGCCGGCCGTGCCGAATTGCTCGAAGCGGTCACGGCAGAGTTCACGAAGCGAATCCATCGCGGGCTTCAGGAATTTGCGCGGATCGAACTCGCTCTTCGATTGGACGGCGACCTTGCGGAAGGCCGCCGCCATCGCCAGGCGGCAATCGGTGTCGATATTGACCTTGCGTACCCCGTGCTTGATGCCGCGGACGATCTCCTCGACCGGGACGCCCCAGGTCTGCGGCATCTCGCCGCCGAACTGGTTGAACATGTCCTGCAGCGGCTGCGGCACCGAGGACGAGCCGTGCATCACCAGATGCGTGTTCGGCAGGCGGCTGTGGATCTCCTCGACCACGCGCATCGCCAGGATCTCGCCGTCGGGCCGCCGCGTGAACTTGTAGGCGCCGTGCGAGGTGCCCATCGCGATCGCGAGCGCATCGACCTTGGTGGCGCGGACGAAATCGACCGCCTGGTCCGGATCGGTGAGCAGCTGATCATGACTCAGCTTGCCCTCGACGCCATGGCCGTCCTCCTGCTCGCCGCCGCCATGCTCGAGCGAGCCGAGCACGCCGAGCTCGCCTTCGACCGACGCGCCGACCCAGTGCGCCATCTCGACGACCCTGCGGGTGATATCGACATTGTAGTCGTAGTCGGCTGCGGTCTTGGCGTCGGCCTTGAGCGAGCCGTCCATCATGACGGAGGTGAAGCCGTAGCGGATCGCGGTGGCGCAGGTCGCCTCTTCATTGCCGTGATCGAGATGCAGGCAGAGCGGAATCTGCGGATGCATCTCCTCGAGCGCGTCGATCATCTTCGCCAGCATGATGTCGTTGGCATAGGACCGCGCGCCGCGCGAGGCCTGGATGATGACAGGTGCATCGCAGGAAGCCGCAGCCTCCATGATGGCGAGGCCCTGCTCCATATTGTTGATGTTGAAGGCCGGAACGCCGTAGCCGCGTTCGGCGGCGTGGTCCAGCAACTGCCTCAGGGTTATCCGCGCCATGGTGGCGTCCTCCTTTCAATTCGCTCGTTGAATGAGCTGTTTTGCTGCAGCAGCGATTGCCGCGGGCGTGATGCCGAATTCGCGGTAGAGCACGTCGGCCGGCGCGGAAGCGCCGAAGCCGGCCATGCCGACGAACGCACCGTTGTCGCCGAGCCAGCGCATCCAGTCGCCCTCGACCGCAGCCTCCACGCCGACGCGCGGGGCGCTGCCCAGCACCTGGGCGCGATAGTCGCTCGGCTGCTGACGGAACAGGTCGAAGCACGGGGCCGAGACGACCGCGGCCTGTATCCCGTCTTCCGCCAGCAGCTTTGCGGCTTCGAGCGCGATCGCCACCTCCGAACCCGTTGCAATCAGGGTGACGTCACGCGCGAAGGCCGGCTCGACGAGAACGTAGGCGCCGAGCGCGACCTGGTTGTCCTTGCTGCCGTCGCGAACCGTCGGCAGCGCCTGCCGCGACAGGCAGAGGATCGACGGCGAGGTCTCTGCCTTCAGCGCGCAGTCCCACGCTTCCGCGGTCTCGACCGCATCGGCCGGACGGAACACCAGGACGTTTGGGATCGCGCGCAGCGCCGCCAGATGCTCGACCGGCTGATGGGTCGGCCCGTCCTCGCCGAGCCCGATCGAGTCGTGGGTCATCACATGGATAACGCGGATCCCCATCAGCGCAGCAAGGCGGATCGCCGGCCGGCTGTAATCGGCAAAGCTGAGGAAGGTGCCGCCATAGGGAATGAACCCGCCGTGCAGGGCGATGCCGTTCATCGCCGCGGCCATGCCGTGTTCGCGAATGCCGTAGTGGATGTAGCTGCCGTCGAGCGTTTCCGGCCGCACCGAAACCTGCGACTTCGCCAGCGTCAGATTGGAGTGCGTGAGGTCGGCCGAGCCGCCCAGCAAATTGGGCAACGCCTCTGCGATCACGTCGATGACCTGCTGCGAGGCCTGCCGCGTGGCGAGCTTCGGCCGCTCGGTCGCGAACCGCTCCAGCAACTTTGCCATCGCCTCGGCATAGGCGCAGGGCAATTTCCGATTCAGCCCGTCATGGAACGGAGACCGCTCGGCCCTGTCGCCTTTGCAGGCGCTGCGCGAACGCTCGATCCAGGCCCGCCGCGCGTCGCGGCCCCGGCCGCCGAGCTCGCGCCACTCCGCCAGCACCGCATCGGGGATTTCGAATGCCGGATACGGCCAGCGCAGCGCGGCACGGGTCTTCGCCACCTCATCGGCACCGAGCGGCGCGCCATGCACCTTTTCGCTGCCCTGCCGGTTCGGCGCACCGAACCCGATCACCGTCCGGCAGGCGATCAACGACGGACGATCGCTCGATCGCGCCTGCCTGATCGCCGCGGTGATCGCCTGCGGATCGTGGCCGTCGACGCGGTTGACGTTCCAGCCGCTGGCTTTGAACCGCGCCGTCTGGTCGTCCGAGCAGGACAGCGAGGTGGCGCCGTCGATCGAGATATGATTGTCGTCGAACAGCACGATCAAGCGGTTCAGCCGCAAATGGCCGGCCAGCGAGATCGCCTCATGGCTGATGCCTTCCATCAGGCAGCCATCGCCGGCGATCACATAGGTGTAGTGGTCGACGAGGTCGTCGCCGAAGCGGGCGTTCATCAGCCGCTCGGCAAGCGCCATGCCGACCGCGGTCGCAACCCCCTGCCCGAGCGGCCCGGTCGTGGTCTCGACACCCGGGGTGTGGCCGTACTCGGGATGGCCCGGGGTCTTCGATCCCCACTGCCGGAACGCCTTGAGCTGGTCGAGCGTCATGCTCTCGTAGCCTGTGAGGTAAAGCAGCGCGTAGAGCAGCATCGAGCCGTGACCGGCCGACAGCACGAAGCGGTCGCGGTCGGGCCACGCCGGATCGGCCGGGTCGAACTTCAGGAAGTCCGTGAACAGCACGGTCGCGACATCGGCCATGCCCATCGGCATGCCGGGGTGGCCGGATTTCGCCTGCTCGACCGCGTCGACGGCGAGGAAGCGGATGGCGTTGGCCATCTCGTCGTGGCTGATTTCGGGGCGGCTGGCAACGGACGCAAGTGCGGTCATATCGTTCGCCTCTTTCGTTCGATCAGTTGCAGGATCAGCGGGGTCAGGATGAGCTGCATCGCGAGGTCGAGCTTGGCGCCGTGCACCACGATCGAATTGGCGCGCGACATGAAGCTGTTCGGGATCATCGAGAGCAGATAGGGAAAATCGATGCCGCGCGGATTCTTCAAGCGGATCACGACCATCGATTCATCCGGCGTCGGGATCCAGCGCGCGATGAACGGGTTCGACGTGTCGACGGTCGGCACGCGCTGGAAGTTGATGTCGGTCTCGGTGAATTGCGGACAGATGTAGTTCACGTAGTCTGGCATGCGGCGCAGGATGGTGTCGGTCACCGCCTCGGTGGAGTAGCCGCGATGGCTGCGGTCGCGGTGCAGCTTCTGGATCCATTCGAGGTTGATGACCGGCACGACGCCGATCTTGAGGTCGGCATGCTGCGCGACATTCACCTTGGCGGTGACCACGGCGCCGTGCAGGCCCTCGTAGAACAAGAGGTCGGAATTCTCCGGCAGCGCCTCCCAGGCGGTGAAGGTGCCGGGCTTGGCGCCGTAGAGCCGCGCCTCCTCCTCGTCGTGCACATAGTGCCGCGTGGTTCCGGTGCCGGTCTCGGCATAGTCGCTGAACAGCTTCTCCAGCTCCTCGAACAAATTGGTCTCGGGGCTGAAATGGCTGAAGTGCTTGTTGCCGTGCTCGGCCCTCTCCGCCATCAGGCTGCGCATCTCGGCGCGGTCGTAGCGGTGGAAGGCGTCGCCCTCGATATAGGCGGCGACCACGTTCTCGCGGCGGAAGATGTTCTCGAACGTCTTCTTCACCGAGGTGGTGCCGGCCCCGGAGGAGCCGGTGATCGAGATGATGGGATGCCGACGTGACATGCGGTCCTCCTCAGCGGAACAGGCCGCGCCGCGCGAACAGCGGGGCATCGCTGCTTTCGAACAACGGCTCGACGGTCAGGTGGATCGCATCGACGTCGCGCACGGCGCTCGCCGATCCCATGATCAGGGGCACACGCTGATGCGGCGTGCGTGCCGACAGTTCGAGAATGCGCGACCGGCCGTTCGACGCCGCACCGCCCGCCCATTCCATGATCAATGCGATGGGATGCGCCTCGTACAGCAGACGCAACCGGCCTTCGCGGTAGCCCTGGCGCGCATCCGCCGGATACAGGAACACGCCGCCGCGCATCAGGATGCGGTAGGCTTCAGCGACCAGCGAGCCGATCCAGCGCATGTTGAAGTCCTGCCCGCGCTCGCCGTTCACTCCGGCGAGGCAATCGTCGATGTAGCTGCGCACCGGGCCGCTCCAGTGCCGCCGGTTCGAGGCATTGATGGCGAATTCCGACGCGTCCTGCGGCACGCGCAGATCGCGCGCGGTCAGGACGAACTCGCCACTTCGCGGGTCCAGCGTGAAGCAGTCGACGCACTGGTCGATCGCCAGCACCAGCACGGTCTGTGGACCGTAGATGAAACAGCCGGCGGCACATTGCGCCGTGCCGGGCTCGAAGAAGGTCGAGATGACGTCGTTTCCTTTCGGCCGGATTGAGAAAATCGTGCCGATAGAGATGTTATTTTCGAGATTGGCGGATCCATCGAGCGGATCGATCGCGACACAGAGCGGCGCGTCGGGATCGAGCGTCTCAGGCAGTTCGACCTCCTCCGACAGCACTGCGGCGACCGGCGCGGTGCGCAGCGCGTTCCGCATCAGATCGTCGGCGACGATGTCGATGGTCTTCTGGCGGTCGCCGTCGGGATTGACGCCGCCGCTCTCGCCGCCGACTCCGGCGAGCGGCCCGGCGGCAATGATGCGCGAGAGCTCGATCGCCGCACGCGCAAGGGCTTCGATCACCACAACGGTCGCGGCGCGCAACGGGTTGTGCTGCGCGGGCCACTCCAGATGGGCATGCAATGCTGGACGAATCTCCACCGGCCTCTCCCTATGATCGCGCCCTCTGTCCCGAGGCTTCGAGAGGCGACCTCAGGGGAGTCGCCTTCGCCCTATCAACGCGCGAATTGCCCAATTAGGGAAATTTTATTATCTTTGGTCCGAGCAAAGTATTTCTTATGGAGCTTGTCATGGCCGGCAACTTCTCGCGGGATCTCACCATCCGCCAGCTGCGCGCACTGTCGACCCTGCACGAGGCAGGCTCGATCACGTCCGCCGCCAACCGGTTGAACCTGACGCAGCCCGCGGTGACGTTGCAGCTCCGCAACCTGCAGGCGCTCGCAGGGTTGCCGCTGATCCAACGTACCGGCGACGGCATGGCGCTGACGGATGCCGGCGCACATGTGCTGACGCTGGTCGAGCGGATCGAAGCGGCGCTGAAGGATTGCGAGCAGTCGCTCGACATGATCGCCGGCCGCAGCGGCGGCCGCGTCGCGATGGGCGCGGTCTCCACCGCGAAATACTTCGTGCCGTTCGCGATCGCGGCGTTCTCGCGCCGCTTTCCCAAGATCGAGGTCACGCTCAGGATCGGCAACCGCGAGGAGATTCGCGACGCGCTGCGCGGCTATGATCTCGACATCGCGGTAATGGGCCGGCCGCCGGCCGACATCGAGGTCGAGATGAAGCCGCTCGGCCGGCATCCGCACTTCATCGTCGCCGCGCCCGATCATCGGCTGGCGCGGCGGCGGCACGTCGCCCCATCGGAGCTCGCCAACGAAACCTTCATTACTCGCGAGCAAGGATCGGGCACGCGGATGTTGATGCAGCAGTATTTCGAACGGGTCGGGCTGGAGCCGAAACTCGGCATGGCGATGGACAGCAACGAGACCATCAAGCAGGCTGTGATGGCCGGGCTCGGCATCGCCTTCATCTCCCAGCACACGGTGTTCCATGAGCTGGAGGACGGCCGGCTGGTGGTGCTCAAGGTGAAGGGCCTGCCGATCGTCCGGCAGTGGCACGCGATCAGGCGCGCCGACAAGATCCTGCTGCCGCCCGCGCAGGCCATGCTGGATTTCCTCGGCAAGGAGGGCTGGCGCTATCTGCCGAATTCAAACTAGCGCCCGGGCGACGTCGCAACGCCCGATCGAGCCAGAAAATCGAGGTGGCGCCGTATGTTAGGCATTGAAGTTCCGCGAAACGCATGTCACATCTTGACTGCGGTCACCCGGCGGACCGCACCCTGCGAGGGAGGTTGAACTGCAGAACCAGTCCCCGCCGACGCCCGACTTCAAGGCGTTATTCGAGGCGGCGCCCGGCCTTTATCTGGTGCTGACGCAGCCCGACTTCCGCATCGTGGCAGTGAGCGATGCTTATCTGCGCGCCACCAAGACCGAGCGCGCCGCGATCCTCGGGCGCGGGCTGTTTGAGGTGTTTCCCGACAATCCGGACGATCCGACCGCCGACGGCGTGCGGAACCTGCGCGCCTCGCTCGAGCGCGTGGTTCAGTTCCGCCGCCCCGACACCATGACGGTGCAGAAATACGATATCCGCAAGCCCGAGTCGGAGGGCGGCGGCTTCGAGGAACGCTACTGGAGCCCGCGCAATACGCCGGTGCTGGGGCCGAACGGGCAGTTCACCTACATCATCCATCGGGTCGAAGACGTCACCAGCTTCATCCAGCTGAAGCAGCGCGGTGCCGAGCAGGACCAGCTGACCGACCGGCTGCGCGAGCGCACCGAGCAGATGGAAGCGGAAATCTTCATGCGCGCCCGCGAAGTCGAGGCCGCCCGCGAACAGCTCGAAGCCGAGCAAAAGCTCCGCCAGGTGCAGAAAATGGAGGCCGTCGGGCACCTCTCCGGCGGCATCGCCCACGACTTCAACAATATCCTGACCGTCATCACCGGCCTGATCGACATCCTCGCGGAAGCCGTTGAACATGATCCGGCGCTGTCGTCTGTCGCCAAGATGATCACCGATGCGGCGTTTCGCGGTGCAGAAGTGACCAAGCACCTGCTGGCATTCTCGCGGCTGCAGCCGCTGCAACCGCGTGAAGCGAATCTCAACACGCTGGTGCAGGACACCGCGCGGCTGCTGCGCCCCTCGCTTGGCGAGCAGATCGAGATCGATACCGCGCTCGAGCCCGATGCCTGGTCGGCCTTCATCGATCCGAACCACATGGCGACCGCGCTGCTCAATCTCGCGGTCAATGCCCGCGATGCGATGCCCGATGGCGGCAAGCTGATGCTGGAGACCAGCAACGTCATCCTCGACGAGGTTTATGCCGTCGCCAACCCCGACGTGCGGGCGGGTGAATATGTGATGGTCGCGGTCAGCGACACCGGCGGGGGCATCCCGGCGGGGATCCGCGACAAGGTGTTCGAGCCGTTCTTCACCACCAAGGAGACCGGCAAGGGCACCGGGCTCGGGCTCAGCATGGTGTACGGCTTCATCAAGCAGTCCAACGGACACCTCAAGATCTATTCCGAAGAGGGCCACGGCACCTCGATCAAGCTCTATCTGCCGCGCAGCAGCGGCGACATGATCGACGTCGAGCCGCCTCCTCCGGTCGACACCCGCGGCGGCAATGAATCCATCCTGGTCGTCGAGGACGATCCGCTGGTGCGCAATTACGTCAGCGCCCAGCTCGAGCAACTTGGCTATCACACCATGGTCACCGCCAACGGCCCGGAAGCACTGGCTGCGGTCGACAACGGGTTCGTCTGCGACGTGCTGTTCACCGACGTCATCATGTCCGGCGGCATGAATGGCCGGCAGGTCGCCGACGCCGTGATCGCCAAACTGCCCTCGGTGCGCGTGCTCTTCACCTCCGGCTACACCGAGGACGCGATCATCCACCACGGCCGTCTCGACCCGGATGTAACGCTGCTGCCGAAGCCTTACCGCAAATCCGATCTCGCGCGGATGATCCGGCAGGTGCTGGCCCAGCCGCCGGCGGCGGCAATGGGCAAGTGACGCAGGGCCGGCGTCACGCCTCTCCGTTCTGCTTCTTGATCTGATCGGCCGGCACGGCGCATCCGGACAAGAACAGTGCCGCGCAGGCCTTGGCGCGGGCCTCGATCTGCGCCCGCGACGGCGGCGGCCTGTGGCCGTACATCACGTCGCGTTGCGGCTGGAACACGAGCATGCCGAGCAGCATGCCCGCAGCAGCCTGCGCGTCGTCCACCGCGATCCGTCCCCTCCGCCTTTGCACGCCGAGCCACGCAGCCAGCGCGCCAAGCGTCCGCTGCATCGCCTTCTCGTAGAACATCTCGGCGATGTCGGGAAATTTGTCGCTGTCGGCCAGGATGATGCGCTGAAGCGCGATGACCTCGGCATCGAGGATCAGCTCGCCACAGGTCGAGAGTGCGGCCTCCAGTGCCGCCGCGATATCGCGGCCATCGCAGGCGCCGAGATTTACGGCGGATATGAATCGGTCCATCCGGTCTGTCACCGTGCCCTCGAACAGCGCCAGCTTGGTCGGGATCAGCCGATAGAGGGTCTTGGTGGAGACGCCGGCGCGGCAGGCCACGTCGGCGATGTTGGCCGCAGCAAAGCCGCGCTCGGAGAACTCGCGCCGCGCGGCGTCATAGATCAGCGCGCGCGTCTCGTCGTCGGAACGCAGCTGCGGCCGCCCCCGGCCGCGCCGCGCCGGCGCGCCTTGCTCAGTCTGATCCTTGTCATTCCGGTTCATCCGCGAGCCATGCTTTTAAATGATGCCTGTCATTCTATTGACACTCCCAATATGGGCTCTATTTTGGAAAATATCAAGTTTCCTAATTAATCCTGCGAACGCCGACCGAAATTGGCAAGATTTTCCAGCAGGATAGAACTGATCAGGGAGCACTGCCATGAGCCAGCATGAGACATCATTCAAGGCCGAGAGCCAGGTTCCGGCCGAGACCGCCAGGCAATTGATCGCACATCCGGAGGCCGCCAGGCCGCCCGCCGCCAAGGGCAGGCTTCGCCGCCTCCTGCTGGCCGGCGCGGCGCTCGCCGTCCTTTCGGGCGGCGCCTGGTACGGCTGGGATTACTGGACGGTCGGCCGCTTCCAGGTCTCGACCGACGACGCCTATGTGAAGGCCGATAACACGACGATCGCACCAAAAGTCTCCGGCTATCTCAGCGCGGTGCTGGTCGGTGACAATGAGCATGTGCGCGCCGGCCAGATGCTGGCGCGGATCGACGATCGCGATTTCAGGGTCGCGCTGGATCAGGCCAAGGCTGACGTCGCGGCCGCCGAAGCCGCGATCGCCAGCAAGCATGCGCAGCTCGATGTGCAGCAGTCGGTGATCGAAGCGGCACGTGCGACCCTCGCCGTCGACACCGCGACGCAGACCTTCGCCGAGCAGGAGAACAAGCGCTACACCGACCTCGCCGGCACCGGCTTCGGCAGCGTGCAGAACGCGCAGCAGGCGCAGTCGCGCTACGCCAGCGCACAGGCCGCCGTCGCCCGCGATACCGCGAACCTCGCCTCCGCGCTCCGCCAAGTGGAGCTGCTCAAGGCCGACATTGCACAGGCGGTCGCGTCGCAGGCGCGCGCAACCGCGCTCCAGCATCAGGCCGAGTTGAACCTCGGCTACACCACCATATCAGCCCCGATCGACGGCGTGGTCGGCAACCGCACCCTGCGCACCGGCCAGTTCGTCCAGGCCGGCACGCAGCTGATGTCGCTGGTGCCCGCCACCGGCGCCTATGTGATCGCGAACTACAAGGAGACGCAGCTCACCAATGTCCGCAAGGGTCAGCCGGTCGAGATCGCGGTCGACATGTTCCCGGGACAGGTGGTGCGCGGCCATGTCGACAGTCTCGCGCCCGCCAGCGGCCAGGAATTCGCGCTGCTGCCGCCCGACAATGCGACCGGCAACTTCACCAAGGTGGTGCAGCGCATCCCGGTGAAGATCGCGCTCGACGCGACGGCGGTCGAATTGCGGCCCGGCATGTCGGTCATCCCGACCATCGCAACCTTGTCGCAACCTGGCGAGGCGCCGCGCTCCGGCGCCTCTCCCAAGCTCGCTGTCGCCTCCTTCAAATAGGTGATGTCATGTCCGATCTCGCGCTCTCCTCCCCGGCTGCCGCGCCCCGCGCGGCACCCGCAGTGGTCGATCCCAACCGCGCCAGCATGGCCGTCTGGATCTCCATCGTCGCTGCCATGATCGGCGCGTTCATGGCGATCCTCAACATCCAGATCACCAACGCCTCGCTGCTCAACATTGAGGGCGGCATCGGAACCGGCGTCGACAACGGCTCCTGGATCTCGACCTCCTATCTGATCGGCGAGATCGTGGTGATCCCGCTGACCGACTATCTCAGCCGGGTGTTTTCCTTCCGCAAGATCATCATCGGCTTCGCCACCCTGTTTGCGATCTTCTCGGTCGCCTGTGCCTTCACCCACGACCTGCCCTCGATGATCGCGATGCGCGGCTTGCAGGGTTTCTTCGGCGGCGTGCTGATCCCGATGGCCTTCACGCTGGTCTTCACCAAGCTGCCGAAGGCCCAGCAGCCGGTCGGCCTTGCCATGTTCGCGCTCGCCGTGACCTTCGCCCCCGCGATCGGCCCGACCATCGGCGGCTACCTCACCGAGAATTACGGCTGGCAGACCATCTTCTTCGTCAACGTGATCCCGACCGCGGTGATGGTCATCACGCTCTGCTTCACGCTGGAACGCCAGCCGATGCAGTTGCATCTGCTGCGCGAGGGCGACTGGCTCGGCATCGCCACGATGGCGATCGGCCTGTCGTCGCTGCAGGCCGTGCTCGAGGAAGGCAACAAGAACGACTGGTTCGGCTCGCCCTTCATCGTCAAGCTCGCGGTGATCGCCGCCGTCAGCCTCACTCTGTTCGTCTGGATCGAGCTCGTCGTGGAAAAGCCGCTGATCCGGCTGCGCCTCCTGACCCAGCGCAGCTTCGGCTTCGGCACCATCTCGGCGGTGTTCGTCGGCTTCGCGTTGTTCGGCTCGGTGTACCTGCTGCCGGCCTATCTCGGCCAGGTGCAGCGCTACAACGCCGAGCAGATCGGCCAGGTGCTGGCCTGGACCGGCCTGCCGCAGCTGATCCTGATCCCGCTAGTCCCGAAGCTGATGCAACGTTTCGATCCGCGCTTCATCGCCTTCACCGGCATGATCCTGTTCGCGGTCTCCTCCTTCATGAACATCGCGATGTCGCTCGATTACTCCGGTGACCAGTTCTTCGTCCCGAACATCGTCCGTGCGATCGGCCAGGCGATCATGCTGGCGCCGCTGTCGGCGGTCAGCCTCGGCAGCGTCGCGCCGCAGGATGCCGCGGCGGCCTCCGGCATCTCCAACATGATGCGCAATCTCGGCGGCGCGATCGGCACGGCCCTGCTCGCCACCATCGTCACCAAGCGCGAGCAGTTCCACTCCAACATCATCGGCCAGTCGGTCGACCTCGGCCGCGAGGAAGTGCGCACCCGGATCGCCGAGGTGACCAATTACTTCCTCAGCCACGGCATCTCCGATCCGGCGACCGCGCATCATCAGGCGATCGTGGCGCTCGGCAATATCGTGAAGCGCCAGGCCCTGGTGCTTGGTTTCAGCGACACCTTTGCCGTGATCGGCATCGTGCTGGTGTTCGCCGCGATTGCGATCCTCTTGACCGGCAAGCCGAAGAACGCCGCCGGCGGCGGCGCGGCGCATTGATCTGTCGGGCGGCGGCCGCGGGCCGTCGCCCTCCCCTTTTACTTGTCAGCTTGCCTCGCGCAGCTTGAAGCGCTGGATCTTCCCGGTCTGGGTCTTCGGCAGCGCCTCGACGAAGGCGATCGCGCGGGGATATTTGTACGGCGCGATCGTCGCCTTGACGTGATCCTGTAGCAGCTTGACCTCGACCTCGTCGCAGCGCGCGCCCTGCTTCAGCACGATGAACGCCGAGACGATCTGCCCCCGCTCCTCGTCAGGTGCGCCAATCACGGCGCACTCCGCGACATCGGGATGGCCGAGCAGCGCGGCCTCCACCTCGGGACCGGCGATGTTGTAGCCC
The DNA here is from genome assembly GCF_054062115.1 of Bradyrhizobium sp. USDA 4501. NCBI lineage: Bacteria > Pseudomonadati > Pseudomonadota > Alphaproteobacteria > Hyphomicrobiales > Nitrobacteraceae > Bradyrhizobium > Bradyrhizobium sp. USDA 4501. The sequence continues at coordinate 688,816 of NZ_JBSSEX010000001.1, forward strand.
GCCGAGATGATCATGTCGTCGGCCCGTGCCACGAAGGACAGCCGGCCGTTCTCGTCCCTGACGAAGGCATCGCCGGTGATGTTCCAGCCGTCGCGGACATATTTGGTCTGCCGGGAGTCGGCGAGATAGCGGCAGCCGGTCGGACCGCGAACCGCCAGCTTGCCGACCTGGCCCGCCGGCAGCTCGTTCATCTCTTCGTCGACGATCTTCGCCTCGTAGCCGGTGACAGGCGTGCCCGTGGTGCCGCCGACGGCGCTGCCGGTGCGGTTGGTGATGAAGATGTGCAGCAGTTCAGTGCTGCCGATGCCGTCGAGGATCGGCTTGCCGGTCTTCCTGGTCCAGCTCTCGAACACCGGCGCCGGCAGCGTCTCGCCGGCCGAGACGGCGAGCCGCAGCGACGACAGATCGGCGCCCTTGTCCATCGCGGCCATCATCGCTCGATAGGCGGTCGGCGCGGTGAAGCAGATGGTCGCCTTGTAGGTCTCGATGATCCGGATCATCTCGCTCGGCGCCGCGTTCTCCAGCAGCGTCGCGGTGGCGCCGAACCGCAGCGGGAAGATCGCGAGCCCGCCGAGGCCGAACGTGAACGCAAGCGGCGGCGAGCCGACGAACACGTCGTCGGGCGTCACCTTGAGCACCTCGTTCGCATAACCGTCGGCAACGATCAGGAGATCGCGGTGAAAGTGCATGGTCGCCTTCGGCTCGCCCGTCGTGCCCGACGTGAAGCCCAGCAGCGCGACGTCGTCGCGGCCGGTCTTCACCGCATCGAACTTGACCGGCTTGTTCAGCGCGATCCGATCGAGCTCGGCATCGTGGTTCTGCGTGCCGTCGAAATTGACGACCTGCTTGAGGAACTTGCTGGTCTTGGCGCAGGCCACCAGTTCATCCGCGATGCGGCTGTCGGTCAGTGCCAGCGAGATCTCAGCCTTGTCGACGATCTTGGCCAGTTCGCCGGCGCGCAGCATCGGCATGGTGTTGACGACGACGGCGCCCGCCTTGGTCGCCGCGAGCCAGGCCGCGACCAGCGCCGGGTTGTTGCCCGAGCGGATCAGCACGCGATTGCCGGGCTTGACGCCGTAATTCTCCACCAGCGCGTGCGCCAGGCGGTTCGACCAATCGGTCAATTCCTTGTAGGTGCGCTGACGGCCATTGCCGATCAACGCGATGCGATCGCCCATCCCCTGCTCGACGATGCGGTCGGTCAGTTCGACCGCGGCGTTGAGATAATCGGGATATTGAAACTCCGGCCGGTCAAGCAGCAGTTGCGGCCATTGCGCTGATGGCGGCAGGTTGCGCCGCGCGAAATCGTCGACATGCCCGGATGGGCCGAGCCCGGGAAATTCACCTGACATTCGATTGCCCCTCGCTTTCCATCCAGAAAGGCCAAGACCAACGTCGAGAAGAACAAGGACGCCCGGCAGCGTTCCAATCGCCAATCATTTTATACTTAAAACAATTCGGCGCAAGGGTGGAAATCGCGCGGCAAACGCCGGCCGATCCTTCAAGAAGCTCAGATTTGCGTAAGCTGCTTCAGCCGCGCGACCATCGCCGAGCCCGGGTCGGCGAGCGGCGCAATCGCGGTGAAATGATTGGCGTCGGGCACAGTGCCGAACCGCGTTGCAACGCCCGCTTTGCCCCAGACATCGACGATGGTCCGGCTCTGCCGGTGATATTCCGCGCTCTCGGCGCCGCCGACGACGGCATCGAGCGTCGCGCCCGCAGGCGGCGTCCAGGACAGCGGGCTCGCCGCCCTCGCTGCGGCGCGGTCGAAGCCAAGCGCCTTGTTGATGGAGGTGCCGACCAATGGCTCAAGCTCGAACAGGCCGGAGATCGCGTAAGCAGCCCTGACCAGGTCGTTCGGCAGCGATGCATCATAGGCCGGCCAATCGGTCGCGAGCATGCATGCGGCAAGATGTCCGCCTGCGGAGTGTCCCGACACGACCAGCGGCCGGCCGAGCCTGGCCAGTTCGCGGCACGCCGCACGCATCTCGCCGATGATGTCGCCGACCGTGACATTGGGGCAGAGATCGTAGCTCGGCACCGCGACGCTGATGCCGTGGCCGTTGAGCCCTCGCGCGCAGTGGCTCGATGACGAGCCGTCGAGCGCCTGCCAGTAGCCGCCATGGATGAAGACCACGAGCGGCCCGCCACGATCGCCCTCGAACAGGTCGATGACGTTGCGGCTGCCCGGACCATAGGTCAGCCGCCGCGGCGGATGCTGCTCGCGATAGGCCGCGGAGTCCCTCGCCCAGCCGGCCATCAGCGCCGGATTTTCTGGCACCCGCGCCCGGTTGTTGTATTCGACCTCGTAATCGACCTCGCTCACGGCTTAAGCGCTCCTCGCCTTGGCGGAGCGCTGCGCCGAGCCCTTGGCCTTGGCGAGCAGCCGCATCAGTTCGCGGATATCCTTCGGCGAGAGATCGCCGAAGATATCGGCGATCCACTTCTCGTGCTCGGCGGCCATCTTGCGGAATTCGGCGCGACCGAGTTTTGTGAGCCGGATGAACTGCACGCGGCGGTCCGTCTCCGAGGTGCGGCGGTCGAGATGGCCCGATTCAACCAGGCGCTCGACCAGCCCGGTGACGTTGCCGTTGGATACCATCATCCGCTTCGACAGGTCCGACAGCGTCATGCCGTCGGACACCTTGTCGAGCTGGGCCATCAGGTCGAAGCGCGGCAGCGTGACGTCGAACTTCTCGCGCAGCCGGCTGCGCACCTCGCCTTCGATCAGCGTGGTGCAGGTCAGGAGGCGCAGCCACAGCCTGAGCTCGGTGCCGTGATCGTCGGGCAGTTCGACGGCTTTGGTTTCGGAATCGAGGATCATGCGGCGATCGTGCCTCCGCGGCGGGTTCCGGTCGGACCAATTGTTTTGAGCTTCAAGCAATTCGCGGCGCCCCGCAAGGACAATTGCGAATCGTGCCTGATCCGTCTGGGCAATCCTGCAATTTCTTTAAACTTCAAGCAATTGGCGCGGCGCTTGCATGGGGTGCGCCTGCATGATGCGCGACGATCGCCCTGACGCGATGCCACATCGCTTGCAGCGGTTGCGCGCGTCAGACTAAGCTGAGGCCAATTGGGCTGAAGCCGAAAACATCAAGGCAGTGGTCGGGGGAGAGACATGAAACAATTGACGAAGCTCGCGGGATTGGCGGCGCTGCTGGGTGTCGCCGTCACCCCGGCGGCCGCGCAGGAGAAGATCAAGATTGGCGTGCTGGTCACAACGTCGGGCCCGGCCGCGGCGCTCGGCCAACAGGTCCGCGACGGCTTTGCGCTCGCGATCAAGGACCTCGGCGGCAAGATGGCCGGCCGCGATGTCGAGATCGTCAACGCCGACGACGAACTGAAGCCCGACGGCGCGGTGGTCAAGGTGCGCGGCCTGCTCGAGCGCGACAAGGTCGATTTCGTGGTCGGCCCGATCTTCTCCAACATCCTGCAGGCGATCCACCGCCCGGTCACCGACAGCAAGACCTTCCTGATCAGCCCGAACGCAGGCCCCTCCAGCTATGCCGGCAAGGAGTGCAACCCGTTCTTCTATGTGACGTCGTACCAGAATGACCAGGTGCATGAGATCCTCGGCAAGGTGGCGCAGGACCGCGGCTACAAGCGCGTCTATCTGCTGGTGCCGAACTATCAGGCCGGCCGCGACTCCGTCGCCGGCTTCAAGCTCGACTACAAGGGCGAAATCGTCGAGGAATCCTACACGCCGCTGAACACGCTGGATTTCCAGCCCGAATTGTCCAAGATTGCCGCGCTGAAGCCAGACGCGCTGTTCACCTTCATGCCGGGCGGCATGGGCGTTAATCTCGTGAAGCAGTACAAGCAGGCCGGCGCCACCGTGCCGGTGCTCTCCGCCTTCACCGTCGACGAATCCACCCTGCCCGCGCAGCAGGACGCAGCGGTCGGCATGTTCGGCGGGGCGAACTGGGCCCCGAACCTCGACAATCCCCACAGCAAGAAGTTCGTCGCGGCTTATGAAGCCGCCTACAACGGCGTGCCCGGCACCTATGCCATGCAGGCCTATGACGCAGCGTTGTTGATCGACAGCGCGGTGAAAGCCGTGAAGGGCGATCTCTCCAACAAGGACGCCGTCGCGGCTGCGCTGAAGAAGGCCGACTTCACCTCGCTGCGCGGTAACTTCAAGTTCAGCAACAACGGCTATCCGATCCAGGATTTCTACCTCACCAAGGTCGCGAAGCGGCCGGACGGCAAATTCCAGACCGAGATCGTCGAGAAGGTGTTTTCGAATTATGGCGATCGCTACGCCAAGGACTGCGCGGCAAAGTAGATCATAGGAGCAAGCATGAGCATGAAAGACGAGATTGCGGGCATCACCCGCGCCAATGAAGGCATGCAGGGCATTTCCTGGAGCATCCTTGGCCAGACCTACGTGCCGAAGAGCCGCACCGAGCATTCATTCTCCTGGCACGCCACCTTCCCGCCGGGCACCTTCGTTCCTCCGCATATCCACCCCGACCAGGACGAGTACCTCTATATCCTCGAGGGCAAGCTCGACTTCATGCTCGACGGTGCCGACGAATCCGCAACTCCTGGCGATCTGGTTCGGCTGCCGATGGGCAAGCCGCACGGCATCTTCAACAAGTCGCAGCAGCCCGCCAAGACGCTGTTCTGGGTGTCGCCGACGCGGAGGCTCTACGACCTGTTCTGGGCGATCCACAACATGAAGGAACAGAACCCGGACGACGTGGTGCGGCTCGCCGCCGAGCACAACATCCACTTCCTGCCGCCGCCGCCGGCGTAGCTTATTCCGTCATTGCGAGCGAAGCGAAGCAATCCATATTTCCGCGATCGCGGAACGATGGATTGCTTCGTCGCTTTGCTCCTCGCAATGACGGTGTGGAGATGGCCTGCCGGACGTCTCCTCCTGCAAAGGACCTACTGCCGCGCCACCACGCGCGCGGCAAAGCCGGCCTTGGCCGCATAGCCGCGTACGATCGCCTCGCGCGCCTCGTAATTGAGGATGGTGTCGACGTCGGTAAAGCCCTGCGGCGCGAGCTGCTCGACGGCGTCGATCACGCCCTCCGGCCCGCCGCGGCGGTTGGAGGCGACGATGTCGGCGGTCATCGGCAGCCGCTGCCGCTCATAGGCCGCCAGCGCCTGGCGCGGATGCTCCGCCCGCGCCAGCAGGTCGGCCAGGCAGCGCGCATCGAGGATCGCCTGCGATGCGCCGTTCGAGCCGACCGGATACATCGGATGCGCGGCGTCGCCGAGCAGCGTGACCCGGCCGCTCGACCAATACGGCAAGGGATCGCGGTCGCAGCACGGATACTCCCAGAACTCAGGCGTCGCGTTGATCAGACCGGCGAAGTCGACCTGCGGGATCGTGAAACCAGTGACATAGGGCATCATCTCGTCGCGCCGGCCGAGATTGGACCAGCCCTCGCGGCGCGGCGGCGGTGAGGTGCCGTCGCCGATCCGCACCAGCACCGCCCAGTTGGTGAGGCGGCTTGCCGGGCTCGAGCCCGGCGCGATCGGATAGATCACGGCCTTGGCGTTCAGGCCGCCGGCGATGATCATCGAGCGCCCGGTCAGGAACGCCGGCCAGTCGGTCGCGCCGCGCCACAGCATCAGGCCGTTCCAGCACGGCCCGCCCTCGTCCGGAAACAGCGTCTGCCGCACCTTCGAGTGGATGCCGTCGGCGCCGATCAGAATGTCGCCGCGCGCGGTGCGCACATGGGCGCCGCTGCGGTCGAAGAAATAGGCCGAGACGCCGCCCTCGTCCTGGGTGAAGGAGCCGAGCCGGCAGCCGGTGTGGATCGCATCCGCGCCGAGCCGGTCGATCACGGCCTGATGGATCACGCTTTGCAGACGGCCGCGATGGATCGAGAATTGCGGCACGTCGTGGCCGGCATCGAGCCCGCGCTTCTCGTGCCAGACCTGCTGGCCATGTCGCGTCAGATAGAACAGCTCATAGGTGCGGATCGCCACCTCGTCGAGCTTGTCGAGCAAACCAAGTCCCGCCAGCTCGCGGATCGCATGCGGCAGCGTGTTGATACCGACGCCGAGTTCGCGGATCGTCTCGGACTGCTCGTACAGCTCGCAAGCGATGCCGCGCGAGCGCAGCATCAGCGCAGTGGTGAGGCCTCCGATTCCGCCTCCGACGATAATCGCCTTCATCGTCCTCACCTCCACTCACAACAGGACGCTTTTACGCTTTGGGCTAAGGTCGCATGCCCCGTTGTCCGGCCGCAAGCGGGTTTGCGGCCCGGGACGAGGACTGGCCCACGACGATTGGGCTTAGCCTTAACATTGCTTCAGCGTACCCCGATCTATCCCCGTCACCCTGAGGAGGCCGCAACGCGGCCGTCTCGAAGGGTCGACGGCCACCAGCCGGGACGTGCATCCTTCGAAGCTCGCTCCGCTCGCACCTCAGGATGACGGGATTGGCGGAACTGCGTCACCCTCAATCCGGCACCACCGCAATTGCCTGGATTTCCACCTTGGCGCGGTCCTCGATCAGGCCGGCAACCTGGATCGCGGTCATCGCCGGAAAGCGCCGGCCGATGATGTCGCGATAGACCGTGCCGATCTCCTTCAGCCGCGCGGAATATTCCTTGCGGTCGAGCAAGTACCAGGTCATCGACACGATGTGCTCGGGGCCGGCGCCGCCGGCGGCGGCGACTGCGACGATGTTGCGCAGGGTTTGGCCGATCTGCGCCACGAGATCGTCGGTCTCGAACACGCATTGTCCGTTCCAGCCGATCTGGCCCGCGATGAAGAGCTGTTTGCCGCGCGCGGCCATGCCGTTGGCGTAGCCGATCGGCTTGGCCCATCCTTGGGGTTGCAGGATCTCGATCATCTCAATTGCCCTCGAAGGCCGGTTTCTGCTTGGCGGCGAACGCCTCGAAGGCGCGGCGGAAATCGCCGGTGACCATGCAGATCGCCTGCGCCTGCGCTTCCGACTCGATCATCTCGTCGACGCCCATCGCCCATTCCTGGTTGAACATCGTTTTCGTCACGCCATGCGCGAACCACGGCCCATCCGCGAGCGAGCGCGCCAATTCATGCGCAGCACCGGCGAGTTCCGCCGGCGGCACCAGACGGTTGTGGAAGCCCCACGCAAACCCTTCCTCGGCGCTCATCGCACGCCCGGTGTAGAGCAGGTCGGCCGCATGGCCCTGCCCGATCACGCGGGGCAGCAACCCGCATGCGCCCATATCGGCGCCGGCAAGGCCGACGCGGGTGAACAGGAACGCGGTCTTGGCTTGCGGCGTCGCCAGCCGCAAATCGGACGCCAGCGCCAGCATCGCCCCGGCCCCGGCGCAAATGCCGTCGATCGCTGCGACGATGATCTGCGGGCATTTGCGCATCGCCCGCACGACCTCGCCGGTCATCCGCGTGAAGGCCAGCAGGTCCGGCATCGCCATCCGCGTCAACGGCTCGATGATCTCGAACACATCGCCGCCGGAGCAGAAATTACCCTCGGCGCCGGTCAGCACGATGGCGCGGACATCGGCGGCGTATTTGAGATTGGTGAAGAGATCGCGCAGCTCCTCATAGGACTCGAAAGTCAGCGGGTTCTTCTTGTCCGGCCGGTTCAGCGTGATGGTCGCGACACGGCCGCTCGCATCGACCTGCCAGCGGAAGTGCTTGGCGGGATAATCCTTGAACGGCCGTAGCTTTGCTTTCATCTCGGACATGACGTGTTCCTTCACCCGGTAAAGACTTCGCCGCCGGCGACCGCGACGGCTTGTCCGTTGATTGACGATGCGCCCTCGGAGGCAAGCCAGAGGATGGCGTCGGCGACCTCCTCCGGCGTCACCAGCCGCTGCATCGGATTGACTTTTGCCAACGCTGCGCGCGCTTCCTGTTCGCTGCGGCCGGTCTTGGCGACGATGTTCGCGGCGGCATCCGCCACCAGCGGTGTATCGGTGTAGCCGGGACAGACCGCATTCACGGTGACGCCGCGCCGTGCATATTCCAGCGCCAGCGAGCGCGTCAGGCCGATGACGCCGTGCTTGGCCGCGACATAGGCGGAGACGTAGGCGTAGCCGGTGAGACCCGCGGTCGAGGCGACGTTGATCACGCGCCCGCGGCCGCGTTGCGCCATGCCGGGCAACACGGCATGCGTCACCAGGAACACGCTGGAGAGGTTGCTCGCCAGCATGTCGGCCCACAACGCCGCGCCGGTCTTGTCGAACGGCGCGCTCGCGGCCTTGCCGGCATTGTTGACGAGAATATCGATCGGCCCTGCCTCAGCCTCGATCTGCGCGACACCCTTGGTCACCGCGGCTTGATCGGTCACGTCGATCGAAACGGCGACGCCGGCGTGCTTGTCGAGCGATGCCGCCGTCGCCTTCAGCGCGTCGATCCGCCGTCCGGCGATGCTGACGCGCACGCCGGCTTTTGCCAGCGCGAACGCCGTCGCGGCGCCGATGCCGGACCCGGCACCGGTCACCAGCGCATGTGCGTTGGGCCAGAAGCGTGTCATGCCTTCACTCCCGTGGCGGCGCGTTCGAGATTGGCCTCGTATTGCGACTTGCCCGACAGATACTGCTTCGGCCACGCGATCTGCTTGACGCCGATCTTCGCAGCCTCATGCAGCGTCCAGGCCGGATCGGCGAGATGCGGCCGCGCGATGGCACAGAGATCGGCGCGGCCGGCGGCGATGATCGAGTTGGCGTGATCCGCCTCCGAGATCGCGCCGACCGCGATGGTCGCGATGCCGACCTCGTTGCGGATCTTGTCGGCGAACGGCGTCTGGTAGAGCCGGCCATAGATCGGATGGTCGTCGGCCCAGACCTGCCCCGAGGAGCAGTCGATCAGGTCGGCTCCCGCCTCCTTGAACAGCTTTGCGAAGACCAGCGCATCCTCGGGCGTGTTGCCGCCCTCGGCCCAGTCGTGACACGACAGGCGGACCGACATCGGCTTGTCCTCCGGCCACACCGCGCGGACGGCGCGGAACACCTCCAGCGGATAACGCGCGCGGTTCTCGATCGATCCGCCGTAGTCGTCGGTGCGGCGGTTGGTCAGCGGAGAGAGGAAGCTCGACAGCAGATAGCCGTGCGCGCAGTGCAGCTCCAGGATATCGAAGCCGGCGGCCGCAGCGCGCCTGGCTGCGGCGACGAACTGCTCGCGCACCTCGTCCATCTCGGCGCGGCTCATCGGCTCCGGAATCTGGCCGTCGGGCAGATAAGGCACTGACGAAGCCGACACCAGCGGCCAGTTGTGGTCCGGCAGCGCTTCGTCCATGCCTTCCCAGGCGACGCGCGTCGAGCCCTTGCGGCCGGCATGGCCGAGCTGGATGCCGATCCTGGCTTGCGAATTGTGATGCACGAAGTCGACGATGCGCTTGTAGGCCGCCGCCTGCGCGTCGTTCCAGAGGCCGCAGCAGCCGGGCGTGATCCGCGCTTCCGGCGACACGCAGGTCATCTCCGTAAACAGAAGGCCGGCACCGCCGAGCGCGCGGGAGCCGAAATGCACCAGATGGAAGTCGGTCGGCACGCCCTCCTCCGCCGAATACATCGCCATCGGCGAGACGATGATGCGGTTATGAAGCGACAGGCCGCGGATCTGGAATGGCGTCAGCATCGGCGGCGTGACGCGGTCGTTGGTCGCGGCCACGCCGCTGCGCTCCGCGAACCAGCGCTCATAGCCCTCGAGCCAGGTCTTGTCGCGCAGCCGCAGGTTCTCGTGGCTGATGCGCTGCGAGCGGGTCAGCAGCGAATACATGAACTGCTCCGGCTCCAGCGTGTCGGCATAGCGCGAGCCGACCACTTCGAACCATTCCATCGCGTTGCGCGCGGCGTTCTGGATCCGTGCCACGTCGACCCGGCGCAGCTCCTCGTAAGCCTTGAGCACCGCGGGAATGCTGTCGCGCGTCGCGCCGTGGATCTTGAACTGGTTGGTCAGCTCGATCGCATCCTCCAGCGCGAGCTTGGTTCCCGAACCGATCGCGAAATGCGCGGTGTGGGCGGCATCGCCCATCAGCACGACATGGCTGTTGCCGTTGAACGCGGTCCATTTGCCGCAGATCAGCCTGGGAAACGACAGCCAGGCCGAGCCGCGCAGGTGCCGCGCATTCGAGACCAGATGATGCCCCTCGAGGATTTCCGCGAACACGTTCTCGCAGAACGCGATGGAGTCGTCCTGCTCCATCTTGTCGAGACCGTGGGCGAGATAAGCCTCCTCGGTGGTCTCAACGATGAAGGTCGCCGCGCCCTCCTCGAACTTGTAGATGTGCGCCTGGAACCAGCCATGCTCGGTCTTGCGGAAGTCGAAGGTGAAGGCGTCGAACGGACGGTTGGTGCCGAGCCAGATGTAGCGGTTCGGCCGCATCAGCATGTCGGGTTGGAACGCCTCGACGTATTTGGTGCGGATCTTCGAGTTGACGCCGTCGCATGCCACGATGAGATCGGCGTCGGGGAATTCGAGATCGGAATTCACCTCGCGCTCGAAGATCAGCTCGACGCCGAGCTCCTCGGCGCGCGCTTGCAGGATGTTGAGCAGCCGCTTGCGGCCGATGCCGACGAAGCCGTGGCCGGTGGTGCGCATGCGGCGGCCCTTGATCAGGACCTCGATGTCGTCCCAGTGGTTGAAGGCCTGCTCGATCGTGTCAGCGGTGACCGGATCCCATTTGCGCATGTTGTCCATGGTCGCATCGGAAAACACCACGCCGAAGCCGAAGGTGTCGTAGGGCCGGTTGCGCTCGACCACGGAGATCCGATGCGCGGGGTCCAGCATCTTCATCAGGATGCCGAAGTAAAGCCCGGCCGGCCCGCCCCCAATGCAAACGATCCGCATGGCGTTCTCCCGTTGGCTTCGGCGGCGCGGGCACGGACGAGGCGCGTTCCCCTGGAGCCGATACGGGATATTATTTTATACTTAAAATAATTGTCAAGGGAGTTGGCGCCCCACCCAACGCTGTCGTCCCGGCGCAGGCCGGGACCCATACGCCGCAGCAGATATTGTCGGCGGGACTCGTCGTTCCAGCGACGTACAACAATGACGATCTGTGGTTATGGGTCCCGGCCTGCGCCGGGACGAGACTGAACTTGTTGCCGCTGATTTGCCCGTCGAAGGCGTGGCAAGACGGCGGATTGCGCTGCGCTAATCCGCCCTACGCCGACGACAGGCCGCGCCGCGCGCCGTCAATGCACCGCGGCGTACAGGATCTTGTCCTGCGTCGCGTCCGCCGCGTCGAACTCGGCGACGATGCGGCCGGTGCGCGCGACCAGGATGCGGTCGGACACCGCGAGGATCTCCGGCAGGTAGGACGAGATCACCACCACCGCCTTGCCCTCGTCGGCGAGGCGGCGGATTTCGCCGTGGATGTGCGGGATGGTGCCGACGTCGACGCCGCGCGTCGGCTCGTCGAAGATGATGATCGAGGGGTCCTGCACCAGCGTCTTGGCCAGCACCACCTTCTGCTGGTTGCCGCCGGACAGCTCGATGATCCTGGCCTTGCGCTGCAATGCGCTGATCTTCAGCCGATCGACCCAGTAGCTGGCGAGCTTGCTGCGCCGGGCGCGCGACAGCAGGAAGCTCCAGCCCTTTCCGGTGGCGAGGCTGCCGATATAGACGTTGTCGTCGACCACCATGGTCTCGAAGAAGCCGTTGGCCTTGCGGTCCTCGGTGATGTAGGCGATGCCGTCATTGATCGCCTGCCGCGGCACGCGGTAGCGGATCGGCTTGCCGCGCAGCCGGATGGTGCCGCCATTGACCAGATTGCGCTTCAGTGCGCCGTAGATGATCTTGGCGATCTCGGTGCGGCCGGAGCCGATCAGGCCGGCGATGCCGACCACCTCGCCGGCATAGACCGAGAACGACATGTTCTTGACCGCCATGCCCATGGTGACGTTCTCGACCGTCAGCACCTTCTCGCGGCGTTGATGGGTTTTCGCCTTGCCGCCATAGACCGCCTGCGCCACCTCGCGGCCGACCATGTGCTGCACCAGCGCATCGCGCGTCAGCTGCCTGGCCGGCGCCGTGATCACCAGCTTGCCGTCGCGCAGCACGGTGATGCGGTCGGCGATCTGCAGCGACTCCTCCAGCGCATGCGAGATGTAGATGATCGAGACGCCGCGGGCGCGCAGGTCGCGCACCAGATGGAAGAAGTGGACGATCTCCTCCGGCGTCAGCGATGCGGTCGGTTCGTCGAAGATGATGATGCGCGCCTTGTTGTAGATCGCGCGCGCGATCTCCACCATCTGCTTCTTGGCGGTGCCGAGCAGCGCCACCGGCGTCGCCGGATCGACGTGGAAGTTGAGCGACTGCAACAGCTGCTGGGCCTGGATGTTCAGGGTGCGGAACCGGGTCAGCAGCTTTTCGTTGCCGAGCTCGATGTTCTGCGCGGCGGTCATGGTCGGCACCAGGCTGGTCTCCTGATAGACCATGCAGATGCCGGCATTGAGCGCGTCGCGCGGCTGCTCGAAACCGGTCGGCTTGCCGTCGAGCAGATAGTCGCCGGAGGTGAGCTGGATCGCGCCCGCGATCGCCTTGCACAGCGTCGATTTGCCGGCGCCGTTCTCGCCGACCAGCGCATGCACCTCACCGGGATAGAGGTCGAAATTGACGCCCTCGATGGCGTGGACGCCGCCATAGATCTTCGAGCCGTTGGTGATCCGCAGCACCGGCTCGCGGACTGCGGAGGTCTCTGCCGTCTTGGCGCCGGGGGTCGCCTGCATCACACCGTCATTCATCGCAGCTCTCCCGTATGGCGCAGCAGGCGTCCGGCGCCGCGCGCCGCGATCACGACGCCCGATGGCGTGGCGCAGGCGGCGGTGACGCCGTGGAAGCGGCCGCCGGCGCGGCTGTGCAGGCCGTCGGTCGCATCGCCCTCGGCATCGAGATGCACCAGCAGACCATAGGAGCGCGGCGGCGCCCACGGCTTCTGGATGCCGAGCGCCTTGACGCTGCCGATCTGCATCGGCTCGAGGCAATCGCTGCCGCCGGCGAGCGCCGGCGCGACCCAGTAATCCGGCGGCATCGTCGCCATCATCTCCTCGCGGAAATCGTCTTCCTTGAGCACGAACTCGATCAGATGGGTGCGGCGGGCGAAGATGCCGAGCAGCATGCCGCCGTGGCCGTCCGGATGCAGCCGCGCCGGATAGCCCGGCATGTTGCCGGCGACGGTCTCGCGCGGACCAAGCCCGTTGCCGCCGAGCGCGAACCGGCTGAGGCGATGCGCCCAGCTTTCGGTGAGCCACAGGCTGCTGCCGTCGGCCGAAACACTCACGCCATAGGGATAGGGCAGATCGCGCAGCAGCACCTGCGGATTGTCGAGCCCGGCGCCGCAGCTGACGAGCCGGCCATTGGCGCGCTTCTCCATCAAATCGTGCCGCCATTCGCCTGGACGGCGACCGCTACTGCCTTCGACGGCATAGATGCGGCCATCGGGCGCCGCCGTCACCGACAGCAGCCCTGTGAGCGCGCTGCCGCCGGCAGCCTCCAGCCAGCGCGGATCGGGCTTTGCCGGATCGATCGCGGCAAGGCCCCTGCCCGCGACGCAGACCAGCAGGCGGCCGTCCGGATGCAACGCGAGCCCGCCGGCATCATCCTCGAACTCGGCGACGACCGTACGTGTCGACAAGTCATTGCCGCCGAGCTTCAGCACCCGGCGTCCGGCCGAGACATAGACCGCGCCGTCGCCGGCGGCGATCACGTCGTCGACGCCGGGCAACGGCTCGCCGATCGGGGTGGCGCTGTCGAGCCGGTCGTTCGGGCTCAGCGCACCGTCGAGCGGCGGGATCGCGTTCTGGCCGCCGTCGCGGTCGATGACGCTGCGGATGTCGCGCAGCAGATGATCGAAAAATCCCATTACGTCGTCACCCTGCTTTTCGCGCCCCAATAGGCATCGTAGCCGGTCCAGCTGTCGTCGACGCCCTCGAGCTTGATGCGGCCAATCCGGTTGTTCTCGAGCCCGCCGAGATAGAGATAGCCCTGGTGCTCGCGCATCGACGTCAACGTCGAATGCGAGATGCCGGTCGGGTCCCACCAGGATTCCAGCGCCTCGCCCTGCTCGTTGAATTTCAGCACGCAGCCATGGTTGAGCGCCGGCGCCAGCCACTCGTCGGTTGGCACCTGCTTGACCATGCGCAGGCGGAAGCCGGGCTTTCGCGCCGCAAGGTCGAATGTCGGCGTGCGGATGCCGACCAGCGCCAGCCAGTAGGTGCCGTCGGAAGCGCGGTTGATGTTGTCCGGGTTGCCCGGCAGCTCGTCCATCAGCACCTCGGTCTTGCCCTTGTTCGGCCCGTCGATCCAGTGCCGGAACACCTTGCACAGCGAGGTCGACGCGATCAGGATCGACTTGCCGTCATGCGAGACGCAGATCCCGTTCGGGAAATAGAAGTGGTTGATCACCGTGCGCGTGGTCCTGGTCGCCGGGTCGTAGCAGACCACGCGGCCGTTCGGCCGGCCCTCGAGGATGTCGAGGGTGTTGGTGGTCATCTCGTAGCGCGTGGTGCAATCGCTGAAATAGATCTTGCCGTCGGGCGCGATGTCGAGGTCGTCGGCCATGCGCAGGCGGGAATCGTCATTCAGCTTGTACCAGGTGCGATTGGTCTCGTCGGTGACCTTGAAGATGCGGCCGTCGGGGGCGACGCCGTAGACGCCCATGCCGGCGACGGCGACGATCAAATTCTCATCGCGATCGAACTGCATGCCGAGCGGCCGGCCGCCGATATGGGCGAACACCTCGCGGGTCTCGAAATTCGGCCCGGAGAAACGGATTACATTGCCGTCGCGGGTCGAGCCGTAGAGCCGGCCCTGGCGGTCGAGGATGACGTCCTCGGGCCCCTCGACCTGGTCGACGCCGATCGCCTGCGCGTTGATCAGCCGGTCGTTCTGCGCGTAGGGCGAGGCCGCGCCGGGCTGCACCGCAGGCGCCGAGGCGAGCGGCACGAAGGCCGGATTGACATAGATCTTCTGGATCGCCTTGCCGCGGTTCTTCGACCATTTGACGTCGATGCCGACGGCCGCGAGCAGGATCATGCCGGTCACCGCCGAAGTGACATAGCCCGGGATGCCCATTCGCACGAGGCCGTTGATCAAAAGAAAGATGATCAGCGCGCCGATCATCGCCCGCCACACCGTGCCCTTGCCGCCGGCCAGCGACACGCCGCCGAGCACCACGGCGGTGAGCGCCTGGAATTCCCATCCCACGCCCGTGGTGGAATCCGTCGAGGCCTGGCGCGCGGCGTAGAAGATGCCGCTCGCCGCACACAGCGTGCCCGACAGCACATAGGTCATGAACAGCATCAGGCGGACGCGGATGCCGGCATGACGCGCCGCCTTGCGGCTGGCGCCGATCGCGGTGAGATGCCAGCCATAGCGCGAGCGCGACAGGAAGATGTGGCAGATCAGCAGCACCACGAACAGCGTCGCCGCATTGACGGGAATGCCGAGCACGCTGCCGCCGCCGATGAAATCCCAGGCATCGCTCTCGACCGAATTGGTCGCGAACACCTGGGCGTAGCTGGTGTTAAGCAGATTGACCGAAGCGCGCAGGATGATCAGCGTCACCAGCGTGGTCAGGAACGGCCGCGTCTTCAGGAAGCCGATCAGAAAGCCGTTGATGCTGCCGAGCAGCGCACCGACCAGCAGCGTCGCCGGCACCGCGAGGCCGACCGGCCATTCGCGCACCAGCAGGAAATACAGCGCCGCGAAATTGCACAGCGCGAAGATCGCGCCGACCGACAGGTCGATGCCGCCGGTGACGAGGCAGAAAACCCATCGCGAGCGCGACGAAACCGAATTCGGCAAACAACCGCAGCAGCGACACCGAGTTCTGCACCGAGGCGTAGTCGGGAATGGTGAGCGCGAAATAGGCCCACAGCCCGATCATCACGGTGAACGGAACGACCGGCTCGAACCACTGTTTCAGCAACAGCTCCGACAGCAGGAGCCGGGGTGAGAACCGCCGCACCGATGCGGAAAAGGAATCAACTGCCATCGACATCGCCAAAGCACTCCCTGATCCGGTTTCAACGTTTCCGGATTCTGACCTGTGATACAGCCGGCGCGGGAATGCCCCCCGCGCCGGCTGTCTCGCGCCTTGTTAGTTTTTCTTGGGTAGCGCGAAGCAGGTGCCGCCGAGCGAGGCGTTGGTCTTATCGATCCAGATCGGCCGCGTGTAATAGGACAGGTTTTTGGTGCCGGGCTTGTCGCCGGACATCAGCAGCGTCTCGGCTGCGAACATCAGATCGTGACCCTGCTCGGTCGCCTTGTAGCTGAGGAATTTGCTGAAATTCCCGGAGTTGACCTGGTCGCAATCGAGCTGCGAGCCCTCGCCCGAGGCGAACACCTTTACATCGTCGATCTTGCCGGCATTGCGGATCGCCTGCGCGGCGCCCGACTCCATGATGCCCCAGAAGCCGATCGAGGCGCAGAGATCGGGGTGCTGCTGGATCACGGTGGCGGTGATGTTGAGCGCGGTGTTGGCGTCCCAGTTCGCGGCCTGGTTCGACACCACCTTGATGTTGGGATCCTTGTTCAGGACCTCCATGATGGCGCCGACCTGGTCGACGCTGGCCGCCGCGGTCAGTTCGCCCTGCACGATCTGCACCTTGCCCGACTTGCCGGAGCCGGTGCCGCAGGCCTTGACCGCCTCGTTGGCGAGCATCCTGCCGATCTCGCGCCAGTCGACGCCGACAAAGGCGCCGGACTTGTAGTTCGAGGCCATGTTGACCTGGATCACATGCGTACCCTGGCTTTCGGCGCGCTTCAGGTCCTTCATCAACAGCGTCACGCTCGGATTCTGCACGATCAGGACGTCGGGCTTCTGGTCGACCAGCGCGGTCAGCGCCTGCTGCATGGCCGACGGGTTGTTGTTGGGGTCGCGCACGATGTATTTCATGCCGCGCCACTCCGCCTCTTCCTGCACGACGCGGCCCCATTCGTCGGACAGCGGCACGCCGAGTGCGATCGGCAGATAGGCGACGGTCTTGCCCTGCAGCGACTTGTCGTACGCTGCGCGCAGCTCGCGCCCGGCCTTGGTACCTTCATCCTGCGCCGACGCCGCGAACGGCATCGCGGCAAGCGCCACCCCGGCGAGCAGGATCGTCCAGAACTTGGTCGTCTTCATCGTCTCCTCCACACAAAATTCTTTTGATTGATTTGGAATCGCTTTGATTGGCGCGAGGGACGCGCCCAGTCTTCATGTCCTAGTCCCCTTGCCGCGCGGTCTCCTCGTCGCGGGGGTGCAGCCAGTTGTCGAGCACGATGGCGGCCAGCAGCACCACGCCCTTGATGATGTTCTGCACCTCGCTGTTGACGTCCATGATGGTGAAGGCGTTGAGCAGCGTGCCGATCAGGATGCAGCCGACCACGACGCTGAACACGCTGCCGCGGCCGCCGATCAGGCTGATGCCGCCGATCACGACGACGAGCACGACGTCGAAGATCATGGTGCCCTGGGTGATCGCCATCTGCATGCTGCCCGTGGTGCCGACCCAGACCAGGCCCGCAATCCAGGCGAGCAGCGCAACCAGCACGTGCTCGAGCACGATCAGCGGCCGCAGCGCGACGCCGGTCAGCCGCGCGGCCTCCGGATTGTCGCCCTGCGAATAGATGAAGCGGCCGATCGAGGTGCGCGACAGGAACAAATGCATTGCGATTGCACAGGCCGCGAACACCAGGATCGGAACCGGGATGCCGAACAGCCGTCCGGCGCCGAGATACATCAGGCCCGGCGCATCCTTCGGCGCATAGACCACCCAGGCCGGCGCGATCCAGAAGGCGAGGCCATAGATCACGAAACCGGCAGCCAGCGTCACGAACAGCGCCGGCGCCTCGACGAAGGCGACCATCACGCCGTTGACGACGCCGATCAGCACCGCGACCGCCAGCGCTAGCAGCACTGCCGTGAAAACAGGCATGCCGTTCTGCATGTAGATCAGCGCGATCGCCCAGGAACCCGCCATGATCGCGACCTCGGAGAGGTCGATGCCGCGGCTGATCACGATCAGACCCATGCCGAGGCCGAGCACGCCGAGGATGGAAATACTCCGCAACAAATTCAGGAGATTGGAGACGGTGGCGAAGCCGTTCAGCGTCAGGCCGAACACGATCAGGAGCGCGATGGTGATCAGGAGCACGATCTGCTCCTGGCTCGGTTTCGCAAACATTGCGCCCAGGCGAGATGATGCCGCAGGGACAGCAACGCCGCGCGATGGCGATTGCACGCTCATCGTTTCCTCCAGGTATTATTTTGCTTGAGACTTTAAGAGTGCCGATTAGTATTCGTCAAATGCATTCGGCGGATACGGATTGATCATTTCCATGCATGTACGCGACGTCGATCTGAACCTGTTCGTCGTGTTCGACGCGATCTATTCCGAGGGCGGCGTCAGCCGCGCCTGCTTCCGCCTCAACCTGACGCAGCCCGCGGTAAGCCATGCGCTCAGCCGGCTGCGCGCGATGTTCAACGATCCGCTGTTCGTGCGCCGCAACCACGTGATGACGCCGACCCCGCTGGCTCGGCAGATCATCACCACGGTGCGCCAGGCGCTCAACGGCCTCGAGACGACGCTGACCCACACCCACCGGTTCGATCCGGCGCAGACGCCGAAGCGGTTCGTGATCGGGCTGCGCAACAATCTCGAGGCACCGATGCTGAGCGCGCTGATCAACCGCATCAGCACGGTGGCGCCGCTGGTCGAGATCGCCACCGTGCGCAGCGAGCGCAACAATCTCGAGCGCGAGCTTGCCGCCGGCACCCTCGACGTCGCGATCGATACGCTGTTGCCTCTGTCGGCGGAGGTGCGGCGCGAGCAGATCCTGACGGAGCATATCGCGGTGTTCGCGCGGCGCGGCCATCCCGAGCTCGGCACCCGGCTCGACAAGAAGGCTTATTTGCGCATGGAGCATGTCTGCGTGACGTCGCGGCGCAGCGGCCTGTCATTCGAGGATTTTCAGCTCCAGCGCCTCGGCCTGACCCGCACTGTTCGCCTGACCTGTCAGAATTTCGCAACCGCCTGCCACGTCGTGAGCCGCAGCAACATGCTGCTGACCGCCTCGGAGAGCGCCGCCTCCGTGCTGGAAGATCCCGGGCTGCTGCAGTGCTTCCCCTGCCCGTTTCCGATCAGTCCGCACGTCAATTATCTCTACTGGCACGCCACCGCCGAGGACGACACCACCAATCAATGGCTGCGCGAGCAGTTGCGCGCCGCCGCGGCGCTGCTGGCCGGCAGCCGCTTCAGCAAGAAGAATCGCCGCGCAGTGAAAGCGCGCCCCAGGGTCGGCATCCCGCTTCCGGCCAGCCTCGCCGCCGAATAGCCGCGTCCGCCCGGTATTATGGCGCAAACGCCACAAGCCTACCGAAACTCCGGTTCCTAGATTCCGGGAGGGTACCGTGAGCTAGGAGAAGCGCCGTGTGGCGGCGCGCGGCTTCGGCCGCAACGCTCTTAAGTCTTTTGATTGTATGCCGGAGCGGCGTCGGCGACAAAGTAGCCGTGCGTATTGGGATTATCGACCCTCCGCCAGCAAAAGCCGCTTTCACGGCAGACCTGTATGAAATCGAGATAGACCAAATTGCAATAGAACCAGAGGGTTTTGCCGCCTTTGCGCAATGGATCCGAAAACTCGCCGCTGGCGATGAATTCAAATTCGTTAACTTGCATTCCGTTTGGCCGCCGAGGCTGTTCAGATACCGGGTGGAACCATGAAGCTGAAACGTGGATCGTTTACGGCGATCTTCTTCCTTGCATGCGTCGCGGCACTAGAGCTTGAGCAGGTAGTGCTGGAGGAGATTTGACCGCAATAACCGGCAACTTAGTGCCTTGAGGCGTTTTCAGATCGTTCCGTGATCGGGGAGAAACATATTGCTGGCGCTCGCACGAAATAGAGCGCAGCTTTGTCTCTATCACCGCACGGCCTTTCGGCATCTATCGGTGACGAGATCGCTGTCAGTCACCGCGCTCCCGCCTCGCCCCAAGCAACGCAAGTGGAGCGCGCAATGCCTGAACTGCCACGTTTCGAATCCCATTCTGTCCCGGCACGCATTTGCCTTGGCATTGCAGCTTTCAGTACTGCCGTGCTCGTCCTCATAACCCTTGTGGCGTTTGCGCCATAATACCGCGTCGGCCCACCACGCGGATCGGGTCCGAGCCGTCCCAGGTCGCGGCCACGGTCCTGATCGTCTCGAAGAACCGCCCCTTCGATCCCGAGATGTCTGAGATCTCGATCACGGTGCCGGCATGGCCGGCGGTGTCGAAATAGGCGAAGCGTCCCCTGGGGCCGCCGATCTGGCCTTCATGACCGACCGTGAAGCCTGCCGCGACGGCGCGGTCATAGAGCAACTGGTAGTCCGTGCTCCAGTACGACATGTGCTGCAGGCCCTCGCCGTGGCGCGCCAGAAAATCCAGATACATCGACGGCGCGTCGTTGCGCTGTTGGATCAGCTCGATCTGCAGATCGCCGGAATTGGCCAGCGCGATCGACATCTCGACCGCGGAGTCCACGCCGCGGTAGCGGAACCAATCGACCTTGACCGAGGGGATCAGGAAGAATGGCCCGACCCGCAGTGTCTCGGTCCAGAACTTCAGCGCCGCATCGATGTCGCGAACGACGTAGCCGTTCTGACAGACCTTGCCGAACAATGCGCTCATGCGCCCTCCCCGCCGCTCACAAACCGCTGAGCCCGCTGTCGACCGCGAGCGTCTGCGCGGTGACATAGACGCTTTCATCCGACATGAAGAACAGCACGGCATAGGCGATCTCCCACGCCGTCGCCTGACGGCCGAACGGGATATGCCCCTTGCCGCGCGACGGCCGGCCCGCGCCGGCCTCGCGGCCGTTCGGGGTGTCGACCAGCCCGGGATAGACCAGATTGGCGCGGATGCCGCGCCGCGCGCCCGTGTGTGCGATGTTGCGCATCAGGCCGCCGAGCGCGGCCTTGGAGGAATCATAGACCGCCATCTGCGATCCCGCCTTCAGCGCCGCGATCGAGGAAATGAACACGATCGAGCCGCCGTCTTCGAATTTCGGCAAGGCCGCGCGGCAGCACAGCATCGGGCCGCGGACATTGACGTCGTAGATCCTGTTCCATTCCTCCGCGCTGACATTGTCGAGCCCGGTCTTGCCGAAGGTACCGATGTTCAGCACCATGCCGTCGAGCCCGCCCATCGTGCGATGCGCCTCGTCGATCATCCTGATGACGTCGGCTTCCTTGGTGACATCGGCGGCGATCGCGAAAGCGCGGCCGCCGTCAGCAGCGATGCGCGCAACCGTGTCCTCGGCCGAGGCGCGGTTGAGGTCGGCGACCGCGACATGCGCGCCCTCGCGTGCGAACAGCAGGCTCATGGCGCGGCCGTTGCCGATCGGATCGGTGGCGGCATCGAACACCCGCTGGCCGCCGCCGACCACGAGGATGCGGCGGCCGTTGAGCCGCCCCCTGCCCGGCGCGGTGCCGGCCGATTCCGCGCTGAGCGGACTGACATAGCGCTCCGGCTTCGTGTCTTTATTGGCCTCTTGCGAAATCTCCGACATCTCGTCAATCCCGCTTCTTGCCGCCTTCGAACACGGCCATGCCGGCGGCCGGATCGAGATCGGTCTCGGTCGCCTCGGTCAGCCGCGCCATCATCATGTAGAAGCCGAGCGCGACGATCGTCTCGACGATCTCCTGATCGCTGAAATGCTCGCGCACCGTGGCAAAGGCCGCATCGCCGACGCGGACCTTCTCGACCACCTCGCGGCCGAAGCGAAGCAGCGCACGCTCGGCTGCGTTGAGTGCAGCATCGTCGTATTCGCCACGCTCGACGGCATCGATCTGCGCCTGGGTGACGCCGACACCGAGCGCGATCGGCACATGTTGCCGCCATTCATAGGCGCCGCCCTCGAGCTGCGCGGCCTGCAGGATCAAGAGCTCGCGGTTGACCGCCGACAGCTTCTGCTTGTGCAGGATCGAATTGGCGAGCCGCATCGCCGGGATCATATTGGCCTCGGCATGGGCCATCATGCGGAAGATGTTGAGCTTGACCGGCATGCGGTCGAATGAGGCGCGGATCTCTCCGCTCGTCGTCTCCGGATCAATCAGGGGCAGCCTTGCCACGCGTGTCTCTCCCTTTTTGCTTGTTCGTTGTTCTTGCTGTCGGTACTCCCAGCTAATGCGCCGGGCCGACCGAGATCAAGCCGCCCGCGCGACATTGACCGAATTGCGGGGTTCTGCCATGCGGTTCCGCGCTTGAATCCGCATCCACGGGCAGGCATAAGGAGCGCCAACTCCCCTAAAAAATCGCCTTAGCCCAAGGATTTGAGAAGGATTTACGATGCCCGCCTATCGCTCCCGCACCACCACCCACGGCCGCAACATGGCGGGTGCACGCGGCCTCTGGCGCGCCACCGGCATGAAGAACGAGGACTTCGGCAAGCCGATCATCGCGGTGGTCAATTCCTTCACCCAGTTCGTGCCCGGCCACGTCCATTTGCAGAATCTCGGCCAACTGGTCGCGCGCGAGATCGAGAAGGCCGGCGGGGTGGCAAAAGAGTTCAACACCATTGCGGTCGATGACGGCATCGCGATGGGGCATGACGGCATGCTGTACAGCCTGCCCTCGCGCGAATTGATCGCCGACAGCGTCGAATACATGGTCAACGCGCATTGCGCCGACGCGATGGTCTGCATCTCCAACTGCGACAAGATCACGCCCGGCATGCTGATGGCGACGCTGCGGCTCAACATCCCGACCGTGTTCGTCTCGGGCGGACCGATGGAGTCGGGCAAGATCGTGCTCAAGGGCAAGAAGCGCGCGGTCGATCTGATCGACGCGATGGTCGCGGCCGCCGACTCCAACGTGTCGGACGAGGACGTCGCGGTGATCGAGCGCTCGGCCTGCCCGACCTGCGGCTCCTGCTCCGGCATGTTCACCGCGAACTCGATGAACTGCCTGACCGAGGCGCTCGGCCTCGCGCTGCCCGGCAACGGCTCGGTGCTGGCGACCCACGCCGACCGCAAGAGCCTGTTCGTCGAGGCCGGCCATCTGATCGTCGACCTCGCCCGCCGCTACTACGAGCAGGACGACGCCAGGGTGCTGCCGCGCAACATCGCGAACTTCAAGTCGTTCGAGAACGCGATGACGCTCGATATCGCGATGGGCGGCTCGACCAACACCGTGCTGCATCTGCTCGCCGCCGCGCGCGAGGGCGAAGTGCCGTTCACGATGACCGATATCGACCGCCTGTCACGCAAGGTGCCGGTGCTCTGCAAGGTCGCGCCCTCGGTGCAGGACGTCCACATGGAGGACGTGCATCACGCCGGCGGCATCATGGCGATCCTGGGCGAGCTCGACCGCGCCAAGCTGCTCACGACCGACGGGCCGACCGTGCATGCAGCAACGCTGGACGATGCGCTGAACCGCTGGGACGTCGTGCGGACCACAAGCGACAAGGTACGCAACTTCTATTGCGCCGCGCCGGGCGGCGTGCCGACCCAGGAGGCGTTCAGCCAGGACCGCCGCTTCGACGAGGTCGATCTCGACCGCGCCAAGGGCTGCATCCGCGACGCCGCGCACGCCTATTCCAAGGACGGCGGCCTCGCCGTGCTGTTCGGCAATCTTGCGGAAGACGGCTGCATCGTGAAGACCGCCGGCGTCGACGAGAGCATTCTGAAGTTCTCAGGTCCCGCCCGCATCTTCGAGAGCCAGGACGCATCGGTCGAAGCCATCCTTGGCAACAAGGTGAAGGCCGGCGACGTCGTGCTGATCCGCTATGAGGGACCGCGCGGCGGCCCGGGCATGCAGGAGATGCTGTACCCGACCAGCTATCTGAAGTCGAAAGGCCTCGGAAAGGCCTGTGCGCTGATCACCGACGGCCGCTTCTCGGGCGGATCGTCGGGCCTGTCGATCGGCCACGTCTCGCCGGAAGCCGCCGAAGGCGGCCTGATCGGCCTCGTCGAGGAAGGCGATATCATCGAGTTCGACATCCCGAACCGCAAGGTCAACCTCAAGGTCGACGATGCCGAGCTGAAGCGCCGTCGCGCAGCGATGGAAGCCAGGGGCAACGCGGCCTGGAAGCCGGCAGCGCCACGCAAGCGCGCCGTCTCAACCGCGCTGAAGGCCTATGCGGCGTTCGCCAGCAGCGCGGCCAAGGGCGCGGTTCGCATCCTGCCGGAGTGATCGGGGCGAGCTGAACTCGGCCGTTCACTTCGCAAGAGCGAGTTGGCTTCTTCTGTGTCATTGCGAGCGCAGCGAAGCAATCCATCTGTCCGCACATGCGGAACCATGGATTGCTTCCACGCTTCAGCGCAAAATTGCTCTGCAATTTTGTCGCGAGCTCCTCGCAATGACGACACCATTGGATCGCGCCCCAAACTCCCACAGGGAGAGGTCGGATGCCGCCACACGCGGTCCATCTGGTTCAGGCGTGCAAGTCGGCCGCCTCGATCCGGATGCGGTCGGCATGCAGTGACCAGTCGCACAGCGATTGTTCCTGGCAAAACTTGACCTTGGCCATCTCGGTGGCCTGGCCCTCGCTCGAGGCGTCGATCTCAAGCGCGCCCTGGCAAACCTCGCGCTCGCGGCCATTGCCGCCGAGCACGTCCTTCATGAAATGAACGACGAAGCGTGACATGGAACCCTCCCTGCTGCACCGGCAGAGCCCGGGGGTACCACGCTAGCACTAACACGAAAGGGTAGTGAGTTAATTCGGCTGATACGCGTGCGACCGTTCGCAGCGGGGAAAGCTACGCGCCGGCCTGCGGCAGGCTGGCGGCAGCGATCGCGACGATCTGCGCAAGACGGCGGCCGATCCTGGCGGGCGCGTTGCGGAGCAATGACTGGACCTGTCGCATGAACCTCTTCCTTCCGTGCCCGGAATGGACGGGCACCGACGGAAAATGGCGATTTCAGGCTAAGTCGTCGATATCTCAGGGAAAATAACAACGGACGCGTTGCGAGGCGGTCGTCCGGCAGTGGATTTATTGCCCCGATCGAGACTACGACGAAGGAGATTTTCTCCGGTGTTTTGGCGCGCGCAACAGCACTCGCACGGCTGGCCGTTTTGCGTGAGGGACACACCGGCGGAACCGTTCCCCTCTGCCCTTGCGGTAGATCTCCCCCGCAAGGCCTGGCGCTGCACGATTTCTGAATATTGGAAATGTACCCCTGAGTTGCCCGACGCGTCAAGCTGCCTGCTCGAACGCCGGCAGCCGCCGGCTCCTTTGCATGGGGTTGTTTTCGATATTTTGGCCGCGCGCAGCCGCGGCCCCGCTGGGGAAGGCCCGACCCTATCCCGGCATGAACCCGAACGCCTTCTCGAACCGTCTTGCGTAGACCGACCACACCTCGGGATTGATGATGCGCGGCGGGCGCTTGCCGTCGAGGGCATCGAGGATCTGCTCGGCCGCGATCCGGCCCATGTTGATGCGCGCCTCGCGGGTGACGCCGGCGGTGTGCGGGCTCGCCAGCACATTGTCGAACTGCAGCAGCGGATGATCCGGCGGCGGCGGCTCCTTGTCCCAGACGTCGAGGCCTGCACCCGCGATTCGCTTTTCACGCAGCGCTTCCTCCAGCGCCTTCTCGTCGTGGATGAAGCCGCGCGCGGTGGTGACGAAATAGGCGTGCGGCTGCATCAGCGCGAACTGGCGCGCGCCGATCATGCCGCGGCTGTTCTTGTCCAGCGGACACGAGATCGAAACAAAGTCCGCGCGACGCAGGAGATCGTCGAGCTCGACCTTCTCCCCGCCCCGCTTTGCCATCTCATCCGCCGTGAGATAGGGATCGTAGGCGATCACCTTCATGTGCAGGAGGCCCCTGCACAGCTCGGCGATGCGGCGGCCGACATTGCCGAGACCGACGATGCCGACGGTCTTCTCCTTCAGCTCGTTGCCGATCAGGTCGTTGCGGTTGACATTGGCCTCGCGCCGCAGCCTGCGGTCGGACTGGATGATCCGCTTCGACAGCGTCAGCATCATGCCGAGCGCGTGTTCGGCGACCGAATTGGCGTTGCCGCCGGACTGGTTGACGACCAGCACGCCCGCCGCGGTGCAGGCATCGACATCGACGGGATCGAAGCCGGCACCATTCGACGACACGATCAGAAGATTCGGCGCACGCTTCAAAAGCTCGGCATGGGCATGGAAATGCGGCGCCAGCTCATCGCGCGCCGCGCCGATCTGATAGGCGTGCGCGTCGGCGAGAACAGGCGCGAACGTCGCCTCCGGCGTCTCGTTCTCGAGACGATCAAGCCTGACGTCCGGCCGCTTCTTCAGGATATCGACGTAGATCTCGTGGGCGAGGTATTTGACGTAGAACACGCGCTTGTTGTTGACGGTCATGTCTTCGAGCAGCTTTCAGTTTGGGAAGCCATAGAGTCGTGCGGGATTGTCGACGAGGATACGGTGCCGGGTCGCCGCGTCCGGCGTCCAGTCCTGGAACAGCGTCAGCAGATGGCCAGCGTCGGGCATTTCGCCTTCGACCCGCGGATGCGGCCAGTCGCCGCCCCACACCAGCCTTTCAGGATTGGTCGACACCAGCGCCTCGTGGAACGGCCGCGCATCGGGATAATCAGGGGCCCGCCGGCTCAGGCGATGCGCGCCCGAGAGCTTGGCCCAGCACCAGCCTTCGTCCACCGC
Source organism: Bradyrhizobium sp. USDA 4501 (assembly GCF_054062115.1). Taxonomy (NCBI): domain Bacteria; kingdom Pseudomonadati; phylum Pseudomonadota; class Alphaproteobacteria; order Hyphomicrobiales; family Nitrobacteraceae; genus Bradyrhizobium; species Bradyrhizobium sp. USDA 4501. Next base: position 715,340 of record NZ_JBSSEX010000001.1, read on the forward strand.
ACGCAGCAGGCTCTGAAAGCCCGCGGTGTTGATGCCGGCGGCAGCATCGGTGCGGCCCATGTGATCGACCACGACCGGCAAGCCGAGCGTCTTCAGCGTCGGGATCGTGTCAGGCAAATCCTTCACGTCGATCCAGAGCTGCAGATGCCAGCCGAGTTCGGCCATCACGCCCGCATGCGTCTCGGCAACGTTCAAGGGAATGCCGCCGCGATAGTGCAACTGCCCGCCGCGGAAGAAATGGTTGAAGCGCAGGCCGCGGACGCCGAGCACATGCCATTGCCGCAGCGTGCCTGCCGCCACATCGGCATCGGCCACCGCGACGCCGCGCAGCCGCGCGGGCTCACGCTGCAACGCATCCAGCATCGCCGAATTGTCGTGGCCGTGCGCGCTGCCCTGCACCAGCACGCCGCGGGCGAAACCGAGTGTATCGAGCATGCCGAGATAGGTCGCGAGCGGCGCGTCCGGCGGCGTGTAGCTGCGATCGCCGGCATAGGGGAAGCGGTCAGCCGGGCCGAACACATGCGCATGCGTATCGCAGGCCTTCGGCGGCAGCTTGTCCCTTGGCGGCGTCACCGGACGCGGCGGCAGGCAGGCGGGAATTTCCGACGCAGCCATGTTCTATTCCGCCTTCATGCCGGCGGCCTTGATGATCGGCCCCCACTTGTCGTAGTCGGCCTTGATCTTGGCGGCGAACTTGTCCGGCGTGGAGCCGATCGGGATCGCACCGAGCTTGCCGAGCCGCTCGTGAACGGCGAATCCGCGCGCACCAGCAGCACGTTCGGCGACGACGCCAAGAACGAGATCGGCGAGAAATCCTTGAAGGTGTCGTAGGGCAGCTTTGGATAAAGGAACGGATTGGTGGCGTGGCCGCTCGCCACCATGATCAGATTGTAACCGTCGGGCGCGGAGGTCGCGATCGCCTGCGAGGCGATCACCCCGCCGGCGCCGGGCCGGTTCTCGACCACGATCGACTGCGTCCAGCTCTTCGACACCGCTTCGGCGAGCGTCCGCGTCAGCACATCGACGCCGCCGCCGGGCGGATAGGGAACGAGAATATGAACGGCCTTGGCCGGGAACGGCTGCGCGGACGCAAGCCCGGCCACAAAAATGGCCGCTGCCGCAATGGCGGTCCGCCAGACCCATCCGGCCATCGACGCCTCCCGTCCCTTTTTCGTTACGCCTGTATCGCACGTTGGTCCGGCGCTGCGATGGCCGAATTCCGCAGATCGCGTTGCGGCCGCGACATGTTGACAATCGCAGGCACCGCGTCAAGTTTCGTGCGGCAAGCGGCCACCAGCGTCGCACGAGCAGGGAGAACAGGATGGCGGCCGCGGAACAAGCCTCGTCCCAGAAGACGGCGACCACCTGGCACGGCATCGTGCTGCAGACGCTGAAGCGGAACGAGATCAAGCTCGTGCCCTACGTGCCCGACCGGGTGCTGACCACGCTGATCAAGGACCTGCACGCCGATCCCTACTTCACGACATTTCCGACCGCGCGCGAGGAAGAAGCGGTCGGCATCGTTTCCGGTGCCTGGATGGCGGGCACGCGCGGCGCGGTGCTGATGCAGACCTCGGGCTTTGCCACGCTGGCCAATGTGCTGGCCTCGCTCGCGGTGCCCTACCAGATCCCGTTGATCATGTTCGTCTCCGAGCGCGGCACACTCGGCGAGTTCAACTACGGCCAGGCGCTGGTCTGCCGCACCATGCGCCCGGTGCTGGATTCGCTCGCCATGGAGCATCACACCATCACCCGGCTCGACGAGCTCGAATTCATTGCCGACCGCTCGATCAAGCAGGCCGTCACCACCCAGGCGCCGGTGGCACTGATCCTCTCGCCGTTGCTGACCGGCGGCAAGACCTTCGACAAGTGAGATCAGCCATGACCAGCACCCCCGCGCGCAACACCAAGGTGATGAACCGCTTCGAGCTCACCCAGCGCCTCGTCGCCGGGCTGAAGGACGAGGCCGTGATCGGCGGCATCGGCAACACCAATTTCGACCTCTGGGCCGCCGGCCACCGCCCGCAGAATTTCTACATGCTGGGCAGCATGGGCCTCGCCTTCCCGATCGCGCTCGGCGTCGCGCTGGCGCAGCCGAAGCGGCGCGTATTCGCACTCGAAGGCGACGGCTCGCTGCTGATGCAGCTCGGCTGCCTCTCGACCATCGCGACACTGGCGCCGAAGAATCTCACCATGGTGGTGATGGACAACGGTATCTACCAGATCACGGGCGCGCAGCCGACGCCGGCCGCCGGCCATACCGATATCGTTCAGGTCGCAATCGCCAGCGGCATCGCGAGCAGCTCATGGGCCGCCGACGAGGACGATTTCGAGCGACTGATCGAGCAGTCGAAACAGGCCTCCGGCCCAACCTTGATCGGCGTCCGCATCGACGACAAGCCCGGCACCGGCACCACCCGCCGCGACCCCGTGCAGATCCGCGAGCGGTTTATGCATGGGATGGGGGTGAGGCAGCTGCTCTAGATAAGAAGGCGCCTGCGACCGACGCATCCGTCATTGCGAGGAGCTCGCGACAAAATTGCAGAGCAATCTTGCGCTGAAGCGACGAAGCAATCCATGCATCCGCGCATGCGGCTGGATGGATTGCTTCGCTGCGCTCGCAATGACGGCTGTGGCCACTCAATTCAACCTCAGCTCCGTGATGTGCCGCGGATCCGGCGCGAGCTCGCCGCGTTCGACGCGCTTGACGATGTCGGTCAGCGCGGCATTGGCGTTGCACGCGATGCCGAGCTTCTCGCCTTCGCTGACCACGAGCCCGTTGAGGAATTCGATCTCGGTGCGGCGGCCCTTCTGCATGTCCTGGCCCATCGAGGGACGCTGCGCCGATGAGGTGCGCTTGGCATCCTTGAAGCGCTGCTCGTCGCAGGCGCGCGTTGCGGCCTCGTCGCCCTCGCCGGCGCGGGCGATGGTCTCGGGCGGCAGATGCAGGATCTCCTCCAGCTGAAAACCCTGCGCCTGGCCGACGCGGATCGCCTCGCTGCCGAGCCGGGTCGAGAAGCGGCGCAGCGGTTCGCTTTGCAGCACCTCGCCGCCCGCCAGACCCGTGCAGGCCGAGAGCCCGTTGCCCATCACGTTGGCGACGAGCTTGGACCAGCGCTCGCCCCAGAGATTGGAGGTGACCTTGGCGCTGTCGGAATAACCGACCAGGCGGCAGACTTCCTCCGCCCGCGCGGTGATCCGGCCATGCACCTCGCCGGTGCGAAACACGGTGTGGGCGGCCCCGCCCTTGCCGGCGCCGCGGTGGATATGGCCCGGCTCCGGCAAATTGACGGTGATGCTGCTCGCGATGCAGCCGAGCGTCTTGCCCCAGCCGACGATGCCGGCGATGGTCTCCTCGTTCATACAGTTCTGCAGCGAGACGACGTAACCGTCCGCCGCCAGATATTGCCGGATCAGCATGGTGGCCCAGGCGGTGTCGTAGGACTTCATGCAGACGAAGGCGATGTCGACCGGTTTCTCTTTCACCAGCTGCTGCGCGTCGGTGACATCAAGCGCGCGCACCGGCACCGAGAATTCCGCGACGTCCATCGCGTGCGTGACGCGCAGGCCGTGCTTGCGCATGTGCTCGACATGCGCGGGCCAGGGATCGATGAAGGTGACGTCCTCCCCCGCCTGCACCATATGCGCACCGGCGTAGCCGCCGACAGCGCCCGCGCCGACGATCGCGATCTTCCGAGCCATGCTTCCATCCCCTGTTCTTGATTGAGACGAACGCTGGCTGCGTCCATCCGTTGCGGATCAGTCTAGGGGATCGCGGCGTCAGGCCAACCGGTCGCTTCATGAAAAAAGCGGGCCTGTGCCATACCAGTATTCATGGGACTCAGGAAAATCCCCGCGGGCGATGGGCCCGCGAGGATTTTCGTAGTCAGACGTCTCGACGCGATCAGTCGATGATCTTGACGATCCGGCGGGTGCGCGGCTCCACGATCACGCGGCGATCATTGACGACCGCATAGCGATACTCGGTGTAGCGCGGCACCGGGCGCAGCACGACGGTGTCGGGTAGCGGCTCGCCGACGACGACGCGTTCACGCACCACCACCGACGGCTCGTTGCGCGGGATCGACGTGATCACCGCATTCGGAATCTCGAGGCCGGCGCCGACCGCGGCACCCACCGTGCCGCCGACGATCTCGCCGACAGGCCCCGCGATTTCGCCGCCAGCCCGCGCGCCGTTCGCGGCACCCGCCGCAGTCGTGGACTGCGCGAAGGCCGAGCCGGACGCGAGCAGCGACGCAGCAGCGACAAGGGACACAGCAAAACGCTTGTTCATGATTCTCCTCCTCCGAATTGATCGATGCCCCCTCAACATCGCAAGCAACGAGAACGTTCCAGTTCCAACGCTGCAACCCGCGCAACGCCAGTTCCGCGCGCAATTCGCTTGATTCCGGCACGAACGAAAATGCTGCTCCAAACAACCTTCGAAGCAGCATTCATCCTGGGTTCAGATTCAGAGATCGTGCAGAACAGACCGCACTGCGCGCCGTTCATTCCGGCGATTTTTGATCGGCTCGCCGTCTCGGAGCTCGCCGTCTTGGCGGCGGTGCAGCCGCTGGCTTGATGCGAATTCGCATCGTCCCGCCTTTCGACTCGATCTCGAAAGCGTTGGTCCTGCGCACCAGTTCGCCGAGGGTGCGGAAGCCGTAGGTCCTCTGATCGAAATCCGACGCGAAATTAGCCAGCTGCCGTCCGACCTCGCCAAGCGTGACCCAGCCGTCTTCGCTCGCCATCTGGCTGATGACCTTCTTGATGATCGGCGTGGCAGCCTCCGGCGGCTGCAACGGCTGCGCCCGCACGGCGGCATCCTGATTGCTCGGCGCGCCGCCGCGCAGATTCTCGGTATAGACGAACCGGCGGCAGGCCTGCCGAAAACTCTCCGGCGTCTTCTGCTCGCCGAACCCGAACACGTCGATGCCGTGCTCGCGGATGCGGGCGGCAAGCCGGGTGAAATCGCTGTCCGACGACACCAGGCAAAAGCCATCGAACCGGCCGCTGTGCAGCAGGTCCATGGCGTCGATCACCAAGGTGATGTCGGATGCATTCTTCCCGGTCGTATAGGCGAATTGCTGCTGCGGGATAATGGCGTGCTTCGACAGGATGTCGGCCCAGCCCTTGGACCTGGGATTGGAGAAGTCGCCGTAGATCCGGCGCACGCTGGCCTCGCCGATCTTGGCGATCTCCTCGAACAGCCCATCGGCGATCTTTGCAGATGCGTTGTCGGCGTCGATCAGGACGGCCAGACGAGGCGAACGGAGTTCGGAAGGCATGGCATTTCTCGGCTGGGACAGGATGAATGGACAATTCCGCAGACAGCTGCGGAACCGGCGCAGCTGCCGTATCGGAGCACATCGCGCGTCCCAAGCATAGGCGGCATCGCCAAGACGTCGCGGCGATGCCAGCCTTGAGGCAGCGAGGTCAGATCACCTCGCCCAAGTCGATCGCCCGCCTGGCGAACTCGATGGCCTTCTCGGCGGTGATCGCGTCCGCTGTGGTCGTCGCCTCGTCGCGCACCGACGGCGGCGAAGCGATCCGGATCTTCTTGCCGTTTGAACGGCGGATGGTCGCGCGCCAGCGATCCACATCGCGCCGGTAGGCATCGATGACAAAATCCCGATAGGCGACACCGCTCATCAGCGGCTGAATCGATGCCGCTTCGACAGTGAGCGGCCGGCTTGCGATGTCGCGCACCATCTCGACAATGGTCTCGACGGCATGCTCACGCGCGACGCCGGTCGCGTCCCTGAGCAGATAGTTCACCGCCGCGCCGATCTGCGCCCTCGCGCGATCGTCGCTCGCAAAATCCAGATCGGCCTGAACTGACATATGGGGAAAACGCCTCCGCCCGACGCAACATCGGATACCTCCAGGCATCCGGCACCTTGCAACTACGTGACGTTTAGTCGGCTCCCCATTAAAGCCGGATTATCCGTTAGCCCCCGATTTCTCGGATGCCGTTAACCGGCTCTTGATGCCGCTTCACAGGATGCTCGACGCGACAAGGATGGTCGGCCGGATCACGGGAGGACCGCGCTACGCGCCGATGTGTCCGCGGCCCGTCCGGTGCGGCAGCCCGGTTCGCGCCGCCAGTTTGTGCGTGATCAGCAATTGACATATCACTGCTATCTGTGTGACATTTTATTAAAAGGGCCGACAAGAGCCAATCAATGTCCACTTGGGGAGGCAGCAATGACCATTTCCGACGTCACCGCGGCAGCCGGAAGCCGGGCTCCGGCCGCCGTTGCGCGAACCGCGCAGGCGCAGCAGGTCGCCGATATCGCGGCGCGGCTCGAACGCCTGCCGCTCACCTCCTATCAGCGCTGGATCTTCGGAATCATCGCGACCGCGTGGTTCTTCGACAGCATGGATCTGGCCGCGCTCACCTTCGTGCTCGGTTCGATCCGCCAGACCTTCGGCCTGTCGACGGCGGAAACCGGGCTGCTGTCCAGCATGAGCTTCCTCGGCATGTTCGCGGGCGCCGCGTCCGCCGGCCTGCTCGCCGACCGTTTCGGCCGCGCCCGCGTCTTCCAGGTCAGCATGGTCTTCTGGGGACTGGGCAGCCTGTGCTGCGGTCTGTCCACCACGGCGACCGCGCTCGGTGCATCCCGCCTGCTGCTCGGCTTCGGCATGGGCATGGAGTTTCCGGTCGCGCAGTCGATGGTCTCGGAGATCATGCCGGCGCGCAACCGCGGCCGCTACATCGCGTTCCTCGAAGGATTCTGGCCGCTCGGCTTCATCGCGTCGGGCTTGTTGACCTACTTCGTGCTGCAGGTCGCCGACTGGCGCTGGGTCTTCATCCTGCAGGCAATCCCGGCCGTGTTCGTGCTGGTGGTGCGCCGCTTCGTTCCGGAATCGCCGCGCTGGCTTGCGTCCCACGGTTATTCGGAGCGGGCCGAAGCGACCGTGCGCGACATCGAATCCAGGGTCCGCGACCGTCTCGGCGGCAAGGAGCTGCCGCCGGTGGTGCGCCAGGTGGCCGCCCCCGCGTCCGAAGTGACCGGCCTGAGAACGCTGTTTTCGGGCATCTATGCCAAGCGGACCACGATGTTGTGGACCCTGTGGTTCTTCGCGCTGCTCGGCTTCTACGGCCTGACCACGTGGCTCGGCGCGCTGCTGCAGGCCAAGGGCTTCCCGATCACCAAATCGGTGTTCTACACCATCCTGATCTCGCTCGCGGGGATCCCCGGCTTCCTGGTCTCGGCGTGGCTCGTCGAATCCTGGGGCCGCAAGGCGACGCTGGTGATGAACCTGCTCTGCGGCGCGATCGCCTGCCATTTCTACGGCTCGGCGGCGGACCAGACCCAGCTCATCATTGCCGGCCTCTGCATGCAATTCTTCCTGTTCGGCATGTGGTCGGCGCTCTACGCCTATACGCCCGAACTGTACCCGACCCATGTCCGCGCCACCGGAACGGGCTTTGCCTCCGCGGTCGGCCGAATCGGTTCGCTGATCGGCCCCTATGTGATCGGCGTGATCCTGCCGGCGGCCGGACAAGGCGGCGTGTTTGCGCTCGGCGCCGGCGCGTTCGTGGTGGCGGCGCTTGCGGTGCTGTTGCTCGGCGAGGAAACCCGCGGCCGGACGCTGGAAAGCATTTCGCACTGATGGGCTCGCGGCGCGCCGTCCGGTTCAGCGCGGCGCCGATCGACCGGCCTTGTCATTGCCATCGGGCGTGTGAGATATCTGCTGTACAGCAGCACTCACGATCCTGATGGTAAATTCGAGCAAACGATCCAGCACGGTGCGCGTGCGCACAGCAGGAAGCCGCCGGCCGGCACGGCAATCGTCCGCCGCCGGCGACAAGCCGCGCGGTTCCGCGCCGGCCCCGCTCCCGCAAAGCGACGTCACGCTCACCGATCGCGCCTATGCCGAGCTGGAAGAGCTGATCGTGACGCTGCAACTGCCGCCGGGCACCGCGCTCTCCGAGCTCGTGCTCGCCAAACGGCTCAACATCGGCCGAACCCCGATCCGCGAGGCCTTGCAGCGCCTGTCGCGCGACGGCCTCGTCAACATCCTGGCCCGCCGCGGCGTGCTGGTGTCCGAGATCGACCTCAGGGCCCAGCTGCGCCTGCTCGAAGTCCGGCGCGAGCTGGAACGGCTGATGGCGCGCGGCGCCGCCGAGCGCGCCACCAGCGAGCAGCGCATGCAGTTCTCGGAGATCGCCGCCGGCATGCGGCGCGCGGCGGAGAAATCCGACGACCTGCTGTTCATGCGGCTCGATCACCAGTTCAACACCCTGATCTCCGCGGCGTCGCGCAACGAGTTCGCCTCCCGCGCCATGGGCCTGATGCATGGCCTGTCGCGCCGGTTCTGGTACCAGCATTACAAGGAAGCGGCCGATCTGCCGCTGGCGGCGCGGCTGCATGCCGACGTCGCCGAGGCCGTCGCCGAGCGCCGCGTCGACGCCGCGGGCGCGGCGTCCGACAGCCTGATCGACTACATCGAGAGTTTTGCACGTTCGACGCTGTAACGGCTCTCAGAGCTCGACGACCGTGCGGATCGAACGTCCGCGCCGCAGCGCCTCGAAGCCGTCATTGATGCTGTCGAGGCTGCAGCGGCCTGTGATCAGTTCGTCGAGCTTGAGCCGGCCGTCCAGATAGGCCTGCGCCAGAAAGGGAAAGTCGCGCCGTGGCCGCGCGCCGCCATAGCTCGAGCGGCGAAATCGCTTCTCGCCCATCAACGCGCCCCAGCGAAAACTCACGTCCTGCGTGACGTCGATCTTGCCGAGCCAGATCACCTCGCCGCCCGGCCGCACCGCCTCCGCGGTCTGCCGAAACGCGTTGGGATGGCCCGCCGCTTCAAGGATGACGTCGGCGCCGCGGCCGCCCGTCGCCTGCTTTGCGAACTGGACCGGGTCCTCGCGGGCCGCGTTGACGACGTGCGTGGCGCCGAGCTGCCGCGCCAGCGCCAGCTTTGCATCATCGAGGTCGACCGCGATGACAGCACCTGCGCCGGCAAGCCGGGCGCCCTGCACCGCTGCCAGCCCGACCGCGCCGCAGCCGGTGACCATCACGGTATCGCCGTGACCGATGGCGGCGACGTTGAGCGCGGCGCCGACGCCGGTCATGACGCCGCAGCCGATCAGGCACGCGCGGTCGAACGGGATGTCGTTCGGCACGACGATCGCCTGCTGGGCCGGCAGCACGACATATTCCGAGAACGCGCCGAGGAACATCAGCTGCGTCAGCTTGCGTCCGTCCGCGAGCTGCGCCTTCGATGCGCCGTCGAAATGCACGCCTTCCGCACCCCGCGCGAGGTAGGTCTCGCACAGGATCGGCTGCGCGCGGTCGCAGTGAAAGCAGTGCCCGCAATGCGGATTCCAGGACAAGATGACGTGATCGCCGACGCTGATGTCCCGCACCGCGCTGCCGATTTCCTCGACGATGCCTGCCGCCTCGTGCCCGAGGATCATCGGCAAGGGATAGCGCAACGATCCGTCGATGACTTCGAGATCGGTGTGGCAGAGCCCCGCGGCACGCACCTTCACCACGACGTCGGTCGGCATGGGCGGCGCAAGCGATACGCGCTCGACGGAAAGCGGCGTTCCGCTTTGATGCAGCACCGCCGCGCGACAGGTCAGGGTCATCTCAGGAATTCTCTGCCGGGGGCATCAGCACGGGCTCAGGCCGTCTGTCCGGAGCGCAGCGCCGCGACCGCTTCGTCGAGATCGGCCGAAGAGAGCTCCCATTCATTGTCGAAATTGGCGACGACGCGCCGCATGAACGGCTCGTGCAGCGCTTTCGCGGCAGCGGCATCGTGCAGATGGTCATAGAGCAGCGCGAAGGCCAGTTGTGCCGGCTCGGGCCCCTCGTAGCTCCATTCAAACCCGTGCTCGGTGAGACGAAGCTGGTCGTAATGCGGTGACAGCGGCTTGCCGTCGACCAGCACCGAAATGCCGTCGATGGTGCGGTCCCCGGTATAGCTCGCCATCGGATCCTCCCTGTGCTGCAGCATCATATCAGGAGCTCGGTCAGGATCCCGGCGGACGCATCTTGAGGTCCTTCTTGACGACCTCGGGGAAGATCCACATCGCGACCGTGGCGAACACGCCGAGGAAGGCGACCGCATAGCTCGGTCCCTGCTGGCCCAGATAGACCATGAAAAAGTATCCGCAGGCTGCCGTGGCGAGGCAGGCCAGCGACAGCATGAGCTTGATGTGGCTTGGCATCGAGACCTCCCTTCAGGTTATCCACGTGGAAAAGGACGGCGCGGCGACGCGGACCAGCAGCGCGAGCGCGGCGATCATGGCGCAACAGGACAGCCGCAATCCCGCGCGTCCGTCGCGCCACCATTCCGGCAGCGCCTGAAACAGCCCGGGTAGAAACAAGAACAGCACGCCGCCGACGACAACGATTGTGGTCCAGCGCAATTCGGCCAGCGCGAATGCCAGCGTGCCGGCGAGCAGCATCACCCACAATGCGGTGGTCATCGTCACCGGCAGGACGGCGCGCCCGCGCAGCGGGTACATCCCGGCCAGTTGCAGGAAGCCGATGCAGCACACGCTCCACAGCAGGCCGAACCAGGCGAGACCGGCGAGATTGGGCTCAAGCTGCGGCATGCGGCACCGATTGCTCCTTCGCCATGACCCGCGGCGTCCGCGCCGTCCGGCGCATGTCGGTCTTCACATGGCGCGTGCTGTAGCCGTTGAAGATGTGGCCAAGCAGGCCGCGATTGAGATCGGAGGTGCCGAACACATAGTCCATCACCGGGAAGGTCAGGTTCATGTTCCGCTCCATCATGATCGACTGGTTGTGATGGGCGGTATGATGCCGGCGGATGGTGTTGACGAACGGCATGTTGCGCACGAAGGCATTTTCCTCGACGTGGCAGCAGAAATGCATGAACTCGTAGATCAGGTACATCGAGGTCGTCGTGGTGATCAGCAGCCAGCCGGTGTTGGCCGAGATCACAAGGCCCGCGACGATCGCCGGCGGGATCGACATCAGAGTAAACACCACCAGCGCATAGGGCGGGAAGAAGGTGACGCGCCAGTCGTGATGATCGGCGAAGCGCATCTCCTCCTCGGTGAAGAACTGATGGTGCATCAGCGTGTGGCGGCTGTAGATCGCGCGCAGCAAGGGCACATTCGAGGGCCGGTGCATGACGAAGCGATGCACCGCCCATTCGAAGAAGTTTGCGATCAGGAAGACCACGGGAATGGTGAGGTATTCCCACCATTTCACGTCGTGCACATTGGCCAGATAGACGTACAGCGCCGTGAAGCCGATCGTGTAGATCAGCACGACATGCAGCCAGCCATTGTACCAGCCCACCACGCGCTCGCGGTAGGTCGCGCGATATTTGCGCTGGCGGTCGGTCATCCCTGTTGCAGCCAACTCCATCGCGGGTCCCTCCGTCATTCCTGATCTGATATATCAGTAGCACATCAGATGCCAAAGGCAAGCTGCCTTGGTGGGCCGGAAGCGGTCAGGAAAAGGGATCGGCGCGCGGAACCCACGCAAGACGGAGCAGGAAGGCCTGGCTGGATTCGAACGGTCAGGCGGGTTGCGCCCTGCCCGCCCACCCCGGCGAAGGCTCGGACGGAAGCGCCCCCATGAAAAAAAGCCGCCCCGGACGGTGTCCGAGGCGGCCTGTGGTATTCGACAGATCAGAAGGTCAGAGCAGGCCCGCGCCGCGCGCCCACTTGTACTTGGCGCCGAGCACCTCGACCGGGAGTTCGGTCGAATAGGCGTAGGCCGGGATGCCGTTCTGGTAGAGATACTCGGCGGCTTCCTCGACCTCGACGTCGCCGGCGAGCGAGGCGACGATCGGCTTGACGAAGCCCTTGGCCTCCATCTCCTTCTTCACCTCGACCATGTTGCGCGCGAACACCATCGGCGGCGTCACGATGGTGTGCCAGTAGCCGAGGATCAGCGCGTGGATGCGCTCATCCGACAGGCCGAGCTTGACCGTGTTGACGTAGGTGATCGGCGGCTCGCCGCCGGTGATATCCACAGGATTTCCGGCCGCGCCGAACGGCGGGATGAACTTGCGGAACGCCGCATCGAGGTCCGGCGGCATCTGCATCAGCGACAGGCCGTTGTCGACCACGGAGTCGGAGAGCAGCACGCCGGAGCCGCCGGCGCCGGTGATGATCAGCACGTTCTCGCCCTTCGGCGTCGGCAGCACCGGCACGCCGCGGGCGAATTCGAGCAGCTGCCGCAGGCTGCGGGCGCGGATCACGCCCGACTGCTTGAACACGTCCTCGTAGATCTTGTCGTTGCCGGCGAGCGCGCCGGTATGCGACGAGGCCGCCTTCGCGCCCGCAGACGTGCGCCCGGCCTTGAGCACGACCACCGGCTTCTTCTTGGAGACGCGCTTGGCGGCTTCCGCGAAGGCGCGGCCATCCTTCAGGTCCTCGCAGTGCTGCGCGATCAGGTTGGTGTTGGGATCCTGCTCGAAAAAGGCGAGCAGATCGTCCTCGTCGATGTCGGACTTGTTGCCGAGGCCGACGATCGCCGACACGCCCATCTTGGCCGAGCGCGAGAAGCCGATGATCGCCATGCCGATGCCGCCCGACTGCGACGACAGCGCGGCGTGGCCCTTGACGTCATAGGCGGTGCAGAACGTGGCGCAGAGATTGGCCGGGGTATAATAGAAGCCGTAGATGTTCGGCCCCATCAGGCGGATATTGTACTTCTTGCCGACCTCGACGATCTCGGCCTGCAATTCCGGCGCGCCGGCCTCGGCAAAGCCCGAGGGAATCAGCACCGCGCCGGGGATTTTCTTCTCGCCGCATTCGGCGAGCGCGCCGGCGACGAATTTCGCCGGGATCGCGAACACCGCCGTGTCGATCACGCCGGGCACGTCCTTGACGCTCTTGTAGGCCTTGTAGCCGAGGATCTCGTCGGCCTTGGGGTGGATCGGATAGATCTCGCCCTTGTAGCCGCCGTTGATGAGGTTCTTCATCACGGAGTTGCCGATCTTGCCGTCCTCGGCGGAGGCGCCGATCACAGCAACGCCCTTCGGCTGCATGATTCGGTTCATCGCGGCGACGATCTCTTCGGTCGGACGCGGCGCCGGGCGCGGCTTGTAGTTGAAGTCGACGACGATGCGGACGTCGGCCGCGATCGCGTTCTTGCTGGTGGCGAACACCGGGTTGAGGTCGAGCTCGACGATCTCGGGGAAATCGCTGACCAGCTGCGACACCTTGATGATGACGTCGGCGAGCGCCTCGCGATTGACCGCCTCGCCGCCGCGCACACCCTTCAGCATCTCATGCGCCTGGATGCCGTCGAGCATCGACAGCGCATCGTCCTTGGTCGCGGGCGCGAGGCGGAAGGTGATGTCCTTGAGGATTTCGACCAGCACGCCGCCGAGACCGAAGGCGACCAGCTTGCCGAACGAGCCGTCGGTGATCGAGCCGACGATCACCTCGGTGCCGCCGCCCAGCATCTGCTGGACCTGGATGCCCTCGATCTTGGCATCGGCCTTGTACTTCCTGGCGTTGGCGAGAATCGTCTCGTAGCTCTTCTCGGCCTCGGCGGCGCTCTTGACGCCGACCACCACACCGCCGGCCTCGGTCTTGTGGAGGATGTCGGGCGAGACGATCTTCATCACGACCGGGAAGCCCATGTCGGAGGCGATGCGGGCGGCCTCGGCCGCCGACTTGGCGACACCCTCTTTCGGCACCGGAATGCCGTAGGCGTCGCAAACCACCTTGCCTTCGGGCGCGGTGAGGCTCGTGCGCTTGTCGGCCCTGACCGCATCGAGAATTTTGCGGACCGCATCCTTCGAATTTGACATTGGCTTCCTCCTGGGACAGATTTCGTGGCATTTGGTATGCCAAAAACGCAATTGTCAAGGTCGGTTGAGGTCCAAAAAGATCGAAAAATATAGGCAGCTTGACATTCTGGTATTTGGCATGCCAAAAATCTAAGGTAATTTCTTCTGCTAAGAAGACGTCTCCAAGAGGAGGAGACGAGTCGTGCCAGAACCGAAACAGACCAAGGCGTCGCCCACCATGGCTGACACAGATATCGCCATCGTCCGGATCGCGCCGGAGACGAGCTTCAAGAACAAGGCCTATGAGGCCTTGAAGGAAGCGATCCTGAAGATGGACATCTACGCGACGCCGGAGCCGGTGATGCTCGACGAGCGCGCACTGTCCGAGCGCCTCGGCGTCAGCCGCACGCCGATCCGCGAAGCGATCGCGATGCTCGAGCAGGACGGATTCGTGAAAACCGTGCCGCGCCGCGGCATCGTCGTGGTCCGCCGTACCAAGGCGGAGATCGTCGACATGATCCGCGCCTGGGCGGCGCTGGAGAGCATGGCGGCGCGCCTGATCACGACCACCGCGCGCAAGAAGGACATCTCGGCGCTGCGCGACTTCTTCAAGGACTTCAGCGACGATCGCCTGCCGCAGGATCACGTCGAGGAATATTCCAAGGCCAACATCGCCTTCCACCAGGCGCTGATCTCGCTGTCGGAATCGCCTGTTCTGGTCGACCTCACCAATGACCTGCTGCTGCATGTGCGCGGCTATCGCCAGCTCACGATCGGCCGCAAGGACCGCACCGCGACCTCGCTGCCCGAGCATCTCGGGATCATCGAGGCGCTGGAAGCGCGCGACACCGAGCTTGCCGAGAAGCGCGCGCGCGACCACACGCTTGGGCTTGCCGCCTACGTCGAGGCGCACGGCCAAGAATTATTCACGTAGAGAACCGTTCACTTAAATTTGAGAGTCCACACCCGCTTCAGACGACAATCAGATCGTCCGAACAAAGAACGACCAGGGAGACGATGCCGATGCTGAATACCGCTACGAAGTCCGAGGCACCGGGCACCGAGCAAGAACTGACCGATGGCTTCCATCTCGTCATCGATGCGCTCAAGCTCAACGGCATCGACACCATCTATGGTGTGCCGGGTATCCCGATCACGGACCTGGGCCGCATGGCCCAGGCGGCGGGCATTCGCGTGCTGTCGTTCCGCCACGAGCAGAATGCCGGCTACGCGGCTTCGATCGCCGGCTTCCTGACCAAGCGGCCCGGCGTCTGCCTCACGGTGTCGGCGCCCGGCTTCCTCAACGGCCTCACCGCGCTCGCCCACGCCACCACCAACTGCTTCCCGATGATCCTGGTCTCGGGCTCGTCCGAGCGCGAGATCGTCGACCTGCAGCAGGGCGACTATGAAGAGATGGATCAGCTCGCGATCGCCAAGCCGCTGTGCAAGGCCGCGTTCCGCGTGCTGCACGCCCAGGACATCGGCATCGGCCTCGCGCGCGCGATCCGCGCCGCGGTGTCGGGCCGTCCGGGCGGCGTCTATCTCGACCTGCCCGCAAAGCTGTTCTCGCAGGTGATGAACGCCGACGCCGGCCAGAAGTCGCTGGTCAAGGTGATCGACGCCGCGCCCGAGCAGATCCCCTCCCCGTCTTCGGTCAAGCGCGCGCTGGACGTCCTGAAGAGCGCGAAGCGTCCGCTCATCATCCTCGGCAAGGGCGCGGCCTACGCGCAGGCCGACGAGGCGATCAAGAATTTCGTCGAGAAGAGCGGCGTGCCGTTCCTGCCGATGAGCATGGCCAAGGGCCTGCTGCCCGATCTGCATCCGCAATGCGCGGGTGCGGCGCGCTCGACGGTGCTGAAGGAAGCCGACGTCGTGATGCTGATCGGCGCCCGCCTCAACTGGCTGCTCTCGCATGGCAAGGGCAAGACCTGGGGCGAAGCCCCGAAGAAGTTCATCCAGGTCGACATCGAGCCGAAGGAAATGGATTCCAACGTCGAGATCGTCGCCCCCGTGGTCGGCGATATCGGCTCCTGCGTGTCGGCGTTCCTCGACGCCATGGGCGCGAACTGGACCGCGGCGCCGTCCGACTGGCTCTCGACCGTCAGCAAGAAGCGCGACGACAACGTCGCCAAGATGGCGCCGAAGCTGATGAGCAACGCTTCGCCGATGGATTACCATGGCGCGCTCGGCGCGCTGCGCGCCATCATCGCGGAACGTCCGGACACCATCTTCGTCAACGAGGGCGCCAACACGCTCGACCTCGCCCGCGGCGTCGTCGACATGCACAAGCCGCGCAAGCGGCTCGACGTCGGCACCTGGGGCGTGATGGGCATCGGCATGGGCTATTCGATCGCCGCTGCGGTCGAGACCGGCCTGCCCGTGCTCGCGGTCGAAGGCGACAGCGCGTTCGGGTTCTCGGGCATGGAGATCGAGACCATCTGCCGCTACAGGCTGCCGATCTGCGTCGTGATCTTCAACAATGACGGCATCTATCGCGGCACCGACGTCAACAGCGCCGGCGACGATCCGGCGACCACCGTGTTCGTCAAGGGCTCGCGCTACGACAAGATGATGGAAGCCTTCGGCGGCGTCGGCGTCAACGCCACCTCGCCGGACGAGTTGAAGCGCGCGGTCAATGCAGCGCTGGATTCCGGCAAGCCGACTCTGATCAACGCGGTGATCGATCCGGCGGCGGGCTCGGAGAGCGGCCGCATCGGCAACCTCAATCCGCAGAGCGTTCTGCAGAAGAAGAAGTAACCCTAACCCCCATCACTCCCTGCGGGTGCAGGGGCATATAGAGTACGGAGCAAACATTATGACCAAGGCGCTGAAGGGCGTTCGCATTCTCGATTTCACCCACGTCCAGTCGGGTCCGACCTGCACGCAATTGCTGGCCTGGTTCGGCGCCGACGTGATCAAGGTCGAGCGTCCCGGCGTCGGCGACATCACGCGCGGCCAGCTGCAGGACATCCCGAACGTGGACAGCCTGTATTTCACCATGCTGAATCACAACAAGCGCTCGATCACGCTCGACACCAAGAACCCGAAGGGCAAGGAAGTGTTGACCGCGCTGATCAAGCAGTGCGACGTGCTGGTCGAAAACTTCGGCCCCGGCGTGCTCGATCGCATGGGCTTCCCCTGGGAGAAGATCCAGGCCATCAACCCGAAGATGATCGTCGCCTCGATCAAGGGTTTTGGCCCCGGCCCGTATGAGGACTGCAAGGTCTACGAGAACGTCGCGCAGTGCACCGGCGGCGCTGCCTCGACCACCGGCTTCCGCGACGGCCTGCCGCTGGTCACCGGCGCGCAGATCGGCGACAGCGGCACCGGGTTGCATCTCGCGCTCGGCATCGTCACCGCGCTGTACCATCGCACCCACTCCGGCAAGGGCCAGCGCGTCACCGCCGCGATGCAGGACGGCGTGCTCAACCTCGCCCGCGTCAAGCTGCGCGACCAGCAGCGGCTCGCCCACGGTCCGCTGAAGGAATACAGCCAGTTCGGCGAAGGCATTCCGTTCGGCGATGCCGTGCCGCGCGCCGGCAACGATTCCGGCGGCGGCCAGCCCGGCCGCATCTTGAAGTGCAAGGGCTGGGAGACCGATCCGAACGCCTACATTTACTTCATCACCCAGGCCCCGGTCTGGGAGAAGATCTGCGACGTGATCGGCGAGCCGACCTGGAAGACCGATCCGAACTACGCCAAGCCGCCGGCCCGCCTGCCGCGCCTCAACGAGATCTTCGCCCGCATCGAGCAGTGGACGATGACCAAGACCAAGTTCGAGGCGATGGAGATCCTCAACAAGGACGACATCCCCTGCGGTCCGATCCTGTCGATGAAGGAGATCGCCGAAGACCAGTCGCTGCGCGCGACCGGCACCGTGGTCGAGGTCGATCATCCGACCCGCGGCAAGTACGTCTCGGTCGGCAACCCGATCAAGCTCTCGGATTCGCCGAGCGACGTTCAGCGCTCGCCGCTGCTCGGCGAGCACACCGACGAGATCCTGCGCGAGGTGCTCGGCTTCAGCGATCACCAGGTCGCCGAGATCCACGACTCCGGCGCGCTCGACCCGCCGCGCAAGCAGGCGGCCGAGTAAAGGCAGCGCTCAAGCAGAAACACGAATGGCCGCGGGCAACCGCGGCCATTTTGTTTTGGGAGGAACTTGCGGTCCCGCGCCGCTGTCGACCGCACGCCGGATCAACCGCCCTCGCCGCTCTCGCCTTCGCCGCCCTCATCGCCCGGCACATATTCCAGGATATCGCCCGGCCGGCAGTCCAGCTCGCGGCAGATCGCCGACAGCGTCGAGAAGCGCATCGCTTTCGCCTTGCCGGTCTTCAGGATCGACAGGTTCTGGATCGAAATGCCGATCGCGTCCGCGAGGTCTCCGAGGCGGCGCTTGCGCTTTGCGAGCATGACATCGAGGTTCACCACGATGGGCACAAGCATCACCCTCAGATCGTCAGATCGTTTTCGGACTGCAACAGGATGGCCTGCTCGATCACGAATTTCAGCGCCATCAGGAACACGCCGCCTGCGACCGTGCCGACGTCGACGCCGTAGCTCGGCAGGAAGAACTTGATGTCGCCAAGCTGATACAGCGCATAGGTCACCGCGATGGTCGTGATCGTATCCACAAACGGCCAGACCACCAGGAAGATCCCCATCCACCAGACACCCTGCAGCGTTTCGGACACGAAGATCCGTCCGTTGGCGAATCGGTTCACCATGCGATGTAGGATGCCGATCAGCACGGCGTAAAACGATACCCCAAGCGCGAACAGCGACCAGAACAGCACCTGGCCCTTGGCCGACATGGTGAGCGGGTTGGCGACGATGCTGGCGCACTTCGCCTGCTCGCCGATCAGGCTCTCGGCGATCGTCGCCGACGCCGTGGTGGTGCGGTAATAGGCCAGCCACAGCACCACCGGCAGTGCCGCCCAGATCAACCAGAACGCCCGATCGAGCCTGCGAAACCAGAGCTGGCGCTGCTCACGAACCGATTTCCCCATCGCACCCATCCGAAAAATTCTTTGCCAAAAAGCCGGTACGGCCGGATTGCATCATGCCCAGGCAATGTCATTGACTCAACCTTAAGCGTGATTTATTTCATGTTTATCATGAAATTTTTCATGAAGAAGGTGGATGATGACGGTAATCCCGGACCAAAACGGCCTGCGCAAGGCTCTGAAGCAATTGATCCACGCTCACCTCACGCGCCGCCTGATCGTGGCCGCGTTCCACATCCCGCTGCTCGGCAGCCCCGCCGATGCCGCCAAGGCGAGCGACAAGGCCAACGATCCGGCCGGCGTCTGGCTGACCCAATCCGGCGACGCCAGGATCAAGGTCCAGCGCTGCGGCAGCGCGCTGTGCGGCCGCGTCGTCTGGTTGAAGGAGCCGACAGACAGGGCCACCGGCAAGCCGCAGCTCGACGACAAGAACTCCGATCGCGCGCAGCGCACCCGACCGGTCATAGGCATGTCGCTGTTCATCAACATGCAGCCCGCCGGCCCGAACAAATGGGCCGGCCGGATCTACAACGCCGACGACGGCAAGACCTATGAGAGCTCGGTGACGCTGGTCTCGCCGGGCACGCTGAACGTTCGCGGCTGCATGGGAACGCTGTGCGCCGGCGAAGACTGGACGCGGTGAAGCGAATGCGGTGAAGGGACTTGGCCCCGACCCTTCATCGGCCAAGAAGAAAAGCAAACCCGCTCACTCGAGGCCGCCGCATTTGGGCGGCCTTCTTTTATGAACTCGCTGCCCGCCCTCAGCCTTCCACGCTGAGCTTCCACAACGGCGGCAGATCGGCGAAGGGCGGCGTGGTGTGGGCAATGACGATCGCGGCGCGCCGGCTGTCGGAATCGATCTTGCTGTTGATCGCCTTGACGTGCGCCTTCACGGCATCGAGCCCGACGCCGAGGATGCCCGCGATCTCTTCGTTCGACTTGCCCTGCGCGATCCACGACGCCACCTCGATCTGGCGCGGCGTCAGCGCGGGAAATGCCAGACGCAGGCGGTCGCTCGGTGTCAGCGCCGCCAGCGTTCGCTCCTGCGCCTGGCGGTAGCCGCGTAGGATGTGCGGACGAAAACCCTGCATCCGGTCGCGCTCCTCGTCGCTGAACGCCGGCCGTCCCACCACGCGATGCCCGACAACCGTGACCACATAACCGGCGTGCTCGAACGCGATCCCCATGATCCGCCGCGCCCCCGACGGCAGGAACACCTCCTTGGCAATCGGCAGCTCGACGAATTCCTCGTCGCTGAAGAAATCCGACTCGCGCAGCGCGCGTTCGCCATAGAACGCCGGATCGTGCTGCCAGAACGGATGCGAGTGCATGTGCTTCGCAAACGCCTGCATGCCGCGGGCACGAACCTCCGGATCGTCGCCGACCGAAATCAACGACCGGAAATCCCAGCTCGGACGATGGAACTCGGTGAAGCTCACCACCTCCACATCGACCAGGCGGCCGACGCCGGCGAACAGGCGGTGGCCTGGCAGTACGCCTTCGGCGACGTGACCCCGATCGGCGCTCGCGTTCCAGGGCCTGGGAACCGGATTCACCGTGGCCGGCGTGCCGCTGGCGCGGAACGCGGCACTGGTCGAAGGCGGCCTCGACCTGCGGGTCACACCGCAGGCCAGCATCGGCATCGCCTATGTCGGCCAGCTTGCCGACCGGGTCCAGGACCACTCGGTAAAGGCCAGTTTTAGCTGGAAATTCTGACCCGGCGTCGCCGCCTGGCTCCCGCCCCATCCACGCCGATCCGGAATCCGATCCGCCGATTTTGCTGCATTGCACAGTCGTGCATGCTGCCATGCAAACAAATCCGTTGTATCTGGCATCTGGTATACATAGTTTGACTGCAGATGATGAGCCGGCCCATTGCTGGCCTCCAATGAAAGGGGACACCAATGTCCAAGACCACTGTACTGACGCTCGCGCCCTCCTCCACCCTGTTCGGCCGCCTGCTGGCCTCGATCGACCGCCTGCTGATGAAGAGCGCGGAGATTTCGAATCGCAACGGCGACCTGCCGCGCTTCGGCCTCTAAGCCAAGGGATTTCCGGCGCTCTCCGCCGATGCAGCTTTCGTCGCAAGATGCGACCTGACATTGAACCTTCGACCAATGGCCCCGATTTTCGGGGCCATTTCCTTGCGCGCTGAACTACTCTCCCGGGGTGCCCGGGCTGAGTCCTGTGCGGCATAAGCGCGCGCTGCCCCTGCGACAGCTTGAACCTTGGCATATCGGATACCAAGATGGCCATCGCGCGCTCATAAGCAACGACAAGGGGCGCACTGGGAGGATCTATGTCGGACATGGTTCAGGCAACTGCGGCCCCCGCGGCCGCGCGTGTCAGCGACACCTATCGCTGGATGCAACTCGCGATCGGCGTCGCCGCGATGGTGATGATCGCAAATTATCAATACGGGTGGACATTCTTCGTCCCCGACATCCAGAAGAAATTCGGATGGGATCGCGCATCGATCCAATGGGCCTTCACGCTGTTCGTGCTGTTCGAGACCTGGCTGGTGCCGGTCGAAGGCTGGTTCGTCGACAAATACGGTCCGCGCATCGTCGTGCTGGTCGGCGGCATCCTCTGCGCACTCGGCTGGGCGATCAACGCCCAGGCGACGTCGCTGAACGGCTACTATCTCGGCATGATCATCGCCGGCATCGGCGCCGGCGGCGTCTACGGCACCTGCGTCGGCAACGCGCTGAAATGGTTTCCGGATAAGCGCGGACTTGCCGCGGGCATCACCGCTGCCGGCTTCGGCGCAGGCTCGGCGCTCACGGTCGCGCCGATCCAGGCGATGATCAAGGACTCCGGCTTCCAGACCACCTTCCTTTATTTCGGTCTCGGCCAGGGCATCATCATCGTGCTGCTCTCCTTCTTCCTGCTGGCGCCGAAGGCCGGACAGGTGCCGGCCGTCGTGGCGAACGCCAACATCATCCAGACCCGGCGTAACTATCAGCCGACCGAAGTGCTGCGGCAGCCGATCTTCTGGCTGATGTACTTCATGTTCGTGATCGTCGGCGCCGGCGGCCTGATGGTGACGGCGAACCTGAAGCCGATCGCGGTCGACTGGAAGGTCGACAGCGTGCCAGTCACGCTGATGGCGGTGACGATGACGGCCGTCACCTTCGCGGCAACCATCGACCGCGTCCTCAACGGCCTGACGCGTCCGTTCTTCGGCTGGATCTCCGACATGATCGGCCGCGAGAACACGATGTTCATCGCCTTCGGCATGGAAGGCATCGGCATCTGGATGCTCTACCTCTGGGGACACGACCCGGTTTGGTTCGTGCTGCTCTCGGGCTTCGTGTTCTTTGCCTGGGGCGAGATCTACTCGCTGTTCCCCTCGACCTGCACCGATACGTTCGGCGCCAAGTTCGCCACCACGAATGCGGGCCTGCTCTACACCGCGAAGGGCACCGCGGCGCTCTTGGTGCCGATCGCCAACTACATGCAGCAATCGTCGGGCAACTGGGACAAGGTGTTCATCATCGCGGCAGGCGCCAACATCCTCGCCTCGCTGCTCGCGATCATGCTGCTCAAGCCCTGGCGAAAAATCGTGGTCGCGAAATCGGCTACGGCTTGAGCAACCGCCTCACCACAGCCTGCGAAGCGCCTGGCCAAAAGCCGGGCGCTTTTCATTTTGGCTGGCCACGAGATGCCGTCAGGACCGGCGCGTCGAATGTCAGATTTGCTGCGTTGCAGCGGAATGAAGGGCTTGCTTTCTGGAATATAGTATACCAACTTCCGCCGGGCGCTTGCGACGATACGCCACAATAATTGCGACACTCGGTCACAAGACCAGCGCGCTCGGGAGGACTTGATGGTTTCCAGCAATACTGCCGTCACACAAGCTCAACCTTCGTCCAGCGGCTTCCGCTGGCTGCAGCTCGTCATGGGCATCGTCTGCATGGCGATGATCGCGAACCTGCAATATGGCTGGACGCTGTTCGTCGATCCGATCGACGGCGCGCATCACTGGGGCCGCGCGGCGATCCAGTTCGCCTTCACGATCTTCGTGGTGACCGAGACCTGGCTGGTGCCGGTCGAGGCCTGGTTCGTCGACAAATACGGCCCGCGGCTCGTCATCATGTTCGGCGGCATCATGATCGCGCTCGCCTGGGTGTTGAACTCCTATGCCGACTCGCTCGCCCTGCTCTACACCGCCGCCGTGTTCGGCGGCATCGGCGCCGGTGCGGTGTACGGCACCTGCGTCGGCAACGCGCTGAAGTGGTTTCCCGATCGCCGCGGCCTCGCCGCCGGCGCAACCGCGGCCGGCTTCGGCGCCGGCGCCGCGCTCACGGTGGTGCCGATTGCAAAGATGATCGCCGCGAGCGGCTATCAGACCGCGTTCTTCGATTTCGGCATCGGACAGGGATTGATCGTCTTCCTGCTCGCCTTCTTCATCCAGCCGCCCGCGGTCTCGATCCCGCCGAAGAAGAAGCAGCTCAATCTGCCGCAGACCAAGGTCGACTTCACGCCGCCGCAGGTGCTGCGCAGCCCGATCTTCTGGGTGATGTATCTGGTGTTCGTGATGGTCGCCGCCGGCGGCCTGATGGCGGCGGCGCAGATCGCGCCGATCGCGCACGACTACAAGATCGCGAACACGCCGGTCACGCTCGCCGGCTTCCAGATGGCCGCGCTGACCTTTGCGATCTCGCTCGACCGCATCTTCGACGGTTTCGGACGGCCGTTCTTCGGTTGGGTGTCCGACAATATCGGCCGCGAGCACACCATGTTCATTGCGTTCGGCACCGGCGCGCTGATGCTGCTCACGCTATCCACCTGGGGTCACAACCCGGTGGTGTTCGTGCTGGCGACCGCGGTCTATTTCGGCGTGTTCGGGGAGATCTACTCGCTGTTCCCGGCGACCTGCGGCGACACCTTCGGCTCGAAGTTCGCGACCACCAACAACGGCATGCTCTACACCGCGAAGGGCACCGCAGCGCTCTTGGTGCCTGCCGCCAGCATCGTTGCCGCCAGCTATGGCTGGCAGGCGGTGTTCGTGATCGCGGTCGCCCTCAACGCCACTGCGGCGCTGATGGCGCTGTTCGTGATCAAGCCGATGCGCCGCGCCTTCATCAACGGCAACGAGGCTGCAGCCGCGGAAGAGACCGCGACGAGCGCCAAGACGGCTTGAATCAAGACGGCTTGGCTAAAGACCACCCGATCAGGACCGCTTGGTCCCGACATTTCCCCGGAGACTGATGGAGGCGCATTTCGGTGCGCCTCTTCTCTTTTTTGCCAGCTCAGGGATGCCAGATGCCACCACGTTTAGTGCGGCAGATCGCCCGCGCCGCCCACGGCCGCTCACAATCGTCGGAAATGTCAGCAAACCTGCCTATTTAAGCATTTTGCTGATGGTAGATTTCTGTGACAGCCACGTTGACAATTGGCATTTTGTATACCAGACTCCAGTCAACGATAACCAAGGAGGTTGCCATGCAAGTCGGAGATATCCTGCGCAAGAAGACCCCCCGCGTCGCCACGGTGCGCATGAACGAGACGGTGGCGATCGCCGCGCAACTGATGCGCGCCAGCAATATCAGCGCGCTCGTGGTCAAGGATGTCGTTCGCACCGAGGGTAACACCGCCGTCGGCATGTTCACCGAGCGCGACGTGGTGCGCGCGATCGCCGAGCACGGTGCGGCGGGCGCAAGCATGAAGGTGTCGCAGTTCGTGTCGGTGCAGCAGCTGGTGTCGTGCACATCGAGCGACACGCTCGAGCACATCCGTCATCTCATGACCAAGCACCACATTCGCCACGTGCCCGTCATCGACAATTACAGCCTGATCGGCGTCGTCAGCATGCGCGACATCGCCGCCGCATTCGACGAGGAGACCGCCGCGTCGAAGAAGGACGCCGTGCCGGCGTAACAAGCGCCTGCTTTGCGTTGCTCTCAGCCAGGCGCTGCGTGTTCGATCACCAGCGCCTGAACAGATGACGAAAGATTTCCGTCCCGCCCTCGCCTGACCGCCGCGGCCCGTCATTTCCGCATGGGCGCGCCGCAGGTCGCCGGTAGACAATTGCCGGACAGGACTGCATCCTTCCCTCGACATCCCATAACAACACCGTGCGCCGCCGTCCGCGCCACGGAAAATTTTGATGGAAACGAGGGCAGAATGATCAAGACACGTTTCACCGAGATGTTCGGCGTCGACCACCCGATCGTGCAGGGCGGCATGCAATGGGTCGGGCGCGCCGAGCTGGTTGCCGCCGTCGCCAATGCCGGCGCGCTCGGCATGATCACCGCTCTGACGCAGCCGACGCCGGACGATCTGCGCAAGGAAATCGCGCGCTGCCGCGAGCTGACGGACAAGCCGTTCGGCGTCAACCTGACCATCCTGCCCGCGATCAAGCCGCCGCCCTACGCCGAGTATCGCCAGGCCATCATCGAGAGCGGCATCAAGATCGTCGAGACCGCCGGCAACAAGCCGCAGGAACATGTCGACGAGTTCAAGAAGCACGGCATCAAGGTGCTGCACAAATGCACCAGCGTGCGCCACGCGCTGTCCGCCGAGCGGATGGGCGCCGACGCGATCTCGATCGACGGCTTTGAATGCGCCGGCCATCCCGGCGAGGACGACACCCCCGGCCTGATCCTGATCCCCGCCGCCGCCGACAAGGTGAAGATCCCGATGATCGCTTCCGGCGGCTTCGGCGATGCGCGCGGCCTGGTCGCAGCGCTCGCGCTCGGCGCCGAAGGCATCAACATGGGCACGCGCTTCATGTGCACCAGGGAGAGCCCGATCCATCAGCTGGTGAAGGAACGCATCGTCGCCAATGACGAGCGCGAGACCGAGCTGATCTTCCGCACCATGCGCAACACCTCGCGCGTCGCCAAGAACGCGATCTCGACCAAGGTCGTGCAGATGGAGAAGGAAGGCGCCAAGTTCGAGGACGTGCGCGAGCTGGTCGCCGGCGCGCGCGGCAAGATGGTCTACGCGTCAGGCGATGCCGACGAAGGCATCTGGTCGGCCGGCCAGGTGCAGGGCCTGATCCACGACATTCCGTCCTGCGCCGAGCTGGTGTCGCGCATCGTCCACGAAGCGGAAGCGATCATTCGCGAGCGGCTGGAAGCGATGATGTCCGGCGCCAAGCGCCAGGCCGCGGAATAGGCCGGAGCGGAGCACGAGTGTTATCCGTCACCCTGAGGAGCGCGAAGCGCGTCTCGAAGGGTCAACGGCCACCAGCCGGGCCGTCCATCCTCCGAGGGCCGCTGAAAAAGCGGCCACCTCAGGATGACGGAATTCAAGTCATCTCGCGTTAGACACAACGAGAAGAAGCCCATGAAAGCCTATGTCTACGGCCCTAACGGCCCTGAAATCACCGACGTTGCGAAGCCCGTGCCGAAGGGCACCCAGGTGCTGGTCAAGGTCCATGCCTGCGGGCTGAACCGCGCCGATCTCGGCATGACCAAGGGCCATGTCCACGGCGCGGCCGGCGGCGTCGGCACCGTGCTCGGCATGGAATGGGCCGGCGAGGTCGCCGAGCTCGGCCCCGATGCCAAAGGCGTCAAGGTCGGCGACAAGATCATGGGCTCCGGCGGCGCGGCATTCGCCGAATACACGCTGGCCGATCACGGCCGGCTGTTCCGCGCGCCCTCCAACATGAATTTCGACGAGGCCGCAACCCTGCCCGTTGCGCTCGCCACCATGCACAACGCCGTCGTCACCAACGGCGCGCTGCAGCCGGGCCAGAGCGTGCTGATCCAGGGCGCAAGCTCCGGCGTCGGGCTGATGGCGATGCAGATCGCCAAGCTGAAGGGCGCCAAGCTCGTGGTGGGCTCATCGACCGACGCGATGCGTCGCGGCCGACTGAAGGAGTTCGGCGCCGATCTCGCGGTGGACTCGAAGGATCCCGGCTGGGTCGATCAGGTGCTGCAGGCGACATCAGGCGAAGGCGTCGACCTGATCGTCGACCAGGTTTCCGGACTGGTCGCGAACCAGAACCTCAAGGCGACCAAGGTCAAGGGCCGCATCGTCAATGTCGGCCGGCTCGGCGGCACCCATGGCGACTTCAACTTCGACCTGCACGCGGCGCGCCGCATCCAGTATATCGGCGTCACCTTCCGCACCCGTTCGATCGAGGAGATCCGCGCGATCTTCGAGGAGGTGCGCAAGGACATCTGGCCCGCGGTCGAGGCACGTAAGCTGCAGCTGCCGATCGACCAGGTCTACAAATTCGCCGACATCGGCAAGGCGTTCGAACACATGGAAGCCAACAAGCACCTCGGCAAGATCGTGGTGACGCTGTAGCAGCAGGCTCCGGCGATTTGCGAGTGAAGGGCGGATCAGCCAACGGGTCCGCGCTTGCCGCGTGCTATGCCCTGGCTCTTTCGCGTGCGATGTTCAGCCGACCGGTCCGGGAATCCAATAGTCCCCCGCAAGCGGGCTGACCTTGACGCCACTGATGACTCCGAGCTCCAGGCTTGGATCGAAATAGCGCATCGTCCGCTCATTGAGGTCAATGATGCGGCCAGGCCTGAGTGGCCCCACGTCATTTATCTTCACGATGACCTTCTTGCCGACGGCCTCGACGAGGGCATATTTCGGCCTCGCGCCAAATTGGACCCCACCAAACTTCCGGCGCAGACTCGTCTTGATGGCAGCCGCCCAGACCGAGTGATCATAGCGCTCGCCGGAGGCTGTGCTCGGACCGCCCTCCTCCTTGCCGGGCTTGAATGGATTGTACATGGATGCCGCGCCAACGATTGCATCCCCACACGCGGCATTGACGACGGCGCTTGAATGAACCGCAGCGATTTCACTTCGAGCAGCGGTGCCAGAAAAGGCGAGCGCAACCAGGGCGCCGCAAATCGCGGCGCTCGAGCCGAACAGCATCATAACTCCTTGATTGATTTTCTTCGATCGTCCGGTTCCCGATGCCGCAAAACATGGTCAAGCGAACGCGGAGGCGTTTACGCGTGCCAATTCCTTGCGGATTCGTGCCAGTTCCGGCAGTGGAACCATCGTGAGAACCTGGGCGGCCCTCACACCGTGTTTTTCAGTTTCTGGCTCGACTAAAACAGAGATTGCGTCAGCAAAATGACTGAATGGAGCTGTCTTCGACAGCGCGTGAAGAGTGTCGGCGTCACCTTCCGCACCCGCTCGATCGCGGAAATCCGCGCGATCTTCGGCGAAGGTGCGCATAGCAAAGCGGCGCGAAGCAAGTGCTCCGCGCCGCTTGACCGTATGATTAACGTTATGATTATCGCGACGTTCCCCCTCGCCCCGTCGTGGCGGATTGAGCCGTCTGGTTCGGCGTCACGATATTGAACCAGAAGTCGAACGTGTCGAGATACGACACGAGATCGCGCAGCTTGGTCTGGTCTCCGCTGACCTTCACCGCGCCGGCCGAGATGGCATCATCAAACCTGGTTTGCTGCAGGATGATGCTGTTCAGCGTATCCCGCGACAACGCGACGGTCGCATCGGCATTGTTGGACTTCATGTTCGCCGTGTGGTTCAGCACTCCGTTCTTCAGTTCGACGAAGTAGTTGCCGTCCTTGCCGAACTCGAAGTTGAGCTTCGCATGTGCGTTGCCGGCCTTCTCCGCGTTGAGGCGAACCCCGAGATAGTCGAAGAACAAATCCGCGGACATCGCGCGCACCGTATCGGGGCTCGCGGTGTTCGGCGTCGGCAGCTTGGCGACACCGTTGCGCAGCTCCTGGGCGCCGGTCAGGTAGAAGTTGCGCCACGGTCCGGACTCGGCCTGATAGCCGAGCTGCTCGAGCGCGTCGGCTTCGAGATTCTTGGCGGCCTGATTGTCGGGATCGGCGAACACGACGTGGTGGACGGCTTGAGCCACCCAGCGATATTCGCCCTTGTCGTAGGAAGCCTTGGCCTTCTTCAGAACCTCGTCGCTGCCGCCCATGAACTCGACGTACTTCTTGCTCGCCTCGACCGGCGGCAGTTCGTGCAGGGTGGCCGGGTTGCCGTCGAACCAGCCAAGATAAAGAACATAGGTGGCGGCCACGTCATGATAGATCGAGCCGTAGTAACCACGGTTTGCCCAGACGTTGGCGAGGCTGTCAGGCATTTTGAATCCGTCGGCGATCTCGCGCATCGTCATGCCGTGGTTGACCATGCGCAAGGTCTGGTCGTTGATGAAGCGGTAAAGGTCGCGCTGGCTCTCCAGAAGTGAGACCACCTTGTCATTGCCCCATGTCGGCCAGTGATGCTGCGCAAACACCACGTCGACCTTGTCGCCCCACATCACCAGCGCCTGGTTGAGGTACTTCGACCAGGGGAGCGGCTCGCGAATTTTGGCGCCGCGAAGCGAATATGTATTGTGCAGCGTGTGGGTCGCGTCCTCGGCGGATTCCATCGCCTTCTTTTCCTCGATGAACCACATCATCTCCGACGGCGCTTCCGAACCGGGCGCCATCAGAAATTCGTAGGTCAAGCCGTCGATCTTCTCTTTCTGTCCGGTTTCCTTGATGATGTTGGTCGGCGCGATGAGCGTGACCGTGCCCGCCGAGGTCGTGGTGCCGAGACCCGCGCCGACCTGACCTTTCGGATCCGCCTTGAGCAGGTTGCCGTACATGTAGCTGGCGCGCCGGCTCATCGCGGTGCCGGCCATGACGTTCTCGGCGACCGCAGCCTCCAGGAATCCATCCGGCGCGTAGATCTTGACCTTGCCGGACTGGACGTCGTCCTCGCTGGTGACGCCCCGCACACCACCATAGTGATCGACGTGGCTGTGGGTGTAGATCACGGCCTTGACGGGTTTGTTTCCGCGCTTCGAGCGGTACAGGTCGAGCGCCACCTTTGCCGTCTCTGCCGACACGAGCGGATCGACGATTGTAATGCCCTCGCTGCCCTCGATGATCGTCATGTTCGACAGGTCCTGATTGCGGACCTGATAGATGCCGTCGGTCACCTCGAACAAGCCGGAGATGTTGATCAGCCGGGATTGTCGCCACAGGCTTGGGTTGACCGTATCGGGGGCTGTCGCGTCGCTGATGAAGCCTACTGCTGCGGGTTCCAGATCGCGTTGCCCGTGCTTCCCTTGATTGCCTCGGAAGGCAGCACGGCCATGAAGCCTTTGTTCGCGGCGTCGAAATCGGAGGTGTCGTTAAACGGCAGCTGTTTCAGCAAGACCGAATTTGCCTGCTTGGTCGCATCGGCCGCGCCCTTGCGCAAATCTTGAGTCTGTGCCGCAGCCGTACCGATCAGCCCCGCACTGACAACCCCGAGGATTGACGCCTTCGCGAAAACGCTCCTCATGTGGCCTCTCCCTTCTGCATTGGATATTGGTCCACTCCCTGAGCACCGAGAGCATCGCCGCCAAACACTTCCAGAGGGGAATCGTTCCCCCGTAGTTGCGGGTCAGACCATACGCTGCAGCATCTGTCCGCATGGCTGGCACCAACTGCACACCAACGCCGCGAGCCGAGCCGCCGAAAAAGGTGTCTAGCGCGGGAAATCACGCGCCGGGCAGCCGTGCATGCCGCGATTGCCGGATTTGAAGGTGAGGCACAGCGCAACAGCCCTGCCGGGAGGGCGTTGATTTGCCGCACGTGCTCACGTCCTGGCGATGGCGAACCGTTCGCATTTTACAGCAAACGGAAGACCGCCCGAAGGCGGTTCCCTGTTGTGGAAGCGGAACCATCGACCACGGCCGAATTCGGTCCCTGCGAGCGCTACGACTGGTCCGCCTACGCACCCGGTCTGACTTGTGTGATGGCGACTCCGGAGATCGCGAGCAGTCCGCCGACAATCAGCTTCGGCGTCACGCTGTCGCCAAGGAACAGCACGCTCGAGATCAGCGCGAACACCGGAAGCAGCAGTCCGAACGGCGCGACGCGGGCCATGGAGCAGCGGGCGATCAGCCAGAACCACAGGCCGAACCCGACAATGCCGCCGATGAAGACGGTGTAGGCGAGCGCCAGCCAGCCCCGTTGATCCGCAGTGCCAAGGCTCGCCAGCTGTCCGTATTCCAGCAACAGCGACATCAACATCACCTGCGGCACCGTGAGCAGCGACGACCACCCCATCAGCATCAGGGGATCAAACGGGCCGTAGCGTTTCGTCAGGACGGTGGACACCGCGAATGCGAAGGCAGCGGCAACCACGAGCAACAGCGGAAGCGCGTTTGCCGACAGCCCCGGCCCCGCTGCCAGCACCACCACGCCGACGAACGCCAGTACCACGCCGGCGGATGTGACGAGCGACGGCCGCTCCGCGAGCAGCGGCCAGGCGAGCAGCACGGTGAAGGGCGGGGCGAGTTGATAGGCGACGGCCGACATGCTCCCCGAGCCGAGCCCAAGGCCGACATAGAACAGCCCGAAGTTCAGTCCGCCGAGGAAAACCGAAATAGCTGCGACAGGGCCGAGTTGTTGGCGTGTCGGCCTTCTGACGAACGGAACAAGCAGCAGCGCGATGGCCAGGAAACGCAGTCCGAGGAAGAACAGCGGCGGAAACTCGGTGACGCCGACCTTTATGACCACGAACTGATAACCCCAGAGCAAGGGAACGGCCACCGCGCAAATGATCTGGATGGCAGACATCGCATCCTTCCTTTCAAGACCGATCGGTCCATATATGGGCGTACCGATCGCGCAGACGTCCAGAGGACATCAAGGGTCATTCCAACAGTTGCTTATTTGATGAAGCGATCGAGCAGCGCGTCAGCGGTGGCCTGCGACGTGGTACGTGCCGGAGCCGTCTTTGCGACCACGCGCAGCCCCCAAAGGAAACAGATCAGGATTCGGGCGGCACTCGAAGGCTCGACGCCATCGGCCAATCTGCCCGCGATCTCCGCACGGGAAAATGCGTCCGCCACCCTGGTCTCCATGGTTTTGAAGAAGCTCGCGAAGCGACGACCAACCTCGGCATCCTGGCCGGCCAGCTCCATCGCCGTCGCCACCAACAGGCAGCCACGCCGGCCATTGGCACCGCACGTGCGCTCAACGTAACCGGCAAGGTAGGCCCGCAGGCCATCGACCGGATCTCTGCGGGGATCGAGTTCGTCATCCATCCGGGTCAGGGCATCGGCAATGTAGCGATCGAGTGCGCGCAGGAACAGCGAATGCTTGTCGCCGAACGCGGCGTAAAGGCTGCCGCGCGAGAGTTTTGTCGCACGCAGCAGGTCCGGGAGTGCCGTGGCGTGATAGCCGCGCGACCAGAACACATTCATCGCGCGTTCGATGGCGGCGTCCACGTCGAAACTTCGCGGGCGGCCACGGGGCGCCTGCATGGTGGTTTGGCGGCTCATTGCCGATATATAGACCAATCGGTCCTTAAATGGCAAGGGCCGCTTTGGATCATTAGCTCGTAGGATGGGTAGAGCGAAGCGAAACCCATCGATTGCATCCGCACGCCGAGATGATGGGTTTCGCTGCGCTCTACCCATCCTACGTTACGCGTCGAGATGGCGGCATGAGTTACCCATTCGACACGACGGGCGGTGCAGCGCGCACCCGGCATTCCCTGCTCCCTCTTGTGTCGTGGCGAAACGATTTTGCAAAGCTCGGGCGAAACGCGCCGCGAGAACGCAGACGTTCGGTTGACACGTCGCGCAACACATCCAGCGTCGTCCTGGCGGAAGCCCATAGGCGCTAAAATAGGATTTGCGCCTTGGATTCGTTTGTGATTCCAAGATGGAATGGCACACGAATCGCTTGTGAACAAAGATTGGGCGCGCGTTGTCGCCCGACTTGGCGGAGCCGAGGCTCTGAACATTAGCGCGCGCAAGACGAAGGCGTTTGTCCGTCCGCGGGAGATCAGCAATGCGGTCGACTTGCTGCGCCTGATCTTGGCTTATTGCCTTGGTGAGAAAGGGCTGCGGTTGACGGCGGCATGGGCCACGTCGGTTGGGCTTGTCGATATCTCCAACGTGGCTCTGTTGTATCGCTTACGTCAGTGCGGAGATTGGCTGGCAATCTTGGTCGAGCAGGCGCTTGCCGACGCGGCGCCGAAGGCGAGCCGCGGTCGTCTGATCCGTATTGTTGACGCCACGACGGTCCCCAAGGCTGGGACGAGCGGCAGGAACAAGAACGCAGTGTGGCGTATCCATAGCGCGTTCGATCTTCCGCAGGAGCGCTTTGGTCACTTCGAGCTGACCGATCAGCGAGCGGGCGAGACGCTGGATCGGATACCGGCGGTTGCCGGTGAGATCCGTCTTGCCGATCGCGCCTATCTGCAACCGGAGCGCATGGCGCATCTCGTCGATGCCGATGCAGACTTCGTGATCCGGGCCGGCTGGAAGAGCGCGCGCTGGCTCGATGCCGAAGGTAATCTTGTTGACCTCACTGCCGAACTGCGCAACGCCTCGGCGCGTGGCCTGATCGATCGGCCGATTTGGATAAAGCGCAAGTCAGGTGCGCCGCCGCTCGCAGTGCGTCTGGTTGCCGCGAAGAAGCCGGCGCAAGCTGCTGCGGCTGCGCGACGCAAGGCGCGCCGGACTGCACAAAAGGGAGGTCATCAGCTCTCCAGGCAAACACTTGACGCCGCAGATTGGGTGATCCTGGTGACCTCACTCAGGCCAGAGGACTTCACGACTGCAGATATCCTCGCCCTCTATCGGCTGCGATGGCGCATTGAGCTCGGCTTCAAGCGGCTGAAAAGCCTGATTGGCCTGAAGGGACCTCCCGGAACCGACGAGCGGTCCGCCAGACCCCATATCCTCGCTCATCTGCTGATCATTCTATTGCTCGAGCCGCTCGTCGACGAACTCGAAGACTCTCCCCGCTTGCCCGACGCCGCCTGACCCACCCAGTGACGTGGCGTCTGCTGCGCCAGCTCGTCGCTTCGCTACGGCAAGCGATCATTCCACAGCCCGCAATCGCTCTACTCTGCAGAGCCAGTCACGCTCTCCGGCGACATCTACGCGAGCCACCCAGACATAAGCGCCACTATCAGACTATGATCAAACTATCTTAGCGCCTATGGGCGGAAGCCAGGACCCATTACCCCGAATGCGAGTCATGACGCGATGCGGTTGCCACAGCTCACTTCAACCACACAACCCTGTGGTTGTGGATTCTGGCTTCCGCCGGGACGACCGCGCGATTTTGGCAAAATCCTGCAATTGCAACTGAGTGGCGATTGCGTTTCATCAACGACACTTGATGTTCACCAACTCCCTGCTAAACCGCCGCCCATGAGCTCTTCCAGCACCAGCGCACCCTCCACCAAGACATCGGTCGCCGCGATCTCGATCCTCGCCAGCGGCAGCATGGCGGTGGCGAAGTTCGTGGTCGGCATCGCGATCGGATCGCTGGCGCTGATCTCGGAGGCGCTGCACTCGTCGATCGACCTGGTCGCCACCATCATCACCTGGGCGGTGGTGCGGGTGTCGGACCAGCCGGCCGACGCCGAGCATCATTACGGACACGGCAAGTTCGAGAGCGTCTCGGCGCTCGGCATCATCGCCCTGCTCTATGTGCTGGCCGGCGGCATCCTGGTCCAGGCCTACAGCCATCTGCGCGAAGGCGCGCCGCCGCCGTCGATCTCGGCCATTCCCTTTGTCGTTCTGGTCATCGATATCGGCGTCAATCTGTGGCGGGCCCGCGCGCTGCACCGCGCCGCGCGCGACACCAAGAGCCAGGCGCTGGCCGCCGATGCGCTGCATTTCGCCTCCGACGTGATGGGCTCGACCGCCGTCATCGTCGGCCTGGTGCTCGCCGGCTTCGGCTTCTGGTGGGGCGATGCCGCAGCGGCGATCGCGGTCGCGGTGATGATCGCCCTGCTCGGCCTGCGCATGGCGCGGGAGACGGTCGAGACCCTGCTCGACCGCGCGCCCGAAGGCGCGCTGGAGAAGGCCACCGCCGCCATCAAGGCCGTGCCGGGGGTGGTCGATGTCGACCGGTTGCGCGTCCGCATGGTCGGCGCGACGCATTTCATCGATGCCATCGCCAAGGTGCCGCGCACCTACCCGATCGACCGCGTCGAGGACATCAAGCCGCCGGGCGCAGGCGGCGCTGACCAAGACGTTCGGCGACGCCGACCTCACCTTCACCGCGGTGCCGGTGGCGCGCGACAATGAGAGCGTGCGCGAGCGCATCATGGTGATCGCGCGCAATTCCGGCCTCGCCATCCACCACGTCACGGTGCACGACATCGGCGGCAAGCTGATCGTCGGCATCGACCTCGAGGTCGACAGCGACATGGCGCTCGACGCGGCGCACGACATCGCCCACGGGCTCGAGCGCGCGATCCGCGAGGATTTCGGCGAGGACGTCGAGGTCGACACCCATATCGAGCCGCTCGAGCCGGAACTGCCGTGGGGAACCGACGCCGCGCCGGACCGCGTCGAAGCCATCAAGGCGGCGCTGACCGGCTTTGCCGATGGCGGCGCGATCCATGACATCCACAATGTGCGGGTCCGCAACACCGACGCCGGCGAGGTCGTCAACTTCCATTGCCGCGCGCAGCCTTCGATGAGTGTGATCAAGGTGCACGAAAGCGTCGACGAGATCGAACGCAAACTGCGTCGTGCGTTCCCCACCGTGAAGCGTGTGATCAGTCACGCAGAGCCGACGCGCGCGTAATTTTACGGAGCCGTTCCCGTTTCGGACTCGCTTTGCGCCGCATGATTCTTCCCGGGACAAGAATTTTTTCGCATTAACGAATCGTTGACTCTCGACAGTCCCGGAAATCTGGATTCAAATGATCATGATTCGGATGCATCGTGGGGAGCATCCGAACCGGGTAAAAAATCAGCTTAGAGCGGGGGTCTCAGGCATGGCGCGCGCGCATGCAGCGAACGCGTGCGTCCAATCCGATTCG
Organism: Bradyrhizobium sp. USDA 4501; assembly: GCF_054062115.1. Classification (NCBI taxonomy): domain Bacteria; kingdom Pseudomonadati; phylum Pseudomonadota; class Alphaproteobacteria; order Hyphomicrobiales; family Nitrobacteraceae; genus Bradyrhizobium; species Bradyrhizobium sp. USDA 4501. The sequence continues at coordinate 750,826 of NZ_JBSSEX010000001.1, forward strand.
ATCAAGGGATTGGCGCAGTCGATCGCGAAACCGGCCTATCACAGGCTCCTGACGGCCGAGCCTGCACTGCGCCGCGCTGTCCCTACGCTCATCATCGCCTTCCTCATCACGATCTGCCTCGGCGCCTTCGTCCAGGTGATCGACCAGAACCGGCAGAAGCGCGGCGCGATGAAGCGCGACCTTGCTGCACTGTCCGACATCCTCGCCGAACGTCTCGATCGCCTGACCTCGGTGCGGCGCGACCGGCTCGCCAACATCGAGCGGATGCAGGAACTGCTGCCGGACCTGATCCCGTCCTGGGGCATCGCCTACGGCCGCCACGTCATCATCACCAGCGCCGATCACCGCGTGCTGGCGCGCGTGCCGGTCGACGGCGCCGGCGAGAACGACCGCATCCTCGACATCGTCTCCACGGCGCAACTGCTCGTCGCGCCCGGCCAGCAGGGCACGGTCAGCGACATGACGCTGCCCGGCGGCACCGGCGCGCTGGCGATCTCGCAGCTCGTCAAGTCGCTGCCCGGCCAGGTCGTCGTCATCCAGGAGATGAACGAGCCGATCTGGGGATCGGACGCGGCACTCTCGGTGACGCTGTCGGCGACCACGAGCTTCGTCGTGCTGATCCTCGGCTTCGCATTCCACTGGCAATCGACCCGCGCCCGCGAGGGCGACCTGATCCAACGACGCCGTGCGCGGCCGGATCGACACCGCGCTCAACCGCGGCCGCTGCGGATTGTGGGACTGGGACCTGTCGCGCGGCCGGATCTTCTGGTCGCAGTCGATGTTCACCCTGCTCGGCCTCGACACCCGCAACGACCTCCTCACCTTCGGCGAGGTCAACGCGCTGGTGAATTCCGACGACATCAACCTGTTCGACATCGCCGACCAGCTGATCTCGGGCAAGATCGATCACATCGACCAGAGCTTCCGCATGCGCCATGTCGGCGGCCACTGGATCTGGCTGCGGGTGCGCTGCGAGCTCAGCCATGCTGCCGCCGACGGCGGCCTGCATCTGATCGGCATCGCGGTCGACATCACCGAGCAGAAAAGCCTCGCCGAGAAGTCTGTGGAAGCCGATCTCAGGCTGCGCGACGCGATCGAGACCATTCCCGAGGCTTTCGTGCTCTGGGATGCCGACGACCGCCTCGTGCTCTGCAACTCGCACTTCCAGCGGCTGCACAAGCTGCCCGATTCCGCCGTCAGCCCCGGCACCTCCTACGAGACCGTGATCGAGGTCGGCAGCATGCCGGAAGTGCGCACCCGCCTGCACGAGAGCGGCGTCCCGGCGCCCGGCGCCCGCACCTTCGAGGCCCAGCTTGACGACGGCAGCTGGCTGCACATCAGCGAGCGCCGCACCAAGGACGGCGGCTACGTCTCCGTCGGCACCGACATCACCCGCATCAAGGCGCACGAGCAGAAGCTGGTCGACAACGACCTGCGCCTGCGCGCCACCGTGATCGACCTGCAGCGCTCGCAAACCGAGCTGGAACGGCAGGCCGTCGAGCTCGCCGACCTCGCCGAAAAATACTCGCAGGAAAAAACCCGCGCCGAGGACGCCAACGCCGCGAAGTCGAAATTCCTCGCCAATATGAGCCATGAGCTGCGCACCCCGCTCAACGCCATCATCGGCTTCTCCGAGATCATGGGCAGCGGCCTGTTCGGCACGCTCGGCTCGGACAAATACGCGGAGTACTGCCACGACATCCTGACGTCGGGGAAATACCTGCTCGAGGTCATCAACGACATCCTCGACATGTCGAAGATCGAGGCCGGCCGCATGAAGTTCGACATGGAGCCGCTCGATCTCTCCGGCATCCTCGCGGAGTCGCTGCGCGTGGTCTCTGGCCGCGCCGAGCACAAGGGACTGTCGCTGGAGTCGGATATCGAAAGCACGATCTCGGTCGTCGCCGACCGCCGCGCGGTCAAGCAGATCATCGTCAACCTGCTCTCCAATGCAGTGAAATTCACGCCCGACCACGGCCGCGTGCTGGTGCGCGGCCAGATGCTGGATGACTCGATCGTGCTCCTGATCGCCGACAGCGGCATCGGCATCGCGCCGGAATCGCTGCGCCGGCTCGGCAAGCCGTTCGAGCAGGTCGAGAGCCAGCTCACCAAGAGCTACCAGGGCTCCGGTCTCGGACTTGCGATCGCGCGCTCGCTCACCAATCTGCACGGCGGCTCGATGCGGCTGCGCTCCAAGCTCGGCGTCGGCACCGTCGTCCGCGTCACGCTGCCGCGCGATCCGCGGTCCCTCCAGACGAAGCTGCCGGAAGCGGCCTGACGCCCCCCACTACTTCGCAAGCACCCCTTCCAGCAGCGCGGAATCACCGAGCACGGCCAACGTCTCGCGAGGCGTGAGATGGCGGACCGCCTGGTCGAAGCTGTCGCTTGCCTCGATCCGCGCACGCGCCACCGCGAGATGAAGATCGATCTCGCCCGGACCGCCGCGCCGCGCCGGCGGCAGCGACGAGAGATGGCGCTGCAACAGCCCGGAATCCTGCCGCAACGTCGCGAGCGCAGGGGCCGATGCGTGTGCCGGCGACGCCGCCAGCTCATTGGCGCGAACCAGCACGCGTGGCGGCTTAGCTTCCTCCGGCGTCACGAACAGCGCGTGCATCGCCGGCCGGGCGGTCCAGGCGCCGATCGGAATCGCAAACAGCAGGCCAACGATCACCGGCGACATCCACAGCAACAGCGGCAGCGACACCGCCCAGGCGCTTATCGCCATCGCGACACCGCAGGCGGTGGGAACGCCATACTTCCGATACAACTCCCGCCGCTCGACCGCGCCGTCGTCGCGCCGCTGCGTCTGCCAGCCGGCGTCCCGGCCGAGCAGGATCTCGACGACGGCGATCGACTGGAACACCATCATGACCGGCGCGATCATCGCCGAGATCAGCACCTCGGCGAGCACGCCCGTCAGCGCCCGGAACCCGCCGCCGAATTGCCGGCGCGTATCCGAGCGCGTCAGCAACAGGATGAAGCCGAGCAGCTTCGGCACGATCAGCAGCGCCATGGTGAGGCCAAATACCCAGGCGGCGAGCACCGGGTCCTGCGCCGGCCAGTTCGGGAACAGCGAAAAACCCTTCGGAAAATATTCGGGCCGAATGAAGCGCGCCTGCAACGAGATCAGGATTCCGAGCAGCAAGAACGACAGCCAGAGTGGCGCGGTGATGTAGGAGCCGATCCCGGTCATGAAATGCAGCCGCGAGATCCAATGCAACCGGCGCGTCCTCAGCACGGCGAGATGCTGCAGATTGCCCTGGCACCAGCGGCGGTCGCGCGCGGCAAAATCCAATAGCGACGGCGGCACCTCTTCGAAGCTGCCGCCGAGCATCGGCGCCATGTAGATGCCCCAGCCGGCGCGCCGCATCAGCGCCGCCTCGACAAAGTCGTGGCTCAGGATATGTCCGCCGAACGGCTTGCGTCCGGAGAGCTCGGGCAGCCCCGCCTGCTCCGCAAATGCCTCGATCCTAATGATGGCATTGTGCCCCCAGTAATTGCCCTCGGAGCCGTGCCACCACGCGACACCGGCGGCGACCATCGGCCCGTAGAGCCGGCCGGCAAACTGCTGCAGGCGGCTGAACAGGCTGCGCGCGTTGACGATGACCGGCAGCGTCTGCAGCAGCGCCGCCTGCGGATTGGTCTCCATGGCGTGCGCCATCCGCACCATGGTGTCGCCCGACATCAGGCTGTCGGCGTCGAGCACGATCATAAACCGATAGGCGCCGCCGAACCGCGTGATCCACTCGCCGACATTGCCGGACTTCCGCGCCGTATTGTCGGCGCGATGCCGGTAGAACAGCCGTTGCGCGCCGCAGGCCTCGCACAGTTCGAGAAACGCCCTCTCTTCGGCGATCCAGATATCGGGATCGCGGGTGTCGCTGAGCACGAACCAGTCGAAGCTGTCGCCCTGCCCGGTCCCCTCGACGGACTCGTAGATGGCGCGCAGGCGCGCCATCAATTGATGCGGATTCTCGTTGTAGGTCGGGAGCAGGACCGCGGTCCGGCTCGCGAGCTGCGGCAAGGGACCGTCGTCGCGGATCGGCAAGGCGTTGCCGTTGCGGCGAAGCAGAGCGAAGAAGCCGGCGAGCGCCGAAGCGAACGAAAACGCGATCCAGGCGAGCAGCGCGACGAACAGCACCAGCACCATGCCTTCCATGATCGTCACGCCGCCGACCTGGACCACCATGTAAATCTCGTAGGCGCCGGCACCGGTCAGCGCCGCCGTCAGCATCAGGACGAACGCGCGGCGCATCAACATGCCCGCGCCGACCGACACCGGCGTGCTCACCGCATGCGGCGGCCGGCCGAGATCGGCCGCCGACATCGCAAGCGGGCTCTCTTGTGGCAGGAAGCCGTCGGCCGCCGCGGCGACGTCGGACTGAGGCGACGTGACTATGGCGCCCATCGATAGACCCAGATCTCGGAGAGCGGCTTGTCATCCTGCGCCAGATGCGCACGCAGCTCGACCGGGTCCTTCTTGACGGCGCATTGGAAGCTGAGCCGCCATCCGCCGGTATTCGGATTTGGCTGCGTGACGACATTCGTGATCTCGGACTTCTCGGCCGCCACGACGCCCTTGACGCTGCCGGGATCGATCCCCTTCAGATTGTCACCGAACAGGTCGAGCACGAACAGCTTGCTGTTCTCGCCATGCGCGCCGATGCCGCTGCGCGTGAAGCGCGCGAGCGAATGCGGCTTCGGCGCATCCGGCCCCCAATGCAGGCGATAGGTGAAATTGGTCTCGCTCTTGGCCTTGAGCGGCGCCTTCGGCCGCCAGAACGCGGCGATGTTGTCGTGGATCTCTTCCTTGGTCGGGATCTCGAACAGGATGACCGCGCCCTCGCCCCAGTCGCCGATCGGCTCGACCCACAAGCTCGGACGCTTCTCGAAGCGCGATTCGATGTCCTGATAGGCGAAGAAATTCTTCTCGCGCTGCATCAGACCGAAGCCATGCGGATTGACGTCCTGGAACGTGCTGATCTGGAGGTCGCGCGGATTGCTCAGCGGGCGCCACAGGCTCTCGCCCTTGCCGTTGTAGATCGCAAGCCCGTCCGAATCGTGCACCGACGGCCTGAAGTCGTCGACCTCGTTGCGATCGTTGGGCCCGAAGAAGAACATGCTCGTCATCGGCGCAAGGCCCACGTGCTCGAGATCGGCACGCGGATAGAGCGATGCCTCGACATCGAACACCGTGGTCGCTCCAGGCCTGATCGTGAAGCGGTAGCTTGCCGCGCAGCTCTTGCTGTCGAGCAAGGCGTGAATGACCAGCGAGGTCGCGTTGGGCACGGGACGCTCGAGCCAGAACGCCTTGAAGAACGGAAACTCCTCGCCCTTGGCTTCGCCGGTATCGATCGACAGGCCGCGCGCCGACAGGCCGTAGGTCTCGTCCTTGGCGACCGCGCGGAAATAGCTCGCGCCGAGGAAGACGCAGACCTCGTCATAGTAATTCGGCTTGTTGATCGGCGCGTGGATGCGAAATCCGGCAAAGCCGAGGTCGGTCTCGGTGAAGTCAGGCACGGTCTCGCCGAACGAAAACATGTCCTTGCTGTACTTGACTTCGCTGACCTTGCCGTCGGCGACCTCGAAGATCTTGACCTTGTTCTTGTAGAAGAAACCGCGGTGGAAGAACTGCGCTTCGAACGGCAGCTTCGCGCCGCGCCACAGCGCGCGCTCGGACGTGAAGCGGATCGAGCGGTACTGGTCGTAGTTGAGGTCCGTCAGGCCGTTCGGCAATTTCTCGTCCGGCGCCTCGAACGACTTGCCGGCGAGATTGCGCGCAAGCTCCCTGACCATGCCTGGGTTGAAGGGTGCGTCCGTCGCGCTCGCTGCGGCGGCGGCCTGGCGCTGTGGCAAGAACATGAGTGTCGGCAATACGGCCGATCCGTGGAGTAACTGGCGACGATTCAAAGCAGCTCCTGCTCGCTGACCGGGACGCCGCAATGCAACCGCCGAGCCGGCGCTGAGTTCCATCTTTGCTGCGAGCAAGCGAAGATTGTCCGCCGGCTGAACACCAGGACTTGCTTCAACGCAACCACACAACGCGTGGTCGGTTGCTGCTGTGCCGGAACCGTGGCGGAAAGGCTACGAAGGAATGCCGAGAGCTACGCGCTCTCGAGCGTCGGCGCGACCTCGCGTGCGACCTGCACCAAGGCTGCGATCAGCGGCGTCATCGGATCGCGCTGCGGGATCACGAGGCCGATGCTGTAGTCCACGACCGGATCGACGATCGGAATGCTGCGCACCGCATCCGCAAGGCCGAGCGTCTCGGCGAGCTTGGCCGGCATCACGCTGGCCCAGCGGCCGGTCTTCACGTGGGTGTAGAGCACGAGCAGTGAGTTCGACGTCAGCGTCGGCGTCGCCTCCGCGCCGACCGAGGTCAGCGCGCGATCGATGATGCGGCGGTTCTGCATGTCGGGCGTGAGCAGACAGAGCGGCACGGTGCCGACTTCCTTCCACGTCACCTGCTTGCGGTCGCCGAACATCGCATCCGGCGCCGTCAGCAAGCGATAGCTCTCGTTATAGAGCGGGATGGTGCGGACCTTGCCGATCGGCTCGTTCTCGATATAGGTCAGCCCGGCATCGACCTCGAGATTCTCGAGCAGGCCGAGCACATCGGCCGACGTGCACGACTGGATGCGGAACCGCACGTCGGGATGGCGCGCCCGGAACGGCGTGGTCAGCGAGGCCACCATGCCGAGCGCGGTCGGGATCGCCGCGATCCGGATCTCGCCCGACAGCTTGTCCTTGAGGCTGTTGATCTCCTGCTTCATCGCGCGCGCATCGCCGACGATGCGCCGCGCCCAGTCCAACGTCCGCTCCCCTTCGGGCGTGAAGCCCTGGAAGCGGGATCCGCGCTGCACCAGCATGACGCCGAGGATTTCCTCGAGCTGCTTGAGACTGGTCGACATCGTCGGCTGGGTGACGCCGCACGCCTCCGCAGCCCGGCCAAAGTGCCGTTCCTTGGCCAGCGCCAGCAGAAGTTCCAGCTTGTCGATCAAGGTTCAAATCCCTTCGGAAAACGGCGCCCCAAGCGGCAGCCCAACACGTCCATAGGTAGCACGATCGGGGTACGATCCCGAAATCCAAAGCGCCCCGGAAGTGCGTGATTCCAGAACATTATTACGATCCCGCATCGATCCATTCGGCGACGCTATTAATCGCGTTTCGCAATCGCCGCATGAGACAGCTTTATTGATGTTTCGAAGGATTCCAACTCTCATGTGCGAAGCAAAAAACTGATCGTGAGAAGCGCTGATGACGGTGGGATACGAACCTTGGGACAAGGCGCGCGGCGCTGAAATCATCGCCGAGCACGCCGGGCTCGAAGGCGCCACGCTGGTGATCCTGCACGCGCTGCAGGAAGCCTTCGGCTATGTGCCCGAGCCGGCGATCCCGATGGTCGCGGAGGCGCTCAATTTGTCGCGCGCCGAGGTGCACGGCGTCTTCACCTTCTACCATGATTTCCGGAAGCAACCTGCGGGCCGCCACGTCCTCAAGCTGTGCCGCGCCGAGGCCTGCCAGGCCGCCGGCGGCGATGCGCTCGCTGCGCGCGCGGAAGCCAAGCTCGGCGTTGCTCTCGGCAATACCACGGCGGATGACCGCGTGACGCTGGAGCCGATCTACTGCCTCGGGCTGTGCGCCACCGCGCCCTCGGCGATGCTGGATGGCCGCGTGGTCGGCCGGCTCGACGAAGGGCGGATCGACGCGCTGGTCGCGGAGGCACAGCGATGACAATGCGGATCTTCATTCCCCGCGACGCCGGCGCGGTCGCCGTCGGCGCCGACGACGTCGCCCTCGCCTTCGAGCAGGCCGCAGCAGCGCGCGGCATGCCGATCGAGATCGTCAGGACCGGTTCGCGCGGGCTGTACTGGCTGGAGCCGCTGGTCGAACTCGCGACCGCCCAGGGCCGCGTCGGATTCGGCCCGGCGACGCCGGCGGACGTTCCACCCCTGCTCGACGCGATGGCCGGCAACGGTCAGCACGCGCTGCGGCTTGGGGTCACGGACGAGATTCCCTGGCTGAAGCGCCAGACCCGGCTGACCTTCGCCCGCTGCGGCGTGATCGATCCGCGCTCGGTCGACGATTACCGCGCCCATGGCGGCTACAAGGGCCTGGAGCGGGCGCTGACGCTGACCTCCGACCAGATCCTCGCCGACGTCACGACGTCCGGTCTGCGCGGCCGCGGCGGCGCCGGCTTCCCCACCGGCATCAAGTGGAAGACCGTGGCGCAGGCCAGCGCTGACCGCAAATACATCGTCTGCAACGCCGACGAAGGCGACAGCGGCACCTTCGCCGACCGCATGATCATGGAAGGCGACCCCTTCGTCGTGATCGAGGGCATGACGATCGCAGGTATCACGGTAGGCGCCACCAAGGGCTACATCTACATCCGCTCGGAATATCCGCACGCGGTCGACGCGATGAACGCGGCGATCGTGGCCGCCCGCCGCGCCGGCTTGCTCGGCAAGCGCATCGGCGGCTCCACCCATGAGTTCGATCTCGAGGTGCGTGTCGGCGCCGGCGCCTATGTCTGCGGCGAAGAGACCTCGTTGCTGGAAAGCCTCGAGGGCCGCCGCGGCATCGTGCGGGCCAAGCCGCCGCTGCCGGCGCATAAGGGCCTGTTCGGCCGCCCGAGCGTGATCAACAACGTGCTGTCGTTCGCGGCGATTCCCTTCATCCTCGACAACGGCGCCAAGGCCTACGCCGATTTCGGCATGGGCCGCTCGCGCGGCACGATGCCGATCCAGCTCGCCGGCAACATCAGATATGGCGGGCTGTTCGAGACCGCCTTCGGCGTCACGCTCGGCGAACTCGTCGACGAGATCGGCGGCGGCACCTTCACCGGGCGCGAGGTGCGCGCGGTTCAAGTCGGCGGCCCGCTCGGGGCCTACTTCCCGCGCGCGCTGTTCGACACGCCGTTCGACTATGAAGCGTTCGCCGCGCGCGACGGCCTGATCGGCCATGGCGGGATCGTGGTGTTCGACGACAGCGTCGACATGGCGAAGCAGGCCCGCTTTGCGATGGAATTCTGCGCGGTCGAATCCTGCGGCAAGTGCACGCCGTGCCGGATCGGCTCGACCCGCGGCGTCGAGACCATCAACAAGATCATCAATGGCGAGCGCGTGGCGGAAAACCTCGCCGTTGTCGAAGACCTCTGCAACACCATGAAATTCGGCTCGCTGTGCGCACTCGGCGGCTTCACGCCCTACCCCGTGATGAGCGCACTGAAACACTTCCGGGAAGATTTCGGCGGAGATCTAGGTCCCGCACCGGCCCACCTGCAGGCCGCGGAATAGCAAGGAAATCACGATGTCGCTGATCCAGGAAACCGATTTCGGCACGCCCAAATCCAAATCCGAGACGATGGTCACGCTGACCATCGACGGCAATCAGATCACGGTGCCCGAGGGCACCTCGATCATGCGCGCGGCGATGGAAGCCGGCACCCAGATTCCAAAGCTCTGCGCGACCGACATGGTCGACGCCTTCGGCTCCTGCCGGCTCTGCCTCGTCGAGATCGAGGGCCGCGCCGGCACGCCGGCCTCCTGCACGACGCCGGTTATGCCCGGCCTCGTCGTGCACACCCAGAGCGAGCGGCTGAAGAAGCTGCGCAAGGGCGTGATGGAGCTCTACATCTCCGACCACCCGCTGGACTGCCTGACCTGCGCCGCGAACGGCGACTGCGAATTGCAGGACATGGCGGGCGCGGTCGGCCTGCGCGACGTGCGTTACGGCTATGAAGGTGAGAACCACGTCTTCGCCAAATCGCACGGCTGCGAAAACGACAACTGGATGCCGAAGGACGAGTCCAATCCGTACTTCACCTACGACCCCTCGAAGTGCATCGTCTGCTCGCGCTGCGTCCGCGCCTGCGAGGAAGTGCAAGGCACCTTCGCGCTGACGATCTCCGGCCGCGGCTTCGACAGCCGCGTCTCGCCCGGCATGAACGAAAGCTTCCTCGGCTCGGAATGCGTGTCCTGCGGCGCCTGCGTGCAGGCCTGCCCGACCGCGACGCTGACCGAGAAATCCGTGATCGAGATCGGCCAGCCCGAACACTCGGTCATCACCACCTGCGCCTATTGCGGCGTCGGCTGCGCCTTCAAGGCCGAGATGCGCGGCGAGGAAGTGGTACGCATGGTGCCGTGGAAGGACGGCAAGGCCAATCGCGGCCATTCCTGCGTCAAGGGCCGCTTCGCCTGGGGTTACACCACCCACAAGGAGCGCATCCTGAAGCCGATGATCCGCGAGCGGACCGAGGATCCCTGGCAGGAAGTGTCGTGGGACGATGCGCTGAATTTCGCCGCCGCGAAGTTCAAGGGCATCCAGCAGAAATACGGCCGCGACGCGGTCGGCGGCATCACCTCGTCACGCTGCACCAATGAAGAAACCTATCTGGTGCAGAAGCTGATCCGCGCCGGCTTCGGCAACAACAATGTCGACACCTGCGCCCGCGTCTGCCATTCGCCGACCGGCTACGGCCTGTCGCAAACCTTCGGGACTTCGGCCGGCACGCAGGATTTCGACTCGGTGGAGGACACCGACGTCGTGCTGATCATCGGCGCCAATCCGGCTTCCGCCCATCCGGTGTTCGCCTCGCGGCTGAAGAAGCGGCTGCGCCAGGGCGCCAGGCTGATCGTGATCGATCCGCGCCGCACCGAGATGGTGGAATCGCCGCACGTGAAGGCGCTGCATCTGCCGCTGATGCCCGGCACCAACGTCGCCGTGCTCACCGCGCTCGCCCATGTCATCGTCACCGAAGGGCTCGTCGATGAGACCTTCGTGCGCGAGCGCTGCGACTGGAGCGAGTTCCAGGATTGGGCGGCTTTCGTCGCCGATTCCAAGCACAGCCCGGAAGCCACCGCGATCATGACCGGCGTCGATCCGAAGGCGCTGCGCGAGGCGGCCCGAATCTATGCCACCGGCGGCAACGGCGCGATCTATTACGGGCTCGGCGTCACCGAGCACAGCCAGGGCTCGACCACGGTGATCGCGATCGCCAACCTCGCGATGGCGACCGGCAATATCGGCCGGCCCGGCGTCGGCGTGAATCCGCTGCGCGGCCAGAACAACGTGCAGGGCTCCTGCGACATGGGCTCGTTCCCGCACGAGCTGCCGGGCTACCGCCACATCGCCGGCGATGCGGTGCGCGAGCAGTTCGAGGCGATGTGGAACGTCAAGCTCAACAACGAGCCGGGCCTGCGCATCCCGAACATGTTCGACGCCGCCATCGAGGGCAGCTTCATGGGGCTTTACGTGCAGGGCGAGGACATCCTGCAGTCCGATCCGAACACCAAGCACGTGGTGGCGGCGCTGTCGGCGATGGAATGCGTCATCGTCCACGATCTCTTCCTGAACGAGACCGCGAACTACGCCCATGTCTTCCTGCCCGGCTCGACCTTCCTCGAGAAGGACGGCACCTTCACCAATGCCGAACGCCGCATCCAGCGCGTCCGCAAGGTGATGACGCCGCTCAACGGCTACGCCGACTGGGAAGTGACGATCATGCTCGGCAAGGCGATGGGCTTTGAGATGAACTACACCCATCCATCCGAGATCATGGACGAGATCGCCGCGCTGACGCCGACCTTCGCGGGCGTCTCCTATGCCAGGCTCGACGAGCTCGGCTCGGTGCAGTGGCCCTGCAACGAAAAGGCGCCGGAAGGCACCCCGGTGATGCATATCGGCGGCTTCGTGCGCGGCAAGGGCAAGTTCATCCTCACCGAATATATCGCGACCGACGAACGCACCGGCCCGCGCTACCCGCTGCTGCTCACCACCGGCCGCATCCTCAGCCAGTACAATGTCGGCGCGCAGACCCGCCGCACCGAGAACGTGGTGTGGCACGCCGAGGACCGGCTGGAGATCCATCCGCACGACGCCGAGCAGCGCGGCGTGCGCGACGGCGACTGGGTGCGGCTGGCGAGCCGCGCCGGCGAGACCACGCTGCGCGCCGAGATCACCGACCGCGTGGCGCCGGGCGTTGTCTACACCACGTTCCACCACCCTGACACCCAGGCCAACGTCATCACGACTGATTTCTCGGACTGGGCCACCAACTGTCCCGAGTACAAGGTCACCGCAGTGCAGATCTCGCCGTCGAACGGTCCGTCCGACTGGCAGAAGGCCTATGACGAGCAGGCTCGCCACTCCCGCCGCATCGCCGCGCCGGTGGTGGAAGCCGCGGAATAGCGATGCGCGAGCCCGTCTATCAGGCGAACCGGAAGGTCTGGCGCAACGGCGTCTTCAGCGACGGCGCGCGCCTGATCCCGGAGGAGACGCCGCTCGCGCTGACCTATAATGGCGGCACCTACGCCGTGATGATGGGCTCGCCCGAGGACCTCGGCGATTTCGCCGTGGGCTTCAGCCTGAGCGAAGGCATCGTGCAAGCGGCCGACGAGATCGAGACCCTCGACATCGTCGAGCTCGATGACGGCATCGAGCTTCGGATGTGGCTCAGGCCTGACAGGGCCGAGCGGATCGCCGAGCGACGGCGCAACATCGCCGGACCGACCGGCTGCGGCCTGTGCGGGCTCGATTCCATCAGCGAGGCAGTCCGGCCGGCCGCGGTGGTACGCGCCGGCCGCGCCTTCTCGCCGCGCGAGATCATGGCGGCGATGGCGGCGGTGGCGCCGCTGCAGGAGATCAACCACCAGACCCGCGCCGTGCACGCCGCGGCGTTCTGGACGGGCGCGCGCGGCATCGTGGCGCTGCGCGAGGATGTCGGCCGCCACAATGCGCTCGACAAGCTCGCCGGCGCGCTGGCCCGCGACAAGGTCATGGCCGGCGAAGGCATGGTGCTGCTCACCAGCCGCGTTTCGGTCGAAATGGTGCAGAAGACCGCCGCGATCGGCGCGCCGCTGATCGCCGCAGTGTCGGCGCCGACCGCGCTTGCGGTGCGGATGGCGGATGCCGCCGGCATCACGCTCGCCGCGATCGCTCGCGCCGATGGATTTGAAATCTTTACGCATCCGGAACGCGTCACAGGCGCGATGGCCGGCAAGGAGCCCGCTTATGTCGTCGTCGCCTGACAAACTGGTCTATATGGCGAACCAGATCGGAAAATTCTTCCAGAGCCAGGGGCGCGAGCGTGCCGTGCAGGGCATTTCCGAGCACATCTGGAAGTTCTGGGATCCGCGGATGCGCAAGCAGATCTTCGCCCATCTCGACGCCGGCGGCACCGGCCTCGATCCCGACGTCCGCGATGCCTTGCAGAAGCTGAAGCAGCAGGCGTAGCTTTCTGGACTATCATTCCTAGAGGCTGTGAGCGCTCCGCACCGCCGTCATTGCGAGGAGCGATAGCGACGAAGCAATCCACCTCTCCGCTTGCGGAACTGCTTCGCTTCGCTCGCAATGACGTGGATCGAGCGGTGATTGTAGGCGCTACCGCCCCTACCCCACGATCGTGTTGAAGACGCGGCGCACCTCGCTTTGGGTCTCGCGCAGGCGGGCTTCCAGCGCGGAGAAGTCCGGCGTGTCCCCGGCCCGCGCCATTACGCGCAGCAGGTCTTCGCCCGCGGTCTCCGGATTGAACTTGCCGGTGACGCAGAGCCGCAGGATCTGCGTCAGGTCATGATAGAGCCGCGCCGCCGAGCGCAGGATCTCCGCCTCGGACTGGCCGAGCAGGCCGAGCTTGGCGGCATTGTCGAGCACCTGCAGCGTCGAGACGCTGAGGATTTCCGGCTTCACCGCGGCATGCGCGAGCTGGAGATATTGCGCGATGAAATCGATGTCGACGAGCCCGCCGGCGGCGAGCTTGAGATCCCAGACGTCGTCCTCGCCCTTCTCCAGCGCGATCGCGCGCCGCATGTCGGCAACGTCGGCCGCGGTCGACGCCGCATCGCGCGGCCGGGTCAGCACGCTGCGGATGATCGCTTCGATCTTCTCGCGGAATTCCGGCGACGACGAGATCACGCGGGCGCGCGTCAGCGCCATGTGCTCCCAGGTCCAGGCCTCGCGCTCCTGGTAGTCGGAGAATGAATCGATCCGCGAGGCGACCGGGCCGGCGCGCCCCGACGGGCGCAGCCGCATGTCGACCTCATAGAGCACGCCGTAATTGGTTCGGGTCGTGAAGGCGCTGATCAGGCGCTGGGTGAAGCGGGCAAAATACTGCGCGCCATGTAGCGAGCGCTCGCCGTCGGAGTCCGGCGCCTCGCTGTCGAAATCGTACAGCAGGATCAGATCGAGGTCGGAGGACGCCGTCATCTCGCGGCTGCCGAGCCGGCCCATCGCGACGATCGCGGTCTCCTGCCCCTTGATCCGGCCATATTGCGCGGCGAACTGATCGGTGACGAGGCCGTGCACGGTGTGGACGATCCCCTCGGCCACATCGGCAAAGGCGGTGCTGGCGTGCTGCGCCGATACCGTGCCGGACAGGATCCGCGTGCCGATCAGGAACAGGCTCTCCTGGCCGAACAATCTCAGACGATCGAGAAAATCCTCGTAGGACGAGGCATCCTGCAGCGTGGCGGCGAGCCGCTCCGACAGTTCCTTCTTGTCCGGCATTGCGCCGAAGAAGCGCGGATCGACCAGGCCGTCCATGATCTGCGGCTGCCGCGCCAGCATGTCGCCGAGCCGCGGTGCCGCGCCGAGGATCAGCGCCACCAGCGCGACGAAGTCGCGGTTCTGGCTGAGCAGCGAGATCAGCCGGCCGCCCCGCTGCAGCGCGCCGAGGAAACGGTCGAACGCCGCCACCGCATCGTCCGGCTCCTCGGCATGCGCGAGGCCGTCGATCAGGCCGGGAATGAATTCCAGGAACGCGGCGCGCGTCGCCTCGACGCGCAGCGCGCGATAGTCGCCCTCGATCCATTGCTGCACGGTGCCGGCAACCGCAATGGGCTTCTTGAAGCCGAGATTGGCGAGATGTTCGATCAGGCGGGCGTCCTCAGGTCCGGCGCCGTAGTCGATATCCGGCAGCTTTGCGGTGCCGGTCGGATCGTCGCCCTCGAACAGCTTGCCATAGTGGTTCTGCACGATCTTGAGCTGGCCGAGCAGGTCTCTGGCGAAGGCCTCGCGATTTTCGTAGCCGAAGAAATGCGCAAAGCGCTCGACATCCTCAGGCGCTTCGGGCAGCGAATGGGTCTGCTCGTCGGCGATCATCTGCAGCCGGTGCTCGACCCGGCGCAGGAATTCATAGGCCGTCGTCAATTCGTCGCGCGCTTCAAAGGTGATCCAGTTGCTGTTGGCGAGCACGTTGAGCGCCTCCAGCGTCGGCCGCACCCGCAACTCCGGATGGCGGCCGCCAGCGATCAGCTGCTGGGTCTGGGCGAAGAACTCGATCTCGCGGATGCCGCCGCGGCCGACCTTGACGTTATGGCCCTCGACCGAGATCTCGCTCTGGCCGCGATAGGTCTGCATCTGCCGCTTCATGTCGTGGACATCGGCAAGCGCGGCAAAATCCAGATGCTTGCGCCAGACAAAGGGCGCGAGCTCGGCGATCAGCGCCTCGCCGGCCTTGGGATCGCCGGCGCAGGGCCGCGCCTTGATCATCGCAGCACGCTCCCAGGTGCGTCCCTCGCGTTCGTAATAATGCAACGCCGCGTCGGTCGAGATCGCGACCTGGGTCGAGGCCGGGTCCGGACGCAGCCTGAGATCGACCCGGAACACATAGCCGTCGCCCGAGCGCTGCTGTAGCATCCGCGCCATCGCCTGGGTGACGCGCACGAAGAACGGCTGCGGCTCAATGTCCTCGGCGAGCGAGGTGGCCGCGCGATCGAAGAACACGATCAGGTCGATGTCGCTGGAATAGTTCAGCTCGCCGGCCCCCATCTTGCCCATCGCGAGCACGATCAGGCCCGAACCTGCTTCGGGGTGATCGGGATCGGCCGCGGTCATCCGGCCGCGGGCCACTTCCTGCCGGAACAGATATCGCAGCGCCGATTGCACCGAATTCACCGCGATGTCGGTCAGCGCCGCCGTCACCCGCATCACCGGCCAGACGCCGCCGATGTCGCACAGCGCGATCATCAGCGCGGCCTCCGCCTTCATGCGGCGAAGCAGAACCATCACGTCGGCCTCGCTGCCGGCGGCGAGCACCTCGCGCGACGTCGTCTCGATCAGGTTGGCCAGATGCGACTCCGGGTCGCATGACAGGATCCGGATCAGCCGCGCGGCGTCGGCACGCGCGAGCTCGAACAAATAGGGCGAGAACTCGGCGATGCCGCGCAGGATGTCGCGTGCGAACGGATGTTCAAGCAGCGCATTGAGCGCGGCCAATTGCGCCGGCTCGAGCTCGGCGAACCAGTCGGTCAGGCGCTGATCGGCGGATGTGGGCGCGGCGACACGCGGTCCGTCCGCGAACCGCGCGGCCAGACGATGTCGATCCGCGTTTCCCGGCGCGGCGGCATTCATGCCGCCTTCTGTGGCACATCCTGCGTTTGAGCCGCAAGCCTGTCACTGCCGCCCGCCCGCGCGGGCAGCACCAGGGTGGCGACCAGCCCCGGATGGGCATCGCCGAGCCTGAGCTCGCCGCCATGAAGCGTGGCGACCGCCGAGGCCAGGCTGAGGCCGAGACCGGAACCGGGTAAGGTCCGGCTCGCCTCGAGCCGGACGAAGCGCTCGACCGCGTGCTTGCGGTCGGCCTCGGGAATGCCCGGACCGTGGTCGGTGACGCTGAGCAGGACCTGGTCGCCCTCGCGCCGCGCCTCGATCAGGATCTCCCGCGCATCCGCATTGAGCGGCTGCACGCTGACGTCGGGCTTGCCGTATTTGATGGCATTCTCGACCAGGTTGGCGACGGCCTGGCTGATCAATTCGCGGTTGCCGTGAATCGGCGCCGGCACGGTCTTCACCTGCAGCGTCATGCCGTCGTCCTCGGCCAGCGGCTCGTACAGCTCGTGGATGCCGTTGGCGACATCGGCGCCGTCGAAATCGTCCATGTTGCCGCGCGCCTGGCCGGACTCGGCACGCGCAATCATCAACAGGGCGTTGAAGGTGCGGATCAGCCCGTCGGATTCCTCGATGGTCCGCTCCAGCGCCGCGCGATAGTCGGCCTCGCAGCCCGACCGCGCCAGCGCCTCCTCGGCGCGGTTGCGCAGCCGCGTCAGCGGCGTCTTGAGGTCATGGGCGATGTTGTCGGAGACCTCCTTCAGCCCCGTCATCAGCGCCTCGATGCGCTCGAGCATGGCATTGAGATTTTCCGCCAGGCGATCGAGCTCGTCGCCGCTGCGGCCGACCGGCAGCCGGCCGGACAGATCGCCCGCCATGATGCGCTTGGTAGTGCCGGTCATGGCGTCGATCCGGTGCAGCACGCGGCGGGCGACGAAGATGCCGCCGCCAATGCCGAGCACGACGACGACGAGGATCGACCATTGCGCGGCCTTGGCGACGATGCCGAACAGCCGCCGCCGCTCCTCGAGGTCGCGCCCGACCAGCAGGCGGAAGCCGTTCTCCATCTCGGTGACCTTCACGAGCGCGCGGTGATCGGTCTTGTCCTGGTCGTCGAGCCGGCGATAGGCGGTCTCGGTCCAGCCCTGCACGCTCATCACGCCCGGTGCCAGCGCGCCGACATTGCCGGCGAGCATCTGCCCGTTCGGCGCCGTCACCAGATAGAGGTTGGCACCCGGCCGCAGCGCACGATTGCCCATGGTGCCCAGCAGGCCGCGCAGGCCGCGGCGGTTGTAGATGTCGGTGATCTCGCTGATCTCGACGTTGACCGTCGTCGTGATCTGCTCGGTGATCAGCCGCCGCGTGTTCCAGGCGAAGTAAGCCAGCAGCGAGGCGGCGAACAGCGCGAACAGGAACAGGTAGACCAGCGTCAGCCGAAACGCCGTGGTCCGGATCAGTTTACCGAATGCCGTCACGGATCATATATCCAAATTCTAGGTTGTATGTGGTATCATACGCCATCACAACCTCTCCAGAACCCCTATAAAAACCGGCATTTTCTGTCATCGCCTCTCACCCACAACCACCGCACGCCACCCGCCGAACGTAAAAAATCGGTAAAACGGCGCATGGACAATTGAAAAGCATCCGTGTCGGCATGAAACTCATTTTAGGGCGGGATTTCGCCCCGCCACCGTTCCGGGCCAGGGGTCCGTGACGGCATCCGGTAAACCCCAGGAACCCTAGTATGGCCCTCAATCCAAACCAAATTAAAACCCTGCAACCCGGCACCTACGCCGACAAGGGCGGCCTTTACCTCTGCGTCCGCCCCACTGCCGGGGGTAAGCAGCTCAACCGCATCTGGCAGTTCCGCTTCACCGATCCCCAGGGCAAGCGGGCGGGCATGGACTTCGCCAAGTTCGGCGACCGCGACAGCGCGGCGGGCGATGTGCTCACCCTGTCCACCGCCCGCGAGAAGGTGGCGGCCTATATGACCGACCTCCGCCGCCAGGGCATCGATCCGCGCTACACGAAGCGGCTCGCAACCACCGACGGCATCACGTTCAAGCAGTACGCCGATAAAACCTATCCCGGCTGGTGCGTCGGCAAGCACAAGGACGAAGAGAAGGCCTGGGCGCGATCCATCCGCGATGTGCCAAGCCTGCATGACCTCAAGCCGAGCGAGATCGACAGCACCCACCTCATCGAGGCGCTGAAGCCCATCTGGTGGGAAAAGCCGATCAGCGCCAACCGCACCCGCGAGCGGATCGAGAAGCTGCTCGACGCCGCCAAGGTGGAGAAATTGCGCACCGGCGAAAACCCGGCGGCATGGCGCGGTAACCTCAAGTTCGTGTTGCCCTCGGCCCGCAAGCTCAACAAGAAGAAGGGCCACGCCTCGGTGCCCTATGCCAAGGCTCCCGACCTCATCCGCCAATTGCGCTACGAGACCGGCAACGTCGGCCGCTGCGTCGAGGTCGGCATGCTCACCTGCACCCGCAGCCAGGAAGTCCGCTGGATGGAGTGGGACGAGCTGGACTTCGTCAAAAAGACGTGGCTCATCCCGGGCTGGAAAATGAAGATCAAGGGCGAGGCGGCCGACGGCAAGCCTCATCTAGTCCCGCTCAGCGATCAGGCCATTGCCATCATCACCGCTCAGCCCCGCGTCGGCAAATATGTGTTTCCCTCCGACGCCAAGCAGGTCACCGAGCACGCGGCGTTTTTGCCGAACGCCCTCACCAACTGCATCAAGCGCTGCGGCTTCAAGGCGACGATGCACGGCCTGCGCACCACCTTTCGCAACTGGGGCGCGGACAGCAGGGAGCACAATTTCCGACGCGAGGTTCTGGAGTTCTGCATGTCGCATCGCGTCGGCGACGAGGCCGAGCTGTCCTATTGGACTTCCGAAATGCTGGACCGTCGCCGGGAAGTCATGGATGCCTGGGCCAACTACATCAAGCCCCTCAAGCCCAAGTCCGGCACCAAGCCCAAAGCCAAGTTGCGTCTGGTGTCGGCTTTTGGGGTCTAAGCAGAAATTTTCTGCTCAATCAGAGCATTGCCCGGTTTTGTGACCCGTTGCGGACTTCGGGATTGTGCGCGCCGGTCAAGACAGATCGCCGATTGAGCGGTCACTTGACCTAGATCAAAGGAAGTGGCTGTCATTCTTGCAGCTACTCCGGGGGGTCCCACGACGGAACGCGCGTCTCGGAGTGCGACAATGCCCAATCCCATCCATAGCATGCGCTTATTGCGGCGCGAATACAACGACCGCTTGCTCACGCTGCTCGCCATCTTGCTCGCGCTTGAGATGTTCGTAATTGCCCCACTTCATGCGATGGGCATTTTTGTATTTCAAGGCTTCGCGATAGTTGCCTTGCTGGGCATCATAAGCGGCATGCTCATCATTTCCGACCATCCGGCGGCGCTCGCCATCATGACGGTTTGCGTTGTCGCAAATGTGGTCGTCTTCCTGGTGCGCTTGTTTTACCCCCCTTGGCCATATAGCGCTTATCTTTTGGCTGCCGCCTGGCTTGCCATCGCGGTCACGCTCGGAGCGGTCGTTGCTCAAGCTGTATTTAGAAGCGGCCCCATCAACTACCATCGAATTGTCGGAGCAATCCTGCTCTATTTACTGATCGCGCTCGCCTTTGGGACGCTGTTCATATTTGTCGGATTGTCGCTTCCGGATGCATTCAAGGGAATAACATTCGAACAAAACTCAGGCCTCGCCAGCTCGGTCTTCTATTTGAGTTTGGTCACTCTTACATCAACGGGATACGGCGATCTTGTCCCGGTGCATCCCATAGCGCGGAGCTTGTGTAACCTTGAAAGCGTGGTGGGTCAGCTGTACCCAGCTACGCTATTGGCGAGGCTCGTCTCGCTCGAACTGAAGGAGCACGTCCCGTAGTCGTTTATCTGCTAGGTCAGCTTTCTGGCCAATCGCGTCATTTCGCGGCGATGCGGAATTTTGGTCGCTATCGGGCATAGCGGACACTGAGTAGGACGCACCGCCACTGTAACTGGCAAGTGCGGTCAGGCGGTCCCCGCCGTTCCAAGGAGCCCCAGAGGACACGGACGACCGTGCGGCAGGGCGTCGGAAGGGTCACGACGAAGCGCCCCATCTCGATCCGATCATTTCTTCCCTTCATGCACGCGAGCTAATGCAAGCGCTTAATCGGGACGATGAGCGGCGATGATGACCCTATCGAGCCCCTAGACGCTGTAGCCAGGCTACTTGGCTGTCCCCGTCGTAACGCCTGTCCCCGGCGTAACTCCGCGCCGTATTTGGCGCGCTTCACGGCGACCCTCACGCCGCACTTCGCGCGCTTCACGCCGCCCCTCGCGGCGCTCGCGCCTCCCCTCGCGTCGATCTTGGCGCCTTTCCATGCCAGCCGTCTGCGCCTCCGCATCATGGGCCATCAGCACGGTCGGGAGCGCTGCTATTGCGGTCGCCAAGCCCAAAGAAGAAAGAAGCTTCCGTCGAGAGATCATGACCGCCTCCTTGCTTGGTTGCCCCAAGATTGAAGTTTACTCGCTTTACCCGTCCTCTGCTTGATCTATGTCATTGGACGGTTGCACTCGCACATCCGCCATCCTTCGATGGTCCCGCCAGCGATGCAACACGCAGCTCATCCTCATCAAGCATCTCAAGTTGTTTTGCGAGGCCAGTGAGGCTATTGGCGATATTTCTGCATATGGCCGCCGTTTTGGGAGGTACGGCAGGATCTTTGACCTGACTTCTATAGCTCTGCGCGAGCTCACGGCATTGCGTTACGGTCAGCATCGAAGGCTCCGAACCGGTGACAGAAAGGCCGCGCAGCCAGCGGCCTACCACGCACTTTCTGCTTAGCTCATCGACAGCCGAGCAATTTGAGCCATATCAACTGCGCTTAGCCGCCGCTTTGCTCTAGTGAACCTAGGCTCGCGCCCACGCGGGCCGGTAGAAGGCCCCAGCAACTAGCCTCCACTCGGCCCCCCAACGAGTTGCTGGGGCCGCTCTAACACACACTATGGCCGCCGTTGACCTAGATCAAGCTTCTTACACAGCAACCCCGCTATCGGTTCTTTCATGGGAGACCGCCATGAAGGTCAGCCGCACATCTCTCGGACACAGAAACGCGAGGCCGTCTTTGAAGCGGTGGCGATGAGCGCCGCCTTCTCAATCGCGGTGTTACCGGATCACTGATTGGGGTGGAGTTACCTGGAGTACTTAACACTGGAGGTTGAACATGACGCAAAGAATTGTCCGGAATACTGCAATTGCGCTTTCGACTTTCGCCTGTGCGACACTGTTCTCCATCACCTGGTCTGAGCAGGGCGGCCTTGCGGCGTCGGTCGAGCGCGCCCAAGCGCGTGTGGGCCGACCGCTGACGCCAGTGAGCGTCGCGGGCGTTGCGCGTCGTCAAACCCGGCGGGCCGCGTACGGATACGGGTATGGGTACGGGGTTGGCGCCGGTGTCGCCGCTACGGCAGCGGTCGCCACGGCAGCCGCTACCGCGCCGGCCTATGCCGGCTGGGGCACCAACAGCTGGACCAATTCGTATGCCGCCCAGACCGATCCTCACTTCGGCCAACCCTACTATCCGGCACGCGCCTATCATGGGATCAGCCCGTATTACGGCTACGCCGGATGGGCAGAATACAAGGCAGCCAACGGCATCGGCTGCGAGCCCGGCACGATGACGAAATGGGCTGACGGCCGCATGTACGTCTGTCAGTGACGTTCCGCAACGGCACCGCAAGAGGGTGGCTCCCTGAGCCGCTCTCTTGATCTGCAAGTGAAGCACATCGATTTCGCGTACGATGAGGAAGATGACCATGCGTCGGACGAACATTTTTCCAACCAAGTCGGTGACGGTTGCGGGGGTTGCGGCCAGCCTAATGTTGGGGTTTGCGGGTGCCGCTCTCAGTCCAGCACCAGCCAACGCCGTGGTTTACTGCACTTATGTCGATTATCCGGCAGGCTGCGTGGCGAGGGCTGGCGTCGTGCTCAGGCCTCGCCCGGTGGCGCGCGCTGCGGTCCGTCATAACGCGGGCGGCAACATGAATGGCGGCGTTAACCGGGTTGGAGCGCGACGGTAGTGCCGTCTTGCGGTTCACGAGCGGAGCACCTTCCGGCAAGGCAGCTTTGTGACCCATTGCATTCAGAGCAATCGATGAGGCGCACTTGGTACGTCACCTTCGAAGTGCAGCAGCGTCGAGGGATGTTGCCAAAGCCAAGACATCCTCGGCTGACCAAGACATTTGAGACAGAGTCGGAAGCCAAGCTATTTGCGAAAGAGAAACTTGATCAAGGACTCGTCGTGACAGCGGGCACACTCAATCCACACGCGCCCAAACAGGTTATTCCGTCGAGCGCCGTGTCTATCTGGCTTGGGAGCGTGCTGGATCAAAGTGCGGGGAGGTCCGACGATCTGGGCGACTGAGAAGTCGCTGAAGTCAGCTTATGGGCCCTTCTCGGACCTCGTGCAATGTCCGCTTCTTCGCCGCTGTTGGGGGAGAGGCGGACATCGCGGATTTATGAGTACCCCCCCTTAGGAAGGCAGACCCACACAAAACGACCGCCCTCATTCGGGGCGGTCGCTTTTTTGCTCGCTCGCCAACGGCATCGCCTTCAGCCACGCCTTCAGATCGTCGGGCAAAATGATGGTCCGTATCCCGTGCTTGTGGGCTTCCAGCGCGCCGCTGGCCACCGCCTCGCGGATACGCGTCAGCCCGATCCCGCTCAGCGCGCTCGCTTCCTCTGGCGACAGCGACAACCGGTCGGCCAGCGGCACGATATGCTTTCGCGAAACAACGTCGTCCATTTTCGCCTCGCCTATTCGGTTCCGATTTTTCGCTCACCCGCTGTGCCGCCCTTCTATCCACCGCCCAGCGCCTTGCGGACCACGTCGAGGGACTTCCCAATCCGCTCGGCCTCATTGTTCAACCGCTTCAGGTCAGCCACGATCACCTCCGCTTGCGCGGTCGCTTTCTTGACCTCGTCGAGCAGCCGCGACGCATCCGCAACCTGTCGCCTGATTTCCTCGTTGGCCATCTCGTCGCCGAAATTCTCGTCGCGGATCAGCCTGACCCACGCGCGCGGCACGCCCAGGTCGGACGCGACCCTTTCGTCGGTCCATCCCGCGCTATAACCGACCTTGTCGTTGACGTAGACCTCGTTGAGCTTTTCAAAAATGATCCGGCGATCATCACGCCCCAACATGCGGGCCGCGACATCATTGAACGACTTGATGGGCGTGACTGACACAGATGCTCCTCCGTTCATTGCCGGTGATCCATTCTCGGGCGCACGCCGGGCGGCGGTCGCCTTGATCGATGAGAAGCATTTCGAGCATCGATGCTGAGCGGGCTTGCTCCCGATCTTCCAGCCGCGCGCCTCCAGCTTGCGCTTGACGAACTGGAATTCCACGTCGTTGCCGGACCCGTTTCTGCCTGGGAAATTGTTCACCGGCATGTTCTCGCACGCGCCGCAATGACCGCAGATCACGGCCACGCCGCGCACAAACTTTCCGGCGTCGCCATAGGGAACCTTGCTCACGCTGAACAGTTCTGCGGTTTGACTTTGCACGTTGCTCATCGCCACTCCCATCCGCTTCCCCGAAAGGCCACGGCAGCGGACCCGTCCGAAAAGTCGCCGCCGTGGCCCTGCCAGCTCTCCGGCGGCAAAGCCGTCACTGGCTGCAAGGCCGTTGTTTCTTCCCGCCACCACCTGCCTGCTGGGCGGCGTCTGGCCATCCTTCGGCACACCCGCCAGCTAGGTACGAAGCCTCACGCCGAAGCCCGCGCGTCGGTGACCTGCACGATCTCGGTCTGCGCCTGACGCATTTTCCCAACGATGTCATGGAGACGGCCGACCTCCGCGTTGACATAGCGGCAGATCACGGCGTGGCCCTCGACCTCGGCCTGCACCCGCGCGGCCGAGACCAGCATCAACTGCTCAAGCTCATCGAGCTCGGAGCGCAAGTCGGACAGCGCCTTGCCGTTCTGCTCGCTCATGCCGACGACGATCGCCTTGATCGCATCGCGCGAGCTGTCGCCATAGGCGGGCGGCTCCATATGCTCGGGCTGATCGTGCCTGGGCTTATGCACCTCCGCTGGCTTCTCGGGCATGAAGTGCTGCTCGCGCGGGGCGCCGCGCATCGGCACAGCCTCACCATTGAGCGTCATCTCGGGAAGTTCAGTTCGGTGCATCATTCGTCTCCTGTTTGTTGATCGCCGAGTAGTTGTAGCGCGGGGCATCGCGGCGCGGCGGCAGCGTGCCGAGATAGGACCGCGCAGTCTTGAGCTGGATGTGCATCACGTCGGCGACCCGCTGCTCCGACATGCCAAGCGCGTGCAGGCGCCGCGCGACGATAGCGCGCGCCTCGACCGCCTCCTGCGCGCGGTTACCGTTCTCGATCAAAGCGGGGTCAACGCCGTGCTCGATCGCGACCTCTCGCACGATCGCACGCCGCAACTCGCGCGGCGTCAGCGGCGAGATCGGCACGACATCGCTCACGTCGATGATCTCGACCTTGCTCGCCATGGCGGCCCTCACTGCATCGATCCGGCGGACAGCTTGTCGGCCGCCCCGGCCACGAGGACGTAGTTGCAGCCGCGCGCCAGGATGTCGGTGATCGCGTTGCACTCCTCGCACTTCCCGGCCAGGAAGAACTGGTTCGGCACGCCCATGGTCTGGCGCGAGCCGCAGCGGTGGCAGGTGAATTTCTGATGCACGGTGTGCCCGGCCTCGATGTACTTCGAGGCCGTCTCGACAACCTCGGTGAACGGAAAGTCTTTGCCCGACATGTGTCCCTCCCTACTGGTTCGGCACCTTGCGCTCGCCGAGCCACCGCTCGGCGATCTGAAGCATCCTGATCCATTGGCGCAGCGTCTCAGGCTTCCGTGCGGTGTCGTCGGCAATGATGCGAACGCTGCGCCCGCCGTCGTTTGTGGTCCGCTCAAGCTCCACCTTCATCGCTCCTCCAGGGATCAGGCCGTGGGGGCGACCGCGCCGCCGTCAGGGGCTGGGGGCAAATCTGACGACGACGCGGTCTCGGCGGGTGCCGTGGCATCCGCCGGTCCAGAAGCATCACCTTTGCTGGACCTCTTGGGATCGGCAGGCGTTGCCGCAGCAATCGCCTCATCGATCGAACTCTTGGTGTGCTCGAAGCCCTCGCCAACGGGGCCGCGCAGCCGCTCGCGCAGCTTCGGCGAGGTGTCGGTCACGCGCTGGACCTCGACCACTTCGGTGTAGCCAGCGTTGACCAGCTCATCGCGGGTGTAGGCACCCGCAACGATGTCGGCGCAGTACATGCGCGACCAGTCACGGCTCATGGAGTAGAACATCTGCAACGCGGGCTTGTCGTCCCACAGCGGCGAGCCCTTCACCGCGCCGTACTCGTTGTGGCCGGGATGCAGCTTCTTGAGCGTGAATTCCTTCTCGGTGCCCTTCGGCGGAAACTGGCGCGGCTCGTGCTCGCCCTTGAAGGTGGCATAGACGATGCACACCAGCTCGTCGCCTTCCCCTTCGTAGCGAACCGCCAACCGCTCCTTCAGCGGCGCGAACTTCTCGACCATGGTGCGGAAGTACACGCTGTCATAGCCGACACGCTGGACGCCCTTCTTCTCGGTGACGAACATCATCTGCGCCAGGGCGAGCGCCGAGATGCCGGTCTCCTGGGAGCGCAGCAGCACCGCCCAGCAACCGCCGACGTTGCCTTGCAGCCAGGGCGGCAGGATCGGACCCGCCGTGCTCATCAGCTTGGCCGCTTCGGCGAGCTGGAAAGCGTTCTCGAACTTGAGCCCGCCCATCACGTCGTTCATCGGGATCAGGCCGGTGCGCTCAGGCGACACCACCTTTTCGATCTGGCCTTCAGCCAGCATGCGCCGCGTCACGCGATCGTCGGTCATCGGGCGGTCGCCCGGAAAAGATTGCTCGCTCATGTCAGTAATCCTCGCGCTGCATCTCATCGCGGTAGGCGATGACGTTGTTGCGGACCTCAAGCCACGCATAGAGGACCGCCCGCCGCATGCCGTGAAGCAATTCCGCGAAAAACGCCCACAGCAGGATCAGCGGCAGTGCCGCCGTGAGCACGGAGCGATAGAAGAACTTGCGGGCCATCACGCCGCCTCCCGCAGCTCGAACTTGAGCCGCTCATCGATCTGTTTCCGCTTCCAGTCGGGGAGATCGACATACTCGGCATCGTCGCGGTCGTCCCCAGGGCCGGGCCAGACGCCGGACGCGAGGCAATCGGCGAAGGTGCGCAACGCGGCACGGTTCTGCTTCATGCCGCGGGCGATGTCATCGTCCTTGAGCTGCTGTGCGCGCACGCAGTACGGCGGCGATTTCTCGACCCAAATGAGCGTGAAGGAGTTGGCCTCGAGGCCGAGCGCCATCGCGCCTTCGAGCACGAGCGCGGCCTGCTGATGGTAGTTGAACGTAGCGACCGATGATTGCAGATCGCGGTACAGCACCGAAGGGGTGGTCTTCAGGTCGGTGAAGTCGCCGCTGGCATTCGGGGTCACGTCCGGCCGTGCCTTCAGCCACAACCCGGTTTCCTTGTCCTTCCAGATCAGACTGCGCTCGATCAGGCCGTTCAACGCGCCAGCCTGGACGAGGGGGAACGCACCAAGCGAGATGGCCATTCCCCTGATGACCTCGACCTGGGCGACGGTCACCACGGTCAGGCCCTCGCGCTTCTTCGCGGCGAGCCAGCGCTTGCATTCCTTCCGATTGCCGTTCCACTTCTCGCCGTCGAGCGTCTCGGGCCGGACCACGAACACGTCGGCAAAGCCGATTTCGGCGGTCAGCAGGTGATGCGCGGCACGACCCAGGACAAACGCCTCGCTGTCGGGCTCCTCGACGCGCGCCGGGTTCACCGGACAATGCGCCCAGGCATGCGCGGGCGAGGTCTCCCACAACTTGCGCAACGTGGTCGACGACACGCTCGGCCCATCGCAGATGTCGCCGCGATGATAAGCAGGAAGCGGCAGCTTCGCGTAGACGCCGTCCTGGGTGATCGCGTTTCCACCCCACTTGATCGACTGGATCATCGCGTCACACCTTCAGCGTTTCAAGGATTTCGGTGCGGTACTCGTCCATCAGCTCGACCGCGAGCGAAGCGATCTCGCCCGGCTCATCGCGCCGCTTGAGCTTCGCAACTTCGGCCAGCATGGGAGCCGCATGCGCTTCGGCCAGCAGCGCAGCGGCGAGTGCCCTGCCAATTGCAGCGATCGATTTGTCCGACATGTCGCGATGTCCCCGTGTTCGATTTCGAGGACGATAGCGCGTCTGAAAAATTGATGGCGTCACCTAGGTGACGCTGAGCTGCAAATAAATCCCGCGTAACGCGATGTAACGGCGCCGCGTAACGTGGCGACGCGCGCGCGAGGGAGTATTCTCGGTAGCAGTTGTTGGAGAGAGAGGACGTAAAACGTCCCCTCTCCACATACTGGATATATATTTAATCTAACTACTGCGCGCGCACGCGCGTAGCAGGAAGCGTGCCAGCGATCTCGCGCGACATCGAAAATAAATGGTGTAACGGAGACCGCGTAACGGATTGTGGCGACGGCTGGGCAGCGTGCTCGTGCGCGGTGACAGCGTGTTTCATGTGCGCAGATGTCGCACAGACCGTCACCTGGGTGACGCTGTTCTCGCGGCGACGCAGCGACAAGCGTCACTTAGATGACGCGTGTTCCCGCGCAGCGTCATCTAGGTGACGCTCAACGAGCTGTTTTCGGCGCTAACTTTTTTTCGTGCTTGATTTTCGATTTGCGAGTGACGCAACATCGTCACCGGCCTGTCCATCTTCATTTCTCAAGCACGTCGATCGCGCGAGCATTTGCTCGCGTGACGCCGCACGCATGTCGCAACATCGGAGAATGCCGAATGGCAAAGAATGCCGCCGAAAACACCCCATCCGCAGAGAACATCAGGGACGCCGTCGCCGCGATCGAGAAGATCGACCAGGAGCTGCTCACCGAGAAGATGGCCTATATGAAGCGCTGCAAGGTCATCCGCGACAGGCGGGCCGACCAGTTCGACCACGCCGCCGATCGCGGCATCCGCAAGAAGCTTCTCAGGGCCAAGATCAAGGAGCGCAGTCTGCTGCGCAAAGCCGACGCCGTCGCCGACGATTTCGAGGAAGACGATCGCAACGAATACACGATGCTGTCCGAGAAGCTCGGCGAGTTCGGCGACACGCCCCTGGGCGCTGCGGCGCTGAAGCGTGCAGAAGGTGGCAACGCGCACGCGGGTGCGTGAATGCCCGCGTGCGTGCTCGCCCTCGACCTAGCATCACGCACCGGCTGGGCCGTGGGCGAGCCGGGCCAAGAACCGACGCACGGCTCGATCCTGTTCGCCAAGCCGGGCGCCTCGCCCGAGGCGATCTTCTCCAAGGCGTGGGGCTGGATGGAAAGCATGCTCGTTGACTTCGGCCCGAGCACGGTGGTCTGGGAAGCGCCAATGCCGACATCCTTCAACCGAGGCCGCAGCAACATCAACACCACGACGCTGCTCTACGGACTCCCGGCCATCATCGGCGGCTGCGCCTATCGATGCGGCCTCTACGATCTCCGCAAGGCCGATACCCGCGACGTGCGATTGCACTTCATCGGCTGCAACCCGAAGCGCGACCGCGCGAAGGCCCTGGTCATGCGCAAGTGCCGGGCAATGGGCTGGGACATCGAGGACGACAACGAGGCCGACGCACTCGCGACCTGGCACTACATGTGTTCGCTCATCCAGCCGCAGCTCGCGCTGGTCACCACACCGATGTTCGGGGTGCGACGATGATCCCCGTGGAGCTGTCTTGGTCGGAGGTGTGGTTCGCAATAAATGCTGGCGTGATGCGACGGCTCAATGCAGTGCGCAACGGACGCAAGGAGCTTTATCAGGTTCACGCTGCCGCATCGTGGAACGAAGACATAAACGGCTGCATCGCCGAGCTAGCGCTGGCGAAATATCTCGGCGTGTTCTGGTCCGGTACGGTTGGGCGCATCGATCTGCCGGATGTCGGCAGACTTGAGGTTCGGAGCAAGATTGAAACCCAACACCGTTTGGTCGTCCGAAAGAGTGATGACGACGCAAAGCTGTGTGTTTCGGTGCTGGTCGGCATACCGACATGTCAATTATGCGGATGGATGCTCGCGCAGGACGCAAAGCGCTCGGAGTGGCTGCTTGCCGATCCAGGCAAGCCGGATCGGTTTTTTGTGCCAAACGCGGAGCTTCACCCCGTCGAAACACTTCGCGCTCATCTCACTGAAAGTGAGGAGATGGCGTGAACATGCACGAGCCGGTCACATCGTTTGCCGCGCACATGGAAGCAATCGCAGAGGAGCTGCTCGGCGCTCCGAATGTGCGGCTCTCAACAGAAGGCGATCGACGCTACGGCAAGCACGGCTCGCTATCGATCGACGTGGAGACCGGAAGATACTACGACCACGAGAGTAAGACCGGCGGTGGCGTGCTCGATCTCATTTCACGTGAAACCGGACGCGACCATAAGAGCGCGATGCAGTGGATGCGCGAGCACGGCTATCTGGAGCAACGCCAAAAGCCAAACGGCGCGCACCCGCCACAAGGGCTTGGGCGCGAAGTCGCGCACTACGTCTACACCGACGAGAACGACGAGGTTCTCTTTCAGGTCGTGCGCTTTGAGCCGAAGACATTCCGGCAGCGGCGCCGCCCGCAGCCCGACGATCCACCGGACAAGATCAAGCACGGCTGGGTCTATGCCGTGCGCGGCATCAGGCATGTACCCTATCGCCTTCCTGAGCTGATGGAGGCAATTGCGAACGGCCACACCGTGTTCGTGGTCGAGGGCGAGAAGGACGTCGATAATTGTGCGAAACATGGCATCGTCGCGACAACAAACCCCGGCGGCGTCGGCAAATGGAGCGACGGCCTGACTTCCTTCTTCCACGGCGCCGACGTGGTCATCCTTCAGGACAACGATCCCCAGGCCAAGAACCCGGAGCCGCCGCAAGGCGACGGCGCGCTGCGCTGGCACCCGGACGGCAGGCCGGTGCTGCCCGGTCAGGATCACGCCCAGGACGTCGCTAAGTCGCTTTCCGGCACCGCCGCCAGGGTGCGCGTGCTCGATCTCGCCCGACACTGGCCCGACATGCCGCCCAAGGGCGACGTGTCCGATTGGCTTGCTTCGGGCGGCACCTCCGCTTCGCTGCACGCGCTCGCCGACGCGACGCCCGACTGGTCGGCCGCCCCGTTCCGCTCGCGCTTCGGCGGCATGCGCTGGGAAGAGATCGCGGTCCTGGGCCATGCGTCGGGCTACGGATGGCTGGTCGAGGACATCATTCCCCTGGATGAGATCACCCTCATATTCGGGGATAGCGGCAGCGGCAAATCGTTCGGCACGTTCGACATGTCAATGGCGGTGGCGCGCGGGCTCACCTTCATCGGCAGGAATACCGAGCCCGGACTCGTCGTCTACGTCGCCGCGGAGGCGGGCAAGGGCTTCAGCAAAAGAAAGCTCGCCTATGTCATCCAGCACGAGCTGGCCTACAACGCGGCTTTCCCGTTCTATCTCTGCACCAAGCGTCCGGACTTCTTCAGCAGCGACGACGACGTCAATGCGCTGATCGCCGAAATCGAGGCCGTCGCCAAGACCTACCCGCAGCGGCTGGTCCTGATCGTCATCGACACCCTTTCCGCCCTCGCGCCCGGCATGAACGAGAACGCCAGCCAGGACGTGTCGATCGTCAGGAAGCGGCTGGTCACCCTGCAACAGCGGTTCGGCAGCGCCGTCATTTTGGTTCATCACAAGCCCAAAGGGGGCGGCAGTCCGCGCGGGCATTCGTCGCTGACCGCCGACTTCGAGACCACGATCGAATTCGAGGTCGTGGCTGACCGGCGAACCTCCAAAGGCGGCAACATCCACCGCGCGACCGTCAGAAAGCAGCGCGAGGGCAAGTCCGGCATCTGCTGGGAGTTTACGCTGCCCATCATCAGCGTTGGCCGGAACAAGTGGGGCAACGAAGAAACCTCGTGCGCAGCGGTCGCCTACGATGCGAGCCGAAGCACGGAGCGCAGCGGCTATCAGGCCACCAGCAATCAGCGCCTGCTCATTCACGCCCTGTACGACGCGCTGGCCGAGTACGGCGTGCCGCCGCCGTTCCCGGTCCCGGCCAGTATCAGCAAGGTGGTCGATGTCGGCTATGTGCGGGATGCCATGCGCAGCAAGATGGTCGATGGCGATGCCGACACAGAGGCCGCCGATGGCCGCTTCCGCGCAGCCTTCAAGCGCGCCGGGGACCGGCTGCGCGACGCTGGCATCATCGGCATTCAGAAGCCGTACTGGTGGGCGACGGGCAAGCCGGTCGCCGGGATGGGAGGCTGATGATGACAATCGTCAAGGTGCAGGTGCCGGTGTTCACCAACGATCCAGCGATGGTCGACATGGCCCTCATCTACGGCTTTGGCCGCAGGCGCATGACGCAGCAAAAGCTCGATCAGGCCACCAGGGCCATGATGGGCTCCGACGCGAAAGCGTTCTTCGAAGGGAACTACCGTGCAGGACGTTGGGAATTCGGCAAGCGCGTGGAGGATCAGGACTGGTGATGCTGCGGCGGGAACGCAAGGAAGAGAAGCGGCAGCGGCTGGCCATGCAGCGCTACGTGGCGCTGCGCATGGAAGAAGACATCGAGGCCTGCATTGAGGTCGTGAAGCGCAAGGCGGCCAGGATCAGGAAGGCGCGCGCACGGCGTAACGCGGCGAATGCAGCAAAAACGACCGAAACGCAATGACATAACCGCGCGTGTAACGGGATGTAACGGCGCCGCGTAACGGAATGAGGCAAAACCATGAGGCTGTTCTTCGATCACGCCGGACCCATGCTGAGCTACCGCGACGGCGTCCTGCACGTTGCGGACCTGAACCCCGAACTGAAGACGCAATGGAGCATGACGCGATGGGAGATGTTCAAGCTGGGAGTGCGGTGCCTGCTGGCGTCACTGATCCGCTGAGCGAGTTCGAATTCGAGGAGATCGCGACCAGCGTCGAGGAGCGCTTCAGGCGCGCTTATGACCCCGACGTGGTCGGCAACGCCAGGGTCGAGAGCCAGATGGAGCCCGAGCTGGTGTCAACCGGATGGTGGCTCGTCATCAGGCGCCTGGGGCTCGCGCTCTGGATCGGCAAGGACAAGCCCGCGATCGAAGCCGGGGACGTGCTTCGCATCAGGATCGCCAAGCGATGAGCGACGACGACAAGGTCTCGCGCCTGCCGGTCAGGTTCAAATCGCCGCCATCTGACGGCGAGGTGCCGTTCCTCAACATCGTTGATCGCTGGGGCGACAAGGATGGTTGCGATCACCGATCCTACTATGTCGAGGGGCGCGGCTTCGTGCCGGTCACCTATTATCTGCGAGAGGGCGAGACCGAGGTCGAGTGCGGTCGCTGCAAGACCCGGATCGATCCGATGTTCGTCCTGCGGATCATGGCGAGCGAGGAGACGCAATGGTCGAGGGCGCGCGCACGCTACATCGACGAGATGAAGCGCCTGCGAGAGCGGAGCAGGACGAAGTGCTTCCACTGCGGTAAGATGACCGACATATCCCGGCGATGAACAAGCGATGCGGGCGCCAGAATGTGGAGGGGCATGGAGCGATGCGCTATCATGCCTGGGCACGAAGCTGCCATGTGTGCTTGCTCCATGCTTTGCAGCGACGGGTGGAAGGGGTGGCGCAAGCCGCCCCTTTTGCCGCTTCATGAGCCGGGATAGCTCAGACGGTAGAGCGGCGGGCCGAAAACCCGCGCGTCGGTGGTTCGACCCCATCTCTCGGCACCAAACGGAGTGACCACCATGCTGCGCATGAACGACGCCACGGCGATCGAGTACAACGACGAGACCCGAACAGCGACAGTCAGCTTTGCCGATTACATGGTCGATGTGATCAACGTCGTGGCCTACTGCGTCGATGCCAGCAACGGTGAGGTCGAGACCATCCGCATTTTCGCGCGCCAGCGGCTTCACTTCGAATATCAGCGCAGCAATGGCGGCTTCGATCTCGTCGCGCGGCACCGATTGCAGTGAAGTCGCCAGATGCTGGCGGGAAAGAGCCAACCGGAATAAGGTCGCGGCGCGCGGGAGGTGCCGCATGATCGAGATCAACATCGACGGCTCGGGCTTCATGAAGGCCGCGATCGAGCTGGGCGCCGCGATCGATCAAATCCCCTACATCATGTCGCGCACGCTCAACGACGCGGCCGACGTCACCCGCAGCTATTTGATCAACCAGACGTGGCCATCGTCGGTGCAGGTCAGAAATCAGAGCTTCATGAGGGCGGCGCTGACCACCAGGGGCGAGCGCGCAAGCAAGGGCGATCTGTCGGTCACGATCTACGACAAGCTTGGCCGCGCCAACCTCGCGCTGCATGCGAAGAGCGGAACGCGCATGGCCGCGAAGAGCGCGCTGGCCATCCCGCCGACCGGCGCCGTCAACCGGACCTCTCGCGGCGTGCCGCAGGGCCAGCGGCCCAGGAACCTGAAGAACAGCTTCCGCAAGGGCGACGTCATCTATCAGCGCATCGGCAAGGACCGCCTTCGCCTGATGTACGTTTTGAAGCCGCAAGCAAAAATAAAAAAGGATGTCCCGTTCTACGCCGACTTCGCGAAGATCATGATCGCGGAGATCGAGCGCAATCTGCCTCGCAATGTCGCGCTCGCCATGAAGACGCGGCGGCGGCGATAAGGAAAGGATCACGACATGACCGAGAAAAGCGAAGAGCCGATGTTGCAGTTCTTCACCTACACCCATCTGAAGGCCGAGCTTCAGCCGATCAGCGCCAAGTTCGCCGAGATCGCGGACTATGTCGCCAATCTGCTGCCGCGCAATCCTGAGCGTTCGGCGAGCCTGCGCAAACTGCTCGAAGCGAAGGACTGCGCGGTGCGCGCCGCGCTCTACAAAACGCCAACCACTGGAGAAGGCAAATGACCGACACCAAAAGGACCGCCAGGGCCGACGAGCCGAAGGTGAAGACACCTGAACAGGTGCGCGCCGAGAAGGAGGCACTGGCCGCTGGCATGCCCGACAATCTTGGACCGACCGATTACTCGGGCACCAAGTATTCGCCCAACGCGCCCGATGGAGCGCCGCCGACCAGGGAGCAGGTCGAAGCCGCAGCCGCCGCTGGCATCGCGCCTGCGGCCCAGCACAAGGAAGAAGCCGATGGACGCTGACAACATCCGCAAGTCCGTCCTGGCCGGTGTTGCCTATGACACCGCCCACGCACTCGCCAAGAGCGCCGAGGCCGAGCCTCCGCCTGCGCCCCCTGTGCTCTCTTCGTTGAGCCCGAACACCGCAGTCTCTGGCGATCCGGACCTCGTGCTCTCATGCATCGGCACCGGCTTCGACCAGAGCACGACCATCATCTTCGGCGACTACGACGAGGAGACGACCCTGGTCTCCGATACCGAAGTCACCACGATCGTGAAGCCGTCGCTGTTCGCGCCCGCCGTCGTGCCGGTGAAGCTGCGCAACGGTCCTGCCTATTCGGACCCGCTCGACTTCACGTTCACAGCAGCAAGTGGACGCACCAGGGCACGGCGCTGAAGGGCTCGCGGGACTCGCTCAGCCGGGCCTAGATCAAGCAGGACAAGCGGGGTGCATCACCATGCCCCCCGTCACCACACGCGCACCAGGGAGCCCCCCATTCGGTTCACGGGTCCTTTGGGGACTCCCAAAACGCGGGGTACGCGCGACCGCGCCTCTTCAGCATATTCCCCGTTTTGAATTTTTGCTTTTCGTTTCGGCCGCTTACACGAGGACCAACCCGGTGAACGAGCACGCTAGAACCACATCTGGCCCTGCCTGGAAGATCGAAACACGCCGCGTGAACGAGCTGATCCCATCGCCACGCAATGCCCGGCAGCATTCGCAGGAACAGATCGAGCAGATCGCGGCATCGATCTCGCAATTCGGGTTCACCGTCCCGCTCCTCATCACCGAGGAGGACATCATCATCGCGGGGCACGGTCGCCTGGATGCCGCGAAGCTTTTGGGCCACATCGAGGTGCCGGTCATCGTCGCGCGGGGCTGGACCGAGGCCATGATCCGCGCCTATGCCCTGGTTGATAATCGTCTGCCCGAGCTTGCGACCTGGGATCTGGACCTTGTGAAGCTGGAGGTCGAGGCGTTGCGCCTGACCGACATGCCGATCGATCGGCTGGGCTTCTCCGAAAGGGATTTGGGCAGCATGCTCGCCGCTCGCCAGTTTCTTGACGAGGGGCTGGTCGATCCCGAGAAGGGGCCGCTCGACAATCGGGGCGATCTGCTCGCCCGGCTGGAGATCACCATCGCCGATCCCCGCCACGCGATCGAGCGCGGCGATCATTATCGGCTCGGCCGCCGCCATCACCTTCTGTGCTGCGGCGTCATGGTCGAATGGGAGCGCTGGAAGCCGCTCCTCACCGGCACCACCATCTTTTGCCCGTACCCTGGTCCGTTCGTCGCCTTCGGCGAGAAGGCCGAGAAGTACGATCTCGTCATGGTCCAGCCTGACCAATACACGGCGGGCCACATCCTCGACCGCTACGAGGACATTCACGGCGTCGGCTCCGTCGTGAGGATCACCAATGATTAGGACCGGCGGCAACTGGACCCCCGAGGCATGGCCGATCTATTTCATCGCCAGTGAGCCCAAGACGCTCGCCCATGCCAACACCGTCAACCGGCACCTGCTGGTCGCGGTGAACGAAATTCACACCGACGAGCATTTCGACATGCTCGACTCCTTCGTTGCGAACGGGTGCGACGTCTTCATCGACAGCGGCGTCTACAATCTCGCCACCGAGCACGCCCACGCGCACCGCATGTCGATGGACCGCGCATTGTCGCTCGCACCGGACGATATCGACGGGTTTACCGACCTGTTCGACAAATACGTCTCGATTGTCCGTCGCATGGGCGATCAGGTCTGGGGCTATATCGAGATCGACCAGGGCGGCAGGGACAACAAAATCCGCACCCGCGCCAAGCTCGAAGAGCTGGGCCTGCGCCCGGTCCCGGTCTATCACCCGTTCAATGACGGCTGGGATTATTTCGACTATCTCGCGGAGCGCTACGATCGCATCTGCTTCGGCAACGTCGTGCAGGCAGACATCGAGACTCGGCGGCGCTTGGTCGCCACGGCCTGGGAGCGGCGCCGCAAATATCCAAAGCTCTGGATACACGCCCTGGGCCTCACCGCGTCGGAGATGACCGCCGCGTGGCCGCTCAATTCGTGCGACAGCTCCACATGGCTTGCCGCCGTCCGCTGGGGACGCCACTTCGCCACCGTCGCCAATAAGCGGTGCTGGCATATCGGCTCCGGCTTCAACTATCTGCCGAGCGAGCAGCGCGACGCGCCCATGGGTCACCAGAAATCCCGCACCATGTGCGGCTATGAGGCCCACTTCGTCACCCGCACCATGAAGCAGATCATCGAGGAAAGCAGACAGGCGGTCGGCGCGGACCCGACAGGAGCCCTTACATGAGCGATGCGACGATCTTTGTCCGGTTCAACATCGCGGGCTTCCACCGCTGGGCAGGCGCACCCGCCCCTCGCGCCTATCTCGCAGACCGGCATCGCCACCTTTTCCATGTTGAGGTCCGCATGCAGGTCGCGCACGACGATCGCGAGGTCGAATTCCACGATCTCCTCGATCGCGCCCGCGTCATCTTCGCCGACGACCTTGGCACGAACGGAAACTACGGCTCGCATTCATGCGAGATGCTGGGGCGAGAGCTGGGCGACCGGCTGGCCAAGCAATACCGCCGTCCGGTCACCGTCATCGTCTCGGAAGATGGCGAATGCGGCGCCCAGGTCGAGGTCGCGCCATAAAAAAAGCCCCGCCGAAGCGGGGTTTGCATTTCGTCAGGGCCTCAGTCAGCGCGCCAGGACGTAGGCGCAGATCAGCAGCGCCCCCGCGCCAGCCATCCCGCCGATAAGGTCATTCTCCCGCGTCGCGACCACGAATACGCGATAGAGCGCGAAGCAGAGTTTCAACAGGAGAATGGCGAGGCGGATGACCGCCATCGCCAAGCTGTACAGCGCGACGATCATCAATGCAGCGATCAGCGCGCCGATCAGTGACACACCCACGCTTTGACCTCGCAGTCAGTATCCACCGTGATGCAGTCCTCCAGGGCGGTCTGCCGCGCGATCGCACCGGGTGGCCGCATGTCACCATGGGTCGAGGCGGCGCCGCCCTTGCCATTCGTCCCCGCCGCAATCGCGGCGCAGCCGCCGCGATCCTCGCGGGCCATGACCTTGCAGTCCTTGCCGCCCTTCCTCTCGCAGTCGAGCAGCGCCCAGCGATCAGCATCATCGGGCGTCGCGGAACCACCGGCCCAGCCGGCAACGTCGTTGGCTGAGTAGGCAAGCGCGCCGAAGGGATAGGCTAGTGCCGGTGACGCGATCAGCATGAAGGCAACGGTTGCGATGATCCGTTTCATGTGCTTGCTCCTTTCAGTCCACGCTGTTCATTCCGTTACTTCTCCGTCAGGAAGTAGGTCACCGCGCGACCGTTGCGCTCGACCTTCAGTTTGTAGCCGAAGCGATCGGCAACGCCGGTCTTTTTGGGATTGGAGAAAAACCATTTCCAGGGTGCGCCCTTCCACTTGGAATGCTCATTGAGCTGAGCTGGCGTGACGCCGCAGGCACGCATTGCCAGCTTCACAAGCTCGGCGGTCATTCCGCTCGGCGCATCGCCATCGCGCTTTGCGGCGCTCTTTTTCGCAGCGGTCTTCTTAACGGGCTTCGCTTTCTTCACAGTCTTACCTTTCTTGGCTGCCGCCTTGGCGGCTTTGGGTTGCTTCGCTTTCTTAGGCTTCACGGTTGCGAGCACCTTGTCGGTGACCGCGTCTCGAATGGTGACCGGCTTGCCGGTCGCCTTTGCTTCCTTCTCAGCGGCAGCGCGCGCTTCGTTGCCTGGGACCACTGCGTCGCCATCGTCGCCACTGACGGAGACGGGGTCGCTGCTGTTTTCGAATGGCAACATTTTCTGTTCTTTCATTTTGGTTGCGGGTGTCAGTGCTCGCTCGGCAACAGAATCACGCTGCCCTCGACCCAAAGCTCGACTTGATCGAGCGGAAAGTCGGTGAACTCGATGACTTCCGAGTGGATGATGTTATGGTTGCCGTCGTCGCAGGTCAGAACGGCCTTTCGGTCGTCGCTGACCTTGAGTTTCCACGATTGGAATTCCTCGGCTCTCACCTTCGGTTCGAGCTGCAATGTGGCCACCTTGTCGATCAGCCAATATGCGCCACCCATCTCGGCGAGAAATTGCACGCCATCGGTGTACGTGATGTTGCGCATGAGGCTGTGCCGAAACCACTGCGTCGTGCCGGTGAATTGCCGAAGATCGGCGCTGGTTAGCTTTTCGGTTTTTCGCATTTTGTCCTCTCTGGGCTATGCCCGCTACGAGAGAAAATACTTCTCTCTGCACGCGGAGATAGTCGCCTCCACAACCGAAGACAACGACGGAAAATGCCGGTGAAACCTTTGAAAGATAAGCAGAAATTGGCCTTGGAGAGCCAGAATCCGGGCGAGACCGTCCGAAATCGGCTCAAATCGGCGGGCCGGACCTATCTAGCGAACGACAACATTTCCGATGCCTTGCTGCCTGGGGACCTCGAGGCCATCGAGCACGAGGTCGAGCACTGCGCGCGCGCGATTCTCGACGCCCTGGTGATCGACACCGAGAACGATCACAACACGCGCGGCACCGCGAAGCGCCTCGCGAAGATGTTCGTGCATGAGGTGTTTGCTGGCCGCTATCTGCCACCGCCGACCTGCACCGACTTTCCGAACGTCAAATCGATGGACGAGATTTACGTTGTCGGTCCGATCACCGTTCGGTCGGCGTGCTCGCATCACCTGTGCCCGATCGAGGGCGAGGTGTGGTTCGGCGTCATTCCGGGCGAGCGCGTGATCGGCATCTCGAAGTTCTCTCGCATCGCCAACTGGATTTTGTCGCGTCCGCAAATCCAAGAGGAGGCCATCATGCAGCTCGCCGACGAGGTCGAGCGCATCATCGCGCCTCGCGGTCTTGCCGTCGTGCTCAGCGCACGCCACTCTTGCATGACATGGCGCGGCGTGAAGGAAGATGGAACCACAATGACGACATCCGTGATGCGCGGCATCTTCCGCGACGGGCCGGCCGCTCGCGCCGAGGTGTTAGCGCTCATCCAAGCAAAGGGAATCCGATGCCAGTAATCCGCGCCACCCGCTATCACGACATCTCATGCGGTCACCGCGTCGTCGATCACGAAGGCAAGTGCCAGTTTCTGCACGGCCATAACTATCGCATACACTTCCACTGCGAGGCCGACGCCCTCGATCACCTGGGCCGCATCATCGATTTCGGCGTCATCAAGTCCACCCTGTGCCAGTGGCTTGAGGACAATTGGGATCACCGCATGTTGCTCTGGCACACCGATCCGCTTCTGCCCGCGCTGCTCGTCATCGATCCTTCGATCGTCACCGTGCCGTTCAACCCGACCGCCGAGAACATCGCGGCACATCTCCTCACCGTCGTCGGACCCGAGGTGCTGCCGCCGGCCGTCCGTTTGGTCCGCGTCATCGTGGATGAGACCCGCAAATGCTCATGCGAGGCAGCAATCTGATGCTCCCGCTCAACGAGCTCTTCGAGACGGTCCAGGGCGAGGCAACGTTCACCGGCACGCCATCGACCTTCGTCCGCTTGCAGGGCTGCGACGTCGGTTGCCCGTGGTGCGACACCAAATACACCTGGGAACTGAACCACGCGCCGCCCGATCGGCTCGCCGCGATCGTGCAGAAGATCGAGCCGAGCCCGTCGTTCGCCGAGGTGTCGATCGATGAGCTGGTGCGCACCCTTTCGCAATCGCAAAACCGCCATCTGGTCCTGACCGGCGGCGAGCCTTGCATGTATGACCTCACCGAGCTGTCGGGCCGCATGATCGCGGCGGGCTGGATGGTGCAGGTCGAGACCAGCGGCACCGAGCCGATCCGCATCGACCGCAGCGCCTGGGTCACCGTCTCGCCCAAGATCAACATGCCGGGCGGTAAGACCTTCCGGCACGAGGCGTGGGAGCGCGCCAACGAGATCAAGATGCCGATCGGCAAGCCCGCCGACGCCGAGGCTCTGCTCGCGCTCATCCGCGAGCATGGTCCGAAACGGATGATCTGGCTTCAGCCGCTATCGATGAGCAAGAAAGCCACTGAGCTGTGCATCGAGGTGGCCCGGCAGAACCATTGGCGCATCAGCGTTCAGACGCACAAGTTCATGGGCGTGCGGTGAGCAACGAAGAAGACATCCGTGACGACGTCGCGCCGCCCCCTGGTGACCGTTTCGTCTCCGTCACCGAGTTCGCGGCCTTCGCCGATTACACCCCTACCTATATTCGCCAGCTCCAGCGCGAAGGATCATTGCCTCGCGGGAGTCGCGGAATGATCCCCTTCATCGCTGGCGTGCGCGCGTTGATCCGCTTTCTGCGTGACAGCGAACGCCGCAGCAGCAAGAGTGCAGCCGACAGCCGGGTGCGCGATGCCCGTGCCCGCGAAATCGAATTGCGCAACTTGGAGAATGAACGACGGCTGGTTCAGATCGAGGACGTGAATGGTCTCGTCGATGAGATGGTCGGCACCTTCCGCTCCGAATTGGCAGGCTTGGCGCCCCGCGTCACGCGCGACCTAAGCCTTCGCCGCACGATAGATCGGGCACTCCATGACATCCTCCACCGCCTCGCGGATGCTTTTAACGAAAAGGCACACCTTCTGGGCGCGAGCAGCGCTGCTGCTGGTGCCGTCGAAGGAAGTGACCCCGGACGTTTGGGCAGCGGAAAACAGGATTTACCCTCGCACGGCGGCAGTCCCAGGGCCGCGTGATCCGCACCTCACGCCCTATGTCATCGAGCCCGAGCGCGTCATCGCCAGCGCGGCCTTCAAGCGTGTCGTCATGGTGTTCGGCGCGCAGACCGGCAAGAGCGAAGCCATGCTCGACGTCGCGGGCCAGCGCCTCGACCAGCGGCCTGGGCCGATCCTCTATGTCGGGCCCAACAAGCAGTTCCTGAGCGAGCAATTCGAGCCTCGCGTCATGGCGCTGCTCGATGAAGCGCCAACGCTGACCGCCAAGCTCGCGCGCGGCAAGCGCATGACCAAGACTCGCAAGGTCGTCGCAGGCGTGCCGTTCCGGCTCGCGCATTCCGGTTCGTCAACCGCGCTGAAGTCCGATCCGGCCGTGCTCGCGTTGGTCGATGAGTACGACGAGATGCGCGACAACGTGAACAATCAGGGCGGCCCGCTGGGTCTGGTCGAGCGTCGCGGCGACACCTATGCCGACTTCGTCTGTGTCGTGACGTCGACCCCGAAGCGCGGCCGGGTGCAGGCCGTGGAGGACAAGCACAGCGGTCTCCTGTTTTGGGAGGTCACCGTGGTCGACGACATCGAGAGCCCCATCTGGCAGCTCTGGCAACAAGGCACGCGGCACCACTGGTGCTGGCCGTGCCCGCACTGCGCCGAGTATTTCGTTCCCCGCTTCAACCTCCTGCGCTATCCGCGCAAGGCCACGCCGCTTGAGGCGGCCCGCCGGACCTTCCTCGAATGCCCCCACTGCGGCGGTGTCATCGAGGACGGCCATAAGACCGACATGAACGCGCGCGGGCGCTATGTCGCACCCGGCCAGACCGTCGATCGGCACGGCGAAGTGCATGGGGTGCCAATCGAGAGCAAGTCCATCTCGTTTTGGGTCTCGGGTCTCGCTTCGCCATTCGTCTCGTTCGGCGAGCGGGTCTCGGTGCTGGTCGAGGCCGAGCAGTCCGGCGACGAGGCCATGGTGCAACAGGCCATGAACGCTGGCTTTGGCGAGCTGTACTCGCCCGGCGGCGGCGAGGTGCCGGAATGGGAAGAGCTGCGGAATAAGTCGCACGGCTCGCTGTACTCGCGCGGAGAAGTACCGGATGGCGTGCTTTACATGATCCTCACCGTGGACGTGCAAAAGCAGTCGCTGCCATGGGTGCTGCGTGGCTGGGGTGCGCGCGCGACGTCATGGCTGATCGACTACGGGAAGCTCCAGGGCGACACCGCCGATGAAGAGGTGTGGGACGCGCTCGCAGACCTCATCACGACCGACGTAAACGACGTGCCGATCAGGCTTACTTTGATCGACAGCGGCTTCCGGCCGGGCAAGGTGGACACGCTGCCGCTCAACCGCATCTACGAATTCTGCCGCCGCCTGGGCAGGCGCGTGCGCGCGACCAAGGGCAGCTCGACGCCGATGCGCACGCCATTGATTTTTTCCAAGGTCGAGGTCAACCGCGCGGGCAAATCTTCGAAATTCGGATTGGACATCGCGCGACTCGACACCGACCACTGGAAATCATGGGTGCATGAGCGCATCCGCTGGCGCCAGGACAAGCCGGGTGCGTGGCATCTGCCGAAGGGCGTCGATGACGACTACTGTCATCAGCTTGTCGGCGAGGCGCGCGTCGTGCAGCCCAACGGCAGGCCGACATGGATCGAGCGCGGACGCCATCACGACTTTCTCGATTGCGAAGCGATGCAAGCAGCAGGCGGCTACTTGCTCAACGTGCAGCGCATCCCATTGCCAACCAGAACAAACGAGACTACAGCTAGCGCAAGCGATGAGCCTGAGACACAAGAGGCACCATCGCTGCCCGAAGTGGCGCCGCGCATGGCGGATCGTGGCCGAGCAACACGACGGCGAAGGATCGTCAGGTCGAACTATCTCGGCGTTTAAGGCCATGCGAAGGAAGGCGCGCATCGCCCCGTCACAGGCGCAGTTGCTCGCAACGCAGTCGCAGATCGATGCGTTGCGCTACGCGATTGCACAGGGCGTGCAGACTGTCAGCTACGGCGACAAGCGGGTCGAGTACCGCTCGCTCGCCGAGATGCTGCAAATCCTCAACGACATGGAAAATGAAGTCGCAGGTTTAGTCCCGACCCGACAGTTCAGGATCGTTAGTCCGGCTGACAAGGGGCTTTAGGCGATGGGTGCTTTCCGCGACATGCTCGCGGAGGGCTTGCTGGGAAAGATGGGACTGGTTCGGCCGACGAACCAGTTTGACCCGTTCTCATCTGCGGCAGGCTCGACCAGTGGTGGCTTCGACGGGGGTCGCTATCGTCGGCGGCTCGCGTCATGGAAGCCGACGCAGTATTCCGTCAACACCATCATGGCCGCGCAGGGTCCGCTCCTGCGCTCGCGCTGTCGCGACCTCATGCGCAACAGCGCGCACGCCGTCGCCGCCAGGGAGAACTTCGTCGCCAATCTGATCGGCGCGGGCATCAAGCCGTCGTCGCTCATCACCGACGACCCCGAACTGCGCAAGCAGGTCATGGAAGTCTGGATGGATTGGACCGATGAGGCCGATGCGGACGGCATGACCGATTTCTACGGCATGCAGTCGATCATCGCCTCCGCGCTCTTCGAGGCGGGCGAAATCTTCGTGCGGCTTCGCGCGCGCCGCATCGAGGACGGCCTCACGGTGCCGTTGCAGATCGAGCTGCTCGAAAGCGAGATGTGCCCCTACTGGCTCAACCAGATCGCCCCCAACGGCAACTACATCATGAACGGCGTGGAGTTCGACTTCCGCGCGAAGCGTGTCGCCTATTGGTTCTTCTCCGGCCACCCTGGTGACGCGCCGGTCGATCCGCAGGTCTATCTCAACATGGACCCGGTGCGCGTGCCAGCCGATCAGGTGCTGCACATCTTCCGCCCGACGCGGCCCGGTCAGGTGCGCGGCGTGCCGTTGGTCTCGCCCGCGATGACGCGGCTGTTCTTCCTCGATCAGTACGACGACGCCGAGCTGGAACGCAAAAGGATCGCGGCACTGTTCGCGGGCTTCGTCACCAGCCCGGCGCCGGAAGACATCCTGCCGGCGCCCGCCATGAGCGACGCCGAGCAGCCGCTGGAGGCTGGCGTCGGTCTCGCAGGGCTTGAGCCTGGCACTATGCAGGCCCTGCTTCCCGGCGAGGATGTCAAGTTCAGCGAGCCCGCCGATGTCGGCGGCACCTACGAGGCTTTCCAGTATCGCCAGCAGCTCGCCGCGTTCTCGGCGATGGGCGTGCCGTACATGATCGGCACGGGCGACACCCGCCGCGCAAGCTACTCCTCGCTGCGCGGCGTCATCGTGGAAT
This sequence comes from Bradyrhizobium sp. USDA 4501, assembly GCF_054062115.1. Taxonomy (NCBI): domain Bacteria; kingdom Pseudomonadati; phylum Pseudomonadota; class Alphaproteobacteria; order Hyphomicrobiales; family Nitrobacteraceae; genus Bradyrhizobium; species Bradyrhizobium sp. USDA 4501. Next base: position 795,268 of record NZ_JBSSEX010000001.1, read on the forward strand.
ATCGGCGCAAGCTGGAGCAGCTCCAGTACAACATCATCGTCCACCAGTATTGCCGCCCGATCTGGCGGCGCTGGTTCAACGACGCCGTGCTGACCGCAGCCATCTCTGCCACCACCCAAGAGTACGTCGGCAACGAGAAGGTCATGACGCGCGCGAAGTGGATCGCGCCGCGCTTCGAATGGGTGGACCCGCTCAAGGACCGGCAGGCCGAGAAGCTCGCCGTCGATGCAGGCTTCAAGTCGCGCAGCGATGTCATCGAGGCCGAAGGCTACGATCCGGAAGAAACGGATCAGCGCATCGCGGCCGACAAGGAGCGCGCGGAAGAGCTGGGGCTCGAATTCCCGGTGCTCCAGGCGGCGGCGAGCCAGCCGCGCGATCCGAACGCAGATCCCCAGGAACAGGCCGATGCCAGCCAGGACCTGACCGGCGACGACGGCAACGATCAACAGGCAGCTTAGGAGCCCATCATGCGCCACTGGTACACGATGAAGGCCGAGGAACAGACCGGCGAAATCCTGATCTATGGCGAGATCGGCGCGTCATGGTGGGAAGACGACACCGTCAGCGCGAAGCAGTTCAACGACGATTTGAAGGCCCTGGGCGACATCACGACGCTCAACCTCCGCATCAACTCGCCCGGCGGCGACGCCTTCGACGGCATCGCGATTCACAACACCCTGAAGAACCACCCGGCAAAGGTCACGGCAACCGTCGATGGCATCGCGGCGTCGGCAGCGTCGGTGGTGCTGATGGCGGCCGACAAGATCGTCATGCCCGCGAATTCCTTCCTGCTGATCCACGGCGCCAGCGGCTTCGCCATGGGCAACGCTTCCGACATGCGCTCGCTCGCAGATGATCTGGACCGTTTGGACACCTCGATCACCGCGACCTACGCCGCACGGTCCGGCCAAAAGGACACCAAGATCGCCTCGATCATGAAAGAGGACCGCCTGATGGACGCGGCCGAGGCGATCGAGCTGGGGCTCGCAGATGAGCAGTCCGGCGCGGTCAAGCTCGCGGCGAACTTCTCCCTGCGGCTCCTGCCACCGAAGGCCGCCGACCGGATCAAGGCCGTCATGTCTTCTGAGGCTGCGCCGCCGCAGCCGAAGGAAGGTGAAGGCGCGGGCGATCCGCCATCGCCTGCGCCTTCAACTGAACCCGTGGAGCCGCCGAAGGAAGAGCCCAAGCAGGACGACCCTCCGAAGGAGGAGCCGAGCAACGTGGTCGAGCTGCGCGCCAAGGCGAGGACCGAAGGCGCCGACGAGCACGCGCGCTACGTCAACGAGGTGCTCGACCTCTGCAACATGGCATCGCTTCCGGCGATGGCGCGCACCTTCATCGCCGACAAGAAGCCGGTCGCCGACGTGCGCAAGGCCCTGATGGACGAGCGCGTGCGCCTCGAAGCCCAGGCGCCCGTCATCCCGCATCGTCCGGCCTCGCTGGGCACGCCCGCACCGCGCAAGTGGGACAGCATCGTGGACAAGATCAACGCGCGGTTGAGGAAGAAGTAACCGCGCAGCTCGCGCACCGAAAGGAGACTGCAACATGCCCGTTCTCAACGAGACCCGTCATCCAGCCGAGTTCATCCTCTCCGAAGCGAACGGCGAGCGCTCGCGCGGCAGCGGCACCTTCCTCGATCCGGCCAGCTTCGTCGCTGGGCAGATCGTCAAGAAGTCGGGCGCCAACTACGTCGCGATCACCGACGCCACCGCAGCCGACGGCATCGCTATCTATGGCGGCGCGACGACCGGCGCCGGGACCAGCGTCAAGGTCGCTTTGCTGGTGCGCGATGCGGAAGTGAACGGCAACTGCCTCACGTACTTCCCGACCGCCGTGCAGGCCGACAAGGACGCCATCGCCGCTCTGCTCGCGGCGAACCACATCATCGTCCGCAACTGAGCAGGTCACCCAACCGAACTGAACATGGAAATCGTGGAGCAAGCGCGATGATGCCAATGGAGAAGGCAAGATGCTCGACGTATTCCACACTGACGCTTTCACCATCGTCAGTTTGACCGACGCGATCAACAAGATGCTGTTCGTGCCCGGCTATCTCGGTTCGCTCGGGCTCTTCACCGAAAGCTCGATCAACACCACGGCGGTCGCGATCGAGGAGCAGAACGGCATCATCCGTCTGGTCCCCCCGACGCCCCGCGGCGCTCCGGGCGTGACGATCGACAAGACCAAGCGCGCGCTCCGCTTGCTGTCGGTCCCGCACTTCGAGGTCAACGATGCCGTGATGGCCGAAGAGGTGCAGAACGTCCGGCCGTTCGGCGAAGAGACCGGCGAAGAGGCCGTGATGGCCAAGGTCGCCGAGCGCATGCAGACCGCAGGCCAGAGCTTCGAGGCCACCATGGAATACTCGCGCGTCGGCGCGATCCTGGGCATCGTCACCTATGCGGACGGCTCGACGCTCAACCTCTTCACCGAGTTCGGCGTTGCAGGCCCGCCTGCCGACATCGACTTCAACCTCGACGCGGCGTCCCCGGCGCCGGGCATCCTGCGCCAGCAGTGTGCCGCCGTGATCCGCACCATGGCGAACAGCCTGGGCGGCACGCCGCTCATGGGCGTCGGCGCGATCTGCGGCGACCAGTTCTATGACGGCCTGATCGCGCATCCCGAAGTCCGGCAGAGCTACCTCAACACGCAGGCGGCGGCCGAGCTGCGCCAGGGCTACGTCAACGGCGGCCAGACGTTCGGCTCATTCCCGTTCGGCGGCATCGAGTGGACGAACTATCGCGGATCGGTCGGCGGCACGCCGTTTGTCGATACCGCGCACGCCTACTTCTACCCGGTTGGCGTGCCCGGCATGTTCAAGACCGTGTTCGCACCGGCCGACTACATCGAGACCGTGAACACGATGGGCCGCCCGCGCTACGTCAAGCAGTACGACATGCCGAACGGCAAGGGCGTCCACCTCGACACGCAACAGAACGCGCTCAACTACTGCACGCGGCCGAGCGCGCTGCTTCGCGGCAAGTACACCTGAGCGGCGCCGATGGGCATCGACTTCGACAACCTCGTTCTCAAGCCGACTGTCGGCACGTTCGGCGTGCCGTTCATTTGGTATCCGTCAAAGTCGAGCCCAGCGAGCCAACCGATCCCGGTATCAGGGGTGTACTCATCCGCCGCGTTCAACGTCGAGATGGCCGATGGCGCAGTGTTCAGCGACCAGCAGACGACGATGGGCATCAAGCTCTCCGACTGGCCGTGGCAGCCGGTGCGCGGCGACCGCTTCCTGCATCAGGCCACGGGCATCATGTACTGGCAGAGCGACATCTCACTCGATGGCCAGGGCGGCGCGACGGTGCAGCTCCGCACGACAGAACCGGCGGGTGACCTATGAGCGCAACCGCCCTGCAAATACAGGCCAAGGCGATGGAGCTGATCCAGGCTGGCATGCCGGACACGTTCAAGAGCTTCGGACTGGAGCCGATGCTGATCATCAATGGCGATGACCTGCCGATGATCGCGGTCCACATCCTGCGCGAGCGCCGCAACGGCACTTACGATGCCGGGGTGCCGTTCTTCCGGACGGAGCTGACCCTGGGCATCTCTGGGTCGATCAAGGCCAAAACGGACGAGGCCAACCAGCCGTCGATCCTCGAGGACTGGATGAGCCAGATCGACATCGTGCTCCTGCGCGATCCGCAGTTCGTCAATTTGAGCGATCGCATCGTGTCGATGGACCGCACGTCGCAGCTCGCCAAGGTCGGCGAGACAACGCTCTACGAAATCCGGATCGAGATGGTCATGCAGTACGAAGACTGGTTCGAGCCGATCGTGCCCGACGATCTCAGGACGATCCACGTCGAAACTCGTTACCCGAGCCCGACGACGGACCCGGCGGAAGTCCAACAGGTGGTGACGCAATATGATCTCGATCAAACACAAAGGGCTCGCGAGCATCAAGGCGCGGCCGACAGCGACCATCAAGGTATGGCCGGGACCGAACGGCGCCACCCTGGTGCATCCGGTCAGCGGCCCGCTCCGCGATAGCGCGAAAGGCACATCGTGGGCGCATGACGGCTTCACGCGCCGTCGCATCGCCGAAGGTTCATTGCTGACCGCGCCACCCGCTGGTGCGTCTGCGCCGACAGAGAAGGGAGATGGTCATGCCGATTAGTTTCAACTCGATCCCTGCCAACTGGAAGATGCCGTTGTATTGGGTCGAGGTGGACCCGTCGATGGCTGGTTTCCCGACCTATCGACAGGCCATCCTCGTCGTCGGCTACGCGCGCGGCCCTGTGCTGGTGCCGGGCGATGGCGGCTCGACGGTGCCGATGGACATCCCGATTGCGGTTGGCAGCAAGAGCGAAGCGCGGGCGTTTTTCGGTGCGGGGTCCATGCTCGACAATATGTTCGAACGGGTCTTCGACAACAACTTCGCAGCGGAGGTGTGGGGTCTGCCGATTGCGGAGCCCCCCGCTGGCGTGGCCGCGACCGGCACCATCACCGTGACCAATCCGCCGACTGCCGCTGGCACGCTCGCGCTGTACATCAATGGTCGTCGCGTACAGGTCGGCGTCGCGGCGGACGACACCGCTGACGAGGTTGCGATCAACATCGTCAACGCCATCGAGGCTGACCCCGGTATGCCGGTGACGGCCTCATATGCGGCGGCGGTGGTGACGCTCACGGCGATGCATCAGGGCGTCGAGGGCAACGAAATCGACATGCGCGCCAACTACGGCGGCTCGCTCGCGGGCGAGCAAATGCCGGGCGGGCTCGTGCTCACCTTCTCCAACAATGGCAAGCTCGACGGTGGCACCGGCACGGCGGAATGCGACGCCGCGCTTGCCGCTCTCGGTGACGAGCCGTTCGAATATGTCGCGCTCGCCTTCACCGACAGCACGAACCTCGTTGCCTGGGAGGCCGAGTACGGGTTCAGCGACAGCGGCCGGTGGGGCTGGATGCGCCAGCTCTACGGCCACCTGTTCGGGTGCTACAAGGAGACCTACCAGAACCTCATCACGTGGGGACCGAACAACAATTCCGGCATCCTCTCGGTGATGGCGCTGGAAAAGCAGTCGCCCACCCCGTCGTGGGAATACACCGCCGCGTACACCGCAAAGGCGGCCCGCGCGCTGCTCAATGATCCCGCCCGGCCGTTGCAGACCCTGACGCTCCAGGGCTGCTTGCCTGCACCGAAGCACCAGAAGTTCACCATGGCGGAGTTGAACGCGATGGCGACGGTCGGTCTGGCAACGCAGCGGCCGAACGGCGATGGTATCCCGGCGATCATGCGGGACAGCACCACCTATCAGAAGAACCTCTATGGCCAGGGTGACGACGCCTACGAAGTCGTGACCACTCTCGCAACGCTCGCGCGGCTCTTCCGCAACCAGCGGCAGGCGATCACTTCGAAGTTTCCGCGTCACAAGCTGGCCGACGACGGCACCCGCTTCGGACCCGGACAGGCGATCGTCACGCCGAAGATCATCAAGGCCGAGCTGGTCGCCGAGTATCGCGTGGACGAGTACAACGGGCTGGTCGAGAACGCGATCGCGTTCAAGCAGAACCTCATCGTCGAGCGCGACCCGAACGATCCCAACCGCGTCAACGTGCTCTATCCGCCGGACCTCGTGAACCAGCTCCGCATCTTCGCGGTGCTGGCGCAGTTCAGGCTCCAGTACGATCGCGGCGTCGATACCGCGCTCGCGTAGCGAACGTCGCGCTCCCGAAACCTGGGGCCGGGCAACCGGCCCTTTTTTTCAATGCAGCAGCATCTGTATGAACATTTGAAAGCGCGCAATCGCGGTGAGACATTGTCCATGAGCAAGCGACGAGACAGGGAGACGCACCATGGGTGTCCCGATCGCTGGCACAGCATTCCTCAAGGTTGACGGCAACCAGTATCCCCTCAAAGGCGCATTCACTGTCTCGATGTCGATGGTCGAGCGCACCGGCATCGCTGGCCAGGATCGCGTTCATGGCTATCAGGAGCTGCCGCGCGTGCCCTACATCGAGGGCGACGTGTCCACCCTTCCTGGCCTCAGCCTTGAGGCGATCGAGCGCATTACCGATGCGACGGTCACGGCCGAGCTGATCAACGGCACGGTGTACACGCTGCGCAGTGCGTGGTGCCGGTCCGCCTTCGAGATCAACACGCGCGACGGTCAGTTCCGGGTGCGCTTCGAGGGCGTGCAGTCTGACGAAATCTTCTAACGGGAGTGGCCGATGGCGGACGGCGAAAATCTCAATGGTGCAGCGGCTGAGGCGAAACCCGCTGCGCCGGACGACAACAGGATCAAGGTTGTGCTCGACAAGCCGGTCATCGCGCACGGCGACAAGATCACCGAGCTGATCTTCCGTGAGCCGACCGGCGCCGACATCGAGGCCGCTGGCGTACCAGCGACGATTGACTTCTCGGTCGATCCGCCGCGCATCGCGTTCAATCAGCGCGAAATGTCGGCCATGATGGTCCAGCTCGCGGCGGTGCCACCTTCAACGATCCGCAGCCTGTCGTCGCAGGACTGGATCAACAGCGCGTGGAAGCTCTCGCGTTTTTTCGTACCAAGGCTGACGACCTAGTGCTGAATTGCTACCGGCTTGCGAAATACTACGCGCAGGACCCGGCCGTCTTTCTGGCAAAGCCGATACGAGAAATCGAACGGCACATGCACTGGACCATAGAGCTTCTGGAACGGACGCGACCGCCAGAGGCACCAGATGGACATTAGCCTTCCCATAGGTGTAAGCGGCGCGAAAGAGAGTGCGGAGCAAATCTCCGCCCTCAACCGCGACATAATCAAGCTCTACACCGAAGGTCTCAACACCCGTCAGCCTGTTGAGAATGCCAAGACCCTGACCCGTGGCCTCCACGCGGTCGGCCGCGAGCTTCGCGACGTCATCAATCCCGCATTGACCTCTCTCAGCGTCACGCTTGGCGCGGGCGCCTTCGCCGCGTCGATGATCGGCATCACCAAGGCCGCATCCGACTTCGCCAAGGCGACGGTCGAGATGGGCTATGTCGCGAAAGAGACCGGCATCTCGATCGAGACGATGAAGGGCTATGCGGCGGCCGCGCAGTCGCATGGCATCAGCAACGAAGCGGCGATGGCGTCGATCACGGCGTTCGGACGCAAGGCCGACGACATCCGCAACAACATGAGCGAGCTGACCGCGACGCTGGTCGGTTGGGGTGAGAGCGGGCTTGTCCAGGCCATCCAGCACAGCCGCAACAACGCCGAAGCGTTGGCCGCCACGCTCAAGCGCATGGATGAGTTGCGCGACAAGGCACCCGACCGGGCGCGCATGCTGTCCGAGCAACTGCTCGGCGACTATCGCTTCATCAACATGTCGCTCGCCGACGTGGAGAAGTGGGCGGCAATGGCCGTCGCGCCGACCAAAGAGCAGGAGGAAGCCGCGCGCAGGTTCAAGCAGACCACGGACGAGCTGGAAGAGGCGTTCGATGACGTGAAGCAGACGTTGGGAATTGCGGTGCTGCCCGGCTTCACCAAGGCGATGGAGAACCTGACCAAGATTTACACCGACAACCCGGAGGCGTTCCAGCCGGTCATTCAGGGCTTCGAGGATGCCGCAAAGGCCGTCCAGCGCATCACCTCGCGCGACCTGACGGCCGCGGGCCGTGCCTTCGGCGGCGCGATCAACATCGCGCTCAAATCGGCGTCGGCGATCTACAAGGTGCTGGAGTGGGTCGCGTCGCAGCACGCCACCAAGGAAGAAATGGAGGCACCGCCGCCCGTGCCGAACAAGCCGTGGACGTGGCGGCTGCCATCGCTCGGGTCGGTCATCGGCGGAATGACCGGCGCCAACGCCAACGTAGCGGCGGAGCAGCAGGCGGAGCCGTTCGAGGAACTGTCCAAGCAGCTCGACAGGACCGCCGACCTGCTTCAGGAAATCAACATTCGCAACGACATGGCGCGGCGCGGTTACGGCGGCTTCGCATTGGGCGTGTCGTCGGCGCATGGCGGCGACTACATGCCGAGCGGCGTGGCGGTGCCGGGCGGCTATAGCACGGGCGCTGGCGGCCCGGCTGCGAACATTCCAGCCTTTGGACCGCCGCCCGCAGGCGGAGCGGCTGGTGCTGCGGGCGGGCCGCGTGCCCTTGGTCCGGACACGGGCGCGATCGGCGCGGGCTTCACGCCGGGCAGCGGCTTCGGCCCTGGTGGCGGCGGTCCTCGCGCGGCGGGTGGTGATCCCAGCGTGGTGCGCCAGCGGCGCGGCGGCGGCGGCAACGTCGATGCCGGTGCGCTGTACAAGTCCTATGTCTCGAAGTTCAAAGGCGGCCCGCTCGACGGCTACGTGCCGCCCGATGGTCCGAAGTGGGGCATCAACAAGGGCACCCCGGAGGAATGGGCCGCGCTCGCGCTCGCGACATCGCAGCAAGAGAGCGGCCTCAACCGTTATGCGGGCAACGGCGGCTTGAACCAGTTCAATTCCGGTGACCTCGCCAATTACGGGCTTGCCGGGCGCAGCGTGAGTGATCCGGACGCGCAGGCGCAGGCGCTGGTCAACCAGTGGGGCAAGCACATCCCGCAAGATCAGATTATCGCGGGCACCAATGCGAGCGGCCGGTGGGGCGGCGCGACTCGATACTTCGGCTCGATGCGGCGGCGCGGCGAGACGGACAAATATGTCGCCTGGGCGAACTCGATTGGCGCGGAGGTCGATGCCAAGAGCGGCCCAAAGTCGCCAGAAACCAAGTCGGCGTCATCGTCCAACAGCGGCACATTCTACGATTGGGACCGCGCGTTGAAGACGGCGAAGGATCAGCAGGCATCGCAGGGCGGCAGCGCGACCGGCTACGCGAAGCCCGACCGGCCAATCTATCAGGACCGCACCACCACGAAGGGCTTGCCCAGCTACATGCTGGACGATGCCATCCGCGACGCCGACACGCCGACATCGAACAAGCTCCATATCAACGTCAGGGTGAGCGCGCCGAAGGGCAAGGTCGATGTGAAGACCAACGCGCAAGGCGACGACATCGCGAGCGTGATGCAGCGGCGCGACCACAACAAGGCGGAGGAGAAGCAACCGACGCCGCAGAAGGCGCACGATCCCGAGAAGGCACCGGCAGATGGCTAACGAAAACGAACTGGAGATGACCTTCCGCTTGGTGGGCACACCGCAGGCGGTCGCATCCATCGAACAGCTTCGCCGCCTGCTCGCGCAGACCGGACAGAAGCGCGACATCTCGCCGATGCAGCGCGAGTTCGATCACTTGCGCGCGTCGATGAAGGGCATCTCGCAGGAGATTTCGTCGGTGGTGAAGCCCGCGCTGGGCGGCTTCACGCTCTCGCTGTCCGGCATCGTGCTGGGTCTGTCGGCGGCTGCGGTCGGGCTCAATCGGTTCGCGGGCGGGCTGGTCGAGATCAAGGAAGGTGCCGATCGCGTCGGCATGACGATCCAGCAGTATCGCGGCTTCATGGATGCTGCGGCTCGCGTCAACATCGCGAAGCCCGAAGCCATCCAGATGATGGAGAACTTCAACAAGGTCGTCTACGAGGCGAAGCTGCGCATCCACGGCACATGGGAGGAAATCGTTCGGCTTGGCGGCGCGGATGTTGTCGGCTCCGTGCTCAACGCCAAGAACCAGGTGGACCAGATGGCGATCGTCTGGCAGCGCCTGGAGGAGCTCAAGAAAGTCGATCCCGCCAAGGCGCGGCAATGGGCAGAGCTTTGGTTCAACAACATCAAGGCGGCGCGCATCGAGTGGAACGACGCCATGGAAGCCATGGCCCGCGCTTCCGACATGACCGATCAGCAGATCGCGGACGCCAAGAAATATCACGACGAGTGGATTAAGGCGTCGCTGCAATGGGACAAGCTCAAGCTCACGGTCGGCACCGCAGCGATGCAGGCGCTCGATCCCCTGGTGAAAGCTCTGACCCAGGCGTTGCAGAACAAGGAAGCCATCACCGCGCTCGCCGAGGGATTGAACAAGCTCACCTCCGCCGTCGCGGGCATGACGCCGGATGATGTGTCGCGGCTTGGCAAGAGCATCGGCGAGTTCGTCAAGGGCGTCGGCGAAGGGCTTGGCGTCCTGGCCAAGGGCCTCACCGACATCATGGATTTCATCGACCGCACCGAGAAGCGGCGCGGTGAAGGCAAGTCGGCGTTCGGCACCTATGACCTTCGCAAGGGGCGCATGCTCACCGACGAGGAGGAAGCCGCAAGCGAGAAGACCGCAGCTGAGGCGAAAGCCGCTCGCGAGGCGCAGGATGCGAAGGTCGCGAAGGGTGAAGGTCCCTCTTTCTGGTCGGACTTCGGCAATTGGTGGCGGCCGCGCGTCGGGCTCCCGGTCAAGGAAACCGGCGAGAAGGCGGAGAAGGCGAACGTCGAATTCCAGCAGCTTGTCGAGGATATGCGCAAGGCGCAGGGCGCAGCGAGCGGCGGTGGACGTGGCGGCGGCGCCCCGGCACCGGGCGGCGGCGTCACTCCCCCGCCGCGGCTGATTGAACCACCGCCATCGGGAGCCGGTCAGGAACACGCACCATCATCGGGTGGCGGCGGCGGTGGAGGCGGCAGCAGCGCGAGTGCTGGACCCGGCCCGAGCGTCGCCAATGTGCCCAACCCGGCGGCGGGCGCGAGTGCGGGCGCACCGATCCAGCCGGGTGCGTTGAAGGCTCCGTCCGGTGGCGACCCTTCGGCTTTCATCATGCACCACACGTCCGGCGGCAAGAGCGAGACCGTCGCTGGCATCGTCAACTATTGGCGCACGCAGAAGCCCGGCATCGGCACGCAGTACATCATGGACCGCGATGGCGTGATCCACGATGTGCGGAAGGAGTTTGGTTACACCGGCTACGGCCACGTCTCGCCCGGCCACACGCCGCAGTGGGCGAAGGACCGCGACATCGTCAACCGCGACATCGTCGGCATGGAGGTGATGGCGGCGAACGACAAGGACGTGTCGGAAAAGCAAAAGATCGCGGCGCAGACGTTCATCGCCGAGAACTATCCGAATACGCCGGTCTACGGCCATGGCGAGGTGAACCCCGGTCATCGCGAATCCACCGAAGGCATGACCATCGTCAACGCCATCCGGAAGCAGCGCGCGTCCGGTGAAAAATTCGACAGCCTGACGGCGGGCAAGACCGGCGCGGCAGCGGCGGGCAAGAATTCGTTCGACATCTCGATCGACGCGAGCGCGATGGAGGACGCAAAGAAGGGCGTCGCGCGCATCCCGAGCACCCTGTTCAACAACAGCCCATCGCAGACCCCGACCATGCCAGCGACTGGCAAGGCTGCTGCGAACTGAGGAGCGACCATGGCGACGATCAAAGACATCAAGAACCCGTGGCGCAGGAAATTCCGGCAGGCGTCATTTCGTGGCGCGATCTTCTTTGTCGAGAGCGGCGGCCGAAGCAGCGGTCGGCGTGTGGTGGTCCACACCTACCCGAAGCGCAACGACCCCTACAGCGAGGACATGGGCCGCGCGCCCGTCACCCTCCATGTCTCCGGTTGGCTGATCGGCGAGAACTATCTCCTGCTCCGCGACATTCTGATCTCGGCGCTGGAGGAGGACGGCCCTGGCACGCTGCAAATGCCGTTCGACTACATGGGCCAGAACATGCAGGTGATGGCCGGGGCGTACACCATCACCGAGACACGCGAGCGCGGCGGCTACTGCGCGATTGAAATGGAGTTCACCGAGTTCGGCAAGCCCGGCTTCTCCGGTGTCGCACCGATGGCAACGAGCGAGACGCTTGGTGCCGCGAGCAACGTGCAGCAAGTGGTCTCGCAATTCATGTCGGGTCAGGTCGGCGCATTCCCGTCGTCGGAGCAAGTGCAGCAGCTATGGGACAACACGGTCGGGAGGGTGCCGACATGATAACGACGGTAGTCAACTGGAAGCGGCGGGATATAGCCGAGGCCGAACCCATCGTGAGGCGGATGTGCCCGGTGATTGTCCGCACCGTGCCCGGTCTCGCCGTGGCGGCCGGTCCGCAATTTCGGCAGACGGTCGGCGATATGTCCACGCACGCTGCGGACTATATCCTTGACGGCACGCTGACGCATCGGGTGGTCATCTCGCTGACGCTGGCCCGGATGTGCGGCGCGACAATGTCGTCGCTGGGGGCGGTGCGGCAAGCGGCCATGCTCGAAGACCCCCAAGGGCTGATTGCGGTCGCGACGAAGTTCATGTTTGCCAGCGTGTCGCTCGCGCAGGAGAGCATCGCCAGCACCACTCAGACCTTCGCCTCGCGCGACGATGCCGCCCAGGCCAAAAACGTGATGATGGCAGCTTTCGAGGCGGTCGAGGAAGCCGTGCCCGACGCGCTCGATCAAGCCTGCTACATGGCGCTGGTGGCAATGCATGGCCGGTTGGCCCGGCAATTCTATGAGATGGAACTGCTGCTGCCGCGCGTCATCTCTTACCATTATCCCGTCACCTATCCAGCATTGAGAATGTCGCAACTGGTCTATGGCGACGCGACGCACAGCGACGAGCTTTGGCGCGAGAACAAGGTGGTGCATCCCGCCTTCATGCCGCGCGACGGCATCATGCTCTCGACGGAGGGCTGAGCATGGTGTGGAAGAACCCGACCGAGATTGCCGAGCTTCGCGTCAACGGCACGCCATACCGTGACTGGACGGCGGTGACGGTCATCGACGACACCGATCAAGCCTATCCATATTTCTCGTTCGAATGCACCGAGTTCTCGGAGATGCCGGTCACCTTCGCGGCAATGCAGATTGCTCCTGGCGACCAGTGCGAGATCATGCTGGGCGGCGTGCTCGCGCTCACCGGCTTCGTGATGGAGCGGCAAGTCGGCTACGCCGGGAAAGAGCACTCGATCCTGATCAGCGGCACGTCCACGACCTACAACACGGCGATCTCCTCCATCAAGCCCGACACCAACGGCAGCTACGACAACATGTCGTTGGAGCAGGTTGCGCGGAAGGCGGCGGGCTATCACGGCGTCAACGTCAAGACCATCGGCCAGATACCGGAGAAGGTGTTCAAGGAATTGCAGCACAATCCCGGCGAGCTGACCTACAATTTCATCGAGCGCGCGTGCCGGATGCGTGACGTGAAGCTTGGCAGTGATGCACTCGGCAACATGCTGCTGATCGGCGATCACGAGGGAATGCCATCGGGCGAACTCATCGAGGGCAGGAACATCCTCCGCGCCTCGTGCGTGATCCGCGACACCCACTTCTATGAGCGGCACTTCTCCATCGGCCAGGGCGCGGGCCACGACGACACCAATGGCGACAAGGCGAACAAGGTTGTCGGCGAGACACCGGGCAAGGGCAAACGGCCGGTCTGGTGGATCGACATGATCGACATCCCGTCCGTCGATAAGCAGGAAGCGAAGTGGCGGTCGGACACCTCGCGCCGCGTCTTCGAGGGCAGCGAGGTGCAGGCCAACATTACCGTGCAGGGGTGGGTCCAGGGCAACGGCGCATTGTGGAAGGCAAGAGAGAGCTATCACGTCAAATCGCCGATGCTCATCCTCGACAATCCGCTGACCTGCAAAAAGATCACCTATGACCAGCGCGACGGCGCGGGCACCACGACGACGCTGGAGATGGTGAACCCGCTCTACATGAAGGCGCACGCCCCCTTCGCGAAGCCGGGCGGCGGCGACACGCCGGTCGTTCAGACGCAGGGCGCCGACCAGAAATCAGTCTTCGACACCGGCACGACGCCGATTGTCGGCACCACACAGAAAGGACCACTCGGATGAGGTTCGGCACCCCGATTGAGACTTCGTTCCGCTCGTTCATGACCGTCTTCCGCGCGACGATCAACAACGTCACCGACAAGCACATGATGCAGGAGACCGACCTCGATAGCTTCCATTCGCACAAGCGGAAGAAGGTCGAGGCTCCGCAGAACTATGGTTTCTCGTCCGTCGTGATGCCGCGCGACGGCGAACAGGGCAAGGGCGGCGGCTATGGTAACGACGATCAAGGCGGCGAGAGTGCCGAAGCGATCATGCTGTCGGCGGGAGGCATGTCGCACTTTATCGCCGTGGTGATGGACGATCGCAGGCATCGGCCGCGCGTGATGCCGCCCGGATCGTCGGCGCAGTACGGCCCGAACACCGACTATGGCCGGTCCCTGACCTACATCAAGCCGTCCACCAAGGACGACAAGGACGGCGGCGTCTACATGATCGCACCGCACCCGGATGAGTACGTCTCCATGCGGCACATCGACAACAAAAAGCAGCCGAAGCCGAAGACGCAACAGCAAGGGCAGCAAGGCGGCGGCAGCCCGGGCGGGCAGTCGCGGGACATCCTCAACGTGGCGTCGGATGCGAGTGGCGGCGGCCAGGATCAGGAGGAGGAGTACAACCACCACAAGGGCGACGGCATCAACACCGAAATCCGTTGCACCAAGGGGCGCATCGAGTTCCGGGTCGGCGACGACGTGGTCGGCTACTACGACAAGGACAACAAGCGCTGGTCGTTCACGGGCGAGATGCGCCTGGGCGACGACAATGCCAGCCATCCCGTCTACGGCGTCAACGGCGGCAAGGGCATGACCACGAAGACGAGCGGCAGCGGCGCCGTGCTCGTCACCGCGCCGCAGCCGGGACCGCCGACATCCGAAGACGTGAACCCGTGAGGTGACGCATGCCCGACGTTCGATACGTCCAGCAAACAGACATCGCCATCGTCGGCACCGCCGTCGAACTCGACTGGTTGCTGACGCCGATGCACTTTCTCGGTGACGGCTTCGCTTTGCAGACGGCCGTCATCATTGCTCTCGGCACCGATGCGCTGGTGCCGCCTGACGCCGTGCTGCCCGACCCGGACAGCACCGATCGCGGCGGCTGGTGGGGAGACCTTGACGCGGAAGAGATTTGGAACGGGTGGCCGGTCGGTTCGAAACTCTGGCTGCTCCGCCGCGCCAAGATCACCGGAACGGAAGCATGGGAAGGCGACACCACCTACCGCGCGGAAAGCTATGCGCGCGAAGCGACGCGACCGTTCGTGGACCAGCGCATCGCGTCGCGAATTGATGCGGGAGCATCAAGAACCGACCGTGGAAGGATCGATGTCAGCGTCGTAATTTATCGCGGTCCCGATCGCCCGGTTGATCTGCGCTACGCCAGTCTTTGGGAGGAGCTTGGAGCTTAATGCCATGGGCAACGCCTAGCCTGAAAGATGTTCGCCGCTTAACCCGTGACTACGTGCTCTCGGCTATCGGTGGTGTCGCGCTCGTGCCCAACTCCGCGATGCGGATCATGTCCGACGCGCAAGCCGGCCTCGCTCACCTCACCCTGATCTATATCGACTGGCTTTCCAAGCAACTGCTGCCCGATACGTCGGAGACGGAATGGCTGGACCGTCACGGCACGTTGTGGCTCACCAACGCTGATGGCTCGAAGGGGCGCAAGCAGGCGACGTTCGCCTCGGGCACGGCGGAGGTCACTGCTGTGCCCGGCACCATCATGCCGAAGGGCACCCGGATGGTCTACAGCACCGTTGCCTACCAGACCACCGAAGAGGTGACGCTAGACGAGCAGCCGACGCCTTTCCCGCTGACCTGTATGTCCGCAGGGACGGTCGGCAATCTTGAGGATGGCACGACGCTCTCGTTCATCGACGTTGTGCCGGGCGTCGCCGGGTCGCCCACCGTGATCGTCATGACCGGCGGCACCGACATCGAGACCGAAGACCAGTTGCGCGAGCGCGTCCTGTTCCGCATCCAGCAGCCGCCGATGGGCGGCGACGCCAACGATTATGTGGCGTGGGCGCGAGCGGTGCCGGGCGTCAGCCGGGCATGGTGCTCGCCCCTGGAGATGGGCATGGGCACTGTGACGGTTCGCTTCATGATGGACGAACTGCGCAGCTCGACGGATGGCTTCCCGCTCGCCGAAGACCTGATCACGGTGACGATCTATCTCGACACAAAGCGTCCTGTCGCGGTCAAGGATTTCTTCGTGGTCGCCCCGATACCCGAGCCGATCGACTTCACCATCCACTCGCTGACGCCTGATCTGGAAAGCGTGCGCGCTGCTATCGAGGTCTCGGTGCGCGAGATGTTGGAGCGCAAAGCCGCGCCCGCGCACGCGGTTGATGGGGTCGCGCAAGCGGCACAGACGATCTACACGGCCTGGGTCAGCGAGGCCATCTTGAACGCCGCTGGCGTCGATAGTTTCCGCCTTGAGATGGATGACCATTACATGCCGTCGCCTGGGCACATGGCCGTCTTGGGAACGATCATCTATGCCGTATGACAGGCACATTCGGCGCAACGCCGACGACTACGCGCACGCCCTGGCCGCGTTGCTGCCGCAAGGTCAGGCGTGGCCGCGCCAGGACGAGTGCGCACTGATGAAAGTGGTGCGCGGTCTCGCAGGCATCTTCGGGTTTGTCGATACCCGCGCCGCCGATCTCTTGGAGCGCGAGAGCGACCCCCGCACCACCATCGAGATGATGCCGGAATGGGAACGCGCATTCGGTCTGCCCGATAAATGCGTCGCGGAGCCGGTCGGCATGGACGCCCGGCGCGCGGCGCTGCTGACGCGCATCACCATGCTGGGCGCGCAGTCGCGGGAGTTCTTCATCGCGATAGCCGCCGCGATTGGCTACACGATCTATATCACCGAGTTTCGCCCGTTCATGGTCGGCATCGATCGCGTCGGCCCGCACCGCGACTTCGACACAGGTGAGCCGACCTACTTCTTCGGCCCTCCAGAGAACAGGTTCTACTGGACGGTGCATGTGGCTGGCGCGCGGTTGACGTGGTTTCGCGTCACGTCGGGACAGGTCGGCGTCGATCCGCATCTGCGCATCGGGCTCGCAACCGATCTGGAGTGCCTGCTGCGGCGCTACAAACCGGCGCACACCGAAATCATCTTCGACTATTCAAATCTGGCCGACAACGGTTCGATGGCCGGGACACCTTAACGGAGAGGTTGTTCGATGGAATACAATCCGCCCTATGGCATTTCCGATCCCGACGCGCCCTACATCAACGGCGATCCGAGCATCGGCCGCATGGGCTCGATCCCGCCAGCGTCATCGATTGAGTTTCCGCAGCGCGAGATCGTCGGCTTCATCACCCAGAGCGGGCTGACCCCGACCAACGACGATCTGCGCCAACTCAGCAAGGCGGTCCAGTCCGGCAAGGTGATCTACGCCGTCGATACCGGCACCGCGAACGCCATGGTCGCTTCGCTCACGCCCGCGATCACGGTGCTGACGCCCGGTCTCACCGTGCGGATCAAGAAGATCGGCGCCAAGAACACGGGACCGGCGACGCTGGACGTCGGGACCGGCGTGAACCTGATCAAGCGCGCATCTGGTGCGTCGCTCCTCGACAACGATCTGCCCGCTGGCATCATCACCGAACTGATCTGGGATGGTTCGGTGTGGCAGATCGCCAACTTCCAGGGCACGGGCGTCGCCGAGACGAACAACTACTACACGATCAACATCCCCTTCGCGGTGGACAGTGGCACCGTGAATGCGATGGTCGCCTCGTTTTCGCCCGCCATCCCGGCGGCGACCGCAGGACTGTTGGTGCTAGTGAAGGCCGCCAACCGGAACACCGGAGCAACCCAGCTCACCATCACGGGCGGGTTCGGAACTTATCCGGTCGTCAGACCGGACGGCACCGCGTTGCAAGCCGGAGATATTCCGCTCGGCGCGGTCGCGGAGCTGATCTTCGACGGCGCCAAGTGGCAGTTGAACGGCGATTTGGCGCTCGGCTCGATCAACGTCTACAATTTGGTCAACGCGCCGTTCGCCGACGTGGCAAACTTCTCCGGCTCCGGTGTCGTCTATGCGCCCTATTACACCAAGGAGATGACGCCGTTCACCGGCATGAGCGGCGGCAGCGCGGGCAACGTCGTGCTGAGCGGTGGCTACTGCTACTTTCAGGTGGCCGGTCGCTATCAAATCCTCTGCGGCACGCTCACCGCCAGCCAAAGCGGCAGCGATCCATACACCGGCCTGCGCAGCGGCCACATCTATCTCAACGGCGGCTTCGTGCAGATCGGCTCCGGCTGGCAATCCACCGGCGGCGGCATCTACATCAAGGAAGCCTACGGCGCGAGCGCCTGCGTGGTGGACGTGGCGGCCGGCTACTACCTGAATGTCGCGGCCGAGCAGATCAACCCCGGCACCAACGCCTACAACCTCCAATATTCCACCAACGTGTCCGTCGCGAGGGTCAGGTGAGATGTTCACGCTCAGGATGAAACCAGAACAGGTCTCGACGTTCTCGGCCCGGCTCCTCGCCAGGGAGCCGCGATGCCAGCCGTTGTGGGATGGCGAGAAGTTCACCATCCCCGACGAGTTCGAGAAGGTCGCGATGGACATATACAATCTGGGCTTTGCGCAAACAGGCCCGGAGCTTCTCGCGTTCGCGGCCTACGCCCGCGAGGTCAAGGAGACATCCGGCATCATCTTCCATGGCCTGCACATCGCGACCGACCCGGATAGCCAGACGCGGCTTGCTGCCGCGCACCTCGTGGCGTTGAACGACCCGACATTCAAGACGCAGTGGAAGACGATGGACGGCAAGTTCGTCCTGCTCGATGCCGCCAAGATCATCGAATTGGCGACCGTCGTCTCAAAGTTCGTTGCCAAGTGCTTCGATGCCGAGGCCGCCATCAATGCGTCGATCTTCTCCGGGGCGCTGACGCATCGGGGGCAGATCAACGCGAAGTTCGACACCATCAAGGTCTGATGGGGGTTGCGATGACGGTGGTCAACATCATCACCAGAAGCGACAGCGACTTCGTGCGCTCGTTTCTCTACAAGACAATCGAGGGCGCGGCGATTGATCTCACCGGCTCGAAACTGCACATGATGGTCCGCACCAAGGCGGAGCGGCCGACCGTGTATCTCGACCTCTCGACCGACAACGAGAAGATCGAGATCGCGCCGGGCATCACTGGCGAGTTCAAGGTCACGATCCGGCAATCCGAGCTCGAAATCCTCCGCTCCGACGAGTACGTGCATTCCCTGATCCGCACACGGCCCGACGAGATGCTCGAAGAGGTCTGGCACGGCACTCTGACGCACGCCATTGGACCGACGCGATGACCCATGAAGTAGAAATCGCGATTGATGCCGCACCCGTCGAGGTCATCGCCGAGCCGGATGACATCACCGTCATCGACGTGCCGGGACAGGGTCCGCAGGGCGTCAAGGGCGACAAGGGCGACAAGGGTGATCGCGGCGAGCCCGGTGAGAAGGGCGACAAGGGTGACAAAGGCGATCAGGGTGACCAGGGCATCCAAGGTGAGCCCGGCAACACGGTGCTCTATGGCCCGGCCGATCCCACCGCGGCGGTCGGCGTCAACGGTGACTTCTACATCAACACCACCACGCATTTCATCTTCGGCCCGAAGGCTGCCGGGGCATGGCCTGCGGGCACCTCGCTGATCGGACCACAGGGTCCGCAGGGCATTCAGGGCATTCAGGGCGTCCAAGGCATTCCCGGCAACACCGTGCTGTACGGCGCGACCGATCCAACCGCTGGAGTCGGTGTCGATGGAAACTTCTACATCAACACCGCGACGCACTTCATGTTCGGCCCGAAAGCCGGTGGCGCGTGGCCCGCTGGAACCTCTCTCGTCGGCCCGCAGGGTCCGCAGGGCATCCAAGGACCAGTCGGCCAGGTGCCGGAAGCGCCGACCGACGGCAAGCAGTACGCGCGGCAATCGGCAGCATGGTCGCAAGTTGGGAGCGACTTCCCGGCTGGCACGGTGATGCTGTTCTATCAGGCCGCCGCGCCGACCGGCTGGACCAAGCTGACGACGCAAAACGACAAGGCGCTGCGCGTCGTTTCGGGCAATGGTGGTGTCGCTGGAGGCACCAATGCGTTCTCGACCGTGATGGCGCAGACCACGGTCGGCAACCACACCCTGACCCTGGCCGAGACCCCCGGCGGCATCGGCTCATACGGCGCCAACAACATCGTCGTCTATCCACATGCCAATTCCGGCATTCGTCTTGCTGGTCTCTCTGGAGGCTACGCTTCGATCCAAATGGCGAGTGGCGCGTCCAACCTTTGGTCGATGGGTGCGCCGTCTGGATACGTGACGGATGTCGGCTACCATCAGTACAGCAACGGCATCAGCGTCTCCTCAAACAACACGAGTGGCGGCGCGCACAATCACCCAATCACCATGGGTATCCAATATTGCGACGTCATTCTCGCGAGCAAGGACTGATGCCAAAAATCCCGCACGCCGATGAAGGTTCGATCTGTCCTCTGCACAAGCAGGACATGAGCGAGGTCTGCCACAAGTGTCCATGGTGGTGCCGGGTGGTCGGCAAGAACCCGCAGAGCGAGGAGACGATCGATGACTGGCGGTGCGCGGTGGCATTGTTGCCGATGCTGCTGATCGAGAATGCCCAGATGCAGCGGCAGACCGGCGCGGCGATGGAGACGTTCCGCAACGGCATGGTTGCTGGCGTCATCGAGGCGGTCGGCGCGGCGGCCAAGCAAGCCCAGAGGAGACTGACAGATGAGGGTGTCGATCAGCGTCGCTGACAACGTCGTGGTAATCGACGGCGAGGTGTGCCGGTCGGATTGCTCGGAACTGCTCGCCAGCAACGTCAGCGGCGTGCAGTGGTATGGCGAGCAAGGCGAGATCGAGCACGTCAACCACGTTGAGCCCAACGAGCGGATCACCGACTTCGCGCCCTACCAGAGCTACATCGATAACGCCGTGCCGATCCACCCGAAGCCGTCGGCGGTCAACCCATCGCTCGACAGCTACGAAGGAAAGACCATCCGCCAAATCCTTGGAGTCTGAGATGTCCGCCAAAGACCTGATCGCCACAGCATCGAACGAGGAGTTCGCCGGGCGCGTCATGATGCTGATGTTCAAGACCGCGCAGAACGTCGCCAGCGAAGACCTGGCGACTGCTGACCATGAGGCTCGGATCGACTATGCGGGCCGCGTGATCAGGGGTGATGAACAGCCGCAGCTCGTTGCCGCGCATGTCATCTCATCGAACCCCACCATCGCGGCAGCCATCGAGAGCGACCCTGCCGCTCTGGGCTCAAACGTGCCCGATGGCGACATCGAGTTTGCGCTGGCCTCGATCTGGACGGCGCGCTCGCTGGCATTCGCGGCGGTTTGACATGGGCACCCTGGAGCAAGGCGGCAAGGTGGCGAGCGAGGCAGTTGCTGCGCTGCGCGGTCAGCCGCTCGCGCTCGCGCTCGTCGTGGTCAACGTGCTGTTTCTTATCGGTGTGGGCTTCATGCTTCGAGAGGTGTCGCAGGCGGTGCAGCGCAAGGACGTGCTGCTGTCGCAGCTCGCGGAGCGCTGCCTCCTGTCCACGCCAAAGAAGGACTAGTGACCGGAAAAGCGCCGGGCTAGTTCAACCACGGCGGCACGCATCACTTCGTTCTTGATGCCGACGAAGCTATCAATCAGCTTCATGCCGTCCCTGGTCGCGGCAATGCGATCCAAATTAGAAAGCTTCTGCGACCTCTTGCCTCGCTGCGCGGGCAGCAGATCGGCAACTTCGCATTCAAGAATTCTCGCAATCTCCTGCAACCGCGAGCTGGTAATGCGGTTGTGTCCCTTCTCGTATTTTTGGATTTGCTGGAACGAGAGGCCAAGCATACGGCCAAGCTCCTCCTGCGAGATGTCGCGCGCGTTGCGGAACCCACGGATTTTCTCGCCGATGTAGGCATCAACCGGGGTGACCGCTTTGCTTGTGGGCATTGGTTCCTTTCCTTCTTGGACAGTCGGACTAGGGCATAACGACCTAGTGTGGCTCAATAGTCGCGCCACGGGCATAATCGTCAAGCCTCTACCTGTCATAATTTCGTCGCTTGTATGCCAAATACACCCGCGCTCCGCAGGAGAGGAAAACATGCAGCGCACCGCGCTAGAGTTTGTCGAGAAGGTCGAGACCCTGACGTCTGCCGACGCAGTCATGGACCAATTCGGCGCGGCGCTGCGCTACCACGGCATCGAAAACTATATGTTCAGCTTCATTGCCGTCCCGGTCGAGACCCTCTCCGATGTCACCTTGGCCAGCCGCGTTCCGGCGGGCCTGCTCGACACCTACAACGAGCGTGACCTCGTGCATCACGATCCGGGCCTGCGCCATGCCCTGAGAACGGCGCTTCCGTTTCGATGGTTCAAGGAAGCTCCTTTCGATCCCGAAGCCGAGCCACTAGCCCAGGAGGCCGTCAACGTCTGCCGCGACTTCGGGCTTACCGATGGCATGGTGTTCCCGTTCATAACGTCAGCAGGCCGGATGGGTCAGGCCTGGATCGGTGGCGCGACGCTTGACGTGCCGAAACTCGCAATGCCACCGCTGCACATGATGACCTTCTATGCGTTCGACAGCGTGTTGCAGTTGAAGGGCGCCGGGACATCAGCTCTCGTTTCCCTCACCGCGCGCGAGCACGAGATGCTGACGCGGCACGCAGACGGAGCAACAGCCGAACAGATCGCTGACGCCGTCAACCTGAGCGAACGCACGGTGCGCGAGCATCTCAACAACTGCAAACGTAAACTCGGGGCGACGACTCTCTCGCAGACGGTGGCGATCGCGACTCGGCAGCGCATGATCTAACCCTTAAAACACTGTCATTTCTGACACTGTCACTTCTCACAATGTCACTTGTGACATGTACCTTGGTGCAATGACGCAGATTTGAAATTCTTCTTTGCGTTAAAAAAAATTCATGCCATTTCTATGTGACGCCATCTGCACGCTGGCTTATGAGTCACCAAATCACTCTACCAGCGCGATGTGGCCAAAAAAGAATTGATCACCTTCACTCATGAAGGGGACGTGGGAATGCAAGCGCTCTCCATCAATGAGACGTCTTGGCTTCGGGAATTTTTGGCATCGCATGTGGCGGGCAAGCGACGGAAGCACGCCAGGAAGGGCGACCGGCTGTTCGAAAAGGGACAGGAGATCAAGGAGATTTTCCTGATCACTCACGGCCGGATCAGGGTCGACGCGAGTTCTCCGCACGGCAAAGTCATCTTGGTCCAGCAATGCGGGCCTAACGACTGGCTCACGGAAGGCGCGCTGGACGATGAAGCGTTCTATACCCACACGGCGACAGCGCTGACGGAGAGCGACCTCTACGCCTTCGCGCGCGAGACGTTCACAAGGCTGCTGGAGGAGCATACACCGCTCCAGAAAATCTTCATGGTCGGGTTGGCCAGGAGCGCAAGAATGATGCGCGATGTTCTCGACAATCGGCTTCTGAACCCCGCGCACACGAGGCTGGCCCGCGAGCTGCTGGACATGTTCGGCAAAAGCGACGCCCAGGAGCTGTTCATCGAAACGACACCGACGCGACTCGGCGACATGGTCGGGATCGCCCGGCAGACCGCATCCAAGATCATCAAGGCGTTTGCGAGCGTTGGAATGCTGACGACGCAGCGGGGTGGCTATACCTTGAACCGCGCTGAGCTGGAAAAATTCATGCGCTGGGCAGACAGCCCATCAGGCAATACCGCGCACGAGCTTGCACACTACCTTCTGAACCTGGGATTGGACGAATGAAGCGCCTGAAGCTTGGAACGGCGTCAGACAAGGTGGCAAGCCTCATCGGCGATGACGGCGTCATCACGATCGCCTGCGACGATGCCAGGACGGTAGCGGCGGAGATCGCGTGCGCGGTGAACCACCATGACGCCCTGGTCGCTGCGCTCACCCCCTTCCGCTCAAGCGAGATGGGCGGCCCGCTAGTCGACATGATCGACCAGCGGGAGCCCAACGCCGAGACGGCCCAGGCGCGGCTGATCCAGCTCGTCGCCATGATCGACGTGATCTTGGACAGCGTCGTTGGGGAAAGTGAACGCAATGGCCTCGATGCATAAAGAGATCGACGTAGCGCAGCACGCCGACGCGCTGCGCCAAATCATCGAGCGCCTTCTGCACGGCAGAGGTCCGGCGGTCCAGGGAGCCGTGCTGGTCGATCTGGTCGCAATGTATTTCGCCGGGCATCACCCGGCGATGCGCGAGGAATGCATCGCGGAATTCGTCAAGGCCATGCGCGAGATGATCCCCATCAACGAGGCGATCATGTTCGAACGCGAGGGCGGGAAACCTGTGGGCTGGGAAACACAGTAGGGAGCAAGCATGAACAACCACTCGGAGCTGGTGGAGATCGCGACAGCCGAGCTGAAACAGTACGGTATAAGGCCGGAGGTAACGCACACCAATGGCGGTCACATCATGATCGCGTGGCGCGCAGCGCCGGAAAAAGAACCTAGGTGCGTCGTCACCTCAAAGACCGGAAGCGACTGGCGTGGTCGCATGAACATCCGGGCCGACGTTCGCAGGCTCCTGCGGGCCGACAACGTGACGCTGAAGCGCGAAGAGCCGAAGCCAAAGAAACACCCCGAGCTGGCCAAGGCGCTGAACCTGCCGCAGCACGTGGTGCCGATCCCCGATCAGATAGCCGCCCTGCGCGGCGAGGTGGCGGACCTCACCGAGCTGATGGTGCGGACCTTCAAGCTGGCCAGCAAGATGGTCGCAGCACAGGCAGAGCAGGCAACGCAGGCGGCGCCGCCCCCTCCCCCGCCAGAGCCGGTCAGCTCTCGCAGCGTCAAGATCAAGGAATATTTGTCGCTCGATCGATGGGTCTCGCTCTCTGCGCTCCCGCGCGACACCGGGCTGTCGTCAAAGCAGATAAAGCTGAAGCTCGACTACCTTGTGCGGCTGGGCGAAGTGTCGGTCTACCAGGGACAAGCCAAGCTGAACGCAGTCGAGCCACGTCCGAAGAAGCCACGCGGTCGCGCGGCGCACAAGGTGAAGACGAAGGCGAAGAAGCTCAACGGCCACAAGCACAGCCGGGTCGCGGCATGATGGAGAGGGACCGCATTGTCACCTGGGTGCGGGAGCGTGGCCTCCACGACGGCTGGCTGCTTGATCTCTACTACCACCTGACCCGCCAGGGCATTCCGCCCGCCACCGCGATCGAAGCGATGGAGCACTTCGTCGACGATGCCATTGCGATCAAGACGAAGTCGGCTTGGACTGCCACGTGACGGCGGCGACGAAGAAGGGCGCAAAGACAAAGGCGGCGTGATGCCCTGCGTGGTGATCCCCGGCTATTGGATGCACGAGACAAGCGGCGTCTTGCGACCGGCGGTCGAGGCTTATCTTGCCGGTGCGCCAATGACCGCCGAACACGTCGCCGCAATGCGGGCGTACCTTCGGCAATGGGTCGCCGCCGACTGGCGCGGGGATGACATTGAAGCGCTCCGCGCCGAGGTCGGCGGCCTGACCAGCCGCCAGTCCATCAAGCGATGGCTCGACCGTGCAGGTGACGTCGGAATTGACCCGCTGTGACGCGACCGGCTCCATCGCAGGGACCTACGCGGCGGTCTCGCTGGGCGGATCGTAGTTGTCCGGGAATGGCAGCATCATATTGCTGCCCCACTGCGGAAACTCTTGATCGAGGCGGTCCATGAAGACGCGCCAGTTCGGCGAGTATTTCATCAGCATCAGCACGGCTGCGAGATGTTCCTTCAGCTTCGGATGCCCGAAGTCATCGGTCAAACGCTGGAAGAGTTTGTTCTTGTTGTCGCCGCCCGGATATTTTGGCGTCAGACGCTTGAGTTCATCGAGCACGCCCGGCGCGAGCCGCTTGTAGACGATGTTGTTCGTCCAATGCCCGATGACACCGGGCCTGCCCGAGCCTTCGTTGTACGGCCAGCTATTGAGCCGATAAATCTGTTTGTAGAACTCTGACGGGAACGTCTTCACCCACGGACGAAGCTCCTTCGCTACGAACTTCTCCAAAATCTTGGCTAGCGCATCCCGCTGCCGAAAATCCTGATAGCCCGTCGCCTCGTCCACCAGCGCGATGATGCCAACCGTGGCAAAGCCGTGCTGCAACTGCGCCGCCCGCGCCGCAAGGTGTTCCCGGTGCTTGCCTTTACCGAGCAGCCCCTTCTGCTGGGCGTCGATCAGCACGGCGCAGATGTCGGGCAGGATGGTGGCGTCATAGCCATCAGCCGGATTGCCGCCGTGCGGAGGAATGAACCTGATTGGCGAGTTGGCTCGCGCGATCAGGCCCCTCACGTCGACCCCCTTGTCTGCGAGCTCTGACATCAGCTCAACAATCCGACGCGAGCCGGTCTTGCCGCCGCCTTGTGACAGCCCGATGCCCGCCTGCAATCCGCGCTGCGCCAGAACCCGCGTCCCATCGGCCAGCACGTAGCAGGGAATTTCGATTTCACCGATGCGCAAGGGCCGGTCGACGGCTCCGTACTTCGCGAACAGGGGCACCACTTTGCCTTCGTCAGCCCATCGTTGCAGGGCGGCCTCTCGCGCGATCTGCGATCGCCGGGACGGCGGAAGTATTTCGGCGCGGCGGTTGCCGCCTTTGCGGCCCGCGCTTTCCTTGCTCATGCGTCATCTCCTGTGCTTGGCATATTCGCAAGACATATGCTTACCACACTATTTTGGCAAGCATGAATTTGCTAAGCATGCGCGAGATGCTGTCGGACGACGAGGTGAAGGTGCGCCGTTCCTGCCCTACCGGACTACGCACCTGCGGCTCTCGCAGGCCCAGCAGCGGGCCTTCCGGGCCGACCCCAATCCTTTTCAGATAGGGGGCTCCCCGGTGTGCGCGCGATGCTCGAACGACTAGCCGCGCTGGTCTCATGGCCGCGCGCTAGAGCCTCCTAGGGACGTTAGGTGGCCTCCGTTGTGCCCGGCACGTGGTCCACCGCAATCTGTAGCGGCTTGCCTGCCCCGCGCGGCCCGGCAATCCTCCCTATTGGCATGGGCACCAAATCACGCGAGACCATTTACGGCGCATCGGTCCGAGCGGCGGCGGAGCGGGCGACGGAAGCACGCAAGCAAGCCGACCGGCTCGCCTGCGAGGCGTGGAATAAGCGCATGTTGGCCTTTCAGGGTCCGGCGCAGCCATCGCCGACGCTGGGCGATGCCCTTAATGCGGGTTACCTCTACCTCGAAGTCCGATGCCTCGGTTGCGACACCAATCAGACCATCGCCCTGGACATCGTGCGGCGGCCGAAGACAACTCCGGTTCATGAGCTGGAGCGCTACATGCGGTGCAAGGACTGCTCGGAGGTTCGCGGCTATCCGTACAAGCGAAGCCATCTGGTCGCGCTGCGGTCCACCAAGATTTCAGCGAGCGATCCACCATCGACGTGGTGGCCGGGGGAACGGTAAAAATGCCCACGAAAGAGCAATGGAAGGAAGCGTACGCAAAAGTTGGCGAATTGGTTTTGCTTTATACCGCCCTCGATCACCAACTAAACCATATCATCGTTGAGGTGATGCACCTCTCGCCGTCGACAATGCTGGAAGCAGTGGTCGCGACGCTAGACCCTCGACAAAAGATCGAAATGTTGAAGAGCCGCGCGTCTCATATCAGACAGCATGACTGGAAGAAGGCCGTCAAAACGCATGCAGACCGGCTAGAACGGGTTGCGAAGGTTAGAAATGCTGTATGTCACACGCCATTGATACCTAGCAAAAAGGGTGATGGATTTGAGTTCGCGGCTGCCGCCGCGACTAAGCTGCTGAAGAGCATGCAGATTAGAACCAAAGACGATTACACTGTAGAGCGTTTAACACTTAATCGCGTCGATGAAGCCATTGCATTGGCGGAGGAGGCGCTTGGCAGTGGCCAGAACATCTTGCGAAATTTTGAAAAGGTACGTGCTGCGCTAAACGCCAAGAAGTCCACCGAAGAATAGCGGCCTGTGCCCGGTTCTCATGTGTAATCTCTACGCGATCACCACCAACCAAGCAGCCATCATCGCGCTATTTCGCGTGGTCAACCGCTTCATCGGCAACCTGGCACCCATGCCCGGCGTGTTTCCGGACTATCCCGCGCCGGTTATCCGCAACACCGACACAGGGACCGAGATGACGATGATGCGCTGGGGCATGCCGCCGCCGCCACGCACAGGCGGACCGCCGGTCACCAACATCCGCAACACGTCATCGCCGCACTGGCGTGGCTGGCTCAAGCCGGAGAACCGATGCCTTGTCCCGGCCAATAGCTTCGCCGAGTACGCGCCGGAGCCGAACCCTGAGACCAAGAAAAAGGACGTTGTCTGGTTTGCGCTCAATGAGGATCGACCGCTGTTCGCCTTCGCAGGCATCTGGGCGACGTTCAGCGGTGATCGCGGGACGAAGTCCAAGCCGATCCCCGGTCCGCATCTGGTCTACGGCTTCCTAACCACCGTGCCGAACGCGGTGGTCGAGCCGATCCATCCGAAGGCGATGCCGGTGATCCTAACGACCGATGAGGAACGCGACGTCTGGATGCGCGCGCCCTGGGATGAGGCTAAGGCGTTGCAGCGGCCGTTGCCGGATGATGCGCTCAAGGTCGTGATGCGCGGCGCTGAAAAGGAGGATAAGGCTGCTGCTTAACTCGGCTCCGGCGTTGCATGTAGCGCGCCGGGTTGGTACCCGAGGGCCAACATTGCTGCGCAAGCTGCGGCTACAGCTTCGCGTGCTATTGCCCGTGCTCCATCGTGATCAGCCTCAAATGTGATCCGAGCGTGCATTTCGCCAGTCTTCTCCACTTCCCTTTGCTTGCTATGACTGGATCGCGCGATAGCTTGGAGACCTTCGTTCATCGCAATGAGTTCGCGGCAGTAAAGCCCGACGTACACTTCGTTTTCCGTCGTCATGGAGGCTCACGTTGGCCACTAGCTCGGTCATCCCGTGTCCGATTTCAACTACATAGTTCCAATTGTCGGTGTTCCAGAAGTCATTCCATCCCTCTTTTTGGATCTCGGGAAGAAGCTTGTGTTCCGCGAGACATTCATAGATCGCCTCCACAGAAATCACCGACATGAAGCCCAGTTCGGCCGCCTCATGGTTCTTTGTGAGACTAGAGCTGATCACACCAAGAGCGAAATCGTATTCTGATAAGGCCAAGCCGCCACTAAAGCCGCCTCGGGGCGTGGCCGAAACAACAAATTGAACTTTGGAGGACAGGGTTAGTGTTACGACTGCATTTATTTCGGCCCGAGATGCCACTAGGTGGGCTTCCCGGGTAAGAGGGATGGGAGGATATCCGAGGACCAGACCTTCTGACAGAACGAACGATTTGCGAATGATCCAGTCGTCGAGATGGGTCCCTAGGGGTACACACGGTGTCGATGGATGGAGCCCTTCTGTCGCAAATACTGCAACGTCTATCGCTGCGTCAGAATGAAAGAATGGACCTCTGCTTATCGATAGTGATTTCTGAAATACAGGCCATGCCGGAGCCTGTCGAATTGTATTCGTAATGTCTTTGATCGCATCATCAGTATAGTCTGGAATAGCCTCCTGTAGCGGGAGGCGAAGCGCGTGCGTCGGTTTGACCTCGGCAATCGTTGCATCTTCGACAACATGACGGGCGGTTACGAAAATGCCCTCCCCAACGTGAAATGCGCTACCAATACGCTCACTGCCTTCACCGTCGATGACTGCGACATAGGCCATGCATGGTGCGTAGCGCTGGAACAACTCTTGAGCTTTGCTGGAGTTCATTGGGGGCGCCTCAGTTCTTCAACACTGAATGCAGGTCAACGGGGAAGCCAGAGCTACGGTGCAACCGGCAGAATTTGTCCTAGTTTAACGCACTACGTGTGGTTTAGCAGAGGAAGGTATCTAGCGCAGCGATATCATGTCGCCTAAGATGGTTTAGGGCGCTTGTCAGGCGCGTTAGGCGGGGGATGCTATGTCCGAAATATTATCTGACGATCCCGAGGAGCAGCTATCGGCTGCGCCCCGGAAATCACGTGACGATGATGGGACCGATCATAAAAAGCTTATGGTCGAGGTCTGGAAGCAGGCCGTGGACACTCAGAAGCACTTCAATGACATGTGCGTAAAGTCCCGGCAATTGGGCCTGACGTTTGTGGCAGCGAGCTTGGGTGCCGCTCTTTATCTCTTCATCCGAACGCCCGGAGGGGTGGGCGTAGGCAGCGCAAGCAGTTCCATCAGCCCAGTCTATGCATACTCCCTCGACTTCTTTGGACACTCGATAGTTCTGCACGTTTCGCTTGCCATCATTTTAGCCGCCATAGCGGCAGTTATTGCGGTTAGAAAACTTGATTTGGGGGTTTACCACCAGATGCTTCGTGGCGCCGTTACGTTTGGTGAGGACCTGGAGGAGAAGCATATCCGACCACTCGTGGGCCTGCGGAAGGGCATGACGCAATCAATTTCCCATTTCAGCCGCAACAGCGACGCTCGGACGTCCGCAGGTGAGGACGGTAGCTATTTTTACTCAGGCGACAACCGAAAGAATGCGGGCGAGAAGTTGGCGGGGTTCTACAACATTATTTTAGGCTTTTTGGCATTGGTTGGCGTGGCAATCTTCTTGGCGAGCAATTTTCTGAAAGCGCTATGAATGAAGAACGTCGAACTCGCGGTATTTGACCTCGATAACACCTTGTATGATTGGTATGCGTCTTTTGTGCCCGCCTTCTATTCAATGGTCGACGCGGCGACCTCGATCCTACGCTGTGATCGCGAACCGCTATTGGACCAACTCCGATCCGTCCATGTCAGGCACCACGATGTAGAGCATCCATATAGTTTGCTCGAGACGCCAATCGTTCAACAACGTCTCGGCAAAAATGCGCGCGAAGTGCTTGATCCCGCCTTCTATGCGTTCAACAAAGCCAGAAAAGACAATCTGAGGCTATTCCCGGGCGTGCGAGAAACGCTCAATGAGCTAGAGAACCGAAATATCAAGCTGGTGGCGTTTACCGATAGCAGCTACTTCGCCACCTTGCGTCGCATTCGTCAACTCGAGCTAGTGAATGCGTTCAGGCACATATTCTGCCGTGCAAAAAGCAAGAGCGTTTTCTCGGATCAGCCCTTTGTCGCAGAGCCCGCGGACCGACTGCATGCAATAACGATCGAGCTTCCGGCAGATGAAACAAAGCCCGATCCTCGCGTGCTCCTCGATATAGCAAGGGCCGAACGCATCGAAATTTCGTCGATCGCCTACATCGGCGATAGCATCTCCAAGGATGTCTTGATGGCGAAAAAGGCCGGGTGCCTCGCGATATGGGCGAAGTACGGCGTCCGACGTGATCCGGAGATGTATGAGCAACTCGTGCGCATATCTCATTGGACCGATGAGGACATTCGACGCGAAAGAAACTTCGCCAATGAAGCGGCGAGCATTGCGCCTGATTTGACGTGCGAACGGTCGATCGTGGAAATGCTTACGTTCTTGCGGGGGCCTGCGCGGTGACAGGGCGTCTTGATGCCTAGGTTGGCATTGCTCTCGCGTTTAACAACGGCGCATTTTGCCCTGTTGATGCTCCTTGCCGCCCACGCGGCAATTGCCGCAGACCTGTCCGGGCGAGCCAGCGTCATAGATGGTGACACCCTGGAAATCCACGGCACCCGAATTCGGCTCTGGGGCATCGATGCGCCCGAAAGCAACCAGCTATGCCGTGGCGACGACAGCCTTCAATATCGCTGCGGCGCGCGAGCGGCGAACGACCTTGCGGCATTCATTGGCAAACGGTCTGTTGTCTGCACGCCCATGACTTTCGACCGATACGGGCGCATGGTCGCATCGTGCGCGGTCGGCGGCGCCGATCTAGCCGATTGGCTTGTGCGCCAGGGGGTGGCGTTGGATTGGCCACGATACAGTCAAGGCCGCTATGCGAGGGCGCAGAACGAAGCCCGTCGCACCGAGCGCGGTATGTGGGCTGGCAGCTATGTCGAACCGTGGCGGTTTCGAGCATGCGTTGCGGCCGGTCGGAGACCGGCGGCATGCTCAGATGAAGCGCTGTAAGTCTTCTCTATCGGCCTGCCGCTTGTGCGGCGCGCTCTATCCAATGCTTGATGTTGTTGTACCCGTCGTCGCGAACCCAGTCGTATGTGCGATAGATCGCTGACAGCGGCTTGCCATCGATGTTCCAATAGTCGAGCGGATTTCGACCAGCGAGATCGGTTCCCTTTAGGGGATCGCGAACGTTTTGGAGATCGATGGCCAAGATGCCCATTCGCCGCTCGTGACTTGCTTTAATCTCGTACCGTACCCACTCTCTTTCGTAAGTTTCGCGCCCGAACAACACGGCCGTGACGGAGCAACCCTGTAGTTGATTGTCGATCCATTTCTGGATGCCTCCCGCACGCCGTTTCGCATCCTCAAAATCGGCGCCATCGTAGAATGGCGTTGCTTCGCCTTTTTCGCGGACAACCCATGATTGGCGCACCTGCTGAATTCTTCGTACGTCGCGTTCGTAATGGAAGCTAAAAAACACTCTGCGAGCCACGATTAGACCTTTCCTTGCAATTTGCGGATGAGTTCTACGATGGGCGGTATCAGCGACATCAAATCAGGGGTGTGGCTTGCAAGTGCTGCGAGGTGTCCTCGGCTTGCGCCATCCAATTCAGGGGTAAATTTGTCCGGATCGCCAATCACGAGGGTCGCGAGAGTTTGAGCGGCCGAGCCGGTGGCACCGATCGGAAGCACGACTATGGTCTGGTCCCGCGCGACTTCAAACTCGCGCACTACGCCATCTGCAGGCACGGTATGACCATCCTTCAGCTTGTTGCCGAATAAGAACAGAGCGATGCCCGCCCGCGAAATGATCTCCTGCCTGTAGTCCTCCCAAAGTGAGGCCAGTTCGGTTGGATCGCCGGACTGAGGAAATGGGCGAAGTACGAGACCATCTTCGATCCCTATGGCTTTCGTGCGCATCACCTCGCGCAAAGCACCGGTGAAAATCGCATCCCCGATGCCCGCGCCTAATCCGGTGGCAATGCGGGTGCCGTCCGCAATAAGCGCGCGGCCAAGTTCTTGTGCGAACTCTATAATTGCGGGCTGCCCCCACGGATCAAAATTGAACGCGCTTGCGGAGACAAAGACGGTTCGACGTCGATACCGATTGACCAGTTCGGCCAGCAAGTCGGTTATTTCGCTGTATTCGTCGACAAGCAGTACTTTGACGTTAAACCGCTTTAGGTCCTCAATGACGTGGATTTGTCGTGCTCGATAGTGTGCGAAATCATCATCCGTCTCGCCAGGTTGCTTCGATCGAGATCGGAAAATCGCATAGTGCTGCCGCTGATCGGTGGTGAAGTTCAAGCGAACCTGTGAGAGAACGTGTTCCAGGTTTGGGTCGGTGAAACTAAACCCCAGAAAGAGGAACGTTCGCTTGATCAAATCTCCGGCGAGCGCCGTAATGAATGGCTCGCGCTGCTTTGAATAACGCTCGTAGTCGTCTTTTGTGACGACGGCTTCGTTAGGCCTATCAATATCGCCATGCATTTTGTAGACGGTGACGTCGCGATGAGGTCGCGTCGTTGCCATCTGAGGTACCGAACTCTTGATATCGACAATTTTGCCGCGCTCGCGGAGCGTGTCCTCGATAAGTTTGTCGTAATTCGTGGTCCAAAACGTCGTTATGGGCAGCTGCGCTAGCAGGCGATGATTATCGGTGGGCTTGGCGTCGCGCGATAGTGCGTCCAAGAGGGCTTTATGAAGCTTGTGCCTATTCTGACCACTGGCATTCACATGAAATTGCGCGACGGCGACCAAGTCACTTTCAAGATCAATGTTTAGATCGAGATCTTTCGACAACGGTCGCAACAGTTCGCGCCAGTCAACGTATCCGGCCGGAACGGATAATCCTGCCCCCGCGAAAATTGCTGTATTCCCTTCAACCAACTCGGCTAGGTAATCAACCACGAAACGTTCAAGTGCCGGTTTCATACAGAGAGCGCTCACAAGGCGAAAAAACTGTGGGGAAAGCGGCATCCTTCTTACCCGAGGGGCCTGCCGTCAAGGTAGCGGGCGCTACGATCAACAACCAATATCCGGCTTATACAATACCCCGCCGCGCCCAGCAGGCGTTGTGGAACGTGCCGATCCCGACACATGGCACCTTGGCCTCGCAGACGTTCTACCGAGGCTGGTAGCACGAGCCAGCACTAACCCACTCATCCGACTTGCTTTTTGTGGCCGGGTGCATAAATGCGGGCCATGGCCCAAAAGTTCGACTTTGCCATCCCGGTCAAGGGGACCGTGGTTCCATCCGGCCCCAACTGGCTCCATGAAATCAAGCACGACGGTTACCGCATGAAGGTGCTGCGGGACCACGGTCGCGTGCGCCTGTTCACCAAGGGCGGCTACGACTGGACGAAGCGCTATCCGTGGATCGTCGAAAGCGCGCTGAAAATCCGCACCGAGCAATTCGTCCTCGATGGCGAGGCCGTGGTGCTCAACGTCGACGGCATGTCCGATTTCGACGCCCTGCATTCCCGCAAGTACGACCACGAGGTCCAGTTCTACGCCTTCGACATCCTGTCCGGCGATGGTGACGACTACCGGCGCCTGCCGCTCTCGATGCGGAAAGCAAATCTGGCGCGGCTGCTCGCCCGCCGCGCGGAAGGAATCTTCCTCGCCCCGTTCGACCGAGGCGAAATCGGCCCCGATTTATTCCGTCACGCCTGCATCATGGGGCTCGAAGGCATGGTGTCGAAGCACGCCGATCGCGGCTATTGCCCGGGCCGCTGCACCCACTGGATCAAGAACAAGAACCCGAAGCATACCGCATATACCCGGGTCAAAGATCAGTTCTGAAGTTGGTTGCCAGTTGGTCGCTTGGGCTTGCTCGGGGCGGCCAGGAGCGCTTTCGTGTACCTGCTGCGTTGTCCGCATAGCCTGTCGGGAAGCCCCCTCTCCGGCCTTCTCTGGGGCGTCTGGGCGACGCTCGAACCCGGCGAACTGCACGCTTTTCGCGGGATCGGCGGCGGCTCGACCCCAAAAATCGTTAAAAAATCGGTAAATTATCAACGGGCAGAAATTGCTAAGGCGTTGATCTTCCCGAACTAATTCCGACACCGTCACGGATCATATACCCCGCACCGCGGATGGTATGCAGCAGCGGCCGTTCAAAACCCTTATCGATCTTGGAGCGCAGCCGCGAGATGTGGACGTCGATGACGTTGGTCTGCGGATCGAAATGATAATCCCAGACATTCTCGAGCAGCATGGTGCGTGTCACCACCTGCCCGGCATGCTTCATGAGATATTCGAGCAGGCGGAACTCGCGCGGCTGCAAGGTCAGCTCGTCCTTGCCGCGGGCGACGCGATGGGAAAGCCGATCGAGCTCGAGGTCGCCGACCCGGTAGGTCGTCTCCTCGGCCGGGCCGACATTGCGCCGCGACAGCACCTCGACGCGCGCAAGCAGCTCGGCGAAGGAATAGGGTTTCGGCAGGTAGTCGTCGCCGCCGGCGCGCAGGCCCTTGATGCGGTCATCGACCTGGCCGAGCGCCGAGAGGATGAGTACCGGCGTCCGGTTGCCCTTGTCGCGCAGGCTGCCGATCAGCGACAGGCCGTCACGCTTCGGCAGCATGCGATCCACAACCAGCACGTCGTAGTCGCCGGTCTCGGCCATCGACAGCCCTTCCTCGCCATCGGAGGCGAGATCGGCGATATAGCCGACTTCGCGGAATGCCTTGACCAGATAGTCGGCTGACTCACGGTCGTCTTCGATGATCAGGATGCGCATTTGCGGAGCGATTGCGGTCACGGGAATTGGCCCTCTGTCAGCATGACGCGGCCGGCCTGCACATGCAAGACGACCGCGCATATTCTCGATTGCTTGAAAAAAGTGGGCGGTGAAGCTGGGGGACCTCACCGCCCTGAGACCTTCCGACAGAGGGGGGCATATTCCATCGAAAGGCAACGTAGGGAGCGAGCAAGGGGCCCGCCCCCCGGAAAGCGCCGTCGGCGGGGGCGACTGATGCCGGCGACGCCTTCCAACTCATAGATAGTTATCCCTTCGCCAGCGGCACTGCCACAAAGCGCGACGAACCGCCGCTCTTCACGCGCATGAGAACGCTGTTCTTGCTGTCATTGCGCGCCGCGGTGATCGCATCCCGCACTTCACCGGCGGTGCCGACGGACTTGCCGGCGACCTCGAGGATCACGTCGCCTTCCTTGAAGCCCCGCTCAGCGGCAGCACTCTTGGGATCGACTTCGGTCACGACCACGCCGTCCTTGCCGGCGCCGGCCACGCTGTTGGCTGGCGCGACGGTGAGGCCGAGCTTCGGCACGTCGGTGCCGCGGGACGAATTGCCCTTGTCGCTCTTGTCGGTGTCAGCCTTGGCCTCCAGGTTGTTCGGCAGCTGGCCGAGCGTGAGGTTGACGGTCTTGTCCTGACCCTTGTGCAGTACGTTCAGCTTCACGGCGTTGCCGGGCGCGAGGCCACCGATGGTGCGGGCGAGTTCGCGCGCATCCTTCACCGGCTCGCCATTGACGGCGGTGATGACGTCACCGGATTCGATGCCGGCCTTGGCCGCGGGGCCGTTGGCCTGCGGTTCGGCAACCAGCGCGCCTTCGGCCTTCTTCATGCCGAGGCTGTCGGCGATGTCGGAGGTCACCGGCTGGATCTGGACGCCGATCCAGCCACGGCTGACCGCGCCCTTGTCCTTCAGCTGGGCGACGACGCTCTTGACGGTCTGGGCCGGGATCGAGAACGCGATGCCGACGCTGCCGCCGGACGGCGAGTAGATCGCCGTGTTGACGCCCATCACCTCACCGGACACGTCGAACGCCGGGCCACCCGAATTGCCCTTGTTCACGGGCGCATCGATCTGGATGAAATCGTCATACGGGCCGTTGCCGATGTCGCGGCCGGAGGCCGAGACGATGCCCGCGGTCACGGTGCCGCCGAGGCCGAACGGATTGCCGACCGCCAGCACCCAGTCGCCGATGCGTGGCTTGGTTTCGGAAAGCTTGGCAAACTGGAAGTTGGAGCCGCCCTCGACCTTGATCAGCGCGAGGTCGGTGCGCGGATCGGTGCCGATCACCTTGGCGGAATAGGTCTTGCCGTCGTCGGTGGTGACTTCGACCTTGTCGGCGCCGTCGACGACGTGATTGTTGGTCACGGCATAGCCGTCAGCCGAGATGAAGAAGCCGGAACCCTGGCCCGTCACCACGCCACCGCCGCGCGGTCCACCGCGCAGGCCCGGGGGCAAGCCATCCGGACCGCCGAAGCGGCGGAAGAAGCGCTCCATCGGCGAACCCGGCTGGAACGGCGAATCGTCATTGTTGTTGCTGTCATCCTTCGCGACCTTCTCGCGAATGTTGACCTTGACCGAGATCACCGACGGTTTCACGCGCTCGACGATGTCGGCAAATCCGACCGGCTGCTGAACCTTCTTGACCTCGTTATTGACCTGCGCATGCGCGGGCGTCGTGAACAGGTCGGCGGGGTTGTGCGAGGGGCTGAAGCCGTAGGTGGCGGCACCGAGGCCGGCCACGACCGACGCCATCAGCGCGAGTTTGCGGGCAGAGAACAGCGAGCGCTTCGGCGCCTTGTAGGATGGAAGGGTCGAGAGGTCGGGACGGTCGGTCATGTCTTGAAATCTCCAGGGGCCAGAATCATTGGTGCCGGGGGCGAGCACCTGATGGGTCTGAACATGGGGTCATCAGCCTTACGGCGCGCTGGCTGCGGAATTAAACTTTTGTAATCGAGGCGGCCGCCGCTGCGGCAGAATAGCGCAGGTAAATAAAGGACTTAAAAGGGAACTAAAGCGGCTTGTCCGGCGCGGATTCCGCCGCCAGCAGCCGTTCCAAGCGCGCCTGCTCGTCGGACGTCAGTCCGGCGGCGGAATCGCCCCCGCCCGCGGCCGGATTTGCCTTGCGCCGGCCGAGGCGCCAGAGCGCAAAGCCGCCCAGCAGCAACGCCAGCGGCGGGGTAAGCCACAGCAGCAGCGTGTGCTCGTTGAGGCGCGGCTTCAGCAGCACGAATTCGCCGTAGCGCGCCACCAGGAAATCGATCACCTGGCCGTCGCTGTCGCCGGCCGAGATGCGTTCACGCACCAAGAGACGCAGGTCGCGCGCCAGCGGCGCCTCCGAATCGTCGATCGACTGGTTCTGGCAGACCATGCAGCGCAGCTCCTTGGAGAGCTCGCGCGCCCTCGCCTCCTTGCCCGGATCCGCCATGACCTCGTCGGGCAGCACCGCCCGTGCGGGCATCGCACCGAGCATCAGGACCGCGGCAAGCACGGCGGCTGCAAGCGCGCGCGACCGCATCACTCGGCCGCCTGCAATGCACGCGCCGCTTTCGCCGGCTTCGGCGCGCCGACCCGCAAGCGGCGGTCGGACAGCGACAGCAGACCACCGAACGCCATCAGCACCGGGCCCCACCAGATCATCAGCACCAGCGGCTTGTAATAGATGCGCACCGCGATCGCGCCGTCGGCCGAGGTATCGCCGAGCGAGATGTAGAGCTGGCTGGCGCCGCGCGTCATCAGCGCGGCCTCGGTCGTCGAGGCGCCGCGCGTCGTGAAGTTGCGCTTCGACGGCGTCATCACGCTGACCTTCTCGCCGTCACGCGTCACGGTGAATTGCGCGACCATCTCGCGGAAATTCGGACCCTGCCGCGGGTTCAGGCCGTCGAGCCGCAACTGGTAGCCGGCGACGTGAGCGACGTCGTCCGGCTTCATCGCGCCGATATATTCGCTGTTCCAGGTGGTCTCGCAGACGATCCCGATCAGCGCGACGCCGAGACCGGCATGCGCAAACGCAGTTCCCCAAGTCGCACGCGGCAAGCCGCGCGCGCGGCGCAACGAGAGCGACAGCGGAATCCGGAACAGCGCGATGCGCTCGGCGAGATCGCACAGCGCGCCCATGATCACGAACACCGCCAGTCCGATCGCGAGCGGCGCCAAGGTCGCGCCGCCATAGGTCCACGCCAACACCAGCGCCATCGCAACCAGCGCGACGATGCCGGCCACCATCAGCCGCTGCGCCGCGCCGAGCAGATCGCCGCGCTTCCAGGCCAGCAGCGGCCCGAACGGCACCGCGAGCAGCAGCGGCACGAACAGCGGCGCGAAGGTGAAATTGAAGAACGGCGCTCCGACCGAGATCTTCTCGCCGGTCAGCACCTCTAGCGCCAGCGGATACAGCGTGCCGATGAACACGGTCGCGCAGGCGGTGGTGAGCAGCAGATTGTTGAGCACCAGCGCGCCTTCGCGCGAGATCGGCGCGAACAGCCCGCCCTGCTTCAGCGCCGGCGCACGCCAGGCATACAGCGACAGGCTGCCGCCGATGAAGACGAACAGGATCAGCAGGATGAACACGCCGCGTGTCGGATCGGTGGCGAACGCGTGGACCGAGGTCAGCACGCCGGAGCGCACCAGGAAGGTGCCGAGCAGCGACAGCGAGAAGGTCAGGATCGACAGCAGGACGGTCCAGACCTTCAGCGCGTTGCGCTTCTCCATCACCAGCGCCGAATGCAGCAGCGCGGTGCCGGCAAGCCACGGCATCAGCGATGCGTTCTCGACCGGATCCCAGAACCACCAGCCGCCCCAGCCGAGCTCGTAATAGGCCCAGTAGGAGCCCATCGCGATGCCGAGCGTCAGGAAGATCCAAGCCATCAGCGTCCACGGCCGCACCCAGCGCGCCCAGGCGGCGTCGATCCGTCCCTCGAGCAGCGCCGCCACCGCGAACGAGAACGAGATCGAGAAGCCGACATAACCGAGATAGAGCATCGGCGGATGCACCGCGAGGCCGATATCCTGCAGCACCGGATTGAGGTCGCGTCCCTCCAGCGGCGGATTGGCGATGCGCAGGAACGGGTTCGAGGTGATCAGGATGAACAGATAGAACGCGCTGGCGACCCAGGCCTGCACCGCCAGCACATGCGCGCGCAGCGACAGCGGCAGATTGTTGCCGAAGGCCGCGACGAGGCCGCCGAACAGCGCCAGGATCGACACCCACAGCAGCATCGATCCTTCATGGTTTCCCCACACGCCGGTGATCTTGTAGAGCAGCGGCTTCAGCGAATGCGAATTCTCGTAGACATTGGCGACCGAGAAATCCGAGGTGACGTGCAGCGTCACCAGCGCCGCGAACGACGCTGCGACGAACAGCAACTGGGCGAGCGCGGTCGAGCGCGCGACGTTCATCAGCGCCGCATCGCGCCAGCGCGCGCCGACGATCGGCACGATGGACTGGATCAGCGCCAGCCCGAGCGCGAGCACCAGGGCGTAATGTCCACTTTCGGCAATCACCGCACGGCTCCCTGGGTCGGCGCCGCGGAGGCGCTCGGCGTATTGCCCGGCTTGGCACCGTAATCGTCCTTCCAGTGCCCCTGCTTCTTCAGGGCGTCGGCGACATCCTTCGGCATGTAGGTCTCGTCATGCTTGGCGAGCACGGTGTCGGCGCGGAACACGCCATCAGCGTCGAGCGCGCCTTCGGCAACCACGCCCTGCCCCTCGCGGAACAGATCCGGCAGGATGCCCTTGTAGGCGACCGGCAGCGTCGCGCCACCATCGCCAACGGTGAAGGTCACGGCGAGATTGTCGCCGCGCTTGAGCGAGCCCTGCTCCACCAGGCCGCCGAGCCGGAAACGCTTGCCCGGACCGAGATGCTTTTCGGCGACCATCGACGGCGTCGAGAAGAACACGATGGAATCGCGCAGCGCGTTCAGCACCAGGCCCGCGGCGATCGCGAGCACGACGAGCGCGCAGCCGATCAGTGTCAAACGCCGTTGCTTCCTGGTCATGTTCCATCCTTGCGCATGACATCCTCCGAAAACCGCCGCGCACTTTTCGGCGTCATGCTCTATCCATCCAGCCCGAGATTCTTCAGCCCCTCATTGAGCTGACGCAACCGGTCCGCATCGTTGGCGACCGCCTGACGGGCATCCGCGAGCGCGCTCATCGCCTTGTCGCGCTCGCCCATCACGAGATAGGCGCGGACCAGCCGCAGCCAGCCCTCGACGTCGTCGCCATTGGTCTTCAGCCGCGTCGCCAGCCGATCGACCATGCCTTTGATCATGGTGCCGCGATCGGCCTCGCTCATGTCCCTGGCCGCAGCCACCGCACTGTCCGGCAGCGCCGGTGCGCTCACGCCACCGGGTGCGCTGACGCCGCCGGGCACGCTTCCGCCGACCCGCACGAGCGCGGCCTGCACCAGCGGCCGCCATGGCGCGTCCGATGGCGCCTTCGCCAGCATCTTCTGCCAGAGCGCCGCGGCATCGGCCTTGCGCCCGTCCTGCTCGGCGGCAAGGCCGAGGAAATAGTTCGCCTTGGCATCGTCGCCATTCAGCGCGACCGCACGCTCGAACTCCGCCTTGGCGTCCGCGGTGACGACGCCGCCGGCAGTCCCCATCAGCGCCTCGCCGAGATCGGCGCGGCGATCGGCGCTGTCGCCGGCATAGGTGATGGCGTTGCGATAGGCGCGGACGGCGTCATCGTAGCGGCCGAGGCGCGACAGCACCGGCGCCAGCACCGTCCAGCCGCGGCCGTCGGTCGGGTTCTTTTCAAGGTGCGCCTCGACCTGCGCGACCAGATTGGCGAGCGGCTGGTTGGCGTCGGCCACCCGGCCGCGCTCGGCGAGCGGAAAGTCGCCAAGCCGCGGCGAGCCGAGCGCGAGATAGAAGCTCGAGGCAATCACCGGCAATCCGACCAGGCCGACGATCGCGGCAGTGCGCCGCAGATTGAGGTTGCCTTGCACCGGGGTCTCACGTCCGCCCTGATCGGCGGCGGCCAGCAGCCGGCGGCTGATCTCGACCCGTGCGGCATCGGCCTCGGCGGCACCGATGATGCCGGCGGCCATGTCGCGGTCGATTTCGGCGAGCTGGTCGCGGTAGACCACGACCTCGCTGCCGCCGGTATCCGCGCGCCCGCGGCGGCTGAGCGGCCACAGCACGGCGAAGATCGCCGCGACCGTCATCAGCGCGAACACAAACCACAGCGTCATCAAGCGGTTCCCGGATGGAACGGCGGCTTCTGGCAAGCCGCCTTAGAATCGCTTTACACTACCGGCGGCGAGCCCGGCAATTGACAATTGCTGGATCGGCGGAAGGTCGAAATCAGGCGGTTTCCGGTGCCGTTCCGGCGGTATTGCGCCGGCGTCTCCGGGCGAAGGCGCGCACGACCAAAATATCGAAAACAACCCCATGCAAAGTAGCAGGCGGTCGCCGGTGCTCGATTGACGGTTGACACGTCGGGCAACTCAGTGCCACACTTCCATTATTCCGAAATAGCGCAAATGCCTATCATCCCGCCGTGGCCGGGCTCGTCGGCTTACCGTCGAACATGCTCGCGAATTGCGCGGTCTCGCTACCCCGCGCGCGACGACTTGCGCTCGCCGGTCACGGCGTTTTCGGCGGCCCGGTTCATCAGGGAGGCGTAGTCGTGGCCGAACAGCACTTCGCAGAAGCGGATCGCGGCCTTGACCTGCTGCTGGCGGAACGCCCGGACCCGGGCGTCGCCGCCGCGCAGCGACTGCACCAGCCCTTCGGTCGACTGCTCGACATAATGTTGCAGGTCGGAGAAAGTCCGCAGCGTCACCTCGTTGATGGCGAGCTCGCTGGCATAGGTGCGGCACACCGCGACGAAATCGATCAGCGCCGCGGCATCCTCGACCTCGGTCGCATCGATCTTGGCCCCTGCCGTAATGTCCTTGTCGGCGCGCTGGCGCAGGATGCGGCGGACCCGGCCCGGCACGCTGTCGATCTCCGATTGCAGCGCGTTGGAAGTATCGGCGCGGACCGAGGTGAGCTGGCGGCCCCAGGTGGAATCGTTGCGCAGATCGAGCTCGGTGCGCAGGCCGCGGACGCCGTCATGCAGGGTCTTGAGCTGCTCGCCGACATAATCGAAATGCCCGCGCCTGATGTCGGTGCGCAGGCAGGCCGCGACGAACGACAAATCATGCAGCGCGATGGTGACCGCGATGCCGTAAGGCGTCGCCGCAACCCGCAGTTCGTCGTCGGAGGCCGCCATCTTGATGGCGAGACGGATGATCTGCCATGGCGCGGCGAGCCGCTGCGCAATCAACGACAGCGCAAACGGCAGCAGTTGCGGCGTCTGCAACGACGGCAGCTTGAGCGCCTCCATCGCGGAGGCGATCTGGGAATCGGCAAATACCCGGATCTGGCTCGGCAGCCGGCTTCCCAGGGTTTCCAGCGCTTCGCGGGCCTGCAGAACGAGGCCGATCGGCAGCAGGTCCTCGACCACGTT
This sequence comes from Bradyrhizobium sp. USDA 4501, assembly GCF_054062115.1. NCBI lineage: Bacteria > Pseudomonadati > Pseudomonadota > Alphaproteobacteria > Hyphomicrobiales > Nitrobacteraceae > Bradyrhizobium > Bradyrhizobium sp. USDA 4501. The sequence goes on from NZ_JBSSEX010000001.1 coordinate 838,151, forward strand.
TGGCGGGCCGACCCGCGACAGCGCGCGCTGGCGGTCGTCCTGGCTCGGCGCCGCGATCTTGAGGATGGCGTCCGCGGCGGCAAGCTGGAACTTGCGCGCGGCGGCCTCCATCGGACCGCTCTCCGTGGCCGCGGCCAACGCCGCCTCGAACGCGCGAGCCGCTTCGGGCGCGCCCTCGCGGGCCAGCCATTGCCAGATCGGCAGCAGCGAGGCGCGCCGGATCTGGCCCGCTCGCGTCGGGAAATTGGTCTCGGCGAGGAACGGCTCGAGCGGCCGGAACAGGAGCCGCGCCGGGTCGTCGCTGCGCGGCTGGATCTGCTCGTCCTCCTCGGCCCCGCGCACGATCTTGCGCAGCTGCTCGAGGACCAGATTGGCGACGGCGACGTCATCGCCGCGTTCGACGGCGCGCTCCAGCTCACGCATCAGCAGCGCCTGCGATTGCGGCGGAAGCTGCGCGAGATAATCCCTCAGCCGCTCGGTCGATTTCTGGCTCATGCCCGGTCGTGAAAGCTTGGTGCCCGGCAAGCGCCGCAGCCCGTCCGCCCGCAATGATAGCGGCGGGCGCGTTAAGAAGCCGTTTAGGAAGAATAGCGGCGCCGAGCCTCCCAAGGCCGACTAGGTGGTGTGGACATTTATCGCATCCATAAGACGATGGCTGCGAGAGTAACGACGGCCAGGTAATTTCGGGCGGTCTTTTCGAAGCGGGTTGCGACGCGGCGGAACTGCTTGAGTTTTGAGAAGCAGCATTCGACGAGATGACGCTGGGCATAGAGGTGCTTGTCCAGCGGATATTTGAGCGCACGTGACGGGTTGTTGGGGATGACGGCGAGCGCGCCTTTGGCAGCGATCGCCTGGCGCAAGTGATCGGCGTCATAAGCCGTATCCGCCATGACGACCTGGGCAGGTAATCCCTCGATCAATTCGGCGGCTTGCGGTACGTCGCTCTTCTGACCTGCGGTGAGCTTGAACCGTACGGGACATCCCAGGCCGCGAACGGCCATATGTATCTTGGTGCTCAGGCCACCGCGCGAGCGACCGATCGCCTGATCTTCAGACCCCCTTTTTTCGCCCCAGCGGCGTGCTGGTGCGCCCGGACGATGGTGGAGTCGACGATCAGATACTCGAAGTCCGGATCACCGGACATCGCTTCGAATATGCGCCACCAGACCCCCTTGATGCTCCATCGACTGAAGCGCCGAAACACGCTGTTCCAGTCTCCAAACACCTCCGGAAGATCACGCCAGGGAGAGCCAGTGCGCACGATCCAAAGTACGCCCTCCACAAACATCCGGTTGTCCCGTCCGGTCGAACCCTTCTGGTCAGGCCGGCCGATGATCAGCGGCGCCATCCGCTCCCATGTCGCGTCGCTCAATACCAAGCGGTCCATCACACCCAAGGCGGCCTCCCCAAAAGCAGCCTTGAATCTGATTTGCGCCTAAAAGGGAATCCTTAGAGTCCACACCACCTAGAGCGAGATGGGTTTAGGTCGGATGGCGACCGCGGCGGCGCTGCGCTCCCTCGCCCCGTTCTTACGGGGAGAGGGTTGGGTGAGGGGCCGCCTCCGCGTATCGGGTGATAGCTGCGTTTACGGAGACTCCCCCTCACCCGGAACGCATCTAACGATGCGTTCCGACCTCTCCCCGCGCGCGGGGCGAGGTGAAGCGGAATCCGCCGCTCGATTCAGAGTAAAGTCATCTTGTGCTACACCGCCGGCAGCGTGAGCTTGGCCCGCAGGCCGCCGATCGGTGCGTTGTTCAGGGTGAGATTGCCGCCGTAGAGGCCGGCGAGATCGGTCACGATCGACAGGCCGAGACCGGAGCCTGGTTTTGACTCGTCGAGCCGCTGGCCGCGCCGCGACACCTGGGCACGCTCGGCTTCCGACAGGCCGCGCCCGTCGTCGTCGACCACAATGCGCAGCCTCGGCCCGGCGCCCGAGGCCTCGGGCGGGACCACGGTCACCTCGACGAACACCTGCGAAGCCGCCCATTTGCAGGCGTTGTCGACGAGATTGCCGACCATCTCCTCGAGGTCCTGCCGCTCGCCGCGAAACCGTGCCGCCGGATCGGCGTTCGCCTCGATCGAGAGGTCGCGATCGCGATGGATCTTCTCCATGGTCCGGCGCAGCGCCTCGATCACAGGTGCGACGTCGGTGATGGTGCTGACGATGGTGGCACGGGCGGCGATCCGCGCCCGCTCGAGATGGTGCGCGACCTGGTCCCGCATCAGATCGGCCTGCTCCAGCACCTTGCTGGCGAAAGGATCGGCGGTATGGGCGGCCGCCTCGTTCACGATCACCGAAAGCGGCGTCTTGATCGCATGGGCGAGATTGCCGACATGGGTGCGCGAGCGCTCAACGATCTCCCGGTTGGCATCGATCAGCGCATTGGTCTCGCGCGCCAGCGGTGCGATCTCGACCGGAAACCGGCCTTCCAGCCGCTCGGCGCGGCCGGAGCGGATGTCGGCGATCGCATCCGAGATTCGCTTGAGCGGCGCGAGACCGTAGCGCACCTGGAAGATCGTGGTCAGCAGCAGCACGATGCCGAGCGCGGCGAAGGTGCCGCCGAGATAATAGTCGAAGCTGCGCGTCTCATCGAAGATCTCGGTGGCATCGCCGGCGACGCTGACCAGGAACTTGCCGTCGGCGCCGAGATCGACCGGCCGCTCCACCACGCGCAGGCTCTGGCCTTCGGGCCCGTCGACATAGCCGAGCCGGACCCCGGCAGCGGTCAGCTCGGCGCCGTGCTCCTCGAGCTTGGGCAATTTCTTGTCCCACAGCGAGCGCGAGGCGCGGGTCTCGCCCTTTTCGGTATCGGTCCGGGTGATCTGCCAGTACCAGCCCGACAATGGCAGGTCGAACAGCGGCTCGCCCAGCGACTGGAACTGGCGGTCCGCCGGCTCGTCCGGCGTCGCCACCTCGGCGATCAGGGTGCGCAGATAGAGATTGAGCCGGCGGTCGAAGGCGCGCTCGGTCGCGTCGCGATAGACCGACGACAGGATGACGCCCGTGATCGCCAGGATCACCACCACCCAGGCGGTCGCCGAGACGAACAGGCGTGTCGCGAGCGAGCTGCCGCCCATCAGGGCACGAGCTCGAACATCGCGTCAGCGGGCCGCGACAAGGCGAGTTCAGACATGGCGAATCCAGTCCTCCTGGCGCGGATCATGCCAATGCCCGCATCGCGATCAAGCACCTTAAGAGCATGATCCGATTGAATAGGACATGCTCTTATCCCATTGTTTGGTCCGCGCTTTCTTCACGCGAACGAACCGGCATCCACTTCGCTCGAAAATGCTTCAAGAGCATGATCTCCGCGCAAACGCTTCGCGTTTGTCGCAGGGAAAACCGCTGCGCACTTTTCCGGATCATGCTCTAGGTCGGCGGCGAAAGCATGTAGCCGAGGCCGCGCACGGTCTGGATGATATCGACTTCCAGCTTCTTGCGAATGCGCCCGACGAACACCTCGATCGTGTTGGAGTCGCGGTCGAAGTCCTGGTCGTAGAGATGCTCGACCAGTTCGGTGCGCGAGACCACCCGCCCGGTGTGGTGCATCAGATAGTCGAGCAGATTGTACTCGTGCGAGGTCAGCTTGATCGGATTGCCGTTGACGGTGACCCGCTTGGTCCGGGTGTTCAGCGCCACCGGCCCGCAGTTCAGTTCGACCTGGGCATGCCCGGTCGCGCGGCGCAGCAGCGCGCGGATCCGCGCCAGCACCTCCTCGAGGTGGAAGGGCTTGGCGACATAGTCGTCGGCGCCGGCGTCGAAGCCCTGAACCTTGTCGCTCCAGCGATCTCGTGCGGTGAGGATCAGCACCGGCATCACCCGCTTGTTCCGCCGCCAGGCCTCGAGCACCGAGATACCGTCCATTTTCGGCAGGCCGATATCCAGCACCACCGCGTCGTACGGCTCGCTATCACCAAGGAAATGCCCCTCCTCGCCGTCGAACGCGCGATCGACCACGTAGCCGGCGTCCGTCAGCGCGGTGGTGAGCTGGCGGTTTAGATCCGGATCATCCTCAACGACGAGCAGACGCACTTTGGCCTCCGAGAGTGAGCATTACGACATTCCGGCACCAAATGAGGCTTCCCGCCGTGAACGGCTTATGAATGGACCCGCAAGGCGCCGCTAATTTTTTCGTCAGGTGCACCATCCGGGGAACCCGCGCAAGCATCCCTGGTTCCCTCCATGAGATGCGCGCGAAGTGAGATTGGGTTTCAGTTTAGGGTATTTTAATACCATAAACTTGAAAGCAATTGTTGCTGGCAACCTTCCGGCGGACCGGAGCGCGGACAACATGTCGGGTCATTTGCAGCCGACCGGCAAGTTAACCTTCGACGACCATTTTCATGTCGCAGACACCGGCGATGCGCTAATTCAACGGCGGCGCGCCCAGCGCATATGGACCGGGAAGAACGCGTTGCTTGTTTCAAAGATACGGAGGTTCGGCGTGATTGCAGGCTGGCTTGCGCTTGCGCTCATCGCCTTCGTGACACTGTCCCCGATCCAGGACCGTCCCTCGCTATTCCATCCGCAGATCGAGCATTTCGCGGCGTTCGCCGTGATGGCGCTGGCCTTCGTGCTGGGCTACCCGCGGCGCACCGCGCTGATCGTGCTCCTTGTCATCTTCAGCGCGTTCACGCTCGAAGCAATGCAATTCCTGACACCGGATCGTCACGGCCGCCTGATCGATGCGATCGTCAAGGTGGCGGGGGGTCTCGCCGGCATCGGCGTCGGTCGCTTCATGCTGCTCGTGCTGCGTAACCAGCTCGGCCGGCTGAGGTCGGGCGTGGAGCAGTCCGCGAACTGAGCGGCCGGCGCATTGCGCTCAATCGCGCTTCGGCGCTTCCGCCGACTTCGTGTCGTCTTGCGTCATGCATTGCTGAAAGAAATGCAGCCGATCGCCATTCATCGGCACGGCCCCCGGTCGCTTGTAGGGGTAGAACATGTAGGCCGCGCGCAGGCAGCGCTTTGCGGTCTCGGCGGCGGGTGCGGCGACGGCGGCACGCGATGCCAGCAGGAGCGCCAGCACGACACTGAACCGGATGGACACCCCGCTCACGGTTTCTCGCATTCCGAGTAGAACACGCCATTTGCGGCCGCCAGCCGCTGCAGGCAATGCCGCTTGTCGGTGACCGCGCCCTCGACCGTGAAATCGTAGGCCTGCGCCTTCAGGATCAACGCGTAGCGTCCCGGCGGCAGCGGCACGTCGTCGCGCGGCAGGACCTCGAACATCTGCGGATCGTCCTTGAGCGGCGCCGCGCGGAACGGGATCGAGATGTTGCGGATCACCCAGCTGTCGTCGCCCGGCGAGACCACCGGCTTGCCGGTCGCGTCGAACGTGGTCTGCTGGCTCACATGCGCGATCAGACGCACATCGATCGGATCGGAGGCGCCGCCGGCACCCTCGCGCCGGAACACGATGAAGCGGAGATGTCCGTCAGGCAGCGTGGTCTCGCTCGGCCTGGTGATCGCCGCCGAGATCGCCACCCGCGGATCCGGCGCACGCCCCTGGATCAGTTGCAGCTCGTAAAGCTTGCGGCCGCTCTCGGCGTAGACGCCGTAGGCGGTCGGCAATGGCCGTCTCGGCACCGGCGGCTCGGCCGCAGCGGCCGGCGCCGGGACGGCCGCGACCACCGCCGGCCTTTGGGCTTCGGGCGGCGCCGATGCCAGCGTGCCGGCAATCATCGCGCGGACCGCAGCCAATGACACGCCGCGTTGCTGCAGGAGGACAACGGCCGCGATCAGCCCGAAGAACGCCAGCATGACAACGTAACGCAGCGGCGCCGACGACGACCATCGCGGACCACGCGTCACCGCGGCAGGCTCGACGCGGTCGAGGGTCGTGAAAAAAGGCCGCCTCGGCATCGATCCGGGGCGGCGCCTCGATCCGTCGCGCCGCGCCCGCCGCCTCGAGGAATACGGGCAGCGCCCGCGCCAGCGGCACCTCGAATTTCTCGATCACGTTGCTCTTCGTGTGCGCTTCAACGCCTTCGATCGCCACTTCCAGCGCCTGCATCAGACGCTGCTTTTCCGCCGGATCCTCGTGCGCGAGCTGCTGCAGCTTCTGCCGCGCGAGCTCGTAGACCGCGCTGCGCAGCTGCTGCGGGTCGGTGCTCACGGAATCGATGGTTCGTGCCAGCACCAGCGCGAACTCCACCTCGGGGTGCGCAGGACCGATGTCCCTGACCGTTCTCTGGGCCGGCGTCGGCGTCATAAATGTTAGTCTGGTTTGCCCATAATGTTACAACATTCTATGTGGATTTTACTGTTAACACAAACCACCAGGCCGGCAGATGACGACCCGGTTTGACCGTCCCGATCCGAGCAGCAGCAGGATTCATTGACCCGTTCTCTGCCCATCCTGGACCAGTGGTTGTTCGCGCCCAAGCGGGACCGCCGATCCTGGCCGGACGTCCTGCTCCTCGCGGGATGGGTCGCGCTGGTCGGCTTCCAGATCGGCCGTCACGTGATGTGGCGCGACGAGGTCCGGGCGCTCACCATTGCCCTGAACGGCGACGATCCGGTCGCCATGCTGAGAGGGTTGCATGGCGAGGGCCACCCCGCCCTCTGGTACCTCCTGTTGCGCGGCGTGCATGCCGTATTCGATCGGGTCGAGGTGCTGCCCGCCGTCGCCTTCGTGGTCGGGCTCATCACGGTCGCACTGCTGATCTTCCGGTCACCATTCCCGCGGCCGTTGGTCCTGCTGCTGATCACGAGCCATGCGCTGTTGTTTGAATATGTCGTGATGGCCAGGAACTACGGCATCTCGGCCCTGTTCCTGTTCGCGATCGCGGCCTGCTATCGGGCTCACCGCGACCGTGGTCTGGTGCTCGGCGCGCTGCTGTTCCTGCTCGCCAACACCAACGTCGTCGGCGCGATCATGGCCGGCGCATTCCTGCTGTTCTGGCTGCTCGACCTGCTCGAGATCCGAGAGAGCCGTGACTGGCGCTGGTCGCCGCAACTCACCAATTTCGCGATCAATGCAACGATCGCGACGATTGGCGTCGTGATCTGCGCGGCGACGATGTTGCCGACCTATAATGACGCCGCGGCCCGGGACTGGTCGCACGAGTCACCACTCGCGGCGGCAATCCTTGCGCTGGTGAACCCCGGCGCGACGTCGCTGGGCGCGCTGTTTGCCAATCGGCTGCCGGGGATCGCGGGATCGGTGCTGCTGTTCGGCGCGACGCTCGGGCTCTTGCCGCGGCGACCGGCCTTTCTCGCCGCCATCGCCGCCCTGTTGCTGACGTCGTTGTTCTTCGCCGTCGCCGCCAACGGTGCCTACCGACATGCCGCGGTCTGGCTGAGCTTCCTGATCGCGCTTTACTGGATCGGCTGGAGCCGAGTCACCGCGCCATCCGGCTCTCGCGCATGGCTCGATCGGCGATTGCCGGCGATCGGACGCGTGTCGCTCCTGCTGGTGCTCGCGATCCAGACCGCCGCCGGCATCAACGATTTGCGCAACGCGGTGACCGGCGTGGTCGCGAGCCGCAGCGCCGATCTCGGCCGCCTGATCGCCTCGCGCGCCGATCTCACCAATGCAGTGATCCTCAGCGAGCCGGAATGGCTGGTCGAGGCGCTGCCCTACTACGTCAAGAACCGGACCTATCTCGCGCGCGACCACAAATTCGGCAGCGTCGTGATCTTCTCGCGCAAGGGCAAGATGGACAGCGATCTCGGCGAGACCCTGCGCCTTGCCCGCGAGCTTCGCGACACAAGCCGCACGCCCGTCATCATCCTGCTGGCCTGGCTCGACGAGATCACGCCCGACCGGACCTACGACGAAGGCAAGGACTGGCGGACGTTCCGTGCCTCAGCGGCGCAGATCCGCGATTTCCGCGAAGCGACCACGATGCTCCGCCGCTTCGGCCCCGCCAAGACCGACGAGAGTTTCGACGTCTACCTCCTCAACTAGGCGATCGATCAACGACGACAGAAAAAGGACCGCGCGATGGCGCTGATGGACAGCAAGGTCGAAGCCGGCAAGCCGCCGGCCGCAAGCATCGGGCAGTATCTTTCCATCCTGCGGCTCGATCACAGCACCAAGCACATCTTCATCGTTCCCGGGATTGTCCTTGCCTGGCTGTTGCGCGGCCCGAGAGGCGAGCATATCGCAAGCGCTATCGTCCTCGGCCTTGTGGCCGCGATCTGCATCGCGTCGGCCAATTATGTGATCAATGAATGGTTCGACCGCGACTTCGACCGGCATCACCCGACCAAATCGCAGCGCTCCGCGGTGCAGAGCGCGATGGACGGCAAGATCATCGGGCTAGAGTGGCTGCTGCTGGTCGCGCTCGGCCTCGTCTGCGCATCTGCCAGCAGCCGCCTGATGCTGTTCGCAACCGGCATCTTCGCCGTGCAGGGCATCGTCTACAATGTCCCGCCGCTCCGGAGCAAGGACAAGGCCTATTTCGACGTCATCTCGGAATCCGTCAACAATCCGCTGCGGCTGTTGATCGGCTGGGCGATGATCGATCCGACCTCGCTGCCGCCGGGCTCGGTGATCCTGTGCTACTGGTTTGGCGGCGCGTTCCTGATGGCGGCCAAGCGGCTATCCGAATATCGCGAGATTGCCGCGTCCCATGGCAAGGAGCTGCTGGCGCGCTACCGCGCTAGCTTCGCGCACTATACAGAGGTGTCGCTGACGGCCTCGTGCCTCAGCTATTCGCTGTTCTCGGTGTTCTTCCTCTCGGTGTTCCTGGTGAAGTACCGTATCGAGTATGTCCTGGCGATGCCGCTGGTGGTGATGCTGTTCACCACCTACTTCTCGATGTCGACGTCGCCGGGGTCGTCGGCGCAGAAGCCCGAGAAGCTCTATGGCGAGCGCGGCCTGATGCTGCTCGTGCTGGCGCTGGTCGCCGTCTTCCTGGTGGCAAGCCTTGTCGACATGCCGTTCCTCGCGCGATTGGCCGAACAGCACTACATCACATTGAACTGAGCCTCTCGCGGCTTGATCGTTATTTGAGCATGATCTTGTCGGAAAACCGCTTCGCAATTTTCCGGATCATGCTCTACCGCCGGCGCGGATGCGCCTTCTGATGCCAGGCCCAGGCCGAGCGAATGATGTAGCCGAGATCGGACCGGCTGGCCTTGAAGCCGAGGCCGCGCTCCGACCTGGAGGGATCGGCCACCAGGATCGGCGGATCGCCGGCCCGGCGCTCGCGCACCACGCTCGGCACCGCTTCACCGGTCTCGGCGCGGATCGCGTCGAGCACCTGGCGCACCGAATAGCCGGTGCCGGTGCCGAGATTGAACACGCCGCCGGCGTCGCCCTTCAGCAGCAGCTCGAGCGCCGCGATATGGGCGCTCGCGAGATCATCGACATGGATGTAGTCGCGCACCGCGGTGCCGTCGGGCGTGTCATAGTCTTCGCCGAAGATGGCAAAGTCCGGCACGTGCCCCAGCAGCGCCATCAGCGCGCGCGGAATCAAATGCGTCTCGGGATCGCGGAGTTCGCCGATGGTGACGGAGGCGTCGGCGCCGCAGGCATTGAAATAGCGCAGACAGACCGAGTTGAACCGATAGGCCGCGCGGTAGTCGGCCAGGATCTGCTCGATCATGAATTTGGAGCGGCCGTAGGGATTGACGGTCGGACCTGCGGCACTCTCGGGAATTGGATCGCGTCCGGCGTTGCCGTAGACCGCGCCGGTGCTGGAAAACACCAGGCGGTCGCAGCCCGCCTCCCGCATGCCGCGCAGCAGGCCGAGCGTGCCGGCAATGTTGTTGGTGAAATATTTCTGCGGATCCGCCACGGACTCGCCGACCGCGCTGAACGCAGCGAAATGCATCGCGGCGAGCGCGTTGTGGTCGCTGATAGTGGCGGCGATCTTGTCGTGGTCGGCGACGTCGCCGATCACGAGCGGCCCCCATCGCACGAAATCACGGTGACCGGTGGACAAATTGTCGTAGACGACCGGCAGAAATCCGGCCTCGGCAACCGCCTTGGCGCAATGGGATCCGATGTATCCCGCGCCACCCGTGATCAGGATTGAACCCCTGCTCGCCATCTGAAAATTTCGCCCTGCGCGAACCAATCCCGCGCCTCAACCGGCGCAGTGATCGCATCGGTACGACATTCCGTCCGAGGCGGCAAAATGACGATGGGAATAGCGTTAAGACTGAACGGATTTGCAGCCGAAGCGACGGTCAGCGCGACCCCAGCGGCACGTTGGTCCGTTGACCGACCGGCGGCCCGTGCCGCGACGCTCTGCCATAGGGGTAAGCCGGTGTTGCCGGCGGGACCGGCTGGGTCGCCTGCGGCCGCGATGTCGGAACACCACCGCCCGGTCCATCGATCGAATAGCGTGTTGTGCCCTGCGTGGTCTGCCCGGTGCCCTGTGCAAGCACCGGTGTGGCTAGGGCGACGACCAGCGTCGCTGTTGTGACAAGGCCGGCCAGCTTCATGTCGATGCCTCGATGGGTTGAACCGGGGTCAACCGTCGATGCCTCCAATCGTTCCGGCAATGTCGCCGCGGCGCGCTGGCGATCGTCGCTGCGACGAAAAATGGCGCGGCGAAATGTCTCGCCGCGCCACCTTCGATCGATGGGGCTCGTTCAGAAATTCAGGCGCCGGCCTGCGCGACGCCAGCCAGCCCAGTGGTCGGGGTTCGCCGGGGTCTGCATCCTGACCCAACGATAACGCGCCTGCGACCAGCTGCGGATCTGCGCATTCAGATTGTCGAGCACGATGTCTCCACCCCTGGCGCGGACCACCAGCACGAGATGATGCTCGCCGGAGGAGGTCACAACCTCGCTCAGCAGAAGGTCGCGCATCGGCCAGCCGCGCGCCAGCAGCTCGTGGCGCTTGCTGACCGCATAATCGTTGCAATCGCCGCGCGCCGGATTGATCAACCATTCCTCGCCGGCAAGGCCGCGTTCGTTGCGCTGTGGCACGATGCTGCGATTGACCGAAGCGTTGACCTCGATCAGGTCGGCGATGCGTTGCTTGGTCAGGCGTGTGGCGCCGCCGCGGAACACCATCCGGGCGCGGGCTTTCGGCTTGCACTCGTCGGCATAGCGCATACAGAACATGGTGTAGGCCATCGGGGCCAGCGTCGGCTCGCTGAAGCGGATCTTCTCGATCATGCCACGCAGCGGCAGCGGGAAGCCGACCATCCCAGCCTGGGTGTTCTGTGCGCTTGTCCCGAGCGCAAGGACGGCCAGAACCAGGGCCATCACTCTCTTGACGTTGTACATTCTTCACTCCCCACAGTGACGGGAAGCATGTACGGGAAATGTCTTGAGCTTGGGCTCAAGCGCGCGGCGGCATTTGTTTCAAATGCGAGGGTGCGCGCGAGCAATCCGTTAACCAAGCCTGCGGGGCGCCGCCGTCAGGTCAAGGGCCGGTTGCGGCCCGAACTCTTTCGTTCCCATGCCGGCATGGTTGGCCTGTCGTGAAGCCGCCGGCGCGCTCTGTTAAATCGCCACCCGCTGCCTGGGCGCGATCCCGCACCAGCTCATCACGAGATCGGCGAGCATCTTGATCTCGAGATCCGCGGGCGTCCCGCCGGCGAAATCGGCGACCGATTGCCCCAAGGCGACGGCGCGCACATAGGCCGAGCGGCTGCCGATCATCGGCCCGATCTCCTCGTCGAGCGTATCAAGCTCCTCGATCAGCTGCTGGCCTTCGAGCGTGCGCTGGTCGACGCGGTTCGGCACGATCATGGCACGGAGCGCCGTTCGCCGCGTGGCGCGCACTTCCCGCACGATGTCGAGCGTCCGCGCGGTGGCCTCGATGTCAAGGCCGGACGGCGTGCACGGCATCAGCACGATATTGGCGACCGCGAGCACCGCGCCCAGCACCCGATCGTTCGGCGCGGAGTCCACCACGATGATCTGATGCGGAATCTGGCGCATCAGCTTGGCCCATTCGGCGACCGGCCGGGTTTCCGGATCAAGCTGGTAGACGGGGAACGACAGATTGCCGGGCTCGGCCCAGTGACACGCGGACGCCTGCGAGTCGGCGTCGACCAGTCCCACCACGCCCGTGCGCCGATCCAGTTCTGCGGCGAGCAAGACCGCAAGGGTCGTCTTTCCGACTCCGCCCTTGCGCTGGGCAACCGAGATGACAAGCGGCATCGCAAACTCCTGGCGTTATCCCCCGTACGTGCGCGGGAGGACACCTTCATCAACGAGCGTCAGCATCCGGGGCAGACAGACCCGCTTTGCGTCGTAATTGTCCCGCACGAAGCTGCGCGCCTTCATCCGCATCTTCTTGAAGGCCTTGGGCCGTGACAGCACCGACAGTACCTGATCCGACAGCGCATCAATATCAAAAAACGGCACCAGCAGGCCGTTGCCGTCCGAGATGATATCGCGAAGCGGGGCGGTGTCGGATGCCACCACCGCACATCCCGCGCTCATCGCCTCCAGCAGCGACCACGACAGCACGAAGGGATAGGTCAGATAGACGTGCACCGAGGAAATCTGCAGCAGCTCGAGATACGGTTCCCGAGGAATCCGGCCGAGGAAATGCACCCGGCGCAGGTCGATGTCCGACTTGATTTCGTCGAGGACCATCGACTTCCAGCTCGAGCCCTTGGGTGGATTCGCCCCGTAGGATGTCCCGCTGCCGCCGACGATCACGACCTGCGCATTCGGCCGCGCGGCGAGTATCCTCGGCAAGGACCGCATGAAGATATGGAATCCGCGCACCGGCTCGAGGTTGCGCGAGACGTAGGTGATCACTTCGTCGTCCGCCGACAGCGTCGCGCCGTTCGGAAGCTGAAACCGCGCGACGGGATTGGGCTTCACCTCGTCGGTGTCGACGCCCTCGTGGATCACCTCGATCTTGCTCTGAAACTCGGCGGGAAAGGTCGACCTCTGCCAGGGCGTCGGCGAGACGCCCGTATCGCATTCCGTGAGCGCCAGCAGCGTGGTCGCATTCTTCAGATGGAGTGCGACGTTGCCATCAAGGCCCGTCATGGGAAACTCGGGATCGAAGCCGACGTCCCTGCCCTCGGCACCGTAGTAGAATTCGCAATAAAGGATGATCCGCGCGCGCGGAAACATCGTGCGCAGCGGCAGCGTCTCGCCCCAACCGGGATGCGCGAAGATCAGGTCGGGCACGAAGCCCTGCCCCGACAGCGACGACAGCGCGTACAGAACCTCTTCGGCACGCCGCGATTCGACATCGAAGCGCCGGGCAAACGGATGGACGACCGCGGAATCCGTCTTGGTCGTCGAATATTTGAGCAGCCGGATATCCGGCGTCGTGCTGGCGGTCGATGAACCGACGGCAACGACCCTGTTGCCGGGCTGCTCTGCGAGCGCGCGCGCAATGTGGCGGTACTGGGCCGGAAAGTTATTGTGGACGAACAGGACGTTCATTGGCGGGCGAGCGCGCCCCCCGGCCGCGCGGTCTTCGATTGGGGTCAGGGTCTGCATCATCACCGGCGGTATGTCATCGATTGGCGAGTAAAACTATCTTACCGGATTAACATTAAGCCCTCTTCTATCACACAGATTTTTGGGGCACACTGCAGGAGACTTACCAATCCATTCCGTTAGGCTCGCAGGCGACAATGAACGAACAGATTCAGCAGAAAACCATTGATCTGGCACGGGGTCTCTTCCTGGTTCGATACAATGGCGCAGATGATAAGGTGTCACCTCCGGTGGTGCGCGTATACGCGGATCGCGCCAGTCTTAACAATTGTAATATCATTACCGGACCGGACGTGGTCAATGGAACCCTGTTCGCGCCCGAGACCGCGCTGGTCGTGTCGGTCGCCCGGCCGAGCCGCCTGATCGTCGAGGTCACGGCAGGGCGCGTCGGCGGGTCGACCGCCGCCAATATCAAGATCGAGCCGCTGACCCAGGGACAGGCGGCTGAGCAGCAGCCGGCCAGCCAGCCATTCGACATGTTCGAGCCGGAGGCCGGCCCCGGCGAGTTGAGCGACCTCAAGCTGCTCGCGCATGTCGCGGGCCTGGGCGACGTGACCGTCGGCTCGAATGTCTGGATTGCCGGACCGTCCGCGCCGGCCCGGATCGAGGGAATTTCCCTCGAATGGCCCAACAAGCCGCGGGATCTCCAGCTGCAATATGCCGTCAAGTTCGCCAGGCCGCAGCGCGGCGACAACCAGTTCGTTCCTCTCGGAACTTTTGCCGGAACCCGGGGACGCGCATTGGCCATCACGGGGTTCTCGCTGGAGGCCACGGGTCCCGGCGCGGATCGCTTCTCCATCGCGGCTGAAACCATCTTCCTGGGGGCTCCGACCCTGCGGGTCACCGGGAACCGGATTGTGGTGTCGGGCCCCTCAGGACGGGAACCGCTGGTGGGCCTCAAGCTCAACCTCGAGGAGCGCCGGGTGCAGGCAGCCCCTCTCGCGCCCCAGCAGCCGAGGCGCGTCGAACCCGCCACTCCGATGCCGCACCAGGACGGACCCCGCCTCGAGGGACGGGTGCGCGTGTTCCGGAGCCGGCAGGGCGCCGTCAAGACGGCAGGCTGACCATGCGGACAGATAAGGGCGCCATTTGACCGCCGCCGCGCGCAGGATCGCCTTTACGTCCAAAACGCTCCACCACGTCGATCTCGAGCGGGCCGCTGTCGGGGCGCTCGAGGCGCGTGATTTCCGCCTGGCGTTCGCGCTCGCCGACCGCCGCTGCCGGATCCTGCCGCATCCGGGCGCTCGCGCCCATCTGCTGCGCGCGGAAGCGCTGTTTCATCTCGATCTCAGGGATGCGGCCATCGCCAGCGTGGCGAGGGCGCTCGAGCTCGAGCCGGACGATCTGGTCGCTGCCCGGCGAATGATGGCTTGGGGCGACGACCTTCAGCAGATCGAGGCGGCGCGAAGCGTCACGCGGCGTGATGACGATCCGGATTCGGTCAGGAGCGCCCTCCTTCTGCTCGAACAGAGCGGCCAGGACAGCTGCGCCCGCATCGACTTTCTCGATGAAGAGGTGAAGGGATGGGTGACGTGGCGCGGGCCGGACGACCCGCACCTTTCGCTGGCGCAGGCGGATCAATCCAGCACGATCCAGCTTCCCGCCGATCCACGCCACAGATTCGCGCGTGACGGGCGACAGGCTGCGAGCTTCCGTCTGATCCGGCCCGCGTCCGCGACCTCGCAGCGCCTGCAGATCACGCAGGCGGACCGGGTGATCGCAAGTGTTCAACTCCCGGCCAACCGCGTTCCGGATCACCGGGCCGCACCGCGCCGGCCGGCTCGCCTTCGAAACGGCGAACCTCCTCCGCTCACCATCATCATCCCGGTATACCGGGATCTGGCCGCAACGCGAGCCTGCATCGACAGCGCGTTGAATGCGCTCGCCTGCACGCCGGGCTCGACCATCGTCGTCGTGGATGATGCGTCGCCCGAGCCCGACATCAAGCACCTGCTCAATGAGCTCGCCGCCGAATTCCGCATCAGGCTCCTGACCAACGAGCACAATCTTGGCTTTGTCGGCGCGGTCAACCGGGCGCTCGGCGAGACCGGCGCCGGCGACGTCGTGCTGCTGAATTCGGACACGATCGTGCCGAAATACGCGCTGCAACGCCTGCGCAGCGCCGTGCAATCGACGCCGAGGGTGGGCACGGCGACCCCGCTGTCGAACAACGGCGAATACACCAGCTTTCCAATCCCGAACCGGTCAAATCCCCTGCCCGCGGTCGGCGAAATCGAATTGCTGGATGAACTTGCAGGCAGGGCAAATTCCGGGATTGCGATCGACATCCCCAACGGCATCGGGTTCTGCCTCTACATTACCCGCGAATGCCTCGACGCCGTGTGCGAGCTCTCCGACGACTTCTATCGCGGCTATCTCGAAGACGTCGACTTCTGCCTGCGCGCAGCGGAGGCCGGCTTCCGCAATGTGTGCATTCCTTCGGTTTTCGTCGGGCACGAGGGCTCGCGCTCGTTTCTGGGCGAGAAGCGTTCGCTCGTGATGCGAAATCTTCGCGTTCTCGAACACCGTTACCGGCGCTATGCGACGGACTGCGCCGCATTCCTGCTTGCCGATCCACTCCGCGATTGCCGCGCCGCGCTTGAGCTCAAGCTGCTCACGAACCAGCAGGTCGCCGCCGGCCCATCCGTCATCCTCTGCGGCTCGTTCGCCGGCCGCGCAATTGCCATCAGGCGCTGCCGGCAGTTGGCGGCAGAGGATCAGCACGGTGTGATCGTGCAGATCCTCTCCGAGGGACAACGCCAGCTGGCTGCGATGTTCGATCCGGATGGCGGAGCGCCGCAGTCGATCGTACTCGACGTTGCGACGCCTGAGGGCCGCGAAGCTCTTCTGAAGTCTCTCGCCGATCTCGGAATCCGATCGCTCGAGATCGCAGAGCCGAACCGCATTCCCGGCGCATGTCTGGCGCAGCTCACGCAACACTTTGCCTACGACCTCCTGATCACCGACACCGCGCTTGCAACGCGCGCGGCGGTTGGATCAGGCGTTCATCCGGACTGGGCAAGCCTGGTCGCCGGGGCGCGGCGCGTGACTGCGATCGATGACCACGGCGCGGCCTTTTCGGAAGGGGTTCTCGGCCTGCAAGCCGTGAGGCTGAGCGACCCGCCCGCGCCGCCGGCGCTGTATCCCGCCGTGAGCGGCCCCGCGCGTCTCGGCCTGCTGGTCCTGCACGCCAACGCCGCGGAATTTCGCTTCATACGAGCGTTGAGCGATCAACTGGCCGACGCCGACGAAGACGTCGAGATCATCGTGCTGGGAAGTACCCTCGACGATCTCAAGCTGATGCAGCGCACCAATGTCATCGTCACCGGCGATATTGTCGTCGACGACGTCGCCACGCTCATCGAAGGTCACGGCATCACGAAATTGGTTCTCGACATCGGCGAACCGGCGTTTGGCCATCCGTTGGTGGACGCGCTGCTGGCAACCGGCCTGCCGATCGCCGCGACGGAATGGAGCCCGACGCCTCCGGGGCGCGGCCGAAGCACGGACCTGCAGCTGCAGCCAGGCTTTGATGCCGATGCAACGATTGCTGCCGTACGCGACTGGGCGGTCGATGACGTCCTGCTACAACCCGATCGGAGGAGCGGTCGACACCGGCGGCAGGTTGGCACGCGGCTTCCATGATCGCGGCGGCCATGCAAGCGAGGAGAACGGCGTCGAATCCAGCCCCAGCAGTGGGCTGTAATAGGGATCGTCGAGCAGCACCTCGCCCCATTTCGCGCGCAGGATCGACAGCTCGCGCCTGAAGCGTGCCCTGCGATCCGGCGCGGAATCGCGACCGCGGCTTGCCGACTCCAGATGAACGAGTTTCGCGTCCGGCGTGAACACGATCCGCTTTCCGAGCTGGCGCAGCTTCAGGCACAAATCGATATCGTTGAAGCTGATCGGAAAGCGGATCTCGTCCATGCCGCCGACGGCCACGAAATCGCGCTTGCGCATCAGGAGGCACGCCCCCGTCACCGCCGAACATTCGTGCGCCACCTGAAGCAAATCGCCATAGCCGGGATCACCATCCATCCGGTCGTTGAAGGCGTGCGCGGCCGAGAAATTGGCTCCCAGCACCACTCCGCCGTGCTGCACGACGCTGCTCGGCCAGAGCAGCTTTGCACCGACGGCTCCGACGTCGGGAGCCGCGAGCCGCCACAGCATCTCCGCCAACCAACTGTCGTCGAGCGCCTCGACGTCATTGTTGAGAAAGCAGATGTTCTCCGTATCGACGCAAGCGACGGCGGCGTTGTTGATGAATGCGAAGTTGAAGGGCCCCTCGACCGAGATGACGTCGATTTCCTGCGCCGACAGGCTGTCCAGATAGTCCAGCGTTTCCGGCTCGGTCGAGCTGTTGTCGACGACAAGGATCCGGGCGTTCGTCTCATTTGCCGCCGGCATGACCGTCTCGATGCATCGCTTGAGCAGCTCGGCGCGATTTCTGGTCGGGATGATGATGGTGGTGCGCTCGCTCCAATCGACGGCGCGCTTGACCTGAACAGCCGGAAGAAGACCCGCTTTCCGCGGCTCGACATTGGCCTCGATGCCGGCTCTGGCAAAATACGCCTTGCTCGCGGCGACCAGTTCGGAGGTTGCGGCCGATGCATCAATCCGCGGCAATGCCGCAACCGATCCCGGAAGATGATAGGTTCGATCCGGCTCCGCGCAGCAAAGGAAGATGTCGTAGAGCGACGTCGCCGATCGCAGCGCTTCCACGGCACGCTCCCGGCGCACTGCAAAACAATACGCCCCATAGCCCTGCTCGAGCGCGCGCTCGAGATCGAATGCGGAGAACGCCAGCGGCCAGACTGCGCCGGCGCCTGCAGCGACCTCGACGTCGCCATAGACGAGATCGCAGCCGGGCTCGGACGCGAAGAGATCGGCGAAGCGCTGCAAGGCGTCTTCCGCGAGGATCGTTCCGCTCAGACAAAACACAAAGAACGCACTGCCGGCGGCATCGCCGTCGACAAACTCGCGCGCTGCCTTCGGGTCGAATTGACTGAACGCTCGCGCCGGCAGGGACACCGCCGACCAGGCGGAGTGCCGTTGGGCTTCGAGGCTTTCGATGCTCTCGTCCACCCTGACATCGCCGATCAGGACGACTGCCGCCTCGGATGCAACATCAGACTGTTCAGATTGTGTCGTCGGCGAGAAGCGCTCTTTCCAGCCGCGATAGGCGTGAAACGGCATCGAGGCCGGCAGCACCCGGTCGAACAGCTCTCCACGAAGCCGCTCGCTATCCCAGCGCCCGAGATCCGCGAGCGTTTGCTCCAATCCGCGATCGAAAGCGACAAAGGAAATCGGCTCCGAGATCAGACTCCGTCCCGAAATCGTCCGCGCGGATAGTCCGCGCATGCGACCGTCCGCAAAATGCTCGGGCAGATGAAAATCGATCCGGCGGCCGACGCCGAACTCGCCGCCCCGCGCAACGTTGGTCCACCCGGTCGGCTTCACGGTCATCACCGGGCGTTGCGCGATCAGGATTTCGATTTCCTCGTCGATGTCCTGAGCAAGCCAGCCTTCGAAGCGCAGACCTCCGACCCACTCGATATCGCCGATCCGGTGCCATCGCGCTTCCGGCGCAGCGACATCGCAGCGAATCGGAGCACCGACGGGAGTGCCGATATTTGCCAGCCTTGCCTCAATGATCCCGGCGTTCGCGCTGACCTGATCCTGCACGTTGAACGTAAAGCCAAATCGAGCGTCGCCGATCCCGGCGTCGGCAAGCTCTGTTACGAACTCGTCACACAATGATGACATGTATGGCTCGCCGTCGACGAGCAGGTCGACAGTGTAACGCCGGCCGAGATCGGCGCGATCATAGACAAACCCGGAAAACGTCGTGCGATCGGATCTGGAGAACCGCGTTTGCAACGACGCGTATTCAGCTCCTGAGGGCTTCTGCTTGCTAATCGTCTTCATGCTCATGTCCACCCTCAAACGGCAGCTCGAATGTCGGTCGATTTCAAGTTGAGAATGTGTCCATGGTGCGCCCGAGGTGACTAGCGGGCGCTCAGCTGCACTGGGGCGATCACCGTTTGCACAAAAAGCCGCCGACCTCCAACACAAACTATGCGTTATAAAACTTGGCGTTGTCGGCGCCAATTGTGCTAGTGCTAACTCCTCCTCTCCACACTGATCGACGAGCGGATTCATGAAGATTGCAATGGTTGGAACGGGATATGTAGGTCTCGTGTCCGGAGCGTGTTTTGCCGATTTCGGCCATCAGGTCGTTTGCGTCGACAAGGACGCCGGCAAGATCGAAGCCCTGAAGCGCGGCAAGATCCCGATCTACGAAACTGACCTCGATAAGCTCGTCGACACCAACGCCGCGGCCGGACGGCTGACCTTCACGACGGAGCTCGCGGGCGCCGTCGCGGACGCCGATGCCGTGTTCATCGCTGTCGGAACGCCCTCGCGGCGCGGCGACGGCCATGCGGACCTGAGCTACGTCTATGCTGCTGCCAAGGAGATCGGCGCGGCGCTCAAGAAGTTCACCGTGGTGGTGACCAAGTCGACCGTGCCCGTGGGCACCGGCGACGAGGTTGAACGCCTGATCCGCGAAACCAATCCCGACGCCGATTTCGCCGTTGCGTCGAACCCCGAATTCCTCCGCGAAGGCGCCGCAATCCAGGATTTCCGCCATCCCGACCGCATCGTCGTCGGCACCGAGGACGACCGGGCCAAGAGGGTGATGGGCGAAGTCTATCGTCCGCTCTATCTGAACCAGGCGCCGATCCTCTATACCGCGCGACGCACGGCGGAATTGATCAAATACGCCGCGAATGCCTTCCTTGCCACCAAGATCACCTTCATCAACGAGATCGCCGATCTCTCCGAGAGGGTCGGGGCGAACGTGCAGGAGGTCGCGCGCGGCATCGGGCTCGACAACCGGATTGGAACCAAGTTCCTGCATGCCGGCGCCGGCTATGGCGGCTCCTGCTTCCCGAAGGACACCCGTGCGCTGTTCAAGACCGCGCTCGACCACGACGTCCAGCTGAAAATCGTCGAGGCCACGCTGACCGCGAACGACAACCGCAAGCGCGCGATGGCGCGCAAGGTCGCCAACGTGCTCGGCGGCGAGCTGCGCGGCAAGACCATCGGCGTGCTCGGCCTGACCTTCAAGCCCGACACGGACGACATGCGTGAGGCGCCCTCGATCCCGCTGATCAACGGCCTGATCGACTTCGGCGCCAAGGTTCGTGCCTACGATCCCATTGGCATGGAGCAGGCGCGCAAGGAATTGCCTGAGATCGAGTACTGCAAGGATGCCTATGAATGCGCGCGCCAGGCCGATGCGCTGGTGATCGTGACCGAGTGGCGCCAGTTCCGCGCGCTCGATCTCAAGCGCATCAAGCAGGAGATGAAGCATCCGGTCGTCGTCGACCTGCGCAACATCTACCGTCCGGACGAGATGGCCGCGCACGGCTTCACCTACGACAGCATCGGTCGGCCGCGCTGAGCGCTCGCGCCCGGCGACGATAGCCGCCGGCCGGTTCAATCCTTGAGCCTTGGTTCTGATCAAATCAGAACCAAGGCTCTTTTCTTGTCTGACGCGTTTTCTTCACGCGCACCGGCATCCCACTTCCGAAGCCGTCCTAAGCGTGGGCGGGCGCGCCGAGCTGGACAAATGCATCCAGTTCGCGCGCCAGCGCTTCCTGCCAGGTCGGCATCGCCACGCCGAACTGCGCCTTCAGCCGGGACAGATCCAGCCGCGAATTGCCCGGACGCACCGCCTTGGTCGGAAAATCGGCTGCTGCGATCGGAGCGATGTTCTCGACCGCCAGCGTGACCCCGCGGGACCTCAGCCCGCCGACAATGGCGGTTGCGAAGCCGTGCCAGCTGGTTTCGCCGGCGCAGACGAGATTGACGACACCGCCCCGGCGCGCGAGCTGATCGTGCAACGTGGTGAGGTTCGGCAGGACGATGCCGGCGACCGCACCGGCGATCGCTGATGCCGTGGTTGGCGCACCGATCTGATCGGCCACGATCCGCAGCTCCTTACGCTCGCCGGCGAGCCGCGCGATGGTGCGCAGGAAATTCGTACCCTTTGCGGCATAAACCCATGAGGTGCGCGCGATCAGATGCGCCCCGCCCGCCGCCTGGATCGCGACATCGCCGGCAAGCTTGCTGGCGCCGTAGACCGACAGCGGTTCGGTCGGGCTGTCCTCGCGCCACGGCCTGTCGCCCGAACCATTGAAGACGTAGTCCGTGGAGAAATGCACCAGCGGCACGCCGTTCGTTGCAGCCCATTTGGCGATCGCTTCAGGTCCCTTCGCGTTGACCAGGAACGCCAGCTCACGCTCGTCCTCGGCGCGATCGACGGCGGTATAGGCCGCCGGATTGATGATGAGATCGGGCTTCAGACTCTCAAGCTGGCTCGTCAGCATCTCCGGCTTCGACAGATCGAACTCCGCGGTGGGCGGCGCGATGATCGTGCCGTGGCTCTCCAGCAAAGGCTTGAGCGCACTGCCAACCTGGCCGCGTGTTCCCGTCAACAAAATCCGCATCAGATTTGTCCATAGGTCGGAAGGTTGCTGGCGTCGGCAAGGAGCGGCGCGTCCGCATCCTTGGCCGACAGCTGTGGCTTGTCGACGCCCCACTTGATCCCGATCGCTGGATCATTCCACCGGATCGAGAGCTCGTCCTTGGGGCTGTAGAAATCATCGCACTTGTAGAAGAAGTCGGCGGTCTCCGAGAGCACCACGAAGCCGTGGGCGAAGCCGCGCGGCACCCATAATTGCCGGCGGTTCTCCTCGCTCAATTCGACCGCGACATGCTTGCCGAAATTCGGACTGCCGACGCGCACGTCGACGGCAACGTCCAGCACCTTGCCGCGCAGCACGGAGACGAGTTTGCCCTGGGTGACCGGGTTTTGCAGATGCAGCCCGCGCAGCACGCCATAGGCCGAGCGGGACATGTTGTCCTGCACGAACGGACGCGTGATGCCGTGCTCGACATAACGCGGAGACTGGTAGGTCTCGAGGAAGAAGCCGCGCTGGTCGCCGAACAGCTTCGGCTCGACGATCAGGACTTCAGGAAGCTCGGTCTTGATGACGTTCATCTAACATTTGTTCCAGTTTGACGCGCTTGAAATGTTAATTGCCTTCTCATAACAAACTTGTGCAGCGCACGCTATATGTTATGTTCTGATAGTCAAATTGTGAGGGACCATGAAAGGCATTATCCTTGCCGGTGGCACCGGCTCGCGCCTCTATCCGGTGACGACAGTCGTCTCCAAGCAACTGCTGCCCGTGTTCGACAAGCCGATGATCTACTATCCGCTGTCGACGCTGATGCTGGGCGGAATCCGCGATATCCTGATCATTTCCACGCCGCAGGACAAGCCGCTGTTCCAGCGCTTGCTTGGCGATGGCAGCGAGATGGGTGTCCGGTTCGCCTATGCCACGCAGGAGACCCCGCGGGGTCTTGCCGACGCCTTCATCGTCGGACGCGACTTCATCGGTGATGACTCCGTTGCCCTTGTGTTAGGGGATAACATTTTCTATGGCCACGGCCTGCCGAGCATGCTGTCGTCCGCCTCGATCCGCAAGAAAGGCGCCACCGTGTTCGGCTATGTCGTGAACGCGCCTGAACAGTACGGCGTGATCGAGCTGGACGGCACCGGCCGGGCGCTCTCGATCGAGGAGAAGCCGAAGCGGCCGAAATCCAACGTCGCGGTCACCGGCCTCTACTTCTACGACAATGATGTGGTCGACATAGCGGCCGGTATCAGGCCATCCCCGCGCGGCGAGATCGAGATCACCGACGTCAACAAGGCCTATCTCGAACGCGGCGACCTCTACGTCGAGGTGCTCGGCCGCGGCTTTGCCTGGCTCGACACCGGCACCCATTCCTCGCTGGTCGAGGCCAGCCATTTCGTCCAGATCCTGGAGCAGCGCCAGGGCCTGCGCATCGCCTGCCCCGAGGAGATCGCGCTGCGCCAGGGCTACATCTCGCTCGAGGCGTTCGCGAGGGTCGCACAGAAGACCGCCAAGAGCAGCTACGGCGAGTACCTGCTGTCGGTCTACCGCTCATTCCACGGCGAGCCGCGCGCGGCGGAGGTATTCAAACATGCGGTTTAAGGGATCGACGATCTTCGTCACCGGCGGCGCCGGCTTCATCGGCTCCGCCGTGGTCCGCCACCTGCTGCGCGACACCCACGCCCGCGTCGTCAACATCGACAAGCTGACCTATGCGGCAAACCTGGCCTCGCTGCCCCGTGCCGCCGAAAGCCTGAACTACACCTTCGAGAAGGCCTGCATCTGCGAGGCGCAGAACCTGCGCCGGCTGTTCGAGAAATATCAGCCCGATGCGGTGATGAACCTTGCCGCGGAAAGCCATGTCGACCGCTCGATCGACGGCCCCGGCGAATTCATCCAGACCAACATCGTCGGCACCTTCACGATCCTGCAGGAGACGCTGCGCCACTGGCGTTCGCTCTCGCCCGAGAAGCGCGACCGGTTTCGCTTCCTGCATATCTCGACCGACGAGGTGTTCGGTTCGCTCGGCGACGAAGGGCTGTTCACCGAGACCACGGCGTACGCGCCGAACTCGCCCTATTCGGCCAGCAAGGCATCGTCCGATCACCTGGTGCGGGCCTGGCGCGAGACCTACGAGCTGCCGACCCTGGTGACCAACTGCTCCAACAATTACGGCCCCTATCACTTCCCCGAAAAGCTGATCCCGCACATGATCATCAAGGGGCTCGCCGGCGAGCCACTGCCGGTCTATGGCGACGGCAAGAACATCCGCGACTGGCTGTTCGTCGAGGATCACGCCAAGGCGCTGACGCTGGTGCTGGAGCGCGGCGAGGTCGGCGAGACCTACAATGTCGGCGGCCGCAACGAGCGCACCAACCTGCACGTGGTCGAGAGCATCTGCGACCTGCTCGACGAGGTCGTGCCGGCCGCGGCAGGCCCGCGCCGCCAGCTGATCAATTTCGTCGCCGACCGGCCCGGCCACGACCGCCGCTATGCCATCGACGCCACCAAGCTCGAAACCGAGCTCGGCTGGCGCGCCGAGGAGAATTTCGAGACCGGCATCGCCAAGACCGTGCGCTGGTATGTCGACGAGCAACCCTGGTGGCGCGCCATCCTGGAGGGCGGCTACAAGGTGGAGCGCGTCGGCCTGAACCAGTAGTCGCCGATCTTTCCAATCACCGGCGTGGATAGCCAACAGGACGTCGAGAAGCGCGATGACGACTCAACCAGATATCATCGCTGCTTGACGAGCCGCGACCGCCTTCCGACGGTGGATTGGCAGCCACCCGCCAGACAACAACTCGAGAAACCACGGAATCCCGTCATGAACATCGCAATGGACGGTCAGGAACTGACACTGTTCAAAAGTTTCGTGGACCTCTCGACGCGGTATCTGGAATTTGGCTCGGGAGGAAGCACTTGGCTGGCCTGTCAAACCAAGAAGGAGTGGGTCATTTCCATTGATTCCTCCGCGGAATGGCTCGCCAACGTTGCCGACGCCACGGGCGACGCGAGCACCAAGCCTTTGCTGCTGCACGTCGATATCGGCAAGCTGCGCGAGTGGGGCTATCCCGTGGAAAAGGACAAGGAGCGCTCGTGGCCCGAGTATCACGAACGTGTCTGGGAGCGTCCGGAAAGCAAGACCGCCGACCTGTATTTCGTTGACGGCCGGTTTCGCGTGGCTTGCTTCGTACAGTGCGTGCTTCACGCCGCACCGGGAGCCTTCATCGCAATTCATGACTTCGAGAATCGTCCCCACTACCATTCGGTGCGGACGGTCGCTCGCGAAATCGCGCGCGCCAACAACATGTCGATCTTCCAAAGGCCGGCAGAGATTGATCTCGTCGCCGCACAGCAGTTGCTTGCGAAATACCGGCTGGAACCGCTGTAGCCGATCGCTGCGGCCAGAGTAGCCGATCGCGGCGATCAAGAATCACTTCAAGCACACGATCGGGCGCGCCGCCTGGCGCGCCCTCCTCCAGCGAGGACATCGCTGTTCCCTTGAATTCAGCCCTGAACCAGTTTCTTCAGCTCCGGAAGAAACCTCTGGATCGTGGCGTCTTCGACATCGTTGCGATCGCGCAACGTGAAGAATTCCATTGCGCGGATCTTTTCAGGATCTCCATCGCCGAGCGGCCTGCCCCGCTCACGCTTCTTCAGCAATTGCTGCCGCGACTTCGTGTAGTAGTGATTGATCACGAGCTTGTTCCGCTTCGGAGCAGTGCAGCGCCCGCCGATCGGGAAGACAGGCGCGCCGTCCTCGTGAACGTAGCAACCCAAGACAAGCGATTGATGGGGATGCAGATAGGACACGATGGTGTCAGGCCGCACGATTGACTTCATGATGAAATGATCCGGGAAATCGTCCGGAGCACGACGCGTGAAAGATTCGATGCACAGACCGGCCGGCCTCGCGTCGTGACCGTTCGACCCGAAGTTCAACCAATGCACCGCCACCGCCGGCGCCGGCCCGAGCTCGGTCAAGACGTCCTTGATGTTGCCGGCCTGCGTCGGAAACAGATACTCATCGGCATCGATGAAGGCGCACCATTCGGCACAATTGCGGTAGCTGTCGATCGCATGCGAGAACGCGCGCATCTGGCCGAATTCCCCTTCCACGAAATGATAGGTGATCATTTCCGGCCACGGGAAGGACTCGATCACGGCACGAGTATCATCAGTGCTGCCGTTGTCGTAGAGGTAGAAGTGATCAACGCCGACCAGTTTGTGGAAGTGTAGCCATTCCAGCAGATCGTCGCCTTCGTTCTTGATGGCGCACACCACCGCCAAGCCGTGCTTCTTCCGATCGACCCCGGCGTAGAGCTTCTTGGCCTCCATCACGCGCAGGAGGCCGGCAAACTCTCGCCGCAGATTTTCACTTTTCGGGGCCGCAATGAGCGCGGCAAGATAGACATCCTGCGCTTCATGGGCGGACCCCATATTGAGGGCCGCGATTGCCAGGCGATGCAACACCCGCGAGTCGGATGGCATCTGCTTGACGAGGTCGAGAAGGATTCCACGCGCTCCGGCGAAATCGCATGCCTGCACAAGCGCCGCCGCCTTTGCAAACTGGAATTCCTTGTAATCACCGAATTGCTGCTCCAACTGCTTGACCGATTGGATCAGCTCGTCGGGCTTCGGATTTGCGATCCGCCCGGAAAAGAAATCTCTAAGCCTTGTCTCGATCTCACTTGCTGGAAGCGTATCGAGATTCACGCCTGAGCTGAAACTAGACAATGCTGGAATTTCCATGTCCAACCTGAGCCGCTCCACGAGATCAACAAGCTATTAACATTGGTTCGCACCACGAATTCCCTATTAGCGCACATATCCTACAAGAATAAGGCTATAACACGCAGTGCTCACAATTAACTCTTGTAAGGTTATTTCGAGGAAAATCAATACAATAGAGCAAGGGGCTCGACGTCATTTGCACGAAAACCGTGTCACGGGACCGGAACGATCGGAGATCGCCGATGGACGACGGGAATGAAGCAGTCCGCCAGTCGTTCGGGCTTACAAGAACGATGCTTTTGACATCGTTATCCGCAAGCCTCCCGCCCGGCGCGTTCAGCTTTTTGAGTTCCGGCACCCTGCTGCGGCTGCGGCACGCTCCAGACCTCTCGTCGGCGCAATTCGATCGGACGCCAGGCTCCCAGCCGACGAAGCGATGAAGCAATCGCTCGGTCTCCATCCCAATCAAGGCCCCGTTCCGATTGTGTCGGAACGGACAAGGCTGGCCTTGCATTGCTCGATCAGCGCCAGCGAACCGGCCGGGTCCGATCGTTCGACTCCACCGTCCGGTGTTCTACATGATAGGGCGCGTAGATCTGCTTCACCCAATAGTTGAAGTTCGGGTGCAGCTTCACGAAGTCATAGAATGAATCGCCGAAATTCGACGGACTGAGGCAGGTCTTGTTCTGAGGCCGTGACGCGATTGCATTCAGGCAATACGACATCATGCAAGCCTTTGTCTCGCTCTCTGCCACCTTGCTCAGACTTCGGAAACTGTTGGTTGAATGAAGTCGGTACAGATAGCGGTCGGTCTCGAGATAGGTCGGCTCGACCTTGGTTACCGCGCGCAACGCAAAGTCCCAGTCATGGCAGTATTTGAGATCGGCAAGCCAACCCACCTGCCGCAGCAGTTCACGGCTGAAGACAAAGTTTCCGGTCGATGCCGCGATCTGAGAATCCAGAAATGTCCATGACAACGGCGCACCTGCGATCTGGGCCCGATCGATCGCATAGCGCAGGCGCGTTGGAAACTGGAAGTTGCTGATCGACTTTCCATGTTCGTCGATTGGCTCAACCGCCGAGAAGCCGAAGAACAGCCGATCATTGGCATGCTTATCCGCGAACAGCCGAACCCGATCCTTGGAAAAGGCATCGTCCGAATTCAAAAGGAAAATCATGTCGCCGTTCGTCAGCGATAATGCCCTGTTCCAGGTGTAGTGGGCGCCAAGATTTTGAGGGTTCTTGAGCAGCGTGCAGGAAACAAAGCGCTTTCCGAACGACCTCTTCTTGAGGACCCTCTGCGCGACTTCAAAACTCTTGTCCGGCGAATTGTCGTCTACGATGACGAGCTCGATGTCGGCAAACGTCTGTTGATAGACAGTCTCAAGGCATTCCTCAAGATACTGCTCATGCTTGTAGCACGCGATGACAACACTTGCGAGCATTGGTGGCGACCTCAACGTCTCACGATGATCGAGTGGCGAGACCGCACGAGTGCACTAGTCCCGTCGCCGACCTCCAGAACCGCGAGTTGATATTCACCATCCGGCAAATCTCGAATCGAGAAGGACAGCTGGAAACCGAAATAGCAGTCCTTGCTCTCGGCCTTCATATACTCCTTCACGTCCACGCGCTCGTGCCAATCTACGATCAGGCAATAGCCGCCGTTTGCTGCGCCATCCGGAGTAAGCCCCGACAGGACCAGGAATCCCGTTCTCTGTCGGCTGGCCTCAAAGGCGTTGCCCGCGCAAATCCATCCCCGCACCAATATCTCATAGCGCGGATCGACAATCACCCGTTCGCCGGTTTGAGAATTGATGTTCTCGATCACCAGCAACGAACCTGCCGGATTACCGGACGCGCCTTCTGCCTCCACTGGCGTGCCGCTTCTTACGCGCTGCACCCCCGAATGGGTGAGGCCCGACCGGTGCAGGCTTGCGAGCACTTCGACATGCGTCGAGGCTTCTTTTACCGCCCACTCGAGCTCCTGCCTACTCAGGCAATCCAGCAAATCCGGGCTATTTCGAATCTGGGCCGAAATGGGCTCAGCCGAAGCGACCCTTCGCACGACCTCGAGAAACGCCCGTCCATGGCGCGAATCCGGCTCGAGATGCGCACCTTCCGCCCACTCGTTCCAGGAATTGATAAACACCAATGATTCGGAAAAGCTGTTGCCCTTGGCACGCAGGGTTGCATCGCGAAGCCAAACCTCAAACGCCTCCGGACTGGACCTGGTAAAGACGTGACCGCGCGGCCCCTTGCGAGGCGTATTGTCCCAACGCGGCATCACCGCAGGAAAGAACGGGAAGTCGTAGATCTTGCCGATCGACGATCGCATGGCGTCGACATAGTCGTACACCTTTCCAGCGAAGGTCGGCGGTGCATCGACTTCGGTCGGCGGCACCTCCCTTGTCGAGACCGTGTGCGGAGGAAACTCGATTGCCGCGTCGCAATTGACGTCGCGCGGATCGAACTCTCCGAACGTCATCGCATTGCAAATGAGAAGCTCGCCGATTCCGAGTTCTCTGGCTCGCTCGCGCCAAATCTCGAACAAGCGCTGCTTGTCCGGCAACAATGACGGCCTGTAGATGACGATGACCTTTCGACCGTCGACAGTTATGTAGCGCTCATCGAGCAGCAGGTCGGCCATGTCGTCGATAAAGCGGACATCGTCGTCCAGGGAGTGGTTTTGTCCCAACAGAAGCTCAGCGTCCGAGCCGTCCCACCGACGAGACCAATTCTCGTTTGCCCAGCAAATGCAGAAAGGCAGGTTCGGCTCGCCGTCCTCGAGCAGCAGCTGAAGCGGCTTTTCCAATAACCTTCGGCCCTGGAACCAATAGACGTAGTAGCAAAATCCATCGATGCCGTACTGGCGCGCCAGTTCGCCCTGCTGACGACGCGTTTCCGGCAGCCGGACGTCATAGAATCCAAGATCGGCCGGCAACCATGGGGACTCGTGTGCCGGAAACTGGGCACGCATGCGCGCGACGTTGGTCCACTCGGTAAACCCTGGCCCCCACCACCTGTCATTTTCATCAAATGAATGGAATTGCGGTAGGTAGAAGCAAATGTAGCGCACCTCCTTGGGAGGCGCGTCCGCCAGTCCAGCAACGATCCTGTTGTTGCTCGGAAACAACAGGTCGTCGTAGTCCGCGGTCGAGAACCCCAGCGCGACGATCAATTCGCCTGGCGTATAGTTCTCGAACAGGGGTATTTCGTAGTACTCGCCATCATTCAGGCTGATACGCAGATAGATCTGCGCACGCTTAGGCTCCACAAGCGCGTTTCTCAGGGCGCGCGCCAAGCGACGGCGCACTCCCGGCGCGGATAGATCGATACGAAATCCGGGACGCCCGATCACGCTCCGCGGACCTACGCGGGCCGGCATAGATCGGCCCGTCCGTCCCTCCTCGACACAGTGGGAACCGACAAAAAGCGCGATCGAAACGGTTGAAGCGGGCGACTGGGCATCGACAATCCAACCCGAAATCCCACGCCCCGAATACTCCAGTATCGCGCCGCGCAGACGCGATCCTGACTGGAGATCGCCTACGTCGGGATCCAGGAACAGGCTCTGCGGATGGTCGTCCTGCTGAACCGGACTGGCAACGGGCAACATATCCTTTGTATCCCTGACGCTCCGTTCGACCATCTTGTTCATTGCCACTCAATCTCCTGCCAACGCTCAGCGCCGGGTCCAGTTTCTCTTTCCCGGTCGCGCGGAAGTTCGATCCCGAGATCACGCTGCCTAACATGCCCGGATCGTGACCTCTTGATCCTTATCGATCATCTCCACACAACCAGAGGTACAATGAACATTTCTTCCGCGAACGCAACATTAGCGCAATCTCTCTGTCGTCGATGTGAAAACCATTGTTAGTTCTGCCTAGATTGTCACGCGGACTTGCCCGCTTCCGTGCCTTCGCGCTCAAAAACAAAGCTGTCCATCATCTCTGCCGTTGCCTGCGCGCGACGCGATGCCGCCTCCAACAATCTCAGCCAACGCTCTCGCCCATTGCCTGCAGACGACGTCGCGCGCCTTCGTTGTTCTGCTGCGCCGCTTGTCGATACCAGTACAGCGCCTGATCGCGATCCTGTGCGACGCCGTTGCCGGCGCGCAGCGCATCGCCAATTGCGAGTTGGGCTTCGATCATGCCCTGCTTCGCAGCGGCCTCGAACCATTCGGCCGCCTTCGCCGGATCGGCATCGCGGCCCTGTCCCCGGCCCAGCATCACGGCAAGGTTGTATTGCGCCGTCGTATGGCCCTGGCGCGCCGCCGCCTCGTACCACGTGACGCCGTTGGCGAGGTCCTGCTCGACGCCTTGTCCGGTGCAATACATCACCGCAAGCTTGAACTGCGCCGCAGCGTTGCCGCCGTCCGCGGCCTTGACGATCCAGCCGGCGGCGGCCTGCGGATCCTTGAGGCCGCTCTTGGGATCGGAATACAGTAGCGCCAATGTGTGCTGGGCCTCGACGTGGCCGGCGCTCGCCGCGCGTTTGAACCATTGGGCTGCGGCCGGAACGTCGACGGCGCCGCCGGATCTTCCCATGTGAAGGCCGCCCAGCTGAAATGCCGCGGCCGGATGGCCGGCCTCGGCAGCGTCGGTCAGCAGCGCACGTGCCTGCGCAAGACGCTCCGCGGACGGTTCATCCTGGATAAGAAACATCGCATAGGCCGTCTTCGCATCGGCATCGCCGCCGTCGGCCGCCTTGCTGAGCCACTCCGCCGCGCGCACTTGATCGCGCGGCACGCCGTTGCCCGCCGAGTAGAGCCGGCCGAGCTGCACGCCTGCGGCGCTAATGCCTCCCTCGGACGCGCGCTCGAACCACTTGATCGCAGTGGCGACGTCGCGCGCCACGCCCCTGCCATTGAGATAGAACACCGCAATGTTGTGGGCCGCCGTGGCATGGCCGCCCTCCGCCGCACGCTCGAACCATTTCGCAGCCTGGCGGATGCTGGGCGGAACGCCGGTGCCGGTGGCATAGAAGCGTCCGGTCAGGAACTGCGCCTGCGTATCGCCGCGCTCGGCCGCCTTCTCGTACCAATATGCCGCCTCGCGCAGATCCGGCTCGGCGGCAGTTCCGAGCGCATAGAACTCAGCCAGCGCCTGGATCGCCGGCAGGTAGTCCTTCCGCGCCGCCTTGCGCAATGCGGTCTCGGCCCTGTCGAGATCCTTGACAGCCCCTTTGCCGCTCAACCGCAGCAGTGCAATGTTGTAGAGCGCGATCGTATCGTCATGGGCAGCGGCGCTCTGGAACAGTCGCGCGGCTTCCTCGACATTTTGGGGAAGCCCGGTGCCCTTGAGGCACATGAAAGCGAGCGCAACCTGTGCGCGCACATGTCCCTGTTCCGCGGCCTTGTGATACCAGATCGCGGCCTGCGCGAAATCGACGGGAACGCCCCGCCCCTGATAATACACATCGCCAAGCGCGAACTCACCGGCCGCCGCCTTCTGCTCGGCCGCGGCCTCGTACCAGCGCAGGGCGGCAGCGTGATCTTTCGTGCAGCCTTGCCCGTTGGCGTACATATCGCCAAGGATCGCTTGCGCCTCCGCTTTGCCGGCCTCCGCCGCCACCGATAACCAGAGGAACGCGGCGTCGATATCCCTGGGCACGCCGATTCCGTTCGGGAAAACCAGATCGTGGAGGTTGACTGCCTTGTCGCCCAGACGCGCCGCAGTGGATTGCCGCCACATCTCTGGCCTGTTCGGTCCAACCGTGGCGTTGACGCCGTTGAAGTAGATCAAGCCAAGCTGGAATTGGGCTTCGGTATGTCCCTTCAGGGCGGCGCGTTCGTACCACGCGACCGCATCCGGAA
Organism: Bradyrhizobium sp. USDA 4501; assembly: GCF_054062115.1. Classification (NCBI taxonomy): domain Bacteria; kingdom Pseudomonadati; phylum Pseudomonadota; class Alphaproteobacteria; order Hyphomicrobiales; family Nitrobacteraceae; genus Bradyrhizobium; species Bradyrhizobium sp. USDA 4501. Next base: position 870,576 of record NZ_JBSSEX010000001.1, read on the forward strand.
GGCTGCCGATAACGCCCTCGTTCCGCGCATAGAGCAGCCCGATCCGGTAATCCGCCTCCGGATCGCCGGCTTGCGAGGCGAGCCGCCAAAACCGCAACGCCTCGAGATATTGCTGGTTCTCGTACGCCTCCAGCCCCCGTTCAAACGGCTTCGAGTCTGAACGGGACGAGCCGGGGCGCAGCAAGTCGAGAAGGGAACGCGTCGATACCGTCATGGCTCGCGCATTGCTTCTTTTGCGCTGCGCAGCATGCCGCCGAGCAGATACATCGCCACCGAGCGGGTGCCGACATTGACATCACCTTGCAGCGTCATGCCGGGGATGAGGCGGAAGGTCTTCGGAACATCCTTGAAGTTGGTCTGGTCGACCGAACACCGCGCCTTATAGAAGGCGTCGACAGGCTTTCCATCATCGTCGTTCGTGAAGGCGCCTTCGCTGATCCAGCGAATCTTGCCTTCGGCCGTACCGTGCTCCGCCGCGTTGAACGCATCGACCTTCATCGTGCAGGGGTCGTTGGGCCGGACGAAGCCGACGTCGCGCGACAGGATCTGGATCTCGGCCTCGAGCCGCGTCTTGAGCGGCATCAGCGTGATGAAGGGATCACCCGGCTTCAGCACGGACCCGACCGAGAGCTTGGCGAGGGTCAAGACGACCGATGGCTCGGCAGCCGTCCACCGCACGAGGTCCTGATGCTTGATCGCCTTGTCATACTGTGAGCGGGCCGTATCAAGGTTGTTGCGTGTCGTGACCAGATCCTGGCTCAGCTGCGCGTTCCACTGCTCGGTGAAGGCGTTGCGATCCGCCTTCAAGGAATCCAGCTGGTGCTGCGCTTCCAGCAAAGTGTTGTGCGTGTTGTCGATCTGACGCAACAGCTCCAGGCGCGTGTCCTGCGAAAGATACAGGTTCAGCTTGGACCCGCTGCCGCTTTCGGCGAGCGTCGAGCGCATGTCCTCGATCTTGCCGGCGATCTCGGCACGCTGACTGTACCGCTCGTCGTCCTTCTTCGACTTCTGGATCGTCGCTTCGGTTTGGCTGATCTTGGAATCGTAGCTGTTCACCTGTGCGTGGTACTGCGCGACGCGCTGGTCGTAGAGCGCCTTTTGCAAGGAGTTGTACCTGGTGACATCAGGATCGTTGGATTGACCGTACGACAACGGCTTTCCGGACAATTCGGCCTCGTCCCGGGCGACCTGCGCCTCAAGGCTCGCAACCTGCAGCTTGTACTGCGTGACATCGGCAGCCGTGAACGTCGAGTCCAGGGTCGCGAGCAATTGTCCCGTCTCAACCTGCTGACCTTCCCGAACATCGATCGTCTTGATGATGGACGCGTCCAAAGCCTGCAGGACGTTGATCTGATCGACGGGAACGATCTTGCCGCCCACGCTCGTGATCACGCGATCGACGCGCGTGAAGCACATGATCGCCACGACGGCGGCGAGGAACCCCACCAGGACGAACAGCGTTGCGCGGGCCAGCAACGGCTCGGCGGCCTCGCGGATCGCATCGGTCTCGGACTGGAACTGGCGAACGGTCGCGAGCGAAGCTTGATTAGGAGACAAGGGTCGGACTCCTGAAATTCTTTTCGTTGCGGCCCGCCGGCGCAAGGTGAGTGTTCTGCTGGTACCAGAGCGAGCTGTAGATGTCGTTCCGTTCAAGAAGTTCCTCATGACGACCGATATCGTCGACGACGCCGCGGTTGAGAACGAGGATCGCGTCGGCCTTCGTCAGCGACGACAGACGGTGCGAGATGATGATCAGCGTGCGGCCATGGGCAATCCGCGAAATATTCGCGTTCACGATCGTCTCGCTCTCCGCATCGAGCGCGCTGGTCGCTTCGTCCAGGATCAGAATCGGCGGATTGACGATCAGCGCTCGCGCGATCGCGAGGCGCTGGCGCTGGCCGCCGGAAAGATTCGTGGATCCCTCGTAGATATAGGTCTCGTAGCCTCGCGGCAGCTTGTCGATGAATTCCTCGGCACCGGCCAATCGCGCCGCCCTGACGATATCGTCGAAGGTCGCATCGGGCTTTGCGGCCGCAATATTCTCGCGGATCGTGCCGCTGAACAGAAAGTTCTCCTGCAGCACGACGCCGACGTTGCGCCGGAGATGGTCGACATCGTATTCGCGGACATCGATCCCGTCGACCTTGATCAGCCCACCATAGTCGGAGTGCAGGCGCTGCAATAGCCGCGTGATCGTCGTCTTGCCCGAGCCGCTCTTGCCCATCACGCCCAGCGTCGTACCGAGCGGAATCTCGAAGGAAATATTGTTGAGCGCCGGCGACACCGCGCCCTTGTACTTGAACGTGACGCCGGAGAATTCGACCAGCCCCTTCAGCGGGACCCTCACACCATGGCCGGAGCGTCCCTCCTCGGCCGGCTGATTCACCAGCCTGCCGACGATCGTGACCGCGGTGCGCGCCTCGTCATATTGGTTGATGAGCTGGGCCATCTGCATCAGGGGGCCGGCAACGCGCTGCGACAGCATCAGAAAGGCAAACAGCGCGCCAACATAGACCGGATCGCCACTCGACACGGCCATGTAGACGCCGAACGCATAGGGAGCACTCACCGCCAGCCGCTCCAACGGCTTCACCAGCGTCTGGATGGCGGTTCCGGTCATGCCTTCCGCAAGCCGCGCCTTGGCGACGCGCGCCACCAGCACGTCCCACATGTGGCGCTGGCGCGCATCGAGCGCCAGCGATTTGATGGTCCGCATGCCGTTCAGGCTCTGGATCAGAAACGCTCCCTGTGCCCCTTCGGCCGCCAGGGTTGCCGAGGACTTCTTCCGATAGGCGGGCAGCATCACGATCAGCCAGGTCACGATCATCGCAGCAAAGGCAAGAACCATCAGCGTCATGAGCGGGCTGAAGAAGAACATGACGGGCAGGAAGAAGAACAGCGTCGTCGAATCGAGAATGGTCCCGAACAACTGCCCGGTCAGAAAGCCGCGAATTCGAAATACTTCGCGGATATCCCGGGAAATCAGGCCGACGGGATTCTGCTCGAAGTAGTCGATCGGCAGATTGAGCACCTTCTCGAACACGTAGGTCGACAGTTTGACGTCGAGGCGTGCCGTCAAACGCTGAACCAGATACTGCCGCAGGAACGAGAATGCCGCCTCGAACACGATGACCACGAGCATCGCAGTACACAGCACATAGAACGTGTTGTAGGCCTTGTAGAAGATAACCTTGTCCGAGAGCAGCCGCCAGAACATGATCGGTGCCAGGCCCATGAAGCCCAGGATCAGCGCCGCAATCGCGACGTCGCGCAGGATGCGCCGTTCGCGGAACAACAATGCGGTGACAAAGCCGAAGCTGAACGGCTGCGTCTCGTCGGAAATCTCATAGTCGCGCTTGGCCATGACGACGTCGCCCGACCAGATGTCCTCAAAGCGCGGCTGATCGATGACGAGCAGCGCGTCCTCGCTCGCGTTCGGATCCTGCAGGACCACCCGGGAGCTGTTCTCGTCGCCTTCGAGGCGCAGCAGCACCATGTGGCTGCCGTCGCGCAGCCGAACGATGGCCGGCAGCGCCCTCTTGAGATGGCTCAGACCCTTCCAGTCCAGCGTGACGGCCTTTGCCGTCATGCCCGAGGAATTCGCACACTTCAAAAGCTCGGCCAGCGTGACTTCCTGATCGCCCAGGAGGTTGTCGTGGATCAGCTGGGACGGGGTCAGATGCAAGCCATGCTGCCTTGCCACGATGACGAGACAAGCGAGGCCCGAAGGTGGCAGCGCCTCCACCGAAGGTGCGCCGACGAGCGAGAGGTGTTTGGTCATGGATGCCTCGAAGTTTCGACTGCGCAAGGTCCGGTCCCAGCGAGATATAACGTATCACTGTTAGTTCGCTAACGCAGCATTTTCAGCGCGTCACTCGAAAAAGATATGTTTCACGGCAGGCCGCGAAGCCAATTTCGAGACGTTCTTGCGCGATTTAACCAGGGAACCTTATAACATTGTTTAACATCGACAAATCACGAGTCGGCGGTCACCGTCTCCTGGAAGTCGAATCCGCAGGCCTCCAGCTGCGGCCTGATCCGCTCATCCCTGGCCTCCGGCATCAGTGCCAATGCACAGATCTCAAAATTCCCGCTTCGAACGGAAACCGTCGGAAAGCCGGCGCTGAGCAGCAGGTTTCCCATCCGCTCGGTCGAAAAGCCGGTCTTGTGCGCCATGTGATAGCGCCCCTGTTCGATCGCGCCGGAATGCCCGTAGATCATGTCCAATGGCCGGATCGGACCGGCCGGCGAGACGTAAGCGATCGCGCCGAGGCCGCGCGTCAACATGTGCTGCGCGACCGCCTCGAGGTCGGGAGACATGATCAACGCGAATCCGTCCGGCTTGAGGACTTGGCGGAACTGGACGAATGTGGGGTGAACCTCATGGGCGTAGAGATGCTCCATGACATGAGAACACCAGATCGCGTCGAACGAGGCCGCCGGGAACAACCGGGCAAGATCGGTAATCGACCCGACGACGTCGGGGCTCACGCCGCCGTCGACGTCCAATCGAATCTCGTCCCATTCATGCGATGTCAGGAGCGGCTGGATGCGCTTGGTAACCGTCGATCCAGCGCCGGCATTCAGCATTTTTTTCTTGGCCAATTCGAGAGCTCCGCGAGTTCGTTAAGCGGCTGGGTTCTGCAGCGATCGTTCGTCTTGAACAAAGGTGCCAGGGCGGCAGATAGCCATCGGGCGCAGCTCCGTTGTGTCAAGCGAGCGGCACGGCTTTACAAAAGCTACGTGGTCCGAATGTGACGAACTAACTTATAACATCCATTGACGGAAATGCCCCGGGCGGAACTTGTGATTGATTCGATGCATCCGACGCGAATCGGCCGACAAAGTTCCAATCGGAATGCGCGCATGCGCTTCCCCTTGAGGCGAGCCGTCGAACGCATCGCAGGTGCGTCATGATCATCAACGGCGGCGTATTCGATTGTTCAATTTCAATTACCCATTCCTGACGGCCATGCCGGCGATCAAAGAAAAAAAGCGCCGCCTCAACCTCGGTTGGGGCGGCGCTTTCGCTTAGTGCAGACCTAGGATCTTACAGCTTGGTCGAGTTACCATCGTTGAAGATCAGGTATTCGATGTTGCTGATCTGGGTCACCTGACCATTGCTGAAGGTGATGTCCATAGAACCGTTCGATCCAGAGCTGATGTTGCTCACGTCGGTCGAAGCGTGATCCAGGAAGGTCAGGGAGTCCTTGTTGCCGCCACCGCCATCGATGGTGTCGCTGCTGGTGGCGTTGTTCAGGTAGAAGTAGTCCTGACCGGAGCCGCCGACCATCGAAGCCGTACCGGTGTCGGAGCCGACGAACGAGTCCTTGCCGTCGCCGCCGATCAGCGTCTGCGTGCCGGAGCCGGCGACCAGCGTATCGTTGCCGGAACCGCCATGCAGCGTGTCGTTGCCGGCACCGCCATAGAGCGAGTCGTTGCCGGCACCGCCATCGAGCGAGGTCGCGTGCGACGCATCGCTGCCCGAGTAGAGCACGTCCTTGCCGTTGCCGCCGAACTCAGCAGCAGTCTGAGCACCGCCGACAAGGAGGTCATTGCCGTTGCCGCCATGCAGCGTGTCGACCCCGGAGCCGCCATACAGCGAGTCGTTGCCGGCGCCGCCATCCAGGCTGTCGTTGCCCGCACCACCGTACAGCGCATCGTTGCCCTTGCCGCCATCCAGCGTGCTGGAATTGCCGGCGGTGCTGCCGGACACCAGCACGTCCTTGCCGTCACCGCCACTCAACTGCGACGAGCTGCCGCCGTAGAGCGTGTCGTTGCCGGAGCCACCGTTCAGGGTGTCGGCACCGGAGCCGAACAGCAGATCGTTGCCCTTGCCGCCATCCAGCGTGCTGTGACCGGAGACGTTGTCGACCAGCACGTCGTTGCCGGAGCCGGCATCGATCGAGTCGTGACCGGCACCGCCGAAGATCGTGTCGTTGCCGGAGCCGGTGAGAACCGTCGTGTCGCCGGTATTGTTGATGAACACCTGATCGTTGCCGTGGCCGGTCGCGACCAGCACCGGGGTGCTGCCGTTCACCGTCAGCGTGACGTCCTTGTTGGTGTCCTCGATGATCGCCTTCAGGTTGGCGTCAGTGTTAACGGTGTTAATCGGGTTGGTTTCGATCAGAACATTGGCGTTCGGATCCGGGTTGGTGATCCCAGCCCCTTCCTGCACCGGAATCGTCGCGCCGTTATCCGGGCTGGTATATCCGATCCCCGCGTTGATCAGATAGTCAAGAATCTGTTGCTGGGTCGAGTGATCGATCGTTCCGTTGATCGCGTGTTTGAGGTCCGTCTGGTCTAGATTGTAAGTCGCCATCGATGTAGCCCCTGCTTGGGATACGAGGATTCAAGCCGCTCGCCCACACATAAGCTGTTGATTCACAACTGGTTTGTTGCGACGCAACTCAAATGTGGACCCAGGTTACGAACTTGTTAAGTCCATTGTTAAGACCGTTAGGCCGGAGTGTCAATCAGCAATGCGCTGTTAACACCTGGTTCCCTGAGATTTATGCGGGACTTAGCACTACTTCGAATGCACCATAACATTCAACGCACGCCCATCGCCAATGTTAGCCGCGACGCAAAAAAGGGTAGCGATTATACGGGGTTTCACGGGGCCCCCGGATACCGCGGGAGCGCAGAATTTCGCTGATGCCGTGAGCGCTTCGACGCGATTTTCTGATCTGAAAAAAATATTTCTGCATCGCATGAGACGTTTTGCAAAAAAGCGTCAAACTTCGCAGCCGGCGCCCCACCGGCCAGTGTTATAGCGCCCCTTGGCAGCAGTTTGCGGGCTCGATCAAGCGAGATCCACGGAATCACCCGCAGAATCAGCGCCGTTCGACCGCAAGATCAAAAACCTGGCGCGATGCCGCTCAGACACCCTGCTGTAACAAATTAACACCAGATTTGCCGCAATATGTTAGCAACGCCGGCATGGAACCGGCGATGCCCGATCGCGGGCAGAGCGCCGACCTGCGGCGATCATCCCCCGGCGGCCCGCGCGTAGATGGCCTCGAGCAGCCGGCGGTTCTCGTCCGGCGCGTAGCGCTCGAGATAGGCGGCTCGTGCGGCCCGTCCCCATGCGGCGGTCAGTTCGGCGGCGCCGAGAACCTCACTGATCCGATTTCGGAGCGTGGCCGCGTCGCCCGGCGGCACCAGCGCGCCGGTCTTGCCGGCGCTCACCACCTCGGCAAGTCCGCCGATCTCGGAGGCGATGACCGGCGTGCCGCACGCGAAGGCCTCGACCACGACAATCGGAAATCCTTCGTACCATAGCGACGGCACCACCAATGCCCGGGCATTCGCCATTTCCCGCAGCACCTCATCGCGCGAGAGCCCGCCCAGGAAGGTGACATGATCGGAAGCCCGAGCCTCCAACGCAGCACGCTCCGGCCCCTCGCCCACGACGCGCAAGGGCACGCCGGTCCCCGCAACGGCCTCGAGCAGCACGCCGACGCCCTTCTCGCGGCTCAGCCGTCCAACATAGAGTAGCCCGCTGCGCGGCGTGGCTGCATCGGGCGCCCCCGGATCGACCATGAAATTCGGTTTCACGTCGATCCGATCGGCGTCGAAGCCGGCCTGCGTGAACAGGGTTTTGGCGAACTGCGTCAGCGCGATCAGGCGCAGGCCGGGACGCGTCCAGGTGCCACGGCGCTGGTGCTGCGCGATCATGTAGGCCGAGGCGATCGAGCCCGGAAGCGATCCGCGGTAGCAGCGGTGCACGACGCCCCAGAGGTGTCCGCGATCGAGGCACTTGTGGCAGATGCGGCCGTCGCGCAGCAGCATGCCGCCGGTGCAGATGCTGCGATAATTGTGCAGGGTCGCCACCGCGGGCACGCACTTTTGCCGGCAGAGATCGAACACGGCGGGCGACAGCAGCGGGAAGAAATTGTGGACGTGCACAACGTCGGGGCGTAAGCGGTCGATCGCTTCCGCCACGACCCGCTTTCCCTCCGCATTATCGGCGATCGACAGCGTGGTCGTGATGCGCGCGGGGAGCGAATTGATCGCCGCGTTGCTGACCGTGAGCGTTTCAACGCTGTGTCCTGCGGCGCGCAGCAGGTCGACTTCCGCTTCAAACACGACATCCTCGCCGCCGCGTCCCTGATACCTGTTGTGAGCGACCAGGATCTTCATGATCCGGCCGGGTCTGAAAACCAGCGCAGCTCGGTCACCAGGTTTTGCCCGCCCGCGAGCGTACCGCAGCCGATCAAGGTCGTCGCCGGCACCTTGAGATCGAAGGACGGCGAATACCAGCCGGCCGGCATGGTCTCGTCACCCCGATACGGCACCCAGCTGAGGGCCGCCGGCAGATCGAGCTCGCCGCGCCCGCCGGGCCATGCGAGCTGCGCCCTGTGCCCTTCGAGCCTGCATTCGACCTCGGGACCGAGATGCCAGCTGAGGCTCGCCGGCACCGCAAGCGCTTCATCAGCAAGCACGGTATCGGTGACGACGAGCCGCGCCGCCTGACGCTGCAATTGCGCCGAGCGGCGATGCACGACACCTGCTTCGTCGCGATATCCCGAATGCTCCGCGACCCAGCTCGCATCCGCATCGCGATCGTCCAGACCGCTGGCGGCGACAAGCCGGCTCTGCGCATGCCATGTCCAGAGAAACGGCCCGCCCGACACTGACTGGTCGCGCGCGAACAGGCACAGCGTGTTGTGCGCCAGCGTGGAGCGGAAGTAGGCCCGCCATCGCGGATCGCCATGGTAGCAATAGGTGCCGGGGTCGGCGAGGATCTCCACACCGCCGATCCTGCATTCGAGCGACAACGCGTCCGCATGGGCGTGGGCGGCAATGCGGCCGAAGCCATGCGGGCCATGGTCACAGCGGCACCACACCGCGCGGTCGGAATCGATCAGAAAGGTCTGTCCCGCCCCCTCGAGCAGATGCGGGCGGCGCTTGGGCCGCCCGGCGATCGCTCGGGCCTCGATGCCGTCGGTGAGCACAAAGCTGCGCAGATCGGGCTCCGGCGATGTGGGCCACCATGGCAGAGCGCCGAACAGGCGCGCGCCGCTGGCGAGCAAGCCGAGCCAGCGATTGCCGGCGTGATCGTCGAGCAACAGGCCGATGCCGTCGTCGCCATCGCCCTGCCGCGGCGGATGACCGCGATCGTCCAGCATCGCAGCAATGACGTCGCTCATGCGGCACATCGTGGTCCACACCGCATCGCCAAGCGGATGTCCGGAGGACTCGCCCTGCACTGCCGCCGCCAGCAGCAGTTCGAGAACAAAGCCATGATAATCGGTCGCGAGCTCGCTGTTGCTGCCGCAGGCAAGCGTCTGCGCAACGGCTTCGTGCGCCAGTGTGGCGGCCGATTGCTCGCGCCATCGCGCACTGTCCTGGAAGAACGGAAACACGCAAGCCGCCACGAACTGCCCGGCAGCCTCCGCGATGAGGTGGTTGTTGGCCGAGGAGCCACGGCTTGGGAACTGCGACAGCCAGTATTGATGCGCATAAATCTGCGTCAGGAACAGTTCGTTGTCCTCGAACAGCGCGGCAGCGCCGGGCCAGTTCTGCAGCAGCTGGCGCACCCAGGCCCATGAGATCAACCGCACGCCAAGCTCGATGCCGCTGATCCAGTGCGGGCCGCGCGGGAACGGATTTTCGCGCCACCAGCTCACCAGATGCTCGGCCGCGCGCACGGCGTAGCGCTCGTCGGAACTCAGGTAATACGCGGCCGCGAGCACCGTGAGATGGTGATGACGCGACGGCTCCCAGATGTATTTGATGTTTCCGACCGCGGTTTCGTCACGATAGGGAACCGCGAATGCGTGCACGCCGGCCGGCGCCCGCTTGCCGCTTCTGATATCGACGAACCAGTCGGGCCATTCGCCGAGGGCCCCATGATCCCTGGCGAAAATCCGCCAGTGCCCTACGAGAATCCGGTCGGCGCTCTGGATCAGCCGTTCGGCGGCCTGTTGCGGAGCGCTGGCCCGCGAAGGCAGCGGCTTCAGGCGCGGCTGCCGCGGGCCGGCAGCGAGCCTGGCGCCGGCACGCCGCGCGATATCCGGCGGAGTGATCCGCCAGAGCAAATGCAGCACCTGGTCGTTCACCCGCCCCGCAAGCTCGGACGGCTCCATGCGCTGCAGCCTGCGCAGATACCAGGCCGGATTCATCTCACGCCGTCGAGGCGTGCGCGACGCCCTGCTCTGCCGCGCCGGCCGTCAGATCGATCGGCATCCCGGCGGCCGCGCTTTCCTGCACGGCAAGCGTTGCGCGCGTGGTCGCCAGCAGCGAGTCGAGCGCGATCGGCATCGCGGCTCCCGATGCGACCGCTGCGATGAAGGCATCCAGCATCGGCCGCTGGCCCTTGTCGAGCCGCGCTGTCTTCGCCGTGCGCTGTCCGGCGTGCCAGACCTCGAAGCCCGAGAAATTGTCGAAGGCGGCAAAACCCGTGCTTGCCGATATCTCGAGCGCTTCCTTCGGCACCCGCGGATCGCCGCCGGTGAGATAGCTGAGACTCGCGACCGAACCGTCGGCAAAATCGAAGGTGGCGACGAGATTGTCGACGTCCTTGCCCGCCGTGCTCGCGGAGACACGCACCGGCTCGGCGCCGAGCCACCAGCACAACACGTCGATGAAATGGCCGCCCTCGCCGACGAAGCGGCTGCCTTCGCTCTCGGCCTGCAGATACCAGGACGATTTCTCCAGCGGCCCGGCGATGACGCGATATTGCAGGGTCTGCGGTCCTGCCGGCGCGAATGCCGCGCGCATGCCCTGCAGCAGCGGCGAAAAGCGGCGGTTGAAGCCGACCATCAGCCGGCTGTTGCCGGTTTCCCGGATCACCTGCTCCAATCGATCGAGCGAGCTTGTATCGATCGCCAAGGGCTTCTCGACAAACACCGCCTTGCCGGCGCGCAGCGCCTGCGTCGCGAGGTCGGCATGGGAGGCATGGCGCGTTGCGATCAGCACGGCATCGATGTCGTCGGCGCCGAGCACCGAGGCCGCATCCGTCGAGGCACGCGCGAAGCCGAACTTGCGGACTGCCGTGGCGCCGCTCAGGCCGGTATTGGTGGCGACCTCGACGAGATCGACGCGCTGGTTGCTCGCAAGCTGCGGCAACAGCATGCTGGAGGCATAATTGCCGGCGCCGATGACGCCGAGCCGCACCCGGCCGCTGCGCAGGGCAACCGCCGGACGATAGGTCATCTGCATCGCGCGGGGAGCGGCGTCCGGATAGGCGAACACCATGCCGAGACCGACCTCGCCACGGCTCATGCGCTCGAACGCCGACGTCGCCTGCTCCAGCGGCACCGTTTCGGAAATCAGCGAGGAAAAATCGAGCCGCCCGTCGGCGAGCAGCGCGACGATCGCCTCCATATTGCGCTTCTCGGTCCAGCGCACATGACCGATCGGATAATCGATGCCGCCCTCCTCATAGAGCGGATCGTAGCGGCCGGGGCCGTAGGAGCGCGAGAAGCGCACGTCGAGCTCCTTGTCGTAGAATTCGTTCCACGGCAGGTTCAACGTGCATTTGCCGATATCGACAATGCGGCCGCGGTCGCGCAGCAGCGCCGCCGAACGCGACGCGAGATCGGGATCGTCGCTGCCTGCGGTGATGAACACGCAATCGACGCCGTTGCCTGCGGTCAGCTGGTCGATCCGTGCGCGGAATTCGGCCGCGGCATCATCCGATGCGACGGCACAGACCGCGGCGCCAGCAGCCTCCGCCTGCCGGCATCGCGCCTCCAGCCTGTCGAGCCCGACGACCACGACACCGGCGCTGCGCAGCAACCGCACCATGATCTGCCCGATCAGGCCAAGGCCGATCACGCAGGCGGTCTCGCCGAAACGGATCTCCGACTGGCGCATCGCCTGCAGCGCGATCGAGGCGATCGTGGTGAATGCGGCCTGGTCCAGCGCAGCGCTGTCCGGCAGCGGCACGCAGAGGTTCACCGGCACCCAATTATATTCGGCGTGGGTTGCATATTGATTGCCGCCGCAGCAGACACGCTGTCCGACCGAGAAGCCGCCGACGCCCTCGCCCACCTCCACGACGGTGCCCGACAGCGAGTAGCCGAGCGGCGTGTAGGAATCGAGGCGGTTCATCACCTTCTGATAGGTCGCAGCCAACCCCTGCTGACGGACCGAACGCACCACCTTGGCAACCTGGTCAGGTCGCGCGCGCGCCTTGCCGAGCAGCGACAGGCGACCTTCGGTGAACTTCATCATCTCGGTGCCGGTCGACACCGCCGAGAACGCCGTGCGCACCAAAACCCCGCCGGGGCGGCAGCGCGGCGCCGGCACATCGATCAGCTTGAGCTCGCCGCTCTTATAGTTCTGCGCGATCTGCTTCACGGTCGGTCAATCGCCTCAAGTTAACAGCGCTCCTTGTATCGCGCCTGCCGCCCGCAATGAAGCCAGGATCATCGTCATAATTGTCTCATTGCCGGAGACTTAACATTGTTATCATTCCAGCAACAGGACCGGTTTTGGCGAGATCTCGACCTCGCCGTTGGCGACAGGCCCTTCGCCGCCGTCGAGGCCCTGGTAAAGGCTGAAGCGCGGGTCGACCCGATAAACGGACCGGCCTTTGGTGGTCCAGAGGATCAAGCCGTTGCGGCCATCCGGCATGCGAAGCTCGACGCGCCAGGTCGACGGCGACGTCCTGCCTGCCGCCACGACGCTTGCACCGACCAACCAGGACTGGATCGTGCGGTAGGCAATTCCGCTCGGAAGCAGCCCGCGTGCCGGGTCCCATAATTTTCCAAAGTCGCTGCCGCCTCCGGCAAACTCGTACCAATAGAACCGGTCGACGCCGCTGATCCATTTCAGGATGTAGGCGCGCGCCAGACACCCGTCCGGATTGTCCTCATAGGACGACCAGCCGGCCTCGGTGTCCCAGATCGGCCTCGCGGACAGGTCGTGCGCGGCGAGGATTTTCCTGAAGCGCGCAATGATTCCAATCACCGCCTCGGGTTCGCTCGTATAGCCGTGAAAGGCGAACACATCGGCATATTGTCCGCCGCCTTGCGCCATGAAGGCCTGTTGCCAGCGATATCCGTCCGGCGTGCCGTTGGACGGCGGTGTCAGCACGGTCAAGGTGGGATCGCTGGCTTTAATGATCTCGTAGGCCCGCTTCTGCAGCTGGACCATGGTCGCGATATCGCCCGAGTAATATTTGGGATCCTCGGGCTCGTTCCAGATTTCCCAGTATTTGATGCGGCCGGCGGCGCGCGCCACGGCCGCGCGCACCCAGTCGTCCCATGACGCGAGATCGGCCGGCGGTGAGCTTGCACCGGGCGTGAACGCCGGCGGCGCATCCTTCACCGACGCGGCCCAGCGCGGCGTATAGGCGAGATTGAGAACGATCTCGACGTGTTCTCGCTCGGCCGCCGCCAGGATGGCATCGAAGCGCGCCCAATTGTAGATGCCGGGCGCCGGGTTGATCTGTGCCCAGTAGATCGCGCCCCATAGCCGAACGCCGTCGAATTTGAGCTCCGGCCAGGGCTGCGACTTTGGCTGCGACTGCCCGATTGCGTTGATCGTCATGCCGAACAGCGCCGGCGGGATCACCGCATTCACGCGGCTCGCACTCAGCGCATCGCTTGACGTCGAACCATTCCACTGCAGCGGCCATTTGTAGGCCAGCGGCAGCACCGCGCTCAAAACCAGCGCAATCAATGCCCGTTGGCCCCAAACCCTCACTCTGCCTGCCATGTCCCTGTCTCGTCGCCGTCACATCGGTGCCGGGATTGCATAGTGGAAGCCGCGCATGTTAATGCCGATGTTAGTCGGATTGTGATGTTGTTAGGTCAATGGTATAGATCATCTCAGATGTCGAGAGCTGAACCATCACCGCGACGGATCCTGTTCATCGTCGAGAACCTTCCGGTTCCTTTCGATCGCAGGGTGTGGTGCGAAGCAACGTCGCTGCGCAAGGCGGGCTATGAAGTTTCTGTGATCTGCCCGAAGGGCCGCGGCCATGACGAATCCTACGAATGCCTCGAAGGCATTCACATTTATCGCCATCCGATGCCCGTGGAAGCGCGCGGGATCGCCGCCTACCTGATCGAATATCCGGTCGCGCTGTTCTGGGAAACGCTGCTCGCGATCAAGGTGGCGTGGAAGCACGGCTTCGACGTGATCCAGGGCTGCAATCCGCCCGACCTGATCTTCCTGATCGGCCTGTTGTTCAAACTCGGCGGCAAGCGCTTCGTGTTCGATCATCACGACGTCAATCCCGAGCTCTACGAGGCGAAATTCGGCCGCAGGGACTTCTTCTGGCAGCTGCTGCGGCTGGTCGAATATCTCACCTTCAAGACGGCGAGCATCTCGATCGCGACCAACGAATCCTATCGCGAGATCGCGATCACGCGCGGCGGCATGCCGGCCAGCCGGGTTTTCGTGGTGCGGTCCGGCCCCAATCTCGACCGGGTGCGCTCGCCGCCGGCCGATCCGGCCTGGCGTCGTGGCCGGCGCTACAGCGTCGGCTATGTCGGCGTGATCGGCCAATCGGAAGGCATCGATCTTCTGCTGCAGTCGATCGGCCACATCGTGCACGATCTCGGCCGCACCGACATCCAGTTCAACATCGCTGGCACCGGGCCAGAGTGGAATGCCGTGGTCAAGCTCTGCGAGGAGATGCAGCTCTCCGACTACGTGAACTTCACCGGCGCCATCGCGGATGACGCGCTGTTCACGATGCTCTCGACCGCTGACGTCTGCGTCAATCCGGACCGCGTCACGCCGATGAACGACATCTCCACCATGAACAAGATCATGGAATACATGGCGCTCGGACGGCCGATCGTTCAGTTCGACGTTCGCGAAGGCCGCCGCTCGGCGCTCGACGCCTCGCTCTATGCCGCGAAGAACGATCCGAGGAATTTCGCCAGCAAGATCATTACGTTGATCGAAGATCCGGCATTGCGGCAGACGATGGGGGCATTTGGCCGCAACCGCGTCGAGCGCGCGCTCTCGTGGACACATGAGGAGCCGAAGCTGCTCGCGGCCTATGAGGCGTTGTTCGCCGGGAAGGTCCCCGCGCAGAACCGCGCACCGCGCGCGCATGCACCCGCCGAGCGGCCGACCTCGCAACCTTCCAGCGCGAACGCAGCCTCCGGACGGGCATCGTCTTGAACGCGCAGCCACCTCACTCACGTCAAACGCGACGCGGCTGCGGCCACGCCGCACGTCCTGGATTGTTAAAGGTCGAAGCATGAACGTCAGCATTTTCGGCCTCGGCTATGTCGGAACGGTGTGCGCCGCCTGCTTCACCGAGCTCGGCCACCAGATCATCGGCGTCGACAAGAGCGTTGCGAAGGTCGACCTGATCCGCGGAGGCAGGTCGCCGGTCGTCGAGCCGGGCATCTCGGACAAGGTGGCGCGCGCGGTGGCAACCGGTCAGCTGACCGCGACTACCGACGCCACCGAAGCGATCGTCAACAGCGACATATCGATGGTCTGCGTCGGCACACCCTCGTCCGGCAACGGCAACCTCGACCTGACCGCGATCCGACAGGTCGCGATCGAGATCGGCCGCGGACTGCGCGCCAAGAACGCGCCGCACACCGTGACGATCCGCTCCACCGTGCTGCCTGGCACCACCCGCGGCACCGTCGGGCCGCTGATCGAGGAAGCCTCCGGCAACAGGATCGGACGCGATTTCGACCTTGCGTTCAATCCCGAGTTCCTGCGCGAGGGCAGCGCGATTGCGGATTTCAACGCGCCGTCCAAGACCGTGGTCGGCGCTTTCAATCAGGAAACCGCCGACCGCGTCATGGCGCTCTACAAGGACCTGCCGGGCGCCAAGATCACGCCGCCGGTCGAGACCGCGGAACTGGTGAAATATGTCGACAACAGCTGGCATGCGCTCAAGGTCAGCTTTGCCAACGAGATCGGCACGATCGCGAAGACGCTCGGCATCGACGGGCGCGACGTCATGAACATCTTCATGCAGGACACAAGGCTCAACATCTCGCCGGCCTATTTGCGGCCGGGCTTTGCGTTCGGCGGCTCCTGCCTGCCCAAGGACGTCAAGGCGCTGAAACACTTGGCACACAGCCGCGGACTGTCGACGCCGGTGCTCGAGAGCATCCTGCCGAGCAATGACATGATCATGTCGCGCGGCGCCGACTGGATCCTGTCGCATGAGGGCCGCCGCATCGCGTTCCTCGGCGTCAGCTTCAAGGCCGGCACCGACGACGTCCGCGACAGCCCCTTCGTGAGGCTGGTGAAGAGCCTGCGCGGCGAACGGCGCGACATCCGGATCTACGACCCCAATGTGCAGCTCTCGCAACTGATCGGCGCCAACCGGGATTTCCTGATGCGCAATCCGGAGCTGGTCGGCCTGTTGAACGACGACGTGACGGCAACCATCGAGTGGGCCGACATTATTGTGCTGACGACGGCGGATCCGCGCTTCGTTGCGGCGCTGACGGCGACCCGTCCCGACCAGGTCGTGCTCGAACTGTCGGAGATCGGATTGCCCGAGCAGGTGCGCGCCAAAGTGAGCGGCTTCCACTGGTAGGGAATATCATGGCCACCACGGGCCGGATCCGCGAGCGACCCGAAATCCGCTTTCACGACGAGATTTCGTCGGGGTGGGAGACGCTGCATCAGAGCCGCACCTTCAGGGCGCGGACGGCCGCGATGTTCGGCCTGCTCGGGAACGCAGACCTCAATGGGCAGCGCTGGCTCGACGCCGGTTGCGGCACTGGAACGCTGTCCCGCCTGCTCGCCGGGCGCGGCTGCGACGTCACCGGCGTCGACGCCTCATCGGAGATGATTGCGGCGGCTCGCGGCCGCGGCGCCGACGGCACGCTCGCCGCACGGCTCACATTCCAGCAGATTCCGACCATCGCAAGCCTGCCGTTTCCCGATAGATCCTTCGACGGCGCGCTGTGCGCGAGCGTGCTGGAATATGTTCCCGACGTGGCGCAGTGCCTCGCCGAGATGCATCGCGTGCTCATGCCCGGCGGGCTGTTGCTGCTCTCGATCCCAAACCGCGGATCGCTGCTGCGCCGGAGCTACAAGCTCGCGCATGCGGCCTCTTCACGCGTATCGGCGCGGCCGCTGTTTCGCTATCTCGCGTTCTCCAAATTCGACACCTCGCCGGCGGCCATGCAGGGTCTGCTTCGGCAACATGGCCTCACGATGCTGGGGAGCAGCTTTGCCGGCTCCCCGCTGCCGCCGGCGCTCGATCGCCAGCCCGCAGTGGGCACGCTGATCAACATCCTGGCCCGGCGCGACGATTGACGTCGCAGGCGGATAGCTGCCTCAGGCCTTGATCGCCATCAGCGATTTGGTCATGCCGAGATAGCGTTCGCGATAGATCTTCGCGTCCGGAAACGTTTCGGTCATCTCGCGCCAGTCGAACAGATGCCAGTCGGGCGCGGTGCGCTTGAACCAGAAGCGATTGAATCGCTCGATCAGCGCGATCTGCAGCCGCCTCGGCAGCAAGACGATGATGCCCGGCAGCCAGGTATGGCTTTCGATCGGAAAGTACCGGTACGGCGTCTGCACGTAGAAGGACTTTGCGACCCGCGAGATCTCGCCCGCAAAACGGTTCTGATGCGCGCGCGCGATGCTCTGAAACGCCGCTTCGTCCTCGATCGTCACGACATCCTGCTTCGGCCCGGTGACATGTTCGATCACCGACGAGCAGAAGCAGAAGTCGAACGCCTGATCGTCGAACGGCAGGCGCTCGGTCTCCCGGAGCAGGACCGTCTTGAATCCAAAGTGCTCGCGCGCGGCCTTCAAATCATCGGCAGATATGTCGCAGACCGTGATGTCGGTATGGCGCGGCAGGATCGCGCGAATGTGGCGGCCGGTGCCGCCGCCAAGATCGAGGATTTTCGCATCAAGCGGCAGGTTCACGGTGCGAACGAGGAATTCGCCGCGCCGCTGGCGCGCTGCATTGGAAAATCGGGCTTGAATCGCACCCAGCAAGGTCAGTCTCCTGCTACCGGTCGGTCCGGTCTAGCACGGCATGCGCGATCCCTCACGCTACGATGCATCGATTTTCCTGTCGCGCTCACTTGATGGCCTCGAAGAAGATCGACTCGTCCGGCCGGTTGTCGAGCCGGTCGATGTCGGGACAGACCCCCTCGCGATAGGCACGGGTGTAGGTTTCCGAACAGCCGGCGTTGCGGAATAGCGCGGCGAGCGAGGCGCGGGTAAAGCCCCAGTGATGCGCGAAGGCGGCCTCCTTGCGGCGATCGATCTCGAAAACGCCCTTGAGGAAAGCCAGCGGCGCCGCCGGATCGTAGAGCGCGACGATCCGCTCCATGTCGGGGACGACGATGCGACATACCCCGCCAGGCGCCAGCACCCGCGCGATCTCGCGCGCCAGCCGCTCGACCTCGTCGGGAAACAGGTGCTCGAAGACGTGCGCGCTGAACACCGCCGAGAGGCTGCGATCCGCGAACGGCAGCGGCTTGGTCAGGTTCATGTGGCGCAGTCCGGCAAACTTGCCTTGGCGATGCTCGGCATAGCGGGCATCGCTCAGCATGCCGGCGAGATGTAGCGCTTTCGCCGCGAACGGCACCCGCGCGATCCACAGGTGCATCGTGATGTCGGTATTGATCCAGCCGTCGATGCCGCAATTGAAGGCGCCGATATGCAGCTTTTCGAGCGAGCCGCCGCGCGCGTCGTCGGTCATGTCCGCTCCCGCGCCGAATTGGTCAGCACAACCGTGATCACCGACGCCGCGCTGGAGGCCACCATCGCCGCAACCGCGCCCATCACCTGCCAGGCCTCGGCTGCGAACGGCAGGACGCAGCACAGCGCGACGAGGCCGGCAATCCGGCTCAGCATGAACCGCTGCGGCTTGCCGGTCGCAAACAGCGGCAGAGCGAGGCCGAGCCACACCGCGTCGAGCGCCATCGCAGCGCCCATCAAGGCGAGGCTGCCGGTACCGATCTCATAGCTCTGTCCGTGGATGACAAGCGCCAGAATGCGCTGGCCGAGCAGCACGACCGCCGCCCCATAGGCCGCGGCGATCGATCCGAGCAACACGGCATTTTCGCGCGCGGCAGCGGCGACCGCGCTGCGCCGGCCGGCGCGCAGTTCGGCCGCGATTTCCGGCAGGCGAACCGAGAACATCGTCGCGCAAAATTGGCTGAGCGGTGCGAACACCAACAGCAGGATTCGCAGCGACGCGCTCGCGTCCAGCCCGATCAGGAAGCCGCAGACCGGGATCAGCCCGATGCTGCCGATCCAGTAGGTGAGCGAGGTCGCGACGAACCAGCGCCCGTTCCGAAACAGCCGCCGCAGCGAGCCGCGGAAGATTCTGGCTTGCGGCCAGGCCAGCTCGCGGGTGTGGGCCAGCAGCAGGCTGCCGGCGAGCGCGGCCGAGATCGCGATACACGCCATCGCCGCGGCGGCGCCGGCGAGCTTGAGCGCGATCATCAGCCCGGCCGAGACGACCAGCGCCACGCAGTAGGTCAGCGAGGACGCCAGTGCGCGCGGCAATCTGCCGTCGAGATAGCAGATCCGGCGGAACATGCTCTGCAGGCGAACCGCCGGGATCGCAAGCCCGGTTGCGATCACGAGCCCGCCGGCGTCCCCGCCGACGGCTGCGATCACAAGCCCCGCACCCACCAGCAGCAGGCCGAGCGCACCCGAGACGAGCAGCGACGACAGATAGAGGCCGAGCCGCAGCTGCGGCCATAGCGACTTCGGGATGCGATGCGCGGTCGCCGGCAGCCCGTCGTCGAACAGGCCGCGCAGAAACACCGCCTCGATCAGGATCGAGAATGCCCAGGCGACGCTGAACCTGCCGAATGAATTGATGTCGAGCACGTTGGCGAGCACGATCGTCAGCACGAAGGCAGACCCGCTCAGCAGCGCCTGATCGATCAGGCCAAGCGCGACATTGCCCCCGGCATGCCGCAGCCGGCGAAGCAATCCGCTCATGGCACCGGCGACCCGGGTCTGAGCCGCCACCCGGTCCAGCCTGTCGGTCAACGCACTCACGCCTCACTCACCCGCAATTTGTTGAATGTCCGCCGCGGCGCCATCTGCAGCCTGGCCTCCGGGCCGAAATAGCACCAGAACACCAGCACGCAGCCGAAATAATTGTGCAGCAGCTGGCTGGAGTCATTGGCCGACGCGATCACGACGAACAGCAGCATCGCGAATGGTGCCATGCAGTACATCCCTCTCCGCTCGAACGCGAAGACGATGCTGTTCCACAATGCGCGCGCCAGCAGCAGCATATAGAGCGCACCGCCGAGCAGGCCGAACTGGAGAAAGGCGTCAAGATAGGAATTCTCGAACGAGCCGAACTCGGTATTCCACGGCGCCATGCTCGTCAGCTCGTTCACCGGCGAATTCGGCAGTTCGTTGAAGAATCCCGAAAACCCGTAGCCGAGCCAGGGGTGCTGCCAGAAGAAGTGCGGCCAGACCGACCAGAGGAACGAGCGGCCGGTCAGGTTTCCGCTGCGGCCCACCAGCCCGTACAACTCGTCGCTCGGCAGGGCGAACACGACAAGCGCAACAAGAGCGAGGCCAAGCCAATAGATCGAGGCAGCCCCCCTGTGCCCGAGCACCACGAGCACGAGCCCGAAGGTCACGGCAAGCGCCGTCAACATGCTGATCAGCGGACCTGCGGCGCCGGCCGCGGCGAGCGCAAAAAGATGACATCCCATCAGCAGCAGCGTCCAGCCGAACTGGCGGCGCGGTCCTGCCAGCATGCGCACGAAGCAGATCAGCACCATGAGACCGAAGAATGCGCCCGCGAGGTTCTTGTGACCGAACACGCCGGCATAGGCCTGGGTTCCGAGCACCGTCGGCCGATGCAGCGGGTCGTAATCCCATTGCGAGCCGATCACCGGAAACAGCAGGACGTGAACGATCAGCACCACGATCCCGATCCGGAACAGCGCATCGACGAGACGATCGACCGGGCAGCTGATCACGACCCACGCCGAGAACATCGTGGTCAACAGATACATCGCGAACTTGATCGACGAGCCGGCGGGGTCGGCGCTCAGCGCCAGTGATACCAGGGCGAAGGCGATGAACGTCAGATAGAGATGCGACTGCAGCATCAGCAGGCCGAAGCGCTTCCGATCGATTGCAATGTGCAGCACCAGGAGGATGTAGAGCAGCAGCCAGGCGCCGCGGAACAGCGTGGATTCCCCGGCCCTTTCCGCGAACGAGATGCCCTCGATGAAATTGAACAGGAAATAGATGCAGCCGAGCACCATCACCAGATAGGCGTGCAGAAAGACATCGGTTCGCAGCCACCATCTGCCAATCATTGCACGGTCTCCTGCCGGGCCGGAGCCCTCAAGAGATGATCGACCGCGGCCGCAAAACGCGCCGCGGCGTCGGCAAGCGCATCGCGTCGCACGCTCTGCCGCGCCTGCCGCGACATCGCCTCCCAGCGCGCGGGATGTTCGAGCAAGCTGCGCGCCGCGTCGACCCAAACCTGTTCATCGAGCGCGCAAACATAGCCGTTATCTCGGTCGCAAACCAACTCGCCGCCTGCCCCGACATGGGGCGATACCAGGCAGGGAACCCCGCACTGCAGGGCCTCGTTGCACACCAGGCCCCACGGTTCTAGCAGTGAAGGCAGCAGCAACAGCCGCGACTGCAGAAAAGCGTCCGATATCGCCTGCCACGGCAGATAGCGGTCGTGGCTGACATCAATGCCGGCACCGCCGAGCCGCGCCAGCATGCGCCGCTCGGCTGCACCCGACCCGACCACGCGCACCTTCAGTCCGGGCACGATCCGGCCAAGCGCGATCGCGACGTTCTCGAAGAAGATCGCGTTCTTGGCGTCGTCATTGAGGCGGGCGCACCAGAGCAGATGAAATGGACGGTCGTCGAATGCCGGCACAATCGCCGGCGGATCCCATGCCGGCACCAACGGCACCACGAACAGATCGTCGGCGCGAACGCCTTCGCCGCGGAAATACGCCCTGCCCTTGTCGCTGCAACACACCACTGCGTCGCACTGGCGCAGCAGCCAGGGTCGCGCCAGACGGTGATAGGCGGTGTTGGGCATCGTCTCGCGCCAGCCGTCGATCGTCAGCGCGAGCGCCTTGCCGTTGGCGCGCGCCCATGCCGCGCCCGCCAGCATCGAGGGATAAAGACCGTTCACGAACAGCAGGTCGGGCGCGAGCGCATTCAAGGCGCGCCCGACCCCGATATTGACATGGGTGTGACGCGACCGCGACAGCGGAATCGATACACCCGGCACCGTGCGCGTGATGTAGCGCGTCGTGAACGAGCCGGCCCAGGAGCGATCGGCCTCCTGCTGTGTACAGGACAGCACGGCGAGATCCAGCCCGCGGCTGGCCAGCTCGTTGTAGAGACGGTTGGTGTAGGGTGTGATCATGTTGTTGAAGACGACCACGCGCGGCGCCATGGCTTACCGGTCCCGCGGCAGCGCCTGCGCCTCGTCACGCCGGCAGAGCGCCCCGCAATGATAGGTCGCAAGCCTGGTCGCGAACGCCGGGCCGACCGACAACAGCGACTTCCGCACAATGCTTTTGGCGAGCCCCTTCACCCGCGACGAATGGAACGCATGAACCGGCAGGCTGTGATCATAGGTGCCGAAGCCGGTGACGCGGAGCCCGGCCGTCTCCAGCACCAGGCGGAACGTGTCGGGCGTGTAGAAATTGATATGGCCGATGTCGAGCGTCGATTGCAACGCCCGGCGATTGGTCCGCGCGTGCAGCTCGCACGGCACCTCGACATAGACAAAGGTCCGCGCGACCCGGGCGAGCTCGTGCAGGAATGCGCGCGGTTCGGGCACGTGCTCCAGGACGTGGCTGGCATAGACGAGGTCGAACGATCCGTCGGCGAACGGGATCGTCACGCCGTCATAGCTGGACCAGCGGAACGGAGCCGAAGCGGCGCCGTCGATCTCCAGATTGGTCGCGGGATCGATCACGTCGATGCCGGTGAAGTCGCGGCCGACGCCGATCGCCGACAGCCGCGCCAGCACGGCGCCGGTGCCGCAGCCGACCTCGAGCACATTGCCGACCTTCGCGGCGGCTGCGCCGAGCAAGCCGGCGATATGATCGGCCTTGTCGACCGCGCAGACGCGGCGCCAGTCGCGCTCCTGCGCCGAATAGACGCCCTCATAATGCGCGTTGTGCTGTCCGATGCAAAATTCCATCGTCATGGCCTAGCGCTCGCCTCCGGCGGCATTCGGGCAGGCTCGTCGAGGCGGTCGTTCGATTTGTGCTCCCAATTGCGCCGCTCCGCCGGCGAGCGGCGGTCGACATCGTACCCGATGTCAGCCATGGTGCGGGTCAGGATATCGACGTTACGTTGCGGGACAGCTGCGAGGCCAGCGAGCAACTTGTCGCGGTGCGCCCAGCCCGGTCCCTTCAGGAGATCGATTGCCTCGGTGTACAGTTCGGTCTTCACGAGACGCGCGAACTCGGCAATCACGTCGGACGAAAGGTCAGGCGGCAGCGCGTCGAACATTGCGAGCGCCATCGCGCTGCGCTTGACCACGATCCAGCCCTCGTTGGGTCCGAGCCGGTACGACATCCGCAGCAGGTCGAAATTGGCGTCGCTCAAGCCCTGCCGTATATTGCGAAGCCAGAACAGCACGAGCCAGAGATAGGGATCGGCCGGCGCGCAGCCGAGCGATTTGCGGACAGCTTCGTCAAGCTCGCCCATCCGGGCGTCGACCTGCTCGCCGGATGCGAGCGCGTTCTCGGCGAGCCGCAGCCGGATCACCGCCGCGCTGCGATCGATGGGCGGCATGCAATCCTTCTCCGCCACGGCGCGCGACAGCAGCAGACCGAGGTCATCGAGCTCGGCGTCGCTGACCGGTTCGTTGCGAAGGATCAGGTCCTTTGCGCCGTCGAGTCGGGTCTGGTCGACAAAGTCCGGCAAGGTGGTCGTGCCCCAGGCGACGGACGAGCACGCGACCGCGGCCAGCAAGCCGCGCGCAAGCCAGGCGGCTGCGCGCCCGGGCAACCCGCCGTGCGTCTCACTCGGTGTAGCCATATCGCCCATAGTGCGAGTTGTAATAGTAGTTCTTGCCGCCATAGCCGCTATAGCGGCTCATCGCGGCGATATCGGCCTTGTTGAGCACGACGCCGAGCAGGTTCTCGTTGACCGCTCGCGCACTGCGCAGCGCACGCTCGACCACCTGCACCTGGGTCTTGCCCCATTCCACGATGAAGACGAAGGAATCGACGAAGTGGGCGGTGATGCGGACATCGACCACCGGCGTGAGCGGCGGGAAATCGACGATCACGTAGTCATAATGGCTGCGGGCCCCGTCGATGAAATCCCTCATCTGGTCGGAGGCCAGCACTTCGTGCGAATGGGCGATGCGCGATCGCGTGGCGCCAGGCAGGAAGGCGAGGCCGGTCTCGGGATCGCGCCAGAGCGTGTCCTGCAAGGTCGCATTGTTCGACAGCACGTCGAGGATGCCGCGCTCGGCAGTCGCGGCGACCTTGCGGCTGAGCGATGGATTGCGCAGATCGCAATCGATCAGGAGCACGCGGGCCCCGCTCTGGGCAACCAGTTGCGCAAACACGAAGGCCAGCGTCGACTTGCCCTCGTTGGGCAATGCCGAGGTCAGCCCGAGGATCTTTGACGGCTTGGTGACGTTGAGGTCGGCATTGACCTTGATCGAGCGGATCGCTTCCGAGAACCGCGAGAATGGCGAATCGATCGCCGCCCACAGCACCGGCTCGTCGCCGCGCCGGATCGTGCGCGGACCGATCGGCAGACTGGGACGACCGGCGACCGGCGCCTTGATCTGGCCCGGCGAGACGCGGGGAACGATGGCGACGCAGTCGGCCTCGAGGATCGTCTCGACCATTTCAGCGGTGCGGAACACCCGGTCATAGAGGTCGCGCAACACGCCGAGCCCGAGCCCGGCGATCAGGCCGCCGAGCGCCGAGAGCGCGAGCACGACCAAGGTTTGCGGATGGCTCTTGCTGAGCGGACGCGACGCACGGGTGATCACCCGCGCCTCGCTGACCGGGAACGACTGCTGCTGCACGTTTTCCATGTAGCGCTGCAGGAAATTGTCGTAGAGCGAGCGATAGGTCTGCGCCGAGCTCTCGAGCTCGCGCAGCGTGACCTGCGCCTGGTTGGTCGACTGCGACTGCGACACCGAGTCGTTCACGGCGCGCTCGATCTCGTTCTGGCGCTGCTGGGCGATCGCATAGTCGCTCTTGTAGCTTTCGGCGAGCCGCTTCAGTTCATCGATGATCGACGACTGGATCTCGCGCATCTGGTTGCGCAGGTTGACGGCGGCCAAATGATTGTAGCCGTAGCGCGACGACCAGTCGGCCTCGCGGTTGGCAAGCTCGAGATATTGCGAGCGCAGCTTGGTGATGACCTGGTTGTTCAGCGTATCGGCCACCGTCGCATCGGGGACGCCTCCCTTCACCACCGCCTCGATGCGGTCGAGCTTGGCCTTGGCGTCGGTGACCTGCGACTTCACCTGGAGCAGCTGGGTGTTGAGCTCGCCGAGCTGCTGCTCGTTGAGCAGCTTGCCGCTGGAGGTGACGATGTTGTTGGTCTTCTTGTAGTCGAGCACCGCGCGCTCGGCGTTGGATGCCTGCGTGCGCAGCTCCTGGATGCGGTCCTGCAGCCAGACACTGGCGCGGCGCGTCGCCTGATATTTGGAATCGAGCTGATCGACGATATAGGCGTCGGCAACGGCGTTCGCGATCTGCGCCGCACGCTCGGGATCGAGCGAGCGGAAGCTGACCTCGATCACATAGGTCATGCCGCGGCGGCGGACGTCGAGCTGCTTCTGGAACGTGCGGACCGCGCGCCGGGTCCGGTCGAATTCGGTGGGCGGCGCCCCGCCGGCGAGCAGGCCGGACACGAAATCGAGCACGGCTCCTACCGCGCCGGCCCTGGAGCCGACGAATTCCGGATCCTCGTTGAGCTTGAGGTCGCGGATCACCGCGAGCGCCACATTCTCCGACTTCAGGATTTCGACCTGGCTCTCGACCGCGGCGGAATCGACGGGGGCCTCGCTCACCGGCGATTGCTGCTGGAAGGCCTGGAATTTGCGCGTGTCGATGATCATCGTGGCAAGCGCCGTATAGCTCGGCGCCGCCGTCGCCAGATAGCAGATGCCGCCGAACAGGCAGAGCGCGGCGGTCCCGAGGATGACCCAATATTGCCGGAGCAGATAGGTGACGAAGGCGTCAAAGGTTTCCGCCAGCGACGGCAATTCAGCCGGACGATTTCTCAGATCGACAGACGGCGAAATCTGGTTGCGCTGAAGCATCTCGTCCTATCGCCGCGCCGGCAGGATGGATCCTGCCCTCGCGCCCTCCAATGATCCTGGGAAGCGTCCCGCCGCCGACACCGAAGCGCGTTGCTGCAGAAAGTTCTCCATTGGCGATCGGACGTCCGCTCAGGGGGTAACTGTTGAAATGAGTGTGGTGCCGGTGCCCGTGGCGGTACCGGTCGTCGTGCTGCCCGAACTGCTGACCGACGAGGTGAAGCTGAAGATGCCGGTGTTCACGCTGTTGCCGTCGATGGCCTCGAGCGTTCCGCCGCCGGCGCCGCTGGCGCCCAGCGCGCTGGTCTGGCCGCCGGATGCACCGGCGCTGCCCGCGCCGCCGGCGCCGGTCGCCGCGGTGCCGCTGTCACCCGACGCAGCGGCAAACGCCATCACGGTGTCGAGATCCTTGGTGTCGGCAATCGCCTGCTGGATGCGCGTCGCGTAGGGCTGGTTGCTGCGCACCACGATGCGCGCGGCCTGGGCGAGGCCGGCGGCGATCGCCGTCTTCTGGTCCTTGCTTGCCTTGGCGAGCAGCGCAATCAGCGGATCGAGCCATGTCGGATCGTTGAGGGCGAAGTCGCGCGCCCGCGAGGTCAACTCCACGCCTGCATTCGGATACTGGGTCAGCAGCTGCTCGGGATTGGCCTTGAAATTGGTGACCGCCTGGGACAGCTGGATCAGCCCGCCAGGTGTCTCCGCCAGCGCCGCGCCACCGGGTGTCGCGAGCACCAGCATCACCACCAACGTCGCCAGGCGCGGGGCGGAAAAGCCGCCGGATCGCTCAAATGTGAACACAGCTATCTCCCTAACGAATACTAACAGTTCGTTAGCATAGTCAGAGTTATCGCGCCAATTAAATAGCCGCGCCGGCCGCGGCCGGGCCGTGGCGCGCGAAATCAGCGTTAACCGGCAGCCCGACCGTAACACTGGCGTCACGGTCGGAGCCGCCACCGCCGGCGCCCCGGCCGGAGCGGAAGGATTGCGACAGGCCTGCCCCGAGCAAGGCCGCGATAACAACGGCATAGCCGGTGATCTGGAGCGAGAAATCGATCATCGAATGGAGTGCGCCGGCGACCGACGCGCAGAGCGCCGCGAGCGGCACGATCACGTCGCGGCGACGGGTCCGCACGCCATGCGCGAGCACGACGAACGCCGCGAGCAGCGCGATCATGGCGGCGCCGGCCATTAACATTCCGCCGTCGGACGCCAGTTCGAGCCAGCCGTTGTGTGCCCGGTTCCAAGTCCCGCGCAGCGAGATGTCGTCGGTGCGATAGGCCGGATAAACCCATTCGAAGGTCCCGAAACCATCGCCGAGCCACGGGTGATCCCAGATCATCCGCAACGTTGCGCGATAGGTCGAGAACCGTCCCTCATCGGACAGGCCCATCGTGCTGAAGCGCGCGCCGACACCGCCGCCGAGAAGCTGCAGCAGTGCCAGCGCGACCAGGCTGCCGACCCCGAGCGCCACGATCATGCCGTAGCGGCGCGGCACCCGGTTGCGAAAAAAGATCGCGACAGCCGCGACCGCGGCGAGCAGCGAGACCCCGACGCCGCCGCGCGAGCCGGTCAGAAACATCGCCAGCAGGCAAGCGAGCCAGCCGAACGCATGGCCGGCGAGCCGGCGCCGCGCCGGCATATCGAGGCGCGCGAGCAGCCGTGACAGGCCGGCACGGCG
Source organism: Bradyrhizobium sp. USDA 4501 (assembly GCF_054062115.1). Classification (NCBI taxonomy): domain Bacteria; kingdom Pseudomonadati; phylum Pseudomonadota; class Alphaproteobacteria; order Hyphomicrobiales; family Nitrobacteraceae; genus Bradyrhizobium; species Bradyrhizobium sp. USDA 4501. Next base: position 898,445 of record NZ_JBSSEX010000001.1, read on the forward strand.
CGGCGGCCAATGCCGCTCGATCAGCTCGCAGCCGAACAACAGCCAGATCAGCGCACAGCAACCGTAATAGATGCCGGCAGTGTTGCGATTGACGAAGGGAGATGTCAGCCACGCCAGGTGCGCCTGCTTCTCGTGCAGCAGGTAGATCCGGGTGGGATCGATCACGAAAGTGATGATGCCGCAGATCGCATAGACCAGCCCCGCCGCGGCCACCGCCCGCAACAGCCCCCGCGCCAGTCTGCGGTTGGCACCGAGCACGACGCCGATGGCGAAGCTGAGCAGGCAAACGATTCCGACGCCGATCGAATAGAACGGCTGACCGCGCGCGATCGACACGGCCGGCGGCAGCTCGGCAGGCAGCAATCTGCCGGCCTGCGCCCACAACGCGTTCGGCGCCGCACCCGACCAGGGCCGGACGACCGACTGCTCGTGCAGCACCAGCATGGCAAGCGCCGTCAACAACGCCGTCACGGCGAGGATCATGAGCTGACTGCCGCGCAGGCGCATCGGTAACACCCCGAGCAGTGCAATCCCGAGCAGGATCGACCAGATCGCGGGCGCAACCGTACCGACCGAGCCGAGCGGCAGCGGCGCCAAAGCGACGACGGCGCAGAACAGCCACGATGACCAGCGCACCGGCCACGGCAATGCCGTCGCCTCGCTTGAGCCGGAAGCTAATCGCAAACGTGTCATGAAGCCGGCCGTGCCGGCTCACGCCCCAATATCAGGGCGCAAGCTTGATCGAATTACGAAGTAGGGTTGCGTTGTAGGCGGCCACGATCGGATCGTTCGCCGTTGCGGTCACGAGGCGGATCTGCTGCATCACCTTGGCGTCCTCGACGGATGCCGCGTTCGACGCATAGAGCACGTCCTTGTTGCGCAATTGGAAACGCGTGGCCAGGAAATAGCCGGCCGGATCGCGGAAATTGATGTTGTAGACGACCGGGATGATCGGCCCTGAATATTTGCTGACGTCGACGCCAAGCTTGGCGGCCACTTCCGGCAGTTCGCCGCGATAGACGAACACCGAGGCCGGATCGGCCGAGGAGTCGTTCAGGCCGCCCGCCTTGGCAACGGCTTCGGCGAGCGAGATGCGCCAGGCCTCGAAATTGAACTGGCCCTGCGCGCCCGACGCGCCGAAGGCGACGAAGGTTTGCGGCTCGCGGTAGACATAAATGGTGTCGCCGGGATGGGCGTAGATATTGCTCTGGGGCTCGTAGACCAGCTGGCCGAACGGCACCGTAGTACGTTTGCCGTCGCGCTCGAGCATGACCCATGTGTCAAAACCCTGCCCTTTCGGGCCGCCGGCGCGCGTGATCGCGTCAAGCACGTGCTCACCCGCGGCATTGGCGGGGAAGCGGTTCGGCGAATTGACCTCGCCGAGCACGGAGATCAGCGAGGTGCGCTGCTCGATCAGGGCGACCACGGCCTGCGGCTCGATCGCGCGATTCTTCAACGCATCGACGATCGAGCGCTGCACTTCGGTCGGTGTGCGGTTCTTGGCGCGGATCGCGCCGGCATAGGGCACCGAGATATTGCCGTCGGTATCGACGTTCTGGTTCGGCAGCGTGATGTAGTTGCCGGGACGCACGCCGGCCTCGACCGGAATGAACAGGCCGCCGGCGGCGGCCTCGAAGATCGTGACGCTGACGACGTCGCCGATGCCGAAGCGGATGTCCTTCGGCGGCGGGCCCTGGATGCCACCGGCGAGTTGCGGCGCGAACGACGCCAGCACGTTCTCGATCTGCGGTGTGATCTTGACCATCGCATAGGGCAGGCTTTCAGGATCGCGCTGCCCGGCCACGACATCGGAGCTCGTCGGACCGTTGGTCGGCATGTAATGGCAACCGCTGACCCAACAGGCGGCCGCAAGCAATAACATTACCCGAATGAAATTCGCACGCGACATTCAAATACTCCGGCCGTGCCGTAACACGCCGACTATCACAATCACAAGTTTCCGCGATATATTGCGATGCAATTGATAAATAATGTTATCGAGGTGAGGCAATTCGGCGACACCGGCGCACCGTCGTGAGACAAAGCCCCGCGCGCCGTCACTCCGGCTTTGCTTTCGTCCAATCTCCCCGTTATCTGTGAATGAGATGGTTTGAGTTAACCGATTGAGGGTTCGATGGCCCGCAGGAAGCTACCCGCAATCGCGTTGGGAATGGTCGCCTTGCCGCTGCTAGGCGCCCTCGGCGGCTCCGCCGTTTCTGCCGCAGAACTAAGCGTTTCCCCGCGCGCCGTGCAACGGGTCGGCGGCAACTGTCAGCGGCTGCAATATTGTCGTGGCGACGTCTGTCAGTGGAAACGGGTTTGCTGGCACGGCTGTCCCGATCGCTACTCCTGCGCGCCGCTTTACGGCGCCTATGGACCGTATGGCGGCCGCGATTATTGGGCGGCCTATAGTTACGGCGATCTCCGCCCGTTCTGAATGTTAATCGACTAACAAAGCCACAGGCCATCGAGGTTGGCCGGCACCGCGCCGGCGGCTCTGCGACGTGCGGGTTAACCCCAGCTTAGGCCCGGCCCGATATCTTGGGGGCGCAGGGTTTGGCTATGTTATTTGTTTTCCTTGGCAATTTGATCGGCGGCGCCGTTCTCGGGCTGCGCCAGCACTATCTGGTGCTGGCACCGGTGGCGCTCGTGGAACTCGCGCTGCTGGCCGCCATCGGAGTCGCGCGCCTGTCGTGGTCGGAAACCGCGCTGCTCATGATCGCTGCGCTCGTAGCGCTGCAAGTCGGATATCTGGCAGGCACCTTCGCGCCGCTGTTCTGGTCCCGCACCTCGACGCCACGTCTCGCCCTGCGCCGTTCGCAATAGCAGGGCATGACACTGCCCGCTTTGGCGTGCCCGATTTCCGTTGACCTCGCGGCAAGCCCGGGGCATCCCGCTGAATTGCGTCTCATCCTCTGCAGGACCTCCCCTCTCGTGTGGAACGTCACGGCCTTCATCTGCATCTTGATCGGGGCGTCGATTCCGCTCGGTCTCATCGACGCATCGCTCGCGACGGGTCTCGTCGGCGCGGCGACGTCGCTCGGGCTGCTCGCAAGCCTCGTGGCGATCCGTCCAGGTGAGCTGTCGTTCCTGAAGTCGGTGGTCGGTCCCGCTGTTGCGGCGGCGCTTCTGCCGGTGCTCTGGATCGTCCTGCAGATGCTTCCCCTGGCGGTCCTGGCGCATCCGGTGTGGAAGTTCGCCGGCGAAACGCTGGGGGCACAGCTCAGCGGCAGCATCACGATCGACACCGGCGCAAGCCTCGGCGCGCTGCTCATCTGGCTGTCACTCATGTCGGTCATGATCACCGCCGCCGCGATCGCGATCGACGCTCGCCGCGCCGACATGGTGGCCCGCACCATTGCAGCAACGGCGGCCGTCGCAGCCCTGATCCTGCTGCTATCAAGCGATCCGGTCAAAGTCTGGCCTGGCGCTGCGCGCGATGAGACGGCAAACGGATTCCTTGTCGTCGTTCTCGTTGGCGTTCCGCTCAGTGTTGCGCGCGCGCTCGCCGTCGGAGGGCACGCCGATGGCCGCACCGCAGCCCAATTGACACGGCTGCGCTGGCTGCTCGCCGCCGTCGCGCTGTTCTGCGCCGTCAGCGCCTGCTTGGTTGGGCGGCGCGGCGCCGCGACCGCGATCGCCGCGGGCATCGCCCTCGTCCTGATGACCTTCGCCGCGCGGAAGCTTCATCTGCACCGCTGGAGCAGCGCTGCTGCTGCGGCAGCGATCGCGCTGATCGCCCTGGCGACGGCGATCGGCAACCGTCATCCCGACGTGCCGCTTGCGGTCGCCTTTGTTCATGCACCGTCCGAGTTCGTGCAATCGACCCACAATCTGCTCGCCGACCTGCCCGCGCTCGGCAGCGGCGCCGGCGCCACGGCAACGCTGGCGTCGACCTATATGGACTGGCAGGGCGCCACCACGCGCCCCGTGATTGCGACCAGCGCGGCGGCCTTGATCGCGCAATTCGGTTCCGCCATGTTCTGGACTCTAGTTGCGGCTATCATCGTCGGCATCGCAGCGTTCACGGCCGGTGCGCGCAATCGCGGCCGCGACTGGTCCTACCCTGCATCGGCCGCAGCCGTCCTGCTGACGCTGCTGCTTGCTGGCTTCACCTTGCCGGAATTGCCGGCGCTGCCCGGAGTGATCGTGTTGGGAGCCGTGATCGGAACAGGACTGGCACAGCGGATCAGCCGTTCACGGTCGCAGGCGGGCTAGACGCCAGATGCGCAGCTTCCTCCAGCGTCTTGTCGGCCAGACCGGCGATCTCGAACATGAGGGCGACGAGACTTGCATCTACGCCGTCGGCGATATCCACGGTCATGCCGACCTGCTGCACGAGATCTGCGCCCGCATCGATGCCGACATCCGTCGGTTCCGGCCGGCGCGACCGATCCAAGTGTTCCTCGGCGACTATATCGATCGCGGACCGGATTCGCGCGATGTCATCGCCATGCTCGAACAACGCCGCCGCACCCGCAGCATGGTCTGCCTGCTCGGCAATCACGAGGCCTGCCTGCTGGAATTTCTCGTCAATCCCGACATGCTCGCGCAATGGCGGCAGTTTGGCGGCTTGCAAACGCTGATGTCCTACGGCCTGACGCCCTCGCCCAATCCCGACGCTTCCGAACGCAGGGCGCTCGCCCGGCAATTGATCCGCCAGATGCCGCCGGTCCATCTCGCCTTCCTGGGCTCGCTGCCGCTCTGTTATGTGCACAAACGCTATTTCTTCGTCCATGCCGGCGTCAGGCCCGGCATCGCGCTCAACCAGCAGCGCAAGGAGGATCTGCTCTGGATCCGCGACGACTTCCTGATCTCGGAAGATGATTTCGGCAAGGTCGTGGTCCACGGCCATACGCCGGTGCATGAGGCCGAGCTGCTGCGCAACCGCATCAATGTCGACACCGGTGCCTATGCGACCGGCCGCCTGACCTGCGTCAAACTCGAGGGAGCACGGCGAACCTTGCTGATGACCGGCAACCGGGCCGCGCGCCATGGCTAATGCGATGGCTAACACGATGGCTGACGCGATCGGCCGGAATGCGAGGCGTCTCTCGCCGGCCTTCGTGCCGGCCGCCGCTGCGATCGGCGCCGCGACGCTCGCCTTGTCGGCCTGGTGGCTTGCCGCCGATGCATTGCGCGCCAAACCGGCGATCGCCGCAGAGGTCGGCATGGTCAGAGGCGAGCTGTGGCTGCGCGACGGCTGGAGCCAATTGCAGACGTCACCGGAGGCGGCCGAAGCCGCGTTCACGCGGGCGATTCGCCTCTCGCCGATGGACGCCGGCGCCTGGTTCGGCCTCGCCTCGGCAACCGGACGGTTCGACTGGCTGAATCCGACCGCGTCGAAGGCGCTCAAGATGTCCTACTATACTGGCTTCAACCGCAGCGATCTGATCGCGCCGCGCCTGATCCTCCTGGCGCAAGTCGACACCACGCGCGATGTCGAATTGGTCGACCTGCTGCAGCGGCAGATCCGCCTGATCCTCACGCGGGCGCCGGAACTGAAGGGCGCGATCGGGCAGGCCTATCGCGTGGCTGGCGACGCCAACCGGCGCATCATCGAGGCGGAGTTCAAGGACGCCAACCAGAGCATTCCGCAGTAACGCGCGCCTGGCGCCCAGATGCCCAGCCGTCAGATACCCTTGTGACGCAACACCGCGCCGACCGTGCGCAGCAGGATGCGCAGGTCGAGCACGAAGCTCCAGCTCTTGATGTAGATGAGGTCATGCGCCACCCGCAGCTGCATGTCCTCGATCGCCGGCGTCGCGCCGCGCAGCCCTTGCACCTGCGCGAGACCGGTGATGCCGGGCTTGACGTGCTGGCGCTCTGCATAGCTCGCGATCAGCTTCGAATATTTGTCGTCATGCGCCAGCGCGTGCGGCCGCGGCCCGACCAGCGACATGTCGCCGCGCAATACGTTCACCAGCTGCGGCAGTTCGTCGATGCTGCGGCGGCGCAGGGTCGCGCCGATCCCGGTCAGCCGCGGATCGTTCGGGCGGGCCTGCGTGATGATATCGCCATCCTCGAGCACGTGCATCGAGCGGAATTTGAGAATGGTGAATTGCTTGCCGTCGAAGCCGTTGCGGCGCTGCCGGAACAGGACCGGCCCCCTGGAGTCGAGCTTGATCGCAATCGCCGTTCCGATCAGCAGCGGCGCGAACAGCACCAGGAGGCCGCTGGACGCCACGATGTCGAACAGTCGCTTGCCGGCGCGCTCGAGCGAAGTAAGCGGCGAGCGCTGCATTTCCAGCGTCGGGATCGGGCCGGTCGCCACCATCCGCAGCGCCAGGAACCGCTCCGCGGTCCGGTCCGGCAGCAGCCGCACCGGCAGCGGCGATGCCCGCAGCTGATCGCACACGAACTGGATGCGCGGCTCCTGCTGCCAGGGCATGGCCAGGATGATCTCGTCGGCGCCGCACTCGCGTGCTGCAAGAATGGCCGACGCGACGGCGGCCCGGTCGCCGGCGTCGTCGGACGATCCGGAGAGCTGGACCCGTCGCACCTCGCTGAGGCCGAAATCGCGCAGCAGGCTCGCTTGCCGCACCCGGGACAATTCGTCCGCCATCCCGACCACGACCGCGCGGCGCGTTGCCAGCATGCCGCGGTCGATCGCGCGTTGCAGCGGCGCCTGCAGCAGCATCCGTCCGCCGACCAGCCCGAGGCCGCCGATCAGGCCAAATGACAGCACCGACCCGCGCGAGACGCCGGAACCCACCTTCAAAAGGAAGATGATCAGGGTCATCAGCAGAACGACCAGCAGCCATCCGCCGAGCAGGCTGCTCCAGCGCCGGTCGAGACCGGCCAGCACCTGCGCGTTGTAAAGGCCCTGCGACTTCGCCACGAACATGTGAAGGATGGCGGCGAGGACCCCGATCCCTAGAAAACCCTCGAAGCTGTTGCTATAAACCGTGTGGTAGTAAAAGAGGTGATAGGCCGCGCCGCCGACGATGCTGGACAGCACGACGATTATCATCTCGAACGCGACGGCAAACGCCTCGAGGGAGGCGAAAGCGAACGAGAAGGCGCCGAAGTTAACCGGTACCTTCGCCAATCGAGCGTCCGAAAGGTCGGTCATCGGGAATTAACATTCGTGTTAACAATTCATATGTGTATTATCAGGCGGGTCGTGAGCTCGCAAGAGCTGCTGCGGATATCGGATAGAGAGCGCGCATGAGTTCATCGGCTGGCGAAACCGAGGCCGCGCTGGTGGCCCTCCTCCATCTCATCCGCCTGATGGGCGCCGAGCTCGTCGCGGGCCAGCACCGCGACGACGTCGAGGTGCTGGTCAAGGCGATCGAGACAAAGCTGCGCGCGGCCCGCTTCCCGGCCGACATGCCGAATCAGGACATCGTCAGGGGCCTGGACCTTGCGCAGGCCAGACTGCGTCCGATCTTCGAAGAGCTGCGCGCAAGGTCGGAGAAGGCACATCTGAGCGACCAGCTGCTGCTGGCTCCCAGGCCTTCACGCATCCACTAACGGATAGCTTACGTCAGCTTTGGGCTTCACCACGGCGGGGCAAGCCGCTCCCGCCGCCGGACCTGAGCGCAAGCTTTTCCTCGATCTTCATTTTCTCGAGCAGCAAGTCGGTCACGATCCGGCGCAGCCGTTCATTTTCCAGCCGTAATTCATCAATACGGTTATGGACAGGGGGGATCCCATCTCTATCATCGGTGCGAGCGGCGAATTCGGTAACAGTACCATTCGCCTGGTGGCCGCGTGCGGCCTCCTGCTTGCGCCAGCGATGAAACGTCATCACGCTAACGCCCAGCACCTTGCACGCTTGGGCCTGGGACTGCCCCCGCGCCATGAGTTCCTCGGCCTGTTTGACCTTGGAACTGATCTCCTCAGTAGAATGACGCCTCATTGGTCATCTCATTGCCCCCTAGATTAGCAATCATCGCATGGCCTATAAGCTATGTAAATGCAACAGGAAATTCAAATTGAGGGTTTCCCGGGGGCCTTTCGGGAGCCTCGAACTTGCCGGTCGGCAGCAACACATAGTGCGAAGAAACGCCGAAGCTGCAAGGTATTGAGCGGAATATACGGGGAATATTCCTCCGCTGAAAGGGCCCGATAAAAAAAGTTATACGACTTTCTGTGTATGAGAGTTTGATCGGGATAACTGGCGCACTGTTTGCATTCTCAAACGGGAAGCAAATGAGAATATTCAATCGGTCTCTCGACAGATTGTGAGTGCGCCATGCCTCGCCGCGATAATCGCCCCACCGGTCAAGCGCAACTTTCACAAATTTCTAACAAATTAATCCCGCGAGTTTCGCGTCCGGCCGCTTGCGGGCATACACGCCCAGCAGTAGTTACTAGGATGTTAGGTGTCACGAGGGTTTCAACATATTTGAGGATTATTTTCACGAAACCTAACGCTCATATCTCGATCCACGAATTATCAATTAAGCGCTTTCCCACCCGAGGCCATCAGGCGGAACCACGTCCGCCCGATAATCCGCGAACCATTCTGTGCTGACGCTTGTCAGAGCCAGCCTCTGATCAACATTTTTGCGAGGATCGACACCATGGCGCGTCTCAAGGTCTTCGAGGGGAACCAACCCGCGTCAAGCGAGGCGGCCGACATCCTGGAACGCCTCGTCGCGGAGAATTGCGAGCTCCGGCATACCGCGGTCGAACTGGTCTTGCAGAATTGGATCCTGCGCGAGCGTCTGTCCGATGTCGGGGCACGCAAGTCCGTGCCGCTGGAGCACTGACCGCCCCCACCCTCACGACCGCGATTATCCGCAGCAACGTCCGCCAGCTCGCCTAAACGAGCATCGGGCCAGCGCATCATTCAATTTAGAATTGAAATGTCCGCAACTGCAGGCGCGCGAGCATGCTCGCCGGATTGGCGAGGATGTGGCCGCATATTCTGCCGATGAGAAAGAGGCTGACGGACTTCAGCTGTGAACCCGGCGCAGCGCGACGCGCGGAGTGTTCTGCTCTCGAGACATGCCGAACGAACGCGACGAGCCCGGGCGTTCCTGGATTTCACGTAACTCAGCGATATCAAGCATCAGCGCAACGACTTCGTTGCGCAGCGATTGATTGGTCGCGAGCAACGCCTCTTCGATCGGCTGATGCAAATGTTGAACTTTGTGCTGCTTCATGGCGCGCCCTCGCTCTGCGGTTAAGGGTATGAGCGATGTGATTGAAGTTTCGATGACAGGGTTATTCCGCGCACATGGAAGGCGGTTAATGGGGCAGGTTTGCGACCAACATGGCTCCGAGTTAAATTTTCTCAATCAGGTTCCACAACCTGATCGCGAAGCGCCCGATCGGCGGCCTTTGATGTGTCGTACAGATGAGTTGGCAGCGGCAGCTATGAGGCGCGCGGCTGGACAACGCGGCTCAATGTGGGTCGGAAGCTCTACCAAGCGCATGATATTGCTTGGTGATCATTGATGGCTGCCGCGTCGTTCAACCGAACGTGCATTGTCCGGCTATCACAATGTCGCCGTGTTACAGCGATCGCGCTTCAAGGGACGCGCTCAGGTGCACACAAGATATTCCACCAAAGCTGCTCCTTAGACGCAAAATCTGCTGCTGCCACGTCCATCAAGGATCGCAGAGTGTTTCGACCGGTTGCGAATATTGAAGCGGCTGACGGTGCCTTGAAGCGCTCGAGCAATCCAGCGAAATGAATTCAACGCTGGACATCGGACAAGCGCGATTTCGCCTCCGCCGGACCCAACCGCGCTAACGCTATTCTAATTAAAATGAGCGGGACCGAAGCGTCCGGCTTGAACAGTGGGAGTGAACGCCTTTCGCGCACCTGTCGCTGCATTCGCACGCTTGCACAGTCCCCACGAACAGCAGCGACAGTGAAGATTCGCCATAAGCATCGCTAATTCGCCCCGCGTCGCGATCGCGCGCTATTTCGATTTAGGAGGCGTATCGTCGTCCATCTTGCCACCATTGGCGACGCACTTGTTGAAATAGTCCCGCTGGGCTTTGGCGCCTCCCCGCGCGCTCCCGGAAGCGGGATTGCCGGGCTGTAGCGGCGGAAATGCCTTCGCGACCAAGGCATCGCAGGCGCGCGCCACCTGCACGTCGATCGCATGCGCGAGAACCATTGCGCTGGAGATCATGATCACGGCTGAGGCGATCGCAAAACCCGAGATAACTCGCATTGCCACACTCCGTTCCAAACTGAATCAGTTTTTTCTCGAGCCCGGACTCGCAATGAGCGCACTAAAGCATGATCCGGAGAAGTGCGAAGCGGTCTTCCGTCGCAACAAAACGCGGATCGCGTTTGCGCGAAGATCAAGCTCTGACTGCGAGCTGAAACACGACGACGCTTCTCGCGGCGCCTAGGTCCGATCGACGTCGTGATAGGCCCGATACCAGGCGACAAACCTGGCAATGCCATCCTCGATCCGCGTCTGCGGGCGGAAGCCGATTTCACGCTCCAGGTCGGAGACGTCGGCTGACGTCTCCAGTACATCTCCCGGTTGCATCGGCATCAACTGCTTTTCGGCCTGCCGCCCCAAGCCCTGCTCGAGCAGCGCCACCACATGCATCAGTTCTTCCGGCCTGCTGTTGCCGATATTGTAGACCCGCCACGGCGCCCGGCTCGAGCCCGGATCGGGATGCGCTCCCGACCAGTTGACGTCGCCTTCCGGCGCGCGGCCGATCAACCGCACCATCGCCTCAACCACGTCGTCGACATAGGTGAAGTCGCGCCGCATGTTGCCGTTGTTGAACAGCTGGATCGGCTTGCCCTTGGTGATCGCGTCGGCGAACGCATAGAGCGCCATGTCCGGCCGATACCACGTCCCATACACGGTGAAAAACCGCAGCCCGGTTGCCGGTACGCGATACAGATGGCTATAGGAATGGGCGATCAGCTCGTTGGCCTTCTTGGTCGCGGCGTACAGGCTGACCGGATGGTCGACATTGTCGTGGACCGAAAACGGCAATTTGGTGTTGGCGCCATAGACCGACGATGAGGACGCAAACAACAGGTGCTTGCACGCGGTGTGTCGGCAGCCCTCGAGGACGTTGAGGAAGCCCTCCAGATTGGAATCCGCATAGGCGTGGGGGTTCTGCAGGGAATAGCGCACGCCGGCCTGCGCGGCGAGATGCACCACGACCTCGAAGCGATAACGCTCGAACAGCGCCTTCATGCCGGCTCGGTCGGCGAGGTCGAGCTCCACGAAGGTGAAGCCACGGTGCTGCTTGAGCAGATCGAGGCGCGCGCGCTTGAGCGCCGGGTCGTAATAGTCGTTCAGATTGTCGAGGCCGATGACCGGCTGCCCTGCCCGCAGCAGATGCTCCGCCAGATGGAAGCCGATGAAGCCGGCGCAGCCCGTGACGAGTAGATTGCCTGCGATCACCACGTCTTGCCCGTGCCTTTCGCCTTGCGCCGGACCATTCGAATAAGCCGTTACACGCGGCAGCCGCAGCTGTCTTCGCGTTGCGCGCCGCCAGGCGTCAGTTGCTGGCGCCCGGAGGCTTGTAGTCCGGAAAGCGGCTCAGGACGGCAGCTTTCATGAACTTGAAGTGCGCAATCTCGGTCGCCAATTCCTTCAGCCGGCGCTGGCCGTTGGAGATCTCGGCGTCAAACAGGTCTTGATGATAGTTGTCAAGCGCCTCGCGTTCGAGATATTCGTCGGTGCCGTTGCCGAGAGTCACCGCGGCGCGGGCCAGAACATCATCGACGCGGCGGCCAAGACCGGATTGCTCGCTTTCGGCCGCCTGCAACGCGGCCTCGATCGCGGCCATGATCGATCCGATCCGGGCGCGATCGGTCTCGGCATCGCGCTCGGCCGAGCGTGCCTTGAAACCTTCCTCGCCGCGCCGCGATTTGATCAGGTCCTGCGCGCGAGACCGCAAAAACAGCTGAAACATCTGTCAGTATCCGGTTCGGGCCCATTGAGGCAGCACAGGTCAAAATCGCCCGGTCTTAGTTAAAAAAGGGTGAATTGCCCTCATGCCCGGCCCTCAGGTCGGCTTTCCACTTGATCCAGGCCTTGTCGTGCTTGTCATAGAGCTCGAGCCACCGTCCCTCACCGGCTGACGGCACCAGGCCCGTCCCGTTATCGTGCCCGTCCGCCAGTCCCGGCAGCGAGGAGTCCAGGTCCTCGAACTCCGACGTCTCCTCAAGCGTCAGCCCGACCAGCACACGCTTGCCACTGACATCGACGACATACCGCCTTGGCGAATGCCCCCTGAGATCACTCATGACGTGAAAGTTCCCTTGCGATCCGCGGGGCTGGCGACGAGATCAGGGGCACGCTGGCATGCAACCAACCCGCCTGCCGCAACGGACGCCGACATGATGACCGATTGCATGTTGCCAGCCAACCCCAACTCACCGCACACCGTCGCGCTACCTCGATCGAACTACTCCGCTAGAACGCGCGACGCATGTGGCCGAACGCACTGACCGGCTGTTCCCGCCTCGACGATTTCGCGGCTGATGGCGCCACATACGGTGCATAGATCCGATATTGCGCGCGGCGCTTGTGCGACCGCCACGAGCGCGCGGCGAAACCGGAGAAGAAGCCTGCGACGAACACCGCCGCGAGAATCAGAGCAGGAGAAACCATCACAACCGTCCACGTTCGCCCCGATGTTATTAACATTCGAAGTTGTGACGACATCATGATTGGACGCGCCGAAAGATTGTTCAGCCGCTGGAATTTTTGTGCAATCGAACGACGCATCAATGATCAGGCGTCGACAATAATTGTTCTCGCGAGAGAACGTCTCAGGAGAACCACCAGAGCATGAATTTCAGGAACATCGAGCTGAGAAGATAAATCCACCCCGCCATCGCCAGCACCGTCAGTCCGACGAAGACACCTGAAACGCTTTTCTCCTTGAAGCGCGCCAGCAACGAGTTTTTTTCTTCTTGCGAATAGAACATCTCAGGCTCAAGGCGTAACTGATTCAAATCAGCTAGCAGTCAATTTCGATGATCTCGTGACGCGTCGCAGCAGCCATTCGCATCGCGCATCACAGATCACCGCTGCAAAACGCCGCCAGGCCGCACGCCATCGCGCAGTGGAAATTCCGTTCGACACGATCAGGAATTTTACGTCGGCGATCGCGGCGGCCCGCGCGCCGGAATTTCCCTTCGGATCCTCGCCCGATCGACGTCACATACGTCGATCAAGACGGTCGTGCAGCTTGACCAGGCGATGTGGCCGGCATGCAGGATAGCCGCGCGCCGGAGGCCGGCGCGACCGAACGGATTCTTCCCGGGAGCAATCTGCCCGCTTCGCCCTGCCTCTCAGTTTAACAATCAAGTCCTCGCACGCGGTCAACCAATGATAATCGCCTCACACGCGGAAAAAGGCGAACCAGACAATGCCGAGGATCAGGACGGCCAGCCCTGTCGAGGCCGTGAGCAGCGCGAGAACCGAAGGTCCAGGCTCGGCCTGCCGTGCCTCGGTCGGGGTTTCGACGATTTGACCGTGTCGTTCCGTTGCCATGGCAACCTCTTTGCTTAAGTGCCTGTAATTCCGGCGTTTGCCGCGCCCCTTCGACAGCCAACGCGTGATCGGGAGCGATGTTCCGAGAGCGTTGACGGCTGGGCCGACGGCAGTCCCGCCCGCCGCGTCAAACGGGCGCAGCGCGAGGACACGGTTAACGCCGTTGCGAGATTCACCGGGCCGTGTTGTTTCAAACTGGGGTTCCCGGTGTTATCCTTGACCGTTCCGTCGGTTGCGTAATCGGAGTTTCCCTGGAGTTTCCCCATGGCCCCTCGCGCCAATTGGAAGGGCTTTTTGCGCCTTTCGCTCGTGACTTGCCCGGTTGCCCTGTACCCGGCGACATCGGATACCGAAAAGGTCTCCTTCAACCAGATCAACCGCAAGACCGGCCACCGGATCAAATACGCCAAGGTCGACGCGGAGACCGGCGAGGAAGTCTCCACCGAAGACATCATGAAGGGCTACAAGGTCGACACCGACACCTATATCGAGGTCACCAAGGAAGAGCTCGACGACATCGCGCTGGATTCGACCCGCTCCATCGAGATCGACGAATTCGTGCCGCGCAGCGAGATCGACAGCCGCTATCTGATCCGTCCCTACTACCTCGTTCCCGACGGCAAGGTCGGCCACGACGCCTTTGCGGTGATCCGCGAGACCATCCGCAGCCTGAACAAGGTCGCGATCGGCCGCGTGGTGTTGACCAATCGCGAGCACATCATCGCGCTCGAGCCGCTCGACAACGGGCTGATGGGCACACTGTTGCGCTACCCGTATGAAGTGCGCAGCGAGAAGGAGTATTTCGACGACATCCAGGATGTGAAGATCACCAAGGACATGCTCGATCTCGCCAGGCACATCGTCGAGCAGAAGTCCGCCGACTTCGATCCGGAGGAGTTCGAGGACCGCTACGAGCAGGCGCTGATCGACCTGATCAACCAGAAGCGCAACGGCATCAAGGTCGCCAAGCCCGCGGCGAAGACCAGCGGCAACGTCATCAACCTGATGGACGCGCTGAAGAAGAGCCTTGCCAACGAGAAGCAGGCCGCGCCCGCCAAGGCCGAGGCAAAGGCCGCGAAGGGCAAGAAGCCGAAGAAGCGCATCGAGGGCCAGCGCGAAATGCTGCTGCCGATCTCGGGCAGCGGCAAGCGCGAGCCCAAGGAGGCCGCCAAACCCGAGCCGAAGAAGGCCGAGAAGACAACGCGCGCCCAGGGCACCGCGGCGCGCAAGAAGGCAGGCTAGCGCAGCGACCGCAAGATGAGCCCGGTCCACAGCGCCTGAGATGTTCCGGTCGAGATGCCCTGGTCGACGCCGTTTGACGAACCGATCGCGCTGCATCGCGGCGGCACACTGGTGACGCTGCAGCACGCCGCCGACTACATCATGAAGCTATCGGAAGACACCCAGCAGGAAACGCGCTGGCAGATCGCGGTCGAGCATCTGATCAATGCGGCGGAACAAGGCGCCGGCTGGTTGATGTTCGCGCGCATCGCGATGCTGCGCGCGTTGAACGGGGACGACTGAATCCGGAAAATGCCGAGCTGCCGGCTGGGCTTACTTGAATGCCGAGCTGACGGCATTGAATTGGCCGCTCACGCTGGTGCCGATGCCCCTGACGCCGGCGACGATCACGATGCTGATGCCTCCGGCGATGATGGCGTATTCAATGGCCGTCGCCCCGACCTCATCACGCAGAAACCTTGCCATCAACGCGCGCATGAAAAGCTCCTGTCCGACGCTCGCGGCTTTTTCTCCCGCGCCGTAGTAATATGCCGGCCAAACTAGGCCACATTGGTTGACGGCCCATTGAGGGAAAGGATGAACGGTCGCTTAAAAGTTGCAGCGAATTTCCGTGCTAGTTCTGCCTGCATCGGGTTGCCGCCGGGCGAGGCACTTGGCCGCGGCCGGAGCGCTTTCCAGCGAAGTGGACACCGGCTCGCGCAAAGAAAACGCGTCAAAACAAGTATCTAGAGCTCCGTTCTGATCCTGTCTGAGCGGAAACAGCTCCAGTCGTAAACGCATATCAGAACTACCTGATCCGGCCCCGGCCGCGCTTTACCGGTGCCGCGGAATCCTGTTCCTTTATCGGACAGGCGACAACGAGGCCGGAACGAACCGGCCGCATGCAAAGGGAGCGACCGTCATGAAGCTCGGCACCGCGATCGCGGAAATCATGAAGCGCGAGGGGATCGAGATCCTCACGGGCTACCCGGTCAACCACCTGATCGAATACGCCGCCAATGCCGACATCCGCCCGGTGATGGTGCGCCAGGAGCGCATCGGCGTGCACATGGCAGACGCGATCTCCCGCGTCACCTCGGGCGAGAAGATCGGCGCCTTCTGCATGCAGCACGGCCCCGGCGCGGAGAACGCGATGGGCGGCGTCGCGCAGTGCTACGGCGAATCCGTGCCCGTCCTGGTGCTGCCGATGGGCTATGCGCGTCGGCTGGCGAATATCGACCCGAACTTCAATTCCAGCCAGGCGATGAAGGCGTTTTCAAAATCGTCGGAGCCGATCAACATCGCAGCCGAGGTCTGCAACATCTTTCGGCGGGCGTTTACAAAATTGAAGAACGGCCGCGGCGGGCCGGTCATCGTCGAAATCCCCGTCGACATGTGGAACGAGGAGGTGCCGGAGCCTTTGAACTACACGCCGGTGCTGCGCACCCGCTACGGCGCCGACCCCGTCCATGTGAAGGAAGCAGCCGCCCTGCTCGTTGGCGCCAAGCGTCCGGTGATCTATGCCGGCCAGGGCGTGCATTATGCAAAGGCCTGGCCGCAGCTGAAGCGCCTCGCCGAACGGCTCGCGATCCCGGTCACCACCAGCCTCGGCGGCAAGTCGTCCTTCCCCGAGACGCACCCGCTCTCGCTCGGCTCCGGCGGCCTCGCGGTGCCGCGCGCGGTGCCGAAATTTCTTTCCGAAGCCGACGTGATCTTCGGCATCGGCTGCTCCTTCACCGAGACGTCATTCGGCATCGCGATGCCGAATGGCAAGACCATCATCCATTCGACGCTCGATCCGAACCACATCAACAAGGATGTCGAGGCCAAGGTCGGTTTGGTCGGCGACGCCGGCCTGGTGCTCGACGCGCTGCTGGAGGAGATCGGTAAGACCGTGACCTCGGACCGCAACGCAAGTGCGGTCGCCGAGGAGATTGCCGCTTCCCACAAGGAGTGGCTCGCCAAGTGGATGCCGAAGCTGACGCACAACGACGCGCCGCTCAATCCCTACCGCGTGCTGTGGGACCTGCAGCACACCGTCGACATCCACAACACCATCATCACCCACGACGCCGGCAGCCCGCGCGACCAGCTCTCGCCGTTCTGGAAGTCGGTCGAGCCGCTGTCCTATATCGGCTGGGGCAAGACCACGCAGCTAGGCTACGGCCTCGGCCTTGCGATGGGCGCCAAACTGGCAAAGCCGGACAAGCTCTGCATCAATGTCTGGGGCGATGCCGCGATCGGCTTTACGGGGATGGACTTCGAGACCGCGGTGCGCGAGCGGATTCCGATCATGTCGATCCTGCTCAACAATTTCTCGATGGCGATCGAATTGAAGGTAATGCCGATCTCGACCGAGAAATACCGCTCGACCGACATCTCCGGCGATTACGCCGCGATGGCCCAGGCCTTCGGCGGCTACGGCGAACGGGTGACCAAGCCCGAGGACATCATCCCCGCGATCAAGCGCGGCATCCAGAAGACCAAGGAAGGCGTGCCGGTGCTGCTGGAATTCATCACCAGCAAGGAGACCGAGGTGTCGCGGCCGGGGACGTGACGGCAACTCACACGCCGCTCTGCCACTTGATTTGACCGCGCCAGCGCAGGCAAGCTCCCTCCGGTGCAACTTCGGAGGGAGAGATGGCGCGCATCCTGGTGCTGGGGGCCGGCTTTGCCGGGCTATGGGCCGCGCTCGGCGCAGCCCGCAAGCGCGACGAGATCGGTGCACGGGCAGCGGACACCGAGATCCTCGTCGTCGATCGCAACGCCTATCACAACATCCGGGTGCGCAATTACGAGGTCGATCTCGGCGATGTCGCGCTGCCGCTCAAGGACCTGCTCGATCCGGTTGGCGTCGGCCACATGGTGGCCGAGGTCGCGGCGATCGATCCGGCGACGCGCGCGGTCACGATCAAGACCAGCGCGGGCGCGGAGGTTCTGAGCTACGACCGGCTGGTGCTGACCACCGGCAGTGAGCTGGTCCGCCCCGCCATTTCGGGCCTTGCCGCCCACGGCTTCGATGTCGACACGTATGAGGCAGCGATGCGGCTCGACGCGCATCTGGCGGCGCTCGGCAACGAGCCGCCCTCAGAAGCACGCGCGAGCGTCGCCATCGTCGGCGCAGGGTTCACCGGGATCGAGGTCGCGGCCGAGATGCCGGCCAAGCTGGCGCACGCCGGCATCACCGGCGATCATCGGGTCATCCTGATCGATCCCAATCCCGTCGTCGGCGCGACCTTCGGCGCGCATGGCCGCCCGGTCATCAACGAGGCGCTGGCCACGCTCGGCGTCGAGACGCGGCTGAATGTCCGGGTCAGTGCCGTCGGCGCCGACAGCATCACGCTCGATAGCGGCGAGATCATTCCGACCAAAACCGTGGTGTGGTGCGCCGGCATGCGCGCCAGCCCCCTCGCCGCCTCGCTGCCGGTCAGGCGCGACGCGCTCGGCCGCATCAAGGTCGACCATACCATGCGCGTCGAAGGCCTTGCGGACGTCTTCGCCGCCGGCGACGTCGCCGCCTGCCTGATCGACGGCGAGCACCCGACCGTGATGTCGTGCCAGTTCGCGCGGCCGATGGGCCGCTTCGCCGGCCACAATGTGGTGGCGGACCTGTTTGGCGAGAAGTTGCTGCCGCTCAATATCGACTGGTATGTGACGGTGCTCGATCTCGGCGCCTGGGGTGCGCTCTACACCACCGGCTGGGACCGCGAGGTGCACACCACAGGCGCCGCCGCCAAGCTCACCAAGCAGACCATCAACCAGCAGCGCATCTATCCGCCACGCAACGGCGACCGCGCCGCGCTGCTCGCCGCGGCCGCGCCGACGATCCAGACGGCGCCGCCGACGCGCAAGTAGTTTGGACTCACATTCGCCGATCGTCATTGCGAGCCACCCGGTCGGCGCGAAGCGCCGCCGGATGACAGGCTCCGCGAAGCAATCCACCCCGGGATAGATGGATTGCTTCGTCGCTACAGCGCAAAATGGCTTCGCAATTTTGTCGCGAGCTCCTCGCAACGACGGCGAGTACGTCTGCTACTGCGACAGCTTCACGAAGTTCGGAAACTTCATCTGGCCCTCGGCGATCGCCTTCGGCCAGACCGTGATCTGCTTACCGCCCTGCCACTGGAACACGAGGCCGGTCACCGCGCCCGGACCGGACTTGATGCCGTGGGTGAACTCGTCGTTCTTGCCATAGAACTGGATCTTGCCGATCGTGCCCTCGAAGTCGGTCTTCTCGAGCTCGGTCACCATCTTGTCCGGATCGGTCGAGCCGGCGCGCTGGATCGCCTCGGCGATGATGTAGACCTCGTCATAGGCGGTGTAGCCGGTATAGGCCGGCGGCGTGCCGAACTTGGCCTTGAACGCCGCCGCAAACGGCTTGGTCTTCGGCGTTACCGCAACATCGGGCGTTGCCACCGCGAGCGAGGGCACGCCCTCGGCCGCGCCGTTGGTATCGCCCCAGAAGGTCGGGCTCAGCGCCTGCGCGCTGATGCCGAACATCGGGATCGGCACCTGCTGGTTCTTCCACTGCACGGTCGGCTGCACGCCGACATGGGAGATGCCGGTGACGATCACGTCGGGCTTGGCGGCTTCCATCTTGTTGAAGATCGGCGTGAAGTCGGTGGTGTCGGGCGAGAAGCGAATGTGCTCGACCACCTTCAGGCCCGCTTTCGGCAGGCAGGCCTCGTAGCCGACGTCGAGCGGCTTGGTCCAGGCCGCGTCCTCGCTCATGATCGCGACCGACTTGAACTTGAGCTGGTCGACCAACAGCTCCTTGGCCGCGTCGCAGACCAGCTGCGCCTGCGCGGCCGAGGTCAGGTAGCCGTGGAAGGTGTACTTGTTCTTCTCATAGTCGTTGTGCACCGCCTTGGTGATCTCGTTCGAGGCGGCGCCGGGCGTGATCAGCGGCATCTTCAGCCGCGCAGCCCACGGCTCGAGCGCCAGCACGACCTCGCTGATGTAACTCGCGATCACGGCCGAAACCTTGTCCTCGCTCACCGCGCGCTGGAAGGCGCGCACCGAGTCCGCCGACGAGCTCTTGTTGTCGTAGGTGACGATCTCGATCTTGCGGCCCATCACGCCGCCCTTGGCGTTGATCTCGTCGGCTGCGATCTGCGCGCCGCCCGGCGTCGCCGCGCCCGCGATCGACTGCACTTCGGCAATGATACCGATCTTGATCGGGTCCTTGGACTGCGCATAGGCCGGTGCCGCGAGGCAGAGCGCGAGCGCCGAGGCCAACAGGCTCACGCGGGTCGCGGTTGAATATGCTGTCATCATGATCTCCCTTGCTTTGCTTTCTTCTTTTCAAACTGCGAACGTCAGAGAAAGTCCTTGCCGGCCTCCGCGGCGAACCGGCCCGGATCGCCCTCCCAGACGATCCGCGCGTGCTCCAGCACATAGACGCGGTCGGCATGCGGAAGCGCAAACGTCACGTTCTGCTCGCCCAGCAGCACCGTGATCTTGGTGGTCTGGCGCAGCTTCTCCAGCGCCTTCGACAGCAGCTCGAGGATGACAGGCGCAAGCCCCAGCGTCGGCTCGTCCAGGATCAGGATCTGCGGCTGCATCATCAGCGCGCGGCCGATCGCCAGCATCTGCTGCTCGCCGCCGGACAGCGTCTGCGCCATCTGGCCCTGGCGTTCCTTCAGGATCGGGAACAGCTCGAACAGCCAGGCGAGTTGCTTGGCCCGCGCCGCGTCGTCGAGATGTTGGCCGCCGAGGTCGAGATTTTCCCGCACCGTCATCTCGCCGAACAATTCGCGCGATTCCGGACATTGCACGAGGCCGGAGCGAGCGATCTTCGCAGGTCCCGTGCCGCGCAGTGGCTGCCCGCCGCGCAGGATCTCGCCGGTATACGGCAGGAAACCCGAGATGGTGTTGAACAGCGTGGTCTTGCCGGCGCCGTTGAGGCCGACGACGGAGACGAACTCGCCCTCATGGACGTGGATCGAGACGTTTTCCAGCGCCTGCGCCTTGCCGTAATGCACGCTGATATTCTCGACCTGCAGCAGCGGCACCTTGTCCTTGAACGAGGTCTCGGGCCGCGCGTGCGTCTGGATCGCGCCGCCGAGATAGACCCGCCGCACGGTCTCGTTCTTCATCACGTCCTCGGCGCGGCCGGTCGTGATCTCCTCGCCGAGATACATCGCGAGCACGCGGTCGACCAGCGCCGCGACGCTCTTGACGTTGTGGTCGACCAGCATCACCGCGCGGCCCTCGTCGCGGAAGCTGCGGATCAATGCCGAGAAGGTGCCAACCTCGGCGCTGGTGAGACCAGCGAAGGGCTCGTCGACCAGCACGACCTTGGGGTCGCGCGCGATCGCTTTGGCCAATTCCAGCCGGCGCAGGTCGGCGAACGGCAGCGTCGGCGGGCGGCGGTCCATCACTGCCCCTAGCCCGACGCGCTCGGCGATCCACTTGGCGCGCTCGGTCAGCGCCTTGTCGGGAAACAGCATGAACAGGCTGTCGGGCAACAGCGCGACCATGATGTTCTCCAGCACGGTCTGCCGGTTCAGCGGCCGCGAGTGCTGGAACACCATGCCGAAGCCCTTGCGCGCGATCTTGTGCGCAGGCAGCCCGGCGACGTTCTCGCCTTCGAACAGCACCTCGCCCGCGGTCGGGCGCTCGATGCCCATCACGCTCTTCATCGCGGTCGACTTGCCCGAGCCGTTCGGTCCGATCAGGCCGAGGATCTCGCCGGGATGCAGATCGAACGAGAGGTTCTTCACGGCGGTCAGGCCGCCGAATCTTTTGGTCAATCCGCGGACGGTGAGCGTTGCGGTGGTCACAGTCTGATCCATTTAAGAGCGGGCCTCGCGTGACAGGGCCGCTCCGAGGAAACCGCCGGGGAAGAACAGGACGACGAGCAGCGCCACCGCCGAGACGATGAAGGTCGCTAGCTCGCCGGTCGGACGCAGGAACTCGCCGGCCACGATCAGGAAGATCGCGCCCAGCGCGGCTCCCAGCACGGTGCGCCGGCCGCCGAGCACGGCGGAAACGATCACGTTCACGCCGACCGCAACGTCAACCACGGTGCCGACCGAGGCGGTGCCGAAGTAGAACACGAGCAGCGCGCCCGACAGTCCCGAGAAGAAGGCGCTGACGATGAAGGCCGCGAGCTTGTGCTTGACGATGTTGAAGCCGAGCGCACCGGCCTGCACCGGATCCTGCCCGCTCGCCTGCAGCACGAGGCCGACCGGCGATTGCGACAGGCCGTAGAGGATGGCCGCGCTCACGGTCATGAAGCCGAGCGCGATCCAGTAATTGGCGCCGGCATTGATGGTGATGACGTCGGGGATGGTGAGCCCGATCTCGCCGCCGGTGAGATCGGCGAACACCACGACGAAGTTCTGCAGCATCAAGACCGCCACCAGCGTGGTCAGGCCGAAATACGGCCCCCTCACCCGCAGCGCCGGCAGCGCCAGCACGAAGCCCGCGACGACCGACGCCAGCGCGCCGAGCAGGATGCAGAGATAGACCGACCAGCCGAACTGGTTGTTGAGGATCCCGGCGGTGTAGGCGCCGGTGCCGATCAGGAAGGTCGGCCCGAAATTGACCTCGCCGGCGAAGCCGAACAGGAGGTCCCAGGCCATCGCGAACACGCCGAAATAGAACGCGACGGTCAGCAGCCCGAGGATGTAGCCCGAGACGTAGAACGGCAGCGTCGCGCCGACCACCACGCAGACCAGCGAAATGAAGAACAGGCGCGAGGAAAAGAAGCTGGCCATCTCAGCGCCTCCCGAGCAGGCCCTGAGGCCGGATATACATCACGAACACCAGAAGCAGCAGCGCCGGAATGGTGCGATAGGCCGGCGAGATCATGTAGGCCGTGATGGTCTCGAGATAGCCGACGACGAAGGCTGCGATCAGCGAGCCCGACACGCTGCCGAGGCCGCCGAGCACGACGATCGAGAACGCGCTCGCGGTCAGCGGCCCGACGCTGTAGGAGCTGACGCCGAGGAACATGCCGAGCAGCACGCCGGCGATGCCGGCGAGAATGCCGTAGATGCCCCACACCACGATGTAGATCTGGGTGAGCTCGAGCCCGAGCAGCGTGACGCCGCGCGGGTTCATCGAGGCCGCCAGTACCGCCTTGCCGGTCCTGGTGCGGTTCACCAGAAGCCACAGCAGGCCGATCACGAGGCAGCAGACCAGCGCGGTGAAGATATTGTTGCGCGGTGTGCGGTTGCCGAAGATATCGACGACACCCTCGACGATCGGCAGCACCGTCTTGGCGTTGTTGGTGAAGAAATAGGCGATCAGCTCCTGGATCATGATGCCCCACAGCAGGGTGCCGGTGAGGACGAAGATTTCCTTTTCCTCGTTGGGGATCCGCGTTGAATTCTGGATCGGCTTGACGACCGCGAAATAGGTCGCGAACGACACGATCAGCGCGACGCCGACACCGAACAGCGCGCCGGTGTAGATGTCGAGGTGCAGCACGCTGGCCGCGGCCCAGGCCGCGACCGCCGCGGCCACCATGATGGCACCGTGGGAGAGATTGAGGACGCCGGAGACACCGAAGATCAGGGTGAAACCGGTGGCGCCGAGCGCATAGAGCGCACTGATGGCAAAGCCATCGATCAGGATTTGTAAGGCAAGCATCTCAGATTGGCCGCGGCAGCAGGGCTGCCTGTTGTGGAGGACACAGAACCGAACAGGGATGCTCCCGGGTGGGGCCCGGGAGCATGATCATCAGTCAGTTCGTGGTGACCTTGATGAAGCTCGGGAACTTGAGATCGCTTTTGGCGACCTCCTTCGGCCAGACCGCGACCTGCTTGCCGCCCTGCCACTGCAGCATCAGTCCGGTGATCAGGCCCTTGCCGTATTTGATCGAATGGGTGAACGGATCGTCCTTGCCGTAGAACTGGACGCGTCCGATGGTGCCCTTCCCAGTCGGTCTTCTCCAGCGCATCGACCATCTTGTCGGCCTCGACCGAGCCGGCGCGCTTCACCGCATCGGCGATGTAGTAGACCTCGTCATAGGCGGTGTAGCCCGCGTAGGACGGATAGTTGCCGTAGCGCTTCTTGAAGCCTTCCGCGAACGGCACCGACTTCGGCGTCACCGCGACGTTCGGGCCGGACACGCCCTGATACAGCACGCCTTCCGCCGCGTCGTTGGTGTCCTTGCCGAAGGTCTCATTGGTCGCCTGCGAGGAAATGCCGAACATCGGAATCGGCACCTGCTGGTTCTTCCACTGCACCGTCGGCTGCACGCCGACATGCGAGATGCCGGTGATGATCACGTCGGGCTTGGAGCCTTCGACCTTGTTGAAGATCGGCGTGAAGTCGGTGGTGTCGGGCGAGAAACGGATATGGTCGACGACCTTGAGCCCGATCTTCGGCAGGCACTCCTCGTAGCCGACATCGAGCGGCTTGGTCCACGCGGCATCCTCGCTCATGATGACCGCGGTCTTCATGTGCTTCTGATCGACCAGCAGCTCCTTGGCGGCGTCGCAGACCGACAGCGCCAGCGCGGCCGAGGTCAGGTAGCCGTGGAAGGTGTACTTGTTCTTCTCGTAATCGGCGTGGACGCTCTTGCTGATCTCGTTGGAGGCGGCGCCGGGCGTGACGAACGGCGTCTTCAGGCGCGAAGCCCAGGGCTCGAGCGCCAGCACCACTTCGCTGATGTAGCTCGAAATGACGACGTTGACCTTGTCTTCGTTGACCGCGCGCTGGAACGCGCGCACCGAATCCGCCGAGGACGAGTGGTTGTCGTAGCTGACGATCTCGATCTTGCGGCCGTCGATGCCGCCCTTGGCATTGATCTCGTCGGCGGCCAGCTGCGCCGCCTGTGGGATCGATGCACCGGCAATCGCCTGCGCTTCGGCGATCACGCCGATCTTGAGGGTGTCGGCAGCCAGCGCTCCGCTCGGCGCCGCAGCCAACAGGCCCAACATGGCCGCTCCTGCAAGTTTCTGCATCGCGTGCACGGGGAGTCGCAATGTTCTTGTCACCCTGTTTCTCTCCTCTTTTTCTTCGGCTGCTTCGAGCTCTTGGGGCGCGACTATAGCCGCGACAAAATGCGCAGCAAGTGAAACTGCGCGCAGATCGCCATGCAAGGACGGTGACTAAAGTAGTGGGTCGGCGCTCACCAAATGAACAAACATGAGGCAGCGGGGGAATAAAGTGGTGGTGCACCGATCGCTCAGATCGTCATTCCCCGCTGCGCAAATTACGCGGGGCGAGCGAAGCGGAGAGAGCGGAACGAAAAGCACGGCTCGGGCAATTCATGTCGCGAGAACGCGGATTGTTGCCCGCTGGCCGTGCGACAAGCTCAGTGCCGTCCCTGCGAAAGCGCTAGCGTATATACATATCCTCCGCAGTCTTTCCGGAGTCTTCTCAAAGAGTTGGCCGAAAACCGCAGAGAGCTTACTCATCTGCACTAGGGTTGCGCCCGCCGATTTCGGCTCTCGCCTAGTAGCTAACCCCTTGATGATGAGTCGGTTTTCTAGCCTCGAAGAGATGTGTAAATGCCCTAGTGCGAAAGCGGGGACCCACAACCACGGATGCTCATTGTTACGCGATTTGGAACGACGAGTCCGATTCACAACATCCGCCGCGGCGACGACAGCGGTGTATGAGTCGACTGCCTCTACTCCGCCATCTCCGCCGGCGGGCGGGCGGCGGGACCAGCGAGCGGGCGCTCTTCCATCGTGATCATGCAGATCGAGGCGGTGGTCAGCAGCACGGCGGCGGCGCCGAACACGTAGCGGAACGCATGGATCATGTCGGCCATCGGGATCGCGCTGACGGTGCCGGCGGAGGCGGCATGATGCTCGCCGGCGAGCGAGATGTCGGTCCCCAGCGTCATCAGCAGGATGGTAGTGAAGGCGGCGACCGTGAAGGAGGCCATCATCGCGCGGAAGAAGTTCATCGCGCCGGTCACGGTACCGACCTGCGGCCGCGCCACCGCGTTCTGCAACGACACCACGCTGATCGGGAATGTGGTGCCGAGGCCGAGCGCGAACACGCTCATCAACAGCAATAATCCCCACAGCGGCAGCGTCGTCACCGCCATGCCGACGGCACAGATCGCGGCCACCGAGGTGCCGACGATGGCGACGCGCTTGTAGTGCTTGGCCTTCGCCATGGTCCGGCCGGCGATCGCCGCACCGAAGGTCGAGATCGCCGCGAGCGGGATCAGCGCGAGGCCGGCCTCGCTGGCGGTGAGATGATAGACCACCTCGTAATAGAGCGGCAGATGCACGGTGAGGCCGACCATGGCGCCGAGCGCACAGCCGCCCGCCCCCATCGCGAACGGCACCACCGAGCCGCCGAGCAGCGACAGCGGCAGGAACGGCTCGTCGGCGCGGCGCGCGTGCCAGACGAAGGCGCCGGCGAGCGCGATCGAGGCGCCCACCATCGCGGTGATGGTCGGCGACAGCCAGGACAGACGGGTGCCGCCCCAGGTCAGCACCAGCATCAACACGACGGCCGAGGCCATCAGCAGGATGCCGCCGAGCCAGTCGACCTTGCGCTTGCGGTGGAACACCGGGATCTTGCCCATCTTCGGCAACAGCAGCGCCAGCGCCGCCGCCGCGAGCGGCAGATTGATCCAGAAGATCATCGACCAGTGCAGATGCTCGGCGAACACGCCGCCGACCACCGGGCCGAGAATGCCGCCGGCCATCCAGACGCTGGAGAAATAGGCCTGATAGCGGCCGCGCTCGCGCGGGCTCACCACGTCGGAGATCACGGTCTGGACTACCGGCATGATGCCGCCGCCGCCGAGCCCCTGCAGGCCGCGGGCAACGATCAGCATCGTCATGCTGGGCGCGATCGCGCACAGCACCGAGCCGACCACGAACAGGCTGAGCGAGGTGATGATCATGACGCGGCGGCCATAGATGTCGCTCAGCGTGCCGAACACCGGCGCCACCGCTGTCGAGGCCAAGAGATAGGCCGTGATCACCCAGGACAGATTGGTGACGTCGTGAAACTGGCGCCCGATCGTCGGCAGCGCGGTCGCGACGATGGTCTGGTCGAGCGCGGCCAGGAACATCGTCAGCATCAGGCTGATGACGATGGTGCGGACCTCGTCCGGATTGAGTGGTGCCGGCGGCGCCAGCGGCGGCGCTTCGCTGAGTTCGATCACCTCGCTCGGAAGGCGGGACAGCTCTTCGGCAATGTCGTCGGGCAATGTCTCTTGGTCGGCAGGAATCCGGCTCTGCCGTTCATACTTGTTCATTTGAGGCGTAATGCTGCTGCGCGGGCGCGTCCCGCGATGGAATCATTCTCTGCTTCGCAATTTATGCAGCAATTGAATGCTGAGGCAGGCACCCCAGCGCATGGGTGCATCCCGCCGCGATGTTCTCGCGGTGACGTGATCGCGGACGCGGCGACGACGTCACGCTTTGGTCGTCTTGCCCAGCGTTTTCGGCCGCTTCTTCAATTGTGCCCGTTTCGGCAGCAGCGCCGGCCATCGCACGATATGATCCTCGAGATCGGCGTCGTTGACATCGAGCTCGGTGCCCTCCACCCGCCCGCGCACCGAGACGCCGGCTTCATGGACGGTGTTGGGATCGCCCGAGATCAGGGGATGCCACCAATAGAGGTCCCGCCCCTCGGCCACCAGCCGGTAGCCGCAGCTCGGCGGCAGCCAGTTCAGCGTCCGGACGTTTTCGGGTGTCAGACGGACGCAATCCGGAACCTGGTCGGAACGGTTCGGGTAGTCCTTGCAGGTGCAGAGGCCGGAATCGAGCAGCTTGCAGGAGATATGGGTGAAATAGATCTTGCCGGTGTCCTCGTCCTCGAGCTTCTCCAGGCAGCACCGTGCGCAGCCGTCACACAGGCTCTCCCATTCGGCGTTGGACATCTCTTCCAACGTCTTGGTTTTCCAGAAGAATCCCTCCTGGTCCGACGGGCGCTTGGGCGATGCGGTCATGATATCCCTGAAATGGCGGTGCAACTCTTCTTGGGATGCCGGCAACGCTTGCGCAAGGGGGTGGTATTGCGGGGTCGAAAAAGCCGGTGGGCAGCGTTAGGGCTCCCATTAAATTCACAAGCCGCGCCATTGGTTTATGGCAGCCGCTCGGATAGAACAACGAACGAGTCCCCATCGACGCAAAAGCGCCTTGGGATTGCCGCAACATCGAAGCAAGACGCTGCCCTGTGCCCGGTTTGGGCGCCCACAGCGCAGTCGAACTGATCAAGGGTCCGGTCCTTTCAGATCATGCCGTCCCATTGGAAACAGAGGGTCCGGAACTTCTTCCTGGACCTCGATGCGCGTATCGACTCGACGCTGTTCTCGTCGGGCAAGGGCCTGCGCGAGCTCTACGAGCGCTATTCCACCTTCATGGACCGCTTCTATGTCGGCCGCTGGAAGCGCTGGGTGTTCATCGAGCCGCTGTCGGAGGCCGCAACCCTTGGGCTCGGCGGCATGATCCTGATGCTGACGCTCGCGATCCCCGCCTTCCGCGAGACCGCCGACGAGGACTGGCTGAAGAAGTCCGACCTCGCGGTGACGTTCCTCGACCGCTACGGCAACCCGATCGGCAGCCGCGGCATCAAGCACAATGACTCGATCCCGCTGGAAGATTTTCCGGACAATCTGATCAAGGCGACGCTCGCGACCGAGGACCGCCGCTTCTACGACCATTTCGGCATCGACGTGCCGGGCCTTGCCCGCGCGCTGGTCACCAACGCGCAGGCCGGCGGCGTCCGCCAGGGCGGTTCGTCGATCACCCAGCAGCTCGCCAAGAACCTGTTCCTGAACAACGAGCGCACCATCGAGCGCAAGGTGAAGGAAGCCTTCCTCGCGATCTGGCTGGAGACGCGGCTCACCAAGAACGAGATCCTGAAGCTCTATCTCGACCGCGCCTATATGGGCGGCGGCACCTTCGGCGTCGACGGCGCGGCGCATTTCTATTTCAACAAGTCGGTGCGCGACGTGAATCTCGCGGAGGCCGCGATGCTCGCCGGCCTGTTCAAGGCGCCGACCAAATACGCCCCGCACATCAACCTGCCCGCGGCCCGCGCCCGCGCCAATGTCGTGCTCGACAACCTCGTCGATGCCGGCTTCATGACCGAGGGCCAGGTGTTCGGCGCCCGCCGCAATCCGGCGGTCGCGGTCGACCGGCGCGACGAGAACTCGCCGAACTACTATCTCGACTACGCCTTCGACGAGATGCGCAAGCTGGTCGACACCTTCCCGAAATCCTACACCGAGCGCGTCTTCGTGGTCCGCACCGCGATCGACATGAACGTGCAGAAGGCGGCCGAGGAAGCGATCGAGAACCAGCTGCGACAGTTCGGGCGCGACTATCACGCGACGCAGGCCGCGACCGTGGTGTCCGATCTCGACGGCGGCATCCGCGCCATGGTCGGCGGACGCGACTACGGTGCGAGCCAGTTCAACCGCGCCACCGACGCCTATCGCCAGCCGGGCTCGTCGTTCAAACCCTATGTCTACACCACGGCGCTGCTGAACGGCTTCACGCCGAACTCGAAGATCGTCGACGGCCCGGTCTGCATCGGCAACTGGTGCCCGCAAAACTATGGCCATTCCTATTCGGGTCAGGTCACGCTGACGCAGGCGATCACCCGCTCGATCAACGTGGTGCCGGTCAAGCTCTCGATCATGATGGGCGGCAAGGAAGGGCCGAAGGCGGGCCGCGCCAAGATCGTCGAAGTCGCGCGGCGCTTCGGCCTCAAGGCGCCGCTGCCCGATACGCCATCGCTGCCGATCGGCTCCGACGAAGTCACGGTGCTGGAGCACGCGGTCGCCTATGCGACCTTCCCGAACCGCGGCAAGGCAGTGACGCCGCATTCGGTGCTCGAGGTGCGCACCGGCGCCGGCGACCTGGTCTGGCGCTGGGACCGCGACGGCCCGAAACCGCGGCAAGCGATTCCGCCGAACATCGCCGCCGATATGGCGGGCATGATGAGCCACGTGGTCAGCGAAGGCACCGCGCGCCGCGCCGCGCTCGACGGCATTCCGACCGCCGGCAAGACCGGCACCACCAACGCCTATCGCGACGCCTGGTTCGTCGGCTATACCGGCAACTTCACCTGCGCGGTCTGGTACGGCAATGACGACTATTCGCCGACCAACCGCATGACCGGCGGTTCGCTGCCGGCGCAGACCTGGCACGACATCATGGTCGCGGCGCATCAGGGCGTGGAGGTCAAGGAGCTCGTCGGCGTCGGCATGGGCCAGAAGCTGCCGCCGCAGCCGGCGCAGGCCAATGCCCAGGCCAACGCGGCGCCGCGCGTATTGGAGACCAAGCCGGGCCCGCCGCCGGTCTTGACCAAGCGCGGCGCGGATATCCTGGTGCGGGTCGAGAAGCTGCTCGACGACGCGGCCAGGACGGCTGAGAAGACCACCGGCAAGACCACGCTGAACGAGTCCTCGAAGACCGGCAAGGCCGAGTCCTCGAGCGCGCTGGCGTTCCCCGAAAACTACGTTGCCGCGGCCGGGCCGGACGGCGCGACACCGGCACCGCCACGCAAGAACTGACGTGCGGCTCCTCCTCACCACTTTGCTGGCACTCGTCATCGCCACCGCCGTCGGCCTCGGCCTGACCTACGCGACGGCGACCCGCGGCACCGATCTCGGCACGCTGAAGATCGGTGCCTGGACCGCGCGGCCGAAGAGCGGCACCTCCGATGTCGATCCCTACTCGCGCGCCACCATCGCGCGCAGCGGCGAGCTGCCGATCGGCACCGGCGACGGCATCGCGTTCTCGGCGACCACAGACGACAAGAACAAGCCGCTCGACGGCCGCTGCGACATCGTGGTCAGCGGCGTGACACCGGCGGCGCGGTTCTGGACGCTGACACTGTTCGACCGCAAGGGGCACCTGGTCGCCAACTCGCTGCAGCGCTACGGCTTCACCAGCCAGGAGATCATGCGCGCCTCCGACGGCACGTTCGAGATCCACATCGCCTCGCGCTCGCGCGCCGGCAACTGGCTGCCGACCGGCGGCATCGAGCGCTACGCGCTGATGCTGCGGCTCTACGACACGCCGGTCGGGGTCGCGACCCGCACCCAGCGCGACGCGCCAATGCCGTCGATCACAACGACGGGCTGCCCATGATCCGCGTGCTGCTCACCATCCTCGCAGGCGTGCTGCTCGGCGGCGTGGTGCATCTCGTCAGCGTGCTGGCGCTGCCGCGCATCGCCTCGCAGGACGCCTATTCGCGACTGACGCCGATGACCAAGCTCAACGAGGTGACGCAGCTGCCGCTGGCCGACCCGAGCCATTCGCCGATGCCGCTGATGGATCCGGCCTTCGCGGTGGCGATCTGCCGCTACGATCTCTCGACCGGGCCGCTCAAGCTCACCGTGCCGGTCAGCCAGGCCTATACGTCGGTGTCGTTCTACACCCGCAACGAGGTCGCCTATTACGCGATCAACGACCGCTCGGCCGGCAAGAAGGTGATCGAGCTCGACCTGATGACGGAAGCGCAGCACAACGAGCTGCCGGAGGACGAGGAAATCACCGCTGCCGACCGGCTGATCATCGACTCGCCGACCTCAACCGGCCTGATCCTCCTGAAGGCGCTGGCGCCGGAGCCCGGCCTGATGCCGCAGGCGCAGGCCTCGCTCGCCGCCTCCTCCTGCAAGGTGCAGACCGAGCCGGTCGCGGCCAAGCAGGAGGCGCCGCCGCCGCTGCCTGTGCCGGCCCCGCCGCCTGCGGCACGCAAGCGCTAGCTCGCGGCGAGCGCGTGCCGGCCGCAGCGGCAGGTCTCGTAGTCGACGGGATCGTGGCTGTTGACGATCGTCACATCAGCGCCATGCGCCGCCTTCAATTGCCGCAGCCGCTCCTGGTTCTGGATGCGCATCGCGCGATCCATGTCCGCCCGGCGCTGGAACATGCCGAGCACCAGCGGGATCCGCGGCCTGGCATCGAGCTGCGCATGGTGGAAATAGGCGTCGCCGGCGTGCAGCAGCCAGCTGTCCTTGTCGCGCACCGCGATCCCGCAATGGCCGAGCGTGTGGCCCGGCAACGGGATCATCAGGATATCAGGCTCGCGGTCGCCGAGCGCGCGCACGCCCTTGAAGCCGAACCAGTCCTCGCCGCCGGCACCGTAGAACGCCCAGTCCGGCCCGTGCTGCCACTGCGCCGTGATGTAGCGCCCCTGCGGCGGCGCGACCTGATGCGTCACCGCCATGTCGTACTCCTTCCGATGGACGTGCACCTTGGCCTTCGGAAAGTCCGGCACGCCGCCGGCGTGATCGCGGTCGAGATGCGTCAGCAGCACATGGCGCACATCGTCCGGCGAGAAGCCGAGCGCCTTGACCTGCCGCACCGCCGCCTCGGCCGGATCGAGCCGCGGCGTCGTCTGCCGCACCCATTTGCGTCCAAGCCGCGGTGGGTCGCCGATATCGTCGAGCCCGATTCCCGTGTCGACCAGCACGAGGCCGTCATTGCTCTCGACCAGCAGGCAATGACAGACCATCCGCGCCCGCTGGAAGATGCTGCCGCTGCCGTTCACGAGCCGCTTTCCGATCGGGCACATCGTGCCGGTGTTGAGATGGTGGATGCGCATGACAAGTCCTCCGCTGTAACAGGCGCAGACTTGCCACTCGCATTTCCATAGGTAAAATATTGTCTTTCTATCGATGTGATAGGATGTGCCTATGGATATCCGCGAACTCCGCTACTTCGCCGCAGTCTACCGCGAGCGCAATCTGACCGCCGCGGCGAAGCGCTGCTTCATCTCGCAGCCGTCGATCTCGGCGGCGATCACCAATCTCGAGGCCGAGCTCGGCACCACGCTGTTCATCCGGCACAAGAAGGGCATGGCCCCGACCGCCTCAGCCGCGCAGTTTCACGGCATCGCCCGCAGGATCATCGACGAGGCGGACGCGGCGCGAAACCTCTTCCGCAAGCCCGCGACGCGGCAGGCGCTGACGCTCGGCCTGTTGCGGACGCTCGATCAGACCCGGACCATCGCGCTGCTGAAGCCGCTGACCGGCAATACCGATCTTGCGCTCCGGCTGGTCGGCGCCAGCGAGAAGGCCGACGCGCGGATCGTCGCCAAGACCATGGTCGGCGCCGGCGAGCACTTCATCCCGCTGTGGAGCGAGCGCTATGTCGCGGCATTGCCGCCCTCGCATCCGCTGACGCTGAAGGAGACGCTCCGGACCACCGACTTCGCCGGCGTTCCGATGATCGATCGTTGCCATTGCGAGCAGCAGGAATTCTTCAAGGGTGCCTCACCGCCGCGCAAGCCGGTGGCGATCGCGGAATCCGAGGAATGGGCGATGGCGCTGGTCGCGGCTGGGGTCGGCGTCGCGATCGTCCCCGAGGGCGTGGCGCGCGGCAATCCGGACGTCGCGACGCGCGCGATCGATATCGACGTGACGCGCCAGGTCGGCCTCGCCTACCCCTCGGCCCACCCGCCCTCCGATGCGCTGAAGGCATTCATTGCGAGCTTGCCACGGCAAGCCAACAGTCGCCGGGTCAAATCGACGGCGAAGAAAACGAAGCGTGCCTAGACTAGCCCTTCGTCACCACGGCCTGGCCCGTCACCGGCGCGGAGATGAGCGGCGCATTGGCGGTGAGCCGGGCGAGTTCGTTGATCTGGCGCTCGGCGTCGGCCGCCATGCCGTCTGGCGCCTGGATCACCAGCCGCTCCAGCGCCCAGCGATAGGACGAGATGCGCCGCTCCAGGGCCTGCTGGACCCATTGCACGATCAGCGTGTTCTCTTCCATCCGCGCCACCGCATCGGCGCGTTCACGCGGCGACACATCGGCGATCATGTGGAGGCTGGCATTGCGCTTGCGATCGAGCTCGATCACCTGGATCGCGGTGGCGAAGAACGGCTCGAAGCGGGTGATGTCGTCGCGCACCTCGTCGATCAGCAGCGAATAGCGCGAGGCGAACGAGCGATGCGGCTCGTCGATCAAATTGCGGCCATAGGCGGTGCGATCGAACACGACCCTCTGCCGCCACGGCGAAGGCAGCGGCTGGTAGTCGCCGAATACGCTCTTCCACGCCGGACGCGACAGCGGCGGCTCGATGAACTGATAGGCGAGGTCGCGCAGCTGACGTTCGTGTTCGGTGAGCTGGAATTGCGAGGCGTTCTTGCCGATGCTGCCGGTCGCCTCGGCACCGATCCAGCGATGCATATCGTCGTTGCGGAAATCGGCGCGGGTGCGGCCGAAATCGCCGCCGCTGCAGCCGGCGAGCGCCGAGCCTGCCAGCAGCAGGATCAGCGCCGGGAGTGACCGCCGCGCGACGGTCCGCTGCACAAGCTCCGGCATTGCCCGATGTCCGCGATCAGGAGCGGCGTCGGCGACGGCGGCCCTGCGCAGTGCCCTGCTCCGGTCCGCGACCACCGCCGGTCTCCTCCGTCGTTCGCTCGATCCGGACGACGGGAAGGATCAGTACGGTCCCCATGCCTTCGCCGGCAGCACCGGCCATGCCCGGCCGCCGTGCAGCCGCATCCGCCGGAAACTCAACGATGGTGCCCATGTTCCGTTCTCTCTGGCCCCGCACGGACATGATTTGCCCCGCGCACGCCGAGTTAAGAACGCGCATGGTTAATGACATCTTAAGCCGCCGGTACGGACGGTTACGGATATGGCGCTGTGCCTTAATAGACACGCGCAAATTCGAGCATTCACCTTCACGGCTTGTTTTCCTTAACTGCCTCTTAAAACAGCCTGCGTAGGCTCGCTGCCACAAGGCTTTCAAACCGAAGTTCACTGGCAAGTCGCGTACGCCCGAGATGAGCGCAGCTCCGCTATTTCCTGGTTTCGATGGGCTGATGACGCTCTCCCGTCGCGAGGGCGTCGACATCCGCCCGACGCTGCTGCGCGTCCTGACCGACCTCTATGTGCAGGCGAGCGCCCACTCCGCCGATGAAGAGCGCCAGTTCGTCGAGTTGACGACGCGCCTGATCGACGAGGTCGACGACGCGACGCGTGCCGCGGTCCGCGCGCGGCTTGCGATCTATCCGGCGACGCCCGCGCGGATCGTGGACAAGCTCGGGCTGCGCCGCGTCGGTCCCGACCAGCCGATGCCGGCGGCCACGCCAATTCCCGCGCCCGCCCCGTCAGCGCTGCCGGCCAAGGTCCCGACCGAAGCCGAGCTGCGGATGGCCGCGAGCCTTGCCATGCGGCCAAACGATGCCGCCGAAATCTCCGACATGTTCTTTGCCGCCAGCACGAGGGAGCGCGCGCAGATCCTGCACAATCTGCAGGAGACGCCGCTGAAGGCCGCGGCGCGGATCCCGGCCGCGCGCGCCGCGCGCGCGATCCATATCCTGGAGATGGCAGCGTTTGCCGAGGACCTCGATAACTTCACGCTCGAACTCGGCGAGGCGCTGATCCTGCCGTCGCGGATCGCCGCGGACGTCGTCAACGATCCCGGCGGCGAGCCGCTCGCCTGCGCGATGCGGGCGCTTGACGTGTCGAGCGCCGCGTTCCAGCGGATCCTGATGTTCCTCAATCCGGAAGCCGGCTCCTCGGTCAACTACGTCTATCGGCTGTCGCGGCTCTACGATCGCCTGAGCGAGCGCTCGGCGTTGGTGATGCTGGCGGCGTGGCGCGGCTCGACCATGGCGGTGGCCCGCGCCAGGTATCGCTCGTCGCTCTATGACGATGAGCGTCATCGCGTGCGCGCGACGGCGTCGCAGACGCGCCCCGCGTTGCAGCCCGGCAGCGCGCCCGCCATTCGCAACCAGAAGTCCGGAAGCTAGTTTTTCGCCAGATCAAGAAAGTGCCGCCCGGCACGGTCCTCGGTCTCGACGATCCAGGCATCGGGATCAAAGCGGAGCTCCTTGGTCAAGCGCTCCTCGACAGACGGCTCGGATACCGGCTGTGGTGCCATCGGCACGAACAGCCGCTCGACCGGACGGCTGTCGTCATAGACCGTCTGCGGCGCCGGCGCATACAGCATCGCGTTGCCGTCCATCAACGCCACCTTGACGAACACGGCGCCGGCTTCCTCAGCGCCCTTCTTGCGGACTGCGCCGAACACGCCCTCGGTCTGGCAGCGGCGCAGATACGCCGCGACCCAAATGCTTGTTTTCAATCGCATGCGCCGAGCTATAGGCCAGCGGCGCGGTCACGTCCAATTGTCACAGATGTCGTCACGCCGCGGCGGGTTGACCGAACCAATCGTCACCCATATCCTTGCATCTGCGGTGCAAGCCGCGCCCGGGTCCACGGGAAGGGTTGAACCCACTTGCACCAATTGAGCGGCCAACCAAGCCTTTGTGCAGCCGGTTTTGTGGACCATCGGCGATGATGCACGGAGGTTTCCATGGACCGATCGCCCGGGCGATTGAATCTCGATCATCTGAAGAAGCAGGCCAAGGAGCTCATTCGCCTTTATCGGCGGCAGGCGCCAGAGGCCTACGCGCGTTTCCGGCATGCGCTTCCGGCTGCGGCCGGGCGCAGCGACGCTCAAATCGCCGCGCTCAATCTGCAGCTGCACGATGCGCAGTCCTGCGTGGCGCGCGATCTCGGCTTCGCCTCCTGGCCGGACCTGCGGCGCTATGTCGACGCACAATTGCCGTCCGGTAAAAGCAAGGCCGATCGCGTGCGGCGATGGCTGCAGCTGGTCTATGCCGCGGACGTCGCCGGCACCACCGACCGCGCCAATCCGCGCGTTGCGGCGCGGATGCTCACCGAGGATTCCAGTCTTGTCGCCGACGATCCCTATCTCGCCTGCGCCATCGGTGACGAGGAGACAGTGCAACGCACCGCCAACGACGATCCCACATGGGTCAACCGTGCCGGCGGTCCGTTCAAACTGCCGCCGCTGGTCGCCGTGACGCATTCCAGCCTGCTGCAGATTCCGGAATTTGAAGCGCGGCTGCATCGCTGCGCACGCCTGCTGCTGCAGGCCGGCGCCGATCCCGACCAGCACATCAGCAGCCGCTGGCCGCCCGGAACGCTCGACGCACCCGATGACAGCAATCCGCTGTCAGCGCTGTACGGCGCCGCCGGCCGCAACCACGATCTCGAACTGACCAAACTGTTGCTCGAAGCGGGCGCCAACCCGAACGACAATGAATCGCTCTACCACTCGCTCGAAGGCTCGGTGACGACTGGCCTGCTGCTCGAGCATGGCGCACGGATCGCCGGCACCAACGCGATGTACAAGGTGCTCGATGACGAGAACGTGGCGGCGCTCGACCTGCTGCTGCGGCACGGCGGCAATCCAAACGAACCCGCCGGCAACGCGCCGCTGACCGAATGCGGCTCGCCGTTGCTGTGGGCGATCCGCCGGCGGCGGTCGCGAACCTGCATCGCGATACTGCTCGACGCCGGCGCGGATCCGCGCATCACGACACCAGGCGGGCTCAGCGCCTACAGGTACGCGCTGCAGTTCGGACTGACCGAGGTCGCCGAGTTGCTCCGCGAGCGTACCGGCGACGAGACGCTTGCCGATGATGAGCGGTTCGTCGCGGCGTGCAGCAGCGGTGACGAGAGCGAGGCGCGGCGAATCCAGGCCGGTCGGCCCGATCTTCCAGGTTCACTTTCACCGCGGCAATTGCGGTTGCTCCCGGAGCTCGCCGCGGCAGGCGGCGACGATGCGGTGCGGCTGATGGTCGAGCTCGGCTGGCCGATCACGGTGCGCGGCGGCGATTGGGATGCGTCGGCACTCAATCACGCGGTGTTCCGCGGCAATGCCGGCCTGACGCGATTCCTGCTCGAGCACGGCGCGGAGTGGACCGAGCAGCACGGCTTCGGCGACAACGTGTCCGGCTCCTTGTCATGGGCCTCCTGCAACGAGCCGGTCAGGGGCGGCGACTGGGTGGCCTGCGCGCAGGCCCTGCTCGATCACGGCATGCCGCGCGCTATTCCGGATCGCGACGATCCGGAATGGGTGCTGGTGGCCGGCCGCAGGAAGCTGTTCTCCGACGAGGTCAGGGACGTTCTGCTGGGCGACGCGCCTTAACTCGTCATGGCCGGGCTTGTCCCGGCCACCCACGTCTTGGCTGCAACAAGTCTCAAAGACGTCAATGCCCGGGACAAGCCCGGGCATGACGAATACATATTCAATGCCTTCGCAGAGAGACTACTCGATCGAATGGCCGATCATCGCGCCGAGCTCGCGCACCAGGCGATCGGACATCTGTCCGGTCACCGGCAGCTTGCGGGCGCGCTCGAACTTCGCGATCGCGTGCTGGGTGTCGGCGCCGATCGTGCCGGTCGGCTTGAGCTGGCCGTAGCCATACTCGGTCAGTGTACGCTGGACCGCGGCGATGCGTTTTCCGGCCGGGCTCAGATGCTGTGTCGGAATCGACGCCGGCGGACGAATGACGCTGGACGGCGCGGCGGCCGGGGACGGTGCTGCGGCCGGTGGCGCAGTGGTCGATTTCAGCACCAGATTGGCCATCGGATCGACCGGCTTGGCCTCGACCTTGGGTTCTGCCGGCTTGGCTTCGACGGACCTGGTCTCGGCCGGCTTGGTCTCCACCGGCTTCACGTCGACGGGCTCGGCCGATCGGGCAGCCGCCTCGGCCGGACGCGGGCGCGGTATCGGGCTGGTGGCCGCGGCAACCGGGGCCGGCGGCGGCAGCGTCACAACCGAACCGCCGAACATCGGCGACGGATGACGGCCCGCCTGCAGGAACAGCGCATTGATCAGGATCGCAACGATGGCAGACGTCGCCAGCACGCCGGCGACCAGATCCTTCGGACTGTGCAGCAGCAGGCGCAGGACGAGGCCACGTTCCTCCTCGGCCGCGATGGCCACTGCCTTGGCGCCGCGGCGACGGCGCGGCGTTTCATCGTCATCCAAAGTCTGTCTAGGCACTCTTCTTCACCTGATGGGTTTGCTCTTGTAGTCCGGAACGCAGCGCGGGCTTCAGGGTCGAGACATTGCTGGACGGCTCGACGGCGGCGGGCGGGGTGAACGCCAGCGGCAGCGCGACCGATACAATGGTGCCCTCGCCCACCTTGCTCTCCACATTGATTTCGCCGTGGTGCAGGCCGACCAGCCCCTTCACGATGGAAAGACCAAGACCGGTGCCCTCGTGGCGGCGCTGATAAGTCTTGCCGGCCTGGAAGAACGGATCGCCGATCCGCTTGAGATCATCGGCGGCGATGCCGACGCCAGTGTCCGAGACACGCAGCACCAGCCGCGATCCCTCGACACCGGCCGACACGGTGACCTTGCCGCCGCGCTCGGTGAACTTGATGGCGTTCGAGACCAGATTGAGCACGATCTGCTTGAACGCGCGCGGATCGCCGTTCACGATCGGCAGATCGTCGGGCACGCGGGTGACGAGATCGACGCCGCTCTCGCGCGCCTTCAACGCCACAAGATTGCAGCAATTGAGCAGCGCAGGCCGCGGCGCAAACGGCTCCGGCGAAATCTCGAAATTGCCGGACTCCATCTTCGACATGTCGAGGATGCCGTTGACGACCGACAGCAGATGCTGGCCGGAATCGTTGATCAGCTGCGCGTATTCCTTGCGGCGGGCCACGTCGAGGCCGAGCACGTCTTCCTGCGCGATCATCTCGGAGAAGCCGATGATGGCGTTGAGCGGGGTGCGCAGTTCGTGGCTCATGGTGGCCAGGAAGCGCGTCTTCGACGCATCGGCCTGCTCGGCCACATTGCGCGCCTGTTCGAGCGCCTGCTCCTGCACCTTGCGATCGGTCACGTCGCGGATCACGGCGACGACCTCGGCATCGGCGGCGGCCTGATCGAGCGGGCGGC
This sequence comes from Bradyrhizobium sp. USDA 4501, assembly GCF_054062115.1. Lineage (NCBI taxonomy): Bacteria > Pseudomonadati > Pseudomonadota > Alphaproteobacteria > Hyphomicrobiales > Nitrobacteraceae > Bradyrhizobium > Bradyrhizobium sp. USDA 4501. The sequence goes on from NZ_JBSSEX010000001.1 coordinate 937,744, forward strand.
AGCGCATCTCGGCCCAGATGAATTCGGCGACGGCTTCGCCCCGCGCACCGTCACGGCGCACGCGGAACTCGACGCTGCGGGAGTCACCGCGCGCGGCGTCCGACAGCGCCGTGAGATAGGCCGGGCGATCGGCGACATGAACGCGGTCGAACAGGCCGTGGCCCAACAGCCGCGATGCCGGCACGCCGAGCATGTTCTCGGCCGCGGGCGAAATGAAGCGCACCGCGCCGTTGCGGCTGTGCCGCGACAGCACGTCGCTCATGTTATGCGCGAGCAGGCGGTAGCGCTCTTCCTCGACATAGAGCAGCGCCACGCTGGTGCGCGCCAGCGACTCCGCACCGAAGGCGAGCCCGGCGGCGTAGAAGATCGCCGACACGACGCCGAAGCCGACCAGCGTGCTGTTCGAAGCAACCGCGGGATCGACGACCGGCAGTACATGATAATGGCCGAGCACGCTCAGCAGCGCCGCGCAGATCATCGCCAGCGCGAACGCAAACGCCACCACGCGCCGGGAGGCCGACAGCGCCGCCTCGATCGGAATGACGACGAGCCACACGGCGGCGAACGAGGCGAGGCCGCCGGTCGTCGCCGCGATCATCATCACGAGACCGGCGAGCGCCAGCGACGACAGCACATGCGCGCCTTCATAGCGGCCGGTGCGCGACAGGAACCACGACAGCAGGATCGGCGCGATCAGCCAGGCGAATGCCGCGACCTCGATCGCCGTCGGCGCACCGCGCATCGCAAGAAAGGCAGGGAACGAGGCAAGCGCCGCCAGGCTGCCGAGCAGCCGCGGCGCCATGAAGGCACGATGGCGCGCACGCGTCAGCGCATCATATTGCGCCGACGGATGCAGCAGCGCATCCAGGCAATCGCGGATCAGACTCAAACTACTCACAGCACTCGCGCTTCGGCTCAATCGTCAACACAGACGCGCCGGAACGCCTCCTTCGTGATTGCAGGTCAACGTGTCAGAGCGAACTTAAGCGAACGCTAAGGCTGGGCGGCCTGCCGCCAAACACCGTGCATTGGAGCGGGTTTGACCCGCTATTCACCGGCCATTTGTCGGGGATGGTGAACGGCTGGTTTCCGGATGCGACATTCTATGGTTTCGAAATGGTGGACGGGGCGAATCCTGCGTATCCGGCGCGCGTCGGCCGCCATCAATCGAAAATTTACGGCGAATCAATTCAGGCGAATTTTCCGCGATTTTTCGGCGGATTTACTTCAATGCAGATACTTCCGATTTATCGACCGATGCTAACCCTCAAGGCCAATAGCGGCATCGACCGCGCAAGAAGCAAAACAAGACAGACGACCGGGATCGCGCCATGTTCTTCCTGCTGCGTTTGGCATTCTGGCTCGGGCTTGTGCTCGTGCTGCTGCCGAGAGACAAAACACCCGAAGCGGACAAGGCGCCGCAGATCAGCGCGTCGGACGCGGTGTCGGCCGCGACCGCGACGATCAACGACATGGGTCAGTTCTGCAAGCGCCAGCCGTCTGCCTGCGAGGTCGGCGGCCAGGCCGCGACCGCGATCGGCCAGCGCGCGACCGACGGGGCGCGCAAGCTCTACCAGATCATCACGGACAAGAAGCCACCCGACCACACCGGCTCGATCGGCCAGGACGAGACCGATTCAGCCACCGCGTTCCGCGACACGCTGACCGCGGAGGATCAGTCGATCGAATTCCGCCTGCCGCCGACGCCGTGAGCGGAAACCAAAGCGCTGTCGAGCGAGGCAGGCACCGGTTCGCGTGAAGAAAACGCGTCAAAACAGCCGGGAACCGGTTCCATTTTCATCGCTTTCGCGGCCCGCCTTCCTATATAAGCCGTCAAGGACAGGAAGCGGGCCACGATGACGACGATCGACGAAATCAGGGACAATTTTGCGCTGCTGGACGAGTGGGACGACCGTTACCGCTATGTCATCGAGCTCGGCCGCACGCTCGAACCGTTGTCGGAGGCGGAGCACTCGGCCGAGAACAAGGTGCAGGGCTGCGTCAGCCAGGTCTGGCTGTCGAAGCGGATCGAGCGCGATGCCAACGGCGAACCGCGCCTGATCTATATCGGCGACAGCGACGCCCACATCGTGCGCGGCCTGGTCGCGATCGTGCTGACGCTGTTTTCTGGGCAAACGCCCAAGGAAATCCTCGGCACCGACGCGCTCGCGCTGTTCGACGAATTCGGCTTCCGCGACCATCTGACGCCGCAGCGCTCCAACGGCCTGCGCTCGATGGTCGACCGCATCCGCAACGATGCGCGCGAGGCGCTGGCGTCCGCCGCGTAGATCTTTACTTCCGCTTCCGCGCCTGCTGACCGAGACCCATCTTCTTGGCGAGCTGCGATCGCGCCACCGCATAGTTCGGCGCCACCATCGGATAGTCGGCCGGCAGGCCCCATTTGTCGCGATACTGCTCCGGGGTCATGTTGTACTGGGTGCGCAGATGGCGCTTCAGCGACTTGAAGCGCTTGCCGTCCTCGAGGCACACCAGATATTCGGGCGTGATCGACTTCTTCATCGACACCGCAGGCTTGGCCGGCTCGCTCGGCGTGTCGTTGCGTCCGCTCGACACCCGCAGCAAAGCGGAGTGGACCTGGCTGATCAGGTTCGGAATGTCCGAGGCCGGCGTCGGATTGTTGCTGAGATAGGCCGAAACGATGTTGGCGGTCAGCTCGACCGGCGTTTTGCCTGACGTATCGGACATGGCTCAATCTTCCCCGTGCTCTCGGCAGCCCGGCGCCCACCGGACAGTATCCATGCGCAGCAATACATTAATGGAATCGCGTACTACTTTGCGAATATGCACGAATTGCAGCAAATCTGACAACAACGGCCGCGTTTCCGGCTACGGGCCGGCCGCGCGCAAGTATTGGCCCGGATCTTAAGGCCGCTGCTCCAGATGCGACCTGAGCTCGTCGATCGAGGCAAATCGCATCATGCCCTCCGGCATCTGCGCCTCGATTGATCCGTCCGAATAGAGCGAATAGGCCATGCCGTCGACGACGCCGGATTTGAGCACGGTCACCGGCGGCTGCTCCTGCGGCGGCGGCGGATGGCCCGACGACGGCGAGGCGGCGGCGGCCGACTGGGCCTCGCCGAAGGTGGATGGCGTCCGGGGGCCGCGCCGCGGGGCGACGTCGACCGGCCGCGGCCGGTCGGCCTTCGGCCAGGCATCGTCGAAGGTTGCCGACGCCGGTTCGGCCGAACCACCCGGATTCGGACGCAGTTCCGGCGACAACAGATCCGGCGTGAGCGGTTCGGCGGCACGCCCCTGGCTCCGCTCGCGCTCCTTGCGCGAGGAGGAAAACAGCAGATTGCGCCGCTTGGGCGGCGCAGCGCCATCCGCGGGCGCGGCCGCCGGTGCGGGCGGCGGCACCTCGCCTGATGCGCCGCGCGAGGCGATCTCGTCGTGCCAGGGCGGCGCCGCGGGAGCGGATGGCGGGAACGCTGGAGCCAGCGGCGGAGGCGCCGAGACCTTCGGCTCAGGCGGCGGGAACACCGGATCGTCGGGAGTGCCGCGCGGGGAAGTTGCAGACGGCGACCCGGACCGCAGACCCACTGCCACGACGGCATCGAGCCGGTCGCCCATGGCCTGGAGTTCGCGAAGGATGGCGGCAAGGGCGAGAACAATCACGCCGGTACATGCGCCGGTCACGCCTGTTGCGATCAACGTGCCGCCGACGCTGAATTCCTTGTTTGGAATTCCGAGGCCGATCGCCGCCAGGCCCGCCACGACCAGGCCCGCGCCGACGACCAACAGACCAACCTTCATCGAACTAACCCCCGGGAGACCCATCCGAAAATCGGCGCGGGCCACCAACGCCACGATACCGTCATATTGCCCACACCGCCAACCGCCAATTGTAGACAGAGTTCCCTAAAATCCCGCTTAACCAAGCCGCGATGCGTTGCTTCACCGCGGCCGCAGTGGCTGTCGGGCAGCCAGCTCCCGTAGATCTACTGGCTACGAATTGCTGCCAATTTATTGCAACGCATCTGGGAAATTACGCCACAATTACCAATTACTCGGAAACGGAACTGCGCTATGGATGCCGGGGAATGAGGCCCTAAAGCGCCAATCTGGGCCACAGGCACGCCGGTATCACTAGCTATGTCATCGATTACGACGTCTGCCCTCGAGGCGCCTGCGCGGCGCTCGGTGGAGAAGACCTGCGACGATCTCGCTGTCCTCGTCCTCGGCGTGGTCGCCGTGGTCGCCGGCTTGACGTTCCGCGATTACGGTCTGGGCTGGGACGATTACACCCACGCTGAATATGCCGACCTCCTGCTGCGCATGTACGAGTCCGGGTTCAAGGACACCGGCGCGCTGTCGTTTGCCAATCTGTATATGTACGGCGGCGGCTTCGACATGGCCGCGGCCTTGCTGCACAAGCTCATTCCGCTCGAACTGTTCGAGACGCGCCGCCTGCTCGGCGCGATCGTCGGCGTCATCGGCCTTGCCGTAACCTGGCGCCTGGCACGCCGTGTCGGCGGCCCGCTGGCGGGACTGGCGGCGCTGCTGCTGCTGGCGCTGTGCCCGACCCTCTACGGCCACATGTTCATGAATCCGAAGGATGCGCCGTTCGCCGTGGCGATGGTGGTCCTGATCATGGGCCTGGTCCGCCTGATCGAGGAATATCCGGCGCCCTCGCCGCGCACCATCCTGATCGTCGGCCTGGGGGCCGGCCTGTCGATCGGCTGCCGCGTGCTTGGCGGGCTCGCATTGATCTACGCCGTGGTCGGCTTCGTCCCGCTCCTGATCGAGGAATTCCGCAAGCAGGGCCCGCGCGAGGCGACCCACCGCTTTGCCCATGTCGTCTATGTGCTGCTGCCGGGACTTCTGCTGGGCTATCTCGTGATGGGCCTGATCTGGCCGTGGTCGATCATGGAGCCCGGACATCCGCTCGAAGCGGTGACCTATTTCTCGCACTTCTTCGAGAAACCGTGGAAGGAGATGTTCGACGGCGCGCTGGTGTCGGTGCCGGACATGCCGTGGTCCTATCTGCCCACCTTGTTCGCGCTGCAGCTTCCCGAAGTGCTGCTGGTGCTGCTGGCCGCCGCCGTCGTCATCACCTTGATGTCGCTGTCGCGCTATGACGTCACCGCGAAGCGCAAGTCGATCATGCTGATGCTGACGCTGGCGGCGACGCTGCCGCTGGTGATCGCGATGGTGAAGCGGCCGGCGCTCTATAACGGCATCCGCCACTTCATCTTCGTGATTCCGCCGATGACGGTGCTGGCCGGCGTCGCATTCGCGCGCGGCATGGACTGGCTCGGCGAGAACCGCCGCGCCTGGCAGCCCGCGGCGCTCGCCATGTTCGCATTCGGCCTCTTGCTGCCGCTCAGCGAAATGATCCGCCTGCATCCGTATCAGTACACGCACTTCAACCACATCGCCGGCACGGTGCGGACCGCGGACAACTTCTTCATGCTGGACTATTGGGGCCTGGCGCTGAAGCAGGCATCCGACGGGCTGCGCGAGCAGCTGGCGGAGCGGCAGGAAGTGCCGCCGCAGAACCGCAAGTGGAAGGTCGCGGTGTGCGGACCGCAGCGCCCCGCGCAGGTCGCGCTCGGCCCCGATTTCACGATCGGATGGGACAGCAATGCCGCCGACTTCGCGATGACGCTCGGCGAATTCTACTGCAAGGGCCTGGCCGCGCCGGTCATGGTCGAGATCAAGCGCGACGACGTCGTGTTCGCCCGCGTCTATGACATCCGCGGCCGCAGCATCTCGAGCCTGCTGGCGATCCCGGCGCCGTAACGCATCAGACTGGCCCACTGACGATCGCCGTTCGGATCGTGGGCCGCATGCCGACATGACTGTCACGCCGTTACCCTGCCTTGCTGCGGTCCGGCGGCGGCGCTACGCTTGGACCAAGCAATAACGCCATCAATGGAGCAATCGGCCATGTCGCCAGCGGAAGTGCGCCTGAAGGAAGTGCCGTCGGATATGAGTGCGGCGGAATGGGAGCAGCGGATCAATCTTGCTGCCTGCTACCGGCTGGTCGCGCTCTATGGCTGGGACGATCTGGTCGATACCCACATCTCCGCCCGCGTGCCGGGGCCCGAGCATCACTTCCTGATCAACCCCTACGGGCTGATGTTCGACGAGATCACCGCGTCGAGCCTCGTCAAGGTCGACCTCGACGGCAACCAGCTTTCGAAGAGCGACTACAGCATCAACCCGGCCGGCTTCACCATCCATTCGGCGATCCACGAGGTGCGCGAGGACGCCGGCTGCGTGCTCCATCTGCACACCGTCGACGGCACTGCGGTATCGAGCGGCCCCGACGGGCTGCTGCCGCTGAACCAGACCGCGCAGCTCGTCACCCACGACCTCGCCTATCACGACTATGAAGGCATCGCGCTCGATCATGACGAGCGCCCGCGCCTGCAGCGCGATCTCGGCAACAAGAACCACATGCTGCTGCGCAATCACGGCACCCTGACGGTCGGCCGCTCGGTCGCCTCCGCGTTCGAGCGGATGTACCATCTGGAGCGCGCCTGCTCGATGCAGGTGGCGACCCGCGCGCTCGGACCGATCGCCTATCCGGTCGACCAGCATGCGATCGACAAGAACACCGAGCTGCTCTCCAACCCGGACCGCGCCGAGCTGCGCTCGACCCAGCTGGTCTGGCCGCCGCTGCTGCGCAAGCTCGACCGGGTCAATCCCGGCTACCGTGATTGAAATTTCATAATCTTCGGGTAGGCTAACGGCCAACACCCTCTGCACTACCGAATCAAAACGCCGCCCAATTCCGGGCGGCGTTTTTACGTGAATTGCCGTTGCGCTATTTGGCGTCGCCGAACGCCGCCAGGATCCGCGCCCAGGAGCGGATGCCCTTGTGGTAGCTCTTGAGGTCGTACTTCTCGTTCGGCGAATGGATGTTGTCGTCGTCGAGCCCGAAGCCGATCAGCACGCTGTCGAGGCCGAGCGTGTGCTTGAAATCGGCGACGATCGGGATCGAGGCGCCGGAGCCGATCAGCAGCGCCTCCTTGCCCCATTCGTCGGTCAGCGCGCGGCGCGCGGCTGCCAGCGGCTTCATGTTCCAGTCGAGCGCGATCGCCGGCGCGCTGGAATGGTCGGTGAACTCGGCCTTGCAGTCGGCCGGCAGGCGCGCCTTCACATAGTCGCGGAACGCCTTTCGGATCTTCTCGGGATCCTGTCCCTCGACCAGGCGGAACGAGACCTTCGCTGACGCCTCGGCCGCGATCACCGTCTTGGAGCCCTCGCCGGTATAGCCGCCGACGATGCCGTTGATGTCGCAGGTCGGGCGCGAGGAGACCTGCTCGATCAGGAGCCGGTCCTTTTCGCCGGCGGGCACCGAGAGGCCGATCGGCTTGAGGAAGCTCTCCGGCGTCAGATTGAGCTGCTTCCACTGGGCCAGAATATCCGGCGGCAAATCCTTCACGCCGTCATAGAAACCGGGGATGGTGATGTGGCCGTTCTCGTCATGCAGGCCGCCGAGGATCCGCGTCAGCACGCGGATCGGGTTCTGCGCGCCGCCGCCGAACACGCCGGAATGCAGATCGCGATTGGCGGCCTTGATCTTGACCTCGTCATAGACCAGGCCGCGCAATGAGGTGGTGATCGCCGGCGTATTCGGGTCCCACATGCCGGTGTCGCAGACCAGCGCGAAGTCGGCCTTGAGGTCGTCCTTGTTCGCCTCGAGGAACGGCACGAAATTCGTCGAACCGATCTCCTCTTCACCCTCGATGACGATCGTGATGTCGACCGGCAGCGATCCCGTCACCGTCTTCCAGGCACGGCACGCCTCGACGAAGGTCATCAACTGTCCCTTGTCGTCCTCGGCGCCGCGCGCGACGATAATCTTGCGCCCGTCGGCATGGTCGGTCACGACAGGCTCGAACGGCGGACGGTGCCAGAGATTCAACGGATCGACCGGCTGCACGTCGTAGTGGCCGTAGAACAGCACGTGCGGGCGTCCGTCGGCCGAGCCGTTCAGCTTGCCGACCACGGCCGGATGGCCGGCAGTCGGCCGCACTTCGGTCTTGAAGCCGACTGTCGCGATATCCTTGGCGAGATGATCGGCAGCCGCCTTGCAGTCATCAGCGAAGGCCGGATCGGCCGAGATCGATTTGATCCGCAGCAGCGTGAACAGCCGCTCGAGACTGTTGTCGAAATCGGCGTCGATACGGTCGAGGACGGGCTGCAGCTTGGCGTTGGACATCGCGGATATCCTTTTTGTTGGACGTTGCGCCAGGTTGTAGCGCGCCGGCCGCGGGAGGCAAAGCCGGTCTCCCGCTTCGGCCGACCGGCGCGGTGCTATCTGCGCAGCAATCCGCCGAGCGCGCCGCGCACCAGCGCCCGGCCGATCGAGCCGCCAACCGAACCGCCGAGCGATTTGCCGAGATCGGCGGCCACGCCGCCGATCACCTTGTCGGTCACCGAGCGCGTGACGCTGCGCGCGATCACCTGTCCGGTCGACATGCGGCCGCGCTTGACGTTGGTGCCGAAGATCGTGGACGCGATCGAACCGAGCTGGCCGAGGATGCCGCCACCCTCGCCGCCAGCGCTGCCGTCCGCCGGCGCCGCCGTCCCGGCGAGCCGCTTCTGGATGATCTCGTAGGCGGATTCGGCATCGACCGCGGTGTCGTATTTGCCCTTGACCGGGCTCGCATCCATGATCGCCTTGCGCTCCTCCGGCGTGATCGGCCCGATCCGCGCCGACGGCGGGCGCACCATGACGCGCTCGACCATCGACGGCGTGCCGCCGCCCTCGAGGAACGACACCAGCGCCTCGCCCTTGCCGAGCTCCATGATCACCCGCGCGGTGTCGAGCTTCGGATTGGGCCGGAAGGTCTGTGCGGCCGCGGCAACCGCCTTCTGATCGCGCGGCGTGAAGGCGCGCAGCGCGTGCTGCACGCGGTTGCCGAGCTGCGCCAGTACCTTGTCCGGCACGTCGATCGGATTCTGCGTGACGAAATAGACGCCGACTCCCTTGGAGCGGATCAGCCGCACCACCTGCTCGATCTTGTCCATCAGCGCCTTCGGCGCGTCGGTGAACAAGAGATGCGCCTCGTCGAAGAAGAACACCAGCTTCGGCTTCGGCAGGTCGCCGGCCTCCGGCAATTCCTCGAACAATTCCGAAAGCATCCAGAGCAGGAAGGTGGCGTAAAGCCGCGGGCTCTGCATCAGCTTGTCGGCGACCAGGATATTGACGATGCCGCGGCCGTCGCGGTCGGTGCGCATGAAATCCTTCAGCGTCAGCGCCGGCTCGCCGAAGAACTTGGCGCCGCCCTGGTTCTCGAGCACCAGGAGCTGACGCTGGATCGTTCCGACGGTCGCCTTGGATACATTGCCGTAGCCTTGCGCGGCCTTACGGATCGGCGCCAGCGGATCTTCCTCGTCGTCGGCAGCCTTCTTGCTGCCGTCCGGGGCGATCGCATCCAGCAGCGCCCGAAGGTCCTTCATGTCGATCAACGTGAGGCCGTTCTCATCGGCGACACGGAAGGCAACATTAAGCACGCCCTCCTGCACGTCGTTCAGATCGAGCATCCGCGAGAGCAACAGCGGTCCCATCTCGGTGACGGTGGCGCGCACCGGATGGCCCTGCTCGCCGAACACGTCCCAGAATACGGTCGAGAACTGATCCGGCTGGAAGGTCAGGCCCATCTCCTTGGCGCGCTTCAGGATAAAGTCCTTAGCCTCGCCGACTTCGGAGATACCGGAAAGATCGCCCTTGATGTCGGCTGCGAAAACCGGAACGCCGGCGCGCGCAAATCCTTCAGCCATGACCTGCAGCGTGACGGTCTTGCCGGTTCCGGTCGCACCGGTCACAAGGCCGTGGCGGTTGGCCAGCGCAAGCGTCAGCCAGGCTGTTTCCTCGCCCTTGCCGATAAAGATCTTCTCATCGGTATCGGCCAACTTGGTGTCGGACGTCGCCATCGCTTCGCCTCTTAACGCGATTTTAAATCGGCTCGATCCATTCGAACCGATGACATCATATTGCATCTTGCAGGTCGATTGAAACCATCGGCGCGCACTGATGTATATTGTCGCTGCACCAGTTCCTCATACTTTATTCCCGGCCAAGATTCCGGGCCAAGTGACGAAAGGCATTGCGCATTGCGACAAGATGGTGTGAATCCGCCGCTCAATCTTGCAGAGGTGCAACACTCCCGACGCGATCGAAAAAGAAAACGAACTGAAATGCGCGGATCGCTTGTATTTCGTGACACAGGCGCTCAAGATAAATCTTCAAGAATGATCCGGCAAAAACCGGTTGAGGCGGGGCAATATGGACGAATTGGTTGGGCAGCTGGCCGCGAAGGCCGGCATCGACGGTGCTGTCGCTGAAAAAACCATCGGCATCGTTCTGGGTTTCCTCCGTAACGAGGGACCTTCCGACAAAGTTCAGGCTCTGATCGACCAAATCCCCGGCGCCGAAGCGGCAATCGCCGCCTCCAACAACAGCGGTGGCCTATCGCGGTTGATGGGTGGCGGTCTGATGGCTGTCGGCACCCGGCTGATGGCGCTCGGATTGAGCATGAGTGAGATTCAGAACGTCGCGCGTGAACTTTTCAGGTTCGGCCGCGACAAAATCGGAGCGGATCAAATGGGCGAGATCATCTCGGGGACGCCGGGCCTCAGCCAGTTTGCCTGAAGCATTCTCCCAAAACGCCATTGCACGTGCGCTCCCTTCTACCTGCATACGAGTATCATGACATACCCCCTCTCCGAGATCGAAGGCCTGTCCGCCTATTGCGCCACCAAACTGAAATCGCAGGGTATCCGCACGACCGACGCACTGCTTGAAGCCGCCCGCACCGTCAAGGGACGCAAGGCGCTCGCCGCCAAGACCGGGATCAGCGAACAACAATTGCTCGAATGGGCCAACATCTCCGACTACATGCGGATTCCCGGCATGGGCAAGGCGAAGGTCGGTCTGGTCCGCGCCGCCGGCGTCACCACCGTGCGCGAGCTCGCGCACCGCAACCCGTCGCGGCTCGCGCAGAGCATGAAGGACGCCAATGTGCGGCGTAAGCTCGTCCGCGTGATGCCGTCGGAGAAGTCGGTCGAGCTGCTGATCGAAGAGGCACGCAAGCTGCCTCCCAAGATCACCTATTAGCCTGTCTTAACGGCATTCGGCCGCCGGCCGCGTCACCCGCCATCGCCACACCTTGACTTGCCGCTGCGGTCAGCGCAAAGCCACCGCATGATGGCGAGCAAGCCCATAGCATCGACGGTGACCGGCCCGGCCGTATCGGCGCTGCTGCCGGCGCTGTTGTCGCGGCCCTATCCGGCCGTGATGGGCATCCTGAACGTGACGCCGGACTCGTTCTCCGACGGCGGCCAGTTCGCCGCACCCGAAGAGGCGCTGGCGCAGGCCCGCAAGCTGGTCGCCGAGGGCGCCGATATCATCGACATTGGCGCGGAATCCACCCGTCCCTACGGCTCGCAGCCGATCACCGCCGAGGCCGAGATGGCGCGGCTGAAGCCCGTGCTTGCCGACGTGATCGCGCTTGGCGTGCCGGTCTCGATCGACAGCATGAAATCGGAGGTCGTGGCCTGGGCGCTCGACCACGGCGCTGTCATCGCCAATGACGTCTGGGGCCTGCAGCGCGATGCCGGCATAGCGCCGCTGGTCGCCGCACGCGGCGTGCCCGTGATCATCATGCACAATCGCGAGCAGGCCGATCCGGCGATCGACATCATGCAGGACATCGCCGCCTTCTTCGAGCGCTCACTCGCGATCGCCGCAAGCGCCGGCATTTCGCCCGACCGGATCGTGCTCGATCCCGGCATCGGCTTCGGCAAGACCCCGGAGCAGAGCATGATCGCGCTGGCGCGGCTTGCCGAGCTCGACGCGTTCCACCTGCCGCTGCTGGTCGGCGCCTCGCGCAAGCGCTTCATCAGCACGGTCGCGCCGTCGGAGCCGCAACAGCGGATCGGCGGCTCGATCGCGGCGCATCTGATCGCCGCGCAGAATGGCGCCCGTATCATCCGCGCGCATGACGTCGCCGAAACCGTTCAGGCGCTGCGCGTGGCCGCAGCAATCGAGGGACAGCAATGACCGATACGATCTTCATCACCGGGATCGTCATCCATGCCCGTCATGGCGTGATGGAACATGAAACGGAGGTCGGGCAGCGCTTCGTCATCGATCTCGAGCTCTATACCGACCTCTCGGAATCCTCGCGCACCGACCGCCTTTCAGATACGGTCTCCTATTCCAACGTGGTGGCGACCGCGACATCGGCATTCAAGAACACCAACTACAAGCTGCTGGAGCGCGCCGCCGGCGCGGTGGCCGAGGACATCCTGGCGAGCTTCCCGCGCATCCGGGCGGTCAAGGTCACGGTGCACAAGCCGCACGCGCCGATCGCCGCGATCTTCGACGATGTCGGCGTCGTGCTGACCCGCTCGCGCCATCAACCGCCCCAGGGTTGAACGCAGATGGCTGACGTCCTGATCGCCCTCGGCGGCAATGTCGGCGACGTCCGCACCACGTTTCGCAAGGCGATCGCCAATATCTGCGGCATGACCCAGGCCGCGCTTATCGCACGCTCGTCGGATTATTCGACGCCGCCCTGGGGCGAGCAGCAGCAGGACAGCTTCATCAACGCCTGCATCGAGATCGAGACCAGTCTCGATCCGCATGCGCTGCTGTTCACGCTGCACAAGATCGAAGCCAAATTCGGCCGCGACCGTGCCAATGAGCAGCGCTGGGGGCCGCGCACCCTCGACCTCGACCTGATCGCCTATGACGACGTCACACTGAACAAGCCGGAACTGACGCTGCCGCACCCGCGTTTGTTCGAACGCGCCTTCGTCTTGGTGCCGCTCGCCGAGATCGTTCCTGACCGCGTCATCGCCGGGCGCCGCGTCGCCGATGCGCTGGCGAAGGTCTCTACAGACGGTATTTTCCGTCTAGCGGACCTCGATTAAAGCGAAACCACCGCAAACAACCGTTTGGCTTGGCCGCCCGCCCGTGGCAATTTCCGGCCAAATCAAGGGGCCCCGCGCGGGGCCGGTGAAGGACGATTTGGGCGGATGACGACCTCGACTGACGATTTGGCTCTGGCTTCGGATTTTCGACCTGCGACCTATGACGACTGGCGCAAGCTGGTCGACGGCGTGCTGAAGGGCGCCCCGTTCGAGAAGCTGGTCGGCAAGACCTATGACGGCCTGAAGATCGATCCGATCTACCGCCGCGCCGCCAATTCAAGCCCGCTTGCCGGCCGCGCCGCCGCTGCACCCTGGCAGATCCTGCAGCGGGTCGATCATCCCGATGCCGCACAGGCCAATGCGCAAGCGCTGCAGGATCTCGAGAACGGGGCGACCGGCCTCGAATTCGAGTTCGCCGGGGGTCCCGGTGCGCGCGGCTTCGGTCTTGCCGACGCCAGCAAGAAGACGCTGGCGCGCGCCTGCGGCGGCGTCCATCTCGATGCCGGCATCATGATCGCGCTCAATCCGGTGATCGGCCGCGAGAACGCCGGCGAGACCTTTGCCGACATGGTCGAGGCCCGCAAGCTCGACCCGGCCAAGCTCGATCTGCATTTCAATTACCAGGCGCTCAGCACCATGGCCGTGCGCGGTGCTGCGGCCATCGCCTGGCCCGACTACGAAAAGTCGTTCGGCCAGGTCGTCAATGGCCTCATCAAGCGCGGCTTCAAGGGGCCGTTCGTGCTGGCCGACGGCCGGCCGGTCCATGATGCCGGCGGCTCCGAGGTGCAGGAACTCGCGTTCACGCTCGCGCTTGGCCTCGCCTATCTGCGCATGCTGGAGGGCGCCGGCATCGAGCTCGACGCGGCGCGCGCGGCGATCTCGTTCCGCCTCAGCGCCGACGCCGACCAGTTCCTGACGATGGCGAAATTTCGCGCGCTGCGGCTGCTGTGGGCACGTGTCGAGCAAGCCTGCGGACTTGCGCCGAAGCCGATCTTCGTCAACGCGCAAACCGCCTGGCGGATGCTGACCCAGCGCGATCCCAATGTGAACATGCTGCGCGCGACGATCGCGACCTTTGCGGCCGGGCTCGGCGGCGCCAATGCGATCACGGTGCTGCCGCACACGCTGGCGCTCGGCCTGCCTGATGACTTCGCCCGGCGCGTGGCGCGCAACACGCAACTCGTGCTGCTCGATGAGTCCAACCTCGCCAAGGTCTCCGATCCCGCGGCCGGCGCCGGCGGCATCGAGACGCTGACCTCGCAGCTCTGCGAGGCGGCGTGGATGCTGTTCCAGGAGATCGAGAAGGCCGGCGGCATCTTCGCCGCACTCGAGCAGGGACTGCTGCAAAACAAGGTCACCGCGACGCGATTGCTGCGCGAGACCAATGTGGCGAAGCGCCGCGACGTGCTGACCGGCGCCAGCGAATTTCCGGATCTGCGCGAGGCCGCCCCCGCGGTGCTGGATGTGAAACCATCAGCGCCGGCGTCCCTCGCCGGCGCCAAGGTGAAGTTCGACGCCCTCGCGCCGATGCGGCTTGCCGAACCGTTCGAGGCGCTGCGCGACAAGTCGGATGCCGCGCTGAAGGCGCATGGCGCACGGCCGAAGATATTCCTGGCCAATCTCGGCACCGCCGCGGACTTCACGGCCCGCGCGACCTTCGCCAAGAGCTTCTTCGAAACCGGCGGGATCGAGGCTATCGACAGCGAGGGTTTTGCCGACGCGGCGGCGCTGGCCGCGGCCTACAAGGCCTCGGGCGCCACGCTGGCGTGCATTTGTTCCTCGGATAAGGTCTATGCCGCCAGCGCCAGTGAGGCCGCCAGGGCCCTTCAAGGCGCCGGTGCAAGGCATATCTATCTGGCAGGGCGGCCCGGCGACCAGGAAGCGGCGCTGCGGGCGGCCGGCATCGGCGAGTTCGTCTTCGCCGGCGGTGATGCGCTGGCGACATTGCGCGACGCCTATCGGCGGATGGAGCAGACATGAGCGCAGAGGCACCATCGACACCCGTTCTGACCGGCGGCTGCCAGTGCGGCGCCGTCCGGTTTGCCGTCTCGGCGGCACCGACCCGGATCAGCATCTGCCACTGCCGGATGTGCCAGAAAGCGTCCGGGGCGCCATTTGCCTCTTTCGCCGACATCGATCGCAACGACTTCAGATGGACCCGCGGCAAGCCCGCCGCGTTCAGATCCTCCTCGATCGCCGAGCGCGACTTCTGCGCCGCCTGCGGAACGCCCCTGAGCTTCCGCCGCATCGACGGGCCCCGCATCGAGATCATGACCGGCGCCTTCGACCGGCCCGACCGGGTGATACCGACGCAACAATTCGGAACCGAGTCCCGCCACGGCTGGGTGGTCGGCATCGCCAACCTGCCGAGCCAGACCACGATGCAGAATTACGGACCGGACAAGATGGCGACCATCGTCAGCCATCAGCATCCGGACCACGATTGAGTTAGAAGCTACAGCGATTGATCGAACGCAATCGCCAGTTTGAGGAAGCCCAGGGATGACCCGCATTCCCAATTTCGCCGATGTCGCCTTCCAGCCCGTGGCCAGTACGGCCCCGGCTGCGAGCGCCGAGCCGTGGCTGACGCCCGAGGGCATCCCGGTGAAATCCGTCTACGGCGAGGCCGATCTCGAAGGCATCGACTTCCTCGAGACCTGGCCGGGCATCGCGCCCTATCTGCGCGGCCCCTACCCGACCATGTATGTCAACCAGCCCTGGACCATCCGGCAATATGCCGGCTTCTCCACGGCAGAGGACTCCAACGCGTTCTATCGCCGTAACCTCGCGGCCGGACAGAAGGGCCTGTCGGTCGCCTTCGACCTCGCCACCCATCGCGGCTATGACTCGGATCATCCGCGCGTCTCCGGCGACGTCGGCATGGCCGGCGTTGCGATCGATTCCATCTACGACATGCGCACGCTGTTCGCCGGCATCCCGCTCGACCAGATGAGCGTGTCGATGACCATGAACGGCGCGGTGCTGCCGATCCTCGCGCTGTTCGTCGCGGCTGCCGAGGAACAGGGCGTGCCGCCGGAGAAACTGTCGGGCACCATTCAGAACGACATTCTGAAAGAGTTCATGGTGCGCAACACCTACATCTATCCACCTAGCCCCTCGATGCGGATCATCTCCGACATCTTCGCCTACACCTCGCAGCGGATGCCGAAATACAATTCCATTTCCATTTCCGGCTACCACATGCAGGAAGCCGGCGCGACGCAGGACCTCGAGCTCGCCTATACCTTGGCCGACGGCGTCGAATATCTGCGCGCCGGGCTTGCCGCGGGCCTCGACGTCGATCGTTTTGCCCCCCGCCTCTCTTTCTTCTGGGCGATCGGCATGAACTTCTTCATGGAAGTCGCCAAGATGCGCGCCGCGCGGCTGTTGTGGGCCAAGCTGCTCAAGCAGTTCAATCCGAAGGATCCGCGCTCGCTGTCGCTGCGCACCCATTGCCAGACCTCGGGCTGGTCGCTGACCGCGCAGGACGTCTTCAACAACGTGATGCGCACCACGATCGAGGCGATGGCGGCAACCCAAGGCCACACCCAGTCGCTGCACACCAACGCGCTCGACGAGGCCCTGGCGCTGCCGACCGACTTCTCGGCGCGCATCGCCCGCAACACCCAGCTGTTCCTGCAGCAGGAGAGCGGCACCAACCGCATCATCGATCCCTGGGGCGGCTCCTACTATGTCGAGCGGCTGACCCGCGATCTCGCGCAGAAGGCCTGGGGGCACATCCAGGAGGTCGAGGCGCTCGGCGGCATGGCCAAGGCGATCGAGGCCGGCGTGCCGAAGCTCAGGATCGAGGAAGCCTCCGCCAAGACCCAGGCGCGGATCGATGCCGGCCGCCAGGCGGTGATCGGCGTCAACAAGTTCAAGCCCGAGAACGAGAAGCCGATCGACGTCTTGAAGGTGGAGAACTCCACCGTGCGTCGGCTGCAGATCGACAAGCTGGCGCGGCTCAAGAAGGAGCGCAACCAGAAGGACGTCGATGCGGCGCTCGCCGCGCTTACCCGCTCGGCGGGCGAAGGCAACGGCAATTTGCTGGCGCTGGCGATCGACGCCGCTCGCGCCAAAGCCACCGTCGGCGAAATTTCGGACGCCATGGAAAAGGTGTTCGGCCGCCACCGCGCCGAGATCAAGTCCATCACCGGCGTCTACAAGCGAGAGGCAGCGGCGATGTCCAACAAGGTCGAAAAAGTGCAGGCCCTGATCGATGCGTTCGAGGAGGCCGAAGGCCGCCGTCCGCGCATCCTGGTGGCGAAAATCGGCCAGGACGGCCATGACCGCGGCCAGAAGGTGATCGCATCGGCGTTCGCCGATGTCGGCTTCGACGTCGATATCGGACCGCTGTTCGCAACCGCCGATGAAGCCGCCCGTCAGGCGGTCGAGAACGACGTCCACATTCTCGGCGTCTCCTCGCTCGCCGCGGCACATCTCACCGCGGTGCCCGAACTGAAGGCCGCGCTGAAGAAACACGGCCGCGACGACATCATGATCATCATCGGCGGCGTGGTGCCGCCGCAGGATTACGACGCGCTGTATGCCGCCGGCGCCGAGGCGATCTTCCCGCCCGGCACGGTGATCTCGGATGCCGCCGAGGAGCTGATCCACAAGCTCAACGCCCGGCTCGGCCATAGCGCTGCAGCGGAGTAACGCTGCCGCGCTTGCCCCCTGCCACCTGGAGTTTTTCATGCGCGCCGATCGCTTGATGACGCCTGCCCGCATCATGGCTTTTACCGGCCTGCTGGCCTGCCTCTGCCTGCCCGCCATCGCCGCCGATCCGAAGCCCGACGCGTCGATCAAGAATGCGAGCATCGAGGCGAGCGTCTATCTCGACGACAGGATCAAGGCAGATAGCGCGCTGGCGGCCGATTGCCTCGCCGAAGGCAAGACGTGGATCGACAAGAATGCCGCCGAGGCTGCGGCCGACCGCAAGCAGGAGCCTGACCTCTTCAAGGATCGTGGTGGCTACTCGTTCGAACGCAAATACTCGGAGCGCTCCGTCGTCGACGGCCGCTATGTGAGCGTGCTGCGCGATGACTACATGGACACCCACGGCGCGCATCCGAACTCCGACGTCAACACCATCCTGTGGGACACCACCGCGAAGAAGCGCATCAGCATCCGCCCGTTCTTCACCGAGACCGCAGACAACGGCCCAACCCTGACGGCGATGCGCAAGGCGGTCATCGCCGCGCTCAACGCCGAGAAGAAGCGGCGCGATGCCGGCGAGACCGCAACCGCCGAGTGGTACAAGGAGATGAAGCCGACCCTGCTCAAGATCGGCGCCGTGACGCTGGCGCCGTCGACCGAAGCGGGCAAGAGCTCCGGCCTCACCTTCCACTACCCGCCCTATGCCGTCGGCCCCTACGCCGAGGGCCAATACGTGATCTTCGTGCCGTGGGAGACGCTGAAACCCTATCTGACACCGGAAGGCGCAAAGATCTTCGCCGGCGCACGGCCGAAGGGCGATGCGGACGAGCAGCAATAGTTCGTAGCCCGCATGAGCTGAAGCGATATGCGGGGCCGGTTTCCCCTGACATCGCGGAGCCTGTCATCGGGCGCGCGTTCGCGCGACCCGTTGGCTCACCCGGGCTACGGGTGTCTGCACGATTTCTGGATAATGGAAGAATGCCGCTGAGTTGCCCGACGTGTCAAGTAGCCTTGTCGCACGTGCCTTGTCGCACGCCGGCTGCCAGCCGCCGGCTCCTTTGCATGGGGTTGTTTTCGACATTTTGGCAGTGCGCCCCTGCGACGTGCCGATCCGCGTTCCCCTCGCCTGCCATGGCCAGCCGTTGTAAACCAACACCATGACCTCACCGAAGCCTGCCGCTCCCGACATCCGCGCCCTCGCCAAGGACCTCCGTGCCGGCCACCGTGCCGCGCTGGCGCGGGCGATCACGCTGGTCGAGAGCCGGCGCAGCGACCACCAGGCGGCGGCGCGCGAGCTGGTGCAGGCGCTATTGCCCGACACCGGCAAGGCGGTGCGGGTCGGCATCACCGGCTCGCCCGGCGTCGGCAAATCGACCACCATCGATGCGCTCGGCATGTTCCTGATCGAGCGCGGCCACAAGGTCGCGGTGCTGGCGGTCGATCCCTCCTCGGCGCGCACCGGCGGCTCGATCCTCGGCGATAAGACCCGGATGGCGCGGCTCGCCGTCTCCGACCAGGCCTTTATCCGTCCCTCGCCCTCCTCGGGTACGCTCGGCGGTGTCGCGGCGAAGACCCGCGAGGCGATGCTGCTGTGCGAGGCGGCCGGCTTCGACGTCGTGCTGGTCGAGACCGTCGGCATCGGCCAGTCCGAGACCGCGGTCTGCGATATGACCGATTTCTTCTTGGCCTTGATGCTGCCCGGTGCCGGCGACGAGCTGCAGGGCATAAAAAAGGGCCTTGTCGAGCTCGCCGACATGATCGCGATCAACAAGGCCGACGGCGACAACCTCAAGCGCGCCAACCTCGCCGCCGCCGACTATCGCAGCGCGCTGCACATCCTGGCGCCGCGCTCCGAGCACTGGCATCCGCCGGTGGAGACCTATTCCGCGCTGACCGGCGCCGGGCTCGACCGGCTCTGGCAGAAGATCCTCGACCACCGTACCGCGATGAACGCCTCGGGCGAGTTCGCCGGCCGCCGCCGGGAACAGCAGGTGAAGTGGATGTGGTCGATGCTGGAGAGCCGGATGATGGCGCGGCTGCGCTCGGATGCCGCGATCCGCGCCAAAGTGAAGAAGATGGAGGCCGAGGTCGCCGGCGGCCGCATCTCGCCCGCGGTCGCCGCCGAACAGATCGCGGAGATGCTGCATTGAGCGGCAGACTGCGCATCCTCGTCACCGGCTTCGGGCCGTTTCCGGGTGCGCCGTTCAACCCGACCATGCCGTTGGTGAAGCGGCTGACCGCCCTGCGCCGCCCGGCCTTCGACGACGTCGCGCTGTCGAGCCACATCTTCGACGTCACCTACGCCGCCGTCGATCGCGAATTGCCCGAGCTGATCGTACGACATCGGCCGCAGGCGCTCTTGATGTTCGGCCTCGCCGGCCGCACCGACTATCTGCGGATCGAAAGCCGTGCCCGCAACGCGGTGACCACGCGCTTCCCCGACGCCGGCCGCCAGCATGCACGCAAGGGATTGATTGAGGGCGGCGCCGATGCGCGCATGTTCGGGCCTCATACTGAAAAATTACTGCGCGCCGCGCTGGCGACCGGGATCGACGCGCGAGCCTCGCGCGACGCCGGCAGCTATCTCTGCAACTATCTGAGCTGGCGCGCGATCGAGGCCGTCAACGGCGACAATGACTTGCGCCTCGCGCAATTCGTCCACGTCCCGCCGCTCGCCCATGACGGCACGGCTGCACCCGGCAAATCATCGATCACGCTGGAAGCGCTCGTCGATGCCGGCGAGGCCATGCTGATGGAGCTGGTGAAACTGACCCGGCAGGCCTCGCGCGCGTGAGCGCACGGATCGGGCGGTGTAAGTACACGTCCCTAGTTGGCATCCTCCAACTCACGCGTACGCAAGCTGCGCATCATTTCAATGAACTCAGGCTCCGCAGGATCGATCTTGCGGAATCTGTAAGGCTCGAACCCAATCATCGGAGGAGGTAGCGCGACGCCCGCTAGCCCGACGGTCAGACTCCCCGTCCAGGTCGTCCCGATGAAATTGACACGGTAGATGCGCCCCTTGTGCAGCAGATGATGGATGGGCACTACCGGCCCAATGGCTCCTTTCTTCGGGCCATTGTCGATGCAGACAACCAGGTCTCCTACGTCAAACACCGGTCTCTCCTCTCAAGCCAGCGGGCGAGCAATACTCCAGACGCGTCAACCGTAGACCCCGGCAAATACTAAAATTGGATCGAATGACGAGGTCTGCAACGGGTTGAATTCAGTGTCGTCCCGGCGAACGCCGGGACCCATAACCACGAAAGATCATCGTCGCTGCGATGATGAGTCGCGTTCACAACACAAGCCGCGGCGTATGGGTCCCGGTCTTCGCCGGGGCGGCCTGGGAAGGAGTCGTGGGCCCGCATTCTCCCCGGTGTCAGGCCCGCGAAGGCGGGGCATCCAGTACGCCGCGGCCTCTCGATTCAAGCACCGGCGGCTCTGGAATTCTGGATTACCCGCATGCGCGGGTGACGACACCGAGGAACGACTGTTTGACAACGTGAATCGGTTGCACCCGCGATTAACCCTACCGCCAACAATCGCCGCGCTGCCTCGGCGTGTTCACCATGCCGCGCCGCCTTTCGCGCTACCACTCGACCCGCGAACGTCACCGCTCGCGAATGTTGCGAGGGCCTTGCCCATGGACGTCAACCGCCGCCATCTGATCGGAGTAACCGCCGCCGGCGCAGCCGGCGCGCTTGCGATGTCGCCGGACGCCGCGCGTGCCGCCGCGCCATCGACCGGCTCGCTCGGCCGCGACGTCACGCAATATGGCGTGCACCCCGGCAGCCCGGACGACCAGACCCGCAATCTGCAGCGCGCGATCGACGACGCCGCGCGGGCGCAGGTGCCGCTGGCGTTCCCGCCCGGCGTCTACCGCACCGGCCTGTTGCGGCTTGCGCCCGGCAGCCAGCTAATCGGCGTGCGCGGCGCCAGCCGGCTGGTGTTCAACGGCGGCGCCTCGCTGCTGGAGGGCGAAGGCGCCGGCGGCGTCGTCCTGATGGGCCTCACCTTCGACGGCGGCAACGTCCCGCTGCCGAACCGGCGCGGCCTCGTGCACTGCCTATCGGGCCGCGACATCCGCATCACCGATTGCCGGTTCACCGGCAGCGGCGGCAACGGCATCTGGTTCGAGCAGATGTCGGGCGACGTCAGCAACAACGTCTTCACCGAGATCGCGACCACGGCGCTGGTGTCGTTCGACGCGCTGGGCCTGATGGTGTCGCGCAACACCATTAAGGGCACCAACGACAACGGCATCGAGATCCTGCGCACCGCGATCGGCGACGACGGCTCGATCGTCGCAGACAACCGCATCGAGGACATCAAGGCCGGCCCCGGCGGCTCCGGGCAGTACGGCAACGCCATCAACGCCTTCCGCGCCGGCAACGTGATCGTGCGCGGCAACCGCATCAAGAACTGCGACTTCTCGGCGGTGCGCGGCAATTCGGCCTCCAACATCCACATCACCGACAACAGCGTCAGCAATGTCCGCGAGGTCGCGCTCTATTCGGAGTTCTCGTTCGAGGCCGCGGTGATCGCCAACAACACCGTCGACGGCGCGGCGATCGGCGTCTCCGTGTGCAATTTCAACGAGGGCGGCCGCATTGCGGTGGTCCAGGGCAACATCATCCGCAACCTGCTGCCGAAGCGCCCTGCAGGCACCGACCCGAACGACGGCGCCGGCATCGGCATCTATGTCGAGGCCGACAGCACCGTGACCGGCAATGTGATCGAGAACGCGCCGACCTTCGGCATCGCCGCCGGCTGGGGCAAGTACCTGCGCGATGTCGCAATATCAGGCAACGTGGTCCGCAACGCCTTCGTCGGCATCGGCGTCTCGGTAGTGCCGGGCGCCGGCACCGCGCTGATCAACAACAACATGATCTCGGAAACCCCGCGCGGCGCGGTGGTCGGGCTCGACCATGCCCGCCCGATCACGCCGGATCTGTCGGCAGGCGGCGCCCAGCAATATGCGCAGCTCGTGGTCGGCGCGAACGCGGTGCGGCGCTAGATCCGGGAAAGGGCGAAGCGGTTTTTCCTCGCGACAAGCACGGAGATCACGCTCAAAAAATAAGCGAGAGCGGTCGCCTACAGCGCGTTGCGCAGCAGCGGATAGCGCCGCTGGATGGTGTCGAGATCGAGCACCGGCGGCGGCGCAGCCGGAGCGGGCATTTCCAGCGGCGGCGCGTCGGCGACCGTGGGCGGCTGCTCCAGCACCTCGGCCGCCGTTTCCAGCGCGGCCGCGACCGCTTTCATCGCCGCCTCGGCCAGGACCGCAGCCTCCGGCCGGCGCGCGGGCGGCGGCGAGATGTGGGGCGGCGGCAGTTTCGACCTGCCGCGGCCGAGCCAGGACAGATCGATCGGCGAATTGTCGAGCGAGGCTTCGCGGGTCAGCAATTCGCGCCAGATGTCGACCGCGGCGCGGGCTTCCCTGATGTTCTCGAGAAAGGCCTGCTCGCTGTGATAGCGCCGCCAGCGCCCGGTATCGAACAGTTCGGTAAGGTGCTCCAGCCTTTGCTCGGCGAGGTTGCACCAGCGTGCAACGATCTCCTGGCCTCTGGCCACGTCGGTCCGATGTGTCATTCAAATTGCCCGCAGGAAAAGAAACGGACGCAGACGCAACCGAACGAACCGAACCGAATCAACTGGACGCGACGCCGATATTCTGTGGAAAAGGTAAATAAAGTCTAACTAAATTCTTAGTCGCGAACGGGCGATCGAAGAAGTCCGCTCTACTACGGAGTTTCTCGCTCGAACTGCCTCAAGTCATCGACTTGCCGTGGTGGCGATGCGCACCGCTCCTGGGGCGGAATGATCCACAGCAAACCGTCGCAGCCGTCGCGCGTTTGCCCATCCCGTTGCGATCGGTCGGCGCCATCGCGCCGCGCACCGTCGAGTCCGTCACACAAGGGACCCCCAAAATGAAAGACCCGTCCGGGGGGACAACCGGACGGGTCAAAGCCATATGGGCGCTTGGGGTGGATGGGCGCTCGCGCCTGATATAGCCGGGGAGGGATAAACCGCTCCCACACACATAAGTCGTGAGAGGAAGGCGGACGTTCAAATCGCCGGCGATTTTTTTAACCTTCTCGCGCCGCGGTTCCATCGCACCGTTGCCGGCGTTCGGCGTCGAAAATCACTGCGCAGCACGGCGATTTGCAGCGGAATCCTCCGATGCGATCGACGGCGCGGGTTCATTCGACGTGCGGCTCACGGAAGTGTTATTGCCGTCGGCCTGCTGTGCAGGCTGCGACGGTTTGTCCGCGGCAGAGGCACCGGGAGCACTGGTGGCCGCCATCACCGCGGCAAGCGCATCCGCCTCCCCTGCACCGAACAGATCGTCACGTCCAGGTGTCCCGAGATCGCGCGCCGTGCTGGCCAGGACCCGTCGCACCTCGGCGGGCTTCAATGCCGGATTGCGTTCCAGCACCAAGGCCGCGATGCCGCTGACGAACGCGGCCGAAAACGAGGTGCCCGACATCAGCTGGTATTTGCCATCGGGCACCGGCGCGAGGAGGTCGGCGCCCGGGGCCGCCAGCGCGATATGGCTGCCGCGGTTCGAGGCCGCCATCAGCCGGTCGCCGGCATCGGTGCCACTCACCGCGATCACATCGGGATGGGCGGCCGGATACAGCGGCGGCGATGTCGGACCGGCATTGCCGGCCGCGGCGACCAGCACGACGTCCCGTGCCGCGGCGGCTGCCACGGCGCGTCCGACAAGTGCGTCCTGCGGTCCGGCGAAGCTCATGTTCACGATCTGCGCGCCATGCGCCACCGCGTAGTCGAGGCTCCTGAGGATCACATAGGAAGTGCTCCCGGCGCCGCCCGCGACCGCACCGAAGGCGCGGATCGCCAGGATCCGCACTTCCGGCGCGCTCCCCGTGAGCCTGACACGCGCCGCAATCGCGCCGGCAATGGCGGTGCCGTGGGCGTTTGGAGCATCCTTGCTGCCGAGCGCATCGAACGTATCGGCGACCGTGTTCGCCAATTCCGGATGGGCGGCGTCGACGCCGGAGTCGATCACGGCAATGGTGACATTCATCCCGCGCGCCAGCTTGTGAGCCGCGGGCAGATGCAGCTGTGTCTGGGCATATTGCGCCGGATCGCTGCCGCCCGACGCCTTCTGGTCCTGCAGCGCGTAACGGTAGTTGGGCTGTACGGAGCGGACGCCGGCATCGCTTGCGAGCTCGCGGCTCGCCGTTTCGGCCGAACGATTGCCCAGGATGCGGAACAGGCCGATCGTCGCACCCAGCAGCGCGACATTCTGCGAGGCGATCCGCCTCAACCCATGACGGCGTGCGAGTGCATCTGCTTCCGCCTCCGTCAATGCACCGTCGATTTCGGCCACGAGCTCATTTGGCACGGTTCGCACGCTCGACGCATCCTGTGCACGCAAACTGCCGCCACCGCCGGCCCTGCCCTTCCGCGTTGCGCCCTTGCCGCCGTTGCCGGCGACCGGCCGGTCGGAACATTGGCCTCGATCGCCGTCATCGCAATTAGCGGAGAGACGGGGCGCGGGGCGCACAGGGGGCGGCACGCGCGGTCGCGGCCCATCGTCGGTCCACGACGAGGCCGGGCCACGGTCCACCGATAGCGGCGGCATGCGGCCAACTGAGCCGCCGAACCCGCCGGCGGGATTGCCACCAAGCCTTCCGATACCGGGATTGGCCCGCATCCCGGACGAGACCTGTGGCGCGCCACCGGTCGGCGATCGCATGAAATTCTGGGCGGAGGCGGAGCCGGCAACACAAACCAGCAACAATGCTGCGGCTGCGGCGATCGCGTGGTTCGTCGATCTGGTCCGGCCGTTGGCGGCCATGGTGACCTCAACTCGGCGCAGAACCGTCAGCCGCCGATTACGGCGTTTCGACCGCGAGGCTGACGATCTTCTCCTTCTGCAAACGCGCAATCAGCGCAGCGACGCTGCTCTTGTCCATTGCGCGGAACTGCAGCCGGAACATCCCGCCCTTCCCGTCGAGGATCGAGGCCTGGTAATTGTCGAGCAGCGACGTGATGTCGGCGACCCTGGCATCGGGTGTGAAGCGCACCAGCAGCCGGGTCGGCGTCGCCGCCACGCTGGCGCCGAGGTCGCGCGTGATCGGCGCACTGGGCGCGACCGGCGCACTGCGCTCGGCGACATCGAGCGACGCCGTCTGGAACAAGGCCGGCTGGCTGCGCATCAGCACCGCGCCGATCACACCCGCCTGCAACAACACCACGACCGCACCGAGGCCGGACGACCACGCCAGCGTCCGCGGCGACAATTTCGAAAAGAACTCCGAGACAGAGGCCGACATGCGCGCGCCCATCGACGGCTTGTGCTCCGGCTCGGCATCGATCGCGGCGAACAGCTTCTGCATCGCGCGCGCCGAGGGCGCACCGAGGCTCTCGTTGAGGCCGATGGTCTCGGCATATTCCTCGCGAATGACGGCATATTGCCGAGCGAGCTCCGGATCGCTCGCAAGCGCGTCCTCGACGCGGCGCGTGTCACGCGCGTTCAGCGTGCCGGCCGCGTGCCAGGGCAGCAGCATCTCGATATCGTCAGGCTCTTGCACCTTTGTTCTCGCAGCCATCATGGCCAACCTCGCTCGACACCGGCTGCCTTCAGCAACTCGGCAAGTTTCTTGCGCGCATAGAACAGGCGCGTCTTCACGGTATTCTCCGGAATCCCCACGATCTCAGCGACGTCTTCCACGGATTTCTCGTGATAGTAGACAAGATCGACAATTTCCCGATGTTCCGCCGATAGTCCCGTCAGGCACCTACGCAGCGTGTCACCGGTGTCCTTCTTCTGCACCACCGTTTCCGGATCGTCGGACGTGTCCTCGATCGCGTTCGCGGCCTCATCGTCCAGCTCGGCGTCCTTCCTTCGCCGCAGCGAAGACAACGCCTTGAACCGGGTAATCGCCAGAAGCCAGGTCGAAACGGCGGATCGTCCCTCAAACTTGCCCGCCTGACGCCACACGTCCAGGAAGACCTCGCTGATGAGATCTTCCGCCACCTGTTCGTCCCGCACGAGCCGAAGCCCGAAGCGGTACACCCTGACATGGTGCCGCCCGTACAGCACCTGCATGGCAAGCCGGTCGCCTTGAGCGATCCGAGCGATCAGAACGTCGTCTGAAGCCGCCTGTGTCGCGCTCAATGCCCGTCTCGCAAAGTTGGTCTGAAGGGGGCGGTGCGTGGTTCGACGCGAGAGCCAAGATTCTTCACATTACGGCAATGTCCGCACTGCATGTGTGATCTATGCCACAGTCGGCGCTTCCAATGAGAAAAAATCAGCCGAGACTCGATAAAGGGTATCATAATAGTGGAAACTCTCGCGGGCAGGCACCATCCGGCGCGACCATACCAAGGCTTTATCGGCACGCCAGCACCGTCACGAAGTCCGCCACAGCGCAGGCTTGCCGCACATCGCTCCCGTCTCGCCTCTGCGAACGGATTCCCCTTACGAAACAAGGGCGATGACCGGGCTACACCGGGGTAGATTCGGTTCCAAAAGATACCAAACCTAAAGGCTTTCCCACGTAGATTTTCGCCGGACTTCACCAATGGCGAGACCATGGGCAGCGCTGCGTCGTCACTTCCCAGTCCGATCGCGGGCGCATCGGAAAGCGGCCGTCCCAGGCTGACGGCCGAGCGCCTGGCGCGCCGGGCCAAGCAGCGCCGCCAGATCCAGTCGATGATCGCGGCCTGCTTCGTGCTCGACGCCGTCGTGCTGCTGATCTACGCGCATGGCGGCACCACGTCGGCTTGGGTGGCGGCCGCCTACGCGCTGACCGGTCTGTCTTTGGTCGCCGTCTATGTGGTGCTCTCCGAGCGCGGCTTTCACGAGCGCTTCCGCGACCACTATCTGGTCGCGCCGCAATCGGCGATCAACATGGTGAACCTGCTGGTGTTCACCTACATCGCGCCGGAAGTCGGCGTGCTGTTTCTCTGCAACCTGTTCGTGGTGTTCGGCTTCGGCGCGCTGCGCACCTCGGCGCGGCAGACTGCGATCGTCTGGACCGTCATGGTGCTGGGCCTCGCCGCTCTGTTCCTCGGCACCGACAAGGCGATCGGGATGCCGACCGCGACCCGGATCGATCGCCTCGCCACCATGCTGGTGTTCGCGCTGACGATCGGGCGCTGCATGTGCCTCGGCATCTTCTCCAGTTCGATGCAGCAATCGCTGTACCAGAGCGGGCTGAAGCTGAAGGAAGCCTACCGGCGCATCGAGGAGCTCGCGGAGCTCGATGAACTGACCGGCGCCTCCAATCGCCGCAGCATCATGCGCACGCTCGAAGAGGAGATCGCGCGCTGCGCGCGCAACGGCAGCTCCTGCGCGGTCGCGCTGATCGACCTCGACCATTTCAAGCGCATCAACGACGTCTACGGCCATCCGATCGGCGACGAGGCGCTGCGCACCTTCGCCATCGGCATGTTCGCCAACCTCCGCAGCGTCGATCGCTTCGGCCGTTACGGCGGCGAGGAATTTTTGCTTGTGCTGCCCGACCTGTCGCAGGATCAGGCGATGCGCGCGCTCGAGCGGCTGCGCGCGATCATCGCCGATCTCGACTGGAGCGCATTCTCGCCCGGCATGCGGGTGACGATCTCCGCGGGCGTCACGACGCTCAAGCCGCGCGAAAACTCCGATACGTTGCTCGCCCGCGCCGATGGCGCGCTTTACGCAGCCAAGGCCAGGGGACGCAACCGCATCGCCAGCGCCTGAAATCCTTTTCCTCTTCGGCGCCGGAGAAGCCGTCGCCACCGCTCCAGGACAGAGTCATGAGTTTGAAGCCCGAGACCGCTCCCGAAAGTCTGCTCGATGAGCTGCAGACGACGCTCGCACACGGCACCGTCGCACGCCGTGTCGAGACGCTGCGCCGCGTGACCGACCTCTTCATCAACGGCTCGGTGAACTATTCCAACGAGCAGATCGTGCTGTTCGATGATGTTTTCCAATGCCTGCTCGAGCACATCGAAAACTCGGCCAAGGCGCTGCTCGCCGACCGCCTCGCCCCGATCGATACCGCACCGCCGCAGACCATCCGCACCCTTGCCTTCGACGACCTGATCGAGGTCGCGGGCCCCGTGCTGACGCTGTCGCCGCGGCTCGACGACGACACCCTGATCGAAACGGCGCGCAGCAAGAGCCAGGCGCATCTGCTCGCGATCTCGAACCGCAAGACGCTGAGCGGCGCCGTCACCGACGTGCTGGTGCTGCGCGGCAATGACGAGGTGATCCAGAGCGCGGTCAACAATCCCGGCGCGGAATTCACCGAGCGCGGCTTCACCCGCCTGGTCAGCCGCGCCGAGGGCGACGACAATCTGTCGACCTGCGTCGGGCTGCGCCCGAACATCCCGCGGCATCTCTATCTCAAGCTGGTCGCCAAGGCATCGGACGCGGTCAGGCAGCGGCTCGAGGCTGCCAATCCGCAGCAGGCCAAGGAGATTCCGATCGCGGTGAAGGAAGCGACGCGACGCGCGCGCTCGGCGCCGGCCGCCGTGACGCCGGACACCACGATCGCGCATGCGCTGGTCAAGTCGCTCTACCAAGACGGCCGGCTCGACGAATTCCAGCTCGCGGCCTTCGCCGAGGCCGGCAAGTTCGACGAGACCAATGCCTCGCTCGCCGCGCTCGCCAACGTCTCGGTCAGCGTCGCCGAGAACATGATGATCGAAACCCGCGCCGAGGGCGTCATGATCCTGGCCAAGGTCTCGGGCCTGTCATGGTCGACGGTGCGGGCGATCATCAACCTGCGCGACGACATCTCGGGCGGCGAGCCGACCGATCTGCAGGCCTGCAAGGACACCTATGAGCGGCTGCGGCCGTCGACCGCGCAGCAGGTGCTGCGCTTCCATCGCATGCAGCAGTCCGCGCCAGCGGCCTAGTAGCGTAGCGCCCGGTTTCCCATCAGTGCGCCGACGCTCGCGACGATCGCGGTCGCCAGCGTGTACCAGGTGGCGACGAACAGCGGCGAGTCATCCGTGCAGTGCGACGCGTAGACGGTTGCCGCCAGCCCTGCCGAGAGCAGGCCGGCTATCGCACCGGCGACCGCCGGCCGCGCCGGCGCGCCCTGCCGCAGCCCGTACAACGCGCCGACCAGCAGCGGCAGCGACATCGCGGGGATCGCGGTCATGCAGGCCATCGAATTCTTGCCGATCAGCCGCGTCATCATCGGCGTCCGCTGTGGCATCATCATCTCGCCGCTGATGGCGGCGACGAGGATGGCGGCGGGAATCAGCAGCCACCAGCCGAAGCCGCGCAGCGAAGCCTCCGGGCGCGACAGATGCAGGCTGACCGCGATCGCCGAGGCGGCAAGCGCCAGCGTCACGGCGAATTTCAGGTCGAAGAACGGATTGTGCATCGCGATCATCACGTCGGGCCGCACGCCGAGTTCGGCGAAGAAGATCAGAAGCGAGACCGGCGCCGCCGCCAGTAGTGCCAGCATCAGCGCAAGACCGATCGGACGCGAGCGATAGGCATTGTCGGCGGCAAGGGTTCGAATGAGTTGATCGGTGTCCATGCTCATCGATCCCGTAATTTCGCAGTGAGGCTCGCAAGCCCGCGATGCAGCGCGACCCGCACCGCGCCCTCGGTCATCGAGAATTTCGCCGCGGTGTCCTTGATCGAGGTGCTGTCGACCGCGATCGATTGCAGCACCTCGCGCTGCCGCGCAGGCAAAGCCTGCAACTGGGCGCTCACCTCGCCCGGCGAGGCCGTCGGTTCCGGCGTTTCCCCGGGCAGCGTCTCGGCGAAATCATCGATGTTGACGAAGATCCGCTTGCCGCGGCGGCGCAGCGCGTCGATCAGCTTGTTGCGCGCGATCGCGAACAGCCACGGCGCGAACGCCGCGCTGGTGTCCCAGGTCTGTCGCTTCAAATGTACCGCCAACAAGATGTCCTGCACGATGTCCTCGGACTGATCGACCGGTTGTCCCGCGCGCGCCAGGCCGCGGCGCGCCGCAGCACGGAGTACCGGCGTGATGGCCTTGAGCAGGCGATGGTACGCCGCATCATCGCCTGAAATGGCCGACCGCATCAGGCCGGTCCATTCATCCTCACGTTCGCGCACGCAGGCTCCTGAATTGCAATTCGGCCGATCTTTCAGTTCGTTACGCGGCATGCCAGACGATCACGAATTCGTGATCTCTATCCTCCTGCAAGACCGCGCCGAGGATCGGCCTCAAAGAATCGCTCCGGCGGGTTTCCAGACGTCACGGCTCATAACACCGATCGGTCCGACAAGCATCGGTGCTGCTGCCGTCGATGGGCCACTGGGAAGAAATTGCCCAGCTTTTGCCCCCGGATGCCCGAAGATTCCCTTTTTCTGCCCCGGTGTGGACACGCAGCGGGGTCTCTTTTCGCCCTTGGGCGGGCGACATGGGGAGATCATCAAAATGAAGATCAAAGCCAGCGGGCGCTTGGCATTGATGGTTGCGACAGGACTGACAGGGCTTCTTGTGTGTCTCGCGGCTCCGTTGCCGGCGCATGCGGCCGGATCGGACGCATCGGCATCGAAATCCGACAGCGCAACGACCGACAAGTCTGCCGAGCAGAGTTCGCGGCATGGCCGGCGCTCGGCACGCCACCGGTCCTCCAGGACCGCCGACAAATCCGACAGCAAGAAGGCCACCAATAACGACGCCGGCAGGGTCACCTCGGCAGGCATTCCCGCCACCGTCGCCAACGCCAATGCGGAGCTGACCTCCGGCGACGACAATGCAGCGGCGACGCCGGTGAAAGCCAATGTGTTGATTGCCGCGGCCGACAAGCCCGCAG
Organism: Bradyrhizobium sp. USDA 4501; assembly: GCF_054062115.1. Taxonomy (NCBI): domain Bacteria; kingdom Pseudomonadati; phylum Pseudomonadota; class Alphaproteobacteria; order Hyphomicrobiales; family Nitrobacteraceae; genus Bradyrhizobium; species Bradyrhizobium sp. USDA 4501. Next base: position 969,088 of record NZ_JBSSEX010000001.1, read on the forward strand.
ACCAGTCCGACGGTAATGTGGTCGCATCCGACCAGCTCAACGAGGTCGACCGCGCCCTGCAGCAGGAGCAGCCGGCGGAACAGCCGCAGCCGGCCCAGCCGCAGACCGCTCAACAGGAGGCATCGCCGGCGCCGCCGCCGACGGTTGCCGTGGCTGCACCCAAGCCGGCCCCGGTTCTGGCGAGCAGCGACAGCGCGAGCTGGGACCAGACCTCGCTGATCGGGAAGATCTTCATCGGGTTCGGCGCTTTGCTCACGGTGGCCTCCGCCGCGCGCATGTTCATGGCCTAGCGGAGGCACCTGCGGTGCGGCGCGGGGGGCGCCGCACCGCAGCCCAAAGCCTCGTTTCAGCCACTTGAAGCGCATCCCGTCAGCGGGCACATTGCCCGGCAAATCAGGCACGGGGTTTGCGTCCATGGCTACGTTCGAATTCATCATTGTCGAAAGCAAGGGACCGGTCGGCGTCATCACGCTGAACCGGCCGAAAATGCTGAATGCACTCTCGTTCGGCGTGTTCCGCGAGATCGCCGCGGCGGTCGACGATCTCGAGGCCGACGACAAGATCGGCTGTATCCTGATCACCGGCAGCGAGAAGGCCTTCGCGGCCGGCGCCGACATCAAGGAGATGCAGCCGAAAGGCTTCATCGACATGTTCAACAGCGATTTCACCGCCATCGGCGGCGACCGCGTCGCCCGTTGCCGCAAGCCGACCATTGCCGCGGTCGCGGGTTATGCGCTCGGCGGCGGCTGCGAGCTCGCGATGATGTGCGACATCATCATCGCCGCCGACACCGCCAAGTTCGGCCAGCCGGAAATCACCCTCGGCACCATTCCCGGCATCGGCGGCACGCAGCGCCTGACCCGTGCGATCGGTAAGTCGAAGGCGATGGACCTCTGCCTGACCGGGCGGATGATGGATGCGGCGGAAGCCGAGCGCTCGGGCCTCGTGTCGCGGATCGTGCCGGCCGACAAGCTGCTCGAGGAGGCGCTCGCGGCAGCCGAGAAGATCGCCTCGATGTCGCGCCCGGCGGTCGCGATGGCCAAGGAAGCCGTCAACCGCGCGTTCGAGACGCCGCTCGCAGAGGGCATGAATGTCGAGCGCAATCTGTTCCACTCGACCTTCGCGCTCGAGGATCGCTCCGAGGGCATGGCGGCGTTCATCGAGAAGCGCAAGCCGGTCAACAAGAACCGCTAAAGCATGATCCGGAAAAGTGCGAAGCGGTTTTCCGGACAAGATCATGCTCAGACAACAGGCTAAGGCGCGATGATCTCATCGCGCTTTAGCCATTCGGCTCCGTTGCAATGCCGCGGTGACGAGCGCGCGATAGGCGCGCTCGGCGAAATGCGTCGGCTTGTCGAGACCGAGCCGCGCCAGGCATTCGCGGTCGGCGGCATCGGGCGGATGTCGCATGCCCTGCCACAGCAGGCCGGCGAGTTGCAGCGGCGTGTGCTGCGCCTGCTGCAAGATCTGCAAGGCCGGAATCAACCGCTGCTCGACATCGGTGAAGTCGCTGCCGAACGGGAATGACGGCAGCAGCCCGGCATCGCGCGCGGGCCTCAGCGCATCGCCGATGCGCTCGGGATAATTTTCGCGATGCGCCGCAGGAATCTCGTAGCTGCGTTGCAGCTTGCCGGCATCCTTTGCCCGCCGCATCAATTCGCCCTGGAAGCGGGAGTCCGAGACCTGCAGCATCGCGGCGATCACGTCGGCATCGGATTTCCCCCTGACGTCGGCAACGCCATATTCCGTGACAAAGACATCGCGCAGATGCCGCGGGATGGTCTCATGTCCATAGGACCAGCGGATGTTCGACTGCGCTTGCTTGCCGGACTGACGGGTCGCCTCCAGCGCCAGCACAGAACGTGCGCCCTCGAGCGCGAATGCTTGCGCCACAAAATTGTACTGGCCGCCGACCCCGCTCACGACCTGGCCGTTCTCGAGACCGTCCGAGATCGCAGCGCCGAGCAGCGTCGCCATCATCGCATTGTTGACGAAGCGCGCATCGACCCGGGCGCGACGCTTGCCGTCCTCGTCGCCGAAGATCTCGTTGGTGAAGGAAACCGGCATCATCTGGATTCGCGCCAGCTGCTCCGGTGCCATCTCGCGCAGCGCCCGGTAGAATGATGGCGGGCCCAGGAAGAATGCGCCGTGCAGGATCACGCCGCCGACCTCGCGCTTGAGGATGCCGGCGTCGATCAACCCGAGGAACGCCTCGAACAGCATCTCGCTGACGCCGTAGAGACCCTTTTCGAACGACCCGGTCTCGGCCGCGGCGAGTTGCCCGGTACCGGGCGCAAGGCGCTGCATGATGCCGTGGAATTGGGCGTTGTCGCGATGGCGGACCACGAGCCCCTGCGCCAGCGCGTCGCCGACCTGCCCGATGCCGATCTGCAACGTGCCGCCGTCGCGGACCAGACCGGCGGTGTGCAAGCCGATCGCATATTTGGTGTCGCTGATCGGCTCGGACGGCGGCGCGAACAGCGGGAAATCGGTCTCGGGACTGTCGAGCACCGCGGCGAATTCATCCGCCGGCAGGTCGCCGGCGCCGGGCATGAAGGGCAGCTCGGAATTGACCTGGCCGATCAGCTTGAACGACGCCCGCCCCCGCGCACGGGCGCGCAGCACGTCGAGCGTGGTGTCGGTGTTGCAGCTCAGGCTGTAGCGCGGCACGCCGTCGACCATGCGCTTGGCAACGAGCTGAGGCACGACATTCAGTCCGCGCGACAACAAATATGACGCCGCATGGGTGTAGTTGGCGGAAATGTAGTGCTGTTGCGCGAATGGCTGGTGCAGCCACTGCCCCGCGAGGAAGAAGAACTCGATCACCTTGATGTTGGGCGGAAGTGCGCCGTGATGCAGCGCATCCGCGTAGGCGAGATCTGGATAGCCGCCGAACAGGCGATCGATCACCGGTCCGATGAAGCGCCGTTCGAGCAGGCTCTTCGGCTTCGGCTTTTCCAGCGTCAGCGCGGAGAACAGCGTCAGGTTGATGGAGCGGTCGGCCACTGCTCGCGCATACAGCGCGTTGACGATGTGGTTGGCCTTGCCGAGGCCGAGCGGCAGCCCGACCACCAGTTCGGTTCCGACGTCACGAATGATGTGCTCCGCGATCGCCTCGGGGTCGGAGAAGAATATCGGCATCAGCAATGGACCCGGACGAGACGGTGGATAACCGGCATCGTTGAATCGACGGCCGGCGGTTCAAACTTATACTTCATATGACCGATACGTGCGCCTGTGACGAACCGGCAACAGACAAGAACTGAAATGATGTGCAGATGTCGCGCGGCGGTTTGTCTGTGGCGGCACCGCCCCGTAAACAGGTAGATGTGTCGGCGGCGTCGGCGGGGGCGCACTGCCGGAGTTTTGGTTTGCGGGATCACATGGTTGAGCGTGCCGCGAGGGTCGGCGACGTAGCGAGGCGCGTGCTTTTGTCGGGCATCGGCCTTGGCGCGCTGGCATGTGCGCTGCTGACGGAGACCGCGGCACGCGCCGAGAGCCTGCCGGACGCCCTGGTCAAGGCGTATCAGACCAATCCGCAACTCAACGCCGAGCGGGCGCGCCAGCGTGCGACCGACGAGAACGTGCCGCAGGCGCTGGCCGGCTACCGTCCCCAGATCATCGCCGGCCTGTCGGTTGGTCTGCAAGCGGTGCGCGACCAGCTGCCCGGCAATGTGATCCAGACCGCAACGCTGAAGCCGTGGCAGATCGGCGTCACGGTGACGCAGACCCTGTTCAACGGCTTCAAGACCGCCAACAGCGTCCGCGTCGCCGAGTTGCAGGTGCAGTCCGGCCGCGAGGCGTTGCGCAATGTCGGCCAGGGTGTGCTGCTCGACGCGGTCACCGCCTACACCAACGTCCTGGCCAACCAGACCCTGGTCGAGGCGCAGCGCGCCAACGTCGCCTTCCTGAAGGAGACCCGGGCAATCACCGAACGGCGCCTTAATGCCGGCGACGTGACGCCGACCGATACCGCCCAGGCCGAGGCGCGGCTCAACCGCGGCCTTGCCGATCTCAACGCCGCCGAGGTCAATTACGCGATCAGCCAGGCCACCTATGCGCAGGTGGTCGGCAACGCACCATCCCAGTTGCGCCCGGCCGAGACCATCGACCGGCTGTTGCCGCGCAGCCGCGAGGATGCGATCGCGCTCTCGCTCCGCGAGCATCCCGCCGTCACCGCGGCAGGCTTCGACGTCGACGTCGCCTCGACCTCGATTCGCGTCGCCGAGAGCAGCCTGATGCCGAATGTCTCCGTGCAGGGCAGCGTCAGCCGCAGCCGCGACACCGACACCACGCTCGGCAGCTTCGGCACCGATCAAGCCTCGGTGATCGGTCAGGTGACGCAGCCGATCTATGACGGCGGCACCGCCGCATCGCAGACCCGGCAGACCAAGGAGGTCGCGGCGCAGAGCCGGCTGGTGCTGGATCAGGTCCGCAATCAGGCCAAGACCGCCGTGGTCAGCGCGTGGGTCGCCAATGAGGGCGCCAAGATCGCGGTGTCGGCTTCCGAGTCCGAGATGAAGGCCGCGGAGGTTGCGCTGGCTGGCGTGCAGAAAGAAGCCGCGGGCGGCCAGCGCACCACGGTCGACGTGCTCAACGCGCAGCAGGATCTGATCACCGCGCGAGCACGGCTGATCGGTGCGCAGCGCGACCGCGTGATCGCCTCCTACACGCTGCTCAGCGCGACCGGGCGCCTCGACGTCAAGACGCTGAACCTGAAGACGCCGGACTATCTGCCCGAGGTGCACTACCATCAGGTGCGCGACGCCTGGCACGGCCTGCGCACGCCGTCGGGACAATAGGCATCGTGGAACCGTTCGCACCGCGAACGGGCCCTTCCCGCCCGCTCTCTCCGCCGATAACCTCCGCCCCCGCCGGCAACCCATAATGCCGGCGCGCGTATGACGCGCATAACAGCCGAGCACGCAGGGAGACGTCCAATGCTGACGCGACGCGATATGATGCTGGCTTCCATCGCAGCCGGAGTGACCATGACCAGCAGCAACGCATTTTCCAAGGCAGCGCAGCCATCGACCGCGGTGAATTTCGACATGCCCGCCGGGGCGTGCGACTGCCACACCCATATCCATGGCGACCCCGAGAAATTCCCGTTCTTCGCCGGCCGCGTCTACACCCCGGAACCGGCCTCGCCGGAGGAGATGAGCGCGCTGCACAAGGCGCTCCATGTCGAGCGCGTGGTGATCGTGACGCCGAGCGTCTATGGCCCCGACAATTCGTCGACCCTGTTCGGCATCACGGCCCGCGGGCCGACCGCGCGCGGCGTCGCCGTGATCGACGACAAGACCAGCGAGAGCGATCTCGATGCCATGAACAAGGCCGGCTTCCGCGGCATCCGCCTCAACCTCGCGACCGGCGGCGTCAACGATCCCAATGTCGGCCGGCAGCGCTTCTCGGCCGCGATCGAGCGGATGAAGGCGCGCGGCTGGCATGTGCAGCTGTTCACCAGCCTCGCCATGATCTCCGCGATCAAGGACCTCGTCGCTACAGCGCCGGTGCCGGTCGTGTTCGACCATTTCGGCGGCGCCGAGGCCGCCCTCGGCACGGACCAGCCGGGATTTGCCGACCTGCTCGCGCTGGTCAAATCCGGCAAGGCCTATGTCAAGATTTCCGGCGCCTACCGCGCCTCCAAGCTCGCGCCCGATTATGCCGACGCCACGCCGCTGGCGCAGGCGCTGATCGCGGCCAATGCCGAGCGTATCGTCTGGGGCACCGACTGGCCGCACCCGGATTCGGTGACGCCGCAAGGCAAGAAGGTCACCGACGTGACGCCGCTGTTTCAGATCGACGACGGCCGCCTCCTCAACCAGCTTCCGGTCTGGGCGCCGGACGCCGCGGTCCGCAAGGCGATCCTGGTCGACAACCCGGCACGGCTCTACGGCTTCACCTGATTCCTTCTGAGCTAGCGCTCGCGCGGCCGGCGCGAGAAATAGAAGATCAAGACCGGCAGCGTGATCAGGATCACCAGCGGCGCCAGCATCATGCCGGTGACAACGACGATGGCGAGCGGCTTCTGCACCTGCGAGCCGATGCCTTCCGAAATCGCCGCCGGCAACAGGCCGACGCCCGCCACCACGCAGGTCATCAGCACCGGACGCAGCTGCAGCTCGCCGGTGCGGATCACCGCGCGCATCCGGTCGTAGCCCTCGTCGATCAGCTGGTTGAACTGCGACAGGATGATGATGCCGTCCATCACCGCGATGCCGAACAGCGCGATGAAGCCGATCGCCGCCGAGACGCTGAACGGAATCCCCGAGATCAGAAGCCCGAGCACACCGCCGAAGATCGCCATCGGGATCACGCTCATCGCGAGCATGGTGTCGATCATCGAGCCGAAATTGAAGAACAGCAGCACCGCGATCAGCGCGAGGCTGATCGGCACCACGATCGACAGCCGCCTGATCGCATCCTGCAGATTGCCGAACTCGCCGACCCACTCGACGCGCGATCCCGGCGGCAGCTGCACCTGCTCGTCGATCTTCTGCTGCGCCTCCCGGATCGCGCTGCCGAGGTCACGCTCGCGGACCGAGAACTTGATCGGCAAATAGCGCTCCTGCTGCTCGCGGTAGATATAGGCAGCGCCGGAGATCAGGTTGATCGAGGCCACTTCGGAGAGCGGGATCTGCGTGATGCCGCCGTTGGCGTTCGCCACCCCGATCCGCAAGTTCTGGATCGCCTCCGCGCTCTTGCGATATTCCGGCGCAAGGCGGACGATAATCGGAAAGTGCCGGTCGCTGCCGGGCTCATAGAGGTCGCCGGCGCTGTCGCCGCCGACCGCAACCCGGATCGTGGCGTTGATGTCGCCCGGCGACAGGCCATAGCGCGCGGCGCGCGCGCGATCGACGTCGATCTGGATGGTCGGCTGGCCGAGCGAGGTGAACACCGCAAGATCGGTGACGCCCTGCACCGTCGACAGCACCGACTTGATCTTGTTGGCGGTGTCGGTCAGCGCCTGCAGATCATTGCCGTAGAGCTTGATCGAGTTCTCGCCCTTCACGCCGGACACCGCTTCCGACACGTTGTCCTGCAGATACTGCGAGAAATTGAATTCGACGCCCGGGAATTTCTCCTGCAACTGCGCCAGCAATTGCGCGGTCAGCACGTCCTTGTCGTGAGTATTTGGCCATTCGCTGGCCGGCTTCAGCGGCGCGAAGAATTCGGCGTTGAACAGGCCGGCCGCATCGGTGCCGTCGTCGGGACGGCCGTGCTGCGACACCACCGATACCACCTCGGGACGGCTGCGGATCAGCTTCCGCATCTCGTTGACATAGGCATTGCCCTCCTGCAGCGAGATCGTCGGCGGCAGCGTGGCGCGGATCCACAGATTGCCCTCTTCCAGCTTGGGCAGGAATTCGAGGCCGAGGAAGCGCGCGAAGATGATGGTCATGACCACGAGGCCGGCCGCGCCGGCCATCACCAGCTTGCGGTTGGCGATCGCCCAGTTCAGCACCGGCAGGTAGATCGCATCGAGCTTCTTGACGATCCAGGTCTCGGTCTCGTGGATATGCGCCGGCAGGATGATCGCGCTGAACGCCGGAGTGACCGTGAACGTCGCCAGCAGCCCGCCGGCCAGCGCGTAAGCATAGGTGCGCGCCATCGGGCCGAAGATGTTGCCCTCGACGCCGGACAGCGTGAACAGCGGCAGGAACGCCGCGATGATGATCGCCGCGGCAAAGAAGATCGAGCGCGACACGTCGGCGGCCGCCGACAGGATCGCGTGGCTCTTCATCCCCATCACCGTGTCCTCGGAGATGTGGCTTCGCTCGTCTTCCGACAGCGCGGTGGTCTGCGACAGCCGGCGGAAGATCGCTTCCACCATGATCACGGTGGCATCGACGATCAAGCCGAAATCGATCGCGCCGACCGACAGCAGATTGGCGGATTCGCCGCGCAGCACCAGGATGATCACGGCGAAGAACAGCGCGAACGGGATCGTCGCGCCGACGATCAGCGCGCTGCGGAGGTCGCCGAGGAATATCCACTGCAACAGCACGATCAGGAGGATGCCGACCACCATGTTGTGCAGCACGGTGTGGGTGGTGAGCTCGATCAGGTCCTTGCGGTCGTAGATCCGCTCGATCTTCACGCCGGGCGGCAGGATCGAGGAATGGTTGATGTCGTGGACCAGCTGCTCGACGCGGGTAATCGTCGGCGAGCTCTGCTCGCCGCGGCGCATCAGGACGATGCCCTGCACGATGTCGTCGTCATTGTCGAGGCCGGCGATGCCGAGCCGCGGCTTCTCGCCGATCGTGACATGGGCGATGTCGCGCACCAGCACCGGATTGCCGCCGGACTGCGAGACCATGGTGTTGGCGAGGTCGTCGATCGAGCGGATCAGGCCGACGCCGCGCACCACGGCCGATTGCGAGCCGATGTTCACGGTGTTGCCACCGACATTGATGTTTGCGTTGGACACCGCCTGCAGCACCTGCGGCAGCGTCAGTCCGTTGGCGACCAGCTTGTTGAAGTCGACCTGGATCTCGTAGGTCTTGGTCTTGCCGCCCCAGCCGGTGACGTCGATCACGCCGGGCACCGCGCGGAAGCGGCGCTGCAGCACCCAGTCCTGCAGCGTCTTGAGGTCGAGCACGCTGTAGTTAGGCGGTCCCTTCAGGCGGTAGCGGAAGATTTCGCCGATCGGGCTGAGCGGCGAGATGCCGGGCAGCACGTTGCCCGGCAGCGGCGCGAGCTGCGACAGGCGGTTGAGCACCTGTTGCAGCGCCTCGTCATAGGTGTAGTCGAAGGAGAACTGCAGCTTGACGTCGGAAAGGCCGTATAGCGAGATGGTACGGATGGTCTTGAGGTTCTTGATGCCGGCGACCTGGGTCTCGATCGGGATCGTGATGTAGCGTTCGATCTCCTCGGCCGAGAGGCCCGGGCTCTGCGTCACGATATCGACCATCGGCGGGGTCGGATCGGGATAGGCCTCGATGTTGAGCTGCTTGAACGCGAGCAGGCCGCCGATCAAGACGGCCACGAACATGGCCACCATCAAGTAGCGGCGATTGACGGCAAGGGCGACGAGGCGATCCATTCAGATCGGCGCTTTCAACTGGAAGGGAATTTTCTTGTTGAGCGTGATCTCCGCGCAAACGCGCTCTGCGTTTGTCGCGAGGGAAAACCGCTTCCCACTTTTCCGGATCATGCGCTTAGGTGCCTGATGCGGCGCGGTCGATGAAGAGGCTTCCCTTCGTCACGATCTGCTCGCCCGGCTTGAGGTTGCCGGCCACCTCGACGAGGTCGCCATTGATGAGGCCGGGCTTGATCTGACGCAGCTCGATGGTCTTGTCGTCGGCCCTCGCGACCCAGAGCCGAACCTGGTCGCCCTCGTAGATCAGCGCCTGCTTCGGCACGCCGACTGCCGGGTGATCGCCCTTCGAATACAGCGTCACATTGGCGAACATCTCGGGCTTCAGCCGCTTGTCGGCGTTGTCGATGGTGGCGCGAACCAGGAGCCGGCGCGAGGTCGCGTCGATCGCCGCGGCGACATAGTTGACCCGGGCGTTCAGCGTCTTGCCCGGCAGCGCCATCACGCTGAAGGTAAGGTCCTGGCCGACCGCGACATTGTCTGCGTCGGATTCGCGGACAAAGGCGATCAGCCAGACCGTCGACAGATCGCCGATCACGTAGACCGGGTCGCTGGCGCCGGTCGAGACATACTGGCCGGGACCGGCCTTGCGCTGGACCACGGTGCCGCCGATCGGCGCGAACACCGTCGTCTCCGGATTGAGGCGGCCCTTCTGCCGCAGCGTCGTGATGTCGTCGTCGCCGAAGCCGAGAATGTGCAGCTTGTTCTGCGCCGCTTCCAAAAGCGTCTGCGCCGAGCGCGCATCGTTCTGCGCTTGCACCAGCGCGGTCTGGGCCTGCTGATAATCCTTCAGCGGGATCGCCTTGCCCTCGGACAGATCCTTGGCGCGCTTCTCCTGGATCTGCGCCAGGTCGAGCGCCGACTGCGCCTTGTTGAGGCCGGTCATCGCCGCGATGTAATCGTTCTGCGCCTGCACGGTGTCGGCCGCCTCGATCACGAACAGCGGCTGGCCCTTCACAACGGCATCGCCCGGCCGCACCATGAGGCGGGTGACACGCCCGGTATAGGGCGAATAGACCGGGGTGGAGCGGTCCTCATCGATGCCGATCTTGCCCTCGGTCACCAGCTCGGAGCGGAAAGTGTGCTCGCTCACGGTCTGGAAGGTCAGGCTGGCCCACTCGGCCGCCGACGGCGCATAGCGCGCGCCGCCCTTGCGGGACTGGCTGGAGACCTCCGAAGATGTCTGCTTTTCCGAGCCGAAACGCGTGTAGCCATAGGCACCCGCGCAGGCAACCGCCAGCAGCGCCGCGGCCACGACCAGGCGCGGACGGCTAAAGCTCTGCATTCTCTTGGTAAACTCTTTCACCATGCGGTCCGCGGGGTCGATCGTTGCAGCATCCGGCGGGACGGCCCCAGCGGTGCGCTAATAGTGCTGAATTGGCGTCTCAAACAACCTAAAAATCGCCATTCGGCGACGCCTGTCGTTAAAGTTTGCATAGCCTGAACGGCAGCTGAATGTCTTATCCGGGAAACTCCGGGGCAGGAAACTCCGGAGGGTGACTGCCGAGCGGCATGGCCGGACGGGACCAATGGGCCGGTGTGCTGGACAGCACTGCGGCATGCCGGACCGAGCTCAGCGTACCAAAGCCGGACGGCAGCCGTTCGATGAAGCGCTGCACCGCATCCGCCTTCAGGTCCCCGGTCGCAAGGCCTCCTTCGAGGCGGCCAAGATTCCACAGCCAGCGCCCGGTCTGCGCCAGCGATACCCGGACGTGCCAGCTGCCGCCTTCGCGGGCCTGGCGGGCCTTCGCCATCATGGCACCGAACGCCATGAAATATCCGGTGGCGTGGTCGAGCATCTGGGCCGGCAATTCCTTCGGCCCGTCCGTGCCGGCCGCCTGCCCTTCGGCATGATTGAAGCCGGTCGTGGTCTGCACCAGCGAGTCGAAGCCGCGGCGCCCGGCCCATGGTCCGGCATGGCCATAGGCCGACAGCGTCACATAGACGATCCCGGGATTGATCCGCGCCGCTTCCTCCGGCGAGAAGCCGAGCCGCGCGATCGCCTGCGGCCGATAGCCCTGCGAGAGAATATCGGCCTGCGCCACCAGACCCTGCATCACGCCCCGCCCCTCTTCGCTCCGCAGCTCGAGGAAGCTCGTGAGCTTGCCGCGGCCGGTGTCGATGGTGAGCCAGGGGATCGCCGGCAGATCGGGACCGGAAATCAGCAGCACCTCGGCACCATGCGCCGCGAGCGTGCGGCCAGCGACGGGACCGGCGATCACGCGCGACAGATCGAGCACACGGATGCCGGCCAGCGGCCGGCTGCCGGCGGGCCACGGCTTCGGCGCGGCTTCGCCGATCTTCTCGATCGAGATCAACGGCAGTTTTGCCAGTTCTTTGGCATGCGGCGTCGCCGACCATTCGTCGTGCGAGCGCATCAAGGCGACGACGCCGCCGGCGGCGTAGGCCGCGGTCTCGAACGCCTCGCCGTCCCATTGCAGCAGCGCGGCCTGGACCTCGTCGCGCTCAGCGTTGCAGCCGAGCACCCTGCAGACGGCGTCGCGATGATGCGGGAAATTGGTGTGCAGGCGGACAAAGCGGTTGTCTTTGACACAATAGACGCCGGCGATCTTGTCCCAGGCCGGCGGCGGCGGCTTGTCGTCGACGCGCAAATAGCGCTCGCTGCGGCATTCAACGACGGCATGGCGGATGTCGACCGCGACGTCCTGCTGCTCGCCGCTGCGGGCCTTCCAGATCTCGGCCGCGGCGAGGCCGGCTGCTGCGATCGGCGCCTGCGCTGCGGCTGCGACCCGAAACGACGACGGCAGCTGCGGCTCGCTGCCGGTCAATGTGACCGCATCGAGCGCGGCCGGCGCGCCGCCGGCGCCGGTCCAGACATCGGAAAGGATTTCACGAATGTCCTGCATGCGAATACCCGTTTGCGATTATCCTATGCCCGAGCATGATGACAAAAAGGCGGTGCCCGATCCCAACAATCATTTCCGGCCCTGCTTATATCCAGCTCTGCCCGACCCACACAGGAGTTGCAATGGCTGCCATCGATCCTCTCACCGCCGGCGCTGTCTTCCTCGCGACCGCAGCGACCGACGCGGTCTATGTCATGTTCACCTCGGCGGTCGTGGCGCGCAAGCGCGTGCCGGCGGCGACCTGGAGCAGCGTCTGGTATGTGCTCTCCTCCTATGCGGTGATCAGCTACACCGAAAACTGGCTCTACGTCGCCTTCGCCGCCCTCGGCTCGTGGGTCGGCGCCTACGCATCGATCACCTTCCTGCACCGCCCGCCGGGCGGACCGCCGGTCGGCGCCGCGGTGGAGTAGCATGCAGCGGCTGAGGAAGTCATCCGCCATCGATGCGACGGTGAGACCCGCCCGACAGGGACCAGCTGTAAGCTACGTGTCAGCATTGGCGTGTAGGTTACACGTTCGCATTCGCGCGACATCAGTCGATGAACTGGTTGGATGGACAATGGCGCGTTCGCGCCGCATGAACTCGGAGAACCCATACGCCGCGGCGAATGTTGTAGGCGGGACTCGCCGTTGCAAGAGTGCATAGCAATTTGCTTCGGTGGTTAAGTCCCAGGCGTCGTCCCGGCGAAGGCCCATAGGCGCTAAGATAGTTTGATCATAGTCTGATAGTGGCGCTTATGTCTGGGTGGCTCGCGTAGATGTCGCCGGAGAGCGTGACTGGCTCTGCAGAGTAGAGCGATTGCGGGCTGTGGAATGATCGCTTGCCGTAGCGAAGCGACGAGCTGGCGCAGCAGACGCCACGTCACTGGGTGGGTCAGGCGGCGTCGGCCAAGCGGGGAGAGTCTTCGAGTTCGTCGACGAGCGGCTCGAGCAATAGAATGATCAGCAGATGAGCGAGGATATGGGGTCTGGCGGACCGCTCGTCGGTTCCGGGAGGTCCCTTCAGGCCAATCAGGCTTTTCAGCCGCTTGAAGCCGAGCTCAATGCGCCATCGCAGCCGATAGAGGGCGAGGATATCTGCAGTCGTGAAGTCCTCTGGCCTGAGTGAGGTCACCAGGATCACCCAATCTGCGGCGTCAAGTGTTTGCCTGGAGAGCTGATGACCTCCCTTTTGTGCAGTCCGGCGCGCCTTGCGTCGCGCAGCCGCAGCAGCTTGCGCCGGCTTCTTCGCGGCAACCAGACGCACTGCGAGCGGCGGCGCACCTGACTTGCGCTTTATCCAAATCGGCCGATCGATCAGGCCACGCGCCGAGGCGTTGCGCAGTTCGGCAGTGAGGTCAACAAGATTACCTTCGGCATCGAGCCAGCGCGCGCTCTTCCAGCCGGCCCGGATCACGAAGTCTGCATCGGCATCGACGAGATGCGCCATGCGCTCCGGTTGCAGATAGGCTCGATCGGCAAGACGGATCTCACCGGCAACCGCCGGTATCCGATCCAGCGTCTCGCCCGCTCGCTGATCGGTCAGTTCGAAGTGACCAAAGCGCTCCTGCGGAAGATCGAACGCGCTATGGATACGCCACACTGCGTTCTTGTTCCTGCCGCTCGTCCCAGCCTTGGGGACCGTCGTGGCGTCAACAATACGGATCAGACGACCGCGGATCGCCTTCGGCGCCGCGTCGGCAAGCGCCTGCTCGACCAAGATTGCCAGCCAATCTCCGCACTGACGTAAGCGATACAACAGAGCCACGTTGGAGATATCGACAAGCCCAACCGACGTGGCCCATGCCGCCGTCAACCGCAGCCCTTTCTCACCAAGGCAATAAGCCAAGATCAGGCGCAGCAAGTCGACCGCATTGCTGATCTCCCGCGGACGGACAAACGCCTTCGTCTTGCGCGCGCTAATGTTCAGAGCCTCGGCTCCGCCAAGTCGGGCGACAACGCGCGCCCAATCTTTGTTCACAAGCGATTCGTGTGCCATTCCATCTTGGAATCACAAACGAATCCAAGGCGCAAATCCTATTTTAGCGCCTATGGGCGAAGGCCGGGACCCATACGCCGCAGCGGATGTTGTGGATGGCACTCGTCGTTCCAGCAGAGCGTAACCATTTGCAACGGTGGTTGTGGGTCCCGGCCTTCGCCGGGACGACGATGAGTGTGTGGCGCGGTATGTGAGTCATGCTTCCGCGTTCTCACGACATGTTTTGTCCGAGCTTTGCATCTCGTTCCGCCCTCTCTTTTGAACAGAGGGCGCAGGGAAAGCCGGGTGCCGATCGCACCCATGGGCCCCGAGCAATAGGTAGAAAGCTCGGGGGTAGGACCACAGGTGTCCTCAGGGTGACGGTGAGAGAGCCGTCGCACGCGGTTCAATGAAAATCGCGGGACGGCGGCAGGATGCGGACGTTGCGTGGGTGGCGGATCTTTTGCGGCGAGTTGTCGCCGTGATCGCGGCGGTCGTCGTTGAGCGGCTCGATCAGCGCGGGGCCCGCCGGCACCGGATGTTTGCGGCTCAAGGATTCGTTGGCGAGGCCGATCAGATCGTGGGAGCGATCGGTCATGCGCTGCGCCACCAGATGCGTCACGCCCTCCGGGCTGCTCTGGATATAGCCCTCGACCAGGATCAGGCGCGCGCCCATCACCTCCTTGCGGTACTGCTCCATCACCTTCGGCCACACCACGATGTTGGCGATGCCGGTCTCGTCCTCCAGTGTCATGAACACGACGCCCTTGGCGCTGCCCGGCCGCTGCCGCACCAGCACGACGCCGGCACAGCGGACGCGGCGGCGGTCGTTGCTCCGGTTGATGGTGTGACAGGCGACGACGCGCTCCTTCGTAAAGGTGTCGCGCAAAAACTCCATCGGATGGCCCTTCAGCGACAGGCGGATGGTCTGATAGTCGGCGACCACCTGCTCCGGACGCGGCATCTCCGGCAGCGGCTTGGCGCCCTCATCCGGCTGCTCGCGTGCGGTGGCGGCCTCGAACAACGGCAGCGGCACGTCGTCGGGCAGCCGGCGCACCGCCCACAGCGCCTCGCGGCGGTCGAGCCCGAGCGAGCGGAACGCATCGGCGTCGGCGAGCAGGATCAGCGCGCGCTTGGGCAGGCCGGTGTCGCGCGCGAAGTCTTCCAGCGAGGTGAACGGCCGGCGGTTGCGCGCGGCAACGATGCGGTCGGCCCAGTCTGTCTCAACACCGTCATTCCGGGGATCGCGAAGCGAGAACCCGGAATCTCGAGATTCCGGGTCTGGTGCTAGCGCACCATCCCGGAATGACAGTTGAAGCTGTTTCAGCCTCTCCTCGTCCTCATCCAGCCAGTGAAATCCGTCGATCTGGCGAAAGCCGAGCCGCACCGCGCAATGATCGCCGACCTTCTCCTCGAGCGTGTTCTGCGCAAAGCTATGGGAGACATCGACTTCGCGCACCGTGACGCCGTTCTTGCGGGCGTCGCCGACGATCTGGGCCGGGGCATAGAAGCCCATCGGCTGCGAGTTGAGCAGGCCGCAGCAGAACGCATCCGGATGATGGTGCTTAAGCCATGAGGAGATGTAGACGAGTTGGGCAAAGCTCGCGGCATGGCTTTCCGGGAAGCCGTAACTGCCAAAGCCCTTGATCTGGTCGAAGCAGCTGCGGGCGAAATCCGGATCGTAGCCGCGCGCCACCATGTTGCCGACCAGCTTCTCCTCGTAGCTGCCGATGGTGCCGAGATTGCGGAAGGTCGCCATCGAGCGGCGCAGGCCATTGGCTTCCTCAGAGGTGAAATGGGCCGCCTCGATCGCGATCCGCATCGCCTGCTCCTGGAACAGCGGCACGCCGAGCGTCTTGTGCAGCACGTTGTAGAGTTCGTCCTTGTCGCCCTGGTCGGGCGCTGGCGATGGATAGCTGACCTTTTCCTGGCCGTTCCGCCGGCGCAGATAAGGATGCACCATGTCGCCCTGGATCGGCCCCGGGCGCACGATCGCGACCTCGATGACGAGATCGTAGAAGGTACGCGGCTTCAGCCGCGGCAGCATGTTCATTTGCGCCCGGCTCTCGACCTGGAACACGCCGAGCGATTCACCGCGGCACAGCATGTCGTAAACTTTCTTGTCGTCCTGCGGGACCGAAGCTAGCTCCCAGTGCTCGCCCTTGTGGTCGGCGATCAGGTCAAAACATTTGCGGATGCAGGTCAGCATGCCCAGCGCCAGCACGTCGACCTTCATCATGCTAAGGGCGTCGACGTCGTCCTTATCCCATTCGATGAAAGTGCGGTCGTCCATCGCGGCGTTGCCGATCGGCACATAGGTGTCGAGCCGGTCCTGGGTCAGTACATAGCCGCCGACATGCTGCGAGAGATGACGCGGAAACTCGATCAGCTCGGTGGCGAGCTCGACCGCGAGGTTGATCATCGCATTTTTGGGATCGAGCCCGGCCTGTCGCACCTGCATGTCGTTGAGGCCCTTGCCCCAGCTGCCCCACACGGTGTCGGCGAGCGCCGCGGTGACGTCCTCGGTCAGCCCGAGCGCCTTGCCGACGTCACGGATCGCGCTGCGCGGGCGATAATGGATCACGGTGGCGATGATCGCGGCGCGGTGGCGGCCGTAGCGGCGGTAGACATATTGCATCACCTCCTCGCGCCGCGAATGCTCGAAATCGACGTCGATGTCGGGCGGCTCCAGCCGCTCCTTGGAGATGAAGCGCTCGAACAACAGATCGACCTTGGTCGGATCGACCGAGGTGACGCCAAGCACGAAGCAGACCGCGGAATTGGCTGCCGAGCCGCGTCCCTGGCACAGGATGTTCTGGCTGCGCGCATAGTGCACGATGTCGTGCACGGTGAGGAAGTAATGCGCGTATTTCAGCTCGGCGATCAGCGCGAGCTCCTTGTTCAGGGTGGTGCGAAGCTTTTCGTCGATCTCGCCGCCGAAATATTTGTCGACACCGGCCCAGGTCAAATCTTCCAGATGCTGCTGCGCGGTCTTGCCCGGCGGCACCGGCTCGTCGGGATACTGATATTTGAGCTGGTCGAGCGAGAAAGAGATGCGTGCAGCAAAGCGCATGGTTTCCGCGATCGCGTCCGGCAGATTGCGAAACAGCCTGATCATTTCATGCGCCGGCTTGAGATGCCGCTCGGCATTGGCCTCGAGCCTGCGGCCGACCGCCTCGATCGTGGTCTTTTCGCGGATGCAGGTCAGCACGTCCTGCAGCGGGCGGCGCGCCGGATGGTGATAGAGCACCTCGTTGGTGGCGATGAGCGGCACACCGGCGTCGGTGGCGAGGCCATGCAGCCGCGCGAGGCGGCGCCTGTCGTCGCCGCGATAGAGCAGGCTTGCGGCGAGCCAGACGCCGTCGGCGGCGCTTGCCTTCAGCTTTGCAAGCAGATCGAGCGTGCCTGCCTCCTCAAAGCGATGCGGCAGCGCCAGCACCAGGAGCTGCCCCTCGACGAAGTCGAGGAGGTCGGCGAGCTTCAGATGGCACTCGCCTTTCTCGATCCGCACGATGTCGTCGCCGCGCTTGCCGCGGGTCAGGAGCAGGCACAGCCGGCCATAGGCGGCGCGATCGCGCGGATAGACCAGGATGTCGGGCGTAGAGTCGATGAAGACGATGCGGGCGCCGATCAAAAGCTTTGGCGGATGGGCAACCTTCTCGCTGTCGAGCTCCTTCCAGGCGCGCACCACGCCGGCCAGCGTGTTGTGATCGGCGAGCCCGATCACGGGAATCCCGAGTTCGCTCGCCTGATGCACATAGGCGCGCGGATCGGAACCGCCGCGCAGGAAGGAGAAATTGCTGGTGATGCCGATCTCGGCATAATCAGGTGGAGGTGCGCTCATGCGAACAGCCCATGCACATACCAGTTGGCCGGAACGGGCTTGCCCTCCTCGTCGCGCAGCTCGCTCTCGTAGAGACCGTCGCGAAAGATCCAGAAGCGCTGGCCTTCGGCATCCTCGACGCGGAAATAATCGCGCGTCAGCGACGCGCCGTCCTGCTTCCACCATTCCATCGCGATGCGCTCGGGGCCCTCGACCCGCACCACCTCGTGCTGCGCGCGCCGCCAGGTGAATTGATGCGGCGGACCGTCGGGCACGGTCGCGAACGGCACCTTGATCGGTTCGGGCTGCTCGAATAGCCGCAAGGGACGCAGCGGTGGTTCGCTCGCAACGTGCTCCGGCCAGGCGGCGGCGCTGGCCGCGGCCAGATGATGCTGCGCCGGCAGCGCGAGCGCCGATCGTTCGGGGATGTGGCTCTCCAGCGGCAGATGCACGACGACGCGTTTTCCGCCGATGCGGGCGGCGATGCGGTCGATCAGCGCCGAGAGCTCGTCATTGTCGTGTATGGTGGCGTCGAGATCGCGCTGCTGCTGTACCACGATCTCGGTACGCCCTGCGGCGAGGCGAATGAGATCGAAGCCGAAGCCGGGATCGAGCGGATCATTCAGCGCATCGAGCCGCTCGCGGAATAGGCGATCGATCATCTCGGGCCGCGTCACCGGACGCCCGGTCTCGACCATGATCGCGCGCACCGCACCGTCAGTGCGGAAGAAGCTCGCTTCCAGCTGCCGCGCACCTTTGCCCTGCTTGTCCATCGCCGCAACCAGCATCTTGGCAAGGCTTGAGAGCGTCAGCGCGATCACGGTGTCGGTCGCGATCGGCTCGGGGAAACGCTTCTCGACGATGTAATCGGGCAGCGGCTTGCGCGGGCTGATCGGGGCATCGCCCTGCCCGAGCGCGTGGCTGAGCAAGGTGGTGAAGGCCGCACCGAACCGCGCCGAGATTTCATGCGGCGCGCGCGAGGCGACATCGCCGATGGTCTTCAAGCCGGCGCGGCGCAGGCCGGTGGTGACAGCGGCATCGGCACCGAGCGCCGACACCGGCAGCGGGCCGACCGCCGCCGCTTCCTCGCTATCGGGGACAATCTTGCCCGAGGCGGTGCGCGTCAGCGTACGCGCCGCGATCGAGGTGCCGGCAATGGCCGCGCTGACGGCAAAGCCGCGCCGGCTCAGCGCCCCCGTCACGGTCTGCAGCAGCGCTCGCTCGCCGCCGAACAGATGCGCGCAGCCGGTGATGTCGAGAAACAGACCGTAAGGCAGATCGAGCGCGACCAGCGGCGTGAAGCGGTCGCACCAGCCGGCGATGTCGTTCAGCGTCTTCAGATCGGCGGCGGGATCGGCATCATAGACCGTGAGCTCCGGACAGATCGCCCGCGCATTGGCGAGCGGCAGCCCGATCGACAGCCCGGCGCGCACCGCGGCCTCGTCGATCGCGTGCAGCAGGATGGCGTTGTGGTCTTTTGCGACGACGACGCTGGGGAGTTCTGCTTTCTTCGCCTCTCCCGCTTGCGGGAGAGGGAGCCCTGCCACCTCCCGTGCATCAGCTTGCGAGGCGATGTCCTGCGCGAGCTTGCGCTTGATGCGGTCGATGGGCAGGCGTGGCAGCCACAGGCTGAGGATACGCCGACGGTTCACTGAATTGGCACTCATCACATTTCCATTCCATGATCCATCGCCCGACAGGGCCATGACGATTGCGCACGAGTTCGGCCTCGAAGCGCGGCGCGCCCCACACGCTCGCGGCATTGCCCGGCGGCGAATGCGCCGCGCGCACGATCCAGCGCGTCTCCGCGGTCGAGGGGATCGGGGTTGCCGCGATCCGCAGCACCAGCGCGGTGACGCCGGAGGCCTGCGCGGCCAGGGTCAATTTGCGGCTGGCGACGAGATCGAGCTGGCGCGCCTGGCCCCAGACCTCGAGCACGACCGCGCCGAGCGCATCGCAGGCGAGCGCGTCGGCCGCGGCGCGCAGGCCGCTATCGACATCGGCAGCGCGCACCGTGACCAAGAGGCGCGGATCGAGGCCGAGCTCGGCAAGCCCGCGCATCGATAGCGCGCCGTTTTCGCGATCGGAAAAATCCTGCCGCACCCAGACCAGCGGCTTGCGTGCCGACAGCCGTCCGGCGAGCCCCGCAATGAAGCCGGTCGCCGCGCCGCCTTGATGGCCGGCCGCGAACACCTCGTGCAATGCCGCCGGCGCAAGCCCGCCGCGCAGCATCGCATCCGCGCCGGCATGGCCGAGCGCGACGCGGTTCGGCATCGCCGCATCCGATGACGCCTCGATACGCGCGATGCTGCCGCGCAGAGACGCAAGCGTACCTATGCGTGCGGCGGCGCATGATCCGCCAAAGTGTGAGCGGTTTGGCGACAAGATCATGCGCCTTTCTTAAAAAAGAGGAGCGCGATCGGACGCAAAACCGGCGACCACTTTTGCTGATCGCGCTCCGGCATATGCGCCGCTCCTTCCAACCAAAATTTGAGGCCGTCACTGGTCTGAACAGAGAACCAGGGACTGGCTCATTTGTTCATGATATGTTCTAATATAAAGCTAACAGGGCCCGCGGAGTCAATCGGATTGGTGAGATCATCGATTAATGAGTGGAATCAATGGGATTCAGCAGCCGCCGAACCGGACAGGCCCTCATCTTCCGCAAGTCAGGCACGCAGGCCCCGAAAATGACGGCGTGACGGAAACGGAGCAATCGCATGCGCATCATCGTGCTCGACAACGACACCGATTTCGAGGGCTGGCGCAAGGCCGCGCGGCGATTGGCGCTGAACGATGTGAAGCCCGCGGAGATCACATGGACCGTACGCAGCGACGACGAATTGTCGTCGGCATCCTGCGTGAATGAATTGCCGGATACGCCGCAGGCGCGGTTCAATGTGTCGGCCAAATTCGTCGAGCTCGCAAAGGCCGCGATCCTGCATCGCAGTGACGAACGCTTTGCCCTGCTCTATCGCCTGCTGTGGCGGCTGCGCAGCCGTCACGATCTGCTCAGTGCGACCGATGATCCCGATATCGCCGAGGTCCACGCGATGGCGCGCGCGATCTATGTCGATATCGACAGGATGCATGCGCATCTGCGCTTCCGCGAGATCGGCCGCGAGCGGACGGCTCATTACGTCGCCTGGTTCGAGCCGGAGCATCACATCGTCGAGCTTGCCGCGCCGTTCTTCGCCGGCCGCTTCGCCGACATGCCGTGGTCGATCCTGACCCCCGAC
The DNA here is from genome assembly GCF_054062115.1 of Bradyrhizobium sp. USDA 4501. Classification (NCBI taxonomy): domain Bacteria; kingdom Pseudomonadati; phylum Pseudomonadota; class Alphaproteobacteria; order Hyphomicrobiales; family Nitrobacteraceae; genus Bradyrhizobium; species Bradyrhizobium sp. USDA 4501. Next base: position 990,076 of record NZ_JBSSEX010000001.1, read on the forward strand.
GTCTGCGCACATTGGGACGGGCACGCGATCTCGATCACGCCGGGCGTCGCCAAATCCGAAGTGCCGACCGAGGACCGGCTCGAGGAGGCCTGGCGGCGTCACGACAACGGCCGCTTCAATCCCGCACGGCTGAAAGTGATGGAGATGCCGCAAGCCTATTGGAGGAACCTGCCCGAGGACTCGATCATTAAGCCTCTGATCGAAGACGCAATGCGCATGACCAGCGGCCCCTTCATCGCACGCAAGGCGGCCGAGCCGCAGAAGCGGCAGGATACGCCGATGCCCCGCAAGCAAGTTCAAGGCAAGCAAGTTCAAGGCAGGCAAGCTCACGACATCATCGCGGCCTTGCGCGAGGAGGCCGCCGATTGCCGCGCCTGCCCGCTGTGGAAAGACGCAACCCAGACCGTGTTCGGCGAGGGACCGCAAAGCGCAACGCTGATGCTGGTCGGCGAGCAGCCCGGCGACAAGGAAGATCTCGCAGGCCACCCCTTCGTCGGACCGGCCGGCCAGATGCTCGATCGAGCGCTGCAGGAAGCCGGCATCGATCGCCGCAAGGTCTATGTCACCAATGCAGTGAAGCACTTCAAATTCGTGCCGCGCGGCAAGATCCGGCTGCACCAGAAGCCGAGCACACCGGAGATCCGCGCCTGCCGCCAGTGGTATGAGCGCGAGCTCGCCACCATCAAGCCGGACCTCGTGATGGCGCTCGGCGCCACCGCGGCGCAGAGCGTGCTCGGCAAGATCACGCCGATCAACAAGAACCGCGGCCATCTGATCGACCGCGACGGAACCAAGGTGCTCGTCACCGTGCACCCGTCCTATCTGTTGCGGCTGCCGGATGAAAAAGCCAAGGCGCTGGAATATCAGCGCTTTGTCGACGATCTGAAAATCGCCGCACACCAGTTGCGCAGATCAGCCGATGCGGCCTGAGTTCCGCAAAACCGACGGAACCTGAGGAACCACATCGCAACGAGAAATTGTTCTAAACGCGGACAAATACCTACAACCTTGAATTGATCCGTGGTAAGGTAGCGTGTTCCGCAGGTATCGGGCGTCATGTTCACGCCATGACGTACCCTGAGGCGGGCGCGCTGCGCGGTTTGCTAGCCCCGATCGTGCGGCGCGCCACCTCATCTCTCAATCCCCCTCCCTCATTTCGCAACCTTCCACTCGCAGGCGCCCGCCGAATTCTCCGGCTGCCCGGCCGGCCGGATGCCGGTGTGATGTCCTCCGCACATTGTCTCGTCCCGCGAAACGCAGGCCAGAGGTTTCCGTCGCGATCGGCAATCCCTTTTTGCTGAAGATTGCCACGAGGCCGCGAAGCCACGTGCGCGCTCAATGCGTTGCACAAAACTTCGGCTCGATGTCCACCGCCACGGGAGACCGCGCGTCTCGCGGGCCGGATTTCAATTGCTTGTCATATGCATCGATCAAAATCGGGAGCATTGGGACAGGAGTTTACCATGAGCGATATGGCGTTACCCGGCTCGATCGAGCCCGCCCTGAAAAAGGGTCCGGACCTCGACAAGGGCTTTCATCCTCTCACCGGGGTTATCTATTTGGGCGTGGTTGCGGCCGCGCTGCTGTTCGTTGCCTACAGCATCTATGCCGATGTCGACGCCACCGGCACGCGCATCACCTCGTTCCTGCCGTATATCCTGCTGTTCGTCGCGCTGCTGATCGCGCTCGGCTTCGAATTCGTCAACGGCTTCCATGACACCGCGAACGCGGTCGCCACCGTGATCTACACCCGCTCGCTGCCGGCGCATGTCGCCGTGGTGTGGTCGGGCATGTTCAACCTGATCGGCGTGCTGCTCTCCAGCGGCGCCGTCGCGTTCGGCATCGTCTCGCTGCTTCCGGTCGAACTGATCCTGCAGGTCGGCAGCAGTGCCGGCTTTGCCATGGTGTTCGCGCTCTTGATCGCCGCCATCATCTGGAATCTCGGCACCTGGTGGCTCGGCCTGCCGGCCTCGAGCTCGCACACCCTGATCGGTTCGATCATGGGCGTCGGCATCACCAACGCGCTGCTGCGCGGCCGTGACGGCACCTCGGGCGTCGACTGGTCGCAGGCGACCAACATCGCGAAGGCGCTGCTGCTGTCGCCGCTGTTCGGCTTCGCGCTCGCCGCCGGCCTGCTCTACCTCCTCAAGATCGCGCTGCAGCGCGCGACGCCGGCGCTGTTCGGCGAACCGGTCGGCGACCAGCCGCCGCCGTGGTGGATCCGCGGCATCCTGATCCTGACCTGCACACTGGTCAGCTTCTTCCACGGCTCCAATGACGGTCAGAAGGGCATGGGCCTGATCATGCTGATCCTGATCGGCACCGTGCCGACCGCCTATGCGCTGAACCGCGCAATGCCCTCGAGCCAGATCGAGCTGTTCACGGCGCACTCGACCGCGGCCAGCAAGGTCATCGAAGGCAAGGCCGCCGGTTACAACGTGATCGGCAACCCGCGCCCGGCTGTGACCAACTATGTCGCGCAGCACCAGATCAACGAAGGCACCTTTCCGTCGCTTGCGGTGCTGGTGCGCGACATCGGCCAGCAGGTTGCCCAGTATGGATCGCTGGCCAAGTTCCCGGCTGACGCGGTCGGCAACACCCGTAACGACATGTACCTGGCGTCCGAGGCGATCCGTTTCCTGATGAAGGACAAGGAAGCCGAGCTGACCGCTGCCGACATCGCCACGCTGAACCAGTACAAGGGCTCGCTCGATGCCGCGACGAAGTTCATCCCGAGCTGGGTGAAGTTCGCCGTCGCCATCGCGCTCGGCCTCGGCACCATGGTCGGCTGGAAGCGTATCGTCGTCACCGTCGGCGAGAAGATCGGCAAGACCCACCTGACCTACGCGCAGGGCGCCTGCGCCGAGATCACGGCGGCCGCGACGATCGCGGCGGCCGACGGCTACGGCCTGCCGGTCTCGACCACGCACGTGCTGTCGTCAGGCATCGCCGGCACCATGGCCGCCAACGGCTCCGGCCTGCAATGGGCCACGATCCGCAACATCGCGATGGCCTGGGTGCTGACGCTGCCGGCCGCGATGATCATCTCGGGCGTTCTGTACTACGTGTTCTACCACCTGTTCTGACGCCCCACGCTTTCGGCGCAGCAACGCGCCGGACAAAGGCCCGCACTCCGGTGCGGGCCTTTTGCTTTGGACCTGCAGCCCGGCTCCTTGCTCAGGCGGCGCAGGCCTTCGCAACCTCGGCCAGCAGGCCGCGCGCCCATTTGTGCAAGCCGGATTTGGCCGTCCTGGCGCCCCAGTGCATGTCGATCGAGATCGGCACGCGGAACGGCAGCGCAGCGACATGGAGGCCGCCGCGCATCGCCCGCGCCAGATGATGCGGGATAGTCGCGACGAGCCTGGTGCCTGTGATGATGCGCTCCAGACTGTCGTGGTTGGGCAGGCTGACCACTGGCTCGATCTCGATCTTCCTCGCCCTCAGCGCCGCGAGATAGAGCGGCTGCCACTCACCGCTGTGGGTGATGAAGACATGCTCGGCCCTGGCATAGGCCGACAGCGCGATCCGGCCGCGCGCCAGCGGATTGGCCCGATCCATCACGCAGACGTAGTGGTCGGTGAGGATATGGCGCCGGAAGAAGCCTTCGCCGGCGATGCCGACCGGACCAAGCACGATGTCGCACTGGTTCTGCTTGAGATGGACATCGCCGTGGCCCGCGGCATCGAGCAGGACGAGACGGACTTGCGGCGCGCCGGCGCGCAGCCGCGTGCTGAACTGCGGGATCAGGGTCTGGCGTTCGTGATAGTTGCAGGAGATCGTCACGCTGCCCTGCGTCGTCGCCGGATCGAATTCCGCCGGTGAGGCAAGCCCGTCGATCTCGCCGATCATCTCCCGCGCCCAGGTAACCAGCGTCGCGCAGCGCTTGGTCGCCGTCACGCCATTGCCGCTGCGAACGAACAGCGGGTCATGCAGCGCGCCGCGCAGCCGCTCGATCGCATAGCTGATGGTGGACTGGTTGACGTCGAGCCGTTTGGCCGCGGCGGAGAACGACTGCAGGTCATAGACCAGCACAAGGGTCCGCAGAGTCCCGATGTCGATCGGATCGATCGAGGAATTGGCCGCCACCCTTGCACCTCCCGCATTGCTGGCGGCCCAGCCTAGCACAAGGTCATGGAATATTTCGATGGTCCGGATCAATCCCATCGAATTGAGCGATCGTGCACCCGGAGCTAGCCTTGGCGAAAAAGCGCTTCCGGGAGGACCAATGACCAGCGCCGTGCCTGTCGTTACCGATATCGCGTATCAGGATCTGCTCGACGACCCCTATCCGATCTTCCGCCGGCTGCGCGAGATCGCGCCGGCGGTCTTCGTCGCGCCCGCGAAGCTGACGCTGGTGACGCGCTTCGACGACATCATGCGGATCGAGCGCGATCCCGCGACCTACTCGGCCGATAATCCGGCCTCGCTGGTCAACAAGGTGATGGGGCCGACCTTCATGCGCAAGGACGGCGCCGAGCATGCGATCGGCCGCAAGGCGATCGAGCCCTCGTTCCGTCCGGCCACAATCAAGGAGCATTGGGCGCCGCAATTCACCGCGATCGCAGAAAAACTGATCGATGATCTGTTGGCGACCGAAGAGGCCGATCTGTTCTCCGCCCTTGCCGCGCCGATGGCCTCGCTCAGCCTGATGGCAATGATCGGGTTTCGCAAGATGCCGTGGCAAACCCTCGCCGAGTGGTCGCAGGCGCTGATCGACGGCGCGGGCAATTACGCCGCCGACGCCGAGATCGAGCGCAAGGCGATGCAGGCGAGCGCCGAGGTCGATGCCGCGATCGACGCGGTGCTCGACGATCACCGCCGCCAGCCGAATCCTTCGGTCCTGTCCTCGATGATCAATGCCGATCCGCCGATGCCGATCGAGGCCATCCGCGCCAACATCAAGGTGATCATCGGCGGCGGCCTGAACGAGCCGCGCGACGCGATCCTGACGCTCGTGCTCGGCCTCCTGGAAAACCCGCCGCAGAAGAACAGCGTGCTGGCAAAGCCGGATCTGTGGCCGGCCGCGCTCGAGGAAGCGGTGCGCTGGATCTCGCCGATCGGCATGTATCCGCGCCGCGTCACCCGCGACGTCGATCTCTCCGGCACCACGCTGCCGCAAGACCTTCAGATCGGCCTCTGCGTCGGCGCCGCCAACCGCGACGGCAGCCGCTTCGTCGAGCCCGATCGCTTCGACGTGACGCGGCCCAAGCAATCGCATCTGGCATTCGGCGCCGGACCGCATTTCTGCGCCGGCACCTGGGTGTCACGGCTCACCGTCGGCAAGATCGTGGCGCCGATGCTGTTCGCGCGCCTGCGCAATCTGCGCCTCCGCGCGGAGGCGCCGCCGGTCGTGCGCGGCTGGGTGTTCCGCGGACCGGTGACGCTGCCGGTGCGATGGGACGCGTGAGCCTCACGCCGCCAATGCGTTCTCGACGATCTTCACGAAATACGACGTGCCGAAGACGATCGCCTCGTCGTTGAAATTGTAGGCGGGGTGATGCAGGCCGGCGCTGTCGCCGTTGCCGCAGAAGATGAAGGCGCCGGGCCGCGCTTCCAGCATGTAGGAAAAATCCTCGGCGCCCATCAGCGGCGGCATCTCGTGCACGTTGGACGCGCCCGCGACCTCGCGCGCGATGCGGCTCGCGAATTCGGTCTGCGCCTCATGGTTGACGGTGACCGGGTAGCCGCGCTCATAGGTCAGATCGATCTTCGCGCCGGTCATCTTCGCAACGCCGTCGACCACCTCGCGCACGCGCTTCTCGATGAGGTCGCGCACCTCGCGGGTCAGCGTGCGCACGGTGCCGCGCAACTCCGCGGTCTGCGGGATCACGTTGCGGGCGTTGCCGGCGTGGAATTCGCACATCGAGATCACGGCGGAGTCGAGCGGATCGACGGTGCGCGCGACGATCTGCTGCAAGGCGGTGACGAGCTGCGCGCCGACCAGCACGGAATCGATGCATTTGTGCGGACGCGCGGCGTGACCGCCGAGCCCTTCGATCTTGATGTCGATCGCATCGGTCGCGGCCATGATCGGGCCGGTGCGGATCGCGAACGAGCCGATCGGAATCCCCGGACCGTTGTGCATGCCGTAGACCTGCTCGATGCCGAAGCGGTCCATCAGGCCGTCCTTGATCATCGCGGCGGCACCCGCTCCGCCCTCCTCGGCCGGCTGGAAGATCACGACCGCCTCGCCGGCGAAATTGCGCGTCTCGGCGAGATAGCGCGCCGCCCCCAGCAGCATCGCGGTGTGGCCGTCATGGCCGCAGGCGTGCATCTTGCCCGGCGTCTTCGAGGCGTAGGGCAAATTGGTCTGTTCGTGAATCGGCAGCGCATCCATGTCGGCGCGCAGGCCGATCACCTTGACGTCGCCCTTCGCCGGCCCCTTCTTGCCCTTGATGACCCCGACCACGCCGGTCTTGCCGAGCCCGGTCGCGACCTCGTCGCAACCGAACTCGCGCAACCGGTCGGCGACGAATGATGCAGTGCGGTGCACATCGTAGAGCAGCTCGGGGTTTTCATGGATGTCGCGGCGCCAGGCCTGGATATCGGGTTGCAGATCGGCGACGCGGTTCACGATGGGCATGAGAATTCTGGCCTCAAAGGTTGGACGTAAGTCATCTCTAGCATGCAAGAGCCGGTCCACCCAAACGGATGTGGCATGCTCGCGGCTGGGGCCTGCATTCGCAATCGGGATGCGGGCCGTCCCTCGCTGGACTTTGCGCAGACCTCGGGCCTGATATCATCGCATCCGACCAAAGCCTAATAGTGCGGGACATATCCGGCGCGGATACTACCCCAGGTTTTCCGCACCGAAATCCTCTCGCCTTCCAACAGGGAGCGGCTGCATGACGCCGGATCAGGCGGTGTTGTTTTCCACCATCATCCTGCTGGTGCCGATGGGATACTTCCTGCTGGCGGCGCCGGCGTTCCTGCTCGTGAAGCTCGACGTCCCGCCGGTCACACGGCTGCTGCGCGGCATGTTCAATGCCTACTTCCTGGTGCTCACTGTTTCGGGCGTGATCGGCACGCTCGCCTTTGCCACGGCCGGCCGGTTCGCCGTTGCGCTTGGCATCGCCTTGATCGCGGCGTTCGCGGTGCTGGCGCGCCGATGGTTCTTGCGGCGGCTCGATGCTGAGGCGGACGCGCGAGACTCGGGTGATCCTACCGCGGTGCGGCGGCTGCGCCAGCTGCATTGGGGCGGCATGCTGTGCAACGCGGTGCAGGTGTTCGCTCTGGTCGGCAGCATTCCCTACATGGCGCCGCTGCCCTGATCGCGGTTTGCTCGCTCGTCCGGATGCGGTTCCCGGCTGTCCGCTATGCGTCACGTTTCCGATGCGGATCGTACTTCGAAAGCACGTCCTTGAGATAATCCCGGCTTTTCCATTCCGGGGCGGGCGGCTCGTACCCGGGCCGAGGCACGTACAGATTCGCCGGTACGTCCGCTGAGGCGCCCATCAGGTCCGGAACGTAGCGCGGGCAATTTGGAAAGATCTCGCATTTGACGCGCACGACGACCTTCGCGCCGTGATGCCCGGCAAGCACTTCGGCGCTGTCGTGGATCGTTGCCTTGCCTCGGATGCGCGTGCGAAACGTCTTGCCGTCGAGCCGTACAAACAACAATCCGACGTTCGGGTTGCGGTGAATATTGCCGAGCGTGCGGTACATGTTGTTGCCGTCGTACTCAGGGAATTCAAGCGTATCAGGCCCGGTGATCTTCACGAAGCCGGGATCGCCGGAACGCATCGAGCAATCGACGTTGTCCTGATAGCTGGTCGCGATGAAAAAGAAGCGCGTCTCCGCGATGAGCTTGCGGTCCTGTTCCCAGAACTCGAAGTGGAGGCGATGCTTCTCGAGGCCGTCGGCGACACGCCGACCGTCGAAGCGGTCCTGCAACTCACGCATTCCGTCGTGATAGAAAGGGGCGCGGACTGGGTCGGCCACGGCAATCCTCCGGCAAGTTGAGCAATCGGTCTGCACTTTGACGTGGCCGCGATTTTCCTTGGCAGTTCACCCGGCCAGCAAGGCGAAAGACTATTCATTCGGCATGGGCGTGGAAAGCCATCCAGGTCCGGAGCGGGTGAAAAGGCGTCGATAACGGCCGTCCCCTACCCTGATGTCAGCATCTGGCTGCGGATCTCCTGCGCGGTGCGGCGCAGCGGCAGCAGGAACTTCTTGCGCGCGCCGGCTTCGCTCACCGTTCCCGAGATCGTGTTGACGCTGAGCGCGGCGACCACCGCGCCCGCGGGATCGCGCAACGGCACCGCGATGCCGCAGATCGCCGGATCGAGCTCGCCATCGACCCAGGCATAGCCGTCGCTCTCGACCCGTGCGAGCAACTCGCCGAGACGCTCCGGATCGGTGACCGTGCGCGGCGTGACCTGCCTGAAGCCCCCGGTCGCGAGATAAGCCTCGCGGGTGCCGGGCGGCAGCGCCGCGAGCATGACGCGGCCGAGCGACACCAGATGCGCGGGCAGCCGGCTGCCGACGCCGAGATTGGCCGAGAGGATCCGCCGCGCAGGCAGGCGCAGCGCATAGACGATCTCGTCCTCGTCGAGCACCGCCATCGCGCAGGACTCGCCGATCTCGTTGCGCAGATTTTCCAGCGCGCGCTGCGCATGACCCCAGTATGGCAGCGCGTTGAGATACGACAGGCCGAGCCCGAGCGCGCGCGGCCGCAGGCTGAAATAGCGTCCGTCGGAGGCGCAATATTTCAGCGCGATCAGGGTCGCGAGGATACGCCGCGCGGTGGCGCGGTTGAGGCCGGCAGTATCGGCGGCCTCCGCCAGCGTGTGCCGCCCCGGCGGCTTGCCGAGTGCCTCGATGATCGAGAAGCCGCGCGCAATCGCGCGCACGAAGCCGTCACTCTCTTTGCTCATGGCGGGCGCCCAGCTGGTTCCGTCATCGCGCTCATGACATCGCAGCCCGCATGGCTGCCTGCACATGACGCGGCCCTGCGCGCTTGTCAGGGGCTCCCGACCGCGCTAGCGTGAATTCATATAGCGAATGAATTGTTCGCCTGGCGAACTCAATAGCAGGAGGATGCACGATGGCGCAAGCAGAAAGTTCTGCGGCCACCCCGTTCGAAACCGATTTCTGGAAAGACGCGAAGCTGCGCAAGGTGTGGGACGACATCGTCCCCGGCGAGCCGCGCAAGACGCTGCCCTACAAGCTCACGCAGGAAGCGATCGCGCTGTACTGCCGCGCAGTCGGCGAGACCAATCCGCTCTATCTTGACGAAGCAGCCGCCAAGGCCGGGCCCTATGGCGGGCTGATCGCGCCGCCCGCGATCCATATCCTGCTGATGTTCGCCTGCACGCCGGCCGACGACTGGATGCGCTCGCCGGGCACCGTCAATGCCGGGCAGTCGTGGAGCTACAACATCCCGGCACGCCCCGGCGACACCATCACCCTGCAGGCGCGCGCGCTCGACAAGTTCATCAAGCGTGAGCGGTTGTTCGTGGTGCACGACAATGTCTTCTTCAACCAGCATGGCGACGTGATCTGCTCGGGTCGCGGCCAGACCATCCGTCCGATGTAAGGAGGATCACCATGACCACGGCGAATTTCGAATCTCTCAAGGCCGGCGACACCATCGACGGCCCGGCATTTGCGGTTTCGCGCGAATCGATCCGCCTGTTCTGCGACGCGTCGCTCGACTACAACCCGCTGCATCTCGACGACAACTACATGAAGGGCGATTTCGGCAAGACCAATTTCGGCGGCATCATCATGCACGGCATGAACAATTTCGGCCTGATCTCGCGCATGCTGACCGACTGGGCAACGCCTGCCGGCGCGATCCATCGCAGGCTCGAGACGCGCTGGCTGAAGCCGGTGAAGCCCGGCGACACCATCCGCCCGGCCGGCACCATCAAAGCCAAGCAAACGACCGCGAAGTCGCGCTGGGTGCTGGTCGACGTCGCCGTACAGAACCAACGCGGCGAGACGGTCGCGGCCGGCGAAGCGATGCTGGAGTTCCCGCCGAACGCGAAGGCAGGCTAGCCGCGCGCACTCGATCGGAGCAACGGGCTCTTTCGCCCCGCCTGCGGGGACAGGTCGGAAATGCATCGCTAGTGTGCTGAATGCGAAGTTCGTGCGATTTCGCGGCAGCCACTTTCACGAACTTCGCATTCATAAAGCACACTAGAATCATAAGTTTGCTAGTGTCCTTATCGAATCCGAAGTTCGCTCCGAAGGTGCGGCAAATGATGCGAACTTCAGATTCGGGACACTAGATGCATTCCGGGTGAGGGCGAGCCTCCGCGAGGGTTGCTGTCACCGTCTATGGGGAGACGGTCCCTCACCCCAACCCTCTCCCCCTAAGAACGGGGCGAGGGAGCCTACCGCCGTCGCGGCACCAACAAACAATCAAATAATCACTTGAGGAGACTTTCATGCAGGATGCGGCCCATTCGCGGCTCTATGGACGGATCGCCTGGCGCCTGATCCCGTTCCTGCTGGCTTGCTACACGGTTGCGATCATCGACCGCTTCAACATCGGCTTTGCCAAGCTGCAATTCCTGCACGACCTGCAGATCGACGACGCCGTGTTCGGGCTTGCTGCCGGCATCTTCTCGGTCGGCTATGTCGCGCTCGAAGTGCCGAGCAATCTCCTGCTGGTCAAGGTCGGTGTCCGCAAGACGCTGCTGCGGATCATGGTGCTGTGGGGTGCTGTCACCATCCTGCTCGCGCTGGTGCAGAACCAGTATCATCTCTATCTGCTGCGCTTCCTGCTCGGCGCCGCCGAGGGCGGCTTCTTCCCCGGCATCCTGTATTATCTGACGCTGTGGTTCCCGGATCGCGTACGCGGCCGCATGACGAGCCTGTTCGTGATGGCGGTGCCGCTCGGCGGCGTCATCGCGGGTCCCGTGTCGGGCCTGATCATGGATCACATGCAGGGCGTCCATGGCCTGCATGGCTGGCAGTGGCTGTTCATCCTCGAAGGCGGCCCGGCCGTGCTGCTCGGCATCGGCGCCTATTTCTACCTCGCCGACGGACCGCAGGTCGCGAGCTGGCTGAGCGCCGACGAGCGGCGGCAGGTCGCAAGCGACCTCGCCCGCGACCGCGCCGCTGTTCCCGGCACCACGCGGAGCTTCGCGGCGGCGCTGCGCGAGCCGCGCGTCTATCTGCTCTCCTTCATCTACTTCGCGTTCTTCTGCTCGCTCAACACCATCCTGCTGTGGACTCCGACGCTGCTGAAACGCGTCGGCGTGGCGACCACCACCGAGATCGGCTGGCTGAGCGGCGCGATCTCGGTTGCGTCCGCGATCGGCATGGTGCTGATCGGCTACAGCTCCGACCGCACACGGGAACGGCGCTGGCACGTGGTCTGCTGCGGCCTCGTCGCAGCGGCCTGCTTCATCGCCTTGCAGGCCGCGCAAGACAGCGTGCTCCTGACCGTCACGCTGCTCGCCGTCGCCTCGATCGGCATCTTCGCGATCCTGTCGCTGTTCTGGACGATTCCGAACGCGATGCTGGAGGGCAGCGCCGCGGCCGGCGGCATCGCGCTGATCTCGGCGATCGGCTCGTTCGGCGGCGCGGTCTGCCCTGCCCTGATCGGCTGGATGACTGCCGCAACCGGGAGCATCTACGCACCGCTCGCCCTCGTCGGCGCCGTGCTCGGCATCGGCATGCTGACGCTGATCGTCTGTGTTCCCCGCGCGAGCCATGAGGTCACACTGGCCGAACCGAGCCGCCCCTGATCATCCAGCGCACGCCCGGCATCCACTGCCGGGCTTGTGTCGGCCCGCTGCGTCTGACTAATAAGAACCCAACAAAAGACGCTTGCCGGGAACGAGGACATGCCGCGAAGGCTCGAGGGTGATTTCGACTACATTATCGTCGGCGCAGGCACGGCGGGCTGCATCATGGCCAACCGCCTGTCGGCCGATCCGAAGAAGCGCGTGCTGCTGCTGGAAGCCGGCGGCAAGGACAACTGGATCTGGTTTCACATCCCGGTCGGCTATCTCTTCGCGATCGGCAACCCGCGCTCGGACTGGATGTTCAAGACCGAGGCCGAGCCCGGCCTCAACGGCCGCGCGCTCGCCTATCCGCGCGGCAAGGTGATCGGCGGCTCCTCCGCCATCAACGCCATGATCTCGATGCGCGGCCAGGCCGCGGATTACGACCACTGGCGGCAGCTCGGCCTCACCGGCTGGAGCTACAGCGACGTGCTGCCGGCGTTCAGGCGGCTGGAGGATCATTTCCTCGGTGAAAGCGAGCATCATGGTGTCGGCGGCGGCTGGCGCATCGAGGCGCCGCGGCTGTCGTGGCAGATCCTCGACGCGGTCGGCGATGCCGCCGAGGAGATGGGCATCAAGCGCATCCCGGATTTCAACACCGGCAACAACGAGGGCACCAGCTACTTCCACGTCAACCAGAAGCGCGGCCGGCGCTGGTCGTCGGCGCGCGGCTTCCTCAAGCCGGTGCTGAACCGCAGCAATCTCAGGCTCGAAACCGACGTGCTGGTTGACCGCCTGGTGATCGAGAGCGGCCGCGCCGCCGGCGTGCTGTTCCGGCAGGGCAATGAGACGGTGGAGGCGCGCGCCCGGGGTGAAGTGATCCTTTGCGCCGGTTCGATCGGAACCACGCAGGTGCTGCAGCGCTCCGGCATTGGTCCGTCAGAATGGCTGTCGCCGCTCGGCATCGACATCGTGCTCGACGTGCAGGGCATCGGCCATAATCTGCAGGACCATCTGCAGCAGCGCGCGATCTACAAGGTCTCCGGCGTGCGCACGCTGAACGAGACCTATTACAATCTGGTTCGCCGCGGCCTGATGGGCCTCGACTACGCATTTCGCCGCCGCGGGCCGCTGACCATGGCGCCGTCGCAGCTCGGCATCTTCACGCGCTCGGACGTGACGCGCTCGCGCGCCAACATCCAGTTCCACGTGCAGCCGCTGTCGCTCGACAAGTTCGGCGATCCGCTGCACCGCTTCCCCGCGATCACGGTGAGCGCCTGCAATCTGCAGCCGAGCTCGCGCGGCACCGTGCGCATCAAATCGTCCGTTCCCGACGACAAGCCGTCGATCGCGCCGAACTATCTGTCGACCGACGACGACCGCCAGGTCGCGGCCGACGCAATCCGCACCACGCGCAGACTGATGAAGCAAAAGGCGCTGGAGAAATATCATCCCGAGGAATTCCTGCCCGGCCCCTCGGTTGGCGACGACGATGCCTCGCTTGCCAAGGCTGCCGGCGACATCGGCACCACGATCTTCCACCCCGTCGGCACCGCGAAGATGGGAACGGCCAACGATCCGATGGCCGTGGTCGACGAGCGGCTGCGCTTCTACGGCCTGCACGGCCTGCGTATCGCGGATGCCTCCGTGATGCCGACCATCACCTCGGGCAACACCAATACGCCGACGGCGATGATCGCCGAGAAGGCGGCGGCGATGATCCTGCAGGATGCGCGATAGAGCGACGATGAACGCCCCGAAGCGCTTCCTGGTTGGCGATGCCGGTGCACAGGTTGCGGTGGCGCAATGGGGCGAGCCGGCCTCGGACAAGCCGCCGGCGCTGCTGCTGCACGGTACAGGCTTTGTCGCGGAGGTGTGGACCGAGGTCGCAGAGGCGCTGGCGGCCGATTACACGGTCTACGCGCTCGACCGCCGCGGCCATGGCTTGAGCCACAAGCCGCCGGCCGATCGCTATCACTTCCAGGATTTTGCCGAAGACGTCCGCATGGTGGTGGAGCGCCTCGACCTCCATGACATCTACGGCATCGGTCACAGTGCCGGCGCAACCGACCTGCTGCTCGCAGCCAGACTGATGCCCGGTCGCTTCGCGCGCCTGCATGTCACGGAGCCGACCGCGATGGATCCGCGCGCGCCGCGCGCCGGAGACCTCAGCGACATCGCGAACGGCTCGGTGCAGGGCGTGCTGCGCCGCCGGGCCGAGTTCGACAGCGCCGACGATCTGTTCCAGCGGCTGCGCGCCGCGCCGGCCTTCGCACCATGGACCGAACGGTCGCTGTGGGCCTATGTCCATCACGGCTTTGCGCGGCTCGGCGACGGCCGCATGCGGCTGCTTTGTACGCCGGAAATCGAGTCGGCCCTGCTCGGGCCGATCTTCCAGGCCATGGAGCAAATCTACACCGGCGACGCCCGCGGTAATCCGTTCCCCTGGTTCTCCGACATTGCCTGCCCGGTCTGCATCGCGACCACCGAGCAGTCATGGCCAATCTACAAGGAAATGGCCGACCGCGCCGCGGCGCTGATCCCGCATGCGAGCCGCTGGACGTTCGACGGTGTCGGACATTGCGTCGCGCAGGAAGCGCCGGAGTTGATGGTGGCAGCGCTCACGACATTTGCCGCGCGTGCGCGTTAAGGCATGCACGTATCAATGCGTTGCGTCTAGCCGTAGTGATCGAACTCGCTCAGGGCAATTCGGACCTCTCGCGCGAAATCGACCAACGACACGATGAAAGCCACAACGGCAACAATGAAGAGAATGGCAACGCCCCGCTCGTGCTGGATGTGAAGGAACGCACTCACAAAGCCGACGACGATGACAACGCTGATCGAAATGCTTCCCATGATGGACCAGAAGATCGCGCGATTGATCATGGTGGCGCGCCGAGCAAGACGCGGCAGGTCTGCCTTGAGCCGGCATCTCGCCTGATCCTGATCCGAAATTTGGTTCAGGTAAATCGACCTGTCGATGATCCGGTTCAGGCGGGAAATCAGCACCGCGATAAAGGCCGCCAATGCGCCAAGCAGAAATGCGGGCGCGGCCGCTTGAGAAATCACTTGAGAGACTGACTGACCGACGGCGTATCCGGTAACATCGACTCCACTTTCGGGTTGGCGCGGCTGAAACCAATCGGCCGAGGATTGGCAGCGTGGACCCTGCTGACAATCACGACGCCCGCGTATCGAACCGGCGTCGGCTAAAATTGCCGGGCGGCGTCCGAACGGCGGGCATCGACACGGTTGCGGCCCATAGTGGCGTGATCTCGGCACAATCGAAGGCGCCAGCAGCGCTGCTATTTTGTCACGACCCGTCGGGTCGGCGTCACGGTGCTGGTCGGCGCCATCGGAGAGATCGAGAACGTCAACCAGGTATTCCAGCCGGCCGGGCGATTCTCTGCTGCAAATTCTCCATACCCTTTGAGATTCAGATAACCCTGCATGTCGCCTACGGGAAACAGGAAGCCGATCTGCGGACCAACGCCAAGCACGCGGGACCGGAAGCCTCCCAGGACAGGGTGCTGGCCGAAATCGTCGGTGACCTGCTGATAGGCATATCCAACCAGGCCAACGAAAACCTGCTTTGACAGGAATTGGGAGGCGCCCCAATCCAGATGGAAGTCGACCCCGCTCTGGTACTGGGTATCCGGATTCTTGAAATTGTAGGTGAAGCCCGCGACCGCGGAAAATTCGTGGCCCGCCTGCTGGTTGAAGTAGGTGTAGCCGCCGCCGGCATCGATGGCCGCGTGACCGATGCCGAGATTGGCAAGGCTGCTCGGGCTGTATGCTCCGACCGGGATGTCTCCCGTTACATAGCTCATGAAATTGTGCACCCCGGCGTTCCACTTCAGCGTCGCCTGCGGGTAGAGGTCGCCGACCGATGTGATCGAATCGCCGAAGCTGCCGGTGCGGGTTGTCGCCAGCGGACCGACGGCCGCCGTCAGCGTCCCCGCAAGATCCGCGCTCGACCGTCCGAACAGCCCGGTCACGCCGATGGCAAGTTGGCCACCCAGCACCGGCGTTGCGAACGTATAAGTGGGATTGAGAAGGATGAGATCCGCCTGCGCGTTGAGATGCAGGTTTAGGTTGACGTTAGCCGCGGCGGGGATTCTGCCGACCTGGATCTCCCTGGCGGCCGCGGCATTGCCGAATGCACTTACGCTGGTGTGATAGTAGACCTCCGCCATCGACCAGCCAGGGACCTGCGGGGTCGCAGCGAGGCTGCCGAAGCGGCCGGGAAGCCAGTATGAGACGCCGGCCTCGTCGGCACGCGCGGTCTCAGACGAAACTGACGCCATGACCAGTATCATGGCGATGCCGACATCCCTGAGTGTCTTGCCTCGTCCGTTTGGTCGCCGCCTCATCGAAAGACCGCGAAGCCGCATGTCGCGCCCCCTTTGGTGCGGTGCGGAACGACCTGTACGGCTCGCTCAAGCGCACGATTCGCCCGCGCAAATTGTCACATTGATTCATGCCGGCCCGGTTGGAGCCGGCATGAATCCAGTTTCTCAGGCCCCGATCTTCTTGGCGGCCGGAATCGTCCAAGTGCCGTTGATGATCGAAGGGTCGGTTTCCTGCGGCCAATACATCCGCAGCATGAGTATGAAATCTCCCTCGGGCGCAGGAAGCCAGTTCGATTCCTTGTCTTTACCGGGCGAGTCTTTCTGAATATAGAGATCGGTCGAGCCGTCCGGATTTTCCTTCAGATTTTCCCGCGCGCTGATCGAATATCGGTTGAGCGGATTGTTCACAAAGAAGTAGCTGCTGTCGTACATGGTGAGCGACCAGAATCCCTCGACCGGAGGCAAGTGGCCTTTGGGAAACCGCATGACGTATTTGTTCGCACCATTGTACTTGCGGCCATCCGCATCCTTTTGCGAGGTCGGATAGACGGCATCCTGCGGGCGGTTGGCGCCGAGTCCGATCGCGGTTACCAGGGCCCGCATCGGGTAGTCCGTCCCGTAGATGCCGGTTTTCGTCGTGAACGCAAAGCCGTTCTCATCCGTGATGGCCTTGTTGACCTTGAACTGAAGCATGATCCTGTCGAATGACACCTCGGGCACACGCTTCAGGAAGTCCGCCTTCAGCTTGGTCTCGTCAAAGTCCCGCCCGGGTACGATGCCGATGCGGGCAAATTTGGCGAGCTGGGCCGCGTCTGCCGCGTTCGGCGGGTTGCTTTTCATGAGCTCGCATAGCAGCTTGAAATACGACACCGCGTCCATGCGATTGACCTGTTCGCGGACGGCCGTCTTCATGTCGATCGAAGGATCGACCTTTCCTGGAGGCGGTGTGTACGGCTTGCCGTAAGCACTGAGCGGAACGAGCTTGCACTCATCCTGCAGCTTGTGGACGGCGGCGTAGTCCTCCGGCGTTCCGGTGCAATAGATGCGGCCGAGCAGCCACACGATATTGGTGGGCGATTTGTACTCCTTCACGCCGTCCGGCAGCGTGCCCTTCCAGCCGGGCCCGGTGATGGCATAGGTTTGTGCACCGGTGCCGGTGGTGCGCTTTCCGGGCACCTGGAACACCGTCGTCCAGCCATCAAGCATGGGCATCAGGAAATAGCGCCCCTTCATGTCCGGGATGCTGAGGACCCACGGCTCTTTGCCGACGTCGAAGAAGGACGTGGTGTAGAGCGTGTCCGCGTTGGGCGCAGTGACGTCACGGAACGACGCGTCCGGATATTGACGCAGCTTGATGATATGGCCCATCGGCCCCCGCGTGCCCACGGGCTCCGCGACGTTGGTGATGATCCTCCGCGTCATCTCCATCGTCACCAACGGATAGCCGAATATATAGGCGTCGCTCGCGAGCCAGAAGTCCTCCAAGCCCTGACCGACACCCAGGAAAGCTCCCTCCTCGGCGACGGCTGGTCGACCTATCGCCGCTCCGGTGAGCAGACCCATTCCGCCGAGCGCAAGATTGCGACGCGTGATCTCCATTGTTCTCTCCTTTGCAAATCGAATGGTCTTCAAACAATCGTCAGGCTGCTCCCACTGTCGGCCTGCCGTAAAAGGTGTCCGATCCCGCGGGTCAGGGCTGCATCCTGATCCCGAGCGCCGCTCTCATATCCTTGAAGACCGCCGCGATCGCCTCGATGATGAGTTGATCAGGATGCGCCTTGCAATGTTGGATTACTTCGTGCTCGGCCTCGCGGGACTTCTTGATGTCGAGGTAGTGCTTGCGCGCAAGCCCGTTGTACCAACCGCTGTACCAGGCAGTGAGAAGGTCGGCGTCTCCCTGCCATGTTCCGGCGAGTTGCGCGCAGGTCGGCTTCTGAACGTCCAGATAGCCTTCGGCGTTGGCGTAGGCGCTGAGGTCTGTCTGCGCGTGGGCCGACTGAATGCCGGCGACGATCAGCGATGCTGCGATCATAGCGGTTCGTCTCATGATGCTCTCCTGTGAGCTCGCGTGCCCGGCTTAGATCGCGGCCGATCTTCCACCTGTCGGCCCGGCGGCTTCGACGCGACGGTCGCGTTGCTCAGTAACAAGGCGGATAAGGATAGTATCCGCATCGGGGGGCGTAGTACGGATAGGCTGCCGCAGCTCCAAGCGCGGCCGCACCCGCGACTGCAGCGCCGCGGTAGTAAGCACCTCGCCAGGCGGTGCGGCGGGCAACGCCGGCAAAAGACAGCGGCGTGAATGGACGACCGATGATGTCGATAAAGATCGACGCCGGTCCATCAGCCCCCGCAAGGTCGCCTTCGAGCATATCGACATCGAAAGTCAGCCTGTCGCCTTCGAGCTTGGGCGATTTCAAGACGACGACGGCGTCCGCTACCGATGATCCGTCTTTCCTGAACCCGGACACCGTGGCGTTTGGAGGGTCCTTTGCGAAATTGTCACTGCCATTGCCCCAATCCTCGACAATGCGCGATGTGAGATCATGACCGGCTGCCCTCACGGGCCGATCGGCGAACACGATCGCATTCGGTGAAACCCCCGTCAGCACAAGCTTCCCGTCCTTCAAGCTCGCACCGCGCGAGTTGAGGACGAAGAGCGATGGCACGACTTCCGGCTTTGCCTGACCTATCGACTTCTCGAGCGGTACGTGTGGTTTGTTCTCGGGTGCAGTTTGGGAAAGCACCTTATGGGGAGCGGCAATCAATCCGGCGACGCAAAATACCAACAGAGCTGAGCGAAGGGTCATGTTTGTTATTCCTTTAGGGAGCGCTATCTCGGCAATCAGCTTCGCTAAGCATTTCGCGCCAATTCAAATCGCGCGTCTTGCCATTTCGCGCCAATGATCGGAATTGTCATGGCCCAGCGGTGTGGGATCTCTTGCGATGGCCCGCTTGGCCCTGCCGATCGGCAAGTTGCCGCTGCCTGTAAACGATAGGTTGGATTTTCATCAAACGCACGAACCTGCGGCTGAAGCTGCTGGCGTTGCTGTAGCCGACGAATTTCGCGATTTCCGACAGCCGCTTGCTTGAGTCTACGAGCAAGCGGCAAGCGATGTTCAAGCGAACCTCCGCGAGTATGTCGCTGTGGCTGGTGCCCAGGCGACCAAGGTGTCGCTGCAACGTGCGCGAGCTGATCTTGAGGGCGCGAGCGGTGCTATCAAGAGTTGCGTCACCGTGTCGCAGCGACGCGACAATGACTGCGCGGACCGCCTGGGCTGAAGGCAATCGGACAGCTCTCATCGGTTGGTTTGAGGCGTGAAGCCCGTGCTCCTGCAAGAAAAACGACGCTTCAAGATAAAGCAGCTGCGTCCACCGATCTGGCCATCGGCCGCCAAAACTTTCGCGAACCGGAATTCGTCGAACGCGTCGTCGCAGCTGGTTTCGCGATAAAGACAACGCAAGACGAGTTCCGGCCTGCTAAGCTGCGATCGCGGCAAAACTTCTTGGGTAGGTAGTAATGACCGTCATTCCATTGACCCGTTGTCAATTTCTGATCCCGTTCGCTGAGCTCCATTCTGAAATAGGCGGCCCGACGGCAGCACTTCTCGCCAGATTTCAACTCCCGACGTCCTTTGAAGAAAAAGCGGATCATTACGTGCCTTTGCTGCCGGCGGTTCGGTTCGCGACGACCGCTCAGCAAAAGCAGGGCCTATCGGAAATCGCCTTTCGCGCAGCCCAGCGGCTCTCGTTCGAACATTTGAGCGAAGCCATGCGGGCGCGGGTGCGCCATGCGCCAACGCTTCTGGTTGCCCTGCAGCAAATTTGCCGGTGGGCGCCGTGCGAAGATACGATCCTCCAGCTATGGCTCGAGCCAAGCGGCGAGAGCTTGAAGATTTGCAGCAAGCTTACTGGAACGGAGGGCATTTCCCATCTTGAGATATCCCAGTGGCTTCAGAACATATTCGTCCTGCACATCGTCCGTCAGTTCGCCGGGATCAGTTGGTCTCCGAGAGTGATTGCGTTTGAAGCACTCTATACGCCGAGCCCGGAGGTCCAGTCGCATTGGCCGAACACGCGCTTCATGTCGGGTCAAAAGGCGTCATGGATCGAAGTGCCGGCAGAACTCCTCAGTCTTGCAAATCCCGCAAACGACGTTCGGCCGACGCCCGCCGATCACGAGCCGCAGTCATTCGGAAAGGACGTCGTCAGCGCACTGAAGCTAAGCTTGCCCTCCTACCTTGATCAAGGAGGCCTCACGATCATGCAGGCCGCCGAGATGATGGGCGTGAGCACCAGGAGTCTGCAGCGGAGACTTTCGCTCGCTGGTCTGACATATTCGGGTCTGCTTGAGCAGGCTCGCTTCAACAATGCGGCCAAGCTTCTGGGCAGCACAGAAATCAAGATCATCGACGTTGCATTCTCGTCGGGCTATGCCGACCCTGCCCACTTCACGCGGGCTTTCCGCCGGATTTCCGGCTGCACCCCACGGGAGTTTCGGCAAAGGTCGAGCAACGGACAAGCCACGATCGATCGGCCTGCCTCCCGATCCAATGGCAATCGCCGCGCCTAGGGAAGGTTCTCGCCTTGAACGCGCCGCCACGTAACAACGCGGGGCTCCTGGCTCCCGGATCGATCTTGAGCGCGGCATTGTGCGCGCTGCTTATCGCCGTCCCGGTTGCGCAGGCCTTTGCCGCAAACGATGATGGCCTTGCCAATGCTTCGGTGCCGACGATCTATCTCGACCTCAGGACGATCTACGCACAGGTTCCGGCAGGATCGCTCGCGTTCGGCTTTGGCCATCCGACGCTGTTCAATACGCAGACGCTTGCGACATCAGGCGGCGCGGCATTTCCGGTCGGCCTGCCAGCAGCGAAATCTCTCAATATGGATTTTCCGCTGACGGTCGATGTCACCGAGAGCGCCTCGCTTTATGCCGGCGTCTCCGGTAGTTCGACGAGCTTTGGAAGCGCCGGCTTTTCGTCCTTTCAAATCACAAGCTGGAACATCGGCTTCCAGGCCGACCTTTACGAGCAGAACGGTGGAACCTTTCCTACCGTGACGCTGCAGTCGACTATCACAAAGTCGATTCCCGATGGTCCACTGAGCACAACCTCCTTCAACAACATTCTCGAATTTGACTATGCGCTCGATTCCGATGAGACCAGAGGCTTCCTCGGCGGTTTCCAATACACGCGAACCGACGTCGACGGTGCGCTGGGAAGGATCAACCCGAACACGATTGCCTATGTCGGCGGCTACTATCAATGGCCGAACAATTGGAAATTTACCGGCCGCGTGGGCGTGCAATCCTTCGAGGGCGCGCAGCTTCTGAACCTCGCATCCATTCAGCCCTTTGCGCAACCGATCGTGCGGATCGATCTCGACCGCGTGGACGATAATGACAACCGACTGTTTGGCGTCACAGCCGAAATCATGTGGGTGCCGAAACCGGCCTATCAACTGACGTTCAGAACGCCTCTGTATGCCGTCAAGAACTAGCCGGCGCCCCGGCCGCCCGAGCAAGCAAGCACCGAGACCATCCGACGAGGGTGCGAGCGACCCGCCCCCGACCGTGCTCCTACGACAGGTAGTTCTGCCCCGGTCACTTTGACTGCGTCCTCTGCGGCCGTCACCGGGTCGGCCATCGGCGCGCCGGGATGCTGCGCCAATCGGTGCAGTGACACGGCCAAACAGTCATGGCGTCAGCCGTTACCTCAAAAACCGAAGCGCGCTCGCGGCAACCAATCGTCCGGCTATTGTTGATCGTCGATCGGTTTGACCGAGTAGGCCGGCGCGCGCACCGGCTGGATCGTCAGCCGATAGGCGATCAGGTTGGTGCCATCGAAGGCCTCGAGCAAGTAGTCGCAAACGGGACAGCGATACTCACCCTTGGCGCCAGGTTCGGACCATAGCTCCAACCGCCGGAAACCTGCGCCACAGCACGCGCACGTCACATCCGCTTTGCGCACGTTGATCCTCTTGGCTGCGTTCCGCAGGACGTAAAAACACCAGGTGAACTCGGCAATGAAACGATGGCTGTCGCCTGACTGAGGCGAAAAGCAAATGCCATGGAACTCACGTTCGCATTCCAGGCAAGATGCTTCGGCAGCAAAGTACAGATTGTGCCTGGGGTTGATGACAGCTGCCTGACCCTTTTGGAATGCGCGCCCTACTGCATTCCGTTGATCTACGTCAATCTCGCGAGGCGAAATTGTCGCAGTGTCGCCGTTCGCAAATTGTCCCATAGGGAGGACACGCCATGCTTCGTTGCATCCTCGCCGCTCTGGCGGCTCTGGTTCTCGTCGCTGTCTGCCTGATTCCTGATGACGCCTATGCCCGTCGCGGAGGAGGCGGCGGCTTCCGCGGCGGCGGAGGCGGCTTTCACGGCGGCGGGATGCGCGGCGGTGGCATGCATGTAGGCGGCGGAAGAGTTCACGGTGGAGGATATCGCGTTGCCGGCCGTCCAGGTGGCCGACCGATTGCAGGGCGTCCGGGCTATCCCGGTCGACCGATTGCAGGGCGCCCTGGCCGCCCGGTCGCCGGCTATCCCGGCTACGGCAGAGGCTACTATCGGCCGGGCTGGGGTTATGGTGCTGCCGCCGTCGGCGCTGCAGCCGCAGCCGGCGCGTATGGCGCCTATGGCTACTACGGCAACCAAAGCTGCTACTACAATGAATACGGGCAAATGGTCTGCCCGCAGTATTGATCCGGCTGAGCTGCAATGGATGGACGTGCGGTTGCACCGCACCGGCTCGCTGTCGAGCTTCGGTCAGGCATCGGCATGTCCATTTTGAATGGATCGATCGCAAAGAGACGCCATGATCGCCATCGTGGCGGTCCCTTGAATTTTGCTTTTCCAAGGAGACGGCTCGATGGAGTACGACGCCTTCACCGACGCGAGCCTTAAGATGATGTACGAGGCTGTTCGCGGCGCGCTCGAAGCCGACGATGAGTTCGAGGCAAACGGTGAAGATCCAAAATTCCGGGTCCGGTCGACGGCCGAATGGAAGCGGCATGCCAGCAATCTTGAGGCCGAGATTCTGAAACGGGGGCTCCAGATCGACATCATCGACTGGACGCGCGGTCAGAGCGAGCTACCGCTCTAAAGCCATCAGGGGTCCGCGTGAACGCGACGAAGAACACGCGCCCTCGTCCGGATTGGTGCCGGCAACGCTCGCCGTTGATCAAACCGGGCCGTGCGATCCAGGTGGCACCATGTACAGGGTCATGGCGAAAATCACGTAGATGAGCACGAGCAAGGCGCCGATAAACCATGCCGACCGTCCGCTGTTGGTGATGAAGCAGGACGTCACGGAGGCGATCATGACCATCGTCACGGCGCCCGGCCAGAACTGCAAATCCATCGGCTTCGGACCGACGACGTAGCTCAGAAGCACCAGTGCCGGCGCGACAAACAAGGCGATTTGAGACGCGCTGCCGAGCGCAATGCTGACGCTCATATCGAGACGGTTCTTGCGCGCCGCAGAAAACGCGACCGCCATTTCTGCCGCGGCGCCGACCAGCGCGACGATGATGAAACCGACGAACGCCGGGCTCAATCCCAGCGTCTCGCCCGCTTTCTGCACCGAGCTGACGAATATTTCGCTGACCAGCGCAACCAGCACCGTGACGACGAGAAGGGTGCCTAACGCAAGTCCGATCGGCCAGCCGGCGCCGCCGGTTTCGCCATGCTCCTCGCTTGCGAACAGCTCCTTGTGTGTCTTGAGCGAGAACAGCAAGCCGAGCCCATAGGCGCATATCAGCAGCACAGCGAGGCCCGTACTGAGAGCCAGCGCCATGGCCTCGCCGCGCGCCGGATCGAGGTCGGCGACAGCCGAGGGCGCAAGCAGCGCAATCGTCGCCATCAGCAGCAGCGCTGCATACATCCTCCCGCCGGCCCGGTTATATTCCTGAACGTGATGGCGGAGCCCCCCGAGCAGGAACGATGCGCCGAGCATGAAGAGTGAATTGGTGACGATGGCACCAGCGATCGATGCCTTCACCAGCATGTATTCGCCGGCATGCAGCGCAGCGATCGCGATAATCAGCTCGGTCAGATTGCCCAGGGTTGCGTTGAGCAAGCCTCCGATTGCGTCGCCCGTTTTCTCCGCGACGCTTTCCGTCGCGTGGCTGAGAAGGGCAGCCAACGGCACGATGGCCAGCACGGCGAGCACAAACAGGGCGGTGTGGGCGGACGGAGCTGCCGTCTCGACCACCAGCACAATCGGCACGAAGACAAGCATCCAGAATAATGGATTGTGACGAATTTCCTTGAGCAGAAGGTGCATGGGACCGCCCGGTCGGTGGGAGTTGGACAGCAATTTCTGAACACCATGGACCGCCCGCGCTTGATCTAGCTCAACCCGCAAACAGCCGACGTCGCTCGGTATTTTGCGAACGGTCAGAAGAGCGTTCCTGCCTCCGGCTCCCTGCCCCTTTGACCTAGATCAACCGGCAGCCGATCCGGCTATGTTTTCCTTCTCGGGACGTCCAAGAAAAGCAGCTCAGGAGTTTGCAATGACGAGGAACGCAGCCGCCGCAGCGATTGCACTTTTGATGACAACCTCGTCTCTCGCCATCGCAGCGGAGACATCCCCGACTGTCGGCGTTGCGCCACCCAGCGCCGCCGACCTGAAGAGCCTGACCGACATGCGCGTCGGCATCGTCAAGGCCGCCTTGCAGCTGACTCCGGATCAGGAGAAGTACTGGCCGGCCATCGAGGATGCGATCCGCACCAGAGCGAAAAATCGGCAGGCTCGGTTGGAGCGCATTGCCGAATTGCACGAAAACGGACCGATGGACGGAATGCATGAAGGCAATCCGGTCGAATTCATGCAGCGCAGGGCGGATCGGCTGATTCAGCGCGGGACCGACCTCAAGAAGCTCGCCGATGCCTGGGAGCCGCTCTACAAGACATTGAGCGATGATCAGAAGAGAAGGATGGCGTTCGTGTCGTTCGCTGTCATGCGTAGCGTGCGAAATGCGATCGAGCAGCGCGGCGGTCCGGAAGACGAGGACGAGTAAAGCCAAACGGGCGCAGGCGTCCACGTTGCGGGGCGATTCCATGTCGCGGCGCGCATCGCCGCTTCGCCAGAGGCAGCGCCGCGTTCATCAACCGGCGGTCATTCCGGCGGCGGAAAGCGATCGAAGGTCGGCAGCTCGTGTGCATCCTCCATCCAGCGCAGCCGCTCCGCGACCTGGATATGCATCGTGGCCGGCACCGCGTCGGGATCGTCATAGGTGCCGCTCTGGATGTCGATGAACCCGGGCAGCATGTTGCCATTGGTATAGAAAAGTCCGCTGCCGCAGTTCGCGCAGAAGTGCCGCCGGCCATGCTCCGAGGATCGGTAGATCCTGGGCTGCCCCTTGGTCACCTTGACCATGTCCTCGGCAACCATGATCCAGCCAACCATCGGCGCGCCGGCGTGGCGCCGGCAATCGGTGCAGTGGCACAAAGCATGGACGACCGGTTCGCCGGTCACCTCGTAACGGATCTCGCCGCAGTGACAGCCGCCGGTGACGTCCGCCATGTTTTCCTCCGCTGGATCAGTGGTTTGCCGGATCGATAACGCGGCGAGCAGCAATGCTTCAATTGCGCATCTTGCCCTTGCGTCGAGCTGTCGCGCGGTCCCCTGCGCCCACCGATCATGCAGACCGGCGTCGTACCTCACGAAATCGTCATCCCTGCCCTCGGCCCCGCCAAAGCGTCGGGAATAAAGCCCCGGCCCCGCCGATCATCTCCCCGGAAACCCAATCCCTGGGCCCACGGGAGACTTGCCATGAGCGGACACGATCACGACCATCGCGATGAGGAAAAAGGCGTTAGCCGACGCAAGGTGCTGGAATGCATGACCTGGGCCGGCACCGGCGTGCTGTGGACCGTCACCGGCGGCGTGCCGCATTCGCTCGGCATCGTCGGCTCGGCCGCGGCTGCGGAAGCTGCGCCCGGCATGACCTTCATGCAGATCAGCGACAGTCATGTCGGCTTCGACAAGCCGGCCAACCCGAACGCCATCGGCACGCTGGAAGAGGCCATCAACAAGGTCCGGGCGATGCAGGTCAAGCCGTCCTTCATGATCCACACCGGCGACATCACGCATCTGTCGAAGGCATCCGAATTCGATGACGCCGATCGCATCATCTCGCAGGCCAAGCTCGACGTGCACTACGTGCCGGGCGAGCACGATTTCATCGACGAGGAGGTCAAGCTCTACAAGGAGCGCTACGGCCGCGGCACCAAGGGTCCGGGCTACTATTCGTTCGATGCCGGCGGCGTGCATTTCATCGGCCTCGTCAACGTCGTCGACCTCAAGGGCGGCGGCCTCGGCAATCTCGGCAACGAGCAGCTCGAATGGCTGGAGAACGACCTCAAGGGCCGCTCGAAGTCGACGCCGATCGTGCTGTTCGCTCACATCCCGCTGTGGACGGTCTATCCGCAATGGGGCTGGGGCACCGAGGACGGCGCCCGTGCGCTGGAATACGTCAAGGGCTTCGGCTCGGTCACAGTGCTTAACGGCCACATCCACCAGGTGATGCAGAAGGTCGAGGGCAACGTCACCTTCCACACCGCGCGTTCGACCGCCTTCCCGCAGCCGGCGCCGGGCTCCGCCCCCTCGCCCGGCCCGATGAAGGTGGAGGATGCCAAGCTGCGCAGCATGCTCGGCGTCGCCAGCATCAACTTCAAGCAGAACAGCCAGCCGCTGGCGATCATCGACACGCCGCTGCAAGGCTGAGGGACAAGACCGATGAGTTCGATCAATCGACGCGACTTCGGGATCGCCGTGGTCGCGACCATGCTGCTGCCGGTCACGGCGGCCCGCGCCGAAGATACCGCGGTTCACATCGACAACTTCTCGTTTACCCCGCCCCAGCTCGAGGTGAAGGTCGGCACGACCGTGACCTGGACCAACCGCGACGACATCCCGCACACCGTGGTGTGCGCGGGCAAATTCCGCTCCAAGACCATGGATACCGACGGCACCTTCTCGTTCACCTTCACGGAGCCCGGCGAGTACAAGTATTTCTGCTCGCTGCATCCGCACATGACAGGCAGTGTCAAGGTTGGCTAACGTGACAACCCATACAATCACAACCATGCCCGGCCGGTGGCCCTCCGCCCCCGGCCGGGCACGAGCCGTCTCTCGACATGCCGGGCAGGACACGATGGTTGTCAACGCGTCGCAAGACGATCCCGAAAAGGCGCGGCGCTTCCGCGAGGCCGCGCTGCCGTACCTTGACGACGCCTATACGCTGGCCCGCTATCTGCTGCGCGACGCCGCCGACGCCGAGGATGCGGTGCAGGAATGCTATCTGCGCGCCTACAAGCATTTCGACAGCTACCGCGGACCTGCGATGAAGCCGTGGCTGTTCGCGATCCTGCGCAATGTCTGCCGGGCCGAATATGCAAGGCGCAAGACCGCCCCGACCGCGGTCGAGGAGTTGCCCGAAGGCGGCGAGCAGACCCCGTTGTGGAATGAAGCCCCGGAGACCCCGGAAAAGCAGCTGCTGCGCCGCTTCGACGGCGAGACCGTGCGCAAGCTGGTCGCGGCGCTTGCCGAGCCGTTCCGCGAGACCTTCGTGCTCAGGGAAATCCAGAATCTTTCATACCGCGAGATCGCCGATGTCGCCGCCGTGCCGGTCGGTACCGTGATGTCCCGCCTCGCGCGCGCCCGCGCCATGCTGCGATCGGCCTGGCTTGCGGAACAGGAGCAAGTGAAATGACCTGCGAGGAAGCCGAAGTGCTGATCCACGCGCTGATCGACGGCGAACTCGACGCCGGCCATGCGCGCGAAGTGGAAGCCCATGTCGAGGGGTGCGCGCATTGTGCCGCGCTCATGAAGGAGTATCAGGAGATCCGCCAGGCGATCGCCGAGAGCGATTTGCGCTACAAGGCGCCGCTCGAGCTGCGCCGCAAGATCGAGAAGTCACTGCCGCAACCGCAAGCGCAGGCGGCGCCGACCCGGCGCTCGGTGCTGCGCGGCTTCGCGCTGGGCTCCGCGGTGTCGGCGATGGCAGCGACCGGCCTTGTCGCGATCGTGCTGCGCAACGAAGACGAGCAGCGCATCGAGAACGAGGTGGTGTCGGCGCATCTGCGTTCGCTGCAGGCCGGCCACCTCACCGACGTGATCTCGACGGATCAGCATACGGTCAAGCCCTGGTTCAACGGCAAGCTCGACGTCTCGCCGCCGGTGATCGATCTCACCGCGCAGGGCTTCACGCTGATCGGCGGCCGGCTCGACTACGTCAACGCCCGCGAGATCGGCGCCGTGGTCTACAAGCGGCGCCAGCACGTCATCAACCTGTTCGTGGCGCAGACCGCGAACACCGAACGCAAGGCGGCGAAGATCTCGACACTGCAGGGCTTCAACATCCGCCGCTGGAGCGACCGCGGCCTGAACTACTGGGCGGTCAGCGATCTCGGCGCCGACGAGCTCTCCGAGTTCGGCGACAAGTTCGAGGGCGCAATGCGCGCCAACAAGGAGGGGTGAAATCTTGTAGCCCGGATGCAGCGAAGCGCAATCCGGGAACGGTCTTTGGAGTGCACCCCAAAAGTGAGACACGGGAAATTAGGGACAGTTCTCTAACGGAGAATGTATGTCCAACAAATCACCCCGTGTTTTCAGCCGAGAGTTTAAGCTCGAGGCGGTCCGTCGCATTCTGGCGGGTGAGCGCATAAAGGCTCTTTCCCAGGAGCTGAATGTGTTGCGTAAGGACCTCTATGCATGGCGCGATCTATTTCGTGCCGGCGGGGCGGAGGCGCTGCGGCCGATCGGCCGGCCGCGCAAAAGTGATGCGGTTGCGCCGAGCGTGAAGGAGCGGGCACGCGATGTTGCGACTGCCGACCCTGGTGCGCCGGAGCGCATTGCCGAGCTTGAGCGCAAGATCGGCCAGCAGCAGATTGAACTGGATTTTTTTCGGCAAGCCTTGCGGCGGGTCAAGGAAGCACGCCGGCCGAGCACCGGGCCTGGCGTGACGGGGTCTACGCGGTCATCCAGGCGATGACGATGCCCCCGCGGCAAGGCGAGCTGACGATCGAGCGGATGTGCGTGCTGGCTGGCGTCAGTCGGGCCGGCTATTACCGGCACTGGGCGGCTTCCGCCCCACGTGCCGAAGAAACCGGCGTGCGGGACGCGATCCAGCGGCTGGCGCTTGCCTATCGGCATTACGGCTATCGCCGGATCGCCGCCCAGTTGCGCCGTGAGGGCTTGGCGGTGAACGGCAAACGCGTGCTGCGCCTGATGCGAGAGGACAATCTGTTGTGCTTGCGGCAGCGGCCGTTCGTGCCTGTGACGACAGACTCGCGCCACCCCTGGCGCGTGGTACCGAACCTCGCCCGCGGCATGGTGCCTGATGGCCTCGACCAGCTCTGGGTGGCGGACATCACCTACATCCGTCTGCAGGAGGAGTTCGCCTATCTCGCCATCATGCTCGATGCCTTCAGCCGGCGCGTGATCGGCTGGGCTCTGGAAACGCACCTGGAGGCGCGTCTGGCGGTTACAGCGCTCTCCATGGCGTTGGCGGCGCGCCAGCCGACGCCCGGTAGCCTGATCCACCACTCCGATCGCGGCATCCAGTACGCCTGCGGCGACTACACGGACCTACTTCAGCGGCACGACATTGCCCCGAGCATGAGCCGGGTCGGCAATCCCTACGACAATGCCAAGGCGGAGAGCTTCATGAAGACCCTCAAACAGGAGGAGGTCAACGGCCAGACTTACCGCGATGCGCAGCATGCCAGAAATGCAATCGGCGCCTTCATCGAGGAGGTGTACAATCGCCAACGGCTACACTCGGCCCTGGCTTATCGGCCGCCAGCCGAGTTCGAAGCAAGTTTACCGCGATGCGGGGCTGCTGCGCAGCAGCCCCGCATCGCGCCCGTAACCCATCAACCCGCCCAGCCGCCTCAAGCGCTCGGCACCTGTCCCTGATTATCGTGTCTCACATCAGGGGTGCAGTTCACTTGCCAGTTGCGAGAATCCCGGATTTCGCTTCGCTCCATCCGGGCTACAGGTTCGAAACTACGCCGACTTGCGCACCGCGTTGTCGACCAGCGTCTTGCCGAGCGACCAGATCGCGCCGGGCACCTTGTGGCTGCCGGCGATCACGTCGTCGAACGACTTCTCGATCCAGGTGCAGTCCTCTTCGGTGATCATGAGCGGCGGCAGCAGCTTGATGGTGTGGAGGCCGTGGCCGGCGACCTGGGTCAGGATCTTGTGATCCTTGAACAGCGGCACCGTGATCAGCTGGCAGAACAGGCCCTTGTTGGCGGTCTCCAGCAGATTCCACGACGCCTTGAGCCGCAGCGATTTCGGCGGACCGAACTCAACGCCGATCATCAGGCCTTTGCCGCGAACTTCCTTCATCAGTTCATAGCCAGGCACCATGCGCGTCAGCGCAAGACGGAGCTCGGCGCCGCGCTTGGCGGCGTTCTCGACGAGCTTCTCGGCCTTGATGACGTCGAGCGTGGCAATGCCGGCGGCCATCGCGAGATCGTTCTTGGCGAAGGTCGAGCCATGCACGACCGCGCGGTCCATCTGGTTGAAGATCTTGTCGAAGATGTTCTTGCGCGTCAGCAGCGCGCCGATCGGCACGTGACCGCCGGACAGCGCCTTCGCCAGCAGCACCATGTCCGGCTCGATGCCCCAATGCTCGATCGCGAGGAATTTTCCGGTGCGGCCGATGCCAGTCTGGATCTCGTCGGCGATGAACAGCGTGCCGTATTTGCGGCACAGCGCCAGCGCGCCGGGCAGGAACTCGTCGGTGGGCATGTTGACTCCCTTGCCCTGGATCGGCTCGACGATGAAGGCGCCGACCTGGCGCGACGACAGCGCCTTCTCCAGCGCTTCGAGATCGTTGAAGGGAATCGGAGTGCAGCCCGGCAGCAGCGGCTCGAATCCGCCGCGGAAATTCGAATCATCCGTCAGCGACAGCGCGCCGTAGGACAGGCCGTGGAACGAATGCCCGCAATAGACGATACCGGGGCGGCCGGTCGCGCCACGCGCGAACTTGATCGCGGCTTCGACGGTTTCGGCGCCGGAATTGGCGAAAAACACCTTGTCCAGGTATGGAACATGTTCCAGAAGACGTTCAGCGAGCACGCCGGCGAGCGTCGAGACATCGAGCTGCACGAGATTGGGCAGATCGGCGTCGAGCACGCTCTTCAGCGCCTGGCGCAGGGCCGGATGATTGCGGCCAATCGCAAAAACGCCAAATCCGCTCAATAGATCAAGGTAACGAGCCCCCTGACGATCGAAGAGGTATTGGCCTTGCCCCTTCTGGAAGCCGACGTCGTAGCCGATGGTCTTGAGAACGCGAACGAGCTGCTCGTTGAGGTGACGCGTGTGCATGGCACCGCGCTGCCCCTCGCGCTCCACAAAAATCTCGGAAACGTCTAAATTGGAACTTACCATTCGTTACATACGTCGGTTGATGGCCATCTCGTCAACTTAAAACGCTCGCTAGCGGCGTTTTGACCCCCGCTCGGATCGTCCAGTTAAGCACAGGTTTGGACCATGTTGCACTGCCCAAGAACTTTCGCGCGTACAATAGCCTTTTCAGGTTTATTTTTGGCCACCGTATTATCACCGGCACTTGCAGCGGACCCGACCGGCGACTGGAAGGTCGCTGACGGTGTCGCCACCATCCGCGTCGCCCAGTGTAATGGCAACATGTGGGGTGCGGTGTCTTGGGAAAAAACCCCAGGCGGCAAGGATAAGAACAATCCTGATCCTGCGAAGCAGAGCAGGCCGACGCTCGGCATGCCGATCCTGATCGACATGAAGAAGAAGGCCGGCGCGGATGCGTGGGAAGGTCAGGTCTACAACGCCAAGGACGGACAGCTCTACAGCTCGACCATCAAGCCCGTCGGCACCGATCAGCTCGAAATCCAGGGCTGCGTGCTCGGCTTCCTGTGCGGCGGCGAGACCTGGACCCGCGTCGGTCCGCCGATTCCGGTGAGCGCCGCCGGCAGCCCGGCGGCGAAGGGCACCCAGCCCAAGTCAACAGCACCGCAGAAAACCACCGGTGCCGTGGCGCCGGCCACCAAGCCGGGGCAAAAGCAGGCCCCGGGCAATGCCAATGCGCAGGCTGACGCCGTGGGCGATATCTGCCTGCTCCCCGACATCGCGCGACCGACGCATTAGCGGAAACCTGCGGGAACACCGTCCGCTGACATCGCGGCTCGGCGGCGCCTGCCGCCAAGCCGGTTCGACAGCGAATCGCCAACGCGTCAGGTGACGTCGTTGGCGATGTCCTCCTCCTTGACCTCGCGCGGCTTGCCCATCAGCGCCGGCTGGAACAGCAACACCGCCGCGAGCGTGGTGACCAGCGAGAGCGCCAGCAGCTTGCCCATGCTGGCGGTGCCGGGATGGCTCGACAGCCACAGGCTGCCGAACGCGGTCGCCGTGGTCAGCGCGCTGAAAAAGATCGCGCGTGTCAGGCTCGACTGCAGCAGATTCGTCCTGCCCTGGCGCCACGCCGTGACATAGTAGATCTTGAACGCCACGCCGACGCCGAGCAGCAGCGGCAGCGCGACGATGTTGGCGAAGTTGAGCGGCAGCCCGATCAAGACGCAAATCTCCAGCGTGACGATGCCGGCGACGAGGAGCGGCACCAGCGTCATCAGCACGTCGACGACGCGGCGCAGCGTGAGCCACAGCAGCAGGCTGATCGTGACCAGCGCCAGAATGCCGGCGTGGATGAACGCCTTCACGATGACGTCGCCCGACTTCAGGATCGAGACCGGTCCGCCGATCGCGGTCGGCTCGGCGGCGAGCACGGCGTCGGCAAAGCGGCGCAGATTGTCGTTGTCGTTCGGATCGCCCTTCGGCTCCACCTCGACACGCATCAGGCCGTCCTTGGTCTTCCAGCTGGCGACGAGTTCCGGCGGCAGGTTCTGCAGCGTGACGGTCTGGGCCTGCAGCGTATTGCGGAGCTGATCGAACACGATCTTCATCGGCGCGACGAATACGTCCTGCGCCTTGTCGCGGGTCGCCTCATTCGCATCGGCGAGCTTCTGCAGCGCGTCGGCGAGCCGGCGCGCGGCCAGCGCACCCGGCCCCTTGCCGTCGCCCGCGGTCTTGCGCAGGCCGTCGACCGAGCTCTTCAGCGACTCGACATTCTCCTGATCCGACGGCGCCGGATCGACCGAATCCGGGTTGAGCGCGGGGCCGAGCGTCTTGGCCGCCTGCGCGATCAGCTTCAGCTTGGCCGGCTGGTCGTCGGGCACGAAGCTGTCGAGCGACATCACGCGCGACACTTCCGGCAGCTTCTCGAGCTTGGCCTCGATCTTCTTGGCGTCGGCTTCCGAGCGCGTCATCACATTGATGGCATTGGCGCCGGTGTTCGGATCCTTCCTCAGGTCGAGGAAGGTCGCGATCGATTCCACCTTGGAATTGCGCAGATTGATCGGGTTGAAGTCGAACTTCATGTAATGGAGCAGCGGCAGGCCCGCGACCGTGACCAGCAGCGTGCCGACGATGATCGGAACGCGATGCTTCTCCAGGAAGTTATCGAGCGGCGCCAGGAAGGCGTAGCCGACCGGCTCCTTCTCGCCGGGCGGATTGAGCAGATCGAGCAGCGCCGGCAGCACCGTGATGCTGGTGACGAACGCCACCAGCATGCCGGCGCCGGCGATCTTGCCGAGCTCCGAGATGCCCTTGTAGTCGGTCGGCAGGAAGCAGAGGAAACCGGCAGCGGTCGCCATCGCGGCGAGCGACAACGGCACCGCCGAGCGGCGCGCCGCGTTTTCCAGCGCCAGCGTCAGATTGTCGTTCTTGAAGCGCTCGGAGCGGTAGCGGACGCTGAACTGGATGCCGAAGTCGACCCCGAGGCCGATGAACAGCACGGCGAAGGCAATCGAGAGCAGGTTCAGCGAGCCGACCATCATCAGGCCGACCGCCGTGGTGATGGCAAGCCCGATGAACAGGTTCACGAACACGGCGAAGATGATCTTGCCGGAATGCAGCGCCATCCAGAGGATGACCAGCACGATCACCACGGTGCCGATGCCGTTGGTGATCGCGCCGTCCTGCACGGTGGCGTATTCCTCGTTGGCGATCGGCACCGGTCCGGTCAGGCGAACGCGCGCGTGATATTCAGTCGGGAATTTCAGATCGGCCGCCGCCTGGCGGATCGCATCGGTCGCGGCCTTGCCCGGCTCCAGCGCCGAATAGTCGATGATCGGCTTGATCTCGATGAAGGCGCGCTTGTCCGAATCGGTCAGCGGCTTGTCGCTGGTGAGCTCGCGCCACGAGAAGGTCGCGTTGCCCTTGGCGAGGACGGTCTCGACCGTCTCGGAGATCAGGTTGAAGGGCGGCGCGGCATTGTCGAGCTTGACCTGCCCGCGCTTGACGCCGGCAAGGCCGGTCTCGAGCGCGCCGGTCAGGCCGCGTATCGAGGGATCGCCGGCCATGATCTCGATCAACGGTGCAGCCGATTCGAGCTGGCCCGCGACCTTGCCGACCTCTTCGGTCGGCAGGAACAAGAGGCCATTCTTCTCGAAGAATTCGCCGGAGCCGAGCGCGGTGATCGCTTCGAAGTTCTTCTTGTCGGCCTGCAGCTTCGCGGTGAGCGCCTTCGCGGCCGAGCTGGTCAGCTCCGGCGTCGCTGCCTCGACCACCGCCAGGATCAGCCGCTCGCGATCAAATGCTTCCTCGAACTGGTTGTCGCGCTTGCGCCAATCGAGATCCGGCGAGATCAGCTTGTTGATGTCGGTGTTGATCGAGAAGTTGCGGGCCGTGTAGAAGCCGGCGCCGATCGACAACAGGACAGAGATAATCACAACCGGAAGGGCAAAACGCGTACAGGTTCTAACAACGGAGACGACAATATTTGTCAGCACTTCGTTTCTTTCTATCTCGGGGAAGCATGGCCGAAAACGCCCGCTCTGTAGCGGAGTTCCCGGGACCGATCTAATGTTGTTTTGGTTATCTTCCTCGACGGGACGGCGAGGAGGTTCCAAACCACAGGAACGGCCACGAATGGCCGGTATAAACCGCATCAGTGGGCGATAAAGTGACGAACAAGTGAGGGAGACGGACGGTCGCAGGGGTCGAAATCCACACCATACTACCTCTAACGCCCCTCGTCCGTGACCACGCCCCCATCGAACCGCTACCTTTTTGCCACAAATCGCTGTATTTCCATGCGCTTGGGGCGCAGATCCCGTCCAGGAACTGTGATGGCTCAGACATTGCAACTGACGTTGCGACGTCCGACCTGTGGAGTGCGTTGCCGAAAAGGCCGCAGGGCATTGAACGAGATTGGTGCAATTTGCGTAACGGACGTCAGATGGAAGTGTTTCTTGCTCAGCCGCGCGGCTTTTGCGCGGGCGTTGTGCGCGCGATCGAGATCGTCGAACGCGCGCTCGAGAAGTATGGGCCGCCGGTCTATGTCCGCCACGAGATCGTGCATAACAAACACGTCGTCGAGAGCCTGAAGAAGAAGGGCGCGATCTTCGTCGAGGACCTCTCGGAAGTGCCGGCCAAGGCGGTGACCGTCTTCAGTGCCCATGGCGTTGCTAGGAGCGTCGAGGAGGAGGCGGAAGCCCGCGATCTGCCGGTGCTCAATGCCACCTGCCCGCTCGTCACCAAGGTCCACAACCAGGGCAAGCGCTATATCTCGAAGGGCCGCGCCCTGATCCTGATCGGGCACGCCGGCCATCCCGAGGTCGAGGGAACCATGGGCCAGGTTCCGGGGCCGGTCCTCCTAGTCCAGAGTGTCCAGGACGTGGCGGAACTGAGGCTGCCGAGCGATACGCCGGTCGCCTACATCACCCAGACCACCCTGTCCGTGGACGACACCAGGGACATCATCGCGGCCCTTCAGGCAAAATTTACAGATATTCAAGGCCCGGATATCAGGGATATCTGCTATGCGACACAGAACCGCCAATCTGCGGTAAGGGACCTCAGCAAACTGGTTGACGTCATTTTGGTGGTGGGGGCCGCCAACAGTTCCAACTCGAACAGGCTTCGTGAAATCGGCACCGAGGTCGGCGTCGCGAGTTATCTCATTGCCGATGGGAGCGAACTCAATCCGGATTGGCTCAAGGATGCGAAGGCCGTCGGCATTACCGCGGGCGCTTCTGCGCCCGAAGTTTTGGTCGACGATGTGATCGAGGCTCTGCGGCGGATCGGACCGGTGTCGGTCTCGGTCGTTCCGGGCCGAGAAGAGAATATCGAATTCCGGCTGCCAGCCGAACTGACTGCGGGCTGATCTGAACCCACATCCCTTTGATAAGTGCAGAAAGAAATCGTCTAATGGCTATACCGTTCTTCAAGGAAATGCGTATCGGCGGTTATCTGATCAAGCAGAAGCTGCTTGGCCGCAAACGCTATCCGCTCGTGCTGATGCTGGAACCTTTGTTCCGTTGCAACCTCGCCTGCGTCGGCTGCGGCAAGATCGACTATCCCGATGCGATCCTCAATCGCCGCATGACGGCGCAGGAATGCTGGGATGCGGCCGATGAGTGCGGCGCGCCGATGGTGGCGATCCCCGGCGGCGAGCCGCTGATCCACAAGGAAATCGGCGAGATCGTGCGCGGCCTCGTGGCCCGCAAGAAGTTCGTCTCGCTGTGCACCAATGCGCTGCTGCTCGAGAAGAAGCTCGATCTGTTCGAGCCGTCGCCCTATTTGTTCTTCTCGGTGCATCTCGACGGCCTGAAGGATCATCACGACAAGGCGGTGTCGCAGAAGGGCGTGTTCGATCGCGCCGTCTCGGCGATCAAGGCGGCGAAGGCGCGCGGCTTCACGGTCAACGTCAATGCCACAATCTTTGATGGTCATCCGGCCGAGGAGATCGCCAAGTTCCTCGATTTCACCACCGAGCTCGGCGTCGGCGTCTCGATGTCGCCGGGTTACGCCTATGAGCGTGCGCCCGACCAGGAGCACTTCCTCAACCGCACCAAGACCAAGAAGCTGTTCCGCGACGTCTTTGCGCTCGGCAAGGGCAAGAAGTGGAATTTCATGCATTCCGGCCTGTTCCTCGACTTCCTCGCCGGCAACCAGGAATACGAGTGCACGCCCTGGGGCATGCCGGCGCGCAACATCTTCGGCTGGCAGAAGCCCTGCTATCTGCTCGGTGAAGGCTACGCCAAGACCTTCAAGGAGCTGATGGACACCACCGACTGGGACACCTACGGCACCGGCAAGTACGAGAAGTGCGCCGACTGTATGGCCCATTGCGGCTACGAGCCGACCGCGGCGACCGCCGCGATCAACAATCCGCTGAAGGCGATGTGGGTTGCGCTGCGCGGCATCAGGACATCGGGCCCGATGGCGCCCGAGATCGACATGTCGAAGCAGCGTCCGGCGCAGTACATCTTCGCCGAGCAGGTGCAGAAGAAGCTCTCGGAGATCCGCCGCGACGAGGCTGCGGCCGCCGCCGCCAAGCAGCAAGCGAAGGCCTCGACCGCCGCCTGACGCGCGATGTGAGCGAAAGCAGAAATCGGGATAGGGGGGAGCCTCGCAGCCCTCCCCTCCCACACCACCGTACATACGGGTCCGTATACGGCGGTTCGCTGGATTAAGCGGCAAGAGTTGTTCTGTTGCCGCCGTAGTTTGGGTGTCAGCAATCGTCGCGCCAGCTTCGACTCCTCTGATCAGCGTCAGTCAGGGTTTCACCCCTTCCCGCCGTTCCGAGGCCAGTTGCCCGGAATTCAGTCGCATGGCCGATGCGATATCGCTGCATCTACTCGTCACTTCCAGCGTTCAGGCCTTCGGCGAAACTCGTTCCGCCTACTATGCCCTCTGCTGACTTCTGCACTGCGGTCAGATCGCCTTACGACGACCTCAGTCTCGTTGCCGAGACGCAGCGCAGATCTCCCGAGGTAAGATCGACCGCCTTCGCCGCACGCCCGCCGGATTTACCACCCCGCCCCTTGATGACCGTGGACTTCGCGATCACGTGCTCGCTCGTCCGGCCGGGTAGGCCTCGTTATCCGGTTTTTGTCCATCGGGCCGCGGCTTTGCTCCACGCTTCCTTCAGACCCCACCTCGCGATGACGCCCTTGCGCTTCGCTAATCCTTCACCGTCATCAGGTTGGATAGAGGACTTCCACCTCCAAGCTGCCGGTCATGCTCGGCACACACATGAAAGCCCCGGTTCAGCGAACCGGGGCTTTTTTCTTTGAATCAGGATGCCGCATGCTCTTCCGATCTCGTGCGCAGAAGCAATCTCTCGATCTCTGCCGCGCGCGGTGCACTGAGTGTGCCGCGCTCGATCCCGAGCGGGACGTTGCGCAGGGCGAGCTCGCGATACAGCGCGCCGGAGGGAGGAAAGCGCTCATCCAGCGCCCGGAGATGCTTGAGGATCGTTCCGACGTCGCCGCGCGCCACGCAGCCGCCCATGCCGTTGGCGAGGCCACCGTCGAGAACAGCCGCGACCGTCCCCCGCAGCAGCGGCATCATCGCGCGCAACGCGTCGGTCTCGCTGGCGCCAAAGCTCTTCCAGAGCTCGACGCCCTCCTTGAGCAGCGCGATCAGGAACGGACCGACGTAATAGGCGGACGCATGATAGAGCGCCCGCGCACCGGCCGGCAGCGCGAGCGGTTCACACCCGATGCGGGTCGCAAGCAATTCCAGGTCACGCCTGAAGTCGCCCTCTGCCTCGATGCCGACGGTGCATCCGCGCAACCCCTCGAGCGCGACGTCGGGATTGGCAAACATCTGCATCGGATGAAATCCGCCGGTCGCGGCGCCTGCGGATTTCGCATGATCGAGCGCGGCCAGTTCGGTCGCGCCGCTGCAATGAACCACGCGGTGACGCGGCTCCCAGCGCAAGTCGCGGCAGACCGGCAGGATCGCATCGTCGCTCACGGTCAGGAAAACCATGTCGCAGCGGTCGACGACCTGCTGCGCATCCGTCATCGGCCGCGCCGACGGGATGCGGGATCCGAGCCGCTGCGCGGCATCGGCACCGCGGTTGTAGAACGCCGCGACGTTCAGCCCCGCGCAGGCGAAGGCCGGCGCGAGCGTCTGCGCCACGCGGCCGGCGCCGATGAAGCCGATCCGCAACGCCGCCAGCGCCGTGCTCATTGCGCGTAGCTCCCGTCGATGCGGTCGAGCCTGCGCCGCAGCGCCGGCCGTTCCAGCAGGCCGTACCCGGCTTGCAGATTTTGCGCCGCTTCATTCAGCACCGGATTGGTGTCGCGCTCATTGTCCAGCGTGATCTCGGTGCCGGCAAAACAGGTCACCGTGTTGCCGATCGCCATCTCGGTCGGCGCATGCAGCGGCCGGCCACAGCCGAGCGCGTCGACCTGGATCCGGCAGGCCTGCTCCAGCCAGTAGATCGCGTTGAACGCCTGCGGAATCGTGTTGCCGCACACCAGGAGGCCATGATTGCGCAACACCAGCACATTGTTGCGACCGAGATCAGCGACGACCCGGTCGCATTCCTCCCGATCGATCGCCGGCCCCTCGAAATCGTGATAACCGATCCGACCGTGAAACCGCATCGCCGTCTGCGACAGCGGCAACAGCCCTTCGGCAAGCGCGCTGACCGCGGTGCCAGCCCTGGTGTGGGTATGGAGAACGCAGTTCACGTCGGGCCGCGCGCGATGGATCGGGGCGTGCAGATAGAAGCCGGCCACGTTGACGTTGTAGCCGTGGTCGGGCTGCAGCAGGGTCCGGCCCTCGATGTCGATCTTGACGAGGCTCGACGCCGTGATCTCCTCGTACAGCATGCCATAGGGATTGATCAGATACTGATCGTGATGCCCCGGGACCTGTGCACTGATGTGATTGTAGATCAGGTCGGTCATTCCGTAGAGCGCGACCAGGCGGTAGCACGCCGCAAGGTCGACGCGGGTTGCCCACTCCTCGTCTCCGACGACGGCCCTGACATCGCTGACGGCACAAACTTCGGTCTGACGCATGACTTGGACCCTCAGTGATGGATGACGGAGGCACGTTCGACGATGGCGCCAAGACCTTCCGTCGATGGAAGCCCGCCGAATACCTGCATCCCGTCCGCGCCAAGCCTGGATTTCACGAACAGTTCGGCGGCAGCGGCGTCGCCATGCTTCAGCATCTCGGCGGCCTGCAGCGCATGCGCCATGCGGGTGACGAGTGCTCTCGCATGCCCGTCGTCCGGGTATCGAGCACGCAAGCGATCGGCGAGATCGTCCGTGCTTCGGTCATAGACCGGATTGAGGCCCCTGCTCGCACGCAACTCGTCGACGAATGCGTCCCGGCAATTCGCATCGCGTTGCATGGCGCGCAAAACGTCCATGCACATCATGTTCGAGGTACCTTCCCAGATCGAATTCAACGGCGCCTCGCGATAGAGCCGGGCCATCGGATTCTCCATGATGAAGCCGTTGCCGCCATGCACCTGCAGGCATTCATAGGTGAAGGCCGGCGCGCGCTGGCAGTTCCAGAACTTCATCACGGGTGTCGCGACCCGCGCCAGCAATCGCTCGTGTTCGCTTGTCTGCAGGCCGTCGGTCGCGCGCGCGACCCGAAACGCGCCGAGCATCGCCGCCTCGCTCTCGAGCGCGAGGTCGGCGAGCGCGTTGCGCTGCATCGGAAGCTCGGACATCGGCTTGCCGAACGCCGTTCGCGTTTGCGCGTGGTTGAGGGCGAGGCTCAGCGCCTGGCGCATCAGCCCGGCGGAGCCGACCGCGAAATCCAGCCGCGTCAGATGGGCATGCGAAAGGATTTCCGCGATGCCGCGGCCCTCTTCGCCAACCAGGATCGACCACGTATCGTGGTACTCGATCTCGCTCGACGCGTTCGACCGGTTGCCGCACTTGTCCTTCAGACGCTGAATGTGGATGCGGTTGGCACTGCCATCGGGCAGCAGGCGCGGCACGAACAGGCAGCTGACGCCGGACTGGGTGCGCGCCAGCGTGTAGAATCCGTCGGCCACCGGCACCGAGAAGAACCATTTGTGGCCGGTGAGCGCATAGATCTCGCCATGCGCGCCGCGCTCGACAAAGCGCGCGGTGGTCTGGGTCTCACGCAGATCGGAGCCGCCCTGCTTTTCGGTCATGGCGTAACCGATGACCGCGGCGCGCTTGGCCTCGATCGGAAGCCGCCGCGGATCGTAGTCCGCCGCCAGCGTTCGCTCCCGCCACAAATTGAATTGCGGCTTGCCGGAGAACCCGGCGATCGCGGCGTACGCCATCCCGGTGGGGCAACCGACGCCGTTCTCGATCTGGTTCCAGAGATAGCTCAGCGCCGCGCGCGCCAGATGGCCGTGTGGTTCGCGCGTCGACCAGGCGAGGCTATGCACCTCGCTCCGGAACGCCAGCGCCATCAATTGATGCCAGGCCGGATGAAATTCGACCCAATCATTGCGGTTGCCATACCGGTCATGGGTCAGGAGCTTCGGTTCGTGCTCGTTGGCCAGCCGTGCCGCCTCCTGCACGGATTCGCTGCCGGCATGAGCTCCGAGTGCGGAAAGCTTGTCTTTCGCCCACGGCGCGATCGTCGCGATCAGGCCACTCAGCGCGCGGTCGTCATCGAACGCATTGAAGCCGAGCGCCGGCCGCGCCTGATTGCGTACTTCATGGGTCGCAAACGGAGCGGCTTTCGCTTCAGCGACGGCAACCGGCTGGACGCGCGCGTTCATGCGGAGACTCGCGATACAGGGATGAGTTCAGGCGTGGCGTGGCGAAACAGCATGCGCGCGGAAAGCCCCGCGATCGACTGTGCGATCGCCTTCGCCGCGTCGGAATCGGGGGCCGCTTCGGGCGCAAGGGGACCGACCAGCGCCTCCATGAAGGCGCCGGTCACGCAGGATGCCGCGACGTTCGCGTCGATCTCGACGAACTCACCGCCGGCGATACCGCGCCGAACCAGCCTTGCGATCTGATCGGCCAGGGCCGCCCGGTATTTCAGGCGCGCCGCGTCGATCTCGGGTTCACAGGGTTCGGCGATCAACGCGTACGCCAGGCGGCGGCCGCGCATCGCCCGGACCGCGAAAGTGTAGATCGCGTCGACCAGGCACTGGGACGCCGAGCCTTCCGCCTCGACGATCGCGGCGACGACAGCCACCTCGCGCTCGGACACCAGGGCGAGCACCTGCGCGTACAGGTCCGCCTTGGAGTCGAAGTAGCGATACACGCTGCCCGTGGCCACGCCGGCCCGTGAGGCGATCAGGGCGATCTGGGCGTCCTTCCAGCCACTCAGCGCCACGGCCTCCCTGGCGGCATCGAGAATACGCGCTTTGGTTTCGACCAGTTGGTTGAGGCGAACGGCAGCGATTGCCATAGTGAACCTTAATTCATGAATAAAGGATCATAGTTCATTTTCGGATGAATAGCCGTAGCTGTCAAGCGTCGACCCAGCGCGGTCCGCGTAGGGCCCTTCCCGGGGCGCCGGCGCGCTGCTGGCAAGTCGTCAGAGGCTGGCCGCGCGACCCCACCGGCCCGAGGGACACGGATATGCGGGGTCTCTCACCGCACAGCCGACGCGCAAGTCCGCTGACCGCGTGGAACCGGAACAGCGTGGCATCGAGCGAAACCTTTGGGCATCAATCGGGATAGGGGGAAGCCTCGCGGCTTCTCCCCTCCCACACCACCGGACATACGGGTCCGTATCCGGCGGTTCGGTGGATTATGCGGGCTGCTGTGCCGCGACGGAAGCCAAGCCGAGTGCCCTGAAGAACGCGATTGGCATGGCGATGGTGAGCGCGGGGCTGTTCGCGAGCCGCCAAGGGCCATGCGGGCTGCCGGCGGTTTGTGCCGCCAGATCCCGGCCGACGCCGCAGCGTCGCAGCTCGGCAAAGCGAGTGTCACCGCGCTTCCATTGTTTCCAGGCGATGGCGCGCAACCGCCGCCTGAGCCATTCGTCAAGTGTGCGCAACACCGACGGGGTTTGGCAGATGCCGAAGTAGCCGCGCCATCCGATCAGATAGCGCGATAGTTCCTTGGCAATCTGCGCGAGGCTTCGGCCGCAGGTGCGTCGTGTCAGTCCTCGGACCTTCGCCTTGAAGCGGGCAAGTGCCTGCGGCGCGATGCGCCGACGCGGTTCTTTCCCACCGATAAAGCTGAAGCCCAAGAACTTGCGAACGCTCGGTTTGGCGACCGCGCTCTTGGCTTTGTTGACCTTGAGCTTGAGGCGCTTTTCGAGGAACCGTTCGATGCCCGCCAGCACCCGCTCGCCCGCCTTCCGACTGCGCACATAGATGTTGCAGTCATCGGCGTAGCGCACGAAGCGATGGCCGCGTCTTTCCAGTTCCCTGTCCAGCACATCCAGCATCAGGTTCGACAATAGCGGCGAGAGCGGACCGCCCTGCGGCGTACCCTCTTCCGTCGGACTGACCAGCCCTCTCTCCAGCACACCCGCATTCAGGAATCCGCGGATCAGCTTCAGGAGGCGCTTGTCAGTCACCCGCTTGGCAACGAGCCTCATC
Source organism: Bradyrhizobium sp. USDA 4501 (assembly GCF_054062115.1). NCBI lineage: Bacteria > Pseudomonadati > Pseudomonadota > Alphaproteobacteria > Hyphomicrobiales > Nitrobacteraceae > Bradyrhizobium > Bradyrhizobium sp. USDA 4501. The sequence goes on from NZ_JBSSEX010000001.1 coordinate 1,033,472, forward strand.
AGGATGTCGTGGTTGACCCGGTCGAAGAACTTCTCCAGGTCGATGTCCACCACGAAGCTGTGGCCGGCCGCAATGTACGTCTGCGCCCGTTCCACCGCCTGATGCGCCGAGCGCCCCGGCCGGAAGCCGAAGCTGGTCTCGGAGAACGTCCCGTCCCAATCCGCCTGCAGCACCTGCATCACCGCCTGCTGGATCAAGCGGTCGAGCACCGTCGGGATGCCGAGCGGCCGCAGGCCGCCCGACGTCTTCGGTATCTCCACCCGCCGCACCGGCTGCGGCTTGTAGGTGCCCTCAAGTAACTGGGCTCGGATCGCTAGCCAGTGCTCCTTCAGGTGGGCCGGCAACTCATCGACGGTCATCCCATCGACGCCCGCCGCGCCCTTGTTGCGCGTCACTTGCGCCAACGCCGTCTTCAGGTTCTCACGCTCGATTACCGCTTCCATCGACGGCCCTGCGGCCGCCGGGCGTTCGAGGGCGGTGGCCGCCGCGCGCGCTTCGGACTCTTGGGCGGCGGCGTTCGGGGCTTCACCCTTCGCTCCGGTGCCCAAGTTCAGCTCGACCTGATTCTTCTGCCGCATGGCTCGCGCGAGATCACCGTTCTACTGGCCACTTCCACCGTTTGGGCCTTCGACGGCACGCCACCGCCTACTATGCCCGCTGCTGACTTCTGCGCTGCGGTCAAGTCGCCTTACGACGACCTCAGTCCCGTTACCGGGACACAGCACAGACCTCCCGAGGTAAGACCGACCGCCTTCACCGCACGCTCGCCGGATTTACCACCCCGACCCTTGATGACTATGGACTTCGCGATCACATGCTCGCTCGTCCGGCCGGGTAGGCCTCGTTATCCGGTAATTGTCCATCGAGCCGCGGCTTTGCTCCACGCTGTCTTCAGACCCCACCTCGCGATGACGCCCTTGCGCTTCGCTAATCCTTCGCCGTCATCAGGCTGGATAGAGGACTTCCACCTCCAAGCTGTCGTTCATACTCGGCACACAAGCAAAAGGCCCGATCGCGATGCGACCGGGCCTGTGAGTTGAGCTTGATGCGGTGAGAAACCCGGTCCCTGCCCGGCGCAGCGGATCAGGCCGCCTTCGCCGTGATCAGAACGTCTTCTACCGGCATCAACACCTCGTTGCCGAGCAGGAAGCCGCGGCAGCTGCGCAGCGAGCGCAGCGCGCGGTTGAAGTCAATTCCGGTCGACACCAGCGCGCGCAGCGTCCGTGGATTGCGGGCGATGCCGCGCAGCACCTTGCGCAGGTCGATGTCGCCGTTCGGCTTCACCGCGGATTTCGCAAGTTCCGGTAGCGCCCGGTGCGCGGGATCGCTGATTACGCGCAATGCGGCAAACGGAATGCGGGCCTTGGCGGCATAGGCCGCCGCGATATGGCTCTCCATATCGACTGCGGCTGCGCCCGTCATCGAGCGCAGAGCGGCCTTGCAGGCCTTTGCCGCGATCACCTCTTCCACGCCGGCGAGACTGCCGCGGACGATCCTGCGGCGCTTCAGCGCGGCGCTGGCGATCATCTCTTCGTTCAGCGCGGATGCGGCCAGGAAACGGGTATCGCCCGACATCACCTCGGTCGCAACCACGACGTCGCCTGACTTGAGCGACGGATCGAGCCCGCCGGCCACGCCGAACGAAATCACGCCACGGAAGGTGCTCGGATCCAGCGTCGCCAGCAACTCACGCAGCTGCTGCGGATCGCTCGAACTGCAGATTACGATCATGCCGGGGCCTGCCGCGATGCGAGCCTCCTGCACCAATCCAGTCACAATCAATACCGGCCGAGGATCAATTCTACTGCCCACGGTCTCGGCGGCCCCCGCCTCAACAATCACATCCCGACCCCTACCACCCTGCTATTGGTGCTTCTCAAATTTCGATACCGCGCCAGCGCCCAGAGCGGAAAGAACTTCGAGTAGCCATGATATCGCAAGTAAAATACCCGCGGAAACCCCGTAGCTGTGTATCGCTGCTCGTCCCACAGCCCTTTTTCCGTCTGTGTTGCCTTTAGGTACTCCACCCCGCGCGTAACAGCGGGATTTTCGACCTCTCCGGCCGCCATCAATCCAAGCAAAGCCCATGCCGTTTGCGAGGAGGTCGAAGGCGCAACTTCATAACCCTTGTAATCCAGGCAGTAACTGACGGCGTCCTCGCCCCAGCCGCCGTCCTGATTCTGGACTGACGCCAGCCAGTCGACCGCCTTCCGAATCATCGGGTCGTTGCGATCGACCCCTGCGACATTTAGCGCCGAGAGCACCGACCAGGTGCCGTAGATGTAGTTCAGGCCCCAGCGGCCGTACCAGGAGCCCTCGGCAAGCTGGGTGCGGCGCAAATAAGCGACGCCGTCAGCCATCGCCTTGTTGCTCTCGGCGGTCTCGCCGAGCTGGCCCAGCATCGAGATGCAGCGCGCGGTGACATCCTCGGTCGGCGGATCCAACAATGCCCCATGATCGGAGAACGGGATGTTGTTGAGGTAATATTCGAGGTTGTTGACGTCGAATGCGGCCCAGCCGCCATCGCGGCTCTGCAGCCCCTCGATCCACTCGCGGCCGCGCGCGATGGACTCATCATATTCCCTGGTTCCGGTATGACGCCGCACGCGATCCATCGCCATCACGACCACCGCGGTGTCGTCGAGATCGGGATAATGGTCGTTGTTGTACTGGAACGCCCAGCCGCCCGGGCGGACGTCCGGCGCCTTGACCGCCCAATCGCCCTTCAGGTCCAGCACCTGGCGCGGCTTCAGCCAGTCGAGGCCCTGCCTGGCCTTGGCCAGGGTGTCGTCGCCGCCCGCTTCCTGCAGCGCATGACAGGCCAGCGCGGTGTCCCACACCGGCGAAACGCAGGGCTGGCAATAGGCCTCGTGTTCGCTAATCACGAGCAGCTTGTCGATGCCGCGGCGGGTGGTGGCGCGCGGCGGGAAATTCTCGTCCTTGCCGAGCGCCTCGTACATCATGACGATGTTGGCCATCGGCGGATAAATCGCGCCCATGCCGTCTTCGCCGTTCAGCCGCTCTTCGGTGAAGGCGAGCGCGGCATCGATCGCGCGCTGGCGCAGGCTCTTCGGAAACATCGGCTCGATTACCCGCAGCACGGCGTCGAGCGAGCGGAACAGATAGAACCAGCTCGCGCTCTGATGCGGCGCCTTCGGCGCCATGCGGACCGATTTCGGATCCTCCAGGAACAGTTCGTCGATGCCGACGCCCTTCGGATTCTTCGCACGCGGCTTCAGCGCGGCAAGCACCATCAGCGGCACCATGGTGGTGCGCGCCCAGTAGGAGATCTTGTTGATGTGGAACGGCGACCACATCGGCAGCAGCATGATCTCGATCGGCAGCACCGGCGTCGCGCGCCAGGTCACGACGCCATAGAGCGCGAGCAGGAATCGCGTGAACACGTTGCTGCCCGAAGCGCCGCCGCGCGAACGGATCGCCTCGCGCGCCCGCGCCATGTGCGGCGCGTCGACGGAATCGCCGATCATCTTCAGCGCGAAGTACGACTTCACGCTGGCGCTCATGTCGAACGGGCCGTCATGCACCAGCGGCCAGCCGCCATGGGCGCCCTGGACGCGGCGCAGATAGTTGCCGATCTTGGCCTCGAGCCCGGCATCGATCGGCTCGGCCAGGTAGTGACGCAGCAGGATGTACTCGGCCGGAATGGTGCTGTCGGCCTCGAGCTCGAACACCCAGTGCCCGTCGGATTGACGGTAGCCGAGCAGCGCTTCGGTTGCCTTGGAGATGCTCTTCTCCAGCGCGACCGGGTCGACTGCAACGCTGTGATCTCTCGCAAGCATTTCGCTCGATATCCTCTTCATCGCGGGCCGGCTGATCGAAAGCCGCGGCCGCTCCAGAGCATGATCCGATTGCTTCGGATCACGTTCTTGTCCTTCTGTTTGGTCGCGTTTTCTTCACGCGAACCGGTAGCCACTTCGCTCGAAAACGCGCCAACAGGTCGAATCTAACGTCTGGCCAGAACCAGATCGGCGGCGCGATCCCCCGATCGCACCGATCCCTCGATGGTTGCCGGCAACCCGGTAGCAGTCCAGTCGCCGGCAAGGAACAGGTTTTTTTGCGCCGTCGCGGGCCCCGGACGCAGGGCATTCTGTTCCGGCGTCGCCTCAAATGTGGCACGGCGCTCACGCACGATCTGCCAGGGCGGCAGGTCGCCGGAAACCCCCGAGGCCTCGCAGATGTCCTGCCAGATCGCCAGCGCGAGCTCCTCGCGCGGCATGTCGACCAGGCGGTCGCCGTTGCTGATCGTCACCGACAGCCGTTGCGGGAACGCGAACAGCCACTCCACGAGGCCGCCGACCACGCCGAGAATGGGCGCAGCGTCGCGCGGCGGATCGACGCGGAAATGCGCGTTCACGATGGCGCGGAATTTGGTCGGGGTTTTCAGGCCGGGCAGCAGCGCGGCCGCGGCCCGCGGCGGCACCGCAAGCACGACGGCGTCGTCGGCTCCCAGCGCGACCTTGTCGCCATTGCCAAAATCGAGCTCACTGATGCGATCACCCGACATGCCGAGCGCACGCAATTCGTGACTGAACTGGACGCTGTGGCCGCCCTCCTGCAGCAGCTTCACGGCCGGCTCGATCAGGACCGAGCTCAGGCCGTCGCGCGCGATCAACGGACGGCAGGCCTGCCCGCCCGCGAGCAGCGTCTCGCGCACGATCGCGCCCGCGAGCCCGGCCGAGCCCTCCGGCGGATCGACGTTCAATGCGGCGAGCAGCAGCGGCTGCACCAGGCGGTCATACAGCGTGCCCTTGCAGGGAATAGTGTTGCCGACCAGCGCACCGGTGCCGGCCCAAGCCAGCGGCGCCAAGGCGAGATAGTCGCGCAGGCTAGTGTCCGGGACGCGGCGCGCCTCGTCGAACACCCACAGCGGCAGGCGGGAATCGCCGAGGTCGAGCTGCCAGCGCCGGCCGCTGGCAAGATCGACGAACGGAAACTGCGCGCGCGCAGGCCCGACGAGACCGGCCTCGGTGCCGATCGCGCGCGCGTAGCTCAGCGCATGGCGATTGCCCGACAGCAACAGATGGTTGCCATTGTCGATGGTGAGACTGGTGGCCGCGTCGAAATAGGAGCGGCAGCGGCCGCCGGCCTGCTGCGTTGCCTCATGGACGAACACCTTGTAGCCGCCATTGGCGAGGCGCACGGCCGCGGAGAGGCCGGAAATGCCGGCACCGATGATATGAACGGTCTTTTGCATCAGATGATCGCGTAACGAAGAAGGATGCCGATCTTGGCGGCCTTGGACACACGTACCGGCGCGCGCGGCGCGGTGAAGCCGCGCGCGATCAGAAGATCGAGAATCGCGCGGTAGTATTTCGACATGATCCGCGGCGCGCGCACGGCGCGGCGCGAATTGCGCTTCATGATCTCGTCGGATTTCTGGAAATGCATCTTCGCCCGCTCGGCCAGCGGCGCGCACACCTTCGGCAGCGCGCGGTCGGCGGTGACGCGGGCCGGATCGTTATTGGTGATGCCGGCGTGCCAGAGCCATTCGCGCGGCAGATAGAGCCGGCCGAGGCCGGCATCCTCGTCGATGTCGCGCAGGATGTTGGTGAGCTGCAGCGCGCGGCCGAGGTGATAGGCGAGCTGGATGCCGTCGTCCTCGGGCAGGCCGAACACGCGCACCGACAGCCGGCCGACCGCGCTCGCGACGCGATCGCAATACAAATCGAGCGTCGCGAGATCCGGCGCGCGGATGTCCTGCGGCACGTCCATCTCCATGCCGTCGACGATCGCGACAAAATCCTCGCGCTTCAGGCCGAAGGTCTTCACCGAGGCGACATAGTCCTTCAGCCGCTCCGGCGGATGCCCCGCATAGAGCGCGTCGATATCGTCGCGCCACTGCTGCAGCGCGGCCAGCCGCTCCGGCCGCGGGCCGTCGGAATCGGCGATGTCGTCGACCTGCCGGCAGAAGCTGTAGATCTGGAACATCGCCTCGCGCTGCGCGCGCGGCAGAATGCGCATCGCGGCGTAGAACGAGCTGCCCGACGCGGTGCTTCCGTAATTTGCGTTGGCCGCCGCCTCCACGCTCATGCGCCAGCCGCCGATTTGGAGACCGCACGCCGTCCGGTCGCACGCCGCGCCGTCTCGCCGGCCACGCCGCCAAGGCTCTGCAGCAGCAGTTCGAGCGGGCTCAAATGCACGCGCTCGCTGAGCGGATCGCGCACCTTCAGCATGTTGACGATCTTGTCGGCGAACGCCTGGATCACGGAAATCTCGAGCCCCAGCCTGAAATCCTTCACCTCGGCGGCGAGCGACTTGCTCTGGTCGAGCAGCGCCTCGGTGCGCACGGCGAGCGCCTGCAGGCATTTGAGCAGGGCCGGCTGCGATTTCGCCTCGCCGAGCATCTCGACGGTCGCGCCCGCGGCGGCCAGGGCATCGCGCGGCAAATAGACACGGTTCAGGTTGCGGTAGTCCTTGCCGCAGTCCTGCAGATGGTTGTTGATCTGCAGCCCGGCGCAGAGCGCGTCCGACGCCGCCCAGGTCGAGGTATCCTCGCCGTGCACGTCGAGCATGAACCGCCCGACCGGCATTGCCGAGTACCGGCAATAATCGATCACATCGTCCCAGTTCTCGTAACGCAGCTTGGTGACGTCGAGGCGGAACGCCACCAGCACGTCGAGCGCGTGCCGCGGCGGCATGCTGCGCTCGGCGAACGCGCGGCGCAGATTGACCGCTTCCTTCTGGGTGTCGCCATTGCCAAGCAGCTCGGCCTCCATGAGGTCGAGGTAGCGCAGCTTCTCCTCGGCGGGCAGCGTGGCGTGATCGGCGATATCGTCGGCGGTGCGGACGAAATTATAGAAGGCCAGGATCAGGGCACGATGCCGCGGATGAATGATCCACGACGCGACCGGGAAATTCTCGTCGCGGTGGGTCTTTCCGGATCGCAGGTCGCTCGCGGTGGTCATGGGAAATTTGGGCTACACTGGTCATGGCACGACGCAGGCGCGAAAGGTCAGCGCATGCGGGGGATTTGCGAGCCCCATATAGGGGAATACGCCACCAAAACCAATGCTGTCCGTGACCGCCAGCATACCAAGCCCGTGGCCGGCACACATGCCGAGCACGGGCTTTGCGGCGATCCATGGGGCCCGAACCGGCCTTACTGGCCGTGGGTCTTCAGCACCTGGTCGCAGGCGGAGCTGATCTTGCTGCGGTTCTGCTGCAGGCAGGCGAGAATGGTGAAATCGCCCTGATCGATCACGGCGCGGCAGTGACGCTGCACGTCGCGCGTGCAGGCCTTCTGCTCATCGGGTGTCCCGCGCGTCTGCTGCTGGGCGAAGGCGCTGGAGGAGAGCGGGATCGACAACAGGGCAAGAGCCAAGAGAAATTTACGCATCGTATTCCTTCATTTCCGACAGCAGAAAATCTGTTCCCGAAAAGCGCTTCGGCATGGCCGGGACGGATTTTGGGGATTTGCAGACGCCACGTAACGCGGCAACGGATTGACGACAAGCACCGCTAAATGCGGCTAAATTTGCGGCGCTGTAAACCCCTACATAAGTTATTGATTCGCAATGACGATTTGTGCCATCACTTTGTCGCGTTCGGCTATTGCGGATAGCAGTTGCGCAAAGCTACATGCCGTCACGAAGCCGACGGTTTCTGATTCTGTTCGATGACAATATGGGCGCCGCGCGCCGTTTCTGTCGTTTGAACCTAACATTCTTCGGTGACACTAAACCTTCGATGCGGCGAGACGCTTTCTTGCGTAGGAAGCGTTGATTTTGATGGGAAAATTCACGATGAAACGGTTTGGTTCCAGCCTTTATGGTCAGGCTCTCAGGGCTGTGGGCGTCGGCGCCGCACTGATGCTCTCTGCCTCCGCCGTCCACGCCCAGGCCAGCGGGCCGTTTGCCGGTTTTGCCGGCTCGTGGACCGGAACGGGCACGGTGGCGCTGTCCAACGGCACGACTGAACGGATTCGTTGCAAGGCGGATTACAAGGTCGCACCCTCGGGCATGAGCCTGAAACAGTCCCTGCATTGCGCCAGCGACAGCTACAAGTTCGACCTCTCCAGCGACGTCACCAGCCAGGGCGACCGGATCTCCGGCAACTGGAGCGAGGCGAGCCGCAACATCTTCGGCAATCTGCAGGGCACCGCCGGCGGCGGGCGGATCGACGTGTTCGTCGAGGCGTCCGGCTTTGCCGCGAACCTGAACCTGCAGACCAACGGCTCCAAGCAGGTCGTGCAGATCGACTCCAAGGGCGAGATCCGCGGCGTCTCGATCACGATGACGAAGAGCTGACGCTCCCGGCCGATTGCGCCCACAAGACACAAAGGCCCGGTTCCGAACGCTTCGGAACCGGGCCTTTTTGCTGCAGCTTTTTGATCGCTCGTCGATCAGGCCTTTTCGATCGGCGCGGGCTGGCCGCCCCTGCCGCGGAGCTTTTGCGACAGGTTGATCAGGAACATCGAGGTCGGCCGCAGGATGAAGAGGTCCGCGACCAGGGCTGCGACCATCGAGAACGCGCTGAGCCAGCCGAACAGGCGCAGCGACGGCAGGTCGGAGAACACGGTGACGACGAGACCGCAGGCCAGCACCACCGTGGTCAGGATCAACGCTGGGCCGACCAGGACGGTGGCGCGCTCCACCGCAAGTTCCGGCGTGACACCCGGCTTGGTCTCGAGCCGCAGGCGATTGAGGAAGTGGATGGTGGCGCTGAGGCCGAGGCCGAACGACACCGTCAAAGCCACCACGCTGGCGAATTGCAGCCCCTCCCCGAGCAGCCACAGCACCGTGCCCGACAGCACCACCGGGAAGATGCCCGGCAGGATGCAGGAGAACATCACCACGATCGAGCGGAATGCGAGCCCGATGAAGATCGCGACCAGCAGGAATTCGATAGTGAGGCCGTGGTTGAGCTTCTCGATCATGCTGGCGCTGTTGCGTGCGGCAATCACCGACAGACCCGTGACCGCGATCTCGTAGCCGGGATGCTCGGCGCGCACCTTGTCCAGCGAATGATCGAGCTTGTTCACCACCGGAAGCAACTGGCTCGAGTCCACATCCGGGACGCGGCCCGACACCACGACAGCATCCTGATTCTTGTCGATGAACCGGCGCACCAGGTGTTCGGGGATCAGGTCGACATATTCCTTCAGCGTCGCGACATCATTGCTGCCGGCCTTTTCGGCGAGCCAGCGCCGCAAGGTCTCCAGCGACCAGACGTTGCCGACGCCGGCAGAGTCCTCGACCATTGCATGGACATCGGCAATCGTCTTCAAGGTCTCCGGCGAGTACAGCGATTGCCCCTTGGGGAATTCGATCAGCACATCGACCGGATTGGCGCCGGTCAGCTTGGCGTCGAGCCGGCTCGACGCCGCCACCGCCTGCCGCTTGTCCGGCACCTGATCGGCGAGCCGGTAGCGCGGCTCGAGATTGGCGTAGATGATGCCGAGGCCGCCGACCACGATCAGCGCAAGCAGGCTGAACAGCCCGGGACGGCCGACCATGCGCACCGCGATCCAGTAGCAGAAATTGCGCAGCGCCTGTACGCCGGCATCCGCGCTCTGGAACTTGACCGCAAAGATCTTCTCGTTGCGCACGAACAGGACGCCAAACACCGGCACCAGCGACAGCACCGCGATCAGCGCGATGATGGTCGCCGCCAGCCCGGCCTCGCCGAACTTGCGGATCAGGTCGGAATCCGAAAACTGCAGCGCGATGAAGGAAATTCCGGCCGTGCCGTGCGTCAGCACGCAGGCCGGGCCGACCACCAGCACCGCATTCTTGAACGCGGTGAACTTGTCCTGCCCGGCGATCAGCCGGTCGCGCGCCGCGAATGTCAGCTGCATCGAGTCGGAGAAGCTGATCACCATGATGAGCGGCGTCATCACGTTGAGGAACATGTTGAGATTGAAATTGGCCCAGCCGAGGCCGCCGAGCGCGAGCAGGATCGCAATCATCGGCGGGAATGCCGCCGCCACCATGAAGGATATCTTGCGGAAGAAGATGATCGCGATGATGCAACCGGCGAGGATGCCGAGGATGTTGTAGGTCAGGCCGTCGCGCTCGACCGCGTTGCGGATCTCGAGCTGCATGACCGGCACACCGGACAATTGCGCATTGAGCCCGCTGCCGCCGAGGTCGTCGGCCATAATCTTCCTGATGTCGCCGACCACCTTGCTGAGCTTGTTGCTGCCGACCACCTCGGGCTCGAGCGATAGCACGATCAGCGCGAGCGTTCCGTCCTCCGACAGCAGCTTGCCGCGGATGATCTCGTTGCTTTTGACGGTCTCGACGAATTTGTCGTAGGCCGCGCCCTCGGGCAGCTCGTTCGGGAACAACGCCGCCGGCAGCTTGCCTCGCTCCGGCGCCTGGCGCGCGGAGAACAGCGACACCAGGCCGCGCACGCCCTCGACGAGTTGCAGATCCGTGACCATGTCACGCAGCTTGCCGAGATTGTCGCGCTCGAGCAGCGTCTTGCCTTCGACCACGACGAGCACGTCGAACTCGGTCGCCGGGAAGCGCTTGGTCACCGCCTCATACTGCTTGTAGTCCTTGGATTCGGAACGGAACAGCTGCGACAGCGAGTCGTCGATCTTGATCCGGTGCACGCCGAACACGGCGCCGATCAGCAACAGAACGAGGACGATGCAGGACAGGATCGGCGCCCGCATCGGGATCAGGCCGAGACGCTCGATCCCGAACGCGATGCTGAGGCCCGACCGCGGCTCTTCGATCTTCTCGACGTGGACCTGACTTTCGGAATTCTTTTCGAGCATGCCCTGTCCAGTTCTGAAAACGGCTCAATCTGTCTAGCTTGGGTCTAGGGGCGCGAATGAGGCGGGTGAGCGCAACTGATCGGCGCTAGTCCTTGAAAACACGCGAATATTGACCGGCGCCGGTTTTACCTGCCCGACCCTTTGCTCGCAAGCGCGAGGGGCTGACCAAATCGACAGGGAACCGCCGATCCCCGCCATTAAGTATCTGATTTGTCACACCCTGGTAGCGCATTCCTCGACGATCCACCGCCGCTTTCATCTTTCAAGGCGACCCCTGTGATCTGGCGTGCCAGGCCCTCGCGCACAAGCCACGAAATCCTGAATGCGGCCTCCGCATAGCTCAGCCCGGCATGGTGGATGTTGGAGATGCAGTTGCGGTCGGCGTCGGTGAGACCGATTCGCGGCGCGAAGGTGAGATAGGCGCCGAGGCTGTCGGGAGCGGACAGGCCCGGCCGTTCGCCGATCAGCATCACCAGCATGCGCGCGCCGACGATGGCGCCGATCTCGTCACCGAGCGCGACCCGCGCCCCGGACGCTGCGATCACCGCGCCGGCCTCGATCTTGTCGGCCGCCAAGCGCGGCACGAGATGCCGGATCAATTCGACGGCATGCACATTGACCGCCGTCGGCGACAGGCCGTCGCCAATCACGATGGCGCAGGGGCATGCGGTGATGCCACACTTCTCCAGCGACCGCCGCGACGCAGAATCCAGCATGCGCCCGAGATCGGGCCGCCGCAGATAGTCGCGCCGGCTGTGCGCCTGGCTCGACACCTCAAGCGGCGTGATGCCGAGGCCGGCAAGACCGGCCGCGATCCCGCTGACATCGAAGGCGGCGTGGACGGCGTCGCGGGCGCGGGCATGGTCGAGCGTGAACGACAGCAGCGCATCGGTCGGCAGGCTGGCACCGGACCGGCCAAGGCCGACGCGCGCCGGCGTGAGCTCGCGCAGATCGGCGAGCGAAGGGGACGTGGGCGCCGGCGGTGTCGTCATGCTGTTATTCGGCGGGGACGGAAGCCTCGCGCAGCCGGATCGAGTAGTTCGAGGCGTTCTGCCGGCCGCTGGAGGCTGCACGCGCAAAGGTGATCAAATGATGCGCAACCAGTGTCGCCGAGATCAACCCCTCGATGTCGCCGCGCTTGAGCCGGCCGAGCGCAAACCTCCAGAACACGCGCTTGTAGTCGCCGAGCACGCCGACCTTCCAGAAGATGTTGCGGAGCATGATCAGGCCGCGCCGGATGTTGGCCCAGCTCTTCATCTCCGGGCTAACCGGCACCTTGATGCGATTGGCATAGGTGTAGTTGCATTGATGCAAATAGCGCGCGAACAGCTTCTTCGGCTCGTAGGCAACTTCCATGCATTTGCGCCAGGAACTGACCACGTCCTCGTAGGGCAGCAGGAACTCGACATTGGAGTCGCGGCCCTCGTCATCGATCAGGCGCCCGGCTTTTTCGAGCCGATCCCACAATGGCGTCTTCGGCAGCGCCTGCAGCAGGTTGATGGTGAGCAGCGGAATCCGCGACTCCTCGACGAAGGAGAGCAACGCGTCGCCGGTCTGGGGCTTGTCGGTATCGAGCCCCATGATGATGCCGGAGACGACCTCCATGCCGAACGAGTTGATGGTGCGCACGCCCTCGAGGATCGGAACCATCATGTTCTGATCCTTATGCATGGCCTTCAGCGCGTCGGGATCGGGCGTCTCGATGCCGACGAAGATCGTCACGAAGTAGGCTTCGCGCATCTTCTCCAGGATCTCGGGACGCTTGGCGATGTTGAGCGTCGCCTCGCAAGCGAGGCGCGTGACATATCCGGTCCGCTTCTGCCACTCGATCAGGTGCGGCAACAGCTCGCTCGCCGCCTTGCGGTTGCCGATGAAATTATCGTCGACGAAATACACGGTGTCGGTGGCACCACAGGCGCGCAGCTTGTCGAGCTCGGCGATGATCTGCTGCGGCGACTTCAGGCGCGGATTGCGGCCATAGAGCCCGGGGATGTCGCAGAACTCGCACTGATAGGGGCAGCCCGAGGAGAACTGGATGCTGCCGAGGAAATACTTCTTGGTTTCGGCGAGCTCATAGGCTGGCAGCGGGAATTCCGTCATCGGCAGCCGGTCGATGGTTTTAAGCACCACCTGCTCGTCGGGACGGCTGGTATCATGAGCCAGACGCTTGATCAGCTCATTGGTCGCATCGCCGAGCTCGCCGACGTGGAGGTAGTCGAATGAAGGATAGTAGTCCGGGCAAGCACTGACCGACGGGCCGCCGATCGCGACCACCAGGTCATGGTCATGCGCGCGATGGCAGATGTCGTTCATCTGCTGGCGCTGGATATGCATACCGCTGACGAACACGGCATCCGCCCACTCGAAATCCTCCGCCGTCGCCGGACGCAGATTCTCGTCGACGAAACGCACCGGCCAGTTCTCGGGAAGGTATGCGGCGATCAGCAGCAGGCCCTGCGGCGGCATGAACGCCTTGACGCCGTCAGTGAGGGGGTAGGCGTGCTCGAAGGTCCCAAACGACGACGTATAGCGCGGAAAAACGCAGAGGATACGTCGTACTGTCTTTATGCCCTCAGCTCTCATCAAACGACCCCGAAGCACCGGCAAATCTAACCACGGCGCGGAACGCTGGGCCAGAAATTCTTCAACATTGTGGCACTACTTAACGTCATAACGACGAGATAGTTGCTCTGCAGAATTTCGCTATCCCCCTCAGGTCAGCAGCCTGGCAGCGAGGTCGGGCAGCCGCTCCGCACCGGCCACGAGGCGGAAGTCCTGCCCGGCAAGGCCGACGCGCGCGAGCCAGTCGTCGAATTCGGGAGCCCGCTTCAAGCCGAACAAGTCGCGGACATAGAGCGCATCGTGAAACGATGTCGACTGATAGTTCAGCATGACGTCATCCGCGCCTGGCACGCCCATGATGAAGTTCACGCCGGCGGCCGCGAGCAGCGTCAGGAGATTGTCCATGTCGTCCTGATCCGCCTCGGCGTGGTTGGTGTAGCAGACGTCGATCCCGAGCGGCAGGCCGAGCAGCTTGCCGCAGAAGTGGTCCTCGAGCCCGGCGCGGATGATTTCCTTGCCGTCATAGAGGTACTCAGGACCGATGAAGCCGACCACGCTGTTGACGAGCAGTGGATCGAACGCGCGCGCCACCGCATAGGCCCGCGCCTCGCACGTCTGCTGGTCGACCTGGTGATGGGCATTGGCGGACAGCGCCGAGCCCTGCCCGGTCTCGAAATACATCACATTGTCACCGACCGTGCCGCGGCGCAGCGACAGCCCGGCTTCCCGGGCCTCCCGCAACAGCGAGAGGTCGACGCCGAAACTGCGATTGGCCGCCTCGGTGCCGGCGATCGACTGGAACACGAGATCGACCGGCAGCCCCTGCCCGATCAGTCCGAGCGTGGTCGTGACATGGGTCAGCACGCAGCCCTGCGTCGGAATCTCGAATCGCGTGATGATGTCGTCCAGGAGCCGCAGCAGGGTGCCGATGACGTTCGGGTCGTCGCTCGCCGGATTGATGCCGATGCAGGCATCGCCCGCTCCCAGCAGCAGCCCGTCGAGAATCGAGGCGGTGATGCCCTTGGGGTCGTCGAAAGGATGGTTCGGCTGCAGTCGCGTGCTCATTCGCCCGCGCAAACCGATGGTGTTGCGGAAGCGGGTCGTGACCTCGCATTTCTTCGCGACCAGGATCAGATCCTGGTTGCGCATCAGCTTCGACACCGCCGCAACCATCTCTGGCGTGATGCCGCGCGAGATCTTCTTGATCGCTTCCCCGCTGGCGGCATCCGACAGCAGCCAGTCGCGGAATCCGCCGACGGTGAGCGACGACACGGGCAGAAAGCCGGCAACGTCGTGGCTGTCGAGGATCAGGCGGGTGACTTCGTCAGCCTCATAGGGGATGACAGGCTCATCGAGGAATTGCTTGAGCGGAACATTGGCCAGCGCAAGCCGCGCTGCGATCATCTCCTCCGCGCTGTCGGCGGCGATGCCGGCCAAGCGGTCGCCTGAACGCGGCGGCGAGGCCTTGGCAAGCAGGATGCGCAGATCGTCGAATGCGTAATTGGTGGCGTCGATGGTGTGACGATAGAGCATGAGGGGTTCGTCGCGGGCTGGGGCAGCGCAATCTAGCACCTCTTTGCGAAAGGCGTGCCATCGGCTTCGCCCCGCGTGCTGGCGCCTTTGCCGGTAACGGCGGCGCAGCCTCGGCACGACTGCAAGCCGCGAGCACCCGGCAGACTCAAAGCGGCCCATAAGGCATTGGGATTATTTACAGATTTTAACGGTTGCGGCTGCACAAATCTCGCGCGTTAAGAAATTGTCCATGAAAATTTTGCATAAGCTTTAATCGGCCGAAGGTACTCCCCGGCCTCTTGGAGTGCCCCGCAATGCCCGCCCCCGTCACATCCCCCATCTCCATGTCCCGGCCTCCAATGGCATCCCGATTCTCGCTTGCTGCCAGGCTGTACTCGACGTTTGCGCTGATTGCGGCGCTGACCGCGGCCATCACCTTCCTGTCCGAATACAATGCGCGGCGTAATGCCGAGCTGACCGAGGCCGTCGACCTCGCAAGCCGTGCCGCACTCAATGTCGAGCGGGTCAATTCACTGGTCTACGCCGTGGTGATGGAATCCCGCGGCATCTACATGTCGACCGATCCGGCAGCGGTGAAGAAATACGGCGACGGGCTGCTGGCGTTCAACGAACGCATTCTCGGCGTGGTCAAGAACTGGGAAACGCTGGTGCAGGCCGACGACGCCGCCCAGTTCGCGGTGTTCAAGAAGCGCATCGAGCAGTTCATCGATTTCCGCAAGGAGCTGGTACGCCGCGGCATCGAGATCGGCGCCGCAGCCGGGCGGGAGTGGGGCGACAACGACGCCAACCGCGACGTGCGCACCGCGCTGAACAAGGATCTCGAGGCGCTCTCCAAGGTCTATGCCGAGCGCAGCAAGAAGCTGGCGCGGGAGACCGACACCAACCGCACGATGGCGCTGGTGCTGACCGGCCTCGGCGCCGCGGCCTTGATTGTGGTGGTACTCGGCGTGCTGATCATCGCCCGCTCGGTGGCCCGGCCGCTGTCGCAGATCACCACGACGATCAAGCGCGTCGCCGAGGGCACCGACCATGTCGAAGTACCGCATGTCGGGCGCAGCGACGAGATCGGCGCACTGGCACGCGCCATCAAGGTGTTCCAGGAGGCGATGGACCGCAATCGCAGCCTCAACGCGCAGGTCGTACAGGAGTCCGAGGCGCGCGACGCGCGCGGCCGGCATATCGAGACCTTCGTCGAAGCGTTCCGTGGCACGATCGGCGAGGTGGTCCGCGCGGTGCATGACAACGCCGCGACGATGCGCCAAACCGCGCAGACCATCGCAACCGTCGCGTCGGACGCCAACGGTCGCGCCGTGGCGGCGGCAGGCGCCACCGAACAGGCTTCGAGCAACGTCTCCGCGGTGGCGGGCGCAGCCGAAGAACTCTCCGCCTCGGTCGAGGAGATCGGCCGCCAGGTCAAGCAGTCGTCCGGCGCAGTCGATCAGGCCGGTGCGCGCACCGACCGCTCGATCACCGAGATCGAGGGCCTTGCCGCCACCACCCAGCGCATCGACGGGGTGCTGAGCCTGATCCAGGCGATCGCCGAGCAGACCAACCTGCTCGCCCTCAACGCCACCAT
The DNA here is from genome assembly GCF_054062115.1 of Bradyrhizobium sp. USDA 4501. Taxonomy (NCBI): domain Bacteria; kingdom Pseudomonadati; phylum Pseudomonadota; class Alphaproteobacteria; order Hyphomicrobiales; family Nitrobacteraceae; genus Bradyrhizobium; species Bradyrhizobium sp. USDA 4501. Next base: position 1,049,890 of record NZ_JBSSEX010000001.1, read on the forward strand.
CGAAGCCGCCCGCGCCGGCGATGCCGGCCGTGGCTTCGCCGTCGTCGCGCATGAGGTCAAGGCGCTGGCCGGCCAGACCGCGAAGGCAACCGCCGAGATCAGCGAGAATGTGGGCCTGATCCAGGCCTCGACCCGCAACTCCGTGGCCGCCGTGCGCGAGATCGGTCAGGCGGTGCGCGAGATCAGCAACGTCACCGCGAACATCGCGAGCGCGGTCGGCCAGCAGGACGCGGCGACGCGCGAAATCTCCGCCAATGCCCAGATGGCCGCCCAGGGCAACGAGACCCTGGTCACTAATGTCGGCTCGCTCCGCGATGACATGGACCAAACCAGCAAGGCGGCGGAATCGGTGCTCGCGGCCTCGAACGATCTGATCACAACTGCCGAGACGCTGTCGCGCGAGGTCGAGCAGTTCTTCCGCAACCTGCGCGGCGACGTGGCCGACGGCCTGCAGCGGACCGGAACCTGAGCGGCGATCTGGCGGGGCCTGCGACAGGGCCCCGGCAATCCGGATGGTTAAGACTCTCCCAACGCACGGACACAAATTGCCTCCGCTTCGGGTCGCATTTCTCAATTTGATGCCTCCATAGAAAAGCGTCGCTGCGCGAGGGCGCGGGGAAGTGGAACCGAGCAATGAACGGGCTTTTGCCAAAGCCGAAGGCAGTGCCGACCAAACGGCTCCTTGCGCTCGGGATCGGCCTCGTTCTCTGCTTTTCGGCGATCTGCGCATCCATCCTCTGGGAGATGGCGGGCAAGGACTATCAGCATGCGAAGCAAGGTGCGACCAACCTCGTCGCCTCCATCGCCAGCGAGATCGACCGCAACATCGACCTCTACGACCTCTCGCTCCAGGCGGTCGCCGACGGCGTCAAGCTGCAGGAACTCGGCAAGATCAGCCCGGAGCTTCGCCAGGTCGTGCTGTTCGACCGCGCCGCCACGGCCAAGGATCTCGGCTCGATCCTTGTGCTGAATGCGGCGGGGGACGTCACGCTCGATTCCAGGACGTTGACGCCGCGGGCCGCAAATTTCGCCGATCGAGACTTCTTCCGGGCACATCAGACGCGAGCGGACGGCGGGCTGTTCATCAGCGCTCCGTGGATTACCTCTGACGGCGAATATCTGATCAGCCTCAGCCGCCGCATCAACAATGACGACGGTTCCTTTGCCGGCGTGGTCGCGGGCAGCATGCGGCTCAGCTATTTCCACAATCTGTTTCGCAAGCTGAATTTCGGCTTCGGCGACAGCATGGCGCTGTTCAACAGCGATGGCGTCATACTGATGCGCGCCCCGTTCGACATCAGCAAGATCGGGCAAAGCATCAAGGACTCTCTGGTCTTCAAGCAATTTCCGGCACGACAATCCGGCTCCTACATCACGAAATCGATCGTCGATCATGTCAGCCGGCTCTATGTTTTCCAGGCGGTCGGACACAATCGCCTGCTCATCGCCGAGGGTCTTGCGCTCGACGGCATCTATGCCGACTGGTGGCAGCAGCTCTGGCTGATCGGCAGCGTGGTGGCAGCGCTCTGCGGCTTCTCGATCGTGCTGATGTTCTACCTGGTGGCCGCTCTCAAACGGCGGGCCGCCGCGGAAGACCGGCTCGCGCACCTCGCGAGCACGGATGCACTGACGGGCCTCGCCAATCGTCGCCGCCTCGACGATACCCTTGACGTCGAATGGCGCCGTGGCATGCGTGCAAAGGCGCCGGTCTCGCTTCTGATGATCGACGTCGATCATTTCAAGATCTACAACGACACGTACGGGCATCAGGCCGGCGACGCCGTGCTCACCACCGTGGGACGGTGCATCGCAGGCAGCGCCAAGCGTGCAACTGATCTCGGCGCCCGCTATGGCGGCGAGGAGTTTTCGGTGTTGCTGCCCGGCATCGGCAAGGCGGGCGCCCTGGAAATTGCCGAACGGATCCGCGCCAAGCTGGCGGCCGCGCGGGAATCCGAGCCTGAGTTGCCGACCGTCAGCATCGGATTGTCCTGCCTCGTCCCGGACCACGAGCGCACGTCGCGCGATCTGCTCAAGGCCGCGGACCTTGCGCTCTATCAAGCCAAGCGTGAAGGCCGCGACCGCGTCATCGTCAGCCCGATCGGGTGGGATAAATCGGGCAAGCGGCACGTCGCCTGATCGCGACCGCATTGGCGCGGTCGAACGCGCCGCCCGCCCGTCTCGCTCACTCCACCGGCAGCACGTCAACCGCAACGGCGAGCTTTTGCTTGCGCGCGCCGACGATGACGCCATCGACCGGCGAGACGTCGGCGAAGTCGCGGCCGATGGCGAGAATGATGTGGTCGCTCCCGACCATCAGATCGTTGGTCGGGTCGAACCCGACCCAGCCGAGCGCGCTGCCGCACCAGACCGAGACCCAGGCATGGGTGGCGTCGGCGCCCTGCAGCCGCGGCTGGCCCGGCGGCGGAATGGTGCGCAAATAGCCGCTGACATAGGCCGCGGGCAGGCCGAGGCCGCGCAGCCCCGCGATCATCACATGGGCAAAGTCCTGGCACACGCCGTGGCGCTTCTCGAACACGTCGCGAAGCGGTGTCGAGATCACGGTCGCCTTGGGATCGTATTTGAAGTCGTTGCGGATGCGGCGCATCAGGTCGGCCGCCCCGGTGAGGATGCCGCCGCCGGGCAAAAAGCTCGCGGAAGCGTAGGCCGTCACGGGCCGTAGCACCGGCACCAGTGCGCTGGCAAAGACGTAGCCGACCGGCGAGGCCGCATCGAGGCTCAATGCCTCGAACGCGTTGTCACGCACGTCCTCCCAGGGCGGACTGGCGGCGTCGCACGCCGGCGGCTGTCGCGCCACCGAGACCCGCGAGCGGGCATCGATGCGCAGAATGCGATGCGCGGTCTCGATCAGGACGCTTTCAGTGAGCGTGCCGAAGAAGTCGCGCCTTGCGGTGCGTTCCGCGGGCCTCGGACGGATCTCGACCGAATGCGAGATCAACTGCTGCCCGTCGCCAGTGACCGGCTCCAGCCGCAGCGAGCAGCGCGCGAAGCTGACCTGGGTCTCGTAGCTGTAGGTCGTGACGTGACGGATGTCGTAGATCACGCCAGCCCCGTGAGCTTCTCCGGCCGGCTGGCATTCGGTCCGTGCGGGAAATAATGCAGCCCGATCGCGTCGGCGAGGTTGAGCAGATGCTGCTCCAGCGCGAACAGCGTCTTGACGTCGAGGCTCGAGGCTTCAGCCGTTGTGAGCATTGCCTCGACCGCGACGGCAAGACGCTGCGGCCGCTCGATCAGGCCATGCTCCTTCAGGCTCGGCAGCGCGGCAATATGCTCGTTCAGCGCCGCGACCTGGAATGCGACCGAGCGCGGATTGTAGGGGTCGAGCACCGCCAGATCGCGCACCGGTGCGAGCAGCGGCTGCACCAGATAGCGCGAGCGATAAGTGATCTGGCAGTCGACCAGCGTGAGCAGAACGTCGAGGTCCTCGTCACCGGCTTCGTCATAGGCGAACTGACGGGCAAAGCGCGTGGTGTTGACGGCGCGCTCGGCGCGGCGGCCCATCTCGAGGAAACGCCAGCCGGCGGCGCGGTTCATGTTTTCCTGCGCGAGGCCGGCAAAGCTTGCGAGCTCCTGCAAGGTCAGCTCGGCGGCGCTGACGACGCCGTCATCGTCATGAACCTCGATGGCCAGCCGATCAGCCATCTCGGTGATGACCTGCCAGGCGTCCGGCGACAGCCGCTCGCGGAGCGAGGTCGCCGTGCGCTGCGCGGATCGCACCAGCGACAGCGCCGAGCCGAATTTCTCCTCGCTCTGCAACGCTTCGAGCGCGACCTTGGCGAGATTGGCGCGCGCGGTCTGCGAGGCCGCGCCCCAGGCGACCAGCATGCGCTGGATGCGCTCGGCCGAATGCATCGCCGGCGCCGAGCCGTTCGAATTCGCGCGCGCGGGATCGCGCAACGGCGTGCACAGCGCGCGGATCAGCCGGATGGTGGCCTCGGCGCGCTCCAGATAGCGGCCGAGCCAGAACAGATTGTCGGCGGCGCGGCTCGGCAGCACGCCGGCGATGCGGCGGATGCGGACGGTGTCGACTGCTGGCAGCAGGGTCGAGGTCTCAACCGCCTTGTCGGAAACCACCCAGACATCGGCGGACACCGCGCCATCGCCCATCGACACCGCGCGCGCATCGGCCCGATCGGCAATCCGGCAGAAGCCGCCGGGCAGCACAGTCCAGCCGCTCGGCGTCGCCGCCGCGAACACCCGCAACACGAACGGACGCGGCGCGATGCGACCGTTCTCCCATACCGGCGTGGTCGACAGCCGCACGAGCTCCTGACCGACATAATCGATGCCGCGATGGCTGATGGCATCCTTCAGGCGGTCGCGGTCCGCTGCCGACAATTCGCCCGGGAGCACCGGTCCGTTGCCGGGAAAATCCGCAACGCCGCGGCCATAGGCGCCTTCGATCGCGAACTCGTCGAGCCGCGACAGCACCTCTTCGCGGGCGGATTTCTGGCCGCACCACCAGGTCGCGATGTGCGGCATCATCAGGTCTTCAGAGAGCAGGCGCCGGCACAGATTGGGCAGGAAGCCGAGCAGCGCCCTCGCCTCCATCACGCCGGAGCCCGGCATGTTGGCGACCACGACGCCGCCCTTGCGCAGAACCTCGACAAGCCCGGGCACGCCGAGATAGGAGGACGCGTCGAGCTCGAGCGGATCGAGCATGTTGGAATCGACCCGGCGCAGCAGCACGTCGAGCCGCTTCAGCCCGGCGACGGTGCGGATGTGGACGCGATCGCCTGAGACCGCGAGATCGTCGCCCTCGACCAGCAGGAAACCGAGATAGCGCGCCAGCGTGGCGTGCTCGAAGTAGGTCTCGCTGAACGCGCCGGGCGTCAGCAGGCCGATCCGCGGCTCGTCGCGATCGGCGCTGGCGCGCAGCGAATCGCGGAACGCCTCGAAGAACGGCGCGACGCGCTCGACATTCATCGACTTGTAGAGATTGGAAAAGGCGCGCGACAGCACCAGGCGGTTTTCCAGCGCATAGCCCGCGCCCGACGGTGCCTGCGTGCGATCGCCGAGCACCCACCAGCGGCCGTCAGGCCCGCGGCCGATGTCGGCGGCATAGAGATGCAGATAGCGGCCCCCCGGCCGGCTTGATGCCGCTGACCGCGCGCAGATACTCGCTGCTGCCGGCGATCGCCGCGGCAGGGATGGCGCCGTCCGCAACGAGGCGGCCTTCGCCGTAGAGGTCGGCCAGCACCATCTCCAGCAGCTGCGCGCGTTGCGCGACACCGGCGGCGAGCTGGCGCCAGTCCGCCGCGTCGATGATCAGCGGCAGATGGCTGAGCGGCCAGATCCGGTCGGAAGTGTCGCCCGGCGCGCGATAGGTGACGCCGGCTTCATGCAGATGGCGATCGGCGGAGGCGAAGCGGCGCTCGATATCGGCCGGCGACAGCGCGGCAAAGGCGTCGAAGAAGCGGGCCCAGACCGGCCGCGGCGCGCCGTTGTCTGCAATATACTCGTCGGGAATGCCGGGCAGCCGGACATAGTCGCGGGTCCACTGCGCCATCCGGCGCTGACCGGGACGGGCCCTGCTCTCCTGACTGCTGCCTGGACTATTGCCACCCGATGCGGACATTCCACTTCCCCTTGACACAATTAGTGCAGGAGCGGCGTCCGCAAGTCGAGGGTCAAGGGAAACTCAATTGTGCGTTCCTCAGGCGGCGTCTCGATCTTGCCGGGGGTATGGCCGTGCTCCTGGAAGCGCGCCAGCCGCCGCGCCTCGGCCTCGTAGGAATTGACCGGCTTGGTCTCGTAGTTGCGGCCGCCGGGATGGGCGACATGATAGACGCAGCCGCCGAACGAGCGTCCGTTCCAGGTGTCGATCAGGTCAAACGTCAGCGGCGCATGCACGGGAATGGTCGGATGCAGGCCGGAGGCCGGCTGCCAGGCCTTGAAGCGGACACCGGCGACCGCCTCGCCGGCACGGCCGGTCTCGGTCATCGGCATCCGTCTGCCGTTGCAGGTGATGACATGGCGCCCATCGACGAATCCGGTCGCCTTTACCTGCAGCCGCTCGACCGACGAATCGACATAGCGCACGGTGCCGCCGGAGGTGCCCTCCTCGCCCAGCACGTGCCATGGCTCGAGCGCCTGCCGCAGTTCGAGACCGACGCCGCCGTGATGAACGCGGCCGAAGGCGGGGAAGCGGAATTCGAGCTGTGCCTGGTACCATTCCGGCTCGACGTCGTAACCGGATTGCTTGAGCTCGGCGAGCACGCCGAGGAAATCCTCCCAGAGGAAATGCGGCAGCATGAAGCGGTCATGCAGCGCGGTGCCCCAGCGCACGAACCTGCCCTGCTGCGGCTCACGCCACAGCTTTGCGATCAGCGCGCGGATCAACAGTTGCTGCGCCAGCGACATCCGCGGGTCGGGCGGCATTTCGAGCGCGCGGAATTCGACCAGGCCGAGCCGGCCGGTCGGGCCGTCGGGCGAATACAGCTTGTCGATGCAGATCTCGGCGCGGTGGGTGTTGCCGGTGATGTCGACCAGGATATGCCGGAACAGGCGATCGACCAGCCACAGCGGCGCATCCATGCCCGGCGGCGGCACGTGCGACAGCGCAATCTCCAGCTCATAGAGCCCGTCATGCCGCGCCTCGTCGATGCGCGGCGCCTGGCTGGTCGGGCCGATAAACATCCCGGAAAACAGGTAGGACAGCGACGGATGCCGCTGCCAGTACAGCACGAGGCTCTTCAACAGATCGGGCCGGCGCAGGAACGGTGAATCCTCCGGCCTGCTGCCGCCGACCACGATGTGGTTGCCGCCGCCGGTGCCCGTGTGGCGGCCGTCGATCAGGAAACGGTTGGCCCCTAACCGCGTCTTGGCGGAGTCCTCATAGAGGCCGAGCGTGATGTCGACGGCCTCGCGCCAACTCTGCGCCGGCTGCACGTTGATCTCGATCACGCCGGGATCCGGCGTCACCTTGATCACCTCGATGCGCGGATCGAAGGGCGGCGCGTAACCCTCGACGTGGACCTGCAGCTGCAACTCTTCGGCGGCGGCTTCGATCGCTGCGATCAGGTCGAGATAATCCTCGACCTTCTCGACTGGCGGCATGAAGGCGCACAGCACGCCGTCGCGAACCTCGATCGACATCGCGGTACGCACCGGCAGCGGCTCGGGAATCTCCCTCAGCGCCTGCCGCAGCTCTTCGGAAAGCGCATCGCGCGGCGCCATCGGATCGCGCTCGACGACGTAGGGATAATCGTCCGGCGGCACATATTCGAGCGAGGCGATCGGAAGCCGCAAGCCCAGCGGCGAGTCGCCGGGCGACAGGAACAGATGGCTGCGTCGGATCTTCCAGCGCTCGCTGCGCCAGCGTGCCGGCACGCGATCACCGAGCGGGCTCCAGCGCTGGATCGGCAGCACGTAACCTTTCGGCGTGGTCAACCCCTCGTCGAACACCCGCGCCATCCGGGCGCGCTCTTCCGGATCGGTCAGCTTGGAATTCGCCGGGCTGACATTGGCCGGCAGGCCGGCCTCACGCTGCAGCCAGAAGGCGGGGTCTTCATAAGCCGGCATGGCATAGTCGGCGCCGAGACCAAGCTTGGTTGCTGTTACTTCGACGAAACGCTGGGCCTCCGCGATCTCGGCCCTGCGCGAATTCTCAATGCCGGCGATCAGCTCGGCATTCTTCCAGATCGGCTTGCCGTCCTTGCGCCAGTAGAGACCGAACGCCCAGCGCGGCAGGCTCTCGCCGGGATACCATTTGCCCTGGCCGTAATGCAGCAGGCCGCCCGGCGCGAACCGCGTGCGCAGCTTGCGGATCAATTCGTCGGCGAGCGCGCGCTTGGTCGGGCCGACCGCGGCGACATTCCACTCCGGCGATTCCAGATCGTCGACAGAAACGAAGGTCGGCTCGCCGCCCATGGTCAGGCGCACATCGTCTTTCCTCAGGTCGGCATCGACCTGCTCGCCGAGCTGGTCGAGCCGCGCCCAGGATTCATCGGAGAATGGTTTGGTGATGCGCGGCGCCTCGCCGATGCGCTTGACGCTCATCTCGAAGCCGAACTCGACATTGGCAACGCCCGCGGTGCCGGTCACCGGCGCGGCCGAACGATAGTGTGGCGTGGCGCAGACCGGGATGTGGCCCTCGCCCGTCAGCATGCCGGAGGTGACGTCGAAACCGATCCAGCCCGCCCCCGGCAGATAGACCTCGGCCCAGGCGTGCAGATCGGTGAAATCGCTCTCGACCTCGCGCGGCCCCTCGAGCGGATCGATGTCCGGCCGCAGCTGAATGAGATATCCGGAGACGAAACGCGCGGCGAGCCCGAGGTGGCGCAGCGTCTGGATCAAGAGCCACGCCGAGTCGCGGCAGGAGCCGGAGCCCGCGGCAAGCGTCTCCTCCGGCGTCTGGATGCCGGCCTCCATGCGGATGACGTAGCTGATCTTCTTCTGCAGCTGCGCGTTCAGCTCGACCAGGAAGTTGACGGTGCTGTCAGCCTGGCGCGGAATCTCCTTCAGGTAAGCCGCGAGCAGCGGCTCGGCCTCATCGGTCTCGAGATAGGGCGCGAGCTCGGTCTTGAGATCGCCGGGATATTCGAACGGAAAGCTGTTGGCAAAGGGCTCGACGAAGAAGTCGAACGGATTGACCACCGTCATGTCAGCGGTGAAATCGACCTCGACCTTGAGCTCGGTGGTCTTCTCTGGAAAGACGTAGCGCGCCAGCCAGTTGCCCTGCGGGTCTTGCTGCCAGTTCACGAAGTGATTGGCGGGCGTGACCTTGAGCGAATAGCTCGTGATCGGCATGCGCGTATGCGGCGCGGGCCGAAGCCGAATGGTCTGAGGCCCGAGATCGATCGGCCGGTCGTATTTGTAGTGCGTGACGTGATGCAGTGCGACTGATATCGACACGGACCGAGGGCTCCAGCAGCTTTTTTGAGCAGAACACTGCTGCCGGTCGACATCAAGCACTAACAACGGGCACGGGGTGCCCAAGGTAAGGGCGCGATCCGTAGCCCTGATGGAGCGAAAGCGAAATCCGGGGCCTTCATCCGCAGGAAGAGTCCCGGATTGCGCGGAGCCTGTCATCGGGCGCGCATTCGCGCGACCCGTTGGCTTCATCCGGGCTACGCGATTGCTAGCGGCCGATTGCGCCGGATACCTGCGAAGCAAGCTGCTCGGCGAGCATATGATAGCCCTCGGGGGTCAAATGCACACCATCGGGCTGATGGGGGAGTCCACCCAGCATCCCGTTAGGGAGCATGATCACCGCGATGCCACGGGCGCTGAGATGACTTTGGATATCCGCGGTCCGGTCAGGGCTGCCCTTGCGCCGGTCATTGCCGCCTGGCTGCAAAATAACCGCACGGGTCCCGTTCGGGACGGCGCGGTCGAGGCGTTGCAGCATCCCTTCCGTGGTGTCGCCGTTGATGCCGGCGTTCACGATGCGGACGCTCAATCCCTTCGCCCGCAAGATCGCTTCGAGCTGCGCGGGATAGGCCTGGTTGCGCGCCACGCCCTTGCCGTAGGTATTGCTCGCGCCAAGCGCGACTATGGTTGCGGCGTCAGCCGAAGCGGCGCCGAGGCTCAAAGCGGCGAGAAATGCAATGCATCCAACAATTCCAACCAACGCGCGCGCATGCTTCCTCCGTCCCCTCCGTAGCCCGGATGGAGCGCAGCGTAGTCCGGGAAGCTTCATTCGCCAAGTTCGTCCACGACTACTGTCAGTAGCTCGTGATCTGTCGCCTGTTTGTAGCTCGTGAAGTGTCGTGTTTTCGGTGCTCCGGAACAAGGGGGGCACGATGGGCACGGCATCCATTCACGAGGGTGTACGACGGATGCGGTTTTCAGATTTGCTGGATCGGACGGAGGCGAAGGAACTGACGCAGGAGGCAGCTTCGGAGGTTCTTGGGATCAGTGTTCGGACGTTTCAACGCTGGGCGGAGCGCTATGAGGCGGAGGGCGACGACGGGCTTGTCGACCGCCGGCTGGGGCGTCGTTCGCCACGGCGGGCGCCGGAGGAGGAGCTGGAACGGATGCTTGCGCTGTACCGGGACAAGTACGCGGACTTCACGGTGAAGCACTTCCACGAGCAGATGCAAAAGCGGCACGACTATGTGCTGGGCTATACGGTGACGAAGCTGGCGCTGCACGCGGCGGGGCTGGTGCGGAAGGCTCCGAAGCGTTCGGCGCACCGCAAGAAGCGGCCGCGGCGGCCGCTTCGGGGCATGCTGCTGCACCAGGACGGATCGCGCCACGTTTGGATCGAAGGCCTGCCCGCGAGGGACCTGATCGTCACGATGGACGATGCGACCAGCGAGATCTACTCGATGGTGCTGGTCGAGGAAGAAGGAACGGCCTCGACCTTCCAGGCCTTGCGCGAAGTGATTGGCGAGCATGGCCTGTTCTGCGCGCTCTACACCGACCGCGGCAGCCATTATTTCCTGACCCCAAAAGCTGGCGAGAAGGTCTCGAAGACGCAACAAACCCAGGTGGGACGGGCTTTGTCGCATCTTGGGATCGAGCATATCGCAGCCTATTCGCCGCAGGCGCGCGGGCGCTCCGAGCGGGTGTTCGGCACCTTGCAGGACCGGCTGCCGAAGGAGCTGCGGCTTGCCGGGATCACGACGGTTGAGGCTGCCAACGCGTGGCTGAAGGCGCATTACATCCCCGGGCACAACGCCGCGTTTGCGATCAAGCCCGAACAGGAAGGCACGGCATTCGTGGCCGACCGGCATGAGGCCTGGCGCGAGGCGCTGTGCGTGATCGAGGAGCGAACCGTCGCCAACGACAATACCGTTGCATGGAACGGTCGGCGGCTGCAGTTGCCGCAGAGCCGGCTCAGACCTCACTTCGTCAAGGCCTTGGTGCGGCTCCATGAGTATCCCGATGGCACCGTCAGCGTGTTCCTTGGACCGCATCGATTGGCGAGGTTTGCGCCTGACGGACAGCAGATCAGCCCCGACGCGCTTCAGCCTGGCGGCGTGCTCGGAGCCGTCAAGGACAAGCCCTGGCGGGCGCGCAAGCGCGCGTCCTTGACCGCTCCTGCGCGCGCCGCCGTCGAGAAAGCGCGGGTCGGGACGGAGAAACGGGCTTCAAGTCGAACAAAGAAACTCACCCACAGGGCTAAAACCGCCACAACAGCCGTGGCATGATCAATCAGGGAAAGCCGTCCCCGCCTTCCGGCTCCCCTGCAAATCAGACACGAAGGCGACAGATCACGAGCTACAAAAACACGACATCTTCACCCGCTACGGACAGTTCGTCCACGACTACAATCGGACCCGCCTCAAATGCCTCGGCTACCTGGCGCCAATCCAGGCCCTCGCCAATCACACGGGACCGAACACGAAAGCAGGGACCCAGACCGCGTGGTCCTAATGATGAAAGACGATGGCAGACGCCTCGCACATCACTACGGCCGGTGGTTATGGGTTCCAGCTTTCGCAGGGACGACGGCGGAGTGAAAGGCTAGATCGTGGCTCAAACTACATCGTCGCGCCCAGTACCCACGGCGCGAATTCAGCGCCGCCGAAGTCAAAGCTCTCGCTCTTGGTCAGCTGGCCCGAGGCGGTCTTGAGGATGAGGTCGAAGATGCGCTGGCCGCATTCCTGCACGCTCTCCTCGCCATCGAGGATGGTGCCGCAATTGACGTCCATGTCGTCTTCCATCCGCTTGAACATCGGCGTGTTGGTGGCGAGCTTGATCGACGGTGCCGGCTTGCAGCCGAACACGCTGCCGCGGCCGGTGGTGAAGCAGACGAGGTTGGCGCCGCCCGCGACCTGCCCGGTCGCGGCGACCGGGTCGTAGCCGGGCGTGTCCATGAACACAAAGCCCTTCTTGGTGACGGGCTCGGCGTAGTTGAGGACGTCGACGAGGTTGGTGCTGCCGGCCTTGGCCATCGCGCCCAGCGACTTCTCAAGGATGGTGGTGAGACCGCCGGCCTTGTTGCCCGGGCTCGGATTGGCGTTCATTTCGGCGCCCTCACGCTGGGTGTACTCCTCCCACCAGCGCATCAGGCCGACCAGCTTCTCGCCGACCTCGCGGCTGACGGCGCGGCGAGTCAGAAGATGCTCCGCGCCATAGGTCTCGGGCGTCTCCGAGAGGATCACGGTGCCGCCGTGACGGACCAGCAAATCGCTCGCCGCGCCGAGCGCCGGATTGGCAGATACGCCGGAGTAACCATCCGAGCCACCGCATTGCAGCGCCACGGTGAGTTCGCACGCCGGCACCGCCTCGCGCTTGACCTTGTTGGCATCGGCGAGCGCCTCCTTCACGAAGGCAACGCCGGCTTCCACCGTCTTGCGGGTGCCGCCGACCTCCTGGATGTCCATCGCGCGGAGGCGGCCGGCGAGCTTCTGCTCCTGCATCAGGCCGCCGATCTGGTTCACCTCGCAGCCGAGGCCGAGCACGATGACGTTGGAGAAATTGACGTGCCGCGCATAGCCGCCGAGCGTGCGGCGGAGCAGCGCCAAGGGCTCGTCCTGGGTCATGCCGCAGCCGGTCTTGTGGGTCAGCGCGACGACGCCGTCGACATTCGGGTAATCGGCGAGCGGATTGTCGCCGGTGAACGGATTCTTCTTGAACATGTCGGCCACGATGCCGGCGACATGGGCACTGCAGTTCACCGAGGTGAGGATGCCGATATAGTTGCGGGTCGCGACGCGGCCGTCGGCGCGGCGGATGCCTTCGAACGTCGCCGGCAGATCGAAGTTCGGCACCGGCTTGACGTCGACGCCATAGGCATAGTCCTTGGCGAAATCACCCATGCCGCAGTTCTGCGTATGTACGTGCTGGCCGGGCGCGATCGGCTGGGTCGCAAAGCCGATGATCTGGCCGTAGCGCCGGATCGGCTCGCCTTGCGCGATCGGCTTGATCGCGACCTTGTGGCCCGCGGGGATCCGATCGACCGTCGTGACGCCCTCAGTCACCTCAAGCCCCGGCGGCAGGCTCGCGCGCGCGATCAGGACGCTGTCGTCGGCGTGCAGGCGGATCACTTGTGCCGAGGCCATCGGAGTTCTCCTTTGGAGTTAGTCACCTCTCCCCGTCCTTTACGGGGAGAGGTCGAATTCTCGCACAGCGACAATTCGGGTGAGGGGCGACGCACGTTGCCAATTAAAAAGACGGTGCTAGCCGGATAGAGCCCCTCACCCCAACCCTCTCCCCGCAAAAGCAGGGCGAGGGAGCAGAGCTAACATCGCGGACAGAGCTTACGCCTTGCCGCCGGACTTTTCGCGGGTCGCGTTGACCTGCATCTTGGCGTAGACCTGCATCAGGCCGACCTCGTTCGATAGCGTCACGAGCTTGAAGCCCATGTTGATCGCGCGCACCGCGCCTTCGGCGCCCGAGCAGTGGATGCCCGGATTGAGACCGCGCTTGCCGCATTCCTTGATGATCTTCTCGTAGATCTTGAGGATCTCCGGCTCATCGCGATCGAGCTTCGGCACCAGGCCGTAGGAGAAGCCGAGATCGGACGGGCCGATATAGACGCCATCGATGCCTTCGACATCGAGGATCGCTTCCATGTTCTCGACCGCGGTCTTGGTCTCCATCATCGGCAGCAGCACGATCTCGTCGTTGGCGGTCTGCTGATAGGTGCCGGCCGAGCCGTACATGCCGGCGCGGATCGGGCCGTTGGAGCGCACGCCCTTCGGCGGATATTTTGCGTAGGAGACGAGGTTCTTGGCTTCCTGCGGTGTGTTGACCATCGGGCAGATCACGCCATAGGCGCCGCCGTCCAGCACCTTGCCGATGATGCCGGGCTCATTCCAGGGTACGCGGACCATCGGAGTGACCGGATGGGCGTGCATCGACTGGAAGCACTGCACCATCGATTGATAATCCTGCACACCGTGCTGCATGTCGACGGTGACGCTGTCGAAGCCGCATTGCGCGATCACTTCGGCCGAGAATCCCGAGGGGATCGCGAGCCACGCGTTCACCACCGCTTTGCCCGATGCCCAGACTTGCTTGACCTTGTTTGCCATTGATCGCGTTTCCCTTTGCGGTTTATTGGGGGACGAGCCTTCAGCTGGTCGCCCGCTGGATAGAAACTTCGCTGACGCCGACTTCGCGCGCGGTATTCACTATCGCCGCCCACGTGTCGTCAGGCAAGGGGATGCCATTCCTGGTGCGATCGGCACGGGGTTTTCCGCTCCGGATCGCCTGGAACCAGCACGGAATCCGTGCCCGCGATCGGCTTGGTGGCGCGGATGAAATCGGTGTAGCGGGTGATTTCTCCATCGAAGAAATTGCTGGTGTCGATCACCTTGGGGTCGATGTAGAACGCCATCATGCCGTTGGCGAAGCGCCGGTCCGACGACGTCGCGCCGGTGCCGGTCAGCGCGCCGCCCAGCAGTTCGCAGATGAAGGCGAGACCCGAGCCCTTGTGATCGCCGAAGGCGCGGATCGCGCCAGTTCCCTTGGTGTGGTCGCGCGGTCCGTCCGGCGTGTACGGCCCATACAGCACGTGGGGATCCTCGCTCAGCGTGCCGTCGGCATCGACGAGCGCGCCGGTCGGCAGCTTCTTGCCGCCGCGGCTTGCCACCAGGCACTTGCCCTCGGCGACAACCGAGGTCGCAAAATCGAGCACGATCGGATCCTGGCCCTGACGCGGAATGCCGACGCAATACGGCGCCGTGGACAGGCGCTTCTCGACGCCGCCGTAAGGCGCAACCAGCAGCGAGCCGGCCGCGGTCACGAAATGAATTGAAACAAGACCTTCGGCGGCGGCCATCTCGGCCCAGTCGCCGACGCGGCCGAGATGACCGGAGTTGCGCAGCGCGACCGCGGCGAGCCCCGCCTTCTTGCACTTCTCGATGCCGAGTCTGACCGCAACCGGCGTGACGGTCTGGCCATAGCCGAACTTGCCGTCGACCACCGCGAGCGATGGCGTGTCGACCACCACCTCGGGAGTCTGGTTCGGCACGATCGAGCCCATCTTCTTCCACCTGACATAAACCGGCACGCGGATCACGCCGTGGCTGTCATGACCTGTAAGATTCGCGGTCGTCAGATAGGTCGCGATGCGCTTCGCCTCTTCCGGAGAGGACTCCGAATGGGAAAACACCTCGGACACGAAGTTGATGAGGTTATCGACCTTGATGGTGACCATGAAAAACCAGCTCGCTCAGTAAAGCACGGGACGTTGTCAGGCGTGGGTTTTGGCGTGGCCGCCGAGATAGGCCGCGGCGATAGCCTCATTGCCCCACAATTCGTCGGGCTTGCCGCCCAGCACGATCCGCCCCGTTTCCAGGACAAAGCCATGATCGGCGACCGAAAGTCCCATGCGCGCATTTTGCTCGACGAGCAAGACCGTGGTGTCCTTCCTGATCTGCGAAATGATGCGGAACACCGCCTGCACGATCACAGGCGCCAGCCCGAGCGACGGTTCGTCGAGCAGCAGCAGCCGCGGCTTGGCCATCAGGCCGCGCGCCACCGCGACCATCTGCAGCTGGCCGCCGGACAGCGTCCAGCCGAGCGCGTTGGAAAAGGCGCGGATGTCCGGGAACAGATCGAACATCGCGTCGGCCTCGCGCGAGATCTGCGACGCCGGCACCTTCCGGTTCGATGCGCCGAGCATGATGTTCTCTTTCACGGTGAGGCCCGGAAACACGCGGCGGCCTTCCGGCACGTGCGAGATGCCGAGCCGGACGATCGCTTCGGGCCCGAGGCCCGCGATCGAGTGGCCGTCGAACATAATGTCGCCGGAGGCGGGCTTGGCGAGGCCTGAGATCGCGCGCAGCGTGGTCGACTTGCCGGCGCCGTTGGCGCCGAGCAGCGTGACCACCTGGCCCTGCTCCACGGCGATGGTGACGCCGCGCAGCGCCTCGATCTCGCCGTAGCGGACCACGAGATTACGGATTTCGAGCAGCGGCATCATTCGCTCCCGAGATAGGCGGAGACGACGTCGGGATGGCGCAGCACCGCCATCGACTCGCCGTCCGCGATGCGGCGTCCGAAGTTCAGCACGGTGATGTGCTGGGCCGCTTCCGACACCAGCGTCATGTCGTGATCGATGATCAGGATGGTGAGGCCCTGGGCTGCGATGCGCTTGAGCAGCTCATGCAGCTCCAGCTTCTCGGTCGAGTTGAGACCGGCCGCCGGCTCGTCGAGCAGCAGCAGCGTCGGGTTCGACGCCAGCGCCCGCGCGATCTCGATCAGGCGCTGGTGGCCGTAGGAGAAGCTCGAGATCAATTCGTTGGCGCGGTTGCCGAGCCCGACGAAGGTCAGCGCCTCCATCGCGCGCTCCGTCAGCGCGTCCTCGCCCTTCCCGATCATGGTGTTGCCGGGCCGCTCGGCGCCGATCTCGACATTCTCCAGCGCGGTCATCGAACGGAACAGGCGGATGTTCTGGAAGGTGCGTCCGAGGCCGGCCGCCGTGCGCTGATGCGGCGCCATGTTGGTGATGTCGGTGCCGTCGAGCACGATCCTGCCCGCGGTCGCCTTGTAGAGCCCGGACAGCACGTTCAGCGTCGTGGTCTTGCCGGAGCCGTTCGGCCCGATCAGCGCATGCACGCTGCCGCGCTTCACCGCGATATCGACGCCGTCGACCGCCTTGAGGCCGCCAAAGTGCTTCGAGAGCCCGGTCACTTCGAGCACGATGTCGCCGCCTGACGTCGCCGGCTTGAGCTGCAAGGCCGCCGCGGCCGGCGGCGCCTTGGTGTGCGCACGCCAGCGCGTGAATGCGTCCGACACAAAACCCCAGATACCGTCGGGCATGAAGCGGATGATCAGGATCACGAACAGGCCGTAGATCGCCAGATAAAGTCCCGGCACGCTCTTGAGGAAGCGCAGCCATTCCGGGATCAGGATCAGGAGGCCCGTACCGATCACCGAGCCAATCGGCGAGGCCACGCCGCCGAGCAGCGACATGGTCAGGAACACGATCGATTCTGCGAACGAGAACTGGTCCGGGCTGACATAGGCGAAGCCGCCGGCGAACAGGCCACCGGCCAGACCGCCGAGCAACGCGCACAGGCCGAAGGCGTAGATCTTGGTGCGGAACACGTCGATGCCATTGACGCCCGCCGCAAGCTCGTTGTCGCGCACCGCGCGCATGGCGCGGCCGAGCTTGGTATCAGGCAGATGCCAGACCAGATAACCGACGATCGCGAGCATCGCGACGCAGAAGGCCAGGTAGCTCTGCGAGGACTGGAACAGCTCCGGCCGGCGAATGTTGGCGACGCCGTCCGGCCCGTGGGTCACGCCGATGGCATTGATCATCACCAGCGTCACGATCTGCTGGAACGAGATCGTCACCATCGCAAGGTAGTGCCCGCCGAGCCGCAGCGTCGACATGCCGAGGAACGCGCCGGCGATCAGCGTGATCGCGCAGGCGCCAACCAGGCAGAGCCAGAAGTTCAGGTGCAGGTCCGCGGTGCCGAGCCCGACCACATAGGCGCCGAAGCCGAAGAACGCGGCCTGCGCCAGGTTGATCTGGCCGCACAGGCCGAGCACGACCGACAGCCCGAACACCGCGATCGAGAAGGTCGTGGCCTGCAGCAGGATGTTGAGGATGTACCCGTCGAACCGCATGCCGGCGGCGAGCGCCACCAGCACCGCGGCGCCGATGAAATACGGCAGATGACGGATGATCAGCGGCTTCGAGCGCACGGCCGGCGCGGGGATCATGTTGTCGGTGGCGCTCATGCTTTCTCCGCGACGCGTTCGCCGAAGATGCCCTGCGGCCGGAACACCAGGAAAGCGATCAGCACCAGGAAGGCAAAGCCGTCTTTGTACGGCACTGAAATATAGGCGGCACCGAACGTCTCGATGACACCGAGCGCGAGGCCGCCGACGATGGCGCCGGCGACGTCACCGAAGCCACCGATGATGGTCGCGGCAAACGCCTTCAGCGCAATCGTCGAGCCCATCTGGATCGAGACGAACAGCACCGGCGCCACCAGGATGCCGGCGAGACCGCCGAGCACGGCCGAATAGATGAAGGTGATCATGATCATGGTGGAAACGGAAATGCCGAGCAGCGAGGCCATTTCCTTATCCTGCGAGGTCGCCTGCAACTTCTTGCCGAGCAGCGTCTTCTCGAAGAACCAAAAATTGAACAGCACCAGAAGGATCGTGACGCCGATGATCAGAAGATACTGGCTGTCGAGATAGACCGGGCCGAGCTGGATGCCGGGCGTATCGAACCAGCCCTGCAGCACCTGCGGCTGCGGGCCGTAGATCGCAAGCACCGAGTTCGACAGCAGGATCGAGGCGCCGATGGTGGCGATGATCACGGGCAGATAGGTGCGATTGCGCAGCGGATAATAGACGCCGAGATTGAAGATGACGCCGAACAACGCCATGCCGGCGAGCGCGATCAGGAACGACAGCCAGTAAGGCCAGCCGAGATCGACCGAGAACACCACCATCAGATAGGCGGCGACCATCGAGAACTCGCCTTGCGCGAAGTTCACCACGTTGGTGGCACGGAAGATCAGCACGAAACCGAGCGCGACCAGCGCGTAGACCGCGCCGATGCCGATGCCGGTAAAGAGCAGTTGGAGGACGAGATCCATGACGAGCGCTCGATCTGAGAATTGTGTCGCGGGCGAACGGCCTCTCCGAGGTGGCCCGGAGAGGCCGAACCGCTATCAATCGTTGAAGTCGATATGCTTGTCGTAGACGATCTTGCCCTTGTCGTTCTTCACGACATTGTAGCCGTGCAGACCGTCGCCGTTCTTGTCGAAATTGTATTCACCCTCGGCGCCGGCGAACTTCTGCGTCGCAAGGATGGCGTCGCGGATCTTGTTCGGATCGGTCGAGCCGGCCTTGTTGATTGCCGCCGACAGGATGGTGATCGCATCGTAGGGCCAAGCGCTCTGGTTGTCGGGCGCGGTCTTGTAGGCATCGCGATAGGCCTTGCCGAACGCCTTCGCGGTATCGCTCGAATCCTCGGCGAAGTCGGCGACGCCGTAGGTGTTGAACAGCGCGGGGCCGGCGAGCTTGGTCGAGGAGACCGCCACCACCGAGGGCGAGCCGACCCAGGGGATATTGACGCCGAGCTGGCGCAGCTGGCGGGCAAAGATGCCCAGATCGTTCTCGAAGGTGAAGTAGGTGCCGAGCACATCAGCGCCGGACTGCTTCACGGCCAGCACGACCGGCGTGAAGTCCTGGCTCTGGTTGGCGTAACCCTGGTCGAGCACCGGCGGCGCGCCGAGCTTGGTCAGCGCTTCCGAGAGTGCCTTGCCGCCCGCGGTGCCGAAGGCGTCGGTGGAATGCACGATCGCCCATTTCTTCTTGCCGAGCGTGTTGACGCCGAAGTCGGCGATCACGCGGCCGGAATAATTGTCGTTCGGACGGAAGCGGAACAGCCAGGGATTGCCGGAATGGGTGAGGTCGGGATTGGTGCCGCCGATCATCACCGGCTTGCCGACCTTGATCACGTCGGGCGCCATCGCCTGCACCTGGGTCGAGCGGATCGAGCCGAGGAAGGCGACGATGTCGGATTGCGCGGCGAGCTTGGAGAATGCCAGCACGATGCCCGGATTGGTGGTCTGATCGTCCTCGATGACGAGTTCGACCTGCTTGCCGAGCACGCCGCCGGCCTTGTTGACCGCGGCCAGCGCCAGCTTGGCGCCGTTCTGGGCCCACAGCCCCTGCTCCGCCGCGGGTCCGGTCACCGGCACGCACATGCCGATCTTGATCGTCGCACCCTGCGCCCAAGCGCTGCGCATCAGCGCGGGTGCAGCGAGACCTGCCGCCAAACCAGCGGAAAACTCACGTCTCGTCAGTTTCATTCCATCCTCCCTGTGATGCGCCGAACTTGCTGTCGGCTGCGTTGAGACGAGCTGACGCGTCGATCTGTTGGCCCGTTCGCAGCCATCAAACGGCGCGACGAGCAAACGTGAGCACCGCTGCAGCGCACAAGCCGTGCAACGGCGACCATCAATCTGGCGCTTGACCCAGCTAAACATGATTGCACATTGCACGCAATAGTCAAAAGTTCGCTGGCAGAGGTGCGTAAATGCCTGCTACGAGCGACCATGACGCGATCACGTGATAGTGTGGCCAGCGGGCAGCCATTCCATGTCGATTCCACGAGCGAAATCGCAGACCAGACGAAAACAGCCGGCCTACGCGCTGATCAAGAGCGCATTGGCAAAGCACATCCGCGCCGGTCACGTGCCACCTGGCACGGTCCTTTCCGAATCGGCGATCGCGACCTTGTTCGGCTCCAGCCGCTCTCCGGTGCGGCAAGCTTTTGAACAGCTCGAGCATATCGGCCTGGTGCGGCGGTTCGACGGTCGCGGCGTCATCGCCGGCAAGCGCAAGGTCGACCCTCGGCGCGTCCCGATCACACCGGAAATGTTTGGGCTGACCGACGGCCCCGTCGATGCCGTGCGCAGCGACGCTTGGGATACGCTCTACTACAAGCTCGAACGTGAGATCATTTACCGGTCGCTGTTCGGACGCTTCCGCGTCAGCGAGCTCGCATTGGCGCGGCATTTCCGGGTGGGGCGCACGGTGGCGCGCAACCTGCTGCTGCGCGCGCAGGCGATCGGCATCCTCGAGAAGGGCGCCAAGGCGCACTGGTACGTGGTGCCGTTGGACGAGGACCGCCTCCGCGACATCTTCGAGGTGCGCGCAACGCTCGAGCCGCTGCTCCTCAAATCCGCGACGGCGACAATTCCTGCCGCCCTGCTCGACCGTATGGCGGAGCGGCTGCGCGAGGGGATCCAGCACCGCGACCGCGTCGGCGTCGGCGAACTCGATGAGATCGAAGGCGACCTCCATATCCGCTGCCTGGGTTACGGCGCCAATCGCGAGATGATCGAAGCCCTCAAGCGCACCCACTGCGCTTTCGTGATCGGCAAGCACATTCAGGTCGCCCTGACCGCGCCGCAGATCGATTCCTTCATGGACGAGCATCTGGTGATCATCGAAGCCTTGCGCACGCGTGACGGCGACGCGGCGGCAGCCATCTTGCGCCGCCATATCGAATGGTCCCACTCGAAGGTCGCGGGCTGGATTGCCGAATTCCGCGCCATCAACGTGATTTCGCGCGTGCCCTACATGGCCTGAGCGCGAATGCCGCGCATGATCGAAGCTACTCGTCAGCCTCGACCTCGGCGTCATCGGACGAGCCCATTCCGGCCAGGCTCGCTTCGAGCGCGCCCAGCATCTCCTGCAATTCGGCAAGCTTGCGCGCCCCGAAGCGCCGGGTGATCTCGGCATAGATCGTCTCCGACGTCGGCGCCACCGCCTCGATCAGCTTCAACCCCTTGGCGGAGATCGAAACCACTGCGCGCCGCGCGTCGTTCTCCGCTGCCTTGCGCTCGATCAACGCGCGGCCCTCGAGATCGCGAAGGATTCGCGACAGGCTCGGGCCGAGCAGAAACGCCATGCGGGCGAGTTCGGTGACCTCGATCTCGTCGACCGCGGTGAGCGCGCGCAGGATCCGCCATTGCTGCTCGGTCAGCCCGTGATTGCGCAGCGACGGACGGAATTGCCGCATCACCGCCTCGCGGGCGCGAAGCAGCGACATCGGCAGCGAGCGCGAGAACTCGCGCATCGGTGTCCGTCGCGCCGCCACGTCCTCGCCCTGCCCCGGCCGAATGTCGTTCGAATTTTTGCGCGCCATTACCTAATCCTGCGCAACGAAATTTTGCGTTGCAACATGCCTTGATTCAGTTTGCGGGAATTCACTTAACATGTTAATCATCTCCCGACATCCACTTTTGTGTAGCACGCATGGCCCTCTCCAAGGACGATATCCGCGCTGCCGCCGAACGGCTCGACGGCGCGGAAAAGACCCGCAAGCAAATCCGCCAGCTCTCGCTGGAATACCCCCGCATCACCCTCGAAGACGCCTACGCGATTCAGAAGGCCTGGGTCGAGATGAAGGTGACGCAGGGCCGCGTCGTCAAGGGCCACAAGATCGGCCTGACCTCGAAGGCGATGCAGAGCGCGCTCAATATCGACGAGCCCGATTCCGGAATCCTGCTCGACGACATGTTCTTCGCCGATGGCGGCCTGGTCCCGACCGACCGCTTCATCGCCACCCGCGTCGAGGCCGAGCTTGCCTTCGTGATGAAGCATCGCCTGACCGGGCCGAACTGCACACTGTTCGATGTGCTGAACGCGACCGATTTCGTGGTACCGGCGCTGGAGATCCTGGATACCAGGGTCGAGCGCGTCGATCCCGAGACCAAGGCGACCCGCAAGATTTTCGACACCATCGCCGACAACGCCGCCAATGCCGGCATCGTGCTCGGCGGCCGGCCGATCCGCCCGCTGGACGCCGACCTGCGCTGGATCGGCGCGCTGTGCTTCCGAAATGGCCAGCTCGAGGAAACCGGCCTGGCCGCCGGCGTGTTGAATCATCCGGCGACCGCGGTGGCGTGGCTCGCCAACAAGATCGCGCCGAACGGGCTGGCGTTGGAAGCCGGCCAGGTCGTGCTGGCGGGCTCCTTCATCCGTCCGATCGAGACCCGCACGGGCGACACCATCCAGGCCGACTACGGACCGTATGGTTCCGTAAGCTGCTACTTCGCCTGACGCCTTCAGCAGGAGCGCTGCATGCCGCATTTCACGCTTGAATACTCTGCCAATCTCGACGATCTGGTCGACATGGGCGCGACGGTCGAACTGGTCCGCAAGGCCGCGGTCGAGACCGGCATCTTCCCGCTCGGCGGCATCCGCGTCCGTGCCGTCAGATGCGAGCACTACGCGATCGCCGACGGCCGCAAGAATTACGGTTTCCTCGACATGGTGCTGCGGCTCGGCGAAGGCCGCGATCTCGCCACCCGCAAGAAGGCCGGCGAGTACATCTTCAAGGCGCTATCGGCTCATCTCGATCCGGTCTTCGCCAACAGCAAATTCGCGTTGTCGTTCGACATGCAGATCAACGACAAGGAAACCAGCTGGAAACGCAACAACATCCACGACGCACTGAAGGTGGAGACGGTCAATGGATAAAGCGACAGCGAAATCGCCAGCCGACGTGTTCCAGGCCAACCGCGATCGCGCCGGCCCGCTGCTTGCAAGCTTGAAAGCCGAAGGCATCGGCCATGTGATCGACGGCAAGATCGTGCCGGCGGCCTCCGGCCAGACCTTCGAGACGAGATCGCCGATTGACGGCACGGTGCTGGCGACGGTCGCACGCGGCAATGCCGAGGATATCGACCGTGCCGCAACCGCGGCGTCCAAGGCCTTCAAGGCCTGGCGCGACATGCCGGCGGCGCAGCGCCGCAAGCTGCTGCATCGCGTCGCCGATGCGATCGAGGCGCGCGCCGACGACATCGCCGTGCTCGAATGCATCGACACCGGCCAGGCGCACCGCTTCATGGCCAAGGCCGCGATCCGCGCCGCGGAGAATTTCCGCTTCTTCGCCGACAAATGCGGCGAGGCCCGCGACGGTCTCAACACGCCTTCGGACGAGCACTGGAACATCTCGACCCGCGTGCCGATCGGCCCGGTCGGCGTGATCACGCCGTGGAATACGCCGTTCATGCTCTCGACCTGGAAGATCGCGCCGGCGCTCGCGGCCGGCTGCACCGTGGTGCACAAGCCGGCGGAATGGTCGCCCGTCACCGCCGATCTGCTGGTCAAACTCGTAAAACAGGCCGGCATCCCCGACGGCGTGCTCAACACCGTGCATGGTTTCGGCGAAGAGGCCGGCAAGGCGCTGACCGAGCACCCCGCCATCAAGGCGATCGGCTTCGTCGGCGAGAGCGCGACGGGCTCAGCGATCATGGCGCAGGGCGCGCCGACCTTGAAGCGGGTGCATTTCGAGCTCGGCGGCAAGAACCCGGTGATCGTATTCGATGATGCCGATCTCGATCGCGCGCTCGATGCCGTCGTGTTCATGATCTACTCGCTCAATGGCGAGCGCTGCACGTCGTCGAGCCGGCTGCTGGTTCAGGAGAGCGTCGCCGGCAAGTTCATCGAGAAGCTGACCCAACGCGTAAAGGCGCTCAAGGTTGGCCACCCCCTCGATCCCGCCACCGAGATCGGGCCGCTGATCCATGAGCGGCATCTCGCCAAGGTGTGCAGCTATTTCGACGTCGCCAAGAAGGACGGCGCCACGATCGCGGTCGGCGGCAAGCCGCATGACGGTCCTGGCGGCGGCCACTATGTGCAGCCGACGCTGGTGACCGGCGCGAACGCAAAAATGCGCGTCGCGCAGGAGGAGGTGTTCGGCCCGTTCCTGACCGTGATCCCGTTCAAGGACGAAGCTGACGCCATCGAGATCGCCAACGGCGTGCAGTACGGCCTGACCGGCTATGTCTGGACCGGCGACATGGGCCGCGCGCTGCGCGTGGCGGATGCGCTGGAAGCCGGCATGATCTGGCTCAATTCGGAGAACGTCCGCCATCTGCCGACCCCGTTCGGCGGCATGAAGTCGTCAGGCATCGGCCGCGACGGCGGCGACTACTCGTTCGACTTCTACATGGAAACCAAGCACGTCTCGCTCGCGCGCGGGACGCACAAGATTCAGAAACTGGGAATTTAGCCAGCCGTCGTTCCGGGGCGATGCGCAGCATCGAACCCGGAACCTCGAGATTCCGGGTTCTCGCTTCGCGAGCCCCGGAATGACGATAGAATTGAGGGGAAACACCGATGCCCGTTCCAACGCACGTTTTCGATCCGCCGTTCAACATCATCCGCTGCAGCCATGCCGTGCTCGACGTCACGAATCTCGACAAGAGCGCCGCCTTCTACGAGAAGACGGTCGGCCTTCACATCGAGAACCGCGACGACAAGTCGGTGTATCTGCGCGCCAGCGAGGAGCACCAGCATCACTCGGTGGTGCTGCGCAAGGCGCCGAAGGCGGCCTGCAACCGGCTTGGCTTCAAGGTCGGCAACGACGGCGACCTCGACAAGGCCGCCGCCTTCTTCTCCGAGAACGGCATCGCCTACGCTTTCGTCGACCAGCCGTTCCAGGGCCGCACCCTGCAATTCACCGATCCGTTCGGCTTCCAGATCGAGCTTTACGCTACGATGGAGAAGCGCCCCCATCTCTTGCGGCGCTACGATCTCTACAAGGGCTGCCATCCGCAGCGGCTCGACCATTTCAACGTGTTCGCCGCCGAGGTGCAGGACACAGTCGATTTCTACGCCCGGCTCGGCTTCCGCCTCACCGAATATGCCGAGGAGGACGGGGACAACGGCCGCATCGCAGCCGCCTGGATGCACCGCAAGGGCAATGTCCACGACTTCGCCATCACCAACGGCCGCGGCCCGCGCCTGCACCACATCGCCTATTGGGTACCGACCGCGATGAACATCGTGCATCTCTGCGACGTGATGGCCTCCTCCGGCTACCTCAAGAACATCGAGCGCGGTCCTGGCCGGCACGGCATCTCCAACGCCTTCTTCCTGTACATCCGCGATCCCGACGGCCACCGCATCGAGCTCTACACCAGCGATTATTTCACCGGTGATCACGACCATGAGCCGCTGCGCTGGTCGCTGCGCGATCCGCGCCGCCAGACGCTGTGGGGCGCGCCGGCGCCGCGCTCCTGGTTCGAGGAAGGCTCGACCTTCGCCGGCCAAGCGGTGCGCGAGCCGCGCTTCGTCGCCGACGTGCTGGTCGCGGACTAGTGCGCGCCTTCCTCCTCACGTCGTCCCTGCTTTCGCAGGACGACACCAATTATGGGACTACTAATGCCCTCTCCTCGCCTCGCCACCTATTCCTTCAACGGCGCCACCAGCTATGGCGTCGTCACCGACACCGGCATCGTCGACCTCTCGTCGCGCTTCGCCAAGGACTATCCGACGCTGCGCGAGGCGATCGCCGCCGGCGCGCTGAGCAGGCTCGTGGAGGACGCCGCCAGGCGCGCGCCCGACCACGCGCTCGACGCAGTCGACTGGCAGCCTCCGATCCCGGCGCCGGAAAAGATCATCTGCATCGGCGTCAACTACCCGGACCGCAATGCCGAATACAAGGACGGCTCGGACGCGCCGAAATACCCGAGCATGTTCCTGCGGGTGCCGCGCTCCTTCGTCGGCCACAACACGCCGGTGGTGCGGCCGCGCATCTCGCCGCAGCTCGACTATGAGGGCGAGCTGGTTCTGGTGATCGGCAAGGCCGGCCGGCACATTGCGGAGAGCGCCGCGCTCGATCACATCGCCGCGATCACGCTCTGCAATGAAGGCACCATCCGCGACTGGGTGCGCCACGCCAAGTTCAACGTCACCCAGGGCAAGAACTTCGATTCCACCGGCAGCCTCGGCCCGTGGATCGTGCCCTACACCGGTGAAGCGCAGATCGCCGATATCCGCCTGACCACGCGGGTGAACGGCGAGACCCGCCAGGACGACCGCACCTCGCGCTTGATCTTCGGCTTCCGCTACCTCATCAACTACATCTCGACCTTCACGACGCTGGTTCCCGGCGACATCATCGTCACGGGCACCCCGACCGGTGCAGGTGCGCGGTTCGATCCGCCGCGCTATCTGAAGCCCGGCGATGTCGTCGAGGTCGAGGCCGAAGGCGTCGGCATCCTGCGCAACAGCGTCGTCGACGAAGCCACCTAACCTCACCAGCAAAGTGGACAGTGCCATGACCTCTACATCCGGCGGCGAAGCGATCGTCAACGGCCTCGTCGCCCACGGCGTCGACACCGTGTTCGGCCTGCCCGGCGCGCAGATCTATGGCCTGTTCGATGCCTTCCACCAGGCCCAGCTCAAGGTGATCGGCGCCCGGCATGAGCAGGCCTGCGGCTACATGGCGTTCGGCTATGCGCGCTCCAGCGGCAAGCCCGGCGTGTTCAGCGTGGTGCCCGGCCCGGGCGTGCTCAACGCCTCGGCGGCGCTGCTCACCGCATTCGGCTGCAACGAGCCGGTGCTGTGCCTGACCGGTCAGGTGCCGACGCAGTTCCTCGGCAAGGGCCGCGGCCATCTGCACGAGATGCCGGACCAGCTCGCGACGCTGCGCACCTTCGTGAAATGGGCCGACCGGATCGAATACCCTGATAACGCCCCCGCGCTGGTGTCGCGCGCGTTCCAGGAGATGCTGTCGGGCCGGCGCGGCCCGGCCTCGCTGGAGATGCCGTGGGACGTGTTCACCCAGCGCACCCAGGTCGCGCCCGTCAAGCCGTTCGATCCGTTGCCGGCGCCGCAGCCCGATGCGGACCGCATCAAGGCCGCCGCCGACCTGATCGCCGGCAGCAAGGCGCCGATGATCTTCGTCGGCAGCGGCGCCATCGAGGCGCGCGAGGAGATCCTCGAATTGGCCGAGATGATCGACGCGCCTGTCGTCGCCTTCCGCAGCGGCCGCGGCATCGTCTCCAACGCGCATGAACTCGGGCTCACCATGGCTTCGGCCTACAAGCTCTGGCCGAAGACCGACCTGATGATCGGCATCGGCACGCGCCTCGAGCTGCCGACGATGTCGCGCTGGCCCTACCAGCCCGCCGGACTGAAATGCGTGCGCATCGACATCGATCCGGTCGAGCTGCGGCGCTGGCCGGCCGATGCCGGCGTGATTGCGGACGCCAAGGCCGGCACCGCCGATCTCGCCGCCGCTGTGCGCAAGGTGGGCTACCGCAGGACCTCCGGCCGCCGCGCCGCGATCCGCGAGGCGACGGCCGCGACCGAGCAGGAGATCCAGCGCATCCAGCCGCAGATGGCCTATCTGAAGATCCTGCGCGAGGTGCTGCCGGCGAGCGCCATTGTCACCGACGAGCTGTCGCAGGTCGGTTTCACCTCCTGGTACGGCTTTCCGATCTACGAGCCGCGGACCTTCGTCACCTCGGGCTATCAGGGCACGCTCGGCTCGGGTTTCCCGACCGCGCTTGGCGCCAAGGTCGCCAATCCGGACAAGCCGGTGGTCGCGATCACCGGCGACGGCGGCTTCATGTTCGGCGTGCAGGAACTTGCCACCGCCGTGCAGTTCAAGATCGCCGTGGTGACGCTGGTGTTCAACAACAACGCCTATGGCAATGTCCGCCGCGACCAGCGCGAGCGCTTCGACGGCCGCGTCGTCGCCTCCGACCTGGTGAATCCGGATTTCGTGAAGCTTGCAGAATCCTTCGGTGTCGGCGCCGCGCGGGTCACCTCGCCGGATCACTTCCGCCCCGTGCTGGAGAAGGCGCTGGCCGACGGCGGGCCTTACGTGATCTCGGTGGAAGTGCCGACGGATTCGGAAGTCTCGCCCTGGGCGTTCATCCATCCGGCGCGGAATAACTAAGCCAAACGCTCGTCATTCCGGGGCGATGCGCAGCATCGAACCCGGAATCTCGAGATTCCGGGTTCGTTTCGCCCCCGGAATGACAACGCTAAGCGCTCTTCACCCCGTGTTGCAGCCGTGACGCGGCGATCACGAGCAGGCCGGCGCCGGCGACCGACCAGCAGGCGACCGGCGCCCAATGCACCAGCGGCGCATAGTCCGGCATCTTCTGCAGGCCGCCCGCGACCGCCGCCATCCGCGCAAAGGTCGCAAGCGCCAGCGCCGAGAACACGAGGCCGGTGACCTTGCCTTCCGCGCCGGTCTCCCCGATCGCGAGCGCCGCGGACACCGCGCTCATCAGCATGCAGCCCCAAGCGGCCCCCGCCATGAATTGCGCCACGATCAGGACGTTGAGACTGCCGGCGATCTCGGCGGCGATGATCGCAAAGGCACCGAGCAGTCCCGCCGCGCCCATCACGATCAGGCCGCCGCGATGCTTGACGACGATGCTTGCCGGAAACATCGCGATGTTGAAGCCGATCCAGAATACCGGCATCAGCCATTGCAGCTCGTCCGCCTTGGCAAAGCGCAAATAGAACGGCGCGCTGTTGATGTTGAAGTGCAGCTGGTAGCCGAGCGACAGCAGCACCATCGATCCGATCAGGAACATCGGCACCGCCCCGAGCCGCTTCGCCGGGGGCGCCAGCCGCGCCGGCTGCGCCTCTGCCGCGATGCGGCGCTCGACGCCTGAGAAGGCGAGCGCGGTCAGTAGCAGCACCGCGCCTGACAGCACGAACGGCAGCCGTGCATCCTGGTTGCGCAGCACGACGCCAAGATAGGGCGAGACCGCGCCCGCGATGCCATAACCCAGCATCGCCAGCGCCGCGAGGAACGGCACCGAGGGTTGCGCGCGATACTTGCTGAGCAGCGTCAGCGGCGGCGCCCGCAAGGCCGACGACGTCACGGCCCAGATCACGATCAGCACGATCAGCCAGACCCTCGCGCCCGGCCCGGTGCCGGCGACGTAAGGCAATGCGACGAAGGCGGCGCAGGAGATCGCGGCAAGGATACCGACAAACAAGCCAAGGCGGCCGACCAGGCTCGATATCCTGTCGGCGGCCATGCCCATCGCCGTGTCGGTGACGGTGAAGATGCCTTGATCCATCATCAGGATCAGGATCACGGTCGACGGCGCGATGCCGACATCGGCGCACAGCTTCGGCAGATAGATCAGATAAGTGGTCCAGCCCAGCGTGAAGACGAGCTGCAGCACGGCGAGATAGACGCCGGTACGGTTGACGGCGCGGTCGGCCTTGGTGGTCATCCGCCAAGTCTAGACCACCCGGCGGTTCAGCGCACCTTGCGGAAGGTCAAATTGATGCGCTGGCGGCCGAGCACGCTGTGCTCGCCATCTGCGAGCGGTGCCACGCCGTGATAAAATAGCCGTGACGAGCCGCCCCACACCGCAACGTCGCCATGTTCGAGTCGATAGCGGCGCGGCGTGTCGCTGCGCTGCAGGCCGCCGAACAGGAAGATCGCCGGCAGCCCGAGCGAGATCGACACAATCGGTGCGCGGTAGTCGAGCTCGTCCTTGTCCTGATGCAGCGACAGTTTTGCGCCGGGGACGTAGCGATTGATCAGGCAGGCCTCAGGCGCGAAGCCGTTGAAGCCGGCTTCATCAGCGGCGTCGGCGGCAAGCCTGCGCAACACCTCCGGCATTTCAGGCCAGGGTTGTCCCGAGACGGGATCGATCGGATCATAGCGATAGCCGCTGGGATCGGAGACCCAGCCGACGCTGCCGCAATTGGTCATCGCGACCGACATGCGGTGGCCGCCCGGCGTGATCAGATGCCGGAACGGCGCCTGCTTGACGATGGCACGCAAGGCCGGGATCAGCTCGGCCTCGAACGGCCGGACAAAGCCGCGCAACAGCACCGCGCCATCCGCGATCGTCTCGCGCGATGGCCGGGCATCGCCAATGGTCTCGAACAGATCGGTGGCCACGCCTCTCTCGCACTCACTTCGCGTCGTGGAAGATCACACCAACGGTGTGGCGATGGCCGGAGCGAATCCTGCTGACGCCGTGGCGCAGATTGACACGATACGGTCCGCGCGTCCCCTGCACCGGGCGATGATGCACGGCAAAGGCCACCGCATCGCCCTTGGTGAGCGGCACCACCTCGGGCCGCGACTGCATCCGCGGCCGCTGCTCGGTCAGCACGAATTCGCCACCCGTAAAATCGCGCCCGGGCTGCGACAGCAGGATCGCGACCTGGATCGGGAACACATGCTCGCCATAGAGATCCTGGTGCAGGCAGTTGTAGTCGCCCTCGCCATATTGCAGCAGCAGCGGCGTCGGCCGCGTCTGTTCGGCGTCATGGCAGCGCTTCAGGAACGCCGCATGCGACGCAGGATATCGGATATCGATCCCCATCGTCTCGTTCCAACGATTGGCTGCCGCGGTCAGCCGCGTATAGAGCGCCGGCCGCAGCTCCGCGATCAGGTCCGGCAGCGGATAGGAGAAATACTTGTACTCGCCGCGGCCGAAGCCGTGACGGCCCATCACGATCCGGCTGCGGAACTGGCTGTCGTCGGGATACAGCGCGGCGATGGCATCGCATTCCTCAGGCGTCAGCAGGCTGTTGAGGACGGCGCATCCCTGCCCATCGAGATCGGTCGTGATCCGGTCCCAGTCGAGCCCGTCGACGCGGGCCGGGATGCCGGTGGGTGGACGGGTGATGGTTTTGGCTGTTGCTGTCATGGGACGGAATCTGGCCCCTGATTGCGGCCCGCGCCACCCGATTTCCGATCGAAAGATGCAGAGAACGTCACCACAATTACGGTGTCGTCCCGGCGAAAGCCGGGACCCATAGCCACCGTCGTCAGTTGTTGAGATCGGTGGGGCCACAGCGTGCCAACCACAACACTCTGTGGTTATGGGTCCCGGCTTTCGCCGGGACGACGCACGTGGAGAAAGCGTCGGTCATCTCCCTCACAACAACAACGCGGCGAGCAATCAGCCCCTCACCGGCAGCGTCACCACGTCGTAGCCGTGGCTGATCTTCCGCTTCAGCACCGGGTCTTCCAGCTCGAACTCGAACCGGCTGGCCGGGCGGATGCCGCCCTTGGCCGCGAAGGTGCCGCCGAACATGGCGCAGCCGTCGGGCAGCGCGCCCTGGTCGAAGCCGCGCGCGATCAGGTCCTTCACCGGCAGCATGTGATCGAGCGTGCCTTCCTGGTAGAGCACGCGCTGGCCGCCGATCACGGCCCAGGAACGCAGCACCAGCTGGTCCCAGTGGCCGATCACGTCGTCGAGTTCCCACAGCTCCGATGCCATCGGCTTGTCGCACATCTGCTTCGACACGGTGACGCTGTAGCTCTCGACCTTGCGGTCGGTGTGGTCGGAGCCGCAGCCGACGAAAATGCGGCCCTGCCAGCCGATCAGCACGAACTCGACCTCGCCGCTCGAGTCCTCTCCGCAGACTTCGATGGCATCGGCGAAGGTGAGCCGGCGCGCCGAGCAGCGGTAGTAGATCGGCGTGGTCGCGGGCCGTGCGATGCCGAGTGCCTCGAGCTCGGCGATGTGCTTGTCGCGCGCCACCGGATCGCGGCCGGTCCAGCCGGCGATCACGGCCTGCCTGATTTCCAGTGTGAGCGGAGTGGCGACGCCTTTGTCGTCGACATTGAAGGTGAGATCAAACACGGATCACGGTCTCCATTCCGGCAGCGAGCTCGAAAATGCGCCGATCCGAACCACCCGCGGCGGCGAGCATCAGGCCGACCGGCGCCTCGCCCTCGTGATGCGCGGGCAGCGAGATCGCGCAGCCGTCGAGCACATTGATCAGCGTGCAATTGCGCAGCGCGCGCAAATTCTCGGTGGCGAACGCCTTGTCGTCGGCGAGGCTGGCGATCGTAGGCGGCAGGTTCGCCGTGGTCGGCAGCACCATCGCATCATAGGGCGCGATCCGCTTCTCGGTACGGGCGATGAAGGAGCGGCGCGCGTTGAGCAGATCGATATAGTCGGCGGCCGGAAAGCCCTCGCCGCGCTGGATGCGCACGGCGACGCGCGGATCGTAGATGTCGCCCTTGCTGGCCAGCAGGAAGCGATGCCAGGCATAGCTTTCGGCGGCGGCAAAGCCGCCCTTGACGTTCATGACGCCGACATCGAGCAATTCGGGCACCTCGATCCGCTCGATCAAGGCGCCTGCGCGCGACAACGAAGCAAGCGCGCGCTCGAAGGTTTTTGCGACGGCATCGTCGAGGTCGTCGAGCGCGACCGTGGTCGGCACCGCGAGCCGCATGCCCTTCACCGGGCGCGACGTGATCGGCGTCACCGGTTGATCCGCCAGCACCGCGTCGAGCGCGGCGCAGCAGGCCACCGAATTGGCCAGCGGGCCGTAGCTGTCGAGCGTGAACGACAGCGGCACGCCGCCATCGAGCGGAATCCGGCGTTGCGTCGGCTTGTAGCCGACGATGCCGTTGAAGGCGGCGGGAATCCGGCAGGAGCCGCCGGTATCGGTACCGAGCGCGCCGAACGCCATGCCGTCCGCGATCGAGACCGCCGCCCCCGAGGACGAGCCGCCCGGCACGTGGCCGGCGCTGCGGTTCCAGGCGCTCTTCGGCGTGCCGTAATGCGGATTGATGCCGATGCCGGAATAGGCGAACTCGGTCATGTTGGTGCGGCCGATCACGATGAAGCCGGCGCGCTTGAGCCGCGCCACGACAGGTGCATCGGCATCCGCCGGCGCGGAATCCTCCAGCGCGCGCGAGCCCGCCCGCGTCACCTGCCCCTTGATGTCGAACAGGTCCTTGATCGAAACCGGAATGCCGGCAAATGGCGACGGCGCGGCATTGGCCTTGCGCAGCCGGTCCATGGCGTCGGCGGCCTCCAGCGCGGCGTCGCGGTCGACATGGATGAAGGTGCGTTGGCCCTCGCCTGAGGGATCAGCGATTTTGGCGATGCACTGCTCGACGAGCTTGCGGGCAGAGGTCGCGCCGCCGGCGAGATCGGCGGCCAGGGAGGCGAGTGTCGGATTCTTGGGCATGGCTTTCACTTCACGGCTTGCACTTCATGGCTTGCAGTTGATTGTCGCGCGAACCGAGGCCGATTTCCAGCCCGCCGGCGCCTCACCTCGCATCACTTCAGCCCGAAATAGGCGCGGTGCAGCTCTTCATTGCCGCTCATCTCGGCAACCGTGCCGGAGAAGCGGATCCGCCCGCCTTCCAGCACGAATACGCGGGTGGCAATCTCGAGAAAACCGATATTTTGCTCCGCGATCAAGAGTGCCAGTCCGCGGCCCTGCAGGCTCGACAAGGCGCGCAGCACCTCCTTGACGAACAGCGGCGACAGCCCGGCCGAGGGCTCGTCCATCACCAGCAGCTTCGGCTCGGCCGACAGCGCCTTGGCGATGCCGAGCATCTTTCGCTGACCGCCGGACAGGCTGGACGCGGGATCGCGGCGCTTGTCGCGCAGCACCGGGAACAGGCCGTACAGTTCGTCGACCCGCGCCCCCGGATTGGCATGGCCCAGCGCCTGCGCGCCGACGCGGATATTTTCCTCGATCGACAGGTCGGGAAACACCGCAAGCTCCGACATGTAGGTCATGCCGCGCTTCATGCGGTCCGACGAGCGCATCCTGGTGATGTCCTCGCTGCCGAGCTTGATGTGGCCGCTGCGGGCCTCGATCAGGCCGACCAGCGACTTCAGGAACGTGGTCTTGCCCGCGCCGTTGGCGCCGAGCAGCAGCACGGTCTCGCCGGGGCGGACGTCGAGATCGACGCCCCACAGCACCTGCATGGTGCCGTAGCCGGCATCGACGCCCCTCGTGTCCAGAAGCGACACCGCATCAGTGGGCATGCTCGCCTCCCAAAAATACCTCGATCACCTGCGGCTCGCGTACCGCGGTCGCCAGCGTGCCCTCGAAGATCTCCTTGCCCGCATTGAGCACGATGACGCGGTCGGTGATCTGTTCGATGAAGCCCATCAGATGCTCGACCACGATGATCGCCATGCCGGTCGCGGCCAAGGCCTTGATGCGGCCGGCGATCCAGTCGAGCTCCGCCGGGTTGAGGCCGGCCGCGAGTTCGTCGAGCAGCAGCAGCCGCGGCCGCGTGGCGAGCGCACGGGTCAGATCGAGCATCTTCTGCTGCGCGCTGTTGAGATCGGCGGCCGGACGGTCGGCGACCTCCTTCAGCCTGAAATCCTCAAGCAGTTCGGCAATCGACGGCGCACCGGTCGCGCCGCCATAGGCCAGCGCCACCTGGATGTTCTCGCGTACCGTGAGCGACAGGAACGGCTTCGGCACCTGGAAGGTGCGGTTGATGCCGCGGTGAACGAGCTTGTGCGAGGCGACGCCGCCGGCGGACGCGCCGTCGAACACGATCTCGCCGCCATCTGGCGCATAGAGACCGGAGATCACATTGATCGCCGTGGTCTTGCCGGAGCCGTTCGGGCCGACCAAACCGAGGATCTCGCCCGGCACGACGTGAAAGCTGAGGCCGTCGAGCGCGTGGAAACCGCCGAAGCGCTTGACCAGCTTCGAGACCTTGAGGATCGGGTTTTTCTCAGGGGACATGCCACCCCCTGCGGGTTGCCAGCGACACCAGTCCAGAGGGCAGGAACAGCACCAGGCCCATGATCAGGAGACCATAGATCAGCTGGAAATATTGCGGCGTGGTGAAGCCGATCAGATTGTAGATGCCGTAGAGAATCAGCACGCCGACGATCGGTCCGGTGATGGTGGCAACGCCGCCGAACAGCGCGAACACGATCGCGAAGATGCTGAACTCGCCGGAGAACACGTTGTCCGGATAGAACACCGAGACGTACCAGGCATAGATGCCGCCGGCGAGGCCGGCGACCAGCGCCGAGGCGAGCCAGGCAATCACCCGCATCTTCACGATATTGACGCCGGCCATCGAGGCCGACACCGCATCCTCGCGCACGGCCTGCAGCGCCAGCCCGAACGGCGAGTTCTTCAGATAGACCACCGCACCGACCGTCAGCGCCATCACGACGACCGCGGCATAGTACGCATGGGTCGGGTTGAACGTGCCGGTGAGCGACACGCCGTAGGGACCCTTGGTGATCCCCTCCAGCGCCGGGTTGGCGACGAAGTGCAGCACCGCGAGCGAGGCCGCGAGATTGGCGATCGCGAAATACGCACCCGACAGCCGCAGCAGCGGTGTCAGCAACAGGCCGAGCGCCACCGCCACGACGCCGCCGACCAGCACCGCCAGCGGCGCCGGTGTATGCAGATGCATCACCATGATGGCGAAGCCATAGGCGCCGGCGCCGAAGAAGCCGACATAGCCGAACGGCAGATAGCCGGTGAAGCCATAGATGATGTTCACGCCTTGCGCGAGGATCAGGAAGATCACGAAGTTGAACAGCAGCAGATGGTTTTGATACACGCCGGGCAGCAGTGCGAACACCACCACCAGCGGCGCCAGGATGAACAGCAGGTGTTTCGAGGCGTTATGCAACGCGCACCCGCCTTCCGAGCAGACCGCTCGGACGCAACAACAGGATCACGATCAACAACACATAGGGCAGCAAGTCGGCCCAGGAACTGAGATAGGTCTGCACCAGCATGTAGCAGAGACCGTAGACGACACCGCCGAGCGCGGTGCCGAGCGGATTGCCGAGCGAACCCAGCACGACGATCGCAAACGACGTCACGGTCGCGTCGGCGCCGAACGCCGGCGTCACCGAGCCGAACATGAAGGGCGCGAACACGCCGGCGACCGCCGCGATGCCGAGCCCGATGCCGAACGCCGCCGCCGAGACGCGATCGACGTCGATGCCGGTCGCCAAGGCCTCGTCGCGCCGTGACATCACCGCGCGGGTCAGGGTACCGAGCCTTGTGTGGTAGAGATAGAGGTAGACCAGCGCGATCGCGATCAGACTGGTGATGGCCGCGATCACCCACGGCGCGGGAAAGCCCTGGCCGAAGATCTGGATCGGCCCTGCGCCGCCCGCCTTGCCGCCGAACCATTTCACCTTGATGGTCGTGAACACGGTGCCGAGCAGCCGGCTCTGGATCGAGCGCTCGCTGGTGCCGGCGAAGATCGTGGTGACGGCCTCGATCACCTGCGACAGGCCGAAGAACAGGATGATCGACAGCATTTCCGGATTGGCCGAGCCCTGCAGCCGCGGCACCAGCACCCAGTATAGCAGCACGCCCACCAGCACGAACACTACGAAGGCCAGGGGCACCGCGAACAGCGGGTCGATGCCGGCGATGCCGACCACGCCGAGCGCGATGAAGGCGCCCAGCATCAGGATGTCGCCATGCGCAAGGTTGACGATGCGCATGACGCCGAACACGAGATTGAGACCGATGCCGACCAGGCTGAAATACAGCCCGAACAGCACGCCGGCAACGAGCGCATAGGTCATGCTACCGCTCGCCGCCGACGGTTACGCCTGCCGCACCCACCTGCATCACGGCGCCGGGTAGATCGGCTTGCCGGTGGCGGTCTCGTGCGGATAGATCGAGACGAACTTGATGTGATCGTGCTCGTCGACCGTGAGCTGGCCGAGCGGCGTGAGTTCGCCGATCTGGCCGCCGGTCTCATCCAGCGCGAAGGTGCCGTCCAGCGTCTTGAGCTGGCCGCTGAGCGAGAACACCGCGCGGCGCAGCTCCATCTGGTCGAGGCTGGTCGCTACCGACAGCGTCTTCTCGATCACCAGCGCCGTGGTGTAGCCGGCCACCGCGTTGAAGCCGAACTCCATCTTGCCGTCGTTGTACTTTTTGGTCCAGGCGGCGCGGAAATCCTTCATGTTCATCCCGAAATTGACGGGATAGTCCAATTCGGACGGCGGCACATAGGTCCAGATGTGCTCGAGACCCTTGGCGCCGACGTTCTTCTCGAGCAACTCGGTCTCGAGGCCGGCATAGATCGCGAACAGCATCTTGAACTTGGTGCCGACGTCCTGGACGTTGCGCAGGAAGGCGATGTCGTTCGGCGCATAGCCGAAATGGATCACCGCGTCGGGATTGGCGTTGCTGATGTTGTTGATGATGACGTTGTAGTTGGTGGTCTCGGTCGGAACGCCCTGGTCATAGACGATCTCGATCGGCGCGCCGGACTCCTTGACGAACTTGCGGAACGCGTTGGCCTGGGTGCCGGTGAACTCGTTGGTCGAATAGAGGATCGCGACCTTCTTGATGCCGAGGCCAGGACCGTCATGGCTGATGAAGTCGGCGACCGGCTTCGGCCACACCGTCGACACCGGATCGGCCATCAGCGCGATGTAGGGATTGTCCTTCGAGAAGAAGCTCGCGCCGGTGCCGGTCTGGTCGAACAGGAACATCTTGTGATCGCGCGCGATCGCAACCGCGGGCGCCGTCAGCACCGATCCGGAATCGGCGACCAGGAGATCGACCTTATCCTGGGTGACGAGCTGATTATAAAGCGTCGAGGCGGTCGCGGTGTTGCTCTGGTCGTCATAGGAGACGAGCTTGATCGGGATCTTCTTGTCGAACGCCTTCACGAAGACGCCGCCCTCGGCGTTCTTCTGCTCGACCCACAATTTCAGCGAGCTGTAGACCGGCATCGAGATCGAGGCGTAGCGCCCCGAGGATGCGTAGAGCGTGCCGATCTTGATCTCCAACGGTGCGTCGGCGGCCATCGCCTGCGTGGCGAATGCGAGGCTGGCAGCGAGTGCCGCGCCGATGATCCTCAGCATCATATGTTCCTCCCGGCTATCTTGAACGTGTCTTGGACGTATCTTGGACGCGGCCCTTCTACGCGCCGGATCGGAGCGACACAAGCAGCGCGGCCTTAGCAATTGTGCGAGGGGCGGAATATGCGGCATGCGCGGGACACAGGCCGCTGCGCGGAGCATGGATGGACCGTTGACGGGCCTTGGTTCAATGTCGCATCAAGACTGTAACGATTTCGGGAGGAGACATCAGACATGGCCGAGCCCGCGCGCGCGAAACCAAAGCCGACACCGGAGACCCAGCATTTCTGGGATGGCACCAAGGCTGGCGAGCTGCGCCTGCAGCGCTGCGATGCCTGCGCCAATGTCTACTTTCCGCCGCGGCCGTTCTGCCCCTCCTGCGCCTCGCGCAAGGTCTCGATCTTCAAGGCCAGCGGCAAGGGCAAGCTCTACAGCTACGTCATCAACCACCGTCCCGCAGCGCCCGGCTTCACGCCGCCTTATGCGATCGCGGTCGTCGAGCTCGACGAGGGCCCGCGCATGATGAGCAACATCATCGATTGTCCGCAGACGCCGGAAGCGCTCGAGCTCGACATGCGGCTCGAGGTCGCCTTCGAGGCGCTCGACGACAAGATCACCCTTCCCTTGTTCCGTCCGGCAAAGGGGTAATGTGATGCGCAGGAACCAGGTTGCCGTCGTCGGTGCGGCCGAAACCACCGAACTCGGCGTCATCCCGAACATTTCGCAGATCCAGCTGCACGCGGACGCGGCGCTGAATGCGATCGCGGACGCCGGCCTGAAGCTGTGCGACATCGACGGCTTCGCTACTGCGGTCGAGACCCCGCAGCAGATGGCGCACTATCTCGGCATCACGCCGACCTGGGTCGACGGCACCTCGGTCGGCGGCTGCTCCTTCATGCTGCATGTTCGCCACGCCGCTGCGGCGATCGAGGCCGGCCTGTGCAAGACCGTTCTGATCACGCATGCCGAAAGCGGCAAGTCGATGATCGGCAAGCAGCCGCGCTTCACGCCGGCCGACAGCCTCAACGGCCAGTTCGAGGCGCCGTTCGGCGTCTACGGGCCGCCGAGCATGTTTCCGATTCCCGTGCTGCGGTTCATGAAGACCCACGGCATCACGCATGAGCAGCTCGCGATGGTCGCGGTGGTGCAGCGCGAATGGGCGGGGAAGAACCCGCGCGCGACCATGAAGGACCCGATCACCGTCGCCGACGTACTGAACTCGCGGATGATCGCCTATCCGTTCCGGCTGCTGCAATGCTGCCTCGTCACCGACGGCGGCGGCGCGCTGATCCTCACCTCGGCCGACCGCGCCAAGGATTTCCCGAACAAGCCGGTCTACATCCTCGGCACCGGCGAGAGCGTGGAAACGCCGATGGTCAGCCAAATGAAGACGTTCGACTCATCGCGCGCCTTCAAAGTGGCAGGGCCGCTGGCCTTCAAGGAGGCCGGCATCACCCACAAGGACGTCGATCATCTGATGATCTACGATGCATTCGCGCATCTGCCGCTCTACGGCCTCGGCGACCTCGGCTTCATGCCGTATGAGGAGACCGGCAAGTTCATCGCCGACGGCAACACCCGCCCCGGCGGCAAGCTGCCGCTCAACACCAATGGCGGCGGCCTCAGCTACATGCACTCCGGCATGTACGGCATGTACGCGCTGCAGGAGAGCGTGCGGCAGATGCGCGGTATCGCGCCGGCGCAGGTGCCGAACGCAAAGATCTCGGTCTGCCACGGCGTCGGCGGCATGTTCGCCGCAAGTGGCACGATCATCTTTACGAACGAGAAGTAACAACTCCGTCGTTCCGGGGCGCGCGAAGCGCGAGCCCGGAACCTCGAGATTCCGGGTCTGGTGCTTCGCACCATCCCGGAATGACGGAGAGCAAACCAGGAGAACCGACATGGCAAAATCACTGCAGGATAAGGTCATCATCGTCACCGGCGCGGGCCGCGGCATCGGGCGCGAGATCGCGCTGCTCTGCGCGGCGGAGGGCGCCAAGGTCGTGGTCAACGATCCCGGCGGCGCCGCCGATGGCGCCGGCACGAGTGCCGCGCCCGCCGAGGAGGTGGTCGAGGAGATCAAGAAGCGCGGCGGCACCGCGGTCGCCAATTTCGAGTCGGTGGCGGAAGCCATTCCCGCCAGCAAGATCGTGAAGACCGCGACCGATCATTTCGGCCGGCTCGACGGCGTCGTCAACAATGCCGGCATCCTGCGCGACATGATCTTCCACAAGATGAGCGTGGAAGCGTTCGAGGCCGTCATCAAGGTGCATCTGATGGGCTCGTTCTATGTCAGCCACGCCGCGGCGCGGATCTATCGCGAGCAGGAGTCGGGCTCCTTCGTGCACTTCACCTCGACCTCCGGCCTGATCGGCAATTACGGCCAGGCCAACTACGCCGCCGCCAAGCTCGGCATCGTCGGCCTGTCGAAATCGATTGCGCTCGACATGGGCCGCTTCAACGTGCGCTCGAACTGCGTGTCGCCGTTCGCCTGGACCCGCATGATCGGCACCATCCCGACCGAGACCGACGCCGAGAAGGCGCGCGTCGAGAAGATCAAGCAGATGGGCCCGGAGAAGATCGCGCCGGTCTGCGCCTATCTGCTCTCGGACGCGGCCAAGGACGTCACCGGACAGATCTTCGGCGTGCGCATGAACGAAATCTTCCTGTTCGGCCAGCATCGTCCGGTGCGCTCGGTTCATCGCGGCGAAGGCTGGACGCCCGAGACCATTGCCGAACACGGCATGCCGGCGCTGAAGGGATCGTTCGCCAAGCTCGACCGCTCGGCCGACGTCTTCACCTGGGATCCGATCTGAACTTGATCTGATCCTCCGATCCGATCTGGACAGTTTTATGAAATCGTCGCCTCGGCGAACTCCGCGCGCAATCGCGCGCTAGGCGGGGGCGACACACTCTTTGGTTGTTTCATCATGGCGTGCCCGCATTGTGCCAGAATTGCGGGGGTATGATCGTCCTCCCGATAACAAAAAAGCCTGGGAGGACTTTCGTGACAAATCCAAGCAACATTCAGAAACACGAGGGCGACGGTGCGAAGGCGTTCGACCGTCGGACAATCTTGCGCGGCGCAACCGCGCTTGCTGCAACCGCGATGGCCGCATCCGATGCCGCAGCGCGCGACTTCGGCCCCAACGCGGAGCCGCAGCGCTATCCCGATCCAGACGTCGTCGTGATCGACGACAAGCGCTTCAAGGCCAAGGTCGGCAACACCGCGATCAAGCGGCTCTACACCGGCTGCCTGTGGGCGGAGGGCCCGGCCTGGAACGCGCAGGGCCAGTATCTGGTCTGGAGCGATATCCCGGCCAACCGCCAGTTGCGCTATCTCGACGATGACGGCCACATCTCCGAGCAATTCCACAAGCCGTCGAACGAGGCCAACG
Source organism: Bradyrhizobium sp. USDA 4501 (assembly GCF_054062115.1). Taxonomy (NCBI): domain Bacteria; kingdom Pseudomonadati; phylum Pseudomonadota; class Alphaproteobacteria; order Hyphomicrobiales; family Nitrobacteraceae; genus Bradyrhizobium; species Bradyrhizobium sp. USDA 4501. The sequence continues at coordinate 1,091,063 of NZ_JBSSEX010000001.1, forward strand.
GCTCGACCTTCGATTTCGAGGGTCGCCAGATCACCGCCGAGCGCACCCGGCTGGTGCGCTACGAGCACGACGGAACCGTCACGCCCTTGGCGGAGCAGGCCAATGGCAGGCAGCTCAACGGGCCGAACGACATGGTCGTGCATCCCAACGACAAGTCGATCTGGTTCACCGATCCCGGCTATGGCGCGATCTCGATCTATGAGGGCCAACTGGCCAACACGGGATCGAAGCAGCCCTACCAGAAGGAAGCCGTGTATCGCATCGATGCTGCGACCGGTCAGATCACCAAGGTTGCCGACGAGCCGTTCAAGCCGAACGGCATCGCCTTCAGCCACGACTACAAGAAGGTCTATGTCTGCGACACCGGCATCACGCACTATCCGAATGCCAAGAACATCGTCTGGCAGTACGACCTCAACGGCGACAAGCTCTCCAACCCGCGCACGCTGATCGACATGACGCTGGACGGCAAGTCAGGCTTCCCGGACGGCCTGCGTGTCGACGTCGACGGCAATATCTGGGTCGGCGCCGGCTGGGTCGGACCGGGCTACGACGGCGTGCAAGTGTTTGCGCCCGACGGCCAGCGGATCGGCCAGATCCTGCTGCCGGAGACCTGCGCCAACCTCACCTTCGGCGGCAAGAAGCGCAACCGCCTGTTCATGACGGCAAGCCAGTCGCTCTACGCGGTCTATGTCGAGACGAAGGGCGCGCACAACTGTTGATCTAACCGTCGTCCCGGCGAAGGCCGGGACCCATTACCACTGTAGTTGGTTGTTGAAGAAAGCTGGGGCCCACATCGTTCACGACACTCCGGTCGTGGTTATGGGTCCCGGCGTTCGCCGGGACGACACTGTGGCTAGCCGCTATTCCGCAACCCCGCCGAGATCCCGTTGATCGTGATCTGAATCCCGCGCAGCACCTGCTCGTCCGGGTTCTGCGCGCGATACTCCTTCAACAGCTCGACCTGCACGTGATTGAGCGGATCCATGTACGGGAAGCGGTTGCGGATGCCGCGCTCCAGCAGCGGGTTGCCCTGCAGGAGCCGGTCATGCCCCATGATGTCGAGCAGCGTCTCGATCGACAGGTGCCATTCGCGGCGGATCTGGCCGAAAATCTTCTCGCGCAACGCGACGTCAGGCACCAGCTCGGCATAGCGCGAGGCGATCGCGATCGAGCTCTTCGCCAGCACCATATCCATGTTGGAGAGCAGCGTGCGGAAGAACGGCCATTCCCGATAGAGCTCCTGCAGGAACGCCATGCCCTGCTCCGGATGCTCTGATATCCAGCTCTCGACCGCGCTGCCGAAACCATACCATCCCGGCAGCATCAGCCGGCATTGCGCCCAGGAGAACACCCACGGAATGGCGCGCAGGTCCTCGATCTCGCGGGTCTTCTTGCGCGAGGCCGGGCGGCTGCCGATGTTCAGCGTCGCGATCTCGTTGATGACGGTCGAGCCCCAGAAATAATCGGCGAAGCCTTCGGTCTCATAGACGAGGCCGCGATAGGCCTTGAAGGCGAGCGCGGAAATCTCCTCCATCGCCTTGAGATATTCGGGGCGCGGCGCGCTCTGCCGAGGCTGCAGCAGGCTGGTTTCCAGCGTTGCAGCCGCGAGGATCTCCAGATTGCTGCGGCCGACCTCGGCATTGGAATATTTCGACGAGATGATCTCGCCCTGCTCCGTGATGCGGATCTGGCCGTTCACCGCGCCGCCGGGCTGCGCGATGATCGCGTCATAGCTCGGGCCGCCGCCGCGGCCGACCGAACCGCCGCGGCCGTGGAACAGGCGCAGCCGCACGCCGTGGCGCTCGAACACCTCGACGAGGCCGATCTCTGCCTTGTAGAGCTCCCAACCCGAGGTGACGAAGCCGCCATCCTTGTTGCTGTCGGAATAGCCGAGCATCACCTCCTGCACGCTACCGAGACTGTCGACCAGCTTGCGATAATCGTGCAGCACCAGCATGCGGTCCATGATGCCGCTGGAGGCCTGCAGATCCTCGATGGTTTCGAACAGCGGCACGATGTTGACGGCGCTGCGGCCGGACGGATTGACGAGCCCGACCTCCTTCAGCAGCACCGCGACCTCGAGCATGTCGGACATGCCCTGGCACATCGAGATGATGCATTGGGAGATCACCTCCGGCCCGAACCTGGCATGCGCCTCGGCCGCGGCTCGGAACACGGCGAGCTCGCTCTGGGTCTCCTCGGAATATTTCACGAAGGGCGAGGCCATCGGCCGTGCATTGCGCAGCTCGCCCAGCAGCAGGCTGACGCGGGCGTCCTCGCCGAGCGCCAGATAGGACATCCCCGGATTGGCGGTGTCGAACAGTTCGGCGATGGTGCGCTCGTGCACCGCCGAGTTCTGGCGGATGTCGAGTCGCGCCAGATGGAAGCCGAAGCAATCCACCGCCCGCCGCAACAGCCGCAGCCGGCCGCGCGCGATCACGCTGGAATTGTTCGCAATCAGCGAGCGGTTGAGCACGTCGAGATCGGCCTGGAATTCCCTGGCGCGCGCATAGGGCTCGGCCTTGCCGACCGGCGGCCGCGTGGTCTCGACCTCGAGCCGGGAGGCTGTCGCCGCAAGTCTCGCATAGATGCCCGATACGGCCAGACGATACGGCTCGCCGCTGCGATGCGGTGAGGTGTCGGGCGAACGCCCGGCGAGGCTCCGCAGCTCGTCCGAGACGTCGGCGAAATGCGCCGCCAGCGACAATTCGGCGCCAAGCGCATGCAGCTCCTCGAGGTAGAAGTTGAGCGCCTGGCTCGACTGCAGGCGCAGCGTGCCGCGCATCACCTCCGCGGTGACGAAGGGATTGCCGTCGCGATCGCCGCCGATCCAGCTTCCCATCCTGAGGAAGGAAGCGAGTTCGCCGGCCTCGCCACCCTCCTTGTTCAGGCGATCCTCCAGCGCGCAATGCAGCCGCGGCACCTCCTGCAGGAAGGTGTAGTCGTAGAACGACAGGCCGTTGGCGACCTCGTCGAGGACGGTCAATTTGGTCCGGCGCAGCAGATTGGTCTGCCACAGCGTCACCACGGCGCGGCGAAGCTGCTCGTCGCTGGCCTCGCTTTCGTCCGGCGTCATCTGCAGCCGCTCGCGGCGGTCGAGCAGATCCGCGATCTCCATCTCGCGATCCATCGTGCTCTTGCGGCGGACCTCGGTCGGATGCGCGGTTAATACCGGGCTGACGAGCGCGCTCCGGAAGAAGCTGCGCAAATCGGCCGGGCTGATGCCGGCCTGGCGGGCATGCACCAGCGTCTGTTCCAGCGTGCTCGGCCGCGGCGCCCCGCTCGGCCCGCGGCTGCGCATCTGGCGGATGTTGTTCTGGTCCTCGGCGATGTTGGCGAGATGGGAGAAATAGCTGAAGGCGCGGACGATCTGCAGCGTCTCGGCAATCGACATGCCGTCGAGGATGCTCTCCAGTTCCCGTCGCGCCAGCTTGTCCTCGTCGCGATGGAAGCGAACCGAGGTCTGGCGGATGCGCTCGACTAGGTCGAATACATCGGCCCCTTCCTGGTCGCGCACGGTGTCGCCGAGGACGCGCCCCAAAAGGCGGATGTCGTTCCGGAGCCGCGCATCCTCCTCCTGCGCAGTCGCTTCCAGAAGGCTGGCCTCTGCGGCACGCTTGGCGCGGATTTCGGTCTCGGACGGCATGGTCTGGGGAGGCATTACCTGGGGAGACATGGCTCGGCTACTCCGGAGCCTGCCCGGCTCCTCCCGAGTGTGCGCTTTTTTTGCCGCAGCGCAAGATGAACTTGGTGGCGGTGCACACTCACCAACGCCGTCCCGGCGAAAGCCGACCCATAACCACCGGCGGCTGCGGTCGAAGCAAGCTGGGGCTACTGCAGCGCGCAACACGGAGATTGGTGGTTATGGGTCCCGGGTCGCGCGGAGCCTGTCATCGGGCGGCGCTTCGCGCCGACCCGTTGGCTTGCCCGGGACGACGGCGAGTTTTGTGGCGCTAGATCCTCCGCCCCGCTCGCTCCCAATAGGGATCGCGCAGCCGGCGCTTGAAGATTTTTCCGGAATCCTCGCGCGGCAGGCTGGTCTGGATCTCGATGTGCTTGGGCACCTTGTAATCGGCGAGCGCGGTCTTCAGCTGGGCGCGGACGGAGGCGATGTCGAGCGCGACGCCGGGCTGCGGCTCGACCACCGCCATCAGCGCCTCGCCGAACTCGGCATCGGGAATGCCGAACACCGCACAGTCGTGCACGCCGGTGACGGCATGCAGCACCGCCTCGATCTCGGCCGGATAGATGTTGACGCCGCCCGAGATCACCATGTCGCGCTTGCGATCGCAGATGAAGACGTAGCCGTCGGCATCGATATAGCCGACGTCGCCCGAGGTGATGAATCCCTGCCGGTCGATCTCGGCGCGCTTCTCGGCCTTGTTGTGATAGGTGAAATCGGGATTGCCCTTGATCCGCGAATAGATCTCGCCGATCTGGCCCTGCGGCACCTCCTTGCCGTCGTCGCCGATGAAGCACAGCTCGGCACCGGGCGAGATCTTTCCGACCGTGCCGGGCTTCTTCAGCGCGTCCTCGGAATTGGCGAAGGTCACCGCGCCTGACTCGGTCGAGCCATAGAATTCATAGATCACCGGCCCCCACCATTCGATCATGGCGCGCTTGACGTCGGGCGGACAGGGCGCGGCGGCATGGATGATGTGACGCAGCGATGACATGTCGTACTTGCGGCGCACCTCCTCGGGCAGCTTCATCAGGCGGATGAACATCGTGGGCACCATGAAGATGGTGTCGATCCGCTCGCGCGCGATCAACTGCAGAAACTCCTCCGCGTCGAAGCGCGGCATCAGCACCAGCGCGCCGCCGAGCTTGCCCGAGCGCAAGCCGAAGGAATTCGGCGCGGAATGGTAGAGCGGTCCGGGCAGGATCGCGCGTGCACCGGGCTTCAGGCCGTAGATCATCGCGCGCATTGCTTCCGCATTGGCGGTCTGCTCCGGCGTCGGCGCGAAGCGGCGCACGCCCTTGGGATGGCCTGTGGTGCCCGAGGTGTAGATCATGTTCTGCGGCTGCGGCACCACCGGGCCGTCATAGCGCGGGAACTGCGCCAGCCAGGCTTCGAAATCGATCGCGAAATCCGGTGTCGCCAGATGATCGGGATTGATCTTGTAGTTGGCGAGGATTTCCGGTGGCGTCGGCACGCTGAGCACGATGACGCCGGGCGGGATCGCGCCGCGCAGCGGATGCAGCATGTCGGCATGACCGATCAGGACGCGCGTGCCGGAATCCGTCAGCACGTAGTTGATCTCCTCCGGCTTGAAGTGCCAGTTGATCGGCACGCCATAGGCGCCGAGCCGCATCGCGGCATAGGCAGCCTCGATGAAGGCGATGTCGTTGCGCATCAGCATGCAGACGCTGTCGCCCGGCTTGACGCCGAGCTCATTGAGGCCGCTGGCAATACGGTCGGCGCGCTCGGCCACTGCAGCGTGATCGCGCCGGCGACCGCCGCTGACGATGCCGAGGAAGGGCTGGGACGTTTCCATTGTCGTTGTCCGATCTTTCGTCGGGTTAAATGTCATTCCGGGGCGCGCAGAGCGCGAACGCGGAATCTCGAGATTCTCCGGTGCGCAATTGCGCACCATGGTTCGATGCTGCGCACCGCTGCGGAATGACTGCGGTCGTTACCCCGCATCCACAAACCTTGGCGCGCGCTTCTCCAGATTGGCGCGCACGGATTCGGTCTGGTTCGGGCTGCCGAGCAATTTCTGCTGCTCGACCGATTCCGCGAGCAGCGCGGCCGCCGGGTCGACCGACAGATTGTTGAGCATGCGCTTGGCGGCACGGATCGCATCCGGGCTCTTGCCGGCGATTTCGCGCGCGACCTCGAGCGCCGCGGCGCGCGGATCGTCGCAGACGCGGGTGGCAAGGCCGTAACTTTGGGCCTCCTGCGCCGAGAAGATGCGGCCGGTATAGGTGAGCTCGCGCAGGATGTCGTCGCGCACGAGGCTCGCCAGAATCGGCGTGCCCGCCATGTCGGGCACAAGACCCCATTTGATTTCCATGATCGACATCCGTGCATCCTGCGAGAGGAAGCGCATGTCGGCGCCGAGCGCGAGCTGGAAGCCGCCGCCGAACGCGACACCGTGAACCGCTGCGATCACGGGCACCGGAAGCTGGCGCCAGCCCCAGACCGCCTGCTGCGGGAAATTGGCCTTGCCGTGGGTGCGGACGGTGAGATCGCGCTTCTCGCCGCCCGGCACTCCGTTACCGCCATCCTTCATGGCGGCGAAACGGCCCATGTCGAGCCCGGCGCAGAACGCCCGGCCCTCGCCGGACAGCACCACCACCCGAACGGCTTTTTCCCTGGAAAGCCGGTCGGTTGCGGCCACCAATGCCTCGAACATCGCGGCGTCGAGCGCGTTCATCTTGTCCGCCCGCACCAGGCGGACATCGGCGATACCGTCCGAAATCGATATCGAAACGCGATCTTCCATTGAAATCTCCTCCGCTGTTCCTTGTTGGCGCTTTACAGAAAGGCCGTTGTCCGCTTTTAGTCAATCGACCAATTAACTGACAACCCCCGTGGAGGAAACGATGTTCTCTGATCAGCTTCTTGCCGGGCGGCGCATACTGGTAACCGGTGGTGGCACCGGCCTCGGCAAGGCCATGGCCTCGCGGTTCCTGCAGCTCGGGGCCGAGGTGCATATCTGCGGCCGCCGCAAGAGCGTGTGCGACGAAACCGCCACCGAGCTGATGGCCGAGCATGGCGGGCGCGTGGTCAGCCACGGCGTCGATATCCGCAACGCCATGGCGGTCGACGAGATGATCGAGGCGATCTGGACCACCAGCGGCCCCCTCACCGATCTCATCAACAACGCCGCCGGCAATTTCATCTCGCGCTCGGAAGAATTGTCGCCGCGCGGCTTCGATGCGGTCGCCAATATCGTGATGCACGGCACCTTCTACGTGACGCACGCGGTGGGCCGGCGCTGGATCGCCGGCGGCCATCGCGGCAACGTGGTGTCGATCACCGTGACCTGGGTGCGCAACGGCTCGCCCTATGTGGTGCCGTCGGCCATGAGCAAGTCGGCGATCCACGCCATGACCATGTCGCTTGCGATCGAATGGGGCCGTCACGGCATCCGCCTCAACACCATCGCGCCCGGCGAGATCCCGACCGAGGGCATGAGCAAGCGCATCAAGCCCGGCGACGAGGCCGGTGCGCGCACCAAGGCGATGAACCCGATGGGCCGCGTCGGCACCATGGAGGAATTGCAGAACCTCGCGGTGTTCCTGATCTCCGGCGGCTGCGACTGGATCAACGGCGAGACCATCGCCATGGACGGCGCGCAGGCGCTCGCGATGGGCGGTAATTTCTATCAGCTCCGCGACTGGAGCGACGACGACTGGACCAAGGCGCGCGAGTCGATCAAGGCGCAGAACGAGAAGGATCGCGCGGCGCGGGGCTGAGGCCCGGCGCTTGCTCCTCAATCACTACTGTCGTCCCTGCGAAAGCAGGGCCCATAACCACCGCTGCGCGTTGTCGAGCTCGCTGTGGCTCCAGCGTCGCGCCACATACAGATTCGTGGTTATGGGTCCCGGCCTTCGCCGGGACGACGATGTTGAAACAGCGCGGCCAATTCCTCCGTATTGTTTTTCCCGCGCGATGCCGCCACACTCCGTGCAACCAAAACAAGACGTCACGGGGGAACATGTCCGACGCGCAGAAACTAACCAATCTTGCCGACATGGTGCGCGAGCGCGCCAAGAGCCGCGGCGACGCGCTGGCCTATGAATTCGAGGGACGGCAAACCAGCTTCGCCGGGTTCGACATCAAGACCAACCGCGTCGCCAACGCGCTGATCGCGATGGGCGTCGAGAAGGGTGAGCGCATTGCCTATCTCGGCAAGAACAGTGACTTCTATTTCGAGCTGTTGATGGGCGCGATGAAGGCCGGTGTGGTGATGGCGCCGGTGAACTGGCGCCTTGCAGGCCCCGAAGTCGCCTTCATCGTCGACGACTGCAATGCCCCCGTCCTGTTCGTCGGCCCCGAATTCATCACGCAGGCGCGCAACATCCGCGACAAGCTGCCGAGCGTTCGCACCATCATCACGACCGAGGGCGGCGCGCCGGAATGGCCCGACTTCGTCGCCTGGCGCGATGCGCAGGGCGGCGACGACCCGCGCATTGCGATCGAGCCGAAGGACATCGCGATCCAGCTCTACACCTCGGGCACGACGGGCAAGCCGAAAGGCGCGATGCTGTCACACGCCAATTTCCTCAACCTCGTGCAAAGCGGCAACGAGGCCGAGAAGCCGGAGTGGAACCGCTGGACCACCGACGACGTCTCGCTGGTCGCGATGCCGATCTTCCACATCGGCGGCTCCGGCTGGGGCGTGATGGGCCTCTATCACGGCGCCCGCGGTGTAATCGCGCGCGAGTTCGACCCGACCAAGGTGCTCGACTTCTTCGAGCAGTCCGGCATCACAAAGCTGTTCATGGTGCCGGCGGCGATGCAGTTCGTGGTGCGGCAGCCGCGCGCGCGGCAGGTCGACTTCTCCCGCCTGAAATACATGCTCTATGGCGCCTCACCGATTCCGGCGGCGCTGCTGAAGGAGTGCATCGAGGTCTTCAAATGCGGCTTCGTGCAGATGTACGGCATGACCGAGACCACCGGCACCATCGTCGCGCTGCCGCCGGAAGACCATATCGAAGGGCTCGACCGCATGCGCTCCGCCGGCAAGGCGTTGCCCGGCATCGAGCTTGCGATTCTCGATCCGGACGGCAAGCCGCTGCCGCCGGGCGAAGTCGGCGAAATCGCCACCCGCTCCGGCTCCAACATGGCCGGCTACTGGAATCTGCCCGAGGCCACCGCGCGCACCATCGACAGCGACGGCTGGCTGCGCACCGGCGACGCCGGCTACATGGACAAGGACGGCTATCTCTACATCCACGACCGCATCAAGGACATGATCATCTCCGGCGGCGAGAACATCTATCCGGCCGAGGTCGAGAGCGCGCTGTGCGACCATCCGGACGTGGCGGAAGCCGCCGTGATCGGCATCCCCGACGACAAATGGGGCGAGGCGGTGAAGGCGGTGGTGGTGATGAAGCCGGGAAAAGCCGCGACCGCGGCCGACATCATCAACTTCACGCGCGAGCGGATCGCCGGCTATAAGACACCGAAATCGGTCGACTTCATCCCGGCGCTGCCGCGCAACCCGTCGGGCAAGATTTTGCGGCGGAGCCTGCGTGAACCGTATTGGGCGGGCAAGGACCGGCAGGTGAATTAGCCCTCGCTGTCGTCCCGGCGAAGGCCGGGACCCATAACCATCGTTGTTCATTGTCTGTCGACGCTGGGGCCACATCTCGTTCAACCAATTGCCGACTGTGGTTATGGGTCCCTGCTTTCGCAGGGACGACGGTGGAGGGAGTGTCGCACTTCACTTCTTCCCCGTCCTCTCCCGCAAGACGCGCCACCGCTCCTGCGCCTCTTTCGGCCAGACCTCTTTCCGATCGTAATACTCGGCGAACACTTTCGCGCCCGGCGGGAACGTCACCCAGGGCTGCTTCGACGAGGTGAAGATGTGAGCATCCGGCGGGCACTGGCTCGGATCATCCAGCGTGCCGACGCGGACGAAGCGTACCGCCGGTCCCGCGCCCGGATAGTTGCTCCACACCGCGACCTTGCAGATGGAGCAACGCGCGATCTTCTGTCCCTTGCCGCTCGCCGAGGGCGTGTCGACGATCTCGGGCTCGGCCGCGATATGCTCGACCCGCTCGGCCTCGTACAACGCGTTGAGCGCGTGCACGGTGCCGGTCTCGCGCTGGCACCAGGTGCAGTGGCAGGCGTGCACGATCAGCGGCCTGCCGGTCAGGCGGTAGCGGACGTTTCTGCAGGTGCATCCACCTTCCATGCTCATGCCGCCTCCTCTGCGTTAGTGCTTGCCGGCTCCCATGTAGCCGAACAGGAAGCCCGCCACCTTGCGCTTCTGGATCTCCTCGCTGCCTTCCGTGATGCGATAGCGGCGGTGATGGCGGTAGATGTGCTCGAACGGCTTGTGGCGCGAATAGCCCATGCCGCCATGCACCTGCATCGCGCGGTCGGCGGCTTCGCAGCACAGACGGTTTGCCCAGAAATTGCACATCGAGACCCGGTCGGACAGCGTGTGCTCGACCTGCGCCTGGGTCAGTTGATCCATCTCCCAGGCGGTCTTGCGGATCAACAGCCGCAGCATCTCGGCCTGGGTCGCGAGCTCGACCAGCGGCCACTGGATCGCCTGGTTCTCGGCCAGCGCCTTGCCGAACGGCTTGCGCTCGCGAGCATATTTCACGCTCTCATTGATGCAGTACACCGCGGCGCCGAGCGAGCTCGCCGCCTGGCGGATGCGGTTCTCGTGCACGAAGCATTGCGCCAGCGACAGGCCGCGGCCGACCTCGCCGAACTGCGCATCCTCCGGCACGAACACATCGGTGAAGCTGACCCGCGGATGGTCGGTCGGCATGTTGAAGGTCCACATATACTCTTCGACCTTCACCCCCGCCGATTTCGCCGGCACCAGGAAGCAGCTGATGCCGCGCGCGTCGCCGTCATTGCCCGAGGTGCGGGCAAACAGCGCACAGTGGGTGGCGACATGCATGCCTGTCGTCCACATCTTCTCGCCGTTGATGATCCAGCCCTTGACGTTGTCGCGCGTGGCCTGAACCGCTCTGGTTTCCATATGGGTGGCGTCCGAGCCGTGCTCGGGCTCCGTCAGACCGAACGTGATGCGGTACTTGCCGGTGATCGAGCCGTCGATCATCGCCTTCTGCTCGTCGGTTCCGTAGCGGTCGAGCATGGTCACGATCGGCAGATTGCCGACGATCGAGTGTTCGTTCTGCAGGTCGTTGTGCAAACCGAGACCCTTTGAGGCAAAATGTTCGCGGATCACGGCCATCCACAGGTTGGAGCCGTCCTTGCCGCCATAGCGCTTCGGGATCGCGAAGCGCAGATGGCCGGCGGCATCGGCCAGGTTCTTGGCCTTGCGCAGCAAGAGCTCCCATTCATGGCGCGGCAGGCCGCCCTTGTCGAAATCGGTGCGCGCCCATTCACGGCGATGGTCGAAGAAGCGGATGTTGTCGTCAGCCTCTTCCAGCGGCTTGATCTCGCGTTCGATGAAGCGATCGAGCTCGGCGAGATAGGCTGTCAGGTCAGCCGGCAAGTTGAAATCCAAGGCGGTCTCTCCCGGAAATATTGTTGATTCTGATTTTGCGTCTAGACGCTGTCGCGCATCCGCGTTCGGATCGATTAAGGTGAGAAGCCTGTCGCCAAGTCAAGCAGGCGAGCGAGGCTTGCACGCGCGGTCGCCTTGCGTAATTGGATGGCACGGAACGACGCGCAGGCGCTAGGATATCAGCAATATTCTTCGCCGCAGAAAATCGACGGGAGCAAACATGGATCTGAAATTCTCCAAGGTGACGCGCAGGGGTCCCATCACCATCGTGACGCTGTCGCGGCCCGAGGTCTACAACGCGCTGCATATCGACGCGCATTTCGAGCTCAACAAGGTGTTCGACGAGTTCTCCGCCGATCCCGAGCAGTGGGTCGCGATCGTCACCGGCGCCGGCGACAAGGCGTTCTGCGCCGGCAACGACCTGAAATGGCAGGCTGCCGGAGGCAAGCGCGGCTGGGACAAGGGCGGCTTCGCCGGCCTGACCACCCGCTTCGACTGCGACAAGCCGATCATCGCCGCAGTCAACGGCGTCGCGATGGGCGGCGGCTTCGAGATCGCATTGGCCTGCGATCTGATCATCGCTTCCGAGAATGCGACCTTCGCCCTGCCCGAGCCGCGCGTCGGCCTCGCTGCGCTGGCCGGCGGCCTGCACCGGCTGCCGCGCCAGATCGGGCTGAAGCGCGCCATGGGCATGATCCTGACCGCCCGCCATGTCAGCGCCAAGGAAGGCCTCGAACTCGGCTTCGTCAACGAGGTGGTGCCGCAGGGCGAGGCGCTGGCAGCGGCCGAGCGCTGGGCCGAGACGATCACCAAGAACTCGCCGATGTCGATCCGCGCCTCCAAGCAGGCGATCCAGAAGGGTCTCGAAGTCTCGCTCGAGCAGGCACTGGCCGAGCAGCGCGACTATCCGGCGGTGAAGGCGATGGCCGCCTCGCAGGATTACATCGAGGGCCCGAAGGCGTTTTCGGAGAAGCGGCCGCCGAAGTGGCTGGGGCGGTAGCACGTCCCTTCTGTCATTCCGGGGCGATGCGAAGCATCGAACCCGGAATCTCGTCATTCCGGGTCTGGTGCTGACGCACCATCCCGGAATGACGGCAATCCTCTCATGACGACGTAGGATGGGTAGAGCGTAGCGAAACCCATCGAGGCTTGGCGCGTGGTCCTGATGGGTTTCGCTTCGCTCTACCCATCCTACTTTCCGAGCTCCCGCTTGTAGGACGCGTAGTTCGGCTGGTCGACGGCGAGCTTGTCCATCGTGGTCTGCCAGAGATGCTCCGATAGCCCCGGCGTTTTCAGATCGACCTCGCCACCTGCGATCTTCTCCGACAGCACGCGGTTCAGCTCCATCAGCGTCCCGTCGGTGCCCAGCAATTGCTTCAGCCGCGCGGCCTCGGTCGCATCGCCGGCCTCGGCGAGCGCGAGCTGCCGCGTCACCAGGTCGAGCGCGTTGATGCCGACGCGCAGCTTGAAGCCGTTGTGCCCCTTGATCGCGGGCGCGATCTCGCTGCGCAGGAAGTCGGCGACGGCCTTGATCAGTTCGGTGGGTGTCGGTTCGTCCTGCATGTCACTTGCTCTCTTTCTTGCGCATGATCGATTCCGAAGACCGGTCTCCACGTTCCGGGATCATGCGCGCGGCGCCAGCAACCGCAGCAGATCGATCTCGGTCTCCGACGCGCGCCGCCCGATCATCGCGCGCTCCATCGAGTGATCCGGGCCGCTTCGGAAGCGCTGCATCATGCCGCAACACATCACGCCCCAGCGCAGCGTGCCCATCACTTCCCAGAACATCACGCGCTCGGGGTCGGCCCTGCGGCCGGCTTCCTCATAGCCCGCGAACAAATCTTCGCGCGTGCCGAAACCGCCGACCGGCTTGTCGATCTCGCCGAAGCGCCATGAGTTGACGCAGATCCATCCGAGATCCTCCATCGGATCGCCGGTATGCGCGAGCTCCCAGTCGAGCACCGCGCGCACCCCGTCGGGACCGATGATCAGATTACCGTGGCGGAAATCGCCATGCACCAGCGTCGTCTCCGACGACGGACCGGGATCGTGATCGCGCAGCCAGCGCAGCGCCAATTCGAACACCGGCCGCGGCCAGTTGAAGCTGTGATACTCGCGGGAGAGATCCTCGATCTCCCTGGTCGCGGTCAGGCTGCGCAGCTTCGGCAGTTTGGCCTGCGGCAGGCCATGGATGCCGGCGATGACACGGCCGAGCTGGCGGGCGAGAATCGGCCGCGCGCCGGCAAATTCCTCGTCGCGCAAAATTTTCCGCGCGATGGTCTCGCCTTCGACCCGCGCCATGATGAAGCCGCGGCCAAGGCCGTCCTCCGGCCTCAAGACATGCATCACCTTCGGCGACGGCAGGCCGGCGTCATGCGCGAGCTGCATCAGCGTCGCCTCGGCATCGAGGCCGGCGGCGCGGCCCGGCGCGGCACCGTAGCCCGGCGGCGCGCGGCGCAGGATCGCGCCGACAGTGCCGTTCGGATGCACGATGTCGAACGTCCAGGTCTCCTGGCTGGCGCCGCCGGAGAGCTTTGCGGCGCCGGTGACGCCGGTCGCGCCCGGATGAAACGAGGCGACGCAGCGGGTGAGTTCGGTCTCGATCATTTGCCCTTGAACTTCGCCGGCCGCTTCTCGAGGAATGCGGTGACACCTTCCTTGAAATCCTCGGCGCTACCGGCAAGGCGCTGCGACTCGAATTCCAGATTGAGCTGATCCTCGAGGGTATTTTCCGGGCTGTCCCAATAGAGCTTGCGGATCAGCGACAACGCCACCGTCGGGCCGTTGGCGAGATCGTGCGCGAGCTTCATGGTTTCTTCCATCAGCGCGGCGTCGTCATAGACGCGGTTGACGAGACCCCACTCCAGCGCCTTCTCGGCCGGCAGCCGCTCGCCGAGCAGCGACAGCTCGACCGAGCGCGCCTTGCCGATCAGCCGCGGCAACAGCCAGGTCGAGCCGCAATCCGGCACCAGGCCGATGCGGCGGAACGCCTGCAGGAAATACGACGAGCGCGCGCACAGGATGAGGTCGCCCATCAGCGCGAAGCTCATGCCGGCGCCGGCGGCCGGACCGTTCACCGCCGTCACGATCGGACAGTGCAGCTTACGCAACCGACGCAGGAACGGATGGAACGCGGTTTCCAGCGCCGCGCCGGCATTGCTCTTGCCGGGCTTCTGCTGGTTGCGGCCCTGCAGGTTGGCGCCGGTGCAGAAAGCACGGCCCGCGCCCGTGATCACCAGGCAGCGCACCTCGTCGCGCTTGTCGTCGATCGCATCGAGTGCCTCGGCAAGCCCGCCCAGCATGTCGATCGAGACCGCGTTCATGACTTCCTGGTGGTCGAGCTTGAGGATCGCGACTGATCCGTCGAAGTCGAGCGTGACGTGCTTGAACTGCATGGTTTCCTCTTCACGTTGTTTCGGCGGTGGGTACCGCGGTAGGTCGATGCTTCGACCCATATTTGATTTTTGTGCCGGGCTTGTCCATGGTCGGCGGCAAGCCCATCCGTGAACGCGTGATTAGCGCGCACCAAACCAAATGGAAACCCCAATGAGTGGCATCTTCGATCTCACCGGCCGCGTCGCTGTCATCACCGGCGGCAACGGCGGCATCGGCCTCGGCATCGCGCAGGCGCTGAACGCCGCCGGCTGCAACGTCTCGATCTGGGGCCGCAACGCGGAAAAAAACGCCAACGCCGCGGCCTCGATGAAGGCCGGCCCCGGCAAGGTCGCGACGCAATTCTGCGACGTCAGCGATCCCGGCTCGGTCAAGACCGCGATGAAGGCAACCCTGGACACCTTCGGCCGCGTCGACGGCTGCTTCGCCAACGCCGGCATCGGCGGCGGCGGACGTAGAGCCTTCATCGACCGCACCGAGGAGGAATGGCGCAAGATGTTCGCGACCAATCTCGACGGCGTATTTCACGTATTCCAGGCTGCGGCACGCCACATGACCGACCGCGCCGAGGCCGGCGACAAGTTCGGCCGGCTGGTCGCGACCTCGAGCCTCGCCTCGCTGTTCGGCACCGCGCGCAACGAGCACTATGCCGGCACCAAGGCGGCGCTGAACGCGCTGTGCCGCGCACTCGGCGTCGAGCTCGCGCGCCACGGCGTCACGGCGAACGCGATCCTGCCCGGCTGGATCAAGAGCGACATGACCGCCGGCATCATGGCCAACGACAAGTTCGTCGCCAATGTGATGCCGCGCATCCCCCTGCGCCGCTTCGGCGAGCCGAGCGATTTCGGCGGCATCGCCGTCTACATCATGAGCAAGGCGTCGTCCTATCATACGGCGGATTGTTTTGTGATCGACGGCGGGTACACGGCGTTCTAGCCCGGCTCTTGCCGCATCAACGCCGTCGTCCTGGCGAAGGCCGGGACCCATACGCCGCGGCGGATGTTGTGAACGGGACTCGTCGTACCAGCATCGCACCACAAATGACATCGGTAGTTATGGGTCCCGGCCTTCAACGGGACGACGCTGAATATGTGGCGCGCGGTTGAGTCATACATCCGCACCCTCGCGGCGCAGTTGCGCGGCGTGGAATGACGGCCGGAGAGCGACGGATAGAACAACGCGCGACGCAGCGTCGCTTCCGTCGCGGCAAAACTGCTGCTAGCGTTTGAGCCGCAAGGGACGCAATGAGGCGGCTTTTAACAAGCAGGGAGGATATTTCAGATGTTTTCACACGTGATGGTTGGCACCAACGATCTGGACAAGGCCAAGGCGTTCTATGATGCGCTGCTCGGCACGCTCGATGTCCGGCCGGCCCGGGTTGACGGTCACCGCATCATGTACCTCACCAAGGCCGGCATTTTCATGGTGTCCAAGCCGATCAACGGCGAACCGGCGACGCATGCCAATGGCGGCACGATCGGCTTTGCCTGCTCTTCGCCGGAGCAGGTCCATGCCTGGCACGCGGCCGGCGTCGCCAATGGCGGCAAGCCTTGCGAGGACCCGCCGGGCGTACGGGAAGGTTCTGGCGTGAAGCTCTATCTCGCCTATCTGCGCGACCTCGACGGCAACAAGATCTGCGCGATGCACCGGATGAGCTAACAGGCGTCCGCCGGAATCTTTCACGCTGCACGCGGCGGCGTTCAAACAACGTTTGAAACGCCGTCGCTAAATTCCGCGATGCGGTAGAGGTGATCGGAAAATCGGTACTCGCGCTTGGCGTCGCACGCGTCTATTGTCCGCCGCGAAACGCGCCTTCGCGAGGGAGAAAAGACAGTGAAACATGCCTATGTGCCGCGCACCACGAACTACACGCTCAGTCCGGGCGACGAGCTCAATGACCTGCGCATGTCGGACAAGGTCCGCCCGCTCTACGACCATGTGAAGCAGTTCATCCGCGACACGGTCGACCCGATGTCGGTCGAGTTCTATCGCGCCGGCGAGAAGAAGACCAACCGCTGGAGCTTCACGGACGAGCAGCTCGCGATCCTGCAGAAGGCCAAGGACAAGGCCAAGGAAGTCGGCCTCTGGAACTTCTTCCTGCCCGATGCAGAAACCGGCGAAGGCCTCAACAACCTCGACTACGCCTACATCGCCGCCGAGCTCGGGAAGAGCCCGCTGGCCTCCGAGACCATGAACTGCTCGGCGCCCGACACCGGCAACATGGAGGTGCTGGAGCGCGTCGGCACCAAGGCGCAGAAGGAGAAGTGGCTGAAGCCGCTGCTCAATGGCGAGATCCGCTCGGCCTATGCGATGACCGAGCCGAACGTCGCCTCCTCCGACGCCAAGAACATCTCGACCACCGCAAAGCTCGTCGGCGACGAGTGGGTGATCAACGGCGAGAAGTATTACATCTCCGGCGCCGGCGATCCGCGCTGCAAGATCATGATTGTGATGGTGAAGACCAATCCCGATGCCGCGCCGAGCAAGCAGCAGTCGCAGATCCTGGTGCCGATCGACACCCCCGGCGTCGAGATCCTCGGGCCCATGCATGTGTTCGGCCACGACCACGCGCCGCGCGGCCACATGCATCTGCGCTTCAACAATTGCAAGGTGCCGAAGGAAAACATGCTGCTCGGCGAAGGCCGCGGCTTCGAGATCTCGCAGGTCCGCCTCGGACCGGGCCGCATCCATCACTGCATGCGCACCATCGGCAAGGCCGAGAAGGCGCTCGACATGATGGTGCAGCGCGGCCTGACCCGCGAGGCCTTCGGCAAGAAGATCGCCCATCTCGGCGGCAACATGCAGATCATCGCCCAGGCGCGTTGCGAGATCGAGGCGATGCGGCTGATGGTGCTGAAGGCGGCCAAGGCGATGGACGTACTCGGCAACAAGGAAGCCCGGGTCTGGGTTTCGATGGTCAAGGCCATGGTGCCCGAACGCGCCTGCAAGGTGATCGACCAGGCGATCCAGATGCACGGCGCCACCGGCATCTCGCAGTGGTCGCCGCTCGGCGAAATGTACCAGGACGTCCGCCATCTCCGCTTCGCCGACGGTCCGGACGAGGTGCACTGGATGGTGGTCGGCCGCCACGAACTGAGCATGCCGTAGTCGCTTCTTCTCCTTCTCCCCGCTCTTGTGGGGAGAAGGCCGGGATGAGGGGCTGCCTCCGCAAGCACGGTGAGAGATAGTCTCGCGGAGAATCCCCCTCACCCGGATCGCATCTGACGATGCGATCCGACCTCTCCCCGCAGGCGGGGCGAGGTAAGGGAAGAGCGCTCCAAGGAACAAAAACAAACAAGCAAGTCTGCAAGGCGGGTTCGCGCGAGCGTAACCCGCCTTTTGCTTTGCGGTCCGCTCGCGGCGGGTTACCCTTCGCTAACCCGCCCTACGAACTTCCGGACATCCCATGGAATATTCCCCAAGCGACCTCACCCAGCGCGAACGCTACAAGGTGCTGACCTCCTTCGTGCTGCCGCGGCCGATCGCCTGGGTGACGAGCACGAGCGCGGACGGCGTGGTCAATGCGGCGCCGTTCTCGTTCTTCAATGTGTTCTGCGAGGATCCGCCGCTCTGCATGTTTGCGGTCAATCGCCGGCCCGACGGCCGCGAGAAGGACACCCTGGTCAACATCCAGCGTCTCGGCGAATTCGTGGTCAACCTGACCGACGAGCCGCTGGCGCGCGCGATGCATGAGACCTCCGGCGACTTCCCGCCCGAGATCGGCGAGCCCGATTATCTCGGCCTCAAGCTCGCGCCCTCAAGCAAGATCGCAGTCCCTCGCCTCGCCCAGGCGCCGTTCGCGATGGAGTGCAAGACCTGGAAGCTGATCGACGTCAATGGCGACCGCCAGCTGATCATGGGCGAAGGCATCCATTTCCACATTCGCGACGAATTGTGGGACCGCGAGGCGATGCGCGTCCACATGGAGCGCTACCACCCGATCGGCCGCATGTTCGCCGACCGCTACTGCCGCACCGACGACCGCGTGGTGTTTCCCGCGGCCGAGGGCACAAAGAAATAGAGGATCAGACAATGAGCGAAACATTCCGCGACAACGAAGCGCAGAGCCGGTTCGAGCTCGCCGTCGACGGCTCAACCGCTTTCGTGGTCTACCGCAAGACGCCAGACAGGATCACGCTGGTTCACACCGAGGTGCCGGCGGAGCTCGGCGGCCGCGGCATCGGCTCCAAGCTCGCACGCGCCACGCTCGACGCCGTCCGAGCGCAGGGCATCAAGCTCGTCGTGAAATGCGAATTCATCCAGGGCTTCATGAAGAAGCATCCGGAGTATGACGATCTGTTGGGGTGATCGCAGGGCGGGTTGGCAAAGCTGTCATTTCGTCATGGCCGGGCTTGTCCCGGCCATGACGCGTTTCGTCACGACGCCACCGGCTCGCCGATCTTGTCCTGCGTCTTCGTTTCGAAATCGCTGGCGTCGTGGCGCTCATGGAGCTGGCTCGACGGCTCGCCCCAGGTGCGGTTGACCATGCGGCCGCGCTTCACCGCCGGCCGTGCCGCGATCGCATCGGTCCAGCGCTGCACGTTCTTGTAGTCCTGCACCGAGAGGAATTCGCCGCCGCCGTAAAGCAGACCCTTGGCGAGACTGCCGTACCAGGGCCACACCGCCATGTCGGCGATGGTGTAGACATCGCCCGCGAGATACTCGTTGTCGGCGAGCCGTCGGTCGAGCACGTCGAGCTGGCGCTTCACTTCCATCGCGAAGCGGTCGATGGCGTATTCGATCTTGGTCGGCGCATAGGCGTAGAAATGCCCGAAGCCGCCGCCGAGATAGGGCGCGGCGCCCATCTGCCAGAACAGCCATGAGAAGGTTTCGGCACGGGTCTTGACGTCGGTCGGCAGGAACGCGCCGAATTTTTCCGCCAGATAAACCAGGATCGAGCCCGACTCGAACACTCGGATCGGCTCCTTCCCGCTGCGGTCCATCAGCGCCGGGATCTTCGAGTTCGGATTGACCGCGACGAAGCCGCTGCCGAACTGGTTGCCGTCGATCTTGATCAGCCAGGCGTCGTATTCCGCGCCCTTGTGACCCGCCGCCAGGAGCTCTTCCAGCATCACGGTGACCTTGACGCCGTTCGGCGTCGCCAGCGAGTAGAGTTGCAGCGGATGGCGGCCGACCGGCAGTTCCTTGTCGTGGGTGGGACCGGCAATTGGCCGGTTGATGCTGGCGAAGCGCCCACCGCTCTCCTTGTTCCAGGTCCAGACTTTCGGCGGCTCGTAGGCAGGAATGTCATTCACGTCGTTGGCTCCCGATTCATGTTCTTGCCAGGTGGCGCGGCGGCGCCGTGCCCATCCCCATGTCCGCACTAGATGGTGCGCGGGCTGCGCTTTGCCCACCCCGCGGATCGCATTTTCTATCCAGCGGAATGCGCTGCGAGGGATGCAGCCGGAGCAGCGCCTGCACGCAAGATCGCCGTGGCCGAAACCCGCTTGGCTTCGCGGACCGTGATGCGCTAGCGTTGCAGCGGCTGACGCCAACAAGCACAAGAAGCAGCCGCCGGGAGAGAACCAGTCCATGAAATCACCGATCTGCGATATGCTGGGGATAGACTTCCCCCTGCTCGCTTTCAGCCATTGCCGCGACGTGGTGGCGGCGGTCAGCCGCGCCGGCGGCTTCGGCGTGCTCGGCGCGACCGCGCATTCGCCGGAGACGCTGGAGCAGGAGTTGAAGTGGATCGACGCGCATGTCGACGGCAAGCCCTATGGCATCGACGTGCTGATCCCGGAAAACATCTCGACCGCCGGCGAGAAGAACGTCACCTGGAAAAGCCTCGAGGCGCGGGTCTCGCAGGAGCATCGCGACTTCACCCGCAATCTCTTGAAGAAATACGACATCGAGCTGACCGGCCGCAACGTCGCCGACAACCAGCCGCAGCCGTTCGACGCCGAGACCGCGCTGCAACTGCTCGAAGTCTCGTTCCGGCATCCGATCCGGCTGATCGCGAATGCGCTCGGCGTGCCGCCGAAGGCGATGATCGAGATGGGGCGCAAGCACGGCGTGCCGGTGGCGGCGTTGGTCGGCTCCAAGGAGCACGCGCTGCGCCAGGTCGCGGCCGGTGTCGATATCCTGGTCGCGCAGGGCACCGAAGCCGGCGGCCATTGCGGCGAGGTCTCGACCATGGTGCTGGTGCCGGAGGTGATCAAGGCGGTCAAAAAGATCCGCGACGTGCCGGTGCTCGCCGCCGGCGGCATCATGACCGGCAGCCAGATGGCGGCCTGCATGGCGATGGGCGCGGCCGGCGCCTGGACCGGCTCGGTGTGGCTGGCCACGGTGGAATCGGAGACCTCGGAGATCTTCCGCGAGAAGATGATCGCGGCCTCCTCGCGCGACGCGGTGCGCTCCAAGGGCCGCACCGGCAAGCCGGCGCGGCAGCTCCGCTCGGTCTGGACCGACGCCTGGGACCGCTCGCCGGAGAGCCCCGGCGCGCTGCCGATGCCGCTGCAAAGCATCATCAGCCGCGACGCCTTCAACGCCATCGACCGCGCCGCCGCCGGTGGTAACGAGAAGGCCCGCGACCTCGTCAGCTATTTCGTCGGCCAGGGCGTCGGCTTGGTCGACAGCGTCAAGTCGGCCGGCGCCGTGGTGCAGGAGTTCAAGGAAGAGTTCGTCGAGGCCGTCGAGCACATGAACGCGCTGGTGGCGGAGTGACGATCCCTCCCCGCCGTCATTGCGAGGAGCGAAGCGACGAAGCAATCCACCTTTCCCCGTGTCGGAACATGGATTGCTTCGCTTCGCTCGCAATGACGCCAATAACAACCATCGAGTCCAAGACCGCAGAGTGAACCAACAAGAATGTCGAACAGCATCCCCGAAGACCGCATTCCCGTCATCGTCGGCGTCGGCGAGATCATCGATCGTCCGAAGGACATCGCCGTCGGCCTCGAGCCGCTCACGCTGCTTGAGGAGGCGCTGAAGCGCGCCGAGGCGGACAGCGGCGCCAGGCTGCTGTCCGACGTGCAGTCGCTCGACGTCGTCAACTTCCTGAGCTGGCGCTACCGCGATCCCGAGAAGCAGCTCGCCGCACGGCTCGGCATTCAGCCTTCGCATCTCTATTACGGCCCGGTCGGCGGCGAGAGTCCGATCCGCTATCTGCACGAGGCTGCGCAACGCATTGCGCGCGGCGAATGCAGCGTCGCCGCGGTCTGTGGCGCGGAGGCGCAGTCGACGGCGACCAAGGCGCAGCGTGCCGGCGTGGAGCTGCCGTGGACGCCGTTCGCGCACGACGTGGAGGAGCCGAAGCGCGGCGCCGCGTTCCAGAAGCCGATGGCCGTGAGCCTCGGCGTGTTCAGGCCGATCACGGTCTATCCGCTCTATGAATCCGCAACATCGGCGCATTGGGGCCAGACGCCGCGCGACGCGCTGAAGGAATCGGGCGAGCTATGGTCGACCTATGCGCGCGTCGCGGCCGACAATCCGAACTCGTGGCTGAAGAAGACGTTCACCGGCGACGAGATCACCACGGCCACGCCCGACAACCGGATGATCGCCTGGCCGTATACAAAGCTGATGGTGGCGAACCCGACGGTGAACATGGGCGGCGCGCTGATCCTGACCAGCCTCGCGAAGGCGCGCGCGGCCGGCGTGCCGGAGGACAAGCTGATCTATCCGCTCGGCGGCGCCTCGGCGGAAGAGCCGCGCGACTATCTGATCCGCGATCAGTTCGTCGAAAGCCACGCGCAGACCGCGGTGCTGAAGGCGGTGATGGATCTCGTCGGCGGCGACGGCAAGAAGTTCGACGCGATCGAGCTCTATAGCTGCTTCCCCTGCGTACCCAAGATGGCGCGCCGGACGCTCGGCCTCGGTGCCGACGTGCAGCCGACCGTGACGGGTGGTCTGACGTTCTTCGGCGCGCCGCTCAACACCTACATGACGCACTCGGCCTGCGCGATGGTGCGCAAGCTCCGAAGCGGCGGCACGCTCGGCCTGCTCTATGGCCAGGGCGGCTTCGTCACCAAGCATCATGGCCTCGTGCTGTCGCGCGCGGCGCCGAACGTCGCGCTCAAGCAGGACACGTCCGTGCAGGCGGAGGCCGACCGCAACAGGCGCAACGTGCCCGACTTCACCGCCCAGGCTGCGGGAAAGGGCAAGATCGAGGCCTTCACCGTGATCTATCGCGCCAATGGCGAAGTCGAGCATGGCGTCACCATGCTGCGCACCGAGGACGGCCGGCGCACGCTCGGCCGCATCCCGGCGAGCGACACGGCGACGCTGGCCTATCTGCAGGACATGGACCGCACGCCGGTCGGTACCACCGGCGACATCGTCACCGCCGGCGATGGCATGCTGGAATGGCGGGTGGGCTGACAATTCCTACCACGCCGCAAAATCCGCCGTCATCCTGAGGTGCGAGCGGAGCGAGCCTCGAAGGATGGGCTGCGAACACCGTCGTGATCCCATCCTTCGAGGCGCGGAAGGGCGCGCACCTCAGGATGACGGCAGAGCAAGCGGCTTGAGGTGAGAGGCAGGAACGAGCTTACCTGTCCTCCCCTACCCCTTCACGTCCTGCTTTTCGGATGCCGTGGTCGGCTTGCCCTTGGCGCCGGCACCAGTGACGCGGACATGGTCGCCGTCGGCGAGGCCGTCCGGCGGGGCAGTGATGATGCGATCGTCGGGCGCGAGGCCGGTGGCGATCTCGATCTCCTTGCCGAGGTCGCGGCCAATCTTCACGGTCTTGAACAGCACCTTGTCGTCAGGACCGACGGTTGCGACCCGCAGGCCACTGCTGTTGAAGATCAGCGCGCTGGCGGGAATGCTGAGCGGCGTGGATTCGCGCTGCAGATTGAGCTTCACGCTGGCATAGCTGCCCGGCATCAATTCGCCGGAGGAGTTGTCGAGCCCGAGTTGCATCCGCGTCGTGCCGGAGGCGACATCGACCGCCTGCGAGGAGGCTTCCACCGTCGCCTGGAAGGTGCGGTTCGGGTAATCCGGCAGCGCCAGCGTCGCCTTGGCGCCGATCTTGATCGCCGGGACGTAGTTCTGCGGCACGTTGACATAGACGCGCAGCTTGGTGATGTCCGAGATCGTGAACATCGCCGGGCCCGAGTTGCCGCCGGCGTTGATCAGCGCGCCGACGTCGGTGTCGCGCGAGGTCACCACGCCGTCGAACGGCGCCGTGATCTGCTTGTATCCGGCGAGCGCTTCCAGCCGCTCGACATTGGCCTGGCCGGCCTTGACCGCACCGTTCTTGTTGGAAAGGTCGGCGGTGCGCTCGTCGATCTCCTGGGCGGAGACGAAGTTCGAGGCCACCAGCGTCTTGCGCCGGTTCAACGTGGCCTCGGAGAGCTTGGCCGAGGCCTGGGCGCTGGCGAGATCGGCGCGCGCCTGCAGCAATTGCTGGTCGAGGTCGGGCGCCTCGATCTCGGCGATCACCTGGCCGGCCTTGACGCGGGCGCCGATGTCGGCGTCCCAGTTCTTGAGATAGCCGGACACCCGGGCATAGATCGGCGCGCGGGAATAGGCCTCGAGCCGGCCCGGCAGGTCGATCGTGGGGCTCAGCGCCTTGGCATTGGGCAGCGCCACCGCGACGGTCGGAATGGCCTGGTCGTCGGTCCATTCCTTCAGCCGCGTGTCCTGTTCCTCACGGGCGCGGATCCCGGTGCCGACGATCAGGCCCGCCCCTACCAGGGCCACCACGCCGAAGATGCCCAGCTTCCGGCGTGAGACCGGGGGGCGCTTTTCAGTGGGCGGCATGCGGAATCTCCGATGAGGCGGCGGCTTTGGCGCCTTGCTTCTTGTGTACCATACTGAATACCACGGGAACAAACATCAGCGTCGCGAAGGTGGCGAAGATCAGGCCGCCGATCACGGCCCGGCCCAACGGCGCGTTCTGCTCGCCGCCCTCGCCCAGCCCCAGCGCCATCGGCGCCATGCCGATGATCATGGCAAGCGCGGTCATCAGCACCGGGCGGAACCGGACGAAGCCGGCTTCCAGGGCCGCCGCGACGGGATCGCCGAGTTCCTCATAGCGCTCGCGGGCGAAGCTGATCACGAGCACGCTGTTGGCCGTCGCCACACCCATGCACATGATGGCGCCGGTGAGCGCCGGAACCGACAGCGTGGTCTCCGTCGTGAACAGCATCCAGACAATGCCGGCGAGCGCAGCGGGCAGCGCCGTGATGATCACGAACGGGTCCGACCAGGACTGGAAGTTCACGACGATCAGGAAGTAGATCAGCACGACGGCGCCGAGCAGGCCGAACAAGAGGCCGGTGAAGGCCGAGTTCATGGTCTGCACCTGGCCGAGCAGCACCACGGACGAGCCCTTCGGCACCTCCTTGGCAGTGTCGGCGATCAGCTTGCGCACGTCGGTCGCGACGCCGCCGAGATCCCGGCCTTGCGTCGTGGCGTAGATCTGCACCAGCGACTGGATGTCATATTGCGACACCACCGCACTCGAGGTCGCGCGCTTGATGTCGGCGATGCCGCCGAGGATCGGTGCCTGGGTGTTGCCGGTCGCGGTGATCGGCAGGGTCTGCAGCGCGCTCAGCGAGTCGATCTGGTATTGCGGCGTCTGCATCACGATCGAATACGACACGCCGTTATCGGGATTGAGATAATAGGTCGGCGCCACCTGCGAGGAGCCGGCGAGGTTGACCACCAGCGAGTTGGTGACGTCGCGCTCGGTCAGGCCGACATATTGTGCGCGGGTGCGGTCGACATCGATGTTGAAGGTCGGGTTGTTCGGCGACTGCTGGATCCGCGCATCGGCGATGCCGGGGATGCGCTTGATCCCGGCCAGCAGCTTGTTGGCATAGGCGAAGTTGGCCTCGAGATTGGCGCCGCGGATCTGCAGGTCGATCGGCGCCGGCGCGCCGAAGTTCAGGATCTGGCTGACGATGTCGGCCGGCAGGAACGCGAAGCTGGTGCCCGGGAACAGCCGCGGCAATTGCTCACGAAGTGCGCGGACATGCTGTTCGGTCGGCTTGTGGCCTTCCTTGAGGCGGATCTGGATGTCGCCGTCCTGCGGACCGATCACGCCGGTGTTGTTGTAGGTCATGTTGATGCCGGAGATCGGCATGCCGATGTTGTCGGTCATGGTCTCGATCTCGCCGGGCACCAGTTTGCGGATCGCCTTCTGGATGTCGGCGAGCTGGTTGGCGGTCTCCTCGACGCGGGTGCCGACCTGGGTGCGGACATGCATCAGGATGTTGCCGGCGTCGACCGACGGGAAGAAGTTGCGCCCGAGGAACGGCACCAAGAGGAACGACGCGGCGACGACTGCGAGAAAGCAGCTCACGAACACCGTGCGATGACCGAGCGCCATCGCGAGCAGGCCACGATAGCCGCTGCGGATGCGCTCGAACCGCGCCTCGAAGCCGCGCTGGAACCAGACCAAAGGATTGCGCGACTTCGGCGGCGCGCCCTCATGATGCACATGCGCCTGCAGCAGATAGTTCGCCATGGTCGGCACCAGGGTGCGCGACAGGATGAACGACCAGATCATCGCGAACATCACCGCTTCGGCCATCGGCACGAACAGGAAGCGCGCCACGCCGGTGAGGAAGAACATCGGCACGAACACGATGCAGATACAGAGCAAGGAGACGAAGGCCGGCGTCACGATCTGGTTGGCGCCATCGAGGATCGACTGCTCGACGGGTTTGCCCTGCTCGAGGTGATAATTGATGTTCTCGATCGTCACCGTGGCGTCGTCGACCAGGATGCCGACCGCGAGTGCGAGGCCGCCGAGCGTCATGATGTTCAGCGTCTCGCCGATCAGGGACAGCATGATGATGGCGCCGAGCACTGACAGCGGGATCGACACCGCGATGATGACGGTCGAGCGCCAGCTGCCGAGGAACAAGAGGATCATGATGCTGGTGAGCAGCGCGGCGATCACGCCCTCGAACGCGACGCCGGTGATGGCGCCGCGGACGAACACCGACTGGTCGCCGATGAAGCCGATCTTCAGCGCGTCCGGCATCTGGTCCTTGACCTCGATCACCTTCTGCTTGATGCCGGAGATGATATCGAGCGTCGAGGTGGCGCCGGCCTTCAGCACCATCATCAAGACCGAGCGGTTGCCGTCGACATGGACGATGTTGGTTTGCGGCGGGTTGCCGTCGCGGACCGAGGCGACGTCACGCACATAGACCATCGCGCCGTTGACCTGCTTGATCGGCAGGTCGCCGAGCTCCTCGAGCCGCAGCGGCGAGTTGTTGAGGTTGATGGTGTATTCGAAATTGCCGATCTTCTGCGTGCCGACCGGCGTGATCAGATTCTGCGCGGCGAGCGCGTTGGCGACGTCCTGGCCCGACAGGCCGCGCGCCTGCAGCGCGGTCGAATTGAGATCGATCTGGACCTGGCGCTGCTTGCCGCCGAACGGATACGGGATCGCCGCACCAGGCACCGTGACCAGCGGCGTGCGCAGCTGGTTGATGCCGATATCGGCGAGGTTCTGCTCGGTCAGTCCCTCGCCCGACAGCGCGACCTGGATGATCGGAACCGTCGAGGCGCTGTAGTTCAGGATCAGCGGCGGCGTCGCGCCCGGCGGCATCTGCTTGAGCAGGGTTTGCGAGATCGCGGTGACCTGCGCATTGGCGGTGCGGATGTCGACGTTGGGCTGGAAGAAGATCTTGATGATGCCGACGCCGTTATAGGAATTGGCGACGATGTGCTCGATGTCGTTGACGGTCGTGGTCAGCGCGCGCTGGAACGGCGTGGTGATGCGGCCGGACATCTGGTCCGGCGGCAGGCCGGTGTACTGCCAGACCACGCCGATCACGGGGATGCGGATGTCCGGGAAGATGTCGGTCGGCGTGCGCAACGCCGCCAGCGGTCCGATAATCAACAGCAGGATCGCGAGCACGACGAAAGTATATGGCCGGCTCAGCGCGATACGGACCAGTGCGATCATAAAACAAGCGTTCCCGAAATGAAGCCCGCCCAGGCAGAGGAATCGACATTGCAAAAGCCGTTCCGTAGCGGCCGATTTACCCGATGCCGGGCAAAACGCCAACCCGCGGAGCCGCGGCGGCTTTCACTTCCTCGGCATAGTGCGTGAGGCTGCGCGCTCCGAGCGACCATGCCGGGCGCAGTGCCGCCGATCGCGTGCGGATCATCGTCAAAAAGAGACGGCTCTGCTGCGAATGCGAGCCGGCCGAGGATGCTATTTCGGCCGACGCGAGGTTAACGCATCGCTGCTCTGCGAAAATGTAAAACGTGGTGGGCCGGGTCAGCCCACCACGTCGGCATCGGTTAGGCGAAGGATGGCGGCCGCCCGAGCGGCGCCGCCGGATCAGGCGGCGCGGACGGCGTCGAGGAACTTGCTGACCTCGAGCTTGAGGCGGCTGCTGTCGCCCGAGAGCGATTGGGCCGCCGACAGCACCTGGCTCGACGCCGAGCCGGTCTCGTTGGCGCCATGCTGGACGTCGGTGATGTTGGCCGAGACCTGCTGGGTGCCCTGCGCCGCCTGCTGCACGTTGCGGGAGATTTCCTGCGTCGCCGCGCCCTGCTCTTCGACCGCGGCCGCAATGGTGGACGAGATTTCCGACAGCCGTTCGATGGTCGAGGAGATTTCCTTGATCGCGCCGACCGACTCCTGGGTCGCGGTCTGGATGCCGGCGATCTGCTGGCCGATCTCGCCGGTCGCCTTGGCGGTCTGCTCGGCCAGCGCCTTCACCTCGGACGCCACCACGGCGAAGCCGCGGCCGGCGTCGCCGGCGCGTGCCGCCTCGATGGTGGCGTTCAGCGCCAGCAAATTGGTTTGGCCGGCAATGGTGTTGATCAGCTCGACGACGTCGCCGATCCGCGCGGCGGCCTTCGACAGCTCGCTGACGCGATCGTTGGTGGTGCGCGCCTGGCCGACGGCATCGCCGGCCATCCGTGCCGACTCCTGCACCTGGCGGCTGATCTCGGTCACCGACGACGACAGCTCCTCGGTCGCCGACGCCACCGACTGGACATTGGTCGAGGCCTCCTCGGACGCCGCGGCAACCGAGGTGGTCAGCTCCTGCGAACGCCGGGCGGTCGACGACAGCGTGCCGGCGGAGGCTTCGAGCTGGGTCGAGGCCGACGACACGGTCTGCACGATCTCGCCGATCATCTGTTCGAAATTGCGGGTGATGGTGTCGACCCGGCGGCCGCGCTCGATCTTGGCTTCGGCGTCGGCAGCCGCGGCTTCATCGGCCGCCTTCTTGGCGACCAGGGCTTCCTTGAACACCTGCAGCGTATCGGCCATCGCGCCGATCTCGGTCTTCTCGCCCTGATGCGGGACGTTTGCGGTCAGGTCGCCGCGGCCCAGCGCCTGCATCGGGCTCACGATCGAGGCGATGCCGGCCGAGACGTCGCGGATCATCAGGAAGCTGACGCCGACGCCGACGATGATGGCGGCGCCAAGGATCATCGCAAGCAGCATGACGGCCGACGCGTAGCTGTTTGCCGCCTCCTGCGCCGCCTTGTCGGCGCCGGCATTGTTGAGCTCGATGTCCTTGCGCAGGATCTCGTCGGCCTCGAGGCCGATCTTGTTGACGGTCTTGGCGTTCAGCTCATGCGCATCGTGCGGGGCCTTGCCGACATCCCTGCGCGACAGCGCCATCACCTCCTCGGTTCCCTTCTTGTAACGGGTCCAGGCATCGACCCATTGATCGTAGAGCGCGCGCTCCGCGGGGGTCGCGATCAGCGGCTCGTAGATCGCGCGGACCTTGAGGTTGGCGTCGACCACCGAGGTCAGGGTCTTCTCCTGCGCGAGCTTGTCCTCTAGCGTCTCGGACAGCATGTGCTCGCGGATCACGTTGCGATAGGTGATGACGCCGGCGCGCAGATCGCCGAGCGCACGCACGCTCGGCAGCCAGCTCGTCGTGATGTCGACAGTGTTGGCGTTGATCGACCGTAAATTCACGACCGCGAGCAGGCCCATGCCCGTCATCGCGACAAGCAGGAACGCAACCACGGCAATAATCTTGGCGCGGATCGAGAATTTGGCGAACATCGTGGGGGTCTCTTGATATCGGGCTCGCGAAGCCCGATCGAATGGCTGGGGGCGTGGCGGGACGCCGCAGACATCAAAGCCAGCCCCCCTCCTTAAGTAGGGTTAATTTGGTTCCCCGTTGAACTACGGAGGCGCTCTTCGACACCGTGGCATGATGCGCGCCAGCCGCATCAAGGCATCAACACGAGCGCATCCGAGAAAAACTCCGGCCCGCCGAAATTGCCTGATTTCAGGGCAAGCACCATCTCGCCTCTCCCGGCGCCGACCGCTCGCAGAACCGGCACGCCGGCGGCGATTTCCGCACCGACCAGGAATCCAGGAATGCGCAGGCGATCGACCACGGCGCCCGAAGTTTCACCACCGGCGACCACCAGCCTGTGCACGCCCGACTGCACCAGACCATCCGCGATGTCGGCCATCGCCTGCTCGATGGCATGCCCGGCTGCATCGCGACCATGACGGGATTGCACAGCTGCCACCTGATCCGGGGTCGAGCTGCTCGCAATCAGGATTGGCCCCGCCCCGAGCCGGTCTCTGGCCCAGGCGAGCGCACGCTGCGTTTCGTCCTTGCCGGCGACCACCTGCTCGGGATCGAGGTGCAGGACCGGCATCACTTTCTCGGCGTTTGCGATCTGGCGCAGGGTCGCCTGCGAGCAACTGCCGGCAAGGCACGCCGCCGGGCCGCCGACCGGCGTCGCCAGCATCGCATCCGCGCTGTCCGGTTTGGCCTTGCTCGCGGCGACCAGCGCCCGCGCCAGGCCAAGCCCGATCCCGGAAGCGCCGACTGAAAGACGGTGATCCAGCGCGACCTGCCCGATGGTCTCGAGGTCGCGGTCGAACACCGCATCGACGATGGTGGCGCCGATGCCGCTTTGCGTGAGCTCGGCGAGCTTTGCCCGGACGGCGTCCGCGCCACGGCTCAGCGTCGCCAGATCGACCAGGCCGACCTTGGTCGTGCTTTGCCGCGCCAGCACGCGAACCAGATTGGAATCATGCATCGGGTTGAGCGGGTGGTCCTTCAGCGGACTCTCGTTCAGCGGCACCGAGCCGACGAACAGATTGCCCTGGTAGACGGTGCGGCCGGTCTCCGGGAATGCCGGAGTCACCAGCACGATGGCATCCCTGGAATCGGCGCGCAGCGCGTCCATCACGGGGCCGATGTTGCCGGCATCGGTTGAATCGAAGGTCGAGCAGATCTTGAACAGGATATGTTTGGCACCGCGGCCGCGCAGCCAGGCCTCCGCTGCGCGCGAACGCGTCACGGCGAGGCCGGCCTCGATCGAACGGCTCTTCAGCGACACCACGACGGCGTCGACCTCGGGCAGCGCGAGATCGTCCGCAGGCACGCCGATGGTCTGCACCGTGCGCAGGCCGGCGCGGGTCAGCGTGTTGGCGAGGTCGGAGGCGCCGGTATAGTCGTCGGCGATGCAACCGAGAGACAGTTTTCCGGCTCGCGTCACGGCTTCACTCCGGCATAGGGCTTGAACCAGGCGAGACCGTCGGTGGTCTTGCCGCGCGGATTGTACTCGCAGCCGACGAAGCCGCCGTAGCCGAGCCGGTCGAGCTCGCCGAACAGGAACGGATAGTTCAGCTCCTCGCCGTCGGGCTCGTTGCGCGAGGGGATCGACGCGATCTGGACGTGGCCGATGATCGGCATCATTTCACGCAGCCGCATGGTGACGTCGCCATGGATGATCTGGCAGTGGTAGATGTCGAACTGCAGCTTCAGGTTCGCGATACCAAGCTCGTTGATCAGATCGCGCGCGAAGATGAAATCGTTGAGGAAGTAGCCGGGCACGTTGCGCGGATTGATCGGCTCGATCACGACGTCGAGGCCGTGCGGCGCGAAGAACTCTGCGGCATGGGCGACCGATTTGCGAAACGCGGCGACCGCCCTGGCATCGCTGCGGTCGGCTATTCCCGCCATCAGATGCACCCGCTTGACGCCGGTCGCCTGCACATAGGGCAGCGCGGTCTTCAGGCTTTGCTGGAGGTCGGCGAAACGGTCCGGCAGCGCGGCAAACCCCTTCTCGCCGGCGTTCCAGTCGCCCGGCGGCAGGTTGAACAGCGCCTGCGTCAGCCCATTGCCATTCAGCCGCTTGCCGACCTCCTCGGCCGGATGGTCGTAAGGAAACAGGAACTCGACCGCGGTGAAGCCCGCCTTCGCGGCCGCCTCGAAGCGGTCGAGGAACGGGACCTCGTTGAACATCATGGTGAGGTTGGCGGCAAAACGGGGCATTGCAGGATCCTCTTATTTCTCGCCTGGAAGCTTGGTGCCGGTAACCTGCGCATACATCCGCGCCACCGACGCATCGTCGTCGCGGCCCATGCCGGCGGCCGCGGTCATCAGGAACATCTGCAAGGCCGCGGCCGAGACCGGCACCGGGAAGCGTGCATTGCGCGCCATGTCCTGGATAATGCCGAGGTCCTTCACAAAAATTTCGACGGCGCTGCGCGGCGCATAGTCGCCGTCGAGCACATGCGGCATGCGGTTCTCGAACATCCAGGAATTGCCGGCGGAGGCGGTGATCACCTCATAGACCTTGCGGATGTCGAGCCCCTGCTTGGCGGCGAAGGCGATCGCCTCGGAGGCGGCCGCGATATGCACGCCGGCCAGCAGCTGGTTGATCATCTTGAACGCGGCGCCCTGCCCCGCGGCATCGCCGAGCTCGTAGAGCTTTGCCGCCATCGCATCCAGCGCCGGCCGCGCCTTCGCAAATGCCGCGGCGCTGCCGGAGGCGAGAATCGTCAATTCGCCCTGCGCCGCGCGCTGCGCGCCGCCGGAGATCGGGGCATCGAGATAGTGCCGGCCGGTCGCCTCGAGCTGCTTTGCGAGGCGCCGCGCGATATCAGGGTCCATGGTCGCCGAGGAGATGAAGACCGCGTCCTTGGCCAAGGTCTCGGCGACGCCGTCCTTGCCGAACAGGATCCCTTCAGTCTGCGCCGCGTTGACGACGACGCTGACGACAATGTCGGCATCCCGGGCCGCCTCGGCCGGCGACTTGGCGCCCTTGCCGCCGTCGGCGACGAAGCGCGCCACCGCATCGGCCGTGACGTCGCAGCCGGTCACCTCGAAACCGGCCCGCCTGAGTGAGGTCGCCATGCCGTATCCCATCGAGCCCAGCCCGATGACGGCGACACGTGATGTTGCGGAACTGGACATTTGGCGATCCCTGAACATTTTTAGTTGTTTGAGCATGACCTTTTCGGAAAACCGGCTGCCACTTTGCGCCAGCGCGGCCTTCCGGGCCCGGTTCATGCTCGTTGCTGCTTGCCTATCACGGCTTGGCCGCGCTGCCAAAGCATGAGACAAAGCGGAAAACGGATAGCGCCAAAGATGGCGCGGCGAGCGAAACCGGATGAGCGAAACAAAGCTTCGTGAGGACATCTGCCGCTTCGGCCGCTCGCTGTTCGAGCGCGGCCTGACGCCGGGCTCCTCGGGCAATATCAGCGTCCGGCTCGCGGACGGCGGCTGGCTGGTGACGCCGACCAACGCCTCGCTCGGCTTCCTCGATCCGGCGAAAATGTCGCGGCTCGACGGCAACGGCCGGCTCGTCTCCGGCGACGCCCCGACCAAGGAAGTGCCGCTGCACACCGCGCTCTACCAGACGCGCGCCTCCGCCGGCGCCGTGGTGCACCTGCACTCGACTCATTCGGTCGCGCTCTCGATGCTGCCCGAGATCGACCCGCGCGCCGCGCTGCCGGCGATGACCGCCTATTACGTCATGAAGTGCGGCCAGACCGCGCTGGTGCCCTATTATCGCCCCGGCGATCCGGCCGTTGCCGACGCGATCCGGGGACTGGCCGGGAAATATTCATCGGTGCTGCTCGCCAATCATGGGCCCGTCGTGTCGGGCGATACGCTGGAAACGGCGGTGTTCGCGACCGAGGAGCTGGAGGAAACCGCAAAGCTCTATCTGCTGCTGCGCGGCCTGAACCCGCGCTATTTGTCGCCCGACCAGGTGGCGGATTTGACCAGGACGTTCGGGCTCGTGCTGCCGGATCACCCTCACTAGATCAAGCGGAGGATCGATATGCGGAAGACAGTCATGATGAGGTTCACAGGCTTGGCGTTAGCGATTCCGTTCGCCGTCGGCCTTGCGGCGTCGGACGGACGGACCGAAGAGACCTTGCAAGGCATGCTGGCAACCCAGCTGCGCGCGCAAGGCTATGCCTGCGACAAGCCGCTCAAGGCCGAGCGGGACGACAAGCTCTCGAAGCCCGACAACGAGGCCTGGACGCTGACCTGCAGCAACGCGACCTATCGCGTCAGCCGCGTGCCGGACCTCGCCGCCAAGGTCGAGAAGATCGACGAGAGCAAGTAGGCTGCGTGGGCTGGATCAGTAGCCCGCATGAGCGCAGCGATATGCGGGACGCCCCGGATGTCGCTGCGCTCATCCGGGCTACGGGCTGGATTGCGCGCACCGCATGCACTGGCGTCATCCCCGCGCAAAGGCAAAGCCTTTGTCGCTGGAGGTACGAGCGTGGAGATTCCGTCGCTACAGCCCCAGATACGCCTTGCGCACGTCGGGATTGCCGCTGATCTCGGCGGCGGTGCCCTGCATCAGCACGCGGCCGGTCTGCAGGATGTAGGCGCGGTCGGCGATCTCGAGGCATTCGGCCATGCGCTGCTCGACGATCAGGACCGTCATGCCGGCGTCGCGGATGCGCTTCACGGCCTGGAAGATCTCGTCGACCAGTTTCGGCATGATGCCCTGCGACGGTTCGTCGAGCATCAGAAGCCGCGGCCGCGTCATCAGCGCACGGCCAATCGCGAGCATCTGCTGCTCGCCGCCGGACAGCGTCTCGGCGCGCTGGTCGAGCCGTTCGCCGAGTCGCGGAAACAGCTTGAACACCAGATCGAGCGGCGCGTCGCGGTCGGACTGGCTGCGATAGAGATAGCTGCCGAGGCGCAGATTGTCGCGCACCGAGAGCCGCGGAAACAGCCGGCGGTTCTCCGGCACGTAAGCAATGCCGCTTGACGTGATGACGTGCTGCGGCTGGCCGTCGACGCGCTTGCCGTCGAAGGTGACGGTGCCAGCGCGCGGCCGCTCGGCGCCGGCGATCGATTTCAACAGCGTCGACTTGCCCGCTCCGTTGGCGCCGGCGACGCAGACGATCTCGCCCTTGGTGACGTCGATCGACACCGAGGAGATCGCGACCAGGCCCTGATAGGCGGTGGTGACTTCACGCACCGACAGCATGACGATCCCCGAGATAGGCAGAAATGACTTCCGGATTGCGGACGACCTCAGTCGGCTTGCCCTCGACCAGCACCTTGCCGAGATTCAGCACGATGGCGCGATCGACCAGCGGCATCACGATCTCCATCACATGCTCGACCATCAGCACGGTGATGCCGGCGGCGCGGACCTTGCGCACCAGCTCGACGCCGGTCTGTGCCTCGACCGGCGTCAGTCCGGTGAGGACTTCGTCGAGCAGCAGCAGCTTCGGCTCGGTGGCGAGCGCGCGGGCCACCTCGAGCCGGCGCTTCTCCGACGGCACGAGGTCGGCGGCGAGCTTGTCGGCGCGCGCCGCAAGGCCGCAGAACTCCAGCACCTCGTAGGCCTTCTGCCGCGCGATGCGCATCTTGGTGTTGCGGATCAGCGCGCCGACGATGACGTTGTCGATCACGGTCATGGTCTCAAAACTCTTGACGACCTGGAAGGTACGCCCGACGCCGCGCTGGCAGCGTTCCGCCGCCGGCAGCTTGGTCACGTCCTCGCCGTCGAAGATGATCGAGCCCTGGGTCGGCGGCAGCACGCCCGCGATCAGGTTGAACAGCGTCGACTTGCCGGCGCCGTTGGGGCCGATCAGGCCGACGATCTCGCCGCGCCCGACCGAGATCGAGACATCGCTGTTGGCGACGAGGCCGCCGAAGCGCTGCCATACTCCGCGCGTTTCCAGCAGCGCCGTCATCGTGCAGCTCCCTTGCGCAGGGAGAACACGCTGACCAGTCCGCGCGGCAGCGCCAGCGAGATCACGACGATCAGCGTGCCGTAGACGATGAGGTCGACGCCGCGCCCGGAGCCGCCGATGAACGAGCGCGTCAGCTCGGTGAGCGGGATCAGGATGACCGCGCCCAGCACCGGGCCCCACAAGGTGCCGATGCCGCCAAGCACCGCAGGCAGCGCCATCAGCAGCGAGAACTGGAAGCCCATCACGCTCTCAGGATCGATGTAGGAGACGAACTGGGCGTAGAAGCTGCCGCCGACCGCAACGAGGAAGGCCGAAACCGCCGCCGCGCCCATCTTGGAGTTGAACACGACCACGCCGAGGCTTTCGGCCGCATCGGGATTGTCCTTCACCGCGCGCCACCAATAGCCCCATTTGGAATCCTCCAGCCACCAGGTGACGAACCAGGCGATGCAGGCCAGCGCCAGCGCGAAATAGAAGTAAGGCAGCTTCGAGCGGGTGAACTGGAATTTCAGCCAGCTGTCGCCGCGCACCGGGATGTCGATGCCGAGCGCGGCGCCGGCCCAATCCCAGTTCTGGATCAACAGCAGCGCGATCTCGGCGATCACGATGGTCGCGATCACGAAATAATGCCCGCGCAGGCGGAAGCAGGGATAGCCGAGCGCCAACGCGATCAATGCGGAGATCGCCCCGCCCGCCAGCATGCCGAACCACGGCAGCACGCCGAACTTGGTGAACAAGAGCGCGGTGGTATAGGCGCCGAGCCCGAAATACAGCGCATGGCCGAGCGAGATCTGGCCGCAATAGCCGGACAGGATGTTCCAGCTCTGCGACAGCGCCGCATACATCAGCGTCAGCACCATGATGTTCTGGACGTAGACGTCCTTGACGAACAGCGGCACCAGCGCGGCGATCACCGCGAGGCAGGCCGCCACGATCAGGTCACGCCTGCGGCGTTGGGCGAACTGGGTGTCCATCACATCGATCCGAACAGGCCACGCGGGCGGATGAAGACGACCAGCAGGTAAACGGCATAGATGCCGACCGATTTCAGCGACGGCGGCAGGATCAGCGCGGTGGTTGCTTCCACCAGGCCGACGATGATGCCGCCGGCAAAGGCGCCGAACACGCTGCCGAAGCCGCCGAGCGCCACGGTGACGTAGGCGATCAGGGCGAACGACGCGCCCACGTCGGGGTAGACGTAGAAGAAGATCGCCATGATGGCGCCGGCGAGGCCGACCAGCGCCGCACCAAGGCCCCAGCCGAGCGCGAACACGCGGTTCTTGTCAATGCCGACCAGCGCCACCGCGCCGGCGTCTTCGCGCGTCGCCTCGAGCGCGCGGCCGAAATCGGTGCGATTGATGAAGAAGTAGAGCGCGACGAAGGCCGCGATCGACAGCATCGCGCCGATCAGCTGCGGCTCCGGCAGATAGATGCCGGCGATCGACACCGTCTTGCCGCCGACCCAGGAGTTGGTGACGCTGCGGTAGTCGGGCGTGAAGAAGAACTGGGCGAGGCCCCGCATCACGATCGCGAGGCCGAAGGTCGAGAAGATCTGCACCATGCCAGCATTGGCCTTGGCGCGCATCGCGAAGCGGACGATCAACAAATAGACCACCGCACCGAACACGAACAGCGCCGCGGCGACCAGCGGCGCCGCGAGCAAGGGATCGATCGCGAAGAACGCGAACAGGAAGAAGGTCGCGTACATCGCGATCATCAGGAACTCGCCGTGCGCGAAATTCACGACGTCCATCAATCCGAAGATCAATGCGAGGCCTGCGGCGATCAGTCCGTAGAGCAGCCCCATCAACAGGCCGCTCGCCAAACTCTGGATAATGGTCTCGGCTGTCACGGTCGACGCTCCATGTTCCGACCATTGTCTTTAGCCCCCGTCATTGCGAGGAGCGAAGCGACGAAGCAATCCATGCTTCCTTTTCGCGGAGACGTGGATTGCTTCGCTTCGCTCGCAATGACGGAACATGCGAGACTCTGAATGATGTCTTCGGCTGTCACCGCCGTCTGCCCCCTCAATAGCGTTTTCGAGCGAAGTGGATACCGGTTCGCGCTAGGAAAACGCGTCGCAACAAGAATCCAGAGCTCCGCTCCGATACGATCGGAACGGACGCTCTGGCGCCCGACCGATCAGCTGTTCATCGGCCAGATCGCCTCGGAGACGGCGGCCTGTTCCGGGAAGATCGTCACGAAGTTCTTCGCGGAGTACTGCAACAGCACCGGATCGGCGAAGTTGTTCTGCCCCATCTCGTCGAACTTGACGCGCCGCCACGGCATGATGGTCTGATCGCCCGGCATGTCGGTGGCGACCAGCGCCTCGCGGATCTTGTCGCCGTCGGTCGACTTGGCGCGGTTGATGGCGTCCGCCATCACGATCAGGCCCATGAACTGGCGCGACGAATAGTCGTTGAAGTCCTTGCCCGACTTGGCGCGGTACATCTCGTTGATGAGACCGACCATCGGCCGCTTCTGCGCCAGGTCGAGCGAGAAGCTGCCGCGCGAGATCACGCCCTCGAGCTTGTCGCCGACCGCGTCGTAGGTCGCCTTCTCGGAGAAGCCGGCGTCCTGCGCCATGATGTTCTTCGGCTTGTAGCCGAGCTCGGCCATGGTCTTCACCAGGAGGATCGCGTCGGTGGTGTAGCTCGACGGCATCAGCACGTCGGCATTCGCCGCCTTGAGCTGCTGCACCTCCGCGGTCAGCGACGGCGAGTTGGCGCGGTACTTGATGTCGGCCACGATCTTGTAGCCGCGCTCGCCGGCGAGCTTGGTCTGCGCGTTCGCCGAATCGGTGCCGAAGATGGTGTCTTCGTGGAACAGCGCCAGCGTCTCGATCTTCTGGCCCTTCTTCTTCATCGCATCGAAGAAGTCGAACATCGCGGTCGAGAACATCTCGTCATGCGGCGAGGCGCGGAAATAGTATTTCAGGCCGCGGCGATGCAGGCTCGGCGAGGAATTGTCCGCCGAGAGGAACGGAACGCCGTAGCGCTCGCAGATCTGGCTGACGGTGACGGCGACCGCGCTCTGATAGGTGCCGATCACGGCGCAGACCTTCTCCTGCGTGATCAGGCGCTCGGCTTCGGCGCGGCCCTTTTGCGGATCGGCCTGGTGGTCGGCGAACACGAGCTTGACCTTGGCGCCGCCGAGGCCGGACAGGCCCTCGCCCTTGGCGAGCGGCAATGCGAAGTCATAGTTCTTGTTGATGATGTCTGCCGCGGTCTCGAACGCGCGCTGCGCATCGACGCCGATCTGGGCGCTGGCGCCCG
The DNA here is from genome assembly GCF_054062115.1 of Bradyrhizobium sp. USDA 4501. Taxonomy (NCBI): domain Bacteria; kingdom Pseudomonadati; phylum Pseudomonadota; class Alphaproteobacteria; order Hyphomicrobiales; family Nitrobacteraceae; genus Bradyrhizobium; species Bradyrhizobium sp. USDA 4501. The sequence continues at coordinate 1,129,768 of NZ_JBSSEX010000001.1, forward strand.
AGAGCGGATAGATCACGCCGATTGCCACTTCACTGGTCTGCGCGCGCGCGGCCATCGGACCGAGCGCAGCAGCGGCAGTGGCACCCAGCAACACGTTACGGCGAGAGATCGTCATCGAAATTTCCCCTTGGTCAGCTTGTTATTATCGATGTGACGCTTGTAGCGCGCAGTAAAGCCTCAATGAATTGCACGAATTGCCTATTCAGAGCACAGCGAGCTGCTTGTTCCTGAGATCGGTCACCAGCATCAGGCCCGGCGAATGCGTGATCGCGAACGGCAGCTTCGCACTTGCGATCACCGATTGCGGCGTGACGCCACAGGCCCAGAACACCGGGATCTCGTCATCGGCGACCGGTACCGCATCGCCGTAATCGGGCTTGGCGATATCCTTGATGCCGATCGCATGCGGATGGCCGAGATGGACCGGCGCGCCATGCACCGACGGGAAGCGCGAGGTGATCTGCACCGCGCGGATCGCATCCGCCGGCTTGAACGGGCGCATCGACACCACCATGGGTCCCGCGAACGGTCCCGACGGGCTGCAGGCGATATTGGTGCGGTACATTGGCACACGCAGATTGCGTTCAATGTGACGGATCGGCAGGCCCTCATCCAGCAGCGCCTCCTCGAAAGAGTAGGAGCAGCCGAGCACGAAGGTGACGAGATCGTCGCGCCAGTATTTGGTGATGTCGGTCGGCTCGTCCGCCACCTCGCCGTCGCGCCAGACCCGGTAGCGCGGCACGTCGGTGCGGATGTCGAGGTCGAGACCAAGGGCCGGAATGCGGGGATCGCCGACGTCAGACATGCCGATGATCGGGCACGGCTTCGGATTGAGCTGGCAGAAGCGGTGGAAGGCGCCGGCGAGCTTTTCCGGCAGGATCGCGAGATTGCCCTGGACGAAACCGTTGGCGAGGCCGGCTGTGGTGGCCGAGGCCACGCCGTCACGGCAGGCGCGGCGCGCTTCGACGCTCGCCAGCACTGGCTCCCCCTGAGATCGCTGCACTGCCGCAAAAACAGTCATGGGATTCTCCTGCCCATAATCTCGACAAGGACAAACCAACACCAAGCGTGATATAATGTCTAATCGTCCTTTCTAATCAAAATCGATAAAGCAGATTTATCGATCGGGAAAATGCTTCCAATGACGGACTTCCGCTCGATCGAGACATTTCTCTGGGTCGTCAAGCTCGGCAGCTTCCGCGGCGCCGCCCAGCGGCTCAACACCACCCAGCCGGCGATCTCCCAGCGCATTGCCCAGCTCGAGCGCGAAATGGGCGTCAAGCTGCTCAACCGCGACCACCGGGTGGCCTCGCCCACCCCGAGCGGGCGGCTGATGATGATCTATGCCGAGAAGCTGATCGGCCTGCGTTCGGAGATGATGGCCGAGGTCGGCGACCGTTCGGCGATGCGCGGCGCGCTGCGGCTCGGTGTCGCGGAGACTATCGTGCACACCTGGCTGCCGCGCCTCGTCAAAAGCGTCAACGAGGTCTACCCGAACCTGTCGCTGGAGATCGAGGTCGACATCACGCCCAATCTGACGCAGCGGCTGCTGGCGCAGGAGATCGAGCTCGCCTTCGTGCTTGGACCGGTCTCGGCGTCCGGCGCGCACAACCACGTGCTGTGCGATTACCCGATCGGTTTCCTGGCGAGCCCGGCGCTCGGCCTCGGCGACGGCCCGGTGGCGCGGCAGGACCTGGCGCGGTTTCCGATCATCACCTTTCCGCGCAAGACCCAGCCCTACGAGACCGTACGCGCGCTGTTCAACGCCCCCGATCTGCCGCCGATCCGGCTGCACGCCTCGACCTCGCTCGCGACCGTGATCCACATGGCCAATGAAGGGCTTGGCATCGCGGTGATCCCCGCGGCGATCGTCGAGAACGAGCTTGCCGACGGGCGCTTGCTGCTGCTCGACACCGACCTCAAGCTGCCGCCCCTCACCTTCACCGCGAGCTGGCTCGCCTCGCCCGATGCGGTCGCCATCGAGCGCGTCGCCAATCTCGCCAGGCAGATCGCGCAGACGAGCGTGGCGGTTGACGGCGCGAGAGTGGCGCGTCATTGAACGATTGCCGGATAATCGAACGTCATTCCGGGATGGTCCGAAGGACCAGACCCGGAATCTCGAGATTCCGGGTTCGATGCTGACGCATCGCCCGGAATGACGAAAATAAAAATGGACTGACGACATGAGCCGAGCCGCCACCAACCTGCAGATCGATTCCGCCCGCCTCTGGGGCACCATCCACGAAACCGCGCAGTTCGGTGCAACGCCCAAGGGCGGTGTGCGACGGCTGACCTTGAGCGCCGAAGACAAGCAGGTGCGCGACTGGTTCCGCAAGGCATGCGCGGACGCCGGCCTCGAGGTGCAGGTCGACGCACTCGGCTCGATGTTCGGGTTGAGGAAAGGACGGGACATGTCGAAGCCGCCGATCGGCGTCGGCTCACATCTCGACACCCAGCCGACCGGCGGCAAATATGACGGCGTGCTCGGCACGCTGGCGGCGCTCGAAATGGTGCGCACGCTGAACGATGCCGGGATCGAGACCGAGCTGCCGATCTGCATCTGCAACTGGACCAATGAGGAAGGCTCGCGCTTTGCGCCGGCGATGATGGCCTCGGCCGCCTATGTCGGCGATTTCACCACCGACGACATCCTGTCGCGCAAGGACGCCGAGGGCGTCACGGTGGCGCAGGCGCTGGACACGATCGGTTATCGCGGCGACGCCCCGGTCGGCCGCCAGAAGTTCACCAGCTTCGTCGAGCTGCATATCGAGCAGGGTCCGATCCTGGAGGCCGAGAACAAGACCATCGGCGTGGTCGATTCCGGCCAGGGCGTGTTGTGGTACGACGGCAAGATCACCGGCTTCGAGAGCCACGCCGGCTCGACCCCGATGCCGCTGCGCCGCGATGCGCTGGCGACGCTGTCCGAGATCGTTCTGGCGATGGAGAGCATCGCGAAGAAGCACGGCCCGAAGGCGGTCGGCACCATCGGCGAGGCCGTGATCGCCGCGCCCTCGCGCAACGTCATCCCCGGCGAGATCACCTTCACGGTGGATTGCCGCAGCGCCGACGCTGGGATCATGGATGCGCTGGATCGCGACCTGCGTGCCGCTGTGAGCGAGATCGCAGCAAAGCGCAAGGTCGAGGTGCAGCTTGATCTCGTCTGGCGCAAGGCGCCGACGCACTTCGATCCGAAGCTGGTCGACGCGGTCGAGAACGCCGCCAAGCAGCTTGGCTATTCGCACCGCCGCATCACCTCGGGCGCCGGCCACGACGCCTGCAACCTCAACACGGTGATGCCGGCAGCAATGGTGTTCGTGCCCTGCAAGGACGGCATCAGCCATAATGAGCTGGAAGATGCCAAGCAGACAGATTGCGCCGCCGGCGCCAACGTCCTGATGCATACGGTGCTGGCGCTCGCCGGCGTCGCGTCCTGATCATCATTTCTCCTCATCGGATGGAGGCTTTCGTGCGCGCAGTGTTTGTCGACGCCAATGAATCGCTTGCTGTCATCACGGAACGACTGGAAAAGCCCGGCGATCCCAGGATGCGGATCAACCGCAACCCGGACATCAAGTCCGAGGACTATCCGGCGGTGCTCGACGGCGCCGAGATTGCGGTGGTCGACCACACCGCGCTGCCGACCGATGTTGCGAAGAAGTGCGCCGGCCTGAAGCACGTCGTGTTCCTCGGCACCGGCGCGCGCAGCTACATGAACCCGGAAGAGCTTGCCGAGCTCGGTATCTCCGTGCACCTGATCAAGGGCTATGGCGACACCGCGGTCGCGGAGTCAGCGATCGCGCTGATGTGGTCGTCGGCGCGCGTGATCGCGCAGATGGACCGCGAGATGCGCGCCGGCAACTGGCTGCGAGAGGACGGCATGCAGCTCACCGGCAAGACACTCGGCCTGGTCGGCTTCGGCGGCATCGCCGCCGAGGTCGCCCGCATCGCACTCGGCAGCGGCATGAAGGTGATCGCCTGGAACCGGTCGGCCAAGAGCCATCCGGGTGTCGAATTCGTCGATCTCGACACCGTGCTGGCGAGCAGCGACGTGGTTTCGATCCACCTGCTGCTGAATGACGAGACCCGCGGCCTGATCACGCGCGACAAGATCGCGAAGATGAAAAAGGGTGTGGTGCTGATCAACACCGCGCGCGGCGCGATCGTCGACGAGCTGGCGATGATCGATGCGCTCAATTCGGGCCACATCCGCCACGCCGGCCTCGACGTCTACAACATCGAGCCGCTGCCGAAGGATCACCCGCTGACCAGGATCCCGAACGTGACGCTGTCGGCGCACTCCGCCTTCCGCACGCCCGAGGCGAGCGAGAATTTGATCCACGCGGCGTGGGAGCACTGCCGAAGGATCGTGAAGGGGTAATTTCACCGTCGTCCCGGCCAAGCCAACGGGTCGGCGCAAAGCGCCGCCCGATGACAAGCTCCGCGCGAGCCGGGACCCATAACCATCACTGCCCATTGTCACGAAGGCTGGGGGCACAGCGAGCCCCAACAACGAGACCCTGTGGTTATGGGTCCCTGCTTTCGCATGGACGACAGTGGCCGTAGGGTGGCTAACCCGCCCTACGCAGATTGCGAAGCAATCAATAACGACGTCGTCCTGGACAAGCGAGCGTAGCGAGCGCGATCCAAGACCCATTACCACCGGCCTGCGTCATCGCGCAGGGCGGTGGTCAGACCCAGCAACACAACAAGCACTCGGGGTAATGGGTCCTGGCTTTCGCCCATAGGCGCTAAGATAGTTTGATCATAGTCTGATAGTGGCGCTTATGTCTGGGTGGCTCGCGTAGATGTCGCCGGAGAGCGTGACTGGCTCTGCAGAGTAGAGCGATTGCGGGCTGTGGAATGATCGCTTGCCGTAGCGAAGCGACGAGCTGGCGCAGCAGACGCCACGTCACTGGGTGGGTCAGGCGGCGTCGGGCAAGCGGGGAGAGTCTTCGAGTTCGTCGACGAGCGGCTCGAGCAATAGAATGATCAGCAGATGAGCGAGGATATGGGGTCTGGCGGACCGCTCGTCGGTTCCGGGAGGTCCCTTCAGGCCAATCAGGCTTTTCAGCCGCTTGAAGCCGAGCTCAATGCGCCATCGCAGCCGATAGAGGGCGAGGATATCTGCAGTCGTGAAGTCCTCTGGCCTGAGTGAGGTCACCAGGATCACCCAATCTGCGGCGTCAAGTGTTTGCCTGGAGAGCTGATGACCTCCCTTTTGTGCAGTCCGGCGCGCCTTGCGTCGCGCAGCCGCAGCAGCTTGCGCCGGCTTCTTCGCGGCAACCAGACGCACTGCGAGCGGCGGCGCACCTGACTTGCGCTTTATCCAAATCGGCCGATCGATCAGGCCACGCGCCGAGGCGTTGCGCAGTTCGGCAGTGAGGTCAACAAGATTACCTTCGGCATCGAGCCAGCGCGCGCTCTTCCAGCCGGCCCGGATCACGAAGTCTGCATCGGCATCGACGAGATGCGCCATGCGCTCCGGTTGCAGATAGGCGCGATCGGCAAGACGGATCTCACCGGCAACCGCCGGTATCCGATCCAGCGTCTCGCCCGCTCGCTGATCGGTCAGCTCGAAGTGACCAAAGCGCTCCTGCGGAAGATCGAACGCGCTATGGATACGCCACACTGCGTTCTTGTTCCTGCCGCTCGTCCCAGCCTTGGGGACCGTCGTGGCGTCAACAATACGGATCAGACGACCGCGGCTCGCCTTCGGCGCCGCGTCGGCAAGCGCCTGCTCGACCAAGATTGCCAGCCAATCTCCGCACTGACGTAAGCGATACAACAGAGCCACGTTGGAGATATCGACAAGCCCAACCGACGTGGCCCATGCCGCCGTCAACCGCAGCCCTTTCTCACCAAGGCAATAAGCCAAGATCAGGCGCAGCAAGTCGACCGCATTGCTGATCTCCCGCGGACGGACAAACGCCTTCGTCTTGCGCGCGCTAATGTTCAGAGCCTCGGCTCCGCCAAGTCGGGCGACAACGCGCGCCCAATCTTTGTTCACAAGCGATTCGTGTGCCATTCCATCTTGGAATCACAAACGAATCCAAGGCGCAAATCCTATTTTAGCGCCTATGGGCTTTCGCCAGGACGACCCCGTTCTTGACGGCGCAGCCTAATCCACCATCTCCGCGACGGCCTTGCCGCATGCCGTGGTGTCGGCATTGCCGCCGAGATCGCGCGTGCGCAGCGTGCGTTCGCCGAGCGTGCGCTCGATCGCGCCGACGATCGCAGCCGCCGCCTGCTTCTCGCCGAGATGCTCCAGCATCATCGCGCCCGACCAGATCATGCCGATCGGGTTGGCAATGCCCTGCCCGGCGATGTCAGGCGCCGAGCCATGGACCGGCTCGAACACCGAGGGGAAGTCGCCTTCCGGATTGATGTTGCCCGACGGCGCGATGCCGATCGTGCCGGTGCAGGCCGGGCCGAGATCGGAAAGGATGTCCCCGAACAGGTTGGAGCCGACCACGACGTCGAACCAGTCCGGATGCAGCACGAAGTTCGCGGTCAGGATGTCGATGTGGTATTTGTCCCACTTCACGCCGGGATATTTCTTGGCCATCGCCTCCACGCGCTCGTCCCAATAGGGCATGGTGATGGAGATGCCGTTCGACTTGGTCGCCGAGGTCAGATGCTTCTTCGGCCGCGACTGCGCCAGATCGAACGCAAATTTCAGGATGCGGTCGACGCCGGTGCGGGTCATCACGGTTTGCTGGGTGACGAATTCGCGGTCGGTGTCCGGGAACATGCGGCCGCCGACGGACGAGTATTCGCCCTCGGTGTTCTCGCGCACCACCCAGAAATCGATGTCGCCGGGCTTGCGGTTCGCCAGCGGCGACGGCACGCCGGGCATCAGCCGCACCGGGCGCAAATTGACGTACTGGTCGAACTCGCGGCGGAATTTTATGAGCGATCCCCACAACGAGATATGGTCGGGTATTTTCGCCGGCCAGCCGACCGCGCCGAAATAGATCGCATCATGCTTGCCGATCTGGTTCTTCCAGTCGGCCGGCATCATCTCGCCGTGCTTCTCGTAATAGTCGTAGGAAGCGAAGTCGAAATGGTCGAACTTCACGTCGACGCCGTGCTTCTTGGCCGCCGCCTCGATGACGCGCAGGCCCTCCGGCATCACTTCCTTGCCGATGCCGTCGCCGGGAATGACCGCAATCCGATACTGCTTCTTTGCGCTGCTCATCGAGAACACCCTTGTGATTTGCCCGGCCGGCAATGCCGCCTATTCTCATGGTCCTGCAATGGACCAAACTTTGCGCGAGCGCAACGCTGCAGTGCAGTGTTGACCGCGGCGCGACCCTGCCCCACCAAATTCGCCGACACCCACTCCTCATACCAAGCGAGACATCCCATGGATCTGCATCTGCGCGGCAAGCGTGTCCTGATCACCGGCGCCTCCAAGGGCATTGGCGCGGCCGCCGCCGAAGCCTTTGCCGAGGAAGGCGCCAACCTCCTGCTCGCCGCCCGCAACGGCGACCAGCTCAAGGCGCTCGCCGAGCGGCTGCGCTCCGCGCACCAGATATCTGCCGCGACCAGCGTGGTGGATCTGCGCAAGTCCGAGGATCTCGCGCGCCTCGCCGGGGAGGCCGCCGACATCGATATCCTTGTCAACAATGCTGGCGATATCCCCGGCGGCTCGATCGACAAGATCGACGAGGCGACCTGGCGGCATGCGTGGGAGCTCAAGGTGTTCGGTTACGTCAATCTGACGCGCGCGATCTACGCCCAGATGAAGGCGCGCGGCGGAGGCGTGATCGTCAATGACATCGGCGCGGCCGGCGAGAAGTTCGACGCCAATTACATCTGCGGCAGCGCCGGCAATGCCGCGCTGATGGCGTTCACCCGCGCGCTCGGCGGCAAGAGCCTCGCCGACAATATCCGCGTCGTCGGCATCAATCCCGGCCCGGTCGGGACCGACCGCCACGTCACGCTGCTCAAGACCCGCGCCAAGAACCAGTTCGGCGACGAGAACCGCTACAAGGAATTCCAGAAGGGCCTGCCGCTCGGCCGGCCCGCACATGCACGCGAGATCGGCGACCTGATGGCGTTCCTCGCCTCCGACCGCGCGGGCTATACGTCGGGCGTGATCTACACGGTGGATGGCGGGCTGACGTCGGGATGGGGTTAGAAATCGCCCCTCCGCTTGTACCGCCGTCATCCTGAGGAGCCGCGCGTAGCGCGGCGTCTCGAAGGATGGGCCACGGGCTGCGCCATCCTTCGAGGCTCGCCGAAGAGGCTCGCACCTCAGGACGACGCCGTCCGCTCGAACAGCTGCCGGATCAGCGTCGTGATGCGGCCCTGCGGCGCCAGCATCTGGTTCATGATAGAGAAATGATCGGCGCCGGCGATCTCCTCATAGGTCACCGGCAAGCCGTAGCGGGCGCGATGGCCGGCGAAATCGGCGGTCTGCTTGCGCAGCAGCGGCAATTCGGCGCTGCCGACTACCAGCGACAGCGGCTTTGCCGTGCCGCCCTCCGCCATCATCGGCGAGTTGCGCCGCGACGCCGCTTCGTCGAGCCTCAGCTTTTCGTTGAGGTAGGAATGCCTGATCGGCTCGAGGTCGTAGATTCCCGAGATCGCCATGCCGGCCCGGACATGGCCGTTCGACAGCGCCATCGATGTCAGATGTCCGCCGGCCGACCAGCCCGACACCACGATGCCCTCGGCAGCGGCCCCGAGCGCGGGCAACTGCCCGGCCAGAAAGTCGATGCCGGCATGGATCTCGGCGACGATGTCGTCGAGCGTCGCATCCGGCGCCAGCGTATAGCCGATCAGCGCGACATTGATGCCGTGGACCATCGGCCCCTCGGCGAAGGTCGTGAACACTTCCTTGGCACGGGTCTGCCAATAGCCGCCGTGGATGAACAGCAGCGTCGGCGCGCCGTCGCGAACTTTCACGAAGTCGATCCGGTTGCGCTCGCGCGAGCCGTATCTGAGGTCGAGACGGCCGGCGTGCTTTTGCCGCAGTGCCGCCGAGCGTTGCTCCCAGCCGGCGGCGATCTCGGCGCTGCCCTTGACGGCAACGCCGTTGTTCAAGCCGAGGTCACGCTCCTGCTGGCTCATCGCGCGCCAGTCCAGCGCGGAAAACAACGCTGCCATCCCTGTCCCTTCGGTTCTCGTCGCATTGCCACGACGGCAGGAAATGTTCTACAGCACAAGCAAACAGAAGGCATAGGAGCAACGGCGCATGGCTGATCAGGGCTTGGTGAAGGAAACGGCGTGTGCCGTCGTCGAGAAGCTGAAGGCCGGTGACGTTACGCCGCTCGATCTGCTCGACGTGCTGGAGACGCGCATCGCCGAGGTGGACGGCAAGGTCAACGCGCTGCCGACGCTCTGCTTCGACCGCGCCCGCACCCACGCCAAGGCCCTGATGCAGAAACCGGCCAGTGAGCGCGGCCTGCTCGCAGGCCTTCCGGTTCCGATCAAGGACCTCACCGCCGTCTCCGGCGTGCTGACCACGCTGGGCTCTCCGATCTTCAAGGACAACGTCCCGGCGAAGTCGGACATCCTGGTCGAGCACCTCGAACAGAATGGCGGCGTGATCTACGCCAAGTCGAACACGCCGGAATTCGGCGCCGGCGCCAACACCTTCAATGAGGTGTTCGGCCCGACCCGCAATCCCTGGGACACATCGCGCTCGGCCGCTGGCTCCTCCGGCGGCGCCGCGGCGGCACTTGCGAGCGGCACCGCGTGGCTGGCGCACGGCTCCGACATGGGCGGCAGCCTGCGCAATCCGGCGAGCTTCTGCGGCATCGTCGGCCTCCGGCCGTCGATCGGCCGCGTCGCGCAGACGCCGAAATTCGGCGTCGACCGCACGCTCGGCCAGCAGGGACCGATGGCACGCAATGTCGAGGACCTCGCGCTGCTGCTCGACGCGATGAGCGGCGAGCATGCCGCCGATCCGCTGTCGCTGCCCGCACTGCCGACGTCGTTCCTGTCGGCGGCGCGGTCAGGCAGCAGGCCGAAGCGCATCGCCTATTCGCCCGATCTCGGCATCACGCCGGTCGATCCCGAGGTCAAGGCGGTGACCCGCAAGGCGGCGGAGCGGTTCGCGGCAGCCGGTGCGATCGTCGAGGAGGCGCATCCCGATTTCAGCGAAGCCCATGAATGCTTCCACGTGCTGCGCGCGTTCGATTTCGCAATCAGCAAGGCCGAACTGCTGCGCACCAAACGCGATCTGCTGAAGCCCGAGGTGATCTGGAACATCGAGGAAGGGTTGAAGCTCACGGTCGAGAAGCTCGAACGCGCCGAGGCGCAGCGCGTCGCGATGACGGCGCGTACGCTCGAATTCTTCGACAAGTACGACCTGCTGCTGGCGCCCGCGACCATCGTGGCGCCGTTTCCGGTCGAGAACCGCTATGTCGCGGAGTGCGACGGCAAGAAGTTCGACAACTACGTCGAATGGCTCGGCATCGTCTACGCGATCACGCTGGCCTGCTGCCCGGCGCTGTCGCTGCCCTGCGGCTTCACCGCCTCGGGCCTGCCGGTCGGCCTGCAGATGGTCGCAAAGCCGCGCGCCGAGGCGCAGCTTCTGGCCGGCGCGAAAGTGCTGGAGGACATTCTGGGCGTGCGCGGCACCACCCCGATCGATCCGCAGCCGCCGCGATCCTGACCCTTATGGTGGAGAGGCGGGCGATACCCTCCACTTCGTCATTGCGAGCGAAGCGAAGCAATCTGTCACCGAGCGCGCAGAACGATGGATTGCTTCGTCGTTTCAGCGCAAAATTGCTCTGCAATTTTGTCGCGAGCTCCTCGCAATCCCGGGGCTATCTATCTCTATGGGACGAAGGGATAGGCTGCAGACGATCTGCCCTACGCCTTATCCTCCGTCGCCTGCAGCGCCACAGTGAGTGCCGCCTTGGTCTGCTCGACGATTTCGTCCAGCAACTCCTCGCGGCTGATCTGCGCGGACTCGCCGGTCAGCAGTCCCTGCTCGGCGAGCATCACGATGCCGTGCAGCCCGGCCCAGATCTTCAGCGCCTGCCGCTCGCGCAGCAGGCCGACCGCGGGCGCCTCGAACGACTCGATCAGCAGTGCCAGCGTTTCCATCGCCGCGGTGTGCAGCTCGCTGCCCTTGGGCGCGCAGGCCATGGTGCGCGACGCGAACATCAGCCGGTAGATGCCGTGGCGCTCGAGCCCGAAGGCGAGCGCGGCCTGGGCAAAGCGCGACAGCTTCGAGCCCTTGCTCGACTGCTCGATCGCCTCGCGCATGATCACGTTGAACTGCCGGAATGCTTCCGCGGTCACCGCCTCCAGCAGCGCCTCGCGGTCGGCGAAATGCCGGTACGGCGCCGGCTGCGAGACGCCGAGCTGCTTGGCCAGCGCCTTGATGCTGATCGCCTCGGGACCACCGAGCTCGACCTCGCGTAACGCGGCCTGGATCAGGGCTTCGCGGAGGTCGCCATGGTGGTAGGTTTTGAACGGCTTACGAACGATTTGTCCCATTGCGGCAATGATCGCTGAATTTTCGCTTGACGCGCAAGCGCGACGATAATGTAATATACTATAACTTGGCGATCCGGTTAAGAGGGCCGGCCGCCCAAGCAAGCCAAGAGCTTGCCTAAACAAGAACTTGCCTAAACAAGGCTTGCATAAACCGGAATGAGGAACCCGGCGCAACCCACAATGCGCCAGAGCCGAGGGAGGTGCTTGCATGTCCAAGCTCAGAATCCGCGTCGACCAGGACAAGTGCCAGGGTCACGCCCGCTGCAAATCACTCGCCCCCGAACTGTTCGAGCTCGACGAATACGGCAACGCCCATGAGGTCGGCGACGGGACGGTCCCGGCCGGGCTCGAGGACAAGGCCTGGCTCGCGCAGACCAATTGCCCGGAAATCGCGATCGAAGTCACCGAGGAATGACGGCCAGCCGGGGACGGCCGTGCGCCGCCCGTTGAGCCAACCAGCGTTTGATCGAACGAGAAGGAAACGAGCTGATGTCCGATTCCCCGTCCGCAAGCTATCTGCCCGAACATCCCCCGGTCTCCGACTGGGTCCATGATTTCGACCATACCGATCCGGTCTGGACCGACGACCCGTTCCCGATCTGGGAGACGCTGCGCGCGGCTTCGCCCGTCGTGCATACCGAGCGCTTCCTCGGCTGCTACATGCCGACCACCTATCAGGCGGTGAAGGAGATCGCCTACGACACCGAGCACTTCTCCTCGCGCCGCGTCATCGTGCGCGACATCCGCCCCGAGATCACCGCTCGCGCGCCGCCGATCACCTCCGATCCGCCGGAGCACAAGCCCGCCAAGCAGGTGCTGCTGCCGCCGTTCACGCCGGACGCGATGAAGCGGCTGGAGCCGCGGGTGCGCGCGATCTGCAACGAGCTGATCGACGAATTCATCGCCGATGGCCATTGCGACGCCGCCGCGCGCTACACCAAGCACATCCCGGTGCGCGCCATCGCCCATATGCTGGGAATTCCCGAGAAGGACGGCGACCTGTTCATCAAATGGATCCACCAGATCCTCGAGCTCGGCATCAAGAACGAAGACGAGCTGATGAACGGCGTGCGCGAGATGACCGGCTACTTCGTGGCCCATCTCGAGCAGCGCAAGCTCGAGCCGGGCGACGATCTGATCTCGCAGCTGCTGCGGGCCAAGGGCCCCGGCGGCCAGCGGCTCACCGACGAGCATGTGCTCGGCTCGCTGCGGCTGCTCTTGATCGCCGGCATCGACACCACCTGGAGCGCGATCGGCTCCTCGCTCTGGCACCTCGCCAAGACGCCGGCCGATCGCGAGCGCCTGATTACGGAGCCGGCGCTGATCCCGACCGCGATCGAGGAATTCCTGCGCGCGTATTCGCCGGTGACGATGGCGCGCGAGGTGATGAAGGAGACCACGATCTCCGGCTGCCCTGTGAAGGCAGGCAACATGGTGCTGCTGTCCTTCCCCGCCGCCAATCGCGATCCCGCCATGTTCCCCGATGCCGACAAGGTGGTGATCGATCGCAAGGAGAACCGCCACGCCGCCTTCGGCCTCGGCATCCACCGCTGCGTCGGTTCCAACCTTGCGCGGATGGAGATGCAGGTCGCGATCGAGGAATGGCTGAAGCGAATCCCTGATTTCCGGCTCGATCCGGCCGGCAAGGTCACCTGGTCGGAAGGCACGGTCCGCGGCCCGCGTCAACTGCCCGTTCTGTTCGGCAACAACGCCTGAGGAACCCGACAGCGGTTACATCGCGTCACCCAATGAGGTAGCTTGCCCCGGAATCGAACCGACGAGTCCGGGAGCAATGCAATGACCGAACAAACCGCTCAGCCCGCGAGCGATCATCTCGACATCCACGATGTCGAGCGGCGGGTGAAGGCGATCTTCATCGGCTCGGTCGGCAATCTCGTCGAGTGGTACGATTTTTACGCTTACACGGCGTTTGCGCTGTATTTCGCGCCGGCGTTCTTCCCGCACAGCGACCCGGTGGTGCAGCAGCTCAATGCGGCCGTGCTGTTTGCCGCGACCTTCCTCATGCGCCCGCTCGGCGGCTGGCTGTTCGGCTTCATCGCCGACCGCTATGGCCGGCGGCTGTCATTAACCCTCTCGGTGGTCTGCATGTGCTTCGGCTCGCTGATCATCGCGGTGACGCCGACCTATGCCTCGATCGGCATCGCGGCCCCGGCGATCCTGGCGCTGGCCCGCGTGATCGAGGGCCTGAGCCTCGGCGGCGAATATGGCGCCAGCGCCACCTATCTCAGCGAGGTCGCCGATCCCAAGCACCGCGGCTTCTATTCCAGTTTCCAGTACGTCACGCTGATCGGCGGCCAGCTCACCGCGATCATCGTGCTGCTGTTGCTGCAAAAGGTGTTCCTGACGCCCGACGAGCTGAAGGCCTGGGGCTGGCGGATTCCGTTCGTGATCGGCGCCATGCTCGCGATCGTCGCGGCGGTGATGCGCCGCAGCCTGCATGAGACCGAGGCCTTCGAGGAGGCCAAGAAGGTTTCCAAACCGACCGGCTCGATCGTCGGCTTGTTGAACTATCCGCGCGAATTGCTGCTGGTGGTCGGCCTCACCGCCGGCGGCACCGCGGCGTTCTATACCTTCACCACCTACATGCAGACCTTCGTGAAGCTGTCGGTCGGCCTCACCGAGGACCAGACCACCTTCGTGATCTTCGGCTCGCTGATCTTCGCGACCATCCTGCAACCGATCTATGGCGGACTCTCCGATAAGATCGGCCGCAAGCCGCTGCTGATCTTCTTCGGCATCGCCGGCACGCTCGGCACGATCCCGATCCTGACCGCGCTGAAGGATACCAAGTCGCCGTTCATGGCCTTCCTTCTGATCTGCGGCGCCTGGATCTTCGTCGCCGGCTACACCTCGATCAACGCGATCGTGAAGGCCGAGCTGTTTCCAACCAACGTCCGCGCGCTCGGCGTCGGCCTGCCCTACGCCATCACGGTGTCGATCTTCGGCGGCACCGCGCCGGCGGTCGCGCTCTATTTCAAGAGCATCGGGCATGAGGACTGGTTCTACTACTATCTCAGCGGCATGATTTTCCTGTCGCTGCTGATCTACTCGACGATGCGCGATACCAAGCGCGACTCCGCGATGCACCGCCACGAATGATCGCACGACGCCATGACCGACGATAACGAACCGCCCGAGAGCAAACTGACGCGCAGCAAGCAGCGCTGGGCACGCGAAGGCAAATTCCTCACCGGCAAGGTCACCCGGCCGGAGGAGCAGCGCCTGCCGCCGGGCCAGCATCTGACGGCGGATTGGCCGGTGCTCGATCTCGGGCTGATGCCGAACATCTCCCAGGAGCGCTGGCGGCTCGACGTCTACGGCGCGGTCGAGCAGACCATCTACTGGACCTGGCAGCAGTTCATGGCGCAGCCGCAAACGCAATTCGTCTCCGACATCCACTGCGTCACGACCTGGTCGCGCTACGACAACCAGTGGGAAGGGCTCGCCACAAGCGACCTGCTCGCCGCCTGCCAGCCGCGCGAGGACGCGCGCTTCGTCGCGCTGCATTCCTATGACGGCTATACGACGAATCTGCCGATCGAGGACTTTGCCGCCGAGGACGCGCTGCTCGCCCATAGCTGGTCGGGCAAGCCGCTGGAGCAGGAGCATGGCGGCCCGGTGCGGTTCGTGGTGCCGCATCTGTATTTCTGGAAGAGCGCGAAGTGGCTGCAGCGCATCGAATTCCTCACCGAGGACGCGCCCGGCTTCTGGGAGGTCCGTGGCTATCACAATCGCGGTGATCCCTGGGCCGAACAGCGCTATTCTGGCGACTGACACACCAACAAGATGATGGAGCCTGCCCGTGCCGCACGAACGCTTTCAATTCACCGGTGTTGGCGGCCATCAGCTGGCCGCCGCGCTTGACACGCCCGACGGGCCGATCAAGGCCTATGCGCTGTTCGCGCACTGCTTCACCTGCGGCAAGGACGTGCTGGCCGCAAAGCGCATCGCGGTCGCGCTCGCGGCCAAGGGCATCGCCACGCTGCGCTTCGACTTCACCGGCCTCGGCTCCAGCGAGGGCGAGTTCGCCAACTCGACCTTCTCGTCGAACGTCGCCGATCTCGTCCGCGCCGCCGACCATCTGCGCGAGATGCGCACAGCACCCGCGATCCTGATCGGCCACAGCCTGGGCGGCGCCGCGATCCTCGCCGCCGCGGGTCAAATCCCCGAGGCCAAGGCGGTCGCGACCATCGCCGCGCCGTCAGATCCCGTCCATGTCACGCATTTCTTCAGAGACCGGATCGAGGACATTCGCACGCAGGGCGAAGGCGAAGTCTCGCTCGCGGGCCGCCCGTTCCGCATCAAGCGCGAATTCCTCGACGACGTCGCCGAGCAGAAGTTGATGGCGCAGGTGAAGCAGCTGCACAAGGCGCTGCTGATCATGCATTCGCCGACCGACGACACCGTCGGCATCGACAACGCCACGCACATCTTCAGCGCCGCCAGGCACCCCAAGAGCTTCGTCTCGCTGGCCGAGGCCGACCATCTCTTGAGCGGCAAACAGGATGCCGACTATGTCGCCGACGTGATCGGCGCCTGGGCCGAACGCTACATCGATATCGCGCCGCAGCCGGCGGCGGATACCGGCACTGCGCCGCGCAACGTCGTGGTGCAGGAGACCCGCGCCGGCAAGTTTCAGCAGATCATCACGGCAGGCCCGCATCGCATGCTGGCCGACGAGCCGATCGCCGTCGGCGGTCAGGATTCCGGCCCCGGGCCGTACGACTTCGTGCTGGCCGGGCTAGGCGCCTGCACCTCGATGACGATGCGGATGTATGCCGACCGCAAGTCGCTGCCGCTCGGTCGCGTCACCGTAACGCTGACGCACAGCAAGATCTACGCGAAGGATTGCGAGGAGTGCGAGACGCGCGAAGGCATGCTCGACCAGATCGACCGCGTCATCAGGATCGAGGGCGACCTCGACGCCGACCAGCGCAAGCGGCTGATGGAGATCGCCGACAAGTGCCCGGTGCACAAGACGCTGACGTCGGAGGTGCGGATCGTCACCAAGGCCGCGGAGTAAGCCTGCGACACAGCGAGACGGGTCGTGCCGTAGCAGCATCTGGGCGGCGTCCCTCTCCCGCACGAGGGCCGTCGCAGGGGCGTGCTAAAAAATATCGAAAACAACCCCATGCAAAGGTGCCGGCGGCCGCCGGCGCTCGACAAGGCAACTTGACACGTCGGGCAACTCAGGGATATCTTCCATTATTCCGAAATCGTGCGAGCGTCCCTTTGCCCGCGCGCCGCGCGCTTGCCGGTCAGGCAGTTCGCCATGATCCGCACCGCGGCGCCGATCTCGTTCTCGCGCCAGGCGGCGAAGCCGAGCAACAGGCCGTGGTCGCGCGGCCGCTCCAGCGCGAGGCTCGACAGTGCGCGCACCTCGACGCCGGCGACCACCAGGCGCGTCACAGCATCCCGGTCCGCACGGCCATCCTTGAAACGGGCAATCAGCTGCATGCCGCCCGGCGGCACCTCGGCGGTGAGCACCTCGCCGAGCTGCCGCGCCAGCGCCGCCGCGAGGTGATCGCGGCGCGCGCGATAGATCCGCCGCATCCGCCTGACATGCGCCAGGAAATACCCGTCGGCCATGAAGCCGGCCAGCGCCTCCTGGACATGCACGGAGGCGATCAGCCCGAGATGGCGCTGCGCGATCTCCATCGTCCGCGCCAGTGATGGCGGCACCACCAGATAGCCGATGCGGATATCGGCGGTCATCGCCTTGGCGAAGGTGCCAAGATAGAGCACGCGTCCCTCGCGATCGAGCCCCTGCAGCGCCGGCATCGGGCGACTGTCATAGTGAAACTCGCCGTCGTAATCGTCCTCGACGATCCAGGTCTTGCCGGGCTCGGCAGAAGCCAACAGCTCGGTGCGGCGCGCGACCGGCATCACGCGCCCTGTGGGGTGCTGATGCGAGGGCGTGGTGAAGATCAGCTTCGGCGCGCGCGTCGCGCGCGTCCGCATCATGCCCCATTGATCGAGGCTGACACCGACGACGTTTGCACCGGTGGCACGAAACGCCGCCGCCGCACCGGGATAGCCGGGATCCTCGGTCCACACCGCATCGCCGGCGACGATGGTGGTCGCGGCGATCAGCGTCAGCGCCGCCTGCGCCGTCGGCAGCACCAGGATCTGATCGGCCTCGGCGCGCACGCCGCGGCTGACTTCGAGATAATCGCGCAAGGCCTCGCGCAGGCTCGGCCGGTTGACCACGGTCTGGTCATTGAAGCGGCGGCGCAATGCGCTGCGACGCAGGCAGCGCGCCCAGATCTCGTGCGGAAACTCCCGTGCATCCGCAAGCCCGGGACGCAGCGGCCGGAAATCGGCCTGGTAGGACAGCGGCCAATCCGTATCGGAGAGCTGCAACGCCCAAGGCGACAGCAGCGGCTTGCGGGCGGCATCACGGCGTGGCGCGGGCAGAGCCTTGGCGAAGCGCGCCTCGATATCGTCGGTCACAACCGGCCGCCGCCGCGCCGCGACCCGCAGATACCCTTCGGCGACGAGCTGCTCATAGGCATGCGTCACGGTGTTGCGCGCCACGTCGAGCTCGGCCGCAAGGCTGCGGCTCGATGGCAGCATGGCGCCGCTCCTGATCCGGCCGCTCGCCATCAGCGCGCGCAGCTGCTGGGTCAACTGCGCGGCCAGCCCGGCATCGTCCGATCGCTTCAGCGCGAGCAATTCGGCGAGGATCAATCTGGCTCCACTATTCTACCAAATCTGGCTCTTTCGAGAGAGCCAGCATGATCCTATTCACAAGCGGTATTGCCTGCAAGGATCCTGCCGTGAACCAGTCACTCTCCCCCGCCAAGGCCGCCGCCCTGTTCATCGTCGTGGTGCTGGCCTGGGGCATCAACTGGTCGGTCACGAAATCGCTGGTCGAGGCGGTGCCGCCGCTGTGGACCGCATCGATCCGCAGCTGGGTCGCCCTGATCGCGCTGCTGGTGATCCTGCGCGCCAGCGGCAATTTGATCATTCCGCGGATCGCCGATGTCCCGGTCGTGCTCAGCGTGGCGCTGCTGCACATGACGTTTTTCTCGACGCTGGTCGCCGCCGGCCTGCGCTATCTCCCGGCCAGCAAGGGCGTCGTGCTCGGCTACACCACGCCGCTCTGGGTCGCGCTTGCCGCGGCCGCCGCGCGCACCGAACGGCTCGGGACGCTCAAGCTTGTCGGCGTCGCGCTGGGACTCGCCGGGCTCGGCGTGATCCTCAACCCGGCGTCGCTGGACTGGAGCAATCTGCATGTCCTCGCCGGCGCCGGCATGATCATCATCGCCGCGATCTGCTGGGCCGCGAACATCATCTATATCCGCTCGCACCGCTGGATCGCGACGCCGCTGCAATTGCTGCTGTGGCAGGTGCTGGTCGCGACGCTGGTGCTGACGATGTCGGCGCTCGTCACCGAAGGCGTGCCCGAGGTGAAATGGTCGCCACACCTCCTGCTGCTGTTCCTCTATTCCGGCTTCATCGGTACGGCGTTGGCCTATTGGGCGATGTCCATGGTCAACAAGAGCCTGCCGGCACTGACCACCTCGCTCGGCACCACGGCGACGCCGATCGTCGGTATCGTGACCGCAGCCCTCTTGCTCGGCGAGCCGATCGATCTCTCGCTGGCGATTGCCGCGGCCCTGATCGTCGGTGGGATCGCGCTGAGCTCGCTCGCGGATGCGCCGTCGCGTGCGTAATTAGGACCTGTGCTCATAGATTCGTCACGTCCGCTTCGGTCTCGGAAGCTGACGTCGAAACCGACGCGCTGCATGTCGGCCTTGGGCCAAAGGACTAAACCGCTCGCGCGGTAGGGCACGACGGCTGGCAGCACGGCTGAGAGGATAGCGCAACGAGGCGTCCTGTCTTGAGATGAGGGGTTCGCAACCTTCACTCAAAACAGGAGCATCCCCATGACCGACGAGGCAGTGAGCCCGCTGCGCCGGCGCATGATCGAAGACATGACGATCCGGAAGTTCGCGCCGAAGACCCAACATGACTATGTGCAACGGGTCAAGAACTTCGCGGCGTTTCTCGGACGATCACCTGATACGGCGAGTTTTGAGGACGTGCGGCGCTACCAGCTGCATCTGGCATCGAGCGGCGTTGGCGTGCCGACCATCAACCAGACCGTCTCGACGCTGCGGTTCTTCTTCAGGGTCACGCTCAAGCGCCACGAGATCGTCGAGCACACCCACGTCATTCACGAGCCGCGCAAGCTGCCGGTGGTGCTGAGCCCAGAGGAAGTGGCGCGGCTGCTCGATGCGGCACCGGGGCTGAAGTACAAGGCGGCGCTGAGCGTGGCCTACGGCGCCGGCCTGCGCGCCGCCGAGGTGGTCTCGCTCAAGGTCGCCGACATCGACAGCAAGCGGATGATTATCCGCGTCGAGCAGGGCAAGGGCGGCAAGGACCGCAACGTCATGCTGTCGCCGCACCTGCTTGATCTGCTGCGGACCTGGTGGAAGGCGGCGCGGCCGCAGGGCTGGCTGTTCCCCGGCCGCGATCCGGCGCAGCCGATGACCACGCGCCAGCTCAATCGTGCCTGTCATGCCGCCGTGCAGATGGCGGAGATCAACAAGCGCGTGTCGCTGCATACCCTGAGGCACAGCTTCGCCACCCATCTCTTGGAGCAGAACATCGACGTGCGCGTGATCCAGGTGCTGCTCGGTCACGCCAAGCTCGACACCACGGCGCTCTATACCCGGGTCGCCACCAAGACGATCAGCGAAGTGATGAGTCCGCTGGAACACATCGCGATCAAGATGAAGGAGGCTCGGCCACCCGGCTGACGGCGCCCGTGTCCCGCCCGGTTCTGGAGGTTGCGGATATCCTCCGCAGCCATGGTCCGGCGTGGCGCAAGGCCCATGCCGGCCACGTCAGCCTCGACCAGTTGAAGGTGATGTCGGCGATCGAGCGCTGCCGCACGGCAGCCCTCGGCGGCCATGTCGCGCGCTGTGAGGACTGCGCCCACACGTCGATCGCCTACAACTCATGCCGCAATCGGCACTGCCCGAAGTGCCAGGGCGCTGCGGCGAAGCAGTGGCTCGCCGATCGCGAAGCCGAGCTGCTGCCGGTGCCGTATTATCACGTCGTGTTCACGCTGCCGGCTCGGATCGCCGACATCGCCTATCACAACAGGGCTGCCATCTACGACCTGCTGTTCAAGGTCTCGGCCGAGACCATGCTGACGATCGCCGCCGACCCGAAGCATTTAGGGGCCAGGATCGGCATCACGTCGGTGCTGCACACCTGGGGCTCGGCCATGACCCACCACCCCCATGTGCACATGATCGTGCCGGGCGGCGGTATCTCCCTCGATGGTCGGAGCTGGGTACCCTGCCGGCCGGGCTTCTTCCTGCCGGTGCGCGTGCTCTCACGACTGTTCCGGCGCCTGTTCCTGGGTCGCCTTGCTGCCCTCCACCAGGCCGGGCGCCTCAGCTTCTTCGGTAACGACGCTCATCTCGCCGGAGCACAATCATTCGCCGCATTGCTTGCAGCGTCGCGCAAGACGGAATGGGTCGTTTATGCCAAGCGTCCGTTCGGCGGGCCACAGGCCGTGCTGGCCTATCTGTCGCGCTATACACACCGCGTCGCCATCGCCAACAGCCGCCTGATCGCCCTCGACCAGCAAGGCGTCACCTTCAGATGGAAGGATTATCGGGTCGATGGCCGCGATCGTCACAAGCGGATGACGCTCGCCACCTTCGAGTTCATCCGCCGCTTCCTCATCCACGTGTTGCCAAAGGGCTTGCACCGCATCCGCCACTACGGCCTGCTGGCGCGGGGCCCCTGCGCCGACAATATCGCACGCGCGCGCGAACTGCTCGCCGTCAGCGATCGTGAGAATGAGCCCACCGAGACCATCGCCGCCGGCAAGCCGCCGTGCCCATGCTGCGGCGGTCGCATGATCGTCATCGAGGTCTTTGAGCGAGGCGCAACGCCCAGCCATCAACAGACCGCGCCAACCCGCGCCATCAGGATCGATACGTCATGAGCGCGCAACCGTCATTCTGCAAAGCTGCTCGCCATGCCCGCCGCTCATCGACCGGCCACGGCGGAGCGCACCTGAACGCTCATCGGTCGTCGCCCATCCGTCCATCATTGATCGCGTTCGACGCCGCCCACCGCCCATTCAATGATAGCGACAGCGTCGTGCCGACCGCTGCACCGGTTCGAACTCCATCGGCCAGGTCGCCTGCAGAGCTCAAATCCCCATAGAGCCCGCCGCACTTTCCTGCCCACCATGCGCGGTTTCCTTGTATGGGCTTTGTCAAGGGAGGCGTTTAAATAGGCGATAGGTCGGCGCATCTTTTCCTTCGTCAGTTTCTTTGTTCGATCTGAGGCCGTTTCTTCGTCCCGACCCGCACTTCGCTTGCGCTGGCGCGCGCAGAAGCTGTCAAGGTTGGCCGCCGCACGAATCGTACGACAGGCTCCGCCGTTGCCAGGCCACACCTTGACAGCTTCGAGCACGACGGCATCGCTTGGTGCGATCGGGATGACGATCGGAGGGGAGCCCGCTTGCGGGCGCGATCAATCGCGCCACAACCTTGTATCCGGTGGGTCCAAGGACCCCGAACCATGATGCAGTCATGCGCATCGGCAGCGAAGCTCCGAAGCGGCGGACCCATTCTCCCTTTCGGCATCGAAGCCAAGGAAACACGTCGGGACCCCGCCACCTCGAACCGTCATCGGCGACACCGTCACAGGCGGACGGAAGGCCGAAACTGTTGGGGTGTCCTTCCTCCGTTCATGATGCCGGCCGCAGAACGACGCCGTCCGGCACTACGCCCTCCCGCACGAGTCGCCACAGAGCGATCAGGAGCTTGCGCGCCAAGGCCACGATCATGGTCTTGCGCGTCCCGCGGGCATTCTCGGTACGAGTTCGAAACCACTGCGCCAAGACGCTGTCCTTCTGGAATCTGAGAAATCGCCACGCCAATTCGATCATGCCTCGTCTCACTCGGGCATTGCCGGAACGGGTCAGCCCTCTCTCCCGGCGTTTTCTGCCGCTTTCGTCAGGCGAGCCAGTGAGGCCGGCATAACGCGCTATCGCCCTTCGGTCGCGCATGCTTCGCGATAGTACCTCCTGCACCAGCATGTCGCCGGTCTCGACACCAACCCCGATTACCCGCGCCAACAGGCGCTCCATTGCGTGTGGTCCATCACTGGGCGTTTGCTTGAGACGCTCCAGGCGAGCCTCCTCGATCTGCCGTATCTGATCGCTGACGAGCCGCCGGCGCGCCATGTCGCGACGCAGCTCAGCCAGGGTTGTTGGGCGGGATCGGCTCTCCTTCGGGGGTGCGCAAGCCGTCAAGGCGTTCGGCGGCTTTCTTCAGCTTGGGATTGAAGCCGCGGATGCCGAGCCGTATCAACGCTGCTTTCATTCGGTTGACGATCCGACTTTGCTCTCCGACAAGGCTCTCGCGCTCACGGGTGGGGCGCTTGGCATCTTCGTCCTTGATTGTCGGGATCGCGACCATCTTGCAGTGATCACGCTCGCCCCGCAACCAGCCGAGAAAAGAGCGTTTCAGCAGTTCGGTGTCGAGACGATCGGTCTTGGCGCGCCGGTGCTCGCGCGATACCGCTATGCTCGATGCGTGAATGACATGCGCCTCGATGTCGCGCACCCTGAGCCAGCGGGCCAGCCAGAAACCGTCACGGCCGGCCTCGAAAGCGACCGCGATGCGTTCGATGCGGTGTCCTGCCTTCCGCGCCTCTTCTCGCCAGCGATTGAGCAGCTTCAGCAAGGCGTTCTCGTCGACCTCAAGCTTCTTCGACGGCTGGCGCTCGACACCAGGCACAATCCCCGCAACGAGCCAGCTCGACAGGCTCATCTCGATCACAGCGATCAGCGTACCGTCCGGTTTGAGGGGTGTGAGGGATCGGCTCAGGTCGTTCAACTTCTGCATGGGGTGCTCCATCGGTTCACATCAGCGCCGATGAATGCCATATCCTCACCGTCCTCACCGCCGCCGCCCGCACCATAGCATCTCCCTTGGAGGCTTTCGGACGCCGACCGCCCGAATGTGCCGCGCCGTCAGTCATGCGGCCGGCATCCGAAACCCTTCACACAAGCGGTCCTCAACAGGACGAATGTCGCGCAGCCGGCTTCCCTTTGTAAGCCATTTCACACAGTAGCGAAGCGCCGCCCATTATGATTACTTGAGGGACTGCCCCCAAAACGGGAGGTCGAGATGCCAACGTCATCTCACCTTTTGCGATGGTCGACCGAGATGCTGCCGGAGCGCGTGCGGTTCTCCACGTTCCGTGAGGAGTTTGCGCGGCTGAACCTCGCGTTGGACGTGATAGACCACAGCGGTGGCCGCCCACGTATCGACGTCACCTGCTTGTCGCTCGGTGCGGTTGGCGTTTGTAGCCTTGTCACGACGCCGGTGGAGTTTATTCGTCACAAACACCACCTCAAGGATAGCCGTGAGCAATTCGGACTGAACCTCGTCGAGGCTGGACCGGTCCAATTTGCAAATGCTGGCCAAGAGTATGGCTATGACGTCGGCTCCGCTTGTTTGGTCGATCGGGGAAGGACGCTGCGAGTATTTGGGCCGCGTGGGGGGAGCGTCAAATTCGTAACCGTGCAGGCTGCCGCCCTTAGGTCTCTGGTGGCCAACCCGGAAGACCTATCAGGTCGGCCAGTGCGTTCCGGACCGGCGCTGAGACTTCTCAACCGCTACCTGCGGTCGCTCGCATCCTTCAAAGAACCTCCGTCATCAGAGCTAGCCGCCACCGTCGGCGTACATCTCCTCGATCTTGTCGCCGCGACGCTCGGGCCGACCGACCAAGCAACAGACATCATTACGGAGCGCGGTGTGAAGGCAGCAAAGCTGCAGGCGATCCTAGCGGAAGTCGCGAGACGCTACAGCGATCCCAATTTCGATTTGAACAAGGTCGCTGGGGCGATCGGCATGTCGCGGCGATACGTGCAAAAATTGCTCGAGGAGGGGACCGGAAAGTCTTTCACCGAGCATCTTGCAGGACGCCGGCTCGAGCGTGCCTTCGCGATGTTGACTGACCCGCACCATCTGCATTTGGCCATCATCGACATCGCGTATGCAGTCGGCTTTGGTGACGTTTCTAATTTCAATCGCACGTTCCGCCGGCACTTCGGCGAGACGCCCTCAGGTGTGCGCGCCGCATCGACCATGCGGGAGCAGAAGTGATCCTGCGGCTCCTTACCAGTGCGCCGACGATGCCGCAGAATGCGAGTATTTGCGGGCTTCGCGAACACCCTTTCTTTAACATCATCGCCAAGAGGCGCATACCGACATCGCAGGGAATGAGCGCTAGACATGCAGACCGTCAGCTTAGGGCTAGCAGGCAACATCGAAATCGGGATAGGGGGAAGCCTCGCGGCTTCTCCCCTCCCACACCACCGGACATACGGGTCCGTATCCGGCGGTTCGGTGGATTATGCGGGCTGCTGTGCCGCGACGGAAGCCAAGCCGAGTGCCCTGAAGAACGCGATTGGCATGGCGATGGTGAGCGCGGGGCTGTTCGCGAGCCGCCAAGGGCCATGCGGGCTGCCGGCGGTTTGTGCCGCCAGATCCCGGCCGACGCCGCAGCGTCGCAGCTCGGCAAAGCGAGTGTCACCGCGCTTCCATTGTTTCCAGGCGATGGCGCGCAACCGCCGCCTGAGCCATTCGTCAAGTGTGCGCAACACCGACGGGGTTTGGCAGATGCCGAAGTAGCCGCGCCATCCGATCAGATAGCGCGATAGTTCCTTGGCAATCTGCGCGAGGCTTCGGCCGCAGGTGCGTCGTGTCAGTCCTCGGACCTTCGCCTTGAAGCGGGCAAGTGCCTGCGGCGCGATGCGCCGACGCGGTTCTTTCCCACCGATAAAGCTGAAGCCCAAGAACTTGCGAACGCTCGGTTTGGCGACCGCGCTCTTGGCTTTGTTGACCTTGAGCTTGAGGCGCTTTTCGAGGAACCGTTCGATGCCCGCCAGCACCCGCTCGCCCGCCTTCCGACTGCGCACATAGATGTTGCAGTCATCGGCGTAGCGCACGAAGCGATGGCCGCGTCTTTCCAGTTCCCTGTCCAGCACATCCAGCATCAGGTTCGACAATAGCGGCGAGAGCGGACCGCCCTGCGGCGTACCCTCTTCCGTCGGACTGACCAGCCCTCTCTCCAGCACACCCGCATTCAGGAATCCGCGGATCAGCTTCAGGAGGCGCTTGTCAGTCACCCGCTTGGCAACGAGCCTCATCAGGATGTCGTGGTTGACCCGGTCGAAGAACTTCTCCAGGTCGATGTCCACCACGAAGCTGTGGCCGGCCGCAATGTACGTCTGCGCCCGTTCCACCGCCTGATGCGCCGAGCGCCCCGGCCGGAAGCCGAAGCTGGTCTCGGAGAACGTCCCGTCCCAATCCGCCTGCAGCACCTGCATCACCGCCTGCTGGATCAAGCGGTCGAGCACCGTCGGGATGCCGAGCGGCCGCAGGCCGCCCGACGTCTTCGGTATCTCCACCCGCCGCACCGGCTGCGGCTTGTAGGTGCCCTCAAGTAACTGGGCTCGGATCGCTAGCCAGTGCTCCTTCAGGTGGGCCGGCAACTCATCGACGGTCATCCCATCGACGCCCGCCGCGCCCTTGTTGCGCGTCACTTGCGCCAACGCCGTCTTCAGGTTCTCACGCTCGATTACCGCTTCCATCGACGGCCCTGCGGCCGCCGGGCGTTCGAGGGCGGTGGCCGCCGCGCGCGCTTCGGACTCTTGGGCGGCGGCGTTCGGGGCTTCACCCTTCGCTCCGGTGCCCAAGTTCAGCTCGACCTGATTCTTCTGCCGCATGGCTCGCGCGAGATCACCGTTCTACTGGCCACTTCCACCGTTTGGGCCTTCGACGGCACGCCACCGCCTACTATGCCCGCTGCTGACTTCTGCGCTGCGGTCAAGTCGCCTTACGACGACCTCAGTCCCGTTACCGGGACACAGCACAGACCTCCCGAGGTAAGACCGACCGCCTTCACCGCACGCTCGCCGGATTTACCACCCCGACCCTTGATGACTATGGACTTCGCGATCACATGCTCGCTCGTCCGGCCGGGTAGGCCTCGTTATCCGGTAATTGTCCATCGAGCCGCGGCTTTGCTCCACGCTGTCTTCAGACCCCACCTCGCGATGACGCCCTTGCGCTTCGCTAATCCTTCGCCGTCATCAGGCTGGATAGAGGACTTCCACCTCCAAGCTGTCGTTCATACTCGGCACACATGAATTAGGCCGCCAACTGAGGCGGCCTAGTCATGTGACCAAAGTTGGTGGTCACTTCTCAACTTCCACGATGTATCGCCGTATCGTTTTCGCGGTTTTCGCGCCCTCAGGTGCAAGGTCCTTCCAGACCTTGGACTGGAAAAATGCTATCGCGGCATCTGCGCTATCCCACTCGGTCATGGCCACACTGATTGGAGCAGGCCCACCCTCCGCGTGGAAAACTCTGCCTTTCAAAGTCCCCATTGAGCGGCCACCGGCCTCGGCCAGTGCCCTTCTCGCTGCCTCGATATAAGCGGGCGAAACAGTTGCACCAGCAATTGGTTCGATCTCACCGATACTGTAGGCCTTCAGCTTGGTTTGAGCGTGCAAACCTTGGAACGCGAACCCGCCGATTGCGATGCCGCTGAGCAGTGACAATGCCATCAAGTATTGAGTTTTCATGATTTCCTCCAGCTTGCCGATAACCGGCCGGGCGAGAGTAGGGTGAGAGGCAGCCGCACTCAACTTCGATAAAAGCGCGAGGGACTTCCGGTGACCCTCGAAGAGCCAACCTCTCGGGAGTCATGCAGACCATCAGCTTAGGGCCATCCCGGACTCATGCGTGCGATGACCATCCTACTCGATCACCTCGTCGACATTGGCAGGCAACGCACGAGAATGATGAGCCGGAGCACGCTGCGGTGGTGAGATTGAATGCAAAGACATCTCAACGTATTGGCTCGATCCATTGGGCGCGCGACGGCCCCGGCTCAAAGGGATCACCGAAGTACTGGGTTTCACGAACGACCTTCCCGCCTCTGAATTCCATGATGCTCACCGTGTAAGACGGCAAGCCGTCGTATGTAAGGACAAATTCAGTAACCCAAAGGTCGGCAGCGCCGAGTATGCGTCGCACCGTAAAGCGCTTCTTGTTCGGCTGCGCAAAACGAGACGCTTGAATATTGCGTCGACCGCGGATTCTCTCCCCGGATTGAGGGTACTCAAGCACGGCATCATCACGGTAAATCTCATGCTCCGCCTCGAAGTCATTTGCATCTGAGGCTGCCCAGTGATGATCCAAAGCCGCTCGAATGGTTTGATCTTCATTCATTCTCTTCCCTCGCGTCGCAATGCTGCATATTATCTCCAAAACGGAGCATCGGCACGAACGGAATGTCTGCTGAGGGGCCATAAGACGCCGATAACTACCGAACCGGGCAACTTCCGCTTTATGACGGGAAGCCGACGGTTATGAGGACACGCCTAGGCCGTCGCAAGCGGCCTGACCCGCAAGCTCCCGCGCAGGCCGGCGCCGGTGCCGAGCATGATGCCGGCGATCGCGATGAGGGACGACAGCGAGAGCGTCGACAGCCCAGTCAGCCCCTGCCCGACCGAGCAGCCGAACGCCATCACGCCGCCCGCGCCCATCAACGCGGCGCCGCTCGCCGAGCGCAGCATATGCTGCGGCGACCGGTAGCCTTCGAGCTGGAAGCGCCCGGTGGCGATGGCCGTGATCAGGCTGCCGGCGAACACGCCGAACACGGTGACGATGCCGAAATTGAGCGTCGAGCCGGTCGACAGCATGACGTATTGCAGGGCGTCGGCGATCGGCGCGATGAAGGTCAGCGACGTCACCGGCACCGGATTGAAATCATCGGCGCCGAGATAGCCGGTCGCGTACCAGCCCCCCGCCACCAGCAGGCCGACGATCAGGCCGGCCGCGATCTGGCCCGGTGACTTGCGGAATGGCGCATGGGCAAAGGCGAAAATAATCAAGAGGGCTGCGAGAACCGAGGCCGCCACCATCCGCGCCGGCACCGCGCCGAGGCCGATGTCCGCCAATAGCGCCGGCACCGAATTGGCTGACACTGTGGCCTGTGACGCCTGCACCATCGCGATCCGCGCCGGGGCGATCAGGCCCTTCAGCGTCATCTCGGCGAAAATGCCGAGCACGATCACGACCACGAAGGAGCGCAGATTGCCGCGCCCGAGCAGCACCAGCGCCCGCGAGCCGCAGCCATTCGACAGCACCATGCCGTAGCCGAACAGGAGCCCGCCGAGGAACATCACCGGCGCCGAGAAGGACGGTTGCAGATAGATCGACTTGCCGAGATCGACGAGGCCTGCCGCCGCCAACAGCTGCGAGGCCGCGATCGCGACGCCCATCGCCAGCGCATAGGTGCGCGCCAGGCGGCCGTCGCCCTCCGCCCACCAGCCGCGCAGGCCGCTCATCATGCAGAAGCCGCTGAGCAGCGCGACCGAGCCATAGATGAGGCCGATGGTCAGGGCGGCAATGATGACGATCGTGGCGGGGTCCATAATAGTCCTTCAATTACGTTCGTCATTGCGAGCGACGCGAAGCAATCCATACTATCACGCTGGAGAGAAATGGATTGCTTCGTCGCTTCGCTCCTCGCAATGACGGTGAACTAGGGTCGCAAAATCACGCGGTCGCGCGACGAGCCTGCCACGGCAACAAACGCCGCCTTGGCCTGTTCCAGCGGGTAGATCGCGCTCGGCTTGATCGGGAATGGCTTCAGATGTCCGCCGGCAAAGCCCGGCGCGAGCTCGCGCAACACCTCGCCGGTCGCAACCGACGACAGCGCAAGCGTGTCGATGCCGACATAGGTGTGCTGGCCGCGGTAGAATTCGAGGATGTTGAACTGCACGATGCGGTCGACCGCCGCGATCAGGATCTGGCGGCCGCGCAGCGCCAGCGACTTGTGCGCGGCCTGGAAATAGGGATCGCCGACCGTGTTGTAGACGATGTTGGCGCCCTTGCCGCCGGTCAACTCGCGCACGCGAGCGGCGACGTCGGTGGTCGAGGCGTCGATCACCTCGACCGGCGAATTGCTGTGGCCTTCATAGGGCTCGCTCTTGCGCACCACGCCGATCACGCGCGCGCCGTGCCAGCTCGCGATCTGCACCGCGGCCTGCCCGACCTTGCCGTTGACGCCCATCACGAGCACGGTCTCGCCCGCCTTCGGCAGGCCGGCGCGGCGCAGGCCCTCCATCGCGGTGACGAAGGGCACGCCGATCCCGGCGGCTTCGTCCCAGGAAAAGCCCGCGGGTTTTTCCACCACGGCATCGCGCTCGACCACCAGATGCGTGGCATGGGTGCCGTCGCGGCGGATGCCGAGGTCGCCGGACGAGCCGAACACCTCACGCCCGATGAATTCAGCGGGACCATCGATTACGACACCGGCGTAGTCGCGGCCCGAGGTACGCGGGAATATGGCATAGGGCATCAGCCCGGTCGCGGCCTTGACGTCGGACGGATTGACCGCGGCGGCCCTCACCTCGATGAGCAGATCGTCCGCCGCGCGCGACAACGCAAGGGTCTCGACCGCTGGCGCCACCGCCGCCGCGTTCTCCGCCTTCGTCAGCAGGCGGACGCAGCGCGCGTCGACAGGATGACGGTTTGCTTGCGGGGCCGGCGGCATCAGCGTTCCAGTCTCGGTCATGGAGCGCGCCGCAAGGCACGCGGATGGTGGCGGCCGGATGGCCTCGGGCCATGACTAATCGACTGACCGATCAATTCAAGGGGCTTGTTGCGGCCGGCCGAGTCAGAGCTTCGGCGGCGGGGCCGTGCCCAGGATCGCCTCGATCGACAGGCCGAGCCCGAGCAGCCTTGCATCGCTGCCGACCGGACCGTCGAGCTCGAGCCCAACCGGCAGGCCATCGGACGTCATGCCGGCATAGAGCGACAGCCCGGGAAGGCCAGCATTGCTGCCGGGATCGGTGTTGCGGATCAAGGTGCCGAAGGTCGGCACCTGGGCGCCGCCATTGACCGACATCTCGCCGGATCCGTTGTTTTCGTCGATGACCGGTGCAGGCGCGATCGTGGTCGGAAACAGGATCGCATCCAGCCCGTTGTCCCTGATGTAGGTGGCATAGATCGCCTGCAGCACCGGCCGCTGCACTTTGATTGCATCATCATAGGCGGCACCGAAGGCGTCCGTAGTGATGGCACCGAATGCGCCGACGACATCAGGACTGGCGACGCCGGCCGCGATGTCGGACAGCGTGATCCCTTCAATCCCGGAGGCGGCGAGCCAGGCCGGGATATCGGCGATCGGCTCGTGCAACGCGACCACAAACGACACCTTGCCGTTCTGCTCAAACAGATCGGGCATGTCGACATCGACCAGCACCGCGCCGGCCGCCGAGAGCCGGGCGCAGGCTGCGCGGGCGACGGCTTCGACATCGCGATCGAGGCCGCTCCAGAAACAGGCGGGAATGCCGAGACGCACGCCGCGTAGCGGGATGCTCGTTGCCAGCGGCGTGCCTGTCATCACGGCATCGAGCAGCGCGACATCGGCGACGGTGCGTCCCATCGGGCCGACGGTGTCGCGGGTATGGCTGATCGGAACCACCTGGTTGTCATCGTGATAACGCCGCTCGGCGCCGCCATCGCCGACTGAAGGCCGAAGGCCCACGGTCCCGGTCAACGCCGCGGGCACGCGGGTCGAGCCGCCGGTGTCCGATCCGAGGCCACAGGTGGCGATGCGCGCGGCGATCGCCGCCGACGTTCCGCCGGACGACCCGCCCGGGATCCGGCTGGTGTCGTATGGATTCCGCACCGGTCCCGCGAACGGTGCGAGATTGGTACTGGTGATGCCGAAGGCAAGCTCGTGCAGATTGGTCTTGCCGATGACGACGGCACCCGCATCGAGCAGCTTTTGCAGCGACGGCGCATTGCGCGCAGGCCGCGCGTGTTGCAGCGCCGGCGTGCCGCCCGATGTCGGCAGTTCTGATGTGTTGATATTGTCCTTCACGACGATCGGAAGCCCGGCCAGCACGCCGGTCCGCGTCCCGGCATCGACCTCGCGCGCCGCGGCCAGCGCGCCGTCGCGGTTCAGCACGATGAAGGCGTTGAGGTGCTTGAGCCGCTCCGCACGATCGAGCGCGGCCTCGACGACACTGACCGCCGTTACCTTGCCGGCGCGGATATCAGCCAGGATCTCCGCAGCGGTCGTTTCATTGGTGTCGGCCATACCCTGCGCCCTGTTGAATTGCAGGGATTAGGCTATTCTTTCGGCCGCTTGTCGTAAACACGTTTCGCCTTGCCGAGCGAACGCTCCAGCGTCTCGGGCGCAACGACGCGGACGCGGGTGGAGATGCCGATCGTGTTCTTGATGAAGGCGGAGACCTTCTCGGCGTATGCAGTCAGCCCCTCACCGTCCCAGCTCTCCGGCCGGGCTTCGGCGAGCACCGTCATCTCGTCCATGCGGCCCTCACGGGTCAGCTCGATGACAAAGTGACCGCCGCACCAGTCGGTCGCCAGCAGCGCTTCCTCGATCTGGGTCGGGAACACGTTGACGCCGCGCAGGATGATCATGTCGTCGGAGCGGCCGGTCACCTTCTCCATCCGCCGCATGCCGGGCCGCGCCGTGCCGTGCAACAGCCGCGTCAGGTCGCGGGTGCGGTAGCGGATGATCGGAAAGGCTTCCTTGGTCAGCGAGGTGAACACCAACTCGCCCTTCTCGCCGTCGGGCAGCACCTTGCCGGTCAGGGGATCGATCACCTCCGGATAGAAGTGGTCCTCCCAGATGTGCAGGCCATCCTTGGTCTCCACGCATTCCTGCGCGACGCCGGGACCGATCACCTCCGACAAGCCATAGATGTCGGTGGCGTCCATGTCGAACGCCTGCTCGATCTCGACGCGCATCGCATTGGTCCAGGGCTCGGCGCCGAAGATGCCGAACTTGAGCGACGATTTGCGCGGGTCGAGGCCCTGTCGCTTGAACTCGTCGAGGATCGCCAGCATGTAGCTCGGCGTCACCGTGATGATGTCGGGCCGGAAATCATTGATGAGCTGCACCTGCCGCTCGGTCATGCCGCCCGAGATCGGGATCACCGTGCAACCCAGCCGCTCGGCGCCGTAATGCGCACCGAGGCCGCCGGTGAACAGGCCATAGCCATAGGCGTTGTGCATCAGCATGCCGGTGCGGCCGCCGGCGGCGCGGATCGAGCGCGCCATCACGTCCGCCCAGGTGTCGATGTCGGCTTTGGTGTAGCCGACCACGATCGGCTTGCCGGTCGTGCCCGAGGACGCATGGACCCGCACCAATTGTTCGCGCGGCACCGCGAACATGTTGAAGGGATAATTGTCGCGCAGATCCGTCTTCACCGTGAACGGAAATTTGGCGAGATCGGGAAGCTGCCTGAAGTCGGACGGCTGCACGCCGGCGGCATCGAACGCCTTCCTGTAGTGCGCGACATTGTCATAGGCATGCTTGAGCGACCAGGCCAGCCGCCTGGTCTGCAGCGCCATGATCTCGTCGCGCGAGGCGCGCTCGGCCGCATCGAGCTCGGCGTGATAACCGCTGTCCTTGACCTTGAGCTTTGCCGTTGCCATCGACGTTTCCCCTGAAGCCTTTATGCCTGGATGTCCGTGTCGGGCAGCCAGGTGCCCGCTATCACGCGCGAATGCCCGCGGAATTCGGCGATCACGCTGTCGCCGGAGGTCACGCTCACGTCGTAGATTCCCGAGCGGCCATTGCGCGAGATCTCGCGCGCGGTCGCCACCAGGCGGTCGCCAAGCTTGCCGGGCCGGATGAAAGTGACGTTGCCCTGCGCCGCCACCGCGCGATCGTTGCGGCTGTTGCAGGCAAAGGCGAAGGCTGAATCGGCCAGCGTGAAGATGTAGCCGCCATGACAGATGCGCTGGCCGTTGACCATGTGCGGCTGCACCGTCATCGCCATCACCGCCTGCCCCGGCCTGATCTCGACGAGCTCCATGCCGAGGCCCTTGCTGGCGTCGTCTTCCTTCCACATCGCGTCCGCGCAGGCGCGGGCAACGTCCTCGGGCGATAGCGTGGCCTTCACGTTCACATCGAACTCCCTGTGCCCGGGCCCGTTGCGGAGGGCCTCTTGTGCCGAACTTCAATTTCAAGCGCGACGCACGAGGCGTCAACGCTACTTCCGTCATTCCGGGACGATGCGCAGCAGCGAACCCGGAATGACGACAATCTCAGACGTGGTCGTAGTCGACCACGACCTTCTCAGAGCACGGCTTGGCCTGACAGGTGAGGATGAACCCCGCCTTCAGCTCCCACGGCTCCAGCGAATAATTCAGGTCCATCGGCGCCTCGCCTTCGACCAGCTTGGCGCGGCAGGTCGAGCACATGCCGCCCTTGCAGGCAAACGGCAGGTCCATGCCGGCGCGCAGCGCAGCGTCGAGGATCGACTCGCCGTCGGCCACCGGGACCTCGCGGCGCTTGCCGTCGATGATCAGCCCGGCAATCGCCTTCGGCGGCGCGCCGGCCGGAACGACGACCTTCGCCCGCGGCTTGCCGCCGAATTCCGACACGAAGCGTTCGACATGGATGCGCTCGTCGGCGATGCCGATCTCGCGGCAGGTGGCCTCGATGGTCTCGCTCATCGCGGCCGGACCGCAGACGAAGACGTGATCGACCGTCTCGGCCGGCACCAGCGAGCGCAGCAGCACCCGCACCTTCTCGCCGTCGAGCCGGCCGTGCAGGATCGGAATGTCCTGCTCCTCGCCCGAGATGACGTGGAATACCGAGAGCCGCTGCATGAAGCGGTCCTTCAGCTCCTCCAGCGCCTCGCGGAACATGACGCCCTCAGTCGAACGGTTGCCGTAGAACAGGAAGAAGCGGCTGTCCGGCTCACGCGCCAGCACGCCCTTGATGATCGAGAGGATCGGCGTGATGCCGCTACCGGCGGCAAAGCCGACATAGGTCCGCGCCTCGCCCGGCGCGTGGGCGACGCCGAAACGCCCGGTCGGCGTCATCACGTCGAGCTCGTCGCCGGTCTTCAATTCCTCGGCCGCCCAGTTCGAGAATGCGCCGCCGTCGACCTTCTTCACCGCGATGCGCAATTCGCCGTCGTCGGGACCGGAGCAGATCGAATAGGAG
The DNA here is from genome assembly GCF_054062115.1 of Bradyrhizobium sp. USDA 4501. Taxonomy (NCBI): domain Bacteria; kingdom Pseudomonadati; phylum Pseudomonadota; class Alphaproteobacteria; order Hyphomicrobiales; family Nitrobacteraceae; genus Bradyrhizobium; species Bradyrhizobium sp. USDA 4501. The sequence goes on from NZ_JBSSEX010000001.1 coordinate 1,164,310, forward strand.
CGGCGAACCTCCTCGCCATCCATCGTGGTGCGCAGCGTCAGATACTGGCCCGGCGTAAAACGGTAGTCGCCTTGCAGATCGTCGGGGATCGCAAAAGTCATCGAGATCGCGTCCGACGCTTCGCGGCGCAGATCGCTGACGGACAGGCGGTGAAAGCGCGGTGTCGACATGGTCAATGACACTTGAAGTAATCGAAGGGTTCACGGCAGCTCCTGCAGCGCCACAGCGCCTTGCAGGAGGTCGAGCCGAATTCGGAGAGCAGCTCTGTATCAACGGAGCCGCATTGCGGGCACATCACATGCTGCTCGCCGAACAGCGCGCGGCGCGAGGAGCCCGGCAGCGGCGGCGCGATGCCGTACTCCTTCAGCTTGCGGCGGCCGTCCTCGCTCATCCAGTCGGTGGTCCAGGCCGGCGACAGCACGGTGCGGACCTTCGGCCCATGAATGCCTTCACGCGCCAGAGCGAGCTCGATCTCGAGTGCGATCATGTTCATGGCGGGACAGCCGGAATAGGTCGGCGTGATCGCGACCTCGACGTGACCGTCGTGGACCGCGACATCGCGCAGCACGCCGAGATCGGCGATGGTCAGCACCGGGATCTCGGGATCGACCACCTGCGCGGCCGCGCGCCAGGCGCGCCGGCGCAGATCGGCATCGCTGAGCGCAACGGTCACCATGTTGCCCCCGGAAAGGTCCGCTGCATCGATTGCAGCTCGCTGAGGAGATGGCCGAGATGTTCGCTGTGGCTGCCGCTGCGGCCGCCCTGCTGCATCCAATCGCTCTTCGGCAGTGCCAGCGTCGCCTCGTTGATGATGCCGGTGACCGTCTTCAGCCAGCGCGGCTGCAGCGCCGCCGGGTCGATCGCAATGCCGGCATCGATCAGGCCGCGCTCGCCGTCGTCCACCGCGAACATCTCGCCGGTATAGGCCCAGAGATCGTCAATGGCGTCCTGCGCGCGGCGATGGCTCTCCTCGGTGCCGTCGCCGAGGCGAACGATCCATTCCGACGAATGTCTGACATGATAGGCACTCTCCTTCTCCGACTTCGCCGCGATCGCGGCAAACGTCGGATCGGACGAGGCCATCATGGCGCGCCAGTAGAGATCGGCAAATGCCGCGTAGAAGAACTGCCGCACCATGGTGCGGGCAAAGTCGCCGTTCGGCTGCTCGACCAGCAGCAGGTTGCGGTACTGCCTGACGTCGCGCAGATAGGCGAACTTGTCTTCGTCGTTGCCTCGGCCTTCGACCTTGGCCGCGTAGGTGTAGAGCTCACGGGCCTGACCGAGCAGGTCGAGCCCCATATTGGCGAGCGCCATGTCCTCTTCCATCGCAGGCGCATGGCCGCACCATTCGGACAGCCGATGGCCGAGGATCAGCGCGTCGTCGGCGCGGCGCAGCGCGTAGAGCACCAGCGGCGTTTCGGAGACTTCGATGTTGGCGGTTGCCATGTTCTCTATTCCACCTGCATCCACTTGCTCGACGTCATCCTGAGGAGCCTGCGCAGCAGGCGTCTCGAAGGATGGCCGCGGTTACGATCGGGCGTCATGGTTCGAGACGGCGCTGCGCGCCTCCTCACCATGACGGGTGAAATTCACATGTGCCCGACTTCGTCGGGGACGTCGTAAAAGGTCGGGTGACGGTAGATCTTGGATTCCGCCGGCTCGAACATCATGCCCTTCTCGGACGGATCGGACGCGGTGATCGCGTTCGAGGGCACCACCCAGATCGACAGCCCCTCGCCGCGGCGGGTGTAGATGTCGCGCGCGGCCTGCAGGGCGAGCGTCGCGTCGGCCGCATGCAGCGAGCCGACATGCTTGTGCGCCAGGCCATTGCGGCTGCGGATGAAGACTTCCCAGAGCGGAACGTTCGGCGTGGCCATGGCGGCGCTCCCTTATTCTGCGGCTTGCGCGAGCTGACGGCTCTTGCGCTTCTCGGCATAGGCCATCGCGGCCTCGCGCACCCAGGCACCCTCCTCATGCGCCTTGCGGCGCGCGGCGAGACGATCGCGGTTGCAGGGGCCGTTGCCTGCCAGCACCTGCTTGAACTCGTCCCAGTCGATCGGGCTGTGCTCCCAATTGCCGTTTGCGTTCTGCTTCATGCCGGGATCGGGGATCGTCAGGCCCAGGAATTCGGCCTGCGGGACGGTGGCGTCGATGAATTTCTGGCGCAGCTCGTCGTTGGAGAAGCGCTTGATCTTCCATTTGGTCGAGGTGTCGCTGTGCTGGCTGACCTGGTCCGGCGGACCGAACATCATCAGCACCGGCCACCACCAGCGATCGAGCGCGTTCTGCGCCATCGCCTTCTGCTCCGCGGTGCCGCGGCACAGCGTCACCATGATCTCAAAGCCCTGGCGCTGGTGGAACGACTCTTCCTTGCAGACGCGGATCATCGCGCGCGCATAGGGGCCGTAGGAGCATCGGCACAGCGGGATCTGGTTCATGATCGCGGCGCCGTCGACCAGCCAGCCGATGGTGCCGATGTCGGCCCAGGTCAGCGTCGGATAATTGAAGATCGAGGAATATTTCGCCTTGCCCGATAGCATCGCATCGACCAGCTCCTCGCGCGAGGTGCCGAGCGTCTCGGCGGCGGCGTAGAGATAGAGGCCGTGGCCGCATTCGTCCTGCACCTTGGCGAGCAGCGCAGCCTTGCGGCGCAGCGACGGCGCGCGGGTGATCCAGTTGCCCTCGGGGAGCATGCCGACGATTTCGGAATGGGCGTGTTGGGAAATCTGCCGCGTCAGCGTCTTGCGGTAGGCGGCGGGCATCCAGTCGTTCGGCTCGATGCGCTCGTCGGCATCGATGCGGGCCTGGAACTGACTGGCACGGGCGACATCCTCGACGCCGCGATCGTCGCCGTCGGATGAGTTGAGCGCCTGCGTGTACATGGCCGACCTCCCAATGTGTTGTTAGGCAGCAATATATAACACAAATTTTCGAATGCAAGAAGTTTTTGTAATATATTCAGACACCCTCGAAACGGCGCGCCACCGCCCCGTTGGGCTTCGGCAGCGGCCCGTCCTGGTTGGTTGCGTGGTCGTCAAGCCATTGTTCCGACGGCGAAAGCAGCCCGCGATAGATCTCGCCGCAGAGTTTCCGCGCCGCCCTGCCCGGCCAGTCCTTCGGCAGCAGCTGATACGGCAGCAGCGGATCACGCAGCACGACCCGCCGGTAATGGTGGATCAAGAGAATGCGCGCGGTGAAGGCGTCGGCGTCGCTCAGCGTCTCGCCGCGGATGATCGAGCCGTGCAGCGGCTCGAACGTCTTCATGAACTTCAGATAGGCGTCCGCGGTGCGGTCGAGCGGCCAGCTTTCGCTAAGCAGCCGGCGTCCGCTGTCATCTTCCGCGGAGACTTCGAGCCGGATCGCGCGCGACGCTTCAACGGGGATCGGCACGCCCGACGGCGCGACCCACACGCCGGGCAGCGGGCTGCCGAAGCCGGCATTCTTCAACGCCTCGCGCGCGGCGTCGCGGTCCTCGGCATTGCCGATCAACAACAGCTCGAAGCGGCCGGTCCAGTCCGACGGCGGCGGATCGTAGATGTGCCGAGTCGCGGTGTCGAAGGTCTGCCGGCCCTTGGCGTTCAGCCGATAAAAACTGTTGCGGCCGACCTTGTTGCGCTCGAGCCAACCATCGGCGGCGAGCCGCGACATCGCGGTGCGCACCACATTGCCGTCGATGTCGAGGAACTTGAAGAATTCCAGCAGCGTGCCGAGCCACACCGAGCCGCCGCGCGGCACGATGGAATCGCCGAACACGGTGATGATGATCGAGCCGGTGCGTGACGGCTCGCGCTTCAGCTGATCGACGATGCGGGCAAGCGGCTGTGACATGCCCAACGCATAGCGCGTTTTGTCGATTCACGACAATGCAGGGTCTTCTCCTTCTCCCGCGTGCGGGGAGAAGCTCGGGATGAGGGGGCTCTCCGCAATCACGGTGCGAGTTGCGCTCGTGGAGACTCCCCTCACCCGGATCGCATTGCGCTGCGCTTCATGCGATCCGGCCTCTCCCCGCAAGCGGGGCGAGGCAAGGAAGAGACATGTCAGCGATTGGGATCCGGATAGACGATGCTGCGCCAGCCGCTGCGATCGAACGGCGCCCACTCGCCTTCCTTCTGCGCGAGGCGATCGGCGACCGCGTAGACCACGGCCGGGTGATGACCCATGCCGCAATGGCTGCTCTCGACCTCGATGCTGTCGGTCATCGACGAGGCCTGCTCGCGGCAGCCCTGCCAGGCGCAGACGCCGTCGGTGCGGCTGAAGATCGCGGTGGTCGGCACCGGCGGCGCGCTGGCGAGCGAGCCGCCGAAACGCTGGTCCTCCTCGTCGGCACGACGCCCGCTGGCCATCTCATAGACGCGCCAGGCGTTGGTCGACTTCGGGCCGGCGGCAAACGGGCTGCCGAGCGTGATCACCTGGCGCACGCGCTCCGGCATCATCTTGGCGAGCTGGCGCGCATAGAGGCCGCCGAGGCTCCAGCCGACCACCGAGACCTTGCGGCCGGTGGTTTCATTCATCTCCTGCAGCAGCTCGACCATCCCGTCCTGCACGCCGGCGCGAAGCCCGAGATTGCGGCCCTGGCGCCAGCCGCTGACGGCGTAGCCCTTGCTCCTGAGAAAGTCGCGCAGCGGCCGGGTCGACATGTCGGAAGCGATCAGCCCCGGCAGCACCAGCACCGGATGCCCATCGCCGCGCGGCGCGAGGCTAAGCAACGGCAATGCACCAAGAAAGGCGCCGAGCTCATGAATGGCGCGGCCTTCCAGAAACATCAGCGTCCTGGACGGCGGGCGTAGCGTCTGCGCAGCAACGGACATTTCAGCTCCTCTTCCGGCAGGGCCGCCGGCAATGGGACCAACGAGAATGGGTCAACGGAGTTGACGCGAACCCGGCGGAATTCGTTCCGCAACGCAACAATCTGTCCTGAAAAGCTAGGGAACCGGACACTTTCGTGCAAGCGGTCCGGGTCACACTTGCCACAACTAAAGTGACGTTCGTGCCCAATCGGTCACAGCAGCCGCAGCGTGTATTCCAGGGTGTAAAGCGCAAGGCCGGCAAGCCCACCGATCAGCGCGCCGTTGAAGCGGATGTATTGCAGATCCTTGCCGACATTGACCTCGATCAGGGAGATCAGCTGCTCCATGTCCCAGCTCTTCATCTGGTCGGCGATGAAGCCCGAGACGCCGCTCTTCTGCTCGGCGACGACGGTGCGCAGGATCGCCACCAGGCCCTGATTGATCTCGCCGCGCAGGTCGGTGTCGCCGTCGAGCGCGTCGCCGGCCTCGACCAACATTCGCGCCAGCTGATGCTGCAGCACCTGCGACTCGCCCGAGGCGCTGCGTTCGATGAAGTCCTTGACGTTGGCCCAGATGGTGCGCCCGAGATTGGCAAGCTCCGGCCGCGCCATCAAATCGCGCTTGAGACCATCGATGCGGTCGGCGAATGCCTTGTCGCTGCCGAGCCGGTCGACAAAGGACAGCAGCATGCGGTCGAACTCGCCGCGGAACGGATGCTGCGGATCGTTGCGCACTTCCTCGAAGAACTTCGTGGCGGACGCGATGATCCGGTTCACCACGAACTTGTCGGCACGATAGAGCCTGAGCAGCGTCGGCATCTCGGCGCGGACCTTGTCGCGGATCACGGCCATGGTCTCCTGCTGCGTCAGCGTCTGGTGCAACACGCGCAGGATGTCGTCGAGCAGGCCGCCATGCTTGCCCTCCTGCACGAAGCCGCGCAGCGCGCCGGCCGCAAGCGGCGCGAGGTCGATCGAGAGCACCTGCGTCGTGACGCGGCGGCTGATGAACTGCATCAACCCCGAGCTCTCGGTCGCCGCGAATGCCTCGGGCAGCATCCGCAGCACGAAGCGGGCGAGATCCTCCGAACGTTTGCGGTCGCGCAGCCAGTCGGCGATGAACGAACCGAAATCGATCTCGCGCAGCTTGGCCTCGACCGGCCCGGATTCCAAAAAGTTGTTCTCGATGAATTCGCCGAGCTTCTCGGCGATGCGCGCCTGATTGCTCTGGATGATCGCGGTATGCGGGATCGGCAGGCCGAGCGGCCGCTTGAACAAGGCGACGACGGCATACCAGTCGGCGAGGCCGCCGATGGTTGCAGCCTCGGCAAATGCCGCGATGAAACCGAACACCGGGTGCACCGGCAGCAGCGCCTTCGCTGCGATGAAGATGATGAAGGTTGCCGCCAGCACGCCGGTCGCCAGCCACTTGACGCGCCGCAGCTCGGCCGCGCGTTCGACGTCGACTGGCGTTGCGATGAGGGCGGCGGGAAGGGTCATGGGGTTTCGCAGGGGTGACGAACGAAGCATAGCATGGCCGCACCGCCGTCATTCCGGGGCGTGCGAAGCACGAACCTCAGGTGCGCAATTGCGCACCGGGGAATCTCGAGATTCCGGATCGCCGTTTCGCGTCGTCCGGAATGACGATGGATACATGAGTTATGAAGGACACCGCCAAAAAAGAAGGCCCGCAAAATGGCGGGCCTTCGAAAAGGGCAGTTGGTCAGCGCGGCCGCGATCAGGCGGTCTTGCCGTAGACCTTGGCGAAGTTGTCCTGCGCGGTCTTCGCACCGTCGGTGACGAGCTTGCCGAGATATTCGGTGGTGGCCTTCGCCCGCGAGACGAACAGTTCGCCACGCGCACGGGCCAGCTCCGACTGGATCTGGGCGGCTTCGCTCAGCGACTTGGCCGACGCGAGCTTGTCGATACCGGCGAAGAACGCCTCGGCGTCCTGGTAGATCGCCTGCTGGATGTTGCGGCTGATCTTGGCGGCTTCGGTCACCGAACCGGCAACGGCGGACTCGATCACGTTGGTCACCTTCTCCGAGCCGGCATAGGCATCGGCAGCGCGGGTCTTGGCGGCCTCGGCCTGCTTCTTCACGAACTCACGGGCGGCTTCCGGAACTTCCAGGTTCTGAAGCTTGGTGAACGCCTCGGTGACGGGCGCGAAGGCTTCCTTGACGCTGTTCAGCACGGAATTGGTTTCGGTGGTCATTGGGGTCTCTCCATCCTCAGGTTTGAGCTATGGGCTCACCCCGTCCGGTTTGGCCCGGGGCAACGGTGTTATGACACGCCTCATGGTGCGTCGCAACATCTATGTTGCAGCGCGATATCACGAACCCGTGAACAGCACGAAGATCCGGCGGAATGCCTAGAGAACCAGCAGGAAACGGTTTCTAATTACCACTGACCGCGTCAGACACCCCGTAAGCCTCCATTTGGGCCCGGACCTGCGCCACGTTGTGCCCGAGCACGACAATGTCGTGGGTCTTGCCCTCGACGTCGCGGACATGGTCGCGCAGCAGGGCCTCAGCCTTGAAGCCGAGGCTCTCGAACAGCGCGATCGCCGCCCGCTGATCGACGGTCATCTGCACCGAGAACTTCTCCAGCCCGGCACCGAGCGCGATGGCGAAGGTCTCCTGCGACAGCGCCCGGCCGACGCCCTGCCCGCGCACGTCGAGCGACACCACCATCCGGATCTCGCCGACATGCGGCGACCAGGAATGCGGATCGCGCACCAGGGTGCCGCAGCCGACCACCTTGCCGTCCTTGATCGCGAGCAGGCTCGTGATGTCGCCGCGCTCGATCTCGTTGATCCAGGCCGACAGCACCTTCGGCTGGCTGATGTTGCGCGGCAGGAACAAGAGATCATGCGTCGGCAGCTTTTGCGCGAAGGCCAGCACCGCGGCCTCGTGGTCCCGAATCATCAGGCGAAACTCGATGTCGCCCGCCTCGGTCTTGACGCGGCGCGGATAGGAACGTTGTTCGGTCATGTCGATCTCTCTCAAGTCGACCCCTCTTAGGTCGATCTTTTGCTCAGCCAGGAGTCCAGTTTCGGCCACAGCCGCTTGATTGCATTGGCGCCGGCGACCAGCGAGACGTGACCGCCCTTCAGCATCACCTCCTCCTTGTCCTCGGAGCCGATCTTGGTGATCAGATGCTTTGCCGCATCATACGGCACGATGTGGTCGTGCTCGGCGACCGCGTGCAGGATCGGCACCTTGATGTCGGCAAGCTTGGCCTCGCGGCCGCCGACGGTCATGGTGTCGTTGTAGAGCTTGTTGTCCCACATCAGGTCCTTGGTGATGGCGCGGAAATATTCGCCCGCGAGCGGCAGCGTGTCGGTCGCCCAGCGATCGAACATCCGGTACGACTTGACGAACTCGTCGTTCCAGATGTTGTCCCAGAGCTGGATCTGGCCGACGACACGCGCGGCCGGCCGCAACATGTCGAACGATTGCAGGATCAGTTCGGGCGGCATGTTGCCGGTGCTGTCGATCAGGCGGTCGACGTCGAAATAACGACGGTCGGCGAAATTCGAGAACAGCTTCATCTCGCGGAAATCGATCGGCGTGGTGAAGCAGATCAGGTTCTTCATCGGCCCGTCGTTGAAGATCGAGCCGTAGAGCAGCGACAGCACGCCACCGAAGCAATAGCCGATCACCGAGACGTCCTTTTCGCCGGAATCCTGCTGCACGCGGCGGACCGATTCCGGAATGAAGTCGAGGACGTAATCCTCCATGCGCAGCGATTTTTCCTCCGGCTTCGGCGCACTCCAGTCCAGCATGTAGACGTCGAAGCCGCGCCTGAGCAGGAATTCGATGAAGCTCTGCCCCGGCACCAGGTCGAGGATGTAGCCGCGGTTGGTGGTCGCCATCACGATCAGGACCGGCACGCGATAGACTTCGCTGGCCAGCGGCCGGTAGTGATAGAGGTTCATGGTGCCGCGCGAATACAGCACATCTTTCGGCGTCGAGCCGAGCGACGGGCCGGAGCTCGAGAAATACTCGACGCCCTTGATGCTGCGCTGGATCGCGCGCTGCACCTCGGACTGGACCCGCTCGGAGATCGAGGCGAAATCAAAGGGGGTGGGAGCATTCATTTGCTGCCTCCGTCCGCTGGCGGCTGCTTGGTGCGCGGTGGCCGCGGCGTTGCGCCGTGGCCGTCGTCCGGCGCCAGCGAATTGTGGTGCACCTGCTGCAGCAGCGTCTTGATTTCGTTGAGCTGGTTCTCCATCGATTGCAGGCGTTCCGCCATGCCGACGAGCTGGGCGCGGCTCGGCAGGTTCATCGCCAGCAGATATTTCTCCATCAGCTCGCCGAGCTGCTTCTGCGCACCGGCCGCGACGCCGCCGGCCTGGTTCATCGCCTTGGAAAATTCCGGCGAGCTCATGAGCTGGTTGCCGAAGGAATTGAACCCCTTCTCCATCTCGCCAATCATCGTCTGCCAGATCACGGCAGGGTCGTTGCCCTTGTCGGCCATGCGGCGCTCCTCCACACCAATTTCGGGCGCTTGCCGCGCTTCCATTTGTTTCTGCCATACGACACTGTTGCTGCTGATCGGTCAACAGCGCGGCGCGACCGGCGACGCCGAGGCTCTTCTGCGCTGCGTCAATCCGTGGCATAGAGGTTCCTGACCGCGACACCAGCAGGGGACGCCCGTGACCACGCTCGCCCATCAGCCGCCGCAGATCATCCGCGCCAATGGCATCGACATCTGCTACGAGATGTTTGGCGATGCGAATGCCGAGCCGCTGCTCCTGATCATGGGCCTCGGCGCCCAGATGATCCATTGGGACGACGAGTTCTGCCGCCAGCTCGCCGCGCGCGGTTTTCGCGTCATCCGATTCGACAACAGGGATATCGGCAAATCCTCCCGCCTGAGCGGCGGCAAGCGGCTGACCGCGCTCGAACTGCTCAAGCTCCGCTTCCTGAAGATCCCGGTCGCAGCGCCCTACAAGCTGGCCGACATGGCGAGGGACACGATCGGGCTGATGGATGCGCTCGGCATCCGCACCGCGCATCTGGTCGGGGCCTCGATGGGCGGCATGATCGCGCAGGAGGTTGCCATCACCTTCCCCGAACGCGTGCGCTCGCTGACCTCGATCATGTCGACCACGGGCAATCCAAAGATCCCGGGCCCGACCCGCGAGGCGACCGCAGTGCTGATGGCGCCGCCACCGAAGAGCAAGGAAGAGTATTTCGTCCGCTTCGGGCAGACCTGGAAAGTCCTGCGTAACGGCTCGTTCCCTGAAGATGAGGCGCTCGATCCCGAACGCGCGCGGCGCACCTTCGAGCGCGGCCTCAATCCGGAGGGCGTCGGCCGTCAGCTCCGCGCCATCCTCGCCTCCGGCAGCCGCAAAGAGCGCCTGCGCGGCGTCAAGGCGCCGACGTTGGTGATCCACGGCACCATCGATCCGCTGGTGCATCCCGAAGGCGGCAAGGACACCGCGGTCTCGATCCCGGGCGCGAAGCTGGTGATGATCGAGGGCATGGGCCACGCCCTGCCGATTCCGATGTGGCCGCAGATCATCGACGCCATCGACAAGCACGCGCATGGCGCGGCGGCGAAGGCGGCGTGAGGCCAGAGCGTTTTCGAGCGAAGTGGATCCCGGTTCGCGTGAAGAAAACGCCCCAAAGCCAAAATCGAGAGCCCCGTCCCGATTCAATCGGAACGGGGCTCCGGTATCTTCCGGTAACCATGTGAGCCAGGAGTGCGTTCTTCCGGGCGCGGCACGGACGCTGTAGAGAGCGCTATCCACCGCTCAGCCACCGGGAGCAACCAGATGAAGACCATCCTCCGGCCACAGACAGCCGTCGCCGCTCTCCTCCTCGCGCTCGCGTCTTCATCGGCAATGGCGGCTGCCAGCGACGCGCAGCAGGAAGCCAACCGCAAGGCGGTGCTGGCGTTCTACGAGAAGGGGCTGAACCAGAAGGACGCCGACGCGGCGCTCGCCTATGTCGGCAACCGCTATGTGCAGCACAATCCCGGCGCGGCCGACGGCCGCGAAGGCTTCCGCAAGTTCATCGGCTTCCTGCGCGAGAAGTTTCCGAACTCGCACAGCGAGATCAAGCGCTCATTCGTCGACGGCGACTACGTGATCCTGCACGTCCACGCCGTGCGCGAGCCCGGCACCCGCGGCAACGCGATCATCGACATCTTCAAACTCGAGGACGGCAAGATCGTCGAGCACTGGGACGTGGCGCAGCCCATTCCGGAGAATCCCGCCAACAGCAACACGATGTTCTGAGGCATCGTGATGGCTTGTGTTCAGCCACTGGCATGATCAGGCTGGCGAGCGCGCCGGGACGCCCGCTATTGCTTGACCGCGATCCAGATCACGTGGCGGACACCGCGGCCTCGGCCGGTGGCGCGGACGGCAATTTCGTTGACCGCGAACCCCGCCCCGGGTGAGCGATTTCGGGAACTTGGCATTCGGACCGGACGACCAGACGGCGAGCACGCCGCCGCGCCGCAACGCGGCGTGTGCGATCTTGAGCCCGGAGACATCATACAGCGCGTCATTGGCCTTGCGGGTGAGACCTTCAGGCCCGTTATCGACGTCGAGCAGGATGGCATCGAAGCCGAGCGGTTGGCGTTCGATCACGCTGGCAACATCCTCCTCCCGGATGCTCACGCGCGGATCGTTCAGGCTGTCGCCGAAGATCTCCGCCATCGGGCCTCGCGCCCAGGCAACGACCGCCGGCACCAGCTCGGCCACCGTGATCCGCGCCTCGGGTCCGAGCACGGCGAGCGCGGCCCGCAGCGTAAAGCCCATGCCAAGGCCGCCGATCAGAAAATGCGGCCGTGCGACCGTCTCGATCTTCTTCGCGGCAAGCGTCGCCAACGCCTCTTCCGAGCCCGACAGGCGGCTGTTCATCAGCTCGTTGGTGCCGAGCATGATCGAGAATTCGTGGCCTCGCCGCATCAGACGCAATTCACCCTCGGTGCCGGGAATGCGCGCGGTATCGATCTTTTCCCATGGAATCATGCGGCGGTTTGTATCATGGCAGGCACCTCTGCCGTAGCCCGGATGGAGCGAAGCGAAATCCGGGGTCTGCCCCGTCCGCATGAGACGCTGTCCCGGATTACGCTTCGCTTCATCCGGGCTACGAAGGCGTGAGCCTAGCCGCCTGTCCAGACGTCGAGCACGTAGCGGTTCCTGGTGCCCATTTCCTCGATCCAGCGCGCGGCGGCGTCGGTGTCGACACCGGTGCGCTCGCGATAGATCGAGATCAAGGTCGCCTTGACGTCGGGCTCCATCCTGCCGCCGTCGCCGCAGACATAGACGATCGCGCCCTTCTGGATCAGCTCCCAGACCCGGTCCTTGTGTGCGGCGACAAGGTGCTGCACATAGGTCTTCGGGCCATCGGCACGCGAGAAGGCGGTGTGGAGTTCACTGACGCCGTCGGCTGCGAACGCCTTCAGCTCATCCGCATAGATGAAATCCTGCTCAGGATGCCGGCAGCCGAAGAACAGCATCGCCGGCCCCAGCGTCGCGCCCTGCGCCCTGCGCGCGGCGCGCTCCTGCAGGAAGCCGCGGAACGGTGCGAGCCCGGTGCCCGGCCCGATCATGATGATCGGCACGGCATTGTCATCGGGCAGGCGGAAGCCGGCCTTGGTCTCCTTGATGGTGGCGTGGACGGTGTCGCCGGCGCGGCGGCGCGCCAGATAGTTCGAGCAGACGCCCTTGTAGATGCCGCGGCCGGAACTTGCCGGCGCCTCCACCACGCCCACGGTGACACTGCAGCGCTGCGCCTCGCCGGCCGGAGACGACGAGATCGAATAATAGCGCGGCGCCAGCAGCGACAGCATTTCAAGATAGAGGTGGAACGGCAGCTCGCAGGCCGGATATTCCTCGAGCAGGTCAAATACCGATTTGCGCTTCGCCAAGACGTCGGTGCGATAGCGCGCGGCCGAGGCATCGTCGTCCCCGACATAGGCCATCAGCTTCGGCTTGGTCGCCGGGCAGCGAGTGTGCTCGGCCATGATCTGGATCTGCTTGCGGGTCGCGACCTGCTGCAGCTCGACGAACTCGGTGAGCAGCCGTCCGACCGACACGGCGTTGCCGACCGGCAGTTGCGCGCGGCGGCCTTCCGAGACCTGCAGACGGATCTGGTCGGCCGGCAGGAAGCCGAAGCGGCGCGCAACGGAATCGACCAATGTAGGATCGTTGCGCGGCACCACGCTGAGATGATCGCCGACGCGGTATTTCAGACTGGACGGCAGCTCGACCTCGATATGCCGGGTCGAACGCTCCGACGGATGAGCGCCTGCCTTGGTCTGCAGCTCGCTGTTGGCGAGCACCTTCATCGGCACCGCGCCGCCCTGTGTCACGATGGTATTGACCGCACCCTGCGCCACCGGCTCGATCGCGTAGAGCGGTTCGTCCTCGGCGGTGCGGGTGAAATTCCAGTCGATGCCGAATTCCTTGGTCGCGACCTTGGCCGCCTCCGGGAACCATTTCTGGAACTGGCCGTCGAGATCGCTGCGCGCGTCGCCCTCGCCGCGCGGATAGACGGCGCGCGCGCCATGTTTGGTGAGCTGCTCGTCGATGAAGCGCGGCACCGACTGGTAGGTCGCCGCCCAATCGCTGTTGCCGCAGCCGAACACCGCGTAGCGGACCTTGGCGAAGGCATCCTTCGGCAGGTCGCTGTCGAGCCATTTGACGAACTGCGTCGCGTTGTCGGGCGCCGCGCCATTATAGGAGGCGCAGATGATCAGCACGCCGCCCTCCTCCGGCAGCTTGCCCACATAATCGTCCAGCGGACCCAGCCGCGTCGCGAAGCCGTTGATCTCCGACAGATCGGCCATGCGGGTCGCCAGTTCCTCGGCGGAGCCGAGATTGGAGCCGTAGAGCACCAGCATCGGCGTGTTGTGGCCGGGACGCGTGGTCGGCGCGCGCGGAGCCTTCGGCGCGGCCGCAACCGCGCCCGTGCTGCCGGCGAACGCGCCGCGGTCCTTGTCGTCGCGCGGCCGCACCTTGATCCTGAAGCCATCCGGCTTGACGGTCAGCGTCTCCTTCAGATGCATCTGGTAGCGATGCACGTCGATCAGCTTGAACCGTTGCAGGATCATCCCGATCGCCAGCGCCGCCTCGTGCATGGCAAAGCCGCGGCCGATGCAGGCGCGCTGGCCGTTGCCGAACGGCTTCCAGGCATTGATCGGGCGCTTGGCCTCCGCCTCACGGCTGAAATTCTCGGGATCGAACACGTCGGGGTTCGGACCCCAGACGCTGGGATCGCGATGCAGCGCCATCACCAGGATGGTGATGAAGGTGTTCTTCTTCAGCTTGTACTTGCCGCCGATCATCTCGTCGTTGAGCGGCGCGATGCCGTAGGCCGGCGCCGGCGGCCACAGCCGCAGCGCCTCCTTCAGGCATTGCGTGATGTAGGTGAGTTGGGTCACCTGCTGATAGGTCGGCCGCGCATTGACGTCGGGACCGAGGACGCGATCGACCTCCTCATAGGCCTTCTTCAGCACCTCCGGGTGCTTCAGCAGCGCGTAGATCGTGCACGACAACAGGCCGCTGGTGGTCTCGTGGCCGGCGATCAGGAAGGTGTTGATCTGGTAGCGGATGTTGACGTCGTCGAGCTGCTCGCCGGTGGCGCGGTCGACGCCGGTCATCATCGCCGCCAGCATGTCCTTCTTGTCGTCGGTCGCGGCGGTGCTGCCGCGCCGCTCGGCGATGATCTCGTCGACCATCTTGTTCATGAAGGCGACGTCGTCGGCCAGCGTCTTGCGCCGCTTCTGCATCCACAGACCCTCGAGCGGCAGGCCGCGGGTCATCATGATGGTTTCGAGCGATCGCACCAGCGATTCCACGAACGGGTGGTAGTCGCGGCGGTAGAATGAATTGAAGCGGTAGTCGAAGCCGCAGAGGCCGATGGTGTCGAGGGTGAGCGCCGTCATGTCGTGGACGACCTCGATCTCCTCGTCGGCGTTAAGGCGCTCCCATTTCTTGACCAACTGCTCGGCAATGTCGACCATGCTCGGGTGGTACGACTGCATGGCGCGGTTGCCGAACGGCTGCATCAGGATGTTGTGCGCCTTGCTCCAGTTCGGCTCCTTAGTGTCGGCGGTGAACAGGCCGTCGCCGCCGACCGCACGCACCCGGCGCAGCGAGCCGCGCACCGCCTTGTCGAAGCGCTTCTCGTCGGAGAGCTCGTCGACGAGATCGTGGCCGGACACGATCACGAGCGGCGCGCCCATCATGTCGAGCCAGAAGATCGGTCCGAGCTCCTTGGAGAGCTTGACGAGATGCTGCACCGGCGCGGTCGAGTCCAGCGACAGCATGTTGCCGACCACCGGCTTCGTCGGCGGATGCGGAATCGGACTCAGTCTGTTGCCGGACGCCATTTTCGAAGTGCCCCCTCTAACCTCAGTCATTCCGGGATGGTCCGAAGGACCAGACCCGGAATCTCGAGATTCCGGGTGCGATGCTGCGCATCGCCCCGGAATGACGACGCCGTCGTCAGCCAAACCGCTTTCTGCGCCATTCGATCAGCTTCGCGCTGACTTCGTCAGGCTTTTCCTGCTGCGTCCAATGGCCGCTGTCCTTGACCAGGTACTTCTCGAGGTCCGGCACCAGCCGCTCCATGCCGTCGGCGGCCGAGGGCGGCAGCACCGCGTCGTTCTCGGCCATGATCATCAGCGACGGCACCCGGACGTGATGGTCCAGCCCGGCCGAGCGCTCCCAGTTGCGGGTGAAATTGCGATACCAGTTGATGCCGCCGGTGAAGCCGGTCTTGATGAAGGTGTCGACGAACACCTTTTTCTCGTCCGCGGACAGGATCGGCGTGCGCGGATCATGCTTGGCGTCGTAATTCGCGATCATCTGCGGAAACGCCAGGTTGAGCCGCGCCGAGGCGCCGACGCCGGCGATCGGCTGTTCGGGCGGCGCGTCCGCCGGACGCGGCACCGGCTTGCGCATGAAGGCGTCGAAGGTCTGCTCGACGCGGCTGCCGAAGATGCGGTCGGGCTCGCGCCCCGGATCCTGGAACTGGACGATGTACATGTGATCGCCGAAGCGCTGGCGGAACAGCGCGATCGGGTCCATCGGCGCGCGGTCCCAATGCGGCGTGTTGACGCCGACGACGCCGGCGACCCGCGCAGGATGCCTGAGCGGCATCTGCCAGACGACAAAGCCGCCCCAGTCGTGACCGACGAAGATGGCCTTGTCGATCTTGAGATGGTCGAGCAGGCCGACGAGGTCGCCGGTCAGGTGCTCCATGTCGTAGGCCTCGACCGGCTCCGGCCGGTCGGTCGCGCCATAGCCGCGCTGATCCGGCGCAATCACCCGGATGCCGGCCTCGCCCAGCGCCTTGACCTGGTGGCGCCAGGAAAACGCCAGTTCAGGCCAGCCGTGGCACAGCACCACCGGCGGCGTGTCGGTCTTGGGGCCTGCTTCATAAAACCCCATGCGGATGCCGTTCGTCTCGGCGAACTGCAGCGGTGGCATCTCAATCATCGACCGGGATCCTTATTCGGCTGCGCCCTTGATGTCCGCGGGCGGGGGAGCGAACGCCGCCTCGAGTACATCGAACTCGAGCGGCAGCATGTCGCACATCACCTGCACGTGGGGAATGATGTTGGCGCCCACGATGAAGCCGAAATCGAGCTGATCGCGGTAGCTCTGCACGGTGATGTTGAGCGCCACGCCGTGGGTCGAGATCGAAACCGGGAAGATGTGCAGCAGCTCGGCACCCGCCGCATACAGCGTCTGCCGCGGCCCCGGCACGTTCGAGACCGTGATGTTGGTGGCCGGCGGCAGCACGTTGGAGAGGTCGGAGCGGCTGTAAAGCAGCGCCATGATCTGCACCAGGATCGGCGCGCCCAGCAACGAGATGTTGGTGACCTGCGGCACCAAAGCGCGCAGCGGATGCGACATTTCCTTGGACTTGGTCGACTGCGCGATGATGGTTTCCAGCCGCTTCCGGGGATCCTCGATGTCGGTCGCGATCGAGCAGATCATGCCGAACACCTGGTTGTTGGATTCGGCGTTGCCCTCCTCGCGCAGCGAGATCGGAACGCCTGCCGTCAGCGACTTGTTCGGCAGCGCGCCCTGGCTGATCAGATAGCGCCGCACCACGCCGGAGGCGAGCGCCAGCACGACGTCGTTGAGCTTGCCGCCGGACGCCTTCGCCAGTGCCTTGGCCCGCGACAGCGAGATCGAGGTGCCGGCAAAGCTGCGCTCGGACGAGATCGCCTTGTTGAGGATGGTCGGCGGCGAGGACATCGCCTGCAGGCTCTCGCGCGACCTCGGATCGGCGACCTTGGCGACGACGTCGGACAGGCTCTTCATGACCGTCGGCATGGAGCCGGCGAACTTCACCGCGCTCTCGATCTGGAACATGGCGTTGTCGAACAGGATCGAGCCGAGATCGCTCTTGCCGGAGCGCGGCAGCTCCAGGCTCTTCTGCGCGGCGGCGGCCGCCTCGAACGGCTGGGTCCAGAGTTGCTGATAGGCGTCGATCAGATTGGCCGCGATGTCGCGCGGCTCCTGCGCGACTTTCTTCGCGCTCGGCGGCTCGATCTCGCGCGGCACCGGCGTCAGGTCGTAGATCATGCTGGTCAGCGCCGCGCCGGCGCCGCCGTCGATGCAGGCATGGTGCATCTTGGAATAGAGCCCGATCTCGTTGTCCTTCATGCCCTCGAAGACGTAGAACTCCCAGAGCGGGCGGGCGCGGTTCAACAGCTTGGCGTGCATCCAGCCGACGATGCGCTCCAGTGTCGCGCGATCGCGCGGCGCCGGCAGGCTGGCGCGGAAGATGTGCCGGTCGATGTCGAACTGATCGTCCTCGACCCAGGACGGGTGATCGATGTCGAGCGGCGCCTTCTGCAGGCGTGCCTTGAGGATCGGCGCGATGTGCAGCCGCGAGGCGATCATCGCCTTGAACTCCTCGAAGAAGTCGCCCTTGTAGCCGTCGGGCAGGCGGAAGATCGCCATGCTGCCGACATGCATCGGCATTTCCGGCGTTTCCAGATAGAGAAACGATGCGTCCAGCGAGGACAGCTTCTTGGCGTCGCTCATGGTCTCCTCCCGAGAGCCTACTTACGCGGGCGCCTTGGGCGGCGCTTCTCGTCGTTTGGTCAGGATAGTGCCTGTTCTGCCGGCCCGTAGGCAATGGCAAAGGGGCCCGAGCGGTCAAAATGCCGGAATTCCCCTTCCGGCTGGGCCAGCCGGTCCGCAATCGCCCACAGCGCCGCGGGATTGACGCCGAGGCCGATATGGCTGGCGAAATGCACCTCGATGTTCTCGGCGGTGGCCGACGGCCGCACGCGCGAGGTCCGCCAGTTCACGATCCCATCGGTGCGGGAATAGATCGAGGTCGTCGGCACCGGCATGTCGCCGGCGATCGCGGCGCGGATCTCAGGGATGTCGTCCACAGCTTCGCCGGACAAGAGCTCATAGAGCCGCGTCGCATTGGTGGCGCGGATGTCGTCGGCGAACGGGCTGCCCAGCGTCATGATGGAGCGCACCAGCTCCGGCATCTGCGACGCCAGGTCGCGCGCATAGACGCCGCCGAGGCTCCAGCCGATGATCGAGACCTTGCGCCCGGTCGCCTCATGGACCCGCTTCAGCAGGTCGCGCAGCGCAGCCCGCCTGCTGGAAATCCCGCCGAAATTGCGGCCCATGTTCCAGGCATAGGCATCGTAGCCGAGCTCCTTGAGATAGCGCCGCATCGGCGCCATCGAAAGGTCGCTGGCAAGGAAGCCCGGCAGCGCCAGCACCGGATGACCATCGCCCTTCGGCGCCTGCATCAGGAGGGGCGACAGCAGCAGGCTCGAATTGAGTTCGAGCACGCCGCGCGCCTCCGCCAGCATCAGGAACAGGCTCGGCGGGCGCAACCGGCGTTCGGTCCCATCAACGCTCCTGTCCATGTCGGTCACTATTTCTTCTTGCTCGTGCCGCCGAAGCCGGCCATCGCCACGAACATGTCCTGGAAGCGTTCGGCGAGCTTGGGATCGAAGGTGAACCAGCTCTGCATGAGCGATTCCGGTGAGATCTTGTCGATGTTCGACGTCATCTGCTGCTGCAGCTTGTCCATCACCGCCGCCTGCATCGGCCCCACATCGGGCAGGCCGAAGAATTGCCGCGCTTCGAGGGGCGTACAATCTATCTCGACGTTGACTTTCATATCCGCCTCCTCAAATGCGCCTTGGCCCGCCACAGTATCGCCGGGACGGGGCGAGTTGCGCAAGCGAGCCGTACCTGCCCCGGGGGGCAGTCGGCCTCAATCATCCGTTATGGTCAACCAAACCGTTTGGAGCGGTTGCTCGAGGCGCGCCGGTGATCATTCCCGTGACCGACAAGCGGCACTCCGAAAGTCGAATGTCACGCGTTCGCGCCAACAGCCTACTCTCCAAGCCGGTTCATTGCGCTGCACCCGCGCGGATGGGTTAACCCTTTGGCAAATCGCGCTTGCGCGGCCGGTAAACTCTGGCAACATGGATCAATAATACCAGCCGGACAAAGCAGCCGGCGGACAAAAACGGGGACGCGGGATTACATGTCGGGACGTTGGAGTTTGTTTGCGGCCACTGTCGCCGCACTCGTCGCCTTTGCTTTGCCGGCATCGGCCCAAACGTTGAAGTATGCGAACCAGGGCGAGTTGAAGTCGCTGGATCCCTACACGCTGAAGGAAACCACGACGATCGCGCACCACGCCCACGTCTACGAAGGCCTCACCGCGCGCGACAAGGACCTCAAGATCATTCCGGCCCTGGCGGAAAGCTGGGAGACGCTGAGCCCGACCAAATGGCGCTTCCATCTGCGCAAGGGCGTGAAATTCCACAATGGCGATCCCTTCACCGCCGACGACGTGCTGTTCTCGGCCGAGCGCGTCCGCGCCAAGGGCTCCAACTTCCTCAGCAACGTCCCGGCCGACGCCAAGTTCAGCAAGGTCGACGACTACACCGTCGACGTAACGCTCGAGTCGCCCAATCCCATCCTGATCTCGCAGTGGGATAGCTGGTACATCATGGACAAGAAGTGGAGCGAGGAGAACAACTCGGTTGCACCGACGCCGGCCTCCGCGACCACGCCGAGCTACGCGGCGCTGCACGAGAACGGCACCGGCCCCTTCACGATCGAGAGCCACCAGCCCGGCGTGAAGACCGTGTTCAAGGCGTTTGCCGGCTATTGGCGCAAGCCCGAGCATAATCTCAAGGAGATCATCTTCACCCCGATCGGCTCCGACGCCACCCGCGTTGCCGCGCTGCTCTCGGGCGAAGTCGACGTGATCGAACCGGTTCCGCTCCAGGACATCCAGCGCGTCAATTCCAGCGGCGTCGCCACCGTCATGACCGCGCCGGAGATTCGCACCATCTTCATCGGCATGGATACGGCGCGCGACGAGCTGCTGTTTTCCAACGTCAAGGGCAAGAATCCGTTCAAGGACATCCGCGTCCGCGAAGCTTTCTACAAGACCATCGACGTCGATCTGATCAAGACCCGCGTGATGCGCGGCATGTCGACCCCCTCGACGTTGATGATCGCCCCCGAGCTCTATCCGCTGTCGAAGGAATTCACCCGGCCGAAGCTCGATCCTGATGGTGCCAAGAAGCTGCTGGCCGACGCCGGCTATCCGAACGGCTTCGAAGTCACGATGGACTGCCCGAACGACCGCTATGTCAACGACGCCGCGATCTGCCAGGCGGTGGTCGGCATGCTGGCCCGCATCGGCGTCAAGGTGAACCTGCTGGCGCAGCCGAAGGCGCAGTATTTCGCCAAGGTGCTGAAGCCCGGCGGCTACCAGACCTCGTTCTTCATGCTGGGCTGGACACCCGCGACGTCCGACTCGCACAACGTGCTGCACGACATCCTCGGCTGCCGCGACGATCCGAAGGATGCCACAAGGGGCGAGGCCAATCTCGGCGGCTATTGCAACAAGGAAGTCGACGCGCTCACCGACAAGGTGCTGGTCGAGGGCGACACTGCCAAGCGCGACCAGTTGATCAAGCAGGCCTACGACATTGTCATCAAGGATTACGGCTACATTCCGCTGCATCAGCAACCGCTGGTGTGGGGCGTGTCGAAAAAGGTCAAATTGACCCAGCGCGCGGACAACCAGGTGCTGCTCTACTGGGCGACCAAGCAGGGTGAATAGTGGCTTTGGCGAATTGGGTCCCGGAAGCGCAGGCTTCCGGGACCGCTCGTTTTCCGGCCGCGCAAGGCCGCGAGCCGAATGTCAAAAGCAGTGAAAGGTAGAGATGCTGGCCTTCACTCTTCGCCGCTTCCTGCAGGCGATCGGCGTGATGCTCGCCGTGGGCGTGATCGCGTTCGCGATGTTCCGCTTCGCCGGCGACCCGGTAAACCAGATCGTCTCGATCGACACCTCGGCCGCGCAGCGCGCTGAAATCCGGCACTCGCTCGGCCTTGACGATCCGGTGCTGGTGCAGTTCGGCCGCTACTTCATCAATGCGCTGCAGTTCAAGTTCGGCGTGTCCTACCAGTTCCGCCTGCCGGTCTCCTCGCTGCTGGCGGAGCGGCTGCCGGCGACGCTGGAGCTTTCGATCTGCGCCACGCTGTTCGCGATGGTGGCCGGCATCCTGATGGGGGTCTATTCGGCGCTGCGCCGCGACACCGTGCTCGCCAAATTATTCCAGGCGGTATCGCTGATCGGCATTTCGCTGCCGACCTTCCTGATCGGCATCCTCCTGATCTATCTGTTCGCGGTGACGCTGGGCTGGCTGCCCTCCTTCGGCCGCGGCGAGGTGGTGAAGCTCGGCTGGTGGACCACCGGACTGCTGACCGTCTCGGGCCTGAAGGCGCTGATCATGCCGGCGATCACGCTCGGGTTGTTCCAGATGACCCTGATCATGCGGCTGGTGCGCGCCGAAATGCTGGAAGTGTTGCGGACCGACTATATCCGCTTCGCCCGCGCCCGCGGGCTGACCACGCGCGCAATCCATTTCGGCCATGCGCTGAAGAACACCCTGGTTCCCGTGATTACGGTGGCCGGCCTGCAGTTTGGCTCGGTTATTGCTTTCTCGATCATCACCGAAACCGTGTTCCAATGGCCGGGCATGGGACTTCTGTTCGTGCAGGCCGTGCAGAATGTCGATATCCCGATCATGGCCGCATATCTGTTGATGGTCTCGCTGATCTTCGTCACCATCAATCTCGTGGTCGACATCCTCTACACCGTGGTCGATCCGCGCTTGCGCTCGACCGTCGGCCGCGCGGCGTGAGGGCTGACCGATGTCCGATGCCGTCGTCCCCCATCGTTCCCAAGGCCACCAGGCCCCTGCCGGCTGGTTCAGGCGCGCGCTCGACAGCGACATCTTCTATTCGTTCCGTCGCTCCAGGCTGACGATGGTCGCCGCCGTGATCACGCTGCTGTTCTTTCTGCTCGCAATCTTCGCGTCGTGGCTCGCGGTGCAGAACCCGTTCGATCCGGCGCAACTGCAGCTGATCAACTCGCGGATCGCGCCGCTGTGGACCACCGACGGCCAAAGCCCGTTCCTGCTCGGCACCGACGAGCAGGGCCGCGATGTGCTCTCGGCGATCCTTTACGGCCTGCGCATCTCGCTTGCGGTCGGCCTGGCCGGCGTGGTCTTTGCCGGCGCGCTCGGCATCGCCCTCGGGCTGATCGCAGGCTATTTCGGCGGCGTGGTCGACACCGTGATCATGCGGATCGCCGACGTGCAGCTCACCTTCCCCGCGATCCTGATCGCGCTGCTGGTCAATGGCGTCGCCAAATCGGTGCTCGGCAACCGGCTCGACGAGATGAGCACGCTCGGCGTCCTGATCATCGCGATCGGCCTCAGTTTCTGGGTGCAATATGCCCGCACCGTGCGCGGTTCGGTGATGGTCGAGAAGAACAAGGATTACGTGGCCGCGGCGCAGCTGATCGGCCTGCCGGCGCCGAAGATCATGCTGCGGCACGTGCTGCCGAACACGATGGGCCCGATCCTCGTCATCGCCACCATCAACCTCGCGCTCGCGATCATCACCGAGGCGACGCTGTCGTTCCTCGGCGCCGGCATGCCCGACACCATGCCCTCGCTCGGCACCCTGATCCGGATCGGCAACAACTATCTGTTCGCCGGCGAATGGTGGATCGTCGCCTTCCCCGGCATTGCGCTGGCCGGCCTGATCCTCTCCATCAACCTGCTCGGCGACTGGCTGCGCGACGCCCTCAATCCGAAGCTCCGATGACCAAGCCTGTTCTTTCCGTGCGCAATCTCGAGGTGGAATTCGTCACCCGCCGTGCGACCTTGCGCGCCATCAACGGCGTGTCGTTCGACATCGCCAAGGGCGAGGTGCTCGGCGTGGTCGGCGAGTCCGGCGCCGGCAAATCGGTCACCGGCCTTGCCGTGATCGGGCTCATCGATCCGCCCGGCCGCATCTCCGGCGGCGAGATCGAACTGTCGGGCACGCGGATCGACCATCTTCCGCTGGAGGAGATCCGCCGCATCAGGGGCAAGCGGATCGGCATGATCTTCCAGGATCCGCTGACCAGCCTCAATCCGCTCTACCGGATCGGCGACCAGATCATCGAGACCATTCGCACCCACAGCAATCTGAGCGAGAGCGCCGCGCGCAGGCGCGCCATCGATCTGTTGGCCGAAGTGGGCATTCCAGCGCCGGAGAAGCGCATCGACGGCTACCCGCACGAATTCTCCGGCGGCATGCGCCAGCGCGTCGTCATCGCGCTTGCGATCTGCGCCGAGCCCGAACTGATCATCGCCGACGAGCCGACCACCGCGCTCGACGTCTCCGTGCAGGCGCAGATCATCGCGCTGATCAAGCGCCTCGGCCGCGACCACGGCACCGCGGTGATGCTGGTGACCCACGACATGGGCGTGATCGCCGAGACCTGTGACCGCGTTGCGGTGATGTATTCCGGCCGCATCGCCGAGATCGGCCCGGTGCAGGAGGTGGTGCGCAATCCGCTGCATCCCTACGCCAGGGGCCTGATGGGCGCGATCCCGACGCTTGCCGGCGAGGACAAGCGCCTGGTGCAGATCCCCGGCTCGATGCCGCGGCTGTCGGCGATCCCGCCGGGCTGCCCGTTCAATCCGCGCTGCGCGTTTGCCTTCGATCGCTGCCACGTCGAACGCCCCGAGCCGATCCGGCAGGGCACGCAATCCGTCGCCTGCCATCTGTTCGAGCCGGCGAAGGAGACGGCGGCATGAGCGGGACATTGATCGAGGTCAGGAACCTGCGCCGCGTCTTCGACGTGTCCAAGCCGTGGCTCAACCGCGTGATCGAGGGCGGCCATCTCGAATTCCTGAAAGCGGTCGACGGCGTCTCCTTCGACATCAGGCGCGGCGAGACCTTCGCGCTGGTCGGCGAATCCGGTTCCGGCAAGACGACGGTCGCGCGCATGGTCGTCGGCCTGCTGCCGCCGAGCTCGGGCGAGGTCGTCATCGACGGCGTCTCGATGACCGATCCGCGGCAGGGCCAGGCGCGCCGCCGGCTGCGCCGGCGCATCCAGATGGTTTTCCAGGATCCCTATGCGAGCCTCAATCCGCGCTACCGGGTCGCCGCCATCGTCGCCGAGCCGATCCGCGCTTTCGACCTGATCCAGGGCGAGCGCGACGTCAGGGCCCGGGTCGGCGAATTGCTCTCGCTGGTCGGCCTGCACCCCGACGACGGCCAAAAATTCCCGCACGAATTTTCCGGCGGCCAGCGCCAGCGCATCGCGATCGCCCGCGCGCTGGCATCCGAGGCCGAGTTCATCGTCTGCGATGAGCCGACCTCGGCGCTCGACGTCTCCGTGCAGGCGCAGATCCTCAACCTGATGCGCGACCTGCAGGACAAGTTCGGCCTCACCTATCTCTTCATCAGCCACAATCTCGCGGTCGTCCGCCACATGGCGAGCCGGATCGGCGTGATGTATCTCGGCCGCGTCGTCGAGATCGCCGAAGGGCGAGAATTGTTCGAGAACCCGCGGATGCCCTACACGAAGATGCTGCTCGGCGCGGTTCCGGATCTTGCGATGTCCGGCCGCCAGCGCATCCCGGTGAAGGGCGAGATTCCGAATCCGATCGATCCGCCGCCGGGCTGCTCGTTCAATCCGCGCTGTCCCCTCGCCTTCGATCTCTGCCGCCAGAAGACGCCGGAACTGATCGACGGCGTCGCCTGCCACGCCGTCAACAGTCCCGCCGTCGTTCCGGCATGATCACGAGGATGGGAGCGGCCATGTGCACCAAGCGGTTGGCATACCAGCCGGCCTGTGATCAAGTGCGGCCGCCAAAGAGACCCAACAACAAACCGACGAACGGTCAATCGCCATGAGCAACATCAACCCCGATCCGTTCACAACCCGGCCCGAGATCGAAGGCACCTTCGGCGTCGTCACCTCGACGCACTGGATCGCCACCGCGGTCGGCATGGCAACGCTGGAGAAAGGCGGCAACGCCTTTGACGCCGGAGTAGCCACCGCCTTCACGCTACAGGTGGTCGAGCCGCACCTGAACGGCCCCGGCGGCGACGTGCCGATCATCGTGCACGACGTCAAGCGCGGCAAGAGCGAGGTGATCTGCGGCCAGGGCCCGGCGCCGGCGAAGGCAACCATCGCGCATTATCGCAGCGAGGGTCTCGAGATGGTGCCCGGCACCGGCCTGCTTGCGGCCTGCGTGCCCGGCACATTCGAATCCTGGATGCTGCTGCTGCGCGACTACGGCACCATGAAGCTGCGCGACGTGCTGGAGCCCGCGATCGCCTACGCACGCGACGGCTATCCGCTGGTCGAGCGTGCGTCGGCCACCATCAAGACCGTCGAGCAGCTGTTCCGGAAATACTGGACCACATCGGCCGACGTCTATTTGCCTGGCGGCGAGGTGCCGAAGCCCGGCACCATCTTCACCAACAGGAAGCTCGCGGAGACCTACGCACGCATCCTGAGCGAGGCGGAGAGCGCCGGCGGCGATCGCGTGGCGCAGATCGAGCGCGCGCGGCAGGCCTGGTCGAAGGGCTTCGTCGCCGAGGCGATCGACAAGTTCTGCCGCACCCAGGAGGTGATGGACGTCTCCGGCTCGCCGCATCGCGGCGTGCTGTCGGCCGACGACATGGCGCGCTGGCAGCCAACCATCGAGGCGCCCCTCACCTACGACTACGGCCGCTACACCGTGCAGAAGGCCGGGGTCTGGAGCCAGGGTCCGGTGATGCTGCAGCAGCTCGCGCTGCTGAAGGGTTTCGAGCTCGACGGGCTCGATCCCGCAGGCCCCGACTTCATCCATCTGCAGATCGAAGCCGCCAAGCTCGCCTATGCCGATCGCGAGACGTTCTACGGCGATCCGAAATTCACCGAGATCCCGATCGAGACGCTGCTGTCCGATGCCTATAACAACGAACGGCGCAAGCTGATCTCAAAAGACAAGGCGTCGCTCGACTTCCGCCCCGGCTCGGTCGAGGGCTTCGGCGGCGTCGTGAAGTTGCGACACGCCGAAGGACATCGCGAAGCGGTCGGCGCCATGGGCGCGGGCGAGCCGACCGTCGGCCGGTTCGGCGAAGTGCGCGGCGATACCGTGCATTTCGACATCATCGACACGGCCGGCAACATGATCTCGGCGACGCCGTCCGGCGGCTGGCTGC
The DNA here is from genome assembly GCF_054062115.1 of Bradyrhizobium sp. USDA 4501. Taxonomy (NCBI): domain Bacteria; kingdom Pseudomonadati; phylum Pseudomonadota; class Alphaproteobacteria; order Hyphomicrobiales; family Nitrobacteraceae; genus Bradyrhizobium; species Bradyrhizobium sp. USDA 4501. The sequence continues at coordinate 1,190,643 of NZ_JBSSEX010000001.1, forward strand.
AGTCCTCGCCGGTGATTCCCGAGATCGGCTTCTGCCTCGGCAGCCGCGCCCAGATGTTCTGGCTCGAGGAGAACCACCCTGCCTCGCTCGCGCCGGGCAAGCGGCCGCGCACCACACTCTCGCCGACCATGGCGCTGCGCGACGGCGAACCGTATCTCTCCTGGGGCTCGCCGGGCGGCGATCAGCAGGACCAGTGGATCACGCAGTTCTTCCTGCGCCATGTCCACGCCAGGCTCAATCTGCAGGAGGCGATCGACGCGCCGGCCTGGCACTCCGAGCATTTCCCGATCTCGTTCTGGCCGCGCACCTCGCGGCCCGGCGTCCTGGTGCTGGAAAACCGCGTGCCGAAATCGACCATCGACGAATTGAAACGCCGCGGCCATGTGGTCGAGATTGGTCCCGATTGGTCGGAAGGCCGCCTCACCGCGGCCTCGAAGGTCGGTGCCCGCCGCCGCGCCGCCGCCAATCCGCGCGGTATGCAGGGATACGCCGCAGGCCGCTAGACACGAAGGTTTGAGATGACCTGGTCGATCATCGCCCGCGACAGCGCCACCGGCCAGCTCGGCATCGCCGTCGCGACGCGGTTCTTCGCGGTCGGCGCGCTGGTGCCGCACATCGCACCCGGGATCGGCGCGGTGGCGACGCAGGCGCTGGTCAATCCTTATTACGGCATCGACGGCCTCGCGCTGCTGCGCGGCGGCAACAGCCCGCATGAGGTGATCGCGGCGCTGATTGCGCCCGACAGCGGCCGCGAAAGCCGGCAGGTCCATGTCATGGACGCCAGGGGCCGCATCGCGGCGCATTCCGGCAAGGACTGCATCGACTGGTTCGGCCATATCGCCGGCGACGGGTTCTCGATCGCCGGCAACATGCTGGCCGGCCCCGCGGTGCTCGACGAGACCGCGCGCGTTTATGCCGAGAACGAGAGGCTGCCGTTCGCGGAGCGGCTGATCAAGGCGATGTTCGCCGGCGAAGCGGCCGGCGGCGACAAGCGCGGCAAGCAATCGGCGGCGCTTCTGATCCACGGCGCGGAGGAATGGCCATTGCTCGCCCTGCGCGTCGACGACCACGCCGATCCCCTGCGCGAGCTGGAGCGGCTGGAGGCCGTCAGCCGCGAGCACTGGGCGCCATTCCGGAGCTTCATGCCGACCCGCGACAACCCGGCCGGAACCAGCGATCGCGCCACCATCGACGCCGGCATCGCGGCGGCAAGCGCGAGCCGTAAATGACAGCAGGCCCGCTGATCGAGATCGAAGGCCTGCGCGTCACCTTCCAGGGCGATGACGGCCGCACCACGCATGCCGTCGACAGCGTCGATCTCTCCGTCGCCAAGGGCGCCACGCTCGGCCTGGTCGGCGAGTCCGGCTGCGGCAAGAGCGTGACCTCGCTCGCGATCATGGGGCTGTTGCCGAAGCAATCCGCCGCGGTGTCCGGCGCGATCCGCTTCGACGGCTTCGACCTGCTCGAGGTGCCGGACGAGACATTGCGCGACCTGCGCGGCGATCGCCTCGCGATGATCTTCCAGGAGCCGATGACCTCGCTCAATCCGAGCTTTACCATCGGCGACCAGATCACGGAGACGATTCTGCGCCACCGCGGCGGCTCCCGGCGCGCGGCGCGCGAACGCACCATCGAGCTGCTGCGCCGCGTGCATATTCCCTCGCCCGAGAAACGCATCGACGAGTTTCCGCACAAGCTGTCCGGCGGCATGCGCCAGCGCGTGATGATCGCGATGGCGCTGGCCTGCGACCCGCAGCTTCTGATCGCCGACGAGCCGACCACCGCGCTCGACGTCACCTTGCAGGCCCAGATCCTCGATCTGATGCGGGAGCTGAAGGCCGCGAGCGGCGCCGCGATCATCCTGATCACCCACGATCTCGGCGTCGTCGCCGAAGTCTGCGACGAGGTCGCGGTGATGTATGCCGGCGAAATCGTCGAGCGCGCGCCGGTCGACGAGCTGTTCGCCAATCCGCAGCATCCCTACACGGTCGGACTGCTCGGCTCGATCCCGCGGCTCGATCGCCGCACCAGCCATCTCGCCTCCATCGAGGGCATGGTGCCGAACATGGCGAACCCGCCCGCCGGCTGCCGCTTCGCCGCGCGCTGTCCGTTCGTCGAGGATGCCTGCACCAAATCGCCGCCGCCGCTCGCGCTGCTGAGCCCGACCCACGCCTCGCGCTGCATCCGCGCGCCGCTGGAGCGGCTGGTGTCATGACCGCGCTGCTCGAGGTCGAAGGGCTGGTCAAGCATTTCGTCGCCGAACGCTCGCTGTTCGGCCGGCCGACCGCCCATGTGAAGGCGGTCGACGGCGTCAGCTTCACGGTCGAGGCCGGCAAGACGCTGGCGCTGGTTGGCGAATCCGGCTGCGGCAAATCCACCGTCAGCCGGCTGGTGCTGCGGCTGATCGAGCCGGATGCCGGACGGATCCGCTTCGAAGGCCGCGACCTCGGCACGCTCAATGCCGAGCAGCTGCGCGCATTCCGCCGCGACGCGCAGCTGATCTTCCAGGACCCCTACGCCTCGCTCAACCCGCGCATGACGGTGAGCCAGATCCTGACCGAGCCGCTGGCACTGCACAATCTCGTCCCGGCCGCGGACCGCCGCGAGCGGGTCGAGCAGCTGTTGCGCCTGGTCGGGCTCGAGCCGCGGTTCGCGCGGCGCTATCCACATGAATTCTCCGGCGGCCAGCGCCAGCGCATCGCGATTGCCCGCGCGCTCGCGGTCGAGCCGAAGCTGATCATCTGCGACGAGCCGGTGTCGGCGCTCGACGTCTCGATCCGTTCCCAGATCCTGAATTTGCTGCGCGACCTGCAGGATCGCCTGAAGCTCGCCTACATCTTCGTCTCGCACGATCTCGCCGTAGTGAAGCACATCGCCGATCGCGTCGCCGTGATGAATCTCGGCACCATCGTCGAGACCGCGGATGCCCAAGCGCTGTTCGCCGCGCCGCGCCATCCCTATAGCCGCGCGCTGCTGTCGGCGATCCCGGTGCCGAAGCCGCGTGCGAAGCGCAGCCGCATCGTGCTGGAGGGCGAACTGCCGAGCGCGCTCAATCCGCCCTCCGGCTGCCGCTTCCATACCCGCTGTCCCTATGTGATCGCGCGCTGCCGCAGTGAAGTGCCGCAGTTGCGCGAAGATGGCACCGGTTATGCATCGGCCTGTCACCGGACGGGCGAGCTGCCCGGCGCGGAGGCGATCGTGCCCTCCGATGGCGGGTTCTCGCCGACACTGGAAAAGCTGGTGGCGGCGTTCAATGCGGCGGAAGCCTCGGGACAGCCCGGGGTTATTTCACAGGGAACAGAGGCGTAGGGAACAAGGGGTTGGCGATGAGATTTTGGCGCTTGGCGGTCCTGATGGCGGCCCTCGTGACCTGGTGCGGAACGAGCGCGCGTGCCGAGACGACACTCCGCATCGGGCTCGCCGAGGACCCGGACATCCTCGATCCTTCAATCGGACGCACCTATGTCGGCCGCATCGTCTTTTCAGCCTTCTGCGACAAGCTGTTCGACATCGACGAGAAGCTGAACATCGTTCCGCAACTCGCGCTGTCCCACGAGAACTCGGCCGACGGCAAGGAGATGACGATCAAGCTCCGGCCGGGCGTCAAGTTCCACGACGGTGAGCCGTTCGACGCCGAAGCCGCCAAATTCTCGCTGGAGCGCCATCTGACACTGCCGACCTCGTTTCGCAAACCGGAATTGGCTGCGCTCGACCACGTCGACGTCGTTGATCCCCTGACCATCAAGCTGGTGCTCAAGACGCCCTACTCGCCGCTGATCGCCCAGTTGACCGACCGCGCCGGCATGATGGTTTCGCCGAAGGCGGTGAAGGAAGCGGGTGACAAATTCGGACTGCATCCAGTCTGCGCCGGACCCTACAAGTTCGTCGAACGCGTGCAGCAGGACCGCATGGTGTTCGAGAAATTCGGGGATTACTGGAACAAGGACAACGTCTTCATCGATCGCATCGTGTTCCTTCCTATCGTCGATGCCACGGTGCGGCTCGCCAATCTGAAATCCGGCGGGCTCGATCTGATCGAGCGCGTGCTTGCCACCGATATCAAGGACGTCCGAAGTGACAAGCGGCTCGTGCTGTCGACCGCACCTGAACTCGGCTATCTCGGCCTCACCATCAACATCGGCAACGACAAGAGCAAGGGGCCGCTCAGCCAGTCGGAAAAGGTGCGCCAGGCGCTCGATCTGTCGATTGACCGCGAGGCGCTCAACCAGGTCGTCTTCAACGGCGAGTTCACGCCGGGCAATCAGTGGGTCAGCCCGACACACCCTTACTATCAGAAGGCGTTTCCGGTTCGGGGACGCGACATTGCCAAGGCCAAGGCGCTGCTGAAGGAGGCCGGTGTCACGCTGCCCGTCGCCATCGACTACATGGTCCCCAAAGGCGCCGAGAACGAAGCCGTAGCCCAGGTCGTGCAGTCGATGGCGGCCGAAGCCGGCTTTGACATCAAGATCCGCGTGGTCGAATTCGCGACGACTTTCAAGCAGGCCCAGGCCGGCGAATTTCAGGTGTTTCAGATCAACTGGAGCGGCCGGATCGATCCCGACGGCAATTCCTATGTCTTCCTGCACACCAAGGCGCCGCAGAACGATGGCGGCTATTCTAACGCGGAAGCCGACAAGCTGATGGAAGATGCACGGCTGATCAACGATCCCGCCCAGCGCAAGGCAATCTACGAGAAGATGACCAGGATCGTGCTCAATGACGAGCCGATCATCTATCTCTATCACCGCACACTCCTGATCGCGCATTCCACAAAAGTCGCGGGTTACCGGCAGATGCCGGACGGATTGGTGCGCGTGGTCGGGCTGAAATTGAAATGATCGCCACAGCGCAGGACACGCGGGGCCGACAATGCTGAACTTCCTCGCCAAGCGGCTGGTTCAGCTGGTCCCGACGCTGTTCTTCGTCTCGCTCCTGATCTTCTCGCTGCAACATTTGCTGCCCGGCGATCCGGCACTCGTCATGGCCGGCGAGGAGCGCGATCCGGCCGTCATCGAACAGATCCGCCAGCAATACCATTTGGATCAACCGATCCCGGTGCAATACGCCTATTGGGTCAAGGGCGTGCTCACGGGCGACCTCGGCGAGTCACTGCGCAACAAGATGCCGGTGTCGAGCCTGATCGCGCAGAAGCTGCCGGTTACGATGCAAATCGCCGGCATGGCGATCGTGGTCGCCTTCCTGATCGGCATTCCCGCCGGCATCATCTCGGCGGTGAAAATCGGCACCGCGTGGGACTATGGCGCCAATTTGTTCGCGCTGTGGGGTATCTCGACGCCGAATTTCTGGCTCGGCATCATGCTGATCTTCCTGTTCTCCGTCGAACTTGGCTGGCTGCCGGCCTCCGGCTACGTGCCGCTCAGCGAAAACTGGCGCGCGAGCCTCGCCGCATCGGTCATGCCGGCCTTCGTGCTCGGCAATGCGATCGCGGCGATCCTGATGCGGCATACGCGAAGCGCGATGCTGCAGGTGCTGGAGAGCGACTATGTCCGCACCGCGCGCGCCAAGGGCCTGTCCGAGCGCACCGTGATCCTCAAGCATGCGATGCGCAACGCGCTGACGCCGATCATCACGCTCGGCGCGCTCGAGCTCGGCACGCTGCTGTCGGGCGCGGTGCTCACTGAGCAGATCTTCTCGATCCCGGGCTTCGGCAAGCTGATCGTCGATGCCGTGTTCAACCGCGACTATGCGGTCGTGCAGGGCGTGGTGCTGACCACGGCGACGATCTACATCACGCTCAACCTGATCGCCGACATCGCCTACATCCTCGTCAACCCGCGGCTGAGGGGTTGATCGGATGACCGACGCTGCACTCAGCCCCCTCGCTCCGCTTGCCGCCGCCGAAACGCTCGAGAGCCCGGCGCGGCGCGCCTGGCGGCGGCTGATCCGGCGCAAGGGTGCCGTGCTCGGGCTCACCGTGATCGCGCTCTTCATCCTGCTCGCCGTGTTCGCGCCGTTGATCGTGCCCTATGATCCGGTCGCGACGAGCTGGTCGCTGGTACGCAAGGCGCCGTCGGCGCAGCACTGGCTCGGCACCGACGAGCTCGGCCGCGACGTGTTCGCCCGCGTCGTGTTCGGCGCTCGCGCCTCGCTGCTTGCCGGCGTCATCTCGGTCGGCATCGCGCTTGCGGTCGGCGTGCCGCTCGGCCTCGTCGCCGGCTATCGCGGCGGTTTCATCGACGCGCTGATCAGCCGCATCACCGATGCGATGCTGGCCTGCCCGTTCCTGATCCTGGCGATCGCACTCGCAGCGTTCCTCGGCCCGAGTCTTAGCAATGCCATGATCGCGATCGGCGTCTCGGCGACCCCGATCTTCATCCGCCTGACCCGCGGCCAGGTGATGAGCGTCAAGGTCGAGGACTACGTCGAGGCGGCGCGCGCCATGGGCAATCCGCGCTGGCGCATCGCGCTGGTCCACATCCTGCCCAACATCCTGCCGGCGCTGCTGGTGCAGGCGACGCTGTCGATCGCGGCCGCGATCATCGCCGAGGCCGCGCTGTCGTTCCTCGGCCTCGGCCAGCAGCCGCCGGCGCCGTCCTGGGGCAGCATGCTCAACGCCGCGCAACGCTTCCTGACCAGCGCGCCATGGATGGCAGTCTGGCCTGGGCTTGCGATCTTCCTGGTCGTGTTGTCGTTCAATCTGGTCGGCGACGGCCTGCGCGACGCGCTCGATCCGAAAGCGCGGTAGTGGATTCGTGCCACAGCGAGCGCCTGTGCTCTCTCCGTCACCCCCGCGCAAAGGCTCGCCTTTGTCGCTGGAGGAGCGCGCATCTTGCGCGCGTCTCGAAGGGTCGACGGCCACCGACCGGGCCGTTCATCCTTCGAGGCTCGCTTCGCTCGCACCTCAGGATGACGGGACACCAAGTTCTCGTCATTGCGAGCGAAGCGAAGCAATCCACCATCACCGAGCATGCGGAACTATGGATTGCTTCGTCGCTTCGCTCCTCGCAATGACGGCGGAAGCTAAATCACCACTTCCCTGAGCACCCTGCGGCAATCCATCTCGTATTCGAGATCGACCACCGGCGGGCGGCAGAAGTGCCAGGTCAGGCCGGAGCGGGTGGCGCCGCGGCGGACCAGCTCGTCGACGAGCACCGGATGGATGTCGTGCACGGTGTAGGCCTGCACCGCCGTCGTCTCCTGCCAGCCGAAGCTGAACTCGGCGAGACGGCGTTCCATCTCGCCGGCGGTGAAGCGGACCTTCTCCCGCCACGCGCCGGGACTGAGATCGCGATAGCAGACGATGCGGTCGGGATAGCTCGCGGTGCCGCCGCGCGCCTCCGCACCGCCGGCGATCACGAAGGATGGCGACGTCGTCGTGCTCGGCCGCGTGAACGAGAACGCATGGAACGACGGCTCGGCCGGCGGATCGATCTCGGGACAGACGTTGCTGCGCGCCACCGGATTGATGGTGCCGTCGAACAGGCCCCATTCGGCGAGCGTCTTGACGTAGTGCTGGTTGAAGGCGCGGAAGCCGTCCTCGGTGAAGGCGGCCGGCGAACGCAATTCGCAGGCGCAGAACGCGGTCAGCGGCCGGCCGGCGTCGCGGATGTAGGCCGCGATCCGCGCAAAACCTTCCGCGAGCGGCAGCAGGCGATCGAAGCGCACCCGTTCGATCTCATAGCCCGCGTTCGCCTGCGCGCCGCTTGAATATTGGAACACGGCCGGAATGAACCGGTAATTGCCCGCCGCAAACTCGCTCGCCATGCCTGTTTCCTCCGGATTTCCTTGAGGCGAGTATTTTCTGCCCGCCGTCGGCAAAGGCTATCACGAGACAAAGAAAAGGCGGCAGTGGCTTTCGCCAGTGCCGCCTTCCCTGCGAGCATGAGCTTGGAGGGCTCAGGTCGGTTTCAGCGCGCCGCCGCGACGGTCGAGCTCGTAGTCGGCGATCTGCTTGGCGCGATCGGAATGGGCAGCGGCCTGGTGGTCGGTCGCGATCACCGTGTAGACCATTGGCAGCACGAACAGCGTGAACAGCGTGCCGATCGTCATACCGGCGACGACCACAAGCCCGATCGAGAAGCGGCTGGCAGCGCCGGCGCCCGAGGCCGTGAGCAGCGGCAGCAGGCCGGTGACCATGGCCGCCGTCGTCATCAGGATCGGACGCAGGCGGATCCGGGCGGCCATCTCGATCGCCGCGCGGCGGTCCAGTCCCTCGTTGAGCTGCAACTCGTTGGCGAACTCCACCATCAGGATGCCGTGCTTGGTGATCAATCCGACCAGCGTCAGCAGGCCCACCTGGGTGTAGATGTTCATGGTGGCGACGCCGAAGAACAGCGGGATGAGGGCGCCGACGATCGCCATCGGCACCGAGATCATGATCACGAACGGATCGCGCAGGCTCTCGAACTGCGCCGCCAGCACCAGGAAGATGATGATGATGGCGAACGCGAAGGTGACCAGCAGCTGGTTGCCTTCGTGGACGTATTGCCGGGAGTCGGCCAGGAAGTCGTAGCTGAAGCCGGACGGCAGCTTCTTGGCTTCACCCTGCAGGAACTCCACCGCCTGGCCCATCGAGACGCCGGGCATCGGCACCGCCTGGAAGGTCGACGAGTTGAGCTGGTTGTAGTGGGTCAGCGCGTTCGGATCGACGCCGGTCTCGACCGAAACCACGGTGGACAGCCGCACCAGCTGCCCGGTCGCGGTCGGGACGTAGTAATCGTTGAACGCCTCAGGCGCGAGCCGGCTGGCGCGCGGCACCTGCGGAATCACCTGGTAGGAGCGTCCTTCCAGATTGAAGCGATTGACATAGTTGCCGCCGAGCAGCGTCGCCAGGGCGCCACCGATCGACTGCATGGTGATGCCGAGGTCGCTCGCCTTGGAGCGGTCGACCTTCACCCGGACCACCGGTTGGTTGAAGTCGAGGTCGCTGTCGGTGACGATGAACAGGCCGCTCTTGCGCGCCGCATCCTTCAACTTGCTCATCTGGTCGAACACCTGCTGGAATCCGGCCGTCGAAGAGATCACCATCTGAACCGGCAGACCGCCGGGGCCGCCGGGCAGCGGCGGCAGGCTGAACGCGAACGCGCTGATGCCCTCGATCTTGGACAGCTCGGCCTGAACCAGCGGCTGCAGCGCCTGCGCGCTGCGCTTGCGCTCATCCCACGGCTTGAGCAGCATGCCCGCGAAGCCGCCCTGCGGACCGGTGATGCCGTTCAGGATGAACCGCAGGTCGGTCTCGGGAAACTTCTGGAACTCCTTGTCCATCTTGTCGCCGTAGAAATCGATGTAGTCGATGTTGGCGTATTTCGGCGCCTTGGTCACCGCGAACACGATGCCCTGGTCCTCCTGCGGCGCCAGCTCCTTCTGGATGTGCATATAGAGGAAGCCGACCAGACCGAGGATGGTCACGGCGAACAGCGCCGTGATCGGGCGGTAGTCGAGCGAACGGTCGAGCTGACGGCCATAGGCCCGCGTCAACGCGCCGAACACGCGATTGACCACCTTGGCGAAACGCCCCTCCTCCGCGCTCTTGAGGAACACCGAGCACATCATAGGCGACAGCGTCAGCGCGATCACGCCCGACACGATCACCGAGCCCGCCAGCGTGAAGGCGAATTCGCGGAACAGCGTGCCGGTCACGCCGCCGAGGAAGCCGATCGGCGCGTACACCGCCGCCAGCGTGATCGTCATGGAGACGACGGGACCGACGATCTCCCGGGCACCCTTTAGCGATGCCTGCACCGGTGGCAGGCCCTCCTCGAGATGTCGATGGATGTTCTCCACGACCACGATCGCGTCGTCGACCACGAGGCCGATCGCCAGCACCATCGCCAGCAGCGTCAGCAGGTTGAAGCTGAAGCCGGCGGCCAGCATCAGGATGCAGACGCCAATCAGCGACAGCGGGATGGTGACGACGGGAATGATCACCGACCGCAGCGAGGCCAGGAACAGGAAGATGACGACGACGACGATCAGGACCGCTTCAGTGAGCGTCTTCTCGACCTCATCGATCGACGATTGAATGAACTTCGTGGAATCGTAGGCCACCTTCATCTTCATCGACGGCGGCAGGTTGCGCTCGAGGTCGGGGAACAGCGCGCGCACGCCCTTCACCAGGGTCAGCGGGTTGCCCTGCGGCGTCGCCTTGATGCCGATGAAGATCGCATGCTCGCCGTTGAAGGCGACGCTGGCGTCCGTGCTTTGCGCGGCGAGCTCCACCGTCGCGATGTCCTCGATGCGCACAAAGCCGCCGTCCTTCGCCTTCACGATCATCCGCTTGAACTGATCGATGTTCTGAAGGTCGGTATTGGCCGAGACGTTGGAGACGATGAAGAAGCCCTTGGTCTGGCCGGCGGCCGCCTGGAAGTTGTTGGCGGCGATCGCGGCGGCGACGTCGTTGGGCGATACGCCGCGTCCGGCCATGCGGGTCGGATCGAGCCAGACGCGCATCGCGAAGGTCTGGCCGCCGAGGATGTCGGCCGAGGCGACGCCATCGACCGTCGAGAGCACCGGCTGCACGACGCGGGTCAGATAGTCGGAGATCGACGATCCGGTCAGCTCCTCGCTGGAGAAGCCGAGATACATCACGGCGATGGTGTCACCGGTCGCCTTGGTCACGACGGGATCGAAGGCTTCCTTCGGGATCAGGTATTTGACCGAGTTGACCTTGGCGAGCACCTCGGTGAGCGCCTGGTTCGGATCGTGATTGAGCTTGACGTAGACCTGAATCGTCGAGGTGCCGAGCACCGAGTTCGACGTCATGTAGTCGACGCCTTCGGCCGACGCGACGGCCTGCTCGATCGGCGTGGTGATGAAGCCGTTGATCAGCTCGGGCGACGCACCGGGATATGACGTGGTGATCGTCACGACGGTGTTCGAAAGATTCGGATATTGCCGGATCGGCAAAACCATCGCCGCGCGCAGGCCGATCAGCAGGATCAGCAGACTGACGACGACCGACAGCACCGGGCGCTTGATGAAAATATCAGTGAAGGCCATCGCCAACTCGATTCGTGTTCTGCCGGCTTGCGGCAAGATGTGGCGGAGGGCCGATGGCCCTCCGAGTTCGATGAATGAAGATCAGTAGCGCGGCGGTTCGGCCGGAACCGGCGGCGGCGGATCGGTCGAGATCGCAACCGGCATGCCCGACTGCAGCTTGATCTGGCCGACTGCGACGACCTTGTCCCCCGCCTTCAGACCCTTGAGGATCTCGACACGGCCCTCGACGCGGTTGCCGGTCTTCACGAAGGTGCGGTCCGCGGTCAGGGTGGTCTTGCCGTCGTCGCCCTTCTTCTCGGTGATCAGGAACACCGAGTCGCCGTACAGCGTGTAGTCGACCGCGGTTTCGGGAATGGTCACGACCGGCGGCTTCCCGGGCAGCACGATCGTGGTGGTCGCGAACATGCCGGGCTTGAGGATGCTGTCCGGATTCTGGATCGTGGCCTGCACCCGGATGTTGCGGGTGTCGGTCGCGATCTGCGGCTCGATGGTCGTGATCTTGCCCTCGAAGGTGCGGCCCGGATAGGCGTCGACCGAGACCCGTACGGCCTGACCGACCTTGATCTGAGAGCTCTGCTTCTCGGTGACGGTCAGGTTGGCGTACAGCACCGACAGATCGGTCAGCGACACGATCTGCGTGCCGGCCGTCAGATACTGGCCGACTTCGACCTGGCGCACGCCGAGATCGCCTTCGAACGGTGCGCGCACCAGCTTCTGCGAGATCAGCGCTTCGGTCTTGGCAATGCCCGCCTTGGCCTGGTCGTAAGCCGCCTGCGCCGTATCGACGGTCGACTGCGGACCGAACTGGCGCGACGCGAGTTGCTTGGCGCGGTCGAGCTGCAGCTCGCCCACGGTCGCCTGCGCCTTGTAGTTGGCGAGGTCGCCCTGCTCCGGTGCGTCGAACAACTGCACCAGCGGCGTACCGGCCTTTACGTGGCTGCCGGCGGTGAACTGGATCTCGGTGATGCGGCCCGGCACGTCGGTCGTGACGTTGACCTGGTGCACGGCGACGAGATCGCCGACAGCGGTCAGCAGGTTCGGAATCACCTCAGTCTTCGCCTCGACGGCCGACACGTTCGCCGGCGGCGGCTTATTGTTGGCAAAGAACTGCGCGATCATGTGGCTGCGGAAGGCGTTGAAGCCGACCAGCGCACCGACGAGCAGGGCCAGCAACAGGCCTACGATGATCAACCAGCGCACCATGCGGACGGGACGCTTGGCTTGCTTCTCCTTGATCGGTTGCCCCGAGATGTGGCTTTCGGTCTGAATATTCATGTCATGCACTTTCTGCAGTTACCGACGGTCCTGCGATCGGCGACGGCTGGCGGCCCAAATGAGTTGAAATTGCGGCTTCGGTAAGTCCGATGCCGCGAAGGATGAATTGGCAAAGCTGCCGCTCGGCCGCAGCGGCATCGCCGTAGGGGAGACATGGTGTCGCAGGCAGCTGGGTCAGCGCACCCATCAGCACGGTATGGTGCGCAAACCAGAACAGGTTGAGCGGCTCGTCGCCGATCTTCGTGGCCTCGCCGGCGGCGATCGCCCGCTCGAGCGAGGCGGCGAAGGTCGGGCCGATCAGCTTGCCGACCTTGTCATAGAGCAGGCGCGCGAACTCGCCGTCGTCGAGATGGCTCGTCACCATCAGCCGCATCCGCTGCGTCTCTTCCTGGTCCGGCGCATCACGCAACTGCATGAAGTGATCGACCATGCCTTGCACCAGCTCGACCAGGGTCGCGGTCGAGGGCTCCTGGCCGAGCAGATGCGCGAGATCGGGATCCGCCTCGCACTCCTCGGCAAGGATCTCGGCATAGAGCGCCGCCTTGGACGGGAAGTGCTTGAACAGCAGCCCTTCCGAAATGGCAGCCGCGGCCGCCACGCTCTTTGTCGTGGTGCCGGCAAAGCCGCTGCGGGCGAAACACCGCTTGGCGGCGCTCAGGATCAACTGACGCCGCAAGTCACTCGTCATGCGTAAGGTAGACATTTGGGTCGTGAGTAATCACTCACTTTACCAAAAGTCAAGGTTCTATTGCACCGCGAAAGCCACTTTAAATAGGAGTGTGGCCGATCGACCCTCTGATGCGGTTCACGAGGTAGGTGCCGTCGCGGCTGGACAGCACGCGCTCCAGATTGGCCCCGTCGATCTTCGCGCTGGCAAACCGCGGCCCCGCCGTAACGTCTTGCAAAGACGAGGCAAAAGCCTCGACCTCAGCCATCGTGCTGATCGCCCGGCTATCCCCGATTCCGCAGGCTTTGGCAACACCCACGAGGTCGGCGGTTCCGCCGGTGTGGCTGGCCTGGCCGCCGGTTTCGCCGTAAGCCTCATTGTCCAGCACAATGATCGAGAGATTTTTGGGCTGCTGCAGGCCGACAGTGGCGAGGCTTCCCATCCCCATCAGCATCTCGCCGTCGCCGGTGATCACGACGACCGGCAGCGTCGGCTGGGCCAGCGCGAGGCCGAGCCCGATCATCACGGCGCCGCCCATGCCACCCCAGAGATAAAAGTTGCGGTCGTGGTCGCCGGCAGCGGCGATGTCATAGGTCGAGGCGCCGAGGCCGCCGACGGCGAACGCGCCCTTGCGATCTTTCAGCAGTTCGGAAACGACGGCACGGCGGTCGAGGAGATTGGCTTTGCTCATTTGGTGAAGACCTTTGCCCCGATCAGGCGCTGCGACAGCAGGACGGCGGTGGGCGTGCAGGCGTTAAACGCCTGCGCTGCGCCGGCCTCGACGACTTCGCGGACTTCTTCAGGGTGCGAGGCGCGCAGCACCTTGATCCCGGACAGTTCGAGTATCCCTTGCGTGTTCGAGCCCATCGGCACCTGCCAGGGATTGAACTCGCCCCATTCGCCGCGCATCGTCACCAGCGTCAGGAACGGCAAGCGGAAGATCTGCACCAGCGACAGCATGTTGATGCAATTGCCGACCCCGCTCGACTGCATCAGCAGCACGCCGCGCTGACCGCCGGCCCAGGCGCCCGCGAGCAGCGCCACGCCCTCTTCCTCGGTGGTCAGCGCGATGCCGCGCATCGAGGACGCCCCCAGCACCCGCTCGATCAACTCTGAATGGCCGGCGTCGGGCACGTAGGGCACCTGACGCACCTCGAAGCGCTGCAATATCGAGAAGATCTCCTCGGGCCAGGAGGCCGCAGTGTCGGCACGGGCATGCATTGGCGTTTCCGGTCTTGTTGTTTGATCGCGACTGTAGAGGGGCGCGCGCGCTTCATCAAAGCGCAAAACCGCATATGGCTCTGCGATTTGCTCGCACCACGCAACGCCCCGGCGCGCTGTTCCCGGCCCCAGCAAATTGTGTTGCGCGGCCGCCGCCCGCGGCTTACGATAGTTGCAAATGAAACTAATTGGGTTGGATGCGCCATGAACGGACACGCGCGCGAGCTGGCTGACGGCTTCGACCTCGAGAAGCTGACGCCGGAGTTCTATGCCGACCCCTACCCGACCTATCGCGCGTTGCGCGAGAGCGCGCCGGTCAAGCGGCTGCCGAACGGCTGCTATTTTCTCACCCGCTACGACGACCTCATCGCCGCCTACAAGAACACCAAGGCATTCTCCTCCGACAAGAAGAAGGAGTTCTTGCCGAAATACGGCAACTCGCTGCTCTACGAGCATCACACGACCAGCCTCGTCTTCAACGATCCGCCGGCGCATACCCGCGTGCGGCGGCTGATCATGGGCGCATTGTCGCCGCGGGCGATCGCCGGCATGGAGCCTGACCTGATCGCGCTGGTCGACAGCCTGCTCGACCGGATCGAGACCCGCGACCGCTTCGAGCTGATCGGCGACTTCGCCTCGGCCATTCCGGTCGAGGTGATCGGCAATCTGCTCGACGTGCCGCACGACGAACGCGAGCCGCTGCGTGACTGGTCGCTGGCGATCCTGGGCGCGCTGGAGCCGGTGATCGGCAGGGAGGCGTTCGACCGCGGCAACAATGCGGTGAAGGATTTCCTCGCCTATCTCGAAACGCTGGTTGAACGCCGCCGCAAGAAGCCGGGCAATCCCGAACGCGACGTGCTGACAAGGCTGATCCAGGGTGAGGACAATGGCGAGCGGCTGACCGCGAAGGAATTGCTGCACAACTGCATCTTCCTGCTCAACGCCGGCCACGAAACCACGACCAATCTGATCGGCAACGGGCTGGTGACGCTCAGCCAAAATCCGGATCAGAAGCAACGGCTGATCGCGCAACCCGAACTCATCAAGACCGCGGTCGAGGAGATGCTGCGCTACGAAAGCTCGAACCAGCTCGGCAACCGCATGATCGTGGAAGAGACCGAGCTCGGCGGCATCAAGCTGCCGGCGGGCACGCTGGTCACGCTGTGCATCGGCGCGGCCAACCGCGACCCCGCGCAATTCCCCAACCCCGAAGCTTTCGACGTCGCGCGCACGCCGAACCGCCACCTCGCCTTCGGCACCGGCGCGCATCAATGCGCCGGCATGGCGCTGGCGCGCCTCGAAGGCGCCATCGCGATCTCGCGGTTCCTCAAACGCTTCCCGAACTACGCGCTCGACGGCGCGCCGGTGCGCGGCGGGCGGGTGCGCTTCCGCGGCTTCCTCAGCGTGCCCTGCAGCATCAGCGCATAAGACGACACATTGTCGCCTGCGAATTTGGCTGGCGACACACTTCCCTGTGGAGGAACTGATGCCCAAATCAACTGCAGGCACGATTTGATGTAGTCTCTCGTACGCTGCAGCGGGAGTGACGCATGATGAATGCATCGGTCACTGATTTCCTCGCAACCGAAGCGCAGTTCGGCACTTACAATTACGAGCCGATCGGGGTCGTGCTGTCGCGCGGCGAAGGCGTCTGGGTCTGGGATACCGATGGCAACCGCTATCTCGACTGCCTCTCCGCCTATTCGGCGGTGAGCCAGGGCCACTGTCATCCGAAGATCCTCGCAGCCATGATCGAGCAGGCGCATCGGCTGACGCTGACCTCGCGCGCCTTCCACAACGACCAGCTTGCTCCCTTCTACCGCGAGCTCGCGGAGCTGACCGGCTCGCACAAGGTGCTGCCGATGAACAGCGGCGCCGAGGCGGTGGAGAGCGCGATCAAGTCGGTGCGCAAATGGGCCTATGAGGTCAAGGGCGTGCCGGACGGGCAGGCCGAGATCATCGTCTGCGCCAATAATTTCCACGGACGCACGCTCGGCATCGTCGGCTTCTCGACCGATCCCGGCTCGCGCGACCATTTCGGCCCATTCGCGCCGGGCTTCAAGATCATCCCGTTCGGCGATGCCGCCGCGCTCGAGCAGGCGATCACGCCGAACACCGCGGCCTTCCTGGTCGAGCCGATCCAGGGCGAAGCCGGCGTCGTGATTCCTCCGCCAGGCTATTTCGCCCGCGTGCGCGAGCTGTGCACCACGCATAATGTGATGCTTGTGCTCGACGAGATTCAGACCGGGCTCGGCCGCACCGGCAAGCTGCTCGCCGAGCAGCACGAAGGGATCGAGGCCGACGTGACGCTGCTCGGCAAGGCGCTGTCGGGCGGCTTCTATCCGGTGTCGGCGGTGCTTTCCAACAACGCCGTGCTCGGCACGCTGCGGCCCGGCCAGCACGGCTCGACCTTCGGCGGCAATCCGCTGGCGTGCGCGGTGGCGCGGGCGGCGCTGCGCGTGCTGATCGACGAGGGAATGATCGAGAACGCCGCGCAACAGGGCGCCCGCTTTCTCGCCGGATTGCAGGACATCCGCGCCAACGTGATCCGCGAGGTGCGCGGGCGCGGGCTGATGTTGGCGATCGAGCTGCATCCCGAAGCCGGCGGCGCCCGTCGCTATTGCCTGGCGCTGCAGGCGCGCGGCATCCTCGCCAAGGACACCCATGAGCACACCATCCGGATCGCTCCGCCGCTGGTGATCACGGCCGATCAGGTCGACTGGGCGACGGAGCGGATCGCGGCGACCCTCACGCAGGACGTTTCCTGACGGTTCCCCTCGCCGGAAGACCGTAACGCCGGCCGTAGCCACAACGAACGAATCCGCCGTCGGTGCGTTAAAGTACTGCGGGCGACTGTTGAACGGAGAGCTAAGCTCATGCTTTCCCGCAGCGCTTTGTTTGTTGTCTTTTCGATTGGCAGCTCGATGCTCGTGCCGCACGGCGGCGCGTCCGCCCAGCCACACGGAAAGGGTCCACCGGCGGCAAGGCCGGCTGCACCGGCCGCAATGGCGCGTCCCGCCGCGCCGATGGTACACGCCGCCCCTCCCGCAATGGCCAGGCCGCCCGCAATGGCGAGACCGCCTGCAATGGCTCGGCCACCCGCGATGGCACGGCCGGCAGCACCCGCGTTCCACGCCCCGCAGCGACCGGCGATGGCGCCGCGCCCGGCCCCGCATTTCGCCGCCCCGTCGGTGCGCCAGGCCCCCCATATCGCCGCGCCGCGTGTCGCAACGCCACGCCCCGAATTCCGTCGCGGAGCACCGCAGCGCCAGGCTCCGCATAACGCGGCGCCATCACGCCCGAGTCCACCTTCGCGCTTGAGCGAGCGGCCGTCGCCGACGGAGCGCGTTCAACAGCGCGCGCAGCAGCATCAGCAGATGATCCAGCAACGCCAGCAGGCGGCGCAGCAGCGGCAGCGTGACGCGCTCTCGCGCCAGACCACCGAGCGGCAGACCCGGATCGATCGCCTGCAGCAGCGCGTGCAGCAATTGCAGTCGCAAAAGGTCCAAGGTGCACGCGCGCAACGCGTCCATGACCGTGCCCTGCAGGCGCAGAGCCGTCTGTTGCAGCGCGAGCAGCGTGCGCAGCAGGCCGACGTTGCCCGCCAGCAGAGATTGGCGCCGGCAGCAACGGTTGGAGCCGCGGTCGCGACCACAGCCGCGACGCAGGCGGCGCAGCGCGAGCGGTTTGCCGCGCACTTCCGCGAGCAGGCAGGCGCGCAAGGCCAGGCAGGGCTTGCGGCGCGCCAAGGCGGCTGGGCGCCCCGACATGCTTGGCGACGCGGCAGCCACGCGGCCTTCGTGGCGTGGCTTGGGCCGCTGTTCTGGCCCTACGCCTATTCGGACATCTTTGACTACACGTTCTGGTCCTATGCCTACGAGCCCGGCTATTGGGCCTACGCCTATGACGACTTCGTCGACACCGTGTTCTGGGACACCAACAGTCCCTACTCCGCCTATGCCAGCATCTATCCTGGCGACTATCCGGCGACCGCGGGCCGCGATCGGTCCCGTCAGCGCACCGACACGAGCCCGCAGGCAGTCAAGCAGCTCTGCGGCGAACCGGACAAGGGCGTCACGGCCTGGCCGCTTGCCGACATCGCGCGGGCGGTACGGCCGGACCAGCAGCAGCGCGCCCTGCTCGACGAGTTGAAGACATCAGCGGCAAAGGCCGCCGATATCTTCAAGGACTCCTGTTCGGACAGCTATGCCATGACGCCCACCGGCCGCTTGCGGTCGATGCAAAACCGCATCAGCGCGACGCTCGAGGCGATCAAGATCGTGCGGCCTGCGCTGGAGAATTTCTACAGCTCGCTCAGCGACGAGCAACAGGCCCGCTTCAATGCGCTCGGTCCACATGTCGGCGAGCGTTCGCCGCAGCAGGAGGCGATCGCGCAAGCCGGCAATTGCGGCGATTCGAAATCCGACCTGGCGCACCTGCCGATCAACCGGATCGCGGCCTCGCTTCATCCAGCCGGCAAGCAGAAGGAGGCGCTCGACCGCCTGAGCGATGCGACCACAAGAGCCATCGCGGACCTGCAGGCGGCCTGCCCGAACGACGTGCCGCTGACGCCGGTCGGCCGGCTGGAGGCGATGCAGCACCGGCTCGAAGCCATGCAGAAGGCCGCGAAGCTGATCGAGCCCGCACTGGACGAGTTCTATGCGATGCTGAGCAGCGAGCAGAAAGCCCGCTTCAACACGCTGCAGCGGGTCGCGAGCCCCTGAGACGGCCGGACGGCGATCCGGATCGCCGGGCGCGCCACAGATTGCCAGCCCCCCATCTTGCCTTTGCGGCCGGCGCGCAGCAATGTCTGGTACCGGCATCCTGATGCAATGCCGAATGACGGGGCGGGAATGAAGCGCGGCTGGATGAGCACTGGCGAGCTACGCGAGCGCTGGGGCGATTCCTTGTTGACGGTGCTCACTGTCCTGCTCCTGGTCATGATTTTCGTGGTGGCGCCGTTGCAGGCGTTGGGGCTGTTCGAGTTCCAGATTTTTGAGCTCCTGCTCGCGCTGGTCCTGGTCGGCGGCGTCTTCCTGATGTCAGGCAGCACGCTGGCGGTCGTCACGATGCTGGTCGCGCTCGTCATGATCGTCACGGGCGGGATCCTGAGACTACGCTCACCTTCAATTTTCGATCTCAACCTGTTCGCCGCATCCTGGCTGCTCGTCGGCCTCACCATGGCCGTGACGGTGGCGCGCGCGACGTTCGCGCCAGGCCGCGTCACCTATCACCGTGTGATCGGCGCGGTCCTGCTCTATCTCACGGTCGCCGTGATCTTCGCGGCGCTCTACACCTTTGTCGGTACGCTGAGGCCCGATGCATTTCCCGGCATGAAGGTGGAAGACAGCCCGACATTGGCAAGCCGCGTCCTCTATTTCAGCTTCGCCACGCTCACGACGACAGGTTATGGCGACGTCGCTCCGTTGCATCCGATCGCGCGGAGCCTGTGCAATCTCGAGGCGATCTTCGGCCAGCTCTATCCGGCAACGCTGCTGGCGCGGCTCGTCACGCTGGAGATCGAGCACCGCAACGAGGAGTCCTGATGGGGCGGGAAGCATGCAGCGCCGTGCCCACCTGACGGCGTACTAGACCACCGTCCGGTGCCGCTCGATGCAGGTTCGCAGCACTTCGTCCAGCGGACGGCCCCACCAGTCATTCGAAAAGATCTCAATCTCCGAATAGCCGTCAAAGCCCTGCGCCTCGACGGCGGCGCGCACCGATCTGATGTCGATGACGCCGTCACCCATCATGCCGCGGTCGTTGAGGATGTCCTTGGTCGGCACCAGCCAGTCGCAGACATGGAACGCGAGCAGGCGATCCTGGCCGGCGCGCGCGATCTGGCGCATCAGCTCCGGATCCCACCAGATGTGATAGACGTCGAGCGCGACGCCGATCGCGCCGGTTCTGCCGGGATCGAGTGCGTCGCAGATATCGAGCGCATGCCTTGTGGTGTTCACGCAGGCGCGGTCGGCGGCATAGGCCGGATGCAGCGGCTCGATCGCGAGCGGCAGCTTTGCTTGTTTCGCATAGTCCAGCATCTCGGCGATGCCGTCATGCACCTGCGATCGTGCCAACGCAATATCCTTCGACGCCGCGCTGCCCGGCCGCGAATATTGCGGCAGGCCGCCGACCACCAGCACGATGCAGGAGGCGCCGAGCGCGGCCGCCTCGTCGACCGCACGGCGATTGTCGTCGCGCGCTTCGCTGCGATGCACGCCATCTGCCGTGAACATGCCGCCGCGGCAATAGCCCGACAGATCGAGCCCGGCATCCTTGACCGCACGGACGGCGCGATCGAGGCCGACGGCTGCAACCTGGTCGCGCCAGGGATCGATGGCGCGGATGCCATGGCGCGCGCAGGCCTCGACGATGGCGAGAAGATCGCCCTGCTTGCGGACGGTCGCCGTGTTCAGCGACAGCCAGCGGTGGTCGTTGGAAAAGTCGCGCATCAGCCGTCGATGCCGCGCGTGGCCAGGATCGTCGCCATCCGGCGCGTCGCGAGCTCCGGATTGGCGAGCAGACCAGCCTTGTCGGCGAGCCGGAACAGCACGGCAAGATGCAAGGTCGAGCGCGCGCTCTCCTGCCCGCCGACCATGGTGAAGTGATCCTGGTGCCCGTTGAGATAAGCCATGAACACGATGCCGGTCTTGTAGAAGCGCGTCGGCGCCCTGAAGATGTGGCGCGACAGCGGCACCGTCGGTCCCAGCACGTCGTGGAA
Source organism: Bradyrhizobium sp. USDA 4501 (assembly GCF_054062115.1). Classification (NCBI taxonomy): domain Bacteria; kingdom Pseudomonadati; phylum Pseudomonadota; class Alphaproteobacteria; order Hyphomicrobiales; family Nitrobacteraceae; genus Bradyrhizobium; species Bradyrhizobium sp. USDA 4501. The sequence continues at coordinate 1,211,486 of NZ_JBSSEX010000001.1, forward strand.
GCCGGCCTCGTCGCCGGCGGCGAGCCGCGACAGCGCGTAGGACGCCGCCGGTGCGATCGCATCGAAAATGCCGAGCAGCGCGTGGGAAAATCCCTTGTCGTCGCCGGCGATCAGTTCGGCATAGTTGAAGTCGTCGCCGGTGTACATCTTGACCCGCGGATCGAGCCGGCGCCGCATGTCGATCTCACGCTGCCTGTCGAGCAGCGAGACTTTGACGCCATCGACCTTGGCCGCATTGGCGTTGATGATCGCAACCGCCGTATCCATCGCCTTGTCGAGATCGGCCGTGCCCCAGTAACCTGATAGCGCCGGATCGAACATGTCGCCGAGCCAATGGATGATCGCGGGCTCACGAACCTGCGACAGCACGCGGTCGTAGACCCTGGCGTAGTCGTCAGCGCTCTTGCCGAGCTTTGCCAATGCGCGCGAGGCCATCAGGATGATGCGGCCGCCGGCTTTCTCCACCGCCGCGATCTGCTCCTCATAGGCGTGGATCACATTGTCGATCGACCTGGCGTGCTCGACCGCGAGATGGTCGGTGCCGGCGCCGGAGAACACCAGCGCATTGCCCCTGGCCTTGGCCGCCTTCACCGAGCGCTGGATCAGTTCGAGCGAGGTCGCCCAGTCCAGCCCCATGCCGCGCTGCGCGGTGTCCATGGCTTCGGCGACGCCGAGGCCGAGGTCCCAGACGTGCTCACGAAACGCGATCGTCCTGTCCCAGTCGATCGCCGCGGCCAGCCAGGGATCGACGTCGGCGCGCGGATCGGCCACCACATGCGCGGCCGAGAATGCCACGCGGTTCAGCGTACCCTCGAGCTTCGCCGGAAAGGTCCGCGACGCCGCCAGGCGATAGGTCTCGAGGCCGCCGCCAGCGGTCGGCAGCTTCAGCGACAGCGATGATATCGGCCGGACTGGCTTGTTCATGGCAAGGTCCCTTCTCAGACTGATATCGGGGCGACGTCGATCCAGCGCCGCTCCTTCCAGCTCCTCAGCGCGCATTCGGCGAGCTGCACGCCCTTGGCACCTTCGAGCAGGGTGTATTTGTAGGGCGCGTCCTCGCAGACATGGCGGATGAACATCTCCCACTGTTCCTTGAAGCCGTTGTCGTAGACGACGTTCTCAGGCAGCTTCTGCCAGTCGGCATAGAAATCATGCATCCGCTTCTCGTCCGGATTCCACACCGGCCGCGGCGTCGCCTGGCGTGCCTGGATCACGCAGTCGGTCAGGCCCGCCACCGCCGAGCCATGGGTGCCGTCGACCTGGAAGGTGACGAGGTCGTCGCGGTAGACACGCGTCACCCAGCTCATGTTGATGTGCGCAATGACGCCGCCCTTCAGGCGGAAGGTGGCGTAGGCGGAATCATCGGCGGTCGCCTGGTATTTCTTGCCCTTCTCGTCATAGCGCTCGGGGATGTCAGTCGTGCCGAGGCAGGTCACGCTCTCGACCTCGCCGAACAGATTGTCGAGCACGTAGCGCCAGTGGCAGACCATGTCGAGGATGATGCCGCCGCCATCCTCGACACGGTAATTCCACGACGGCCGCTGCGCTTCCTGCCAACCGCCCTCGAACACCCAGTAGCCGAACTCGCCGCGCACCGAGAGCATGCGGCCGAAGAAGCCGGAGTCGCGCAGGAAAGCGAGCTTCTTCAGGCCCGGCAGGAACAGCTTGTCCTGCACGGTGCCGTGCTTGAGGCCCCTGGCATTGGCGAGCTTCACGACCGCAACGGCCTCCTCGAGGTTGGTCGCGATCGGCTTCTCGCAATAGACATGCTTGCCGGCGTTGATCGCCTTGGTCAGCAGCGAGGGCCGCGCCTGCGTGGTCGCGGCGTCGAAGAACACGGTGTCGCCCTTGTCGGCGAGAGCACGATCGAGATCAGTGGTGTGGCGCTCGATGTTGTAGCGTTTTGCCAACGCGCCGACCTTCTCGGCGTCGCGGCCGACCAGGATCGGATCGGGCATGACGCGGTCGCCGTTCGCAAGCTGCACGCCGCCCTGCTCGCGGATCGCGACGATCGAGCGGATCAGATGCTGGTTGAGCCCCATTCGGCCGGTGACGCCGTTCATGATCAGGCCGAGGCGTTTGGTCGTCATACTGCTTGCTCCTGCGAAACGCGTGGTGTTGGCCGCTTGAGCGGCTGCATGGTGGACCAGTCCGGATGGATCGAACTGGCAAAGCCCGGTGCGACGGCGATCGATCCGGTCAGCAGATCGCCGTCATGGATCGCGAGGCGGACCTTGCCGCGCTCGCGCGTGTAGAGATCGGGATGCGCGGTGAGGAAGGCGTCGGCCTCGTCAACCGGGGTGTCGGCAAAGCCATCGACATAATGATGTCCGTTGCGCTCGGCATGGGTGACGCCGATCAGCGCGCCGAGCGCGAGGTCCTGCTGCACGCCGAGCCCGGCCTGGCAGGTCAGGTCCTCGCCGCTGACGAAATACCGCTCGCCGTCCGCGCTCCACGCCGCCGCGCGGGTGGCGTTGATGATGGACTTGTAGATGCCCTTGCAGGATTTCGAGGAGATGCCGCGATAGCCGAGCACGCGGGCCTGCGGGAATGCGTCATAGGAATCGTCGGCTTCGTCGATGATGATGCCGTACGCCGCCAGTTTCCCGAGCGGCGAGGCTCTTGTGATATCGCGCGGCATCGGCTGCTCGATATAGAGCAGTTTTGCCCTGATCGGCTGCAGCGCCGCGTCATGGTCGAGCCGGTCGACCAGCGCGTTCAGCGCGGCAAGGTCGGCATATTGCTCGTTGGCGTCGAGCGTGATCCTGGTTGCGTAAGGCAGCTTTGCGAGCTCGCCGCCGATCCGCGCCAGCCGCGCCGCGTCATGTGCGGGATCGCCGTTCAGCTTAAGCTTGAAATAGCGCGCACCGGCGTTCTCGTTGCGGTCGGCGACGCCGCCCTCGCCTTCAACCTTGTCGTCCATTCCGACCGTGTGCCTGACGGCGACACGCTCGAGCCGTTGGCGCGTCGACAGAAACCGCGCGATCGCCGCGTCGTCTAGATCAGGCGTCAGCCGCGCGTCGATGCCGGCGATATTGCCGGCCATGCCGTCGAAGAAATTCGCGCCGGTCGCGCGCAGCAGCGCATCCAGGATCGCCTTGTCGATCTCGGCCGGACCGAAGCCGGCGGCAAGCGGCGGAATGTCTTCGGCAGCGCAGGCCTCAACCTGCGGGCCGATACACGCGGCATGCAAGCCGAACGCGGTGTCAAAGCCCCTGTTCGTCAGATAGAGCTCGCGCGCAACCGCAAGCGAGCGGCGAAGCCCGTCGAGCGACTGCGCTTCGGTCAGATGCGGCCGCTTGTCGAACCATTTCGGCGCCAGCATCTCGGCGCTGGCGCCGGTGGCGCGGCCCTTGCCTTCCACCTCGATCTCGACCCGCACGAACATCTGCGTCGATGCGGTGATCGTCACCGCGCCGAAGCGGAACGGCCGGGCGAACACCAGCGGCCGTTCGAAGAAGGCGATATCGTTGACTTTAAGGCGAAGCGGCATTGACGGCTCGGGTGTTAGTCCAGCGACCCCTGTGAGAAGAAATGCTTCCGGATCCGCTGCACCAGTTCGTTGAAGACAGGATCGGACATCGTCTCGAGCGAGCGCGGCCGTGGCATCGGCACGTCGTAGATCGCGGCGATCGCGCCGGGCCGCTCGGTCATCACGAGCACGCGGTCGGCGAGGAACACGGCTTCCGGGATCGAGTGCGTGATCAACAGGACCGTCTTGCCGGTCTCGCGCTGGATCCGCATCAATTCGACATTCATCCGCTCGCGCGTCATGGCGTCGAGCGCGCCGAACGGCTCGTCCATCAGCATGATCTTGGGGTCGTGCACCAGGGCGCGACAGATCGAGGCGCGCTGCTGCATGCCGCCGGAAAGCTGCCAGGGCAGCTTCTTCTCGAAACCTTCGAGGCCGACCAGCTTCAGCAGATCCTTGGCGCGCGCGAGATACTTGTCCCGCGGCAGCTGCTTCATGTCGATCGGCAACATCACGTTGGAGAGGATGTTGCGCCACGGCAGCAGTAGCGCGTTCTGGAACACGATGCCGACATTGCCGTGCGGCCTGGTCACCGGCTCGCCGTCGACCAGCACCTCGCCGGTCGTCGGCGGCAGCAGGCCCGAGATCATCTTGAGCAGCGTGGACTTGCCGCAGCCGGAGGGCCCGACCACAACGAAGAATTCGCCGTCATTGATGGTGAAGTCGAGCGGCCGCAGCGACGGCACATCGCCGTCGCGCGACCGGTAGGTCTTCGACACGCCGGACAGTTTGATACCCGGCGTGGCTCCCGCCGCGCGGTCCGACACCAGGCGCAGATGCGCTGCGGGCGGAACATCGGCTGGTTTGGTTGCGGGATTCATTCTGCCGAATCCACTGGGATGTAGAATGCTGTCATTCCGGGATGGTCCGAAGGACCAGACCCGGAATCCCGAGATTCCGGGGGCGATGCTTTGCATCGCCCCGGAATGACGGTGTTTGTTGCGCTCACGAGTCACCCTTCGGCAGATAGTCGTTGGTGTAGAACGCCTTCGGATTGGCCTTGGCCTTGGCGTCGAGGCCGCCATACTCGACCATCAAATTGACCGACTCGGTCATGTTCTGGTCGGTGACCTGGAACGGCCGCTTGGTCCTGGTCTCCGGCGTACGATAGAGCGGGATCGTCAGCTCGAAGCCTTGCGTCAACGTGTCGATCTTGCCGCCCTTCGGGTTGGCGTCGAGGATCGACTGCGCAGCGGCCTTGGGGTCCTTCTCCGCGGCTTCCACCGCCTTTGTCGTCGCCGACATGAAGCGGCGGACCAGGTCGGCATTGGCCCTCACATAGTCGGAGTTCGCGATGATGCCCGACGACACCATGTTGATGGCGTAGTCGGCGAACTTGATCGGATAGACGTCCTTGCCGGTGGCGTCCTTGATCTTCATCGACTGGTCCATGACGTAGCCGAGCAGCAGGTCGGCCTGGCCGTTGATCACGGCGTTGAGCTTGGTCTGGCCGTCGCCGGCGACGGTGTTGAAATCGCTTTCCTTCAGACCGGTCTTCTTCAGGAACAGCGGCCAGATCTGCGTCATCGAATCCGCCGGCGTGATCGCGACCGTCTTGCCCTTGATGTCCTCCGGCTTCCTGATGTTCTTGTCGGCAAGGCTCATCGCCGACATCGGGCTGGTCTGCAGCAGCACGCCGGTGGCAATCACCGGCGCACCCTTCACGGCCGCGCGCATCATCGTCGGCACGTCGACATAGCCGAAATCGGCGGTCTTGGCGGCCACCGCCTGCGTGGTCGCGGCCGAGCCGCGGCCTTCCTGGATCTCGAGGTCGATGCCCTCAGTGGCATAGATGCCCTTGGCCTTGCCGTAATAGAACGGCGCGTGCTCGCCGTAGACGTACCAGTTCAGCATCAGCACGACCTTGTCGGCCGCAGATGCAGGGGCCACCGCAAGCGCGGTCCAGGCCAGTGCGGCAATGACAGCAGTGATCAATCGCATCACGTTCTCTCCCTGTTTTTCGTCATTGCGAGGAGCGAGAGCGACGAAGCAATCCATTTCTCAGCTTGTGGCGCGATGGATTGCTTCGCTTCGCTCGCAATGACGGTTTCCCTTTTCGTTAGGTGGCTCTGCGATATCCCTAGGAAGCAAAAATGATGTCATCGCGCTGGCTGACGTGCCAGGGGATCACCAGCCGCTCGATGCGGTCGACGATCCAGAACAGGATGACGCCGAGCAGCGCGAGGATCACCAGCGCGGCGAACATCGTCGGCAGGTCGAAGGTACCGATCGAGCGCTGCATCACATAGCCGATGCCGGAGTTGGAGCCGACGAACTCGCCGACGACGGCGCCGACCACGGCGAGCGTCACCGAGACTTTCAGGCCGGAGAAAATCGCAGGCATCGCGTGCGGCAGGTTGACCGCGCGGAACACCTGGAAGCGGCTGCCCTGCATCGCGCGCGCCAGATCGACCATATCAGGGTCGACCGATTTGAAGCCCTGTACCGCCGAGACCACCACTGGGAAGAAGCCGAGCAGGAACGCGGAGATCACCTTGGGGATGATGCCGAAGCCGAACCACACCACGAACAGCGGCGCGATCGCGATCTTCGGCACGGATTGGGAGAACACCAGCAGCGGATAAACGTAGCTCTCGACCGTCTTCGAACCCGCGATCAGCATCGCTACGGGAATGCCGAACAGCGCCGAGAGCAGGAAGCCGCAAATCGTTGCATAGGTGGTCGGCCAGGACTGCCGCAACAGCTCCGGCCAGTCGCTCCAGAGCACCGCGACGACGTCGCCCGGCGAGGGAATTTGGTAGGCCGGAATATGGAACAAGCGGATCGCAAGGTCCCAGGCCGCCACGATGACGACCAAAAACAGGAACGGACGTACCCACGCCGCATTCAGCACCTTCGACAGGCCCGAAGGGCTCTTTGCCTCCGCCACGTCACGCTCCCTTTGCAGTCTCTCTGTTCGTTCAGAAATTAACCCGTTGGATAAATACTGTCCAGCCCCAAGCGCGCGGCAAATCGCGCCGAAATATGCAACTTTCGTCAGGCGAGAATTTTTGTCGGATGAGACTTCGTAGCCCGGATGAAGCGCAGCGAAATCCGGGACCGCTATCCGCGGATGCAACTCCCCGGATTGCGCGGAGCCTGTCATCGGGCGCGCGTTCGCGCGACCCGTTGGCTCAATCCGGGCTACGGATCACCGCAATGATCGCGAGCCCTCACACCACGCGATGTTCCGCCGCGCGCAGCACCGGCATCGCGCCGCCGAACGCCGCCGTAGATTTGCCGGTCAGCGCCGCCAGCACCAGCGCGGTCATATGCTCGAGGCGCTCGTCGCGGGCGTCCTTCTTCAAGAGGTCGCGGCCGAAGATCACGCTCAGCGTGGCGCTGTTGGAGAGATAGAAGAATGCGAGCCCGGCGATCGAGATGTAGAGCTGCACCGGATCGACCGCGACGCGGAAATCGCCGCTCTCGACCCCGCGCGTCACCACGGTGCGGATCATCTCGACAAAGGGCGAGTGCATCGACTTGACCTTGGTCGAACGCTTCAGGTGTTTTGCCTTGGCGAGGTTTTCGGTGTTCAGCAGCGCCAGGAACTCGGGGTTGCGCAGAAAATAGTTCCACGTGAAGTCGATCAGGCGCCCGATTGCCTCGGGCGGATCGAGATGCTCGAGATCGAGGGTGCGTTCCTCGGCACGGATCTTCTCATAGGCGCCTTCCAGCACCTCGAGATAAAGATCCTCTTTGTTGCCGACGTGGTAGTACAGCATACGTTTGTTGGCGTCGGCATTGGCCGCGATGCGATCGACCCGCGCCCCGGCGAGGCCATGGGCGGCGAATTCCTGCTTGGCCGCCTCGAGAATCCGCAGCCGCATCCCCTGGGGGTCGCGCTGCCATCTCTGTATTCGCTTTGCCTTGGCCAAATCGATCGCCCGTGATGCTGAATTGATGAATGTAGCATGACGAACGACGTTTGAGAACGAATGTTGTCGTGACGGCCATGCGGGAATATTTCTCGCCGACGCGACATGCAGCGTCCTCTCTGCCATTCCCGGATGCACGCTGCCGGCACGACACGCGCATGAAACGCAGCCTAGTCTGGCTTTCCTTGCGACGGCTGCACCAGCAGCGTCGGCACACCGCACGTGCCGTTCCGCACCGTCATCACGCGCGTGCCGGGCTTGCGGCCGTTACGGACCTCGGAGACGTCGACGCCAGCGGCGATCAGCCGCGCACGTGTGGCATCGATATCGGCGACGCGCCAGCAGATGCCGCGCAGCCGGTCCGGCGCGTCGGCCTCCGCCTTGTCGTTTTCCTTGCTCGGCCGGTGCGTGACCTCGACCACGAGGTCGCCGCAGCGGAAGAACATCAGCCGGCCCCACTCCGGATGCGACCGGTCGAGCGCCATGTCGAGCCCGAGCCGCGCGCCATAGAGCGCGGCGGCGCGTTCCGGATCGGCGGTCGAAACCACCACATGATCCATCGCGGTGATCGATGCGGTCGTGGTACGCACCGACAACGGCCGCTCCTGCTCGCGTTCCAGGAAGAACATGCGCACGCCGCGCGTCGCATCGGTCGCGGCCCGCGTACGCTTCCACGACAGCACGGCGCCGCTGGTCTCGTCGCGGCTTTCGACTTCAGTGACTGGTTCGGGCTTCAGCGTCAGCCGGTCGAGCCGGCGGTGTGTCCTGGCGATGTCGCTGGTGCGGAAGCAGAGGCTCGCAAGCCCCTCACCTTGCGTAACGAGCGAGCTGCGGATGCGCTGGGCTGCGTCATCGTCGCCGAGCGGCGCCACCAATTCCAGCGTGGTGTTGTCGAGCGTGAACAGCGTGCGGTTCGCACCACCGCCACTGTAGCGCCAGGAAGGCGTCCGCGCGAACAGCGCCTCGTAGGCCGCGCTGGCAGCAGCGATGTCACTGGTCAGGACGACGATGTGATCGAGACCGGTAATCATGGCTGCAACCTCCCCGAATCTGCCGTCATTGTGTTTCTCCCTTAACCCAACCCGGAACCACGGACTGCCGCCGGCCGTTATGCCGCATGCCAGAACGGCCCGGCGCAGCCATCATCTCTACCTGTAAACCAGGCAGGGTTGCGAATATTTTCAGCGATATCGGCCGATCAGCAATGCTAGTCTGGAACCGCCGGCCGGGACCACACCAAGCCACGACGGAAAGCGAATGCAGGCCCTCTTCATCGGACAGACCTATATCGACGTCACCTTCATCACAGATCACATGCCCGTCGGCGACGAAAAGCACGTCGCCGACGCCTATGCGGTGTCGTTCGGCGGCAACGCCGTGACCGCAGCATTCTGCTGCGCCAAGCTCGGCGTCCCGCCGGACCTGATCGCCACCATGGCCAATGACTGGCTCGGACGGATGTTCTGGGACATGGCCGACAGGTACGGCATCTCGTTCCACCCCCGCAAGGTCAACTCCTCCTCGCTGTCCTTCATCATGCCGAACGACGGCAAGCGCGCGATCGTCCGCTGCCGCGACGACCAGCACATCCACCCCTTTCCGCTGCTGAACATCAAGGGCTGCCGCGCGCTGCACATCGACGGACACCAGCCGGACGCCGCGATCCATTATGCGAAGCTGTGCCGCGAGGACGGCATCCTGACCTCGCTCGACGGCGGCGGCCTGCGCACCAACACCCACGAGCTGCTCGCATTCATCGACATTGCGATCGTCGCCGAACGCCTGTGCGAGCAGATGGACAAGACGCCGGAGCAGATGCTCGACTATCTCAAGGGTCGCGGCTGCAAGGTCGGCGGCGTCACCATGGGCGAGCGCGGCCTGCTCTGGTATGACGAGGCCGGCACAGTGCGCACGCTGCCGGCTTTCCCGATCCCGCGCGCGCGCGTGATCGACACCAACGGCGCCGGCGACGTCTTCCACGGCGCCTACATCTACTCTTACCTTTCGAACCCGAGCAAAGGCTGGCATGAGCACTTCAAGTTCGCGCGTGCAGCCTCGACCTTCAAGATCCAGAAGCTCGGCAACGAGGCCGGCTTGCCGACACTCGCCGATATCGCAGCGGTCAAGCAGGAATTTCGCGCCGAGGCCTGATATCGGTGAACGGGGCTAGTCATGAGGCACGTCTTCGTCGCCGGCAGCATCAATATGGACGTGGTGGCGACCGCCGAGCGCCATCCGCGGATCGGCGAAACCGTCGCCGGCGAGGCCGTGCTCTATTTTCCCGGAGGCAAGGGCGCCAACCAGGCGGTGGCTTCGGCCAAGCTCGGCGTAGCGACCACGCTGATCGGCCGGCTCGGCACCGATGCGTTCGGCAAGGAGCTGCGAGCGTTCCTTGCCGCGCAAGGCGTCGATCTCACCTCGGTCAAGACCACGCACGGCACGCATTCCGGCACGGCGATCATCACGCTCGCCAATGCCGACAACACGATTGTCGTCGTGCCAGGCGCCAACGGGCTCGTTGACGCTCATGATGTCAAGGTCCCCTCACTTATGAAGGGTGACGTCGCGGTCAGCCAGTTCGAGATCCCGCTGCCGGCGATCGCTGCCTTCTTCCGGCGCGCCCGCGCCGTCGGCGCCACCACGATCCTCAATCCGGCACCGGCAAAACAGGCCGACAAGGCTCTGCTCGATCTCGTCGACATCCTCGTTCTGAACGAGACCGAACTCGGCTACCTGACTGGCACGGGGCTGCGCGACAGCGATACGCCGGAGCGCTTCTCCGAGGCGGCCCGGGCGTTGGGGCAAGGCAGGATCGTCTGCGTCACGCTCGGAAAGCGCGGCGTGCTGGCGCTGGTCGACAACCAGCCGCTGCTCGTGCCGGGACGCGAGGTCAAGGCCGTCGACACCACAGGCGCCGGCGATTGCTTCGTCGGCGCCCTCGCCTCACAGCTCGCCATCGGCAAGCCGCTCGGCGACGCGCTGGCCTACGCCAACGCCGCCGCCTCGATTTGCGTGCAACGGATGGGAGCCGCGCCGTCGATGCCGACGGCGGATGAGGTGGAGGACGCTCTCTCCCCAAGTCGTCCCGGCGAAGGCCGGGACCCATAACCACCGGCCACAGTTTGGGGGCACACGCGTGGCAACTGCGTTCGTCTCCGCCAACGACTGCCGCGGAGTATGGGTCCCGGCTTTCGCCGGGACGACGCTTGCTTACATTTGCGCCAGCGCACTCTTCAGATCAAAGCTCGCATCCGCCGCCTGCTCCGGCGTAATCGAGCCGCCGGCGCCGAGCAGCCGGCGGCCGAACATGTGATCGCCGGCGCGATTGATCGATTCGATGCCGAGCAGCTTGTCGCCGCGATAGCAGAACGCCGAGAACGCGCCCTGCGCGCGGTCGCCGCGCACTACGACGCGGTCGTAGCCGGTGGTGAGACCCGCCATCTGCAGCTTGTCGGGGCCCTGGTCGCTCCAGAACCACGGCAGACCGTCATAGACCTCGGTCTTGCCGGTCAGCCGCGACGCCACGCAGCGCGCATGGTCGGTCGCATTCTGCACCGACTCCAGCCGCAGCGACCCGCCGAAGCGTTTGCTGGTGTAGAGCGCGCAATCGCCGATCGCGGAGACATTCGGATCGGCGGTCAACAGATGCTCGTCGACGATGATGCCGGATGCCACCGGCAGCCCGGCCTCCGCCGCAAGCTCGACATTCGGCAGCACACCGACGCCGACCACGACGAGGTCGGCCGGGATATGCGTGCCGTTGCTCAGGCTGACACCGGTAACCTTGCCGCCATCGGCCTCGATCGCCGTGACCTGCACCCCGAGGTGAATCCGGATGCCGGCCGCGCTGTGGCGGGATTGCGAGAACTCGGAAATCTCCGCGGTCACCGCCCGCGCCATCACGCGGGAGGCAAGCTCGACCACGTCGACCTCGAGGCCCTTGGCCCGGGCAGTGGCGGCGAATTCGAGCCCGATGAAGCCCGCACCGATCACGACGACGCGCATGCCGGGCGCGATCAAGTCGCGCAGCGCCTGGCTCTCATCCAGAATGCGCAGGTAGCGGACTGCGTCGAGCTTGGCGTTGGGGATATCCAGCAGCCGGTTCCGCGCGCCGGTTGCGAACACCAGGTGTCCGTAATCGAGCGACGCGCCGGAGGCGAGCGCCACCTTCCGCGCATTGCGGTCGATCGCATGGGCGCGATCGGTGATCAGCTCGATCTTGTTGTCCTGGTAGAACTTGTCGGGCCGGAACATCAGGCTCTCGGGCCCGCCGGTCCCTTTCAGATAGGCCTTCGACAGCGGCGGCCGCTGATACGGCAAATGGCCTTCGTCATTGATCAGGGCGACGCGCTCGGCGAAGCCGGCCTGGCGCAGCGACGCCGCGAGCTGGAAGCCGGCGTGTCCGGCGCCGACGATGATGACCGAGCCTGTCATCGGAACAACCCAAATACGCGCGAGCAGGAGTGACCCATGCCGTTTCCTCTTGTCGATGTTAGCTTGCTTGCCCCGTCCCCACAGCGCTCGTGTCTGCGTACCGAAGGCGCACGCCATTTGGCCTCATGGCTCGTACCGATGCAAGGGGGTCCCAGGCGATTCTGGGCGCGCCCGCGGCCCCCGGGCCGGATTGCCACGGCTCCCGCCAAGGCCTTAAATGTCCGGAACCAACAAGCCCAAGGTCTTCAATATGCCAGCACCCGCCCCCTCCGCCACCGACCCCGCTTTGCTCCGCATCGACGGCGCCATCGCGACCATCACACTGAACCGGCCGGCCGCGTTCAACGCGATCGACATGACGATTGCCAAGAAGCTCGAGCAGCTCAGCGCCGAGGTCGAAGCCAACAAGGACGTTCGCGTACTGGTCATCGAGGGCGAAGGCCGCGCCTTCTGCGCCGGTGGCGATTTGCAGACCATCGGCGCCGCGACCGAAGCCAACAATGTCGCCCCCGTGGTCGGCGAGATGCTTCACCACTACCATGCCTTCATCGAGACGGTCCGGCGGATGCCGAAGATCGTGCTATCCAGCGTGCATGGTTCGGCGGCCGGAGCCGGCATGGGCCTCGCGTTCGTGACCGACCTGTGTATCGCCGCAGAGGATGCCCGCTTCACGCCCGCCTATGCCAAGATCGGCGTATCGCCGGATGGCGGCAGCACGGTCGGCATCGTCGGCACGGTCGGTACCCGCCGCGCGCTGCAGATTTTCCTGGCCGAGGATGGGTTCACCGCGCAGCAAGCCTATGAATGGGGTCTCGTCGTCAAGACCGTCCCCGCGGCCGAGCTGAAGGCGGCGACGCGGCAGCTCGCCGAGCGTCTGGCGCAAAATCCGCCCGCCGCGATCGCGGGGACCAAATCACTGGTCTATCAGGCCGCCACCACGCCGACCAAGCAGCAGCTCGACGCCGAGGAACACAAGATCATCACGGCGATGCATACCGATGATTTCCGCGTCGCCGTGAAGAAGTTCACCAGCAAGTCGAAGTAGAGGTTTGGCTAGTTCGGGCAAATGTACCCCGTGCCGCCGGGTGCCTTGAAGCAGCCGACCGATTCCGGGATCACCTGCTTGGGCAGCCACAGCACGACCTTCGGAAAATAGATCGTGAAGCAGATCGTGACCAGGAACACGACATAGATCGGCAACGCCGCCCGCAACGCTTTTGCAAAACTGATGCCGACGAATTTCGAGGCCATCAGCAGCACGAGCCCGTAGGGCGGCGTGATCAGGCCGAACGCCAGCGTTGCGATCAGCACCACGCCCATGTGCACGCCGTTGATGTCGCCGGCCTGGGTCAAGGCGTTGACCAGCGGCATGAAGATGATGATGGTCGGCACCGGCTCGATGAAGTCGCCGACCACGGTGAACAGCAACACCATCAAGAGCATGATGAGGTGCGGGTCGTTACCGGCGATCGAGGTGATCCAGTCGGCGATGTAGATCGCGCCGCGCAGATAGGCCAGCATCCAGCCGAACGCGTTCGCCGCGCCGATCGTGATCAGCGGCAGCGAGAAGATCAGGCCGGCGAGGCAGAAATCATACGGGATCTTCTTCAGGTGCCCGCGGTTCAGCGCCGGGATCACCACGACGATGATGTAGGCGACCGCGACCACGCCGGCCTCGGTCGGCGTGAACCAGCCGGTCAGGATGCCGCCCAGCAGGATCACCGGGATCATCATCGGCAGCGCCGCGTCACCGGCGGCGAACGCAACCTGGCGCGGCGGCGCACGCGGCTTGCGCAGGCCCGAGGGACCGAAGAAGTAGCAGTAGATCATCAGCCCGAAGCCGATCATCAGTCCGGGGACCACACCGGCCATGAACAGCCCGGCGATCGAGACATTGCCGACCGCGCCATAGACCACCGCCGTGATGCTCGGCGGCACCAGCGCTGCGATCGTCGACGCCGAGGCGATGATCGCGGCGATGAAGGCCGGCTCGTACCCTTCCCGCCGCATCGGCCCACCGAGCGCCCGGCTCATGATCGCGACGTCGGCGGTGGTCGAGCCGGACATCTCCGAGAAGAACATGCTGAAGACGACGACGACCTGCGACAGCCCGCCCCTGATATGGCCGACCAGCGAGACCGAGAGATTGGCGATGCGGACCACGACATTTGCGGAGCTCATGAGCTCGCCGACCAGCAGGAAGAACGGGATCGCAAGCAGCGCCTCGGAATCGACGCCGTCGAAGACCTTCTGGATGATCGCCGCCAGCGAGACGTCTGATAGCACTGCGCCGACGAACACGCCAGCCATCAGCGAGAACGGCACGGGCACGCCGAGATAGCCGAAGAACAGGAAGCAGAACGACATCAGCGCAAGCACGACCGGTGCGCTCACGGCTGCACTCCCGTCGTCGCGCGGGTATCGATCGCAGGAATCGGAAGGTGGTCATCCGGCGGCTCCGGATGGTCGAAGCCATTGCGGATCCCATTGACGAGCTGCTCGATCGTGAACAGGCCGATCAGGATGCCGGACAGCGGGATCACCGCATAGAGCGAGGCGATCGGCGTACCGGACGGCAGGCGGAAGCTGCCGAAGCCTCGGAGGTAATTTTGATAGCCGTACCAGACCAGGCAGAAGGCGACACCCAGCACCACCAGACGGATGACGATCTCGACGATCAGCCGCGACCTGCCATGCAGCGCTTCGGAGATCGCGGTGAGATAGAGATGGTCGTTGCGCCGTGTCGCGACCGCGGCCCCGATGAAGATCGCGTAGATGAACAGCGTCGAGGTCACCTCCTGCAGCCACAGCCAGGGATGACCGATGGTGCGGGTGACGATATCGGCGGTCACCGACAGCGAGAAGCCGAAGCACAGCAGGCCGCACAGCATCATCAGGATCAGCTCGAGCCGGTCGAGCGCCCGCCATTTCAGATGCCGCTGCCGTTGCAGCACCAGTGTGTCGGCGATGGCCATCGAATGCTCCGTCCTCGTATGTCGTCCCGGCGAAGGCCCATAGGCGCTAAGATAGTTTGATCATAGTCTGATAGTGGCGCTTATGTCTGGGTGGCTCGCGTAGATGTCGCCGGAGAGCGTGACTGGCTCTGCAGAGTAGAGCGATTGCGGGCTGTGGAATGATCGCTTGCCGTAGCGAAGCGACGAGCTGGCGCAGCAGACGCCACGTCACTGGGTGGGTCAGGCGGCGTCGGCCAAGCGGGGAGAGTCTTCGAGTTCGTCGACGAGCGGCTCGAGCAATAGAATGATCAGCAGATGAGCGAGGATATGGGGTCTGGCGGACCGCTCGTCGGTTCCGGGAGGTCCCTTCAGGCCAATCAGGCTTTTCAGCCGCTTGAAGCCGAGCTCAATGCGCCATCGCAGCCGATAGAGGGCGAGGATATCTGCAGTCGTGAAGTCCTCTGGCCTGAGTGAGGTCACCAGGATCACCCAATCTGCGGCGTCAAGTGTTTGCCTGGAGAGCTGATGACCTCCCTTTTGTGCAGTCCGGCGCGCCTTGCGTCGCGCAGCCGCAGCAGCTTGCGCCGGCTTCTTCGCGGCAACCAGACGCACTGCGAGCGGCGGCGCACCTGACTTGCGCTTTATCCAAATCGGCCGATCGATCAGGCCACGCGCCGAGGCGTTGCGCAGTTCGGCAGTGAGGTCAACAAGATTACCTTCGGCATCGAGCCAGCGCGCGCTCTTCCAGCCGGCCCGGATCACGAAGTCTGCATCGGCATCGACGAGATGCGCCATGCGCTCCGGTTGCAGATAGGCGCGATCGGCAAGACGGATCTCACCGGCAACCGCCGGTATCCGATCCAGCGTCTCGCCCGCTCGCTGATCGGTCAGCTCGAAGTGACCAAAGCGCTCCTGCGGAAGATCGAACGCGCTATGGATACGCCACACTGCGTTCTTGTTCCTGCCGCTCGTCCCAGCCTTGGGGACCGTCGTGGCGTCAACAATACGGATCAGACGACCGCGGCTCGCCTTCGGCGCCGCGGCGGCAAGCGCCTGCTCGACCAAGATTGCCAGCCAATCTCCGCACTGACGTAAGCGATACAACAGAGCCACGTTGGAGATATCGACAAGCCCAACCGACGTGGCCCATGCCGCCGTCAACCGCAGCCCTTTCTCACCAAGGCAATAAGCCAAGATCAGGCGCAGCAAGTCGACCGCATTGCTGATCTCCCGCGGACGGACAAACGCCTTCGTCTTGCGCGCGCTAATGTTCAGAGCCTCGGCTCCGCCAAGTCGGGCGACAACGCGCGCCCAATCTTTGTTCACAAGCGATTCGTGTGCCATTCCATCTTGGAATCACAAGCGAATCCAAGGCGCAAATCCTATTTTAGCGCCTATGGGCGAAGGCCGGGACCCATAACCACCGGCGCCTGATGCTTTGAGAAAGAACGGCAGCCCGGTGCTTCAATGGACGAGCCGCGGCGTATGGGTCCCGGCCTTCGCCGGGACGACGCAGGAAGTGGGCTAGTGGCTCGTCACAGTGATTTTGACGGTTTGATACCGAGCCAGCTTAGGATCGGCAAGTTCTCTGGCGGCACGAGGATTTCGATGCTTCTGGGGATATCGGCTCGACGGCGAATGAGGCCGTTACGTTCGAGCGTGACGATCATCTGATGGACTGAGGGCGGGCTAACACCGAAGTGACGCTGCATGTCGGCTTCGGCGGGGGGCCGTCCGAACATGTGCGAGTAGGTATAGATGAAAGCCAGATAATGGCCCTGCTTCTCGGTAAAGCGTGCGCCTGATTTTTGACTCATGGATCGATTCGTCCGGAGCCTCCGACAGGGAGGCGAACGATGAATGTACGGTACCGGGTTGAATTGAGCCAAGCCGAGCGAGAGGAACTGACGGCGATGCTGAGCGGCGGCAAGCATGCCGCTCGCAAACTCAAGCGGGCCCAGATTTTGCTGGCGGCCGACATCGGCAGCCGCGACGAGGAGATTGTCCGGACCGTCAGAGTAAGCGCCTCCACCGTCTATCGGACCAAACGCCGCTTGGTGGAAGGCAATCTCGATCGGGCCTTGAGTGAGGAGCCGCGTCCCGGTGCGGAGCGCAAGCTGACCGGCAAGGAGGAAGCCCTGCTGGTGGCGACCGCATGCGCCAAGCCGCCCGCTGGCCGGAGGCGCTGGACGCTGGCGCTGCTGGCCGACGTGATGGTCAAGCTCACCGATCATGACAGCCTGTCGGGCGAGACCGTGCGCCGCCGGCTGGCCGATAATGACCTCAAGCCGTGGCGCAGGGACATGTGGTGCATTCCCCATGTCGATGGCGAATACGTCGCCCGCATGGAAGATGTGCTCGATCTCTACGCTGAAGCGCCTGATCCCGAGCGGCCGCTGGTCTGCTTCGACGAAACCCCCGTCCAGCTCATCGGCGAAGTGCGCCAGCCGATCCCACCCGAGCCGGGAAAGCGCGAGCGTTACGATTACGAGTACCGCCGCAACGGCACCGTCAATCTCTTTGTCGCCCTCGATCCGCATCGGGCCTGGCGTAACGTCAAAGTCACCGAACGGCGCACCGCCGTGGATTATGCTCACTGCATGCGCGAACTCGTCGATGTCCATTACCCCAAGGCCGCCTGCATCCGTGTCGTGCAGGACAATCTGTCGATCCATGCCCCCGGCGCCCTCTACCAGGCCTTTGCCCCCGCCGAGGCCCGCCGCATCCTGCGCCGCCTCGAGTTCCACTACACCCCGAAACACGCCAGTTGGCTCAATATGGTCGAGATCGAGATCGGCGTGCTCCAAGGGCAGTGTCTCGGCCGCCGGATCGACGATCCAAAACGCCTTAGAAACGAGATCGCAGCATGGGAGCGGCAGCGAAACAAAACTCGCGCCCGTATCAACTGGATGTTCACAACGGACAAAGCTCGCACCAAACTGGGGCGCGCCTATCCAGGCATACCCAAAGAGTCAAAATCACTGTGACGAGCTACTAGTTGACCGCGCGGATCAAATTCTTAATCTTCTCCGCATGCGGCCCGAGATCCTTGGCGAGCTTGTCGAGATAGGGATCGGCGATCGCGGTAAAGCTCTTCTTGTCCACATCCTCGACCACCTTGACGCCGAATGACTTCAGTTTTGCAGCCGCATTCTTCTCCAGTTCGAACGCCTTCGCCGGCTCCTTGGCGCTCACCTCCGCGGCCGCTGTCGTCACCCAGGCCTTCTGCTCGGCTGAAAGGCTCTGCCACAGCCTGTCGCTGATGAACAACAGCGCATTGTTGGCCTCATGCTCGGTCATCGAGAGCACCGGCGCGACTTCGTAGTGCTTATTGACGAGGTAAACATTCACGCTGTTTTCCGCCGCCTCGACGACGCCGGTCTGCAGCGACGTGTACACGCTGCCGAACGGCATATGGACGGTTTGCGCGGCGTAAGCCGGGAAGATCGTGTCTTCCGTAGCCGTCGCCTGAACGCGAATCTTTACACCCTTGAGGTCGCTGACGTTGTGGATTTCCTTCCTGGCGTAGATGCTTCTAACGCCTTGGCTGCCCGTCGCGATGACATGAAGGCCTTGCGACGTGTCGTCGATCATCGCCTTGATCGCGTCAATCACCTTCTGATCGGCAAGGGCCTTCACCACATGGTTGGCGTCGCGGAACAGGAAATGCAGCGACATCACACCGGCCTGCGGCGAGATAGTCGCGGTGTTCGCCGACGAGATGATGGCGAATTCAATGTCTCCGGATTTCACGAGCTGCAGCAGCTGCGGCTCCTGTCCGAGCTGCGCTCCCGGATACTGGTCGACGATCATGGTCCCCTTGCTCAACTCCTTGAGCTTGGCGGAGAACATATCGTAGGCCACGCTGTATCCGGTGTTGAGCTGCTGATCGTGCGCGAAGCGGTAGTGCTTGACTTCCTGCGCGCCGGCGCCCGCGGAAAGCAGCAGCGCTGCCGCGGCCATGGCAATCCCGACGATCCTGGCTGAATAGCCCATCGCGACGTTCCCCCTGTTTTTAATTGAGGGGGATCATCCCACCAGTCGCGCAGGATTGTCAATAAAACAGAGGCAATCAGCTCGTCGTAGGCGACAACGAGCACCACATCGCAGAAATTATCGACAATTCAGCAGATGCGCCGAACTTTGCAAGCTACTTCCCCTTGGCGCGCATGAAGTCGAAATCGCAGCCCTCATCGGCCTGCAGGATGGTGTCGTTGAAGAGATGCGCGTAGCCGCGCTTGGCCCAATCGGGCGAACCGGCCGGCGCGAGCGCGTCGCGGCGCTTCTGCAATTCGGCCTCGTCGACCAACAGATCGATGCTGCGCTTGACGACATCGAGCCGGATCATGTCGCCGTTCCGCACCAGCCCGAGCGGACCGCCGACCGCGGATTCCGGCGTGATGTGCAGCACGATGGTGCCGAACGCGGTGCCGCTCATCCGCGCATCGGAGATGCGGACCATGTCCTTCACGCCGGCGCGCGCGAGTTTCTTCGGGATCGGCAGGTAACCCGCCTCCGGCATGCCCGGCGCGCCCTTCGGGCCGGCATTGCGCAACACCAGCACGTCGTCGGCGGTGACATCGAGCGCGGGATCGTCGACCCGCAGCGTCATGTCCTCGACCGATTCGAACACCACGGCGCGGCCGGTGTGCTGCAATAGTTTCGGGCTCGCCGCCGACTGCTTGATCACGGCGCCGCGCGGCGCGAGATTGCCGTGCAGGATCGCCATCGCGCCTTCGGATTTGATCGGGTTCGCCTTGGAGCGGATCGCGTCCTGCCCCGGCACATCCTCGGCATTGGCGACGACCTCGCGCAAGGTCTGGCCGGTGATGGTTTTGGCATCGAGATCGATCAGGTCGCCGAGCTGCGCCATCAGCTTCGGCACGCCACCGGCGTGATGGAAATGCTCCATGTAGTGTTCGCCCGACGGCTTGAGGTCGACCAGCACGGGGACCTCGCGGCCGAGCTTGTCGAACGCCTCGAGGTCGATCTTGTGCGGCGAGCGGTTGGCGATCGCCGTGAGATGGATCAGGCCGTTGGTCGAGCCGCCGATCGCCTGCATGACGACCTGGGCGTTGCGGAACGAGGACGGCGTCAGGATCTCGCTCGGCTTCGGTCCCTTGGTCTTCGCCATCTCGGCGGCGACGCGGCCGCTGGCCTCGGCGGAACGGAAGCGTTCGGCATGGGGCGCCGGGATCGTCGCGCTCATCGGCAGCGACAGGCCGAGCGCCTCGGTGATGCAGGCCATGGTGGAGGCAGTGCCCATCACCATGCAGGTGCCGACCGAGGGCGCGAGGCGGCCGTTCACCGCCTCGATCTCGTTGTCGTCGATCTCGCCGGCGCGATACTTGCCCCACAGCCGGCGGCAGTCCGTGCAGGCGCCGAGCACCTCGCCCTTGTGATGGCCGACGACCATGGGCCCGACCGGAATCACCACCGTCGGCAGATCGGCGCTGATCGCGGCCATGATCTGCGCCGGCAAGGTCTTGTCGCAACCGCCGATCACGATCACCGCATCCATCGGCTGGGCGCGGATCATTTCCTCGGTATCCATCGCCATCAGGTTGCGCAGATACATCGAGGTCGGGTGCGCAAAGCTCTCCGCGATCGAGATGGTCGGGAACACGAACGGCATCGCGCCCGACAGCATCACGCCGCGCTTCACGGCCTCGATGATGTCAGGCACGTTGCCGTGGCAGGGATTGTAGTCGCTGTAGGTGTTGGTGATACCGACGATCGGGCGATTGAGCGCATCGTCTGAATAGCCCATCGCCTTGATGAACGCCTTGCGCAGGAACAGCGAGAAGCCGGCGTCACCATAGCTTGTCAGTCCCTTGCG
Source organism: Bradyrhizobium sp. USDA 4501 (assembly GCF_054062115.1). Taxonomy (NCBI): domain Bacteria; kingdom Pseudomonadati; phylum Pseudomonadota; class Alphaproteobacteria; order Hyphomicrobiales; family Nitrobacteraceae; genus Bradyrhizobium; species Bradyrhizobium sp. USDA 4501. The sequence continues at coordinate 1,232,123 of NZ_JBSSEX010000001.1, forward strand.
AAGTCCGTCGGCCATTTTCTTCTCGTCCCGTGGTTGTTCGGCCGCACTTAAGGAGCGGCAGGAATTATTGTCAATATGAGATAATCCGGTCGCGGCGGGTGGCTGGTCTGCGGCAAAATCGCCCCCATTATTGACAATAACCGTGGCGCCATGCTGACCTCAGGCACCGATCCAAAGCCGAGAGCGCATGACAGCCGAGCCCACATTGCCCGAACTCCAGGCCCCCTCGCGCGAGGAGGAACAAGCGGAGGTGATCCGCCGGCTGGAGGAGGACATCATCTTCGGCCGCTTCGCGCCCGGTTTGCGGCTGGTCGAGGATAACCTGATGCAGCGCTACGGTGCGAGCCGGCATTTCGTCCGCCAGGCGCTGTTCCAGCTCGAGCGCCAGGGCATCGTGCTGCGCGAGAAGAATGTCGGCGCTACGGTGCGGTTCTATGCGGCCGAGGAAGTGCGGCAGATCTATGAGGTGCGCGAGATGTTGACGCGCCAGGCCGCGCTGATGATCGCCCTGCCCGCGCCGCAAAGCCTGATCGACCAGTTGAGCGAACTGCAACGGCACTACTGCATCAAGGCCGAGGCGCAGGACATGCGCGGCATTCACGAGACCAACGATGCGTTCCACCTCGCGCTGTTCTCCGCCTGCGGCAATCCTTACCTCGTCCGCTCATTGCAGGACTACATGAACCTGACGCTGCCGATGCGCGCCAAGAATCTCGCCGACAGCGAGGGCCTCGCATTGTCGCGCCGCCAGCACGAATTGATGATCGAGCTCTTGAAGGGCCGCGACAGCTGGGCGCTGGCGCAGCTTTGCGTCGATCACATGCAGTACAGCAAGGCGGATTATCTCGTCCGCATCTCCAACGACAAAAAGCCGCAATAGCGCGATACGCGGCCTCCTCGTGAAGGAGACGGCGATGCGCTATGTGGCTATATTCCTTGGATCGTTCACCGTGCAGCTTGCGCTCGGCGGCGTCGGCGAAGCGGCCGATCCGCGCGCGACGCAGCTCACCTACGAGCCCTGGACCAAGACGTGCCTGACAGAGGCGAGCTGCTTCGTCGGCGCCGCCGCGCGCGGTCAGTGCTCGCCATCGGGCGGCACACTCAGCGTCTCGCCGCAGAGTAGCAAGCGCGCGATCGTGAGCGCCAATGTCGGAACGCGGACCATGCTGGAAGGCACGATCAGCCTCCGCATCGATCAGGACGAGCCGATCCAGATCGCGAGGCCGCATTGCTACACGCTCGGCTGCGGCGGCACACTCGAGGCCGACGGCGAAATGATCGAGCGGCTGAAGCACGCGCAGACGATCGCTGTCGAAGCCAAGAACCTCACCGGGCAGACCATAAGCCTCGCCTTTCCCCTCACGCACTTCGCCGAGACCTTTGACGGGCCCGGCAGCCCGCCCAAGACATCCGGGCAAGGTTCGAAGGAGGCGCAGCAGCACACCGAATCCGTGAAGCAACTGCCGCAATGCGAGGATTGATCACTTCTTCCAGTCGATCACCCTCTCCTTGTCGCCGTCGAACTCCATGCTGCAGAACGCGCCGCCCTGGTAATAGTCGCCGACCGGATCCGGCGGCAGCTTGGCCTGCTCGGCCATCGCGTGCTCGCGGAAATCTTCAGCCCTTCCGGTCGGACGATAGCCGAGATCGTAGGCGCGGTGATTGTCCCACCACGAGCGCTCATTGTAGGACGCGCCGTACAGCACCTCGAAATGGATGTCGGGATGCTCGAGCCCGATGCGGCAGAGCTGGACGAGGTCTTCCGGCTTGAGCCAGATCGAGAGCCTGCGGTGGTCGAGCGGCGCCTCGCCGAAATTGCCGATCCGGAGGCACGTGACCTTGATCCCGTGCTTGTCGGCATAGAGCGCGCCGACGCCTTCGCCGAACACCTTGCTCACACCGTAGCGACTGTCCGGCCGCGCGGTGACGTCGGTGCCGATGCGGTGATGACGCGGATAAAACCCGACCGCGTGGTTGGATGAGGCGAAGATCACGCGCTTGACGCCCTTTTTGCGCGCCGCCTCGAACAGATTGTAGCAGCCGACGATGTTGGACTGCAGGATCGCGTCCCAGGGGCCTTCGACCGAATAGCCGCCGAAATGCAGGATGCCGTCGACGCCCTCGCAGATCGCCTCGACCTGCGCAAGGTCGGCGAGATCGGCCGCCTTGAACTTTTCGTTGCTGCCGAGATCGGAGGGCTGCTTGATATCGCTCAGCAGGAGATCCGGATAGATCGGCGGCAGCAGCTTGCGCAGGCTCGTTCCGATTCCCCCCGATGCGCCGGTCATCAATATGCGTGGCATGCCGTCCCTCTTCTTTCCTGATTGCTGCGATCGAATTGCGGTCGCAGGCCGACAATGATAGCAAACCAGGCGCTCAAGGAAACACCATCGAAACACAACAACGAGAACAGCAAATGTCCGATGTTCATTCCGCCGGCTGGCGTCCCGCGACCTGCTATCCCGATCCCGCGATCCGCGCGCTCGATCCGCGTTTCGAGAAATACTGGCTGAAACTCTCCGCCGTCGAGCGCATCGCGACCGGCCTGCGCTGGGCCGAAGGTCCGGTGTGGTTCGGCGACGGCCGCTATCTGTTGTGCAGCGACATCCCGAACCAGCGCATCCTCAAATGGGAGGAAGAGACCGGCGCGGTCAGCATCTTCCGCAAGCCGTCGAACTTCGCCAACGGCAACACCCGCGATCGCCGGGGCCGGCTGATCACCTGCGAGCATGGCGGCCGCCGCGTGGTGCGCACCGAATATGACGGATCGATCACGGTGCTGATCGACTCCTTCGGCGGCAAGCGGCTGAACTCGCCGAACGACGTCGTGGTGAAATCCGACGGTTCGATCTGGTTCACCGATCCGATCTTCGGCCTGCTCGGCAACTACGAAGGCTACAAGGCCGATCCCGAGATCGAGCCCAACGTCTACCGGCTCGATCCCGAAACCGGCAAGGCCACCATCGTCGCCGACGGCGTGCTGGGGCCGAACGGGCTGTGCTTCTCGCCGAACGAGAAGATCCTCTACGTCGTCGAATCCCGCGGCGAGCCGAACCGCAAGATCCTCGCCTATGACGTCGCAGCCGACGGCAAGACGATCTCCAACAAGCGCGTCTTCATCGACGCCGGCCCGGGCACGCCCGACGGCATGCGCTGCGACATCGACGGCAATCTGTGGTGCGGCTGGGGCATGGGTGATCCCGAACTCGACGGCGTCGTCGTGTTCGCGCCCGACGGCGTCATGATCGGCCGCATCGCGCTGCCGGAGCGCTGCGCCAACCTCTGCTTCGGCGGCGTCAAGCGCAACCGCCTGTTCATGGCGGCGAGCCAGTCGATCTATGCGCTCTACGTCAACACCCAAGGCGCGCTCGGCGGTTAGTCATTGCGAGGAGCGAAGCGACGAAGCAATCCATCTGTCCGCCCGTGAGGAGAGATGGATTGCTTTGCTTCGCTTCGCTCGCAATGACGGCGAGACTGCAACCTTCATCTTCGCAAGATTCGCACTCTTCAAGACCTTGCGCCCCCAAAATGGCTGACGCCGGAGCAGTTGCCTGCCCCGGCGCCAAAAGTCGCGTCTCTCGTGGCTCGGCTTACGCGGCGTTGTAGCCGGCGACCGCCTTGGCCTCGAGATATTCTTCCAGACCGTAGCGGCCCCATTCGCGGCCGTTGCCGGACTGCTTGTAGCCGCCGAACGGCGCGGTGCGCTCGTTCGGCACGCCCTGCAGGTTGACGTTGCCGGCGCGGATCTGGCGGCCGACGCGGCGCGCGGTTTCCACGGTGTCGGCGGAGACGTAACCGGCGAGACCATACGGCGTGTCGTTGGCGATCTTCACCGCGTCGGCTTCGTCCTTGGCGCCGAGGATGGTCAGCACCGGTCCGAAGATCTCTTCGCGGGCGATCGTCATGTCGTTGGTGACGTCGGCGAAGATGGTCGGACGGACATAGAAGCCCTTGTTGACACCCTCGGGCAGGCCCGGGCCGCCGGCGACTAGCGTTGCGCCCTCGTCGATGCCCTTCTGGATCAGCGCCTGGATCTTGTCCCACTGGCCGCGGTTGACCACCGGACCGATCGTCGTGCCGTCGGCACGCGGATCGCCGGCCTTGGTCTTGTCGGCAACGCCCTTCGCGATGGCGGCCACTTCCTTCATCTTGGAGAGCGGCACGATCATGCGCGACGGCGCGTTGCAGGACTGGCCCGAGTTGTTGAACATGTGCATCACGCCGCCGGTCACCGCCTTGGTCAGGTCGGCACCGTCGAGGATCACGTTCGGCGACTTGCCGCCGAGCTCCTGGCTGACGCGCTTCACGGTCGGCGCCGCACGCTTGGCGACGTCGACGCCGGCGCGGGTCGAACCGGTGAACGAGATCATGTCGATGTCCGGGTGCTCGCTCATCGCCGCACCTACCTCCGGGCCGAGGCCGTTGAGCAGGTTGAACACGCCCTTCGGTACGCCGGCTTCATGGAGGATTTCCGCAAAGATCAGCGCCGAGGTCGGGGTGAACTCCGACGGCTTCAGGATCATGGTGCAACCGGCGGCAAGCGCGGGCGCGACCTTGCAGGCGATCTGGTTGAGCGGCCAGTTCCAGGGCGTGATCATGCCGACGACGCCGACCGGCTCGCGCACGATCACGGCGGTGCCCATGGTCTCCTCGAACTCGTACTTCTTCAGCACTTCGAGGGTGTTCATGAGGTGGCCAAGGCCGGCGCCGGCCTGCAGCTTCTCGGCCATCGGCAGCGGCGCGCCCATCTCGTCGGAGACGGCCGCGCCGATCTCCTTCATGCGGCCCTTGTAGACCTCGACGATCTTGGTGAGCAGCGCAACGCGCTCCTCGCGGCTGGTCCGGGAAAAGGTCTCGAAGGCGCGCTTGGCGGCGGCGACTGCCTTGTCGACATCGGCCTTGGAGCCGAGCGCAATCTCATACATCGCTTCTTCGGTCGCGGGATTGACGACCGGGGTGGACTTGCCTTTGACGACGGGATCGACCCAGGCGCCGTCGATGTAGAATTGCATGCGATTGACCATCGGAAACCTCTTGTACGGGGCGTATGGAATGGGGAACGAAAGCGTTCGGCAGGCATCCTTGCACGAAAGCCCGGCGAATTGAACCCGCCATATGCGGGACGCGGCTCGTGCGCGCGAACAGCATATAATGTCGCTATCGCGCAGGTGGCAAGGTTGGTCTCGTCGCCCCGGCGAAGGCCGGGGCCCATAAACTCCGCCGGCAATTGGTAAAGGGTGCTGTTAGAACGAGTCGCGTTTACTTGCTGCCAGTTGTGGTAATGGGTCCCGGCCTTCGCCGGGACGACGATGTGGCTACACCGCCATCTTGCGATGCCGCACCGGGGCGCCGACCGAGACGCTTTCCGCCGCGTCAATGATGGCATTGGCGTCGATGCCATAGTGGCGGTAGAGGTCGCCGATCGTGCCGGTCTGGCCGAAATGCTCGACACCGAGCGCCTCGACACGGTGGCCGCGCACGCTGCCGAGCCAGCCGAGCGTTGCCGGATGGCCGTCGATCACGGTCACAATGCCGCAGTCGCGGCCGAGCGGCGCCAGCATGCGATCGATATGACTCAAATGCTGCGCGCCGCGGCGGTCACGGCGCAAATTCCGCGCGGCGGACCAACCCGCATAGAGCCGGTCGGCGGAGGTGACCGCCAGCAGACCGACGTCGCGGTGGCTCTCGCCGATCAGGCCGACCGCCTCGATCGCCTCCGGCGCGACGGTGCCGGTATACGCAATGACGATGTCGCAGTTCGGGCCCGGCTTGCGCATCCAATAGGCGCCGTCGGTGATGTCGCGCTGTAGGTCCGGGGTCATGATCCGTTGCGGCTGCTCCAGCGTACGGGTCGAGAGTCGCAAGTAAACCGAACCACCCTCGGCACCCTCGCGCTGCATGTGGCCAAAGCCCCAGCCCATGATCACGGCAAGTTCATCGACGAAGGCCGGATCGAACGAGGCGAGCCCGTCCTGCCCGATCCCGATCAAGGGCGTCTTGATCGACTGATGCGCGCCGCCTTCCGGCGCCAGCGAGATGCCCGACGGCGTCGCCGCCACCATGAAGCGGGCATCCTGGTAGCAGGCATAGTTCAGCGCATCGAGGCCGCGTTCGATGAAGGGATCGTACAGCGTGCCGACCGGCAACAGCCGCGCGCCGTTGATCTGGTGCGACAGGCCGAGCGCCGACAGCATGATGAACAGATTCATCTCGGCGATGCCGAGCTCGAGGTGCTGTCCCTTCGGCGAATATTCCCAGGTGTAGGCGGACGGGATCTTCTCCTGCCGGAACAAGTCGTGGTTCTCCGCCTTCGCGAACAGGCCGCGGCGGTTGACCCAGGCGCCGAGATTGGTCGATACGGTGACATCGGGCGATGCGGTGACGATGCGCGAGGCGAGTTCGCTATCGCCGCGCGCCAGCTCGTGCAGCACGAGACCAAAACCCTGTTGCGTCGACATCTGCGCCGAGGCCTTGAAGGCCAGCCGTTCCGGCACGTCGATTTCGGGCGCCGACAGGCGGCGGCGCCCCTCGCGGTTGAACGGCGCCTCGGCCAGGAAGGCCTCGAGCTTCGCAGGCTCCTGCGAAAGGCCCTCGAACTTGTCCCACTCGTGGCCGGGGCGGATATTCTGCGCGGCGCGCCATTTCTCCATCTGGGCGACCGTCATCAGGCCGGCGTGGTTGTCCTTGTGGCCCTGCATCGGCAGGCCGACACCCTTGATGGTATAGGCGATGAAGCAGACCGGCCGATCATGGTCGATCGCCTCGAAGGCCTCGATCATGCTCGCCATGTCGTGGCCGCCGAGATTCGACATCAGCGCCAGCAACTCGTCGTCGCTGCGGCGCTCGATCAGCGCCGACACCTCGCCCTGGTCGCCGATGTCGTCGCGCAGATGCTTGCGGAACGCGGCGCCGCCCTGGAAGCAGAGCGCGGCGTACATCTGGTTCGGGCAGTTGTCGATCCAGCGCCGCAGCGCCTCGCCGCCGGGCTCGGCGAACGCCTCGAGCATCAGCTTGCCGTACTTCACGATCACCACGTCCCAGCCGAAGTTGCGGAACATGGTCTCGAACTTGGCCCACAGCCCCTCGCGCACCACGGCGTCGAGCGACTGCCTGTTGTAGTCGACCACCCACCAGGTGTTGCGCAGGCCGTGCTTCCAGCCTTCGAGCAGCGCCTCGAAGATGTTGCCCTCGTCCATCTCGGCGTCGCCGACCAGCGCGATCATGCGGCCCTCCGGCCGGTCCTGCAGCCAGCCGTGCGCCTTGACGTAGTCCTGCACCAGCGAGGCGAACAAGGTCTGCGCGACGCCGAGGCCGACCGAGCCGGTCGAGAAGTCGACGTCGTCGCTGTCCTTGGTGCGCGAGGGGTAGGACTGCGCGCCCTTGTAGCCGCGAAAATTCTCCAGCTTATCGCGGGTTTGGTGGCCGAACAGATACTGGATGGCGTGGAACACCGGGCTCGCATGCGGCTTCACCGCGACGCGGTCCTGCGGGCGCAACACCGAGAAATAAAGCGCCGACATGATGTTGGCGAGCGAGGCCGACGAGGCCTGGTGGCCGCCGACCTTCAACCCGTCGGTAGAGGGCCGCACATGGTTGGCGTGATGGATGGTCCATGACGACAGCCACAGCACCTTGCGGGCCAGGGCAGACAGCATGTCGAGGCGTTCGGGCGCGATTCCCATGGCAATGCTCCGGGCGATATGCCGGAATGTTACTGCCGCAGGCGGCGGCGAAAATCTCAATTCCACGCGACAGCACAGCAAAAATTGGGATAAATTCCCACGATCCGACTTCAACTAACGAGTTCATCCCAATGCCTGCCCTCGATGCCATCGACCGCAAGATCCTGAGTCTGCTCCAGACCGACAGCCGCATGACCATGCAGGAACTCGCCGACAAGGTCGGGCTGTCGGTGTCGCCCTGCCACCGCCGGGTCAAGCTGCTCGAGGAGCGCGGCGTGATCTCTCGCTACATCGCAACCGTCGACCAGAAGTCGATCGGGCTGCACGTCTCCGTCTTCATCTCGATCAAGCTGGCGCGGCAGAAGGAGGAAGACCTCAACCGCTTCGCGCGCGCGATCTCGAAATGGGACGAGGTGCTCGAATGCTACCTGATGACCGGCAACCGCGACTATCTGCTGCGCGTCGTCGCCGCCGACCTTTCCTCCTACGAGGCATTCCTGAAGAACAAGCTGACCCGGCTCGACGGCATCGCCTCCATCGAGTCGAGCTTTGCGCTGAGCCAGGTGAAGTATTCGACGGCGTTGCCGGTGTGAGGGCGTTGGTTGGTCACTCGAATGATGCCAACCCCACAGTGTCGTCCCGGCGAAGGCCGGGACCCATACGCCGCAGCAGTTGTTGTGAGAGGGACTCGCCGTTGCAGCATCGCTTAACAATTTGCATTTGGGGTTATGGGTCCCTGCTTTCGCAGGGACGGCACTGAGTGTGTGAATCGTCCGAGCTTTGCATCTCGTTCCGTTTTGCAAAAGAGGCTTGCGCCGTCGGGCAACAGTGATTGGCGCTGGCGCCCTGCCCGGCCGGACGGCCTCGCCGCGACAACCAGGCTACGGCGCGATCCATATCCCAATCACGATGATGGCCAGTGATACGGCAATGACCAGCATATCGGTGGTGAGCCAATCGGGCATTCCGTTTGATGGCTGCTCGCTCATGTCCGCGATTCCTTCTGTTCGCGTCGAGCCGATATGCTGGAGCGGACCGGCGCGAACGAGGATGAACTGGTTCACATAAAGCTAGGAAAAAGCGGCAAATTCCGCGTGTTTTAACGCGCTCAAGTTGCGCCACACGGTCGATCTGCCGCGCAGGTTTCTGAACATGTTCGACAACGCCGCCGCTTCGGCACAGTCACCATCGTCGTCGTTCAACGCGCTGCGAGAGGCGGCTGAACGTCACCGGATTGTCGGCGCAACCCGGCGCCGACCTGCCGCCACGCGACAGGCCGCACACGGCCGACGAAGCAGCCGAGGTAGTGGAGTCGCCGTCCCGTCCCGATCCTCAGAGCACCTTGCGCTGTGCGAGGTTCTTCATCAGCGCACCGACGCCGAAGGTCCAGGGCTCGCATTCGTCGCTATTGCGCATCCGGTTGACCAGCTTGCCGAGCTGTGGTGCGGCGATGGTCACGATGTCGTCGCGCTTGTGGGTAAAGCCCTCGCCCTTGGAATCGCGATCCTTGACCGGCGCGAACATCGTGCCGAGGAACAGCGCAAATCCATCAGGATATTGATGCACGGGGCCGATGGTCTGGGCGACCAGATCGGTCGGGTCGCGGCTGATCTTGCTGATCGAGGAATGGCCCTCGAGCACGAAGCCGTCTGCGCCAGTCACGGTCAGGCCGACATCCATCTTCCTGACATCGTCGAGCGAGAAGGTCTGGTCGAACAGCCGGAGCAGCGGGCCGATCGCGCAGGACGCGTTGTTGTCCTTGGCCTTCGACAGCAACAGCGCCGAGCGCCCCTCGAAGTCGCGCAGATTGACGTCGTTGCCCAGCGCGGCGCCGACGATCTTGCCGGCGGCGGAGACAACAAGCACGACCTCCGGCTCCGGATTATTCCAGGTCGACTTCGGATGCAGCCCGGCATCCATGCCTGATCCGACCGAGGACAGCGTCGGCGCCTTGGTGAACACTTCGGCGTCGGGACCGATGCCGACCTCGAGATACTGGCTCCAGGCATTCTGATCGATCAGCACCTGCTTCAGTTTCATCGCCTGCTCGGAGCCGGGCTTCAGCTTGGAGAGATCGTCGCCGACCAGGCGCACCACTTCCTTGCGGATCGCGTCCGCCGAGGACGGATTGCCGCGCGCCCGCTCCTCGATCACGCGCTCCAGCATCGAGATCGCGAAGGTGACGCCGGCGGCCTTCAGCACCTGGAGATCGACCGGCGCCAGCAGGTGCGGCCTGGCCTTGTCGCGGCCGTCGGGCGGGGTGTTGGCGAGGATCGCCTCGAAATCGCCGATCCGCTCGCCGCCCGTGGCGCGCAGCGCGGCCGCGGGATCGCTTTCCTCGCAGAGCGCGCTCACCGTCGGGAACCGCGCCGTGACATCGAACACACCGTCTGCCCGCACCGCGACGACGGCCGGCCCGCCGGCCTGCGGCAACCAGACCCGCCCGACCAGCGTGCCGGCGGTGCCGTCCTCCGGCAGGACGTCTTTTGACGTGAGTGAAATCATCGGCACATCTCCCTTTTTGGTTTTGTCGGCTTGTTAGCACAGTCCGCCCGGCGGCGTGAAACAGCGGTCACGGCATTGTCATAGAGGGGTAACATCGCCCGTCAATGCTGCCGTCCGATCCATCTAACACACTGAAAGACGGACCTTGATGACGACCTCCGCCCTCACCGACGAAGCCTTGCGGGATGAAGCCTTGCGCGCCCGGATCCATCAGGAGATGGCCGACAGCCTCGACGAGGAACTCGAGCTCGAGCTCGACGACATGAGGCTCGACGAGCTCGACCATGACGGCGCCGCCGGCAGGCCGTCGATCGACCGCAAGTTCTATTTCCGCGAATTGCTGCGGCTGCAGGGCGAGTTGGTCAAGCTGCAGGACTGGGTGCAGCACGAGAAGAAAAAGGTCGTCGTGCTGTTCGAGGGCCGCGATTCCGCCGGCAAGGGCGGCGTGATCAAGCGCATCACCCAGCGGCTCAACCCGCGGGTCTGCCGGATCGCGGCGCTGCCGGCGCCCAACGAGCGCGAGCGCACGCAATGGTACTTCCAGCGCTATGTCTCGCATCTGCCGGCCGGCGGCGAGATCGTGCTGTTCGACCGCAGCTGGTACAACCGCGCCGGCGTCGAGAAGGTGATGGGGTTCTGCAGCGACGAGCAGTATGAGGAATTCTTCAACTCGGTGCCGGAATTCGAGCGCATGCTGATCCGCTCCGGCACCGTCCTCCTGAAATACTGGTTCTCGATCACCGACGAGGAACAGGCGTTCCGCTTCTCGATGCGGATCCAGGATCCGCTGAAGCAGTGGAAGCTGAGCCCGATGGACGTCGAGGCGCGGACCCGCTGGGAGCTCTACACCAAGGCGAAGGAAACGATGCTGGAACGCACGCACCTGCAGGACTCGCCGTGGTGGATCGTCGATGCAGTCGACAAGAAGCGCGCCCGGCTCAACTGCATCTCGCATCTCTTGAGCCTGATCCCCTATCAGGCGGTCACCCACCAGCCGGTGGTGCTGCCGCCGCGGGTGCGCAGCCCGGACTATCACCGCGGCCCGATCCCGCAGGAGATGTACGTGCCGGGACGATATTGATTCTGGGCACGAGCACGCTCTGTCCTCCCCCGCTTACGGGGGAGGATCACTAAATCGCGATTGTAGATTGTGAGGCAGCTCACTGGTCCTTTTGCGCCCTCCCTTTAAACCAGAGGTTGCTCGCAATTCGCGGGCTAGAAGGAGGCGTACGCTATGTTGAAAGAACATCTTGAAAGCAAAAGCTCGGCGACCGACCAGCCAGAAAGCTATAAGGGTGTTGCGACACATGCCATCCAAACCCTTGACCTCAGTTGGAGCGCGCCTATTCGTTACGGCGATTGCAAGCTGTCCGGCTTCTTGAACGGCACCCTGAACAACGGCCCCACTCTCAGGCTTCGTTCTGACGGAACAGCAGAATTGCTGGCAAAATTTTTCTCGACCGACGACGGTGATGTTTGGGTTATCGATCGTCTCGTTCTTTTGGACATTCACGGGACGGTGCTTTTTCAGTTTCCACACCTTTCAAGTCCAGAAACCCAGACAGACAACCAAGTGCTCGATTGGGTAGCCGAACTGAGCTTCCCCGCCGTTTTCTTTTCTTCGGTCACAGGGGCGAACATGACCTATCGTTGCTAACCCCTAGGGGCGCGGTTCGCGGCTTATTCGACCTCCCCCACAAGCGGGAGAGGTGAAGTCCGGCACGTAGGCGACCGCGCCCTCGCCTTGCCTACCAATGGTGCAGGCGCGCGCACTTGCTGGCACCGGATACCGACGCTAGGCTTCCCCCGATCTGGTGCAGGGAGGCCCGCTTGACTCAATCCGACGACATCAAAATCTCCGAAGATCGCCGCGACGCGCTGCGCTATGCGCTCGGGATCGGCAGCGGCGCGGCGCTCGCGGCCGCGATGGCAACGCCGGCCTCGGCGCAGACGCCAGCCGACAACACGCTGGATCGCATCCGGGCCAACAAGGTGCTGCGGATCGCGGTGCTGCCGGGCGAGCTGCCCTATTTCAACAAGGACCTCGCCTCGGGCACCTGGTCCGGCTTCTCGATCGAGATGGCCAACGACCTGGTCAAACTGCTCGACGTCAAGCTGGAATATGTCGAGTCGACCTACGGCAATTCAATCCTTGATCTGCAGGCCAACAAGATCGACCTCGGCTTCGCGCTCAACCCGACGCCGCAGCGCGCGCTGGTGGTCGATTTCACCAATCTGGTGTTCCCGCATCCGTTCGGCGCGATGCTGAGGAAGGGGCTGGAAGCCAAGACCTGGGCCGACATCAACAAGCCCGAGGTCAAGATCGCGGTCGACGTCGGCTCGGCCAACGAGGCGGTGGCGCGCCGCTTTGCGCCGAACGCCACCATCAAGTCGCTGAAGTCGCGCGACGAGGTGATGCTGGAAATGTCGTCGGGTCGCGTCGATTGCGTGGTCAACGCGCTGGTGCTCGGGCTGACCGCGATCGCCAAGAACCCGAACCTCGGCACCTACAAGATCCTGGCCTCGCCATCGGTGACGATCGCGAGCGGCACGGCGGTACGGCGCGAAGCCGACAAGCGCTGGCGCGATTTTCTCTCGGTGTGGATCGACTACAACCGCGGCATCGGCCAGATGCGCGAATGGTTCGTCAAGGGCCTCGGCCTTGCCGGCGTCAAGCCCGAGGATGTACCGGTGGAGTTGAGTATCTGAGGCGATTGCCGAGACGGCAGTGATCCCCCTCTCCCGCTTGCGGGGAGGGCCGGGGTGGGGGTGTCGCCACAAGCGACACCCTATGTATGGAGAGAGCCCCCACCCGGATCGCACCTAACGATGCGATCCGACCTCCCCCGCAAGCGGGAGAGGTCAGGCAACTCACACCTTGTCGTAGGTCAGCCCGCGCTCCAACCGCCTCGCCACCAGCGTCGACGGGAACAGGATCGCAAAATAGATCAGCGCCACGATGGTGTAGACCTCGAGCGGCCGGTAGGTGTCGGCGTTGATCAAGGTCGCGTTGTAGACGAGATCGGGTACCGCGATGATCGAGACCAGCGAGGTGTTCTTGAGCTGCGTGACCGACTGGTTGACATAGGGCGCCATCATCGGCTTCAGCGCCTGCGGCAGGATCACGAGCCGCATCAGGCGCCAGCCGCGGAAGCCGAGCGCCTTCGCCGCGTCCCACTGCCCGACCGGCACGCTCTCGATCGAGCCGCGCACGATCTCGGCGTAGAATGCGCCGCCATAGAGCGACAGCACGCTGACGGCGGCGACATGCGCCGGGATGTTGACGCCGATCACGACCGGAAACGCGTAGTAGAACCAGATGATCTGCACCAGCAGCGGCGTGCAGCGGAACAATTCGATATAGGCGATCAGGAGCCAGTCGATCACGGGAATGCGCCGCAGCCGCAGCATGCCGACGATCAGGCCGATCAGGGTCCCGAGGATGATGGTGCCGATCGTGTAGGCGATGGTCCAGCCGAGCCCGAGCCAGAACAGATGGCTGTACTTGGCAAGGATGCCGAAATCCCAGACGTAGTTCATCCTGCCCCTCGGTTGCCGCGCGCTTGATCGCCAAGCATTGCAGGCGGTCTCGCGCGAGTCACGCGATATACCGGGCGGGCGAAAATGCCCGCACCTCGAACGGCGGCGCATCGCACGCGATCATCGCCGCAATTGCGGCGCCCGTTCCGGGGCCAGTGGTGAAGCCGATATGCTGGTTGCCGAAGGCGAGCCAGAGCCCGCGATGTCGCGGCGCCTCGCCGATCATCGGCAGGCTGTCGGGCAGCGTCGGCCGCGCGCCGCGCCAGCGCTCGCCGAGCGCATCGCCAAATTCAACCACGCTGCGCGCCATCGGCACCACCGCCTCGAGCTGCGAAAAATTCGACGGCGCGTCGCGCGCGGTGAGCTCGACGCCGCTGGTGACGCGAACGCCCTGCTCCATCGGCGTCATCAGAAAGCCGCCCTCCGCATCATGGATCGGCCGCAGCAATTTGCGTGCCGGGTTCGGCACGAAATGCTGATGATAGCCGCGCTCGAACGCCAGCGGCACGCGATAGCCGAGCGGCTGCAGCAGCTCGGCCGACCACGGCCCGAGCGCGACCACGACATGGCGCGCGGCGATCTCGCCGTCGGCGAGCTGCACGCGCCAGCCGTCGCCGTGCGGCTCGATCCGCCGGATTCCGGATTGCCTGATCGTGCCCCCGCCAGCGGCGAACATCTGCGCGTAGGCCTTGACCACTGCGCCGGGTGAATCGACCGATGCCGTCTGCGTGTGCAGCAGGCCGACGCTATAGGCAGGAATGATGTTGGGCTCGAGCGCGGAGATCGCCTGGCGATCAAGCACCTCGCTCCTGATGCCGAACTCGGCGAGCGCTGCCTGCTCGGCCTGGGCGGCGGCGAGCCCGTCGCTGCGCCAGGCCTTGAGCCAGCCGGTCTCGCGGATGCGATGGCTGGCGCCGGCCTGCACGATCCAGTCGCGATGCAGCTTCAGCGAGGTCCCGATCAGGCCGTGCAGCGCGGCGGCGCGCGGTTTGGTCTGCCACGGCGTTGCCGCCGCGAGGAAGCGCATCACCCAGCCGGCATTGGCGAGCGCCCACGCAATGTTCCAGCGCAACGCCGGATGCGCGTTGGTCAGATATTTCGGCAGGTTCTTCAGCAGCGACGGCGTATTGAGCGGCAGGATCGAGCCCGAGGAGATGATGCCGGCATTGCCGTAGGAGGTTTCGCTGCCGGGCTCGCGGCGATCGACGACGACGACGGAGAGCCCGCGCTGTTGCGCGGCGAGGGCCGCCGAGACGCCGACCATACCGGCACCGAGCACCGCAACATCGACCTGCTCTGTTGGTTCGCCCTCGCTCATGGCGTCACATCAAGGTCAGCCCGCCATCGACCGGCAGCGTCGCGCCAGTGACGTGGCATGCTTCCGGCGACAGCAGGAAGGCGACGACGGCCGCGACCTCGTCGGCCTCGGCCAGCCGCTGCATCGGATTGGCCTTTGCGACGCTCTCCCAGGTCGCGGTATCAAGCGCGCCGAACAGACCGGGATCCTTGCGGGTGTAGCCCGGCATCACGGCGTTGGCGGTGGCGCCTGACGCGGCGAGCTCGATCGCGAGCGACTTCACCAGCACCTCGAGCGCGGCCTTCGCGGCGGCCGATCCCGGATAGGTGGCGCCGGGCACGAAGCGATGCGGCCCGAAGCTCGACACCGCGACGACGCGGCCTTGCGCGCTGCGCGTGAGGTCGGACAGCGCCGCCGCCGCGATTTCATGGAAGGCCGCAGCCATCACCGCGAAGGCGCGCTCCAGCGCCTCGCGCGGCAGGCTTAAGAATTCGCGCCGGTCGGCAAAGCCCGCGGCGTGCACGATGCTGTCGATCGGCCCGAACGCGGCCCGCGTTGCCGCGACCAGCGCGGTGCCGGCGCCGGCCTTGGCGAGATCGCCGGTGCTCACCTCGACCTTCGCGCCCTTGCTGCGGCATTCCTCCGCGACCGAATTCAGCCGCGCGAGGCCAGCGGCCTCGACGCCCTGTCCGTGCAGCATCAGGGATTGAGCGGGGCCGGCGAGCCGGCGCGCGACTGCGGCGCCGATGCCGGAGCCGCCTCCCGTGATGATCGAAATTCGCATGAGGTACGTGCTGTCAGTGCGATACGAGACAGCGAACTATAGATTCGGCGTCACGAAATGCAAACCGCGCCCCTGGCCATCAGTTTAGCGCCAGGTTCAACGCCAAATCAGCGCCACGGCTCGACCAGGATCTTGGTGTGCGCCTCGGGATTGGCGAGATCGGCAAACGCCTGCGCGACGCCGTCGATGCCGACGCGGCCAGTGACCAGCGATGCGGCATCGACCTGGCCTTCCGCGATCAGGCGCAGCGAATAGGCGAATTCCTCGGGCGTGTAGCCGAGCACATATTGGACGTTGAGCTCCTTGATGATGCCGAGCATCGGCTCGGACTTGTCGGTCTCCATGCAGACGCCGACCACGACGACACGGGCGCTGCGCGGGGCGCCCTCGAACACCTGCTGCAGCACGCCGGGCACGCCGACGCATTCGAAGATCAGCGCAGGCTTCAGCGGCGGCAGCAGCGCCTGCATCGGCGGACGCGCCGCCTTCTCCGCATCGGTCATCTGGGCGTGCTCGGCCCAGCTCGCATAGGGCTGCGTCCTGGCGGGATCGACCACCACATCGGCGCCCATCTTCTCGGCGAGCAGGCGCCGCGCCGGCGAATAATCCGCAGCAACGATCGGTCCGAGCCCCCTGATCTTCAGCGCCGCGATCACCGCCAGCCCGACCGGTCCGCAGCCGATCACCAACGGCACCTCGCCGCCCTGGATGTTGGCCATCGCCACCGCATGCACGCCGACCGCAAGCGGTTCGGTGAGCGCGGCGTGCTCGGCCGCAAGCCCGTTCGGCACTTCGAGCAGCAGCGGCTCGCTGAGCAGCATCTGCTCGGCATAGCCGCCGAGATAATCGTTGGAATAGCCGATGCCCTTCGGGCCCTCCGGCGTCAGCAGCGCCGGCAGCGAGCACACTTTCGTCCCGGGCTTCAGCTTGCGCGTCGTGTTCGGGCCGTAGTCGAGGACCTCGCAGCAGAACTCATGGCCGAACACGACGTCGCGCGACAGATCCATCGGCGTGCGCCCGGGCAGGAACTTGCTCAGCTCCACCATGCGGTGGGCATGCTTGCGTGCGTGCAGATCGGAACCGCAGATGCCGCAGGCGAGCGATTTGACCAGCACCTGGCCGGCGCCGGGCTTCGGCTCGGGCACCCGGTCGACGACAATCTCGCCGTTCCTGAAGATCGCTGCGCGCATATTCCCTCCCGCGTGGGTTTTGTCCCACTCATTTTGATGCGTATTTCGTCTCGCGAAATGCTGTCGCGGATCAAGTCCGGGACAAGCTTTCGCAGCCAGGAGGCTATAGCACGGAGGGTCACCACGTATAGCGCATAACGCCCTTGCCGGCGTAAGACTGTGTCACGTTGGAGAATTCGCCCTCGAAGGTCGCGGCGGCCGACCAGCCATTGCGCCACTTCAGCTCGGCGGAGGCGGTGGTCAGCGCCGAGTCGCTGGCCTGCGCCGCGCCGTTGACCATGAAGGCCGCGCCGGGCAGCGTCTGGAACACCGCACCAACGGCGCGGTCCGGATTGAAGTCATGCGCCCAGGCAACGCGGCCGCGCAGCGTGAAGATGCCGCCGTCAATAACGAACGATTTGTCGGAGCGCAGACCGAGTTCGCTCCGGACGTCGGTGACGCTCTTCGCGGCATAATTCAGCGCGAAGGCACCGCCGCCGGAGACCACGCTCTCCGCATAGGCCGGCAGCTCGAAGCTCGTGAACTGCGCCGCCGCATAAGGCGTCAGCCCGATCCACGGCGTGGCAGTGCGATAGCCGCCCTCGAGCCGGCCCGACCAGGCATTGGCATTGAAGTTGGCGCGCAGATGATCGGCGCCGGCCGCGGCGACGATGCGATCGGTGGTGACATCCTGCCAGCCATAGGCGAGCGCCGCGCTCAAGTACGCCGCGCCGACGCTGTGGCGAACGAACGCACCGGCCTGGAACAGATCAGAGCGGCCCCAGCCGAGACCGTTGACGCTGAAGCTGCTCGCGCCGCCGGCGAGCGCAAAGCCGGCAATGGTGTTCGGCGAGAAGCGGTAGTCGGCGCCAACCGCGGTGCCATAGAGGCTGCTGCTGGTGTTGTTCGAGCCCAGCACCGCATTGCCGCTGGTGGTCTGCGAGCCGCCATAGCCCGCCGCCCATACGCTCCAGCGCTGCTCGAAATCGACCAGCCGCGGCGGCGCCTTGGTATAGATCGCGGCCAGCGCATCGCGCGGCTCGCTCTGGCGCGCCGCATAGGCGAGCGGCATGCTCTTCTCGGCGAACGGCGTCGCCCCCGCGCCGCCGCCAAACCCACCATCGCGCCCGGCGACGAACGGATCGGTCAGCAGACCGAGGAACAGGCCCATCGCGTTGAACGTCGCCTGCTGCGAACCGGTCGCGCCCTCGCCCGAGGCCTGCGTCAAGCCGGCCGGCGACAGCCCGGCGAACACCGCGTTGATACCGCCATTGGCGTTGAAGAAGTTCTGCAGTGTGGCGGCGACGTTCTGCTGATTGACGTTCAGCTTCGACTTCGCGCCGTAATCGAGCGTGAAGTTCAGATAGGTGTTGCTCGCGTCATAGCCGAGCGTCGCGACGAGGTTCGACGGCAGCCCGGTTGAATCGATACCGGCGAACGTGCCGTTGCGGCCGCCGGCCGCCGACAGGATGGTATATTGCTTGGCAATCGTACTGCCGGCGGCGACGCTGACGCCGACCGATCCGGCCAGCGTCGCACTGCCGCTCACCTTGGCCAAGGTGGACGCCGTCGAATTGAGCCCGACGAGGTACAGTGCCCCCGACTGGAAGGCGAGGTTGCCCGCCACGTTCAGGGATGTGCCTGGTGTCGCGTTGCCGGGCATCAGGATGCCGCCGCTTGCAATCGTCGTGTTGCCGACGGTGCCGATGCCGGAGAGCGCGCCGCCGGCATTCACCGTGGTGAGGCTCGACGAGGCGATCGAGCCGTCGACCTGCAGGATGCCGCCATTGACGACGGTGGTGCCGGTGTAGGTATTGGTGCCCGACAGGGTCAGCGTGCCGCTGCCGGTCTTTTCAAAATTCGCCGGACCGGTGCGACCGCCGCCGAAACAGCCACAGATATGGAATGGGTTCAACGGATCGAAGTCGGCAAGCACGCCGCTGAGCGTCGTCGAGAGATTATTGCTGCCAACGGCGAGGGTGTTGCCTGAGCCGATATAATAGAAGCCAGAGCCTGCGATCGAACCCGCGGTGATGCGCCCGTCGCCGTTCAGCCCCGTGCTGAGCGAGAAATCGACCAGTCCGGTGCCGTTGGTGATGAACTGTGCGTTGCCGCCGGTCGCGTTGTTGAAGAACTTAATGGTACTGCCGGCTTCAGTGGTAATGGTGGCGTCGCCCGCGGTAGCGAACGCCGTGAAGATGTGTTGGCTGCCGGCCTGGTTGTCGATAATCGCATTGCCCGCGGTGGCATAGGCATCGAACTGGAGAACGCCGCCAGCCCGATTGACGATCGTCGCGTTGGCCGCGGTCGGCGCCTCCACCGGGTTGATACCGACAGATCCGAAATAGAGCACGCCGCTGTTGTCGAAACTGGCGTTCGCCGCCGTGCTGTTCTGAAAAAAGGCGACCTGACCGCCCGCGAGCGTAACGATGGTTGCCGAAGCCGCAGATGAGGACTCGAAAAACTGCGTCGAGCCGCCATTGGTGCCGTTGGTGATGGTGGCCTGCCCTGCATTGGTGTGGCCCAGAAACACCGCGGCGCCGCCGTTGGAGTTGTCGATCACGGCCTTGGCGGCCGTGCTGGTGTCGGAGCCGCCGGGAGGACCAAACGCGTCGCCGAACACCACAGTGCCGCCGTTGGTGTTGGTGAACCTGGCGTTGCCGGCAGAACTGGTGTCGCGGAACACTGTGAGCGCACCATCGGTGTTGCTCACGGTGGCATTGCCAGCGGTGCTGCTGTCGCGAAACTCCGTGATGCCGAAATTCTGGTTGACGATCGTCGCCGTCGACGCCGTGGTGGAATTGTAGAACGTCGTGGTGGCGATCCCGTTGAAGCCGTCGTTGACGATCTTGGTGATGCCCGCGGTGTTGGCATTCACGATGTCGAACTTGCCGTCGACGGCGACCTCGCCGACGATCGAAGCGGTGTGGCTGGCGTCGCCGAGTTGCAATGTCGCGCAATCGCAGATCGTGGTGCCGCCGGTGTAGGTGTTGGTGCCGAGCAGCACCACGCGGCCGAGGCCGCCTGAATTATCCAGCACCGTCAGCTTGCCGGGGCCGTTGCCGTCGGCGATGTTGCCGGCGATCGTGAGCGTCACGCCATTGGCGTCGATCGCGCTGCCGATCGCCGACGTGTTGATCTTGAAGTTGTTGCTGAAAGTCAGGTTGATGAGGCCGTCGGCCTGAAACGAGGCATTGTCGAGCGTGACGGTGCCTGACCCGACCGAACTGTTGTTGCTGACGACAACGGTCGTATCGACCACCAGCGTGCCGCCGGAATAGGTGTTGGCGCCGGAGAGCTGCACATTGGAGAACGCGGACGCCGACGAGTCGATCAGGCGCAGAACCCCGGCGCCGACGCCGTCGGCGATCACGCCCTGGAGATTGACCTGGGCGCCGTTCGCATCGACCGTGCCGCTGGCCGCATTGACCGCGATGTTGTTGGCGAAGGCGACGCTCGAAACCGTCGGCGACTGCATCTGGAACGTGCCGCCATTGAGCGTGATAGTGCCGGTGCCGACCGAATCCGCATTCGTCACCTGCACGGTACCGGCGGAGATCAGCGTGCCGCCGGAATAGGCATTGGTGCCCGCGAGCACCAACGTGCTGTTGCCGAGCTGCTGCACCATCGCCGGACCGCCAATGCCGTCGGTGAGGTTGGCGTTGATCGTGATGGTCTGGCCGTTGTTGGCCTGGTTGATCAGGCCGCCGGTCGGCCCGGACAGGCTGAAGCCAACCGGGTTGCCATTGATCGTGTAGGATTGCGAATTGGCGGTGAAGCTCCAGGACCCCGGCAGCATCAAGCCGGGCCCGATGGTGACCGTCGCCGATCCCGATGAATCGAAAATGGCTGACTGGTTCGGGAGGATCGGCGGCGCGCCGGCCGACGTGGTCGACCAGTTGGTCGGGAGTTCGTAGACATCGGTGCTCGTCGAGCTGCCCGTGCCGCCCCAGGTGTAGCTCTGCGCTCGTGCCGAACCGGTCGGCAACGCGATTGCGCTGGTCAGGGCGCAGAGTGCCAGGGCCATCGCAGCGCGAGACGACCGACCAGCTGACAGGAAAAAGAACGAACCAAAATGCACGTACCCGACCCCCAAACGCTCTGCGGCGCTCTTGGGGCTAGGGTTAGCACGCGGCGAACCGTGAGGTTCGCCGATCGTTTCCGAAATCCGGTGATTCAGCGATCCGAGATCAAAGATTTCGGCCCGACTGTTGTACCCGCGCAACGCTAGTTGAAGCCGGCTTCGCAACCGACGCACGATTTCGTCCGGACGCTCAGGCGTTCGGCGACGGCTCGCTGGCCACGGTCAGCAGCTGCGACCGTCGGACGCGCTCGCGATGCGCGGTGTAGAGGCCTGAGGCGACGATGAAGCCGGCGCCGAGAATGGTCCAACGGTCGGGCACTTCGCCGAAGATCAGGAAGCCGAGGATGCTGACCCACAGCAGCTGCGTGTAGGAGAACGGCGCGAGCACCGAGGCATCGCCATAGCGGAACGCCAGCACCACGATCCACTGTCCGACGGTGGACGCAACACCGATCAGGATGCCGAACATGATGTCGTGCCAGCTCGGCGTGACCCAGACGAACGGCACCAGCGCGCTGACGATGGCGACGCCGACGATCGACGAATAGGTCATCACGGTGATCGGGCGCTCGCTGCCGCTCATCATGCGCGTCAGGATCAACGTGGCCGCCCACGCCAGCGCCGAGACGATCGGAAAGATCGCGGCGGGATGGAAGGCACTGGTGCCCGGCCGCAGGATGATAAACACGCCGGCGAGGCCGACCGCGGTCGCGATCCAGCGTCGCATACCGACCCTCTCACCGAGGAAAGCGATCGACAGCGCGGTGACGAACAGCGGCGAGACGAAGCTGGTGGCGGAGGCTTCGGCGATCGGCAGGAAGCCGAGCCCCGTGATGAAAATCAGCGAGGAGCCGAGCAGCGCGGCGCCGCGCAGCACGTGCAGGCCGGGACGGCTGCTGCGCAGCGCGAACAGCGGCGAGCCTGGCAGCATCGCCGGCGTCATGATCATCGCAAACACCAGGAAGCGGATCCAGGCGATCTCGATCGAGGGCAGCGTGGAGGAGAGATATTTTGCCGTGACGTCGGAGGTGCCCAGGAACACGGTCGACAGCAGGATCAGCGCGATGCCCTTGAACGGCCGGTCGGTGCGGGTGGGCGCCTTGCTTGTCGCTGCGGGCGCGGTCTTTGCGGGCAATGAAAGGGGAACGCTGTCCAGCCTGGCGGCCACGGCTGCGGGGGGCGGTGTCACGGCAATCTCGAAGGCAAAATAAAGGGAATCTGCTCCTCGTACAAAACGCCAATTCCGCCGCGAGAACAATGCCCGAAAACGGGACTCCGATATGCGCCAGCGCGCGCGACCGCCCGCCGCAGGCCGTGTGCCGCCGCAACTGCAACAGTTTGTTAAGAACTGTGTGGAGCGGAACGCCCTCAGAGCATCGGCAGCGAGCGCGGCTTCGGCCCGCGCGGGAACGCGGCATCGAGCGCGGCGAGTTCATCGCCGCTGAGCTTCAGAGTTCCTGCCGCCGCATTCTCCGCCGCGTGTTCCGCGTTCGACGCCTTCGGAATCGCGAGCACCGACGGCAGCCGCGTGAGGAAACTTAGCGCCACCTGGCGCGGCGTTGCCTTGTGCGCCTGCGCGATCGATTGCAGCAGCGTGCCGGCCCTGCTCGACGACGAAGGAAAATCATTGTGACCGAACGGCGAATAGGCGACGACGGCGACGCCGTGCTGCTCGCACCACGGGATCACGGCGTGCTCGATGGCGCGCTCCTGCAGATGGTAGAGCACCTGGTTGCAGGCAATCTTGCCTTCACCCGCGACATCGAGCAGTTCGTCGAGATCCTCGGTGTCGAAATTACTGACGCCCCAGGACCGGATCTTGCCCGCCGCGATCAATTCGTCGAACGCCGCGACCGTCTCGGCAAGCGGAGTGGTTCCGCGCCAGTGCAACAGATAGCAATCGAGGCGATCGGTCTTCAGCCGCTTCAGCGAGCGCTCGCAGGCGGTAATAGTGCCGCGCCGCGAGGCGTTGCTCGGCAGGACCTTCGAGACCAGGAACAGTTCGTCGCGCCGGCCGGACATCGCATCCGCGATCACAAGCTCGGCGTCGCCATACATCTCGGCGGTGTCGATATGCGTCATGCCGGCATCGATGCCGCGCTTCAGCGCAGCGACGGCCGCCTTGCGGTCACCGCGATCGAGATACCAGGTGCCCTGCCCGATCACCGAGACCTGCGGGCCGTTGTCGCCGAATTTTTTCGTCTGCACGATCGCCTCGTTCTGCGTAGTTCCCTTGTGGCTCCGCGCAGGACGATAAAGCATACCGACGACCATGTCTCCACATCGTCATCCCGGCGATATCTCCACATCATCGTCCCGGCGAAGGCCGGGACCCATACTCCGCAGCAGTCGTCGTTGGCGGGACTCGCCATTCCACCCGTTGTGCAACAACAGATATTCGTGGTTATGGGTCCCGGCCTTCGCCGGGACGACAGCTGTATTGTGACGCGCGCTCTCGCGTCTCTCGACGCGCATCAAACGTTGAGGTTCATCCACACCGCCTTAGGCTCGGTAAAATTGTCGAGCGCGGCGGTGCCGTGCTCGCGGCCGAGGCCGGAATCGCGCTCGCCGCCCCACGGCAATCGCACGTCGGTGTAGCCATAGGTGTTGATCCACACCGTGCCGGCGCGGGCCTTTTTGGCGAAGCGCTGCACGCGGCCCATATCCGCGCTCCAGACGCCGGCAGCGAGGCTGTAGGCGGTGCCGTTGGCGATGCGCAGCGCATCGGCCTCGTCCTTGAACTTGATCACGCTGACGACGGGGCCAAAAATCTCCTCCTGCGAGATGCGCATCTCGTGCGCAACGTTGGCGAACACCGCGGGGCTGATGAAATAGCCGAGGTCACCGACCCGCGCACCGCCGGTGGCCAGCAGCGCGCCCTCATGCTTGCCGATCTCGACATAATCGAGGATCGAGCGCATCTGCTTCTCGGAGATGACTGGCCCGAGCGCGGTGGCGCGATCGGCGGGATCGCCGATCCGCAACGCTTCCGCACGGTCGACCAGACGCTCGACCACCTCGTCATAGGCGTTCTCCTGCACCAGCACGCGCGAGCCGGCCGAGCAGACCTGCCCGGCGTTGAAGAAGATGCCGGCAGCCGCGGCCTTGGCAGCGGCTTCGAGATTGGCATCGTCGAAGATCACATTGGCGGACTTGCCGCCGAGCTCGAGCGAGACCCGTTTGAAGTTGCCGGCGGCGCCCTTCATGATGCCGCGGCCGACGCCGGGCGAGCCGGTGAACGTCACCTTGTCGACATCGGGATGATTGACCAGCGCGTCGCCGACGACGCGACCGGGCCCGGTCACGATGTTGAGCACGCCCTTCGGCAAACCGGCCTCGAGCGCGAGCTCGCCGATGCGCAGCGCCGACAACGAGGTCAGCTCGGCCGGCTTCATCACCACCGTGCAGCCGCAGGCGAGCGCCGGCGCGAGCTTCCACATGCCGATCATCAGCGGGAAATTCCACGGCACGATCGCGGCGACCACGCCGACCGGCTCGCGCACCATATAGGTCAACGCGTCGTCGCGCGCCGAGACCACATCGCCGCTGATCTTGTCGGCCCAGCCGGCGTAATAGGTCAGCGTGTCGATGGCGGCCGGAAAATCCTGGCGCAGCACACCCGCAATCGGCTTGCCGGCATCGAGGCTTTCGAGCGCGACAATCTCGTCGGCATGCTGCTTCAGCAGTTCAGCCCATCGGAGCAGAATGTGGCCACGTTCGGCCGCGCGCATGGTGCGCCACGGCCCCTCGAAGGCGCGGCGGGCAGCCGCCACGGCACGATCGACATCGGCCTCATTGCCTTCGGCAATCGTAGCGATCACCTGCTCGGTGGCGGGATTGAGCGACTTGAAGGTATTTCCGGACAACGAACGGACGCGGGCGCCGTCGATCAGCAGCAGTTCGTCCCTGATGGTCGGGGCGCGGCGGGCGTCACGCTCATAGTCATATGCAACGGACATCATATTTCCTCCTGGTGTTGTCACTCAACCTAGGAGACTTCGATCAGCAGTAAATATGATATCTTGTGCCTATTGGCATGCCAAGGATATGAAGTCAATTTCATAAGTGGTGACCACGATGCTGCAGATCGAGATCGAGACCGTCTGGCGCTTTCGGAAAGAGGATAGCCCGCAGACCGCGGTCGTGATGCTCGGCATCCTCAACGAGATCCGGAAGACCGGAAAGATCACCAGTGCCGCCAGCGATGCGCAGCTGTCCTATCGCCATGTCTGGAACCTGATCGAGCAATGGACCGAGTTCTTCGGCGTGCCGCTGGTTGAAACCCACCGCGGCAAGGGCTCGAAGCTGACGCCATTCGGCGAGAAGCTGGTGTGGGCCGGCGAGCGCATGCAGGCGCGGCTCGGGCTGCAGCTCGAGAACCTCGCGCAGGAACTGGTCACCGAGATCAAGCCATTTCTCGAGCAGCGACCGTCGGTGATCCGGGTCCATGCCAGCCACGGCTTTGCGGTATCCAAGCTGCGCGAATTCCTTGATCGCGCGGGCGGCGTCGGCGTCGATCTGCGCTATGTCAGCAACCAGAACTCGCTGGTCTCGCTGGCGCAGGGCGCCTGCGATCTCTCCGGCGTGCACCTGCCGCGCGGCGAATTGCGCGCGCAGGGCATCAAGGCCTGCCGCGAATGGCTCGATCCGCGCGAGGACCGCGTCATCAATTTCGTGACCCGCGAGATGGGCCTGATGGTCAAGCGCGGCAATCCGCTGAAGATCACGACGCTGAAGGACCTCGTCGAGCGCAAGACCCGTTTCGTCAACCGCGACCACGATTCCGGCACGCGGCTGCTATTCGATCAATTGCTGAGGCTGCATAAGATCCCTGAAGGGCGGATCAACGGCGCCCAGCATATGGAATTCACCCATGCGGCGGTCGCCGCCTATGTCGCAAGCGGCATGGCGGATGCGAGTTTTGGCGTCGAGGCCGCGGCGCGGCAGTTCGGGCTCGATTTCATCCGCCTGCTCACGGAAGATTATTTCTTCGTGTGCAAGCGCGCCTTCCTCGAGACCGAGCCGATGCAGCGCGTGCTCGACATCATGAAGAGCAGCGAGTTCCACAAGGCGGTGGGCGCCCTTCCCGGTTATGTCGCCTCCAACACCGGCGCCGTCAGCGGGGTGAAGGAGTTTCTCGAGAAGCTGCATTCCGACCGCTGATCAGCCAGACCCCGGCAACGGCCGACCTGATGGCCGTCGATCCTTCGGGACTCGCGCCAAGTGCGATAACGATGGTCGACAGTCAGGAAGATAGCTAGCCGAGCCCGCTGATGTCGGCGACCAGCACCGAGCCAGTCACCGATTCCGTGATGTAGAGGCGGTCGCGGTCGGCGCCGCCGATGGCGACATTGGTGCAGCTCGGCCCGGCGCAGGACTTGATCCGCGCGATGCACTCGCCGTTCGGCGCAAACACGAAGACATGGCCGAGCGAGGCGTGCGCGACGAACAGCCGACCGGCGACGTCCATCGTCATGCCGTCGGGTCCGCTCGGGCCGAATAGCGAGCAGAAGCGGCCGACCTTGGAGACGCTGCCGTCCTTCATGAACGGCGCGCGCCAGACCGCATTGTCGCGCGTCATCGCGACGAACAGCACCGCCTCGTGCGGATCGAGCACCAGGCCGTTCGGGCTGATGCCGGTGTCGATCAGGCAGTCGAGCGCTCCGTTCACCCGCAGCCGATAGACGCGGCCGGTCGGATCGTGCAACCCGGTCTGGCCCTGATCGGTGAAATAGATGTCGCCGTTCGAGGCGATGTGCAGGTCGTTGCAGCCGCGGAACGATTCCGAGTTGCGCGAGCGCAGCAGCGGCGTGACCTCGCCGGACCTGGCGTCGAGCTCCATCAAGCCGTGCCGATAATCGGCGATCAGGATGCGGCCCATCGCATCGATCTTCAGCCCGTTCGGCCAGCCGTCATACTCGGCAACCTGCGACCACGACTTGTCCGGCGCGATCCTGAAGATGCGGCCAAACGGAATGTCGACGATGTAGAGATTGCCGTCGGCATCGAACGACGGTCCCTCGATGAAGCAGTCAGTCACCGCGCCCGGGCGGTTGGCGTCGGCCCATTCGCTCGCCACCCTGCGGCGGAATTCCGCCGGCACGACGGAGAAGATTTCAGTCGCGATCAGTTTCGGCGGCGTTTCCAGGAACATCATTGTTGGTTCACCCGTTGGCGGAACGGGGCGAACCATAAAGAAGATTGCTGGCGCCGTCGAATACCCCAAAGCCCACCACGTCATTGCGAGCGAAACGAAGCAATCCATACCTCCATGCGTGGCAAAATGGATTGCTTCGTCACTTCGTTCCTCGCAATGACGGTTGGACAGCCGTCCTGTGCTTACGACGTTTTCCTATTCGGCCGGCTGCGCCGGGCCATAGGCTTCCGAGATCATGTAGCCGGACAGCGTGCCGTACGCCGCGGTCCACGCGGCGGCGACGTCAGGCGTCCAGGCTTCGCCGAGCCCCTTCTCCAGCGTCCACAACAACGCGCCGCCGACCACCGGATAATGCTCGGGCTTGGCGCCGTAGCTGACATGCCGCTTGGCCAGCGCACTCGCGGCCGGCAGGATCGTGTCGAGATTGCTCAGCCCATTCACGACGACGGCAAGCGTCGTCATCAATTTCTTGCGCTGCTCCTTCATGTCGACCGGAAACATCGCCTTCACGGCGGGCGCGACTTCGAACAAGCGGTCGTAGAAAATGACCGCGGCCTGCTCCGAGATCGGCGCGACCTTGCCAAAGCTGTCCTGAACCAGCTTGATTTGAGCCGGATTCATCTCAATTCTCCTCGGTCATGAAATGAGTGCTGCAACGATTTTTCAAAACGCGAGCATTGGTAACCGAAGCCGGCGCTTCGGTTCAAAGCGGAAACGCTTGCCGTCGACGTGATCATCACGCCGCCTCGACGAAGCTGTGGCGCTCATAGAGGAATTCGAGCACGCGCTGCCGGCACTTCAAGTAGCCCTGGTTGGTCGCGAGCTCGAGCCGCTTGCGCGGCCGCGCCAACGGCACCTCGAGCACCTCGCCGATCCGCGCGCTCGGACCGTTGGTCATCATCACGATGCGGTCCGACAGCAGCACCGCCTCGTCGACGTCGTGGGTGATCATCAGGATGGTGTTGCCGAGCTTCTGGTGCAGCGCCATCACCGAATCCTGCAGATGCGCGCGGGTCAGCGCGTCGAGCGCGCCGAACGGCTCGTCCAGCAGCAGCACCTTCGGCTCCATCGCGAGCGCACGCGCGATGCCGACGCGCTGCTTCATGCCGCCCGAGATCTCGCTCGGCCGCTTATCCTTGGCATGCGCCATTTGCACCAGGCTGAGATTGTGCATAACCCAGGCGTCGCGCTCGGCCTTGCTCTTGGTCCTTGCAAACACCTTGTCGACGCCGAGCTTGACGTTCTCGTAGACGGTGAGCCACGGCAGCAGGCTGTGGTTCTGGAACACCACGGCCCGATCCGGCCCCGGCGAATTGACCTCGCGGTTCTCCAGCAGCACGCCGCCATTGGTGGCGCCGGTGAGGCCGGCGACGATGTTGAGCAGGGTCGACTTGCCGCAGCCGGAGTGACCGATGATCGAGACGTATTCGCCCTTCTCGATCGTCAGGTTGATGTCCTTCAGCACCTCCGTGGTGGCGTTGCCGCGGGTGAAGGTCTTGTCGATGTGATCGAGCTTCAGATAGGCCTGCATGACTTCCTCCTCAGTTCGCCGCCGTGCCGCGGGTCACCACTTTGCCGAGGCCCGCAATGAGCCGGTCGAGCACGAAGCCGATGATGCCGACATAGAACAGCGCCAGGATGATTTCGCTGATATGCGAGGAATTCCACGCATCCCAGATGAAGAAGCCGATGCCGACGCCGCCGATCAGCATTTCCGCGGCGACGATCGCGAGCCAGGACAGGCCGATGCCGATGCGCAGGCCGGTGAACATGTAGGGCGCGGCCGCCGGGATCATGATCTTGGTGAAGAACTCCAGCGGATTGAGCTGCACGACCGCCGCGACGTTGCGGTAGTCCTGCGGGATGTTGCGGATGCCGACCGCGGTGTTGATGATGATCGGCCACACCGAGGTGATGAAGATCACGAAGATCGCCGAGGGCTGGCCATCGCGGAATGCGGCCAGCGACAGCGGCAGCCAAGCGAGCGGCGGGATGGTACGCAGCACCTGGAACAGCGGATCGAGCCCGCGCATCGCCCAGACCGACTGTCCGACCAGCGTGCCGAGCGCGATGCCCGCAATCGCCGCCAGCGAATAGCCGTAGGCGACGCGCTGCAGGCTGGCGGAGAGATGCCAGAACAGGCCCTTGTCGATGCCGCCATTGTCGAAGAACGGATCGAGGATCAGCTCCTTGGTATCTTTGAACACTTTCGACGGCGGCGGCAGGCTGGAGCCGGCGCGCCGGCAGATCAGCTCCCACACCACCAGCAGCAGCGCGACCACGATCAGCGGCGGCACCACACGCGCCGCGGTCTCCTTCGCCATCCTGGCGTAGATCTCGGCGCGCGGCGCGCGCTTCGGCGTCATGGTCACGACCGGCGCGGCGGCAGCGGCCGTCGGGATCGCGACCGCCGACACTTCGGTCTTCATGGCAGGCATCGACATTGAACGAAAATCTCCATGGTCAAAAAAAGGAGAGCCGCACTGCTCGCGCGGCTCGCTCAAATCAGACGTCAACACGCTTGATGGACAACGACTTCAGATAGGCCGCGGGATCGGCGGGATCGAACACCTTGCCGTCGAAGAAGGTCTCCTTGCCGCGCGAGGTCGAGGCCGGAATGTCGGACACGCCAAGCTCCTTGGCGGCCTCTTTCCAGAGATCCTCGCGGTTCACCTTGGCGATCAGCGCCTTGGTGTCGAAGCCTGCCTCGTACTTGCCCCAACGGATGTCTTCCGTGAGGAACCAGAGGTCGTGGCTCTGATAGGGATAGGAGGCGTTGTCGCTCCAGAACCGCATCTGCTGCGGCGAATTCTCGATCACGCGGCCGGTGCCGTAGTCGAACTTGCCCTTCATGCGGTCGGTGATGTCCTCGACCGGGCAGTTGATCCACTGCCGCTTGGCGCAGATCGCCGCGGTCTCCGCGCGGTTCTCCGCCTTCTCGCACCACTGCTGGGCTTCCATGACAGCCATCAGCAGCGCCTTCGCGGCCTTCGGGTTCTTGTCGACCCAGGCGGCGCGCAGGCCGAACGATTTCTCCGGATGCTTGTCCCAGAGCTCGCCGGTCGTGATCGCGGTATAGCCGATCTCCTGATGTATCAGTTGCAGATTCCACGGCTCGCAGACGCAGAAGCAGTCCATCGTGCCGACCTTCATGTTGGCCACCATCTGCGGCGGCGGCACCACGATGGTCTCGATGTCCTTGTCGGGATCGATGCCGCCAGCGGCGAGCCAGTAGCGGATCCACAGATCATGCGTGCCGCCCGGGAAAGTCATCGCGGCCTTCACCGCCTTGCCGGAGGCCTTCTTCTTCTCCAGCGCCGCCTTGAACGGCGCGGTGTCGATGCCGACCTTGAGATCGGCATATTCCTTGGCGACCGAGATGCACTGGCCGTTCAAATTGAGCCGCGCCATGATGTACATCGGCGTCGGCTGATTGTTCTGCGTTACCTTGCCGGCCGAGATCAGATACGGCATCGGGGTCAGGATATGCGCGCCGTCGATACCGTTGCCCTCGGAGCCGAGCACGAGGTTGTCGCGCGTGGTGCCCCACGAGGCCTGCTTCTGCACCTCGACATCGGGCATGCCGTATTTGGCGAAGATGCCCTTCTCCTTGGCGACGAACAGCGGCGAGGCATCGGTCAGCGCAATGAAGCCGAGTCTTGGCGCCCTTCACCTCGGGACCGGCGCCCTGCGCGAACGCGCCTGCGGGAAAGTTGAGCTTGGCCGCGGCGAGCAGCGCGGCGGCGCCGCTGGTTGCCTTCAGGAGCTGACGGCGGCTGAGGCCGCGGCTTGGCGGCTTGTCGGTGGGCTTGGTCATCGGTCGTCCTTTGCGTCGTTGCGTTGCGGTGTTGCGTCAGTGCGTCGAGCGCCGTCCTCCGGATGGCGACGCGCGCAGGGCGCAAAAGGGGCGTGCACCGGGAAGGCCCCAGTCTGGCGGCGTCAGAAATCCGATGGGGTAGCCTCGAGGGACGGCTTCAATGGCGTCGGCTAATGATGATTCAAGCCTTGTGCCAATCTACCGCAGTGCAAAAATCGATTTTGACGCAAAGCCTTGCGCAACATGTCGCAGCCCGCGCGAATTTTCCGCGCGCTGCCAAAGCTTGCGATTCGCCCAATCCTTGTGCGGCGCACAAGAATTGGGCAGAAGCGTTCGGAAACCGATCAGGCGTCTTCGGTGACCTTGGCGCCGAGCGGCGCGGGCGCCATTCCGCCGCCGGGCTTCACATGGAATTCGTAGGTCATCAGGCTCCACGGCCCATCCGAACGCTGGCCATCGGGCATGACAGGATCGGTGCGGCGCTCGACCTTGGCGATCAATTCATCCTTCACGCCGAACACGACGTCGGAATCGATGTACTTGTCGCCCTCGACGAAGACATGCGTGATCAGCGGCTCGTAGCCCTTGGCGTTGACCAGGAAGTGCACATGCGCCGGCCGCATCGGGTGACGGTTGGTCTGCGTGATCATCTGCCCCACCGGGCCGTCGGTCGGGATCGGATAGCTGCACGGCACGATAGTGCGGAAGAAGAAGCGGCCGTCGGCATCGGTGATGAAGCGCGCCCGCGACGACGGACCTTCGGTGGCATAGCTCGGCTTCTGCGAGTCATAGAATCCGTCATCGTCCGCGTGCCAGATATCGACCGGCACATTGGCCAGCGGCTTGCCGCCGAGGTCGGTGACGCGGCTCTGCACGAACATGCGCTCGCCCGGCAGGCTTGCCGAGATGTCGGTGCCGTGCGGCGTCACCTTGTGCTCGCCGACATAGAACGGGCCGAGCACGGTGGTCTCGGTCGCGCCATCGCGATCGCGATGGTTGACCGCATCGACGAGCATCGACACGCCGAGCACGTCGGACAACAGGATGAACTCCTGGCGAATGTCGGTGCACTTCTGCCCGGTGCGGGTCAGGAAGCCGATCGCCTGGTCCCATTCCTCGAAGGTGAGATCGGTCCTGCGCACATAATCGTGCAGCGACTTCACCAATTCCTGCAGCAGGAACTTGGCCCGTGGATCGGGTGTCTGGTCGAAGCTGCGGATGACGGCGGCGGTGAGCTCGGTTTCGTTGAACTGGGTCATCTCGGCGTTTCCCTTGACGGATACCTTGGCAGATACTTTGGGCCCCTTCGGGGGCGCGATTGCAGGGGCGACGGTACACCACCAGCTCAATGCCGGTAAGCGGCAGCGGATTGGTGCAGCAGACACTTTTCGGCTATCAAGGCTGCCTTGCAAGCCGGAGAAACGCCTGATGCTAGCCCCCACGCCTGCCTCGCCCGAATCCGCGGGAATGTCGACCACTGCCCTCAACCGCCTCGAAGCGCATCTGAAGAGCCGCTACATCGATGCCGGCCGTTTTCCCGGCACGCAGGTCCTGATCTATCGCCGCGGCAAGATCGTGCATTCCACGGTCCAGGGCTTTGCCGATCTCGAGCGCAAGGCGCCGGTCAAGGACGACACCATCTTCCGCATCTATTCGATGACCAAGCCGATCACATCAGTCGCCTTCATGATGCTGGTCGAGGAAGGCAAGGTCGCGCTCGACGAGCCGGTCGCGAAATATATTCCGGAATGGAAGAACCTCGGCGTATTCGTCGCCGGCACCGCGCCCGCCTTCCTGACCCGCCCACCGACGCGGCCGATGCAGATCGTCGACCTCTTGCGCCACACCTCGGGCCTCACTTACGGCTTCCAGCAGCGCTCGAATGTCGACGCGGCCTATCGCGAGAAGAAGATCGGCGAGGTCATCAAGGCCGGCACGCTCGACGGCATGATCGAGGACCTGGCGAAGATCCCGCTGGAGTTCTCGCCGGGCGAAGCCTGGAACTACTCGGTCTCGACCGACGTGCTCGGTTATCTCGTCGGCAAGATCTCCGGCCAGCCGTTCGAGCAATTCCTGAAGGAGCGCATCTTCAAGCCGCTCGGCATGAACGACACGGATTTCTTCGTGCCGGCCGACAAGGCGCATCGGTTTGCCGCCTGCTATTCCGCCGATCCGCAGGGCGGCTTCAACCCGCTCGCCGCCGAGCGCAAGGGCACACTGACGCTGCAGGACGATCCGACCACCAGCTCGTTCCTGGCGCCGCCTTCGCTGATCTCGGGCGGCGGCGGACTGTGCTCGACCGCGGCCGACTACCTGACCTTCTGCCGGACGCTGCTCAATGGCGGCGAGCTCGGCGGCGTCAGGCTGCTCGGCCCGAAGACGCTGAAGCTGATGACCTCGAACCA
Organism: Bradyrhizobium sp. USDA 4501; assembly: GCF_054062115.1. Lineage (NCBI taxonomy): Bacteria > Pseudomonadati > Pseudomonadota > Alphaproteobacteria > Hyphomicrobiales > Nitrobacteraceae > Bradyrhizobium > Bradyrhizobium sp. USDA 4501. The sequence continues at coordinate 1,265,563 of NZ_JBSSEX010000001.1, forward strand.
TCTGCCCGGCGGCGTCGACCTGCCGGCGATGTCGCGCTCGATGTTCGCCGAAGCCGCCTATAACGGCATCGGCTTCGGCCTCGGCTTCGCCGTCACCATGCACCCGTCGCAGACGCTGATCGCCGGCAGTCCAGGCGAATTCAACTGGGGCGGCGCCGCGACGACGTCGTTCTTCATCGACCCGGCCGAGGAGCTGATCACGATCTTCATGACCCAGGTGCTGCCGTCGAGCGCCTATCCGCTGCGGCGCGAGCTGCGCACCATGGTCTACGCCGCGATCACCGAGAGCAATCTCTGACACGACGTCATTGCGCGGCGCACACTCCTCGTTCGAGCATGATCCTTTCGGAAAACCGCTTCACACTTTTCCGGATCTTGCTTTGGGCGCCGCGGAACCTTTCTGATATAAAACTATTTCCTTTGGCGAATTTTTCCCGCCTCCCCTAAGCTCGCAGCGAATGGGCACCGACCCGGGGACTTCGTGCCGAAACTGACATTGCCAGTCCGTCTCGCGCTTCTGGTCGCGGGAACGATGTTGCCGCTGATCATCTTCGCGGTCGGGATCGTCTTCCACAATTATCAGCGGGATCGTCAGGCGGCCACGCAGCGCGTGCTGGAGACGGCGCGCAGCATCCGTCTGCTGCTCGATGCGGAAATGCAGCGCATGACCGGCGGGCTGCAGGTGCTGGCCCTGACCAACTCGCTGCGCAACAGCGACTTCGACAACTTCCGCCGCGTCGCGGTCGGTTTCATCGACCAGTACGGCAAGGAAGGCGTGGTGCTGGTGGCAGACCGCGCCGGACGCCAGGTGTTCTCCTCGCTGACGCCGGACACCGCGAGCCTGCCGCCGCGCAACAATCTCGAGATCCTCGAGAAGGTGTTCGCGACGCGGCAGCCGCAATACTCCAACCTGTTCTTCGGCGCGGTGAAGCAGCGGCTGATCATCACCGTCGAGGTACCGGTGATGCGCGACGGTGAGGTGCTCTACGACATCTCCTTCAGCCCGCCGATCGAGGTGTTCCAGGCCATCATCGAGAAGCAGCGCCTCAACCAGGACTGGACCATCTCGATCTTCGACAGCGACGGCGTCAACCTCGCGCGGGTGCCAAATCCGCAGGCGACCATCGGCCAGCGCGCCTCGCCATCGCTGTTTGCCGAGATGTTCCGCCGCGGCGAGGCGACGCTGCCGACCGTGTCGCTGGAGGGCGTGGCGCTGATCACCGGTTTCACCAGGTCGCGCGTCACCGGCTGGACCGTCGCCGCGGGGATCGCCGAGAACTCGCTGGTGGCGCCGCTGTGGCGCTCGCTGGCGATCACCAGCGTGATCGGCGGCATCCTGCTGCTGGTCGGGCTCGGCTTTGCGGTGCGGATGGCAACCACGATCGCGCGCGGCGAGATGCTGCACGACCTGCTGATCGAAGAGCTCAACCACCGCGTCAAGAACACGCTGGCGATCCTGCAATCGATCGCCACGCAGACCTTCCGCAGCGCAAGCCGCACCGAGCGCGACAAGTTCGAGGGGCGGCTCGGCGCGCTGGCGGAGGCGCACAATCTGCTCTCCACCGACAAATGGCAGGGCTCCGACTTCCAGGACGTCGTCAGCCGCGTGCTGCGGCCCTACCTCTTGAACACGTCCGAGCGGGTCAGGATGTTCGGCCCCCGCGTGCCGCTGTCGCCCCGGCTTGCCTTGGTGCTGTCAATGATCCTCCATGAGATGGCGACCAACGCCGCCAAATATGGCGCACTGTCCAACGACACCGGCACGGTGACGCTGGACTGGGAAATCCTCAACGAGAGCCCCGGACCGAAGCTGCGCATGATCTGGACCGAAACCGGCGGCCCACAGGTCACCGCGCCGGTCCAGCGTGGCTTCGGCTCCCGGCTGATCGAGCGCAGCGCCCGCGACCAGCTAGGTGGCGAGGCCACCGTGGATTTCCTGCCCCACGGCGTCGTCTACACCGTGACCAGCACTCTCGAAATCGACGGCTGACCCGACAGGAGTGGCCGATCCTGCGACATCTTGGCACGCAAGTTGCTATGATTGGCGGGTTCGGCCGGCCAGAAACAGGGGGAAGTCATGTCGACCATCGCAGCGGAAGCGACAGTTGCGCGCAAGCCGCTTTACACATCACTGTTCGTGCAGGTGCTCGTCGCGCTGCTGCTCGGCATCGTCATCGGCATGGCCGCGCCCGATTTCGCGATCGGGTTGAAGATCTTCAGCGATGCCTTCCTGAAGCTGATCTCGATGATCGTGGCGCCGATCGTGTTCTGCGTCGTCGTGCACGGCATTGCGGGTGCCGGCGACCTCAAGAAGGTCGGCCGGGTCGGCGTCAAGGCGCTGGTCTATTTCGAGGCGATGACGACGGTTGCGCTCGTGGTCGGCCTGCTGCTCGCCTATCTGTTCGGCCCCGGCCACGGCATGAACATCGACACCTCGACGCTGGATGCCAAGGCGCTCGGCAACTATGCCAACAACGCGCAGAAGCTGAAGGGCGAAGGCATCGGCAGCTTCCTGCTCAACATCATTCCGACCACCTCGTTCGACGCGCTGTCGCGCAACGACGTGCTGCAGGTTTTGTTCTTCGCCATCATCTTCGGCGTCAGCCTGGCGCTGGTCGGCGGCGAGAAGGGCGAGAAAATCTCCTCCTTCATCGACGCGGTCTCGACCGTGCTGTTCCGCGCCATGGGCCTGATCGTGCGCTTCGCGCCGATCGGCGTGCTCGGCGCCGTCGCCTATACGGTCGGCAAATACGGCGTCGGCTCGCTGAAGCAGCTGCTCTCGCTGGTCGCGCTGTTCTACGTGTCGGTCGCGATCTTCGTGCTCGGCGTGCTCGGCGCCGTGATGGCACTCGCCGGCATCAACATCCTCAAATTCCTCGGCTACCTGCGCGAGGAGCTGATGATCGTGGTCGCCACGGCATCGTCCGACGCGGTGCTGCCGCAGGTGATGCGCAAGCTGGAGCGTTTCGGCGTCAAGGATTCGGTGGTCGGCCTCGTGATCCCGACCGGCTATTCCTTCAACCTCGATGCCTTCTCGATCTACCTGACGCTCGCGGTCGTGTTCATCGCGCAGGCGACCAACACGCCGCTGTCGTTCGGCGACCTGATGCTGGTGCTCGGCGTGTCGCTGATCACCTCGAAAGGTGCGCACGGCGTGCCCGGCTCGGCGATCGTCATCCTGGCGGCGACGCTCAACGCCGTGCCGAGCATCCCGGCGATTGGCCTCGTGCTGGTGCTCTCGGTCGACTGGTTCATCGGCATGGCGCGCGCAGTCGGCAATTTGATCGGCAACTGCGTCGCCACCGTCGTGGTCGCGGCATGGGAAGGCGACCTCGACCGCGACAAGGCCCGTCGCGTGCTCGAAGGCGCCGAGGCGGTTGACGTGACCGCGGGCTGAGCCGCGCGTCCCAAGCCGAGCGGCGTCCCGCGCGTGGCGCGGGGCGCTGACTTACTTGATCAGCCTCAAATACGGCGGCAGTTGCCGGGCCGTCGATTGTTCCAGCACGGGCTCATCCGAAGCGATCATGTCACAGAGGGCCTTCAGCTCGGAATCCGTCACCTTGTGGAGCTCCATCCGAAGCTCGAGGATGGCGAGAGACAACAGCCGTGCCGTCTCCGTGTTCGCCCGGTCGGTCAGGAACGCCTGACATTCCTCCAGCGTTGCAAGCAGCGCCAGCAACCGTTCTTCCGTGTTTGCGACCGGCATATCTTCAACTCCCGAAGCCGCGAGGTAGAGTCGAGGCGTTCCCCTCTTTCGCTTCATTGGCCCCTCCCGCCAGAGTTCGCCGGCTTGTCGTAGGCACACATTTGTTCCAGATGATTGAGAACTTTTGGGCAATTGTCCAGCAACATTCCGAAAGCCTGACTTGGACTTACGTCAAACTCTTGCAAATCGGATGATTCAGTCAAGCACCCGCCGGCCCCTTCTCGACCTCAGGCTGCACTAGCTGGGGTTGCATCCGTGCAACGACGCCCGTACAATATAGTGGCCCGTAGAACTACGGGCGCTGTGCATTGACGCCTATTATGCATGTGCGCAAAATCTGTGTCGATCAAACTCGCGCTAGTTGTGGTTTGGTCAATATTTTGCCAAATGTAGAGGGCGGGGTGTCGACAGACACCTTGGCGCGGTCGACTTCAGGTAGTCGACCGAGTCGGTACTAGGGTGTTTCCTTGCGCGTTTGCGTTTGGATACCATCCCGCGATCTTCCTGGATTTCGTAGTTCAGACGAACTGGCGATCCACTCGAGCTTAACGCGGTACATCATGAACGTGTCCCTGACCCAGCCGGGCCAGGGATTCTCGATTTGAAGGACGGGTCACAAGAATGAACAGATCAGCAGCAAAGAAGATGAAGCAGCGCAGTGCCGGCAAGCCGGACATTGAGTTGGGCAAGCGGATTCGCCTGCGCCGTGTCGAGCAAAAGATCTCGCAGGCCGAACTCGGCGACAAGCTTGGCGTCAGCTTCCAGCAGGTTCAAAAGTACGAGAAGGGCGTCAACCGTGTCGGCGCTGCCCGCCTTCAACAGATCGCGACCGCGCTGGATGTGCCGGTCACCTTCTTCTACGACGGCGACAATAAGGCCCGCGAAGTCGAGAGCCTGCTGTTCCTCGACAGCGCGTTCAGCCTCCGGTTGCTGCGCGCCTACAGCAAGATCAAGGATCAGACGGTGCAACGTCAGCTGGTGTCGCTGATGGAATCGATCGCCGCCAACGAAGACTGAGCGCGGATCGGGTCGCGTCGCCGCGAACGCGATCCCACCACACCGCAACGGCCGGTCACCGGCCGCTGCGGCTGCACACGCCGGTCGGGCCAGGAAGACGTCGAAGCGCTGCCATCGCCGATGGTAGCGCTTTTTCTTGAGGCGCGGCTGTCTTTCAAGATTTTGTGATCCAGGCGGATAGCTTCAGTCCCCGCCGGATGCGCGGTCATGAAGCGGCGACGAGCATCGCGTCATGATCCCGCCGCTCCACGTGAGCATGATCTTCGCGCAGGTAGCCGCGCATGCGCGCCGCTCTTTTCAGCTCGCGCTTCGACTGCCGATCTCGCGCAGCGCATGCGCGCGCAATGCGTCGCTATTCTGTCGCGCGGCCAATTGTCGCCCGCACATCAGGCGACCTCATAACTCCCGCATTTCCTCAGTTGAACCGGCGCCGCCAGAACCAAGTGCACGAGCTTGTCTTTTTTGTCGCAGCAACGAAGTGGCCCGCATGGACGTTCTCAGGCTTCAACCAAGGAGATCTCGATGAATATCAAGCTTGCCGTTATTGGACTCGCCGCGCTTGGAAGCGCAGCGTTGATGTCCGGCGCGGCATCCGCGATGCCCAACGGGCTTCCGCAAGCCGGTCACATCGCGGGCGAAACGTCCAATGTCGACAAGGTGCGCCAGGTCTGCGATCGCTGGGGCCGCTGCTATTGGCGACCGGGCGCATACGGCTACTACGGACCGCGCCATCACGGATGGCATCATCGTCCGCAATTCCACCATCGCCCGCATCATTACGGGCACCGCCCTCATCACGGCGGACATCATGGTGGCCATCACGGCGGACACCATCGCTAATCATCAGCGAGGGGGCTTCGGCCCCCTCACCCTTCCGCGCTAGAGCGCTGCCAATACCGCCTTCGCGACATCGGTCGTGCCGTTGCTGCCGCCGAACTCAAACGGCTTGATGCCGTCGGCGTAGACCTTGTCGACCGCGCGCTCGATCCGTTCGCCGGCTTCGGCGGCGCTTTCGAGTCCATGCTTGTCGGCGAGCCAGTCCAGCATCATCGCGGCCGACAGGATCATCGCGGTCGGATTGGCCTTGCCCTGCCCCATGATGTCGGGCGCCGTGCCATGACACGGCTGAAACACCGCGTAGCGGTCGCCGATGTCGGCTGACGGCGCCATGCCCATGCCGCCGATCAGACCGGCGGTGAGATCGGACAGGATGTCGCCGAACATGTTCTCGGTCACCATGACGTCGAAGTCCCACGGACGCTTCACCAGCGCAGCCGCGGCCGCATCGATGTAGAGGTGGTCAGCCCTGACGTCGGGATGACGCCTCGCAGTCTCGTCGAAGATGTTCCGGAAGAATGCGAACGCCTTGAACACGTTCGCCTTGTCGACGCAGGTCAGCCCGCCATTGACCTTGCCGCGCGCCTTGCGGCGTTCGGCGAGCCGGAACGAGAACTCGAACAGCCGCTCGGAGGTGTGGCGCGTGATCACCATCGTCTCGCGCGCCTCGCTGTCGGTGACGACGCCCTTGCCCATCGAGGCGAACAGGCCCTCGGTCGATTCCCTGATCACGACGAGGTCGATACCCCGCTGGTCGGCGCCGACGATCGTGCTCGATACGCCGGGGATCAACCGCGCGGGCCGCACGCCGGCGTAGAGATCGAAGATCATGCGCAACTCGATCTGCGGCGCGATCTCGGTGTTGTCGGGGTAGCGCACCGACGGCAGGCCGCAGGCTCCGAGCAGGATCGCGTCGGCCTCCTCGCACAGCCGGATCGTGCTCTCCGGCATCGACTTGCCGGTTTCCTTGTAATGGCCCGCGCCGGCCGGCGCCTCGGTGAAGCGAAATTTGAGACCGGCCGACGCCTCGATCTTGCGCAGCACGTCGAGCGCCGGCGCCATCACCTCGGGGCCGATGCCATCGCCACCGAGGACGGCGATGTGGAGTGCGTTGTTGGCCGACATGAGATTCTCCGGAGCACAACAGTCATTCCGGGGCGATGCGGAGCATCGAACCCGGAATCTCGAGATTCCGGGTTCACGCTTCGCGTGCCCCGGAATGACGGAAGGGAGACTACGGCGTCAGCACCGCGCGGCCGACCAGCTGGCCCTTCTGCAGGTTGGTCAGCGCCTCGTTCGCCTTTGCCAGCGGCATCGGCGTGACCGGGATCGCCGGAATCTTCTTGGTCCGCACGAGGTCGAGCAGCTCCTGGGTCCTCGCGCAGATTGCCGACATAGCTGCCCTGGATGGTGACCGCCTTGATCGGGATCAGCGGCAGCGCCCAGGGCGCGCCGCCGCCGAACAGGCCGACGATCACGAGCTTGCCGCCCTTGGTCAGGCAGTCGAAGCCGAGCTGCGAGGTCTGGGCGTTGCCGACCAGATCGATCGCGGCACGGATCGGCTGGCCGGCCTTCTTGACAAGCTGTTCCAGCGCGTCGGGCGCCTTGCCGTCGACGGTCGCGAGCGCGCCGGCGGCTTCGGCCGCCTCACGCTTCCTGGCGTCGATATCGACCACGATCGCACCCTTGCCGCCCATCGCCTTCAACAGTGAGAGCGCCATCAGCCCGAGACCGCCGGCGCCGAAGATCACGATCGGTGTGTCGAGATCCTTCTCGACCTTCTTCAGCGCGCTGTAGGTCGTGACACCGGAGCAGGCATAGGGCGCGGCCGTGACGGGATCGAGCCCCTTGAGGTTGAGCAGATACTTCGGATGCGGCACCGTCATGTGGTCGGCGTAGCCGCCGTCGCAATAGACACCGAGCGCATTCGGCTTGATCGCGCACATGTTCTCGTCGCCGCCGAGGCAGGTCGGGCATTTGCCGCAGCCGAGCCAGGGATAGGCCAGAGCGATATCGCCGACCTTGAGGCCGCCCTTGTCGGCGTCCCTGACGTCGGGCCCGAAGGCCACGATCTCGCCGACCGTCTCATGGCCCATCGTGCGCGGCAGCGAGACGCCGCGATCCTTCAGGGACAGCGGCTTGCGGCCGTGGCCGAGATCATAGCCGCCCTCCCAGATATGCAGGTCGCTGTGGCAGACGCCGGCGGCCTTGACCTTGATCAGCACCTGCGTGCCCGACGGCTGTGGCGTCGGCTGATCGACCTCCTTCAAGGGGGCGTTGAAATCGACGACCTGGAAACTCTTCATCGCTGTTCTCCCGTAGCTTGTTCTTGCGGCGGACCTTGCCACGCCTGCCCGTCCGGGACAAACGCGGTGTCGGCCTCCGGATATTTAGATCAGGGGATGATGGCAAGCCGCGAACTGGCCGGGCGCAACCACGCGCAGTTCCGGCACTTCGCTGGCGCAGCGCGCGTCGGCCCGCGGGCAACGGGTGCGGAAGCGGCAGCCGGAGGGCGGCGCGATCGGCGACGGCGGCTCGCCGACCGGCACGCTCTGGGTCGGGCGGACATCCGGATCCGGCACCGGGATCGCCTCGATCAGCAGCGCGGTATAGGGATGCGCCGGCCGTGCAAACAACTGCTCCGACGGGCCGACCTCGCAGAGCCGGCCGAGATACATCACCGCGACGCGATCTGAGACTGCCTTCACCACGGCGAGGTCGTGGGCGATGAACAGCAGGGTCAGGTCGTAGCGCGCCTTCATCTCCTCCAGCAGATTGAGGATCTGGGCGCGGATCGAGACATCGAGCGCGGACACCGGCTCGTCGCAGATCACGAATTCCGGATTGAGCACCAGCGAGCGGGCGATGCAGATGCGCTGGCATTGTCCGCCGGAGAATTCATGCGGCAGGCGTCCGCTCACCAGCGCCGGATCGAGGCCGACCGCCGACAGCACGTCACTGACGCGCCGCCGGCGTTCCTCGGGATCCTTGACGCCCGCGATCACCAGCGGCTCGGCGACGATGTCGCCGATCCGCCGCCGCGGATTGAGCGAGGCAATCGGGTCCTGGAAGATCAGCTGCACGCGCCGGCGCATCTTGCGCAGTGGCTCGCCCTTCAGTGTGGTGAGATCGTGCCCATCGAACAGCACCTTGCCGGAGACGGCCTGGCGCAATTGCAGCACCGCGCGGCCAAGGGTGGACTTGCCGCAGCCGGATTCGCCGACCAGCCCCAGCGTCTCGCCGCGCGCGATCTCGAGACTGACATCGGAGACGGCATGGATGGTCTTGCCTCCCACCGAATATTCGACGACGAGGTTTTCCACCTTCATCAGCGGATCGGGTGCTGCCTGCAGCATCATGCGCGGACCCCCGCGGTGATCGGATGGAAGCAGGCGTAGAGATGCTCCGGCGTTTCGGCCCGGCTGAGCTGCGGCTTCTCCGCGCCGCAGCGCTCCGCGGAATAGCGGCAGCGCGGCGAGAACGAGCAGCCCTTGAGCGGCCGGGTCGGATCGGGCGGCCGCCCCGAAATCGCCGGCAGCGGCGTATGCGGCGCGACGTCGAGCTTCGGCAGCGCGGCGAGCAGCGCCTCGGTGTAGGGCATCCGCATCTGCTTGAACAAGGCAGGCGTCGGCGCGCGTTCGACGACGCGTCCGGCATACATCACCGCGACCTCGTCGGTGCGGCCGGCGACCACGCCGAGGTCATGCGTGATGATGATCATCGCCATGTGACGGCGCTGCTGCTCGCGCGCCAGGAGATCGAGGATCTGCGCCTGGATCGTGACGTCGAGCGCGGTGGTCGGCTCGTCCGCGATCAGGAGCTGTGGCTCGCAGGACAGTGCCACCGCAATCGCGACGCGCTGGCGCATGCCACCGGAGAGCTGGTGCGGATATTGCGCGAGGCGCTGCTCGGGCGCGGGAATGCCGACCGCCGCCAACAGTTCGATGCTGCGCTGCCGGGCCTCGGCGAGATCGAGCTCGAGATGTTCCACAATGGTCTCGATCAGCTGGGTGCCGATGGTCAGCACCGGATTGAGCGAGGTCATCGGGTCCTGGAACACGACCGCGAGCGAGCGACCGCGCAGCTTGCGCAATTTCTCCGCCGGCAGTTTCGTCAGATCCTGCCCGTCGAACATCACGCGGCCGGACAGTTTCGCCTTCTTGGGCAGCAGCTGAAGGATCGCGCGCGACAGCATGGTCTTGCCGCACCCGGACTCGCCGACGATGCCGAGCGTCCTGCCGGCGCCGACGGCGAGATCGACATGATCCACCGCCCGCAGATTGCCGCGCGGCGTCGGCAGGTCGACCACCGCATTCTCGACCGAGAGCAGCGTCCGGCTCATAGCGCCCCCTGCCTGGGATCGGTCAGCGCACGCATCGTATCGCCGATCAGGTTGAACGAGAGCACGGTCAGGAACATCGCGATCGCCGGAATGAAGGCGACCCGCGGCGCCACCTCGAGGCTCTCACGCCCCTCCCCGATCATGCTGCCCCAGCTCGAGATCGGCGGCGGCACGCCGAGGCCGAGGAACGACAGCGAGCCCTCGACCACGATGGTGACGGCGACGCCGAGCAGGAAGAAGGCGAGCAGCGGCAGCATCACATTGGGCAGCAGCTCGCGCAGCAGGATGCGCGCATGCGTGGCGCCGAGCGCCTGCGCCGCGATGACGAATTCGCGCCGCGCCAGCGACAAGGTCGCCGCCCGCGCCACCCGCATGAAGGCTGGAATGCCGAGCACGCCGAGGATGCAGGTCAGATTGAAGATCGACTGGCCGAGGTAGGCGGTGACCGCAAGCGCCAGGATCAGCGGCGGGAACGCCAGCAGCACGTCCATGCTGCCGACCACGAAGGATTCGAAACGGCCGCGGAAATAGCCCGCGAGCATGCCGAGCGCGCCGCCGATCGTGACACCGATCATCGGTGCGCAGAGACCGACGATCAGCGAGATGCGCGCGCCATAGATCAGCCGCGACAGCTCGTCACGGCCGAGACCGTCGGTGCCGAGCCAATGCTCGGCGGAGATCGGCGCCCGCCGCTCCAGCATGTCCATGTCGGTCGGGCTCGGCAGCGGCAGCAGGTCGGCAAAGATCGCGACCGTGAACACCAGCGTCATCCAGCCGATCGCGATCCAGAACAGCATGCCGAGCCCGCGGCGGCGCCGAGCCGGCGTCGCACCGGCCTCTTCCTCGAGGCTGAGCTCAAGCGTGGCCATGGCGGATCCTCGGATCGAGAAGGGCGTAGAGCATGTCGACGATGAAATTCATGATCACGAAGCCCGCGGCAACCAGCAGCACCACGCCCTGCAGGATGATCAGATCGCGGGTATAGATCGCGCCGACCAGGAGGCGGCCGATCCCCGGCAAGGCGAAGATCGACTCGACGATGACGGCGCCACCGATCAGGCGGCCGATATTGATGCCGGTGATGGTGACGAGCGTCAGCGACGACGGCTTCAGTGCGTGCACGAACAGGATGCGCGACGGCTTGAGGCCCTTCGCCTTGGCGAGCGCGATGTAGTCCTCCTGCAGCGCCGCGATCATGTCGGAGCGCAGCACGCGCATGATGCCCGGCCATTCCGCAAGCCCGAGCGTCAACGCCGGCAGCACCATGAAGCGCAGATTGGCGACCGGGTCCTCGGTGAACGGCACGTAGCCAGTCGCCGGCAGCAGGCGCAGCTCGACCGCAAACAGATAGATCAGCAGGATCGCGGACAGGAAGGTCGGCACCGACAGCATGCCGAAGGCCGAGCCGGTCATGAAGCGGTCGAACGCGCTGCCCGCCTTGGCCGCGCAGGCGATCGCCAGCGGCACGCCGATCGCGAGCCCGATCAGCTCGGCCAGGATCATCAGCTCGAACGAGACCGGGACGCGGTCGCTGACAGCCTGCAGCACCGTCTGCCCGGTGCGGAAGGATCGTCCGAAATCACCCTGCAGGATGTGCCACAGCCAGCCGAGGTAGCGCAGCCAGATCGGCTGATCGAGCCCCATATCGTGACGCAGGGCCGCGACGTTCTCCGGCGTCGCCTGGTCGCCGAGGATCACATAGGCCAGATCGCCGGGCAACAGCGAGGCGATCACGAAAGTCAGGACCGAGACCGCGATCAGCACCGGTACCAGGTACAGGAGCCTGCGCGCGACGAAGAACAGCATGAAAGGCTATTCCTTCCAGGCGTCGGAGACGTCGAGCACCCCGTTGAACATCTTCGGCACGCCCTTCACCTTCGCGCTCGAGATTGCGTAGTAGGTGTTCTGGAAAGTCCAGAACCAGATTGCTTCCTTGTTGATCAGGCGGCTGATCGCGCAATAGTCCTCGGTGCGCTGGGCGACGTCGGCCGTGGTCCGCGCATGCTCCAGCAACCGGTCCAGCTCTGGATTGGAGTAGTTCGCGAGCGCCACCGGGCTTCCGGTGTGGAAATTGGCGTACATCTGCGGATCGGGATCGGCGAGATCGACGATGCGCCACGGCGTGAGCTGGAACTGGCGCATGAAGGCGCGCGGCGGAATGGTTGCCTGATCGACCTGCTCGATCTCCATGTTGGCGCCGATGCGCTTCCAGAATTGCTGCAGCACCTGGCCGCCGGTGCGGCCGCGCGGCGTCGCCGTGACCAGCATCTTGAATTCGACCGGCTTGCCGTAATCCCTGATCAACGCCTTGGCCTTTTCGACATCGTAGGGCAGCGCGCCGTCATCCTTGCACTTCACCCAGGACCCGTCGCCGTAGGGATTGCTGGCCGGTCGCGCCAGACCATTGGTAATCGCCTGCGACATCTTCGTGCGGTCGAGCGCCATCACCAGCGCCTGACGCACGCGCACGTCGTCGAACGGCGGGACCTTGGTGTTGAAGGCAGCGACTGCAGCCCCCGAGCCTTCATAGGTATGCACGGTCAGGCTCGTGTCCTTACGCGCCCTGATGATGTTGTCGGCATCGGCTTCGTCGTCCCAGATGATGTCGGCCTCGCCCGATTGCAGCGAGGCAAAGCGCGACTGTGCATCCGGCAAGGGCTTCAGGACGATGCGGTCGAGATACGGCTTGCCCTTGTTCCAGTAGTCCGGGTTCTTCTCGAGCACCATGCGGTCGCCGGCGGTCCAGGACTTCAGGATGTAGGGACCGGTGCCGACCGGGTTGCGGTTGTAGTCGTCGCCCTTGGTCTTCCATGCGGTCGGCGACGGCATGACGTTGTTGGAGCTTTGAATGGTCTGCGTCGCCGGGAAGTTCACGGCCGGGTCGCTGAAATTATAGACCACCGTCAGGTCGTCGACCGGGTTCACGCTGATGATGTTCGTGATGTAGAAGGCGCAACGGCATTTGTTGGCGGGATCCTTCTGGCGGTCGAAATTCTCCTTCACCGCCTGCGCGTTGAATGGCGTGCCGTCATGGAATTTGACGCCTGGCCGCAGCTTGATGGTCCAGGTCTTGAAGTCTTCCGAATGCTCCCATGACAGCGCGAGCTTCGGCTTCACCTCGCCCTTGTCGTCGAGTGTGGTCAGCGTGTCGAAGATTGCGGCCGCCGCGGTATTGGCTGAGGTGTCGTAGACGCCGACCTTGAGCGGGTCGAAGCCGGGAATGTCGAGTTCCTGGCCAACGTTGAGCGTGCCGCCCAGCTTCTGCGCATTGGCCGATGCAGCGAATGCCGCGGCACTGAATCCCGCCACAAGAAATATGCGCGCAACGGCGTGCGCGCGCCCGACCAGCTTCATCAATGCTCCCTCCCAGGTGGGCGACGTCCGGTGTTCCGGATCGTCGTCTGTTGGGCGGCAGATTGTCCGGAATCGCCGCGCGCGACAAGACCGTAATGCGGATGAAAAGCCGCAGGCTTAATGACGCGCCGTCTTTGCCGGTTGCGCCGCGAAGCCTGCGATCTGATCCTCGGAGAGCCCGATCTCCTTCAGATAGGACAGCGTGTGCTCGCCGAGCGTCGACATCCGCTTGCGCGCACCGACCGCAGCGCCGGACATGCGGAACGGCAGATTGAGCACCTTGAAGCTGCCGCCGCCGTCCGCAACCTCGGCCAGCGCGCCGCGATGGGCGATTTGCGGATCGGCGAGCGCCTCGCGCACGGTGCGATAGGCCGATGACGGCACGCCATACTCGTTGAGCGCGGCAAGGCAGGCCTGCGTGCTGACCGAGCGCGACCATGCCTCGACGCCCTCCATCAGGCCCGCCCAGTTCTCCCGCCGATCGGAATATTTGGCGAAGCGCGGATCGGACACCCAATCGGGACGACCGATCACCTGCATCAGGTTCTGGAACGTCTTCTCGCTGGCGATCGCCACCATCACGTAGCCGTCGGTGGTCTCGATCGGGCCGAACATCGGGCGCTGGGTTTGCTTCACCTCGAATTGCGACCATTGCAACTCGTTCAGGGTCAGGCTCAGCATCGATTCCAGCATCGAGACGTCGATGTGCTGGCCCTTGCCGCTGGCGGCGCGCTGGTAGAGCGCCGCCGAGATCGCACCGAAGGCGTAGACGCCGGTCAGCACATCGGCGTGGTAGATGCCGCAATAGTCCGGCCGGTTGCGGCCCGGTTGGTAGGCGAGATGCGCCATCTCGTAGCCCGAGGCGGCATGGATCACCGGCGCATAGGCCGGCAATTCCGCCGACGGGCCGGTCTGGCCGTAGCCGGAGATCGAGCAAAAGATCAGCTTCGGATTGATGTCGCGGATAGAGGCATAGTCGAGCTTCAGCCGCCGCATCACGCCGGGACGGAAATTCTCCACCAGCACGTCGGCGGTGGCGATCAGCCGGCGCACGGCTTCGACGCCGGCCGGCGACTTCAGGTCGAGCACCAGGCTGTTCTTGCCTATATTGAGCTGGCCGAACGCCGTCGAGCAATTGTTGCGCACCGGCGGCCGCGTCCGCATCGTCTCGCCCTCGGCGGGCTCGATCTTGATCACCTCCGCGCCCATGTCGGCGAGCATCCGCGTGCAATGAGGTCCGGCGATCGTGGTCGAAAAATCGAGCACGCGAAGGCCGTCGAAGCTCCGTGTCAAATTCCCCTCATCGTCAGCGGCTATGGTCGTCGGCAAGGCTTCCTCCACCTTCGTCATTGGTTGTTCGGCGTCGCGTGACCCTAAAGTGAGCCGCCCTGGCAGGAAAGCGTCTCGTCCAGACCGGGAGCGCGGGCCGTCTTGCATTTTACTCAAAGGCAGATTGGACCCGATCTTGCATAGCCATGTCACGGGCTGGAACGAGGGCGCTTGTTGAAGGTCTTATTCGTCACGACGGAGATGGACGATTTCGTCCGCGTGGGCGGGCTCGCCGCCGTTTCCGCCGCCCTTCCACGGGCGCTCCGCCCGTGGAGCGACGTCAGGATCATGCTTCCCGGCTACCGGGATGTGGTCGAACAGTTCACGCATATTGAAATCGTTGGGCAATGCCGAGCGCTCGCCGAGATGCCGGCCTGCACGCTCGGGCGTGCGTCGACCAGGGACGGACTTCCGGTCTACGTGCTGCTGTGCCCGCAACTCTACGAAAGGCCGGGCAATCCCTATGGCGATGAGTCCGGCCGCGACTGGCCCGACAACGACATCCGCTTCGGCCGCTTTGCCTCCGCCGCTGCCGAACTTGCAGCCGGGATGCTGGACAAGAATTGGGCAGCGGACCTCGTACACGCCAACGACTGGCAGGCCGCGCTCACACCGGCCTACCTCGCCTGGCGCGGCGCGCGGATCCCCTCGATCCTGACCATCCACAATCTCGCCTATCAGGGCCTGTTTCCGAAGGACTCGCTGCGACGGATCGGCGCACCGGAAAGCTCATTCCACATCGACGGGCTGGAGTTCTACGACAAGCTCTCCTTCCTCAAGGGCGGCCTCGTCTACGCCTCGCATCTGACCACGGTCAGCGCGACCTATGCCAGGGAGATCACGACCGCAGAGCTCGGCTGCGGCCTGGAAGGCCTGCTCCGGGTGCGCTCCGACGCCGACCAGCTGACCGGGATCCTGAACGGCATCGACGAGAGCTGGGACCCGCGCCACTGCGCGCAGCTCGCACAGCCGTTCGGCTCCGGCGACTGGAAGGGCAAGCAGGCCAACGCCGACTATGTCCGCCGCCAGTTCGGCCTTGCGGTCTCGCGCGGGCCGATCTTTGGCCTCGTCGCCCGCCTCGTGCATCAGAAAGGCGTCGACCTCGTGCTGTCGGCCGCCGACGAGATCGTCAGGGACGGCGGACAGATCGTCGTCACCGGCAGCGGCGAGCCGGCCATCGAGGATGCGCTGGTGGCCGCGCATCGCCGCCGGCCCGATGCGATCGGCGTGATCATCGGCTTCAACGATGGGCAGGCGCGCCGAATCTTCGCCGGCAGCGATTTCACCCTGATGCCGTCGCGCTTCGAGCCCTGCGGCCTCAGCCAGATGTATGCGCAGCGCTTCGGTTCGCTGCCGATCGGCCACCAGACCGGCGGGCTTGCGGAAACCATCGCCGACGGCGAGACCGGCTTCCTGTTCGCGCAGCCGTCGGCGGAATCCTTCCTCGGCGGCGTCAGGCGCGCCTTCGACGCCTACCGCGTCAAGGACCGGCTCAACGCCATGCGCTCCAGCGCGATGGCCAAGTCCTACAGCTGGGACCTGTCGGCCGCCTGCTATGGTGCGCTGTACAAAAGGCTGATCATGACGCGCGTGATGGCGTAGGCGGCTCGCCTCGCGGGCTTGTGAAGCCCGGCGTTTGTGGGATCCCACCGGCCCGGTAACAATCGGGTCATTGCACCGAACCTTTCAGGCAATCACGTCGCCACACGGCTGGACGACGACGCATGCGTGAAATTGCGAATGATGACTTTTGGCCAAACGCGATTGCGATGGAGGAACATCATGGACGTCAACGAAGAGCGCCTCAATTCATTCATGGGAAAGATGATCGGCGATGTCGGCGCGGCGATGAATGCCTCGTTGATGCTGCTGGGCGACAAGCTCGGGCTGTACAGGGCCCTCGCGCAGGGCGGGCCGATGAATGCCGCGGCCTTGGCCAAGGCAACGGGAACGGCCGAGCGCTACATCCAGGAGTGGCTGTCGGCGCAGGCGGCCTCCGGCTACATCGAGTACGACAAGGCATCCGGAAAATTCTCGATGCTGCCCGAGCAGGCGCTCGCGCTGGCCGACGAGGACAGCCCGGTCTTCCTCGGCGCCGTCGGAAGCCTGGTCGGCGCGACCTTTCTCGATGAGCCAAAAATTACCGACGCCTTCAAGACCGGCAAAGGCGTCGGCTGGAACAGGCGCAGCGAGTGCCTGTTCTGCGGCACCGCCCGCTTCTTCCGCACCAGCTACAAGCACTATCTGGTGCAGGAATGGCTGCCGGCGCTCGAGGGCGTCGTCGACAAGCTGAAGAAAGGCGCCGTCGTCGCCGACGTCGGCTGCGGGCACGGCGTCTCGACGCGATTGATGGCGGAGGCGTTTCCAAAATCAACCTTCTACGGCTTCGATTATCACGAGGGCTCGATCGAGGCGGCGCGGAAGTCCGCGCGGGAGGCGGGATTGTCGGACCGCGTTCATTTCGAAACGCATTCCGCCAAGACATTCCCGGCCAAGGGCTATGACCTGGTGTGCTTCTTCGACTGCCTGCACGACATGGGCGATCCGGTCGGCGCCCTCAAGCATACCCGCTCCACCCTCGCCGACGACGGCACCTGCATGCTGATCGAGCCGTTCGCCAACGACCGGCTGGAGGACAACCTCAATCCGATCGGGCGCGTCTACTACGCCGCCTCGACGATGATCTGCACGCCGGCGTCGCTGGACCAGGAGGTCGGGCTCGCGCTCGGCGCGCAGGCCGGAGAGGCAAGACTGCGCGAGGTGGCGCGCCAGGGCGGCTTCTCGCGGTTCCGCCGCGCCGCGGAAACGCCGTTCAACCTGATCCTGGAAGCTCGCCCGTAAGACGGGCAACCGCACAATGCGATTGGGCGGCGACATCACGCCGCCGCCCAACGCTGCAATGCTGATCTCACGCCCCGGCCGCTCGTTGCGGCCTGCGTCCTCGACGCCCCGCTACCAGTCCTGTTGCGATTGCCAGAAGTACTGGCCGCCGCGCCGGCGCGGATTGGCCGCTTGCGGATTACCGTAAATCTGGGGATTGCCGTACTGAGGATTGCTGTATTGGGGACTGCCATACGGAGTACCGTATTGGGTGCCCGATTGGGGATTCCAGCTGCGCTGATAGAAGAAGCCGAAACCGTCGTCGTCTCTGCTCGCAACCATGTCGTCGGTCATCATGGGCCGGGTCGGCTTGCGCGTGATGAAACCGCCCTGAGGCTGGTTGCTCAGAACGGCGACGAATTCGGTGCGATAGTTGGTCTCGGCGCTCAATGGCTCGTCCGAGATGATGATCGAAGAGCGCGCAACGGCGGTCGGCGCGATGCGATCCAGCACATCCTGCGGGATGGTGATGCGGTCGAGCGCGTTCCTGGCGCTGTCGCCGTCGTCGATCGACACCTCGGTCCAGCGCAGACCGCCCGCGTCGTTGCGTGCCATCGCCGTGTAGATGTGCGTGCCGATCGGTTTGTCCGGATCGCGAATCGTGACTGGAACCTCGATGCTCGAGTCGAACACTTCGCCGCCATCAGCCCACGGCTTGTGGGTGTTGCGCCGAACGTAAAGCTTCTGCGTCGCGCGGCTGATGTAGACGGACACCGGCTCCAGCGCGAGCTTCGCCTCGGTCGCCGCCTTCTGGGTATCGGCTTTCCTGGTCTCGGCCGCCTTGGTGGCGTCCTTGGCGGCGGCTGCGGCGTCGAGCTTCGGCTTGGCGTCGCCCTGGGCGGCCTCGAACTGCGTGGTCGCTTCCGCGGCCTTGGCCACCGCCTTCTGCTTCAGATCCTCGGCGCGCGCCTTGGCCTGGTCGGTCTTGGCCGCGGCGAGCGTCTTGTCGGCCAACGCAACCGCAGCATCGGCACGGGTCTTGATCTGTTGCAATTTGCGCAGCGACGCCGGTGTGAACAGTGCGGCCTCCTTGGTCGCGGCTATCGAAGCCTTCTTCGCCTCGTCGGCTGCCTTGGCGGCATCCGTGGCCTCGCGGCTGAGCTTCTCGGCGCGCGCCGGAGCTGCCGCAATGGCTTGCGCGTTCGGCACGAACAGCGCCGGATGGGTGAAATCGACCGGGGCCGGGTCGTTCGGCGCGATGATCACCCGCATCCCGATCCGGGTCTTGTCGAACAGCTTCTCGGCAAAATCGTAGGGCATCCGGACGCAGCCGTGCGAGGCCGCATATCCCGGCAGCGGCCCGCCATGCAGCGCGATGCCGTTCCAGGTGATGCGCTGCATGTTGGGCATCCAGGCATCGTCATACAGGGTCGAGTGGTGATCCTTGTCCTTCTCGATCAGCGCAAAGACGCCGGCCGGCGTCTCGCGTCCCTTGACGCCGCTCGAGACCGGCGCACGGTAGATCCAGCCCTCGGCGTCGTAGAGCGTCACCTTCTGGGCCTTGATCGACACGATCGCCATGATCGGCTCGCCAGCGGTGCGCGGCGCGGTCGCCTCGACGGCTGCCGCGGGACGCTGCTCTTTCGCCGCGACGCCACCGGTCAGTGACGCAAGTGTGACCATCGCTGCGAAAGTCACAAAGGCGGGTTGGCCCCAACGCCGCATCGCTCCGGTGGTTTGCGCCGTCGTCGTTCGATGTACCATGCCGCTCCTCGGTCGAAATGCCTGCCCGCGCTCCGTCAATCCCGTACCAGACCGCGATTTTGGATTGATTAATCGCCGCCACGGTCCAACGCGCGAACTCGCTCCTGGGGACCATCGGACTCGTTCCAGCAGCAAATCACTTATGTATTCACTCATATATGACGGCACATGCAGGAGAAAGGGTGCCGCGCAGCAAAACCGACCGGTAGCCGTATCCCAGTCTGGTCGGTGGCGGCCAATGGTGCCGCGGTTGCGCCCTGCCATCATGCCGTCCGCCGCGTCTCCGGCATCACCAGCCAGATCACGAACAGCCCGAATGCGGCGATCCCGGCGAGGCCCATGAAGGCCGTGCTGCTGCCGAGCTTGTCGCTGACATAGCCGGCCAGCACCGTGCTGAGCGACGCGCCAATGCCGACCGCGGTGCCGACAATGCCCTGCGCCAGGTTGAAATGGCCGCTGCCGAAGGCGATGTCGGCCACGATCAGCGGCACCATTACGCTGAAGATCGCCGCGGTGATGCCGTCGAAAATCTGCACCATGACCAGCACATAGGGGTCACGCACCGTCGCGAACAACAGGCCGCGGATCGCCAGCGCGGCGAATGCGATCAACAACAGCGGCCGCCGCCCCCAGGCCTGGGCCTTGCGGCCGACCGACGGCGAGGAAAGCGCGACGATCGCCTGCGGCACAATGATGCAGGCCGCGATCAGAACCGGCGCCCATTGGCTCGACCGGGTCGTCACCACGCCCGCCATCAGGGGCAGCATCGCGGCATTGGCGAGCTGGAACAGCATCATCGCGCCGGCGAAGATCAAGAGCGGCCGCTGCCGCACCAGGCCGACGACGCTGGTGGCGCGCTTGTCGGGGACTTCCCGTTTCACCTCGCCATGGGCCTGCGCGATGTCGATCTCGCGCTCGCGGATCCGGGCCAGCGACAACAGCGTCGGGATCGCCAGGATGAAGGTGACGAGGAACACCGAGCGGCTCGACAGCAGATAGCCGCAGGCGCCCATCAGTGCTGCGGCCGAGCCGCTGCCGAGCGAGGCGAAGCGCGCATTGCGGCCGAGCCGCTCGCCGATCGCAAGCGGCCCGACCAGGCCGAGGCTGATCGCGGCGATCGCCGGACCGAGCACGCAGCTCGCGAGCGCGTGCAGCGTCGCGGCGAGCGTCACCACGGGAAAGATCGGCCAGAGCGCGTAGGCCAACGCGCTGGCGCCAATCGCGGCCACCGCACAGCCCGCAACGACCCGCTCGGAGCGCGCCGCATCGACGATCGCTCCGCCGGGCATCTGGCCCAAGAGTCCGATAATGCCGCCGATCGAGAGCACGAAGCCGATCTCGACCTGGGTCCATTTCTGCGTCGTCAGATAGACCGCGACGAACGGGCCGAAGCCGGTCTGCACGTCGGCCAGGAAGAAGATGAACCAGTCGAGGCCGCGCTGGCTTTCCCGCGACGGCCCGCGCGGTTCCTCCGGAGTGGGCTGATCGGGGACAATTGACACAACGTTGGTGCTGCCGGCTGATCGCTCGCCACGATCGTCGCCAACCGTCTCTAAAGAAGAGTTCGGACGCGCGACCAGCTCTACCCCCCTAATGTTCGTAATCCCATGGATGCAGGCTTCCCGCCGCGCCCAGCACGATCAGCGGCGTATCTTCCTTGTACTCGGGCGCAGCGCTCACCTGCTGCTTGTTGAGGTCCAGCGTGATGCTGTCGCTCTTGCTGGAAACACCGGCGAAACGCAGCGCGTTCCAATCGACCACGATCTTGCGGCTGCCGACGCCGAGGAAGCCGCCGAAATCGATCACTGCGGCGCGGACCTTGCCGTCGCGGTCGACAATGACGTCGACGATACGGCCCATGTTCTCATTGGCGGAACTGCGAACGTCGCGCCCGAGAATGCCGTGCGCATCGCGAGCACCGATCACGGTCACCGACGGCGGCGGCGACGGTTCCTTGGACGGTTCCTTGGACGATTCCTTTGAGGGCTCCTTCGCCTGCTCCTTCGGCGTCGCAGAGGCTGCTGGCGGCGCCTGGGCTGCCGGCGGCGCAGGAGTTGCTGGCGTTGCTGGCGGCGCCTGCACGGCCGGCGGCGATGGTGCAGGCGCCGGCGCTTCGTCGTCGGCGGCCCGGACACCCGCGCATGCCAGCAGCGCCGCTGCGACCAGCATCATCATCATCCTCGGACGCATGTTACCCTCCCCGCGATTTCCCGGCGCACGCATGCCGCGCGACGACGCTCAATGCGTCAGCACGATAGACACCTGGATCTGGCCGCGCGTGCGCAACACTTCGAGCGACACCTCGTCGTCATGGCGGCGCAGCCTCAGATCGACGCTGGAAGCGCCGAGTCTAAGGTCGCGCAGCACCACGTCGTTGAGGAACTCCGGCAGCCGCGGATCGCGCAACCTAATCTCGCCGCGCGCGGTGTCGAACTCGAGGCCGAGCGCCGCCTCCAGCAGCGTGAACGGCGTCGCGCTCGCCCAGGCCTGCGGTGCACAGGCCACGGGATAGAGCACCGGGCCGCGCCGGCGCTCGCGGCGGAAGCCGCAGAACAATTCCGGCAGCCGCCGCAGTTCCATATAGCTCGCGGCGTCGAACAGGCCCTTGAACAGATGCGCGACCGAATGCTTGAGGCCGTAGCGGGCAAATCCGAGCGCGATCAGCGCATTGTCATGCGGCCAGATCGAGCCGTCGTGATAGGACATCGGGTTGTAGCGCACTTCGCCCGCGGCGACGGTGCGGATGCCCCAGCCCGAGAAGAACTTCTGGCTCATCAGATCGGCGGCGACCCGCCGCGCGCGGTCTTCCCGCACCATACCGGAAAACAATGCCTGGCCGGCATTCGACGTGCGCACCTTGCAGGGCTGCTTGGCGCCGTCGAGCGCGACCGCATAGGTGCCGAGCTCCTCGCACCAGAATGCTTCCTCGAACCGCTCGCGCAGCCGCTCGGCCTCGGCTTCCAGCTTCGCAGCCTTGTCGGCAAAGCCGAGCTTGCGCGCCGCGCGCGCGGCAAGCTGCTTGCCGGCAAACACGTAGCCCTGCACTTCCGCGAGCGCGATATTGCCCTCGGCAAGCGTTCCGTCGGCGTGGAAGATGGCGTCGAACGAATCCTTCCAGCCTTGATTGCGCAGCCCCTCCTCGGTGGCGCGCTGATATTCGACGAAGCCGTCACGGTCGGGATCGCCCGGGCCGTCGATCCATTGCAAGCCGGCCTCGACCGCGGGCCACAGCTCGCGCAGCGTCTCCAAATCGCCGGTGCGCTCCAGATAGAGCCCGGCGAGCAGCACGAACAGCGGAGTCGAATCGACGCTGCCATAATAATGCGCGAACGGCACCTCACGAAGCGCGGCCATCTCGCCGCCGCGCATCTCGTGCAGGATCTTGCCTGGCGCGGCATCGGCCAGCGGATCGACCGCCTTGGCCTGGAACAGCGCGAGCCGCTTCAGCACGCCCTTGGCGATCCGTGGATCGACCCACAGCATCTGCAACGCGGTGATCAGCCCGTCGCGGCCGAACGTCGTCGAATACCAGGGAATGCCGGCATAGGGGTAACGGCCCTGCGGCGTCTCGGTCATCAGCATGTTGAGGTCGGCCATCGCCTGGCACAGCACCTCGTTGAAGATGTTGTTCGAGGTCTCGATGCTGGCTGCGCCGGCCGACGAAGTCCGCATCTCGCGGCGATGCGCCAGCAGGCCGCGGAAGAACGGCACCGGCTTCTGCATGATCGGCTTGTTGCAGGAGACCGCGACGAACAGCGACGTGACCTGCCCCGGCTCGAGATCGAAATGATAGGTCGCCGCGTTGACCGACAGCCGCGTCGGCCGCGGATCGAAATGCAGCGCGGTGATCCGCGTCTGCTCGTCGAGGCCGCAATATTCCAGCACCACGTCGGTCGGGCCGAGCAGCTTGCTCGAGCCGATGCCCCGCCGCGGCCGGCGCTCGCCGCGCACTTCGAACAGATCGGCAAAGTCATTGTCGAACAGCAGCGTGAGATCGAAGCTTGCGGCATGATCGCCGTGATTCTGCAGGCCGATGCGCTGATAGGCCGTGCCGCGCCACAGAAAGATCGAGCGCACGATATGCAGCGTGTCCTTCGGCAGCGTGAGGCGGTCGTCGCGATAGACGTCGGAATTGGTAAGGTCGACCGTCAGCGCCGAATTGTCGTCGCGCATGTTGGAGCCGAGCAGGAGCGGCTGCACGTCCTCCAGCACCATTTCCAGCCGCGCCAGGTAGCGGGTGTCGGCGTTGAACAGGCCGTCCGGCCCGCCGGCCGAGGCGCCGATGTCGCCATGGCTGTCGAGCACGATGAAGGTGTCGTCATGCTTGAGCGAGCGCCGCGGCCGCGCCGCGGGCCCAGTCATCGGAATGTAGAACGGCGATTCGGCGACGTGCTCCGTGATGCGAGCGGTGATGATCTGCGTAACGACGTCAGCTGCCATCTGAACCTCTGGCGACTTTGCTTGGCCCGTATCCTGGTTCGAACGAACGCACCGGAACGCACAAACGCACTTGACGACGCGGGGTCAGGCCGCGCTGGTGGAAAGTCGGCCCATTTCACGCGCGACCAGGTCGCGGTAGGGGCCCCTTCCCTTCACGAGGATATCGGGCGGACCGTCCTCGACGATCCGGCCGCCCTGCAGCACAAGCACGCGGTCGAAGCTGCGCAACGTCGCGAGGCGGTGCGCGATCGCGACCACGGTACGCCCGCGCATCAGCCGCGACAACGCCTCGCGGATCGCCTCCTCGGAGTCGGCATCGAGCGCCGCGGTGGCCTCGTCGAGCAGCAGGATCGGCGCATCCTTCAGGAAGGCGCGCGCGATCGCGATGCGCTGGCGCTGGCCGCCGGAGACCTTGACGCCGCGATCGCCGACGATGGTGTTCATGCCCTCGGGCAAAGTTTCGATGAAGTCGCAGCGCGCCGCGATCGCCGCCCGCAGCACCTCGTCGTCGGTGGCGTCCGGCCGGCCGTAGCGGATGTTCTCCAGGATCGAACGGTGGAACAGCGAGATATCCTGCGGCACCACCGAGATTGCGGCGCGCAGGCTTTGCTGCGTGACGCGCGAGATGTCCTGGCCGTCGACGGTGATGTTGCCCTGCTCGACGTCGTAGAAGCGCTGCAGAAGGGTAAACAGTGTTGACTTGCCGCCGCCGGAGTGGCCGACCAGGCCGACCCGCTGGCCGGGCTGGATGCGCAGGCTGAAGCGCTCGAACACCTGCAGGCCGCCGGGATAGCGGAACGAGACGTTGTTGAAGGCGATCGCGGCGCCGCTCTTCACCAGCGCCTCGGCCTCCGGATGGTCCTTCAGCTCGTGCGGCTGCAGCAGCGTCGCCAGCGCCTCGGTCAGCCGCGCGACATGCTGGGTGACGTCGACCAGCGCGACCGCGAGATCGCGGGTGGCGCTGAGGATCGAGATGCCGAGCGTGCAGACCAGCACGACGTCGCCGGTGGTCGCCGCGCCCTGCTGCCAGAGGCTGAGCGCCCAGGCCAGCATCGCGATGGTCAGGATGACGGTCACGCCGGCGTGAATGAGACGAAGCTTCTCGAGGTAGCGCAGGGAACGGCCACGCGCGACGAGTTCCCGATTGACGGTCGCATCGAAGCGTTCGTGCTCATAGCCGAGGCCGCAGAACGCGCGTACCAGCGGCAGGTTGTTGATGACGTCGACCATTTCGCCGTCCACGGCGGCCGCCCTGTTGGCGAAATCGTCATGCAGCGGCCGGCCGGCGGCGGCGATGCGGAACATGGCCACCACCATGGTTCCGGCGATCAGGATCAGCACTGCTGACATTGTCACGCTGACTGTTCCAACCAGGGCGATCGCCGCGAAGGTCGCGATGCAGGGCGGCAACACGTTCCATACGAACATATTCTCGACGGTGAACACCGCGTTCGAGGTCGCCGTGATCCGGCTGGTCAGCATGCCCGGCAGCCGGTCCGTGAAATAGCTCGGCGCGTGGCCGGTGAGATGGCGGAACATGTCGCGGCGAAGATCGCCGGTGACGCTGACAAAGGTGTAGCTCGCGGTCCAGCTCGCGATCCGCCACAGGAAGTTGTCAGCTGCAATCAGTGACATGAGCAGAGCGAATGCCAGCCATACGCCGTTCGCGGCCGACGGCCCTGCCGACAGCGCATCGACCAGATTCTTCACGCCGTATTGCGTGCCTACCGAGCAGGCAACCGCCGCAACAACGGCTGACAAAATCACAACATGCGACGGCAGACGCCGGCGCAGATAGCGCAACACAAAGGGAAACGGACGATGCGCGTATCCTGACAGATGGTCCATGACGTCCTGCAAAGCTGTTGAAGGTGAACGAGAAAATTCTAGTCGAAGCTCTCGCGCACGATGACGTGAAGGGCGGCGGTGGGATTCCTTGATGCAGCCATCACTGCGCAACAATTTTGCAACGCTGGCATAGGCAAAACCGTGTTGGAGCGTGATGGCATCAGCAAGACCACAGTGTGATGGAAGAAAGAAGCGGCAGATCTCCCACATCTAAGGAACCTCGCACGTGCGAGAACGTTCCCGTCTTTGGCATGTCGGTGCCATCTGAGGGCTGAGGGTAGTTCATTCCACATTACAAACAGGAGACGGAGAGATGCGCATCGCGCAGGTTGCCCCGCTGACGGAGGCTGTTCCCCCCAAGCTCTACGGCGGCACCGAACGGGTCGTGCACTGGCTGACCGAAGAACTTGTAACACTTGGACATGACGTGACGTTGTTCGCCAGTGGCGATTCTCAAACCTCCGCGAAGCTCGATGCGACCTGGCCGAAGGCACTGCGGCTCGACGGCTCGGTCCGCGATCCCAATGCGCTCCACATGGTGATGCTGGAACGCGTGCGGCAGAAGGCCGACGACGAGGAGTTCGACTTCCTGCACTGCCATCTCGACTATTATCCGTGGTCGCTGTTCGCGCGGCAGCCGACGCCGTTCGTCACCACCTTGCACGGACGGCTCGACCTGCCGGAGCATCAGCCGGTCTTCAACACCTTCTCGAAGATTCCGGTGATCTCGATCTCCAACGCGCAGCGGCGGCCGGTGCCGCAGGCGCATTGGGTGCGCACCATCCATCACGGCCTACCGGAGAATCTGCTGACGCCGCAACCGGCGAAGCCGTCCTATCTCGCGGTACTCGGGCGCATCGCGCCGGAGAAAGGCGTCGATCGCGCGATCAAGATCGCAACCCGCTGCGGCATTCCGCTGAGGATCGCGGCTAAGGTCGATCGTGCCGACCAGGAATATTACGATGAGTTGATCAAGCCGCTGATCACCAGCAACCCGTTGGTCGAGTTCATCGGCGAAATCAGCGACCGCGAGAAGCCGGATTTTCTCAGCGGCGCGATCGGGCTCCTGGTTCCGATCGACTGGCCGGAGCCGTTCGGCCTCGTGATGATCGAAGCGATGGCCTGCGGCACGCCCGTCATCGCCTATAACCGCGGCTCGGTGCCGGAGATCATCGAGGATGGCCTGACCGGCTTCATCGTCGAGGACGAGATCAGTGCGATCTCCTCCGTCGGCCGCCTAGGAACGCTCAATCGCGACGCGATCCGCAAGCAGTTCGAGACCCGCTTCACCGCGCGGCGCATGGCGCTCGACTATCTCGCCGCCTTCCGCGGCCTGATGGAAGCCGAGCCGCGCTTCAAGCTGGTGGCCAGCGCAGAGTAGCAGTTGCAGCGGCCGATCGAATGATCCGGCGGGCCGGCCGGCACCATCCGTGCCGGTCCGTCGGGTCGTTCGATTGTCAATAATACCGTCGTGAGCGGCGGCAACTCTCACGCAGCAAAACACTACGCATGCCCGCGTCGCACGATTGCTGCGACGCACCAGCGATGACAGGTTTCCCCATCAGTTCGGCTGATATCGCCTTTGCGAATGCCAAATTACGTGCTCTTATGCGCCGCGCTTGAGCAAAAAATAATAAGCGAGCGGACGGAGCAACCGTGCCGAGATCGCGCAGGGGGAACGTTATGACAGGGGACCGCAAGCCGTCGGCCATTAATAATGCCGCACCGACCAGAGCCTCACAAAACAAGCTGAACCGCCGCAAATTCCTCGCCAAGACCGGCGGCGTGCTGGCGGCAGGCGCGTTCGGCGCCGTTCCGCTGCGCGGCTGGGCGGCCGATCCGATCAACATCGGCGCGCTCTATCCGACCACCGGCAGCATGGCGCAGATCGGCGTCGGCTGCGTGGCTGCGGCCAAGCTCGCGGTCGACATGGTCAACGAGGCCGGCGGCATCAAGTCGCTCGGCGGCGCCAAGCTCAACCTCATCGTCTCGGACGTGCAGAGCGACACCACGGTGACGCGCACCGAGACCGACCGCCTGATCACGGGCAACAAGCTGTCGGCGATCCACGGCTGCTATGCCAGCGCGCTGACCTTGATCGCGAGCGAAGTCTGCGAACGGGCGAAGGTCCCGATCATCACCGGATCGAGCTCCGATCAGCTCAACAAGGGACGCACCTACACCTTCACGCCGTTCGCGCGCGCTTCGCAGTTTGCCAAGGCGCAGCTGCAGATGGCCAAGCTGGTCAGCGAGCAGGCCAAGGTCGCCGTAATCTTCGAGAACACCGCGTTCGGCACCTCGACCTCGAACGGGCTGAAGGAGCTGGCGCCGGGCGAAGGCGTCGAGATCGTGATGTTCGAGCCCTACTCGGCCGGCTTCACCGACGCGAGCCCGCTGATCAACAAGGTCAAGGCCTCCGGCGCCAACACGCTGTTCTCGCTGTCCTATCTCAACGACCTCATCCTGATCGTGCGCACCGTAAAGCAGGTCGGGCTCAACATCGCGATCAACGGCGGCTCCGGCGGCTTCGTGATGCCGGACTTCTACAAGAATGTCGGCAATGCCGCCGAGGGGCTGCAGGGCGTTGCGCACTGGAACCACGACGTCAGCGACGACGCGCAGAAGGTGAATGTCGAATTCAAGAAGCGCACCGGCGAGTTCGCGTTCGAATATGCCGGCGGCCTGGTCGCGCAGACCTTCATGCTGGCCGACGCGCTGGAGCGCGCCGCCTCCGCCGATCCCAAGAAGGTGCGCGAGGCGCTCTCGACGCTCGATGTTTCCTCGGGCTTTGCTGCGATGGCGCCGGGCGGCAAGGTGAAGTTCGGGCCGGACGGCAAGAACGTCTACGGCCGCCCGGTCGGCGTGCAGTGGCAAAACACCGATCTCGTCAGCGTCTTCCCGAAGGAAGACGCCCGCGCCCCGCTGATGAAGACCTGAACCGCGGTCGCATCGCATGTGGGAGACACTGGCCCAGGCCGTGATCAACGGCCTGCTCATCGGCGGCATCTACGCGCTTGTCAGCATCGGCGTCACGCTGATCTTCGGCGTGGTCAAGATCGTCAACTTCGCCCAGGGCGAGTTCGTGATGATCGGGATGTATATCTCGTTCTTCCTCGCCACCCAGTTCGGCATCGATCCACTGGTCTCGCTCGTGGTCTCGATGCCGGTGCTGTTCCTCGCCGGCGTCCTGATCCAGCATTTCCTGATCCGCAGGGTGCTGGGGCCGAACGACATGCCGCAGATCTTCCTGACCTTCGCGCTGTCGCTGTTGCTGCTCAATCTCTCGCTGATGTTGTTCAGCGCCAATTACCGCACAGTCCACACGTCCTATTCGGATGCGGCGTGGCATATCGGCGGGCTGTACATCCCGGTGGCGAAACTGATCGCCTTCGCGGTCGCGATGGCGCTAAGCGGGCTGCTGTGGGTATTCCTGCACACCACCGATCTCGGCCGCGCGATGCGCGCCGCATCGCAGAACCGCGACGTCGCGATGCTGATGGGGATCAATCCGAACCGCGTGTTCGCGGTCGCGTTCGGCACCGCGCTGGCGCTCGCGGGCGCCGCCGGCTCGCTGCTGATGCCGTTCTATTCAGCCTATCCATTCGTCGGCCAGGTGTTCGTGCTGATGGCGTTCGTCGCGGTCGTGATGGGCACGCTCGGCAATGTGATGGGCGCGCTGATCGCAAGCCTGATGATGGGCGTCGCGGAATCGCTCGGCATCCAGTTCGTCGGCGCCGATTCCGGCTTGATCGTGGTGTTCGCGCTGCTGCTGCTGACGCTCGCGTTCAGGCCGAGCGGGCTCGGCGCCAGGAGGGGCCGGTGATGCAGACGTCCAGCAACTTCAAATGGCTGTGGCTCGCGATCGGGGCGGTCGTCATGCTCGCCTTGCCCCAGCTCGTCACCTCATCGTTCGCGATCGACATCTTCATCCGCATCCTGCTGTTCTCCTTCATCGGCGTCGCCTGGAACCTGATGGGCGGCTACGCCAAGCAGCTGTCGCTCGGCCACGCCGCCTATTTCGGGCTCGGCGCCTACACCTCCACCATCATGCAGGTGAACTACGGCATCTCGCCCTGGATCGGGATGATCGCGGGCGGCGTGGTCGCGATGCTCGCAAGCCTGCCGATCGGCTGGCTCTGCTTCCGCCTGCGCGGTCCCTATTTCACCATCGCCACCATCGCGACAGCCCAGGTGCTGATGCTGATCTTCCTCAAGTTCCGCGACTTCGCCTGGGGCGCCGAAGGCACCACGATCCCGAACCTCGGCAGTGCGCCGTTGATGATGCAGTTCGAGGAAAAGTCGTCGTACTATTACGTCGTGCTCGGCCTGCTCGTGGTCGGGCTGTGGATCACCTACAGAATCGAGAAATCCTGGATCGGCTACTATCTCGTCGCGATCGGCGAGGATGAGGACGCCGCCGAGGCGGTCGGTGTCAACGCGCCGAAGGTCAAGCGCGACATCTACATGATCAGCGCGTTCCTGACCGCGCTCGCCGGCACCTTCTACACGCAATACATCTACTTCATCGATCCCGCGACCGCGTTCAGCTTCAACGTCTCGATCGAGGCGGCGCTGGTGTCGATCGTCGGCGGCATCGGCACGCTGTGGGGACCGGTGATCGGCACCGTGCTGCTGGAGACCACGTCGGCGCTGCTGCAAAGCTGGCTCGGCAGCTCGGTCGGCGGCATCCAGCTCACGGTCTACAGCCTGATCCTGATGGCTGTCATCCTGTGGCGGCCGACCGGACTGATCGGGTTCGCGACCGACATCTATCACCGCACCGCCCGGCGCAAGCCGGCGCGCGCCTGAGGTCGTCGCGATGGCAGAAGCACTCGTCATCAAGGGTCTCAGCAAGCGCTTTGGCGGCCTGCGCGCCGTGCAGGACGTCAGCTTCACGGTGCAGGAGAACGAGACGGTCGCGCTGATCGGGCCGAACGGCGCCGGCAAGACCACGAGCTTTCATTTGATCACGGGATTTCATCGGCCGGATTCCGGCTCGGTGCTCGCCTTCGGTCACGAGATCGTGGGGCTCAAGCCGCATGATGTCTGCGCGCTGGGCCTTGCCCGCACCTTCCAGGTGGCAAAGCCGTTCGGCGCGATGACCGTGCTCGCCAATGTGATGACCGGCGCGTTCCTGCGCGACCGGCATATCGCGGCCGCGCGCAACAAGGCGCTCGAGGCGATCGAGTTCGTCGGCCTCTCCGTCAAAGAGCAGACCCCGGCCAAGGACCTCACCACCATCGACCAGCGCCGGCTGGAAATGGCCCGCGCGCTGGCAACGCAGCCAAAGATCCTGCTGCTCGACGAGGTGATGGCCGGACTCAACCCGGCCGAGATCGACCAGGCGGTGGCGCTGGTGAAGAAGCTCTCCGCCAGCGGCCTCACCATCGTGATCGTCGAGCATGTGATGCGCGCGATCATGGCGGTGGCTCGCCACATCGTGGTGCTCGACCACGGCCAGAAGATCGCCGAGGGCGCGCCGAAGGAGATCGTGGAGAATCCGGAAGTGATCCGCGCCTATCTCGGCTCCTATGTGCATCCGCCGGCGCAGGGAGACGCCCATGCTTGAGCTCTCGCGCGTCAGCGCCAGCTACGGCTCGGTCCCTGCCATCACCGATGTCAGCATCTCCATTGGCGAGGGCGAAGCCGTCGGCCTGTTAGGTGCCAATGGTGCCGGCAAGAGCACGACGCTGCGCGCCGTCTCCGGCCTCGTCAAGCTGTTCGGCGGCAAGGTCACGTTCGACGGCGTCGACCTCGCCACGCTGTCGCCCTACCGGATCCCCGAGCTCGGCATCGCGCATGTGCCGGAAGGCCGCCAGGAGTTCCCGGAAATGACGGTGCAGGAGAATCTCGAGATCGGCGCCTACACGCCGAAGGCCAAGGCGGATCGCGCGCGCACGATGGAGCTCGTTTACAGTATCTTCCCGCGGCTCGCCGACCGCAGGAAACAGTTCGCCGGCACCATGAGCGGCGGCGAGCAGCAGATGCTCGCGGTCGGCCGCGGCCTGATGCTGAAGCCGCGCCTGTTGATGCTGGACGAGCCCTCGCTGGGCCTCGCGCCTGTGATGACCGACGTCACCTTCGAGAAGATCGGCGAGATCCACAAGATGGGCACCGCGATCCTGCTGGTCGAGCAGAATGTCAGCCGCGCGCTGTCGCTGGTGCAGCGGGCCTACGTGCTGGAAAGCGGCAATGTGATCATGCAAGGCAGCAGCGCCGAGCTCGCGGGCAACAAGCAGGTGCAGGCGGCGTATCTCGGGATTTGAGATACTTGCCAACTCAGTGCGTAAGTTAAGTGCCACGTCATTCCGGGATGGTCCGAAGGACCAGACCCGGAATCTCGAGATTCCGGGTTCGATGCTTCGCATCGCCCCGGAACGACTTCGTCACGTCACCGCCGTCCGCTTCGGCTCGACGATCTCGAACATCCGCGGGAATTCGTCCATCAGCGCCATCAATTCATCGAGCCGCTGCAGCTCGCCGGATGTCTTGATCCTGCCGGCATCGACGGCGTCCGGGAAAGTGGTCAGCTTGGCGATGACCTCGTCCAGCACGCTGCGCGCCAGCGTGAAGCTCGCCTGCGCATCGGCCGCCTGCGCACCCCTAACGTAGGTCAGGGCTGAATTCTCGAGATTGAGCACGAAGGTCTCGCCGGTATCGGTAAAGCTCCAGTTCAGCACGATGCGCTTGCCTTCGGCCTTGGGGCCGTTGAGGCGGATGCCGAGCACGTCCCAAAGCTGCTCGGTGCGCAGCGCAGCCAGCGTCTCGCGCGGCATCGGCGAGCGCGGCGGCGTCTTCGGCATGCCCTGCCGCAGCTCCTGCGCACCGAACAGATAGGCGTTGCGCCAGGTCGAGCTTTCCGCGGCATAGCCGAGCTGCTCGAACGTGTCGGCGAGGAGCGAGCGCGCGGCCTGATTATCAGGCTCGGCGAACACGAGATGGCTGACGGCCTGCGCCACGAAACGGAATTCGCCCTTGGCAAAATCCGCCGCGGCGCGTTTCAGGATCGCGTCGGCGCCGCCCATATACTCGACATATTTCTTGCCGGCCTCGACCGGCGGCAGCGGATCGAGGTTGACCGGATTGGCATCGTACCAGCCGAGATATTTCTGGTAGATCGCCTTCACATTGTGCCTGATGTGGCCGTAATAGCCGCGGCCGTGCCAGGCGCCCTCCAGGCTCTGCGGCAGGCGGATCGTCTCGGCGATCTCGGCTGCATTGAGCCCATGGTTCATCAGACGGATGGTCTGGTCGTGCGCGTATTTGTAGAGGTCGCGCTGCTCGCGGATCATGCTGTCGATCCGCTCCCGCCCCCACACCGGCCAGTGGTGCTGGCCGCACATCGCTTCCGCCTTGCCGCCCCACATCTGCAACGCCTCGCCGAGATATTTCGACCAGGCCAGCGCATCGCGCACATCCGCGCCGCGGAACGGCAGCAGATTGTGGAAATTGTGCGTGCAGTTCTCCGCAAGATTCAGGAGCTTGTAGCGCGGGATGAAGAAATGCATCTCCGCCGGCGCCTCGCTGTTCGGCGCCATCTGGAATTCGAACTCGACGCCGTCGATCACGCGCTTGTCGCCGGTCGCGATGATCAAATCGGTCGGCCGCAGCAGCGCCACGCCGCCCGCCGCCATAGTCTTGCCGAGGCCGCAGTCGACATGGCCGCGCACGCCCTTGGCGAGGAACGGCC
The DNA here is from genome assembly GCF_054062115.1 of Bradyrhizobium sp. USDA 4501. Classification (NCBI taxonomy): domain Bacteria; kingdom Pseudomonadati; phylum Pseudomonadota; class Alphaproteobacteria; order Hyphomicrobiales; family Nitrobacteraceae; genus Bradyrhizobium; species Bradyrhizobium sp. USDA 4501. The sequence continues at coordinate 1,298,710 of NZ_JBSSEX010000001.1, forward strand.
CGAACTGGTATTGCGCACGGCGCAGCATCGCCGGCCCCGCGATGATGTTCTCGGAGACCGCATGCTCCATGAAGAGGTTCGGCGCGATGATCGGCACGCCCGTCGCCAGCATAGCGTCGTCGAGCACACCGCGGGCGCCGCCCCAATGGTCGGTGTGGGTGTGGGTGAAGATGACGGCGGCGACCGGCCGCTTGCCGCGGTGCCGGAAGTACAATTCCATCGCGGCGCGCGCGCCCTCGATCGAGGTCAGCGTGTCGACCACGATGACGGCCGTGTCGCCCTCGATCAGGGTCATGTTGGCGATGTCGAGGCCGCGCACCTGGTAGACACCCGGCACCACCTCGAACAGGCCGTGATGCATGTTGAGCCGCGACTGCCGCCACAGGCTCGGATCGACGGTCGCGGGCGCTTTCTCCTCGGACAGGAATCCGTAGGGCTCGAGACTCCAGACCGCCCTGCCCTGGGCCGAGGTGACGCGTGCGTTCTCGATGGTGCCGAGAAAGCCGCGCGCGGCGTCGTCGAAGTCCCTGGTGTCGGCGAACGGCAGCGCCTTCAGCGTCGCCGCGTGCTGCGCGATGACCGGCGCGGATGCCGCCTTCGGACTTTCGTGCGACGTTTCGCTTGCGGTTGTCTGGGCCATACTCAAGCACTCCCTCGATTGGCGGAAATCGGTTCCGATCGCGCTTCCCTCAGCGGAATTGCACGCCCTCGAACTGGCCGCTACGGCGCCAGCCGTCGATATATTTGAAGTAGGCCAGCGCGCCCGAGGGATGGCCGACACTGAGCTTGGCCGCGGGACCGGGCTCACGGCCCTCATTGTTGTAGTAGCCGGGCGTGCAATCCGGCCCGCCGATCATCCGGCCGACGCCAGTCAGCAGCAGTTCGACCCAGCGATCCTCGGCTTCCTTGCTGACCTCGATTTCCATGAAGCCGTTGTCCTGCGCGTGGCCGACCATCAGCGCGATGGTGCGCGCCGCTTCGGTCAGATTGTGTGGCACGTTGGAGATCAGATTGGCGCCCTGGGTCGGCTGCACGAAGAACACGTTGGGGAAGCCGTGCACGTGGATGCCGTGCTTGGTACGCATGCCCTCGGCCCAGTGCTCCGATAGCTTGATGCCGTCGCGGCCGGTCAGATCGAAGCCCGCGCGCCGCTTGTACTCGGTACCGACCTCAAAGCCGGACGCATAGATGATGCAGTCGAGCTGATACTCCTTGCCCGCAACGACGATTCCGTTCTCGGTGATCTCATCGACGCCCTTGCCGTCGGTATCGACCAGATGGGTGCCCGGCGTACTGAACGCCTGCAGATAGGCGTCGTGGAAGCATGGCCGCTTGCAGAGCTGGCCGTACCAGGCCTTGAGATTCCTGGCAGTGTCGGCATCGCGGACGATGGTGTCGACCCGGTTGCGGATTTCCTCCATCTTCTCGAAGTCAGAATCCTCGAACGCGGCCCGCATGTTCTCCACGCTTCGCTGCTCGCGCGGCAGCAGCATGATCTTGGCGCGGATCCGCTTCGACAGGTCGGTCCAGCCGTCCTGCACCAGATCCTCCTCGGCCGATCCGCCGGCCTGGTTGGCGGTGAAATTCTCCAGCCAGCGCTGTTGCCAGCCCGGCGTCGCGATCTCGGCAAACCAGTCGGGATCGATCGGCTCGTTGCCGCGCACATCGACCGACGATGGCGTACGCTGGAATACGTAGAGCTCCTTGCAGGCGCGCGCGAGGTGCGGAATGCATTGCACCGAGGTCGCGCCGGTGCCGATGATGCCGACGCGCTTGTCGGCCAGCTTCTCCATCAGCGCGCCCTTGGGGTCACCGCCGGTGTAGTCGTAATCCCAGCGGCTGGTGTGGAACGAGTGGCCCTTGAAGCGCTCGATGCCGGGAATGCCGGGCAGCTTCGGCACGTGCAGCGGGCCGGTGCCGATGCCGACATATTGCGCGGTGAACGCGTCGCCCCGCGTGGTGCGGATGATCCAGCGCGATTGCGCCGCGTCCCAATCGAGGCTCGTCACCTCGGTGTGGAACAGCGCATTGTCGTAGAGATTGAATTGCCTCCCGATCCGCTGGCAGTGCGCGAGGATCTCCGGCGCATGCGCGTATTTCTCGGACGGCATGTGGCCGGTCTCTTCGAGCAGCGGCATGTAGACCATCGACGCCGTATCGCACTGCGCGCCGGGATACCGGTTCCAGTACCAGGTGCCGCCGAAATCGCCGCCCTTCTCGACAATGCGGACGTCCGTGAGCCCGGCCTCGGTCAGCCGCGCCGCGGTGGCGAGCCCGGCGAAGCCGCCGCCGATAAAGGCGAAGGTGACGTGATCGGTCTTCGGCGCGCGCTCAACGACCGGCGTGTAGGGATCGTCGAGATAATGCGCGAGCTGGCCCTTGATCTGGAGATACTGGTCATTGCCGTCGGGACGCAGCCGCTTGTTGCGCTCCTCCTGATACTTCAGGCGCAGCCTCTCCTTGTCGATCGCGGCGGGCTTTGCGTCTCGGGCTTGCTCGGTCATCGTCATCGGGAGTCGCCTCGCTCCAGCGGTTCCTTGTCCTTATTCCCGGCAGATAAACCGATATCGACACGATTTGCAAATTCATTCCGATATATTGACAAATCAGGCCATCTGCGACCAATATTCCGTATGATAGCATCTTCCCCTGCCGAGACTCAGGCGGACCCGTCCTTTGCGACCACCCTTGCGCATGGGCTCGATGTACTGGCGGCGTTTCGCCGTCATCCCGGCTCGCTGTCGAACGCCGAACTCGCGTTGCATACCGGCCTGTCGCGGCCGACGGTGTCGCGGCTGACCTACACGCTCGAGCAGCTCGGTTATCTCAGGCGCGACACCAAGGGCCGCTTCGTGCTCGGGCTGGGTGCGCTCGCCGCCGCCTATCCTGTGTTGTCCGCGCTGAAGGTGCGTCAACTGGCACGTCCGCTGATGCGCGACTTCGCGACCTATGCCGGCGGCACGGTGTCGATCGCGATGCCGTTCGGGATCGACTTCATCTATGTCGAGACGCTGCGCACGACGGATACGGCGCCGCACGTGCCCGACGTCGGCTTTGTCAGCACGCTGGCGCCGACCGCGGTGGGGCGCGCCCTGCTGTCGCTGTTCACCGAGGACGAGCTCGGCGCCTATGTCGCGCGCGTCAAGGCCGAGCGCCCCGACGAATTCGATTACGTGCAGAAGCGCACCTTGCCCGACATCGAATTGTGCCGCGAGCGCGGCTTTGCCGTCTCGCTGGGCGAATGGCGGCGCGAGATCTTCGGCGTCGCCGCCCCGCTCTATCGGACGCCGACCGGCGAATGCCTGTCGGTCAATTGCGGCGTCCCCTCCTTCCGCTTCAGCGCCGAGCAGATCGAGCGCGAATGCGGTCCGCGCATCCTCGGACTCGCCCGCAGCATCCGCGCGCTGGTGGAGGAAGGTTAGGCGGCGCGCTGGCGGCACAGGCTGCCTGCCATCGCGCCACGCGACGGCCGCCGCTTCACCTCGCCCCCGCGTGCGGAACGCATCGTTAGATGGGTTCCGGGTGAGGGGGAGCCTCCGCAAACGCAACTATCACTGTATTCGCGGAAGCAGCCCCTCCCCCCCCCTCTCCCCGCGAAGAGCGGGGCGAGGGAGCCCAGCCCTTCGCCACTCGACGCGACAATACCACGCTCTAATCATGCGATGCCGGCCCGCTGTCGCGATAGGCCCACAGGCATTCGCGCGGCAACGCGACCTGTGCCTCGACGCCGACCTGATGGCGCGCGGCGGTGCCGAGCTCGATCGCTTCCAGCCGTTTGCCGAACAGCTCGATGCCGTAGGCGGTCTGGGTGCCCTGATATCTACGGTCGAGCACCTTTGCCGAGAACGTGTTGGCGCCGTCGGGCCGGCCGATCGCGATGTTCTCGGGCCGCAGCGCGATCCGCACTTTCTCGTCGGGCTTGAGCGCCTGGCACAGCGCGACCTCCCCCTGCCGGCCGTCACCGAAATCGACCACGCCATAGCGGCCATTGCATGTGACGAGCGTGCCCGCGAGCTCGTTGGTGGCGCCGGTGAAATTGGCGACGAACAGATCGGCCGGACGGTTGTAGATCACGTCGGGCGTGTCCATCTGCAGCAGCTTGCCGTCGCGCATCACCCCGATCCGGTCGCCGAGCACGACCGCCTCGGCCTGGTCATGGGTGACGTAGAGCGCGGTCATCCCGGTCTGCTTGAGGATGACGCGAAGGTCGTCGCGCAGCCGCAGACGCAGTTTGGCATCGAGGTTCGACAGCGGCTCGTCGAGCAGGAGGAGTTGCGGCCGGTACACCGTGCTGCGCGCCAGCGCGACGCGCTGCATCTGGCCGCCCGACAGCGCCACCACCGGCCGGTCGGCATAGTCGGACAGTCCGACCAGCGCCAGCGCCTCCTCGACCATGCGGGCAGCATCGGTGCGCCCGATCTTGCGGTGCTTCAGCGGATAGATCACGTTCTGCCGCACCGTCATATGCGGCCACACCGCATAGGACTGGAACACCATGCCGAGATCGCGCGAACGCGGCGGCACGAGGATGCCGCTTGCCGGCGAGGAGACCACCCGCCCGGAAATGCTGATCTCGCCACCGGTCGGATGCTCGAGCCCGGCGACGCAGCGCAGCGTCGTGGTCTTGCCACAGCCGGACGGCCCCAGCAGCACCACGATCTCGCCGGCCGGCACGCCAAAGCTGACGCCGTCGATGGCCGGGCGGCCGATCGAGAATTGCTTCCTGAGATCGGTGACTTCGAGCGTCGCCGTCATCGCTGCACCATCAGCCTATTGCCGGTAGCCAAACGTCTTGTCCCAGTCCGCGACCCACGCCGCGTGCAGCTTCACATACTCGTCGAACTTCGGATACCAGAGCTTGACCACCTTTGGATCGAACCCCTCCGGATATGCCGGCGGCGCCTTCAGGGATGTGAGATTGCCAAGCTCCTTGATCATGAAGGTCTGTCCTTCCTTGGACAGACACCAGTTCAGGAACAGCTTTGCTGCATTGGGATGGACCGCCGTCTTCGGAATGCCGGTCGCGTAGGGATTGACCGGAGCGCCTTCGGGCGGAAAGAAGATCTCGATCGGCGCGCCGTCCTTCTTCTTTTGGTAGATCACGTTGTAGAGCAGCGGCGCGATCGCGATCTCGCCGCGCACCAGCGCATCGGCCGTCGGCGCGCCGGAGGGATACAGCACCGGATGGGTCGCGGCCTGCTTTGCCCAATAGTCCTCGCCGAGCACCTGGCGCTCGAACATGATCCGCGTCCAGGTGGTGCCGCCGGACTGCGCGAACACCTGCCCGATCAATTTGTCATACTGCGGCTTGGTCAGGTCCATCCAGGATTTCGGCGGGTCCTTCACCAGCTCGGCGTTGTAGGCGATCGACCAGGCGATCGTCGCGCGCGGCCAGTATTTCGGCGAGATCAGCGCGTGCGGATCGTAATCGGCCGCGTTCGGCGGCGCGTAATCCTGGAACAGGTCTTCCAGCGGCTGCATCAGCGCGCGGTCGGAATGGTCGACGACGTCGGCGATCAGCTTGCCGGCCGCGGCCTCAGTCTTCACGCGGGTGATCAGCTGGCCGCCGGGCGCCCGGACCATCTCGACCTTGATCTCGGGAAAGCGCTTATTGAAGGCCTTGATGACCTGCTGCTCGATCTCGGCGAAGTTCGCGGTGTAGTAGACGAGCTTGCCTTCGGACTTGGCCGCCGCGATCAACTCCGCCGAGCCGAACTCCTGCGCCTGTGCCGCAGGCGCCAATGCAAGCGTCGCCACGCTTGCAAAGGCCAGTGTGGTGAAGGTTCGTCTATCCATCGCAATCCTCCCCTTATTCGTTGTTATCCGGTCCGCGCCACGTTGCCCTGCGCCGATCCGCGCGACAGCCAGTTGGCGCCGCCGATCAGGACACCGAGCAGCACGGTCTGCACCAGGCTGAAGGCCGCGGTCTTGCCGATATTGCCGCCCTCATAATAGTCGAGCAGCAGCACCGACATCACCATGGTGTTGCTGGTGTAGAGGAACAGCGACGAGCCGAGCTCGCGGATCGCCAGCACGAACAGCAGCGTCATCGACGCCAGCACCCCCGGCCGCGCCAGCGGCAACACGATCGTCCTGATGGTGCCGAGCATGCCCTTGCCGCAGACCCAGGCGGCCTCCTCGAGTTCGCGGTGGATTTGCAGGAACGAGGTCGACAGCGCCTTCACGGTGTCCGGCATGAAGCGCGCAATGAAGGCCAGCGCGAGAATCCAGATCGTGCCGTAGAGCCCGCCCGGCACGCCGATCCAGGCCCAGAGATAGGCGACGCCGAACCACCAGCCCGGGGATCGCGACCGGCAGCGTCGAGATCAGGTCGATGGCGCCGCGTCCGCTGACGCGGGTGCGATGGATGGTGTAGCCGATCGCAAAGGCGAGCGCGCCGCCGACAACGGCCGTGATGACGCCGACCTCGACCGCATTGTAGATCGAGCGCATCGTCAACGGATTGTCGAAGATGCTCTCGAAATGCGTCAGCGAATATTGCCGCATGTCGAACAGGCTCGCGACGTCGCGGATGAACATGAACTTGCGGAACGCCGCGACGATCAGCGCCAGCGACGGCAGCACCACGACGATGAGGAGGTAGACGATCCCGATCGCGAAGGTGAGCCAGCGCCATGGGCCGAGATCGAGGCTGCGCGGCCGGAACGCCTTGCCCGCGACGGTGGTATAGCTGCGTCCGCTCAGCAATTTCTGCTGCAGATAGACCAGGAGCCCCGTGACCACCATCAGGATGATCGCGACCGCAGCCGCGGTGTTGTAGAGCGGCGGCGACCAGTTGGTGAGCTTGAAGATGTAAGTGGTGAGCACGTTCAGGTTGGTCGGCGCGCCGAGCACGGCGGGGATGCCGTAGATGCCGAGCATCACGATGAACGACAGCAGCATGCCCGAGACGATCGCCGGCATGATCAGCGGGAACGTCACCGTGAACAGGGTCGCGACCGGGCTCGCGCCGGAGATCTCCGCGGCCTCCTCCAGGCTCGGGTCCATGTTGCGCAGCGCCGACGAGGTGAACATGTAGACATATGGCGCGTAGTAGATGCCGAACACGAACACCAGGCCCCACATCGAATAGAGATCGACGCGCAGGTCGGAGCCCATCCACTTGAACATCGTATTGATCAAGCCGGTCTTCGGCGAGCCGAGAATGGCCCAGGCCACCCCCGCGACCAGCGGCGGCGCGAACAGCGGCAGGATGCTGGCCGCGGCGATGAAGCCCTTGAACGGCGTGTTGGTGCGCACCACGATCCAGGAGAACAGGAGCCCTATCGCGACCGCGATCACCGTGCCGCCGCCGCAGGCAATCAGCGTGTTGAGCAGCGCTTCGGCGACGTTCGGATTGGCCAGCACGGCGAGGAAATTGGCGATCGACAAATGGCTCAGGCTGAGACGGATGCCGTCGACCACCGGATTGGTGTCGGTGAGCGCGCCGAGCAGCAGCATGAAGACGGGATAGATGACCAGGAAGGTCAGGATCGCCAGCAATGCCGCGACCCAGAGGCCGGTGAACGCGCGGCGGCGAGTTCCCTCGCTGGCGCTTCGCATGGCTTCGCTGCGCCGGTCGGCCTGTCCGTGCAATGCGCGTTCCCTCTTGCGGCCCGATCTGACGCCGGGCCTGCTTGTATACCAAGGGTAGTCGATCGCGACTGTGACGCAAGCTATCCGAAAGTCGCTTCGGCGCGATTCTGTGACGCACCGCGGGAACACGAAATCGATTGATCGCGTTCGCACGCTGCTCCACCGCCGTCGTCCCGGCGACGGCCGGGACCCATACTCCGCGGCGGATGTCTTGAACGGGACTCGTCGTTCCAGCACGCCCAACAAGCAGCATCGGTGGTTATGGGTCCCAGCCTGCGCCGGGACGACGATGCGGGTGGGGCGGAATTCGAGATGCCAAAACAGCCACTCGGTGTCATCACCCGCGCAAGCGAAAGCGGGTGATCCATCACTGACACCTCACTCCAAGGCATGGACGGCCTCCCGAATCGGACCAATCCAGCCAATGTTGATGTGTCAGCTATGTCTCCGAACACCCGTCAGTGATCTGTCCGGGCTGAACATCGAGCCGGGCGATGACAGATGTGGATGGGACGCAGTTGCGTCGCTACAGGCTGCCGTGACGCCGGCCCGGAACAGTCCGGGCCGGCGTCGGCATTCTAGGCAAGGTAATTGCCTTCGAGCGCCGGCATGATGTCGAGCACTTCGAAATAGTGGTCCCAGAACCTCGTCTCGCGCAGGTGGTCGCAGAACCACGCCCAGGCCGAGAGGTCATCGGTCTCGCAGATCATGACGTCGGTCGCCCTGGTCGAGAAGGCCTCCGGCTCGAACCAGCGCACCTTCAGCTCCGGGCGACGCCGGAGCAAGGGAATGACCTCCTCATGCAGGAAGGCGAGACGCTGCTCGGTCTTCAGATCGAGCCAGTGCCGCGTGGTCTTGACCATGACGAAGATATGAAACCTGTGCGGATCGTCCTCGTGTTCGGGAAGCACGGGGGACGAGGTCGTTTGCAGTGTCACCATTGATCGGTTCTCCTTTCACGGCCATAATGTGAGTAATTGCTCATATTCCACAACTCGCGTTTTGGGAGATGCCCCTCATGCCGGCGAAGCGGCGCATCAAGGCCCGGAAACAGCCGCTTCAGCAGCGTTCGCGGGAAACCGTGGCGGTGATTCTGGAAGCGGCGGCTCGCGTTTTGGAAGCGGGCGGGCTCGAGGGCTACAACACCAATGCGGTCGCCGAGCGCGGCGGGATCAGCGTCGGCTCGGTGTACCAGTACTTCCCGAACAAGGACGCGCTGACGCTGGCTTTGATCACGAGGTTCGAGGACGCGCTGCTGGCGAAAGTGCGGGATGCGGTCGCGGCATCCGAGGGCAAGAGCCTGACGGTATCGCTCAGCCTGATCGTTCGGGCCCAGCTCGAGGCGCATGCCGAGCGCGCCGGGCTCAATCGCATTCTGGAGGCCGAGGAGGATCGCCTGCGCCCGGCGTCATTGGGCACGTCAGCGACCGGCGAATTGAAGGAACTGGTCGCCGCCCTGCTGGCGCGGCATCGTCGTGAGATCGCAAGGTCAGTCGACGATGACGCCATCGAGGATCTGATCGTGATCAGCCGCGCCATGGTCGACCACGCGCTTCAAAACGACCTCTCGCAGGCTGCGGCCAGCCGCCGGGTGCTGCGCGCCATCGAAGGATATCTGTTCGGTCCGCGGCGGGACTTCTGACGCTTCCGGCAAGGCCGCTTCGCATACGCATCATGCAATGGCGCGGCTGGGGAACGGGATGCCGGCGTAGTACATGGCGGTCGCGGAGACATTTCAGGCATGCTCGAGAAGACCCCGACCACCGCGGCAACGGCGCCGATCACCGATGGGTTGCCTTGGGAACGCCGCCGCTGGGCGGTGGCCGCGATCTTCACGGCGCTGGCGATGGCCTCGCTCGATACCGCGATCGCCAATATCGCGCTGCCGGCGATTGCGAGCGATCTGCATGTCAGCCCTGCGGAAGTGGTCTGGGTCGTCAACGTCTATCAGATCGCGCTGGTCGCGACGCTGCTGCCGCTCGGCGCGCTCGGCGAGATCGTCGGCCACCAGCGAATCTATCTCGGCGGCCTGCTGCTGTTCACATTGGCGTCACTCGGCTGTGCCCTGGCGTGGTCGCTGCCGAGTCTGCTGGTTGCGCGCACCTTGCAGGGGCTCGGCGCCAGCGGCCTGATGAGCGTCAACACAGCGCTGGTGCGCTTCGTCTATCCGAGCCGGATGCACGGCCGCGGCTTCGGCCACAATGCGCTCGTGGTCGCGACCGCCTTCACGCTGGGGCCGACCATCGCCTCCGGAATCCTCGCGCTCGGCCCATGGCCCTGGCTGTTCGCCGTCAATATTCCGTTCGGCGTCGTCGCGTTGCTGATCGGCATGAAGACGCTGCCGACGACGCCGCGCGCCACCCACGCCTTCGATTTCGCCGGCGCGGCGCTGGCCTGCGCCTGTCTCGGCCTCTTCATCATCGGCATCGGCAGCGCCGCGCACAAGGCCGCGCCGGCGCTTGTCATCGCCGAGCTTGTCGGCGCCGTCCTGTTCGGATGGATCCTGACCCGGCGGCATGCCGACCATCCGGCGCCGATGCTGCCGATCGACCTGTTCCGGCGGCCGATCTTCGCGCTGTCGGCCGCGACCGCCGTCTGCTCATTCGCTGTGCAGGGCCTCGCCTTCGTATCGCTGCCGTTCTACTTCGAGGACATATTGCACCGCTCGCAGGTCGAGACCGGCTTCTTCATGACGCCCTGGCCGCTGGTGGTCGCCTTCATGGCGCCGATCGGCGGCCGGCTGTCGGACCGCTATCCGGCCGGCATCCTCGGCGGCATCGGCATGCTGCTGCTCGGACTTGGCATGGTGCTGCTCGCGACCCTGCCGACCGAGCCCAGCGTCGCCAACATCGTCTGGCGCACGATGATCTGCGGCATCGGCTTCGGTTTCTTCCAGACCCCGAACATGAAGGCGATCATGTCGAGCGCGCCGTCGCATCGCAGCGGCAGCGCCAGCGGCATCGTCGCGACCGCGCGGCTGACCGGGCAGACCAGCGGCGCCGCCCTCGCCGCGCTCTGCTTCGCGCTGGCCGACCGCGAGGGCGCCACCGTGGCGCTGGCGCTGGGTGCCGGATTCGCCGCGCTCGGCAGCGTCATGAGCTTCCTGCGTTTGGCGGTCGCTTCACCGCAAAAGTCATGACAGGTATGCGGCGCGCACAGTCCGCGGCCAAACACCACAGCATCAACTTTCTTTCGCGCTGCGAGCGCATTTTCTTGATTTGAACCGTTCCAGTTTCAAGGCCAACATCGCGCTGCAGTCCGGTCGGAGGATCGGACCATTCAGGGGATCGCGATGGCAAACCTCAAAATTAACGGCAAGACAATCACTGTAGACGTCGAGGACGATACGCCACTGTTGTGGGCTATCAGAGAGAACGTCGGACTGACGGGGACCAAATACGGCTGCGGCATCGCCCAATGCGGCGCCTGCACCGTGCATATCGACGGCGTCGCGATGCGCTCCTGCGGCGTCACGGTGAGCGAAGCGGCCGGCAAGGAAATCACCACGATCGAGGGTCTCGCGGCGGGCGGCGTGATGCACAAGGTGCAGCTCGCCTGGATCGCCAGCGACGTGCCGCAATGCGGCTATTGCCAGAGCGGCATGATCATGGCCGTCGCGGCGCTCTTGAAGGACAATCCGAAGCCGACCGACGACGACATCAACGACGCCATCACCAATATCTGCCGCTGCGGCACCTTCCAGCAGGTGCGCGAGGCGATCCATGCTGCCGCGAACGCATAAGGACGCAGCGATGAACCAGCACGTCATGCCAAAACTGAATCGCCGCGCCTTTGTGATCGGCACCGCAACCGCCGGCGCCGGCCTCGCGCTCGGCCTCGACCTGCCGTTCGGCGGCCCCGCCGTGGTGCGCGCGGCCGACGGCGCGCCTGAAGTCAACGCCTGGGTCGTGATCCGGCCCGACGACACCGTGGTGATCCGCATCGCCCGCTCCGAAATGGGCCAGGGCACGCTCACCGGCCTCGCCCAGCTCGTCGCCGAAGAACTGGAATGCGACTGGTCGAAGGTCACGACAGAATATCCGACGCCCGGCCAGAGCGTCGCCCGCAAGCGCGCCTGGGGCGACTTCTCGACCGGTGGCAGCCGCGGCATCCGCACCTCGCAGGATTATGTCCGCAAGGGCGGCGCCACCGCGCGCGTTATGCTGATCCAGGCGGCAGCCAACGAGTGGAAGGTGCCGGCCTCGGAATGCAAGGCCGTCAACAGCGTCATCACCCACACGCCCTCGGGCAAGACGACGACCTACGGCAAGGTCGCGGAAGCCGCGGCCAAGCTCGAGCCGCCGGCCGACGTCAAGCTGAAGGACCCGAAGGACTGGACCATCGCCGGCAAGGGCCTGAAGCGGCTCGACACCGTCGACAAGACCACCGGCAAGATGGTCTACGGCATCGACGTCAAGCTGCCGGGCATGCTGAACGCCGCGATCAAGGATTGCCCGGTGTTCGGCGGCAAGGTGAAGAGCTTTGACGAGGCCAAGGTCGCTGGCATGAAGGGCGTCAAGAAGGTGGTGCAGGTCGGCGACAGCGCCGTTGCCGTCGTCGCCGACACCTGGTGGCACGCCAAGACCGCGCTGGATGCGTTGCCGATTGTCTGGGACGAAGGCCCCAACGCCAAGGTCTCCAGCGAGACGATCGCGACGTGGCTCGCCGAAGGTCTCGACAATGCGCAGCCGGCCTACATTGGCAACCAGAATGGCGACGCCAAGGCGGCGATCGCCGGCGCTGCCAAGAAGGTCGAGGCGATCTACAGCTATCCCTACCAGAACCACGCCACGATGGAGCCGATGAACGCCACCGTGCTCTACACGCCTGACAAATGCGAGGTCTGGTGCGGCACGCAGAATGGCGAGGCGGCGTTCGCGGCGGCGCTGGAGGCCTCCGGCGTGCCGGCGGAGAAGGTCGACGTGCACAAGCTGATGCTCGGCGGCGGCTTCGGCCGGCGCGGCATGACCGACTATGTGCGGCAGGCGGTGGCGATCGCCAAGCAGATGCCGGGCACGCCGATCAAGCTGCTGTGGTCGCGCGAAGAGGACATGCAGCACGGCAAGTATCACCCGATCACGCAGTGCAAGCTGACCGGTGCGTTCGATGCCGACAACAACCTGGTCGCGCTGCACTACCGGCTGTCGGGTCAATCCATCCTGTTCTCGGTGCGCCCGGAAGCGCTGCAGAACGGCATGGACCCCGCCGCGTTCCAGGGCGTCGCGCAAGCCGGCGAGGCCGCGATCGGCTATTCGGTGCCTAACCTGCTGGTCGAGCATTCGATGCGCAACCCGCACGTTCCACCGGGCTTCTGGCGCGGCGTCAACGTCAATCACAACGCGATCTACATGGAATGCTTCATGGACGAGCTGGCGCTGGCGGTCGGGCAGGACCCGCTCGAATTCCGCCGCAAGCTGATGGGCAAGCACCCCAAGCATCTCGCCGTGCTCAACGCCGTGGCCGAGAAGATCGGCTGGGGCACGCCGGCGCCGCAGGGCGTCTATCGCGGCATCGCGCAGGTAATGGGCTATGGCAGCTATGTTGCCGGCGCCGCCGAGATCTCGGTGACCGACGGCAGCAAGATCAAGGTGCATCGCATCGTCGCCTCCACCGATCCCGGCTATGTCGTCAACCCGGCGCAAGTCGAGCGGCAGATCGCGGGCTCCTTCGTCTACGGCCTCAGCGCGCTGTTCTACGGCGGCTGCACCGTGAAGGACGGCCGCATCGAGCAGACCAATTTCGACACCTACAACTCGATGCGCATCAACGAGATGCCGAAGGTGGAATCGGTGATGGTGCCGAGCGGCGGATTCTGGGGCGGCGTCGGCGAGCCGACCATCGGCGTTGCGGCGCCGGCGGTGCTCAACGCCTATTTCGCCGCGACGGGAAAGCGCATCCGCAGCTTCCCGCTGCGCAACCAGAACATCAGCTTCGCCTGATCAAACCGGAAGCGGCGGCCCCGACCGGCCGCCGCCTCCTTTTTTCGGATTCTCGTGCATGGCCGTCACGCGTCATCAGACGCGCAGGGATGTGATCCGTGGCGCCGCTGCCGTCGCAGCGGCCGCCTTGGCGCGTCCGGCGTTGGCGCAGGCGGCGCCGCGCATCGCGGTGATCGGCGGCGGCTTCGGCGGCGCGGCCTGCGCGCGGGCGCTGCGGCGGCTCGACACCAAGCTTCAGGTTACGCTGATCGAGCCGAACAGGACTTTCACCGCCTGCCCCTTCAGCAACGAGGTGATTGCAGGTCTGCGCGAGCTTGCCGCGCAGCAATTCACCTATGACAAGGTTGGGGCCGACGGCATCACGATTGCCGCACAGGCGGCGACGAAGGTCGACGCGCAGGCGCGCAGCATCGCGCTCGCTGATGGGACAACGCTGTCCTATGACCGGCTGGTGCTGGCCCCCGGCATCGACATGCGCTTCGACGCCCTCTCCGGCTATGACGAGGCAGCGGCCGAGAAGATGCCGCACGCCTGGAAGGCCGGCGAGCAAACCATGCTGTTGCGCAAGCAGCTTGAAGCCATGGACGATGGCGGCCTCGTCGTGATCGCGGTGCCGGCTGCGCCGCTGCGCTGTCCGCCCGCGCCTTACGAGCGCGCCAGCCTGATCGCGCATTATCTGAAGGCGAACAAGCCGAAGTCGAAGATCCTGGTGCTCGACGCCAAGGACAATTACTCGCAGCAGAAGCTGTTCGAGAAGGCCTGGACGGAGCTCTATCCCGGCATGATCGAACGGATCGCGCTGTCGCAGGGCGGACGGGTGACGTCGGTCGATCCGGCGACCAACGAGATCGTCACCGACTTCGGCAACTACACCGCCGCGGTCGCCAATGTGATCCCGCCGCAAAGGGCCGGCCGCATCGCTGACATCGCCGGCGCCGCCGACCACACCGGCTGGTGCCCGATCGATCCCGTCACATTTGCTTCAAAGCTCGTGCCCAACATCCACGTCATCGGTGATGCCGCGATCGCCGGCGGCATCCCGAAATCCGCCTCCGCGGCGGCAGCGCAAGGCCGCGCCTGCGCGGCCGCGATCGTGAGCGCGCTTGCCGGCAAGGCGCCGGAGACGCCGCGGCTGGATGGTGCCTGCTACAACACGGTCGCGCCGGGCTACGCCTTCTCGCTGAAGGGCATCTATCAGCCGAAGGAAGATCAGTACGCCGAAGCGGAGGTCACCACGAGCCCGGTCGATGCGCCGCGCGAACTGCGCCAGCGCGAGGCCGATCAGGCGCTCGACTGGTTCAAGAGGATCACGGGAGATGCCTTTGGCTAGGCTCGCCCTCACAATGCTTCTCGCCGCGGGACTGTTCGCGGCCTGCTGGCCCGTCGGCGCCGAGGAGCTGCGGAATTACACCGTCGTGGGCGATGCGATTCCGGCCTCGCTGACGGGAACCAGGGGCGATGTGGCGCGCGGCCGCGCCCTGATCGTCGAGCGTTCCTCCACTTGCATCCTCTGTCACAGCGGCCCATTTCCCGAGCAGGCGTTCCAGGGCGACCTCGCGCCGAACCTTGCCGGAAGCGGCAGCCGCTGGTCGGAAGGACAGTTGCGGCTCCGCCTGGTCGATGCGTCGCATCTCAACGCGGCGACGATCATGCCGTCCTACTATCGGGTCGAAGGGCTCGTGCGGGTCGGCACCTCTTGGCGCGGCAAGCCGATCCTGTCGGCGGAGCAGATCGAGGATCTCGTGGCTTACTTGACGACACTGCGGAACTAGGACCAATCAATCGATGGCGAATTCGGACCACACCACACGCCGGACGTTTCTGAGCCTGACTGGCGGCGCCGCCGCGCTGGTGATCGTGCGCCCCGTGGACGCGACGCCGGCGATGCTGTCGGCCGCGATCCGCAATGTCGTCGGCGAGGCCGATGTGCACACCGGCAAGGTCAAGCTCGACATTCCGCCGCTGGTCGAGAACGGCAACACGGTGCCGATGACGGTCAGCGTCACCAGCCCGATGACGGCGGACGAGTATGTGAAGAGCATCCACGTCTTCAACGAGAAGAACCCGCAGCCGAACATCGGCAATTTCCATCTCGGGCCGCGCGCCGGGCGCGCCCAGGTGTCAACCCGCATCCGCCTCGCTGACAGCCAGAAGGTCACCGCCATCGCGCGGCTGTCCGACGACACGTTCTGGTCTGCAACCGCCGACGTCGTGGTGACGCTCGCTGCCTGCACCGAGGAGGCGATCTGATGCCGTCGGCCCTGATCAATGTCCCGGCCAAGGCCAAGCGCGGCAGCGTCATCGAGATCAAGACGCTGATGTCGCACATCATGGAGACCGGCTACCGCCACACGGCCTCGGGCAGCGTGGTGTCGCGCGACATCATCACGAGCTTCACTTGCCGCTTCAACGGCAAGGAAGTGTTCCGCGCCGATCTTTATCCTGCGATCGCGGCCAATCCGTTCATCACCTTCTTCACCACGGTGACCGAGAGCGGCAAGTTCGAATTCGAATGGATCGGCGACAAAGGGTTTTCGGAGACCGCGCAGGCTTCGATCACGGTCGAATGAGGATTGCGGTCTGCATCGCGCTGCTGACGGCGATGGCGGGCGCCGCGCTCGCGACCGAGATCCCGCGATCCGAACGCCGCTCCGGCTACAGCTTCATGAGCGCCGACAGCAAGGCGATGCAGGACGAGGACACCGCCAATCCCGGCATGCTGTCCGTGCTCGACGGCGAGGCCTTGTGGACGCGCAAGGCCGGTACCGCAAACAAGGCCTGCGCCGACTGCCACAACGACGCCCGCGTCAGCATGAATGGCGTCGCGGCGCACTATCCGGCCTTCGACAAGGCGCTAGGCAAGCCGGTCGACCTCGAGGGACGGATCAACCTCTGCCAGAGCAATCACCAGCAGGCCTCGCCTTTCGCCTATGAAAGCCGCGAGCTGCTGGCGCTGACCGCCTATGTCGCACGGCAATCGCGCGGCATGCCGATTGTGGCCGACGACGATCCGGAGCTCGCGCCGTTCGTCGAACAGGGCCACGCGCTGTTCATGCAGCGGCAGGGCCAGCTCAATCTCGGCTGCACCAACTGCCACGATGATAACTGGGACAAGAAGCTCGCGGGCAGCGCGATCACGCAAGGGCAGCCGACCGGCTATCCGCTGTACCGGCTGGAATGGCAGGCGCTCGGATCGTTGCAGCGGCGGCTGCGCGCCTGCATCACCGGTATCCGCGCGCAGGCTTATGATTACGGCTCGCCCGAGCTGGTCGAGCTCGAGCTCTATCTGATGACGCGGGCGCGTGGCATGCCGGTCGAGACGCCGGCGGTCAGGCCTTGACTACACAGCTCCATCCGCGTCATTGCGAGGAGCGGAGCGACGAAGCAATTCATCCCTCCGCGCGCTGGGTAGCAATGGATTGCTTCGCTTCGCTTGCAATGACGGCGAAATGTGCGGGCTTCAGCGCTCGGCGAACGCCTTCTCGACCACGAATTGCGCGGATTCGCCGTGATTGCCTTCGACGAAGCCGCGGCCGTTCAGCAGCGTGCGGGTGTCGGCGACCAGCGCCGGCGAGCCGCAGATCATGACGCGGTCATGCGCGGCATCGAGCGCCGGCAGGCCGATGTCGGTGAACAGCTTGCCCGAGGTGATGAGGTCGGTGATGCGGCCGCGGTTATGGAACGGATCGCGCGTCACGGTCGGGTAGTAGATCAGCTGGTCGCGTACCAATTCGCCGATCAGTTCGTCCTGCGG
Organism: Bradyrhizobium sp. USDA 4501; assembly: GCF_054062115.1. Classification (NCBI taxonomy): domain Bacteria; kingdom Pseudomonadati; phylum Pseudomonadota; class Alphaproteobacteria; order Hyphomicrobiales; family Nitrobacteraceae; genus Bradyrhizobium; species Bradyrhizobium sp. USDA 4501. The sequence goes on from NZ_JBSSEX010000001.1 coordinate 1,315,999, forward strand.
CAGCTTCTCGGTGATCATCTCGCCATAGGCGAGCTCCTTGACGCGGCGGCAGCCGTGCAGCAGCACGACCTTCTCGAACCGGTCGTAGGTCTCGGGATCCTTGATCACGCTGAGGAACGGCGCGAGGCCGGTGCCGGTGCCGACCAGATAGAGGTTGCGACCATCCTCGAGGTTGTCGATGACCAGCGTGCCGGTCGCCTTGCGGCTGACGATGATCTCGTCGCCTTCCTTGAGGTGCTGGAGGCGTGAGGTCAGCGGGCCGTCCGGAACCTTGATCGAGAAGAACTCCAGCGTGTCCTCGTAATTCGCGCTGGCGACGCTGTAGGCCCGCAGCAGCGGCTTCTCGCCGACCTTGAGCCCAATCATGGTGAACTCGCCGTTGCGGAAGCGGAACGACGGGTTGCGCGTGGTCTTGAAGGAGAACAGCGTGTCGGTCCAGTGGTGAACGCTGAGGACGCTTTCCTGGTTGAAATTGCTCATCGTCAGTTTCCTTGACGCGCGGGCCGGATTGGCGGCAAAATCATTTGTACACGATCGTTCGTATACAAATGAATAATCCAGCTTGATCCGGCCGTCAAGCCACGGGCACAATGGCCGGCGAAGGCGTTGAACCTAAAGGAAAAACCATGGCGCACGATGCACCCCAGGCGACCGGTCCGAGCAAGCTGGTGATCCGCAATATCGGGCTATTGCTGTCGGGGGCCCTGGAAAAGCCGATCCTGGATGCCGACACCATCGTCGCCGAGAACGGCAAGATCACTGCGATCGGCCGCCTCAAGGATGTCGACACCGAAGGCGCCACCACCATCGTCGATGCCAATGGCACGACGGTCGCGCCCGGCCTGATCGACAGCCACGTCCACCCCGTCGCCGGCGACTGGACGCCGCGGCAGAACCAGATCAACTGGATCGACAGCTATCTGCATGGCGGCGTCACCACCATGATCTCCGCCGGCGAAGTGCACATGCCCGGGCGGCCGCGCGACGTCGTCGGGCTGAAGGCGATGGCGATCTTCGCGCAACGCGCGTTCTGGACGCTGCGTCCGGGCGGCGTGAAGGTGCATGCCGGCGCGCCCGTGATCGAATGCGAGATGGTGGAGGACGACTTCAAGGAGATGGCCGCCGCCGGCGTCAAGCTGCTCGGCGAGGTCGGGCTCGGCGGCGTCAAGGACGGACCGACCGCGCGCAAAATGGTCGGCTGGGCGCGCAAATACGGCATTCAGAGCACGATCCACACCGGCGGCCCGTCGATCCCGGGCTCCGGCCTGATCGACAAGGACGTGGTGCTGGAGGCCGACACCGACGTGGTCGGCCATATCAATGGCGGCCACACCGCCCTGCCCGACGACCAGATCCGCTGCATCTGCGAGGGCTGCAAGCGCGGGCTCGAGCTGGTGCATAACGGCAATGAGCGCTCGGCGCTGTTCACGCTGCGCACCGCGCGCGAGATGGGCGATTTGCACCGCGTCATCCTCGGCACCGACGCGCCCGCCGGCTCCGGCGTGCAGCCGCTCGGCATCTTGCGGATGGTCTCGCTCTTGTCCTCGCTCGGCGAGCTCCCGGCCGAGCTGGCGTTCTGCCTGGCGACCGGCAACACCGCGCGGATGCGCGAGCTCGATTGCGGTCTGATCGAGGTCGGCCGCTCGGCCGATTTCGTGCTGATGGACAAGGCACAGCATTCGCCGGGCAAGAACATCCTGGAGAGCGTTCAGCTTGGCGATCTCCCGGGCATCGGCATGACCATCATCGACGGCATCGTCCGCACCCAGCGCAGCCGCAACACGCCGCCCGCGGGCAAGGTGCCGGAGGTGGTGGCGAAGTGACGTGCACCAAAGCCGTTGCGCGGAGGTGACGGGGTGAACAGCGGTGCAACATATCCGGTGTCGCCCCGGGCGAAGGCCGGGACGGCGCTGAGCGTTTGGTGCCACTCGTCAGTCATACATTCAATTGCTCTCAGGCTGATGTGCTGGATCGGTTGCTCAACCCCTTGAGCGGGCTGCCAGATCGCGCGCCCGGCGGCGCGCGGCTTTGCCGCGCCGGCGCCGTCACCGAACCTTGTTTTCAGCTGTCACCGTTGAGGTGTAGTCTGCCCGCAAGCGAACCTTAGCCGGCAGCACTCGCAAGAGGCATTTTTCGATCCGGATTTAAGTTCTTGCTGCTGCATGCCGCCGTGCCGTGTCGATCCACATCACACAATCAGGAGGCAGCCGATGACGATGAGGCCAGATCCTACGTTCCACGCCTCGCCGAAGCTCGCGATGGAAGCGCCGGCCGAGAGCTTTGCCTACACCGTGCTGCTCAGTCCGGATTTCTCGAAGCCGGACGCACTCGCGGTGATCGACGTCAAGCCCGGCTCCCCAACCTACAGCAAGATCGTCCATACGGTGACGATGCCCAACAAGGGCGACGAGTTCCACCATTTCGGCTGGAACGCCTGCTCGTCGGCGCTGTCCCCGCTGGCAGGACACGCCTTCCTCGAACGTCGCTATCTCATCATCCCCGGCATGCGATCCTCCCGGATCTATATCGTCGACACCAAGCCGGACCCGACGCAAGCCAAGATCCACAAGATCATCGAGCCGGAGGAAATCTTCAAGAAGACCGGCTATTCGCGACCGCACACCATCCACTGCGGGCCGGAAGGCATCTATGTCAGCACGCTCGGCGGGAGCGGCAAGGACGGCACCGACGGCCCGCCCGGCATCTTCATCATGGACTGCGAGACATTCGAGGTGCTCGGCCGGTGGGAGATCGATCGTGGGCCGCAGACCAAGCATTATGACTTCTGGTGGAATCTGCCGCGCGACTACATGGTGAGCAGCGAGTGGGCCTTGCCGCCGCAGTTCGAGAACGGCATCGTGCCGGAAGACCTGCTGTCGAACAAATACGGCCATCGGCTGCATTTCTGGGACCTGCGCGCCCGACGCAATGTCCAGACCATCGACCTCGGCGCCAATCATCAGATGGCGCTGGAGGTGCGTCCGGCGCACGATCCGGTTCGCGAACACGGCTTCGTTGGCGTAGTGGTCGATACCACGAACCTCGAGGGTTCGATCTGGACCTGGTGGCGCGAGGGCGGCAAGTTTCACATCGAGAAGACGGTGACGATCCCGCCCGAGCCTGCATCGAAAGACCAGTTGCCGCCGTTGCTGCAGGGTTTCGGCGCCGTACCTCCGCTGGTGACCGATATCGACTTGTCGATGGATGACAAGTTTCTCTACGTCGCCTGCTGGGGCACCGGCGAGATGCGCCAATACGACGTCAGCGATCCGCGCAAGCCGAAGCTCGCCGGATCGGTCCGCATCGGCGGCATCGTTCATCGTGCGCCTCATCCGAACGGACAGGCTTTTGCCGGCGGGCCGCAGATGGTCGAGATCAGCCGCGACGGCAAGCGGGTGTACTGGACCAATTCGCTCTACTCGACCTGGGACAACCAGTTCTATCCGCAAGGCATTCCCGGCGCCGAGGTGATGGCGAACGCAAGCCCGGGCGGAGGCCTCGAGCTGGCGAAGGACTACTGGGTCAGCTTCCCCGACGGCTACCGGGCGCACCAGATCCGGCTCGATGGCGGTGACTGCTCCACCGACTCGTTCTGCTATCCGTCGGTCTAGGGCGTTCGCGAGCGAAGTGGGTACCGGTTCGCGTGAAAAGAAACGCGTCAAAGCAAGAATCCAGAGCCCGTTCCGATTCGATCGGAACGGAAAAGGCCCTGACGTGAGCCCCGCCGACTGGACTCCGGCCTGGCTGTGGCTGGCGGTCATCGCGAGCGGCCTCTACCACGGGATCAACCCGGGCATGGGCTGGCCGCTCGCGGTTTCTGCGGGGTTAATGCAGAGGAGTTCGCGCGCGCTGGTGACCGCGCTTGGCCCGCTCGCGATGGGTCATTTGCTGGCGATGTTGCTGGTGATCCTTCCGTTCGCGCTGCTGATCACGCTCGTCGAATGGCAGCGCACGATCCGGATCGGCGCGAGCCTGCTCGTCATCCTGTTCGGCGTCTATCGGCTGATCGACCGACGCCATCCGCGCGCCCTGGCGCGGATACCGCCGACGCAACTCGCTTTGTGGTCGTTCGCCGTGGCGATCGCGCATGGCGCGGCGCTGATGCTGGTGCCAATCTATCTGGGGCTGTGCCGCGAGGCTGAAGCCGACCAAGGCCATGCGGCCGCCAACAGCCTGATCGACACCAGCCTCACGATGGCCGTACTGGTCTCGATCGTCCATGCCGGCGCGATGATCGCCGCCGGCGGATGCCTGGCGTGGCTGGTCTACCGCTATCTCGGCCTCAAATTCGTATCCCGGAGCTGGTTCAACCTGGACACGGTTTGGGCGCTCAGCCTGGTGCTGGTGGGTGTCGTCGCGCTGGCGCTTGCTCTTGCGACGTAGTGCGGGCGCGGCACCCTGCCCGTAGGTAAGACGCTGGAGATCGCACGAAGCAGTAGCGGCGACCCGTCACCCTGAGGTGCACGCGCAAGCGTGCCTCGAAGGGTGAACAGCCCACGGCAGAAGTCGGGGCCGTCGACCCTTCGAGACGCCACGCTGCGCGCGGCTCCTCAGGGTGACGGGGATAGATAATGTCACCGCAGCCTGCCGAGCAGCGCGATCAGCGTCTCGCGCTCCTTGGCGTCCAGCGGCGCCAGCGTTTCCCTGGAGATCACCAGCGCATTGGGCGCGGCCTTGTCGGCCATTTGCTGGCCGGCGCGCGTCAGGCTCACCAGCAGGCGGCGGCCGTCGTCGGGATCGGGCGAGGTCTCGGTCAGGCCGCGCGCGGTCAGGCGATCGATCACGCCCTTGATGGTCGCAACGTCCATCGAGGTCAGCCGCCCGAGCTGGTTCTGCGAGCAGGCGCCGACCTCCGACAGCTTCGACAGCGCTGCCCACTGCGTCGGCGTCAGATTGATGCCGATCTCGCGGGCGAAGATCACGGCGTGGCGCTGCGACACCTGGCGCAGGATGAAGCCGATCTGCTCGTCCAGCACGTATCCCGGCTTGGTCGCCTTCCCGTTTCGCTTCGGTGCCGCACTCCTCGCCATTGTCTACTCCGCCCTTTACAGCGACAGATGCGCGTCGCGGATATCCGGACGCGCATCGAGTTCCGCCATGGTGCCGCCGAAGCAGATCCGGCCGCGCTCGATGATGTAGGCGCGATCCGAGATCAGCCGGGCGAAATGCAGATTCTGCTCGGAGACGACGATGCTGACGCCCTCTTTCTTCATCGCCAGGATCGCATCGACCATCTGCTCGACGATCTTGGGCGACAGGCCCTCCGAGGGCTCATCGAGCAGCACCAGCGACGGATTGCCCATCAGCGTGCGCGCGATCGTCAGCATCTGCTGCTCGCCGCCGCTCATGCGCCCGCCGGGCCTGCCGCGCATCTCGCCGAGGTTCGGGAACAGCTTGAACAGTTTTTCGCGATCCCATTGCGGCGCGCCTGCCCGCTTCGGCTGGCGGCCGACCTCGAGATTCTCCTCGACCGTCAAATCCGTGAAGATGCGCCGCTCCTCCGGGACATAGCCGAGCCCGCCGCGCACGATCGCGTGCGTCGGCAGATCCGAGACGTCCCGGCCCTCGAACATGACGCGGCCGGAGCGGTTCTCGACCAGGCCGACGATGGAGCGGAACGTGGTCGATTTGCCGGCGCCGTTGCGCCCGAGCAGGGCAACCACTTCGCCTTCGCCGACCTCGAGCGCGATGTCGAACAGGATATGCGCCGGGCCGTAGAAGCTGTTGAGATCCTTTACCGTCAGCTTCATGCCGATGCCCCCTCGCGGTGCCGGGCGTCATAGACGAGGCCCTCGCCGAGGTAGATCGCCCGCACCTGGGCATTGCCGCGGACTTCCTCGGGCGAGCCTTCGGCGATCAGGCTGCCGCGGTTGAGCACCAGGATGCGGTCGGCATGCTCGAACACCACGTCCATGTCGTGCTCGGTGAACAGCACGCCGATCGACTGCTCGCGCGCGATCCGCGCCGTCAGCCGCATCAGCTCGACGCGCTCGCGCGGCGCCATGCCGGCGGTTGGCTCGTCCATCAAGAGCAGCTTCGGCTGGTTGGCGAGCGCGATCGCAAGCTCGAGCCGCTTGACGTCGCCATAGGCGAGCTCGCCGCAGGGCCGCTCCGCATAGGCACCCATGCCGACCAGATCGAGCAGCCGCCCGGCCTCGTCGCGGGCGTGGCGGGCGGTCGAGGCCCACAGGTTGAACAATTGCCCGCCATGCGAGACCAGCGCGACCTGCACGTTTTCGCGTACCGTCATGGTGGGGAATGTCGCCGCGATCTGGAAGGTGCGGCCGACGCCCATGCGCCAGATCACGCGCGGCTTCTTGCCCGTGGTCTCCGCGCCCAGCACGCGAATGCGGCCGCTGTCGGGAATGTTCTGGCCGTTGAGCATGTCGAAGCAGGTGCTCTTGCCCGCGCCGTTCGGCCCGATCAGCGCCAAAATCTCGCCGGCACGCAGTTCGAAGGAGACGCCGCGCACGGCATGCACGCCGCCATAGGATTTGGTCAGCCCCTCGACCGACAGCAATGTGGGAACCATGCTCATTCGGCGCTCTCGATGCGGGAGGTCAGCAAGGGCGATACCGACGACGAGGATTTGCGCCGGCGATGCATGAAGGCTTCCAGCGTGCCGACGATGCCCTTCGGGAACGCGACCACGATCAGCACCACGAACGCGCCGAGCACGAGTTTTGACCAATCGGTCTGGCTGACCAGCCAGATGTTGAGCGCCTTGTAGACGATGGCGCCGACCACCGCGCCCGACACCGTCTCGACACCGCCGAGCAGCACCATGACCAGCGCATCGACCGACAGCGAGATGCCCATATTGTCGGGGAACACGCTGCCCTTGAGATAGGCGAACAGCGCGCCGGCAAGGCCAGCGACCGTGCCCGCAATGACGAAGGCGGTCCACTGGATGCGCTTGCCGTCGATGCCGATGGCTTCGCTGCGCAGCGGCGAATCGCGCGTCGCGCGCAGCGCGAAGCCGAACGGCGAGAACACGATGATGCGGAGGATCACCACCGCGAGCGCGGCGATGCCGAGCGACAGCCAGTAGAAATGCGACGGGCTCGCCGCCCATTTCTCCGGCCAGACCCCGAGGATGCCGTTGTCGCCGCCGGTGACCGACACCCATTGGAACGCGATCGACCAGACGATCTGGGCAAAGGCCAGGGTCAGCATCGCGAAATAGACCCCGGAGAGCTGCACCGCGAAGAAGCCGAATACGGCGGCGCCGAGGAGCCCGAGCAGCGGCCCGAGCAGCAGGCAGGCAATCATCGGCAGGCCGGCCATCTTGGCGAGCAGCGCCACGCCATAGGCGCCGAGGCCGAAATAGGCGGCGTGGCCGAACGAGGCGAGCCCGCCGACCGACATCAGGAAGTGCAGGCTGACCGCGAAGATCACGAAGATCGCGATCTCCGAGCCGACCGTGAGCAAATAATTGCCGGCGACGAACGGCAGCGCGGCGGCGAGGACCAGCACGGCAATCGCGGCGAACCGCTCGTTCATCGTCAGCGGACGCCACGGATTGACGGTCAGCCCCGGCGTGCGCCGTGCCGGTGCCTCCGGCTTGCCGAACAGCCCCCACGGCCGGACGATCAGCACCACCGCCATCACCAGGAACACCAGGATGATGGAGATCTTCGGGAAGATCAGGATGCCGAAGGCGTTGAGCTCCGAGACCAGCACCGCCGCGACGAAGGCGCCGATGATGCTGCCGAGGCCGCCGATCACGACCACGACGAAGACCTCGACGATGACGCGCAGATCCATCGCGTGATTGACCGCATCGCGCGGAATCTGCAGCGCGCCGCCGAGCGCGGCGAGGAAGACGCCGAGCGCGAACACGCTGGTGAACAGCCATTTCTGATTGACGCCGAGCGCCGCGACCATGTCGCGGTCCTGCGTCGCCGCGCGCACCAGCACACCCCAGCGGGTGCGCTGGAACAACAGCCAGAGCACGCCGAGCACGACCGGCCCGAGCACGATCAGGAACAGGTCATAGCTCGGAATATTCTGGCCGAAGAAATCGATCGCGCCCTTGAAGCCGGGCGCGCGGCGGCCGACCAGATCGTCCGGCCCCCAGATCAGCACCACGAGGTCCTCGACCATCAGCGTCAGGCCGAAGGTGGCGAGCAACTGGAACAGCTCCGGCGAATGATAGATCCGGCGCAGCAGCACCATCTCGACCAGCACGCCGATCGCGGCCACGGCCAGCGCGGCAACGACGATGCCGCCCCAGAAGCCGAGCGCACCGGAAAAGCGCTCGGTCAGGGTAAAGGCGACATAGGCGCCGAGCATGTAGAACGCGCCATGCGCGAAATTCACGATCCGCGTCACGCCGAAGATGATCGACAGACCCGAAGCGACCAGGAACAGCGACGCCGCGCTGGCAAGACCGGTCAGGAACTGGACGACGTAGAAGGCCATGGGCGGTCCGCGTTGGAGTTTCCGTTCACCTCGCCTCGCCCCGCCTGCGGGGAGAGGTCGAATTCAAGCGCCAGCTTGAATTCGGGTGAGGGGGACTCTCCGCGCGCTCGTTCGCGGAGATAGCCCCTCACCCCACCCCTCTCCCCGTAAGAACGGGGAGAGGGAGAAGTTCAAGTCTCTCCCCGCAAGAGCGGGGCGAGGGAGAAGAAAAAAATCAATCCTTCGGCCGCAGCTTATCGATCTCGGCATCGCTGGGCAGATAGTCCGCCCCCTTGCGATAGGCGGTGTCGACCATGATGCCCTTGCCGTCCTTCAGCGCGGTCTTGCCGGTGAAGGCGCCCAGCGTCGACTGGTGATCGATCTTGCGGAAGGTGATCTCGCCGAATGGCGACGGCATCGAGATGCCTTCCGCCGCCGCGATCAGCTTCTCCGGATCACTCGAGCCGGCCTTGGCAAGGATCGCCGCCGCCGCCTTGATGGTCTGGTAGCCGACGATCGAGCCGAGCCGCGGATAGTCGTTGTACTTGGCCTGGTAGGCCTTCAGGAACGCGTCATGTTCCGGCGTCTTGATCGCGTACCAGGGATAGCCGGTGACGATCCAGCCTTCCGGCGTCTCGTCCTTGAGCGGATCGAGGTATTCCGGCTCGCCGGTCAGGAAGCTCACCACGGTGCGGCCCTTGAACAGGCCGCGGGTGTTGCCTTCGCGCACGAGCTTGACGAGGTCGGCGCCGAAGGTGACGTTGAGGATCGCTTCCGGGTTCGCCGCGGCAACCGCCTGCACCACCGGACCTGCGTCGATCTTGCCCTGCGGCGGCCACTGCTCGTCGACCCACTGGATATCGGGCCGCTTCGCCGACATCAGCTTCTTGAACACCGCGACCGCCGACTGGCCGTATTCATAGTTCGGCGCGATCGTCGCCCAGCGTTTTGCGGGCAGTTTTGCGGCTTCTTCTACCAGCATCGCGGCCTGCATGTAGTTGGAGGGACGCAGGCGGAACGTGTAGCGGTTGCCCTTCGACCAGGTGATGGCGTCGGTCAGCGGCTCTGCCGCCAGAAAGAACACCTTCTTCTGGTTGGCGAAGTCAGAAACGGCAAGGCCGATATTGGAGAGGAACGTGCCGGTGAGCATCGCGACGTTCTCGCTCGACACCAGCTCGTTCGCCGCGGTCTGGGCATCCGCCGGCTTGCCGCCGTCGTCCTTGGAAATGACCACGAGCTTCTTGCCGCCGATGCCGCCGGCGGCATTGATCTCCTCCACCGCGAGCTGCCAGCCCTTGCGATAGGGCTCGGTGAATGCCGGCAGCAAGGAATAAGAGTTGATCTCGCCGATCTTGATTTCGCTCTGCGCCATGGCCTGCGTTGTCATGGCACTCGTTGCCATGGTCGCGACCGCGATCGCCAATCCCGCCCCTACGAAATAACCACGCATCCCGTCCTCCAGTTTTTCTTCAAAGAGATTATCGCAATCCGTCTTCGCCCTTGATCTCGCCGACCGTCAGCCCGCCGACACGCGGCAGCGGCCGTCCGCTGTCGGTTACCGCGACCGCGACCATGATCTCGTTGGCCCGCGGCGCGTCGTTGATCTGCACTTCCATGCCGTCGAAATGGCTGCGCACGAAAGCCGCGTCCTTGTGCCCGAGCGGAATATCCAGCGTGGTGCCGGGCCCCGAGCGCTTCTTCGACGACGGGATCAGCGCCGCGCCCTTCGACAGCACCTTGCGCACCGGCGCGCCCATCTTCGGATGCAGGATCGCCGCCGCATGCTCGAGCTCGCCATTCTCACCGACGGCGGCGGCCTTGCCGTAGCTGTGCGCCTTGGCGCCGTCGATGCCGAGCGCGGCGACGGCCCGCTTCGAGAGCAGTTCGCCGAGTTCCTCGCCGATCGCGATCAGCGGCGACAGATCCTCGACATAGCGGCCGGCAAAGGGGTTTTCGATCACGGCGATCGCGGCAGCACGCCTTGTCGGCGGTGCGATGGTCTTGCCCATCTCCAGATGGGTCTCCTCGACCACGGTGACGATCTTGCGAATGACGGCGCTCATCTTGCCTCGCTCCCGGTCATGCCCGCAGCATGTGTTCTGTCGTTCTTCTCAGTAACGCGTGCGACGCCGGCGCCCCAATCCCAGTTGCACCGACAAGCCGCGTTTCGGCCAGTAGACGCAATGCCGCGCCTTCGATCAATCCCGACATCAGGAGGTCACGCGCCCGCGCCGCCCCCGCCTCGAGCGCCTGCTCGATCTCGCGTCCCGAGAGCCGCCCGACATCGCGGGTCACCAGCCGCGCGCCAAGGTCGCTGTCGGGCTGCAATTCGCTCGCCGGACAGCGCAGGATCGCGGGGTGATCCGGCAGATCGACCGCGTTGGCGATCACGGTCGCCGCGGCATCCGCCTGCGACGCCGTCCGCGCCAGTACGGTGACGGCATCGGCAATGCCCAGCGAAAAGCTGCGACCGTGGCGGCCGCTGGTCGCGATGCCGCGGACTGGCGTGTCGGCATCGACCATTATGGTGCGCATCACGCCGCGACGGTCCGGCCGATCCATCAGGCCGACGGTGAATTGTTCGCCGTCGCCGAGATGCAGGGCGATGTCGCCGCCATTGTTGACATAGGCGCGGTCGAGCGGCGTGGCCTCAAGCATCGCGCCGAGGATTTCCTCGGCGACGGAGCCCGCGACCGCCGCCATCGGCGTGATGAAGCAATCGGCGGCAAACGGCGCGACCGCTGCAAGCATCCGCCGCGCGACCACGCCTTTCAGCGTGCACCCGCCCGGAGCGGCTGCGCTGCGCAGTTCGGTCAGTTCCGCGCAGAGTTCGTCAAGCAATCCGGTGAAGCGCGCCGCCGCAGCCTGATAGGCGGTACGAATGTCAGCATCGCCGCCCTTGGCCTCGACAACCAGATCAATCGGACCGTCCTGCAAATGCAGCCGCTTGCCGTCAGGAAGAAGCGCAATTTGCGGGAGCCGCTTCATGCACGCCGCCCCGGAAGATACGGCATCGGCCGGACCTCGGCACTGTCGCGCAGCGACGACAGCGGCCGGACATAGTCCATATGGCCGCCGAGCGCCGCATAATCGGACATTCGCATCGTGAATTCGATTGGCGCCACCAGCGCAGGCGTCGGCACGTAGCCGAAGGCACCGGCCGGCATCTGCGTGACATCGACCATGTAGGTGATGCCGCCGCCCGGCCAGACATAGACCGGCGCGCCGCCGCTGGTCACCCGCGTCAGCGCGTCCTTTACCGAACGGGTCAGCCGCACCGGATTATCGGTGACGCCGGCGCGCAACGATCCGCCCGCGCCGCCCATGAACAGCACGGTGCACAGCGCCGGCTCGCAATTCTCCTGGATGCGCTCGACCGAAAATCTGAGATCGGCGGGCATCTCGGTCTCGACCGGCTTCAACGCCTCGTCGAGCACGTAATAGGACGCATGCTCGCCGGTGGTCGAGACCATCAGCATGGTGAGCCCCGGCCGCGCCTCCTTCGCATTGAAGGGGCCGAGGATCGACAGCGGATCGGAGATGTTGGTGCCGCCCCATCCGGTGCCGGGATCGGCGACCTGGAAATAGCGGCCCGGCGTCGAGCGCCGCCCCTTCATCTTGATCCCGGTGTCGGCGATGTCGAGCAGCTTGCCGGCCTGGTGCTCGCTGAGCACGCCGGTGATGTGATCGTCGACCACCACGACCTCATCGACCTTGCCGTGCCATTGCTTGGCGAACATGCCGATTGTCGCCGAGCCACAGCCGACCCGCATGCGCTCTTCTGCCACACCATTGACGATCGGCGGCCTGCCGGCCTGCACCACGACGGTGGCGCCGCCGTCGATGGTCAACTCGACCGCCTTGCAGTTGGAGAGATCCATCAGCGTGTCGCAGGTGACGCGGCCTTCCTTCTTGGAGCCGCCGGTCAAATGATGCACCCCGCCGAGCGAGAGCATCTGCGAGCCATATTCGCTGGTCGTGACATGGCCGACCGCCTCACCGTCCGAGCGCACGGTCGCGGTTTCCGGGCCGAGGTAGCGGTCGGTGTCGATCTTCACCTTGACGCCGCAATACGAGAAAATGCCTTCAGTCACCACGGTGACCATGTCGACGCCGTCGACCTCCGACGACACGATGAAGGGCGCCGGCTTGTAATCCGGATAGGTTGTTCCTGCGCCGATCGCGGTGACGAACAGTTCGGGCTGGCGGACGATCTTGCCGTCCCAATCGCCGCTCACCTGGAACGGAACCAGCTTGCCGCCATGCGACACGGTGCGCTCCAGCACGACATGCGGATCGACGCGCACCAGCGTGCCGTCATGGTTGGCATAGCGGTCGCAGGCGCCGGCCGCGCCCGGCTTGATGTAACACATCACCGGACAGGCATCGCAGCGGATCTTGTCGCCGGCGGCGACGGTCATTGTGTCAGCCATCGTGACCAAGCCTGGACTTGTGGCGGCGGTCGATCATACTGCGCTTCCGCCTCCCATGCATATCATTCGTATACGAATGATCCTGCGCGCGAGCCCGTGACCTGTCAAGCGGCCTTTGCAATCAAACCGTGCCCTTCGCGTGCGCACCCTGTTCATAAAGCGGGCACGCGCTGCAGCGCGGCATGCCGCCGCTTGCACGTTTGTATACAAACGTTATCCTCGTCGGCGATCCGACGCTGACGTTGCAGCGCAAACATCAAGGGAGAACCGGGGCAATGCGCCTGACCGTGAACGGCAGGAATCATGATGTCGACGCCGCTCCCGACACCGCATTGCTTTACGTGCTGCGCAACGACCTCGAATTGAACGGACCGAAATACGGCTGCGGGCTCGGCGAGTGCGGCGCCTGCGCGGTGCTGATCGACGGCGTCGCTGCGCGTGCCTGCGTGATTCCGATCGAGGGCTGCGCCGGCCGCAACATCGTCACGCTCGAAGGTCTCGGCAGCCGCGAGCACCCCGATCCCGTGCAGGATGCCTTCATCCACGAACAAGCCGCGCAGTGCGGCTATTGCCTCAATGGCATGATCATCACCACCAAGGCCTTGCTGACGCGCAATCCCAATCCGTCTGAGCATGAGGTGCTGGAGGCGCTGCGCTACAACCTCTGCCGCTGCGGCGCGCATATCGAGATCATCCGCGCGGCGATGCGTGCGGCCGGCCACGCGCTCGAGGCGCGCGATTGATGGTGGACGCACGGGCTCCTGAGCAACGCCAGCGCGGCTCGCTGTCGGTCGTCCGCCCTGCGGTGCTGGGCGCCGAAGATGAGTTCGAGACCTTCATCACCATCACGGCCGACGGCACGGTCAATGCCTATAACGGCCATGTCGATCTCGGCACCGGCATCCGCACCGCGCTCGGTCAGATCGTTGCCGAAGAGCTCGACGTCTCCTTTGCCCGCGTCGTCGTGATCCTCGGCGACACCGCCGTGGTGCCGAACCAGGGCCCGACGATCGCAAGCGAAACCATCCAGATCACCGCCGTTCCCCTGCGCAAGGCCGCCGCGCAAGCGCGACACTTCTTGCTCGCACGCGCGGCCGAGCGGCTTGAGCTGCCGGCGAGTAGCCTCGCGATCGAGGACGGGCTGATCCGCGGCCACGACAACCGCAGCGTCAGCTATGGCGAGCTGATCGCGGACGAAACCATCCGGCTCGATCTTGCCGACGACGTTCCGGTCAAGGCCGTGAGCGCCTATTCCGTCGTCGGCAAGTCCGTGCCGCGCGTCGACGTGCCGGCGAAGGCCACCGGCGAGCTTGTCTACGTTCACGATGTGCGCGTGCCCGGCATGCTGCACGGCCGCGTGGTCCGCCCGCCTTACGCCGGCGTCGATGCCGGCCCGTTCGTCGGCACCAGCCTGATTGCGGTCGATGAAGCTTCGGTGCGCGATATTCCAGGCCTCGTCGCGGTGGTGCGGATCGGCGATTTCGTCGGCGTCGTTGCCGAGCGCGAGGAGAATGCGATCAAGGCCGCCGCGCAGCTCAAGGTGAGCTGGAAGTCGGGACCGGCGCTGACCGATCTTGCCGACGTGGAGAAGGCGCTGCGCGCCAATCCCTCGACGCCGCGCCAGCTGATCGACAAGGGCGACGTCGACGCCGCGCTCAAGGCCGCCGCCAAGCCGATGCAGCGGACTTATCTCTGGCCCTACCAGATGCACGGCTCGATCGGCCCGTCCTGCGCGGTCGCCGATTACAGCGAGGGCGCGGTCCGGGTCTGGTCCGGCACCCAGAACCCGCACATCCTGCGCGGCGACCTCGCGCTGCTGATCCAGCGACCGGAATCCGAGATCGACGTGATCCGGATGGAGGCAGCCGGCTGCTACGGCCGCAACTGCGCCGACGATGTCTCTGCCGATGCATTGCTGCTGTCGCGCGCGGTCGGCCGCCCGGTGCGCGTCCAGCTCACCCGCGAGCAGGAGCATGCCTGGGAGCCGAAGGGCACCGCGCAGCTGATGGACGTCAATGGCGGGCTCAACGCCGACGGCAGCGTCGCCGCTTACGATTTTGCCACGCGCTATCCCTCGAACGGCGCGCCGACATTGGCACTGCTGCTCACAGGGCGGATCGCGCCTGAAGCCGCGGTGTTCGAGATGGGCGACCGCACCGCGATCCCGCCCTACGACTACGAGAACATGCGCGTGATCGCCAACGACATGCCGCCGATCGTGCGCGCGTCATGGTTTCGCGGCGTCTCGGCGCTGCCGAACACCTTTGCGCATGAATCCTACATCGACGAGCTTGCGGCGGAGGCGAAGGTCGATCCGATCGAGTACCGGCTGCGCTATCTGAAGGACCAACGCGCGATCGATCTCGTCAATGCCGTTGCCGAGCGCGCCGGCTGGACGCCGCGCCCGGTGTGGAAAGAACCCGAGGCGGACGGCGATATCGTGCGCGGCCGCGGCTTTGCTTATGCGCTGTACGTGCACAGCAAGTTTCCCGGTTACGGCGCAGCATGGTCGGCGTGGATCGCCGATGTCGCCGTCAACAAGGCGACCGGCGATGTCAGCGTGACCCGCGTCGTCGCCGGCCAGGATTCCGGATTGATGATCAATCCGGAGGGCGTGCGGCACCAGATCGAAGGCAACGTGATCCAGTCGACCAGCCGCGCGCTGATGGAGGAAGTGTCCTTCGAGCGCGGCGCGGTGGCGGCGCGGGAATGGGGCGCCTACCCCATCATCAAGTTTCCTGAGCTGCCGAAGATCGATGTGTTGATGCTGCCGCGGCAGGATCAACCACCGCTCGGCGTCGGCGAGTCCGCCTCGGTGCCGAGCGCCGCCGCGATCGCCAACGCGATCTACGACGCGACCGGGGTCCGCTTCCGCGAATTGCCGTTCACGCCGGAGCGCATCCTGAAGGGATTGCGCAGCGAGCAACCGGTCGCACCCGCCCCGCTCCCGCCGCCTGCGCAGACGGCCGACCTCAACAGATGGCAGAATCCCTTTGCAAAGCGCGGCGGCGTGCTCGCCGGCATTGCCGCACTCTGCGCAGCGGCGATCGGCATCGGCGCGGCCGTGCTGCCCTGGCGCGCGATCGCGCCGATCGCCCGGCCCGACGCCTCGGTCTATTCCGCTGCGACGATCGCCCGTGGCAAGGAGCTTGCAGCGCTCGGCGCCTGCGCCGTCTGCCATACGTCGGAGCATGGCGTTCCGAACGCCGGCGGTCGGCCGCTGGAGACGCCGTTCGGCACCATCTTCACCACCAACATCACGCCCGATGTCGACACCGGCATCGGCGCCTGGTCCTATCCCGCCTTCGAGCGCGCGATGCGCGAGGGCATTCATCGCGACGGGCGCCATCTCTATCCGGCGTTTCCATACACGCACTTCGCTAGGACCAGTGATGCCGACCTGCAGGCGCTCTATGCCTATCTGATGGCGCAGGCGCCGGAGCGCGCCGAAACGCCGGCCAACGCGCTCGTCTTTCCGTTCAATTTGCGGCCGCTGCTCGCCGGATGGAATGCGCTGTTCCATCAGGCGCAGGCGTTCCAGCCCGATCCATCGAAGTCAGCGATATGGAATCGCGGCGCCTATCTGATCGAAGGGTTCGGCCATTGCAGCGCCTGCCACTCGCCGCGCAATGCGCTCGGCGCCGAACGGCAGCGCGCCTATCTCGCTGGCGGCTTCGCCGAGGGCTGGGAGGCGCCGGCGCTGACGTCGCTGTCGAAGGCGCCGATCCCCTGGAGCGAGGACGAGCTCTACGCCTATTTGCGCACCGGCGAGTCGCGCCTGCACGGCGTTGCCGCAGGGCCGATGGCGCCGGTCGTGCAGGAGCTCGCCGCGCTGCCCGACCAGGACATCCGCGCGATGGCGGTCTACCTCGCCTCGTTCAACCAGGGCACCAATCGGTCGGCGCACGATGCCATGGCCGCCAAGCTCGAAGCCGGCACCGTCGTCACCACCGCCGCCTCGGCGGGGGCGCGGATCTATCAAGGCGCCTGCGCGGTCTGCCATGAGGTCGGCGGCCCGCCGCTGTTCGGCAGCCGGCCGTCGCTGGCGCTGAACAGCAACCTGCACAGCGACGCGCCCGATAATCTGATCCAGGTGATCCTGCACGGCATCGCCAAGCCGGCCGTGACCGATCTGGGCTACATGCCGGCGTTCAAGGACAGCATGAGCGACGGCCAGGTCGCCGAGCTCGTCAGCTTCCTGCGGCGGCAATTCGCCCCTGATAAGCCTGCCTGGGCCGATGTCGCCGCCACCGTCGGCCGTATACGGCAGACCATAGCGCGCTGACCTGCCATGTTCCGCCCGATACCCACTGGGCGGGCGGCGCCCGGCAGGCTAAGGTTCCCGCATGACCGTGACAGATATCGCGACCCGGACCTACAACCACGGCTGGCGGCTCGACCCGATCGTGCGCAGCCTGCTGGACACCGATTTCTACAAGCTGTTGATGCAGCAGATGATCCGGGAATGCTATCCGGACACGCGCACGACCTTTTCGGTGATCAACCGCTCGACCCATATCCGGCTCGCCGAGGTCATCGACGAGGCCGAGCTGCGCGCCCAGCTCGACCACGCCCGCACCATCCGCTTCACCAAGAAGGAGCTGATCTGGCTCGCCGGTAACACGTTCTACGGCAAGACCCAGATGTTCTCGCCCGATTTCATCAACTGGCTGTCGAACTTCCGGTTGCCCGAATACGAGCTGCACAAGGTCGACGGCCAGTACGAGCTGCATTTCCACGGGCCGTGGACCCACACCACGATGTGGGAGATCCCGGCGCTCGCGATCCTCAACGAGCTGCGCTCGCGCGCGGCGACCAAGACCTACGGCCGCTTCGCGCTCGACGTGCTCTACGCCCGCGCCAAGGCCAAGCTGTGGGCCAAGGTCGAGCGGCTGCGCAAGCTGGACGGCTTGCGGCTGTCCGATTTCGGCACACGCCGCCGCCATGGCTTCCTCTGGCAGCGCTGGTGCGTCGAGGCGGTGAAGGAAGGCCTCGGCCCCTCCTTCACCGGAACGTCGAACGTGCTGCTCGCGATGGACAACGACCTCGAGGCGATCGGCACCAACGCACATGAGCTGCCGATGGTCGCGGCCGCGCTCGCCAATGACGACGAGGCGCTGCGCTGGGCGCCCTATCGCATCCTCGACCAATGGCGCCACACCTATGGCGGCAACCTCTTGATCGCGTTGCCTGATGCCTTCGGGACAAAACCGTTCCTGCGCGACGCGCCCGATTGGGTCGCCGACTGGACCGGCTTTCGTCCCGACAGCGCGCCGCCGATCACGGCCGGCGAAGAGATCATCAAATGGTGGAAGCAGAAGGGCCGCGATCCCAAGGAGAAGCTGCTGGTGTTCTCCGACGCGATGGATGTCGGCTCGATCGAGGAGACGTTCCACCATTTCAAGGGACGCGTGCGCGTCAGCTTCGGCTGGGGCACCAACCTCACCAACGATTTCGTCGGCTGCGCACCCGATGGCACCGCCGAGCTCGACCCGATCTCGATCGTCTGCAAGGTGACGTCGGTCGACGGACGCCCGGCCGTCAAGCTCTCCGACAATCCGGAGAAGGCGACCGGCATCCCGTCCGAGGTCGAGCGCTATCTGCGCGTGTTCGGCAATGTCGGCCGTGTTCGCACCGCAGTTCACGTCTAACAAAGCGTTTTCAAGACGAAGTGGACACCGGTTCGCGTGAAGAAAACGCGTCAAATAAAAGACTCCTCGCCAACCCACCACTCCCATCGACTGACCTGACGAGCTTCGCATGCCCGCACCCAAGCCGCCTGCCTTCGAAACCCTGAGCCTGCACGCCGGCCAGCGCCCCGATCCCGCGACCGGCGCGCGCGCGGTTCCGATCTATCAGACCACGTCCTACGTGTTCCAGGATGCCGATCATGCCGCGGCGCTGTTCAATCTGGAGCGCGCCGGCCACATCTACACCCGCATCTCGAACCCGACGACCGCGGTACTGGAAGAGCGGATCGCCGCGCTCGAATGCGGCGTCGGCGCGATCTGCACCGCCAGCGGCATGGCCGCGATGCATCTTGCGATCGCGACCCTGCTCAATGCCGGCGACCACATCGTCGCCTCCGCCTCGCTCTATGGCGGCACCATCAATCTGCTGGCGCACACGCTGCCGCGGTTCGGCATCACCACGACCTTCGTGAAGCCGCGTGCGCTCGACGAATTCCGTGCCGCGATCAAGCCGAACACCCGCCTCGTGATCGGCGAGACCATCGGCAATCCCGGCCTCGAAGTACTCGATATCCCCGCGGTGGCTCAAATCGCGCATGACGCGAAGATTCCGCTGCTGATCGACAACACCTTCGCGACGCCCTATCTCAGCCAGCCGATCGAGCTCGGCGCCGACATCGCGATGAACTCGGCGACCAAGTGGATGGGCGGCCACGGCATCGCGATCGGCGGCGTCATCGTCGACGGCGGGCGGTTCGACTGGCGCGCCTCCGGTAAATTCCCGCAGCTCACCGAGCCCTATGCCGGCTATCACGGCATCGTCTTCGACGAGCAGTTCGGCAAGGCCGCCTTCATCATGCGCGCCCGCACCGAGGGCCTGCGCGATTTCGGCGCCTGCCTGTCGCCGACCAACGCGTTCCAGCTCTTGCAGGGCATCGAGACGCTCGGCGTCCGCATGGATCGCCATGTCAGCAACACCCATGCGGTGCTGGACGCCCTCGCCGCGAACAAGGCGGTCGACTGGGTGCTGCATCCCTCGCTGGAAACGCATCCGGATTACGCGCTCGCCAAGAAGCTGTTGCCGCGCGGCGCCGGCTCGATCGTCAGCTTCGGCATCAAGGGCGGCCGCGCCGCCGGCAAGAAGTTCATCGAGTCCTTGAAGCTGATCAGCCATCTCGCCAATGTCGGCGACGCCAAGACGCTGGTGATCCATCCCGCCAGCACCACGCATCAGCAGATGGACGCCGAGCAGCTCAAGGCCGCCGGCATCGGCGAGGAGCTGGTGCGGCTGTCGGTCGGCATCGAAACTGCCCAGGACATCATCGACGATCTCGGCCAGGCGCTGCGCGCCTCGCAAAGGACTTGAGCGCCATGCAGCTTTCCGTGAACGGATCAGACACTTTCATCGCGACCGGCGGCAAGCCGTTCGATCCGTCGCTGCCGGCGGTGGTGATGATCCACGGCGCCGGCTTCGATTCCTCGACCTGGGCGCTGCACAGCCGCTGGTTCGCCCATCATGGCTATTCCGTGCTGGCGCCGGATCTGCCGGGCCACGGCCGCTCCGCCGGCAAGCCGCTTTCGACCATCGCCGAGATGGCCGACTGGATCGCGGCGCTGATCACGGCAGCCGGCGCGTCGAAAGCGCGGCTGATCGGCCATTCGATGGGCTCGCTGATCGCGATCGAGACCTCGGCGCGGCATCCCGAGAAGGTCTCCGGCCTCGCGCTGATCGGCACCGCCGCGACCATGACGGTCGGCCCCGATCTGTTGAAGGCCGCCGAGGCCAATGATGTCGCGGCGATCGACATGGTCTCGATCTGGGGCCTCGGCTTCCAGGCCGAGCTCGGCGGCAGCCTCGCGCCGGGCCTGTGGATGCACCAGGGCGCGCAGCGGGTGCTGCAGGAGGCGAAGCCGGGGGTGCTGTACAACGACCTCAACGCCTGCAACGCCTACCAGAACGCGCTCACGGCTGCTGCCGCGGTCAAGGTGCCCGCGACCTTCGTGCTCGGCGAACGTGACATGATGACCCCGGCCAAGGCCGGCAAGACGCTCGCCGCCGCGACGCCGAACGCCCGCACCGTGGTGCTCGCGGGCGCCGGCCACATGATGATGGTCGAGACGCCCGACGAACTGCTGGCAGCGCTGCAGTAGCGGCGCGCAAGCTCCTCTTCCCTTCTCCCCTCATGTCCGCCGTAGCCTTGGCGAAGGCGGATGTGGGAGAAGGTGGCATAGGCGGCCAATGGCCGCCGTTTCTAAACAACGCCGACGCGCAGCGTCGGCTACGGCGGCGGATGAGGGGCTCTCTCCGCAGATGAGATCGGGGAGGCAGAACCCTCACCCCGCTCCGATGCTCTTGCACTCGAACTGCCGTTTGCCGCTGAGGTTGGAGAACCTCCTTCGAAGGTGCGCGCCCCCAAAATATCGAAAACAACCCCATGCAAAGTAGCAGGGCGCCCGCCGGCGCGCGGAGAGGCAACTTGACATGTCGGGCAAATCAGCGATATCTTCTATTATTCCGAATTTTCGCCAAACGTCATCGCATGCGCATCCGCGCGTGCGGATGCTGTCGCCGCCTCGAACCCAGTGAACTCCCGAAGTCAGACTGGTAGGTCAAGGCTGCGCGCAGTCACGTGACCAGCAGGATCCAGGGAGTTCCGACTACAAGGAACACGGCAAGAAAGAAGAGCGTCACAAGCAGGCCAAGCCGATAGAGCTCCCGCTGTGTGAGATAGCCGCTGCTTACGAAGATGACGTTCTGGCTGCCACCCTGGGGCGTAATGACTGAGAAGTAACTGCTTGCAAACAGCAGAGCAAACGCCATCAACGGTGCGGGCACGCCTCCTCGGATGCCGACGTCAACAAAGACGCCGAGCAAAGCCAGCACCTGTGAAGTCTGACTGACAAACATGTAGTGAATTAACACATACAGTGCGACCAGTATGACGTAGGTCATCTGCCACGAAAGGCCGACGATGTAGGACGCCAGCCGCTGGCCGACGTAACCCATAAACCCGAGTTCGTTGAGCTGCCCGCTCAAGGCAAACAGCACGGCAAGCCACAGAAACGTTTCGAGGGCCTCTCCGTGTTCTGCAATGTCCTTCAATCCTATGACATTTGACATGAGCAACATTCCGAGGCCAGCGAAAGCGACGCTGGTCGAATTCAGCTGCAACGAATCGCCAAATACCCAACCCAGGATCATGAATGCGAAGATTCCGGCCGTGATCCATTCATCGCGCTTGAGCGGACCAAGCTCCGCAAGCTCCTTCCGGGCAGCAACGGGTGCGTCGGGTGTTTGGCCAATCCCTGGCGGGAAAATGCGCGCCACAAGCCAGGGAAGCAGCAAGAGCGCAATCAGCGCAGGCACTGCGGCCACGACCAGCCACTTGCCGAAGCCGATTTCTACCCCGAACCCCTTGGCTATCTGGACCCCGAGCGGGTTGGCCGAGGTGGCGGTCATCCAAAGCGCAGACGAAACCGACAAGCTCGCCATCCCGCAGAACATGAGATAACCGCCCAGTTTACGCCCCTCGGACTCCTCCGGTCGCGAACCGGACCCGCTGGCGACCGACAGCACTATCGGGAACAGAACCCCACCTCGCGCCGTGTTACTGGGAAAACCCGGAGCAATGATGGCGTCCGTTATGACGATACTGTAGGCAAGCCCGAGAGACGATTTGCCGAACAGACCGACCATGAACAGGCTGATCCGCCGCCCCAAGCCCGACTTCACCACGGCGAGCGCGACCAGGAAGGCAATCACGACCAGCAGCACGCTGGCGTTGGCAAAGCCCGCAAAGGCCTTCGCCGGCGAAATAGTGCCGGTCAGGACCACCGCCGCGACAGCGAGCAGCGCGGATGGGAGCAACGGAAAAGAGCCGATCAGGACCGATGCGATCGCCGATGCAAACACGGCGAACAGGTGCCAGGCGGGCGGGGTCAATCCAGCCGGAACGGGTGTCAGCCAGATGCCGACCGCCAGCATGAACGGCAACGCCGGCTTCAGGAATGTGAGGGGGCGTTTCATGGCTTGGACGTTCCTGCGCCGGGCTCACTTGGTGTTGACAGAAATCGGACCTTGCCGCTGAGCCCCATCGACTGGCCCTGAACGACACCGTCTTCGTTTTCCAGAAGAAAGCGCCAGGAGAATTCGTAGGTGCCCGTCGCCCCCTTGTACCGACCGCTGCCGCCCACAAATGTCCCGACGATGCGATTGCCTGCCGGGGTGGTTTCGCCGCGAAGCTCGCTATAGACGTGATTGTCTGTGTCATCCGTCCAGACAGCCCGTCCTGTCAGGCCGGTAGCGCTGTCGTTGAGTAGGATGGCCTCAGCGCGGAAGCCCAGCGCAGGACGTGAGGACCCGTAGAGCATGAGTGATCCGCTGTAATCGGCAACCGAAGCTCGTCGATCGCCACCGAGTCCAATGTCGCGGCGGCTGCCAGCCGCGGTCCACGTTCCGCTGAACTCGTGCCACTCGGAATCTTCGGAGGCAGCTTGCACCGGCGACACAGCGCCAGCTCCCGCAAGTATTAGCGCGACGAAAAGAAGAGATGATCTTTGCCAGCCATCGCGCCGGAGCCACGGTGCAGCGCGGAAGCTGCGGCCGCTCATCATCAGACAACCGCACCAGAGCGCAGCGAAAAGAAACATATTTCGCCTCCGCGTATACTTAGGGCCGGATACCTGCACGGAATTGAAATCCCGCCTTGACATGGATCAATCGATGTCAGGCGCAGAGTGCGCAGCACCTAAACGGAGCCGAGAAGGCCAACGGGAGATGATTTCATGTCAGACGCCTCAGCGCCTCGACGCGTACTGGATCCGATGGAACGAACCTCGGAGACCTTATTCGGTCTGATTATGGCACTTACCTTCATCTGCTCCCTGAGTATCGCATCGGGTGCTGGCATCAACATTCGTACGATGCTGCTGGGAGCGCTAGGCTGCAATCTGGCCTGGGGTATTGTTGACGGCGGTCTTTATCTTCTGGCTCGTATCAATGACCGGGGTAACAAGGCTCTCACGCTTCGCGCAATCAGGCAGGCGCCCGATCCCGAAACAGCGCAGCGCATCATCTCAGATGCATTGCCGCCTCAATTGGCGGCAATCCTACCTCTGGACCGACTGGAAGTCCTTCGGAAAACTTTGCAGCAATTGCCTGAACCGTTCCTTGGTCCAAGGCTGACGAAGCGCGACTGGACGGGAGCGCTGGGTCTTTGCTTGTTGAGTTTCTTTTCGATCTTCCCGCTGACAATTCCGTTCGTGCTGCTGCGCGACCCCAGATTAGCCTTGCATGTGACCTACGTTGTCGCCATCGTGATGCTGTTCTGCTGCGGTTACGCATTTGGAGTCCGCAGCGGGTTGCGGCCCTGGATGGCAGGGCTGTCGATGGTGGCTATGGGGAGTGCACTGGTTGGCGTCGCGGTAGCTCTTGGAGGATAAGCGACAGTGCGGCAGCGAAAAGACGCAACACGTGGTCGCTCGATCACAGGGGTGGTCGCGCTATGGCTTTTGCTTTCGACCAGCGATCTCGCTTTTGCCCAAGCCCCCAACCCAGCCGGAGCAATCGGCCTTGGTAATCGCGGATGGTCGGCGGCCGACACCAACCACACGACGTCTGCGAACGAACTGGAATTCAGCGCCCGCGCGGGACTTGCGTCCGACTACATCTATCGCGGCGTGACATTGTCCAATCACGGACCTGCAGTCGGCGCCGCCCTGGAAGCAAGATGGGGCCAGCTCTATGCCGGCACAACGGTCGCCACCGTCAACCTGCCGACACAACCAGCCGCCGAGTTCACCTACACCGCTGGTATCCGTCCGACATTCGCAACCATCGATTTCGATTTTGGCGTGACCTATTTCGCCTATCCCGGAGAAAGACTTCCCGGCGAAACCAACGGAATCAATTATTGGGAGACGGTCATCCGCGGTGACCGGAAAATCAGCGAACAAGTCCGCCTTGCCGCAGGCTACGCCTATTCGCCGAACGTCTCGAACACCGGGGCTTGGAGCCAATATGTGGCAGGTGGCGTCGGCTGTGATGTGCCGAGCCAATTGCTGCCGCACGACGTCGCCATATCCTTCACAACCGCTGCCGGTTATTCCTGGTTCGGCAATCAAAGCCAGCAGCTCGGCGGATTCCCTTTACCTTCCTATCTCAATTGGCAGGCGGGCGTGACCTTCACCCACAAGGCTTTCAACTTCGACCTGCGCTACTACAACACCAATCTGACGAAGGAAAACTGCTTTGTCTTTACCGGCGATCCAAACGCGCAGCCAGGCGGTCGTGTAAACCTCTCCACCAACCCGGATGGCCTGACCTCGAACTGGTGCGGCGCGACGTTTGTCGCCAAGGTCTGGTTTGCATTGAACTAGTCAGGAACTTTGGGGCTTAGGGTTGTTGCCGGGCCGCCCGGCCCGCATGCCGAGTTGCGAATGAAGTCTCTATCCGCGGAGACGGACCCCTCACCCGCTTCACTGCTTCGCCGGCTTCCTCCCGATCGGATGGATCTCGATCGCGCGCAGGCGGCCGAGGCGGAGCACGTCCATCGACAGGGTCCGGTCGATCCGGCTGTGATCGAGCGCGCGGATCAGATCGTCGACACCGTTGATCTCGATGCCGTCGAGCCTGATCACGACGTCGCCGGGCAACAGGCTGGCACGCGCGGCCGGGCTGTCCGGTTCGATCTGCATCAAGAGCGCGCCCATCTTGTTCTCGACACCGGCCAGCACCGCGTGGCGCCGCGGCACCGGCGCGGTTTGTCCCGCGACGCCGATATAGGCGCGGCGGACATAGCCGTGCCGGATGATCTCCGACAGCACGAACTGCGCGGTGTTGCTGGCGACCGCAAAGCAGATGCCCTGCGCGCCGTTGATGATCGCGGTGTTGATGCCGATCACCTCGCCCTTCGACGACACCAGCGGCCCGCCGGAATTGCCGGGGTTGAGCGCGGCGTCAGTCTGGATCACGTCCTCGATGGTCCGCCCGCTCACCGAGCGGATCGAGCGTCCGAGCGCGGACACCACGCCGGCGGTCACCGTCGATTCGAAGCCGAGCGGATTGCCGATCGCGACCACGAGCTGGCCGCGCCGCAGCGTCTTGGAGTTGCCGAGCGACGCGTAAGGCAGATCGCGCGCGCCATCAGCCCGCAGCAGCGCGAGATCAGTGTCGGGATCGACGCCGAGCACATGCGCATCGGTGACGAAGCCCTCGGTGTCGCGCAGGCGGATCTCCTTCGACGATCCGACCACGTGGCTGTTGGTCAGCACGAAGCCATCGGGCGAGATCACGATGCCCGAGCCGAGGCCGCCGCGCTCGCGCGCATTGCGCAGCTTCGGCCCGGTTTCGACCCGGACCACGGCCGGGCCGACGCGGTCGGTGACGTCGATCACGGCATTCGAATAGGCATCCAGCAAGGCCCGGTCGTTATCCCGGGCAGCATCGGCCGTTCGCGGTGACGGCGTGTCACCGGCGGTATCTGAGGTAATATCCAGCATGGCGAGAGTCCTTTGGTCTCCTCAGATGGTGACCGGTTCCCCGCGCCGCAAGTGGTTACGCCCTGCACCTGCCCGGATGGCTAGGGCTGCGTCTCTGACGCGCGATTGACTCAGTGTCATTCCGGGGCTCGCGAAGCGAGAACCCGGAATCTCGATGCACGACCTCTGGATTCCCCGATGCGCGATTGCGCATCTGAGGTTCGCGACTTCGTCGCGCCCCGGAATGACGGAATGGACTGTCAAGTCACGGACACAACGCTAGGTCGCCCGCCGCAGCGGGCCGCCGCGCGCTTTAACCGGATCGAGCAGCGACCAGTCGCCCTCCGGCAGCACATGGCCTTTCGGGAACGGCGCGCGCAGCTCGAGGCCGAGCGAGCGCAGCACGCGGTCGTCGCGGTAGTAGCATTGCAGCACCACGCGGACGAGCGTCGCCGCGGCAGCACCGCCACGGCTACGAAACTCCCGCGCCACCGCATCGCGCCCGGCATCGTCGAGCTCGGCGAGCGGCTTGCCCGCGAGATCAGCCAGATGATCCAGCGCCTGCGCGACCAGCGCGGTGTCGCGGCCGAGCGTCGCCAGCATGTCGGCCTGGATCGCGGCATCGTCCGCACCCGGCACCTTGTACTCGTCACTTTCGGGAACGATCATCGCGGCGACGGTGCGCAGATCGGCGCGCTGGGCTGCGGTCAGTTGTTTTGCATCGGACATGGACGGTCTCAGTCGAACAGGTTGGCGAGGCGCTGCTTCATCTGGTCGGCGATGTAGAGCGCAAGGGCCTGGATGGTGGAGGTCGGGTTCACGCCGCCCGAGGTGACGAAGATGCTGCCGTCGACGATGAAGAGGTTCTTCACGTCGTGCGAGCGGCCCCATTCGTTGACCACGGAGCGCGCCGGATCGGTGCCCATCCGCGCGGTGCCGAGCAGATGCCAGCCGCCCCACGGGATCGGATCGTTGATGCAGATGTCGGTGGCGCCGGCGGCCTCGAGAATCTCCCGGCCGCGCGCCAGCCCGTGATCCATCATCTTCCGGCTGTTCGCGCTGATCGTGTAGTCGATCTTCGGCGCCGGGATGCCGTGGCTGTCCTTCAACACGGGATCGAGCGTGACGCGGTTGTGCTCCTCCGGCAGATCCTCGCAGATCGCCGATACCGCGAGACGATGGCCGTTGAGCTTGCGGAACACGCGGTGATGATCCTTGCCCCAGGGCAGGATGCCCTTCTGCTCGCTCGCGACCGCCTCGAACACCGGCCCGGCGCCGCGGCCGAACTGGATGCCGTAGCCGCGGACGAAGCCGCGCGACAGATCGGTGTCGTAGAACTCCTTGCTCCACAGGCAGGTCGGCGGCGCGCGGTTGCTGTCGGTCGGCTCCTTCACGAAGCCGTAGATCTGCGCGTAGGGGTGGAACATCAGGTTCTTGCCGACCAGGCCCGACGAGTTGGCGAGGCCATTCGGGAATTTGCCTGACACCGAATTGAGCAGCAGCCGCGGCGTGCCGACACCGTTGCAGGCGATGATGACGACTTCGGCCGGCTGAAACTGCTCGACGCCGTCCTTGTCGTAATAGACGACGCCGGAGGCCATGCCGTGCTCGTTGGTCAGGATCTCGCGTACCCGGCAATGGGTCTTGAGCTCGACCCCGGCGCGGACCGCGTGCGGCCAGTAGGTGATGTCGGTCGAGGCCTTGGCACCCTGCGCGCAGGCCGGCGTGCAGTGGCCGAGATTGATGCAGCGCGCCCTGCCCTCGTAATCCATCGTCGCCACGGTCGTGTCCGACGGCCACCAGTGCCAGCCGAGCTTGTTCATGGCCTTGCCGATCAGCGGGCCCGACAGCCCGAGCGGCTGCTGCGGCATCGGCGGGTGGCTCAGCGGCGACAGCGGATCGCCCGACAGGCCCGAGACGCCCATCATCCGATCGTTCTCCTCGAAGAACGGGGTGAGCGCGTCGTAGTCGATCGGCCAGTCATCGGCGACGCCGTCGAGCGTCTTCACCTTGAAGTCGGACGGATGCAGCCGCGGCCAGTGCGCGGTGTACATCACCGTCGAGCCGCCGACGGCGTTGAAGTTGACGACCTTGATCGGCGAATTGTCGTCGTTGATCGGATAGTCCTCGGGCCGCTTGCGGACGTTCGGGCTGGACGACCACTCGCCGTAGAACTTCGCCTCCCAGTCGCGCCCGGTGCTCGGATATTCGGCCGGATTCATCCAGCCGCCCTGATCGAGGCAGAGGATATGCATCCTGGTATCGGCGAGGCTCCAGGCCACCGCGGCGCCGGACGCGCCCGCGCCGATGATCAGGACGTCAACGGGATCGTTCTTCATTCTTGTTCCTTGATCTCAGATGACCCGTCATTCCGGGATGGTCCGAAGGACCAGATCCGGAATCTCGAGATTCCGGGTTCGATGCTCTGCATCGCCCCGGAATGACAACCCCACAACTTTAATTGACGATTCTCACCGGCAAGCTTCGTATACCGCGGATGAAATTGGAATAGAGCCTTTGCGGCGGGCCCATCATCTCAAAACGCAGATCGCGCGCCAGAACCTCCTCCCAGAGGATGCGCAGCTGCTGCTCGGCGAGGCGGTCGCCGACGCAGCGGTGGACGCCGGCGCCGAAGGCGAGATGCTGGCGCGGCTTGGCGCGGTCGATGATGAATTCATCGGCACGCTCGATCTTGTCCTCGTCGCGGTTGCCGGAGATGTACCACATCACGACCTTGTCGCCCTTCTTGATCCGGCGGCCGGCAAGCTCGACTTCGTTGCGTGCGGTGCGGCGCATGTGCAGCACCGGCGTGTGGTAGCGGATGGTCTCGGACACCAGGTTCGGGATCAGCTCCGGCCTCGCGCGGACCAGCTCGAACTGCTCCGGGTTCTCGCACAGCGCCATCAGCCCGGCCGACATCGAATTGCGCGTGGTGTCGTTGCCGCCGACGATCAACAGCCCGATCGTGCCGATGAACTCGCGCGGCTCCAGATTCCGCGTCGCGTCCGAATGCGCCAGCATCGAGATCAAATCGAAGGTCGGCGGCGCATCGGCCCGCGCGTCCCACAGCTTGCGGAAATATTCTCCCATCTTGACCAGCTCGGCGGTGCGTTCCGCCTCCGAATGCACCACCGCGTCGGGGGATTCGACGTTGGCGATCGCGACATCCGACCACCAGGTCAGCTTGGCGCGGTCTTCCGAGGGGAAATCGAACAGCGTCGCCAGCATCATGTTGGTGAGGTCGACCGAGACCCGCTCGGCCCAGTCGAAGGTCTCGTTGCGCGGCAACGCATCGAGCACGGCTGAGGTGCGCTTGCGGATCAGGGCGTCGAAATTGGCAAGGTTCGACGGCGCTACGATCGGCGCCACCGTGCGGCGCTGCGCGGTATGGCCGGGCGGGTCCATGCGGATGAAGCTCGGCCGCTCCTGCCCCTTCGGCTGGTCCGCGACCTGGATACCGCCAAGCTCGGAGGCCGACGAATAGTTCTGGTGATCCAGCTCGACCGCGAAGATGTCGTCGTAGCGCGTCACCGACCAGTAGGGGCCGTAGGCCGACGCCTCGCAATAATGCATGGGATCGTCGCGGCGGAGCTGCGCGAACAGCGGCCGCCAGGTGTCGTCCTGATAAAGCCGGGGATTGCTGACGTCTATGGACGTCGGCCTGCGCAGCGCCTCTCCCATCGCTTCACTCCCGTTAGGTTCCGTCGCCGCTTGGCGGGCGATCGTCGTGTCGGGCCGACGATAAAGGGAATCCCGCGGCCGAGTAAAGCCGCGGGGCGGACAGTCCGCCGCGCGGAATGCGCGCGGGCCGACGCACCCGGCAAATCCCGATAGCTGCCCCGCTCCGCGATGTTTGTCGGCAGCAGGAAGACCGGTTAGCCTTGCCGGCAATCAATCCATCGGGGAGCAACGACAGGTGGCCGAATTGCGCCAGGACAACACCGCCCAGACGGCTGCGCTGGACTACGACGTCATCATCATCGGCGCCGGCCTGTCCGGCATGTACCAGCTCCACCGGCTGCGCGAGCTTGGTCTCAGCGCGCGCGTGTTCGAGGCCGGCACCGGCGTCGGCGGCACGTGGTACTGGAACCGCTATCCCGGAGCGCGTTTCGATTCCGAGAGCTATTCCTACGGCTACTCGTTCTCGAAGGAGCTGCTCGAGGAATGGGAATGGTCGGAGCATTTCGCCGGCCAGCCCGAGACCTTGCGCTACTGCAACTATGTCGCCGACAAGTTCGACCTGCGCCGCGACATCCAGTTCGAGAGCCGGGTCGCGTCCGCGATGTACCAGGACGACACGCGAAGCTGGCGGGTCACACTCGAAAGTGGCGCGCAGCACTCCTGCCGCTTCCTGATCACCGCGATCGGCCCGTTGTCGACGCCGACCCTGCCGCGCATCGAGGGCCGCGACGATTTCAGGGGCCAATCGTTCCACACCGCGCGCTGGCCGAAGGAGAAGGTGGATTTCACCGGCAAGCGCGTCGCCGTGATCGGCACCGGCGCGACCGGCATCCAGACCATCCAGACCATCGCCGGCGAGGTCGGGCATCTCACCGTGTTCCAGCGCACCGCCAACTGGGCGGCGCCGCTGCACAACGGCAAGATCGACGCCGAGACGCAAGTCAGGATCAAGGCCGGCTATCCCGAGATCTTCGCGCGCTGCAAGGAGACCTTCGCCTGCTTCGTGCATACGCCCGATCCGCGCGGCGCGTTCGAGGTGAGCGCGGAGGAGCGCGAAGCGTTCTACGAGAAGCTCTATGGCGAGCGCGGGTTTGGCATCTGGCAAGGCAACTTCAAGGATATCCTGATCGACCGCGCGGCGAATGCGACGATCAGCGACTTCGTCGCGCGCAAGATCCGTCAGCGCGTGAAGAACCAGGCGGTCGCCGAGATGCTGATCCCGAAGAACCACGGCTTCGGCACGCGGCGGCTGCCGCTCGAGACCTTCTATTACGAGGTCTACAACCGCGACAATGTCGAGCTGGTCGATATCAAGGAGACGCCGATCGAGCGGATCACGCCCGAGGGCATCCGCACCAGCGACAAGGACTACGCCTTCGACATCATCATCTACGCCACCGGCTTCGATGCCATCACCGGCAGCTTCGACAGGATCGATTTCCGCGGCGCACACGGTGCGCGGCTGAAGGAGAAATGGACGCACGGCCCGGAAACCTATCTCGGGCTGATGGTCGACGGCTTCCCCAACATGATGATGCTGATGGGCCCGCACACCGCGCTCGGCAACATCCCGCGCAGCATCGAATACAGCGTGGACTGGGTCACCGGGCTGATCCACTTTGCGCAGGAGAGAGGCCTGACCTTCCTCGATGCCACGCCTGAAGGCACCGCGAACTGGACCGAGCATGTCAAGGCGCTCGGCGTCGGCCTGCTGTCCAACGAGGTCGATTCCTGGATGACCGGCATCAACCGCAACGTCGAGGGCAAGCAAACCCGCATCGTCGCCCGCTACAGCGGCAGCGCCCCGGCATATCGCGCGCGATGCGACGAGGTGGCGGCGAAGGGGTATGCGGAGTTGCGGTTGGGGTAACTCTCTCAATGACGCGAGACGCCCGCCCACCCGCCGCCGTCGTCCCGGCGAAAGCCGGGACCCATAACCACAGGGTTGGGTTGTTGAAGGAGGCTATGGCCCCAGCACCGTGCAACAATGACCATCGGTGGTTATGGGTCCCGGCCTTCGCCGGGACGACACCGAGTTTGATGCACGATCTAACTCGCCCTACGCCACCCTACCACGCGTCAATGCACGGCCGCTTGCGATGCGTGCGCGGCTCCGGCTTCGGCACCGAGCGCAGGCCGGCCATGATCCAGTGCCTTGTGTCGGCGGGATCGATCACCTCGTCGATTTCGAGCACCGAGGCGATCGAGACCGCCTTGCCGTTGGCGTAGAGCTCGGCGACCTTGGTCTGGAAATACTTCTCGCGCTCGACCGGGTCCTCGATCGCCTCCATCTCCTTGCGGAAGCCGAGGCGGACATAGCCTTCGAGACCCATGCCGCCGAACTCGCCGGTCGGCCACGCCACCGTGAAGAACGAGGCGTGGAAGCCGCCGCCGATCATCGACTGTGCGCCGAGGCCATAGCCCTTGCGCAGCACGATGCCGAACAGCGGCACCGTGATGCTCGCGCCGGTGACGAACATCCGCGCGACGTGGCGCACGATCGCGGTCTTCTCTGCCTCGGGGCCGACCATGAAGCCCGGCGTGTCGCAGAGCGAGACGATCGGAATGTCGAAGGCGTCGCACAGCTGCATGAAGCGCGCGGCCTTGTCGCCGGCAGGTGCGTCGATCGCCCCGCCGAGATGCTTTGGATTGTTGGCGATCAGGCCGAACGGCTTGCCCTCGATGCGGATGAAGGCGGTGATCATGCCGACGCCGAAATCGCGCCGGATCTCCAGCACCGAGCCTTCGTCGGCGATCAGGTCGATCACGTTGCGGATGTCGTAGACCCGCAGGCGATTTTCCGGGATCGCACGGCGCAGCAGCCGCTGGTCCGGCGCCTTCCAGTCCTGCACCGCGCCCTGGAAGTAGGACAGATATTTCTGTGCCACCGTGGTCGCCTCGGCCTCGTCCTCGACCAGGATGTCGATCACGCCGTTCGGCGACTGGAACGAGACCGGGCCGACCTCGGCCGGATGGTAGACGCCGAGCCCGCCGCCCTCGATCATCGCCGGACCGCCCATGCCGATCGACGCATTTTTGGTGGCGATGATGACATCGCAGACGCCGAGCATCGCGGCATTGCCGGCGAAGCAATAGCCGGAGACCACGCCGACCACGGGCACCAGTCCGGAGAGTTTTGCGAACTGCACGAAGGACGGGCCGTCGAGGCCGGTCATGCCGAGCCGGTCGGTATCGCCGGGACGACCGCCGCCGCCCTCGGCGTAGAACACCAGCGGCATGCGCCACTGCTCGGCGAGGCCGAGCATGCGGTCGATCTTCTTGTGGTTCATATGGCCCTGGGTGCCGGCGAGCACGGTGTAGTCGTACGAGATCACCATGCAGCGCGCGCCGTCGGCGCCGAAATCCTTGGCGTTGACGGTGGCGACGCCTGATATCAGGCCGTCGGCCGGCGTGTTCTTGATGAGATCTTCGACCTTGCGGCGGCGGCGCTGCGCCGCGATCGCGAGCGACCCGTATTCGACGAACGAGCCCTCATCGACCAGCTGCGCGATGTTCTCGCGCGCGGTGCGCTGGTTGGTCTTGCGGCGGCGCTCGACCGAGGCCGGGCGGTTCTCGTCCAGTGTGATCGCCTTGCGCGCGATCAGCTCGGCGAGATCAGGCCGGATGTGATCGAGATCGATCGCGGCCTCCTCCGCCGCGTGATGGCCGTCGACCTCGGCAGGCTCGAAGAACAGGATCGGCTCGCCATGCATCAGGGTGACGCCGATGCCGCCCGCGATCCTGGTCACCCGGCCGCCATGCGGCGCCGTGACCAGATGCTCCATCTTCATCGATTCCAGCACCGCGATCTGCTGGCCGGGCCGAACCAGATCGCCCTCCGCGACCTCGATCGCCACGATCGTGCCCTGCAGCGGCGCCGGCACCGGGAGCGATCCCTCGGGCGCTGCTTCGGCAGCAACGGCCTTGGTCGCAGCCGCCTCGCTCACTTCGATCAAGGGTGCGGCGAGATCCTGCGCCGCGCCGACCAGCGCCGCAACATGGGTATCGATGAAGTTGGTGCTGATCTTGTTCCGGCCAAAGCTCTGGTGCGCCAGAATGGCGCCGAGGAACGGGATGTTGGTGGCGACGCCGCCGATCCGGAATTCACGCAAGGCGCGCGATGCCTTGTGCACCACGTCGGTCCATTTTGGACTCGGCGAATGGACGATGACTTTTGCCAGCAGCGAATCGAACGCGGCAGAGGTCCGGTAGCCGGAATAGCCGAACGTATCGACGCGAACGCCGGGGCCGGACGGCAGGTCGAAAACGGCGAGCGTGCCGCCGGTCGGTTTCGTGATGCCCTTCTCGTCCATCACCTCCATGTTGACGCGGAGCTGCATGGCGTAGCCGCGCGGCAGCGGCACGGTGGCCTGCGCCAGCCCAAGCGAAGCGAGCGTGGCGCCGGCGGCGACCGCGAGCTGCGCGCGCACGAGGTCGACGCCGAGCACCTCCTCGGTGACGGTGTGCTCGACCTGCAGTCGCGGATTGGCCTCGATGAAGGCGAAGGCACCCTCGCCTTCGCCGGCTTCGTCATCGACCAGGAATTCGAAGGTGCCGAGATTGTCGTAGCGCGCAGCCGTGGCAAGCTGCTTCGCCGCCTCGATGATGCGCGCGCGCATTCCCTCGCTCAGCGACGGGCTCGGCGCCACCTCGATGAGCTTCTGGTTGCGGCGCTGGATGGTGCATTCGCGCTCCCAGAGATGGCTGATGACGCCGTGACGGTCGCCGATGATCTGCACCTCGATATGGCGCGCCTTGCGGATCAGCCGTTCGACATAAACCGCATCGTTGCCGAACGCCGCCTTGGCCTCCGACTGGCAGCGCGCATAGGCCTCGTCGAGCCTGGCGGCGTCCTCGACCAGGCGCATGCCGCGCCCACCGCCGCCGGCGATCGCCTTGATCATCACGGCGGCGCCGGCGCCGAGCGCGGCGAAGAACGCCTTTGCCTCGTCGAGACTGGTCGCGCCTGATGTGCCGGCAATGATCGGGACGCCGCATTTTTTCGCCAGCGCCTTTGCCTTGGCCTTGTCGCCGAACAGATCGAGCGCCTCTGGCGACGGGCCGACGAAGGTGATCTTCTCCTCGGCACAGCGCCGCGCCAATTGGGTGTTCTCGCTGAGGAAGCCGTAGCCTGGATGCAACGCGTCGCAGCCCGCGGCCTTGGCCGCCGCAACCACCGCCTCGATGTCGAGATAGGCTCGCGCGCCGCGGCCGGGGATCTCGCGCGCCTCGTCGGCGGATCGGACATGCAGC
This sequence comes from Bradyrhizobium sp. USDA 4501, assembly GCF_054062115.1. Classification (NCBI taxonomy): domain Bacteria; kingdom Pseudomonadati; phylum Pseudomonadota; class Alphaproteobacteria; order Hyphomicrobiales; family Nitrobacteraceae; genus Bradyrhizobium; species Bradyrhizobium sp. USDA 4501. The sequence continues at coordinate 1,350,938 of NZ_JBSSEX010000001.1, forward strand.
GAGGCGGCATCGTCGGCGGGATAGATCGCGACGGTCGCGATGCCGCTGTCGGCAGCGGCGCGGGCAATCCGGATCGCGATCTCACCGCGGTTGGCAATCAGCAATTTCTTGAAGGACATGATCGGTTCCGTAAGTTTGCTACCTCGCCCCGCCTGCGGGGAGAGGTCGAAATTTGCGCGCAGCGCGAATTTCGGGTGAGGGGGACTCTCCGCGAGCTCGCCTGCGGAGACTCCCCCTCACCCGAAGCCTACGCTTCGCTTCGGCTTCGACCTCTCCCTGCAAGCGGGGCGAGGTGATGAGCGCGCGGCATCCCGTACACATTTGCACTAGCGATCCTTCATGGTCGGATCGAGCACGACACGCAAGGATTCCCCGAGCGCATTGAACGCCAGGGAGACGACGAAAATGGCAAGACCCGGCGCATACATCTGCTCCGGGGCGATTTCCATGTATTGATAGGCGCGCGCCAGCATCGCGCCCCAGCTCGGGTCCGGCGGCTGGATGCCGAGGCCGAGGAACGACAGGCTGGCTTCGGCCAAGAGGGCAGCGGCGAGCAAGAGCGTCACTTGCACGATGACCGGCTGCAGCGTGTTCGGCAGCACGTGCCGCCACAGCACATGCCATGTCGGCGCGCCGAAGCCTCTGCAGGCATCGACATAGAGCTCCTGCCGCACGATCAGCGTGCGGGCGCGGACGATGCGCGCCAGCGCCGGAAACATCGTGATGCCGACCGCGATCATGCCGTTGGTCAGCCCGATGCCGAGCGCGCCGGTGACGGCGATCGCCAGCACGATGGCGGGGAACGACAGGAAGGTGTCGATGATGCGGCTGATGATGTCGTCGATCCAGCCGCCGAAATAGCCGGCGATCAGGCCGACCGGCAGCCCGATCAGGACCGCGACGCCGACCGCAAGCAGGCTAGCATAGACGGTGGCCGGCGCGCCGTAGATCAAGCGGGAGAAGATGTCGCGGCCGAGGTCGTCGGTGCCGAGCAGATGGGCCGGCCCCGGCGGCGCCAGCATGTTGTTGACGTCCTGCGCGGTCGGCGCATAGGGCGCGATCCAGGGCGCGCCGATTGCGACGACGACGAGCACCACGAGCACCAGGATCGACAGCGCGGCGCGGAGGTCGCCGGCGAGCCAGCGCGCAAAGCGCCGCAGTCGCGTCGGCCGGGCCGGTGCCTTCAGGGGTGCAAGCGCCACCTCGGTCATTGCTCGATCCTCGGATCGACCGCGGCGCAGAGCAAATCGGTGATCAGGTTCACCGCGATCACAACCACCACCATGGTGAAGACGACGCCTTGCACGATCGGGAAATCGCGCTGGATCGCGCCGCGCACGATCAGGCTGCCCAGGCCGGGAATGGCGAACACCGCCTCGATCACCACGGTCGCCGCCAGCATGCGGTTGACCAAAAGGCTGATGATGGTGAGCAGATTGACGCCGACATTCTTCAGGCCGTGCTGCCAGAGGATGCGGGACATCGACAGCCCCTTGGCATGCAGCGTGCGGACATATTGCGACGACAGCACCTCCAGCAGCGCCCCGCGCAGCTGGCGCGCGACCTCGGCCATACCGTAGGCCGCGATCGCGATGCCAGGCAGCAGCGCATGCCTGATCGCATCGACCGGCGAGGCGCTGAAGGATTTTGCGCCGGTCGCCGGCAGCCAGTTCAGCTTCAGCGAGAATTCCGCCACCAGGATCATCGCGAGCCAGAAGCCGGGCACCGCGACGCCGAGCGACGCCAGCATGCTGATCAGCTTGTCGATCCAGCCGTTCGGCTTGATCGCGGCCATCACGCCCATCGGGATGCCGGTGACCAGCGCCAGCGCCAGCGCGATCACGACGATCAGCAGCGTGTTCGGAAACGCGCGCCCGATCGAGTCCGCGACCTTCTCGCCGGTCAATAGCGATTGCGAGAGATCGCCTTGCGCGACATTGCCGAGCCAGGCGCCGTATTGCACCAGGAACGGGCGGTCGAGGCCGTAGATCTTCCTGATCTCGGTGATCCGCGCGTCGGTCGCGTTGTCGCCCGCCAGCGTCACGGCGATGTCGCCGGGCACCAGCTTGAGTAGCGCGAACACCATGAAGGTCGCGAGCAGGATCACCGGCAGCGCCTGCACGAGGCGGCTGCCGACGACCTTGACCGGTGACCGTCGCGCCATCGCCTAACTCCCGAGCCAGACGTCGTCGTATTTCGGCTTGCCGAGCAAGTTCGGCCGATAGCCCTGCACCTTCTTGTTCATGGCGACCAGCTCGAACTGGAACGCCAGCGGCGCGACGAAGGCGTTCTCCATCACCAGCCGCTGCACGGTGGAGAACGCCTTGCGCCTGGTGTCGATGTCCTCCGAGGCGCGCGATTCCTTGATCGCAGCCTCGAGCTCGGCCGGCACCGGCGCGCGGCCGCCATTGTAATAGGCGTCCTTGGTGAACATCAGCGAATAGGTCAGGCTCGGGTCGGGCCGCCCGGTCCACGCCGAGAGCAGCCCGGCGCCCTTCTTCTCCGCACCGAAGAAGGCCGCGGAAGCTTCCGCGATCGGAGCGTTGACGAAGCGCACGCCGATGCCGGCCTTGCGCAGCTGCTCGATCAGGATCTCCTGACGCTGCACCGAATCCTGGTCCGGATAGCCGCCGAGCTCGATTGGGGTACCCTCCTTGAAGCCGGCCTCGGCGAGCAGCTTGCGCGCTCGGTCGGGATCATAAGGATAGAGTTTTGCGACCTCGGCGTCGTAGGCCCAATGCGCCTTCGGCAGGTTCATGTAGGCGGGCTCCGCAAGACCTGCGAGCGCGGCCTTGACGAAGGACTCGCGATCGATCGCGAAGTTGAGCGCTTGGCGGACCTTGAGATTGTCGAACGGCGGCTTGGCCCAGTTGAGGAATATCTGAAGCACGTAGAGCGTCGGGCCATGCACCACCTTGACGCTGGAGGCGCGCTCGATGATCACCTTCTGCCGCGGCGGCAGCTGGTAGATCAGATCGTTCTGCCCGGCGGTGACCGAGCGGGCGCCGGTGGTGAGCTCGGGAATGATCGAGATCTCGATGGCGTCGGGAAGCGGCCGCTCCGGCTTCCAGTATTTCTCGTTGCGCTTGACCACGATCTTCTCGCCGTCGGCCCAGCTGACGAACGAATACGCGCCGGCGCCGACCGGCTTGCGCGTCACGACGCCGCCCTCGGCCGCCTTCAGCGCCGTCGGCGACACCATCATGCCGGCGCGGTCGGAGAGGATGCCGGGGAGCGCGGTATCCGGTGTCTTCAGCTTCAACGTCACCTGCTGCGGGCCGGTGACCTCGACCGCGGCGACCGAGAGCAGATCGGTCTTGATGTTTGACTTCGCATCGCTGCGGTTGCGCTCGAGATTGAACTTGACGGCTTCCGCATCGAGCGGCGTGCCGTCATGGAAGGTGACGCCGGCGCGGATGTTGAGCACCAGCGTGGTGGGGTCGGTGAACTTCCAGCTTTCGGCAAGGCCGGGCTTCGGCTTCAGCGTGTCGAATTCCCATTCGGTCAACGTATCGTACATCGTGAACAGGAAGGCGTGGTCGGAGCCGGCGCCGCCGGTCGCCGGATCGAGGCTCGACGGATTGGCCGGCGCCGAGATGCGCAAGGTGCCGCCCTTCTTCGGCGCGCCTTCCGCAAACGCACGGCCGCTGAGCGTGGTGCTGGCCAATGCGCCCGAGATCAGCGCCATGGCCTCGCGTCGTGTCGTCATTGTCATGGCGTCGTCTCCGGTTGTGAGTTCGGCGAAAAATTCAGGCGGTCGGCGAAATGGCAGGCCACCCAGTGATCGGGCTTCAGCTCGCGCCACTCCGGCACGCGGTCGGTGCAGAGCGGCTGCGCGTGCGGGCAGCGGGTACGGAAGCGGCAGCCCGAGGGCGGATGGATCGGGCTCGGCACCTCGCCCTGCAGGACGATGCGGCTCTCCTGCCGCATCGTGGATGGCAGCGGCCGCGGCTCGGCTGACAGCAGCGCGATCGTGTAGGGATGCAGCGGGCGCTCGGCGACCTCCTCGGTCGGCCCGAGCTCGACGAACTGGCCGAGATACATCACCGCGACGCGCTCGCTGATATGCGAGACCACGGCGAGATCATGGGTGATGAAGACGTAGGTCAGCCCGAGGTCGCGCTGCAGATCGGCAAACAGATTGAGCACGTCGCCGCGGATCGACATGTCGAGCGCGGCCACCACCTCGTCGCAGACGATCAGTTTGGGTTTGAGCGTCAGCGCGCGGGCGATCACGACGCGCTGCTTCTGGCCGCCGGACAGCTGATGCGGGTAGCGCGCACCGAACTCCTGCGGCAGGCCGACGCGCTCCAGCGCCTCCCGCGCCTGCCGCTCGCGCTCGGCACGGCTGCCGACACGTGCGAGCTCCAGCGGCTCCAGCACCGAGGCCAGAATGGTCATGCGCGGATTGAGCGCGGCGTTCGGGTCCTGGAAGATGATCTGGTAGTCGCGGCGATGGTTTTGAAACTCCCGGCGTGGCAGCGCCGTTGGATCGATGGCGTCATGCAGGATGGCGCCGGCGCTGGGATTGAGCAGGAACACCAGCGCGCGGCCGATCGTGGTCTTGCCCGAACCGGACTCCCCGATGATGCCGAAGGTCTCGCCGCGGCGGACGTCGAAATTGACGCCGTCGACCGCCTTCACGGTGGCGCGGCGGTCCGAGGTCTGGAAGCGGACCTGAAGGTCTCGCACCGAGACGATGGCATCGCGGCGGGGCTCGGCACCGGCTGTGGTCATTGCGTCGCGACCTTCGCAGCAGCCGGCGCGCCAGGCGGATGCAGCGCGCCCGGCAGATTGAGCTCGGCAAAGCGCCAGCAACGCACCCTTCTGCCGCCGCCGGCATCCTGCAGCTTCTGCCCGGCCTCGCAACCTTTGGCCGCATGCGCGCAGCGGGCCCGGAAGCGGCAGCCATTCGGCATCTCCGCGATCGACGGCACCCGGCCCGGGATCGACGGCAGGCGGCCGTGGCGCGGGCTCAAATGCGGCAGCGAGCGCAACAGTCCGGACGTGTAGGGATGCAGCGGCCGCACCAGCGCCTCGTCGACGGTAGCGTCCTCGATCACCTCGCCGGCATACATCGTGATCATCCGCGTGCAGGTCTCGGCGACGACGCCGAGATCGTGGGTGATCAGCATCAGCGCGGTCTTCGAGGTCTCGCTGATGTCGCGCAGCAGCTCGAGGATCTGCGCCTGCACGGTGACGTCGAGCGCGGTGGTCGGCTCGTCCGCGATCAGAAGCTGCGGCCCGCAGATCAAGCTCGCCGCGATCATCACGCGCTGGCGCATGCCGCCGGACAGCTGGTGCGGATAATCGTCGATCCGCCGCTCGGGCGAGGCGATGCCGACGCGGCGGAGCATCTCCAGCGTTTTGGCGCGCGCCTCCTCATGGGAAACATCGGTGTGGACGCGCAGCGTCTCGGCGATCTGGTGGCCGACGGTGAAGACCGGGTCCAGCGCGCTCATCGGCTCCTGGAAGATCATCGCGATCCGCTTGCCCCGGATCGCGCGCATCTGCCGCGCGCTGCAGGAAGCGAGATCGACGCCGTCGAACAGGATCTTGCCGTCGAGGCCGGCAAAATTGCCCGGCAACAGCCGCAGGATCGACAGGCCGGTGATGGTCTTGCCGCAGCCGCTCTCGCCGACGATGCCGACGCGCTCGCCGGGCGCGATGTCGAAGTCGATGCGGCGCGTCGCCTGCCAGACGCCCTGCGCAGTCTTAAAGCGGATGCCGAGCCCGCGCACGGACAGCAGCGGCCGCGCGACCTCGCGCGCCCCCTCCGCCCTGCGCTGTGCCGGCTGGTCTGCCTCCATCAGCCCGCCGCCCGCTTCTTCTCTTTCACCAGCTGCTCCTCCATCAGCATCTCGGTGCCGATGATGCCCTCGCGGGTGAGCTCATCGAGCTCGGCGTCGGAAAGCCCGAGCATGCCGCCGAGGATCTCGCGGTTGTGCTCGCCGAGCGTCGGCGGCACCGAGCGGATCGCGAACGGCACATCGCTCTCGCGAAACGGCATCGATGGCTGCGGATGTCGTCCGATGAACGCGCGGTCGACATGCTGGATGAAGCCGCGCGCGTGGAGCTGCGGATCCTCTAGGAGATCGATCGGCAGCCGCGCCACGCCGGAGGCAACGCCGGCAGATTGCAGCGCGGTCATCGCCGCATCGGCATCGCGCGCCGCGGTCCAAGCCGTGATCGCAGCCTCGATCTCGGCCTCGATGGCGCGGCGGCCCGCGGCCGTCTTGAGTGCCGCGTCCGCTGCCCAATCCTCGCGGCCGAGCAGCCGGGCGAGCTTCGGCCACATCGCGTCGTCGGACGCCGCGACGACGATCCAGTTGTCTTCTCCGGCGCAGCGAAAGCAGCCATGCGGCACGAAATCGGGATGGCGGTTGCCGTATTTGGTCGGCGGCTCGCAACTGGTCGAATGCGCCACGATCCAGGGCGCGGCGAACGGCATCATGCATTCGATCTGGGCGAGATCGATGAACTGCCCCTGTCCCGTCAGTTTGGCGTGGATCAGCGCGGTCAGCACCGCGGCGGCGCCGTTGAGCCCGCCGACGGCGTCGCCGAACGCGGTATGGCTCATGACCGGCGGACCATCGGGATCGCCGACCACACTGGGCAGGCCGGAGCCCTGCTCCAGCGTCGAGCCGTAAGCGCGGCAGTCGCGATGCACGCTGCCGGCACCGAACGCCGACATCGACATCATCACCAGCTTGGGATTGATCTTGCTGAGCACGTCGTAGCCGAGGCCGAGCTTGGGCAGCACCTCGACCGAATAATTGTCGACCACGAGGTCGGCATCGGCGAGCAGGCGCTTGGCCAATTCAAGCCCCTTCGACCGGGTCAGATCGAGCGTGATGCCGCGCTTGTTGCGGTTCATGATGCAGTAGCGCACCGACTTCTCGTACATCTGCTCCAGCACATAGGCCGGACGGCGGTCGACGCCGCGCCACCAGTCCGGATACTGGGTCGCCTCGATCTTGATGACGTCGGCGCCGAGATCGGCGAGCGTGCGGGTGCAGATCGGCCCGGCCCAGCCCATCGAAAAGTCGACGACGCGGATGCCCTCGAGCGGCAAGCGATCGGTTGCAGCGGGCTTGGGCGCCGGCACGCGCGGCGCAGCCTCGCGCCTCGCCTGCTGCTCGCCGAGATCAGGCACCCGGCCGCCGCGCAGCGGCGGCGTTGCGGTCAGCCGCTGCATCGTGCCGGCGGAAAAGCCGGTCTCGTCACCGATGGTGATCGGGACGATGGCGCCACGCGCACGCTTCTCCTCATCGGCGATGAGATCCGCGACCTCCGGCACCGGCACGATCGGAATCTTGCGCTTGAGCCCTTCGGCGAACCATTCCTGCGCGGTGCGCTGCTTCAGCTTCGGCAGGATCTTGGCTTCGATCTCGGCGACATGGCGCAGCCGGTCGACCCCCATGACCAGTGTCGGATCGTCGCGCAGCTCGTTGAACCCGAGCATCTCGCAGAACGCGCGCCACTGCGCCGGGGTCACCGTGGTGACGCCGAGCCAGCCCTGCTTGGTCTCGTAGATGCCGACCGGAAAGGTCGGCCAGAACCGGTTGACGCCGATCCGCCGCATGATGTCGCCGCGCTGGAATGCCTCGAACATGATGTATTCGGTGACGGCGATAGAGGCCTCGAACAGGCTGAGATGGTTTTCGCGCCCGCGCCCATCGTGCATGCGGCCGAGCACCGACGAAGCGGCCGCGATGAAGCCCCACAGCCCGCCCAGAATGCCGGTCTGGAAATCCGGCGCATGCATCGGCGGCCCCTGCTCCGGACCGACCAGCTTCACCAGTCCGGTCAGCGCGCGGATCGTGGAGTCCGTCGCCGCGAAATTGGCGTAGGGACCGCGATCGCCGAACCAGGCGAGGTCGAGATGGATCAGGCCGGGATGGTCCCGCCTGATCCCGTCGAGATCGATCTCGGGACAATCCGCCGCAGCGATGCCGCGCCCGTCGAGCAGGATGTCGCAGCCGGCAATCAGCTCCCGCAAGCGCGATACCGCACCCGCATCGCGCGTGTCGAGGACGACACTCGACTTGTTGAAGTTGAGGAACGCAAACCACGCGCTCCGGCCTTTGGGCGTCAGCGGCGCGGTGCGGCGAAGCGGATCGCCGTGCGGCGGCTCGACCTTCTGCACATCGGCGCCGAAATCGGCAAACAGCCGCGCGCAATAGCTCGTCGCCGCAGCACTTCCGATCTCGACAATCCGCAGATGCGATAACGCGCCCATCAGGCTTCCTCGCGACACATGACCAGCCGGTGACAGCGACTGATTCAGTCTTCTTGTTGGGTGAACTTGAAGCCGCGCCGACTGTGTGATGCAAGTGGAATTTTCTTCCGCTTGACGGAATTAGCGAGCGTATGACCGAAGTTGCTGCTCAGCGCGAAGCGAAGATTGTGCAGCTAATTGCAGGTGAGCTGCGCTTCGAACCAGTGTTGCACTGAGTTCGACAATCGCGGCCATGCGCGCAAGACATGCGCGTATGTGGCCGCGCTCGCGCGGGTGATGCCGCGCAGTTCCTGCTCGATGGCGGGGAGATCAACACCGAGGCACCGGCCGGCCTTGGCGACGCTGCGACCATCGACCACAAGCTCAGAGATCAGCGACGCATTGCCGCGTGCGAACAGCAGATCGAGCGGATCGGCATCGAGAATCTGATCACGCTCGAGGCGGTCGAGATCGATGCTGACGAAATCGGCCGGCGCACCGACCGCGAGCTCGCCGGTGCCCGGCGCGCCGGTGGCGCGGCGGCCGTTGCGGATCGCGAGCGTGAAGAATTCCTGAGCAGTCCATGTACGCTTGAAGCCGAGACCACCGTGCATCATCTGCACCAGCCGCATCTCGCGCAGCACGTCGTCATCCTCATCGAGCGCGAGGCCATCGACGCCGACCGCGATTGCACAGCCGCAGCCGTGCGCCGCCGCGATCGGTGCCAGCCCGGAGCGCAGATGCAGGTTGGAGGAGAAGTTGGTGACAATGCGCGCGCCCGACGCCGCGATCATCTCGAGCTCGTCGGGCCGCGCGTGGATGCAATGCGCGAGCGTCAGCCGCTCCGAGAGGAAGCCGATATCGCGGAGATAGCGCACGATGCCGCCGGGAAAATGCTGGTCGGCCCAGGTGCGCTGGTAGGTGGTCTCGAGCAGATGCATGTGGATGCGGCGGCCGGTCCGCGCCGAGTTCTCCGCGACCGCCTCCAGCAGCGGCTTCGAGCACCACTGCACCCCGGCCGGCCCAAGCTGCACATCAACCTTCGGCCCGCCGATCGCAGCCGCGATCGCGTCGGTCAGCTCGATATACGCTTTTGGCGACATCGGGGCCCGCACGAACAGCTGTTCGATCGTCTTGCGGTCATCGGCCGGAAGACCTGACAGCACCGCTTCGCTGTCGCCATAGACGATCGGGTTCTGGTCGCGCACCGCGATGGCAAAGGCGATGCGGATGCCGACATCGCCGGCGGCGCGCGCGATCGCCCTGGCTTCATCGACGAGCGGCATGGTACCGCTCGGGCGGGTGTAGTGCACCATCATCGCCGCGCAGCCGGCCTGCGCCGCGCGGGCAAACGCCGAGGCCGCGGTGAGATAGGGATCGACCGGCGTGCCGACCACCGTGCGCAGGATCCAGCTCTCCAGCGGCATGCCGACCGCGCCGAAGCTCGAGGCGCGCGGGCGGGCGTGGTCGTGGGCGTCGACGAAGGCGGGAAGGATGAGGGAACGCGGGCCTGTCGCCGGGCGCGCGGCTTCGGAAATATCGGTGATGACGCCGCCGTCGTGACGGAGCACGACGTCGTTGCGGATGTCGTGGTCAGAACCGCAGAACAGACGGGTTGCCGTGACGTCCATCGGTCCCTCCGCCGTCATTGCGAGGAGCGGAGCGACGAAGCAATCCATCTATTCCCGTGCCGAAGAATGGATTGCTTCGCTTCGCTCGCAATGACGAGTTAAACTTAATTCGCCGTATACACCAGCTCCCGCTCCGCGCGTGGCGGCAGGAATTCCCGCGAAAACACTTCGGCCGGGGCCGGCGTGCGGGTGAGCTGGTAGCCTTCGACGATGAAGCCGATGGCGCGCGCCATGCGGTCGTCCTTGACGTCGCCGATGCCGATGTCCTTCATCTCCGGCGAGACGATCAGCTTCTCGAAGGAATATTGCAGCCGGCGCTTCTCGACATCGACATTGATCAGATTGTCATAGTTCAGCGCCGCCTTCATGGCCGCGTTCTGGTCCTTGGCGACCGCGACCGCGCCCTTGTTGATGGCGCGCACCAGACCGGCCACCGCCTTCGGGTTCGAGGCGATCAGCTTGCGCGAGACCATCACGCCGTTGGAATAGAGGTCGAGCCCGTAATCGCCGAACGAGAACCATTTGAAGTCCTTGTCGGGGTCCTGGCGGTTCAGCACCAGGTTGAAATAGCTCGTGATGTTGAACACCAGCGCGGCGTCGATGTCGCCCTTGATCAGCATCGGCTCCTGCAGGTTCGGCGCCATGTTGGAGACCTTGATCTTCTCGCCATCGAGCCCGTTCTTGTGCACGAACACCGGCAACAGCCGCGTGGTCGGCGTCCCCTGCGCGCCGCCGAGCGTGTGGCCCTCGAAATCCTTGATCGTCTTGATGCCGCTCGAGTTCTTGGCGACGATCGCGAATGGCGGCTGGTTCCACATCATGTAGACCATGACCGGCGCATCCTGCGGCTTGGTCGCGGCGTTCTGGATGATCGCATTGACGTCGCCGAAGCCGGCGTCATAGGCGCCCGACATGATGCGCGTCACGGTCGCGCCGGAGCCTTCGCCCTGGTCGATCACGACGTTGAGGCCTTCCTCTTTGAAGTAGCCGTTGTCCTTGGCGTAGAAGAACGCGGCGTCCGAGCCTTGCGTCTTCCAGCCCAGCGTGAACTTGATGGTGGTGTCCTCGGCGCGCGCGGGACCGGCGACCAGGGCCAATCCCAACAGCGCGGCGCTTACTTTTCTCAGCATCGATATCTCCTTAAGCTTCATTGCTTGACGGTCGACGAAGTGTCTCAAGTGGCGATGACATTGTCCTTGCGTGTCGCCCAGCCGGTGACCTGGCCCTCGATCAGCGAGAACAGGACGTAGAGCGCGACGCCGAGACCGGCGAGCACGAACAGCCCGGCGAACACCAGCGGCACGTTGAAATTGGAGGACGCGGTCATCATGACGTTGCCGATGCCGCGGTTTGAGGCGACGGTTTCCGACAGCACCGCGCCGACGAAGGCGTAGGAGACCGCGACCTTCAGCGAGGCGAAGAAGAACGGCATCGTCCTCGGCAGGCCGACGTTCCAGAGGATGTCGAACTTGCTGGCGCCGAGCGCCTTCAGCACGTCCTCAAGCTCGGGCTCGGTGGTGGCAAGGCCGGTGGCGATGTTGACGACGATCGGGAAGAAGCAGATCGACAGCGAGGTCAACACCGCCGGCACGGTACCGGAGCCGAACCACAGCACGAAGATCGGCACCACGGCGACCTTCGGGATCGACGAGAAGCCGACCAGCAGCGGATAACAGGTGTCGTAGGCGGTTTTTGACACCCCGATCACGGCACCGAGCGCGACGCCGAGCGCCACGCCGAGCACGAAGCCGATCATGGTGGTGACCAGGGTCTGCACGATGTGCGGCCACAGGATCGGGAATTTCTCGAACAGCGTGACGAAGATTTGCGACGGCCGCGGCAACACGAGGTCCGACATCCCCGTCATCAGGCAGAACAATTCCCAGGCGACGAAGAACAGCACGATCAGGGCGGCGGACCAGGCCTTCTGCCTGATGTCTGACACGGACATGGTCAGGCTCCCTCGCGCGCCGCGCTGCGCGCATCGACGATGAAGGCGCGGAGCTTCTGGTTGAGCGCGACGAAGTCGGGCTCAAAGGTCATCGCCACGGTGCGCGGACGGGCGAAGTCGACCCTGGAGTCGTCGAGGATGCGGCCGGGCCGCGCGCTCATCACGCAGATACGGCTGGCGAGGAAGCCGGCCTCGCGCAGATCATGGGTGACCAGCAGCACGGTCGGCCTGTGGGTCATCCAGAGCTGCTGAAGGATTCCCCACAGCTCCTCGCGGGTGAACTGGTCGAGCGCGCCGAACGGCTCGTCGAGCAGCAGCATGCGCGGCTCGTGGATCAGCGCGCGGCACAGATTGGCGCGCTGGAGCATGCCGCCGGAGAGCTGCCACGGATAGCGGCCGCCGAACCCCTTCAGCCCGACCTGCTCGAGCAACGCATTGGCCTTGTCGCGGAACTCGGTCTTGCGCAGCTTGCGGAACTGCGAGCGGAACGGCTCGACGATCTTCAGCGGCAGCATGATGTTCTTTTCGATCGTCATCCACGGCAGCATGGTCGGGTTCTGGAACGCCATGCCGACCCGCATCGCGCGCGCCGCGACCTCGCGGCCGCCGACGATGACGACGCCGGTGGACGGCCGCGCCAGGCCGGAAACCAGCCGCAGGATGGTGGACTTGCCGCAGCCGGACGGGCCGACCAGCGCGACGAACTCGCCGTCGGCGATCCGCAGCGTGGTTGTCGACAGTGCCGGCACGGCGCGGGCGCCGCGGCCGAAGGTGACGGAGGCATCCGACAGCTCGATCGCGGTCGGCGCGGATCCGGCGGCCATCGGCTCGCCGGCAAATTCGGAGTTTGGTTGCATGCGCATCACGAGCAAAGTGCATGCAAGCCGGATGCCAGCGGCAGCCGCGTTGAAAATCAAGGAGATCGCGCGTTCCCCGCCTCAAAGGCCGGATTCCTTTTGGGCAATCCGCGGCTCAAACTGCATGCAATTCGAGCGCCCGATTGCTCTGGCGGTATGATAAAGAGGCGTTCGAAGCACCTTCGAGAGGGATTCGCGGCAATGGCGGGGCGCGCCGACAGCAGCAAGACGGCTGAATCGTCAGACAAGGTCAGCGTGATCTGCCGCGCGCTGCGGCGCGCGATCATCGAGCAGGCGCTGGAGCCCGGCGCCAAGCTGCCCGAGGATTCGCTCGGCGAGCGCTTCGGCGTCAGCCGCACCATCGCACGGCATGCGCTCGGGCAATTGGCGGCCGAAGGCCTGGTCGAGCTGCGCCGCAACCGCATCGCCGTGGTGGCGACGCCGAGCTGGCAGGAGGCGCGCGATGCCTTCGATATTCGCATCGAGCTCGAGCGGCTGGTGGTGCGGCAGCTCGCGGGCAAGCTGACCAAGGCGCAGATCGCCGAGCTGAATGCCCATGTCGACGCCGAGGATCGCGCCCGCGACGGCACCGACGCGGTGTCGATCCGGCTCGCCACCGAATTCCACATCCTGCTCGCCCACATGACGAACAGCCCGATCCTGGTGCGCTATGTCAGCGAGGTCGCCTACCGCTGCTGCCTGACGCTGTCGCTGTACAGCCGGCCGCATTCGTCGGAATGCGCGATCAACGAGCACCGCGCGATCATCGCCGCGCTGGCGAAAGGCGACGTCGACAAGGTGATGGGGCTGATGCACAGCCATCTGGATTCCGTGGCGACCCGTGCGCTGGTCGCGCCAAGCCCGCAGCGCGGCCGCGATCTGCTGGATATTCTGGCCCCCTATGCCGACGAGGCAAGCGGCGAAAAGGTGGTGAAGCTGCCGAATGCGGCGCGGCGCTGATGCTCTTACCTCGCCCCGCCTGCGGCAGGGGTGTCCGGGGAATGATTCACTGTGTCGCGGTGCATGCTCGGCAGGACCGAGGCAAATCGGTCTTTTCTGGTTGTCGAGACACAGAGGGCCGAGCATGCGATATCGCGGTAGCATTTTTGGAAGGCTGCTTGAACCGATCAATCGACGGCAGTTTCAGACGGTTGTGGATCGTCTGGACGGGATGCCTACGACAAGTCGTTCAGGAGCTGGGATCATCTGGTGGCGCTGATCTATGCCCAGCTTAGCGGCAACAGCAGTCTGCGCGGGGTGGTGACTGGCTTCAACGCCAATTCGCAGCATCACTATCACTTGGGAACCGGCAAGCTGTCGCGCTCGACGTTGTCCGATGCCAATGCCCGCCGTCCGATCGGCCTTTTCGCGCAAACCTTTGCGGCGCTGTCGGCGATGGCGCGTCGCCAGCTGCGGAGTGAAGGCATGGAGATGGTGCGTCTGATCGACGCCAGTCCGATCCCGCTCGGCAAGGTCTGCAGTTGGGCGACGTGGAACGGCCGCATCCGCGGCATGAAGCTGCATGTCGTCTACGACCCAAGGAGCGATGTCCCGACCTGCGTCGAGATGACGGCCGCGAACGTCAATGACATCGAGATCGGCCGACAGACCCCAATCCAGCCTGCCACCACCTATGTGTTTGACAAGGGCTATTGCCGTTTCGACTGGTGGCAGAAGATCAATGATAGCAAGGCTTTCTTCGTTACCCGGGCGAAGACGAGCATCCGTCTTCGCTCGCTCAGGCATCGCGCCATCCGCAAGCGTAACGGGGATGGCTTCGAAATCCTTGCCGATGACGAGGTGAAGCTCACCAGCAAGGGCGATTCGCGCCTTCCAATCCCGCTCCGCCGCATCAAGATCAGACGCGAGAAAGGCGGCAAGATCACACTCCTGACCAACGACCTTGCCCGTAGCGCCGTCGAGATCGCCGCCCTCTACAAGAGCCGATGGCAAATCGAGCTGCTGTTCCGCTGGATCAAGCAGCATCTCGATATTCGCAAGTTCCTCGGCGCCAACGACAACGCGATCCGCCTTCAGGTGCTCGCTGCGATGATTGCCTACCTGCTGCTGCGCATCGCCGCTCACACCAACTGCATCAAAATGCTCCCGCTCAGGTTCGCCGAACTCGTCGGCCAGCTCCTGCTCACGCGTCGATCCCTCGCTGCCATCGACAAACCTCCGCCCATCAACCCCAGCCGTCGGAAATCAACCATCTCACCTGACCAGATGGAGCTCCGCTATGCCTGAATTTCCCCGGACACCCCTGCGCCTGCGGGGAGAGGTCGGATCGCATCGCAGATGCGATCCGGGTGAGGGGGTACAGGTCTATCCGCGGCCGATACTCGCGGATGCAGCCCCTCACCCCGACCCTCTCCCCGCAAGAGCGGGGCGAGGGAGAAGTGGCACCGCTTCCTACGCCTCGATCCCCCGCTGCATCAAAATCCGCTCGGCGCTGTCGTTCCAGACGTCCATCTTGACGATCTGCCCGCCCCGCACCACGAAGCGGTCGACATAGCGGTTGCCTTCGAACGGCGTGCCGTCGGTCCATTCGCCGTAGAGCGTGCCGACGCTATAGACGACGGTCTCGTCCGTGCCGGGACAGACATCGAAGCGGTCCATCTTCTTCTTCACCCAGCGATAGCGCTTCGCGTTGAAGCCGGTCGGCCCGCGCGGATGGTCGAATTTGCGCCCGCCGGTGAAGGTGATCACCGTGCCCGGCTTCATATAGGCCGCAGCCGCATCCGGATCGGGGATCATCGACGCCGTCAAATAGGCCTCGACGATCTCGGCATCGGACATCGGGCGGGCATCGGCTTTGGCGGGTGCGGACATGGCGGGTCTCCGGGGATAATCAGGACTCTACAATCTGGTCATCAAAGTGTATGCATATTTTTTAGACAATCGAACCATATAACTGCACACAATCTGGTGCTGCCGGATTCTGGCCGTTCCGCTAGGCTCAGACCACCCTGATGCTTCCCTCGCCGATGATCGCGAAACCTGCCTTCGACCTCGTCTTCCGCAATGCCGTGACGCGCAGCTCTGCCGCCGCGGTCGATATCGGCATCGCCGGCGGCAGGATCGCCGCGATCGCGCCGCGCCTCGTGTGCGAGGCGGTCGAAGTCGACCTCAACGGCCGGCTGGCGTTGCCCGGCTTCGTCGACACCCATATCCATCTCGACAAGGCCTGCCTGCTCGGCCGCTGCGGCCACGATCACGCCAGCCTCGGCGAGGCGATCCGCGCGGTATCGGCGATGAAGCGCGACTTCACGATCGAGGATGTCCATGCGCGCGGCTCAAAAGTGATCGAGCGCGCAATCACGGCGGGCACCACGCGGATGCGCACGCATGTCGAGATCGACCCGAGGATCGGGCTGCGCGGCTTCGAGGCTGTCAAGGCCTTGAAACGCGACTATGCCTGGGCGCTCGACCTCTCGCTCTGCGCCTTTCCGCAAGAGGGCCTGACCAACGATCCCGGCGCCGACGAGCTCTTGGTCGCGGCGCTCAACGACGGTGCCGAGGCGGTCGGCGGCTGCCCCTATGTCGACAGCGATCCGAACGCGCATATCGCACGCATCTTCGACCTCGCGCAGGAGTTCGATGTCGACGTCGACCTCCATCTCGATTTCGACCTCGATCCCTCCTGGTGGCACATGGAGGAGGTCTGCCGGCAGACCGAGCGGCGCAACTATCATGGGCGCGTCGCGATCGGGCACGCCACCAAACTCTCCGCGCTGCCGCCTGATCGGTTGAAGAAAGCCGGCGCTCGGCTCGCCGAGGCCGGTGTCGCGGTCACCGTGCTGCCGGCGACCGATCTCTATCTGATGGGCCGCGACGCCACCCACAACGCGCCGCGTGGGCTGACCGCCGCGCACCGGCTCGTCGCCGATGGCGTGCTGTGCTCGGTCGCGACCAACAATGTGCAAAATCCCTTCACGCCGTTCGGCGATGCTTCGCTGCTGCGGATGGCCAATCTCTACGCCAATGCGGCGCATGCCGGGATCGGCGAGTTCGACGCCTGCCTCGATCTCGTCACCGACCTGCCGGCGCGGCTGATGAACCTGAAGGATTACGGCATCACGGTCGGCAATCCCGCCGACATCGTCGTGCTCGACACCGACAGTGGAACCAACGCGATCGCCGAGCTGCCCGACGTGCTGATGGGCTTCAAGCGCGGCCGCAAGACCTTCGAACGGCAGCGGCCGACGCTGTTCCGGCCTGACACCGAGATGTTTGTCCCGTCACCCTGAGGCGCGAGCTCTTGCGAGCCTCGAAGGATGCACGGCCCCGCGAGATCCATGAAAGAGCCGGGCCGTCGCCCTTCGAGACGCGCGCAAGAGCGCGCTCCTCAGGGTGACGGTGAACGAAGAGGCGAGTGCCGCCTTGCCAATGCGCATTGTCGCCTTGCCTTGGCGCGAATTGACGCGTCCGCCGATCCGTTGTTGGTATCCCGCCAACAGCAACAAACAACCGGGCAGGAAACCATGAGCAAATCCACCACAATCAAAAGCGTCGAGACGCTCGCCTGCGATGCCGGCTGGCGGAATTATCACTTCGTCAAGGTGACGACGACGGACGGGCTGGTCGGCTGGAGCGAATATGACGAGGGCTTCGGCGCGCCCGGCGTGACGGCGGCGATCGAGCGGCTTTCGGCGCGGGTGGTCGGCAAGAACGCGTTCGAGCACGAGCGGATCCATGTCGAGCTGTTCGCCGCGACGCGCCCTGCCGCCGGCGGCGTGGTGGCGCTGGCGCTCGGGGCGATCGAGAACGCGCTGCTCGACGTCAAGGCCAAGGCGCTCGGCGTGCCCTGCTACGACCTGCTCGGCGGCAAGATCCGCGACCGCGTGCGGGTGTACTGGTCGCATTGCGCGACCTGGCGCATCAATCATCCCGACTGGTACAAGCCGGCGATCACTGATCTCGACGGCGTCAAGGCGATCGGGGCCGAAGTGCGCGAGAAGAAATTCACGGCGATGAAGACCAACATCTTCGTCTATACCGACGGCAAGCCGCAAGGCTGGCGCCCCGGCTTCGGCTCGCCGTTCCAACCCGAGATCAATATCGACCGCACCGTGCTGCGCAATCTCTGCATGCACCTGGAGGCGATCCGCGACGGCGCGGGGCCGGATGTCGATCTCCTGCTCGACCTCAACTTCAACGCCAAGACCGAGGGCTATCTCAAGATCCTGCGCGCGATCGAGAAGATGGACATGTTCTGGGTCGAGATCGACACCTTCAACCCGCAGGCGCTCGGCTACATCCGCCGCCAGAGCCCGCACCCGATCTCATCCTGCGAGACGCTGCTCGGCCTGCGCGAGTTCCTGCCCTATTTCACCGAGCAGGCGATGGACGTCGCGATCATCGACACGCCGTGGAACGGGGTCTGGCAGTCGATGAAGGTCGCCGCCGCCGCCGAGCATTTCGAGGTCAACGTCGCGCCGCATAATTTTTACGGCCACCTCTGCACCATGATGAACGCGCATTTCTGCGCCGCGGTGCCGAACCTGCGCATCATGGAGACGGACATCGATCGCCTGGCCTGGGACCACGAGCTGTTCACCCACGTGCCTGAATTCGTCGACGGCCATCTGGTGATCCCGGATCGCCCGGGCTGGGGCACCGAGCCGAACGAGGAAGGCCTGCGCGCGCACCCGCCGAAGAACAAGGGCGGGCTGCTGAATTATGGATTGAAGAAGTAGGCGTTTGTTGCGCCGGCCCACACCCCATCGTCGTCCCGGCGAAGGCCCATAGGCGCTAAAATAGGATTTGCGCCTTGGATTCGTTTGTGATTCCAAGATGGAATGGCACACGAATCGCTTGTGAACAAAGATTGGGCGCGCGTTGTCGCCCGACTTGGCGGAGCCGAGGCTCTGAACATTAGCGCGCGCAAGACGAAGGCGTTTGTCCGTCCGCGGGAGATCAGCAATGCGGTCGACTTGCTGCGCCTGATCTTGGCTTATTGCCTTGGTGAGAAAGGGCTGCGGTTGACGGCGGCATGGGCCACGTCGGTTGGGCTTGTCGATATCTCCAACGTGGCTCTGTTGTATCGCTTACGTCAGTGCGGAGATTGGCTGGCAATCTTGGTCGAGCAGGCGCTTGCCGACGCGGCGCCGAAGGCGAGCCGCGGTCGTCTGATCCGTATTGTTGACGCCACGACGGTCCCCAAGGCTGGGACGAGCGGCAGGAACAAGAACGCAGTGTGGCGTATCCATAGCGCGTTCGATCTTCCGCAGGAGCGCTTTGGTCACTTCGAGCTGACCGATCAGCGAGCGGGCGAGACGCTGGATCGGATACCGGCGGTTGCCGGTGAGATCCGTCTTGCCGATCGCGCCTATCTGCAACCGGAGCGCATGGCGCATCTCGTCGATGCCGATGCAGACTTCGTGATCCGGGCCGGCTGGAAGAGCGCGCGCTGGCTCGATGCCGAAGGTAATCTTGTTGACCTCACTGCCGAACTGCGCAACGCCTCGGCGCGTGGCCTGATCGATCGGCCGATTTGGATAAAGCGCAAGTCAGGTGCGCCGCCGCTCGCAGTGCGTCTGGTTGCCGCGAAGAAGCCGGCGCAAGCTGCTGCGGCTGCGCGACGCAAGGCGCGCCGGACTGCACAAAAGGGAGGTCATCAGCTCTCCAGGCAAACACTTGACGCCGCAGATTGGGTGATCCTGGTGACCTCACTCAGGCCAGAGGACTTCACGACTGCAGATATCCTCGCCCTCTATCGGCTGCGATGGCGCATTGAGCTCGGCTTCAAGCGGCTGAAAAGCCTGATTGGCCTGAAGGGACCTCCCGGAACCGACGAGCGGTCCGCCAGACCCCATATCCTCGCTCATCTGCTGATCATTCTATTGCTCGAGCCGCTCGTCGACGAACTCGAAGACTCTCCCCGCTTGCCCGACGCCGCCTGACCCACCCAGTGACGTGGCGTCTGCTGCGCCAGCTCGTCGCTTCGCTACGGCAAGCGATCATTCCACAGCCCGCAATCGCTCTACTCTGCAGAGCCAGTCACGCTCTCCGGCGACATCTACGCGAGCCACCCAGACATAAGCGCCACTATCAGACTATGATCAAACTATCTTAGCGCCTATGGGCGAAGGCCGGGACCCATAACCACCGCTGCCTGGTGTGTAAGGGATTATCGCCCCAGCAGAGCAAAACAATGCGCAGTTGGGGTAATGAGTCCCGGCCCCCCGTGCGCAATTGCGCACTAGGCCGGGACGACGCATGACCCAACTCAACGGCCCTCAATTATCCTCGCGCACCGCCGTGAACGCGCTGTCGATCACGTCGCCGATCGGCTGCCAGGCATTGCCGTCGAACTGCACCAGCCGCATCTGCTTGATCGGGCGGAAGTCCTTCGGTCCGGTGTTGATCACGATCCCGGGTAGCGCGATCGGGCTCTGGTAGTCCTTCAGCGACGCGGCCTGCCGCATGACGTTCTCGCGCGACAGATCGTCGCCGCACTGGCGCAGCACCTGCATCAGCGTATCCGCGGCGGCGTAGCCGAACACGGCGTAGATGTCGTCCTTGTCACCGTCGGGATAATATTTGTCCATGAAGGCGAGCCACGCCTTGATCTGCGGATCGTCCTTCCAGGAGGCATCGCCGGCATCCTTCAGGAATGAGGTCGAGATCACGCCAAGCGAATTCTGCAGGCCTGCTGGCCGCAAGGCGCTGGCGATCGAGGCCGACGCATTGTCGAGGATGAACACCGGATGCCAGTCGAGGTCCGCGGCGACGCGGATCGCGCGCGCCGCGATCGCCGGCGCCCCGTCGAACACCAGGATGTCGGCGCCGGAGTTCTTCAAAATTCCGATCTGGTTCTGGATCGCGGTCTCCGATGCATCGAAGGCGAGATCGGCGACGATCATGCCGGCGGTGTCGCCGAGCCCCTCCTGCAATCCCTTGAACAGGTCGCGGCCGAACTGGTCGTTCTGCCAGAGCACCGCGATCTTGCGCGAGGGATAGGCGGCCTGGATGTAATTGGCGTAGATCCGCCCCTCGGCGCGGAAGGTCGGCTGCCAGCCCATGGTCCAGGGAAAGGTCGCAGGATGCGCCCATGCCTCGTCGCCGGAAGCGACGAACAGCTGCGGGACCTTGTTCTCGTTGAGGTACTTCCGGACCGCGAGGTTGCTCGGCGTGCCGAACGAGCCGAACATCAACAGCACATCCTGCTTCTCGACGAGATCGCGGGTCTGCTCCATCGCGATCTTCGGATTGGAGCTGTCATCGACCGAGACGAACCTGACCTTGCGGCCGTTGATGCCGCCATGCTCGTTGACCATGTCGAAATAGGCCGCCTCCGCCCGCCCGATGGTCGCGAACGCGGCGAGCGGCCCGGTATAGGGCATGACGTTGCCGATGCGGATCTCGTTGCCGGCCGCCGCCGTCTGCGCCAGCTGCGCGCGCAACGGCGCCGCCGCGAGGACAGCTGCGAGGACGAGGGATATCGAAAGCGCAGTTTGTCTTTTTGTTTGCATCAACATCGCCACAAACGCGCCGGCACCAGGCCGGCGCTCCTCCCGAGCGAGCGGAGTTTATCGCCCAAGCCAATGCCGGAAAAATGAAATGTTGATGGCGGAGGCAGGCCTTCTTTCACCTCCCCCGCAAGCGCAGGGCAATCGCATATGGCAGCGAAAAGCTTGGCGGCGCTATTTCCACATCGTCATGGCCGGGCTTGTCCCGGCCATCCACGTCTTTTTCGCGCGGAAACCAAGACGTGGATGCCCGGCACAAGGCCGGGCATGACGAGTCTGTGGAGGGATCGAGCGCACATGCGATAGCCCTGCCCGCAAGCGGGAGAGGGAGTGCAGTTCCGACTTGACGATCAGCGCAATATTATATCGAGCCAGCCCAGCGGGTTGACCGCGACGCGGTCGCCGCTGTCGACCAGGACGGTCGTGGTTTCGGCCTCAATGATCGCGGGACCGGCCAGCGCTTGGGCCGGCCCGAGATCGTCGAGCGCGTAGACCGGCACCTCGCGCCAGGCACCGAACCAGGCCTGCCGCTTGCCGCGCGGCGCGCAGGGCGCAGCCGAGCTGGCCTTTCCGGCATCACTGCTGCCGCGCGCCACCTTGCCGACGGCGGCAACTCGGGCGTTGACGAACACCACCTCCTGCCCGCGCGAGGCATAGGTGTAGAGCTCCTCGTGGCGGCGATGGAAGCGTTCCTCGATCTGCGCCACCAGGTCGGCGGCGCCGAGATCGAGCTCGCCGAGCGGCACGTCGATCTCGAACACCTGCTCGCCGTAGCGCATCTCGGCCGAGCGCTCGATGCCGATATCGCCCTTGAACCAGTCGCGCAGCCGCCCCGCCGCCTGCTCTTCCAGCCCGGCGAACAAGGCGCGAACCTCGTCGGCGGAAATCCGGCCGGTGCCGTAATGGGTGCGGCTGACCTCGTAGCGCAGATCGCTGGTCAGCATGCCCCAGGCCGAAAGCACAGAGGCGACCGTCGGCACGATGATGCGCTTGATCTCGAGCTCGCGCGCGACCTCGGCGGCGTGCATGCCGGCGGCGCCGCCGAAGCTGAGCAGCGCGAATTTGCGCGGATCGACGCCGCGGCGCAAGGTCATCAGGCGGATGCCGTCGGCCATCTTCAGATTGATCATCTTGTAGATGCCGGCGGCGGCCTCGATCCGCGACAGCTCGAGCGCTGCGGCGATCCGGTCCACCGCGGCTTCCGACGCCGCACGGTCGAGCGGCCGCGCGCCGCCCATGAAGGCGGCGGCGTCGAGATAACCGAGCACGACATTGGCATCGGTGACGGTGGCAGCCGTGCCGCCATTGCCGTAGCAGGCCGGTCCCGGCACCGAGCCCGCGCTCTCCGGCCCGACCCGCAGCGTGCGGCCGCCGTCGACGCTCGCGATCGAGCCGCCGCCGGCGGCGATGCTGGCGATGTCGAGGCTGCGCAGCGCGATGCGCTGGCCGGCGAGCATGCCATCCGCCGACAGCGAGGCCTGGCCATCTGCGATCAGCGAGATGTCGGTCGAGGTGCCGCCCATGTCGAACGGCACGAGATCGGGGATCCCGAGCATCTCGGCGCAGCGGCGGCTGCCGGAGATGCCGCCGGCCGGCCCCGACAGCACCGTGCCCGCGGCGAGCCGCGAGGCTTCCTCCACCGGCGCCATGCCGCCATGCGACAGCACGACGAACAGCGAGCCCTTGAAGCCCGCCTCATGCAGGCTACGCTCCAGATTGGTGAGATAGCGTCGCACCGTCGGCGCGACATAAGCGTTCACGATTGTGGTCGAGACACGCTCATATTCCTTGATCTGCGGCAGTACGTCGCTCGAGCGCGACACGCTGACGTCGGGCAGCTCCTTCGCCAGTTGCTCGACGGCGGCAAGCTCATGCGCCGGGTTGAGATAGGCATGCAGAAAGCAGACCGCGACGGAATTCGCACCCGAACGTTTCACTTCCGCGATGACGTCGCCGAGCGCGGCGGCATCGAGCGCAACCGCAGCGCTGCCGTCGGCCTTCAGCCGCTCGCGCGCGCCAAAGCGGCGCTCGCGCGGCACCAGCGGCTCGGGCGGCGGCGTGCGCAGATCGTAGCGGTCCGGCTTCAACCCCTCGCGCATCTCGACGACGTCGCGATGACCTTCGGTGGTCAGCAGCGCAACTTTGGCGCCCTTGCGCTCGAGCAGCGCATTGGTCGCAACCGTCGTGCCGTGCACCAGGCGATCGGTCGCGGCGAGCATCGCCGCGCGCGTCACGCCGAGGCGGCGCGCCAGCTCTTCCAGTCCCGCCATCACGCCGATCGACTGATCGGCCGGCGTGGACGGCGATTTCGCGAACACGGTGCGCCCGCTTTGATCCGTCGCAACCAGGTCGGTGTAAGTGCCGCCGACGTCGACCCCAATCGTATACATCGCTGCCCTACACCGCTTTCGAAACCAAACCTTGCGCAAGATCGCGCGCCCGCGCTTCCGCCGAGCGCTTCTCGGGTGGACCCCAGCCGCCGCCGCCGGAGGACCGGATCTCGAGGCAGTCGCCGGGGCGCAGCTCGATGCCGACTTCCTTCGTCTTCAACACGCGCGGCGCGCGGCCTTCCGAGAGCAGCCGGTAATGATGCGGCTCGCCGTCCTTGCCGCCGAGCATGCCGCAGGGACCATGGCGCGCGCCGTCGCCGGCGGTGTTGCCCTTGGCCGGCTTCTGCGTCTCCAGCACCATGTCGAGCGCGACGCCAAGCCCGCCGCGATGCTGGCCGTCGCCGCCGGAGTCCGGCCGGAATTCGTGCTGGCGGAAATGCAGGGGAAAGCGCACCTCGGCCACCTCGATGCTGCCGAATTTGAGACCGCCGACCGAGTGCCATTCGCCGATCGACGAATAACCGTCGCCGCCCGGCGAGGCGCCGCCGCCGGGCCGAGCCTGGAACATGTGCCAGATGAAATTGCGTCCGTTGCGCGGGTCCTCGCCCTGGATCGCGATGCGGAAGCGGCGCCCCCACCCGCCCATGACGCGATCTGGACAGGACGCCGACATCGCCTTGATGATGGCTTCAACGATCTCGTTGGAGGGATGGCTGGTGCACAAGGTGACGGGACGGCCGGGATCGGCCCAGACAATCGTGCCCTGCTTCGCCACCACCTTCAGCGGCCGCAGCGCGCCGGTGTTCTTCGGAATGTCGGCGTCGATCAGATAGGCAAAGGCCATCGCGACCGCTGCCTGCATGTTGGCGTGTGACGAATTGACGAAACTGGTCGACTGCGGATCGGAGCCGGTGAGATCGACCTCGATGTCGCTGCCCTTCTTGGTCACCTTGGCGGCGATCTTGATGTCGGTGCGGCCGTGGCCGTCATCGTCGAGCAGAGCTTCGCCGTAGAACACGCCGTCCTTCCAGGCGGACACCACGGCGCGGGTCTGCTGCTCGGTCGCATCGAGAATGGCCTCGATCGCGGCTTCGACCGTCTCCGCGCCGAACTCGCTGAACAGTTTTGCGACACGGCGCTCGCCGAGATGCGCAGCGCCCAGCATCGCGGCGAGGTCGCCGCGGAATTCCCTGGGGTTGCGGATGTTCAAAGCCAGCAGGTCGAGCAGATCCTCGCGCGGCTTGCCGGCCTCGTAGAGCTTGATCGGCGGAATGCGGATGCCTTCCTGATAGATCTCGGTGGCGGCTGGATTGTAGGCGCCGTGGGTGGCGCCGCCGATATCGCTCTGATGCGCGCGCACGATGGTCCAGAGCAGCCGCTTGCCACCGTCGAACACCGGCACGAAGGCAGTGAGATCGGGCAGATGGCTGCCGCCCTGGTAGGGATCGTTGAGCAGGATGACGTCGCCGGGCGCGACATCCTTGAAGCGCTCCTCGACCGCCAGCGTCGCCCAGGGCAAGGCGCCGACATGAACCGGAATGTGGTCGGCCTGCGCGATCAGCCGCCCGTTGGTGTCGCAGATCGCCAGCGAGAAATCGCGGCTGGAATTGAGGATCTGCGAATACGAGGTGCGAAGCATGGCTTCGCCCATCTCCTTCACGATCGACGACAGGCGGTGCTGGACGACGGAGCGGGTGATCGGATCGATCTTGGCGGACATTTTGGCCTTCTTGGCGCGAGGATTTGCGCAGGGAGGATGGTGGAACCGGTCGATCGAAACCGGAATTCCTTCTTATAGCCAGTGGCTTGCGGATCGCAAATCGGCTGCCCCGGCCGAAACGGATCATTCCGGCGATCAGCAAGTCGTGATCGACAAGAATCTGCCTGACGACGGAATAGAACTCACGCTGCTGCGTCCCACCCATGCAAGCCGGCCCAAGCCCGTAACCGCTCGGGCCTCCCCGACAACTCCCAGGGTGAACGCAAATGCTTCCTCGATTCCTTAAGTCCGGCCTCGCGCCGCTCGCCGGCGCCGCCCTGCTTGCTTTTGCAGCTGCGGCGGCTGCTTTCGCGCATGACGACCATCATCCGGTCCAGACCGGGCAGACGGCCGAAGAGAGCGCCTTCCTTGCTGAAAACGATACCGCGATGACCAAGATGATGAATGACATGGCGGCCAAGCCGAGCGGCGACATCGACCGCGACTTCGTCGCGATGATGCAGCCGCATCATCAGGGCGCGATCGACATGGCCGTGATCGAGCTCCGCTACGGCAAGAACGAGCAGCTGCGCCGGATCGCGCAGGAAATCATCGTCGAGCAGCAGCAGGAGATCGACGCCATGAAGCTCGCGATCGGAGATCCGGTTACGGCGTCCGCGCCCGCCCCAACACAGCAGACCCCGGCGCCTGCCGCTCACGATCATATGAACATGTCCCACGGAATGAAGAACTAGGAGCCTCAAACGATGAACCGTCAAATCCTCAAGAGCCTGCTGGCCACGACCGTGCTGGCGATGTCGAGCCCTGCTTTCGCCGGACAGGCGCCGGGCGCTGCGTCCGCGCCCGACATTCCGGTCAGCCGTCACGATCGCGTCTACGCCGCCGAGCAGTTCTCCAACACGGTGTCGGTCACCGACCCGGCCGACAACAAGCTGCTCGGCGTGATCCGGCTCGGCGACCCGCAGCCGGGCAATTTCAGCCCGCTCTACAAGGGCCAGGTGCTGGTCCACGGCATGGGCTATTCGCCCGACCACCGCACCCTCGCGGTGGTCTCGATCGGTTCGAACTCGGTGAGCTTCATCGACACGGCAACCAACGCGGTCAAGCACGTCACCTATATCGGGCGGTCACCGCACGAGGCGTTCTTCACGCCCGACGGCAAGGAAGTATGGGTCACCGTGCGCGGCGAGAATTACATCTCGGTCATCGACGCGCAGAGCTTCAAGGAAACGACGCGCATCGAGGTGCCCGCGGGACCCGGCATGCAGATCTTCTCGCCCGACGGCAAGTACGGCTACATCTGTTCGTCGTTCAATCCGGAGACCGACGTGGTCTCGGTCGCAGACCATCAGATCGTCGCCAAGGTGAAGCAGGAAAGCCCGTTCTGCCCGAACATCGCGGCGTCGCCCGATGGCGACCAGGTCTGGTTCACGCTGAAGGATGTCGGCAGGACGCAGGTGTTCAACGCCAAGCCGCCGTTCAACCTGATCAAGACCATCGACAGCGGCCCGATCACCAACCACGTCAATTTCGCCAGGACCTCAAAGGGGACCTTCGCCTATGTGACCATCGGCGGCACCAACGAGGTCAAGGTGTTCCGAACCGACGATTTCTCGCAAGTCGCGACCATCCCCGTCGGCAATCTGCCGCACGGCGTCTGGCCGTCCGGCGACGGCACGCGAGTCTATGTCGGTCTCGAAAATGCCGACGCGCTGGCCGCGATCGACACCGCGACCAACAAGGTGATCGCCAATATCCCGATCGGCCAGGCGCCGCAGGCGATCGTCTATGTGCCGAACGCCGCGCCAAATCCGGAAGATCGCCAGAACCTGCAGGCCCTCGGCGTCGCCGGCCAGGCCGCTCACCTCGCGCTCGCACCGAAAAAGCAAGCCAAGGGCGAGAAGCCGCCGACCAGCGTATCGCTGTTCGATCAAGGCCTGATCCAGGTGCTGCAGGCTTCCGTGACCGGGCTCGAGCCGAAGCAGCGCTACGTGCTGGGATTGGCCGAACACGCTGACGGTGGCGGCATGGTGGAGCCGCTGGCAGCCTTCATGACCAATCCGGCCGGCTCCGCGATCGTCAACGCGGCCGGTCCGATCCGGCAGATCGTGCAGAGCGCGGCCAGGGCGGAGCGACGCTACCTCGTCATCGCAGCCGGCGAGCCGGCGAAACTCGGCGCGGTCGTGCAGGTACAAGCGCCATGAGCGACATGCTGCACCTGGTCGAGCCGCTGATACCTGCCTTGCGGCGTTATGCGCGGGCCCTGGTCCGCGATCACGCCGCGGCCGACGACCTGGTGCAGGACTGCCTGGAACGCGCCGTCATCCACTGGGAGCAGCGGCGGTCGGACAATCCGCGCCCGTGGCTGTTCGCGATCCTGCATAATCTCGCCATCAACCAGTTTCGCCGCGCAACGGTGCGCGGCGTTCATGTCGCGATCGACGAAACAAACGAGGGTTCGTTCGGCCAGGAAGCGGCGCAGGAGCACAAGGTGATGTATCGCGACGTCATGGCGAAGCTCACCAGGCTTCCGCATGACCAGCGTGCGGTGCTGCTGCTCGTCGGCGTTGAGGATTTGTCCTACGCCGATGCCGCGAAGGTGCTTGGGGTGCCCATTGGCACGGTGATGTCACGCCTCGCGCGCGCCCGCGAGCGGCTGCATCACGAACTGGAGGGGACTCCCGGCGACCGGGATCATAATGTCGTGCAATTGCGGAACAAGACATGAGTAACCGACCCATTACAGAAGACGATCTGCACGCCTATGTCGATCGCGCGCTCGAGCCGGAACGCGAGGCCGAGGTCCGTGCCTATCTGGACAAGCATCCGGACGTGGCCAAGCGCATCGCCGCCTACTCCGATGAGCGTAACCTCTTGCGATCGGCGCTGCTGCCGATCGCCGAGGAGCCGCTGCCGCCGCGGCTCAACCTCGCCAGGATGATCGAGAGCCCACGCCGCCGCCCCTCGTCGTTGCGCTGGGCCATCGCAGCGATGCTGATGCTCTCGATCGGCGGCCTCGGTGGATGGATGATCCGTGGCGCGACACAGACACCGGTCGGCGGAATTGTGGCGCTCGCCGAGGAAGCCAGCGATTCCTACAGAGTGTACGCCTCCGATCGCACGCGGCCGGTCGAGCTGCGCGACAGCACCGAGCTTGTGCAATGGGTCTCCAACCGGTTGCATCAACCGGTGAAGCTGCCGGATCTCACCAAGTCGGGATATCGCTTAATGGGCGGACGGGTAGTGCCGACCGCACATGGTCCTGCGGCCATGTTCATGTACGACGACGATCGCGGCGAGCGGCTTGTGGTTCTCACCCGCCCGATGACGTCAGACCAGAACGCGCCGATGGCCGCGCATTCGGGTGGCGATGTCGCGGGCTTCTCGTGGGCTGACGGCGGTACGGGCTACTCCCTGGTGGGGCCGCGCGGGGGCGATTCCCTGCGGCCGCTTGCCAACGAGATTCGCAAGCAGGCGCAGACGATCTGATCGGAACGGCGCGCTAAAGCATGATCCGGAAAAGTGCGAAGCGGTTTTCCGAAAAGATCATGCTCAAACAAAGAGCCAAGGCGCGATGACGTTTCAACCCAATCTCATCGCGCTTTAGGGCCTGGTGTAGATCAGGAACAGCACGGTCCCGATCACCAGCGCGCCGGCGATGAACAGCAGCACCGCAGGCAGCCCGAACAGCGCCGCGACGCCGGCGGTGCTCGATTGCAGCAGCGCTGCGCCAAGGAAGAACGCGAGATTGACCGAGGACAGCGCCTTGCCGGTGTTCTGTGCGGCGACAAGCTGCCGCGTCATGCCGTAGATCAGCGGCTGCGCCGACGTCGCGAGCCCGATCAGGATTAACAGCACCAAGTCATATTGCGTCGGCATCACGGCAACCCCGAAGAGGTTCGAGACCGGGAAATGCGGCGCACCGGCCGCCATCAAGACGAGCAGCAGCGCGGCGATGGCGTGCGTCACCGCCACCATGGCACGGCGGTGCCCGAACTTGCGATCGAAAGCGCCGATGCAGGCTGGGCCGACGATCATCGCCAGCGTGAACAGGCCGAGCACATTGCCGGCCTCGATCCGGCTCAGCCCTTTCTCGTCCATCAGCCACGGGCCGCCCCACAAGCCGCGCAAGGTCAGCGACGCGCCGAGCGACACCAGCGACAGCGCGATCAGACCACGCAGGCCACGCGACATGCCGAGCCGCAGCACCTCGGCCATCTGGTGCAGCGGCGAGGAATCATCCGCATGCGCCGCCGGCTGCCGCGGCACCAGCGCGAACACCGCGATCAGCACGACAATGCTGAAGCCGGCCGAAACCCAGAAACCGGCGCGCCAGCCGAACTGATCGACCACGAACGCCAGCGGGCTTGCCGACAGCAGCATGCCGATATTGCCGATTGAGAGGATCAGGCCGGACCACAGGCCGAATTTCGCCGCCGACATCTGTTTCGCCGCGAGCGTCATCGGGCACATCAGCATGCCCGAAGTGGCGACGCCGAGCATGAGCTGGCCGAGCACAAAGCTCGCAGGCCCCGTCGCCAGCGCCGAGACCAGCGTTCCGATCACGGTACCGGCGAGCAGGCTCAGCGACACCGGCCGCACGCCGAAACGATCCATCGCGGCGCCGACCGGGATTTGCGAGGCAGCAAAGGAGAAATGATAGATCGAGGTGAGGCTCGCGAGCGCCTGCGGCGAGGTGCCGAAATCCGACGCCATCAGATCGAGGCTGATCGCCGGGATGGTCCGCAGCAGCGTCGACAGCATGTGGCCGGAGGCCAATGCCAGAAGTGCAAGCACCAGGGCGCGGAACCCGATCCCCGCCTCTTCCTTCGTCACCACGCCGTCCACGAATCGCCTCTTCCCCGAGCGGTTTGGCGACGGGCGTAACATTATTGGGCGGAGGGTGCCAATCGGTTAGCCCTCTCCCCGTTCTTCACGGGGTCGAGACGAGCGAAGCTCGCTCTAAAGGGTTGGGTGAGGGGCTGCACCCGCGAACACGGTGACAATTGGATGTGCGGAGACTCCCCCTCACCCGGAACGCATCTAACGATGCGTTCCGACCTCTCCCCGCACGCGCAGGGGTGTCCGGGGAATGATTCACTGTGTCGCGGTGCATGCTCGGCAGGACCGAGGCAAATCGGTCTTTTCTGGTTGTCGAGACACAGAGGGCCGAGCATGCGATATCGCGGTAGCATTTTTGGAAGGCTGCTTGAACCGATCAATCGACGGCAGTTTCAGACGGTTGTGGATCGTCTGGACGGGGATGCCTACGACAAGTCGTTCAGGAGCTGGGATCATCTGGTGGCGCTGATCTATGCCCAGCTTAGCGGCAACAGCAGTCTGCGCGGGGTGGTGACTGGCTTCAACGCCAATTCGCAGCATCACTATCACTTGGGAACCGGCAAGCTGTCGCGCTCGACGTTGTCCGATGCCAATGCCCGCCGTCCGATCGGCATTTTCGCGCAAACCTTTGCGGCGCTGTCGGCGATGGCGCGTCGCCAGCTGCGGAGTGAAGGCATGGAGATGGTGCGTCTGATCGACGCCAGTCCGATCCCGCTCGGCAAGGTCTGCAGTTGGGCGACGTGGAACGGCCGCATCCGCGGCATGAAGCTGCATGTCGTCTACGACCCAAGGAGCGATGTCCCGACCTGCGTCGAGATGACGGCCGCGAACGTCAATGACATCGAGATCGGCCGACAGACCCCAATCCAGCCCGCCACCACCTATGTGTTTGACAAGGGCTATTGCCGTTTCGACTGGTGGCAGAAGATCAATGATAGCAAGGCTTTCTTCGTTACCCGGGCGAAGACGAGCATCCGTCTTCGCTCGCTCAGGCATCGCGCCATCCGCAAGCGTAACGGGGATGACTTCGAAATCCTTGCCGATGACGAGGTGAAGCTCATCAGCAAGGGCGATTCGCGCCTTCCAATCCCGCTCCGCCGCATCAAGATCAGACGCGAGAAAGGCGGCAAGATCACACTCCTGACCAACGACCTTGCCCGTAGCGCCGTCGAGATCGCCGCCCTCTACAAGAGCCGATGGCAAATCGAGCTGCTGTTCCGCTGGATCAAGCAGCATCTCGATATTCGCAAGTTCCTCGGCGCCAACGACAACGCGATCCGCCTTCAGGTGCTCGCTGCGATGATTGCCTACCTGCTGCTGCGCATCGCCGCTCACACCAACTGCATCAAAATGCTCCCGCTCAGGTTCGCCGAACTCGTCGGCCAGCTCCTGCTCACGCGTCGATCCCTCGCTGCCATCGACAAACCTCCGCCCATCAACCCCAGCCGTCGGAAATCAACCATCTCACCTGACCAGATGGAGCTCCGCTATGCCTGAATTTCCCCGGACACCCCTGCCGCACGCGGGGCGAGGTGACTTCACTGCTTATGGAACACCAGCGTGCGCAGCTCGATGCTCTCGCGCGGCGCGGCATCCGCCGGCGTGGTCGGATCGACGAACGCCGTATGCGGCCCGAACCGCGTGCGACCGTCGGTCGCCGAGTCGTAGCATTTCAGCAGGATCGCCTCGTCCGGCGTCATCTCGGGAATGTAGAACCAGCGGTGGTTCGGATTGTACTTCACCGAGTAGGTCTCGCCGCTGCGGTTCGGATAGATCAGGTCCGAAGCAATCAAATCCTCCGGCGCGACCGTGGTGCCGTCGGCCATCGCCAGCGGTGAATCCCGCAGGGGACCGCGGATCGGGCGCCACAGATTGATCACCTGGACGCGGCCCTTGACCAGCTGCTCGGCCTCGTCGGGCAGGTGCTCGAACACCCGGTTGCGGCCGGAGACGGCGGTCTGGTCGACATGGACGCGGGTCGCCGGCTGGCGCGGACCACCGCCGCGGATGTCAGCCGCGCCCTCGACGCGCTTGCGCACGGTGTGATCGAAGATGACAACGCGATCCGCCTTCAGCGTCGCCTTCAGGAAGGCTTCGACGGCGGGATAGTAGACGTTGCGGACTTCGTTCTCGTCGTAATAGTCCTTGACGCTGGTCGGATGCTTGACCAGCGCAAAGCCCTCGCGATCGAGCGAGAAGCTGTCGGCGATCAAACGCCCGTCAAATATCGGAACATTGTGGGCTTCGGGCAGCGCGGTGGATTTGGGTTCGCCGGGCGGCGGATCGAAGGCGTAGGTCCGGGGCTTACCCGGCGTCGGCGCGAGATAATTCAGTTCAGCGGTCACAAACGGCAGCGACTCGACGCGAGTTTGTTGAAGGCCCATGGTGATCTCCCGGACTCGATTGTTCGTCTGATTGATCTTGGCGGCGCCGGGCGGGGTGGCAAGGTCGTGGCGAAAATAGCAACGTTGCGGTTTTGGAATGTGCCAAACGGGGAAAATCCTTGCCGCGCGGCAGCCGGCGGACGAATGGATGTTTTGAATCACGGGTTCGTTAGCGGTGCAATAGTGCGGAGCTGAATCGCTTCCGCGCAGACGGTCCACATCTCCCGCCTGCAGGGCCGCCGCAGGCGCCGGCAAAATATCGAAAACAACCCCATGCAAAGGACCTCGCGGCTGCCGGCCTTCGACAGGGCAGCTTCGACAGGGCAGCTTGACACGTCGGGCAAATCAGGGATATTTTTCCAATATTCCGAAATCGTGCGAGCACCCGCCGTCCTGGCGAAAGCCAGGACGACGCTGAATGTTTGGTGTCGCTTGCAAATTGCCTACAGTCCCGCGCCCTTCCCGACGGCCGCACCAAACGAGCGGTCGACGATGTCGGCGGCGTTGATCTTCTGCCGGATCAGGCCCCAGCGGTCGTAGAGGTCGATGGTCTTCTGCTCGTCGGCGACCACGCTGTCGTCGATCGGCGCGATGCGGATCTTGGCCCGCGTCAGCCAGTTCACCGCCACCGCGGGCGGGATGTTCATCAGCCTGCCCCAGGTCGCAGCGTAGCCCTCGACATTGTTCTGCGACCATGCGCGCGCCGCGGCGAGGCGACGCACGAAATCCTCGAGCTCGGCGCGCTTGCCCTTGATCGCATCGGGCGTTGCGACCTGGAAGCCGAGGCCGGGCGTGATGCCGTCAGCCGTGATGACGCGGCGCGACTTGAACAGCACCTCTTCCTGGCTCACATAAGGCTCCCAGGTCGACCAGGCGTCGACCGAACCTTGCGTGTAGGCGACCTTGGCATCCGACGGCGCGAGGAACACGATCTGCACGTCGTTCGCCTGCCAACCCCTGGATTCCAGCGCCGCCAGGATCAGCTGATGGCCGATCGAGCCGCGGCCGGTTGCGATCTTCTTGCCGCGCAGATCGTCGAAGCTCTTGATCGCGGAGTTCTCCGGCACCACGACCGCGAGCCCGTCGCGCGACTGCCGCACCGCGGCGATCGCCTTGACCGGAATTTTGGCGGCCGCCGCGAAGGTGAACGGCGCGTCGCCGACCAGCCCGGTATCGATCGCGCCTGCGCCCAGGGCCTCCAGCAGCGGCGCGGCTGCGGCGAACTCCTTCCACTCGATCTTGTAGGGAACGTCCTTGAGCACACCGGCCGCTTCCATCACGGCCTGCGAATTGCCCTTCTGGTCGCCGACGCGCAGCGTGGTCTGCGCGAAGGCCGCGTCGACGGCGACGAGCGCAAGCACTGCCGCAACAATGAGACGGATCATTCGGCGGCAATCCCTCGCTGCTGGTCGCGCGCTTCGATCAGCTTGCGGGTCAGCGGGATCAGCGCCCGGCCATAATCGATCGCATCGACCAGCGGGTCGAAGCCGCGGATCAGGAAGTGGCTGACGCCGAGATCGTAATAATCGCCGAATACCTCGGCGACCTGCTCGGGTGTGCCGACCAGCGCGGTGGTATTGCTGTTGGCGCCCGTCAGTTTGGCGATCTCGGTCCACAGCCGCTTATCGATGCGCGTACCCTGATCGGCGAGCGCCAGCAGCCGCTTGGCGCCGTCGGTCGCGTGGTTGGGACGGCGATAGCCGGTCTGGTCCTGCAGCGCGGTGGCGCGCTCGAGGATATGTTCCGCCTTCTTCCACGCCTTCTCTTCGGTGTCGGCGAGGATCGGCCGCACCGACAGACTGAAGCGCGGCGTCGGCCTTCCGTGCCTGGCCGCGGCGGCGCGCACCCGCGCGGTGACATCGCGCACCTGCGCGTAGGACTCGCCCCACAGCGCGAAAGTATCGGCGTGCTTGCCCGCGACCTCGACCGCGGCGTCCGAGCCGCCGCCGACGAAGGTGTAGATGCCGCCCTTCTGCAACGGCTTCACCTGCGAGAAGCCGTTCTCGACGTTGTAATACTTGCCGCTGTAGTTGAACGGCTTCTCGCTGGTCCACTCCAGCCGCACCACGTCGAGGAATTCGCTGGTGCGGGCGTAGCGCTCGTCCTTGTCGTCGAGCGTGTTGCCGTCCTGGCGCAGCTCGATGGCGTTGCCGCCCGTGATGACGTGCAGCGAGACGCGGCCGCCGTAGAACTGATCCAGCGTCGCGAGCTGGCGCGCCAGCAGCGTCGGCGCGGTGAAGCCCGGTCGCTGCGCGATCATCACCTTGAGCTGTTTGGTGATGGTCAGGACATGCTGCGCGACCTGCAACGCATCCGGCGTGGTGGAATGGAACGCCAGCAGCGCGCGATCGAATCCGGCGAGCTCATGCGCCTTGGCCACTGTCTCGATATAGGGCGGATCGAGCACCGGGCCTGAGCGGACGATGGTCTCGGAGGCATTGTTGTTGGTGATGAAGCCGATGAACTCGACCGGCATGACGGGAACTCCGTTGTTGTTGGCTATTGTTTTCAGACGCCCAGCGCGGAGCGTCCGGCGGAGACACGGGTGGCATCGTCTTGCGGGGTATGGACGCGGCCGCACAGCACGTCACGGTAATGCCGCTCCAGCGGATTGGTTCGCGACAGGCCGTGATTGCTGGTCAGCGACAAGGCATCCTCCACCACTGCCGCGGCGTTATTTGTCACCGTCAGCTTGATGATGTTAGACTCGATCGCGGACAGCGGGAAGCCGTTATCGAAATCGGTCGCGAAGCTGTCGATCAGGCGGGCATTGACCGCAAGCCGCGCCTCGATCGCACCGACGACCTCCTGCATCCGTGGCAAGGTCGCGAGCGCCGCGCCGAGATTGGCGGGCACCCGCTGCTTCAGGAATGTGACCAGCCAATCGCGGGCCGCGCGGGCGATGCCGTCATAGATCGCGGCGACGAAGATCGCATGCACGGTCGCCTGGGTAACGTCAGGAACCTTCCAGTCGTCGGGCGTGCGCACGTCGATCTCGTAATCCAGCGGAAACACGACGTCGTCGAAGATCACGGTGTGGCTGCCGCTGGCGCGCAGGCCGAGCTGGTCCCAGGTCTCCTCGATCCGCGTTCCCGGCAGACCGGCGGGAACCAGAAACAAGCCGACACGGGTCTCCTGCTCGTCGGTCTTCGCCCAGACCGAATACCATTTCAGGATCGGCGCGCCGGTCGAATAGATCTTCTTGCCGGTCAGCCGCCAGCCGGTCTCGGTGCGGCGCGCCGTCGTCGCCGGCAGGCCACCGCGCGCGGGCGAGCCGAGCTCGTGCTCGACGCGCAATGCGTTGATCAGCGCCACGCCTTCGACCGTTTCCTTGGCGAGCTTGCGCGACAGCCGGCCCGGCCAACGCGTGCTGCGCGCCATCACCAGATGCTGGATGTAATGCATCGACAGCACCAGCGCGGTCGACGGATCGGCCTTGCCGATGATGCCGAGCACGCGCGTGGCGTCGCGGGCGCCCGCTCCGCCGCCGCCGAGCGCCGCCGGCACGGTCAGCGCCAGCAGGCCTTCGCGGGAGAGATCGACGAAATTCTCGAAGGGAAAACTGGCGTCGCGGTCGTGCGCCGGCGCACGCGCTGCAAACACGTCGGCGAGCCGCAACGCGCGCGCGATGTGCTCCGGCCCGTCCGCCGGATGCAGCTCCCTCGCCGCAGATCTCACCATGTCGCCTCCAGTCCGAGCAGGCCGAGAATCTGCTTGCGCAGCTCAGCCAGATAAGGATCGCCGCGATGCCGCGGATACGGCCGGGCGACAGCGATGTCCGCCTTGATCCGCGCCGGCCGATCGGAGAGCACGATGACGCGGTTGGCGAGCACCAGCGCCTCCTCGACGTCATGGGTGACCAACAGCGTGGTGAAGCCCTTGCGCTGCCACAGCGCGACGAGTTCTGACTGCATGGCGATCCGCGTCAGCGAATCGAGCTTGCCGAGCGGCTCATCGAGCACCAGGATCTTCGGATCGTTGACCAGCGCGCGCGCCAGCGCCACGCGCTGCGCCATGCCGCCGGACAACTGGTGCGGATAAGCGTTGCGGAACGAGGACAGGCCGACCAGCTCGATGACGTCATCGACGCGGTGGCGCTGCGCCTTCAGAATGCCCTGCGCTTCGAGGCCAAGCGCAACATTGTCCCACACCGTGCGCCACGGAAACAGCGTCGGGTCCTGGAACACGACAACCCGCGACGGATGCGGTCCGGCGATGCGGACTTCATCCTCGCGCAGCGTGCCCGCGCGCGGCTTCTCCAGCCCGGCCACCAGCCGCAGCAAGGTCGACTTGCCGCAGCCGGACGGGCCGAGCAGCGCGACGAACTCGCCCGGCGCGATCGCGAGGTTGACATTGTCGAGCACCGGCAGCGTGGCGCCATCGATATCGAAGGCGTGGCTGACGCCTTCGATATCGAGCTCGGCGCCGACCGCCGGATAGGTGATCGCCTCAGCTGCGGACTGCGCTACCATTTGACGACGCCCTTCTGCCAGACCAGCAGGCGGTCGCGGGTGCGGAACAAGAGCGTGATCGCGCCGGAGCAGAGCAGCGACATCACGATCAGCGCCGCATACATGTTGGCATACGCCGCCCAGCCCTGCGCCCATTGCAGGTACCAGCCGAGCCCGGCCTTGACGCCGATCATCTCGGCGACGACGAGCACCGCGAAGGACGAGCCGAGCCCCATGAACAGGCCGACGAACACATGCGGCAGCGCGGCGGGGATCGCGACCTTCAGCACCAGGAATGACGGTTTTGCGCCGAGCGTGCGCGCGACGTCGTAATAGGCGCTGCTGACGCTCGCGACGCCCGACCAGGTCAGGACCGTCACCGGAAAGCCGGTGGCAAGCGCGATCAGGAAGGTCGAGGCGCTCCAGCTCGACGGAAAGGTGAAGAAAGCGATCGGCAGCCAGGCCGTAGCCGGCAGCGGGCCGATGAAGCGCAGCACCGGATGCACCCAGTAACCGATCTTCTGCGACCAGCCGATCGAGACACCGGTGATAAAGCCGACGGTTGCGCCGATGATGTAGCCGCCGAGCTGCAGCTTGATCGAGGCGAACACGCTATCGAGCAGTTTCGGCAGATCGTCGGTATAGACCTCGAGGATCGACTGCGGCGGCGGGAAGAACGGCAGCGGCAGCCAGGCGAACTTTGCGGTGGCCACCTCCCACAACGTCACGAAGGCGCCGAATGCCACCAGCCATGGCGCGCGCTTGCGCAACGCCTGCCCGGCGCCGCCGAGATAATCCGCGCTGAATGTGCCGAACAGGATGAACGCGGCGATGACGATCGCGCCGATGCCGAGCGATCCGGTCCGCGACCAGTCGCCGACATCGGGCCAATAAAGGCAGGAGAGGCCAAAGGCGAGCCAGACGAGGCTCGCCGCAAGGCCGACACCGTAACTGCCGGAGAGGTTCGAGAACGTGACCGCCGCACGCGGCGCGGCCGCGGCCGTCGCGTCAGACACTGAATACGTCGACATAGATCCGCTCCGCGAATTTGGCCGTGTCGGTGCTCTGCTTGAACACCTGCACCGTCTTGAGGTCGTCGGCGTAGCCCTTCAGCTCGCGCTTGAGCACCTCGCCGGTCGGATGATGGTGATGGGTGTGGTAGCGCGCCATTGCCTCGAGATCGGCGAGGCTCGCCGCCTTCGGCGCATAGGGCTGGAACGACTTCGCCGCCTTGTCCGGGTTCTGCGAGGTGAACATCGCGGCGTCGAGCAGCGCCTGGGTGATGGCGCGCGCGACTTGAGGCTCCTCGCGCACCAGGCTGCCGCGCAGGCCGACGATGCAGCAGCTCTTGTCGCGATATTCGCCGTCGAGGTTGGAGGCGACCTCCTTGTACTGCGCATCCTTCAGCCAGAGATAGGCCAGCGGGTCCGACGACAGGAAGGCCTGCACCTCGCCCTTCTCGACCGCGACGTTCAGGAGATTGCCGGGATAGGCGCGCCAGTCGACGTCCTTGATCGGGTCGATGCCGAGCTTGGCCAGCTGGATTGAGAAGAAATTCTTGTCGGGACCTGCGAGATCGCCGACCGCGACGATCTTGCCCTTGAGATCGGCGAGCTTGTCGACCCCGGAATTGGTGCGGGTCAGGACGCGCATGCAGCCGCCATGGGTGCCGGCGGCGATCTTGACGTCAAAGCCCTGCTCCAGCGGCTTCAGCCAGCGCAGCGCCATGCCGAGACCGGCGTCGCTCTTGCCGGTGGCGATCGCCTCCAGCAGCTGGTCGGTCGAGCCCGAATAGTTGACCAGCTCGACGTCGAGATTCTGCTTCTGGAAGAAGCCGTGGTCGATCGCGACCGGCAGCGGCGCAAGGCAGACCGCGCCGGCGTTCCAGGACAGCTTCAGCTTGCGCGGCGCGCCGGTCAAAGCCGGTGCATCGGATGCGGTCTTGCAGACCGGGAATTCCGAGAAGTCGATCGCCGGCGTGATCGCCCGTGGCGCGAAGGCCTGCGCACTATACGCCCCGATCGGCGCGGCAAAGGCCGCGGCGGCGCCCGCACGCAGCAATGTGCGGCGATCCATCACCGTCTTCTTGTTATCCGTCGACATCTTCACTCCTGCATTTCGGCAAGGCTCCGCCCCGCGCGCAAAACGTCTCCGTTTGAACGCCCCGTCGTTCGAAGCACATGGTTCAGAAAAAAGCGGATTTCTCCGGCGCGATTGCACTCAAAGCAACATGCAAATGATGCGGCGCGACAAGATCATCGTCAATGAAATGGAATTTCGAATGTTGTCGGCGCCACAGCTGAACTCTCCACGATCGCATCGCGCGGCGATGAAAGGATTTTCACGATCGTCCCAGACGGAGATGCGGCGCGATCACCCGTGACTGCATCAAATCTAGGCGTTTTGCGGCCGCATGCGCGATGTCTTCTACGCGCGGCCTGCTTGACGAGATCATCCTTGCCGCGCAGCCGGCGAATTCAGATTTCCGTTTCGTTGACGGCGAACGGCTTGCTCATAGACTTGATCGAACGCTGCCGCGCGTTCCGCGGCGCAGCGAATGAATCAGGAAGAAAATTCATATGCGCAAACTGACCCGCTCGGGCCCTGCCTATTCTCTCACCCGCCGCACGGCGGCAGCGCTGATCACGGCCGTGATCACGCTGTCGACATCGGCTGCGGCGCTCGCGGCCGACGCGATCGTGCTGCGCGTCGGCGACCAGAAGGGCGGCAACCGCTCGCTGCTGGAGATTTCCGGCCTCGCCAAGGATCTGCCCTACAAGATCGAGTGGTCGGAATTCCCCGCCGCAGCCCCGATCCTGGAAGCGATCAACGCCGGCGCGCTCGACGTCGGCTACACCGGCGATCTGTCCTTCCTCACGGTCTATGCGTCGGGCGCGCCGATCAAGGCGATCGGCGGCACGCGCTCCGATGCGCGGACGCAGGCGATCCTGGTGCGCGGGGATTCGCCGATCAAGACCGCGGCCGATCTGAAGGGCAAGCGCCTCGCCGGCACGCGCGGCGGCTGGGGCCAATTCCTGATCAACGCGACGCTGGAAAAAGCCGGCAGCAGGATCGAGGACGCGACCTTCGCCCCGCTCGGCCCGGTCGACGCCAAGATCGCGCTGCTCGCCGGCTCGATCGACGCCTGGGCGGTGTGGGAGCCGTATGTCTCCTACGCCACGCTGAAGGACAAGGCGCGCGTCGTCGCCGACGGCGAAGGGCTGACGCCGACCATCACCTTCATCGTCGCCTCCGACAACGCGATCGCAACCAAGCGCGCGGCGGTGCAGGACCTGGTGCAGCGGCTCAACAAGGCGCGGCTGTGGTCGCTCGACCATCTCGCCGAGTACGCCAGGAACACGGCCGAGCTCACAAAACTGCCGGAGGACGTGCTGCTCGCCGCCTACACCGCTCAGAAGACGAGCCCGATCGCGATCGACGAGGCCGTGGTGAAGGAGGTGCAGGCCGCCTCCGATCGCGCGACGCGCTACGGCATCCTCGGCAAGACGCTGGATGTCGGCAAGGCCGTCGACCGCAGCTTTACGGCAAGCGCGAGCTCGAACTAGCGGCGCGCGTGAACGGGGCACGCTCTTTCCTCACCTCCCCTTGCAAAGGGAGGTCGGTTTGCGCGCAAGCGCAAGCCGGGTGGGGATCCTGCCTCCGCAAGCGCCGGCGCCCGTGGAGAGCAACCCCCACCCCGCCCTCCCCCTTTCAGGGGGAGGGAGTCAGGCGACGGTGCTCGCCTGACGACAAATAAGATGCGCACCACCATGGAGATCTCCGATGTCCGGTCCGCTCCATCTCGCACTGATTGTCACAGCACACCTGCTCTGCATGACCTTGTTGGTCGCGCTGTCGGTTTGATAGCGTCCTCTCCGGGCCAGCCCCAGGGAGAACAACAATGAACCTATCAATGAAGGACCGCGTCGCGGTGGTTACCGGCGGCAGCAAGGGCATCGGGATCGCGGTGGCGCGGCGGTTTGCCGAATCCGGCGCCAGGGTCGCGATCCTCGCCCGCGGCGGGGCCGACCTCGCTGCGGCGCGCGAAGCGCTCGCTAGGGACGGCCTTGTGGTACGCGATTATGTCTGCGACGTCGCGAAGGCTTCCGATATCACCAAGGCTCACGACCAGATCGTTGCCGATCTCGGCAAGATCGACGTGCTCGTCAACAACGCCGGCACGGCGCGCACGCTGGCGTTCGAGAGCATCAGCGACGAGGCCTGGCAGGAGGACCTCGACCTGAAACTGTTCGCCGCGATCCGCTTCAGCCGGCTGGTGTGGCCGGGGATGAAGCAGCGCAAATGGGGCCGCATCATCAATGTGCTCAACACCTTTGCCAAGGCGCCGGCCGGCAATTCCGCGCCGACCTCGGTGTCGCGCGCGGCCGGCATGGCGCTGACCAAGGTGATGGCCAATGAAGGCGGCGAGCACAACATCCTGGTGAACGCGCTGCTGGTCGGCCTGATCATGAGCGATCAATGGGTCAAGCGGCATGCTGCCCAGGCGCCGAACACGGATTTCGGGGAATTCGCCAAGGGCCTTGCCAAGGGCACCCCGCTCGGCCGCATCGGCACGGCGGAGGAGTTCGCCAACCTCGCCTGCTTCCTGGCCTCGGAGCAAGGCTCCTACATCACCGGCACCGCCATCAATGTCGATGGTGGCCGGTCGCCGGTAGTCTAGAGCCCCGGTCCCGGTTCAACCCGGTCCGGAGCTCCAGATTCTGCTTTGGCGCGTTTTCTTCACGCGAACCGGTGTCCACTCGCTGGAAAACGCGGGCTGGCAACCAACGGCAGGAAGCGACGGCTCAAAAGCAAAAGGCCTCCGTCACCGGAGGCCTTTCATCTTAAACCGCGTCCTTGGCGGCCTTGACCGGCCGTGCGCGGACGATCTTCCGGGCCGGCTTGGCCTTGAACATCATCTCTTCGCCGGTGAAGGGGTTGGTGCCCTTGCGCGCCTTGGTCGCAGGCTTCTTGACCACAACGAACTTCGCGAAGCCGGGGACGAGGAACACCCCGGCCTTCTTCAGCTCCTTGTGGCCGACATCGACAAGCGAGTCCAAAACGTTCTTGACGTCGCGCTTGGAGAGTTCGGTGGTGGTCGCGATCTTCTCGATCACTTGCGACTTCGACAGTTGGGTAGCCATGGTTGCTCCATTGATTCTGGAGTGGGCACGATATGGCGGAAAACGCCGAGAAAAACAGTGTTTTCTGCACTCCCCACCACAATATCGCTGTGGACAGCCGCCGAATCAGGGTTTTTTCCAGCGTTTTTTCAAGTCAAGGTGCTTCCGACCCCTAAAATTACAGGGTTTGCGCGGCTTCGGCGCTCCCGAAACGTCCCTTCGAGAGAATCACCAGACGCAACTCGCGCGGCCCAAACTGCGACAATGCGGCGCCCGATCCGGGTTGCGAAGCGTCGCAATGCGCCACTTCAGGTTTCGGAAACGATCCTCCAAAAGGCCGAGGCATTAGAAAATGACTCGGGTTCCCATTCCATCGTAACATCGCAAAGGGGCGCCACGACCGATCCGGCTGGTCGCCCGATGCAAGCCTTTATGTAAGTACCGGAGACCCGCGTATGGATTTGAGCCGCCTCGAGATCAACCGCCGCACGGCCCTTCTGACCTCGGCCGCGATTGCGGCCAATGTCATCAATCCGATGCGGGCATTCGCGCAGGAGGCCCCGCGCAAGGGCGGCGTGTTCAACGTCCATTACGGCGCCGAGCAGCGCCAGCTCAATCCCAGCATCCAGGCCTCGACCGGCGTCTACATCATCGGCGGCAAGATCCAGGAGAATCTGGTCGACCTCGACGCCAACGGCCAGCCGGTCGGCGTGCTCGCCGAGAGCTGGGAGGCGACCCCGGACGGCAAGAACGTCACCTTCAAGCTGCGCAAGGGCGTCACCTGGCACGACGGCAAGCCGTTCACCTCTGATGACGTCGCTTTCA
Organism: Bradyrhizobium sp. USDA 4501; assembly: GCF_054062115.1. Taxonomy (NCBI): domain Bacteria; kingdom Pseudomonadati; phylum Pseudomonadota; class Alphaproteobacteria; order Hyphomicrobiales; family Nitrobacteraceae; genus Bradyrhizobium; species Bradyrhizobium sp. USDA 4501. The sequence goes on from NZ_JBSSEX010000001.1 coordinate 1,393,747, forward strand.
CCGCGATGAACATGTGGAAGAAGATCCTCAACTACGGATCGACGCTGCAGCTGTTCCTCACATCGGTCGATACGCCCGATCCGCAGACCGCGATCTTCCGCTACGAGCGGCCGATGCCGCTGAACCTGTTGCTCCGGGCCCTGCCCGACCTCGGCTACGTCTCCGCCAAGCATCTCTACGAGAGCGGCGACATCAGGCAGAACCCGACCAATCTGGCGCCGGTCGGCACCGGCCCATTCAAATTCGTCAAATACGAGCGCGGGCAATACATCATCGCCGACCGCAACCCGGACTACTGGCGGCCGAACGCGCCCTATCTCGACCGCATCGTCTGGAAGGTGATCACCGACCGCGCCGCCGCGGCCGCGCAGATGGAGGCCGGCGAGCTGCACTACAGCCCGTTCTCGGGACTGACGATCTCGGACATGGCGCGGCTCGGCAAGGACAAGCGCTTCATCGTCCAGACCAAGGGCAATGAGGGCAACGCCCGCACCAACACCATCGAGTTCAACTTCCGCCGCAAGGAACTGGCGGACATCCGGGTCCGCCGCGCCATCGCGCACGCGATCAACGTGCCGTTCTTCATCGACAATTTCCTGGGCGATTTCGCCAAGCTCGGCACCGGCCCGATCCCGTCGACCTCGACCGACTTCTATCCCGGGCCGAACACGCCGCAATACCCCTATGACAAGGCCAAGGCGATCGCGCTACTCGACGAGGCCGGCTTCAAAGCCTCCAGCGGCAACCGCTTCTCGCTGAGACTCCTGCCGGCACCGTGGGGCGAGGACATCTCGCTGTGGTCGACCTTCATCCAGCAGTCGCTGGGAGAAGTCGGCATCCAGGTCGACATCGTACGCAACGACGGCGGCGGCTTCCTCAAGCAGGTCTATGACGAGCACGCCTTCGATCTCGCGACCGGCTGGCACCAGTATCGCAACGACCCCGCGGTCTCGACCACGGTATGGTACCGCTCCGGCCAGCCCAAGGGCGCGCCGTGGACCAACCAATGGGGCTGGGAGGACAAGACCGTCGACAAGACCATCGACGATGCCGCCACCGAAGTCGATCCGGCCAAGCGCAAGGCGCTCTATGCCGATTTCGTCAAGGAGGTGAACACCGAGCTGCCGGTCTGGATGCCGATCGAGCAGATCTTCGTTACCGTGATCACGGCCAAGGCGCGCAACCACTCCAACACGCCGCGCTGGGGCTCGACGAGCTGGCACGATCTTTGGCTGAGCGCATGAGGCCACATCTGCGCTAGGCGTGGCGCCCTCTTCTCCCTCGCCCCGCTCTTGCGGGAAGAGGGTCGGGGTGAGGGGCTCGCTCCACGATATTGCTCCATCGATAGACCTGTACCCCCTCACCCGGATCGCATCTGGCGATGCGATCCGACCTCTCCCCGCAAGCGGGGCGAGGTAAGAAGGGGCCGGTGCCCACCCCGAACCGGTGTCCACATCGTTCGAAAACGCTATAGATAAAATATGCGTATCCTGAGCCTTGCGGGGCGGCGGCTCGCCGCCTCGATCCCGACCCTGTTCCTGATCCTGATCGGCGTGTTCCTGCTGCTGCAGCTCGCGCCGGGCGACACCGTCGATGCGCTGATGGCGCAGATGGGCGGCGGCGACGCCGCGACCGCCGAGGCGCTGCGCAAATTCTACGGGCTGAACCTCTCGGTTCCGGCGCAGCTCGGGAACTATCTGTGGCACCTGGTCCGGCTCGACCTCGGCTTCTCCTCGATCTACGGCAAGCCGGTGGCGACCGTGATCCTGGAACGGCTGCCGCCGACCATCCTATTGATGACGGCGTCGCTGTCATTCGCGTTCTTCTTTGGCCTCGTGTTCGGCGTGATCGCCGCGCGTGGCGTCAACCGCTGGCCGGACACGATGATCTCCACCCTCGGCCTGATCTTCTACGCCACGCCGTCGTTCTGGTTCGGGCTGATGGCGATCGTGGTGTTCTCGGTCTATCTGCAGTGGCTACCGCCGGGCGGCTTCGAGGATATCGGCAACGTCCAGACCGGAATCTGGCGCATGCTGGATATCGCGGCGCATCTGGTGCTGCCGACGCTGACGCTCGGGCTGATCTTCCTCGCGATCTATTTGCGCATCATGCGCGCCTCGATGCTTGAGGTCCTGAACCTCGATTTCGTCCGCACCGCCCGCGCCAAGGGGCTGGACGAGACCCATGTCATCACCCGCCATGTGCTGCGCAACGCGCTGCTGCCGATGGTGACGCTGATCGGATTGCAGGCCGGCACCATGCTCGGCGGCTCGGTCGTGGTGGAGAGCGTGTTCTCGCTGCCCGGCCTCGGCCGTCTCGCTTATGAGTCGGTGGTGCAGCGCGACCTCAACACCCTGCTCGGCATCGTCTTCGTGTCCGCGCTGCTCGTCATATCCGTGAACTTCGTCGTCGATCTGCTCTACGCGCGGCTCGATCCGCGCATCGCGGCGGAGGGCTGACGATGGATGCCGTGAAGCGCTACTTCCGCAGCCCGGCCGCGGTGATCGGCCTGATCCTGCTGCTGCTTGTCATCGCGATGGCAATCAGCGCGGGTCTCCTCTATCCGCGCGATCCGCTCGCTCTCGCGGGCCGGCCGCTGATCTGGCCGTTCTCCAACCCGCGCTTCCTGCTTGGCACCGACAATTCCGGCCGCGACATCGCCGCCCAGATCTTCTACGGCGCGCGGATCTCGCTGCTGATCGGCGGCGTCGCCACCTTGATCGCGATCCTGATCGGCATCCTGGTCGGCGCCTTCGCCGGCTATTACGGCGGCTGGGTCGACAATGTGCTGATGCGGATCACGGAAGCGTTCCAGACGCTGCCGAACTTCGTGCTGCTGCTGGTGCTGGTCGCGGTGTTCGGCTCGACCCTGACCACGGTGACCATTGCGGTCGGCGTGGTGTCGTGGCCGGCGCCGGCGCGGCTGACCCGCGCCGAGTTCCTGTCGCTGCGCAACCGCGAATTCGTCCAGGCCGGCAAGACGCTCGGCATGAAGGACGTCCAGCTCATTCTCGGCGAAATCCTGCCCAACGCGCTGCCGCCCGTCATCGTCTATGCCAGCGTGGTGATGGCGGTCGCGATCCTGCTGGAAAGTGCGCTCGCCTTCCTGCGTCTGTCCGATCCCAACGTCGCCTCCTGGGGCAATCTGATCGGGCTCGGCCGCGACGTGCTCCGGGTGCAATGGTACGTCTCGGCAATCCCTGGCATTGCGATCCTCGTCACCGTGCTCGCGGTGTCGCTGGTCGGCCAGGGCCTGAACGATGCGCTCAATCCGAGGCTGAAGAGCCGATGAGCGAGAGCGTCCTTTCCCTCGACGCCCTGACGGTGCGCCTGCCCAAGGGCGCCGACCGGCCGCATGCGCTGTCCGACGTTTCGCTTTCAATTGCGTCGAACGAGATCCTCTGCGTGGTCGGCGAGTCCGGCTCCGGCAAATCGATGATGGCGAACGCCATCATGCGGCTGCTGCCGAACGAGGTGACGATCGAACGGGGCCGGATGATGTTCGACGGCCGCGACCTCTGCGCCGCCGATAGCGCCGAAATGCGCGATGTGCGCGGCGCCGGCATCGCGATGATCTTCCAGGAGCCGATGACCGCGCTCAATCCGCTGCGCACGATCGGCGACCAGATCGGCGAGATGTTTGCGATCCACACCGCTCTCTCGAAGGCCGAGATCAATGCTCGTGTGCTGGCGCTGCTCGAGGACGTCCGCATCCCCGACCCCAAGGCTGCCGCAAAAGCTTACCCGCACGAGCTGTCCGGCGGCCAGCGCCAGCGCGCGATGATCGCGATGGCACTCGCGCTCGACCCCAAGCTCCTGATCGCGGACGAGCCGACCACCGCGCTCGACGTGACGACACAAGCACAGATCCTGAAGCTGATCCGCGATTTGCAGCAGCGCAAGAAGACGGCGGTGCTGTTCATCACCCATGATTTCGGCGTGGTCGCCGAGATCGCCGACCGCGTCGTGGTGATGCAGCATGGCGCGATCGTCGAGCACGGCACGGCCGACAAGGTGCTGAACGATCCGCAGCATGCCTACACGAAGCAGCTGATCGCAGCCGTTCCGCCGCTGAAGGCGCCGCCGCCGCGCATCCTTTCCGGCAAGGACATCCTAACCATCGACGGCGTCTCCAAGACCTACCGCACCGGCGGCTTCCTCGGCCGCGGCGCGCGGATCACGGAGGCCGTCAAGAACGTGTCGCTGCACCTGCCGCGCGGCGCGACGCTCGGCATCGTCGGCGAATCCGGTTCGGGCAAATCGACGCTCGCGCGCTGCATCGTGCGGCTGATCGATCCGGACATCGGGTCGATCGTGCTCGACGGCAAGGACTGGGCAAAGCTCGGCCGCGACGATATCAGGCGCGAGACCCGCCACATCCAGATGGTGTTCCAGGATCCCTTCGCCTCGCTCAATCCGCGCCGCAAGGCGGCCGAGCTGGTGGCGCAGGGACCGATCGTGCACGGCACCGACCGCGCCACCGCGATCGCGGAAGCGCGAAAGCTGTTCGAGCTGGTCGGCCTCGATCCGTCCGCGGGTGACCGCTACCCGCACGAATTCTCCGGCGGCCAGCGCCAGCGCATCGGGCTCGCCCGCGCGCTGGCGCTGAAGCCGGATGTGCTGGTTGCCGACGAGCCGGTCTCGGCGCTCGACGTCTCGGTGCAGGCGCAGGTCTTGAAGCTGCTCGCCGGGCTGCGCCAGCAGCTTGGCCTCTCCATCATCTTCATCACCCACGATCTGCGCGTCGCCGCCCAGATCTGCGATCTCGTCGCCGTCATGAAGGACGGCGCCGTGGTCGAGCAAGGGCTGACCGCCGAGGTGTTCGGCAAGCCGCGGCATCCCTATACGCAGGCGCTGCTGTCAGCGATCCCCGGCGGCGCGTTTGCGCGCGAGCACGGCACCGCAACCGTGTAGCCGGGCACGCGCGGCCCTACTCCGCCGCTTGTGGCTTGGGCTCCTCGCGCAGCCGGAAGCGCTTCAGCAATCCGGATACCGTGTCGCGGAAGCCGCCATATTCCAGCTCTGAATAGGGCAGCATCGCAGCGCCGGACCAGCCCTGGCTGCGCATCTCGATCGCCTTGCGCTGCGCGCGCTGGCGGACCTCGTCCCAGGCAAGGTTGTCAAAGAAGTCGATATAGGACTCCGAGAACTTCCCGTCCCGGTCGATCGAGAAGCCGACGCAGGACACGATCGGCAGGCAATACATCCCCGTCACCGGGGTGTTGAGCGGCACCGGCATGAGCGGCATCACATGCGAGCCGCGCGCATCGCCGCCCACGAAGTGCGCCTTGGTGAACGGCGAGATGATTTCTTCGGGCGCCGCGAAAATGCCCTGGTTCCTGACGACCGCGACCGGATCATCCTTGCCGGTGTACTTGCCTGCGATGGAGTGAAGGCGCTGCGCCGACACGGCGACGGCGACCTCGCCATAGGTTTTCGAGACGATGCGATCAATGCCGAAGCGCTCGTTGTCGCGAAGCAGCGCCGCAATGTGGTAGCCGTCCGCGGGCGCATCGAGTTCGATCACGCTGTCGCCGGCCGTGTTGTCCATATCGATGATATGGAAACGGAAGCCCTTGATCATCGGGGGCAGCATCAGCCCGGCGCAATACATGGGATCGGCAAAAGCCAGATAGAGCGGCAGGTTGTAGGCGCCGGGGCCGCACTTGTCTGCGGCGAACACCATGAAGGACTCCGCGGGTCTCGCGCCCGAGAGGCTGTGGTCGAAGCTGAGCTCGGCGACAGCCGGGCCCGCGCCGCGAACGTTTCCGGACGGGGCGTCGACGAGAAGATCCTGGCCGGCGCCGTAGAGCCCGGAGGTCTTCGCGACCGCAGTGGCCGCGAGAAACGTCTTCCAGGCGAATTGGTGGACTTCGGAGCTCCCTTCGCCCCGCGTGTGCGTCATGATGATCGCAATATCGTCGCCGGTATGGCGCACGAAACCGTCGATCAGGAGACCGTTTTCGATCGCCTTCGCGACCTCCCCTTCGACAGCCGCCATCATGCGCGCAGATGGTTTCGTGTGGCCCCCGACGGAGCCAATGTCAGCCTTGATGACCGAAATGGTGAGTTTCATGAGCATCCCTCCGACCGCAGCGCAGCGCCTTCGCCTCGGCGCTCGCTGCGCCGGGGGCGACGGCGCGCTCATTTGCAAAAAAGAACGTCGTGTGGTGCGACAGGTTCCCTGCGCATATTGCTTGCGGAACTATGGCCCCTCCGTCACCGCGTGTCGATACGGGCTATCGACGCATCTGGAATAGCTCGCCCTGCCCGATGGGGTTACCACCCGCCCTATGAAGCGCGGTTGAGAAAGATCGGCAGGCCCCGCTTGTTGGAATAGAGAGGACGGTAGCGCTCAGTGTTGTACGCGCTTGCGACGTCCAATTTGCGTGGCCCGAGCTTGGCGTCGGGGATCGGCACGAGGTCGTAGCGGCCCTCGACCAGCGCCGACATGAGGCCGGTCTTGCCTTCCAGGATCGCATCGTAAGCCATGTTGCCGAACGTCAGCGCCACAAGCTTGTCGATGAAGTCCGGATCGCCTGACCGCAGGTCGTAGGTGAGGTCAGAAACGATGGTCTCCTCGCCGGTGCGCCGCTTGATCTCGTCCGCGAACGCTTCGGCCACGCTCGCCTTCCTGCGGTGACCGTAGGCGTCAGGCTCGCCGAATTCCTGCACCTTGTAGCCCTCCCACTCGGCGCCCTCGCTGAGCACGATCAGCGCGTAGTTGCTTGGGTTGCCGTGCTTGTCATCGAGGAGAAGCTGGATCAGCTTGTCGAGATTGACCTTGTACTCCGGTATGGCGCATCGGATCGAGGTTGCGTATGCGGTATAGAGTGCCGTAAAGCCGGCATCGCGACCAAAGACGCGGAAAATGCCGATTCGCTCGTGCGAGCCGACGGTGGTGCGCTGGCGCTGGATGGCATCGCTGGCACGGGTGATCGCGGTCGAGAAGCCGATGCAGTATTCGGTGTTGCGAACGTCGTTGTCCATCGTCTTCGGGATCGCAATGATCTTGACGCCTCGCCTGTTGAGCTTGTCCGCGTAGCTGAGCGTATCGTCGCCGCCGATGGCGATCAGATGCTCGATACCGAGCCCCGCGAGGTTCGCGAGCACCTCGTTGGTGAGGTCCCACGTCGTGGTTGCGATGCCACCCTTGGTGCTCTGGGAAGCCGGAAAGTCGCGGCCCGCGAGATGATCGGGCAACTTCTTCATTTTGGAGGGATTGGTGCGGCTCGAGTGCAGCACGGTGCCGCCGCGCCGGTCGATGACGCGCGTATTTTCGCGGTTCAGCGGGATGATGTAATGGGACTTGCTCGACGGGTCGTCGAGGTTCAGGTGCGTGAGGGCCTCCCAGCCCCGGCGGAGACCGACAACCTCGATGTCGTCCTCACTGCCGCGATAAGTCACGCTCTTGATCACCGCGTTAAGGCCGGGGACGTCACCGCCTCCCGTGAGAATACCAATGCGCTTCCTCGCCATGCCCACCTCCCAGGGTTGCTATCTGGCAATAACGCCTGCGTCGCTCGGGGTTTCCACAACGCTATCCGCCAACGGCGGAATCCTCGTGATCGCGGCACCCACCCGAACCTGCTTGGGCCCCAATCTTCCAGCGACGTCCTCTGACCAGTCCCCAACTCGGGCGGCTTGCCCCTCCATGCCTCTCGCGTGCATGGCGCGACGTTGCTCCGCGCCTACCGCGAACGGCGCGAGGCGAGGAAATACTCCGCCCATCGCAGCAACTCGAAACGATCGCCCTTGACCAACTCCTGTGCATCGCGGCGCCGGTAGAGCAGCAGCATCCAGGGCGCGAGCTTGCGGAGCACGCCGTGCGCCATGTACTGCACCGGCTCGGAGAACGGCAGCGCCAGCTCGCTTTCCGGCACGCCTTGGACCGCGCGCGCCAATTCGCGGCCGAGCGGGATCGTCAGCGCGACGGCACGGCCGTTGCAGCCGGTCCAGCCATAGGCGTTCGGTCCCAACCGGTGCATGCGCGGCAGGAAATCCGCCGTCATCCCGACATAGCCGTTCCAGACATAGTCGGAGGAGACCTCGCCAATCTGCGGCCACAGGCGCTGCAACCGCTCGGTCACCCGCGCCTTCAGCCGCCCGGTCTTGTCGCCCGGACCGAGCACGGCACCGCCGGTGACGAGGCGATTGCGGGCATCGTAGCGCGCGAAATACAGCTCGCCATGGGTATCCGACATCGCCTGCCGGCCGGCAATGATGGTCTTGCGCACATTGTCCGACAGCGGCTGCGTCGCCATCTGCCACGACAGCACCGGCATCACCTCGGTCGCGATCTCCGGCACCAGCGATTTCGCGAACTCGCCGCTGTAGGCATTGGTCGCGACCACCAGAGCGCGACCGGAGATTTCACCCTTTTCCGTCTTCACCACCCAGCGATCGCCGCGGCGCTCGAAACTGAGTGCAGGCGAGCGGGCATAGATTCGCGCACCGAGGCCGAGTACGGTGCGCGCAAGGCCGCGCGCCAGCGCCAGCGGATTGACGTGACCGCCGGTCCTGTTCCAGAAGCCGCCGTACCACGCATCCGAGCCGAGCATGTCCTTGGTCTGATCGCGCGACAGCAATTCGACCGGCGCACCGAATTTCGACCATTGCTGCACCCGCCGCTCGGCGATCTTGATGCGGCCCGGCGAGTGCACCGGCTGCACCCAGCCGGCCTGCTCCTGCTCGGCCTCGATGTTGTAGCGTTTGACGACGTCGAACAGATCAGCGGCGCTGTCGCGCAGCATCGCGACGAAGCGCTCGCCGGCCGCACCGTGCCTCGCGATGATGTCGTCCGGATCGGGACGCGACAGTGTCGGGATCACCTGGCCGTTGTTGCGCCCCGAGGCACCCCAGCCCGGCTCGGCGGCCTCGACGATCGCGACGTCGACATTGGCCTCGCCCAAATGCAGTGCGGTCGACAAGCCGGTGAAACCGCCGCCGATGACGACGACATCGGCCTGCTGCGCGCCGGTCAGCTCGGGGCAATCAGGGCCGAAGGGCGTCACTGCTGCCCAGAGCGAATTGGGCCAGCGCACGGCATTGCTGTTCATCATGATCCTTTCTTGCGGGCGCCCGGTCGTTCTGGTTAGCTTTAGAGCATGATCCGGAAAAGTGTGTAGCGGTTTTCCGAAAAGATCATGCTCAAGAAAAGTCTCTTATTCCAGCCGGGAAGACAACAAGTGGCACTCAAGAACGTCATCGGAATCGATCACGCCGTGGTCATGGTGAAGGACCTCGACAAGGCGGCCGAGAACTACAAGCGGCTCGGCTTCACCGTGTCGCCGCGCGGCACCCATAGCGCGCATATGGGATCGGGCAATTACACCATCATGTTCGACCCTGACTACATGGAATTGCTCGGCGTGCTGACGCCGACCGAACACAACGCTCCGGCGCGCGCCTTCCTCGAGAAGCGCGGCGAAGGCATCGAACGCATAGCGTTCACCGCGGTGGATTCCGCTGCTGGTGCCGAGGAGATTCGCGCGCGCGGCTATGCGCCGATCGGGCCGACCGATTTCGAACGCACGGTGACCTTGCCTGATGGCACGATCTCCGCGGCGAAATTCCGCACCTTCCAGTGGCCGACCGCGGAGGCGCCCGGCGGCGTCCGCATCTTCGCCTGCCAGCACAAGACCCGCGAGACGGTGTGGATTCCCGAATTGATGACGCACGCCAATGGGGCAAAACGCCTCAAGCAGGTGCTGATCGTCTCCCCCGATCCCGCAGCCGATGCCGCGCATCTCTCCAGGATGATCGACGTCGCCGTCAGGAACGACGCCGACGGTGCGGTTGCGGTGCCGTCCGGCGGCAACCGCGCCGACTTCGTGTTCCTGACCAGGGATCAGCTCGGCAAACGTTATCCCGGCGTATCGCTGGATGGCCTGCCCGACCGCGGCGGCGCCGGCCTCGTGATCGCGGCCGACCTTGCCGCGACCGAGAAAGCGCTGGGCTCAGCCGGCGTGAAGAGCGGCAATAGCATCACCGTGCCGCCGGCTTCCGGCAACGGCACCCTGCTCGCTTTCGTCAAGGCATAGCTGCCATACCATGCGCGGCGCAGCGTTATGCAACGGCGCCGCGCATGTGGGACTAGGCACAGAAAGTTGAGGCGCTAGTATCTCTCCCAAACAAGAACCGTCCAGGGAGAGAAACATGTCGCATCACCTGATCTCGCGCCGGCAGATGCTGGCCGGCACCGCGGCCGCCGGCGCGGTTGGACTGACCGGATTTCCGGCCCGCGCCGACGTCAACTGGAAGAAATATTCCGGCACCACGCTCGAGGTGATTCTCGCCAAGGGGCCGCGCGGCGACAATCTGCAAAAATACATCAAGGAATTTACCGAGCTCACCGGCATCAAGGTCGAGTCGGAGCAGATCCCCGAGCAGCAGCAGCGCCAGAAATGCGTGATCGAGCTGTCCTCGGGCAAGCCGAGCTTCGACGTCGTGCACCTCAGCTATCACGTGCAGAAGCGGCAGTTCGAGAAGGCCGGCTGGCTCGCCGACATGTCGGGCTTTCTGAAGGATCCGAGCATGACGCCGCCGGACCTCGTCGAGAGCGATTTCTCGGCGGCCGGGCTGCAATATGCGCGCAACGACAAGGGCCAGATGCTGTCGCTGCCATGGTCGGTCGACTATTTCATCCTCTACTACAACAAGGAGCTGTTCCAGAAGAAGGGCGTCGAGGTCCCGAAGACGCTCGAGGAGATGGCAATCGCGGCCGAGAAGCTGACCGATCCGAAGGAAGGCATCTACGGCTTCGTCGGCCGCGGCCTGCGCAACGCCAACATGGCGATGTGGACCAACTTCTATCTGAACTATGGCGGCGAATTCCTCGATGCCAAGGGCAACATCCTGACCGACGGCCCCGAGGCGATCGAGGCTACCAAGCTCTATCAGCGCCTGCTGACGAAATGCGCGCCTCCCGGCGTCGCCGGCTTCAACTGGATGGAGTCGATGGCGTCCTTCACGCAGGGCAGGTCCGCGATGTGGATCGACGCCGACGGCTGGGCGCCGCCGCTGGAAGATCCCGCCGCCTCGCGCGTCGTCGGCAAGGTCGGCTACACGCTGGTACCCGCCGGTCCCAAGGGCAAGTTCTCCTCGACCTATGGCGACGGCGTCGGTATCGCCGCGGCGAGCAAGAACAAGGAAGCCGCCTATCTGCTGTGCCAATGGGTGGTCTCGCGCGGACAGGGCGCGCGCCTGCTGCAGGCCGGCGGCGGCGTGCCGTTCCGCAACTCCATCGTCGACGATGCCGAAGTCGCCAAGGGCGTGAAGACCAAGGAATGGCTGCAGTCGGTGGTTGACTCCGCCAAGATCTCCAAGCTCGGCCTGCCCGTCATCATCCCGGTCGCCGAATTCCGCGACATCGTCGGCGCCGCGCTGACCGCGACGCTGTCGGGCGCCGATCCGGCCACCGAGCTGAAAAAGGCGCACGAGCAATTCCGCCCCATCCTGGAGCGTAGCGAAAAAGCGTGAGCGTGGTGACACAGACTGAGCCGGCCGCGGCCGGCAAAGCGTTTTCAAGCGAAGTGGGTACCGGTTCGCGTGAAGAAAACGCGTCAAAGCAAGAGTCCAGAGCCGCAGGCTCTGGAGACGCCGCCCCGGCGCGTGAATGGCGTCCGCCGTCGTACTGGCCGTTCGTGATCCCGGCGCTCGTCGTGGTGCTGGCGGTGATCATCTTTCCGTGGGTCTTCACGATCTGGATGAGCCTGCAGGAATGGAAGGTCGGCTCGCCGACCGTGTTCGTGGGGCTCGCGAACTATCTGCGGCTGCCGACCGATCCGCGCTTCGTCGAGGCGGTCGGGCACACGCTGTCCTATACAGCGCTGTCAGTGCTGTTGCCGCTGGTGTTCGGCACGCTGGCGGCGGTGGTATTCCATCAGAAATTCGCCGCGCGCGGTTTCCTGCGCGGCATCTTCATCATGCCGATGATGGCCACGCCGGTGGCGATCGCGCTGGTGTGGACCATGATGTTCCACCCGCAGCTTGGCGTCTTGAACTATCTGCTGTCGCTGGTCGGGCTGCCGCCGCAGCTCTGGGTGTTCAACCCGGCGACGGTGATCCCCTCGCTGGTGCTGGTCGAGACCTGGCAATGGACGCCGCTGGTGATGCTGATCGTGCTCGGCGGCCTCGCCGCGATCCCGACCGAACCCTACGAGAGCGCGCAGATCGACGGTGCCAATTTCTGGCAGGTGTTCCGCTTCATCACGCTGCCCTTGATCATGCCGTTCCTGTTCATCGCCGGCATGATCCGCATGATCGACGCGGTGAAAAGCTTCGACATCATCTTCGCGATCACGCAAGGAGGGCCGGGCTCGGCGTCGGAGACCATCAACGTCTATCTCTACAGCGTCGCCTTCGTCTATTACGACCTCGGCTACGGCTCGGCGATCGCGGTGGTGTTCTTCCTCCTGATCGTGGCGCTGGCGGCACTGCTGCTTTACTTGCGCAAGCGCCTGCTGTGGACATCTGAACTCGGGGGCGAGGCATGAACCCGCGCCAGATTCTCGGGCGGATCGGGCTTTGGCTGTCGGTGTTCGTCATCGTCTCGCCGGCGATCCTGTTCTTCCTCTGGATGGCCTCGCTGTCGCTCAAATTCGAGATCGACAACGCCTCCTACCCGCCGGTGTTCTTTCCGGAGCATATCGCCTGGAAGAACTATGCCGACGTGTTCGCCTCCAACCGGTTCCTGACCTATTTCAGCAACAGCCTTGTGGTCACCGGCTGCGCCACGGGGCTTGCGATGCTGGTCGGTGTGCCCGCGGGCTACGGGATCGCGCGGATGGCCGCGCATAAATCGGCGATCGTGATCCTGATCGCGCGCATCACGCCCGGCCTGTCGTATCTGATCCCGCTGTTCCTGCTGTTCCAGTGGCTCGGCCTGCTCGGCACGCTGGTGCCGCAGATCATCATCCATCTCGTGGTCACGGTGCCGATCGTGATCTGGATCATGATCGGCTATTTCGAAACCACGCCGCTGGAGCTGGAGGAAGCTGCGCTGATCGACGGCGCCACCCGCTGGCAGGTGTTCCGCCATGTCGCGCTGCCGATCGCAAAGCCCGGCCTTGCGGTTGCCTTCATCCTCGCGGTGATCTTCTCCTGGAATAATTTCGTGTTCGGCATCGTGCTGGCCGGGCGTGAGACCCGCACGCTGCCGGTCGCGGTCTACAACATGATCTCGTTCGACCAGCTGAGCTGGGGCCCGCTCGCCGCCGCCGCCTTGATCGTGACGGCGCCGGTGCTGCTGCTCACCGTGATGGCGCAGCGGCAGATCGTGGCGGGACTGACGGCGGGTGCGGTGAAAGGCGGCTAGTCCCCGAGCGCCTCCAGCACGGCAGCTGAATCGGTGACCCAACCAAAGATGCCGCCCTGGGCCTTGATCATCTTCAGACCCATCTCGTGGAATTCCGGGAAGTAGGACGCGCAGCCGTCGGAGATCACGACGCAGCGGTAGCCGCGATCGTTGGCCTCGCGCACCGTGGTGTTGACGCAGACCTCGGTGGTGACGCCGCAGACCAGGAGATTCTCGATGCCGTATTTCTGCAGGATGTCGCCGAATTCGGTGGCGTAGAACGCGCCCTTGCCGGGCTTGTCGATCACGATCTCGCTGTCGAGGGGATAGAGCTCGGGAATGATGTCGTGCCCCGCCTCGCCGCGGATCAGAATCCGTCCCATCGGTCCGGGATCGCCGATCCGAAGCGACGGCGCGCCGCGCTCGACCTTCGCGGGCGGTGCGTCCGAGAGATCGGGCAGATGGCCCTCCCGGGTATGGACCACGAGCAGCCCGGCGTCGCGCACGGCCGCGAGCACTGCGGCAATCGGCTGCACCGCGCGGGCAAGCCGGCTGACGTCATTGCCGAGCGTCTCGCCGAAGCCCCCTCGCTCCATGAAATCGCGCTGCATGTCGATGATGACGAGCGCGGTCCTGCTCCAGTCGAGCGTGATCGGCGCCGGCTCCGCCGCGATCGTCCCGCTTGAATTCGCCATGACGCACGCCCCGAATGCGAGAAAACCCGCATTTGATTAAGCAAACCGCGTGCCATTGCGCAATGATGCGGCGCATCGCGGCGATCCCGATCAGCATGTGACCGTACGCTGCATTTGCGCATTCTGCGATCTTGCTGGCATGATCGTTGCTAGCTGGGAGCCCGACCGAACGAAGATCATCGTTCGCGAAATGACAGCCCATTTCAAACAGGCGGGAGGACAGGCATGAATGGACTTGGCGGTCTCAACAAATCACCGAACGGCGTGGTGATCGGACTGGTGCAGCTGCAGTTGCCTGTGGTTGCGACAAGGTCCGACCTGGCACGGCAGACGGAGCGCATCGTATGGATGGTCGGCAAGGCGCGGCGCAACCTCGGAACCATGGACCTCGTCGTGTTCCCCGAATACTCGCTGCACGGCCTCTCGATGGATACCAATCCGGAGATCATGTGCCGGCTCGACGGGCCTGAAGTCGCGGCTTTCAAGCGGGCCTGCATCGAGAACAAGATCTGGGGCTGCTTCTCCATCATGGAGTTCAACCCGCATGGCAACCCCTATAATTCAGGGCTGATCATCGACGATCACGGCGATATCAAGCTGTACTACCGCAAATTCCATCCCTGGATTCCGGTCGAGCCGTGGGAGCCCGGCAACATCGGCATTCCCGTGATCGATGGACCGAAAGGCGCGAAGATCGCGCTGATCATCTGCCATGACGGCATGTTCCCGGAAATGGCGCGCGAATGCGCTTACAAGGGCGCGGAGATCATGATCCGCACCGCAGGCTACACCGCGCCGATCCGCGACAGCTGGCGCTTCACCAACCAGGCCAACGCGTTCCAGAACCTGATGGTGACGGCCAATGTCTGCATGTGCGGCTCGGACGGGTCGTTCGACTCGATGGGCGAAGGCATGATCGTCAATTTCGACGGCAGCATCATCGCGCACGGGACCACGGGGCGGGCCGACGAGATCATCACCGCCGAGGTGCGGCCCGACCTCGTGCGCGAGGCGCGGATCAACTGGGGCGTCGAGAACAACATCTATCAGCTCTGGCACCGCGGCTATGTCGCGGTGAAGGGCGGTGCGATGGATTGCCCCTACACGTTCATGCAGGACATGGTGTCCGGCCGCTTCCGCCTGCCCTGGGAAGATCAGGTCAAGATCACCGACGGCACGTCCTGCGGCTTTCCCGCACCGACACGGATGTTCGGCAAGACCGCGAAGGCCGCCGAGTAGCCGGCCCTTTGATGTGCGCATGATCTCTTCGGAAAACCGCTCCACACTTTTCCGGATCATGCTCTACTTGAAGAAGTGCACGAGGCCGATGCTCAAGCCCAGCAGCAGCATCAACGACAGCGTGACGGCGGCCGTCACCCGGCCGCCGACGGTCGAGAGCACGCGGACATCGACGCCGAGCCCGAGCGCTGCCATCGAGACGACGGTGAGGATCGCCGCCGTCTTGGTCACCGGCGCGATCGCGATGTCGGGCACGAGCTGGAATGAGCGCAGCGCGGCCAGCGCCAGGAAGCCGATGATGAACCAGGGCACCAGCTTGAACGGGCTGATCGAGGCGGCCTTCGAGGTGCCCTCCCTGGCGGCGCCGGCCTTGCGCCGCCGCGCCACCAGCAGCGAGAGGCCGATCACGATCGGGCCCAGCATCAACACCCGCACCAGCTTGACCAGCGTGCCGATCTGGGTCGAGACGATGCCCGCCGGCACGGTCGCTGCCAGCACCTGCGGCACGGCATAGACGGTGAGGCCGGCGAGGATGCCGTATTGCGTCGCCGTCAGCTTCAGCAGCGGAATCAAGAGCGGCAGGCCGAGCACCATCAGCACGCCGAGAATGGCGGTGAACGAGATCGACGAGGCGATGTCGTCGCCATCGGCCTCGATCACCGGCGCCACCGCCGCGATCGCCGAGTTGCCGCAGATCGAATTGCCGCAGGCGATCAGGATCGCGAGCTTGGTCTTGAGCCCGAGCATCCGGCTGAGGCCATAGCTCACCGCCAGCATGATCGCGACGGTCACGGCGATGGCGCCGATCAGCAGCCCGCCCGACGCCACGATCGCGGCAAAGCTGATGGAGGCGCCGAGCAGCATCACCGCGACCTCAAGCAGCTGCTTGGCGCTGAAGGCAATGCCCGAGCGCCAGCGCGCCGACGGCTCCCAGGCGGTGCGCACCGCCATGCCGAGCAGGATCGCGACGACGAGGGCCTCGATATAGGGATGGTCGAAAACGCGCTCCTCGGCGGCCTGGATGCCGAGCGAGATGACCGTGACGACCCCGCAGAGCAGAATCCCCGGAATGAGCTGGAATATGCGCCGCAGCGCCCCCTGCTTCTGCCCCTGGTCTTGTTCTTGTTCCGGCACAAAATCCTCTTTTCGGAGAAGATTTTATGCGCCAAGGCACACCTCTTGGCTAATATATTTTCGGACTGCCCCAATAGAGAGAAGTTATGTCCCTCAACCTGCATCTGCTCCGCCTGTTCGCGGCCGTGGCGAGGACCGGAAGTTTCTCCCGCGCCGCCGACCTCCTGCACATCAGCCAGCCGGCGATCTCCAAGGGCGTGCGGGATTTCGAGCTGCAGGTCGGCTGCCGGCTGCTCGACCGCACGCCGAAGGGGGTGCGGCCGACCCGGGAGGGCGCGGCGCTGGCGCGGCATGCCGAGACGCTGTTCGCGGCCGAACGCGCCGCCGAGGACGAATTGCAGGCGCTGCGCAATCTCGACAGCGGTTCGCTGCGGATCGGCGCCAGCACCACGATCGCGACCTACATGATCCCGGAATATCTCGGCGTGTTCCACCGCGCCTTTCCCGGCATCGATCTGCATGTCGTCAGCGCCAACACCAGCGACATCGCCGCGCTGATGCTGGGACACGAGATCGAGATCGCGCTGGTCGAGGGACCGGTCGAGGACGAGAATTTGGTCAGCGAAGCCTGGCGTACCGACGTGATGGCGCTGATTGCGGGTCCGGATCATCGCTTCGCAGCGGTCCAGGGGCCGATCGACATCCGGTCGCTGAACGACGAGATCCTGATCGTGCGGGAACCCGGCTCAGGCACGCGCGAGGTGGTCGCGCAGGCGCTGTCCGCCCACCACGTCGAGCCGCAGCGGACGCTCGAGATCGGCAGCACCGAGGCGATCAAGCAGGCGGTGGCATCAGGCGTCGGCGTCGCCATCGTGTCGATCGCAACGATCGACGATCAAGTGAAGCTCGGAAAGCTGAAGGTGATCCCGATCAAGGGCATCCATATCGAGCGCACGCTCTGGCAACTGAAATCGCCCGGCCGGCTCGAGGTGCCAGCGGCGGTCGCGTTCGAGGGGATCATTCGGGAGGCGCAAAGGGCCAGGACGGCGCCGCGCGGACCTGCGGCTAGAGCGCGGCGAACAGACCCTGCGCCCAGGCAACGGCATGCTCGAAGCTGAACACGCCGGGCTCGAAATAGACGGCCCGTGCCAGCACGATGCCGACCACCAGCACCCAGAACACGCTGGTGCCTGCGGTCTTCAGCCATTTCGACACGCCCTCGCTCGCGATCGAAGGATCGACCGCGGGGACCGGCTCGCCGAAGGGATCGAATGCGGATTGGCTCATCGTCGTAACCATCAGGAATACCCTGAGAATGTCGCGACGACGGGGGCAGAAGCAAGGGTAGTGGAATGCCTTTTGCGGCGGTTACTTGGAAGGACGTTTTCCGGTCCGAAAGCCGGGGAGCATTTCCTTCTCGTCGCCCCCTGTAGCCATCAACCATCGGTCACGCGCCGCGGCGCCACGCGTGGCAGCGTGATGCGCATGCGTGTCCCCATACCCGGCGCACTTTCGAGATTGAGCTCTCCGCCGAGCCGGTTCGTGACGATGTTATGAACGATGTGCAGACCAAGCCCGATGCGGCCGATGTCGCGGCGCGTGGTGAAGAATGGATCGAAGGCCTGCCGCAGCACGTCGTGATCCATCCCGCAACCGTTGTCGGCGAACAGGATCTCGACCTGGTCCGCGCCTGAGGCGCGGAGCCGGATCGCGATGATGCCGCCCTTGCCATCCGGGAACGCATGCGCCACCGAATTGACGAACAGGTTGGTCAGCACCTGGCCGTAGGGGCCGGGATAGCTGTTCATGGCAAGACCGGGCGGGCAATCGACCTCGAGCGCCAGGTTGTTCTTCGGCAAGGCCGGACGCAGGCTCGAGAGAACCTGCTCGGTCGCCGCGCCGAGATCGAACTGGCTCCGGTCGAAATAGCTGCGATCGACGGCCACCTGCTTGAACGATTGCACCAGGTCTGCCGCGCGCTTGAGGTTGCCGACAAGCAGCGACGAGGCGCTTTCGACGACCTCGATGAAATCGCTCAGGCTGGATCGCTTCAGCTTGCCGCGCGCAGCCTCGGCAGCGAAGTCGGCGCATTTCTGCTCCAGCACCGAGGCGACGGTGAGACTGGTGCCGACCGGACTGTTGATCTCGTGCGCGACGCCGGCCACCAGCCGGCCCAGCGCCGCGAGCTTTTCCGCCTCGATCAGCGACGCCTGGGTCTCCTGCAGATGGTGCAAGGCCTTCTCGGCTGCATCGCGCGCGGCGCGGATCTCGCGTTCGCTGCGCTTGCGATCGGTGATCTCTTCGGCCGCAACGTTGACGCCGACGATGCTGCCGTTCGGTTCGCGCTGCGGATGCCAATGCGTGATCCAGCATCGCTCGTCATTGTGGCCGGGGCGCTGGCCGTAAACCTCCACGTCGGTGACGGGCTCTCCGGTCTCCATGATCGAGCGAACGATACCCTCGACGGCCGAAGCCAGCGCGGGCACGCAATCATGCACCGTGCGTCCGAGGTGACCTTCGACCGAAATGCCGCAGATCTCGGTGAGCCGCTGGTTGATCTGAAGGTAACGGCAATCCGGTGAGAGATAGGCGAGCCCGATCGGTGCAGTGTCATAGATCAGCTGCAGCGCCGGTTGTTTTGGGAACTGAACGTCCTGGACGACGGACGACCTCATGTCCACTACCCCCCGTTGCACCAAGTCTAGCGCTTCACGCCCGGCCCGCAAATAGGCCAGCTGAGCCGGAAACGGTGGTCTGATCTGTCCGGATCAGGCATGGGTCGGGCCGGCAGCGGCCCCTGACCAGTGCCTGCGGCGTGCTGACGCAACGTGGGCAGCAAGCGCCCCTCGGCGCAGGCCTGCGAAGCGCGCAATTTTAGCTATTCACTGCAACGTGCGGACGAAAATTCTCGACGACGCGCAGCAGCACCCGCGCGCCGATGTCGGCATCGGCGAGTTCGACATGCTCGGCCGGATTGTGGCTGATCCCGCCGCGGCAGCGCAGAAAGATCATGCCGATATCGGCGACATCCACCATCGCCATCCCGTCATGCCCCGCCCCGCTCGGCAGCTCGAACGCGGCATAGCCCTCGGCCGCGACGGCCTCGGCGATCTGCGCCTTGAGCCACGGCGCGCAGGGCACGCTGCGGTTCTCGTGGGTGACGTCGATCTGCAAGGCGAGGTCGCGGCGTTTTGCGATCGCCTCGATCTGCCGCACGATGTCGGCGACGGCGCGCTTGCGATGCATGTCGTTCTGCGAGCGGATATCCATGGTGAAGGACACCTTGCCCGGGATCACATTGGTGGCGCCCGGCATCGCGTTGACATAGCCGACGGTGCCGACGAGGCCTTGTTCGTCGGACCTGCAAAACTGCTCGATCGTAACGATGCATTCGGCAGCACCCGCCAGCGCATCGCGCCGCAGCTTCATCGGCACCGTGCCGGCATGGCCGGCGACGCCGGTGAGACTGGCGGCAAGCCGGGTCGCGCCCGAAATCGCGCTGACGACGCCGACCGGCAGCGCCTTCTCTTCCAGCACGGGACCCTGCTCGATGTGCAGCTCGACATAGCCGAGCAGTTCGCGGCGGGCGCGCGCCGCCTTGCCGATATGATCGGGATCGAGCCCGAAGGCGACCAGCGCATCGCGCATCGAGATGCCGGCGCGATCGCGCGTGTTGACCACGCTCTCGTCGAACGTGCCGGCCACCGCGCGGCTGCCGAGCAGGGTCGAGGCGAAGCGCACGCCCTCCTCATCAGCAAAGCCGACGATCTCGATCGCGAACGGCAGCCGCTTGCCGCGCCGGTTCAGATCGGCGACGCAGGCGATCGCAGTGATGACGCCGAGCGGGCCGTCCCATCTGCCGGCGTCGCGCACGGTGTCGTAATGCGAGCCGAGCATCAGCGCCGGCAGGCCCGGCCGCTCGCCTTCATAGCGGCCGCAGACATTGCCGATGGCGTCGAGATGCGCGCTCATGCCGGCCTCGAGCATCCAGGACAGGATGAGATCGGCCGCCTTGCGGTGCTCCTCGGTGAGGAAGATTCGCGCCAGATGCTCAGGCGTCTCGGAGATCGTCGCGAGCTGATCGATCCGCGCCACGATCTCTTCGCCAAGGGAAGACGATTTCGAGGACGGTTTTGTCTCGCTCATGCTGTTTCCCATCAGTCCAACGCGTCCGGCGGAGCCCGCTTCACTCGTAGCAGGCCCGATCCGATTCACCAGCCGGCAAATGGCGCGTTGTGCGCAGGTCTCGACCGGGCTCGCACCGGCTGTCCGGCGGTTATCGACTGCTTAACGGCATTGCATACAACAGCGATCGATCGCTCACAAAATAGGCAAATCGATCTCAATCGGCTTCCGAGCGTTCCGGGACCGATCACCATTCTCACGTACATTCAATCATTTACGGAAGACTGATCGCCAAACATGCTCTGGCATGAAGCTTGCGACACTTCCCCCAAGCTCCGCCGTCAGGCGGCTGCGACAGGGACAGGCGGGCCGGACCCGCCGGAGGGAGCGAGCGATGGATTTTGGCAGGATTTCAAGAAGGCATTTATTGCAGGGCAGCGCCGCACTGGCGCTCGGCAGCACGCTCGGCATTCGGGGCGCGGCGGCAGCGGAAACCACGATCGGCTTCATCTATGTCGGGTCGCGCGACGACTACGGCTACAACCAGGCGCACGCGCAAGGAGCCGCGGCGGTGAAGAAGCTTCCCGGCATCAAGGTGGTCGAGGAAGAAAAGGTGCCGGAGACCGATGCAGTCGAGAAGACCATCGAGTCCATGATCAATCTCGACGGCGCCACGCTCATGTTCCCGACCTCGTTCGGCTACTACAACCCGCACGTCCTCAAGATGGCGGGCAAGTTTCCAAAACTGCGCTTCGAGCACTGCGGCGGCCTGTGGTCCGACAAGGACCCGAAGAACGCCGGCAGCTATTTCGGCTATATCGACGAGGCGCAATACATCTCCGGCATCGTGGCCGGCTATTCGACCAAGAGCGGCAAGCTCGGCTTCGTCGCCGCCAAGCCGATCCCGCAGGTGCTGCGCAACATCAACGCGTTCACGCTCGGCGCCCGGCTCGCCAATCCGAAGGCGACCACCCAGGTGATCTTCACCGGCGACTGGTCGATGCCGGTCAAGGAAGCCGAGGCTACCAACAGCCTGATCGACCAGGGCGTCGACGTGCTGACCTGCCATGTCGACGGACCAAAGACGATGGTCGAGAACGCCGCGCGCCGCGGCGCTCTCGTATGCGGCTATCACGTCAACCAGTCGCCGCTGGCGCCGAAGGCCTATCTCACCGGCGCCGAGTGGAATTGGGAGGCGCTCTACCCGAAATTCGTCAAGATGATCACCGCCGGCGAAGCGATCCCGAACTTCTATCGCGGCGGCCTCAAGGAAGAGATCGTCAAGGTGTCGCCCTATGGCGAGATGGTGTCCGCCGAGGCGCGCAAGCACGCCGACGACGTCAAGGCCAAGTTCATGGCCGGCGAGTTTACGATCTTCAAAGGCCCGCTCGTCGACAACAAGGGCAAGACGGTGATCGCGTCCGGCACCGATCGCGGCCAGCAGGATCCCGAGCTCGAGAAGATGGACTATCTCGTCGAGGGCGTGATCGGAGCCACCGCGTGACGACGGAAACGGCGGAATCGGTGGAGGCGGCCGGCATCGCTCCGGCCGCCGATCCCGGATTCCTCCAGCGCCACGGCGCGAGCATCGAATACATCCTGATCCCGGCCGCGGCGCTGGTCGGCGCGCTCGCGGTGTTCGGCAGCTTTGTCGCGCTCTACGGCAAGAACCCGCTCGATCTGTATTTCTACATGTATTACGGCGCGTTCGGCACCGCCTTCTCCTGGCAGAACACGCTGACCCGCGCCGCGCCGCTGATCCTGACCGCGCTGTGCACGGCGCTGCCGGCACAGCTCGGCATGGTGATCATCGGTGGCGAAGGCGCCCTTCTGATCGGCGCACTGTCGGCGACCGCGGCGGCGCTGGCGCTGCAGGGCGCGGCGCCGATCGTGGTGCAGATCGCCATGGTGATCGCGGGCATGATCGGCGGCGGCCTCTGGATCACGCTGTCGGGCGGCCTGCGGCAATATCGCGGGGTCAACGAGACGATCTCGAGCCTGCTGCTGGTCTATATCGCGCTTGCCATCCTCAACCATCTGGTCGAGGGGCCGATGCGCGATCCGGCGAGCCTCAACAAGCCGTCGACGCGCGAGATCGGCGCCGCCAACATGATCGGCACCATTCCCGGCACCGACGTGCATTGGGGCCTGGTGTTCGGCCTCGTCGCCGCCATCGCCGCCTACATCCTGATCTATCACACCACCTTCGGCTTCGCCGCGCGCGTCGCCGGAGGCAACATCCGCGCCGCCAAGATCGTCGGCCTCAGTGTCGGCAAACTGATCCTGACCGTGTGCTTCCTCGCCGGCAGCTGTGCCGGGCTGGCCGGCATGATCGAGGTCGCGGCCGTGCAGGGCCGCACCAACGCCAACCTCGCGGCGGGCTACGGCTTCACCGGCATCCTGGTTGCGTTCCTGGCGCGGCAGAATCCGCTGGCGATCATTCCGGTGGCGATCCTGCTCGGCGGCATCTCGGCCTCCGGCGGCCTGTTGCAACGCCGGCTCGGCCTGCCCGACGCCTCCGTGCTGGTGCTGCAAGGCATCATCTTCGTGTTCGTGCTGGCCAGCGACGCGCTCTACGGGCGCATCGGCTTCCTGAAGGGAAAGTCCTGACATGGCGGACGCATCGCTCGGCCTCTGGACCGTCCCGCTCGCCGTGTTCGGCGGCGCCATCCGCGTCTCGACGCCGTTCCTGTTCGTCAGCCTCGGCGAGTGCATCACCGAGCGAAGTGGCCGCATCAATCTCGGCCTCGAGGGCACGCTGGTGATGGGCGCGATGAGCGCCTACGGCATCTCCTATCTGTCGGGCTCGCCGTGGCTCGGGGTGCTCGCGGCCGGCATCACCGGCGCGTTGTTCGGCGCGCTGCATGCCGGCATCTGCTCGCTGCCGCGCGTCAACGACATCGCGGTCGGCATCGCGCTCATGCTGCTCGGCACGGGGCTCGCGTTCTTCCTCGGCAAGCCGCTGATCGAGCCGACGGCAGCCCGGCTGCCGGCGATCGATTTCGGCTGGTGGAGCGACATCCCGCAGGTCCGCGCGGCGCTGCGCATCAACGTGCTGTTCCTGATCGGCGTCGCGATCGCGCCGCTGCTCTATTGGGCCTTCAGGACCACGCGCTGGGGCCTCTTGATCCGCACCGCCGGCGAGAGCGCCGATGCGGCGCGCGCGATGGGCCATTCGGTGCTCTTGATCCGGTTGCGCGCCACCATGGTCGGCGGTTTCCTCGCCGGCATCGGCGGCTCGTTCCTGTCGCTGTTCTATCCCGGCAGCTGGAACGAGGGCCTTTCCTCGGGACAGGGCATCACGGCGGTGGCGCTGGTGATCTTCGCGCGCTGGGACCCGATGCTGTGCCTGTGGGCCTCGCTCGCCTTCGGCGGCGCGGCCGCACTCGGGCCCGCGCTGCAATCGGTCGGCATCACCTCCGGCTATCATTTGTTCAACGCCGCGCCCTACATCCTGACGCTCGCGATCATGATCATCACCTGCTCGCCGAAGCGCACGCTGACCGGCGCGCCCGCCGAATTGTCCATCACCCGATAGCATCTCGAAAGATCATTTCATGCCCGAGCGCTTCATCAAGTCCGAGCCCTACGCCTGGCCCTACAATGGCGATCTGCGGCCGCAGAATACCGCGCTCATCATCATCGACATGCAGACCGATTTCTGCGGCGTCGGCGGCTATGTCGACAAGATGGGCTACGACCTCTCGCTGACCCGGGCGCCGATCGAGCCGATCAGGAAGCTGCTCGCGGTGATGCGCGCGCAGGGCTTTCACATCATCCATACGCGGGAGGGGCACCGCCCCGACCTTGCCGACCTGCCCGCCAACAAGCGCTGGCGCTCGCGCCAGATCGGCGCCGGCATCGGCGACCCCGGCCCCTGCGGCCGCATCCTGGTGCGCGGCGAACCCGGCTGGGAGATCATTCCCGACCTCGCGCCGCTGCCGGGCGAACCTGTTATCGACAAGCCCGGAAAAGGCTCGTTCTGCGCCACCGACCTCGAACTGATGCTGCGGCTGCGCGGCATCGAGAACATCGTGCTGACCGGCATCACCACCGATGTCTGCGTTCACACCACGATGCGCGAGGCCAACGATCGCGGCTTCGAATGCGTGCTGGTCGAGGACTGTTGCGGCGCGACCGACAAGGGCAATCACGACCACGCGCTGAAGATGATCAAGATGCAGGGCGGCGTGTTCGGCGCGGTGACCAAATCCGCCGACCTGATCGGGGCGCTGTCGTGATCATCGGCGAGCCGCCCGCACCATCAGGCGCGTTCGGCGTCGACGCCATCGCCATGACGATGCGGTTCGGCGATTTTACAGCGCTCGACAATGTCGAGCTCAAGGTGCGTCCCGGCTCGTTCCACGCCCTGCTCGGTGAGAATGGCGCGGGCAAGAGCACGCTCGTCAAATGCATCATGGGCTATTACCACGCCACCGAAGGCGACATCCTCGTCGGCGGCCGCCAGCAGGCCATTGCCAATCCGAAGGACGCGCATGCGCTCGGGCTCGGCATGGTCTACCAGCACTTTACACTAGTGCCGGCGATGACGGTCGCCGAGAATTTGGTGCTGGCGCGCGACGACGTGCCTGCCGTGGTCGACTGGCGCAAGGAGAAGAAGGAGCTGGAGGCCTTCCTGGCGCGGATGCCGTTCAAGGTGCCGCTCGATGCAAAGGTCTCCGACATCTCCGCCGGCGAACGGCAGAAATGCGAGATCCTCAAGCAGCTGTACCTGAAGCGCCGCTTCCTGATCCTGGACGAGCCGACCTCGGTGCTGACGCCGGGCGAAGCCGACGAGGTGCTCGGCATGCTGCGCGCGATGGTGGTCGCGGGCGAGCTCACCATCCTGATGATCACGCACAAGTTCCGCGAGGTGATGGCCTTTGCCGACGAGGTGACCATCCTGCGTCGCGGCAAGCTTGCCGGCAGCGGCCGGGTCGCCGAGCTGACGCCGGACGAGATGGCCCGCACCATGATCGGCGCCGAACAGCTGACGGTACAACCGCCGCGCACCGGCGAGACCGGAGCGGCCCGGCTCGAGCTCGACAAGCTCACCGCGCTTGACGATGCCGGCGCGATTGCCGTGCACGGCGTATCGCTGACCGTGAAAAGCGGCGAGATCGTCGGCATTGCCGGCGTCTCCGGCAACGGCCAGCGCCAGCTCGTGGAGGTCCTGGCCGGCCAGCGCGAGGCCGAGAGCGGCGTGATCCGCGTCCAGGGCGAGACCTATGCGGCGAGCCGCGCGGAGATGCGGCGTTACAGGATGTCGCTGTTGCCGGAAGAGCCGCTGAAGAACGCCTGCGTCGGCGGCATGAGCGTCGCCGACAACATCGCATTCCGCGAGTTCGATCGCGCCCCGTTCGCGCGCGGCGGCTGGTGGCTGAACCGTGCCGCCTTCCGCAACGACGCCGAGCGCAAGATCAACCGCTACAAGATCAAGACCCGCACGCCGGAGACGCCGATCGCGGCGCTGTCGGGCGGCAATGTGCAGCGCGCGGTGCTGGCGCGCGAGCTTTCGGGCGACGTCGAGGTGCTGATCGCCGCCAATCCCTGCTTCGGGCTCGACTTCGCGGCGGTGGCGCAAATCCACGCCGAGATCATGGCCGCCCGCAACCGAGGCGCGGCGGTGCTCTTGGTCAGTGAGGACCTCGACGAGCTGCTGGAGCTGTCGGACCGGCTGGTCGTGATGTTCCACGGCGCGTTCGTGCATGAGGCCCGCGCCAGCGAGGCCGACCTCACCGAGATCGGCCGGCGCATGGCCGGCCACTAGAGCAAATCACGGATCAGTTGCGCGCCGGCGCCGCCGCGCGCTGCCGTGCCGGCGCGCCGCGCAGGAACGCCCGGCCGAAATCATCGACCGCGGGCGCCAGGATCGCCCGATCGCGCGGCAGCGCGTCTGGCATCTCGTCACGGATGAACGCCAGCAGCTTCTCGCGGATCTCGCAACGCAGGTCCCAGGATTGCGGTGCATTCCGTGCACTGATCAGCGCGCGCAGCTCGATGGTGCGCGGGTGGGTGTCGATCACCTGCAGATTGACCACCGCGCCGTCCCAGAGCCGCGACTCCTTCGCCGCCTGCTCCAGCCTTTTGCGGATCGCCGGCACGTCGGCGCTATAATCAACATGCAGCGCAATCGCACCGATCAGGGATTGCGCGTCGCGCGTCCAGTTCTGGAACGGGCGCTCGATGAAATAGGACAGCGGTACCACCATGCGCCGCCAGTCCCACAGCCGGATCACGACATAGGTTGAGGCGATATCCTCGACCCAGCCCCATTCGTTTTCGATGATGACCGCGTCCTCGATCCGGATCGGCTGGGTCACGGCGATCTGCACGCCGGCGATCAGATTGCTCAGCAACGGCCTTGCGGCAAGACCGACGATCAGGCCGGCGGCGCCGGCGGAGGCGAACAGGCTGACGCCGTATTGCCTGACCGAGTCGAACGTCATCAGCGCGGTGGAGACCGCGATGATGACGATCAGCGTGTCGGTGACCCGCTTGAAGACGCGCACCTGGGTGACGTGCTTACGTGCCAGGAAATTCTCGGCAACGTCGAGGCGAAATTTATCGAGATATCTAGCCGACGCCATGTCGACGGCGCGGATCGAGATCCAGCCGATCAGCGCGATGACGGCGACGCCGAAGAAATGGCTGAGTGTCAGCCGCAGCAGATCGTTGAGCGGCGCCAATGGCAACACCAGCGCGAGGGCGGCAAGACACAGCGCCAGCCGTGACGGACCGGCTGTCCGGTCAAGCAGCATCGGCGCGACGGAATTCTTTGGTCCCACCATGCGAAGGACGATGCGTTGCGCGATGGAGTGAACGACGAGCGCAACGGCGATCGCAGCCGTGATCAGGACGAGGCCGACCACCCAATCCGGAACCCAGCGAAATGTGTGTTCCAATCCGGTTACGATCTCCTGGACGTCTTGCATGAAACCCGCCTGCTCCCGCATTGCAGGCTGCTAACGCGTGGAATCCGGGATCGCTTCTGACGTCTGTGCAACGCAGCAATTCACCCGATGCAATTCGAATGCGCAGGATGTTGCGTCAATTCGGCTGGAGTGGCACCGCTAGCCGATCTCAAACGCTTCCGCGGCGAGATGCTTCATATTGGCGTGCCAATGCTCGGCGATCTGAAGCCGGGTCGGCGCCCAGACGTGCTCGTGCTTCTGGATGTAGTCGAGAAAGCGCATCAGCGCGGCGGCGCGGCCGGGACGCCCGACGACGCGGCAATGCAGACCGATCGACATCATCTTCGGTGAGGTTGCGCCCTCGGCATAGAGCACGTCGAAACTGTCCTTCAGGTAGGTGTAGAACTCCTCGCCGCCGCCGAAGCCCTGCGCGTTGATGAAGCGCATGTCGTTGGCATCGAGCGTATAGGGGATCACGAGATGCGGCTCGGTGCCGGCTGCCTTGATCCAGTACGGCAGATCGTCGGCATAGGAATCGCAGAGATAGCGCAGGCCGCCCGCCTCCATTAGAAGCCGCAGCGTGTTGATCGAGGAGCGGCCGGTGTACCAGCCGAGCGGCCGCGCGCCGGTCGCCTCGGCGTGCACGGCAATGGCGCGGGCGATCTCCTCGCGCTCCTCGTCCTCCGACATGTCCTTGTGCTCGACCCAGCGCAGGCTGTGGCTCGCGATGTCCCAGCCCGCCTCCTGCATCGCGGCGACGACGTCCGGATTGCGCTTCAGCGCCATCGCGACGCCGAACACCGTGGCCGGCAGCTTCCGCTCGGTGAATATCCGCCACAGCCGCCAGAAGCCGGCGCGCGCGCCATATTCGAACATCGTCTCGATATTGGCGTGCCGCCGGCCGACCCAGGGCTGCGCGCCGAGCACGTCGGACAGAAACGCTTCCGAGGCGCGATCACCGTGCAGGATGTTGTTCTCCCCGCCCTCCTCGAAATTGACCACGAATTGCACGGCGATGCGCGCCGCGTCGGGCCATTTCGGATCGGGCGGATTGCGGCCGTAGCCGCGGAGATCGCGCGGATAGCGGGCCTCGGTCACATCAGATTTCCTCGAAGCGGATGTTCTGCGCGCCCTTCCACAACACGGTCTTGCCGAACGCGGTGAGGTTCTCCAGCCCCGAGGTCAGCGTGATGAAGTGATTGCCGGCGAGCTGGCCCATCTTGCTGGCGAAGTGCACGCCGCCATAGGCGAGCAGGATCTCGGTCTCGCTGATGCCGCCCGGATAGAGGATGATCTGGCCCGGCGCCGGATAGCTGGTGTGGTTCTCGTAGGACACGCCGAAGTCGAGATCGCCGAGCGGCATCCAGACGCCCTCGCCGCTCCAGCGCACGTGGATCGCCTGGCTCTCGAACGGCATCGCCTTGCGGAACGCGGCGACCGTCTTCGGCGCCAGCTGCTCCTCGAAACGGGCGTCAAAGGTGAACTCGCCGGCGCGGACAATCAGTTTGCTCATCGATCTCTCGTGGGTGGGCTAAGAAGTGATGTCCCAACCATTGCCGCCGGCCCGGGCCGGACGCAAGGCCGATTCCGGCCCCGGAAGCCGGTTTTTCGCCGCGCGGCGGCCTCCAACGCAGATTTGAGCAGAGTTGCATTGCGCCGCGCCTTCCCGTTTGCGAGCCTGCGAGGGTACGTCGAACAGGGTGACCCTGATGACAACAAGCAGTCTGCACGGACATGTGGCGCTGGTGACCGGCGGATCGCGCGGCATCGGCGCGGCGATCGTCAAGATGCTGGCGGATGCCGGCGCAGCCGTCGCCATCAATTATCGCGAGCGCTCGGCCGAGGCGGAGACGCTAGCGAAGGGCATCATTGCCGCCGGCGGCCGCGCCGTCGCGATCGCCGCCGACGTCTCGGAAGCTGCCGCCGTCACCGCGCTGGTCCAGCGCGCCAAATCCGAGCTCGGCCCGGTCGACATCCTCGTCAACAATGCCGGGATCGCGATCGTCAGGGGTGTCGACGACCTCACCGAGGAGGATTTCGACCGCACCATCACGGTCAATCTCAAATCGGCGTTTCTCTGCACGCAAGCGGTGCTGCCGATGATGCGCACCCGGAAATGGGGCCGCATCGTCAACATCTCCTCCGGCGCGGCGCGCGGCGCCGGCTCGATCGGGCCGCACTACAACGCATCCAAGGCGGCGATGGAGGGGATGACCCGCGGCTATGCCGCACGCCTTGTCAAGGAAGGCATCACCGTCAACGCCGTGGCGCCGTCGCTGATCGAGACCGATATGATGAGGGGACAGAGCGAGCTGGTCAGCCGCATCCCGGTCGGCCGTTTCGGCACCGCCGAGGAGGTCGCGCAAGCCGTGATGCTGCTGGTCAACAATCCCTACATGACCGGACAGACCATCGCGATGAGCGGCGGCATGGCGTTCAACTAGGGCACGTACCATAAACACAGTGGCGTCATGCGATGAAGCTTACGTCCGCGTTGTCCTTGTAGCGGTCATTTGTGCAGCATCGGAACATGTCGCGATGGGCCATTTCCGGACTCTTGCATGGCAAGAGTCCCGCAAGATGACGGGCCAATTCAAATGTCCGCCCGGAGTGGTGCCTGCTACTTGCAACCGCGGCAAATCGTAAGCTTGCCCTTTAGTTTGTCATCGTCCCCGGGATCGACCGATTGCTGCCGAGAGACACGATCCGCTTCTTGATCGAGCTTGGGCTGCTTTGCCCGGTGTGACCTGACGGGTCGCGTCGTCCGGCTTGACGTGTCGTCGTCGATGCCGACGCTAAAACCATCGTAATCGGGGACCGGTCCAGCCGACGGCGGCGACCTGTCGATCACTTGTGCTGGCGAAGCGCTGCCTGACTCTACCGGCGTGTGTTCGACAGTGGCAGATCGTGGGGCAGTGGAGCGTGGCAAAGACTCCTTGGCGGCTCGGGGCAGTACCGAACTCTTAGCGGTCGCCGTCGGCGGCCAGACGCGGTTGGTTGCAGCCGGCGATGCCGATCCCTCGTCCGACGGCGGCGGCGCAAGCGAAAGCGGAGGGGAAAGCGAGGTCTGACATCTCGCGCTGTCTTGTGACCAAACTCCCGCCGTCAATAAACCAAGGGCAAGCAGTGTTGCGTTCTTCATTACTCGTCCTGCAAATCACCTGGAATGAAAGCATTGATCGCGTGACTCCTATCGCCACGCTTCGACAAGAATTTCCACATCTGACATGGCGATCAAAAATTGACGGAAGTTGGGAGCCATGGGCGGATACATGCGCGCTTTGGTCCACCCTCGTTACTGGCCCCACTGCCCACTTCGGGTCCAATCGCGACCGTTTGGCCCGGTCTCGGCAAGATCCGGTATGCACCTCACAGCGGACCGTTTGGCGGTCGGGTGCATTGATCGCGATGGGCCATCAGCGGTGGTTCAGCCTTGCCTCATCCCGGTAGCCCTCAAAACCAGGGCTCGACAGGCCTCCGGGCTACCAGGCTCCGGCCCAATTCGCGGGACCAACAACCCGGTGACGAAATACCCAAACCGGCATAGCATCCGCGCATTGGAGGCGATCATGTTCAACCCAACTCAAATTGTCATCCAAGCGTTTGTCGATCAGCTTAAGGGTACATACGGCCAAATCTACGGAATCCTCGAGCCCGCCTATCCGGACATCATCGGTTTCGTTGGGCGCCTCGCGTTGGAGAATATTGCCAATAGCGATGCGGCCTACCACGACATGAACCACACCATCATGGTGACGTTGGTCGGACAGAACATTTTACTCGGGAAGCATACGAGCGAAGGCGGCGTCAGGCCGCGCGACTGGCTCCATTTCATGATTTCGCTCTTATGCCACGACATCGGCTATGTACGCGGGGTATGTCGAGGCGACCGGGACGGACTTTATGTTTGTAACGAAAACGGTGATCGCGTCCGGATATCTGCTGGAGCCACGGACGCATCCTTGACCCCCTATCATGTGACACGATCCAAGCTCTTTGTCCGCGAGCGTTTCGGCAAGGTGAGCCTGACCTCCATCGACACAAAGGAAATCGAGGCGAACATCGAGCACACGCGCTTTCCGGTACCGGGGGAAGAAGAACATACCAGTACGGCGGATTATCCCGGCCTGCTTCGTGCCGCGGATTTGATCGGCCAATTGGCCGACATTGACTATTTGCGGAAGACGTCAGCCTTGTTTGCCGAATTTCGGGAGACTGGCGCAAGCGAGAAACTCGGATATCAGACCCCCGATGATCTACGTGCAGCGTACCCTGCTTTCTTCTGGAAGGCCGTCTGCCCCTATATCGGCGACGCACTTCGATATCTGCGGGTCACGCAGGAAGGTAAGCAATGGATCGCCAACCTTTACGCGCACGTGTTCTCGGAGGAGCACAGGGGAGCGATTACTCGAGCATAACCGGGTGGAAGAATAACTGGCTATGCCGTCTTGACCGGCTCGTTCGATTGCCTTACGCCTCACGCCATGAACCGCTCGATCCTGATCGCCAATCTCTGGTGGCTCGCCGACTGACAGGCGGGCCGAACGCGTTCATGCATTTCGGGGGCCGCCGCATTGGGCGGCCTTTTTCTTTCACCTCATCCAGCCCGCATGCGGTGTCCCCATTCAAACGAATGGAGATAAGCCGTGACCAAACCGATCATCCTCACCGGCGACCGCACCACCGGGCCGCTGCATCTCGGCCATTACGTCGGCTCGCTCAGAAGCCGTCTCGCGTTTCAGGACAGCCATGAGCAATACCTGCTGCTCGCCGACATGCAGGCGCTGACCGACAACGCGCACGACATCGGCAAGGTCCGCGGCAACGTCATCGAGGTCGCACTGGATTATCTCGCCGTCGGAATCGATCCCGAACGGACCTCGATCTGCCTGCAGTCGCAGCTTCCGGCGCTCGCGGAATTGTCGATGCTCTATCTCAACCTCGTCACCGTCGCGCGGCTGGAGCGCAATCCCACCATCAAGGACGAGATCCGCGCCCGCGGATTCGGACGCGACATCCCGGCGGGCTTCCTGTGCTACCCGGTGGCGCAGGCCGCCGACATCACCGCGTTTCGGGCCACCGTCGTGCCGGTCGGCGAGGACCAGGCTCCCCTGATCGAGCAGACCAACGAGATCATCAGGCGCGTCAACGCGCTCGCCGGCCGTGCGCTCCTGCAGGAGGCGGTGGCCGTCATACCGCGCGCGGGACGGCTGCCGGGCGTCGACGGGCGCGCGAAGATGAGCAAATCCGCCGGCAATGCGATTGCGCTCTCGGCCTCGCCCGGTGACATCACGGCCGCGGTGCGCGCGATGTTCACCGATCCCGACCATCTGCGTGTCGGCGACCCCGGCAAGATCGAGGGCAATGTCGTCTTCAGCTATCTCGACGCGTTCGACGACGATCACCATGCCGTCGAGGAATTGAAGGCGCGCTATCGGCGCGGCGGTCTCGGCGACGCAGCGGTCAAGCGGCGGCTGGAGGACATCCTGCAAGCCCTGATCGCGCCGATCCGGGCCCGGCGCGCCGAGCTGGCAGGCAATCGCGACCATGTCGCTGACGTGATCAGGCGCGGAACCTCGAAAGCCCGGGAGATCACCGAGCGCACCAAGCGCGATGTGATGGCGGGACTCGGCGTGTTCCAGCTCTGAATGCGCTGTCATCAAACCAAGGCAGGAACTGTGCTTGCCTGTAAGGGTTGTCCGCTTGGCGAAAACCGGATTTGGAGCCTGTCGTGATCGATCCGAAAACGCTTCTCGAACGCGCCGCGCAATTGACCGATCAGGCCAAAGGCGAGGAAGATGCCGGCATCCGCGAGCGGCTGCTCCGCATGGCCGAACATTACCGCGACCTGGCCGCGCATGAGGCCTGGGCGAACGAGAACCCGCCATCGGTCGGCGCGATCACCAGTGCACTCAGCCCCCGCACCCATTGACCTGTTCTTTCGTCAGCTCACGCGGATGCGATAGCCCAGTGACTGCCGCGCGCCCGGCGCGATGTGCATCAAGCCGGGCTTGCCGGCGAGTTCGTCATCGTATGCGACCGGGCTGGCGAAACCGTGCCACGGCTCGATGCAGAGGAACGGCGCGCCGCCGACCTTCGACCAGATGCCAAGTTCGCGAAAGCCGCGCCACGACACCTCGATCGCAGGCCCCTGCGCAGCAGCAAAGCGGACCGATGCGCTCGCGACCTGATCGAGGATCATGGCGTCGTCGTCGAACAACTGCTCCGACAACGCCAGCACGCTGCCCTTGATCGGACTCGGCTCGGCTTGCGGCCGCATCAGTCCCTCCGTCAGCCGGCGGATCGGCGCCGGCTCATCCTTCGCGAAGGTCAACGCGTACGCCTCCTTTGCCAATCCCGGAAGCAGCGGCCAGTTGAAGGCAGGATGACCGCCGAGAGAGGCCGACAGCGTCTCGGCGCCGGTGTTGACGATGTCGAAGGCGACATCGAGATCGGCGCCATCAACGGTATAGGTGACCTCGAGACTGAACGCGAAGGGATAGCGCGCACGCGTCTCCGTATCGTCGGTGAGCGCAAGCTTGCAGGATCGGGGCCCCTGCTCCACCCAGGCAAAGCGGCGATCCCGCGCGAAGCCGTGCTGCGTCATCGGATAGGTCTTGCCGTTGTGGCGCAGCGTATCGTTCTTCAAGCGGCCGACGATCGGGAACAGGATGGGGGCATGGCGCGGCCATTGCGGGCCGGCCTGCCACAACAGTTCGGTCCCGTCGGCATTTCTGAGCGACGACAATTCGGCGCCCTGCGCCGAAATGGTCGCGGCGATTCCTTCGCCGCGCAGCGTGTGACTGTCGCTCATGCCTCGCCTCGCCGGGTTGCGCTATGCCCCGACAGGAGATGTTCGAAGCCGGCGAGGCCGTCAACCCCAAAGCAATAGCGCCGCCCACGCGTGGCGGCCCACGCTCCGGACCTAACCGGTAATCTTGGAGAAATCGGGCTGGCGACGCTCGGCAAAGGCGGCAAAGGCCTCGCGTGCTTCCGCACTCATCAGTCGCTCCTGGAAGATCTCGCCCTCGCGCGCCATTTGCGCGCTGATCCTGGCGGGGTCGCGCATCAGCGCCTTGGTGTGCTGGAGCGAGCCGAACGGCCGCTTCGCCAGCGCGTCCGCCGCCGCGCGTGCCTTGGCGCGCAGGTCCGCGAGCGGCACAACCGCGTTGGCGAGGCCGATCGAGACCGCCGTCTCCGCCTCGACCGGTTCGCCGAGCGCGAACATCGCATAGGCCCGCGCATAGCCGATGCGCTGCGGCAGCAGATAGGTCGAGGCCGCCTCCGGCACCAGCGCCAGATTGACGAACGGCGTGATCAGCCGCGCAGTCGGCGCGAGGTAGACGAGGTCGCAATGCAGCAGCATAGTGGTGCCGATGCCGACCGCATTGCCCTGCACGGCGGCAACCAGCGGCCGCGTCGCCTTGGCAAGTCCGGCGAGGAAGCGCGTCACGTGGCGCTCGCCCTGCACGCCGCGCGACACCGCCGCGAAGTCGGCGAGATCGTTGCCGGCGGTAAAGCTGTCGCCGTCGCCCTGCAGCAGCACGGCGCGGATCGCGGAATCGCCCTCCGCGCGCTCGAGCGCATCGGCCATCGCGCCATACATCGCGTTGGTGATCGCATTCTTCTTGTCCGGGCGCGCCATCGTCACGGTGAGGACACCGCCGTCCAGCGCTACGACCACTTCACTCATGCTTCACTCCTGTTGCTCGCTTCCTGCTTGACGCGTCTTCTTCACGCGAACCGGTAGCCACTTCGCTTGAAGACGCTCTAGCTGTCCTTGCCTTTCGGAAACTTGTCTTGCAGGCTGGTCAGCCAGCGCGACACCACGTCGATCTCCGCGTCCGAGAACCCGTCCATCAGACGGTTGTTGATCGCCCTGGTCCGCGTCGCGGCGCGTTTGCCGAACTCCTGCCCCGCCGCGGTCAGATGGAGCCGCTGGCTGCGGCCGTCCTCGCCATCGCGGCGGCGCTTCACGAGGCCTGCACGTTCCATCCGGTCGGCGAGCCCGCTCATCGCCGACGGCACGATGTCGAGCGCCTGCGAGACGTCGCCGATCAGCGCGCCGTCATTGCGCCCGAGAAAGAACAGCACGCCGGCCTGGGCCGACGTCAGATCGTGCGTGGCCGTCTCCTGCTCGATGGCGCGTTGCAACCGGCGATAGGCCACGGTCAGAAGAAAGATCAGCCGGTGTTCCGCTTTCATGCCGTCCGTTATATATTTCGTACGCGAAATATCAAGATACTTCGTGCACGAAATATCTGGTGCTGCAGCGAAGTCCGCTGGCTGGTTTTGCGGCGTGCTCGAAACCATGGTGTTCCCTCAAAAGCCCGGCCTGCATATCGACTGGAATGAGCTCCCGCCGACGGGTTGATTGCGACATTTTGATCCTGTTGCTGGATCGTCGCACTGCGGCCCAGCAGAAAATCCTTGATCGACATCGATCAAACGGGAAATCTTCCCACCCGAAAGCCGCCCGGTTGCGTTGCGGCACCGGCGGGGTCACGAGAGTGTCATGACGTTAGCGGCAAGTCCGGCCAAGGAGCGTGTTGTCCGCCCAAAGCGGCCGCGCCATCTAAGCGAAGCCATGCGCTGTGAGACCGCGTTTCGCCTGATCCTGTCCGAATGCCTCGAGGAAGTCGCCACCAATCACGAGGCCATAAGTTCCGGCGATTCCGCCGCGCTGCACCAGACCCGTATCGCGCTGACGCGGCTGAAGGCGGCGATCGCCTTCTATGGGCCGATGGTGGCGGACACCGAATGGACGCGACTGAAATCCGAGTTGAGATGGCTGAGCGCCCATCTCGGCGCCACGCGCGACCTCGACGTCGCGATCGAGAACAGCAAGGGCCTGCCTGAAGAAGGCATGCTCCAGACGGCGCGAACCGACGCGTTCGAGGCGCTCAAGGAGGCGTTGCAAAGCGATCGATACTGGCGATGGTTCGACGGCATGTGGGACTGGGTCGGCAGCGGCCCCTGGACCACGCGGCAGGACCCTCGCGCCGCGCAGCGGCGAGCCGTGCCGGTCGCGGTGTTTCACGCGCGGCGGCTGGCGCGGTGGCATGGCAAGCTGTGCCAGAAGAGTCGCGGGCTGCAAGGCATGGGCAAGAACAAGCGCCACCGCGTCCGTCTCGCCAGCAAGCGGCTGCGTTACGCGATCGAGTTCTCGGAGGGCGGTTTGCCCCCCGACGAATACGCGTCATGGCGGATCATCCTGAAGCATCTGCGCAAGGGACAGCAATTGCTCGGCGAATTGAACGATGACGAGGTGCGTCGCGGGCTGCTCGAGAGCGTCGATGCACCCGCGCAACGCGCCCACGAGCGCAAGGCCAAGCACCAGCGCGTGCACGAACGAAAGCGCAAGAGCCGGCTGCTGCGCCACGCCGCGGCGGTCTATCGAAAAATCTCCGACTGAACGCGCATCAGCGCAACTCCGTCGGCGTGCGGATACCGCTCGCGTTGAGGACCGCGCCTAGGAATGATGTATAAAACATCATTTATTGCTCTTGTGCCATCATTACTTGATGTGCATAAATGACATTCAAATAGACGCGA
This sequence comes from Bradyrhizobium sp. USDA 4501, assembly GCF_054062115.1. Taxonomy (NCBI): domain Bacteria; kingdom Pseudomonadati; phylum Pseudomonadota; class Alphaproteobacteria; order Hyphomicrobiales; family Nitrobacteraceae; genus Bradyrhizobium; species Bradyrhizobium sp. USDA 4501. The sequence goes on from NZ_JBSSEX010000001.1 coordinate 1,430,646, forward strand.
CTCTCAAATCGACGGCCATCAATCGATGATCACCGCGGCGCAGCTACGAGCGGCCAGAGCCTTGCTCGGCATCGACCAACGGCAGCTCGCCGAACTGTCCGGACTTTCGGTGCCAACCATCCAGCGGATGGAGGCGAGCGAAGGAACCATTCGCGGCAACGTCGACTCGCTCGTGAAACTGATCGACGCGCTCGGCACAGCCGGCGTCGAGGTCATCAATGAGGGCGCCGTCAGCAACGGCGGCGGCCGCGGGGTGCGATTGAAGGCCGGATCGGGCTCACCGAAGGTGCAGACATGATCCCGGCGGTCACTCAGCAGATCTGGTGTGTAGCCGCCCTGCTGGGAACGACCGCTCTCGCGATTACAACGAGCAGATCGCGCCAATCGACAGCCATCGTCTACGGCGCGACTTTCGCGATTTCGCTGATCGCGCTGGCCGGGGCCATGATTTCGCTCATCTCCCGTACCAGCGCGACGGAACTGGCCCTGCCGATCGGGTTGCCCTGGCTGGGATCGCATTTCCGCCTCGATGCGCTCGCCGCATTCTTTCTCGTCGTGGTCAATCTCGGCGGTGCGGCCGCAAGTCTCTATGGCCTCGGTTACGGCAGCCACGAATCCGCGCCACAGCGCATCCTCCCCTTTTTCCCGGCGTTCCTGGCCGGCATGAATCTCGTCGTGCTCGCCGACGATGCGTTCACCTACCTCTTGTGCTGGGAATTCATGTCGCTCGCCTCGTGGGCGCTCGTCATGGCGCATCACCGTGACGCGGATAATGCCCGCGCAGGCTATGTCTATCTCGTGATGGCAAGCTTCGGAACGCTGGCTCTGTTGCTTGCCTTCGGCCTGCTGGCGGGAGCCGGCGGCAGCTACAGCTTTGCGGCCATCCGCGCTGCCCAGCACACTCCGTCCGAAGCCGCACTGGTGCTCGCGCTGATGCTGCTCGGCGCCGGGTCGAAAGCCGGCCTGATCCCGTTGCACGTGTGGCTGCCGCTGGCTCATCCCGCCGCGCCGAGCCATGTCTCGGCGCTGATGAGCGGCGTGATGACGAAGGTCGCGATCTACGGATTCATCCGGGTCGTGTTCGATCTGCTCGGGCCGCCAAGCTGGTCGGCGGGTGTCGCGGTTCTCATCCTCGGCGGCGCCACGGCCGTCATGGGGATCCTCTACGCGCTGATGGAGAAGGATCTCAAGCGCCTGCTCGCCTACAGCACGATCGAGAACATCGGCGTCATCTTCGCAAGCCTCGGCCTTGCGCTGGCATTTCAGGCGAACGGCCTTGGCCTCGCGGCCGCCCTCGCCTTCACGGCCGCATTGTTCCACGTGCTCAACCATTCGTTCTTCAAGAGCCTGTTGTTCTTCGGGGCCGGCGCGGTGCTGACGTCGACCGGCGAACGCGACATGGAGAAGCTGGGCGGCCTGATCCACCGCATGCCGCTCACGAGCTTCGTCTTTCTGGTCGGCTGCGTCGCGATCTCGGCGCTGCCGCCGTTCAACGGGTTCGTGTCGGAGTGGCTGATGTTTCAGGCCGTCCTGCAGAGCCCCGACCTGCCGCAATGGCTGCTGAAGATCATGGTGCCCGCGATCGGCGCCTTGCTGGCGCTGGCCGCGGCGCTGGCCGCTGCATGCTTCGTCAAGGCCTTCGGCATCACGTTCCTCGGCCGCGCGCGGAGCCCGGCCGCGGAAGCCGCCGGCGAAGTCGATCGCTATTCGCTCGCCGCGATGTTCAGCCTTGCCGCGCTCTGCTTCCTCGCCGGCATTCTGCCCGGCCTGGTGATCGACGCGCTTTCGCCGGTTGCGCAGACCGTGATCGGCCACCGGATGCCGCTTCAGGCGGACGATCCCTGGCTCTCAATCGTTCCGATCGAGGAGAGCCGCAGTTCCTACAACGGATTGCTCGTCTTTGCTTTCATCTCCGCCGCGGCGTCGCTCGCGGTGTACTTTATCCATCGCTTTGCGTCGCGCGCGATCCGGCACGGACCGGCCTGGGGTTGCGGCTTCTCCGACCCGACACCGGCGGCGCAGTATTCCGGCGTGAGCTTTGTGCAGCCGATCCGCCGCGTGTTCGGCACGCTGGTTTTCCAGGCCCGCGAGCATGTCGACATGCCCGCGCCGGGCGAACTGCGGCCGGCCCGCCTCAGGGTCGATATGCACGACCTGGTCTGGGAGCGGCTCTACACACCCGTGACTGAACTCGTGTGGTTCTTCGCCGATCGGCTGAACCAGCTCCAGTTCCTGACCATCCGCCGCTACCTCAGCCTGGTGTTCGCAACCCTCGTCACATTGCTGCTGGCGCTCGCGATATGGTCGTGATCTCGGACATCCTCGTTCAGCTCGGCCAGATGGCGCTCGTGCTGCTGCTCGCGCCGCTCCTGACCGGCGTCGTGCGCAAGATCAAGGCGCGGCTGTTGCGGCGAAAAGGACCGTCGATCATCCAGCCCTACCGCGACCTGCTGCGGCTGCTGCGCAAGGAGGTCGTGCTCGCCGAAAACGCGTCCTGGCTGTTCCGTGTCACGCCCTATGTGACGTTCGCGGCCATCTGGGTCGCGGCGGCGCTGGTCCCGACATTCGCGACCGGCCTGCAATTCAACTGGAGCGCCGACCTGATCGCGATCGTCGCCCTGCTCGGCAGCGCGCGCTTCTTTCTCGCGCTTGCCGGCATGGACGTCGGCACCAGCTTCGGCGGCATCGGCTCCAGCCGCGAAGTGATGATTGCCGCGCTCGCCGAGCCGGCCATGCTGTTGATGGTGTTCTGCGTCGCGCTGATTGCCGGCTCGACCCAGCTGTCGACGGTCGCGACCTTCATGGCGTCGTCGGAAGTCGGACTGCGCGTCTCGCTCGGCATGGCGATGATCGCCCTCATCATGGTGGCGCTCGCCGAAAACGCGCGCATCCCGGTCGACAACCCGGCGACTCATCTGGAGCTGACCATGGTGCACGAGGCGATGATCCTCGAATATTCCGGGCGTCACCTCGCCATGATCGAGTTCGGCGCCTTCCTCAAGCTGCTGCTCTACATCTCGCTGATCATCTGCGTGTTCTTCCCGTGGCAGATCACCACCGAAGGCGCGGGGCCGCTGTCCTATCTCGTCAGCGTCGCTGTCTACATCCTCAAGCTTGCGGTCGCGAGCTTCCTTCTTGCCGTGTTCGAGACCGCGACGGCCAAGATGCGTGTGTTCCGCGTCCCCGAATTCCTCGGCGCGGCGCTGATGCTCGGCCTGCTCGGCACGCTGCTTCGGTTCGTGTCACGGGGCTTCTGATGCACAACCTCGCCTTCGACATCGCCCATCTGCTCGCCGGCGGGCTCGTGCTGATCAGCTTCATGATGCTGTACCAGGATCGCCTGTATGCGCTGCTGAACATCTTCGCACTTCATGCCGTGGTGCTCGCAGCTTCCGTCGCCTGGCAGGCTTTCATCCAGAATGCGCCGCATCTCTACGTGACCGCGGCGATCGCACTGGTCTTCAAGGCGATCGTCATCCCGGTGGCGTTGCATCGGATCATCAAGCAGCTCGGCATTCATCGCGATATCGAGACCGCGGTGAGCATCGGTCCGACCATGCTTGCGGGCATGGGGCTCGTCGCCCTGTCCATGGTGCTGATGCTGCGCGTGACCGGCGCGGCCGATCCGCTGGCGCGGGAAGACCTTGCCTTCGCACTGTCGGTGGTGCTGCTGGGATTGCTCGTCATGGTGACGCGGCGCAACGCCGTCAGCCAGGTCGTCGGCTTCATGTCGCTGGAAAACGGCCTGGTGCTGGCCGCGACCGGCGCCAAGGGCATGCCGCTCGTCGTAGAGATCAGCGTCGCCTTCTCGATCCTGATCGCATTCATCGTGATCGGCGTGTTTTTGTTCCGCATTCGCGAGCGGTTCGACACCGTCGACGTCGGTGCGCTCGATGAATTCAGGGGGGAGCGCCAATGACTGCCGCGTCGGATGCCGTCACCTGGGTTTTGTTGATACCGATCACCGCCGCGGCGGTGCTGGCCGCGCTGCCCGGTTACCGGCTGACCGCGGGCCTCAATGTCCTGGCCAGTCTCGGCACCTTGCTGGCCGCGCTTTCGCTGCTCGTGGTCGAGCGCCCGCAACCCGGCCAGTACCTGCTGATCGACGATCTCAACATCGTCTTCATCGTGCTCAACACCTTCGTGGGATTCACCACGAGCGTGTTCAGCGCCAGCTATATCGCCCATGAACTCGAAACCGGACGGCTGACGCCGGGCTATCTGCGATTCTACCATGCCATGTATCAGGTGATGATGTTCGGCATGAACCTCGCATTCGTGTCGAACAATATCGGCCTGATCTGGGTCGCGGTCGAGGTCGCGACGCTCACCACCGTGCTGATGGTCGGCATCTACCGGACCCATGCGGCGCTGGAAGCGGCCTGGAAGTACTTCATCCTCGGCAGCGTCGGCATCGCGCTGGCGCTGTTCGGCACGATCCTGGTGTACATGGCCGCGCTGCCGGTGGTCGGCGAGGGTCAGGATGCCATGGTGTGGACGGTGTTGATCAACCGTGCGGCGACGTTCGACCCGGCATTGCTCAACGTGGCCTTCATCTTCCTGCTGCTCGGATACGGCACCAAGGTCGGCCTGGCGCCGCTGCACGCCTGGCTTCCGGATGCGCATGCCGAGGGCCCGACCCCGATTTCCGCCGTGCTCTCCGGCCTGCTGCTCAACGTCGCGCTCTACGCGGTGCTCCGCTTCAAGATCCTGCTCGCCGCCAATCCGGATGCGATATCGCCGGGCCCGCTGATGGTGACGATGGGGCTGACTTCGCTGTTGTTCGCGGCCTTCATGCTTTACCGCCGCCGCGACATCAAGCGGCTGTTCGCCTACTCTTCGATCGAGCATATGGGCATCATCGTGTTTGCGTTCGGCATGGGTGGCCCGCTCGCCAACTTTGCCGGCCTGCTGCACATGGTGATGCACAGCCTCACCAAGTCGGGAATCTTCTACGCGGTCGGCCACATTGCGCAGGTGAAGGGCACGCAGCGGATCGCCAACATTCGCGGCCTGACCGAGTCGCATCCGGCACTCGGCTGGAGTCTCGTGATCGGCGTGGTCGCGATCGCCGGCCTGCCGCCGCTCGGTATCTTCATGAGCGAATTTCTCATCGTCAGCTCCACCTTCGCGCGCCAGCCGCTGCTCGCCATCCCGCTGGTGTTCGGCCTGCTGCTCGCCTTCGGCGCGCTGATCCTGCGCCTGACCAGCCTTGCGTTCGGCGAGCCGCGCGGCAATGCCGCGCCGGCGGATGCGTCCTATTTGCCGATGTTCGCGCATTTCGCACTGGTGCTGACTGCGGGCATCTACCTTCCGGGACCGCTGGTCGTCTGGTTCCAGCACGTCGCCAACCTGCTGGGTTAGCGCGAGGGAGAGCAGGATATGCCGAGGTTGATCGATCTGATCCGGGCGGGCCACAGGATCGAACGACATCATCCATGGCCGCGCGCCGTGGTCGACGGCGATACCTGGCGCGCCGCCGCTCACGCGCTTGCGGATGGCGGCCTGAGCCTGCTCGGGCTGTGGGGCGAGCCCTCGCGCGTGCACATGGCCGTCCTCGACGACCGCACGTCCGATATCGGCGTGATCAGCCTGGATTGTCCCGATCGCCAATTTCCTTCGGTTGCGGCCCATCATCCGCCGGCGCTTCGATTGGAGCGCACCCTGCACGACCTCTTCGGATTGCAGGCGACAGACACACCGGATTCCCGTCCCTGGCTTGATCACGGCCGTTGGCAAACGCGCTTCCCGCTCGGCGAACATCGCGATGCATCGGCGGACGCAGCGCCTTATCAATTCCTTCCGGCCGAGGGGGACAGCCTGCATCAGATCGCAGTCGGTCCGGTGCATGCCGGCATCATCGAGCCCGGGCATTTCCGCTTTACCGCGAGCGGAGAGACGGTCGTCCGCCTCGAGCAGCGGCTCGGCTACACCCACAAGGGTGTCGAAGGGCTGATGACGGGCAGCACGATCGAGCAGGCCGCGCGGCTCGCCGGCCGGGTCTCCGGCGACAGCACAGTCGCCTATGGGCTGGCGTTCGCGCAAGCCGTCGAGGCCGCGCAGCGGATTGCCGTGCCGCCGCGCGCATTGCTGTTGCGCGCGCTGATGGCCGAGCTCGAGCGGCTGGCCAATCATCTCGGCGATATCGGCGCGATCTGCAACGATGCGTCGTTTGCGCTGATGCAGGCGCATTGCGCCGTGCTACGCGAATCCGTGCTGCGCGCGGCCGACGCTGCATTCGGCCACCGCCTGATGCGCGACCTCATCGTTCCCGGCGGCGTCGCGCGCGATATCGCCGGCCATGGAGCCGACGCGATCCGGGCCGCGCTCGACCAGATCCGCCGGCATTTCCCTGCGCTGGTCGAGCTCTATGACAACACTGCCTCGTTGCAGGACCGCACCGTCAGCACCGGCATCGTTGCTCCAACGCTCGCCCGGCAATTCGCCGCCGGGGGCTATGTCGGGCGCGCGAGCGGCCGCGATCATGATGCCCGACGCAAGCCCGGCTATCTCCCCTATGATGGCCTCCGCTTCGAAGTCCCCGTCCTGAGCGACGGCGACGTCAACGCCCGGGTCTGGATCCGGATCCGCGAGGTTGAGCAGAGTCTCGCGCTGGCGTACCAGATCCTGATCGGCCTCGAGGCCGGCCCGGTGCAAGTGCCACTGCACAATACGGCGGAGCCTTGCGAAGGCATGGCGCTCGTCGAAGGTTTCCGCGGCGACATCCTGGCCTGGCTGCGCCTGAACGGCGATCGGATCGAGCGATGCCATCTGCGCGATCCGTCGTGGTTTCAGTGGCCGCTGCTCGAGGCGGCCATCGAAGGCAACATCGTGGCGGACTTCCCACTCTGCAATAAGTCGTTCAACTGCTCCTATTCCGGGCAGGATCTCTGAGGGCTTGAGGCGATGCGCAAACTTCTGTTCCAGAGCCTGTTTCGCCAGCCATTGACGGAGCAGGCGCCGCGCCCGGACGACGCTGCGCTTGCGGAGCTCGCGGCCATGGTCGGCCGCACCGCACGACGACGCCTCGGCCGCAGCCTCTCGATCCGCGAGGTTGATGCAGGCTCCTGCAACGGATGCGAGCTGGAAATACACGCGTTAAGCAATGCGTATTACGACGTAGAACGATTTGGAATCCGGTTCGTCGCCTCGCCCCGTCACGCCGACGTGCTGCTGGTCACGGGTCCGGTCACCAAGAATATGCGCGAGGCGCTGGAGCGCACATACCGTGCGACGCCAGATCCCAAATGGGTTGTCGCCGCGGGCGATTGCGCCAGGGATGGCGGATGCTTCGCCGGCAGCTATGCCGTGGTTGGCGGAGTCTCCGCGGTTGTTCCGGTCGATCTTCATATTCCGGGTTGCCCGCCTTCGCCGATCGCCATCCTGCGGGGCCTCGTGACCTTGCTCGAGGCGGTCGACGCCGGGGTCGCGGCAAGGTGAAGGCACGGAAAGAAACGAGCACCTCCGTCCGCACCGTGGGCGAGGCGCGCTAGTGTCCCGAATCCGAAGTTCGCATCATTTGCCGCACCTTCGGAGCGAACTTCGGATTCGATAAGGACACTAGCAAACTTATGATTCTAGTGTGCTTTATGAATGCGAAGTTCGTGAAAGTGGCTGCCGCGAAATCGCACGAACTTCGCATTCAGCACACTAGCCGCTGTCGCGCAGCACCAGCTCGAAGCCGAGATCGACGCGGCGCTCGCCGCCGCGCTCCAGCGTCAGCGTCGCCGCGGTACGGCCGATCGCGTCGCCATGCACGCTGATCGTGCTCAGGGTCGGCGAGATCAGCTGGCCCATTTCGAGATCGCCAAGCCCGATCACGGCGACCGGCTGCGCCGATGCAGGCCCGTCGCGCAGCAGCCCGGCCTTGCGCAGCCCGGACATGAAGCCGATCGCATGCGCATCGTTGGCGGCGAACACCGCGTCGACACCAGGCAGGCGTGCATGCGCCGCCACGCTGCCGGAATCCTTGCGGTCCAGGATCAACCGGCGCGGCTCGGCAAGGCCGCCGGCCAGTGCCTCGTCCCTGAAGCCGAACCAGCGGCGCGTGCCGCGCGGATCGTCGCCGCCGATGAAGGCGAGCTGCTTGCGGCCCTGCGCGACCAGATGCTTCGCGACGGCGACACCGGCCTTGTAATTGTCGAAGCCCGCGACCGCGTCGATCGGGTTTGCCGGCAGATCCCAGGTCTCGACGATCGGGATGCGTGCATTGCGCAGCAGGCGGCTGCCCTCCTCGGTCGCCGGCGAGCCGACCATGATGATCGCCTCGGGCCGCCGCGACAGCAGCGCCGCCAGCATGCGGTCCTCGCGCGCCGCGTCATAGCGCGACTGCGCCAGGATCACGGAAAAGCCGAGCGGCTCGAGCTTGTCGGACAGGCCCTGCACCGTGTCGGCGAAGATCGAGTTGGCGATGGTCGGTACCAGCACGCCGACCGAATTGGTCCGCGCGCTCGCCAGCGCGCCCGCCACCAGGTTCGGGACATAGCCGAGATCGCGCATCGCCCGCTCGACCCGCGCCCGGGTCTCCGGCGCGACCAGGTCGGGCATCCGCACCACCCGGCTCACCGTGATCGAGGAAACGCCGGCGCGCTTGGCCACCTCTGAAAGGGTGGGCGCGGCACCGGCCGGGCCGGTCCCGGGGGCGGTCAGTTCGGAGCTCATGGGCCGAAGCCTGCACGATTCCGGGTTGCCAAGCCATGATGTTAGCGCTAGCATCACCTAATGTTAGCGCTAACATGGAACAAAAAGGGAGAAGCGGCATGATTTCGGACGAACAGGCCCAGGCTTACAAGCGCGACGGGGTGATCGTGGTCCCCGAGGTGCTCAACCAGGAAACCTTGGCGAAGGTGCGCACCGTACTCACGCAGCTCGTGGCCGGCGCCGCCAGCGTGAGCGAGCACACCGACGTCTACGACCTCGAGCCGGGCCATTCGCCTGACAATCCGCGCGTCCGCCGCATCAAGGCGCCGCACAAGGTGCACCCGATCTTCGACGAGATCGTGCGCAGCCCCGCCGTGATCTCGATCCTCACCAAGCTGATCGGCCCCGGCCTTCGCCTGCACGGCTCCAAGCTCAACATGAAGTCGGCGCAATACGGCTCGCCGGTTGAGTGGCATCAGGACTGGGCATTCTATCCGCACACCAATGACGACATCCTCGCGATCGGCGTGCTGCTCGACGATTGCGATATCGAGAACGGTCCGATGCTGGTGACGCCGAGGTCGCACACCGGCGCCACGATGTGGGATCATCACGGCGAGGACGGCCACTTCGCAGGCCTGATCGATCCGGACCAGATTCAGGACGACATCAAGCGCGCGGTGCCCTGCATGGGCAAGGCCGGCAGCATGTCGTTCCATCACGTGCGCGCGCTGCACGGCTCGGCAACCAACACGTCGAACCGGCCGCGCAACCTGCTGCTCTATGAAGTGGCCGCGAGCGACGCCTGGCCGCTGATGGGCGTCAAGGACTTCGACGAATTCAACAGCCGCCTGCTGGCGGGGCCGCCGGTGGTCGCGCCGCGGCTCACCGACGTACCGGTGCGGATGCCACTGCCGCCGGCGAAACGGCAGGGATCGATCTACGAGACACAGTCGGCGTCGAAGAAATCTTACTTCACGCGCGCCGCTTGAGACCTGAGACAATGCCCGCGGCCAAGCCGCGGGCATTGCTGCTTTCACGAGCACGATCCGCCGCGACAACGCAGCACGCGTTTGCGCGGAGATCGTGCCCGATCAAGACGACCATAAAAACCAAAACAACGGGGAAACGAATGACCGAGATGGCAAGAGATGGCGCTCGCACATCGCGCCTGCGTGTGATCCTGGCCGCAAGCATCGGCTCCGCGCTCGAATGGTACGACTTCTTCCTGTACGGCACCGCCGCCGCGCTGGTGTTCGGCGAATTGTTCTTTCCGAAGAGCGATCCGGTGGTCGGCACGCTGTTGTCGTTCCTGACCTTCGGCGTCGGCTTCGTGGTGCGGCCGTTCGGCGGCCTTTTGTTCGGCATCCTCGGCGATCGCTATGGCCGCAAGCCGGTGCTGGTCTCCACGCTCCTGATGATCGGCATCGGCACCACCGCGATCGGCTTCCTGCCGACTTATGGGCAGATCGGGATCTGGGCGCCGATCCTCCTGGTCGCGATGCGCGTCATCCAGGGCCTTGGCGCCGGCGCCGAATATGGCGGCGCGGTGATCTATCTGGTCGAGAACGCACCGCCGAAGCATCGCGGCTTCTGGGGCGGCTTCGCGCCGCTCGGCGTCTCCGTCGGCAACCTGCTTGCGGCCGGCGCCTTCGCGCTGGTGACCATGCTGCCGCGCGAGGATTTGATGAGCTGGGGCTGGCGCCTGCCCTTCCTGGCGAGCTTCCTCCTGATCGTGGTCGGCATCTTCGTCCGCATGCGCATCACCGAGACGCCGGTCTACACCGAGGCGGTGGTCGCGCGCGGCAAGGTCGAGAGCAATCCGGCGATGGAGGCATTGCGCCGGCATCCGCGCAACTTCTTCGTCGTGCTCGGCGCCCGCATGGCCGAGAACGGGCTCGGCTATTTCTTCCCGGTGTTTGGCCTCAGCTACGTGATCACCACGCTCGGCGTGCCGAAAGCCGAGGCGCTCAGCGCGCTGATGCTGGCATTCACGGTCGAACTGTTTGCGATCCTCGGCTTCGCGGCATTGTCGGACCGGATCGGACGGCGGCCGGTCTACATGTTCGGCGCGCTGGCCGGCGTGGCGCTCGCCTTCCCGTTCTTCTGGATGGTCGGCACCAAGGAGTGGATCATGATCGCGCTCGCCTTCATCCTGGCGCGCGCCGTGGTGACGGCGGCGATGTTCGGGCCGCAGGCGGCGTATTTCGCCGAGCTGTTCCCGCCGCAACGCCGCTTCGCGGGCTTTGCCTTCGCCCGCGAGCTCGGCTCGCTGCTGTCGGGTGGTCCGGCGCCGTTCGTCGCCACCGCACTGGTGGCGGCCTATGGCACCTGGTGGCCGGTCGCCTGCTACGCGATGTTCCTGTCCGCCTGCACCGTCGTCGCGATCTGGATCGGGCCCGAGACCTACCAGGAGAACATCGCCGCCGACGAAGGCGAACAGGCCGAGCTTCCCGCGGCGATCCCGGCGCGGGCCTGATCGGTGGCGCAGCAACTGCGCGTCCTGCAGTCGCTCTGGGCGATGGAGCGACGGCTGGCCGATCAGGACGAATGGCCGCTGCAAACCCAGCTCGCCATGATCCGCGATGCTGGCTTTGACGGCGCCGGCGTGCGCTTCATCGATCCTGTCTTTGCGCGCGAGGCGACGAGCTTCCTTCGCGCGCATGGCATGATCTGGCAGGCGCAATGCTACCCGAAGAGCGTCGGCGACCTGAAACCGGTGCTCGAGCTGGTCGCCCGGCTCGGCGCCGATCATGTCAACCTGCAGCCGGACGTTCGGCCGCGTCGGCTCGCAGATTGCATTCCGCTGCTCGAAGGCTGGCGGCGGCTTGCCGCCGAGGCCGGCGTTGCCGTGCATGTCGAGACCCATCGCGACCGCATGACGACTGACCTGTTCTTCATGCTCGACCTGCTCGACTGCTTTCCCGATCTGCGGCTCACCGCCGATCTCTCGCATTATCTGGTCGGCCGCGAATTCGCCTGGCCGGTCGACGACGTCAACCACGCGATGATCCATCGCATCCTCGACAATGCCTGGGGCATCCATGGCCGTATCGCGAGCCGCGAGCAGGTGCAGATCTCGCTCGGCTTTCCGCAACACCAGGGCTGGGTGTCGCTGTTCATGGGCTGGTGGGACTACGGTATCCGCTCCTGGCGCAAGCGCGCCGGTCCCGACGCGACCCTGACCTTCCTGTGCGAGCTCGGTCCCCCGCCCTATGCCATCACCGGGCCCGACGGCAGGGAACTGTCCGACCGCTGGCAGGATGCGCTGGTCATGAAGGACATGATCCGCGCGCTGTGGGATCGTATCGCGAACGAGCCGCAAGGCGCGCTCCCGCATTGATTCAAGCAAGCCACGGCGGCATCCTGAACGCCACAATCCGGAACGCCGCGAGGACTTGTGCGCGACCGCTGGGCTTATCCGCTTCGATGCCTCGCCGCCGTCTCGGCCATGGCAGCCTTCGCGCATACGAAAGCGGCCGCGGCAGAGCTCGCCCTGAATCTCGCGACCCTGCCGCGCGTCGCGACCATCGACCCGCGTTTTCAGTCCTACAACATCGAGATGGTCGAGGTGACCGGCGGACGGTTCTGGAAGCCCTATGCAACCGCCGCCACGCGTCGGCGTGCAGAGACGGAGCGGTTCGCAGCTCGCACTCCGATCGACCTGCACGATGGCAGGCTGCGCAAGCTCGCCGCCGAGCTCTCCCCTGCCTATCTGCGCGTCAGCGGGACCTGGGCCAACAGCACGTTCTTTGCAGATTCCGAAACGCCACCGGCTGCACCGCCGGCCGGCTTCAACGGCGTGCTGACGCGACGGCAGTGGCGGGACGTGATCGAGTTCTCGCGTGCCGTCGACGCTCCGATCGTCACGTCCTTTGCGATCAGCGCGGGCGCGCGTGACGCCGAGGGGCAATGGAGCCCCGGGCAGGCCCGGCAACTTCTCGCTTTCACGCGATCGGCCGGCGGGCGTATCGCCGCAGCCGAGTTCATGAATGAGCCCGATCTGCCGACCATCGGCAGCGCCCCTAACCGCTACGATGCTGCGGCCTACGGCCGGGATTTTGCAGCGTTCCGCGCCTTCATGAAGGACACCGCGCCCGACGTGACGATCCTCGGCCCCGGCACGATCGGCACCGGCGCTGAGGCCCAAGCGCTTTTCGCCGTATCGGCAGCCGGCGTCGACGCGGTCTCCTATCATCACTATGGCGCGCTGTCGGCGCGATGCGGCGGTGATCGCAGGGCAAGGCATGCATTGTCGGACGAATGGCTGGCGCGAACCGGCGAGAGCCTCGCCCTCTACGAGACGCTGCGCGACCAGCTTGCGCCGGGCAAGCCGATCTGGCTGACCGAGACGGCCGAGACCGCATGCGGCGGCAATCGCCTGGCCGCAACCTTCGCCGACACGTTCCGTTACCTCGATCAACTCGGACGGCTGGCCAAGGCCGGCGTCCAGGTGGTGATGCACAACACGCTTGCGGCGAGCGACTACGGGCTGCTGGACGAGCGAACTCATCTGCCGCGGCCGAACTATTGGGCTGCGCTGCTGTGGCGGCGGTTGATGGGCACCATTGTGCTCGATGCCGGTATCGCGGAGCGTCACGGCTTCCATGTCTATGCGCATTGCGCGCGCGACATGCCTGATGGAATAGCCCTGCTCGTCATCAACAATGACCGGCGGATGCGGCACAAGCTCACGCTCTCAGCCGCCTCGCAACGTTACACGCTCGCGAGCGAAAAGCCTGCCGACGGCAACGTTCAGCTCAATGGCGCGACGCTCTTGCTCGGGACCTCTGACCGTATCCCCGCCCTCAACAGCGACGCGGCTGTCGCCGGAACGATCGTCTTCGCACCCAGAACGATCACGTTCCTGATCGTCGCCGACGCCGGCAACGCCAATTGCCGGTAGCGGCCCGACGTCGCCTTACGCCGCGTCGCGGCTGGCGTCGGAGGATTCCGGCGGGCGCGCCACCAGATGGCCGAGCATGATGGCAGTCATCAGCCGCTCCATCTCGAGCCGCGCGGTGACATGCGACATGGTCGGCCGGCTACCGAGTGCGAGCTGGCTGACGTCGTCGATCGCCGTCAGTCCGCGCGGATAGAATTCGCGGAAGATCACGCGTTCGGCCAGGCCATCGACCAGGCGGAAATTCAGCGTCTTGGCCAATTCGCTCAAGGCTTCGCCGACCAAGCGCTTGTTGCGTGACCCAAGCGTGGAGAGGCGGTTGCGCAGCACCACCCACTCGAATGCCGGCTGATCGTGTGTGCTGCGCTGGCGCCGCGCCTCCTCCACCATCTTCGAATAGTGGCTGATGCCGGTCACCTTGAACTCGTTCGGATCGACGGTGCCGAGCACGTCGAAATCGAGGAAGCTGTCGTTGAGCGGCGTGATCAACGTGTTCGCCAGCGAATGCGTGAACGTCGTCAGATAGGTGTCATGGCCGGGACAGTCGATGACGACGAAATCGTGCGACCGGCCGAGCCGCTCGACGATCTCGGCAAGCGCGCTGCGCCCGAGCGTCTCGACCTCGCCGCTCCTGCCGCTCACCGTCTCGAAGCACATATGCGCGGGAACGCCGAGATCCAGCGAGGTTTCCCGCGCCCAGTCCCGCCGGTTCTCGACGTAGTGCGTCAGCGACTTCTGCTTGTTATCGAGATCGATGGTAGCGACGCGCTGACCCGCCTTGATCAGCGCGATGGCGATATGCATGGCAATTGTCGACTTGCCCGAGCCGCCCTTGTTATTTCCGACAACTATTACTCGTGCGTTTGTCATGGGAATCCATACCGGACGCTTGAGTGAAAGCAGGACGAAACAGAATTTAATGAATGGATCGAATCTCCCTGATTCGATGAATCTCGACAAGAGTCGCTGCTACATTGTCGTGATCGAAATCAAGAAGCTGCGACATCATTGTCACAGCTTCTTCGAGCACGTATCGTGAACGCAACTAGCGTCCCTGAAACACCGCGGCGCGGCGCTCAATGAACGACTTGATACCCTCGGCCGCATCTGATGTGTTGAGCACACGTTCGCGGATCTGCGGAATGATCGCGATTGCCGCCTGCTCGCCGGCTTCGATGAACTTGCGGCCCGCCTCCTTGGTCACCTGGATTCCAAGCGGCGCATTGCGCGCGATGATCTCCGCGAGCGCCATCGCGCGCTCGATCTGCTGGCCCGCCGGCACGACTTCCTGCACGAGACCGATCCGATGCGCCTCGGCGGCGGTGAACTCGTCGCACAGCAACAGGTGATACATCGCATCGCCCCACCCGGCGCGGCTGATATAGCGGAAATGCGCGCCCGCCAGCGGCGCGATGCCGCGCTTGGCTTCCATCTGGCAGAAGCGGCTGTCGTCCGCGGCGATCACGATATCGCCGGCCAGCATCATCTCGATGCCGACGGTGAACACGATACCCTGCACCGCCGTGACGATCGGCTTCCGGCAGCGCTTCGACAATCCGAACGGGTCGACGTTGCCCTCCGGCAGCGGCTTGCGCGTCGCCGTCGGACCGAAGAATTTCGGCATGTCGAGACCCGCGGTGAAACTGCCGCCGGCGGCGCAGAGCACCCCGACCCAGAGGCCGTCGTCATTGTCGAGCAGCGTCAGCGCGTCGGAAAGCTCAGCCATCATCTCCGGACTGAAGGCATTCTTCTTCGCGGGATTGTCGATGATGATCTTGAGGATGTGGTCGTGCCGCTCGTGGCGGACCCGCCCTTCGCTCGCGCTGCCGGACATCAGTTCCTCCCTGCTTTGTGACTGGATAATTTCTGAATGATGGTTGTCATCCAGATGCATGATGGTCATAATCCAGAAAGAGAGTCAAACAGGGGCGAGGCGAGATGGGCCATTCCCAGGCCGACAAGGCCAGGAGCCGTGAGCGTATTCTGAACGAGGCTGCGACGCAGATCCGCGACAAGGGCCTCGACGCGCTCAGCATCGGCGGCCTGATGCAGCAGGTGAAGCTGACCCATGGCGGTTTCTATGGGCACTTCGCCTCGCGTTCCGACCTGATCGCCGCGGCTCTGGAACAAGCGCTGCATGCAGGCGAAGCGTCGGCTCACGCGGCGCGCGATCCCGACAAGCCGGGCAATATCAACACACTGGTGCGGAGCTATCTCAGCCGCGCCCATCGCGACTCGCCCAAGTCGGGCTGCGCGATCGGCGCGCTGATCTCGGATGTCGGTCGCGCCGATGCGCAGTGCCGCGCGGTGATGGAGCCGCACATCGAATCCTTCATCGCCAAGGTCGCCGAGACGTTCGGCGACGATGACGACGGCAACGCAATCCTCGCGGTGAGTGCGATGGTCGGGGCGCTGGCGATCTCGCGCGTCCTCACCGACCAGAAGCGGTCCGATGCCGTCCTGCGCACCGTGCGCGACAGCATCATCGCGATGGCGTCCGACGAATGATTTCGCCCGCGCCGCGGGCACCTTGATGGAGCAAGCCATGAACGACCGATCCGCCCTCGAGCCGACCGCCGTACAAGGAAGCGTGCTGATTGCCGGCGTCGGCGCGTCGAACGGCCTCGGCGCCGCGATTGCGCGTCGCTTTGCCGCCGGCGGCTATCCCGTCGCGATCGCCGGCCGCAACGCCGACAAGCTCGCCGCGACCGCGGCCGAGCTGGCCGCAAGCGGCGCAACGGTCGCGCATGTGGTCGGCGACGCCTCCACGACGGCCGACGTCGCGCGCTTCGTCGCGGCGGCCGAGCGGCTCGCACCGCTCGCGATGGCTGTGCACAATGCAGGCTCCAACCGGCCGGCACCGTTTCTGAAGGTCAGCGAGCAGCGCTTCGAGGAGCACTGGCGCGAACACGCGCTCGGCGGTTTCCAGCTGGCACAGGCCGCGATCCCCGCTTTGCTTGCGCGCGGCGGCGGCACGCTGGTCTTTACGGGCGCCAGCGGTTCGCTGCGCGGCAAGGCCAACTACTCACCGTTCGCCGCCGCCAAGGCCGCGCTGCGCGCGCTGGCGCAGAGCGTGGCGCGGGAATTCGGGCCGCAGGGCATCCATGTCGGCCATGTCGTGGTCGATGGCGGGATCGAGGGCGACCGCCTGCTGAACATGCGTCCGCAATTGAAGGACGAGCGCGGGCCGGACGGCATGCTCAACATCGCGGCCATCGCCGACGCCTATTGGGTGCTGCATCACCAGCATCGCAGCGCCTGGACGCTGGAGCTCGACCTGCGGCCGTGGGCGGAGCAGTTCTGAACGCGCTGCGCCGCCCTCTCGCCCGTGAATATAGGTTGCGATCGGCCGGAATCTTGTCAGCTTATGCGGCAAGGTCCGTCGAGATCGCACCCTGTCCCGGGAGAAGGCCATGTCGCAGCCCACGCCGATCCTGCACCATTTCGATCAATCGCCGTTCTCCGAGAAGATCCGCATCATCTTCGGATTCAAGAAGCTCGCCTGGAGCTCGGTGCGGATCTCGCGGATCATGCCGCGGCCGGACCTGATGCCGATGACCGGCGGCTATCGCCGCACGCCAACGATGCAGATCGGCGCCGACATCTATTGTGACACCCAGATCGTCATCCGCGAGCTGGAGCGGCGCTACCCGACGCCGACGCTGTTTCCGGCCGGCAATGCCGGCATGCCCTGGGCGCTCGGCATGTGGGCCGACCGGCCGTTCTTCCAGAACACGGTCAACCTCGTGTTCGGCTTCATCGGCGACAAGGTCCCGCGGGATTTCATCGAGGATCGCGAGAAGTTGCGCGGCGGCAAGTTCGACGTCGCCGCCATGACCGCGGCGCTGCCGCAGATGCGCGACCAGTTCCGCGCCAATATCGACTGGATCGAGGCGCAACTCGGCGACGGCCGGCCGTGGCTGTTCGGCGAGTTCAGCCTCGCGGACGTCAGCGCCTACATGAACGTGTGGTATGCGCGGCAGAGCCTCGCCACGATGGACGAGATCATGAATTCCTTTCCGCGCGTTGTGGCATGGGAGGAGCGCATCCGCGCCATCGGCCACGGCACGCGCACCGAGATGTCGTCGGCCGACGCGCTCGAGATCGCGGCGAAGGCGCGGCCGGAGTCGCCCGTGTTCGGCGACCCCACCGACCCGAACGGTCGCAAGCCCGGCGACGTCGTTGCCGTGATGCCGGATGACTACGGCAAGATCCCGGTGCGTGGCGAGATCGTTTCGCTGTCGGCGCAACACATCGCGATCCGCCGGTCGGATGAGCGCGTCGGCGAGGTTGTGGTGCATTTCCCGCGCGCCGGCTTCCTGGTGGTCCCGGGCTGATTGGCGCAGGCTGCTCCGAAAGCGGGCCTGGAAACGCTGCGTTTCGCGGCGTGACCTTGCCGGCCCGCTGAACCGGCAATAGTTCCCATCTATCTCCAACCCAAGGCTCCACAGCGCAGGCTTGCGGATCGATCCGCAGCAACCCGACCTTTCGGCCTGCGTGCGATGGGTGGCCCGTGGCGGATGCTCCGCCACGCCGACAACCGGACTGACCATGACGACCTCCGTCGAATTCGGGCTTGATACGTTTGGCGACGTCACCAACGACGCCGCCGGCACGCCGCTGCCCCATGCCCAGGTGATCCGCAACGTCGTCGACGAAGCGGTGCTGGCCGATCAGCTCGGGATCGATTTCATCGGGCTCGGCGAGCACCACCGCGCCGATTTTGCGATCTCCTCGCCCGAGACCGTGCTGGCGGCAATCGCGGCACGCACCCAAAACATCCGCCTCGGCTCGGCGGTGACCGTGCTGAGCTCGGACGATCCGATCCGCGTCTTCCAGCGCTTCGCCACGGTCGACGCGGTCTCGAACGGCCGCGCCGAGGTGATCCTCGGCCGGGGCTCCTTCACCGAGTCGTTCCCGCTGTTCGGCTTCGACCTCAGGCAATACAACGAGCTGTTCGAGGAGAAGCTCGATCTGTTCACCGAACTGCTCAAGCAGGAGCCGGTGACCTGGCAGGGCAAGCTGCGGCCACCGCTCAAGAACCAGTCGGTCTATCCGCCGGTCGAGCACGGCCGGCTGAAGACCTGGATCGGCGTCGGCGGCAGTCCCGAATCGGTGGTGCGCGCGGCGCATTACGACCTGCCGCTGATGCTTGCCATCATCGGCGGCGATCCCAAGCGCTTTGCACCTTATGTCGACCTGCACCAGCGGGCCTACCAGCAGTTCGGCCGCGAACCGAAGCCGATCGGCGTGCACTCGCCGGGCTATGTCGCCGAGACGGACGCGCAGGCACGCGAGGAGCTGTGGCCGGACTACAAGGTCATGCGCGACCGTATCGGCAAGGAGCGCGGCTGGCCGCCGATGGGCCGCGACGAGTTCGTGGCCGAGGCCGAGCACGGCTCGCTCTATGTCGGCGCGCCGGAAACCGTTGCTCGCAAGATCGCGGCGACCGTCAAGGCGCTCGGCGCGGCGCGCTTCCAGCTGAAATACTCGGCGGGCCCGCTGCCGCACGACAAGCTGATGAAGAGCATCGAGCTCTATGGCCGCGAGGTGGCGCCGATGGTGCGCGAGATGCTGGCCGCGTGACGCGCCAGAACCGGCATGACAAAGCAAAACCCCCGGCGTTTTCGCGCCGGGGGCTCTGTTAGATCGCAATCAGATCAACCGGTATTACCAGTTGCGCTGAGCGCGGAGCAGCAACATGTAGGTGTTCTGGTCCTTCAGCTCGTAGATTGCGCCGGGCTTGCCGATCGTCGGGCTGCCGGGGAAGGCGACCGTACCGGCGAAGCTCTGGTCCAGACGGGTGTAGGTGAAGTCGGCCGAGAAGGTCAGGTTCTTCACCGGGGTCCACTGGGTCTGCGTGCCGAGCTGCGCGATGCTGTAGTCGGGGTTGCAGGACGTCAGAGCCGAACCAGCACCGAAGAAGTTGCTGAGCGAGCCACCCACGCCGTTGCCGGCCGGACCGCAGATGTAGCCCTTGGCCGTGCTGTTGTAGTTAACCTGGGCCCAGGCACCGTAGATGCTGGTGTTCCAGTTCGGGTTCCAGTTGTGCACGTAGGCACCGCGGAAGCCGTAGGTCGTGATCAGCTGCTGCTGACCGCCGGTCACGAAGATCGAGTCCGGCGCGATGCCGAAGCCGATGCTCTGATAGGCGCCCGGAACGTTGGTTCCGCCGAAGATGGTGTTGCCACCAGCCGAACCGGCGAGGTCCTGGATGTTGTAGCGGGTTGCACCGTTGGTGTAGACACCCTGCAAGTTGATGGTGTCGCCAGGTCCGGTCGGGATGTTCTTGATCGACAAGGCCAACGCACCAGCCCAGCCCCACTTGTCGTCCGGATGACCGGTCAACTCGGTGCCGCCGTAGTAGGCCGCGTGGTTGTTATGCGCGGCGAACGATGCCTGGAACAGACCCCAGGCCTGATCGACGCGCAGCATCGCGACGAGATCCGGAGCGATCGTGCCGGCGTAGTCGCTGATACCGAACACGTTGGTGTTGCCGGGAACGCCGAAGGTGACCGGCGCGCCGAGGTTGACCACGCCAGCCTGATAGTAAGCCGTCTGGTCCTGAGCCGACAAAGACAGCGACACGCCGTTGCCGAACTGCGCTGTGTAGGTGAACTGGTTCACACCAGTGATCGTGCCGCCGCCGCCGACGAGACCGTCGTAGCTGTTGCCCGGGTAGTTGGCCCACGGAGCCGAGAACTGCGAGACCGCCTTACCGATGGTGAAGCCGGCGAACTGAATGAATGCGTAGTAGACACCGACCGTACCAGCGGCGACGTTACCAGAGCCGGCATTGTTCGGAGCCGCAGACGTACCGATCGGCGAGTAAACGGTCGAGCCGTTGCCCAGACCGGCATAGTTGTCTGTCGTCCAGGAGAACGTCGCATCGAAGAAGGTGCGGACCACGCCGTATTCGGTCGCGGTGCGCGTATCGATGTTCAGATCTTCACGCGAACGCCAGGTGTAGCCGTTGGTGAAGCGGTTGTTCGCACCACCAGCACCCGAGGTGTTGCCGGTGTGGTCCGAGTTGGTGTTCGCCAGAACGTCGACGCGCAGGTAGCCGCCCAGCTTGATACAAGTGTCGGTGCCCGGGATGTAGTAGAAACCGGGACCATACAGGGAGCAAACCTTCACGTACTCGACCGCTTTGGCCTTGACGGGAAGATCGGCCGCCTGAGCTCCGCCGACCGCGACGAGAGCCGCCGCCGAGCCGAGGATAAGGCTCTTAACCATCTTCATGTTAAACCTCCAAGTTGCTCTATCTCAGGGAAGGTTCCGGATCCGCCGGGTAAAACACCCTCAGGTTGGTTCCCTTGTCCCTTAAATCCCCGCTTAGTCGCTTCGCGTCTTCGGACACACCCGCATGAACGCGAGGGACTTAAGCGAACCACCTAGAACGGGACGACCTCGGGATGCCCCCCTCCGTCGTAGTTCCATATGAGACAGAAGGCCCCCGATCACGCAACAAAAGACCGCTCGGTTTGGGGCGAGTTGCGGCTGTTTTCGGGCAAATGTTGCACAAATATCACGGACTTTTGAATTGCGGCGTTTCCGCAAGCCATTGAAACAAAATACGAATATTTCAGTTACCGCTATCGGGCACAAGATTGGGCAACACCACGCGGAACGGTGTGCAAAACGCGTAGTCCTACTGAGAAAGCGATTGCTGAAGCCGGCTTCGGCAGCGCTGATTCCGGTATCCGGGCACGACGTTTCGGCCCAAAACGCCGCGATTTGAATAACATAACCCGCCCTGAATACCGTCGACTCGCGCCTGGAAGGGCTTTCCGATGGCTCGGAGCAGGCCGAATGACGGCGGGCGGTTCGCCACGCATGTGCAGTAACGATGCTACATGTCACTGGGATGTCAGCGCGCAGAATCGGTCGATTTGTTCTCCGCAGCTCCGGCGCGCTGAAATATCTCTACTGCGCGCGGCGCACCCGCAAGGCTCGTCTCCGACGGAGCCGCGTCGCCCTCACTCGTCCAAAATGTCCAGGAGATCCTCGATCCGCTCGAAAGGCGGCTCGTGTATGTTGTCCGAATAGAACACGCGATCGCCGTCGCGCTGGAGCGAACGTGCTCTGGATTTGGGCAGCCTCCCGGGAAGGAACGTCGCCGCGACGGCCTCCGGGCCGACATCGAGCCTCACGATCCCTCGCCGCTTGCAATCGATCCTGAGCCTCGCCGCGGCGAAGAAGTCCCGCCCCGCCGACGGCAGCCTGCCGAAGCGGCGCGAGGTCTCTTCCTCGAGATCCTCCAGATCGTCTTCGCTCCGGCACCTCGCGGCACGGCCATAGATTTCAAGCCGCACGGATTCCGATTGCACATAGCTCCTGGGCAGCAGATCCGCGAGCGGAAGGTTGAGATCGGGCACCCACATATCGGCGGACCGGTCGTTGGTCTTCTCCGAGGCTTGCTTCAGAAGGTGGCTGTAGAGCACCGGACCGAAAACCTGCACGTGGCCGGATTGCCGCTCCGAAAGCAGATCCCCGGCGCCTCTGAGGTCGAGATCCCGCTCGCTGATCGCAAAACCGGCGCCCGGTCTGCTGAACTCCTCCAGAACGGCCAAACGCCTCCCGGATTGTTCCGAACTGGATTCGGTCAGCATGTATGCGAAGGCTCGTGTCCCGCCGCGTCCCACCCGGCCTCTGAGCTGGTGGAGCTGTGCCAGACCGAACTTTTCCGGCCAGCAGACCACGATGGTGTTCGCCCGGGGGATGTCGAGACCGCTTTCCACGATGTTGGTCGCCAGGAGGACGTCCGCCTCGCCTTCGACGAAGCTCATCATTCGATCGTCGATTTCGTCGACGGGTAGCTTGCCATGCAGGCAGACGATGCGGAGCTCCGGGGCCATCGACTGCACGCGCGCCAGCATCGGATCCAGATCCTGGATGCGCGGACAGATCAGAAAGCTTTGCCCGTGACGTCGCTGCTCGCGCAGCAATGCTGCGGCGATGGCGGCGTCCGAGAGCGGAGCGATCTTGGTCGCGACCGGAAGCCGATGAACGGGCGGGGATGCGATCACGCTCAGCTCCCTGAATCCCGCAAGGCCCGCCGCAAGTGTGCGCGGAATCGGCGTGGCACTCATCCACAGCGTATGGGCGCCCTTCGCCAGCCCTGAAAGCTTCGCCTTCTCGGCCGCGCCGAAGTGCTGCTCTTCGTCGACAATGACCAGGCTCAGCTTGGCGAACCTCACGTCCTTCGATGCGATCGCCTGCGTGCCGACCACGACCTTCATCTTGCCGCTTCGCAGGCCCTCCTTGGTCTCCTTCATCTCCGGAGCCGACGTCGCCCGCGACAGGCTTCCCACTTCGATGCCAAGCGGAGCAAACCGTTTGCGGAAGGTTGCAACGTGCTGCCTTGCCAGAACAGTCGTCGGCACGACGACGGCGACCTGCTTGCCCGACAGCGCAACGGCCGCCGCCGCGCGCAATGCCACCTCGGTCTTGCCAAACCCGACGTCGCCGCAGACGACCCGATCCATCGGATGACCGGACGCCAGATCATCGAGGACGTCGCGAATTGCCTTCGCCTGGTCGACGGTCGTGAAATACGGAAAGCGCGCGACGAACCGCTCATAGGCGGGACCGGGAGCGACCAGCTTGGGAGCGCGCCGGCGGCGCCGTTGCGCGATGTGTTTGGCAAGCGCCTTGGCGGCAGTCTGGATTTCCCGCTCCGCCTTGCCACGCCGCGTCCACCACGTACTGCCATCGGCCCTGTCCAATGCCAGCTTGCCGAGCTCCGCGGCATACGGCCAGATCAGCGCAAGATCGGCTGGCGGAACGAGGACGGCATCATCCCCCGCGAATGCCAGCCTGATCATCTCGCGCGATGATC
This sequence comes from Bradyrhizobium sp. USDA 4501, assembly GCF_054062115.1. Lineage (NCBI taxonomy): Bacteria > Pseudomonadati > Pseudomonadota > Alphaproteobacteria > Hyphomicrobiales > Nitrobacteraceae > Bradyrhizobium > Bradyrhizobium sp. USDA 4501. Next base: position 1,454,030 of record NZ_JBSSEX010000001.1, read on the forward strand.
CCTTCCCCATATCGAAGGTCTGCAAGCCATCGAGCACGGCCAGCCCGCGCTGCAGATGCACGACGACCGCGCCGCGCTCCGGCACGTCGGGATGATCGAAAGCCGAGCTCCAGGCTCGCGCCATGGGCTGCGGATGATGCGCCCTGCTGCCGAGCACGTCGGTCGCCGTCACGACGACGAGCGGCTTGCGCCCTGAGCCGATGAAGCCGGTGTCGAAGTCGGCCAGCAGCGCGCCTTCGCCGCCCCGCCCCTTCGCCGCCTCGTTCCAGTCGGCGAAGCGTTCCGCCTTGATCCCGCTCATTCGCTCCATCGCGCGCAGGTCATCTTCGACCGCCGCGACAAACAGCAGCCGCGATCCGGCGCGCTCGGTGTCGGCGACAAATGCGCGAAGAGCCTTCCGCGATGAGGCGACCTTCGAGAAATCAGGCGTGGCGGTGAAAGCTGCCTTTCGGGGCAGCGAGCTCATCCGTTTGGTCAGCCGTTTCCAGTCAGCGGGCCCCAGATACTCGCGCTCCGCCTCCCTGCGGCCGGCCGCCTCCTTGATCGTGCTCAGCCAGCTATCGGCGTGGCCCGAAACGCCGGCGTCCGCGATCCAGCGCGCGCGCTGACAATAATCCGGCAGCGCCGCCCGCTGTGCCCGCTTGCCTCCCAACGCGATCCGTTCGGACATCGGGTCGATGTGCAGTTCCTCCGCGTCGAACACGACGTCGTGCTCGTCTGGATCGACACCGGCGATTCTGCGGATCACGCCACCGGAATGCTCAATTCTGAACGGCCCCAGCGCGCCCGCGGGAAATACCTCGAACGTCATTCCGTGGAACAGAGCGCTGCCGGGATAATCCGCCTCTTCGTCGAGATCGTATCCCAGAGCTTCCAGACGATCCTTGAGTTCCTGCTCGGAATAGCCCGCCCCCACCTTCAGGCTGATGCTGAGGCGCGCCGAGCTGGCGGGCAACGGCAACCGCTCCATGATCGCCTCGGCCGTCGACACCAGGAAGACCGGCTTCTTGCTCCGGGCGAGGCGCCTCAACACCGAACTGCGCCGGCCGGCGATCTCTCGTGACGGCTCCAGCCCGTCAAAGGGCAAGGTATTCAGCCTCGGGAACACCAGCACCTCGAGCGAGGGATCGAGCGAATGCAGCACGCTGCCCAGGCGCTCTGCCCTGTTCTCGCTTTCCGCAAGGAAAACGATGCCGTCCCGCCCGGATTTCTTCCATTGCTCGAGAAGATGAAGCGCCAGCATGCCAAGCGGTGAGGAAGACGAGATCCCGGAACGCGCCGATCCCTTGCTTTTCTTCTTCGCGCCAGCAGCAGCGCGGGCCTTCTTGGTATTCGCCACGTCAGATCCGTCGTTATGTCGTGATTACGATCGCCCGTTGACCTGGATCTCCGGGCGACTCGGGGCTTGTCGCCCGCCGCCATGGAAGCGAAAGCGGCACAGATTTCCAGCCAAGCCGGCCCAATCCGCCCGAAATGGCGGCGGGGGCGGCCGGCAAAAAAACGATTCCTCTCTTGAAATCAACGGCTTGCTTGCTGGCTGGGGCGGGAGGGATCGAACCTCCGAATGGCGGAATCAAAATCCGCTGCCTTACCGCTTGGCTACGCCCCAACGCGCCGATCGAAGGCCACGTCGGTCTATAGGGTGAGTCCCGCCATTTCAACAGGGCGGCGATCGAAAAGGCACGAAAGCCGCAGGATGATGACGGTACTCTTTATAAGGCGACGCCGCGGTGGCCGAAACAGACCGTGCGATGTCCGTTCGGACTGTTGAGAGGGCGCCGGTTTCATGGGATGACAATTTGCAAACGCCTCGTCGGGAGTAACGCCATGACCTACCGTGCGCCGATCAACGATATCTTGCTGTCCCTCAATCACGGTGCGGGGCTCGCTGCCGCCGTGGAGGCCGGCCATTACGGCGATTTCGACGGCGACATCACCGCTGCGGTGCTAGAAGAAGCCGGCAAGTTCGCCTCCGACGTGCTGGCGCCGCTGAATCGTGTCGGCGACGAGCACGGCATCAAGCTCGACAACGGCAAGGTGACGACCGCGCCGGGCTGGCCCGACGCCTACCACCGCTGGACCGCCGCGGGCTGGAACGCGGTCTCAGGGCCGGAAGCATTCGGCGGCCAGGGCCTGCCGCTCGCGGTCAACGCCGCCTGCACCGAGATCTGGAGCGCGTCGAACGTCGCCTTCGGCCTCTGCCCGCTGCTGACGCTGTCGGCAATCGAGGCGCTCGATGCCCATGGCAGCGCCGAGCTGAAGAAGACCTATCTCGAGAAGCTGGTCACCGGCGAGTGGACCGGCACGATGCAGCTCACCGAGCCCAATGCCGGCTCCGACGTCGGCGCGCTGCGCACCCGCGCCGAACGCGCCCCCGACGGCACCTACCGCATCAAGGGCACCAAGATCTTCATCACCTATGGCGAGCACGACATGACCGACAACATCGTGCATTTCGTGCTTGCACGATTGCCCGATGCCCCCTCGGGCACCAAGGGAATCTCGCTATTCCTGGTTCCGAAATTCCTGGTCAATGCCGACGGCTCGCTCGGCGAGCGCAACGACATCCATGCCAGCGGCGTCGAGCACAAGCTCGGCATGCACGCCTCGCCGACCTGCACCATGACGATGGGCGATAAGGGCGGCGCGATCGGTTATCTGATCGGCGAGGAAAACCAGGGCATGCGCTGCATGTTCACGATGATGAACCAGGCCCGCCTCGGCGTCGGCCTCGAAGGCGTCGGCATTGCCGACCGCGCCTATCAGCAGGCGCTGGCCTATGCGCAGGAGCGAAGGCAAGGCAAGGCGATCGGCCACAAGGGCGACGGGATGGATCCGATCATCGTGCATCCCGACGTCAAGCGCATGCTGATGCAGATGCGCAGCATGACGGCGGCGGCGCGCACGATCTGCTACGCCACCGCGGTCGCGCTCGACGTTTCGGTGCGCGCCAGGGACGCCAAGGTGCGCGCCGAGGCCGCGGCCCGCGGCGCGCTGCTGACCCCGATCGCCAAGGCCTTCTCCACCGACATCGGCAACGAGGTCGCCTATCTCGGCGTGCAGATCCACGGCGGCATGGGCTTCATCGAGGAGACCGGCGCCGCGCAGCATTATCGCGACGCCCGCATCACCTCGATCTACGAGGGCACCAACGGCATCCAGTCGATCGACCTCGTCACCCGCAAGCTCGGCGCCAATGGCGGCGCCTCGGTCTGGGCGCTGCTGGACGAGCTCGCTGCCGTCATCAAGCAGGTCGAGACCTCCAACGATCCGGCGTTCGGCACCACGGGCGCCAAGCTGCGCGACGCGCACGCCGCGCTGGAGCGCACCAGCAAATGGCTGCTCGAGCGCCTCGCCTCGGCGCCGAACGAGGCACTGGCCGGCGCAACGCCCTATCTGCGGCTGTTCGCCGCAACGCTCGGCGGCTGCATGCTCGCCGGCGAAGCGCTGGCCGCCAAGGCGAACGGCGAAGCCGAGCCGCAGCGCTATGTCGCGCTGGCGCGCTTCTTCGCCGAGAACATCGCCGTGCAGGCGCCGTCGCTGGAAAAGACCGTGACCGAAAGCGCCGAGGCGGTGACCGGCGCGGATGCGGTGCTGGCGGGATAAGATACCTTCCACCGTCATTGCGAGGTCAGAGGGCCCAAAGCGCTGTGCTCGCCAAAGGCCCTCCTCGCTCGTTTGATGCACATGACGTGCCGCATCACAACTGTCGTCCCTGCGAAAGCACTAGGTGGTGTGGACATTTATCGCATCCATAAGACGATGGCTGCGAGAGTAACGACGGCCAGGTAATTTCGGGCGGTCTTTTCGAAGCGGGTTGCGACGCGGCGGAACTGCTTGAGTTTTGAGAAGCAGCATTCGACGAGATGACGCTGGGCATAGAGGTGCTTGTCCAGCGGATATTTGAGCGCACGTGACGGGTTGTTGGGGATGACGGCGAGCGCGCCTTTGGCAGCGATCGCCTGGCGCAAGTGATCGGCGTCATAAGCCGTATCCGCCATGACGACCTGGGCAGGTAATCCCTCGATCAATTCGGCGGCTTGCGGTACGTCGCTCTTCTGACCTGCGGTGAGCTTGAACCGTACGGGACATCCCAGGCCGCGAACGGCCATATGTATCTTGGTGCTCAGGCCACCGCGCGAGCGACCGATCGCCTGATCTTCAGACCCCCTTTTTTCGCCCCAGCGGCGTGCTGGTGCGCCCGGACGATGGTGGAGTCGACGATCAGATACTCGAAGTCCGGATCACCGGACATCGCTTCGAATATGCGCCACCAGACCCCCTTGATGCTCCATCGACTGAAGCGCCGAAACACGCTGTTCCAGTCTCCAAACACCTCCGGAAGATCACGCCAGGGAGAGCCAGTGCGCACGATCCAAAGTACGCCCTCCACAAACATCCGGTTGTCCCGTCCGGTCGAACCCTTCTGGTCAGGCCGGCCGATGATCAGCGGCGCCATCCGCTCCCATGTCGCGTCGCTCAATACCAAGCGGTCCATCACACCCAAGGCGGCCTCCCCAAAAGCAGCCTTGAATCTGATTTGCGCCTAAAAGGGAATCCTTAGAGTCCACACCACCTAGTGCATCTACACGTTTGTCGGGCCATTTGCGAGGATTTGGAAGCGGGCCATTCCGGTGTGGAAGGTGATTGGTCCAGGTGGACGGTGGGAGGCGTAGCCGGTCCATCCGCCGAGTTTTGCGATGATCCATGCCGCCCAAGCAAGAGTGTTGGGGCGATGGTGGTTTTTCTGAAGCTCGGTGCGACCTTTCATGGTTTTGTTGATGGCCCTGAGCGTCTCGATCTCTTCTGCGGTGAAGACAAATTCAGCCGGCAATTCTTCGCCACTGTTGCGGGCCTGAACGAGTTGAATGACGATACATGCCGCTCTGGTGGCGACCGCCACGAGCTTGATCAGGCCTTCGGCGCTCTCGATCTGACTATCCTCGATGCGCAAACCCTGGCTCTTCAGCGAGCGAAAGAGTTGCTCAATGATCCAGCGCTGGCGGTACCAGGAGACGATCTGCCAGGCGTCTTTAACGGTGGCGACCGGATGAGTGGTCAGGAGCAGCCAGCGAATGGGCTCCGCACCTCTCGGCGGATGCAACTCGACCACTTCTACGAAGCTGAGTTTGATGCCCTCCGCCAAGTCGGTGACGCCGGGCCTCTGCGGCCGCTTGAGCACGACGGTTCCGAAGCGCATCGAGAGATGGGCCTGCCGGCCGCGCCGATCCATTCGCTGCGGCAGATCGATCACCGCGTTGTCGCAGAAGCGGCTCCGCTCGACCGCCTGATAAAGTGTGTCGCCATCGACCAGCGCATGGTCGTGCATGGCACGCGACAGAAGATGGACATTCTCGGCTGGCGTCAGCGCCCAGTGAGCAAAGAAATCCCCCTCGCGGTCGTTGACGACGGTGATCATGCGGGCATCTGCCAGGACGTCGCGGCCTTGCTCGGCGGCCGTCACCCAGCGCGCCGACTCCTTGTCGGCCAAGGCGCGCCGCTCATGCGGGATTTTTACCTTGCCTTTGCGCGTCCAAACGTTGCCGCCAGTAAGGCCAAGACAGACCCCGCTGTCGGCATCCACCGCCATCATCGCATGCAACAGCACGCCGCGAGCATTGCCCTTGCCGACTTTGCCCAGCCCGCGCCGCCGTCCCGCCTGGGTCTGGAACTTGACCTCGCTCGTATCCTGGATCGCCAGCACATGACGCCCGCTGACCGCAGTCCGCGTCTGCGCGCTCCAGCCCTCAATCAATTTATCGATCGTGACTTGGGGGTTGTTCACAAACCGCCAGAACGCCATATTGGCAGCCCAATCGCCCCGGGCCATCTGGCGCAAGCAGACGCTGCGCGTGCAAAGCATAGCCCGGAGAAGCGTCGCCCCCTTTTGTCGAGACGAACGTCCCCGAACTCACCCAAAGACAAATCCGGCTGCATCGCTGGCGCTCCTTCGAATCAAAGCGCCAGTGAGAGAATCATACAACATGCTCCAGAGACGCCACTTCTTGCTGCACCGAGTCAATCTGTCGCGCCCCAAAACCGTGTAGACACGCTAGGACCGATCGACATTCAGGATTCCCAAGCGGTTTGATCGCTGATTCATAGAGTTCCGTGATTCGAGACACGGAGCAGATGGTGGCGGCGAAACGATATGAGCTGACGGAGGCGCAATGGGCGAGGATTGCGCCACTGCTGCCGGGGAAAGCTGGCGACCCGGGACGTACGGCTGCGGACAATCGACTGTTCGTCAACGGATGTTTGTGGGTTTTGCGATCGGGCGCACACTGGAGCGACCTGCCGGAACGGTACGGCAAGTGGAAAACGGTGCATCAGCGCTTCAGCCGCTGGTGCCATGCCGGCGTCTGGGAGTGCGTGTTCGCTGCTCTGACCGCCGATCGCGACAACCAGTATCTGATGATCGACAGCACCATCGTTCGCGCCCACCAGCAGGCGACGAGCGGAAAAGGGGGGCCAAAGATCAGGCGCTGGGGCGTTCCCGAGGTGGACTGACCACCAAGATCCACATGCTGGCTGATGCGCTCGGCCGTCCGCTCCGCTTCATCGTCACGGCTGGGCAAGTTAATGACATCACCCAGGCGCCGGCACTGCTCCACGGCCAAAGCGGCGATGCCGTGCTCGCCGACAAGGCCTATGACAGCAACGCCCTGCGTGCGATCATCGCGGAAATCGGCGCAACGGCGGTGATCCCGTCAAACCGCACCCGCAGGATCATCATTCCGCACGACGCCGACGCATACAAACAGCGCAACCGCATCGAGCGCTGCTTTTGCCAGCTCAAACACTTCCGACGCTTGGCAACCCGTTATGACAGGCGATCTGACAACTTTACCGGCTTCATCCATCTCGCTGCCGCAATGATCTGGATGCAATGAATGTCGATCGGTCCTAGTGCGAAAGCAGGGACCCATAACCACAGCCTTCCGTTTTGAAACGAGCTGTGGCTCCAGCGTTGCAAACCAATCGGCACTTGTGGTTATGGGTCCCGGGTCGCGCTTCGCTTGCCCGGGACGGCATCGAGTTTTGCGCCTACCGCCGAATCATACGTTTCGTCAGCGATCCGCGCGAAACGCGCGAAATTCCTCCGGGCCGTCGAGCAAGTCACGCTTGCGCGCGGCCTGATCGAACTGGCTGGCGGAATGATCTGCCATTGCGTTGATGGCCGTGCCGGCCAAGTTCTGCGCGCGTCGCCGTTGATCGTCGTGCCTCGACCGAATATCCCGATCCACGGCTCGCCGACGACAGATCTCATCGGAGAGACGTTCCTGGAGGCATCCGTTGCCTCGATAAGATCGCTGCGTCATCTTGCACGATCCTTCCAGCAGGATCGGTACGGGCTAGGTCTCCCGTGTGCTGCCTGCTTGCTGTGGCGATTGTGGTGATTGCCTTGGCGCCGAAGGTTTGGACGCCGGGAATTTGGGTTTCCGCGGAGGCGCCGCGATCAATCCATCCCGTATCGCTTGCTTGCGGGCAAGCTTGCGGGCTCGCCGCACGGCCTCGGATTTCTCTCGAGCCCTTTTTTCCGATGGCTTTTCGAACGATCTGCGGCGCTTCATCTCTCTAAAGACGCCCTCGCGCTGCAACCTCTTCTTTAGAACTCGAAGCGCCTGGTCGATGTTGTTGTCCCTGACAAGAACTTGCAACGGATCACCTCTCTCGCGGTACAACGCACTTTGAATGAACAAGACCAGAGCCCGCTCTATCAATGACAGAGCGGGCCGCACTGCCATTCCAGTACATCCGTGGAACGGCAGCCGACCGACAACGTCGCGGAAGCTTCAGCCGCGGTGCTACAAGCACGCGTCCTCGCTTTCATCCGACGATGTCTTTGGAAAAAGGTCCTGGGACCGATCTACAAGGCTCAAGGCCAGTCGATCTAGTACAGTTATGCACTCATCTCAGCTATGCAAGACACAATCGCAGACCGTGAGAATTATATCCGACGGTTCAGCCACGGCGAGATCATGGCTGAACGGCGATGGCGGCTTGACCGCGAACGCGAAAAGCGGTTCCCCAAAAATCTCCATCGTTGCCGAGTAGCAAATTCGCTCCAACAGGCGCAGAGTACGGCGCTGCCGGACGACTGTTGAGCGCCGGCACCTGAGAGCCTGGGCAGCTCCCGCCACCAAAGGGAGCCGAAGATGGCAACCCGCTTCTATTTCGATATCCGCAACGGCGAGCAACTCTATGCCGACAAACAGGGCATCGAGCTACGCGACGAGGAAACTGCCGCGCACGAAGCGATGCAGTCATTGCTCAGCATAGCCAAGGAGAACCTGCCTTTGGATAAACACAGGCTGCTGGCGTTTGAGGTCCGGACGGACGAAGGGCCGCTGTTTCAGGTCAGTCTCAGTCTGGGTATCACAAGGTGCTAACTGCCGCGCTGCGCAGCCAAACTCAAGAATCCAGCCGGCAACTGCGCCAAGCGATAGACACCTCAAGCACGGGCCCGTCGCCGTCCCGGACCTCGATGGCAATCTGATGGAAATTGTGACCGCGAAAGGAATCCCGAATGACGTCGGCCAAGGCGCGCGCAGCCTCCTCCTGAACCGCACCGAAGTTGGACATCTCCATGCCCTCTTCGTCGATCGCCAGGCCGCCGCCGTCAAGATCGAAATAATAGCGCGTCATCGGCATGGTAATTTACCCCGGCTCTCGATTGTTCCTGCGAAGACCGGGGAATGTGGCCGGTGAGGACAGTGGCGCGCGAGCCGTCCGGGTGAGTCATGACCGCAAAAGCGAGAGAGTTCCTTGATTTCTGGATTGAAAACAGCGTCCACGCTGCCGAGCAATATGGAACGCCGGGTGCCTCGCAGGACGTTGCCGAGTTGGCGCGCCGGTGCATCGAGATGGCGGGACAGCAAGGCCTGACGGAACAGGATCTGCGTGATGCGGCCGGCGATATCACTGACTACATCAGGATCAGACTGAAGGCGGCGAACAGGAAGGAAGCCGATCGTCCCAAATAGTTCGGGCCACGGCCTGGCTTCGCGGCCTGAACTGGCGGCCGAGGCCGCGAAACAACAGGTCCGCTTCAGCAACGTATCAGCGACGGACTCGACGTGCGTGATTGCGCGGCTTAACGCACGATGCGCTTGACCCGTTTGGTTCTCTTGGCAGCCACAGATGCCGTGCCAGCGGGTGCAGAGCCAGCCTGCGCGGCGGCCGCCTCGGCGTCACGCGCTTCACGGAGAGCCCGCAGACGCACCATGTTCTTGCGCACGGCGATCGCATCGCGCTCGACTTCAGCGATTGCCTGCGCACCGGCCTCGGCGGCAAGCCGCTGGCGTTGGGCCTTGGCCAGGCGCTCGGCAGAGAGTTCTTCCGGCTTCTTGGCCATGAGCGAATGAGCCCTTTGAAAAGCAGCGAGACCCGCTCAACCCATCAGAGGATCGAGCGGGCCGTGGCTGTCATCCCAGTACATCCGTGGAATAACAGATCGATTCAAGCCAGCCGAAGATCTTCGGCGCTGGTCTTGCCACGCATCTTGTCGACCTTGAGTTCGAACGACAGCTTCTGGCCCTCGGCGAGACCGCCAAGTCCGGCCCGCTCGACAGCGCTGATGTGAACGAACACGTCATTCGTGCCATCATCGGGCTGAATGAAACCGAAGCCCTTCTGGCCATTGAACCACTTCACAGTACCTGTAGGCATTTGTCTTCTCCAAAGCGGACGCACGTGAATTCGCGCCTGGTTCCGCATCATCCTTCAACCGACGATGTTCTTTGGAAAAGGGCCGCTTTGACCATTCAACAAGGCACAACGGCAAATCGAACGCTGCAAGCATACACACTTAATCCGCTAGGGCAAGCTCGGAAGCGCCGTCGATGGGGGCGAGCGGAGCTTCACCGAGCTGCCGTTCCGATAAACCGAACCATGTTTCGCGTAAGGGCTTGCGCCGCCGCGCAACTCGGTGATCGGTGACGCGGACGCAAATCGCGATATTCAACCGCCCGAACTTTTCGCCTTGCGTGGAACTCGCTTGGCGCGCGTCTGAACACTTGCTTTTGCCGCTGCCGGTTCCGTCGGGCGCGTGATCGGAAACGTCTCCCGCATATGCGCTGCCAGCATTGCACAGTAATCGGTCGCGAAACGAGGCAACGGACGCCGCTTGTCCCATGAGATGGTCAGAGGCTCCTGCAACACGCGGCGCCTGTGCGTGAGACCAACAATCCTTAATTCGTAGCGCCAGCACTGAAGCTGGGAGGGAACGATCGCGACGCCGTGCCCCGCCTCGGCCAGTGCCAGCAAGGTGTGCGGACTGCGACTCTCGAACGTGATCTTCGGTTTCAGCCCCGCCATACGGCTTGCGGCATCGAAAGCACGCCGAAATCCGAACCCGCTGTCCAGCAGCAGCAACGGAAGTTCGGCGAGGTCAGCGATCTCGATTGTGCAACGGGGACCAAGCGGCATCGACGGATGACAAGCAGCCAGTAACTGTACGGATCCAAGCGGAAGGCTGCCGAAGTGCTGCTCGTTCAGTCTGACGGCGTGCAGCAAATTTTGGCCGAGGTGAACTTCCCCGCGTTCCAGCATCGCCAATATCTCGCTGCCCGTCCCCTCCCTGATCCTGATCTCGACCCTGGGATATCGCTCCGCGTACCGGTGGAGAAAATCTGACAGCACGCTCTCGATGTGTTGCGGCGAGCCGGCGATCCTCAAGACCCCGGTATCTCCTTGGCGAAGCAGCTGAGCCTGCTCTTTCAGCGAATTGACGCTGTTGAGCAGCAGACGGCAGCCCGCAATCAACTGCTCGCCTTCGCCAGTCAATAGAAGCCGGCGCCCGACGCGGTCGAAGAGCTGCAAGCCGAGCTCCCGTTCGAGACCGATGATTTGCCTGGACAGGGCGGGTTGCGCGACACGCAACCGCAATGCGGCCTTTGAGACCGTGCCGAGCTCGGCCACCGTCAAGAACGTGAGGGCCTGTTGAAGGTTCATGCCCGCTTATACCATTCGAGCATAAGGTTCGAGAAAATATATGTATTGGACGTATTTCGAAGCCTCGTGAAGAGTCCTGTCAGGCTGCGGCTTGCCGCACAGGCACGGCACCGGAGGAGGCTCCCATGAATTCTGGAGGCAAGATGGCTCTGGTCATGTTGAGTTGTACCGCTATCGGCGCTCTTGGCAGCGAAGCGCTGCATGGCGAAGCCAGGCCGCCCGCCTATTTGATCGGCCAAATCGAGGTCACCGATCCCGATGGCTATGCCAGGGAATATCTCCCGAAGGCGAAGGAGATCATCAGGGCACATGGCGGCAAGTTGATTGCGGCTGCCGGCGCGGCGGCAACCGGGTCGCAGGTCGTTGCCGTCGATGGAGATCCACCCAAGCGCGTCGTCGTCTACATGTATCCGAGCATGGAGGCGCTTTGGGCCTGGCGACACGATCCGGCCTACGTGCAGGTTCGGGCCGTCGGCGAGAAATACGCGAGGTACCACACATTTGCAGTTGAGGGCTCTGTCGCCAATTAGCGCTGACCACGCCGTCGATCGCTGCGACCTGCAACGTGTGCCACCTAGTTGCGAAACACCAGGCAGCGACCGCCGACTGCCTCCAACCGGGCGCACAGCTGGTTAGCTCGCTCACGGGTCGTCTCGGCGACCCGGAGCAGATACCAGGTGGCCGAGCCTGGCCCGGCCATGCGCGATCTCAGAACGAGCGGTGCGCGATCGCCGAGCACGGATGCAAATCGTTTCTGAAGTTGCTGGTAGTCGGCGAGTACGCGCGATTGCGACGGGCCGCCGGCCAATTGAAGTCCCCAGGGCCCCCACGCAGCTTGCTGCGCGATTGTCACGGACTCTCTTGGGCCCGCAGGAAGCGCCCGAACGAGCATGCCGCGCACGATGTCACCGCAGGCCATGGCCGCGTCGGTGTGGACCCGATCCTCAAGCGAACCCTGCGCCCATTCCTCGGCGGACCTGCCGGTGATGATCCTGACATAAGCGCGCGTTTCGCCCGGCAGGCTTCCACGTCCCGCCAACCAATCCTGAACCCGCCGTGGACCACCATTATAGGCGGCCGCCGCAAGGCCGAGATTGCCGAACTGCGCGCGCAGCTCGCGGAGCCAGCGCGCGGATTCCTGCAAGGCAGGCAATGGCTCGAACGGGTCGGCCAGACCGCGCCACCGCGCAGTACCGGGCATGAACTGGGCGATCCCCTGGGCACCGGCCGAACTGACCGAGTTGGGATCGAAATTGCTTTCCTGCCAGATCAGCCGGACGAAGAAATCCGGCGGCAAGCCGTTCTCCAATGCAGCCTCCTCCAACGCCTTGCAGTACTGCTGCGGCCCATCGAGCTTTGGACGCAAAGCTGTCGGCGCCGGCGACGGAACGGATGACGATTGCTGATCGGACGCCGACCGATCGGCCTCAGCGTTGCGCACTGCGGCGTTGGTATCCGGACGAGACGTTTCTGTTTGCGATGTTTCTGTCTGCGCCAGCTCTGCGCGCTGCGCGGAGGGCGTTACCGCTGGATTGCCGGGAGGTTGGGCGTTTGCGACGGGGACGAACAGCAGCAGGCAAGCCGAGCCGATAGCCGCTGGCAAAATCGATCGATGAACCCGCCGCGGCCCGAAAATCGACTGCATAAAGCGATCATCAAATTGGATGCATTCGCAGAATCATATCATCGGTGCCGACCGGGCGGCCAGAAAATTTGCTGCCTAGCGGTTGGACAGGCTTCCAACGATCGATGCGCGGCGGGACAGTTCGATCCAGTTGCCATCGGGATCGAGGATCATGGAGATCCGTGCGACCTCGCCGAGCGTCACCGGCGCAAGGCCTTCCCGCACGCCCTTGGCGCGCAACTCGTCATGCACGGCGTCGATGTCGGCGACCTGCAGCGTGATGTAGCGCCAGCCGCGCGCACCCCGAACCGGATCGATGGTTGCGGCGCGATCTTCCCTGAGCAGGATCAGACTGTCGCCGAGGCGAAACGCCGGACCATCAGACCATGACTGCTCGGTGAAGCCTAGGATGTCGCCGTAGAACCTGCGATGCGCGGCAAGGTCGCGCACCGCCATCGTGACGGCGATCTGGGTGATGCCGTCATGTCCGGGCGCAACCAGGCAAACGCTGTTGCCGTCGGGGTCGGCCATGCGTTGCGGTGCGTCGACGCCCGCGCGCGCAATGATCAGTTCGCGATAGCCGCTCGGCGCCGCATCCGGCAGCGGCTCGACATGATGGTTGAGCTTGATGACCGAACCTTGCGCGTCGTGCCGGTACTGCTTTTGCCCGCGGCGGATCGGCTGCACACGATCGAAGCGAAGTCCGGCCTCCTGCTGCCAGAACCGCAGCATCGGTTCGAGATCGTTGAAGGAAAGGCCGACGTCGATCACGTTCTTTGCCAGTTGCATCTGCTCCCGCCTTCGGATGAAGTGCACCACGATGGATTAGCTATGCGAGGATCAAGTCACCAACGCAAGCACCACGATCACTGTCGCGGGTCGGCCGGTGCACCTGCCTGAAACAGTCAATCCAGTGAGGACCGATATGCAAGCAGGCCTCGTTCAGACCTTTCGCGCTTTTGCGTACAATAATGCCTGGGCCAATCACCGCCTGCTCAAGGCCTGCGCCGGTCTCAGCCAGGCGGAGTTCGCCGCCGCGCGGACCGGGTTCTTCCCGAGCCTGCAGGCGACGCTCAACCACATTCATGTCATCGATCTCTTCTACATTGATGCGCTCGAGGGCGGCTGGCTCGGGCCGAAGGCGTGGGCCAACGAGGTGCCCTACCCGTCAGTCGCCGCGCTGAAAGACGCCCAGCGCGCGATCGATCAGCGGTTGATCGTGCACTGCGATGCGCTGACGGCTGAGCGGCTCGATGATGTGGTGAAGATCAATCGCGACACGAGCGTGCAGACCGAGCGGCGCGACCGCCTCTTGATGCATCTGTTCCAGCACCAGATTCATCATCGCGGCCAGGCCCATGCGATGCTCTCGGAGACCACGGTGAAGCCGCCGCAGCTCGACGAATTCTTTGCCGCCGGCGAAGCCCCGCTCCGGGCAGCCGAGTTCAGGGATCTCGGCTGGAGCGAAGCCACCGTGTGGGACGGCTGATGGTTCCGCCCGCCATCGGCGATGCGATTCCTGATCCGGAACGAGGTCTTGAAACCCGGCGCCTCCACGCTCACCTCTGGTAAAACGTGGGGAACTCTATCCGATGCCATTCGCCAATCACCGGGGCCAGCGTATCCATTACACCGTCGAGGGATCCGGGCCGCTGATCGTGCTGCAGCACGGTCTCTTGCTCGACGCCGCGAGCTGGAAACAATGCGGCGTGGTCGACGCGCTTGCCGATCGCTTTCGCGTCGTCTGCGTCGATTCGCTCGGACATGGCCTGAGCGACAAGCCCGCCGATCCGGCGCTCTATAATCAGGCGCAGCGTGCCGGCGACATCGTCGCCGTGATCGACGATCTCGGCGACGAGCGCGCCCACGTGGTGGGACATTCGATGGGCGGCTGGGTCGCGGTCGGTGTCGCCCGGTTTTTCCCGGCACGGCTGGCGTCGCTGGCGATCGGCGGCTGGGACTTTCTCACCGGACTGCCGCGCGGCAACGCCGGCCCGCTGACCTATGGTGCCTTCATCACCTTTGCCCGCCGCACGGTGCCGGAGCTCGCCGAATGGGTGACGCCGGATCTCGAAGGCGGCGTGCGCGCCTGCTTCAATGCGCTCGGACAGGTCGATGGCGCCAAGGACGCGGTGCTGTCCTCGCGCGTGCCGGTGCTGCTTTGGAACGGACAGGACGACGGGCCGCATGCGCCGATGCAGCGCTTCGCCGCGGAGAACGGCCTCGATGCGATGTCGGTGCCCGGCGATCACCTCGGCGCGCTGTTTCAGCACGGCGCCGCGATCGGCCGGGGCATCGGCTCGTTCGTCGGTCGCGGTTAGAGCGTTTAGGTAGAACAGCGCCCCCGACTCCGCTGTGCTCCCTCTCCCCGTTCTTCACCCGCTTGCGGGGCGAGGTGAAGCGTCCCGCGCTACGCCGGCTCCGGCATCCCTGCCAGCAACTTGTCGAGCGTGATCGGATAGTCGCGCACCCGCACGCCGGTCGCATTGTGGACCGCATTGGCGACCGCGGCGGCGACGCCGCAGATGCCGAGTTCGGCGACGCCCTTGGCCTTCATCGGCGATGAGATCGGATCGATCTCGTCGAGGAAGATCATCTCCTGATGCGGGATGTCGGCATGGACCGGCACCTCATAGGCAGCAAGGTCGTGATTGATGAACAGGCCATGACGCCTGTCGACGACGAGATCTTCCATCAGCGCCGCGCCGACACCCATGGTCATCGCGCCGATCACTTGGCTGCGCGCCGCCTTCGGATTGAGGATGCGGCCCGCCGCGCAGACCGCAAGCATCCGCCGCACCCGGATTTCAGCCGTGTCGGCGTCGACGCCGACCTCGACGAAATGCGCGCCGAAGGTCGACTGCTGGTAGGTTTTCGCGAGATCGCCGTATTCGATGGCATCCTCCGCCACGAGGTCGCCGCCGCCGGCGGCCTGCGCCAGCGGCACGCTGCGATTGCCGGAGCGGACCACGCCGTCGGCAAAAACCGCCTCCTCGGAATTGAAGCCGAGCTTCTGCGTAATGGCCTCGCGCAGCTTGGTGCAGGCGGCATAGACGCCGGCGGTGGAATTGTTGCCGCCCCACTGCCCGCCCGAGCCGCAGGACACCGGGAAGTCGGAATCGCCGAGCCGCACCGCGACCTTCTCGAGCGGCACGCCCATCATCTCGGCCGCGGTCTGCGCGATGATGGTGTAGGAGCCGGTGCCGATGTCGGTCATGTCGGTCTCGACGGTCACGATGCCGTTCTGGTCGAGACGAACGCGTGCCGCCGACTTGGTCACGAGATTGTTGCGGAACGCCGCGGCGACGCCCATTCCCACCAGCCAGCGCCCGTCACGGACGGCGCCGGGTTTCGGATTGCGCTTGTCCCAACCGAACCGCGCCGCGCCATCGCTCAGGCACTGCACCAGTTGCCGCTGCGAAAAGTGCCGCTCCGGATGCTCGGGGTCGACCTGGGTGTCGTTGCTGATGCGCAGCACGACCGGGTCGATGCCGAGCTTCTCGGCGAGTTCGTCGATCGCGATCTCGAGCGCCATCATGCCGGAGGCTTCTCCGGGCGCGCGCATCGCATTGCCCTCCGGCAGATCGAGCGCCGCAAGCCGCGTCGCCGTCATCCGGCTGGCGCCGGCATAAAGCAGCCGCGTCTGGCTCACCGCCATCTCGGGCTCGCCGTCCTTGACGTTGCCAGACCAGCTTTCGTGGCCGATCGCCGTGATCTTGCCGTCGCGCTCGGCGCCGATGCGGATGCGCTGGATCGTCGCCGGACGGTGTGTCGTGTTGTTGAACATCAGCGGACGTTGCAGCGCGATCTTGACCGGCCGGCCGGCCGCGCGGGCGCCGAGCGCGGCGAGCAGCACCTCGGCGCGCAGGAACAGCTTGCCGCCGAAGCCGCCGCCGATATAGGGCGACACCAGACGGACATTCTCCTTGGCGATGCCAAGCGTCTTCGCCATATCCTCAGCGCCCCAGGCGATCATCTGGTTGGAAGTCCAAACCGTGAGCTTGTCGCCGTCCCAGGCCGCGATCGAAGCATGCGGCTCCATCATCGCGTGGCCCTGATCGGGCGTGGTGTAGGTGGCATCGAGCTGCACGGGCGCACCAGCGAAGGCGGCGGCGAAATCGCCGACGGCGCTATCGGCCGGGCCGCCGAATGATGGGTGCGGCGTGACGCCCTTGTCCCGCTCCGCGGCGAGATCGAACTTGCCGTCGCCCTTGACGTAGTCGATCCGGACCAGTTGCGCCGCGGCCCGCGCCTGCTCGAAGGTCCCGGCGACGACGACGGCGACGGCCTGGTGATAATGCGCGATCTCCGGCCCGCCGAGCAGCGGCGCCGCATTGCGCTCTCCTTTGCCAAGCTTGCCGGCATTGTCCGCTGTGACGATGGCGAGCACGCCCGGCGCAGCCTTGGCCGCCTCGAGATCGATCGAACCGATCCGCCCCTTGCCGATCGCCGAACCGACCACGTAGCCATAGGCCTGGTTGGCCACGACGTCGTGCCGCTCATAGGCGTAAGGCGCGGTGCCGGTGGTCTTCAGCGGCCCGTCGATCCGGCTGGTCGGGTGGCCGATCACCTTGAGCTGGTCGATCGGATTGAAGGTGGCAGGATGTTCAAATCGCATGATGTCAGGCCCTCTTCTTAAGCCCTGGATCTCAAGCTCTGGCCTCGCGCAGCACCGCCGCCAGCGTTCGCTCGGCGAGCGGCAGCTTGTACGCATTGTCCTTGGTCGGCTTCGCATCGGCGAACAGGCGCGCGGTGACGGCCTTGGCGCCAGCAGGCAATTCCGCCTCCGCCGCCTCGACGCGCCACGGCTTGTGCGCCACGCCGCCGAGCGCGACGCGGCCGGTGCCGTCGCGCTGCACGATCGCGGCAACCGAGACCAGCGCAAAGGCATAAGAGGCGCGGTCGCGCACCTTGCGATAGGCCTGCGCGCCGCCGACCGGTTTCGGCAGCACCACCGCGGTGATCAGCTCGCCCGACACCAGGCTGGTTTCGATCTCGGGGCTGTCGCCGGGCAGACGATGCAGCTCGGCGATCGGGATGCTGCGCGTGGTGCCGTCGGGCCGCACCGTCTCGACGACGGCGTCGAGCGCGCGCATCGCCACCGCCATGTCGCTCGGATGGGTCGCGATGCAGGCGTCGCTCACACCGACCACCGCATGCTGGCGGCTGAAGCCGCCGATCGCGGCGCAGCCGCTGCCGGGCTTGCGCTTGTTGCAGGGCAGATTGGTGTCGTAAAAATAGGGACAGCGCGTCCGCTGCAGCAGATTGCCGGCGGTTGTCGCCTTGTTGCGCAACTGGCCGGAAGCGCCGGCGAGCAGCGCGCGCGACAACACGCCGTAGTCGCGCCGCACGCGGATATCGGCGGCGAGATCGGTGTTGCGCACCAGCGCGCCGATCCGCAAGCCGCCGTCCGCGGTCTCCTCGATGCGGTCGAGCGCCAGGTCGTTGACGTCGATCAGATGCGCCGGCGTCTCGATCTCGAGCTTCATCAGGTCGAGCAGATTGGTGCCGCCGGCGATGAACTTGGCATTCGCGGTCCCGGCGGCGGCTGCGGCCGCCGCGCCCGGCGAGGCGGCGCGCTCATAGCTGAATGATCTCATGCGCTCCTCCCGGCGACCTCGCTGATCGCCACGGCGATGTTGGAATAGGCGCCACAGCGGCAGATGTTGCCGCTCATGCGCTCGCGGAGCTCGGCATTGGTCAGTCGCAGCGGCGCATTCAGATCCGCCGTGACATGGCTCGGGATGCCGGCCTTGACCTCGGCAAGCACGGCGACCGCCGAGCAGATCTGGCCGGGCGTGCAATAGCCGCACTGATAGCCATCATGCTCGACGAATGCCGCCTGCAGCGGATGCAGCTCGTCCGGCGTGCCGAGCCCCTCGATCGTCGTGATCTCGTCGCCCTGATGCATCACGGCGAGCGTCAGGCAGGAATTGATCCGCCGGCCGTCGACAATCACCGTGCAGGCGCCGCATTGGCCGTGGTCGCAGCCCTTCTTGGTGCCGGTCAGATGCAGGTGCTCGCGCAGGGCATCGAGCAGCGTGGTCCTGGTGTCGAGCTCGAGCTGGTGGGTTTCGCCGTTCACGTCAAAGGATACTCTCGTCATCACGGGCGCTCCGGTCGGGGCAGATTGGGCGGCCGCAGGCGGAGGCGTCGCGATCGACGACGCCGCAAGCGAGGCGGCTCCAACAATCAACAGATGGCGCCGCGATAGTTCCAAACGTCCGGAGATCTGCATGCCGCCGCTCTCCTCAAGTCAGCCGCACGCGGAACCACGACAACGACGTGTCGAGGTCTGTTCGGCCTGTCAGTAAAGGGGGGAATGCCGCGAACAGCGGAATGTTTCTCGCGGGGAAGTTAAACTCGTCGCGAGCGCCACGGGCGCGGCGGGCGGGCAGCATCGGCGCCATCGTGGCGCGGGCGGAAGGCAGCATCGCCGTGCGCCTCCGCGCCTACGACCAACGTCCCCTGCCCGGAATCGCAAGATTCCGATTATCTGCATTGCGCCGTTCTCATGCTCGCCCACGGGGAAAAGCTGCCCGGAACACGCCGGAGCTCTTGGGGCTTGCACGGGATCATGTAGGATGGCGGCACGACCTCCACCGGCGACGATGCCGGCCGACCCTGGGACCGCTCGATGACCGCGCATGTCATAGTGACCGACGAAGCCGCCACGCGCGTGATCCGGCTGCGCAGGCCCGAGAAGAAGAACGCGATCACCCAGGAGATGTTTCGCGCGATCAGCGACGCGATCGACAAGGCGCAGAACAATCCGAAGATCCGCTGCCTGATCATCACCGGCGGCTCCGGCGTGTTCACCGCGGGCAACGACATCGAGGACCTGCTCGCGCAGGGCACCTCGACCGGTGAGACGCCGCCGGCCTCTGACCTCGTCAAATTCCTGTATTCGCTGGCCCACAATGTGAAGCCGATCATCGCCGCCGTCGACGGCGTCGCGATGGGCATCGGCACCACCATGCTGTTTCACTGCGACTATGTGCTCGCCAGCAAGACCGCGCTGTTCTCGACGCCGTTCTCGAATTTCGGCCTGGTGCCGGAAGGCGCCTCGAGCCTGTTGATGCCGCGCATGATGGGCCACCAGCGTGCCTTCGCGATGCTGGTGATGGGCCGCACCATGTCGGCCGACGACGCCCGCGTCGCCGGCTTCGTCAATACCGTGGTGGCGCCGGGACATGCCGAGGTGGAGGCGCACAAGGTGGCGCGCGAGATCTGCGCGCTGCCGGCCGAGGCGGTGGCGATCTCGCGGCGCCTGATCCGGCTGCCGCCGGAGGACGTCACCCGCCGCATCGAGCAGGAGAACCATCTGTTCAGCGAACGGATGCGCTCCGAGGAAGCAGTCGAGGCGTTCAAGGCATTCATGGCTCGCCCGAAGGATTGAAACGAAGCGTCGCAAAATTGTAGTGGCGCGGCGCCATGATCCCGTGCTCCATGGACAGGTCATGAGACAGTCCCGCCTTTCCCCTCTCGCCGCGCTTTGCGCGTTCGGACTGGCCGCAGCAAGCCCCTGTCCGGCGCAGGCCGCGGAGCCGGTGAGCCTGCGCATTCTCGCGATCAACGATTTCCACGGCTATCTGCGGCCGCCGCCGGGCGGCATCCGCATCACCGACGCCGCTGACGCGACCAAAAAGATCATGGAGTCCGCCGGCGGCGCCGAGCGGATGGCCACCGTCGTCAAGCAGCTGCGCGAGGGCCACAAGAACAACATCTTCGTCGCGGCCGGCGACCTGATCGGCGCGAGCCCGTTCCTGTCGGCGATGTTTCATGACGAGCCGACCATCGAGTCGCTCTCGCTGATGGGGCTTGCGATCTCCTCGGTCGGCAATCACGAATTCGACGAGGGCAAGGACGAGCTGCTGCGGATGCAGAATGGCGGTTGCCATCCGATCGACAAATGCCAGGGGCCGCACCCGTTCACAGGAGCCAAATTCCGCTATCTCGCCGCCTCTACGATCGAGAAGGCGACCGGCAAGCCGGTGTTTCCGCCCTACGAGATCAAGCAATTCGACGGCATTGCAGTGGCCTTCATCGGGCTGACGCTGAAGAACACCCCGAACCTGGTGTCGCCGGCCGGCGTCGCGAGCCTCGACTTTCGCGACGAGGCCGAGACCGTCAATGCGCTGGTCCCCGAGCTGAAGGCAAAGGGCGTCGAGGCGATCGTGGTGCTGATCCACGAAGGCGGCTTTCCGACCGGCGACTATAATGAATGTCCAGGGATCTCCGGGCCGATCGTCGACATCGTCAAGAAGTTCGATCGCGCGGTCGACGTCGTGGTCTCCGGCCACACCCACCAGGCCTATGTCTGCGAGATCGACGGACGGCTCGTCACCTCCGGCGACAAATACGGCACCCTGGTCACCGCGATCGACCTTCAGCTTGATCCGAACAGCCATGACGTGATCAGCGCCAGGGCCGCCAACACCATCGTGCGGATCGCCGGCACGGCCAAGGATCCCGAGCAGAGCGCGCTGCTGGAATCCTACGACCGGCTGGCCGCGCCGATCGCGAGCCGCGCGGCAGGCTCGGTCACCGAAACGCTGTCGCGTACACCTGCCGAAACTGGCGAGAGCCCGCTCGGCGACATCGTCGCCGATGCACAGCTGCTTGCAACCAGCGCCGAGCCGAATGGCGGCGCGGTAATCGCCTTCACCAATCCCGGCGGCGTGCGCACCGACATCGTCAAGCGCGAGGACGGCGCGGTGACCTATGCCGATATCTTTGCAAGCCAGCCGTTCCGCAACCAGCTGGTGACGATGACGCTGACCGGCAAGCAGCTCAAGGACGCGCTGGAGCAGCAATGGGCCGATCCGAAGCGGCCGCGCGCCCTCCAGGTCTCGAAGGGGTTCTCCTATGCGTGGGATGCGAGCAAGCCCGATGGCGCGCGCATCATTGCCGCACGGATGTCGCTGGACGGCAAGCCGATCGACCCGGCCGCGAGCTACCGCGTCACCGTGAACAATTATCTCGCCGAGGGCGGCGACGGCTTCACGGTGTTCAAGCAAGGAACCGCGCAGCAGTTCGGCATCTACGACGTCGATGCGCTCTATGCCTACTTCAAGGCCAACAGCCCGGTGGGCCCGACGGCAGACAAGCGGATCGAGCGGATCAATTGAGCGAGGTCTAGGGGTGGCGTACGCAGCTCCTCACGTCATTACGAACGGAGCGAACCAATCCATTGTCTCCGAGCATGCGGCGGCATGGATTGCTTCGCTCCGCTGGCAATGACGCGGAAAACACCCCGGCTTTGGAAGGACGGGAACAGGGATGATGTCGGCCCTGGGATGATGTCGGCCCTTTCCGGAACGCCGCTAACGGCCTAGATTAGGGCCTGCTCTTGCATGATCTTGGTCGGAAAACCGCTGCGCACTTTTCCGGATCATGCGTCCTCGCACGCGCATCGATTGCGCCGGGAATCTGCATGACACTGCTTCTGACGCATTCCGCCTGTCTCGACCACCTGACCCCTCCCGGACATCCCGAACGCCCCGACCGGCTGCGGGCGGTCGCCGAGGTGCTCGGCGAGGATCGCTTCAAGGCGCTGGTGCGCGATTCCGCGCCGGAAGGCGACCTCGACACCGTGCTGCTCTGTCACGGTGAGCACTATGTCGGCGAACTCCGCCACATCGCGCCGACCTCCGGCATGATCTATATCGACGGCGACACCTCGATGTCGCCGGGCACCTGGGAAGCGGTGATGCGCGGCGTCGGCGGCGCGGTGGCCGCCGCCGATGCGGTGATGGAGGGCAAGCATCAAAACGCGTTCGTCGCGGTGCGCCCGCCCGGGCACCACGCCGAGAAATCGACGCCGATGGGCTTCTGCTTCTTCGACAATGCCGCGATCGCTGCCCGCCACGCGCAGCGCAAATACGGCATCAAGCGCGCCGCAATCATCGATTTCGACGTCCATCACGGCAACGGCACGCAGGATATCTTCTGGGCCGACCCGACCGTGATGTATTGCTCGACGCACCAGATGCCGCTGTTCCCCGGCACTGGGGCCGCCGGCGAGCGTGGCGAGCACGACACTGTCGTCAACGCGCCGCTGGCGCCCGGCGACGGCGGCGCCAAGTTCCGCTCCGCTTTCGAGAACCTGATCCTGCCGCAGCTGGAGAAGTTCTCCCCCGAACTTATCGTCATTTCGGCGGGCTTCGACGCGCATCACCGCGATCCCTTGGCCTCGATCAACCTGACGGGCGAGGATTTCGGCTGGGTCACGCGCAAGCTGATGGATCTCGCCGACAAGAGCGCCGGCGGCCGCGTCGTCTCCGTCCTGGAAGGCGGCTACGACCTGCAGGGCCTGAAAGAGTCGGTGGCATCTCACGTCACCGCATTGATGGACGGGTAAATCCCCGCCACAATACGCCCGCAAAAATTCGATTGATTCTGCGCCGGGGCGAGCATGGCCTGCGACAGGTCATGTTTGGACGACAAGATCAGGTTGCGATCTGATCCACGCAATCGGGAACGCAAGAATGGCCGAGAATACCCAAGCCGACGTGAAGAAGCTCTCCTTTGAACGCGCGATCGAGGAACTCGAATCGATCGTCAAGCGGCTCGAGGACGGCAAGGTCCCGCTTGAGGAATCGGTCGCGATCTACGAGCGCGGCGAGGCGCTGAAGCGGCGCTGCGAGGAATTGCTGCGTCAGGCCGAAGCCCGCGTCGACAAGATCACCACCGACGCCTCGGGCCAGCCGACCGGCACCGAGCCGCTCGACGTGCAGTAGCGCTACCGACCACGTCGATCGTGCGGCGCGATGTCCGCCACGGCGGGCAATTGTTGCTGTGCATTTCCAGCCACCCGCAAACCTCCGGGGCTACCCGCGGGGTCGGGTACGGCTGCGAATCAGGCCGAGCCGGCCCGGCCGGCTGCCGCCAAATTAGGCAAATTGGAACCCAGCTCCCACCCGACTATTGAAAAGACTAGGTTTTTCGGCGCGCCGCATAGGAACCTTGCGGCCCCTATCGGGTTGGCTTTGGCGGCGGCTTTGGTGTAATGCTTCCAGTTCTATGGGCATTTGAGAGTGGCGGGCAGCCCGACTTTTCGGGCGGCATGCATCTCAAATGGTTCGACAAAACTGAACCGGGACGGGTGAAGAGCGACCAAGGTGATGCATATCACGTGGTCCAATCCGGAGTGAATCTAGGCTTACAACCAGGCACCGGCCTGCCGGGGCGGCACCCAGTGTCTGGCATTCGCTGCGCGGTGTGCGCGCCATCCCATCTCGCGTCGGGCGGTTCGTTCCGACAGGCAAAAATTGGAAATTCGCTGTGACCACATTTAGTAAGACGCCGCTTCTTGACACTATTCACACGCCGGATGACCTGCGCAAGCTGAAGGTCGAGCAGGTGCAGCAGGTTGCCGACGAGCTGCGCCAGGAAACCATCGACGCGGTGTCGGTGACCGGCGGCCATTTCGGCGCCGGCCTCGGCGTGGTCGAACTGACCACCGCCATCCACTACATCTTCGACACCCCGCGCGACCGCCTGATCTGGGACGTCGGCCACCAGGCCTACCCGCACAAGATCCTGACCGGACGCCGCGACCGCATCCGCACGCTACGCACCGGCGGCGGTCTCTCCGGCTTCACCAAGCGCACCGAAAGCGACTACGATCCGTTCGGCGCCGCGCACTCCTCGACCTCGATCTCGGCCGGCCTCGGCATGGCCGTGGCGCGCGATCTCTCCGGCGGCAAGAACAACGTTATCGCCGTGATCGGTGACGGCGCGATGTCGGCGGGCATGGCCTATGAGGCGATGAACAACGCCGGCGCGATGAACTCGCGCCTGATCGTGATCCTCAACGACAACGACATGTCGATCGCGCCGCCCGTCGGCGCGATGAGCGCCTATCTGTCGCGCCTCTACTCCGGCAAGACCTACCGCTCGCTGCGCGAGGCCGCCAAGCAGATCAACAAGCGCCTGCCGAAGATCCTCGCCAACCGCGCCAACCGCGTCGAGGAATATTCCCGCGGCTTCATGATGGACGGCGGCACGCTGTTCGAGGAACTCGGCTTCTACTATGTCGGCCCGATCGACGGTCACAATCTCGACCATCTGCTGCCGGTGCTGAAGAACGTCCGCGACATGGAGACCGGCCCGATCCTGGTTCACGTCGTGACCCAGAAGGGCAAGGGCTACGGCCCGGCCGAAGCCTCCGCCGACAAGTACCACGCCGTGGTCAAGTTCGACGTCGCGACCGGCACCCAGGCCAAGGCCAAGCCGAATGCGCCGGCCTACCAGAACGTGTTCGGCCAGAGCCTCGTCAAGGAAGCCGAGAAGGACGACAAGATCGTCGCCATCACCGCGGCGATGCCGTCAGGCACCGGCGTCGACATCTTCAACAAGGCGTTCCCGGACCGCACCTTCGACGTCGGCATTGCCGAGCAGCACGCGGTGACCTTCGCCGCCGGCCTCGCCACCGAAGGCTACAAGCCGTTCTGCGCGATCTACTCGACCTTCCTGCAGCGCGGCTATGACCAGGTGGTCCATGACGTCGCGATCCAGAGCCTTCCGGTCCGCTTCGCGATCGACCGCGCCGGCCTGGTCGGCGCCGACGGCGCGACGCACGCGGGTTCGTTCGACAATGCTTATCTCGGCTGTCTGCCGAACATGGTGATCATGGCCGCCGCCGACGAGGCGGAACTGGTCCACATGGTGGCGACGCAGGTTGCGATCAACGATCGTCCGAGCGCGCTGCGCTATCCGCGCGGCGAAGGCCGCGGCATCGAGATGCCGGAAGTCGGCGTTGCCCTCGAGGTCGGCAAGGGCCGCATCATCCGTGAGGGCAAGAAGGTCGCGCTGCTGTCGTTCGGCACCCGTCTCGCCGAGTGCGAGAAGGCGGCCGACGAGCTCGCCGCGCACGGCCTTTCCGCCACGATCGCCGACGCGCGCTTCATGAAGCCGCTCGACGAAGAGATGATCATGAAGCTCGCCCGCGACCATGAGATCCTGATCACGATCGAGGAAGGCTCGATCGGCGGCTTTGGCTCGCATGTCATGCAGTTCCTGTCGGACAACGCCATGCTCGACAGCGGCATGCTCAAGTTCCGCTCGATGATCCTGCCCGACGTGTTCCTCGACCACGACACGCCGGCGGCGATGTATGCCCGCGCCGGTCTCGACGCCAAGAGCATCGTTGCCAAGGTGTTCGAAACCCTCGGCAAGGACTACAAGGCCGAGACCGTCAAGCTCGCCTGATCGTGACGGGCGGCGCTCACTGGAGCATTTTCGGTTCTGATTGAATCAGAACCGAAGCTCCAGGTTGTCGCTCGAAAACGCACCAGCCCCGGCAAGTCCATGAAGATCTATCTGGCAGGTCCTGACGTGTTCCTGCCGGATGCCGTGGAGATCGGCCGCCGCAAGGCGGAGGTTTGCGCCTATCACGGGCTGACCGGGCTGTATCCGCTCGACAACAGCATCGATCCCACCGCCGCCGGCGTCTCGCTCACCATCTTCAAGAGCAACGAGGCGATGATGGAGTCTGCCGACGCCATCATCGCCAACTTGACGCCGTTTCGCGGCCCCAGTGCCGACGCAGGCACGGTTTACGAACTCGGCTACATGGCGGGACGCGGCAAACTGTGCCTCGCCTATTCCAACGATCCCACGTCCTACGCCAATCGCGTGGCGCGGCTCAGCCAGGTCGTGCCGGCATCCGACGGACGCCTGATCGATGCGGAGGGGCTGACGGTGGAAGAGTTTGGATTGCCGGACAATCTGATGATGATGCACGCGCTCGACCTGCACGGCAGCCCGCTGGTGACCCCGCGCGAGCCGTCGGCCGACCTATGGCACGACCTCACCTCCTTCGAGGCCTGCGTGCGGCTCGCTGCCGCGCAGCGCCGGCAGGCGGCGAAGTGACCAGAGCGGGCGACAACGACAACGACGCATCCGCCGGCAAACGCATCGACGTGCTGCTGGTGGAACGCGGCCTGTTCGAAAGCCGGGCGCGAGCGCGCGCCGCCATCGACGCCGGCCTCGTCACCGCCGACGGCAGGCAGATCGCGAAGGCGTCCGAGATCGTCGCACCGGGCGCGGCCCTCTCGGCCGAGCCGGCGCATCCCTATGTCTCGCGCGGCGGCGTCAAGCTCGCCGGCGCGCTCGAGCACTATCCGATCGACGTCGAGGGCCATGTGTGCCTCGATGTCGGCGCCTCGACCGGCGGCTTCACCGAAGTGCTGCTCGCCAATGGCGCGAGCCTCGTGTTCGCCATCGATGTCGGCCACGGCCAGCTGCATCCCTCGCTGCAGGGGCATCCGAAAATCGTCTCCATGGAGGCGACCGACATCAGGAGTTTCGAGGGCAAGCGCCTGCCGGCGCGGCCCGACATCGTGGTGATCGACGTCAGCTTCATCTCGCTGAAGCTGGTGCTGCCGGTTGCGCTGTCGCTGGCGGCCGCCCCGATGCATCTCTTGGCGCTGATCAAGCCGCAATTCGAGGCGGCGCGCAAACACTCCAAGCGCGGCGTGATCCGCAACGCGATGGTGCACCAGGAGATCTGCGACGACATCGCCGCCTTTGCCGCCTCGCTGGGCTGCACCGACATCCAGGTGTTCCCGTCCTCGATCCCGGGCGGCGACGGCAATATCGAATTCTTCCTCGGCGCGCGCCGTGGCTGAGCTTCTCACCATTGACCATGTCGGCCACCGCGGCGACGGCGTCGCGATCGAGGGATCGCAATCGATCTTTGTGCCTTATGCGCTGGCCGGCGAAACGGTCGAGGTCGACGACGTCCCGGGCAATCATCCCGACCGGCGGCGGCTGCTGCGGATCGCGCAGGAAAGCCCCGAGCGCATCGCGCCGTTCTGTCCGCATTTCGGCGTCTGCGGCGGCTGCGCGATCCAGCACTGGAACGATGCGCCCTACCACGCCTGGAAGCGCAACATCGTGGTCGAGACGCTGGCGCAGGCGAAGATTGCGGCGGACGTCGCAGCGCTGATCGATGCCCATGGCGCGGGCCGTCGCCGCATCACGCTGCACGGGCGCATGGGCACCCATGACGTCCTCAAGGTCGGCTACGCCGCGGCAGGTTCGCACGACATCATCCCGGTCGATCGCTGCCCGATCCTCGATCCTGCGCTCGACGGCGCGATCGAGGCGGCCTGGGCCACCGCCGAGCCGCTGATCGCGATCGGCAAGCCGCTCGACATCCAGGTCACCGCAACCGTCAACGGACTCGACATCGACGTGCGCGGTTCCGGCGCGCTGCCGACCAGCCTGATCACCACTTTGTCGCGCGTTGCGGAGAAGCACCGGCTGGCGCGGCTGACACGCCACGGCGAGCTGGTGCTGCAGCGTGCCTCTCCCGAGATTGCGATCGGAAAGGCGAAGGTCGTGCTGCCGCCCGGCTCGTTCCTGCAGGCGACCGTCAAGGGCGAGGAGACGCTGGCCGCGCTGGTTCGCGAGCATTGCGGACGCGCCAAGCATATCGCCGACCTGTTTTGCGGCGTCGGTCCGTTTGCGCTGCGCCTCGCGGAGAAGGCGCGGATCGCCGCCTTCGACAGCGACACGGGTGCGATCACCGCGCTGCAGAAGGCCGCGCAATCGACGCCGGGGCTGAAGCCACTCAAGGCCGAGGCGCGCGACCTGTTCCGCCGTCCCCTGATGCCGCAGGAGTTGCGCGACTATGACGCCGTCGTGTTCGACCCGCCCCGCCAGGGCGCGCAGGCGCAGGTCACCCAGCTGGCGGCGAGCAAGGTGCCGGTGATCGTCGCGGTGTCCTGCAACGCCGCGACGTTTGCGCGCGACGCGAAAATCCTGATCGACGGCGGCTACAAGATCGCAGCCGTCACACCGGTCGATCAGTTCCGCCACACGGCGCATGTCGAGCTGGTGGCGCGGTTCGCGCGCTGACAGGACGGAGCTGCTATCGCTGAGCGCGGGCAGTCTCGCTATAGTCTGCGCTCCATGTCCGACGATCCGCTGCTCGCACGCATCATCCCCGTTATCGCCGCCGTATCGGGCGTCGCCGCCATCGTACTCGGCGGCTCGCGGGCGCGCGGCACGGCGCATGACACCTCCGACACCGATATCGGCCTCTACTATCGGGATGGCGCCGCGCCGGATATCGATCGGCTGCGCGAAGCTGTAACGGGTCTGGTCGACGACCCCGCCGCTGCGCATGTCACGCCGGTCGGCGAATGGGGACCGTGGATCGTCGGCGGTGCCTGGCTCACGATCGGCGGCCGCAAGGTCGACCTGCTCTACCGCAGCACCGATCAGGTCTCTGCTGTCATCGATGCTTGCCGGAACGGCGAGATCAGCATGCACTACCAGCCGGGCCATCCGCACGGCTTCTGCTCGGCGATCTGGATGGGCGAGGTCGCGCTGTGCCATCAGCTGCACGATCCCGACGGCCTCGTCGCGGCGCTGAAGGCGAGGACTGTGCCCTACCCGCCGGCCCTGCGCGATGCGCTGATCCGGCGCTTTCAATGGGAAGTCCTGTTCAGCATCGAGAATGCAGAGCTTGCTCTGCCGCGCGGCGACGGCACGCATGTCGCCGGCTGCGCCTATCGCGCGCTGGCCTGCCTCGCACAGGTGCTGTTTGCGCTGAACGGGCAATATCTGATCAACGAAAAGAGCGCACTGGCGCAGGCCGCGAATTTTCCGGTGACGGTTCGCGGCCTTGCTGGCCGCGCCGCAGAGGTCTGGCGGCAGATCGGTGCGACCGAGCATGCCGCCGCGTTGCAGATGCTGCGCGCGATACAGACTGAGCTCCAGAAGATCTGTAAGGCGAGTTAGACCGTAGGATGGGTAGAGCGCAGCGAAATCCATCATTCGCGCCATAGACATGAATTGATGGGTTTCGCTGCGCTCTACCCATCCTACGAGGTCCACATGATCGCTACCGCCCCCAGCGGTCCTGCCAGATCTTCTCGCCGATCAGGCAATTGACCCGCGGCTCCTTCTCGGCGGTCCGCATGATGGGGCGCTCGGGGGTGCGGCCGGCAACTTCGAGCAGCAGCTTGGTGCGGATCGCCTCCTTGAACTTCTCACGATCCTTGATCGTCACCACGAAGGAGCCCGGTCCGCCGATCACGCAGTCCTCGTAGTAATAGTCGAGATTCTCGATATCCATCGTCGAGTAGGACGGTTCCTTCACCATGATCGGCAGACCGTTGATGACGATGCCCTTGTCGAGCGCCGCATCGCGCGCGGGCGTGATCGGCGTGCCGTTGTTGTTGGGCCCGTCGCCGGAAATATCGATCACGCGGCGCAGCCCGCGATGCGGATTCTCGTCGAACATCGGGATCGCGAAATAGATCGCGCCGGAGATCGAGGTGCGCGAGGCGCGGCGCACCGGCGTCTTCATGATCTCGGCGGCGACCGCATCGGCGGATTCAGGGCCGTCGATCACCCGCCAGGGGATGATGATCTTCTGATCGTTGGAGGCGGCCCATTCGAAATAGGTGATCGAGATCTTGCCGTTCGGACCGGCCTTCAGCGCCTGCAGGAAATCCTTGGAGACGATCGCCTGCGCATAGCCCTCGCGCTGGATCGCGAGCTCGTCCATGTCCATCGAATAGGAAACGTCGACCGCGATGATCAACTCGATGTCGACGCTCGGTGTGGATTCCTTTTCAGCCAGGCGATGGCCGGGTTGGGTTCCCGGGCCGGGCGCGGCAACACCGGCCACATCGCCGCAGGCCAACATGCCCGCGACAAGCACCGCTCCGATCGAGACATACCAGCGCATTGCGGCCCTCCCGTCGTATGAGTGTCATGGTGACACGCAATTCAGGCGGCGAAAAGCGCAGATATCAGCTGTCCTTCACATTCAGGTTAGACGTCCACACTCAAGTCAAACTTCGTTTGTCTCGAATGCGGCAACGCGCGCCGTGCCGTTGCCGCAATGACGCCGTGCAAATCGAACGGTTCCAAGGCGCGCCTGAAGACGGTATTCTTACGGGGCAATCGCGAGGGAGTGCGATGCCAGATACCGTCGTCAAGCCGAAAACCAGGACGAAGACCAAGGTCGAGCGGCCGCGCCTGCACAAGGTGATCCTGGTCAACGACGACTACACGCCGCGCGAATTCGTCGTCACCGTGCTGAAGGGTGAATTCCGCATGACCGACGACCAAGCCTACAAGGTGATGCTGACGGCGCACCAGCGCGGCGTCTGCGTCGTCGCTGTCTTCACCAGGGACGTCGCCGAGACCAAGGCGACGCGCGCCACCGACGCCGGCCGCGCCAAGGGCTATCCGCTGCTGTTCACCACCGAGCCCGAGGAATAGCGCGCCAGCGCCAGATTGCCACAGGCCTTGCCGCGAATTTTAGCGATCGCGGCGACCGGTGCTTTAGGGATCGCATGGCATGAACGCGGCATGTCCGTCGCACTGCGCCAACAGCTCTCACTGCGGAAGACCCGCCCAGAAACCTCGTTCGGGCCGTTTCGCCCCCTGCCCGCTCTGCCCTGGCTCGTCATGGCGGCGGCGCTGCGGATCGTCGGTTTCGGCAGGCCCGGCCTGACGCTGCCCGCGCTGGTGCTGGCCGACATCTGCGTGCTGCTCGCCTTCTTCGCGACAGCGCGGGACTCGATCCAGGCTGCCGGAGGCCAATCGTCGCTCGGCGAATGGACCCTGGCCGAGCAGACCAGACTGTCGGCGTCGATCCTGTGGCGGATCATGCTCGTGATGATCGTGGCATCAGTCGGCACCGCCGCGGTCGGCTTCACGTCGTTTGCTCCGCATTTGATGTGGGGCCTCGACGGCATGGCCTTCGATCAGGACTCCGATCTCGGCCGGTTCTGGAGTGCGGCGATCGCAGCGCTGGTGCTCTTGATCATCGTCAATGCGGAAGGCAATGGCGGCCGTGTCGCACTGTTTGCCGCCGTCAAGGATCTGGGCCGGCATGCGCTGTGGCTCGGCGCCGCGGTGCTGGTGCTCGGTGCGATCAACGTCGCGCTGGGCTACGGTCAGGAGCTTGTCCGCACCGCGATCTGGCACTTCTGGCAGACCGCGACGGTGGGCCAGCCGCTCAAGAACCTGGTCTACGTCGTCTTCATCTTCGGCTTCGCCATGCTGCGGCTGTGGATCACGCTGTCGATCCTGACCTTCGGCCTGAAGCAGTCTTACGCCCGCGGCGGCTAAGGCGCGATGAGATTAGGTTGAATCGTCATCGCGCGTTAGCTCTTTGTTTGAGCATGAGCTTTTCGGAAAACCGCTTCGCACTTTTCCGGATCATGCTTTAGCTCGCAGCAGCGACCGGCGCCTCGTCGTACAGGCCGTAGACCCGTTCGGCCTTGGCAAATCCAGCGATAGGAAACTCGCCGAGATCGCTCCAGCCGCCGTCGCTGATGCCGGCGAAGCGCTCCGAGGCCACCACGGTGCGGCCAAGACGGCCGGCGATCTTCTCCAGCCGCGCGGCGAGATTGACCGCCGGACCGATGCAGGTGAAGTCGAGCCGGTTGCCGCCGCCAATATTGCCGTAGAGCACGCGCCCGAGATGCAGCGCGAGGCCGAAACGGAAGCGTTCGACGGCATCGCCATTGGCGAATTGCAGCGCCTCGACGCCGGCGCGGGACGCGCGCGCGGCTTCCAGCACCCGTGAGCAGACCTGCACCTCGTCGCCGAGATATTCGTCGACCGGGAACACCGCGAGCAGGCCGTCGCCCATGAATTTGAGCACTTCGCCGCCATGGTCGCGGATCGCGGTGACCTGGCAATCGAAGTAGAGGTTGAGGATTTCCACCACCGTCTCGGCCGGCAAGCGGTCCGACAGCGCGGTGAAGCCGCGCAGGTCCGACAGCCAGATCGCGGCATCCATCGTATCGGCATGGCCGCGCCGGATCTGGCCGCCCATGATGCGCTCGCCGGCACGGTTGCCGACATAGGTGTCGAGCAAGAGCGAGGCGGTGCGGCGCAGGGTGATGATCTCGATATAGCGCGCCAATGGCACGGTGATCGACCGGATCGCATCGAGCTGCTCCTCGGTGAAGCCACCCGGCTGCCTGGTGGTCCAGCTCGAGGCATTGACGAAGCCGTCGGTATAGACCAGCGGCACGGCGATGTAGTCGGTGACGCCTTCGGCCTGCAGGTCCACGACGATCGGAAACCGGGCGCTTGCGGGATCGTCGAGCCGCGCGCGTACTTCAACACCCTGCCTGAACACGGTCGACAGCGGGCTGACGGCAAATTCCGGGGAGTCCAGGATGTTGTGATCGACGGTGCCGGTTTCGACCTCGGCGCCGGGCTTCCAGAAGAAATGGCGGCCATAGATCTCCGGATGCAGCGTGCGCACGAAGACGCCGATGCGCCACAGCGGCAGGCCGGCCCGCACCAGGCGCTCGCAGCATTCCGCCATCATCTGCGGCGGGGTCGGCGCCGACCGCGCGCCGCCGATCATCCATTCGATGATGTCCCGAAGCTCCGACGCGTTCATGGCATTCCCCCAGGGCGGTCTGGCGACCGCCACTATATAAGGGATCAGCGCCCGGTCTGCCCGCGGTCGCGCAGAAAATGATCGGCCAGCACGCAGGCCATCATGGCCTCGCCGACCGGTACCGCCCGGATGCCGACGCAGGGGTCGTGGCGGCCCTTGGTCAGGATGTCGGTATCCGCGCCCTTGCGGTCCACGGTCCGGCGCGTGGTCAGGATCGAGGACGTCGGCTTGACCGCAAAGCGCACCACCACCGGCTGCCCGGTCGAGATGCCGCCGAGGACGCCGCCGGCATGGTTGGACAGGAAACGCGTTCCGTTGTTGCCGGTCCGCATCTCGTCGGCGTTCTCCTCGCCCGACAATTCGGCGGCGCCGAAGCCGGCGCCGATCTCGACGCCCTTGACCGCGTTGATGCTCATCATCGCCGCCGCCAGGTCGCTGTCGAGTTTGGCGTAGATCGGCGCGCCGAGGCCGGCTGGCACGCCCTCGGCGACGACCTCGATGACGGCGCCGATCGAGGAGCCGCTCTTCCTGATGCCGTCGAGATAGCTTTCGAAGAACGCCGCCTTGTCCTTGTCGGGACAGAAGAACGGGTTGTTCGCAATCTCGTCCCAGTCCCACTTCTCGCGGTCGATCTTGTGCGGCCCCATCTGCACCAGCGCGCCGCGCACCTTCACCTCGGGCAGTACCTTGCGCGCGATCGCACCGGCCGCGACGCGGGTCGCGGTCTCGCGCGCGGAGGAGCGTCCGCCGCCGCGATAGTCGCGCAGGCCGTATTTCGCTTCATAGGTGAAGTCGGCATGGCCGGGCCGGAACTTGTCCTTGATCTCGGAATAATCCTTCGAGCGCTGGTCGGTGTTCTCGATCAGCAGCGCGATCGGCGTGCCGGTCGTCACCTGCGCGCCGGTTTCCGGATGCGCCATCACGCCGGACAGGATCTTGACCGCATCCGGCTCCTGGCGCTGGGTGGTGAAGCGCGACTGGCCGGGGCGGCGGCGGTCGAGGTCGTGCTGGATCTCCTCCGCGGTCAGGGGGATCAGCGGCGGGCAGCCGTCCACGACGCAGCCGATCGCGACCCCATGGCTCTCGCCGAAGGTCGTGACGCGGAACATATGACCGAAAGTATTGAAGGACATGGCGTGTCGTAACGCGCAGAGGCAGCGGGGTCAAACAGCCAAGCTGTCATTCCGGGGCGATGCGGAGCATCGAACCCGGAATCTCGAGATTCCCCGGGGCGCAATTGCGCCTCTGAGGTTCGCTTCGTGCCCCGGAATGACAGTGCGAGTTAACTATGCTTCCGCAGCCCCTGCTCACCGAATACGTAGACCGCTCCCTGCTCGATATAGAGTTCGGCGGCCGAGGCCGGCGTCTCGAAGCCGAGCGCCACCATCAGCGCCCGCGCCGTACCGCCATGGGCGACCGCGACCGTGTCCGACGTCACCGAGCGGTACCAGTCGGTCATCCGCACCTGCACGTCGACATAGCTCTCGCCGCCGGACGGCGACACCGTCCACTTCTCGGCCAGGCGGCGGGCATACAGCGCGGGGTCCGCAGCCTGCGCCTGCGCCAAGGTCGAGCCCTCCCACGTCCCGTAGCCGATCTCGCGCAGCCGCGCGTCGAGCGCGTAGTCGCCCGGCGGCAGGCCGAGCTCGGCGCGCACCAGCTCCATGGTGGCACGCGCCCGGATCAGCGGGCTTGCGACGAACGGCAGCGTCGCCTTGTCACGGCGGTCGCGCGCGAGGAGATCGCCGAGGATGCGCCCGGCATGCGCGGCCTGGGCGCGACCGCGCTCATTGAGGGCGACGTCCTGCACGCCCTGGAGCCGCCCTTCGGCGTTCCACGCGGTCTCGCCGTGGCGGATGTAATAGATCGTCGGTACCGGCATTCCCGTAACGGCTGGTCCCTGCTGCGCGAGAGGTCGGCCGCCTCAAGGCTTCCACGCTTCGAATTTTTTCGGCTCGGAGGTACACCAGCACTTCGGCTGGCGACAAGCCCAAATCGGCCGCAGCTTGGGCGGTATGCGCGCAGATCGGCGCAGACGGAATAGCCACGCCGCCAGGGTGTTATGTTGACAAGGCGGCTATCGCCGAGACCATCGAAGACTGGGATGCATGACCGCGTTTCGTCAAAGTGTCGAAGCCATGATACCGGCGCTGCGTCGCTATGCGCGCGCGCTGGCGCGTGACACGGATATCGCCGACGATCTGGTGCAGGACACGCTGGTGCGGGCGCTGCGCTCGGAGCGGCTGTTTCTCGGCGGCGACGTCAGGAGCTGGCTCTACACGATCCTGACCAATCTGAACAAGAACCGCCGGCGCTCGCTGGCGCGGCGGCCGGCGTTCGTGCCGCTGCTCGATAACAATGCCGACGCCAGCGGCACCGAGGCCGAGGGACGCGACATCGAACGCGCGCTGTCGACGCTGGTCGAGGAACAACGCTCGGTGCTGCTGCTCGTCATGCTGGAGGGCATGAGCTACCGCGAGGTCGCCGATATCCAGGGCGTGCCGATCGGCACGGTGATGTCCCGCCTCGCCCGCGCACGCGCCCATGTCCGGGCCTCGATCGAGGGCCAGCGCCCGGCGCTCCGGCGGGTGAAATGATAATGTGCGCGATGGCCGGCGTTATGCATGAACGATTTTCGAACAAGATTTGGCAGAGACGACTGATATGACCGACTCGAACATTCCCGTCACCGAAGACGAGTTGCACGCTTACGTCGACAACGAGCTGCCAGCCGAACGCCGCGGCGATGTCGAGGCGTGGCTTGCCGCGCATCCCGACGACGCGGCGCGGGTGCAGTCATGGCGTGCGATGGCCGAGACACTGCATGCACGCTACGACACCGTGCTGGACGAGGCGGTGCCGAAACGGCTCGAGCTCGAGCGGCTGGTGCGCCAGCCGCGCCGCTGGGTCTATGGCGCGGTGGCGGCGACGGTCATGGCCTTCGTCGCCGGTGGCGGCGCCGGCTGGATCGCGCGCGGAGCGGCGGCGACGCCGTCGGCATTCCAGAGCTTCACGGTCGATGCACTCGATGCGCATCGGCTCTACGTGGTCGAGGTCCGGCATCCCGTCGAGGTGCCCGGCAGCGAGCGCGACCACCTGCAGCAATGGCTGACCAAGCGCTGCGGCTGGGACGTCCGCGCGCCGGAGCTGACCGGGCTGAAGCTGGTCGGCGGCCGCCTGCTGCCCGGACCGAGCGGCCCGGCGTCGTTCCTGATGTATGAGAGCACGTCGGGTGAGCGGTTCACGGTCTATACCGCCAAGGTGAAGACCGAGGCGACCCAGATGCGCTATGCCGTGCAGGGCAGCGACGGCGCGCTGTTCTGGGCCGATCGAGGCGTCGCCTATGTCGTCAGCGGCGGCACCGATCGCACGCGCCTGACCCAGGTCGCGCAGGCCGTCTACGATCAGATGGAGAAGAGCGGCGGGTGATCTTCCGTAATTTTACGGAAGATCAGGTCGTCGAAATTGCGTCATTTCGAGCAAGTGAATCCAGCCTCACTCAGCGTCCCAATTCCGACATCGAAAACTTCGATTCGCGTCATCGACGCGTCTCATTATCGCACCGGATGCTCACGCGAAGATGATCCGCGCCCGATCCGCCGATCGGCGCACGCGGCCTCGATTGGGGTTTTGTGTACCGCGCTGGTCCCCCTCTCGAGGCCGCACTCCTTTTCCGTCATCCGGTCTGCACGCCGCAGACCTCGGACGGCCCGTCATCCTTTGTGACGCGCTCACGATGCCCGCGTCTACCCCGATAGAGTCCGGGGTAGTGCAGTTTCGCGTCTTCGCGTCTTTTGGGGCGCGTTATCGGCGGTCAGCCGAGATCGCTACGCGGATTGTAGGGTTTTTGATCCCGCCATGCCTGCATCAATGCCTCAAGCTCGGCATCGTTCCCGTCGGGAAGGATGATGCGGGTCGTGACATAGAGGTCGCCGGTCGCGCCCGC
Source organism: Bradyrhizobium sp. USDA 4501 (assembly GCF_054062115.1). Taxonomy (NCBI): domain Bacteria; kingdom Pseudomonadati; phylum Pseudomonadota; class Alphaproteobacteria; order Hyphomicrobiales; family Nitrobacteraceae; genus Bradyrhizobium; species Bradyrhizobium sp. USDA 4501. The sequence goes on from NZ_JBSSEX010000001.1 coordinate 1,490,954, forward strand.
CTTCGACAGCCCCTTGGCCTTGAGGCGGAAGGTACGGCCGCTCGAGGTGTTCTTCGGGATCGACAGTTCGACCGCGCTGCCGAGCGTCGGCACGCGGACCTTGCCGCCCAGCACCGCCTCGTAGAGGGTGATGGGCAGGTCGATCCTGAGGTCGTTGCCGTCGACCTTGAAGAACGGGTGCGGCGCGACCGAGATCGTGATCAGGAGATCGCCGGGCGGATGGCCTTGCGCGGTCTCGCCCTGCCCCTTCAGCCGGATCTGCTGACCCGCAGCAACCCCGGGCGGAATCTTGACGTTGAGCTCGCGGCCGGTCGGCAGGCGGACGCGCTTGTCGGCGCCCCTGACCGATTCCTCCAGCGACACCGTCATAGCGACCGAAAGATCGAGGTCGACGCCGACCCCGCCGCCGTCAAACTCGAACGGACTGGCCCGGCCCGCGCGGCTGCCGCCTCCGCGAGCCGCATTGCCAAACATGCTGTTGAGGATGTCCTCGAAGCTGCCGCCGCCCATGCCGCCGCCGGGCCCGGAGCGGAAACTGTACTCGAAGCCGCCCGGACCGGCACGGCCGCCGGCACCGCTGCCGCCAGGGAAACCCTGGAAGCGCGGCTTGCCTTCGGCATCGATCTCGCCGCGGTCGAACTGCTTGCGCTTGTCCTCGTCGCCGACGATCTCGTTGGCCGTGTTGATCTCCGCAAAGCGGGCCGCCGCCTTCGGGTCGTTCTTGTTGTTATCAGGGTGATGCTTCTTGGCGAGCTTGCGATAGGCGCTCTTGATCGTCGCAGCGCTGGCGCTCCGCTGCACCCCCAAGACCTCATAGGGGTCGCGCATCCGTCACGTCTCCTTCACGGGAAAAATCAGTCCTGGCCGGGAACCCGTCCGGGCCCACTTTACCTTGATGTGGGGGCTCAGTGGCATTTTTGCAACTAGTCCGGCTTCGCCGGAATTCTCAGGATTTTCTCCAGGGCTTCAGGCTATGGATTTCCCACCGCCCTTGTCCAGCCTTGCATGCGGCGCCCTGCAGCCAGCTCTCGGTGGCTCCGTTGACGTAGCTGGCAAGGAAATCCCGGCACGTCTTGCCGTCCTCGCCCGAATAGGCCTGGGCCAGCGGCGTCACCGAGCCGCGCGCGCCGGTTTCAGGATTTTCCCAGGGCTGGCTGGAATCCTTGTCGCCCTTGGTCAGCACGTCGGAGGCGGCATTGCGGGCGAAGGCGAGATCGCTGTCGGTCGGCATCACCGCATTGATCTGGGTCGGCCTGATCGAGCCCGTCACATCCTTGTCGTCCAGCTTGGCGAAGGCGTCGCTGCGCGACAGGCTGCAGCCGCTTGCGCCGACGCCGATCAGGATCAATGTCACCACCGCGCCTGCGGGGTGGATCGCCGATAGGCCAACGCGCCCCCATGCCCTATATAGGGCTAGTAACGCGCTTTCAGACGCGGGCGGATGCAAATCGGGACTCCTGACATGACCGACACGACCTCCATCAAACACCCGACACCGTTAACATCGGGTGATTTCACCGCGGCGGAGGAGCCGTTCGCCCTGTTCGCCGAATGGTTTGCGGAGGCGATCAAGTCCGAGCCGAACGATCCGAACGCGATGGCGCTTGCGACCGTCGATCCCGACGGCCTGCCCGACGTGCGGATGGTGCTGATGAAGGGCTTCGATGCCGACGGCTTCGTGTTCTACAGCCACATTGCGAGCGCCAAGGGCCGCGAATTGGCCGCAAATCCCAAGGCTGCTTTACTCTTCCACTGGAAATCGCTGCGCCGCCAGGTGCGCATCCGCGGGCCGGTCACGCCGGTGACCGATGCCGAGGCCGACGCCTATTTCGCCACCAGGCCGAAGCAGGCGCAGATCGGCGCCTGGGCCAGCAAGCAGTCGCAGCCGCTGGAGAGCCGCTTCGCATTCGAGCAGGCGATCGCCAAGACCGGTGCGAAATACGTCATCGGCGAGGTGCCGCGGCCGCCGGGCTGGAGCGGCTGGCGGATCACGCCGCAGCGCTTCGAGTTCTGGCACGACCGCCCGTACCGCCTGCACGACCGCATCGAATTCCGCCGCGACGGCGCCGGCAGCGCCTGGTCGAAGGTGCGGCTCTATCCCTGAAAGCTGCGACCGTCATGGCCGGGCGAAAGCGCGAAGCGCATCTTCGTGTAAGATGACCCGGCCAGCGACGTCTTGATCCCAAGTCATCCCAAGTCGTTCGAAGGCGTGGATGCCCGGCACGCCGCCGCGCATGACGAAAACGAAAGAAACCGTCGATGCCCCACCCATCCAATGCGCCGCGGCGCACGCTGCTTCTGACCGGCGCAAGCCGCGGCATCGGCCATGCCACCGCGATCCGGTTCTCGTCCGCCGGCTGGCGCGTCATCACCCTGTCGCGGCATGCGTTTCCCGAGGTCTGCCCCTGGGGCGCCGGGCCGGAAGACCACATCGAGGTCGACCTCGGCAGCCATGACGACACCGTTCGCGCGATCTCTGAGATCCGCAGGCGGCTCGAGAACGATGAACTGCACGCGCTGGTCAACAACGCCGCGATCTCGCCGAAGGCTGCGGGCGGCGGCCGGCTCGGCACCATGGACACCGACATCGAGACTTGGACCCACGTTTTCCACGTCAACTTCTTCGCACCGATCATGATCGCGCGCGGGCTGATCGAGGAGTTGAAACACGCCAAGGGCGCGGTGGTGAACGTCACCTCGATCGCCGGCTCGCGCGTGCATCCGTTTGCCGGCGCGGCCTATGCGACGTCGAAGGCCGCGCTCGCGGCGCTGACGCGCGAGATGGCATCGGACTTCGGCCGCGTCGGCGTCCGCGTCAACGCGATTGCGCCGGGCGAGATCGATACCTCGATCCTATCGCCCGGCACCGAGAAGATCGTCGACCAGCAGATCCCGATGCATCGCCTCGGCACGCCGGACGAGGTCGCCAAGATCATCTACGTTCTCTGCACGGAGACCAGCTCTTACGTGAACGGTGCGGAGATCCACATCAACGGTGGTCAGCACGTCTGAGCTTGGGAAGAGCCGTATTTCGGGGAAGGAAGTTTTGAGGCGATCCCGGCCGCCGCCGCGGCCGTCATTGGGATTGCTTCACTTGCAGGCGTAACAACGCAAACGAGGCTTCTGCCTCCGAGGCTTCGGCCTCTAGTCTGCGTAGAACCGACGCGACTTCTTCTCGGGCTGCCGCAGCGCGACGTCGTTCAGCGCGCTGGAGCATTCGTCTTCGTCCTCGCCATCCAGCAACGCAGCGCCACAGTAACGGCAAAGTCTCGGCGAGATCGCCTGCACCTTGCCTGCTGCGCGGTCCTGTTGATAGCGCGCAAAGTCGATGACGTTACGCCGTGGCGTTATGATCTTCTCAACCATTGCTGTCCTCCGGCTTCGAGGCGGGCGTTATCGCAGACAAGTTTCGCCCAAACGTTCAGCGCAACGCTCAAATTTTAGCAGAGGAAATAAGGCAGGAAGCGCGTCCCAAAACGCGACGCGTGGAACCGGTCTACAGCCACTTCTTCCACTTGAAGATCCAGTACGGCACGACAGCCGCGATCAGCATCAGCACCAGTGCATACGGATAGCCGTGCGCCCATTCGAGTTCCGGCATCACCTTGAAATTCATGCCGTAGATCGAGGCGATCAGCGTCGGCGGCATCAAGACCACCGCCATCACCGAGAACAGCTTGATGATGTTGTTCTGTTCCAGATTGACCACGCCGAGCATGGCGTCGAGCACGAAGGTGATCTTGTTGGAGAGATAGGAGGCGTGGTCGGTCAGTGAGGCCACGTCACGCTGCATGGTCTTGAGCTGCTCGCGCATGTCCTTGGACCATTTCACGCCCTCGACCACCGCGGAGAGGAAGGTGACGAGGCGGCCGATCGAGACCAGGCTTTCGCGAACCTTCGAGGTCAGGTCGCCCTTGCGGCCGATCGCGATCAGAATCTGCGAATATTGCTTGGCGTGGCCGTGGCGCTCGCTCTCCGGCTCGAAGATGTCGTGGGACACCTGGTCGATATCGGCCCCGCAGCGCTCCAGAATGTCGGCGCAACGGTCGATCACCGCGTCCAGCAGTTCCATCAGCACCTGCTCCCCGGTGATGCTGGGGGAACAGGCGCGCGCCAGCTTGTTCTCGACCAGCGCGAACGGCTTCGGCAGGTCGTAGCGCACCGTCACCAGCCGATGACCGGTGAGGATGAAGGTCACCGCCGTGGTGCGCGGCATGTCGGTGTCGGACTGGCACATCAGCGTCGCGGTCATGTAGCGCGCGCTGTTCTCGATATAGAGGCGGCTGGAGATCTCGATCTCCTGCATGTCTTCCCGGGTCGGCACCGCGATCCCCGCGAGCTTCTCGACCGCCCGGTCCTCCTCCACGGTCGGATTCACCAGATCGACCCAGACCGCTCCCTCGGGCAGCGCGCCGAGGTCCGTCGCGGTGGCCTTCTTGAGCGAAAACTCGGACGGAACGAACACCGACAGCATCACGAACTCCACGAAACAAGGCTGGCAGGACCCGCCGACTTAGCGCGATTCTGGGGGGCGCTTCATGACCGGGGTATTAACCGGGCATCCATACTTGTGGCGGCCAGGCGGCAGCGACGTGACGCCGACTCGTCGACCGTTGCCTGTTTGCACAAAAACCAACCCGGCACCAGAACAGTTGCGGCAAAAAAGCCACAGACAGCGTCCCGCGATGCGGGAAAGGCATCTAAAGTCTGGGAATAATGGCACGTTTCGGCAATAATGCCGCTAATGGAATCGTGGCGTTTGGGGCGTAATAGTGGCGCTTTCGGGCGCGGATTTTCGATTGGAATGTAATCATGTCGTCGCTCAAAGTTACCCTCGGGATCCTGGCCGCGGGCCTGATGTTGTCGGGCTGCATGCAGGCCACAACCTATGAGGCAACCAACACCGCGAACTTCAAGCCGCGTGACAAGGAACTCCTGGCCAAGACCACCTACGTCAAGACGCCGGTCGCTGAACCGTTCCGCCGCGCCATCGTCGAGTACCACCGCAAGGAAGCCCCCGGCTCGATCGTGGTCGATTCCGACAACCATTACCTCTATTACGTGCTGAACGACGGCAAGGCGATCCGCTACGGCATCACCGTCGGCGAGGAAGCCATGGCCTGGTCCGGCATCGCCAAGGTCGGCAGCATGACCGAATGGCCGGCCTGGCACCCGACCCCCGGCGAAATCTCGCGCCTTGGCGTCCCGACCTTCGTGGCCCCGGGCCCGGACAATCCGATGGGCTCGCGCGCGATGTATCTCTATTCGGGCGGCAAGGACACGCTGTTCCGCATCCACGGCACTAACCAGCCGGAATATATCGGCGCGTCGATCTCCTCGGGCTGCATCCGCATGACCAACGAGGACGTCATCGACCTCTACAACCGCGTCAAGCTCGGTACCATCGTCGTGGTGCTGGAGCCGAAGCACGGCGACTCGCCCTACAAGCCGCAGATGGCGCTGCAGGGCGGCGGCGGCACGACCTACTGATCCAATCGCAATCGCGATCAAAAGCGCCGGCTTTGCCGGCGCTTTTTTGTTGGCTGCGGTTTGGTCTCGGCGCTGCGGTCGGGCGCGGCCGCATCATCTGATTTTGTGGCGTCCGGCTTGCCGGTGCCAGACTTGCCGTGGTCAGCTTTGGATGTGTCCGCTTTCGGCGCGTCGGATTTGGCGGCGACCTCGCGCGGCGGTGCCTCTTCGGGGCGCTCGGCCGGCAACAGCGGCGCGACCTGCGGCAGCGGGTCGTCCACGTTCCACTGGCAGATCCGGTAATTGTTGCGACGCTCGATCAGGTCGAGATGGATGTGGTCCTCGTGGTACCAGTCCGAGCCCGGACCGAGCACCGTGGAGAAGCGGGCACAGACCGAATGCAGCACGGTCTCGCGCAAGGTCCGCGGCACGCTGCGGTCGGTCAGCGAGATCGACTTGCCGTTGGCGAGACCGAGCGCGCGGACGTCGAGCGCATTGGCGCGGCCGTGCTCGGAGAGCTGCGCTCCGGCGACCCGATTGCGGCCGCGGCACTCGAACGAGTCGAAATTGTCGAGATTGCTGATCCCGCCCCCGAGGCTCTGCGCGAGCGGCGCGATATCGGTGCGGACCCAGTCGGCGACCGCAGCGGCCATCTTGCAGCGGAGGATCGCGGCGGCCTTGACCGCGACCTTGCGCTTGTCCGCTAGCACGATCGCCTCGAGCCGCACCAGATCCTCGCCGCCGCAGCCCCCGGCGCCGTGGATATCCGGAATGCTCGGGGCGATCGCGATCTCCTCGGTCAGTGCCTGCCGGCAGGCCGAAAGCTGCGGCGCGGCGGGCTCGGCCGGCTTGGCGGCATCAGCGGGCTTGGCCGTCTCGCTGGGCCTGGCCGCCTCGGCAGGCGCGGCCGGAGACTGCGTCCCGGCTGCGGGAGGTTCGGGCTCGGTTGCCGCCGGCGCGTGAGCTGCCGCCGGCGCCTCAGCCGGGCGTGGCTTCGGCAGCGGCACCGCTGAGCGGCGGGCTGCCTTATGCGGCCTTTGCGGCCGGGTGCCGAACAGATCGTCCCACGGAAAGCTGGGCGCGCGGCGGGCGGCCTCGGCGGGGCCTGCTTGCATGCCAAGGCAAAGCAGCACGGCGGCGGCGGTAACCATTGCCGCGCCCCCGCGACGAAACGCGCCAACAGGCCATTTTCGGCTTGCTTTCTCCGCGCTAAAGTTCATGTCAGTTCCATGATTTTACTGCCGGCCGTCCAAGATGCCGGCGGATCATGTGTGAGGATCGAGGAGGGATTCGCGTATGCTTGGTTTGATGCAAGATTGGCCCTTGCTGTGTCACAAGATTATTGAGCACGCCGCCAAATATCACGGCACACAGGAAGTCGTGACGCGGTCGGTCGAAGGCCCCATTCATCGCACCACCTACGCCCAGATCCACACCCGCGCACTGAAGGTCTCGCAGAGCCTGGAACGTGACGGCATCAAGCTCGGCGACCGCGTCGCCACCATAGCCTGGAACACCTGGCGCCACCTCGAGGTCTGGTACGGCATCATGGGGATCGGCGCGATCTGCCATACGGTCAATCCGCGCCTGTTTCCGGAGCAGATCGCCTGGATCGTCAACCACGCCCAGGACCGCATCGTCATCACCGACCTCACCTTCGTTCCGGTGCTGGAGAAGATCGCAGGCCAGCTGCCGAGCGTCGAGCGCTACGTGGTGCTGACCGACAAGGCGCACATGCCGCAGACCACGCTGAAGAACGCGGTCGCCTATGAGGACTGGATCGCGGCATCCGACGGCAAGTTCGAGTGGAAGACCTTCGACGAGAACACCGCGGCGGCGATGTGCTACACCTCCGGCACGACGGGCGATCCCAAGGGTGTACTTTATTCGCACCGCTCCAACGTGTTGCACGCGCTGATGGCCAATTCGAAGGACGCGCTCGGCACCTCCGCGTCGGACACAATGCTTCCGGTGGTCCCCTTGTTCCATGCCAACAGCTGGGGCATCGCCTTCTCCGCGCCGTCGATGGGCACCAAGCTCGTGATGCCGGGCCCGAAGCTCGACGGCGCCTCGGTGTACGAGTTGCTGTCGACCGAGAAGGTCACGCACACCGCCGGCGTGCCGACGGTGTGGCTGATGCTGCTGCAATACATGGCCGCCAACAACGTCAAGCTGCCGGATCTGCAGATGGTGATCTGCGGCGGGTCGGCGATGCCACGCTCGATGATCCAGGCGTTCCTCGACATGGGCAGCCAGGTGCGCCACGCCTGGGGCATGACCGAGATGAGCCCGCTCGGCACGCTGGCGACGTTGAAGCCACCGTTTACCGAGCGCACCGGCGAGGAGCGGCTCGACATCCTGCAGACCCAGGGCTATCCGCCGTTCGGCGTCGAGATGAAGATCACCGACGATGCCGGCAAGGAGCTGCCGTGGGACGGCAAGACCTTCGGCCGTCTCAAGGTTTCGGGCCCGGCGATCGCCAAGGCCTATTTCCGGGTCGACAGCAACATCCTCGACGATGCCGGCTATTTCGACACCGGCGACGTCTCGACGATGGACGAGCACGGCTACATGCGGATCACCGACCGCTCCAAGGACGTGATCAAGTCCGGCGGCGAATGGATCTCCTCGATCGATCTCGAGAACCTCGCGGTCGGCCATCCGGCGGTCGCGGAAGCCGCCGTGATCGGTGTCCATCACCCCAAATGGGATGAGCGGCCGCTGCTGATCGTGCAACTCAAGCAGGGCCAGAGTGCCACGCGCGAGGACATCCTGAAGTTCATGGACGGCAAGATCGCCAAATGGTGGATGCCCGACGACGTCGCCTTCGTCGACGGCATTCCCCACACCGCGACCGGCAAGATCCTGAAGACGGCGCTGCGCGACCAATTCAAGGATTACACGTTCCCGACCGCCGCGGCGTGAAAACAAACGCTCGTCATGCCCGGGCTTGACCCGGGCATCCACGACTTCATCGTGCGGCAAGACATGGATGGCCGGGTCATAGGCGAGCGCAAGCGACGCCGTCCTTCGGACGGCTATGCGCGGCCATGACGATTCGGGGTAAAGCCCAAATCCCTTGAATTCGCCGCAGGTCCGTGGTCTCACACGACTGATCGCGGCGGCCGAGGTCGCCAGAGGACATCTCAACCGGCAGATTTTTCGACGATGGCGCGCAGGTTTTCCGCTCCCTACCAGCAGGAGCCCGTGTCCGGTCTCGCCACCTGGTCGCGCAACCTCGCCATCTTCTCCGTCGTCGCGGTGGTGGTCTCGATCCTGATCGTCCGCTTCGGGTTCCTGGAGGTCAAGCCGGCGCTGGCGACCTTCTTCGGCGCGCTGGGCCTGGCCGGCCTGTCGATCCTGCTCGGGCTGGCCGCCTTTGCCGCGATCTGGCAGAACGGCACCCGCGGCATGGGCCGGATCCTGCTCGCGCTGCTGATCGACGCGGCGATCCTCGCCTACCCGGCCTACCTCATCTATCAGTACCGCAAGCTGCCGCGGATTTACGACGTCACCACCGACGCGATCGACCCGCCGAAATTCGAGGCGCTGGCGCGGCTGCGCACCGGGGAAGGCACCAATCCTGCCGCCTATGCCGGCCTCTATTCGGCCGAGCGGCAGCGCGCGGCCTATCCCGATATCGAAACCGTCGAGCTCGAAACCCCGGTCGACCGCGCCTATGAGCTGACGCTGCGGCTGGTGAACCGCCGCAAATGGCTCGTCATCGACGCGCGCGCGCCGCAGCCGCCGCGCCGCATCGGCCGCATCGAGGCGGTAGCGCGGACGCCGATCATGGGTTTCCGCGAGGACGTCTCGATCCGGGTCACGCCTGACGACGAGGACTCCCGCGTCGATATCCGCTCGGCGTCGCGCTATTTCGACACCGATCTCGGCAGCAACGCCGCCCGCGTCAAGAAGCTGATCGAAGACCTCAACAGCGCGGCCGAGAACGACAATGCCAAGCCGGCGAAGAAGGCGGCTCCTGTCGCGCCAAAGGCGCCGCCGGCGAAGGCGGTGAAGAAGTGACGCGGTAGCGTCATTCCGGGGCATCGCGCAGCGATGAACCCGGAATCTCGAGATTCCGGGTCTGGTGCTTGGCACCGTCCCGGAATGACGAACTAGGCCAATCGGTACGTCCCGCCGATCACGGGATCGCCGTCCGTCGCCACGACGCCGCGTGCGACCAGGTCCTCCAGATGCGCCAGCACCGAATAGCCGGCGGCATTGGCGAGCCGCGGATCGAGCCCGATATAGATCGCCCGCACCATGGTCGGGATGTCGGCCTCGCCCTTGCCGAGACGATGCAGGATCGATGCCTCGCGCGCCCGGCGATGCCGCGCCAGGAAACGGACGTAACGCGGGCCTTCCGGAATCTCCGGGCCATGGCCGGAGAAATACAGCTGCTCGGGCCGCTGCTCCAGCCGCTCCAGCGAGGCCATGTAATCGATCATCGAGCCGTCCGGCGGCGCCACGATCGAGGTCGACCAGCCCATCACATGATCGCCGACGAAATTGATGCTGCGCTCGGCCCAGGCGAACGCCAGATGGTTGGCGGTGTGGCCGGGGGTCGCGACCGCCTCCAGCGCAAAGCCTGCCCCCTCGATGACGTCGCCGTGCTTGACCTGCACATCGGGCCGGAAATCGCGGTCGGCGCCGGATTCCGGATTGTGCTTTTCGCTCTCGAAGCGCGGCCGCGAGGCGCGGTGCGGTCCCTCGGCATAAACCGGCGCGCCGGTCGCGGCCTTTATCCGCGGCGTGTTCGGCGAATGGTCGCGATGGGTATGGGTGACCAGGATATGCGTCACGGTCTCGCCCTTGACCGCATCGAGCAGCGCCTTGGCATGCGCCTCGTCGTCGGGACCGGGATCGATGATCGCGACCTTCCCCTCGCCGACGATATAGCTGACCGTGCCCGTGAAGGTGAACGGGCTCGGATTGTTGCAGAGGACACGGCGAACGCCGGGGCGGACCTGTTCGACCACGCCGGGCTTCAGCGGAAAGTCGCGGTTGAACGGGATGTCGTCGTTGTCGGCCATGGGGATTTTCTCTGCATCGTCATTCCGGGATGGCCCGCAGGGCCAGACCCGGAATCTCGAAAGAAGGGAAAGGAACGCGGCACGAGATTCCGGGTTCGCGCCGTCCAAGTCGGCTGTTGCCGACTTAGACATTTAAGATCTGCCGAACTCGGGTAAACCTGAGTTCGGTTGGCGCGCCCCGGAATGACGAGCAAGCGCCCTTACGAGAACGCCTGGATGCCGGTGATTGCGCGGCCGAGGATCAGCGCATGGACGTCGTGCGTGCCCTCATAGGTGTTGACCGTCTCGAGGTTCGCGGCGTGACGCATCACGTGATACTCGATCTGGATGCCGTTGCCGCCGTGCATGTCGCGCGCCATGCGGGCGATGTCGAGCGACTTGCCGCAATTGTTGCGCTTGACGATCGAGATCATCTCAGGGGCCATCTTGCCCTCGTCCATCAGGCGGCCGACGCGCAACGAGGCCTGCAGGCCGAGCGCGATCTCAGTCTCCATGTCGGCGAGCTTCTTCTGCACCAGCTGGGTGGCGGCGAGCGGCCGGCCAAACTGCTTGCGGTCGAGCGTGTATTGCCGCGCGCGGTGCATGCAGTCCTCGGCAGCGCCCAATGCGCCCCAGGAGATGCCGTAGCGGGCGCGGTTGAGGCAGCCGAACGGGCCCTTGAGGCCGGAGACGTTGGGCAGCAGCGCGCTTTCCGGCACCACCACATTGTCGAGCACGATCTCGCCGGTGATCGAGGCGCGCAGCGACAGCTTGCCGCCGACCTTCGGCGCCGACAGGCCCTTCATGCCCTTCTCGAGAATGAAGCCGCGGATCTGGTTGTCGTGCGCAGCCGACTTGGCCCACACCACGAACACGTCGGCGATCGGCGCGTTCGAGATCCACATCTTGGCGCCGTTGAGCTTGTAGCCGTCGGCGACCTTCTCGGCGCGGGTCTTCATGCCGCCGGGATCGGAACCGGCATCCGGCTCGGTCAGGCCGAAGCAGCCGACCCATTCGCCGGTCGCGAGCTTGGGCAGATATTTCTTGCGCTGGTTTTCGTCGCCATAGGCGTAGATCGGATACATCACCAGCGACGACTGCACCGAGTTCATCGAGCGATAGCCGCTATCGACGCGCTCGATCTCGCGCGCCACGAGGCCATAGGCCACGTAGCTCGCATTGGCGCAGCCATATTCCTCGGGCAGCGTCACGCCGATCAGGCCGAGCTCGCCCATTTCGTTGAAGATCTCGCGGTCGGTTTTCTCTTCCAGATAGGCCTTGGTGACCCGCGGCAGCAGCTTGTCCTGCGCATAGGCCCGCGCAGTGTCGCGGATCAGGCGCTCGTCTTCGGTAAGCTGGTCGTCGAGCAGGAACGGATCATCCCACTGGAAGCTGGCGGCAGCCGGCTTGTCCTTGGCCTGGGGGCGCACGCTCATGAAACATCCTTTCGCATCGTCTATCGGAAATTGGCGGATAAATTAAAGCGCTATGCTGCGAAGCGCAATTGAATTGGGACCTTCGTCATTCCGGGGCGATGCGTCAGCATCGAACCCGGAATTCTCGAGCTTCCGGGTTCGCGCTATCGCGCGCCCCGGAATGACAGTGCTAGGTCTCCAGCTTCTCGTTCGACACGATCTCGATGCCGAAACCTGACAATCCCTTGTAGTCATGCACCGACGAAGTCAGGTGCCGGATCGAGGTGACGCCGAGATCACGCAGGATCTGTGCGCCGACGCCGACCTCGCGCCACTGCCTGTGGCGATCGGCCTCCGCCGTCTTCTGCTCGCCAACCGGCTCGACCGGAACACCGGCGGCACCATCGCGCAGATATACCAGCACGCCGCGGCCGGCATCCTTGAAATGCCGCAGCACGGCTTCCATTCGCGCCGGCCCGGTGAACAGGTCTTTCACGATGTTCGGCTTGTGCAGCCGCGTCAGCACGTCTCGGCCGTCGCCGATGCCGTTATAGACGAAGGCGGCATGCATGATCTCGTCGAACGGCGAGCGATAGGCGTAGCCCTGCAGCGGGCCGATCGGGCTTTCGGTGGTGAAGGTCGCGACCCGTTCGATCAGCTTCTCGCGCGCCTGGCGATAGGCGATCATGTCCGCGATCGTGACATGCTTGAGCTTGTGGGCGGCGGCAAATTTGGCGACCTGCTCGCCCTTCATCACGGTTCCATCGTCGTTCATCAGCTCGCTGATGACGCCTACCGGCGGCAGGCCGGAGAGCCGGCACAGATCGACCGCCGCCTCGGTGTGGCCGGAGCGCAGCAGCACGCCGCCGTCGCGCGCGATCAGCGGGAAGATGTGGCCGGGACGCGCGAAATCATTGGCGCCGGCATTGGGATTGGCGAGCGCGCGGCAGCAGGAGGCGCGTTCCTCGGCCGAGATGCCGGTGCCACCATCGGGCTTGTAGTCGATCGAGACCGTGAAGGCAGTGGTGTGGTTGGACTCGTTGTGCGCCACCATCGGGTCGAGCCGCAGCCGGCGGGCATCCTCGGTGGTGATCGGCGCGCAGACGATGCCGGAGGTGTGGCGGATGATGAAAGCCATCTTCTCCGCCGTACAGAACGACGCCGCGACGATCAAATCGCCCTCGCCTTCCCGGTCGTCATCGTCGGTGACGACAACGAGTTCACCCTTCGCAAAGGCTTGCAGCACTTCCTGGATCGTATCGGCCATTGTCCTGACATCTCGCTATATGCAGGCAGTGGATTAGCCGGGTTCCGATGTCAGCGCCAGTATCATTATGCAACCCGCCATGCATCCGGCAGGGATACCAAGGAGGGGAGATTTCACCTCTCCCAAAGGGAGAGGTCGGATCGCATCGCTCGATGCGATCCGGGTGAGGGGTTCAGCCCTCTCGTGGGACTCGAGCCCCCTCACCCGCTGCGCAAATCGACCTCTCCCCGATGGGGAGAGGTGATGGACAGCCTTGAGACCGGCGTTACGGCAGCACCTCGCGCCGGTCGCTGAGCTGGGCGTCCAGTTCGGCGCGCTTGTCGTCGAGCAGACCGGCGTCGGCCGCCTCGATCACGGAATAGAGCTCGCCGGCGTCGCTGAGCCGGGTCACCGTCACGTAGTCGGCGCCGGCGCTGTAGAGGTCGTCGACGCCGGTCAACAGGTCCGCGGTGGCAACGATCCGCGCGGTCGGATTGAGGGCGCGGACGTGGCGCACCAGCTTCTCATTGTCGGCGCCGACCAAGAGGAAATCCGGCACGCTCAGGATGATGATCTCGGCCTTGCCGATGCCGGCATGAACCAGGGTGTCGACATTGCTGATGTCGCCATAGATCACATGCATGCCGCGGTCGGACAGCGTGCGGAACACCAGCGGGTTGAAATCGATGACGCTGATCTGCTCGAGCAGCGACTGGTTCTGCCGCTCGATCTGGCTGATCAGCGCGCTCGCCGCGCGGAAAAAGCCGAGGATGACGATGCGCCGGATCTCGCCATGTCCGCCCTCGTGCCCGGCCTCGCGGCCCTGGCCTTCCTGATCGAGGTCGCGCAGCCCGATCCGCTTCAACGGACCAATCAGGCCGCGCACGATCTGGTCGCTGCGTCCCATCGCGAAGGTCGAGAGCACCGCCAACACCACGAAGGCGAACGAGGCCGCACTCGCGGTTTCGGTTCCGATGTGGTTGGCGGCGACGCCGGTCTGGATCACCACCAGCGAGAACTCGGAGATCTGCGCCAGGTTGATCGCCGGCAGCAGGCTGGCGCGCAGGCCCTGCTTCATCAGATAGAGCGGCGTGAACGTCGTGATCAGGCGGCTCGCCACCGTGAAGGCCGCGATGACGAGCGCAAGCCAGATCACCGAGAGGCCCGGAATCGGGATCGTCATGCCGAGCGCGACAAAGAACAGCGTGATGAAGAAATCCCGCAGCGTCGTGACCTTGGCGGTGACGTCGAGCGCATAGGGAAAGGTCGAGATCGAGACGCCGGCGACCAGCGAGCCCATCTCGCGCGACAGATGCAGCCGCTCGGCGATCTCGCCGATCAGGAAGCACCAGGCGAGCGCGCCGAGCAGCACGAGCTCGGGCCGCCGCGCGATCTGGTGGAACAGCCGCGGCAGCACGTAGCGGCTCAGCACCAGCGCGGTCGCGACCAGCACCGCGACGCGGGCAATCGACAACAGCACGACGCTGATCTGCAGATTGTCGAGGCTCGGCTGCACCGCCAGGAACAGGATCGCGAAGATGTCCTGCAGCACCAACACGCCGAGCGTGATGCGGCCCGGCAGCGTATCCAGCTCGCGCTTCTCGTAGAGCACCTTGACGATGATCACGGTCGACGACAACGAGCAGGCGACGCAGAGATAGATCGCGTCGAACTTGCCGCCGCCGACCGCAAGCCCGATAGCGGCAAAGAACGCCACGCCGATCAGGCAGCCGCCGATCAGCTCGCCGGCTCCCGCGAACAGGATGACCTTGCCGGCACGGATGATCTTCTTGAGGTCGATTTCCAGCCCGATCATGAACAGCATGAAGATCAGGCCGAGCTCGGAGATGACGCTGATCGATTCCTGGGACTTGACCCAGCCCATGCCGAATGGACCAATGAAAAAGCCGGCGATAAGGTAGGCCAGTATCAGCGGTTGCCGGGAGAAGTGGGCGAGCAGCCCAATCCCCCAGGCAAACAGGATACAGAGCGTGATATCGGGAATCAGTTCATGCATGCGTCAAAGACTTCCTGTTGCCGCAACCTAGAGGGCCGGGCGTGAGGATCAACCGAGCAATGTGTCACATCCGCGCAGGCGGCATTTTTCTCGCAGTTTTGCTCTGCCTGCTCACCGTGCGCATGTCAGAGGCGCTAGCACAATCCTCGGCAAGTATTGAACAAAATTTCGCGAACTCGTTGACGACGGTGCCATCGGAGGGCCTCACCGCCTCCGGTGCATTCTACGTGCCGGTGTATTCCAGCGTGTCGATGAGCCAGGGCAAGCTCAGGGCCGATTTTTCGGTGACGCTCAGCGTGCACAACGCCTCCGAGACGAAGCCGCTGGTGCTGAAGCGGATCGCCTATTTCGACACATCAGGCAAGATGGTGGAGAGCTACCTTAAATCGCCGGTCGCGCTAAAACCGTTTGCGACCGTCGAGGTCGCGATCGCCACGACCGATACCCGCGGCGGCACCGGCGCGAATTTCGTGGTCGATTGGGCGGCCGCCGGCGAGATCGCGGAACCGGCGGTCGAGGCCTTGATGGTCGGCAGTGTCGGCGCAGGGCACTACGCCTTCATCAGCCAGGGCCGGCCGATCCGGCCGGTCGGCAAGAACTAACCTCATGGAAGGCCGCTTGCCGCGGCCTTCTCAACGATAACAACACGGAGCGAAACGTCCATGTCCACCTCAGCCCAGTTCGACTTTACACCGCTACTCGCGGCCGGCCTGCCTGCCCCGGCCGCACGCTGGACCGGGCTCGCCAAATACAGCTTCGTCGGCGGCAACAACGATCCCGACCAGGTCCCGGTCGACGGGCTGCTGGAGGCGGTCAACGCCGTGTTGAAGCGCGAGGGCAGGAATCTGGCGACCTACAATCTCGCGCACGGGCCGCAGGGCTATCTGCCGCTGCGCCAGTTCCTGACCGAGAAGCTGAAGCGCGACGCCGGGATTGCCTGCACGCCGGACGAGATCATGATCGTCTCCGGCTCGCTGCAGGCGCTCGATCTTGTCAATCACACCTTGCTCGCCAAGGGCGATACCGTGCTGATCGAGCAGGAAACCTATCAGGGCTCACTGAACCGGCTGACACGGCTCGGCGTCAATGCGGTCGGCATTCCCCTCGATGGCGAGGGCATCAGGATCGATGCGCTGGCTGCGGCACTCGCCGATCACAAGCGGCGCGGCATCACGCCGAAATACATCTACACCATCCCGACAGTGCAGAACCCGACCGGCTCGATCCTTCCCGAGAGCCGCCGCGCCGGGATGTTGAAGCTGTCAAGGGAATACGGCGTGCCGATCTTCGAGGACGATTGCTATGCCGATTTGATCTGGAACGGCGAACGGCCGCCCGCGATCTATGCGATGAGCAAGCATGGCGGCGTGATCCATATCGGCTCGTTCTCCAAATCGATCGCGCCTGCGCTACGGGTCGGCTTCATCGTCGCGCCCTGGGGGATCATGTCGCGAATGCTGCCGCTGAAGACCGACGCCGGCTCCGGCGCACTGGAGCAGATGGTGCTCGCGGAATATTGCGCACCGCATTTTTCGACCCATGTGCCGCGCCTGACCAAGGGCCTGCGCGCCAAGCTCGATACGCTGATGGAGGCGTTGAACGAGCAGTTCGGCACCGCGGCCGAATTCGAGGCGCCCAAGGGCGGCATCTTCCTCTGGGTCAAGCTGCCCGACAATGTCGACACGCTGAAGCTCTATCAGGCGGCGCTTGCCGCCGGCGTCTCGATCAATCCGGGACCGGAATGGTCGACCAGCAAGGCCCATTCCGGCAGCCGGCTCCGCCTCTGCTTCGCCAGCCCCTCGCACGAGCAGATCCGCGAGGGCGTTGCCGCGCTGGCCGAGGTGTGCCGCAAGGAGTTCGGCGTGCCGGCGCGCAGCAGCAATGTGGAGAAGCGCGGCTAGATCATGATGACTTTGCGCTGAAGCGAGTTGCGGACTCCGATTCACCTCGCCCCTGCGGGGAGAGGTCGGAACGCATCGTCAGATGCGTTCCGGGTGAGGGGGAGCCTCCGCAACCTCAGCTATCACCGGATATGCGGAGGCAGCCCCTCACCCCAACCCTCTCCCCGTAAGAACGGGGCGAGGGAGCGCAGCGCGCTTGCGGTCGCCATTCGATCTGATCTCATCATGCTCTACGGATCTGCGCGCCTACCTCACCGAGAACGGCGCCTGATAGGGCCGGCCGAACGGCACGCCGTTGACCACGGTCTGCACCGGCTTTAGCAGCAGATTGCCGTCGCGCTTGTTGTTGCGGGTATCGACGAAGGAGACCGGGCCTTCGACGAGATCCATGATCGCGACGTCGCCGGGCGCGCCACGCTGCAGGGTGCCGACCTTCGGGGTCCGGTTGATGATCCGCGCCGGCGCCGAGGTCGCCATCGCCACCACCTGATCCAGCGACGAGCCCATCGCCAGGAACTTGCTCATCACGTTCGGCAGGAACGGAATGCCGGGCGAGTTGCCCGAGAAGACGTGGATGTCGGAGGAGATCGTATCGGGCGCGCAGCCGGCGGGGATCGCGACTTCGGCCACCGTGAAATCGAAGCTGCCGCCGCCATGGCCGACGTCGAACAGCACGCCGCGCTGCTTGGCCGCGAGCGCCGCCGGCAACAGCTTGCCCTCCTGGACGATATTGGTGAAAGCGCCGGACATGTTCGGCGCGCCGGAATAGGCGTGGGTCAGGATATCGCCCGGCCGCAGCAGATCGAGGATGTCGGACATCAGCTCCCTGGTCTCGACGCCGCCGATATGTACCATCATCCGCGCCGGCCAGCCGCACATCTCGCAGGCCTGGATGCCGCGCTTCAGCGGCTCGAGGCCGTGCTTGAAGATGACGTTTTCCGACATCCGCACCTTGACCCCGATCAGGAAGTCGGGGTTCTCGGCCAGCGCCATCGCGCAGGCTTCGACCTGGGCGTTGTCGATGTTGTAGAGCTCGGCCACCGGGAATGCCGACAGGCCGTTGTTGGCGATGTGGACGAAGGCGTAGATCCGCGCCCGCGATTGCGCGACGATGAAGCGCCGCAGCGCCGCGAGGTTGTTGACGCCGGCGTCGCCCGCCGAGACCACCGTCGTGGTGCCCTGGAATTGCACCAGCTCGTCGGCGGGAATGCCGATCGCCGATCCGTACGGGTAGACGTGGCAGTGCAGATCGACCAGACCCGGCATCACGAGCTTGCCCGACGCGTCAATGGTCCTGGCGGCGCGAGCAGCCGGGATCTCGTCTTCGATCGCCTCGATGATGCCCCAGCGGATGCCGATGTCGCGCTTGCCGCGCAGCGACTGGCTGGGATCGATGACATCGCCGTTCTTGATCACGAGGTCGAACTTGTCGTCCGGCCCCATCGCCGCAGCGGCCGGCCTCGCGATGGCTGCGGCAGCGGCCGATCCCGTCACTTTCAAAAAATCCCGGCGTGAAAATTCGCTCATGGCAACGTCCCCCCGAACATTGATTTTTATGGCGCGATGATGCGTCGGACGCAGCGGTTAGGCAAGGCCGGGAAAGCCGCCCGTGCGCTCGCTCATCGGTTGTGCGCACCAACACGCGACGGCAGCAGCGTTCGAGTCAGTTGCTGAACAAGCGTTCAGAAAACTCCTCTGATTCCTGCGGAACGTTTCAACCTCCGTACGGTTTTCTCTTCGCTTATTTGAGGAGGATGAGATGAAAAAGATTGGCTTTGTTCTCGCGGCGGTTGGTGCGCTTGCGGTGGCCGTTCCGTCGATCGCGAGCGCCGAGACGGTCGTGATCAGACATGGCGGTCATCATCACTGGGACCGCGGCTGGGGCGCACGCGCCGAAATGCGCCATGACCGTGGCTGGCATCGCGGTTGGCATCATGGCTGGCATCACGGCCATGACCGGACGGTGATCATCAAGCGTCATCACTACTAAGGACCGACACAACGGAAAATGGCTCCTCACGGAGCCATTTTCTTTTCTGCTTCCTCAGGGCCAGCGGCCTCAATCCCACGCCGGCGCAAACCCCGGATTGACGCAGCGCATGTCCTTGGGCAGCGCGGCAATCGCCTTGCGGTCCGCGTCGTCGAGCTTGACCTTCAGTGCGTCGAGATTGGCCTTTTGGCTTTCGGCGCGCGAGGCTTTCGGAATAGCCGCCACTCCATCCTGATCGAGCAGCCATTTCAGCGCCACCTGCGCCGCGGTCGCATCATGCTTGCTGCCGATTTTCGCCAGCGTCTCGTCGGTGGCGAAGCGGCCCTGGGCGAGCGGACAATAGGCCACCAGCGGGATCGATTTCGCGGCGAGATATTTGCGCACCGGCGTCTGGTCCAGCATCGCGTGATATTCGATCTGGTTGCAGGCGATCGGCGCCTTGATGTCCTCGACCACGGTCTTGAGCAGCGCGGTGGTGAAATTGGCGACGCCGATCGCGCGAGTGCGGCCTTCCTCCCTCAGCTTCATCAGCGTCTCGAAGACGGCAGGCAGCTTCATACTCCGCGACGGCCAGTGCACCAGATAGAGATCGACGTGATCGAGCCGCAGCTTCTTCAGGCTGGCGTCGAACGCTGTCCTGATCGCATCCGGCGCCAGGTTCTCGTGCCAGACCTTGGTGGTCACGTGCAGGTCCCTGCGCGCGACATTCGAGGCAGCGATCGCCGCCCCGATCGCCTCTTCATTGCCGTACATCTCGGCGGTGTCGATATGCCGATAGCCGAGCCCAAGCGCGCTCTCGACCGCCGCGCGGCAGGTATCGCCCTG
Organism: Bradyrhizobium sp. USDA 4501; assembly: GCF_054062115.1. Lineage (NCBI taxonomy): Bacteria > Pseudomonadati > Pseudomonadota > Alphaproteobacteria > Hyphomicrobiales > Nitrobacteraceae > Bradyrhizobium > Bradyrhizobium sp. USDA 4501. The sequence continues at coordinate 1,510,832 of NZ_JBSSEX010000001.1, forward strand.
CATGCGGAAGGTGCCGAGCCCGAGCTGCGGCAGGCTGATGCCCTGTGTCTGCAGATTTTCCATGGATAGCTCCTGACGCGTGGGACGCCGATGCCATCGACGACGTCACGCCAGCAAATCGTTTCGTGGGAATGAAATTGGCAGGACTGCCGACACGCAGTCTGCCCGCAAACCGGGCCCTCGGGCAAGACGCCGGCAATCAAGATGTCGCGACGGATCAGAGACGGCGCTAGATGTGCTGCGCCATGATCTGGCCGGGCCGCGCGTCCGGCCGCGGCTCGATATCGACCGACCAGAGGTCGTGGTTGTCGACGTCCTTCAGCGTCACCGTCATCACGCCGGTCTTGCCGTCGATGTCGACGCGGCCGAAGAATTGCAGCCCGAAGCACGGCGCGAGATTGTCGCCCTGCTCGGCCGAGCAGCCCTTCTGGTACATCGCCTTCGGGCCAAAGGTGTTGTCGAGCTCGCCCGGCGACCAGGTGCCGGCATGCAGCGGACCGGAGACGAACTCCCAGAACGGCTCGAACTCCTGGAACACCGCGCGGTTCGGATCATAGTGATGCGCGGCGGTGTAGTGCATGTCGGCGGTGAGCCACACCGTGTTGCGGACCCCGGCGCGCTTCATGAAGGACAACAGATCGGCGATCTCGTGCTCGCGCCGCGCGGGCGGCCCGTCGCCGAGCGCGACCGCATCGAGGCTGACGAGGCCGATCGGCAGATCCGCCGCGATCACCTTCCAGACAGCATCCGACGCCACCAGCTCCCGCTTCAGCCAGGCGAGCTGGCTCTGGCCGAGGATGCAGGCGTGGTCCGGATCGCCATGCTTGTTCCAGCTGGAATCGCGATAGGAGCGCATGTCGATGATGAAGACGTCGAGCAGCGGCCCGTAGGGAATCTTGCGGTAGACGCGGCCATCGCGCTCCGGCATCAGCCGCATGGGCATGAATTCGTGGAAGGCGCGGCGTGCCCGTGCCACCAGGCGCGAGCTGCCGTCCGCCTCATAGCCGGTCGCATCGGTGGTGCCGAGTGGCGACCAGTCGTCGGCCACCTCGTGGTCGTCCCACTGCGCGAACATCGGCACCTCGGCGTGGAAGGCGCGGAAACTCTCGTCGAGCCAGTTGTATTTGTAGTTGCCGCGAAACTGATCGAGGCTCTGCGCGACGACGGATTTCTCCTCGGTGACGATGTTGCGCCAGATCTCACCGTTTGGGAGTTTCTGCTCCGACGGCACCGTGCAATCGGCGTAGATGTGATCGCCGGAATGGATGAAGAAGTCCGGACGCTCGTCCAGCATGGTGCGGTAGCTGCGCAAGCCGCCGCGCGCGGGGTCGATGCCCCAGCCCTGCCCGACGACGTCGCCGGACCAGACGAACGAGACGGGACGCCGGTCGGCCGGCGCGGTTCGGAAATGGCCGACCCGGCTTTCGCCTGATGTGCCCTCGCGGTCCTCGAAGCGCACGCGATAGAACAGGTCCTGGCCCGGCGGCAGGCCGTCGAGCAGCAGCTTGGCGGTGAAGTCGCGCTCGGGCAGCGCATCGGCGGACACGATGCGCAGGATGCTGGCGAAGCTTTCGACCGCGGCGCATTCGATGTGCATCCGCGCGGCGCGATCGGCGCGCGCCCAGATGACAGCGGAATCGCTTGCCACGTCGCCGGACTGGATGCCCGCAATCGCGGGCCGATCCGCGGCGCGGCTCAGATACGGTCTTGCCAGCGCGCCGAATCCCGCCAGCGCCGCGGTCGACGCCGAGCGCACCAGAAGCTGGCGCCGGGTGAGGCCTCGCCGCCTCGCGGAGTTCGCTGTCGGCATCGAATAACCTTCGTCGAATCGCAACGAAGGTTTTGCCTGCGCTCCTTGACTCCGGCCTTACGGTTTCTTGACTCTCCGCCGACGGTTTTGCGACGGCGGGATGACTCGGGGGCGGCTGCTGGGACGGCGGCCCCGGATATCGAGCGCTCAAGCACCAAACCCGTCATCCTGAGGAGGTCGCGAAGCGGCCGTCTCGAAGGATGAACGGCCCGTCCGTGGCCGATCCATCCTTCGAGGCTCGCTTCGCTCGCACCTCAGGATGACGGGTCAAGGATTGACGCACTTCGAGAAAGCAGAGGCGCGAGAGCGCCGCCTCACCGATGCCAGTTGCAGATGCCGCCGGTGCGGCACGGCCAGGTCTGGATCCGTGTGTCACGGGCCTCCGCATCGAGCGGGTTCGAGTGGCGGCGCGCGAGCTTGGCACGGGCGGGCACGCGCGCTTCCGCGCGCTTCTTCTCGTGCGGCGCGGTCACCCTGGTGGTCCGCACGGCTTTCTTCGGCGCGACTTTCGGCTCCTCGACCTGCGGCTCGACATTCGCATGCTGATCGGGGCCATGGTCGGTCTTCGCCTCGACCGGAACGGGCTCGAACTGCGCCGGCGGGCCAAGCGGCTTCGGCGACAACACTGCGCGTGAAAGATCGAGGCTGAAGAACTCGCTGGGGCGATACTCGTCAGCCAACGCCACGCCGCCCAAAGCCAGGCACGCGGTACAAACGGTTGCAACAAAAGCGTTTTTCAGGACCATCAAACGGCCTCCTGAAATCACTCGAACAGACAGCCATCATGTAGGGGCTCGGGCGTACGAATCCAGCCACCGCTTGCAGGCAGGGTTGCCGGTCAACCAGGGCGGCTGTGGAAAGTTCCCCGGCCTTACTCCGCCGCCTGCGCCAGCGGCTGGCTGATCGCGCGCTCCAGCCGAGCGCATTCGGTGCGGTAGCGGGCGACGTTGCCCTCCTTGATGTGGCCATAACCACGCACGAGCTCCGCAGCCTTCGCCAGCGCCACGAGGCGCGGCAAGTCGAGCGGCTTCTTGCCGTCGAGGTGACGCAGGATCATCGCCGAATACTCGACCGGCAATGCGCGCTCCATCTTGCGCTCGGCGGTATAGCCGAAGATGTCGAAGGCGGTGCCGCGCAGGCCCTTCAGCCTTGCGAGCATGCCGAACGCCGTGAAGATCCACGGACCGAATTCACGCTTCTGCAGCCGCCCGGTGACGGGATCGCGCTGGGCCAGCAGCGGCGGCGCCAGCAAGACCTTCAAGCCGGAATTGCCTTGGAATTGTTCCCTCAAGGCCTTGCTGAACTCGCCGTCGGAATAGAGCCGCGCGACTTCGTATTCATCCTTGTAGGCCATCAGCTTGAACAGGCCCTTTGCGAAGGCCTCCGTCAGGTCCTGCGAGCCCGGCGCGGCCGCCGCCTCGGCGGTGCGGACGCGCGCTACATCGTCGAGATAGCGCCTGGCGTAGGCCGCGTCCTGATAGTCGGTGAGGAATTTGGCGCGGAACGCGATCGCCTCATCAAGCGTCTTCTTGGCCGGCGCGGCGCCGGCGCTCTTGAAGCGTGCGGCGCTGACCACGCGTTGCAGATCATGCGCGGCGAGCCGGCCCCACAAGAACGCGGTCTTGTTCATCTCGATGGCGGCGCCGTTGAGCTCGATCGCCTTCAGGATCGCTTCCAGCGACAGCGGGATCGCGCCGCGCTGAAAGGCAAAGCCGAGCATGAAGGCGTTGGTGGCGATGCTGTCGCCCATCAGCGCGGTGGCAAGCCCGGTGGCGTCGAGGATATCGAGGTCGCCAGGCGTCACCGCGCCGTTTAGCGCATCGCGCATCGAGCTGGCTTCGAAGTCGATATCGGGATCGATCACGAAGCTCGCGGTCGGCAAGAGATCGGCGTTGACCACGGCGCGGGTGACGCCGCGCTCGGCGCGGCTCAGCGCCGGCACGCTGGTGGCGACGACGAGGTCGCAGCCGAGGATCAGGTTGGCATTGCCCGGTGCGATGCGCACCGTGGTCAGCATGTCGGAGGCGGGCGCGAGCCGGACATGGCTCATCACGGCGCCGTTCTTCTGCGACAGGCCGGTGAAGTCGAGCGTCGAACAGGCGAGCCCCTCGACATGCGCGGCCATGCCGAGCAGCGCGCCGATGGTGATCACACCGGTGCCGCCGATGCCGGTGATCAGGATGTTGTAGGGATTGCTCAACGCGGCCACAGGCGGCGTCGGCAAGTCGGCGAACAACGCCTTGGGTTCGGCGGCAGCGCGGTCCGCCTTGCGCAGCTTGGGGTCCTGCACCATCACAAAGCTCGGGCAAAAGCCCTCGATGCAGGAGAAATCCTTGTTGCAGTTCGACTGGTCGATGCGGCGCTTGCGGCCGAGTTCGGTCTCCAGCGGCTGCACCGAGACGCAGTTCGACGCCACCGAGCAGTCGCCGCAACCCTCGCAGACGCGCTCATTGATGAAGACGCGCTTGGCCGGATCGGGGAACAGCCCGCGCTTGCGGCGACGGCGCTTCTCGGCGGCGCAGGTCTGGTCGTAGATCAGGACGGTGAGGCCCTCGATCTCGCGCAGGATGCGCTGCACGGCATCGAGCTCGCGGCGATGATGAATGGTAGCGCCGGCCGGGAAATAATTGGCGGGATATTTGTCTGGATCGTCGGAGACGATCGCGAGCCGCTTGGTGCCCTCCGCCCAGACCTGGTGTGCGATCTGCGACACCGTAAAGCCGCCCTCGGCCGGCTGGCCGCCGGTCATCGCAACCGCATCGTTGTAGAGGATCTTGTAGGTGATGTTGACGCCGGCCGCGGCCGCTGCGCGCAGCGCCAGCAAGCCGGAATGGGTGTAGGTGCCGTCGCCGAGGTTCTGGAACACATGCTGTTCGCTGGTGAACGGCGCCTGCCCGATCCAGCTCACGCCCTCCGCGCCCATATGCGAGATGGTCTGGGTGTTGCGGTTCGGCACCGACAGCGCCATGCCGTGGCAGCCGATGCCAGCCATGGCGCGGCTGCCCTCGGGGATCTTGGTCGACGAGTTGTGTGGGCAGCCCGAGCAGAAATACGGCGTGCGCTGCAGCTTCGCGGTGCCCGTGCCCTCGGCGGGGCGATCGAACGCCTCGAGTTTTGCCAAACGCTGCTCCAGCAGCGGGCTGCGGTGACCGAGCCGGCGCAGCCGCGCCACCACGGCGGCGGCGACCATGGTCGGCGTCAGCTCGCCCTCGCTCGGCAGCAAGGGAGCGCCGCTCTCGTCGCGCTTGCCGACCACCGAGGGACGCTTGGAGGCGTCCATGTTGTAGAGGATGCGGACCAGCTGGTCCTCGATGAAGCCGCGCTTCTCCTCGACGACCAGCACATCCTGCAGGCCCTCGGCGAAGGCGCGCGCGCCGCGCGCTTCGAGCGGCCAGGTCAGCGCCACCTTGTAGATGCGCAGCCCGAGCGCCTGCGCATCGGCATCGGTGATGCCGAGATCGGCGAGCGCCTGGCGCAGATCGAGATAGGCCTTGCCGGTCGCCATGATGCCGAGCCGCGCCGGCTTCGAATCCAGCACGATGCGATCGAAGCGGTTGACGCGGGCGAAGGCCGCGACCGCCTCCATCTTGGGCCCGTGCAACCTGCGCTCGGCTTCGAGCGGCGGATCCGGCCAGCGGATCGAGAGCCCGTCCGGCGGCATCTCGAAATCGTCGGGCATGATGATCTTGATGCGATCGGGATCGCTGACGATCGAGGCCGAGCTTTCCACCGTCTCCGAGATCGCCTTGAAGCCGACCCAGCAGCCGGAATAGCGCGACAGCGCGAAGCCGAGGATGCCGAGGTCGAGATAATCCTGCAGCGTCGCCGGATTGACCACCGGCATCAGCGCCGAGGCGAACACCTGCTCGCTCTGATGCGCCAGGGTGGAGGATTGGCAGCCATGGTCGTCGCCGGCCAGCGCGATCACGCCGCCGTTCGGCGAGGTGCCGGCGGAATTGGCGTGCTTGAGCGCGTCGAGTGAACGGTCGACGCCGGGGCCCTTGCCGTACCAGATGCCGAACACGCCATCGACCTTGGCGCCGGGGAACATGCCCACCTGCTGGCTGCCCCACACCGCGGTCGCCGCCAGATCCTCGTTGAGGCCCGGAACGAAGGCGATGTCATGCTCCTTCAGGAAGGATTTCGCCCGCCACAGCGCGTGGTCGTACATGCCGAGCGGCGAACCGCGGTAACCGGAGATGAAACCGGCGGTGTTCAGCCCGTGCGCGCGGTCGCGTTCGCGCTGCAACATGGGCAATCGGACCAGCGCCTGGGTACCGGAGAGGAAGATTCGTTTCGTGTCCAACCGGTACTTGTCGTCCAGTCCAACTTCCATCAACGCCATCAGTTTCCCCGTCAGTCAGCCACGCCGGTCCGGACCGGTCTGATTATCTTCCGAAATGATCATGCATCAGCATGCACTGATTTTGTTATGCATGAACAGCCCCGTTCCATGGCCGCAGCACATATCACATGTTGCCCAAGCGAGGCCTTGCCGTTCTGCAAGGCCTTGCCGAACCTCGGCATGTTTGAAACGGTGGCGCGCAAAGGGAGACCAAGGATGATTACAGTCGAATCCGCATTCACGACGGAAATCGTGGAGAACGGCAATCTGCTGGTGGGTCCCTGGCGCAGCCCGAAGCAGATGCTGCAGGCCCAGACCTACGACTCCCACGCCTCGATTCACGACGATGCAACCGCGCAGAAGCTCGGCTTTCGCGGCGGCACGATCGAGGGACCGACCCATTTCAGCCAGTTCGCGCCGCTGTGCGAGCGGATCTGGGGCCGCGCCTGGTTCATCACTGGCTGCCTATCCGCGCATTACCGCAACCCGGTGTTCGAAGGCGAAGAGGTGCAGGCCCAGATCGAGAAGCCGAAGCCGGGCCAGACCGTTTGCACGATCGGGATGGTCAAGCGTGACGGCACCGAGATCCTGCGCGGCACCGCCTCGATCGATGGCGACGGCAACGAGACGGCGCTCAGCCGCCGGCTCGGCGAATTGAAGCCGCTGACCGATCCCGTCATCCTCGCCGACATCAAGGTCGGCATGAAGACGCCGCGGCAGGCGATCAAGATGGATTTCGACCAGAACATGGGCGATCTCTATCCGTTTTCGCTTGCCGACAAGCTCAGGGTGATCACCGAGCCGTCGGATTATTATTCGCTGGAGCACAATCCCTGGGGCCGCGCCATCATCCCGATGGAAATGCTGAGCGTGCTGTTCCAGTACCGCGCGCGCGAGGACCGGCTGCCGGTCCGCGGCCCCGCCGTCGGGCTGTTCGCCGACCAGGAGATCCGTCTTCTGCGCGGGCCGCTCTTCCCCGGCGAGACCTATTGGGTCGAGCGCGAGGTCGTGGCGCTTTCCGGCAGCAAGCGCACCGAGAGCATGTGGATGCGCTCGACCGTGTTCGATGCCGACAACGCGGTGGTCGCAACCATGCTGCTCAACGGCGCCAGCATGAAGGATTCCTACGCCAACTACGAAAGCGAGCACAAAGCCCTCTACGGCTGAAACAACAGCCGCCTCTTCCGCAAGCCGCCGAAACAAGGACAACAACAATGGCCCGCCTGCCCTATCTCGAAGCCGATCAGGTCGCCCCCGAATATCGTGACATGCTCAAGCGCAACACCAATCTGCACAAGCTGCTGGTGAACTCGCCGGACATGGCGCGCGCCTTCAACGGCGTCGGCGGCTATATCCGCTTCAAGAGCAAGCTCGATCCGCGCTTACGCGAACTCGCGATCCTGCAGGTCGGCTGGCTCGAGCAGTCGGAATACGAATTCACCCACCATGTGAAGATCGGCAAGGAGTTTGGCGTCACCGACGAGGATATAAAGGGCCTGATCGCGGAGACCGGTGGCCAGCCGTCGAAGCTCGAGCCGCTGGCAAAGGCGATCCTCAAGGGCGCCCGCGAGATGGTGCGCGAGCTCGCGATGTCGGATGCGACCTTCGCCGAGATCAAGCAACATCTCTCCGACGAGCACATGACCGATCTCGTGCTGACGATCGCATTCTACTGCGCCGTGGTGCGGGTGCTCGCCACCATGCAGATCGACAACGAACCTTACTACAAGGAGGTACTGCAGCAGTACCCGCTACAGGGAGTGAAGTGAGATGCGCCTGCAAGATCGCGTCGCCATCGTCGTCGGTGCAGGCCAAAGCCCCGGCGAGGGCATCGGCAACGGCCGCGCCACCGCGCTGACCTTCGCGCGCGAAGGCGCCAGGGTGCTGTGCGTCGATTACAATCTGGCTTCGGCGCAGGAGACGGTCGACCTGATCGCGGCCAAGGGCGGGACTTCAGTCGCCTTCAAGGCCGACGTCACCAAAAATGCTGACATCAAGGCGATGGTGGCGGACGCACATGGCCGCTGGGGCAGTGTCGACATCCTGCACAACAATGTCGGCGTCAGCCTCTCCGGCGGCGATGCCGAACTGCTTGATATCACCGAGGAGGCGTTCGACCGCTGCGTGGCGATCAATCTGAAGAGCTGCATCCTCGCCGCCAAGCATGTGATCCCGATCATGCGCGCGCAGCAGCGCGGCTCGATCATCAACATCTCGTCGATGGCCGCGATCACGACCTATCCCTACGTCGCCTACAAGGCGACCAAGTCGGCGATGATCGCCTTCACCGAACAGCTCGCCTACCAGAATGCGCAATATGGCATTCGCGCAAACGTGATCCTGCCGGGATTGATGAACACGCCGATGGCGGTGGACACCCGCGCCCGCGAATTCAAGAAGAGCCGCGCCGAGGTCGAGGCCGAGCGCGACAGCAAGGTGCCGCTGCGTCACAAGATGGGCACCGGCTGGGACGTCGCCAATGCCGCGCTGTTTCTCGCCTCCGATGAAGCAAACTTCGTGACCGGCGTCACGTTGCCGGTCGATGGCGGCGCAAGTGTGCGGCGCGGTTAATCGAGACGATTAACCTGTGTGACAATTTGGGATTAATCACTGTGACGAAATCACGCGTTATTGCGCCGCAATGATTCGAAAAAATTGAAGTATTCCAATGACACGGCGATGTGACGACGCGTCCACATAAATCGAAATCCTGACTCGTTGTGGTCGCACGAAATTCATCTGCGCTCTGTATCTCGCACGCCAAGAACTTCTGGAGTGTCTGGACCGATGAGCGAAGAATTCGAACTCAGACCCGATCAGTGGGATGCGCTGAAAGCGTTGCGGGCTCCCGCAGCAAACCCTTCACGGCTGAACAGGTTCGCCGTCGAAAGCCTGATCACACTCGGCTATGTCGCCGTGCGCGGCGATTCGTTTGAACTGACGCCCGCGGGCCGCAAGGTGCTGGTCCGCGGTTCGTCACAATTGCTGCTCGATATCGCAGCCTGATTCCGTTCGAAGCTGACACGAACGAGAGCTTCAGTTTTGATTGAATCAAAGCTGAAGCTCTCGTTTTTTTGTCTTGCCGCGTTTTCTTCACGCGAACCGGTATCCACTTCGCTCGAAAACGCTCTGCACACGCGGCATCATGTCGCGTGTGCTTTTCCAGGGATGGTCGTCTCGCCGTGCTGCGTCAGCGGCTTCATCCCGGTGAGGCTGCGCAGCAGCACGTAGAACACCGGCGTCAGGAACAGGCCGAACACCGTGACGCCGATCATGCCGGAGAACACCGCAACGCCCATCGCGCGCCGCATCTCCGAGCCCGCGCCGGTCGACAGCACCAGCGGCAGCACGCCCATGATGAAGGCCATCGACGTCATCAGGATCGGTCGCAGCCTTAAGCGACTCGCCTCAATCGCGGCACGGATCGGTGACCGCCCGGCGAATTCGAGCTCGCGCGCGAATTCGACGATCAGGATGGCGTTCTTGGCCGACAATCCGACCAGCACGATCAGGCCGATCTGGGTGAAGACGTTGTTGTCGCCCTTCGACAGCCAGACCCCGAACATCGCGGCCAAGAGCCCCATCGGCACGATCATGATGATCGAGAGCGGCAGCGCCAGGCTCTCATAGAGCGCGGCGAGCACCAGGAACACCAGGAGGATCGCCAGCGGAAACACCCAGATTCCGGAGTTGCCGGCGATGAACTCCTGATAGGTCAGGTCGGTCCATTCGAAAGCGAATCCGGGCGGCAGCACTTCGGCCGCGATCCGCGTCGCCGCCTCCTGGGCCTGGCCGGAGGAATAGCCCGGCGCGGCAGCCGCGTTGATGTCCGACGACAGGAAGCCGTTGTAGCGGATCGCGCGTTCCGGACCCGCGCTCTGGCGGACCTTCAGCAACGCCGACAGCGGCACCATGTCGCCCGACGACGAGCGCACCTTCAACTGCCTGATGTCGTCGGCACGCGCGCGGAACGGCGCGTCGGCCTGCACATAGACCGAGTAGGTGCGGCCGAATTTGTTGAAGTCGTTCACATAGTAGGAGCCGAGATAGATCTGCAGCGTGTTGAAGACCTCCGTGACGGGCACGCCGAGTTGCAACGCCTTGGTGCGGTCGATATCGGCGAACAGCTGCGGCACGTTGACCTGGAAGCTCGAGAACACGCCGGCAATCTCCGGCGCCTTCTGCATCGCCGCCATGAACGCCTTGGTCGCGTCGTTCAGCGCTTCATAGCCGAGGCCGGCGCGGTCCTCGATCTGCAGCTTGAAGCCGCCGATGGTGCCGAGGCCGTTGACCGGCGGCGGCGGGAACATGGCGATGAAGGCATCCTGGATGCCGGCATATTTCTTGTTGAGCGCCGCCGCGATCGCCGGACCGCTGAGCGAGGGATCCTTTCGCTCGTCGAATGGCTTCAAGGTCGAGAACACGATGCCGGCGTTGGAGGAGTTGGTGAAGCCGGAGATCGACAGGCCGGGGAACGCCACCGAGCTTTCGACGCCGGGCTGGGTCAGCGCGATGTCGCTCATCTTGCGGATCACTTCCTCGGTGCGGTCGAGCGTCGCGCCATCGGGCAGGCGGGCAAAGCCGACCAGATACTGCTTGTCCTGGCCCGGCACGAATCCGCTCGGCACCTGCTTGAACAGAACGCCGGTCAGGCCGATCAGCAGCACATAGAGGCCGATCACCACGGCCTTGCCGTAGATCACCTTGGTGACGGTGCGGCCGTAGTTCTCGGAGGACTTGGTGAAGACCTTGTTGAAGCCGCGGAAGAACCAGCCGAGCGACCTTTCCATGATCCGGGTCAGCCAGTCCTTCGGCTCGTGATGTCCCTTCAGCAGCAGAGCCGACAGCGCCGGCGACAGCGTCAACGAATTGATCGCTGATATCACGGTCGAGATCGCAATCGTCAGCGCGAACTGCTTGTAGAACTGTCCCGTGAGGCCGGAGATGAAGGCGAGCGGCACGAACACCGCGATCAGGACCAGCGCGATCGCGATGATCGGGCCGGACACTTCGCGCATCGCCTGGTTGGTGGCATCGCGCGGCGACAGGCCGGATTCGATGTTGCGCTCGACGTTCTCCACCACGACGATGGCGTCGTCGACCACGATGCCGATCGCCAGCACCAGGCCGAACAGGCTGAGCGCGTTGATTGAGAAGCCGAACACATGCATCACCGCGAAGGTGCCGACGATCGACACCGGGACCGCGATCAGCGGAATGATCGAGGCACGCCAGGTCTGCAGGAACAGGATCACCACCAGCACGACAAGCGCGATCGCCTCGAGCAACGTATGGATGACAGCCTCGATCGACGAACGCACGAATTGCGTCGGATCGTAGACGATCTGGTAGGATACGCCTTCCGGCATGTTCTTCTTGATCTCGGCCATCGTGGCGCGGACATGGTCGGAGATCTCCAGCGCATTCGACCCCGGCGCCTGGAAGATCGGGATCGCGACCGCCTGCTTGTTGTCAAGCAGCGAGCGCAGGCCGTATTCGGAGGCGCCGAGCTCGACCCGCGCGACGTCGCGCAGCCGCACCACCTCGCCAGCCGAACCTGTCTTCACCACGATGTCGCCGAACTGCTCCTCGGTCGAGAGCCGTCCCTCGGCGTTGACGGAGAGCTGGAGGTCAATGCCCTTGACGCTGGGCGAGGAGCCGACCACACCGGCGGCAGCCTCGACGTTCTGGGCCTGGATCGCGCGTACGACGTCGCTCGCGGTCAGCGAATGCTCGGCGGCTTTCTGCGGATCGACCCAGACCCGCATTGAATAGTCGCCGGCGCCATAGAGCTGGACGTCGCCGACGCCGTCGATCCGCGCCAGCCGGTCCTTGACGTTGAGTACCGCGTAGTTGCGCAGATACGTCATATCATAGCGGTTGTTCGGCGACAGCAGATGCACGACCATGGTGAGGTCGGGCGAGCTCTTCTTGGTGATGATGCCGAGCTGGCGCACCACAGCCGGCAGGCGCGGCTCGGCCTGCTGCACGCGATTCTGCACCAGTTGGGTCGCCTTGTCGGGGTCGGTGCCGAGCCGGAACGTCACCGTCAGCGTCATCGCGCCGTCGGTGGTCGCCTGGCTCGACATGTAGAGCATGCCTTCGACGCCGTTGATCTGCTCCTCGATCGGGGTCGCGACCGTCTCGGCGATCACCTTCGGATTGGCGCCGGGATAGGTCGCGCGCACCACGACCGACGGCGGCACCACGTCGGGATATTCCGAGATCGGCATCGCTAGCAGCGAGATCAGGCCGGCCAGGAAGATCAGGATCGAAAGCACGCCGGCGAAGATCGGCCGGTCGATAAAGAATTTTGAGAGATTCATGGCTCCGCCCCCGCGTGCAGCGCCTAGCGCTGCACGACGTGCTGGTTGGTTTCAGTGGACGCCTGCTGCATGCCGCGCGCGCCCATCTCGGCGACTTCCATCTTCAGGAGTGCGCCGGGACGCACGCGCTGCAGGCCGTTGACGACGATGCGGTCGCCGGATTTCAGGCCGGCGGAGACGATCCGCAGGCCATCGACCGAGCCGCCAAGCGTGATGGAGCGATAGACCGCGCGGCTGTCGTCGCCGACCAGCATGACGAACTTCTTGTCCTGGTCGGTGCCGACGGCGCGCTCGTCGATCAGCACCAGCGTCTGCTGCTTGGGCTGGCCCATGCGCACACGGGCGAATTGCCCCGGGATCAATCGGCCGTCATCGTTCTTGAACACGGCGCGGACTCGGATGGTGCCGCTCTGCCCGTTGACCTGGTTGTCGATGAGCTGGATGTGCCCCTTGGCGCTGAGGCCGCCCGACGTCACCATGTCGACCGGAATCTGGTCGAGATTGCCGCGCTTGCCGGAGGCATCCGCGATCGAGTTCAGCGCGCGCAGCACCACTTCCTCATCGGCATCGAAGCTCGCATAGATCGGATTGACCGAGACCAGCGAGGTCAGGACCGGTGACGAGGTGCCGGCGGCGACGAGATTGCCGACGGTGACCTCGATCCTGCCGACCCGGCCGTCGACCGGCGCCCGCACCTCGGTGTAGTCGAGATTGAGCTTGGCCGTCTGCAGCGCGGCTTCGGCGGCCTTGACGTTGGCGACTGCCTCGCGATTGGCGTTGTCGCGCTGGTCGAAATCGCGCTTGGTCACGATGTTGTTGCCGACCAGTTGCGCGCCGCGCTCGACTTCGCTCGTGGTGAACACGACGCGGGCCTTGGCGGCCTCGAGCTGCGCCTGGGCGCGATCGACCTCGGCGGCGTAGGGCGCGGGGTCGATCTTGAACAGGATGTCGCCGGATTTCACCAGCGCGCCCTCGGTGAAGTTGGTCGAAAGGATCGCACCGGCCACCCGCGGCCGGAGCTGAACCCGGTCGACGGCTTCGAGCCGGCCCGAGAAGTCATCGAACAGCGTGGTCGGCCGCGGCTGGATCACGGCAACGGTGACCGGGACCGCCGGCTCGGGAGCCGCGGCAGTCGCGGTCGCCTGTGCGGCATGAAAATAGTGGCCGGTCGCGATCGAACCGGCCACCGCGAGGGCGCCAAGGATCACGATACCGCCGACGACACGTCGGAAGCGGCCGGAACGGAGATTTTGAATTGACGGGGGCATTCACGCGCTCCAGATATCTGTAGTGTTCGCTACAGATGTGGAGCTGGACGCCGGTTCGCAAGATACTTATGTATCGAGCACTATGAATTTCTTATCTCATTCATGGGGAAATGGGAAGTCGCGGAAAAACATCACGTGCAACAAGAGGATAAGCCAGGGACAATCCGTCATAGAAACGGCACCCGGCTTACGGAGCAACGAAAAATGGGAATGGGACGCCCCCGCGCTTTCGACGCGGACGCCGCTTTGGACCAGGCCATGGATGTGTTCTGGCGCCATGGTTACGAGGGCGCGACGATCGCGCAGCTCACCGAGGCGATGAGCATCAATCCGCCGAGCCTCTACGCCGCCTTTGGCAGCAAGGAGGGTCTGCTGAAGGCCGCGCTCGACCGCTACACCGAGAAGCGCGACGCCTGGATGGAAAAGGTTTTGAGCGCCTCCACCGCCCGAGAGGTGGCCGAACGATTTCTGATGGAGCACGCGGACGCCCAGACCGATCCCGCCAACCCGCCCGGCTGCCTGCTGGTGCAGGGCGGCCTTGCCTGCGGCACCGGCTCGGAGAATGTTCCATTTGAACTGGCAGCGCGTCGCACCCGAACCGAGGACCAGTTGCATGAGCGTTTCGTCCGCGCGAAGGCCGAACGCGACCTGGGCGAAAACGCCGATCCCGCCACCCTTGCCCGCTATCTCTCCGCGGTGACATCAGGCATGTGCGTGATGGCCTCCTCGGGCGCCGACCGCAACGCGCTGCGCGAGATTGCAGCGGTGTCGCTGAAGGCGTTTGATGAGCAGGCGAAGGGGTAGAGCGGTTGAAGGGGTAGAGCGGTTCACGTCAAGCGCCTGCGGCCCCAACGACGTTGGGAGTGACCGGCGATGAAGCATTGGACCGGCTGGCTGCCAGGTCTCACCACGCTGCGTCGATATCAAGCGGCGTGGCTCCCACACGACATCGTCGCCGGGCTGGTGCTCGCGACCATGCTGGTCCCGGTCGGCATCGCCTATGCGGAGGCGTCCGGCCTGCCCGGCATCTACGGGCTCTATGCGACGATCATCCCGCTGCTCGTCTACGCGCTGTTCGGGCCGAGCCGCATCCTTGTCCTTGGGCCGGACTCGGCGCTTGCGGCCATCATCCTCGGCGTCGTCGTTCCGCTGTCTGGCGGCGATCCGATGCGTGCGGCAACCCTGGCCGCCATGATGGCGGTCGTCTCCGGGACGATATGCATCGTCGCGGGTATCGCGCGGCTGGGATTCCTGACCGAGCTTCTCTCCAAGCCGATCCGCTACGGCTACATGAACGGCATTGCCCTGACCGTGCTGATCAGCCAGCTGCCAAAGCTGTTCGGCTTTTCCATTGAAGGCGATGGACCTCTGCGCAGCCTCTGGGCGGTCATCGAAGCAATCGTCGACGGAAAGACGAATTGGGCGACCCTCGGGATCGGCCTTGCGACGCTGGCGGTGATCCTGCTGCTCGCCCGGAACAAGCGGTTGCCCAGCATTCTCATTGCCGTCGTCGCCGCGACGGTCGTCACCGGGGTTCTCGATCTCGGGGCCCGCTTCGGCGTGACGGTCCTGGGTTCGCTTCCCCAGGGCTTACCGGGATTTGCCATTCCCCGGATCGGCTATGGCGACATCGTGCAGGTGCTGATCGGCGGCTGCGCCGTCGCGCTGGTGTCGTTCGCCGATACCAGCGTCCTGTCGCGCGCCTATGCGGGACGATTGGGCGATCGCGTTGATCCCAACCAGGAGATGGTGGGGCTCGGCGCGGCCAATCTGGCGGCCGGCTTCTTTCAGGGCTTTCCGATCAGCAGCAGCGGATCGCGAACGCCCGTTGCGGAAGCTGCCGGAGCGCGCACGCAATTGACCAGCGTCATCGGCGCGCTGGCCATCGCCTTCCTGCTGCTGATAGCGCCGAATTTGCTGCAGCACTTGCCCAACGCCGCGTTGGCCGCCGTCGTCATCGCCGCTGCGCTCGGCCTGTTTGAGATCGGCGACCTCAGGCGAATCTACCGCATTCAGCAGTGGGAGTTTTGGCTATCGATGGTCTGCTTTGTCGGCGTGGCCGTGCTGGGCGTGATCCCCGGAATAGGCCTCGCCATCGTGCTCGCGATCGTCGAATTCCTGTGGGACGGCTGGCGGCCACATTCCGCCGTGCTGGGCCGCGCCTCCGGCGTGAAGGGCTATCACGACATCACGCGATACCCGGACGCGCGCCAGATCCCCGGACTGGTGCTGTTCCGGTGGGATGCGCCGCTGTTCTTTGCCAATGCCGAGTTCTTCAAGGAACGTGCGCTGGATGCGGTGGCGAAATCTCCGACGCCGGTGCGCTGGCTGGTGGTCACGGCCGAGCCCGTCACCAGCGTGGACGTGACCGCGGGCGATATTCTCGCCGAGTTGGACGAGGCGTTGCACGCACAGAAGATCGAGCTGTGCTTTGCCGAGCTCAAGGACCCCGTCAAGGACAAGCTGAAGAAATTCGGCCTGCTGGCGCAACTCGGCGAGAATAACTTCTTCCCCACCATCGGCGTTGCCGTTGCGCGCTACCTCGAGATCAATGCTGACGTGACCTGGGAGGACTGGGAAGACCGCGCCGAGGCCTAAAGCGCGATGGGTTCAATCGTCAGCGCGCTATAAGCGCTTTTGTTTGAGCATGATCTCCGCGCAAACGCTTCGCGTTTGTCGCAGGGAAAACCGCTTCGCACTTTTCCGGATCATGCTTCCCAGCCGTCCGGGCGCATCACCACATCGTCTGTCGCGCGCGCTCCGGCCATTCCCGATCGTATTTTTCGCCGCCGACCGTGTGCTCGCTCATCTCGGCGAGGATCTGGCCCGGCGTCGGCAAGACCTTCGGATCGACCCGCTTGTCCGGATTCCAGAGATCGGAGCGCACGATCGCGCGCGCACACTGGAAATAGATCTCCTCCACATGCATTACGATCACCGTGCGCGGTGCCTTGCCTTCCATCATGAAGGAGGCGAGCAGCTCCGGTTCGGCCGTGACATAAGCGCGGCCGTTGACGCGCAGCGTGCTGCCTGAGCCCGGAATCAGGAACAGCAAGCCGACGCGGGGATCGCGAACGATGTTGCGCAGCGAATCGCAGCGATTGTTGCCGCGGCGATCCGGCATCATCAGCCTCTTCGCATCATGGATGCGCACGAAGCCCGGCAGGTCGCCGCGCGGCGAGCAATCGAGCCCTTCGGGGCCTGCGGTCGCAAGCGACACGAACGGCGACTTCTCGATGAGCACACGATAGAGCGGCGTCACGTGATCGGCGACCTTCACGGTCGACGCGTCGTTCGGGAAGCCGTAGATCGCCTCAAGCTGCTCGACCGTTTCGATCACCGACATTCGTGCCGTCTCCTTTTGGTTGTTATTCGTCCCAGCGTTCGCCCTTGATGATGCGGACAAGCTGTCGCGCATGATAGTCGGCGGTGCCGGAATTGACGATGGTGAAATCGGGCGTCGACGTGCCCTCGTCGACGGTGCGGGCCAGCCGCTGCTCGAGAAGGCCGTCGCTGCTGCGCGCCCGCATTGCGAGCCGCGCGGCCAGCACATCCGGCGGCGCCGTGACTAGCACCACGACAGCATTGGCATAGTTGCGGCGCGCAGCGGCGATCACGGTACGCGAGACGTTCGCGATCACGGTGCGCCCGGCGCCGATATCGTCGTTGATCGACCGCGACAGCGCGTAGCGATGGCCGTGCGCTTCCCAGTGCATGGCGTAGTCGCCGGCGGCTACCGCGCGCTGGAAGCTCTCCGCGCTGACCTCCTCATTGTCCTCCGACGCCGAGGCCTGGCGGGTGATCAGCCGGCGCGGAAACACGACATCGCGATCATCGCCACAGGCCGCCTTGGCGAACCCCAGCAGCGTATCCTTGCCGGCGCCGCTCGGGCCGACCACCAGGATCAGCCGGCCGGGACCGATTCCGGCGCGCCGATCGGCGACGACGGATGCATCGGTCATGCGACCCTCCCTCCCTCGCGCCAGACGCTGCGCACGACAGGCAGATCGCGCGCAACGTGCACGCGGATCAGGTCGGCGCGCCGGCCGACCGCGATCTCGCCGCGGTCGGTGAGCCCGACCGCTTCGGCCGGCGTCTTGGTCACGGTGCGCACGGCGGAAGCGAGATCGATCGCCGGCACATGCCGTGGCAGCTGCAGCGCCGCCATCAAAAGGCTGGACGGGATGTAGTCCGACGACAGGATATCGAGCATGCCCTCATTGGCGAGATCGACGGCCGCGATGTTGCCGGAGTGCGAGCCGCCGCGCACCACATTCGGCGCGCCCATCAGGATGTCGATGCCGGCGGCGTGCAAGCCTCGCGCGGCTTCCATCGTGGTCGGGAACTCTGCCACCGCGACCTTGTCGTTGACGGCGTCGACCACGTTCTCATCCGTGGTGTCGTCATGGCTCGCCAGCGGGATCCGGTATTCATGCGCCAGCGCGACGATCGCGCGGGTGTTCGCCACCGCATATTCCTTCTGATAGGCGAAGCGCCGTGCGAACAGCACGTCGAGCTGGGCGTCGGTCATGCCGCCGCCCTTGCCGCGATAGTAGTCGCGCAGCTTGACCTCGTCGCGGAACTGGCGCTGGCCCGGCGTGTGGTCCATCAGCGACATCAGCCGCACGTCCGGCCGGTCGATCAGCTCCTTGGCCTCGGCGACCACGTCCGGCATCGGGACCTCGCAGCGCAGATGTAGGAAGTGATCGGCGCGCAGCAGATTCTCCTCGCGCGCCGCCGCGATCGCCGCCGCCAGCACGCCGGCGCGGCCGTCGACATCCTCGGCGCCGTCCTCGCGCCAGACCCGCAGCGAATCCAGCACCGTGGTGATGCCTGAGGTCGAGAGCTGCCCGTCATAGGAGATCACGGCCGCGACCGGATTCCAGAACACCTTCGGCCGCGGCACATAGTGCATCTCGAGATGGTCGGTGTGCAGCTCGATCAGCCCGGGCATCAGGAGATCGCCGCCGGCATCCTCGGCGGCCTCGGGCGCACTGCCCTCGTCGAACTCGGCGATCTTGCCATCAGCAATCGCGACCCAGCCCTGCTCGATCACGCGATCGGCGAGGACCAGCCGGGCGTTGCCGATGATGGTGTCTTGCTTGGCGGTCATTTCAAACGGTCCTTCAGGCAGCAGCCGCGAACGAGGTCACATCGACGATGCGGTCGGCAATCAGATGACGGATTTCGTCGTCATGGACAATGGCGACCATCGCGACGCCCTTGGTTTTCTTCTCCGCGATCAGCTCGACCACCACGGCGCGATTCGCCGCATCGAGCGAAGCGGTCGGCTCGTCCAGCAGCAGGATCGGCAGGTCCGAGATGAAGCCGCGCGCGATGTTGACGCGCTGCTGCTCGCCGCCGGAGAAGGTCGAGGGCGGCAGGGTCCACAGCCGCTCCGGAATGTTGAGCCGGCGCAGCAGCTGGCCGGCGCGCGCGCGGGCCTCCTCGCGCGCCACGCCGTTGACGATCAAAGGCTCGGCGACGACGTCGATCGTCGCCACCCGCGGCACGGCGCGCAGGAACTGGCTGACATAGCCGATGGTCGAGCGGCGGATGCTCAGCACCTGGCGCGGCTCGGCGGTGGCAAGGTCGACAACCATGCCGTGATGGCGGATGCCGATCCGGCCGCTGTCGCAGCGATAGTTGCCGAAGATCATCTTCAGGATGGAGGATTTGCCGGCGCCCGACGGGCCCGACAGCACCACGCACTCACCCGGATCGGCGTGGAACGAGACGCCGCGCACCACGGGCAGTTCGACGCCGCCCTGCAGATGCATGGTGAAGGTCTTCTCGGCGTTGGCAAGTTCGATCATCGCGGTCATTGGCACGCTCATGGCGGAAGAATCGAGGAAACGAGCAGCTGCGTATAGGGCTCACGCGGATCGTCGAGCACCTGGTCGGTGAGGCCGGTCTCGATGACGCGGCCGCCCTTCATCACCATCACGCGATGCGAGAGCAACCGCGCCACCGCCAGATCGTGGGTCACGACGATCGCGGCAAGCCCGAGCTCGCTGACGAGGTTGCGCATCAGGTCGAGCAGGCGGGCCTGCACCGAGACGTCGAGGCCGCCGGTCGGCTCGTCCATGAACACCAGCCGCGGCTCAGTGACGAGGTTGCGGGCGATCTGCAGCCGCTGCCGCATGCCGCCGGAATAGGTCTTTGGCGCATCGTCGATGCGGCCGGTATCGATCTCGACCCGCTCCAGCCAGGTCGACGCGGTGTCACGGATGCGGCCGTAATGATTCCAGCCGACCGCCATCAGCCGCTCGCCGACATTGGCGCCGGCCGAGACGCCCATGCGCAGGCCCTGCGCCGGGTCCTGGTGCACGAAGCCCCAGTCGGTGCGGAACAGGAAGCGCCGCTCGGCCTCGCCGAGTTCAGCGAGATCGCGCAGCACGCCGTCGCGCATCCGGTAGCACACCCGGCCCGCGCTCGGCGCGAGCTGCGCCGAGAGCAGCTGCAGCAGCGTCGACTTGCCCGAGCCGGACTCGCCGACGATCGCCAGCACCTCGCCGGGATAGAGCGCGAACGAGACGTCGCGGCAGGCGGCAAGCCGGCCGTAATTCTTGGCAAGCCCTTCGGCCACCAGCAACGGCTCGTCGTTGTCGAGGCTCGCGAGCTCAGACATGCGCCTTCTCCTTGTGCGGCGCTGCGCTCTCGGTGCCGTGATGGCCGGCGGCTTGGCGCTGCTCGCAGAAGTCCGTGTCGGAGCAGACGAACATCCGCCCGCCCTTGTCGTCGGTGACGATCTCGTCGAGATAGGAATTGTCGGCGCCGCACAGCGCGCAGGGCGCGTTGAAGCGGTAGCGCGTGAACGGGTGATCCTCGAAGTCCAGCGACACCACGGTGGTGTAGGGCGGGATCGCGTAGATGCGCTTCTCGCGGCCGGCGCCGAACAGTTGCAGCGCCGCGCAATTGTCCATCTTCGGATTGTCGAATTTCGGCGTCGGCGACGGGTCCATCACGTAGCGTGCGTTCACCTTCACCGGATAGGCGTAGGCGGTCGCGATATGGCCGAAGCGCGCGATGTCCTCGTAGAGCTTGACGTGCATCAGCCCGTATTCGGCGAGCGCGTGCATGCGCCGCGTCTCGGTCTCGCGCGGCTCGAGGAAGCGCAGCGGCTCGGGGATCGGCACCTGATAGACCAGCACCTGTCCGGCATGCAGCGACGCCTCGGGAATGCGGTGCCGGGTCTGGATCACGGTCGCGTCCGTGGTCGAGGTCGTGGTCGCGACACCCGCGGTCTTGCCAAAGAATTTGCGGATCGAGATCGCGTTGGTGGTGTCGTCCGAGCCCTGGTCGATCACCTTCAGCACGTCGTCGGGACCGAGGATCGCGGCGGTCACCTGCACGCCGCCGGTGCCCCAGCCATAGGGCATCGGCATCTCGCGGCTCGCAAACGGCACCTGATAGCCGGGGATCGCGATCGCCTTGAGGATCGCGCGGCGGATCATCCGCTTGGTCTGCTCGTCGAGATAGGCGAAATTGTACGTCGGCGCGTTCATTCCGCGGCCTCCTGCATTTCCACGGCCTCGTTGGCTTCCGCGAACTCCTGCCGCAGCTTGCGCAACAGGCCGAGCTCGGACTGGAAGTCGACATAGTGCGGCAGCTTGAGATGCTCGACAAAGCCGGTCGACTGGACATTGTCGGAGTGCGACATCACGAACTCCTCGTCCTGCGCCGGCGCCGCCGCCTCCTCGCCGAGCTCACGCGCACGCAGCGCGCGATCGACCAGCGCCATCGACATGGTCTTGCGTTCGCTCTGCCCGAAGGCGAGGCCATAGCCGCGGGTGAAGCACGGCGCCTCAGTCGTCGAGCCCTTGAACTGGTTGACCATCTGACACTCGGTCAATTCGATCGAGCCGAGCGGCACGGCAAAGCCCGCGTCCTCGGCGAAGAACTCGACCTCGACCTCGCCGAAGCGGATCTCGCCGGCGAACGGGTGATTGCGACCGTAGCCGCGCTGCGTCGAGTAGCCGAGCGCGAGCAGGAAGCCCTCATCGCCGCGCGCCAGGTTCTGCAGCCGCAAATCGCGATCGGCCGGAAAGCTCAACGGCTCACGCGTGAGGTCGCCGACCGGCGTGTTGCTATCTGCCTGCGGCGAGGATTCGATCAGACCGTCACGGCCGAGAATGTCGGTCACCCGCGGCGTGGCGGCCTGCGAGGCCTCCGCGGTCGCCGGCTGCTCCGGCACAAAGCCTTCCGCGAGCTGCGGATCGAGCAGGCGATGGGTGTAGTCGAAGGTCGGCCCCAGGATCTGGCCGCCCGGAACGTCCTTGAAGGTCGAGGAGATCCGCCGCCGCACCTGCATCTCGCCGGTGTTGACCGGCTCGGTGGCGCCGAAGCGCGGCAGCGTGGCGCGGAAGGCGCGGACCAGGAAGATCGCCTCGATCATGTCGCCGCGCGCCTGCTTGATCGCGAGCGCCGCGAGCTCGCGGTCGTAGAGCGAACCTTCGGTCATCACGCGATCGACGCCGAGCGCGAGTTGCTCGGAAATCTGTGCCAGCGTCACCTCGGGCACCTCGCGGTCGCCGCGCCGCTCATGCGCGAGCAGACGATGGGCGTTCTCGATGGCGCGCTCGCCTCCCTTGACGGCTACATACATCGCTCACACTCCGCTTGCGATCAGCCGCGTGGTGCGCGGGATCGCCACAATGGCATCGTCATGGACCAGCACGACATCGATGCCGCGCGGGAACAGGGCTTCGTTGATCGCAAGCCGCTGGAACAGGTCGCGCGGCTTGATCATCGCCTGCAGCACGGCGCTGCCGTCGATGCCGGGCCCTTTCAGCTCGAAGGCCGGCCCCTGCGACAGGCTGTCGACCTGCAGGATCAGCGTGGTCGACCGGTCAGGATATTCGCTGCTGCCGAATGCAAAGCGATCGAGCGCCGGCAGGCTCGCGGCATCGCCGATCAAAGCGAAGCTCGCGATCGAGGAATCGGCCACCACCGGCGCGCTGGCGTGAAACTTCAGCCAGCGGGCGACGTCCGGCGTCGCCGACATCGCAGCGTCAAGCCAGATCGGCGTGTCGTGATCGAACAGCGTCAGCGCGATCGCGGCCGAGCCGCGCATCATGCCGGCGGGCGTTCCGACGCTCGCGGCGACGCGCTGCACGCTGCCCGGGCGCGCCATCGCATCCATCACGGAACGGAAAGTCGACTGCGCCGACAGCACCTTGTCGGCAAAGCCCGCGGGCATTTCGGCAATCGTCGTCATTGCATCATCCCTCACCGCGCACCATCGTGTAGAAATCGACCCGCGTCGCCGCGGTTTCCGCTGCCTTGCGGCCGCGTTCGGCGTTCATGGCGACGCGCAGCGGCGCGATCACCTTGGCCTCCACCTCGCCGGACAACTCCGCCGACTGCACCATGGCGTCGCACAGCGCGATCATCTGCGCCTTCCGCGCGTCGCGGCCGAGCGTGTAGCCGAAGCCGACCTCGCCGGTCGCAAGCCGCACCGCCGCGCGCGACACCGTCGCCTCGCCGAGATTGAATGGCGCACCGTCGCCGCCGATCCGCCCGCGCAGCATCACAAGGCCGTTTTCCGGCTCGCGCAGGTTCTCATGCGCGGGCACCGCGATCGCGGCCAGCCTGCCTGCGATGTCCGTAGCGGCGGCGTGCGCCAGCACCATCATCGCGGCCTTGCGCTGGGCCTGTTTGCTGTTTGGTCCGGTCGAACTCATGGTCGAACTCATGGGCAAACCTTTGGGCAACCTTGCTTGCATCAAGTTGTCTATGATACTAGACAACTTGATAGCGGAGCGCCATGACTGTTTCGTGACAAACCAAAGATTTCTGGTATCACCGCGCCATGAGCATGCAGGAAAGTTCCGGCGTCGCCTTGTGGCGGCAGGTCGCCGACGGCATCGAGCGCGGCATCGCTGACGGTCGCTTCGCCGCCGGCGAAAAGCTGCCCGGCGAGATGGAGATCGCCGAGACGTACCGGGTCAACCGGCACACCGTGCGGCGGGCGCTCGCCGCATTGGCCGAGCGCGGCCTGGTGCGCGCGGAACGCGGCAGCGGCACCTATGTCGAAGCCCAGCGCCTCGCCTATCCCTTGCGCTCACGCACGCGATTTTCCGAGATCGTCGGCGCCGGCGGTCACGAGCCGCGCGGCCAGCTGATCGATGCGAGCAGCGACACCGCCAATCGCGAGATCGCGCGCGAGCTCGGCCTGAAGATCGGTGCGCCGCTGATCCGGATCGAAGCGGTGCGGCTCGCCGACCGGACGCCGATCTGCGTCTCCACCACCTGGCTGTCGGCCGAGCGGTTTCCCGATGCCGGCAGCGTGTTCGCCAACGTCCGCTCGATGACGAAGCTGCTCGGGCATTACGGCGTCAAGGACTACCACCGCGCCTCGACCCGGATCACCGCGGCGATCGTCGATGCGACCGACGCCGCGCGACTCGACCTGCCGCTGGGACGGCCGGTGCTGGTGGTCGACGCAACCGACGTCGACATGCTGGACCAGCCGCTGGTGACCAAGCGCTCGCGCTTCGCCGCCGAGCGCGTGGAGTTTCTGGTCGAGAACGGCTGACAATCCCCTTTGTAATCCGAACTAAACGGTCGAGCCCTGCAAGGCCCGATGTCTTGTTACACACGCCCACCACGGCCAGTATGAACGTTGGTCGTCGTCAGGTGCCCGATATTGCCTCGCTGCGCAACCACGGCTCATCCATGAGCCGATCGAGCACCCCCCAGGTAAAAGCCCGGTACGATCCACTGCCCTCAGCGCGAGATCGACCAGCACGGTATCGCGCACTTGGCCCGCGCGTGTTTGCGGCTCCTTCAAGGACATGGCGGGGCTCCGACTGGCGTGCGGCCACGTCGCGGCCGGCGAACGATAGACAAAGCAGCCATCAGCTCCTGCCGGGAAGCGGTTGCGGGAGTGGTTGCGGACGCTGGATTCCTGGCCGCCCAGGTCTCGGAGGCCGAGTGACCGGGCGGTGGCCTGGCCGGCGCCATCCGTGCCATCCCGCCGGACCACCCCAACCCATGCCGCGCCTTGAACCAAAACCACACCGATACCAACCGCCGCCGCGCCATCCCCTGCTGTACCAACAGTAGCGGTGGCCCCTCCAGGTGAATTGGACAGTTTCCGCGAGACGAAGCTCGTCGGCGGCCTGGCGCAGACCCAGCGGCGCAATAAGGCCGGCCTGCGAACGACCGCTGGTCGCCGTGATCGCCACCGAAGCAATCCCAAGTGCTAGGCCCCATAGAAACAATTTGCGCATGATTTTCTCCCGGCTCCTGGCTGCGCGGAAGGGAAGCGACCGCGGAGCCGAACGCCGCAGCCAACCTCATCGCTGGCGATCCGCCCAAGGACCGATGCTGTTGCGCACTGATCCCCACGCAAGTCCGCAGCGTATTAGGCCGCCACAAGATCGGCGACTAGGCAGCCTTGGCCTGAGTTGCGGCTGCGAGCGCGTCGCGAAGGTGCTGCTCCTTCTTTTCATCGAGCGAGGTCGTCAGGACGATCCCTCCCGCATCCTTGATCGCATTGAGAACCTTGTCTGAGGTCATGGACTTGATCAGCAGGAACAGAACGGCATCTCCCGATTTCACCTTCGACGCGAGATCCTTCATGAACTGGTCTCTGATCCCGAAATCGGTCAGCGCACCGCTCAAAGCGCCTGCGCCGGCTCCGAGCGCCACGCCGAGAAGGGGATTCAGGAATACCATCCCCAAGAGCAGTCCCCAGAAGCTGCCACTGGCGGCGCCGGTCATGGTGGTGTTCACGAGCTGATTGAGCTTTACAGCGTCCCCGGTTTTGACTGCGATCACGGCATCGCTGATCGTGATCAGGTACTCGCTCTGAAGCTTGAGTATTTTTTGCCGAACTTCCTCTGCTTTGACTTCGGATGGGTACACGATCGCAACGAGATCTGACATTGAACACTCCCTGATGGCTCGAAGTGCTGCCCCTATTCCGCGCGTGATGCACGGCCGAAACTTAGCATAGACCCGAAAGTCTCTTGCCGCGCATGCAGGCAGCTTCACAATCCCGAGATGTTTTTAGCGCTCGGTGCAATTGAGTAAGCGACATTGTCGCATGTGTCTCGAACAAGGACTCGCCGCAAGCCTGTGTGCCGCGCCCTTCTGAGTTCGACCCGTGCGACCAAAAAGCCGTCGCGGGATCGGCCGGATGACAAATCCTCATCCCGTGCTGACTTCAGGGCGCCGCTGCTTTAGGTTGATTGGTTCAATTGTCGGTGCACTGCGAAGAGAGCACGCATGTCGACGGCGATCTCGGTCCTCGGTGGAGTTGGTTTGTTCCTGCTTGGCATGAGCGTCATGACCGCCGGCCTCAAGGGACTCGCCGGATCCAAATTGCGGACAGTCCTGAGCAAGGCAGCAGCGACCCCGCTATCCGGGGCGCTGTGGGGCGCCATCGTGACCTTGATCGTGCAATCGTCCAGCGCCACGACGATGACCACCATCGGTCTGGTAAGCGCGGGCGTGCTGACCTTTCCACAAGGGCTGGCCCTGGTGTTCGGTGCGAACGTCGGAACCACGGGAACCGGCTGGCTCGTTGCGCTGATCGGCGTTCGCGTCTCCCTCACGGCCGCGGCGCTCCCGATGATTTTCGTCGGCGCATTGATCAAGCTGTTGGGCGGTGGCCGTGTATCCGCAGCGGGAGCAGCCCTTGCGGGGTTCGCGCTGGTGCTGTTCGCGCTGACGACCCTGCAGCAGGGCATGGGAGGACTAGCCGAACGGTTGCACCCGGCGGACTTGCCGGCCGTTCTCGGCGCCACCTGGTGGGCCGGCTTGTACGGGGTGCTGGCGCTGGCCGTCGTCGGACTGGTGATGACCGCCGTGATGCAATCGTCGACCGCGGCTATCGCGGTGACGCTCTCGGCACACTATGCTGGAGCCATCGGCCTAGACCAGGCATGCGCACTGATCATTGGGCAGAACATCGGAACGGCGACCAGTTCCGCCATGGCGGCAATCGGCGCGAGCAGCACCGCCAAGCGATTGGCCTTGGCGTACATCCTGTTCAAGCTGATTGCGGCGGCTATTGCGCTGGTGCTCTTCCCCGTGACCATTCCCCTTCTGGTCCGCGCCTCAGACAGCATTGGTGGTGTAACGCTGCTTGCAGCCTATCACACCGCCTACAACGTCATCGGCGTCCTGGTGCTGCTGCCTGTGATCAATGGCTTTACCCGGTTCGTCGAGCGCATCCTGCCCGAACGAGGCTCACCGCTGACCAGGTGCCTGGATCCGGCAGCGCTCGCGACCCCGATCGCAACCGTCGAGGCAGTGCGACGCACGGTCGCGCGCGCGCTTGAAGCGATGTGCGGATCATTGGCGACAGCACTGTCAACAGCGAGTCAGGACGCCTCCGTCCCGGCGAGAAACACAGTGCCAGCGGGGGAAGCTGCCTCTGCCCTGCGCCAGGCGCAGGAGTTCATATCAGAAGTAAGTGGACCTCCTGAATCGCAGAATGAGCAGCGGCGGCTCACCAGCACGGTACATGCACTTGACCACGCGTCTCGCCTGGCCGAAACCTTCGGCGAGGAAATCGAACTCGGTCGGCTCCCCAGCGGCTCCCAGGACATGCGCGCGGTGGAACTCTGCGTGGAGGCCATGCGTAGCGCGGCATCGCTCGCCGCTGAAGTCGCTGTCGTGCCCGACGCTTCCGATTCCGCCAGAAAGATCAAGCCGAGAACAGCGCCGACGCGGTCGCACCACCCAGGGAAGGCACTCGCCACAGCCGGGACATCGACCGAGCAGGCCCTTGCGCATCTGGAACACTGCGCGAAAGCACTCGGCGAAGTGCGGAGAGACCACCGCAAGGCCACGCTCGACTCTGTGGCGGATGGAACGACGATCGCGGACGACGCAATCGCTCGCGTCGATACCGTACGGCGCCTTGAAACGCTCACGCATCACGCCTGGCGCTCCCTCGCGCATCTTCACGGTCGCAGCGCATAGTGCGGTACAAAACTCGAGGCGTCCCGCAAGAGCAGGGCGAGGCAAGGTTCTACACCACGGCACGCTGGCCGATGATCGCAAAGCGCAGCTTGCTCGAGATGAAGTCGATCGCGGCAACCGCGATCAGGATCATCAGGATCAGGAACGATACTTTCTGCCACTCCAGCACGCGGATCTGTTCGGCAAGCTGCAAGCCGATGCCGCCCGCGCCGACGATGCCGATGATGGTGGCCGAGCGGGTATTCGACTCGATGAAGTAGAGCACCTGCCCGGCGATCACGGGCAGCACCTGCGGCAGCAGGCCGAAGCGGATCTCGTGCAGCGCGTTGCCGCCGGACGCGCGGATGCCCTCGACCTGCTTGCGATCCGCGGCCTCGATCGCCTCCGAGAACAGCTTTCCGAACGCACCGAAGTCCGACACCATGATTGCGAGCACGCCCGCGAACGGGCCGAGGCCGACGACGTTGATCCAGACCAGCGCCCAGATCAGCGTATCGACGCCGCGGATCGAGTCCAGGAAGCGGCGCACCGGAAAGCGGATCAGGTTCGAGGGGATGATGTTGCGCGCCGCCAGCAGGCTGACCGGGAGTGCCAAAACCGCGGCAAGCGTGGTGCCGAGCACCGCGATCGACAGCGTCTCGCCGAGCGCCTGCATGTAGAGCGGGAACGACGAGCCCGGATTCGGCGGGAGCATCAGCATCGTGATCCAGCCGAGCTGGCCGAGGCCCGCGATCAGCCTGGACGGCGAGAAATCGAGATCGACCAGTCCGAACACGAAGATCGCGAGCGCCGCCACGATCATGGCCGGCATCGCCAGCCGTGCCGATGTGGGACGTTCGAAGACGTCGGGGTACTTCGCGCGCAGTTCCGCGGTGTCCGGCCTCGGCATCTGGCTCATCGACGGGTCTCCTTGCCGAACAGCCGGCCGCGCAGCCAGCCGGTCGAGATGTCGATGATGAAGACGGTGACGATGATGGTGATGAGGATGGCGCTGACGTCGGAATAGTAGAACTTGCGGATCGCGACCACCAGCTCCTGGCCGATGCCGCCGGCGCCGACGAAGCCCATCACCGACGCCTCGCGGACGTTGATCTCGAAGCGCAGCAGCGCATAGCTGGCATAGCCGGCCGAGACCTGCGGCAGCACGGCAAAGCGCATGCAGGACAGCCAGCTCGCGCCGGTGGAGCGGATGCCCTCGACCGGCTTCATGTCGGCATTCTCGACGATCTCGGCGAACAGCTTTCCGAGCGCCCCGGTGGTGTGGATCGCGATCGCCAGCACGCCGGCCATCGGCC
The DNA here is from genome assembly GCF_054062115.1 of Bradyrhizobium sp. USDA 4501. Taxonomy (NCBI): domain Bacteria; kingdom Pseudomonadati; phylum Pseudomonadota; class Alphaproteobacteria; order Hyphomicrobiales; family Nitrobacteraceae; genus Bradyrhizobium; species Bradyrhizobium sp. USDA 4501. The sequence goes on from NZ_JBSSEX010000001.1 coordinate 1,539,817, forward strand.
CGAGGCCGAACGCGATCACGAAGATCAGCGCGAACACGATGCCGGGGACGGTGCGAGCGAATTCCAGCAGGCGGCGGATCGTGAAACGTACCCACGGGCCCGGCGACGTATTCTGGGCCGCGAAGAAATTGAGCGCGAAGGCGAGCACGGCACCCGTCAGCGTGCCGACATAGCTGATCAGGATCGTCTCGCCGAGCATCTTCAGCCACTTATGCCAACCCCAGAACCATTCGGCGGGATCGGTCCAGACCCGCGCGCCGGAATCCAGCGTCAGGATGCGATCGAAATAGCTGACGAAATTGCCGAAATAGGTGAACAGCGTGCGCAGGTTCACTTCCGCGCCGAACGCCGCGATCACCAGCACCGCACAGAATGCCGCCGTTGCCAGCGCGGCCTTCAACCGCTTGCGTGCGACGGACTTGCGGTAGGCGTCCCCCAGCGTCGCCAGTTGCTGCGCTGGAAGAATGGATACGGCGGTCGCCATCGACGCGTGCCAGTCCGGTTCGGAGTTGAGTGGAGAGAAAGGGCCGGGCTATACGCCCGGCCCTCGTGACGTCAGGCGTGCGATCAGCTCGCCTTCTTTCGCAAACCGTCGACGAACTTGATCAGCTCGGTGGTGCCGTCCCAATCCTTGGTGGTGGCGGGATGGAAGCCCTTCTTCTGACCGTCGGACAGACGGTCGAAGGCGGCCTTGTCCTTGGTCGGGGCGTCGAAGAAGGCCTTTGCGATCGCGGCCTTCAGGTCCTCCGGAAGATCGGTGTTGTACGCATAGGGGCCGTTGATGATCAGCGCCGACTTGTGGATGATGCGGAAATCATCCTTCTTCATCGCCGAGCCGTTGGCATTCTTCAGCATGCCCTTGGTCAGCATCTGGGCGAGCGTGGAATCATCCTCGTTGGTCCACTGGTTGGCGGCCACATCAACGGTTCCCTGCGACAGCGCCAGGACGGCATTCTCGTGGCTGCCGGTGAACACGACCTTGCCGAAAAAGCCTTCGGCGTTCGCGATGCCCATCTTGTTGAGTTCGAAGCGCGGCACGTTGTTGCCGGACGTCGAGTTCGGATCGACCAGGCCGAGATTCTTGCCTTTCAGGTCCTCGACGGTCTTGTACGGGCTCGACGCCTTGACGAAGAACACCGAGTAATAGCCGGTCGAACCGTCGGCGTTCATATCGTTGGCGAACGCGTCGGTCTTGACGCCGGTCAGGCGCGCGCGAGAGAACGAGGCCGAGCCGTAGCTGGCGATCTGGATGTTGCCGGCTCGCTGGCCTTCGATGACGGCCGCGTAGTCGTTGGCGATGCGCAGTGTGACCTTCACGCCGAGCTCCTTCGACAGATACGCCACGAACGGCGTCCAGCGCTCGGTGACGCCGGAGGCGTTCTCGGCCGGCACCACCGCGAAGGTGAGCTCCGGATACTTTGCCTTCCAGTCCTGCGCGGAGGCCGAACCGGCAAATGCCAGCGCGGCGGCGCCAGCCAGAATGATGCGACGAGTGAACATGACTACCCCTCTTTTGTTGTAGTTGCACCTGTTGGCCGGGCAAAATGCCCGGCCTCCCAGATTGAAAAATGCGCGACGCTCAGGCCGCGGCTGCGGTGCCGAGTGCCGACGCAGTTGCACCGTCGGGCGCGGGCAGCGGTGCTGCGCCGATGACGTCATTGGCCTCGAGGTCATAGAGCTCGCGGGCGATATGGTCGGTGAGCGCCGCGGGGGCGCCATCGAACACCACGCGACCTGCGGCCATGCCGACCAGGCGGTCGCAATAGGTCCGCGCCAGGTCGAGCGAGTGCAGATTGCAAAGCACTGTGATGCCGAAATGCTTGTTGATGCGCAGCAGCGCGTCCATCACGATCTTGGTGTTGCGCGGATCGAGCGAGGCGATCGGCTCGTCGGCGAGAATGATGTCGGGCTCCTGCACCAGCGCGCGGGCGATCGCGACGCGTTGCTGCTGGCCGCCGGAGAGCTGGTCGGCGCGCTGTGCCGCCAGCTGGGCGATGTCGAATTGCTCGAGCGCCGACAGTGCGAGCGCCCTGTCCTGCTCCGGCCAGACCTGCGCCAGCGAGCGCCATGACGGAATCTGGGCCAGTCGGCCCATCAGCACGTTGGTCAGCACATCAAGGCGGCCGACCAGATTGAACTGCTGGAAGATCATCGCCGAGCGCGCGCGCCACCGCCGCAGTTCCTTGCCGCGCAACGCGGTGACGTCGGTGCCCTCGAACAGGATACGGCCGGAGGTCGGATCGGCGAGACGGTTGATCATCCGCAGCAGCGTCGACTTGCCGGCGCCGGAGCGGCCGATCACGCCGACAAAGCTGCCCGGCGCGATCGAAAAGGACGCGTTGTCGACTGCGGCTTTCGTGCCGAAACGGCACGTCAAACCTTCCACCACCAGCATGTAATGCTCCAACCGCGCCTCGTTGGGTCATCGCTATCCCCGGCGTTTTACAGTTATGTGACGACAGCGCTGCGGTGCGGCGATCGTCCACACCCCTCCCTTGTCGCTCCCTTGCCGTCATCGCAACGTCATGATGTTGTCATCAAGCATCCCGATGACGAGCGCGCATCCCCCGGAAGCCCAAGATTCTTGAAGATTTGCGGAGGCCCTGATGGCCGGAAAAACACTCTCGGTTGTGCCGACCGTCGACCCGACCGCGTCGGTCCGTGAGAGCAAGCTCGGCAAATATACCGAGGTCGGCGCGCGCACGATCCTGCTTGAAGTCAGCATGGATGACTATTCCTACGTCGTGAACGACAGCCAGATCACCTACACCTCGATCGGCAAGTTCTGCTCGATCGCGGCGATGACCCGCATCAACCCCGGCAACCACCCGATGCATCGCGCGACTCAAGCGCATTTCACCTACCGCGCCAGCGCGTATTTCCCCGGAGAGAGCGACGACACCGACTTCTTCAACTGGCGACGTGCGCATCACGTGCATATCGGCCATGATGTCTGGATCGGGCACGGTGCGATCCTGTTACCAGGACGGAACATCGGAACCGGCGCTGTCGTCGCCGCCGGCGCGATCGTGACCAAGGACGTTCCCGCCTACACCATCGTTGCCGGTAATCCGGCGCGGCCGGTGAAGCGGCGCTTCTCCGAGACGATCGCCGACCGCCTCGCCGCGCTCGCATGGTGGGACTGGGATCACGAGACGCTCCGCCGCGTCCTGCCCGACTTTCGCAAGCTCGCGGTCGAGGAATTCCTCGACAAGCATGAGGCCGAGGCCGTATCCCAATCGCAAGCCAAACAACGGAGCGCCGCATCGTGACGGACATTTTCATCGAGGGCGGGCGCACGCTGGTTGACGGCGCCCTGGTCGAGACCTCGCTGCGGACCGCAGGCCGCGACATCGGCGCGCTCGACGCCGAGCAGGGTCGCGCCGTGCTTCACATCGATGCCAGTGGCCTCCTGGTGCTGCCCGGCATCATCGACCTGCATGGCGATGCGTTCGAGCGGCAGATGATGCCGCGCCCCGGCGTCGACTTCCCGACCGACGTGGCGCTGATCGACAGCGACCGGCAGGCGATCGCCAACGGCATCACCACCGTGTTCCACGGCACGACCTGGTCGTGGGAGCCCGGCCTGCGCAGCGCGGAGAATGCGCGCAAGCTACTCGATGCGATCGAGGCGCTGCGGCCGCAGCTCGCCGCCGACACCCGCCTCCACCTGCGTCACGAGACCCACAATCTCGAGGCCGAGGCCGAGATCATTCAATGGCTCGGTGAAGGCCGCATCGACCTGTTCGCCTTCAACGACCATAGCAACGTCAAGCCGAAGAAGCGCAACCAGCTGGCCGAGCGCACCGGGCTCTCCGTCGAGGCCGTCAACGACATGCTCGACCGGATCGTGGCGCGCCGCCCCGAGGTGCCCGCCTCGATCGCGCGACTGGCCGCCGCCGCGCGCGCGGCCGATATCCGCATGCTCTCGCATGACGACAACAGCCCGGCGATGCGCCAGGAGTTTCGCGCGCTGGGCGCTGTGATCGCCGAATTCCCTGTCAACGAGGAGACCGCGCGCGACGCCGCGGCGGCGGGCGATTTCATCGTGTTCGGCGCGCCCAATGTGGTGCGCGGCGGCAGCCATACCGGCTGGACCAAGGCATCCGACATGATCGCACAGGGCCTCTGCTCGGTGCTGGCGTCGGACTATTACTATCCGGCGCAGCTGCTCGCGGCGTTCCGCCTCGCCGCCGACGGGATCCTGCCGCTCGCCAGGGCCTGGGACCTGATCTCGTCGGCGCCGGCCCGCGCGGCCGGGCTCGCCGATCGCGGCGTGCTCGCCGCGGGCCGCCGTGCCGACATCATCGTCGTCGACGACAAGGCGCCGCTGCGGCCGCGCATCATCGCCGTAATAGCGGCCGGACGGCTGGTGCATCTGGCGGACGCGAGCTGCCTCGTTCATTCACTCGCGCCGCGCAAGACGGTTGCGGCGGCGTAGCCCAGTCCCATGGCCAGCACTCCGCGCTACGCGATCTATTATGCGCCGTCACCCGACAGCGTCCTGCACCGCTTCGGTTCGACACTGCTCGGTTACGATGCGGTGTCGGGCGACGACCTGCCGTTTCCCGAAGGCGTGACGCCGGACTGGCGCGAGGTCACCGAAGATCCGCGCAAGTATGGATTCCACGCCACGCTGAAAGCGCCCACCGCGCTCGCCGACGGTCGAAGCGAGGCCGAGCTTCTCGATGCCTGTGCCGCCTTCGCCGGCCGCGCGCAGCCCATTCCGGTGATCGAACCGGTGGTCGATGCGATCAGCGGCTTCATCGCGGTGATCCCGGCCAGCCGCTCGGATGATCTGCAGCAGCTTGCCGCCGATTGCGTCACCGAATTCGACGCGTTCCGCGCGCCGCTGACGCCGGAAGATCGCGCGCGCCGCAGGCCAGAGAAACTCACCGCGCGGCAGTGCGACTATCTCGACCGCTGGGGCTATCCCTACGTCATGGAGGAGTTCCGCTTCCACATGACGCTGACAGGGCGGCTGAGCGACGAGCGGCGCGGCCCGATCGTGGCGCAGCTGCGCTCACGGTTCGCGGCGGTCGACCTCGCGCGGCTCGCAATCGACCGCATCGCGCTGTTCAAGCAGACCGACAGCGCATCGCGCTTCCGCATCATCGGCAGCTGGCCGTTGCGGGCGTAGCGCGCGCTATTCCTCCGCCCGGGTGCGGGCGATGATCTCGGCGGCGCCCTTCTCCAGCAGCTCCATGCCCACGGCGCGGCCGAGTTCGCGCGGCCGGTCCGCGGGTCCGCGCCGCGTCACCTCGATGAAGCCGGCGCCGGCCTCGTCAAGCACGGAGGCGCGCAGCGTCATCTCGCTGCCCGCGAGCGTGGCGTGGCCGGCGATCGGTGAATTGCAATGACCGTTGAGCACCCACAGCACCTCGCGCTCGGCCTCGGCGGCGAGCCGCGACGGCACGTTGTCGATCCCGGCAAGCCGCGCACGCGTCGCCCAGTCGGTCTCGACGCATTCCACCGCGACAATGCCCTGGCCGACCGCCGGCGGCATCTCGCCGACCGAGAAATCATGCGCGATGCGCGCGGTCATGCCGATGCGCTCCAGGCCCGAGCGCGCCATCACCAGCGCATCCGCCGGCCCCACGTCGCCGCCGCCGGGCAGCCGCTGCTTGTCGCCGCGATCGAGCTTGGCCACGCGCGTGTCGGCGGCGCCGCGATAATGGATCACGGTCGCTTCCGGAAACAGCCGGCGCAGATAGGCGGCGCGGCGCACGGCGTTGGTGCCGATCATGAAGCCCTTGCCGCGCGCGGCGCGCAGCGTTTCCAGCGACAGGCCGGGACGCAGCACGAGGCTGTCATTGGCGGCATCGCGCGCCAGCATCGCGGCGATGACAAGACCCGGCGTCTCCTCGTTGCCCGGCACGTCCTTCAGCGAATGCATCGCCGCCTGCAAGGTGCCGGCACGCATGGCTTCGCGGATCTCGGCGACGAAGGCGCCGCCCTTGCCGCCATGACGCAACAGCTTGCTGGTCTGGTCCTGGTCGCCGCGGGTCTCGAACTTGACGATGTCGACGGCAAGGTCCGGCGCCGAAGCGCGCAGCAGGCGTGCGACCTCATCCGTCTGCGCGAGCGCCATCGCGCTCTTGCGCGTCCCAATCCGCAAAACCTGTCCCGACACGAAAGCTCCGCTACGCGTGATCATCAACGGTGGGGGATTAGAACAAAAAGCCAGTCAAAACAACGGTTTTTGCCCCTCTTTGGCGACGCTCAGACGAGCTCCTCGACAAGCTCCACCCCGGCCGCGCGCATCGCCGCGGTGGCGACGGCAAGCGAACTGCCGAGATCGATGGCGCGGCAGCCTGCCAGCACGACAATAGTCTCGAAACCGAGCCGGCACGCATCGAGCGCCGAATACTGCACGCAATAGTCCGTGGCGAGCCCCGCCATCACAATGCGCTTGAGGCCGCGCTCGCGCAGATAGCCGGCGAGCCCGGTCGGCGTCTTGCGGTCGTTCTCGAAGAACGCCGAATAGGAATCGATCGCGGCCCGGAACCCCTTGCGGATCACGAGCTCGGCCCGCTCGGTGGCGAGGTCAGGATGAAACGCGGCGCCCGCGCTGCCCTGGATGCAATGATCCGGCCACAGCGTCTGCGGCCCATACGGCATGGCGATCTCGGAGAACGGCGCCGCGCCCGGATGCGAGGTCGCAAACGAGCTGTGGCCGGCCGGATGCCAGTCCTGGGTCAGCACGACATGGTCGAACCGGCCGGCCAACCGGTTGACGACCGGCACGACGGCATCGCCGTCCGCGACCGCCAGCGCGCCGCCGGGGCAGAAATCGTTCTGCACGTCGATGACCAGCAACAGATCGTCGGGCGCAATCTTCATCAGGTGCCGATCCGCAACGATGCGCGCAGCTTGCGCAGGCAGGCGATCACCGACAGCGCGGTGATGCGGCCGGTCTTCGGGTTCTCCGAGGGAATGTTCTCGATCATCATCGAGAACCGCGCGGAATCTGAATCGACCTCGATCCGGTGGGTGTTGCGGGTCACGGTCGGATCCGCCCAGATCTCGACCCTCGTGCGGTCGGGGCCGATGCCGGCCAGCGACAGCGCCACCGCGACGTTGAGGTTGGCCGGAAAACCCTTTGCGGCGTCGCGCGCACTGCCCTCGAAGATGCGCAGCGGCTCGGTGATGCCTTCGATCCGGATGTTGTTCTCGACCAGATGCGGCGCGCCGACGAGGCCCGCGACCGGCTTGCGCGTCACCAGCCTCGCCGAATGGATGGTCCCGATCGCCGCGGCGGTCACCGCATCGAGCCCGATCAACGCCCCGGTCGGCACGATGATCTGGCCGCCATGGGTCTTCGCGAGATCGACGAGGTCCTCGTTCTGCAGCAGCGCGCCGACGCTGAGCACGACCGCGGTCTTGCCGCGCTCGACCACCGGCGCCACGATCGAACGGACCAGTTTGCTCGGCGCGCATTCGACCACGATGTCGGCAATCTCGGCCAGCTGCTCGATCGGCACCAGCTTCGGCGCAGACTTGAGCTCCGCCACCCAGCCGCGATGCTTGTCCGGGCTGTTCGCCGACACCGCAACCAGCGCGAGGCCCTCGATGCCCTGATCGAGCGCCTTGACGACGTCGGTGCCGATCGCGCCGAGGCCGGCGACCGCAACCCGTGTCCTTGTCTTGCTGTCAGCCATCATTTCCCGCCGGCGAGCATCTTGACCAGGCGATAGAGATACTCTTCGCCCTCGTAGAACGACTTGACGAGCACGCGCTCGTCCTTGCCATGGATACGGTTGTCGTCGACATCGGCGGCCAGCCCGGAGTGGCCATAGGTCGGAATCCCCGCGTTACGCAGATAGCTGCCGTCGGTCGCGCCGGTGCTCATGACCGGAACGATCGACGCATCCGGCCAGAACTCCTTCGACAGCTTCTCGATCGAACCTATGATCTCCTCGTTGAGGGGCGACGGCGGGCTCAGCACGGCCTTGCCGGTCGGAGCCACCGCGATCTCCTTGTCGGCGAGCACGCGCTCGATCGTCGCCTGCACGCCCTCGACCGGCTCGCCGGGCAAGATCCGGCAGTTCACCTTGGCGGTCGCCAGTTGCGGCAGCGCGTTGATGGCGTGGCCGCCCTCCAGCATGGTCGCGACGCAGGTGGTGCGGAGCTGCGCATTATAACCCGGATTCTCCGACAATCGCGCCAGCGCCGCCGGGTCGGGCTGCGGCGCCAAAATGGCCTTGATATCGTCGGCATGCGACGTGTCGACCTCGGCGGTCTTGGTGAAATAGATCCGGGTGGTCTCGTTGAGGTTCATCGGGAAGCTGTAATTGGAGAGCCGCACGAGGCCTTCGGCGAGATGATAGATCGCGTTGTCCTTGCGCGGCAGCGACGAGTGGCCGCCGCGATCCTTCACCGTGAGCTGGTAGCCGATCGAGACCTTCTCGCTGGTCTGCACGCTGTTGCGGATCGCCTTGCCGTTCTTGAGGCCGACGCCGCCGCCTTCATTGAGCGCGAACTCGGCATCGATCAGGTCGCGGTGGTTCTTGATCAGCCACTGCATGCCGAGGCCGTTGGCATCGAGGATCTCCTCGTCGGTCTCGAGCGCCACGATGATGTCGCGATCGGGCTTGTAGCCCTCCTTCTTGTAGCGGATCAGATTGGTGATGAAGGCGGACGCCATGTATTTGTCGTCGCTGGAGCCGCGGCCGTAGAAATAGCCGTCCTGCTCGGTGAGCTTGAACGGATCGACCGACCAGTCCTCGCGGTTGGCGGGGACGACGTCGATATGGGCGACCAGGAGGATCGGCTTGCGCGCGCCGGAACCGCGCAGCCGCGCCACCAGATTGCCCTTGTGCGGCGCCGGCGAGAACACGTGCACGTCGGCCTCGGGGAAGCCAGCCGCGCGGAGCCGCGCGCCCATCGCCTCCGCTGCCTTCTGGGTATCGCCGGTCGCGGTGGTCGTGTTGATCTCGACCAGCTCCTGGTAGATGCCGCGGGCGAATTGCTGCTGCTCGGTCAGCCCCTGCGCCGCAGCGCCGGCTGCCAGCAGCGCCGGCCCGAGCGCTGCCGCGAGCCGCAGCGATCGAACCGTGTCTCTAGCCTTGTGCAACATCATGCTCTCCCAGAATTCCGCCACCTGATTAGAGCGAATTCAGACAGGCGACATGCGCTTTGGCAAGACGGCGAGCCCTTCAATTTCCGCGCGCATGCTCCGCGGTTTCGCGCACGCTATTTGCAGTCCTTATTTCGAATCCTTGGCCGCGATCACCTCGATCTCGACCAGGAATCCGGGATTGGCGAGCGCGGCGACGCCGATCACCGAGCGCGCCGGCAGGTTCGGCTGGCTGCCGCCGAAGAACTGGGTGTAGCCCTCCATGAAGGCCTTGAAGTCCATCGGCGCGGATGCGTTGTGTACCAGGAATACCTGCATCTTGACGACGTCGCCCATGCCAAGGCCCTGGCCTTCCAGAATGGTCTTGATGCGGTTGAGCACGCCGACGGTCTGCGTCTTGGTATCGCCATAGGCCTGCGGGCTTGACGGATCGGCGTCCTTGTTGATCGCCGGCGGCACCTGGCCGCTGACATAGACGGTCGTGGTGTTGCCGGTGACGGTCACGGCCTGCGCGATCGGGAATGTCGAGTTGGGAATCGGATGCCTGACCACATCCGCGCAGGCGACCGTCGCCACCGCGGATAGCGCCGCGCCCAGTGTGATACCGATGAATTTCATCAAACTCTCCCCGAGTGTTTTTGTCAGCGGCGGGCGTCCTGGACATCCTTGGTCGTCACCGCGTCCTCATAGTTGTTGCTGAAGTGCGTCCGCAGATAATTCACAACGGCGGCGATCTGACCATCGGTCATCATGTCGCCGAACGCCGGCATGCCGCGGCGGCCGTTGATGACCAGGAAGACCGGATAGCTGCCGGCCTCGAGATTCTTGTTGCCGGCCAGCGACGGGTAGCTGCCCGCCCCGCTGGCGCCCGTCGCATCCGGCATGTGGCAGCCCTGGCACACATTGGCGAACAGCTCCTCGCCGGTCATCTCGACGAAGCGGTAGCCCGAAGAGAAGGTGCGCTTGCCCGCGCCGCTGTCCTGCCCAAGGGCTGCCGTCGCCCACAGCAGCGCCAGTCCAGCGACGACGGATGTTGCGGTCCGCATCATCATGTCTTCACCACGCGTTCGTGCAGCCGGGAGATGACGTCGAGCGCGGACAGGATGGCGCCCTCCTGCCAGGCCGGCAGCTGCGAGGCGTGCTCGCCCGCCAGCACGATACGGCCGTCGATCTGGCAGAGATTGCGGTAATGCTGCGCGCGGGTGGCTTCGGTCCATTCGCCGGCGCAGCCGAGCGTGAACGGCACGCGATGCCAGGCCACCGCGACGCCGTTCTCGAATTCGTTCCTGTACTGCGGATGGATCGCGGCGCCGAACTCGACCGCGCTGGCGACCCGCTCGGCCGGCGTCATCGCGGTGAACTCGAACGAATTGGCACCGCCATACATATAGGCGCCGAGCAGGATGCCGCGGCCGCCGCGGTTGAAGCCATAGTTCGGGTAGGCGATCTGCCGGATCGGCAGGTCGGTGTAGCTGATGCCGCCATAGATCGCGTCATCCTCCTCCCAGAACCGCCGCTTGAACTGCAGGCCGATCTTCACCGAGGCTGCATAGGGCACGGAGTCGATCGCACTCTTCATCGGCGCGCTGACATCGACCGGCAACTGGCTCAGGATCGGCAACGGGATGGTGCAGATGCACCAGTCGGCGGTGGCCTGCTGCACCGTCGATGGACTGGCGGTGTCGACATAGCTCACGGTGACGCCGGAGCCGTTCTGCTGGATCTGCGTCACCTTGGCGCCATAGCGGATGAGATCGCCGACCTCGCGCGCGAACGCCTTGCCGATCATGTCCATGCCGCCGACCGGCTGGAACATGGTGGTCTGGAAATCGTAGCGCGCAAAGGTCTGCAGATAGCGCCACATCCGCGACCGCAGCAGCTCCTGCAGCGGGATCGGCTCGCTGGGCAGCGGATCGCCCATCAGGCCGCCGCCGGGATCGCGCGCATAACCGCGGAACTCGGCCGACACCAGGTTGGCATTGTACTTGTAGTCGCGATCCAGCGCGCCCCAGTCGCGCAGCGACTGCAGCAGGATCTCCTGATCTTCCTTGCCGACGGTCTCGTCGAGCCGGCCCTGCTGGGTGATCTTTGCGAGCAGCTCCGAAACCCCGCCCTGGAAATCCGCCTTGATGCTGCGAAAGCGCTGCGGCTTGCCGCTGAATGCACGCGTCGCGTGCAGATAGGCGTTGTGATTGAGCTGGATGAAGGGTTCCAGCGTCACATTGAGCCGGCGGCAGTAGTCGAGCAGCGCACGGTGATGATAGGGAATCCGCCACGGGCCGGGATTGAGATAGAGCCCCTGCTCGAACTGGCTGGTCTGCCTGAAGCCGCCGAGCTCGACAAAACTGTCGCCGCCGCGGATCGACCAGTTGCGGCCGCCGGCGCGGCTGTTGAATTCGAGGATCTGGACCTTGTAGCCGGCCTTGCGCAGCTCCAGCGCCGCCGTCATCCCGGCAAGCCCCGCGCCGAGAATCAGCACCGAGGCGCCCTTCACATCGCCTGCGAGCTTCAGCGGCCCCTTGTAAGCGGATTCGGACGCGAAGCCGAGGCTCGTCATCGCGTGATACATCGCCGAACTGCCGGCAATGGTGCCAATCAGCGCCAGCAGATCACGCCGCCTGATCACAGATTCGTTCTGCACCCGCGCTCACCCAGCCGCTGACGTCGATGGCGAAGGGAAACGGTTGACGCGATCCGTGTCAAGAAAGGGCGCACGCTTCCACATGCACCCACACGCGCTTTTGATGCATCACGCGACCGCCACGTCACACCACGCGCTCGCGATGCACGCGCCGGCAATCCATTTCGAAGTCGAGGCCAACCACCGGCGGCCGGTCGAAATGCCAGGTCAAGCCGTTGCGCAGCACGCCGCGGCGGCCGAGCTCGCTTTCGAGCACCGGATAGGCGTCGTGCACAGTGTAGAGCTGCACCGCGGTGGTGTCCTGCCAACGGCCGCCGAACGCGCTCATCCGGCGTTCCATCTCGTCGGCCACGAATTTCGCCTTCGCCAGCAGGCCGGCCGGGCTGGTGTCGCCGAGGGCTACGGTATGATCGCGATAATTGGCCTTGCCCTCGACCGACTCGCCGCTGCCGGCGACGACAAAGCTGGCTGGTTCGTCCATGGCGGCCGGCACCGTGTAGCAGAAGGCGTGGAAGCTCGGCTCACCGGGCGGATCGAGCTTCGGACAGACATTGCTGCGCGCCACCGGATTGACGCCGTCCCGCATCGCACCCCAGGCCACGAGCGTCTTGATGTAGATCTCGTTGAAGGCCCTGAACCCGTCCTCGGTGAACGGCGCCGGGGAACGCAGTTCGCAGGCGCCAAATGACGTCAGCGGACGACCCGCCGCTTTGATGATGTCGGCAATCCTTGCAAAACCCGCGCCCAACGGCACCGGTTCAGAGAACCTGACGCGCTCGATGGCAAAGCCGGGCAGCGCAGCGATGCCGCAGGAATACTGGCTGACGCCGGGCATGAAGCGGTAGCCGCCGTCGGAAGCCTCGATGGTGTTGGTCATGGTGCCTCGTGAACACGGTGATGGGGCCGTCGCGATGACGCCTCGCTTGATTTCACCACAGCTGTCGTCCCTGCGAAAGCAGAGACCCATACTCCGCGGCCGAGGTTGTTAAAGGGACTCGTCATTTCGGCGTCGTGAAACAATGACGATCGGTGGTTATGGGTCCGTGCTCCGTGCGCAATTGCGCACTAGGCAGGGACGACACTGAACTTGTTGCACGACCACCGGTGGAAGGGCTCCCTTCCCTCTCACCGTCGTCCCGCGACGAGCCGGGCGGTCGTCGGCCGACAGCGATCGTCAGTCGGCAGGGATGAAGTGGAGTGTGCCTGCCCGGCGCGTCGGCTTGCCGGTGTCGTTCGTATGATTGACGCCGTCCATCACAGGCACCTCGGGGAAGTCGAACGGGCTTACACCATCCAGGCAGGCCACGTTGACGGCATACAGGTTCTGGTTCGATCGCCGTTGATGATGGGTGTAGATCCCGCAGCGCGAACAGAAGAAGTGCTGCACCGATCCGGTATGGAAGCGGTAGCTTGTTAGCGCATCCTCGCCGTGCAGGATCTTGATCCCGCCCATTTCGGCCATGGCAACGACGGCGCCCCGCATCCGGCAGTAAGAGCAGGTGCAGCGGCGGATCGAATTGAAGCCGTCGCTGAGCGTCACCTCGAAACGCACCGCGCCGCAATGGCACTGGCCAGCCCGAACACCCATGTCGCCCGTCATGTTGCTGCGTCTCCTGTCCAGATCGCCTCTGCGCCCGGTCTAGCCGGGCGGACGAGAAGGTCTCAGCGACGTCAACGCGCAGCAAGCCCGCAGTTCGCGCGGAACCGCGCAGGAGCATGATCCGCCAACTAAGACTGATCTCAATCCGAACGTATCGTCAGGATCGGCGCCGGACAACCGATCAAAACTCGCGCATGATAGGAGAAAAACTCACGCGAGGGCTCGATGCAAATTTCTGACAGGGCTAGTGCGACTTGGCAACGTAGGGGCAGCCGCCCTCATCGAGCGGACGGAAGGCCTGGTCGCCCGGCACCGTCGCGAGATACTCGTAGAGGTCCCACTTGCTCTTGGACTCTTCCGGCTTCTTGATGCGCATCAGATACATGTCGTGCACCATCCGGCCGTCCTCGCGCACGAGGCCGTTCTGGGCAAAGAAATCATTGACCGGGGTCTTGCGCATCTGCGCGATCACGGTCTCCGAATCGACCGAGTTGGTCGCGGCGACCGCCTTGAAATAGTGCCGAAGCGCCGAGTTGACGCCGGCCTGGTAAGCGGTCGGCATCGCCCCGTGCCGCTTGAAGAACTCCTGGGCGAACACGCGCGTCTCCGGCGTGCGATCCCAATAGAAGGAATCGGTGAACAGCAGATCTTGCGCATGCGCGAGGCCAAGCGCGGGCACGTCGGTGAGCGTCACCTGCAGCGCGACGACCTGCATGCTGGCGCGGATATTGAACTCGTCGGCCTGCGACACCGCGTTGCGGAAGTCGGAACCGGCATTGGCAAGCGCCAGGATCTTGGCGCCGGACGACTGGGCCTGCAGCAGGAACGACGAGAAATCGGCGGTGTCGAAGGGATGGCGGACCGCGCCCAGCACCTTGCCGCCGGCCGATGTCACGGCCTTGCTGGCATCGCGCTCCAGCGCCTGGCCGAACGCATAATCCGCCGTCAGGAAGAACCAGGGCGTGCCGCCGCGCGCAACCACGGCCTTCGCCGTCGCGTTCGAGGAGGCGTAGGTGTCGTAAGTCCACTGCACGCTGGTCGGCGAGCATTGCTTGCCGGTGAGGTCGGACGAGCCGGAGCCCGAGATCAGAAACAGCTTCTTGCGTTCGCGCGTCACGGTCTGGATCGCGAGCGCCACCGCGGAATTGACGCCTTCGGCGATCACGTCGACACCCTTGTTGTCGATCCAGTTGCGCACGATGCCGGTCGCCACATCAGGCTTGTTCTGGTGATCCGCCGAAATGATCTCGATCTTGCGTCCGGCGACCGTGCCACCGATTTCCTCCGCGGCCATCTGCGCCGCGATCACCGATCCCGGGCCATTGCCGTCGGAATATTGCCCGCTCATGTCGGTGATGATGCCGACCCGCAGCACGCCATCCTCCGCTCGGGCAGCGCCGGCCGCAAATGAGAGACACACGGCAATTGCGACCAGGACATGCGAGCGTTTCGTGATGGACATTTCGTTCCCAGGCGTTTCGACGTTTCGGACGATCTCCTGAAGCAATCAGGGATCGCCGACAACCCCGTCGCCGGCATGGCGCTCTGCGATTCCGCTCAGAAATTCCGGGAGAAGGAACACAGCTCGACTGCCAGCACGCTCGCGTTTCCGATCGTACGAACGCCGCGACGAAATTTCGCCGCGGCGTGCGCTGAATCATGCGAATGGATAATGCGTGGTGGCGTCGGGATCGCCTCAGCGCTGCTGCCACAATTGCCGTGCCAGAACGCCGGCCTTGCGTTCGATCGCCTCGGCGGCGTCGAGACACATGTCCTCGCGATAGCGCGAGCCGACGATCTGGACGCCGACCGGCAATCCCTCATCGAGACCCACCGGCACCACGGCCGCCGGCAGCCCCAGAACGTTCATCGACGAAATGAAGCGCAGGTCGTTCCAGAACAAATCCTTGACGCGCTGATCGCCGCCGAGATCGGCGTTGACCTCCGGCGTCTTGCGCACGGTGGTCGGCATCAGCACCAGCGGATACTGCTCGAGGAACGTCATCCAGTTCCGGATATGGCGCGAGCGCTCGGCGATCGCCTTCATGTAGCCGGCCTGGTCGAGCGGGTTGGCCAGCGCCATGAAGCCGCGGAACGTCTTCTGGAAGTCGGCGCTGGTGGTCGCCAGCATCTGGTCCTGCTGCAACACGCGAACCTCGGTCATGATCAGGTCGCACCAGAGCTGCCAGACCTTGTTGAGGTCGGGGACCTCGACCTCGCTGACCGCATAGCCGGCATCGGCGAGATGATCCGCCGCCTTGCGCTGAAGCGCAATCACGCTGCGATCGGTCGCCATGTCCTCGGGGATCTTTGCGAGCGCGACCTTGATCGGCCCGGCCGGCTTCGGCCCCGTCAGCGGCGCCGGCACATACCAAGGATCGCGTGGGTCGCGCTTCGCCATCACCTCGAGGCCGAGGCGCACGTCGGCGACGTGGCGCGCCAGCGGCCCTTGCGACGACATGAACTGCGCCATCAGCGGCCGCTCCGCGGTCGCGCTCGGATTGAACGCCGGGATGCGGCCCTGGGTCGGCTTGATGGTGGCGATTCCGTTGCAATGCGCCGGCCAGCGCAGCGAGCCGCCGATGTCGTTGCCATGCGCGATGGTGCCGATGCCGGCCGCGATCGACGCGCCGGCGCCGCCCGACGATCCGCCGCAGGTCACGTCGGCATTCCAGGGATTGCGCGTCAGGCCATGCAGCGGGTTGTCGGTGAAGCCGCGCAGCGAGAACTCCGGCGTGTTGGTGAGGCCGATGATGACGGCGCCGGCCTTCCTGAGATTGGCCGTCACCGGCGAGTCGCCCGGCGCGATGTTGTCCTTGAATGCCACCACGCCGTTCGAATTGGCCTGGCCCTCGACGTCGATGTTGATCTTGATCGTGACCGGCACGCCGTGCAGCGGCCCGACGGCGCCGCCTCCGCGCTTGCTCGCGGCCAGCGCCTCGTCCGCGGCCTTCGCCGCCTGCATCGCAGACGCGCCGAGATCGACCACGACGGCGTTGAGCGCCGGATTGGCGTCCTGCATGCGGTCGAGATGGGCGCGAACCACCTCCTCCGACGTCACTTGGTTGTTTCGGATCGCCGCGGCCGTGTCGACGGCGGACCAGTGCCAGATCGGTGCATTCGTCACGTGATGTTCTCCCATGATGGTCAGTGCTTGTTGTTGGTTCAGTCTCGCGGGTCGATCGGCGTCAGCTTTGATGCACGCGCCTCGATCAGCTCGGCCACTGCGAGACAGACGTCTTCCCGGAAGCGGCCGGCGATCACCTGCACGCCGACCGGCACGCCCTCGGCGGTCCCGGTCGGTACGACGACCGACGGAAAGCCGAGCGCGGGCACCGCAAGCAGCGGCCGCTGCGCGTCGAGCAGCGCGCGGACCACCGCCGCGTCTTCCTGATCCTGATCGAAACGGAACGGCAGTTGCGCCGAGACCGGCAGGATGATGACGGGATAGCGCTCCTGGAACAGCTGCCAGGCCCGCACGATCGCCAGCCGCTGCTCGAAGCAGGCGAGCACCTGATCGCCGTCGAGCTCGGGCGCGTAGGCGATATGGCACTCGAGATTGTAGCGGCTCCGATCGTCGCCGAACTTGCGGATCATCGGCGCCAGCACGCGCCGCTCCTCATTGATGACGAGGCGATGCCAGAGATCGGCCGCCTCCGCGAGCCGCGGCGGCACGGTCTCCTCCACGGCAAAGCCGGCCTCCGCGAGCCAGCGCCCGGCAGCGCGCACCGCCGCGCTCACCTCCGGCGCCTCGTCGCCGAACGGCGCGGGCGCGACCGCGACACCGATCGGACGCTTGAGCGGCGCACCTTGCAGGGGCACCGGCAGCCATGTGCCGTCGCGCGCGTCCGCCTGGGCCATCGCGGCAAGGCCGAGCCCGAGATCGGCGACCGAGCGGGCCAGTGGCCCCTGCACCGACATCATCTGCGCGGTGATCGGACGATCGCTGGTTGCCGACGGATTGAACGCCGGAATCCGCCCCGGCGTCGGACGCAGGCCGGCGACGCCGCAGGCGTAAGCCGGATAGCGGATCGAGCCGCCGAAATCATTGCCATGCGCGATCGCGCCCATCCCGGAGGCGACGGCCGATGCGGCGCCGCCGCTGGAGCCGCCCGGCGTCAGCCGACGGCTCCACGGATTGTAGGTCGCGCCGTGCAGATCGTTGTTGGTGAACCAGCGGTGCGAAAAGGCCGGCGTGTTGGTGCGCCCGACAATGACGGCGCCCGCCTTGCGAAGATTCGCGACCACCGGGCTGTCCTCGGTGGCGATCACCTCGCGGAAGGCCACGACGCCATTGGTGGTGGCGCAGCCGCGCTGGTCGACATTGACCTTGATCGTGACCGGAACGCCATGCAGCGCGCCGAGCTCCGCGCCAGACTTCACCGCGGCATCCGCCGCGTCCGCGGCAACCAGCGCTTCGTCGCCGAGCACAGCGACAATGGCGTTCAATGCCGGATTGACCTCGGCGATGCGATCGAGGCTGGATCGCACGGCTTCCCGGCTGGAAATCGCGCGCGTCGCGATCGCACGCGCCAGATCGACGGCCGACCAGCTCCACAACTCATTCTCGCGCCGCGTGTCCATTGTCGTTTTCTCCAGGGCGTGATGCAGCAGTCGGCCGATGCGGTTCAATCGAGCCGCAACGGCTGATGAAAGACGGGCAGATCGATGCGCCGGTCTTCCGCGGGAACGACCACCGCTTCGGCGCTCAGCACATGATCGAGCATCACGCGCCGGGCGCGCGCGGCATTGCCGGAGCGGAACGCGGCCAGCAGACGCTTGTGAAACTCGATATTCTCGCAGGTGAAGCTGGATGCGAATTCCTGCACGCCGAGCTTGCCGATCAGATGCCTGATGGCTTCGTTGACGAACCGGCACATCAGGCCGAGCAGCGGGTTGGGACAGGCCTCGATCAGGATGTCGTGGAAATCGATCTCGGCGTGGCGATGATGTTCCCAATCGGCATCGCCACGGGGATGATGCTCCTGGGCCGCGATCGCCTTTTCCAGTGCGGCGAAATGCTCCGCCGTGAGGTGGCCGACCACGCTGAAGGCGAGCTCCGGCTCGATCAGCCGGCGGATCTGGTAGATTTGCGCGGTAGAGACCGACTGGAAGTAGAAGTAGTTGCTGAGCAGGCCGACGATCCGGTTGATCGACACCGGCGCCACCCGCGCGCCGCCGCCGGGTCCGGTGGTGTTCTGCACCAGCCCCTGCACCTCCAGGGACTTGAGCGCCTCGCGGATGGTCGAGCGGCTGCAGCCGAACATCTCGATCAGCTCGCCCTCCTGCGGCAGCCGGTCGCTCGGCTGCAAGCCGGCCTGGAAGATGTGGCTGCGGATCAGGTCGGCGACGGCGTCCGAGCGCTTGCGCTTGATCGAGGCGCGGCGCGAAGGGTCGAGGGACGGGAGAGCCGATTTATCCATTTTATAATCATAAATAGGTCGGGCACGGTATGGCAAGACGTTTCCGCCGGCCGCCCGGGCTACATCGGTCAATAGTCCCGTTCCAGAAACGCAGAAATCGACGCTGCGGACTCGGGATCGATCAACATCTGATGCCTAGAATGCCACGGCAAATTCCAATGAGGCCGGCATGACAGGCGACGAAGTTCGAGATCAGGCTCAATCCGGTGGCGGCGTGGGACTGTCCGACGAAAACCTTGCGCTCCACCGAAGCGCCATCCAGAGCCGCATTACGTTTCAAGGCCTTGCGACCCGGCCATTCGAGGGGCTGTCGTGGGACTACTTCCTCGCGGATGTCGAGCTGGAAGCGCGCGCTGCGCGCATCGGGATGCGCGACACGACCATCGGGTCGTACTGCGACACCATACAGTTGCTGCCTGCGGCCGCGATCGTCCGCCTGGATGCAGCGCTTTCCGTCTACTTCCTGCCTCCCGAGCCCGAGAGCGAGGCTCACGTCGATTACCTCTTGCGACCGCTGGACGCCGCGACGGCAAAGCGGATGCGGCAGCGTCGGCATGCCGTTCACGCCATGCAGGCCGTGGCGCAACAGCAGGAAGAGGCCAGAAAAAAAGCGGCTGCGCCGGACGAAGAACTCAAGTCGCAATATTGGCCGTGTCCGCATGCGGCGCTGAGTACCGAGCCCGACGACTTCCTGCTCTGGATCAAGGATCAGACGCCCGACACCTGGCACGTCATCGTCGACAGCTGGGATCACAACAGCGACGATCGGGATAGCGTG
This sequence comes from Bradyrhizobium sp. USDA 4501, assembly GCF_054062115.1. Classification (NCBI taxonomy): domain Bacteria; kingdom Pseudomonadati; phylum Pseudomonadota; class Alphaproteobacteria; order Hyphomicrobiales; family Nitrobacteraceae; genus Bradyrhizobium; species Bradyrhizobium sp. USDA 4501. Next base: position 1,559,338 of record NZ_JBSSEX010000001.1, read on the forward strand.
ATCGAATGGATCTTCGAGCAGCCGAACTGCGACCTCGGCACGGCCGCGCAATACTTTTTCATCGCGGCATTGGGGCTCGCCAACGAGGAGCCGGCGCAACTCAGTTCCGGCTATCGGCGCAAATGGCATCTCATGAAGCGCGTGGCCGACACTGGCAACGCGGACATTATCTGCGCAATGAATTGCAGCCCTCAATTCAGCCGTCCGACGTCCAATACTACGACGAGTTGGTGGCGCGCCGGGAGGCCAGTGGTCGTCCGCTGCCGTGGACAGTGCCGGGACCGAAACTGCGCCGGTTTGGCGGACGGCAGGCGAATTCAGCGTATTTCTACGAGGACTGCCATTTGAGGCTGGGCTTTACGGCTTGGAAACAGCAGCGCGAGCAATTCGGGTGCGGCAGGGACTTTCCGCGCTGTTGCCAAGAATGATCACGCCTCCTCAATTCGACAGGCGCTGCGCCTCGAGGCCGCGGCTGTAACGCGACATCGCAAAGCAGAACACGAAGTAGATCACGCCGACGAACAGCGTACCCCCAGGTCGCTTGGCATCGCCCCGAGGCAAAGCGCCTACGCGGTCAAAGGGCGACCGGACGCTGGACGATGGTGATGACGAGGAGCCCGCGGAACCGAGGCGGCGTCTCGCTTAAAGCGGACTATGGTTCACGGTGTGGCGCATCTGGCGACAAAAGCCCTCCACGAACTGCGCGAGCGCCTCGAAATTGACCAGCAGCCTTTCGGCCTGCTCCCGGTCAACCGAACCAGGGGCAAACGATTCCGCCAGACGCCGCTGGCGATCTGCGCGATCCCGGCAGGCCGCGGCCCTGCTTTCGGCAAACTCCAGTTGCTCGCGTCGGCGGCCGAGCTTGTCTTCTTCCTCAAGCAGCCGCCTGTTGAGCATCGATCTCGTGTTGGTTGGAACGTCCGGGCGCTTCAGCAGATCCAGATAGTGGTCGATGTTTGCGCGCGCGGTATACTCGTTCACGTATGTGCCTCCCGCCAGTCGCAGTCTCGGTCGGCGAGGCTTGGCTTCAACATTCAGGAGTTGCTCGATCTCCGCCAGGAGTTGGCGAAGCTCATCGGTCGAAAACCCTTGCAGGGCATCGTGGACCTGGTTTCGGGTACTCTCGGGATAGGAGGCGTTGTCTTCGGCCATTGGCGTACGGCAAAAATCAAAGTAACGCCCTGTCAGGGCCGAACCAAATCAACAAATCAACGGCAGCATTTGCGTTCAGTCCAGATCGAACGATGCCCGCGCGAACAATGATTTCTGTCATCGCGCGCGCTCGCGAATCCAATGGCGCTCAAGATAAGTTACGGGCGGAACATCGCCTAGTGCACTCTGTGCCAGCCGCGCCTTTGCGCCAACCATCGGCCAAGTCTTGGTTGCCGCATCGTTAAAGCCAGAACAGGCCGCTCCAGAAATCAAAGCAGACGGCCGCGGATGCGAACAGGCCGGCATCGAAGGATGCAGCATGTGAGGGAGGCAAGCGACGGAGAATCCGGACCGCTCAGCCGTGCGCGCGCTGCGCCTCGAGGCCGCGGCTGTAGCGCGACATCGCAAAGCAGAACACGAAGTAGATCACGCCGACGAACACATAGACCTCGACGCTGAAGGCCTGCCAGGCCGGATCGACGATCGCGGTCTTGGCGGTGGTCAAGAGATCGAAGATGCCGATGATCAGGACCAGGCTGGTGTCCTTGAAGAAGGCGATGAAGGTGTTGACCAGCGGCGGGATGACGTGGCGGATCGCCTGCGGCAGCACGATCAGCGCGTTCTTCTCCCAGTAGGACAGCCCGAGCGCGTCGGCCGCCTCATATTGTCCGCGCGGCACCGCCTGCAGACCGCCGCGCACCACTTCCGCAAGGTAGGCGCCGGCATAGAGGATGAAGGCGATCTGGGCGCGCAGCAGTTTGTCGATGTTGACGCCGTCGGGCATGAACAGCGGAAACATGACGCTCGCCATGAACAACAGGCTGATCAGCGGCACGCCGCGGATCAGCTCGACATAGAGCACGCAGAGCGAGCGGATCGCCGGTAGCTTGGAGCGGCGGCCGAGCGCGACCAGGATTCCGAGCGGGAAACCGAACGCCAATCCGAAAGTCGCCAGGATCAGCGTCACCGGCAGCCCGCCCCAGCGGTCCTGCGTGACAAAGGACATGCCGAGAAAGCCGCCCCACATCAGGCACCCGATCGCGATCAAGGCCGCAGCCCACAGCAGGAACAGCTCCTTGCGCCAGAAGCTGCGGCGGCTCGAGACCACGAACAGCGCAATGAAGATCACGACCGCGAGCGCCGGCCGCCACTGCTCGCTGAACGGATAGGTGCCGAACAGGATGAAGCGGTACTTCTCGGGGATCACCGCCCAGCAGGCACCGACGCCGCGCAGCGCGCGGCAGGCGCTGGTGTCGTTGCCCGAGACGATCCAGACCGCGTTGGCGATGCCCCATTGCCAGAGGCCGATGCACGCCTTGCCGAGCACGAACAGCAGCAGCAGCGTCATGATGCTCGACGTCACGGACGCGAACAGGTTGGCGCGCAGCCAGGCCACGATCTGGCCACCGAGCGTGCGCTGCGCGCGACGCCGGCCGATCGGCAGCGGATCCTGCGGGAGATGTGCGACCGAGCTCATGTCAGCGCTCCACCAGCGCGATCCGCGCGTTGTACCAGTTCATGAACAGGCTGATGCCGAGGCTGATGGTGAGGAACACCATCATGATCAGCGCGATCGACTCGATCGCCTGTCCGGTCTGGTTCAGCGTGGTGTTGGCGATCGAGACGATGTCCTGGTAGCCGACCGCGACCGCGAGCGACGAATTCTTGGTCAGGTTCAGATACTGGCTGGTCATCGGCGGGATGATGACGCGCAGCGCCTGCGGCAGCACGATGTGTTGCAGCACGAAGCTGCGCTTCAGCCCGAGCGCCTTGGCGGCGTCCGACTGGCCGCGCGGCACCGCCTGGATGCCGCTGCGCACGATCTCGGCGATGAACGCCGAAGTATACGTGACGAGCGCGATCAGCAGCGCGAAATATTCCGGCGCCAGGGTCAGCCCGCCGACGAAGTTGAAGCCGCGCAGCTCGGGCAGCATGACGCTCCAGCTTGCGCCCAGAAGCCACGACACCAGCGCCGGCAGCGCGATGATGAGGCCGAGCGCGTAGGGCCAGACCGGCCGCGCCTTGCCATCGAGCATCTGCTGCGCGATCAGGCGGCGCCTGACGATGAGGAAGACGATCACGCCGGCGACCAGCGCAACGAGCGTCCAGCCATTGGCCTCATGCAGCGGCACCGACGGCAGCACCAGGCCGCGGTTGGACAGATAGACCCCGTCGACCGGCTTCCACGCCTGGCGCGCCGCCGGCAGGCCCTGCATCAGCACGTACCAGAACAGGAGTTGCAACAGCAGCGGCAGGTCGCGCAGCACCTCGACATAGACGGCGGCGAGCCGCGCCAGCAGCCAGTTCGACGACAGCCGCGCGATACCGACCAGCGTGCCGATCACGGTCGCCAGCACGATGCCGATGACCGCGACGCGCAGCGTGTTGACGACGCCGACGATGAACGCGCGCAGATAGGTGTTCTTCGGCGTGTAGTCGATCCAGCTGTCGGCGATCGGCATGCCGGCTTCACGGCCGAGGAAGGCAAAGCCGGTCGAGATGCGCCGCACCGAGAGGTTATGGACCGCGTTGGACCACAGCCAGGCGACGACGGCGACTGCGATGGCGACCACCAGGATCTGCCAGAACAGGCCCGCGACGCGGGGATCGCTGAGCGAAAGCCGCCAGGGCCGGGCGGGAGGGCGTTTCGGCGTCGATGTCGTCACAGCACAAGGACCCCAGTGAGAAGCGATCTTCTGCCATGCGCAAGAGCGTTTTCGAGCGAAGCCTGTCCCGGACTTGATCCGGGATGGATACCCGGTTCGCGTGAAGAAGACGCGTCAACCTCAAATCCTGCGCGCGTCATATGTTGCACCAATTTAATATTTGTGCAACATATGTTTCATGGCCCAGGCCCAGCCGAAACCATCGCCCCTGAACGAATTGTGCAGCGCACTGCCGTCGCTGCCGATGCGCTTGCAGGAGGTCGGCCGGTTCGTCGCCGCCAATGATTACGACGCCACCACCCGCTCGATGCGCGAGCTCGCTTCCGTCGCCGGCGCCGATCCTGCCTCATTCACCCGTCTTGCCAAGGCGCTCGGCTATTCCGGCTGGGACGAATTGCGCGCCGCACTCACCGAGGCGCGCCGGCCGGCGCAGGGCTCGCCGTTCTCCGGCCGCGCCAGGAGCCGCCGCGCCGGGCCGAATGCCGATGTCAAACTGGTGCACGACAAATTGGAGGCCGAGGCCGCGGGCCTTGCGCGGATTTCAGCGAGCGCGATCGCGGAAGCCGCGCGTGCGCTGCACTCCGCTGACAGGATCTGGATATCGGGGTTTCGCAGCTGCCGCAGCGTCGCGGAACTGCTGACCTATCAGCTTCGCCTGTTCCGCCCCGATGCCGTGCAATTGGTCGGCGGCTCCGGCCCGTTCGATCTCGACCACGGCGCCTTCCGCTCAGGCGACGCCGTGGTCGTGATCGGCTTTGCGCCCTACACCCTGGTCAGCGTCGAGACGGCGCGCGCGGCGCATCAGGCGCGTGCTGCGCTGATCGCGATCGCCGACACCATCACAGCTCCGATGGCCGAAGGCGCCGATCATCTGCTGCTGTTCGAGGCCGCCTCCTCCCCCGGCTTCTTCCCGAGCCTGACCGGCGCGATCGCAGTCGCCCAGTCGCTGGCGGCCGTCGCTTTCACGCTGGGCGGCGCGAGCGCAAAACGCAAGCTGGAGGAGACCGAGGGCCGGCTTGCCGAGATGTCGCAATATTTCGTCGAGAAAGGATGACTGTCATGGCAGCCAACAAGAGCCGCGTGATGCATCGCAGCCTGCGCGAGACCCCGCCGAAAGCGGTCGGCGGCGACGGCGTCTGGCTGATCGCGGAGGATGGCCACCGGATTCTGGATTCCTCCGGCGGCGCCGCGGTGTCCTGCCTCGGCCATCAGCATCCGCGCATCCTGGCCGCGATCGCCAAGCAGGCTTCGAAGATCGCCTATGCCCATACCGGCTTCTTCTCCTCCGAGCCCGCGGAAGAGCTCGCCGAGCGGCTGGTCGGCCACGAGCCCGGCGGCCTCGGCTATGTCTATTTCGTCAGCGGCGGGTCGGAGGCGATCGAGGCCTCGATCAAGCTGGCGCGGCAATATTTCATCGAGCGCGGCGAGCGGAAGCGTGCGCGCTTCATCGCGCGCCGCCAGAGCTATCACGGCAATACGCTCGGCGCGCTGTCGGCCGGCGGCAATGCCTGGCGCCGCGAGCCCTACGCGCCGCTGCTGTCGCCCTCGTTCAGCCATGTCACGCCGGCCTTCGCCTATCACGAGAAGCGCGACTACGAATCGGAGGCGGCGTTCGTAGCGCGCCTTGCCGCCGAGCTCGAAGCCGAATTCCAGCGGCTCGGCCCCGATACGGTCGCGGCGTTCATCGCCGAGCCCGTGGTCGGCGCCACCGCCGGCTGCGTGCCTGCGCCGGAGGGTTACTTCAAGGCGGTGCGCGAGATCTGCAACCGCCACGGCGCCCTGTTGATCCTCGACGAGGTGATGTGCGGCATGGGCCGCACCGGCACGCTGCATGCCTGGGAGCAGGAAGGCATCTCGCCCGACATCCAGGCGATCGCCAAGGGCCTCGGCGGCGGTTATCAGCCGATCGGCGCGATGCTTGCCAGCGGCACCATCGTCGACACCGTGCGCAACGGCTCCGGCGCGTTCCAGCACGGCCACACCTATCTGGCGCATCCGCTCGCCTGCGCCGCCGCGCTCGAGGTGCAGAAGGTGATCGCTGAGGAGAAGCTGCTCGACCAGGTCAAGGAGCGCGGCCGCCAGCTCGAGCAGCGGCTCACCGAACGGTTCGGCAATCATCGCCATGTCGGCGACATCAGGGGCCGCGGCCTGTTCTGGGGGCTCGAGTTGGTCGCCGACCGTGCCACGCGGCAGCCGTTCGATCCCAAGCTGAAGCTGCATCAGCGGATCAAGTCCGCGGCCTTCGCCGGCGGGCTCGGCTGCTATCCGTCGGGCGGCACCGCCGACGGCCAGCGCGGCGATCATGTGCTGCTCGCCCCGCCCTATATCGCAACGTCCGGCGACATCGACATGATTGTCGAACGACTAGGCGCCGCGGTGGACAGCGCGCTGAAGGATATCGGTCACGGAGCATGATCCGGAAAAACGGGCACCGGTTTTCCCGCGACAAACGCGAAGCGTTCGCGCAGGGATCATGCTCAAACGTTAGGAGGAGGAGGAAAACATGCTGAGGGGTATCATCACTCTAACCGTTCTCGCCGCGGGCATCGCGGGCGCAAGCGCCGCGACGCTCGACACCGTCAAGCAGCGCGGCACGCTGGTGTGCGGTGTCTCGACCGGCTTTGCCGGATTCTCGGCGCCGGACTCGCAAGGCAACTTCAAGGGTCTCGACGTCGACTATTGCCGCGCGCTTGCCGCCGGCGTGCTCGGCGATCCCGCCAAGGTGCGCTACGTCGCGCTGACCGCGCAGAACCGCTTCACCGCGCTGCAGTCAGGCGAGATCGACGTGCTCTACCGCAACTCGACGCAGACCTTTCTGCGCGGCACCACGCTTGGGCTGCGGCAGGGACCGGTCAATTTCTACGACGGCCAGGGCTTTGTCGTGAAGAAGGACCTCGGCGTGAAGGAGCTGAAGGAGCTCAAGGGCGCCACCGTGTGCGTCGCCCAGGGCACCACGCATGAAGTGACGCTCGGCGACTACGGCCGCGCCAACGGCATCGACTGGAAGCCGCTGGTGTTCGACCGCGTCGACACCATGTACCAGACCTTCTTCGGCGGCCGCTGCGATGCCATGACCCAGGATGCTTCCGCGCTCGCCGGCGCGGTCGCGACCGCAGCCCCGAAGGCCGATGACTACGTCGTGCTGCCGCAGACCATCAGCAAGGAGCCGCTCGGTCCGTTCACCCGCAACGGCGACGAGGTCTGGAGCGACATCATCACCTGGCTGCATTACGGCCTGATCGAGGCCGAAGAGCTCGGCGTCACCCAGGCCAATGCCGACGAGATGGCGAAGTCGCAGGTCCCGGCGATCCAGCGCCTGCTCGGCGCGTCGGGCGATCTCGGCTCGCGCCTCGGCCTCGACAACAAATGGCTGCTCGCCGCGATCAAGGCCGGCGGCAATTACGGCGAGATCTTCGAGCGCAATGTCGGCAAGGCCAGCCCCTTGAAGCTCGAGCGCGGCCTCAACGCCACCTGGAGCAAGGGCGGGTTGATGTACGCGATTCCGTTCAAGTGACCGAAGTTACCTCGCCCCGCCTGCGGCAGGGGTGTCCGGGGAATGATTCACTGTGTCGCGGTGCATGCTCGGCAGGACCGAGGCAAATCGGTCTTTTCTGGTTGTCGAGACACAGAGGGCCGAGCATGCGATATCGCGGTAGCATTTTTGGAAGGCTGCTTGAACCGATCAATCGACGGCAGTTTCAGACGGTTGTGGATCGTCTGGACGGGGATGCCTACGACAAGTCGTTCAGGAGCTGGGATCATCTGGTGGCGCTGATCTATGCCCAGCTTAGCGGCAACAGCAGTCTGCGCGGGGTGGTGACTGGCTTCAACGCCAATTCGCAGCATCACTATCACTTGGGAACCGGCAAGCTGTCGCGCTCGACGTTGTCCGATGCCAATGCCCGCCGTCCGATCGGCATTTTCGCGCAAACCTTTGCGGCGCTGTCGGCGATGGCGCGTCGCCAGCTGCGGAGTGAAGGCATGGAGATGGTGCGTCTGATCGACGCCAGTCCGATCCCGCTCGGCAAGGTCTGCAGTTGGGCGACGTGGAACGGCCGCATCCGCGGCATGAAGCTGCATGTCGTCTACGACCCAAGGAGCGATGTCCCGACCTGCGTCGAGATGACGGCCGCGAACGTCAATGACATCGAGATCGGCCGACAGACCCCAATCCAGCCCGCCACCACCTATGTGTTTGACAAGGGCTATTGCCGTTTCGACTGGTGGCAGAAGATCAATGATAGCAAGGCTTTCTTCGTTACCCGGGCGAAGACGAGCATCCGTCTTCGCTCGCTCAGGCATCGCGCCATCCGCAAGCGTAACGGGGATGGCTTCGAAATCCTTGCCGATGACGAGGTGAAGCTCACCAGCAAGGGCGATTCGCGCCTTCCAATCCCGCTCCGCCGCATCAAGATCAGACGCGAGAAAGGCGGCAAGATCACACTCCTGACCAACGACCTTGCCCGTAGCGCCGTCGAGATCGCCGCCCTCTACAAGAGCCGATGGCAAATCGAGCTGCTGTTCCGCTGGATCAAGCAGCATCTCGATATTCGCAAGTTCCTCGGCGCCAACGACAACGCGATCCGCCTTCAGGTGCTCGCTGCGATGATTGCCTACCTGCTGCTGCGCATCGCCGCTCACACCAACTGCATCAAAATGCTCCCGCTCAGGTTCGCCGAACTGGTCGGCCAGCTCCTGCTCACGCGTCGATCCCTCGCTGCCATCGACAAACCTCCGCCCATCAACCCCAGCCGTCGGAAATCAACCATCTCACCTGACCAGATGGAGCTCCGCTATGCCTGAATTTCCCCGGACACCCCTGCGCCTGCGGGGAGAGGTCGGATTGCGAAGCAATCCGGGTGAGGGGGCGCCTCCGCATACCCTCCTCTCACCTGTTACGACGATAGAGCCCCTCACCCCAACCCTCTCCCCGCGAAAGAGCGGGGAGAGGGAGAGCAAGAAACATCGATGCGCATCACCCTGATTCACGCCCTGAAACACTCGATCGTGCCGATCGAAGCATCGTTCGCACGGCATTGGCCGGAGGCGCGGCTGATGAACCTGCTCGACGATAGCCTGTCGGCGGACCTCGCGCGCGACGGCAAGCTCACCGAGCGCATGACCGGGCGATTTCTGACCATGGGCCGCTATGCGGCAAGCACCGGCGCCAATGGCATCCTGTTCACCTGCTCGGCGTTCGGGCCGTGCATCGAGGCGGTGGCGCGCGCGCACGCGCCGATGCCGGTGCTGAAGCCGAACGAGGCGATGATCGAGCAGGCGGTGGCGAAGGGCAAGCGGATCGGCCTGCTCTCGACCTTCCCGCCGACGCTGGTGTCGATGCCGCCGGAATTTCCGCCACAGGTCACGCTGGTGCCGAAACTTGCCGATGGCGCGCTGGCAGCGCTCGACCGCGGCGACCGCGCCGAGCATGACCGCATCGTCGTCGAGGCGTCCAAGGAGCTGCGCAACTGCGACCTGATCGCGCTCGCGCAGTACAGCATGGCGCCGGCGGCCGAGCGCGTCGCCGAAGTCACCGGCCGCGAGGTGCTGACGACGCCTGATAGCGCGGTGCTGAAGCTAAAGGCGATGCTGGGGGTTTGATCTCCGTCATTGCGAGCCACCCGGTCGGCGCGAAGCGCCGCCGGATGACAGGCTCCGCGAAGCAATCCATTTCACCGCATACGCGGATCGATGGATTGCTTCGTCGCTTCAGCGCAAAATTGCTTCGCAGTTTTGTCGCGAGCTCCTCGCAATGACACAAGGTCGCGGCTCACGCCCCCGCGTCGTGCACGTTCAGATCGACGCCTTGCGGATCCCTAATCGTCGACACCGTGATGAGCGAGATCAGCGACAGCACCGCGATGTAGACGCCGACGCGCCAGGACTGGCCGTAGGTGCCGATGATCCATTGCGCGATCATCGGCGCGAAGGCGCCGCCGAAGATGGCGCCGAGCGCATAGCCGATCGAGACGCCGGAATAGCGCACCTTGGCCGGAAACAGCTCGGCATAGAGCGCCGCCTGCGGGCCATAGGACAGGCCGAGCGCGATGGTGAGCCCGACCGCGCTGACGAAGAACAGCAAGAGGTTCTTGCTGTCGATCAGGAACCACATCGGCACCGCCCACAGCACCATCAGGGTGTAGCCGATCTGGAAGCAGCGCACGCGGCCCATTTTGTCGCCGAGGATACCGCCGAGCAGCGTGAAGATGAACCAGCTCACCGCCGCGAGCGTGCCGATCAGCAGCAGCTGCTCCGACGGCACCTTCAGCGTGTTGGCGCCGTAGCTGATGATGAACGCGATCAGGATGTAGCCGGCTGCATTGTTGGCCATGAAGATCAACGCGGTGCGCAGGATCTCCTTGCTGTGATTGCGCATCAGCTCGCGCAGCGGTGCAGAGGATTCCTTGTGCCGCCGCTGCATCGCCTGGAACACCGGAGACTCTTCGACCGTGCGGCGGATCACGATGCCGACGACGATCAGCACGATCGACAGCAGGAACGGAATCCGCCAACCCCATTCGATCATCGCCTGCTTGCCAAGCGTCGCGGTGAGCACCCACAGCACGCCCGTCGCCAGGATCATGCCGAGCGGCGTGCCGATCTGCGGGAACGAGCCGAAGAAGCTGCGCTTGTCGACGGGCGCCGATTCCACCGCCATCAGCGCCGCGCCGCCCCACTCGCCGCCGGCCGAGAAGCCTTGCAGGATGCGCAGGAGAATAAGGAGTGCCGGCGCCCAGGCACCGATCTGCGCGTAGGTCGGCAGCAGGCCGACCAGCGCGGTCGCCGCCCCCATCAACAGCAGCGTGACGACCAGCATGTTCTTGCGCCCGAAGCGGTCGCCGAGATGGCCGCAGACGATGGCGCCTAACGGGCGGAACAGGAATGAGAGGCCGAGCGTCGCGAACGAGACGATCTGCGCCAGCAGCGGATTGTTCGCGTTCATCGGCGCGAAGAACAGCGCGCCGAACACCAGGCCCGCCGCCTGGGCGTAGACGAAGAAGTCGTACCACTCGATGGTGGTGCCGACGAGCGTTGCAGTGAGGACCTTGCGCTCCTCATCCGACAGTTCAGCGCCGCGCGAGCGCGCGGACAGTTCGATGGACATGTCGCCTCCCCCAAAACCCGTTCTTGAACCTGTTCTTGGCCGCGCGGGCGTGGTTGGCGGCGATGCGCCTGCCCCGCACGGATGCTGGGCCCGGGATTAGCAGAGGTTTCCGCACCACACGAGCAAAATAGTTGCAGCCGCAACGATATTCGGCGAATTGTGCTTTTGGCCCCGGTTCCCGACCCCGCTACCTCGACCGCGATCGGCGGGCAGCTATCCCGAAACGCCGATTGTGCATCGCAGCAAGATCGCTACGATGCGAGGATTCCCAAGAGGTTGCTAAGTGTCTGACATCAATGCCGATGCCTGGGTTTCCTCAGGCCACCGCCCGATGGGCTTTCCGGAATTCGTCGTCGTCATCGCCTCGATCATGGCGCTGAACCCGCTGGCGATGGACATGATGCTGCCGGCGCTGCCGAACATCCGCTCCGCGTTCCAGATCGCCGACGCCAACCGCCCGCAGATGGTGCTGTCGATCTTCCTGGTCGGCTTCGGCGTCGGCCAGTTCGTGATGGGCCCGCTGTCGGACCGCTTCGGCCGCCGCCCGGTGCTGCTCGGCGGCATGACCGTCTACACCATCGCCGGCCTGCTCGCGATCATGGCGCCCTCGTTTGAGACGCTGCTGCTGGCGCGCGCGCTGCAAGGGCTCGGCACCGCGGCGACCCGCGTGATCGCGACCTCGATCGTGCGCGACTGCTACGCCGGACGGCGGATGGCGAGCGTGATGTCGCTGGCGATGATGGTGTTCATCGCGGTGCCGGTGATCGCTCCGTCATTCGGCCAGGCGGTGATGCTGCTGACGCACTGGCGCGGCATCTTCGTGCTGCTGATGATCTACGGCGTGATCGCGCTGGCCTGGAGCGCGATGCGGATGCCGGAGACGCTGCCGCTGGAATTGCGCAAGTCGCTGGCGATCCCGGAAGTGCTGTCCGCGTTTCGCCAGACCGTCACCAATCGCCAGACGCTCGGCTACGCGCTCGCCGCCGGCGGCGTGCAGGGCTCGCTGTTTGCCTTCGTGTTCTCCTCGCAGCAGATCTTCACCGAGATCTTCAAGCTCGGGCATTACTTCCCGGTCGCCTTTGCGGCCTGCGCGGTCGGCGTCGCGATCGCCGGCTTCCTCAATTCGCGTATCGTCGGCCGCATCGGAATGCGCGTGATCTCGCACGCCGCGCTGACCGGCTTTGCCGTCGTCGCAGGCGCCCTGCTGCTGGCGGTGAAGACCGACACGCTGTCGCTGCCGCTGTTCATGGTGCTGTCGGGCCTGATGATGTTCGCGTTCGGGCTGATGATGGCGAATTTCACCGCGCTCGCGATGGAGCCGCAGGGCAAGATCGCCGGCACCGCCTCCTCGCTGTACGGCACGATCACGACGCTGCTCGGGATCGGCGTCGGCACCACGATCGGCCAGGATTACGACGGCACGCTGGCGCCGTTCGCGACCGGCTTCTTTCTCTGCACGCTGGCCGCGCTCGCCGTCGTCTTGGTGACGGAGAAGGGCCGGATGTTCCGGCCGCATCATCATCCGATTTGATCTTCGTAGCCCGGATGCAGCGCAGCGCAATCCGGGACGCTGTTACCTGCGGCACGAACCCCGGATTACGCGGAGCCTGTCATCGGGCGCGCGTTCGCGCGACCCGTTGGCTCCATCCGGGCTACAAATCTGACTGGTTGCATCACTGTAGCCCGCATGAGCACAGCGATATGCGGGACCACTGCTCCCGGATATCGCTTCGCTCATCCGGGCTACGATTCTGAGATCGCGTCAGGCTTCGCGAGTCCGTCCGACGCTGCTTTGCGCCCGGGCGGGCGCCACCGCATGCCGTCGGGTCGCCGCAAATCCCTCCATCCCCAGCTGCCACTGCAGGCCCACGATCGCGCCCTTGGTCGGCTGCAGCAGCGCCAGCGCGCTGAACAGCGTGAAGGGCAGCCAGATCGCCAGTTGCAGCCAAGCCGGCGGCGCGTAGTTCATCTCGAGCCACAGCAGCGCCGGCACCACGACGTGGCCGACCACGACGATCACGAGATAGGCCGGGAAATCGTCCGCGCGCTGCGGGGTGAAGTCCTCGCTGCAGACTTCACAGTGATCGGCGACCTTGAGGAAACGGCCGAACAGATGGCCACGCCCGCAGTTCGGGCACTTCATGGTGAAGCCGCGCCACATCGCCTTTGGCAGGGAAACCGTCTCGGTCATCGTCGTTTTCCTTTCGCCGTCGTCCTTGACCTGATCTGGATGATCCATACAATATGCATTCGAGCACCTACAATCAAAGACAAAGCGTCGAATTGCATGGATTGGATCCCTACAGTTTCGGAATGGCACGGCCCGATGTTTCTGCGCATCGTCGATGCGCTGGCCGCCGACATCGCGAGCGGCCGGCTGGTGCGCGGCCAGCGGCTGCCGACCCATCGCGCGCTGGCGTCAGCGCTCGATATCGATCTGACCACGGTGACTCGCGCCTATGGCGAGGCGCGGCGGCGCGGACTGCTCGACGCCCGTGTCGGCCAGGGTACGTTCGTCTCGGAGACCACCGCGCGCGCCGCGTCCGACCTGCCCGCGCCCGTCAACATCGACCTGTCGATGAACCTGCCGCCGCAGCCGGTCGAGGCCAATCTCGACCTGCGCATCGCGCAGGGACTTGCGACCATCCGCTCCGAAGCCGGGTTCTCCGCCTATCTCGGTTACACGCGTCCGGGCGGCACCACTGCGGAGCGCGAGGCCGGCGCCGCATGGCTCGCGCCGCGCGTGCCGCAGGCCTCGGCCGACCGCATCGTGATCTATCCGGGTTCGCAGGCGATCATCTTCAACACGCTGTTGGCGCTGACATCGCCGGGCGATGTCGTGGTGACGGAGGCGTTGACCTTTCCCGGCATCAAGGCCGCGGCGGCGCGGCTCGACGTCCGCCTGGTCGGTGTCGCGATGGACGCCGAGGGCGCACGGCCCGACGCGCTCGACGAGGCCTGCCGCAAGCACAAGCCGAAGGCGGTCTATCTGGTGCCGACGCAGCAAAACCCGACCACGGCGACGATGAGCGCGATCAGACGCAAGGCGGTCGCCGATATCATCAGCAAGCGCGGCTGCGTCCTGATCGAAGACGACGTCTACGGGCCGCTCGAACCGCAGATGGCGCCGATCGCTACGCTCATTCCGGAGCGCACCTACTACGCCGCGAGCATCGCAAAATGCATCGCGCCGGCCCTGCGCGTCGCCTATCTCCTGGCGCCCGATGCCGCCGCCGAGCAGCGCATGCGCGCCGGCATGCAGGCCACCATGCAGATGCCGCCATCGCTGATGGTCGCGCTGGTCACGCAATGGCTGCGTTCCGGCGTCGCCGCCGACATCATCCGCGCCATCCGCAACGAGGCCGCGGCGCGCCAACAGCTCGCGGCCCGCTTCCTCAAAGGCGTCAGCTATGCGGCGCGGCCGGCGAGCCACCATCTCTGGATGCCGCTGCCGAAACATTTCGACGGCACCGACCTGCTGTCGCATCTGATGCGCAACGGTCTCGCCGTGGTCGGCGAAGACGCCTTTGCGGCAGGCGATGCCGCGCCGCGCGGCCTGCGCGTGTCGCTGGGTGCGGCACGCAACCGCGCCGAACTGAGCCAGGCGCTGCAGGTGTTGTCGAATGCGGTGCGCACGCCCGTCGGCGCTACCCAAATCGTATAATTCCGGCGATCGCCGGGAATAAACTCGCCCCAAAATGATTATGGTGCGCGGGAGCGCGCGCCGCTAAAACTCTGCGCTCAGGGCATCAGGCAGGGGCAGGCTTTTCAATGTCGTGCGGGTATGATCGGGCAGTCCACCGTGCTGTGCTGTCGCTTCGCGGAGCAGTGACCGCGATCGGTTGTCTTGCAGTTGTCATATCAGGCGCGGCGCGCGCCTCCGATGCCCCTGCCCCGGTGCCGGAAAAACTCGAACGCATCACCGCATTCTTTGACAACGAGGTTGCGACAGGAAAAATTCCGGGCGCAGTCATCCTGATCCAGCAGCACGGCAAGCCGGTCTACCTGAAGACCTTCGGCTATCGCGACGTCACGACCAAGTCGCCGATGCGGCCCGACACGATGTTCGCGCTGCATTCGATGACCAAGCCGATCACCAACACCGCCGCGATGATGCTGGTCGACGAGGGCAAGTTGTCGCCGCAGGATCCGCTGTCGAAATACATCCCGGCCTTCGCCGACGTGAAGGTCGCCATCGAACCGGACGGTGGAAACGATCCGGCCAAGGTTGAGCTGGTGCCGCCGATCCGGCCGGTGACCATTGAAGATGTCATGCGGCACACTTCGGGCATCACCTACGAATATATCGGTGCCGACTGGATCCAGAAGATCTACCGCGCAGGACATCTGTTCGACGGCAAGTTCGACAACGAGGAATTCGTGGCGCGGCTGGCCAAGCTGCCGCTGTCGCGACAGCCCGGCACGCTGTGGCGCTACGGCCATTCCACCGACGTGCTCGGCCGGGTGATCGAGATCGTCTCGGGCAAGACGCTCTATCAGTTCGAGAAGGAGCGCCTGTTCGATCCCCTGAAGATGAACGACACCAGATACGTGCTCGATGCGGAGACCGAACGGACAAGGCTCGCCGAGCCGCTGCCCTCGGACACCATCCTGATCGAGGGCGAGAACGACCGGCGCGCGCATCCGGAATGGGAATCCGGCGGCGGCGGCCTGGTATCGACCATCCTCGATTATGCGCACTTCGCGCAGATGCTGCTCAACGGCGGCGAGCTGGACGGCAAGCGCTATCTCAACCCCGCAGCCTTCAAGACCATGACGACGGACCATATCGGGCCGGGCTCCGGTGTCGGCCGCGACTACTGGTACTTTCCCGGCGACGGCTTCGGCTATGGCTACGGCATCGCCGTGCGCACCGATCCCGGCATTGCCAAGCCACCACCGCCCGGCTCGATCGGCGAGTTGAAATGGGACAGCGGCAGCGGCACCTATTTCGGCGTCGATCCGAAGCTCGACATGATCTACATCATGCTCGAGCAGACCCAGAACGAGCGCCAGCGCATTACGCCCGCGTTCCGCAAGCTGGTCTACGACGCGTTCAGCCCGGATTGAGTTCCCACCGTCATTGCGAGCGCAGCGAAGCAATCCATGTCTCCGCATGGGGATAGATGGATTGTTTCGTCGCTTACGCTCCTCGCAATGACGCGGAAACCTTCCCGCCTTACGACTTGCGCCGAACCGGTTCCTGCCTGCGCCGTGCTGCGGCCGCGATCAGGCTCGCGGTGCATTCGTCGCAGACGAACGCACACCCGTCCGTAAACAGGCCGACCCGTGCATCGAGGCCGATCGCATCGTCGTCGACGATCCCATCGATGATGCCACCGCGACACACGCATTGGTGGTGCGACGCCAATTCCCGTTCCATGACGCGCTCTCCAGCCGTCGCAGCTTCCTCTCCGCTGCTTCCCTCACGCTATATACTATCGTATATATCGTGACGACAAGGCAGGCGGGTGAACAATCCGGTCGGGAACCCTGCAGACAACAACCATCGACCGGAGACGATCGCCAAGAAAATCCTGCCTGGTCCAACCAGGTTCATCGAGGAAACGCGATCATGATAAAAAACAATGGCGCCGCGGGACGTCCGCGCGCAACGGGAGAACTGCTCAAGATCCGCCGCGCATCGCTAGCGGCCATCATCCTTGCGCTCGGTGCGGCCGGCGCAGTGCGCGCCGAAACAGCTGCGGTCGGCGTTCCCGACAAGAGTTTTCCGGAGAGCGTGACCTCGACTTCCGACGGGACGCTCTACGTCGGCAGCTTCAACCATGGCGGCGTGACGAAGATCTCGGGCGGCAAGGCCGAGCAGCTGGTCAAGCCGGGCGCCGCCGACAGCCGCTCGACGCTGGGCGTGCTCGCCGACGAGAAGAGCGGCACGCTCTATGTTTGCTCCAACGACATCAGCGCTATGGGCGTGGCGGGGCCGAGCGACACCAAGGGCGCCTGGCTGAAGACCTTCGATCTCAAGAGCGGCGCGCCGAAGGGCAGCTTTGCCTTGAGCGATCCGAAATCGTTCTGCAACGACATCGTGGTCGGTGCCGACGGCACCGCCTATGTGAGCGATTCCTTTGCGCCGTTCGTCTACAGCCTGAAGGCGGGCGGCACGGCGCTGGCGACGTTCGCGACCGATCCGCAGCTCGCGCCCGCCAAGGACGGCGTCGGGCTCGACGGCATCGCGATCGGCGCCGACGGCAATCTTTACGTCACGACCTTCATTCCGGCAAAACTGTTCAAGATCGAGATGAAGGACGGCAACGCCGGCGCCGTGACCGAGCTGAAGCCGTCGCGGCCGCTCGACCACGCCGACGCGTTGCGGGCGCATGGCGGCGGCTTCCTGCTGATCGAGGGCAACGGCAAGCTCGACAAGGTCACGGTGAAGGGCAGCGAGGCTACCATCGACACCATCAAGGATGGCCTCGCCGAGCCGGTCTCGGTGACGCAGGTCGGCGATGTCGGCTGGGTCGCCGAGGGCAAGCTGTCCTACGTGATCGGCGACAACAAGGGCAAGGACCCCGGTCCGTTCAAGCTGACGCCGGTGGCGCTGCCGAAGTAGCGACGGGCTGGGTTACGCTTCGCAGCAAACTCGGTGTATCTCCCCGGCTTGCGGGGTCGAGACGAGCGAAGCTCCCTGTTAGGTCGGGTCGCATTGATAGATGCGATCCGACTCCTCACGGCGTTCGTGCTTAAAGGCCGCGCCGTACTGGATGCCTGTGCGGGTATGGCACCGGAGAGATGAGAGCCCGCGGCTCCCTCCAACACGTCGTCCCTGCCTAGTGCGCAATTGCGCACGGGAGCAGGGACCCATACTCCGCGGCGGACCTTGTTGAAGGAATTCGTCGTTCCAGCATCGCCCAGCAATTGGCATTTGTGGTTATGGGTCCCTGCTTTAGCAGGGACGACCATGCCGGCACGATTTCTGAATAATGGAAAAGTACCACTGATTTGCCCGACGAGTCAAGTTGCCGTGTCCGCCGGTGTCAGTAGCTCGTGATCTGTCGCCTGTTTGTAGCTCGTGAAGTGTCGTGTTTTCGGTGCTCCGGAACAAGGGGGGCACGATGGGCACGGCATCCATTCACGAGGGTGTACGACGGATGCGGTTTTCAGATTTGCTGGATCGGACGGAGGCGAAGGAACTGACGCAGGAGGCAGCTTCGGAGGTTCTTGGGATCAGTGTTCGGACGTTTCAACGCTGGGCGGAGCGCTATGAGGCGGAGGGCGACGACGGGCTTGTCGACCGCCGGCTGGGGCGTCGTTCGCCACGGCGGGCGCCGGAGGAGGAGCTGGAACGGATGCTTGCGCTGTACCGGGACAAGTACGCGGACTTCACGGTGAAGCACTTCCACGAGCAGATGCAAAAGCGGCACGACTATGTGCTGGGCTATACGGTGACGAAGCTGGCGCTGCACGCGGCGGGGCTGGTGCGGAAGGCTCCGAAGCGTTCGGCGCACCGCAAGAAGCGGCCGCGGCGGCCGCTTCGGGGCATGCTGCTGCACCAGGACGGATCGCGCCACGTTTGGATCGAAGGCCTGCCCGCGAGGGACCTGATCGTCACGATGGACGATGCGACCAGCGAGATCTACTCGATGGTGCTGGTCGAGGAAGAAGGAACGGCCTCGACCTTCCAGGCCTTGCGCGAAGTGATTGGCGAGCATGGCCTGTTCTGCGCGCTCTACACCGACCGCGGCAGCCATTATTTCCTGACCCCAAAAGCTGGCGAGAAGGTCTCGAAGACGCAACAAACCCAGGTGGGACGGGCTTTGTCGCATCTTGGGATCGAGCATATCGCAGCCTATTCGCCGCAGGCGCGCGGGCGCTCCGAGCGGGTGTTCGGCACCTTGCAAGACCGGCTGCCGAAGGAGCTGCGGCTTGCCGGGATCACGACGGTTGAGGCTGCCAACGCGTGGCTGAAGGCGCATTACATCCCCGGGCACAACGCCGCGTTTGCGATCAAGCCCGAACAGGAAGGCACGGCATTCGTGGCCGACCGGCATGAGGCCTGGCGCGAGGCGCTGTGCGTGATCGAGGAGCGAACCGTCGCCAACGACAATACCGTTGCATGGAACGGTCGGCGGCTGCAGTTGCCGCAGAGCCGGCTCAGACCTCACTTCGTCAAGGCCTTGGTGCGGCTCCATGAGTATCCCGATGGCACCGTCAGCGTGTTCCTTGGACCGCATCGATTGGCGAGGTTTGCGCCTGACGGACAGCAGATCAGCCCCGACGCGCTTCAGCCTGGCGGCGTGCTCGGAGCCGTCAAGGACAAGCCCTGGCGGGCGCGCAAGCGCGCGTCCTTGACCGCTCCTGCGCGCGCCGCCGTCGAGAAAGCGCGGGTCGGGACGGAGAAACGGGCTTCAAGTCGAACAAAGAAACTCACCCACAGGGCTAAAACCGCCACAACAGCCGTGGCATGATCAATCAGGGAAAGCCGTCCCCGCCTTCCGGCTCCCCTGCAAATCAGACACGAAGGCGACAGATCACGAGCTACAAAAACACGACATCTTCACCCGCTACGGACAGTTGCCGTGTCCGCCGGCAGCCACCGGCTCCTTTGCATGGGGTTGTTTTCGATATTTTGGCAGTGCGCCCCTGCGTCTCGGCACCGATGCGGTCGCCCCGCCGTCACCACGTCATCCGCTAGATCACATAGAACCCGTGCGTGCCGTCGCGGCGCAGCTGCTCGACGAGGCCGTACTCCCAATCGAGATAGGCCTGCATCGCCTGCTCCGCGACGCCGGTGCCCTCATAGGGTCGCCGGTAGCAGTGCGCGGGATCGGGCCGCGGCACGATGCGCGGCGGGCCGACTTCGAGCCGGCCGTCATAGCCGCCGTCGAGCACATAGACCTCCCAGCCCATCTGCGCGAGCCAGGACGCCGTCATGTCGGCGCGGATGTTTTTGTCGTCGCTCAGCACGATGCGCGCGCCGCGCACGGGCGCGGCCATGTCGATTTCCTGCACCAGCTGGCCGCCGGCATAGTGGCGGAAGCCGGCAAGGTGACCGGTCGTGTATTCCTCGGCATCGCGCACATCGAAGCGATACAGCGTACGGTGTGCGTCCTCGTCCAGCGCAGCGAGTTCATCGATCCCGATGTGACGGACGCCGGCGCGATAGGCGACGTCGCGCGCATTGTCGCCTGCGCCCTCGAACGGAGCAATGCCGCCGCGCTTGCCGGCGCCGTGCTCGAGATCGTGCTTCGCCAGCGTCCAGCCGATCGTGCCGTTGCGCAGCGCCCGCACCTTGTTGGGCAGTCCGGCATTGATCAGCGACTGCGTGCCGATGATCGAGCGGGTGCGGCCGGCGCAGTTGACGATGATGGTGGTGTCGGGATCCGGCGCCGCGCCGCCGGCCCGCAGCAACAGCTCGGCGCCGGGCACGCTGACCGAGCCCGGGATGTTCATGGTGGCATATTCGTCGAAGCGACGGACATCGAGGATCGCGATGTTGGCCTTGTCCGAAATCAACGCGGCGACCTCGTCAGCACTCAGCGACGGCGTGTGCCTGCGCGACTCGACCAGTTCGCCGAACGCCTTGGCGTAGGAATTGACATCCTCAAACACCTCGTAACCGGCCGCCTTCCAGCCTCCTAAGCCGCCGGCGAGCGCGGCGACATTGCCGTAGCCCAGCGCCATCAACTGCTCCACGGCGGCAGCGACCAGCCCCTCGCCATTGTCATAAAGAACGATCGGCACGTCCTTGCGCGGCAATCGCAGCTCGGCTTCGAGCGCGATCCGGCCGGCCGCCATGTTGGCGGCAAACAGCGGATGGCCGGTGGCGAATTCCGCCTCATGCCTGACGTCGAGCAACGCGATCTCCCGACGCAGCAGCAGCGTTGCGCGGATGTCCTGGGGCGTGACGGAAGCAAGTGTCATGGAATGCTGGCCTGACAGAAGAAAACGGCAGGCTTGCTCTAGGCCGAAATCACGCCTCGTCAATAGCTTTAACCGGCCCGCAACCCCGATCTTCACGAGCGGGGGTCCGGGGAACGAAAGCCCGCCATCCCGCTTTGCTCAACCGGGATGCACTTGCTACGTTCCCAATCGGCCCCGTTGGCGCCCGATCAGGCCTTCCGGACAAGAGAAGGTAGCGGGGCCAGCCTGAAGTTCTGGGAGGATGACCATGAGATCCGTCGGAAATGAACCCTTGTCGCGTCACGCCCTCGCCTTCGTGCTGGCCGGCGGACGCGGCAGCAGACTTCAGGAGCTCACCGACAAACGCGCCAAGCCCGCGGTCTATTTCGGCGGCAAGTCGCGCATCATCGATTTCGCGCTATCCAATGCGGTGAATTCGGGCATCCGCCGCATCGCGGTGGCGACCCAGTACAAGGCGCACAGCCTGATCCGGCATCTGCAAGGCGGCTGGAACTTCTTCCGGCCGGAGCGAAACGAGAGTTTCGACATCCTGCCCGCAAGCCAGCGCGTCTCCGAAACGATGTGGTATGTCGGCACGGCCGACGCGGTCTACCAGAACATCGACATCCTCGAAGCGCACGGCACCAAGTACATCCTGGTGCTCGCCGGCGACCACGTCTACAAGATGGATTATGAGATCATGCTGAAGCAGCATGTCGAAAGCGGCGCCGATGTCACGGTCGGCTGCCTTGAAATGCCGCGGGCTGAATCCAGCGCCTTCGGCATCATGCATATCGACGAGACCGGCCTGATCCAGTCCTTCCTCGAGAAACCCGCCGATCCGCCACCGATGCCCGGCAAGCCCGACAAGTCGCTGGCCAGCATGGGCATCTATGTCTTCAATTCGGAATTCCTGTTCGACGAGTTGCGCCGCGATGCCGTTGACCCGAACTCGGCCCACGATTTCGGCAAGGACATCATCCCCTATATCGTGAAGCACGGCCGGGCGATCGCGCATCAGTTCAACGATTCCTGCGTCCGCTCCGGCGACGATCCCCGCTCCTACTGGCGCGATGCCGGCACCGTCGATGCCTATTGGGGCGCCAATATCGATCTCACCGACGTGGTGCCCGAGCTCGACCTCTACGATCGATCATGGCCGATCTGGACCTATGCCGAGATCACCCCGCCTGCCAAGT
Source organism: Bradyrhizobium sp. USDA 4501 (assembly GCF_054062115.1). Classification (NCBI taxonomy): domain Bacteria; kingdom Pseudomonadati; phylum Pseudomonadota; class Alphaproteobacteria; order Hyphomicrobiales; family Nitrobacteraceae; genus Bradyrhizobium; species Bradyrhizobium sp. USDA 4501. The sequence goes on from NZ_JBSSEX010000001.1 coordinate 1,581,321, forward strand.
TCGTGCATGACGAGGACGGACGACGCGGCCAAGCGGTGACCTCACTGGTCTCGGGTGCCTGCATCATCTCGGGCGCGTCGCTGCGCCGCTCCCTACTGTTCACCGGCGTGCACGTCAATTCCTACGCCAATATCGAGAATGCGGTGATCATGCCCTATGTCAATGTCGGCCGCGGAGCACGGCTCCGAAACGTCGTGATCGATCGCGGGGTGAGGATTCCGGAAGGGCTCGTGGTCGGCGAGGATCCCGAATTCGACGGCAAGCGCTTCCGCACCACCGAGAGCGGCATCACGCTGATCACGCAGTCGATGATCGACAGGCTGGGGACATGACGCCCATCCGCGTCCTCGCAGTCGCCTCTGAAGTCTACCCGATCGTCAAGACCGGCGGCCTTGCCGACGTGGTCGGCGCGCTGCCGGCGGCGCTGAAGCAGCACGGCGTCACGACGCGGACGCTGGTGCCCGGCTATCCCGACGTGCTCAAGGCGCTGGCTTCGGCGGAGACGCTGCTGCACTGGCCGGAATTTTACGGCGGGCCGATCCGCGTGCTGGGCGGCACGCATGATGGCCTCGATCTGTTCGCGCTCGACGCGCCGCATCTCTATGCGCGCCCCGGCAATCCCTATGTCGGCCCGGACGGACGCGACTGGCCGGACAACGGCATCCGCTTTGCCGCGCTGTCGCGGATGGCGGCGGAGATCGGCCAGGGCGCGATCACCTCCTTCGTCCCCGACATCGTGCATGCGCATGACTGGCAGGCGGGCCTCGCACCCGCCCTCCTGCATTATGCCGGGCAACCACGGCCCGGCACGGTGATGACCGTGCACAACCTCGCCTATCAGGGCCAGTTCTCGCCGGACATGCTTGCCGCGTTCGGCCTGCCGGGCGAATCCTACGCGCTCCATGGCGTCGAATATTACGGCACCATCAGCCTGTTGAAGGCCGGCCTGCAATTCGCCGACCGCATCACCACGGTGTCGCCGACCTATGCGCGGGAGATTCAAAGCGACGAGGGCGGCATGGGGCTCGGCGGCCTCCTGCGCGAACGCGCCGATGTGCTGAGCGGCATCCTCAACGGCATCGACATATCGGTGTGGAATCCGGCCACCGATCCCGACATTGCGGCACGCTTCAGCGCCGAGCAGCCGGCGGAGCGCGCGGTGAACAAGGCAGCGCTGCAGCGGCGCTTCGGGCTTGATCCCACGCCGGATGCGATGCTGCTCGGCGTCATCAGCCGGCTGTCATGGCAAAAGGGCCTTGACCTTCTGCTCGAGAACATCCCGACGCTGCTCGGCGAAGGCATCCAGCTCGCGCTGCTCGGCAGCGGCGACCGCGACCTGCAGGACCGCTACGCCGCGCTGGCGCGCGACAACCCCGGACGGATCGCGGTCGTGATCGGTTACGACGAGGCGCTGGCGCATCTGATCCAGGCCGGCGCGGACGCGCTCGCGGTGCCGTCGCGCTTCGAGCCGTGCGGCCTCACCCAGCTGTGCGCGCTGCGCTACGGCGCGGTCCCTGTTGTCGCCAATGTCGGCGGCCTTGCCGACACCGTGCTCGACTTCGACGAAGTCGCGATCACCGGCGATGCGCCGACCGGCGTCAAGTTCGCACCCGTCACCTCGGATGCGCTCGCCCACGGCTTGCGCAAGGCAAACCTGCTGTTCAACGACAAGGTGACATGGCGCCGGCTGCAGCAGGCCGGCATGGCCACCGATGTCTCCTGGCACAATCGCGCCGGCCGCTACGCCGCGCTCTATCGCGAGCTCGCGACGACGCGGCGCTAGAGCACAATCCGGAAAAGTGCCAACCGGTTTTTCCGCGACAAAACGCGAAGCGTCTTGCGCTGAGATCAGTTCAGCAGATCGCAGGACGCGATGCGGTTGATGTCGGCGAGGCGCCGGTCGGGATTTCCCTTGAGATCAAGGCTTGCGACGAGATCGAGCAGCCGGCCATAGGCGCGGTCGGCGACCGCGACCGGCAGCGGCTCCTCGTCGAAGGTTTCGACGTAGTTGCCGACGAGTCCGCTCAGCAGCCGGCAAACGCCGCGTTGCTCCGGGTCGTCCTTGCTCAGAATCTCGAGTTTTTGCTGGAAGGTCCTGAAGGTTCGCAACCCATGGGGCTGTTGCGAAAGCCAATTGTGCAAATCAGGATACAGATCGGTCATATCAGCCTCTTCAAAATGGAGAAGAAGCTACCGGCTTATACAGCTCATCACGGTTCCGCGCCATCGCGATTTTTGCATGCATCCTCTGCCCTGCCGCGCAGGCCGTGTCATTGGACTGGCACGTCCTGCGATTAAAGTCGCGCGAGGGCCGGCAAGATCCTGTAGCGCGCGATCTCGTGCGGATAGTCGCCGCGATTGGCGAGCAGCACGATGCCGAGCCTGCGCGCCGGCACCAGGCCGACATAGGCTGAGGCGTTATTGAGACCGCCCGGCTTGTCGATCACGGTGATGCCGTCCAGCCGCACATGCTCCCATGCCATCGCCTGGCCGAACTTTTCGTCGACGCGAAAACTCTCCCGCTCGGTCATCTGCAACGCTGCGCGCAATTCGGGATCGATCACCGCGCCGTCGAGGCAGGCGCCCAGCAATATGCCGAGATCGCGCGCCGATGAGAACATCTGGCCGGTGCCTGGAAAATCGTAATAGCGCTGCTGATTGCCCGGCGGACCGATCGCCGTGCCGTCGTGGGAGTAGCCCTGAACCACGCGCTGCATCAGCTCGGGCGCCATCCTCGCGCGGTTGTCCTCGCTGCGGTCCGGAACGAAGGTCGACGTCATTCCGAGCGGATTGAGGATGCGGCTCCCGATCAACGTCGCGATCGGCATCTCATAGCGCCGCTCCAGCACCAGCTGCAGCAGGACATAGCCGGCATGGCTGTAGATGCGCTGCTTGCCCGGCTGCTCTCCTGCCGGCGGCGTCCACGCGTTGAGCATCGCGATGAACTGATCACGGCTGAAGGTCCCGACCGGCCATGGCGGATGATCGGTCGGCAGCAGCAGCCCCGACGTATGATTGACGAGTTCGCCGATGGTGACGCGGCTGACGTAGTCGCCGTTGAGCTCGGGCAGATACTTGCCGACCGGATCGTCCAGCCGCAATTCGCCGCGCTCGGTGCCGAGCGCGACCAGCGTCGCCTCGAACAGCTTGCGCAACGAGGCAAGGTTGAACAGCGTGTCCGGGGTGACCGGCCGCTTCGCTGAGTCATCAGCGAAACCGTAGTTGAAGAACGCGACCCGGCCCCCGGCATAGACCGCCGCGGCGAGGCCGCCCGGGTCGGTCGCGGTCGCGGTCGGCGCGAGTTCCGTCGTGACGATGTCCCTGATCTGCGCGTCCATGTCGGAATCCGCGCGCGCTACCCCAAGCACGCTACCAGCGACCACGAACAGGACGGCCGCGATCCGGACGGTGAGCCATTGTCTCATGAAGAACGAAATCGGCACGATGTTGCGATGCGACCTGCAGACAATCTGTTCACCATCGAGAGATGGCGACATCACGATCCTAGCGGTGGAACCCAAGCGTCCGAATTCACGATTACGCGTCTTGCGCCGTTACCCGCCCGGCTGGGGACGGGGCGGCCCGATCGCTGTTCCGGTGGTCACTTCCGGAAGCCGCGATCGCGACCGCCCTCCCACTCCAGCCACGGTGCGGGAACTGCAATCGAACTAAAAAATGCAGGACGTTTGAAATGACGGGAGTGGGCTTCGACGAAACGGCAAGATCGGCGCTTGCCGATCGGGCCAAGGATATTTCTGACTTCGTCACATTCCGCTCCCAACCGGGGACGTTTCTTCCTAGCAACAATTCGTCAATCGAAGGTTGCATAAGCCGATCGGATTCGATTTTCAAGACACGGTCGTCCGCGACGTTTTGTCCTGTTCCAGATGCCGGATGCGCGCGATGACTGTTTAACCATTGGTTAACCATCGATGCGCGGCGCGACACCTATTTGGCGCGCAAGCGGACGATCGACCGCGGCAACGACGCCAACAGCAGCACGAGGCAGACGCACAGAAGCACGATGTCCTTGAACAGGAACTCGCCGGCCAGGTTCCAGGCCATCGGATCGGTCGACAGGCTCCATTTGACCACCCCCGGCGTCGTGAAGAAGAACGACCACGTCACCGCGAAGGTGAAGACGCCCATCAACGAGCCGATCGCCGAGAGAAGCGGGCTGAACGCGCCGGCGACGAGCAGCGCCGCAATGCCGAACTCGGCCACCCCGAGCACATAGGCCTCGCCCCGGAGACCGAACACCGACAGCCACGAGATGAACGGGCTGTTGCTGATGAACTGCGCGATGCCTTGCGCCGACTGCAGCGTGAATTTCTGCATGCCGAACGACACGAAGATCACGACCATGACCCAGCGCAGGATCGCGAGCGCTCGATAAGACCCCTCGCCCTGTTCGGCGATGTTGAACGACAGATTCATGTGGTTGTTTCTTCCCTCGCTGCGGAGCCACCATCGGCCGCTGTCGCGGCGTTCGTGGCAAAACTACGCGGCGCGCCGCGCGTGCGTTACGCGCGGGACAACGTCTCGGCCTTCACGATGATGTGCAGACGAGATGAGGAATAATCGCTGCGAGAGATGTCTTCGGCGCGAAGCCGCAGTGCGCGCCGCGTCGGCCTCACGCGCGCTGGCGCAGCGGCCGCGCGGCGTTCTTTGCCGGCACCGGCATGGTGAAGCCGTACAGGAACAGATCCACCACCATGTCGGCGAACTCCCCTGGATCGATCCCGCCCTTCGGATCGTACCAGGTGTGGCTGAAGTTCAGGATGCCGAACAGCATCATGCTGTAGATCTTCTTGGTCCGCTTGACGATCTTGCCTTCCTTGTCGAGCTTGACCAGAAGATCCGAGACCGTGTCGACGAGTTGGCGCTCCAGCGCCTTGATCGCATCCTGCTCGGTCTCGCCGAGGAACGAGAGGTCGTTGAGGATCACGCGCTGCTCGTCGCTCGAACGCGCATTCAGCGCGACGATGGCCTGGATCGCGGCGCGGAACTGCTCCAGCGTCGTCGCCTTTTCGGCCATCGCGGCTTCGACGTCCGCGATCATCTCGCGGATATGGGCGTCGAGGATCGCGAACAGGATCGCTTCCTTGGAATCGAAATAATGGTACAGCGCGCCGCGCGACAGCTTGCAGGCATCCGCAAGGTCGGCGATCGAGGCACGCATGTAGCCCTGCCGCGCGAACAGGCCGCAGGCAGTGGTGAGAATGTTCCGCTGAATCTCGTCGTAATTCTCTGAGCGCGTCCGCGCCATTGCCGTCTCTCTCGTGCACCATCGGCGCCGCCGGAATCGGGCGACTGCCTCTCTCTATACTACCGCCGCCTCACGCTCTCCTCCCCTTTGCGGGCACCATCCACCAGAACTCTTCGATCGCCCATGATGACGCGACCTGCGTCAAAAAATAATTTGAACGACCGGTCGGATTATATTAGACTGCGTTCCATCAAGCAAGCGGATTGCGCACGCCGGGAGCAACCCGGCGGCATCGCGGGAGGTTGCGCGTGGATTCTCAAAGGATCGATGCTGTCGTGATCGGAGCCGGTGCCGGCGGGCTGTGCGCCGCGGCGCGCCTCGTCCATGGCGGGCTGCATACGCTCGTCGTCGACGACAAGGACCGGCTCGGCGGGCGCGCCTCGACCGAGGAGATCGACGGCTTCAAGGTCAATATCGGCGCGATCGCGATCGAGTTCGGTGGCGTGTTCGAGGAAACCTTCAACACCATCGGCGCCCCGCTCGACATCCGCGCGCCGGAGCCCGCGAGCTCGTTCTTCATCGACGGTAAGGTGATCGATGTCGGCCGCGGCGGCTGGTCGCTGCTGCTCGGGCAGCTCACAAAACAGGCCTCACGCATCCTGGAGAAATTCGCCGACGCCCGCTCCGGCAACCTGCCCGACGGGCGGCAATCGACCGAGGACTGGCTGAAGGGCTACACCAGCAACGCCACCGTACACGCGCTGTTCCGCAATCTTTGCGCGGCGATCTTCGCCTGCAACGCCGCCGAGCTGCCGGCCCGCGCCTTCCTCACTTATTTCACCAGCAAGGGCGCCTTCAAGAAATTCGGCTTCTGCCCGCAGGGCACGATCGGGGTCTGGAACAGCCTGGGCAGCGCGATCAGGCGCAACGGCGACATCTGGCTGGAAACGCCGGCGACCACGATCCACACATCAGACGGCCGCGTCGAAGGCGTCACCGTTCTGCGCAATGGTGAACTGGTGCGGGTCGACACCGATCTCGTCATCAGCAATGCCGGGCCAAAGGCCACCGTCGCGCTCGCCGGCAGCGAGGCGTTCCCGGCGGATTATATCGCCAGGGTGAAGAACGACCTTCGCCCGGCCGCCAACATCGTCATCAATGTCGCGAGCCGCGAGCCGCTGATCAGTCATCCCGGCATCGTCACCTTCGGCAAGACGCGCCGGCTCTGCAACATGGCCAACCTCTCTGCCACTTGTCCGGAATTGGCGCCGCCCGGCTGGCACCTCTATGTCGCCTATGCCGTGCCGGTGCCCGCGCTCGGCGATTTCGATGCCGACGCGGAGGTCGCGCTCGCGCTCGAGGATCTTCGCGAGCAGTTCACTAATTTCGACCAGGCCAAAATCCTGTCGATCCGGGTGATGCGCGACGACTGGCCGGCGCAACGCAGCTGCGCCGGCTACGATCTGCCGCGCGAGACCGGCATCGAGGGCCTGTGGTGCGTCGGCGATGCGGTGAAGCAATATGGCAATGGCGGCACGCAAGCCTGCGCCGAGACCGCCAAGATCGTCACCGACGCGATCCTCGCCGCACGCCCACGCTTATCGGCAGGCCGGGTCTGAGCACGATGCCGACGACCATCCCGCATCCGATGCCGCAAGCAGCGCCGCAGGCCGCGCCGGCGCAGGATGGCTTGCTTGAATTCCGCAACATCCGGATCGTCTACGACAATGCGATCGAGGCGATCCGCGACGTCTCGATCGCGGTGCCCGAGGGCAACATCGTCGCCCTGCTCGGCTCCAACGGCGCCGGCAAATCGACGCTGCTGAAGGCGATGTCCGGCATCCTCTATACCGAGGAAGGCGTGATCGAGAACGGCAGCATCCGCTTCCGCAATGACGAGGTGCATCGCCTTGCGCCGGACGAGCTGGTCCGCCGCGGCATCGTGCAGGTGCCGGAGGGCCCGCCGCGTGTTCGCGGCGCTCACCATCGACGAGAACCTGCAAATGGGCGGCTACACCAGGACCAGCGCCGAGGCGCGCGAGCGCCGCGACAAGGTGTTTGCGCTGTTTCCGCGGCTATATGAGCGGCGCGACCAGATCGCCGGCTACATGTCCGGCGGCGAGCAGCAGATGCTAGCGATCGGCCGCGCGTTGATGACCGATCCCGTGCTGCTGGCGCTCGACGAGCCGTCGCTCGGGCTCGCGCCGCTGATCATCGACCGCATCTATGAGGTGATCGTCCGGCTGCGCGACGAACTGAAGATGACGGTGCTGCTGGTCGAGCAGAACGCGCAGCGCGCACTCGACATCGCCGACTACGGCTACATCCTGGAGACCGGCCGCGTCGTGCTCGACGGCACGGCAGCGAGGCTCACCGCCAACGAGGACGTCCAGGAATTCTATCTCGGCGTCTCCTCCACCGGTCGCAAGAGCCTGCGCGACGTGAAGCACTACAAGCGCCGCAAGCGGTGGCTGTCGTGACCGCGCTGCTCACGGTCGAGAACCTGTCAAAGCGCTTCGGCGGCCTGCAGGCAGTCGCCGATGTCAGCCTGCGCGTCGCGCCCGGCGAGATCTGCAGCGTGATCGGTCCGAACGGCGCCGGCAAGACCACGCTGTTCAACATGATCTCGGGCGTGCTGCGGCCGAGCGGCGGCCGCATCAGCTTCGACGGCATCGACCTCTCGACGATCTCGCCGTGGAAATTCGCCGCCGTCGGTATCGGCCGCACCTTCCAGAATCTGGCGCTGTTCAAGCACGGCACCGTGGTCGAGAACATCCTGACCGGCCGCCACACCCATCTGCGCTCGACCGTGCTCGATGCGGTGTGGTTTTACGGACGTACCCGCAAGGAGGAAATCGCGGCACGGCAACGCGTCGAGCACATCATCGAATTCCTCGAGATCGAGCACATCAGGGACGCCGTGGTCGGCATGCTGTCCTACGGCCAGCAGAAGCGCGTCGAGCTCGCCCGCGCGCTCGCCTGCGAGCCGAAGCTATTGCTGCTCGACGAGATGGTCTCCGGCATGAACCAGGAGGAGACCGAGGACATCGCGCGCTTCGTGCTCGACATCCGCGACGAGCTCGGCATCACTGTCGTGATGATCGAGCACGAGATGCGCATCGTGATGGACATCTCTGACCGCGTCCATGTGCTGAATTTCGGCCGCAAGATCGCCGAAGGCACACCTGGTGAGATCAGGCGCGATCCGGCAGTCGCGGAGGCCTATCTCGGCGGCCAGCGCGCTGACGCGATGTCAAAGGCGGGCGCGTGATGTCGACGCTGGACAGCCTGCGCACCGCTCATCCGCCGCTGCCAGCCAGCGCCGCACGCAGTGTGCCCGCAGCCGGCATCGACGCGTTGCAGGCTACGCTTGCGGATGCCGCCATCACCATCCCGCAATTGCTACGGCAGCGCGCCGCGATGCACGGCGAGGCGCAGGCGCTGCGCGAGAAGGACTACGGCATCTGGAATCCCTATTCCTGGCGGCACTATTACGACACCGCGCGCGCGGTGGCGCTCGGCCTGCTCTCGCTCGGCATCAAGCCTGGCGACCGGATCGCCATCGCCGGCGAGAACACGCCGGAATGGTTTTACGCCGACCTTGGTGCGCAGATGATCGGCGCGGTGGCGGTCGGCATCTATCCGACCAATCCCTGGGTCGAGCTGCAATATATCGTCAAGCATTCGGGCGCCCGCATCGTCGTCACCGGCGACCAGGAGCAGACCGACAAGGTGCTCGACGCGATGGCCAATAATGGCGGCCTGCCGGACCTCGAGGCCATCGTCTGCGTCGACATGAAGGGCCTGCGGCATTACCGGCAATCGGAGCTGATGTCGTTCGCCGCATTGTGCGAGCGCGGCAAGACCTACGCCCAGGAGAATTCGGAGGCCGACGCGACGCTCGACCGCCTGATCAGCCAGGGCGCGCCCGACGACGTCTGCATCCTCGTCTACACCTCAGGCACGACCGGCCCGCCCAAGGGCGCGATGCTGACCCATCGCAATCTCGTCTACGCCGCCTATGCCTACGCCAGGACCGTCGGCATTGCCGACAAGCCGTTCGAGGCGGTGAGCTATCTGCCGCTGTGCCACGTCGCCGAGCGCTGCTACGGCACCGTGACCCATCTGGTGCTCGGCGGCACCGTGTCCTTTGCCGAATCGATCGACACGGTCGCGATCAACATCCGCGAGATTGCGCCGACCTTCTTCGTCGGCGTTCCGCGCATCTACGAGAAGCTGCAGCAGGGCTTTCTGTTTCGCCTCGGCGAGAGCGGTCGCCTGCGCCAGAGTTTCACCAGGGCCTGCCTCGCCTGGGGCCGCACGCTGTCCGACCGTCGGCAGGCCGGCAAAGACAATTGGCTCGATCGCGCCGCCTACGGGCTGCTCTATCTCCTGATGTTCCGCAATTTGCAGCGCCATCTCGGCTTCGCCTACAGCCGGCACCGGCTGTGCGCCGGCGCCTCGATCTCGCCGGAGACGCTGCGCTTCTTCGACATCATCGGCCGTCCGGTGTCGCAGGGCTATGGCCTCACCGAAAGTGGCGGCGTCGCCTTCATCCAGACCGAAAACCATCACCGGATCGGCGGCTGCGGCGTGCCGCTGCCGCAGACCGAATGGAAGTGCGACACCGACGGCGAGATCCTGCTGCGCAACCCCGGCGTCTTCAAGGGCTACTTCCTCGACGAAATGGCCTCGACCGCCTCGCTGGAGCCCGGCGGCTGGCTGCGCACCGGCGACATCATCGATGTCCTCGACAATGGCGAGATCGCCGTGGTCGACCGCAAGAAGGCGATCATCATCACCGCTGGCGGCAAGAACATCGCCCCGTCCGAGATCGAGAACGCGCTGAAGGATTCCGAATTCATCAAGGAAGCGATCGTGGTCGGCGAGGCCAGGAAGTATCTCGGCGCCATCATCCAGGTCGATTACGACAATGTCGGCCGCTGGGCGCGCGAACGGGCGCTCGCCTACACCAACTACAAATCGCTGTCGCAGCTTCCCGAAGTGAATGAGCTGGTCGGGCGCGTCGTCAACGAGACCAACAAGCGGTTCGCCCGGGTCGAGAACATCAGGCGCTTCGCCATCCTGGAAAAGGAGCTCGACCATGACGACGGCGAGCTGACCGCCACCCAGAAGGTACGCCGCGCCATGATCGAGAAGAAGTTCGCCCGCGAGCTCGCCATCATCTACCGGGCGGAGGGCTGAATGCAGTATCTCATCCAGCTGCTGATCTCGGGGCTCGCGATCGGCGCGATCTACGGGCTGATCGCGATGGGCTTTGCGGTGATCTACAAGTCCACCGGGCTGGTCAATTTCGCACAGGGCGAGATGACCATGATCACCGCCTATATCGCCTGGACGATCTCGACCACGGTCAGCGGCAATGTGTTCGTCGTCGCGGTGGGTGCGATTCTCGCCGCTGTCCTGCTCGGCCTGATCATCGAGCGGCTCGTGATGCGGCCGATGCTGGGCGAGCCGGTATTCGCGACCGTGATGGTCACGATCGGGCTCGCCGTGATCCTGCGCTCCGCCATCAACTTCATCTGGGACGCCTATCCGCACGGCCTCGACATCGGCATGGGCCGCGGCATCGTGCATCTCGGCGGCATCGGCGTGCGTACCGGGCAGATTGCGGTCATCGCGACGCTGCTTCTGCTGATCGCCGCGATCTGGGCGTTCTTCCGTTACAGCAAGGTCGGGGTTGCGATGCGCGCGGTCGCAGCCGACGATCGCACGGCGCTGTTGATGGGCATCAGCGCAACAAGAGTTCATGCGCTGGCCTGGGCCGCGTCTTCGGTGATCGCCGGCATCGGCGGCGTGTTCTTCGCGCTGTCTTATGATCTATCGCCGGCGATGTTCCAGCTCGGGCTGAAGGCGTTTCCGGCCACCATCCTCGGCGGCCTCGACGCCGTGCTCGGTTCCGGCCTCGGCGGCCTCCTGATCGGCATCACCGAAAACCTGGCCGGCGGCTATATCGGCTCCGGCATGAAGGAGGTCGCGGGCTTTGCCATGATCATCATCGTGCTGATGATCCGCCCGTTCGGCATCTTCGGCGAACGCGACATCGAGAGGGTGTGATGCGCACCGGCGATTACAAGCAGAGCTACGGCGAACTGGTTGCGCTGATCGATTCCCCGCCGGTGTGGCTATGGTCGGCCGTGTTGCTGCTGGCGCTGATCACCGCTCCTTTTGTGCTGAACTCCTACGCGCTGTCGTTCCTGATGATCATCCTGATCACGGTCACCGGTGCGCTCGGACTCAACATCCTGACCGGCTACACCGGCCTGATCTCGCTCGGCCATGTCGGTTTCCTCGTCACCGGTGCCTATGCCTATGCGGTGCTGGTCTCGAAGTACCACATGCCGCCGCTGGTCGGCTTCTTCGGCGCCGGCGTGGTGCCGGCGCTGGCGAGCCTGATCGTCGGTGCGCCGTCGCTTCGGCTCAAGGGACTTTACCTCGCCATCACCACGCTCGCCTTCTCCTTCATCATCAACACCGTGATCCTGGAGATGCGCTGGCTCACCAACGGCGCACGCGGCATTCAGGTGCAGCGGCCCGAGATCCTCGGCATCAGCTTCGACGGCGACGCGGCCTTCACCTATCTCTGCCTCGGCATCGCGGCACTGACGCTGTTCGCCACCCTCAACATCCGCCGCGGCCGGGTCGGCCGCGCCTTTGTCGCGATCAGGGACAACGACACGGCGGCGCGCGTCATGGGCATCAACCTGCATGCCTACAAGCTGTTCGCCTTCGTCACCTCGGCGTTCATCACCGGCATCGCCGGCGCGCTGTACGGCATCTATCTCTCCTTCGTCAGCGTCGAGGGCTTTCCGTTCCTGCTCTCGATCGAGGCGCTGGCGATCCTGATCGTCGGTGGACTCGGCTCGGCGCTCGGCGCGGTGCTCGGCACCATCCTGATCGTGCTGCTGCCGGAGGCGACGCGGCTCGTCTTCAGCCTGTTCAGCGCGCAGATGGATGCGACCTTCACGACCGGCGCGCAGGAGCTGAAGAGCATGCTCTACGGCCTCGTCATCATCCTGTTCCTGCGCTTCCAGCCGCGGGGGCTGGTCGGCGCCTGGCACGACATCAGGCGGGCCTGGGTGCACTGGCCGCTGCGCTACTAATCAAAAAAAGACGCAACACCATGAGGAGGAGACAATGATCAAACACCTGGCGGCGGCCGCGCTGCTGCTTTCCACGGCCTGTCTCGCGACCGGCCCGGCTACTGCCGCCGATCCCGGCATCACCGACAGCGAGATCCTGATCGGCGACGTGGAGCCGCTGACCGGCCCGCCGGCGCTGCTGGGCGTCGCCGCCTCGATCGGCCACAAGATCGCGATCGCCGAAGCCAACGCCGCCGGCGGCATCAACGGCCGCAAGATCAAATATGTGCTGGAGGACGACGGCTACGTCACAGCGCGAACCATCCAGGGCGTCAAGAAGGTGATCGACGTCGACAAGGTCTTCGCGATGCTCGGCATCTCCGGCTCGGGCCAGTCGATCGCTGTGATGCCGGTGCTGGAGAAGTCCGGTATCCCGACCGTGATCGACGTCGCGCCGGTCAAATTCCTGTGGGAGCCGGCGCGCAAGAACGTGTTCGTGGTCGGCCAATCCTACGAGGAGGGAATCATCCATCTCGTCAACTTCCTCGCCGACAGGAACCCCGGCAAGAAATGGGGCCTGATCACCCAGGACGACGATTACGGCATCACCGTGCGCGACGGCTTCGATTCCGTGGTCAAGGCCAAGAAGCTGAACGTCGTCTACAGCGGCAACTACAAGAAGGGCCAGCAGGACTTCTCATCCGACATGCTGCAGCTGAAGGATGCCGGCGCCGAGGTGTTTTTGGCCGGCGGCATCATCGCCGAGAATATCGCGATGACAAAGGAGCTCGAGAAATTGAACATCAAGCCGGTGACCGGCATCTTCTGGCCCGGCCGCATCGAGCCGGTGCTGAAGCTGATGGGCCCGGCGGGCGATGGCATCTACGCGGTCGACTATGTCGAGCCATTCGCCGGCGCGGCGGGCAAGGCGTTCCTGGAGAAGGCCAAGCCGCTGGTGTCGGAGGCCGAGTTCAAGGGCATCAACCGCTACACCATGACCGGCTATGCCGCCGCGAAGGTCTTGATCGCGGCAATCGAGCGCTGTGGCAAGCAGCCGACCTGGGCCTGCACCATCTCGGAACTGGAGAAGACCAAGAATGTCGAGACCGGCGTGATGGCGCCGATCAGCTTCGGTCCCGGCGTCCGCTTCTCGAACCAGAAGCTGCAGATCATGCAGGCCGATGCCGCGACGCTCAGCTTCAAGCCGGTGAACTAGAGAGATGAAGGTCCTGATCGTCTTTGCCCATCAGGAGGCGCGGTCGTTCAACGCTGCACTGCTGGCGCGGTCGGTGGCGGAACTGACCGCGCTCGGGCATACGGTCAGGATCTCCGATCTCTACGCCATGCGGTTCAACCCGGTAGCGACCGCCGAAGACTTTGGCGCGCGGCGGTTTCCCGACCGGCTGCAATATGACCGCGAGCAGAAATACAATCTGCAGCACGGGGCGCTCAGCGGCGACATCGCCGCCGAGATCGAGAAGCTGCTGTGGTGCGACCTCCTGATCTTGCAGTTTCCGCTGTGGTGGTTCTCGGTCCCCGCCATCATGAAAGGCTGGATCGACCGCGTGTTCGTCAACGGCGCAATTTACGGCAGCGGCCGCCGCTACGACACCGGCGGCCTTGCCGGCCGCCGCGCCATGGTCGTGACCTCGACCGCCGCCTATCCCGGCATGTGCGCGCCCGACGGGCTGGTCGGTGCGCTCGATGTGGTGCTGTGGCCGATCCAGAACGGCATGCTGGCCTATGCGGGCTGCAAGGTGCTGCCGCCGTTCGTGTCGTATTCAGTGAACTTCGTCGACGAGGCCACGCGGCACCGCTATCTCAACGACTATGCCGAACGGCTGCGGCGGCTCGAGACCACCGAGCCGCTGTTCTTCCACCCGCTCGCGGATTTTGGCGAGGACTGGCGGCTGAAGCCGGGCATTGCGGCGCAGACTGTCGGCCAGGGCGCTCGTGCCCAGAAATGACATGACCCGGACGTAGGTCTGCTCCCTCGCCCCGTTCTTACGGGGAGAGGGTTGGGGTGAGGGGCCGCATCCGCAGACGCGCTGCCAGAAACGCTCGTGGAGACTCCCCCTCACCCGGATCGCATCTCACGATGCGATCCGACCTCTCCCCGCAAGCGGGGCGAGGTAAGAAAGAGCGCCGGCGTCACATCCTTTTCGCCACTTCCTCCAGCATCACCTCGGTGGCGCCGCCGCCGATCGTCAGCACCCGCGCGTCGCGCACCATGCGCTCGATCGGGGTGCCGCGCATGAAGCCTGAGCCGCCGTGCAGTTGCAGGCAGCCATGCACGACCTCGTGCAGCACCTCGGGCGACAGCGCCTTCACCATCGAGACCTCACGCAGGCAATCCTGCCCGGCCGCCGCGAGCTCGGCGGCCTGATAGGCCAGCGCCCGCGCCGCCGCCGCCTTCGCGGCAAGCTGGGCGAGCTTCAGCCGCACGCCCTGCTGATTCCAGAGCGGGCCGCCGAATGCCTGCCGCGTCTTCACGTAATTCGTCGTCAGCTCGATCGCCTTGGCGGATTCGCCCGCGCAGATGCCGCCGATGCAGATGCGCTCGTTCTGGAAGGTCTCCATGATGCCATAGAAGCCCTTGTTCTCCTCGCCGAGCAGGTTTTCCGCCGGCACGCGCACGTCCTGGAACGCGATCTCGGCGGTGTCCGAGCAGAGCCAGCCATGCTTGTCGAGTTTGGTCGCCGTGATGCCCGGCGTGTTGCGCTCGACGATGAACAGCGAGATGCCGCGGCTGCCCTTGGCATGCGGGTCGGTCCGCGCGGCGACGATCAGGATGTCGCCATAGACCGCGTTGGTGATGAACATCTTTGCGCCGTTGATCACCCAGCTGTCGCCGTCGCGCCGCGCCCGCGTCTTGAGGCCTGCGACGTCGGAGCCCGCATCGGGCTCGGTCACCGCGATCGAGCAGACCGTCTCGCCGCGGATAATCGCCGGCAAATACTTCTGCTTCTGTTCCGGCGTACCGCGCAAGGAGATGTGCACCGCCGACATGTCGGTATGCACGAGGATCGACGAGGTGAAACCGCCGAAGCTGGAGCGCCCCAACTCCTCGGCGAATACCATCGAGGCCAGCGGCCCCATGTCGGTGCCGCCATGGTCGACCGCGTGGCGCATGCCGAGAAAGCCGAGCGCGCCCATGCGGCGATAGATCTCGCGCGGGATCTTGCCGTCGCGCTCCCACGCCTCGGCATGCGGCACTACTTCCTTCTCGACGAAGCGGCGCACCTGCTCGCGCAGCATGCGCAGCTCCTCGGGCAGATTGGGCTGCTCCGAAAAGTGGAACTCGGCCTCAGTGAGCTGGCGCGGATCCGACGTCATGACGTTCATTGTGGCGCCCTCTCATGGCCGATGTGAAGATGGTTGCGCAAAAAAGCTGCCAGCGATGCGATCGCCTCGCGCGCCTGCGAAATCTCCGGGAACATCTGGAAGACGTGGATCATGCCGTCCCACACCTGGAGCTTGACGTCGACACCGGCAGCCTGCGCCCGGGCGGCCAGTTCCGTCGCATCGTCGCGCACGGTCTCGCGGTCGCCGACCTGCACCAGCAGCGGCGGCAGACGGGTGAGATCGGCATAAAGCGGCGAGGCCAGCGGATCGCGGACATTGCCGTCCTTGCCAAGGTAGTTCTTCGCCAGCGCCAGGATCATCGCGCGCTGGTGGATCGGATCGGCCTCGGCCCTGCTCTGATAGCTCGCGCCGCTCGCGGTAAGATCGGTCCAGGGCGACATCAGCGCGGCGGCGGCGGGCAGCGGCAAGCCACGGTCGCGCGCCGCCAGCATCGCGCACAGCACGAGATTGCCGCCGGCCGAATCCCCGGCGAAGGCGATATCCGCCGGATGCAGCCCCTGATCGCGCAGATATCGATAGGCAATCAGCGCATCCTCGAGTGCCGCGGGGAAACGATGCTCCGGGGCAAGCCGGTAATTGATCGAGAGCACGCGGCAGCCGGATGCATCGGCGATCCGTGCGGCCAGGTCGCGATGCGACGCGACCGAGCCGATACGGAAACCGCCGCCGTGAAAATGGAGGATCACCTTGTCGCGCGATGCGCCCGTCGGCACGAGCCATTCGCCGTCGACCCCGCCGGCGGCGACCGGTTGGCGCGTCACCGGCACCGAGCAGCCGGCAAAGGCGGCGTCCCAGTCGTCGCGCATCTGCGCCACCGATGTATCGCGGGTCCAGCCGCGATAGATCGCGCGCAAACGCTCGATCGCGCGATCGACCGGCGTGATTGCGATATCGTCGTCCGCGCTGCCCATTTCAGCCGCCGATGCCCATGCCGCCGGAAACGCCGAGCGTCTCTCCGGTGATATAGGCGGCCTGGTCGGAAGCCAGGAACAGCGCGGCAGCCGCGACCTCCTCCGGCTCGCCGAGGCGGCCGAGCAGCGTTGCGCCGGTCATTGCCTGCAGGATTCTGTCGCCGCCCTTTGCCACCGCCTGCTCCAGCATCGGCGTGCGGATCGGTCCCGGCGCGATCGCGTTCGCAGTGATGCCATAGCGTGCATTCTCCCGCGCGATGCTCCGGGTGAACGAGATCACGCCGCCCTTGGCCGCGGAGTAGACCGCGCCGCCCTTTGAGCCGAGCCGCGCCGCTTCCGAGGTGACGTTGATGATGCGGCCAAAGCGCGCCGCGTGCATCGCCGGCAGCGCGGCGTGGGTGCAGGCCAAGACCGAGGTGAGATTGACCGCGATCAGCCGCGCCCAATCCTCCGTCGTGGTATCGGTGAAGAAGGCGTGCTGATCGATGCCGGCATTGTTGACGACAATGTCGAACGGGCCGTCCTGCGCCATCACAGCCTGCACTGCCGTGGCATCGCTGACGTCTAATCCTGCAACGCCGGCGCCGGTCTCGCGCGCCAGCTCCGAGGCCGCGGCGACATCGAGATCGGCGATCACAATCCTGGCGCCCGCGCCGGCAAAGCTGCGCGCGATCGCAGCACCGATGCCCCGCGCGCCGCCGGAGACGAAGGCGCGGCGGCCATCGAGACGTCCGAATGGCAAGGTCGCCACCTCAGCGCCCCGTGAATACGGGCTGGCGCCGCTCGATCACCGCGGCGAGGCCTTCGCGTGCATCGGCCATCCCCGAGAGTTCGGCGACGGTGCGCGCCTCTTCCGACAGGCACTGCTCGATGCTGGTGCCGGTGCCGGCCCAGATCAGCCGCTTGGTCGCCGCCAGCGCCTTCGGCGCGCCGGCCGCAAGCTCGCGGGCCAGCGCGAGCGATGCATCGGCGAGCTCGGCATCGGGCACGACCCTGGTGACGATGCCGATCTGCAACGCTTCGGCAGCCGGGATCACCGGGTTGGTCAACAGGATCGACATCGCCCGCCGCAGGCCGACCAACCGCGACAGCGTAACGGAGACGCCGGCATCCGGCGCCATCGCCACCCGCGTCGCGCCGGCGAGGAACTTTGCCGATTCCGCCGCGATCACGATATCGGAAGCGCAGACCAGGCCGAAGCCGCCGCCGCCCGCCGCAAAGCCCTGCACCGATGATATGACCGGCGCCTCCAGCCGCAGCAATCCAGTCACCGCATTCTGCAGATACGCCGTCGCCTGACGGATATAGTCCGGCAGCTTCTCGCCCTTGGAGGCGAAGGCGCGGACGTCGCCACCGGCGCAGAAATTGGTACCCTCGCCGCTCAGCAGCACGACGCGCAGATCGGAATGACCATGACAGACCATGATGGCATCGCACAGCGCGCGGAGCAGCTCGACACTCATGCCGTTGGCCGCATCGGGGCGGTTGAGCCGCAGCCGCGCGATGCCGTCGGTGATGTCGAGCAGAACGGGGCCCTTGTCGATCATGGCGTGTTTTCCTCTAGACCAGGAACGAGAGCGTGTAGATCGCCTTGTCGTTGTTGACGAGGATGACCTTCTTGGCGGCCATCCGCAATTCGCCATCGACATGGCGCAGCCGGTATTCATTGCGCGCCGCCCACAGCGTGTCGTCACGCAGGCTCGATTCGAAGATGAGGCTGTTGCTGGCGACCGCGATGTCGCCATCATCAGGCTGGTCATCCATCAATTCGATATTGGAGATCAGCCGGCGCAAATTCGACTGCGGCGTCTGGGTGAAGTGCTTGCCGGTCATCAGCTGCCGGACGCGCAGCGCGATCCGCGAGCGGTTGTCGTAGATGATCGACATCTGCCGTTCCGGGTCGATGTCGGCGCCGTTGGCCGGCACCCAATAGACGCCGTCGTCGGTCCAGAGCTTTTCCCAGGCCTCGTATTGATGCTCGTCCTGCAGCCGCGCCTCGCGATAAAGGAAGGCGGTGATGGCGCTCATCAACGTGGCGCTGCTCTCGCGCGACAGCATCAGCTAGGCTCCATCAACTTGCGATAATGGGTCCAGATGCCGCGCGACGGCACCTCGTCGGTGACGTGGCCGACCGTGAAGCCGAGTTCGTCCTGCCGCTCGCGCTTCTCGCCGCGGCCGAGGAAGATCCACTCGGGATTGCGCGCCAGCACGCCGCGATGGCAGCGCTCGTACATTTCGGAATCGTCCGCGAGCAGGAAACCGGCTGGGCCGACCGAGCCCATGGTCTGCTGGCGCAGCCTTCGGTTCAGATCGGGCGCTCCCTTGAACTGCAACGCGGTGACGTGCTGCACGCTGTCGTCGACGCCGAGCGGCTGGATCACGAACATCTGGATCTCGGCGATGAACAGGTTCGGGAAGATCATCACATGCGGCGTGCCGTCGATCATGATCTCCCGCGCGGCGGTGTCGCCATGGGCGGCCTTCATGCGCGCCGTGTAGTCCGGCAGCCGGTCCTCGCTGGTGCCGAACCAGCTCATCGGTGCATCGCGCTTGCGGAACTCGGGTCGCAGGTCGATCTCGGTATGGCCGTTGCCGTAGTCGCGCGTCAGCGCGGTCGAGGCGCCGCCATAGAGTTTGCCGATCATGCTGTCGGCGACGCCGAAGATCGAGGTGTGCACGAAGGCCGGGTGATAGCCGTCACACTCGTTCTCCAGGATGAACTTCCAGTTCGCCTTGACGCGATGCTTGAGGAAGCCCGCCGTGATCTCGACCTCGCCCTCCGGCGAGGTGCGCACCAGGCGATCGATGGTCTCGGCGGCGCCGCCGAGATGCTCCTTCAGCGTCGGGCCATCGGCCGCGAACGAGCCGAACACGAAGCCGCGGTAAGACTCGACGCGCGTCACCCGCCCGAGCGCGAGCTGCGACTTGTCCTGCCCCTCATAGCCGTCGGGGAAGGCATAACCGACCAGGCGGCCGTCATTGGCAAAAGTCCAGGAGTGGAACGGACAGGTGAACGCGCGGGCATTGCCGCGGTCATAGGAGCAGACCTGGTTGCCGCGATGCGAGCAGCGGTTGAGTAGCAGATTGACCTTGCCCTGCTCGTCGCGCGTCATGATCACGGATTGCGGGCCGATCGACTTGACGACGTAGTCGTTGGCGTTCGGGACCTCGCTCTCATGCCCGACATAGACCCAGGTGCGGTACCAGATGTTCTTGAGCTCGGCCTCGAAGATGTCAGGGTCGGTGTAGAGCGATCCGTGCACCCGGTCGGGCCGGATCAGCCGCTCCCATGGCGGGACGCCGGTCATCATGTTCATCGCTCCGTCTCCCTCGCCGGCCGCTTGCCGCGGATGTCTATCGGCCATTCAATAATAATCCGAACGACCGTTCGGTGAATTAATAGCATGAGCGCCATGGACCGGCAAGCTTCTTCGTGAGCGTCGCCGCTGGTCGCGGAAGGCGTGCAACGATGCATCCCGGCGGCGGTCGGCGACGAAACCACGCTAGCCCTGCGCCGCACCACCGTCGCGCTCGCCACCCGCGATCTGCTGCAGCATCGACTTCGGCGTCGTCGCAAGCTCGATCTTGAGCTGGTCGCAAATCGCCCGCCGCAGCAGGCGCTCGATCTCGGTCGCAGCATTGGGATTAGCCGCCCGTGCGTGCTCCCCGCTCGCCCAGAGCAGAAGTTGCCCCAGCCGCCGGTCGCCATCGTCGCGCAATGCCTCGATCGCGGCAACGTCGGACGGGCCGCCCTGGATGCGCGGCGTCGAAGGAACCTCCGGATGCGTCATGCTGCCGGCCAGTCGCTCGACCATCGCGAAAGTATCGTCCTGCAGACGCACTTGCTCGAGCAGCGGCCCGGCCTTCCAGTCGGCTGCGAGCTTCAGCCCGTTCAGCGCGTAGACTGCAGAGAACACCTGCCCGCGAACGAAATCGTCATTGCTGTTCGGCACGACGTGGCTTTGCAGCGCATCGATTATGCCGTCGATCAACCGCTCGAAGGATGCACTCATGCCGCGGCCTCCAATGCGCGCTCGAAGGCCCGCACGATCGAGGGCATCTGGCTTGCCATCACCGCAAGCCGCATGTCGTTAAAACGATCGACCTCGAAGGCGCGCACCGCGCACATCTGGATCGCGGCTGCCTGATACAGCGCATAGGCCTCATAAAAGGCAAGACTCTTGTCCGAGACGACAATGCCGGAGGCACGCTGATAGAGATCGATCACCTCCGCGCGCTCGAGCACGCCATAGAGCTTGCGGCTCCTGGCGTTGAAGGTCGGCATCAGCGCCCAGGCCAGATCCTCGTGGGGATCGCCGAGATGAGTCAGCTCCCAATCCAGAATGGCGGCGATCCGCCCCTGGTGCTCGATGAAGTTTCCGATCCGGTAGTCGCCATGCACAATGGCACGGCGCGGCGGCTGCGGACAATTGTCGCGCAGCCAGCGCCCGCCCCAATCAAGCAGCGGATAATAGCGCGCAGTGGGACGCGCGAGAGAAGCGCGCCAGCCGGCGATCGCACGCAGCTCGGCGCGTTCCCCGCCCAGCTGCAGCGAAGCAAATGGGGTCGAGCCCGGGTCGATCCGGTGCAGCGACGCGAGGATCTCGATGAACTGCCGGGCGACCGCGCGCTTGTGGTCCGGATCGAGTTCGCTCGCCGCCCAGGGCGCCGGCACGTCGCCCTCGACATGCGCGCAGATGAAGAACGGAAAGCCGATCTCGGCGCCATCCTGTTCTGATGACACCAACGCCGGCACCGGTACGCCGCTGCCGGCCAGCGACTGCAGCGCATAAACCTGGGGCAGCACCGAGTAAGGCGCAAACAGCCCGCTCGGTGGACCGACGCGCAGGATCAGTTTGCGGTCGCCTTCAGCCGCAGTGCGGGCCACGAACGCATAGGTGATCCAGGAGAAACCCGATGATTTGCGGCCGAAGCCGACAATCTCCGTCCGGCTCCCGGATATCCGCGACAGATGCTGCGCCAGTGCGGCCCGCACTGTATCGTCATCCACCGCGACCGGGCGAACAGGCTCCGGCGCGGCCGGTGCATCATCGGATCGTTTCGCAGCCTCCTGCATCAATTGACCGACCTCGTATAGCCTTGCCACTTCTCCTCGCGCAGCGCCGACTTCATGATCTTGCCGGAGCCGGTCAGCGGCAATGGCTCGAGGCGGATATCGACAGAACGCGGGCACTTGTAACCGGCGATCAAGGTGCGGCAGTGCGCGATCACCATTTCGGAATCGAGACTCCTGCCGTCCTTCGGCACCACAATGGCGTGCACCGCTTCGCCCCATTGCGGATCGGGCACCGCGATTACGGCGCATTCCTTGACGTGCTCGTGCTGGAAGATGGCGTTCTCCACCTCGCCGGAATAGACGTTCTCGCCGCCCGAGACGATCATGTCCTTCAGTCGGTCGACGATATAGACAAACCCGTCCTCGTCCATCCAGGCGCCGTCGCCGGTGTGCAGCCATCCGTTGCGCAGCACGCGCGCGCTTTCCTCAGGCTTGCGCCAATAGCCGAGCATCACGCCGGCGCCGCGGATCGCGATCTCGCCCACCGTCCCGCGCGGCACCTCATTGCCCGCGGGATCGATGATGCGGATTTCAACGCCTGGCGCTGCCCGCCCCGCCGATTTGCGCTTGCCCGCCAGCGGCCCTTCCAGCGCGTGATACTCCCACGGCAGGATGGTCGCCAGCGCTGCGCTTTCGGTCATGCCGTAGCCCTGGTGAAAGCGCCAGCTCGGCAGCACGCGCATCAGCTTGACCAGCAGCGCGTCGGGCATCGGCGAGGCGCCATATTCGCAATCCTTGACGCTGCTCAGATCATATGTGCCGAAGGATGGATGATTGAGCATCATGTTGAGCATGGTCGGCACAAACAGGCAGTAATCCACCTTGTGCTCGGCGATGGTCTTCATCGCGAGCTCGGGCTCGAATTTCGCGATGGTCACGTGCGTGCCACCGACCAGGGTCAGCGCGATCATCGGCGAGGTGCCGGCCAGATGGAACATGCCGGCCGAGTGCAGATACCGGGTATCTTCACGGAACCGGAGCGCATAGATCCAGACCAGCGATTCATAGATGATGTTGGCATGTGACAGCATCACGCCCTTGGGAAACCCGGTGGTACCGCCGGTGTAGAAGATGCCCGCGAGATCGTTGTAGGCGCCGGAGGCGTCCTCGATCGGCGCATGCGCTATGAGCTCGTCATAGCTTTGCATACCGTCGGGCACTTGCCCCTCATCGAGATAGACCATTGCGCTGAGTGATTTTGCGCCGCGCAGCGCGGACGCAATCTCGGCGAAGGCCTTGTCGACCAGCAACAGTTTTGGCGTGGAATCGTCAATCGCATAGGCGTTCTCGGCGACCGCCCAGCGCGTGTTGAGCGGCACCGCGACCGCGCCAGCCCAGGCGACGGCATAGAGCGCCTCGATATAGAGGTCGCTGTTGTGCGCGAGGATGGCGACGCGATCGCCGGCATCGACGCCGAGCCGTCGCAGCCCGCCCGCGGCACAGGCGACGCGATGGCCGATCTCCTTCCAGCTCCGCGACCGTCCGGCGTGGATGGTGCCGGGTGCGTCCTTGCGCAATTGCACCGCCGCGATCAGCGCCTGCGTCAGCTTCATGTTTCCTCCACACCGTCATGCGGCCGCGCACGCCTGCGGATGTTTCCGTCACGCATGAGGCCGATACGCCGTCCGTAGATTCCAGTTGATAATCCGGACAGACGGTCTATTATTGCATAGCGGATGCGAGGGGTAAAGCCTTTCAAGGCTTCCATCGCCGGATCAACCAGCCCCGCAAAAGAGGGCGTCATGGGAGGGGAAGATGCGGAAGCCAATCGTCACGCTTGCGGTGTGGGCGTTCGCGCTCACCGGCGCGCTCGGAACGGCGAATGCCCAGAAGGCCTATGGCCCGGGGGTCAGTGACAGCGAGATCCTGCTCGGCGCCAACGCGCCCTACAGCGGACCGGCATCGATCTATGCGAGCTTCCCGAAAACGATGCTCGCCTATTTCACGATGCTGAACGAGAAAGGCGGCATCAATGGCCGCCACATCAACTTCCTGACCCGCGACGACGCCTATAGCCCGCCCAAGACCGTCGAAGTGACGCGCGCGCTGGTCGAGAACAACAAGGTGCTCGCGATCATGGCGCCGTTCGGCACGCCGACCAACGCCGCGATCCAGAAATATCTCAACAGCAATGGCGTTCCGCATCTGCTGGTGCAGAGTGGCGGCACCCGCTGGAACGATCCCAATCAGTTCCCCTGGACGACGCCCTACTCGCCGACCTACGTCAACGAGTCCCGGATCATCGCGCGCTACGTGCTGCGCGAGAAGCCGGATGCCAGGATCGGCGTGCTGCTGCAGGCCGACGACATCGGCAAGGACTTTGTGCTTGGCCTGAAGGAAGGGCTCGGCGCCAAGGCCGACACCATGATCGTCAAGGAGGCGATGTATCAGTCGACCGAGCCCACGATCGATTCCCAGATCGTGAACCTGAAAGCATCAGGCGCCGATACGATCCTGATCGCCGCACAGAACAAGTTCGCCTCGATGGCGATCCGCAAGATCCACGAGCTCGGCTGGAAACCGCTGATCTTCCTCGGCTCGACCGCGAATTCGATCGCCGGCGTGCTGGTGCCGGCAGGCATCGAGGCCTCCACCGGCATCCTGACCACGACTTCCTACAAGACGCCGAACGATCCGGCGTGGGCCAATGACAAGGGCATGACCGACTATCTCGCCTTCGCCGCGAAATATATGCCGGGGATGGATCCGAACGACGTGATCGCGGTGACCGGCTACACCACGGCCCAGCTCGGCGCGATCATCCTGCAGCGCTGCGGCGACAACCTCACGCGGGAGAACGTGCTGAAGCAGGCCACCAATCTCAGCGGCATCGAGCTGCCGATGCTGCTCCCGGGCATCACGATCCAGACCGCGCCGCAGGACTACGCGGCGATCACCGAGCGCCGTTTCGCCCGCTTCGACGGCAAGACCTGGGTGCTGTTCGGCGACATCGTGGGCGCCGGCCCGGCCAAGGACTGATCCCGCGCTACCCATCCGACCGAACCGGCTCAAACACAAGGACAAGAACAATGCTGACAGCCCAGGACGATCTCATCGGCCACCAGACGCCGCAGCCGTTTGCCAAGGCAGGCGGCGGCGATGCAAGGTTCACCGAACGCTACTGGTACACCGCGCATCCGATCGACGGCAGCGAACTGCTGATCGACATCGGGCTCGGCTATTACCCGAACCGCAACGTGATCGACGGCTTTGCCGGCATCACCATCGGCCGGCGTCAGCACAATTTCCGTGCCTCGCGCCGGCTCGGGACCCGTCCGCTGGAGACGGAAGTCGGCGGGCTCAGGATCGAGATCGTCGAGGGTAACAGCCTGCATAGGATCTCGCTCGCCGACAATCCGTCCGGCATCAGCTTCGCGCTCGAATTCAAGGCGAGCTTTCCGGCGGCGCAGGAGAAGCAGAATTTTCGCGAGCGCAACGGTGTCGTCGAGGAAGACCTCGCGCGCGTCTCGCAATTCGGCCGCTGGCGCGGCTGGATCGTCGCCGACGGCAAGCGTTACGAGATCGAGCCCGAGCTGTGGTGGGGGCAGCGCGACCGCTCCTGGGGCCTGCGATCCGAGATGCGCACCGACGAGACCAGGCCGCCGGTCGCGACCCATCGCAATTTCTTCTGGACCTGGTCGATGTTCCAGTTCCCGGAGTCGGCGCTATCGATCTTCATCAAGGAGCGCGCGCCGGGCAAGCCGCATTACCTCTCGGGCACCGAGTTCCACCGCGAAGCCGACGGATCGGTGTCGCATCGCGAGGTGACCTCGCTGGAGCACAAGATCGAGTGGGCTGACGATCCGCTCGGTCAGACCATCGCGTCGGCCGACTTCACCTTCACATTCGATCGCGGCGAGCCGCGCCGCGTCAGGATGCATGGACTGCCGACGCGATTCTATCTGAAGGCCGGCATGTATGGCGGCCTGCAAGGCTGGACCCATGGCGACGACCGCGGCGAGAGCCATGCCGGGCACGACATCTGGAACCTCGACGATGCGGCGACGCGCGCCATCGCACGGACGCTGTCGGATCATGTCGTCCGGCTCGAGAGCGGCAACGAGACCGGATTTGGCATCAGCGAATACGGTGTCGCCGCCGGCTATCCGCTCTATCCCGGACCACAGAAATTTCCAGCGATGTGATCGGAATGGACGGGCAACGCAAGCGCGTCGCGGAAGGCAGCGAATTCACTTGCGATCAATGGGACAATCAGGCAGCCGAGGCGCTGGTCTCGCTCGAGACGATCGCCCCGCTCCGCTATCGCAGCCGCTTCGGCGACGGCAATCTCAATGGCCGGTCCTATGGCGGCCAGATCCTTGGCCAGGCGATGATGGCCGCGACCCTCAGCGCGCCCGAAGATCGTCCCGCCGCGATGCTGCAGCTCCTGTTCCTGCGCGGTGCCGATCCCGGCCGCCGCATCACGTTCGACGCGCAGGTCCTGCAGGACGGTAAGCGGTTCTCCTCACGCCACGTCGTGGGCAGCCAGGGCAACGGGCGCACGGTCCTGAGCGCGCAGGCCACGTTCTGCGCAGCGCAACCGGGTCCGCGGCACGCAGCGCCATTCACCCCCTCAGAGGATCCGGAAAGCCTGCCAGATCTGACCATGATCCCCGACGGGCTGATGGCGCAGTTGCGACCGCTCGGTCCTTATTCCCAGCACATCAAGCCCAGCATGGATTTCCGCATCCCCGAGATCGAACGTCAGCTCTCGGCCGCGACGGCAGAGCCGCGCCTGCGCTTCTGGATCAGATCCAGGCAGCCGCTCACCACTGCTTCTCGCGCCCAGGCCGCGGTGTTCGCCTATCTCTCGGACTGGTGGCTCAACTTCTCCAGCGTCGGCGGCCATCTCGGCGATCTGCAGTCGCGCGCGCCACTCTATCTGTCGAGCCTCAACCATTGCATCTGGTTTCATCGCGTATTTTCGCCTGACGCCTGGATGCATGTCGAAACCGAGAGCCCATGCGCGGATGGCGGCCGCGGGCTGTCGATCGCGCGCGTCCACGACCGTGACGGCGCGATGCTCGCCACCGCGATCCAAGAGACGCTGATGGTCCATCCAGAGGGCGATGCGTAGACGCCACGACGGTTGAGCTGATGCCGCGATCGCGGCTTAGTTGCAGTGCCGAGCTACGGCAAGTTCCACCCGGTGTTGAATCCTGGCAACACCGGCCAACAAAATGAACAAACGTTCAGCTTAGCTCGATCGCGACCACGACTGTGCCGCATCCCTGTCAAATCCTGCCTGCGGGTGGCGCAACAAAAACACTTTGGGGAAAACCTACATGCAGCAGGCACCGCTGGCCGCACGGAGTGCGGAATCGTCTGGATATGTTCTCTACTTCCAGCTCGCCAGCAACGGCACGAGGCGCGCGTGCAGTCTGACGATCCAGGCGGAAAGCGCCAACGAGGCGGCGCGGATATTTCGCGAGAACTGGGGCACGATCGAATCCATGGCCCGCGACGGCGTGAGCACGGGAGTGGTCGGCAAGACGCCGATCAGCCTGGCGTTGTCGTGAGGCGCATCGCGCGGCCTACGGCGAACCGTACACCTGAGATGTGACAGGACGACGGCTGCAGCCTTAGGCGACGATCGCACGGCCATTTGACGCGCAGACGCGACAAGCAGGTCACGAGGTTCAGGGCTCGCGCACACGCGCGAGCCCTGTCGTGTCTTAGAATGATTCAAATCCATTCCGGTTAGAGAGATTCAAGTCTGCTCCGGTTCTTTTCGCGCACGCCGACTGCTAGAGGCGCGCCGTGAACGAGTTCGCGTGAATCGGAAGTCCAAGAGTGCCTGTGAATGCTGATGGCCGGGTTGTCGGCGACCGTCGAAATGCCGCCGACAAGGGCCGCACCCATCTGCTGATCGGCGCAGCATTCCTGCTCGCCGATGTCGCCTCCGTGGCGACGCAGGCAAACGCCCGATCGAGCGTCCCGTTGCCGCCTGTTTCGGTCGACCAACCGACGCCGAAGCGCAAGCCGGCCGCCGCGGCAAAGCCGGCGCAGCGAACGCTGGCTGCCGCCGCGGCACGGCAGCGCAGCCGGAATGCCCAACCGGCGCCGCCGACACCGTCGGAGCGCGCGGCAGCTGCCGCCGCGGCGCTCAACGAAGCCAAGCTGCACTACCGCGCGATGCCAAGCCCAACCACGCTGCGCAGCGGCGGCTCGCCGCTGGACACCTCGCAGACGGTCAACGTTGTGCCCGAGCAGGTGCTGAAGGATCAGCTGCCGCGCAACCTCGACGATGCGCTCGCCAATGTCAGCGGCGTCACCCAGGCCAATACGCTGGCCGGCACCCAGGATGCGGTGATGCGCCGCGGCTTCGGCGACAACCGCGACGGCTCGATCATGCGCAACGGCATGCCGCTGGTGCAGGGCCGCAGCCTCAACGCAGCGGTCGAAAGCGTCGAGGTGCTGAAGGGCCCGGCGTCGCTGCTGTACGGCATCATGGATCCCGGCGGCATCGTCAACACGATCAGCAAGCGCCCCGAGCTCTACCAGCATGGTTCGGTGACCCTGCTCGGCTCGACCTATGCCAACTCCAGGACCGGAGCCGACGGCACCATCGACATCACCGGCCCGATCGGCGATGGCGGACTCGCCTATCGCTTTATCGGCTATGGCGTGAGCGAGGATTACTGGCGCAATTTCGGGCGCCATCGCGAAATGCTGGTCGCACCGTCGCTGGCCTGGTACGGCGAGAACACCACCGTCCAGCTCAACTACGAGCACCGCGAATTCATCACGCCGTTCGACCGCGGCACCGCATTCGATTCCGTGACCAAGGCGCCGCTGGCGATCCCGGCGACGCGCCGGCTCGACGAGCCCTTCAACAACATGTGGGGCACCTCCGACCTGATGCAGGCGTCGGTCGAGCACCGGCTGAACCAGGACTGGAAGCTGTTCGCGGCCTACAGCTACAACACCGAGACCTTCAGCGCCAACCAGCTTCGCATCACCGGCGTCAACGCCAAGACCGGCGTCGAGACCCGCAGCAATGACGGCACATGGGGCTCGCTCAGCAATGCCAGCTACGGCACCTCCTATCTGCAGGGCAATGTCTGGCTCGGCAACATTCGCAACGAGGTGCTGTTCGGCGGTGACGGCCAGTACCGCACGATCTACCGCGACGACCTGATCCGGCAGGCGACGCCGAGCTTCAACTTCTACAATCCGATCTATGGGCTGATCACGCCGGGGACGACGGTGTCCGCCGCCGATAGCGCGCAGACCGACAAGCTCGGCCAGTGGTCGCTGTTCTTCCAGGACACGCTGCATCTGACCGAGCGCTTCGCGCTGGTCGGCGGCGTACGATACATGGATTACGACCAGCTCGCCGGCAAGGGCCGCCCGTTCATCACCAATACCAATGTCTCGGCCGACAAGGTGCTGCCGCTCGGCGGCGCCATCTTCAAGCTCACCGACCAGGTCTCGCTTTATGCGAGCTACACGCAATCGCTGAAACCCACCTCGACCATCGCGCCGCTTACCGGCGGCGTCGTGATCGGGTCCAACATCGCGCCCGAAGAGGGCACCCAGTGGGAGACCGGCGTCAAGTTCGACTTCAACAAGCAGATCTCCGGCACACTTGCGCTCTACGACATCGACAAGAAGAACGTGCTGGTTTCGCAGCTCAACGCCACGACTGGTATCGTCGAGTACCGTACGGCAGGCAAGGTTCGCTCGCGCGGCGTCGAACTCGACGTCACCGGCAGGCTGACTGACAATTGGAGCATGATCGGCAGCTATGGCTATACCGACGCACGCGTAACCGAGGACCCGACGCTCGCCGGCAAGGCCCTGCAGAACGTCGCGCTGAACACCGCATCGCTCTACCTCGTCTATGATTTCGGCACCACCCTGCCCGGCCGGCTTCGCCTCGGCGGCGGCGCGCGCTATGTCGGCGACCGGCCGGGCGATGCCGCGAACAGCTTCGTGCTGCCGGCCTACACGGTCGCTGACGTGTTTGCGACCTACGAGACCAAGGTCCAGTCGTTCTCGGTCATCTACCAGTTCAACGTCAAGAACCTGTTCGACACGGTCTACTACCCTTCGGCCAACAGCATCCTGACGGTCGCGATGGGCGACGCGCGGCGCTTCTCGCTCTCGGCGACGGTGAAATTCTGATGAGTGACGTTTGGCGCCCAATCAAGGCTGCACTGCTGCAGGTCCATTCCCTGGTTGGCCTCGTGCTGGCGCTGCTGTGGGCCGTGGTCGGCCTCACCGGCGCGACGATGGCCTTTGAGGATGAGATCGAGGCCAGCCTGAACAGTCGGATGATGCACGTCGAGGCCAGTGCAGCCCGGCGGCTCACGCCGGACGAGTTGATCGCGCGGCTGGCGGCGGCGGGCGATTTCGGCAAGGTCTCGGCCGTGACGATGTCGAGCGATCCATCGGCCGCGGCCCGCATCCGTTTTGCTCGCAGCGAAGGCGGCACGCGGCCGTCCTCGGTCTATGTCGACCCCTATGATGGGCACGTGCTCGGCTCGCCGCGCGGCGAGGACTTTTTCGCAACCGTCCGCAAGCTGCACCGCTGGCTGCTGTTGCCGGGCGACGGCAATGGCATCGGCCGCAAGATCACCGGCTCAGCCGCGATCTGCCTGATCGTGATGCTGATCACCGGCCTCGTGCTGCGCTGGCCGCGTCGTGCGCGCAGCGTCAAGATGTGGCTGAAGCCGAATTTGGGACTGCGCGGCCGCGGCCTGCATCGCTCGCTGCACGCCGTGATCGGGACCTGGGTGCTGCCGGTCTATCTGGTGATGACGCTGACCGGCCTGTGGTATTCGTTCGAGTGGTACAAGGCCGGCGCCAACTGGCTGTTCGCGCGGCCTCAGGCCACGGCAAACGCGATACAGTCCAAGCCGCCGCGCGGCGGCGCCGAGAGCAAGGGTGAAGCTAAGACCGAAGCGAAGGCCGAGGCAAAGCCGCTTGCCTTCGATCACGCCTGGTCGGCGTTCCTGCAGCAGGAGGACAACAGTTACGGTAGGGCCCTCCTGACCATGCCGGCCGGCGCGGGCACGGCCGTGCGCGTGCGGTCATGGCCGCGGGACTCGTCGCGCGAGGCCGTGCGTGACGAATTCCGTATCGATGCCCTCACCGGCCGCGTCATCTCATCGGATCGCTACGCCGACAAGACGTTTGGCGAACGCGTCCTCGCCAGCGTGCTCGACATCCACCGCGGCGCCATCCTGGGATGGCCCGGCAAGCTCGCCTTCATGCTGGCCGCCGCCATGATGCCGCTATTCGCCGTGACCGGCCTGCTGCTTTATCTGTCCCGTCGCAGGCACCGGCGGCTCGCGCGGCAGCCGGTCGGCCACCTCGTTCCGGGCGAATGAAGCCGTTCTATCAATTTGTCTCTCAGCCGAAATCGCACGCCGCGAGCCGGACACGTAACTCGGCGTCCGTTTCGGCCGCGAGCTCAAGCAATCCACGATAGGGATCGCCCGATATCCCGAGCACGGTAGCGAACGCAGGCTCGGTCTTGAGACCGCCCGCCCTCAATTCCCTGACGGCTCGCCGCAGCCCTCCATCATCAAGCGCAAGCAGCCGCCGTTCGACCTTGAAATGGATCCAGCCTCGTTGTTGCTCCACCAGACGCAGATCACCGTACAGTTCGAACGGCCAGCCATCGCACACAAAGCGCGCAATCACCGGCCGCGTTCCCGAGGTCCACCGGAAGAGGACGAAATCATCGCACGCTTGATAGTGAGCCCAAACGATGTCCGCGAATGCGTTCGGGTCGGACGCATGGCAGACGATATCGATGTCGCTGCCGGGCACGGCGAGGCCGAGCGGCAGCGTTCCGACGATACGGGGATCGAACGGCTTCAGCAGTTCCATCACGGCGGAGCTGGTGACGGCGGATGCGTAGTGCCCGACAGTCATCGCGTGGCATGCCCTCAAGATCGCAGCGACGCATTACCACACGGGCGTGGAACGCGCGAACCTCTGCAAATGGCGGGCTCGAGGGGAAGCGGGCCTAAAAAAGTCGCGGGGCGATCTCGACCGCGTTACCGTGGTCGAAAATCGCCCCGCCAAGGCGGACAGGCAAGGCTGCTCGCGCGCCAGCCTGTCCAGCCGATGTCGGAATGATCCGTTCGATCGATTAGCCGAACTGGTTCATCGTGTTGTGGGCGCCGCCCGCCTTGAGGGCAGCCTCACCGGCGAAGTACTCCTTGTGATCGTCGCCGATGTCGGAGCCCGCCATGTTCTGATGCTTGACGCAGGCGATGCCCTGACGGATCTCCGCGCGCTGCACGTTCTTGACGTATCCAAGCATGCCCTGCTCGCCGAAATACTCCCTCGCGAGATTGTCGGTCGACAGCGCAGCCGTGTGATAGGTCGGCAGCGTGATCAGATGATGGAAGATGCCGGCGCGCTTGGCCGAATCCGCCTGGAAGGTACGGATGCGCTCGTCGGCTTCCTTCGCCAGCGGCGTGTCGTCGTACTCCGCCTTCATCAGCTCGGCGCGGTTATACTTGCTGACGTCCTGGCCGGCTTCCTTCATCGCGTCATAGACCTGCCAACGGAAGTTGAGGGTCCAGTTGAACGATGGCGAGTTGTTGTAGGCCAGCTTCGCATTCGGAATGACCTTGCGGATGCGATCGACCATGCTGGCGATCTGCTCGATATGCGGCTTCTCGGTCTCGATCCACAAGAGGTCGGCGCCGTTCTGCAGCGAGGTGATGCAGTCGAGCACGCAGCGATCTGCACCGGTGCCGGGACGGAACTGGTAGAGGTTGCTGGGCAGACGCTTCGGACGCATCATCTTGCCGTTCTGGTTGATGATGACGTCGCCGTTGCGTGCGTTGGCGGCCGTCACTTCCTCGCAATCAAGGAAGCTGTTGTACTGGTCGCCGATGTCGCCGGGCTTGTGGCTCACGGCGATCTGCTGGGTCAGGCCGGCGCCGAGCGAGTCGGTGCGGGTCACGATGATGCCGTCTTCGACGCCGAGCTCGAGGAACGCATGGCGGCAGGCGCGGATCTTCGCGATGAACACCTCGTGCGGCACGGTCACCTTGCCGTCCTGGTGGCCGCACTGCTTCTCGTCGGAGACCTGGTTCTCGATCTGCAGGGCGCAGGCGCCCGCCTCGATCATCTTCTTGGCGAGCAGATAGGTCGCCTCGGCATTGCCGAAGCCGGCGTCGATGTCGGCGATGACCGGCACGACGTGGGTCTGGAAGTTGTCGATCTTCTCGATCAGCGCCTTTTCCTTGGCCTTGTCGCCTTCCTTGCGGGCCACATCGAGCGCGCGGAAGATATCGTTCAACTCACGCGAATCCGCCTGACGCAGGAAGGTGTAGAGCTCCTCGATCAGGGCCGGCACCGAGGTCTTCTCGTGCATCGACTGATCCGGCAGCGGGCCGAACTCGGAGCGCAGCGCCGCGATCATCCAGCCGGAAAGATACAGATAGCGGCGGTCGGTATTGCCGAAGTGCTTCTTGACCGAGATCAGCTTCTGCTGGGCGATGAAGCCGTGCCAGCAGCCGAGCGACTGGGTGTACTTGGTGCTGTCGGCGTCATAGGCCGCCATGTCGGCGCGCATCAGCGCAGCCGTGTAACGGGCGACATCCAGACCGGTCTTGAAGCGGTTCTGCAGGCGCATCCGCGCCACGGCTTCGGCGGTGACGCCGTTCCAGGTGTCCTTGCCCTTGAGCAGCGCTTCGGCCGCCTCGATCTCGCTCTGATACGAAGCCGGTCCCTGGATGGCCCGGTCGCTGATCCCGCGCGGTTGGAAGTTCATGTCCGTGATCCCTTCGGTGACGAAATAACTGCACCATTTGTGACGCGCGGCGTCATCGGGAGCTAGACCTGGCGCGGAAAACTTGTCATAACTTACAAGAAACCGATGTATTGTTGTAAGAATCTTACAAACCTTGGATAAGGCGATGGTAACCTCAAGCGCCCGTTCCGTTTTCATGGGCCCGCGGCTACGCCGGCTGCGGCGCGACCTCGGGCTGACCCAGGCCGACATGGCCGCCGATCTCGAAATCTCGGCCCCCTATGTGGCGCTGCTGGAACGCAATCAGCGCCCGGTGACGGCCGACATGCTGCTGCGGCTTGCCCGCACCTACAAGATCGATCTGGCTGATCTCGCTGGCGATGGCGGTGCCGATCACACCGCCCGCATGCAGTCCGTCTTGAAGGAGCCGATGTTTGCCGACATCGACATCCCCGCGCTCGAGGTCAGCGACCTCGCGGTCAGCTATCCCGGAATGACCGAGGCGTTCCTGCGCCTCTACACCGCCTATCGCGAAGAGCAGCTGGCGCTTGCGGAGCGCAGGGCTCCGGACATGGCGATCGCTTCACCGGGCCAGGAGAACTTTGACGCCAACGATCCCGTTGCGGAGGTCCGACGTTTTCTCGCCGCGCGCCGCAACAATTTTGCCAGCCTCGACGATGCCGCCGAGCGGCTCGTCCACGAACCTGCCGGGCCCGCCGGATTTATCGAGCGGCTTCGGGAGCGACATAAACTCCAGGTCCGCTATCTGCCGCCGAACGTCATGCTGGGTTCGATCAGGCGACTGGACCTTCATCGCAGACAATTGCTGCTCGAGGACTCGCTCGATACCGCGGGGCTCAATTTTCAGCTGGCCAAGCAACTTGCCTATCTGGAACTGGAAAACGAGATCGGCGCCGCCGTCGAAGCCGGCAAGTTCACGACCAAAAGCGCCGAGCTGCTGGCGCGCCGTGCGCTTGCGGCCTACGCCGCCGCCGCACTCATCATGCCGTATTCGGTGTTCGCGAAAGCGGTCGAGGCCCGCCGCTACGATCTGGAGGCGCTGGCGCGTCAATTCGGCACCAGCTTCGAGCAGGTCGCGCATCGCGTCACGACCCTGCAACGGCCGGGTCTCGAAAAGGTCCCGTTCTTCCTGATCCGGGTCGATCCGGCCGGCAACATTTCCAAGCTGCTTGACGGCGCCGGCTTTCCGTTTGCAAAGCACGGCGGTGCATGTCCGCTATGGTCAGTGCACGACATCTTCAAGACGCCGCGCCAGATCGTCACCCAATGGCTGGAACTGCCCGACGGACAGCGGTTCTTTTCGATCGCCCGCACCGTGACCGCCGGCGGCGGCGCGTTCGGCGCCATCCGCGTCGAGCGGGCGATCGCGATCGGCTGCGCCGCCGAACATGCGGGCCAGTTGATCTACACGCGCGACGGACAGGGACCGAATGCCGACGAGCCGACGCCGATCGGCGTCGCATGCCGGGTCTGCCATCGGCCGAGATGCGCGGCGCGGTCGGCGCCGCCGATCGGACGCGAGATTCTTCCGGACGATTTCAGGACCTCGAGCGTGCCGTTCGGCTTCTCGGCGGATTGACGAAGTCGATCACCCCTGCGGCCGGTTCGCGTCATACAGCACCCGCACGCGGATCGTGCCGTCAATCGCTCTCAAATCGGCCAGCAATCCCTCGCCCTCGCCGCCGACAACGTCGGTCTCGAGCACGACATAGCCGACTTCCGGATCGGTCTGCAGATATTGCGCCAGGATGTTGATCCCGTGCCGGGAGACCGCGTCGTTGACCTGGCGCATGACGCCGGGAACGTTGCGATGAACATGGATGAAACGGGTGCCGGTCGGTCGCGCCGGCAATTGCACCTGCGGAAAATTGACCGCGCCGAAGGTCGACCCGACATCGGAATAATCGATCAGCTTGCGTGCAACTTCGCCGCCGATCCGATCCTGCGCCTCTTCCGTCGAACCGCCGACATGCGGCGTGAGGATGACGTTGGGAAGACCTTGCAGCGGCGAGACAAAGCGCGCCTCGTTCGACACCGGCTCGACCGGAAACACGTCGACCGCGGCACCCGCCAGCCGGCCCCCACGCAGTGCGCTCGCCAGCGCATCGAGATCGACCACGGTGCCGCGCGAGTTGTTGATCAGATAGGCCTCAGGCTTCATCAGCTGGAGCTGGGCGGCGCCGATCATGTTGGCGGTGGCCGGCGTCTCCGGCACATGCAGCGATACGACGTCGCTGGCTGCGAGCAACGCGTCGAGCGATTCGGCGGGCTCGGTATTGCCATGGCGGAGCTTGTCGGTCTGATCAAAATAGATCACGCGCATGCCCATGGCTTCGGCGAGGTTCGACAGCTGCGAGCCGATGTTGCCGTAGCCGACGATGCCGAGCGTCTTGCCGCGCACCTCGCGGCTGCCTTCGGCGGACTTGTCCCAGCCGCCGGCATGTGCGGAGACCGAACGCGGAAAGATCCGGCGGAACAGCATCACGATCTCGGCGATGGTCAGCTCCGCCACACTGCGGGTGTTGGAGTATGGCGCGTTGAATACGGGGATTCCCAGCTTCCGCGCGGCGTCGAGATCCACCTGATTGGTGCCGACCGAAAAGCAGCCGACAACGAGCAATCGGTCGGCGGCCTCCAGGATGTCCGCGGTCAACTGGGTCCGCGAGCGAATTCCCAGCATGTGGATGCCCGACAGCGCCTGCCTGAGTTCTTTTGGTCCCAGCGCCTTGGGCAGACGCTGCAGCTCGGTATAGCCGTTCGCCTCAAACATCCGGGCCGCGGATTCGTTCACGCCCTCCAGCAGCAGCACGCGTATTTTGGTCTTGGGAAGCGACAGCATCATCGAGATCCGGATTCGTAAGGTTCGGGCAGATCCTGCCACGAGCGCAGTTTCGACGGATCGCGTGATAGCATGGAAAACGGTCGCGTCAGAAGCCGCCGTGGGCTGCCCGCTCTGCGATTCCCGATGAAGCCTCTCGATCCGCGCATCCAGGCACGGAGCGGGAACCCGTTCATCAAAGATCCTGGCCAATTCGCCGGCAGAAGCCGCGTTTGCGGCTCCTGGGGCGCTCGAACGCCTGCTCCGGCTCACGGGCCGGAGCTCCATTCGTGCTCAGCGTGGCGCCGAGGGCTATTGTCTGGAGCGGCGGGTTCGCTTCCTCCCCGTTCCGGCGCCGCAAGCCTGCGGCAGTCTCACTGGCAGGGATACCGCCGGCCGTCCTTTGCCTGGAACGTATTCGACGCCGCATCGTACGAGCGATAGCGCTGGGCGCAGGACGCCGCGTGCTGCTGGGCGGCGGCAGCTTCCTGCTGCGCGGCGGCGTTGGCTGCGCCGGCCGCGATGACGCCGCCGATGAGGCCACCGACCAGTCCGCCGACGGCAGCGCCGCCGCCATTGTCATAGCACTGCCCGTAACGGCACCAAACCTTCTCGGTCAACGATGGCACTGCCGCCGCAACGCCGGTACCGTGCTGCAACGGAGCCGAAATGGCGGAGGCCGAAAACACCACGGCACCGGTGGTCGCCATCAAAACAACTTTCACAAAGCGAGCCCTGCGCATCATATCTCCTGCTTCATTGCTGTGGGCGCAGGCCGGCACCTGCGTCCCGATTCCCTCGACTTGGATGAACTCGTCTGGTTCCGGACCGGACGACACCCGGACACGCGCGGCCGGTTACAATTCGCGCGTCAGCCCGCTTCACAGATGGGCGAAGTTCATTGGCCGGCCGCGTTCACGACGCGGCAGAGGTTATCGCCGACACCTGGAGCCAACTGTCCCGGCGGCAAGCTGAAGATCGCATCGACGCGGCTGCCTTTGCCGTCCTTGCGGACGACGACTTGCAGCGTTTGTGGGCGGCCGGATCCGGTGGTGTCCTGCTGGGTGGTCAGCGTGCCGAGTTTCTTGTCGACGTTCACACCGACAAAGCCCTCCGCCAGAACGGCGCGGGACACCTTGTCGAGGGCGGCACCGGGATTGACCGACGGGAAGATCATCCAGGTCTTGTGCGTCATGCCCGTTACCATGGGAACGCCGGTGCTCTGGACGTGATCTGCGCAACCATCGGCCAGCGCAGGCATGGACGAAAGAACTGTAAGCGCGAGTACGCAAGTAATCCTTGTAAGCATGCTTTCATAACCCGTTTGAGTTGGTCGTGACGATTTAGGCCAAATGGGCTACGAGTCCATGGACGACGTCGCATTCCGGATGCAGGC
This sequence comes from Bradyrhizobium sp. USDA 4501, assembly GCF_054062115.1. Taxonomy (NCBI): domain Bacteria; kingdom Pseudomonadati; phylum Pseudomonadota; class Alphaproteobacteria; order Hyphomicrobiales; family Nitrobacteraceae; genus Bradyrhizobium; species Bradyrhizobium sp. USDA 4501. The sequence continues at coordinate 1,618,947 of NZ_JBSSEX010000001.1, forward strand.
GTTCGGATTGTGGCTAGAGCAGTCGATCGCGAATGCTGTGCATCCGCTGGTGCTCTCGAACGTTGGCGCGGCGGATTGAATCGGAACGTTCGCGCGATGCCGGCGAGCGGATGAGATCAAATGTCAGCTTTCGCGGCTCGATTGCGCGACCTGGATATTCTGTTCGCTATTCGGATATTGAAGAAATTGTGAGAAAGGGCACGCGACCCGAAATCACCAAAGCTGTGCTAGTGTGGTGATGCGGTCTATGCGTGTGGCGGACGCCCTGAACAGCGGAAAACCGGTCTGATGGATCGGGCAATCCGCGAAACAGCAATCATCCGATGGTTGGGATTTGATGGTCGAAGACGTACTCGCTGCACCTCCCACGCGATCGGGATCTTCGTTCGAAGAACTCCTTGAAATGCTCCACCCCCACGGGATCAATGCGCATTCCTCGCCGCGGCCTGACGAATCGTTTCGCTGGCATGCGGACATAGCCATCGGCGCGGAACTTGACGTCGTGCGGGCCGATCTGTCGGCCGGTTGGGATTGGCGCTATTCTTACGAGAAATCTGCCGGAGAGCTTGCAATAAGCCTGCTGAATGCCGGCCAGGCCGAAATGCTCATCGCAGGAAAGAGCATCCAGCGGACCCCCTCCGAGATCGCCATCGTCCCCCTTCCGACGATGCAAGCGCAGCGGGTCGAAGCGGTCGATGGACGATACTCAAGCGTCACGCTCACCTTGCATACGGGCCTAGTTGCCAAGGTGCTGTCTGCGACGTTCGGGAGCACGGCGCTGGAAGATCTCAACCTAACGCCGATCGTCGACTTGTCGACCGGCGTTGGACAGACCCTTCTTCAGCTTGTCCGCACGAGCACCACCGGTCTGTATGACGGGATCCTGGTACGCTCTCCGAAAGCCAGCGCGCTGCTATCGGAAGCAGCCATACAGCTCATCCTTGAGAACGTTCCTCATCGGTTGACGGACCGGTTGAGCCGCCACCCGCGGGATGCGCCGCCGCGCTACATCAGGCGTGCGGTCGAGTATATGCGGGCCAATCCGCATCTGCCGCTGACGATCTCGGATATTGCCGCAACGGTTGGGGTCAGCAGCCGGTTGCTGCAATTGGGCTTTCGTAAAATCCACGGCACGACGCCGGTCGCCTATCTGCGACAAATTCGGCTGGAGGCCATCCACGACGAACTGTCGCGACCGGAGAACATGCTCCCGATCAGCGAAGTCGCGCTGAAGTGGGGTTTTACGCATATGGGCCGTTTCGCTGCGGTGTACCGCTCGGCCTTCGGCCTGTATCCGTCCGATACGGTCCGGCGCGCGCGAGGTTTCTTAAGCTAGGCAGGCGGTTGTCGAGCCAGGCTGCGGCGGATCAGCAAATAGCCGTCCCAGACGCCTTGTCGAATAAGTGCGTTCGCTCAAGATCGAGCGCGACGTCGATGACATGATCCGGTTCCGCGGCGACGCCGACCGGCATTTGCGCCGTGAACGCGAATGGGCCGACGGTCCCGATCACCAGAGTGTGCGGCCCGAGCGGCTCCACGTCTTTCACAAGGATTCGGACGGAAGAGCCTGTCGATGCGTCTTGCCGCAACACATGGTCGGGCCGGACGCCGAGCACCACGGGCTTGCCGACGCTGCCGGCATAGGCCGCCTCGCGTGACTTCGGCACTCTCAACGCAGTGCCCGACGGCTCGGTGAAAATGAGCGCGCCGTCGCGGGCGACTAGCTCGCCATGGATGAAATTCATGCTGGGCGCGCCCATGAAGCCGGCGACGAAGAGATTGCTGGGCTTCTCGTAGATCGTGATCGGATCGGCCGCCTGCTCGATGCGGCCGCGGTTCATCACCACGACGCGGTCGGCCATGGTCATGGCTTCGACCTGGTCGTGCGTGACATAGACGATCGTCTTGGCGAGACGGCGGTGCAGCGCCTTGATCTCGGTCCGCATCTCGATGCGAAGCTTGGCGTCGAGATTGGACAATGGCTCGTCGAACAGAAACACATCCGGGCTGCGCACGATGGCGCGGCCGATCGCCACGCGCTGGCGCTGCCCGCCCGAGAGCTGTTTGGGCCGGCGCTGCAGATATTGTTCGAGGTCAAGCACGCGCGCCACGTCATTGACGGCCTTCTCGATGCTGGCGCGCGATTCGCCCCGCACCTTCATGCCGTAGCCGATGTTCTCTCCGACCGTCATATGCGGATAGAGCGCGTAGTTCTGGAACACCATCGCGCAATTGCGCAAGCCAGGACGCAATTGCGTCACGTCGCGATTGCCGATGCGGATGGTTCCGCTCGTCACCGCCTCCAGTCCTGCGATCATGCGCAACGTCGTCGTCTTGCCGCAGCCGGACGGGCCGACAAGCACGACAAACTCCTCGTCGGCCACGTTGAGGTCGAGCCCTTCAATGATCTTGTAGGGCCCGTATGCCTTGCTGACATTCTCGATCTCGACGTGCGCCATGGATTCCTTTTCCGTCCCTTCATCGACGGCAAGTAAAGTCCCGGACGATGCTCGCGCATCATCCGGGGACGTCTCACTGGAAAGCTAGTTCTTCGGCGGAAGGCCCATCGCCGCGCGATAGGCCGCGAGCTGCTTGGCCCGGCCGAACTCGTCGGTCAGCCGATTCCACTCCTTGGCCATCGCGTCGAGCGCCGCCTGCGGCGTGGTCTGGCCGGCCAGCGCCTTGCCGAGCTCGATCTCGACCACCTCGGTGTAAGAGAAGTAACCGGGCAGACGCATGTCGAGCGCGACGTTCTTGGCATTGATGGAGTCCGATTGCGCGCCGAGATATTCCTTGGCCTCTTCCGGCGAGAAGATCTTGCTCCACAGTTGCAGATTGGCCGTGTGCGATTTGCGATAGGGATTGACGCCGCTGCCGCCGGTGATCGCCGCCTGGCCCGACACTTCAGGACTTGTCAGTGTCTTGACGAAATCCCACGCCGCCTTCTGGTTCTTGCCGGCCTTCGGCACCGCGATCTGCCAGCCGCCGAATGCCATGAACGGGCCCGGAAGCACGCTCGGGAACTTGTCCCACTTCTTGGTCTTGGCGTTCCAGATCTCGTCCGAACCGGGTAGCATCGCCGAACCGACCTTGCCCGAGATCTTCGATTGCTTCGGGTCGGCGGCGATGACGCCGGTGTCGCCCCAGCCGATCGATTCCGCAACCTGGCCGCCGGCCACGGCAGCGTTCACCTCACCGAACGAGAAATTCAGCGCGTTGGGCGGCCCGAGCTTCGATGCCCTGATGTATTCCTCGAGCCCCTTCACCCAGCCCGGATTGTTGATCTGCGCGTCCATCGTCTCGGGATCGAAGAACATCGCGCCCGGATAGTTCGGATTGTTGGTGTAGGCCGCCGCATGGCTGAAGAAGAACCAGAACTGCTGACCGCCGCGGCGGAAGGCTTCCGCCGTTCCCCACAGCCCCTTGTCGGGCCGCTGGAAGAACTCGGCAATGTCGAGATACTGCTTCCAGGTCTTCGGCGGCGCGAGGTCGTAGCCGTATTTGGCCTTGAAGGCGTCCTTCTCCTTGGGATCGCTGAACAGGTCGGTGCGGTAGGTATAGGTGTGGACGTCGCCGTCCATCGACTGCGAGTAGATCTTGCCTTCCCACACCATCAGCCGTTCGCGATAGGCCGGCTCGATATCGTCCCAGTCCTTGCCGGACTGCATCTCCTTCGGCATCTCGCTGAGATAGGGCACGAAATCCGGCAGCCAGGCCGGCGCGAAGCTGACGAGGTCGAACGTCGCGTCCGATGCGGTGAGCGACGTCGCGATCTTCGGATAGATCTCGGACCATGGAAACTCCACGACATTGACCTTGCCGCAGGTCTTCTTCGCCCATTCGTCCGCGCCGAGCTTGAGCGCAGAGGCGATATACGGCCCGGTTTGCGACGCCACCGTCAGGGTGACGCCGGTATAGTCCGGGCTGCAGGCGGCATTCGCCTGGCTCGCGGCACAGGCCATCGCGAGCGAGGTGGTCAGCATCAGGAACGTCCGTCGCAACATCGTCTAGTCCTCCCTACAAGGTTTTTTGCTATTTGATGGCCCCGAGCAGCAGGCCCGACCGCATCATCCGGCTGAGCAGGCCCGCCATGATCATCATGGGAACGATGGCGACGAGCGCCGCAGCCGATATCGCCCACCATTCGTCGCCGCGCTGGCTGTTCTGTCCCGCCACCAGGATCGGCAGCGTCTGCCATCTGGAATTGGTCAGGAACAGCGCGAACAGAAACTCGTTCCAGACGAAGGCCAGCGTGATCATGAACGTCGCCAGCAGCCCGTTCATCGACATCGGCACCACGATGCCGAAGAAGATGCGCCAGCTCGGCACATTGTCGACCATCGCCGCCTCCTCGACCTCGATCGGCACAGCCTCGAAGAAGTCGCGCATCAGCCAGACGACGATCGGCAGCGAGAAGGCGACGTAGCAGAGCGTCAGGCCGACAAAGCTGTCGATCAGCTGGAAGCCCAGCCGCCCGATCTCGCTGTAGAGCAGATACAGCGCGAAGGCGGTGACGATGGGCGGGAACATGCGCTGGCTGACGAACCAGAACAGGATGTCCTCATTGCCGAGGATCGGTCCGGGCAGCGGCAGGCGGTTGGCGGCGACGGCCACGATCAGCGCGATCGGAAAGGCCAGCAACAGGGCCTGCGGGCGGGTGAACCCGAACGTCGTGTTGAACAGCAGGTAGCCGCCGAGCGCGAGCAGGAAGAACGCGAGGCCCGCGCCGAAGCGGACCTTGAATTCGAAGCGCACCAGCGCATAGGCCGCCATCGCGCCAATCGCCGTGGCGATCGCTGCCGCGGATAGGCCAACGATGGTCGAGTTCAGGAAGGTCCGGAAGAACTCGCCGCGGATGCCCTGATAGAGATCGATGAAGGGCTGCAAGGTCGGCGTGAAGTCGATGAACGGCAGATAGGTCGGCCCGCCGACGACGCCGGGCGGCGTCTTGAATGCGGTCACCACCACCCAATAGAGCGGAAACACCGTGATCAGGCACCAGATGAGAACGCCGGCCGCGACCAGGCGGCGGCGCCATGGCGACAGTCCCGTCAAGCCCTGGCCGCTCATCGGCGCTTCTCCAGATGCGGCCGCAGCAGCGCCAGATAAGTCACGCCGATGATCGTGATCGCGATCAGGAACAGGAAACTGAGCGCCGATGTGTAGCCGAGATTGAACTTCTTGAAGCCTTCCTGATAGGCGAACAGCGTCAGTGTCTCGGTGTCGACGCCCGGCCCGCCGCCGGTCATCACGAACACCGTGTCCATGATCTTATAGCTCTCGATCAGGCGGATGAAGACGACGGCGGCCGAGATCGGCAGCATCATCGGAAAGGTAATGCCCCAGAACTGCTGCCAGGCGCTGGCATTCTCGAGCTCAGCGGCCTCGTAGACATCTTCGGGAAGCGTTTGCAGCCCGGCTAGCATCATCAGGATGACGAACGGGGTCCACTGCCAGACCTCGACCGCGATGATGCAGGCGAGTGCCCAATGTCCATTGGTAAGGAACGGCAGGTTGACCAGGCCGAACTTCGACAGGAACTGATTGAGCGGTCCCATCGTCGGATTGAAGATCATGCGCGCCACCAGCGCGACCGCGACGGGCGCCAGCAGCATCGGCAGCAGCAGGGCGACGCGGAACAGCCGCTCACCCGGCACCCGCGCATTCAGCGCCAGCGCGACGCCGAACCCGATCGCGTATTGCAACCCGACCGCGATCAGCGCAATCAGCGTCGTGGTGAAGAGCGCATTCCAGAACCGCGGCTCCTGCAACAACGCCGCATAATTGCCAAGCCAGACGACGCGCGGCGGGATCGGCGGAATCAGGCGGTAGCTGAGCAAGCTCGTGGTCAGCGAATAGATCAGCGGAAAGATCGAGATCGCCAGCACGACGAGCACCGCCGGCCAGATGAAGACATGCTTGATCGGATCATTCCGCATCATCGCAGCATCATCCCCTCAGCAGCGCTTCGATCTCCACGCGCCGCGGCATCGCGGGCGCGGTGCCCGGCCGGGTCACCGAGATTCCCGCCGTGGCCGAACCGAACCGCGCGGCCTCGAGCGGATCGACGCCGTCCGCGAGCGCCGCCGCGAAGCCGCCGACGAATGCATCGCCCGCGCCGGTGGTTTCGACGACCTTGCCGGACGCGAAGGGCGGCACGTGCAGCGAGCGATCCCGCGCATGGAATAGCGCGCCGCGTTCGCCGAGGGTGATCAGCGCGGTCCCGGCGCCTTTGGCCAACAGGGCGTCGCCGGCGCGGCGGGCGCCGGCGAGGTCGCCCACCGCGATGCCTGTGAGCGCTTCGGCCTCGGTCTCGTTGGGAACGACATAATCGCACAGCGCAAACAGGCCATCGTCGAATTGGATCGCCGGTGCCGGATTGAACACCGTGATGCTGCCGGCGGCGCGCGCAATCTCGAGCCCGCGCCGCGCTGCATCGACCGGCTGCTCGAGCTGCGTCACGAACACGCGGCTGTCGCGGATCGCGTCCGCCACCGCGTCGACATCGGCCGGGCCGATACCGCCCGCTGCACCCGGCACCACGATGATGGCGTTGTCGCCGCGCGTCTCATGGACATAGATAAACGCCGCGCCGGTCGGCGCATCCGCGGTCCTCGCCACGCGCGGCCGGATTCCCTCGGCCTCCCAGGTCCTGATCGCAAGCTCGCCGAAGGCGTCGCTGCCGATCCGCGAGATGAAGCTCACGCCGGCGCCGGCCCGCGCGGCCGCGACAGCCTGGTTGGATCCCTTGCCGCCGGGCCCCATCGCGAATCCCGAACCGGCGATCGTCTCGCCGATCGCCGGCATGTTGCCGGCGCGGAACGCCAAGTCGACGACGAAGACGCCGAGGACGGCGACGCCACTCTTGCTCATCTCGTCACTCCCCGTCCGGCCCGATCACGCCCTTGCTGAACAGGAAGCAGCCATAGAAGCGCCGCTCGCCCGTCGCGATCACGCAATAGGCCGTCTTGGCCTTCTCATAGAAAGCGTGGCGCTCGACGCCGACCAGCGGCCAGGACCGTCCCTCCGCGCGATCGATCGCGGTCTGCACCTCGCGCTGCACGGGTGGCACTTCCTGAGCCTGGCCGACAATCTCCATGCGGCTGGCCGCATCGTCGACGAAGGTGTCGAGCGGCATCACCGAGAGGATCGCCTCAACCGCCCTGGCCGCGTTGACATTGTCGATGCGCAGCAACCGGCCGAGAACCGTCTGGCGCGCGATCGAGTCGGCCGGAAAATTGGTGTCGCACACCACCAGACGATCACCATGCCCCATCGCCCGCAGGGCGTAGAGTACGTCGGCATTGAGCAGTGGATCGATGCCCTTGAGCATGTTGCGTCCTTCCCTTGTGTTCAAACTCGCCGGACTCTGACGGTCCGAACCCCATCGATATCACCGCGAGGTGACGTCGCTAGTCACCGTACGGAATCCAGATGTTCTTCACCTGCACCGCGTGGCGGAGCAGGATCGGGCCCTCGCTCGCGGCCTTGTCGTACCAATCGAGCGCGAGGCCATGATCGACCAGAGTCCGCTTGAGATTGCCGGTCGACAGCCGCTCGGCGGCCGCTGAGGCGTCCTGCGATCCGAATGCCCAGAGCGCGTCGACATCGTCGTGCTCGGCAAGCACCTTGACCAGTTCGCTGTGATCGCCGGTGACGATGTTGACCACGCCGCCCGGCACGTCCGAGGTCTCGAGCACCTGGTAGAAGTCGGTCGCGGCGAGCGGATGCCGCTCGCTCGGCACGGCGACGACCCGGTTGCCCATCGCAACTAGCGGCGCCACCAGGCTGATGAAGGCGAGCAGCGGCGCCTCGTCGGGACAGGCGACGCCGACCACGCCGATCGGCTCATGCATCGCGAGCGCCACGCCGCGCAGCGGCGGTGCGTGGACGGATCCTTCGAATTTGTCGGCCCAGGCGCCATAGCTGAACAACCGCTCGATGCTCGCATCGACTTCCGTGCGCGCCTTCGCAGCCGACACGCCGGTCATCTCGGCGATGCGCCGGGCGAATTCGTCGCCGCGCGCGGAAAGATTCTCGGCAAGGTAGTAGAGGATCTGGGCGCGATTATGCGCCGTCGCCCGCGCCCAGGACTCGGCGGAGCGCGCCGCGGCCACCGCATTGCGGATATCCTTGCGATTGCCCTCGCCTGCCTCGCCGAGGCGCCGGCCCTTCGGCGAGAGCACCGGGCGCGAATAATTGCCGTCCGGGCGCACCTGCTTGCCGCCGACGAACAGTTTTGCCGTCCGATCGATTGGCGGCACATCGAATCCGGCACTTGCGCCAAAAGCCGTCGGCAGCGTCGATGCCTTGGCCCGCGCCTTGCGCCCGCTCCAGGCCTTCGGCTTGAGATACTCGTACATGCCTTCACGGCCGCCCTCGCGGCCGAAGCCGGACTCGCGATAGCCGCCGAAGCCGACGCTGGCGTCGAACAGATTGGTGGCGTTGACCCAGACCACGCCGGCCAAGAGCTTCGGCGCGATATCGAGCGCCAGACCGATCGTCTCGCTCCACACGCTGGCGGCAAGGCCGTAGCGCGTGTTGTTGGCGAGCATCACGGCCTCGTCAGGGGTGCGGAACGTCATCGCCACCAGAACAGGGCCGAAGATTTCTTCGGTCGCAACCGTCGAGGATGGATGCACGTTCCAGAGCAAGGTCGGCGGATAGAAACATCCTTCCGCCGGGATGGCACCGGACGCCTGATATTTCTCGGCGCCTTCCTTCACCCCGGTCTCGACCAGCGACTTGATCCGTTCGAGTTGTACCGGTGCGACCACCGCGCCCATGTCGATCGCCTTGTCGAGCGGCATGCCGACGCGAAGCGTCTCCATGCGGCGGATCAGGCGCCGGCGGAAAGTCTCCGCGATCCCCTCCTGCAGCAGCAGCCGCGAACCGGCGCAGCAGACCTGGCCCTGGTTGAACCAGATGGCATCGACCACGCCTTCCACCGCGCCGTCGATATCGGCATCGTCGAACACGATGAACGGCGACTTGCCGCCAAGCTCGAGTGTCAGCGATTTGCCGGTGCCCGCGGTCGACTGGCGGATCAGCCGTCCGACCTCGGTCGAGCCGGTGAACGCGATCTTGTCGACGCCGGGACTTTCGACCAGCAGCGCGCCGGTGGCACCGTCGCCGGTCACGACGTTCAGCACGCCCGGCGGCAGGCCGGCTTCGGCCGAAAGTTCGGCGAACAGCAGCGCGGTGAGCGAGGTGAACTCCGCCGGCTTCAGCACCACCGTATTGCCCGCGGCCAGCGCCGGCGCGATCTTCCACGCCAGCATCAGCAGCGGAAAATTCCACGGAACGATCTGCCCGATCACGCCAACCGGCACCTGATCGGTGAATTCGCGCTCCTGCAGCTGCGCCCAGCCGGCGTGATAGAGGAAATGGCGCGCAGCGAGCGGCACGTCGAGATCGCGGGTTTCCCGGATCGGCTTGCCGTTGTCGATCGCCTCCAGCACGGCGAACAGCCGGGCGTGACGCTGCAGCATGCGCGCCAACGCATAGAGATGACGGGCGCGGCCGTGGCCGCCAAGCTTCGCCCACGCTGTCTGCGCGGTGCGCGCGGCGCTGACCGCCGCCTCGATATCGGCGGCGGCGCCCTGCGCGATGCGCGCCAGCGTCTTGCCGGTGGCGGGCTCGGTCGTCGTGAGGCGTTTGCCGGCATGCGGCGCCGTGAACTTGCCGGCGATGAAATGCCCGAAGGTGGCGCCATGCCGCGCCAGCCAGGCGCGTGCCTCGCCGTCCGCCTCCGGCGCGGGGCCATACTCCATGGTCTCGAAATAGCTTGCGACGCTCATCGCTGGAGTCTCATCCCACAGGGTGGCGGTTGAAAGCCGAGTAGTGGCCGGTCACGTGATGCTCGAGCTGCCGCTCGATATCGGCGAGCAGGCTGGAGGCGCCGATACGGAACAGGTCCGGCTCGAGCCAGTCGCGGCCCAGTTCCTCCTTCATCAGGAACTGATAGTTGAGCACGTCCTTTGCCGTCGAGATTCCGCCGGCCGGCTTGAAGCCGATCTGGTAGCCGGTACGCTCCTGATAGACGCGGATCATCCGCAGCATCGCGAGCGTCACCGGCAGCGTCGCGTTGACGCCTTCCTTGCCGGTGGAGGTCTTGATGAAATCGGCGCCGGCCATCATGCAGACCATCGACGCCTTGGCGACATTGCGCAGCGTCTTGAGATCGCCGGTGGCCAGGATCGTCTTCAGATGCGCGTCGCCGCAGGCGGCGCGGAAATCCTGCACCTCGGCGTAAAGCGCCCGCCAATCGCCGGTCAGCACATGCTCGCGCGTGATGACGATGTCGATCTCCTGCGCGCCGTCGCGGACCGACGCTTCGATCTCCTTCAGCTTCAGATCGTGCGGCACGAGGCCTGCGGGAAATCCGGTCGAGACCGCGGCGACCGGAATGTCCGATCCGCTGAGCGCTTCGACGGCCGTCGCCACGAACCGATGGTAGACACAGACCGCGCCGGTATGCAGCTCACGGCCGGCAAAGCCGAGCCGCTCGAGAAGGTCGCCGCGCACCGGCGCTTTGGCCTTGGCGCAGAGGCGCTTCACCCGTTCGGTCGTATCGTCGCCATTGAGCGTCGTCAGGTCGATGCAGGTGATCGCCTTGAGAAGCCACGCCGCCTGCGCGTCCTTCTTGACCGTGCGCCGGCCCGGCAGGCTCGCAACGCGGCGTTCGGCGGCCGACAGATTGATCCTGATCTCGTCGACCCAATCCATCTCGAGCGCGCGGCCGCTGTTGCGCGGGAGCTGATGCCCGCCGCCCGGGGAAGGCGACTGCGCGGCCAATGGGGACGGATTCTGCATGAAGACGCTCTGCGTCATGGAGGCGCCGTGCGTCCTAGCGAATCGACGAGATCGCCAGATAGACTGAATGTGTCGATCGCAACATGTGATCCTCCCCTGACCTTGCCGCGGGGTTTGCCGACTGCCTGAGGACGACATCGTCCCCGACCTTCGATCAGCCCGCCGGACTGGATGTTATTATTGTAACAAATCGACGTTGATAAACTCACAACATTGTAAGATCATTGTCAATCGGATAAGCAAGCCCGGCGATCAAAATGGCTGAAACATCGAACGCACGACCAAGCGAGACGCGCGTGCAGCGCCTGCAGAGGCTGCGCCGCGCCGTCGAATCGAGCGGCACGCTGCATCTGAAGGACGCCGCCGAGCTCCTCAAGGTTTCCGAAATGACGGTCCGGCGCGATCTCGCCGGGCCGGACGCCGCGCTGGCGCTGCTCGGCGGCTACGTCGTCAATGCGGCGTCGCCGACCGGGGTCAAGTACACGTTCGAGCAGGAGATCGATCAGCACACCCAGGACAAGCGCCTGGCCTGCCGGTCTGCCGCGGCCTCGATCAAGGAAGGCGATACGATCTTCATCGATTGCGGCACGACGATGCAGTCGCTGGCGGACTGCCTACCGGAGGACCTGCCGCTTTCGGTGATCTGCTATTCGATGAACGTGGCGTCGATCGTCACGCGACGGCCGGCCACGCAGGTGATGCTGATGGGCGGCCTCTACCATCCGTCGTCGCAGTCCTTTGCGTCGGACGACGGCCTATCCTATCTGCGGCGGCTCGGCATCAACAAGGCCTTCATCTCCGCGGGCGGCGTGCACTGGACCCGCGGCGCGAGCTGCTCGAATTTTCACGAGGTCGCCGTCAAGCAGGCCGTCATCGAGACCGCGATGGAAAGCATCCTGGTGATCGACGCCAGCAAGCTCGGCAGCCTCAAGTCGGCGTTCTTCTCCGATATCGGCGCGTTCTCGCGCATCATCGTCGGCGGCGCGGCGTCAGCGGACATGCGCAAGCACTTCCGTAGCCTTCCCGTCGAGTACGTGACCAGCGCAACCTAATCCGAGCGGGGGCTGGCACGCCCGGATCAGGCTGCTCACGATGCGCGGGCTCGCGGGACCACGCATCGCACTCCTGCGGCTCAGTTGCAGGCAGGCTTCGCCTTGTTGCAGGCGTCGGTCAGCTCCGGCGGCGGCTCCTTCTTGAACACCGTCTTGTAGGATTCCAACACGTTGGACTGCGTCACCGGCAGCGACTGCACACCGATCCAGCCCGGCGTTTCCTTGCCGAGCAGCGCGTTCATCATGGCCATCGCTTCGGCGACACCCTGGTCATAGGGGCGCTGCGATCCGGTCGCCTTCAGCGGGCCACCCTTGGCGATCTCGATCGCCGATTGCAGGCCGAGATCGACGGTGGCGACCGGAATGTCGATGCCCTGCGCGCGCATCGAGCTCAGCGTATCGAGCGCCGGCTGGTCCCAGACCGCGAACAGGCCCTTGATATCCGGATTGCCGGTGAGGAAGTCGCCCGCGATCTGCGACACCTTCGGCGGGTCGGTGAAGTCGACCTGCTTCATCTTGATGTCGGGACGATTCTTCTGCATCCACTCACGGACGCCCTTGGTGCGCTCGTTGGTGCTGAAATAATCGACGCCGAAATTGACGAGGCCGATGGTGCCGCCCTGCGCGACGCAGGACGCCAGGATCTGGGCCGCGATCAGGCCGTTGCCCTGGCTATCCGCCGAGATCATGGAGGCATATTCCTCCGGATGCTTCAGGCCGGTCGGGATGCTGTCCATCAGCACGAGCTTGATGCCGGCCTTGGCGATCTTCTTGTAGGTCGGTGCGGTCGCCGTGAAATCGACCGGGATCGAGATGATGCCATCCGGATGCTGCTGGATGGTGTTCTCGATATCGGCGATCTGCTTGTCGACCTGATATTCGGCGGACGCGACGCCGGTGACGGTCACACCGTACTTCTTCAGCGTATCGGTGATGCCCTGGATCTGCAGTTGCGCCCAGTCGAGATTGACGGTCTGCATGGAGATGCCGACCTTGAAATGCTTCTCCCTGATCTTGGCGGCATCGGCGTCCGACAGCGCCAGCACTTCGGGCGAGGCGGCCTTCTCGCCGTGCGGCCCCTGACCGACGATCGATTTCGGTCCAAGCGTCGCGAGATCGACGCCCTTGACGCAGGTTGCAGGCACTTCGGCGCGAGCCGAGGCGGCGATCGAAATGGCCGTCGCCGCGATCAACGCGGTCAGCGGCAGGGTTTGTCGCAAGATCGGCTTCATTGTTTCCTCCCGTTTTGGTCGCCGATTGACCGGAGGCCGGCGACCTTGCCCCTACCCTTGCAACGCCTGACCTTGCGGCCCATGCGCTGCACCGTCGTGCTCTAGCGTTTCGTGAAGGCGACCGCGGCCACGATGATCGCTCCCTTGATGACGAGCTGCAGCGGCGAGCTGACGCCGAGCAGCACGAGGCCGTTGTTGAGTGTGCCGATGATGAGGCTGCCGAACAGCGTCCCCAGGATGTAGCCGCGCCCGCCGAACAGGCTGCAACCACCGAGGATCACGGCGGCGATGACGTCGAGCTCCATGCCCTGCACGACGTCGGGCCGCGCGGCGTGCGAGCGCGCGGACAGCACCAGCGCCGCAAGCCCGGCGAGCGCGCCGGTCAGCACAAAGGCCGCGGTCGTTACCCATTTGGTGTTGATACCGGAATACAGCGCCGCGGTCGGATTGCCGCCGACCGCATAGATGCGGCGGCCGAACACGTTATAGTGCAGCAGCAGGATGCCGACGATCATCGCCGCCAGCGTCCAGGCGATCGGAACCGGTATGCCCAGGAACGAGCCTTCGCCGAAGATCGCAAAGTACGTCTCGTTGGTGATGATGACAGGCTTGGTATTGGTTACCATCATCGCCAAACCGCGCGCCATGCTCAGTGAACCCAGCGTCACCAGGAACGACGGGATCGAGAGCTGCGTGGTCAGGATGCCGTTGAGCAGCCCGACCAGCGCGCCGGTGCCGAGCCCGGCAACAGAGCCTACGATCCAGCTATTGTTGATCTGACTCATCGCGAGCGCCGCGGCCATGCCCGACAGCGCCAATGTCGATGCGACCGACAGATCGATCTGGCGCGCGATGATTACAAAGGTCATGCCGACCGCGATGATCGAGACCAGCGTGGTCTGGCGTCCGATGTTCAGGAAATTGTCGACCGACAGGAACCAGGGCGAGGACAGGCTGAACACGACCAGCAGCACCACGAAGGCGATGTACAGCATGTAGGGCCGCTCACCCCGCAGCAGATTCTGCAGCAGCTTGCGGCGTCGATCGGATCGGGTCGACGAGGCGACGAGGTTGGGCGCGGTCAGTTCGGTCATGCGGGCAGCTCTTGCAATACGCCTTGTTCGGAAGCCTGGTAGATCTGCAGCAGATGATGGAGCTCTTCGGCATCATCGATCTCCCCGCGCAGCAGCGTTCGCGCCACGCGTCCATCGACGATCACGGAGATGCGGTCGCAGAGCTCGATCAGTTCGACGAGGTCCGACGAGACCACCAGGACGCCGGTGCCGTCGCGAGCGGCATTGCGGATCACGCCGTAGATCTCCTCGCGCGCGCCGACGTCGACGCCGACCGCCGGCTCGTCGAGCAGCAGAACGCGCGGCCGCGGATCATTCCATTTTCCGAACACGACCTTCTGCTGGTTGCCGCCGGACAATGTCCTGACCAGGCTCGAAGCGCCTTGCGCCTTCACCGACAGCCTCGCCACCGCAGCGTCGGCACGCCGGGCGGCGGCGCGCTGCTGCATGAAGCCCCAGCGCGAGAAATGCGGAATCCGCGGCAAGGTGATGTTGCGCTCGATCGAATGATCCAGCACCAGGCCCTGCAGATGCCGGTCTTCCGGCACCAGCGCGACGCCATGGTCGATCGCATCGGCCGGGCTCCTCGGCAGCCAAGGCCGACCGTCGATCTGGCATGTGCCGCTGTCGACCGGCCGAAGGCCGAAGATGGTCTCCAGAATCTCGGTGCGTCCGCTGCCTATCAATCCGGCAAGGCCGTGGATCTCACCCTTCATCACGGACAGTTCGACGGCCGACAGGCGATCGTTCGACACGCGCGACAGCGACAGAACCGGCGACGGATCGAATGAACGCGCAACTGCAGGTTCAGCGCGCGACGCCGCGGGCGCCAATCGATCGGTGCCGATGATGGAGTTCACCAGCCGCTTCATGTCGGTCTCGGCGGTGACGAACGTGCCGGCATTGGCGCCGTCGCGGAGCACCGTGACACGCTGCGAGATCTCGAACACCTCGTTGAGCCGATGCGTCACATAGATCACGCCGACGCCGCGGCGCGTCGCCTTGCCGATCGCGTCGAACAGGATACGAACTTCATCCGAAGTCAGGGACGATGTCGGTTCATCGAGGATCAACAGGCGCACCTCGCCCATCAGTGCCTTGGCGATCTCGGTCATCTGGCGGTAGGCGAACGGCAGCGAGCCGACTGCTGCCTTGGTATCGAGGGGAATGCCGAGCTCGCTCAGGAACGCCCCGGCCCTGGCCATCAGTTCGCGCTTGCGGACAAAGCCGAACCGCGTACGCGGCTCGCGGCCGAGCAACAGATTGTCGGCGACGCTCAGCGACTCGACGAGACTGAGGTCCTGATAGACGACGGCGATGCCTGCCTCGCGCGATCTAGCCGGACTGTCGAACGTAGCTGGTTTGCCGGCGATCTCGATCGTGCCGCTGTCGGCCGCGTGGACACCACTAAGGATCTTGATCAGCGTGGACTTGCCGGCCCCGTTCTCGCCCAGCAGCGCGTGCACCTCGCCGGCCCGGACCTCGAGGTTGACGTCGCGCAACGCCCGCACGCCGCCGAAGCGTTTGTTGATGCCACCGACCATCAACAGCGCCGTCGACGGCCGAGGCTCGGCTGCGATCGAACCGGACAATTCCAAATTTTCCTCCCGTCGACCGCGCGCGGCGCTGGTACGATGGTGACATATTGTTATTTTTGCAACTTATCTTGTTATAATTCTATCACATCGGCCGACCTGTCAATGGGAGATCGCGCCAGCGGGCGCTCGAATTGAAGGCGGCGATCGGATCCTGCACCGCCATACGTGCGGCCGGCCTCCGCCAAGCACGATGGCAGCCGGAAGGTTGTGCTAAGCTGCAATTGCTCTCTTCATCAAAAACCAACTCCGGTGAATCACGATGAAACTGAGTGCTGCGATTGCCATCGCCCTGATCTCGTCTTGCCTGCCCGCCGCGGCGCAGCAAGCCGGTGCCGATCTCTACGCGCAACGCTGTGCGCAATGTCACGACAGCAGCAACGCGGCTGTTCGCGCGCCGAGCCGCACCGCGCTGCAATCCAGATCGTTCGACGAGGTGCTTGGTGCGATCACCACGGGCCCGATGGCATCCTTCGCGCAGGGACTGGCCAGCGACGAGCGGGCGGCGATCGCCTCACTCGTCACCGGAAAGGCCGCGTCGCTCGTGCCAACCGAGAGCGCAGGCCAATGCGCGCAGAACGAGACCGGCTTTCCGCAGCCGATCGATGGGCCGCGGTGGAACGGTTGGGGCACGGATATCAACAACAGCCGGTTTCAGCCGGCGGCAATGGCCGGCCTCGCGCAAGACCAGGTCCCGCGGCTGCGTCTGAAATGGGCGTTCGGATTTCCTGACACGTCGAACGCCAACGCGCAGCCGGCCGTCGTCGGTGGCTTGCTGTTCGTCGGTGGCGGCGACCGCAAGGTCCACGCCCTCGACGCCAAAACCGGCTGCACGCGCTGGGAGTTTCCGACCGAGGCGCCGGTGCGGACGGCCATCAGCTTTGCCCCACTGGACAACGACCAGTCTGCCATCTTCTTTGGCGATGTGCGCGCCAACGTCTACGCCCTGAATGCCGCGACCGGCAAGCTGATCTGGAAGAGCAAGGTCGACGATCATGTGGCCGCCCGGATTACCGGTGCGCCAGTGTTCTATTCCGGCGTCGTCTATGTCGGGGTTTCATCGATCGAGGAGGCTATCGGGTCTCGTCCCACCTACCAGTGCTGTACGTTTCGCGGCAGCGTCGTTGCGCTGAAGGCCGAGACCGGTGCGCAGATCTGGAAGGCCTATACGATTCCCGAGGCACCGCATCCGACACGGGCGAACGCCCTCGGGACCCAGCTGTTCGGTCCGGCCGGCGCGTCGGTCTGGTCCGCGCCGACGATCGACGTGCAGCGCCAGGCGCTCTATGTCGCGACCTCGAACAGCTATGCCGATCCGGCAACCGACACCAGCGATGCCATCCTCGCGTTCGATCTCGCGACCGGCCGAATGCTTTGGCACCAACAGGCCACACCGAAGGACAGCTTCGTCGTTGCGTGTTTCGGCACCGATCAGAGCAATTGTCCGGAAGACCGCGGCCCCGACCATGATTTCGGCCAATCACCGATCCTGGTGAGCCTGCGTAACGGACAGCGCGTGCTGGTGATCGGCCAGAAATCCGGCGTGGTCCACGCGCTCGATCCCGACCACGAGGGCAAGATCCTGTGGCAGACGCGGATCGGCAAGGGTGGCGCGTTGGGCGGGACCGAATGGGGTTCCGCCGCCGACCAGGACCGAATCTATGTCGCCAATTCGGACGTACGATTTCTCAGGGACGGCACGCGACGTCTGAATTCAAGCGAAGGTGGCGGCCTGTTCGGGCTCGATCTTGCGACCGGAAGGATCGCGATGCAGGTGGCGCCGGTGGCCTGTGGCGACCGCCCCCAGTGTAGCCCCGCTCTCTCCGCGGCGGTCACCGCCATTCCCGGCGTCGTGTTCTCGGGCGGCGTGAGCGGCTTCCTGCGCGCCTACGCGACCGATGACGCACGGCTGCTCTGGGAAATCGACACCGCCCGCGACTACGCCACGGTCAACGGCGTTGCGGCCCATGGCGGCGCCATGGACGGACCCGGCCCGGTCGTCGTCGACGGCATGCTGTACGTCAATTCCGGCTACGCGCAATGGAGCGGCCTGCCCGGCAACGTTCTGCTGGCCTTTGAGGTCGGCAACCCCTGACGGGTATTTGCGCCGGCAAGCTGAGCACTACTCGCGGCGGGCTATTCGTGCTTTGATGTCGGACAGGATCAGCCGAGAGGTCCGAAGGGAGACCGTGTGGTGCTTGGTGACGTGCTACGCATTTTCACGTCAGGGGCCGCTTCCCTCGCGCGCTCCAATGGTCCCGAATCGCCGATATCAGGGACCGGCGTCCCGAAATCGACCGACATGGCAGCCGCGCTTCAAATCGATGCGCATGTCGTTGCGCACGAAAAACACAGAAACTATAAGTGCTTGAAAGAATGGTCGGAGTGGCAGGATTCGAACCTGCGACCCCTGCGTCCCGAACGTAATCAGCGACCGAAAAAATCAACAAAAGCAACGAAGCTCGATCCGGATTGACCACTTTTATCGCTGTTCGTTCACGGTGTTTCGGTGGTCAATCGGTGGTTGGCGAAGTTTACTTCCGAACAACGAGTAGCAGATTTTTACTCCGCGGGTTGCAGGTTCGAATCCTGCACTCCGCGCAACACGGGTGCAACACGGCACTTCGTGATTTGTTCTACCGAAAGTCCGGGTGACGGTACCGAATTTGGGTCGGCTGCGGTGTTTGGACCCATACTCAACCGCTGATTGAAGGGTTAGTCTCGCGCCCAGGTGGTAATTTTTACCACCCCAAACCCCTAGGGAGGAATTTGCATGCCCTCCGTACTCGCAATAGGCAAGGTTGAGATTAAGAGCTTAAACCGAGAGTTTGGGATTGAGAGTGTTCCCGTCCCAACAATGAGAAAGGACGACCAGGTACTTCTGACCCCGCACATAACCAACGGTGGATCTGGTCCCGACAGAAAGGGACCCCTCTATTGTGCGTTCATTCATGAGAAAAAGGACGGCGGTTTCGAAGTCATGGCCTACGACATTCAGGCGGGAAGATTCGACGTAACTATATTTGTTGATTGGTGTGTATTGCGCGCCTGATTTGCGCAGACGCTGGAAATAACAGAACGCCGCCGGGACATGTATTTCGAGCCCGGCGGCGTAGCTTTCAAATCTAGGGCCTGCGGAACTGCTCGATCAGACCGTCGAGATCCGCGATACCCGACTCTGACGGATCCTCCTCAAGATCAGCGCCGCCGAAGGCTAGAGCGCCGAACCCAGCGAGCGAGGGCTCGGAATCTCCGTCCGAGACGTACGATCCTGCGCGGCTTGACACCGTGACGCCCTCCCCGTCGTCCAACCAAGGATCGTCATACCCGTTGGGGACATTGAGCTCGAGATCCTCGTCGCCGCTGAGCTCGTCCAGCACCGCCATGAGCCGCTCGATCTCGTCCGCGACTAAATGACGGGCGGCAAAAACAGCACGTGCCGCCGCGATCTGCTGCTCTGTGTAGATTCCCAGGAACGATACAGTCCTACCGTCGGGATCGAGGGTCGGGTTCACGACCGACTCCGTCTCATCGTGCGAGATCGGAGACGTCAGTAGCCGCTCGATTTGGTCGGCAGCCTCGTTGCGGGCACGTCTGAGGGCCGCGATCGCATCTTGGAGTCGTGGAGAGAGGCCGGCGAGAATGAACGCTGGGAGGCGCTCGCAGGCCTCTGGAGAGGGACTCCGAAAGGGACGGTTCATGGGTAGTTGCTCACTGGTTCGGCTTTCGACAGCCATCGCCGGTACCGGACCGGCAGCCGGGGGGTCGAAACCAGCCAGTGAGAAAGAAGGCCGGCTGCCGCCCCCTGCGATACTTTTCCGACCGGGACTCCTCGCTGGCGCTGGGAGGACGTTGACCGGATGCTGTCCGGCAAGACGCCTTCGGACACTACCGAGTATGCGATGCAAGGAGCGCTCCAGATGGCAGAAATGGCCAGAAAACGGCGCGAGGAACGGCTATCGAAATCAAAGAGCGGGCTCGAATGGAAAGCCCGCCGGACGAACCGGAAGGGCTCCGATAGCGTCACATGATGCCGCCTCCGCCGCCAGACCCGCCTCACCTGCCGCCCGGCCCAACGACAGCAGATGACAGCCAGCCGCTGCTGGAGCGTCTTCCCACTGACCTTCTCTCGAAGGTCGCGGAGGAGTTTGGCAATCGGATCCGGCGCCGGCGATCGCCCAGCCGGAAGCGGCTTAGGGGGGAGTGAGCTTGCGCTTCCGGCCTTGCTTTCGCTGCTCCTCGATCACGGCAATCATTCGCTCCGCATTATCGTCGGGCTTCGAAGCGTTGCGCTGCTGGTACCGTTCTCTGATTTTCCGGGCGAGACGCTCGCCTGGCGAAAGCCTTGGCTCTGGCGGTGACGGACGCGGCTCAGGCTCCGGTCGACTATGGCGCGCCGCGCGCCATTCATCGATCCGCTCGAGGTCGAACATGCCGGTGTCCGGATCGGCGGGCGGGAAGCCGCGCTTCAACAGATTGGGTAGCAGTTCGTTGAACCGGGCAAGCGTGAGATGCAGCCGGCGAGCGGCTTTTTCTGGGGGCACGTCACCAGGGTCGATCCGAAAGCGAATATCTGAACTCTTCACCATGCAGAGCAGTCTATCGACAATCACGACACGCGATAGAGTTGTCGCGGCATCCCTTCGAAAGCGGGTTGCCCTCCACTGGAAGCTGCGGTTGGATGCGATCGTTTCGCGGGGAGGTCAGCATTGATATGTTTCTGCTTCAAACGTGGCGCGAATGGCCTAAAACGCAATCCACTGAGGCCTCACGCTCCCAGACAATGAGAGAAAAAATGAATCTGGACAAGTTTAAGCCGGTGATTGAGTCGTACACTGTTGAGAAGACCATCGAAGTTGTTTGGGACCATCCGGACGGAACAACCGATCGCTTTCGAATAGAAGCGCTCCGCAATCACGAAACTGGCAAATACACCACGACGGTGTATCGTGACACCGACATTGTCATTCAACCTTCCACATTGGACGATCATGTCGTCGATCCGAGGAACGGAAGGGTTTGGGTGAACGCACAATTCCCCTGGACGCAGCGCGACACGGCCGATGCAGCCATAGAGCAATGTCTTTCACTGATTGAATGACCCGTGCTGCTTTTCGAGAGAGCAGGATTGTTCGACAGGTGCTTTGGATATGCCGCGCAGGATCGTCTCGAAAGCTGAACTAGCGGCCCTCCCGGGCTACGAAGCCATATCCGGAGGTCGAGGCTACTACTTCGATTCGCCTACCGGCCGGTGCGCTTTCATCGGCAGCATGCCCGGCGATGAATGCCACATGCATGATCGTTGGGGCATCATCAATATAGCGAAATGTAGGGACGAAATTTCGCGCGAAGGCGCAAGACCGCAGTTTAGCGTCATAGACGACGGGCTCAAACAGAACATCGCGGGTTACGAATACGATCAATCGGTGGTTGATGCCATGACCGTCGAGCGTCGAGACGAGCCCGTACTATTCATCATTGCCGGCGATGGCATCTGATCGATGGTACGCATCGTATCCGCCGCCGAATTCAAGATGGCTTAAGAGATGTGCGCCTCTTCGTATTGGCGCCCACTGTCCTACGGGACGCACGAGTCCTGTTTGTTCGGCAGCAAACCGACGGTAGCTGGAAACAAGAGATCGGAATGAGCGATGCGGACCTGGATCGCGAGATCCGCCTCGCAGAAGAAAATGTTGAGAAGTTTGTGAGACCTCACGACGAACCGTGATCTAACTTCAACAAGGGTATCTGCTGACTGACTTCAGCACGCCGTTGTCCCGTTGCGCATTGAGTCAAAGCGCCCCTCTAGGCCGCGTTCGAATGACGTATCACCTGCTGAGGTTCTGGCTGACCGTCGATGTCATCCCAACGATCGAAGGATCGATCAACGCCGGCTATATTCATCCCACAGAACCGATATAAACCGACGAGGCTGCGCAACTGACGCCTCCGAACGAACATCGCGCGACGATCGACGAGGCCAACAATCCACTCCTCGTCTGACCCAAGGTCGGCAGCATACCTTGCACAGGTCGCGATCATGACCTCGACGGTCACTCCGTCGTGCCCGTAGATTTCCTCGGAGCACCAACAGAGCTGGGCAAGTTTCCGTCGTTCCTTTTCCGAGAAGATGTACCCCTTCGGCTTCCGCAGCATGCTAGGCAGAAACTCCCACTCCTCCCACGGAGTCCAGTCCGCATCGGGCAAGTCGTGGAGTTCGCGCGCGATCGCCAGAAATGCGCTGGGATCCTCGCTGCGTTTAAAAGCATCGGCATAGATCGGCATCGAGCGGCTCCAAGATAAATGGAAACGCCAAACTCAACGAGCACTGTGGACAAGTGATTCGAAAACCTGGGGACAGCCTGAATCCGAACGAGCCAAATCGCCAGAAGCATCAAGGCGAGATCACAGTAAAAACCCTGTCGAAAACAAACGATAAAGATTGCGGGGAAGAATATTGGGTCTCGCAGAAACGCGACGAATCAACCGTTTCGCTTCAGATCCGCCGGCCTAACTCGTCGGGCCACGCGTGTATAATCCGCGTCGTGATGGAATCCGTCATCACGGTCGTGACCTGCGCGAAACCTCCAACGAAGCAGCAATCGCCGTTCTTTAGATGCGGGTTTTCGCGCTGGAGTTGGAGCACGGCCAGGCCGTCGACCTCGGGATCGATCGCATCGGGATGCTTGCTCCGTAGCCGCCCCTGGACGAGCTCCAGCAGGCGCTGATCGCACGGCAGCGGCACGAAGCCCGGCGAGGTCCGTCTGCGACCAGGGCGCGCCATAACGGTGCCTGGCATGACGAGGTGCACGACCGGCCGGCTCGCGGATGCGCTTGGCCCCCTGCGGTCGGGCGAATGGGCGTGTCGACGGTGCGATCCTCCTGAATTCACGGTCGTGCATCCGCCGTCCAATGGAAACGATAACCAGTGTTCGCGACAGAAGTCCAATTCGGCTGAAAGTTACGATTACACGGAAAACTCACCGTTCCTGCAACATCCGCAGCGGCTGAACCACTGTAGACCTTACCGGTTGCACCGCTAGTCGGGCTATAGAGCGTGACGGTAGGTGTAGAAACCAACGACGGTCGAAACGGCACCGAACACCACTCACTTGTTGACGCTACTGGCGGCAAAATGCGCTCGGAACCAACGTCGGTTATGGTGCCGACCGCCGTTCCAGCCGCCCAACTTTTTTGAAAACGAGTACGACACACGTCAAGCATTTCGCTTGCACGAACGCGCTCAAAACCACCGACCGAACCAACACGAAGATCAAAACCGGTCAACCATAGAGCATTACCGGACGTTCCCATAAACGCCGCTGTTCCAGTAGTTGAATTTACCGCGTTGACGTTTTGCCACGTGCCAGCGCCGATTTGCCAATTGCTAGCTGAAGCAAGGCAGAAATTCACAATCATGCCGCCTGCGTTGGTAAAATCCCACGCACCGGCGGTTTCCTGCGGTATGGCAATGCTAAATGGCGTCCATGTATTTGCTGCTGCGATTGTGACCGCGCCGACGATTGAGCGCGTTGCGGCAAAATTCCTGATCGCTAGACCATAGGTACCCGTGATTTGGGACGCCACCCATCCGGTAGCGACGACCTCCATGCCCGCCGACCTAATCGAGGGATGCTGGACTACCGACTGAAGAAGCTGCCACTTCGTAAGGAGGGTGATTGCCACCGTTGCCCCGGATCCGGTTCTCAGCCAACTAAGCTGCCGACGCGCTCTTTTCCGCCAATGCCGCAATCCGGGCCTTCTCGGCCTCCCGCTCGATGCGCGCGTAGTGCTCCGCGATGGTCGATTTACGTGCGTTCCAAGTTCTGCCGTTCTTGAAGCCAGGAAGCAGGTGGTTCTCGAGCAAATAGAACGCTTGCCTTTCGCTTTTGCCGATGAATTCGCCAATCGCCTTGGCTCCCGACAGCAAGTCATCCGACATGATCGTCATCGCGGTCTCCTTAAGTGGGTTGAGTCCATCTTAGTTACGATGGCTCTGCCATTTGATGGCGTCAGGATGTCCGAGGAGCTGCAGGATGCGATCCGCGCCTGGGCCAGCACGCAGGATGATGATCCACCGCTCGCCCCGGCCGTGCGCCGGCTGGTGGAGATCGGACTGAAAGCCAACACATAGCGCCCCTCACCTGTAGAATCGCCGTCGATTCGCAGGAGTGCCTAATGACACCGCAAACGTTCAGCGCCGGGCGACGTCGTGAGATTTCGCGCCTATACGCCGTGCTGCAAAAGCCGATTACGCGACCGGTACCCGCACTTGCTATACAAACCGATGTTCTAGTTTGTGGAGAGTGGGTCGACGTTGACTACGGCGGAGTGATCCGGCGAGGCGTCGTGACCGGGCGTCTTGAGCTCGTCCGGCGCGCGCCGAAAGATGCATATGCCGCGCGGTGGACCGACCATACCGACGAGGCTGATCTCCTGCGCGAGTGGCCGTGAGCAGAATCCGGCCATCACCGACGACACGACGCTACGCCTCGGCGGCCGAAATGTCCCCGGTCACGGCCAGTGCAGGGAAGAAGGAAGGACGCGACCATGAATGACAAGACGCAGAGCGACAAATCGATTGTTGCCTATGGTTTTAAGGACATCGGCGTTACCGGTGACGGTAATTACGCCAAGGTCGTACTGCTGGCCAAAGACCTCAAGACCGAGATGCCAATCCACATGGCGGCTGATCTCGTCGATAAGTTGCTACCGCACCTGATGAACCTAGCCGCAGAAAGCGAACGGCGCCGCAATGAGGGCACCAACCCGGCGAGGGTATTTCAAATCAAGCAGGGTGATGTTGGACAAACCTCCGAAGACAGCGTGATGTTCAACTTCAAGACTCCGCAGGGCCAAGATTTTCGATTCGAGATGGACAAGATCGGCGCAAAGCTCATCTGGGAGTCGCTCGGCGTCATTCTCGGATTGATCGAACAGCGGAGCGGTCCGATCGACAAGCCGACGCGGCAATAACTCCGAGTGACCTACATGAATGATCGCATGCCGCTATTCCCCGATGAGAAAATGATTGCGGCTGCGGTCATGGGCTCCGCGCGCGCCAAGGACTGGCCAGCGAAGGCGCGTTACCTCGAGGACAAGCACGGCCTGCCGGCGATCGATCCGCTCATGGGCGGGCGTTATTGGCCTGCGGTTGTCGACTTCTTCAACACGCGCCACGGACTGACGTCCAAGACCGCGCCCGTATCATCCAGCATCCGCGTCGTACCGCCGAAGCCAGACCGTAAGGAATAGGATCATGGCAAGGAATTTTGGCCCAAAGCGCCCGCGAGACGAGCTGATTCAGAAGTTCAAGAACCAAGTGAAAGCCCTCGATGCGTCGGCGGCAAGCTACGATGCTGGAGAGCATTGGGAAGCGGAGCGCTTGTCGTCAGCTGTCTTCACCTTGGTATATGACCACGGAAGCATCGCTTCGCTGCTCAGCCAGCTTGGAGTGAAGGATGAACTCGGGTTTGTTTCGTCCGGGGGTGTCAATACCAGACATGGCCTGGGGGCGCCTGACATCGCGTTCCCGTCCCTATTGATATTCGAGGCCGGCCCCGGCGGCCGTGGATTCGTACCTCAGCTTGGAGACGGCCCACGACTAGGATCCGGGCCCCCAGACTATTCCCGCATTCCGTTTGAAGACTGGTGGAAGAACCAATTGATCTATCTGCAAAAGGTAGGCGGACAATTGAATCGCGAGCGACTCGTGTGCTCGTTCCGACATCGAGATGGTGGCGGCCACGTCGGCGCCCTCTCCGACGGGACGTACATTCACCTCAAAGAGGGTAGCGGCTGGCAGTACCACCATGATGATGGACGCGTTGAGCCCATGCCAAACATCATTCCTGCTTTAATGCGTCAAGTGGCGTGGGAAGTCAGGCAGACGCTGAAGCAACTTAGTGGCGACCTTGATGTCTAAGCATAGTTTTATGATGTGAGACCCAAGAGGATCATGGGCGCGATTCTTTCCTATTTTGGGTTGGCAGCAACCGGCGTGATGGCCTGGTTTGCGGCAGAGTTTATTGGGCGGCCGATCAGGAGTTTCTTTGACTTGCGGATGGAGGTCCGCCGTCAAATGCTGTTCCTCGCTAATGTCCCGACGGAATTGCCGAAGCCATTCGTCACTCTCGAAGACCGAAGCCGCAAGAGATACGACGACATGGTATCGGCTCGGCGGGAAAAGAGCCGGACGCTTAGGGAGCTTGGCGCACGCATGCTGGCGCATGCTGAGGGCGAAAGATTTGCCCCACTAGTACTGCGCAAATTTGGCTATGACGCGCACGGAGCCGGTAGCGCCCTCATTGGCCTGTCGAGCAACTTGAGCACGCACAGCGACGAGCGGGCTAAATTCAGCATCGCCGTCGGCAAGACGCTTCGCTTCCCCGACTGAAAAAGCCCGCGCCGGTACATCCGCGGCGCGGGCTTGGGGGACTGGCACCGGTCACCGATTTTGGATAATCGGCCCGGGCTGCTGGTGTTGTTGCCATCACCGCCAGCTGGACGGCCCGACGGAAGCGATCTTCGTCGAGATGAGGCGCGCCGACCATCACGAAAGCGCGCGCTCACATTCAGAATTCCTTCACGGGATCGGCAACACCGGCGCGCCGAGATTGGTACCGTCCAGGATCGCGAACCAGTCACCGTGTGGCGTATTGGCCTGCAAACTGTAGTCGATCCAGATAATGACCCAAGGGCCCGCGGTTTCCGGAATGAGATCCTCCTTGATCGTCATGGTCGAGCGATAGGCGATCTCCCGGTGAAACTCATAGCGGACCTGCACGCCGTATTGCGTGAATGATGGATAGTCGCGTAGCCCGGTCTTCGGAGTGATCAGAAGATTGCCGCCGGCGTTGCCGTTCTTTGGCCAGACGAACAGGGTCTTGTGCTCGATGATGCCGTCGCCGACCGCGGCGTCGATGATCTCCTTCATCTGCTTCCAGGGCGAGCCCCAAAAGTACGGGTCCGCGAGTTTGCTTTTCAGTCCATAATTTTGAGATCCGAGCCCGGCTTTTTTGGCGAGCTGCTCCAGCATTGTTGCCGCGTCAGTCGGGCCAGCAAAACTCGTTGGCGTCGCCTTCATCACGGCGGCTTGGCCGCCCGCAGTCGCCAGCACGTGGAATGGGCAGTCCGGCATCGCCTTCATGTCGCCCCAGGCCTGCTGGATATTGCCGATGAAGACCGTCGACATGCCGTTGATGTCGTCGCCGGCGTCGACCTGCACCGAATAGTTGTAGTTCGGATGAATTGCCGTGCCGTAGGTGGACAGCGCCTTGATATGTTGCAGGGACAAACCCCTTAGCTCTAACTGGAGCTCGCTCTGATCGTAACCGCCGGCGCGTAGGATTCGCGCCGAGGTCCGCAGCGCGTACTTGCCGCGCTCCTTGAACGCGATGGTGCCGGCCTGCCCACCGGAAAACGTCACATCGATGTAGCGCCGCGTGAACATCAGGAGACTCCCGGTTCGAACGAGCCGATCAGTGTCTTCCAATCCGCGCAAGCGGGATGATCACGGGGTTCTTCTCCAGCCTTGCATCCGTACGTGAACGGCGGCGCACTCAAATAGTCCTCCACCGCTCGATCGTGCTCAGAGGGAGCGAAGCTATACAAAAAAATATAGCAGCTGGCGCGCCCCCTCCAATTGGGCATGCATGGTCTTTATCGAAGGGACGAGATCGGCAAGCGCCATCACGGCGAGTGAGCACGTGAGCGTCAGTCCCGAAGCCTTGAGGTTGGTGAGCTTGGCTTCTTCCTGAACAACCAGACTCTCCGCCAATTTCCGTACAGCGCCGGCCTCGGCGCGGTCGGCCAAACGCCGATAGGTCGCGATGGTGTCATGAGCCTTGTCGATCTCGGCAAGCACAGCCCCGAGTTGCTCCCGCACCTCGCGCTCACACGCTTTCGATGGATGAGCCGCGTTGTCGGCCATCAGACCATCCCCGTATTCGAATTCTGGACGTTGTTGTAATCGGACAGACGCCTCATGATGCCGTCACCGTAGGCGCTGGGATCGGCCCCGCGCGGGACCGTCACGTGCATGTTCTCGACATGCGTCTGAGTGCTGCTCGAATTGTCGATCGAGCTCTGGTCACCCCCGCGGATTAGCGCGCCGCGCTCGCCGAGGCCAAGCGCGCGCCAGTTGTCGAACGAGCGCTGGTTGCCGGTCTGGCCCGAGCCAACCCGTTGCCGGTCGGGATGACGACCCTCGGTCGCGACGTCGGCGCGTCGCCGGTCGGGACGTTGCTAGAGTCTCCCCTAGCAGCCGCCGCCGCTTCTGCGGCGATCGTGCTCTGGTGCCAATGATCCCATCGCACGGCGAGGCCAGGCTCTGCAGTGCCCGGCGCAAAGAAGGTTTCCATTCCGGGGGAGCCGGTGCCACCGCGGCCGCCGTACTCGGACCTAAACCTAAATTTGCCCGAGGCGCGCTCCCGCTGAGCGAGTCCCGCCGAGGCATTGTCGGTCGCGTAGTTCGATAGGTTTGCGCCCGCAAGCGCGTTGACGAGACTTCGCTCCAGGATCGTGCGGTGAGCCGGATTTTCCAGCGCGCCGCGGCCCTTGTTGCCCGGATCGTAATGACCGCCTCGCTCCATGCGGTACCAGCGCGCCTGCGTCTCCAAGTTTGTGCCGCGCACGATCGCCCGGTTCATCATCGATTCGATGACGGATTGGGTTCCGTTTGGATTGCGACCCTGACCGCCGGTCCTCAGGGAAGGCTCTTCGTACCGGTTCACGTACTCCAGAACCGGCAACAGCCGATCACATCCCATCTAAGGTATTGAAATAACAATCTTTAGTTTTCGCCCCGTCGAGCAGCCCACCAGTCAGCCCACAAATGAGAACCACTCCAGCGCGAGCTGGCGCGCCGAGGTCACGCCGCCCGGGTTGACCCAGGAGAAAAGAAGTCCGTCTGTCAAACCAATGGCTTAGAGCCTTATTCTGGGCAAACTTCGGCGGAAGTCTCTGGTTCGCTGGGTTGTCGAGGATCAATCAGGTGTGGATTAGGGTCGTAGCCGTCGGAGTAATCGGCCTGGTAGGAATGGGCGCTGTTGCAGCCTTGGGGAGGAATCCCGCGCCAGCACATCCATTTGCCTACCCGGTGGCGGAGACCTCGAGTAAAAGCGACCGTCTACCGCTGAAGCCCGCACCCGCGACAGATGTGGCTGCCGTCGAGAACGAAGTCGCGCCAGCAAACGAGGTTGCTGCCGTCACAACGGGTGCTTCAGCTTCGGCAACGATCGCTGCCCCAGCAGCCCGCCCAATAGCTGTCGCGCCCGGTCCGAACGATCGATTGAAGGCGCCGGCCAAGATCATTTCTCGACATTGGCATGATCCTGCGGACACCAAGTACAAATCAATGCCGAATGCGAGTAGCGGAAGCAGTTCGCCAGTTACCCGCCCCGAAGCGGAGAAACAGGTTGGCGAAGTTAAGAACTGCAGCCAGAGCGGGCTGGACACTTTCCTGCGGTCGGTCAATCTGAAGCCGCGCTGCGCTTCCTAGAGAGTCATGAAGAACGGCCTCCCCGCGGGGGAGGGGCTCACCGGCGGCGTCTTTTCCTGGGACTTGCGGCAGATCAATAGGAGCTTTTGCACAAGTTGTAAGTTGACGCGCAGCACTGGGGCAGGTCCGAGACCGAGGTCGAGCCATGAGTACTGTCCCTCTGGACGTTGAAAGAAAATGCGAACAGCGGTGGGCCGCCAGGCGTAAGCAGCCGGTCCTAGCGGGAGCACCTGAAAGGCACTGGTCCGAAAGCCCGATTGAACCGCCCGCTGGGCATACAAAGGCTGAGCAAGAAGCTGTTGATTTAACCCTTCAGCCCACGAAGCAGCGACTATCGGGGCCAGCTGAAATCCCACCGCCGCGACAAAACATTTCGAGCCCGGCGGCGTCACCCAAGCCGGATTCTGATTAATGGAACAGCAACGTCGCTTGCATAAGATGTAGTCCACTCGCTGCAGGACGCTCGAAAATGACCGAGTACGTCATCAGGGAAGTTGGCCTCCGCCAGTGGCTCGTGTTTGCCGATCGGCGAAGCATCGCTTTTTGCGCCGACGAAGATGAGGCGGTGAAAGTCATGACCGAACATAGCGCGCGCCGCCGTCGACCACCTGAAACAATGGAAACTGCGCCAAGGGAAAACCCGCCGGTGTGAACCGGCGGGCTGCATATGACAGGTGGCTCAATTGTGGTTGCAGGCGACGGTGTTCGTCGTCACGCCGCCGCGAGGTTGGCTGCCGCAACGGCCATCGCTTGTCGCAGTTGATAATGCCGTCCGGGCCGATGGTGTCAGTGACCGGCCATTCGTCGCCTGCGTCTTCCACCTCGTTCGCGTACTGGAGAACGGCAGCGATGCCGGCGATAGTCGTGGGTATCGTTGACGCCAGCTCCCACGCAGCATCCATCGCGGCGTAACAACAGGCCTCGTTATGGTCTCGGGCGGCGTAGTAGGCGTCTGTGCCGCGCTCCGCCCAATCGTATGGTTCGATGGAAGCCAAGTGGTCCGCCGAGGCCTGACGATGTTTGGGAATGCTGGATCAACGGAAGCCTCGGCGACTCCGGCTGATCCACTGAGCGCTGAGCCGGCAGCACCCGCAATCATCTGCAGGCCGAACCTTCGGGTTATCTGGGTCATTCCATGCTCCCGTGTTGCCAATCCTGCGACCCGATCTGCTCGAGTAGGCCGTCCAGATCCGCGATGCCGGTCTCGAACCCCTCCTCAAGGTCGCGGGCATCACCGGCCGCCCAATGGGTCTGGCTGGCCCATAGGAGGCTGCCGAGGCTCGGCTCGGAGCGCGCTTGGTCCTGCTCGGCGTCGACCTCAAATGTCTCTTCACCGAGACGCTGGCGGGAGGCGTACCGCTGGTCCAGCATGCGGTCGAAGGTGCCGAGGTCCATTTCCCGGTCGTCACCACGGCCGCCCGCGCCGCGGCGTGGCGTTCGTCTTACGCCAACATCACGATATGTGAGGAACAGGCTTTCTCAAAATGGCAGGGCTGCCTCAGCGCAGGTGCCATCTCACCGGGGTTTTGCGGGCCGCAAGTTCCTTGCAACCATCTCTGTTCAGGATCATTGTTCCAACATCACCGGCCAAGGCTTGCCGTAGGCGTCGGTGGCTGAGAGACCAATAGCGCTCCCGCCTGCATACCAGGGAGGGGAGCGCATGACCGAGCTCCGACTTTCCAAGCGAATTGATCCTCTCGATAAGAGCGTCTGCGCGGAAGCTGAGCGGCTGCGAAAAGAGGCGCGCGGCACCCCACCAGGAGTCGAGCGCGACCGGCTTATTCGGCGGGCGCGGCAGGCTGAAGCAGCCTGCCGGATGACGCGATGGCTGGCTTCACAGGAGTTACAGCCACCAGCCTGAGAGCGTGACGTTCGTGAGAATGCTGCAGGGCTCGCAAAGACCTGTTCGCGCGACAACGAAACGGCCCCAGCACTTCCGGGGGCCGTGGAGGCCAGTGCCGGGGCCGCTGCCGACGCAGCCCTATCCTGTCTCGCCAGGCCGATTCGCAAAACCGGCATCTGATAGCTACCTTCCGGGCATGCCAATCACCCGGAAGCCGCTCGAGATCCCGCCGGCGGTGGCCCGGCAGTTCGTTGCGGACATGCGGCCATATCACGCCGAGCAGGATGACATCCGCCGCGACCGGATCGCAGTCGACACCAGGCACATGCTACTAGAGTACACGCCGGCCGGCACGAAGCCGCGGCTGAGCGAGGTGAACGAATTATTCGAGATAATGAGAGGTGAACGAATTATTCGAGATAATGAGATGAATCGAGGGCTCGCAATATTCGCTGCGGTGCTGGGATTGTCGTTTCTCGTCTTCGTCGCACTCGATTATGCGCCAGCGCTTCTCGGCTGCCCCATCAAGGGAAATCTAAGCGCAGCCGGCGAGCGGACATATCACCTTCCGCGGCAGATGTACTATTCGCAGACACGGATCAATTTGTTTCGCGGTGAGCGCTGGTTTTGCTCGGAAGCAAGTGCGCTTGCAGCCGGATGACGCAAGGCGCGGATCTAGCCGACACCCAACCCCGCTTGAGCAAGCGTCCACCACGCCTCTGTTGTGCTCATCGGCACCGACAGTATTCTAACGGGACCGCCTCTGGCAGACAACTTGCGATGCGTGCGTGAATCGTTCGGCCACCAGCTATTCGGTGTGCCGAACTCAAACATTCGGAGCACGCAAATGAATATGCATCCTCGTTTTGAGACAGCCCGCGAAAGCACGGTACGAGAATTGACGATCAGCAAGATACTGGCTGATCTCGTCCGCACCCTCCAACTGATCGAAGCTGAGATCGCGGCCGAAGAAGAACGCGCGAGGATTTTCGACCGATCCAACGTGAGGTATCCGATTTTTGCAAAGTCGCTGAACGATCGGCGCGACAATCTCAGGGTGACCATTGCCGCACTTGAACAGCGTCTCACCGAGAGAGACTCAGCACCACACAGCGTCGCCGACAAGGACGAAACTCAGCGCCGCATCGTAGGCGTGTTCAGGGCGTTGTGACCCGCTGCCTTCAAGTCATCTATTGAGAGTCGACCGTTTGCCGCGGCTTCGAGGATCTTGGAAGCAACGTGCGTCCTGACGCCGGTTTCAAAGACGGAAATGTTCTCGCAAACTTCCTCTAGCACCGCTCTTAGCAGCGTGGTCGTTTCGGCGTCGAACATGCGTTTCCCTCCAATTGGAGATTGATGCTGAACTCCGCGCGAGCGGAGTATGTTCGCTCGGCGGCGATCGCCACGCATTCCAGTCTGGGCCATGAAATCCCAACTCCGAGAGGTTGGCACTTGTCCGCCAAGGTTTTGTGACACGCGTGTTCATCGTTGCGCTCCCAAGGCCGCTTCAATGCCCTTGAAAAAACTACGCCGTCGGGCTCGAAATACCGCGTCCCGGCGGCGCCTGTCACTGAGCCCCTTAAATCCCTCAGCGAAAACACGATCTAGCAGCCATTCACCCGCACATTTGTGAACCAGATCACACCCCCCCGTAAGAACCCGGCCCTTTACACCGGCCAAGAGGTCAAGAAGATATGGGGGTAGGTGTCAGCTAGCTTTTAGCCACGAGCGCTTGGGTACATGCGAAGAACCGATTCAGCACTGTGTTTGATGATCGGAGCCGTTATATGGCTTCTTCCAATGCTGCAGTCTGCGAAATCCGCTGAGAACGAAGCCAACAATACGCTGCGTACGACACATTCGACCTACACAATTTCAGAAACACCCGAACATGAATACACGCAGTGCCTGTTCCGCAACGGCGAGCGCCTCTTCTGTTCGACTGCAGGGGGTGTTCTCTATTTCGGCGAACCGGTCAAAACTAGAAGCTACACTCTCTTGCCAATTTCCGATTCTTGCGGCGGTAACGGTTGCCCTCCGCGGGCCGTTCGACTCGTTGTCGAACGGGGTTCAAAAATAACGGTCAAAAATGTTGTAGAAGATTGTTATTGGTGTGAGCTAACTGTCCTCCATACAAACGCTCGAACCGACACGGCGACCTTCAAGATCGGCAATAAGCAGGGTTATCGGCTAGCTGGGCGTTTTCGAAGAGGCACGCTGTCAGTTCATCGCTCGAAGATCACCTCGAAAATCGACGCCAGAACATGCAGCGATTTGCATGCGACGATAAAAGCATGCGCGTCCAGTGAAACACGACCTTGCTTCAATCCATACAACTCGTCCGCCAGCGGCAACCGCATGATGCTTTCTATTGAAAATGACCATCCCAGTTTTTCGAGAAGCGCTTTCAACGAAACGTGCGACAACATTTGCGGTAGCGGAAAGGAAATTACGTACCGGCAATTTTCAAGCAAGTTCTGCCGTGGGTGAAGGCGCGCGCCGCCACAGTGGGAGCGAACAGCCCCCAGCACTTCGGGGGCCATGGCCAGTGTTGGAGCCGCTGCCGCGCAACCGCTCCTGCCCCGCCAGTTCCATTCGCGAAGCCGGGCCCGCTGAAGCGTGATGAGAATCGAGGCCCATACTCGGTACCCGTTCGCACATGCAGAAGGGCACGAAGCGGCTTGCCAATGTACTCAGGCGGTTCCGGGCTTAACCAGTGACGACCCCATAGAATTCCGGCTTGTTCTCCACCGTTGGTTGCGGAAGGATGCCGTTTGAGACCGGGTAGACCCTGACGCATGGCTTTGATTACATGCGAGTTGTGGAAAATCCATTAGCGATCGGGCGCGGGTTGCAGGTTCGTATCCTGCCGGGATCGCCACGACTTATGCCGATAAAATAAGGGTTTCGTGCAGTTTCGGCTTCGTTCCAGCGCCCGTTTTCATGTTGCAAGGCGCTGCGACTCCACACCAGCAGAATCAACACGTTTATCAGCCGCTACAAATCACTCCGCGCAACATGGGCGCAACACGGCGGTTTAGCGTTTGTTCTGAAAATGGGGCGCAATCAAAAGCGACCCCAGCGCGGGCGCGCCGGGGCCACCACTAAGCTCCCGGTCGAGGGCGCCACCTGTCCGGGAGCAATGAAGGGACTCATTGGCCCGGCCACTTGTTCCTGAAACATGGCAATGCAGCATAACAAGGATGGCGGCCCTGGCGCGGGGAACGCCAAGGCCGCTCTAAACTCCCGGTCGGGGGGCAACCTATCGCGGGAGCTTATGATGACTCCCGGCATTGCCGCTTGTTCCTGGTGCGTCAGCCCACCCGCAGATTTTCGGCGGATGTTTTTCCGCGATTGTCCTTCGCTTCGTAGCTGACTTTCGCGCCCTCATTTAGGCTGCTCAGGCCCGCCCTTTCGACCGCGGAAATATGCACAAAAACATCCTTGCCTCCGTCATCGGGCTGGATGAATCCGTAACCCTTCGTCGGGTTGAACCACTTCACAGTACCTGTAGCCACAGACAAAACCTCCTTTGGTCCTAGTGCGGGAAACCTAAGCGCTGAGCGTCATGTCCCGCAAGGACAAAGACGCGTGGAGAAACAGCCGTTGGCAAATCAGCAACCAAACTGGCCCTTAAAAAATAGCAACTCGGGCGGGGGCACTGACGTTTGCTCGCGCTTGGGAAATTTTCAGGGCCCAGGTTTTGGAATGAACGCCGCCGGGCGCATATTTCTGAGACCGGCGGCGTATTTTCTGGCTGGCCCAGCGGTTAAACGTCGGGCGTCACCGTGTCGATGCCGAGCGAGCCGAGCACGCCGCGGGCACGGTCACGCTCAACACCGTGCTCGAGATCCACCACGCGACCGCGACGCAGCCAGGCCACTTTCTGACGCTGTTCGATGGGCGCCGCGGCGGCATTGAACTGCTCAATCGTCATGCCGGTATCAATGTGAACGCTCTCGCGTCCGGCCTCGACTGCCGATGTTGCCACGCTGATCGCGTCCTCCAACTGGGCGATGTCATCGATCAGCGAGCCATGCACTTCGCGCAAAACCTTCTCTTTCAGCACGGCTAGATGGCTGTCAGCCACACCCGTCAAAGCGAGCGCTGCCTCGATGATGGCCGCGCGGACCTGCGGATCGAGGTTCTCTGCCCTGGTGATCTTGTCGCGTTCGACCTGCGGCAAACCGCGCAGCCATGTCCGGAGTTCCATCTTCGCGATGGCCCCTGCCGCGTCGGCTGGATCGGCCTTCGGAAGTTGTAGACGAGCGCGCATGCGGTCGAGCTCCTGCTTGGCTCTCGAGATCGCGCGGCGCCCCTGATGAAATACGGGCACGGCATGGTGCAGGATGTGATCGCGGTACTGATCCTGTCGGCCCTGATCGGTGTATCGATTATCCGCATGAAGCTGTTTGCCGATGTTCTCGGCGAGATCGACAGACGACAAGGCGTCCAGGCAGCCCTTTTCCAAGCGCTCGATGGTGGAGTCTGGCTTTGATGTCAGCGTCCACATCCGGATTGTCGCAAAACTCTAGTTCTGGGTGGTCCAAAGTTCGGTCTCGCTACAGCTCATATTGCTTACAACGATGTTCCAGCGAGGGCCCACTTAGACGGTCCGGCCTCTTTCGGTCTTCTTTGCTTTGCTCGTTCTCTCACAGACGCGCTTTATGAGCGATCGAGACAGGGCTTCGAAAGTCTGAAAGCGCTCTATTTTGTGAACCGCGCGCGTGTCTTCAGAAAACCGGAATACCCGACTTTTGAACGAAAGCGACGCCGACGGCAATAATAAATAGTCCAGGACTGCCTCGTTGTTCTCCCCCATCCTTAGCGCAACTACCCATCCCTTCGGCCATCGCACGCGACTACTCAACAACCAGCGTATCGGCTCGCGCCCATATTTGCGCCATTTAGCCACACGGAAGCAGATGTTCACGGCGTTATCTATCCGTAAACATTCGATCGACAGATCAAGTTTGGCGTTCCTACCCGCCCCCTCAAAGGCGTCCCGAAGACGGTAGGCATTCTCGAGGTGGAAATTGACCCACTGTCTGTGCTCGGCGAGTTTATCCAGGCGGCCTTGGTTGCCGGTGTAGCCAATCAACCGATAGATATTTCGAAGGGTGCCAAAGTGATTCAAATATGAGGTGAGTGAAGGTAATCCGGAGCTTTCATCAATAATCGAAGCATTGAGCTTGCCTTTCTTCATCAGAACCTTACGGAGGCGCACCAGCATCTCCTCCTCGGAAATGCAGACTTGACGCTCCTCCATCGCCTTTTTTACTCGCAGAAATGTGTCACACTTGATGATTGGCTCAATCGAGTCATCACTTCTAACCCAGAGTTCTCTGGGATTGCGCGTTCGCTTCGCCCCTAGTTTCTCGGTACAGCGATTGTAGATGAAGTTGCCGATATAAGCTTCGTTATGAAGAATTACGCCTATCGAACTCGAACGCCATCGGCTCCCTCGGTTCGTGAGGACGCCTCGTCGGTTAAGCTCTCGCGCAATTCTCGCCTGCGATTTGCATCGTAGATATTCATCGAAGATCCATTTAACGACGGCGACTTGATCTCGCGAACCTGGCCCAAGTTTTACACGGTCGGTGGTAAGAGACTTCCGCTCACCGCTATGCAGAACTCCTTTCGCCCTACATTTGTCGTCAACGAGCCGTCTCTCTAGCCCATAAGGTGCTGGGGCACCCATCTTGAACCCGCGATTTGCCAGGCGTAAAGCTCCTGCAAGAACCTTGACTGATAGCTCCCGGCTGAACTCCGCCGCCATGACCCTCTTGATATTCTTGACAATGCTCGAAAGCAGGCCTCCGTCGTTATCGAATTGCTCGGCGCAATAGGCAACGTTGATGCCGGCCCTTCGGCAGATGAATTCGTAGTGCGCACTCTCATCTACGTCTTGAAAGCGGCCCCAGCGGCTGACATCGAAAATTAGCAAATGACCGAAGTCCGTGTGACCAGTCTCGACGTCATTGATCAGTTCGGTTAAGCCTGTTCTATTCTCGATTTTGAGACCGCTTTCCCCTTCGTCACGATAGGTGCGAACGATCCTGAGTCTGTGGAGTTCGGCATAGGCGGCGATTGCCACCGCCTGATTTTCAATTGAGTATTGCTGGTAATCGGTGGACATGCGGACGTACTGTGCCGCGCGATAAATCTTCTGCGACTCGGGTACCCGATCCCTGTGTACAACGAGAGACCTCGCCATGGTGCGGCCCTCCGCGCGCGGCGGTAATCCTGACTACAGCCCGACGCAAGCGATAAAGCTCGACAGCGCCGCCCCTGGGTTACAGTCATCATAGGGACGGTCAGGTGCGCTGTCGTATCGACAGCGTGTCACCGCGCGCCCTGCGCAGCAGCCGGCTCATCCTCAGCCATAACCACGTTCAACGCAGCCACTGCTGCGCGAACCTCCTTGCCGGCCATGCTCGGCGCATATTGGCCGCCGAATCCCAGATAACTCGCCGATCTCGCCAATCCTACCGGGATCGCCAGCATTTGTGCCGATAAAATAAAGGTCTGTTGCAGTTTCGGCTTCGTTCCATTGCCCGTCTCCGTGTTGCAAACCGTCGTCAACCGATATCAGTAAAATCAACGAATTACCGACGCCTACGGATCACTCCTTGAGCGCGACACGACAGTTCGATTTTCGTTCAGGGTGCTGGATGCAAAACACCGCACAGCGACAGAATCACTTCTGGGAGCGGGTGCCAGTACTATGTCGCGGGCAGGCACGCCGTGACCGCTGGCCTCAACCCGATCTGCGGCAACTTTCTTCATCACGCAATCGAATGCATGTTGAAGGGCGCGATGGTGAAGACGATGACCCTTCAGGAATTGAAAAAGCTCCGCCAGGGCTTGCCGCAGCTCTGGCAGACCTTCAAGTCCGATGTTGGCGATCCTGACCTCTCCAAATTTAATGTAGCCGTCGTCGCGCTCGATAACTACGAGGATCTCCGATATCCCGACGATGCTCTGAAGAACGTCATGGAGTCGGTGATCATAGACGCGTGGGCAACGACAATTAAGATTGGGCACGCTTAGCGACGCGCACATCTTGAATGTCATTGAACCAAGGACGCACGGCATCCGCCTTATCGGTGGTTCTATTTGTCTAGAGAGGGACTTGGCGTTGTATCACTACGCGTGGGCAGTCTCGGATATTCGATCTTGGGCAGTTGCCCAGTTAGCGAATTTAGAAACGCGACAATGTCGTTTTCCTCTTTATCGCTGAGCTTCGCGCCGAGCTGGGTCTCACTCATCACGCCAACCGCTTGCTTAAGGGTCCAGGCTTGGCCCGAGTGGAAGTACGGGGCCCGCAACGCGACGTTGCGCAACGGCGCGGCGCGGAAAACGTACTCATCGCTGGCTACCTTGGTAACCGCTAAACGGCCCTTGTCGGCGGATGGAAGCAGCGTTCCGTCCGGCCTTTCAACCACGCCGAACGGGAAGTAATCCTGTCCACCGACGTTGATTCCATTGTGGCAAGACGAGCATCCTTTTTCCATGAATAGCTTTAGTCCTGCCTTCTGCTGATCATCGAGAGCATGCTCATCGCCCTTGAGGTACTGATCAAACGGGGCAGCGGGTGTAATCAGAGTCGCTTCGAAAGCCTCGATCGCCTTGGCGGAATTGTCAAAGGTGACGGGCCTCGCCTCGTTCGGGAACGCTTTCTGGAACATGACGACATAGTCGGTCATCGAATTCAACGTATTGAGTACCCTGTCCGGCGTGGCATTCATTTCGACACTCGCCTGGATGGGGCCGGTAGCTTGCTCCTTGAGATCTGCCGCGCGCCCATCCCAGAACTGCGCCACGTTGAATACTGCGTTATAGACGGTAGGTGCCCGACGTGGACCCCGCTGCCAGCCATGCCCCACCGACGTTGGACCGGCATCTACGCCGCCCGCGCCAAGGTTATGGCACGTATTGCAGCTAATGATCCCGCTCGCCGATAGCCTCGGATCGAAGAACAGTGTCTTGCCAAGTTCGACCTTTTCGTGGGTGACTGTGTTGTCCTTTATCGCAGGAACGACCGAAGGAATCGGTTTGAATGCCTCCTTGGCAGCGCTCATCAAATCGTCAGTTGCGCCAGCTGCCGAGGAGACCAGCACCCCAACGCCCAGAACGCACAGCTTGTAGACGAGGGAAAGCTCTCGTATCGTTGACTTCTTCATTGCTTGCATCACCAATTTCATAGATGCCGGAAACGGCCGAAAAGCTGCACGCGGGCCCCTCCAGGAAAGGCACAGCTCCACCGGAAGCAAACGTCGCAACGCAGCTCTCGAAGCCGCCGGCCACCTCGCGTGCCACCGACGAACAATGAAGAGGCGGTCAACTACAGCGGTTATGATCCAGGATCGCCGAACACGCAGCCTCATTAGCCCACCGCAGCACTTTCTGCCGGTGCAAAGACGTCTGCGAGAGATCTGGGTCGTCGAAGCTGTTGATATTGTCAAAGCAATCCATCCGATTTTCCTCCCCCAGATCTGGGCAAATCAAGCCGGACCTGTCAGTCTAGCTAGAGACCTTCCCATGCTGTGATCCTTAGCTGTCGACAAGCTGACGAGCCCCGGAACAATTCACAATGTAGGTCTTGCAACTTTCGTGTAACGCCGTTCGGGTTTTTCAAGCGGGTCGACGGCAAAACTACGCGGCAACTGAGCGAGCGCAACGCCGCCATTAAGAAGCTCAATCTCATGATGTCCCTCAAGGCACCGGCCTTGAAGGCGAATAGCTGAGCGGCGGCTGTCGCGGTGTTCGCGCAATCGGATGGCGGTAGCTTGATAGCTGAGTAGCAGCGAATGTTGAGGAACGTCGCATTGAGCCGGCGACGTCCGGCTAGTAGGTAAGCGGACTTCGCTCTCCTAGGTGGGCGTGCGCCGTTCGCGCTCAGCCCTATTTGCAGCCCTGAGCCGCTCTCCAATGTGCTCAGAGATATCGCTCATCTCAGCCCGCAACTCGGCTTCGGAAATATCCTGCTCTTTGGCAGCCTCGACAAGGCGCTCAGTGAGTTCCGCAACATCCTGCGACGCGCCGGGAGTCCGATACTGCTCGACGGCGTGAACGCTATTCTCGATCCAGAAGTCGATAAATTCCCGGGCTTTGCTCACTGTATTCCCTTTAACCAAACTAGTGGCCCAGCGTTAACGCCAGTAACGAAACGGAGCAAGGCCGTCTTAGCGGCGTCGGTATATACCAAGGTTTGACGGAGGCGAGAGTTAGGAAGTGACAATCGAACGGCGGATGGCCGATGATTGAACGCGATCAGAAACAAAGGAATTGCCGCAATTGCGACGGCCAAAAGCCAAACAGAACGATTCCTGCGCTGAAAATAAACTCGCTCATGGCAACCCTTCGCCTCGGACACACTCTGCCCTAAAGAACCAGACTAGTTATGCGTCGCGCATAATCCATCGGCCATAACAGGTTGTCCTTCCGCACTTCACCTCGATTAAATCAAACAGATCGGAATCTGCGACATTCATGAAATCTCGACCCACCGCAAGTGCCACGAGAGATATCGAGGTGGCTTGAGGGAGTTATCGGCGCAGCCAGCGGAACGTTGTCAGCACCGCTGTCCGCTCTGCTCTCGGTAAGCCGGCCGTTGGTAGGTTCCAGGTTGAACGTGGCACGCACCAATCGGTAAGCAGCCGCCCCAGACGTTCAGAGCAGTGAATGAAAGCGAACGCCCCATGGAACCGGACTGGCGCGTCATAATTGCCTCGCTCGGTTACATCACGGCTCCAGGAACACGTCAGCGGGCGATCATGAGGCGGCCAAGCCACGAGCAAGGCGGCCGGATCCAACGGCGAACCTCCAAAGGGGTGACTGAAACTGGCATTTTTCTAGCATGTTGGTCTGGGTTCATCTCGACGACATCCCAACCGGGGGCGCCCTTCGTGTACATACCGTCCCCCTTCCGAGATGATGACCTCGAGAACATGCGAGCGACAATCCGCTGCGCTCGATTGGCCAACCTGATCACGGCCACGTCGGGCGGGCCCCTTGCGACGCCACTTCCGCTCTTGCTCGATGAGAGCGAAGGCGAGCACGGCACGCTGTACGGGCACCTTGCGAAGCGCAATCCGCAATGGCGCATCGCCACGATCGGAGATGCGATGGCGATCTTTACTGGCCCGGAAGCTTACGTGACGCCATCCTGGTATCCCAGTAAACGACAAGCTGAGCATGTGGTGCCGACATGGAATTACATCGCGGTCCATGCCCATGGGCCGATTGAGTTCTTCGACGATCCCGATCGCCTGCTCGAGATCGTGACGCGCCTGACGAATATCCATGAAACGTCACGTGCGACGCCTTGGGCCGTCAGCGATGCTCCCGTGGATTTCATTGCCGCCCAGTTGCGTGAAATCGTCGGCGTGCGCATCCCGATCACCAGGGTCGAAAGCAAGCGCAAGATGAGCCAAAATCGCCCCATGCCTGACCGCATTGGTGTCGCCACCGGCCTAGCCGCGAGCAAGCTGGCACGAGACCAAGAAGTTGCACCTCTTATCCTGGTTCAGGACTGAGACGATCATATGCATGACCGTTGTCAAGAGCGGCGGTCGACACGCAGCTCTCACGGGATCCAGCAGCAATAGTTAGCCGCTACGCCGCTCAAGGTATTTTTGCCTTGTGGCATCAATGGTTGCTCGCGCCAGATTGGAAGAGTGAATGTTGAGCATTGGCTGCAGTCTTCTCAATCGGAAGCTGTTCAACGCTCCCGAGCTTCGACTAGCAACTCAGGGTATCGAGAAGCCCATTCGCCTCACCAGAATTGCGACCAATACTCACGAATGAATCAGTCGGCTCGGA
The DNA here is from genome assembly GCF_054062115.1 of Bradyrhizobium sp. USDA 4501. Taxonomy (NCBI): domain Bacteria; kingdom Pseudomonadati; phylum Pseudomonadota; class Alphaproteobacteria; order Hyphomicrobiales; family Nitrobacteraceae; genus Bradyrhizobium; species Bradyrhizobium sp. USDA 4501. The sequence goes on from NZ_JBSSEX010000001.1 coordinate 1,660,885, forward strand.
CTTATCGCACCTGGTAGACTCTTGTCCGCATTCTGACAGAGGCACAATCTCATGTCAGGTCCAGTACAGCGCGCATAGCACGCGTTCAGACCTTCCAAAGCCCGTTCGGCCTTGATCGTCGGCTGGCATGACCATTGCTTCAAGTAAATCGATCCAGAAATAGGGCCACAAAAGCAGCAATGCTCATGCTCTGCGCCCCCATCTCGCCTCAGAATAACGGTCCGCCCGCTCAGCTCACTAGCGCGCGTTGTTCCGCTGACCACTCTGTCCGACCATACCCACCAGGATCGCACCGAACACGTAGACCAGCAAACAGCCAGTCTCGAACACGTTAATATCGCACGATTACTTGTCTAGGTTCACGCATGAAATCCGCCGTTGTATTCGACTGGAATGGCACGCTGCTCGATGATGCCAATGCCGTGCTGCAAACCATCAATGCTATTTTGAGCCGCTTCGGTCGATCAGCCGTCGATATGCACCGACTTCGAGAGGAGTTCGAACTCCCTCTTTCGGTTCTTTTCCGCAACCTAGACATGTCGGAAGATGAAATCGAAGTCGTGCATAGTAACGACAGCGCCATTTTTCACGACGCCTACGAATTCTTGGCGCGCAACGCTGCCTTACGTAAGGGGGCACGAAACGTCTTGCTCGCCCTTGACCAGAGATCCGTTCAAACCGTCATTGTCAGCAATCACATTATTGCACCGATTCGCACACAAGTGAGAAGACTCGGAATCAAGACTCACGTCACGGATATTTTGGCATTTGAGAGCCGCGCAACCCAGTTTAGGAGCATGAGCAAGCAAGAACGGCTGCGTTTGTATATGCAGGCCAACGATCTATCCCCAGAAAGAACCGTCATCGTAGGCGACATGCCAGTTGAGACGGAGATCGCCCGCAATCTCGGTCTTATCAACGTGTCAATCACGGGGGGATTTGTTTCCGAAGCGCGCCTGTGCGCCGCGGGGCCTGACTACATGATTCACGACCATCATGAACTATTACCGGTTTTGCGGAAGCATTGCATTGTTCAGAGCAGTTAAGTGACCACAAGAACATAACTGAAGATCCGCGGCTGGCCCGCTGCTGCTATCCGCTTCGTCTTCGCGATCCGGTGATATTCGAGGTCGGAGATCGAGTTCCTTCACTCGGTCGAACCGACGGCTCAGTCCGATAAGTCGCGTCAAATATCGCGATCCGCTTAGTGCGATCCGGCTACACGTTCGGTCTTTCGCCTGGCATGATGCTTGCTGCAGATCATTCGCGAACCGAGAGGCGAGGAAGAACTGCAAGGTCTTGGAAAATCAACAGGAGCACAACGGCTTTGATCGATGACGTCATTCCGGGCACCGATGTTGTGAAACGTGCGGCGCGCATCGGTGCCGAAGTCAACAATATCAAGCTATCGGGCGATCTACCGGACCACACGATCGCTGCGATAAACAGCTTGTTGCTCGAGCACAAGGTGATCTTCTTTCGCAATCAAGGACATCTCAACGACGCCGAGCAGGAGCGTTTTGCCGCTCGTCTCGGAAAGCTAGTGCCGCATCCGATGCTCGGTGCTACCAAGGGGACGACGTCGCTCCTCGAACTGGACTCCACTCGCGGCGGCGGTCGCGCCGATGTTTGGCATGCGGATGGAACCTTCGCCGAAGCCTATCCCAAGGTTTTAGTCTTGCGAGCCGTTGTAATGCCAACGTTCGGAGGCGATACCGTTTGGTCGAACACAGCAGCCGCTTATCTTGATCTGCCGCCGCCGCTACAACGCCTTGCCGAGGAGCTATGGGCCGTTCACAGCAACGTTTTCGATTACGCTGGGATCGCGCGCGTCCGTGACATCGACAAGAAACACTTTGACGATGTGTTCACCAGCAGGATTTTTGAGACTGAGCATCCCGTGGTGCGCGTCCACCCCGAGACAGACGAGCGGACGCTAGTGCTCGGCGCCTTGGTGAAGCACTTTGTTGGGGTGCCCAAATATGACGGACAAAAGCTGTTCGAGCTGTTCCAGTCTCATATTACCGCGCCCGAAAACACTGTGCGGTGGAACTGGTTAGAGGGCGATATCGCGATATGGGATAATCGCGCAACACAGCATTACGCCGTCAACGATTACGGGGACCAGCATCGCGTGGTACGTCGGGCCACGATCGATGGTGACGTGCCCGTCAGCGTGGATGGCAGGAGAAGTGTGACGCGCCTGAAGTGACCGAATAGGTGTCCGCCACGACCAGCGCTCTCGCATCCGAAAATGGACAAAGCCTGGCTACCGGAGTTGTTTAGGGCGGACGTGGGAACGCTAAACGATATCTCAACTGTCAAAACAAACTCAGCAGCCTAAGTTGACATCGCAATTATTTAGCGTCCTGCGAAAGATTCGATAAGCATTGACCATCACTTCCCTTCGCCGGCGGCCGGTACGTGCCCCTCACGTTTCAGTTTAGAAAACCCTCGATCCGTGGCCATAAAGCGCGCCAACATGGGGGCGATGAGCTTAGTCGGTTCAACCACTTGACCACCTTCACGCGTAAGGGCTTCTGCATATGCAATGAGATCACGATGCACGGCCGCCGGCAGCTCCGTACTCACTTTGACCGGCTTGTCGTCGGGAAGCTCTCCTAACTTGAGCTTTGGCATGTTCTCACCTTCCATACGGCGCAAGTATGAGGTCACGATTGACCAGAACACGAACCGGAAAGCCAGGTCGCACGGTCAGGGTAGGCTGGATGCCGAGACTACGGCGAACGACCTGCTGTCCGGTTTGATTCAGTGAGTCGGAGGCGCCGTGACGCAACGCTTGGATAATCGCGCTGTCGTTGCTGTTTGTGTCGGATCCCGCGCCTACTTCCGTCGCAACAGCTAGAAGCGTCGATAGTGCCGCAGCCTTGAATAGTTCTGCCCAGTGATTGTCGACTTGGTCTTCCAGACCCGCATAGCCAGCCTTATCAGCGCCAGGCTGCCGCTCAAGAACGATAGAACGCCCATTCGGCATGATCAGCCGCGTCCAGACCAGCAGGACGCGCGACTGGCCGAATGAGACCTGATTATCGTACATACCGATGAGACGCGCTCCCTGGGGCACAAGCAGAAAGCGGCCTGTCGGCGTGTCAAAGATATTCTCGGTTACCTGCGCTGTGACCTGGCCTGGAAGGTCTGATCGAATCCCGGTGATTAGGGCTCCCGGAATGACCGTCCCAGCCTGCACGATGTATGGTGAAGCCGGGCGGCTGATGCGGTCCGGGCTGACCGTGCGACGGTCCACAGACGCGTTCGCGAAGGCAAGCTTCCGGTCTTGACCGTTCTGTGCCAATCCGTCATCGCCAGAGCTCGTCGCGCTCGGAGACGCGATGCGGTCGGTTCCAGCGGCCACAGCGGCGGGCGCGCGCATTTCGCCGCCATTGTTCGCAGCGAACAAGCGACTGATGCGGGCTGCTTCGGTCTCTTGGTCTCGGCGCTGCTGTTCGGGATCAGAGCCGATGGTTGGCGACTGCCCCTGAGCAGCAAGGATCGGCCGCCCCAGGTCTCCTGGGAGCGGCGGACCGAGCTGCGGAGCCGCTTGGCGTGGAGTGTCAGAGTAGTCCTTCGGCAGAGCCGTGATCCCGTCGGCCACATTATGATGGTCTGTGCTGTAAAGCTCCTCGGCCGCCTGGTTTAGGGGGCGGTTACTTTGCAGCGCCCACAACACAGTTCCGCCAATGACGAGCATGACAACCGCGCTCCCTCCGGCCAGGACCTTCCGTGACAACCGTGTCACGCGCGGATGCTCCGCTCTCAAGCGGAAACTTCCGGATCGCCCGTCTCGTGCCTGCTGCGGAGCCGCCTGATCGCGATCGTTTCCGACCTCGGTATTCATGACGACGGCCTCCCATCTTTCCTGACAATCCTGACTTTCTGCTGGTGCTCACCGCCGAGCCGCAATTCGGCAGCCGCAAACAGCCGATCGACGATCAGGACGTTGCCGTAGGCACGGTAATTGGCGAGTTCGGTCATGCCGTCTGAACCGATGATAAAGAGTGGTGGCATCTCGCCTTGCACGATGCCTTGGGGGAATTCGACATAGACCTTACGGCCGTCGTCATAGACAGCCAGCGGCCGCCAGGGCGGGCTGTCGCCTTCAATTGCGTAGCGGGAGATGCGTTGCGCCGGCTCCGGAAGCAAGGGTCTCAGAGCGACTGCACGCGATCGTTCGCGCACTGTTTCCGGATAGTACCAGGCAACCGATGGCATGTATGGCCGCTCGCGTGAGCGGAGCTCGATCAGGTAGGTGCGCCGGTCAGTATTGACCACCAGATTGGTCTCGAGCGATGCGCGGGTCGGCTTGACCAGGACATGGACCCTTCGCGTATCGCCGCTTCCACTCTCGGTATCGCCCACGACCCAGCGCACGGTATCTCCGGCGGCGATCGGTCCAGATCCCGTCAACTGCTCTCCCTCCTCAAGCGCGATATCCGTAATCTGCCCCGGTGCGGCGTAGATCTGATAAAGCGCCCCGGGACTGTAGGCGTAGATTTGCGCAGCGTTGAAATACCCCCGCTTGCGCGGTTCGACCCGGGCTGCGCTGTTTGCCGTCTCAATCCGGCTGATGGGTTCAGGCGCTTCCTTCCCGGCCGCCTTGCCGCCGAGAGCCGGCTTCCAGAGGGGCGGAACGTGTAGCGGTTGCGACTTGTCGTCCAGAGGCGCTGGCGACGCTGGCATCGAAGGAACTTCCGCATCATAGCTGATCTGTGGCGGTATGTAGGTCGCGCACCCACCGAGCGCTGACGAACAAAGCAGTAGAGCGGGTAGAAATGCTCTCTTCGCGGTCACCAACTCGGGCCAAGCCGAATTGAGCTTGCTTTGCTGGAGAGAACGTTTCGAATGAACGTCAGACGGCGTCTTGGTCACTGACTCAACTCCTTTGACCAGTTGATGGCGCGGACGTAGACGCCAAGGGGATTCTTGCGCAGGCGTTCGGCATCGCGGGGTGTCTCGATCACGATCGAGAGAATTGCAGTCCAGCGCTCGGTCGAGCTCAACGAGCCGTTGTCGTAGACGCGCTGGGTCCAAGCGACCCGAAAGCTTTCCAACGACGCGCGAATGACGCTCGAGACGTCCACGGAAATTTGGGCCTTGCCCAGCTTGGCAAAGGGGTCATTGTTGCGCGCATAGTCGTTGAGCGCAGCAGCACCACGATCGGTCGTAAAATCATAGGCCCGGAGCCAATTTTGGCGCAGAACGATGCCGTCGGCCGGTAGGCCTCTGACATCCTCTATAAAGCGCGCTAGATGGTAGGCGATCTGCGCATCAGTAGGTTGATAATCGATGTTGGCCGGCGCCACCCTTTGGGCCTGGCCGAGATGGTCCACTTCGACCACCCACGGCGTGATCGAGCCTTGGCTCGATTGCCAAACGAGGCTACCCGCGAGACCGGCTGATAACATCAAGCAGCCGAACGCCATCAAGCGCCAGTTCCTGGCCTGCACGCGGGCAGATCCAATGCGTTCGTCCCAAACCTGCGCTGCCTTTTGGTAAGGCGTGATCGGCTCGGGCATGCGCCCGTAGTGTACGGAAGGTCGCTTGAACATCGATAGTTGCCCTTGAGATCAAGTAATCGTTTTCGAGTTGTTCGGTGTCCGCGTTTCAGTCGGTCGCGCAGCGGCTGGCGAAGGCGCAGTGGCTAAGTGTCAGCGCTCTCCTTCAGACAAATCGACGGAAGAGCCGCCGCCACCGTGATCACCTGAGCGGACCGTGTGGCTGACTGCCGACGCACCGTGCCGAACAGTCTCGGCACGCGTCATGCGCCGCGCCCAATCGGGCTGCCCTTCGGCCGAAGCGCTCGCGCCCTGCGCGCCGGCTTCCCCACCTCCGCCGAGCGCAGCCGCTGAACGACGCAACGGGCTCATCGCAGCGGTAGCGCCGGCCTCCGCGACACCGGCAAGGCCGCCGCTCCGATAGGCCGCTGATGCTCCGCTCATGGCAGCGCCGCCACTACGCGCGGCGCCAGCGATCGCGCCGCCAGCGAGACCAGCACCGCCGGCGGCGAGGCCTGCGCCGGCGGCAACAATACCGCCAGCGGCAAGGCCCGTTCCAATCGCCGCACCGGCGCCGAGTTGCGGTCCGCCGGACACCAGGCCGTTGGCGATTCCTGGACCGAAGATGCCCAAGCCCAGCAAGGAGAGCGCCGCAAGCACCAGTGTCATCGCGTCTTCGATGGTCGGCTGATTGCCACCAAAGCCAGCGGTGAACTGCGAGAACAGGGTCGATCCAATGCCGACGATGACGGCCAAGACGAGGACCTTGATCCCTGAGGAGATGACGTTGCCCAAGACCCGCTCCGCCGCAAAGGCGGTCTTGCCAAACAGACCAAATGGGATGAGCACGAAGCCAGCCAGCGTTGTGAGCTTGAACTCGATCAAGGTGACAAAGAGCTGGATCGCGAGAATGAAGAAGGCGAGCAACACCACGACCCAGGCGAACAGGAGAACGACGATCTGGACGAAATTCTCGAAGAAGCTGATGTAACCCATCAGGTTAGAGATCGAGTCGAGCAACGGTCGGCCGGCGTCGAGCCCGACTTGAGCGATCTTTCCAGGTCTCAGAAAATCGGATGCGGACAGGCTTGCGCCCGATGCTTTCAGTCCAAGACCGGCGAAGCTCTCGAAGACGATGCGCGCCAGGCTGTTCCAATTGCCGATGAGATAGGCGAAGACCCCCACGAAGAGCGTCTTCTTGACGAGGCGCGCGATGATGTCCTCGTCAGTTCCCCAACTCCAGAACAACGCGGCAAGCGTGATGTCGATCGCAGCAAGGGTCGTTGCGAGATATCCGACATCGCTGCCGAGCAGCCCAAAACCGTTGTCGATATAACGCGTGAACGTTTCCAGGAACTGGTCGATGATCCCGGTACCGGTCATGGCCTGCTCGCCTCAGGTGCCGCCAGGTTCGGATATCCCTGCGGAATTCGGCTTTGATCCTTTGGGATGGGTATCGAGCTGGACGAATCATCGTGGCCGGAAGCTATGGCGCTGTCCTTCTTGCCAAAGAAGCGACGCCGGTTTTCGTCCCAAACGCGCTTACAATGCCGATAATCCGCTGCTTCCTCAGGAGTAACGCTGCGGCAGCCTGCGAGGTCGAACTTGGCTGCATCGGTCGCCTGCGCCGCCCTCGGTGCCGGCGGAGAATCGTCTCCGCCACGCAGTCGGATCGTGCAGGCAGCGACGACCACCAGGCCGATTGTTGTAAGTAGCGACAGGGCCTTGAATGCCTTTACGTCGGTCATCAGTGAAACATCTGCACGTTGGAGGATTGATAGCCCTGCCCCGGTGTCAGGAACCGCCGAAGCTGCTCTCGTCCTTGATCTTGAGCCGAGGCGCGCCGAGCGGCCTCAAGGCTCTGCGCCCTGCCCTGCGCCGCGGCGGCCGCCGTGAGATCGGCAAGTTGTTGCGCTTGAGGTGCGAGGATCTGGTTGCCGGCCTGTGTTGCCTGCAGGGTGCCGCTGGCACTCTGGCTCGACGTTACGAGGGCAGACGTCTGGATGCGATTGTTGTCGAGGTTGCCAACGATGCCGGCCTGGACACGAAGCGCGTCTTGCGTCGCTGCATAGGAATTCTGCCATCGCGATTGGAGCGTTGGAGATCAGCAACTGGCTCGACTGGCTGCTGGTGGCCGGCGCGTAGCTGGTCGAGAAGGCGCGGTCGATCTGCTGCACGTCGTAGGCGATGCGCTGGGCCTGGGCCAGCAATTGCTGGGTCCGCTGGATCGAAGATTGCAGTTGCTGCAGCGACGAATACGGCAGGTTGGCCAGATTTTTCGCCTGATTGATCAGCATCTGTGCCTCGTTCTGCAACGAGGTGATCTGATTGTTGATCTGCTGGAGCTCCCGCGCGGCCGTCAGGACATTCTGGACGTAGTTGTTGGGATCAAAGACGATCAATGCCCGTGCAGGCATCGTAACGCCAAGCGATAGAGCGATGGTGCCAGCAGCCAGCAATGAGCCAAGTCCCCTCATAGCGATTTCTCCAGATTGACGAGATTGGGGATCAGATCCGTCGCCCATGCGACGCCACGGTGTTGAAGCCAGGCCGGCACGAAGCCATCAGATCCATGCTCAGCCAGGAGCCGCGTGACGTTCGCTTGGTCAGTCTTCGAAGCGGCGGCGGTGAAGGCGAGTGCCACCTCGCCAAGCCCGAGCTCAAACATACGGTTGCCGCGACGAGACTGGCAGTAGTAGTCGCGCTTCGGTGTCGCGCGGCTCAGAAGCTCGATCTGGCGATCATTGAGGCCGAAACGGCGGTAGATGGCAGTGATCTGCGGTTCGATCGCCCGTTCGTTCGGCAGCAACAAGCGTGTTGGGCAGCTTTCGATGATCGCGGGCGCGATCGCAGAGCCATCGATGTCCGAGAGCGACTGTGTGGCGAAGATGACGGACGCGTTCTTCTTCCGAAGCGTCTTCAGCCATTCCCGGAGCTGCCCCGCAAAATCCTCGTCATCGAGGGCAAGCCAACCCTCGTCGACAATCAGGAGTGTCGGCCGGCCATCGAGGCGATCACCAATACGATGGAAGAGGTACGCCAGCACGGCCGACGCCGCACTCGTTCCGATCAAGCCTTCGGTCTCAAACGCCTGGACCGACGCCTCGCCGAGACGTTCGAATTCGGCATCGAGCAAGCGCCCGGAAGGTCCGCCCAGGCAGTATGGTTGCAGGGCGCGCTTCAGGGAGTTCAATTGAAGAAGGACTGACAGGCCCGTGAGGGTGCGTTCCTCTCTCGGTGCCGAAGCGAGAGATGTTAGCGCCGACCACAGATGATCCTTGACCTCAGGGGTGATCTCGATCTTTTCCCGTGCCAGGATCGCGCCGATCCATTCCGTGGCCCATCCGCGCTCGGAAGGATCATCAATCCAGGCCAGCGGCTGCAGGGCGACGGGTTGTTCACCTCCGTCGGACAATGCGCCGCCGAGATCATGCCAGTCGCCACCCATGGCGAGGGCGGCCGCTCGAATCGAACCACCGAAGTCAAACGCGAAGATCTGCGAGTTCGGATAACGCCTGAACTGTAGCGCCATCAGCGCGAGCAGCACCGACTTGCCAGCACCTGTCGGTCCCACCACAAGGGTATGACCGACGTCGCCAACGTGGAGCGAGAATCGGAACGGCGTCGATCCCTCGGTCTTGCCGAACAACAGAGGCGGGCCTTTGAAGTGGAGGTCCCTCGCCTCGCCCGCCCACACGGCCGACATCGGAATCATATGCGCAAGGTTGAGGGTCGAGACCGGCGGCTGCCGCACATTGGCGTAGACGTGCCCGGGCAGACTGCCGAGCCAGGCTTCGACGGCGTTCACGGTCTCGATCATGCAGGTGAAATCTCGGCCCTGTATGACTTTCTCGACCAGCCTCAGCTTTTCATCAGCAGTGTTGGGATCGCGGTCCCAGACAGTGATGGTCGCCGTAACAAAGGCTTGTCCGATCTGATCCGACCCCAGTTCCTGCAACGCCGCGTCGGCATCAAGCGCCTTGTTGTGGGCGTCGGTATCAAGCAGCGTCGATGCCTCGTTCGTCATGACCTCCTTGAGGATGGCGCCGATGGACTTTCGCTTGGCAAACCACTGCCGGCGAATCTTGGTCAGCAGCTTGGTGGCGTCGGTCTTGTCGAGCATGATCGCCCGGGTCGACCAACGATAAGAGAATGGCAGGCGATTCAGGTCGTCCAGGATCCCCGGGGTCGTGGCGCCCGGAAAGCCCACGATCGTCAGGACCCGCACATTGGCCGAACCCAGCATCGGCTCGAGCCCGCCGGTCAGCGGCTGGTCGGCCAACAGCGCATCGATGTACATAGGAATCTCGGGCACTCGAACCCGATGACGCTTGGTCGAGATCGTCGAATGCAGATAAGTCAGCGTATCCTGATCATCGAGCCAGGCGCATTCTGGCATGAACCCTTCAAGGAGACTGAGCACGCGGTTGGTTTGGTCGACAAACCCGCGCAGCACCTCCCGGGCATCTGCTCCAACGGTGCGGTCGCGACCTTCATAGAGCAATCGCTCCGCCTTAGCCGCTCCCTCCTCGGGAGGCAGATAGAGGAGGGTCACGAAGTAGCTGGACTCGTAATGCGCCCCCGCCTCCTCGAACTGAGCCCTGCGTTCCGCGTCGACCAGTGCGGAAGCGACGTCCGGAAAGGAGGCAGGTGGGTACGCCCCCGCAAAGTGACGCTGCGCCTCGATGAACACGGCCCAGCCGGATCCGAGGCGACGCACGGCGTTGTTCAGACGGCCGGCAACGGCGACGAGTTCGGCCGGCACTGCACTATCCAGGTCGGGTCCGCGGAACTTTGCTGTCCGCTGGAATGAGCCGTCCTTGTTCAGGATGATTCCCTCGTCGACAAGGGCTGCCCAAGGCAGGAAGTCGGCAAGACGTGTATTGGAATGGCGATATTCGGCAAGGTTCATCATGACCAAGAGCTCAGAGGTTGAGATGACCGGGAATGCGCAGATGTCGGCGCACCACATCGACAAAGGCGGGATCGCGCTTGGCGGCCCAGACGGCGGCCATGTGGCCGATGAACCAGAGAACAAGACCCGCGATCCAGAGCCGCAATCCCAGCCCAAGGGCTGCCGCAAGCGTGCCGTTGACAATCGCAACCGACCGCGGCGCGCCGCCCATCAGGATTGGCTCGGTGAGCGCACGGTGAACGGGCACGACAAAGCCTGTAACCTGATCACCCATCAGATCACCACGCCGCCGCCGAAGGAGAAGAACGACAGGAAGAAGCTCGAGGCGGCAAACGCGATCGACAGACCGAACACGATCTGGATCAGCCTGCGGAAACCACCTGACGAATCCCCGAACGCGAGTGTGAGCCCGGTCACGACGATGATGATGACGGCGATGATCTTGGCGACCGGACCTTCAACCGACTGCAAGATCTGATTGAGTGGCTGCTCCCACGGCATGTTCGAGCCAGCCGCCCACACTGGTGCTGACGTCAAAAGCACCGCGCCGAAGGCGACCAGCGATGCACCTCGAAGAAAGCGAAATTGCTGACGCATGTCAGTCTCCTGCTGATGAAAGGTTGTAGTCACCGGCGGCCCCAAGGCCCGTGACTATGGTGAGTTCAGCGAGGCGACGATCACCGCCGCGACCCGCAAGCACAGCAACGAGATTGATGGTCTCCGCGATCAGGGCGCGCGGAACCGTGATGACCGCTTCCTGGATGAGTTGCTCGAGCCGCCGCAGCGCGCCGACCGCGCTGCCCGCATGGATAGTCCCGATGCCACCGGGGTGACCGGTGCCCCAGGCCTTGAGCAGGTCGAGCGCTTCGGCACCGCGAACCTCGCCAACCGGAATGCGATCCGGACGTAATCGCAGCGATGAGCGAACCAGGTCGGAAAGCGTGGCCACGCCATCTTTGGTCCGCAAAGCTACAAGATTGGGCGCCTTACACTGGAGTTCGCGCGTATCTTCGATCAGCACGACCCGATCGGAGCTCTTCGCGACCTCGGCCAGGAGTGCGTTCGTCAAGGTTGTCTTGCCGGTCGATGTCCCGCCGGCGACGAGGATGTTCCTCCGTGCGGAGACCGCGTCCTTCAGGGTCCTGGCCTGCTCCGAGGTCATGATCCCCCTGGCGACGTAGTCGTCGAGTGTAAACACGGCCACGGCCGGTTTGCGGATAGCAAAGGCCGGTGCCGCAACGACCGGAGGCAACAGGCCTTCGAAGCGCTCACCGGTCCCAGGCAATTCGGCCGAGACCCGCGGCGAGCCGGCATGCACCTCCGCACCTACGTGGTGCGCTACCAGACGAACAATGCGCTCGCCGTCCGCCGCCGACAGAGTTTCACCTGTGTCGATCAGGCCATTCGACAACCGGTCGATCCACAACCGCCCATCTGGATTGAGCATCACCTCGATGATCGCATCGTCTTCGAGGTAGCCGGCAATCGCAGAGCCAAGCGCGCTGCGCAGCATTCGCGCGCCGCGCGAACTCGCTTCCGATTGAATGGAATGGATTGCCATCGTTCGTCCCCCGAATGAGGACGCCCAAAGAGCACCCTCAGATGGGGATGATTAGAAAAGGCACCAATGCACCTGGCGCAACAAGCGCTTTCGGTGATCGTAGGCTGGCGTAGAAAAAGGAAGAGTGCGAACTGGCATTTGACGGCTACTTAATCGTATCCGTTCGTCTTGAGTTGTTGCTCACCACTCCGCATCGTCATCCGCGGGCATGAGGATGACCGAATCCTCATACAGCCCAACTGACCCGACAGCGTAGGTAACATCCGCCTGCTTGAAGACGAGGATTGAACTTATCCACGAAGCGATGGATCGGCGCCAGGGCACCGCGAACCAGACCAACGTCGCGATCTGCAGTGCTACGTTGAGACCGAACGCGACTTGATAAGCTTGGACGGACCTATGGCCATCATTCATGGACCATTGTTCCAGGACCAGACCTGTCGCGTATTGGGCCAGAAATGCCCAAACAAAATGCAAGACGTTCAACGCCCCATTGGCGCGACCGGCAAGTTCCGGCGGATAGTAATCCGCTATCACCGCGAAGCTGACCACGGTTGCCGTTCCGACGATCGCGACGACGGACCAGGGCAAGATGGACGGCAAAGGCACGCGCAGGATCAACGCTAACTCCGCTGTGATAAACAGTATTGCGACCATCGCTAATATTGTCTCGGCCCCGAGACTTCTTCGTTTAATGTAATGAACAATCGTACCGAACAACCAGGCCCCGCCGCTAAGTATGATCGACATCATGAACAGCTGTCCTACGAGGCCCGCACGATCGAGACCTTCCACGTCCATCAGCCATGGTGAGGCCCACAATCCCTGCAGAGACCAGGCCGAACCAACGCACGACGCCGACAGCGGGGCAATACGCCAGAAGCGTTTATCGCCGAAAACCGCGCTAAGGTTGGCGGACATTGACGGGGTCGAAGGGACAATAGCTCGCTCGGGAACCACGACATAGATGAGCATGGCCGTCGCAGCGGTCGCAGCCGCCAAGATTTCAAAGAGTTGGCGCCAGCCCATCCAGGCGAGTAGATACTCGGCGGGAGCCGTGGCGGTTACCGCCCCCAGTGATCCGAGCATCACCATGTAGCCATTAAGCAGGGCCGATCGTTCTCTGGGGAACCAAAGGACTATGGATTTTAGGCCCGCCGTCAAAGCCGCTGCCACGCCCAGCCCAATCATCGCGCGTGCGATCAAGAATGACAGGAAACCCGTGGATACCGCGAACAATCCAGCGCCCACTGCTGCGAGCACGAGCAGCGCACTCTGGACGCGACGCGGACCAAACCGGTCCAGCAAAATGCCAACTGGGATCTGGACCGCCGCGAGAACAAGGAAATAGACCGACGTAAGCAGCCCGAGGTCGGCGGTCCCAAGCCCGGTATCCGAGCTGAGACGACCGGCAATCAAGGCGTTGATCGTTCGAAACAGATACGAAAGATAGTATCCAGCAGCAAACGGGAAAAATACGCGCGCCGTAAGACGCCATGCCCCTAGAATTTGCATGCTGGCCCTTCTTGCTCCTCAGCTCATTCGAGCCGATAGCGCGTCCAGCTTTTTAAGGGCTTGGCTAAATTGCTGCGATCGTGGGCTGGCGTAGAAAAAGAAGGACCGCCGAAATGGTCTATGTACACGGTTCAATCAGGTTTGCTCGGCCGGGTTCTGACGGCGGATATCTTCTGGAATCTCGCGTAGAAAGCTTTGCCCCTTTTGCAAGCGACGCCCGAGCGCCTCGACGAATCCTTCAAAGCGTTCCCTACCCTTTGCCTGCGCGGCCGCCTGCGCATCGTTGGGTAGCGGCGGCGTGATGGTCAGCCAGAAACGGATGAAGAGGGCCAAGGTCTCGGCCGTCAAACCAACGTCACGCTCCAATCGCTGCATCTGACGGGACAACCGGTCGAGGCGACGGGTAAACGCTGCCTCCCGCCTGTCCGCGCCGTCCGGTGACAGAAATGAAGCGACGGCCGCTTCCACGATCGCAGACCGGGAAAGCTTCTTGCGATCGGCGAGCTCCGAGATCTGTTTCAGAAGCTCTGGCGGGAAATAGACATTCATCCGGTCGCGCATATCGCCTCAGAGCTCCATACCGTCATTCGGGTCCATGGCGACCTGACGGGCGACGCCGCGCATCTGTTGGCGCATGAGCCGGGACTGGCGGGCCGCATCCTCATCATCGTCAAGAACCGCGGCAAATTCCTCCGCCGGGGTCGGCTCGCTCGTCTCCTTGGCGATCGCAACGTGATCGGGGAGTTCGGGCTCACGACGGAGACCGCTGTTCTCCGTGTCTTCCTTTCCTTGCCCCCTGTCGATTGGAGGCGGTGCCGGCTTCAGCGTTCCAAGCGTCGACCATCCGTCCGTTCGCGAAGATCGACCGGATGACGCCGGATCGGGCGGCGGCAAGACCCGCTCAGTAAACCGCGCATCCTCATAATAGCGGACCTTCTTCGCCCGGATCGGCGGCGTGCCCGCTACCATGACGATCTCGTCCATCGGCGGAAGCTGCATGACTTCGCCCGGGGTCAAAAGCGGCCTCGCCGTCTCCTGGCGCGAGACCATCAGGTGCCCCAGCCAGGGGTTCAACCTATGACCGGCATAGTTTTTCATGGCCCTCATCTCGGTCGCGGTACCGAGCGCGTCGGACACACGCTTGGCGGTCCGCTCGTCGTTGGTCGCGAAGCTGACGCGGACGTGGCAATTGTCGAGAATCGCGTTGTTCGGCCCATAGGCCTTCTCGATCTGATTGAGCGACTGCGCGATCAAGAAACTCTTGATGCCGTACCCCGCCATGAAGGCAAGCGCGGACTCGAAGAAATCAAGCCGACCCAGCGCCGGGAACTCGTCGAGCATCATCAGAACTCGATGCCGCCGGTCACGGGCGTGCAAATCCTCGGTCAGGCGCCGACCGATCTGGTTCAGCACCAGGCGGATCAGTGGCTTGGTCCGCGAGATATCGGAGGGCGGCACCACGAGGTAGAGCGTCGTTGGGCCGCAATCTGAGATCAGATCGACGATCCGCCAGTCGCACCGGCAGGTCACGTGGGCCACCACGGGGTCGCGGTAGAGCCCGAGAAACGACATTGCGGTGGACAGAACGCCGGAACGTTCGTTCTCGGATTTGTTGAGGAGTTCGCGCGCGGTCGAGGCGACGACCGGATGAGCACCTTGCTCGCCGAGGTGCGGCGTGGTCATCATCGCCCTCAGAGTCGCCTCGATCGGCCGCTTCGGGTCGGACAGGAAGGCGGCAACGCCAGCCAAGGTCTTGTCCGACTCGGCATAGAGGACATGGAGGATGGCGCCGACCAGGAGCGAATGACTGGTCTTCTCCCAATGGTTCCGCTTGTCGAGCGAGCCTTCCGGGTCGACCAGGACGTCGGCGACATTCTGGATGTCGCGAACCTCCCATTCCCCGCGCCGGACCTCGAGCAGCGGATTGTAGGCTGAGGACTTTGGGTTGGTCGGGTCGAACAACAGGACGCGGCCATGCTGCGAGCGAAAGCCCGCGGTCAGTTGCCAGTTCTCCCCCTTGATGTCGTGAACGATGGCCGAGCCGGGCCAAGCCAGCAGGGATGGGACGACAAGACCGACGCCTTTGCCAGACCGGGTGGGCGCAAAACACAAGACGTGCTCTGGTCCGTCATGCCGGAGGTAATCGCGGTCGAGTTTACCGAGCACCACACCATCCGGACCGAGAAGTCCGGCCGCTCGAACCTCTTCCGGATCAGCCCAGCGCGCCGAACCATAGGTCTCGACATTCTTGGCTTCACGCGCGCGCCACACCGACATGCCGATCGCCACCGCGATCGACACGAAGGTCCCTGACGCTGCGATGAAGGCTCCCTCGACAAAAACCTGTGGCGCGTAGGCGTCATAGACGAACCACCACCAGAAGAAGATCGGCGGGTAGTAGATCTTGAAGCCCAACAGCTCGAACCAGGGTCGCCCAAGCTCCGGTTGCCAGGCAAGTCGCCAAGCCGTCCACTCGGTTGCTCCCCATATGGCCAGCAAGACGATCAGACCGACCACGATCACCTGCCCCCAAAGGATTTTGGTTCCGGACATCCCGACGACCCTTCCGCAACTGGATTGGTGAGATTGCTAGAGACCGAGGTCGCGCTTCCGACCAAAGCCCCATTCGATGCCACCGCCGTCCTTCACGACACCGGTGACGTGTTGGCCGAGTCTCCTTTCGAGTTCGCGCGACCAGGGCACGAGTTGGAAGCCGAGCCCATTATCGATCATGGCGAAGCGTCCCGAGGCGAGCGTCAGCCGCTGGCGATACGTGCCCGCCACATGCTCCCCGGAGGCAGCGTTCACGTGAGGCAGGCGAGTGTCGGCCGAAACCTTTGCTGCCACTTCGTCCAGCTCGCGCCAGCGCAACGTGTTCAGGAGGTCGCGCTGCAGGATGACGCGTTGGCCCTGCCGCCGCGCCAGGCCCTCCTGAACCAGATGCTCGGTACGGGCTTCCATGGCGTCGCCGGTCTCGCGGCCGAAACCGCCCATGGCGAGCGGCATGGGGTCGCGTTCAACCAGCCGGTGGTCGAGCCAGGTTGCCCCTCGTGCCGTGATCTGGCTACCAAGATCGAGATCGGAACGGATCGCCAGCACTATGGTCGGCCACCGATCGCCGGCTTGACCGAAGCGTCTGACCTCAACGATGCCGCCGATCGGCGGTGCGTGGTCGAAAGCTTCGAGTCCTCGGAAGCGCACGTGGTGAGCGCGTCCATCTGTTCCGTCGATCAGGGCGTAGGCCTCGCCGGTCAGTTCGTCATGCAATCCACGGTCGATCAGTCGTCCGATAATCTGGGACATCGGCTGTCCACCCTCGATGACGAAGTCGGCAACGCCGCGCGCTTCCCCACGCTCGGTAAAGGCGCGGTGCATGGTCTTGATGATGTCGCCACGCATGCCGAGGTCGCGCAAGCTCCGCTCGGCCTCGAGGCCTACCATCCATTCCCCTGGTGCGGCGGATGCGGCGAGCCCCATCTTCTCCAGGTGCTGAAGGCGACCGACCATCAGGCGCCGGATCTCGGGATCGGACCTGCCGGGATTCTCTGGGCGAAGGTCGATAGTGCCGGTCTCGTCGGCCGCCAGCCGGATCTCCCGATCGAGCCGCGTCCATCGTTCCGCCGTGACTTCCCTTTCCAGCGAATTGCGGATTTCGTGCTCCGGTTTTGGACCCAATTCGAAGGCGACCAGTTCCTCGGCGCGGGAGCGCAGGCCTTGGCTGATGTAGTCGCGGGAGATCACGAGATCCGCCCCCTCCACATCTACTCCCCGAACGAGAAGGTGGACGTGAGGGTTGTCGGTGTTCCAATGATCGACAGCAACCCAATCG
Organism: Bradyrhizobium sp. USDA 4501; assembly: GCF_054062115.1. Taxonomy (NCBI): domain Bacteria; kingdom Pseudomonadati; phylum Pseudomonadota; class Alphaproteobacteria; order Hyphomicrobiales; family Nitrobacteraceae; genus Bradyrhizobium; species Bradyrhizobium sp. USDA 4501. The sequence goes on from NZ_JBSSEX010000001.1 coordinate 1,678,218, forward strand.
AGCCGCGTGCCGAGATCGGTCTCCATCTGCTTGGCGAGATCCCGGGTGAAGGCCTTCAGGTCGGTCATCTCGCCGGCGTCCTCGGGAGAGACGATGAACCTGAAATGATGCCGGTCGTCCTTGCACCGTTCTGCGAAAGCCAGGCCATCAGCACGGTTGCTGCCGGCATCAAACATCTCGGCCCGCTCACCACTCCGGGTCACGCCGTCGCGCTTCAGATACGAGAGGTGGGCGGTCAGTGGTGCTGAGCGGAAAGCTCGCCCTTTGTGCCGGACCACGCGCGCTTTCAGCACAACGCGCCGCGTCGAGCTGAACAATCTTGCGCGGCTAAAGGCGAAGCGTCCACGGCCAAACGTCGAGCGCCCATGAGCCGCCGAACGCCTGCCGGCGACGGTCTGACCCGAGGTATGTCCGGCTTTCTTCGCCGCCCGCAGCACCTGGTTGATGAAGCTCTTGGGCTTCGGCGCGCGTGTACTGCGGATGCGCCCAGGCCGAATTCGCAGGTCGCTATCGCCTGCGGTCATGACCGGGCCTCGAAGAACGCAGCGAGACCTAGAGTGCCGAAAACATGTTTGAATGTTCTGGGGAAAGTCTTAGGCGCGGCACGCACCCCGACCGACTGGCACGCCGGAACCCAAGCCATGTCAATGGCTTGTGGTTCGACCGGTGAGCCCCTTTTATCTCGCCTTCCTAATCGGGCGTTCAAAGTCAACTCATTCCTACGCCTTTTTTCGACTCGTCGCACTTCAACCATGACGGACTCCCTGCATCGACAACGCACAAACGTCACCACACCGCGCTTGCGGTTGCATTCACCAGGCGGGGTCCATGCGTTCCTTCGCGTTCAGCACTAGGCCGTCGCATGCTCTTCATCAGATTCGTAAACAGGGCTGTCCAAGCAGTCCGGCGCTCTCGCCCTCGAAGGGCGGCAGCAGGCAAGAGATAGCGGACATTCCCCGTTTCGCGCACCCGCCAGGGGACGCTCACCGCACGCGGATCTCTAATTTCGTTCCTCCCTCAACATGCCGGGCGCAAACCCAGCGCTAATCCGTCGTCGCCCGCACCGCGGCTACCGTGCAGGTTTCAACCGCAGCCGCTGCGTGACTTTGGCGCCAAAACCAACGTGGAAATCGGTCTCGCTGCCCCACATTCGGTGCAGAATGCTTGCGGAGCTTGCGCGCGACGGCGGTGATCGCGCACAGCATGCTCGACCGTTTGGCGATCCGCAGGCCCCACGCTCGCGGTGCCGACCATGTCCTGACCCGCAGCAGCAGGCTTGCGGCCGGCTCGCGCACTGCGACGTCACCCAGTTTGCTGATGCGCCCTTCGTAATCGATCGACGTGCCGGACTGTTGCCGCCTCGGCGCCAAACCAAAATGCTCACCTGCCGTTCGCGATCTGGCAAAGCGCCAAGGATCATCGACGCCGACCTTGTACGACAGGGCAGCAACGGGACCGACGCCGGGAACCGTCATCAGGCGCCCCGCCACACATCATCACGCTGGACGACCTGGAGCAGCACACAGTGCAGCCAATCGTACCCCTCTAGGATGGCGCGACGCACATCCAACATGGCCTCGATGGTGATTACGAAGATCGGATCGGTGCGCTCGATCAGCTCGCGGACGCGCGCCTCAAAGGCGCCACGGGCAATCGCTCCAACGAGCAAAGCATAGGCCCGCAGCGCACCACGAATGTGGTTCTCGAGGTCGCTTAGTTTGCGCTTGAGCAGCCTTTGGCTGGTCAGCAGCGTGCACATCTTCTGCATGTCGATGTTCTTGACATGAACGGCGCGATACCAGTCCGACCGCATCATCCGCCCGATGCCGCGCGCGTCATTCCGGTCGGTCTTATTCCGCATTGTCGACAAGCTGCTCTCCGAAGCCGTTGCGGTACTTCGCGAGTTGGTCTCACGCGCGCAAGACACCACGAACGAGTCGTACGATGACCGCCATTCGGTTGATACTTGGAAGAGCGAGGAATGCCGCGCCGCGATAGAGCGCGCCGAAGCAGTGATTGCGAAGGCGGTAGCTGCCATGGCAGGGCCCCGCACAGAGTAGGAGTTCGCCGAGTCGACGCATTGCCGGCCGAGGCCGCTAGTCTCGTCAAGACATGACGTCATGTGCAGCCCCCGGACGCACATGTCGTGCCTGCCCATTGCTCTCGCTCCTCCACCGATTGCTTGCTGAAGCGAGCCATTGTGGTCATCGTAATGCCCTCGCGTCCGATCGAGCTACAAAAACGCCAGTACGCCTGGGGGCCATCTGCGTAACATCGCGCGGCGAGATTGCGATCGTTGCGTAGCGCGAGAGCATGAGCGCTGTCGGCCTACTTCGCGCTTCCATCTGGTCAGTTCGCTCAACGAACAGCGTCGCGGCTGCTGATGACCTCCAGCTCGCGGTACACGACGGTGGCGGTTGGATGCCAAGCAAATTTGCAAGCTTTGCCACATATGCTCGCGTCTCGTCAGGTAAAGCTGCTCCCGCGAGATGTTCTTCGTAGCGAGTTGGTCCCGCGTTGTACGCAGCAAAGGCACCACGCGAACCGTAGCGGTCGAGCAATTCACGGAGATACGCCGTGCCGGCCAGAATGTTGTCACGCGGATCGTACGGATCGTTCCCTAGATCATAGCGTTGGCGCAGTTCCGCCCAAGTTGACGGCATGACCTGCATCAGTCCCATTGCGCCCTTGGGCGACTTGGCGTGCATGTCTCCAGCAGTTTCGATGCTCAAAACCGAGCATATCCACCGGGCCGGGATCGCAAAGCGTTGTGAGGCTTCTTCGATGAAGGCCGAAAGCGTGTGGGTGGTTCGACAGATCGCTGGGAGCGCAGCGGACCCGTTTTGGGCCAGAGCGGTCGTGTCAGATGCGGTCAGAGCAAGCAGCAGCGACACGACCACCCAAACAGGTACACCTGACCGAGCCAAGCCTGCCGTCGTGCTCGCGCCCGTGCAGCGTAAAGCCGCTTCGCGCCGATCATTTGGACCACCGCTGGGCGCGTGAGGCTTGCCAGCGTTGGCTGGGACGGAGGAACGGTCCCGCAACCAATTTAACCGAGGAATGGCGGGATGAACACGTAGAACACGCACGGTTACTCCTCCCAGGTCCAGACCGGGAGCGCACCGCCGATCACCGCCGACGCCGGAAGAAATCCAAAATATCGGCCGTCCATGGAGTCGTCCGACTGCCAATTCATGAGAAAGAGCTCGCCGTCGCCGACGACGCGGCAGCCCTGCCATTTGGGCAGCGGCCGGCCGCGTCCGTCGCGATCCTTCGCCTCGCCCACCGCAACATCATCCACCAAAATCGTCCGTCCGCTTCTGCAGACCGTCTGCCCGGGCAATGCCAAGATCCGCTTAAGCATGGGGACGCCGACCGGCAGATAGCCGTTCAAATCGAGGAGGGTCGCAAGCGGCTCCGGCGGCTGAACGGCGACCAGCTCGGTGACATGGAAGCGCTTCGTCGGTCGTAAGCTGTAAAGACCGATTGGCACGCTTGCTGATGCATTCCAAATATAGAGTGGAAGTGGCTCCAGGACGATCGTCGCGATGAGCGCGGCAGCGACCGCAAGCATCGTGGTCAGCGTCATCAGGCGGCTCGTCATCGCATCACTCTGCGACGATGGAGCCAGGCCTGGTGGCGTGTTTTCGTGTATGGACGCGGGTTTTCGTTGACGGACAGACGGTTATGAACATGATGCCAATGATCGGGAGCGACGTCAGCCGGATCGATTCCAAGCGCCTCGACGGCATCAACCATCTGCAACACTCGCTCGACCTTCGGCCAGCCAGAGAGCCGCAGCACGATCTCTCCGCCGGGCCTCACATACGGTACGGTCGAGCAGCGCTGTCCCGGTGCGACAGCGCGCAAGATGTCAATCCGCGACATGATCGTGCCAAAGTCGTTGGATGTCCAACGGACGAAGGCAAAGATGCTACCCGGTGCAAATGATAGGACACGCCGGTGACGATCAAGCTTTCGTTCCTTGACAATACGACCGAACCGAATGCGGTTTTCGATACGCTTCTCGAGCCACAAAACTTCCACTTCCGTGAGATCGTTCATGCCGCCGCTCCCTGACGCTCGAATCGGGAACGATATGCTTTGGGCTGAGCGAACCGCGTGTGTCTCTTCTGAGGGTGAGCAGACCTGGCGGCCTGACGTTGCCAGTCAGTTCCCATGAAAGTTGAGGCCTGGTCCGCCAGAAAGAAGCCCAAGTATTTATGGCTAGCAGCAGTACTGAGCTGTGCCTCCTTGCATGCTGCGCTACGGCGACGATGCCGCGCAACGATTCGCGGCTGGAGCGCACCGCGCATTCCAGCCGTCGGCGACGAAGTCGAACGATGGACTTGCACGCGGGGTTCGACGTGTCGCTGGATCCGAGACGATCTAGAAAGTCGACCAATGTCCAGGCCCATTTCGGATTGGCGCCACGGCGCCATCAATCCGGGCAAACCGGTCGCATCGGAAGCATCACCAAATGCGGCGACGAACTGACGCGGGCGATGCCGCAAAAGGCGGCCATCACGATCCTGACCAGCATTCCCGACAATTTCAAGCCGCGTCTCGGGAGCCCGTAGCTCGCCGGGAAAAGGGGTCTGAAGTGCGCAGCGACACCGGCGGCGGTGCGCTGAGGATTTGCTAACGGACATGGCCTAGCGCCGCTCTTTACCCGCATAGGGAATTGGCGCACGCCGTTTTGCGGGCAGTACGGTGCCGACACCAGGATCCGAGGTCGACTTCTTCTTGCCGAGTTTGGCCCATGCTGTCAGGTCAGCTACTGAATAGACCACGCGTCCGCCAATCTTGTGATACTCGGGACCGGTTCCGTAGGTTCGGTGTTTCTCCAACGTGCGGCCGGACAAACTCAAGAAGCGCGCGGCTTCGGACGTGCGTAAGTAACGCGGCTTATCCGTGTTCGGATCGGACATTTGAATAGCTCCGTCCTCCTTTGGAGCGCGTACGAGGTTCGCCGCGCGTCGACTGCCACGATCGCGGAGTAGAGGTGCTTAGGGGGATGCCGAAGATGATGCGGTGATTTTCGACACCCCCATCGAAGGCGCTCGCCTCAGAAGCCTTGCAATAGCCGGCGATTATCAGGGCGAGGCTCAGCTCCTCGGATGGTCCGATTGCGAGGAACCGTGTCTTGCGCGGCCGGGATGCGTTTTTGCCGAGCAGCGCTCCGGCGATGATTCGATAGACGCTCATCGCAGCAATGAGCGGCGAGCGCTCGGATAACAGCAGCACGTTGCAGAGGGCGAGCTGCCGCTATGGGAGCGTCGGCCGTCTGAGATGTCATGCCGGCGAAGTGGGCCTCGACGCCGGTACACGCTTCTACAATCGCAATTCCTCGTGACGCCGACGTAGCAGTATTCCGCGGCGCGCGACCTGAGATGATCGAGCAATATTTCCGCAGGACCGTGGCACGGTCATGCTCGGAAGCAAGAGTGAGACGCGACGTGCGGCCACACTCAGCTGCTATCTCTTGAATGATCCGCTCGGATCGAGGCCGTGCCCTGGCACCGGCTTGCCAATCGATCGAATCCTTATGGAAGCAGATGGCTCAGTCAGATTGACAGAAATTGCAGCCAGTCCGCCGATGTGAAAGCCAGAGGGAGGGGGGCCGCGGTCGGAACTCAAGGCCGACACCCGCGAATGAGGTAAAATCGAACCTTCGATCATTCGGCTCATCTAGGAAAATTGTGACCTTCGTGCTACATATTCCTTGAATATGAAGCATGAAGACGTCAACAATGCCTACTCCACACAATCCTCCCGCTGCGGTACGGCGCGCGCTGCGCAAGCTTGGGGCGGACATCCATGACGCCCGTCGACGCCGACGGCTGCCGATGGCGGTCGTGGCCGAGCGCGCCTTCACGTCCCGGTCGACCCTGCAAAGGGTCGAAGCTGGTGATACCAGCGTCAGCATCGGCATCTACGCTGGCGTGCTGCAGGCGCTCGGCCTGCTCGACGGCCTGGGTCAGGTCGCCGACATCAGCAACGACAGCGTCGGCCAGGCCCTCGCCAGCGCGCACCTTCCCAAGCACGTCCACCTCAAGCGGCCAACCGGACCATCCCACGATGGCTGACTTCGAGGTGCACATCGATCTGGACAGCCGCACGCGCCCGATAGGGTTGGCGAGGAGCAATCGCGTCAGAGGCGCGGAGACCATCCTCTTCGAGTACGACGCTGCATGGCTTGAGGATCCGGATCGCTTCTCGCTGGAGCCGGCACTTGCGCTGACACGCGGCGCATTCGCTCCTCCTGCCCGACTAGCCATCTTTGGCTCCATTGGCGACTCGGCGCCGGACACCTGGGGCCGCCGTCTCATGCAGCGCGCCGAGCGCCGCCTCGCCGAACACGAGGGCCGTGCCGTCCGCACCCTCGCGGAAAGCGACTACCTGCTAGGCGTCGCCGACGAGAGCCGGCTGGGCGCGCTCCGTTTCCGCTGGGTTGGCGACGGTGTTTTCCAGGCGCCGACCCGGGCCGGCGTTCCTGCCCTGATCGAACTCGGCCGGTTGCTCCAAATCACCGAGCGGATTCTCCGGGATGAAGAAACAGATGAGGAACTCCAACTCATCTTTGCCCCCGGCTCTTCGCTCGGCGGCGGGCGTCCGAAGGCCTCAGTCATTGACCAGCATGGTCGCCTCTCGATCGCCAAATTCCCGAAGGAGACCGACGACTATAGCATGGAGACCTGGGAAGAGATCGCGCTGCGGCTCGCTGGCCAGGCAGGTATCGCCACTCCGCAGCACGAGCTGATCGACGTCGGCGGCAAGCCGGTCATGCTGTCGCGGCGCTTCGATCGTGACGGTACGATCCGCATCCCGTTCCTGTCGGCGATGGCGATGATGGGCGCCAAAGACGGAGAGCGCGGCAGCTATCCGGAGATCGTCGATGCCCTTGCTCAACACGGCGCACAAGGGAAAACGGATGCCCATGCCCTTTATCGGCGTGTCGTCTTCAACGTGCTGATCTCCAATGTCGACGATCACCTCCGCAACCACGGTTTCCTGTGGCTGGGAAAGGCAGGATGGTCTCTCTCGCCGGCATACGACCTCAATCCCGTTCCAACTGATCTCAAGGCCCGCGTGTTGTCGACGAACATCGATCTGGACGAGGGCACCTGCTCGCTCGATCTGCTGGAGGCCGCATCGGAGTTCTTCGCACTCACGCTGCCGCAGGCCCGCGCAATTATCAAAGAAGTCGCGAGCGTGACGGCAACCTGGCGCGAAGCCGCCAAGGGGGTCGGCGCCCGCCCGGCCGAAATCAACCGCATGGCCAGCGCCTTCGAGCACGATGATCTAAAACGGTCGCTGGCGCTGTGACGAGAACGTTCCTTCACAGCTTCAAGCCAGCGACAGTGGTCAGATCACCGGCGGCCGACAAAGCTCGAGGCAGCCGACATCAAGCGCTGGTCGCGATCTGCAAGGGCGATGCGGCGACCGCCTCGCTCGAGGCGAGCCGTGTCAGGGACCCTGCAGCCGGCCACGTCATCCCTCGGCTGGGCGCCCTCGCAGCCTGTCTCATGTCAACACGCTGGCGCCGCGTGAGCGCCTCTGGTTCGGGAAAACGGGCCTGATCGTCATTGACGGCGACAATGGCGCCGGCAAACCCGGCTGAGCGCCCGCCACGTCGGCGCGACCGCCGGCGCCAAGCAGATCGCAGGGCCTCTCAGGCCGCCGCGAAGCGCCCCGCGGATCAGCGGGGCGCCAGCACTCGGCTAAGTTACTCGCGGTTCTTGCGCGGCCGCGACCAGAGAAGCGTGTAGCCTTCGCCGCCTTCGTCGTCGAACAAGTTCGCGTAGATCGGTGCATTGAACGAGGGGTCGTCCAGCTTGAGCGATAGGTAATCGCGGCCCTCTTCGGAACGCTTCGACCAGGCTGCGCCGATCTCAACTCGGCCGACATAGACCCGGTGGCTCGGTGCATTCTCGCCGGAGCGGTTGGTTTCGGGGACGATCCGGATGCTCCTGGCCTGGAGCGAGAGGGTGACGATCTCGCCAGTGAACTCGTCGTTGCCGGTCTTCTTGAAGGTGCCGATGGTCGCCATGGTAGTTCTCCTTGATCTGAAGTTTTCCGAGCCCGCACCTTGCGGTCTCGATGGTGATCGACAGGCCGGAGGCGATCGACGGCGCACCCCGAAGGGGCCTGACAGCAAAGGAGCAACTTTCTTGGCTCGCGCGAGGAATGACGGCGCAGCCGGCAGGGGAAGAAAGTTATGACGCCGCTGTTGCGCCATAGGCGGTCGAGGCGCAGCCGTCCTTCGGGCAGATCCATCCATCGAAGAGGCCGTTTCGTGCGCTCGATCCGAACAGAGCTGGCATCAAGGACAACGTGACGAGGCCGAGTCCCGCCGAGAAGCAGGCCAACGAATTCAGTGGTGATTGGCTCTTTGTGCTGCCAGGCGCAGATTTCCGATTCCGCGATCAACGCCTCGGCCCTACGCTCGGGCTCACAATAGTCGCCGGCCGTATCTGTGATCCGCTGCTATTTGGTTGATCGCTCACAACGGTCGCCGCGTATCTATCTCCTGCGGCAATCGGTCAAGCCGCGACGCTTGGGCTGCTCTGAGTGACGTATCAATGACGAGGACGGCGAGAGCTCCAGCTGCGTGATCCAGTCAACCTCACGCGATGTGACGTTATCAGCCCATCACCGAGCACCTTGCCCCGCGGGTCCGGGCGCGGTCACTCGCAGGGCTCGGCATCGACAAATCCAGCCAGAGCGTGGCCGCTCAATGGCAGCGGCCGGGCGAGCGATCACCTTGCCGAAAACACGCAATTCCCTGCGGCCTGTGCCACGTGCGCATTCTGTCGGAATACAAGCGCGCTTCATGTCTGAAACCCGCCCGCGACTGTCTTCGAAAGCCACATTGCGTAAAAACGACGCGGGAGCGCCCCTTCTATAGTGCTGGCCCAAATCCTGCACCGGCTCTCTGCGCCAGGAAGTTTGACGACGGCAACAAGATGGGAGTCGCGTTTGGGCCTCGATCCGTCAATCGACAATGCGGTTGCCGCACCCGAGGTCGTTTGTCCGCACCACGCCGGGAGAACGCAAGACGTTCCTGCTTGCCACGACCTCGCACGGCATCGGTCATGCGACCGGACAACTGCTTTCAGAAGAGGGTCGGCGTATCTTCACTTGCATGCGGCACCCCTTCGGTGGCGGGCGATGTCGGTGGGATTCGGAGACAGACAACCCTGTCCGCGTAACTCCAAGCATTCGTCGGACGGTGCGGCGGGCCATCGTCAAGGCCGCGGAACGGCTTGCTGGCGCACCGCTACACTTATTGAGCCGCGACGCGGGCATTTCGCCATAGACACCGGACCGTACGCGGCAGATGCCGTTGATGGCGTCATTCGAAAGCTGGATGAGGCTGCTCCATGTCAATCTGCCTGGCCTACCCCTCCTCCCGCAAGACCTCTTTCCCGAGTTCGAGGCGGCTTCGGTAATGATCGTCGACATGGCTTGATCAGCAACCTGGCCGTGCGCAACGGTTTCCCGGCACCGCCATTGCCTCCCGCGTCAAGGCTGACGGTTGCCTGCTCACCCTGAAGCAAGGCGTCAATACATGATCGATGAACTGGACCTGCGAACCTTCACGCCACATCCGCAACGCGACGCTGTGCTCGGCGAAGTGCACGCGCGCCCTTTTACGCGCCTGGTTTCGCCCTTCAGCGTGATCCACTTCGCTTTTCTTGCACAGGGCGAGGCGGCCTCAAGCGATCGCTGCCGTTTTATCGATTTTTGCCTCGAGCGTAATCTTGCGCCGCCTGAGCAGTCGGCGAAACTTCATCAGATTGTCATCGGGCCCGCTACGCTACGATGGGAGCAGCATTCGGAATTCACAACATTCACCTGGATCTGGACCAACGCAAATTGTTCTGCCGCAGACCGATTTGACAAGGTTGATGGTACCGTCCGATCGCTGATCCGCGCGTTGCGTCAGACCGGGCAGTTGCTGGTCGCGATCAGGCTAGAGGTCGAGCAGGACGCCTCGCCGACCAGACGGGCCGAACAGATTTTTGACAAGAACAGCCTGGCCATGGTTGCCACAAAGAGCGGCGCAGGCGTAGCGGCCTCAGACTTCCGCGTAGACGAAAAAGGCTTCACGAAAATCCTAGTCTGCGACCTCGGGTTGACGTCGCACGATCTCGGAGCGCTGGTGCAACGACTCCTGGAAATCGAGACCTACCGTCCATTGGCGCTTCTTGGCCTGTCGGCGGCCCTTGAGCTTGCACCATCTGTTGATCGTATCGACCGCCGTCTTGTTGAGGCACTCGAGAAAATGCAAAGCGGTGAAGGGCTGCAGTTCAACAACCATCTGCTTGCCGAGCTGACAGCGCTGGCCGCATCCTTCGAAAGAGGCGCGACCGGCAGCCTGTTTCGCTTCGGCGCCAGCAGGGCCTATAACGAGCTGGTCCAATCGCGACTGTCCATCATTGAAGGCACCGATGTCTCGGGCTATCCAACCTGGTCGTCGTTTCTGGCGCGCCGCATGGCCCCGGCGATGCGAACCTGCGCGACCGTGGAGGATCGTCAGGCGACTCTCTCGGTCAAGCTCGCGCGTGCCGCCGATCTGTTGCGAACTCGGGTCGACGTCGAAATCGAACGACAGAATCGTGACCTGTTGCAGGCCATCAACGAGCGCGCGAGACAGCAACTTCGGCTGCAGTGCACGGTCGAAGGATTGTCGGTCGGGGCGATAGGGTACTATGTGGTCAGCCTGTTTAGCTATCTTGCCAAGGGCGCGCATGATGTCGGACTGCGAGTAGAGCCCTCGTTCCTGACCGCAGCCTTCGTGCCGATCGCGGTCGGCGTCATCTGGCTGGTGAGTTATAATGTCCGAAAGCGACACCTCAAGCACGACGACGCGCCCTCGGTGGCTTGCGACTAGAGCTCCTTGAGGGGATCGGTGCGTCCGTCCGGCGAAGCTCGCGTCGTCGTGCTGCGACGCTGCCGCAAGATCGCGGCCGCCTCCTGCGCAAGGTAATGCCCCGCCCGGACCAGCCGGGCGAGGCATCGTGGATCGGGTCAGTCGCCGTTGCGACGGGTCGGACGGGACCAGATCAGGCTGAAACCCTCACCTTCCTCGTCGGCGAAGAGGTTGGCGAAGATCGGAGCGGTGAAGCTCGGATCGTCGAGCTTGAGGCTCAGATAGTCGCGCCCCTCGTTGGAGCGCTTGGACCAGCCGGCCCCGATCTCGGCCCGGCCCACGTAGATGCGGTGGCTCGGAGCGTTGTCGTTGGAGCGGTTGGTCTCGGCGACGATACGAACGCCCTTGGCTTGCAGGCTCAGGGTGACAATCTCGCCCTGAAAATCGTTGCCCACCTTCTTGAAAGTACCGATGTTAGCCATGTCACTTCTCCTGTTGTGTTTCGAGCCCGCGACCACCGCGGCCTCGATGGCGATCTAAAGGCCGAGGACGATCGGCGACGCACCCCTTGCGGGCCGGAGCGCAGCGGAGGACGCCGTTGTGGCGACTTTCTTGCCTCGCGAGGAATGGGCGAAGCCCAGGGGAAGAAAGTCGCATCAACGGCGTTGCGGCTCAGACGATCGAGGCGGAGCCGGTCTTCGGCCAGATCAAGCCATCCAAGAGGCCACGTGCGTCCGCGGGCTGGATCGCAAGCTCGGGAGACGACTTGGCAAATCTCGGTTGGGCTGCACAAGAGGTTGGAACGACTCGGCGAACAAAGAGAAGCAACCTGCCGCAAAGGGCGGTGTCGTCATGAGAGAACAATCGAGAACGAATCAACGTGCCAAACGACGAGGTGGGCCGGACCGAGATCGGCGCAGCCTGGTCGAAGCGTTCCGAAGAGGGTCGCGATATCTCTCGCTCCAGTCACTTGCCCCCCGTTCAATACGACGATCCCGCGCAACCTTTTCGATGAGGAAGGTGACGAGGGATCATCCTTCGCACGTGGCGGCCATGAGAATGGGTTGAGACTGTTGCTCCACCAGTTCAGGCGGCTCCAGCAGGCGGGTCTTCGCAAGCAGGAACAGTCACCTGCGTCCATGTCGCGCCGCCAACGCAAAACGCGTCAGCAGCCCGATCTGCTGCAAGCGGGAGCACCAGGTGCGACGAAGAGGGCCATGCCGCCACTGACCGCCCGGCAGAACAAGCCAATGCATGATGTGGTAACAACAAGACCAGGCGCGAGCATGGTGGCGGCTTCATCCGGATGGGTGACGATCGCGTCTTGCACCACCATCGCAAGCCGCAATTTCGGATACAAGGCTGGACGCGCCGGGGTGCCAGGCGTCCAGCTCCGCTCGATGGTTTGAAACAGACGGCGCTCATGCGCCGCCGAATTTCCAGACGGGGATGCCGAAACGCCTCGCCTTGTCGGCGAGGTTGTCCTGGATTCCCGAACCCGGAAAATGCATGACGCCGATCGGCAAGAGCTCGAGCATGGCATCATTGCGCTTGAAGGGTGCCGCCTTGGCGTGCTTCGTCCAGTCGGGCTTGAAGGCGATCTGGGGCACCTTGCGGGTCGTCGCCCATTTGGAAGCGATCAGTTCGGCCCCCTTGGGTGAGCCGCCATGGAGGAGGACCATGTCAGGATGCTTGGCGTGGACCTTGTCGAGGCGATCCCAGATGAGGTGGTGGTCGTTGAAGTCGAGCCCGCCGGTGAGTGCGATCTTTGGTCCTGCCGGCAACATGACCTCGGTCTGGGAACGGCGCTTGGCAACGATGAAGTCCCGGGAGTCGATCATGGCTGCCGTGAGCGTGCGGTGGCTCACCAGCGAGCCCGACCGAGGACGCCAGGACGAGCCGGTGTGAACCTCAAATTGCTCCATCGCCTGGTCGCGGAAGAGTTCCAGGCAATTTCGGCGCTCGATCAAGGTGATGCCCTCCGCCGTGAGGCGCTCGAGCTCAACCGATCGCACCTCTGACCCATTCTGCTCCCGCTGGCTCTTGTGCTGCGCTTGTTCATTGTCGTCGAGCTGGCGTTCGATGCGATCGACGGCCCGATGGAACAGATTGACGGTTGACCAGAGGAGTTCGCTGAGATCCGGTTCGAGCCGTGTATTGCTTAGCGCGGCAACCATGGCGTCGAACATATCGACGATGGTAGCGGCGATCATCTGGCTCTCGGGGAGAGGTCTTGGATCTGGCTGATCGTCGAAGGGGCGATAGCCGAAGAGCTGCAATTCGGTGAGGACGTGTTCGGTCGGAGACGGGGCGTGCGTCGATTCGATGTCGTCGTGGTCGGTCATCGCAAGAGATCCTTTTGGCGGAGCGGCCGCGCCCATCGCGGCCTTCGTGGCGATCACTCAGACGGCGGGCGGAGCGGGCCAGAACCCGGAGCGGCTTGTCCGCCCAGGCCCGCAGGGCGCGGGCGGTAGCGCAGGGCCGAAGCGGCAGCGGAGGATGGCGAAGACCGGCTATTTTGCTTCGCGATGCAAAGCGCGCTCGCCAAGTCGCGATCATGTCTTCTCATTGCCTGCGCGCGGCGGAAAATAGCCGGACGCAGCCATTGCCGGCCCGGGCCGCTCGCCGTCCGATCGCCCACTAGAAGGCCGAAGGTCGCGTCCTCTCCGCCAATTGAGTTCGGCTATGACCGATCTTTCGCCATCGGTCGAATTACCGCGACTACCCGGCCTCGATCGTGGACGAGCGCAGGAAGCGGGCGGCATCGTCAGGAACAAGTTGAAGCCGCAACGCTGCCCGGAGAGCCTCAAGGCCGAAGATTTGCAGATCTTCATTGAAGTCGCCGAGCCGAGGCGACAGCGAGATCGCTTCGACGCCGGCCTCCTCCGCGCGCGCCGGGTAAGGATGGCCCGTACGGCGTCTCCGGCGGCATCAGCGTCACGGGCGATATAGAGCCGACGCAAGCCAGCCGGCAGCAACATGGCTGAGAGATGATTGGCCGAAAGCGCAGCAGCCATCGGCAAGGTCGGCAGGACGCAGCGCAGCGACAGCATGGTCTCGATGCCCTCGCCGGCAGCAAGCACATCATCCACCAGGCCGAAACGAACAGCGTTACCGAGCAGGTCGCCCATGGCCCGCCGTGGGGTGTCGATGGGAGCCTTGCCGAGCCGGATGCGATCAAAGCCGTCCGGATCGAGCCAGGTGCGATGCACGCCGCAGATCCGGCCATCAAGATTTGTGACGCTGGCTATCATTGCTGGCCATGTCTCCATCGGCAAATGCTCGTCCGGTCGATAATAGCAACGTGGATGGAAGCGCAAGCTGCCGCCATGGTGGATACTGACCATTCCGCGACGCCGCAAATAAGCTTCGACCACCGTACCGTCGATGGGGCTGGACATTGCAAACAGGCGACGGGCGGCTTGCTGCGATCCAGCTCGCGCTGCTGGACTGTCGGCTTTCGGGGCGGGTTGCTGCTCGCAACGAGGTAGCGTTAGAAAGCGTCTTGCCTCCTCGGCCACCTCGCGAAAATCTCGCAAAGCCATACTTTCGCGGATGATGTCGAGCAGGTCCCCATGTTCTCCGGTGGCGGCATCGGTCCACTTTCCGGCGGGCCCCTTCGTCGATTCCTGGAGCCGCACGAACAACGAGCGTCCTGGCGTGTTGCGGACGTCGCCAACCACCCAGTATCGCCCCACCCGCTTGCCATTGGACAGATAGTGTCGACATACGCCCTCGGCCTCGCGTGCGAGGCGGCGTACCAATTCTGAGACATCGAAGACCATCACGCGCCCTCCCGCTCAACGAAACGGCTCAAGACGAGTTTGCTTAAGAGGATGTCGCGCGACGGCGACGGCTTGATCTTCCAAACGGCGCTTGCCATGTCAGCTTCTCCGAACCGGGCGGCCGGGAGCCTCTCTCTCGGCCTCCAACCCGTTTGCGGACAAGCCTGTCAGGCTCTCGCTCTGGCTTTCGGCGGCAAATGGCGTTCGTTGGCGGCTGCCGCGCTATCGGAAAAACCAGGTCGCGCCATTCAAATCCCGGATCGGATGACACTCAAAATGGCCGGCGGCGATACCAGAGGCCGTTATGTTGACGGCCCCTGAGCCAATACGCTTGCGTGGACGCGAAGCCGAACGCGCGAAGGCGGTTCGTGGCGGCAATTGTATGAGTCAGCCGATCGTGTTGGCGCGAAAAGCCAGATATTCCGGATGTCGTCGTCGCAATCTTACTCGCGGGTCTCAATCCCGCGGGAATCCGAAACCGCCAGGACCTGTCCGCCGCGATGGACATGACGACGAGAAAGCAACGCCCATCACCTGTGAATCGAAAGCGTAGACGTACCAGGCCGGAGACCTGGATCTCCGGCCTGGCTGACATTACGCCGCCCGGTCGAGCAACTTCTTGGCCTTGGCCTCCATGTCCAGGCGGACATCTTGATGCGGCTTGTCACGCGCGACGGCGGTGATGCCCTGCACGAAGTCGAAGATGCTTTCAGGCGGGCGGCCCTCCTCCGCCAGCACTGCGTCTATCACCTTGCCTGTCTCGGCCTTGGAGAAGCCGCGGCGGCGCAAGAACTCGGTGCGATCCTCGTCACTGCGTGCCACGATCCGCTCGCGAGCGGCCTTGATGCCGTTGATGAAAGGCATGGGTGAGGAGTTGGCGAAGTTCGACAGCGCCGGGGCTGCCTCGTGAGCAAAGCGTGCGGCTGCGTATTTGGAATGGCGGATGGTGATCTCCTCGAAATCTTCCACGCCCCACAGATTGCGATTCTGGCAAACCGCACGAAGATAGAAACTCGCCATGCCGAGGGTCTTCGCACCGACTTCCGAGTTCCAACAATAGAAACCTCGGAAATAGAGGTCGGGCGAGCCGTCACGAAGACGACCGGCTTCGATCGGATTCAGGTCATCGACCAGAAAGAGGAAAACGTCCCTGTCTGATGCATACAGGGTCGTCGTGGCCTTGGAAATGTCGACACGGGGATTGTAGATGCCGCTCGACCAGTCGAGCACACCGGGCACCTTCCACCTTGTATCGCCTGTGCCATTGCCGGCAATGCGGTGTACGGCCTCGACCAGCTCGTGGTCGTAGATTCGGCCATAGTCGGGGCCGGTGACGGCGCGAAGCTCGACACGGCTATCCTCGGTCTCGAGCGTTTTGATCTGCTCGAGACGATTGGCGTTCAAGCCATATTGCAGGTTGATGGCTGCGAGTGACGCGGGGAGCTGCCGCAGGTAAGCGGCCGGAGCGCCAACCTGGCTTGCGAGCTGACCGAAGCTCCAATGCGTCGGCGCAACCGGTGTGTCGGAGCCGGGCAACATCAAGGCCAGCCGCTCAGGGTCCGCACGGCTTGCGTTGACATGGATGAGCGCGCTTTCGACCACGCGTGTCCGGCTGCGGTTCGCGCGATCGTGCACCGTGCGCGCCAGTGCGTCGAGGGACAGGTAACGCTCATCCGCCGGGCGAGAAAACCATTCCGAGGACACCCGACCGACGCGCTCGCCGCGACTCACATCCACTCTGTATCCGCCGCTCGCAATGCGGCCGGCATCAACCATCTGCGTATTCATGGCAGCAATCTCCATGACGGGCGCCGGAAGACTCTCCTCCGACCTTCAACCCGTCATGGCCAAGGCCACCCCACTCTGCCTCTCCTTTTTCTTCGGCCGCCGAGGTCCAGGACATTCCGCGCCGCCGCAGCTACCGTCAGGGATGGAAGCCAGAAGGGTGAAAACCCGGCGCAAGCCGGGGTTTCAGCGTGAGCCGACAGCCCGCTCCCGCAGGGAGACGGCAATGAACCCCGGACCTACGGTCCATGGATGCTCACGGCGTGACGATGCCAGATTGCGGCGGCGGAACATACCGATTACGGAAAAGGCGAATGTCCCGTGACCCTCCTGGCCCCCGCACGACTGTATAGGCCACACTATTGATCTCGATGGTCGTCTGTCGCTGGTTCGAACTCGGCAGTAAGCCGTGCTGATGCAACTGAAGAATCAGGGAAGCAGGGGCCGGTTGATCGCGATGGACCCAGTTCGGGCCGACAACAGGGCCGAAGTCCAGATGCCCGGAGTCATTTATAGGACCTGTTGTTGCGCGATCCAGTCGCTGGTGATGGCGTGAAGGCTCGGCGGAAGACGAGGGTCCGGCGGCTTCTTGATTCTGAAAGCCGAGTCCGCGCAACGGACCCACGACAGACGGCCCGGCTTGTTGGCCGCGCTGAATCGCGAATACGTGGGCGACTTCGCGTACCGTTGAGTCGTCGCTGTGTACTCTGTCTCGGGGCGGCACCGGTCGAGTCAACTCGAGGAGGGCGCGCTGGCGACGCAGGTTCTCCTCTGAAGCAGTGAAACCCGCGCTGTCGCTGGTATCATCTCGGCTCTCGATGAAGTTATCGAAAGTGTCGACGGTGTCGTGTCGACGCCGCAGTTCCTGGGCCCCTTGAGGACGCACAGGCTCGACGGGAAATGACGAGGCGGCTTGCTGACCCGGAGTGGTCGGTTCACGGGCGCTATCATGCCGCACAAAGCGAGAATCGACGGGCAACGCAAGCGGCATCCGCTCCGCCGAAGCTCCCTGCCTATTGGCGTCCAACCGCGCAAGGCACCACTGCCGATATTCGTTAATATCCGCCTCGGAGGCAATACCGCCCGAGCTATCTAAAATGCCGTTGCGGTCGACTATCCCCGCAAGGCCGTCAGTGGGGCGGCCCTGCGACGGATTTCGCACAAAGCGAGGACCGTCGCGCAACGCAGACTCACGATAGGCACGATTCAAGCGAGACTCCGGGCGACGTTCCCCTATCGCGGCCAGCACCGCGCGAAACTCCTGCGACATACTGCCCAGGGAATTATCGCCCGCGTTGGATGATCCGACTCTTCTGAGTGCGACTGGTTGCTGGCGAAAATCCGTTGGATCAGCTGATGGAGAGGCTTCCGTCCTCGGGTGCTGGATTTCTTCATCCTCTATGATTGTTGGCATAGCGTGCGTAGACAAAGCTCGCTCGATAGAATCCATACCTAGTCTCCCGTTGAGGACGCCAAAGCCGGCTTTCGGATTGCGGTAGACTGCCGAGCTTATCTTACAGGATGCTGACAAGCTCGACGACAAAAGCGGTGCCTGCCTTGAGACGACTCCAGGCGTGTGAACTTCAAAGCCGCCAGTCGCGCGCGTCTATCTCCCCGACCGGGGCGAATTCAGCAGCGCAGATCTTGGACTCGTCCCTCCGGTCGTGAGCAGTGTTCGACGATACGGACCGTTGTATCGCCACAGGTAAGACAACAACTACGCGAATTTACCCCAAGTCTCCTAAACGATGACCACACAAGAGAGATTAGATGAAGCCGCGCTGCACGTACGCCTAACGCGATGCAAGCGGCGCAGGCGGGCGGCACGGCGTCGAGCCGAACTCGCTCCGTCAAGCAAATCGATCCAGGAGACGTGAATGAAATTGGTGAAGACCTCTGTACTCGCATGCGGCCTTGCGGCTTTCCTTGCTTACCCAGTCATTGCGCAAAGCCTTGCCGCAGATGCCAAGGCTCGCAAAGGCGCGCAAGGATCAAGCGTACAGAGCGGGATAAGCGATGATGAGGACTCCTCGCCTAAGCTCAGGGCCGCTGGCGCAAAAGCGGGCAGGAAGTCGACCAAGGGCGCAAAGAATGCAGACGGCGGCAACGCGTCCGACAATGAGGCAGTTGACGACCCTGCGTCCAACAGCCCGCCGATAAGCAGCAAGCGGCACTGACGCGAAGCCCTGTTGGGGCCAACCTCCGGTCGCGCCCAGCGACCGGAGGTTCAGCTGACGCGCCGCAACATGAATGGCTACATTGTTATGGTCGCCAGCCTCCAGGAAGACGGCGAAGGAAGGAAGGGCCCAGGCCTGAACTTGAGCGGCTGTCCCGGACGGACGCCCTGGCCCTGATCAGCTGCGGCGCAACGGCCGCGATACCCAAGAACACGAACAGCTAGATGATCTCGAAGTACCGCCGACGTTCAAAGTCAGTCACCCGATGTTGAACGGCCTCCCACTCCCAGCGCCGGGAGCAGGAAAAGGCTTCAACAAACCTTTCTCCGAACACATCATTGGCCGCCGGAGACTGTGCAAACCGATATGTCGCCTCTGACAGGCTTTGAGGCAGCCTTCCGGAGCGAGGACACATCTCCGTGCTTGCATCACCGACGATCGAAGCCGGCAAGTCCGCATCTGTCTCGACGCCCAGCACACCCGAGCCGATGGCGCATGAGAGAGCGAGATATGGGTTCATGTCTGCACCAGCCAGCCTGTACTCAAGGCGATGTGCAGACGGCTCCCCCGGAATGGCCCGAACCGCGCAGGAGCGGTTGTCAATTCCCCAGCTTGGGCAGACCGGCGCCCAGTAACCGGGGACCAGTCTCTTGTAGCTATTGAAGTTCGGCGCGGCGAGCACACAGAACTCATTCATGTAGTTCAGTTGTCCGCCGAGAAATTGCCTCATGATCTTTGAGACGTTGCGAAACGCGTTACTGTCGTAGAACACGTTCTGACCGTCCGAGGACATCGAGATGTGAATATGGCCTGACTGGCCGGGCCACTCCTCACAAACCTTGGCCATGAATGTTGCCATCATACCTTTCGTCTGCGCCCAGGCTTTTATCATTGCCTTGAAGATGATCGCCCGATCCGCAGCCTCCAGGGCATCACAATGATGAAGTGATGCTTCAATCACGCCTGGCCCTGTCTCGAAGTGCAAGCCGCTGAGAGGTATTCTGGCCTTTTCACAAAGCGCCAGGATCTCGCCGAACAGCTCCTGGTGCGCGACAGAGCGCGCAATCGAGTAACCGAAAGGGCCTCGCGTGAACGGAGCCCATTGGCCGAACGGCTTGTCCTCAATCGTGTCGGCGTTCTCATTGAACAACATGAACTCGAACTCGAACCCGGCCGTGCAGCCGTATCCGTGATCGGCCGCCCTTTTCAGGACTTTGCGCAGAATACCTCGCGGGCAGATGTCCTCATGTGCGCCCATAAACTCCGCAAGGTAGAGATCCTGATCGCCGAGATAGGACACCAAACGGCCGGTGCCAGACAGAACACGCAGATCGGCATCTCCAAATGCTGAGAGCGGCTTATGGGTAAATCCTGCGGGAATGACCCGGTCCGCACAATCCCACGCCAGCACCGCCTCAGAGAACTTGACGACTTTATCCCCGTCCGAGAGATCTTCACCCAGGACGTGCTTACCTCGAAGGATGCCGTCAAAGTCGCTCACGCCAATCATCGCCGCACGAGCTGAGTTCGCGCGAGGCACACGGATGTCGATCATTCGCCGCCTTCCTGCGCCATCAGATCGAACACCTGGTTCATCCGCAGCGCACGCAATTGGCGATAGTCATCCTCAAGCTGTACCAAGTCGTTGTTGACGAGGTACACGATGCCCGGTGTGGACACCAGGTCGATCGTCGGGACCAGCTTTTGGCCTATGGGAACGAATGCGATGGCATCAGCGAAGCTCGCGAGGTTACGGATTGCAGCTAATCCGGAGTATCCGGCAACGACACCGCTCATATCGGAAATCAACGAGACGCACAGTGCATGAGCCTGTCGCTTGTAGGCCCCACGCAACCTCATACACTCACCAAATTCCTTGGGATTTGCGTACCGCCAGGCCGTTAGCGACATATGATTGTCACCCAACGCCATGGTCCGGGCTTTTGCCGACATGGTTCCTTGCAGTCTCGCTCCGAAGTCGACCAACACTGGTCCGCGATCATCGACGATGATCTCTGCATGCGAGGGTCCGTGGATGATCCGAAGCGCCTGCAACGCACGCACAAGGTAATCGGACAGCTCCAGAACGATTGGCTCCCTGGCTCCCAGCAACCACTCGCGTGAGCAGACCGATGACGCGCCCTCGACGGGAACGGTCTCATAGGTCCAGGCCTCGGTGACGAACGCTTCTCCATCGATCGAGATGGCATTCACGGTATATTGCTGACCCTTTATTCTCTCCTGTGCAAGCGCCAGATCATTGAACGCTCCGACCCGGTTCGTCTTTCCGACGATGGCAGCCAGAGCGCGCTCGACATCCGCATCAGCCGAGCAAAAGAACACGTCCTCCGTGCCTGTGCTGTTCAGCGGCTTGATCACGATTTCATCGAAGTTCTCTTGACGTTTCCAGCGAGCGATCTCAACGGCATTGTCAGACACGACCTGTCTGATCGATCGCACGCCTGCTGCGGCCAACGCTTCGGACATCCGCGATTTGTCGCGCCGGGCGGCAGACAGAGCCGTCCCATTCGAAGGCAACCCCAGCCGTTCCGAGATGGAATCGGCGAGCTCAACTCCGGTCTCGGACCCCGCAATAACGAACTCCAGCTCCCTGCCGCGGAGCGCCTGAAGATGAAATTCAACGAGCTCGTCGTGGGTCATGCATTCGCGGGGACGAATGACTTCATCATACAGGTCCGCGTCGAAATGCGACTGGAAGATGGCTGGGATCTGTGCAGCCGACATCACGTGCACCGTTCCAATTCCGTACCGCCTGAACTCTTCAGGTAGAAATCTGCCAGTCGAATATGCGTCGACGATTACACATTTGCGTTCGTTCATGCGGTCCTCCGATATTGCGAGTAGACGTTGCCGACAGCGACAATCGTGATGAGAACATTTCCAATGAACGTGTGGAGCGAAGGCACGATACGAGAATCGAAGTACTGGAACAGGAACGTGATGACAGGCGCGGTGGACAGCACCATGTTGACGGTGAAGGGCTCGACGCGGCGGATGCCCTCCTGGATCAAGAGCAGCGGAACAATGATCGTGGAAAGCCCAATCGCCGCGATCGCACGCCAATGTTGCGAGATCTCAAGCATCATGGAGGAATAGTCGACCAGTCCCAGCAACAGGAGAATCGTTCCATAGAACCGATGCGCCAATACCTGTCGGCCGGAAAACCCGCAATCGAACAGTAGTTTGACCAGTATATTTGTAAGCGCCAGCGATAGGCCGGCCACGATTGCGAGGACGATGCCGAAGGACGATTGCGGTCCCCACTGCACGCCCGCATTGCCGCTGACCGAGATCCAGATCATGTAGCCGCCAATCATCGCAATCGTGGCGCTCACGACGATGTCGGATGCTGGAGGGATACCCTTCCGCCTGATTAGCGCATTCAACCACACCGTTGCGGCGGGTCCTAGCGCCACCATGAACGCGACGACGATCGCAGGTTCGGCGTATTTCAGGCCGACAAACAATCCGATCCAGCTGATCGCGGTCACGAGATTGAGCGACACAAAAGCCACGAGCGCTGGCTTCGTCACTCGTGCCTTGCCCGTGCCGTGACCAGCCAGCAGATTGAACGACAGACATACCGCGGCAAAGGACACCAGCAGAGCGACGAACAGGTCCGCCTGCTGAAAGTACGATGCCGCATACACCTCGCCCGCCGCGCTCAGAACGACGTAAAGCGCCACAAAGAGAACTCCCAGAGCGAAGCGGCCTGTCGATCGCCCGCCGTTCGTTTGAGGCTGTCGCGGCGCAGCACGCCCCCCGAACCATACCGGCGCGTCGGTGCCGGTGAACTCCTCTTTCGATCTGGGCGGACCGCGCTTGGTTTGAAATGTCACTGTCCACCTCTCGTGCTTCTTTGTTCGGCGAACGCAAGACACGCCTCTCCGAACGCCGTAAATAGTCGCTTGCTCAGCAGATCGGTTGAGGCGTGCCATTCGGGGTGCCATTGCACGGCGATCTGCAGCGTCGGCGCGCCCACCACCGAGACCGCTTCGATCAGACCGTCAGGCGCCCACGCCTCCCGTCTTAGCGCACTGGCCAGCACCTCTATGCCTTGATTGTGAAGCGAGTTGACCTGTGCTTCGACGGTGCGCGCGATCGGAAAGAGCGCACCGTCCGGACATACCCTGATACTATGCGCGACATCGTACTGGCGATCTCTCGGGCGGTCTGTCTTCTCGGCATGCATCCGGCCACTTCCCAGACTCCACTCGCTAAGGGATGAGCGAAGTGTGCCGCCGAAATAGACGTTGAGCTCCTGCAGACCGCGGCAAATGCCCAGGATCGGCATTCCCTGGGCAATGGCGTTCCTGATCGCTACCCCGGATAGCCTGTCCCGGGGACGATCACGGATTCCATTCTCGATGTCCTCCTGATCAGCCCTCGGACGGGACGCAGGCGCCCTCAGAACGGCAGGATCGACGTTGGATTCGTCTCCTGTCAACATGAGCCCGTCGAGAGCCCGCATGATCGCGGGTCCGGTCTCAACCGACGCATCTTCAGCGTCGATCGTCGGCAATATGACGCACGCCACTCCCGCATGATGAAGCAGGGCCTCGACGTACTTGCGTCGCAACCAATCGCGATGCACACCATCGACCAACAGACGGTTCGAGGTGATGCCGACCACGGCGCGGGCTTGGTCTGGCCGTTGCAATGTCACGCGAGGTGTCCGCTCGTGCTGGCACCGCGCATAGACTGCTCATACAGACGGCGGTTTCGCTCCTTCAGCTGAGTGATGACGCTCGGCTGACCTTGCGGCCCCTTGACGAAGAGCCCTCCCCAGCTTGCGGCAACCTTTGCGTAAGCCGGATCCTGCATCCTGATTTTCTGGGCTTTGTGCAACAGCCAAAACGGGATGCCGGGCGAGAGGTGATGCTCGAGGTGATATTCATCCAGGTTTTGCCCCAGGATGGCCCGCTCCAGGAAATTTCCTTTGCGATTCCTGGTCAGATAGACGTTCTGCGTCTCGGTCTCGCACATCGGTGAGTGCTCGGCGAGTTCGACAAACCAGCCAAGCACCTGGAACGTGGTGAGATAGGGCACGATCCAAAACAGGATCACGATGTGGAGCAGCCCAAGGGCATATGATCCGCCCAGGATGCAGATCCAGAAGAGATAGAAGCCATACTTGTCGATAAGTATGCCTGAGCGGCTCTCGTCCTCGGCATCTCTGATCGAAAACCGGTTGGTCCAGAGATACTTCAGGTACGCCACCGTCGCACCGCCAAATATCGGCTTCCAGATCAGGTTGAACGCGTACCGCTCAGGCGGCTGCACGTCGTAAACACCATTGGCCAGGAAGAACTTCAGATCAGGGTCCTTGTCCGGGTCGCCGAGATAGGGATGATGCAAATAGACGTGTGAGATCCGGTAGGCCCAGTGGCGCTGGAACAAAGGATAGGCAGCGAACAGAATCCCGAGGACGTAATTCCAGGTGGTGTTCTTCGCGAGCGTGCGATGGGCCGCATCATGGGCGATCGTCGTCAATCCGCGCTGGTAGGCGCCGATCAGAAGGACCGCGAGCGGATACAACCACCATGAGACCGACACGGTCGCGAGCGTGCACGCCGCGATCACGACGTAGTCTTTCAAGATATACGCAGCACCCATTATGTTATCGGGCCTCAGCTCGGAGAGCTGCCTATTGATCTCGCGGCTGAATGGAACGGCCTCATAGCGTGACGACCTCAGTTTCCAAGCTTCTGGCTGATTCATGAGAATCCCTTCCTGATCACCTTCTAGGTTGTCAGATTGCGGAGAGCGCCTTGTGCAGATCGCGGACAATGTCGTCGACGTCCTCGATGCCGACGCAAAGCCGGATCGAACCGCCAAATATGCCCGCGGCCTCGCGCTTCTCCCGTGGAACGGTTGTGTGTGTCGTGGAGACGGGATGCGTCACCAGGGTGCGAGCATCCCCAACGTTCGAAACGTGATACATCAAGTCGACGTTCTGGATGAACTTGCGTCCGGCCAGCTCGTCCTCCACCTCAAACATGACCATTGCGCCGTGCCCATATGCCGGGTTGAGCGTCTGGTCGACGGTTTCCCGATCGGCGCCTTCAAAGAGGCCCGGATAGAAGACACGGCGCACCTTTGGATGCTTCTTGAGGGCGTCTGCGACGACCCTGGCGTTGGCGCAGTGCTGCTTCATGCGAAGCGGCAGCGTCTCAAGCCCCTGGATCAGTTGGAAACTCGCAAATGGAGCGATCGCAGCCCCCGTATCGCGCAACCAAGTCATGCGAGCCTTCAGCAGAAACTCGCTTTTTCCAAGATCGTCGACATCCTGCAGCGCGCTGCGCCAGATAATCCCGCCATGCGCCTCGTCAGGACCGTTGAACAACGGAAAGCGGGAGGCTCCCCGGTAGCTGAACTTTCCATTGTCGACAATCAGCCCGCCCAACGTGGTGCCATGGCCGCATATGTATTTCGTCGCGGAGTACGTCGTGATCGCAGCACCGAGATCTGACGGCCGGCATACCAGTGGCGTCGTGGTATTATCCACCACCAGGGGAACGCCATACTTCCGACCGATCTCCGCCAGCTGCTTGACCGGTAGCGGAATTAGACAGGGGTTCGAAATCACCTCTCCGAACAGGCATATCGTGCGATCATCGATGGCACGCTCGAATGTCTCAGGCCTTCGAGGGTCCGCCGTCCTGACGCTGATGCCAAGACGCTTCAGCGTGTTATGGAGCAGGTTCCAGGTATTGCCATACAGATAGGGCGAGGCGACGACATTATCCCCGACCTGCCCGCTTGCCAGGTTGACGATGGCAAGGAAGGTTGCCGCTTGCCCTGATGCGACGGCGAGCGAATCCCTTCCCGTATCGACCGCCGCATACCTTCTTTCCAGCGCGCGGGTCGTCGGATTGATGATCCTTGTATAGGTGAACCCATCAGCCTTTACGTTGTAGACGTCCGCAATGTGGTTCAGGTCGCCATCGAGTTCATACGCCGTGTTCTGATATATCGGCACGGCCACAGCTTTCGTCACCGGGTCGCGGCGGTAACCCGCGTGCAGAACGGCGGTCTCGGGGGACCATGGCACCTGCGCGCCCGCTGCCACGCGAGGCGGCACCTTGGCGAGCGCCTGGGATGTCTCCTGGGCGGATATAGGTCGCGCTGCCGCACCCTGACCCGGGCGGAAGTATGTCCGGAAGGCGCAACCCAACTGCTGGATCCAACTGGATTGAATTTCCCCGATGCAACCGACCCGAAAACTCCGCGTCGCAACGTGCAGCCTGGAGTAGATGTAAAGGTTGTGGCTCGCCAGGTGGCGATACAGCCCATCAAATGCTGCCTGATCCGCCATCCCCGACGGCGCAACGAACGCAACGCAGACCGGTGACTGCACGTTCGGGGCTAGCAGCGGGGAGACCACTCCCTCGAGCTCCTTGATGAGATTGTCCCTGACCTTCTCATACCTGCGGCAGCGGGCAGGAATGCCCTCTTCCTCCAGGATCTCCAGTGCCCTGGTCGTTGCCTGAACGATATGGGTGGGAGGTGTCGAACGCCATTCACCTGTGCGCTCCAGCGAGAGCCATTGATCTCTCACGTCGAGCACAAATGACCTCGGCTCTTGAGCCGCTTTCTCCAACAGTTCGCGAGAGGCGACCACAAACGCTACTCCCGGAGGCCCCTCTATGCACTTGTTGCTCGACGTGACCAGGACGTCAGGCCCCCCCTTGCTCAGGTCAATATCGATGCCGCCAAAAGAACTCATCCCGTCGACGATCGTCTTCACGCCACGTCGCCTCGCCTCCTGCACGATCGCATCCAGCGGATTGACGATGCCGGTCGTGGTCTCGCAATGCACGAAACACAGGTGCGTAACGCCGGGATTTCGGTTCAGATGCTCGCCGATTTCCTGAGGATCCAAAGGGTCGGTCACGCGCTTGGTAAGCGTCACCGCCTCGACACCCCATAGCCGCAGCATCTTGTATATACGCTCGCCATAGATGCCATTTACGCAAACGAGCGGCTTGTGGGCTGAACACACGAATGTTGACAGAGCGGCTTCCATCGCAAAAGAGCCGCCGCCCTGAATCGGGACCACCGAATAGTCATCGGCATTTGCCAGCAAATTGAGCAGTAGCCGCCTCATGCGGGCGGTTACTTCCTTGAACTCGCAATCGCGCGATGCAAGGTCGAGCTGCATTTGGCTCCTGACGTCCAGCGATAACGACAATGGACCAGGCGTCAGCAAAGAGCGCTGTCTTGTCACACTATTCCCCCTCAGTTGTATTCATCGATGACCTGGAGCAAAACCGCCCCAGCAAAGAGACGACGAGCGCCGTTCAACAGCCTGGAGCCCTGCGCGACAGAGCCTCGAGCGATGTCATTCACATCTCTGACCGCTCCTCGAACCCATTTGGCGCGACGGCTCACTCTGATCGCATCCCGAAGATTTGAGCGCGCGTGCCGGCTCGTCGCCGCGCATCGGCAGTCCAACTGACCGGCTTACGTGCGTCGTGTGCCACTCCGGCAATGTTGAAATCGAACTAGCAGCGCGCGTCGGACGGTGGCGACCGGCCCCGATCCCGGCATGGCGCCTTTGATGATTGCCGCTTCCTGCGTGAGCCTAAGACTTGAGACATTCGCACACTGTCGCTCGTTGGAGGTTTTTGTACGCTGACGACCCTCGCCGTCCATTTTTCAGATCGTACAACTTGACGTTAGGTGCGTTTCAACCCTCTCTGGAATTTTCTCGTGTGAATTTTTCCTGACGTACGCCTCCACCTTCGGAAGACAAGGTGACGGGTGCGGAGATTCTCGGACGAGCCCGGTAGTAGCCTGGAGTTCAATGACACTGCTGGAATTCACTTGAGCTCGATGGCCACGGACAGGTCAGCTGACCTGCTCCGCCCGCCTTGCGCGCGCGGCGCTTTGTCACATCGGCAAACAGATACACGGGGTCTGTTTGCGTTCGATGGAGCGTCCGGAAAGCGGACTTTGGAACGAGACGATGAGCGCATGGCCGGATAGCGATGAGTAAGCAGCTTGCGCGGGTTCGATGGCAGGTTTTCTGACAGAACGATGATGGTCTAGAACGCGGGTTGCTGAGGAAATCGCTTGTTGATTAAACCTCCTGAGTGCCGCACGTTTGGATCGCAAGTCATGCGCGGTCTGTCAGCAACCGACCGCACGATTTTCCGTCCTGTCTGTCCGGTCACTACGCTCTGTCGAGTACTGTCTGTTTGCTACTCTTGCATCGTGACCCACTTGGCACATGAATTGCTGCGAACCTTAACGGCTTGGCTGTTTATCTTCACGCCCCCCAAGGCGGCCAAGCTGGCGAAGCAAACTTGGCGCGGGTGGCTCCTCCAAACACCCGCGCCTTCTTTCCGAAGTGTTGTAAAAGTGAAGAGTTTCGGCAACAGACGCGCTGAGAAGATTAACTCATGGCCCGTAGGAGCCATATAAAATGCATGCCGGTTCTGGGTAGTCGAAAGGACGAATCGAAGCTCGCCTGGTACTTGCGGCGAATAAAAGCTTGCTTCATGAGCCAGCCCCTCACGATCACTTCACGAAAGTGTGCCGCAAGGGAAGGGCTCAAATTCATTTCGGCTCTCCAGGAAGCGCTTCGTTCTACGAATTCCGAAAAGCGCGTCTCACAGGGAAAGCGATTCGCGAGCCTTGAGGCCGAACAAAATTCGCTGAGCCTGTGGCAACAACACTGTCGAGAAGTGGTTCGGATCATCGTTGACGACCCCGGTGATAACATCGGCGCGGTAGGTCCGCCGTCGGTATAATTCAGCACTTACAGGTGTTGGCCGAGGAGACGATGACAGCGCGGTGTTTGGCTTCGCCGTCAGGATCTACGAATGATGCGCTCTTCCGTGAAGGCGATCGGGCGGCGCGCGGCAGCGTTATCGTTGAGCTCGGTTCGGCCATCCTCGGCGAAGCGCGTCACGCCCGCCCCGCCCAGCATGAGAGCGCGCATCAGATGGTGTCCGCCAGCTTGCTGCTTGGCTGATCAAGCCGGGTTTTGTTCGCAGCCATTTTGGGACTGCGTCGTCTAGCGGCCGGACGACGCAATCCACGCCCTGATCGCAAAAGACCGGCCCATTGTGCTCTGTCCCGTAGCATCAGCGACATTATGTTTGTGCGAAGGCGGGCTTGTTCATGACCAGGCCTGGTGTCGTCCTCATTTCATCAGCGCTTCGACCTCTGCTCGCAAAGCGTGGCGCGAAGCGTCTCGTGAATAGAACATGTGGCCCCCCGGAAAAACGACAAGTTTGACGCGCGGTGTGGAGGCAAATGGCGGCAGTTGATCGAGCACGATCTGTGATCCGAAATATGGCGTGGCGAGGTCAAACAGCCCGTGCGCGACCAGCAATTTCATATTCCGGTCCGTCGCCAAGATCTTGCGCAGCTCCGAAACTGACTCCGGAGGGCTACGGCCGAAATCCCAGGCCTCCCTGACCTTGCGATTGGCCAATTCGTAGGAGCCCTCCGGCCGCCAGCCAAGCTTGCGCGTAAGGAGATCGACAGTGGCGCTGGTCAGAGGCGCCACCAGCGTATCGCTTGAGGGATCGCCTGAAAGCTGGAAATTCGACTCCGGATATGGATCGAGGCCACGCACCGAGGCGTCAAACCTGCCGATTAACTTGCCATTCTTGCGATCGAACTCACGGCGGAACTCGGCCACTTCGAAACGGCCAGCGAGCCGGCGGCTGACGGCTTGGTCGATGCCGGTCAGCACAGCGACCTTGTCGGCCAGACGCGTGGTGGCTTCCTTGTCGGCCTGGCCTTTGATGAGATCGACCAGAAACTCGCCGCGCGCATAGGCTTCCACGTCGGCGAGATCTGTTCGGTTTACCGAACCTTCGGCTTCACGCAGGGTCGCGACATAGCTCGGCAGCGTGGCGACGTACTGCAGCATGCTCCTGCCGGCGCTGTAGTCGAACACTGGCGAGACCATGATCAGGCCCCTGACGCCTATCCCCTGCCGCGTCTGCAACTGGTCGACGACCTTCGGCCCACGAATGCCGCCATAACTTTCGCCCGCGATGTACTTCGGCGACAACAGCCGGTCATGCTTTTCGAGCCAGCGGCGGATCACCAGCGCGAGCGCGTTGAAGTCGCCCTCAACGGAATAGAGCCATTTGCGCGCGTCATCGCCGGCCGCCACGAAACGGCTATAGCCGGTGCTTACAGGATCGAGAAACACCAGATCAGTGAAATCGAGCCACGTTTCCGCGTTTGGCCTCACCTCGGGAAATGTCGATGGCGTGACCTCGTCAGCATTGATCGGCAGCCGCCACGGTCCGGCATTGCCAAGCTGCAGCCACGCCGATGATGAGCCTGGTCCGCCGTTGAAGAAGAATGTAACCGGGCGCGTGCCGAGATCAGTGCCTTCAAGCTGATAGGAGGTATAGACGATATCGGCCTGCGGCTCACCCTTATCGTCGAACAGGCGGATGGAACCGGCGGTCGCGATGAAAGAAAGCGTCCGCCCGGGCAGCTCAAGCGTGTGCCTGGTGCTGGAGTCCGGCGGCAGGCGATGCTGCTCGGTCAGCGACGACATACTCGGGGTTTGACCGCCGCCACCTTTCTGGCCGGCCGGTATTGTGACCTGGGCGGGGGCAGGATTGTTGGCCCGAGCGCTCTCCGTTGCCCCGCAGGCGAACAGGATCAGTGCAAGAGAGGTGAGACCCGGAGCGGTCAATTTCATCGCGTTTCTCCTGCCCTGGCGCGCCCCCTTGTGCGCGAGGCGTGTCTGTCAAAACGGCCCTAACGACTAGCTCATGCGGCTGAACGACAAAGCTACCGGATCGAGTAGTCGTCACCGTCGCCCGAGGCGCAAAATTCGTCATTCCACACACTTCCAAGAGGTGCTCGTCACGGTTCAGCCTCCAGAGGGCGATGATCGTGCGCGTGGACATTGCGCACAAGGCGAGGCTGTGGCTCGAGATCGACGATGGGCAGAGCAACTGCTTCGAGAGTAGTTCGAGAGCAATGCGACATCAGTGAAGCGCATTGTAGATCTGCGTGCTCAAGGGCAATCGCAGTATCCGGCCGTTGGATGCCAATCAGCTCGCTGATTTAAGAGTAGGATGTCGGCGGCGCGTCACGCCATCAGGACAACGTAGCGTGGACGGCCACGTGCCAGACAAGTCTGTAGCGACCTTAGACTACTGCATCCGACCGGATGAGCACCCGATGACTGGGCGCGGGAGCCCTTCCGCCGCGGCAGGCCAATGGGGATCAGCGGCACGGCCGATGTATATCTATCTGTCGAGTTCCATGCCTAGGCACGCGCGGACGCCGCCGAACACCGGCCATTGCTCGGCATCCATAGTGCACTTGCGTTGGCGTTTCACCGCCCCCGACTAACTCGGCGTGCCTTTTGGACTGCCGCCATAGGCCGCAACCTCCGCCCAACAATCGGCGGTCTCATAAATCCGCACACTCGCGCAATTGGGAATGCGATCAAAGAACCAACGGGCGATGATCTCGGCGGTTGGGTTTTCCAGTCCATCGACATCGTTGAGCAGTCGGTGATCGACGAGCTTCAGCAGCGGCTCAAGTTCGGCATCCATCTCAGCGAAATCCTTTACGAAGCCCCTTGCATCTACCCCTCCGCGCATCACCACTTCCATACGGTAGTTGTGGCCGTGTAGGTTCTTGCATTTGTGGCCATCGGGGAGATTGGGAAGGCGATGAGCTGATTCAAAACTATAGGTGCGGCCAATCAGCGTGAGCACAGCATCATCGTCGTTCATTCCGTAAGTCTCTCGCGCCGACAACTTGCTCCGCAGAAAGGGGCCTACCCCTCGCCGGCCCTTCTTTATCAGATTGACGGAGCAATGCCAGGCCGAGCAAGGCGGAGAGAGCAGAGCCAAGGCCCGGCAGTATCAGCGTGACAGCATAACCGAACCTCGCCACGGCAAACCCACTCGCCGCGAAGCCCACCAACGCTGACGCCGACATTACCGAAGTCAGAAACGTGACATCTGTCCCCGCCTTGCCCGGCCGCGCGAGCCCGAGAAACCAGTTCGTGAATGTAACATGCTGAACAGCGAGTGCCGCGAACACGATGCCGACGCTCACAACGGCGCTCAGGCGAACGCTGACGTAGCGATCAACCGTCGCAAGCACGCCGAAACTTATGGCCATGACTGCGCAGCCCCAGATCAAGCCTCGCTGCGGTGCCATTCGGCCGATGATTGCGCTGGTCAACGGCGCCACCAGCGTATACGTCAATACGTTCGAAAGCGCTCCGATCCATCCAATGGATGCTGCGGCGAAGCCGAGGTCAACAAGCCGCAACTGAACCGTCGCGAACGCCACAGCGATCCCGATAACCGCTGGCGCGATCAATGCGGCCGTCGTCCACAGGCCACGGTAGCGAAAGATCGCGGAGATCGAGGGGCGTTGCGTCGCGCTCGATCGGTCGCCGCGTTGGAGCGGTTCAGAAATAGCGAACACCCAACCAGCGAAGACGGCTAGCAGCAGCGCCAAACCCAACAAAGCTGGACGCCAACCGACCATCTCGATCAATTGGAGGCAGACGGCGCCACCGATCACATGGCCGATGGCCCGGCCCCAACCCAGCAGCGCGGCCCCGAGCGGCCGTTCGCTGGAATCGAGAGCTTCAGCTATATAGCCCAAAGTTGCGATCCGCTGCGTGGCAGCAATGGTCGCAAGTACCAGGGAAACAAGAAAAAGCGAGACAAAATCGGTTTTTGGATTCAAGAATGCCATCGCTGCCAGCACGATGGTACTGCCAACTTGGGTCAACAGTATCCACGAACGTCTCAGCCCGAGACGATTGAGGCTCCATCGATCCACCACCGGGGCCCAAAGGAAGTTAACGGTGAATGCAAAGAAAGCGGTGCCATATAGGCCGACTAGTTCCAAGCTGGCACCGTTGCCCCGAAGGATCACGGGAATGGCCGAATAGATGAACGCGATGGCCAGATACTGCTGACTAGCCAACGCAACCATCCCAATATATGGCACGTAACGATTTTCCATCCGCTTACTTCTCCCGAAATCGATTTCGCACATGCCTTAAGAGAACTGTTTGAAAGGACAGCGGCGGCCCGTTATCCGTTCGGATCGGGCCATACTCAATTGAATGCACCCCGCGCCTGACCTTCATCTTGTTCAGCCCAGTTGCCTTCCCAGTAGACGGCGCTATCGATGTCAAATTGGCAAGCAAGGCTCCCTGGCGTACGCCGGTCGTAACCATCGCCGACCCAGCGCGTCTCCAGCTCCGCAGGGAGGTCGACAGCTTCGTCGCTGGTTGAAGGTCCACAGTCCGAGGAAAAGGTGCGCTTGCCGTTGGCGTTGTCCTCTCCAAAGGTCGCGCTTGCCGGCAGCAGCGCCAGCGCAGGGATGACAGCTGTTCCTGCATCAGGTCTTCACCACGCGCTCGTGCAATCGGGTAGTGGCGTCGAGCGCGGACAGGATCGCGCCCTCCTGCCATGGCAGCTGCGAGGCGTGCTCGCCCGCCAGCGCGATGCGGCCGTCGATCTGGCACAGATTGCGGTAGTGCTGCGCGCGGGCGGCCTCGGTCCACTGGCCGGCGCAGCCGAGCGTGAACGGCACGCGATGCCAGGCCACCGCGACGCCGTTCTCGAACTCGCTCTTGTATTGCGGATGGATTGCGGCGCCGAATTCAACCGCGCTGGCGACCCGCTCGGCCGGCGTCATCGCGGTGAACTCGAACGAATTGGCGCCGCCATACATGTAGGCACCGAGCAGGATGCCGCGGCCGCCGCGGTTGAAGCCATAGTTCGGATACGCGATCTGCTGGATCGGCAGGTCGGTGTAGCTGATGCCGCCATAGATCGCCTCGTCCTCCTCCCAGAAGCGGCGTTTGAACTGTAGCCCGATCTTCACGGAGGCTAGGTAGGGCAAGGAATCGATCGCATTTTTCATCGGCCCGCCGACATCGACCGGCAGCTGGCTCAGGATCGACAGCGGAATGGTGCAGATGCACCAGTCGGCGGTCGCCTGCTGCACGGCGGACGGGATGGCGGTGTCGACATAGCTCACGGTGACGACGGAGCCGTTCTGCTGGATCTGCGTGACCTTGGCGTTATAGCGGATGAGATCGCCAACCTCGCGCGCGAACGCCTTGCCGATCAAGTCCATGCCGCCGACCGGCTGGAACATGGTGGTCTGGAAGTCGTAGCGGGCATAGGTCCGCAGATAGCGCCACATCCGCGACCGCAATAGCTCCTGCAGCGAGATCGGGTCGCTGGGCAGCGGATCTCCCATCAAGCCGCCGCCGGGATCGCGGGCATAACCGCGGAATTCGGCGGCGACGAGATTGGCGTTGTACTTGCAGTCGCGATCCAGCACGCCCCAATCGCGCAGCGCTTGCAGCAGGATCTCCTGGTCTTCCTTGCTGACGAACTCGTCGAGCCTGCCTTGCTGGCCGACCTTCGCGAGCAGCTCCGATACGCCGCCCTGGAAATCCGCCTTGATGCTGCGACAGCGCTGCGGCTTGCCGTCGAAGGCGCGCGTCGCGTGCAGATAGGCATTATGGTTGAGCTGGATGAAGGGTTCGAGCGTCACATTGAGCCGGCGGCAATAATCGAGCAGCGCCCGGTGGTGGCAGGGAATTCGCCACGGGCCGGGATTGAAATAGAGCCCCTGCTCGAACTCACAGGCCTGTTTGAAACCGCCGAGCTCTGTAAAACTGTCACCGCTGCGGATCGACCAGTTGCGGCCGCCGGCGCGATTGTTGAATTCGAGGATCTGGACCTTGTAGCCGGCCTTGCGCAGTTCCAGCGCCGCCGTCATGCCGGCAAGACCAGCGCCGAGAATCAGCACCGAAGCGCCCTTGACATCGCCCGCGAGCCTGAGCGGCCCCTTGTAGGCGGACTCGGATGCGAAGCCGAGGCTCGTCATTGCGTGATACATCGCCGAACTGCCGGCGATGGTGCCGATCAGCGCGAGCAGATCCCGCCGCCTGATCACAAATTCATTCTGCACCTGCGTTCACCCAGCCGTTGATTTCGAAGACGAAGGCAAACGGCTCGTGCGATCAGTTTCAAGAAAGTGCGCACGCTGCGGTGCAGACTGGTAGCGCTGCCGCGGTGCGCCTGCGAGATCGTCTTCGATTATCTCATTCCCACATTGGTCGTGCACCGCGTCGATCGCCGTCGATAAAACAATCATAGCTATCTATCCGCAGTCTTGAGGTAGGCAGGCCGATCCGCGGTCGCAGGAGCTGGTCAGTACACCTGAGTTGATGAACCAACGTCCGGTCACCTCCGGCGACGATTAGCGAGCCGTCGATCATATCTCGACGCGTCGAAGATGCGGACGTTTCGTTCAGCGAGGCGCTTGCCGGACATGTATAGCCGTTCGACGAAAAACGAAGCAGTTAATCACGCGGCACGAGCCCCTCGAGCGACTTCTTAAACATTCGACTGAGTCTGTTGTGCACCAGCAAGAGCGATGCCAACATTTTACGACATCGATAGGCGGAGAAGCCGACTAGCCCAGATGTGCGGTAGGCCAGACGATAACTGATCTCCTCAGAGATCTTGCCGCTCTTTCATTGGCGACTTTCGAGCTCGATATCGGAGGTTTCTGGTTCTAGTCGCACAACCAAGCCGCTCCGCCGGCGATTGCGGACTCAGCGAACCAGTGGAGCGCCGGGACTAACCGCGCTTGGCCAGAGCGTAAACTATTCGCAGTTTTGAACGCCTGCGATCGGCTATTTCGAAGTCGCTTTTGCGCTGGTGGTATTGAACCCAACATTGTTCGATGTCAGACGCACGGAGCTAATGACGCCGAAGACGTGCGATGATTGGTTGTATGAGTTCACCCCGGCTTGAGCGGGTTTTCGAGTCCTTGCCAGCGATAGATCGCAAATGACAGCGCCCAACTGACCAGGAAGACGCCGACGACGAGATAGCCGAAATTGGCCAAGCTGCCGTCGAGATCGTCCACCGCGCTCCAGAAGGTGCCTTCAAGCGCTAATTTGTTGGCGAGCAGGCCAAGTGCCTCGATGCCGCCGATCAGCAGCGCCACGACGACTGAGATCGCCGTAATGGTCAGATTGTACCAGATCTTGCGGGTCGGATTGAGGAAAGCCCAGCCATACGCGCCGACCATCAAGACGCTGTCGGTCGCATCGACGAGCATCATGCCGGCGGCGAAGAGAGCCGGAAATATCATCACCGTAGTGAAGTCTAGCCCTCCCGAAGCTTGCCCGGCTGCGACGGTGAAAAGGCTGATTTCCGTCGCGGTATCGAATCCGAGGCCGAACAACAGATCGATCGCGAACATCTGCCAGCTCGCCGTCACCATGCGAAACAGTGGGCGCAAGAGCCGGGACAGCAAGCCACGACCAGACAGAAGCAGATCGAACTCATGCTCTCCAATTCGTTGGCCACGCCGCGCAGGCTGAAAGCTCCGCCAGACATCCCGTAGGATCACAAGGTTGATGGCGGCAATCGTCAGTAAGAAGAAGGCTGATGCACCGGTGCCGATGATGCTGCCAACCGCCCGGAACTCCTGGAAACCGCTTTGCAGGGCGAGCGCCGCAGCTGCGATCGCGGCGACCGCCACTGCAACCGACAAGGAATGGCCAAAGGCGAAGAAAAGTCCGACCGCGAGAGGGTGCCTGCCATCCTGCATCAGCTTGCGAACGACATTGTCGATGGTCGCGATATGATCGGCATCGACGGCGTGCCGAAGGCCGAGCACATAGGCCAGCAAGGCTGTCGCCAGCAGCGTCGGCCTGTCGGACAGCGCTACGATGGCCCAGGTCCAGGCCAAGCAATTGATGGCCAACAAGAAGGCATATAGCGAGATGATTCGACTACGCGAGGCCGCCGATCCGTCGTCTAAGGCAAGCTTTAGATATGAGAACATGATCTTGCTTCGGTAGCGCATCTAGATGAGTTTGGTTACGAACGTCCCTCGTTGCATAGGCGCCGCGCACGCCAAAGCCGGTCCGGTCAGACTGAAGACGAACCGACGGATACAGCATACGATGATCATGACCATTCGCAGCACGAGGTGGACAATAGCGCTGGTCGCAACGGCAGTGGAGTTGAGTGGCATTTCCTACTTTTCATGGCTGGTGCCTCCTTCGCGGTGCAGGTTTCGTGCCGCTCTGCTGGGCTAACGTGCTGGACCGCTTCGTGCGGCTTATATCGGCCGTGAGCTCGTGTCGCGCGATTGCGCCGCCGCGTTGACGTTGCAACCTCGATCTGAGCCGTAGTCAAGTTTAACGGGCCAACCAGTGCCTCAGAGCACCCCGCCCGACGCATTGCGCATGACAATGGCTGCTAGCAGGTTTCCTGGCTGCGGCTCGCCGCTCTTGCCCCCTTCTCGGGATTGCGAATCCCGGTGGCGTGGAATGGTCATCGCCTCGCCACTTATAGTTGCGCCGGGCCGCTCCCGCATTGTCCTGCCAGAACCGACCGAACGCCCTTGAATAGCCTTTCGAACACTACCGATGACAAAGCGAAATGGCCTCAAGGGCGCGTCAAGTAGTCGCCGGCGAACAGCGTGAGACACCGTGGCTGAGGAAAAAGAGGTAACTTTGCCTCTCAATCTCGGAGTTGCGGACGAGATCGAGGCTCCAAGACACTGCGGCTCTGCCTGCACAGCAACTCGGCGCGGCGCTAGCCCCACGCAGAAAAAAGGACGCTTGAAGACACTTAGGCGACTGGAAGGCTGACTTCGTCTCTGTCCTTCGTCATGGCGTCATAGACTCTGATCTGGAGCATGGGACGGCGCTTCTTAAGCTCTTGCGCTCCTGCCCAGGCGCCGTCTCTTGTCGTGAACTCGGTTTTCAATTGACCGTCGACTTCGAGCACATAACCGGAAGCGGGCAATCGACGAGTGGATGCAACCATCTTAATCCCTTAGCATCGACGAATCCGATCGATGCTCGCACTTAACCCGAGTCGCCTTCGGCAAGCCAGTAGGCAGGAGAGCGGCATCCGCGACCACGAATCGGCAGGTTTATCGCCGCTCGTCGCAGAAGACTGCGCGCGCCATCACGGCGTTGACGACGACTTCCGCTGCTTGCTCTGGCGCCTGCTCCATTGTCCTGAGATGAATTTCGGGCGTTATCGGCGCTTCGTAGGACGCATCGATGCCCGTGAAGTTCTTGATCTCACCGGCTTTTGCCTTTGAGTAGAGACCCTTTGGATCCCGCCTTGCGCATTCCTCGATTGGCGTATCGACAAAGACTTCGATGAACTCGTCCTTGCCAATCAGGCTGCGAACCATGTCTCGTTCGGACCTGTAGGGGGAGATGAACGAACAGATCACGATCAAGCCGCTGTCCAGCATCAACTTGGCAACCTGTCCGGCACGCCGAATGTTTTCCACCCGCGCAGCCTTCGAGAAGCCCAGGTCCGCGTTCAATCCGTTCCGGAGGTCGTCACCATCCAGCAGCATGGCATGCCGCGACATTGCGAGCAGCCTCTGATCAACCATGTTGGCGATCGTCGACTTTCCCGCGCCAGACAGACCGGTGAACCAGACGACGCAAGGCTTCTGATCCTTGAGCGCGGCGCGCTCACTCCTGCCCACCGAAAGCGCCTGGCAGGAAACATTGGTGGCCCGCCGCAGCGGAAACGCAATCATGCCGGCGCCGACGGTGCGATTGGTGCAACGATCAATGACGATAAATGATCCGGTTTTCCGGTTGACGTCGTAAGGATCGAATGCGGCGGGCAGTGCAGTCGCAATATTGCAGAACGCGATCTCATTGAGAGAAAGCGTCTCGGCAGCCAGGTGCTCACATGTGTTGACATCGATCCGATGCCTGATCGCGGTAATGCTGCCGGCGACCGTTTGCAAGCCAATCCGCAGGATGTAATTTCGTCCGAGAGCGAGCGACCCGTTGTCCATCCAGATCAGATAAGCGGCGAATTGATCGGCGACGCTGGGTCGTTCGGTTGGTCGCGTCAGAAGATCGCCACGGCCAATGTCGATCTCGTCTTC
Source organism: Bradyrhizobium sp. USDA 4501 (assembly GCF_054062115.1). Lineage (NCBI taxonomy): Bacteria > Pseudomonadati > Pseudomonadota > Alphaproteobacteria > Hyphomicrobiales > Nitrobacteraceae > Bradyrhizobium > Bradyrhizobium sp. USDA 4501. Next base: position 1,716,809 of record NZ_JBSSEX010000001.1, read on the forward strand.
CAGCGTAATGGTGACGGCATCGCCGGCTTCGGCGTCGACAAGGTCGCCATCATGGGTCACGATCCGCTTGATGCGGGTGGTACGTCCGGATGCGGCGACAACGATCTCGTCGCCTGTCGAGATCCTGCCGGAAGCCACCGATCCGGCGTAGCCGCGAAAATCCGGATCGGGCCGGTTCACCCATTGGACTGGAAAGCGGAAAGCCTGGCTTGCGGTGTCGGACTGGATATCGACGCTCTCCAAATGCTCCATCAGGCATTGACCATGATACCACTTGGTATGAGCGGACCGGTCGACGACGTTGTCGCCGTGGCGGGCAGAGATCGGGATCGGAACAATCGAGCTAAAGCCAAGGCCGGCGGCAAAGGCCAGATAGTCGGCGACGATCCGATCGAAAGCAACCTTGCTGTATGCGACTAAGTCGATCTTGTTCACTGCCAGCACAACATGGCGAATGCCAAGCAGCGAACAAATGAAGGAGTGGCGGCGGGTCTGAACCAACACGCCCTTGCGGGCATCGATCAGGATGATTGCGAGCTGCGCATTCGAGGCGCCGGTCGCCATGTTGCGGGTGTACTGCTCGTGACCGGGAGTGTCAGCCACCATGAAAGAGCGCCGCGGCGTCGTGAAGAAACGGTAGGCGACGTCGATCGTGATACCCTGCTCCCGTTCGGCCTCGAGCCCGTCCACGAGCAGCGCGAAGTCGATGTCGGCGCTGCCATGCCTGACGCTGTCGCGTTTCACTGCCACAAGCTGATCTTGGTAGATCATCTTGCTGTCGTGCAACAACCGCCCGATCAGGGTCGATTTTCCATCGTCCACCGAGCCACATGTTATGAATCGCAGCTGGTCCCTTGCACTAGGGTGGATGGGTTTCGACAATGCTATGGAAGTCATCAGAAGTAACCTTCCCGCTTCTTCTTTTCCATCGAAGCGGCTTCATCGGTATCAATCAGGCGCCCCTGACGCTCGGACACCGTCGCAGTCTGCATTTCTGCGACCACCTCTTCTATCGTCGTCGCATCGGATTCAATGGCCCCGCTCAAGGGATAACATCCCAGCGTGCGAAAGCGGATCATGCGCATTTGCGGCGTCTCATCGCGGTTGAGCGGCAATCGCCTGTCGTCAACCATGATCGTCGCGCCATTTCGGCGCACCGTCGGTCTTAGCTTTGCGAAGTAGAGCCGGACGACCGGGATTTTTTCGAGCATGATATATTCCCATACATCGAGCTCGGTCCAGTTTGACATCGCAAACACGCGCATGCTTTCGCCCTGGCGTATCCGTGTGTTGAACAGGCTCCAGAGCTCCGGCCGCTGGTTGCGGGGGTCCCATACGTGTCCGGCCGAACGGAACGACAGTATCCGTTCCTTGGCGCGGCTCTTTTCCTCGTCACGCCTGGCTCCGCCAAGCGCGGCATCAAATCCGTAAAGCTCGAGCGCCTGCTTCAGGGCGTCGGTCTTCATCACCTGGGTATGAAGCGCCGAGCCGGAGTCGATCGGATTGATTCCGCGCGCAATGCCCTCCTCATTAACATGGACGATCAGCTCGACGCCGAGCCGCTTGGCCGTCGCGTCCCGGAAGCAGATCATCTCGCGGAACTTCCAAGTCGTGTCGACGTGAAGCAGGGGGAAAGGCAATTTTGCCGGATAGAACGCCTTGATCGCAATGTGCAGCAGCACGCTCGAGTCTTTTCCGATCGAGTAAAGCATGACCGGCCTTTTGAACTCGGCGACCACCTCACGCATGATTTCGATCGATTCAGATTCAAGACGGCGCAGATGTTTTGGCAGCATATATGTTATTTTCGATGCAGGATCTCGGTTCTGCAGCGCCGGCCCAGAGGAGGACGTCGGGTGCGGAGCGAGCTCGCCGGTGCGCGTGGCTATCCAAGTGATCAAGTGCCGGTTGGGCAGCAGACCGACTGACACACCCCGGGCATGTCGCGTTCTACCGTGGTGCCGCCGGCGCCTGCCTCACACGCTATTGGCGTAGATCAGTTCGTTGGGGGGGCCTGGCTAAATCAGCCAGCGTGTTTTGATCGCAAGCATCGAGATCACTCTAAGCCATATTGACGATCTGCTCAAGCCGCGCGACCTCACCTCGCAAGATCTCGATCGCCGCATCACGAGTCAGAATAGCATCCAGCCCTGCAGCTCGATCAGCTTCTGACGCCAACAGTGCCTGCTGCAACTGCGCTCTCATTGAATCGGCCAGCCGCAAGTTTTCCGCAATACTGGCGGCGGACAGATCCTGCGGCTGGACCACGGACATGTCGCACGTGGAACGAACGCTCTCCGGAACCTGCGGAGCAGGGTGGACTTGCCCGGATTGAGATGGCTGGGACGATGCTCCCGCCTTCCCAGTTCGCAAATCCCGCCAGGTTCGGAATATTTGTCGATGGAGTTCAGTTAACCGAGGTCCTCTATCCACAACTCCGGCTTGCTGTGCTTGCAGCAGCTCCGCCTCATATCCCAGTTCTGTCAAAAGCCTGGTGCCGACCAGATCGGTCACAGTTTGCATCTCTTCGATGCTTAGTTGGGATTGCCATGTCTTGACAGAGCTTTGATCGACCGCATTTCGTTCCAGGATTTTGCGATCCCCAAAGCTGCTGGATCGAAGATAATCTACTTGGCCCATGCTCGCCGCTGCGGCCGCCGCGGGATCACAGTCGAGCCCGCTTAGCAGGCGCCTAATCTCTTCGTCTGGATGCGTCACAAGCAGCTCATATCGCACCAGCTGCGTGCGCGGGCGCGCGCGGTGCGCAGCGAGCATCGGAAGGCCCAGAACCAAATCGGCAAGTGAAGATATTAAGGCATCGGGCAGACGGAGCACGAGATCGGCGAGACTAGATACGCTGACCGAGTAGGAGCTTTTGGCTCGAAGCGGGATGCCCCACGTGGATTTCAGTGAAGCCGCGATGGCATAAGGATTGCGTATCAAAAGGATGTGTGGTGCCTCTGGATAGACACGTTCAAGGAATTCAAGCGCCGCCCAATAGCGGGGCGTTTTGTCTATGATGATCCGCTTGCCCGCTGTTGCCAGATACTGACCGTATGCTGCATCGGCAAAAGCGCGGCTGGCAATCGTCCGATCGATGCGCCCCAGGAATTCGGAGGTTGCGCTCTCAATCAGCAAAGATCCTGCCGGGTGGCGCTGATCCACCCTGCCAAATGCCTCGAGCGCCAGCATCAACCAGGGTTCAGGCGGAGCTACAATATCTGGATGTTGCTGGAGCAGGTGCGCCAGGAGTGTCGTCCCGGATCGTGGAAGTCCGAGGAGAAAGCAGACCGCGGGCGAACGGTCAAAAGCATCGCTCATAATTCGGACCTCATGCTTGAAAAAATGAACCGCGCCGCTCGTCTGACTTCGAAGAAGAGGTAGGCGCAGAACAGTTAGGGACGACTGCTTGCGCACCAGCTAATGCTGCGACAGGGATTTGACCTGCCACTCATGATTCGAGAGCCGTTCGGTTCGATCGATTGGGCGAGATCGCAGACGCATTTGACAGCTGCGATGCCCCCGATTGCTCGACAGTCGAGATGAAGTCAAGGGGCCAGCTCAATTGCGCGAAGACTGGCTGCGGATTCGAAAGGCTGCAAAGAATTCTAATGTTCAGCAGGTACCTGCGCGCGGCACATGGGAAGTTGCTATGTACAGTCGACGTGGTGCGTTTTCCTCGACCATTGAAAGCATAAATGCGGCATGCACCATGCACTTCGCTGTCTTGGCATAGGCCGGAAAAGCTCGGCACTAGAACGGAGAGCTCGGCGAGAGGGACAAGAAAGCACACAGGCGGACATCTGAAATGTCAGGCGGATCAGACCTTTCAGCGCGCGATATCGCCCCCGCCGCAACTGCCTGCCGCTGGCCGGTCAACACAACGAGCGTGTAGCGCCTCTCCCCGCCTTGCTGTCGCAAGTCCCACAATCCGTCCGATCTGTACCAAGTATCGGAGTTGCTGCTCTTGCGGCGTTGTCCCGATTTCTAATCCGCGGTAATGGAAGTCTGTAAAGGATGGAACCTGGCCCACGATGCCGCCGGATTTACCTAGTCCAGCAAACGCGCCTTATCGTATCTCCGCTGACGGACAGGAGGTATTCCGGCCGTTCATGTGGGAGATCAGATCGATCAGTGCCTGCCTCGAAGAACTCGCCAAATTCCGTGCCAATATGCTTGGCATCACTGGGCCACAGTGGATGATCCTGATGGCAGTGGACTACCTGGGCAAAGAAAAAGGTGTGTCCGTCAACCTGGTGTCACGGTTGATGCACGTCGATCCTTCTTTCGTCACGACCCACTCAAAAGTCTTGGAGAAAAAGGGATTCCTGAGGCGCAAACCCTCCACAGCCGATGCGCGAGTAGTTCAGATGTCGCTGACCGCCAAAACGCGCAAGCATCTCGCTAGTTTGACGCCTCGAGAGGAAGCGCTGGATGTACAGGGTTTTGACGAATTCGGCCCTGACGGATCAAGCGAGTTCATTACCGGGCTGGCCGCAGTGAGGCATCGCTTGGAGAAGGCCCGCTCTGGCATCCAGAAGACCAAAACGAGCAATCGTCAGAAATGAAGCTGGCTAACCATCCGACTCTCCCGGCCTTCGAATATTTCGTGAGGCGGCGCGGTCGAAGGTGGTTATGGTCCCTCCACACCGCCGAAGGCGCGCAGGTGATGATGGGTTTCGCACGCAACCGCTCCGCCGCCGTCTATCAAGCCAACAGAGCGCTTTTTCAGTTGCTGCTGAGCGCGCCTTATCGCTTGGGAGTTCAAGTTCACCAACAGGCTCCGCGGCCACCGCTTACGCCAAAGCTTTAGCCAGGCATGAGCTTCGGCTGTGGCGGCGTGGGTCTCAAGACTTGCAGCGATCCGGTTTGCTAATTGGAGCGTCCCGTCTAGCCGTCACCAAGAACAATCGCGGCCCTTAACAGCGATCCGCCGCATTCCTCGACCCCTTAACGGGAACGAGCGACCATCGAAACAATTTCCAGCCTGGAAACATTCGAAGCAGGACCGGTCGTACGATTGTCTCGTCGCTCTCGATCATACCGGGCAAAGCAGCCTTCGCGGCCGTACTCCTTTAACCTCAAGGGATCACGAAGCACTGGGGCCCTTCCTCGAGAGTGACAAACCAAGCGCGTGAAAAGTTCTTTCCACAAAGCAATTGGCAGCCCGTGGAAAACAATTGCAACGGCCGTAAAGGGCGGCCTGCGAGCCGCCCTTTTGTGCCGGCTACCGGCGCTGCTAAGTAAGCTACCGCTGATGTCCGAGTCCTATTCCGAGATTTAACGCCTTCTGGCGCAACGCACCGACGCTGCGTTTGGTCATTTTTGCAATTTTTATGACGGGAGTCCGAGCCTTCGAATGGACTTTGAGCTCCTTGATATCTGCCTTGGTCCACTCGCGCCGCTTAACGCGTTTCTTGGTTGCTTTTTTCACAGTGAATGCTCCTTTTGAGAGGAGCGGCTTGTAACATAGTTTTTTAGGAGCGACGACCGTAAAAAAAAGAGGCAATCATGGGAACTCGCGCCATGATATGTGTGCAGAAGACAACGCAGCTCGACTATTGTAAATTTAGTTCAGATGCCGTCTTGAGAGGCTTCGCCTGGTTATTCGAAGCTAAGCCCGCAGACTGACATGTTGCTGGAAGGAAGTGAGCAAGCAGGGTGTGGTAAGCTTGAACAAACTCCGAATCAGGCATGTTCGTGATTTGTATTAGGCGGGGAGGCACAACGCTCGAGGACTATGAGATATCGTATCAGTCTCTACCACGGTCGCCCTACTACGCTTGGCGCGCTGCGCTGTCTGGACTGTCGGAGTCTCCTTGCGCTGGCGAGAACACCAGATCGAATCTCCTCTTCGTACCCGTCGTCCGGTCTCGGCTCAAGGTTGGAGGGACAAGTGTGTTCTTATGAGCAGGCAGCTTTCACCTCTTTTGACGCGGGCCGAGAACGGCAAACGCTGGATTGACCGCCCGCGATGATCTCTCATAGAGAGGCTTCGGTTGACATGAAGATGAGCGGCCACCGCTTCAGCCTTGATGGCGCGATCCCTCCAATTTTCTTTTGATGTGGCGTATGCATATTTGGCGAAAGAAGGATGAGGCCGACGCCTGATGGTCCGCGATCGGTGTTGTTGCGCCGCGAAAAATGCGGCCGCCTTATTGGGCCAAGGCGCGATAAGATGGCTTAGCGGACCGATCCAAAGCTGACCGGCGTTATCGATCGACTTTTTCCTCGCCGCGAGGCCGGCCTCAAGCTTGCCGGACAATGCGACCTCGCGGTGTCTCGGTAGCCAGACGTCCTGCCGAGGATTTGTTGCGATCATGGCGCATTGCTGCCCTGACAATGGAAGCTCCTGCGCCGAGGCGGCAAGCCCGCCGATCAGCAGGCCGCCTGACCTTCACGCAATGCCATCCATGGAGCTCGCCGCGCCCGCGTTCATGCGTCGCTCAGGTGGTCTCGTCGTATGCGCCCTCAGCTCCTCACGTGAGACACTATGATGCTTTGCGAGCACACCGATTGCGGATTTTCGATCGGCGAGAAGCGCATTTACACGGGCGCGCGCCCTGTTCAACTGAAGCCGAAACCAGCGCCTAGTCGGTCCAGCAGTGCCGGTCGACTGATGACAAGATCGTTGAGGTTCAGGTGCGGCCGTCCTACTGCCAATCGTCTTACAAGTTCCCGGGTGCCGTCCACGACAAAGACGCCGCAGTCATAACCGTTCTGCTGCTGTCTTATCGGGGCCTGTTGCAGGTTAGCGTCGAGCCGTCCTGCGAGTTTCGCGGCGGGCCTGTCATTGTATCCCTGGGCGGAGTCATAGTGATATGCGACCGGCCGGCCCCGATCGCGGCGATCAACCAGCAGCAGCGACCAGTGACTGCCGCGCTGATGTCTATCCGTATCGCTGGCATCACTTACCGGCAGAAACAGGAAGTCGGCGGTATCATGGCGAACCCACCCTAATGCTCGTGCGGCTACCTCCTTGGAGGGAGATCGCAACATTTGGGCTATCAGAGGATCCACGAACCGCGTCCGGGCGGCGAGATCCGGATCGTTCTGCAGCAACTCATGCGCCAGGAGCTCATAGTCCCGCTGGATATGCTCGTCACCCAGCCACTGCGTGGGGCCGAGGACGGCCTCGCTGCGCTGGCCGGAAGAGGCAACGGTAGCCGAGGGGCGGATTTGAGCACCCGGGACGGGAGACGGGCGAGGATGATGGATGAACTGCGCACCGCGGCGTCCTCGCGGCTCCAATGGGATCGAGCGGGTCTCGCCATTGACGGAGACCTGGGTTGGGCCGCTGGACTGGGGCGGCAGGACCCCGATGTTATCCCGGACATCGCGTAAGAAATCCGGCACTGGCTGGCGACCATCCTGCCAATCCGCGTCAACTCGGTGTCCGATGTCCTCAAGCGAGTGAAGTACGCCCGACCGCCCGACAAAGAAGGCGGGTTTACCGGCAGGGCTGAGCACCGGCGCTGACTGAGCATCGTCGCGCATCTGCTGCGGCGTGTACGGCAGATCAGCGAAAGACTGAAGACCGCGGAAGGTGTCTGCCGACTGAGCTGGCGCGTCCGATGGTCCGGTGAAGAGCGGCGGTCTGGCGGCAGCCCCGCCCGCCGGCGCTGACTGAGCATCGTCAAGCATCTGCTGCGGCGTGTACGGCAGATCAACGAAAGAGTGAAGACCGCGGAAGGTGTCTGCCGACTGAGCTGGCGCGTCCGATGATTTGGTGAAGAGCGGTTTGGCGACAGTTCTACCCACCGGCGCTGACTGAGCATCGTCAAGCATCTGCTGCGGCGTGTACGGCAGATCAACGAAAGACTGAAGAGCGCGGAAGGTGTCTGCCGACTGAGCTGGCACGTCCGATGGTCCGGTGAAGTGCGGCGGTTTGGCGACAGCCCTACCCACCGGCGCTGACTGAGCATCGTCAAGCATCTGCTGCGGCGTGTACGGCAGATCAACGAAAGACCGAAGACCGCGGAAGGTGTCTGCCGACTGAGCTGGCGCGTCCGATGGTTTGGTGAAGAGCGGCGGTTTGGCGACAGCCTCACCCGCCGGCGCTGACTGAGCATCGTCAAGCATCTGCTGCGGCGTGTACGGCAGATCAACGAAAGAGTGAAGACCGCGGAAGGTATCTGCCGACTGAGCTGGCGCGTTCGATGGTTTGGTGAAGAGCACCGGTTTGGCGACAGCCTCACCCGCCGGCGCTGACTGAGCATCGTCAAGCATCTGCTCCGGCGTGTAAGGCAGATCAACGAAAGACTGAAGTCCGCGGAAGGTATCTGCCGACTGAGCTGGCGCATCCGATGGTCCGATTAAGAGCCGCGTTCTGGCGGCAGCCCTACCCACCGGCGCTGACTGAGCATCGTCAAGCATCTGCTGTGGCGTGTACGGCAGATCAACGAAAGACTGAAGACCGCGGAAAATGTCTGGCGATTGAGCTGGCGCGTCCGATGGTCCGGTGACGAGCGGCGGTCTGGCGACTGTTCCACTCACCGGCGATGACTGAGCATCGTCGCGCATCTCCTGCGGCGTGTACGGCAGGTCAACGAAAGAGTTGAGACCTCGGTAGATCGCCGACGACCCCTCTGGTACCGCTTCCGGCGTCGGCCGCTCAAAATCGTGCGGCAGGTGCGGCGACCACGTTGAGCTCGACTCGTCACGCCGCGGCTCCCCACCCGCCTGCTCAGGGGAGACGCCCAGCGCAGCGTTCGCCTCGACGAGGCATAGGTAGCTCCGAAGACGATCGAAGCCCATGTCGGCGTTTCGACTGGCTTTTTTGAAGTCCCTGTGATCGTTATTCAACGACTTTTGCTGCTCACTGGTGCCGGTGAGCCGGCTCACTATGCTCCCTCGCCCGTTCCTTTGTAGCCAAGCACCGAATCTTCGTTGGTTGCCGGCCAGATTTTGAACAACTTTTCTCCTAGTATCCTCGGAGTTGAGCAGGCTCAGCTCCGCCTTTTCCAGGCTATCAATGATGCGGGCGTCGTCGGGATAAAGATGCAATGTGGGCGACGGGACAGTATGACCGCGGGGTTTCCGGGACGCACCCGCTCCGGAAACGTGCTCGGCATCGCCGACCTTGCCTAACGCGAACAATAGATGCTCGTCCTTCGGGAACAACTTCTGAGCAAATTCAATGCGCGCAGCGTGGTCTAGCTCGGATATCGAGCAGCCTTCAACTTTAAGCGCGTTAGAAAATCTGCGAAGACTACGATCATGACGAGCAGCGCTGCCCGACGTCATGCCGCTGGCATTAAGCCGCTCTGAGAGGGGCGCGTCTTCCGCTGAGGGGATCGTGCGCGGCCGCCCGCCAGAAGCTACATAGCTCGAATCATGATACGAACGAAGGATATTCAACCCCTTCTTCATGTCTTCGTCCTTTGGGAAGTAAGTCTTGACGTAACGGATCAAGGACTCGTGTTCCTCCAGAACAATCGTTTGACGATGAGCGCCAAGATGATTTCCAAGTCGGCGAAGCGCCTGAGTATAGCGCTTAACCGTCTTCTCGCTTGGCTTTTTCTGATCCGCATATTGGGCAATCGCCTTATCGATAATGTTTCGATGTTCTGCAGAGAGATCGGGATGGTAGTTGCGGCCGCCACGGGAGACAGGACCCGGATCGGGTGGGCGCGCCTCGGCCAAGTGCTGCTCAAAGCCCGCTTGCCCGGCCTGGCCGCCCTGGTTCTCTTCCAAGACGGCGTGATGCACCTGGGACCAAGCTGTTACATTGGATGGATCGGAATTGTACGGGTCCACGCTAGCCTCACATCCAAGAAATCAATTGAGCTGATCCTATCTGGATAGGCTTTCCGGAAGCTGACGAGGCCGTCGCTTGTGGAACAATGCACCGCCACATCCGCAACATGAAACGCCCCCGCGGGCTCTCAATCGTCGCAGGCTTCATGGGTTTCAGGACCCGCCTTCCTTGCCGCCGATGACGCCTTCCGCCGGCATGGGAGCCGAGGACTCGTCAATGCTCTGGTTGCAAAGCGGCATACGGCGGCGCCGCAGGTGCACGCATAGGTGCCAAGCCACAGTTGATCCGTGGATCGCTCTCGCAAATCCGCAACGAGCCTTCCGCGGTTCGCTTCTCCTTCATTCGCTCTCTCATCGGCTATTCACGGAGAGGGCGCTGGGACAACCTCGCCTGCTTCCTCGACGATGGCGGGATCTGCATGACCACAATTGTGCTGATGCGTGCATTGAGAGGCATCGTTTTGGAAGGTGGAACTGAATCTTCGCCGGCAGCCAGCGCGGCACCAAACGGGCCGCCATCATGTTGACGATGATCACGACCTGTCGCCTTAACAAGGTCAACCCAAGGCTTGGTTCGCCCACGTCCTCGCCGGTATCGCCAAATCTTCCCGCATCGCATCTCCACGAATAGCCCTGATCAACAAGTTGTCGCTGCCCGTCCCTGCAACCGCGCGTCTCTAGTTGCGCCGCGGACCACCGGAACGGCCGAGCTAGCACTCTCGTCCCAGCGGGGACCGTCGCAATTACGCTGCCCCATCTGCACTATTTGGACTGGCGCCTCGTCGGGCTCGTCATCCGCGAGGGCGCGCCAGGCCGCGCCATCGAGATCGTCATACTGACCACTGTTCAGCGACCACAGAAAGCCGAGCAGGCCAACGAAGCCCAATGCAAGAGCGAGTGGAACCAGATAGAGCAGAACCTCCATCAGACTGCCTCGCCCCTTCGCGCCCGCAGCGCATTGAGCATGACCAGCACGGATGAACCTGACATCGCCGCGGCGGCAATCAGCGGCGTCACCAGGCCGGCGATCGCAACCGGGACTGCCAGGACATTGTAGACGACAGCGAGCAAAAGGTTCTGCCGCATCAGCCGCAGCGCCTTGCGCGAGGTCATAACCGCCGTCATCACGGGCCGAAGACGCTCACCGAGGAAGACCGCATCAGCGACCGCCTGGCTCATATGAGTGGCCGTAACAGGCGACATCGAGGCATGAGCTGTTGCGAGTGCGGGCGCGTCGTTCAAGCCATCGCCGACCATCAGCACCTTGTATCCCTCGTCCGTCAGGCCTTCGACCCGCGCGACCTTATCCGTCGGCGAGACGCCGGCGCGCCAATTTTGAATGCCGAGCGTCTCGGCCGTGCGCCGAACTGCTGGCTCGCGATCTCCCGACACGATCTCTACCACGACCCCAAGGCTCGCGAGGCCCGCGACGACCTCGGGCGCGTCTGGCCGCATGCGTTGGCGGACGGCGAAGACGTGCTTGCTGTCGCCGTGTCTAAAGGCGACGATAGAAGCCTCTGGATCTCGGCAAAGAGCCTCGTCGGCGAGGCTGTCAGCGCCGCAGAAGGACGGGCGGCCGAGCCGGATCTCTGACCCTTGATAGTAACCCCTAACACCCTGCCCCAGCTCCTCCTCGATATCGGCCAGCGGCTCGCTTGCGCCAGCAGCTCGCGCCACGGCCGTGGCGACCGGATGGCGGCTCGATAATGCAAGCCGGCCCGCCAATTTGACGACATCTTCCGGAATGTTGGCGAGATTGGCGACATCGAGCTCCGGCAACGTCAGCGTTCCGGTCTTGTCGAAGACCACCCGGTTCACTTCGGCCATGCGCTCGATCGCATCCCCGGCGTTAAGCAGCACTCCGGACCTGAACAGCACGCCGGACGCCACGGTCTGCACCGCCGGTATAGCCAGACCCAGCGCGCAAGGGCACGTGATGATCAAGACCGCGATCGCCGTGACGATCGCATCATGGAAGGTTGCGCCAGAGGCAAGCCAACCGAGCATCGTCAGAAAGGCAGTTGCATGGACGATCGGAGCATAGAGCCGCGAGGCGCGCTCGGCCAGGCGTAGGTAGCGCGAGCGGGCCTGCAGGGCATGATCAAGTAGTCGAGAAATCTCGGCGAGCAGCGTGTCCTGCGAGGCTGCCACCGCGCGAACGCGCAAGGTACCCGATCGCACCAATGTACCGGCGAACACTGCGCTGCCGGGCACCACCAGCGCGGGCAAGGTCTCACCCGTAATGAGGCCTTGATCAACCTCGGAGCGGCCGTCGATCACGTCGCCATCGACGGCACAGCATTCGCCGGGTCGGACCAGCACGACGTCGCCCGGTTTGATCGTTGATGCCGGAACGGTTCTGATCTCCGTCGGGCTTATGAACTTCGCGGCGGTCTCCGCCTTGAGCGCGGCAAGATTGCCGGCGACGGCGCGGGTGCGCCGCCTCACGTTCTGGTCGAGATAGCGGCCTGCGAGCAGGAAGGCGATCAACATGATCGCCGCGTCAAAATATGCATGCTCGGCATGAGCGATGGTCTCGATCAGCGAAGTCGCCAACGCGAGCACGATGCCGATGCTGATCGGCACGTCCATATTGGCCCCGCGCGCCCGTAGCGCGGTAAAAGCTGAGAAGAGGAACGGCTGCGCCGAATAAGCCGCGGCGGGAAGCACGATCAGCGCGGAGAGCCAGTGAAAGAAGTCGCGCTGCTCCGGCAGCATGTCCGAGACATTGCCGGACCATACCGGGATCGAGAGCATCATAACGTTCATCGCGGCAAAAGCAGCCACGCCCAGCCGCCGCAGCAAGTCCCGCGCCCGCTCCGATTCCAGTGTCTCCGCATTGTCCCGTTGAAAGGGATATGCGCGATAGCCCAGTTCAGCGAGCCGCTTGATGAATAGCGCTGGATCGAGCGCGCCGGCTTTCCATTCCACCGCCAGTCGGTTGTCGGTGAGATTCACGCGCGCCGAGGTCACGTCCGGAATGCTCGATAGATTGCGCTCGATCTTGGCCATGCAGCCCGCGCAATTGATCCCTTCTACCGCGAGGTCGAGTTGGACGAAGCCCGAGCCTGTCCTCTTCAAATAGTGCGAAAAGTCGATGTCCGCCTGCATGCTCATGTGTCCTCAGTCCAAGACGATGCGATTTTTCGACAAAAACATGCGGCGGCCGTCAGCGCCGCCTTCGATCACGAGATCCCACCTTCCGACAGTGACCCCCGCGGCGTCTCCTCGGTAGGTTCCAGCACTGCGCTCAGCCACGTTGATCGCGAGATCGGCCCGGCGGTCCACCGGTCGCTCGAGCCGGGCCTCGAAATTCATTCCTACGAGAGGCGCGCCTGCGCGGTCGCGCGCCTCGATCGCAAGCACCGCCCGGCCGTCGAACTGCCGTTCCACATGTACCTGCACCTGCCAGCTTCGCTCGTTCTGGTCCCGCGCCGCCAGGATCTCGCGCTGATAGGCGAGGCTCGCGCTGTAGGCGCTGTCAACCTCAGTTCCTGGCAGCGTCGTGATGGCAAAGCGCATCATGATCAAATTGGCGCCAATCACGACCGAGAAGAAAGCCAGTATGGCGATCAGGACAAAGCGTCCGGTAATGGGCCGTGCGACTGGAGTTGATGCGGTCATTGGCAAGATCTCGTCAGTAATTCTTAGGGGAAGACGAAGTGGTCCGTTGCGGTGGCGACCTCTCCGAGGCCAATGTCGGTGACCCGAAATGTCACCGGCATCGACCGTTCCGGCGTGTCGTCGGCCGGCGCGGTCACCAATAAGCGGAGTTCTGTCGTGGTATCGCGAGCCAAGACAATCGTCGGTCGTTCCACGGTCACAGAATCTACGCCGACGACGTGGACGGACGTTTGGGGCGGTCCATCGATGTCGATCGCAATGACGCGGTCGAACGCGAGTTTGTTAAGCAAGCGTACCGTGTAGCCGTTGCGAATGGAACCATCGCTGAGCCTGACCGCTATCGGATTACGATCGTGCAGCACGTTGACGTCGAGCAGTGTTCTGGACAACACCCCATAAAGCATCATCGCACAGACGACCGAGATCAAAGACGCATATACGATCGTCCGCGGGCGTACCGGCTTGAACACCTCCGACTTGCCTTCCATTCGGCGCCTGATATTGATGTCGTTGTCGTAACCAATCAGGCGACTTGCGCGCCCGATCTTCTTCATGACGGCATCGCAGGCGTCGATGCATAGCCCGCACTGGATGCAGCCGAGCTGGGCGCCGTTGCGAATGTCGACGCCGGTCGGACAGACCGCCGCGCATTGATTGCAATCGATGCAGTCTCCAATCTTTTCGCCCCGCGCGCGCAGATCGAATGACTTCTTCAACGAGCAGCGCTGTTCGCCGCGATCGTACTTGTAGGTGACATTGAGTGCCCACTCGTCGGTGAGCGCGGCCTGGATGCGCGGCCAGGGGCACATATACACGCAAACCTGTTCGCGCATGTAGCCGGCCAACAGGTACGTCGTAGCGGTCAGGATCCCGATCCAGATATAGGCGATCGCGGGCGCCTGAAATGTCGCCAGATCGCGCACCAATGTATGCGCGTCGGCGAAGTAGAGCACCCAGGCACCACCGGTCCACCAAGCGATCATCAACCAGACCGCGTGCTTTAGCACGCGCTTTGCCGCCCGCCCCACTGTCATCGGGCGTGCGGCGGCCCTCAGTCGGTCGCGACGATCGCCCTCGATCCAACGCTCTACCGCATAGAACAGATCGGTCCATGCCGTTTGCGGACAGAGATAGCCGCACCAAATACGTCCGCCCAGCGCGTTCATCAAGAATAGTGCCAGCGCGGCAAGCACGAGCAGCCCGGTGAAGTAATAAAGCTCCTGCGGCCACAACTCGATGAAGAAAACGTAGAACCGCCGGTTCGGGAAATCGAGCAACACCGCCTGGTCAGGAACGCTTAAGCCACGACGCCAACGCACGAACGGCAGCAAATAGTAGATGCCCAGACACACCACCATCAGCCGCCATTTGATCGTGCGGAAAGTGCCGCAGACGCTCTGCGGCTGGACCTTCTTATGAGTTGTATAGAGAGGCCCGTCTTCGCCGATCGGCGGGTTATCGCGCGCACCAGTCTTGTTCAGGGCTAGCTTCATGGCCGACCTTACATCTGGCACGGGTGACTGATTTAGAGCCTCGTCGATGGGCCGGTGGCTTCTCGGCTCATCTCACCTATTGTCCGCCACCGAGCGAGTGCACATAGACCGCAAGTGCCTTGATCGTGATGGAATCGAACCGCCCGCTCCAGGCCGGCATGATGCCCCCACGGCCATAGCTGATCGTCTCGATCAGCGTCTCCTCGTCCGAGCCGTACAACCAAATGTGGTCCGTCAGATTCGGCGCGCCGAGCTCATGGTTGCCTTTGGCGTTCTCGCCATGACAGACCGCACAATTGTCGGCAAAGATCCTTGTGCCGGCCGCGGCATCGAAATTGCCGACTGTTGACAGGCCGGACAGCGATCGCACGTAATTCGCTACTGTGGCGATCTCATCTTTCCTGAGGATGCCGTCGCGGCCGAAGGCCAGCATTTGCCCCTCATGAGCCTGGGCGTGCCCGGACCGTGCGCCGAACTGGATGGTCCGCTGGATCTGATCGAGCGATCCGCCCCACAACCAGTCATCGTCGTTGAGATTGGGATAACCCTTGGCACCTGCGCCGCCGCTGCCATGGCATGGCGCGCAATTGTCTGCGAACACCGTCTTGCCCCGGGCACGGGCCAGTGCCAGCAGGGCCGGATCCGTCTCGATCTCTGTCAGAGACGCTTTGCCGAGAACCGCCATCTTCTCGCCCCGCAGCCTCTCGAGCCCGGCAAGATCGTTGACGATACTCGCGCGGGTCGAATGTTGAAATACGCCGGTCGTGTAGCTGGAGAGGAGCGGCCAGGCCGGATAGACGACCCAATAACCGATCGCCCAAAGGATGGTGGCGTAGAAGGTCGAGATCCACCAGCGCGGCAGCGGCGTGTTGAGCTCCTTTATGCCATCCCATTCGTGTCCCGTCGTGGAGCGGCCGGAGATCCGATCGAAGTCGTTGCGGTCAGTCATGGTCTGTCAATCCCGGCACAGCGGCATGCGCGCCGCAGAGTCAAAACGCCGCCTATTGCCGGGCCACAGCGCATAAACAACAATGGCCATGAAGATGCCGACAAACAACGGCGTCCAGAGGCTCACGACGAAGCTTGACGCCAGGTTCTCGATGGAAATGACGGCTTTCATCACAGGATCCTTCAGCGCAGATTGGCTTTTTCGTCGTAGAGCTTGAAATCGATCAGCGTTCCGAGCATCTGCAGGTAGGCGATGAGCGCATCGAGTTCGGTCGGATTGCCAACGCTTCCGTCGAAATTGCGCACAGCTGCCTTCGGATAGCGTTTCTGGAACGAGGCGAGGTCCGCGCTGTCAGGATCGAGTTGGGCCTTCAAGTCAGTGACCGCGTTCTTGATCTGATCTTCGGTATAGGGGACACCGACCACCCGGTTGGTGCGCAGATGTGCAGCCACGTCGGTCAGGTCGAGCTCGGTGCGCGCCAGCGTCGGGTATCCGGGCATGACCGACCGCGGGACGATGGCCCGCGGATTGGTCAGATGCGTGACGTGCCATTCATCGGAGTATTTCGCGCCGACACGCGCGAGGTCCGGGCCGGTACGCTTCGAGCCCCATTGAAACGGGTGATCATACATGCTCTCGGCGGCCAGCGAGTAATGTCCGTAGCGCTCGACCTCGTCACGCAATGGCCGGATCATCTGCGAGTGGCACACATAGCAGCCTTCGCGTATGTAGATGTTGCGGCCCGCAAGCTCAAGCGGGGTATACGGTCGTACGCCATCCACGGCCTCGATCGTACTTTTGAGGTAGAACAGCGGCGTGATCTCGACCAGCCCGCCGATCGCGATCACGGCAAGGATGCCTGCGATCAGGATGATCGAGTTCTTCTCAAAGATCTTGTGTCGGTTCCAAAGAGACATGCGATGACCTATTCCGCGACTTGGAGCGCTCCAGTGTCCTGGATTTGATCGGTTTGCTTTGCATTCACGGTCATCCAGAGATTGGCGGCCATGATCAGCGCTCCAATCAGGAACATTGCGCCTCCCGCGGCGCGGATGATGTAGAAGGGATGCATAGCCTCGACCGACTCGATGAACGAGTATTCGAGGAAACCTAGCGGGGTATAGGCGCGCCACATCAGGCCTTGCAGGACACCAGACACCCACATCGCCGAGATGTAGAGCACGATCCCGATCGAGGCGATCCAGAAGTGCCAGTTGACGAGCTTGAGGCTGTACAGCTCGCGCTTCCAAAGCCAGGGAACCAGGCAATAGAGCGCACCGAACGATACAAAACCGACCCAGCCCAGCGCACCGGAATGCACGTGGCCGACCGTCCAGTCGGTGTAATGACTGAGCGAGTTGACCACCTTGATTGCCATGGTGGGGCCCTCGAACGTCGACATGCCATAAAAGGCCACCGAGACCACGAGCATGCGGAGCACCGGGTCAGTGCGCAGCTTGTCCCACGCACCCGAGAGCGTCATCAGGCCGTTGATCATGCCGCCCCATGAGGGCATCCACAGCATGATCGAGAACGTCATGCCGAGGGTCTGCGTCCAATCCGGCAGCGCGGTGTAATGTAGATGGTGAGGGCCGGCCCAGATGTAGAGGAAGATCAGCGCCCAGAAGTGGATGATCGAGAGGCGGTAGGAATAGACCGGGCGCTCGGCTCTTTTCGGAATGAAATAGTACATGATGGCCAGAAAGCCGGCGGTCAGGAAGAAACCGACCGCGTTGTGGCCGTACCACCACTGAAACATGGCGTCCTGCACACCGCCCCAGGCGATGTAGGATTTCGAACCGAACACGGAGACCGGTAATGCGGGATTGTTGCCGAGGTGGAGCACCGCAATGGTGACGATAAAAGCGAGATAGAACCAGTTGGCGACGAAAATGTGCGGCTCCTTCCTTTTCACCAATGTCGCCAGGAACACGATGAGATAAGTGACCCAGACGATGGTGAGCCAGAGATCGGCGTACCATTCGGGCTCGGCGTATTCCTTTGACTGGGTGGCGCCGAACAGATAGCCGGTGCCCGCGATCAGGATGAAAAAATTATAGCCAACTACCACGAACCACGGCGCAAGATCGCCGGCGAGGCGCGTGCGGCAGGTTTTCTGCACGACGTAGAAGGAGGTCGCGATGAGCACGTTTCCGCCGAACGCAAAGATCACGGCCGACGTATGCAGCGGGCGGAGTCGGCCGAAGCTCGTCCAAGGCAGATCGAAATTCAGTGTGGGCCACGCAAGTTGCGAGGCGATAAAAACGCCGACCGAGAAGCCTGCGATACCCCAGAACATCGCCATCACTGAGGCGAATTTGATCGGAGCGAGATTGTAATTCGGCCGGCCTTTGATCTGCGCCGGTGGCAAATGCGCCGGGCGTTCATAGTACCGATTGAGGATGACGGCTGCGGCCGCCAGACTTGCGGCAGACGAGATCAATGCGTGGAACGTAAACGCAGGATCGCGCCCCATCGCCCCCGCGAAAAAGCAAACGTAGGCAGAAACAGCGAATACCGAGAATAGGCCTGCTTCACCCATAGTCATGGATTTCGAGGCGAGGGGTGGGCTTTTCATGTCTTGGCCTTCTTTGAAAGCGGGCTTGCCAGGAGATCACATTTTCCGGGGACGGGGCGATCGAGCGCGATCAATCGTCAAAACGGCGCGGAGCGCTGCCGATCTCACGCGCGAGCGCGCGCAGAGTATGTTCGTTCGGGCAGTCTTTGAGGGGATCTACAGACTTATACCGCTCGAGGTCGGCGGCGCAGCGGATCTTGGTCTGACACAGGCCGCATACCCGCTGCAAATCGCGCAACACGTCTCCATGGCGGGAGGCTAGCGCATTCTCGGAAAAGCCGGCAAGTGCGAGGCGCTTGCTTAAGGGTTCAGGATAGCCCGGACTTTGCGCCATCTTTCGAAAGTCGGACGTGGACAGATTAAGTTCACGTGCGATCGCGTCGATGTCCTGCGCGCTCAAATAGGCCAACTCGGCTGTCCGGGACAGGTTGGCTCGTAACCGGGTGAGCAGATTCTTGAACCCCCAAGGGCGACCGACATATCCAGATTGGCTAACCATGTGTCATACCCCTCAAAGCAGCCATAGCTGCCGGCGGCAGACTTGTTTTTGACATGCATCAAATAAGGCGCATCTGTAGGAGAAAATCGTCGATCCGGATCGCTCCTGCCGGACGGCGATGCGCTGCGAGCCCGCAGAAATGCAGGCCAGCAAATGTCGGGCGAGGTCTACCAGTGTGTCACGGACAAGAGGGCCGCCTGCTCAATTGGCGGCAGCATCGCTGAGCTGTTCTCTCGATCGACGCTCGGGAAGACGTTTTGTAAGTCTCGTCTGGATTCTCCACGATCAGAATTCGCGGACTTCCCTAGCCGAGCTCAACCACCCCATGCCGGGGGCAATGCAGGCGGGGTTCGAAGCTCCATCGCATCGGCGAAGATGGTCCAATCACGGACACCTTTTTGCTTGCAGAAATCGGTTTCTGCCTGCTGTGCAGCAGCACTCAGCGAGGCTGCATGCACCCGGAACGCCGCCTGACAGGCACGATGCTCGTGACCGGTATCGTCACAAACGGTTTTGATGAACCGAACGTTAAATGAAGGCATGATACCCTATTCCTGTGCGTTTTCTTATCTCGCATTCTGCCAGCCGCGCCAGGCGAGTGTTTGATTTGTCTCAAGCAGCACCCAAAAAGATCTCGCTCCATCGAGATAAGGTCGAGAGTGATGCGAGTGCTCTTTCGCCCCGAAGAAGCTGCAAATCACCAAACGTCCAGGTTTGGCGGATCACATTGGTTGAGTTGCTCAGCAACAGTAGCTTCTCGTCTTCTCACGCCTTGGGCCGGCAGAGTTAAGGCGCTGATCCAGAAAATTCTCATGAGACGGTTGGGAGCAGAATGAACCGTTACGCCCGCGTTGGCGATCATCGATCAATTCCAACTTCAGCCGCCGGCAATGGAAGTTTGTGACGCCGGGCAGTGTCACAAAGCATTCCCGACAGCTCTGGCTGATTGCCGGGCAGCGGGCAATGGCATTTCTGACCAGCGCCGGCGGCCGAGGACTACCGGCGGCGAGAATTGCCCGCACGTGAGCAAATGAGGCGAACCGGCCTCATCTCGCTCCTGATGGTCCACCCTGCCGCCGCAACGGCAAAGCCAATGATCAGGCTAGCCGCAGCCAAGGTTTCGATAAGCCCAAGGTTGAAGACTTCGGCGCCGTAGCCGATCGCTGCGATCAGCGCGGGCAAGACCAACGACAATGTAAGGCGAGCAATCAACTTACCATCTCCTTCGCGACTCTCGCAGCTCAATGACGCGGGTTGTCATGGTGCAATGCCCGTGCGCTGCGCAGCCTCAACATTTGCACATTGCGCGTCCTGCATTTTGATTTCCATCAAACTCGCTACACGCTGGCGATTGTGTCGATCGACGCGCGGCTCTGCCGAATGACTCGATTTAGTGCGTGCGACCGGCAACGCACTGGTAGTGGCCGCTCGCCCTCGCCCCGTTTCTAAACGCGCATCAGCTTCTTTTTGACCTGCATCAATACAGCGGTGGCGGCTTGCGGATAGAAACGACCTTCCAGTCAAGCTTAGACACATGGCAGATAGAAAGCCTTGGCGCCCGATGATCTTTTCGTATCCAGGTACCAGCGAGTGGGCTCAAGCACTGCTGCCGGACGCACCCGACCCGGCTGCACCCGGTCACCTGCGCCGCGTGTGATGCAAGCCACGTCATCGACTCGCGGATCGGCGCGGTGCTCGGACCGAGCGCAGCTGGCCCATCCGAATGCCATCAAGCGAATTCCGGCGTCATACCGTACCCGCACGGACACGCCGCCAGACTCGCAAGAGCGCGCTGGAGGGCATCAAGAATCCACGCCCCACGTTGAATTCGTGGGACGGGGAGACTTCCGACGGACAAAGGATGTTCGACATGATAGACCACGGCGACAAATGTCCCGCCGCGGGCACGCTTGCGGGAACGGCAGTCCACTCCAGCTGCAGTACAACAGTAATCAACACCAACCGGCGCTGGCTTGAACTGGTCCGGTTCGATTCGACCGGATCCCGGGAACTGCTTCGCAGCCCTAATACTTCGGTCGGCGATCGGATCACGTCCCAGCACGACAGGATCGGCGACGCTCCGCCCCAAAGCATCCGGACCGCAACTGGCGTGATCGAGATGCGCCGCTTGGGCGAGATCAGACTGAGCCTGCTGGCGCAGCGGCCGAGCGATCTCGCCCGTAGTATTCGAAAGGTTGCCTGATTTTGTCAGCCAGCGGCGATGAACACCGTACAGGATCTGTGACGTGGGAACGCATTGAAACGGCGCCCTTTGACCGGGAGCTGGAGATCGCGGTGATCGAGGGTAATACCATTCACCGGTTGGTCTTTCCTTGCCGCCGGATCTTCGGCGGCTGGATCAAGGCCATGACCGGAGAGCACGTCGCTGTGCAGCCCACGCACTGGCGCATCTGGCCGAGATAGCGGCGGCCGCCCTGCACAATAGGTAGCGCAACGAAACGCGGCTGCATCCGGTCGCCTCACATAGACAAACTATGTACAGTCGATCGATGAGAGGGGTTTGCCGGGAAACATGTCGAACCACATCTGGTACCGCTATGGCACAGCCGCGGCGGGCGCCGCGCTGGCGCTCGTGCTTCGTGCGGCGCTGGATCCGTATCTTCAGGACCGCACGTTCACGATCATCTACCTTCCAGTCATCGTTTTTGCCGCTTTCGCTGGTGGCCGCGGACCGGCCATCTTCGCTACGCTGCTCTGCCTCACCATCAGCGCGGCATGTCTTGGGAACAACCTCATCTCCGATTCCGCAAACATGATCGATATAGCCGGGCTCGCGGTACTTGGCCCCCTGCTCGGCTTCATGGGCGATCGGCTGCGGCGAGAATCAGAGCAGGCGCGGTACCGGCAAGCCCATCTGCAGTCGATCCTGGACACCCTGCCGGAAGCCATGATCGTGATTGACGAGAAGGGAATCATTCGATCGTTCAGCGCCGCGGCAGTGCGTTTATTCGGATTGTCTCCAGACGAAGTGGTCGGAGCGAATGTATCCAGGTTGATGCCGCAGCCCTACCGCGCCGAGCATGACCGCTACATTGAACGCTATCTGACTACCGGAGAGCGGCGCATTATCGGCCTCGGCCGTATTGTGGTCGGCGAGCGAAGCGACGGCTCGACCTTTCCGATGGAGCTTGCCGTCGGTGAGGCCAAGGTGCGCGGTGAACGATTCTTTACCGGTTTCATCCGAGACCTCACCGAACGACGAGCGCAAGAACGCCGATTGCAGGAACTACAGTCTGAGCTCGTGCACGTCTCACGGTTGACCGCCATGGGTGAGATGGCCTCGTCTATTGCCCACGAGATCAACCAACCGCTCTCCGCAATCACAAACTACATGCGCGGCGCCGAGACGCTGCTGGCGTCAGACAAGCCGAATGCCAACCGTATTGGTGATGCCATCGAACATGCTGTCCAGCAAGCTCTGCGTGCCGGCGATATCATCAAGCGCCTGCGGGAATTCGTTGCCAAAGGCGAGACGGAGCACACAACGGAGAATCCGCTCACCCTGCTTGAAGAGGCGGTCGCTCTGGCCTTGCTCGGCGCCAAGGAGCAAGGCGTGCGGGTGACGATCCGCGGCGATCGCGATCTGCCATCGATGATCGTGGACAAGATCCAGATCCAGCAGGTCGCGCTGAACCTGATACGAAACGCGATCGAGGCGATGGCATCCAGCCCACGTCGCGAATTGACCGTCGGAGTTGCCAAAGTCGATGGCCTCGCCAGGTTTACCGTCGCCGATACCGGCTCTGGCATCAGTCCTGATATCGCCGACCGCCTGTTCCAGCCCTTTGTCACGACCAAAGAGCATGGCATGGGTGTTGGACTATCAATCTGCCGGACGATCATCGAGTCCCATGGCGGCCACATCGTTGTAGAAGCCAATCCGGGCGGCGGCACGGTCTTTCAGTTTACGCTACCATTCGCGGAGGGTAATGAAGAAGCATGACCATGCGGCGCATTCTTGTGATCGACGATGACGCCGCGATGCGGGACTCGCTCGCGTTTCTGCTTGATGTTAGAGGCTTCTGCGTGGCAACCTATGAGACGGCGAGCGGCTTTCTCGGTGACACCGCGAGCGGTCCGGTTGACTGCATTGTGTCGGACATCCGCATGCCGGGCATGAGCGGTCTGGAACTGGTCCGCAAACTGAAGGCCGATCGCGCCGACTGTCCCGTCATTCTGATAACCGGTCATGGCGACGTAACGCTGGCAGTCGAAGCGATGAAAGCGGGTGCGGTCGACTTCATCGAGAAGCCCTTCGAAGACGAGGTGCTATTGCGTGCGATCAATAACGCCTTGGAAGCAAGGCCAATCAAGCCAGCGGACGATGTGGCGAAACTGCAGGCCGAAGCCCGCCTGGCAGACCTCTCCTCGCGCGAGCGTGATGTCCTGCAGGGACTACTGGCCGGCAAGATCAACAAGGTGATCGCCCATGATCTTGGTATCAGCCCAAGAACGGTCGAGGTTTACCGGGCGAACGTCATGGCAAAGACCAATGTTCGCAGCATGTCCGAATTGATGCGAATAGCCATCGCCGCCGGACTCTAGCAACATCGCAAGCGGCGGCATATGAAGCGGATCAAATGCGGGCTCGGATTGTGCTCCGAGGCAGCGGGTCTTGACTCCGGAGAACTACAATGCTCGGGAATATACTGGTTCACCTTCCGACGGAGCTCCCGGTCCGGGCTGCAATCAACGGGTCGATTTCCTTCGCACTGAGCACCGGCGCGCATCTTGACGTTGTAGCCATCGGTTACGAGAGGACCATCATTCCGCTTCTTGCAATCGGCGTAACGGCCGTCACTTCTGTCTTCGACGACGAGCAGGCGCGCGCGTTGGACCGAGCCGAAGCGGCACTTCATATCTTCGATCTGCAGGCACGGAATGCCGGCATTTCCTATACGAGTCGCGCGCTGAGCGCGCTTCCAACAGACGCGCGCCGGATCATCTGCGCGAGCGCGCGAGTCCACGACATGACCATCGTCACACAGCCTCAGAGCGGCTACGATAGTTACGATAATCTGATACCCAGGAAGATCCTTTGCCAGGCTGGTCGACCTGTTCTGTACCTGCCACATATCTTCCACGGCGCTTTTTCGATCAGACGGGTGGGGATTTGCTGGGACGGCAGCCGCCGTGCGGCCCGCGCGTTGCACGATGCGATGCCATTTTTGTGTAAAGCCGATGCCCTCACCATCATAGCGACCACCGCTCCGGACAAGGTTCCGGCAGAAAGTTCCACCGCCTGTCTGGGAGAGTACCTTGCGAAATCAGGACTTCCTGCGAAAGTCGTCTCACTTCCGACATCCCAGGCAGCGCAGCGTGCCCTCGTATCGCTTACGACCGACGAGAGCCTCGACCTTCTGGTGATGGGAGGATACGGCCGCCCTCGGCTGCAGGATAGGCTGCTCGGCGCCGCGGGGCATATGCTTCGCGGGATCAACATCCCGGTCCTGATGTCACACTGAGGGCAAGACCGTACGGGCGGCATGTCGCCAAATCCGCTAGGATGCCATCAAGATGCTGTCGCGATCGCGTCACCGGCGTCCGACGATGCCCGAGTTCAACATCAGGCTAGATCACGATTTTCCTTTGGTTTCTAAAATTGCTGGAGTGCAGCAGAGCCGGCTGTTGAGCCAGGTCAATATGTCGCGCGAGCCCAGCTCTATGATTCAGCTTCCAACTCGGACCACATGAAATAGCGACCCGGCCGTCGTCCACGTCGACGTCCCAATGACCCCGCCTCGTCACTCCGCGGCCGACCCGGGCTGACCAGGATCAGAGGCATGATTTGCGAAGGAGACTTCGGCGGGCTGAAAGTGACGGTGGACGACTGCTCTTGGATCTCTTCACCTGTGCGGCCGTGCGCTTTCGATTGTTTCCGTGGCGGGCGACCAAGTCAGCATACAGCTTCCGATCCAAAGCTGGCCCAGTCTGATTTGAGCATGTTCGAGTAATGGGGGACCCGCGTCGTTCAAGAGGATCTCATCATGAACTTACGTGTAAATACCTAGTGGCTTCTACTTAGGTAAAATATCCAGATTTCACAGTTCGTCAGGAGCGACCAATCTGCGTCACACCGACGTTTGCAAGCAGAGTCCGCCATGTACGCCCAGGCCGCCAGCCTTACTGAGACCAGCCGCCATCCACCCAACGTCTTGCGTGAGCAATCTGACAGTCGTGGACCGCTTGGTATGATTGCGACACCGATGCGGTTCACACGCAATAGCGAGATTTACGGAGAGGACGAAGCAGCCGAATACCTTTATCAGGTGGTATCGGGTGCTGTGCGAACCTACAAGATTCTGGAAGACGGACGTCGTCAGATCGGCGCGTTTTATTTGCCCGGTGACATCTTTGGCTTTGAGGCCGAAGAAAGCCATATCTCTTCGGCCGAGGCGATCTGCGAGACGCATCTGCTAATGGTGAAGCGCACCGCTGTCATCTTTCGCGCCAGCCACGAGAGGGAACTCGCAAGGCAACTCTGGGACGCGATGGCGCTTGAGCTCCGCCGTTTCCAGGCGCATTCGATGCTCCTGATCAGCAGCGCAGAAGAACGGGTCATCGCGTTCCTGCTCGACATATCTCGCCGCACTACGAAGGGCGCGGCCATCGACCTGCCCATGTCCCGGCAGGATGTTGCAGATTACCTTGGCTTGACCATTGAGACGGTGTCGCGCACTTTCACTCAACTTGAGCAGAATGGCGCGATAGCTCTGCCGAAAACTCGCCGAGTCGAGCTCCGCAAGGACACATTGCCCAAGCGCTTTGCGCAGAACTTTGGCTAACGTGATTTGCGCCAGCTCCAGGCAGGGCGGCGCACTCCTTCTGTGCGCCGAGCAGTGCCGGAAAATACAGCGCAGAAGGACATCAAACTACGGCTTGGGCGATCCGGGCACAGATCGCCGCTAGTTTACATTGTTCCCCCATGGAGCACCGCAATGATCATCGATCGCCTGCTTCGAGAGCATCGCAATATTGATATGCTTCTGGTCGCCCTTCAACGCGAATTGGAGATTTTTGAGCAAGGACATCGTCCGGACTATGAGGTGATCCGCGCGATTATCAGCTATTTCGAGGTTTACCCTGAGGTGTATCATCATCCTCAAGAAGACTTGATCTTTTCCAAGCTCAGGAGGCGCGATCCGGATGCGGCCGCAATGGTCGGCGATCTCGCGCATGAGCATCAGGAAGTCATGGACCGTTTGCACCACTTCGCTCGCGCCATTGATGGCGTCCTGGCAGATCGTGAAGTCCTTCGGCAAGACGTCGGCAACATCGTGCGCGACTTTATAGTACGCGAGCGACACCACATGATGTGGGAAGAACGAGACTTCTTCCCCGCTGCGCGTGAGGCCTTATCGGCTCAAGATTGGGGCGAAGTCGCCTCCGCCCTCACCGATCACGGAGATCCGCTATTCAGCGAGACAGCTGAAGCGGCTTCCGACGTGCTAAGAGCGCATATTCTACAATTGGAACAAGAAGCTGAAGCCGAACGGAGCGCACTCGCGTTTTCGAGCGCGTTGGCCGGCAACCAGCGACACAATGCGGGGAGGGATGGACCACATTGATCGCTGCCGCTTTCGGCAGGAAAGTGGACATCATTTCATGGGACCCGAAATGAAGGTTGCCTCGCCTGCTCTCAGGTTGCGCACAGGCGATATGCTTCTCCGCCCGACGGTCGTTTGCTTCAACTGGCGGCGCAAGCGGCATGGCCGAACGTCAAAAGCGGTCTGATTCAAACGTAATCGGCAGTGACCAGGCTCGACCATACCGTATCGCTATCGCGCGAACGGGCATTTCACATCTCCGCGAGCCGATGGAGACGCGTGATGGCGGCCAGGCGGGTGGCGAAACAATCTCCATCCGCAAGCCTTGCCTGGCACGGGCTGAATTCGTGGGCTCGGGGCGGGTTCGGATTGCTGCACGCCATCGCGAGATACAGCAAATCCCGGAATGTTCGCTCTGAACAGCAGAGCTGTCGGATGTCAATTTCGATAAAGATCCGTTTGCTGCTTCGTTTCGTCTCGTTCTCGCTCGATTGACCATGATGAGCCATGGGGGGTGCCTTGCCAAGGAGGCTCATTCCTGCCGTGCGACCACTTCATCACAATTCAAAGCATGATGTATGCGCCACTGGCATGACCTACCGGCAAGCCCATCAGAAACCGCGATATTTGAGGCAGCGCAAAGCTTACCATGCACCCATCCGATAATCGAGCGCCCAGAGAGCGAGAGAGGCATCCCAATGCGACCGGACCTAGCACGATCCTACGGGCAGCACCGACTACCGCGCTACACCAGCTATCCGAGCGCCCCTCATTTCTCATCATCAGTTCGGGAGTTCGACTATCAAGCTTGGCTCAAGTCTCTCGACGGCCAGCGGTCCGCCTCGATCTACGTGCACGTCCCATTCTGCCGAAGCATGTGTTGGTACTGCGGCTGCCATACATCTGTCACGAAACGCGACGATCCGATCGCGATCTATACGGCTGGATTGCGCACTGAAGCCTACCTCGTTGCAGAAGCCGTCGGCCAACGACAGCCAATCTCTCATATCCACTTCGGCGGCGGCACGCCGACGATCCTGACACCTGAAGCATTCGCGGATTTGGTCGGCTCGTTGCGTTATTCGTTCGCCGTCCTGCCTGATGCCGAGATCGCCGTGGAGATCGATCCCCGCATGTTGAGCAATCCGATGGCCGAAGCCCTGGGCTATAGCGGGGTCAACCGGGCAAGCCTTGGCGTGCAGAGCTTCGACCCGGTCGTCCAGCAGGCCATCAACCGCTCGCAGAGCTTCGAACAGACCGCAATTTCGGTCGAGCGGTTACGCCACGCCGGCATTTGCCGGATCAATTTCGACCTGCTGTATGGGCTGCCCGGACAGACGGTCGATTCGTGCCTGGATACCGTCGACAAGTGCCTCGAGTTGCATCCGGACCGGTTTTCTGCCTTTGGTTACGCGCACGTTCCGACCTTCAAGAAGCATCAACGCAAGATCGACGAATCCACTCTGCCCGACAGCGTCGAGCGCTATCTCCAATCCGAAATGCTAGCTCACACTTTGGTTGACGCTGGATACGTGCGTGTAGGCCTCGATCACTTCGCCCTGCCGCATGACAATCTCGCTGTGGCGGCGAAGCAAGGCAGGTTGCGCCGCAATTTCCAGGGATATACTGACGATTGCGCAGACACGCTTATCGGCCTCGGTGCCAGCGCCATCGGCCGCCTGCAACAGGGGTTCTTAGCAAATGCTGTCTCGACCAGGGATTACATCGCTCGCATCACCGAGGATCGGCTCGCGACGGCGAAGGGCTATTTACTGACTGATGATGATCGCTACCGGGCGGAGATCATCGAGCGAATTATGTGCGACATGACAATCGATCTCTCCGAGATGTCTCGCCGTCACGGCAGGGATCCGGATTCGGCCGTTGTCGATCATTTCCGGCTTGACAGCCTTATCGCAGATGGCGCCGTCGTGGTCGACAATGGCCGACTCTCCGTAGCTGACGACGCCCGGTTCCTGATCCGGTGCGTCGCCTCCGCGTTCGACGCTCACCTCGCTCGGTGCGGGGCTACGCACAGCGCGGCGGTCTAATCGTGTGAACGGCGGGCTTGCCACTCTGGCAATCCCGCACTTCAGTCACCAGTGAGAGCATCCTATTTGTCCGCCACGTTCATGGTCGCGCGTCGATCCGCCCATCCATTCCAAACAGAGTCCCAAACCTTCGCCAGAGTGGAACCGGACAGACTGCCTGCACAGCCAGATCAACACGAAGCCACTCATGTATTGGTTGCTTGAGTGATTCTTGGGTCGCGTTTGCTCGCATGGTCGCGCCGATCCAGCGGCAGGAAAGCGCCGTTAATTGCACTTCGCCTCGATCGGTACCAACGCGGCCGGGCGTCGCCAGCCACGGACTTTTGTCGCCTCGGCAAGCCGTTGTGAACGATGCTCATTGCAGACAAACCTTAGTCTAGTCTTCCAATACTCGACTACATCGGTCGCATACCACAGCATGATTGAGCTATGCTGAGCCGTGCTTTAACTCGGGTTCAGATTTACGGCGAATGCCCTCGC
Source organism: Bradyrhizobium sp. USDA 4501 (assembly GCF_054062115.1). Taxonomy (NCBI): domain Bacteria; kingdom Pseudomonadati; phylum Pseudomonadota; class Alphaproteobacteria; order Hyphomicrobiales; family Nitrobacteraceae; genus Bradyrhizobium; species Bradyrhizobium sp. USDA 4501. The sequence goes on from NZ_JBSSEX010000001.1 coordinate 1,745,810, forward strand.
CGGCAATCGGATCATCGGCTGTCCTCCCTCCGCCGATGGGAGTCGGCGACGTTTAGCGTCGCTCTTCTCAGACTTAACTTTTGCCCGGCCTGCTAAGCGTGGCCGGGCTTTTTTCTGTCGTGCAAGCTCGGTCGAGATGATCCAGAGCGCAAACGCCCTATGAGCGGATCAGCGCCCTGGAGGAGAGAGCCAAGCGCTGGATCAACGACTTGGCCGATCAGATGCCGCGCGAAGTTGCCGGGCGGCGGCGACCATGTTGATCAGCGCCGGGCGAACCTCCTCCCATTTGCGCGTCTTCAGACCACAATCCGGATTGACCCAGAGCTGCGAGTCCTGCAACCGCTGCCGAGCCAATGCCATCAGCTTCTTCATTTCCCCTGCCTCGGGAATGCGTGGAGAATGGATGTCGTACACGCCCGGCCCGATTTGATTGGGATATTTGTAGTTCCTGAACGCGTCGAGCAGCTCCATCTTCGAGCGCGACGTCTCGATCGAGATCACATCCGCATCCATTGCAGCAATGGCGTCGATGATGTCGTTGAACTCAGAATAGCACATATGCGTATGAATCTGGGTTTGATCTGCAACGCCTGATGAGCAAATGCGGAAGCTATCGACGGCCCATTGAAGGTAGGCCCCCCACTCCAATCGGCGCAACGGCAATCCTTCGCGGAGCGCAGCTTCGTCGATCTGGATCATGCTCGCACCGGCTATCTCGAGATCGCGGACTTCGTCGCGTATCGCCAGTGCGATCTGCCGGCAGACCTCGCCTCTTGGAATGTCATCGCGAACAAACGACCAATTCAAGATCGTTACTGGCCCGGTCAACATCGCCTTCACCGGCTTGCTGGTCAGTGATTGCGCGTAGAGCCACCAATCCACAGTGATCGGTTTTGGCCGCGAAACATCTCCGAATAGCATCGGTGGCCTGACACAGCGCGACCCATAGGATTGCACCCAACCATTCCTGGTAAATGCGAAGCCGGCGAGTTTCTCGCCGAAGTACTGCACCATGTCATTGCGCTCAAACTCGCCGTGCACGAGGACGTCTAGACCAATGTCCTCCTGCCAACGCAGAGTGCGCGCAGTCTCCTCCTTGAGAAATTTGTCGTATTGCTCGTCGCTCATGACGCCTTGCGAATGTGCCGCGCGGGCATTACGGACCTCTGGGGTTTGCGGGAAGGATCCGATCGTCGTGGTAGGAAAGGCCGGTAGTCCAAAGCGCTTGCGTTGGATCTCGGCCCGATGGACAAATGGGCTGGCACGCCGGCGCATGGCTTCGTCGATCGCTCGCATCCGCACCGCGAGATTGGCATCACGGATCTTTGGTGAAGTCCGGCGGACCGTCACGGCCAACTGCGATTCAGCAAGACTTTGAGCAACATTCTTATCACCCGCGAGCGCCCGCGCTAGGATCGCAAGCTCACGCATCTTCTGTACCGAAAAGGCAAGCCAACTCTTGAGATCGGATGCAAGTCCGGTCTCCAGTTCAACATCGACGGGCACATGGAGCAGCGAGCAGGACGGAGCGATCTGAACACGATCCCTGCCCAGCTTCGCAATGGCGGGATCCAGTTGCTGGCGGAGCGTCGACAGGTTCGACCGCCATACATTTCGTCCGTCGACGACGCCGAGAGACATGACGAGATCACTTCGCCGCGCAGCAATGATCCGGCTCAACAGATTCGGTGCGCGAACCAAATCCACGTGCAGTCCGGCAACGGGCATGTTCAAAGCTATGTCCAGATTATCGCCGAGATCACCGAAATAGCTCGCGACCATGATCTTGACGTCTGGTACTTCCCTGGCGAGCCGATCGTAGACACGCAGCAAAGATCTTCGCGCTTCCTCCTCCAGATCAAGGACCAGGCAGGGCTCGTCGCATTGAACCCAGCTTGCTCCCCTTTTGCCTAGTTCTTGCAGAACCTCGATGTAGACCGGTATTAGCTCATCCAGGAGAGACAGCGGCTGAAACGCGGGATCCGCACTCTTGCCAAGCTTCAAGAATGTGACCGGCCCGATCAGGACAGGGCGCGTCTGGAACCCCAGGGCCTTGGCTTCCTCATACTCCTCGATAGGCTTGCGAGAGGATAGGCGGAACCTCTGTCCCTGATGAAATTCAGGAACCATGTAGTGGTAGTTGGTGTCGAACCACTTGGTCATCTCCTGTGCGGGCGCGCTAGATCCGCCCGATCCGTGGCCGCAACTCGTATTCTGGCGATCGCATTGTGAACCGCGCGCCATGTCGAAGTACGTCTTGAGCGAAACCGATTCGATTTTCGACGCATAGACTTCCGGGATGGCACCAACCATGACAGAGGTGTCGAGCACTTGGTCGTACAACGAAAAATCGTTGGACGGAATGACGGTGACACCGAGGGATTTTTGGCGGGCCCAGTTCGCAGCACGCAGGCCAGCTGCGGCCTCGAGCAATTGCTGTTCGCTGATTGCGCCGGCCCAGTAACTTTCAAGCGCGCGTTTGAGCTCGCGTCTTGGACCGATCCGAGGCGTTCCAAGCGTGGCAACCGGAAGGGAGAGAAGAGACATAGCGCTAACCCCGTAGTTGGGGGCAAAGGCCAAGGCGGACGCAAGCAGGATCGCCCGAGCGGCGGCGGCTTGGCGCACCACCGGGACACCCCGCCCGTGGACGTATATGTGGTCGAGGTAGGTCTCCTGGCTCGCGGGTCATCGCTGCTGTCCGGCCTTCCCGAAGCCGCACGGGCTTCAGTGACTTTGTTGGACGGCGGCTCGCCGCTTACAGTTGCGGGGGCAGCGCCGGCATGTTCACCGGCTTCCCTCTTAGCTCCGAATCCAGCGGGACCGGAGAACCTCTACGATTTGGATTATCGGCAAGAGACCTCTTCCGTCAACCTCTCAGATGACTCTCTCACGTCAATGCTGCCATCATCAGTGACTCAAAATGATAAACGTCGAAAGTTGATCACGCGATTGGAAGCTTATCCAATAGACGCAGTCTGCAATATATGTGTCGAAAGGATTGTCGAAGGCGCAGGTCGCGGCGCTTCGAGTGTATTTCGGTCTCTCGACAGTCAAGAGCCGCGCCAGGGACAACACACCTGCGAAAACTCCATCAGCAACCGGTCGCCATATTGATCTACGAGCCAACCAATCCTGGTAGGCGATTTGCGGTCTCTGATGACGCTAATACTCGGGCATGCATATCGATTCGCCTCGACGAACACCGGAAGGCCCGCAATGACAATGGCTGTTTGGAGCGCTGTCGGCGTCCTTGCTGTCACCCTCTTTGCGGTCGGCCCGTTCGGGGGCTGGTAAGAGTTCATGAATCAATCCGTCAGACAACTGCTCTCGAGAATGTTGAGCAACTCAAGAGGAAGCTAGCGCGACTTGATCGTTTCTCGCTTGCCGCGTGTCGCGACTGGAAACGGTCATCCCACCATGAATGCGGAGCCGAGGCAGCTGGACTGAGCGGACTGCAACATCGTGCGCGTAGGTAGAAACCCGCGCACCATATCATCTGCCTGCCCCAGAACGCGCTTTCGACGATTCCACACGCCCGGCGGTGACGAGTGGTTTTGCTTATCATCATTACAAGCCGATAGCGATCGCAGGCGTTCGGGTGACCGCGCCGGACCAGACGGTTCAACAGCACTCCAAAGTGCGCCCCGATTTCTCATCCGTAAATCGGCAGCGGCCTTCGCTTTGGCCTCGAAGATCGGCACGACAAAAGCTGAACAAGCTCGAGCGGATCGGCTGAATGGAAACATAGAAACGAGCGTAGGTCGGAAAGCCGACAAACACTGCACGAATCTGGCGGGATTTGCCGGCTATTTCCTGGCACGAAGAATGCAAGCTCAAGGGTGCCCAGGCTTCTCCTCCTGGGCAGGTCCAGCACAGCAAATTGGGGTTGTGGCTGGCCCACTGAAGTTAGCGGCGCGTGACCCGAGGGGACAGCGCCTGCTCGCGCGGGACATCGGCAGGTGCCCGCGTCACGTTGCCGCTAACTTCTTCCGATCGAGCATAGCATTGAAGGCTGCCGCTTTGACGTGTGGATGAAAAATCGATGGTCCGGCCGTTATGAAGAGAATGTCTGCAAGAGGCGTGCTTTGCCTCTGTCAATCGCTAATTTTCGTTGCTGGGCTTGTTGCGACGGGCAACACTGCGCGAGCCGTCGAAAGCGCGCTCGTCGAACGAGTCAAGTCAACCTGGCGAGCGCGAGACGGTGAGACAATCGAGCACATTGTCTCCAAAGTTTCGAAAGTGGCGCAATTCGTCCCTCGAAACTGGGGAATCGCCGAAAGCGTCGACCACACTGAGTATGTTTACCTTTCCTGGACCAGGCATCAGGATAACAGATCAGACGAACATTACGTTATTACCTGGAAAGTCGGGACCGACGGAAAGATTGAAGTTGCGTCTCCCTATGCAAAGCCTATCGAACTCGGCTGGCGCGCCCTGGCGCTTTCACTCATCGCCAGTGAAGTCACCGACGGCGAAAAAGACGCAAACCTTCGTTTTCTGCATAATCCGGTCAATTTCAACTTTGTCGCGACTGCGCAAGGCAAGCTCGGCGATCTGCTCCGGCACGGCCGCTGTCATATCATCGAACCTGTAATCGTGGATTACGTTCGAGCGACAAATGACAAGCCGACCGAGAAAGAAGACCGGTGGCGCGTTCTGCTGTTGGTGAACTGCAACATACCAGGGCCCCGCTATTTCACCCAAAATGGGGTCATCACCTTCGACAAGCGCGAGGGACACGATTGGGAGCCGCAATCCTTCCTTGCCAAGAGGATTGCGACTTTTCCTCCGGGGTCCTGGTTCCATCACATAGATCAAAATGAACGGGACGCGTTGGAGGGGGTGCGAAGGGCATCGAGAACTGATCAGGGTGGCAGCGCTACTCATGAGCGTTGAGCGCCTCGGCCCCACACCAAGATCCATCCGCCGGAAAATTTAATTCATCGCTCTGAAATGGCATGCGGATCGCCGCTCGCAACAATGCGGGGACGCCTTGGCACCGCAAGCCCGTAAAGCCGACCGCGTCAGTCCCCACGCCGCCATTATGCCGAGCTTCTTGCTTTCTTCCATTCGAGCATCGAAGGCCAGTCAGGCGTTGTCGGAGTCATTCGCGCAGCGTTTGTTGCGGATACGGTCGCAGATACAGGCCACCGTGTGAGTCAAGCATGGTGGTTTTGTAGCGTAGGATCAAGCGGGAGGCCGATCTCTTTTGAGCAATCACTCTTATCGTGAGTTGTCCCGACTTCCGCTTTCCCCACCATGATGAACCTCGCGTAGCCCTGTCGAACGATAACAATCATAGGAGGCCTAGCATCGCCGCTTCTTCCGCTCGGCGGCGAAGCGCCCCGCTTCTTCCGAGCCTTTGGAGAAATGGCGTACCAAGAGCCGTATTCCTGGGTCGCGAGTGCAGCGCTGAAACATGCGGGATCTCTTCCTTCAGGTCCAGAGCAGGAGACATGTCGGGGGAGAGGGAGGGGCAGCTGGAGATGCCAGAAGCACATCGAAGAAAGCCCCCAAAGAAATCTCTTGAATCTCACCCAGCGTCAGGTCGTAGGCTGAAAATATAAGCAAGCCTCCACAACAGCATCGTCGAACGATGCAGACCCGATGACGTATGTGCAGTCAAGCAGTCGGCTGTGACGACACCGGATCGCTGCGATTTTGTGAGCCGATGAACCATGAGCGAAGGGATATTAGGATGAAGTACCGCGTAATGATGGCAGCATTGCTCGCCATCATCGCGTCTCCTGTTTGCGCGGCGAAACTGAGCGGTGCTCCCCAAATCCTCGACGCCAATACGATAGAGATCGAACGAACGCGAATTCGGCTCTCGGGTATCGAGGCCCCCGAGACTGATCAGATTTGCCTGGATGCTCATGGCCGGAAATGGGCCTGCGGGGTAGCGGCTCGCGACGCCCTTATCAACTACTCGAAAGGACGAATATGGGATTGTCAGACCGCAGGAGTAGACAAGTACGGTAGGTCTCTTGGCAGTTGCTTCATCGAGGGCCAGGACGTGAACGCCTGGATGGTAAGCTCCGGTTGGGCACTGTCATCCGAGCCATCCGCCCATGTTTACGTCATTAATGAGGTGGCGGCGAGCAGCGCCTTTGCCGGCCTGTGGTCGGGGGCATTCATCACCCCCTGGGACTGGCGCCGCCGCAACAAGAGCACGATCATTGTCGGCGCGAGCTCGGTGCCGAACGATGCCCAGGAACTCCTGCTCGGATCCGCTCTGCTATCTGACCCACCCTCGCCCGACTGCCTGATAAAGGGCACCGTCGAACGTAACGGCGAGCGCACGTATCACTCTCCTGGGCAACTCAGTTACGGACAAATCGACATGACGAAGAAACCGGCTGAACGCTGGTTCTGCAGCGAAAACGAGGCCGAAGCCATGGGGTGGCATAGAGCCGCGCGATAGAGGTCCTATCCATGTATGCAGACCGTTCACAGGGCAATCCCCATCCGACCAAGCTCGCGCCTTCGCGCCGCTCGCTGTTGCTGTTCGCTATTTCGGCATTTGTCGTGCCGTTTGGCGGCAACATTGTCGAGGCGAAGCAAGCAGCAGCGCCGCCGAAGCCGGATAATCAGCTCTCGCCCGATGCTGCGTTGAAGCGGCTGATGGAGGGTAACGATCGTTATGTGCAGAGCGTGTCGCGAGGGCGCGATCTGGAACGCGAGCGCCGACTTTTAGTCGATAGTCAGAATCCATATGCGGCGGTTCTGAGCTGCGCCGATTCGCGGGTAGCGCCCGAGCTTGCCTTTGACAGCGGACTTGGTGATTTATTCGTATGCCGCATCGCCGGTAACTTCGTCAATGATGACACGCTAGCTAGCCTGGAGTATGCGGTTGCCGTACTGAACGCGCCGTTGATCCTGGTACTCGGTCACGATCACTGCGGCGCGATAGACGCCACGATCAACTCGCTTGACGAAGGCAAGCCGGCACCGGGACATATGCGCTCCCTCGTCAGCGCGCTCGCGCCTGCCGTGAGAGGGTCGGGCCACCAACCAGGTGATAGCTCCGCCGATGCGATCCGGCAGAACGTGATCGATAACGTCAATAAACTCAAATCCGCCAGCCCGATCCTGAACCCGGCGGTTGAGCAGAAAACACTAAAGATCATCGGCGGTCTATATCGGCTCGAAACCGGCAGGGTCGACGTATTGGGCTGACGCTGGTGCCTTCTCGCGCTCGCCCAGCCGGCATTTGTAGGTCCATCGGGCTGCATCAAGTACACCGGACGTGATCCGCTTCACGATTGTCATAGCTTCGGGATAATGTTTTGCGTGGTCTCCTGATACTGGTCATATTCTTCGTACGTGTGTTGGCAACGCGCGGGCCAGCACCAGGAATCACGATATCGCGGCCGACGGTGTTCATTATCGCTGTCTGCAGCAGCGCTGCGACGGCCACCCGGATTCAGCCGCGGCCATCGCCGCCCGTGGAGAGGCTCTCCTTCGCGTAATTGTTTTGTGGCCTTATGGCCCGTTCGAAGACGATGCCGACGGCGATCTCACGGAACTGGTCCATGCCGACGCTTCGGCGGCTCTCTGAAGCCGCGATCCACCAGGGGCCGATGCTGTCCACTCGCTGGCGGCACGCGGCAGTCGGTTGCTGAGCGATGAACAGTCGACACAGTTGGAACCGAATGACCGCAAGACTGTAGCGGCCGGCTCCGCCGGTTCTATCCCCGGTGTCTCACCCAGCCCGCCTGAGCCTAACGAACCCTCCTTCCATTAATTCTGCATTGTAAGCTCGGCCGTTGAGGGCAATGGTTGTTGTGTTGTTTGGACTAGGCATGAAGCCCGTTTCCTGCAGCTTCTCGAGTAGGGCTGGGGGCGCCCACTGCTCCGGAAGCGGAAAACCTCTACGCGACGTCTCGAAGATGAATGCTCCGAAATCTGGTAGCCCCGCCGGCCCGGCTCCAATATTTTGGTCCTCCGGAGGGTTATGAATGAGACGCACGCCGCTGGAGGCGTGCATCGCGGCCGTATAGCGATGCCCTTTGATTTCATAGGTCATACTCGGCTGGTCGGCGTCAGGCAGGAGACCCAAGTGGTTCAGTCTCTCGACCATTTGCCCCGGGGCGGATTGGGTGCCGTGGGAAAACTTGCGGGGAACGGCGAATGAGACATCGTATGCCGCCTCCTCGGGCACGGCGGACGACAATGGACCGGGTTCATTGATGATCCGATTAAATAGATCATGATCCTCTTGTGTCCAGGCGTACTCTCCTGGAGACCCTTGGGATCCGCCGCCGTTGATCTCATTGAAATCCATGCAGCTCTCCTTCTGTGCAATCCCTTGCAGATCCGCCCGCCAGTACTGCCACCGGTTCGGTCTAAGCGGCTCGACATCGAGAGAGAAGGTCTAAGATGCTTGGCTTTCGAGAAGCTGACGAGTTTCGGGGAGATTGAGCACACCGGCGCGCGCGGCGGTCGTGGATCACAGGAAAGGAGATGTCTCGGGTCCGGGCCTCGAACTTAGGTCGATAAGCCCAAGCGAACGACTTACAATCATCGACTTAGGCCGACATCGAGAAAGGGTCGGGGTGCCACCCTAAACCTTCCTGCAATCCCTCCCGTGGACGAGGGCTCCACTGCGACATGGGTCGATCCGGCGATCGGTCGGCATGCTGTTGGACGCAATGTCGAACGGGTTCAGGAAGCTATACGAGCCGGATCGTCCGACCTTGGCGATCAAGCAGGGCTGAAGATTACATAGAGGAGAATTGCGACGACGATGGCTGTCCAGCCCACCGATGAAAGGAAAAGCGCTACTCGCGTCGGCATGTGTCGATTTCTCATGTATCAGTCAACGAAGAGGGCCGCCAGTGTTGGAAACGCAGCCTCGTCGAATTTGTGTTGAGCTCACGTGCGCCGCACAAAGCGGCACTAATGCGTCAGAACATCGTGATCACCGATCGGAGCAATTTGCACGCACCGGTGCATCCCTCGGATATCGCTTACCGATCCGGATATCCGCGTCACGTCATGATTTTGCGACGTCACCGTACCTCACCCCAAGTCTCTTCAACCAAGGCATCAATCATATCGGATACATCATCTTGCCCGACATTAAGCGTCAGCGAAATCCGCAACCTTGCCGTTCCCACTGGCACTGTTGGTGGCCGTATGCCGCGGATATCAAAGCCGCGCGCCTGCAGTGCAGCGGCGAGCCGCATCGCGCGGACGTTGTCACCCACGATGTAAGGAACGATCTGTGAGCTCGAACGGATCGGCCGGCCGCACATGGCAAACTGCCGATGCGTAAAATCGACAAGATCGGTCAGGCGTTGCTGTCGATCAGGCTCCTCCTGTAGGATCAAGAGCGCCTCCCGAGCAGCGACGGCCATCAGGGGCGATGGCGCGGTGGCGAAAATGAATGGACGGCACCGATTCACCATGAAGTCGCGCAATACGCCGGAAGCGGTGACAAGCGCGCCCTCCGTTCCCAACGCCTTCCCGCAGGTGTGGACCACCAGGAGATTTTCGCGCCCCGCATAGGGCGCGGTGAGCCCCCGTCCCTGGTCGCCGTAAACACCTGTGGCATGAGCCTCGTCCACGACCAAGAACGCCTCGCAGCGCTCGGCGATTGTAACCAGATCCTTGAGGGGCGCGAAGTCTCCGTCCATACTGTAGAGGCTCTCCACCACGATCCAGACGCGTCCCTTTCCGCCCTTGGCGCGCCAGTCGCCAATCGCATCGTCGACCGACTGGGGATCATTATGGTCGCTTATCCGGAACTGGGCTCGGCCCGCTCGTGCGCCTTCATGAATACTGGCGTGCACGAGCGAATCGAGAATAAGCAGATCGCCCCGCTGCGGCAGCGTTGTCAAAAGAGCGAAATTTGCGATGTAACCGCCGCCGAAGAACAGCGCTGTCTCCGCGCGGAAGAACCGCGCCGCCTCCGCTTCGAGAGCTTCGTGTTCCTTACAATTGCCGCGCAGGAGCCGTGACCCACCAGCACCGATCGGCGTGCCTGCATCGAGCGCCGTGAGCAGAGCCTTCTTCATACGTGGCGCGCTCGCCAGCGCCAGATAATCGTTCGAAGAAAAATCACTTCCTGCGCGCGACTTCAGTCCGCGCAGCCGATCGTCTTCTTTCAAGGCTTGCAGGGCCGCGACATAGCCATTCAGCGGCGTGTTCATTGATCAACATCCTGCCGCCCCGCCGCAGGGCGCGACCAATCGATTCTTCGTGGCACGGATCAGTGCTTGTATCACCGACATGCGATGGATTCGCAAGCAGATCAAGCCACGCAGGCCGAAGACGCGCCGCGCCTTCACCCCGTCGGTCACGGACTGCCGTCCAGCCAAAACAAGCCTCATGAATAAGCAAGCAGGACGAGCATGCCGACGCGATTCTCGACACGCCCGCCCGTGCCGGTGATGCCGACGCGGCTCACCCTGATGCCAGCGTCGCGCGGAGACACCTGCGCTCCTAATTTGTTCCGCACCTAAAGGTCCTCCCGGACGGCCGATGAGAGAATGAACCAGTTGCATGCGCGGACCATTCTGCCTTCGTGTAGCTATTTGGCAGATTTGGCACCCTCATGCGCGCACAAACTTTGTACAGAACGGACAAGCGCGCACACTCAGCGAGCGTGATCTGATTGCACCAAAAGCGCACGCTCCGTACCCCTAGCGATCGCGACGTCGCACGCGATTTCAGGTGCGCCCCCTTTGCGCGCCTCGCCGCACCTGCACCGGCGTTGCGGCGCGGCCAATCTCACGATGTCATTTGGCCGATTTACAACCAAAGCTCGGGTCAACTATGCTTCGTCACATCGTCTTGGATGCTTTTATCGTCGCTTGTAAGAAAGGATAGACTCTCGCACGTCTAGGACGGCGACTTGATCGCAGAATGACACCAAGGGCGGTACGAGCTCGTCTTGATCTTCGTCATATCCTGCGTCTATCGTCGGCTTCTCACTGTAGCTCAAGTATGCATCACCGTGGCGGAGATCGATTTTTTCCCCGCGGCTTTACGTCGTGAACCGCGCTCCCTGGAGATGAGCTCCATCAAAAACGGGTACTCGAAGGCCGGTTTCAAGCGACACGCAGGGACGAATTGCATTTAAACATCGCGCTCAGTGAAGATAATGATGCGATCAAATGCGTATCGCTGGCTCGTTGGCGAAAATCGAGCAGGAACAGGAACATGGTCAGTCATTTCTACCGACTGCTTTACCGATTCCGCATGCGCGCATATACTGAAGCTCTGCTCCTGCGTAGCAGGCACGAGAAGCAGGAAAAGCTCTGGCTGCAGTGCAGCCTGATGCGCCTTGGGAGCGAACTACGGCAATCCGAGCACTGGTCCAGTGCAGCGGGTCGGCCGGTCCAGGACGTGGCCGAAGCTGTCGGTAGCTCCATCTGAGGACGCGGCAACTCGGCCTGCAATAGCGCGTTACGGCGGCAACAAGCGGTCCTGATGGCCGTGCATCAACGTGCACAACGGCATGAACTAGCGCGAGAAGCACCGACAGGAGGAAAGTCATCCTGAGATAGTCATGCTGTTGGATGGAGCGGGCGCGCCGCGGGTATCACGGCCACTTGTCATCAACCTGCACCGCATCACGCATGCGCTATTCCGTGTTGGCCGACTCTCGCTTGGCAACACCGGTCGTGAGCCCGAGCCGTTCGGTCGGATCGCGCCCGAGCTTCGGCTTCAGCTGCGCTAGTTCAATAAAATCGTCCGCCTGCCGCCGAAGCTCGTCTGCGATCATCGGCGGCTGGATCGCAGTGGTGGAGATGACGGTGACACTGACGCCGCGACGCTGCACCGCTTCAACCAACGAGCGGAAGTCACCGTCACCAGAGAATAGGACCATCTGATCGATATGCTCCGCGAGTTCCATGGCATCGACTGCAAGCTCGATGTTCGTGTTGCCCTTCGCCTTGCGCCGGCCGCTGGTATCGAGGAATTCCTTGGTTGCCTTGGTGACGACGGTGTAGCCGTTGTAGTCCAGCCAATCGATGAGCGGCCGGATCGACGAATACTCCAGATCCTCAGCAATCGTCGTGTAATAGAACGCCCGCAGCAGCGAGCCCCGCATCCAATACTCATCGAGCAGGCGCTTGTAGTCGACTTGGAGGTTTGGACCGTCGATAAAGAGGGCAAGCTTTTCCGACATTACTGCTCCAACCTCCAAAATGGATGCGCGGGGCCGCGCGGGCTATCGACTGTCCGTCTGCGAGGTAAACTGGGGCTGGCAGCCAAGGGGTGCCGTGCAATGACCCGGAAAGAGCTTTATGTCGAACTCATGCACCGCGGATCCCCTGTTTCATCCAGTTCATGTCATCGGTTCAAGGATCCAGCGGAGGCCCTTTCGAAGTTCTGTTGCTTGCCTGCGCCAGGCGCACGTGCAAGATCTAGCTTGTCAAGCTGACCGTTCGAAACGCTGAGCGCAGGTGCAGAACTGCAATCGGCGCTGCTTTGTACGAAGGCCGTTGAGCGCAAGGATAAGCGGAACGGAAGTCGCCACCGCAATCAGACCGTACTCGACGGAGGTCGCCCCAGCCCTGGCCGTCCAAAACCGCGGAAAAGCAGATGATCTCATGACAATGTCATTTCTGGCGGCTCCCTCCCCGCTTGGCATTCTAGCCCATAAATTCCGTTCAACTTTCAGCACTTTGCGCTAGGTCACGTGAGGTTATTTCAGATCACTTCACAACATGCGCTTTGATGCGCGCAATATCCCTCTTGCAGCACCGCTATTCGCACTATTCACCTATCGTCCCGCGGTGATCGACAGCAGTTCATGTTTCCGTCTGCATGCCCCGGCAAAGAATACTTTGATTCCCTTCGGCTGCGCTCCGACGAACTCAGTACGCAACGGACGAGCAAACTTCATTTTAGCCCGAGCGTCTCATTAGTGCCCTTCGCCCGAGAGTTGCCATCCCGATTAGGCTTTGACGTCATGACCGAGCCTGGATCCGGCGTCCAGCTCCAGGTGCCGTCGTCGCAAATCGGCGCAGCAACCGGGCATCAGACGTCGCGAAAGCGGCTATTGCCCGGGAAGAAACTAAGCTCCCTGAGCCTAACTCATCCGAGCAGGCCTCGCTCAGACCCTGACTGCTCGACCAAAGAACCCACGCGTCTCAAGACAATGAACCGAAGAGGCATAAGCGCTCGAGACACGCTTATAGCAACAGCATGCCTTTTGCTCGAGGGACTTGCGATCATCAATCTGCAAAACGCCGCGCACCTTGCGAATCAGCCCGTTTCCCTCGAATCGGACGAGCGTCTCCGTGACCGCGGCAAGGCGCAATCCTAAGCCGTCGGAAAGGCAATGATGGGTAATGGGCAGCATAGGGGCGTCAACAGCATCGCTTGCCAAACAGAGCCAGGAGGCGAGTCGCTGTTCGCGATCGTGCCGAACTCCGCACAATGCTGTCTGAACGCACTGAAACGTCATCGCTTGGATGTAACCAACGAGATGCTCTCGGATCTCAGGGCGTTCCTTTATCACTCGACGCAAATCCTCGATACGGGTCCGGTGCGCGATTCCCGCAAAGAGCACGACCGATTGACGCGTCGAAAGACGCCCTCCCCACAAGAACGCGGCGCCGAGCACGCCCCGATATCCTACGACTGCCGTTTCAAGCATGCTACCCGCCGTGAGAATTCTCAGCGAAGCGAGACCCGACTCTATGAAGTAGACGTGCTCGACATGCTTATTCGGTTCATGCAGAGTCATACCTTTTCTCAAGGTGATCGGCTCAAGGATCTCCCCTATTGCCGCAAGGTCTTGCAAAGAAAGTCGCCCCAGAATCGCATTTTTGATCAAGGCCGCTCCTTGGGCCGCACCAAGAGAGGACGAAGCATTGGCAGCCTGCTGAACGCCCTTGTGAGCAACACTTTCGGAGCAGTCCAGCGCATCGACAACGGCGGGCACGTGGTCGGCCATGGTCCCTTTTTCTAGCGTGCTTTTTGTGCTCCGCGCGGTAAGAGGCCCCGCCCCCACCCACTAGGGAGACGAGGGCGGAGCCCGCCCCCCTTGCCCTGAAGCGGTAAGCCAGGCTGTGCCATAGATTCACGGGAGTTCTGGTCTCCCGCGCGTTTTACGCCGTCGCGTAAGATAATTTCAGACAGCCACACCACCAGGCTTTGAGACGCGCATTCTCTTGCTTCGCAACGTTCCAGCTCGCACTGCTCGTCTGTCATTGCCGAAGCTTCATAGAGAACTTTTTATCATCGTTCGGTCATATTCATGTAGACCACACGTAGTTGAGAATGCTCCGACTAATGCCGTACGCGAGGTACAAACGATCCAGCTCCTCGACAAAGCGTGTCACCTCGGCCTCAGATTTGATCGTTTCGTACGAGCGCAAAAAGAGATCTCAGGGCGGTTTCCTTTGGGTATGTCCGACGTAGAATATCGCCTCGTCCAAGACCTGCGCTGCGGCGGCTATATGAGCAGCGACAGTTCGCTGAAGATAGAGCCGCCGGCGGCCGCGAAAGGTTGACTCACGCCAAGAATCTGCGCCAGTCCCTTGCGTTCGCTACGACAGACTACGAACAGGCGGATCACTTGCTGGGCAGACCTCCAAATTCTTCGTAGGCTGCTGGAAGCTCTCTAGTCGCTTGCATGAGCTGAGAACTCTCGTAGCACCTTAAGGCGGCGACTTGTGCGATGGCAGCGCCGGAAGCCGCCGTCGCATTCTACAAGCACCTTGCATCTGCTGTCCGCTTCTAATCAACAGCTCAAGCGGCGCGGACGAGCCTCGCTCAACTTCGATACAAGTACACAACTGTGCCAGCGCTGCCGTGAACCTTGGCTGCGACCAGCGATACGTCATGTTCCCAGCTACGATTAGCGGCAAATAGCTGAGGCCGGCTATCCGGCCTATTTCAGTCCGCTCGCCTCGCGCCATGTCCGCTTGATGACATCGTGACTGGAACCAGACACAGAGCTCGCACGCATCCTGTTGACGCAACTCGTGCCAGGCGATCTCGCCCCGTGCAAACACAGCTGGCGGACCATGTTTGATGGCACGTCGATTGCTGGGGAAACGGTAAGGGATCCGCGGGCTAGAGCGCGCCAAGTCAGGAATTGACGACGTGGGCTGAAGTGGCCTGCCACCATGTGTGAAAAATCGCCAGCTTGAGAAGACATGACAAGACATGCGCTGTCACCCCTCGCAGTCATCGTGCAGCCGAGTTGGATGGATCTCGCCGCCGCCTATGGTCTGATTTGCCGGTTCAGCCTCAGTACAACGCCGAGCCACATCTTGGCCAGCTTTCCCGGCCCTCAAGGCCCGTTTCTTTGGCCCGATCCGTTCGGGATGTGATTTAGAGAGGAGACCGCCTGCAATCCGATCACAATCGATATCAACGCAATCGACGATCTTCTCCGACTGGAATCAATCCGGCCGGGCCTCCGCCATGCGTGCACAATCCACATCAATCATGCCGCTGCGCCGCTGGGCGTCTCAAGACACCGAGGACAAATATGAACACTCCGCCAGAGATGATCGCGCCAGAAACCGACGTTACGGCAGCGACAAGGGATAATCTGTCGCCGCTGCTGGCCGATATCCGCGCGCGTCGGAACGAATTCACCCGCGCGCAGAAGCTTCCAGACGACATCATCGACGCTTTCAAGCGCGCCGGCGTCTATCGGGCCATGGCCGCCAAGCGCTTCGGCGGCGAAGAGCGAACGCCGGCCGATTTTTGCCGCCTGATCGAGCGCATTTCCGAAGCGGACGGATCGGCAGGCTGGGTCGCCAGCTTCGGTGACGGGGCTTGCTATCTATCCGCTCTTCCAGACGACACGCTTTGCGAAGTATACGCAAATGGACCTGACGTGGTGTACGCAGGTGCGGTCTTCCCGCTCCAGACCGCTAAACGAAGCGCCGACGGGTTTGTCGTGAACGGCGTGTGGCCATTCGCCAGCGGCTCACCGGGGGCGGAGCTGATAGGCGTTGGGATCACTGTGGCAGATGATCCAACAGGTGGTCTTGCACGTGTAGCCGTGATGCCGGCCGAGAAGGTGACAATCCGTCCCAATTGGGACGTCATCGGCCTGCAGGGCACCGGCAGCCATGACGTCGTTGTCGACGATGTCATTGTGCCGGAGAAGTGGACCCTGATCCGCGGCGGTCCGCCGACACTCGACGGGCCGATCTACCGTTACCCGTCAGTGGCTTTCGCTGCGCAGGCGCATGCGATTGTCGGCATCGGTATTGCGCGCTCCGCGCTAGACGAGGTGATCGCCATGGCCCGAAGCCGCGCCTCGATCACTGGAGCGCCCGTGATGGCAGAGCGCGGCTATATCCAACTGGAAGTGGCCAGAGCCGAAGCCATGCTGCGTTCCGCCCGCTCTTTCTTCTATGATGCAACCGAGGAGCTATGGAAGGAAGCGTTGGAGGGCACGGTCCGGCCGAACACGACGACGCTGATGCGGCTCGCCGCGACCAATGCCGCCCGACAAAGCGCTGAGGTCTGCAAGGTCGCGAGCGGTCTCGCCGGAACTGGCTCGCTCTATACGACGAGCAACCTGGCGCGCGCGATGTGCGACAGCTTCGTGGTTGCCCAGCACGCCGCTTTAAACGAAGGCACTCTTCAGAGCGCCGGCCGCCTCTTGCTCGGAAGTCCAGCGCCGCCGGGCTTTCCATGAAGTCGTTCAACCACGGCAACTCCGCACGGCCTGCAGCAACGGAGCGTCCGACCTGCGTCATGATGCCGGAACGCACAGCGTCGATCCCGCGCGATCGTGCGCAATCTAGCCGCCTCTGCACTTGGCCACTGCTATACAGATCGAATTGGATTAAAGCGCCCATGCGAGCGAGCAGTGAAGGAGCGCTTCACCGTATCTCGCGACGAATGATTCCGCACTCGTGGACTTCGCCAATCTGTCCGTTACGTACAAAGTTTGCGCGCAAGACATGTATCGGCAATGCAAGCGACGCACTGGAGCGAATAGGCACGAGGCGGATCTCACTCATCCGATCTACAGCGCCAGGTAAGCCAGGAATGCGTGCTTACTGAAATGGAGAGATCGGAAAACAAGCCGAACACCGCCATGCGATCGGCGCCTCGTTCACGACTAAGCCAATGTGACGCGATATCGCGCCAGGAACATCCTTGTGATCCGCATTAGAATCAAATCATGGTAGATCATCACGATCTGACATGACCGATTCAACCACAGTCCAGTCGCGTAGCGCCGAACGCATCACGGCGCCTCTGCGGCACGCGACGTTTCGCCGTATCTGGCTTGCGAGCCTCCTGTCCAATATCGGCAGCTTGATTCAAGGTGTCGGTGCAGCCTGGGCGATGACGCAGATGACGTCCTCGGCTGACAAAGTCGCGTTGGTGCAGACCGCGCTATTGCTGCCAGTGATGCTGATTTCGATGCCAGCCGGCGCGATCGCCGATATGTACGATCGCCGCATCGTGGCGCTGGTTTCGCTTGGCATCGCGCTTGCCGGCGCAACCGGCCTGACTGTGGCCGTCTGGCTTGGTTTGGCCACACCGAATGTCTTGCTCGTACTCTGCTTCGTGGTCGGCAGCGGGATGGCCCTTATGGGACCGGCGTGGCAATCGTCCGTAAGCGAACAAGTGCCGTTGGAAGCGCAGCTGCCTGCGGCCATTGCGCTGAATGGCATCAGCTACAATATCGCACGGAGCGTCGGCCCGGCAATTGGCGGCGTGGTGGTAGCCAGCGCCGGTGCAGTGGCCGCATTCGCGCTCAACACGCTGCTCTATCTGCCGCTGATGGTCGCGTTGTTCCTTTGGAAGCGCGTCAGCGCCCCCTCACGCTTGCCGCCCGAAAGATTGAGCCGCGCAATGGTGTCTGGCGTGCGCTACATCAGCAATTCGCCATCGATCAAAGTTGTATTGCTTCGCACCCTTATAACCGGCGTCGGAGGCGGCGCGATTACTGCGCTGATGCCTCTGGTGGTGCGGGATGTGTTGCATGGCGACGCCCAGACCTACGGCATCATGCTCGGCGCCTTCGGCCTGGGTGCCGTGGTCGGCGCGCTGAACATCGCCGAGATCCGCAAACGAATGAGCGGCGAGGCCGCGATCCGCGCGTGCGCGTTGTCCATGGGCGCGGCGATGGCCGCGGTCGCGCTCAGTCGCCAACCGGTGTTGACCGCGGCGGCACTGGTCCTGGCTGGAGCCGTGTGGATGATGACATGGGCGGTGTTCAACATCGGGGTGCAGCTGTCGGCACCGCGCTGGGTGACCGGACGCTCGCTTGCAGCCTATCAAGCGGCGAGCTCAGGCGGGATCGCCGTCGGCAGCTGGGGTTGGGGCCATCTGACCGACGCGGCCGGCGTTGAAATTGCGTTGCTGGTGTCGGCCGCCCTGATGCTCGCCTCACCACTCATCGGCCGTTGGCTACCTATGCCCCGTGTCGGCGCGCGCGGCGAAGAGCCTGAGCTGCTCGCCGATCCCGAAATACGGCTCGCGTTGACCGACCGAAGCGGGCCGCTCGTCGTCGAGATCGAATACCGAATTGCACAAGAGAACGCCCGCGCTTTTCACAATATCATGCAGGACGTGCAATTGTCGCGCCAGCGCAATGGCGCCTATGGCTGGTCGATCGCGCGCGACATCGCCGATCCCGAATTGTGGACCGAACGCTATCACTTTCCGACCTGGTTCGATTATTTGCGCTGGCGCAACCGCCCGACCCAGTCGGAACGTGCCCTGGAGCGGCGGGCCATTCACTTCCACATCGGTCCTGCGCCGGTACGTGTTCGCCGCATGCTGGAGAGGCCATTCGGCTCGGTACGCTGGAAGGACGACACGCCCGAGGGTGCGAGCGCGGAAATGCGGCCGGAGATGGCAAGCGCGGCAAACGCACGTAGCCGGGCGCTTCGGCCGACCAAGTAACCCGGTTTTCCGAAGCCCGGAACCTTCGCGGACGGACGTGCTCGAATATGCAGAAGGTCGAGTTCCGGGCAGGCTGCACGGCTAGTTCAACGTGCGAGCAGCCCGCCAGCGCCTGACCAAGGCCAGCTCGCCGGCCGTGTCACCCGAGCACTGATGCACTTCTGACAGGCTTCGAACTCCGCTCTTGCTACGCTGCGCTTCAACGAGTTGCGGCGCAATAACGCTGCAAAGATGCACCATCACGCAGAGAAAGCAGGAATAGTGCAATCAGAATCGCCAAGAATTTAGCTTAGCGAACTGCCACTCTGTGCTTCGTTATAGGTCCAATCGAGGGCGATTCATGCGCAATCATGACCTTGTCTCGGGTAGTCTCCTCGCGCTGACCGCAACCAGCGTCGCGCTCCTCTGCTCAAGCCTGCTCGTCTTTGCCTTCATTTGAAACGAGCGCCGGTTGCCTTGTCGCCTTATGAATTGCCGGCCTCGCCATCAAGTATCAAGAGTTCAACGACCTGTAAGGACGACAAGGATTTCTGACCTCGTCGCGGGCTCGGCTGACGCCGATGTCGGTGAGGCATGTGGTCCGTCTTTCGAATGGCGGACGATGTGAACGATCGCCTCATCTCTCTCCCGTCCAGACCGCTTACCTCTCACGTACGCATTCCTGACGCGACGAGCTCTGTACGTTGCGGACTGAGCTATTACTTTCCTGGCTGCACGTTTCCGCTAGTGTTCGTCCAACGTAGCGCCGCGCGTTGAACGAGCGGCGGGCGATATGAGATGGGCAACGCGTTGCGAGAATGAGACGGGACGAACGTTTGTACGTTAATGTTGCTCGTTGATATAGCTCTACCCTTGCGTACGCGCCCCGGCTCCTCCTCACTCTGCTGGAACGGCATCGGAAAATGTCCTTTGTACTGCTTTCGGACGATGAGCTGCCTGCCGATAGTTCACCGTTTTATAGGGTTCGGCGTGACGGACTGCTTCTCCACCGGCTCAAGGTGGGCTGCTCCTCCATCATGGCAGTGCACTCGAAGGGGTTCGATGCGCGACCATGACTTTATCTCCGGCTGCTTTTAGGCGCTGGCCGTCGCCCGGATCGCTTTGCTTTGTTCGACTTACTCGCCGCTGTATTTACCTTGTGAGGACCATCCATGACATCACTCAAGCTGATCGGCTTTGCGTTTGGAGCACTGATTGCGCTGTCCACCGCGGCACTGGCAGAGGACATCACCATCGCCGTCGCTGGACCGATAACTGGGGGCGAGTCCGCCTTCGGGCGACAGATGAAGAACGGCGCCGAGATGGCGGTGGAGCAGATCAACGCTTCCGGCGGCGCACTCGGCAAGAGGCTCGCCCTCGACATTGAGGACGATGCCTGCGATCCTAAGCAGGCGCGATCGGTCGCGGAGAAGATCGCTGCCGCCAAGACCCCATTCGTTGCCGGGCACTTTTGCTCTTCGTCGTCGATCCCGGCTTCAGAAGCCTATGCGGACGGCAACGTACTGCAGATCACGCCCGCCTCGACCAACCCCCTGTTCACCGAGCGCAAGCTATGGAACGTGGCGCGCGTCTGCGGCCGCGACGACCAGCAGGGCCAGGTTGCTGCCGACTATATCGCCAAGCATTTCAAGGGCAAGAACATCGGCATTCTCAACGACAAGACCACCTATGGCAAGGGGCTTGCCGACGAGACGAAGAGGGCCCTCAACAAGGCCGGCGTCATCGAGAAGATTTACGAGTCCTATAACAAGGGCGACAAGGATTTCAATGCGATTGTCTCGCGTCTAAAGCGGGACAATATCGACCTCGTCTATGTCGGCGGCTATCACCAGGAAGCAGGTCTCATCCTGCGCCAGATGCGTGATCAGGGCCTGAAGACCGTACTGATGTCGGGTGACGCCTTGGCTGACAAGGAATTTGCCTCGATCACCGGCGCAGCTGGAGCGGGTACGCTCTTCACTTTCGGGCCAGACCCACGCAAGAAGCCGGTGGCGGCTGCCATCGTCAGTAAGTTCAGAGCCAGGAACATCGATCCCGAAGGGTACACCCTCTACACCTACGCTGCGGTTCAGGTCTGGACCCAGGCCGCAACCAAGGCCGGCACCACAGATCCGAGGAAGGTGATGGACGTGATCAAGGCGGGCTCCTGGGACACGGTGATTGGCAAGCTGGAATACGACGCCAAGGGTGACATCAAGCAGCTCGACTACGTCGTTTACAGGTGGGATGACAAGGCCGGCTACAGCGAGACCAACCCGAGCGCGTTTTGACGCATCTTAGGCCGACGCATCAAAGCTGGCGTGTCTCCCGGAGCGGTGATCAATGCCGATCGATCGATTACTCCAGGGCAGTAAACTACGGCCGGAAGAAATTGAATGTCTGAGCTTGGCCTATGCACAGACACTGCATTCGCTTTGCTTGGTTGATCGAGACGACCCTATCGCTGAAATCGTCGCGAAGAAGGTCATCGCGATCGGCGCAAGTGGGGTTAGCGATCCAGCAGAGATATCAAAGCTAGCTGTGGAGCAGCTTCGTATCCATAGATCGCTATCCGCATAAAGCGACCACCGCGTGCATACGCCGATCGTTGACCTTTACCCGATCGATGCACGGCCCGCTCTCCAGGCTCAGCGCCTCCACCGGGTTGGAGGCAATGGAGCTTGTTAGACCTGCCTAACGCAGATCTATGAGGGATCGACAAGATGAAAGGGCTGATCGAGAGCCTGCAGACTCACATCCGTGCGATACGTATCACTGATGTTTATCGATCCACGAAGCGGTTCGACCGGAAATTACGCGGCCCCGCCCCATGAAGAACAAGGGCGGGGCCGCTCCCCTCCCCCAGGGGGACGCCGCGCGGCGGATCATAATGGCTTTGTCTAACGTCCATCATCTGCGGATTAACCATTCGGTATACGGCCGAGCGCGTCAGTCGGATTGCGGCTTTCGGCCCTCTGCATTCTGCGTGACATTGCGCAAGACGAGTTCAGAAAGCTGCACGACTAGCTGTTTGAGACGCGCGATCTCCTGTCTGCAGCGCACCAACTCACGCTCTTCATCTGTCGTTGTCGACTCATAGCGGCTCCCAACCGCATGATGCATTTGACCCTCTATCCGACCAATAGCCGCGAACGACAGTTCAAGCACACTCTATTGCCCTGTAATTTTACGGGCACATCGGCCTTTCTACGCCACTAAACATTGTACGCAGCGATCCAACTGTCTCGCCGGCCCTGGCAATGTGTTATCCGCGCTACAGATTGGACCGCTTCGTACTAAACTCACTGGCATGACCGGCAAGGACGTCGAGTTTTGTCCTCTTGGAGCCGGAACGACTCAGCAGGAACGGCGATCGCCTCGTCAGCCTGGGATAGGTTTCGGGTAGGCACGACCGAGCGCCGGTTGTAATTGGCTTTGAGGCGAATGCATTGTTCGTGGGCGAAATCCAGCGCAATTCGCCCACCCGGCCAGCGCCCCGCCGCGATCTCGCCGCAGCGAACGGCTGTCCCCGATCGGATTTCGGGGAAGGCCAGCAAGCTTCAGAAAATCCGCATCGTCAACCGCTGAAGAACCCGCGGCCACAGGAGAGCGATTTCCGTGTTGCCAGCACAGCTCTGGCGCTTGGCTGGGATGTGCCCGCCGAATAAGCCGTGCCCCGCAACTCCCCAGTAAGGATGCTCAGATCGGGCTCCAGGTCTGTCGTGCCCGGACCAATCTGCCGGTATTGGTAGAATGATCATCGCGCATTTGAGATCGTCGACGCCGACCGTGTCATTCGGCTGGCTAACAAGACACTCAAATGGTGCGCTGAAGATTCCCGGCCGCCAATCAGAAAGCACGTCAGCTTCTGGAAAGGCCAACAGGCATGAGCTCACATGGAAAACATGCGCGCAACGACGCCTCGATCGCGGTGCGGTGCACGACCATCAAAAAAAAGCGGATGCAACACGTGAGTCTATCCCTCTCGGAGCACTTAGCTGCTTGTGAAAGACGGTCAGCTTGAAATTGTATGCGGATCAGCTCAAAGAGCTTGATTCGCACGCGGCGTCACGTTGTACCATCTCAGAGCAGCTAACGAGGATACCCGAGCTGCCACAATGAGACGATGACGCCGATGCGGTCGGATGTGTACAGCAGAGTGCAATGCCACTGTTCCAATCATCGTCTATGAGATTACGCAAAGGAGGACAATTCACACCAGATTTGTCAGACATGATCCTTTCGCTGTTTGAATTTGCGGTGAAAGCCTTGCCGCAAATACCGCCGACAGTCCTCCCTCTGTCGACGGAAGTTGGCGCGATGCTTAGCAGCCTCGCTCCCCCAGACTGACTCACGCCCGGCCATCGATCAGGCCGGGCCTTTTTTTGCCGTCTATGGAGGGCGCAGCTTGAGTCACTCCAGCCAGCGTCTGATGATTGCGGAGAGTTGTGAAAGAAAATGCATTGCTGGTGGGTCCATCATCACACGGACCGGTTGAGTTTCCCGCGATCAAACCGCGCACAATTCGCACAATGATATATGAGAGTAGTGACCGATCGACGCTTTCCAGCGTGTGCGACCTTAAAAGCTCCCCGCATGGCGCCTCGAAGCGGAACTTGCGAGCGCCTTCTCGATCACGAAAATATATGTTTGGTGCTCACAACAGGAGCACAGGTGGGTGAATTTGCTTTGAGAGCTCTTAGATCTATCAAAAATTACGTTCGGAAGAAGCCGCTTGCTCATATTCATGCGGTTGCTGCCTCGAAGGGCTTGAATCGCACGCGGCGTCATATTGTACGATCTCACGGCGATGATCCTTGCAGATGATCCTTGCAGATGAGCGAGGCCAAACCGGATAATCCGAGGCGATCGTATGGATCAGCCGCGCGTTCAGCACTCGCGATGAGACTGATGGCACCTGCTCTCTAATGAATACGGCGCTATTGTGCATCGGCGATATTTGTTGCCAGAAGATGGGAAAATGATGGCCGATATTGTTGATGTATGCGTAATCGGGAGTGGCGCCAGCGGCTCGACGGTCGCTCACGAGATCGCGCAACGCGGATTGCGAGTACTGCTTCTCGAGGAAGGTCGAAGACTTCCTCCCGGCGCTTCGCTGGCGAGCGTCCAAAATGGGATGGATAGCGCGCTGGTGCAGTCTGCGGCAGGGACGTTGACGCCGTTCGGGCGTCCGTGGACCGTCTGCGCGCTCGGCGGCGGAATGACTTTGTATGCCGGAATAGCCTTCCGCTGTCGCGCCATCGATTTTGACGCACGAGCGCATGTGGCCGGGGACGCGCTCGACCCGAGCTGGCCGATTGACTACACCGAACTACGCCCATTCTATGATGAGCTGGAACGGCACGTCGGAGTCGCCCGCTTGGCCGGAGCGGACCCGCTCGAGCCGCCGAGCGATCCCCCCGTTCTGCCACCGCACCAGTACAGCGTGCAGGGCCAGTTGATTGCCGATGCCGGGGCACGCCTGGGCCGGCTGCCGTTCCCCACTCCATTGGCAATCAACTCGATGCCGTATCGCGGCCGGCCAGCCTGTGGCTGCGAGGGACCATGCAACGAACATCTGTGCCCGAGCGGCGCGAGGGCCGACGCACGCTCGCCGTTCACGGGTATCGCCCTGCCGCCGGACGCGCTGACGGTTGCGCCCGGCAGCAAGGCCGTCCGCATCGATCTCGGCAACGCCAGTCGAGCCGATTCGGTGGAATGGATGGATACGCTCAACCGACAACGCGCTCGGGTCCGCGCCCGCTGCGTGGTACTCGCGGGCAACGCGGTGCAGTCTGCCGCCCTGCTCCTACGGTCGACGCAACAGGCAGCGCCCAACGGCATCGGCAACGCATCTGGCATGGTAGGCAGTGGCATCTCCTTTAAGATCAGCGGCTACGTGTCCGGTAGGACCACGATAAATCCGCCGATCACGCCCCAGCTTGGCCGCCCCTTCTCCACTGTCGCGGTGTCCGATCACTACCTGGACGACGAGGCGCCTTCGGGGCTTGGCGGAATGATCTACGAAGCAAGTCCGCCTGAACGCACGGATTCCGACGGAGAGATAAGGCTACGGCTGCATTTTTTGGCGGCCGATCAGCCCATGCGCAACAATGCGGTCCGGCTGGCCACCAGCCGGGACGGGCTGGGTTTGCCCAAGATCATTCTCGATTATCGGACCCATCCCCTCGACAAGCGCCGACTAGGTTACTTGTCCCGACATGCGTCGAACTTGCTGGCCGAGGCTGGGGTAACACAAGTCGATTATCAAGATTCCAACTATCAGTTCGGCAGCGGCCACCTGCATGGCGGCTGTCGGGCGGGACTCGATCCGACACAATCGGTGGTTGACCGATGGGGTCGCGTGCATGACATCGACAATCTCTATGTCGCGGATGGCGGCTTCTTCCCCTATGCCGGAGGCGTCAACCCGACCTTCACCATTCAGGCGAACGCGCTGCGGATCGCTCGAAGAATAGTCACGCAACTGGCGTAAAGAGCGCAACGGAGACGGGTTTTGTCGATCAGCACGCCTACTGCCGCCGTGACCGCGACCGACGGGCATGGATCGGCACTGCGACGCGCCCTGCGCGTCACCGCCTCGCAGAAGTGGGATCTCAACAGGCGTTTTCCGGTCGTGATGACGCGCGCGTCAGGCGCGCATGCATGGGACATCAATGGAAAGCAATACGTCGATTTCACTTCCTGTAGCGGTGCTGCGCCGCTGGGGGCCGGATTCGAGCCGGTCGTGGCGCACGCAGCCGCTGAGATGCGCCGTACCGGCGGGATTCTGCCCGGACCGCTGTCCGTGCACCGGGTCGAATTGGCCGAACGGCTGGCGGAGATCTTCCCCGTCGCGGAACGCTCAATGTTTTTCCGTACCGGATCTTGCGCTACCACCGCAGCCGTGCGCCTTGCCCGCGCGTTCACGGGCCTCAACCATGTACTGACCAGCGGATATCACGGCTGGCATGACTGGCAGCTGCAGGACCGACCGGAGATGGGGCTGCCCAATCGGGACCGGGACAGCGTGGACTTCCGCTACAACCTAGACTTGCTCGACGAGCTGGCAAGTGTCCAGCGCGTCGCCGCGGTGATCATCACCCCGGAGGTCAACTTCTTCCCGCCTGAATACCATCAGGAACTGCAGAGGCTGGTGCATCGGCACGGCGCCCTGCTTATTCTTGACGAGGTGATGACCGGATTTCGCTACGCCCATGGCGGGTACCACATGGCGATTGGCCTCACGCCCGATCTGATTACACTGAGCAAAGGACTGGCGAACGGAATGGCGCTGTCGGCAGTCGCGGGCCGAGCGGACGTACTCGCCGCGGCCGAAAAGACATACATGGGAAACACCTACCAGCGCGAAGTCACCCCGTTCGCCGCTGCATTGAGCACCCTGCACGCCCTGCGCGATGGGACCGCGCTGGCCCGGATGGGCGAGGTCGGCGAGCAATTGATCAAGGGGCTCAACGGCGTCTTCACAAGACAGCAGGTCGCGGCATGGGCGTTTGCCTGGCCCACCATGTTCGACGTCGTATTTGCTGACGCCGAACTTGGCCATGCCTTCTTCCAGGAAATGTGGGGTCGGGGCTTTCTGATGCAGTATGGTGGGCGTTTCATGCCATCGGCGGCGGTATCCGACACCGATGTGCAGGCCGCCGTCGAAGCAGCTGGAGATGCCCTTCCGGCGGCGCTGTCCCGCATGGAGAGCCCGGCTCGCGACCCGGATCCAGTCGCAGCCGCAGTAAGGTTCGCCAGAGATCATTTCGTTGCCACCCCGGGAGCGGTTCGGCGCTGGTTCAATGCGCCCGTCGACTGACAAGCACGCATGTCGAACAGAGAACAAGGCCATGTCGCAACCGGATCCATTTTCCACATCGCCGGTGCTTCTCGGAGGTGACAACCGGTCGGGCACCACCCTGCTGAGTATCGTGCTCGACTCGCATCTGGATCTGGTAGCCGGGCCAGAGATCGACTTCCTCGAACCGCCCAATCTCGGGCCGCACATTCTTGGTGCCATCGATCTGCTTGCGGCCGATTCACGGCTCATGGGCGCACGCAAGAACACAATTGATCCGTTCTGGTACGACGGGATGCATTTTTTGGTGCAGTGCCGCCGCTTCGGTCTCGACTTCGATGACGTGCGCGAACTTGTCGGCAAGGTCATGGTCGTCACCGGCAATGACATTGTTTCGTTCGCCGACCGATGCCACCTCATCAACGAGATCGGCGAGTTGCGCCGGACGCGCAGCGGAGCCCAACGCTGGGGATTGAAACTGCAGCGGAAGATCACCCGGATCGACGACTTCGCCCGCCTGTGGCCGCGTGCACATTTCGTGCATATCGTGCGGGACGGCCGCGACGTTGCCGCCTCTCATCTGAGGACAGTTCCTGATTGGGGGTACCGAACAATTGCCGATGCCGCCCAGGGCTGGGCTGAAGTGGTATCCCGGCCGCACGGAATCGCGCCGCCTGGCCGTTACCTCGAGGTGCGTTACGAGGACCTTGTCAGCAGTCCCCGCAGTACTCTGGCGGCGATTTTGGATCACCTCGGCTTGCCTTGGGACGAGGCCGTGCTGCGTCACGCTGAATACGAACACGCGTTGTTCGAACAACCGCACGACCATCCGGCAGCCGAGGCTGCGGGAAAGCCGCTGCATCAGGGACGGATCGGTCGCCATGTCCAGGATTTGACGCCAGCTCAGATTTTGGAGTTCGAGGAGATCGCCGGAAGTGAACTGGCCCGATTAGGCTATCTGTCCACCTCAACCCCGTCTGGCGACGCGTGAGTCGCCGGCACCGATCTGGTGTGCCTCACCGGCTGCCAAACAGCTACCTTGCGCTGCTCGTTGGTCAGACCATTTCCTTGCTGGGCTCCAACGTAACCGTGCTGGCGCTGCCGCTCACTGCAATTACCCTGCTGGATGCCGGACCGGCGCAGGCGGGGCTCTTGCTGGCCTGCGGTCGGGCACCGTGCCTTTTCGTGAGCCTGTTCGCTGGGGTCATCGTCGACCGTCTCCCGCACCGACGAATCCTTCTGACCGCCAATGTGGTGATGGCGGTAACGCTCGCCACCATTCCGTTGTGCGCCAGCCTTGGACATCTGGGAATGGTTCAGCTGTACGTGACAACCGTGCTGGTTGGGGTAGCCGCGGTGATCGCCGACGTGGCTTATCTGGCGTGCATACCCGCAGTCCTGGACCGGTCTCAGCTGGTTCGGGCGCAGAGCTCATTGGAATTCAGCCAGGCGACCGCGATGGCCGCAGGTCCGTTTCTGGCCGGCTGGCTCATCAACGCGTTTTCCGCTCCAACCGCAATCCTGGCCGACTGCGTCTCCTTTCTGCTTGCCGCCGCGTTGCTCTCGCTGGTGCCGATGCGTGCCGCCTCATGCTCAGCGGCCCCCTCGAGCACTGTGCTCGTCCAAATGGCGGAAGGGTTGGCGAGCGTGTTCGGCAATCCAGTTTTAAGGGCCGTTACCCTGGCCACCGGCACATTCATCTTTTGGCACAACGCGTATTCTGCGGCTTTTCTGCTGCATCTGACCAGGACTCTCGAATTCGACAGCCGGATCGTCGGCATGGTTCTCGGCATCGGCGCGCTTGGTGGTGTGGTGGGCGCGGCAGGCTCACCATGGGCGGGCCGGACAATTGGGCTTGGTCCCGTATTAATGACCGGTTTGGCGGTGAGCGCGGCAGGCATGAGCCTTGCGGCCCTGCTCACCGGGCCCTGGTGGGCAGCAGTGGCATGCGTGGCGCTCTCCCAATTCATTCTGTGGATCGGCCAGGGACTCTACCACGTGCAGCAAGTTCCAATTCGATATGGGTTGGTCCCGCAGCACCTGCAAGGCCGGGTCAATGCGAGCATCCGCTGCGTCGTGTGGGGACTGGGCTCATTGGGCGCACTGGTCGGCGGCGCGGCCGCCGCTGCAACGGGCCTGCGCACCATGTTGCTGACCAGCAGCGTGCTAGGCACTGCCTCGATACTCTGGATCTGGCGCTCGCCGCTGCGCCGCATGCGCAGCTTGCACCTGTAACCATCGCGACGACCCTTCATGGACATCAAGGAATTTTGCGAGACTGATCGGCAGCCGGGTCGGCTGATGGTATGGCGGGTCAGCGTTCCCGACCCGGTCAGCTGGCGGCCCGACCCGCGCCGTCCGTCCCATGTTCAGGAGGACCATCTTCGCTTTGCGCAAGATGGCCGGCCCGGCTGGCTCGGCACCGCCTTCGACTTGCCGGGCGAGTTCAACAGCGCTGCGCTGACCAAATCGATCCTTGGCTGGGTCGACCGGCACGAGGCGCTACGCAGCCGGTTGGTCAAGGATGGATCGGCAATTCGTCGTGCCACGATTGATCGAGGCGCGGCAGCGCTTGAAAAAACCGTCGTGAGTTACTGCGCCGATCCCGATGAAATAGCTCAATTACTGGAAGAGCTGTTCGACGCAGAGACCAAGCCGCTGTCCTGGCCGGCATATGTCTTCGTGACGATCACCCGGCCGACATCGACAAGCCTCCTCTTGGCCTGCGACCACTCCGTCAGCGATGCCTATTCCATCGCCTTGGTGCCATACGAAATCCGCGAGCTGTACACAGCCGCAATCCTAGGAGTGGCGCCCGGGCTGGCACCGGTGAGCAGCTATCTGGACCACGCTGAATCCGAACGAGCGCGACTGGGCGATTTGACCGATGATCATCCTGCTATCGCTCACTGGCGCGAACTGATCGCCGCAACCGGCGGTCAATTGCCGGATTTTCCGCTACCACTCGGTGTCCCGGAGGGGACCTTACAACGCACAGGGCGAATGTGGCTGCTCGATGCGGCACAAGCATCTGAGTTCGATCGCGGCTGCAGGTCCCAGGGCGGAAACGCGACGACGGGATTATTCGCCTGTCTGGCGCTCGCCGGAAAGACACTGGCAGACCAACGAGAATTCCTCGCCGTTGCCCCCTTTCACACGCGGTACGATCTGCCCTCGATGCGCTCGGTAGGATGGTATGTCGGGATGGGCCCGGTGCGTTTCCGCCTGGCTGGCACGTTGCCGGAACTCCTGCGCGCCGCGCGGCTCGAGCTCAAGCGAGCCAAGAAAACCGCTCAGGTGCCATTTCCAAAAGCGATGGAGCTGCTCGGCACCGCGCTGCGCGACCGTTTCATGGTCTCTTATATGGACAATCGCATTGTGCCGGGGTCAGACCTGTGGCCGCGGTGGCGGACACGATTTATGATCAGTCGTAGTTCTGATGCTTGCGAGACATACCTGTGGATCAGTCGCTGGCAGGACGGAATTTATGTGCACTTCCGTCACCCCGGCACCGCCCTCGCGCGAACCGCGATGGATCACTATCTCGCTGAAGTGGCGGCGCACGCTCATTTCATCAGTCGCGCTCGTCCGCTGCCGCAAGTTTCGAACTGATCAAAAGGCGCACAGCATCCTCACCTGCCTTTTTTGCACTGAGCCTGGCGATGGCACAGTCCTTGCCAAGTCTCGGCCGTGAGATTAATTCGTCCCAGAACGGCCGAGGAGGCCTACGGGATGATCGGCTGCTGCAGTTATGCTCTCATGGATAAAGGGAGCTTCAAATGAAGCCTGCTGCGACCAAGTTGTCCGCAGATTCAGACCCGTTCGAACAAGGAAGACGCCAGGGATGGCGTGAGCAACGGCATGAAATAACAATAGCGGCGCCAAGTGCGTGACGAAATCCGACCAACTCAAGGAGCTACGCGAACTCATGCAATTGCTTTGGCATTTGTTCGAACGGGTGCACGAGCTTCCAAGAGGCCCAGAACATACAGCAGCCGTTCAGACGCTCAAACGCTTGGAGCGCCGGCTGGTCGTCCTGGTTCAAGCATCTGAAACGGCTCGGGCGACTGACCGCAAACTCGCCGGTCGTGCCGGCTCGCCAAGCCGGTGATTGTCACACTCTCACCAAAGCCTCGACGTGGCCGCCATCGGCGGGATCTGCAATAACAGCCGCGAACAAAAACGACGCTTGCAAGCCTGTCCGACCGCTACGTCTGTTCGCCCTATTGATCACTGGTTGTGCAGCTTTGGGCGGCATAACTGCGCAAATCAGTCTTCCAGCCACGAATGAGCGCCGTATTCAAGTAGCCGTTAGAAGCGCGTATTTTTGAGCAATACATCGCCTTCCACGTCGCGCGGATAATGCGCCGCCACTTCGAACGACGGTAACAGGTCAAGAATGGCCTGGAGAGACAGCTGCCCTTCGTACAGCTCGCGGTCGCTGTATTCCGTGTAGATGAAGCGCGTGTTGCTGACGGTCTGCATGCCGCCGGCGATGACGTCGGCTTCGGCTCCCTGGACATCCATCCAGATGAAATCGACGCTGTTCAGCCCGGCTTCGTTGCACCAATCGTCAAGCCGCCGCGTTTGAACCGGGACGGGAAGATCGAAACGAACCCAATCATACTCAGTCAAATGATTTTTCGGGCGGCGTATCGAGCCGGAAAGGTCCCATTCCTTCGCATCACCATCTGCATTGCTTGGATGGAATTCGATCACCCCGTTTCGATCGCTGATCGCGATTTCAAGCAACCTCACCTTGTCGAGAGATGGGCCCAGCTTCTTCTTGAAGCGCGCGATCGCTCTGGGGTCAGGTTCGAAGCAGTAGAGCTGCGCTTGCGGGCACAGGTTGAGAAAGTGTTGCGTGTCGGTTCCGTCGTTGCATCCGATATCCAGGATCACCGGATCCGACTTCTGAAGAAGGGAAACAATGTGCTGATGTATTTCCACAGAAGACACCGGTCCTGCCCCAATAGTTGAGATTTGTGCTCGAAGCCGCAATCACATGCCAGACGCCCCCGCACAATGCATATCAACGTATATAATTCATATGCCTATCCCCCTTTATCCAAGGCCATCTGGACGGTGATACCAAAGGGGAGTCTGTCGCGGTGGGAGCCGCAGCGATTGTCCTGGGGCGACAGAGCTATCCGGAAGGACGTAAATCGGAAAACGTGCATGAGAAGCGGATAGCCATGCCGGTGTGCGATCCCTCGCCCTCGAGACTAGAGATCGTCTTTCTCTAAACATCGTCGTGCCGGCGCATTACCCGTCGGCGGCTCTCGATGGAGCGGTCGAGGACAGAGTGACCGCTCCCACGCAACGATGACCAATCACCGTCTATCGCAGTTGCAGACCAGCCAATGTCGCCCTCCATCTGATAGTCGGCGTTCCGGATTCGCGCACTCTCGATCCTTCGGCTCACGACTTTTAGGCAGTTTGGCCTGAAGGAGCGCGATCACGCTGGAGATTCAGAGAGCGCGCCCCAGGCCACGCTGACCGCCGCTGAATGATGGTCGCAGAACTCACCGCAACGTTCGCCGATGGCGCTCGGAGAAAACAGCATTGGTGCGGCGCGAACTCCTTAAGGAGCATCGATCACGGCCACTCCGACGGGGCACGTGGCCTCCCAGGTGGTCGGGCGCTCCCGACGAATCGGCTCGGTTCCGGAAGGCTACGTCAATTCGGGCCGTCGACCGCGGGTCACGCTACGTTCCGCTACCCTTCACTTCGCGGGATCCGCGGCGTGCATCCAGAGACCGCGAGATAAGGGTATAGGGGGAATATGGTTGTGTTGACGAAATGCAATGTCATTTTCGCAACAGCTTGGCTGTCTCTAGACATGATGACGTCTGCTTCCGACCTAGGACACGCGCAGTCCAGGCGCACGATTCAGCAGAACCGCAGGCAAGAGGCGCTCCTCATCGTTGGCCTGGCTCTTGCTATCACCGATACTGTTGCAATGAGGCGAAACGCCAACTCGTTCAAACGCTCAGGAGGTCCGTATGAATTTCCGTCCGCTTCACGACCGCGTCGTGGTCAGGCGCATCGACGCTGAAGAGAAGACCGCTGGCGGTATCATCATTCCCGACACAGCCAAGGAAAAACCCTCGCAAGGCGAAGTCATCGCCGTTGGCCCGGGCGGCCGCGACGAGACCGGCAAGCTGATTCCGATCGACGTCCAGGTCGGCGACCGTGTTCTGTTCGGCAAGTGGTCGGGCACCGAAGTCAAGATCGACAGCCAGGAGCTGTTGATAATGAAGGAAAGCGACATCATGGGCGTTCTCACCGATGTGTTTTCCAAGAAGAAGGCCGCCTGACCCGGCTACTCGCACATCTCACCCCGACGGGCGCCTGTTGGCGCGCCGAAGGATGAGAGAATAACCGAAGGAATTGTTTATGACAGCCAAAGAAGTCAAATTCGGAGTAGACGCGCGCGACCGCATGCTGCGTGGTGTGGACATCCTCGCCAACGCGGTACAGGTCACGCTCGGTCCGAAGGGCCGCAACGTGGTGCTCGAGAAGTCGTTCGGCGCTCCCCGCATCACCAAGGACGGCGTCGCCGTCGCCAAGGAGGTCGAGCTGGAGGAGAAGTTCGAGAACATGGGCGCCCAGATGGTGCGCGAAGTCGCCTCCAAGGCTGCTGACGCGGCTGGCGACGGCACCACCACGGCGACCGTGCTTGCGGCCGCAATTGTGCGCGAAGGCGCCAAGTCGGTCGCCGCCGGCATGAACCCGATGGATCTGAAGCGCGGTATCGACCTCGCGGTCGAAGCCGTCGTGGCGGACCTCCAGAAAAATTCGAAGAAGGTCACCTCGAACGAGGAGATCGCCCAGGTCGGCACCATTTCGGCCAACGGCGATGCCGAGATCGGCAAGTTCCTCGCCGACGCCATGAAGAAGGTCGGCAACGAGGGCGTGATCACGGTCGAGGAAGCCAAGTCGCTCGAGACCGAACTCGACGTCGTCGAGGGCATGCAGTTCGACCGTGGCTACATCTCGCCCTACTTCGTCACCAACGCCGACAAGATGCGCGTTGAGATGGATGACGCCTACATCCTCATCAACGAGAAGAAGCTCTCCTCGCTGAACGAGCTGCTGCCGCTGCTCGAGGCCGTGGTGCAGACCGGCAAGCCGCTGGTCATCGTCGCCGAGGACGTCGAAGGCGAAGCCCTCGCCACCCTCGTCGTCAACCGCCTGCGTGGCGGCCTGAAGGTCGCGGCCGTCAAGGCTCCGGGCTTCGGCGATCGCCGCAAGGCCATGCTGCAGGACATCGCGATCCTGACCGGCGGCCAGGCCATCTCGGAAGACCTCGGCATCAAGCTCGAGAACGTCACGCTGCAGATGCTCGGCCGCGCCAAGAAGGTGATGATCGACAAGGAGAACACCACGATCGTCAACGGCGCCGGCAAGAAGGCCGACATCGACGCCCGCGTTGCCCAGATCAAGGCGCAGATCGAGGAAACCACCTCGGACTACGACCGTGAGAAGCTGCAGGAGCGTCTCGCCAAGCTCGCGGGCGGCGTCGCAGTGATCCGCGTCGGCGGCTCGACCGAAGTCGAAGTGAAGGAGCGCAAGGATCGCGTTGATGACGCGATGCACGCGACCCGCGCGGCTGTCGAGGAAGGTGTCCTGCCGGGCGGCGGCGTCGCCCTGCTCCGTGCCTCCGAGCAGCTCAAGGGTCTGCGCACCAAGAACGACGACCAGAAGACCGGCGTCGAGATCGTGCGCAAGGCGCTTTCCTGGCCGGCCCGCCAGATCGCGATCAACGCTGGCGAAGACGGCTCGATCGTGGTCGGCAAAGTCCTCGAGAACGATCAATATTCTTTCGGCTTCGATGCCCAGACGGGCGAGTACAGCAATCTCGTAACCAAGGGCATCATCGATCCGACCAAGGTCGTGCGCATCGCGGTCCAGAACGCGTCCTCGGTGGCGGCTCTGCTGATCACCACGGAAGCGATGGTCGCCGAGCTGCCGAAGAAGGCCGCGGCGGGTCCCGCAATCCCTCCCGGCGCCGGCATGGGCGGTATGGATTTCTGACGCCGGCCATCAAAGGCTCGACAATCGGGATAGGGGGAGTCTCGCGACTCTCCCCTCCCACACCACCGTCCATACGGGTCCGTATACGGCGGTTCACCGGATTAAGCGCGAACGGTTTGTTTTGCGTCCGCGCCAGAGGCTCAGATAGTGGTCTCCGTCGTGTCGGCTTCGGCCCCTTTGAGCGGCGCCGTCCGGGCTTCACCCTTTCCCGCCGCTCCAAAGGCCAGTGACCTGGATTTCAGCCGCATGGCCGGCTCGAGGCTTCCACATCCAAACGTCTTTCCAGCGTTCGGGCCTTCAGCGAAACTCGTTCCGCCTACTATGCCGTCTGCTGACTTCTCCGTCGCGATCACGGACCTTGCGGCCCGCTCAGTCCGGTCGCCCGGACACGCCGAAGATCTCCCGAGGTAAGTTCGACCGCCTTCCCTGCACGCCCGCCGAATTTACCACCCCAACCCTTGATGACTGTGGACTTTGCGATCATTGGCTCGCTCGTCCGGTTGGGTAGGCCTCGTTATCCGGTTTTTGTCCATCGGGCCGCAGGTTTGCTCCACGCTTCCTTCAGACCCCACCTCGCGATGACGCCCTTGCGCTTCGCTAACCCTTCGCCGCCATCAGGCTGGGTAAAGGACTTCCACCTCCAAGCTGTCGAACATGCTCGGCACACCATGCGGAGCCCTGGCAGGAATGCCAGGGCTTTTCAGCTTCGGGCGAACCATCCAGACACCATTTGAGCTGGATCGGCAGGTGGCGTCGAGAGCCGCATCGGTCATCCCTGCCAGCAGCGGTTGGTCCGATCAAGCCTCTTCTGACGTATCCTCCGCGCCTGTTGCTTTGCGAAGTAGAGCGGGACGACCGGTATCTTTTCGAGCATGGTATTATTCCATCTAGCTCGGTCCAGGTTGCCATCGCGAACACCCGCATGCTTTCACCTTGGTGGATCCGCGCATTGAACAGGCTCCAGAGCTCCGGCCGCTGGTTGCGGGGATCCCATATGCATGATTTCGATCGATTCAGATTCGAGACGGCGCAGATGTTTTGGCAGCATGTAAGTTCTTTGGATGCTGGATTTCGGTTCTTCACCGCTCCGCGACGCCGGCCTAGAGGAGTAATGTTGGCGGCGGACGGGCCCGGCGCTGCGCGTGGCTATTCAGAAGGTCGAGCGCGCGTTGGGCAGAAGACCGACACAGCCTGAGACCTGTCGCATTCCGCCGCAATGCTGTGGCATCAGCCTCACACCTATTACGTAGATCAGCTCGTTATAGGCTAAGGGCTAAATCAGCCAGCAGGTTTTGATCGCAAGCATGCAGATCACCTAAGCTACATTGATGATCTGCTCAAGCCGCGCAACCTGACCTCGCAAGATCTCGATAGCCGCATCGCGAGTTCGAATAGCATCCAGCCTTGCAGCTCGATCAGCTTCTGACGCCAACAGTGCCTGTTGCAACTGTGTCGGTGAATTGGCCAGCTGCAAATTCTCCTCAAGCTCGGCAGACGACGGATCTTGCGATTGCACCACGGAGGAGTCGGACGCGGAGCGAAAGTTCTGCGCAACCTGTCGAGCAATGTGGACTTGCCCACCAGATTGAGATGGCCCGGACGATGCCCCCTTGCCAACTCGCAAATCCCACCAGGTTCGGAATACCTGTCGATAGAGCTCAGTTAGCTGAGGTCCTCTATCGACGACCCCGGCTTGCTGTGCACGGAGCAGTTCCGCCTCATATCCGAGTTCTGTCAAGAGCTCGGTGCCAACCAGATCGGTCACGGTTTGCATCTCTTCAATGCTTAGTTGGGATTGCCATGCATCGACAGAGCTTTGGTCGACCGCGTTTCGTTCCAGGATTTTTCGATCTCCGAAGCGGCTTGATCGAAGATAGTCTACTTGTCCAAAGCCTGCCGATGCGTTCGCCGCCGGATCACAGCCGAGTCCAGTCAGCAGGCGTCGAACCTCTTCGTCCGAATGGGCCACAAGCAGTTCGTATCGCACGAGCTGTGTGTGCGGGCGCGTGCGCTGCGCCGCCAATCTGGGAAGGCCTAGAACCAAATCGGAAAGTGCAGATATCAAGACATCTGGCACGCGGAGCACGAGATCGGCGAGACTGGACACGCTGAGCGAATAGGAGCTTTCCGCCCGAAGCGGGATTCCCCACGTGGATTTCAGTGAAGCCGCGATGGCATAGGGATTGCGCATCAGAAGGATGTGTGGCGCTCGCGGATAGACACGTTCAAGAAATTCAAGCGCTGCCCAATAGCGTGGCGTTTTGTCTATGATGATTCGCTTGCCTGCTGCTGCCAGATACTGACCATATGCTGCGTCGGCGAAAGCGCGATCGGCAATCGTCCGATCGATACGCGCTAGGAATTCGGAGTTTGCGCCCTCAATCAAGGAGGGGCCTGCCGGGTGGCCTTGGTCCACCCTGCCAAAAGCCTCGAGCGCCAGCATCAACCAGGGTTCAGGCGGAGCCGCAATTTCTGGGTGTTGCTGAAGCAAATGCGCCAGGAGCGTCGTCCCCGATCGTGGAAGTCCAAGCAGAAAGCAGACCGCGGGCGGACGGTTAAAAGTACCATTCATAATTCAGACCTCATGCTTCAGCAGCGAATTCATAGCCGCTCGTTCGACTGAGCCAACCCAGCCGCGGGGCTAGGGGCGCGTACTCATAAAGTTACGACAATACCTGGCGTCAGGTCAGTTGTTCGCGCAGTTCCGGTTCAGGTGATCAAGCGGGATTGCGGCGCAACCATCCTTCATTTTGAGACCGTCCCGCATGTTGAGAGCAAGAAGTGTAATGTTTGTTGCGCCGGCGACGAGCTCGATCGCCTGCACAGCATAGAACGTGGCATCGAATTCTGCCGCCTGAGCCTTGGACGCAAGGAAGAGCGCAGACGGAATAAGAATCAGGATGCCGTTTCCTGTAACGAATGGCATGCGCTTGAATTTGGCCGCGATCAGTCCGGCCCGGCGCCCCTTTGCCAAGATGACACCTGTAGCACCGGTCACAGCGAGCACCGGAATCAGCAACAAGAAACCCCACGCTATGGTGTTCTTAACCGCTGCAACTGTGGCATGGAACGCGAACAGCTCACTGAGTACCGTCGATAGCCAAAATGTGCCGATCGTTGCGATAGCCAAGGCGCCAGCGACAGGATGGATCAACTTGATCATGAGTATCTTCACTTCCTAAAAACAGCAGGGCTAGGCAACGCAGATGCCGGGCACGGCAACTTTCTGGAACAGATGAGGGGAAGCTATCGCCGAGGCCGGATAGCTGGCGATTTTTGCTAGAAAGTCAGGATGGGTGAAGGCCGCGCGGAAGTGTGCGGTGGATTCCCAGACGGC
Source organism: Bradyrhizobium sp. USDA 4501 (assembly GCF_054062115.1). Taxonomy (NCBI): domain Bacteria; kingdom Pseudomonadati; phylum Pseudomonadota; class Alphaproteobacteria; order Hyphomicrobiales; family Nitrobacteraceae; genus Bradyrhizobium; species Bradyrhizobium sp. USDA 4501. The sequence goes on from NZ_JBSSEX010000001.1 coordinate 1,783,828, forward strand.
GTAGTTCAGATAGGTCGAGCTGTCGCCGAGAGCCCTGTGCAGCTGAGTGGAAATGAAGCCCGGCTGTCGCTTCATGAACGCTGCGTCATCCTGCCAGGTCTTGAGAAAAGCCGCCTCATCGGCCTTGTCGAGAGTGAATGGGTTTACCAGGACGACAGAATTTGCCTCAATTGCGATCTGGCGGTCGATCGGGAAGGAAGGGTCGAGTGGGCGTAGCAGCGACATGAGTGCCTCCATGGCTATTTAATCTATGATACCTAATTGGTATTATGACTACATAACAACTTGACGTCATGATGTCAATATAAAGCAATGGTGACAAATGAAAAGAGCCAAGCGAACCCCCGAGGGTGACGCCCTGACCGACCTTGTTCTCGATCTATTCAGGCTCGACAGCCTACTTCTGACGGTCGGCGACCGTCTGGTCGCCCCGCTTGGCCTAACAAGCGCACGCTGGCAGGTGCTTGGCGCCATTGTGTCCGCCGAACGTCCCCAACCGGTCGCTTGGCTCGCTCGCGACCTCGGCGGCAACCGTCAAAACGTGCAGCGGATTATCAATGATCTGCACAGGGAGGGCCTCGTATCTTTTGAGGTCAACCCGCATCACCGACGGGCGCAGCTCGTCGTGCTCACTGATAATGGACAGCGCGCCTTCGAAGCCGCAATGGAATTGCAGGCTCCCTGGATCAACGATCTTTCAGAAGGGCTGTCGGTCAAGGATATACGGATCGTCCATCGCGTGATCACGGCCTTGCGAGATAAACTTGAGGGCAGCCGTGAGGACAAGTCGGCCTGACATGGCAAAAGCATTGTGCTCGGCCCGTCGCCCGCGATTCAAGCTCCCAAACTGGGGCCTCGAATCATGCGCCATAAACTAACGGACTACGAATGGGCAGCTATCAAGTCGATGCTACCAAACAAGCCGCGTGGAGTTCCTCGGGTAAACGACCGACGCGTCCTCAATGGCATCTTCTAGGTCCTGCGATCTGGGGCACCTTGGCGCGATTTGCCGGATCATTTTGGCCCTTACACTACCTGCTATAACCGCTTTGTTCGCTGGCGCCGGGCCGGTGTCTGGGGCCGAATCATAGACGCACTCGCCGCTGCTCACGATGCGGCCGTCCAGATGATCGACACCTCTATTGTCCGCGTTCATCAGCACGGATCGTGCATCGCCAAGAACCAGAGGCAATCGTGTGCACCGACTTGCGAAAGTTGACCGGCTGTGCCGCCAGCACCACCTTGAGATCAGACCGTAACGCAATCAACGGATGCGCCGAAGCGCCGATAGCACTGTCGAAAGCGTCGCCAGCTCCACTCCGGGCTCGACCCGGATGCGTGCCCCGCCCACCTCGATCTCAATCATCCCGCCAAGCTTGCCTGGGGGCGATGCGATCTGCGGCAGCACCTTATGCGCGGACGCGAACCGGTCCGGTTCGTCTGCCGTCGCCGGACCGCTCTCGGCAGCGATCCGGACCGGCACGAAGCCTGGCGCCTGAAAGCTCGCTGCCGTCGCGAACTTGCGCCGCCACACCGTCGCAGCCCACGGACAACGCCATGGCGCCGAGGACCTCGGAAATATTAGCCCTTCCTCGAAGCTCTCCGCCACGATTTGGGCCTTCTCTTCCGCCGTCCAGTACCGTGCCAACGCTGCCCCGTGATCACCTCGATCCCACGATAGGAGCCGCCTTCCTGCCTGGCATCAACCACGGCTTCATGCATCTGCCATAGCCCACCTCAAAAAACAGGTCATACCAGGCTGTATCGCAGCTCATTCGCGCGATGCCCAGGTGGGGCGTTCATGCCGGTTACCATGTGATTGATGCTGTTGAGTGTTCGACAGATCGCGGGATCTCTGGCGAAGGAACAACTTGCTCAAGAGGCTGCAAAGATACTCCACTGCTGCGAGCCGTTCGCTTGATCAAAGATCAAGCGGCGCGGCCAGTTGTCCGGGCTGTACAAGCAACGGCCAAAGCCCACAGAGCCAACCGAGCACCGAACGCAGCCGCAAGACCGCCAATCTGACGCATCAGTTTCACAAATTGAAGAGGTTCCTCGCTGAGGCCAGTTGAGATTGCCGAAACCGCTGGTCGCCGAAATCAGCAGCCGTACGTTGGGCTGAAAAAATACGAAATGAAAATTACCTGCCCATAGCAGCATAATCTGAAAAAATTTGGGTTCCGAAAATAACAGGTGTCAATCCTCTAGAGAATTGCCACATCTATAACGGCGGTATCATAGTCCCAACCTTCCAATTTTGCTTATCGGCTCCCGTTTCCAGGGGCAAACACTCAAACTCGAGCCCCGCGCACCCAGTTCGTGGGTGGACACGTCAATCCGCTATGGAAATGCGCGCAAGGTCGGCCGACTTTGAAGCAAAGCAGTGAGCCGCCGGGGCAGCGGCCTTGCGTTGTCCAGTGCTCCCAACTTATCCTCGCAACCCGAGCTGAGCCGAAGGCCCGGCATCGGCGAGCCACCGCCCTCGCCGACCTCTGGCGACACTCGGTCAGCCACTTCTCGACCCGGCCAGCTCATTATTGTTGAGTCCCAGACTGCTGATTGCTTGACGCGCCCGTGTTCTGATTTATTGAATTGCTTGGCTTCTGGCGACGCAGGACCTACCAGCCCCTGCTGTGCCTTCACTGCTTTCCGTCCCGTTCATTGCTTCCAACACAGACATTCCATGCGGACCAATGCTCATAACGAGAGGTTTGCCGTCCCGTGACTTTGCCTGAACAACGAACAACCTCGCAACGACTTTGACGTCCGTAAAGCCGGCGTTCTGGAGGTCTTGTCGAATACGACGGCTTCATCCCACGCCGACCTGGAGCGCACCGAGAGCCTCGACTCTCCATCAGAGCCGAGGTTCGCAAATGAAGCCTATGACCGCCTGCACCTAAGATGCGGATGAACTCTTCTTTTGTAGATCAAGCCACCTTGTCAGCTAGCGTTTTCAGCGCGTGGCTGAGAGGACGCGCCAGCTCCCCGAATACGCGGCCTGGCTGTAACACTTCGCCGATGGTAGCCGTGCGTCCGGATGTCTTCGCGGATTTGCTCGCTCACCGACCGTACGACGCGTTTCTTCCGCCAGTTCCTGTTGAAATGGAGCGGAATGGAATCGCCCCGAGGAACAACGAGAAGGTCGTTCCGTTCGTTCACGTAGATATCGTACATGGATCCTCGCTCCCGACGAACATAGGCCGATGCTCAAGCGTTTTGGTGACTTTGACGACACGGTCGCGAGAAACCCACATGAGCCGCTTTGCTCCTCGAGAGGGTCACAATCAAGCCGCCGCCTCCACGGCAACGCGGCGCCGAGCGTGAACTAGCCAAGTCGCAAGAATCCCGCACGCGGACATCGAAAGACGCCTCGGCGTCTTCCTCAAGTTCCGTTTCCACGTCGGTCTTCAAATTACTCAGCATGCTGCGGCAATAACCTGCAACGTAGTGAGCGAGAGGAAGGCCTCGGGGTCTACGAGCAGCTTGCCGACCAACCTTTTGACGTCCTCTGGAAAACGGCCCCAGCACCTCTGGGGGCCAAGGGCCGGTACTGGGGCCGCCATCTTGCCTGACTCAGGGATAAGAGACGGGCGGCTTGAAAATACGGAGCGGGCCAAACTGGGCAATTAGCATATCTGAATCTCGGCCACGTTTTCCAACGAGAAGCGATCGTAGCCGACCTTGCACCCCCGCCTGAACTGGATGCGCGCCAATATTCTTTTCACCAAAGCGGCGGTTGACTCGCTTCTGAACGTTGGGCCCCCTCTGTCGCGAGGTCGGCGCAGCGTCTCGGTTCGAAATCGCTCCGACATCGATCGGGCCGACTTCGTAAAGCTCGATGTGGGGAATCACCGGTGCCAGTCGGCGGGACGGTCCGGGTCGCCGTCTGGCAGACCGTCAGTCTGATCAAGACTCTTCCGCTTCGCAGAACTCTGCTGAGTGAGCGGTGCCACGAGCCTGCTGCACGTCGTTCGCTCATCGGGGAAGCGGACAACGCCGGGCGCCACGTTCTAATGCGGAGTAAAGGGGTCCTCAGAACCGACGATGCGCTCTGACCGGCAATTCCGCGGGCGTCCTGTTGCCTAGCGTCCCCCGCACAAATTCTGGGGCTCTGGCGAGCGAGCTATACCAATGTGTATTCCGGCGAGCCGCAGGGATAATTGGCATAAAGCGCAGGGGCAATCATTCTGGCTGCATGGCTATGTCCTCTCAAGTTTGCGCCCTTTTCGAGGAGGCGCCGGAACGCTCAGCCGGAGTTCGTGCTTCCAGCCTATACTCCACTCTGATCGATGACCTCAGTCAGTTAAATTTCGCAGACGCGGATGACCGTCGAGCATTCCCTCCGACCCTACATAGTATGCTGGCAAGGCATGGACTGTTCGGGCTCACCATACCGGCAGATCGCGGCGGATTGGCTCTTTCCCTCCAAAAGGCCATCGAGCTCATCTCTGCCACTGCATCTTTCGATGTCTCCGCTGCCTCTACCCTCGTCATCCATAACTTTCTGGCCTTGCCCTGCATCGAAGCGGCACCGCATCTCCCCAACCAAGAGCAGGTCATACGGGGTGCAACACGCGGCGATCTTTGCGCTTTCGCTTTGACGGAGCCTGGAGCAGGTTCTGCCCCGAGGCACATAGAAGCTTCGGCATTCATGCATGAAGATAAGGTTCGCATCTGCGGCCGTAAGATTTGGATTGGCCTCGCTGACTGGGCCCGGTGGATCGTTTGTTTTGCGCGAGCGTCTGGTCATGATGCCAAAGGTCGCCTCGTTGGTGTACTGGTTGATAGGCAGGCTCCCGGCCTTAAAGTCACGCACGAGCATCGCACCCTCGGTTTGCGTGGAATTATACAGAATACTCTCGAGTTCCAGGATGTCGAGGTGCCACGTGCTTACGTGCTTTCTCGCGACCAAGACGGTTGGGGCGCAGCGGCATCCAGCATGAACCGCGGCCGAATAGGCGTGGCTGCGATGGGCCTTGGCGCCCTTGAGCGCGCGATCCAGGTCGCGGCTTCATATGCAAATCATCGTCGCCTAGGTAAGCTGCGCATGATTGAGAACAGCTACATAGAGCAGCTGTTTGGGCAGATGGTACTTCGCCGCGAAGTCGTGAAGGCGATGCTTACGGCATCCTGCCGACTCGTCTCTGGGCAGGGATCTCCCAATAACCACCTTGCGTCGGCAACGAAGGTACTGTCGTCCGAATGGTGCGGCCTTGTCGCCGATCAATGCGTCCAACTGTTGGGTGGCCGAGGGTACGACGAGGGGACGCCCTTAGCTAAAATCTATCGTGACGCCCGTATTCTCCGCATCTTCGAAGGTCCGACGGAGACGCTTTTATCCCATCTTGGCCGTTGTCTTCTTTCCAGAGCCACACGCGACGAAATAGCCGATCTTTTTGTCTCTCTGGGTGCGGCGTCGGTCCATGCGGACGCCGTTGAGGAGCTCCGCGGCCTCGATGAGACAGATGGTGCCGTGCTAATCTATGCAGGTTGGCTCACCACATTGGGATTAGCAAAAGCTGTCATGACTGCTGGCACTTTCACTGCCTCGAACTGTGCCACAGCGGCGGCTGATCTGGTCAGCACCGAACTAGCTGCTGTGCGTTCTCGCGCGCCGACACGCCTAAGTGTCGAACGCCGCAGTCATGCCAGCCAGACGCTGGCCAATTTTCTTCAAGACGCGGCATGCTCCATCCGCTCCCCTGTTCTCACAGACGATTACCTTAAATTGGTACAATATGTCTAACGTCCAGCCACGAGCTGGAGCGAAGGCGAACTGCCACACAGGCATTGCGGATGCGCCGAGTCTCCTCGAGCATGACCTGACCTTGTCAGGGACAACAAGCCGCTGACCACGCAAAGCTGCCAGTTCATGATGGCGCATCGCGTCAGCCTTGAGATGCTCCATTCACCGCCCCGCCGGACGAAGGATCCACGATCGCGCGGCGCGGGACTTTCCGGCGAAAACGATCTGTGGCTCTTGCAGCATTTTCGCTCTGGACCGTTGCTTGCTCGCGGCGTCCGCATTTGAGACGACGTTGAACTACGCTTGCTAAGGCTCGGATCCGCGTAACAATCCCTACTTCACTGAATCGATGCTCAAAACCGACTTGCATTTCGTCTTTTCTGTTGATGCCCACGACGAAGCAAGCGCCGCTCCCCTCCTCCCCCTTCTGCATGTCTCGTAAGACGAACGCGAATAACCTTCACACCTGCTCGTTACTGAAATGAAGGAAATTACAGACGTCAAAGTACTTTGCCTCATTCAAGCGGAATCCAAATGCCGATATTCGGCTCGTCAGAACACGCGGATCGAAAGCAAACGCCTGGAAGCCGTTCGAGCAATCTAATCGGACGTAGTCATCTGTCCGCACGACAGCCTGAACGTTTATCCCGCACAGATCATAATATTCTAGCCGCGCCGCGGTCGCTGCCTCGCTCGTTGAAAAGAGCGACAAAGCGAGATCAAAGGGCGTCCGGCAGATTAGCGTGAGAAATTCGATTGGACGATCCATGGTGCCAAGAAAATTGAACGGCAAAATGCAAAGCACTCTTCCGTCATATCGCCGCATGATCTCATCGACCAGACGCCTTCTTTTGAAGAATCTGTTGGCCTCGCAGCGGACAATAGCCGCGTTGTCATCCTTTAACCTTCGCGCACGAGGTGGATTGATATCGACACCGAGGTAATCACTGTCATCGTTCTTGATGCCGACAAGGCGGTAGCAACTGCAACCTACCTCAATAATCAACCGGTATGTGGTCGAACGCAGGAGTTCAAGATAGAAGGCTCTCTCACGTTCATGGAACTGACGCACCCGAGCGGTGAAGTAGCCCGGACGCATGAGCCGCATACCTTCGTCGCCCAGATAGATCGCTCGATTCACTTGGCGAGATCGGAATGCAGAGGAGTTCATTGGCGCCTCATCTCATCCCGCTTGGCCGAAACATAAAGTCTGCGACATCGTTGTCCGATCGCCGTGGTTAATTCATCGCTCAGCATATTCGCGGCCGAAGCCACATCTGCGACGGTCTGCTCGGGGCAGATCAGGTCGACCGTTGTACCCGGCGCAGTCCAGCTCTCGGGCAGATCTGTCACATCGATACTGATGAGATCCATCGAAACGAAGCCGACGATTGGCGCGCGAGCACCACATATGAAGACATGACCTCGATTGCTGAGACTACGCGGAAACCCATCTGCATAACCGATAGAGGCGGTCGCGACACGCATCCGTCTCTTCACTGGGTATGACCTGTGGTATCCTATCGCTTCCCCGATCTTTACTCTGCGACTTTGAATGATTCGCGTTCGCAGGCGAACGACTTGCGACGGCCTGAAGTCGGGATCACCGGATACGGAAAGGCCGAGAATTCCTCCACCCGACCTTATGAGGTCGAAATGAAATTCACATCCGGCAAATAGCCCCGCGGAGTTCGACAGCGAAAGGATCGCTTTGGGAAACAGATAGGTGAGTTTGCGGAACTGATACAATTGTTGCCGACTGATTTCGTTGCGCCACTCCGCGCAGGCGAGTTGGCTCATGAACAGCACGACCGGCAACTCCGACAGCCCCCTTTCATTCTCGGCGGCTTTTTGCAGCTCATCGATGGGAAACCCCAGTCGAGACAAGCCCGTGTCGACATGGATACCTGCGGGCAACAACCGGTTGCGAAGGCGGCAATGCCCAAGCCATGCATCCAGCTGTTCCCTGCTGTTCAGGATCGGCAGCAAGTCATGGTGCTCGATAGCCGCCTCCGAACCGGGCATAACCCCATGAAGCAGGTAGATTTTCGCAGCTAAAGGCAGCACCTTGCGCAGGGCCACGCCTTCTTCCACATCGGCCACGAAGAAATGCCCGCAGCCAAGCCGCGCAAGAAACGGCGCTATGCGGAGCGCGCCAAGGCCGTAGGCGTCTGCCTTGAGAACTGCGCCGCAAGCGCTTTGGGGCGCCAGCATCCGAAACTTCCGGTAGTTAGATTCTATCGCGCCGAGATCAACAACCATGGTCGATCTCGATGTATTGGCATAACCGGCATCTGACAGATTATCAGAGAGATTGGAGTTGAGACCAATCACATCCGGCATATGCCGCCCCTCATGTCGCCGTACTGTCGTGCCGATCCGCAGCATATAGGGATCGTACCGCCTCTTCCGCACACGCCGGCCCAAAGCGAAACCCATTACCCGAACCACCGCCGATCACATGCAAACCTGCGATATCTTTCGCAGGACAGGAGAACGGGACACCATCCGCCGAATAGCCGTCGCAGAACACACGTGCTGATGCCACTGCTGGCACTTCGGCGGAAAACCACTTGGCCAGAATTGCGGTAGCACGCGCGAGATCATCCGAACTGAGCCGCAGTTCATCGGAGGCCGGATCCACATCCCATTCCTGCGAGGTAAAGCTAAACAGCCAGTAACCCTGCTCGATCATGGGAATGAGGAACGCGTAGTCATCGAATAGCCCGATCATTGGACAGTTCGGCGTGGGCCGTGCGGCCAAATGGAGCGCGACTACCTTCTTAACTCGCAATCCCGATTCGTCTGTTAGATGCCGGCGCAACGGTGACCCTGGTAACCAGGGCCCGATTGCAAGAATGGCCCGCTTCGTCGAGAGCTCGCTGTTATCAGAGGTCTGGAGAAGAATATTGCGTGGCCCCTTCCGTATTCTTGTAATTGATGTACGCTGGCTTATTGAAACACCTTCACTCTTGAGCCTTTGAGTCAGATCCTGAATGATGGAATCGACTTGACAGTACGAACCACGATCCAACAGGACGGCCACATCGCCGGGGACCAAAAACTGTGGCAGCGATAATAGCCTCTCGGCCAGAGCGAAGGATGTTGATGGGGTCGGGTGGCCCACGCTGCTCTGTCGCGCGAGTTCGCCGGGATTGCGCGTCAACCAAAACACATCACAGTCTCGTCCCTCGGGCCATTGTCCGTCAGGATAGATCCCGCGCCAGAATTTTGAACCACAATCGATGAGGCTCCTTTCCTTCTGGTTACGACAGATGTTGATCTGGATCCCAGGCGCAAACCCGCTGGTACCAGATCCAACGATATCTCTTTCGACGATGACTATTCTTTTTTCCGGGCCATCGCTCGCTGCGATGAAGGCAGCACTGAGGCCCATAATGCCGGCCCCGATGACTGCGAGGTCATAGATCTTGTCAGTCATTAAGTTTGTTTCCAGGAGATGGAGAAGGCGCTCAGAACTTCGCTGCCACTATTCCGCAAGTGATGGGTCTGATTTGGCCGCAGAAACACCAGATCGCCGGCCTTCACGGCCAACTCACCATCGTCGGTCACTACCTGACCGCGCCCGCTCGTGATCCGCCAGATCTCGGTCGAAGGATGGGAATGAGGCGTCGACACCGCGAGTGGATCGAGGCGGAATTCGATAAATTCAACCGGAACGGTGATCTCCGGATCATCTATGCCTTTGACGTCCTGTACCAGTACGCCGGGGCTATAGACCGTTACGTCCCCTAAAATCATCAGCTGAGCATTCTTCACGGTGTATCTCCAATCGTGCAGCGGGATCGCGACACGTTGCCCATTGCCGATCCTCAGCGGGCGCTCTCAGGCACCGCACCATGCCACTTGAGAGCTCCTGTTGCAGGCCCGCAATCGTAAGCTACCCGACCAATGATCGAATTGAGCACCGTTGAGGCGCGCCAAGGAACCAAACTCAGATTTGTGTCGGCGATGCCATGTTGAAATCGTGCGCCATTCTGGACGTATAAGCGGCAGCTTTCGGGGCCATCAAACCGGGCCCGGAACTCCTTGCCGACCACGATCTCCCGAGAGCCACCAGGCGCACTCACAATCGAAAGCCGGTTTGCGACCGGCTCCAGAAAGGGAGGGATCTCGGTACGGTAGCCCGTGGCCAGCACGATAATGTCAGCGACATGTTCTGCGCGGACGCCGGTGGCCTGCTGACGCACTCCCAGGCGAAATGGAGATGTGGCACGCAGCTCCTCAGCCATGGTGTCGACGCGTATTTCGACCTGAGCGGGATACGAACCTCGACCAACCTCGCGATCGTAAAGTGCGTTGTAGATCGCGCGTAGTGTCGATGGGTTGACGCCATCGCTCGCCAAAACCTGCCGTGCAAGGGTTTGCTTTCTGGCGGCGTCGCTTTGCTCAAGGAACCATGCGCCAAACTGTGGAAAGAACCACTCATTGACGAAGGGGCTATCTTCGAGGGCAAATATGCTTGCGCGGCGCGTGACCCAGACCAAGGCTCCCAGCGCGCCGCATGCACCGGTTAGCAGATGAAGAAATATTTCTGCTCCGCTTTGTCCTCCACCGACCACAACAACACGCTTGTTGGGAAACTCGCGGCGTCGCAGGAGAAAGGTACTCGCGTGAAACACCTGATTCTCCGGTGCATTTCTGCTCCAGTCAGGAACAGAGGGCACCCGGCCTACGCCGACCACTGCCGTACGGGTCTGATAATCGCGGCGGTTGGTAGCGATACTGAACGCATCACCGCGTAGTTCGACTGCAATAACCTGTTCGCCGAATTGAACGTTCGCTAGCTTTTCTGCTGCCCATTTCAAATAATCTTCAAATTCGCTCCGGCCAACCGAAGCGATTCCTCGAACAATGGCTTGATAAAGCCGTCTTTTCTCGTGCAGGTAGGCGAGAAAGCTATATGCACTGGTCGGATCTGCTGGCGTTACCAGGTCCTTTAAGGGGCTGGTTTGCATAAGAGCCCCGTCTAGAAGCAACCCTGGATGCCAACTCGGCGCCTCCGATCTTTCCAGGATGTGTAAGGAAATTTCCGGAATCGGGGCCGCGAGCGCTGCCAGGCTCAGATTCGCCGGGCCTGCGCCGATTGCCGTTACCTGATGGCCGCCGCCCTGCTTCGGCATCACACTGTCCGCGAGACGAGCCATTTAGCGCTCCCGGCCGGTTGAAAACACTTGAATTGCGAGAACGATGCCATTGCTACCGACAAGCATCATCATGCTGATCAGCAGATCATCGAAGCTGTGGGCACTCACGATCTGCCCGGCGATATATGGAAATCCGAATAGACCAACGAAGTAGGAAAGCGTGAAGACCTGAGAAGCAACCGCCAATGATGTCCCGTCTGTACCTGCAATGAAGACGACCATACCGTTCAGAGCCGAATAGCTAAGTCCGTATCCAAGGGCGAATATCGCTGTACCGAGGATGTAGATCTCCGCACTCCTTGCATTGATCAAAAGCAAGAATAGTCCCGCCATGGTGCACACGACGAGAAACGCAGCGACCCACTCAAGCCGGACCTTTCCGATGACGGGCGCCGCCGCGAAGCGCAAGAAAACAGCCGTCAACGTGAAGACTATAAAGAATGTATCGGCGGATTGCCCCCGCGATGAAGCGTAAAGCGTCTGGAACGTGGACAGACCGGAAAACACGCATGCGCCGATGCCGATCATGACGATCGGATAACGCGTATTCGACTTGAAGGCCTCTCGCACGCCCTCAAACGTGAGTCGAACAGTCGCCATTTTGATCTGAGGAGCCTGCGCCAGTGCCCTGCCGGCCAACTCCAGCAGCATGGCGCCAACGAGACATGCAGCCGCGAATAGAGAGTAGACTGCGATATAGGATCCGAAAATCTCCACGACGGTGCGCGCCAGGGGAACAGCAAGTCCGATCCCCAGCATCTGGGATCCGGAAAGCAAGGTGAGATACTTGACACGAGCCGCAGGCCGCACGCGTTCCAGTATTTGAAGCGGCGCCAGCATATAGAAGATTGACCATCCAATGCCGAGCGAGAGCCCGCCGAGATAAGCGAGGAACATAGAAGCCGGCGCCGCTGCAAAACAGATCATTGCAATTGCCATCACCGCGGCAGCAAGGGTGATCGTTCGCATCACCCCAAATAGATCGGCGATCCAGCCAGCTACAAGCGAACATAGTATTGTCGCGATTGTACCGGTCGAAATAACTGTTCCTGCTATGGATGCGCTCTGTGGAGCCGACCGCAGAGCATCCACGAGAAAGAAGCTCGACCCATACGACGCGGCCACGTTGATGCTACCAAGCATGAATGGAATCGAGACCTCGAGCGGCACTTCATCGGGCAACTTCTCGGCGGCGATAATGTTCGCTGCAGCGCTCATTGTGCAACTTTTCCCGGAAGGCATCGGTCAATGTCTGCGGCTGTCAAGCTGCGCCCATCGATTCTTGGTACGCTTCCGCTTCGTTCGGATGAGGGTCTCGCCGCGCAGGCTGCGAGGGGATGTCCTTCATGACCGAGCCAGTGCCACAGAGCTTCTGTTATCCTGGGCATCAGCGGCCAACCCAGTATGCTGAAGCCCATCAGCCATGTGTAAGCGATCTGATGGTTCGGATTGGAATCAAGACAATCGAGCCATTCGGTTACCGATCTGGACGCGTGCGATACGCGCAGATGATCTAGCGAGAGAGCGGAGCACTGTTGGTCGTACAGCCGGTCCAGCGTGATCATCATTGCATCATCTACGTGACACGCGGCGAAGGCCGGCATCGCGTTGATGATGTCCGTGCAACGGTTGATGACCCCAGCGCTCTTGTCGAGAATTGCATTATAGCGATTAATCAGTTGTTTTGGGATCAGATCGGTTTCCGCTTCTTCGGGGCAGATTTCCGACAGACATGCTCTGAGAATATCGATAGATATATCCGGCACTTGAGCTATTTCACCCGCCCAAATCACGTGGCCGCGGCTGGTGGAGAACTTCGATCCGTTCAACCGAAGGAAACGATTAAAGAAAATTCGGTCAAATTGACGAAATGACTCTTGGCCCAATGCGCATCCGGTAACTCCCACGAGCATCGGAATTGTATTGTCGATGCCGGTCGCGCCGATCAGGAAAGTATCGGAATTGCGCGCAAAGGCACTTGGCGTGCCGGATGTCTCCACATCTTTATGCCCGCAATAGAGGGAATGAGCATAGAGCAACGAGGAGTAGCTAAACAGGATCTGACGTGTGTTGAACTGCTGCGAATTCCAGGACAATCCATGCAGGCCAGGAACGGTCAACCGCATTTGCTGCCCTTTGCGTGCGATATACCGCTTCCCTATCTCCACAAAGCCAGGTTCGATAGCCGCATCGTCCCACGCCCGGACGAGTTGGTCTTTTCGTGCAATTGAGAGAAAGGCAGAAATGTTATCTGTCCATTCTACAATCCGTCCCCGCCTCGACACCGGATTTCGTGCTTCATCTGGCTCGAAATGATGTCCACACTGTTCGCAGAAGAAGCTCCCTGCGGACGCATCGCATACGGGGCAGGTTGCACCAAACCAGCCTCCAATGCAGAAACGCTCTTCCGTTGGCGTCAGAGCAGAACCAGCATCGTCGACGGGTAGCCGCGCTGCGCGAAATTCCAGCGATCCTGCTGCAGATAACGCATCCATGAGCACGTTGCTGACATTGGAAAACCGCTGAAGATTTCTACCGTGGGCTGGATCATCGAAATGGTCGAAAACGATCCCTAGTGAGGCGAGATCATCAGCAATCCCGACGTGGAAGCCATGAGCCAAGTCCGACGGGTCGATGTTCTCGCGGGCTGCTCGGACTAGAACATGGTTCTCGAAACCGTCGGTCGTCAGACCGGAGCGAACATGATGGCCTGCCCTCTTCAGGTGCCTTTGTAGAACGTCTATTCTGAGAAATGGGCCGGCAGCGTGGCCAAGATGTGCCCTGCCATTAGCCGTCAAGTTGACGGGCGAGATATACACGTCGGCGGGATTCGTATTCGTTACGCTTAGCGGTGTGATGATTGGGCTTCTTCTCATATCTGCACAAATGACATCCAGGAACAGATCCTGAAAACACCCGAATAGACATCCGGATAATTCGCCACGACAACGGGAATACGCGCGCGGCTTGATAGGTTACGGCTCCCATCGGGTTGCGGATCCAGGGCGTTCAAAGCGTGTCACACATTGTTTGAATACCTCTAGACCCTCTCCTAGCTGGACACGTCACGGGTCGGTTCATCTCAGCTCGCAACCTGGCCACCCTCTCCACCTCTGCTTAGTCAATCTCACGGGTCGCCTCTGGAGCGATCAAGATGACGCCGTGAAGAAGCAAGCGGCGCGCCAATTCAAAATCGTTGATTTTGCCCATGCCGCTGCCTGCATTTAGGTCGGCTACCAACATTTGGTCATGAATCTGACAGGCGGCTCGGCAGGGCCGGTAAGAGTCCGCCACAGGCTCTTTCCCATTACTCCCTCACGAGCAACAGGACCTGTGGAATGGGCAAGCGATCCCGGCCTGGGCGGCTTCGAGCTCACGATCTACACCGGGCGACCATTCTGGCCATTGCAAGGTTTCAGATGATGCCGCCCAAGCGGACGACCGCGCAGCGATCAAATCGGCCCGCGCGAAAGGGATGCATGCGCTCTCACTGGACGAGATCCGATAGCTTACTGCGAAACACGGACCTTACCGACCAGCCGATTGCGTTTCGGAGCAGGTCGTTTCCGCGCGTCGCTGAGAACTGGCCGGCGAACGTGCCGACCTCCGCAGGTCGGCAAGGCCATTGAAGCCGACACCAGGAGCTTAACCCTGTTTTTGGAAGGTTGAGACGGCTTCAATCCTGCGCCTCAAGGAGTCGAGTGGTCGCCCCAACTCAACCGAGACCATTCAACAGACACCGTTATTGCGCTTTCCCGCGGCGCGCAATCCTGGCGTAGGGCGACTCAGCCTCCTTAAGTTTGAGGCAGGCGTCCTCTGTCGTGCGTGAGCTGTCGGTCTCTTCCAAGCAAGCAAGGCAATCTCGCGAACGTACAGCACCTCATGCGCAACCATCGTGAATCTCGGCGCCAAGCTGCGACACCTTCAGGGCACTGCCGGGACGTGGGCAGCAAATTCGATCTTCGATGGCTTCGGTGTTGGCACCTCAAACCAATGCGGCTTCCGATCGCGATCGTTGCCGTCATGCAAAACAATTCGGGCGAGGACGTCGGAGCGGCCTCCGGAGCCCTGATATGCCACTCACGTCATTCTTTGCGTGACGACCGTGGATATTCGAAGCCTGTTCGGGGGATTCCTGTATCGGTCGCCGAGACTTTTAAACAACTCGCCCATCTGGTCTGACCGAACAGTAAATTCTCCATAATTTGGATCAAACAGGGTCGTCATTCCATTCGATGTCGAGGTCGCAATTGTATGCGCGTTACGCGGTTTAAAACGCAGGCTGATCAGATAGACCGATGGATCGTGGGTAACTTCACGCACTATCCGGGCAATTCCGGAGGACGTTCCAAACTCATATCGAGTCTGAGCGTTCGCAGGATCTAATCCCGCCTCCCGCAACATAGCGGTTTTTGCCTGAAGGTTGGTAGAATTCCCCGCCCTGTCACTTCGCAACAACGCCTTGAGATCTTCATACCGTTGCTGCCGCACTGCCGCCGAGGCATGATTTTCAGCGCCCGGTACCAGCGCGCTCATTCGAGACGATGGACTACTGGCGAGATTGAGGAGCCACTCAGCTGCCAAGCCCACGCAGATGCCATTGACATTGGCGCCAGATAATTCGGCAGTTCTGTATCGGAACAAAGGCTGGCTCGGCTCCGCCGGAGAAGCTGAACTTGAACCGGAAGACAGAGAAGAGGTGGTGAGGTCCGATGAGACCGGGGTGTGAACGTTCGCATCCGAGGTATACGGCCTGCTGCAGCAGAGCCCCATTTTATCCGACAGCTCTTCGGGAGGCAGGCTCTCTTCCTGCGCGAGAGCCGTAAGCACTTGCTCGAAGTTGCTGTTATCCGTCGACTGACTCAGTTCGTCAGCTTGATCGGCGCGCGTGGCTTGATCAATTACCGGATTGAACATGGCGGTCCCGTGCCTCTAGCGCATGCTTGCCTGGACCGAGTGGGGCTGGGCGAGCTCTACCTGCGAATGGTATTGCGGCAAGCTGACGACGAGCTGACGAGCAAGAACGGGTTGGAGAAGCCGCCGCATGGCGTCTCTTGGATGGCCACCTTTTCCGCTTACCTAATCTCGGCCGAAATGCCGGCGCCCTGATCGACGACTTCAAGGATACGGAGCGGTCGGGCACAGTCGTCGGAGGACGCAATTTTATCCCGAGCTCGGGTTTGGCGCGGCTCTCCACGCAGATTTGACGCGGCGATGGCCCGATTCTGACGCTGTCGTTCCCTCAATTCGCCAGCACGGGACTCGCCGGGCCGGTGCGTTATCATCGCCTCCTGCTTCGCTGGGCTGGCAAGCCCGCGACGTTAGGCAAACGGAACAGCCGACACCTTCCGTTGCGGTGTGGGGCTGACAACATCGCCGAACCACTTCTTTTCATCTGCCACGCGGACAATCCTTAGCCTACCTCATAATGCGGTCGCACTCATGCGGGCAAACCACATTGCCGCCTCCGATGGGCCGAGCCCAACGACGCCTACAAAGCCCGATGGCGGCATTGGGATGTCCCGATGAGTTGGCCTCCACAGATGCAGGCAATACCGACTGTTATTTACATATTGCGAGTGTGGGGGATGCAGCTGCATCACGCATTCCTCTTCATCCCAGAACAGGTCTTTGACGAAGCACATCTCTTCCCAATTCGGACAACGTCGCGGTGTTGAGACAGCGACATGCTCCCAGCCAGGACGAATTAATCCGCTGATCCTCAGTTCACAGCCGCAAGGTCCCTGTACAATGAACATGCCGCAAGGACCTGATCCTGGAAGGCTGGCAAACTGGCCATACTGTACGCGACCGGCCTCCAGCCTCTCTATTATTTGCGTCCGCACGTTTCCTCCTTTGCCTCGTGGACCGCCTTGAAGTCGATGTAGATGACGTTGTTGTTTTGCAACTCACAACTTGGCGCATGTTCCGTCCTCTTTGGGACGGCGCTCCAATACCATTCTTCAGCGAACCACCTGCTGAGAAAGCCGCAGATGTCCATCACTTGTTCTCCTGTCTTTTTGGACGCTGACGCCCTGCCCAGGCGCTTGCCAGTCCTTGCGGGGCCTTTATTGCCCGAATGCAAACCGTGCAAGATCCACTCGATAATGACCCGGCGCATAGGTTGAGAATTGCCACTCTGGGAGGCTCGGCGGCTATGGGAGCCGACATCTCGATTACCGCACGAGGCCCATGCGGAGCGCCTTGCTCATTGACTGCAGTGTACACCGCCGAACAACGTGCGCGTCAGCATACGATGTAGCGTTTAGCTTTAGCAGTTAACGCACAATGTTTCGTTGCGTGCGCCGCGTCGAGGTCTCGCGGAGATGCGCTTGATCCTACAGAGGCGTCGAGGGCCACCACCTCATCGCCGCCGGATCGACCACCATGCTTGGTATGCACTCCGACATGGCCTGACATCTACATTCCATTATCGCTCGCAATACCACAGCATATTTCGCCTATCCTCGTTCAATGCTTCGCGAGCGCGATTATTGCTGCCTCACCACCTGTCCTACGATCATTCGCTGCTTTCTGCTCGCCGGCTCTGAAACAGTGCCAATGCGTCATCTATGTGACCGTAATTGATTCGTGCGGTAGCAAAATCGAAATGGGCTCGCGTCACGCCGTGACGGTTAAGCATACATTGTCCCCATACCGATAACATCCATGGGTTGATGCGATCTCGTAAGCTAGTGGTCAGAGAAGCTGATTAGTCTATCTATCTTGAGGCACTGCAATCGCGCTGCCGCCGGCTGCCCCTTGCCGCGTCCCTACAATGCAACCCCCACCCCCTATTTGTCGAATGTCGCTAGCGAGCTCTTTCCTTCTTTCGATGCCGATGTCGCCTTCCGGACACCAAGGTGGCAACTCCGACCAAGGGCAGCGAGCTCGCGTAGCTTCCTTCGCATCAAGGCTGCGCCGGCACCTGTCTGCTCGTGGCATGCTGATTGCTGCAGTTGAGTCCAGGCTGAGTCCAGGCGCCACTTATCTGGCTATTTGTTTAGCTCTGAGCGATGCGCTGCCCAGCGCCCCTCAGCTTTGGTAACACCATCTCTAACCGCCCATTGCATGAGAACGCCATCACCTGGATGCGGGTGGCGCTGCAAACAAGACTCCGACAACCCGAACCATGAAGGAAGACTGCGAACTTATGAACGATACGATGCATCCGGAAACCAACCGTTCCCCGCGGACCAGTGCGGCACGTGGTCAATGACTCACTGGCGCGCACCGAAGGACCCCACTGTCAGGCATTATGGTGCCGATTGCCGTTGTTCGCAGGCGCAACGGCGATGGAACCTATGGCCGCTGGCCGCACTCCTCTTGGGTGCGCTGCTCTGGGCCAGCATTTACTGGATCGTCGCAGCGGTCTTATGAGCCAAAGAAGCAAGCAGAACCGAAAAATCGCAAGGAAAGCTGCGTCGGGTGGCACGCCCACGCACCTCCCGACCTCGGCGGTCCGATTGCAGGGCAGGAATATGCCCGCCGTCAGTGGGAAGCGGACACTTCTTTCACGAGCCAGCCTTGTCTTTCACGAGCCAGCCTTGCGCCCCGGCTTGGCTAGCGGGATATGAATTCGCAACTGAGGCAAGAAGACGCACCCGGCATACCATGCCGAACCAGCTTCGAGGCCACTCAATGTGCCTCGAAGCCAAAAGGCCGATCGTGGACCAAAGCGCCATATTCAGCGCTACTTGCTTGGATGCGCCGATTGCCGAGTGACATTTGCTCCGCGATTGGCGCTGCGGCCGTCCAGCTTTGGCGCAGCTTCTCGATGCCCAGCAAAGCCCTAGAGCTCTCGCTCTGGCCATGTTTCGTCCTCCCTTCTACGCGTCTGCCACTCTTGGGCACGCCGAGCCAGCTTATCGTACTCGATCGCAACGTTAAGAAGCCTGTCTCTGGGTTTACCGTAAGCAAGTCCTTCCGCCCTTTTTCGCGTTGCTTCCGCACGGCTTCGCCAGTGGTCGGGCTGATAGAGTTTACTTTTCGGATTCATGCCGTGAGCATGCAATTGAGACATCAAAGAAATGCGACACCGGCGCTCCGTATAATCACGTAAGAGCCGGCGGCCATCAAAGCGCCATTCGCCACCCAGCGGTTACTCGGTCGACTTGAATCAAGAAGAGGCTTGAATCATACGCAGCGTCAGATTGTACGATCCTGGACAGGCTGGGACCGCCTCCGACAATCCGGACGCTTGCTGCAGGCAGTGAGAAGAGCGAATGTGTCAAACATCTAAACTCACCTGGCGAGAGTCGCGCGGGATCACACGCTTCTACAGACACGTGCCTGTTCACACGTTATCCGAGGCTACCTCGGCCAACGGCGGAAGCAATCGGGCCCTTCGATATTTCTACAGAAGGCATCATCCCGATCGCCGTCTCCACATTAATGTGGCGCGCAGGCCGACTACACTAAACATGACCTGCTGGTGTCCCAGCAGGGTTCGTTATTCAGGATCAATTGCGTCATCAGCTAGCGCACCTGGCGTTTGGCCCTCTCTCTGCCTCGATAGGTCCGGCACCAGGCCGCAGGTCTTGTTCGATCCCGTATCGCGCCGGCGTGACGGCAACTATCGGCCGTGAGGTGGGGCTGCGCTCAAACACCGAACGACGTACCACGCCGAATACCTCAGGACATCGAGGCATACCAGAGTAGGCGAGACGGAACTCGGGAGCATTGCACCTGGCGCTACACGTCTATTGGCCGACGGACAGAGGATTTTGCGCTTCGCTCAAGACATCGCAGACCACCACTCTTAAGGAATGACATGACTCAAGACCAACTGACCGGTTTGGCTTCGCTCCTCAAATCCTGCCGCGCCGTCGCTCTAGCTGCCGCAGTGACTGCTGTAATCCCGCGGCAGGTAAACGCGCGAGATCAAGCCCCGACTCCCGAGGAGAGACAGGCGTGTATGGAGGACGTGTTCCGCCTTTGCAGCAATCACATACCGAGCTACGTCGCCATCCTTGCTTGCCTCAGATCCAAGCACAACAGCCTCAGCCAGCAATGCCGTTACGTGATCTCCTCACGAGATACGGGCAAGAATGGCGGCACCTCGAAGTAGAGGATCAAGTGGCCTGCTCGCCCGCCTCACGTTCCGAGATAGCCCACCTCGCACGCAGGACGGTCACGAAACGTCGGCAGGGAAGCAAGGAGCTCGGCCATTCACGACGGTTTGGTCCCTTGATGCTTATCTGGATAGGCAAATGCAACAATTGCCCTAGATAGCCGCCCGCATCGTCAAAAACATTACGTAAGCTTGGACTGCGTTCTGCAATTTCCTACGACGAACTAGATGCGAGAACACCCGCCGTCTCCATGGCCGACCTGGCCATTCAGGTCGGCGGCAGAACGCCGATCACAAGTTATCTCGATCCTGGGCAGATCATCGCGGCCGCCGACCAGGCGCGCGCCGGCGGGATGCTCCCGGCTATGGGCTGCTTTCCGAAGTGCGGAGTTCGCCAGAGCCGTGACAATCGCCGGTGTTGCGTTCGCCATCTTTGCTGGCGTAGCGACGGCCCTGCTCTCATCGGCCAGCGATCTCTTGACAGCATCCACGACATGGAGAGCTTGACCCTCACGTAGCGTCAGGTTGTAGCCTTGCCAAAATGGTGGTGCCCAAACCACCCGATCACTCAAACGTCGACGTTCGGCCGTGCGTCGATGGGCACGACGGCTTCATCAAGACAGGCAGTGCCATGTCTCTTCAACAAACGCCTCCGTTGAAGCGAAGCGCTTCGGATGCCGACAATGAACGTGTAAAGTCGATGGAAGCGCTGAAATCAATTATCGGTAAAGTTGCTACCGGCGCCACTCTGACCCGTGCGGAAGCTGCGTCAGCATTCGACGGCCTGTTGTCGGGTCATGCGACTCCGTCGCAGATCGGCGGCTTGTTGATGGGTTTGCGAGTCAGGGGCGAAACGATCGAAGAGGTCACCGGAGCCGTCTCCGCGGTGCGAGAGAGAATGCCGCGGATCGAGATCGCATGCGATCCCATCAATATGGTTAGTACGAGCGACAGCGTTGCGTATTCGGCCGCCGTCATGACCTGCGCCTCCTTTATCGTCGCCGGAGCCGACGTTCCTGTCGCCAGGCATGCCCACAGCGATACATCTTCAAGTCCTAGCACGGCAGGCCTGTTGGCGCATCTCGGTGTCAACGTTGACCTCAAGCCTGAGGCCGTTGCGCGCTGTGTCAACGAAGCCGGAATCGGCTTCTCATTTGCGTCGGCCCATTATCCAGCGATGCGGCGCGTCGGCCAGATCCGGACCGCACTTGGGACCCATACCATCCTTAACCTCATCGGGCCCCTGTCCAATCCGACCAGGGCCAAGCGGCAGATCGTTGGGACATTTGCTCGCGAATGGGTCCAGCCTCTGGCTTACGTGTTGAAAAACCTCGGCGCCGAATCGGCATGGGTGGTTCATGGCTCTGACGGGGTCGGCGAAGTTACCCTCGCCGGACCGACCTTTGTTGCTGCGCTTGCGGCCGGCACAGTGCGCACCTTTGAAGTAACGCCGGAACAAGCCGGGCTTGCCCGATGCGACAAGGAGACGCTGGAGAGCGGCGAAGCGAAGGCCAATGCCGTCGCCCTGCAAGACGTACTCAATGGCATTCCAGGTCCACTTCGCGACGCTGCACTTCTAAATGCGGCGGCGACACTGATCGTGGCCGGCCGCATCCAGACGCTGCAGGAGGGCGTCGCCCTTGCACAACATGCGCTTGACGGTGGCCGCGCAGCCGTTCGACTGAAACGCCTGATTGCGGTCTCCAACGGCTCCGGGTTCGAAGGAGATTCCGGCGGAGGCCGATCGTGACAAGCGCTAAGCAATTTCAGCTGCGAATGGGCGTCGACTCCTTGGAGCTTTCGATGAGCATGTGCCGCCTGCCGCGCGCCGATCAAGGCAATCCGCATTAAGCACGCGGGTTCGAGAGCCGTTCCTGTTCATCTGCGAGAGTCTGCTGCGGGCCTGTTGCCGAGAGAGAGACCCGCGGCGTGCGCTGCGTTCCAAAGGAGATAATCAGATAATGTCATCACAGAAGCTGGAGGCACTCGGATCCATCGCAATGATAGAACACATCATTCGAAAGTTTCGTGAATTGATCGATACGGACGGCTCGATCCCGCCCGAGCTGCGGGGTTCGCTGCATGCGACGCTCGATGTGCATCTTCTAGATGCGAAAAAGCGTGTTCTCTTGCGAGTGCATTGAGCGCGCTAACCAGGGCGGCACTCCGGTCGAAAGCTGATTATGAAGCACCAGTTATCCCCTGGCTAGGGAAACTGCTGTCTATCCAGCCGGCAGACCTCCGTCCGGCAATGCGAACTCTGGCAAACGGTGCCGCCATCGTGACATCGTGACGCCCGGAGCGGCCGGCGGACGACGTCGACCGATAGAGAATTACATGACTCCATCTGCATCGCACTCGTCGTGCTTGCTTGTCGGCATTCGCTCCTCTGAGTTGCACGACGCAATACTTGGTAGGTGCAGTTCTGCAATCAATCTTATCCGCAGCGACGAGGAGGGCTTAGTCTGCGTTTTTGCGGCCAGGATGGAGCGACACGTGTTCATCGCTTCGGCACCGCTTCCTGGACTCAAAGCATGATTGATGTGCCGTTATTGTACCAAGCATTTTGCGCGCTCGAATGCGCTTGGTATGACGACAAGATCATTGGCACACATAGGATATTTATCGGACAAGTTTCCGCAGCGCGGACTGGCCACGGCTATACATTGTTCAATTTCGAGCGCGCGCTTCGAGTTCTGCGCAGAACGTCGTTAGAATAGAATACGTATTGAGCGGACGACCGGTACTGGAGCGACAGTTATCAAACAATCATCCCGCCGACTCGTGGATTGGTTTGGTTCTTACGGGCCACCTCACGTTGAGAAACACGCATTCCTCGCGACTAGCTACACTTTCCTGCCGCATGCTGGACCCACATGGTCCACGACGTAAACTACCAGCTTTGGTAGCTCAGTTCTCCTCGGTAGGCGCGTAGCATCGCGGCAAGATCGTGGTTCAAACGCGCACTGCGTCGCAATAGACGGCCAAGCTGAGATCTCCGTGCTCGATCTCGATGCGGGCAAGTGGGCGTACCATGATCTTGGGCGAGTGATGAAAGTTCAGATTCGAGGGGCATCAGACAACTATGTCCAGTCACCCGTTTGAAACCTCCGCGATCCTCGATGGCATCCGCCGATGGGTCGAACTCGAGTCGCCGACGGAGCGGCCGGATCAGCTCAACAAGCTGGCTGACGTGGTAGCGGCAGGCTATCGCGACCTACCGGCGACCATCGAACGCATTGCGGGACGCGAGGGTTGCGGCGATCACCTGGTCACGCGCTCGTCCTGGGGTCAAGGCGTGCCGGGCATTCTGGTCTTGAGCCATCTCGACACAGTTCATCCGATGGGATCCATAAGACGACTACCGTTCAAAATCAACGGTGACAGCGCGTTCGGCCCGGGCACCTACGACATGAAGGGCGGTGCCTATCTGGCCTATCATGCATTTCGGCAGATCTGCGCCGACGACGCACGCCCACCGCTCGGCATCACCCACCTCTACGTGTCGGATGAGGAGATCGGCAGCCCGACCTCGCGGGCGCTGATCGAGGCAGAGGGCCGCAAGGCGAAATATGTGCTGGTTACCGAACCAGCGCGCGACGGCGGCAAGGTCATCACCGGGCGCAAGGGCGTTGGCCGCTTCGATGTGCTCATCAAGGGCGCATCGGCGCACGCCGGTACACGTCCCGAGGACGGCCGTAGCGCGATCCGGGAATTAGCCAATGTGATCCAGACGCTCGAGGCAATGAACGACCTTTCGCGCGGCATCACCGTCAACGTTGGCGTCGTCCGCGGCGGCACTAAACCAAATGTCGTCGCCGAACAGGCTTATGCGGAAGTCGATCTGCGCGTGCCGACCATGGCTCATGCAGACGAGTTGGTGCCAAGAATCCTCCGAATGACCTCGCGCACCGATGACGTTCGCCTGAAAGTATTGGGCGGCTTGAACCGTCCTCCCTATGAGAAGAGCAAGGCCGGCGCTACGCTCTACGAACACGCCAGGCAACTTGCCGCTGAGATCGGTTTCGATCTGCTCGACGCGTTCAGCGGCGGCGGCTCCGACGCGAATTTCACCGCGCCGCATACCGCAACCCTCGATGGCCTGGGCGTAGACGGCAAGGGCGCGCATACGCATTATGAGCAACTCTATATTTCATCGATCGAACCTCGCGCGCGGCTGCTGTATCGCCTCTGTCAGACACTGCGATAACCACGAAACGGGAGGTGAGCGTGCCTAAGCGGAAGTTGTCGCGGAATCGGCTACAGCTGCGAGCAGTCGATCGCTGGACGTGCGAGCCTCTCCAACAAGGACCCGGTCAGCAGCAGAACCGTTCTCATAAGAGCGCAACTTTCTGACGCAAATCGCGCTGCAAGCTCTCCACCCACCCCCGGGGTCTGCCCCGACATACCCATTGGGATGTACACGCAGGTTGTCAGAAAGGACTTGAAACGGACGTAACGTTAAGTTGTACGATATTTCGGTTGGCACGCATCTTCATCCGCCGCCGGGACTGACGAATGTCTCAGCTGGTCAGAACAATCCCGCACCCTGGTTGGTCATGATCTTCATCCCTGGCGGCCTGTCGGTCGAAACAGTAACGCAACGCGCCTTGAACGCAGCCTTACGCCTCGCGGCTAGTTGCAATGGTCGGGCATTGCAGAATCGCAACATTGTGGCTGGCGCAAGTCGGCCCAGCAACGAGCAGGTGACGTGAGAAGAGATCAATGCAGAGTTCGATGCAGCGCCCTTGCAGGGCGCGGCGGCCTCTTCCCGATATTGAACCCGAACCCCTCTTCTGGCGGAACACAGTCCCAAAAGCAGTCCGCCGAACCGGCTCTTCGCTCCGTTCATGCCGGCCTGCCGGTGGGTTCTCGTCGCGGAGATGTGCGACCGGCCGTGAACCTCCAGAGGATTTCAACGGGCCCCCGCTGCAAGTATCACTCGGCGTGAACGGAACGGCACCGAAGAGATTGCCTGGTATCCTGGAGCAGCAAGTTGAAAGAGCCTGACGGCGTCAACAAAGTCTTGTTGATCGATCATATTGAAGGCCAGTGCCGGGCCATCATCGGCTTCAAGGATGGAGACGCCAGAGCTGCCTATATGTGCGGCGAGCCTGTCTGTCAAAGACCAGGCAAGAAACAGTCATCATGGTGCGCTTACCACTACGGGCAGATGCACACCACCACTGCTGAGCCAAGCAGAATGAGTAATCAATCGCCAGCGATTGGCCAGGCAATATCCGTTGATCGCACCCGTAACGACCATCAATAGCTGCGTTGTCCTGCCGAAGGTCGTGATTATCGCTTGTGCAACGGACGCCAAACCATGTGATGGCGGCCTCGCGAGCGCGTTGCGAGGTCGCGCCCGGATCGAAGCAGAAGCGCTGATGGCGCATGTCCGGTCGCGGCTCGCCCGGCTCAAGGTTCCAAGCGAGATCATTTTCAAGCATGGGGAAGGTCCAGCATTTTGTGCCGAAGGAAGCCAGCAGGCAATCAAGCGGCAAGGGAGGCGGCAGTTGAGTTCGGGGGATGCAGACACGCCGTGCTTTCCAGCAACCCTGCCGATGATGCCGTGATGCCACGAAATGATCTTGTCGGCCGCATTTCCAGGTCACGGGCAGCCAGTTCATCCGTTTTTGCTAACGCTCTCTGAGTAACCGACTACGCAAAGGTGACCGATGCCACGGATCATAATCATGAATGCCGGTACGCCCCAAATGTCGGGCCCCGATCTGACAGCAGCTCAACTCGCGCTCGCTGCCAACTCGGCTTACCGTTCGACGTGGTTTGCTAAGGAGGGTGATCTGATCGTCTCGCCACTTTCCATCCCGGCAGATCTGCTCTCCTACATCGGCGAGACACTCGATTTCGACGCCTCAAGCGTTTCATTGCTTGTACCTGAATTTGGTCACGAAGCGCCGGTCTTGAATGATTGCACCCTGCTGTCCAGCAGCATCGTTGAGGGACTCAACAGCCATATTCGTCAAACATCTTCGTGGAGCATGTATCCCTGCTACTCCAGCGAAGGCGTCGCGCGATTGGCGGCGATGCTGGGCATTCCGCAAACCGGGGACGATTTCGCTCTGCAGCGAGGACCTGATCTGCTGAATCGCAAGAGCCATTTCCGTCAATTGGCGACAAGTGTCGCGCTTCCGATGCCAAATGGAATCGTCACGACGAACTCGAACGAATTGTTCCGGGCGGTCAACTTGCTCCGGCACGAGACCGGCAGGGTCATCGTGAAGCTGGACAATGGGGCCGGCGGCGTCGGAAATATCATCCTGGCCAGTAACGAAAGCGGTCCACTGCCTGGGGCAAGAGATACACGGCGGATTCTATGGCCGTCGTTTGATCCTGACGCACTTTGGGCCGAGATGGCCACGGCGTCGTGCAGCACGCTGGTCGTGGAATCATATCACCTCGCCAGGTCCCTCTTCTATCTTGAGTATGAGATCGAGAATGATGGTTTAATCTTCATCAACAGTGGAAACATACGTCTGCGTCGAAGCACAGATCAATCCGAAAAGGCTCTGATCTGGACAGGACTAGAGCTTCCAAGCGATCTGAGGAATGAGCAATGGTTGACTGCGCAGACGCATGCTCACCGCTTCGTGTCCCTTGTCCGCAATCTAGGATATCGCGGACCGGTTAATATTGACGCCATTTTCACGAACGACGGGCGGCTGCTCTTCAATGAAGCGAACGGCCGCTGGGGTGGCGGCTCGGTATTACACAGCATTGCCGTCCGGCTCCTGGGCTTCGACTACTCCGGTTCCCACGTTATTTCATCCGTGAGGAATGTTCGATCGGGTTCGCTCAAGGCTGCACATGAACGTTTCGCCAGGGAGGGTTTTCTATTCGATGGCACACGCAAGCAGGGCGTGATCCCGCTCGCCAGTGACCAGGAGGCTGGCACGGTGGAGTGCCTCGTGATTGCGTATGACCGGCCCGCCGCCGACGATCTCAAACAACGGCTACTCACATTGGTTTGATTGGGGTCATGGTAACCGCATGTATCCTGCCACTCCAATCATTCGAACTTACCCCTGCTTCCGACAGCGTGCTGGAGGACGGTACCTGGGAGGTGACCGGGATCCGCGTCCATCTCGCCTGATGCGGATATCCGTTGCCGGCTGCGCTGTTCAGCCGACAGACGGATCCGGGCGAAAACCGGCGGTCGGATGGAGTCCGTCAGCGTAAGGCGCGATCAGTCCCGAGGCGATCCTGAAGTGCCGGTCGATCGGCGATGAGGCGATCGAGGTGCAGCGGCTCACGGTCCGGCCGCTCTCCTTGCGCCAATCGTCCGACCAACGCTCGCGTCGCGTCCACCACGAAGACTCCGCAATCATGACCGTTCTGCTGCTGGGCCATCCGTGCCGCTTGCAAGCGGGAGCCAAGACGTGCTGCGAGCTGTTCTGCAACGGCACGGTTGCGAAGCCCGGCAGAGTCATAGTGATAGGCAACCGCGGCTGTCGGCACGCGCCGATCAACCAGCAGCAGCGACCAGTGCGATCCGCCGCCAGCAACTCCACCATCATTCACGGGGACGAACAAGAAGTTGGCGACATCTGTATGTTCCTCATTGAAGATCTGCAGCAGGATCTGCATGCGGTCGCTCTCACTTGGCACCAGACGCAATAGCTGGGCTTGCGCCGGGTGTACAAATCGCGTCTGGCGAGCAAGATCGGGATTGTTCCAATATAACTCCTCTTCAACCAGCGCGTAGTCGGCGGCGATATGTTCGTCGTGCAACCATTCGGTCAGGCCAAGCCGCTGTCCGTTGTGCCCGTCCACCTTGACCGCCGGAGCCACGCCTTGGATGCCGGCATCAGTTGGCGTGCGTGATGGCCTAAACTGGCCATCATCACGCAATTCTTGAGACAGCAAATCCATCAGGGCCTCGACACCGCGCTCGACATCAGACGAACGAGTCTCGACAGAGGCTGGCGTAGCCGGCAGCATGCTCCAATCAAAGTCGGGCGACATCGGCAGCGACCAGCTCGAGGTTGGTCCAGCGATTGCTGGCCTTGCTACTTGATCTATCTCTGGCGCGCGCTCGGGGCTGGCTAACCCGGGCCACGCCGGAAGGTCTACCAACGTCCCCCAAAGGTGATCCTGATCGTAAGCCGTCGGCAGAAGCAATGGCCAGCTGACAAGCCGCTGCGGTGATCGTTGCTGCGAAGCTTCGTCCACAACGTGCCCCGGGGCAGCTCGTGGCGGTGGCTCGTAGCCATGTCCATTCTGTTCCTGTGAAACGGAAGCATCTGGCTGATTGGCTGGAAGCTGCGCCAACGCTTCGGCTTCTGAACCGCTGTTGTGGCTCGACTGCCGCTCGAACGCGCCGTTTTGCGGATCATTGTCGATCCGCTGTCTCTTCGTCGATCTAGCGCCCGCCACCACGTGCTCATCATCGCCAACAACGTACTCGGTGGAGAGCAAATCGTCCCAATCAAGTGCGTTGATCAGCCCCTCCGCGGCAATCGCATTCTCGTAGTTCTCGCTCAAGGCATCCAGGCGCTCTCCAGGATCTGGAGCCTCGTGAGGGTGCGGGATCGGCGCGAGCAGCGAGGACGTGCTGGCCGCAGGCGGTCCCCCCGACAGATGGTCGTGCTCTTCCGCGGCAACATCCACAGGCGAATTGACGGCACCTAGGGGGGCATTGTCCGGCGCGACTTCATCAGTTGTGCGCCTGAGTTCCGTGGTACGCACACCTGCGGCCGATTTTGCCAGACGTGCCAGTGCAGCACCAGTCTTTGCATGACCGCCGGACCCGTTGTACGTCTGGAGATGTCCATCCAGCGACTCGTCGGATATCCGGGCGGCAATGCTCTGCTTATGCCGCGAGTAATCGCTGAAACTGATAAGGAAAGGTGCATCGTTTCTGGCAGTCGGCCACGATTCTGCGGTTTTGTAGTGTTCGATCAGGTCCGCATCTTCGGGATAAGGGCTGAGCTCAGCACCGTGCTTCCTCGGCGCAATTCCGGCAGCCGAGGCCCGCAAATGTCCCAGTGCCGTGAGGGCGCGCCGTTTGCCGCTCTTGTCAAAAGCTGCTGCATCCTTATCCAGCGACTTATCGTAAAGCCTGACAGCAATGGCCAGCTTTTCGTTTGCAACAAGCCATCGGCTGAATCTTCGGAGAATCCGTACATTGGTTTGGGCGGTTATCTTCTCGAAGTTCGCCTTGATGAGCGCGTTCTCCAGCCCGGAAATGAGCGGCGCATCCTCAGCATGCAGGGATACGGGTTTTCTCCCACCGGTCCGCACATGCTTTAGCGCGGCACGGATCGCGTTGGACCCACCGGACTGCTTATAGAGATCCATATCTTCGATGAGCGACTTATCCTTATCCAGCCAATCCTCAAGGCGAGCGGCAATGCTCTGCCTATTGTTTTCGCGCAGGTAGTGACTGAAATTGGTCATAACACTCGCATAGGTCCTGGCAAGCTTTGATGTGCCGGCGGCGGCCGCGTCTTCCTTGTACTGCTTGATGAGTGCTGCGTCGTCCGGATAGGCTTTTAGGTCAGGTTGGCCTGCGACGGGTGCAACTCCGCCCGCTGCCAGAGAGGTCCGCAGATGAGCCAGTGCCGTACGCACATTCGTGGCACCGCCCTTTGCTATGAATTCCTCGATCTCTTCATCCAGTCTCTCGTGGTCAAGCCGTTCCGCTATTGGTTGCCTGTCGTTGCCAAAGAGCCAGCGGTCGAAGCCTAAAAGATAATCTACATTGCTGCTGGCTGTGCGCTCGGCAGCCCCGCCCCTGAGGAGCGCTTCCCTGAGCCCGAGAATGAGGGGAATATCCTCAGAATAAAGGAGATCGGCGCTGCGCCCGATCTGGCCTGCTTGCCGAGCCAGATAAACCGAGGGGCTCGGTTGATCCATGACGCTCGAGGGCGCATCCCGCTCGTAACCTTGCGCAGGCAGCATCTCTGGCCAGCCGACCGTTCGCTGCCACACACTGTCGGGCGCAACGACGTCTGCCGACCGCATTTCATCCGTTCCGACCGAGGCTTCCGTATCGGGACGAAAGCCGCCATCAAGCTCGACCGCGTCATCGCCGGCCAGTGTCTTTCGCAAGTGGGCTAGTGCAGCTCGAACCTTCGGGTGATGATCGGGGGTGGCCTCATAGCGCATGAGGTCTTCATCCAGCGACTTGTCGTGAAGCCGGGCAGCGATGGCGAGCTTGGCATTGTTACGCAGGTACTCACTGAATTTGCCTAGGGCAGTTCCATACTTGTATGCCGTCGCTGCTTCCTTCTTGGCCTCGTTAATGACAGTCGACTTGTACTCCTTGATGAGCTCGGCGTCCTGAGCAAAGGGGCCAGTCCGCGATGGGATCACCCCCCCTCCGCCCGCCATCTGAGAGGTCCGCAGATGGCCGAGCGCAGTGAGGATACCCCGCCCGCCAATCTCTTCGAAAGCCGCTGCATCGCTGTTCAGCGTACTCTCGTGAAGACGCTGGGCAATTCCCTGCTTGCTATGTTTGACGAGCCAGCGTCCGAACCTGAGAAGCGAACCGACGTGCCCCTTCGCAGTACGCTCCTTGAATCCGCGCTTGATGAGTGCTGCTCTCAACCCCTCGACGAGAGGCACATCTTCAGAATAAAGGGGCTGCCTGCTACGGCCTGCGAAAGCCCACACCGCCTGGCCCTGGCTCGACTGCTGCACGGAGGGCAGCAGCATCGCCCGGGAGCTTCCGCCATGCGACAGCCTCGAATATTCTTGCTGATCGGTATCCGTAAGGGGCATCGCCACGCTTCGCGATGCGCCGACCAGCTGGGCGGAGGTCTGCTCCGGCACGCCACTACCCGCATTGGCGATCTCTCTCAGCTGTTGTCCGAATGCCGCCGCGTCCGCCAAGGGGGAGACCGACGAGTTGTCTTGCGCGCCCGCGCTGCCCGACTGCTGAAGCGCGCGACCAGGAGAGGGAAAGTTCATTCGCAGTCACTTTCGACGGTGAAATATCTGGGCCTCGGCTGCGGCAAGGGACAATCGGCGATCGAGCGAGTGCGATTAGAGCATCAGCTAACCGCTTCTCTTTCGCCTGTCCTTTGCACTAGACCCTGGTTTCGCCACACCGTCCCAAATGGTCCCAGCATCCGCCTGCTTTGCTAGGTCGGATAGCTGTCGAGAACCTGACGAGCCCATAGCTTTCTACGAGCGGCGCGACAACACGGTCGTGCACGCGCCGGAACACCCGCAGTTCGAAAACAGTGACGAAGTTCCGCGACGTTGCCCCGGTATACTTATGAGGCAGGTTGCGCGATTCTGCCGATCGTGGCTTCCATGGCCCGGATCAGCATTCTGGCAGCCTGGGCGAGGAGCAGCCTGTCCGCGCGGGTGTTTGCGTCGACTCCCTTAAGCCAGAGCAATTTCGGTCGCCGAATTCACCATCTACCGCCACGCTCATTGCAGCAAGCGATCAGCTGACGATGGGTGCCAACGAAGGCATCGCCGCATAGGCCCTCCAAAACAAATGGACCCGGCAAAAAACGTATTCACTGCTCGAAACACCCGGTTCCCGCGTTGACCAACGTTGGCGCACCTCGACCCGGTAGAATCTGGAACCGCCGACGCGCCTTTGTGGGCGCGAGCTCGCTCCGGGGATCCTGGCGGGTCACCACGTCATTCCTTTCCGAATGGCTCTCGCCGACGGCCCTCACCGGAGCCAACCTGAAAGCGCGCGCCGCAGCGACAAACCATCTCGCAAGACAGATCTTCTGCAAGATGGGTGCGATCTGCCGATCTCACTGCCTGAGAGCACTTGCGCCACTCAACCGATTCGTAAATTTTTGAGCTAGCTTGCTTTATGGCCGCTGCTAGAGCTTTCGATGACGCGCCGGTTTGTGCCGCTGCGCTTCGAACAGAAATAGACCAGCGACCGGCGCTCCCCGGCGGATACAGCCTTCACCTCATGGCGCAGCCTACATGTTGTGACGAGCACCGCACCAAGTGGTGGTCGAAATACCTGCTGCTCATACGCGCTCGGATATACGACGAATTCGCCCCCCTCAAAATCCTGCGCGAGCTGCACAATTACGGAGTACTCAAAGTCTGGATCGCTCTCCGCATCCAAATGGATGCCTACAAACGAACCAGGCGGCATACGATGCAATTGGCATCTGCGAATCACATAATCCGACGATGCTCCCAGGATCCGGTTTAAGGCGAAGCCGCGGTCCTTCCTTTCAAGTAGATCGATGATTTGCCCCGCCGCTGCGCCATCCACGTTGCTGGGATTGCGGCCGGGCGGGTCCACCCTCACGCGTTTGACAAAGACGTTGTGCGAGTCGCCAGCATCTCCCAATCGCACCTCTTCTTCGGGAATCTCAGCCTGCAGCTGATTGATCCTTGCCAATTCATCCTGCGTAAATAACGTCTGGGGGCTGATCACGATCGTACCCTTCACCAGCAGCTCTACGCGGAATTTCGTCAGAGCCTCTTCTGAAAGTAGGCCTTTTTTGTCGTTTGCTGAACGCGCCATTGGGTTCACTCCGGGGTTTGTTCTTCAATGCAGAGCCAGGCTCCTGGTCGCTTCGAGCGGAATGCTTGTTCCCAATGCTCGCCATCGAAGTCATCAATTCTGATGCCTTCGATCGTTCTTTTATCCAGGCATCGAACATTGACGCTGAATCCGGAGGGATTCGACCGCGGGCGATAGAATGGCTTGACGCCGCAAACGCGACAAAACGTGTGCCGGGCGATGTTCTTATTGAACTGGTAAGTGGTGAGGAACTCTTCGCCGCATTCAATCGTGAGCCTATCGCCAGGTACCAGCAAATGCATAAATCCGGACATCCGGCAGATCGAGCAATTGCATCGAACTGCAGATAGCTGCCGCGGCGCCCGCACGAGGAATTTGACAGAACCACAATGACAATGGCCACGGTGTTCGATTTCAGCTCGGTCATTTTGCTCAAGTGAGGAAATTCGGAGCAGATCCTGGCACCACTTTAAGTTCAGTCGATAGGCCCGATCGAACTCGTCCAGAAAACGACCATTGCGATCCGCCGAGACAAGTTCGCCAATGAGGCGGCTTGTCATCTCTCCATGATACTTCTCGGCTGGATCTTCTCCACCGACGTGGCTGCGGAAGTACTCAAGATCGTCGGGCCGCGTGTCAAAGGTTTTGACCGTGGTGGTCCACAGCGCCTGGATCATCTCCGCAGCGTGCAGCTCAAAGGCGACCATGTAGGCGCAACGCACCACGGGGTCTTTTGCTGATAATCCGTCATAGAGAGAATGCAGGTACCGGTTCGTCGTGGCGCTATAGTTGGGACGTATTGCTCTGCCGAGCAGTCGCGATGCATCCCTTCTGAACAGGTTCGAGTGAAACGCTTCGGTCAGCAGAATGTCGGGTAGCGCCGCCTTGCCACCCTGGATAATTCGGCCATAGCCGCCCGTCTCATCCCAGCAAATGAAATTTGCGACGACGCTGGTCAGCTCAATATCCCTGGGAAGATCCCGATTATGATGCATTGCATCGAATATGAGATCCTTTTGCGATCCTGCCTGCAGATAGGGAAACGCCTGCGACATCGCCAGATATTCAGGCAGCAGGCTAGCAAACTGCTTTTCGGACAGCTTCTCAGCAAAGGGATGTGTGCCAAACAGAGCTCGCGCGCGCTCAGTCAAATGCGCGCAAAATATCTGCGGAGGCTGATCCCGCGAAAATCGAGAAGCGTCAGAAGACGTCATTTGGACGATAGCCATGAGGAGAGAACAAACCCTGAAGAAACGAATTCTCGTCGTGACCAACTATTGGCCGGTCGAGACAGAAGAGCTCGATGGCTCGATGGCGCTCATGACCGCCGTCGCCTTCCAGGCGAACTCTACTCTTTGCATCCTCGCGGCCCCCTTAGCCGGGCGTCTTGAGCCCAATCCTTTTCACACATGGAGCACGCCCATTGATTGATGCGGCGACAACCCTGTCAGAAAAAGGAGGCGCATCTGCCGCGCTCTTGAGAGTTTCAGCCGCGATCTGCACGAGATGTCGGCAGCTCGCCGCCACGAGCATCTGAGAAAACACCGCCGCTGGTTCTTACCCGTTCCGCCTGCACTCGTCCGCTCCTGTTGTCTCGCACGTTTTCAGCAATCGTCATGCCAAAACCCGCTCTCACGCCATAAGCTTCGGAATAGTTTGGGAAAACGCTCATACGGGCTCGTCAGGGCAAGTGTCTTGAGTCTGACACGGTTTGCATGGCTGTCGGAGATCAAGCAGCGAATAAGTGTCAGCCTCTGCCCGCGAGGGGCATACGTCCTTGACCACCGAGATTGCTCCAACAAGCCACATAGCTGCCGTGAGCCGGCAAACGAATCACCTTCTGAATTCTCAACTTTGGTTTGAAATGAAGTTAGCTTGCGGCAATTGTCGTTGAGATCTGCTGGTGCTCCGCGAACCGGCGCTGAAATATCTGCACTAATCTAATTATCGCCGAAAATACGCCGAAAAGATCTGGCGCCTTCCGCGCGGCCGGTACTGTCACCAACGACAAAGTCACGGCCTGACGCAATTGGGCTGGCGTGAGGTTTTCCGAACCGGCCATTCTTGACGGGAAGGAAACTCGCGTGTCACAAAGACTTACTCAGCCCGGGATGGTTAAATCGCGCGTCAATGCGATCCTGCGTGCAACCAGCGGCAATTTCCTCGAGCAATTCGACTTTTTCCTGTTTGGCTTTTACGCCAGCGCTATCGGACGAGCCTTCTTCCCGTCCGAAAGTGAAACAGCCTCGTTGCTCAACACCTTCGGCGTGTTCTGGCTCGGAGCCTTAATGCGTCCAGTAGGCGCAATCGTCCTCGGCGCCTATATCGACCAGATCGGCCGTCGACAAGGCCTGATCATCACGCTATCGATCATGGCGATCGGCACTGTCATCATCGCCTTCTGTCCTAGTTACGCGACCATTGGCATTGCTGCCCCGATTATCGTTTTAGCCGGACGGCTGCTGCAGGGTTTTTCCGCCGGCGTCGAGGTCGGCGGCGTTTCAGTCTACCTGGCGGAGATCGCAACCCCAGGCAATCGCGGCTTCTATACATCCTTTCAATCGTCCAGCCAGCAGGTCGCGATCTTTGTCGCGGCGAGCGTGGGCTACCTGCTGAACGGGTCGATGCCGGCCGAAACCGTTGCCTCCTGGGGGTGGCGCATTCCGTTCTTTCTCGGCTGCCTTATCATCCCGCTTATCTTCCTTCTTCGTCGAACACTGGAGGAAACGCCGGAATTTCTGGCGATGAAAAAGCACCCGAAAGCCCGCGAGATCTTTGCCTCGGCGCTGGTCAGCTGGCGCGTGGTCGTTCTCGGAATGATGATGGCGATCCTGAGCACAACGACCTTCTATTTCGTCACCGTTTACACGCCCACTTTCGGCAAGACAGTCTTGAAGCTATCCGCTCAGG
This sequence comes from Bradyrhizobium sp. USDA 4501, assembly GCF_054062115.1. NCBI lineage: Bacteria > Pseudomonadati > Pseudomonadota > Alphaproteobacteria > Hyphomicrobiales > Nitrobacteraceae > Bradyrhizobium > Bradyrhizobium sp. USDA 4501. Next base: position 1,819,206 of record NZ_JBSSEX010000001.1, read on the forward strand.
ACGCTCTCCTTGTTACTCTCCTGGTCGCCATGACCAATTTCTTCTGGAATCCGATTGGCGGCGCCGTCTCCGACCGTATCGGCCGAAAGCCCGTTCTGCTCGCCATTGCCGGCCTTGCATTGATGACCGCGTATCCGGCTTTGAACTGGCTGGTAAGCGCTCCCACCTTCGGGAAGATGTTGGCGGTCGCGATGATGTTCTCGTTCTATTTTGGCACCTACAGTGGAACTATGTTGGGCGCGCTCGTTGAGATCGTGCCCGCGCATGTGCGCACAACTTGCTTTTCTTTGGCCTTCGCACTTGCGGCCGCCTTGTTTGGGACCTTTACGCCATTGGCCTCGACCTGGCTCATTGAGCGGACCAACGACAAGGCCTCCCCGGGGTATTGGCTGATGTTTTCAGCCGCGCTCGGCATCATCGCGGCACTGACGATCTATCGGGGCACCGCCAAACCGTCGAGAACCGCGGACCGTTCACACCCTGAACCAAAGGACAGCACTTTGGGCGTGCAGACGGCATCGCCCTAGCATGATGCTTCCTGATGCAGACCGATTTCGCCTCGTCGTCACTGCCACTTCGAAGCTGGCCTTGTGTTATGGCCTGACTGAGCTTCTATCCAGATCAAGCATCACGGGCGGATGCCGCAAGATCGGCTTCGAGCTTGGGTTGATGCTTGAAAATGGCGTCTATCAGCGCCTGCGCCGGTTGCTCTGTGGCCTCAACCAAAGCCGCCTTCTCAGCGCGTGCAGATGGCGCGAACACTCGCTTGACGACGGTCGGCGAGCCCTTGAGACCGCATTTGGAGATGTCCTCGACGCCAGCGTCGTGCGCGCTCCATTTCACGATCGGCGCCCGTGCGGCACGTAAGGCATCCGCCATCGCGCCGCGCCGAATCTGGTTTGTCGCCTCCAGCATGGTGACGAGACAGGGAAGTCTCGTGTGCAGCACCTGGATACCACCTTCCGAACGTCGTTCTGCTTCGATTGTATGTGCGACGAGATCCAGGGATCTAACCTTGGCGACGTAGGTAAGCTGCAGCACGCCCAGCCGCTTTGCGATGCCGGGCCCAACCTGCGCGGTATCGCCGTCGATGGTCTGCTTACCCGTGAAGATGAGGTTTACCGGGCCATATTCCTTACCAATCTTCCGGATAGCTGTTGCCAGTGCATACGTCGTGGCAAGGGTGTCGGAGCCCGCAAAGCATCGATCGGTGAGCAGTACGGCGCGATCGGCGCCATAGGTCAGCGCCTTCCTTAAAGAGTCTTCCGCCGAGGGCGGGCCCATTGTCAGCACGGTTATTTCGCCGCCGAACCGATCGCGCAGTTCCAGCGCGGCCTCAAGCGCAAAGAGGTCATATGGGTTGATGATGGTCGGCACACCCTGACGCATGATTGTATTAGTAACGGGGTGCACGCGGATCTGCGCAGAGTCAGGAACCTGTTTGATGCAGACGACATTGTGCACGGAGTTGCTCCAAAAGTTGCGACAGCTGCGAAGAGGCCAGCAAGTCTCGTACCATCACGACTCTCCTTGGGCTTTGCTCGCTATTACAAAGGCCTGGACCGGGCCGATCGAGCGACCTGGCCCGGTTTTGCGAGGGACGAATACCGACATGCGTCGGGGCCGCGACAGCGCCCTAACGCCGACAGGCACGCCAGGTAAGTGACGCCAAGATCCTTGCGTTCAAAACCGCTTGATTTCGATTCCGTATTTCCTCAACGCGTAACCAATCTGGCGCGGCGTTAGCCCCAGCAAGCGCGCTGCTTTTGCCTGCACCCATCCAGATTTTTCCATGGCCGCAATGACTCGCTCGCGATCGGCGATCTTCGCGCCGCTTACGAGGACTGTACCGGGAGGAGCAGTCAGCGAGGCCAACTCGCTGCCGCCTGGCGGAGCCGGCGCGGTCGCTTCCGATAGCGGAGCGATCGACTTAGCCAGCACCGGCGTGCTCGGGACCGGTGGCATGATCATCTGCTCCGATGTACTTTTCCACAGCATCGCGGAAAGACATTGGCCGTGGCAACAGGCGAAATCGTTTCTCACGATCGCTGGCCCAGCGGACAGCGTCGCCGTGCGCTGAATGCAGTTCTCGAGTTCTCGGACATTTCCGGGAAATCCGCAGTTCATCAGCACATCAATCGCGCTCGGCTCCAAGGTCAGCGTACGCCCGTTCTCATTGTTGAAGTTCCTGAGAAACTCGCTGGCCAACAGCGGAATATCACTGCGCCGTTCGCGCAGCGGTGGCAGGAGCAAGGGAACGACGCTGATCCGATAGTATAGGTCAGCACGAAACTCGCTCTTTGCCACGGCCTCTTCCAAATTCCTGTTGGTCGCTGCTATGACACGAACATCGACCTTGATGGTCTGGTTGCTGCCGACGCGCTCGAACTCTTGCTCTTGCAGAACTCGCAGCAATTTCGCCTGGAACGGCGCCGAGATCTCGCCGATCTCGTCAAGAAATAGTGTCCCTTTGTCAGCAAGCTCGAAGCGCCCCTTGCGCGAGCTGAACGCGCCGGTGAAGGCACCTTTTTCATGGCCAAACAATTCGGACTCCAGGACCGTCTCAGGCAGCGCCGCGCAATTCAGTTTGACGAAGGCCCGCTTGGCGCGAGATGACGACTCGTGAATGGCTTTGGCTACCAGCTCCTTTCCGGTCCCGGATTCACCGCGCAATAGAACTGTGCTGTTCGACTTGGCTACAATCGCGATCTTCTCGAGAAGCCCACGGAGCGCCGGGCTATCGCCAATGATGCCGTGGACCGGAACCTTCTTACGATCCCGTGCAGGTTGCCTAAGCTCAAACAATTGCTTTTGTAACCGGTCCTTCTCCACCATCAGCCGTTCGCGATCGCAAGCGAACAAGCGATGCAGCTTCACTGTCTGCCCCACCAAGTTGGCGATCATGGCGAGTAGCTGTGTATCGTGATCGAGCCGCAGACTCGACCTGTCGTCCCGGATACGGTCAACTGTCAGCGTACCCACGACCTTGGGGTCGATGCGAATTGGAACCCCGATGAACGACACGGGCGTACCATCCGAGGCGCCCAGCACCTCGAGATCGGCGGCGCTGAATGCCGGATCGGCTGCCACATTTTCGGCGACAAGAGGCCGGTCCGCCGCGACGACTTGCTCGATCGCCTTTCGGGGCAAGCGCAGCCGGTAGCGTTCGTCGCTGCCTTCGCTCCAACCGGCGCCCACGGTGATGTCTGGCATCCCATCATCGTCGAACAGTGAGACGATACCGTGTCGCATCTGCACAAACGATTGCAGAAGATCGAGGACGTTGGCCAATGTGACTTCAAGTCGGCAAGGAGCGTTCAGTATCTTCGATATTTCGAAAATGCCGGTCAGTGCGCTCTCGCGCAACGGCTCGAAGGAGAGCTCGCGTTCCGGCTCCACTTGTGAGGCAGGTCTTTCGCGTGCGGTAGCGATATGCAGCATGAGACGGTCTCCGATGTTTTGATCATCCTCCCTGGCGCCTTGTTCTGGTTTGCGAGCTTCGTTCTGCATGTCATTCTCGATCTAGCGCCAAGTGATAACGAGATGACATAGAAACGTAACAGCTTTTCGTAACACGACGATAAACTTTCAGTGCGTTTGCTTCTGCGGAATGGGTGACCGACGCCAGCGTAGAACGCACGTTCCACTGCTGCAGCTCACGTCAGCTGCGTTGCCAGACGAGGCCAATCACAGATGTTGCCCACCGTTGATTGGCAGCTCGGCTCCCGTGACGTAGCTCGCAGCATCTGAACACAGGAAGAAGATGACCTTAGCCACCTCATCGGGCGTTCCCACTCTGCGCAGCGGGATCGTTGGCACAAGACGCGCTTCGGTGTCGGGCGACAACATGTCCGTCCCGATTTCGCCGGGAGCAATCGCGTTCACACGAATGCCGTGCGGCGCATAATCATGGGCCATTTCGCGTGTGAGACTTGCAAGCGCCGCCTTCGACGTCGCATAGGCACTTCCAGCAAACGGATGCACCTTCGATCCGGCGATCGAAGTCACATTGACGATCGATCCCGACCCAGCTCTCAGCTCGTCAAACAAACCCTGCGCCAGCAGGATCGGAGCCACGAGATTGAGGTGGAAGACCCTCATCCAAGTCTCGGTGGATGTCGTCAAGGATGTTAGCCGGTCCCCGCTAGGTGTTTTGGGCGAAATCCCGGCATTATTCACCAGCGCATGCAAAACTCCGCCGCTCAGGCGTTTCTTCACTTCGCTCACCGCGCGCGGCAGCATTCGATGGTCGCTTAGGTCGATCTGGACATGATCCTCATTCCCTGATTCCCACGGGCAGCGCTCGCCGTCAAACGGCCGGCGCGCGCAAGAAATGATACGCCAGCCAGCTTCTGAAAACAGCTTGGCGGTAGCGTGACCAATTCCGCGCGACGCTCCGGTTAGCAGCATCGCCTTCCGTTCTCCTCGATGCACGCCAGCTTTATCGACATGAAAAGGACAAGTCGAGTGCATCGCCGATGGTGCGGCTGGGATCAGATCGTCATTTGGCAGATCGAGACCCACGCCCACCTCCTCTCCTGTTGCGTGCTCGCGCACTCCAAGCAGGAATTGGGCCATCATAACCGAGGCGACGCCGCTCCGGCTTTGCGGCCTGGTGTCGCGCACGCAGAACGGTCTGGCGGTGGCTGTGAGGCGTCGCGTTGTCTTTGCGACAATAGTGGCGCGCTACCGACAAAATGTCAGGAGTCAGTTCTCGTCTGTGTCGCGCGCAAGACAGGTCACGAGGCGTACGCTGAATCCTGAACGCACAATTGAAGGCGCTAACCGCGGGCAGAATTTGCGCAGCGCACCGATCGGTCAACGGAGTCCGGCCCGTCCCGCCGTAGCTCGATCGATCCAAAGCTAACGTAATCATCATCGCACGTCCGATTTTCCTGCGCGCGACTCTGACCTGCAGTTCATCGCCAATGATGGTCAGATTAGCCCCACCTCCGGGCTATCTGTGGACAACCACGCTCCCTGGCTGCGCCAGAACACCTTCAGAAGATCGCCGCAGCGAAGCACGGAAGACGAACCGACTGAGTGGATCTTTGCCCGGGACGTCCTTCGTCTGCATGGTCTACGTTCCGTCGACGATCTCGCCCAGATGAAGCCCATTTTTCGCTGAAGGGGAGATTGCGGCCCGCGAATAAAATTTGGGGCATCAGGGCCTAAAGGATCATGTCGGCTCCAGTGAACTGGACCCGCGGAGCATGAGCAATTGAACCGGCTTGTTAAACTCACCGCTCCTGATCCCTCTCTTCGCGCTGCCGGAGTCTCGCTCTGCTGCAGTTACTCTGGGCATGTGGTCAACGCATCAGCGTTGCCCTCCACCATGTCCACAGCCTTCGCGGCCTACATCCGTTCGCACCAGACCGCCATCGGCGTGCGATAGCCGTGCGCCTGATGAAAGCGACGATCGTTATAGAATGCGATCTAGCTCGCGACCCCTGCCTTGGCATCGTGGCAGTCGGCATAGCCCTTGAGATAGATGTCCTCATGCCTCATGCTTGAGCGACCGCCACAACCGTTCGCTGAAGACCTTGTCTATGCAACTACCGCGGGCATCCATGGAGATCTTGACCCCTGCGTTCGCTAACGCGCCGGTGAAGGCCGGACTGGTGAATTGGCTGCCCTGATCGGTGTTGAAGATCTCCGGAGTGCCATACTTCGCCAGCGCCTCGTCCAGAGCCGCTCCGAAGAACGCGACGTCCATCGTGTTCGACAACCGCCACGCCAGAACCGCACGGCTCGCCCAGTCGATGATGGCGACGAGATAAAGAAAGCCGCGACCGATGGGCAGATACGTGATGTCGGGCGCCCATAGCTGGTTTGGCCGTCGATCGTCATGTTGCGGAAAAGATAGGGATATGTCTTGTGGCCCGCACCGACCCCGTCGTGATCGGATTTGGTCCCAGTGCCGAGGTGCCCATCTTCCGCATCAACCGCTGCACCGCTTGCGATTGACCTGAAGCCCCTCCCCCTTCAGCATCGCGGTCATTCGCCGCGAGCCCGGGAACGGTCAGACGCTGAACAGCTCGTCGAGACGCCGCATGAGGGTAAGGTCGTTGTGGTTGCCCCGCCGTGGCAGCCGGCAGACCCCAGAGCGCGCGATACCGAGCAACATGCATTGCCGCCGAGTCGACAGGGCCAAGTCGGCGCTATCGAGCATTTCTCGACGGTCCGGCGCGCTCACCTTGCGGACCTTCGCGCTAACCAATCGCGCTCGACTGTCAGTTGTCCAATCTTGGCGTACAGCTTCTCGATCCCGCGTTCGCGAACATCCTCACTCTCGCCCGACACCCGCGTCAAAGGCCCGGGCCGCCTGGTCCAGCAGTTGCTTCTTCCAGGCATAGATCTGGTTCGGTGAACCTCATAGCGCTGGGCCAGATCGGCCACCGTCGCCTGCTCCCGCATCGCTTCCAGCGCGATCTCTGCCTTCAGTACCGCGTCGACCTTGCGTCTCGTCTTCGTCGTCACCATGCCTCCGTCTATCAAACGGAGCAGCCTCTTCCAACCAAGCATGCGGTCCCAAAAATCGGAGTCCATTTCACCAGCATGCCGCGACGAATTTCGGAAACGGTGAGCGAGGTGATGGACAAAGGGTTTTTCGAGCTGCGCAGCCATCCAAGCCGGGGGCGACTCCGACAGGCCGCTTGAGGACATTGCTGATGATGTTGTTGGCGAGAGCAAGGCCCATCCCGGTCGCCATTGCGGCCTCCTTCGCGACGCTTTCACGTCCAGATCAGCGGCGCCAGATCCCCAGCTTCCAACCCTTCTCGTCCCACTTACGCGCAAGCGCTGTGGCGAGGTCTTGCTCCGTCTCCAGGCCTTGAGGCTCGAACTGCACGGCGTCAGCTTTGGTTAGCGTAGCGCAGCACTTTTCGATTCCCCGCTTCCGCAGCGTAATAGCGCCGACTGTGTCGACCGTCCCCAGTAACGCCGGCGGCGAGAATATGGGTGGCCCTTCTCCGACGCCAGGATCAACGAGATTGACGAGGCTCGCGCGAGGCGATGACGAAGACTGGTTGCACCTTTTTGAGCGCGGCGGAGCCACTCTTCACGGATTTCGAGTACCGCGGTCGCCATCTAGCTCCTGGCGGGTGGCGTCCTTTGATGGATCCTCGCCGCCAGGAGCTGCTTTGGCAACAATTCTGCGCGCGGAGAAAAAGTGACAGTACTTCTCGATGCAAAGAGCGGCCAACAGATTAATCAGGCGAACAACGACTTTCATAGCGTCACAAGCTCTTGGGACGCTTCTTCAATCAAGATTAGCCGGCCCGGATCGTTCAGGTCGAATTCTACCACGCGTGGCGCAAACAGGCGGGCATAGCGCGTGAATGCGCTCGTCGGGGGAAAACGAATTGCAGTGTCGCACCTCGCAAGAAGATACATTTCGATAAGAGCGGAAAAGCCGCCCGCGGCTCCGAGCGCGCCACTGTGCAATGGTCCGGCTTGAGGCGACTGGAAACTCTTTGGAACCGTGAAGACATCAGGAAATATCGCCGAGATCTCTTCGAGGACGACCGCACTGTCCGTGCAAAGGAACACTCTCGCAGGTTTTGCGTGCGGCAACGCTTTGGCCATTTCGACGGCATTGCAGACCTGTCGCAGGGCCCGCTCCGGATCGGTCCAATACGGGGTATGCCCCATAATGTCTTCGCCGTTGCCATGTCGAACATGCACGCCGATCATGCTGTATGGCTCAAACTGCTCGCGGTAGATCGCATCAATCCTGGCCTGAATCTCAGATCGTGGTTTGATGGTCCGAAAAATTTCCCGTTCTGCTTCTTGATCGCAGCGCCACATCAGGCAGGCGTCACACACAACAGTGTTCGCATCACTGTCTTGCTCGCTTTGAAACAATTGATCGAGTTCGTCGCGCTCTTTGAAAATTTGCTCGTCCGGCCGATAGACGCAGTCGATCGATGGCTTATTCCACCAACTCGGGAAGAATGGTCCTGGAAACGAACGCTGATTGATCTGGTCGTCGCAAATCACCCGTACGCCGGCAATGTCTTGAACTGGTTCAAAGAACACTGGAAAGGCATTGATGAAGGGTTGGTCGAGATAACAGGATCCTCGCCAATCGATGACCAGGTTTCGCCCGGTCCGCTGTGCAAAACGCCAAGCTGCCGCCAGCGACCACAGGCAGTCACCGAATCCCGTACGTCGTCGGGAAACTACGAACCTATCATTCCTCGAACCGCTCCGCATGGCCTCCTCCCGGGCTCCTGGTTGGACAAGTGACGCCATTGTAGACATCTCATGTATCATCTCGTCCGACGTCACGACCTGAAATCGCGGTGCCGGCGAGCTGCGTCTGTAGAACTTCATAGCAGCGCTATCCGTGATGGGCCGCGTTCTCGCAACACTTTCCGTCTTGTCTTGAGCGGTGTTGCGGCGACGCGCCGATTTCAGCCGGATGCCCGATGCCCCTCGTGCGTCGGATGGCCTGGCCTCCTCCATGCAGGCATCGGCATGGCCATGCTCACGAGTTCCGGCTATGTTTCGCTTTACACTGTGTTGCGGCCGCAAGCCGCGCGCGGCGGATGCAGACGGATGCCTCGCAGCTCCCACACGAGGCGCAATTCCTTCACGAGATCTTCACGCCTGGCCTGGCCCAGCATGGTTGCGTCGAGCAGCCCGCCGAGCGACGCCTCGCCCTCGACCCGCATCAAGATCTCGAAAAGCTCCTGTGAGATGCGCATACTATCGCGGGTGGAAGGTCCCGTGCGGATCTCGCAGACCGTCTCCTGCCGATCTACCGCTACGTGAGAGCGGACACGATGTAGCGATGCATAGGGTGGCAATGAAACGCCCAGTGCGCTCCAATCCTGCAATGTTGCCGCCCGCTTCTTGACCAGGAACGGCCCGACCACAAGTCCGTCCAAATCGGTCGTCAAGAAGGTAACGATCGCGTCTGACACCGAATCAACGATCGGCTCGGCATTGTTGTTAAACGACGTGTTTAGAAGGATCGGTATTCCAGTTCGCTTCTTGAACGCGTTGATTAAATCCCAATAAGCTGGGTTTGTCTCGCGCGACACCGTTTGCAGCCGAGCGGTCCCGTCAACGTGCGTGATCGCACCGAGCACGCTACGCTGGGCTTCACGCACGCGAACCACAAAGTTCATGAACGGCAGCTCCCTCGTGCCGCCTGGAAGCTCGAAGAACTCGCTCGCATGCTCAACCAGTACAGACGGCGCAAACGGACGATAACTCTCGCGCTTTTTGACCATCTCGTTAATTCGGTTCTTGTTATCGGCTGGCCGCGGGTCCGCAAGAATGCTGCGGTTACCAAGCGCACGTGGGCCGAACTCAGAGCGCCCCTGAACCCAGCCGATTACAGCGCCATTTGCCATCCAGTCTGCCGCACTGGATGCTATGTCATCAGCTCGTTGAATGTCGAGGTGGCTTGACCATGCGTTGAGCTCACACTCTACGGCTTGCTCATTGCCGAGATCGGGCCCCCAATAAACGTCCGGCAGTCGCTCGCGCGGCGCCGGCCTGCCCAGCTCGTTTGACACGATCAATGCAGCGCCGAGCGCGCAACCGGCGTCGTGCGCCGCGGGTTGAACAAAGATGTCGTCAAATAGCCCGGAATAAAGCAGCTTACCGTTCAGCGTGCAATTATGGGCTACCCCTCCAGCCAGGCACAAGCGTGTCATGCCTGTCGCTTCACGATGGTGCCGCAGGATGTGAAACACGATCCGCTCCAGCGCCTCCTGCAGCGAAGCGCTGACATCTCGATGTTGTTGGGTGAATGGCATTCCTTTTCGCCGAACCTCGATGTGGCGGACCAGGGCCGGAGCGATCCGATCCAGGTGAACGCGATAGCCACCCTTGTCCAACAACTCGTAGAACTGCGCGAAGAGTTCGCGATAGGGAGCGGGATCACCATACGGGGCAAGCCCCATCACTTTGTACTCGTCGAACAATCCGTAGCCGAGATATCGGATCGTCTCGAGATAGAACAGCCCCAGGGAGTTACGTTCCGGGAAGCTTGCAAGTTGCGCAATTTCGATGCCAGACCCCACCGCCAATAAGCCGGAGAGAAAATCGCCACTACCGTCGATCGTAAAAATGAGACTTTGTTCGAACCCGGACATGGCAAACGCGCTCATGGCATGCGCTTCGTGGTGATTTACGAAGGAAAGCCGCGACGGATCGATCTCGGCGTCAAACTCCCGTGCCAGCAGCTGGCGCATCAACAGTTTGGCGTCCAACGGAACGGGCTTGGAAACAGAAAGACGCTCGAGCATTGTATTGCAGTAGGCTTCAGTCGCGTAGAACGCGATACGGTCGATCTCGCCGAGTTCAACTCCTGCGGTAGAAAGGCAGTATCGGATGGAGTTGCTCGGCAACTTGTTGGAGTGCTTGACGCGGTTGAGGCGCTCCTCTTCGACGGCAGCAATCACGCGGCCATCCTGCACAAGAACCGCAGCGCCATCGTGAAGAAATGTACTCGGCAGCTCCGACGATCTTTCATAGATTCTGTCAAGACCACCACTTAATCCCAGGCACAACATCCGGCTCTCCATTTGATTAAGGCGGGAACGACAACTGCGTTCCACCTATCCAATCTGTGCGGTCACGCTCCGTCGGGTGCGCGGGCCAGACAACACAATACAACTTTGCAATTCCGTCTCGGCGCCTAGCGACAGGCGCTCAGAAAGTAACGGTGCCGCCGTCCGCACCGATCGACGGAACAGATGGCCGGAGACCTTGCTCGATCGCGGCCTCTCAAGTCCATTGCAGCGGCCGCTGCGACAGACCAGGTCATCCCGAGCTACCGCACGACGCATCGTGACTGTGAATTTCTCCATTCTCGCTGAACTCACGTCAACGCAGCAGACGGCGCCGAAATACTGCTATCGACGCAAAAAAGGGCACGACCGTGTAAACGCAGAGCGCGGCGACATGCAGGGCAGCACTGTCGACACCGCGTTCAAGCATCGCTGGGCGAATAAGGTCGACCGAATGTGCGAGAGGCAACAAGCCGACGAAATGCTGAAATGAGCCGGGCAGTTGGCTCGTCGGAAAGACCACGCCACACAAAAACACCATAGGACTGAGGACAAGTGTCTGGTAAAATACGAAGTAATCGTAACTTGGCGCAAGAGATATGACGACCATGGCCAGGCTGGCGAAGACAAGGCCAGTAAGGGCGATTGTTGGCATCGCATACAGAATGGATAGCCAGGATGCATAACCCAGCGTGACAGCGACGATCCCGATCGCTGTTCCGGCCAGAACGGACTTACTGGCCGCCCACACCAGTTCACCCAAAACGATATCGCCAAGCGTGAGCTCAGTGGAGAGGATTGCTTCCCAAGTACGCTTGGCGTCCATGCGTGCAAAGGCTGCATACATGGTTTCAAAGGTCGCGGACGTCATGGCACTGGTCGCGACCAAGCCTGCCGCAAGGAACGCGATGTACGACGTCCCCTCAACGCGCCCCACGATCAGCCCAAGGCCAAAGCCGAGGCCAAACAGATGGGTCAAGGGATCTGCGAGGTTGCCGAGAATCGATGCAAGCGCAACTTTCTTCCATGCTAGGAAGTTCCGACGCCATACTGCGATCCAGTTGTACGCGTTAGTGGGCATCACCGCCGCATAACTTTCACCCATCGCTCACTTCTCCATCTCGCGCCCGGTCAGCCGCAAAAACACGTCTTCGAGATTTGGGGAGCGCTGCAGAACACGAAGTCCCGCTCGCCCCTGCAGTTGCACGCGGACCTGCTCCGGATATGGCGCATAACAGAAGAGCGTCTCTCCACTCACTTCGATGTGCCGCGCATGGGGCCTGATCAGCTCGCGAAGCTGATGTGGATCACCTCCATAGATTTCGACCACGTTGCAGCCGATATGCTCGTCGATTAGCACATCTGGCTTGCCTTCGGCGATCTTGCGTCCACCCTCGAGGACACACAGCCGATCGCACAGGCGTTCGGCCTCTTCCATAAAGTGAGTGGTCAAGAGAATCGTCTTGCCGCGCGCCAGCAGAACTCGCAGGCGCTCCCAGATCAAGTGGCGGGCGTGCGGATCCAAACCAGTCGTCGGCTCGTCCATCACGAGCAGATGCGGGTCATTTATAAGCGCGCGTGCCAAGGTCAGTCGCCGCTTCATGCCACCCGACAGTTCTGAGACCCGTGCGTCTGCCTTGGTTTCGAGCCGCGCGAACTCGAGCAGCGACGGTACGACGGCCTCGATCTTGCGGGCGCTCATGCCAAAATAGCGACCAAACACCAGCAGATTCTCGCGTACGGTAAACTCAAGCTCAAGGTTGTCGAACTGCGGTACGACACCGATCCGCATGCGTGCGACACGAGCGCGCGCCGGTACAGGTTCATTGAGTACCATTATCTTGCCTGCGTCCGGCGAGATCATGCCGAGGAGCATACGGGCGATCGTGCTCTTGCCGGCTCCATTTGGCCCGAGTAGACCAAAGCACTCTCCGCGGGCAACCGAGAACGACAGTTCATCGACGATAGTTCTGCCGCCAAATGACTTTGTGACGCCGGCAAGGTCGATTGCTACCGTGGACATGCTCATCTTAGGCCGACTGGAGCCGTTTAGCCGGCGGTTGCTTCCTTATGACCGGCTTAGTCCAAAGCTGGCCGTCACACCACACATGCTCAACGCGCCCCCATTGACAGGCTGCTGCGGCGTCCGGAAAGAATCCCCGCCCGTTTAGGTTTGCGCTCGTGTTGCAGAGCAGCGGAAGGCCCGTAAGGCGCTCGAATTCGACGAGCAGCTCAGCGACCTTGTGCGGAGAGCTGCGGGAGATTGTCTGCAGTCGCGCCGAACCATCCAGATGGATGACAGCGGGGATCTTGTCGCACCATTCCGCTCTGGTCTGATGATCGAACAGCATGTAGGGGTCCGGCGTACCTGGGTTGAATATCTCTGGCGCGCGATCCTCCAAGCAGATCGGCGCCACCGGTCGGAAGTGCTCACGACACTTAATGTCGTTGAGATGATCCTTCATCGCCGGTGACGTCGGAGCCGCCAGAATACTTCTGCCGCCCAACGCTCGCGGACCCAGCTCGGCGCGCCCGGACAGGAACACTACCGGCTTGTTGTCGGCGAGAATGCCGGCGAGCTCACGCAGACTGCACGGCTCGGCCTCCCATTCCGACAACCCCTCGGTGGCCTGCAGAGCCGGACCGCTGTAAACAGACCATTCCAACGGTCCAAACCCATTTCGCGCCGCCATAGCCGCGCAAGCAGCACCTATTGCCGAGCCGCTGTCATTCGGGAAAGGCGGTACCCACACCTCATCGAACAGGCCCGTCGCGCGAAGCGCACTATTCCACTTGATGTTGAGACCGCACCCACCTGCCACACATAGATTTCGCGCGCCCGGAAGAGAGGAGTGCTGCAACAGAACCATCGCGATTTCGCGAACCAGAAGACGTTCCAGGAACATATGGAACGAGGCAAGGATGTCCTCCGCTCGTTTGCCCGTAAGGCGCAATGCGCTTGCCTCGAAAAACTCGTGCGTGGCCGCAAGCAACGCTTCCGGATTGTGGATGTCTGCGCGGTAGCGACGAGCCTGCTCCGTGTCCGCGGCAAAGCGCTTCTCGTAGAGTTCTTGAAAAACTGCGACAACGCCTTCATCGACAGAGCCAAGCGCGATGTACGCCATCAGCTTGCCGGCGATGCCCAAATCCCAACTGGTGCGGCTCGGCTGCCTGTAAGGCCCGAAGTGAAGGCCGGCGGCAGCATAGGCCTGACCAATCATGGGAAACAGGGATCCCACGAGCCGCGTGCCGCGAGGTTCGACATAGTAAAGGCGGGGAAAGATGGAGCCGTCCCATACCAGACAGAACGCGGGTTTTCCGGTACTGGCAAAGGGGCTGGTGCTATAGGCTGACGCAACGTGGCCCGTGACGTGCGGGTAACTTTTATAGGGAAAGACCTTGTCGCCGAGGATCAGGCCAAAGCCTTCGACGGAATCAAGAAGGCCCTCAGCATGACGCTCGACATATGGCCCCCCTTTCAGCGTGATCGGCACCGCCCCACTAAGGACCTGGAACCGCGACTCGATCTCTCCATCCCAGCCATCGATGACGAACTGATCAATGTCTCGCGGATCAAGACCATGCTCTGCCAACACACGCACGACCTCATCGAGGTTGTCGATGGATTGATAGCGTGGGTTGTTGCCGCGCTTTTCCTGCTCGGTGCAAAAGACGAGCCGCCCGTCCTCGACAAGAGCAATTGCGCCGTCATGTGTTAATTTGATGCCGCAGATGCGCATACGACCCCCTGATCTAATGACCGACAATTGAGTGCTTTAACGACTGCCCCGACTTCCGGAACAGGACCAGCAAGCAGTCTTCGTTGACCGACGTGGTTTGGCAGTGCAGACGCTCCACCTCCAACAGACTCTCCTTGAAGAGAGAGATCACCGTCTCGGCACCAGCGGCATGACCCCAGTGCCGACAGGTGGCATCACGCGCGGACCCGAACACCAAAGAGCCGTCTGGGGCAAGCATGCTCACCAGGTTGCGGACCGCCGCGTGCATCTCGGAAACGTCATTGAGATAGTAGAGAACCTCGGCGACGACGATCAGGTCGAACTTCTCTGTGGTCGAAAACTGCTGAATATTGCAGGTTATCCAATTTATATGTGACCGATGCCCGGTCCGCAGGCGCGCTCGTTCGATCGCCTGCGGCATGACATCGACCACCGTTAGGCGTTGGCAACGCGGTGCAAGCATTTCCGTGAATGCCCCGGCTGCGCATCCGACTTCGAGGGCATGCTCGACACCCCCATTGCAAGACGACATCCGGAGCATCTGCGCGTACCGTTCCTGCTCGAACGCACTGCTGTCGAGATGCCATGGATCATCCACAGCGAGCTCGCGTTCCAGTAATTGATGGTTCTTGTACACAGTCATGCGCCGATAGACCTACTTATACGCGCTCGATCGTTTCCGACCGCAAATGCTCTCCGGCGCCGCCAAGCGCGATGGACGGTGAGGAACCGCCGACTTCGGAATTGTGCCAGAAGCCGTCCCTGTAGCCACAGGACCTGCTGCACTGTTCGGCACCGGCATGACCGCCTGCTCATCTCCTTCAGTCGGCTCGTTGACGATCGTGCGCGACAGCCAATCGCTGTTGCTCAATGTACAAAGGGCATACGCCTTGAGCGGCAGTAAAAGAAAGATGTTTATCGGTGTGTGGAGCGAGAAGCCGATAAATCGCAATTCCCCCGCCCGAAGTGCAGCTACACTGCACCGAACGATCGTCATCGCCGCAATTGTCAAGCCTGTCCACCAGGGTACAGATCCGCCGACTGCAAGCTCGGCAAGCGCAGCCAGTGCTGAAAGGGCGAGTAGCAGTGGGCCAAGATTCTGCCCGACAACGTCCAATGTGAGGTAGCCATCGAGTTCCGGCAGCAGACGCAATGCGAGAAACGTATCGCGAAAGGTGCTGCGCGCCCAGCGCAGCTGCTGACGCAGGTATGGCCCGAGAGTGTCAGGGACAACGGTTGCCGCAATCGCGTCCGGAACATACTCGGTTCGAAATCCCGCCTTGAGCATGAGAATCGTCAGATGGCGATCTTCGCCGAAATCACTCGGCTTGCCGCGAAAGAATTGCGTTTCGTATTGATCTAGCAGCAGGGCAAGAGCAGAGCGACGATACATCGCACATGGACCGCAGCAGCACATGACCGCACCGAACCGAGCTTGCGCCGCACGCTCTTCGTTGCACGCCAACCAGTATTCCATGTCGATCAGACTGGTCAGCCATGTATCGTTGCGATTGCTCGCTACCAGCTGGCCCATCGCGGCACCAATGTCGGGGTCCCGCATCTTCGCCGCAAGCTTGGTGACCACGTCGGCGGCCAGTATCGTATCCGAATCGACGTTAAGCACCAAGTCACCGGACGAGCCGCGTATTGCGGCGATCTGCGCTTTGCGCTTGCCAACATTCCTAGCAAGCAAGATGATGCTGAAGCGCGCATCGTTGGCATAGATCTCATGTACAGGCCCCACAACGTCGCGATTTGCCGAGCCATCGTCAACCACATAGACCCGCAGCTCTCCTTCGTAGTCTTGCCTGGCGAGCGAATCCAAACACTGCGCGAGCGTGTCCGGTTTCTCGTTGAAGCAAGGCACGACAATATCCACACTTGGCAGAGCCAGCGCGGATTGTCCCAGATCGTTCCGCAACGATGGGGCATTCCCCCGCCGCGCATACAGCGCCTGCGTGCTTTTGTAGATGGTCGAGAGCAGCGCGTAAGACGAAACCGCGACGGCGCTGGTTGTAGCGAGCAGGTCCATAGGGTGCCAGTTGTTGTTCAGTGAAGCTGAGGGAGCGGGCGGATCACGAAGCCGCGGCGTTGTAGTGCTGGAACCAGGTAAGAGAGCGCTCTAACCGTCTGGTCTCGCCAACTTGCATCAGCGCACGGCCCGTCCTCATCAGGAGGATATCCGTCGTGCAGGAGAACAATTGAACCCGGTCGAACGGCTCCGAGTACCGAAGTTACAATTCTGTCCACCCCGGGCTGGGACCAATCTCTCGGATCGACCGACCAGTGCACAGCCGTAAGGCCAGCCTGTGCCGACGTAGCGAGCACCTCTTCGGTCCATTTACCGTAGGGGGCCCGCATGTGCCTGGGCGCAGCCTGCCGACATGCCGAACGAATCGCCTCGCTGGCCATTAGCACCTCACCGCGCACCTGAGCCGGCTCGCATCTCGACAGATCCGGATGCGTCATCGTGTGGTTCGCCACCTCGTGGCCTTGCGCGATCATCCGCCGAATGAGCTCGGGCTGCTCGGCCGCGTAGGTACCGATCACAAAGAACGTCGCTGGCACCCGATGTTGCGTCAACACATCGAGAACCTCTGGCGTGCAGAATGGATTTGGCCCATCGTCAAAGGTCAAATAGACAGGGAAGCTCCCGCTCACATCGGCGTAGTCGCAAGGCACGGCAGACACGGGGACAAGCTCTTTCACAGCTCGGGCCCGTTCCGATCGATCATTGCGCCGGCGGGCCACTCGCTGATCGCGCTTTGAACCGGGAACACCACCACGATCACCTCTTCGATGCGGATCGGCGACAGATTGGGATAGACATCCGGATGCGTGGAGCGGACGCGAAGGCCCGACATGAGGGTCGCGAGGCCCTGTCTTTGCACAAGTCGGGTAAGATGCTTCTCAAGCGCGGGCCGGACCGTCCCGAAGCCGAACGGGACTCCAAGTTCGTGCAGCATAGGATACATCACCCGCATCGCGTGGCTGATTCCCAGTCCCTCGAGATCCGGCCGCACGGCATACAGCCCGAGTTCGGCCACGAGTAGATCGACTGCACCAATCTTGATGAAGCGGCGCAGTAGTCCGACGTGAGCAGCTACACCATGGGCGTCGCGACCAATCACGCGGACCTCAGGCCTGGCGCCCGCCCAACTTCTGTTGCCTTCAAATGGCTGCGCATTGAAAGCACCGGTCGGCCCGTAACTCTTGCGAAAAAATTCGGCGAGCTCGGCATGCTCGGTAAGCCGCAGCTCGTTTTCCCAGCGAACGCTCCAATGAACTTGAGTGCGCGCAGAAGGCGCTTCCGCGGTCCGAGATGCGACAATGTTCATGGCAGGCTTTCCTACGCGAGTCATTTCAAGAGCGGGCTCAGTCACGCAAACTCACTCACCGGACGCAGATCGATCGAGAAATGCGCCGTCGCGCTTTGTTGGATGCCGGTTCTCCTTTGCGCTCGGCGCCGGAGCAGATCGCCTGGGGTGGCGCCTTTGTGTGCGATCAGCTGATCGCGCCGTTGAGGCTCGTCATCCAGACCGAATGCTGTGCCGAAGGTGTACGGACGGGGCGATTTGATCGTACAGATGTTATCTGCACCATGGAGCCCTTCCGCCTCGTCTATGGCGGCCGTCGGCGCTTTGCCGCTCGTGACCGGACCATCGATGCGGACCACCTCGTTGAGGGAGCGTCCCAATGACACCAGATCACCTTGGTTCTCATGCATCTTCGACACGCCCCGAATGCGATCGACAGTCAAGCCAATGGACTGTCGCCAGATCTATTTGGCATCCGCAATCTGCGCTTGCCTCTGTGTTGCGACACTAGGTCGATGCTGATCCGGCCCTCAAGTGTACGCGGGTAAACCGCCGATATGGAAAGGGTTGGAATGCACATACGAAGGTTTACCGAGCGCATCGCGTTACTTCGAATGCGCGGGTCGCGCCGGTCAAGACCGACGCAACACGTACGCATTCGCTTTGAATTGCCGCCCAGGGCGTCGACAGCCGCCACTCGCGTTCAAGGACTTTCCGAGAGCCCGCGCAGCGACCAACAGCCATTGTGGTGTTCCGATTATTTTCCAAACTGATGTTTGCTATCCAACAACCCGCAGTTTGGTAAAATCGATTGTTTCGATAGAATGCATCCACACGATGGATAGACTCAAAAGATGCGATTCAAGGGACTCGATCTAAACCTGCTCGTTGCGCTCGATGCTCTGATGACCGAGCGCAACCTCACAGCAGCGGCGCGCAAGATAAACCTGAGCCAGCCCGCTATGAGCGCGGCAATCGCGCGGCTGCGCACCTACTTCGGCGATGAACTTTTCACGATGCGCGGTCGAGAGCTCGTCCCGACACCGGGCGCGGAAGCGCTCGCGGGTCCCGTTCGCGAGGCCCTGTTGCACATTCAAATTTCGATTATTTCGCGAGATTCGTTCGACCCTGCTCAGTCCAGCCGTCGCTTCAGGGTCATTCTCTCCGATTTCATGACAATCGTCTTTTTTCGACGAATTATGGACCGTATCGCACAGGAAGCCCCGGCTGTGCGCTTTGAATTGCTGCCCTTTTCGGATGAGCCCGACGAGTTGCTCCGCCGGGGCGAGGTCGACTTTCTCATTCTGCCAGAGTTGTTTATGTCGAGCGCTCATCCCAAGGCGACGCTGTTCGACGAGACTCTCGTATGCGTGGGATGCCGCACGAACAAGCAGCTGTCACGTCAACTGACATTCGAAAAATACCTTTCGATGGGTCACGTTACGGCCAAATTCGGACGGGCGCTGAGGCCCAACCTGGAAGAATGGTTTTTGCTTGAACATGGCCTAAAGAGACGGATCGAGGTGGTAGTGCAAGGCTTTAGCCTTATCCCACCCATAATATTGGACACCCGCCGTATTGGCACGATGCCTTTGCGACTCGCTAGGCACTTCGAAAAGCGGATGCCCGTGCGGATCGTCGCACCACCCTTGCCTCTGCCCATATTCACTGAAGCATTGCAATGGCCTGCGTTTCACAACACCGACCCAGCGAGTGTTTGGATGAGGCGAATATTGTTGGAAGAGGCGTCCAACATCGCATCGGGGCATTTCGAGACATCTACTCGCAGGCGATGTTAAGTTCAGCATAAGCCGATTCCGGCCGTGTCTCGAGTATGGCGGCACGCCATTAATTCTCCGCCGACGCTTTCCATTTCTCGACGCTCGATGTTGCAGATGCCTGACGTTAGATGACGAAGCGCTCCGAGGGCTTGGCAGGTTGAGCGCGTAATGTTCCGGCTGAGGTTGGGATACCGGCGGTACAGGTCAACGGACGTCCAGCGTTGCTGCGGTACATAATCCTTATTGGTGCGCAAATGTCCGGCACGTTCAATTATTCGCTTGAATCCCACGCTGCGTGAGGTTGTAGGCTGCGCGCCTTGGCTCGCGCTGCGTTAAGCGGCGGTCGACCGGGCGCACAGCCGAACTCACGGCTTTGGCGGAACACTTGGACTGGTGCCAATAGTTAACGACCGGGTCTTGTTACGAGGTTCGCCGGAGCGGCGAGCCTATTAGCTTCGGGCTTGTAACGGCCTCCGGCTCCTGATGTCCGCCAACGGCCGAACTGTCCATTGTTGCGATGATTCCGCGACCTTCTTCTCGCGATCGCAAGGTGGGACGAAACCGATTCGGACGAGCCGGTGAGACCGTCCCAGACGTGGCCGCGGCCGGTCGTTTATACACCGCAAGCCCGTTTGCGCCGGACAAGAAGATATGCGTTTCAAAGGACTGGATCTAAATCTTCTCGTGGCGCTCGATGCTCTAATGACCGAGCGCAGCCTGACTGCAGCGGCAGGTAAGATCAGCCTTAGCCAGCCGGCCATGAGTGCAGCCGTCGCCCGACTGCGCTCCTATTTTGGTGACGAGTTGTTTGCAATGAGAGGACGGGCACTTGTCCTGACCCCACGCGCGGAGGGACTCGCCGCTCCGGTTCGTGAGGCGCTGATGCACATTCAGCACTCGATTATCGCGCGGGAGGCCTTCGACCCTGCCCGATCGAACCGGCGGTTCAGGATCTGCCTGTCAGATTTCATAACCGTCGTATTCTTCCGCCACGTCGTGGAGCGCGTCGCGCGAGAAGCACCCAATGTCAGATTCGAGCTGGTGACGCTCACTGATGAGCACGATGAACTGCTTCGGCGCGGCGAGGTCGATTTTGTCATCCTGCCGGAACTATTCATGTCCGGTACGCACCCCAGAGCGGCCTTGTTCGAGGAGAGCCTCGTTTGCGTGGGCTGCCACACGAACAGTCACCTACTGAGGCGGTTGACATTTGATCGGTATATGTCGATGGGCCACGTTGCGGTCAAGCTCGGCGGCACACGCAAGACCTTCGTCGAAGATTCCTTGTTGCTCGATCTCGGCCTCAATCGGCGCATCGATATTGTTGTGCAGAGCTTCAGCATGATCCCGCCCCTGCTAGTGGGCACAGGCCGCATAGGGACCATACCCTTAAGGCTCGCAAAGCATTTTCAAAGAACCGCGCCGCTCCGGATTGCCGCGCTTCCCCAGCCATTCCCCACCTTCACCGAGGCAGTCCAATGGCCAGTCCTGAATAACAGCGACCCAGAAAGCATCTGGCTGCGGGAGATATTGCTGCAGGAGGCAGCTCGCATGGCAACTGCGCGTGAAGAGGCATTCAGCATTAGCGGTTCGGAGCAAGCAGATGATGCCGGCAGCTTCGCAGGATCGGTCTCGCCGTGAGCGCAAGGACGTTGGCAAAGGTGAGCGAACCCGGCACCCGGACCGTGTCGCAACGCGTGCAATTTCGGATCGTCTCGCTCGAACTCGTTGTCTCTCGTCAAAGCTCCTCATAGTTGGCGACCGTCACAAGCCCGAGGCCGTCCTTCTCGCACCGGCGACGGGCTCGACGTAAAGCGGTCGCTCGAGCATTAGCCCGGCTTTGAGAGACAGAGAGGCCGCTACGCGCCCGCGCCAAAGCTACGCTGGCGCATTGCAAGCCCGGCTTGCGGCCGCGCCGCTCCCGTGACGGCAGGATCGGCTCGGCGGCTAATCGCATCAACACGGCGAATCGGTCGCGGCGCTCGCAATGAGCGGACGGTTCGGACCCGTCTGAGACCCAGCACCACGACAGCGAACGCAGTGCCGATTGATTGTGCATATGAATGTTGGACTCGCTCCGTCCAAGCAAGGCATCGCACGTGCGTGTTGCTCTGTCGCATCACCCTGGAGCGCATCGCATCTTCGTCTCTCTACGCCGCCGGTCTGACTTCTTTTGGCCGCACCTCGGCCAAACGTCTTGACGAGGTGCGCTATGCCGACGCAATGACGAACAAGGAGCCGTACGTTGGAGCAATACAGTGGAGTATTCGATCCCGAAGAGCTTTCTGTCTTGGGAAGTCTTTTTGACAGGGCAGTCTCCGCGCTGCCGCCATCAATGCGAACTCCGGAAAATCGAACGGCGATCGCCAAACTCATCCTGGAGCGTACAGCGGCCGGCAATACCCAGCTGACATGCTTAACGAACCTGTTGATCACCATTTCCCCTCAGGGTTGATCGCGCGCCGTTCTAAGGATAGTCACCACACCTGCGCTGGAATGGAAGACGATCCAGCTAGAGCTTTGAAATAGCTTGAATCCAACGTGACGTCAGGTTGTAGGCTTTGAAATTGAACAACATGAGCAAAGCTACACCAAGACGGCGTCGATGGCGCATTGGCGAACTTGCGGAAGCGACCGGAGTGACGGTACGCACGCTGCATCATTATGAACACACCGGCCTGTTAGCCGCTTCAGAGCGCACGGACGGCGGCCATCGGATGTACGACCGCGAAAGCGTCCAGCGGGTTCATCAGATCCGGGCGCTACGCGAGCTCGGCTTCTCCCTTTACGAGATCCGTAAAGCTATGGAGGGAACGACTTCACTGACCGACCTATTGCGCAAGCATTTGGAGCGTATAGAGCTTCAAGTTGCTCGAGCAACGCTGTTGCGAGATCGATTGCGCAACATGACGACCGACAGTGACGTTCAGGTCAGCGTGGATGAGCTACCTGCCACCTTGGACGCCATGTCGCGGGTTGAGACACGTAGGCAAACATCCCGATGCACATGCAAGTTGGCTGCAGAACGCGAGGAGCGATGGCGACGCATTCGGGACGACCTCCGCGATTGTATGGATAGAGGCGAACACCCTTGCGGCGAGCGCGCGAAGGCCGTCGCGATTGCCGCGCGCTTGCTGATCGGCGAAATCGCTGGAGCGGATTCTCGGGTTTCGACGATCCTGAAGGTCCTTGCACGCCTAAGTGCCCCACGCAGTTTGGCCGGTTGGGATCCCTGCCTCATGCAATATCTCGATCTTGCCCTCACCGGCCTGGAGGATCAGCCATACTGAGATCACAAGGCGGCTTCGGACGGCTTGACCTGTCCGCTCTGCCGGCTCGATCGTCATGGCGGTTCGGCGTGATCCGCCGGCTTTGATGCCCGGCGGCAGCTCTACCAATCACCGGTCAGATTTTCTGCGAGGGTCTCGGCGATCGGCCGCTTTCTCTGATGCATTGAGCGAAGCTCCCGTTCAAGGAAGGCTTGAATCGCACGTAACGTCAAATTGTAGGCTCCGCCATGGTCGTTGCCCGAGCTGACGCATGCTTCGCTTGGCGATCCTTCGACCTGCGGACCCGTGCTGGCCGCAGACAGTTGGGCTTAGATCGAGGTGAGCACTAGGAGTTTTGCAGTGTTGAATAGGCGTTACACTCCGGCTGCAGCTGCAGCCTTCCTTTTCTGTGCCCTCGCCTCGACTGCGAGGGCTTCGGACGTTCCGATTGCCGTGGCCGGCCCAATGAGCGGAAGCAGCGCGGCGTTCGGCGCGCAGATGCGCAACGGCGCCGCCGCGGCTGTCGAGGCATTGAACGCTTCGGGCCTCCTTCCCGACACCAAGGTGATACTGAGTGTCGCTGATGACGCCTGCGACCCGAAGCAAGCGGTCGCCGTTGCAAATAAGCTTGCAATGGCCCAGGTGCGCCTGGTCGTCGGCCATTTTTGCTCGTCTTCGTCCATCCCAGCCTCCGACGTCTATGCCGAAGCAGGTATCATCCAATTGTCACCTGGTTCGACAAATCCTCAGCTAACGGAACGCGGCATCCAGACCGTGTTTCGGATCTGCGGCCGCGACGACCAGCAGGGCACCGTTGCGGCTGAATACATTCACCGACATTACCATAGCGACAAGATCGCAGTGCTCGACGACAAGAGCACCGCCGGCAAAGGTATCGCCGATGCGGTTGAGGCACAGCTTCAGGGATTCGGCGAACACGTCATTCGGCAGAGCTATATAGCCGGTGAAAAGGATTATACGGCGCTGATTTCTAGATTGAAGAAGGACGGGGTACGCCTCGCCTATATCGGCGGTTATCACACCGAGATTGGGCTGATCATCCGTCAGGCATCAGAAGCAGAGGCCGGCCTTACCGTCATGGCCAACGACCCGTTGATGACCTCCGAATTCTGGGGCATCACCAGCAGCGCGGGAAACGGTACGCTATTTACCTTTATGCCCGACGTGGCAACGAATGCCAATGCGGCCGACGCGGTGGCCAAACTCAAGGCTTCCGAGCTGTCGTCCGAAGGCTACACACTTTACGCCTATGCCGCAGTGCAGGCGTGGGCAGAGGCGGTGAAGCGGGCCGGTTCCCTCAATGCTGCGCGGGTCGCAACCGAACTCCGTTCACGACCGATCGAAACAGCCGTTGGTCCGGTCAGGTTCGATACCAAGGGAGACAATGCAGGCCCAGGCTTTGTGGTTTACCGCTGGCTCGACGGGCATGTTGAAGCGCTGGATCAGAATTGATCGACGCGACCACAGCCCTTCTCCCTTAACCCAGCTACCGACACAGATGATGAAACGACATCGGGACCTTGCTGCCGTTATACTCGCGAGCTCTCTTGTGCTCGCGGCTTTCGGAGCGCTTGTCGCCCTCGCTGCAGCGCTCGCAGAATTGCCAGACGTCGACGTAGAGGAGGAGTTACGTCCGATGTTAGACAAATAGCATCCCGATAAGGGCCCGTTCTTGCGACGCTTCACTGCCAAACATCCGCAACAGTCTGATTGGCAATGCTGCGAGTTCCGGCCGTTGCCGCTCATGCGACAGCAGCCATGACAACCAAACCGCCGCGGCAATCTCTCTGTCGGCCGCGCATGCTGACAAATGCAACTGTACTTCCCAACCTCCAGCGACCTCACATTGCGCGAAACGCGATTGCGATCCAATCGCTGTTTCGCCAGCGCGTCCCTTGTCGATTCTGCCAGCGCCTCGACCGATCCCCAAGCGACTTACGTCAAACTTAAGGTCTGTGCGAACGCGATCCCACCGCCGGCCAGTTTGATGCGACGCAGCTTGTTGCGAAGCGAATTGCCGATAACAACCTCACATTGATTCCGGCAGTCGGTAATTCGGGCATGGCGCCTCAACAATCGGGCAGAGTTACAACATTGAGAATATTATCGACATGACTTCGATCAGCTCTCCTATCGCCTGCGCGTCCTTGGACGTTGTTCTACTTTCGGGCATAGCCGCCGATCCGTTTGGCAAGAAGGATGGAACGCTCCATCTGACATCGCGGAAACTTGGAATATCTACTGCGTGTCTTGAGCCAACCTTCGTAAGGGCGCCGACGACAGCTGATGTCGCATTGCATATTGCCTGCACTTCGAGTGCAAGTGCTGTGCAAAACGGAACGGACAGATGAAACGACCGAGATTCACAGAAGAGCAAATTATCGCGATACTGAACGAGCATGGGGCTGGTGCGAAACCGGCTGATCTAGCTCACAGACACAAGATCTCTGAAGCGGCGATCTACGACTGGAAGGCCAAGTTCGGCGGCATGGACGTTTCGGCCGCCAAGCGGTTGAGCGCCCTGGAAGAGGAGAACGCGAAGCTAAAGAAGCTTCTGGTCGAGCACATGCTTGGCGTGGATGCACTTCGCGAACTCCTATCAAAGTAGTCGCAACCAATATGCAGGTTCTCACGCCCACGCTGCATGGCGCAAGCCCAGAGCGTTAGCTCCCGCAGAATAGCCAGATCGGCCAAGTGATGCACACCACGTCTTTGACGCCGAAGGCACAAAGCAACCAGGACTCCCATTCCGAAATCGGAGATGATCGAGTGAAAAGCGGCCTTCCTTCAAGACTGACATGCGCAATCTTTGACCACTTGGACGACGACGGCCGCGACATTGCGCGACAGTATGAAGATCGTCTCAAGCTGGCGGAGGCGTGTGATTCTCTGGGCTTTTATGCTTATCACCTGGCGGAGCACCACTGCACCCCTCATGGCAGAGGGCCCTCGCCGAACCTGTTTCTAGCAAGTCTTGCGCAGCGCACCCGGAGGCTTCGCTTTGGTCCGCTCGTTCTGTTGCTCAATCTCTATCATCCATTGCGCGCGTTCGAAGAGATCTGCATGCTTGATCAATTGAGCGGCGGCAGGCTCGAACTCGGTATCGGGCGCGGCTCCCAGCCGATCGAATGGGGCTATTTCGGCATCAGCGCAGGCGCGGCGCCAAGCCGCTATGTGGAAGCCAGCGAAATCTTAAATGTTGCGCTGAAGAGCGATACGTTATCCTACCAAGGAAGCCATTTTGAGCTGAACAGTGTACCCTTAACCTTGAGGCCTCATCAGCGCCCTTATCCACCGACCTGGATCGCCAGCAATCGGACCGAATCGGCGGAATGGGCCGCGGCAAATGGTGCAAATCTGGCGTGTGTCGGCCCCGCCTCTGCTGTCCGAAGCATTACGGATGCTTTTCGTTGCCGTCGAGCGCGCTGCACAGCCGCGGACGATCGAGAGCCATTCCTAGGGTTGGCTCGTATGATCGTGATTGCGAGATCTGACGGAGACGCTCATGCGGCTGCCGAAACCGCTTATGGACAATGGCTGGATAGCTTTAAGTTCCTTTACGAGTTGAACGCCAATCCGACACCGCCGACCCTGCCGCTGTCGTTCGATGCAGCGCTGGAGAGCCAATTGTGCGTCGTCGGAACGCCAGCTTCCGTCCGACAGCAGCTTCTTAACCAGATGGAAGAGGCAGGTACCAACTACCTACTCTGCCAGCTTGCATTCGGGAACCTTCCGCTCGACAATTCACTATACACCGCGAGCGCGATCAGAGCCGAAATCATCGATAGCTTTGGCTGACAATGTCTATTCAACTTCGCTACTTCGGGATGCCCGGCCCCTTCTTGGCATGCGGTACGTGCCCATTGGCGTACGATCAAGGCGTTCTTTCTTGCTCGACGGGAGATCCCAAACCGATAAGGATATAGGCGCGACCTCAAGCATCACTTTGCCGGCCGCGCAGCCGATGTCGTCGGCAGCGACATGACAGGTTGAATAGCGTTGGCATGACAAACCGGCTCAACCCGTATGCGGGCTTGTCTTATGCGTCGTCCAGAGCAGGTCAAGGATAGTCGCGCGCGCTATCCGCGGACTGGATGCATCCCATCAAAACTTTCGATTTTACGGATTTCAGCCAAATGCACCATAGTCGCTCACCGATTTCCGGAAAGCATCTTTGACGAAGCTCGTGTGATCATGGACCCCCTTTGCTTTCTGCCAAGTCGCAGGCCGGCTCAAGCCTTTCGCGCCAACATCACCAACGATATCCCTCGACCTTTGAAACCGCGCCACCAGCGGCCTAGCTTCAGCCGGCTGGCTCGCCGAAAAGTATGGCCTTCATTCGAAGTCGCCGACAGCAATTTCGTCATCCTAAAGGCGTTCCCGAAGATTAGGCGCTTCGCACGCGCATTGGCCGGGTTGCATGCGTGCGTCGCATAGAAGCCAGGCAGGCGCACTGCCTCTTGCGCCAGCCTCGGCAAGGCTTGTCGGCCTGACCAGGTGGACAGCCCCGTTACTTCCGCGATGTCGCGATTCCCATGCTATGCGACCTCAGCTATCTGACCTCCTTAAACACAAAAGGGACGTGCTGGTATCAGTGGCGCCTATCGACGTCGATTTCGGCGACGCGAAAGGCTATGCGACAACACTAGCCGCCCACTTACGCGCTGTGATCGCGGGGTTCTCATGCCGCCCATCCGCTCCGCGCTGTTTGATGGGCTCGACCTATGCCAACGGCGTTCCTGCGAGGTCCGCTAGCTTGGAGTGCGCCGGCGCGATAGCTCAATCAAGGACGAGCGTTCTACCACGCAGCGCACAGCGCTCTATAGCGACCAGACCTCCTTCGGGTTTTTCTGCGAAACCAGCCTGTCCCTTTCTTCGGTTGCACATGCGCGAGGTGTCTTGTCCAGCGGCAATTCGGTCACGCACCGCATCGGCGGCCTCGCAAACCGGAACGCACACAAAAACTACACGTCAATCTCGTTTAATTAGTCTGGAGCAACACTGTGGAACTTGATCCTTCGAATTCACGCATGCAGGACCTTGAGGATCGCATCGACCTACAACTCGATATCGTGGCAACTCTCGTACGCGAAGGAAGCAACGAGCTCGAGGCAATCCAGCTGCTCAACGCACTCACGAACGAAATGATATCAGCGGAACTGGAGCTCGGCCAGCTCGGCGATACGAGCGCCGGTGGCCATCCTGGCGGCGGGCGAGCAGCGCGAATGAGACGGGACCATGGCGTCTACAATCCAGAAGAGCTTCAAATCTTGGGGCGCCTTCTCGATCAGGCAGTGGCCGCCTTACCGCCTGCACTGCGCACTCCGGCCAACCAGATGCGGATTGCCAGATTGATTCTGGCACGTGCGGCGGGCTGAGAGCCGTTTTGCTCTTCTGCGATTGACGGCCGCCCGGCGAGAGCTTCATCGCTGGGCTGACCGTGGCTGTGCTCTCCTACCCACGGATAAGGCCGGTTCAAGACCGCGGCTCACCGCTACGTGAGTGAGCCGTTTCCACGTGCTGATCATTTCGCTTCGAGGAGCGAGACATCCATCCGATTTCCCCTGGACTGCACCTCAAACGCTTGATCATGGCATCTTACACGGTCGCAGTTTACTCCAAGGCAGATAGGGGGCGCACGATCCGAGATATTCGTGCGAGACACCGCACGGTTGACCGCGCCTTCCGATATTCGGATCTTGGCAGCATAAGCTAGCTCCCTGATCGCGGCCGCATTGTTCTAAAGTTGCGGGCCACCTGATATTTCGTTGCCAGAACGAGCTCCTGGCAGATCAACGCAATTGTCGCGATAGCTTGTCCCGTTTCTTTGGTGCGACCCATCCGGAGCAGAATCGTATCGCAAACGTGGTGCCGCGCGCAGGAACCGGCGGATGTGGCCAGGCTGTTGACGCATGTCGGGAAGCACACGAACGGATTGTCGAGAATGAGCCACACAGCTGGACGCGACATAAAGAGCGCATACGACATCTCCCAGAACACTTCTTAGCCTTGAAAGTGGAAGGTAGCGAACGGCCTGCTCCGTAAGACGGCTGTAGTTCGACTGCCCCTTGGGAGCGTGAGCCCGGCGAACGGCGAAGGGCGAACGCCGGGCAACAAGATGCGGGGCGCAAAGAGGCAAATGTCAACGCAGGGTCTCTTCAGACAATTCAGAATCGTTCGACTCGCGCTGGCACTTCAACACTCGGTCATCCGGACTTCAACAAGCGGCATTATAAAGTTCGCTGTAGCGCCGCGGGCAGCTCGACACACATTTTGGCTGTGGCTCCGACTTCTTGCCGGTCAGGACAGGCCGCAGCTCGTCGGTACGCTTCGGACGAATCTTTTACCTTGTGCTAGGAGTCGAGGAGTTTCGAGATGGATCAGGTCATATCCGACCAGGTGCAAGCGCCAGAGGCTATCGTAAGTATCGCATTTGAAAAAGCGTGGCGCTTTGTCGAGAAGGACCCAGTTCTGGCGCATCATCTCAAGACGTTCCTTCACCGCCGCTTGCGAGCATTACTGGAGTGTTCGATCAGGACCGGCGAACGGAATACCCTGCATCTGGCAAACGAAGCGATACGCAATTTACGAGCGGAACTGGCGTCGCCGAGCAAACAGTAGGTGGTTCGTTCCTCTAGCTGGCCGCCCCCCTTGTTATCGGCAGGAACGGGACGGTGTCGTCAACTCCGAAGGGTCAGGTCGTGGTCGAGCTGAGTTCTCACTGCTCATCTTCTACACCGACGACTGCGTCAGAGAGCGCTGCTCGTGCAGCTCTCGTGGTCCCTACACCAGTAGGATAGAAACGGGAGCACACCGGCAACGAAAGGCGGGACAAGCACGCGTTGCCCCGACGTGACACAATGCGCACCGTATCTGGCGGCCTGGCATGCGTCTCAGCAATTTCGATGCGGGCTTCATCCGGCGCGGTGACCAACATTCTGCGGCAGACGATCTTGGCGGCGCACCGGCTCGATTGGCTTTCCTGTCGCGGCAAGAGCAGTTACAGCTCGCCAGATACCGCTCCGGATCTTCAGGATGTCCGAATTTAGATCGATCAATGCCTCTGATGGGTCATTTCCGACGTTACCACAATCTTAAGTCGCCACACGACTCCTGACCCAAGATAAATTCAAATCCCATCCCGATAAGGACGCCTTCATCTGTGCGGCTCATGACGAAACCCGCTGAACGACGCGCAGCCGGACATATCGCCAGGAACCTGATTGTGGCGGTGCTTCAGCAAATGCGCTCGCAGCATTGCGTCGCACAGTGCCATCACGATCGCATCGCCTTCAGGTAAAGGCGCCACGAGGCGCCCTATCAATGTCGCTGCATCTTCGTCCAGGCGTCGCAAGTTAGGCGCCTCACAACCTGACGCACCGTGCGTTTCGACCCATTTCTTGCGGAGGAATGTTGTGCCTCAGTTACAGCAATTCGCAAGCATGTTGTTAAGACGCACGGCGCCGGGGGCATCAAAAGGAATGACACTGGAATGAAGAATTTGCTGATTCTGACCGCAAGCATCGCACTCAGCGCTGCAACTCCCACATTCGGCGCTGACCTCGCCGGGCAGCCTGTCAACATCAAGGCGCCCACATTGCCGGTGGTAGCCCCGATCAACGACTGGAGCGGCTACTATATCGGTCTCAATGGCGGCTGGGGATCGAGTCACAATTGCTGGAATTTCAACGGCGCCACTTCCGAGGGCTGCCATAATTCGACCGGCGGCACCGTCGGCGGCCAGATCGGCTATCGCTGGCAGATCTTCAGAACGGTGTACGGCATCGAAGGTCAGGGCAACTGGGCCGACTTCAGCGGCTCCAATGTCAGCACCGCTTTCCCAGCGGACACCGTTGGCACCAAGACAGATGCATTTGGATTGCTCACCGGCCACATCGGCTACGCATTCAATGCCGTGCTGCTTTACGCCAAGGGCGGTGCGGCGGTGACCAGCAACACCTATCACGTCAACTCAGTGGCTGCTGGCACCGAGCTTGGCAGGAATAACGATGTTCGCTGGGGTGGCGCGCTCGGCGCTGGCGCCGAAGTCGGCCTGACCCCGAACTGGTCGGCTGGCCTCGAGTATAATCACTTGTTCATGCAGGGCAGCAACGTAAGCTTCCCCACGGCCGTTGGCTTCGATCGCGTTCACCACGACATCGATCTTGTCACGGCACGGCTCAACTACAAGTTCGGCCCAGCGTTTGCGAAATAGCGAACACCACGCGCGCAAGCGTTAAATCGAGAGCCCCGACTAACGGTCGGGGTTCTTTCTCGAAATGCTGCCCTACCGCCTCGCAACCAGCCAGCGGAACCGGCTCGAACTCGTCTAGGCTTAGATCACTGGCTGGCAGAGCAGACCGCAGGCACACCCGAGGGCACCAAGCCAGTCGGCTTGACATGCGTCGTCAAACTCCAGAACCTCACGCAACGTGAGTTTCCCGTCGCCTGTCTCAACGAAGCACTGTTCGAATGACATGAGCCTTGCCAGGGCTTGGCGTCAATGGCACTTCCTGGCGTGAGGATGGGATCTCAAAGAATATTGAGGCGAATGGCTATAGCGGTCGCCTGGATCCGGCTGGTCGCACCCAGCTTTCGCATTGCATTCTTGATATGAAAATTGACCGTATTTTCGCTAATTTTTAGGATCTTCCCAATTTCCCAGGACGATTTCCCCTCTGCCACCCACCGCATGCAACTGATCTCCCGTTGCGACAATGCGATTTGTTTCCCGCCGCCGCCATTAGAAGGTCGAGCAATCTCGCCATAGGCGCTGTGAAAGAGCGAAGCCAGGGCATTGAGATGACCGATGCGATTCTGAGGATCAGCATCGTCGGACGGAGATGCGAAGGACACCACAGATACTTGGCCCAACGGGCCAAATAGAGGTACGCTCATGCCATGCTTCAGCCCGGCCTCCCTAGCCTCATCCAATACGCGTCTCTCGTCCGGTTGAAGCTGACAATGGTCAGCGAGTTGGTCCCACAGAAACGGACGCGAATGCATCGGCGTCCGCCGGACCACCGGATCGATGGTGTGGTACTTGCGTTTGAAGTATCGATCGCACCAGGCCGGCGGCCAATTCACAGCGACAGTCGGCGGTGGATACTCAGCCAACCGAAGCGGCTCTACGAAGTTGAGGGCTCCGTAAGCAACTTCACTGAATCCTTCCTCGGTGGCACGGTTTACAAGAAGATCGAACAACGCTCTCAGCGAATGCGTCTGGTTTGCGCATTCGGTGAAGCTAAAGAGATCCACGATGGGCGCTTCGGCACGCCGATCCGGCTCGCCATCGCTGCGTTCGATTGCATTTGTTTCAGGCCGAGCCAAATTCCATTCCATGAGCTGAACTCTCAGGTTTGCTCTTCGTGAAGTCCGGAGCGCGCGCTGCGTCAGACGCCATTCCCGAATTTTTCGTCTTCCGCCAACTGCGGCGCGACAATTGTTCCGTCAAACGCCGGGATCCAGCTGCTATCCTCGTCGGACACCCGACGGCACGCCGCAACCGAAGCGCCGTCAAATTCCGTCCGATCAGTCCTGCTCGCCGATGACGCGCTGGCCAAGCAGGCGATCACCGCATTGTCGTTCGTCTGATGGTCTGTGCCCTCGATGCTGCCTTAAATAGTGCGGCCAAAGCAGCCCTGAATGATAAGATCGGCTCTACTCAGATTAAATGGTAAGGAGCGACTGTCCTTCCCGAAAGACGCCTGGCTTCGCCTCAAGGTTGAGCGCGATGATACCCTGAACGTTGACCTTCGCGATTCAAGCGGGATGGAGCACGTTGGCCAACTTGGCGGTGCCGGACTCGATCTTCGCAGTTCTGACATCGGCCTTCTGCTTCCTGCCGACAGGAAGGTCATTTTTTCTTCCCCATCCTGCGAATTGCTGTCGCGGATTCTTCGCTCATCCTCCGTCCTTCGACGGCGTCGGGAATGCGGCCTGCGAGCAACGCGGAAGAGCCGCACCAGCAGGTGACCGCGTGATATAACGGCCCGGCGCCTGATCAGGCGCGTTGAAGAGGTCCAGCGCACCTGAATTGAAGGCACAGATGATCCGCGCGCCAGGTGCGCAATGGGAGATGCGTGCAGAAACGACACCTGCCGGCCGCAGAGGACACCTTGCATGCGCATCTCCATAAGGGAGAGGACCTGGGCGCGGATCAGCAAGTGCCGTACCAACTGGCGGCCTCGCAAGATTCAATCCTCGATACCAGGGATTCAAGGCAAGAGCCCGGTTTCGGCGCACGAGGGCTTGAAGCAATGGCGACAACTGGAGGAAACGCGACAGCGCCACTTGCGCTAGGCTCCCACGGCCTGGAAAGAGTGCTGCTCGGCGCGGCGGCTCCCAAGCGCCTTTCAAACAGCCGGGTGCTGGCACCACTTTCACATCTTGGTCAAGTACCAATGCTGACAATTGAAGAAGCCGATCCACAAATGGCAATCGTGTGGGAACCTGGTGCCAACTGCGGCGTGCGGCCGCGCGGCATCCGATTGAGCGCTCGCTTGGACTTCTTCCCTCGCGGAAAGACAATTGGGACTGCGTGCAGTTAGTGCAAGGCAAGCGAAGAACTTTTCGCAGGGCTGGTGACGTATGCTTTCTCTGTTCTTCGCGATTATCTCACTGCTCTATGCAATGGTTGGCCAAGCCGGTGGAACCGCGTTCCTAGCGCTTATGGCGTTTTCTAGCTTGCCGTCCACAGAGATGCGCCCGACGGCGCTTGGCCTCAACATTGTTGTCGCGAGTTATTCCACGTGGTTCTTAAACCGCAATAAAGTCATCGACTGGATAGCGCTCCGGCCGCTTCTACTGTCATCAATGCCGGCAGCACTTGCCGGCAGCTTGCTGGTGCTCGGGGAGCACGTTTACAGGACGTTGACCGGTCTTGTCCTCCTTTTGGCGAGCGCTGTGATGATCCTGCGGCGCGGCCGCGTTGCCCATCGTATTTTCGAAACTCCGCTCTGGGGAAGCGTGGGCATTGGAGCGGTCATCGGGTTTGTTTCGGGTCTGACCGGCGTGGGCGGAGGAGTATTCCTCGCGCCCGCGCTCATGACACTGAACTGGGCGTCAGCCAGGCAAGTCACCCTGCTGTCGCCTCCGTTCATCCTAGCGAATTCCACAGTGGGCTTCGTTGGAGTTCTTTTCACCGGCCAGTTTCCGTGTTCGGATTCGGCCATTTACGCAATCGCCGCACTGGGAGGAGCCGTCGCAGGAACGGTTATCGGCCTGAAATGTCTGAGCCAGGCAGCTATTAGGTTCATCCTCGTGGCGGTTCTGCTCATTGCCGGCGTGCAGTTGGTTCGCACCTAAATGCCGCTGGATCTGATTTTGCTGCAGCTGTCGTTGCGGTCATCGAGCACCACCGAGGCTCATCAATCGCAAAGATTCCAAAACGAACGATCCGAGCCCCTGAAGCAGAACAGACGCGTATCGTCTGACTTGGACGTGCCAGGGAGTGCAGAAGCTGACAATGCCCGCGCGTTGCGATTCCGGCACAGCCTGCGGCCTGTTTGGGAATTGGTGAACTCGCAGCGCTCCCAATGGCGCGGCCGAATTAAAGCGCCCCGACGCACCTGCCGGGGTTTGAAGTGCGCCGGGGCAGCCCCAGCATCATCAGTACATCCGTGACGACGCTTTGCGCAATGAGACAAGCGGCGTGGCGGAATTGAGGCTGATCCATCCTTATGACGTGGAATGCAAAAATGTTTTTCACGCCGGTTCGATGGCTATTGAAACTCACGTTGCGTCACGTTGTACGATCTCGCACCCTGCGTTTCATCAACCGAGACTCCTTGTCTGACAATCCCAGCTTGAAGAGCATTCCGCTCGTTGCATCCGGAGGCGCCGCGCTAAATACTGTCCCTACCCTCGTTCGCCTATACCATTTTATCCTGCACAACCTAGGCAGCCCGGAACGCAAATCGGAACACGACATCGCGTCCCAAAGCGTTTCCCGTCCAAGCCGCTGAATGCAAATGGGCTCAAATCCCGTCTGCGCAGGTTTGAAAAGGCGCGACTGACAACGATGCGGCAGATTGTGTAGCTTCAATACAAGCGCCGACTAGCGCTCCTCGACGAGCCCTTCTACCGTAAGAAAAACAACATCGACGCCGAGACCCGCCGGCGCTTTCTCACCATTACGTGCAAGCGTGCGGCAAAGGGGCTATTGCGCGAGGGAGAAGTGCAAGGCGCGAGCCGAACGGTAGCATGCCCACCTGTCGGTTCGCACAGGGTGTATGAAATCGAAGCCGAAAGAAGCTCAACTGTGCGTCGCATTTGATTATGACGCTTTGCGCTCCGATTGGGCCAAGCATTCCAGCAGCGGTGCATCGAGGCTCGGGATTTCCGGCATCGCCTTGCCGGCGATCGCCTGAAGGTCACCGACCATGCCAACGGTAGATTCGATGACAGAGAGGATCTGCGTCTCGCGCTTGGCCCATTGTCGGCCCATGAACTTGCGCTCCTTGTCGAGATCTTCTCGCATGTCGTTGAATTTTTCAACGACAGCTTCTACCCGCTGGCGGAACCTGGTGCCGGTCAGATACCGGTACACCTGCTCCATTTTGGTTTGCTGGCCTTGCTGCACCAGGCGCGAGCTGCTCAAATCAATCAGCCCCTGACGGAGCGCGATCGCGACCGCAACAGCACAGCGGGGATGAGCAACCCATATTCCGTCGATCAGATCGAAAAATTCGACGTGCTTCGGCAGCGCCTGTGAAATGATGAGGGCCACATCTGCGCCACACCGCCTTTGGTCGTCGCGCAGTTTCCCGAGCCAGCCGTCGCTCCATGCCTTCGTACGCTTGGATTCCCAAAGGATGAGGCCCGCAGGATGACCGATTGAACCGTTGACCTGCTGGACGACGTCCGCACCCAGCTCTCCCTTGCCGATCGGCTCGATTGTATCAGTGGGAAAACGGCTGCGAAGCAGCTCTTCGAGCTCGAGCTCAAGCACTTCGCCCTGGGATTGCTGCGAGCCCTGCTCAGCCTTGCGCTTCAACTCTTCGATCGTCCGCGCCATGGATTCGATCGTTTGATCCTTCTCGAGCACCCGAAAGCGGGCGGCTTCGTCGGCTTCCTGCCTGGCTTTGGCCCGGATATCTGCGATTGAGGCCTGCACGCGCTTTTTCGATGGTCAGATCGAGTTCACGTTTCTCTTCGTCAAGGGCACGTTGCCTGCGGATCAGTTCGGCCTGAGCCTGCTGCGCCTCAGCAAGTTTGGCATTGTTGGCCTCCAGGCTTTGACGAAGCTCGGCTGCTTCGGCAGCTTTTGCCAGCAGCTCGGCCGCCGCGGCCTGCCGAGCCTTCTTCGCTTCCATGGCGACGAGTTCGGTGCGCTCGGCCGCCAGGCGCGCGGTCACTTGATCCTCGATCTGTTCGCGTTGCCTCGCCAGTTGCTCCTGCTCATGGCGCAAGGCCTCGGCCTTGCGGGCAACCTCGGCATCCTTGTCCGCCAACTGTCGCTGAAAACGTCGGCGAGTTTCCTCGATCAGGGGAGCAGCAAGAGATTGGGTGAGGTGAATCTCATGATTGCAGTTCGGGCAATGGAGAATAGGCTGATGCGCGGCGCCCGCCGCGGGTGCTTTCAGGTTCATGAGCCCTCCTGGCCGATTGGCCCTGTGCTGCCGGCCCAGCGTGGCGCGGACTACCAATCGGATTTAGCGTGATTTCCTGACTCGATCGAACGCCTGGGGCATCCACATCAGCTTTTCCACCGAAAACACCTTGAAAGGCTGAGGCCGACTGGTTCGCCGCCGGCAACGCCTTGGATCCTGTCTTTGTCGCAAAAGCCCCCGCGTTGGAGAATGCAGACGCAATGTGCGCTCCGATGAATCATTGTTCCTGCGCACAATGATTGGGCGGATCGAGCCCGGGCGGCCGAGCTCATGTGAGACATTTGTTCTCTTACCGGGTGCAAATGATGGCTAGCGCCTGACTTTCTCTCCGCTCCCAGTTCGCAGGCTGTCCTGGCAGCTACATCGAAGAAGGGTCTCGAGCTTCAGGATCAAGGCAGTGCCTTTTGACTTAACGCAAAGACAGAGCAGAGGATATCCGTCAGCCTCATAGCGTATCAGCGCGGAAAGGTAAGCGTTGCAGACCTCACTCCTGAACAAGTATTGTGATGCTCGCCTGCCCTGGTACACCATCTACCCAACGGTACCGGATTTCTCTGCTGCGGTCGGCGCCACGACCTGTGAGGCGTGGTTGCGGCGGCTGCCGCCTGACGAATCCGTATCGCTCTACCTTCACGTTCCGTTCTGCCGGTCGATCTGCTGGTATTGCGGCTTCCCAACAAGCCTCACTCACAGCGAGCGGCCGATTCGCAATTACCTGCTGGCGGTACGTGAGGAAATTCGTCTGGTCACAGAGCAAACGCCTCACGGTCTTCCGGTGAGCGACCTGCATTTCGGCGGCGGCACGCCGACTACTATCCCACCGGCCGATTTCTTGGCTCTGATGGAGCTCTTGCGCCGCTGCTTCGCGTTCAGCAAATCGACCGCGCTCGCCGTCGAGATCGACCCCCGCGCGTTCACGGCCGAGATGGCGGAAACCTTGGGATTAGCAGGCGTCAGCCGCGCGAGCATCGGCGTGCAAAGCTTCGATCCCGTAGTTCAAAGGGCGGTCAACCGTCTCCAAAGCGAAGCGCAGGTCGCTTTTGCGGTCGAACGCCTTCGCCAACATGGAATAAGCCGTATCAATTTCGACCTGCTCTTCGGATTGCCGCATCAGACCGTGCAATCCTGCGTGAACTCAGCGCAGACGGCTTTGACCATGCGGCCCGACCGCCTTGCGGTGTTCGGCTATGCCCATGTTCCCTCCTACATGAAACGTCAGCGCCAGATCGACGAGACGGCGCTGCCCGACAATGTTGCACGCGCCGAGCAAGCTGCAGCCATGGCAGATACGCTGGTGTCCGCCGGATATCGCCAAATCGGGCTCGACCATTTTGCCCTCCCGGACGACGAGCTCGCGCACTCGCAGAAAACCGGCCGGCTGCGCCGCAACTCGCTGGGCTATTCGGCCGATACGTGTAACACAGTGATCGGCTTTGGTCCGTCAGCCATCGGCCGTCTGCGCGATGGTTACGTGCAGAACGAGACGGCAACCGGTTCCTATAGCCGACAGATTAGCGCTGGCCATCTGGCAACCTCAAAGGGCCACTGCCTCACCGCCGAGGATCGCCTTCGGGCTGCAATCATCGAGCGGCTGATGTGCGATTTGCAGGCCGACGTGCCGGCAATCTGCGCCGCCCACGGATTTGCTCCGATGCCCTTTGTCGATTCAGCTGACCGTCTGGGAATGCTTGCCGAAGACGGGATACTGGACATCGAAGAGGGTTTCGTCCGAGTCAAACCAGAGCACCGTTTTGTCATTCGCGCTGTTGCTGCCGCGTTCGACGCTTACCTCGACCGCGCCCCCTATTAGCAGGCGACGGATAGGGAAGCTCTGGCATCCAGTGACGACCTCATGATTGAAGCGACTTGGTGAGTTTCCGGCGTCCCGACAAATTCCCAGAGGTCAGCCCAAAGCCAGGCGCCAGCAGCACTGGAGCCCACGAGGACAGGAGAACCACCAAGGCACAGAAAATGCCCCGCGACGGCCCTCGCAAGAGCGGTCGCAAATCCGAAGCAACCGCATCGTCAATCATCACCATCGCGCCTCGTCCAGCATTCCTCTTTCGACCGGTTTGCTTCGCCGATCCGAGGGCTTGCGGTGTTCGCGCGCTCCAGAGGTCCCGACTGCCGATAATGTCATGTTCGCGGTCCTCCTCGATCGCTTGCCCATTTGCTTCCTGCGCGCCTTGAAGGACCTGCCGCTTCACTCAAGACGCGCCGTTTAAGCGCGTCGGCTGAACCTCAATTCCTCATAGGAAGGGCAACCATTGCGCACGATCAACTACCAATCTCAGCAGGTTGATTGAGATCACGGGCGCATGCCAAGCGGGACCAACGAAAGCCGCACACGGGAAGGACCCGCTATGCAAGACAGATTCGGCCGTCCCAACGGCTCTTACGGCGCCAGCTGCTCGCCCGCCTCAACCAAAGCGGCTCGAAGGCTGTCTCGTCCGTTCACCTATGACGACCATGATGGGCATCGTCGTGCGATCTGCGAGCGCAGCATTCCAGAGGCGGCTGGTCGCGGATCCAGTCGATTGTCTGGCGCATCACCAAACTCCGTGAACCCGTGCCTCGTGCACCACGAGATTTGCTTCCTGGTGCTTGCCACTTCGTCAGTAAAGGGATCTTCCCGCAAGGTACCCGCCAACACCAGCCTGCTCTGTCCCAGGGCGAGCAGCCTGGCTGTGTTCATAGAGTGAGGGCGAGGGTAAAGGCACGCGTCCTCAACCTCTTGCCGCGCCAGCGCGCACCGCTCTCTTTCGGCGCTCCGGCCTGATGCGCAAGTTATTTGTAGAGCGGATCATCTGCTGCCTCCTCGGGAACGAAAATGTTGGGATGCCACTCTCGGCCAATCAGGCGACAGTTCTTTCCGATCATGACTGGCTGACACGGACCTGAAGTACGCTATGCGTGATTGGTTTCTTGCGGCGACGTCGCTTCGAGCATCTTCGGCCGCCTTGGCATCTGTTTTCACGTTTCGGCCAATCGGCAAACGATGGAGACGGGCTATCGCAGTTTCGCTCGCGGCTTGCCTGTTCGGCAACGCCGCGCGGGCACAAACCGGTGACGAGTTCGATCCCGGAAACGACACTGTAGGTCAAGCCGGCGAAGGCAGACAAGCTTCCGGTCCGGCGATAAAGTTGCGGACCGGGATGATGCGTGCAATCCGGCCTCGGCGCCCGTGGTCTGCGGCACGTGCCAATACGTCTGGCGAAAAGCGCAGCAGTGTTGATAGATTTGCTCAGACGCGAACGCAAAAGCCCATCGATCCCTTCGCCAGGTACGACAATCTGCGTGAAAAAGGGTTGTGGCTCGCCATTCCTGGTCCTGCAGATACGATTGATCAGGAGGACGGCGGCGTTCGGTCCGCGCTGGCAGATGTCGGCATTGGCTATATCGGCTGGACACACAACATGTTTGTAGATAATCAGCTGCCGAATGCAGCGAGAAGCCCAATCGCAAACCAGCTTTACATGGGCCAGAACCCGACCTTCGCTTCGGCGAACTTCTTGATTGTCACTTACGATCTCAGCCGATTTGGCATTCCCGATGGCCAGATTGTCGTCGGAGCCGAGCAGCAATACTGGACGTGGGACCGCCCGGGGCCTGACAGAGTGGGGTTCAACACGCTCGCCTACTACCAGACTTTGCTCGACAGGAAACTCGAACTCAAACTTGGTTACCTGAGAAACCAAAATGAGTTTGCCGGCACATTGTTCGGAGGGATGACCGGATCGAACATGTTCGCCTTAATCCAGGCAGGGGTGAGCACCAATGCTGCGCCCACGCCGGCGGTCAACCTGAAGTACAATTTTGATGATCGCTTCTACAACAAGTTCTCACTTCAGCGCTCAATCAGTCCGGATGGTCCCTATGCCGAGATAAGGGAGAATCCCGCCGGCTTGAACTGGAGCACGGCCAATGCGGGCACGCTTCTCATCGATGAAATCGGCTACAGGAGCAAGGCCGCTCCTGGATCGCCCGACACATGGCTGCGGGCCGGCGCTGGTTTCAACACCAGCCGCTACAAGAATTTGGCGGACCCGGATCAACAGCGAGTAAGCGGCAACAATTTCCAGTACATCGCTGCGGACCGGCAATTTTGGCAAACTGATGCCACTGGGTCGCCGTCTCGCGGACTCTATGGCGGATTCTCTTTCATGGCAGCTCCGCCTGACCTCAACAGGATCAGCCAGTATTACGAGCTTCGTCTTTATACGAAAGGGCCGTTTGATAGTCGCCCCAAGGATCTGGTTGCTCTTGTCGCCAGCAACACGACCTGGAGCAAATTCGCCGTGGATGCTGCCCTGGCTAAGGGCCAACTTGCGCATCGCGATACCCTGGCGATCACGGGCACATATACTGCCCATCTTGCCCCGGGCATCTATGCAAGCGCCGGACTGTCATACATCCACAACCCGACAAGCGTCACACATACGCTTCACACCGAGCACGCCCTCAATCTGCTGGTGTCTACGCTGGTTTTCTTCTGATTA
Source organism: Bradyrhizobium sp. USDA 4501 (assembly GCF_054062115.1). Lineage (NCBI taxonomy): Bacteria > Pseudomonadati > Pseudomonadota > Alphaproteobacteria > Hyphomicrobiales > Nitrobacteraceae > Bradyrhizobium > Bradyrhizobium sp. USDA 4501. The sequence continues at coordinate 1,859,975 of NZ_JBSSEX010000001.1, forward strand.
TGGCAAGCGGCGTTCTGCTGCCACCTTCGCGTGCCCCCGGGAACCGGAACTCTGCGATCTGCTTGCAGGATCGGTCCTGCATCTGAGTTTGATGAGCCGGTGACATCCGATGTAAAGGGACGCCACCTGTAAGTGATTGCGCAAAATGGAGGGCGTTAGGTCTGTAGGGACGGTCGACGGATCGTCGAGAAGAGGCTGATACCGAACGCCGTCATTTGCGGGATTGGCCAACACCAATAACCTCAAGTACGGAACCTTAACCACGTCAGGTTCTCGAAAGCTTGACCGACTAGGCAGACCTGTTCAGGTGATCCTGGACGAGAGGTTAGCGTGGACCCGCAAGATTTTGATCCGTCTAACGTGCCAGCTTGGCCGCAGGTGCAGCACGACGTCTCGCAAGAGCTGCAAACGAGCCAAGCCGGACAAGAAGGCTTTGAGCAGCACTTGGCTGAGACAAGGCAGTCCGAACCTGCGTCCGTCGGCGCTGGTGGCTCCTATCCCCATCTAGCTGCCGAAGACCGCGACCTTATCGACAGGGCGATTGCTCAATATAGGGCTCAGAAGGGTCTACAACCGAACACGGTCAAGCTTTATACTCACGCACTTTTTCGACTGGCGAATGATCTCCGCCGCCGTGGCCAAACGACTGACCTAAGGGACCACCAGTCCCTGGTTATTCACCTAGATACTTACTTTCCGAAAGACGCCCTCATGAAGACAGGCGTAAGCGTGCTTCGTGCGTCTCATGATTCCGGTCATTCGGTTTCTCGCGGGCGACCGCGCGCGCTCCCCTCGGCGAAAGACACATCTAGCGATGGCCAGCAATCCCCGGACGAAGCGATGGATCCACGTGCCAGAAGCAATCTCCTGGCAAGCGAGGATGTCCCCATCAATCATGAACCTGACACAGTTCAATCGAGAGCATCGAAAAGAAAGAGGACGCTGAACGATCTGGAAGAAGTTCAGGTATATAGGAAACCGAACGCAAGCGCCGCTTCGACAGGAAGTGGCGGAGCAATGCCGGTCGCTTCAACGGGCGTCATAATCCGGGGACAGTGGGACAGACGGCCTCTTTATCCCGAGGATGCTGCCGATATCTTCAGGCTTGAGGAGGCGCTTTTTGAGGGCGGGACGGCTGCCGTTACGGCGAAGCAGCATGCAGGTTTTCTTATTGGCTATAGTCGTTGGCTCTTCGCAAATAACAAACCAAGCATTGTTGCTCGGTTAGACGGCAAATCGCTGAACGATGGCAGTGACATGCGCGAGTTCAGCGGTGCCTCTAATAGCGATAGACTCGCTAGAGCATTAGAGCATCTGCGGACCTTTCGGTCGACGGGAACCGTCGCGCCCATCGTGCGTCCAGGGCGTACGCGCGCTAAGCTCAATCCTTCCGTTCAGAACCCGGCGCTCATCAATCCCGAAGGCGCCTTACTGACAGAACCGACACGCATCGACATCGCCGCTGCGCAGCACCGCACGTCGTACGAAGCTAATCGGCAAGTGGAGCATCAGGAGGGACACGACAATCAAGCTGTCCCGTCGGCTCTCCTCGAAGGGGCGGTCGCGGTCGAGCCAGAGCAGCTTCCTCAGGAGCAGCTTCGGCGCCTGCAGGACCATCTCGATGACCAAGCTATCCCCTTGCTAGCTTCCCTGCCTTCAGAGGAGCTTCAGCAACTGGAAACGGAATTGGCCAACGAGCTCCAGCGGCAATCGGAGAATCCCCCTGCTCCCTCGTTTTCCTTTGACCCAGTAGAGTTTATCATTGATCCAGAGCAGTTCTCACCAGCGGAGTTTCGGCGACTGCTCGAGGATGAAGATGCGCAGGAGGAGCTTACCGAGGGACGAGATGATCAACCCGCCACCTCGGCTTTCGTCCAGGAGCAAGTCGCATCCGATTTAGAGCAGCTCCCTCAGGCAGATCTTCGGCGAGTACTGGATCATCTCGATGATCAACCCAGCGGCTCGCCAGTTTCCGTTTCTCCAGGGGAGCTGCGGCAACTGGAAAAGGACCTGCACGACGCGCTTCACGGACTACGGGATGATCACCTCGCTCCTCCTGTCTCCATTGATCCCGACGAATTTACCTTCGAGCTCGAGCAGTCTTCTCCAGAGGAGATTCGGCGACTGCTTGATGATGAATAACCAGAGGAGAATTAGGAAGGGTGGGACGTCGCTTTCGTGCAAGGCACATCACCGCCTTGCGACAAGATTCACCAGGACGCCCGGCTCGACCTTGAGGCGCGCGAAGAAGCGGCTCGACCGGGTGGCCTGACTCCCGGAAAGCCGGAGACACAACAATGCGGCAACATGCCTGCGGGTCAATAGGGTTTGAGCAGCAGTTAAAACGAGCCGCAAAATCAACTCCTCTAATCAGAGCTCCGCAAAAGTAGATGGACCGATCCGGCGCTCTGACGTCGGAGAGGACGATGTACCGACGAGCTGCGAGGTGGCCGCTTGGGAAGCTAACAGAGCCAACATCGCCGTTGAAATCAGGCGTGTACGCACGCCACCTCTGCAATCTGCATCGATGAAGCGTCCGCGTGATGGAATGCCTCGCGCGCGCTGCCTGACAGCATTTGGAATTGCAGCCAACCGTTTCTTCACCGAGGTTCGGGATAGATGCGAACGCGCTGGCGTCCTTCGTTTTCCACCAACTCGCCCCTATAAGGCATTCCTCGGATCTCGAAATAGCTCGGCCGCCCCGGCGCGGGCATGATACGCTCGCCTTCCAGAACGCGGACGAGGTAAGGCGGCAGGAACCGCTCTCTGTGCTCCCAGCCGCCCCGGATCAGATGGCCAAGATCAACCACACCTTCCCCGGGTCGTCTTGCGCTTACGATTGGCGCTGGGTGGTGTAGCGGCCGGGATGGCCCGGCTTCGTTCATCCCGCCAATGCGCGGGTGATGGATCAGGTGAATATCCCTGCGACCGCCCGGTCCAAATGTCGCCGAATAGCGCTCCCCATTAATCGCAAATTGGCTTGGCCCGAACTGGTTTGGCAGCAGATTGATGTTGCCCAACGCATCGATCAACACCTCTGAGGCGGCCTGGGAGCCGTGGCGCCAATTCACCCCAACGATCGCTCCGATGTCCCGCAGCTCCGGAGTCGCCCCCGGTGGGCCCGCGAACGACGAAGCTGCTGCAAATTCAGGTGGCGCAGAGCGCGCATCGTCGCGCAAATCATGCGGTGTGGGCGGATCCAGATCAACGAAGGATTCGAGACCGCCGTAGATGTTGGACGATCGAGGCCTCACGGACGACGGCGATGCAGGTTCTTGCACCTGCTGCCCAAGCCAGGCCCAAGCTCCCTGGCTTGGGGTGGCCGGAGTGGCAGGAAGCTCGAATGGCGGATGAGCCTGCGCGGCCCAGTGCGGCGCAGGCATTGGTGAGGCGGGCCCATGGATCTGCTCACCAAGCCAATCCCAGGCTCCAGCACTCGGCGTCGCAGGCGTTGCGGGAAGCGGTTGAGATGAGCTGGTCTGCCAACCGCTGTGCGGCACCGGCATCGATGAACCGGGCCCGTGCATTTGCTCTCCAAGCCACTGCCAAGCCCCCGCGCTCGGCGTGGCAGGCGTTGCAGGAAATTCCTGTGGCGAGTGGGCCTGTGGAGCAGCCACCTCAGAAGGCTGACCTGCGTACTCAGAAGGCGGCAATCCCAATGCCCTGTTCGCCTCGAGGATTTGCTGGTAGAGCCCAAGCCTGACCAGATCAGCGTTGATCTTGCCGTCTTTGGTTTCTTGCTTGTATTCCTCGACGTCTTGGACGAGTCCAGGGGTAGAAAGTCGGCCGGCGATCGGCGGTCTGTCGTGCGTCTGCAGCCACTCACTTAGTCTGAACATGCGGCGAGTTTGCCTATCGATCGTCTTGGGATCGATCCTGCCGGTTGCCTTTTCCGCCGCCGCCCACATGCGGATGAAGCTTGCGTCCTCAGCACGAGGGGCCAGCCGGCGGACATCGGCTGCCAATGCGTTTCCGGCACCGACTTCACGAAGCTTCTTTAGGGCCGCCTTGATGCGCCTGCCGCGGTCCTTTGCGTAAGTGTCTACGTCCTCATCGAGCTCAGCTTCCAGCTGGTGGTTTTCCACATCGGGATTTTCCAGCTGCGCATTCTCCAGTTCGCGGCGAATTCGATCGGCAATCGAGGGCCTGCCGGCGTCGCTTAGGCGCGCGCTCAAATGGCGTAAATCGGCTGCCGCGTTCTTGATCGTACCGTCGCTGAGATTACCCGCCGCCTTGTTTCGGAAATCCTCGATGAGCTCCTCATCGGCCCGGGAGACCCCACGCGTCCGGCCTGGCTGCCTGGCGTGATCAATTCGTAGGTTCGTCGAAATAACGTTAGATTGCCCCGCGTCGCGCGACGACTTTGCGCTGCTCCCGCCAAGGGCCTTGCCAAGTCCCGACTTGAAGCGTGACCATATTCCGCGGCTTTTTCCACTCTTGGCCGACGCGGCAGACTCAGCCTCCGGAAAGCTGTAGCGTGCGCTGCTGAACAGATCATCTCGCAAACTAGACTGCGGTTGCGCCGAAGCGGGAAGCTGAAAGCTCGGAATGTCTACGCTCCTGCGCGTGCCGCCTAGCGCGCTCTCCCTAGAACTGGAACGCGGCGGCGTCCGCATCGAACCGCCAAAATCGTCCCTCCGCACTGCTCGACCACCTGCTGCGGGAGACCGATCAGGCGAAGTTGAATTCCTATGATCAATCGGATCGAGGTTCAAGTCCTGCAGCCGCCCTTCAAAGTCAGCCTGCTCGCTTGGGCTACCCGCTCGCTGCCCAGTCCGCCCCTGAAGGGCGGCGTATTCGCGCATCCAGGCTCCTGAATCGAAGAATGGGTCAACCGGATCCATCCTGCTCTCCTCATGTTTGCATAGGCCCTGCAGCAATCCGCACTTCCTGGATTACGGCCAGGCAGCAGTTCGTTCAGCAAGGGTCAGATTCTCTGATTGTTGTAGCTGCAAGCTTTCCAAAAGCTGACGAGATCAGGATATTGCTGCACGCAACAGCGCCTTCGCATCACCCGCCTGACGACAGGACGGGGTCGCTCCGGTTTTGCCGAACCTCTTCGCCGGCAGCGAGTTGGTCGACGGATATAACAATGGATCGCCTGTCGATCGTGCGCCGAATTCAAACATCACGGCGGGATTCACATAGCCTCTACCCGTCTCCGACAGATAATACGTGACGAGTATCTTGTCGTCCGTGTCATCAACTTTGGCGCTGAGCTTGTCCTATTGCAGGCGCTCATTGATGACGGACAATGTCTTTTCCTTGACGCTGTTTTGACTGAGAACCGCAAGGCTTCCCGTGCAATCTCGAGACTGCCCCACTGGAGCGCGCGCACGACCTCACCTGCAGGACGGCTTGTCCATCGTAAGCTGCCGACGCGGTGCATGCTTGAACTGCACAACTTGCTTGCCAAGATGGAGCAGGCGGGAGGCGCCCGAAGTCAAATAGACCTGCCGAACGGTTAGCTGCCTCGTCAACCTGAGCCCGTTGGCTGGGCAGCGCCTCCGGAACTGATGATTTCACCGCTGTGCGACTTGGTCTCTCAACAACTTTTCGACCGATGGAGCTCTCGTCCCATAGCGGCTTTCGGCCCTACGCCCTCCCTCGCCTCGCGCGCGGGATTTCGTCGCTCGGCAAAAACGAAAAGCTCAGACCGACGGCAGCGCACTTTCCAAGGTGCAAAAGCACGTTGGCAGCGATGGACGAGGCTTCACGATCGATCTTTACGTGCCGCCGCAGAGCAATGATAAACATCTCTGCAGCGGTTCGGGAGCGTCATAGTTCGAGGCCATGCTCTGCCAGCACACGGTCCATGACCTCGCGTTTGATCTCGCCAGCGATCTCGTTTCGGACTTGCGCTCCGAGCACCCGCTCGGCATCCGCGTCGCCCAGCAGACCATGCTCGGCCAGTCGCTGGCCGAGGCGGCTTTGAAACTCCTCGCCCATGGCTTCGAGCACCCGGTCTTGCATCGCGGCATGTTCGTCCGAAGCGATGCGCTCCAGCACCGTGTCCCAGGGCTGCCAGCGGCTTGCCATATAGTCGATGAACTCGCTTGCTTCGCGCCTCCGGACCAGATCCAGCGCGTCCGTCGCATCATCCTCGCTTACGTCAGCGACCGCCAAGAAGCGCATGTCAGGAGCGATGTGACTGAGCTCGAGCGGCTCGCGCAGCCGATGTTGATAGGCCAAGTAGACCTCGACGTCGTCTACGTTCGGGTTGACGCTAGCGAGCAAGTTGACCCTGTCGCGCGCGATCTCGTCCAGCGCCTCCAGGCGAAACGCGAGACGACCGCACTGGATCAGTTCGCCAAGCCGGTTGTCATATAGCCCATCCTTGACCTCAGCGTTGATGCGCGCCGTCTGCATACCGTTCCAGTGCAACGTAACACGATCCTCGCAGCTGGTGTTAGCCTCGGAAGCCTGTGCAAAGAACTGCTCGCGCAAATCCGCATTGGCAGCCGCCTGCCGCAGATCATTGGCCACGGCCTGCCGAAACGCGTCATTGCCGTAGTTCACAGTGCCACGTAGCCTTTCCAGGAACTGTGCGTAGTCCTGGGCGCCAGGCTCATCGGCAAAGTTCTGCCATTCGGCCAGCGTGGCCGGGTCGTCTGCGAGCCAGTGTGCCGCAGCCTCATGCAGGGATTGCTGCGCAAGCTGCGGTGGTGGCGCTTCGGCCGCCGCCAGATGAGCGAGAATGTCGTCCGGCAGCGGGTTATCCCCGAACTCGGGGCTCTGCAGATGCGGGTAGTTGAGGCTATTCATCGGCACGAGAGCATCTAGCAGACCTTCAGGCAGGCTGGTCAGCCGGTTACCACTGGCGTTGAGCGATTGGAGCGTGCTCGGAAGTAGGTCGGGAAGGCTGGCCAATAGATTGCTGCTGACATTGAGTTCAACGAGCCGCGACGGGAGCGACTCGGGCAGATCGGTCAACTGATTGCCGCCAACCGCAAGCGAGGTAAGCCCGCTCGGGAGAGCGTCCGGCAGGCTGGCTAGCCGGTTGTCGTTCGCGTTCAGGATCTCGAGGGTGGCCGGAAGGTTGGCCGGCAGACTGGTCAATCTATTGTCGGCGACCTCCAGCTCAGAGAGGGTCGCCGGAAGATCGTCCGGCAAACTGGTCAAGCGGTTATGGCTGATGAAAAGACGCCGGAGACCGGGTGGGAGCATGGCGGGCAGGCTGCTTAGCTCGTTGTGCCTGGCGCGCAGTTCCAGCAATCTTGGCGACAGGGCGGCGGGCAAAACGGTCAGCGAAAGCGAGGACAAATCCAGCGAGTGCGAGCCTGTGTTCTCCGTATTCCTGATTCGTGTGCGCCCCTGCCGCCGATTCTCGGCCTGGCCCTGCCCCACTTCGGCAACCCAGTTGTCGATGACCTGCGCGCGCGCGGAAGCCGGGGTCCGATAGCCCGTCAAGCTTTCGACCAAATTCGCCACGGCGCGGTTGAAACCGCCGAGGTAGCTTTCCTGGTCCGCCTCTTCGGAAGGCGCTGAGGAAGAAGAACCTGCGTTCCACTGTGCCCGTCCCGCGTCCATCAATTTCTCCATCATCAGAAACAAGAATGCCCCCCGCGAAGCGGGCGGTTGCACAGCGCGAATGTCCCTCGATAACCGCTACAAGTGCTCTACGGTCCCGGGTCCGAGTGGGTACGGGTTCACACGAGTCCAAGCGCGGCAAATGGATCGACACTGCTGCGAGCTTTGCCACCACTTCTTTGACCAGATAAGTCCGGTAGCACCCGCTCCCAGGGCAGCGTTCCGCCGTTAACAGCCTTACCTGTCGAGCAGCTGACGAGTGTCGCTGCAGAACCTCGGATCGCTCGTTTGCCACGGGGATGACCGAAGCACGTGCAGGTTGGAGATAACTGCCCTCGGCGGAGATCGAGTCACTCCAGCGTCGTCGCACCGACAGTCATTCGGCTTGGATACCATCGTTGCCACCCTACGGTGATAGTCTGTCAGCTTATCGAAAGCTAAGTGTCTTAGGTACAAGAGCAGGTCACCATGGGCTGAGGCTACTCAGTTTCATAAGGAGGGTGAGTTGGATCCTTTTGAGGCAGGACAGATTCAGCGCGGCGGAGGCGTCCCTTCTGCATCTTCCGGACAAGAGGGCGGGCAAAACGGGGCGGCGGCGCAGTGGAACGCAGTCGTGACCGGCTACGCCGCAAACTCCGGGCACTCAGTCCATGCAGAGAACGACGAAGACGAGGTGCTCGAGAGTTGGGCTGCCGAACCGGAGGTAGGCCCGCTCGAGGATCGGGAAGAAGCGGTGCGCCGAGTGAATGCTCTCGGTGAGGCCATTACACTGAATCTCGCATCGCTGTCGCTTACAAGCCTGCCTAGACTTCCGAGCGCCATCGTTATGCTTGATCTGCCCTTCAACCGGCTGACCACTCTGCCCGATAACCTGCCTGCTTCGCTCCGATGTCTAAACGTCAGTGCCAATCAACTGGCCAGTTTGCCTTCGCTTCCAACCGAACTCAGAGGCCTCGACGCGAGCTCCAACCGGCTGAGGAGCTTGCCTGAGGTCCTACCCGCTGCGCTGGAGTTTCTCGACCTCAGCCACAATCAGTTGCAGGATCTGCCCGCGGTCCTACCTGCTTCGCTCCGGTTTCTCTACGCCAACCACAATCAGTTGACGAATCTGCCGGCGGTCCTTCCTGCCACGCTCCAGTTTCTCGACGTCAGCGAAAACCAACTCACGCGTTTGCCGGAGGCCCTTCCTGCTTCAATTGAGTTGCTCGATGCCAGCCAAAACCAGTTGACGAGTTTGCCCGAGGACCTGCTGACGCAGTTTCGCGCTGATGGCAGGATAGGTCTGACTGAAAATCCGTTGCCCGAGCAGGTGTTAGCGAATCTGGGTACGATACTTAGCGCCGGTGACTATGTCGGTCCGACCGTCCACCTTTGGCGCGATGACGAGAGTGAATCGTCCGGGACGGACGATGAGGCGGCCGATGCTCTCATCGAGAAGGTCGCAGACTGGCTCCGCGCCAATCCACAGGAGGCTGATCGAGGAGGTGCTGGCAGCTTGGCAGAGCCTTGTTGAAGAGCCCGGCGCCCGGGAATACACGCTCTTCCTTGGCAAACTGTTCGACTCCGTGAACTCAGGTAATGAAGAATTCCGCCAGTCGGTCGCCGATGATCTGCGGCAGGCGGCGAACGACCCGCAATTATGCAAGCGCTACTTCCAACTGGCCCTGGACGCCAACCAGAGCTGCGAGGATCGCCGAACTTTGACTTGGAACGGCATGCAGACCGCACGGCTCATCGCGGACGTCGAAAACGGCGCCTATAACAACAAGGCCCGGCTTCCCGATCTCATCGATCTGGGGCGGGTCATGTTTCGCCTGGACGCGCTGGAGAGAATTGCGCGCGAGAAGGTTCACTCGCTAGGCTCGGGCAACAACGTCGAAGACATCGACGCGATTGAGGTCTCTCTTGCTTATCAAAATAAGCTCCGCGAGCGACTGGGATTGCAACACGTCGCGCCGAACATGCGCTTCTTTGAAGTCTCCGGCGTCACCGACGCTGACGTTGATAGCGCAGAGGCATCCGTGCGGGAGAGGGAGGCGACGGAATTCGCCGACTATTTGGCGGTGGACTGGCAACCTTGGGACGACGTTGTGAGTCATATCGCGCCCAAAGACCATGCCATGGCGCACGACGAGCTCATAGCTGCAATGGGGCCGGAGTTCGCCAGGCGGCTGCAGCAACAGCTCACCGACAGAGGTTTGATCGGGGTCGAAGCTGACCTTGTCGAGGATGCCAAGCTAGAGTTGGGTGCCGCAGTTCGTAGGGAAATCGCCCGTGAGATCAAGGGCGCTCTCAGAGACAAGGTGCTCAATGATCACGGCCTCAAACTGTAAATCGACTTTTGCTGCAGAAAGCTGCTAAGTCTCCTGTTGCAGTTTTCTTCCGGTGGGGCGAGTGGGTCGCCGAGAGAATTCGCGTGATGCGCAGCGAGTGCTGCGGAACGCCGATCTAAGGCACCGGCGTTGCTCGACTCATCCATCGGTGTTTCACTTAAGCGACGAGGGCCGATCTCGCGATGATGCGGATGTCCTCGGCGGCGAGGGCGGCAATGGATAGAGCGAATTGCCGAAATCAAGATAGGCGCTGTTTGTAGGCTCCCGATCCAGGATGGATGAACGTCGGACTCCACCGTAGTTGCCCCGCAGTATCGGCTGATCGAGCCGACCGCTACTGGCTGAGCTACGCGGGTCCCGAACATCACCGGCCGAGCGAAGATAGCCGCGAAGTATCAGCTCACTTCGTTGTCCGCAGATCTGCGCAAGGAGCTGAACAAGCAAATCAGCCAGTGCCGAGCTATGACGACGGCGCTGACGTGACGGTCCGCAGCGCTTGCCGACACTGAGCCGCCAAAAGGAAAAGATGATTTGCGAGCTGGCGCGGATGCATGTGGGCGCACCGCGAACCGATGAGATCGTCGGGTTGGCCCCTTCTATCGCTTTGACTCGGGCGCCAGTTGGGTTTCTATACAAGACTCTCCATGACAACTGGGCTCTCCTCCCGTCATTCATCCGAGAATCGCCGTCGAAGCCCTTCGCCCTGACCGCTGCTCTGTGTTCCATCGTGATGGCTGGTTGGCAACCAATCTGTGGCGCCTCCGAAGAACACGCTCAGCGACCATCTCGCAGCTTCGCCATCTGTCAATTGATGGGAGTGAGGCTCGCGGCCTGAGGGGTTGGCCCCGCCGCCGAATGATCTGTATTCAGCATAATAGCTTGTCTTCAACGTGAAGGTCTTACCGGGCGTCCATTCGCGCCACCCTTCCGCGATCACGGGGGCATCTATCTTCGCTGACAGGAAGACCACTGTGGCGTAGGGGCGCCAAGGGCGGCCAAGTGCGATATAGCCCGCAACAGGGTCGGCAGTTAGCCTGCAATGATCAAAAACATAGCCACTGTCCTCATCCCGCGTTGCCTTGCTCTGAGCGGTATAGATGACCGCTTGATTGGCGATGCCGTGCAACTCACATTGCCGAAACCAGGCCTTGGCGTTGCCGAATATAAAATCGACATGCCCCTCGATGTAGCACTTCGAGAAGTATTGTCGTGACATTCGGCCGTTCGGTCCCTTGCCAGCAAACAGCGTGTCCTGGGCGCCTAGCAGGCGCACGCGCGTAATGACGTCCCGGTCTCCGGTAACTGACAGCGCTACTGCTTGCGAGGGGGGATTGGCTGGATTGAGGGCGTAGTCGTTCTGGATCGTCAGATTTTCGAGCCGGAAGTCATCGCCAGTGGCATTCAGTGTTGCCGAACGCGCGGTTCCTCCCGCATTGATCGCGCCGTCGCCATACACAATGACCGTATCCTCCGGTTTGCCGCCAGTCCCCACGATATGAATACCGGATTTTGAGGTGTTGACCTTCTCGCGATAGGTCCCCGGCGCAATCCGAACATCCCCGCCTTGCGCCGGCAACGCGTCGATGGCTTCCTGCAGGGAGTGATAGTCTGCATTTGCGGCATGCGACACCAATAATGCCTCGGCGTATACTGCCGGGAGACAGAAACATCCAGCCAGAAGCGCGGCGGACATCAAAATCATTCTCATTTGACCTCCCCTTGGTCGCGTTTGCGGCGCGTTCTGTGCAGTCGATGTAACGGGCGGCCGCGAGATAACCCCGAGGATCCTGAGCGCAACTTTCGCAATGTCCGCCCTTGCTAATCAGTCGCAGCGGGGCGCGAGCCATGAGGCTTTATTCCGCCAATATCGGCAATCCAAGCCCATCGATGCGGCCTCTCCGTTCCGACGCTCCGCGCCGGCGTCGTAGTGTTTACCGGTCGGTGTCTCGGAATGCGCTGGAACAAGCGTCCGATCCGCGCGACGGCGGTTCTGTCGTTTGTCCCGGCAGCGGCGGCGATACGTCAGAATGATCGGCTGTCACCTTTGCATGTTCGAGCTGCCAACTCGCGGAACTGGCAAATCGGACATCCTCGAGTGTTACGTCAAGGGCATGCCGCTCGTCTGCGCCACGCATCATCAGCACGCCATTGTCGCCACGCACATGGCGCAGAACAATCTGCCGATAGATCGGAATCCTCGAGCCCTGTGCACGTGGATCGTATTTCGTATCGAACGCCAGCGGCCACCGGTTGCCCCTCAGGCAGATGTTTTCATAAGTCACGCGCTCGACCAGACCGCCTCGACTGACATCGCTCTTGATGCGCAGACCAGACGTCGTTCCATCCAGCGTCAGATTACGCACCACTATGTCGCTGGCCCCGGAATTCACCTCGCTACCGATCGACATGCCGTGCCCCCAGCCGAAATAATTGTCGGTGATGGAGATATGGCTGCTCGGGCCATTATCGCCGGCTTTGATTGCGACGTTGTCGTCTCCCGTTCGGATGAAGCTGCGGGTAATGGTCACATCCTGGCTCGCGCCAGGATCGATGCCGTCGGTATTGCGGGCGTCCGCCGGTGCATCGATCGTGAGGCCCCAAAACGTGGCCCCCTCGACCCGGTTCATCGCGATGTGAAAATTGGGCGCATTGCGCAAGGTGACACCCGCGAACGTGATGTCTTGCGCATGATCGATCTGGATCAAACGCGGGGCGTTTTGGTTGCCGCGCTCGGCTTGGGCTCGGCGGGCCAGCTGCCACCAGCTTTCGGCGCCGCCGACCATGGTTGCACCGCCCTGACCATCGATGATGCCGTCTCCGTAGATACCGCCGCCACGGGTTTTGGAAAAGCTGATGAACGGCCGGCAACCATCGCCCTTGCCCGAGATGCGACCACACTGTCCACGGCCCTTGTCGTAAGCAGCCGGTTCGGGGATGGCGATGAGCTTGGCGCCTCGCCCGATCCATAACGTCACCCCCGATTTCATCTCGAGAGGCCCCGACCGGAACTCGCCTCGTCCTAAATAAACGGCGGCCCCCGACGGGCATTGGTTGATGGCATCTTGCAAGGTGACCGTATCTTGCTTGCCGGACGGCACAGGCCGGTCGCAGATCGTCTGAGGTGCAATGGGTTCGGTAACGATGCGACGATCTTGTGCATTGGCGGCCGGACTGAGAATGATGCAGGCAATGATGGATAACGGACTGCATGCTCGAAAAGGCTGTTTCATCGACCTCGTCTCTCCGCCGCGTTGATCGATGCGGCGTAATTGTCTCACGTACACGGAACTGATCCGTCGCGGCTCGCCTCACTCGCCGCGCATGATGACATTTATAAGACGCAGAGCACGCATAGACTTTTACGAGCTCGCAGCAGCATTGCTGCAAGGGGCGATGAACGGCCCTGCAAGGGCGCACACAGCAAGGCTTACAGGTCAGCCAGTAATCCGCTGTCGATGTCTTTATTTCACCGATGAGAGCCCGACAGGAACACTCTGGGCCACAAACGCATCTTCATCGCTCGCTCCAAGAGCACTGTGCGCGAAAGCAATCCAGTTGAGCCAGGGTTATCGAAGCAAAGCCGACTGAAGCCAAGTCGCACGCTCGATACCGGTTAGACGTGTCGTGCCGCGCCGCAGTTTAACAGGCGCCAGAGCATCTGCGGCGATGCCTCGTGTGTGGCCTAATAGCCGCTCGGCAAGTGGCGAGGCGGTTGATCCGCGGCTCGAGATGCCAGCTCATCGTCAAGCAATCGCCGAATCTCTCCTGGCGGCATGCGTGGCTGATCCCGCTGGCCCTGCCCGACGCCCCTGGTCCTGACTGCCGGTGAACCACCGCGCTGTTTCTTGAAGCGCCCGCAAAGCTATACCTACCCTAATCGGGCAAGCTGTCGAAAAGCTGACGAGGCTACGGCCGGCACCGGATCGCATTCGTCGCGGGCCCCTCTTCCTGGCGTCTACGAATTTAGGTGACTGCCGCTAACCGCTCTCTTCCGGATCGAATTGTAATCGCTTGCGGCCCCATGATCAGTCAGTTCTCGTCATCATTCATGATTCATGCGATGCCGGACGAGGCATGGTCGGCGTTCCCGGTCAGCACCGCCCGGAACATCGCAAGCCCTGCCCCACGGCCGCGCACCACCTTGATCATTGAACGCCCGCTCCAGATACGTCTATCAGCAATCTCAACGACCTGAAGACGAACAAGACGATCACTCGGCGTGGGTCCGGGTGGAGAGCTTTTGACTCGTCAAAATGCTACGATACCGTTCTGCAATTCCGAAAGCGCAACGCGTCCAAAACGCCCGAGCTTAGCGGCAGAGCCGCCCCCGTTATCCAGTTCACCCTCCGGTTTGCAACACGATGCGTCTCGATATCTTTACCAGCTCCATGACAATACCTCTCTGTGTTAACGTCCGCGGCGTCAGCTTTCAACGGTCCCATGATCGGCTCGAAAACGCCACAGTAGCATTCTGATCAACAGGATCATTGACGCTTCGGGATTCGCGCGGTGGCGTGTTGCGTATTGAACTATTGACTGCAGAGTTGCGCTGTCGTGCATCGATCGGCGGCGAGACCGCTCGAGCCTCAAGTCTCCGCTCGAGCTCCGCCAATTCTGCCTTACATTCGGCTATAACCGATTGGGCACAAAGTATCTTGACCTTGAGCTCGTCCCGTTGCCTGAATAGTTGCTCAGGATCCCAATCGTCCTGCATCAGCTCATCAATCATCTGACGGCGCAAGCTCCGATGCCTCGCTTGTTCAGCTTCAAAGGAAACAGCTCGGCATCTTGCCGGTGATCGACGCTCACGCCTGCGATGTCGTGGAGCGCGCCTGGTGACACCCCTGAAGTCGAACGGATCCGGCAATCCTCATTTGAAAACCCGTATGGGTTACTGGAGAAACATCATGGCCGCATAAATCTTCTCACATCTTTCAAGCAATCGACATGCCAATGGCGCTTGAGAGTTTTTCATTGAAGAATGATGCGCCTCTCGCAGCATTAAGTCGCTGCAAACGTCCTGTTGTCGCGCTTGAGCCAGTCAGCGTCTGAAACGCAACAGCCGAAGTCGCGAGCACAACGCTCATAACAACGACTGCTTTCCTTGGAGGCCAAACGCTCTCACCATTTTTGAGCGGAGCGTCATCAATTGAGAACATGCTATCAGCAATGACAGTGCCGATGACCCGACCGTCATTGCAGCGCAAGTGCCGTGTCAGCAGGGCAATCAGCTGAAGCGCGGAATCCAGAGCGGTGTCATTCAATGAGAAAGACTGGGGACGACACGCACCGATCATCCTGCCGTTGCCAGTTGGTCAAATGGGTAACGCGCCATCGTCTCAGTGGCGAACTCGCCGCAACCGCGACACTCGCGACCCCGATCGCACTCACGCAACTTGCGCAGATCGCGATGATGGCGACGGATCTGGCCTGGATCGGCCACATCGGCACCGAGGCCCTCGCGGCAGCCGCGCTTGCCGGCATGATCTTATCGGTTGGCCTGAC
Organism: Bradyrhizobium sp. USDA 4501; assembly: GCF_054062115.1. Lineage (NCBI taxonomy): Bacteria > Pseudomonadati > Pseudomonadota > Alphaproteobacteria > Hyphomicrobiales > Nitrobacteraceae > Bradyrhizobium > Bradyrhizobium sp. USDA 4501. Next base: position 1,875,343 of record NZ_JBSSEX010000001.1, read on the forward strand.
CTTCGCAGCTGGCGTGATCTCGGCAGTGGGACCACTCGCGGCGCAAGCACGTGGCGCGGCAAACACAGCTCTGGTACGGAGCTCGCTGCGCATGGGGCTATGGATTGCACTCGTTCTATGGGCACCGATCATGGTTTTGCCAGTGCAAGGCGAGCAAATCGTGCTTGCGCTTGGCCAGGAGCCAGCTATCGCGCGCTTAGCTCAGCAATATCTGCTCGGGCTCGCCTGGGGCATCTTGCCGGCGCTGTGGTTTTTGGCGATCCGCGGTTTCATGGCAGCGGTCGATCGCCCGGCGCCAGCCTTGTGGATCACGCTCGCCGCCATTCCGACCAACGCAGTGCTGGCCTATCTGTTGATCACCGGCAAATTCGGCTTGCCGCAACTTGACTTGTTCGGGGCCGGCCTTGCGACCAGTCTGGTGAACAGTGGGACCTTTCTGGCCGGTATTTGGTTCGTTACATACTGCCATCCTTTTCGCGACTACCAGGTGCTGCGATATTTTTGGCGGTTCGATTGGCCATTGATGCGGGAGCTCCTCGTGGTCGGCACTCCGATTTCGGTCGCTATTTTCATGGAATCGGGTCTCTTTTCTGCGACCGCACTCCTGATGGGTGTGATTAGCACCACCGCGGTTGCCGCCCATCAGATCGCATTCCAGGTTGCGGCCGCCCTGTTCATGATCCCGTTTTGCATCGGAATGGCGGTGAGCGTGCGCATCGGACACGCACTCGGCCGCAACGATCTAGCAGGTATCAGACAAGCTGGTTTTGCCGCCATGCTGCTTGGAGTCCTGATCGCGGCGGTCGCTACGATTGCGGTGGTCGGCACGCGCTTTGAAATCGCCGAGCTGTTCGTCGACCAGACGGCCAGCAACGCGGACGCCACGATCAAGCTGACTGCAGCTCTCATCCTTGTCGGAGCGAGCTTCTTCATTACTGATGCACTTCAGAGCATTGCCGCTGGCGGCCTGCGCGGCTTAAGGGACACGCGTGTGCCGCTGCTCTTCGCAGGCATCGCTTACTGGCTGATCGGCCTTTCGGTCAGCTACGTGCTCGGCTTGAAAACTGGCCTCGGTGCCATCGGTATCTGGATCGGCTTGTCCATCGGCAAGGCCGTTTACGCAGCCATGCTTGTGATACGTTTGCGCGTTTTGGCGAACAGAACTCCCGTAGCAGCCATGAGCCAGGCTTCAGCTCGAGCGGTGGTGGGCCCGCCATGAGCCGACGCTATCGCGCAAGCAGAAGATGCGCGTGAATGACAGGCTCCCCAGTCTGTGGAGCGCGGTTCCTCATTCTCTTCGGACCACACAGGCGGCCGGCTCCTAGCCTATTCCAATGGCCAGTCTTCGGGATCCGAATCTTCGGCACCCTTGTTCCTGAACGTAGAAGAACCCCGGCGGGATACGCGGGCCCTGGAGCTCCAGCCCTATGGCGTCGGCGGCTGAAGCCCAGCCGAGGAGACCCAATCGTCAATATCTGCTGCAATTTCCGCGGTGCGGGCTCGCTTCAGCAGATTATCTCGCTCCGCGCCCGCAGGCATGGTCGCCGCCATTTCAGCAAGACCTCTTGCAAATACGGCCAGGCGGTCCTGCAGTGATGTTGTTTGCCTCGCATGATTTCGCTTTTTCTTCACTGAGGCGTTCCTCGTTTCAAGCGTCGTCGCTCTGCGGATCTTCGAGCAGCATAACTTCCGACAAGAGTTTTACCACGCCAACCTAGGTTTAGTTGCGAGATAACTCTCGACGGTTCGCGTGCAGCAAGCCATCGGACGCGATGTCGCTACCGTTTCTGTGGCAAAAAAACAGGCCACTCCATATTGGCTAGGGCTTTCTAAGTGGCTTACTCCATTTGCTTCTTGGACTAACATGCGGCCGGGGCTTTGGCTTGAGGTGATCGATTGAAGCCGATGCCGGACATCGCCCATATAGACAAGATCTTTGCCTTCCTGCTTGCCAATAGCAGCCGGAGCAAAGGCGTCGGCTCAGGGATGAAAGCGCCTTGATTGACGATATTGCGCCTGCGAGCTGAATCCTTTGCTTGACGGTCATTCCCTTGGGACGGGATGAAGCAGCTATGGTGTGTTTCTCAGCAGGCGGTCGCGGTCGACGAAAATCCATCCACGGCGAATGCGATGCGCCGCTGGCCCCCGCGGCATTCAGGACACCCGGGCCGCACATCGCACGATCTACTGTGCTGGAGCGGGCGATCACAGTAGCGCGCCCACGGAAACCAAATGCAAGGATCGGTGAGCCACTTTTTGTAGCCGGGCGGAAGGCCCGCCAGCTTCTCGCAAGCTTGCCGGCGTAGCTGTGCTGCCACCGTCCGCGGAGTGAGAAGAGCGTGGACAATCCTTTCCCATCCAGTCCGGCAGCTTTGATACAAGTGCAACGGGCCGCCGCGGAAGATCGTCAGGCAGGCGAGGCGTTCGAGCAGCAGTTGGCAAGCGCCAGCGAGCCTCACGAGGAGACCGGGCTGTACGCCGGACCAGTCAGTTTCCAACCAGCAAAGCGGTTCAAGGTGACCTGCCTCTGAGTATTTCGTCCGGATGGAGTTATGGTCCGGCCTGAGCAGCAGTCTGGAGTCCGACGCTGCGAATGTGGAATTGAAATATTTGAGCAGCTGCGCGACAGCACAGGATCCTCACCAAGCGAACATAGAGTAGCTTTGCAACCGCTTCATGGCGGATGACCTGACGCTCGTCAGCTTATGGACAGCTGAGCTTCCTACCATGCGAACGTCTCGATCTAGCCGATAGAACCGCCTAATCGGCTGAGTCCAAACATGTCATGGAGTTTAATGAATACCGAACGAGCTCAGCCTGGCGCTGGCGTACCTTCCGAATCCGAAAGCACCGCACCAGCGTCTGCGGCCGCCGGGCAGTCCCCCTCATGCCTTCCCCAGTGGGCGTCAGCCCTGACGCGGTGGGTCACGGGAGCGGCCGGCGCCGACCTCGTCTCGTCGCAGGACAGCGCCCTGGCGAGCTGGGCAGCAGAAGAGGGGCAGGGCCAAAACGAGAATCGGCAAGAGGGGGTCAACCGGACGAGGGCATGGCGGGACGAGGGTAATGTCAGAGACGAGCTGAATTTGTCGTCATTGTCCCTGACCAGCTTGCCAGCCTCACTCCCGCCCAGGCTCCGGACCGTCATCGTCATCGGTAACCAGTTGAGCAGCCTGCCGGCCCAGCTTCCGGGCGGACTCCGGGACCTCTACGCCTCTGACAACCGGCTGACTAGCCTGCCCGCCCTTCCGAGCAGGCTGCGGAACCTCCACCTCATGGCCAACGAGCTGACCAGCCTGCCGGCAGAGCTGCCATCCAGGCTCCGCAGCTTGATGGTCGATGGCAACCAGCTGACCGATCTGCCCGCCCTTCCCGCCACGATCGAGGAGTTCTCCGCCAGCAATAACCAGCTGACCAGTCTGCCCGACCTTCCAGCCAGGCTCCGCCGCTTGGACGTAAGCGAAAATCAGCTGACGAGCCTGCCCAATCTTCCAGCCAGACTGCGCTACCTGGACGCAAGCGACAACCAGCTGACAAGCCTGCCCGAGATTCCGGCTAGAGTTGGATACCTGGACGTCAGCGAAAATCAGCTGACCAATCTGCCCGAGACGCTCCCGGTCAGCCTTGAAATGCTCGGCGCCCGCAATAATCAGCTGACCGGCCTGCCCGCGACCGCGCTGACGCAGCTCGGCAGCGCGTCCAGCATCGACCTGCGGTCTAATCCGATACCGCCCCCGGTGCTAGCCGATTTGGCGTCAGTCACGCGTGGCGCGGATTATGCCGGTCCGCAGGTCTTGCTGTCGATGCCGCTACAACCGGTGGAACATCAGCCGCCTCTCCTGCACGCGGTTGTCGCGGATTGGCTCGCGGACGAGCCCGGCGCAGTGGACACATGGCAGGGCTTCGCCGAAGAGCCGGGTGCGCAGGACTTCGCACTGTTTCTCGAAAGGCTCGCGGGCACCGTGAACTATGGTCATCAGGCGTTCCGCGACCAGGTGGCCGAGAGTCTGCTACAAGCCGCGATGAGGCCGCAGCTGCGCAAGCAGTATTTCGAGCTGGCCAATGGAGCGACTGCATCCTGCGAGGACCGCATCACTTTGACCTGGAACGGCATGCAGACCGCACGCGTAAACGCTGATGTCAAGGATGGGCTCTATGACAATCGGCTCGACCAATTGCTCCAACACGGCCGTGTCATGTTTCGTTTGGGGGCGCTTGACGACATCGCACGCGAGACGGTCAGCTCGCTGCGTCGCGCCGACCCGGAGGCCGATATCGACGAGATCGAGGTCTATCTTGCCTATCAGACCCAGCTACGGGATCGGCTTGAACTGCGCCACATCGCCCCCGATATGCGCTTCTTGAATCTCGCTGAGGTCACGGCGGACGACGTTGCCAGGGCTGAGACGTCGGTGCGGCAACAGGAAGCGACGGGTTTTGCGGATTTTCTGGCAACGCGCTGGGAGCCCTGGGATGCGGCAGTGAGGCGGATCGCCCCCGATGATCATGCCGCGGCGCGGGACCGGATTGCCGATGCGCTCGAAGATGAGTTTCCGGCGCGCTTGAACGAGCGACTCGCGGAGCATGGCCTGACGGATGATGTCGATGCCCAGCGGGTGGTCGGAGCCCAGATCCTCAGCGAAATCGCTCACGAGATCAAAGGCGAGCTGATGCATAAGGTTCTCCGGGAGCACGGCCTCGAGCCCTGATCGATGCGATAGCCGCCCTGCAGTCTCGTTTGGTCGTTACGGGACGAGCGATTGTTCAGGTTGAATGGATACGCGCAGTTGCCGTCTGCTGACTACATCCGACCAGTCCGGCGTGTTGTTCACGCGCCGGCCGTGCCCAGAAACCCGCAATTCTCAACTTGTAAGCGCCGCCGGAAGGTCATTGCTCGGCTGGATTTCGACGAACAGACCATGTCCGACGGGTCCGAATACAAGGCTGTGCCAGGACGCGACTGGCATTGCCTGGATCGAACTTGATCACGCGCAGGATACTTCGGCAGCGCGGGCCAATGAATCTCCGTTCCCATCGGCGCAAGGTTTCATAGCTCAACGCCCAGGGCGATCGTCTGGCATCGGCTTCGCGGCACAGAGCGCCTCGCCGTAGGTCTGCGAGCAGGATAGCTAGGGTGCCCGCCCCACAGCTACCGGGCCGGAAGGCAACCCCTGCTGACCATCCGAGGGCGTCACGCGGCTCACCTTCAGAATGTCGATGATCCAAAGTCACTTCGGCGCGCTCGGCTCGACGTCATGCCGAGGGAGGCCGATGACGTAAGCGTGACGGAATAGATCGATGCCAATTTCGAGCCGCCCGATCGCGAGCAGCTACGCTGCGGCTTCGTCAGCTTTTCGAAAGCTTGCTCTGGTAGGATGTCTGCTCAGGTGATCTTGGACGTGAGGCTACGTGGATCCGCACAATTGTGACCCATCCAACGTAACAGTTTGGTCGCAGGTGCAGCATGCCACCTCGGAAGAACAGCAAGAGGGTCGGCGAGGCACCAGGCGTTTGAGCCGTCCTTGGCGACGGCGCTCCCAGCCAGCAGCGGTACATGCCCTCATCAGTCTGAAAAAGACCGGCGCCGAATTGATGACGCGACGTATAATGCGGCGGCTCGGACCCGTTAAAAGGCGCACATTAAGCCTGCATACTACCGAACTTGGCCGATTGCGGGCATGTTCTCCGCTTTCGACGTCGAGCGTTTGATCTGCGCAATCAGCAATCCTATCGCTCACGTCAACGAATTCTAATAGCCGAAGGATGAAGGCGCCGCTGAGCAATCTTCGCGATTGCTGCGAGCCCGACGCTCGCCGTGCGATTCCACCCAGGCCCCTCAGAAAACGACGAGAGTTTCATTGAAATGATGACGCGTGCCAATCGGCGCAGCGAGGCCGCCCTTGACCCGTATCGCCCTGCTCTTCGTAGATTCTCCGAGGCGCTTCTTTTAGAGGGCCAGACGATATCTGGACTGGACCATGACGCGCGGGTTAAGTCCGCTCGGAGGCTGTTCCCGTACGACAAGACTCTCATCTCCGCGCTGAATTTGTTTCGTGCTGCGGAGCTCCGCGAAAAATTTGGGTCGTGATGCGGAGCCCGCCTCCGGTCCAGGCGCCTCGAGCGGGCAGCTGAGCGTTGCAGCTTGGCGGAGTAGTCCTGCGTAGCAGAATTGGCGCCTGCTATTCACCGACAAGATCTGTCCGGTCCCGTCCTGATAAATTATCATCGTCGGGGAACATCACTGACATTACCGCTGTATTGTATGGTTTTGTGAACAACGACGACTTTGGCTCTCGAGATAAGAAACCAAGCGGATCACGGTGGATCATTCAACTGCCGCACGGCCTGTCATCACAATGCCGAGCTGACGATCGGAAAAGTGACGTCGATTTTCCGCTCTCGATCTCATTCAACGTGCATAGCGCAGGGGCCGCGGAGCCTGAAGCAATCCCTATCATTGCGCTTGACATACTGACCCCGCTCCTAACGACCTCGTCTTGAGGCCAAGATAGCGGGCATGTCGCCGCAATCTCACTACGCGAACGCCCTCTACGAAGCCGTCGGATTATTTTGCTGCTCGGGCAGCCGTTGGACCAAATGTGCGAGCCAGGCGAACGTCCGCCATAAACTTTCGTATCGTCAGGTGCTCCCCTTGAGGTGCCCCAATCTTTACCAAGGTTCGATTGAGCCGCTGATCACGATCCTCTTAGCTGCATGTGCGGCTGGCTACAGCGACAACTCATTCGTCTTCGCCGGCTTCGTCAACTGATAGCTGATCAGGAGGTCGCGAATTCTATTTTTCGTCGGAGTGGCAGCCTTTGCCGAAATGTGGATAGAGATACTGATGGAACCATTCGAGCTTGCGTGGTGCGAGTTCGAATACCAACAGGCTCTCAGATTCCTTGAAAAGATGGAGAACAGGGCGGACGACGTCTAGTCCCAGAGCGCGGAGATTCAGCCGTTCTGATTCGTCATGCGGAAGGGCCTGTGGGCCAAACACTCTATGACAGCGCACGGCCACGCACGCCAGCAATGTCCTTCAGCGCGCCAGCGAACCGGCCACGCACGAACCCGTGCCGCTCGATGAGATGGCGGGCAACGGTAGTCTTGCCGGACCCAATAAAGCCCTTGAGGCCGATGATGATCATGAAAGGAAGCTCCCGATTGGAACCATACGGTCTCAATCGGTATTGTTTCCTTCGAGCGCGTTTCGGGATCCCTTCGCGCCGCCGGACGACTCCCGGATCAAAACATCAATTTCACCCGACAAGAATCGCCAATCTGATGTTTTTGCGGACCGCCCGGGTGCCTTGACTCCGCAGCCACTCCGAGAACAGAAAGTGCCTTTCGAAATTTTGCATCTAGCCAGATCGGGCGGTCGCGCGTCACCCGCATGGGGAAGGGCCCTGGCAGGACCCAAGTGTTGCAACTGTGCGAAATGTTCGACGCTGGCGACAGGTGCGAAGGGCTAGATCATGGAGGCGAGGCTGATCTCGGGCGACGTCGGTCCGAGGTTGGCCGGTGCGACCGCTAGGACACATGACCATGTCAGTTTCTCGAAAGGTTGCCCGAGTAGCAAACTTGGTCAGGTGATCTTGGACGTGAGGCTAACATGGACCGGCAGGACTTTGATCCATCTAATGTACCAGCTGGACCGCTAACGCAGCACGCCGTTTCGGAAGGGTCGCAGACGGGCCAAGCCGGACAAGAGGTCTTTGAGCAGCACTTGCCCCAGGCAAGCCAGGCTGCTGCCAGCACGGGGGATTACTATCCCCATCTGTCTAGAGAAGACCAGAACGTTATCGATCATGCAATTGCTCAATATGCGGCTCAAAAAAGGCCACAGCCTACAACGCTTAGTAAGAATACTCAGACACTTCGTCGACTGGTGGATGAAATCCGCGCTCGCGGCCAAACCACCCCTCTAACGGACCACCAGTCCCTGCTCGATTACGTACGTACTTACTTTCCAAAAGACCGCCATATGACGTCGGCGGTGTGTTCAAGCGGGCTTAGCTGGACAATCTTATGTAGGAAAATCCCCATTTTTCGAGGATTTAGCTACATAGCATTATGTTGAAAAATGCCTGCATTTCGGGTATATTCGTACATGATGCTTGACCGGCGCCGAACCCTTTCCTCTTACCTGACGGACCTACTGGCCAGCGGGCGGATATCTTTTACCCGCGACGAGGCCATCGCCGAGTTGGGTACGACTTCTCGCGGATTTCTCGCCGCAGCAAAACGGCTACAAGACAAAAAGGCACTCATCAATCCGCGGCAGGGCTTTTACGTGGTCTTCCCGCCGCAATACCTGGCTCGTGGCGCGCCTCCGCCTCAGTGGTACATCGACGATCTAATGAAGCACGAGGGCCACCCTTACTACGTCGGATTGATGAAGGCCGCCGAGATACACGGAGCTTCCCACCAAGCTGTCATGCAATTTCAGACCGTAACAGACAAGCGGATACCGAAAACCCGCGCTGGCCGTTCGATCCTCACGTTTTTCTACCGCAAGGACATAAACCCTCTTACGGAAGCGATCACCGATCAAAAGACGGATACAGGCCGGTTCAAGCTGTCCTCGCCCGAACTCACCGGTCTCGACTTGTTGCGTTACATGCATGTGGCCGGAACAATCGACAGTATCGCTACCGTGCTTTCCGATCTCGGTGCCAAGATGAAGGCAAGGGAGCTACAAAAACTCGCGCCCGCCTTTGAGCGCTCTGTCATCCAGCGGCTCGGCTACCTGCTCGATTTCGTCAAACATGGCCAGGCCGCCGAAGGGCTTCACGCCCACCTACAAAACGAAAAGCTGCTGCCCTGGGTCAACCTCGATCCATCCAAGCGTACTGGCAAATCCCGCAATCCGACCGAGCGCGACGCCCGCTGGAACGTTCTGGTTCACCGTCGTCCGGAGCTCGATCAATGATCCCGGCCATGAACATCGTTGCGTGGAGCCAAACGGCCCATGGCCGGAAGACCGTCAGATCGAGCAGGATCTCATTATATCCCGCGCGCTCGTCGAAATCTTCAAGGATAACTATCTGAAGAAAGAACTGCGGTTTCGTGGCGGCACCGCACTCAATAAACTACACTTTCCAAGCGCATATCGGTACTCGGAAGACATCGATCTTACGCGCACAACCGAGGGCCCCGGTCGGTCCAATCATCGACCATCTCCGAGCTGCGCTGGAGCCGTGGATGGGCCGCGGCCACTACGATCTCGGAGACATAGGACCGAAGCTTACTTTCACGATCAAAGCCGAGGATGAAAATGCCTCGCAGCCCATTCGAGTCAAAGTTGAAATCGCCACACGCGAACGAACCGCCTACGACGGAGAGAAGACCTTCCCATTCGAAGTTAAGAACCCCTGGTTCAACGGGAAAGCGGATATTACGTCGTTCAGCCGAGAAGAAATCCTAGCGACGAAACTCCGTGCACTTTTCCAACGCGATAAAGGCCGAGATCTCGTTGATCTTGCGAAGGCCGTTGCGCTGTTTGACGGGCTCGACGCTGCACGTGTCGTCGAGCTGTTTGGCAAACATCTGAGTGCGTCCGGCCAAACCATTTATCGAGCCGAGGCCGAGGAGCGCATGTGGGCTAAGCTGGAAGATCCCTCATTCTTGGCCGACGTGCGCCCGCTGATGGCTCCCGATGACGCGGAAGAATTTGACTCCGACGCGGAGCGGACCGCGTTCGTGACCGTCTTCACTGAATTCGTAAAGCGCCTACCGAGCCAAGCTTGGTTGGATACGCCTGCCATGGCGAAAAAGAACGAAATGCCTGAATTGGCTAAAGCCTAGCGCCATGACTCGCCCGAACGCTCCGATCGCATTGCGACGCCAACCACCTACGAACTGCATTCGTTGGGTTGGAAGGCATTTCAGCAATTACGCGTGTCTGTAGCCTCAGAGATCTGGGGGCAGACCGTTCAGGGCTTTTTCGACTCGCATGACGGAGGCCGCGACGGCGCGTTCTACGGCACCTGGACTTCCAACAAGGGGGAGACGTTCACAGGCAACTTCACGGTTCAACGCAAGTTTTCGCAGAAGCCGCACCGGCACCTGAGACTGACTTTCCTGAAGGATGAACTCGCCAAAGCTGCTCGTCTCGCGTCACGGGGGCTTGCGGACAACTACTTTCTCTTCACGAATATGCGACTCACTGCCACGACCGATGAAACCGTTCGTGCCGTGTTTGAAGCCATTCCAGGGCTGAACACTGCCGCATCTACGGCGCAGACCAAATTTCCCAATTCATCCGGGAGTCTGCACGCCTCCGGATGCTGATCCCTCATATTTATGGTCTTGGAGATCTCAGTCAAATCCTCGGCCACCGCGCCTATGACCAGGCGCAGGAAATTCTCAGCGCGCTCGGTGATGACGACATGAACAAGTTTGTCATGACCGATGCATTCCGTGCCGCAGCTCGTGCCATTGTCGAACGTAGCTTCGTTCTTTTTCTCGGCGAACCGGCATGTGGAAAATCTGCGATCGCAGCGGCGCTCGCTCTCGCGCTCTGGACGAATGGAACTGCTTTACAGCGAAGTTACGCGACCCGTCCGAATTTGTGGCTGCGTCGAACCCACATGAAAGGCAGTTTTTCTGGGTGGATGACGCCTTTGGAGCCACCCAGCTTGATTGGCAAATGACGTCAGAATGGAATGCCAACCTTTCCCCATATTCGGGCAGCAATTCGACGCGGGGCCAAATTTGTCTTCACATCCCGGGATTACATTTACAAAAACGCCAGAACTTTTCTGAAGGAATCCGCTCTACCGGTAATCCAGGATTCACAGGTCGTCATTCGCGTGGAGCAGCTGTCAAAAGACGAGCGGGAGCAAATCCTCTACAATCATATTCGCCTCGGTGCTCAGTCCGTACCTTCAAGCGTCAGTTAAAACCGCATCTCGACACGGTCGCTGCTCACCAGCGTTTCAGCCCGAGATCGCACGGCGTCTTGGAAATCCGCCTTCACGAACAGCTTTTGATTTCTTCAAGCGCACTGAATGATTTGGTCGGGCGCCCCGTACAATTGCTGCATTGTCGCCTGTGCGCCGTAGCCACGCGATTTCAAAAAATTCTCTGTCGCCGCACGGACCGAGGCGTCGTTGTCAACAACGGAAATCACAGGCGCGGACAAGACGAGCCGTCCTGAAGGGGGAATAGGGGCTGCAAGCATTAGCCGCCTTCGGCGAAAGATGGGCTGGACTGATGAAATTGTAAAATCATACTTGTGTTTATTCAGGACGATTGGCGCGAATTCCCAACGTCTCAGTCATTCTGATCAAGTCGGCCAGCGACCGTGCACGCATCTTCTTCATTACGTGTCCCCGGTAGATCTTGACCGTGATCTCGGCGAGCCCAAGCTCGGCGGCTACCTGCTTGTTCATCAGGCCGGCAGCGACCAGTTTCATCACCGCCTGCTCGCGCAGGCTTAAGCTCTCAAATCGACACTGCAGGTTCGCGACGATGTGCTGAGCCTCCCGTCTTTTGCGATCGCGTTCGGTCGCCGCAACCACGGCATCAAGCAGTTCCTGATCGCGAAACGGTTTGCTGAGAAAATCGACCGCTCCTTCCTTCATGGCCCTGACGGTCATGGGGATGTCGCCATGGCCGGTAATGAAAATGATCGGAATACGTATGTTCAACCTCGCTAGCTCGGTCTGGTAGTCAAGGCCGCTCAAGCCTGGCAGCCGGACATCAAGAACTAGACAGCTAATAACGTCCGGGATTGTGCTCTGCAGCATTTCGTGCGCCGATCCGAATGCAATAACGCCTAGCCCTACCGATTGAAAAAGATTCGTAAGCGAGCGACGCATGGAGATGTCATCCTCGACGACGAAGACAACCGCCCTTGTCGAGGACTCGGCGTTGCTGACTTCACTTGGCGAGTCAAATCGTCCTGTCACGAGACGGCCTCCTTATGCAGCGGTAGGGCAACCTGGAAGGTCGCGCCCGGTCCACTTTTGTGGACCATTGACAGCCGTCCTCCGTGAGCTTCCACAATCGACCGGCAGATCGAAAGACCCATTCCAAGGCCACTCGACTTGGTGGTGAAGAAAGGATCCAAGACGCGGTCCGCGTCGTTCTCGGCGATGCCGACGCCGCAATCGGTCACGGCAAGTTGGATGTGCCCCACATCGTCCTTTGATGATTGAATCAGCAGTTCGCACGTCCGGTCGGTAACTACCTCCATGGCTTCGATTCCGTTCATCACCAGATTGATGATCACCTGTTGTAGCTGAATCCGATCGCCAAGGATCGGAGGCAGCCCTGCCGTCAACTCGGTTCTTAACGTCACTCGGTGGCTCACCAGCTCTCGTGTTACCAGCGCAATGACCTCCTTAACGACCTCATTGATGTCGAGCAGCACCATCTCAATGTCGCCTTTCTTCGCGAGCGCGCGAATACGACGGATCACCTCGCTTGCCCGGGTTGCGTCTTCGAGGATCCACTCCACCGAAGAGCGCGCAGCGGAAAGATTAGGAGCTTCCCGCCCCATCCAACCGAGGCACGCATCGGCGTTGCTGATAATAGCGGCGAGTGGTTGGCTTATTTCATGGGCGATGGAAGTTGTCAGCTCTCCTAAGGTCGTTATACGCGTTACATGCGCAAGCTCCGCTTGTGCCTTTCGTAGTTCTTGTTCGGCTTGATCGGCGCGAATGGTCGCGGTGATGTCAGTGCTGACGCCACGGTAGCCGAGAAAGTTCCCCTTTCCATCGAAAAAGGGCTTGCCACTCGTGCGGACGTAGATCGGAGAACCTGTCCGATTCACGGTGCGGTAGACGAGATCCCGAAACGGAAGATGGGCCTCCAACGTCGCCCGATGCTGCCGCCACTTCTCGGGCTCCTCCTCGAGGTCGCACGCAATGTCCCAGCGAAGCAGGCCGATCAATCCCGTCGCCAAAATTCCCGCAGCGTTGGTGTGCTCGGATAAGCGAGTGACCTGATGATCCGGCCCAGTCTCCCAGAGCCAATCGGAAGCTGTTTCGGTGTAGTCGCGAAAGCGCTGTTCGCTTTCGCGCAGCGCGGCAAGTGTGTTTTCCAGGCGCTCCCTAGCTGCGTGTTGCTCGGTGACATCCATATGTGTTCCGATCAGCTCGCTGACGTTACCATCGCTGCCGACCACCACCTGCGCAACGGAGTGTATGCGTCGTATCCTGCCATCTGGTAGAAGGATACGAAAATCATATTCGAACCGCCCCTCCTTCTGTTCAATCGCCTGGCGCTGCACCTCCTCCAGCCGCGGCAAGTCGTCCGGATGGATGCGCGATCGAATGGCCTCGATTGATACCGGCTCTTGTGGGCGAAAGCCGAACAGACGATCGATCTCGGCGGAGCGATACACGAAATCTAGACCGTAGACGTCCCAGGACCAGCTGCCCGTGTGACTGAGATGCTGGGCTTCGGCCAGATAGGCCTCGCTGCGGCGCAGCTGTCGTTCTGCTCGCCTGACCGCCGTAATATCCGTAGCTGCCCCAACAAACTCGATCTCACCAGAGGCCGTTCTCGTCGCTCGTACCTGCGCATGGATGTGCTTTACCGAGCCGTCTGGTAGCAGAAGCCGGTATTCGTGCTCGAAATCGCTCGGGTCTCGCATCGCGCGCTCGATAATTTCTTGAACCGAAGCCCTATCATCTGGATGAGTGCGCTCAACGACGAGCTGCGGCCCCGGCGGCGTCTGGGGATCTAATTGGAAAATCCGAAATGTCTCCTTTGACCAGAAGGCCTCGCCCGTGGTGGGGTTCCAGCTGAAGCTGCCTGTGTGACTCAACTCCTGCGCCTGGGCCAAATGTGCTTCGCTCCGCTGCAGGGCAAGTTCGGTCCGCCTTCGCTCCGTGATATCTTCGCAGGCGATAAGGACAATGGGCTGCTCATCCGCCCAGAGCATGGCTTTGGCGCTTTCACGTACCCACAAGACCGAGCCGTCCTTCCTGACCTTCTGGACGTTCCAAGTGCGCGTTTTTCCGAGATCCTCCAGGCACGTCCGAACGCATTCCCGAACGGACGCGCGATCCTCCTCGAGAAATACCTCCAGCACGGATTGACCGATCAGTTCAGCACGAGCATAGCCGAGTTGTGTCGCGCCGAATGTATTGACGTTGAGAACAGTGCCGGCTTCATCGACCATGAAGTACATGGCCGGATTGTGCTCGAAAATGGCGCGCCACTGCTTTTCGCGATCCTGCAAATCGGCCGCACTCCGCTGAAGCTTGGCCGCAATCACACGCGCAGCCTCTCTTTCCTGGCGGAGCTTACCGATCAGGTGCGCTCCCACAATCGAGGCAATAAAGAATGCAACAATCACCGGCAGGTCTTGGGGGTCATCGATTCGTAGGCTGAATGCCGGCGGCGCAAAGTAGTAAGCGAGAGCGGCGATGGTTACGATGCAAAGCGCAGACGACGCGATGAAGCTGCCCATCAGCAAAAACAGCAAGATCACTAACAAATACGCGAACGCCGTCGTGGCGAAATGCGCGTGAAGGTACAAGCAGGCCAGTGTTACCACGGTCAGCGTTATGCTGCCGAAGATAAACTGAAGGCCCGAACGTTCTGCTGCTGATTTGGCTGCGCATTCTGATGCCATCCGGCCTGTTCTCCGGCGGGAGATAGGGCGCGTACTCATAAAGCCACGACAATACCGGGCGCCACGTCAGTTGTCCGCGCAGTTCCGGTTCAAGCGGGTTTGTGGCGCAACCATCCCTTCATTTTGAGACCGTCCCGCATGTTGAGAGCAAGAAGTGTAATGTTTGTTCCGCCGGCGACGAGCTCGATCGCCTGCACAGCATAGAACGTGGCATCGAATTCTGCCCCCTGAGCCTTGGACGCAAGGAAGAGCGCAGACGGAATAAGAATCAGGATGCCGTTTCCTGCAATGAATGGCATGCGCTTGAATTTGGCACCGATCAGTCCGGCCCGGCGCGCCTTTGCCAAGATGACACCCGTACCACCGGTCGCAGCGAGCGCCGGAATCAGCAACAAGAAGCCCCACGGTATGGTGCTCTTAACCGCTGCAACTGTGGCATGGGACGCGAACAGCTCGCTGAGTACCGTCGATAGCCAAAATGTGCCGATCGTTGCTATAGCCAAGGCGCCAGCGACAGGATGGATCAACTTGATCATGAGTATCTTCCCTTCCTAAAAGCAGCAGGGCTAGGCAACGCAGATGCCGGGCACGGCAACTTTCTGGAACAGATGAGGGGAGGCTATCGCCGAGGCCGGATAGCTTGCGATTTTTGCTAGAAAGTCAGGATGGGTAAAGGCCGCGCGGAAGTGTGCGGTGGATTCCCAGACCGCGTAGTTCAGATAGGTCGAGCTGTCTCCGAGAGCTCTGTGCAGCTGAGTGGAAATGAAGCCCGGCTGTCGCTTCATGAACGCTGCGTCGTCCTGCCAGGACTTGAGAAAAGCCGCCTCATCGGCTTTGTCGAGAGTGAATGGGTTCACCAGGACGACAGAACTTGCGTCAATAGCGATCTGGCGGTCGATCGGAAAGGAAGGGTCGAGCGTGCGTAGCAGCGACATGAGTGCCTCCATGGCTATTTAATCTATGATGCCTAATTGGTATTATGACTACATAAACAAATTGACGTCATGATGTCAATATAAAACGATGGTGACAAATGAAAAGAGCCAAGCGAACCCCCGAGGGTGACGCCCTGACCGACCTTGTTCTCGA
This sequence comes from Bradyrhizobium sp. USDA 4501, assembly GCF_054062115.1. NCBI lineage: Bacteria > Pseudomonadati > Pseudomonadota > Alphaproteobacteria > Hyphomicrobiales > Nitrobacteraceae > Bradyrhizobium > Bradyrhizobium sp. USDA 4501. Next base: position 1,891,022 of record NZ_JBSSEX010000001.1, read on the forward strand.
TCTGTTCAGGCTCGACAGCCTACTTCTGACGGCCGGCGACCGTCTGGTCGCCCCGCTTGGCCTAACAAGCGCACGCTGGCAGGTGCTTGGCGCCATTGTGTCCGCCGAACGTCCCCAACCGGTCGCTTGGCTCGCTCGCGACCTCGGCGGCAATCGTCAAAACGTGCAGCGGATTATCAATGATCTGCACAGGGAGGGCCTCGTATCTTTTGAGGTCAACCCGCATCACCGACGGGCGCAGCTCGTCGTACTCACTGAGAATGGACAGCGCGCCTTCGAAGCCGCAATGGAATTGCAGGCTCCCTGGATCAACGATCTTTCAGAAGGGCTGTCGGTCAAGGATATACGGATTGTCCATCGCGTGATCACGGCCTTGCGGGATAAACTTGAGGGCAGCCGTGAGGACAAGTCGGCCTGACATGCACGAGGACAGCGGCTGCAGTGCTGTCATGACGTTGAGCCGGAAACAATCAGGCGCGCCTCGCCGAACCAGAAAGAACAAAGACAAGCTGCCGCCGGATCGGTCATGCGGAAGAAAGCGCAATGGTACTGTGCCCAGATACGAAAGCGAAGTTCCGCGACTGCTTTGTATGCCGTAGGGCCATCACGCCCTTGATGCGGAGGACTTGTCTCTGAGTGGTTGGCCGGAATCGAGCGCGTGCAGCGACGCCGAACGTCGTACGCACAGCTACGTGCGGCATGGTACGACCACGTTGTTTGCTGCACGCGATGTTTATCATTGGCAAATGCTACAAGCTCCACCGAGCGGTCGAGTTCTTGAAGTTTCTCAAAGAGATCGGTGTTCAAATCCCTGAAGGGCTCGATGTCCATATCGTCATGGACAACTACGCCACCCACAAGACACCTAAGATTAAAGCGTGGCTCGCTCGCCGGCCGCACTATCATGTCCACTTCACGCCGACTTCTGCGTCCTGGATCAACCAGGTTGAGTTTGCCGAACTTACCAGAAAGCAGATCCAGCGAGGCGTTCATACCTCCGTCCAGGCAGCTCGAGGCCGGCATCCGCATCTTCATCGAGTCGTTCGTGAAGAACTGGCGGCAGCGCCCGGCTCAAGCGGTGTTTCGAGCCGGGACGGTCTCGAAGAAGGCTCGGACGATGACACGCAAGAGCTCTGCGAGCCATCGCAGCAGCAGGCCGAAGTTATAGCCGGCAGCGGCGAGAACAGCGTTGATGCGGTCGCCGAGGCGTCCCTTGAGATAATTTCTGTCCATGCGGTGCTCGGCCTTGACGTGGCCGATGACAGGCTCGACAGCCGCGCGACGCTTCATCTCGCGACGGATGGAAGCTGTGACCCGGCGAACCTGACCCGAGATCCAGACCCTGAACCGATGCGGGTGGTTGTGACCGCGATATCCTTTGTCGACGTGGATACGGCGAGCCTCCACCCCGGTAAGCTTCTCCATGTCGGCGATTACGGGACCGAGCGTGTGCCCATCGAAGGGATTGCCATGCAGGGCCTTGGCATGGAGCACGAACTGGCCGCCCTTCGGAGACGTCACGGGGGTGGCGATGCTGACCTTGCAGCCGAACTCGTAGGGCGCGCGGGCTTTACCTTTGCCGATGCACTCAACCTCCGGAGCATGTAACGCATAGACCTTCGGACCGCGCTGATGCTGATCCTGGCTGCGCACCTGCTGCGCTAAACCGAGCAATGAGCCGAAGCGAGCTTCCAGCACCGTATCGCCATCAATCTTGCGGCGGATGTCGCGGATGATCCGGCCAAGCCGTGTCCGCAGGAACTTGAGCTGCCGCCGGGCGCGTTTGAACTGGTGGGCGTGGGTATAGCGGCCGGTCATGATGGCGGCGCGCTTGGCCAAGCGCAGATAGCTCTGGCGCAGCGGCACACGGTTGCGCTTGGCGAGCCCGACCAGCTTGATGATTGCTCGATGCAGCAGCCTCGCGTCGGTCGGATGTGCAACCGCCTTGGGCTGCACTGTGGTATCGACGACCACCCGTTCCAAGTCCTTGGGACCGATAGCGCCGGTCTTGTGCGCCACTGAAAGACTTTCCTGGATCAACGCGACGAGCTGTTCCTCGCCGAGCCGCTGCCGCCAGCGTGTCATCGACGATCGATCGAACGGCAGACGGTGGCAGAAGCTCAATTCGCCGCAGAAGTATTGGTAATAGGGGTTCTCGATCCAGCGAGCGCACAGCACCTCATCTGATAGGTTGTGCATGTGCTTCAAAATGAACAGGCCGGCGACTAGCCGCGTCGGCAAGCCCGGCTGTCCCGACCCTGCTTGGCACACCGAACTGAAGCGCTCATTCAGGATGTTCCAGTCGATCAGCGCTGCCAACCGCACCAGCGGATGACCCATGTCGATGATCTGATCAAGCGCCGGAAGCAACAGGTCTTTCTGGCGATCATCCCGCGGCTTGCTCATCGCATCCCCCAATGTCGACGACGCCGTCAGGGAATCACGAATCGTCCAAAAGCAAAACCTAAAACGCAAGAAAGCGAGGTCCAACACCCCGCTTTCCTGCAAAATCGAATACTACATCAAGACGAATTCTACTTATTTCTCAGGTCAATCCGCATTCTTCACGGACGACTCATCGAACTCCACAACAAAAACCCGAAGCCATTTCAAATGGACCAAGTCCGCCGACCAGATTTTGGCATCCGTCAAACGCTTCTGTCACAAAGCCCAACAGACTTTATGTGGCGAACTTTAGATTCACGTGACTAGCTGGGGTATCGATTGCTTTAGTGGGGTGACTGCTGATCTTGGAGAGGCTCTTCGACCTCATACGTCCGCGAATAAGCCACCCCGATTACATTTTTAGAAATAAGTAACTCGAGCGAAAACGTGCGATTTGCCTTGGACACGTGTCCTGATCGCGCAAAGATATCAATTTCCACGTCCTGGAACTCCAGAAACTGGCGATCCATTGGAAAGCACGCCTTATACACCGCCTCTTTCAAAACAAAGAGATCGCGCCGCTCGAGGGTGTGTAGATCGTACATTCGCCGTTCATTAGGAGTGGCAATCAATTCGATCAGATTTTCCGGCAGAGGTTCATTAGGCTCAATGTCGACGCCGAGAGCTGCAATCCTTTTCGTTCCTGCAATAGCGGCGGCTGCGACTGTATCGTGGTGGGCCAAAGATCCGACCACGCCGGCTGGCCAGAGCGGAACACCAGAGCGTGTCTTCGGAATCGCCATTGGTGGGAATCCCAATTGCCCAAGAAGTGTTCGGGCAGCTACTCTTGCGGCACCGCTTTCGCGACGGACTTTGGCAACGGCGCGTCCCATCGACATAACTTCGGAAGCGTACAGAGTGGATCCGTCGCAGCGTTCTATCGGACGGATACCGACCATGATGTTCCGTTGATCAATTGTGACAATCTCCATTACTTGGTCCCGCTAGCTTTTCGAACATTTGAGGGTCGACCAGAGCGGCGGCGGTCGCCCACATACGGACCGCTTCTGATCTGCGCCTGAATTTGATCGGGGGGCAGTTAGAGTCTCGGTGGTTTTGCAGCGAGATCGAAGTCTGGACCACCGAGCCGCTTGCCGACCTGTGGGGTATTTTGGGGCTTGAGACTGACCTTCGAACCCAAGCTTTTCGAGAGAAAGTCCTTGTCTATTTAACAGTCCCGCTTAGCGCCCTTGAAATGGCCCGAGCCAGAACTTGCCGGTTTTCTGGATTGCTCACCATTGTCGTGTGATTGCCTGGCATCGGCACCGCATGAATGGCCGCGGCATCCAAAACCAAGTCCCAACCCTTCTTTGGCGAGTTTGCCTTGTGATGCGGTTGTTCGTCGGGTGGTACCCCAGAGCTGATGAGAGGCTCGCTGGCATAAAACTGATGTATCTCGATCGGGAGCGGCGGAACTCGGTACGATTGTAGCGCCCGGTGAAATGCCACGGCCCTTTGATACATCGAAACATCGCTGTGGAGATCGTGGTCTGGAGGTAACGCTCCTATTTGCTGCGCCTTTTCGAGCAACTCAGAAATGGAACATTGCTCAGGGTTTCGTTCGAAAACCTCGCCATATTCATCCCGCGAGATTCCACAACGCTCCAAAACAAATTCTCGAGCCAAATTGATATGTGATGCGTTTGAAGAATCTGCAGGTGAACCAACATCGATGAACGCCATGAATGATACAACTTCGTCGATGCTGAGGAATTGCTCGGCAATTGCATAGGCCAGGATTGCACCTGATGAGTATCCAGCAAAGCGGTATGGGTCTCGTGGCTGGATCTCTTTAATCGCACGGATCACCTCTGCAGCCATCGCCTCAAGAGTGGGTGAGCAAACGTCATTGAAGGGCGGCCATGGCAGAGCGTAGACCGGGCAATCTACATCCATTTCCGCCACCAAACCGAAGACATAGGAATAATCCCCAAAACCTGAGGGGACAAAGAAGAGCGGTGGCTGCGATCCGGTTGATCGAACGGAAATTACCCCTCGGCTACTGGGCTGTGGCTCCACATGAACCTTTGATGCAAACTCCTTCAGAGCAGGGGTTTGGAAGAGATCGGCAGCGCCAAAGCTCAGCCCAAGTTCTAATGCTCGACTGAGCATCTGCACGGCCAGGAGCGAGTGGCCGCCCAGTTCGAAGAAGTGGTCGTGGCGGCTGATGCGCTCGACACCGAGGAGCTCGGCCCAGATCCGCGCCAGCGCGGTCTCGACCGCGCCCTGCGGCGCCTCATAGGCCGCCAGCGCATAGGCTGCATCCGCCGGCGCCGGCAGCGCGTTGCGATCGAGCTTGCCGTTCGGCGTCAGCGGCAGCGCGGCGATCGGCACGAACGCCGCCGGCACCATGTAGTCCGGCAGCAGGCTACTCAAGTGAGCGCGCAAGGCGCCCGCAAGCCCGCCTGCATCACCCTCGTCCGCAGCCCGCGGCGCGCAGACCACATAGGCGATCAGATGCTTGTCGCCGGCGCGGCTCTGGCGCGTCACCACCACCGCCTCGCGCACCCAGGCGTGCTCGCAAAGCTTTGCTACGATCTCGCCCGGTTCGATGCGGTAGCCGCGGATTTTCACCTGGTCGTCGTTGCGGCCCAAAAACTCAATATTGCCGTCCGGCAAATAACGCCCGAGGTCTCCGGTCCGGTACAGCCGATCGCCCTCGACAAAGGGACTGGCGATGAACCGCTCGGCCGTCAGTTCAGGGCGGTTCAAATACCCGCGCGCCACTCCCGCCCCGCCAATGTAAAGCTCGCCGACCGCACCAAACGGCACGGGCGCGCCATGACCGTCCAGCAGGTACACCCGCGTGTTGGCGATTGGACGCCCGATCGGAACCACTGTCCCATCAAAATCAGCCGGGCAATTCCAGACCGTCGCGCAAACTGTTGTCTCGGTCGGGCCATACGCGTTGACAATTGATGCCGGGGCAAGACTTCGGATGAGTTCAGCCTTCGGCAGCTCGCCAGCAAGAATGAGAACTTGCGAAGCCAAACATCCCAGATTCTTACTTGCCGGTAGCAACGCGGGGGGTAACGTCGCATGGGTGATAGCTTCGCTTCGGAGATAATCCGATAGCTTGTTACTCGCTTGACGGATCTCGTCCGCAGGCAAGTGCAATGCGGCTCCAGAGCCAAACGCCATAACAAGCTCCCAAGCGCTTGCATCAAATCCAATGGAGGCGAACTGCACGACTCGGCTCTTAGAAGAAGCGCGAAAAAGGCCGAGCTGAGTAAACAGCAGATTGACCAGCCCCCGATGCTGGACCATGACGCCCTTTGGGGTTCCCGTGGATCCTGAGGTGTAGATCACATAGGCAAGATGGCTGGATGTGAGGCCAAGCGCGCGCGGGTCGGGGTCCGAATCCGGCCGTTCGGTCCAGGCCGGCGTGGCCGTCGCGAGATCGACCACCGTCAGAGCGTTCAGCACCTCGCGGCCGAGTGCTGCGCGTCCGGCGGCATCGCATAGCAGCAGGCGCGGCGCGGCATCCTCGACAACCTGCCGCAGCCGTTCGCCGGGATAGGCCGGGTCCAGCGGCAGATAGGCACCGCCCGCCTTGAGGATCGCCAAAAGCCCGACCACCATCGCCAGACTACGTTCCAGGCAGATCGCCACTGGCTGGTCCGGCTTGACCCCGAGGGCGATCAGATGATGCGCCAGCCGGTTGGCCCTCGCGTTGAGCTCACCATAGCTCAGCCGCTCATCTTCGCAGACCAGCGCCACCGCCTCCGGCGCCTTGTGCACCTGTGCCTCGAACAGCTCATGGATGCACCGTTCCGACGGATAAGGCGCCGCGGTTCGGTTCAATTCCTCCAGCAGATAGCTGCGCTCCTCGGCCGGCAGGATGTCGAGCTCGCGCACCGGCATGTTGGGGGCATGCTCCAGCGCCTCGGCCAGTTGCTCGAGCGCCCGCTGCATGTAGCCGCAGACCCGATGAGCAGAAACAGGCTCCGCCACCTGCGCCGTCAGGCCGAGCGCTTCGCCATAATCCTCGACCGACAAGTTTACGGGATAGTTGGTGCGCTCCTCGCCGCCGAGCCATTCCACGCCCGACAGGACATCATCCGTTCCGAGGCCGGGCGTGGCCGCCGGCCTGTTGTGACGGTAGTTCAACAGCGCGCTGAACAGCGGCGCCGGCGCCGCAACGCCGCTGCAGCGTTGCGCCAGCGCCAGCGAAGCATGCTCATGCGCAAGCAGCTCGGAAAGCTGCGCGTGGGTACTGCGCACGCTCGCCGCAACCCCGGTCTCGTCCAGGGCAAGCCGCACAGGCAGCGTGTTGATGAACAGGCCCATTGTACGGTCGGCGCCCGCGCCCGCATGCATTCGGCCGAACAGCACCGTGCCGAACACCACCTGCTCTCGGCCGCTGCTGCGCGCCACCACCTGCCCCCAGGCCAGATGGCACAGGCTGGCCAAGCTCACCCCGAGCCGTTGCGCCTGTTCGCGCAGCCGCTCGTTGAGCGCCGGCGGCAGCATCCGATGCGCCTCGCCGACGCCGCTGCCGTCGCCATAGACCTCGCTTAGCCCAAACGGCATGGTCGGCTCGTCGATGTCGGCCAGCATCTTTCGGAAGAATTCTTCGTGCGCTTGCGCACTCACGCCGAGCCGCGTTTGCATGACCAGATTGCGGAACGGCTGCGGCTCTGACAACTCATGCGCACGCCCCTCGAGCACGGCGCGCACCTCGGTATGCATCACCTCCAGCGTCGTGTGATCGCCGATCAAATGGTGCTGCAACTGCAGCAGCAGCCAGCGCCTGCTGGCGGGCTCGCGCGCGATCACAAACCGCAACAAGGGTGCCTGGCCAATTTCGATGCGCTGCCGGCGCGGATCAAACCGGCGCCGGAGCTCATCGGCACCGGCGCTTTCGCAGCCATCCAGCTCGACCTCGCTCACGTGTAGCGGCGCGCGCCGCCAGACGACCTGGACCGGGCTCGACAGCCCCTCCCAAACAAACGCCGTACGCAGGATGTCGTGCCGATCCACCACCTGCTGAACCGCACCAAGATAACGCTCCAACAGGGCACGCTCGGCAAACGCCACCTGCGACACCATCAGGTAGGGATCGCCCCGTCTGGCTAGCAGATGATGGAACAGGATGCCGTCTTGCAGCGGCGACAGGCCATAGATGTCCTGGATGTTGCTGACGCCGCCGGGCACTGTGGCGACGACCCGATCGATCTCACCCTGTGTCAGCTCAATCAGCGGCAGCATCGGCGGCGTAATGGCGGTGTTTTGCTCGGTGATCAGGTTGACGGGGGCTGCCACCTCGTGATGGCTGCCGAGGCTGGCGGCAAGATCGGCCAGCACCGGCCTGGCGAACAAGGTGCGTACCTCCACCCCGAGCGACAGCCGCCGCAGCCGCTCCAAGACCTGCACAGCCAAGAGCGAGTGGCCGCCCAGTTCGAAGAAGTGGTCGTGGCGCCCGATGCGCTCGACACCGAGCAGCTCGGCCCAGATCCGCGCCAGCGCCATCTCGACCGCGCCCTGCGGCGCCTCATAGGCCGCCAGCGCATAGGCTTCATCGGCCGGCGCCGGCAGCGCGTTGCGATCGAGCTTGCCGTTCACCGTCAGCGGCAGCGCGGCGATCGGCACGAACGCCGCCGGCACCATGTAGTCCGGCAGCCGGCTACTTAAGTGCGCGCGCAAGGCGCCCGCAAGCCCGCCTCCATCGCCCTCGTCCGAGCCGGCCTCGGGGGTGCCGGTCTCGGGCGCGCAGACCACATAGGCGATCAGATGCTTGTCGCCGGCGCGACTCTGGCGCGCCACCACCACCGCCTCGCGCACCCAGGCGTGCTCGCAAAGCTTTGCTACGATCTCGCCCGGTTCGATGCGGTAGCCGCGGATCTTCACCTGGTCGTCGTTGCGGCCCAAAAACTCAATATTGCCGTCCGGCAGATAACGCCCGAGGTCGCCGGTCCGGTACAGCCGATCGCCCTCGCCAAAGGGACTGGCGATGAACCGCTCGGCCGTCAGTTCAGGGCGGTTCAAATAGCCCCGCGCGACCCCCGCCCCGCCGATGTAAAGCTCGCCCACCGCGCCGAACGGCACGGGCGCGCCATGACCGTCCAGCAGGTACACCCGCGTGTTGGCGATTGGGCGCCCGATCGGGACCACCGATCCATCAAAATCAGCCGGACAAGTCCAGGCGGTCACGTCGATAGCAGCTTCCGTGGGACCGTACAGATTGTGCAGACCCGTCCAGGGCAATACGCGACGAACCTTCTGCACAAGAGAGGCAGACAGCGCCTCACCACTACAGATGAGACGCTTCAGCGATGTGCAGCGATCAACCCCCTTCGCGTCCATGAAGCTGATCAGCATCGATGGTACAAAGTGAGCTGTGGTGATGTGTTGGCTGACTATCAAGTTGACAAGCGCATCAGGGTCTTTGTGCGCACCAGGAAGCGCCAGCACCAGGCTCGCCCCTTCAAACAACGTCCAGAAGAATTCCCAGGCCGAGACATCGAAGCCAAATGGGGTCTTCTGCAAGACAACGTCAGTCGCATTGAGTGCGTAGGCTTTTTGCATCCAGATCAGGCGATTGATAATAGCCCGATGCTCATTCTGCGCTCCTTTGGGCGTTCCGGTTGAGCCTGAGGTGTAGATCACATAGGCGAGATGGCTGGATGTGAGGCCAAGCGCGCGCGGGTCGGGGTCCGAATCCGGCCGTTCGGCCCAGGCCGGCGTGGCCGTTGCCAGATCGACCACTGTCACAGCATTCAGCACGTCGGGGCCAAGTGCTGCGCGTCCAGCGGCATCGCAAAGCAGCAGCCGCGGCGCGGCATCGTCGACAACCTGCCGCAGCCGCTCGCCGGGATAGGCCGGGTCCAGCGGCAGATAGGCACCGCCCGCCTTGAGGATCGCCAAAAGTCCGACCACCATCGCCAGACTACGTTCCAGGCAGATCGCCACTGGCTGGTCCGGCTTGACCCCGAGGGCGATCAGATGATGCGCCAGCCGGTTGGCCCGTGCGTTGAGCTCGCCATAGCTCAGCCGCTCATCATCACAGACCAGCGCCACCGCCTCCGGTGCCTTTTGCACCTGCGCCTCGAACAGCTCATGGATGCACCGTTCCGACGGGTAAGGCGCCGCCGTCCGGTTCAACTCCTCCAGCAGATAGCTGCGCTCGGCAGTCGACAGCAGCTCAATCCGGCGGACCTCTTGCTGCGCATCGGCAGCCATCGCCCGCAGCAGCGCCAGCAGATAACCACGCTGCCGCTCGATGGTCGCCTGATCGAACAGCGCCGTGACATAACCCAGCGTTCCGGCGATCTCCTCGCCGTGCTCGCCAAGGCTCAGCTCCAGGTCGAACTTGATCTGATCGATCTCGGAGACAGCCTCTACACTCAGCCCCGGCAGCTCCAATGACCCAACCGCATTGTTGTCCCAGGCCAGCATCACCTGCAACAACGGCGTGTGATCAAGAGCCCGGGGCGGCTGCACGATCTCCACCACCTGCTCGAACGGCAGGTCCTGATGCTCCTGCGCAGCCAGCACCGTGCGCCGCGTCCGCTCCAGAAGCTCCGACACGCTCGGCTCGCCTGACAGGTCCAGCCGAAGCGCCAGGGTGTTGACGAAGAAGCCGATCAGCTCTTCGATCTCCCGGTGCCCCCGATTGGCGCTCGGCACGCCGATCACAAGGTCGTCCTGTCCCGACAGACGCGACAGCACCGCCGCCCAGGCCGCCAGCACCGTCATGAACAACGTCGTGCCATGCTGCAGGCTCAGCCGCTTCAGCTCCCGCGTCAGATCCGCATCGATGACGATCGGGACCGTGGCCGCGGCAAACGACTGCTGGGCCGGCCGCACACGGTCGGTCGGCAAGACAAGACGGGTCGTGCCTGCCAGGGCATCGCCCCAATACTGCGCCTGCTTCTGCAGCCGTTCCCCCGACAGCCATTGGCGTTGCCAGGCGGCGTAATCCGGATACTGGATCGCCAACGCCGGCAAAGGATCGTCCTGCCCGGCCTCGAATGCCCGGTAAAGCTGACTGAGTTCACGCAGCAGCACGCCCATCGACCAGCCGTCCGAGACGATGTGATGCTGGGTCAGCAGGAAGACGTGCTCATCATTCGACATCCGCACCAGATGCCCGCGGATCAGCGGACCGCGCGCAAGATCAAATGGCGTACGCGCCTCTTCATGGCACAGATCCAAAAGTGCCGCTTCCGCATCCGATCTCTCCCGCAGATCGTGGTCGACTATCGGCAATCCCGCATCCGGCGGCAGGACCTCAACGCGGGGCTTGCCTTGCGTCGCGACAAAGACACTGCGCAGCGCCTCATGACGCGCAAACAGACGGTCGAGGCTGCGCTGCCAGGCGCTGCGGTCGAGCACCCCGCGCAGTCGCAGGGCCAGCGGAATGTGATAGTTCGTGCTGCCTACGTTCAGCTGCGCCAAAAACCATAGCCGCTGCTGCGCAAACGACAGCACCAGCGGCTCATGCCGCGACACGACCGCAATCGACGGCAGCTGTTGCGGACCGGAGCGGCTCAGCAGCTCGACGATGCTTGCCGCCAGATCAATCAGCACTGGCCTGGCGAACAGCGTCGACAGCGGCAGTTCGATCCCGACAGCCTGTGACAGCCGGCTCGACATCTGCACGGCCAAGAGCGAGTGGCCGCCCAGTTCGAAGAAGTGGTCGTGGCGGCTGATGCGCTCGACACCGAGCAGCTCGGCCCAGATCCGCGCCAGCGCCGTCTCGACCGCGCCCTGCGGCGCCTCATAGGCCGCCAGCGCATAGGCTTCATCGGCCGGCGCCGGCAGCGCGTTGCGATCGAGCTTGCCGTTCGGCGTTAGCGGCAGCGCGGCGATCGGCACGAACGCAGCCGGCACCATGTAGTCCGGCAGCCGGCTACTTAAGTGCGCGCGCAAGGCACCTGCAAGCCCGCCTGCATCGCCCTCGTTCGAGCCGGCCTCGGGGGTGCCGGTCTCGGGCGCGCAGACCACATAGGCGATCAGATGCTTGTCGCCGGCGCGGCTCTGGCGCGTGACCACCACCGCCTCGCGCACCCAGGCGTGCTCGCAAAGCTTTGCTACGATCTCGCCCGGCTCGATGCGGTAGCCGCGGATCTTCACCTGGTCGTCGTTGCGGCCCAGGAACTCCAGATTGCCGTCCGGCAGATAACGCCCGAGGTCGCCGGTCCGGTACAGCCGATCGCCCTCGACAAAGGGACTGGCGATGAACCGCTCGGCCGTCAGTTCAGGGCGGTTCAGGTAGCCCCGCGCGACCCCCGCCCCGCCAATGTAAAGCTCGCCCACCGCGCCGAACGGCACGGGCGCGCCATGACCGTCCAGCAGGTACACCCGCGTGTTGGCGATTGGGCGCCCGATCGGGACCACCGACCCATCAAAATCAGCCGGACAAGTCCAGGCCGTCGCAAACGTCGTCGTCTCAGTGGGCCCGTAGCAGTGAATGAGACGTACGGGGCCTTTTTCTTTCAGCAATCTCAGAAATGAGGCGAGATCACCGCGCTCACCTCCGCAGAGGAGGTACTTCAGCTGCGCCAACGTCGGAGCAATCGAGGACGTATATTGGTTGAACAATGCTGTTGTCAGAAACAGTGTTGTCACGCGGCACTGTTCTAGCGCCCGGGCAAAACTGGAAGTATCCCTGACGGTGGCGGGATCCAATGCAACAATGCAACCACCGTTAAGCAGCGGTGCCCATACTTCGAATGTGCTTGCGTCGAAGGCGGGATTGCCAGCCCATGCCACCCGATCTCCTGCATCGACCTTCACATATCCACTGTTGATCACGAGCCGGTTGACGGCACGATGAGGAACAACGACTCCTTTCGGAAGGCCAGTTGAGCCGGAGGTGTACATGACGTAAGCGGCAGTTTCAGCGCTCAACGCCAGCCCAGGTCCGGAACTACATCCCGTTCCAGCTATGAGCGACTCAATAGAAAGAACAGGTATCGTCGCCTCAACCAGGTCATCCCCGCAAAGCACCAAGCGTGCAGCACAATCGGCCATCAACAATTCTTGCCGCGCCATCGGAAGGGCGGGATCGATCGGGACATACACTCCGCCCGCCTTCAGGATCGCCAGCTGCGCCACCACAAGAGCGGCGGAGCGGTCCAGCACGGTAGCAATGCGATTCCCAGGCTTGATCCCGAGAGCGATCAGATGATGCGCCAGCCGGTTTGCCCGTGCGTTGAGCTCACCATAGCTCAGCCGCTCATCTTCGCAGACCAGTGCCACCGCCTCCGGCGCCTTTTGCACCTGTGCCTCGAACAGCTCATGGATGCACCGCTCCGACGGATACGGCGCCGCCGTTCGGTTCAACTCCTCCAAGAGATAGCTGCGCTCCTCGGCCGGCAGGATGTCGATGCAGCCGACCTCTTGCTGCGCATCGGCAGCCATCGCCCGCAGCAGCGCCAGCAGATAACCACGCTGCCGCTCGATGGTCGCGCGATCGAACAGCGCCGTAACATAACCCAGTGTTCCGGCGATCTCCTCGCCGTGCTCGCCAAGGTTCAGCTCCAGGTCGAACTCGACCTGGTCAACCTCCTCCCCGGCAACTTCGATACTCAGTCCCGGCAGCTCCAATGACCCAACCGCATTGTTGTCCCAGGCCAGCATCACCTGCAACAACGGCGTGTGATCAAGAGCCCGGGGCGGCTGCACGATCTCCACCACCTGCTCGAACGGCAGGTCCTGATGCTCCTGCGCAGCCAGCACCGTGCGCCGCGTCCGCTCCAGAAGCTCCGACACGCTCGGCTCGCCTGACAGGTCCAGCCGAAGCGCCAGGGTGTTGACGAAGAAGCCGATCAGCTCTTCGATCTCCCGGTGCCCCCGATTGGCGCTCGGCACGCCGATCACAAGGTCGTCCTGTCCCGACAGACGCGACAGCACCGCCGCCCAGGCCGCCAGCACCGTCATGAACAACGTCGTGCCATGCTGCAGGCTCAGCCGCTTCAGCTCCCGCGTCAGATCCGCATCGATGACGATCGGGACCGTGGCCGCGGCAAACGACTGCTGGGCCGGCCGCACACGGTCGGTCGGCAAGACAAGACGGGGCGTGCCTGCCAGGGCATCGCGCCAATACTGCGCCTGCTTCTGCAGCCGTTCCCCCGACAGCCATTGGCGTTGCCAGGCGGCGTAATCCGGATACTGGATCGCCAACGCCGGCAAAGGATCGTCCTGCCCGGCCTCGAATGCCCGGTAAAGCTGACTGAGTTCACGCAGCAGCACGCCCATCGACCAGCCGTCCGAGACGATGTGATGCTGGGTCAGCAGGAAGACGTGCTCATCATTCGACATCCGCACCAGATGCCCGCGGATCAGTGGACCGCGCGCAAGATCAAATGGCGTACGCGCCTCTTCATGGCACAGATCCAAAAGTGCCGCTTCCGCATCAGCTCTGTGCCGAAGATCGTGCTCAAGTACCGGCAATCCCGCATCCGGCGGCAGGACCTCAACGCGGGGCTTGCCTTGCGTCGCGACAAAGACACTGCGCAGCGCCTCATGACGCGCAAACAGACGGTCAAGGCTGCGCTGCCAGGCGCTGCGGTCGAGCACCCCGCGCAGTCGCAGGGCCAGCGGAATGTGATAGTTCGTGCTGCCTACGTTCAGCTGCGCCAAAAACCATAGCCGCTGCTGCGCAAACGACAGCACCAGCGGCTCATGCCGCGACACGACCGCAATCGACGGCAGCTGTTGCGGACCGGAGCGGCTCAGCAGCTCGACGATGCTTGCCGCCAGATCAATCAGCACTGGCCTGGCGAACAGCGTCGACAGCGGCAGTTCGATCCCGACAGCCTGTGACAGCCGGCTCGACATCTGCACGGCCAAGAGCGAGTGGCCGCCCAGTTCGAAGAAGTGGTCGTGGCGGCTGATGCGCTCGACACCGAGCAGCTCGGCCCAGATCCGCGCCAGCGCCGTCTCGACCGCGCCCTGCGGCGCCTCATAGGCCGCCAGCGCATAGGCTTCATCGGCCGGCGCCGGCAGCGCGTTGCGATCGAGCTTGCCGTTCGGCGTTAGCGGCAGCGCGGCGATCGGCACGAACGCAGCCGGCACCATGTAGTCCGGCAGCCGGCTACTTAAGTGCGCGCGCAAGGCACCTGCAAGCCCGCCTGCATCGCCCTCGTTCGAGCCGGCCTCGGGGGTGCCGGTCTCGGGCGCGCAGACCACATAGGCGATCAGATGCTTGTCGCCGGCGCGGCTCTGGCGCGTGACCACCACCGCCTCGCGCACCCAGGCGTGCTCGCAAAGCTTTGCTACGATCTCGCCCGGCTCGATGCGGTAGCCGCGGATCTTCACCTGGTCGTCGTTGCGGCCCAGGAACTCCAGATTGCCGTCCGGCAGATAACGCCCGAGGTCGCCGGTCCGGTACAGCCGATCGCCCTCGACAAAGGGACTGGCGATGAACCGCTCGGCCGTCAGTTCAGGGCGGTTCAGGTAGCCCCGCGCGACCCCCGCCCCGCCAATGTAAAGCTCGCCCACCGCGCCGAACGGCACGGGCGCGCCATGACCGTCCAGCAGGTACACCCGCGTGTTAGCAATTGGACGCCCCAATGTGAGGCATCTCGGGCCAACATGACGGATCAGCTGCAAGGTGGTGCTCGGAAATGACGCTGATTTCTGTGGACCCATATTGATTGATCAATCTCGCGTTCGGGTGCGCTTCGAAGAACGCCCTAAGCAGTGGAGTGGCCTGCAATCGCTCGCCGGCTGTATAAAGCTCTCTTAAAGAGGGCAGTTGCACGCGCCGCGTGCTCCAGACTTCTGCAAGATGATTCAATGCCACGAATGGGAGGAAAAGCCGCTCGATCTCCTCCCGCTCGATAAACTCCAGCAGGTCGGAGAAGCGTCTCCTGGTTTCTTCCCGCAGGAGCACAAGTACTCCGCCGTCCTTCCAACAAATGAACAATTCCTGGCAGGACACATCGAAGTTCAGGGTCGCGAACTGAAGTGTACGCAGTTTCGACGTGCCAATCCCCGCCAGCGAATTCACAAGCGAGCCGTGGGACATTTCGACGCCTTTGGGCGTTCCGGTCGAGCCTGAGGTGTAGATCACATAGGCGAGATGGCGCGATGTGAGACCAAGCGTGCGCGGGTCGGGGTCCGAAGGGGCCAATTCGCGCCAGGCCGGGGTGCCAGTATCCAGATCGACCACGCTGACATCGGCGAGCCCCTCGCGGCCCAGTGCGGTTCGGCCGGCGGCATCGCAAAGCAGCAGTCGCGGTTCTGCATCGCCGACAATCTGCCGCAGCCGCGCCGGTGGATAAGCTGGATCCAGCGGCAGATAGGCGCCGCCCGCCTTGAGGATCGCCAAGACACCAATCACCATCGCCACGCTGCGTTCCAGGCAGATCGCCACCGGCTGGTCCGGCTTGACCCCGAGCTCGATCAGATGATGCGCCAACCGGTTGGCCCGCGCATTGAGTTCGCGATAGCTCAATCTCTCCTTCTCATGAACCACCGCTACCGCCTCCGGCGCCTTCTGCACCTGCGCCTCGAACAGCTCATGGATGCACAGCCCCGACGGATAAGGCGCCGCCGTCCGGTTCAACTCCTCCAGTAGATATTTGCGCTCGTCGTTCGACAGAATGTCGATGCGGCCGACCGGCTGTCCCGCATTGGCCGTCACGTCGCGTGACAAAGTTTGCAAAGGCTGCGTCATGCAGTCGATCTTCGCCTTGCTCAATATGTCGAGCCTGCCGGGTCGTTGAGCTTGTGGCGCTCGGTTCCGTTAAGGGGCGGGTTGAAGATGCTGACGAGGATCAGGTCCTTGTCCTTCCCTCCGCGCAGAAGATGCTTGTCATGCTTGTCAAGTACATACATGTCGCCCTTACGAATGGAGAAGACATTGCCGTCCATGTCCTCGACCTCTCCCTCTCCGGCGATGCAGTAGCAGGCTTCGAGGTGATTGCGGTATTGCAGAAGCGAAACGGTGTTAGCGCGGACCACGGTGTGACAGACGCTGAAACCCATGCCGTCCTTCTCCGTCAGGAGGCGGTGGCTCGTACCATTGCCCCAATCAACGAAGTGATCGGTCGCTTCAACATCGTGCAGGCTACGCACAATCATGGCGTTCGATTGTCGGATACACGTTAAATTCATTGTTGCGGCAGCTGGAGGAGGTCGTTGTACTGACCGGCAAGCGCGGCTTCCGCGCACTGCCGAAGCATCGGCGACACCCGAAAGGCCTCCCGAGCCATCGTCGGCGTCTGGACAAAAATATCGGCGCGAGGGTATGCCGCAGCAGAGCCGAAGGCGTGCACGTGCCACCTTGACGCTCCCCCATGTTCGCGGTGCGGCCGCCTGCGTTGGCATGGTCGAGAATGCTGCTGGTGATGTTGCCGGCCAGACAAAGCGTTTCCGGTCGCAGATTTGGCAAGTTGTTTCCTTCCTTCGCTGCTCCTCGCGGCGCGAATACAGCACCGCAGGCTCTCAGCTAACTGAGCAAACGTCATGCCATGGTCGCACGCAGATAAGAGATGAATTTGTAACTGTCTCAGCTGGCTAGCGAGCGGAAATCAGCGGGGCAGTGAAGCCAATCTGACAAACTGCTAAGTTCAAGCGAACAATTTTCCTTGATGAGCTGCGCGCTGCCCGAGATGGCATGCAGCGCGTTGAGACCGCTGGAACGGCCAGGTGGCTTCACCGCGGACGAGATCAGACGTCGATCGGCGATGCGATTGTCGCTGCGCGCTTAGGGAGGCGGCATGAGCCGACCACTGCCCTCTGCGAAGTCAGCTGCCGCCCTGGCATGCAGCCTCGCCGAATCGAACACCGGCAATTGTGTATGTTCGGGACCGATGAGAAGACCAATCTCCGTGCAGCCAAGGATGAGCGCGTCGGCGCCCCGGGCGCGACCTCGCGCAATGATGTCGATAACTTCCTGGCGCGAGTGATCAGAAACCGTGCCGCAGCACAGCTCATCGAAAATGACATCGTGGATCCGGCTCCGCTCGTGCTCCGCCGGTATGACCGGCGAAAGGCCGAACCGCTGCCGCAGGCGATCACAATAGAACGGCTGCTCCATCGTATAGCGCGTCCCAAGCAAGAGTGGTCGCTTGACGAAAGCGGCGAGCAGAGCCGCAGCGGTCACATCGACGATGTGGATGAGCGGCACACTCAGCTCGGCAGCAACAATGTCGGCAATCACATGCATCGTATTGGTGCAGATCAGGATGCAGCTGGCGCCTGCATCGACCAACTGCCGGGCGATCCGCGCCAGATAAGCAGCGGCTTGTTTCCATTCTCCCGCCTTCTGAAGGGCGACGATATCGCCGAAGTCAACAGAGCGAAGCAAGATGTCTGCCGAGGCGAGACCGCCGCGGCGCTGACGGACGATCTCGTTGATTTCCTTGTAATAGATGGCCGTGCTTTCCCAGCTCATTCCCCCGATTAGCCCGATGGTTCGCTGCACTTTACGATCTCCACTTGATACGAAGGCGACACAGGCGTGCCGCGCCTTCGGCTGGCAAATCTCGGCATTTTTTCTTGCGATCTCTCTGGAAAGTGCAAATCAAAGGCCTTATCTCTGCGATGGCAAAACTCTTCTCACCCGAGCTGCGAAGCCGGCTGAAAGGGCATGCCGTCGCCCGAAAGATTCTGGACAAGTTGCAGCTCGACGCAACGACTCCCGTGACGACGCTTGCCGGATCGAGCGATCTTTCGGTGTCCGCCTGTTGGCGGCGCGTCAAGCACCGTGGAGGACGACGGTCTGATCGGCGCGTCGCCCTGGTTGACCGAAGCAAAACCAACGTAGCGATGACTGTGTTCATAGGTGTCCGCCGTCGCGCCACTCGATGGCTGGCTTGAGGATTTCCGGTGGGCCATTGCAGATATTCCGGAAATCCTCGAAGCCTCTCGCTTAACCGGCGAAACCGATTGTCTGCTCCGCCTCGTGGTGCCGGCCCCAGAGGTCTATGATGCAGTTTACAAGAAGCTGATCGCCTGCCTCGACTTTGCTGACGTCAGCTCGTTCACCGGCATGAAGAGCTGAGGTTTACGACCATAGTGCCGTCGACCTATGCTTAGGGTGCGGCTCCTGGTGGCTCGGGGGGAAAGCCGCCTGGATGCGTATGTGTATTCCAGAGCCAGCCGGCGCGCATGTTCGATGAGATTGGCCGCGGCGCTGTGGCCCCCATCGAGGTTCTCAAAGTAGAAGTAAGGTTGGCCAAGCGCAGCAAGCTTTGCGGCGGCCTTGCGGCCGTGCGCTGGATGGACGCGGTCGTCCTTGGTGGAGGTGAAAATGAAAGGCTCCGGGTAGCTCCTGCCCGGTACCAGCTTTTGATAGGGCGAGTAGCCCTCGATCCACTCTCGTTGTTCGGGAATGGCCGGGTCGCCATACTCGGCGGTCCAGGACGCGCCGGCGCCCAAGTGGGTGAATCGAAGCATGTCGAACAACGGCACCTGTATGATCGCCGCGTTGAAAAGGTCGGGGCGCTGGGTCATTGCGGCGCCGACCAGCAGGCCCCCTTGACTGCTGCCGATCACGCCGAGCCGGCGCGGACTTGTGACTTTCCGGCGGATCAGATCGTCGGCGACCGCGATGAAATCATCCCATGTCTTTTGCTTCGTTGCCCCCTGGCCAGCCTCGTGCCATGGTGGACCGAACTCGCCGCCTCCGCGCAGGTTGGCAACAACATACGCATTCCCCTGCTCGAGCCATAGCCGACCTACAGTTCCTGCGTAGGAAGGGAGAAGCGGAACCTGAAACCCGCCATAACCATAGAGCAACGTCGGGATTGCCCCGTCGAATCTTGCGCTCCTTGGTCGCACCAGGAAGTACGGAATCCTCGTACCATCGCGCGAAGTTGCCTTGAACTGCTCGACGACATGCTTCGATGCGTCGAACGCCGCAGGTGCTGTCTTCAAGAGTTCGAGCCGTTTGCTTTCGGCATCAAAGTACCAAAGCGACGTTGGCGCGAGATAGTCAGAGACGCTAAACATCATCTCGTCCGCTTGCTGGGAAACGGCTGATAGGCTGACGCTCGCATTCTCCGGCAGCGGGATCGGCTTGGCATGCCATCTGCCCTGATCGTACCTGTAGACGAATGCCTTGCTTTGAACATTGTCCAAAATCGTCAGCACCAGGAAATTCCTGCTGCTGCCAAATCCGCGGAGTGCCTGGCGGCAATTGGGCTGGAAAACGACAGATGGTTTGGCCCGTAGCGGATCCTGCTTCCATTCGGCCAAGTCATACGAGATCATTGAGCCGGCCTTGAAGCTGGCCTCGCCGCTCCGCATCCAGTCTTCGTCCAGTTTCACAAGCAGGCGGCCACTCGCGATGCCGACGATCGCCGACTTCTTCGGCAGATCGAGCGCGATCGGCCCCGCGGGCCCGAACAGCACATACTGGCGCTCGAAGCCGTTGATCCGACGGGCGACGCCGGTCACATGGATCCGCCCTTCACCAAGCACCAATGGCACAATTTTGAAGTCGGTGCGCTCGCCACGAAAGATTTCGCGCGCCTGATCGAGCGGCTGAGCGCGCTTGAGTTCCTTCAATACGAAAGCGTAGCCAGCCTCGGTCGTGGTCCCCTCGCCCCAATCACGTGCAACAAGGACAGTGTCACGATCGAGCCAGCTGACGCTCTGCTTGCCCTCTGGCAGCTCGAATCCACCTGTAACAAAGCTTTTGGCGTCACGATCGAACTCGCGTATGGACACGGCGTCCTTGCCACCATCGGAAAGTTCGACGAGGCAACGGCGTCCAAAGCAGCTGCGCCCCTTGTAGACCCAGTTCTTGTTCTCGGCGGCAGCGAGCGCATCGATGTCCAGGATGGTCTCCCATCGGGGATCCTCGCTGCGATAGCTCTCAAGGGTGGTACGCCGCCAGATGCCACGCACATGGCTCTCGTCCTGCCAGAAATTTTCGAGACCTTGTCTTCCCAGCGAAACGTACGGAATCCGGTGTTTTTCCTGGAGGATGGTTAGGGCGTCCCGATAAAGGCGATCATAGCGAGGATCCGACTGCAGCGAGCCGAGCGTCTTTTCGTTCTCGGCCTGAGCCCAGGCCAATGCGCGCGGCCCCTCGGACTCCTCGAGCCAGAGGAACGGATCGTCCGCCGGCGTCGCACCGGACTGCCCGTGGAGCAGCGCGACTGTCAGACATATGATCGAGAGCAACCCGGCGCGCATAACAGACTTTTTCATTGTCTTATCCTCGGACGGGCACGCACAAGGCGAGCCCGCAGGCTCTTGCGACTGGGTAACAGTCGCGAAATTCGTGTTGCGAGCGTGCACGCACTATGTCACGCCGCCCGCAACTCGACTGTGCAAGCCGTATGCCGTCTGGAAAACAGCGGTTTCTGACGCGTCGTACCGCATCGCCAGGTCAGCTTCCCGACATTGGGTCTGAAGCTGACAATCAGGTGTCCGCCGGGCAACGTTACGGCATCAAACAGCCTCGCCTGCCCTTTGAGGCCACTGGTTCGACCTGGGAAATCGACAGTGCGATATCGCGGCGGAGCCGCTTCTCGCTTGCGTTCGGACAGAAGAGGCAAGCTGTTAGCCGCCGGAGTGTTGGTGCCCGGCGTCCCCGTCCACCAGGGACAAAGTTGCGGGGCACCCGGTGTTTCCAATAGGGCCGGCCGGTCCGGCCTTCGCGCGGAGCATAGACGGCATGTCCGCATTTCGCGCAGACGAAACGCGCTTTCCTGTCGAGCCGCGCGCGCGTCGCCGCGCGACGGAGAACCTGATAATCGTCCTTGCTCATCGCTATGAGCGCATCACTCGTGATGCTGTGCATCGATGCAAGGTCAACCACTCTCTTGAGAGTCCTTCGGAGAAATCACCTCGACCATCTACCGAATCTCCCTTTCTCCGGCGTGATCATTGAGCATTTGCGGGATCGCGTGCTATGGAAAATCGCTTGGCGTCTTACGGAAGTCCGAGCCGACGGCATGACCGACGGCGGGGCGAAGCCGCAACTCGCGGCGCCACCGATTGTCAGCCTGGCATGGCGGCCGTCAGGTGTCCGCACCGGAAAGAATGGGTTCTTCGCCGAAGGGGCGGTTAATGATCGATAGCGCGTCGGGCGCGGTGAAGACGCGGTTGCGCGCATAGCCGGTACGCTCGTTCAAGATTTTATGCTCGACCAGTTGTTCTACCGCTTGCGAGGCTGCAGGCACCGTAATGCTGAGAAGCGAGGCCAGACGCTTGACGGTCAGCACCGGATAGTGCGGCAGAACATCGAGTGCGCGCAGGCTGGCTGAACCCTGGCGAAACTTCCGCCGCTTCCGCCATAGATCGCCAAGAGCAGACAAGGCGTCGCGGGTCTTCAGGAGCTCATCTGTGGTGCCGACAATCGCGTCCGCCATGAAGCCGACCGCTTCGTGCCATTCGAGGCGCTGCTGAGCCGCCTTGAGCGATTCGTAGTAAGCTGTCTTGTGGGCTTCAATATACGGTGACAGGTAAATCGGCATCATGCCTTCAGCGGCCATCATCAATGGCAACAGCAGACGGCCAACGCGGCCATTGCCATCACGAAACGGGTGGACTGCCTCGAAATGTGCATGCGCAACCGCCATTCGCACAATGAAGCTCTGGTACATCGCCTGCATGCCCTCGCAGCGCATATACTTCATCGTGTCCTCAAGACACGCGGCAATGTCCGACGGCGGCGTCGGATTGTAGGTCGAGTAAGCAAGATCGCCTTTGCCGCCGATCCAGACCACAACCTGGCGAAGATCGCCGGGCTTGTCTTTGTATTCGGCGTCGCCGCGCATGACGGCGCGATGCAGATCCTGCACCAAACCGCTTGTAAAGATTTCCAGTTTCTCTTGTCTGGCCCGCGGCAGGAAGTCATCGAGCGCGAGCGCGTAGTCACGCACCTGAACTAGCGCCTCGCTCAGCTGGGAATCTTCGCTTTCTTCGCCGGACAGCAATTCGTCAAGCGTGCTGTTGGTGCCTTCGATCGCCGAGCTGCTGACAGCTTCCCGCCGTGGCAAGATGCGGCTGATCAGATACGGGTCCTTTAGTTCGGCCGCGAGCGTCTCGATGCGCACCAAGGCTGTATCCGCCGCCCTGAGCCGGGCAAGGATCGACCCCACGGCAACGCCGTCCTCAGGCGGGGGCAGCGGAACCACGCCATAATGCGCCGCATAGGGCGCCGGTAGCCGCTTCAATCGTTCCCGCACGGCGTGAGTGAGATGATCGCGCTTCAACGGAAACCTTTCGCAGAGGAGCCAAGTCCAGATCCATAATAAAGGTTACTTATATATACTTCAATAAAATGGCCGACGCAGGATCCTACGTAAGGCTTACCGAGTTCCTTTTCTAAGGAACCGCTTGCACGTACTGTCGTTACGACTCATGTACCGTAACGACAGTACGGGGACGTTTCATCGCCGATCCTACGGTAGTCAGACCTCGTTCATATTTGTCGAATGCACTCGGCCCGCCCCGGAAAACGGCGCCGGCCCTGCGTTGCGACAGACCAAGCTTGGTTCGGACCTTGCGGATCGTCTCCTCGAGCCCAGCGAAGGGCCTCGGCGAGGCGCAAAAAATTATTGGGGTTTGGGGTGTGAGCCGCCGCATGTGATGGATCGGCCTTGAGCCTCGGCTTCGATCCTGGCGCGCCGACACGGTCGACGGCCATACTTCGACGACCATCGAAAAATAACGCGGGTGTGCGCGTGTGTGGGTGGCCGCGCCCACCACTCAGGCGGCTTCAGACTCTTGCGCGAGCGCGCGCTCCACGGCGTCCGGATCACGATCGATAATCGTCAGATAGGCGCGCGCGGTCTGATCGGGAGCATATCGCCCTTGCTCCCAATCTCGCAGGCTGGCGAGCTTGACAGAGAAGCGCAGGGCAAACTCCTCCTGCGTCAGTCCGACCTTCTTTCGAATTGCCTTCACATCGATCGTTGCCGGCACGAACGTCTTGTAAGTCGCCGGATCGGCCTCGCCGCGCGCGATCGCGCGGCCCTCCTTCGCCGACTGGATCAGCCGCTTACCAAGGGTGGTCATCGTTATCCCTCCAGACACACTTCACACTTCGTCACACCGAACACTCAAAACCCAACTACACACTCAATGACCTGAGATTGAAGCAACCTTGATCGCTACTCCTTTTCGATAGTCATCCGCATATCCCTCAAGTTCTTTCTTGAGGGCGTTCCGCTCCGCCTTGCTCAAATTTGCCGCCTCTCCCTTGTTGATTAAGGCCAGCAGCAGGACCGGCACGTCGTTGCCCGCGAAATAGTGGACGGTCCGATATCCGCCACTCTTGCCTTTACCGCGACCAGGGAAACGCACTTTGCGAGCTCCGCCGGTCCCCTTCATCATATCGCCCTGCGTCGGATCTTCGGCGATCGCGGTAACGATGGCCATCTGCTCCTCTTCCGAGAGGCCAGCCGATGCTGCGTCGGCAAGGAATGTCGGGGTTCGGATCACGCTCTGCACAATGTACGGGAAACCCGTAGTTATTTCAAGGGGGGTCTTGGTCGTCGGATCAGAGAGGTAGACGTAGATCGACATTGGTCAGGATCGCTTTCAGTTATGCGATCCGAGCTGTGGGGATGTTTCCGGCCATTGCGGTAACGGAACCAACCTCCACCGCGCGGAATATCGCGGTTGGGATGATTCCCGTCACCAAGTGCGTCTTGGACCCGGAAGCGTCTCTTGGAATAGCCCGGCGCGGGCATCAAGAGCGTTGACCTGCTGGTTGCTCTAAAGCATCGAACTCCTGCGCCCGAAAGTGCAGGTCAGGAAACTGTATACCCTGATTCTCGGCATGCTTGGAAGCCAGCGCGCTCGCTCCGGCGGCGCGCTTCACCGCCTCATGGCGAACGCCTCGACCTCCTCGAGCGTGGCGGTGTACTGGCGGCCGGCCCAGCCGAGCAGAATGTGGCCGGATTGAAGTACCATGTAGCCGACACCGTAATACTTGCGCAGCCAGGAGCGGGCTGGCGCCTTGGCCAGAGTATAGCCGCCCTTGGTCAGCCGCCGGCGGAGGCGATCTTCACGGATCTTGGTGGTGGTGGTGTTCATAGCAACGGTTTCCATCTATTTGGGTTTGCTACCGTTGCGATGAGCCGACTGGCGGTCAGGAGCGGATGACCGGGCGGCGGGGCATGATGCCTTGCCCACGCTTAGAGCGATCCTGATCGCGTTTCAAGGGGTGGCGCGACAGGATTGACGATGTCGCTGATGATGTTGGTGTCGAGAAGATAACGCGTCACAGATCGGCCTTACGCCCTTCTTCACGGGGGGCGCGTCAGGTCGAGATCGGCACCAACGAGCGGCGAGCGACGCAACGCACTCAAGATGCCACCGGGCTTCGGTGGCTCGCCAGAAACGGTCTGTTGCGCCGCGCGTCGGAGATGCCCGGCTTCCGTCTGTCTGTTTCCGCTTGGACAAAGTCCCGCGCGGCCTTCTGTGCGGAATCATATGAGTTTGTCGCGGCAAGCCGTGTTGCCATCGTCGATAGGCCTGGCGGCCGTCGGATACACTGACGGGATTTCGCGGCAGGTTGACATGTCGAACGAAATCGAATCGGTCGTCGCCAAGTATTTTGGCGATGCCCGCAACGAGATGTGAGCCCGTCAGGAACCAGTCATCGGCAACGCCGTCGGAACATGTGCCTAGGTTGCGGTCTTGCCTGATGTCGTGGGTCGCTTGGGTGTCGAATGCTGATCGAGACGGTGGCGACTACCACGCGCAGCACGGCCGACGCTTGGCAGATCACAAGCATCACCGCCAAAGGTCCGTGCTGATCGAGTCCGGCCGGGGCCCTTAGCGCTGGATCGCGCGGCGGGGCAAGCGCGTTAGTCCGCAAGGCGCTTGCGATTGTTCTGATATTGTGTCCGACCATCTCGATGTAGCTGGGAGCATTGCCATTCTCGTAGGTCAGGCTAACGGCGTTGACTTCCTTGGCGTGTAGCAAACTTTGCGGTAGCTTCAGCAAACGACGAGCCATCGGCAGCTGAAAGGGCAGCAGTCTCTCCCACCTTCTCGATCGTTTTGCGCGGAAGCAACAATTCACGTCCCATCTTCCGTCACGCCACCACGTGGTCCAATCCAGAAGCAAACAATCGGCGCTTCCCTCGGATTGGTCGGCCAGCTTTCAAAAACCCAGAAGCTGAGCCCGTACTCGCGCATCACCTTCTCTGTCGACATTCGTGCCGAGAGGCTCGTCATAGGCGGCAAAATATAGTTCTAGTCGCCGCACCAGTTCTGGCTCGGATATCAAAACGTCCAGAATGCGAGAATTCGGCGGTCGCGTTCGCGGGTCTTTTCCGCGTTCAGCAAATCGTTTTCTGTGATTGGTCGCCCGCGAAACCGTTCGTCGAACATCGTTCGAATTGAGGCCAAGCCGTCGGCATCGGTGATGAGCATTCGCCTCTATCGTAGTAGTGACGCATGAACCCAACCGGATACGGCGCCCGGAGCCCGGCTGCAACCGTGGCCACATCGAAATCCGATCCGCGCCTGGTCAATCTGGTGCGCCTGCTTGCTCGGCAGACGAGCCATTCATTCCCAGAGGCGGACACAATCTTTCCAGTCACCTACCAAGCCTATCAATTGATCAACAAGACAGACACATGGCATGCATCCGCGTCCGTGAACCCCTCAAGAACATTGACCTCGATTTGGGTCGAGAAGAATGAAACGGCTGCTCCTGGGCACGATAGTCATCATCTTGCTGGTCGCAGCTGTCGCCGATCTGGCCACGCGGCTCTGCCAGCGAAGCGGTTCAGACATCGGTATCAATCGCGGCGGTGGCCGTCGATGCTGGGAGTACGTCAACGCCGGAGATGTGGTCCGTGCGCAGCCTCCTGCCCTGACGTATCCTGGTGCGACAGGAGGCCCGCTCGGCGGTGAAATCGGTTTCCGCTGGCAGATCGCGAACTCGGTGTTCGGCATCGCGGTGAAAGGCAACTGCGCCAATCCCGAAGACTGTAACGCTAAACTCGTTCTGCCGGGCCTTCAGGATGAAAGCCAGATTGTCACAGGCGGCCCGGTTAAGGACCCGTTCGGTTACACCCGGAATGAGGTGCTTGTGTACGTAACAGGCGCTACTACAGTCGCCCGCAATAAATATCGGCTGCGCGAGCTTGCGACTCCGCCGCTCCTCGTCAACGGCCGCGAGGGCCAACGGGGCGGTGCAGCAGGGGTGGACGTAAAGCTTCTTTTTCTGCCCACTAGGCCGTCAGCGCTGAGTACGATTGCGTGTTCATGGGCCCTCCGATCATTGGCTTTTGCCCAACCGGAATCGCAGGCTTTTCAAACGGGCGCCGCAGGAACTGCCCGCATTGGGCAGGACATCAACATCGGATTGGTCCACGTGAACTAACGCATGGATGTCGCGGACGTCCTTGATCTTCGCTTTGGTGTGAATCTCTGTCGAGCGACGAGAGTAACTGATGCCCAGAATTTTGGCTGTTGGAACGGCTTTGCCACCGTTTCGTTTCTCTCAAACCGACGTCAAGGCATTGGCGGGTCACCACTTCGTATCCAGAATGGAGAAGCTGAAGAGATATCTTACAGTATTCGATCATGCGTTAGTCGATCAGCGCTTCTTTTGTGTTGAGCCCGAATGGCTTCTCAGCGAGCATCGCATAAGTGAGACCAACCAGATCTACTTGGATTGGGCGAAGGAGCTCGCGTGCAAAGCGACAGTGCTCTGTCTCGACCGGGCTGGGGTTAAGCCCGAGCAAGTCGATCGGGTTTTGTTCGTCTCGACGACAGGGATAGCGACCCCTAGTCTCGACGTGGACCTGATCTTCAAGGTCGGGTTGCGACCAGATGTGGGACGGACGCCGATTTTTGGCCTCGGATGCGCTGGGGGAGCATCAGGAGTTAGCTTAGCAGGAGCCCTTTGCCGGGCAACCAACGAACGCATTCTCCTCGTTGCTGTGGAGCTGACTTCCCTTACATTCCAACCGAATGATCTCACGCCAAAGAACGTTGTCGCCTCAAGCCTCTTTGGAGATGGCGCTGCCGCGTTATTAATCGGGCCAGCTGAAAGCGGTTCTGGCAAGCTGGATATCGTGAGAAGTACGAGTTTGCTTCACCCGGACTCGACTTCTCTAATGGGCTGGCATTTTGGCGACTCGGGATTTGAGGTCGTGGTCTCCGAGCGCATTCCATCAATGATTAGCGAATTGATGCCAAGCGCAATGCGATCGTTGCTCGCGGAGGATGGCATCCTTCCCAGCCAAGTGAAGAGCTTTATCTTTCATCCCGGCGGGAGAAAAGTATTGGAAGTTTGTGAGCGGGGCCTTGGCAGGTCCTCTGAGAGCTTCTTTTCCAGCTATGAGACACTTCGACTTCATGGAAATATGTCCAGCGCAACTGTGCTATTCGTGCTGGAACACGTGCTGGCGCATGAGGAGCAAGCGCCTGGATCATTCGGTATCTTGGGCGCCTTCGGGCCAGGCTTCTCAGCCGAACTGACGCTACTGAAGTGGGCTGACACAGAAGCAGAACAGCCAAAGCCCGCCCACCTCGAGCTGTCGGGAAACCAATTGAAGCGGGTCGCCTAGTCGTGATCGGCATCACCAAACTGTCCGCCGGGTGCTGTCGAGCGCTCGCGTGCCCGAGATCTGCCGCTGGTCAGCTCTGTTCCACGGCACCCAGCAGCGTCTGCAAGACCGCTTACAGTTACAACATCGCTCCGGAACCGATCTTGACTGTCCTCTCTTAGACAACCTCAGACGGCGAGTTGATCAATTTGGAGTCTCGTCACGGTTAAGGCGCTCATGCATTGCCCTGCTGGCCTTGAAAACCGGAAAGCGCTTTTGCTCGAGAAACCTCCTTCCCGCATCGTCCAGTTCGATGCGCTCAGCGATCCGGAAGGCTCACTTCTCCTGATCGACGCCAATACTGCGCCCTACGTCCACAGATATACAGATGTGGAGCTGTTCCTGGCTTCACCTCACGCGGAGACGCGCGCTGTCGAGATCGCCACGATTACGGGAGTTGGGAGCTCGGCGCTCAGCAGCGCCGCGATGGCATGGGACATCTCTCGCGCGCTCGGACAGCCCGTGCTTGCGATTGTTCCCGGATACGGCATGGCGGACGTCATGCTACAGGCACTTGGAGGGTGGTTCGGCTTCGGCCTCTACGACTATGTGCATGCAAAGAGCCTGATCCAGAACACTCTCGCCAATGCCACGCCCCGGACCGCGAGCATCGGCCGTCAACTGTCCGCGTCCACACCGGACGCGAAGACGCTTCATGGCGCACCCGTTTTTCGCCACGGGTCTGGCTCCTCGGACGTACTGCACGCGCTCGTCCTTCATCGCGAGACTCCGTTCAGGCTGCTGGTTGGACACAGCAAGGGCGCCCTGCAGATTGGAAATGCGATCCGTTCCTTCCGTCGGAGCGAACGCAAGACCTCCACCTCGTGACGCTTGGCTGCCCGATCTCGAGTGATGTCGAAGGCGTGCGCTACTATCAATACCTTGGGCTGTTCGACGCCCTGGCACAGCTCAATATGTGGGGACACCTGCCAAACAAATGGCCGCCGACCTGGCACAGCACTAACCCCAAGTTGCCGCCCGCAATGGCGGCGGGAACATACACGGTAGACGCGTTCCTGCCTGCTCCAAGCCGAGATTCACCGTCCACTTAACTGCTGTGCGACATTCATCGGCAGCGAAAGCCTAGCTGATAGGGAGCTCGACAGGTCCAAGATTCCGGCCAATTCCCGTATTCCTCGTTTAGGAGGCGCTCTACATGCGACGAAAGCAACCGTGGCCAGGGGAGCGTTCAACGTTATGGAGGTCATTGGACCGGATGGAAGCTGTGCTCGCCACTGCGCTCTGCCTAGCTTGGCGCGAAGAGCGCGGCCACCACGAAGGTCCCCCTCTGCAAAGCGTGTGAGAAGCGCAACGGTACGTTTCGTACCGGAGTGCGGCGACGCCATTGCCAATTCCGAGTCTCAAACCACCAACCGTC
Source organism: Bradyrhizobium sp. USDA 4501 (assembly GCF_054062115.1). Classification (NCBI taxonomy): domain Bacteria; kingdom Pseudomonadati; phylum Pseudomonadota; class Alphaproteobacteria; order Hyphomicrobiales; family Nitrobacteraceae; genus Bradyrhizobium; species Bradyrhizobium sp. USDA 4501. The sequence continues at coordinate 1,920,338 of NZ_JBSSEX010000001.1, forward strand.
TTGCCTCGTGTCGCGGCAGTCCCGCATAGACTTGCGAGCGTCCTTCCCGCAGAATGAAGCGAAGTTCGGATTCGGGACACTCGCGCACAGGTCCAGTCCAACCATGGCACTCGCACCGCTGATCGTCTACGCCCATGTCGGGAAGCACTTTGCCGACGGTCACGACGGCGAACGCATCACAGCCGTTGACGATGTCTCGCTCGATATTGCCGCGGGCGAATTCCTGGCGATCGTCGGCGCATCCGGCTCCGGCAAATCCACCTTGTTGCGGCTCGCCAACCGCCTGCTCGATCCCGACAGCGGCTGCATCATGGTGGAGGGCCAGGACGTGCGCGACATCGATCCGGTGCGCTTGCGCCGGCGCATAGGCTACGTCTTCCAGAGCGGCGGGCTGTTTCCACACATGCGCGTTTTCGACAACATCGCCGTCACACCGAGACTGCTCGGCTGGCCCACCGCCGAGATCGCCGCGCGGGTCGACGAGCTCCTCGACCTGGTGCGGCTCGATCGCTCCCTCCATCGCGATCGCCTTCCGCATGAACTGTCGGGCAGCAGCAGCAGCGTGTAGGCGTGGCGCGGGCGCTCGCCGCCCGCCCCCGCATCATGCTGATGGATGAACCCTTCGGCGCCCTCGATCCGCTGACCCGCGATACCCTCGGCGAGGAGTACCGCGCGCTGCATCGCAGTCTCGCCTTGACCACGGTCATGGTCACCCATGACATGACAGAGGCGTTGCTGCTTGCCGATCGCATCGCGGTGATGCGGGCCGGACGGGTTATGGCGCAAGGTCAGCCGGCTGAGCTGTCAAACAATAACGACCCCTATGTGGCGGAGCTATTGCGTACGCCCAGGCGCCAGGCTGAGCGGCTAAACGCCCTGCTCCCAGGAGCAAGCGCGGGATGAGTTTCCTGACCGACCCTCGTTGGCGCGACGCTGCGGCGCACCTGCCGGATTATCTTGGCAGCCATGTTCAGGTCAGCCTGGCAGCGCTCGCGCTCGGGCTTGTGATCAGCCTGCCGCTCGCGATCCTCGCACGCAACGATGCCGTGATCCGTAGCATCCTGCTGGGCCTCGCCAGCGTCGTCCAGACCGTGCCAGGACTGGCGCTGCTCGCGCTGTTCTACCCGCTTCTGCTCGCCATTGCGTCGTTGACACTTCACTGGTTCGGCTTCGACTTTTCCGCGTTCGGATTTTTGCCCGCCATGCTGGCGCTGGCGCTTTACTCCATGCTGCCGGTGCTGCGCAACACCATCACCGGGCTGAACGGCGTCGATCCCGCGTTGCTTGAGGCGGCGCAAGGGGTCGGAATGACGCCGCGGCAATCGCTGTTCACAGTGGAATTGCCGTTGGCGCTGCCAGTGATCATGGCCGGCATTCGTACCTCGGCGGTGTGGGTGATCGGGACCGCGACATTATCGACGCCGATCGGGCAGACCAGCCTCGGCAATTACATCTTCGCCGGCTTGCAGACCCAAAACTGGGTGCTCGTGCTGTTCGGCTGCGTCGCCTCGGCGCTGCTGGCGCTCGCGGTCGATCAACTATTAACGCTCATCGAGCGCGGATTGCGCGAGCGCAAACGCCTCCGCACCATGCTCGGCAGCGTCGGGATCGCCGCACTGGTCGCGGCGACGCTGATCCCTTCGATGGCACGGACCCCATCGGCCTACGTCATCGGCGCCAAGACGTTTGCCGAGCAATATGTGCTCTCCGCGCTGATTGAGCAGCGGCTCCAGGCGGCGGGATTGCAGGCCTCGACGCGCGAGGGGCTCGGCTCCAGCGTGATTTTCCAGGCGCTCGCGGCCAACAACATCGACGTCTATGTGGATTATTCCGGCACGCTGTGGGTCAACCAGTTTCACCGCACCGATATGCCGCCGCGCGAAACCTTGCTCGCCGAGTTGAAGGAGATCCTGGCAAAGCAGGACATCACCCTGCTCGGCGCGCTCGGTTTCGAGAACGCCTATGCGCTGGTGATGCCGCGGCAGCGCGCCGATGCACTCGGTATTCACTCGATCACCGACCTGGCCGCGCACGCGGCGACGCTGTCGATTGCGGGCGACTACGAGTTCTTCTCGCGCCCCGAATGGACCGCCCTGCACAAGGCTTACGGCCTCGCATTTCGCACGCAACGACAGATGCAGCCGGATTTCATGTATGCGGCCGTGGCGAGCGGCAACGTCGACGTCATCGCGGGTTATACCAGCGAGGGGCGGATCAAGGAATACGACCTGGTGACGCTGGCCGATCCCAAGCACGCGATCCCGCCCTATGATGCGGTCCTGCTGCTGGCACCGCGGCGGGCGCATGATGCGGCGTTGCAGGCGGCGCTGAAGCCGCTGCTTGGCCGGATCGACATCACGGCGATGCGCGAAGCTAATTTGCGTGCCAGTGGCCGCGATGCGAACTCCTCGCCCGCCGCGGTGGCGCGTTGGCTGTGGCAGGGGATCGGTGGGCCGTAGACGCAAGCTCAGAGTGTCAAATAGCTGGGAAGGCGGTGGACAGAAAGCGGTTGCCCTTCGCGCTGGCCGAGCGGCGGCGAGCGAGGGCGTGATGTGCGGCCCATGGTCACGAAGATGTTAAGCATTCCAGACATTGACCTGCACGGGCAAAACAGCGGAGGGGCAGTTGAGCCCCTAGCCGGCTGCTGCAATGGCTGCGCGAGCGCATCGATGCGCAGATGGCCGCAGGGGACGACTGTCGCAGCGTGATCGATGCCATCAGGCCCCACACGCAGCGGCTCTGGCCTGCCGCTCGCTTCCGGGCGCCGTTTCCTCGAGCACGCACGGGCCTGGTGCGAGATCCACCGCCATCGCACGGCGTCTGAGGTGGAGATGCGCCTCGCCCACGCGTTATCATCGGAGCGTCTCGCTCTGGTGGCTGCGAAGGTCGCCGGCATCGAGCCGATGCGGCCGGCGCTCTGGTTCGCTATCGCCGGCGGGGGTCAACAATATACCGCCGGCCTCCAGGTCGGCTTGATCGTCGATTGCACGGGCATCGTTAAGGATCCGCGGGCGACCAACAATCCAGTGATCCGTCGCCTGTTTGAGCAGGGCCTGGCACGAGCAGACGCCCTACAGATCGGCATCGACATCGCGGATGATTGCGCCGTAATCAACCGGAACGGGACTGCTTCGCGGCGTCTGTTCGCGGTGGGCCCCTGACCCGCGCCGCGTCTGGGAGATCGTCGCGATTCCCGACATCCGCAACCAGTGCGCCGAGCTGGCGGCGCGCGTCACGGCCGTCAGCGATCCGATCGTCGTTCCGCCGGACTTAGCGACGTTGAATGGAGAAGCATCGTCGCCGCCAGCGTCGATGCCCGCAACGCCGCTGTAAGGACCAGCTATACCGCGACTGCGTCTTTGGCAACCTTGAGCGGTGACGCTTTAACCGATTTGCAGGCAGGCTTGGCAGCGAATTTCATCGGCTCCTTCGTGAAGGGATTAACCCCCATGCGGGCCTCGGTAGCAGGCTTGTTCACGACCGACATTTTGACGAAGCCGGGAACGACGAACTCACCGGACTGATTCAATTCCTTGTAACCGATAGTCGCCAGCTCCTCGATGACGGCCTTTACGTCAGTCTTCGATAGCTGCGTTCCTTCAGCAATCGCGTCAATTACCTGGTTCTTGGTCATCTTGGCCATGATTAACTCCTTTGAGAGGCGCAGAACGGTTCATAACCCGATCACCCGATGTCCGAACGTGGTCGTGCCAGTGCACGAGGTCGAGCGGTTTGACCGCGAATTCGTGTCTCCTGTTCGCGATCGCCAGGCAGCGAGGGTGGCATTTCATGGCGGTCAAGAAAGAGCTCCAGGACGCCAGCGTCGAGCCCGTGTTCAATCCGAAAAAGATCGGGGCGGCGTTCTATCGGAGGGCGTTAATTTGCTGCAGCCGGGCATTGGGACGCCAATTGCCGCGGAGCGGGACAGCCCCTTGTAAATAACATAATCTCAATTATAATAATTCAGATTATCATGGATTAGGCAAAATGACCGCTTTCATCGGACGCCACCAGGACCTTGCTGTTCTTGAACGTGAGTTCGAAGCCCAACGTGCATCATTAGTTATTCTGTACGGGCGACGCCGCGTCGGCAAATCAACGCTTATCCAAAAGGCATCCCTGGATCGGTCGGCCATCTATTTTCAAGCGACCCTTGTCGACGATTCCCTCAACCTCGCTGCCTTCAAAGGGGAGATATCCCGCGTTCTCGGGAGCGATCCGATAATCGATGGAATCTCCGATTGGCTCGGCGTCCTGCACTACGTCGCCAAAAAAGCCGAAAAAACCAAAGGGCTCATCCTTGTTCTTGACGAATTTCCTTACCTCGTCGGCGGCAACTCGGCGCTTCCGTCCATCATGCAAAAGTTCTGGGATTCGAAAGTCGCCGAGCCCGGCGCCTTGAAAATCGTTCTCTGCGGATCGTTGATCGCGCAGATGGAAGAACTCCTCGCTGAGCGTAATCCCTTATATGGCCGCAAGACGCTGGCCCGCGAAATCCTTCCCATGTCACTCAGAGAGGCCGCCGAATTCGCGCCGCAATGGGATCCGGTCGACCAGATATCTCTCTTTTCTATCCTCGGCGGCGTTCCGTACTATTTGAGCATGTGCGACGCATCGCAGTCGCTTGCCCACAACGTCCAAAACTTGTTCCTCGTCCCCTCGGCGCCCCTTCAAGAGGAGCCGGAATTCTTACTTCGAGCCGAAGTCAATGAACCGCGTCGCTATGCGAGCGTCGCGGCCGCTATCGCAGATGGCGCGACCAAAGCCTCTGAAATCGTCGCCCGTGTCCCGGGGCTGAAAGAGGTAGCTCAGCTTTCGCCTTATCTCGTCCGCCTGCAGCAGATGCGCGTGATCGCGCGTGAGCGGTCTCTGGACGCCGATGAGCATGCGCGCAATCACAAATATTCGCTGCAGGATCCGCTCTTCAGGTTCTGGTATCGGTTCGTGCGCCCCAATCTCGGAGCTCTTGGCCGTGGATTCGGAGCCGAAGTTTGGAAGCGGAACATCCACCCTCAAATGAACAATTACATGGGACCGGCGTTCGAAACCGTCGCGCGCGATCACCTGCGTGATCATGCCCAAGAGCGCTTCGGCGTCCCGGCCTCCGAAATCGGCCGAGTCTGGGGGAATGATTTCGAGATCGACATCGCCGGCCGGCTCCTCGACGGATCCGCGGTCTTCGGCGAGTGCAAGTGGGAAAACGCGATGATCGGCGAATCCATCCGGAAGCACCTCGAGGAGTGCATTGCAAAGACCCGATATGCGGAAGAGTCTCAAGCGAGACACCTTGTTTTCTTCGCTCGCAAGGGCTTTTCTGACGCCTTGCGGAAAGCTTCCGAGATTGACAGTAGCGTTCAGTTGATCGACCTGGAGGAGTTGGTGCAAACACCAGAACCGCATCCCGCGCCTCGCGGACCCTGAAGTTTTTGACATGTCGTGGATCGACGAAGTGAAAGACAGGCCCGACCGTCCAGCAGTTCATCGAAATCGCTGGTAAGGAGCGCATTGCCAAATTGCCTCATCGTTCCCCTGCGCTTCATTGCTGTTGGGAAGCAATCTATGTGAGGCAACAACTCAGCATTCAAGACCTTTCTGGCGACGCACTGCGTTTACGTTTTGAAAGGGTTTGCTGCTCTGTCCGATACGCGAGTGCCGAGCCGCGTCGCTTACTGACTTCACTATCCAGCGCGCGCGCGGTTGGGACAGCGTCGGCTTCAATCGGCCGGCGACACTGTCGTGCGCAAAACGGGGACAGCAGAAGCCAGCAGATCCACGCTGAAGGTCCAGTGAACGTTGAGGAACAATCGATAAGCGGATCTGTGAAACGAGCATCGACGCAAATTTCGGCGCGGCGGCGATGCATCAAGAGAGTGAGAAAGTCCCTGCCCCATCTCGCCCCGATGCGCCCGCTTGCGGTAATTGAGGCGAAGAACAGGGCCAGATTGCCTGTCTGGAAACCGAGCTTCGTCCAGCCCAATTCTGCCCAGTTGGCGGTCGGAACCGGAAGCTCGGACCCGTTGGCATCGGCCACAATAATCCGCCTGAGCAACTCGATGAACCCTGGGCAGTAGCGGAGATACGCTCCAACGCGGCCGCACTGCATGCCGAGTTCGGCAAGGCCAGCCCTTCAATTTCGCTAGTCAAGAAGCTCGGCATGGCACTGGGAAAGGCAATGCTTGCTTCGACCACGTGGGGGGGCAAGAAGGTCGACCTCGCGATCAACACTGCGATCACGACCGGCATACCAACCGTCGGAGCTGTGGTCGCCGCCTTTTACAACGATCAATTCCATAAGGCGCTTGACGTTGTTAGACACTGGTTGGAGATCGTCGCTCAGAAGCTATGACATCTGTCCACACGCAGATATCGAGCGCTCGTGCTATTGCGCGCCGCATGCAGTTGGCGGCCCTGCCCTCCCGAACGCTCTCCAATTTGCCGCGGCATTACATCGATCCACGGATCGGATTGATGACCTGGACCCCGGCAAAATCTTTCTCATTGTCCGTTACCACGACGCAGTCGTTCGCACCGGCGACGGCGGCGATGATCATGTCGAGCCCGCTGTGTGGCCGGCCGGCGGCTCGTCCTTCCGCCATCAATCCCGCCCAGATGAGGCCCGCTTTCTCGTCGAACGGCAGGATGCGGCCCGCGAACAAAGCTTGAGGCCCCTCCGGACCTGAAAACCAGGCGTCGAGCGCTGCTCGTCTTTTGCCGTTCGGCTTCTCCAGGATGCCGCGACGGATTTCGGCGAGGGTCTCAGTCGAGATCCTCCGGCGTGATATCGCGAGCACCGTGCAGCACTCGCACGATCTCAACGCCGTTGGGAAACGCTTCGTAGAAGAGTACGTAGTTGCCGACCGGAAAGCTCCGCTCATACCCAACTCGGGCCGCTGTCGGCCCGCCAGTGGATTCTCGGCGAGCATCTGAAAGACGTTGCCGATACGATCGAGCACGCGGTCTGCAGCGGCGATATTGTCTGATGCGATGAAGAGCCAAATCTCGTCCAGGTCGGTCTCGGTCTGGGGCCGCCTGGTGAGATTACCCGCCATGCTTCCCGGCTTTCAGCCGTTCACGTCCTCGGGCCTTAATTTGTTCGACCAGTTCGCCGGGCTCAAACGGTTCGGCCGGACCGCTTTCAAGGCCTTCCTGTATGGCAGCACGCAATGCTTCAAGCTTCGCCTTGCGACGCTCCTCGCGTTCTTCAACAAGGCGCAGTCCCTCCCGCATCACTTCGCTAGCGGTTGCATAGCGACCGCTGTCGACGAGATCCTTGATGAAGCTCTCGTAGTGCTTGCCGACAGTATAACTCGTGGCCATACGCACCTCTTGCCTCATAATATATTACTTTATGCTATAGCTCGCAAGAGGTTTCTGAATACCGCGCCTCGTTTCTCCAGCCACGTGGGGGCTATAGAAGGACGGGGGCAAACGGTTGGTAAGTGACGAAATCTCTTGGCCCAGCCCGTCCGAGGCGCTGTTGCTAGCGCCCACCAACTTCGTGTGGGAGGCATGAACAACGACCAAGGGGATCAGCCCGCAATGCGCTGAGCACGGGCCACTATTCTGCGGCGTAAGGCCGGCGCCGGGGAACACGTAGTGAGGCCAGAGCGTTCAGATCGATGCGGTGGCATACCAATGATGCCGGGCTTTCAGCTCCTCGACGAGCCGCCGGACTTGTCGCGCCGGCGCCTTGAAATTGGCGGTCAGCTGCGAGGATCAGCACAAGCGCACCACCGAGAAATATCCCGGCCCGGTGACTCGTAGCGCCATCTCTCAATTTTAGGGCGGGAAAATGGGTGACCTCCGTGCCGGCTGGTCAGCGCGATCTCGAGCTGATTTCTCTGGCTGACCAACGCGCCGTTCGTAATTGGCGGCCAGCTGCAACAAGCGCACCTTGATGAACGGGTCAGCTTGCTCGGCAAGTTCCCGCACGGTCCGCGCCCTCTCTCTACAAAACTCGTCGTCCATGACATCCTACCAGAAATTGTCTCGCTGATAATGCCAGTTGAGAAGCGGGACTGCATATGACCGAGGTTACACTGCAAGATATTTTCCCCCAGTCCCAGCCCTTGGAAGCAAGCGCTCGCCTCATTTAGCAACAAGGGTCGGCGTGTCCTTACCCTTTCCGCCAGACGACTTTGCACGGGCAGGTCCTGTTCGGCGGAACGACCACTGTGAACCGCTCAGAAAGCGGCGAGGAGATCGCCCTTCAATGCTCCGCTCCTCTCCTCTGAGGCCTCTAGGTCCAGCACAGTGACAGGAGCCAAATCTGTCATGACATTATTGAGCAACAGATCACGCGGCAGGGCTTTCTTCATCCGGATGGCATTTTTGCTAAGTTAAGTGCCGCGCGCCTCGCCCCCGGTGCGGGTGACAGTTAAGGCAACCCTGCTTCATGCTGTTCGTCGACTGGCCTGCGGCGTCGCCGCGAGCTCTGATGGCGACTGCGGGGAGCAACAAGTGAATTTGTTGGATCCGTGGCCGAGGCCGCCGCCAAGCGCTTGCAGGGAACGGGTCCTGCGCAAGCTAGAATGCGAGACCTCCAACGCACGACAGCAAGCCGCAGCCTAGCTGATATTCGCGCGGCGACGGGGCCAACCGCCCCGTCGCTGTTTTTCGCTTCTGGTCGTAGATTGGGAAGGGCCGATCTGTCGCGCTACGCATTGCCCTTCAAAACGCGGGCTTTTCGGCGTGGGGCGTCAAGAATTCCCAAAGCGTATTCGCAACGCTCGTCAATGACCCCGGATCGACCGCGACCTGCTTGGTGAACGCGGCCCATTGATCTTTCTTGCCGGCGTCCTCGGTGAAGCTGGTCGTCAGTCCATCAGGGCGCGCGGTCGGAATCTCGGTGTTGCGGCGTTCGAACGTGGCCTGAATGGCGCGCGCCAATGCGTCCCCCTCAAACTTGTAGGAGCGGATCAGCACCCAGACGCCATAGAAGTCCTTCATGCGGCTATTCGCGGGGCCAAGCGCGACCATGGCCTGGAATTTCTCCGCGACGACTGCGGCAGAAAGGCTTTATCCAGATCAAATAAGAATAAAATCAACATCATAAGGTCGATTCTTTGCATGATTCTTCAAGGAAAAACCATGCAACTAGTCGATTTTTGATCTATATTCGAGGCATGACAAAGCTCGACGAATTGAAGCGCCACTTGAAGCCCGGCCAAGCATACCGGCGCGCCGATCTCGCGCGTTGGTCGACATCTGTCGATCGGCATCTCAGGGAGCTGGTTGAGAGCGGCACCCTCAGGAAGCTCGCCGGCGGCCTCTACATGCATCCGAAGGAAACGGCCTTTGGACCGGCACCGGCGGCCGACAAGGATGTGGTGAGTGCGTTCCTGAAGGACGATACGTTTCTGCTGGCGTCGCCGAATGCCTACAACAGTCTTGGCGTGGGCACGACGCAGCTCTATGACAAGACCGTGGTCTACAATCACAAGCGGCACGGCGAATTCCAGCTCGGCAACCGCAAGTTCGCGTTCCGTGTGAAGCCGCGCTTTCCAAAATCACTGACGAAGGAATTCCTGCTCGTCGATCTTGTCAACAACGTCGATCAGCTCGCCGAGGCCAAGGACGAAGTTCTCAAGCGTGTGGCGGAGCGTGCTGCCCAATCCGATCAGAAGCGCTTGCGTCGTGCGGTGCGCGATTACGGAAGCGAGCGCGCCAAGAAATTCTTTGAGCGCGCGCTGAGAGCGAGCGAATCGCATGCCGCGTGACTTTCTCCACAATCACCCGCAGTTTGCTGATCTGATCCGGATTGTGGCGGACGAGAAGAACATTGATCCGGCTCTGGTCGAGAAAGACTACTGGATCATGCATTGCCTTTATGGACTTGACGAGCTTGGCTTCATATTCCAGCTCAAAGGCGGCACATCACTCTCCAAAGGTCACAAGATCATCAGCCGGTTTTCGGAAGACATCGATATTCTGATTCAGCCGCTCCCCGGCCAGGATGTGAAAACCGGCAAAAACCAGAACAAACCGGCTCATATCAAGTCACGCAAGGACTTCTACGATTGGCTGGCTGGCGAGATCAAGATTGACGGCATCTCAAACGTCGAGCGCGATACCGAGTTCGATGATCTGCCGAATTATCGCAGCGCTGGCATCAAACTGAACTACACGACGGTCGTCGAGGCCATGGAAGGCTTGCGGGAGGGCGTCCTGCTTGAGGTCGGCTTCGACACGGTGTCGCCGAACGCGCCAAAAGACATCAGCTCGTGGCTCTACGATCGGGCTGTTGCAAGCAATGTGGACGTCATCGACGACCGCGCCATGGAGGTGCCTTGCTATGACGCCGGTTATACCTTCGTGGAAAAGCTGCAGACGGTATCAACGAAATTCCGCAAGCGGCAGGCGGATGGTAGCGATCCGGTTGGGTTCATGCGTCACTACTACGATGTCCATGAGTTGCTGAAACAGCCTGACGTTCAGAAATTCATCGGTACGAAAGCCTACAAGGCTCATAAGCAGGTACGCTTTAGGCAGGGTGATAATCAGAACATCGCAGAGAACCAGGCCTTCATCCTGAGCGACGCGGAGACACGCGCGCTGTACGCTGACGCTTACAAGCGCAGCAGCGCGCTCTATTACGCTGGTAAGCCGGCTTTTGAGCAAATACTGGCAGATATCGCGAAGTGGGCGAACAAGCTGTAGAGGCAAGAAACGACCCACTCAATGTTGCGGTAATCCGCTTCAGCGCGGCGAAGATTAGGTCAGACCTAATTCCGAGACACCGCTTCACGCATACATTACCCACCTCAGCGACGGCCTCAGCAATAGTGTTTTTGATGACGCATATGTCTATGATGGGGAAATGTTCGCAAAGGCACGTTTCGGGCTGATCCGCCTCGTAGACGCCGGTAAGAACCCATTCGCGTCGGGCGGTGGCCCAGTCTGTTGCCCTACTCAGCGCCAAGATTGCGGCCTTCAAATTTTCAAAATTGAACCCGTCTCCCATAATTCCTCAACGTGCGAGCCCTGATCGATGCCGCTACCCCGGTCCCGGCCGTTCGCGGCCCCAATAAAAAGACGGCCTAAATTTCACTGAGACACGACCCGATCTTGGCCAGCTCAACAGCGCCCTTGCCTGCCCTCGACTGCGGTCACCGAGACCTGGATGCCTGCCACTAGACTTGCGGCATTCTTCAAATCACCTGCAAATCGTTGCGGATTGCCGGGGTAGTAGCAATGACTGCGGTCAAGCGGAAATGTCAGGGATTCGACCGTCGCGCCCGCTGCTGATTTTAGATCGATAACCACGGTCTGCGAGCCATGCTGAGTGCCTCCGCTTCCTGACCAGGTCCACTCTGCCACGTATGTGTCGGACCTTTTTCCTTTATTATCGACAACCGAGACGTTGATCTGGCTGATCGTGCCCGACTTTGAACGGCTGCCATCAACCGTGTCAAAACTATCGAAAGTAAAATGCTTCGTCGCTGGTGCATCGCTGACTGAAGATACTGGCGGTGGTGTGGGCGCTGCGCTTGCTGACGGGGCAGGCGTCGACGGTTTCGATGCTGCCGTCGCGCAAGGCATCAGACTACAATAAGCATCTGTTGCTGCCTTGCGGACTGGCGGAATTGCACCGAGCAAGGCCGCGACCGCAACCAGCAGCGCGGTCAACGCCGTTGTTCGGCTCGTCAGCTGCTCAATGAACGTTTTCTTCGTCGAAGCGCTTCCGAATCGATCTGGTTGGGAGTGTCCGGCCGTTTGCTGCACGGGAGAATTGACAGCCGTTCCGATGTTAGTCGTGTTGTTGACGATGTTGTACGTAACTGCCGGAAACGATTGGGCCGGTTGATCCGGATGCCGCTCGGCTTCTTCGATCGCGTCAATTCCATCAGCGTTGATGCGAGCCGTGTGCGGAATGCTAAACGTTTCGATCAATCCTTTATCTTTCAGATAGCTCCAGGCGCGTTGAGCATCTGGCTCGGTCAACCCCGCACCGCTTGCCAGGTGCTCCACAAGAGTGGGATCGGAGGCCGTCTTGCTGTGATCGTAGAGCGCTTTCAGGAGGCGCATCGCCCGTGCCTGACTGCTTTGCGGTTCGGTCACCATCGTGGCTCCTTCAGCGGCAGCGGAGTCTAACAACGAAGCGCAACCGGAGGGCGGCAATTTTTGGCGCTAGGCACGCCTAAGTTTGCACGCGGTTTATGACGCTTTGTGCCAGTTTTGTGCCGTGGAGTTTCTGGGATCGAGTGGGAATCCTTGTCGGAATTCCTGTAACTAACTGGAAAGTAAAGGGGTTCTGATCGAAATGCTTAGGAATAGTTCGTAAGGCATGAAAAAACCCGCCAGAGGCGGGCTAATTCGTTGATTTTCATTTTGAAATCTTGGTTGCGGGGAGGCGCAGCCACCGATACCGACACTCGTTGATCGTGTCGATCTGAAAGCACTATCGCTTTTCCCAGTACCGGCCAAACCTACGATGTCTCATCCTATCCTTTGCACGGAGCGATGAGCGCCCGGACCGAATAAGCAAGCGGATCACGAGTCTCCGCTCCTTCGAACGCTGCTTGGGCTGCCGCGGCGGTTCGGCCGCGGCCAGCTTCAGCGTCTTACGTCGGCATGTCCTGCCCCGTGACCACGAGCGCGACAGATCCGCGCCTCGATTGGAATTTGTCAAAATTAGAAGCGCTCAAAACAACAAATCGGAAAAAAGCGCATAGGGAGTAAGCTGTTCTTATTGCTAACTTACATATTTCTCCCGAAGCCTTCCGAAAGGACGCTGAGTATCCCGCGAGTGAAGGCGCTGCGCGCGTTTAGATCAATTCCGAACTGAGGCGTATTGTCACACTTTCGTGTGTCCCTGTAGGCCAAGCCCCCTCAGGCTTTTCTTTGAAGGGGACAACAGTGAAGCGTTTGGTGGGACCGATATGCGCGGCAGCTGTGATGCTGACCGCTTGTCAGGCGCGTGCAGGGGAATCACCGTTCGGCTGGATTTACACCGCCGATGTGCATCCGCAGGGCACGTTTGAATACGAACACAAATCGTTCATGCAGTCAGGGCAGTCGCAGGGGCAGTATTTTTTCATGCAGAACAAGGAGGAGATCGAATACGGTCTCACCAACCAGTTACAGATTTCCGGCTACTTCAACTGGAGTTATGCCAACGCCTTCCGCAACGGCTTCGACGGGACGACGGGCGGACCGGGTGTGACTCAGTTTCTCGATGCTTCCTTCGACCCATACTCTCGTTACGAGAAGACTCGCTTCGATTCGGTTTCCTTCGAGGCGATCTACCAGGTCCTCAATCCCGTGACCGATCCGATCGGGCTTGCGCTCTACATCGAACCGGAGATCGGGCCCAAGGAGAAGGAGCTGGAATGGCGGGTGATCTTGCAGAAGAACTTCCTGGAGGATCGCCTTATTGCCGCCATCAATATCATGGGCAAGCATGAGCGCGAGGTCTACGCCGACGGCTCGATCGAAAGAGCTTCGCCGATCGACGTGACCTTCGGCATGTCCTATCTGGTGATGCCGAACTGGATGATCGGCTTCGAGACCCGCATTCACAACGAGTTCACCGGCTACTGGTTCAACAATCCCGAACATTCCGCATTCTTTGCCGGACCCGTCATTCACTATGGCCAGAAGGAATTCTGGTGGACGCTGGCTTGGCGTCACCAACTGCCCATGGTGATCACCTACAACGAGGACCAGGCTTCGGTGGTGAAGCACGGACGCATTTACGGCGACGAGCACGCGCGTGACGAAGTGATGTTTCGCCTCGGCGTGCCGTTCGCTATGAAATGAAGTTTCGAGGCATACAGCATGAAGTGGACACCACTCCTCACCGCGCCGGCAGCGATCATTCTGATCGCGCCCGCTGGCGCCACCGTTTATATGAGTGAACAGCAGGCGATGCAGGCGATCTTTCCCGGCGCATCGTTCTCCCCCGGCGGCAGGGCCGGAGTCTTCCGCGCTTCCTCGGGCGGGATCGTCGTGATCGACCGCGTGCTTGGTAAGCACGAATACATCAAATATGCAGTTGGCCTCACCGCGGGCGGCATAGTCAAGCACATCGAGATCCTCGAATACAACGAGTCCTATGGCTACGAGGTTCGCGAGGCTTCGTGGCGCTCGCAATTCATAGGCAAGAGCGCGAGCTCGCCGTTGCAGCTCAATGCCGATATCAAGAACATCAGCGGCGCGACCTTGTCATGCAAGCACATCACCGAAGGCGTGAGGCGTGTCGTCTTGCAGTACCAGAGCCTGAAGGGGCAGCAGTAGCCATGAGGCGCGCACGACCGCTGCTGGGCACGATCGTGGAGATTGAGGTCGAAGGCGTCACGCAAGCGAACGCTGAACGCGCGATTGCCGGTGCCTTCGATGCGGTATCGCTGGTTCAGCGTCTGATGAGTTTCCACGATGCGGGCAGCGACATCGGACGCATCAATCGCGCAGCGTTCCGCAGGCCCGTGGCGGTCCATCCCTGGACGGCACGGGTTCTGCGTCACGCAGCAGCGTTTCATGCCGCAAGCAACGGCCTGTTCGACTGCGCGGTCGGCTTCGAACTGATGCGCCGTGAGTTGCTGCCGTCCAACGACCTCGACCATGTCTGTAAGGGCGACTTCAGCGCAGTCCGCCTGTCGGAGGATAGGTCCGTGCGTTTGACGGCACCGGTGGCGATCGACCTTGGCGGAATAGCCAAGGGCTACGCGGTGGATCGCGCCATCGCTTCACTTCGCGCAGCGGGCGTCCGATGCGCGACTGTCAATGCCGGCGGAGACCTGCGCGTCATGGGCGAGATCGACCAGCCGATCCATGTGCACGTTCCAGGCCGGGGCTTGCTGCAGGCCGGATTTTTGCGCAACGGGGCCGTTGCGACCTCCTCCTCCATCGCCACCGTCGGCCGGAGCGGAGCACTTGAATCGCCGGACTCCATAACGGATAGACGAGCCTATTCAGTCGTCGCACCAAGCTGCATCGTCGCGGACGCTTTGACAAAGATCCTGGTCCAGAGCGGTGAGCCACAGCATCCCTGCTTCGTTCGCTTCGGCGCGACGGCTTTCATCAGCGGCGGTGATCTCCAGTCGGTGGCGGCCTGATCCATGCGGCTCGGCCTTGTTCAAAAGAGCGCTGTCTGGACCGCAACCGCAGTGGTCGCGCTGAGCGGCGTCGCCTGGTTCGTCCTGCACGACCTCAGCGACGCCGAGCCCGGTGAAACCGAACGGTTGCTATTGATGCTCCACGGCATCTCGGCCTATGCGGTTTTGGTCGCAATCGGCTCGCTGCTGCCGTTGCACGTGAGGTCGGGCTGGCACCGGCGCCGCAAGCGATGGACCGGCGGCACCACGCTGGCCATGCTTGTCTTGCTCGCCATGACGGGTCTCGTGCTCTATTACGGGGCCGAATCAACGCGGGAGCCGGCCCGATGGATCCACATCGCCGTCGGGCTTGCCTGCATGGCCTTGTTTCCCGTCCACGCGATGCTTGCGGCAACGGTCAGGCGCACCGCGGACAACGCGATGTCATCCCAGGATAGCGCGACGGAGAGTCGGAGTCGTTTTGCATCCGGAATCACTGATCGACGCTAGGCACAGGCTCTGCTTGCATGGCCGCAAAGCAGCGGGACAGCGTACTCTTGCCGAGCCATTGAACCCATAAACAAGGTTGAAGCGTTTGAAGGCAAGGGGCGCGCGAGCGGAAGGCTGCGGCCGACCACATGCTCCGGTCCAAGGAACAGCAGCTCGCGACCTTCAAACGCGAACAGGCTCGATCTATTTCGCAGGATATCCGCCCGGCAAACCGCAAATACGAGGCGCCTCAGCTCACCACAGATTACGCCAATCTCGATCTTGGCCCGACTGCCAAGCTAAACGATGAAGCACTGGCCGCCCATCGCGAGCTATGTCGTCGTGAGGAGGCGATGTCAGCATTAGTTGCCCTGGGGTACGATCGGACGTCGAGCGACAATGTTCTGAGCGAAACGCTCGGTCTTCTCCAACGAACAGCCAGCCTCACGATCATCGCCGAGCTGGAAAAGCATCCCGAAATGCTGCGATGGGTTCAAGAAGGCAGCAATTATCACCAGCATAACGGGCTAGAAACCTGTCTCTTGTGCGGCGGTCCGTTATCGGATGCACGGAAGCAGGCGTTGGAGCGTGCATTTGACGATGGCTTAGAGCAGTTTGTCGAGGAACTTGAGACCGCGCGCGCGAAGCTAACCTCACTCGCCTCAAGCTTGGACTTCAGCTCCTGGATTTCGGCATCCTTGGCGGCCGCGGTCTTCTGCAAATCGCTGCTGACCTTGGCCTTGGCCAATTCCACAGCGTTCTGCTTTTCCCGCTCGGCCAACTCCAGCCGTTCGTGCAGTTGTTTCTCAAAATCGCCGTCACGGACCTGCTTCAGAATCTCGGCATAGCCGGATTCGTCGACTTTGAAGGCCTTTTCACAGTGGGGACGGATGATCTCGTGCATTGTTCCTGTCCGAAGGGTTTGGGCGGCTGCTGTTGTCTAGAAAGCTTGGGGGAACCCGGCCCCCTGGCTGATTGGCTTTCTGATAGGCTCCCTTGCGGCATGAGAACAAAATTAGAACGTGCCGCTTTGGACGGTCAAGGCAGTGCGCAACGTTTCCGGGCATTTGCCCCGGTTTTCCGATCGGGCGAGTCGGTTTGGCGGGCGTACGGGAGAAAAGCTGCCCAAATGAAGGGCTCCGTCCTACCTAAGGAAAGGAAAACCCATTATCCTTTACTTACACGAATCGTAAGGAAAGGATAGCTTTCTTGGTTAATGCGACCGGAACCCGGCTGGGTACTTTCATCGAAAGCGCCGTAGGGGGCGAGGTCGTGCGCGCCTTCATGCCGCCCGCTCTCCCGCCGGTTCCGCCGATTGACCTGGTCAAGATCGTCGAGCTGCTGGATCGGGCGACGGCCGCCTTAGGCCGCCTGGACGGCGTGACCACCGTTCTACCAGCCCCGCCACTTTTCATCTACATGTACGTTCAGAAGGAAGCGGTCCTGTCGTCCCAGATCGAAGGCACGCAGTCCTCGCTTTCCGACCTCCTGCTCTTCGAAGCCGATGAACTTCCCCACGCTCCGATCGACGATGTCGAGGAAGTGTCGAGCTACGTGGCCGCCCTCAACCACGGCCTGCGCCGCCTGCGCACAGATAATTTTCCTCTGTCGCTGCGGCTGATCAGAGAGATTCACGGCGTACTGCTCCGCAACGGACGCGGAAGCACCAAACAGCCAGGCGAGTTTCGGCGATCCCAGAACTGGATCGGTGGAACGCGACCCGGGAACGCAACGTTTGTGCCCCCTCCCCCACATCTCGTCATGCAATGCCTTGATGAGCTGGAGCGCTTCCTTCATGCGGAGCATCAGGGCATTCCTCTCCTCATTAAAGCCGCTTTGGCGCACGTTCAATTTGAAACCATTCACCCATTCCTAGACGGCAACGGCCGTCTCGGCCGCCTGCTCATCACATTCCTTCTTTGTGAAGCGGGTGCCCTCAAAGAGCCTGTGCTCTATCTCAGCCTCTATTTCAAAACTCATCGAAAACGCTATTACGAGCTGCTTCAACGAGTCCGCGAGACCGGCGATTGGGAAAGCTGGATATCCTTCTTCCTTGAAGGCGTGATTGAAACCGCGACCCAGGCAACCGAAACCGCGCGCCAGCTATTGGAGCTGTTTGAAAAGGACCGGCGCGCCATATCCGCGCTTGGCCGGCCTGCGGCATCGACGCTGCGTGTGCATCAGCTTCTGCAGAAGCGCCCACTTCTATCGGTGCCGGCGACGACAAAAGAACTTGGTCTTTCGAAGCCTACTGTCGCCAAGGCGATGGAGCATCTGGAAAAACTCGGCATCGTCCGCGAAATCACCGCCAAGCAGAGGCGGCGGATATACGCCTACGTCCGCTACCTCGACATTCTCAATCAAGGCACCGAAGCGCCAGCATGAGACCATAACCACCAGCACGTCACCTTGGTCCAGCGCGGCGATGGCACGGGCGAGCTGTGGCCGATCGGCCCTCATACCGCTCATCTTTTCACTGAAGACCTTGACGGCGCCGGCAGCCTTTAGAGCGTCGACTTGCCCAGCATGATCCTGCTCGGAGGTCGACACGCAGGCGTAGCCGTGTTTCACTGTCTGTAATTTGCAACAGACTGATGCAACAGTCAAAGCGGTTACGAAGACTGATGACTACCAGTGTTGCAAGTTTTTGACTTGTGCAACAAGCTCGCCAGTGACTCACACACCATTCATCGTCGTGCGAGTCATCCTGATCCGATTCCAACTCCTCCTCGAGTGTTGGGATGAGCTCATCGTTCTCGCGAAGCGCTGAACGCTCGTTGGCATCTATAAACTTCACGGCCGTTACGGACTTGGCGGCTTCGAGTGCTTTGGACTGCAAAGCAGCCATAGCCGCCCGAAGCCAGTTCGAAAAGAATCCAATCGTGATCGGCCATCCGGCAGCGCCTGCGCGACGCCGAGGCCATCCACAAGGCAGCAAAGGGAGACCGATGATGAGCACAAAGAAGAAGCTGCCCGCCCATAGCCGGGGCTCCGGCAACATTTTCGCTGATCTCGGCTTAGCCAACGCCGAGGAGGATCAGCTCAAGGCCGCTCTCGTTATTCAGCTGAAACGGCTGATGGCTGAGCGGGAGATCACCCAGACCGAAGCCGCCAAGCTGGTCGAGATGAAGCAACCGGACCTGTCCAAGCTGCTTCGGAGCCATTTCAAGCTGGTTTCAGTGGAAAAGTTGCTGCGGATGCTGACAGCATTCGATCAGGATGTCGAAATAACGGTAAAGCCGCATAGGAAGCGTGGCGAGGTTGGCCGGATCACATTCATTCCGGCGTAGGACTGCTGAACGGGAGTTACATTTAAGGCGGCCGCAGCCGGGGCCGCACATGAACCTACCCTTCACTGCCCCAATTGTAACCACGAGATCCGGCTCAGGCCACTCAACACGGCATGCATCATACCCCTAAAGCAACTATCCCATGCCGGGCGGTCTGGCACGGCGACGTGGCGCTCGGCAAGTTTCCCTTTGATAGCGAGCCAGCGATCCTGATGTCCCGGCCTTCCCTCCATCTGCCGGGTCATATTCTCCGTCCAATAGGCAATGACTTCATCACGCAACTGCCGGTCCAAAGCCTTCGCTTCTTCCGCCTCATAATCGAAATAGTAGGCAGCGTTGCTGCTCGATCTCCTTCTTGACCGCGCTAAAAGGAACCACGGCTTCCTGCCACTTGTCGCCGACGGAGCCGACATTGCAGAACGGAACGCGGTAGTGGCATCGCAGGTGAAACTGCTTGGTTTCCTCCGACAAGCGAACCGTTTCCTCGTCGACGACAAAGACGTTTGAGTTATTGGAGAACAACAGGTCGTCAGTGGTCATGCGCCTGTAGTCTTCCGAGAAACTCGCCAAAACCCAGATCAGGTGCGCTCCAACCTCGCGATAGAACATCCGACGACTGACCACGACATCCAGAAAGATCGTCGATAGCTGGGCCTCAAAGGCAAACTGTCCTTCAGTCGAGGTCGCCTGCACATCGGGCTTGCGCCAAGTCCGGGGATCGTCCGCCGCACTCCAACTTTTCTCTTGAACGATTGTCTCTGTGTCGAATGCCGGGTCGGCCCGCAAACTGCGTTCAGTAAGCTGCTTGATGCGCTTGTGTGCTTCGCTTTCGCGCAGACCATGATACTTTCGCGCGCGGATTTCTTCTTCGCTTAACGCACCCCGCGTTATCGCGGGGCATGAGCCATCTTCTGTCTTATGGCGAGAAGAAGCGCTTGCGCATGTTGGCGACTAGGTGCACTGGCGTACCGCAAATCGCGCAAATATGCCGTGGCTGTCCCTTCTTCATCCGCTCGCGCATGGCGACACGCGCTTCCACCAATTCGCTGTAGCGGTGCGACGCTATGAACGTTGTTGCGCGCTGTACCTCACCTGAATTGAGGTCGATAACCTCTGCAATCTCTGGCTCATTCACTGGCGCCGCGAAAGCGCGCGGTTCGATGGTGACGTTATGGCCGGTAAAGGTCATTGGCGGGTGCCCAGGCGGGGAGGTCGAACAGACGACAAGCTTGGCCGATTCGCTCGTAATATGGTTCAATGATCTGGCTGGCCACGACTTCACTAATCCAAGCTGCCTATAGGGAGTGAAAGATGATTCCCACTAGGAAGCCCATAATGCCCGTCCATTCATGTGACCAACTCTCGACAAACGGTCGTGCGAGACCGAGCCAAAACAAGAGGCTGGCGATGCCCACGATCATGGTGAGCAGGATGCTGCCACGGATGAGCATCCGCTCCCGCGTCGTTCGCAGCAAAGCTGCCGCATCGTCATGAAGGGCCAACATGGCGACCCCGGTTTTGGCAGAAACCAGTACTATCGCCAGGATGACTGCTGACCAGAACCGGCCGTTTAGTGGAGTGAGGTGAGAGATCAGCCACCCCGCCGGTAAAACGAAGACTGACTTAAACAGGCCGTCCGCTGCTCCGTCGAACTTACTGGTCCACCATCGAAGCAGCGCATTGGGAACCTCTTCGGGGCTTCGCTTAAATTGGGTCAGAAAGCAGCCACCTATTGCGGAGCCAAATGCGAAAGAGCCGAAGAATGCGGCTGCTATAGAGTATTCTCGTGCTTCAGAAATAAGTGCGATCGCAAATAGGACCATCGTGTAAAATGCGCTGACCGTCGCCATGCCCCAAGATGGACCGTCTTCGATCCTGTGTGGGTTCATCTCGGTCCACTTCTTGGCAGGGATGAGGAAAGCGGCAAATATGCCCAGGAATAAGAGGTTATTGGCAAAAGGACTCATAGATTGCAGGCCCCGCGAGCCTTCGTAATAGGCAAAGCTGTATCAACTATAGCGAGTATGTCCGCCCTACTATTACTCGCAAGAACATTCTGGCGATAGCCGCGCTTAAGGGTCAATGCCATGGCGATGTCCGTCGTGCCCCGGCTCTGATACGCTTCAATGCGAACCGTGCCAGTGCGGCCAATACGTCCCACTTCTCCGACCAGGGAACACGCGCCAACCAGCGTCGGCTGGATACGCTAGTGCCATAGCCACGCCACGACACCGACGATGAGGATGGCCGCGACGATCGCCTGCCATCCCTTGGCGTCGAAGTCGAAGCCGGGACCTTTGAATTTCAGTTGATGGTCGGACATACAGCTCTCCATTGAAAACCTTGAGAGCCGGTGGGATTCCTTTGTCGGGGTTTCGGAGCTGATCCGCAACGCACATAATCGGTTATGCACGTTTCCCACAGGCAGCCGTGCGAATCCCGGTTTTCGTCAGTTCTTCCAGTGAGTTGTGAAACTCTATCCCCGTTATATACAAGATTTTCCAACACCCGCCGCTGAACACGTCAGCGTGCACCGGCTGGCACATTGCGCACGTGCTGCATCGTCAGCACCTCGTGGGCTTTCCCGTCCTCCCAGCTCATCGTAAGCCAGTTGGTGGAGGTCGGATACGATATGACAATTTTGGCTGGTCGGTACTTTGCCCCCTGTAAGAAGGGATGCTTGCTGACATCGAGCGGTTCGAGCAGCAACACAAAAACCAAGCCCATGATGCTGAGCGCCAGAGCTTCGATATCGTCTTGCGCATTGGTGAGTGGCTGCAACTGAAAGCGCGACTGGTTCAGCAGCGTATCGCCCGTGTTCATTACACAATAGAGCCCGGCCCCGTCGGGCCAGTGACGCGGGTCGTCGAGCATGTCCAGTATCGCCGCGTCCCGCGAGAACGTGCCGGAAAGCCGCTCCCGCCCCCTTGCAAGATTCTTCGAGACGGCAGCCGCTTTGGCCGTTTTCAACAGCCAGCGCTCAATGTCGTGCCCCGACACCAGGGCATGCCTCTTTCCCGCGTCGTGCTCAAGATACGATTTCAGCGACGCAAAGAGATACTGTGCCGCATCGTCGAGCGGATGCAGCGCGCTGTTGTGCTTGGTGCAAAGGCAGTTGGTCCGCAGGCTTTGGGACGCCAGTATCTTGGTCTCGTCCGGCGCAAGCCATGGCAGGCCGGCAACCGAGAATTCACCGTCCCCTTTTAACACCCGGATGACCGACTCTGAGATGATGTGTTCGCCGGATATTGGGGCAACACAAGACCCTAATTCCTTCATGTAACACTTGGCGACACTCGATGACGGCGGAAGCGACCTTAGCCCGAGAGTGGCGGCGGGCTTGTGCCAGTCTTTGCCGTTAAAGCAGCAATGGCGGGCGGTCTTCTGCGAACCGCACGGACAGGGGCCGTTTAAAACCGCTTCTCGCTTTCGCTTCCGCTCGCCCATCACGTACCCGCATGTTACGCCGCCTCAAACTTGTTTGTCGCATCTCCTCAGCACTACGGGTCAAATGCCGCACCCATCTTGGGTAGGGGACGGGTGATAGTTGGCGTCAAGCCACTTCATGCTGTACGCCGATCAGACTGGGCCTTCCTGCGGCGCCGCCGCGACCTGCGACGGCGATCGCAGGGAGCAGTATGTGGCTTAGCGGCATCCAACGCATGCGCATGGAGTTCGTTGGACGAGGGATCGATGGTTGATTGGCGCCGCTCTCTTTGATCGGCGACCGCTTTTTCGAGCGCAGAGAGGAATTGCCGCCCCTCTTGCGTGATTTCCCAGCCGAGAGCGTCACGAATGACAAACTTCGCCGAAAAGATATTCAGATCCGGGGCATGTTCGGCCAACCGCTTCATGCGATCGGTCCAGTCGCGGCCGCTGTTCATCAGGATCTCCACGGCGCGTCGGACTTCGGCAACAGAGGCCCGCCCGGTGGGCTGACCGGCCAGCACTTTCAGGACGGTCAGCTGGAAGGACACTTGCCGTGTCTCCGATGGGCTGTGTGCGCAGTTCCCGTCCAATGGTTCAAGATCAGGGAAACGTCGTCAACAGCATGGCGCCGTTAACCTCAACTATATTGGCTAACCCGGCGCCGGCGTCCTGAAATCGCTCGCCGGCTCATGCGCGAGCGGTCCTCGAGCGGGCACGCTATCAGCACGCCGCAGGCTCGTATCGTCCATAACGGACGAACTCGCCTCGGTGAGCTCGTTTTAGAATCGACAGCACAAGCTTTGCGTCGGCCGGTGCAGCAAGTTGCTACAAGGACATGCGCGGCGTACACCTCCTGGCCCGCTGGGCAGGAGTGTACGGTTCGGACCATTCATGGCACCGAGGATATTGTGTCAGGTCCACACTGCTCCAGGGCGGGCCGAATCCGAAACTGCTGTGGCACCGGCGCGCAATGCCTTGATTGAAGCCGCCAAGGGGCTTGCGGCAAAGCGTCAGTTGGAAGCGACGGTCGTAAAGAACCGCCCGGCGCACCAGATCAAGGCATCGCCGGACAGGCGCGAGATCACAAGTTGCAGAGGGCAGCCCGCAGGTGCACTTCAATCAGCCAACCCGAAGATCCTCAGCTGACGTCTTGCCCGAGCGCCCAGCCTTGAGCTCGTAACTGACCCGAGCCCCCTCCTCAAGGGTGGTGTAACCGGCCTTTTCCACGGCACTGATGTGTACGAACACATCGGCGCTTCCGTCCTCCGGCCGAATGAAGCCATAACCTTTGCTGGAATTGAACCACTTCACAATACCCATTGCCACGGCGGCATCTCCATCAGTGAACCTTCGTGATCTAGCGAAGAGTCTCGCAGCCATCAAGGTGGGCGGCAAAACGACGCTCGTCCGCCGCGGCAGTCACGCCCTCAACTTTTTGCCCGATGACCAAAGTGCTGACTGTTTTGTGCGACGGCCGGCAGCAAGACCCTGACGTCACAGATCTTCGTTTCAGGGGCGAGATCCGGATGGGCGTTCAGCCCGCGGCTCAATCATCGCGCGCCACCTTGTTACAGGATAGTTGCAGAGCCGACGACGTCGCATCCGGAGCCGAGCTTGCGCGAATGCTGCGGTCTCCCTTGCAGAACCAGGCGACGGCAAACTCCTTTGCGCAACCCGGAGCAGGATCAGCAATCCGTGTCATCTCTGTACGAAACGTACACTCGTTCTTACCATTACACGCTTCTGCAAGCGCATCCGTGGTGTTGCCGCGCGCTGACATCCAGCGGCAATTGCCGCCATACGTACCGGAAACGACCGAAATACCCGATTGCGTGATGGCATCTCCGGTCGCATCCCGCAGTGCATACGCGGCCGCCGCACCAACAAGAGCGGCAAAGCCGACGGTTCCCAATCGCACTACGAGCCTGCGCTGTTCCGCCGAGGCCGACTGATAGGCGCCGCGAATTCGCCGTCGGGCCGGCACTTCGAAGCCGAAATGCAACAGGATCGCGGCGCAAGTCGCCAGGGCGAAAGCAAGAGCGAACGCACCGAGATGGCCAACCAGTTGACTCGCCGTTTCCCAACGCACCACCGGAAAGCGCCGGAAGATGATGATGTGTATAAGATAGAGGGCAAAGCTGGCCTCGCCCAGAAAGACAAGCCACCTTGCTGACAACAGCCGTCCTGCAGTGCTGCTGGGCTGAGTCGCCGCAAAAAGGATGAGCGCAACCGGCGCCGCCAGGGCGATATTGTTGCGTGCAATATCGAACAGGCTCATGGAAGCCTCAAATGGCGGCTTGTGGGCGGTAAACCAGAACACCCAGCTAATCGCGCCGATGCCAACAAGTGCCGCGATGTCGAGCAGAGCACGAGACGGCCTGAAGTCCTGCGCCGACCACACTTCATGGAGCCTTGCCAAGCAACAGCCGAGAACGAACTCCCACACCCTGCAAAACGGCGAAAAGTAGACGATCCAGAGGATGAGCGTGTTCTTCCAGTTCGGCAGAGCCGCCTCCGTTCCATAGGCATGAAGCGCAAACAGGTTGATGCGGCCCTGCAGCATGAGCACGGCAAGGTCGATGCCAAGCTCGACTGCGACGGCTCCAATGGCGCACAAAACCGCGGCGGGCACAGTTCTGACCCGCGCAAGGAGAGGGCAAACGAGCGGAAAAACGAGATAGAAGAACCACTCGGTGCTCACCGACCAGGAGACGATGCCGACCTCCTCGTACTGCCAGACGGGAGCCACACCGGCGATATTTGCAAAAAACCAGGTTTGCACCATCCCGAGTTGAAACGGGACAAGGTGCGTTGAGAATCCTTCGGCCGGCGCCTTGGTTCCGAGGAGCCACGGCCAGACCATCGGTCCGGTCAGCAATTCGACGAGAAACAGAACAACGAACAGAGGATAGATTCGCGCTATGCGCGCCATGAGAAAGTCCGGGATCGCTTTCCGCGGGCTGCTCAAAATCGAGCTGCCATAGTTATATTGAATGACAAAGCCACTCAGCGTGAAGAAGACCGACATTCCGAGCAGGCCGAGTGTCCCGACGCTGATATCGAGTCCGAGGCTTGGTCCCTGCAAGAACACGCTGCCGCCGTGAGACAATGCGACCGCTGCCGCCGCGACAAACCGGATACCGGTCAGCGCGGGTATCTGCTTAACCATCGATGTCGCTCGTCATTTGCGAGGTGGGTACAAATCCTGGCGATCGATGGCACCAAAGGCCGGCGGTTGGACTGACCGCTAAAGGCAGGAAGGCTGATCGCATCGCGCGAGCGTGCCATGCGATCAGCCAAACTCCAGCGGTTGCTCAAATCCGTAATCAGAGCGCCCTCGCACCTTATTGGGAAGTCGGCTAGCGCTGAAACTCTGCCTTCTGGTAGGGCTACTCGGATCGAGGTCCATATTCCGACCGGCTCTGGCCCACGCTACGTCCCCTGACCTGTCTACTCGAACCGCGCCATTGTCTCACCGGAAGCCTTCCGGAATGGGTTGGCGCCAGCCAATTTGCTCCCTCTGCGAAGGGAGCTTGGACGCAAGGTACCCGATGAAAGCCCAGGTCACAGCAACGCGCTGTCGCCAAGGGCAGCCTCACAACGGATACATGCACCAGTTCACGTCCTACGCGGAAAACCGCAAAGGCTATCATCAGCCAGCCACCAGGAGGTTCATGTGCAGAAGCGGAGCGCACAAGGCGCCTATGCTCGTGGCACTCCTTGCGACGAGGTTTATTCTTACGCCCCCGCCGCCAGCCGGCCCAAGGCTGCTGAGCCTGAGATCGCGATACCTGAACGCATCGCAGACGGAACGAGCAGCCGATCCGAGTCGCGCGTTCAATCTTTTTGACAACGACTGTCAAGGAATCTCGCTGCGGATTGGTGCAGCAATTTACTATTCTTGTCCTGCACGACTGGCCGCGCCTTCGCTTGGGCCTGGCGTGCCAGAGAAGGAAAGGAGCATATGATGAAAAAGAAGATCGCTGAGATCAAGACCACGATCCGCACCACCACTCCGTACACGGGTACGCTCTAGGTTGGTGTGACGGATGCCTTGGATGCATCTACCTGATGAGAGCATGGCGGCATCGGAGGGTGGTCGTTTCGACCACCCTCTTTTGTGACAGTTCGGGAGAGTAAAATGGTTGATCTGATCCAGCAGCGCGTGCTTTCAGCCATATCAGCATCCGTCGAGCTCAGTGCGATTACGATTTTGAAGACGGAAGCGGGCATGGCACCGGTGCCAACGATCAAATCGGCACTCGCGAGCTCCAATTCCAACTTCTCTATCACTGACGGCGACTGGCGGACCGGCGGCTATCTTGCCGGGCTGCAAGCGCTCATTGACGCCGAACTAAGGTGGGCCAATGAAACTAGGCCCAAACTGGTTGAGGCGGCACAACAATCCTTGAAGCGGCTATTCCCCCTCCTAAACAGCGACGCCTTTACCGTGCCGAAGGATCTCACGAATACCTCGAGCAAGGAGGAGCGTACCCGGTTTTATCATCATGAATATCAAAACAAGCTCCTGGTCGGACTAGCCGAATTCCTGATCAACTGCGCCCAACAGCTCAACGAGCCTCACATCATCGTCATCGATCGGGCGGCTGCCCTGTCCGGCTCGGCCAAGAACCTGATCAAGCTGCTCGTCAGGCTGGACGACGGTGCGCGGTTGTTTCGGTTCGTTCTGATCGACTATGAACAACGCCTCTATTTCCCGGACGCCAGCGAGGTTCATTTCGGCAGATATAGCTCGCAAGAGCTGGGACCAACCTTTGATCCGGATCTCGCCGCGGAGAAGCATCGGCAGATCTATGAGGCAAGCGGCGGCAATCCGTTGATTGCAGACGCTTTGAGCAAATGCGCAGCCGCCGGATTGCCGGTGATCGGCTATCTCGACCCGGTCGCGATCGTGGACCTCTATCTGGCCAGCCTCAACACCGGGGAACGCCACAGTCTTCTCAAATCGTATATCGAATCCAACTGCACGACGCCTGATCTGATCGCGCAACGAAACTATGCAATTTTCGAACCGGCCACCGCAGATCATCTGCACGAAGAGCTGCACCAGGCGTGCCTGGAGCGTTATCTGGCGGGTAAGGCGCCTCTCGTCATGCTGCATGCGCTGTCGGTACGGGACAAGTACAAGCGTCTGGAGCTGCTTGCAGAACCAAGTCAAATCCTCCAGAGCATTGGCCTGTATGATCTCTGGTTTGGCTATTTCGGGGAAATTTTCGCCGACCCTACGCTTCGCACCTACGGCTCCGGGGATGCTACCGTGAACGCCGCCTTCATCAACGCGGCTTTTGTGCTGTACTCACTCGGCTGCGGGCGGGTGTCGGTGCCCTATCTGGATGAATTTGACAAAACCTTTCCCAAGAGCCGATACACGCCGACCGTTCTCTATGCCCAATCAATGACGTATGGACGCTATCAGCAGCCGGTCAACCTCACGCTGGCCGAAGAGTACGCGTTAAGGAACCTGGAGACCATCGAGCGGGATTTCAGGGGGCACGACAAGTACGACTACATCAAGGTGTTTGCGGAGAACGCCTATGCCTACATCAAGGCCAAACAGCAGAAGTACGACGAAGCCCTCGCCCTTTGCGCCGAAGGCCTTGGCAAGATGCTTAAGGCCTATGGCGACGAGCGCTTCAAGCTTCACCAATCGATTCTGATCTACAACACCAGTCAGGTCTATGAACTCATCGACGAACTTTCTCGGGCCGAGAAGCAGTTGCGTGAGGCCATTGCCTATGATCCCTACTATGGAGAGTATCACAACGACCTGGGGAACCTGCTTTCGAAAGTGGCTGGGAGGGAAGCTGAGGCTTTGGAGGCCTATGCACGCGCTATTGAACTTTGCCCACCCTATTATGAGGCTCACCTGAACAGGGCCGCGCTTCGCAGCAGAATGGGAGATGCCACTGGCGCACTCGCTGATCTCGACAGGACGCTTGTCATCAAGCCAAATGAATGGCGAGCTCACTTCGAGAAGGGCAACATCTTGATGCGGCAAGATAGGCCGAAGGCTGCCCTGGAGTCCTATCTGGTGGCAGCCGAGATCAATTCCAAAAACCCCGACTTACAGAGCAATATCGGCCTTGCCTATTCCGAGCTTGGCAAGGCGCACGAGAGCATCGCGCACTATGTTCGAGCTCTTGACCTTAACCCTCGACATGCGCTCACCCACAACAATCTCGCCATCGAGTACTTCAACGAGGGCCGGCAAGATATGTCACTGAACCACGCGACGGTCGCTGTCGAGATAGGAGGAGATCCAGACTACGTCCTCACCCGTGAGCACATTGAGAAAAGCCTGCAAGCTGACCTGGCTTCGCGGCGGGAGCGAGCTTCTGCATCTTCCGCGAAGCCGACGTGAGCTAGCGGCTCATAGCACTCTTGCCATCGAGCCCGAGCAGCATGAGACAGGATCGCTAACGACATGGGTGCTGCACCTCACAGCTCCGGCGGGTCTAGCGGATGCTGTTGCGGCAAGCGCTGCAACTCAGGCTGACCGGCAAGCAAGCGCCTGGGCCGGCATAGCCGGGAATGACCGAACGACGACAGGGAGGTAGATAGGTAAATGCGGTGCCTTTTGCCAAGCCGTCCTATTGCGAGAGCGTTCATCGTTGGCTTGCGGGCTCATCGCACCGATGCCGCGTCAAAAAGCCAGTGCCATCCATCTGTCCTTCCGCGTCAAGCGATCAGATGATCCCCGATGAGCTAAGTCAACAATGAGCGGGGCGAACACACGGCAGTTCATCTATCTCTCGCATTTGATCATTCAGATCGGCGGTTGGGCGTTCCGTATCGGCATCCTGATCGGCCTTCTGCAATCCGGCATGAGCGCCGCGGGTCTCGGCATTGCGGTTACTTTTGCGCCGATCATGCTTGGGAGCCTCTTCCTGTCGCCGTTGGTCGACCGAGGCGATCCGATCTCGGCCATGATGATCGTCAATGCTGTTCGCATATGCGCGCTGCTCGCCATCTTCGGCAGCGACCGAGCCAATTCCTTTCAGAGCTATGCCGCAATGGCCGTCCTGAGCCTGGTCCAGCCGGTCTATTTGTCTGCAGAGGTTGCTTTCTTCCGTCGTATTACATCGGAAGACGGCATGATCTCGGTGCTACGCAATATCGCCAATATCGACTGGCTCACCTATCTATTGGGAATGTTTGCAGGTGCCATGCTGTCCGATCAATTGCACTTGCCTGGCGTCTTGGCCTTCAACATATCGGCGATCATGCTGTCCTTGGTCGTGCTGCTTGGCATCAAGCAGCAGTTCAGAAGGACGCCAGCCGTGCTTGAGGCGCGGCCTTCCGGAACCGTGCTGGACTTGGCACCGCTCTATCCCGCATTCTTGGCTGTCTTTCTGCTCAACCTAGGCGCCGGCATCATCAACGTCTATCCTGCAATACATGCCACAGCTGACGGGGTTCTCGACAAAAGCATTCTACTGACGATCGTCATGACGAACGGCGTTTTTGCCTTGCTGGGCGCGCTGGCCGTCAAGCCAATTTACGATCTGCTGGGCGCTTTGCCAACCATTGCCGGGGCTGCAATCCTGCTTGCGGCATGCCTTGCGCTGATGTCACTCGATGCCGGCCTTTCCGTGGTGATCGCGTCCAGCAGCGCAATGCTTGGTTTCGGCCAGATCTTTGCGGCTGCCGCTCACGCGCACATGGTGTCGTCAGTGGCTCCCGACCGGGCCGGTCGCCTTTCAGGCTTATTTCAATGTTGCACCTATAGCGGCGTTGCGGGAAATGGCATTGCTTTGTCGATTCTAGGTGATTGGCTTGCTCTCGGCACGATCGTCCTCCTATGCGCGGCGAGCGCATTTGTTGCCTTCGCCGTTGCGACCTTCGCGGTGGTGCGATCAAGGGATTCTCAAACTTTCTCTCCTGCCGATCGCTAGATCAGGGAGCCACACCATGCCTTGGGATCAGCTGTTCCTTTTGGAGAGTCCCTTTGCGGATCCGGCCTTGCCGGGACGACAATTCTATTGTTGGCACTGCTTGCTATTAGACGGTTTGCTGTCCGCGTTTCCAAGCCGCGCTGCGAGGCTCGACGTTCGTCGGATTCCCTGGGCGAAGCCACGAGCCGCGCTCATCGAGAGGCTTGGGCAGGATCATCAGTCCGCGCCCGTTCTGATTTTGGAGAAGGAAAGCCCTTTACCAGTGAATGCGAAGTACGCAAACGGGCTCGCGTATGTCGACGATGTGTTTGCAATCCTTGATCTTCTGGCTGCGCGCCACGGATTTCCTGCGTCTTACCGTCGAACAGTCCGCAGCTGGTAGGTCCATGATGGCCATCAACGACTTGACGCCTGCAGGGACCCATCCGGGGGGCCCTTCGATTGAGCGGCTTGCTTGATCTGCCGGGTTGGGGCCTCGAAAGGCGATGGCTGATGATTCGGCATCAGTATTTCTGACAGCGCCCAGCGCTCAAACTGTTTGACAGCCGCGCTATTGCGCGCGTGCCCATTGACGAACATATAGATTGAGCGATTAACCGGCACGAAGCCGAATGGAGCTATAAGCTCTCCTTTCTCAAGGTTGCTTCTGACCAGAATTTGCGAGGATATTGCGGCTCCCAGCCCACTTTTGGCCGCCTCCATAGTCAAGGAAAATGTGTCGAACACGACCTTGCGCGATGCTTGCAAGCATATTGCAGCTGCGCTGGCCCATTCGCTCCAGGCGTCGAGCCTGTCAGCCTCGTGTAACAGAGAGATAGACAGAATATCTTCCGGACTTTTGATCGCCTCGAGCGTAGCTGGCGCACAGACTGGGCCAATCATCTCATTTGAAGCGTGCACCTCGCGGACGGGAAATGGCCGCTTCAGCGGTCCGGCGAGAAACACTACGTCCAACGCACCAACAGCGAGCGCGTCAAGATCGGCTTCGGTTTCAAAGACAAGGTCAATGTCCGGATAGAGTTTGCGGAACCGACCGATACGGGGCAACAGGCCGTGCGACAAAAACGTGGTTGAGCACCCGACCACCACAGAACGCCCTGCATGGCGCCTTCGCAGCTCGTAGCATCCTTTCTCGAGCATCG
Source organism: Bradyrhizobium sp. USDA 4501 (assembly GCF_054062115.1). Lineage (NCBI taxonomy): Bacteria > Pseudomonadati > Pseudomonadota > Alphaproteobacteria > Hyphomicrobiales > Nitrobacteraceae > Bradyrhizobium > Bradyrhizobium sp. USDA 4501. The sequence continues at coordinate 1,951,639 of NZ_JBSSEX010000001.1, forward strand.
TGAATGCGCTTGCACAGTTGCGCTTGAGCTGTTCGCCATCGGATGTCAGCCGCACGCCCGAACTGTGCCGCACGAATAGTCTCCTGCCGAACCAATCCTCAAGCAGGCGCATCTGGTAGCTTACTGCGCCGGTCGTCATGTTTAGCCGCTCGGCCGCCCTTGAGAAACTTGGAAACTCGCTGACTGCCTCAAACAGATGGAGGCTTTTCAGGATCGGTAGCTTGCGCATCTTCTTTCCTGCCTCTCACTGGGATAGCTATTGTGGAGCCGTGCAGTGTGCACCGATCTTCTCCAGCGCCAACAACCGCCATCGCTGACTGCCGGGACCGCGCTCGACTGAGACTTCTTTCGGGTCGGCCTGTCACGGCGAACTCAACGACCTGGCTCCCTACCCCACCCGCAGGACCAGATATCGATCCAGGTACACAAACCCTCGAATCTTGGATTCCCTGAGGGGCAGTTGGATTTCAGACCATTCGGTGCGGGGTTCATCGCTACGCGATTTCTCCAGAAAAGCCAGGACGGAGCTTTAGGTTTGGAATAGCTACTCATGGGCCAATCCGGCTCAGCAAAACTACGGTCCTTCATGGGGAGAGGCCTGGCCAGCCATATTGCATGACGAACTGGACATTGCGGGCTTGTGTTCGAACACCTCTAGCGCTGTCGGGATCCGTCCAGTTCCCGTTAAACTCTGCAGCATCTGGTCCGTCGATTGGCTGGTTCTGTGTATCGCCTCGCATCTCGCCTCAATGATTTAGCTGGCGGACGCGGTGACCAGGATCATGAATGGTCTGGAGCCTGGTTCGATTGACCCGTCCGCCAGCTCATTCAGAACAAAAGCCGCCTCGATGCGTAGGTGTATTCAAGGGCTAGTCGACGCGCCGTTTCGATGAGGTTGGCCGCCGCGCTGTGCCCCCCATCGATGTTCTCGTAATAGAAGTAAGGTTGGCCAAGCGCGGCGAGCTTTGCTGCAGCCTTGCGGCCGTGCGCGGGATGCACGCGATCGTCCTTGGTGGAGGTCAGAATTAAAGGCGCTGGGTATGGCTTGCCCGGCTCCAGTTTCTGATAGGGCGAGTAGCCTTCGATCCACGCACGCTGCTCGGGAAAAGCGGGATCGCCGTACTCGCCGATCCAGGAGGCGCCGGCACCCAATTTGGTGTATCGAAGCATGTCAAACAGCGGCACCTGAATGATCGCCGCGTTGAAGAGCTCGGGACGTTGAGTGATTGCGGTGCCAACGAGTAGCCCGCCCTGGCTGCCGCCAATGACGCCGAGCCGGCGCGGATTTGTGATCTTGCGGCGGATCAGGTCCTCGGCAACGGCGATGAAATCATCCCACGTCGTCTGCTTCGCCGCCCGCTGGGCTGCTTGATGCCATTGCGGGCCAAACTCGCCGCCCCCTCGCAGATTTGCAACGACATAGGCATTGCCCTGTTCAAGCCAGAGCCGCCCCACAGGGCCTAGATAAGAGGGCAGAAGCGACGCCTGGAATCCGCCATAGCCATAAAGAAGTGTCGGAATGGCGCCGTCAAATCTCGCGTTTTTTGGTCGCACCAGAGAATACGGAATTGACGTGCCATCACGCGAAGTCGCTTCGAATTGCTCTACGACATGCTTAGACGCATCGAAGGCAGTCGGTGTTGTCTTCAATTGCTCGAGCTTTTGAGTTTTGGCATCAAAATACCAGACCGACGTTGGCCTGAGATAGCTTGAGACGGCGAACATGGCCTGGTCCGCCTCGTCGGAAGCGGCCGTCACACCTACATTGGTATGTTCCGGCAGCGGGATCGGCGTCGCCAACCAGGTTCCCTTATCGTGCTTGTAAACGAACGCTTTGCTTTGAACGTTGTCCAGGATCGTCAGGATCAACAGGTTCTTCGTGAAGCTAAGCCCGCTCAGCGCCTGACGAGGCCCAGGCTTGAAGACAAGCGAGGCTTTGGCGCGCAAGGGATCCCGTTTCCATTCAGTCAGGTCATACGAAATCAGCGAGCCGGCACTAAAGTTGGCATCACCCGACAGCATCCACTCCTCGTCAAGTTTCACAAGCAGGCGGCCCCTCACGAGGCCCACGATCTCCGCCTTCTTCGGCAGATTGAGTTTGACGGGCCCATCGGGGCGGAAGAGCACGTACTCATGCTCGAAAAACCCGATCGCACGAATCGCCCCCGTCGCATGAACATGGCCTTCACTGTCTCGAAGTACCAAAGGCACCGCCCGAACATCGCCAGGTTCGCCGCGAAAGACCTCGCGCGCCTCGCTGAGCGGCTGAGCGCGTTTGAGCTCCTTCACCACGAACGGGTAGCCGGCCTGCGTCAAAGTGCCCTCGCCCCAGTCCCTTGCAACAAGGAGCGTGTCACGATCGACCCAACTGACGCTCTGCTTGCCCTCTGGAAGATAAAAGCCGTCCGCAACGAAGGTCTTGGCCTTGCAGTCGAACTCGCGTATGGACGCAGCATCCTTGCCACCGTCGGAAAGGCTGATCAGGCAAAGGCGCTCTTCAGGCTGAAGGCAGCTCGCGCCTTGAAAGATCCAGTTCTTGTTCTCGGCAACAGCCAAAGCGTCCACGTCAAGGATGGTTTCCCACTGTGGGTCCTGGCGACGGTAGCTTTCAAGCGTGGTGCGCCGCCAGATGCCGCGCACATGGTCCTCGTCTTTCCAAAAGTTCTGCAACCCGCAACGTCCCAGGGAAACGTATGGAATTCGATCCTTGGCCTGCAAGATTGAGAGCGCCTGTTCGTAGAACCGGTGATAGCGAGGATCTGATTGGAGCACGCCGAGTGTCTTCTCATTCTCGGCACGGGCCCATGCCAATGCGCCCTGTCCTTCGATCTCCTCAAGCCAGAGGAATGGATCCTCCGTGACCGCCGCCACCTTTCGCTCCTGTGAAATCGCAGCGGAGGTGACGCAGGCAATCGAAAGCAGCGCTGCAGAGAGAAGTGACGTGTTCATGGACTTGCTCCGGCTGAGGTCGAGCGGCCACGCGGGCCTGGCGCGTCAAGCGGAAGCCGCAGAAAGTACGCAATACATGACATGGCTCGGCCCGCGCTCCCTCGCGAACCGTTCACTGCAAGCTGCATGCCGACCAAAGCGCCGCAAGTTTCAGCCGCTCACGGCTGCACGAGGATGTCCGCTTGCCGACATTGGTCGCCAAACAGACAGGGCGGTGTCGACAAGACCGAATGTCAGACAGCACCGTCGGATCTTTTGCGGCCAAGTACCGGAACAGAGAACCGCTCGCCGTCCGCCAAGGGAACGCTTTTCTCCAAATGCGAGGTATAATCTTCCGAGCTAGGTCATCGGGCAGACTTGTCGACGCGCTTCAGCATGACATAGAGCAGCGTGTTGATCAGCAGCCAGATCGCGATCAAGCTGATGGCAGTGCGCATGGCGATCTCCAATTCGTGACTGTAAGTATCTGCTGCGACATTCCGCTCATCATGTGGGCCAGCGCGGATCGAAAGAACCGCGCCAGCTGCCAGACCTGTATTGTGCCTCTCGCCTGCCGCAGAAGCGCAATTCGCCGTGTGCTGTTCGCTCCGTCAGTTCTCCCCGGCACCGGACTGCTATGCGACCAGAACTAGGCGATGCTGTCCGGTGTCGGCAGGACCCAGAGTCTGTCCTGCGTACGCATCAGTGGAGCCGCTAGCGCCTCAAAGCTTGACTCAACATCTGCATAGGCAGCCTCCTTCAAGGCGGTATCAGCGGGGGCGACCTGGTTGAAAGCAGTCAAAGCCGTGGCATAATTCTGGTACAGCGGCATTTGAGCTTCGTTGGTCCAGCCGAGACCGAGACGATGGAACTGATCAGCTGGGACAGTGACACGGCTCTTATCCAGCTCTCGAACATAATCCGCCGACCAGTCGTGGATGGTATAGGATTCAATCTTGTCCATCATCGAGCGCCACCGGGTGACACGCTCCTCAAGCGGCATGCGGATCGCCTTCGAGATAGCGGCTGCGATCTCTTCAGGGTTGTTCGGATCCACCACAAGTGCCTCGTTCTCGTTGAAGTCTTCAGCGGCGCCCGCGAACTTGGATAGGACCAGAACGCCGGGATCCTTCGGGTCTTGTGCCGCAACATATTCTTTCGCTACAAGATTCATGCCGTCGCGCAACGGGGTCACGACACCGACATGGGCTGCGCGGTAAAGCCGCGCGAGTGCGGCCTGGCTGAACGAATCGTTCTTGTAGTGGATCGGGCTCCATCTGTCTGTGCCATGCTCGGCATTGACGCGGTTGATCGCGCTCTCGACCTCTTCTTTATAGTTCTGATACTGCTCGACATCGGCGCGTGAGAACGGCGCGATCTGCAACAGGGGGATGCTGTGGGGCTCCGACCTTAGAAGCTGATTGAGCCCTTCGACCCGTTTGTCGATGCCCTTGGTGTAATCGAGCCGGTCCACGCCGATCGCAAACTTGGATCCCTCGAAGCTTTGCAATATTGACGAGACTTTTTCTTGCTCTGCAGGAGAAAGATCTGCAGCGAGATAGTCTGCGAACTGCTTGGGATCGATCCCGATTGGGAACTTTTTCAGTCGCGTCGGACCGCGCTCCGTGGTGACGACGCCATTCTCAGTCTCCAGTCCGAAATGTGTTCGGAGGTACGCCGAGTAGTTATTCAGATCCTGGTTCGTCTGGAATCCGATCAGGTCATACTTCAGCGTCGCCTTCACCAGTTCGCGATGATTGGGTACGCTATCGACCATTTCGGGCGCCGGCCACGGCGTGTGAAGGAAGAAGCCGGTCGGCCGGTCGATGCCGAGTTCATGCAGTCGGGCTCCGAGCGGGAGCAAATGATAATCATGCACCCAGAATGCGTCCCGATCCCGTACGTCGAAGACGGCACCCGCAATATAACTGTTGGTCCTTTGATAGCCTTCATAATCATTTTCATAATCGTGTTCATAATCGTCTTCCGAGACCGACATCCGGTCCGGCAGGGAGTGCAATGCCGGCCACAGCGTCGAGTTCGAAAAACCACGATAATAGCCAGCATGGTCAGCGGCCGGCAGATCGAGCCTGGCGACGAATCCCGCCCCAGTCTCGACCAGTGGCAGGGGCACCTGGGTCCCATCGCCGCGGTTTTCCGAGGAGCCGACCCAGACCGCGCCGGACCGTTGCACGACCGGCTCGAGGGCGGCTGCAAGGCCGCCGGTCTGGGGTTTACTGGGGTCGAAGGGCGCAACGCGGTTCGAAATGACGACAAGCTTCAAATCAGGTTGCTGGTTGACCACATCTGGCACCTCGTCCGAGGCAATAGAATGGGCGGGACCTGCACCGGCTTGTTCATTCAGCTCCGGCGGTATCCGGTCCAGCTGTTGGTCAAAGACGTGCCGGTTTTTGGTTTCATCTTGCTGGGTAGCGCCTGATGTACTGCTGTAGGCCAAGGCTGCCATGTAGAGCGCATCATATCGAACCATCTCAAAACTCCGTTTGACGATGTTTGCGTTTGATTCAGTCGCAGATCAGCCCCGAGAGATATCCCCACGACGCCAGGATGGCAGGGCCAGCTTTCGGGAAGCTGACCTGCGGCGAGCCAAATAGCCGCACTGCTGCTCTCATCCAGGATCTCGGCGCAATGGTTGCGTGTATCCGACTCGAAGAGGCAACAGCGCTTGGCTTTGTCACCTCGAGAAACGCGCGGAAGATCGCTGAGGTCATGGCCAGTCTCTCAAGATCATTATGCGCCTTCCGCGCCGCTTAGGAGGCGATCGCCGTAGTGACATCGCCTCCTGACCGCAGGCCGTCATCACTTGAGCGGCCACTCAGACAATTCATCGAGGATGTAAATGTAGTTGATTTATTCTGGAAACGCGCTGGTGGTCGGCATCGAAGACTCGACATGGACCATCGTATGCGCGGCCGGTGGCGGGCCCGATGCACACCCTCCGCCCCAATTAGTCGAAATTCATCAAAGAGAGGGCTTTCGACGCTGGATTTGGGCGCCGATTCGATGCGTGTTGCATCAACCGAGATCAAGACGTTGCTATAGTTACGTTCTTGTTACGGTGAGCGCTCAGGCTAACACCTGCTAGGAAAAGGGACCATGACCGATCGCGTGCCCACCATCCTACAAGCGCTTGATTGCTCCACAGATGGACATTCCAAGCAGTTGCTCCAAACACGGGCGGCGCTTCACCGTTTTGTTACGGGGAGCCCAACGAAGCGGCCCTTTGTAAAAAACGTGATCTTGGCGCGGCTTTCTATCGAACACCTCGCGGCAATAGGAAAGTGCCTTGAGCCTATCGTCCTGACAGAGCGCATGGTTCTGCAAGAGCCAAAGCGGCCGGTCGAGCACGTCTACTTTGTAGAAACCGGCCTCGTCTCTTTGAGGATCGTTGCCGCGGGAAGTATGCTAGAAACAGCAGTCATAGGATACCGGGGCGTGGTTGGCGCTTCATTTCTGTGGGGAGGACATTTTTCGACGCATCAATCCGTGGTCGTAATTCCCGGAAGCGCGCACAGAATCCGCGTAGATGATTTGCGTCGAATCATGAAAGAGCACCCAGAGGTCCGCGACCATCTATTCGAGTACGCTCAAGCCCTGACATTCCAGTGCGTCCAGACAGGATTGTGCGGAGTTCGGCACCATCGTGAACAACGGCTTGCGAGCTGGCTGTGCCTTGCAAGTGAAGCTGTCGACGCCCGCGTACTGCCAGTCACGCACGATTACCTTTCCTCAGTGCTGGGGCTTCGCCGCGCTGGGGTAACGGAAACACTGATCCGCTTTGAAGAGCAAGGACTGATTCGCAAGATGCGCGGGGTCTTGCAGATCGACGACCCGCAATTGCTCGAGGAAAAGGCATGCTGTTGCTATAAGCTCGTCTCCCGTGCCTATGCCTTGTCCTCAATCCCCACCGTCAGCGACGAGCAGGCGAGCTAATTATTTGGGTTCTGTCAGCAGCTGCAGATCCCAAATAAGAGATGAGCAGCGGAAGTTGAGCCCGTCTAGCAGTAGATAAAGTGTCGAGATCTCACCATCGACGCGAAGCCGCAACATATTGTTCCACGACCTTGCGAGACGCATCGAACGGCTCAGGCACGTTGCCTCAATGCTGGTGCTTGCTGCATCGATGTACCAACGTGACCTCAGCCAGATGGTTGGAGACGGTAGACGTTAGACTTTGACGACATCACCCATGTGGGCATGGTAGGCGTTCTTCTTCCGCATCGACCGCGATGACCCGCCGCTAAAACGGGGCCAACGACACACAACTAAGCCATCTGCTACTTTTGACGGTCAGCCGGCTCTGGCACGCCCTTATCGCGGAAACTCTCATTTTGCCAGACCTGGTAGGCGAACGCCGCTCGCAATTAAAGTAATTTACGAACTCGGCGACACGAGCTTAAGCCCTACAGGCTTATGCGGAGCCAGGCGAAGACGCGCTTTGATGCCACTGAATGCTCCCTTTTGTCGGCGATATAAGTCGCCTGACAATTCAGCAGCCCGTTCGCGATGCGGGTTGAAATGCTTCCGCCGCGAACTTCTTCACATGACTTTGAGCCGCCGTTTTCATGGGGACGCATGATGACTCCGCTCTTCGCGTCCCGTTCGCGTGACGGCGCCCCACGGATTGTTCTCGTTGGTCGAGATCGGGCCGGTAACTGGGTCGTCCGCGAACAACGTGGCGCATTTGGCGGCTTGTTTATCAGCCGCGCCCAAGCCATGAGATATGCTCTGTTCGAGAACGGCGGCCATCCAGAGAGTGTCATCGAGGTAGCGCGTACAATTGAACTGGATATTCGTACCAATCCATGAGCGCCACAACGGGGAAATCAGATGAGCCGCACGTTGCACTGGTAGGACGCTTAACTCGATTGAGCGGGTTATGCTCCCCGCCCAGGGGTGAACTCGCATAGTCTCATCAGAAGAGTCATTTTTAGGCCCGGCTCCTTGATGGATTTGCTATCCAGCCGCAGCCCAGTGAACACGGCGTTGAGCCAAGTTCCAGATCCGCTTGACTCGCTAACCGACTCAACTCCCGACCGCCAGACAGGCGAGATGACTGCGTCACCCACTATTTTGAGCGATTGATCAAGATGCCAGAAGCACGTTACTTGTTGAGTGATGAACGTTGCGCCACTCCAGGAGGCCGCATGGGACGCCTAGCCACCAGCCCCTGCTGCATCAGCTCGCATCCGCTTGCGAACTCAGAAAACCCGCCAGCCGCGATGTTTCGATGATCAACTGTCACCGCTTACGACCTTATTCTTCAGAGTGCAGTTGCGCCAACACTAACATCAGCTTCATGACGTGAGCTTTCACGGTAGGATGAACTGACGGGGCGCATTGATTGGCCAAACTGCCGCTCGTGCTCTGCGATCCGATTTATTATTGATGTCGAGCTTCAACCTTAATTGTGCCACGAAGCCGATCTGTGAGGCCGACTGCTATTCCGCGCCCCGCGATTGGACTAGCGCTCAGGGGCCGTGTGCTTGTCTTTGCTCCTGTGACGGAGCAGCTCACGATGGCCGCCCCGCATTAGGCGGAGCCCCATCTTGACCAAACGAATGGTTCGGCTGCGCAGATCGTGTGTTTTCCAGCCTCGATCGGGAAGCCGCGCCTTGCCAAAAAGGCCTTGCGCGATGCTACGATAGCTGTTGCCTTCCAGCCACCCGTCCACTGCACGTAAAGCGAGGATGTGCCGATCCCGAGCTCCGGTCGATTGAGCAAGAGGTGGCGATCCGACGGGACGCCGTTCGAGCGCTAACCAAAATCGGTGGGCGGCCCGTAAACGAAGGTCGAAGTTGCGGTCGAGCGGCAAGTCGACGGCCAGCATTGATCCTATCGGCGGGAGTTCTGTTAACCAGAGGCGATGCTTCGCTCCACCGAGCGGCACGATAGCATGCCATCCGTCCGGCGCTTCACGCAACTCGCTGCCTGCCACGTCGATGAACATAAGGCCAGACGGCTCAGACACAATCGAGCCGACCGCAGTGCGGACGGTCAGCACAGTCGAAAGCGCCTCGGGCGACCAGAAAACAGCCTGTTTGTCGAATGTTTTTTGCGGATCAGCCGGAAAACGTAAGTCCCCACTTCCGCCGGAAGTGATCCGTCGCGCTGGAGTGTTTGCTTCTGAGCCAAGACCTGAAGTCCTTTTGATATTCGGCATCGCGGCGCAACCACTCCCAGGCCATGTCGGCCGCTTCCGCCTGCTTGACTTGGTGGTATGCGCTCTCTGATCTCCAGTCGACACCTGACATCGCACAATTTCCCCGCATGCTCTGAATGCACGTGCAAGGTAACCGCAGGGTTGTGACGATTTGTGGTTGCAGCCGCGCACTATCCAACTTCGGATGCATTTCCGCGATGGAACGATTAACTTTTTCGATTTGGATGAACTCACTTCCGCTTAGCTACTGTCACTCTCCCCATCTCGGTAGTTAGGTGCAGGTGATCGCGAGGCTTGACGCGCTGCTTGCTTTCAGCGGATCGGAACAACGCCTATCAATAGGCTTCCCGAGCACGAATACGAAGAAACGAGCGCGTGAAATAATGACGACGCAGAATCGGCAATGTCTTTCACTCACCAGCCTCTTCGAGACTCAGACTGGCTCATTTGGCTGCTAAGGCGTCCGCCTCAGGCTGGTCTGCTCTGGCTCACCCGTCAGGATCAACTTTGAGCCAACGAGCGCGCTCTAAGTCTGCGGGGGCCTCGTAAGAAAGCGACAACTCGGCATGTTGCCCTGCCGATCGGCGCTGAAGGACCTAGCCCTCTACATTGTCGGACTGCCAAATGCTCGATTAGTCCGGCGGCCCCCGGGCGGGTGAGCAGAACTATTATTCTGCGCAGGCAGCGGCGCAGGCATGCAGTATTGATCAGATTTCGCAATATCGACCTAGCTCTGGCCCATCTTGGCCCAACAATTTAGGGCTCGGTCAACTACCAACCCTCGCAATTGATTCACGTGACAGAGGGGTGCCACCTTCACCGCACGAACGTCAGCAGTTCAAGCGCCCAAGGAATTGGCATGCAAGATCAACCTCACTCTATCTTAGCCAATCACCCTGAACGTTCCGCTGATTTGTCAATCGCAGCACAGTTGCGGTCCGAGATCTGCTCCAGCAGCCAGCTCTCCTTTCTTATGGAAGCGCACGACGGCCTCTCCGCCGCAATCGCAGAGCGCGCGGGCTTCAAAGGGCTCTGGGCGTCCGGTTTGTCGATCGCCTGCTCTCTCGGTTATCGTGATGCGAACGAAGCGTCCTGGAGCCAACTCGCCGACGCCATCGAACGGATCGTGGACTCAACTCAACTCCCCGTCCTCGTCGACGGCGATGGCGGCTTCGGGAATTTCAACAATGCTCGTCTACTGGCGCGCAAGCTCCATCAACGCGGCGCAGCCGGTGTCACGCTGGAGGACAGCTGCTTTCCGAAAATGAACTCGTTCGTCGGCAATCGGCATCCGCTCGCCGATGTCGACGAATTCTGCGGGCGTCTGCGCGCAGTGAAGGATGCACTGGCCGAGAACTTCGTCCTCGTGGCCCGGATCGAGGCACTGATTGGCGGTAAAGGGATGGACGAGGCGATTATGCGCGCTCACGCTTATGCTGACGCGGGAGCCGACGCAATCCTCATTCATTCGCGAATGAGTGCCGCAGATGAGGTCCTTGCGTTTGCACGCGTCTGGCAGAACAAATTGCCGGTCGTAATCGTTCCTACGAAATATTACCGGACATCAGCTTCTGTGTATCGCAAAGCGCGCATCTCCACGGTGATCTGGGCCAATCACTCGATGCGAGCGGCAATAACGGCGATGCGCCACGTCTGTCATCGAATTATGACCGAAGAGAACACTGCGAGCATTGAGCCTAATATTGCAACGCTTGATGAGATCTTCGAATTGCTAAGATACGACGAACTGGCCCGAGCGGAAGCTCGATACCTACCGGACCGGCGATCCGACACTTTTTGTTCAGACACGGCAGCGATTGCGTAGGACGATTGACATGAAGCCGTCTGCCGCGCAATCCGGCGCAAGGACTCACGATGACTGGCAGCTCGTCCTGGGACCGAAGTTGATGGCATGCTTCGGCAGCAGCTCCTCGGCCCTTTGGGGAGTCTCACGCACCGACAGCCGTCAATTGATTGATGAACATCCGCTTCAGCTTCAGCAGGTTGTCCTTCTGCTTACTGGACACGTTTGGCCTCGCAGCGCTGATGGTGACATGCCCAATTGACGGAGAGCATGCATGCTGGCGGAGCGAACGGCCTTCTTTAAATACCCAGACACTGCTGCCGCGTTGTCTGCGGTCAGAGCAGCTGCCGCGAGCGGCGACCAAATCATCGATCTGACCAAAGAGGAGATCCAGAGTGATTTAGCGCCAATGGTGCGGGAAGGCACGATCATCGCGATCAATCGCAATAACTGCAATACCGAGATAGAGAACTCGACGAAGCTCTGCGACGCGATCGCTCGCAGAATTTCCACCGACACTGGTCAATCCTGGTCGGCGGACGAAGTCGCAGTTACGAGCGGCTCCAAACACGCTCTCTTCATCGCAGCTATGGTACTTCTGAATCCTGGAGATGAGGTACTCATCCCAGCTCCACATTGGACTTCCTTTCCCGCGCAGGTTCGGTTGGCAGGCGCAGTGCCGATCTTCATCGAGACGAGAGACAACAATTACGTCCCGAAGCTTTCAGATCTGGCTTCGGCGGTCACGTCAAAGACAAAAGTGATCGTTGTCAACACACCGAACAATCCGACAGGTACGATTTACGATTACGAAACTCTTGCGGAAATTGCCCGGCTTGCGGCCGAACGAGATCTGTGGATTGTTTTCGATGAATGCTACGGGGCTTTCGCCCATGCTCCCCACACTCATCATTCCCTCGTCTCGGTGGCTCCTGCAGCGCGCAACCGCATTCTAATCGTCAATTCGTTCTCCAAATCTCTGGCTCTAGCCGGCTGGCGGATCGGCTATCTCGCCGGTCCGACAGCGGTCATTAGCGCCGCGCTGGCACTACAACGCGATACGGCCTGCAGTCCAGACGTCATTTCCCAGCATGCACTGCTCCATCATTTGGACTCCGGTGATGGCGCCTTCCAACAGAAACTTCAACGTCAGGTCAGCGAAGCGCGAACGCTGGGGCTGGCGGTCCTCTCGACGCTGAAGTCGATACCTCCACCCCCAGCTCAAGGCGGATTCCATTTCTATCTCGATCTCAAACAATGGCGGCGAAACATCAGGGGGCCCGGCCCGGAATTCGACGCCCATGAGGTCGCCAATGTATTGCTGATGGACGCTGGCGTCGCGACGGTTTCGGGCACGGTCTTTGGCGATCCAGACGGGGTCCGGCTCTCCTATGGAGTTGATCTTGGCTCGCTCGACAAGGGCTTGCGGCGCCTGTCCGCAACTTTGAACACGTGGAAATGAAGTCCTGGAGAATTCTTCCGTCCTTGGAATTATGAGGGTTCGTACCATGCCCGGATTTCCTCGCCACGCTGTCGTACTTGCAGCGGGCATTGGCTCACGTCTGCGGCCGCTGACAGATCTACGGCCCAAACCACTCGTCGAAGTCAACGGCACGCCAATCCTGCATAACGCCTTGCGGAACCTGCACGCCGTCGGCCTCGGTGAGGTGACGATTGTCGTCGGCTACCGCAAGGACGCCATCCAGTATGCCTGTGGCAACCGCTTCGGCGGGGTCGACATCAACTACGTCGAATCGACAGAATTCGATCGCACCGGCAGCGCGTATTCCCTGTGGCTGGCCCGTGACACACTGCTTTCGGGAGACTGCCTTCTCCTCGAGGGAGACGTTTTCTTCGAGCAAGATGCATTGCGCCGCCTGATCAGTTCCGCGAGCGATATGGCAGCAGTAGCTCCGTTCGACGAATTGATGGAAGGCTCGGCAGTTCTTCTGTCGGATAACGGCTTGATCACAGGTTTCCGGATGAAGCAAACGGCAGCCGATATTGTCCCATCCGGGCCGCAGCTATTCAAAACCATGAACCTGCTAAGATTTTCTGGCGCGACCCTCAAAGAAACGGTCGTTCCAGCCCTAAATGAAATTATCGGATCCGGATCCAGGCAGGCTTACACTGAGGAGCTTCTTGGTTATCTGGTCGAGCGGCGCGGCCTTCAGCTTACAGCCGCGCGATGCGATGATCTCAAATGGTGCGAAATCGACACCATCGAAGATCTGCACATCGCAGAGCGGATCTTCTCACCAGCGCACGGCACTCGCCGATCGCATGACCAGCAGGATCAGTGAGGTGCCAATGCTAAGATACCTTTGGGATCCCGCAAACGCCGTCACAACGGCGGGGCTTGTTTTTTCTTCCGCCAGCCTATTCCTCGCTCTGTCCGGAGACCTTGAGCTGTCAGTGGCAGTGGCGCTTTGGGCTGTCCTAGCAGATCACCTCGACGGAATCGTGGCCACCCGCACGCTGAATCGTGATCCAGGCGTTGCGAAAATGGGCAAGAGCCTGGATGGCTTCGGAGACATTATCTACGGAGCCGTTCTGCCCTCCGCGATCGTGATTCAGCTCAGCCACGCTTCCATCCTTTCCCTCGCGACCGCCACTGCTCTACTCGTGGCGGGAGCAATCAGGCTAAGCTATTTTGCAAATTTCGGCCGATCGTCCGACGGGCACTTTCTCGGTGTACCCCTGTCGTACGACGTTCCGCTATTGGCTCTCTTGTTCCTTCTCCAGCCTTCTATCAGTGCCGAATTATTCGAGTGGCTCGTGAACATCTGCTTCCTGCTGCTTGCCGCCGCTCACGTGGCGTCCATTCGCGTGCCCTCACCCGGCCCGGCAATGTATGTGGTCATCAGCATCTTCGTCGCAGCTTCCTCGGCTGCCTTGGCGAGCCGGTCTCTTTGACGACAGCTACGGGCAGATTATCGAACCGTCTGGAGGCAGGCATGATCGAAGCGCGTGGTACGGTTCCTTATAGGAGGACCTCCCATGTCCTTGTCTATGACGCCTTGCTTGAGCGTTGCGCCTTCCGAAGCCCCAAAACAGCTCGGCATCGTGAACCTGGCCGTGAAATACTGGTTATCCGGGCGTGCTTCGTATCTGCATCGAGGTGGCTGGCGTGACCATCCGGCCTGAACTCCTGCAGCGACGCGATCTGCGTCAACGAGAAGCCGAACGAGGCTGGATCTTTCGCGAAATCGGCGTCGAGCCGTTCATTCAATGCGCCGGCGTCCGCACCCTATATGGAGCAAGCAATCCGAGTGACGAAGTCATCGCAGCCATGAACGCGGCTGCAGAAGCTTTCGTGGACATGGACGAACTGGCCGAAGCTACAGGTCAACGGCTCGCTCAACTCACGGGCGCCGAATGGGGTGTGATTACCGCCGGCACCGCGGCGACGCTAGCGTTAGCCACTGCGGCGTGCATCGCCGGAAACAATCCGGAATTGATGTTGCGATTGCCGGAAACATCGGGGCCGCGCAGGAAGGTACTGATCCCCTCTGACCAGCGGTTCTCCTATGAACAGGCAATCCGTATCGCAGGCGGCGAGATTGTGAGTGTTGCCACTGTCGAAAAGCTGGCAGAGGCATTGGACGGAAGCGCCGCAATGATCTGCTTGCTTGGCCGCATGGATTCAGCGTCTGCCTTGCCAATAAGCTCAGTCCTCCCTCTCGCCCGGGCAGGCGGCGTGCCGATTCTCGTCGAGGCCGCCGGGCTTTCACCAGAAATGCCGGACCGCTGGATCAAATGTGGCGCCGACCTGGTGGTTTATGCGGGCGGAAAATATATCCGGGCGCCACAATCCACTGCGATCGTGCTTGGTCGTGAACGGCTTTGCAAGGCAATCTGGTGGAACGGAGCGCCCCACCAAGCCTTCGGCCGTGCAATGAAGGTCGGCAAGGAGGAGGTCGTGGGCGCTGTCGTCGCACTCGATCGCTGGATCAATTTTCGAACAGCCGCGAACGAACGTGACCAATGGCTTCCGCGCCTAAAGCAGATTGAGTCGCAGCTCAACTTTTTGCCAGGTGTTACGACTGAGGTGCTGTCCTGGCCTGGTTCTGTCACGGCCGTTCGGCTGAAGGTGAGCTGGGACCAGAATGACGTTGCATTCAGTGCAGAAGATCTAAGGCTTGCGCTCTTACGGCGGCGCCCACGCATTCTTATCCATGATTTTTGGTCAACGCCGACCTCAATCGTACTGGATCCCGTCAATCTCCGCGACGATGAGGCGGAAATAGTTGGCCGTGCTTTGGCAGACGCATTTAATCAGCCCCGCTGTATTGCTGAGCCTCGCTCGAGGCTTCCAGCAGAAACGGACTTCTCAGGGAGTTGGCGCATCGAAGTTCAATTCCTTCATGGCTCGGCGACACATCATCTCGACCTCGAGCAAAATGAGGCACTTGTATCTGGATTCCATCACACCGGATCGTCTTCCGGTCGGCTTTCCGGTGAGGTTCATGGCGGACATATTCGCTTCGAGGCTGTGCACCAGCAGATACCGATCTCCCTGTTCTATGGCTTCGAAGGAAAACTCGCCGAAGATCGCAGTATTGGTGGGACCGTCCGGCTCGGGGGCAGCGCCAAAGAACATCTCGGACCGGTCTTCAAGGGCCAATACGGGCCGGCGGAATTTCGGGCATCAAAACTTGCGCGCAATTCGAGGTAGCTCGACAGTAGATCATGGACACTATCGCACCAAAATTTGAGGGAGATTGAAATGAACGTTCAGAGGGTGGACGTAGGCTGCCAGAATCCATTGAGCTTGCATGGCAAAGTGGCATTGATCGTTGGCGGCTACGGAGCGATCGGTAAAACAATCTCCGAGATGTTGGCCCTGGCCGGCGCGACCACCATCGTTGCGGGACGAAGCGAGCGGGCGCAAGCTCTTGCCGCTGAACTGAGCACCCGAGGTTGCTCGGTCCACGGTGTCGAGTTAGACGCGTGCGATGTCGGCGCGGTGCACTTGCTTTCTGCTTCGCTGAGGCAGCAACATGGTTCTTTAGACATTCTGGTGAACTGCACCGGCTTCAACAAGGAGCAGACGCTGTTCGAGGTGACGCCGGAAGCCTTCGATGAGGTCTATTCGAAGACATTGCGTGCCGGAATGTTTCTCTCCCAGGCGGTCGCTGCTCAGCAATTATCGGCCGGAAGAGGCGGAAGCCATATCCATCTTCTTTCCCTTCGCTCATCGCTTGGTGTCCGAAACCGCGGCTATAGCGCCTTTTGCGCCGCGAAAGGCGGGCTCGCCGTGCTATTGAAGCAACTGGCAACTGAATTGGGGCCGCACGGCATCACCGTAAATGGCGTCGCACCTGGCGTGGTGCGGACGCAGAAGAACGAAAAAGCTTTAGACGACGCGGCCGCATTTGAGCGGGCCACTGCGAACATTCCCCTCGGGCGATTGGCGACACCTGAGGATGTCGCGGGCGCTGTGCACTTCTTCGTGTCTCCGCTATCCCGCTTCGTGACCGGCCAAATTCTCCGCATCGATGGCGGCCTCACCGCCAGTGCTTGAGCGGACGTTCCAGGAAGGAGAAGCTGATGAAAATCGCAGTCGTCGGGGCTGGCATCATTGGCAGCGCCATTGCCTATCACCTGGGAACGGCCGGCGCCCGAGTGACCATTTTCGATATCGGCGAACCTGGGACTGGCGTCTCCTCCACATCATTTGCATGTCTTAATGCGTTCGGCCAGGCCGAAGCCGACCTGCCATTCAGGCTCGAGGCTATCAAATACCATAGCAGGATCGCTCGCGACCTCGGAAGCGAGCGCCACCTCCACACAACTGGAACGCTGCGGCTTGCTTCTTTCGGGAATGATGCGACGAAGCTCGAGCAGAACGCCAAGGCCGTTCGCAAGTACGGAAGTCAGGTGGAATTCATTTCACCAGCTACCGCAAGTCGGCTCGAGCCGGCTATCATTGCTGATATCGCCACCGAAGCGGTTCTCGTTCCGGAAGAAGGATGGGTGAATGCGGGAGCACTATGCCGCGCTCTGATAGACGCATCCACCAGACAATTTGCGGTTCAGTATAGGCGAGAGCGTGTACTGGGTCTTGAGAGACTACAGTCAAAGGCACGACTGCGCCTTACGTCCGGAATTGAGGCATTCGATTCCCTCGTGCTAGCGGCCGGCAATGATACCAACGCGCTACTCATGTCCGCCAGGTTCGTTCCAATTAGGCTGACAGCAGCACCTGGGCCTCTTGTGGATCTTTCTTGTTCGCTCGGCTCGCAAGGTGTGCGACGAGCTGTTTACGCAGATAAGCTTCATGTCAGGCCGGGCGACCACGGCGGCGTTCTGGCTGGCGTCGCTCCGGTCGCTGGTGGCGCACCCGAGCATGAGCGAATGGAGGAGGAGCGCCATTCTCTCATTAGCTCCGCAAGCCAGTGGATCATGAATTTCGCGGAAATGGGACAAAGGTGGACCATTGCCGTCCGTCCGATGCCGGCGGATGGTCGGCCAATGATTGGCGCTCTTGACGAAGATCGCACAATATACGTCGCGGTCATGCACGGCGGAATAACTCTCGGTCCGCTAGTAGGACGCCTCGTCGCCTCTGAAATAATGGATGAGAATGAGGCTACCGAGCTGGCCGCCTATCGACCGAGGCGATCAATTGCGCAAGATGCCGATTGGCGCGAGCAAACGCTGTCACCAACTCGTCCAGTGTAGCCATCAAGAGCCGGTATTTCACTAACCACAAGCTTGCCCTCGGAGCATAGCGGCCAAGGAGCAGATCCGGCTCTGTGGAGCGCCGATGGCGGTATGGACGGTGATGCACTCCGATCGCATCCGTAGGCTCGGTGGAGGAAACTTGATCCCAAGCTGGCAGCTGGCCATCTTCGGCGCAGCCGCCCAGTTTTGGTTTAACCCAACAACAACAAACGGTTATCGGCCGCTCTCGGGAAGGCTATGGGTCGCGCAGAGGATGTTCTTCCCATAGCAATTGTAATGGTGTGCCAAGCGTTCTCTATCCCAAGGTAAGCGTTAAGGGGGGCGCCGTGGGCAAACGGGGCTTGCACGGTTTAGGCCGACCCACCATTTGAGCTGGTGAAGACCGAAGGAGGCCCAATGCTCCGTCTTTTGAATGCCGGTCGCTAGAACGAGTTCCTGCACCTTCCGGCTCTACCTTGGTGTTTTAAGGGGTCAGATTAAGCAGAGCGTTCATTGACCAGAAAGGTCACTCCTCAGACGAGTTCGAACGCACACCAAGCAAAAAAAGAGGAGGCCTCCCAGTTGGGTGGCCTCTTTCGTTGGATCCTACCCATTCATTGATGGACGGGAATAAAGGTGGCCGAGTTGGCGTGTCCGATGCATATTTATCGAATGTCCGCTGGCCATCGACATCATCCACGACATCGCGCGACTTCGCAATCTGGCTACAAACGATCCGTTCGACGACCCGCAGCGGCAGGCCGATAATGCCAAGGCCGAGGTAATTTCCCCGTTCGCCAGCGAAAGAAATCAGAAGCCGCATCGACTCGCTCTTTTATCAGCTCTATCCCTGAGCTCACGCATAGTGTCTCTCGAGCCGTCGACGTCCATCCTCCGGCACGGCGCTGGCCTGGCTGCCTCAGGGAGCAAAGCTGGATAGACGGCCCTCCAAGCAAGACGTGCGATCCAGATTATCCTCTGAGCAGCGGCGATCTCTCAGCCCTCACCAGCTGGCGCAAGCGTGCCGCGCCGACCAGGCTATCCTGTAAGGATGGCTTCCGCGGACGAACGAACGTTGCATGCAAGCTTCGCTTGGTGCGCGCAGGATTCGAGCGCGTCGTAGGCCCGGACGATGCATTTATCGGCTGCCTCCATGATATGGGTCGTTTAGTGGGGTACTTTTGGGGAATGGTGTGCGATGCCAAAAAATATCGTGATCTTCTCCGACGGCACAGGCCAAGCCGGCGGCATCAAGTTCGACGAAGCACGGACGAACGTCTACAAGCTCTATCGGGCGTGCCGTGTAGGCCCGGACACAAAGGTAGAACCAGCCGAACAGGTTGCCTTTTACGATGCCGGACTTGGCTCAGCATCCGATGGTGGTCACTTCAAAATCGGCTGGATGCGCTGGCTGTACAATCTCGCCAGCATGGCGACTGGGCTCGGCATCACCCGGAACATTGTCGACTGCTATGCGGCAATCATTAGCCTGTACGAAGAAGGTGATCGCATCTATCTGATCGGGTTCAGTCGCGGCGCATATACTGTGCGCTCGGTTGCGGGCGTCATGTCATCGTGCGGCATCCCGCGTAACCTGTCCGACGGCTCGCCGTTGCGCCGCGATTCCAAAAGCATCCACAAGCTCGCGGAGCATGCGGTCAAGAACGTCTATCAGTTCTGCCCGTCCTATAGCCGCAAGGATACCAAGGGCTATCACCAATTCCTGCTTGAAACCCGCGACGCCATCGCTGCGGAATTCAGGAAGAAACATGGCTGTTCTCAGACCGTCGGACGCACCGAGCAGGCGAACGTATTTCCTTACTTCATCGGCGTATTCGATACGGTGGCGGCTCTCGGGCACAAATATCTTGGGCCGGCGCTGGTGGTCTTCGGCATTGCGTTCTTGTTCGCTCTGCATTGGGGCAGCAGCCTGGTCGAACCCGTTTTCCCTTGGGCCGGGCTTTTCGCCCGTATCCTGAGTTACCTCGGCGTCGCCGCGGCGGTAATCGCCTTTGTCATGAACTATCTCAAGATTGCGCCGCCTCTGCCGGGTTATAGTTTCTGGAAGCGGATGCTGACGTTGCATCTGGCACCCCCCAAACACAAATTCTATGACACCACGCTCAACAGAAATGTCGGCTACGCCAAGCATGCAATTTCGATCGACGAGAACCGGGCTGATTTCAAGAGGGTGCCTTGGTCGCCGACGGCGGATAAAGAGGACGAACGCGACGCGCTGGGCAATTTGTATTTCGAGCAGGTCTGGTTTCCGGGCGTCCACGCTGATATCGGCGGGGGCTACCTGGAAAACGAAGCTCGCCTGTCGGATGTGGCGCTGAACTGGATGGTCGCGGGGGCATCCTTGATTCCGAATGGCCTCAAGCATGACGGTAGCGTGCTGCGACTTTCGCCTGATCCCGCAGGTCCTCAGCACAATGAACAGGCGGGTGGATTGCTCAGGGCCGGCGTGCGCCAACTCCCGGTGGACCCGAAAACAGGCGCATCCACCTCACCAATGCACAACTCCGTCTATACGCGCTTCGCGTCAGGATCGGTCCTGCTATACGACAGGATCGGCGAGTATCGTCCGGACAATCTGAAAGCCCACGTGGACTTCAAGCACTACTTCGATCAAAGCACGGCGAAGCCGCCCAACTACGTCGCTGACGACATCGAACTTAAATGGCAGAAGGCCAACCATGTTGGCCGCCTATAGACCGTGCGGCTGATGCTAACCTGCCCTCATCAGGTGTTCGAATGCAGACTGGTGGCGACTGCGAACGATGGTGAACAGCAGCTATCATCAGCATCGTTTGGGCGCTGCGCCGAAGGGAGCCCCTCTGTTTGTCCGGTCCGCATTCCGATCAGCTACCGGCCGGCGCCTTCGCTGCAGTAACGGAATTCAGCGCATTGACGCGTCCATGCCCCCAGGTGTTGGGGAGTGGCGTTGACGGTGCGTCGGCATGGTCAACAAGAAGCTTGGCGATCTCATCTTGCTTGAGTGCAGGCTTCACTTGAAGCATCGCCGCGACCACGCCGGCGACATGCGGAGCCGCCATGCTGGTCCCCTTCATGGCTGTAAATGGCTTGCCGGCGACGTCATTCTCGGGGCTCGGCTTCGCGTTGATCGCTCTTGCCGACGTAATCCACTGGCCCGGCGCGCACAGAGTGGGAAACTGGCGGTCATCCAGTGTGGGGCCCTGGCTCGAGAAGGCGGCGGGTTTGTGCAGGTCGGCAGAAGGCTTCGTGACGTATGCTCCGACCGAGATGGCTTTGAGAGCGGTTGCCGGAATGCTGGCCGTACTCGCTGGGCTCGTTTGCAAGGAAGTGAACGCGGTCGGAGGAATGCCCTTGCGTCCTGGCGCGTTCAGATAGCCGTGATATATGCCGGCGTCAGCTCCGGTCCCCACGATAGTACCCTTCAATGTAATCGACCATGTTCCAGGGGCGATTCTCGGACCATTCGACTGAAGGACTATGCTGATCCGGTTCTTGTCGTGGCGAGGTATGGCAATGCTGGATGCGATACTCACCGTCGATCGTCCGAGTGTGCCCCGGATGGGGTCGTCAGTTGCCGCAAGCGACATCGAGGCACCCGACGGATCGGCGATCGTGAGATCGACTCTTTCTGCGGTCGACTTCAGCCCGTACCAGATTTCAATATCAATCCTCTTAGCGATCTGCCTGTCATCGATGCGGAAAGTGATCCGATCCGCCGCACCGCGCGCAATCCTGCCTCGAACATGCTTGTTCTTGTTTCCATCGTTGCCGGCAGAGACCACGATGGCGCGCCCTTCGGTGCCCAGCGCCGCATCAATTGCCCTTTCATCGAAGCTCCGGCCGTCTCGTGCACCCAAAGATCCCCCCAGGCTCAGATTGATGACGCAAGCACAGTTGCGCTGTTTCGCCCGTTCCTGGATGTATTCGATCCCTTGCCGGATCAGCGCAAATCCCAGGGCGTCGAACCTGGTTGCGACAACGATCAGGTCCGCTGCCGGAGCGATTCCAACGAACGCAGTCGCCGGGCTGCCGGGCGAAGCTGCGCCATTGCCCGCAGCAATTCCCATGACATGGCTTCCATGCGGCTCTTCACGCACGTCTTTGGTGCGCAACGGCCGACCACCGGCTGCCAAGGCGCGATTTATGGCATCTTCGGTGAATTCCACGCCACGCCGAGCCGTACCGTCAACGTTGTTCCCAGGCGAGCCCTCCGCGGGAAACCGGGGCGGGCGGCCTCGTCGCGCCGGCACGGATTCGAGGCGCTGATCCCATATAGAGAGAATACGAGTCTTCCCATCCGGCTTGCGGAAGCTCGCATGCGTGTAATCGATGCCGGTATCCACGATGCCAACTATCACCCCCCGCCCTACCTCGCTTCCGATCACGGGCTGAAGCTGATTGGCCCTGATATCGGATCGGCTGACGTCGAGCGGCGAGTAAAGCGAGCGCGCGAGTTCGATATATTCGATTCCCAGGCGGTGGACCTCGGTAAGGCTCGACAGCGGCATATCGGCCGAGATGATGCCTCCTGCAGTCGCGTGCAGGCGCATCCCCAATGCCATGAGTTCGGCAAGATCGCCATGCCACTCGAACGTGACCGGCACACGTGTCATTGCCCGCTCGCGGGCTGGTGTGTCGTCGTACATCCATTGCAAATGCGGATCGATGACGGTCATGTTGCTTCTCGCAATCGCCGGTGGGTGAGGACACGTTCGATATTGACCGATCGATCGTTCTACGGCAAGTTGTATGAAGGCTCGGAGACTATTTCGTCCCGATGCAATTTCAAGACTTCTTATTTTCGGGCACGGCGTTTTTCTTAGGGGATAGAACATGGCGGGCGTCGCTGGGCCGGCTAGAATTTGCTTTATCGCCGTTCGCGCGATGGAAGACAGATCGGACGGACCGCTCGAGGCCGTCGTCATCGGCACCAATGACCTTGACGGCATTGAATGGCGCTACGTTTGCTACGATTTCGCCGTCCTGAAAAACCTCCTCAGAGATCGCGACAATCCGTTCGTTCCGGACAATCCTGTCTACGCGACAAACGCACGTTATCATGACGGCAGCGCCAACGACCCGCTCCTGGGGCACGTCAATGTCGATGACGATCAAGACCCGACGCCGCCCGCATCGGCGATCGAACTCCGCGGCATCGCTCTGTTTACGGCGTATCGCGCACCTACCGACTACGCGAGCGAGAACGATCCGATCAAGCGTCAGCAGATGGCCTGGGACGTCTTCGATGAAGGTCCGCTCGCCCGTTTCGATACGATCGCCCTGGCCCGCACGCTGGCCGACAAGCCAGCGCCGCGGTGGCAGGTATCGAAGCTCGTCATCGCGCCGGTGGCTGGAAAGTCCGGGTACTTCAAAGCACTCGCGGTCAGACTTCAAGTCCGCCTTGCCCTGAACGGCCACTGGATCAGGCCCAAAGTCGCCACCTATGGCGATCGCTACGATACCCGCTTTCACGTGGGCCTCGATCTCGCGCAGGCAACAACGACCCAATCCTTGTGGAGAGCCGCGGCAGCACCCAGAGGCGCGCTTTGCCAACTAATTCAAATTGCGCTCACGATTGGTCCTTGGGATCGCGATGAACCTGCCCTTAGCATCGTTCCACTTCGGTATCAAAACGCCGATCTCATCGACGCGATCGTCAAACCCGATGACGGGAATCTTTCCACCGATCAAATCGACGTAATCCCTCTGTTCGTCGACCAAGGCATCCCTAGCCAGCCTCCCAGCCGGCCGCGGCGGGAATTCGGGCTTCGCGCGGTCGAGCATCAATTCAATAAGGGCGCGAGCTCTTACGACATCATCCGGGTCGCACTGCGCTTCGAGCTCACCCTTTGGAGCTATAGCGGCAAGATAGGCAATATTCTCAAGCGGTTCTTTTCAAAACCCGAGCTCTTGCCGGTCAAGGGCCGGGTCCGCTTCTCCCAGGAGCAACGCGTCGGTGACATCGGCTCGCGTGGCCTCAAGCCGTTCGGACCGGTACATTGGATCGTCGCCGCCCGCCTCGATCCGCTCAATGTCGACCCCAAAGCGGATCCAAAGCTTCAGCGCCGCGATAAGATAACCGACTTCGTGATCGATGCGTTTGATGCCGTCATCAAAGATGAGCATGACAGTCTGCGCAAGGTCCGCGACGGCACGCCACTAAGCGTCATGCCCGCGCTGACCAAACGCAGTTCGGAGCGCGGAACACCATGGCACGTCGTCGGTTTGTTGCGCGAAAACTCCGCCTGGCGTCGTATCATCGTGCCGACCACCGGCACCGTCAAGGACGCGGCAGACGGACGGCGCCAAACGGCTTTCCTGTCCTTCGAGCCGCGCTTCATTCCCGATATGTGGCAGGGCGTCACCGCATTCGAACTCGTCGACAAAGGCAAGCCGGGCGAGGATCCCCGCTTCGCCTCTCCCTGCACGGCGACTTTCGCTCGCATGGTCGCGACCGAGGGCACGACGCCGGTCTGCAAGGCCCGCATTTCCGCGCCGTTCGTCGCAGCCAGCACTGATGTGCTACCCAGCGCATGCACAGACGGACCGGCATGGCAGCCCGCCATCACGCAGAGCGACGATCTGGGAGCCGTCCCGACGATCAAGTTCGGCTTCTCGCTCGAAAGCACGGATGGCTCCGAAATAGCGCTCGGTGCGCTGGGCTTCTCGCTTCTGAAGGTCCCGGACCTCACGATGGTCACCAAGGCCGATCTGACCGGGCTTATTGCCCGATCCGGAGGCGACGAGCTGCCGGATGCACAATTGGAGGCGATCGTCAAATTTCCGGTCGAGCGCGTGAAGCCAATCGGCCAGGACGACCTGCCTCCCCAGATCCGCAGGCAATTATTGGGGCGTCCGACACCGATCTCGGATGATCCGGACGAACCGCTCCTGTTCGAATTGAACTACGGCGGCGGGCCCAAGCAACCGGACGATGAAAAAATCATCCAGGCCTTGGTCGCAACGGAATCGCTCGCGCCGGGCCAAAACCAGTCGGTCTCCCTTTCGCTGCGCGCGATCAGAGCGACCACGACCACCACCGCGGCTGCGAAACAGCTGGCATTGGTCATCGACCCGACGCCCTTCCGGGTCGCGGCTGTGGAGTATGTCGAGCCGGCTCGAGCCGCCACCGATCAAAGCAACGAAGTCGCGATATGGAGCGACGAAGGTGACGTATCCTGGCGCGTGCTCGATCCAAACGAGACGGTGCGAATGGTCCTGCCGCCTCAGGTCATCGGCGAAGCGATGGAGAAGAACGCGACCGCGATCGCCGGCGCGCCCAAGGATATCGAACCAGCCCGCCCGGCGGCCGCCCGGTTCGGCGCACACGCGCGCCTGGAGGTCGATCCCACCTTTTCCGACACCAACTTCCGCGAGCCAGGCTGGAATCTGCGTCGTAACATGGGCTATCCGACCATGCGGACCCCGGGTTCTCGCTTGAAGGAGCTTCGGCTCGAGCTGCTCTATGGTTTGACAACCCGGATCAACACGACCGACAAGACCACCGACGCCTTCGTGACCGAGATTGGTGCAACGATTGGGGCGCCAGTGTCTGCTATCTCGGACACCGCGAGCGCATCTCGCGCGACACTGAGGGGCCATCTTCAACTCGCCAGCCTCGTGCTGCGTGCCCAGCGCAGACGACTTGCCGTCGACAAGCTGTGGAGCGGCCGTCCCGATGCCGAGTTGAAGATCGAGGACGGCGTCAGTTTCCGGCTGCGCACCGGAGTATCGGATCCGGCGCATGGACCTGCGACCCCGCTCCGCTGGCCCGTGCAAGGCGAGATCCCGACGGACACCGCTGGTCTGATCGAATCGAAGAAGCTCACCCAGACCTTCTCGACCAGTCAGGACGACCAGGAGAGCTTTCCCGGCGGGGTCGCGTGGGCGTTCGAAAGCGCCAATATCTTGATGAAGGTCTACAGCCGCCCCGATGCGGACGGGGGTTCGGCAAAAGGCGTCCATCTCTCCGCGCACGGCGGCTATGGTGGCCAGCGGGCGCTGTTCGACGAAAAGAAAACTGTCGTTGAGACCGAGACCGGCCAGGGCCGGGTCCACCGTTACAAACTCGAGCGGATCGGGCGTATCGGTGGCCTCTGGAATCGAGCCAAGCACGTCATCATCTACGAGCGGTCCGTTGTACCTTCAGCGCAATTCTTCAATCTCGACCCGATCGGTCTGCTGCAAGACGAACACGCCGGGCGCCCCATCCTTCGCAAGGTCGAGGAGTACGTCGAACTCCTGCAGCCGGTGCGCCGCTATCCAGAAGACGGAAAATCAATCGCCGCCGCCGGATTTCTCGTCGGCGTGGAGTTCAAGTCGGGCAAGATCCGTGTCGATAGCCGCTGGGGCGGCGATGTACGCCGCGAAGGCTGGCAGGTGCCCTTATGGAATAGGGCTTTCGCGAACCTGCCTCAGGTGCTGGCCCCAACGAAGCCCGACGATCCCCCGATCAATCCGGACGATCCCTCCCTGATCTATCCGAAGCCGCAGATTCGTTTCCTGCTGGCCGGAGAGGGTGGCGGCGAAATTTCCGCTGAAGTCGACGAGCCGGAAAAGCTCGTCTTCTACACTTCCGTGGTCGATGGCGAAAGCGGAGACGACACCGACGCATGGCGAGCGGTACGCGACGTCGACTTCGTCGATCTACCGCCACCGGCCGCGGGTCGCATGAAGCCCAACAGCGCGAATCTCAGCGACGCGATGATGCCATCGGAACCGGCGCACGCGCCGGGTTTTGAGCGGATGACCGTCGCTCTGGTTCGCGCGAAGGAACCGGCTGTCCTCACCCATGGTCGGGCTCCCAGCGGCCCCGGCACCATACTCAAGAATATAACGATCGCCCGCGCCGCAGCGCTAACCGCCGTAGGAGCCCCAAGCCCGCTGACGACCTTCGGGCAGTCACTCACGCAAAGCAGCTCCGACTTGCGGGCGGCCATCGATGCCAAAGTCGGCCAGGCGCTCGGTGTCCTCGAAAAACTGGATCCCGAAAAACCTCTCACCGATGTCAAGATCGACGCCATCGCAGCCATCGGCGCCGCGCTCGACCATCCCAGTTTCGTCGGCGATCTCAGGTCCGCGACGACCGATGTCAAGAAATCGCTCAGCTCGATCGATCTGAGCAGGATCGACCCAAAATCGCCTTGCGTCTCGCTCGCCGACCGATTGAACGACGCCGTGGAAGGACAGGTCGATCGTCTGCGTAAGGTCGCCCGCGAGACGATCGATTCCACGCTCGACGGTGGATTGAGGCCGATACGCAACATGGCCGGCATCGTTCGAGACGTAAGCGTCTTTCTCGACAGCGAGGATGCCTGGCTATCCCCGGACGAACGCTCCACCCTGATCGACAATCTGTCAGGATTGCAGAACCGGATCGCCACGGTGGCGGACGAAGTGCGAGCTGACATCGAGCTGCTGTCAAAACGGGTGACGGCAGATCTCGATGCCATCAAGGCAGTGGCCGGCGCTTCGCTCGGCGAAGCGCAAGACCTGTCAATTCCCGCCGCGCTCGCCAAAATCCACGATACATTCAAGACGCTGAAGGACGACGTCGGCGCGGCGACGATGGTCAATGGGTCGATCGCGGCATCCGCAAGCGCGACGCTTGACGAGCTGCGCAAGCAGGCCCAGCAAATCGATACCGAACTTTCGCATATCGACGACGCTGCAGCGCTTATGGCGGCGCGCCGCATCCTGCCGGCCATCCACGACACGTTGGGGCAGGCAATTGCAGCCGCCGACGGGCTCACTCACCTCGGTGCTGCGATCAGTGACGATACGAGGAAGGCTCTTGCCTCCTATGAGGCCTCACTCAAGCAGTTCGAAGACGCATTGAAGGCCCGTCTAGCAACTGCGGGTGGCTCGATCCAGACGCTCGGCACCAAACTCGACCAGATCATCGCCGAGGCGCAGAAAGCCGCGCGCGGCCTCGTCGTTTTTCTTGAGGATACGATCGACACGGGCCTTGCCGAGGCAACCAGCATCTTCGACCGAATAGCCGATGCGATCATCGTCCTCTCGGCTCCCGAAGATCCGGAAGACGACACCGAATCCGGCGCAGCAATCCATGAAGCACTGACCGCCGTAGCTGATACCAGCGGGTTGATCGAGAATGCTGTGGTTGCGCATGCTGAAATTGTCAGAGCCGGCCTAGGGAAGGTACTCGACACGCTCGCTGCTGGCATCGCCACCGCGATCGATGACGTGGGCAAGGAACTCAAGGATGCCTGCGCGATATTCGACAACTTCATAGGAGAGATACGCAAGGACGCGCAAAAGGTCGCCGACTGGCTGCAGAACGCCCTCGATGCCGACGGCTACAAGAAGCGGCTTAACGAGGCGGTAAAGCAAGCCATCAATGATGCACAGGGCTCCGTCGAAGATCTGAAGCGTCGTGCCGCGGCAGAAGCTGAACGTGTCACGCGTGAGGTCGAAAATCGTGCGCGACAGATCTCCGGCGCGGTCCAGGAGACCTTGCGCGATGCGCTGGGAACGGACCCCGTTAAATTGGCCGACGAGGCCAATCGGATCTATCAGGAAGGCAGCGACACCTTACGGGTCTTGCGTGCCGTTGGCGATCCTCCGAAGACGGATCGGCTCGGCTTCAATCGTCCAGAAGTCGCCTACGTGCTCACCGAGGCCAACAAGGTCGTCGATATGACCCCGGCGATTGCACTGGTCAACCGGGTCTCGGACACGCTTGCGGCGGCCGACAAGGCCGGCAAGGCGGTCGGGGACATGCTTCAATCGTTTGGCGTGCGGTTGCCCTCGAGTGGCTTTGCCGAGCAGTTCATACCGGACAAGCTGAAGCAATTGTCGGTCGCAGATCTCATACCGAATATGGGCGGGATCGACTTTCGCGGCCTGCTTCAGAGATTTGCCTTCCCGGATCTTGACGACTCCAAGGCCATCAAGGTTCAGCACGGTTTCGACAATGTTCAGATGCGTGCCTGGCTTCAGACCGACATCGATGTCCCGTTTACTGAGCCTGCGCCGCTGCTTTCGTTCGGCCCCGTCGAGATCGTTGTTGATGCAGCCAAGTTCAATGCCAAGGCGCGCATGTCGGTGGGCCGCGACGGGAGCCAAAAGACATTCAATGGACGCATCTTTGGTGACTGGCGGGTCGTGACAGGTGGTCAGGACATCCTGACCTTTCGTCAGACCGGACTGTATTTTGACGACACCGGCAAGATCGATTTCAAGATTGACCCGGAACGGGTCGAACTCGCCGACGCCCTCGCGTTCCTGACTGATTTCCTCGCTGCTTCCGGTGAGGGGGATGGGCTGGTCATTGAACCGCTGATGCGCGGCGGCGTGTCGGCCGGCATCGCCGCCACGCTCGACATCGACTTGCCGGACTTGCAGCTTGGCGTGTTCGGCATCTCGAATCTTTCGTTGCACATTCTGTTCGGCATCGCCGCGGTTCCTCAATTCGAGCTGATGTGTGAACTGTCGGTCGCCACCAAGACAATGCCGTTCACACTGAGCGTCTGGATCCTGAACGGCGGCGGATTCCTGACCCAGCGGCTGTCGTTCCTCCCGGTCGCCAAGCCGCATCCGATACTGACCTATTCCCTCGAGGTGGGCATCGTCGCCGGCGTTGGGCTAGGCTTCAACTTTGGCGTCGTGTCGGGCGGTGTCTGGCTTCAGGTCGGCTGTTCGATAACCATGACGTGGTCGACCGGCCCCGGTGGCAACACCACCGCAATTTCAGTCTTCATACTTGCGCGCGGCAACGTCGACGTTGCCGGCCTGATCACGGCGGCCATTTCGCTGCTGCTGGAGGTCACCTACGACGGCTCGCTGATGATCGGCTCGGGGACGCTCCGCCTGAGCTTCAAGATCAGCGTCTTCTACACGCTGCGGGTCTGCCAACATGTCGAATATCAGTTCGCCGGCGAGAAGAGGCAGTCGGAAGGCTATTCCGATTCCTACGCCTGATCTTGTTCTACCCCGAAGGACCCTTCGTCAATGGCTCCCGATCCGCGCAAGCTCAGAATAAAGGTCCAGGCGGACCGTCTGCCTGACGTGAGCAACAAGGCTCAGATCTCGCTACGGGTAAGTGCGGTGATCGATGGTTCGGACGGCGCGCTCGCGGCGGGCGCTGTCGATGAGATCCTGCCCTGGAAGTGGCACTTGGCGGACGGCAGTGGCAACTGGAATCCGCACGATGCCGCGGCCTGGCGGTTCTGGCGCATCGTCGAGGCGGCAGGTGGTCCGACCATCCAGGATCTGGATGGTCGAACCATCATCACTGCGGCCGCCAACGCACCAGTTGATTTCGATCCTCCCGGGCAGGACGGAACCCGGCGCTTTCATCGTCGACTCGAAGAGGAAATCACATCAATCGTCAACACGAGTGGCCTTGAAGCTGCCTTGTGCATGCCGGCGGGTACGGCAGAGGTGGCTGGGCGCACCGTCTTTGGGCTTGTCGAGAGTCTGACCGGATTGCCGCATCCGGTTGCGGTTGCCACCAACGTATTTACCGTCTTCACGATCGACCCAGCGCCTGACAAGAGCACCACTTTCATCGCGGCACCCTTGTTTGGTCCGTCAGGCGGCGGCACTTACACGATCGATCCGGCCGGCCCCGTCGTGATGTCGGATCTGAACGGCGAATTCTGTCGCCTCGATCTTGCGCCGGCCACCGGTCCTGGCCCCGGGCCCATGTTCGCGACCGGGTCTGTCGACATGCGACCGAGCTTGTCCTGGGACGATCTCAGTCCGACCGCCGATCCCCAGCGGCTCATCGACATGGCGACCATGCTGATCAAAAGGCCGGCCGTCGGGCACGGCTTGACCGATGAGGACTGGGCCGCCTCTCTGTCACGACGGATCGCCGAAGTCGTCGATCCGTTCGCCCGTGTGCTCGGCGTGCTGGATGCCGCCGTGACGACTGAAATCACGAAGACCGCGGGCGGTGACGAATTGCGACGCGCGCTCGCCCATGATCTTGCTTCGGAAACGACGCCGAAGTTTCTCGTGGCCCTGGATTCGATCGCATGGTGGGTCGTGGGCAAACGCAGCACCGCTTCCGCGATTGCACTGCCACCCGGCTTCTCGATTTTGGAGGGTCTTTCCCTCCGCCAAGCCGACCACTGGAAGCTCACCGCGGCCCTGATCCTGGGCGCTGCCGAACGTGACCCCGGAAGCGTCAGCAATAATCTGCTCCGCGCCCGCTTTGCTTCCGTCAGCTCACGCAGACTGAAAGGGCTGCTCGGCTTGCCGCTTGATCCGCCGGGGTCGGCCATCGTCCGCGAAATGGAGAGTATCGAGGCGGATGACGGCCTGCGGAAGTTCGTCGCGCGCAATTGGCTCGGTGGACCGGATCTTTCATCCGCCGGTCCGCATCCGTTAGCGATCGCTACGCCTCGAATCATCGCGGCACGCACCTTAAGTTTGCCGCCCAACGCTCAGGCGTTCGGCCCAGGAGCCGCCTCACCGGTACCGGGCGCACTGCTGGACCTCGCCGGCGCCGCATCCGCAGCTCCCATAGCGCCCGCAGCACCGACGAATGTTTCGTTCGATATCGCCCTCACGCCGCCGGCGGGCGATTTCAGCCTGACGGTCGCATTCGTGGCAGCGCCAGGGCGCCCCACCCCTCCCGAAATTCGTATCGCTGGGACGACGGCGTCCGCCACGTTGGATGTTGCCATTTTTCAGGATGGCGCTTCCGTCGCTTCGACGACGGTCACCCGTGGCGCAGCGATCCACGTCGAGATTGCAATCATCCGACCAGCGGACAATGCGGCAGTTGTCGTCACATTGTCGGCTGCCGGTTCCACGCCCGTGCCGGCCGACCGCCTGCTTGATGGGGCGTTCTACCTGTCGATGAAGGCCGATGTTTCAGACATTCCGGATGTCTTTATCGTCAGGCCCGACGCGACTGCGACCCCGCTGCGTACGGCACTGGATCGCATCACCACCGGCCCCGGTCTGCGCGCCGACCTCGCATTGGCCGTGATCGGGCCATACATTCCTGGACTGACGGCCGGACGATTGACATGGGACGCGCCCCAGCCCCTAAACGAGCAAGAAGCGACCGCGAAGCTTCCTCTCGACGTGCGGCTTCAAGCCAGTGTTGCCGCCCTGGTCGGTGCCGAGCGCACCGATGGCACCCGTCCAGCCGCTTCATTATACGATCTGATCGCCGGTGCTGCGCTCACGGACGCGGGACTGGCAACTACCAGTCCCGGCAGTGATGAGGAAAAACTTGCCAACCTGCTGAAGGCCGTGGTCGAGGCTGCGCGCCGCGATGCCGTTCGCCATGCCGGCAGGCTCGTGCCTTCGGCGGCAGACGAGTCAGGTGACGGTGACGATTCCAGTCGCCGGCTCACCGTTAATTCCCCTCCGCTCGTTTTCCGTTTCGATCAGCTCCAGAGCATTGCCGGCGCCGCCGACTTATGGACCCGCCTATCCGGCGTCGGCGTCCTGATGGCTCGTACCAGCGCGTTGAGCGATCCGATCCAGGCGTGGCGCAGCCTCAACGTCGCCACGCTGCATGCTCCCGACACACCGTCACCAGGTTCGGCCCGAGCTGTGCTTAGTGAGGCCAACGCGGTGATGGTCCGTGACCTTGCCTGGGCCAGCGGAGCCATTGTCGATCCTGTCCCATTGCAGGTCGGGGAGATCGGCGGCGTGCGGGCCGCGTTGATTTCATATGACAATCGCTCGCCGGTTGCCGAAATGCCCAGCGATACAGCGCTCGAAAATGTTCCATCCTCCTTCCCGCGCCGCATCGAAGCCTATCGGTTTCCACCGACGAGCGGTGCTGGATCCACCGACTATCGCCTGTTCGCATTGTCGTTCGGCTACGCATTCCACGTCGTCCCATACGTCATCGGCCACGGAGCGACCCTGCCTCCAATATTGCGCAGCGATCCTGCTGATCCATTGACGATC
Organism: Bradyrhizobium sp. USDA 4501; assembly: GCF_054062115.1. NCBI lineage: Bacteria > Pseudomonadati > Pseudomonadota > Alphaproteobacteria > Hyphomicrobiales > Nitrobacteraceae > Bradyrhizobium > Bradyrhizobium sp. USDA 4501. Next base: position 1,984,128 of record NZ_JBSSEX010000001.1, read on the forward strand.
CGGCCGATCGAGACGTCCGGACCGCTCAAGGGACAAATCAAGATCGCAACCAGCACCGACGCGGTGCGTCGGTCGGCGCTCTACCGACGAACGCGTCCGATCGGGGCGCCGAGGCTTGCGGGCGACCGCGCCAAGGCCATTCCCGACGGTGTCGTGCCGCTCGCCGGCGAACTGCCGATACGGCCAGCTCCCGTGACCATCGGAGGCGATGTGCAAGGGCGTTTCTTCCTCGATCGGGAAGGACGTGCCGGCGTCCTCGAAGTCCGTGCCGGTCCTGCCCCGGGCTTGCGGATCGATATCGGCCGGATGGAGTGGCCAGAAACGAACGAAGCGCGCAAGCTGACCATCACATTTCGGGGCCGCTCGGGGCCGGACGAAGCGATCAAGGACCTGCTGACATTAACGCACGACGTTACCAGAAGCGGGGCGATCCGGATCGAAGCTTTCACCGCGATCACGACGATCGCCGCGGGAGTTGATGAACCGGAATGGGCCGAGGATGAGTTCGATTTTCCGGCGGCAATGCAAGACTTGCAGCAGCCCGCCGGCGACATCGCGCAATGGCGAGACGTCCTGATCATTGTCATGACCGACAAAGACGTCGACATCGAGCCGCCGATCGTGACGCCGATCGTGACGCCGACCGTCAATCAGCTCGATAATTCTGGAAAAACCGCAAGCGTCGCAGTTGGTAAGCCGCGAATTGCGCCGGAATCGGGCCACCAGATGCGCGCGACGTACGTGCTCGACGGCATCCAGGTCGGTGCCGCGACGGGCGCTCGCCAGATGACAATCCAATTGCAGCGCCCGACGGTGGAATTTGGCACCTACGGGCGATGGGTGAACCCTCCCCTGTTCGACGATCTAGTTGTCGCCAGCCGCCCGGTTGTTGCCAAGGCGCTTGACGCGGCACTTGGCGTAGCAACGAGCCCGAACAAGACCAAGGACGATCGCTCGCTCGATGATCCGGCCGTGACGCAATTGTACGGCGAGCTGGTATGTATCTTTCCGACTTTCCAGAAGTTCAAGATGGCCGCAATCGGAGCTGGTTGGGATTCGCTTGAGGACGTGCTCGGCTTTGATGGCTCCGGCCGTCGGCACGTTCCAGCGCCGCCGTCCTTAACCATCAAGGTCGATTCGAACGAACGAGAAGGTCTGAGCGGGGATACCGCCACGCTCTTGCCGGGTCGCATCTACGAGTTGCGCGTCTATGCGGGATTGCCGGACCAGCAAGACAAGCTTTGCCCTTTCACCCGCGACCAGCGGCTATCGCCGGCCGTGAAGGCCACGCTCAGGCGTTGTCCGATCGATGCGACGATGCGGCTGGCTGGCCCACTGGTGCTGACGCTCGAAGTCGCGACGGAAACTGTACCCGAGATCTTCGGAACAGAGCCACTGAACATCGACCTGCGCCGCGCGCCTGAATATGCGGAGCAGGCATGGATTTCACTGGCGGAGACTGTCACAGCAAGAAAGTCGACTTATCCGGCCTTGCGCTATTGCCATCTCGCGGCGCTCGAATCGCAACGCTGGAGCTGGCGCGGAAGGCCGCAGGACGATCAGTGGTACCGGTTGGCGACGGCCGGAGCTGAAGCAACCGAGCAGCCCCGCTACCGCGAGCTGTTCGAAACGTCGTTCTCAGACCGTCGCAACGATGACGTCGGCGAAATCTTCGAGCGCCGCATCGAGCGTGCCCATGTCTATGGCGGCCGAAGGCGGCGCAGCGATCATACGGCAAGCGACCCGGTACCCCGCCTGTTCGACAAGAGCCTCGACTGGCGTGGCGGCATGAATCTATGGCGCTTTGGCCTGCGCATCGTGAGCCGCTACAAGGCGATGCGGCCCGGACGACCGGAATTCATGCGCTCCAGTCATCGGGGACCGAACGGCAGCGCGAGCTGGCAGAACAAGGTACTGGCGGATCGTTCCAACGATCGTCGTCCCAAGCGTCCAGGTCTTGCGATCGTGCTGCCACTGACCGAACGCGCCATGGCATGGGGTACGGTTCCCCCGTTGCTGGCCCTGTTCAACGAACAGCTCTATCCGAATTTCCACGTCGGAGATGGCATCGATGCCACGGTCGAAATGGCCCGGCATCCGATGACCCGAGCCGAACGAAAAACGCGGATCGAAACTATCAACAAGCTTTTGAATCCATCGGACGGCTCCGCGCCGCCGACCGGAGAGGCGCTCGACAGATTGGTTGCGGAACGGACCGCGCTCCAGCGCAACATCGACTCGGGCGCCGACGGACCGACCGATGCTCTCAAATACTGGCAAGAGCAGGGCCCGGATCCTATCCGGAGCGGAGCCGGGTCCGGTGGCGCGATTGTGCCGCTGCGGATCGACGGCCCGATCGGCTACACATTTGACATCGCAACCGAGGCCGGACGCTTCGACCACGCCGGTCTCATGATTACGCCCGTCAAACCGGACCTCGTACCTTGGTCGTTCGTGAAGCTGAAATTTCGTCGTTTCGAGGCTCCCGAAAGCATCGATCCCGCGACTGCCCTTACCAGCCAAGGACCGGCGCCGGCAACGTACAACAAATTCTACAGCGAACCGCGGCTCCTCGCGATGAACGATGCAGCGAATCGCTTCCGGCTATCCAACAGCCGCGAGATCATGCGGAATTTCGGGCCGAAAGACTTTGGGGATCTCAAGGACGTGGTCGCCCACGGTGTCTTCCCCGCTGAGCACGAAGGGCTCGTGGTCGAGATCTCCGACATGGAAAATCTGGACGGCTCGTCGATGGCTTTTCGGTTTACCGACGACAGCGACAGTGAGTTCGTTCGTATCACATTCGGCGTGACGAACGACGGTGCAAGACGGAGCATCGTCTTCCAATTCTTCACTCAATTGGGTAACGCCGGAACTTGGACGCTGGACGTACCGCCCGGCGGCAACGTGCAGTTGCGTCTGATCATATCGGCTCGGGACAAACCGGAGAAAGGCGAGACATACAAGCCTGCGGGCGACGTCGCGGTGCGCGCCCGAATCGGGCGCGATACCACCGATGAGATCCTGTCACCGAGCGAAAATCGCTGGCTGTCGGTGGCGTGCCTGCCGCTGACGAGCGCAATCGAGGTCCCCATCGACGCCCCTGTCACGATGGTCGTGAAGGCGACGGGAGCACAGGCGGCCGTGGCGCCAGCGAGGCTCTCTACCTTCACGCCATCGCTATGGTGGCAGTTCGCGGAGGCCATGTCTCTGTTCGACGCCATCATCGATGGCGTGGCGTCGAGAGTGTCGACGGATGATCTGATCGCATCGGTGACAGGATCCGTGGTCTCAATCGGATGCAAGCCGGCGGCGCAAGGCCCATCACATAAGCTGCAATCGCTCGTGCCGGCAGCTTATCAGCAGGCGGGGCAGCTTGAGGAAGTCCTCGTCCTTGTCCTGACCCGCAACATTCACGATGCGCTCGACCGCATTCGAGAGCGGCCCGTCGCGGTCAAGCTCTGGGACGGAACATCCACATCGATGGACCTCGCCAAACCCGACTGGCCAACGTTCGAGGATCCCAATGAGACGCCCACGCTCGGCGATGGCGGTCAGATTCGCTTCCTTCGCATTTTGCGCCCCAAGACACGCGCGATGGGAGGCTATCTCGAGACCGCGCCGGCATTTCCTTTGGATATGTTTCAGTACGAAACGATCGAAGGGGACGTCGATATGAATCCTCCGGACGCCAAAGGGATGGTGCTCGGAATGTCGATGCCTATTGCTTGGCAACGCGTGTGACGTGCCCACTCATTCGCCAAACGTGACTTGGCATCGCGATACTGCCGGCAAACTGCTCATATCGGGGGACCAAATGGCTGACGGGGACGTGGAACGGCTCGCCAAGATTATTTTGGGAGAAACGAGCGGCTTGACCGCGAAGGGAACGGACGGAGCGAAATCATTGGAGCGCCTCTGGTCGGTTGTCGCCAGCATCGCGGTGACCGCACGCTGGAACGGACTCCAGGACCAAATGAAAACCGCCGGCGATATGGTTCCAGCCGACGAAGCGGCCAACTACACGGCAATGAAGACCATTGCCGAAAAGGTCTCGCAAAACCGTTACGACGGTTCAGCCGCCTTGCCCAAGCAAGCAGCGCTCTGGCGGATTGATCGAAACGGCGCTCCGTCTAACGACATCGGCACACCGCCCGAATGGATCTACAAGAGCGGCACGACAGAGGGCCTCGAGTTTCAGGACAGATCCGGCCTGACATACCGCCTCTATGGAACAAGCGAAGATGCTCGCGGCAAACTCGGCCTCACCTCCTCCTATAGCCTGACCGGACTGGCGCCGCGATCATGGAGCGTTCCAAAAGGTAGGAGGGTCTTCGCCTGGGGCCTCGGGTCGATCGCGGCACTGATCTTCGTTTTCGGTGGCGTTTCGGCGATATGGTCGGGACAGGACGACGGCAGCCTGCGAACCCAACTCCGAAATCTCGACGTCCAATACCGCTTGCTCGACAAGCTGGCCGACAATTGCGTCGCGGATGCGATTCTGCTTCCCAGCTGGAAGCGGAGCGTCTGCAGTTTCCTCGATGTCGGCGGCAAATACGTAAAGCCGGCCGCGGTTTCCGCCACGGCAACACCACCGGCCGCGCCAGCGCAGGCAGCTCCTGTCCAGCCGACTGTACCGTACGGACCGAAGGTCGGCGCGGCTCTCGCCACGATCCGCAGCTGCCTCGACCACGGGCCTGCGGCGTTGGACACGAATGCGGCTACACCGCCGAAGAAGCCGCCGGAAACAGACGGCTCAGCCGCAACCGACGCGACATTGTCGTGCGAACTTGTCGTGCGCAGCGCGGTGGATGCCGGCATCATCGCGATCACGCCGAATACGTCCTTTCTGTCCGGTATCGCGAATGCGGTTCTCGGACTGCGCGACACGCCGGGCACGAGATCGATCATCGTGCAATTTCTCGCCATGACGCTCGGTATCGCAGGGCTCGCCATCGCACTTGGCCTCGGTACCAAAGGGCGCATCGTCGGTATCTGGATCGACGAGCGCAACCGGGCATCGCTGACACGCGCGCAAGTGACCCTCTGGACCATCGTGGCGCTGGGCGGCTTCGCCACCGCGGCGCTCTTCAACGTGGGCCTCAGCGGACCAGGTACGTTCCCACAGATTCCGGCATCCATCGCCGCCGCGCTCGGGATCGCCTTTGCCTCGCCGATGATCTCGGCATTGATCCTGAACACGAAGGCATTCGGAATGGCCGGCTCTCCATCCGATCTGATCACGACAATCGGTGGCAGGCCAAAAGATAGCAACGACCAGTCCGATCGCGCCTTGCCGAGGTCATCGCGCGATTCTTCCGCCGTCGAGGTCCGTTCGGACCCGACCAAGGCATCGCTCGCTGACGTTTTCATCGGTGAACACGTGTCCGACGTGGGGGATGTCGATATTTCTCGGCTGCAGAATGTTGTGCTCACCGTCACGCTGGTTCTCGGATACTTCGCGATGCTCGTCGAGCAGCTCCGCGGAGTCACGCCGGATGTGATGCTGACTGGAATTCAGAGCCTGCCCGACCCGGGAGGTGCCTTCACATCGGTGCTTTTGATCAGCCATGCGGCTTACTTGGGGACGAAGGCTTACAAGGGAAGCGGCAAGGACGACACCGCTCACTAGTGTCGAGAGGAGATAGCAATGTCCGACTCGAATGCGGCAGCACTGATCGGCCTGGCTCTGACCGCGGCCGGCTTTGCCTTCGGCCTCTATCAATATCGCATGAACAGCGAGCAGGCGAACCTGGCCCGTCAGCGCGAACGCGCCTTGGCGGCATCCGACCAGACCAAGGAATTCTTTGAAGACGCGGATGTCCGTTTCGTCATGCGCGTGTTGGACTATGGCACCGCCCCATTCTGGAAGGAGGAAACGCTGAAGGGCCAGATCTTCGACGTGGGTGAGCTGCCCAAAGCGCTGGCCGTGCACTGGAAGCTGCAGCAGGCCGAGCAAACTGAAACTAATTTATTCACGGACCGAAACCTCGCCGTCCGCTCCGCTTTCGACAACTTTCTGCTCTGGTTGGAACGGATCGAGCATCTGATACGCTATGACGTGATCGGAGCCGTCGGTTTCCGCGACCTGTTCTCGTATTGGCTGGTCCTGCTCGGCGAAATTCCGCAATCCGGCGACAGAATCAATCATCTCTCCAATGAGGATCGTGCCGCGCTTTGGGAGTACATCCGAGCATATGAATTCAATTCGGTCGTTCGCCTCTTCGCCCGCTACGGTCGCGCGGCGCCGGTTGGAACGGATGGTTTCGTTACTCGCGAGACGACCTCGAAAGAGAGCGCCTGACCACGTACGCCGTGCATGCCTTTCATTTTCGTCGAAACGCTTTCTCAAGGCGGATCGAGCCAAGCGGTCAAAAGCGCGAAGCACGGTGCGTAAGGAAGCCGAACGCAGGGTAGCGTTCCGGTTTTACGGCGAGCGCCACCTTGTCGGCAGATCGGCGTAGCGTACGACCGGTGCCGTCTGGAAATGGGATGGCCAAGAGCAGGCGCGCCCTGCCACCGTGTCAATGCACCAAACGGCACGGAAACAATCCGTGCAGAGGTATGCTGGGAGTAGCCGGGGTCGAAGCAGTGCCGATGCCGCGAGCCGATCAAGACCGATCAGACGCGCAAAACCCATGTTGTGGCAGCAACCTTCAATGAAGCTCAAAGGCTGACGGGCCGGTCGGGAACGGCAACTCGACATTGATCGCCTTCTTGTTTCCGCTTTCTATGGCCAGACGGCGAAACTGCATTGCCGTGGATCGATTGCCAAGGCGCGCAGAGGCGATCGCCGCCGTGAAGGCGGCCTGCGATTTTACGTGACGCATCTTTTCAGAAGCAGGATTGGACGCTGGCACAGCATCGGCCCAGCCGAGCGCGCTTTTTGACAGCTCAAAGGATTGATACCAGTCCTGCGTATCGAGCTTGATCTCCGCTGCGCTTTTGATTGCCTGGGCACGCTGGGCCGATGTGACACTCGAGAGATTCGAGTAGATTAGGAACGCGTTTGAGCGATCGGTGGGCAGAACCGACTTATCCTCAGCGAAACGTAGGATATCCTTGCCCGGAGAGAGCGCGAGATCGGCCACCACCTGGTCGGCGACCTTGGCGATTGCGGCCGTTTGCAGTGCAGGCATCGTGGGATCGGCGTGCGGCAAATAGTGGAGTTGAGTGAACAGCTTGGTGATTGTCTGGGTCCCACCCTCGAGTTCCGTCGCTTTCAGCGTGAGGTTCGAATAGATCTCATTGTGCAATTGCGCTAGAAACGCCGAGAACTCGACCGCCGACATGAGCGCAGCATGCGGCTGCCGATCAGATGGCTGTCCGGCCTTGAGATGGAAAACATCGGCAGCGATCCAGTTCGGAACGGTGCCATCTCCGGGGCACATGCCTGGAACGTAGTCCCCCTGGTAATCCGGCGCCTTGAACAGGATCTTGCAAACCGTCTTCTGGTCCAAACCGGAAAAGTGCACGACCTTACCTTCGAAGGCGCGGTCCACATCATAGGCCGCGACGTCGCACAGGAATGTCCGCGCCTCGCTCAGAAGAGCTGGCAATTCAATCGCATTGAACTGTTCACGCTCCTGGCTGGACAGCTGGGCCGGCCAGCCAAGCAAGCTCCAGGATCTAGGCTCAAAAAGATCGATGTTGGCCTGGACGTCATTTGCCGTTCGGAATTCGAGATCGGTCTCCCAGCCGGGTCGCGAGAAACACGCCGTGGTGTTGACGACCGGCAGCAGCTGATAGGCGCTCGGATAGCGGATGCCGTATTTATTGAGATTGCGCGAGATGGTGTTCATATCAAGAGCAACGAGCGCGCGCCACAACGGTCCGTCGTTGGCCGGATCGACATAGAGTGTTTCGCCTCTCGAGAAGGACAGTACCGCTTTCGGGGCGCCGTAGTTCGGTGTCCCCGCAAAGACAAGCTTTTGAATCGGCATCCAGGCTTCAAATGTGTCGGTATCGGCCGGGCAATGTTCGCCGGCATAGCTATGTTCAAGCCAGTATTTGAGCACCAGTCCGCCCATGCTGTGGGCCAGAAAGACCACGGGGCGTCCTTTGACGATAGTCCGAACGTCATCCCGGCATAGCCAGCGCGAGAAGTCGCTCGCGCTACGAATATTCGATTGCCGCCAATCATAGGAGAACCGCAGCACATTCGCAGGTCCCATGATCATACTGAGTTCAGCATAAGCCTTGCCGTAAATATCGATGTTCTTGAGCGGCGCGTAAAGCGTATCGAGCACCTTGGTGCTGACCGCTTCGCCATCCGTGTATTTGAAAGCGGGGTTATCCTGAACGAAGTCGCTTGCTGAGAACTTCCCCCAGAACATGACGTCACGGCCTGCAACGGTGCGTGAAAGGGCGGAGCCGAGAATGCCCGGGATGAAAATGAAGACCGGCATTGCGCTCTTCACGGCAGTCCCGACGATCGCCTGCTCCGCCGGCTTCAGGACATCCTTTGCGCCATTCAACTCCGAGATGGAGGGCGGATTGATCCTAAACCCCATACTAGCGGCCTGGGCGGCCTTGAGCGGCACCAGCGTCATAACGAGCGATGCGACAGCGATGCGGCGCAACCAATCGGCCCGGCAAACCATGTCCTGTACTCCTCCCCCACCAACAATCCCGGAGCAAGCGCCGCAACGACAACCAGCACGTGCGGACCGAAAAAACGCCTGATCTTACATTGAAAACGAATCCGGTTTAACATAGTCCCTGGTGTGTCGCTTGATCCAAACGTGCTGCTTGGCAGCCGTCGAGATCTGACCGGTTTTAGGTTCAAACACCGAGGCTGATCATGATCTGGAGAACTCGTTCTTCGGCCGCGGGAATTGAGAAGACATTGAGCGGCGCTTGCCCCTGGCCCGGCACCGCGAATCTTTCGGTGACCTCAGCATGCGGACAAGAGCCGAGCACGCGGGCGCGACCAGCCACGCGTTTTCATTGCAGCCGGGCGGGCGTCCCTCCCCGTGCTTTTCGCGCCGGTTTCGCTCACCGTTACCTTCCCCATCACCACGTCGCGCGACGCCGAAGTCTCGGAAACCTGCCCCTTGGAATGCGAAGATCGGGCGTGGATAAATTCCGCAGACGCCATCCTGTCGGTGCTCTCCTCCGATAGCCTGGGTCATGCAGGCACCGCCGCCCAGCTGAAAATCCGATCCCTCGACGTTACATCACTAAACCCTTGATATAGAGATGTGCTGGTCCTGCGGGCTCGAAAGGGCGCAGCAACACTGGCTCGCACGTGCTGACATATTCGAGTGCAATTGCTCGCCGCTCTTCTATTGCGCCGCTGGGCACGTGGGGCCCGTCTTTGGCGCAATATTCGTCGCTCCATCTTCCTCTGCGGCACAGCGGGTCGGATATTCTTTGACCACGCCGTCCTTAGTCCCGCAATGGATGACCTGCGGGCAGGGGGTCTTCTCTTGAGCAATCCTGATATGGGACAATCTCTCCGAGCGCTGATCAGCAGACGCAAAGCCAACGTCAAACATGCTTATAGCGAGGACCAAAGCCATTATAGGACGAATGAACATGGCGCATTCTCCTTCAAAAATACACGCAAACCAGAATGGAGGCGCTTACCACGGGAACGGCCATGGCAAAGGCCAACCTTCGCTTCGTGGGCTAGGTGCGGCGAGCGCCTTCTTCTTGGAATCCGCTTCGCCGACAATGGATGGTGCTGTTTGAGGCGTGATCAAATAGGAGAAGCCGAGATCCAGCGCTTTCTGCAGGTCGGAAGATGCAATCTCGTATGCGTTCACGCTGCCCGTGATCGATCCGCACAGCTGTATGTGCATCAATCCGTCAGTGGCTTTCTTTTGACTGACAATCGCAATTCCGGCACTCGTGAGCTCCTTGGCCATCTCGTCAAGCTTGATCCCGCTGCCCTCGGCACACAGGATGGTTCCGTCATATTTGTAGACAACCGCAGTCTTCGAATCGAATATCCATAATCCAAACTTCGCTGGACCAACAAATCCGCGCCGGATCTTTTGCCAATCAGCTTCGCTGATCACGTAGGTGTTCGCCTGCCCCGTCGGGGCACCGCACGCTTGGATGATCTTGAATGGCAACGGCTTCTTTTCTTGGCTAATCACGTGGGCTCCAAGACTTTCCAGCACAGCCTTGTCTTGATCGAGAGTACGAGCCTGGCCGAGGTTGCATTGCAAACTGCCATCGGGGCGATAGACGCGAAGATCGGCAGCAGCTGCACCATTAGCCGCTGCAAGGACCAGAATTGCACCACATGCACCAATTATCTTTGTTGAGATCATGTTGCCCTCATCCGCAAAGAAGATCCTGATTAGATGGAACGATCACGGCCTTCTTAGCCACGCATGCCAATGAACGAGTATGGAGGGCGCGTAGTGATGGGCTTCTGGTTCGTGATCAACAGCGTCCGTCGTTCTTCTTGCCGACGTGCTTCTTCTGCCGCTCGCAGTCATTGTTGTATGTTTTTCCGTCACAACCGCAAACCGGAACGAGCGCTTTCGCACGGGACTGTGGGCAGAACTGACCGACCTTGACGCATACCCCCGAAGCATCAGCGAAACCACATTGGCCAGGCGTTGGATCGCACCAAAGTCCCCGGTCACATTTGATGCCGCCGAACCCGCCGCACGCCTCACCCACTTTTGCAGCCTGTGAGGAAACCGGAGCAACAAACGCTGCGGCAAGGAACAATGTGAGGGAAAGAACAATCTTCAGGGGCATCTTTACGCTCCATGCAATGAGCAGAAAATACTTCACCCACCCGCTTATACGCGGGCAGCGCTGATCAATTCGGTAGTGAGGCGCGAGAGAGTCCGAATACGCTTGCCTAACGGCTAATGACGGTCTCGAACAAGGAAACAGCATTTTTAAACCGGGTGGCAGAATAATACAACAACCACCTAAGGTTTGTCATTGCATTTTTCAACGTCCTGGCAAATTTCGCTAACCCGTAGCTCGGCAGCTTACTTTGGCCGGCCGACATCTCGACAGCTCAAACCTGCCTCATCTCAGGAACAGACCAAGCTCACAATTGAGATCGGTGAAGGCAGAGCGCTCGTCACACGGCTCAGTAGGTTACCAATGCCGTATACCTGCGCTTTAGACCTACAAGATTGGAGAAAGATGCGAATCTGATTATCAGAAGCAGGAATAATGCATTTGTCCTGCGTCACCGGCCGCAAGTCACCCGTCAACGGTGCACGCAATCGATCCTCGCTCTTCCCTTTCAATGATGTTTGTCGCCGACTTGGCACCACCTATTGCGGGCTCCTTGCTCGCCCGTTTGAAAGACGCCCATCACAGAGATCTGACGCCCGGCAGACCGCGCCCGGACATTCGGATTTGACCAAGCTGTGAATGTACAAAACGGACGGTTTAGGCTTGAATAAGTTATAGGGAATAAGATTATGGGTATGGAGGCGTCCATGCGCTACCTTCAGTTCATCATTGCGATCATAGTTTCCGCCTTGGCCAGCTTTGGATCGTATTCGAGCGCCGATGCCCGAAATCGTGCGGAATACGTGCTTCCCGCCATACAAGACACTTATTGTCTGCAAGGGCGTGCCTGGGGATACCCGGGTACGTGCCAGTTCTCGACCTATGGCCAGTGCATGGCCACAGCATCGGGTACAGGTGGCTACTGCCGCCTCAATCCAGTTTACGCCTTCGAGCAGCACCGATGGCAACCACGCTAGCGGGCTAAGGTCGCCAATAGTCGACAGAAATCGAGGACCAGGTTAGGCTATCAGTTCGACTCGCCCGATGCCGCGAAGCGGATCTTTCGGTGGCTCTGCGATGAGCATGGCAAGGGCCTTTGCTCGAGCGGCAGGCAACTCATCAGCTCTAAGCCCTGAACCTCGCGCTGCATCTCAGGTCGAGGCAGAGCTTTCCTGCTCATGCGTTGCAAGATCGAAACTGGTTGCGCCGATGCCTGCAACGGCCTTCCGGTTTCCGGGACGTTACCTGCTCTCGTTCACAAGAGGTCTGAGCGCCGTCAAGGCTTCTCCAAGGCTGGCACGACTTTCGGGGCTACCCAGGACGATACGAATGGCCAAAGGCGAACTCGCTTCATCGAGCGCGAACATGCTTCCGGACCGAACCAACACTCCGGCCTCGGCCGCTGCGCTGACAAAGCTCTGCTGCGTCCATCTGTGCGGAAGCGCCAACCACATGTGTAGTGATTCCGGTTTGGTCAGATAGGTTGCATGAATGAACGATCTTGCGGCCATCTCCTGTCGCGCGACCGCCTCACGGCGCACGGCGAGCAGCACTTTCTCTGCGGTGCCATCGGCAATCCAGCTTTGAGCGACCAAAGCAGACAGGGGGGCGACATGCCATGTCGAGGTGGTCTGAAAGAGATCAAACGCGCTTGTGGCCGCCTCAATGGACGGCATCAACAGATAGGCAATCTTCAAGCCGGGGCCAATGCACTTTGCCAGGCCCGCCGCGTACCAGGTGACGTCAGGCGCTAACGCGCTGATCGGTGGCGGCGCTTCCGGTGGAAGGAGTCCGTAAACGTCATCCTCGATAATCGCGACGCCGTATCGTCTGGCGACATCGGCGAGCGCGAGCCGTCGTTCATGCGACATGGTGATAGTGGTCGGGTTATGCAGTGTCGGCGTAAGGAATAACGCTTTGGGATTGAGCTTTCTGCACGCATCCTCGAACGCCTCGGGCGCCGCACCGTCGTCATCCATCTCGATGCCCTTGACGGAAATGTTCAAGAAGCCGGCAATCCGCCGCAAACCGTAATAGCTCAAGTTCTCTGTCAGCAGCACATTGCCGCTTCCAACCACGTTTGCCAATGTGATCAGGAGACCACTTTGAGTTCCGTTCGTGACGATGATCCGGTCAATCGACGGCGCAGCTCCGAAGCGCTTGGCTAACCACGCCGCTCCAGCTTGACGATCGGACTCTGTTCCCCGAAAGCGATGATACCTCAACAGTGTGGCAACGTCGCTTCGCTCAGATATCTCAAAGAGCGTCCTCGACAGCTCCGCCCCCATCCACTCTGGAGTCGGCGGAGTGGTTCTTATAAGGCTGATTGGCTCCCCATGCTGAGGATTGCCAGAGATATTCATTTGTCGTTTCCAGTTGAAGTGAGCAGCGTAATGCGACAACGGTATAGTTGCCAACTGTATCCATGCTTTCGCCTCCTGACTGTCTTCGCAGTTGACTCAAAGGCCAACTGGAACAAATCGAACTGAACCGCGAGACCGCGCTCAGTGACGAGGTCAACAGTGGCTCTCGAATGCAAATCTGATCGACGAGATATCGCCTCACGAAACTATGCGTAGCCTTCTCTCGCTCGCTCCGGATCCCGACCCGCGCACTTGGCAAGATCCGACTCTCCTCGTCGCTCAAGAGCCTCTCCGGCTGCCGCCCTTCTCAACGAGGTGCGAACCACTGCAAGGCAGCGTTGATCCACTATGATGGTTCATTTGGCTTGACATAACTACCGGCCGAACGTGATCGTTCTTTTGCTTCTCCGATACCGCTTCGTCGGCCTCCTCAGCCAATCCATAGAGGAGCAATTGCCATCTCAATCAACCACCAACGTGGGTAGTTGATTGCGATGAGAGCTATCTATTTGAACATTGAGACGACGAGAGAGGCTTTGGCTCTGCAAAAATTGCGAAGCTACTCTGCTCTCACGGATGCGCTTTTAACAGAACCAGGACGCTTTTCATGTGAAGCCCCCGGTCGAGAGCGGCAGATTTGTTGCCTCGCGCATCCAAGCACCGTGGCTATTCCAAATGACGCCCAGCACACCATCGCAGGACCTGCGACGGATCGATCCAAGCGGGCGCTTCACCTTCCGCAGAGCCGATCGGAGGTGAGAGATGCGCGGTCAACCGGCGGATACGCACTCGTCCTACACTGGGCTTGCTGATGCGTATGATAGCTATCGGCCGCATTACCCCGACGAAATCGTCAGCTTCGTTGCGGAGCGCGTGAGACGGGCTGCGCCTTGCGCTTTCTCTGTGCTCGATATCGGTAGTGGCACAGGCATCTTTACCAGGCAATTGGCGACGCTATTGCCCCAATCTGCGACTATTATTGCGCTCGAACCGAACGCCGATATGCGCCGGAAAGCCATCTCCGAATCCTTGGGCATCTCGAACATCAAGCACATGTCGGGCAGCGCGGAACGGCTTCCAGCCGGAAACGGAACCATTGCACTGGTAACCGCAGCGAGTGCCGCGACGTGGTTTGATCGACCCAAGTTTTATGCGGAAGCAAACCGGGTCCTGACCCCATCAGGCCTTATCGCGGTGCTCATGATACGACGAGATCTGGATCGAAGCCATCTGCTTCAAGAGTACGAGCGCTACCACGAGAAGTATATTCCTGGTTTCGTGACCGGTGGCTTTGAGGGCAACGACGGACACTATGCACCCGCCAATTTCGTGCATGAGCTCAAATCATCGCCTCTGTTTCGCAAGGTCCAGCATTTCGTGCTCTATTGGGACGACCTCTTGACATGGGAACAGTTCCAGGGCCTGAGCTTGTCCCGTAGCGACACTAAGAAGATTGTTGAGAGAAACGGCCTGGAAGACACGATGAGATGGCACCGCTTGCTCTTTGAGCGATATGCTTCAATGGATGGAACGGTCGCGTTTCCATGGTCAGCGGAGGTGACGATCGCCCTGCCCGTCGCGCAATAGCGCGTCAGGCCCCCACGCGCCGGTCTTGTGGTTGGCAGCTGGACCTAACAACCGCGAAATCTCCGCCAAAAAGTCGAGGACGCGCTGTACCAATGCCGCCTACCGAGGGTCTTTGCGCAATCACCCGCGACAGAGCTAAGGAACGATTGCGGCGAACGAACACGAGCATTTCGCTTGGATTTTCGTTTGGTTCGCTCGACAATAAGTCCGGCATTGCGAATGCGCAGCGAACTCCTTAGTTCGACCATTTGCGGCAAACGGGCAGTTAAACGAAACAACGTGGCAGCGCGGTTCTCAGCACGAGCACGATTTCAATTCAGATTCGACAGCGAGCGCTTCGGTGTGGAGTGCGAGAATGGCCTGAGCGGTGGCGCGGGCTCCCTTCGCGCCGACGAAAAAGAAATGCCCTCCCATCGCCTCTCGCGACAGCCGTTGCGGCAGCGAGAGAACCAGCGAGCGGACTTTATCTAGGCTCTCAGGAGCGCATGAGGCGGCGCGTGCCGCGATCACGTTGGCATTGAAGAAGGACCAGTTGGCCTGATCGGTTAGCAGGTGGTGCCTATCACTCGGTGCAGTCGGAATGATGGCTGCGCATAGCGGTGCACCTTTAAATTCCATGGCCATCACGTCATTCGACGCATCTGATAGGGAGTGTTGCATCCGCCCATTGCGCCAGCGGAGAGCTTCACCATGCAGATTTAGGGGTGAATTGCCAACGAACTGCTGTAGATATACCTCCGGCGGAATGATCGACTTCCCCTCGATGCGCTCCTGCTCCGATAGAGAAGCCAGCCAACAGCGATTGACGGGGTCGCTGTCGGATGGGCCGATGAAAGATCGGAAGCCCTGTCTCGAAAGGGGTGTTTGCTCGAGATTTACCGGCGAGAGACCCGGAAGGGGTGGCGTTGCCGCCAGGCTTACGAATGCCTCTATCTTGATGCCTCTTGTGGAGGCTGTAGCCGCCAGACGTGAAATAAATCTGCCGGCCATACTCCAGCCGACGACCAGAACACGCGGCTTCAGCTCCCATGCTTGTAGCTTTGCTTCGACAAGATCGATCATGACTTCCGACCAGGTTGTCACGTCCAGCCCGGAAACAGGACCGTTGAACAAAGAATGTTCGATCGGAGGTGATGGCACAACCAAATTGTACCCCGCCAGATTGAGCCAGTGGGCGAGAAAATTCTTGGGATCGCCGTCAGGATAACCATACGAAATCCGTCCCAAATGACCCCCTCCGGTTAGAAAGAGCACCAAGGCGCACTCTTTTCTCCCCTGACGGCTCCATTCGACATAGGGAATGGCGCGGTCCATCCTACGTCGTTCGTCAGGATAAAGGCCTGCACTATCGATCACTTCAGTTTGCGTGCCAGGCTCGAACATCATTTGACGCCGAGAAGCTTTCGAGCTTGCGATGCCATTGCTTCGAGCCCCGCTTCGGGCGGCCTCTGAAGCGTGATGACAGAGCGCATACCGTCCACGATGACCTTGGTCACCTTTGCCGCGCTCTCTCCTGGAAACGCGTACCAACCCTGAAGAATGGGTAACTGATCAAGGCTGGCCTTGTAGTTTGCGTTCTGTGCAAAGTGGTCGGAGAGCTCTCTCGAATCGCGGGTGGCGAAGTCGTTCGCCGGCAGCCATCCGGATTTGAGCGCTACAATCTTTTGTCCGGCTGGCCCGCTCGCAAACTTCATGAACTCCCATGCCAGTTTCTGTTGCTCGGGTTTGGTCGCAAACATCATTGCGATCGATCCGGCCGCGGGAAGTGTTCCGTTATGCGCCATCAGCGGAAATCTGCCGACAGCCATCTTGAATTTGTTTCTGCTGTCCTCTTCAAAACGCAGCTGATTAGAGTTGGAGTCGAAAATGATGCCGACCTTGCCGGCGGCAAACAAAGCGCGAGCTTGGTCTTTCGACATGTCAACGGCCGCTTGTCCGGATTGGCCGATCCGCTTGATGATCTCCAGGGCCTTTAGACCCTCCGGGCCATCGAACGTGATCTTGCTTTCATCAGAATTCATCATCGCTGCATTTTGACTGAAGAGCAGAGCATCCCAGAAGAAGTCCTCACTATCGTACTGAAAAATAAGTCCGACATTCCCCTCGCCCAGCTTTGTGATACTGGAGCCAAGTCTGATAATCTCGTCCCAACCGGTCGGCAGGTGAGAAGGATCGCCGCCTGCTTTGGCGAGGAGGTCGACATTGTAGAACACGACAGGTTCCGCGACGCCGAAGCCTAGCGCGTAGGTGTCACCCTTTGACGCTCCGATTTTTGTGACCGCCGGAGAAAGCGCGTTTCGAGCGTCACCGGCGTCAGCATCCAGGAAGCGGTTGAGCGGAACGGCGAGGTTTCGATCGGTATAGATCCGCAGACGATTGGCGCCCTGAAACGACACATCCGGTAATGAGCCCGTAAGGGAGGCGCGCAGAGTTGCCTGAACGAGATCGTCATAGCCTCTGTTCGAATTATCCAGTTCGACCTTGACGCCGGGCTGCTCTCTCTCAAACGTTCTCGCCAGTTCGACCCACATCGCGTTGAGGTCGGAGGAGGCCGCAGTTACCCTTAACGTTCTGCCGTCCTCTGCGTTCGCCGGGCTCGCTATGGCTCCAACAAGTGCCGTAGCGAGGGAGGCGACAACAATCATTTTCATCGAGATCCACATCTGCTTTGCTCCATTTTGGGAAATATTCTGTATTCCCCCCCCCCCGCAGCGGATCTTGTGGACGCGCTAGGCTGTGAGGCGGAGTTGGGCACAACATCCAAGAGGCTGTTTCTGTTACTTGATTGCTCCTTCCGCCAAACCTTCGACGAACCAACGCTGTGCGGCGAGGAAGGCAAGGATGAGGGGCAGGACCACGAGCGTTGTGGCGGCCATGAGCGGGCCGTAGTCGGTACCGGCCTCCTCACTCTTGAAGGCCACGATACCGAGAGGCGGCGGCATCAGCGATTGATCGTGCACCGCGATCAGCGGCCAGAACAGATCGTTCCAATGCGAGACCATGGAGAAGATTGCGAAGGCGATTACGGCAGGCAACGCCATGGGCACCATGATCTTCCAGATGATCGCGAATTCGGAAAGACCATCGAGCCGCGCGGCGTGAACGACGTCATCAGGAATGGTCTTGAAGAACTGGCGGAACAGGAAGATGCCGAACGGCGAGACCACATAGGGCAAGACGAGCGCGGCATAGGTGTTGAGGACACCGAGCTGATAGCCGAGGATGAAGAGCGGCAGCGAAAGCACTTGATGCGGCAGGAGCAGCCCGATCAGCACGAGGCCGAAGAGCGCACCGCGGCCGGCAAAGCGGAGTTTGGCAAGCACATAGGCGCACGGGGCACAAAGAAGGATCTGCAGCGCCAGGATCAAAGCGCACACAATGAAGCCGTTGCCGAGATAGCGCGGCAGCGGCGCCCTGGTCAGCGCCTTGGTGTAGTTCTCGAGCCCATAGAACTGGACAGGCCAGAAGGAAAAGCTGGCCCGGAAGATCTCGCCCGGCGGCTTGATTGACAGCGACACCATCCAGACGAACGGGACGAGGATGAGGGTGCCGGTGGCGAGCAGAACTGCATGCCGGACGAACGCCGCCGGCGACAACAGGCCTTTGAGAGGCGCTCTGGTGCTCATTGGTAGTGCACCTTCCTGTCCATGACGTGAGCCTGAATGAGGGTGAGGGTCACGACGATGGCCAGAAAGACGACGGCGATTGCGGCGCCATATCCGGTGCGCAGATATTCGAAACTTTCTCGATAGAGCGTGTAAAGAAGCATGTCGGAGGCGTGCCCCGGGCCTCCTTGGGTAAGTACTTTGACGGTGTCGAAGGACGCGAACGCCCTCAGCGCCACAACGATGACGACGAACATTGAGACAGGGCCGAGCATCGGCAGCGTGACGGTGCGCAGACGGTCCAGCCATAGGTCAGCTCCGTCGACCTCGGCCGCATCATAGATGTCCTTCGGGATGCTCTTGAGGCCCGCGAGGAACAGCACCATTGCGAAACCGAGATTCTGCCAGATGCCTATCGCAGCAATCGCCGGCAGAACGGTGTGCTCATCGCGCAGCCAGTTGGCGGTCGGCAATCCGATGGCGGACAATGTCTGGCTGACGAGACCGATGGTCGGATGCAGCAGCGCCTCCCAGACGATCGCCATGGCCGACATCGTCGCCATGAAGGGCAGAAAGTGAATCGCGCGATAGAAGGAGCGGCAGGACTTGCGGCTTTCGATCAAAAGAGCGATCAGAAGACCGAGACCGACAGTGCCCGGCACGACGACCAGCAAGTAGATGACGGTGTTGCGAAGCGGGATCCTAAAGCCCTCGTCGGCAATGACCTCGCGGAAGTTGGCAAGCCCGACGAAGGAGAGCGTCGGCGCGCCGAACCGCCAGTCGGTAAGCGCGATAACAAAGACGCCGATCACAGGCAGGCAGAAGAGCATGAGCAGAAAGAAGACTGCCGGCCCGGCGAGCGTCCAAGCCGTCAGCGCTTCGCTAACGACACGTCTGCGCGCCCATGAGGCGGCGAGAGATCGGAATATTTGCGCTCCGCCGCTCACGGAGGGGCCGCCGAGGACGCCAGAATCAGCACGAGATCCGCTCATCGAGCGGCCTCCCGGAGCGGCGTGACCGACGCCGGACCGGATTCCGCTTCCCGGCGCAACCGCCGTCCATCGGGCGTAAAAAGAAGCACCCGATCCGGGCGGACGGCGACATGCAAGGTCTGGCCAGGAACGATACGAAACGCGCATTCGGCCGGTAGCCTTGCGACCAGCGGCTGGTCGGGGCCGGGCAGATCCAGATGGACGAAGAGATCGGAGCCGATGTGCTCGATCACGCGAACCGAACCGGTCAGCGCGCCCTGCCCGCGCTGGTCGGCAAGATGAAAAGCCTCGGGACGGATTCCGAGGTTGAGATGGATGCCGGGAAGCGCAGCTTCCTCGATTTTGAGCGTCGATCCGGCCACATCGATCAGGCCGCGTTCGCGCATCACGCCGTCGAGTATGTTGATCTTGGGCGAGCCGATGAATTCTGCGATGCGTCGGTCATCGGGATCGCCATAGATATCCTGCGGCGGAGCCACCTGCAGCAACTCGCCGTCGAGCATCATCGCGACCCGGTCCGACAGCGTCATGGCCTCGGCCTGGTCATGGGTGACATAGACGAAGGTGCCTCCGAGACGCTGATGCAGTTCCTTGATTTCGGCGCGCATCTGGACACGCAGCTTGCTGTCGAGATTGGACAGTGGCTCGTCCATCAGAAAGACAGCCGGACGGCGCACCATTGCCCGGCCGACCGCCACGCGCTGGCGCTGTCCGCCGGAGAGCTGCCCCGGTTTGCGGGTCAGCAAATGGCTTATGCCCAGCGATTCGGCGGTACGGGCGACTTCCACGTCGATTTCAGCAGCGATCCGCGCTCTTCCTGGGATGAGACGGCCGAGAAGGGGAAGCCTCTCGATGGCTGTGAGCCGCCGCATCCGTAGCGGCAGCGCAATGTTGGACGCAACCGTCATGTGCGGATAGAGAGCGTAGGACTGGAACACCATTGCAACGTCGCGCTGCTTCGGCCTGAGACCGTCGACCGCTCGGCCGCCGATCAAGATCGACCCTGCATCCTGTACCTCGAGCCCCGCCAGCAGACGCAACAGTGTAGACTTCCCACAGCCCGAAGGTCCGAGCAACGTCAGGAACTCACCATCCGCGATCGATAGCGACACATCACGCAAGACAGGCGTCCGCCCGTAGTTCTTCACGACCCTGTCAATCAATACGGATGCCATCGCCGTTACCCCACATCATGAAAGCGCTGCTGAGCACGGCAATGAGATCGCCTATCCCGTTTGGACGTGTCCACTGTTGTGCAGGACCTTAAAAGATCGAACTGCTACAGCCGGATGACGATCATCGAATAACTCGATGTGACGTTGCGTGTATGCGATGATGTCTATTTCTCCGAAAGGGACTGTGTCGATGGAGCAACGCGATGACCTTGATGGAGAACGCAACCGAACAAAGCGCAACTCGTACGACGGTCTCGGAATAGCCGGGAGCTCCGTCATGCCGGATCTCGCGGGCGCTGGAAATCCGTCTCCGCCGAATGCTATCCGAACGCACGACCGCAGCAGCGAATTGACCGTATGACGGCCGGTACTTCGCCGTCCCCTGCGCCGAGCAAGAGAAAGCGATCCTGATTACCCCGCATTACACGCGTCCGCACGGCAGTGCGGAATCAAACCGGACCGCCGTGCAGACCTCTCACGACCTTTGTCTCTTCAAACCTTCGGGCAGTCGTGCCAAAATGGTGATCAGCCATTATTCATCAGCGTTCATCAGCTCATTGTTCATGCGCTAGATACCTGCTCAGTCCTCGACATGCTGATCACGCGCCGCCAAATCACAGTCTTGCGCGCTTCTGGCTGTTGGGACATCAATGATCATCCACCGATCTGCGTCGGCGCCACAATACGCCTCCGGCCTGGACTTATCGTGTGACGGACCGATCCCGCGGCTAACGGAACCTTACAGGCCAAACATGCTTACAGAGCGGCGCATCGCTACAGGTCGTCGAAGGGACAGATGCGGAAGTCGACAGAGCCTGTGATCGGTAAGTCACCCGCTGACGTGCAACGATTCTTTGCTCATCGCGATAGGCGCAAGCCACGATCGTGACGAGCTTCCATTGGCGGCTGTCATTGCAATAGACGTCATGCAAGCTTCATTGGACCACAATTGGATCTCTATCTACCTTTGATTGTATCTGGATTTTGGAGAGGGCTGTGGGTATGCGGTCAATTCTTATTGCTGGTGCTCTGATATCAATAGCAACTGAGGCAGCCTATTCCTGCTCGACTGGCAAACATAATCAATGCGTGCCCAACGGCGTGCCCCCGTTCAACTTGGGACAGACCTGCGTTTGTGTTTCGGACGTGGTGCCGCCCGTGCCCGTTCCACCAGCCTTGCCTAATCCGACGAAGCTAAAGCCGTCGGATGTTGTAAAGTCCGCATTTCCGGGAGCAGACCTAGTGCTCGAAGCGGCAAGAACTTCCGGTAATCAAGACCTTATTGCCGCTGCGCAAAACTTCCAAGCAATAGGAGCTAAGTTCGATAAGGAAATGCAGACGGCAATCTCGAATGCACTAACGAATCCAGAAAAGAGCATAAATGACGCCGTGAAGACTCACGTCAAGGCCGCCAATGATATCGTGGATGCGGTCCATGCCTCCGTCCGATATGCACAAAGGACCGTCGACGGTTACCGAGACGGGCTATCGAGAGCCGGTAGCCGGATCCGCGAGGGTAAGGTCGTTGACGCAATTTGGCATCTCGGCACAGACAAACTGGCGGTGGACAACCAAAATGCAGCAAAGTTCATGCAGGAGAGCGAACAAGCACGCCAAGCCGCCCAGGTTGTCGCAAGCACTTCCGGAGGACCGGCCGGAGCGGCCGCCTTTGCCGCCTGGTGGGCCTATAACTCGTCGGGACACAATGTAGAAGCAGCGCTCAGGGCGGGAGCTTATACTTATGCTGTTAGTGAAGGATACGCGCAGGTCAATACGATGCCAGCCGCGACGGCAACTGAGGTCGCCAAGAAGGCCGCAGCCGCCGCGTCGATACGTGGAATAGCAATTGCTGCTGCAGGCGGCAACCGAGAGGACATCCTCAATGCGGCAGCTCAGGGGGGAGGATCGGTCATTGTGCAGGCGGGCCAAGCATATGTAACCAAGGAGTACGTCGACCCTGCAAAGGCAAAGTCGGACACATTCTGCATGGATGCAGTCAAATCGTCCTGTGCCGACGCCAAGCAGTGGCTAGAAGATTCCAGGCAGCGGCTCGAGGAGTACAGATCCTCCGCGGACGCGCTTGCAAACACAATCGTCACCGACGATCGCAATTGGATGATCAGTTGGGACTCGAAGGTCTTGCACGACCGCGATAGCAGTGCACCGGGCGTCGTGCTTACCTACATTGGGAACGGCTCTCCCTATGATGAACAAAAGCTGCTTCTCGCAGAGATCGGCGATTCCGCGAAGTTCAAACATCCTGTCATCGAGTCGACGAGTTGGGCCGCCCTCCGTGATCCCGGTGGGGCCTCCTCTTACTTCGACCGCATTTCCCCAACCGGAGCTGGGTCGCCCGTGGCCCCAGACGATGTTTTGATAGCAAAAATACATGTAAATATACGCCCGGGCCCTTCGGGTGGCGGATGGGGCGACCCGATCGACGTCATCACACCGGGCGAAACTATCAAGGTGTTGGAGGTTAAGACCGCGAACACAAACATCGGGCCGCAGGAGTGGGTTCGGTTTGACCGCTTGCAGGAATGATGGTCCTTCAGCAAGAGCGAGCACCTCATTCGCCACTGCTAGAGTCTCTCATAGGTCACGAACGCCAAGACTCCAAATGACCATAGTACAGCTGCTTTGAGGCGGATACCGATCAAGCTTTTCCTTGGCGAAGCCGAGTTTGGCCTGCCCGCCAAGCCGTGATGCAAGCCCGTGATCGAGGAGGCGCATCATGCCTTTGTGGATCATGTGCCGCCAAGGCGCTCTATTCATAGCTTACACCTGCTCGTCGCGAGCGAACAAAGCGATTGCAGCAGATCGTATACCGGCCAAAGGTGTCGGGCAGGTCGTGCCGCGGCACCCCGGATCGCGAGACCCAGATGATGCCATTGAAGACACGAGTGGCCTGTTCGGCAGCATTGGCTTGATGGCGGCCACTCCTCGTTAATGAGTTCGTAGCGCAAAGTTTCCGCACGTCAGCAAGAACCCCAGCCACCGGCAATGTAGCAGGCTGCACCGACATGCTCGCGCCGGAGTACCTGCGTGTAGCCTCCGAGATGCGTCGCGAAGCTCTCCTCGCGTACGGGAAGATCGACGGCCTTGGACCGCCGCAGCAGTTCATGGAGCACCCGTCCGCTCATCGTATGCAGTGGTTCAATGCCGAGCAGATAGAGAATTGTCGGTGCGATATCGCAAATCCCTGATGCCAAGAAAGAGGTGCATCCGGTGTTCGGAAACACTGATCCTGCGATGAGACCCACTGCTGCGAGCTCCTTCGGATGGAGCCCGCCATGAAGGCCGAGACCCGCCCGGCGGTCATTGTCATAGAAGGTGCCGCCGACAAGACCGAACGGGTCGACGGTATCGTCGGAGCGGAAGCAGAACGCGACGTCCGGCGCGCGGGAATGCTCCGCAAAAACCAGGCGGTTTGACAGGCTCCCGGCAGCAATGCCGTTGATGTCGTCCTTCGCACGCGTGAACACGGGCCCGCACCATCGCTCCGATGTCATGGCCGCGACCAGCCGTGCAACGCTTTCCTGGTCTGAGTTGGCAAGATAGAGAGAGCCGACCTGGCCCGGCACCACCACCACATCAACATCGGGCGACGGCGCAGTGCCGGGGTTGAACCCTGCCGCGCGCAGGCTGTCGGCAACTGAGACTTGCGTATGGCCGGTGATATGGCCGTGGTCCGAGATCGCCAAAATCTGAACGCCAGCTCGCCGCCCCTCTGCCTCCCACCAGTCGAGCACACGACCAAACTGGCGGTCGCAATGAGCAATGATGGAGCGCGTCGCCTCGGCACCTGTGCCGTGAAAGTGCGAGGTGACGTCCGGCTCGCCACAAGAAAGGATCGTGACGTCGGGACGATATTTCGGCCAGACAACGTCGAGAAAGGCGGACGTAATCCAGTCTTGGCCGGTCCGATCCGGCTCAATTTTGGGCGGAGCTGGAGGCAATGGACCGATACGAGTTTCGATTTCGGTGAGCACGTCGTCAGGCGTACAGGCCTCGCGGAAATGACCGGACATACGGACGTGGCCGAAATTCTCGGCCTTGTGGTGAAATAGCCGGGTGGTACCCGGCGTATTGGTGGCAAGGACGGCGAGGCTCCGCCCGTTCGCCGCCAAGATCTCGCCGAGCGAGGGCGCCGAATAAAGCCGGCCGCCGCTCTCGATATCGAGCTGGCGCAGTAAAACTGCATCTGACGTGTCGATGTAGCGCGGCGGGGTCACGGCTCGATCGAGATATTTATTGCCGACCATGCCATGCCGATCCGTCGTGGCCCCGGTCACAAGGCTGGGGAAAGCGGATCGGGTTTCGCTCGGATAGACGGTGCGATGCTTCGCCAGCGTTACGCCGGCCGCCTTCATGCGCCAAAGATGAGGGGTCAATTCCGGGCCAATTAGGTCCGGGCGCAATCCATCAAAGCTCACAATAACGAAGCGGTAATCGCGATGCATCAACAAACGCCCGCCACAGATCCTGAATTACGAGCAGTTTGGAGTAAACCTCCCACCACGGTCATCGCCGCCTCCAACTCATCGCGGCTCTCGGGGCTGCCGATGACAAGACGGACATGATTTAGGGACAAATTCGGATCGGTCGCAAAAATACGACCTGGCCGGATGGTCACATTTCTCAAAGCGCATTGCGCAACCAGCTCGTCCTGCTCAATGATCCCCCGAAGGTCGACCCAAAGAAAAAGCGCATCCGGCCGGGTCCGAAAAGGGATGCCTGTGAGCCATTGCGTGGCAATGCTCTGTCTGGCGAGCGCTTCTTCTCTGACGCCGGCTACGATCTTCTCCATCGAACCATTGTCGAGCCAGAAGTTCACCAGCTCGACAGAGAAAGGGGCGGCAAACCAGGTCGACATACCATAGAAGCGGTCTAGCGTTGCCTGCGCCGCCTTCCCATAAGGCGCAACGAGGTAGCCAAGTCGAACACCAGGGCCGATGCATTTGGCGAAACTTGTGATGTGCCATGTTATCTCTGGCGCCAGCGCCCCAAAGGGAGCTGGAACGCGCTCCGGGAGCACTCCATAGACATCATCTTCGATGATGCTCACGCCATATTGCCCTGCAATTTGAACGATCTGCTGCCGCCGCTCAAGCGACATAACGATCGTCGTCGGGTTATGGACGGTCGGCATCAGAAAGAGCGCCTTCGGCGCAAACTTGCGGCAAGCTATCTCAAATGCCTCGGGCTCGGCGCCATCGTCATCCATGGCGATCGTTTCGGTCCGGATCCCCTGGAGATGCGCATGTTTGCGAAGACCGTAGTAGGTGAGTGCTTCGGTCAGGATCGTATCGCCCGGTGCGGCGACAGACGCGAGGGCAAGAACCATTGCGCTTTGGGCACCATTGGTGAGGATGATCCGTTCCGGATCCACAGGCGTTTCGAAGCGCGAGGCCAGCCACCGCGCCGCATGGGCTTTGTCGGCTTCTGTTCCAGAAAACCGATGTTGTCTTACACCATTCTGGATCTCGGTTGAATCGCCGAGTGCCCGCAGGCCCTCTCTAACCATCTCTTTCAGGTTGGGGCAAGCCGGCGGAGTCGATCGTTCAAGGCTAATAGGCACCGTTCGGCTCTGATCATCTCTGGACATGTGGTCATTCCATCGTTTGTGATAGGATCTGTCGTGATATGACGTTCAAGGGGATCGCGCTGTGCAATGCATCCGCGTATGCGCCGTGAGCGATCGCTGGCGAACAGCATCGTCCGTTACCGTCTCGCTCAGTCACGATGAACGATTCACGGATATGCTCAATCCTCGAGCCATAGCCCGACGTGGAACCCATGAGGGAGTCAGAGAGAGCCTCAGACTGCGCGGTTCGGTGCGACACCCTCAATGAAACGCTCGCATTCGCGCTTCCCCACCCCTCCAGCAGCACCTCGAAGCGTGGCCGGACCGCCGCGGGGCTGAGACTTTCACGGCGTCCAAAGACATAAATGCTTCGGCTGGGACGTGTAACACCGAAAAAGTAAGCCGGCCCTGGCTCGAGCAAAATAAGGATCGCAGTCGATCTCCCGATGCTGCCTGACATCAGAAAATCACGATCCGAGAGCGCCAGCTGAAGAGCTGCGCAAGCCGGGTGTTCGAGCAGGTGCTGTCAACGAGTTCGCAGTCCAACCGGTTTTTCCCGCATATCGTCACACAAACTCGCGGCGAACGAGAATGAGATGCCTCTTTCGTTGCGTCGGCTGCGACGGCAAGGAGCTTCAAAACCCGGACTGCTAAAGTTGGATGACGGTCAGCGAATTATTCGATTAAGCCAACAAAATATGCGATCAATGCGCCAGGAAGAGGTATCGAAAAGAGCCGCGGCTCATGCGATGGTTGCCTTCGCGCAAGGAAATCACCGACGAAGAGGGCTCGCGACGTGCGACCAATGACCCGGCAAGCCCGCACCTCGTGAAACCGCAGCTCGTGTCGCAGAGCTCTATCTCGGCACGAACCTGATCAACGGCGCATTCGAAAACAGTGCATAACGCTACTTCCACCAGGCCCCTCGTCAGCTCACTGTTGGGCTCGCAGACGCCCGTAAGTTGTTCAGCGCAGGCGCTCTTTCGGGGAGATGGACGCGGACTGCTGAACAGTTGTATCCCGGCCCCGACCTTTGCCAATCTGCGGCTCGTTCACGATCATCAAAAGTTCTCGTTCGACGGGGATTGGCTGCCATTATCGTATCGGCTCACCATGCATGTCCACGACAACTCGAGGTTCGACGCACCGATCATGCGCCCGCCTCTGCTCTAATTCTTGGAGTGTTGGATCAGATATGTAAATAGTCTGGGTGGGCCATCGCATACTACGCGCTACCTTCCGCTGCCTCTCAATCGTTCACAAGCAACATGTCGAGCAGATGGAGTAATCAAGCATCGCGACTTTCGATTTGTTTAATGCAAAAACATGATTGTCCGGTTGGTTCGCGCGATTGAGAACGGGTAGGAACCGCAAACGACGTTGTCTACTCAAGTCCGCAGGTCCTCCATCTTGACCCTTGTTGCAGAACGCCTACGCACCGTCCGTCCCTCTGAAACCAAAGCCATGACAGCGCGTGCCGCAGAACTGCGCGATCAAGGCGTCGATGTGATCACGCTCAGTCAGGGCGAACCGGATTTCGATACGCCGGCCGCTGTTTGCGAAGCCGGTATCCGGGCCATCCGCGGTGGGCGGACCAAGTATACTGCGATCGCCGGGATAAGGCCGTTACGTCAGGCGATCCGGGAGAGCTTCGCCCGTGACCACAGGCTCGACTATGGTTTGGACCAGATTACGGTCGGCTGTGGCGCCAAGCAGGTTGTGTTTAACGCACTCTTTGCCAGCCTCGATCCGGGCGACGAGGTGGTGATCCCGACGCCGTGCTGGGTCTCCTATCCCGACATGGTGGCGCTTGCCGGCGGCAAGCCAGTTCTCGTGGCGTGCGATGAGGTTCATGGATTCAAACTGCGCCCGGAGGCGCTGGAGGCCGCGATCACGCCGCGCACCAAGTGGTTGATGCTCAACTCGCCATGCAATCCGACCGGTGCGGTCTATGACCGAGATGAACTGCTTGCGCTCGCGGAGGTGCTGCGCCGGCACGCGCATGTCTATGTGCTGTCGGACGACATCTATGAGAAACTCACCTATGGTAACGATTTTGCGACCATGGCGGCTGTTGCGCCGGATCTCTACGAGCGCACCTTGACCGTCAATGGCGTGTCTAAGGCCGACGCAATGACCGGCTGGCGTGTCGGCTATGGCGCGGGCCCTCTCGCGCTGATCAAGGCCATGAACCTCATCCAGGGCCAGACGTCATCGCACACCAGCTCGATTTCGCAATACGCCGCTATCGAAGCCCTGTCAGGCGGACGGGATCACATCGATGAATTCGCGCGCGCATTTCGGGAACGCCGAGACCTGATGGTTGGCAAGTTGAACCAGGCCGACGGCCTGTCGTGCCGGATGCCGGACGGCGCCTTCTACGTCTTCCCCTCCTGCGCGGGCGTTCTCGGCAAGCGCACGCAGGGCGGCAAGGTGATAGAGACGGATACCGACTTCGCCATGTATCTGCTCGACGCGTTCGCCGTGGCCGTTGTGCCCGGCAGCGGTTTTTTGGCCTCGCCCTTTATCCGCATTTCATATGCCTCCTCGCTCGAGGACCTCACCCGCGCCTGCGACCGCATTATCGTGGCCTGCGCGGCCCTGTCCTGAAGGACGTGCTGATGCCCTCCGCAAAATGCCTCCGC
Organism: Bradyrhizobium sp. USDA 4501; assembly: GCF_054062115.1. NCBI lineage: Bacteria > Pseudomonadati > Pseudomonadota > Alphaproteobacteria > Hyphomicrobiales > Nitrobacteraceae > Bradyrhizobium > Bradyrhizobium sp. USDA 4501. The sequence goes on from NZ_JBSSEX010000001.1 coordinate 2,012,801, forward strand.
GCCCGCTTATTCGAAGCCGGCCTGCTCCACATCATGGCTGCCCATAGCCCGCTTTCAGCGATCCTTGCGGAAGAAGCCGGATTTGATGGCGTATGGGCCTCCGGCTTCGAGCTGTCGGCGCTTCATGGCTTGGCGGACATGAGCCTGATCTCGATGACGCAGCATCTCGACATGCTGCGGGCGATCGCCGGACGCACGACACTGCCAATCATCGCCGATATCGATACGGGCTATGGCAACGCAATCAATGTCATCCATGCCATCAGCGAATATGAACGTGCCGGCGCCAGCGCCGTGGTCATCGAGGACAAGACCTTTCCAAAGGTCACCAGCCTTGCTGCAGATGGGCGCCAGGAACTGCTACGCGTTGAGGAATTCCAGGGTAAGATCGAGGCTGCCGTCACGACGAGACGGAACCCGGATTTTCTCGTCATCGCCCGCACCGAAGCCTTGATCGCAGGCCTCGGCGAAGCGGAAGCCCTGCGTCGTGCGGGAGCCTACGTGGAGGCAGGCGCCGACCTGATCCTGATTCACTCGAAAAGGAAGGATCCGTCCGAGATCGAGAGCTTTTCGCGTGCTTGGACCGCACCGGTGCCGCTGGTGATCGTGCCGAACGCCTACCCCGATCTCGACGCCGAACGGGTCAAGGCGCTGGGCAATATCCGCATGACGATCTATGGCAATTACGGTATCCGCGCCGCCGCAACTGCCATGCAGGACGCCTTTCGCCGGATCATTGCAGACGGTGGGGTCCAGAACGTCCACAAGGACATCCTGCCGGTGGACGAGATCTTCAGGCTCCAGAAGATGCACGAGGTCAAGGCGGCGGAAGGCCGCTTCCTTCGCTAAGCGCCACGTTTAGCCCCGTAGCTGCCCAGATCCGAAGACAATTCTGCGCGCCCGGACCGCCACTCAGGCCCCGTCCTGCCGCTCGCGCGAGCAATTCGAGCAAGAGGCTTTGTCCTCCACATAATCGCATCCTGGCGACTAAGAACGGCGATCGCACCGCCCTCATCGCGAGTGCCATCTGTACACCTCGCCGACCATCAACGAACTCATCGGTCAAACTGCACGATTCGTACCGAGACGCGTTGTTTGCGCGGATAAATCGTCATTATGCGGTAATCCGTCGAAACACATCGAATAATGTGATCGAGCATTCGCCTTCCGTTAGCAATGGCCTGCCGCGGCAAACTAGCGGACATTGAGGAAGCGACCGGAGCAGAAGATGGCTGCCGAACACGATGAAGTGCCCCTCAATGCCATCCGGGTGTTTGTGGCCATTGCCCGCGAAGGAAGCGTCACACGTGCAGCCAGCACATTGGGAACAACACAGAGCTCGGTCAGCCGCTATCTAGCGGTATTACAGGATTATCTCGGTGCAGATCTCGTGGAACGGCGAGGCCGGCGGAGTGAGTTGACGGAATTCGGAAGGCTATTTGTCAACACCGTCGCCGAGCCGCTTGATACAGTGTGCTTCACCGCAAAAAGAATGCGGCGCCGGACCCATGCGGACGGCAACCGGATTGTGGTCCGCACCTCACTTTCCACCTTCGCTCACTCCTTCCTGATTCCCAATCTTTCGGCGTTCTCCGCTGAGATGGGCGGCGTCATCGTGGATGTGATCAGTTCATTGTCTCCGCCGACATCCTCCGATGATTTCGACATCTTAATCACGCGCGATCTCTCCGTCGTCGAGCCGGCCGACGATTGGGAAATCTATAATGAGACACTCGTCTGCGTCGGCTCTCCAAATCACGTCACGGGAAGATCACTCTCAATCGTTCGTTCAATGCCTATTCTGAACATCACGTCGCGGCCTGACATCCTCCCCACATGGCTGCGAGCGATGAACCTGTCCACCAAGGACATCAAGCCGGGGGCGCGATATGATCACAACTATCTTGCCCTGCCGGCGGTGATGACGGGAAAATGCCTTCTGGTAACGCCTGAAATCCTTGTCGGCGATCTTGTTCGCGGAGGTGTTCTGCAAGTGATCCCAGGATCGCGCACTCCCAGTGGCATGCAATATCGGGCCTATGCAGTCGACCGCAGTGACAAGCCAGAAATCGCCCGTGCCTTTTGCCGGTGGCTGGCCCGGTTGTGCAAGAAGGCCGCAATTCTGGAATCCGGTTGATATCGCAGCTGAGCTATGACTGAGTTCCGGAGGCGTCTATCGTTGCGAGCCTGCCCCCAAAAGGATGGACGGATTTACCGCGAGCACGGCAATTGCAGGTATACGGCGCCAGGTCTTGTCAGTGTCCATCAGGTGCCAAGCGTGCAACAGGGCCATGGTCCTCACCCCTCGCTGCCGGGTCCTGCCCCGAATGCGGGTGAAGCAGAGCGACCGACGTCTCAGGCGAGCAACGCGTCGATCCTACGCGGGTAGACTTCAACGGCTGAATCCGACGAGGGGTTGCCGCCGCTCATTGCGTCGAAGCCACTTGCAAATTGAGCGTGAGAGGTGATCGCCATTGGATTTGAGTGCATGTAATGCGAGCCAATGCGAGCGACGTTGATGAGTTTCAGCTTCAATCAGGCATTCTGGAGGCCCTTCGCGCTGGAAGCAATCGTATGGAACGATTGCCTGGACAGGCAACCTCATGCGCGGAAAGACCCCCAACGCGCGAGTCGGAGGCCCTAGCAGCGAATTCGGCACAGAACTCGCCGCTAACCCGAGTCGAGGCCGGCTTGCATCTAGCAAGCCGTTCTCAGGAGATATTCCCGCCATTCTGGAAGGGACCTCACCAGTTGCGCTGAACGCGCACCAGCATGCTCACCGCGCTCTGGTTTTTCAGTTCATATACTGCAGCCGGCTTAGCGACCGCCGCAACGGCCGGCGCCGTAATAGTGCCCGAATATTTCTGATCGAGAAAAGTGGCGAAAAGGTCGGCTGAGAACGTCAGATTTCTGACTGGCGTCCAGCGTGTGATCGTGCCGACCGCAGCGATATTGAAATCCGGGTTGCAAACGCCCGTCAGCCCGAGTGCAGCCATGCCAGCGCTGCCGCAAATCTGAGCCTTGGCCGCGTCGCTGTAGCGGACAGCAGCCCACCCGCCATAAAGCGCAGTGTTCCAGTAGGGATCCCAATTATGAATGTAGCCACCATTGAAGCCATACGTCGTGGTCAGCTGAAAAGCCGTGCCTGCTGCTGCCGTCGCACCGGAATAGATGACGTCGGAAACGCCCGCGAAACCAAGGCTCTGGTACGCACCGGCGCGTCCGGTGCCGCCGTACATCGCCCACGAGGTCGGGATGTTTTCCTGGATGCTGAAGGTGCTCGCTCCGTTGGTGTAGGCGCCCTGCAGATTGATCGTGTCGCCCACCCCCGTCGGGATATTCTTGATCGATAGCGCCAGCTGGCCTGCCCAGCCCCATTTGTCGTCGGCATGCCCTGTGACTTCGCTCCCGCCGTAGTACGCGGCATGGTTGTCGTGCGCAGCGGCCGATGCTTGGAAGAGACCCCACGCCTGATCGATCCGCACCATGCCGACGATGTCAGGGGCCACGGTGCCACCGTAACTCTGCGATCCGTAGATACCAGTCACGATACCAGCGGCCGTGGCATTGGTCGTGTTCCAGATATTCGTCTGGTAATAGGCAGTTGGATCCTGCGCAGAAATCGTCGCCGTGATGCCCTGACCAAAATCAGAGGTATAGCTAAACTGGTTGACACCCGAGGCATCGCCGCCGCCGCCCGGGAGGCCGTCGAAGAAGTTGTTAGCCGGATAATTGGTCCAGGGAGCGCTGAACTGGGAGACTGCCTTTCCCATCGTGAAGCCCGCGAACTGGATGAAGGCATACCAGATGCTGAGAGTCCCGAGTCCGACACCATCGCCCGAATACGATGTCGCACCCGTGGCAACTATACTGCTGGAGCCCGTCTTCCAGGTGAAGTTCCCTTCAAAGAAGGTGCGGACCACGCCATATTCGCTTGCCGTGCGCGTGTCGATGCTGAGGTCTGCTCGAGAACGCGCAGTGTAGGCATTGCTTAGACGGTTGTGCGCAGCACCGGCGCCGGAAATGGGATTCAAGACAAAGCTATTGCTGCCCAGCATTGCGTCGGCGCGCAGGAAGCCACCGAGCTTAATGCAGGTGTCGGTGCCCGGGATGTAATAGAAACCGGCACCATACACCGAGCACACCTTCACGTACTCGACCGGTTTGGCTTTGACGGGAAGATCAGCGGCCTGTGCTCCGCCCAACGCGATCAGGCCTGCCGCTGAAGCCAGCACAAGCTTCCTCGCAATCGTGTTCGACTGGAGTGGGGGCTCCTCAGCGCTCGCCTCAATCACGAGCGAGCGTGGCTTGCTCTCGGCTCTGATCAACAGGCCCCCATGCCTCTCGCCACGGCCATCCAACGACCGGAAGGATAATATTGAATACCGGGTTGTTCTTAGTCCGAAGACGTCCTTCTGCACCGAAGTTCTCCACTCAAAGTACGCAAACATAGACCCCTATGTTTTTCGCGTAGGAAAATACAGATCGTCGATGTCGGTGTTCGCCCCTGGAGCGCGCGGCGCGCCAAGCTAACGTGAAGCGGGCGCGCTATACATCGGGCCGCCCGTGCTCGCCGTGACCGGGCAACGCCCGCAGCTCGCTGCGCGCAGAAGATCCTCTGAGCGGTACGAAACGCTTGCCTTCAAGTCTCAATAGGGTGCCGACATACACAGCTACAAAACGAGGTGCGCGCACACATGAACAGACCGTGCGGCCTCTGCATAAGCAAGCCCGCACGACGCTCCATCAGCGTGCTCGCAAAGTCGATGTGGACTAACAATGCCGGCCATCGAATTGGCCTGCGCAAAACCGCAGGAATGTATGCCAGCGTAGCCAGTTGGAATTGCCATGCCTCTGTCTCCATGACCGCGGTCGTGTCGCCGACGCACTATCGCGGGGGCGCGATGGTCAGGTGACAGGCATCAATTAATGCGATGGATGGCCCTGAATTAGAGATGCATTTGTTCGGAAGCTCTGGGACTTCTCAAGCGACGCGACGTCGCCATTGCCCAATCAAGATGCGCGACAATCCAGCCGCCGGCGCAAGCTCTGCGCATCTATATCAGGACCACACTTGTTGTAATACCTGGGTTGGCGAGGAGATCCGACGAGCCGGTGAGGTAGTAGGCTGTGTCGCTATAGTTGGCGTGGCCGAGGTAGGTGGCGAGTAAGGGCAGCAGCGCTTGGACGTCTGCGCGCTGTTGGTGCCACAGCCCGAGCCTGGTCACCGCGAACCGGTGCCGGAGATCGTGCGGTCGCAGAGGCTTGCCATTATCAAGACCCGCGAGCTTGCGGGCCTTAGCGAAGTTGCTTTGCAGGCCGGTCGCCGACAGACGGCAGCCTCGCGAGCTGAGGAAGAAGGCCTCGCCTTTGGGTCTGGGAAACACGGTGTCGCGCTCACGGGCGTATCGACGAAGGGCTGCCTGGGTCGTTGGGTGAACAGGAACCAGGCGGTCTTTACGGAACTTAGTCTTACGGACGAGGACGACCCCGTTGGTCAGATCGACGTCGCCGCGATCAAGGCTGACCACTTCGCCCGATCGTAATCCCGTGCTGGCCAACAATCCGATTAGCGTCGCCATCGTGCGGCCCCTGAGTGGGTTCCCTGGCGAAATGAAGCTGCATGCGTCGATAAGCGACGTCAGCTCAGCCTCACTTAGGATGCGCGGCGGCGGAATCGCCCTGGACCGCGGGAAAGCTTTGCGCTCCAAGACCTCGGTCTGGGGGGCGTAGAGGACCAGGTACTCGTAGAATCGGCGGAGCACGCCGTGACGGACCGCGCGGCTGTCGGCGGCGCCACCGAACGACAGGACGAAGTCCAGCGCCATCGTCCGGGTGGCGGGCGCACCCAGCTGAGATCGCTCGACGTAGCGAACGAAAGCCCGCAGCGTGCCGGCTTGCTTGTTGAAGGCGTAGCCGAGGGAGCGGCGCAGCTCGATGTAGCGCTCGACCTTGTCGTCGAGGAATGCGGCGAAGGCGGTCATGCGGCGCCTCCCGGAAAGGGGAGCGCGACCTCAGCGAGCTGCGAGGCCGCGACCTTCACGTACAGCGCCGTTGTGTTGATGCTTCGGTGCCCTAGAAGATCGGCGACCTCGTTGATCGGCCTTCGTCGCCCGACGAGCTGGGTGGCTAGACTGTGGCGCAGGAGATGTGCGCCTCCGGCGCGACCGAGCTCGATCCCACCATGCTGCAATCGCTTCCGCACGATCCTTGAAACAGACGACGCGTACTTGAATGGTCCCACGGGCGGCGTGAAGGACAGGAACAGATGCTGACTATCGACCTTCGGTCGAGCCCGCAGGATGTAGTCGGCGAGCGCGGCGCCGGTCTCCTCGATGAGCGGGGCCACTCGGTCACGTTTGCCCTTGGTGCGCCGGACAAAAACCTCGCCAGCTCGCCAGTCGATATCCCGGAGCTGAAGAGCGCGTAGCTCGCCGTTGCGAATGCCTGTGGTGGCGAGCAACAACAGGACAGCTCGATCGCGAAGGTCGATCGGCGTCGCCTTGCCGATCGCATCGATGGCGCGGCGAACATCATCCCACGAAAGCCGGGGCGGTAAATGGGCCAGTCGCCAATATGGCGTTCTTGGAACGACGGGAGCCAGATCCTGCTCGTGGTGGCCACCCCAATGCAGAAAGCGGAGAAACGTTCGGATGTGAGAGATCGCCGCCGTGCGAGTGCCGGAGGTCGCCGAGAGCGACAGCCGATACTCGACAGCGGCAAGGACATGCTCTGCCGTCAACGCCTCGAGGTCTTGGCCAGGATGGCGATGGTGGAGCCAATCCAGAAAGCGCCGTGCGCCCAAGAGAACGCCATCGCGGGACCTTGGCTCAAGGCCTCGTACCCTGCTCAGATAGTGAGAAAAGGAGCGCAAAAGCGGAGCGTCCGGATCATCGACTACAATGGGCGTCGAAGCAATGAATCGTTCGGGCGCCACCCGTCGCGCGTGTTGGATCGCAGACACTGCCGCAATCCGTGGTGAGTCCGTGGTGAATGTGCATAGATAGCTATCGACGATAGCTTCGCCGATCGGCCGTGAACCGCAATGTGCTGCAGCAAAACGGCCGAACCGCGCGATCCGGCTCAGATAAAGCTTAGCGGATGCTTGCTTGTAACCGAGCGAGAAAAAGTGCCCCGCGATGCGATCCATCTCGGCGCCGAGCGCCCCGTCACGAAGGCGTTTAAGCACCCCGCGGTACGAAAAATAGAACTCGAGCATTGTGCCCCTCCGGCGTTACGGCGCAGGGGGATCCCGCGTCCGCACGAGGGGCACAAAATATTATGTGGCGGAGGAATCCAGCCGTGGCCGGCCCGGGCTGGCGTTAGGGCGCCTCCACCACATAATCTCGTCCGACACATAAGAACGGATCGGCTCCAAACGCCTCGCTCACCAGCATCGCAAGCGAGTCCATGCCGCGACGGAAATCGACCGGTCGCGTCGCGATCCAGATCGGCACCCCGGGTCGCAGCCCGATCATCGGCCAACCGTCCCGACTGCCGCCAGCACCTCGCACAGCGCCCGCCGGTCGACCGCCCCCCTGACGCGGATGCGAACCGCGCCGACCTCGATCTCGATTGCCGCCTGCTCCTCGCACGACGGCAATTTGCCCCCGCAGCCGGTGATCGCGACCGGCACGAAGCCAGGTGGCACGTCTTCGGCCCCGCGCTCCGCGACCTCGCCCGCGTCGTTTGACGACGCCACAGAAACAACAGGCTTGGGCTGATGTCATGTCGCCGCGCCACCGCGGACACGCTTGCACACGACGCAAAACTTTCCGCGACAATCGCCCCCTTCGCATCGGTCGACCAGCGCCGGCGCCTGCCCGTCCCGGTGATGATCTCGACACGCTGCAGCGTGTCGGCGCGGTCTTCGAGGATAGGCGTATGCCTATCCTTATCGCCATACTTACGCCTATCCTTTGACATAGTGACCTCGTGACCAACCATTCCACGAGATCTTCCTAACCCAGCAGATCAGCCCTCAGCACGTGGTCCCTGGATGACGCTCACAATCAAGGCCACATGTCGAGACTCTTCCAGTAGTGAGGTGGCTCGCCCTGCACTGCGCGACCGAGGTTCACCCGGTGGCATCGCCGACTCCGATGACCGTCGCCGGCGCGACGCACTCGCTTGAGTTCGTAATCGGCATTGCACGGTGTTAGATATCAGTGTTCTGGCAAATCGTCCAACCAGCAGGCAGCCTCGACGTAAGGCCGCGAAAAGATCCGTCCGATCTTCTCGGGAACTTTGTTTTGGTGGTATCGCATGTACACGCGGCCATCGTCTTCCAAATCCAGTATTTCGATCTTTCCTGTGTAATGAGACATGATGTATTTGAACGTCTTCTCGATGCCACTAAGGCGCTGGTTGACGCTGCGCGCAATCTCTATTCCCCGTCGGAGCGGCACCTGAAAATGGGATGCGCCCTTCACCGGCCTCGCTTGAAAGAGGTAGTAAGGGCGCACTCCGATGACGTGGCATTTGGCGAATGTTTCCGCGAGGATCTTGGGATCATCGTTGACTTTCGCGAGAAGTACGGCTTGGTTGAGGAACTGCACGCCTTGTGCTCGCAACGAGCGAACTTTGTGCTCCGCGTCGGACGAGATCTCACCCACGTGATCGAAATGCGTGACGATTATTGGAGTTTTGCCTGCCTTGTGAATCCGCTCGAACAGTGCCGGCAGAGCAGAATCTTCAAACCGCCTTGGTTCATAGGCCAGCATTTTTGTACCAAATCTGATCGAACTCAAATGATTGATAGGCAGCAGGTGGTCGAGGATCCTGTTCAGCTTGGCCGTACTAAGCACGAACGGGTCGCCTCCCGATAGTAGCAGGTTGGTCATCTCAGGATGGCGCGCAATATACTGCGCGACCTGATCGAAGTCCGGTGCGATTTCATCGGAAGCCTTGCCAACGATACGCTTGCGAAAACAATAACGGCAATACGAACCGCAGCGTTCCGTCACCAGCAACAGGCCGGTCTGCGGGTACTTGTGCTGCAATCCCGGAACGACCGTGTTGTCGTGTTCGCCGCTCGTATCTAAGGTGCCTGGGCTCTCAAACTCCTCCAGTGAGGGCTCTACAATGCGCTTCAGCTGATCGTAGTACCTGTCCCTGGCAATCTGCTCGCGATAAAACTTTGTGACATGATAAGGCGTGATGTTGTAGATTTGCAGTTCGCTCTCGCTCACTACGCGCGTTTCTTCGATGAAATTCAGTACGCGTCCTTTGCAATCCAGCGGATCAGCTATGGTTTCCATTGCGACACCTCGTCTGTCCTGATCAGCGCATTTGATGCGGTCCGATCTGCTCGTCTACACTACAGCAACAATAGTGGATCGATACCTACCTGTGGTGAGGACTACCAGACTCGAGAGTTGAGAGAGGCACTCTTCTAGGCGCCAGATAGCGGCGCGCCGAGGATCGCGGCGCGGTGGCGGACCTAAATCGTTGCCATTAGTTGACCGCACAGCACGCCGAAGGTATGCGACAAGCGCGCGCAAGTTTTGCCGCGCGTACAAACGATCGCCGCCAGGTGAAGCGGCGTGAACGCCACCCCTAATTGCGAAAGGCACGTTTTGAAACGCGCTCGTCGATGATCAGAGCACTGTTCTTGCGGGCCTCACATGCATGAAGTTCTTCAGTGTGCCAGGGCGCTTTTGGGAAGCACCTCGCGCCGCCGCCGGGCTCGACCGCTCCATCTTTTCACTGCCCAGCACAGATAGCCTCGGAACAGTCGGCTCGCACTGTGCCGCGTTCTCTCACACGAGAATGGCGGAGCTGCTCGCGCCTTCTCGGCAATCTAAGCAACCAGATCGTCCGCGCCGGCCGCGCAATTCTGGCGGGATTGCAACAAACCTGAAATGTTCGCTCCTGACCGACACCAGATGGCCCCATTTGGCCTTGAACTGCGAGGGTCTTTACGAAATTCGATCTACCGCCTTTGCTAGGCAGCCTCAGCGGCCCGTGATTTCAGCCTTCTTAGGTGCGGTAAGCCCACGTCAATCGTAAGCCCGTCCATGGCCCAATGAGGACTGCCGATTTCATTGATGGGATACCGCTCGGTCGCGCGATTGTCCCAGATTGCAACGTCGCCTGATTTCCAGTTCCAGCGCAGAGTGTTCTCCGGCGCAGTGAGGTAGGATTGCAGCAGTTCGAACAATCTTTGGCTGGAATAGCGCTGCAGGCCGACAAAGTTCTGCACGGAACGACCAAGCGTGAGCATGCGTTCGCCGGTCTCGGGATGAACACGAACGATCGGATATGTCGTTTCGTAGATCGTTCCGGTGAATACGTCGTCCAGCGTCCTATTGTCGGTTTGCGTGCCGCCTTCCGCCATAGTGTGGTCGAATGCGGCGCAGCGCACAGCCCAGAGGCTATCGGCAAGCATCCGCAGAGACTCGGGAAGGTCAAGATAAGCCGCCGCAGTGCTCGACCAGGCGATGTCACTGCCCAAAGGCGGGATCGCTGCACCTCGCAGCACCGAGATTTTCGGGTGGCCGGCATTGAAAACATCGTGATCGTTCATCCGGTCGAGGTGGCGGCAGGCACGATCAGCGAGAGTTTCCCGAATCGTCAAGTCTCCGCTTGTGTCCACCATTTTAGGATGAGGTATCAGCAAGCCGAGCCGGAGAGCAAAACGCTGTTGCTCGGCATCATCGAGATGCCCCTGATCAGGGAAGAAGATGACCTTATGCTCGAGCAGAAGCCGCTTAATGGCGGTGATGACCTCGTCCGACAAACCGTCCGATAGCGCAATGTTCTTGATTTCGGCGCCAAGCCGGTCCGCATGCCTGACGATGTCTGCTCGCGGAATGACGTTATCAACAATCATTGTACTACTCATGACGGCGCCTCTCTCTGTGGATGTCGAAAACAAAGCCCCCATTGGTGATGATGCCGGTCGGGCAACGCGACGAGCCATCTTGATGGCTGGCATCCGAATTGCCTGATCCGCGCCGCCCAACGAGCCAAGCAGGATTTCGGATATGCACCATCATCTTATAGTCTGACTCCCTGTGCGCGCGGAGGCATCCTGTGCGGTTTCGATGGAAGAACGTTTAAGTATAAACGCCATCGGATCGATTTTCCGATTGATCATCGACCTGGCTTTAACACCGCAGATCATAGAGCCAATCCATGTCCAGTCCATGAAACGAAACCAGCTTTCTTTACCGATCTTGAGCAACGCTTGCTCGCCGCCAAACGTCGCCATGGAAGATCTTTGATGATGGTGTGATACGCCCACTCAAGCGATCCTCATGCCGCCGAACGAACCGCAACTATTTGGCTCTGCACTTGCCAGGCAGCAGCGACCTACACCCTATCGTTGTCTATCGCTATAAGACAGCCTGTGCGGGTATACAAGCATTTGTTCGCCGCTTTTGAATTCTTCAAAACACGCGCTTTCACCAGCCTGTCAGGTCAAGCTCGCTGCCCAAGGTGCGCGACGCGAAACTCGCAACGGTGCAACTGCCATTGCGGTTTAACAACGGGCTCAATCCCACCATTTGCAATCTGCGTTGCTCGACCGAGACTTGAGCGGACCGGCCGTGACTTACGCCGTAGCTCTATCCGAACGGAGCCGCGGACTACCGCTGGGTGTGCCATAACAAAGGACTGGAGCCTCAAACCGGACTCGCTGCGGTATTCGCTTCGGATCACGGCTAAGCCGGGACGGAACTGGTCCTCCACCTGACGAGACTCAGCGTCGTCCAATTCGTGCATTCGAGACGTAGTCACTTGATCTCGAGCGCACAGATTCACTTGCCGCTATGAGGTCGCCGCGTGCGCCATGCGGAGCGAATGTGCGGCCGGAGCTCTCCGACTATATCGAGCGGGACCAAAACAACGCAGCGCTTGGTCAGTATCTCAGGATTGCAAACCGCGAATTGGCTGCGCCCTTTTTGTCCTCCCCGCCCCTATTGGCAGGTTCGGATGCTCAAGAAAGCCAGATAGGATCACAAGCTAGGACCCGTTATTCTTGATTGGCCTGTCGCGTTCTCTCGATCTACATCTGCAGCGTGCGTGAGCATGTCACACATGTGAAATAGATGCATGTTTTCCGAGAAGATGAGGAAAGAATGCACCCGCAGCGCAACGACGCGGCCTACACGGCAGAGCTATGGCGCAAGATGCGTAATGCACAATAGGGTCCTCTAACAGACGAGGGTCCTCACAAAGCGGAACGACAAGCTCTCAAGTACTATTACATGTGCGGACGAAGGCGCTTGTAAGCACCGCGCAGTGCTTGTCCCGACCTTCTTCGTCGCACAGACCCTAATCTCGTAACCGCGACAGGCGATGAGCCCTTATCATGGGGAGCATAATGAAACCACCTCGCTAAGCAGAATAGCAGGCGTCGAAACACGATTCGTTCGAGAGCGTTCGTAAAATCTCTCACAAAATTGAGTGGCGCCCATTCGTGGATGGCTGCGACGACGGTGGAGCATTTTTCGCCAGGTGTCCAGAAATCCGCGTGATTTGGTTTCGAGCCACCAGAGCGCTGGCGCAGTTGGTCCCAAGATTCCGATTTCGGTCGATGTGATAGTTTGCGACAGCATTGATATCGATCCGATCCTTTGAGACAACATCGTCGGGCCAGATCTTGTCGCTTTTGAGTCTCCTGGCGTGCATCCGTGCTATCTCAATCGGCCAGAATAGTCATACTCGCACTCGAGTTGGTCGTCTATCTGCTCGCAAGCCGTCCATGCTCTTCGCAAGTTTGCCTGGTCAATTGCCGATGCACGCGGTGCCGTTTCAGGAGGCCGGCATGTTGCAGCGTTATGACTCCCCTTACGGCGACGCCACGCCATTTCGCCTCAAGCTCAGCTGTTTCGGATCCACGTCCATAACGGGGCGCTCGCTGAATGCTTCCAGTTTCGCAAGGCACGTTGCCGATGGATCCGGATCGACGTGCTTAATCCTGTTTGGTGGAGCCGGCGGGTTCGGCGGCACCGCCACTTTCGGCCGAATACCGGGAAGAACCTTGCTGAACCCACATTGACGGGGCGCTGATCAACGCGTTCTGTCCGACTTGCCGGAGAACTTCGACGGACGTCTCGCCTCGAGCGGCGGCTTCCAGAATTTTGGAAGCGACGTGCGTTCGAGTGCCGGTCTCGTGAGGAGACAGCCCTTTACAAACCTCATCCAGAACTCGACGGAGACAGGCAGTTTTTTCGGAGTCGAACATACACGGCCTCCTTCACTGGAGCGGCGCAATGACTACACTGCAAGCGCGACTTTCACGACACGAACATTGTCAACCGGCGATGTGAACCACGAAAGAGGTGGCTTTCCATCTCACTTAAGGTTGCGCGATCATACAGCGGACAACACCGCGTGTCATCACCCGCTGATGTCTCTAGCAGGATTGCCGGCATATTAGGAGAAGTTATTCGACAGGCTAACATGATCTTCCTGGTACCAAGCAGGTCTTCGCGATTTAAGATGTCCGCTCGCGGCACGTTATCGTCGAGCTATTCTACGTCGTGAGCCCCTAAAGCATTCTCCATGCGTAAATGCTTGGCGTGCGCGACCAGTTCAGATGTCAGCGCATTCTGCGTTCCACTGAAGCACTTGCCGCGTTAGCCGATCAAGGCTCTAGCCCGGTGGCCACAGTCCAGCCTTCCTTGATTGAACGGTCAAGCCAAGCCCGGTCCGGACTTTCCTGGCAAGCCAATTGGAGCCAATGCCGTCATCTGATCCGCCGAATGAAGCTCAGCAGTTCGCTTGCGGGACACCGAGTGAGATCCTCAATACATGCATAAGTCTACGTCGAGAGTATTCCTCCCAAACTTGGGCCTGCTCTGCATCCTGATTACCAGCCTTAGTTTCCAGGCCAAAGACTCCCTACAGCGTCTTCAAATACTCCAGCAGTGCCCGCCGTTCGGCGTCGGTCAATTCCCGACCGATGGTCCCGGGCGGCAGCTTCGTTATATCGGCTTCCTTGCCCTCAAAAGAATGCCCGCGATTGCTGTTCCCAAGCAGCGACACGTTAAAGTCCGTCAGGCCGGCGGCGCAGGCGTCATTCGCTCGCAGCTTCGTAACAAGCCCGACGTTAACAGGATCGAACTTGCGGCCACCGACGCAGAATGAGTTCGGCCGCTGGCCTTGAGGCAATAACATGTCCTTCAGCGTCGGCACGGATCCGTTGTGCAGATACGGGGCCGTTGCCCAGACGCCGTCCAACGGGCGGGCCCGGTAATGAGGTTCAAGAGCGAGGACATTGTCGTCCTTGCCGTTACGGTTCGCCCGAGCACCAATATATACGCGCGGGTTTTGACAGTTTTTCCTCGGCCCCCACATCTGCTGCTTGGCCTTTTCGGAGGAATCGTTCGCAACGTTCCATTGATCGATGGTCTTGCCCACGACATCCATCAGCGCGAGCACAAATAGCGGATTTGCCGCCCGATCAGCTGGAAGGCCGCAACCCCAGGCCTTGTTCAGATCGTCGATTGGATTGAGACCGAGCGACTCAGGTAAGTGGACGCGCCGCGTCGTCAGGACATTGGATTGTTGAGGATCAGTGCCGATCACATTCACCGGCAGCTGAACGACATTGAAATAGTGGCGTCCCCCGATCTCCACCCAATTCTTCTCGTTTTTGGCAGAGCGGTCCGGGTTCTCCGCCTTCCAGAAGGAATCTTCCGGCCACTTTGCGTCGAATGCGCCATCATTGACCGGTCCTCGGTGGCATTCAAAGCAATGCGAGCGATAAAGATCGCGACCTTTCTCAACGAGTTTTTCGTCAATGGCCCAGGCCGGGTCGCCTCGGAATTTTTCCTGCGCGTCCCTCCATCGTGGTGCGACAAGCCCGTTGAACTTTCTATCGCTTGCCTCGACCGACAAAAAGGGATCGATGCCACGCAAAAGCTCCTCGAAGCGCGCGATGTCCGATAAATGGATGGATGACGCAAAAAGCGGCCGTCCGGGCGCCGAAGCCCTCATATTAATTTTCGCGCTGACGCCGAGCGCCTCGCCGGAATTGCGAACGAGCTCGTTGAGAACAGAGGCGTCATACTGCGCCCAAAGGAAGTACGGGGTGTCCCAGATTGGCGGAAAGCTCACAGGAGCGTCATTGCGCACGAAGTTGCTCTTGAGCAGCGGATCTGGGAGTTTTCCGGTCACAGGATCCAGAAAATTGGTGTAGAAGACCTGGTTGCCGATCCGGTTCAAGGCATCCAGTCGACCGAAACCCTCATCGAGATTCGCGACACCCTGCCCGTCCAAAAGTCTATCGCTCGCGGCTTTTTGTTCCATGATTTTTTGAAGTGCGCGCTCCAGATCAGTTCGAAGTTTCTTGCGGTCGATGCTTCGACCTTCGATGTTTTCAAGGCGGCTAGCGAAGCGTTCGAATCGCCATGGCAAGATCAGCGTGTAGCCGATCGACAGCCCGATGACACGTTCAACCTCGCCGAGATTGACCATCGCCGGTCCACCATCGTAGCGGATACTGGCATTCTTGTACTCGAGATGACCGGTATGACAGGCGGCGCAGGTCAGTCCGATCTGATCTTCATAGATGGCTCCCGTCGTCGGATCGATGCCCCCCTTCAGGATTGCAAAGCCAACAGGCAACCCCTCTGGATTGTCCGGCGCGCCTGCTGTCCAAGTTGAGCTCCCGTCCTTCGACGCATCGTCGTGATAGCCGTAGGCGGGTGCCTTCCGGGCAAAGTCCTTCGAGCTTGGACTTGGGATGAAACCAAGGCGTCGCAGATAGTCGTCGTCCGTTAGGCTCGTGTAATGGATCGACAACTCGGGACGTTCCAGGGCCAGGAACCATCGATACGGGACGGGAATGGTCGCCGTACCCTGCGATGTATGGTGAAACCAGTAGCGCTGCCGCGAAGTCCAATTCTGCGGCAGCCAATACGCGCTTTCGATCTTCGACGGCTCGGGCAGCGTAGCAGGCAGCAACTGGGCAACCAGATTTGCGTCGTTCTTGATCTTGAGAGCCGCATCGCGGAGCTTCTCCGGCACGAAATACGCCATGCCGGCCGACGCCACCGCGACGAACACGATCACAAATAACAGAGCGATGACATGAGGCCACCGCCTCACCCAGCCACCCACCCAAGAGCGGAACGAACGCGCCCCCATAGTACCCTCCATATATTTCAAGTAGCGCCTTCTGCCGCGCGAGCGCGCCAGCCGAAATGGCGCTGACTACTTGTTCAGCAATTGGCTATTGATGAAGGCAACCACGTCAGCCGTCTCAGTTGCGGCCCGCCGGGTTATGGTCGCGGCCGCCGGGCCACCATGCAAGAACGACGGAAACCAACCGAAATTGCGAACATTCCAGTTTTCCTTCGGCAAAACCGCTGGGTTCACGCCAGGCACAGCGAAGTTCTGCACTTTTCTGGCGAGTGGCTGCGCTGTTTCGGTATGACAGCTCACGCAGTCCGTATTGAAGAAATGGCTCTTCTTCGTATCCGCGATGACATTGACGATTTCGAGTACGCGGCTATTGGGGACGCTGGCATCGATAAAATCGGCCGTGGAGACACCCTTGCGATCGGCCGGCAACAAGGGAGGATTCTGCAGCGCCGCGTGGCGACAGGTGACTGGATTCTCGTTGTTCGTGACAGGCCGCGGGACGACGTGCGTTTCGCCGACGATGCTGAACATCTGCGCGGCATGAAGACCATCGAGAGTGGGGCCGGGCACTGGTATCAGCCCCGCGCCTTTGGCACCCTTAACATCGAGACGAAAACCCAGGGTTCGGGCGGTGAGATGCCCATGACAGCCATGGTGTTGAGGCGCTGCGGCGAGAGATGCTTTTCCAGCAATGCCTTAACCGCATCACGAAACGGCTTTGCCGAGGTGCCGACCAGCCCCGGGTGCACGTTCATGTCACCCGCGGTCGAGATTTTGACATTGCCGAACTTTCCCAACGCAAGTTGATCACGCAAAGACGCAACGTCCCGCACGATCGCCTTGAAGGCTTCGTCATCAGGTTTGAAACGCGGGAATGGCGCACAACCATCAAGAGGTGCATCGGGTTCCAGGTTAAAACTGAAGATGAGGTGACCGGCAGTGTCATGGACCTTGAACCCTTGGGGTCCATTGGTCACCGGCTGAATGATCAGGCGGATTTGCGGCTGCCGGCCAAACTGGGCGATGACATCAGCAGATAATCCTGGGGCTCCCGGGTCGATCCGGATGCCCGCAACGAACCAGGCATCGATCCTCTTCACGCTGTCGGGCAGCTGAATGCGGCGCGCGCCCGAGTCCGGCACGCCTTCACGTTCTGGATGTTCAGCGTTGCCGATAAAGCGCGCGAAATCCTCGTCGGACAGAAGCCGCCGCGGAGCTCCAGTGGGACCGGCGAGATCGGATACCGCGATCAAACCAGCAAGGTCTGCTGGCGTCTTGGGTGGCGGAAACAAAATGGACACGTCGTTGGCCGAAAGCGGCTTTGATAGCATCTGGGCCAGGCCTGTTCCTGCTCCCAAACCAATGGCGAATATCAGCCCCGCCGCGGACAGACTTGTAAACAGCCAACCAAACTTCGACCGGCGGATTTCAATTTTTGCCATTTTCGGCAATTCCCATGTCAGATTGAAGAATCGAAAGTCCCATGTAGACATGACCGCTTCCGGCCACTCATAATCGCAGCATGCAACCCTCAGATCAGGATGTTCACTCGCTGCCGTAGAATTTGCTTTGCAATGTCTTGAATTGAGTGGGATGCAACGCCTCATCTATGCAGCCGAGAAACATCTGGCTTCTTGCATTGACACGCTCCGTATCAGCCGGACCATGCTCCATGTCGGTTTGCAACGAGCGTACAGCGATCCAATCTTTCGAGCGATCCTTAAGCAGCTCGAATAGCGTACGGTTTTGATAGGAATGGAATCGAAAGTGAGCGAAAGCCACCTTGGCTGAGATCTTCGCATCACGCAGTGCGTCGGGAAGCGCAAGCAGATCAAGCCCAGCCAGATCTCCGACTTGCTGCATTTGATTCTGCGCTTCCTGATATTGCTCGCGTCCCACTAATTGATACATGCCTCGTGGACGATACAGCCAACCCTCATCCGTATCAGGCAAGTTTCCGAACGGGTTGGCCGCGTAACCAAGCACAAAGTTAGCCAATTCCTTGGGATGGTTGAGCAATGCGTCCATACCGAGGGGCGGTTTGTTCGCGGCCGTCAGGTCAGCGTTGTTCTTTTCTATTCGATCGCGCCACTTGCGTGGCATTTGCGAGATCGCGCTGTAAGAGAAGTCTTCACTGCTGCGTGTAAAATCGGCGCTGTCGTAGGAAATTGCGCCCAGGATATAGGCCAAGATCCGTGGATCGGTTTCCTCGATACGGTCCCATTCCTGCAGCAAGGCTTTGACCTGCTCGGCCTGGAAATACGCCATATAGCTATTTCGATATGGCGGCACGGGTGTGGGAGCCGGCGAATGGTCCTTGATCGATTGCGCCAGCCGATGCTCGTAGGCAGCAATTTTATCCTGGTATTTTTGATAACCGCGCTCCTGCAGCCACTTGCTCTCATAACAGGCAAGTAGCGGCTGCGGTTTGATCTTTGAGCGGGCTGGTACTCTTTGTCCAACTCGTCAGCGTAAGCAGCCTGGGCAAGCTTGGCGTCCTTGAGCGTTTCAAAGGCGGACGCGACGGATCCATTCAAGAGATGAAACACCTTTACCTGTAAGCAGTCTGCGTTGCTTTGCTTTTTGCGGGATTGATCGAAGTCGTCCTTCGGCACACAATCCCAAAAGCGACCGCTGCTTAGCGAGATGATATCCTCGGTCTTCTGAGATAACGTCCAACCAAGCGGAAGGTTGTAAAACGAGCCTGTTATGTCGATGCGGCCGAACGTTGGAAAGCGTTGCACGCTGGAAGTTGCATCGCTCGTTCGCCCACGATCGATATTGTTGGCATGATTGAGCGCAACATAGGTTCGAGAGATACGCGTGCTCAAGAGCGCGCGCACCGGCTCCATGAGCTCACCGAACATGAAGGAACCATGATCTCCGAACTCACCGCTCACCAGCGACAACAAATAGATCCGGAATTTTGGCGCGTCAGAGGTGCCCCTGATGCTGTTGAGTCGCTCGATCAAATCGAGCGCGGTCTCTATTCCCGAATTCTCGACATATCCGCCGTCGACCAGACGCGCCTGCGAGTTGGCGGTCACGCAATCATTCTTCAAGGGCACTGTCGCGGCCGGCGTCACCCATGGAAACCGCGCGCTCGCAAACGCCGCAGCGCTCAGCGGGATCCGCAGCGAGTGGCTCTTGACGGCTTGATCGACCCCGGTGCCCGCGCGATCAAGACTCGAGAGAATACAGAGGTCTTTGTCTTTCGCGTGAAGCGGGTCGATATCGAAGGGAGAGATAACAACGCGCTTGCCGCTACCGGCATCTGTCGTATTCAACAGCAGCGCCGGCATATTGTTGGATGGTGTCCAATGTGACTGAAAGTCGGCCCTTAGCAGGTTGGACTGATCGCCAGCGCCTTTTTGGGCCTTGAGCATTCTGTCTGCAGCATTCTCCAGCGTGTATTCCAGAAAACGCGCGCGATCAAAGCTCGGAATAGCGACCGGAGAAAACAACTGGGTGAAATCTGTAAATAGAAAGCCGGCAATCAACGGCGAGAGGAAATCGGTCTCCAAGACGCTTGCAACTCGCTGTTCTACCGGTCCAGAAGCATCAATATCGTCGGCCCGGCCGACGCCGGCCAGAAAGTCTGCGATCTTCGGGCACGTCTTTGCGTCGGAAGCGATCGCATCAAGTGGCGCATTGTCGGCATGAAGCGCAGCCGCGAAAACTGCTGAACCGACGCTTCCCCCGGAAACGCCACTTATCGCAAACAGATGTTGCCGAAATGCCGGACAGAGATCCTGCATTCTGGCAAGAAAGCGCGCCGCATTGTGGGCTGCGTAGATGCCGCCGCCTTGGGCAGCCACAATGAATACGGGATATTCTCCGAGCCTCTTGGCCTCCGCCACCCGCGGCTTTTGCAGAAGCCACTCACGAAACGCTTCAACTGCAGCAATGCGCTTTGCTTGCACTTGGCCGGTTGCTTCCGGCGAACTGCGCAGGCCGTGGCCATCGCTTCCGAGCAAGGAGGCAACCAGGAATAAGCCCCCAAAGACAACTGGTATAAATGGGAAACTGAACCTGATGGTCAGTAGCGCAAAGTGAGTGGTGAGAGCAACCACGCACATCGTAAACAACGCGATCACGCCGAACGATCCGACGAGTTGCGCAAGCCGATCCGGAAGTACAACGAACCCTGTCGTCAACAGGGCGATGACGCCGATCGTGAGCGCGAGAAATCTGTAGCGGGTGAAATAGGCAATGTTCGCCCGGCTCGCGAGCGCAGTCGAACGACCTTTCGATCCCATCCGCCAAGCGAAGACGACAAACGAGGCGAGTAGAATTAACATAGCAAACGCGAAGATAATAAGCATGTTCCGCTCGAAGGCGAGCGCCTGGTCCTGAATGCGGAAGATACTTCCGACTTCCTCGACCTCACCGATCTTTTCAGCCGGCCGTGAGGCGAACTGACCTGCCATCGCGGCGATGATCGGCAGCGCTCCGAGCACAACGGGAGCAGCTTTTATATAGAAGGCCAAGCGGCCTGTAGCCGTGGGGATGTGAGGCAGAGTTGCGGCGGTAAGCTGAAAAGCCGCCGCCCAAATCGTTAGCGCAATCACTCCAAGGGCGACGAATTCCTTGAGCGTAATCCACCCGATGTCGTCAGCGGCTATCCGGTAGAGCTCCTGAATCTGGTCTGGCAGGTACAGCAAAATTGAAATCACCACCGAGAGAACAACAATCCACCGGAGGTTGCGCAACAATGTAAACAGCTGCTCGCGCACAGTCATCGCGTCAATTTCCTACCGTCAACCGGACTTAGCCGCAGCGAATGAAATAGCCTTAGATTTTAGGAACTCGTAACCAGCCCCTTCGAAGCATTGCACCGCAGTTCGCGAGCGGCTTGCCATCAAATTGACGAGCAACACCTATCGAGTACCGCGCTAAAATTTAGGACTTAACCTACAGTAGTAGCGCGATTTATCGAATATTCTGTTGAACGGTCAAGAGATTTTCGATTGCCGAGAGTCAAAACCGTAACGCCGGTGTTTTGCACTTTCGATCCGGCAGCTTGCGCACTTTTTCTTCGCTCATTTGCCTTGAGCGCAATAAAGCTGCATGCCCGCACCCTCGATCTCGTGATCGGTCCTCATCGACCGCAGCTCATCTCGCCGGATGTGGCTTACGGACACGTGGACCGCATGAGGCAATTGGCTACTTTGTTGAAGCCTCGTGACCTCACGCCCGCTCGCACTCGCCGATCCGCAACCGGCTTATCCACCATTAGGATAGCAATCTCGGCTCGTGTACGCGGTCGGTGGTGGTGGCTGGCGTTGCCCGAGCAGTGGCGCCGCTGAGCATTTTGACATTTCGGCCTTGCGCGATTCCTAGGCAACCCCATATCGCCGACCAGCAGGCGGGACCACTCGCACGAGTTTTTCCGACTTCTCCAGAGTTGAAAACCGCCGCTCCGTAAGGGCGGACGAACGCAGGAGCATGGCTTTGCGATACGTATCTGACCATCCAGGCCACGGCCGCCGCGACACGCAGCCGACACGGACCGATTGCCGCCGGAAGGCGGTGCTGCGATGACCATCATCAAGAGCTTCGCCGTCGGAAACGGCGACACGTTCTATATCCGGCACGCGAGCGACAACTTCACGCTCATCGACTGCGACCTGAACGACGACAACGCCGACACGATCATCAAGGAACTGAAGGAGCAATCGGCCGACAAGGGGATCACGAGATTTATCTCCACGCATCCCGACGACGACCACTTCGGCGGCATCGAGCTGCTCGACGCCGAGATGCCGATCCTGAACTTTTACGTGGTCAAGAACAAGGTCATCAAGGACGACGAGACGCAGTCCTTCAAGCACTACTGCAAACTCCGCGATGACAACGGCAAAGCGTTCTACGTCTACAAGGGATGTACGCGTCGCTGGATGAACCAGGGCAACGATGAGCGAGGTTCCGCCGGCATCAATATCCTGTGGCCGGACACGACGAACGCGCACTTCAAGCAAGCGCTTGCCGATGGCGAGAATGGGATCAGCTACAACAACATGTCTGCGGTGATCCGCTACGCCATGAACGGCGGCGCCAGCTTTCTGTGGCTCGGCGACCTCGAGACCGAGTTTATGGAAAGCATCACTGACAGCATCAAGCTGGAGAAGACCACCGTGGTGTTCGCGGCGCATCATGGCCGGAAGTCGGGCAAGATCCCCGACAGCTGGCTAGAAAAGCTCGATCCGCAGATCATCGTTATTGGCGAGGCGCCCTCCCGCCATCTGCATTACTACACCGGATATCAGATCATTACTCAGAACAGTGCCGGCGACATCACGTTCGAACTCGACGGCAATAAGGTTCACATCTATGCCTCGAACCCGACATACTCGCTGGACGATCTCGATAACGAGAACCAGAAGACCTTCTCTGGCTACATCGGCAGCATCACGGTCGAAACCGAGTATACGCTACAGCCCGCGAAATGACTGCCGCGAGCCGATCTAAGGTCCTCAAGGCCGGGAACATTAAGTGGCTCGTCATGCTGGCCATGCTCGACGCCGGCGCGCTCTTTCTGTTCATCGCGCCGGGCCTGGTGCAAGCCGATACGTTCACGGCTGTGCGCGCGAGCCTAGCGCCGGTGCTGCCTGTCGCGGTGCTGATCCTGAATGGCCTGCTCTCCCACGAGGCCAAGGCTCGTTTGGTCTACTGGAAGCTCGCCGACCCGCTGCCAGGCAGCGAAGTTTTTAGCAGCCATGCGCCTGCCGATGCGCGCATCGACATGGCCGCGCTCAAGCGCAACGTCGGCGTGCTGCCGACCGATCCGGCGGAGCAGAATGCGAAATGGTACAAGCTCTACAGGAGGGTGAGCCGTGATCCCGCCGTCGTGGAAGCACACAGACTGTACCTTGTGTACCGTGACATGGCGGCCATCTCGATCATGCTCGTCGCTCTCGTGCCGGCCGCACTCCTCTATACCGGTTCGCCCGGCATCGCATGCGCGGCAGGCGGCGCACTATTCGCCGTGCAGTATCTGCTCTGTGCGATCGCAGCACGACACAGCGGCATTCGCCTTGTGACCAACGTGCTCGCAATCCATGCGACCAGGAAGGTCGCTGCCAGTTCGTGACCGATGAGGATCCAGCGCTGTATTGCTGTTGGCGACATCGAGCCTGAGCGGATTCCTCCAGGCAACGGTGCCACCGCAAGACAGACCAAAGCGGTGTGCGCCACCGGCGCATCGCCGCAACGACATAGCGGTCAGACGCAGCGCAGCGTAGTGAACCCGCGAGCATCGAGACGATCCTTGCTTGGAACCGGGAAGAGGGAAGTGATAACGACGAGGACATCGCAGTTGACGACTCGCCCGAGGCCGAGAGCCCGGCGAGACGTTCATGAGGGCTTTGCGCGAGGAATTGTTTACCCAGAGGGCCGAGACCGATCTTGAGGGCTAGGTAAGCGCGAGCGCATGGGGCATGATCTGCGAAGCCGGTTTCGACCAAAGCACACGTCGCCGGCGTGAAGGAAGATCGGGGCAAGCGCTCTGCAAGCGGAGTTTAGGACTTTGCCGAGAAAGCGCGAATACGGCATCTGCCGCCTGACGGGCCTACAGGGCAAGTTTGTAAAGGCCCATCTCTTGCCCAAGGCGCTAACCCGGCCGGGCGTAGCCGGAACGCCGTTTGTGGAGACGTCCTCACATGGGGACCGGCCAAAGCGGTCGTGGAGCAGTTGGTACGACACTGAGCTCGTCACCGCCGACGGCGAGGCAATACTGGCCGATTTCGACAACGAGGCGATCAGCGAGCTGCGTAAGCAGAAGCTGGTGTGGAGCGGCTTTGGACCTCTGCAAAAATTACCGCATGGGCCGGACCATGACGCGATCGGTGAGACGGGTCTGGGCTTGCGCAAGTTGCGCGGAACCGACTTCCGTGCCTTGCGACTGTTCTTCCTGAGCCTGCTATGGCGGGCCGCGGCCTCCAGGCACGAGGCGTTTGGCGGGGTTGCCCTTGCTGCGGACGAGCTCGCCGATCTCGGTTCGAGACTGGTTGCGCGCGATCCTGGACCCCCCACCTATTTCGCCGTTCATTTAATTCAGCTGTCGACGCTGGGCGCGGTGCAGAACCTGTCGCCATTCGGGAAGTTCATGCGAATTCCCGAGCTTGGCGACGTCAAGGCACACTCCGTTCCGATCTTTCGGATCTATCTTGACGGCTTGATTGCGCATATTCATCTGAACCGCGACACCGCCTATGACGGCAGAAAGATGGGCACGTTGGTTCTTGGCCAGTGCGATTTCACGGCGGTCCTCACTATTGAGTATCAGATATCGTTTCAGCATGAGGACATGCTGACGCGGCTTGCAGAAGCGTCGATCATCTGGCCCAATCTCATGGAGAAGCTCTAGCCGCAGCTCACACCGGACCCACGTCCTCGCAACGCGCATGGCGTGCGCCCCGGACAGCCGCCCGGAATCCCACGAGCTGCCATTTGGCTTCGATGTCGTCGGCCGCACACTGCGGATTCGGTGCAGACTGATTGGCCGCCCCTACCCCGAAATACCCAAATGCTGCGCGAACTCGACATGCACCGACAAGCGCTCATAGGACGAGCAGAACTGATAGACGTCCTTCACGGGATGCTCTGGGAGCTTGCGGGGAGCCTGCAACATCGAGCGCGGCTTAACCTCGCTGGCAGCTGCCGTGGAACGCCGCAATAGGAGATGACGTCGGCGAGAGTATGCACCGTATAGGCGTCACGGCCGAAGCCGATCAGGAAGATGCGGTCGCAATTTTCGTAGGTGGCGGATGATCGCGGCATGGCAGTCGTTGGCAGTGATGCTAAGGCCGGTCCCCATGCTGAGCAAGTTGTAGATCTTGCGTGTCCGCCGAAGTCGAGATGGCGGTCGGCGGCCGCGGATCCGAGCAGCGGATCGTAGAAGGCGACTTGCTCGGTGGGATCGATCCTTGTGTCGGTCCGACCCGGCAGACGCGGTACAGTTTGCAGACGCTGGTACGCACCTCATCGAAATTGATGCCGCCGGCTTAACCGGCGCCGTCCGAGAAGATGACGATATTCGTTCGAATAGCCCCCAAACTCTTCAGGCTAGCAATGGCCGCGCTGCAGGCAGTGCTCGCGGCCTTCCTGATCAGTGCGGAACGTCTCGACGAAGCCGCCCTGCCGCTGGCTGACGAAGACGGTCTTGCCGTCACTGCCGCCGAACGCCAGATTCGTCGGCTCCTTGGCTCCGAGCGTCACTTCTCGCTCGACGGCGCCGTCTGGCCGCAGGATGGCGATCGCGCCGCGCAGAATGCGGGCAACGAAGAGCCTACCGGTGACATCGGTGCGCAGGCCATCAACTGTATCGGGCTCAAATGTCCTGATCAGCTTCGCATCGGTAAGGCCGGCTTCGCTGACCGCATAAGACCAGATCTGGCCGGAATTGGACTCGCTCACATAGAGCCGCTTGCCATCGGGACTAAGATCAATGCCGTTGGTGGTGCCCATGGCGCGCGGCGCGGCCATCACCTCGCCGCCGACCGATCCATCGGCGGCGCGCGCAACGCGCCATATCCGGCCACTGCGTCCCTTCCAGTTCGGATCGCTGGCATAGATCGTGCCATCGCTTGCGAGCGTGATATCGTTAGGCTGGCTCATTTGATCGGAGTGAAACCAGACCTCTGGCTCACGGCTCCCTGTCCTGAGCATGAAGATGTTGTGCTTCTTGTAGTCGGCAATGAACATGCTGCCGTCACGATTGATGCGGATCGCATTGCCGACGCTTCCTTCCGGTAAATCGATGAACTTCTCCGATCGCGTAGCGCCATCGGCGAGCTTTCCGATGGTGCCCGGCTTGCCGATATTGACCACGAAGAGATTGCCTTCGAGGTCGGCCGCCGGCCCCTCAATGCCAAACGTATATTCACCGGCCGGCGTTGCCTGGCGGCTCTGAAAGAGCCGTGGCTCTCTAGCCGCGGCAGCGCCGCTCGTCAGCAGGATTTCACAACAGAGGCACCAGGAAATTGCTCTGGATGTAATAGCCATCGCCGTCGCTGCATTCGCCATTGAGGAAGGGGTCGGCTGGCCGATAGAAGCGGCTGTAGCCGGGCTTACCGGTGGCGTCCTTTTGTGTCACCACGACGACCTTAGTGGTCGGGATTTCGCCACAGACCTTGCCGTCCTTGCTGAAGAAGGCGCGTTCGGGCCGGCCTTGCTTAATGCGCATGCGGGTCCCGGGAACCATCTTGCCGATCAGATAATCGGCAAAATTGAGAACCCGCGAAAAGCCGGGCTCGGTCTTGGGCAGATCCTCGCCCCCCGGCGGCATCTGCTTCTCGGCCCCGATGCCGCGGAGCCGGATCCGCAACTTCCCGGAATCTGGGTCACCTGGATACATCCAGCCGTCCTGCCCCAACATGAAGCGCAGTACGGCCTCATCCTTCTCGGCGTCGCTCTGGCCGGCTTTGAGACCGAAATCGGTATGACAGCCGACGCAGTGCTTTTCGACGAGGTTGACGCGGACCGAAGTGAGATAGCCGGACTTCTGCGCGTCCTGCTTGACGAAGGAAACCAACTCGTCGATCTGGGCCTGGGAGCGTATGTCGCACGGCAGCGGCGCCGGAAGCTCGCCGCTGGCGCGATCAATCCGGATGATCGTCTGGTTCTTGTCCTCAACCAACCAGATCGCGCCATCGCTGGCAACCGTCAGGCCGACCGGAGCGCCGCGGGGGCGCGTGCCGTTGACGCGGTGCCAGCCCGAGATCAACTCCTCATAGGGCGCCGCCCTGACCGGACCGTCGTCGGTCTGAAACGCACGTGTGGGCTCCGAGGCGCAGCTGACTTGGTAGCGAACCGGCTGTGGACTGAGTTTGGGGAAACCGTGGTCATCGACATTGTAGATCAGGAGGCGGTTGCCGGTCGGCCGATAGCCGTGAAGGCTGATGAGCAACTTGCCCTCGAGCTCGGGAAATTTGCTGCCGTGATAATACAGCATGCCGAGCGGCGCAGCATGAGGCGGCAACAGCGAATAGGGTTGCCTGTAGAGCGCAGCATTGCTGCAGAGGTTCTTGTAGGGGCCGGACTGCAGCACAGCCGTGAATTCCGGGCTTGCGGTCGAAAGGTCATAGCAATAGGGCCAGCCGTAGTGCTTGCCCTTCTCAAGCGCGTTGATCTCCTCGTTCGGCTTGAAGACGTCCTGCAGATCGCGGCCGTTTTCGCCCTGGAGGAAGGCATAACCCGGATCTGGAAAACGCGGATGGACGGCGAGCGCCATCGAATTGCGCAGGCCGCGCGCATAGATCTCGCGCGGCGGATTGGCATCGCCGGGCTTGAGCGCCGGGAATATGCCGCCTGCCGGCGGCGTAAACATCCAGATCGATGCAAGCGGCGACGGCCCCTCGCCCGCCGAACATGGCTTGGTGATCGGCGCCCTTGCAATGCAGTCGTCGCTGTGCGAGCCGATGTTGACGAAGATACGCCCCAGCCGGTCGAAGATGAAATGCTTCAGCGAATGGCTGCTCTCGGCGATCCTTGTGCCATCCGGCAACGTGATTTTGCGGCCCGGCAGCCCCTGTACAACCACCTCCATCGTGCTACGGGGATCAGCCGCGAGCGGATCGAAGCGGAAGATCATCTCTGCAGTCGACGCATAGACCTTCCTGTCAGGCCCGATCGCCAGTCCGAACGGATATTCAAGGTTGGTCATCGCCTCCTTGAGGCGCTTGCCCTCGGCCGCTCGCGGATCGAGCACCAGGAGCCGACCATTGGTACGATTCCACCCTCCCATATCAGCGACTACGAACAGGTCGCGACCAGGGATCTGCACGATTGAACGGGGAAACTCGAGGCCGTCCTCTTCACTCACGACAAGACCGGCACAAAAGTTCGTCTTCATGTCGATCTGAATCCGGGGGAAAGCCCCGCAGCGATCGGAGCCAACAGCATAGCCGCCTTTGCGGGCTTGCTCGGCAAGGCTGACCGTGCCGGATGCCGCGAGTATCATGGCATTGACGGCCAAAACTGCTGCGGCACAGAAGCTCATGGCATGCCGCGACCCTAGGCCGAATGCCCAGCGATAAAATAGGCTCACCAGAAGCGCCCCAATCATTACAAGAGGAAGGTACTGCCCAAATCTATAGCCGTGGGCATTGCACAACCTTTACGATAGTCAGGTACCGCGAGCAATGCTCAATCGCAGTCAGTCGGCATTAACGTTTTGGTCCATTTTGTACAGACTTTATGCGCCGACGACGCGCGCGTCTCTGACGACGCGCCGGATCAGAATCAAAACTGGCGAACTTCGTTTCTATCAAGCTTGAACTTTGCCCGCCATTGATCCCCCGCTCGTTCAAGGGGGCCTGTTCAAAGGTAAGGGCAGGCAAACGAGAGAGAAGTGTTCGGCGCAGCGCCTACGGGAAGTTGGCTGCTAGACGGAAGGCAGGAGGTTTCATTCTCGACCGCGTTGTCGAGATACTTGTTGGTCGGCTTGAGGATGTGCGTCATAGGCGCTCCGTCGAGCGCGAGGCCGATGCCACCGTCTGGGTATCTGACGATTGGAAGTTTGTCCTGCGCGCCGGCCAAGGACATGTGGATGCCCTCTTCGCCGACGAGAAGCGGTTTCTCCGGAAGTCGGCGGATCGCTTCGCGAACTCGGCTTCCGTCAGACGTGATAACGTGGTCTGCGCCGGGCGCCGGTCGGCGGGACGATACACCTCGAGCGCGCCGGGAAGACCCTCTCCCAGTTCTCCCAGAAGCGCGAAAACATCGGCCTCCGGAATCTTGGGGATCGTGCCTACCGTGGCGAGGGTTCGTCCTTCGGGCAGCAGGTTCAGAAACCACCGGTACACGACGCCCGGTTCATGGACCCGTTGCGCCAACGGCATGCGGGTAGAAACCGCAAACGCCTGCGGATCCGCCGTCCATGCGTCGTCGTACACGAACTCGATGTCTTGGATCCCTTCTGAGCGACGGCGCAGCAGTCCGACGAGCTTGTCTCCGAAGATCACTTCGAGAGTTTCACCGGCACCACCGAATTTCTGCGTGTCCTTCATGGGTGAAATTGTTCTGGGTCGAAGGGTTCGGTATCGTCGGCCGTCGGCCGTGCCGGCGGCGCCGGGTTCATCTCGGCAATCAGCGTTATGCCGAGCGCGCTGAGCAGCCGAAGGACGAGCCCCACTTGACTGGTTTGCTTGCCATTCTCGATGTCGACGATGAACCGCACGCCGACGTCCGCCGCGAGCGCTAGGTCCTGCTGCCGTAACCCAAGCGATCGGCGTCGCGTCGGTTCCGAATGGGTTCGCCCAGTTCCGACGTTGTTGTGATAGTCCATTTCCCGAGCGGGAATATCTAGGTTGGGAACCAGTTGGCCAAGCCGAAATTTACTGAGCGGTAAATTCATTCCACCATCCTGGCTGGCCACCGGTTTTTTTTCCCAATCGGGAACCTGCGCGCCAACGGAGGCCAATTCTCAAACGTTCCTGGTCGCGCCACGAGCCGCTACCGCGCAAATGCGCAGAGCATTGCCGGACAAATCGCGGCGTACTCTCGAGACCGAGTGACGTCTCCCGCAGCGCGACAACCTCATGATTGCGGACCTTCACGGCACCGATCTCGCTGATGCGGTCGCCATTCGTGCCGGTTGTCTCGATGCCAATCACCGAAGCAACCGTGCTCGGGGTCGAAGCGGTGAAGCGGTAGCACAAACGCAACAATCCGCCACCACGTGAGCGGACGCCGGCCAGGGGCACCAAGTAAAAAACATGAGTAATAACAATAGTTTGATGTCCAAATTCGAATCCTGATTTTTCAGGAGAATTTGGCCGGCGCATTTGAAAACATAGGTAAAAGTTCGCGGAAGCGCCCGCTGCAGGCGACCGTGTTGTTGGTAGTTTTGTTGGTATCAAGGGGGCAAACGTTCACAGCGAATTTCGCGATTCCCGAACGAGGGAATTGAGCAGATGGCCCGCAAGAACGATGGCGCGAGCGCCAAGACCATCGTCAATCTCATCCGGAAACAGCGTAAGAAACTTGAGGTGGCGTGCTCGAATCAGTTGAAGGTCGCGAGCCGTTCAACGGCAAGATCGACAAGGCGATCCTCGAACAGCTTCAGCTTTCGCGCTGCTGAAGCCTCGCCGCCTGTCCATGTCTTGAGCGCTGTCTTGATCGATTCCCGATCCGCGGCAACGCCGTCATTTTGGATGAGCCAGCAGATAGTTGCCAGAAGCTCCATACCCAATGGAGACTCGAAGCCGTCGATCAGCGTCGCAGTCGCTTCGAGTGCGGGCAGGAACGCCTTTGCATCACCCGACCTCAGATAGGCTGCTATTTTGTCTCGTTTGGCGTCCTCGAACCAGATTACATCGAATGGACTGGCATCGCCGATGCGCTTGCCACAATGTAAATAGCTGCCGTCGAGACCGTTGAGCAGATGGGTCAATCGAGGAGCGTACGGACCATATTTATCGGCCTGAAAACGCAGATCGAGCGGGTTCTCTAATTCCAGCTTCTCGATGCTGCGCTCCAGGAAGTACGCCAGCTTTTGGATTTCGAGCAAGGAGCATTCGATTCCGAGTATCCAATACCTGCGAACCAGCTCAGCGACGAGCGCACGCGCCGGCGTCAGCTTCTCGACGCCGGCGCGCTTTGACACATTCTGGTATTGGTCCGTAGGCTCATAGACGATCACGCTGACGTCGTTCAGTGTTCCGAGCGCGGCTTCAATCTTGGGACGCACGTCCGGCCAATTGAGACCTCCGTTCCCGCTCCCGAGCGGCGGAATAGCAATCGAGCGAATCTTCTTCTCAGTGATGACGCCCTTTAGATCCCTCAGACCACTCTCAATCCACTCCATCTTGGAGGCGCCGCGCCAATGCTGCTTGGTAGGGAAATTGATGATCCATTTCGGACCGATCAATGCTTGGCGCTCGGTAACGAACATGTGGCCGACCCTGACTTCCTTCTTCTTGCAGGCCGCCTCGTACGCTTTGAAGTTCTCAGGATAAGCTTCCTTAAACATCAAGGCGACGCCCTTCCCCATCACACCGACCGTGTTCACGGTGTTGACCAATGCTTCGGCCTTGGAGTCGAGCAGATTGCCACGCGTAAATTTGATCATCAGAAGTACCAATCGGGCTTCTTGACCACGGTCATGGTGCGGTTGCGCTGCGCCAATGCCGCATTCAGTGACTTGAGCACATCGTCGTTGTAGCAGACGAGCCCCGACAGGGCGTCGACTAGGAGATGCTTGTGGACAAGAGCTTCGGCCTGGTAGCGTTCTTTTTTCGACGGATCGTCCGGATCATTGCGGAAATCCCGTCGTTGCAGCATGTCCCAATCGATCTGATCCAGGCGGGTAAGATCGGAGTAGAATTGCGCGGCGACAAGAAAGGCGTGCCGGTCAAGCACCGCAGCAAGCGCAAGCATCTGCGAACGGGTGGCGCGGGCAAGGAAGCCGTGTTCTCTCTGGTCGAGCGTGGCGGCAAGGTCAGCATCTCGTACTCTGTCCGCCGTTGAGACACGTCTAGCAGGCTGTTGAAATAGGCGCTCGCCGGCGAGCGACGACCATGATTCATTGGCTCCGACGAGATTCGGAGACGGTGCGTGCGCGGCGACGACAATCGAACGGGCGAGCTGTTCAGCTACGTCGATCTGGAAGCACGGGTGCGGCGTGATCATCCGCTGCGAGCGATCCGGACGATCGTGAACGAGGCGCTGGCGGTGCTGGAACGCGAGCTCGCCGCGCTTTATTCGCCGATTGGGCGGCCGTCGATTCCGCCGGAGAAGCTGCTGCGGGCGATGCTGTTGCAGGCGTTTTATTCGATCCGCTCGGAGCGGCTTCTGATGGAGCGGCTGGAATATGATTTGCTGTTCCGCTGGTTCGTCGGCATCGGCGTCGACGATGCAGCCTGGGACCATTCGGTGTTCTCGAAGAACCGCGTGACCGGCTGCTGGAAGGCGACATCGCGGCCAAGTTCCTCGCGGCGGTGCTGGCGCAGCCCAGGGTGAAGGGGCTTCTGTCGAGCGATCACTTCTCGGTCGACGGCACGCTGATCGAGGCCTGGGCCTCGATGAAGAGCGTCAAACCGAAGGACGGCTCCGGCGAGCCACCGGCGCCAGGTGGCGGGCGCAATGCCGAAGCGGACTTCCACGGCCAGAAACGCTCCAACGACACCCATGCTTCGACAACCGATCCGGATGCCAGGTTGTACCGCAAGGGGAAAGGCAAGGAGACGAAGCTGTGCTTCATCGGGCATGGGCTGATGGAGAACCGCCACGGCCTGCTGGTCGACGCCTGCCTGACGCAGGCCGACGGGCATGCCGAACGGGTAGCCGCGCTACACATGATCGAGCAGCGTGCCGATCGGCCGACAGCGATCACGCTTGGCGCCGACAAGGCCTACGATGCAGAAGACTTCGTCAACGAGCTGCGCTCGATGAACGTGACACCGCATGTT
Source organism: Bradyrhizobium sp. USDA 4501 (assembly GCF_054062115.1). NCBI lineage: Bacteria > Pseudomonadati > Pseudomonadota > Alphaproteobacteria > Hyphomicrobiales > Nitrobacteraceae > Bradyrhizobium > Bradyrhizobium sp. USDA 4501. The sequence continues at coordinate 2,045,311 of NZ_JBSSEX010000001.1, forward strand.
GCGCAGAATACCAGCGGCCGCAGCTCTGCGATCGACGGGCGTACGACCCGGCACGGCCGGCTATGCCGTCAGCCAGCGCATCCGCAAGCGGATCGAGGAGGCATTCGGCTGGATCAAGACGGTCGTCGGGCAAGAGAAGACCAGCTTCCGTGGGCGTGATCGTGTCGGATGGGCCTTTACCTTCGCTGCGGCCGCTTACAATCTGGTGCGGCTGCCCAAGCTGATCGCGGAGACCGGTTGATGGCCAAGGTGCCCGGCTTTGCCCAGGCCTTTGTCGGCCGCTGGCGCAGCGTCGAAATGGACAACTGGGACAGCGACTTCCTCGATCTTGTCGGAGAGGCGCATCTCACCTTCGGCGGCAAGTCCGATGGCGAGATCGCCTTTGGGGCTCTGAAGGGCTTCCTGGACGTGCGCTACGGCAGCCGCGACGGATCGGCCTGCGCCGAGTTCTCGTGGGAGGGGCACGACGAGAATGATCCGTCCTGTGGTCGCGGATGGGCCATGATCGGCACCGCGGGCAGGCTCGTTGGCCACTTCTACATCCACAATGGCGACGACTCAGCCTTCGTTTGCGAACGCGGCTGAGTTCTTCAACAGCCTGCTAGATATTTGCGCTCAGCTTGCGCCAAGGCAGAGAGAAGCTTGCGGAGCTTATCCACGAGGGCATGTGCGAGCACGTTCCCCCTTTGACCAGGATGGCCCTCCATGTGTAGCGTTAGGTCTTTGTGGGGCATCTTTATTCGCCTTCCACGACCGAAGACGAGTCCCGGTAGGTCAACCTCTTTCCAACAATACCACAAAGCACCTTGGTTGTGCGAGCCTCGTCGGACACGCCCAGAGCCATCCTTTTATACCTAAAATCGAACTCAGCCAGATAGCGCTTCAAATGCTGTCAAGTATATAATTCCCGCGATGGATGAGGTCCGGCAGGCTGCGCCCCATGCGGTGATCTTGAATGCTCAGCGTGCAAGGTTTGAGATCGCGGGCGGTAACTATCGGCTGATCGTGATGATCCATTTCCGAAGACAAATCGCCTACGTGAATTTCATCGGGACCCATGCCGAATACGACAAAATCGACGCTTTGACGGTTTCGATGTTTTAGAGGACGCAACATGGAAATTCGCCTGATCAAGAACGATGAGGACCATGCCGCAGCGCTCGCGGAGATCGCGAAGCTTTGGAATGCTGTCGAAGGTTCGGAGGATGACGACAAGCTCGATCTTCTCGCGACACTGGTCAGCCGCTACGAGGCGACACGCTGGCCGATCGATAGTAACATGGATCCCATCGAGCTTATCCAATTTGCCATCGATGAACTCGGACGCACCCAAGCCGAACTCGCGGAGCTGCTCGGATCGCGATCGCGTGCATCAGAGGTTTTGAATCGGAAGCGCGCTCTCTCGATCGATATGATCCGGAGGATCAACGAAGCTTGGAAGCTTCCTCTTGAGCTTCTGATCAAGCCGTACTCATTGCAGCCGGCCGCCGCCTGAGCGACGACGCGCTCGCACGGCCTGGATGGGCGCGCTTGTGCCTTGTCCAATCGCTATCTGGAACTGCCCCCGTCGTGAAGAACTGCCCCTAGCAACAGTTGAGTCGTCGGATTTTATGGACCGACTGCTGCGCTTCCGGCACAGGATCGCTCGTTTCGGACAAAGCGGCCCGTTGAAATAATCGGCGCGGTTCGCATCGCTCGCGGATCCAGTGACGGGCGCGACGCGCCCTGACGCCAGAAGCCGCATCATAGATGCTGCTGCAGCCATTTTCTCGCGGCGCTGCCGGCGTATTGTAACCAATCCTGATTCGTACTTCTCCGGCGATGGATCAGTCGGGGTCATTTCGATCGGCGTCATTCGAGCGGTACCGATAAAGCGCCGGAGACGACCTCCTGTCGTGCTCACAGACCGTCCGGCCCTTGAGCGGCAGGCTCGGAGCAGGGCCAACCGCGACCACATCAGTCCGCTCATGAATTCGGCCAAATTCGCGACCGCGGACCACCAAATAGCGGAAGACCACAAAGGCGAGCGCTACTACGATGAGGATTCGGCGTGTTCGAGGCGGTAGCTGCTCCTAAGCTGCCCAGGCGCGCGGAACCGTTCTGGCTCTGGCGCCGTGGCCTTTCCGCGGACCGGAGACTCCGCCCAAAGGCAGATTCGGTGCACACCAAGCTGATCCGGAAGCTCGCGGAGCTGCCGGACGATTTCAGCGCATCCGGAGGTCAATCGTCCTCTCCACGCAGGACGTTCGCGGCGCTCGAACTCACAGAGTGGCCGCTTCGTGTAGGGAGAAGCCGATGCGCGTAACGAGGTCGTCGCAGCCGCGCGCCTTTCGTTGGCGGATGATTGACGACTCTATGACTCTGGTCGAACTACTCGTCCTTCGGGAAGTCGTCGGCATCGAAAAGCGTCAGCGCTGTCTGAGCGCCTGATTTCGCGCAACGAGCTTTGCGACCGTCGACATCTGGGTTTCCGCTGTGCACGGCAAACAGTTTTCGCTATGCATCCGAGTACGCCGACGACCGGATTGCTTCAGGTGACCATTTGCCAACAACCAACAACAAAGACTACCGAGGATGGGCTCGCACCCGAACGAGCAAACCCGGATTCAGCTGTTCGTATGTGATTTCGCCTTCGAGCTGCTCGGTGAGCAGAAGCACGATTCGGGAGCCCAGCCCGCCCGACTGCGCTCCCTCTCGGAGGCCGACGCCATTGTCTGAGGTCGACAACTCGATGCCGTCCCCTTTAGATAACGAGACCACGATATGGCCCGGACTGTCGGCGGGAAAGGCGTATTTCAGTGAGTTCGTGACGAGCTCGTTCGTAATCATGCCTATCGCGAGCGCGTGATTGTTCGGCAGGTCGATATCGTCGCAAACCACCTGGAAGGCGACCGGCCCGGACGGAGCCAAGGAATGGAAGACCTTTTCGACAACGTCATTCAGGAAGTCGCGCATGTTCACCGAGCGCGAGTCCTCCTTCAGCAAGAGATGATCGTAGACCTCGGCCATCACTTGCACTCTGCGCGCTGTGGCCTCTAGCGCAGCTGCGACCTCCGGCCCGCCGTGCCTTGCCTCAAGCCGGATCATGCCGCCGAGAATAGCAAGATTGTTTTTCGTCCGGTGCGCCATCTCCTGCAGCAGCACAGTCTTCGTCTTGTCCGCCAGCATGACCCGCCGGAGTTCGGCTCGCTGGAATTCGGCTATGGTGGCTGTCCCGGCGGCCGTGATAACAAAGAGCGCATTCGGTGCAAGGAAATCAATGGCGAAGTGGCCCGCGTAGGTGACGTAGGCGCCCACGGCGATCGCGATGATCGCCGCGAATATTCCGGACCCGCGATCAAAAATTAGGCCCGACAAAAACACGCCGGGGAGTAGCAGGAAGTATCCCGGCGCCCCGGTCTCCATCTGAAGCGCGATCTGCAGGACCGCGCACACCACCATAATGCACGCCGAGATACAGTACCGAACCAGGCTCGGAAGCCGGTGCTCCAGAACTAGCGGGTAGAGCCTGTTCATGGAATTCAAGCCGCGCGATTAAAATTCAGTAGCCATTAATTTGCCCACCCGCCCCACAACATGGCAAGGGCAATCGGAGCCTCACCCATGCGAGGACTTCGTCCTACCACTTTGTAACTCAACAGCGCTCGTCGGAGCGCAGGAGCATGCGCCGGCCGCGCGCTCGATTGCGGATCCGGAGCCTGGTCCCATATGGCTGAGTGAGCTCCTCCTCATCGCCCGGAGCTCGGTTCAGGACGAGCGGCGCTTTTCGCAAATCGCGGTCCCGAGCTAGCCCGCTTACTTTCTCGTTGGCAGCTCGGGCGGTCGACCGAGTTCGCCGACGTCCGTCAGCATCAGAGCCGCGCACGCAGCACGACGATAAGCCCGGTTCCGCGGCTCCCTTTCCATAGTATCCTGCGGCCTTTAGTCGTCCGCGGATAGGCAATCGTGCCGCCGGCACGCTGTATTTGAGCCCGAAGACGTGCCTTCTTGACGGTTGATTGGCGCAGGTCGCTTCGACGGCTTCATTCGAGAGGTACGGAAAGTACCCAAGGCGACTTCTTGCCGTGCTCGCAAGCCGTTTGTCGGTTGAGCGGTAGGATCGGAGTTGAGGTAGCCGCCGCGACCTCGGTCTGGTTGATGAATTCCGTCAGATTAGTGTTCGAGGACCACTCCAAATAACGAACGAGCGCAAAGACAAGCGCTACGACAATGAGAACGCCGAGCCCCGACGCTATGGCTGTTCCCGACCAGCTTTCGCCACTGAATAATGACATCATGGTGTCCGAGACCGGAGCTGCTAGGTCCATCTAGGTCATCTCTCGATCATCACGTGTGAACGGCCTCACATCTCACGCGCACTTGATGTCGATACAAGTCATACCAAGGCTCGCTGACGCCAACGGGCAAGGCGTTTCAAACCTCCTGCCGATCTAAGTTGAGGATCGGAGCGATAATCCTCGCCTAGCTGATCGTGCAAACCTTCCGTGCCGATCCGGTCAACACCGGGCCGCCTCTGTCGACCTAGCATAGCGACGGCGACCGGAGTTGGGCTGGCTGGAATCGGACGAGGTGATCAATTTTGCGAGTGTTTGCATGCCCACCGCATCGATTCGGATGCCACGGACGCGCTTTCGAAAGATGACTCGGCCACTGGCACGGGCCGTGCAGTACGTTCGTTGCGGGGAATTTCAGTGTCCCGGTTCTGGAATAAAGCGCGGATCGTGTTTTCTTGACACGAGTATCGTTTTTCCCTGGAACAGAGATTTGCAGGTGGCAGGCCAATAAAGGAGGAAGTATTGAACCGGGAATTACCACCGCAACAGCCCAGGTTCCTCGTTCGAATGGGGACCGCTGGCTGGATGGTTTACGATCGAGAACGCAAGGGGCCGGCTCTTTTAAAGGATCATAGCTTGGCCGAGAAGCTGTCCAAGGAACGGGCCGAACAAATAAGGCAGGCATTGATCGATGGTTCGATCAAGTGTCGACTCTGAGCCCTTGGGGTTGAGCGTTCGATTGAGGGGAATGAACGACGCGATAGGCCCGCGCACCAGCCGTGCAATGTTCTTCAGCTGAGCAGCCGAAGGACGAGCCCCCACTTGACTGGTTTCCTTGTTCCTTGCCGTTCTCGATGTCGACGATAAACCGCACGCCGACGTTCGCCGCGAGCGCTAGGTCCTGTTGCCGTAGCCCAAGCGATCTGCGTCGGTTCCTAATGGCTTCGCCCAGTTCCGATGCTGTTGTGATAGCCATATCAATTTCCAAGCGGGAATATCTCGCAAGCAAGCCAAGCTTTTCAATGCGTATTTCCCGAGCGGGAAAATCTAAGTGGGAACCAGTTGGCCAGGGCCAAAATTTTACTGAGCGGTAAATCCATCCACCATCAGGACTGGTCACGGGGCTTATTTTCCCGATCGGGAATCTATAAATGCGCTGAGCATTGCCGGTACAAATCGCGCCGCACGCACGAGACCGAGTGACGTCGCCCGCAGCGGCCGACGGCCTCATGATTGCGGACCTTCACGGCACCGATCTCGCTGATGCTGTCGCCGTTCGACCAGGCGCCGGTTGTCTCGATGCCAATCACGAAGCAACCCTGCTCGGGGTCGAAGTGGTAGCGCAAGCGCAACAATCCGCCACCACGTGAGTGGACGTCGACCAGGGTCAAGCTGCCTTCTGCAAAGCCGCCTGCGAGCTTCGAGCGGGCCGCCTCCCGCGGGGAGGGCAACCTCTGGGAAGCGAGCGCGTCAAACGCGGCAAGACCGCCGGGATCTTCGCATCCGTTCAATAGAGCTTTGAGAGCCCTTAACCGTCTCTCCCTGGCGGAGTGCTCGGAGCGATGGAAGTCGCAAAGGCACGATTGGATAAAGTCCGGGAGATCGCCAAAACCCTTCACGGCTTCAACCGAAAGCCGACCCGATGCTAGCCGTCAGCGTGACCTTAGACATTCGGCTCGAGACCTATACCTGATGCATTAGGTCACGTGCCCCTAGCAAGATGTGTCTCGATTCCGACCTTTGCCTGATCACCCCCTTAACGCCTTCTTCTTTAGCGTCATGGCTTGAAATCATCCGGCCAAAAGGATGCTTTGAATGCGGCTTGCAGCGTGTCTGCCGACAGAGGCGCAATCCAGGGCAATCGCCCTAACCACCGCACCCGTCCGATTTCGCAAATTGCTCTCACAGCATCCGAATTCTTTTCGCCAACGAAAGCGATTCCAAGAATGTCGATCTGGCGTCGCCGGAGCGCGTCTATGGACAGCAGTGAACAATTGATCGCGCCCAAAGTTGTGCTCGCGCAGAGCACGACAGGAAGGCGCCATTTCTCCAAGACATCAATATAGAGCGAGCCGCAATTGAGCGGCTCCATGAGCCCGCCGGTCCCCTCGATCACGAGCGGCTGTCCTCCAGTGTCGGGCACATCAAGCGAGTCCGCGCTGATGTGAACCTCGTCAGTCTCCACGGAACAGTGGGGCCAAGCGGCCGTCTGCAGTCGGTAACGCTCAGGCACGATGCGATCCGACGCAAGATTGGCAAGCCGAGCGACGCGCTCGGTGTCCGTTTCTCCTTCAAGGCCAGCTTGAATTGGTTTCCAGTATTTCGCCCCGAGGAGACCGACGAGTCCTGCGCAGAACACCGTTTTTCCGACGCCGGCGCCTGTACCTGTCACCACTACCTGCTGCTGGCTCATCAAGCTTGTCCTCTTGCCCAGCATTGTACGCACCAACCTCCATTATATGCAGTAACGGCGCAAAACCGGCTCCAGCCGACGGAACCGCCTTGCTCTTGCGAGAATGATTGACGCTCAGTGCCCTCGCCTCCCGGTTCGAGGCAAACGCTGCTCAGCAATTCAAACGGGCCGTGTATCCACAATTCATGCCAGATAGCTGCACAATTCATGCAAGATACCTGTCGCGATCACGGCTCATCGCTCCAAACTTAAAACGGCTACGGGATGCCAATGTTGTGTTGAATGCTAGAAGGTCGCCGCGGATGACTGCCGCTTCCCAGAGTTGCGCTTTGTGCCTTGTGACAGGTTAAGATTGCTATCGGCGCACAAATACGGTCCGGATCGGACAGCCGCGTTCAGCTGCGGCAGGATGTATCCTAATCGATACAGAACGGTACGCTTCGAACGGAAGCTGTACGATTGGTGACTGACTTCGCTTGATTCTTCGCATTGAAATAGCACGCTAAATCGCCTTGCCGGAAAGTAGCCTCGACGCTTATCAGCTGCGATCAGGGCAATCTTCGCGTTTGGACTTGCGCGCGGGGAGTGTCTACCGAGGTACGAACCGGTGGGCCGATTTCGCTTCATCGATCACTGTGATCGCCAAATAACACGCCGACTTCAGTCGTCTGGCAAGCATTGCCCCCAATCGAAGAAGACAAGCCCGGTAAGATCCCGAATTTTTTGTCGTAGGCAGGGCTTTTAAAAGCGATCAGAGCACGCCACGTCGATCACGCCTTAACCTTTTGTGCGCCACATTCGGACCATCGGGAAACGGACAACTCTCACATCCGCTCAAGCAAATTGTACGAATTCGTACTGCAACGTCGCGGCATCGTGCAATTTCGGGCCGCTCGGATGGCGGGACTGTCCAGCATTGCGTCGAGCTACATCCCGATATAAGAACGCGGCCAAGTTGCGGCGTCACGTTTACGGTCACCATGATCCGTCACATCGTCTTCTTCACAGCGAAGGATAGAGCCGATATGGACCAAATCATCGAAGGTCTCTCGGTTCTCACCTCGATTCCATGTGCACGCCGGCTCGAGATTGCCCGCAACCGCAAGAGCGATCAACTTGGCAACGACATCGATGTCGTGGTGTATGGTGAATTCGACAGTGAGGCGGACCTCGCTGCGTACAAAACGCACAATCTTTATCGAGAAGCGATCCAGCGCGTCAGGCCACTCCGGGAGCTAAGGTTTGCAGCTGACTACGAGCTGTCAACAGATGTGCATTTCGCTGGAACAAGGGGGCTAAGGCAGGTCGCTCGGAGCCATGGACCAGTTGGCCGCGAGTAGCTTAATGATCAGCTGCAGGCGCGGGCAACTGCCGGTCGCCAGTAGCGGAAAGCCTATGCACGTCCGCGAGCTGCCGTGGATCGAGCCTGTCACGGCCTTGCGATGCGTTGCGCAGCAGCCGCAGCTTACCTTTCTCGATAGCGCGGCAGAGCATGAGTTGCTTGGACGTTACTCATATTTGACCTGCGAGCCGTTCGGCACCTATTTGGTCGCCGACGGACAGGCAAGTTGGAATGGAAAGGCTCTCATAGGCGCCCCCTGGCAAGCCCTCCGCGACCTCCTTGCCAGATACAAACAAGACCATTGCTCCGATCTACCCCCATTCCAGGGCGGCGCAGCAGGCTTCCTTGCTTACGATCTCAACCGCACACTGGAGCGGCTGCCATCGCCGTCGGATCTTGGTCTCGGAGTGCCCCAGTCAATACTGCATTTTTACGATGTGGTGGTCAGCTTCGATCATCGAAACCATAGGTGCTGGATTGTCTCGACCGGATGGCCGGAGCAGGACTCCACGCGACGAGCCGAACACGCGCGTCGTCGCGCCGACGAGTTTGCAGCACTGCTTGCCAGGCCAAGGCCAGCGCGGATCATAATCCCTGGCACCGCGGGGCGATGGCATTCGAACTTTAGCCGTGAAGGCTTCATGGCGGCGGTCCAGCGGGTCATCGATTTGATCCTGGCTGGAGATATATTCCAGGCGAACATCGCGCAACGGTTCGGTGCCAAATTGTCGCCCCTGTTCGATCCGCTCACCTTTTATTGCCAGCTCCGTTCATTAAACCCAGCCCCGTTTGCAGCCCTCCTGCGTTATGACAGGCTGACGATCGCCTCGAGCTCTCCTGAGCGATTTCTGAGACTTGACGGACGCCAGGTCGAAACACGCCCGATCAAGGGCACAATCGCGCGCTCAGCTGATTGTTCGGAAGATGTGCGCCGCGCTGAACTCCTCCTTGCCTCCGAAAAGAATCGCGCCGAGAACATTATGGTCGTCGACCTGCTGCGCAACGATCTGTCACGCGTTTGTACAGACAATTCGGTCGACGTTTCAGCCCTATGCAATCTCGAGACCTACGCCTCAGTGCACCATCTCGTGTCGGCAGTCAGCGGCGCACTTGCCGCAGATCAAGATGCCGTCAGTCTACTTCGCGCCTGCTTTCCCGGCGGTTCCGTCACTGGCGTTCCAAAGGTGCGAGCAATGCAGATCATTGCGGACATCGAAAAAGTGACGCGAGAGATCTATTGCGGGGCCATCGGCTTCATCGGATTCAATGGACACATGGACACGAACATTGCGATCCGCACCGTCGTGATCGAGGGTGATCTGGCTGTATTTCACGCAGGCGGCGGAATAACAGCGATGTCGAATCCTGAAGCCGAGTATGAGGAGACACTTACCAAGGCAAAACGGCTGTTTGAGGCCTTTGGGTCCGATCCATCTGGTGCATCTTGATTGTCATCATCGATAATTACGATTCCTTCGTGTTTAACATTGCGCGCTATTTCCGCAAGATTGGTGCAGAGACGAAAGTCGTTCGCAATGACGCGATCGGCGTGACCGATCTTGTTGGGCTGCAGCCGCGTGCAATCGTCATATCTCCCGGACCCTGCACGCCGATGGAGGCTGGTATATCCACTGCCGTTGTCCGCGAGCTTTCGGGTCGCATCCCGATTCTTGGCATCTGTCTTGGGCACCAGTGTATCGGAAGCGTTTTCGGCGGGCGCGTGGTGCGTGCACGTCGCCCCATGCACGGCCGCGCATCACGCATAACGCATGACGGTCGTGGGTTGTTTTTGGCACTTCCGTCACCACTTTGGGTCGGGCGCTACCATTCTCTTGCGGTCGAACTCGATCTGTCAGATGCACCTGATCTCATGGCGACGGCCCATTCAGATGAAGGCGAGATCATGGCCTTGACACATCGGCATCAACCTACCTACGGCGTACAATTTCACCCGGAGTCGGTCCTTACTGAGCAAGGTCACTCGCTCCTTATGAACTTCTTGCGATTGGCGGAGAGTTTCCAATCGTGAAGCTGAGACGTCCTCGCGCTCCTGGCAATCTTGTCCGCAGACGGAAATGACAAGCTGCGGCGCGACTCCAGCTCAGCGCAACGTGGTGCGCGAGAGCTCCGGCCTGATCAAGATTGTAACAGACAGCAGGAAACAGCTCGCTTTGTACGCTGCGTACTCAATTTTTTCTTTTAGTGCCGCCTCCATTGAATTACTTCAAGCCCGCAACGCGTAGTTCTCTTCGCATCAGCTGCATTGGGTCAATAGGCGGAAAACACCCTCTGGCCTAAACGCAAAGATGCTTTCTTGAGATCCGCCAAGAGCTTGGCGGTGCCTTGCGGTAGTCTCGCTACCGCTGCCCTTACGGGCGTTTCCTCCCTTGACTTGGCCGCCGGTCCCATCAGGATCGGCGGCTCTCTTACAGGTGGGTCAGCGTCATTATGCTCGAGGAATCAAGATCAATCTGCACCCGGGCCGACGCGGTAACGAACTGGCGCAAACGGCGGTGATGAGGCTGAAAGAACGATGCAACACAGAGGCGTGCAGTTCAGCATTCGAGAAGCGTCGGCAGGCGAATGGCGCTACAGTTTCGAGATGGGCGGCAAGACGATCAGCGGCAAAACCCGAACGCGATTGCAGCTTCTTGCAATCCGTCGGGCCAAGGATCGCATTAATCGTGAACTGAATCGCAGTGCGGAAAATCAGAGTTGATATCGGCATGAATGCTTCTGCGGGCTGTGCTAGCTCAATCTTTGCCGCCTTGGAACGCAGCGGGGCGAAGTTGGCTCGCATATCGCACTTCCTGTGCACGCTCCACACTGGGCGCGATTCGCCATTGGACATCGCCCACCTGACAACGAGCGGTACCTCTGCGTCCCGCCCGGCGTCGACATTACGGAGCCTTCTTCACCAGGTCCCTATCCATAGGTACGCATCCATCGGCGCGTCACAGAGCACTGGTAAACTTACCCGAGTTGGTGCAACCTCAGGTAACAACGAGCTGGAGACCCACCTATGCGCCGCATGGTTTTGAACAGCGTTCTGGCCTTGGCTCTCGGCGTCGCGGCATCCCCGGCCCGCGCGTGGTGGGACGAAGGGCACATGCAGATCGCTTATTTGGCGTATAAGCGCCTCTCCGATCCTGTCCGCGACAAGGCCGACGCCTTGCTGAAGCTCAACAAGGATTATGCGAAGTGGACCTCCGGCACCGCCGACGATAAAACGGCGAAGATGTACGCTTTCATCCATGCCGCGACTTGGGCTGACGACATCAAGACCAAGGAGTACGGCTATACGCGCGATGCGGTCACCAGCCCAACGGCCGGCCAGAACATCGGCTACTCGGATCACAACCAACATGCCTATTGGCATTTCAAGGACATCGACTTCACACCCGACGGCACGCCATTGGCCGCCGCGGCCCCAGTCGATTTCGTCACCCAGCTCAAGCTGATGATCGCTGCGCTGCCGGCGTCCTCGGGCGCACCCGACGATGTGCGCTCATATGACCTTGTCTGGATCCTTCATCTCGTCGGCGATGCCCATCAGCCGTTGCACGCGAGCGCCCGCTACACGCATGAGATCCCCGACGGAGATTCCGGCGGCAATGCGGAATCTGTGATACCGGCGAGTGGATCCAGCATGGCGCTGCACGCCTACTGGGACGCGATCTTCGGCGGTTACTCCTCGCCCCATGGCGCCATTTTCGACGCCGACGATAAGGACGGGCTATCGAGCGTCGGTGTCAACCAGGTTGAGGCGCAGATTGACGATCCCGCCGTCTGGGCTCAGGAAAGCGCGGACCTCGCCAAGCAATACGCCTACGCTCCGCCGATCAGCACTGGAAAGAATCCTGTCCTTCTGACACGCGACTATGAGACGAGCGCCAAAAACCTGGCCCGCGCGAGGGCTGCACTTGCCGCGGCCCGACTAGCCAACCTGATCGAAACGGCGCTCAAGTAGATTTTTTGCCAAATTGCTGCAGACGATAATTTGGAGGAGGAGATCAGCCCAGATTTTTCGCGTCCGCAGCCTTTTCCTTGCCTCTGCATGACCCGCAGGCCTTGGCAGGGCGGCCGGATCGAAGGCCAAGCTCTGAATACCGCTTTCCAGCACCCCTTACCTTAGTAGTGGCGCGGCGCCCCCGTAATAACCCCCAGTTGCATCACAGGACCCTGTCATGCTCTATGGCGGCGTCAATAAAATCCAGGGACTCAAAATGAAGCAGATCGTACTTGCCACGGCCTTGCTGCTGGCAACCACAGCCGCCCAAGCGCAGTACCTCGGCGGCACCGGTTCAAATCCAAACAGCCATGGTGTGTCGGGCTATACGCGCAGCAATGGCACGTACGTGCAGCCCTACCAAGCGACGAACCCCAACGGCACCCAGCGCGACAACTACGGCACCAGCGGCAACGTCAACCCCTACACCGGCGCCACTGGCCATCGCACGCCGCGCTATTGAGCCCGTGTCACCTCCTGCTTAGGCAATGAAGCGCGGGCACATCTGCATCCCACGAGATTCAGTAAGCAGAAGTCTACTTGCTATTTGCGATGATCATTTTTGTCTCACCAGCTGAGCGTTCGGGATAGAGAAAGGGCTAGTGGAATGAACAAAGAAAACGAAGGCACCAGGCACCAGGGAGTTGCGCCAGCTCCAAGCAGGCCATCTCCTTCCCCATCGCGGCCAAGTCCTGACGTTCATGCGCCGGTTCGCCCTGCTCCGTCCGTGCCTTCGCCAAGCCCGCCGCCAAAGCGGGATTGAGCCGCGAGCATGGTCGAGGAAATCAGTGCCCCGAAATTTGATGCGCTACGGAACTCGATCTACCACGCTTCGCGTCGCGAATATTATGACACTCTCAATCGCATACTGAACTTTCTAGTCATCGTCTTCGGAGCCGGCGTCGCAGGAAAAGTCTCGGAGCTCTTTCATTTCAGGGAGCTTTGGCTTGAATTCGGCGTTTTGGTTTTCGCCACCTCGCAGCTTACGTTCGATTTCGGCTCGAAAGCACGAACCCACGAGTTTCTGCGGCGCAAGTATCAAGAGATTCTTGCAGAAATTGAGCTTGAACCTACGCCAGAGGCGGCGAGATGGAGGTCTAAGCTTCAGACGATCGCTGGCGAAGAGCCTATGCCTATGCGAGCGTTAGACGCTCTCGCCTATAATGCTGCGCTGGATGCCACTTATAGCGATCCTGAAATTCGGAATGGAAACAGACTTTACGTGCCGTTCTGCCACCGCTTGCTCAGACACCTGATCGCGCGCGAGGGCTATGAATATCGACTTGAAAGTGAGCCACGTAGTTGGTGGCAAAGGTCTTTGAGCTGCTTCAAATCTTAATCAGGAGTTGGCATTGGCGAAGAAAGCCAAGAAAGCAAAGAAGGCCAAAAAGTCGGCAATAAAGAAGACCGCCAAAAAGACCAGGAACATTGCAAAGCATCATGGTGTTCGCCCTCCTCCGAAATGAGGAAAGCCCCACGCAACCCCAACGCAGGACCTTGGCGCCGCGCTATGATTGACCTGCCCCTGAATTTTTCATCCAGCGGCAGTTAGAGTCTCGGGGGGTTGTACGCCTTGCGGCGCGGTGGAAGCAACGGGCGATCGGCGGAGCTGGTCGGGGTTGCGCAGCGAGCGCCCGTTGCGGTGAGAGAGGCGGCGTAGGCCGCGGGCGTGAGGTATTGCAGCGAGGAATGGGGGCGTTCGCCATTGTAGTCGGCGACCCATGCCGCGAGTTTGGCCCTGGCATCGTCGAGACCGAAGAACAGCGTCTCGTTCAGGAGCTCGTCGCGCATCCGGCCGTTAAAGCTCTCGACGAAGCCGTTCTGCATTGGTTTGCCCGGTGCGATGAAGTGCCAGTCGATGCCGGTTTCCTTGCACCAGGCCAGCATGGCGTTACAGGTGAGTTCGGTGATCGGAGACGATCAGGCCGGGTTTGCCGCGCCGCGCGACAACCGTCGTCAGTTCCCGCGCCACACGCCGGCCCGAGATCGATGTGTCAGGAATGGCGCCCAGACATTCCTTGGTGACATCGTCGACGATGTTGAGGATGCGGAAGCGAGCCCGTCGGCGAACTGGTCGTGGACGAAGTCCAGCGACCAGCGCGCATTCGGCTTCGCCTCCACCAGGATCGGCGCCCGGCACCCCAAGGCCTTGCGGCGAGCCCGCCGCTTGCGGACTGTCAGTCCTTCTTCCCGATAGATCCGGTGAATGCGGTTGAGCCCTGATGGCTCGCCCTCTCGTCGCAGCAGAATGAACAGCCGACGGTAGCCGAACCGCCGGCGAGGTGACGGAGGAGGCGGAGCCGACCGGATGATCATCAGCGGCGGGCTCCCGATGAGGCTGTTCTTTGGTTTGGCGCAGAGCCGGTCGCTGTCGCCGCGGACAATCAGCGCGTAGCCGTGGTGCAACAGCTGCTTCAGGATCACCCGAATGCAAATGACGACCTCGGATCAGTGGACATGGTGCCGGATTCGTCAACGCTGCGGTTCACGCGATCAGCATTGCGCCGGTTTCATGACGCCGGCTGACCAGCTGGAACAACAGATGCGCCTGCGTCAGGCTCCGGCTTCACTCAAGTATAAGTCAGTTGACTAGAGAATGGCCGGCGCACTTCAGTGCGCAGCACCTAGTGGATCTGCTGGTCGAGATACCAGATCAACGATTGGTTAGTGTATCACAGGGAGGCACCTCAACGGGAACAGCGAAGCCAGCCTTTACCCGATCCAAGACGACCAGCGTCTTGAAGCATTTGATGTCCGGCATCTCGTAAAAGAACCGTCTGGTGAATTGCTCGTAGTCCTCCATGGTACGTGCGGTAACGTATAGGATAAAGTCAGCATCACCGGTGACGTAGAAGCCATTGACGACTTCGACTGAAGACTTGATGGCCTTCTTGAACCTGTCAATGATATCAGAACGCTCCCGCTCCATAGTCACCAGTACAAGCATTTGGATGGGTCTACCAATGGCCTTCGGCGAAACGATCGAGATATCCGCCTCAATGATGCCTTCCGAGCGCAGCCTCTTCAAGCGGCGTTGGCACGCTGTAGCAGAAAGCCCCGCTATTTCGCCGATCACCTCGGAGGTCAGGCGATTGTTCTTCTGCACGAGTTCGAGGATGCGAGCGTCTATCCGATCATATCGCATTGCATACCAGCTCCAAGCCTAAGATGAAATTCTCCGACAGATCCACGCGCGGGCGACGAGAAGCGCCCAAAGGCATGAGGATATAGAAGATGTTCAGCGCTCCCTTGATCGATCAAGCTCGGGAAACTACCGGCTTTCGGCGGGCACTCGTCAAAACACGCCCGCGTTTCGATCGTCTCGGCTATTCGAGCCCCATTTCCGCTCGAGCTCGAACTGATTTCTATGCACATGCAGGACTTCCCCGATGCCGTTCGCACGGTGCACTGCGACTCCTTTCGGGCACTGCTGCACCCACTTCGCCAGAAATGAGCCAGGCCAAGTTCGCGGTTGACGGATTCGCCATCGATTAACGATCGCCGGGTCGTGGCACTTTGAAGTCGAGCGGCAGCGCTTCAATTGGTCGCCGCGCATGATCGATGAGTGTCGGCTCCGCCCTCTTTACTCGCCCAATTAGCCGCGCATTGACACGCCAATCACGAGAGAGTGGCACAGGCCAGTTGATCATGCTCGATATCCGGGTGCACCAATCACCTTCGATCATTGACGTTCATGCACGTCGACAAGCTTTTTCAAAGCGGTTGGCCGCCGCTCACCGCTGCGTGGTATCCTCCCGATGCGCATTCTGAAAGAACTGAAGCGCGTTGCCGCGCATGATCCGGTCAATGAGGCCACGGGTGTCCTCGAGCGCGATCCAGCCTTCGGCGACCAATTGCGAGATGGCTTGTGCGATTCCACGGCGCGCAACGCACGCATGGCCATAAATTGGCTCGACAGCGACATAGTCGCCGCCGAAGGTGAAGATCTTGTTGGACGGAACCGCCATCAAGAACTCCTTCAAGAAACGAACGCCCGCCACCGGATTGATGATCCATGCCCAGCACATGTCGATCGCCGCATTAGGATAATGTTTGGCCAGCGCGATAAACTCGTGCTCGTATGGGTAGCCAATATGCATGAGCACGAATCGGGTTTCAGGAAAATCCTGCAGCAGACGGCAGACATCTGCGGCATTGCTGCGAGTACGGGCGAGTTGCATCACGCCGTAGCCAGCCAAAACGCCGGTGTGGAGTTTGACAGGCAAGCCGTACTCGCCAGCCTTGCCGACGCAATAGCGGAATAGATAGTCTTGCAGCGCCTTGAGGTCCTCAGGACCCAGAGCGTGCAAAGCGCCTACCCTGTCGGCATGGTGGGGGAATAGTCTTGCGGCATGCGCCTTGGTGACCGGCTCGAAATCGAGGGCGCGCGAATAGGCGATTTGCGATTTTACGGCCACGGCTTTGGCGCCGTATGTTGCAAAATAAAAGTCAATAACATCGAGCCATTCATCGAGCGTGGTCGGGCGCCTGCCCGTTTCGGCTTCCACCCACGCAAAATCAGCAGCACTACATCGGCACATTTGAAGAATGCTTATGTCGTGGTCGAGCAGTCCTGGCTGCTCGGTCTCCATAAAGATACGCTGGAGCGAATTGACGTGACAGCCTTTGATGTTTGCCAGCTCCAGAATCCGTGCGTAGAAACCCGGCTGTACGGTTTGATGGTATTTCTCGGCGATGCGGGGGAGGCTTTCATCCGTCAGGTCCTCTTCACCGTAAACGCCACGAAACGTATGGCGCAGCGCCTGGGCGTAGCCGGTGTGGCGGATCCTTTCCCAATAGGGCGCGATCAATCGATATTTTTCTTCGCTCGTAAGGTCCGGCCCGAGAAACCCTCGAAGGTCGCTCGCTGGCAGGCCTGCAACTACCAGATCCTCGGCAGCATAGGATCTGAACAGATAGGCCCAGTCGTTGCATGGCAATGTTCGTTGATGGATCGCTCCGGAAAGGCGCTGACTTTCCTCGATCAGGTGTTCATGGGTGTCGACAAATGGCGTCTGCTCGACCCATTGTGCGATTTGTCGATCCACGTCTGTCATCGACTTCCAGTCAGCCGCTCCGCTTGTCATTTCGCGCTCCCTTTAGGTGACGACAGTTGCTTGCGTTCGCATTCGACAACCAGCATTGGACCATGCTGATAGGTCTGACGTTGACGTCCTATCGCCGCGGCGGCTTCGGCTCGCCGCGGTCAAGCTCAGTAATTGACCACATCACTGGGGTGTGCGACGCGCTCCTTGAGCGCATCGGTCATTGGGAAGTTCAGATTGATGTTTTTCGGCGGAATCGCAGCCACGAACCATTTGTCGTAGATTTTGGTGAACTCGCCGGAAGCCATGAGTTTGGAGAGAACGTCGTCGACTAACTTTTTGAAGTCGGGATCATCCTTCGAGAACATCAGGCCATAATAATAAATGGTACCATAGTTAGCATTTAGAAAGATGAGGTCGGCCGGTTTCGCATAATCCGCCTTCATGCCGGCCAAGAGAATGTCAGCTTCCACCCACGCTGCCACACGACCGGTCGTGAGTAGCAACAATGATTCCGCATGGTCTTTGGCTTGCGCGATGGTCAGGTTGAGATCGTCCTGCTGCGAAATGCCTTTGGCAATGCCGAGAGCATCGGAACCCTGAGTTACGACAACGGTCTTCCCTTTCAGATCTTTCGGCGTCTTGAGCCCGCTCGACACCTTTGCGAGCCAGGCCGTTTGACTGGCGAAGGTGGCAACACTGAATGAGACCTGTTCTAGACGCTGCTTACTGCTGGCGGTGCCGCCGCACTCGATGTCGATCGTGCCGTTCTGGATAAGTGGAATCCGGTTGGACGAGTTGACGGGCGTCAGCTTTGTCTGAATGTCCGGAGTACCAAGATCAACTTTCAGACGATCGACGACGTGCGCGCACAGGTCGAGCGAAAAACCAACAGGCTTCTGATCAGCGCCGAGATAGGAAAAGGGAATCGAGGCCTCGCGATAACCAATGGTGATCACCTTTTTCGATCTGATGTTGTCAAGCGTTGGACCCGCGTGCGCCGTGGAAATCGCAGTTGCGGTGATCGCGATCGCTGAAAGCAGTGCAAACATTTTAGCCATGGGAATTCCTCTGATTCATATGAAACGCGCTTTTTGCGCTTTTGATCTTGGGCAGCGCGTGCGCTCCCAGGCGATCCGTGCGCGATCCGGCGTCGCTAAGATGACCGCTTCCAACCGCCGGCAGACGCCTAGTTCCCGAAGCTGGGGCAGCGTACGATCCGCGCATTCCGCACCGCACATTAACCGGGCAGCGTTCAGCCATGGCTAAATGATAGGCCTCTCGAGCCTTTTGGCACTACAAAATGTCAGTTTGCGAACATTTAGATTTCGAAATATGAGAATTTATTGGAGCAGTGTCGTGAACCCGACGGGCCGCCCTCCCCGCTTGTGTAAGGCGCTCCCGCCCATCGGCGATCCATGCGCAATCGGAAAACACGAAATCCGGGCGATATGCATTTTTTAGAGTTTGGTTGCCCGAAGTTTTTCATGGTTCGCAATCTGCTCCATCGCCGGGGCGTCAGAGCGTCTTTCCCCAGCACAAAGCTTGTGGTTTTAGAGCAAGGCGGCGCCGACTAAGGCTACGGGATGGTCGGGACCGAGCCGAATGGGACACCGGTCCAGGTCGAACCGGGAGTAGAACTGGCAATGCTTTCATTGGTGTTGTCGGCACTTTCGGGACCCCGATCGCACGGCATCTCGCCTCGTCGTGTGCTGGCGAGACAACCGGTCGAGTTTTGCAACTCAGTCTCCACCCAAACGCCAAGTCGAACGGCTCGAGAGAAAGAGCGGCCACAGCCTACGCGGTGACTAAGTCAGCAAGGACGTCAACATGCTGATCGCCGAGCTTGATGGTCAGACGACGAGCGTGTCACGCGGCCGGCTCGTACCGAACTGCCCCGCTTGCATGCTTCGAGGTCTTTGAATTGCCCGGCATCAATCTTCATTTTGGCTACGTCTTGGCGGAACACGCACCGCCGGTAGGCGTGTCGCTTAAGCGTTTCCTCCGACTCTGGAGCAGAATGATCTGACGAGCGCGTCGTCGAGGGTAGCCGAGGTCGATCAATTCTAAGGATCGATCCGGCTTGCTGCTCTGCTCTTTTGAAAGATTTCTGAAAAAGCGACGATCTATATCGTCGTCTCTACTTGTCCTTTGAGCCTTGATCGGAACCTATGATGCCAGTCGCGTCCGCGTTGGCCTGGTAAGTCGATGCGGATCGGCCGTCTGGGCAATCAAATCCGGGGAAAGACCCGGCTCCTCGTCAAATACTTCGCGGATTGTCTTGCCCGAGATGAGCACCTTTTTCGCCAGCTCCGCCGCACGCTCATAACCAATCGCCGGCGCGAGGGCTGTCGCAACCGCAGCGCTGGCCTCGAGGTGTCCAAGGCATACTTGCACGTTTGGCGTGATCCCGGCGACGCACTTCGTGCGTAATACCTCGATCGCATTCATCAGCAGTTCGAGAGAGTGGAGAATATTGTATGCTATCACCGGCTCCATGGCGTTCAATTGGAGCTGCCCGGCTTCCGCAGCAAGCGTGATCGTTAGATCGTAGCCGATGATTTGGAATGCGACCTGATTGACGACTTCCGGAACCACCGGATTGACCTTCCCAGGCATGATGGACGAGCCGGGCTGAAGCGGTGGCAGATTGATTTCGTTCAGTCCTCCGCGTGGGCCACTAGAAAGTAGCCTCAGGTCGTTGCAGATCTTCGACAGCTTAGTCGCGGTGCGCTTGAGCATCCCGGAGAACAAAACGAAGGCTCCGGTATCCCAACATGCTTCTATCAGATTGCCGGCGGCAACGAGCGGGAGACCCGATATCTCGCAAAGCTCCGAAATGGCAAGTGCCTGATAGTCAGGGTTAGTGTTGATGCCGGTACCGATCGCCGTGCCTCCAAGATTGATCTCCTGGAAGAATGAGGCGATCTCTCCAAGTCGAGCGACGTCCTCGCGAAGGGTCGTCGCAAAGGCTTGGAATTCCTGCCCCAAAGTCATGGGGACGGCATCCTGCAATTGCGTTCGGCCGAGCTTTATCACCTCGCTGAAGCTAGTTGCCTTCTCCTCAAAGCCAGTCGCCAGACGCTCAAGGGCAGCCTGGAGTTGCCCATGGGACAGCAATATCGCAAGCCGGATTGCCGTCGGATAGACGTCATTCGTGGATTGCGACAAGTTGACGTCGTTGTTGGGGTGGACGACGTCGTATCGCCCCCGCGGCAGTCCCATGATTTCGAGAGCGCGATTTGCAATCACCTCGTTTATGTTCATGTTGGTCGACGTTCCCGCCCCTCCCTGGAAGACGTCCAGCGGAAATTCTCTCCACAACACTCCTCGCGCTATTTCGCCGCAAACCGCGCAGATTACATCGGCCTTATCTTTCTCAAGGTCCCCGAGGCGCGCATTTGCCCTGGCTGCGGCCATCTTCACGAATGCCAGCGCCTTTATGAAGATGGGAAAGTGACTAATCGGAATACCTGAGATCGGAAAATTTGCGATCCCGCGCGCGGTCTGCGGACCATAGTAGGCTTTGAGCGGGATCTTCGCCGGGCCGAGGGAATCGCTTTCGATGCGCTCTGTTGGCGATGCGCTGGTCATATCAAGCTCTCATTTTCTGTGCTGGCATTTCAGGGAAGACCGCGCGGGCCGCGGTTTCAGTGAATGATCTGATTGAGGAAGGCCTTCGCGCGTTCCGTCTTGGGCGCGCGAAAGAAGGTGCTCGGATCGCCCTCTTCCACGATTGAGCCGCGATCCATGAAGACCACTCGATCCGCAACTTCGCGCGCAAAACCCATTTCGTGCGTGACGCAGACCATCGTCATCCCATCCTGCGCGAGCTCAACTATGGTTTCGAGCACCTCCTTGACCATTTCCGGATCGAGGGCAGAGGTCGGCTCGTCGAAGAGCATGATCTTGGGCTGCATGCACAGGGCACGGGCTATCGCGACACGTTGCTGCTGGCCGCCCGACAATTGCGCGGGATATTTGTTGGCCTGATCATGGATCCGGACTTTCCTCAACAGCGCCATCGACCGCTGATGCGCCTCGGACTCAGCAAGGCCCCTGACCTTCATCGGAGCTAGCATGCAGTTTTCGAGCACCGACAGATGCGGAAACAGGTTAAAGCTCTGAAAGACCATGCCGACTTCAGAGCGAACGTTGTTGATGTCGCCAATCCGGTCTGTCAGTTCGATCCCATCGACGACTATACGTCCGGAATCGTGCTTTTCGATATGATTGATGCAGCGAATGAGAGTCGACTTTCCGGAACCCGATGGTCCGCAGAGTACGATCTTTTCTCCTTTTGCGACTTTGAGGTTGACGTCGCTCAAGGCATTGAAGCTACCGAACCGCTTGACGAGGTGCTCGACGACAACCATCGGGAACGGGTCAGCTGGGCTAACTGTGCGCTCTTGCTGCATGCTGATCTCCAGGTTGTAGCCCCAGGGAATGACGGGCCATCAGATTGTGATTGACTATCGGCGGGCGCCCGCGATCGCGTACTTCCTGCGGAGCGAGGCAACGAATTGGGACGCGGCGCTGCCTATGATGAGATAAACAACGGCCACTGCGAGGTACATCTCGACGAGACGACCATTGAGCTGTGCAAGCTTGGAAGCCGCACCAAGGAGATCAGTGAGCGATAGAACGTAAACAAGGGACGTATCCTGAAACAGTATAATGGTCTGGCTCAGTATGATGGGGCTTGCGACCCGAAACACCTGCGGAAGGACGACATGGCGATACGTATCGAACGTCGACAGGGCGAGAGCCTGGCACGCCTCGAATTGTCCTTTGTTCACGGCGCGCAATCCGACACGGATGATTTCCGAATAGTAGGCGGCTTCAAACAGGCCGAAGGTGATGAACGCTGTATAGGTGGCACCGACTGGAACCGGGCGACCGTTGCCTGACAGGTGCCCCAGAACGAGGGGCACCAAGAAGAAGAACCAAAACAGGACCAGAATGAGCGGAATCGATCGCATCAGCGCGACATAGCTACGGACGAGCTGGCTCAGAATGCGGAGCTCAAAGTGCTGCACGAGGGCGAAGAGCGTTCCAAGAAGCATCCCAACCAAGAAGGCGGCTGCCGTCAAGGAAAGCGAGAACAGCAATCCTGACCACAGATAGGGCCATGCCTGTACGACAATCGAGAAATCGAGACTGTTCATTTCACGACCTCCATACCGTTAGGGAGGGAGCTTTCCAGCTTCACATCGTCGAAATCTGACCCGCCGGCCTCCCTACCGGGTGCGGTACCGGGTATGCGCACGGCTTTGTCGATAAGCATCATCGTCTGGTAGGCGATCAAAGCCAAAGCGAGATAGATGAGCGTGGCGGCACCGAATGCCGCGAAGGTTTGGAACGTCGCATCGCTGATTTGGCGCGCCTGGGCGGTCAGTTCCATCAAACCGATGGTTAGAGCGACGGATGTGTTCTTGTAGATGCCCATCACCTCGCTTGTCAGGCTTGGCACGATCAGGCGAAGTGCCTGCGGCAAGATGATATGGCGATACGTTAGATAACCGCTCAGGCCGAGTGCGGCAGCGGCTTCGTCCTGCCCCCTGGGCAAGGCTTCGATGCCTGCGCGAACCTGTTCTGCGATGCGCGCGGCGGTGTAGAGGCCCAGGCACCACAGCGCCGGAAAGAAAGTTCCCCAAGGCGGAGGTATCTGCTTTATCCAGTCGCCTATGGTCGTTGGAAGAAGCTCGGGCAGGACGAAGTACCAGAGAAACATCTGCACGAGAACGGGGATGTTTCGGAAGATCTCAACGTACAATCGAGCTAGGGCCCGGAAGAAGGGATTCTGCACAGTTCGACCTATGCCGACAACGACTCCGATTGCGAATGCAATCCACCAGCCGAAGAAGGCAAGCGCCAACGTCCAACCGAGACCCGAAACAAGCCAGTCGATGTAACGCTGGCCATCCACGGTCTTTTCAAGAAGAACTGTGAACATCGCGAACCTCACGATTGCGGGTGTGCACGACGACCACGCTCGGCATGGTCGCTCATCGTACGCGTTGTGCCGGTACTAGTCGACCGCGTCAGCTGAATGCACGATCCTCTCCTTCAGCGTATCGACAAGCGGAAGGCCATGATCTTCGCGCTTTGGCTCGATCAGGCCGTCCGCTTCGAGCGCTTTTTCTCGAACTGCTCCATGCCTAATCCTATGCAGCCTTGAATGACTTTTTTGACAGCCGTCCGCGGATAAGATGCACTAAGCGATCCACATCGTCGATCGTGTTGAACATGCCGAACGATATACGGATGCCGTCACGCTCTGGGGAAACACGCACGCCATTCTCTTCGAAGTAGCTGAGCCATTCTGTCGCAGGAAGAGCGACGACGTAGATGTGAGGCGATCGATGTTGCCGCTGACGTGGACCGATGAGACTGACGCCGAGATCGTCCAGCTGGGCAAGCAGATGATCACCTAAATCGAAGCAATGGTTCTGAATGTTCTTCACCCCGATCTGCTCGATCATGTCGAGCGAGGCCCCGAGCGCATGAATTGCAGGAAGGTTGAAGTTGCCTAACTCGAAGCGTCGCGCGGTAGGAGACGACGCCAAGCGATCGGGACGAGCGATAAGATCGTCAGGAATTTCCGCCAAACTGGCAGCGGCAAGATAGGCGGGCTCCAGCTCCTTCAGAGTCTGGTCCCAATAGAGCAATCCGAGACCTTGAGGGACGAGCAATCCCTTGTGACTTCCGCAGCCCACGAAGGTTGCCTGGATGGCCTTCACATCGATCGGAACGACCCCGATTGCCTGCATGACGTCGACGACGAAGTAGAGCTTCTTATCCGCGCAAAGAGCGCCGATACTCTCGATATCGAAGCGATGGCCTGCGTGGAAGGTCACGTGCGACAACGAAATCGCGCGAGTCGTGTCGTCGATGTAGGGAAGAAAAGCCTCGGCGTTTACGACATCCGTCATGGGAAGGAAGTCGATCCGGACCCCCTTCTTCTTCAAATTGAGGAAAGCATAGGTGTTGTTTGGATGATCGCCATGGATCATCAAAACGCTATCGCCAGCTCGCAGAGGCAACGCGTTTGCCGCGATGTTCATGCTTTCCGATGTGTTCTTGGTGAAGGCAATTTCGTCGGCCGATACCCTAAGGAAACGGGCTACTTTGGCACGCGTTTGCTCAACCCGATCGAGCCACACGCTTTTCGGCCCGGCGCTCTCCAAGCCTTCACGAAGAAAGATTTCGATGGCGGCCATTACGGGACGGGCGAGCGGCGCCTGAAAACCGGAGTCGAGGTAGACCATCCTTTCGGCTGCAGGGAACTCCTTGCGCACAGCTTCCACGTCGTAGTGACGAGACATTCCCACTCCCCTTTCAAAACGTGTCGCCCGTACTGCCAAATTTCCTTGGCTTGATGGGCCATACCGAGCCTGTGCAGTGCACAAAAACCGATCAACGACCGACGACGCCAACGATATGAGCAAACCGGAGCTCGATCCAGGTCATTTTTCATATTTCAGTAGCAATAGTTCCGAAAAATGATAATTTACTTCGGCTAGGGAGATTGCGATGGCTGACCAAAAAAAGACTGCCGGGCCCCTCGACCGAGCGTTCGCGATAGTTGGCCATGTCGCTCATCAGACAAAGGCCGTCTCGGTCGTTGAGATCGCGAGCGCCCTTTCGTTACCCGTTCCGACGGCGCATCGACTCGTCGGAAATCTGGAAGAACGCGGCCTTCTTCAGAAAGCGCTTGGATCGAAGCGCTACGTGGTAGGCAATCAGTTGGTGATGCTGTCCGCCAGAGTCATCGGCGCGGCTTTTCGCACGGCTCGGCGCCATGCGGTGCTGCGCGCGGTTGCTGGCGAGATCGGCGAACAGTGCGAGATCGGCGTCGTGCGCGACAATCTCGTCACTTACGTTGACAGCGTACGCGTGTCCCAGCCACAGGGGCTTCAATTCAATCCCGGCGAGGCGGCTCCCCTTCACTGCACCTCGACCGGAAAGATCTACATGAGCCGACTGCCCAAGAGGCCGCGTGAAAAGTTATGCCGCTCACTCGCTCTGACCCAGTACACTGACAATACCATCGTCGATTGCGAGACGCTTCTGAAGGTTCTCGAGGAGACGCGCCATCATGGGTGGGCCAAGACCAATGAGGAATACGTGAAAGGCGTGGTCGGCTGCGCGGTCCCTATCGTTTCTCCGGACCGGGAGCTGATAGCCTGTCTCGGCGTCTCGGTGCCCGCGGCGCGAGTGAGCTTCGCAGAGCTTGACCGGTTCATTCCTCCACTCCAAAGAGCCGCCGTGCTCCTATCGCAAACCATCCTTCAAACCGACAGCGAGGATGAAACGCTTGAGGATAGTTGAGGAAAAGGATCCCTCGACTTCGCCGCTTCTGGTCGGGAGAAAGCACGGATATCTTCGGAAACGATCACCGTCTGCTTCGGTATAAGTCATTGCGGCAAGCACTTCTAGTCTCCGCAAGATCCGAGCCATCAGAGCTCGAACTGCGCCGCAGCGCCATCGTCAACTAGCATGTCTAGTGGTTGATTGAGATGGAGGGCACCTGGCAAGGTAGAAGCCAGATCAGAGTTCGAATGGGGCTGATAGTTCCAGTACACCCACCTTTCACGCATGATCGTTTTCGGCTCCGCCATCCCTGAAAACGGCAGGCGTACCTTTGCCGATCCGGCTCACGCCCAATCCTTGGCATGTACCGCTCGCATGTTGCTGCTTGCTGCCATGCACGGCTCGCGCCTCGATGCCGGACGGCATACCGATATCGTCCCGCATCCGCTTTTTGCGTGACCGGCTCAAAGCGCGAGGCTCCCCGTTTGACGTATATAGATTGACCGCCGGTGACCGCATGACATGTCTTCAGACAATCTCACCCGATGACCATCCTCTCTATGAGCGATCGCGGCCAATGCATTGCTGTCTATGCCTACGATTTGAGGCGTAAGACCATCATGCCTTTACCTTCCAGGTCCCCAAGGAGAGTGTGGATAAAGCGCGATGCCGAACTAAGCGGCATGGCTCATATTGTTTTCGCCGGCCTGATCTTCGTTACTATGTCATCGGCTATCAAGGTTGTAACGCAGACAGTTTCTCCCTTGCAGGTGACTGTTCTGCGCAGCATGCTGGCGATCCCAATACTCTTCTTTATTATTCCTAAACATGACCGCTGCGACTTTCGCCTCCTGTTCTCGAAGGAGCAGTTCTTCAGATCCGTCTTCGGTTATACGGGATTTCTGGCATTCGTCGCCTGTGCGTCGAAGCTCCCCCTAACGGTAGCTGCGTCAATATTGTACACCTCCCCCATCTGGTCCTTACTATTGTCGGCGCTAGTACTGAAGGAACGACAGAACATTGCGCCGGCCTTCGGACTGATTATCGGGTTCTTCGGCATGCTTGTCGTAGTTCAACCCACCCTCAGCAGCGCAGACGGCTGGATTGTCATTGGCTTGATTGGCGCAGCGCTCGACAGTCTCGCTGTTATGATGATACGGCGCATAGCAAGCATCGATGCTCCGGAACGGACGGCGCTGTGCTTTATGCTTTGGAGCTCTGCGATCGGCCTGCCTTTTGCAATCCCTGTGTGGGTATGGCCGGCACCCGCTGATTGGCCGTTGTTGTTGCTTATTGCGGTGCTGGCCGCGCTGTCACAGATCGCGCTGGGACGAGGCTACGCTCTCGTCCGCCTCGCACGCGCCGCTCCTCTCGACTTTGTCCGTCTGCCAGCAAGTTTACTGGTTGATCTGGTGTGCTTTGGTACCACTCCCACGCCCATGATGTGGCTTGGCACCGGACTTATCCTCGTCGGATCTTCGGCCTGTCTGGCAGGGCGAGTGATGCGCGAGTGATTATGAGCCTGTTCACGTTCAACTTCATTCTCGCGGATCGCGCGGACAGGATAGAAAAACCGTAAGCGTCGACGCTTACGAAAGATCGACCTGAACTGAATCCTTCTACGTCAGCCACTTCTCATTGAATAACGGCAGCCCCTCTGTGTTGTCCCTGACAAACGCGCTCAAGCTTGCAATGCCGCGATGCTTGTCGGTCGATGTGACCACATCTCCGATCAACTTTCCAAGCTGAACGAATTGCGCTTCGCCAAACCCTCTCGTCGTGAGAGCGGCGCTACCGATTCTCAGTCCACCGGCTTCTGATGGCGGACGCCTGTCGAACGGAATCGGATTCCTGTTGGCGATGACCTGCGCCCCTGACAAGGCGACTTCAAGTTGACGACCGCTCATATCCGAGCTCATCAAATTAAGAAGCAGCAAGTGCGACGAAGTGCCTCCGGAAACGAGCGTAGCGCCCGCCTCAAGTAAGCCATTTTCCAGCGCCTTCGCGTTTTTCAGTACCTCCCTGGCATATCTCTGAAAGCAAGGCGTTTGCACTTCAGCGAACAATGCTGCTCTTGCTGCAATCAAGTCCATTTTCGGCGCCCCTTGCAATCCGGGAAATATGGCCCGATCAATCGCCTTCCCCAAACTGCTTTTGCATAAGATAAGCCCGCCGCCCCTGGGACCCCGGAGTGTCTTGTGTGTGGAAGTTGTTACAATGTCGGCGTGAGGGAACGGAGACGGAACGGCACGGCCAGCAACCAGGCCTGCGGTATGAGCCAGATCCACCCAGAGAAGCGCGTCAATCTCACGTGCGATCTCATGCATCTTCTCATACTCAATCAAGCGTGGATATGACGACCCGCCACAGATGATTGCTAAGGGTCTGTTCTCGAGGGCTATCGAACGCACCTCATCATAATTCAGTTGCTCGTCGCTCTTTGACACTCCGTAGAAGCACCACCGAAAGTTTTGGCCGCTCGCATGAAATGAGGCACCGTGGCTCAAATGACCACCATCTTGAAGACGCATTGCCATCAGCCTGTCTTGAGGCTGAAAAAGCCCGTTCATTACTGCGAAATTTGCGATGGTGGCACTCATCGCTTGCACATTCGCATGTTCGCATCCGAATACGGATTTTGCTCTCTCTATTGCCAAACGTTCCAATTTGTCGGCATGCTCGCAGCCTGATACACAACGGCTTCCTGGGTAACCCTCCGCATTCTTGTCGGCAAATATGCTGCCTTCAAACTCCCTGACTCTGGGAGAGGAATAGTTTTCAGAAGCCACTAAGCTCAGCTGGCTTAATTGGCGCTGCTCCTCCAAGCGCAGTAAATCCCCTATTTCTTTGTCGAATGTTTCGCATCGATTACCCATTACCGCCCTATTCTCAGCGATGCCGCCATCGTGGTCAGTTTGTTGTATGCGACAGTTGAGCCAACTCACGCTCAATAGCCTGAAGCTCTTCGAGATCTTTTCCGAAAATGACAAAGTCATAGGGGCCTGCATCTTGATGGCCCTCCACCATCACAACGACGCCCCGTCTATCAGCAGGCCTATAGTGAAGTTGCTTTCGCTGCAGCAGATCGATGAGATCGGGAAATCGACGCGCGATCGAGATGCAGTTTCGGGAGAGAGCAACACGTGATCCACTTTTGATATCGAACTCCAGTCCAAGCGCTTTTGATACGGCCCTGATGGAAGAGAATCCGCCGTGGCGTCCATTCACTTCACATGCAAAGAACCCAATCCCCTTGGCTCTAACGATGTCGACACTAAGCGGCCCGAAATACCCGATCTCTTGAGCATAGTTGCCAAGACTTTTGCACCAGGACAGAACATCGCCCGGCAATTGATCGAGCAGAGCGCTACTCCAATATGCCCCGCCGTATCCCGGATTGAAGAGGATCGACGCTACGCCCACAAGGTCGACACTATCTCTTCTGACGTCAAAATGGACGCCCATCGACGACTCATTTTCGCTATACACCTCAACAATCACGGGCTCTTCGACCGTCGGAGACAGCCCAAGTTCATGAACGGTCTCGCGCAAAGAAGCGGCGTCGATTTTTGCTGCTGCCACCGACCGCGTCGCGCCTTGGGACGAGCGCGCCGCGCGTTTCGAAACGACGATATTACCGTCCCCACCTGCATGACGCACCATCTTCAGTATGGCACTCTCGCAATCCGCCAGGACTTTACATACGGCGTCGACTAATTGTTGTGTGCTCGCACAATTGCGGCCATTAGCGATAGGCACGCCAAGATCGGGGGCGAACTGGCGGAACTTCTCCTTGTCATTAAGAAGTCGCGTTGCGACAGGGCTTACTCTGACGTTCTCGTCTGAAAACCTTACGGGAAGATGCCCCAAAACACTCGCGATGGAAATTGATACCTCGTCGGCGATATACGGCTCCAGACATGACAATTGAGCACCCGAAGCCATCAGACGTAGCGTGCTAGAAAAGGCGCTGCCGGGCGCGATGTCCTTTTCCGAGATTGGCAAGGGACGTTTCGTTGGCGTCGATGAGGTCGACAGTAACGTGACGTTACTTCCACCTGTTAGGGAATTGACGTAGTTCAAGAACTCCTTCGTGACCGGAGTTGGGGTAATAAGTATGTCGTTGCCGTTGGCAAGCCAGAGTAGCCTCTTGGCGGCGGCTGCATTTGTTCGCAGGAGTTCATCCGAGAGCGTGTGGGCCGAGGGCGCCATTGCGGCGGAGCCGGTGTTCGCAAGTATTACCCGGCTCATCATTCTCCTCCGTTACGCGCCGGGGTTACGAGCTCGCTTTCGCTCTCCCACCAGGCAATGCAGGCGTCGGCAAGAATGCTGATTGGATCAACGATGTCATCGTCGTCTACCAGCCCGCCGGAAATGGCAGACAATTCACTGCAACCAAGAATAATTGCGTCAGGCGCGAAGGATCTGATCTGATGAACAAGCTGCTTCAGCTTTGGTCGTGCTTCTACGGTATTTCCAGACTTGACATCCGCGATGATCTGAATTGCTTCCCGTTGAATATCTGCACGGCAGCGTGCGAATTGTTCGCCGAAACATTTCTCATCCGTTTGCGGATATAGAGAGCGCTGCATAGTTGCGTTCGTCCCCAGCAGGATCAACCGAAGATCCCGAGCTGCAGCATCCCTCATGCCACAGATCACCTTGGCCGTGATTTCGGTTACGTCAATCAAAACGATCGACAGCGCCTGCTTGATCTCGCCAACCCAGAAGTGCGCGGTATTGCAGGGGATGGCTATCGCTCCACATCCCGCTTGCTCTAACCAGCGAGTCCGCTGCAATATTTGCTGCAGCGGCGCGTCGCTCCCCTCTGAGATTGCTTGCGATCGATCGGAGATATCGGGAAGCGATAGGGCGACATACGGGATGTGATCCTGATCTTTCTCCGCTCGGCGTCTTTGAGCGAGCGATTCCAAAAATTTTGCAGTTGCGAAGCTTCCCATTCCGCCCACTACTCCAAGCGGCCTTTGTTGCCCGAACGGTCCAGCAAACGGCATATCGAGCCTCGAGACGAAGTTCATAGTGTGATGACCCTGCCTTCCGCGCTACTTTGACCGCAACGGCACTCTTCGCTCCGCGACCGCCCTTTCGAGAGAAGATGCTCGCGCGGTAGCCGAAACGTTCGCTCCCTCAAGTTGCGACAACCTTCGACGCCGGTTGTGACGTTAGGTGATGAGCCGTGCGAACAGCAAAGCGCATGCCAACTCAACGAAAACGTCTTCCGGGGCTCAATCGAGATTGCGATATCGATATCTCTCGACGCATTGCCTGCGTCACGAAACAGACACGCTGGCCGACGTTATGTGTGCAGCCCTACAAACACGACCAGCGACATCGAGTCCATTCGGACAGGTTGCTCTAACGGCCACCGAAAATGTAGAGATCGCCATCGACGTGCGAATTGAGCGCAATTTATTCTTTGCTGGACAAACTGCTCTCGGAGGCAGGCAGACCATCCGAGCAACGGCTTCCGTAGAGGAAAGGACAAAGAGGCATGTGTTCGAAAATATCCGGCGAGGATCGCCATCACATGCCCAAGCAGACGGTTGAAGAGGCCCTGCGGCAGGCGGACATCAACCTGGATGCCAGCCTCAATCGGCTCTTCCAATTGCTGCGAATCCCCTCCATCTCGTGCGACGCGCATTATGCACGGCAATGCCATGAGGCAGCTTCCTGGTTAGCTAACGAGCTATCTGGCATTGGCTTTGATGCATCCATCAGAGCTACAACTGGAAACCCCGTCGTAGTCGGACACAGCAAGCAGGCCGCCGGTCCACACATCCTGTTCTATGGTCACTACGATGTTCAACCTGCAGAGCCTCTGGATGAATGGGACTCTCAGCCGTTCGAGCCGACGCTTAGGGTGCAGCCCAACGGAGAAACCCACATTGTTGCCCGAGGCGCATCTGACGATAAAGGCCAGCTGCTGACCTTCATTGAGGCGTGCCGTGCCTGGAAGGCGACGACAGGAAGTCTGCCCGTCGGCGTATCGATGTTCTTCGAGGGAGAGGAGGAAAGTGGCAGTCCAAGCATGCCGGCATTCTTGGACGAATTCGAACATGAATTGCTTGCCGATGTCATGCTACTTTGCGACACCGCCTTGTGGAACGACTCGGTACCCGCGATCACCGTTATGTTTCGCGGCCTGTTGGAGGAAGAGATTCGCGTAACGTGCGCCAACCAGGACTTGCATTCGGGTGCTTATGGGAATGCTGCACGCAATCCGATCCAGGTGCTCGCTGAACTCATCGCCAGCCTGAGAGGTCAGGACGGGGAAGTGGCGATTGAAGGCTTCTACGACAACGTGGTGGAGTTGGACAGTACTATCAGAGACGAACTGCTGAAGCTGAATTTCGACGCCGAGCAATTCCTGGCAGCTGCTGGCCTCTCCCAATCGGCTGGAGACGTTTCTTACTCGGTAATGGAGCAGATCTGGACCCGCCCTTCCTGCGAAATCAATGGAATAGCAGGCGGGTATTGCGGAGTAGGCCTGAAGACGATCATTCCGTGCAGTGCCATGGCCAAGGTCTCTTTCAGGTTGGTAGAAGGTCAAGATCCGGAAAGCATACGATCGAAGTTTCGCAACCATATTTGCGCTCGAACACCGCGCGACTGCAAAGTGCAGTTTACCGGGCTTCCAGGCAGCCCCGCATCTGTTATCAGGCCAAGTAGCTCGTATCTGGACTGCGCGCGCGCCGCGCTGAAACAGGAGTGGGGTTGCGAGCCGGTTCTGATAGGAAGTGGCGGGTCGATCCCCATCGTAAGCATTGTCAGGAATCGGCTAGGGCTGGAGTCTCTGCCCATCGGCTTCGCGCGAGCTGATAATCACCATCATAGTGCAAACGAAAAGTACGACCTCTCTACGTTTCGAAAGGGAATTCGCTCGTGGATTCGCATTCTTGCGGAGCTTTCAAGATACACAAGCGATCGGATCGAATCCCAAGCCGGACGCGTTAGGCGGACGAAATGCGAATGATCGATGAAGCCGGCCTACAACGACCCGCTGACGCTTCGACGCCATCTTCTGGAGCTTCCTTCCGTTCCAGTTGAAGCCATTCAAAGTGACACGGGAATACGCTGACCGTCAGTTAGCAATGATCTGGTTTGCGTATGTCGCGCATGCAGTTGCGCCAGACCGACCACGCATCCCTGTACGCTAACGGACAAACTGCTGGTGGAATGACATTCCGGATCTAAAACGTCAGGCGATTCCGCTAGTTGGCCCGCTTTCTGCATTATCGTAACGCGGTGGAACTAGATGTTCGACGTTAGACATGGAGACGCAATGCGGATCTGCGGCATCAAATTGAGGCATGACGGAGCGATTGCTCTCATCGAGGACGAAAGGTTGGTTTTTTGCGTCGAGCAGGAGAAGCGGCACAACAATCTGCGGTATCAGGCCATCGAAACTCTTGACGACGTCGTTACCGTCTTGGCCGAGTACGGACTGGATTCGCATGACGTTGATCAGTTTGTGATCGACGGCGGAGGAGACGGTCAGTCCGAAGTGCTCGCTGGTGCTAGATCTATCATTCTCAAATGGGGACCGTACGTGGAATCCCATGCGGAAGGGCTTCTCACGCCGTACAAAGGCTCCGGCTTGATTCTCGAAGGCAAAGCATTTCCCTATAGAAGTTACTCACACGTCTCGGGCCATGTGGCTTCCGCGTACTGCACAAGTCCATTTGCGCAATCCGGACAGTCGGCTTTGTGCCTTGTGTGGGACGGCTCCGTCCTTCCGCGTCTCTATCACGTTGAACGTCGGGGCGCTCGGTTCCTTGAATGTCTGTTTCCAATTGTAGGCCACGCCTATGCTGTGGCCGGCGATCACTTTGGACCTTATAAAGACCTGGATCGTAAACCCTGGGATTTAGGTGTCGCCGGCAAGCTGATGGCCTACATCGCACTGGGTTGTGTCGATGATACGATCGTGAGTGTGTTTCGGGAGCTCTATGAGGAATGCTTTGCCGGCGACACGCAGCGTGCCCGCAGCTACCGGACGCAGATCGAGAGCGGGGATTGGTTTCCGGCTATGCATGCCTTCTTTGAAGCCAGTGCCTCGCGATTGGATCGCAAGCGAGATGAAGATATACTTGCATCATTTCACTCTTTTCTCGAGCATCTCCTCGTCGAGCAATTGGCTACTGCTGTACAGCGTCATTCACGCCTCCCAGGGCGACACAATCTATGCATAGCAGGTGGCTGTGGTCTTAACATAAAGTGGAACAGCGCAATACGATCCGCCGGACTGTTCGATGCTGTTTGGGTGCCCCCATTTCCGAACGATAGCGGCGCGGCTATAGGTGCAGCTTGTGCCGCATTAGCAGAGCGGAACGGCTTCGTGCCGATCGAATGGTCGGTCTACAGTGGTCCGCGATTGCTGCAGAACGAGGTGCCGTCAGGATGGAAAGCCGTACCATGCAATATGCACGAGCTTGCTAAGATTCTTGCGAGTAACACGCCGATCGTCTTTCTGGCCGGCAGCGCTGAGCTTGGACCGCGGGCGTTAGGCGGACGAAGCATCCTATCGGCTGCGACATCAGCGAGGATGAAAGATCATCTCAATCAGATCAAACGTCGTGAATGCTTTCGGCCGGTGGCACCGATATGCATTGAGGATCGTGCGCCGGATATCTTCTGCCCCGGAACCCCGGATCCTTACATGCTGTTCGATCATCAGACCCGGGCGGAATGGCTCGATAGAGTACCAGCTGTTGTACATCTTGATGGATCTGCACGATTGCAGACTGTCTCCAGAACCTCTGAACACAAGATCGCCGAGCTTCTCGTGGCCTACGAAGAGCTTACCGGCATCCCACTGCTTTGCAATACGAGTGCTAATCTCAACGGACGCGGGTTCTTCCCGGATGCCGCAGGGGCTTGTGAATGGGGAGGCGTTGACCATGTATGGTGCGATGGCCTGCTGTGGACAAAAGCTGCATAGGCATGGTGGTGATCAGCAATGTGATCTGCTTTTAGACCCCGGCTAGAAACAATTCCCTACGGCTCGCGCTGCTGCGAACTCCGTAACCCAACCTGCCGCCGCGAATGGGCTGTCGACAAGAACGCTCTAGCGAACTTTGGTCGAGCAAGACGCAAGAAGGCCCACAGTGGTTGAGAATCTTACTCCTGCGTCAAGCCGAAACCTCTCTTGACATGTGCGCCGTGATCGAAGCCCGGCTCTGAAACATTTCCATGCCGCAGCGCGCGGCCGCGATTCATCGGGCACTGGCGATGGGGAGTCATCTGCAGCAAGTCCGAGTCCGCGCCAGGAAGCCATAAGGCCGCTCCGCCGGCCCACTGACGCGGGACGAACCCAGAGGGTTCTCTTCAGAGAATCGGATGACAGAGCCAGGCACTAGCGCCGTTCCGCCGTATCTTTTGCGGAGAATATGGGCCCTCCGGTGCTCCTAGCGGCCATTTATCCGGCCAGAATCAGGGGCAAATGAGAGCTGGAATCCACTCTAAATTATTGCTATCGTTATAGAAATGAGCGACAACAAACAGGACAAGGAACCGGCCAAATCAGCGGTCCCAGACCGCGGCGAAAGCACCGGCCTGATGGAACCGATGCTCGTCTCGGAAAGCTCGGGACGCCGGACCCAGCTCGCCGACCTGACGGTAGAACTGGCGGCAAAGTCGGCCGCTTTCAGGCACAGCCTGCCCGAGGGAGTTCTGATCTCCCTGGCCAGGCTCGTACGCTCGATGAATTGCTACTACAGCAACCTGATCGAGGGGCACGACACTCACCCGGTCGACATAGAACGCGCGCTCAAGCACGACTACAGCGCCGACCCCGAGAAACGCGACCTGCAAAAGGAAGCTATCGCCCATATCGCCGTACAGAAGTGGATCGATGAGGGAGGCCTCAACGGTCGCGCGACGACGCAAGACGGCATCATCGAAGTCCATCGCCGCTTCTGCGAACTGCTCCCGGCAGAACTGCTTTGGGTCGAGAATCCGGACACCAAGGAACGGATCAAGGTCGTCCCCGGCAAGCTGCGCGACCGCGACGTTGCGGTAGGCCGCCATGTGCCGGTCAGCCCGGGTGCCTTGCCGCGCTTCCTCACCCGCTTCGAGGAAGCCTATGCAAAGCTCGGCAGGACCGACGCAATCATCGCCTCGGCCTGCGCCCACCACCGCCTGCTCTGGATTCACCCGTTTCTGGATGGGAATGGCCGCGTTGCGCGGCTCATGTCCTATGCTATGCAGCGGGAAACGCTCGACACCGGCGGCATATGGTCGATCGCGCGCGGCCTTGCCCGTAACGAGGCGGCCTACAAGCAACATCTTACCGCCTGCGACATGCAGCGCCGCAACGATGTCGACGGGCGCGGCACGCTGAGTGAAGAAGCATTGGCGGAATTCTCAATCTTTTTTCTGCAGACCTGCATCGATCAGGTCGCCTTCATGCAAGCTCTCGTGCAACCCGATCAGCTCCGCAACCGCATCCTGATCTGGGCCGAAGAAGAAACACGGGCCGACCGCCTGCCCCAAAAATCAGGAGCCGTTCTGGAAGCGATCCTCTTCCGTGGTGAACTTCCGCGCGGCGATGTCACCGCTTTACTGCAAACAAGCGAGCGCAGCGCCCGCAGGGTTACATCGGCCCTGCTTGAAGCGGAAATTCTAACCTCCGAAAGTCCGCGAGCGCCGCTACACCTCGCCTTCCCGGCAAGGCTCGCGTCCCGTTGGATGCCGGGACTGTTTCCCGGGTAGGATTGCGCGGCAATGACAGCGATAGAAATCAGTTACCCCGCATGGACCGACTACCGCAAGAAAAACGGGCTCGACCCGCTCGGCATGCAGAACAGCAGCCTCGCTGACGCGCCAGTTCGTTCGAGGGCCTGCCCAGGACGTAGGAACGCATGAAGCTCCCGTCCGTTGAAGCTCCGGAGAAATCCTATGAACAGACGGATTGACGAAACAGTCGCAGTGCGCGCCTATCAGCTCTGGGAAAAGGCCGGCAAGCCGGAAGGACGCGACGAGGAATTCTGGCGTCTGGCCGAACAACAGTTGCTCAACGAGGATAAGAGCTCGCCTCTACGCACTCCCGACACTCTCTGAGGACGCCAGCTGCTCATTTGCCGGGGCTTCGGATGGATGTCGCGCCTCGCCTCGATGTGAGCGGAGTGCTCAGTGAGATTTCGGCCCGGCAAGGCTTAGCGTCGACCTTGTTTGGGCATCTTCTCGGCCGTTACCTTGATGCCCGTGAGCTTCTCGAACTCCGGCAATTGGGCCGCGACCGCGTCGGCATAGGGATGAATGTCGTAGGCCCAGACGATCGATGCGCCTTCAAACTGGCGCCAATTGATGTCGTCCGCCTTGGCTTGGGTGAAGACCACGGCCGTTCCAGCAAAAAGCGTGGAACAGATGAGAACGTTTCGGGCAACCAATAACCGCGAGAAGCGGCGAGCTTTCTTGTCATCATTCCCTTCTAGGCTCTTTGGCCCGTGAACCCACGCGCCCTCCTCTTCCGGGGCCGCGGGGCAGGGATGCTAATCCGTCATTTTTTGCGCCTTGAGGCGGTTTTCAAATCAATGTTGGGTAACATTGGGTAAGATCCAAATTCACGCTTGGTGCCGACGACGCACCTGGTGGGTAAGACAGCATCACGGTCGGGTTCCGTAAAACAGGTCCTTCTCGGCGAAGCATGATCGCTTTCGCTGACTTGGCTATCGACCTGACGAGGGCCCCGGCCTTCGGACCGGACGCGCATGCTTCTCGGCACGCTTGACTTGCAAACAGCTGAAAACAGGGGCGCCAGTCCCGCCCGATGACCCCAGTCGATAGCTCGTCAGGACTGAGAGGATCAGTTGCCGGAATCCGAGGGGCAATGAGCTCGAGAGTCCGTCATTTTCTCGGGCGTATCGAAGGTGATCCTCGCTTTCTTGATCGGCGCACGATCTTGCGGTGTGCCAGTAATGTTCGAATTATCCACGCTGGCTGTCCGATAATCAGCTAGGTTGCCGCCCAGAAACAAGACCTCGGTCTCCTCGCGCGGTATTCCCCCTAACCAATCTCGCAGCTCCTCATCTCCGGGAGCATGCCCACGCTCTAGAATATCGTTGATCTTCTTGATCGGCCAGGCGGTGACGCTTGGTACCGTATAAGTGTGCAGCTTCTTAGCGTTCCTTGCAATCGCGTTCGCGCCATTCTCGCTGTGGTCCTTTGAAAGGAGCAGTCGCGAGGGGGTCTGGCACAATGACACAAAAGCACTCTCTGTAACGCCTTTCGTGTGCCATGCCGCGAGACGCGCCATATCAATTTCGTCCTCCCTTTCGTCGTCCGAGCAGATAGCAGCCTTATAAACATGCGGGCTAGCCTGAGCACGCAAACCGGCTAGGGAACGCACATGCGCGATGGCACTCACCTCCTTGTCTAGAATGGGCTCACAATCGATGTCCTCGTTCTGAAAGCGGTGCAGCGACAGATACGATGATGCCAGCACATCGTCGAAAATGCGGTCGCCGTCGATACTGCCGGCAGAAGATCCGGCGGTTTGTTGCCACTGTGCGGCTCGCTGTGCAGCGAGTTTGATCTCGTTCTTCAGCGCCTTAACGCTCGCTCCGGCTAGCGATGCGGCAAGTTCGGCGCGCCCCCTGACGAAGGATGCGGCCGGGCACCGCTCGCTTTCCTGGATGGCGCCCGCTCTCCGATTGCCCCTCGTCATGGTCGAGGGTGATCCAATCCGGGAATCCGTCGAAGCGGCAGTTGAATATGATGTTCGGTGTGACCGCAGTTCGCTCAGCTGCTGCTCAAAGTCCGCTTGATCCGGCGACGGATGTGCTGGTGAGCTGGTTTGTGCGCTTAGGCCGCCCGGCTGTTGCTGCGTCCGCTGCTGCTGGGTCAAGGGTTCTAATGTGTTTGGTGGATCGATGTTCATCTGTTCCCCTCGCGCATGGGACGTTCAGTTTGATCTTGGCAGGTGCGGCTTTCGAGAAGCTGACAAGTGAGGAAAGGAATGGGACCGACCGCCAACTTTTCGGGAGCTTCCCGCTCGGCTACCGACGCCACGGTGCGTACGCCGGGTAATCCCGCGTCTTCGGCGCGCATGAAGGGTTATCGGGTAACGCTGCGGCTGTGTAGCTCCCTGCCAATAGTTGAACAGCCGCTGTTAGTGTGCTCGCAGCCGTGCTGTCCCACATCCTTTTACGCGGCTGGAAGTCGCGCAGAGCCTCGGAACGAAGCCACACTTAGCAAAGTATCGCGGCAGAGAAGTAAAGGAAGGGAAGAATTCTGCGCACAATCTGCACATCGAATGTGCCAAGCATCTGCGCGCTTTGTGTCCCCCAGCTACTTCCAGCAGGAGCGAGCGTAACCGGCGGACACCGGCCTAGGCTAAGCAGGCGGACGGCTCGTTGGCGTGCAACATCCCAAATGCCCGCGTTCTCGAGCGAAGTCCACCGGTCGGTGCCAAGGCAAAGGAGGAGGAGCTTCTGCGCGAGGCAGCATTCCTCTTTCTATGCGAATATATGCTCTCCACCTATAAGATGTCCGGGTGCGAGTCCTTCGCCGCGCGATGAACCAACGGTTTTCAATGGATGACGCCTTGCGAGTGCAATGATTCAAGCTTCCTCCTGGCGACACGCAACATGTCGCACGTCGGTCCTCCTTCACATCGGTCGCGGCTGCAAGAATTCCTGCACCGTCCGCACCGCGACACGTGCCAAGATTGCTGGATCCGATTTCCCCTTTGCGGCCAGAGTCCAGACCTTCTCGGCAAAGCATGCCTTCAACGAAGAAGTCCGCCTCAGTTAGGGCACCATCCGGACAGCATCGTCAGAGCACATCCCAGCTCAGTACACACTTTATTCGGGACGATTTTGTAGGTCTCATGATGCTACTCAAAATAGAATCTGTTCGTGCCGGCTCCGACTCAGCCCAGCCAGTGTTTTTCGAAAAATGCAATCCGGCATCCCTGGCGCGTCCCTCGGGTGAGTGTGGCAGTCGGGCTAGCCAATTTGGCTCTCTTAAGTCTCTAAGTGCGTCAGCTTGTCGACAGCTGAACCCAATAGAGCGAGAACAGAGAGCGACACTATCTGCTCGGGATTGCGACCGACTCAAACGGGAGGTGACATGGACCCATTTAACAGCATCAACCCATTCAACCAAGATCGCGCTGCTCACAACGCCGCGGAGCCACAACCGCAACAGCAGCAAGCGGCGTTTGAGCCGTATTTGGATGAAGTGCCGCGGCTTGATACCAGTGCCGTCGCTGGGGTTCCTGTTTCTCCAGGTCACTACTATCCTCGTTTATCCGACGAAGACCGTAGACTCACCGAGGCGTTGGAACTTGTGCACCATAGGGCCCGCGGTCCTCATCCCGAAGACGCAGGACGCCTCGGGGGCGCCGCCGCGCAGCACAGCGCGCCGCGAGAAGCTTTAAGTTGGCCGAACGAGCTGACTGCGGAACATCACGATCAGGATCCGCTGCGAGGGATGATGGGCGCAGCCATCCCAGCACCGTCTCTCAACCCAACCGCGCGCGATCACCAGGCATCGGATCCCGGAGAAGCCGTTCGTCACTTCAACTGGAGCGACAGTTACCAGCCGGCTGCGAATGAACGGACGGGGAGCGCCTCCCTTTCAAGTCACGCGGCCCTCATGGGTGAGGATTTCAGCGGGCAGTTGAGTCCTGCGAAGAGGCAGAGGACGCTAAGCCATGCGGAACTGGATGCTATTGAGCGCCAGCTGAGCGAGCCGGGCAATTCAATGGCTCGTGTGCTGATGGAAAGCGCCGGCGCACCGTCGCCTTTCGGGCCAGCGGTCGGTTCGCCATTGGTCCTTCCTGAGGAAGGTTACGATCAGGATCAGCTGTGGGCGATGGCGGAAGACGCCGGCCCATCATCGTCTCTCGAGCCAACCGCGCGCCATCAGCAGACCCTGGATTTAGGAGCGGTCGTTCGTCCCTTCAACTTCCGGCAGGGCGACCAGCACGCGTCGGCTGCGCTTGACGGTAGCAGCATCCCGCCGATCCAGGACAGCCGACCCAACAGTTTCGTGGTCCACACTGACCGCTACACCGCGCTGTTCGTGCCCGCGGCGACGATGAGGCGAAGCAGCCCACTCAATCCGCCAAGCGCTGCCATGCGTCCCGGCTTTCGACCGGAAGGCGTTCCGAACCCCAGTGCGCAGCCGGCGAATCGGGCCTCGCAAGCGCAGCTTGGACGGTCGACGGAAAAAGCCGCTCCGGCGTCCGCCAGGGCTGAGACGCCGTCCCCCGCGGCCCGCGAGATTTATGCTGCATCATGGGCCGTTCCCGAGGGCTTTTCGCACGGCACCCAACCCGCCCCGGACACGATGCTCTCGAAGCTCGGCCGCTGGGGCCTCTTGCCGGACGCGGCGCAGCCGGCAAAACAGTACGACATTCGTGGCGAGCGCTACACCGCCCTCTTGGGCCCGGGAGGGCCCAATGACGTTCGGCTCATCCATCACCCACGAATGGAGGCCGACTGACACTCCCGACGCTAGGAGCCCGTCCAGATAGCTCTGGTATCGGGCTTGTTAATGGACGATAGCTTGCTCCAGCGACTCTTGCGAGCTTGGCGACCTTATGGGCGGTGCAGATGAGCGCTCCCCGATGAACTTGCGCGCATCATCGCTCAGTGACTTCTCGTTCAACCGAACGGCCACCGCCTCTTGTTAGCAGGCCGCCAAAGCTGCGAAGAAACACCTACGGTGTTCTTGACGGCACGCTTGGCGGCATTGCCCTTCGTAAGGCCCTGCTCAAGCCCCGAAATAAAGGAAGCATCCTCGGAGTAAAGAGGCTGCTTCCTGCCTCCCATTGAAACCCCGGTCGACTGAACTGGTGCCAACTGATGACGACGGGTCTGGTGGTCCATCAGCCCCAGATGCATATCCTGGTCGTGGCCTTCCGCAGCTCCTCTGGCCGACGGCGTCTGCGGCGTCGTCCATCCGCCTCGAGCCTATCAGTCCCGTATCTTCGGGATCAGCAATGGTCGGGATACCGGGCGCGATCGCCATCGCTTGAGCGCCCACCGATGACTTCGCAGCTGAGCCAGTGCTGCGCCGACGTTGCCGCCAACGCCAGTGGCCTGGTTATAGCTCTTGACATCAGCATCCAGCGCCTCCGCGGAAAGCCGGCCAGCACAATGCCTTTCCTATTTTTTTGAGACGGATAGTCGCTGAAACCTCTGAGAGCATAGATCCTCCCAACTACGCCACCGATGCACGCTCAGTTCGCTGAGATCCTGATCCGACAGTAGCAGCACCGAAAACAATGCAGACATCGAAGGAAAATCGAACTTGTGGCGGAGGCGCGATTAAACGACCCTGCCAATTCTTGCAGGAGATTTGCGGGACTTAGGTCAGTTAGCTTGCTGGGTGTTAGTCACGTTTGGAGATATTTCAGTGTTGATTGTTGAAACCATTTTGAAGCCAGACCGCTTTGGCGGCATCGGACTTTTCTCTGCTACTCTTTTACCTAAAGGCACATTAGTTTGGATTCATAATCCAATCGTTGACATTGCCGTGACGCCTGAACAGTACGAAGCCCTACCTCCAACATTTCAAGCTTTACTTGACAAGCATGCCTATCCGAGAGACCGCGATGTTGATGATGGTGTTCTAGAGTACAATGCTGACAATGCCCGTTTCATGAATCACAGCAGTCAGCCAAACACATATCAAGACGATCATTGCCGAATTTTCACAGCCCGTGACGTACAACCCGGTGAAGAACTGACTTGCGATTACTTGTCTTTCGATCCACGGTGTGACTTATCGTGGGTTAAAGAGCTAGCGCCGAATCCTGAAGCCGGAAGGCGCCAGGCGGCGTTGGATTGAGTTTGCGGTCTGGCGACGTTGATTCCGTCGGCAAATTTACACCGGGGAGAGTTTCGGCGGCGGTGTCCCCATCGAGACGACGCGAGTTGAAGATCATCGTGAGCGCGGTCTTGTTCGACGTCCCTCGGCCGCGCACGAACGCGGGAGTTCACTACATCTGTAGTACCAACCTAAGGCTTCGTTACTGACTCGTTTTCTTACTAGCTAATGTCCGCAACGCGTCCCGGCAGCGAAAACACTGGGCTGCTGTTACGATTCCCCCGCGAGTCTTTAAGGGAATTGGTGCGGCGTTCATGCAGAAGCAGACCGTGGGAGCGGACGCAGCTGCCCCGAATGCCTCGACGAGTTGAGTGACGAGAGCAGCCGGTTCGCGTGATCGACGTATTTGTCGATGCGCTCGGTTTGGCTGCGATAGGCTTTGAGGTTGCGGAGCCGGCGGCGGTTGGCCTTCGTACCATCCCTCTGTGCTCCTCGAGTTTTACATTTGCGGCTATCTAAACCGGGTGCAGTCGAGCCGGCGGCTGGAACGAGAGGCCGGGCGCAATGTCGACGTGATGTGGCTGCTGGCTCGGCTCGCTCCCGATCACAGACGATTGCGGACTTCCGCAAGGACGACGGCCTGGCGCTGCGCAAGGTGTGTGCGAGCTTCGTCGAACTCTGCCAAGAAACGGGCCTTCTGGCGGCGGCCAGC
Source organism: Bradyrhizobium sp. USDA 4501 (assembly GCF_054062115.1). Taxonomy (NCBI): domain Bacteria; kingdom Pseudomonadati; phylum Pseudomonadota; class Alphaproteobacteria; order Hyphomicrobiales; family Nitrobacteraceae; genus Bradyrhizobium; species Bradyrhizobium sp. USDA 4501. The sequence continues at coordinate 2,088,225 of NZ_JBSSEX010000001.1, forward strand.
CGTCGCCATCGACGGTAGCAAGTTCAAGGCCGCGAACAACCCGGACAGGAACGTCACGCGCGCGAAGATGGAGCGACGGCGTGCTCTGTCGGAGGAGAGCGGCACGCTATCAGCCAAATTGACACGGCCGAAGCCAAGAGCCGACGAGCCGCCGACCACGAAGGTGACGAGGCTTACCCACAAGCTGACAAAGCCGAAGGAAGGAAATGGACATGCTTGCTTTCTGCGAGAAGCAAATGCTTGCTTCACCAAGTGACCTGCCACTGAAGTTTCATCCAGCAGCAGTTAGGTACGCCAAGTGACTTGCAGTGAGACTGAAGTTTGGACCACCGAGAACTAGAGTTTTGCGCCTTGGTCACGTCGGCGGGCTGGTTGCGCCGATACGCAACAGCCCCCTGAGACTACGATTTGCGGTGTAAATAGAAACCCTTAGAAGCCATTTGGAGAGTCGCTGAGCGGCCTCCCCGGATGGCCGGTGTTCTTGCCCTGCCCGCCCGGAATAACGCATGGGCGACTCGCTTCCGCCGACTGTGAAGCGTCGGAACTTCTCTGAACCATGCCTCGTCAAGATCGTTAATCCGAGCATCGTGCGAAGGAGGGCAACATGCAGGACATGGCGGCCAGACTGGAAAAACTCCGCAAGGACGCTGCGGAATGCGCACTCATCCGAGACTTGGCAACCGATCCAGCAAAGCGCGAACTGTTCAAGCAACTGGCGGAGCAATACGGAGCGCTCGCAGATGCCGTCGAGCAAACGATGAACCGCTTCGGCAGCGGCTCAAACACGTTTCTCGCCACAAATCCCATTGTAGCGCACGGAACCGGCTCGTTAAAAGTTGAATGATCTTGCCAAAAATATCTTAGAGGTTGCACCGGATATCTAGCGCACCTAGCGTATTCTCCCTGACTTTTAGGGATGATTTTGCCATGCGAAGTAGTGTGCTTTCTAGCATTTGCATTGTGTTGATCGGACTGACCCCTCTGGTCGTCATCGGAATAGCTATGTTGATCTGGTGAAAGTCTCGGCGCGGATGCATGTGAAGTACACCTGATGACGAAGGCCCCGTCGCCCGACGACCGGATCGAGCAACGGGGACAGCGCGGTCCAAGCGCGTTGGCAAGTCTGGGCGCCATGAATTTAGAACCCGCCGCGCTTGGACACAGCAACACCGTTTCTGGCTGTTCGTTCCGCTTTCTCGCACCTGCTATTCGCCGTAGCTGCGCTCCGGAGGTTTGGCGGCGTACTGACGAGTCGGGAGGGCCGGAACCATTTCCGCTTTTCACGACTTAGTGAGTCCGCCCCCTGATGGTTCATCCGCCAGCCCCGGATATCAGGGACCGCCTTACTGCACTGCGGCGAGGGCCATGACTGGTTTGTCCAATGACCGAAGCGACATTGTTCATGTTGGGCGTGGCAGGTTTGGCTGTGTGGTCCGCTATCGTCGCGGTGTTTGAAATCAATGCGGCATGGCGACGAAGCCAGCTACGACGGCGAGGCTCTACACGATCTCGATAGCTTGGACGATCGCCGGGCCGCTCAGCACCGCCCCTGCTTCCAGAGACCGGGCGGGCACCCGTGTCCGCGCCAGCCGACCTTGCGACCGCGACTCCACCCAAATGGTCGATAACCGTAGCCACGACCCCAGCCGTGACCGTGACCCCAGCCGCCACCGCCTCTTACTTGAATTAGCTCAGTGCTGTTCGTGGTACCCGCCGCGAGCGGATAAGCAGGCGATCGGGGCAACGCCGTCACCGGCGAAATCATGAAGGCGATCGGCAGTGCGAGCGTCACTCCAAGAAACAATTTGCGCATGGCGCGGTCTCCTTCCGCATTTCGATACCTTGATAGCCTGAACGGGAAAAATGGGGGCGAAACCTTTCACCCCGTCCGGTTCGTCCCCAGAGGAAAGAAACAGGCGGTCCTGACCGTGGGGTAGTCCATTGGGTGGCAGGACCGCCTGACGGCGCAGCTTCAGCCGTGCCTGATTGAGTAATTCCAATTCGGGCAGCATCAGGGCGGTGCGAATGTTGGGCGATCGGTGAGCGGTCGAGGCGATTGCGGATCGGCACGATACGCCGGACGAGAAAAAGTCATCGATTTCTAGTTCAACCGAGCACCTGAGGTGATTGGGTCCGTCTTGTTGTCGAACAGGACTAGGACCTCACCTGTATCAAGGCCAAGGTCCCGCAACTCTTCTTCGCTGAGTTGCGAAGCCGCCGTTGCCGCTTCGCCGGAGCAGTCGTTCATAGCAGCCGTGATGGCGTCGGCTGCATTAGGGATCGCCACCGCGTAGGTGATGTGCCCGAAATTGCCGCCCTCATCGAAGACGGCGACCATGATCACCCATCCCGCCGCAGCGACGCCCTCGTTTGTCATCCAAAGAACCACCAATAGGTGAGATATCCGATCGCCCAAAATATGACGATCAGCACGCCAGCTTCAAAGAGGCGGCGTGACAGGCGATCGTCATACGGCATCGGGCGGTTACCTTGTGCGGGCGAGACGGTCCCGGCCGTGGGGTAGCTATGGGATGGCCGGGACCGCCCGCCCCAGCACCGCAGAACCGCCGCTGGCGCGCGTTTAATCTCTCGTGGCCCTGGCAGTCGCAGAAGTGTCTAAAGTCATGAACCAGAGCTGTCCGTAGGATACCGGAAACCTCTTCCACGCGCGTCGCGTGTTGCGCTAGGCTTACAACTTCAAGAGGAGCATCCGGGATGACGAGCGAGAAACGGGCCGGTGTTTTTGAGGAGCGTCCACCGATCCTGCCGCGCCTCCGTCGCGTGCAGGCATGGCGCAGGGCGCGGCTGCAACGCCTTTTAGCTGATCCTGATATTGCCAAGAACGACCCGAGGCGGTTGAAGTCCATCAAGGCCGCGAAGCACTACATGGCCGTCTCTGCGCGCGCGGAAGCCATCCTGCGGGGTCTGATCGACCGCTAGCGACGAGCCATCTGCGCTGCCCCGTGCGTTTGGTAGTGGGTAGACCTTCGCACAGCTTGCACGGGTCTGTTACTTCCGGTCAGTCAGGGCCTGCTTTGAACGGGCGAGGTTAATCTTTCCATGAAATTGTTCGCAACCGATGTTTTCACACCGAACCAATTCCCTGAGTACACGTATATCGAACGTCCGAAGGAGGACCTCGAAGGCAAATTGAAGAGGCTCTCGCGACGCCCAATGTAGTGACGTCACTATCCGGCCTCGAAATCGGGAAAGACCGTTTTGGCGAAAAGGCTGGTCGGGGAGGACAATCTGATCCACGTTTTTAGGGCCGAGGTCAGAAGCGGATCGGAGCTTTGGGAGCGTGTTCTTTCGTGGATGGATGCACCGAGCACTGTCGCTGAACAATCTAGTGAGAGCCGCGCCAACAAGTTAGGGATAGAGGCTGGCGGCAAAGGCTCGTTGTTCGTCGCTGAGGCTAGTGGTAAAGGTTCGTTTGACACCACAGGCACCAAATCCAGCAGCGTCACGACGACGAGAGCCGACGCCTCGCTCTCTCGCATCGTGCGGGATATCGGAAACAGCGAGTACGTCGTATCCTTGGACGATTTTCACTACATTCCGACCGCTGAGGCGCAGGAGGACGTTGCTCGCCAGATCAAAGCGGCGAGCGAGCGCCGCATCAAGATTTGCACCGCTACGGTGCCGCACCGCGCCGACAACGTTGTGAGGAACAATCCAGAGCTGGGGCGAGGCTCGCGCAAGTTGACACAACCTTTTGGGCCGCATCCGATCTGGTCGAGATTGCGAAGTCCGGTTTTGCGAGGCTGCAAGTCAATCTGCCTATATCCAAGATGATGGACCTCGCACGAGAGGCTTGCGGGTCGCCGCAACTCATGCAGCGCATCTGCTTGGATGTTTGCTTCACGTAGCGGGTGAGGAGAAGATCGAAGGGCTGATTGCGTTCCTTGGAGAGCGCAAGCAGCCGTGCACAGACCGAGGCGCCGACATTTTTGGGTTGGTTAGCCATTGGCGGTCATCGCCTCGATGTAGGGTTGCATTGCTTTCCAAACCCCGGCCTTGCGCGCAAAATCCGCAATCTCGGAAGGCTTGGCCTTGCGTGTACGCAGGGCCTCGCGCAGTCCTTCGAGCGCGAGATTGAGGCCGGTGCTGTGACGATAGCGCGTCCCGGCGCTCCGCCGGCAGCGGAAAAGATCGACGACGGTCTTGGCCGGGCTGAAGATCTTCACCGGGCAACCTTCGATGATGTGCGTCTCGACACCCTCCAGAAGCCGTTCCGGGCTGAAACGAACGAATTGCATAGGCGGGTTTGCCGGGAGCGGTTGCCGGTCTTTGGGACCGATGGCGATCCAGACCATCGAGGGGATGGTGTCGGTCAGGTCATGGAAGGAGAGTGCCGAGGTCAGCGCGACGACCCCTTTTGGGCACGCGCTTGGCGGCCTCGGCGAGGGAGTGATGGGTGTCGATAGGCGCGTCGGGTAGTTGGTAGAGCCCGCGTCCGAGTTGGACAACGAGGCCCTTCTGTTTCATGCGGGCGATGGTCGCCGCCGTAACGCCCGCCGTGGCAAGCTCAGAGAGGCGCGCGATACCGCGTTCCTTGAGGAACTCAATAGCGCGGTCTTGTTGCGAAGCGGCTTGGTCATGGCGCGATTTAATTTGTCGGATATAGGATATCTATATCCGACATTTCATATCATAGACGGCTTGGCTGTTTATCTTCACGCGTCTCCAGACAGGCCAAGCTTGGCGTAGCACACTCGGCGCGGGTGGCTCCTCCAGACACCCGCGCGTCTTTTTCCGCTAACCCCAGGCCGCGGCCTGTCCAAAGACCTGTGGAGACCATTCCATGAACGTGAAGCCTTCTAAACGTGGCGAGTGTCTGCGCCCGTTGCCAGACTAGCGCCTTGACTTCGGTTTCCACCCGCGCCTCGCGCTGCAGCTGACGGCATAACGATTCGGTCGCGACCCGGGCAGTATTTGTATTCTATCGGCCTTCAGCTCGACACTTTTTGCAACCTCGCCGCCAAACCATTCGCTAAACTGAGCTGGAATGATCCGAATGTTCTTTCGGCAGGCAGCCGACTGCAGCATCGCCTGAAGAGTCGTGCAGTTGTTTTTTAAGACCGCCCGCTCGCCCCACGGAATGACAGACTTTGCAAAAACCGTAACTGTTTTTGCAGAGGCTGTAATCTTGCGTGGAAATGCAACGCAGCGGAAACCGTCCATGCCGTAGACGCATCTCATCTTTCGAAGCTCGATAGGCTGCCCAATGAACTTGGCGGGGTCGGCACAAATGTCGTTCCACCCAACAAGCCGAAAATCGTTCACAGTGGAAGTCATAACGAACCTGTTAGTGATCTCTGTTTCCGGCGAGCGAGGTACGTCGGCGGTGAGCGCGGGTCGCGCCGAACAGAGCATGATTGCAGCTCCAAACGAATACCATAGCAATCTGGAACTGAATCGCACATTCGCCATCGAAGCTAGCCTCGTTTTGAATTGTGAATTCGCATCGTCGGCACCATAACCGAATTTTTCGACTGAGCAGCTTGTGCACGAGCAAGAACCGCACCAACGTGCTACGGCAAAGGCGACGAAGCGGCACGCCGCAGATGCGCGGTACAATCTATTATGTCTGACGAGCTCACATCGCGCTGCGTTCCCTACACTCAACCTCTTTCGACACTTAATGTAAGCGGTTTAACGTGCGAGCTGCTCGATGAACCAGCAGTGTTTTCGTGCAAGATCGCGGGACCAAACCGGCTCGGAAGCGCAATGCATAGCCACCCCCTAAGACTAGCGAAGCGGCCGACCGCGTTGAGCGACACCTCACTTCGCGTGGACAGTGGGAAAAGAGTCACTTCGAGGTCACGGCCCAATGGTTGACTTCGAAGTTTAATCCGCCTGGAAACGAGGTTATCTCAACGCCGTATTGGACGATGGTTCGCATGGTCCCGCCGGCCTATTCCCGGGGCACGCCGCAAAGGGGCTCCAGCCGCTGCCGCTGCTTTCCAGAGTTCGTCCGCAGCGCGCAAGCGTTTCTCCAGAGCCTCGACCTCGGCCAGGATGGCCGAACCCGTTGCGCGTACTCGCTCCCGGCTTTGTCCAGCGCTGCCTGCCCCGAAGCCATTAATTGTCGCGCCGGTCGCGACCCGTTGCGTCGAGGTTTCCTTCCCGCAGGCGCTCGGTCCCTCGGCCCCAATGTACCGTTGGAATTCAGCTGCGACCTCCGCCTCACGCTCGGTGATGCGAGCGCTTCACTTCACCGGCTTTACGGGAGACTTTGCCCGCCGACGCCTGTTTGCGCCTGCCCCGAGTCGGACGGAAAATCGCACTGCCGGCGGAGCGGCCGCTCGATCCCACCCGACGCTTGAGGCGCTCAAGACGATGTCGGAAGATCGTCAGCGTTGATAAAAATGCTGCTTGCCCTCAATAGAGTTCGCTCCGATATCCCGCGCGGACGTCAGCCACCGGCGTTCAGGCAGGCTAGCCTCGATCGTAAGCGCCACCCCTTGTCGAGGAAACCTGGATTGAAATAGCCTGATCTCATTGCTGTGCACCACGCGAGCCAAAATGCATTGCGTGCGTATTAGAACTTCACGTTGAAGGTGGCATTCAGTCCATTCTGGGTGATGCCTGAACCGAACTGACCCTGGTAGGCGATGCCAAGGGTGCTGTTGCTCGAAAGCTGGAAATCCAGACCGGATTCGACGAGTGCCACGTCTTTGCCAATGGATAGGCCTGAAGCTGCAAAAGGGCTGGATCCAGCAGCAAAGCTGGCGGTCGACAGCGGAATGAGGTCGCCTACGGCATGACGCCAGCCAATATCGGCTCGCGCAGTCGTGGCGATCTCGCCAAGTTGAAAACGGGTGGTCGCGTAGACGCCGAGCGTGGAGAGCGTCGTATCCATCGTGTCAGCGCGAACACTAAGCGCCGCTCCGTTCAATCCCCTCTCGCTAAAGCTATCCGTCGCCGCGCGAACATGGGCGAGACTGGCATAGGGCTCGATGACGGAAGACTTGCCGAGAGCGACTTTGTACCCCAGTTCTCCAAAAATCTGGAAAGTGCTGGCATCGTAATCCGAGATCAAGTTGTCGTTGAAGCCCGGGAACCTCACGTTGCGGCTCATCTCGAGATCGTGCCATGTATAGGCAAGGCCTGAGCGGAAGGCGATGGCCCCTTCTGGCACGGTCCACTCGGTGCCGGCATAGGTCCCGAACGTGTAATTGTCGCTGCGGCCTGACGAGGAAGCAGCGCCAACCTTGAAAGTGGAACGGCTATAGCCCGCAAGGACACCGACGCGCCAGTCATCAAATACCGGCGTGTCGATCCCGGTCATGAGGCCGCTGATAGAGGATCTGGTGCTTGCACCATTGCTATCACCTGATTGGGTCGTCCATCCGCCAAAGGCAGAAGCCCACGCTGCATACCCCCGCAGGTCATAAGAGGGCAGGCCAGAAGAAGCCGGGCCGACCAGGCCGGTGGCAGAGGCAGAATTGTCGCGCGACCTCTTCTGCTCAGGACCATAACCCATCACCGCCATCGCCGAGGTTGGCGCGCCGCCAAACGCCTGGTCGAGACGGTTGTAGACTGCCGAACGCGCATAGAAACTATCATTGACACGTCTGCCCTGCTCCGATGCATAGATGGACGGCGAAAGCTGACGCAGCCCAGATGTCACCGCCGTGCCGTCCGGCGCGGAAAAGTCGAGCGCCGCGAGAAGCGGGTGCAGCCCTGTAGCCGCGTTGCCAGCTACTCGATCGAGCGCCGCGCCCACCTGGCGGCTGTTGGCATCGGCTCCATAACGCGAATAGGCATCGGATGGGCGGGAGAGTGTCAAGGCGTAGGTGTTATCACCTTGAGCCGAGGCACTCGCCAGCAAGGTGGGCGATTGCAGGGCTGTCGTCACGTTCGCGAACGAGCCCGTAAGATTTGTTGCATTCAGCCACTGATCGGAGGAGACGTTAAAGCCGCTGCCATACCAGCCGCGCTGCGGGGTGATCGTGAGCGTACCGTCGAGCGTTGCATTGCCATTGACCACGAGATGGCTGAACGCGCCAGCATCGTTTACGGCGACCTGCAAGCGACCGGTCGAGGTTTGCAGATAGTCGCCATTCACCTTGATGCTGTTGCCCAGACCGTTGATGAGGGGCGCGACAACACCGCTATTGGCGAAGCGGCCGTTGGCATTGAGGAGATAACTGCCGCTACCGGCCAAGATCGCGTCTTGTGCGACACTTGCCTCGTACAGCTCGTGATTGCCAGTCAATGTCGTGGCGCCACCTGCGAACTGCAGCGAAAGATTGTTGCGTCCAACGATATTACCGTCGTAGCGGGTTGCAAAATTTGCGTCGGGCTCCTGCGTTGAGTGACCGGTCGCATCAGGCTTCAACCCGAACGTTAATTTGGTCAGACGCGGAGCACCGTTCTCGTCAACCTGGTTGTAATCAGACAGGATATCCCCTGACAGGATTGCGCCACGCATCACATTGATCTCGCCGACGTAACCATTGTTCGACATGTACATCGCTGCATGATTGCCGACCAGGCGCCCGGTCAGATCGAACTTGCTGACAAGCGGACCTGCGATCTCGTTCAGCATGGGGGCCGCGTTATCGCCAATCGTTCGGATATACGAGCCACGATATTCATAGTCATTGCCCATCGCATTGTTACCAAAATCGAAACTTGCCGCGATGCCATGCTCACCGAGAGCCTGCACATCCCCACGCTGAGTCAGTATGTGATCCCTGCCATAGGCGAACATGACGCCGCGCCCATAGGCGCCGTCGGCGTACACGCGGGTTCCGGGCGGGACCGTGATGTGATTGTTTTCGCCGTCGACGCGGATGCCGGCGCCCCCTGCTCCTTTCGAAAGCAGGTCGGCGCGCTGGACCACAGTGTTGCCGCTGCCATAGACGTGCAGTCCCAGTCCGAGCGTAGCTGTATTGTATGTATTTGGCAGATAGGCGGCACCCTCAGCACTGCGAGCGAAGAAGGGATTGTCGTTGACCAGATTCTGGCCGTTTCCGTAGATGGAGTACCCGAACAAATTGCGCCGATCGATACTGTAACCTATATCTTGAAACGCGGCGATCTCCGCCTCCATCAGGGCGGTGTAGTTCCGGTACCCCTGATGGCTCATCAAACTGTTCTTCAGTTCGCTGTGCGAGACAAAGGGGACATCCAGCCCACCGTACTCGCCCTTCACTCGCACCGGAATACCTGGCATGGCACCGGCCAGCACTTCGCTCACATGCTTTCCGGCGAAGTAGCCACGATCACGGCGCAGGTCAAAGACGTCATCAGCCGCAGGATTCAGGCAGGTGGAGCAATAGATCACCTGCCCCGGCCTGGCTTGTTTGCCGTTGTCGTCATACAAATGGTTAGTCCAGGCATTTATCGCCTTAGGGAAGTACGGTGATATCGGCTCGGTGCGCCAACCATCATAACCGTCAATGGTAGCGGCCATTCCCAGCTGATGAGCTAACTCATGAATCATAACAGGTGCCAGGCCGATCTTCGGCGTCATTGGCAATTGCGAAGGAATGTATGCTTCGGATGAAAATCCCATTTCGCCGATCGCAATCATACCATGTGCGCCATGGTTCAACTTGCCCGGATTCTGACCGGTGACTGCCGCCTGCACCTTGTTCTCGCCATCAGGCGACGTCTGGACTGAGGCCCATGCCGTATTGCCCTGAATTCCGCCGATGTTGACGACGGCCGGCGACTGCCCGGGTTTGACCCTTATGATTTCGGCCCAATAGCGGATCGCTGCGAGCGAATGGTCCTTTTCCCATTGCGGCAGATTCCGAACTGAATACGCCGGCACGCCACCTCCGCCACAACAGAAAGGGCCATCTCCGGGACCGAATATTCGTGCTCGGATGAAGGACACGCCGTTCGAATCCCTAACATTGTAAGTTTCAACCGCTCTACTGGTAGAATCCAGCAAGGCACTAGCCGCAAGCACGATGGTCGTAATTGTCTTCGTCTTCATTTACAGATTCTGTCCGAGGTCTTGATTGCCGGCATGCTTCGCCGTCCAACTTGGAGCGCGCGTGCACGCAGATGCGCCAGCGAAGCGCAGCCGTCATTGATCGGACATCGGCCTTGCGCCTTCGTAGCCCGAGTCTGACGGTAGAACTTCAATTCAAAAGGACTGCTAGTTCTCTGCAGGGAAGTCAGCCTTGATGAAGTCAAGTCAACTCACAAGTATGTCCCTCATTGCTGGTGGCTTTGATTTCAACTTCCTCAAGCTCAAGCTCTGGCGCTTCACGCGTGCCATTTGCGATCCGCCGAGCCGCGGCTCCCCTGAGCGAAGATGACCGCCCGATGCTTCGCGGCCGTGGCCGATGTCGAGCGTTTTCATGGGCCCCGTTAACAATGCGAGCTCCTATTGTCTTTTGATCGCTGACAGATCCTGCATTCTGCAGCGCCAATCCCGACAAAGCAGGCGACTGCACGCAACTAACAAGCAGCGGAGCAAAAGCCGGGCCAAATCGCCTGATGCCTTCGCCGTGCGCAAACAGATGAATGCAACGCCGCGCGGCGGGCCCTTCTGCGTGAAAACGGGCGATGCCTGTTCGTCGCCTGCCAATGTTGTCGCAAACTCGCCATTGCACAGGAGCAAAACGACTGCCCCGCCCGACAATTGCGGCGCGCCCTGTTCATCTTTGCTGGCGATCGCCGTGATCGCTTCAAGGTTTGAATGGGGCGCAAGAGGCAGGCATTTTTGTTGCACTCATCGTCGTGAGCTTCGCCCCGGCATGCGTCAGGCAGATGTAGAGCACCGGGACGTAAGCCCGGCCACCTCAAGCTAGCTCGGCGATGTTTACAGAGAGGAAGTACAGCCTGCTGCATCGCAGCTACCTATTCAACGCTTACGCCGTTTGCTCTCAGCCTGTTCGCGGCCTTAAGCGGGTCTGCGATGTGATCGGAGATGTCGCCGATTTAGCTTGCAAGTCGGCCTGGATGTTCGAAAACCGAGCCCGTAATAGCGAGACTCAGCCCGCTCGTTGAATATCTCAAGTACGGCCCGAATCGAGCTCCTCTGGAGCGATCGGGCCATCATAGCGGGAACACCCTGGAGCGCGCGGGGCTGGCGTTGCTGATGACCATGATCATCATCGGCGCGCCGATCATCGCGTTCCGGCAATTCTGGCGCCGGCGCCGCCGACGGCGATCATGGGCGCGATGATCGCGCTGTCGACATTGATACCGACGCCGACGATCCTCATCCTGCTGGTGCCGGTGTTGGTGCCGCCAGCGCTGGCCCGCTCGCACGCAGCCCCTTAGGCTGAAAGTGTCAACGGTCGTTTATAAGACCGATGCGGCGAATAGCGGCGACTCTTATCGAGTCTGCCAATTCTTTGGGAAAGCCCTTGGGGAGGTCCTTTATCACTTTCGCAAAGGCTGCCTCGAAGTTTTCGACGAGATCCTCAAAGATTGCGTGGACTACGGCCGGCCCAACGCCGGAGATTTCGGCGGTCTGTAGGAAATGACGCGGCAAAATATCAGTCATTCCATAGTGGCGATTTTTGCCGACCGACATTGCAAGTTTAAAAGCTTTGCGCTGAATTTGTCCGGCGTCGAGGCTTGGTTGCGCGCTCAAGACATCATAAAGCGGCGTGAGCCGGAAGCGCCCGCCGGGGCTCAGGAATAGGCTAAAATTCTTGGCGTGTCCGTCGGTTGCACCGATGAGCCAGAACACGATGCTGGCCCGCAAAAATGTCGCGATGTCTTCGGTCGGTTCATCGCTACCCTTGAGCAGTTGCAGGATGTCTTTCATGCCGGGGCCGCCATCCGATTGATATTTCCGGGTGGTGGGTACGGATAGAGCCTGGCAGCAATCTTCCTGAGGAAGGCGCAGCAACCTTTTATCATTGGTCCAGCGCCTATCGAAGCGCTCGACAATCAACGTGCGGCGACCACCAAAATCGGCGATCTCGACGTTGGCCGTTGGTACGCCAAGCGCGGCCAGCAGCTTAAGGCAGAAATATTCGTTCTCGACGCTGTTCGAGAGATCGATCCCGTTCGGCAAACGACCGATTTGCGGTTTGAGAATGTGCGTCGTCGCCGTGGTACCAGTCGGCTTGTACCATTTGCCATCTCGCCGCAGCAGGGCGGTCTTCTCCTGGGCACCAGCGATGGAAATTCGGAAATCGTCGTCTTCCCCCATCCCAAGTGGAGCGCTCGCAAGGTTCTTGATGATGGCGGCGACATCGCGGTCGGTGACAGCCTTCCCTTCGATCGTACCGGCAGGTCCAGGATCGACACGCTGTGGAAGAAACTGGAGTGCACCAACGCAATCATGCCCGAGTGCAGAGAGCATGCTGTAGGCATCAGTACCTTTTGCCCCCACCCGCTCCGCGACTCGTTTGCGCATCTGTTCGCTATCGGGCAACAGGTTGTCAAACACGGCGATTACAGGTGCGCCGATATAGCGGTCTTCGCGCAAGGGCAGCGATAGCGAGATTGGGAAGGTCGATTCCCAGGAGAGCCATTGCGGAGTGTAACGAAAGTCGATCGCACCGCTGGACTCGCGCCGGAGCATGCCTGCCAGGCGTGCGTTGACGAACACATTCAGGGGCGCGTTTGCTGGAGGCCGGCCCATCAGAAAATGTCCTCGATGTCAGTCGAGGTGGCCTTGCTGCGGGTACGGACCACCAGTTCAAGATTGAGCGCGGCCAGCGCCTCCATGAGGGTGTGGAGCTGAATGGCAGGCTCGCCCGCTTCCAGTCGGGATACGGTGCCCTGACGCAGATGGATCTGCTTTCCTAAGCCTGACTGGGTAAGTCCGGCCTGTCGGCGGGCCCGCCGTAGAATGGCGCCGAGTTGCTTTTCCGTACGAGCAATATGCTGCGTCATGTGAATCTCCGCGTTCAATATACGCGAATCCGTATAGATCGTCAATATACGCAAATGCGTATATTATAGTAATATACGCGTATGCGTATATAAGCAGATATACGCGATCGCGTATCGGCTATTCTCGATTGCGGGCAGTGCGGGTGGTGCTTGGCAAGTCAGTGTTCGGCAACATTCCAAAATGTCATCGATCGCCGCCATCAATGCTGCCGTACTCGAGAGGCGTGCTTATCCGTCGTGCCAGATGGTCGCAAAGACGCATCCGCTGTTGGGATCGAAAAATGCGGCTTGCTCGTCCTTCTTGATCTCCTTGCGCTTGGCCCGAAGCAACTGAGCGAGACAGCGTCCCTCACCCGCATTGACCAGAAAGTGGCCGGTCGGTTTGTCCTTGGGGCCGCGTTCGGGTTCGACGACAGGAAATTGCAGCATGCCGAGGATGCGATACTGGCGGCGAGAGCTTCGACTTCAGCCTTTCGAATTTGGCATCTTACGAGCATTCTTGGGCGACTTCTTCAGTTTGCCGCGCGGCACCATCACGACGGGCTGCGGCGGAGGTCTTGGTTCTGTTGTTTTTCTCCTTAAGGCTGAGGTTGTGCGCGGCAAAAAGCCGCCATAACCCCTGCCTCGCAGCGCGTAGCGAGGTGTGCAAGGCGCAAGGGCTGAAGGAAGTTGGAACAACTTTTTTGGGGCACCGCCGACCGTGGGGGGAGCCAAAACCGAAGGCCTGTCCTTGCGCCGCGCCGAGGGGCGACGCCCCTAAGCTGCTGCCGCGGCAGCGGCGATACAATGCTTTGTAGAACTAAAGGCGCGCAAGGCTTGGGAATAGAGGCATTTCCAAAGCCTCGGGGAGAGTGGTGCTCCGGCGGCACCAGCCTTTGAGCGGCACCCGTCTGACGCGGCAGCGATAGCGACGGCGGCTGACCGCCGGACCGCTTCAGCGAGTGCCCCCGGCGAGGAGAACCTTATGTCTTGCGCGAGAGTCGTGACCCGAGGCCGAGACAGCATGCTCGGTGAGCTGGCGCATAGACGAGGTCGTCACCGCGTGTAATAGCGATCTGCGCAGCGCCCTCAAGGTCCTCTTGCTCGGTTTGAGCACACTCTAAACTGTTTGAACGCCAAATTGAACGAGCATATGCGGCGGCATCATCGACAGCAGGCGTTGCATTAGCCGGCAAAGTTCTAGTTTGGACCCCCGATCTCCCTAAGCTTTTCGGCGGCAAATGAATCTTACTTCGCGCCACCTCAGGCGGGCGCGGCGCCGCGACGTCGTGGCATGTCTTCGGCTGATGGCGACGGCAAGACCGCTGTGAGGCGCCGGTGGCGGCATTCAGGTGAGCTCGATGGCCGGCCAAGCTTTTGCCGACGAGATGTGGACGGAAATCAACATGGCTCACTGCACAGCGGCGCCGGAGCCACGCATCCCCATTCATCAGAACTTCACGTTGAAGGTGGCATTCAGTCCATTCTGGGTGATGCCTGAACCGAACTGACCCTGGTAGGCGATGCCAAGGGTGCTGTTGCTCGAAAGCTGGAAGTCCAAACCGGATTCGACGAGTGCCACGTCCTTGCCAATGGATAGGCCTGAAGCTGCAAAAGCGCTGGATCCAGCAGCAAAGCTGGCGGTCGACAGCGGAATCAGGTCACCTATGGCATGACGCCAACCAATATCGGCTCGCGCAGTCGTGGCGATTTGGCCAAGTTGAAAACGGGTGGTCGCGTAGACGCCGAGCGTGGAGAGCGTCGTATCCATCGTGTCAGCGCGAATATTAAGCGCCGCTCCGTTCAATCCCCTCTCGCTAAAGCGGTCCGTCGCCGCACGAACATGGGCGAGACTGGCATAGGGCTCGATGGCGGAAGACTTGCCGAGAGCGACTTTGTAACCCAGTTCTCCAAAGATCTGGAAAGTGCCTGCATCGTAATCCGAGATCAAGTTGTCGTTGAACCCTGGGAACCTCACGTTGCGGCTCATCTCGAGATCGTGCCATGTATAGGCAAGGCCTGAACGGAAGGCGATGGCCCCTTCTGGCACGGTCCACTCGGTGCCGGCATAGGTCCCGAACGTGTAATTGTCGCTGCGGCCTGACGACGAGGCCGCGCCAACCTTGAAACTGGAACGGCTATAGCCCGCAAGCACACCGACGCGCCAGTCGTCAAATACCGGCGTGTCGATCCCGGTCATGAGGCCGCTAATGGTGGATCTGGTGCTTGCACCATTGCTATCACCTGATTGAGTCGTCCATCCGCCAAAGGCAGAAGCCCACGCTGCATACCCCTGCAGGTCATAGGAGGGCAGGTCAGACGAAGCCGGGCCGAACAGGCCGGTGGCAGAGGCAGAATTGCCGCGCGACCTGTTCTGCTCAGGACCATAACCTATCACCGCCATCGCCGAGGTTGACGCGCCGCCAAACGCCTGGTCGAGACGGTTGTAGACTGCCGAACGCGCATAGTAGCTGTCGTTGACACGTCTGCCCTGCTCCGACGCATAGATGGACGGCGAAAGCTGACGCAGCCCAGATGTCACCGCCGTGCCGTCCGGCGCGGAAAAGTCGAGCGCCGCGAGAAGCGGGTGCAGCCCTATAGCCGCGTTGCCAGCTACTCGATCGAGCGCCGTGCCCACCTGGCGGCTGTTGGCATCGGCTCCATAACGCGAATAGGCATCGGATGGGCGGGACAGTGTCAAGGCGTAGGTGTTGTCGCCTTGAGCCGTGGCACTCGCCAGCAAGGTTGGCGATTGCAGGGCTGTCGTCACGTTCGCGAACGAGCCTGTGAGATTTGTTGCATTCAGCCACTGATCGGAGGAGACGTTAAAGCCGTTACCATACCAGCCACGCTGCGGGGTGATCGTGAGCGTACCGTCGAGCGTTGCATTACCGTTCACGATGAGGCGGCTGAACGCGCCAGCATCGTTTACGGCGACCTGCAAGCGACCGGTCGAGGTTTGCAGGTAGTCGCCATTCACCTTGATGCTGTTGTCAAGGCCGCCGATGAGGGGCGCGACAGCACCGCTGTTGGTGAAGCGACCATTTTCATTGAGCAGATAACTGCCGTTACCTGATAGCGTTGCGCCTTGCGCAACCGTTGCGTCGTACACCTCGTGATTGCCGGTAAAAGAAACGACGCCGCCGGAAACCTGCAGAGAAAGATTGTTGCGTCCAACGATATTACCGTCATAGCGGGCTGCAAAGCTTGCGTCAGGCTGTTGCGTTGAGTGACCGCTCGCGTCAGGCGTCAAACCGAACGTTAATCTGGTCAGACGCGGAGCACCGTTCTCGTCAACCTGGTTGTAATCAGACAGGATATCCCCTGACAGGATTGCGCCACGCATCACATTGATCTCGCCGACGTAACCATTGTTCGACATGTACATCGCTGCATGATTGCCGACCAGGCGCCCGGTCAGATCGAACTTGCTGACAAGCGGACCTGCGATCTCGTTCAGCATGGGGGCCGCGTTATCGCCAATCGTTCGGATATACGAGCCACGATATTCATAGTCATTGCCCATCGCATTGTTACCAAAATCGAAACTTGCCGCGATGCCATGCTCACCGAGAGCCTGCACATCCCCACGCTGAGTCAGTATGTGATCCCTGCCATAGGCGAACATGACGCCGCGCCCATAGGCGCCGTCGGCGTACACGCGGGTTCCGGGCGGGACCGTGATGTGATTGTTTTCGCCGTCGACGCGGATGCCGGCGCCCCCTGCTCCTTTCGAAAGCAGGTCGGCGCGCTGGACCACAGTGTTGCCGCTGCCATAGACGTGCAGTCCCAGTCCGAGCGTAGCTGTATTGTATGTATTTGGCAGATAGGCGGCACCCTCAGCACTGCGAGCGAAGAAGGGATTGTCGTTGACCAGATTCTGGCCGTTTCCGTAGATGGAGTACCCGAACAAACTGCGCCGATCGATACTGTAACCTATATCTTGAAACGCGGCGATCTCCGCCTCCATCGGGGCGGTGTAGTTCCGGTATTGCTGGTGGCTCAACAGGCTATTCTTCAATTCGCTGTGCGCCATAAAGTCCTTCGATCGCAGCGGAATACCTGGCATGGCACCGGCCAGCACTTCGCTCACATGCTCCCCTCTGAAATAGCCTTGATCACGTCGCAGATCGAAAACGTCGGCAGCTGGCTGGTTCGGGCATTGGGAACAATAAATCGCCTGCCCCGGCTGAGCCTGTTTGCCATTGTCATCGTACAAATGACTCGCCCACCGATTTATCGTTTCGGAAATATACAGCCCGTCGGCACGACCAATGAAGGCAGCACCAGTCATACCGAGCAGATGCGCGTTCTCGTGCACGCTAACGGCTGAAAGGTTTGTGCTCGGTGTCATAGACACTTGGGACGGGACGTAGGTGTACGGTGAAAATCCCATCTGGCCGATGCCGATCGCGCCATGAGCACCAGATTCAAGTTCGCCCGGATCCTGACCGGTGAGCGCAGCCTGCACCTTCGTGCCGGCTCCATGAGAAGGGGACACGCCCCAGGCGTTGTTATCGTAGTCCGCGCTGATACTAATAATCGCTGGCGATTGACCAGGGATGACCTTGATGATTTCAGCCCAATACCGAATCCCGGTAAGCACCTGATCTATCTCCCAACGAGACAAATTGCGCGATGAAGATCCCGGATCGGCCTCGTCGGCGCTGAGTATGCGAACCCGCATGAACGGCACACCGTTCGAATCAGCGACATCGTAAATTTCGACGGCCCTACTGGGCGACCTCAGCACCGCTGTAACTGTAAGCACGACGGCCGCGATTGTCTTCGTATTCATACTACCCATTCTATTCGAGGCGTTGATTGCAGCTGGTTGCCATCACACGTTCGACCATGCGCACGCGTGATGCGCTTGAGCAAAGCGCGCCTGCCGTTGATCAAACACTGGCTGTGCGCATTCGCGGCGACAACCTGACGGCCGCACCGCAATATCAAAGGAAGGCTCCTCCCGTGGAGGTGACCTGATGAATCCGGGTCAACTCACAGAGGCGCACTCGCTGATGACGTTTACTTCCATTTCCTGGAGCTCAGTGCCCGGTGCATGAAGTTCGCCATGTGCGTCCGGCTGAACGCGGCCCACCATGAGCGGATATCCTCGACGTCTGCAGCGCAGGCTGCGATCCGTCCTTTAGATTGTGTCGTCAACAATGCGAGCTCATGCTACCTCTGATCGTAGGAAGATCCCTGGGTTCTGCAGCGACATCCCGACAAAGTAGGTGGCTGCACACAATTGGTAAGCAGGGGAGCAAAAGCCGGGCCAATTGCCTGACGCTTTGCGCATACGCGCAGCCGGCTGAACCCTGCGTGCATGCGCGGTCATCTGTGTGAAAGCAGGCGGCTTCTGTTCGGCGCCCACCAATATTGTCGCAAACTCGCCATGCATAGAAGCACAACGAGCGCTGCGCCCGACAATTGCAACGCGCTTGCTCATCTTTGCCGGCGATTGCCGCGATCCGTTCAAGTTTTGAAACGGGCCGCAAGAGGCAGGCATTCTTATTGCATTCATCGTCGTGAGCTTCGTCCTGGCATGCGTCAGGAATGTAGGGCACCGGGACGCGGGCCCAGCCCACCTCAAGCTAGATGACGTGCAGAGCAAGTGAAGTGCAATGCGCCCGACCTCGCTGGTCGAAATGCTCAGGCCGGCGATCGTGCCTCAGACGGATCGAGGATGGGCAAGCAATCTACTCGGCAGAAACCGGAGCCGGTCCTCGTTCCGGCAGACGAACGCTTGACCGGCCGCGCCGTGTTAGGTGCAACGATCGGCAATATTCTCGAATTCTACGACTTTGGGACCTATAGCTTTTTCGCGATCCAGATCGGACAAGCGTTTTTCCCGGCAAGCGACCCGTTCGCCAGCCTCATGCTGTCGCTCGCAACCTTCGGCGCGGGTTTTGTGACCAGGCCGATCGGGGCCATCGTGCTCGGCTCGTATTCGGATCGGGCCGGGCGCCGGCCCGCGATGACCGCCAGCTTTGTCCTGATGAGCGCCGCGATCCTTGTGTTAGCGCTCACCCCCTCATACGGGACAATAGGAGCTGCTGCTCCGCTCCTGGTCATTGTCGCGCGTTTGGTGCAAGGCTTCGCGCTCGGCGGTGAGGTTGGTCCGACAACTGCCTATTTGCTGGAAGCGGCGCCGGCCGAGGGGCGCGGTCTTGCTGTCTCGTTTCAGCCTGCCAGCCAACAAATCGCTGCAACGGCCGGGGCGCTTGTTGGAGAAATACTCTCCCTGACCATGACAAGCGAGGCACTCAACGCGTACGGATGGCGGATCGCGCTCTTGCTCGGCGCCGCTACGCTGCCGTTCGGATTTTGGCTGCGGAGCGGCTTGCCCGAAACGTTGCACCGGCCCCAAGCGCCGACTCCGGGCGTTCACCCTGTAAGAAGATTGCCTGCCACTCGCCGTATCATGAGCTTGGGATTCGTCGTCCTGGCCAGTTGCACGATCATCACCTACGTCACGGGATATATGACCACCTATGCACTGAACACCCTACAAGTTTCCGCGCCTCTCGCCTTTGGCACCACGCTCGTTAGCAATACGGTAGGAATTGCTGCCGCGCTGCTGGGCGGCTGGCTCGCAGACCGCGCGGGCCGCCGGCACATCATGATATGGCCGCAGATCGCTGCGTTGTTGATGACCTATCCGGTGTTCTTCTGGATCTCAGAGAGCCGCAGTGCCCTCGCACTTCTCGGGGGTCTCGGCGCGCTCACACTTATCGGAACGATTCCGTATAGCGCCTTCTATGTGAGCATGGCCGAAGGTTTGCCCAAGAACATTCGTGGTGGCGCCTTCGCGATCATCTACGCTTTTGCGATAGCGATCTTCGGAGGCACAGCTCAACCAGTCGTCACCTGGCTGATCTATCTTACCGGGAGCGCGCTGGCGCCCGCCTGGTACATGCTTATCGCTAGCGCGGCTGGGCTCCTTGCCATGCTCATGATGCCGGAGACGGCACCGCTCAAAATTAACAGCGCTGTAAACAAGCAAAGCCCGCTATAGCGTGGCGAATGCGCTATTTTTCCAACGTGCAGCAGCGCGTGCTGGGGCTCATCTTCGGCAACCCTCAGCACAGCTTCTATACGTCGGAAATCTTTCGAAGCGTCCGTTCCAGCAACCGGCCTTACTTACTATTTGCGCGCCGCTGCAGAGCTTCACAGCGCTTCATGAGCTGCTCAAACGGCTCAGGTTCGCCGAGAAGTAATCCAGCGTCGATCGTCTTTTGATAATCGGCCTCAAGGTCCTTACGCATCTTTTCGTCAGGAACTAACTGAAGCTTGCCGGATACCGCGGCGTGATAGTCGATGACATTGCCGTCGCGATCTTTCTCCCGGAAGAACTTGCTCTTCCAATCGGCGACTTCCTGCGCCAGCACTTTGTCATCGAAGGCAGCTTGCGCAAATCCCTTATCATCGAGCTTCACGAGATCGTACCAATGGCGCGACACACGATCGCCCGCGATACCCTGAGCGCAAAGAACGTGGACGGCCGTTGCTTTCTCCCAAACGGTGCGCTTGGGAAGCATGATTTTTGGGGTCGCTACAGGAAACTCGAGCTCGGGCAGGGATTTCGCCGCATCGCAGGTGATCTCTCTCGTCTCGGACGGCTCACCGGTCGAGCGCGCACCGAATTCAAGCTTGATCCAGGGCGGAACATAGTCCGAGCCCTGGGTCAGCTTTTCATAGTCGACATAGATGACATCGTTCTCACCACGGAACGTGACGTCGACTCCTGTAGCTGCTGCGTGTTTCTGTAGGACAGGAAGGGTCTTGTCTTTGACCCAGGCGGTGAGCCGCTCGCGCGCAAGCTTTGTCCACTTGTCGGCCTCGCTTCGCGAAGCGGGTATGGGTGGGTCGCCCGTGGCAAGCTCAGGAATGATCCGGCGGATATCGTAAGTGAGATCGATATCCTCCGAGAACCGTTCGATGACGTCGTAACCTTTGGAGAGGGACGTACCTCCCTTAAAGACAAGATGCTCACCCAATTCAGAGTCAAAGAGTCCTTGCAGGGCCCAAACGGCCCAGATGTCCTTCTCCAAAAGATGGACCGGGCGGCCTGAGGCGGTGGCGGCGACGCCAAGTGCCTCAGGCCTCTCGTCACGAGAGAGCGTCAGGTAAAGTTCAGCCATGATTTAGAAGGGATTGGCTGACGGATTTCGACATCCACGGAGGCATCGCGCGACGCAGCGCGACGAGATCCTGCAAAGTGTCGTCGGGCAGCTTGCGCTTCAATACCTTAAGAGCCTCGCCCGCCTCTCGCTCGCCGAGCCAGGCAAGAGCCCGGATTGCCTGTCCAGCAATCGAGTCTGTCGGCAGAAGCATCCAGTGCGGTGCATGCCGCATCTCAACCGTCTGTGCTCCGAGACGAAACTGACGATCAGGACCGGAGGTCAAATAGACGAGCTTCGTCGGCACTTGCGTAGTGAGACCAAGTTTATTCGCGGCCGCGGCTCCGTGTGGAACGATCGTTTCCGCGTGCGTGGAAGCCAGCGCTTCGATGACCTTTTCGGCAGCCGGCGCGCGTATGCCAAAACGTGTTTTCACTGGCAGAGCGTAGAGCCCATGGGCAAGACGCATCAACTCGTTGCGTTTGGCGAGACGCTTCAAAGCTTGATCGACCGCAGCACGGCTTCCCAAATGCAAAACTTCCTTAGCACCGATCAAAGTGCCTTCTGGAAGCGCTTGGGCATAACTCAAAATACGCTCGGCGACGGTTTGTATGGCTTCCCTCCGTTGTCAGAAACATATGCCAATTTCTGACAAAACGCAAGGTTTATCGAAATAAACAATAAAAATCAATAGCTTATCCACTGCTTGATATTACTTGGCAGGGGCCAAAATCAGAACGGCAAGGGCATGAAAGGCCATGAGCGTGTGGGGTCTCATTGCTCGGGGCATCGAACGGTGGGCTCAATCCTCAAGCCCTCCGTCGGCAAACGAGATAGAGGCGGCAGAAGCGCGGCGTGGAGGGCCAGGAAAAAACGTGGGATCGGACATCGCGAGCGCGATTCCGGCTCTCCCTTGAACACTCTATTATGGGTGCTGGGTATCGAAGAACACGCACACTGAAAGATTGGCCGTTACACACTTCAGCGGTTAGCAGGGCACAAACTACAGATCACGACTACCTTAGCACCACGCCCGGCTTGGATACTCAACGGAGCCCTGCTCGTCCGGAGGCTTCCGTCCTCAATAGTTCTTCCCTAAGATCTCCGCGCCTACTTCGGCCGAATAGCGGGGCTTTTTTGTCTCATTGGACAACATAGCTTGCCGAAGTTCTTAGAACGGCCCTTCTCCGAAGACCCATCCCTCCCTGAAACCGCCGGCACGGAGCCCTGAGGCTCGACAGCTTCCCTTCGGCAAGCTATATACGAACATACAGCGAACAAAACCCTTCTAGTTGCGAGTGCCTCGCGATACATCTCGACTGAAGTATTTCCCCAGTAGATCATGAAGTTAGGGGCAGGCAGCTCGCCCCTTTTCTGGATGACGCCGACTCTGGAGTGGTAGCGATTGTCCTTGTTCCGTCATTTGCATGACGAGGCTTTTTTGGCCTTCTCGCGCGATCACAAGCACCTGTACGCGGCTTGTCTGCTCGACCTCCTTGAACGCTTCTTTTCAGGCGCGCCGTCGTTCCCGACTCCGCAGCAGGTCGTCCACGCGATCTACGACGTCATGCGCGCCAACCCGACCCTCTGGAGCGAAGGCGATGACTTCGGCACCCTGCCTGAAATGATCTCGGCAGGTCGCCGCCGTATCCGGAAGGCCGACGTCGCGCTCGCGTCCGAGAAGGGCGACAAGGCGCTCGGTCTGGCGCGGCAACTCTACGCGCGGCTGCTCGCCTGGGGTTGGCTTGAGGAGGAGGAATACGGGCTCCGTGTCACGGTCGACATGGCTATGGGACCGCTGCTCGTGATCCAGCGGCTCGCGAGCCTCAATAAGGATCTCTCGCAGCGGTTCGGCGGCTTGATTGTGCAGATACGCCTCAATCTCGAGGCTGTCGAAAAGCTGAAGCCCGAGATCACCGACCGCAAGCAGCGCGAAGCCGCGCTCGCCGTCCGCGAGGCACGCAACCAAGCCGACCAGTTTACCAAGAGCCTGCGGGCCATTCTGGCCGACCTGAAGCGGATCCGACGGACCGTCATGGAATCGAAGACGGTGGCTACCCGGCTGGAAGCCTTCTTCGAGGAGTTCGTCGACCAGCTCCTGCTGAAGGATTTCGAGTCCATCCTCACCGTCAACCATCCGTACCGCTTCCGCGATGCCATCGTCGATCTCGCACGGCGGATCTCCTATACACCGGACACCATGCAAGTCCTCGCCGAGGAGTACACCGCTTCCAGCATGGCCGCCGACGTCGAGGACGGTCGAATGGCGGCGGCGGACGATCTGCTCGCAATCGAAAACATCTTCGAACAGATCGGCGAGATGTTCGAACGGATCGAGGCCTTCCGCAGGCAGCTCGAAGCCCGGGTCCGCAACACCATCAAGTACGCCGAGCGCGGCGGGCAAGGACTCGTCGGCAGGGCCGGCGACCTGGTGCGGCGGCTGGACGCTCTGCTGCGAGACGGCAGGCACGACAAGTCGACCGTCGAGTGGAGCATCGAGCCGCTGCGGTCGCCCTGGTCGGAGCACCATCAGGCGCCAGCCAGGCAGCCGCGCCGCCCGGTCGAGGCAAGGGAGCTCGCCGGCCCGCCCTCGGACCCATTGTACGAGCTGAGGAAGAAGCTCCGTCTCGAGTACATCGCTCGCATCGCGCCCCGGCCCGAGGATGTCCGACGATTCCTTGAGGGCCAGGTGCCGCCATTCGCGACCAAGGAAGCTCGCTTCATGGAAATCGACAGCGTGGACGACTTCCTCGCCTTCGATTGCGCCCGCCGCTATGCGCTGACGGGCGAGGTTCCGCCGCAGGTCGCGGCCGGATTCGATCTGGAGCCGCGCCCAGACACGCCGCCACACGACAGCGAATGGCTTCGTTGCGCGAACTTCCTGGTCAGGCGGTCCGGTAGGCTCCGGAAAGCGGAGGCGCCCCATGCTCAGTGAGTTCGAACACGTCGAGCGCTCCTTCGGTGCGGAAAAGGCGGCCGACCTCCGCAAAGCGCTGCACTTCCTGCTGCGGCGGCAGTTCGTGTTCGCGGGAGATCCCAGAACCGGAACCGTCTACAACATGATCATGGACGGCCGCTTCCGCAATGTGGTCGATGGCTTCTTCGATAGTTGCGGATACCGCCTCCATCGCGATCCGGAGGCGCAGTGGGCCGGCATCGTCGCCATGGACGAGGACGTGCCGCTGCCCCGGATGAAGCTCGACGAAACCATCGTCATTTTGGTGCTGGCAGCGTACTGGCAGCAAGAGGTGAACGTCGGAGCGGTCGAAGACCGGGCCGTCGTGGTCGCCACCTTGAATGACTTGTTCGACCGCTACCGCGAGATGGCGCAACACGGCGGCGGAGGCGCGATCTCGGCCGCCCGCTTCCGCGACATTCTGCGCGAGGCTGCCCAGCGCAGCCTTGTCGAGATCGGCGACTTCGACGACGAGCAGCAGGACTGCGAGGTCAGGATCCGCCCGATGATCAAGCTGATCAGCGGCGGCGACGCCCTGCAACGGCTCGAGCGCTACGCGCGCAGCGAGGAGGCCCGTTTTCCGCAGCCCGCGGGAGACGAGGCATGATGGAGCTACGCCACCTTACGATGGTGAACTGGCACCTGTTCGACGTCGCGGACATCGACGTGACGGGGCACGTCGGCGTCCTTGGCGAGAACCGTTCCGGCAAATCGACGATCCTCGACATGGCCCAAGTCGTGCTCACCGGCGGCAGCCGGCGGTTCCTACGCCTGAACGCGGTCGCCGGCGACAGCGGAAAGTCGCGTAGTGGCTCGAAGCGCAGCGTCGTCGACTACTGTCTCGGCACGCTCGGCGAGGACCAGCGCCGGCGCGACGAGGCGCGCACCTACATCGCGCTCGGTTTTGAAGACACGGAAAGCGCGCGGCCGCCGGTCACAATCGGCATGGCGCTCGAGGCGCGGAAGTCAGACAGCAGGGAAACCGTGCTGGCGCTGTTCGTCACCGTCGGCGCCGTTCTAAGCTCCAAGGACTTCATCGAACAGCGAGGGAAGTTGCAGTTCCCGGCGCAGTGGGAAGACGTGCGCGCCCGGATCGTCGCGGCGGTTGGCGAAGGCAACTTCGTCAACCACCGCGATCGGGCCGGCGACTACGTCCGCGAGTACATGCGCCATCTCCTGCCGCATTCGCCCTACGGCGAGCAGAACGCAAGCGCCCTGCAAAAGTCGATCGTCAATGCGATGACGCTCGATCACAACCAGACGGCCACGCAGTTCGTGCGGAACTATATCCTCGAGGACAGTCCGATCGGGATCAAGGAGCTGCGCGAGTCGATCCAGACCTACCGCAATATCAGCGAAACGATCCGGAAAATGCGCCTCAGACTCGAAGCCCTGAGGGCACTTCGGGGGGTTCTCGCCGCACTCGAAGAGGCGCTCGAGACCAAGTTCAGGGAGGAGTGGATCGCCAAACGCGCGGCCTGGCTCGCGGCGCGGGCGATCAACCTGGACTTTAAGACCAAACGGCGTACCGAGATGGCGCGCCGAGATGCCGCAGCAAAAGAGCTCGAATTCATCGAGGAGGACGTCAAGGCCATCGATCAGGAGATCGAACGCCTGACGGCGGCGATCGCCGAGCACGATGCCAAGACCGGAAGAAAGTCGCTGCAGCAGAGCGCCGATGTGGCCGCGCAGGCGGCGCACCGCGCCTCGGCCGAGTTCAAGGCACGCCTGGATAACATCCGCAGCCTATATCCGCTCCGGGCGATGTGCGCGGACTCTTTCGAAGACTTCGTCCCTGCGCTGGAGCGTCTTCTAACCGCCGCCGTCGGGGCCGACATAGCGGGCGTCTCAGACGAGCTCTCCGCGGCCGAGAAATCCTTCGCGACCAGCGGTGCGAAATGGCTGTCGAAGATCGACGAAGCGCGTCAGGCGATCATCGCGGAGCTTTCCGGGCTGCGAGGCCGGCGCGACGAGGTGCTCGAACGGGTCCGACAGCACGCCTCCGGAGGGGCGCGGGCCTATCTTGGCGACGACACTGAACTCCTCTGCCGAAGGCTCCGGCAGAAGGGAATGGCCCCGCGCGTGCTCTGTGACATCATCGAAGTCGCCGAACCCGAATGGGTGGGGGCCGCCGAGGCGCTCCTCGGCCGCGACCGGGAGGCGGTGTTCGTGGACAGAGCGGACATCAGCGCCGCCACGGCGATGTTCAAGGAAGGCCGCCGCGAGTTTCGCCACGCATCCCTCGTGAGCCTGAACAAGCTCGAGCAGTTCAGGGCCAAGCCGGAGCGCGGCAGTTTCCCCTCCATCTTCCGGAGCCAGGATCCGGACGCGATGGCGTTCATCATGCGCCGCTACGGCACGGTCCGTCTCGCCGACACGCTCGATCAGTTCAATAGGCCAGGCCGGGCCATCATGAAGGACGGCCTCTACGACGATGGACTCGTCAGGACCCATCGCTGGATCGAAGCCTCGCAGCACAAGATCGGAAAGGCGGCCCAGGCGAACGCCCTGCGCTCCCTGCATGATCAGGCCGAGGAACTGGATCGGCTCCTGGCCGACAAGAGCAAGGAGGCCCAAGCCGCGGAGCAGGCCTTTGCCACTCTGAAGAACATCTGTGAGGGGCGTGACGACCTGAAGGCTTTCGCTGCGGCCTTCGCGGCCGCGCAGATCGAGATCGGCGAAGCCCATGCCAGACTCGATGCACTCGATGGCGCGGGCGACGGCGGCCTTCGCGACAAGAAGCGAGCGCAGCAGAAGCTGAAGGACAAGAGGCTCGACGAGAGAAGGACCCAGCAGAAGGCGTTTGGCGAGCATGACGGCGAACTCAGATCGGCCGAGAGGAGGCTCAAAGATGGGGAGAACGTGCCGGGCTCCGAGCTCAACCTGCGGGTCGCCCGATCGATCTACCGCAAGACCTTCCCGCTCTACTCCGCCGCGAAAGGCAGGCTCGTCTACCGCGAGCGCCTCGATGCCGCAGCAAAAGGCGGTTTTGCTGAGAAACACCGTGCCATCGCAGACAAGGCGGTTAAAGATGCCGACGCCTCGGACGTCGAGCGCGTCCGGATCGAGCGCCGGGTTCGCGAGTTCCTCTACGATTACTTCGACCAATTCGGGATGAGCTCGCAAGTTGGCGCCGAAAGCGAGCCGCTACGCGAGGTGAAGCCCTGGATGGAGCAGCTCATCTCGGATATCGAATCCAATGAGCTGCGCCAGTACGAACGGCAGGCCCGAGAAGCAGCAGAAAAGGCCTCGACGCTACTTCGCGGCGAGTTCATCAACGCGCTCACGGCCCGGATCGGCAAGATGGAGCGGGAACTGCAGTCGTTGAACCGTAGCCTCTACGCACATCCCTTCCACAACGAGAGATATTCGTTCCATCGCACCCAAGTGGTGGAATTCCAGCCCATCCTGAAGATCATCGAGATCGCCAAGACCTCTCCGGAGGCGCTCGACATGCTGTTCCGGGGCGATGTGCCCGATGACTTCCCGCACAAGGATACGATCCTTGCACTCGAGGCGCTGCTAGAGGATCCCGACAAGGACTTCACCCAGTTTGAGGACTACCGCAACTTCTACACCTTCGAGATCCACATGGAGGATGTCGCTACCGGCCGCTCGACCCGCTGGGAGCAGCGGCGCGGCACCGGATCGGGCGCCGAACAGCAGGTACCCATCTACGTCGCCATCGGCGCTTCGCTCGCCGCCGTCTACGGCAGCGCCGAGCGTCGTACGGGCAAGCCCGCCGGCTTCGCTCTCGCCATGTTCGACGAGGCCTTCTCGAAAATGGACGGCAAGAACCAGCGGCAGATGATGAGCTTCTATAAGAATCTCGGACTCCAATTCGTGATCGCGGCGCCGTTCGAGAAGCGGGTCGCCGTGCTCGAGCACATGGATACGATCGTGGAAGTGGACCGCATTGGCGAGCAGTCCAGAGCCACCGTGGTGCAACTGAAAGAGAAGGCCAAGCGCGAGCTGATGGCCATCGATCCGGACCTGATGTCCGAAGATGAGCTCGCCAGCCGTTTGGCCGCCGAGTAGCCATGGCGCGGCGTTTCACGGACGCGAACGGCCTCTTGAATGACCTGCTCGATCGCTTCGAGGCCGGTGCCGCAAGCCCGATCGCCCACCCGGATTATACCGCCTTCGCCTCGGTCGTCGCGGCGGACGGCTTCCTCAAGCAGATCAGGGAAGCCGAAGGTACCGGCGCGGTGTCCGTTGGCTGGGGCCGAGGCGCCAAGCGGGATCAGGTCACACACGTGCGGCTGGCCTCGGCGGAGATCCTATACCGATATCTCGACCGCACCCCCGCGTCGCGGATTGCGCAGGACGCTGCGGCAAGGCTTGCCGCCGGATCGGCGCTGCGCGACTCTCTGAAGAACAGCGCTTCCCAAATCGCCGAGGTCTGGGGACGGGGGAAGACGTGGCACGGATTCGCGTCGTCCGACGTCGAGATGCTGCGCGACGCCTTCGTTCTCGCCCAGGCCATCCTGGACAACAAGCATCTCGACGTCGACTACAAGACCTTCTCGCGACGGACGGTGGGTCACAGCAAGACGCTCGAACGCATCGAGGGGGCGGTCGTGCGGCTCCTGGGCGGCATCCTGGAGTTTCCGCCCGGCGCGCGGCCCCGCGAGGCACTGCGGGCAATCGGACTGGAACGCTTCGCGCCACCGCTGCTGGTCGCAGGAAAAATCGACCTCGAGGGAGCCGACCTCTCCAGGATTTCTCCACATTATCTCGGAATCACTCCCAACGAAGCAGATCGCGTCCGTTTTCGGGAGCCGCCGGCGTACATTCTGACGATCGAAAACTTCGCAAGCTTCAACCGGCACATTGCCGAGGCGGACCCCGGTCGACTGGGAACGACGATGTACGTCGGCGGTTACCCCTCGCTCGCCACCCAGCAGGCACTGCGGATGATCGCAGGGTCGGTATCCGAACAGACGCCAATCTTTCATTGGTCGGACATCGATCCCGACGGGACCTGGATCTTCCACACCATCGAGCGCGCCATCGGCCGACCGATCCGCCCCCACCTGATGAGCGCCGAAATTGCCGAGCGCTCGGGACAAGTGCCGTCCAAAAAATCCGCACCCGCCAGATGCTCACCACAGTCCGGTATCGCGCGGCTGGCAGCGTACCTGGCAGAAGATGGAGCCAAGACGCTTGAGCAGGAAGAACTCGATCCCGTTTTGCCAGAGCTTCGTTAGAAAATCCGTGTCGGTGTGAGGCCGACATCGCGCCGTCCGCAGTTCAAGGATCTCGGCCGGCGATGGTTGAACAACACCTGCGATCGGCAAAGCGGACGCCATGAGTAAGGCGGCTGCTTGCCGGGATCGAAAAACGCCGTCGGCACGCGCTCGACACGCCCCCAAGTACCGCCTGCTCTCTGAAAAGATCGCGTCCCCCGTTTTCCTGAGTTGCATACCCACCCTCGTGGTCAAGCGCATGCGCGCAAGGGCGACGCCTGCGATCCAGGTGACGGCGCAGGACCATGTCCATCTCGCCAATGCCCGCGAAGGCATCGTGGCCGATGTTGTCGTCCGGACGCAAGTAATGGGTAGTGGGGCGATGTCTACCTTGTCGACGAGCTCATCAATCGCGGCACATATGCGCAGAATTCCGTCTGGTGCAGCCTGAATTCAGGACGAAGGAGCCTGTTCCGACCGCAAGCCGGCCGATCGCCAATCTTACACCCGCCCCTGCCGACTGGCGTCGCAGATTGGCAATCGGCACCCTGGAATACTTCACGTCTACCGGAGCACAGGGCCCGATTCCATCATAGATACCGAGGATGGTCTCTATGACGTGGGCAGCTCCTTGAACGGCGAAGGCATCTCGTCCGGCGATGCACCTTCTGTGCGGCGTCAACGCGCCGGGCCGATCATTCACTTCGCCTATGTCACTGATAAGCCGCAGTCGGTCAGGTCGACCACGACGTCGCTTGTAGAAACGACGCCCTTGCGGTGAGTGATCGCCAGCACGGTCACATCTTTGGCTAGCGTACGGATATGGTTCATAATGTCCTGCTCGGTTTCTTCGTCGAGCGCGGAGCTGGCCTCGTCAAGAAGAAGGATCGCCGGCTCGCCATAAAGCGCGCGGGCAATAGCAATGCGCTGGCGCTCCCCGCCGGAAAGCTTCAAACCACGTTCTCCAATTGCAGTGTCAAATCCTTCAGGCAAGGCCTCGATCAAGGGGAGAATAGCGGCTTTTTCCGACGCAGCGCGAAGGCGCACCTCGTTGCGGGGCCGCCCTAGCAGGATGTTGTCGGCTAGGGACTCATTGAGCAACATCACGTCCTGCGGCACGACAGCAACTGCGGCATACCAATCCGCGCGTTCGATGCCCGCTATATCGGTTCCATCTACCAGAATACGACCGCGGTCCGGTTCAATCGATTTCAAGACGAGCTTAAAGATTGTCGATTTTCCCGATCCCGATTCACCGACAAGGAAGGTGATTCCACCCCGCCCGGCCACAAACGAGACGTTCGTAACGCCACGACCGTTGTCGTAGGCATAACCAATGCCCTCGAAAGAGAGCTGGCCAGCGGAGGGCGTGAAATCTTGAGCGTGAGATGGTCGCCGCTCTTCGGGTGCGGCCCATAGTCTAGCCAGAGGGATGAGGTCGGCTCGCGACCGCGCCGCGTCAGAGATGGCACGCGCAACCATCTCGAATGGCATATTGAGCTGAAGTAAAAGCGTGTTGAATAGCACCATATCCCCGATGGTGACCGCCCCGACCTGGTATTCAGGTATGAGAAGGAAAAACGTGACCGCAAATTGTAGCGCGACGGCTGGGCCGAGCACGGCGATGTAGGCAACGCGTTGCAACACATAGGCGCGCCAGTTATCACGCACCTCCCGCGCCGTTATCGTAAAGCGCTGGCTCATCCAGGAATGACTGCCGAAATAGCGCAGGGTGTCCATGGAGCTCATGACGTTGCCAACGAAACGCGCATTGTCCTGTCCGGCTTCTCTGGCTCGTTCCAGGAACACGTACGCCCGACGCGTGGAACTCCACGTCAATGTAATTAAGACTGCCCCATAGATGACGACGATTGCAGCGATCTGGATATTGAGGAGCGCGCCGAGAGTAGCGAACGTAAGTAGAAGTTGTGTTGCAGCAGGGATGAAGACGACGATCCCAAGCTGGACCAACGCCGTCAGGGCGCTGCGCCCGCGCGCGGCCGCATTCTGTATCTCTACGGGATTGTGCTCAAGAAAAAAGGCTGCGGTTTTCCTCAGGATGCGATCAAAGAAGCCCGTTGCAGCGATGAAGCCCAGGTTCTCGGCTGTCATGAAGGACAGATACTGCAGCATGCGCTGCAACGCGGAGGCTACCCCGAGTAGGACCGCATAGCCTGCGAACCCCCACGCAAGCACCGACATGTCTTGCTCGCGCGGGAGACGGTCAATGAGACATGAAAATACATAGGGCGCTGCGACGCTGGTCGCGCTTGAGATCAGCACCACTGCGACAACGACGAGAAGCAACCACCGATCGGAGCGCCAGTACGCATGCAAAATTTCGGAAACCGGTGATAACGTGCTGCCGTTCGACATATCTAGCGGATAGAGGAAATGCGCTTTGCTGAGGCTGAAAGAGCCGACATAGCCCTGTTCGCACGATGATTCCATGCGAGCTCACATGAAGATGCTCGATGAGGGCTCGCAGGACTTTCCTGTGTATCATTGCTTGGCTTCAAATCAATCGATCCAGCACGGTCATCAACTCACCAAGGCTGGTAGGTTGTCGTCCGCCTTCTCACATGAGAGATCATTTTTGTGGCGGGGTGGCTGAACGCCAGCTGCGAATTTTGCGATTCTTGTTTGGCGATTGACAACTCGACGGAGCGCTATGGATCTCACCTCGAAGCGCGCCGAGGCGACATTAGGCAGGAGGTCTGAACTCAACGATTTTACCCGCGTTTTAATCTCGTCCCGGCCTTGGTGACAAAGCGGAGCTCAGCAGTGCGCGTTGCCTGATCGTTGTTAAGCACCCGGTCCTTATCCGCGCGATCCCAAAGCTCCTGTGGCGAAACTTGAACAGCTTCAGAGACCGGAACGCAACGGCTTTGATCAAATCGCAGTTGGCTTGGCCTTTGAACATAGCCGGACGCACACATGTGCTCGGTAAGTCTTGATCTTTACCGGCAGGTGAGCCTTGGAGGCTTACGGCGAGATAAATGTATTCGGGCGTTCTGAAGTTCGCGGCTATATTGGAAAGTATTGCACCCGGTATGCTCAATCGCGAACACCGAGTAGCGACGTCCGCCCACATTGTCCGCCTGCCTCTTTGCCTCGGACGGATTTCGGAGTTGTCGGGATGCTCGCACGCACGCCGCGATCCAGCGCACTTCTTTTCCTGTCCGCAGTGCTCCTCACAGACCGGCTGGCCGCGTCATCAAGAGCAGATTCAGCCAGCTCGACCAGGCGAAGCCTCATATGGGACGCGCCGAGTCGCCTGCGAGTCCCAGACCGCGTTCAGCCTCTCAGACGGCTTTGCAGTGCCCGCCGATCGACGACGAAGTTCTAAGGTTCAGGTCTGGCTGCGGACCTGCCGCTAATCGACTGACCAGTGCCCGCGTGCCATCAACCGCGACGACGCCGCAGTCATACTCATTCCTCTGCTGGCTTATGGGCGCGTCTTGCAGGTTGACCGCGACTCGTTCAGCGATCCTGCTGCGTATCATTATATCCTAGAACTGAGTCATAGTGATAGGCAACGAGCCGAACGCGGCGATCCACCAGCAGGAACGACCAATGGGAGCCAAGGCGATTGAGGTCTGTAGCGCTAGCATCATTCACCGGCAAGAACAGGAAGTCGGCTGTAGCCGGAGGAGGAGGACGCGACCGCTGTCCAGCTAGCGGCCGGCGCCTCTATCCTCGTTCTATGCTTGGTTGTCTTCCGTCGTTAGTGCTGCACGCACGAGGGATCGGTCAAACAGAAGAATAAGTCGCAGATACCATCCAACGGGTCATCCGCGCATTGAGGATATGACGTATCGGCTACCTGCACCTTGGTGGCGACCGGTTGGGCGGCAACCTCAGCAACAAAGGTCGGCACCGCCGCCGTTCCAAGCGCGAGGGCGCTCGCAGTCACAATCACGAATTTCTTCATTCTAGAGTCGCTTCCCTAGGTTGGCCCCAGCCGTCCGCCACGTCTATATGACCTCACCGCAAGTGGTAAAATTGATTTTCTTGATTGGGTCTATCTACGGAATGGATACGTTTGGATATCTCGGCAGGGCCTCGCCTTAAGTCAATCGGAGTCAGCGGAGCCGTTTATGCTCGAGCTCTCGCCCAGCCATCGAAGCTATCGATACATCTGTCGAAGCAATCGAAGCATTGATCCTGGTACAAGGTGCGTTGCATTGGTTGGGACTGCACGGGGTTCCCGACGGCCCCTGCGTCACTTTCCGGATGAGCGTATACGCGATTTCTTCACCGCCGATACGACCGATTGCGGAGATCGCTCTACTAGTTCCTTTTTCTTATGGCTGCGCTGCAGGCCACACCGCAAGGCTTTCGTCAATGCAGAAATGGAGCCATCTTGGCTTTGATGTGATGAGCAACAAATGGCTCCATGAGGGACCGATGGATCTAGACCTTACGTGCCCCGCCGGCGGCTGGATGTTGTACGTGAAAGGCCGACGTGATTTCGATCCTCCGGAGGGCATGAATGTCGAGTCCATGGGGGATGGCATCGTGGTGTCCGTAACCTCCGAGATTTTCTCAGATGCCCAGCCGGAGCACGTCGACGCAGCAAATCGGCTGAACGAGGCTGTTGTTTCAGTGCGGACGGCGGAGAATGAATTAGCCTCCCAACCGGACAGCCGGCGGGTCAGTCCTATCCGGTGAAAAAAAAAGCGTCGGCACCCGCGAGTTTGCGGAACCTGCCCAACCATGTAAGGGGCCAAAAAGGGCCAAAACCGCGAAATTTTAACCTACTAGGCCTCCAATGATCGACTAATCGAGAGGAAAGTCTATATTTTGTCGATGGCTTACGTAGCAACCGAGGAGCACAAGACTAGTACGGCCGGGGGCATCTCGGCCGTCGACAAGGTTGTTTTGGCCACGGTCAACGCACCGTTCAAGCGGGATATCAGCGCGGCAACGCTCCAGCACTGCATTGCGCGGGCGGAGCTTCGCGAGTGGCCAGTCCACGTCGCGACGTTCTTCACCGACGTTTCGCCGCACTTGATTTTGAGTTTTGCTGCCGGTCACGGTATCTCCAAGTCCAAGCTTGCCGAAGCGTACGTGGTCATGAAGACCAAAACGGGCGAGCAAAATCTGGATTTGGAGAGCGATCTTGTCCCACTGGCGGCTGTTGCTCGATGGAGCAATTACCGGTTTAGAGCGCTTTCGATCCAACGGACAGCCTGTTCCTGATTGGGTGCTTGGAGGCGGTACCGCTCTGATGATTCATAGCGCGCACCGCCTCAGCAAAGCATTTGCGCTTGGGCTTGCCGTCGAGGACAGCTGAACGATCTCGATCGAACCGCAACACGCCATCTTGGCGGCGTCCTTGATGTTGGCCTGAGGCCACGGCAAAGGCGCTGCCCGACGCCGTCCAGGTCGCCGAGCCCACGCGAATCCTCGCGCTCCGTCAGGAATCCCAGTAGAGCACAATGTCGCTTCCACGCAACGCCAACCGGTCACGAGCCCGATGGCTGTGACAAGATCGGCTATTCCGACCAGAGCCAGCGTCTCGAGCGGCACGTTCGGGCATCGATTCACGATCGATGCAAGCCTGGCTCGGCAGCCTTCCTTACGCAACTCAAGCTCAGGATCGTTGCGCCTCCGCCGGGCTGCGTCTGCCAGACTTTCGCACTGCTGGATTTAGCGACGATGGCGCCATCTCGCCAAAATCAGCTCTGCGATGAACAATGGACGGCCAGCACAGTCGCAAGTGCTTCAATTTCTTCAAGCGATGAAACTCGTCAGCTGATCGACAGCTAAACCCTCTAGCAATGAGACCGTCTATATCCGGACAAGGCTGGGCTTGATGGGCTCAAAATCTGGAACAGAAGAAGGAGCGGGATCCCCTCAACATGCCGCCCCGTCGAGAACCAGATCCGCTCCATTTTATAGCCGTTTGTGCATGTCTCGGTTTCCGACCCTCGCGGCTCGCTCAAATCGGATCAACTTGTCCGATTGATATCGACAAGGCTACCAAAGGGAAAATGGAATGAACCCGTTTGACAATATCGGCCCGTCTGCGGCTTTTACGAATTGCGTCGAGCAGCAACCAGAAGAAACCGGGCAAGCAGACTTTGAGCAGCGGCTTGGAGAGCCTCAGCCGAGCCTCCAAACATCAGATGCGTCCGGGGCCGGATCGTCCCGGACTGACACGGAAGGCAATTTGAGAGCGCAGGCTATTCAGGGGGACGAACGGTGCGCAGCTACATCCTTTATCAGGACGCGCGCTCAGCTTGCCGCGACGCTGACCTGCGCAACCGTTGCGGAACTCAGAAGAGAAATCGAACTCGCTGCGCAAAAATCGGCACGATGGTCGAAAGCAACTGGGCCATCAGCCGGCGGCATCGATCGTGGCCTCGTTTACGACGAGGTGGTGGCATCGTCGTACGCTGAGCTGCAGCGCTTTCAGAATCACGCCAGCCATTGCAAGCCACATGTACTGGACCGTCAAAGCGCGATGGACCATTTGCGTTCCATGGCGGCTTTGCGTTACGACGTCGCCCCCTGGAATATTTGGGGAGGCCAACAACTTGATCTGGGTCGCGCAGCGGCAGCGCACATGAGAGGGGACACCTATTCTTCGCCTTTTGTATCACTGTCCGAGGAGGCCTCACAACTGCTCCTGTCGCCGGACGATGACAACGAGTATGGCGCCAAAGCAATTGCGGAAAGCGCGAACGAGTTGCACACCTACACGGTGCCACGGGTCACCACCTGGACGGCCGAAGAGATCGTCAGTATCCTTGAGGACGGGACCGAGAATGATGAACCCAATCTTGCATGGGTGAGCGATACCCCAACCGAGGAGCGCGAGGTACTGTTTCTGGGCGGGAATCTGGATGACTATCGGACCGCTAGCGAATTGAATCCATACAGAAAGTCACAGACGAGAGGATGAGGCTAAAAGGGTGCGAGAAAGCGCGACATCTCTTGTTGCGCTGCTTGGAAAAATCGGAAGCAGCGTTCGCGGCATCTATAATGCCTGATCGGAGTGGCCAGCGGGGGAGCTGACCGGGTAGCGCACGTCGACCATCAAAGTGTCCGCCGAGATCTGTATCGTCTTCAAACTCGTCGCACTTGTCGTCGGAGGGAAGCGAGGTATTTCGCTCGCCGATAGCCCAATATGGCCCCGTTATAATCGCCAGAGCTCCACGCTCGAGCCTGACAGCAATGCCGGCAGAGCACAACGAGCTTCCCGCCACGCCGACGCGGTCGTGGCCGTCACAGGATCAATGTTTGCAGAGAAGCAGCTCCGCCCTCACCGGCTGGGACACTCGGAAGAACGAAAAACCCCAGCATCTTCTGGGGGCCTGGAGGCCGGAATGCTGGGGCTCTCGTCGCCTTATCCAAGAGAAGCAAACGGATAGGCGGGCTCATTGTGCATTGCGAAGTCGATTCGTCAAACCAGAGCGCATAGTTTTCTTTTGGCATGCCAACCATCCGAAGCAATCCCTCTGGAGGTTTACTTGTCAGTTGGCGGCGCACATGCAGGCCTTTCGCGACGAGCGCGACGACATCCGGCCGTATCGTCTTCGGGATCACGCACATGTTTCTCCGGCTGCCGCGCTCAGCGGCTGGCTTCGTGCCCACGCGCCGATCTTCGGCGTCACCAATGGCCTCATAGAGAGCTTACTTGCCCGTGATTGGAAATGATCCGGCTCTCCGGCCGACGAGCGTCTCGTGGATTTGGTGCGTGTTCTCTTCCTCCGAGCTCCATCCTTTGGGAGATGGAGCCTGAGGAGGCCCGGTGCGGCTCAGGTAATCCGCCGAGCCGACTTGGAGGCATGAAAGCTGCCATCGAACGGCATGCTGCCGCAAGACAAGAAGCTCACTAGATTCCCAGTCGCCCTATCTGCGCTGACACGTGCCCAGCGTCGGGAAGGTGGTACAACGCCTGGCCACCGGCTGCGGTGCTCAACAAGGACTTGCAAAACGCAGGTGTGAGCTTGCCGCGGTGGATCACGACGTTGTTGTGCCCCTCGGCGGCTCGAGCGTTCTGCCAGTGCCGATTATAGCCGCGCTGTTCATCGGACTTCACGTGGCAAGCGGCGAAGTCACGGTCCCCCAGCATTGGCAATTGCCAGGCATGTACCGGCCGCTTGGTATGGATGTGCACCCACATCGGGCTTGGCCTCGCACCACTGCTCAGCGCCTTGGGCTGCAGCTTGACCTCGAACAGCTTCCCTGGCTCTCCCTGCAAGGCTCGCGGTGGATCGACTGGCGCCAATTCCCCCTCCGCCCGCAATTGTTCAAGGTACCTTTGCGACGGAAACGCATAGGTCTTCATGCAATCGCTCGTGATTGCCGCCTTTCGCCCGCTCAATGAGTTTGCCTGCCCCTGCACCTCGGACCACATCGCCCTGAGCCGCATTATTTTTTCGTGCACTTCGGGCAGTTGCGCCGGCGTGAGCAGGCCCCGGCGGCGAGGCTCCTCCAGCGCGACTACACAGGCCTCAATCTCGGCCGCCTGCGTCTGCAAGCGCTTACTGACGAGATCCAAGACGTGGTCGGCGTCCTCGGGCTTCATCTGGCGCGCCTGCGAGACGGCACTTTGCTGAGCCCGCAGATCGAATTGCAGCAGCTCGTCCAGTCGCTCGAGTAATCCCGCCAGCGCTTTCCTGGAGGGCGGAGCCTGCCACATCTGGAGGTGCTCGGTAGCAGAGGTTGACGCGCTCGCCCGTGCCTCCTCCGCGGTCGCGAGTTTTTTGGTACCGAGGTCCGAGAGCACGATAACCTTGCCGGTCGGCGCCGTGGCCGCATCGGGCCTGGCGAGTTGCGGCTCGGGCGGGCGCGCCGTCGAACTCCCCTCGCCTGCGGCCGCTGCGCGCCTTCCTTTGCCCTTTCTGCGCGCTCTGCTGCTTTCGCCCACCATGGCGGTATTTTCCGGCAACGCAGCCCAAGCCGGCGGTTCAATTGTGGCTGCCAACTTTGGCTGCACTGCCAGCAACCGCATGACTTCGTTCGCCGTAAGCCACGCACCTTCCACGATCTGGTCCAGCAACTGCAACGGAAGGTCAGCTCCTGATCCGGCTTCCCTCAGCGTGGCAACCATGGAACTCACTCCTGAAGCGAATTCCGAAAGCCGCTCCATGACACCTTCCAGAACGGCGCGATGCTCGGCGTCGAGCGATGCCCCGTTGCTGTACATTACGGCATGGCCGGTCGAGACGAATGCTGGAAAAACATCTTCGATGAAGGTCCCGAGCAGATGCACCCGCCCGTTCTCGTCCATGAGGGCTTCGTGCGCGTCTGGCTCCAACGTGCTCGCTTGCGAGTCAATCAAGAGCTCTGCGAGAGCTATCCGGGTTTGCAGATACATGCACTTCGTATTGAGCGCATGGCCGGTATGCAGCCTTAGTGCGGCCTCTTCGGCCTCGCGCATCGCGGGCGTAGCGCTTGGCAAGTCCGCAGTAGCCGCGCAGACGGATTGCATCCGCTCCAAGCGCAGTGTCTTCTTTCCCCACCACTCCATGTGGGCCGCATAATGTTCCGCCACGCTTGCAACCGAGCGGCTCAGCTGGTGGGGCGTAGCGATGCCTTTCAACCTCTCGAGGCATCTCAACGCTTCTTTTCTCTTCGTCTCCAGTTGGTCAACAATCTGCCTGGCCACGGTGTTACATTGGGTGGCTGCGTCAAGCACGTCATCGCGGAGAAGGCGGGCCCGATCGTCGGGCAGAATGCGACGCGCCAAATTTGGGGGCAGATCGGCGTAGTAGTCCAGAGCTGCTGAGCCTGCCCTGACGACTTGGTCGATCAGCTCTTGCGCCTCGGGCAAGTCCCGGGCGCGCATGGCCGCTCGACGACAAGTTTCAAGCTCCTCAAGCAGGCTCTCCAATCTTTGCCTTGCTGCTCTGATCTCGTCCCGCGTTGGCACCACCACATCTGAATCTGGTGGCTGGTGCGCGAGTGGCACGGCTCGCTCCTGAGGCCCGGAGCGCATCCGCTCCACGACGGCGTCGAAGGATCGACTGCGTTCTCCAGGGAGGACGCCGAGTTCCACGGTGCTGTCGGCTGCTGCCGCCCCAACGTGCGATTTCCCGGATCGGCCAATGCCCGTCATGCTTTATCTCCGATTAAGTCGACGATGTGCAGCCTGTCTGGATAGACCGCTTGGCTGA
Source organism: Bradyrhizobium sp. USDA 4501 (assembly GCF_054062115.1). Classification (NCBI taxonomy): domain Bacteria; kingdom Pseudomonadati; phylum Pseudomonadota; class Alphaproteobacteria; order Hyphomicrobiales; family Nitrobacteraceae; genus Bradyrhizobium; species Bradyrhizobium sp. USDA 4501. The sequence continues at coordinate 2,127,436 of NZ_JBSSEX010000001.1, forward strand.
CGAGTAGCTGACCAAGAGCGTTCTCCAGGGATGCGCAAAAAAGCTTATGTGGCCTGTGGCTTCATTTCCCGTCGCAGCTCCTATGTTGCTGAAGTGCGGGGATGACCGCGTAGGTTGCCGAATAATCAGCTGAAGCACATGACCGCGGACTGACCTGTCCTGGTCGTGATCTGCTTTTCCGAATGCGACAGTACCGGCCGCGAGGCGATCCGTGATCATCCTGCCTCCAGAGCAGTGGTGTGTTCACACGAACTGGATCCAAATGCTGGAGAACACCAGGCAACGACTGTGGTCAGGCAGAAATTGGCCAGCGTAGATCGATCAAGATCTACGACCCCCGCACGCGTCTCACTATCCGGCAAGGAGACTTCGAGAAGAGTTTACGAAGCCAATGGCAACGCACCGACCGTGATGAAACGTTGAAAGCCGATCAGCAACAACATTAGCCCCCGTGCGAAGCGAGCAGAACCGACGTTGCGCAGGTCCCTTTCAAACTACATCTCGCCGAAGCCAGCACCCATCCAGGCTCAATCAGAATACCCTCATAGACATATGGCAGCGAGCGTACCAAGCGCACCGAGCATCAGCCCGATCAGCGAACCGGTTGTCGGAACGTCTCTAAAGAGGAGAAGAGTGAGTATCGGCTCCACCACCAGAATAGCTCCCACCGATATTGCGACAATGATCCAGATATTCTTCAGATGCATGTAGCCCAGCGCGTATCCGAAAACGAGAAGGATGCCACCGAAAGATATCAGCAGAAACATCGGCAGGAGCATTGTCACATCCCCGCCGGCTTTTCCAAACCGCCTTGAGGCAATCAACTCGGCGATGATCGAAATCGCTTCTCCAAGGAAAATCGCTGCCACCGCTACAATCTTCAATATGAAGCTCATCGGCCTTTACCGTTGCAGCTATCCAGGAGGCCCGGAGATAGGGCATTTGGGGGGCACCGTTGGCGTTGCCTTTTTCGCTTGTCCGGCGCCTGCACGGCGCCGGGCCGGCTCAACTGTCGCTCCTTACACGGGCTCGTCAACGCCCGCCTGATTGCCGACCGGCTCGCGACATGCAGCGATTGTTTGGCGCCGATCAAGCCGCTTTCGCTAGCGGCGTCAACGAATGCGGTTCAAGACGAGCCCAACCGCACCGCGTGCCGCCTGCCGCCGACGCGATCAGGGACTAGGCTGCAATCCGCACTGGGAGTGAGGAATAGCCGTGCACGAAATTAGATGCGATTCGCTCGGGTTCGCCGACAACGCTTACGTCTAGCCCTGCACGCAATATTTCGTCCCAGAGGATATTCAACTGCAGTTGTGCAAGATGCCGACCAACGCACCGATGGATACCAAATCCGAACGATAGATGCTGCCGCACATTCTTGCGGTCGATCACAAAGCTGTCGCCATTCTCGATGACTTCTTCATCCCGGTTGCCAGAGATATACCACATAACGACCTTGTCGCCCTTGCTGATCTGCTTGCCACCCAGAATGCAATCTGCCGCGGCGGTGCGGCGCATATGGGCGATCGGTGTCTGGTATCGAATAATCTCCGACACGGCGCTCGACACGAGCGCAGGGTTATCGCGCAGTTTTCGCAGCTCGCCGGGGTACTGATTCATGAATAAGACGCCGCCGGTCATCGAGTTGCGGGTGGTGTCATTGCCTCCGACGATCAGCAGGATCAGATTGCCGAGAAACTCATCCGGCTTCATATGGCGCGTGTCGGGCGAATGTGCCATCAAAGAAATCAGGTCCAGGCGCGGCTCGGCATTAATGCGCTCGTTCCAAAGTCGCGTGAAATACTCAAGACATCCGGACAGGATTGTCCTTCGCCTTTCCCAGCTATCGATGGGATGGCCGGCTCTCGGAGGTGTGACAGCTACATCTGACCAATAGGTCAGGAGCCGTCGGTCTTCGAAGGGAAAGTCGAAGAGCGTGGCAAGCATCTGCGTCGTCAGCTCGATCGAGACCATATTCACCCAATTGAACGGATCATTGCGCGGCAACCCGTCCAGAATCACCCTGACCCGCGAGCGGATCAGACTTTCAAACTTCGCCAGGTTATCCGGTGCAACTATCGGACTTACGGTATTGCGCTGCCCGGCGTGTTTTGGAGGACCCATCTTAATGAAGCTCGGGGTCCAATGCTCGTCAGGCACATCGACGATCGTGACACCCTGTTCTGACGAGAATGCCTTATGGTTTGTATCCACCGCGACAATATCGCGGTACTTCGTGACGGACCAATAGGGGCCATAGCAGCTGTCTTGGCAGTAGTGAACGGGATCCTCCCTTCGCAGCCGCTCGAAGTACCCCCATATGCTATCATCCTGAAAGCGCTTGGCTTCGCTAACATCCAGCTTGCTCAGCGGGATACTCGACGCCTCATCGGCTCTACGTGCCGATCTCGCTTTCATGATGGTCTCCACAGATTTTGTTCATTCGAGAGCATACGGGTCCGCATAGTCGCTCTCCACGACCGCCCTGATGTGTTGGTTGCGAGCGTGTCCTCGCTCCAACAGAGTATCTCAAAGCGCGAGCCGGCCTCTCCTACCATTTCTGGCAGGACAGATCGCATTGACTTTCCAAGTCGATCCAATCCAGTGGACCTTAGAACCATCACGGCAACGCTGGCATCGCCTGAGATCGGCTATATCGTTGCTCGAAATCAAATAGCTGACATGCCACCACAGCTCTCCAGGTCTTGAAGATCTCAAATGCGAACCTCTTTGGCTCCTCACGGCCGCATTGAAGCTATTTTTGGGCCGCAGCGCGTGCGGCGACAATCATTAGCGCTGCTCATCCTCCATGACACCACTTAGCCGCAGCACCACCGAGAGTACGCAAATGTTCTATTCGACCCGACAAACGCCTGCTTGATCCAACATCCTGGCGGGCAGCCCAGCAACTGAACGAGACAGGAGCTCTCGAGGACGATCGTCTCCAAGGCTACGATGCTCAATCGCTATCCACCCAGTTCATGGCCGCGGAACCATTCGCAAGGGCGATGGCTTGCGCGACAAGTAAAAGGGATGGTCCGGACCTGGCACCGTCATCGGCAGAACTCCAAATAGCCGTTTCGCCCGGCCAGCTTCTGATCAGCATCGCCGCTGCTCGGCAAGCTCTGCGCAGACCATTGTGACGAGGAGGCCAGGCCTGGCGCCCGGCTCACGCGAAAGCTAGACGAGGATGTCAGTGACAGCGAACGGCACTATGCGCAGTCAGCACGTAGAAAGCGGCATTCGACCCCGAGAGATCGGCGCCACGTTCAGCAAACGCGTTGTTGAACCCGGCGCATTGCCGACCGCCCCTTGCTCTCCTTCCAGCAGTTCCACCTGAAAGGATCAAAGAGAATGACGGCATACCCGACGACGTTGCAGAATCTGCGCGCGGCCGATCCTGGTAGCAAGATATTGGAGATAACCACGACCACCGGCTGCATCGTCAGATGTTCTTATTGCTCCCAGGACAAGTTTGCAGATCGCCAAAGGCTCGTATCCCAAGCCAAGCATCTGGGTGTTCAGGATTTCAAGCAATGTCTATCACGCGTACCGACAGCTACCGGCATTAGTTTTGCCGGATATTCGGAGCCCTGGTTGCATCCGCATTGCAGCACGATGGTTGAGCATGCTTACGCACGCGGCCACGACGTCCGGATCTTCACGACCCTTGTTGGAATGAACGGAACTGACGTTCGGCGCTTGCAAGTGCTCCGGTTCAAGACTTTCGTCGTTCACGTACCCGACGACGGCACCTATATGAACAGCCGCCTCGTCGGAAAAAACTACATCAATGTCATGCGCCGACTGATTGAGGCAAACATTCCCTCGATTCAATTTGTGGTCCTGGGTAAAATCCATCCTGATCTAGCCGACGTAATCCCCGCCAAAATGCTACAACGCTTGCGACCGCTGAGTAGCAGGCGAGGACGTATAGATCCGAGAATGATCACCTCCCGGCAGCCGATCGGCGGCACTCTGACATGCAATGGGAAACAGCAGCATCGGAATGTCCTTCTTCCAAACGGCGATGTTACTTTGTGCTGCATGGATTTTGAGCGGCGTCATGTCCTTGGGAATCTTTTGTGCGACGAGTACGAAGATCTGTTCGAAGGCCGGATATTTAGCGAAATCGCCGACCGCATGAACGGTACGGATGGCTTTCTGCTTTGCAGGACGTGTGAATTTGCCAAACCGGAGCCGGAATGCTGTAGGACCCCCGCCCGCGCGCTGTGAGGAATGGCCATACCGATGGAAGCTCGCCGCACCAGCTGGACTAGTACCAGAAGGCGGATCAGAGCCGCGCTTCGGCGAAATGCACGAGCCGGGACCTGCCCGTAAGAGAGCTCAACTGGTGCGACTGGAGGTGGTAGATGCTTTTTCCGCAAGATGCGCGGACGATTCGGCTTCGCCGTTGATCTCGTGCCTCTCGATCGATCCAAAAGCCCTTGCCGTCTTCAGTAATTCCAACGAGCCGCTCTCAAATGGGAGTTCGAGCGTACAAGAGAGCGTAACGGGCCTGACCCACATGCCCGCCATGACGAGACCAACGTTGCGCTTGCAATTCAGCGAGGTGAGTAGCTGCAGAATATTCCATCCACGATCGATTACAACGACATCGACTTGCCGATCTTGCCAGGAAAACCCGCACACGGCGGCGCTGGTGCCCTCCCACAAACCATGCGACAGACTCGTTCGCCAGGAGGTCATCACCTGCACATCGTGAGAGCTGCTGCAGAATCAACTGCGACATTGTGCGCTGATCTTTTAATTGGACGCTCATAACGCAAAACGTTTTGTGCCGGCTGCCGTTCTCATGAGGAGGGGACTATCCAGCTGCGTTGAAGGAGCTATCCTCCGATCGATCGAAAACTCGGCCAATAGCAGACCGATCATCACGATGACAGGCGCGGGATCGTTGCGATCGCGAGCTGAGCGTTGGCTGGAGATCCTCGTCATCGCATTGCAGCTCCAAGTTTCGTTGAAAGGTTTGTCATCCTGCGCTCTCCTTTCGCGGCACGCGAACACACTGCATCGCGTTGGGTAACCGCCCTTGCTAGCTATCATTCTCTGTCTTGCTTGCGGGCCACGTCAGGTTTTGGACAGCTAACGTTAGTAGCGAGCTAGCTACCGAGACCGATGCAGGCGAAGACGCGGCCATGGAGCGATTCAACAACATCAACCCTACCGACAATCGTTCCGCTGTGTCCGAGACAACCGTGGAACAACCGCAACCGCAGCAGGTCCACTTTGAGCAGCAACTGGCAGACGTGCAACAACTGGGGCCAATATATGCTCACAGGCAAAAATACGATGTCAGTGAGGAAGACGATAGCCTGATCCAGGCAGCGTCTGGCGCCGCCCTCGAGCAAAGACTACCGCCGAGTTCGGCAACCATCGAGATTTACGATCGCCGCCTTCGCAAATTGGCTCAGGCGCTGAAGCAGGATGGCAAATCAATGGCGGCGCTCGATGATGATACGTTGCTCGATTGCGCCAAGAAGCTCTTGCCAACGGATAAGGTTATCGCCCCAGCATTGTTGATGGTCAGCCGCTACCGCGAGCCCGGCGCCACCGCTCGGATCACCACGACACATTACCGTCCATCGAACGAAGACGAACGCCTCATTAGGAAGGCCGCCGAGGCAGGCTTCGGTCGAGGGATCGATGCGAAAACGGCCGGAAATTACGCAAGCAGCCTCCGGAAGCTGGCAACAGCTCTTCGTCCCCTATCCATTGCCAGGCTCAGTGCCGACAAGTTGCGCGGTCACGCCGATACCTTGTTCCCGGGTGACAAGAGATTTCGCTACGCCTTGAGCAGACTCCGTGACTATCGCGCGATCATCGTTCAGGACAATTTGGAAGGACAAGGAGATGGCTCGCATCCGCCAACACAGCCGGCCGCGCGTTCGTCCATGCTGACTGTCGAGAACCAGCCTTTGGGGAATGCTGCGGATCAGGGCGTATTGCTGGCTGGCAACTTCAATGCTCCGCAGATTTGGGGTGAAATGGATTTGGCCGCTCGTTCTCCCCTACAAGGTGTCGCGCAGGATGTGCTTTTCGACAACGCGGCGCGGAGCGGAGAGCTTGCGGTCTCCGGCTTCGATGCACCGTTACTTTGGCAGGGAATGCGCGCCCCCGCTTTCTCGTCCGTACAGAGTTTTGCTCAGGAAGAGCTTTTCGATGCTACGGATCGCGAGAGCCTGCTGGCAGCCGCGCCTTACGATCGATCGTCGCTTTCGCGAGCGATGAGCTCAGCCTCTCATTCGGACCTGCAAAGTGCCGACCAGGCGGAGCTTTTCCAGGGCATTGATCGAGATGATCTGCTGCCAGGGATGACCTTCGATGCACCGGAACTGGCATCGCGGGTGAATCCGGTCGTCCCTTCGTCCGTGCAAAGCGTAGCCCAGGAAGAGCTTTTCGAAGCCGCCGGTCTGGAGGGCTTCGCGGTCGCGGACGATCTTGTCGTTCCGGAGTTTTGGCGGGAACCGGACTCTGCTGCCAACCTGCCCATTGAGAGTGCCGGCCGAGAAGAGTTTCTCGATGCTGCAACCTCACCGCCGAACCCGCGATTGCAGAACCTTGCCTCTGAACAGTACTTCCCACGGATGATGGACCAAGGCGGTGCCGCCCCGGCCACAACGCCACTTCCAGTCAGCGAAAGCTTTGATGCTTCTTTGGTCGTTCCAGATGACTTCTCCCACGGCAACCAGCCCGCGCCGGATATGATGCGCTCCAAACTGGGCCATTGGGGTCTGTTACCTGACGCGACGCAGCCGGTGAAGACCTACGACATTCACGGTGAACCCTATACTGCTGTGTTAGGACCCGGAGGGCGCAATGATATTCAGCTTATTCATCTGCGCTCTCTCGCCGTCGGCGACACGTTTGATGTTTCATTCGCCGTGCCGAAGGACTTTTCCCATCACACCCAGCCAGCTCCAGACATGATGCTTTCTAAGTTGGGTAATTGGGACTTCTTGCCTAATGCGGAATATCCGGTGATGAACTATGAGATTGCCGGTGAACGCTACACGGCTGTATTGGGACCGAAAGGGCCCAACGACGTTCAACTTATCCACCACCCTAGGTTCGCTTTGCGGGGTGAAGCTGCCCTTGCGACGCCGACGGCGCCCCTGCATACCTATGGCGGCCCTGTACCCGGGTTTAATCCATCCGCCACGCTCGAATTACGAAAGGACGCCCCTTCGGCACCGGGGCCAAACCTTCCACTTCCGTCTGCGGCTTCGGCATGGAGCCATCAGCCAGCCCCGCAAGTGCCTGAACTTGGAGAGTTGTTCGGCCAAGACTGGAGGCACGGCCCCCGAGAGGCTTCGCCTCTCGTGATCGACATGCTCCAAGACCTGGGCCTTCTGCCGAGCCAGGGCGTCCCCATGACCTGTTTTTTGATCCACGGTCAGCCCTACACGGCCGAAAGCCTGCCCGGAGGCCGCATTCTTCTGTTTCATCGGCCGCAATTTGACTGAGTGAGGTGCTCGTTGGCACCTTGCACGGCTACTCAGGCCGCCGAAACCACATCGAATCGTTTGCTTTCAGAGAACTTAAAACGGCAAGCGCATCAGAGGAGAGCTCGGCAAACTTGTCTCCGCGAGCGCGGAGAAGACCTTCAAAGACGCCGCTGGACAGCTTCACCTTCAACGTCGGTGACGGCCAACATGTCCTTCATATTGAGAATGTCGGCATAGAGATGGACGCCGTCCACGCGGTAGGCGATGTTCGTCGACAGGTTGGCAAGGTTGGTGTCCCGGACATACTCCTTGATTTCGATATCCTTGAGCGGCAACGCGTCGATCTTGGCGCCAATGCGCTTTGTCGCCCGATCCTTATTCCAATTGCGGCCTGCCTCTAAAGCTCCTGTTCAGCGCCGAGCGCCCTTTCGGTAATAAAATCAGATGCAACCGCAAATGGTGTGTCCCTGGAAGTTCCGCCAGCCTCGAACGGGAACAGCTTTATAGAACATATCAGGAACTCACGGGAGGCCCTGGCTAGCGATACCTACCAAGATCCGGGTCGTCGGGTGGGCTCGCACGTTAACTAGATTATTCTCATCATTTTTTGACGAGTAGCTTGCAGATGACGAGGATACCCCCATAATCTCTTCATAGGATGCAGAGATTATGCCGTATATTCACAACACTCCCGGCTGGCCCAGCTTCAACTGGAACGTTCAAAGCATTGCTGATCGGCTCGCCGCAGTCCGCCACAAGCAGGGGCGCCTCATAGGCCGCATGGAGCGCCTAGGCTTCCCACTTAAAGCAGAAGCAACACTTCAAAGCCTCACCGAAGAAGTCGTGAAGTCCAGTGAGATCGAAGGCGAAGTCCTCGACCGCAACCAAGTGCGCTCGTCAATTGCTCGCCGATTGGGCGTGGACATCGGTGCGCTTACACCGGCTGACCGGAATGTCGAAGGCGTCGTCGAAATGATGCTCGATGCCACAGAAAAATATGCCGATGAGCTGTCAGCCGAACGCCTCTACGCTTGGCATGCGGCGCTCTTCCCCACCGGACGAAGCGGCATGACCAAGATCGTGGTCGGTGCCTGGCGCACCGAGAAGTCCGAGCCCATGCAAGTCATCTCTGGACCCATAGGGCGAGAGCACGTGCATTACGAGGCTCCCGCCGCCGCACGGCTCGAAAATGAAATGCGCGCCTTTCTGGCCTGGTTTAACAGCCGGGCTGACATGGACCTCGTTCTCAAAGCCGCAATTGCCCATCTATGGTTTGTAACCATACACCCTTTCGAGGATGGAAATGGACGCATCGCGCGAGCCATCGCCGATCTAATGCTGGCGCGTTCCGAGAACATCACGCACCGCTTCTACAGTATGTCGGCCCAGATCGGTCGCGAAAGGAACGATTACTATGCGGTTCTCGAAAGAACCCAAAAAGGCGACCTGAATATCACCGAGTGGATTAAGTGGTTCCTAGATTGCTTGGGCCGTGCCTTTGACGGGGCCGCGGTGGTCCTCGCCAGCGTTCTGCGGAAGGCTACTTTCTGGGACGAACATGCGGGAAAGCAACTCAATGAGCGTCAGCGGGCCGTTCTCAACCGGCTTCTGGATGGCTTCCATGGAAAAATGAGTTCATCCAAGTGGGCAAAGTTGACAAAGATTTCCCAAGCCACGGCTTCGAGAGATATTGATGAACTCGTTGCACTCGGCATCCTGAAGAAAGACGCAGCAGGCGGCAGAAGTACCAGCTATTCTTTGATCGAGCCGATGGTAGAAAGCTCATGAAGGACAATCAAGAAAAAGCCTTCGAGAAGACTCTCTCCACGCAACTTGTCCGAACCATCGATTTCGTCAAGTTCGCCGAAATCAAGAATGCCGCCCTTCTTACGTTCTCCTCGGCTTGGATCATCGGCACGATCAACTTGCTAACGAGCCAGGCCAGCTTGCCACTGGGTTACAACGTCGCATTCTGAGCGGCGCTTCCTCTTCGCTGTGGGCGGTCTGGTTTGTATTCTGTCGTTTGTCCCGCAGGTGTTGCCTCAGTTTTTCGAGACGGATGACGACTCCATCAGCTTACTGTATTGGGGCGCCGCGCCGGGCACACATTCAGGCGCTGCCTTTGACCTTATTCCATATGCGAGGCGCTCCAGACCCTGAGGACCCGGGGTGCCAGTCTGGTATCGACGAGTTTGCTCCAGGACTTGCCTACTTCGATCCAGCGGCATTTTCGCGCGGGCAAGGTCTCCAGCACTTTTTGGGCAATAGGTGCGAGACTCGCAGCTTCGGAGGTTGGGTCAAGCCCAGCATCTGCAAGGATTTTTAGGGCTGCCTCTTTGGATCGCATCCACGCCGCTTCGGTGAACCTGCTCTCCGAGAAATACTCGAAACAGGTGCGAAACGTCAGAGCACGGCCGACGACCTTATGGTTTGGTAATCCCGTCTCACTGAGCCATCGGCGCAAATGGTCGCACCATTCCTTGTTGCTGAAGTCGAGAAGATTGCCACCTTCGAAAATCAAAAGCGCCGCCATGCCGGCGATCTCACATCGCACGTCTTCATCTTGTTTTTCGAACCAGTCGCGGATTGCTTGCAAGGGCGTCCTCGGCATCTCGGCCGCGCCGGTCCGCTTGAACGGGACGACGTTTTCCAGTGGGGGCATGCGCGGCCAAGGCTTCCCGTTTGCGTCCCATAAGACCCAACGCTCTGCGATCGCTTTTGCTTCTTCCGGTGACCTGGTCCGCCAAAGTTCCTTGAGCGCCTCGTCGACGTAATATGAAACATCCGCCTTCAAGCCACATGTACGCGCGATTGCTGCTAGGCGTCCGGCGTCAAGGAGCCGGGCCGCGAAGTTGTTCTCTGCGTTCATTTTCCGAGGTCTTTCGCGCCCTCTCCAGCGCGTCCCGTTCATTCTGCTCTAAACGCGCCACTAACCCGCTATTCACGCCGTTGAAAGTTAGCGGCGACGTGACAAGACGCCCGTCGGTATCGGCCGAGCAGGCGCCGTCTGCCTTATGTCACGCGCCACTAACTTCAGTGGCCAGCCACGGCCGCAACTTGCGATGGTAGCCATGCCCCGGAAAGCTCCTAGGCACGGCTAGGTGTGTGCATTCTTCGTGCCAAGCAATAGTCGACAGTTTGGATGACGTTTGTGCTGGGTTTGTCAGCTTCCCGACATACTAAGGTCTCGATCCTAGCAGTAGAGTTTGTCCGCAGCGGGCTCAATCTTGATGCTGCCGTCTCCGCAACCACGCGAGCGAACCTCGCTGGTGGATCAAAAAGCCATCCCGTTTTCGCTATTGGCGCTTTAAATTGGCACCCCTGCAGCAACGCTGGGCTCCCTCATGGTTAGTTTAGTCCGTCCAGTTCGTACAAAATTCCTGCTCCAAACTGGTTGCGGTCACTCTTTGACACACAACCTGCGTTCGAATCATCTCAATAGCAGTCTGGCCATTGGTGATTTGTGCTTTCTGTCTCAGGCGTCTTCAAAATCTTTCGACAACGACGGCAGTTTAACGTCGCCGGCACGTGCATACGAGAGAGATGCACTGATACTCAGTTAGGACAATTTTCATTCGTCGAATTTTGGACATCTTAATGAGCGTATCGGGTGCGGAGACTCTAACAACAGATCGTTCCTTTCCGAGGAAGATCATTTCTTTCTTCCATCGCCAAAAAGGGAATGGTTGGCTCTCAACTCTTGAGGAGGTCGATCGGCGCCGTGTTGTGTTTGCCTTAGTCGAACAAGCAATTTATCGAGTTGGCGCGTCGGCTTCGCCGACTTGGCTCGACACGCGCCGAGCCTCCCATCCCGGCCTTCGATCACGCCCCTCGCGCGGGGCTCCGCCCCGGCGCCCACGAGGACCGTTCGCTCGCCGCGGCCATCTCCCCAGCTTTCCGCGCTGCGCTTGTGCAGGCTGAGTGATCCCCTCGGCAGCGATCGTCCCTGCGCGCGCCCCCCTGTCTCAGTGGGCTGGGCATGACGATTCAGCGTGGAAGTCTGCGCTGAATCCTCACCCCAAAAGGAAAACTGAAAAATCAAGAACTGCGTCAAAACGACAGCTTAAGGGTTTGCAAACCCCACCCGCGGCAGTGCCGGCACGATCTTAAGCGGGATGGTTCAATCACTGTGACCGCATTCGGAAGCACGGAACCTTCAGATGAAAGGACCAAAAAGACGCGGGATGCATGATACGAGCGCATTGTCGGGCGGCCGAGGCGTAAGCGCCATCATTGCGGGGCCAGCAGCTTGATCGGGTTGAGCAATAGTCCTCATCGGATCGCGGATCAGGCGCGGACGTACTTTGGAACAGCCCGTATGGAATCTTCAAATGACGGGCCCTGTCTCCGAACAAAATGAGGATAGCCGGAACCGCAGATCTTCCGACAACTGAGGTTCAATGAGGATCGATGGCCGTCATACGGTACTTTGGGACAGCAAGTTCGTGCACTCGATGCGCCTCAGGAAACGACGGCCAGAAACAATCTGGCCGTCTCTCACGATCGAAACCATCCGTCATGACCTGCGAAGGTGTTTGCACGGTTAAAGGATCAAGGTTTCGAAGCGCGTCCCCCTGCGCTGTTCTCTTCGTTTACCAGATGAACTTAGCGCCATCCGGCAGTTCGCAGATAAATTCGCCCTGGTTCACGAGTTCGGTGGTCCCGACAACAAGCTTCGAAGCCCGCACCGTGAGCCTGCCTTCGCGGCTGAGGCTATGGCGGATGTACTCGGTCACGGCATGTCCGGAGCTGTCCACCGTTTGGTGAGCATTGGCGAAGCTAATGCCGTTCTGGGGGGTCACCCTGAAGGCATTGATGACCAGACCAGCCTGAGTTGCCGACGCAGCTTTGCCACCCTCCGCGGCGGTACAGCGGCTCATGTCCAATACGAGCTTCACATTCTTGCCGGTCTGCAGGGCATTGAGCACCTCGATGTATTTCGGCGAGGGCTCATCGGCTCTCGCCATCGTGCTCACGCCTGCGGTCGAAAGCAAGGACAATACGATCGCCAGTCCTTTGCCAGTACACTTCATACGCTCTTCTCCCTCAATAAGTACCACAGATCGCACGTTGCAAGACGTCGTGTAAGCCGATTGGCGGATTTAAGACATCAAGCGCCTACGACAAAGACAATTTGCCGCAAATAGACGCAAGTGGGTGTGACGGCTATTCCGACGTCACAACCTCGTAGGTCAGGTTTGCTAAAGCGGCTCGCCCCCGTGCGAAATCGACTAGAACGATTTGATCGAGCGTCGGCTGCTTGGAAACCACAAAACGGTAACCGGTCGCGCTCATCCATCGCAAGTTCGACGGCCGAGAGGATGCCGTACTTGCGTCTTTGTAAGCAAACGACTTGAAAAGAACACGTCGGCCCGTCGCATCCGCCAGCTTGTCCATGTGATAGGCGGGCAATGACTGCTGACCCAGAGGGCGTGCCCGCAACGAGGTGGTGGTGGAGCGAACCTGACGCGGCGGTCCGAACAAGTTCAGTCAAGGGACCTGATCTCGGCCCATTCGAAACAGCAACGACAGAGAGCACAAGACAGCGCCGACTTGTGATCCCTGGCTTTTCGCGCCTTCCTTCTGGCTGACGATCGCCTCACTGATAAAATCCATCCGGCTCCCTCAAAGGCCAAGGCAAATGGCTTCCTTCCTGGTCCGTCAGCTTCTCGAAAGCTCCGCCTGCAATAGTCTGCGCCAATAGCCGGCACTCGAACGGAGACTGAAATGAATGTTGATCCCCGGAATGCCGCCGACACTCCATTCGAGGTTCACAACGTGCTGCAGCAGCCGAGCCGGATCGACAGGCAATCAGACGAGCTTAGCGCCCAGTCCAGCGCACCCGCACACAGTTCCGAAGATCAAGCAAGCTTTGAGCAGCAGCTGTATGACCTGGACCTCAATGACCAGGATTCGGTTTTGCCAAGGTCGGATTCAGTCTCGTCGGTGGCAAGCTCCGCAACCGGCACGTCGTCGTCTGCGTCGAACCAGGCGGCCCCGGAAGCCGGTTGCTATCCAGCCTCATCATTTGTCAGCGCGCGCGCCCAACTTGCCGCAACACTGACAGGTGCCACTCTTGAAACGCTCCGGAACGAGATCAACCTTGCCGAGCAGCAATCGGCACGTTGGTCACCGGCGACCGCACCTCCCGTCGATCGGGACCGCGTATTCGAGGACGTGGCGGGCTCGTCATATGTCACACTGCGGCGCTTTCAGAATCAGAACAGCGATTGCAAGCCGCGCAAGGAAGAAAACACTAGCGCAATATCGCATGTTCGTAACACGGCTCGGGATCACTCTTCCGTTGGATACCCGCTAGAGCGCTATCCTCTGGACCGGGCGCGCCAAGCTGGCTGGCATATGCGCGGCAAGACAACCGCATCTGCCTTCGTATCGTTGGTCGAGGATCCGGAAAAACTCGCCGTTTCGCGCGACCCTTGGGCAAGAGCGATCGCCAACCATGCGGACGCGCTGCACACCTACACGGTACCGAAGTCCGCGGTCTGGACGCCTGACGACGTGCTGAGCAGCATCGGTCTTGGAATGAATGCCGAAGATCCGGACCACGTCGACGGGGACGTCGATTTGATGTGCTCACTCGGCAGAACTCCAACCCGAGAGACTGAGCGCCTGTTCCTGGGCGGCAATTTGGAGAGTTACCGAACCGCAAGCGAAGCCAATCCCTACAAGCGCGGGAGTAATGAATAGATAATCTGTTGACCGCGCCATTTGGCAGGTTCGTTTGGGTTCATGCGCCGAGACGACCACCTCAAGGTAGACCTGGAGCACGGCACATCTCACGCGTTACAATTTGAGCATAGGGCGTGGCACGACCGATGTCTGATTAACTCGTCGATCGAACGGGGCAGCCCTCTACGCAGTGCGCAACAGGCGGTTGAGGGCTCCGAGACGGAAAGTCGCACTACGACGGCCAGGAGGAGCTGGCCGTTTGGGGCATCCTGGTATCTTGACTGCGTTCTGACATCGCACGGCATCAATTTGTTAATGGCCATCCCGCGTGGCCGAAGACGTGATGAAATAAGCCGCTGAACGCGAAGCATCGCCCCTTTTAGCTAGCTTGACCTGACATTGAACGGGCGATCAACGCTTTGGCCGCGATCGCATCAGCTGTCCACTCGTCCGCGGCAAGCGATACTGTTGCAGCAAGGCCGATCCGTCACTTGGATGTGTTCCATCAAAACAATCGATTTTGCCGGGGACGGCTAAACGGCTCATAGTCGACCGCGATCTATGGAGGCAGCATTCAAAAATGACGTCTGGCAATCGATTCTCTCCTCAATCTCTTGATGATCAAATTGGCTCGCGCGATCACTCGTCCGCATCTCGGCTGTTAGCCCGTGACCGTCACGTGAACGCATACCCGCCCCGGTCTTCCCGCAAAATTGCCACGCATGTGGCGGATCCGTCGATCGTCCGATTGTGACGCCATGGCTTTGCTCAAAGCCTGGCACGAACGACTGGCTCTTCGTGCACATCCATGGCTCTGGCGCCAAGCTTGATCGGACGACGAAATGGTGACGACCTAGACAGCGCGAGACAAACCGCCATGCGCAGGTCGATGGTCTGGTCCAAACTGTGTCACCGTTAGCTCACAAGGCTTTCGACTTTGATGGCACCGCCACAAGCAGTCGAAGGCCCTTGAATCTTACCTAGCGTCAGATTGTAGGATTTCCGACAGTCTCGCGACAGAATCCGCTCGCGTGAACTCTTCCCGACAGGTAGCAAGAAATGCGAACGTCTCAAAAACTCAATGCTCGGTGGCTCCGCCTCGTTACGCTCCTCGATGGCTTCTCTTCAGAGCGGACATCGTGCGTCGCCTCTGCGCACAGCAGAGGACGAAGCACCCCACGCGTAACCAGGGCAGGATCCAGCCGGCGAGAAGAACGGGGGCAGTCGCAATTTTGCTCATGCCGGTCACACACCGAGTTGGAGATCAAATCATTCATTCGCCGTTCATCCCGTGTGATGACACGGTGCCAGCGTAAGCACCTTAGGCGATGCGCGATGACAACACCGGATTCGATTCGTTCTTTGTTCGCAGCATTCGCTCCGCGGCGTGGGAGGACTTCAGCGCGTCCCAACTTCGGGACGCTTGGCACCTCGCGTGGCAATCCAGCGAGAGGATGCCTATCAGGCCGCTAGACGTACTGATCTTTTGTCATGCATCTCGGCCCTATCCAGCACTCGGCCAGATGCAGAGCGCGTGAACCGTCTTAAATGCGCAGGAAAACTTGCATTGTCGTGGCTTGACGACACTACAGGCTCAACAGCCTTGCAGGACCGACCGCGGATTAAGACGAATTGGGGGAGTTTCCAAAATGTCAACTTCGCTTGTCTGTTCGGCCAATTCCGCCGCTCTCGCCTGCGATTTCGTTTCGCTCGTGCGGTTTGGCGCAATCGCTCCTGCAGGCGGCGGGCTCGGCCCACAGATGCATCAGCGCGCTGCCAAGGCTTTCAACCTTGTTGGAAATCGCAGAGCTCTTGCCGACATACAGGGTCTTTTGAACGGTGTCGCCGGCGGAGATGCGCGGCAGGCCGCCTATCCGATGACGATAGACCGGCAGACATTGATCGCCTGCCACTATGCTCCACCCTGGCATTTCCGACTTTTCGAATTCGCGTCAAAGCGGCCGCCTCTCGGATCCACCGAGCTTCATGGTCAACCGTGACACGCTCAAGTCCTGCCGAGGATGGACGAGAGGCAATGAATGCGAATTCTCCTGGTTGATCATCATGCGGACTTTGGCCGCGCCGTGAAGGAAGCGCTCTTGAATTGCGGCTTCGCCGTTGATGTGACGCGCACCCTGGATGAGGCGTCGGCCGCGCTGGAATGCGCGAACTACCACATGGTCCTGCTCGAATCTGTCTTGCCCGACGGAGACGGACTGGACTGGCTGAAGCAGTTACGGCGCGAGGGACGATCAATGCCGGCGATGATGATGAGTAGTCTCAATGATCTCAGCCGCCGAATTGCAACTTTCAATGCAGGTGCGGATGATTTCCTGCCCAAGCCCGTGTCTATCGACGAACTCATCGCCCGCATGCGAGCTATTCTGCGGCGGTCGACGCAAATGACGGCGCCGGTGGTGACATTCGGCAATCTGCATTTCGACCCGATCGCAAGGCAAGTCTCGGTTGGCGGCCGGATACTGAGAATTGCGCGGCGCGAAGTCTGCATTCTCGAACATCTGCTCAACCGCGCCGGCCGCACCGTACCGCGCACATCGTTGGAAGATAGCTTGTATGCGTTTGACGACGAGGTCTCGACCAATGCGCTGGAAGTCGGGATCTATCGCTTACGCGCGCATTTGAACCAGGCCGGTGCGACGCTCAGGATCAAGACCGCGCGCGGGGTCGGCTACACCCTTGAACTCGTCGGCGCAGCATCGGCTGCCTAGCAATCTAACTTGAAAGCAACAATCCCTTGAAGGTCGTCAAGAATGCTGCCGGCGCCAGTTTGCCGCCGATGGTCATCATCTCGCAACGCTCTGCCGCCCTGCCCCGCTTGTGCTACGCCCTGTGCGGACTTGCTCTGCTATTTCCACTTGCTGGCGCAGCCGAGACAAAACGGGACGGCAAAGGAGAGCCGCCACGTGCGGCGCCTGGCAGCACCACCGGCACGCTCAACCTCACCTCCTCACAGGGCAAGACGGTTCATCTGAACGCGCCGGCAGCGAGCATTTTTGTTGCCGACCCGGCGATCGCCGATTACCAGGCGCCATCGAGCAGCACGATATTCGTATTCGGCAAAAAATCCGGACGAACCAGCCTGTTCGCCTTGAACGAGAACGGCGAGGCTCTCGCCGAGCTGCGCGTCGTTGTCACCCAGCCGATCGAGGACCTGCGTGCCACGCTGAAAGCTGAGATCGGCGATTATCCGATCCAGGTCAGCTATACCCCACGCGGCGCAATCCTTGGCGGTACGGCTCCCAACGCCGATATCGTCGAGACGGCCAGGAAGGTGACCGAGCAGTTTCTCGGTCCGGGTGCGCTGGTCGTCAACAAGATCCAGGTGGCAGGCTCGCTGCAGGTGAATCTGAGTGTGCGGGTGGCAGAAGTCTCCCGCAGCGCCGTCAAGGACCTCAATATCAACTTCACGGCTTCCGGTCCGAACGGCGCTTTCCTTGTCACCGGAAAAGGTGGCGGTTCCGGGCCGGCCCGCGGCGGCGGCACGATCGGCATCGGGTACAGCGCTGGCAATACCAACCTGAGCGCGGTTCTCGACGCACTCGCCAGCGAACACCTCGCCTCGATCCTGGCTGAACCGAACCTGACCGCCATGTCTGGGGAATCCGCAAGTTTTCTGGCAGGTGGCGAATTTCCAATTCCGGTGATGCAGGACAACCGGCAAGTCTCGGTCCAATTCCGACAATTCGGAATCAGCCTGGAGTTCGTCCCGACCGTCCTCAGCAATAATCAGATCAATATCCATGTGAAGCCTGAAGTCAGCGAACTGTCGAAAGAAGGCGAGGTCAGCGTCAACGGAATATCGGTACCCGGTCTCTCCACGCGTCGTGCCAGCACTGTCGTCGAGCTTGCCAGCGGCCAAAGCTTCGCCATTGGGGGGCTCATCAGGCGCAATTTCAGTACCGACATCGGCACTTTTCCTTGGTTAGGAGATGTTCCGATTCTTGGTGTGCTGTTTCGCTCCTCTTCTTTTCAGAAGCAGGAGACTGAACTGGTCATCATTGTCACTCCCTACATCGTCCGACCGGGATCTGGCCCGGGCAAGATGAGCGCTCCAACTGATCGCATCGGGCCGCCTTCGGACGCAGGGCGCACCCTGACCAATACGCTGGCTGGTTCATCGAAGGGCCGTGAGGCGGCGCCCGCCACGGCCAGATCGGGTGCAACCATCGGTGCCGGCTTTATCATTGAATGAGGACTGCCAATGACCTTGCGACACCTATGTCTTTTGATCGCAGTTGCGGCTGCCCTTGGCGGATGTGCAAATGGTGCTGCGATTTCTTCCGGACCGACTGGACAAGCGGCTCGGGTGGAGCAGAAGACCAGTGTCCTGCTGCTTCAAAATCTTCGTCGCAACGAGAGGTACAGCCTGCGGGATTTCATTGCCAATGCCAGCCGCGGCCGGCGCGATGCACTCCAACTCGACGTCGCCGGCTCACCGCGGCTCGTAGCGCAGGTTGCCCATGAGGCGCGCGCGATGGGCATTGCCCCCTACAATATCCGCCTGTCCGCCTCTCCCGTCGATCTACCCGCACATTTCGGGGTCCGGATCGAGGCAATTACCTACGAAGCACATCCTGCGGTCTGTCCGCCGCTCGCTGTCGCCGGCCCTTCTCTAGGCGACAATTCGTTCGATCCGACGCTTGGCTGCTCAGTTCGTAATAACCTTGCAGTCATGGTCAACGATCCTGGCGACCTGCTAGGCAATGGCGCCGTCATGCCGACCAGCGGTGATCGTGCAGTGCTTCCCATCACAGTCCGCGGGCCCGCGGCGACGGGCAATCGCAGCAATTTGGAGGATGGAACCCAAAACAAGGGGGCGCCAGAAACCCAATAATATCCGGCCAGGACCAACGACGCTGGGCACTCTGGTTTCCATATCAGTCTTGCGATGGGCGGACGAGGCTCCTGGCATCCTGTCTTTGCTCGGCCGTTGTTTTTGGATCGCGCAGCTTGTACCAGGTTCTGCGACAATAGGGGCTTTGACCGTAGGTCTGAGCGTATCGACGCTATACAAGACCGGCGGCAAACACCGCCTTTGCGACCCTCTCGAAACAATCCATCGGAACGGCCTTGCCCATCGCACCTTTACGGATCAGCTGACGCGCCAACACATGATCCTCGACAATGCTCAGACGCTGGGCCCGCGCCTGCGCCAGTAACTGTGACGCCACCTCGCCTTCACCGCGGCACACCAGGACCGGGACGCCTGTCTCGCCCCGAACGTAGCGCAGCCCAATCACCGTCGCCGGCCCACTCAGTATTAGTGTTGCCCGGTGGATTCCCAGCGGAGACTCGTTCGCCGACTCGCGACGGATCCTGCGGTGTTCACCCTTGATGTGCGGATTACCATCCTGTTCCTTGGACTCGCGCTTGGCCTCGCTCTGCGTCATGCGCATGTCGCGCAGGAATAGCCAACGCTGAATGAGCAGATCGGCCAGCCCACCAATCAAAAAGGCGCCGGCAGCAATCGTTATCAGTACTTTCAGCTCGTTAATGACAAAACCAAGGCAGCTTAAATCGCACACCGGCAAATAGACCAGAGCCCTCCAACCTGCGAGCACAGTGAAGAGGAACGTGGCACCAAGAACCAATACTTTGACGAGGGACTTTCCAAGCTCCACAAGCGAGCGCTGGGAGACAATCCGCTTCAGCCCTTTGACCGGATCCAATTTCTCAAAGCTAGGTTTCAGTGGCTCGACGGAAATCGTCAGCCCGCCGTTGGCCAAGATGCCGGCCAAGATGGCCGCAACCAACGCCGCACCCAGAATGGGGGCTACGGCTGCCATAGAAAGGTCCATCAATCCGACCAAGGCCTGCCGGACCGCACTGTTGAATGGCTGGCCCTGCAGCTTGTCGATGAGCCGCACCGCTTCGCGCCATCCGTCTTCGATCGGGCCTGCCCTGAAGCACAGGCAGCCGAAACCAGCGCAGAGGCTTGCCGCGGTCACAAAGTCGGCGCTGCGCGGGCTCTGCCCTTTCTTACGCGCGTCCCTCAGCTTCTTGTGACTCGGTGGAAGCTTTTTCTCTTCACTCGTATCATTCATTTCAAGAACTTCTCGAGCCACTCCAGCACACCGTCGAACTGAACGATCTCGGCGCCCATATATTCGATCAGGAAGACGGTGTAGCTCACCATGATGATGCCAAAGGCAGCATTCTTGATGGTCGGAGAGAGATCGTTCAGCTTGATTTGCGGCGCAAAGCGCCCAAGCAGCATGAGGGATACGTCAATCAGAAGCAGCAGAGCCAGCACAGGCCCGGCCACCACGAGCGTCGCATGCATGATATGGTCGAGAAGCTTGATAAATTCCATTGCCCCCTGCTGGGTCAGGGGCGGTAGCAGCCGATACACGGGCCAGATCAGATAACTCCCGTAAAGGCATCTGACCATTGTCTGCAGGCCTCCCGATACGACGAAGATCGTAACCGCCGCAGTTCCGAGAAAGAGCCCCATTGCGGAGGTTTGGCTGCGTGTCGCGGGATCGTCTACCTGACTGGAGATGCCGCGCTGGGTATCAATGATGTCACCAACGGCTTGGATGCTCCAAAGTGGTATGCTGAGCAGAAAGCCGAACAATAGGCCGATAAATATCTCCTTCACACCGAGGAGCGCGACCGCAATCATACGGGTGCCGGGATCCAGCGCCTGCAAGCCGCTCTTGACTTGCATCAAGCAAGGCAATCCAATTACAACCGTCGCGCTTGCGCGGATCATCCCGCCAATGTGCGGCCGCGTGAATACCGGATGAACCAGCATAATGCCAAGCGCACGGGCCGCGCTAAGTCCAGCCGCAACGACGAATTCGACGGCAGTCTGAACCAGACTTTGCGTCTCGGTGGGTGACAACGCATCCATTTGAGCTCAGCTCACCGCTCGCTTCAAGCTAATCTAATCGCCCGGGCGCCTCGCCATTATGCGAGTCGTCAACTCTGCTGGTCATCTACCTCGTGTCCGAGCGGCTGCAAATCGACATACCTAGCGCTAGGGCCACGTCACTTGCGCTTCCACTCTCCGCAGCCACGGCTGTCCACCAATAAGGTATGACCATCTCAATGATAGGCCCCCCCGAATAGCGCCGTTACCGGGCCAGCAAGCCAAGCTCCTTTGGCTGTCACCGGCCCGTAGGGCGGTTTCTGGTGACCTGGAGCTTCGGAGCTTGCATCAATTCAACAGTTCGCGGCGATCGGTCTCGGCCGGCACTTCATCGCGGCTTGATCCATCAGATCGTCAAAACCCTGCGCCCACTTGAGATCAAATCGGTTCGCCTATCCACCTAGTTAACAACTCGCCAGGTTATGCATCGAGGGCCAGGCCTCACAGCAGATCATTTCATCGTGGAGCCAGACTCGAATTGAGTGGATGGCAATTTCAGATGAGGTCATTCCTCCTTCGAAGGCCGATCGAGCCGAACAGGACAGTCCGGACATCTATCTGTCCCATGATAATGAGGCGAGCTTTCGGTAAGCTGACGAAACTCGTCTCTTCCATGGTTCAAAATGAGGACAGACAAGCGCGACGCCATAGCTGCAGGCTTGGTCCGCCTTGCGTTCCCCGCACTAATACCTCGCTGTGAGCGCCGGGAACTCGGTGAAGATGTGCTGTGCTTGCTCGATCAGTGGCGCGCTCAGCACCGGGGCAAACAGAACGAGAACCGCGACGACGACGAGGAGCTTCACTGTCAGTGGCAAGGTTTGATCCTGGAGCTGGGTTGCTGCCTGCACGATGCCGATACCCAGTCCGGCCACGAGCGCTGCCAGGAGCGGCGGAAGAACCCAGATCATGAACAGGACAAGTGATCGGCTCAGGTGGGTGAGGATGCTGGCTTCGTCCATCTCAACCTCCGGGGGATGCGTAGCTTAACACCAGTCCGTGCATGAGCCGCGACCAGCCGTCGATTGTGACGAACAGAAAGAGCTTGAAAGGAACGGATATCATTGTTGGTGACACCATTGACATGCCCATGGCCATCAGAATTGTCGTCACGATCAGGTCGATCGTGATGAACGGAAGGTAGAGAAGGAAGCCGATCTCAAATGCACGCTTAAGTTCCGAGATCAAAAACGACGGCACGAGAATTGCCAAATCATCGGCTGTTGCGTTGCTGCGCATCTCGTCCGACCAGATATGTTCCGTCGATGACAGGAAGAACGTGCGCTGCTCCTCAGTGGTGAACTTTTTGAGGTGGGCGCGCAGCGGCTCGCTGCCCTCCTTAGCGGCGGTCAACCAGTCGTCGGCGGTTTGGTAGCGAAGTTGCGGATCGGTCACGCGGTTGTAGGTCTGCTCGAACACTGGAGCGCCTATGAACACGGTAAGAATCAATGCAGCGCCATACAGAACGATATTCGGTGGTATGGACTGAGTCCCGAGCGCGTTGCGAACCAGGAACAGAACGATAGAAACCTTTATGAAGGCGGTCGTTGTGACGACTGCGAACGCCAGCAGGCCAAGGCCGACCGTCGCCGCAAGAAGCGCAAGGATGCTCGGTTGAATGTCAACCATTGACCGCCAACCTGCTACGCAACCGGATCCCAAGCGCCTCACCGATGCGCACGATGTCGCCCCGGCCGATCAATTGACCGTTGGCTACAATATCGACCGCACCGTCCAGGGACCGCCCAAGTTCGAACACGTGTCCCTCGTTGATGCTTCTCAACGTACCCAGCGGGATAGGCCAGCGGCCGCATTCGAACACAAGCGTGATCTCAACACTGTCGATGTCGGCTTCCGAGGGCGGGATTGCTTGTTCCGTTTGGGGGCGTATCGTCATATTTACATACCTTAGAGGATGGGGCTGCAGGCGGAATGGTCCGCGAAGGACAAGTCTGTCGTCCACGGCCTGCGCCGGCGCCCACAACTTGTCCGCCGTGAGGATCAGCTGGCTATGGGCAAAGGGAATGACGTCGGGCAGCAGTGCGTCGCCGGGCTGTGCTTGGCGAAGTAGCCTGACAGGCGCCCGCAGCGAGCCGATCTCTGTCTTAAGCACGACCGGAAATTCCGACGAAATCTTGCCTTGCTCTCGCGGTAATTGACCAATCAACTCGCCTAGCAAGCGAAACGCAGAAGGAATCAGACCGTCAAGCGGCGCGAACAAGAACAGGCGAGCCTTTCCCGCCAGCGCTCCGATGGCAACATCGAGCTCCAGATAGGGGTCTTTGGCCGTTGCGTCTTCGATGCGGATCAGCTGCACATTCGATGCGAGAACGTTCTCTAATCCAGCGATCCAGGGTTCCAGTGCGAGCTCGAGAACGAGCGAGCGGGTTGGGTCGGAAGGTAACGTAAGGCCCTGCTGGACCGTTGAAATCAGTGTCTCGACGAGAAGACGAGGCAAGGACAAAACAGCTGTCTCGCCGCCGGCGCAAAATACGCAGTCGAGCATCGACATGTCATATGGCTCCGCCTGCCAGACAAGCCGGCTCACACGGATGGATAGTGGCTTGTCGCCAAGGCGGCTCTGCAAGATGGTACGCCGTGCGGCAATCTCGTTGGCCCACGAGACCACTTCATGCGCCAGCTTCACCGCTGGCTGAAATAGTGCGGGTTCAGCCACGGCGCTTACCGACAGGTTGCACAGGCGCAGTTCGCGACGTCATAACAGAACCAGCCATTAGAACGCCCCGCCGATCGTCTGGCTGCGCGAACCACCCTGATATCGGAGCAAAACCTCATCGTCGGCGTCGATTTCGGCCGCAGACTCCGAACGGACGGCGCTCGCGCGCTGGACATTGCCCTCAATCTCTTGCCATTTCTGGCTCGCCGCCGAACGCCCGGCCCATAGTGCCCGCGCCTCACTCACCGCCCGCTGTGCCTCCTCATGCGCGATGCGTGCCTGCTCAAGCGCCTGACGCGCCGATTCGATCTCTGCTGCCAGTCGCCCAATGACGAGTTGACACCGTCGATCGAGCTCGGTCACGGACGTTGTCTCGAGCTGCGCCAGTTCCCGATAAAGTTCAGCTTCGACCTTGGCGCGATGCTTCTGCGCGGCTTCAAGACCCTCAGACGCCCGCTGCAGCGCATCGGCTGCAATTCGGCGCTTGGCTTCCATGTTCGACAATTCACGAAGCGCGCTTCGCTCCCTCATGTCTTTCACCAGCCGCAATTTCGACGCTTGCACGGGATTCAGGCCGTGAGACGCGACATCCATGAAACGGTCTCCTCAAAGCTGGACGGCTCGTCCTGTCCCTGGCGCAAGAATGCGCGCAGTTCCTCGATTGAATCGATTGCCCGATCAGTCAGTGGGTCGCTGCCGGGCTTGTATTCACCGACCTTGATCAGAAACTCAGCCTCATTGTAGCGCGAGAGCAGATCGCGGAAGACGGAGGCCGCCTTGCGATGTGGCGCGGAGGCGACCGCATCCATGACACGACTTCGGCTCGACAGCACATCGATGGCGGGAAAATGCTCGCGCGAAGCCAGCGCGCGCGAAAGAATGATATGACCATCAAGAATGCCGCGCGACTCTTCGGCAATCGGATCGCCCGTGCCGTCACCTTCGACAAGCACTGTATAGAATGCCGTGATGGAGCCCCGCTCTCCCATACCGGCACGTTCCAACAGACCGGGCAGCAGCGCAAAAACGGAAGGAGGAAAGCCGCGTCGGGTGGGAGGTTCTCCCGCGGCGAGGCCGATTTCGCGCATCGCGCGGCTAAAGCGCGTCAGCGAATCCATCATTAGCACGACCTGCAGTCCTTGATCCCGAAAATACTCCGCGAGTGCGGTCGCCATATGAGCGCACTGCGCCCGCTCCATTGCGGATCGATCGGATGTCTCAACGACAACGATCGTGCGCGCAATGGCATCTCCAATATGACGTTCAATGAATTCACGCACCTCGCGGCCGCGCTCTCCTATGAGTGCAACTACGGTGACATCAGCGGCCGCCCCTTTTACAATTTGCGACATCAGCGTCGACTTACCGCACCCAGCATCTCCATAGATTCCGATCCGCTGACCTTCGCCACACGTCAGAAGCCCATCCAACACGCGAACGCCGAGAGGAAATGACTGCTCGATGCTACGCCGTTTCATCGGGTTGGGTGCCCTGCCGCGGAGCGGACAAGTGTGGACCGTCTTTATAGGCCCCTTGCCGTCGAGTGGACGGCCGAAGCTGTCGATCACGCGACCGAGCAGGCCGGGCCCGACCGACACTTCCTGCATGCGCCCGGTCGGGACCACTTCCGCGCGGTGTGACAGGCCCACCATATCGCCGATAGGCGTCAGCAGAACCCCATCCGGCAGCAAACCGATGACTTCCGCCTCAAGCGCCCATCCGGATGCGTGATCCTGCAACAGGCAAAGTTCTCCGACACGGGCCCCTGGTAATACGGCATGAAGTAACGTGCCGATCGCCCGCGTGATCCGTCCCCGCACAGCGCGCGTATCGACATCCTTTGCTGCGGACCTTACAGATGCTAGCGCCGCATGCAAATCTCCTTCTCCGGCTGCTTGATCAGGGTCTGATCGTTGCATCGTCACGATTCGCCTTCCTGAGAAGATGGATCAAGGCTGAGACGCAGTTTGCGGAGCTGTGCGGCAAGTCCTAAATCCACATTGCCAAACTCGCTCCACAGAACGCACTGGTCAGGCCCCATAGCCGGGTCCGGATCAATTCTGACTTTCGGCCGACCATCCGTCCCGTCGAACGCCTGGAATTCATGTCTTAGTGCATCAGCGTTCACAGGAGACACGTGAAGGCATACTTCTGCGCTGCCATATCTTTGCTCGACGGCGTGACGAACGGTCCTTACCAGCATCTCGCCGGGATCAAAGGAGCCCAGCAGGTCGGTCAATATCTCAAGAACGAGCTGTGGCAACTCCTGTTGCAGAACGGCTTTTCGCCGGGCCACATCGGAAGCAGCTCGGGCGATCAGCTGTGCCATTTCATCCGATCCTGACCTAAGACCCTCGCTGTGGCCGCGCTCCCGCTCTTGCTGATGGGCTTTGCTTGCCCAGCTGCGAACCTGCCGCAGATAGCGGTCGGCTAGCGCACGCGTCTGCACCGCATCGTACCAGATGCCGAGTTCCGCGGCTGGTATGAGTGGACCAAGCGGCCTTATCCGTGGGCTATCTGGCCGGGCTATTTCATCGGCCGTCATGCCGCTGGCGCCTCGCTGGCCAAGTGGGCTACCACCAAAGACAGCAAACGACTCGCTGCGTTGTGGTGTTCGGCTGCTGGGGATTCGGCGGCGGTCCCCACAGGTAAACGGAAAAGGACGCGCACACGGTCAAGCTCTGATGCGTCCTTGAGCCAGGCACCAAGGCAGGCATGTCCGTCATGTTCAATCTGGCTCGATAGTTTATGCGGATCGACAATCGATGTGGTCGCGACTGCGCCAGATAAGTGTCGGATTGCGAAAGCATGTGCTTCCGCACCAATATTTTCGGTCAGAATCGCCACATCATGCTTTGACACAAGCTTCAGCACCGAACGGGCATGCCAGATACTGCCAGCGAGCAAGGCCGCCCGACGCGGATCATGCCCGAACAGAACGTCCCTGCCCCAGTCAGTTACATTCGATGCCAGTTCACTTTTCAGCAGCAATTCGGCCAGTCTTTGCTGCAGCCTCGGAGTCTTCTGCAACTGAAGCACTGTGGCCTCCGACAGGAGCCCATCAAGATGGCCGGCCAAACGGCTGGGATGGATCAAGACGGCAAGCTCGCGCAGGCGATCGGAATGCGCGTTGAGTGAATGATTTTTGTCGAGGGATACCATCTATACGGACCTGAATGTCCGCCTATTTCGCATCGGCGGAGAGCTTTTTGCCAGCGGACTGGACCGCTGGCTTGCTAGCACCACTGCCGAGATTTATCAGCTTACGCCAGGATTGGCGAAGTTGCCCCCCGCGTGCGCTCAGCAGCAGGCAAGATACGATGCCCAATACGGCGAGCGCACCTCCTGCGCCGATCGCAATGGGAGCCGCAACGAACCTGCTTGGCTCGTTTGAAGCTGCCGCTGGTGTAACCGAGACCTCATGCTGAGTCCGCTCAACGGGCACAAACACGACCGCCACCTTGTCGTATGATAGACCTTCGATGCTGTTGGCGACGAGCATCTTGATTTGCGGCAGCAAGGCTGAGAGCTTCGCGCTGGAGGCGTGCCGAATGAAAACCGACGCCGAGGACGGGGTTGCATCCTGCCGCAGAAGATCATTCTTCGGCAGAACGACATGAACACGGGCGGAGAGAACCCCATCAATATCGTTGATCGTGCGCGACAATTCTTCACTTAGGGCATAGACGTAGCGAGCCCGCTCCTCGACCGGAGAGGCAACGAGCCCCGACCCCTTGAACACCTCACCAAGGCTCTTGAAGGGCTGGCGCGGCAAGCCCTGGTCATTTAGCAACTCGATGGAATAGGCGAGCTGCTTTTTCTTCGACCTGAATGGTGCTCGTCCCATCCTTGCCGACGACCCGGATGGCATCTACGCCCCTGCTCAGCAGCAGCCCAAGCATCTCGTTGGCGTCCCGCTCCTGAACTTTGGTATACAGATCCGTTTTGCAACCGGTGAGGATCGGTAAAAGCAGCAGCAGAACAAGAGCATGAAGCCGCTTGCTCGCGGGCCGACCGTTACCGATCTCACCTTTCGTCAAGACAGCCAACGGCTCGCTCAGCCTGCTGATAGAAGTTTATTCAGAGATGAACTGACGGCACCTGTACCCTTGGAGATGAGCGAAACCTGGACGACGCCGTTGTAAACATCGCGCAAATTCGTCAACGCCGAATCGAAATGATCAGCACCTTCCGGCTTGCCCGCCGGATGCACCTCGACTTGCTGCGGCCGCAGGAGCGGTTGCGCGGCCGGCCCAAGCTGGAAACTCTTCGCAGGATCAAGGTCGCCGACGAGCGTCGGCGAAACTGCACCTCCAGGAAATGGTTTACCCTGGTGGATAGCAGAAATGCTCTGAAGGACGCGATCGCCAAGCGGGCTTGCCGGCGTGACTGCGCGCTGCACTTCCGGCACCGATGACACTGGCGCGCGCTCGGTCACAGAAGAGGCGCCCCCCTGTTTCAAGGCGGCCTGCGTGAGACTCTCGTGAAACTGAGCGTCTGCCAGCGAACAGCCGCTGGATGCACACTCGACGGGGTTGGCGGAGACCGACGCAATTCCAAGCAACATGGGAGAAATCATTTCTGTCACGTGGTGAGATTAGCCATTCGCTCGCATGAATGGGCTGGCACCCTAGAGACGCAAGCTGACCAAAAGCTGACGAGCATCTGTCATCTAATGATCACGGTTGGCTTCCAATTTCGGGCGAAGCGTCGGCCTCCAAATTTTGGGACGAATTCCGGTGCTTGGTCTTAAGTAGAAGAAAATCGCTGGAATGCTCATCCCGTCTACAAGGCTGCATATCTTGAAGAAAGTTCTCTATCTTGCTGTTTTCATGTGCTTGGGCGCCATCAAGGCGCTCGGCGCCCCGCTGGCGCTGCCGTCGACGCCGTATAGTTACACAGTGCTGGATCAGGACCTCGCGGCCGCGCTGCAGGAGTTCGGCAACAACCTCAATATCAGAGTCAATATCAGCACCGGGGTGAAGGGACGAATTCGCGGGCGAATGCCGGATCTCCCACCGCGGGAGTTTCTCGAACGGTTGATCAATCTCTACAATCTTCAGTGGTACTACGATGGGCTGGTGCTCTACGTATCTGATGCGCATGAGGCGCAAAGTCGCCTTCTGATACTGGATCCGATCAGCTTTGACGCGCTCAAGGCGGCACTCGATGCACTCAACATCTCGGACGAGCGCTACATCGTGAGAGCCGTGCCGGGAGATGGGCTCGTCTTCGCGTCCGGTCCACCTCGCTTTATCGCGCTTGTGGAGCAAACACTCAAAGGAATGGTGACGGAGGCACAGGCGCGACGAAACCCAAACGGAGCCGAAAAGCCACCGCATGAGTCGGTCTTGATGCTGTTTCGCGGATCTTCCAGCGTGGTCGTTCGCGGAGGACGCCCCAATGACGCTCCTTCGCCCGAGCTTTCACATCAAGACGGCATGGTTCACGCACCTGATACTGGCAAGAAATGAACGGATGTAGCAGATGGGTTGGAAGAGATGTAATTTCTACTCTACTTATGTCCTCTGTCAGCTTTTCGAAAGCTGCTGCTGTCATGATTAGAGGGCGGCTGTCCAGCGGCGATGCCGCAAGACAGGCGATAAACGTCCGGGCCCGCACCACGGATGCTCGAGCCGGAAAGGACAAGCAGTATCCGTGACCTGCTTTGCATCCTTAGCGCTTCATGCGAGCCTTTGAAAAGCTCTAGGAAGTCCGTCATGAACTTCGCCGCATCGGTTGAGAGCCGCTTTGTTGTGCAAAAGGTAGGAACAGGATGGACTTCAATGCGCTAGGCGGAGCAGACAAGAGCCCACCACCCCGCTCGGCCTCATCGCCAGCCGATCGAAGTGAGTTTGAGCGTGAACTGATGGCATTGCATGAAATGCCCGAATACAACCAGGACCTGATTTGGCAGGAGCTGGGAGGCCAATCATCGCGCGGCGAGCCGTCATTGATCGACGGCGAGCAGTCCAATTCCCAACAAGCGGCCGCTCAAGATCGCGCGGACTCCTCCGATTTCGGCAAGGACCCTGTTTGGCAAGATCTTGAGCCTGGACTCATGCAGGCGGGGTCGCCTCACGCCGGACGGTCCCAAGGGCGGCCCGCGCTGCCCGCACGCGTCGCGCCGCCGGAACTTGGCGATTTCGTCATGGCGAACGGATATCCCGCCAGGGACAACTGGGTCTTCATCGGCCAAACAGCTACGCCTGCTCAGATCGAAATGCTGAGAGGCCGTGACGTCATGCCGAGCAGAAATGTCCGGACTACAACGTTCACCATCCTGGGTGTGCCTCACACGGCGCAATGGCGAGCAGAAGGGTTCATTCGTCTCGAACCGTCGCTGGACGCCGCCCTTGGGCCCGCAGGTTCGAGCGAACACCCGCCAGGTGACGAAGCACAATGACATTGACAGATGCAGAGGTGCATCTGAGATCCGAGGTGTCCGGAGTACCATGCACCGCTCAACTTTTTGGGCGATGGATTGATTCGTGCGGCCACCCCAGCAATCTGATCCGATCATGCTGCATCGCCCCGATCGGGCAGACGCCAACAACTTGTTTGACACGCAGGCGCGAGCTGGCTGAGCGCTGGTGAGTTGCCGAGAGATGTTGCGGAACCCGCGATGTGTTGCATGAATCAGCGCACGCGAATCCTGCGAAGAGCGGCAGACTCGTTGACCTGGCTGTCGCAGAGGCGAGCGACCGAGCACCGAAGCAAGCCGATGCCGAATTGAGGACCCGTCGCCGCCTTGAGCGACGTCATTTCTCAACTCATTGTGAAATCCTTTGAGCGCCGTCAGCTTCTCGAAAGCTAATCGCTCCTACCATACGGCGTGAATATCTAGACGGCGATATGCCTATAGATTGTAGCCAAACTGAGCGCTGGGAGCGCTGTGCAATCGGAAGCAAGCGGTAGGAGCCATTGAAGCCTATCGACCTCTCTTGCTCGTTGTTCGCCGCGATCTCAGGCTGCGCCACATAGCCAGCTTGTGGTGCGATCTCAAATCAGAGGACGTATGATGTCAGTCAACAATCTGCCGCTAACCACCAGCTCGAATTTGGCTTTGTCGGGGCTAGCTTCCGGGCCCTCGCCGGCGCGTGACTTTTCAAGCTTCGAGGCGGTGCTGGTCAGTTTGTCGTTGAAGGGCGCGACTGACGAGCATTCCCCACCGCAAGGTCCGGCGACCGAGGACTCGGCCAAGCAACTGACGGAGGAACTCACGCAAGAGGTGCGGAACATCATCCCGCCGGAGATTAAGGCCGCACTGGACGCATGTCAGGAGACCCCCGAGCCGTCCTCTGAGGAAGCCTCCTCCGCTGCGAACGCCCCAAAGATTGCAGAAGCCCCCGTACAAAGCTCCAGAATTACGTGGAACAGCGGCACCCCGACTGAGGCCGAGCTGCAGATTGTGTCGGTGCTGATCCGACACAAGGACAAATGCCCGCTGGATTGGAAATCTCTGGGAGATTTGGCCAACGATCCCTCCACACCGCCGGATCTGAAGGCGGCGATCGAGGCACTGCAGCGAGACCCCGAGCTCTTCTACGCGATAGGCTCGCAAGGCGACGGCCGCTGCGGCGGTAAAATCAAAGCGGGTGATCTCTCCGGCTTCTCCGATCACCACCCGCAAGTTGCTGAGTTCCAGGAGCAGCGGGCAAAGAACTATACGCAAAACTACATCCCCTCCGACGGCAGCGGCAATGGCGAGCCATCGGTTATGATGCTGAGCGATGCATTGCGCGAGCTCTATCGCTATTCCGACAACCTGCCCAAGAACCTAAGCCTTTCCGATTTCAAGCAGATCGTCGACGGCGAAGCGAAGACGGGCAAATGCCCGCCGCAGGTTCTCGCGGCCGCTCAATACTTCCTCGACCATCCGAATGAATGGAAGCAGTTGTATGGCGGCTCGATAGACAAGGTCCACAAAGAGGACTTTCTGCAGGTTGCTTCATCATCGGTGAATCTCACGAAAGCCGAGCTTGATACGCTCGACACGATCAACAAGAACCAAAGCGCCTTTTTCGGGAAGGGCGACCTGACGCGCGAAAAGCTGGCGAGCATGGCCGACGACAAGAGCCTCGCGCCCGAGGTGCGAAAGGCGGCATCCCAGCTGCTGTCCGATCCTGTGCTGTTTGGGTTAATGAACAACGCGATTACGGGCTACAAAACCCACCACAAGTTCTTCGACTTCGGCGGCGGCCATACGGTCGATTCCGGCAATATCAGCAAGAGCGACTTCAACCAGTTCTTCAGCAACATGTCCGGTGCGAACCGCACCGTTCAACATGTGAAGACGCATGCCGCCCGAACGGCCGCCGATAAGGACGCGGTTGCGGACATGACGATGGGCGTGGCAGACCAACCCGACGTCAAGTCCCCCAAAAAGAACGGTGGCGCCTTCATGCACGCAATCAATGACGTGCTCAAGGTTGGCTCTAAGGTACTCGACTGGGCTGCGACAGCAGTCGGTGTACTTAGCTTCATTCCAGGCTTGGGCGAATTGGCCGATTTGGCGTCAATGGTGCTCGAAGCCGAAGCGCAAGCTGCAAATCTTCTTCACACGGCGATCAGCGGTGGCAACATAAAGCAAGCGCTCGAAGAAGCTGGCCTAAACCTTGCGGCACAGGCGGTAGGCTGCATCGGCGGCCCTGAGGTCAAATTGGCAATGCGAGAGGGCTTGGTGAAGCAGGCAATTCAAGAAGCGGCCACGGCGGGGGTCAACCTCCCGGTTTCGGTAGCCCAGTCCTACGCGGAGGACTACCTGAACAACTTGAAGGCTCGCATCGAGTCCGAACGCATGCAAGCTGCAGGCGTTAACGCCTAGTCGGATCACACTATCTGTCAGGATCAGGCTGAAAACGCCAGTCGAGCTTGTGCGGCTTACGCGCGGTCGGGTCTCCCTGCCGAGCAGTCGGTCGCGCAAGCTCTACCATCCTCGATACCGTCCGCCGGATCCGAGGAACTTGCCTCGCTCTTCATGCGCACAATTTATGTGGGCCGCGCTCGATCGCGCGAGGCCGACCTCAAATCCAGTCTGCCGCTGCGAAGGTCGATCGACTGCATACGCAGCCCGGCAAGAAGGTCGATGCATTAAAACCGCGCGACAGAACCGGTCAGAGCCGCGGAACCTGCCGGCTTGCGCAAGGATCAGGAGCACGCGGATCGTAGAGCGCCAGGGCGAAGGACCGCTTCTCGAGCGGCAGCCCGCTGTTCGCTCTGCATGAGGCGGGCCTCGATTGACGGATCCTTCATAAGCCCTCCAGGACCGAGGGATCATCCTTGACCGCTGAATCGCCGTCAATCTCGCTTTTCGCCCCGCTCCCGACCAGGTCAAGCTCCGTCCCGCTGCGCCCGGCCGCAAGCAAATTGTCGAAAAGACCCCGCAGACATCGAAAGTGATGTCAGCCCGGGATTGCAACCCGTCAACTTCAGAACGCGATCGATTGATGGTTGCGTTAACATTCGCGTGTTGAAGCTTTCGACTTGATGAGCAGACCAACCCGATCAGCTCCACAAACGAAGGTTTGTCCTGGTTCACACCATCTGATCTGCAGCTTTCGCAGATCCAGCATCGGCTCATGTCATTTTCCAGAACTCGTCAGCTTCTCGAAAGCTAACGTTTGCACATTGGCGGGCGGAGACTGCCTCCATTGGCACGATCGAATTGACATAGGAGAACCCGATGCGCGTTACGAGCTCTAGCGGCGCTGGGCACGTTGATGCCGACCTCCATGCGGCTGGCGGCAAGAGCAGCGGCAAAAAAGGATCACACAAACCTGATGAGCGCGATGATCATGGCCGATCGCCAGATGCGAACATTCCCGTAAACGGCGGCGCGTCGACTGCGGGCGGCACTTCGCGAGAAGCCGCTATGCAGCAAGCGTTCAGCGTCGCTCTGGGAGCCGTTGCTCTGCAGTTTGCAAATAGTGCAATGGGCCATTTCGACGACGTCATGGCCGAAACAGAAGAGGATTCCTGACGTCGTATGTCGCGGCGTCAGGAAAATAGGAGCCGCGCGTTGCGGCGAAATTCAAGCACAGGAGAACTAGTATGACTAAGGGTGTTGGTGCGTCTCATACCTCGGCTGCAGGTGGTGCAGCTGGCACCGCTACTGCTGCAGCCGCTTCCACCGCCGCTGAAGCTGCTGGAGAGGCGGCATTCCAACGGCAAATCGCCGCTCTGACTCTCACCAGCACCAAGGCTGCTGAGAGGGATGTGGAACTTCGCGTCGTCTCGACCGAGCTCTCGACCGTCAAAAAAGCAGCAGATGAGCGGGTGCAGTAAGAGATGAGGCGGGGCGACGTACGTTGCCCACTTTCCCGGGCTGCTTAGTCCGTGAAGTCGCAACGGGCCGTGCGGTTTTGCCGTACGGTCCCGTTCGCAGTTCAGGAGAGCGACCGTGAATGAACCACATTGCCCGCGCTTCGAAGTGCTGCTGGGGTGCTATTCTGGGCTGACAGGTAAAGTGGGGGTCGGATCGTGTCTGATCGGCAGCAGCCTAGATGCTGATTTGATCTTTGTCGAACAAGGCCTCGAACCGCACCATCTTCGTGTCACCCCCCATTTCAACTCGATCGAGATCGAGGCACTGGCGAGCGACGTTCGTGTCGAGGGACACGAGACTGTTTTGCCAAACGCGCCCATCGTTGTCTCTCTTCCGGCCGTCCTGCATGCCGGCGAAATGTCGATCCGGTGGTCTATCGAGGGTCTCGAAAAAGCTGGCTCTATCGATCGCCGGCGTGTATCGCTCGTCGGACTCGCCCTGGTCGTGATCAGCTTTGCTGCGGTTGGCACATTCTCGACTGGTTTTGTCCAGACCGACAC
This sequence comes from Bradyrhizobium sp. USDA 4501, assembly GCF_054062115.1. Classification (NCBI taxonomy): domain Bacteria; kingdom Pseudomonadati; phylum Pseudomonadota; class Alphaproteobacteria; order Hyphomicrobiales; family Nitrobacteraceae; genus Bradyrhizobium; species Bradyrhizobium sp. USDA 4501. The sequence goes on from NZ_JBSSEX010000001.1 coordinate 2,161,991, forward strand.
CGCTGCGGTGCCAAGTTCCTCGCCTCCTGCCGCGGACGTTGCGCCCAAGCTGGCGCTCAGCGCTCCTGATGCTCTGGCCAGCGATGCAGCTGCGGGGCTGCTGCAAGAGGAAGTTGACAGAGCGGGCCTTGTCGGCATCAAAGTCGGTTCTGGGACCGGCGTTGTCACCGCCGACGGCAGCGTTACGCCCGCTGCACTTGCCACGTGGCAAGACATCCAGCAACGGTTCGATCGCAATAGCAACGGGGCTTATACGCTCGTCAATGCAGTCGCCATCAAGGATGAGAAGACACCTTCCGCAATCGGGATCCAGGCTGTGTGGCGCGGCAGCGATCCTTATATCGTCATCGCTGGCCAAAAGTATTTTGTTGGCGCGCTCTTGAGCAATGGATGGACCGTCAACGGAATTGAGGAAGGGCGTGTTTTGCTGAGCCGGAATGGCCGGCTTGCCGCTCTGTCCTATTAGCCTTTCAGGCTGCAGGTAAGGAAGCAAAGTGCCATGACTAGGCTGCCCCCGAATCCCGTCGAGCCTGGCACCTCTTTTCAGGGACCAAACGTTGATCATCATGCATCTGGCATCACGCCGAGCAATTCTCGAGCCAGGTCCATCGGGATTGACCGGACGCGTGGCAATGATGACAAGAGCCGCGGCGCAATTTCCCAGCATAACGACGCGCCGGATCGCTTGGTTGAGGCCACGATCGACAGCGCGCTCGAACTCAGCTCGATCAATGCGATTTCGCGCGTCAATCTCGACGAGGCCCGCGCCCAACCAGGTCGGATCGAGCCAGGCTCGGAACTCGCTTGGCTTAACGGGCCTAATCTCGCGCATAGCCTGCTCTCTTTCGTAACGCCGCGGCTACGTCATTCGCACGTTCTGCGTCCCGATCAACACGGCCCTCTCTTGGAGCGTTTAGCCAACACGCTATCTGCCGCGCCAGAGGATTTGGCGGCACGTGAAGGAGCCGCCCTTCTGCAGCTGGAGCTGCAGCGGTTAATCTTGCTCCGGCAGAGCCACAACGGCTTGATCAAAGGCTAGCAATGGCCGAGCCAGACAGATTGCAACACGTCACATCTACACAGCTGCCAAACGTTTCCGAAGCCGATGCTCTTGAGCTGGTCTCTGGGCCGGAGCGAGATTTGCTCTGCGTGCTTTCTTATATTTATCTATCGTGCGGGCAGAGCGCAAAGAGCCTGGCTCTGTTGCGGCTGGTTGCTCACGAACAGTCTCGAGACATCGGCCTGCTGCGGATCCTGGCCTACGCTCTCATCTCGGAGCGTCGCGGTGACGAAGCACTGTCGGTATTGGATCGGCTTGACCAACTAGATAACGAACCGTCCTCGTCTCTGCCCTTGATGCTGATGCGCAGCCACGCCCTACGCCACGCCGGCCGCATGACCGAAGCGCAAGCCACCTTCAAGCGCTATGTTTCATTGCGGGGCAACACAGCTGCAGCTACGCAACAATAAGGCTTTTCATGGCCAACGTTCTACGAAATCTCATCACGCGCGCGCCCGCTCATCCGGATTTGATGGTCGCGCTGATGCTTCTTCTGGCGATCGGAATGATGATCATGCCGATCCCGATCGTCGTGATCGATATGTTGATCGGCTTCAATCTTGGCTTTGCCATATTGCTGCTGATGGTCGCCCTGTATCTCAACACGCCGCTCGACTTTTCGTCGCTGCCCGGCGTCATCCTGATCTCCACTGTTTTTCGTCTCGCTCTTACCGTTGCAACGACGCGGCTGATCCTGTCCGAGGGTGACGCCGGCAGCATCATCCATACGTTCGGCGATTTCGTCATATCCGGCAACATCGCCGTCGGCATTGTCATATTTCTGATCGTAACCATGGTGCAATTCATGGTTCTGGCCAAGGGCGCCGAACGAGTGGCAGAGGTGTCGGCGCGCTTCACGCTCGATGCGCTGCCGGGCAAGCAGATGGCGATCGACGCGGAGCTGCGCAATGGCCATATCGACCAGCACGAAGCCCGTAGCCGACGCGGCGCGCTGGAGCGGGAAAGCCAGCTTCACGGCGCGATGGACGGCGCCATGAAATTCGTGAAGGGCGACGCCATCGCCGGACTCATAGTCATCTGTATCAATATGCTGGGTGGCATCACGATCGGCTCGCTCTCCAGGGGCATGTCCCTTGAGGAGGCGATGCATCAATATACTATCCTGACAATCGGTGATGCGCTCATTTCGCAGATCCCAGCGCTGCTGCTGTCAATTACAGCCGCAACCATTGTCACTCGTGTCAACGGTCCTTCCAGACTCAATCTCGGCGCCGATATCGTCAACCAGCTTACGGCCAGCACACAAGCGCTCCGACTGGCCGCCTGCGTCCTGCTTGTGATGGGGCTCGTTCCTGGCTTCCCTTTGCCCCCCTTTGTCATACTGGCCGCGCTCTTCTCCGCCGCCAGCTTTGTCAAGGTTGGCGTGCCAGAGAGCAAGACCGCTCCAAAGGCCGGCGTCAATCCCGCCGGTTCGGCTCCCGCTTCCACGCAGGGTCAGAAGCAAACTGTCCCGGCCGAAGCACTTCCGATTACGCTGTTGCTGGCGCCGAACCTGATGAAGGCAATGGACGTGGCGGAACTCGAGCAGTGCGTCGCACGGGTTTCAGCACTGGTCTCAGCTGATCTGGGTATCACGATTCCACGCATTCCCGCCCAAAGCGCCAACCACCTCGCCCGATCGCAATTCAGTGTGGCCGTCGAGGGCGTACCCGTAGAAGAGGGCACTATTGACCCGACAAAGCTCTTGCTTGACGACGACGTAGCGAACATCGAATTGAGCGGCATCCCGTTCTGGCAGGATCCAGACACGAATCGGATCTGGATCGAACAGGGCCATGCGGCTGCTCTCAAAGCGGCCGGCATAGGGCATCACGGTCCGAGCGAAATCATCGCCTTGCGCGTCCGGTCCACGTTGACGCGCTATGCACAGCGCCTGGTTGGCATTCAGGAGACGCGCCAATTGCTTGGCCGGATGGAGCAGGAATATGCCGATCTGGTAAAGGAGGTGCTGCGCACGACACCGATCCCTCGGATCGCGGATGTCCTGCGTCGTTTGCTGGACGAGGGCATCCCGATCCGGAACACCCGCTTGGTTCTGGAGGCGCTTGCGGAATGGAGCGAACGGGAACAAAACGCTGTACTGCTCACCGAATATGTGCGCTCTGTTCTGAAGCGGCAGATCTGTCACCGCTATGCCAACGCACATCGCGTTGTGGCCGCCTTTATCGTCGAGCGTGAGACTGAGGATATCGTGCGGGGTGCCGTGCGCGAGACCGCCGTCGGCCCATACCTCGTTTTGGAGGACCGGCAAAGCGAGATGCTGCTTTCCCAATTTCGCCAGATCCATTCGAGCATCGCGCGCAGCCAGAACCAGCCAGTTATTCTAGGTTCGATGGATATCCGGCGTTTTGTTCGCGGCTTTCTCACGCGTAACGGAATCGACCTACCAGTCCTTTCTTATCAGGATCTCGCCGCAGATTTCACGGTCCAACCGATCGGGTCCGTGAAGCTGGCAGCTGCCAAGGACAAGAGCCCTTCCCCGGGCGGTCTCCTGAACGCTGCGAGTTGAGACTGCACAGCAGATCATCGTGAGCAGGCTATGAATTTAAATGGAACCAAACGTCGGCGGCGCTTGTGCTTCGTTAGTCCAGGCCCATGGTCGGCTCTGCCTGCGATACTCACTACTGTGATGCTCGCTGGTTGCGCGAGCCCGTCCGACCTTTCACGCCAACAGTGGTCCACGTCAGCCTCGGCAGGCACCAAAGAAGTTGATCCCGCCATGCGCGAGCAGAGTTCGCGCACTCTCGTTGATGCTGATGAGCAGAGTCTGCGCGATGCCTTTAACCAACAACCGAACAACGTCCATGCGGCGATTTCTCTTACCCGGGTCTTATTGGCGCGCAATTCCACAGATGAGGCACTTCAAGTGCTTGATGAGGTACTATTGGTAGCACCCGGTGACCTACGCGCATTGAACGCCAAAGGCGTCGTACTCGATCAACAGGGGCGCCACCAAGAAGCGCAAGCGCTATACCGTCAAGGTCTCGCGATCGAGCCGACAAATTCGATGTTGCGCAACAACCTCGAACTATCGGCCGCAATTGAAGGCAAGACGGGCATCCGAAACTCGGAGCTGCAAGGCGAACAGTACGCCTTAGCCAGATCGAGATCTCACAGCCGACAAAGGTAAATCGCGGATGCATATCCATGTCAGTCGGCTGGCCGACAGACAGCCAGATAATGATCACGTGGAGATTACAAGGCGCATTTCCTTTCGAACGATGTGGTCGCGAGGAACGCAAGTTTCTCGCGTACAATCGCGAGAGCCGAGCGCCATCTTCTGGCTAGACGGCGTGAGCCCGACACGCACTCGTCTGGGCGACGCATGCCTCCACCCTCAATTAGAAGCCATTAGGTCACCCCTCTCTTACACGACTTCGTAACCAAGTCACCTGGCCAACATTCTGTATCTTGAGTTTACCTATTCTTGGGTAACGAACTGGGTCGTCCGGTCACTTCAACGAGGACATGCAGTCGAACAGTCAAAATATCTCTCAAGCTCCGCAACTGCGCGCTCTTCCCAATCTGCAGCTTGCGCCAGCAATGAGCCCCCTTGGATTGGCCGGAACGCAGCAGCCTGACGACATAGCGAAGCTATGGCGCGGTAGCGCCGCACGTTTTCCATAACGGCCAGTCCGATCATGTTTGCATCTCCCCTGCCATCTCGGGCTAGAACTTGCTACACAACTGTTTTCGAACCGTTATCGGGCAGAACGGAAAGCGAGAATAGTTGGCAAAAGCTTGCCGACCTGCCCGACGAATTTTTCCACACTGGACGTCCACATTAAAGGCTCTTCGGAAAAGCTACAGCGCGGCGCTGCCGCATGCAGGGAGGACGTTGATAGCAAGCAAGAGCGCCGCACTTCCCGCCAGCCCCTCGACCATGATCTTGCTTGACCTTCCAGATGGATTTGAAGCCGGAGGACGGTGTCTCGTAAGAATCATTTACCGACCACGTTCGGTACGCGGATCAAGCATCCATCGGTACCCACCTCGCGGCTGAGCCTTAATCCGGTGTCCGTGATGGCGCCGATTATAATCGAAATGTGCGCAGGGCCACGGGCATGATCGCGGGTAGGGCCTGAGCCCCTCGCTCGATGTTTTGTCGCCAGACGTCCTGTCAGCATGCCAGATCGCGGTGGCGACACTCCGGTCGTCAGGCGAGCCCTCCTGCCGGGCGATTTGAACACGCTGCCTAGACTAAAACACGCGCTGAGCTCCATTCAAGACGGACATTTCAGGCGGAACGCTCCGCAGCAAACAATAAACCTCTTAAAGCAGATAGGCGACGGCACAGCTTATCTGCGGCAGATTGTCTTGAGACCGTTCGGCCCGCAATGCTGCGCCAGAGCGCTCGCACCACGATTAGGGGCACTGAGATGATTACCCCGGTTCGGCGGCACTGGAATCCGAAAGAACTATTCAATGATCTTACACCAGCGATGTTCAACGCCGAGCCGTCAGCTGTACGCGCACGTTGGGATAAATTGTGGCCCGACCTGTATACGGAATACGATGCGAGGTTCTTAAAAGAGGAGCTGACGCATCGAAACCTCATCATTAGCGATGAAGCTGCGGCATTCTTCAGCGCCTGGGCGATCGACGAGGAGCGCCACACGGATGGCTTCATCCGCATCATTGAACTCGTCGCTAATGGATCCGAAAAAGATCTTCGGGAGAGATTGGACGCTCGGTCGCACGACTTTGGTCCAATCGTTGAACACCTGACGGACGAATTCTCCCTAATGGTTATGATTGCATTTGATGAGATGTGCACTTGCCGTGCCTATGCAGCAGAGAAGCCTTTCTATGACGCCCTTGGTAACAACACGTTTCATCACTGGCTGAGGGAGGTGATTGCCGACGAGGCTGTTCACTCGATGAACGCCGTAAACGTTATCCGTGCGCGCTACCGCGACCGCATTGGCCAAGTGGACTCAATTCTCGATAACCTGATCCGTGCGACCGAAAGTCTACGCTATTCCGGCACCTTCGTCCTCGACTACTTCGGCGCAGTGTACTCTAAAGAGCTGCTCGCCAACTCTCGCCTCGTGACCATGAGAAATATCGCCAGGCCATTCACGGTGTAGAGCGAAATGTTGACAGCGGACCTGTCGAAACTTGAGTCGGCGCCACATCGCCGCCCTTCCCCGTAAATTTCCATTGTGCCAATTGGCTCCAGCTTTTCGTTTGCGTTCGAGCGCGCCGAATTTCGTCGACCGGGTCGGGAAGCCGCAATTCGACGCCCGACCTTCTGCAAGTCCGCCTTAGCTCGATAGATGCGGTTGTGGCCGCGCGCGATATTGTCGGACCGCGCTGCCGGGCCGGCGCTCCGGCTTCCCTGCCGACCTCGTCCGCGACAAGATAGCCCTGCTTCGACGCGAACAGATGCAGGAATTCGATTTGCGTGGTCGCGGATGCAAGCACCCGCACATCCGGACACCTCTCCGAGGGAGAGAGCGAGTTCGTTTCAACCCAGTTTTGGAACTGACGCATTCTAGTGAAAACGTCATCACGCGTCTGGAGACACTAGATCGGGCCAACCCATGTCGAACGAGCTAGATCCGCGACTTTTCTCCAGGCCAGTGTAGCACCACCTCGATCCTGCTTACATCGAGGTTACAAGCTGACGCAGCGTAAGATTCACGTCCTTTCCATGCAGATCCAACGATCGGTAGATAGAACGCTATCGTTATCGCAACGACCACCAGGCTCACGGTTGATCCTTTTGTGGCTGATCTTTCGGCTACTCACAAACCTCACGTAGATCACGAGCAGGAGCGATTACTTGCTGCTCTCGGCCTGCGTCGCCGTCTCAATCACACGACGCAACTCGCTCGATGTTGAAAACGTTGGTCAACCTGATGGGCTCTCTCATCGAAAATTCAATTACCCTTCTTTCTGCCATGTTCTCACCCAAAGCAGAGACGCGCCGATTGCGCACGTCGCGCGCGGCAAGAGCGAGTGTCTCAGGAGAATTTGATGGTGAAGCCAGTTGTGATTGTGGTGGGCGCGGACAAGGGAGGAGTCGGCAAGACGACCGTATCACGAACGCTGCTGGACTACTTCAGCGTTAACAACGTGCAAACGCGCGCCTTCGATACGGAGTCTCCGCGAGGGACGTTGAAGCGCTTTTATCCCGAGATCACCGAGATCGTCGACATGACGGCGACCGCCGACCAGATGAAGATTTTCGATACCCTGAACTCCGGGCTGTCCGTCACCGTCATCGACGCTCGCGCCGGATTGCTTTCCTCAGCACTGGCCTCCTTGCGCGACATCGGATTTCTGGATTCGGCGCGGTCCGGCCAGATTACCTTTGCCGTATTCCACATCCTAGGATCGTCTATCGCTTCGCTCGACGAGATCGCGGAGACCGCTGCCTTCATGAGCGGCGCGAAGTACTATCTGGTCAAGAACTTCATCAATGATACTCAGTTCTTCCAGTGGGACCAGTCGACCTATAATTCCTATTTTCACCGCATCAAACAGGCGACCGAGTTGACCATCCCGAAACTTAACGAGATGGCCTATGAGCAGGTCGAAGTCGCATCCGTCCCGTTCGTCGATTTCGTGGCAAACAAGGGCCGCAACGATGAGCCCGCGAACAACTCCTTCGTGCTACGCGGTTATGTCCGGCACTGGCTGGCAAATGTCTGGAGCGAGTTTGATCGTATCAACTTGACGGAATTGGCCGGCGCCAAGTCCGCGACGCGGAGTGGCGAGAAGTAGTCGCATATTCTTGCGGGCCAAGAGCAGGCCCTCATACGAAACGAGATTGATCTGCCGGCTATGTTAGCGACCCCTATCTATATCATCTGCTCTCCTAGCCCGCAGGTCGGAAAAACCCTCATCGCTCGCGTCCTGAGCGAGTTCTTGCTGCTCAAAGACGGCACCGCCCTGTCGTTCGATGTCAATCTAAAAGAGCCATCACTGCTCGATTACCTGCCTAAGATCACCGAGACCGCGGATGTGACGGATACTTACGGCAAGATGCAGTTGATGGACCCGCTTATCGTCCACGACCGGGTACCCAAGGTGATCGATCTCGGCTTCCATGCCTTCGACGAATTCTTCAAGATGTGCGAGGAAATCGGCTTCATAAAGGAGACGGAGCGCCGCTATGTCACTCCGATTATTCTCTTCATCGCAGGCGCTGACCGCATCTCCTTTCGCGGTTATGACATGCTGCGGCGGCGGATTCCGCCAGCATCGCTGGTCACCGTCCACAATGAATTTGCGCTGCGCGACGGATTACCTGAAGTCATGGATGGCGAGCGAGTGCTTCAGATTTCCGCGCTGCCGCTGTTTCTCAAGAGATACATAGACCGACTTGGCTTTTCCTTCACCGGGTATCTGCGGGACGAAAAGGACTGGTCCACCGAGCTGCATCAGTGGATACGACGGAACTACACGATGTTCCGCGATCTAGAATCGAGTTTGATGCTGCGAAGATCCTATCGATCGCGTGGGACGAACATCGAGAGCCTGCGTTGCACAAAGGCAAATTGAGGCCGGGACTACTCGCCGTCTATTTGTCCAGCTTATGAGCAGTGGTTTGACCGACCGCCAACGGCTTTGGCGATAATGAAATGCACTGCGCGAATCCCCGCCTGGATTGCGTGCAATCAAGCGTACTTTTCCTTGAGCTCATCCGCACCCAATCGCGCGACCGGCAACTGCCCTCTTAGGCTTTGCGGGCGGCGAGACGCATCGATGATGCCAGCGGAGGAGCTCATAGCTCGAAGCCGAGCCTCCCGAGCACCCGGTCCATGAGCGCGCCTTTGATCTCGCGGGCGATCTCGTTGCGTATCTGGGCGCCGAGCACCCGCTCGGCATCGGCGTCGCCTGTCAGCCCATCTTCCGCCAGCCGCCGATCCAAGCGGGCTTGAAACGGCTCGCCTATCGCATCGACGAGCCGTTCCTGCATCTTAGCATAGTCTTCGGGCGCGATGCGCCTTAGCACACTTTCCCATGGCTGCCATCGGGTCGCCAGGAACTGCGCAAATTCGGTCGCTTCCTGGTTCCGCACTGCCGTCTCGGCCCTGGCGACATCGTCCCCAGTAACGTGAGAGACGCTCATGAAGCGCATGTCGGGAGCGATGTGCCGCAGCTCCAGCGCATCACGCAGTTGGGTCTGGTAGGCAAGGTAGACCTCGATCTCATCGACGTCCGTGTCCGGATCGGCTCGGCGAAGCGAGTTGACGGTCTCGCGCGCGATTCGGTCCAGGGTCTCCAAGCGAAACGTGACGCGGCCGTGCTGGAGCAGTTCGCCAAGGCGTCCGTCATAGGCGCCGTCCTCGACATCCGCGTTCAGGCGTGCGCTCTGCATGCCGTTCCAGGTCAAAGTGACGCGATCTTCGCAGCTCGCGCTCGCTCCGGAGGCCAGTTCGAAATACTTGCTCGCGCAGATTCGACCTGATGGCTGCCTGCCGCAGATCTTCGGCGACCGCGTGCCGGAACGCGTCGCTGCCATAGTTCACGGTGCCGCGGAGCCTGTCGAGAAGGCGTGCATAATCTAGGGCGCCTGGCTCTTCGGCGAAGGCCTGCCAAGCGGTTATTGCTGCCGGCTCGTCCTCGAGCCAGTGCGCGACAACCTCCTGCAGCTGCCCCAGCTCAACTTGCACTGCGCCTGCGGTGTTCGAGAAGAGGACCTGCGGGCCAGCATAGTCTCCGGCATGCATGGCGGTCGCCAGGCCGGCCTGCACCGCGTCGGACAGAGGATTGTTTTCCAGATCAACACTCGCGTCACGGCTGAGCTGTGTCAGCACAGTCTCGGGCACGCTGGTTAGCTGGTTGTTGCTGGCGCCAAGCCATAGCAGCACGGCCGGAAACGTCTCGGGCAGACTGGTCAGCCGATTATGGCTGGCACTAAGCCATTCAAGCCCGGCCGGAAGAGGCTCGGGCAGATCGGTCAGCTGGTTATAGTCGACATTCAGGCGCTCGAGCCCGGCTGGAAGCTCGGGCACACGAGTCAGCTGATTGCCCGCGACCTCCAACTCCTGAAGCGTCGCTGGAAGGCGATCGGGCAGACTAGATAACTGATTGTTGTCGACATTCAGGCGCCGCAATCCAGGCGGCAGCTCTGCGGACAGACTGAATAGCCCGTTGCTAATGGCATAGAGCCGCCGCAGACCGCGCGGAAGCTCGGGCAGGCCGGTCAGCCGATTATTGTTCGCGTAGAGCCGCTGCAGACTGGCCGGAAGAGTTCCGGGAAGGCTGTTCAGCTGATTGTTGTCGACATTCAGGCAGCGCAAGCCGGCCGGGATCGGGGCCGCCAAAGTGGCCAGGGAGAGGGACGACAGATCTAGTGGCTCATTGAGATCGCCCGTGTACCTCCAGGCCCTCATTCGACTTACCGCCTGCTGCCGATCCTCATGCTGCCCCTGCCCGTCTTCGGCGGCCCAATCCGTCAAGACTTGGTCCGGCAAGTCGGCAGACGCCTGCGCATCCGTCAAGGCTTCGTCCTATTGCGATGAGGCCGGAGACCCTGGTTCGGAGCTTTCCCAATCGGAAGCTTCGGAAGGAGCGCCCGTGCCGAGCTGTTCTGCATTCATAAATGTCGTCTCTTCGGTAGCTAAAGGAAGCGAATGCACCGGGGGCGGCGTATCATGAAGCCGGTAGAGTCCCGCTATGGATGCGCTTCATCGGCTGACGAGAGCACGGGATCACGAAGCAGTCGCCACGCAGGGATTGGTACGATTACTCTGCGCCGGATGGCGACCGAGGACCAGTCTCAACGGGCCTCACTCGCTTGCAGATCGGGTCGATACTGGAATCCACGTCCCATCTCCTGCAATGCCTGAGCACATCGAGCCGGCCTTGCCAACGAGTAGGGACTTCCAGCCTACGAGATAGAGCTGTCGACAAGCTGACGGCCTCGACGATGATCAATGCGCCGCCCCACATTCCTTCGATGTCTCTCGACGCTTAGTCGCAGGCCTCCGCACAACGCCCGACGGGATCAAAACGGCTTCCTGCTCGCCGAATTGGTGTCCGAGCGGCGGCACGCCGGCAGCGTGATGTTGACAGGACGGCGAGGTTGCCGTTCCTATGCGGTCGAGGCGGCTACCCCTTCCTGAGAGAAGTTGTGTTGATCGACGAGCCGAACGCTAGCAGAGTTTTGCGCGTAACGCGCTCGCTCCTCACCAAGGGCCAAGGCGTGTACCCAATCAGCCCGACCTGAACGATGAACCTACAGCTATTAATGATCGGGGCCATGATCCTCAAGCTCGACTGGCGCTTTCGCGGATTGCGGCAGGCAAGCGGTAATTCCGCTCGCGGATCCCTTTCGTATCGAACAGACACCGCGTATCGCTGCCGAGACCGCATTTCCCTACGTCGCGCTCAGTGTAGCCGGCCCTCGCCGCGACCAACGAACTCGAGCACTGACTGCGCTTGGTTGATCTCGCGCGACACGCGCTTCAATACCCGTATTGCGACCTCTTCCGTCGCGATCAATCCCGCTCTTTCGCAGGCCAGCCCGAAATGATGCATCACTTGTTCGTCGGATGGCGCGATACGATTCTGAAACAAGCTGATCGTCAATGATGAGAGCATATGCTCGACGACGTCGTTTTCAGCCTGACTCACGAATCTACGTCCTTCTGATTAGTCGCGCAATTCTGTACAATATGGGCGTCGCCGATAGAGCTATGACACCTCTCATCGTTCCGGGTTGTCGTGTCGTGACATCGCCCCGCGCGTATCGAACACCACTAGCCTGGCGCTTTCTTTGCTCGATCGCCTCATCTGGTAACATCGCTTCTCCTCTCACGGGCCTACGCGGTCTCAGACGCGAGTTGCAGCTCCCTGATGATCTCAGTCACCCTCCCTTGCCCGGCGGCGTGTTGCGGCCACTTGCTAAAGCCACTCAGCAAATTCTCCGCTTCCAGCTTGGTAAAATTAAAGAGCCTAATACCCCGCCCAAGGACCTCATTGACGATCGTGATCGTGGCCTGGCGGCCGGCACTTTCTGGCGGCGATCTGTTGAAGCCGATCAGCAGGCCCCTGAGATCCTGGGTAGTGAAATCCGAGAGCCCCGTCCTCTGATCGGCGCGGCGAAGGACCTCGCCTGCGAGCACCACGGTCACTTGACCGCATGGTAGCTCGTCCAGCCAGTTACTGAAGCCGCTCACTAGGTTCGCAAGTCCCTGCTGTGAGAACTCGCAGAGCTGATCAGCGCGGCGCAGGACCTCGCGAGCGAGTGCGACCGCAGCTCGGCGAGACGCGGCCTCTTCCGGCCACTTACTAAAACCGTTCACCAGGTTTGCCAGCCCCTGCTGAGTCAGATCGGGAAGCTGGGCAGCACGGCAAAATACCTCACCGGCGATCGCGACCGTAGCCTTACGGCAAGTCGCATCTTCGGGCCATTTGCAGAACCCGTTCACTAGGTTCGCTAATCCTTGCTGGGTATAATGGGGAAGCTGGGCGGCACGGCGCAGGAGCTCGCTTGCGATCGCGACTGTTGCCTGACGAGATGCATTCTCCTCTGGCCATTTGCTGAAGCCATTCACCAAATTCGCTAGATCCTGCTCGCTAAACTCGTGGAACCGCGTCGCACGTCCAAGCACTTCGGTTGCAACCGCGACCGTGACTTGACCGCAGGGCAGCTCTTCAGGCCACTTGCTAAAACCGTTTACAAGGATGGCCAACCCCTGCTGAGGGAAATCGGCGAGCCGGCGGGGGCGCCGCAGGATTTCTAGTGCAAGCGTGGCCGCGGCTTGGCGCGAGGCCGCCTCTTCTGGCCACTTGCTAAATCCGTTTACCAGGCTCACCAATCCTTGCTGTCTAAACTCAGAGAGCTGGTGGGGGCCGTCCGCTCGGCGGATGACCTCACCCGCGATTGCAACCGCGGCCTGTCGAAAGTCACTCCCTTCCGGCCACTTGCTGAAGCCGTTTATCAGCCCTGCCAAGCTGAGATTGTTCAATTCTTGAAGCGATCTGCTTTCCTCGCGACAAAATTTGGCTATTCGGACCGCCCCATCGCGACATTCCGCTCTCCTGGCGTGCCTGCCGAATGATGCCGCAAATATGGAAAGCGCCCTAATACCGATCTTTCTCATCAGAGCATGGTCCAGCTGCGACACGCGAGAAGCTATTCTCTCGCAAGTATCCCGCCCCACCTGACCTCCAGCCCTTCGGCTCACCGCATTGCATGTCGTGGCATAGCCCCACGATTTCTCTGCACGGATGCTTTCCTCGAAACTCGGTAGAAATCTGGATTGAAACTCAACGGCTGCCTGTTGCAGAAACACCGGCAGGTCCGCCTTGCACAGTTGCTTGTCGCGCCTGACCACTGCAGTTGAGAATTCAACAATGCCGCCAGCACGATCGATTTCGTTTAGCGCCGTCGTGAGACTAGTTTGAACGGACATAGGACCTTCCGAGCCTTCATCGCAGCACCCTTCGGCTATATGCGACCGGTCATCGCCTCTGGCTAGATATTAATCGTCTACGCTCTTGGAGCATCTGCCTGACGCCGGGCTGTTCACTCTGCGCGACTTTCGCTGCGCGACTAAAAACGCGATTGCAGTTGTGGCTAACCACATTTTTCTCCCCGCACCATTCCAGCGTTCCAGCCAAATGGCGACTCCGCTTGCCAGCACTTGACAATGCCCCGCCCAGCGTTCCCGTGGCGATGGTGCAAACTCCCCTTCCCGGCCATCGCCTGAACAAGGTTGGCAATCAGCAAGCCATTCCCTCGGTCTCGATTTGCCAATGAGCCGTCGAGGCCTGCCCCATTCTGAGCTTTGTCTTGACGCATCGGCAAGTCTACAACCTGCCGCAACGTGAGATTCAAGCTGTAAATCGGCCTCCTGAGGCAGAGGCGGATTGTTATAAAGCGGATATCGATTGCAATAATTGCCGGTGGAGTGCTTATTTAGCTCGACACCGCGTCCAGCTGACATTTGCCGTCGATAGCTGAGATCCCAACCTTGGCTCATGCGCTTTGTTTGATCGATTCGCGAGGGCCGGCGGTCGCGGTCAGGCTCACCCGCCTGCCCCATAGGCGAAAGCATCTGCGCCATGTCATTTCTTAATGAGAGCGCCCTCACTCATAAATTTATCCATTCGGAAAAACGATTGCCCGTACCCGGTGGCGGCGCGGGACTGCCCAACCATTAGAGAGGAGGCGAGCGCAATGAAGGCGCCACTCTTTATATCGCTCGCACGGTCAGAGAACGACGTCGCTTCATTCCGGGTCTCGCGCTACTGTCCTACAGTTTAGCCGCGCCCACCCTGGGCAATCAACAAAGCCGCCGGACGCTTGTAAGTTTTGGTGCCATAGAGCATGGCGAGATGCGCCTAGTTTGCCAGCTCATGCTCAAGCTACTTAATGCCGGACGTGATTTAACATCTCTCCATCTTTCGTATCTGATGGGCACGAAACTGTAGAGCGCAGGAATTATGCAAGATACGCTATCAGGGCGCGGAGAACACTCGCGGATCTGCCGCGATTCCTCGTCAGACGTGCGGTGTAAGGTGATATGGATTAAGAGGGGCCTTGCACAAATCGAACCGCTCGCCACATCTGCGCAGAAACGGGTGAGCAGTCACAAGTCCTCAGACGGAATTATTCGGCATGAATGCGGAGCCACCGCTACTCATGAAGATCCGCGTGCTTAAGCTCGAATGCCAAAGTGAACTACATCTGCAATGACTTCGATCGATGATAGATTAAGTGAGATCAGGTGGCTGCGGAACGAGATCTGGCGCTGCCGGCGGTTACTTAAGACGGACCTATCTGGCGCGGAACGCGAGGGCGTTGAGAAGCGCCTGCTTGAACAGCTGTCAGCCTTTGAGCGGCTCTTGTCGACGACGTTTCCTTTGGTTTTAAACCCTAATGTGAATTCGACCACGAGCACCACGACCCGGCCAAACGGCTCCTCTGAAGCGTCCATCGAAAACGCCGCAATGGCATCATGCAGTTCCTTCGCGAATTCGATTGGGGGTTAACCTCTGCGGTCTCTTCGGCTCGATTCGCACCCTCGAGCCCAACCTAATCCCAATGTGAGAATATCTGGAAGACCGCGATCAAATGCCCACCCCAACGCGAGCATTCCGGCGCTCTTTTGCCAGTCATAGTCGATCTAGTCACCTGCGAGAAATGCTAGGCTGCCGACAACAACGTCATAGATTGATGGACAATACGGACTCCTGAACGATGTGCGGCCTAACGACCTCCGACGTTGAAGCAGATTCGTCCGTCGGATCATTTCCAGCCAGCCGATGGCAACTTCACGGTTGCCTTGTCCGCCGAACGGGCTGCAGCGCAGATAGCGCGCAACCGCCGCAGTAGCACATCGAACCTCAAAGCGAACCATGACCTCGTAACACGCGTGGTGACCCTGTCGATCGCCGAACGAGGCCAATCGGTTCACGACGTTCAGTGCCGCTGGCGGATGCGTCCGGCTCAACAGGGTGACGATTCCAGCCCGATAGACTTTCGAACAGCAGGCAGATCAAAGTCCAGCGCTAATCAGCCTGGAACACGTCACCGTGCGTCAATTTCCGTAGCTTCTGCTCGGACGGATCACTCTCGATGGAGGACGATCGGAACCCTATTGAGACGTCGTTTTCGTCCCCCGCTTCTATCCGCGGCGGTTGGCATCGCGCGGCGACATTCGACGCCCAAGCTTTTGAAATTGTCCCTAAGACAAAACATGGCTGCGTCTACATCCCTACGTCCTGTGAAGCGCTCACAGAAGCGCATTACGTCTGGTCTGCACGACGTAAGGACTTCTTCAGCCCGCTGATCTCGCGCGCGAGCGTATCCTGTACACCACATGGCCGCGATCGCGATCGCAGCAAGGGCGGTTGCCGAGCGGTGCGCATTGTAAGTCCACCCCATTCGTCGTTCTTGATCCACCAAATCCCTCTTAAGCCGCATATCCTTCACTATGGTTCTTTGCCCAACGAGCGTCATCTGTTTATCGGGAGCTAGGCAACAGCTCGGCAGCGGCCGTCGCGGGGCCGCCGTAATCATAGCGGTCTCCCGAATCATCGCCTCGCCACGCGCAACCCGTTCACTGCGAAGACCGAGACACGACAGAGGCCGGCTGCGCTTTGCAGCGCGCGCAATGCGTTCCAGCCTCTGTGACATTCGCGATGCTAGTTCCCAATGTGGCGTTCCCTGATGCGAAGCTCTGCTTCGCAATGCCTACAACCTGACGCTACGATCGATTCAAGCATTTTGAGCGTCCAGCAAGTGTGAATACGCTCTGAGACGGGCACATCCGCATTGTGGACGAACTCGCGCCAGCTGCACGCTTCACCGGCTGCCCCGGGTATGAAACGTCGCCGGTGTTGGTCGATCATCGCTCGGCCTAGTGTTGGGTTGAAGGCGCGCTGGGACAATCGGCGATAAGTTGTCGCCGACGCTGCTCGCTTGTTCGTCGTCCGAGCCAACGGTCTTAGAGCCCGCAGACAAGAGTTTGGCACGATAGTTTTCCGAGAAGCACAAGACTTTGGACCGCTGGGTCAGAATGGCTTGTTCTGAATTGTGACGGCCGCGGCTCTGACCGACGGCGGATTCCGCAGGCTCAAGCTGCCCGCTGCCTATTACTAGTGTGGAATTGCTCGATGCCAGCTCAGCGGCTTCGATCTTGAGCTCCGCTGGCACGGCAGTTGCTACTCAGCGCGTGAGCTGGATTTGCGTGCAGCCTAGCCGCAACGCGGAAGATATCATTCGTCGTTGATTGCTGCGGGTCTTTCTGCGGACGGACTGAAGCGCCCGCACCGCCCTATGCTCGCGATTGCCTGATCTACGACGAAAGAGGCTTAATATGAGGAAACCAGCGACAGGCCAGCTTTACATGGTAGGCAAGCTATTTGTCGTGGCCATTGCCATTCTGGTTTCGCCGGCAGCAGGTGCCAATGATGATCTAATGAGCGCCGCCAGGCGACTTTTCAAGCCAATCCCCTCAATGGTTCCAGCGGTGAAGGACAACCCGATCACCCACGAAAAGGTCGCCCTTGGCAAATCCCTGTTCTTCGATCCGAGGCTTTCGGCGAGCGAGGTCATTAGCTGCAACACGTGTCATAACGTTGGGATGGGCGGGGTAGATGCCGGTCCGACTTCGATCGGTCATCGCTGGCAGCAGGGTTCACGTCGCGCGCCAACTGTCTACAACGCGGTCTTCAACGTGGCGCAGTTCTGGGACGGGCGCGCGGCAGATCTCAAGGCGCAGGCCGCGGGCCCTATCCAGGCCGGTGTCGAAATGAATGCGACGCCCGATCGCGTGCTCAGCACGTTGAATTCCATGACGGAATATGTCGTTATGTTCAGTAAGGCGTTCCCGAACGATGCGGCGCCCGTTACCTTTGAAAATGCTGCCAAGGCCATCGAGGCTTTCGAGGCGACCTTGATCACACCCACCGCCCCCTTCGATCAGTACCTTGAGGGCGATGCATATGCTCTCAGTGACCAGCAGAAAGCCGGGCTAAAGCTATTCATCGAAAAGGGATGCTCCTCTTGCCACAACGGAATCAACGTCGGTGGACAGGATTACTTCCCGTTCGGCGTGATTAAAAGGCCCGACGCAAACTTGCTTCCGAGAGACGATAAGGGACGTTTTGCCGTCACTAAGAATCCTAGCGATGAGTATGTTTTCCGCACGGCGCCATTGCGCAACGTCGCATTGCGGTCTCCCTACTTCCATTCCGGTCAGGTTTGGAGCCTCAAACAAGCGGTTGGCGTAATGAGTGAGGTTCAACTCGGCATAAAGCTGAGTGACAAAGAAACTGACGAAATTGTCGCCTTTCTAAATTCGCTTACCGGTCAGTTGCCGAAGATCGATTATCCGATACTACCCACACGCACCAACGTCACCCCAAGGCCCTCTTTAGACAAATAGGCCGTCACGATCGCGAAACTCCGTGTGATTAGCGAGAATACAGCGCAGTGACTCAGGCCGCGACGAAGTCAGGATCGTGTGGTCGAGCTAAAGCTGTCAGCCAAACCTTTAGGCCGCTACTCTTTCGCAGCCGACACAAGTACTCTTTGGGCGCGGGTCGACTTCATCTCGATCCTAGGTGGCTCAGCCCCGGAAGGAACAGCTGGCACTGCAACAAAAGTCGCACTGAGACGCGCCAAGTAACGCTGCTACAAGGGACCCGCGCCTTCCGTAGCTCGCGGGCACCGCATATCATCTTACGCCGGCGATTTTTCCAACCCCGACTTCAACGATCAAGACGCCCTACCCTTGCGCAAGGAGCAAGCGCGACGTCGCAGCAATTTGCGACACCGTCCAATTATGCGAAAGGCACCACTCTCTCGAACAGGCGCAAAAGTGATGCGGCAGCCGCACGTTTTTGGGAAACATCCCTCTGTACGATCTCACTCCAGTTGAGCATGTCGGATTTGCGGGGAGCAGTTTTGCTTCCCGATTTGCGCAATGTTGCGACGGCACGGCAGCTTCGATCTCGTGTGCCGGGCGCGCGACGCTGACGGGCGGACGCAGGCGCATTCGAAGATGCGCACAAGCTTCCGGAGGCTGCAAGCTGAAATTGCCGCCTCAGCCGCGATGAGCTTCTTAAGAAGCCATTCGGTTGTGAATGGCCGTTTTGCCTGAAATGCTACAGAGCCCGAGTTTCGGGAGAGCCGTCGTGCGAAGTGTCATGGCGATAGCGAAGCGACCAAAATGATCAGGCGTCCTTACGCCATCACCGCCTTATTTTCCCTTCGGCAGCTCGCTCATTGCGGCATTCCAGTTCGGCGTTCTCTGACCGAGAATGTTGCAAACAAAGAAGTCCAGCAGCTTGAGCTCGGCATAATTGCCCGGTGTTCCGTGATTGCCGCCGGGCACATAAAGCATATCGAAGAATTTTCCCGCCTTGATCAGCCGATCTGCAAGCTGCAACGTGGAGGACGGATCGACATTTTGGTCCATTTCGCCGACGACAAGCATCAGCTTACCCTGCAACCGATGTGCGTTGTCGATCATCGAAGACTGCGAATATTCGACGCCGACCGGCCAACCCATGTACTGTTCGTTCCACCAGATTTTGTCTATGCGGTTGTCGTAGCAGCCGCTGTTGGCCACGGCTACTTTGTAGAATTCAGGATAAAACAGCAGCGCGCTCACCGCATTCTGCCCGCCGGCGGACGTGCCAAAGATGCCGACATTGGAGATATCATACCAAGAATATCTTGCGCTGACCGCCTTGTGCCACAGGATTCGGTCGGGAAAGCCGCCGTCCTTCAGATTCTTCCAAGCAACGTCATGAAACGCGCGCGAGCGGTTATTCGTACCCATGCCATCGATCTGAACAACGATAAATCCCAACTGGGTGAGCGGTTCGACCCGGGTCGAGAAAGATTTCGGAACGGAGGATCTGTGTGGGCCGGCATAGATGTCCTCGACGACCGGATATCTCCTGTTTGGATCGAAGTTGACCGGCAGGTGAATGACGCCCCATATATCGGTCTTGCCGTCCCGCCCCTTGGCAGTGAAGCTCAGTGGCGGCTTCCAACCGACGCCGATCAGGTCTCTTATATCGGCGCGCTCGACATCCGTAAGTTCGGAATTATCGCTGGCCCGGTACAACACCATGCGCGGCGGCAAGTCAATGCGTGACCACAGGTCGACATAGTAGCGTCCGCTCGGTGAGAACTCGATGTGATGATTGGCCTGCTCAGGCGTCAGCGCAGTCAGTCCCCTCCCATCGAAGTCGATGCGATAGGCGTGGACGAAATAGGGATCCTCCCCAGGGTTCATCCCGCTGGCGCCAAACCAGATCTGGCGTTTGATCGGATCGACATAATAGACCGCGCGGACCACCCAATCTCCTCTGGTGATCTGATTTTTGAGCTCACCGGTCCGGCCATTGAACAAATACAGGTGCTCATGCCCGTCGCGCTCGGACGCCCAGATGATCTCCTTCCCATCCTCAACGTCGTACCGGAAGGTCTTTCCAGTACGTGGCTGCAGACGCCCGTACTCGATAAAGGTCTCGCTGACCTCGTCAATCAAGGAGCGCACCTGCCCGGTGGCGGCGTCCACCTCGACAAGTCGATAGAGCTGATGCCCACGTTGATTGTATTCGAAGGTAAAGCCACGTCCGTCCTTCCACCACTTGATCGGCGAGAGTTTATACGGATTTGGGAAAGCGGCGCTGTCGATTGCGATCACGCGCCGGCTGACGACATCAATGAGCACCGGCTGGGACAACGCCAGGGCATCACCCGGCTTTGCGTATGTCATCGACAAAGGCCTGGGTTGAATCTGGTCAGTTGGAGACGATTCGACGTAATGAATCTTCCTTTGGTCGCCTGGACGGATCCGATAAGCAGCCAGGCGAATTGAGTCCGGAGACCATCTTAACGTCGACAAAGCATAGTAGTTTCCTTCTGATCCGTCCCAGGTCAATGGGATGTCCTGCAGGCCGTCCTTGCTGCGCAGAAAGATATTGTAGTTTCTAATATAGGCGTCCCATCTCCCGTCGGGAGATGTACTTGTCTTCGACGAATGATTGACGGCAGGTAGCGTGTCGTCAGCACTCAGCCCCTGATGGACCTGCATGCTTGTGCAGACATAACTCGCAAGTTCGCAGCTCCAGCGGGTATTCTCGATTTCGAAACTGAGCCTTTGACCGCTATCGGCCAGCTCGAAACGGGCGAAGGGCAGATCATCGGCTTTGTAGTTCTTATGGCTCCTCATGTTCAGCGCCGCCGCGAGGCGAATCTGATCAAAAGCTGGTCGCTTTACACCTGTGGCAGCATTCACCAGCATGAACTGGCGTTTGCCCTGGGTTGTACGTCGGTAGACGAACGACTCGCCCTCTGGCAGCCAGAACGGCACTTCGGGTACATTGACGGTGAGTTGGCCATAGCGATCGCCGATCGTCAGCGCTCGCTCATAATCGGACTGAACCAGCGGCGGACGGGCGATTTCGTCGGCCAGGGCGTGCGCGGCAGCAGATTCCGGCTGGACCAGCATCGCAAGCACTACAAGAACTCCAGGTCGCATTTCATCCCACGAAAATGACAAGCTCGTGCCAACCGCGGCGACCTGACCAATGTCCGATCGCTGCTCGGCCGCCGGTGATATGCAGGGGCCATGCCAGCCGATGCGGGGCGTGCCGGCTCTTTTCGATCTCAACGTCGTTTGAGCACCAAGATCTGTGACTGTTCAACGCACAGCTGGTCGGAGGTCGAACACAAAGTGCATATCGCACGTGGTCTAGTGGTTGATTTCAGGCCAGCATGCTGAAAGACGTGAACTCCGGCTCCAACAACTGCCGGGGCAGCATGAAGATGCCAAAGGCAACCGATTGGCTCCTACTGCCACCACATTCAAGGATGCAGCGCTCGCCTCTTCGTTCGCCATAGCTGTCGTGATTGTTGCAGCTCGTCAGATAGGTGATGATCTTCGTTGTCAGATCGCGCGCCTCGGCCTCGACAATTGCAACCGGACGCTAAGTGCCGCTGGTTAGACGTACATCATTTGGTCGACAGCTCTTTGACTTTCCGTGCGGTGCGATCGATGGGCAGCCAATGATCAAGCCTCTGTCGGTATCGTTGCAGACGACCCTGCCGGTCGAACCCGTCTGCACCGGGAACGCAACGTCGTAGTCTCGATACCTTGATGCGGGAGTTGATGCGCAATGGAGCAATGGTGTTGCGGTGTGCTGCTCCTAATGAGAGAATATTCCACGCAGCGGCACCGTTGATCGTTCGCAACCGAATCCACCTGGGTGCTGATGTGACCAGGAGATCGATCATAAGTTCGCGCGTGACGCCTCCCCCTCGGGTTGCTGGGACGATCGCGTGCGGCTACGAACTGGGCTGGCTCTGAATGCTCATGACCTAGCGATAACTCGCATCCGTGAGATATCCGTCCAGGCGATCACGAAAGCTTCTAGATAGCCAGTCAAGTCCCTCAGGTTGCCAATGAGCCCCCCTTCTCTCCTCCGGCAGATCGGTAAGGTCTGACAAACTGGATCACATCGCCTTGTGCATTATTGGCGAGTTTGACGGCCGCATGTTCGCCAACGCACCATCTCCAGCGTAAGTGACGATGGTACCGCGCCCAGCTTCCATCTCATCGCCCTGCATGTGCGGTTGATGACGCGAGCGTCCAAAACCTTACCATAAGATACGTCCATCTAGGACGCCGGGCAGGAGAACGATGCGAAGCCCCTTTGCCACGCCAGCCGCGCACCATATTCCTGGGAACGGCACGCGGATTGCTCGGCAAGGATCAACGAGCTGCCGCGAAGAAAGCGGTCGCAGCGGACCCGGAGTCTAAAGTGAGACTTATCCGATTGATCTTGATCGATCTGACTTTGATGCTGCTTGCGCCCGGGAACGCTGAAGCTACGATTAGGGGTGCTGGCGCAGCCTTCACATCTGCTACCAAAACTGTGGCGTCATCGGAGCGGATTTCGGCCCCAGAGCCAATCTTGAGCTCTGGCGCGAGCCGACAGCCTTCCCGCCCAACGACACAAGCGGCGCCATTTCAGCTTGCAACGAACCCCCTCGGTCCGGCCAAGCCGGCTGAGCATTCCACGATGCTGGAATTTGGCTCTCCCTGTGTGATCGGCAAGCGCGCAGGGCAGCTTCCGATTGCCACGATCATCGATGGCTCGGAGATGCTCAACAAGCCGCTCGTCCTAACACCATCGATCTGTAACGCCGCAGCCATGCGTTATGGCCTCTTGGGGGCGGAGACACCGCGCTGGAGCGGAACAGACTGGATTCTCGGAGGCATGGTGATCGCGGCGATTCCGCTCGTGATCTTGGTAGAAAGATGCATCACAGGCGCGGGCACGTGAGAGAAGCAAAACCTGGCTATATCGAATTCGCCTTCAACGGCTCTCTCGCAAACATCCCGCTAGTGGCCCAATTCAGCGCACCAGCCAAAGGCGTCACGGCTATTTTCGGGCCGCCTGGCTGCGGCAAGACCGCGCTCGCACGCTGCATCGCCGGCGTGCAGCGTCTGCCGGGTGGATTTTGCGCAATCGATGGTGAGATTTGGCAAGATCAGACGACGTTTCGGCCGCCTCATCTGCGTCCCGTCGCTTATGTATTCCAACGACCAATTCTTTTTTCGCATTTGTCCGTCAAGCGCACCCTTCTGTTCAACGCGTCGAAATCGAAACCGACACTGATCGATTTTGATGGCGTGGTCGAATTGCTCGCCCTTACCCCGCTGCTCGAGCGTTCGCCGTCGCATCTTTCTGACGCCGAGCGACAGCGCCTTGCCCTGGGCAGCGCGCTGCTGGCACAACCTCGGCTACTTTTGCTTGACGACCCACTCATTTTGCTCGACCGCTCCGCTAAATGCGAGATCTTGCCGTTTCTCGAGCGCATGCGGGAAGAGCTCCCATTACCCATGATCTATGTCAGCCATGACATGGCTGACATCGAGCGCTTTGCCGATCATCTCGTCATGATGAAAGATGGCGTTGTGACTGCGGCCGGGCCACTCAATGTCGTTCAGATCGCCCCGGCTCTTGCCGCGCGCGGCGATGCGGCAGTCTGCCTTGATACCGTGGTCGGCGGCTATGACGGGCGCTATGGGCTGATCATCCTCCGCCTCAAAGGTGCGCGCCTGTTGATCCCTGGATCGCCGCTTAGGCCGGGCGCGCAGTTGCGGCTGCGCGTCGCAGCCGGCGATGTCAGCATCGCGTGCGAGCCGCCGCGCGCCAGCTCCATCCTCAATGTCTTTCCGGCACGCATCAAAGCCTCTCTGCCGTTCGACGATGCTGAGGTCACCTTGGTCCTGGCTCTCGAAACTGGCCGTTCGGGCGTACCGCTTCTGGCCCGCATCCCGCGTCGCTCCTTTGATGCGCTACGGCTCAGCAATGGCATTGACGTATTCGCCGAGGTCGCGCGCGCCGTGCCGGTCGCAGTCCCCGAGCGGTTGCTCGCAGGGCCCTCAACATCAACAGGAGGCGTTCGACGGGTAAGCGCCGATACGAGAAACGAACAGCAATCGGAGTACGACAGTGAGCGACAATCTTGATGAGATAGATCCGAAGCATATTGCGGCTGCCTTCGACCGACCAGACGATGTAGATATGCTACAGGGCGACTCAGCCCAGGATCTCGCGCGGCGAGTCGTACGCGTCGGCGGCATCATCCGGCGACACTTGACCGGCGCACACGGTACCCGGCCTGGTCGCAGGGGACATTGCGTCACGGCGAGAAATCTCGATTTCCGAGCAAGTCGGCAGCGCAGCTTTGTCTATAAGCTCGATACAAATGGACTCGCGAGGGCCGCAGCTATCGCTTTCCGCGCGCTTCGCGACCTGGTCGATCTCCTCGCGATGAGCACATTTTGCCGGCAGCAAGCAACCGGCCGCCTGCGCGCCGAATTCGTCGACCCAGTCGCCCGTGACGTACCACTTCTGACAGCCGTTCTAGTTAGATGTCTTGCCGCCTGGCGAACTTTCACGGGTGATGTTGGCACGTTGCTATTTTGCGATCTCCAAATCGTTCAGCGATGGTGGCGCGATATCTCCAAGCGCCTGGCGCGCAGCTGGGCTTTCATTCCCAGCTGCGACTATTTAGGCACTATGATACCGGAGCGCTTGATGACGACTGTACGACCACCGGATACGTCGGCTCCGAAATCGCCCGTCGGACTCATTCGCCGTCTCTGAAAACAGCCTTAGCTCCGGGCTCCGCTCCTCGTTACGAGACACCATGATGCTTTGCGAAGGCTCCGATTGTGGACGTTCAGCCGGCGAGAAGTCGCAGTTCAATCAACTTGGCACTATTCAGTCGAGGCGGATTTCAGCCCCTCAGCCGGTTTTGCAGTGCCTGCCGATCAATGACGAGATTGGTGAGACTGAGGTCTGACTGCCGTCTTCCCGCGAGCCGCCTGACCAGCGCCCGCGTACCGTCGACCACAAAGACACCGCAGTCATAGCCGTTCCTCTGCTGGCGTATGGAGGCGCCTTGCAGATCGGCTCCCACCCGCGCTGCGAGCATTGCTGCAGGTCTGTCATTGTATCCCTGAGCTGAGTCGTAGTGGTAGGCAACCGGCCCGTCGCGATCGCGGCGGTCCACCAGCAGCAACGACCAATGGGAGCCGCGGCGATCGAGGTCCGTGGCGCTGGCATCATTGACCGGCAAGAACAGGAAGTCGGCTGTATCGTTGCCATTCCGATCGTCGACAATGCGATGGAATGCGGCTAGCGCGTCGGCATCGGTCCCCTGGCCCACCCGAAAGGCCATGAGAGGATCGACGAACCGAGTCCTCGCGGCGAGGTTTGGATTGCTCGCCCACAACTCCTGCGCCAGGAGTTCGTAGTCCCGCTGGATATGCTCGTCGCCCAGCCATTCCCTCGCTCCGAGAACCCGTCCGCTTCGGTCGCTGGCAGAGGCACCCGCAGCCGAACCAGCGACCCGGGTCTTAGGAACCGAGGATGGGCCAGCATGATGGATCAGCTGAGCGTCGCGGCGTCCTCGCGGACCCAACGTGATGGAGTAGGTCTCCCCGTTGATGGAGACCGGCTGGGGAGCCATTCGCGAACTCGGCAACAGCATTTTATTGTCCAGTACATCGAGCAGGAAATCCGGCACCGGCTGTGAGCCATGCTGCCAATCCTCGCCAACGAGATATCCGATGTCCTCGAGCTCTTGAGGCATACCCGATGGTCCGATGAAGAACGGAGGTCTTTGCACCGACCCTGACTGGGCATCGTCACGCATGTCCTGCGGTGTGGACGGCAGGTCAACCAAGGAACCGAGACCCCGATAGATGTCTGAGGACCGAGCTGGCTCGCCCATCGGCGTTGGAAAGTCGAAATAGGACGGCAGTTGCGGGGACCAAGTCGAGCTCGACCCAGCCTGCTCCTGCAAGCCGGCCTGGCCAAACGGGCCTAACACCGGCGGCCACTCACTTTCGGACGGCGGCGTCGGCAAATCTCGTATCCAGGTCGAGGTGGAGGTTGAGTCCGAGCCTGCTCTTTGCTGAGGAAAGGGTACACCCAGCGCTCTGTTTGCCTCGACGACTTGCACATACTGCCTGAGCTTCTTGAGCGTCACGCCAGATTTCCCGTTGGCTTCGGCGTAAGCCCGGTAGTCTGCATCCAGCGAGCGTTGCTGCTCATTATTGCCGTTGATTCGGCTCGCGATGCTCGCCTTGCCCTCTGTGCGGAGCCAATCACTGAACTTGCGTTGCGCCGAAGCAGTACTTTGAATGGTTTTTCTCCTATTCTGGGAACTCGGGTCGAGCTTGCTCAGCTCTTCGTTGGCAAGGCCCGCGATGAGGCTGGCGTCGTCGTCGTAAGGACGAAATCCTTGTTGGGGCTCGAGACCTAGGTATTCTCTAAAGGGATCGAGTGGGGCCGTCCGCTTTGTCGCTTTACAGAATGCCGCATAATCTGCGTTCAATGACGATTTCTGCGCAGCATTGCCGTCGATTCGATCCATGATGCTTGGCCTGCCCTCCCTCTGAAGCCAATCACTAAAGGAGCGTAGCCGGGAAACCATCGTCGAAACGGCGGCTTTCTCTTTCTTGGTCGCGTCAGATCCAAGCTTGGACAGAGCGTCGGTCAAAAAGTCATCGATGGTGGAGATATCCTCCGGATGAGCCGACAATGTTTCGCGTCCCATCAGCCGAGCCCCGGCACCGACAGCTTGGAGCCCGTCAGCCCCGATCCTGCGCAGATGAGATAATGCCGCGCTGAGGCGGTCACGATCATCACCGCCAGCTTCGACGTACTCGTCGATGTCGTCGGCGAGCGACCTTGGTTCATTGAACGCCCGAAGAGCCAATGGCCCCTTATTCTGTGCTCGGAGCCAACGAGCAAACGTATTGAGCGCCTGCACATTGGACTTGATCGTAGCAGCCGGGACCTTTCCAGTCCCGCGGCCTCTGGTACCATCGGGAGTAATTCTGTAGTCTTTGACGTTTTCCACGAACTGGTGGATCATCCGCTCGTCCTGGGGATGCATCGGTTGCTCTCGCGTATTCACAAAAGCCGGGGCCGGAATGGGATTTCCAGCCTGGAAATTCCGGAGTGTTTCCAATGCTCCACCCACATAGTTCCTGCTGTTGGCGCTGGCCACCTTCATAAATTCATCTTTATAGGCGGCTAGCCGATCAGCGTTGCCAAGCAGGTCCTTTAGCGTGATGCCTTTGGGTCGGAGGAATTCGCTGAACATTCGAAGAACCGTCACGTAGTTCTCGATGGTCTTGGTCTTACGGTTCGCGCTACCCAATGCCGTCTTGAATTCTTCAATCAGCTCCAGGTCCGCTTCGGACGGGCGACTGCGCTTTGCAAAGTCGATGCGAAGCTCCGAGTAGAGTTCATCAGACGGTGGGCCGCCGGCCTCCTTCTCACGACGGCTTGCTCCAAAGAATTTGGTTAAGCCTGATTTGACCTTAGAGAACAGTCCTCGGGACTTTTTATCGTTCCTCCGGGCCATCGATTGTGCTTCCGAGGGCGCTGCGTAGCGCATGCTGCTAAATGGCCTGTCCCGCAAATCAGACCGGTAATCGTTTGCAGACGAACCAAGATGAGCGTGCGGAGCGTCGACGCTGTAACGCGTGCTGCTGAACGAACTGTCTTGCAGGTTGGACCTTGGGGGCATCCGCATCGAACCACCAATGTCCGCGCGCTGCAGATTTCCATGCGAGCGTGCGGCCGGAGCGTCGGGCGAACCAGCCTCAGGCGAACTCTCCTCAGGGGAACGGAGTTGCAGCCCACCCAACTGCTGCTCGAAGCCAGCTTGATCCGAAGGACCGGCCTCTGCCTCTTGTTGCGCGCGCTGCAGCTCCTGCTGCTCAGCGTACCAGCGCATCCAATAGTTCGGATCGTTATAGACCGGTTCCACACCATTCTCCTTTGATGAGATGACTCTTCACAGCTGCACCAGCTCGCGCTTCGGTGCGATCAATCACAGAGCCTCCGGCCTAAGAAGCCGGATGCCAAGATCGTCAAATTCAACAAAAGCGACTGTCATCGCGCCCCGCTACGAGCGCATTACTCAGATCTGCCCAACCCTCGCTGCTGCAGAGGGCGTTCCGGCCCCAAGGGCAACAGGTGATTGCTGGCTACCCCTCAAAACAATTCAAGAGAAACGACGGCCGGATACTGCCATTCGAAAGGCAGCGGCTTTCGGCCCTCCTCCCGGCCAAGGTCGCATGCGGCACCTCGGGACAGAATCCGGGCCGCCCCATTGCCGCTGGACCTTCGGGATCTGTTCAGATTCTGCTTCGTCTCGACTCTTCAGTTTATGTCCTCACATTAGCTACAACCGGCCGGGCCATGCCTGCACATCAACATGCTCCAGCGCACCACCAAAGAACCTGACATATCGAAGCCTTTCCTCGTGGTCATGACGCCTCAGAACGATAGCCGCATGTGCGTTGACACTCTACAACCTGACGCTACGTGGATTTCAAGCCTTCATTGCCACCGCAGCGAGCCTGGGTGGGTTCATTCCTGTTTCAGATGCGGCAAATCCTCGCAGCTTGGTGATCACCTGCCGTTTCGAGCGGCCTTGATGCGCGAGGCGAACTCTGCAGCCAAGTCGCTGCGCGGCGCAACTAGGACAATCGGCTCTTGAGAACTGATGGCATATCGTTTGCTTCACCAGCGTGGTCACCATGTCCGGAAAACAAACGTGTGAGGACCGTATGCTTGGAATTGGAAGTCAATTGCCGCCGTTCGAGATCACAGGCGTGAAGCCTGGCTTTCAGGCGCAGGAGGAAGATGGGCAGAGTGCATTCGAGACGTTGACCGAAGCCAGCTTCCCAGAAAAATGGAAGATCATCTTCTTCTATCCCAAGGACTTTACCTTCGTCTGCCCGACCGAAATCGCCGAGTTTGCCCGGCTTTCCAAGGAATTCGTCGACCGCGATGCAGTGGTACTGGGCGGCTCGACTGACAACGAGTTCTGCAAGCTTGCGTGGCGACGCTCTCATTCCGACTTGCACAATTTACCAATCTGGCAGTTTGCCGACACAAAGGGGACCCTGGTCGATGGCCTTGGTGTGCGTTCCCCCGAAGGGGTCGCGTATCGCTACACCTATATTGTTGACCCCGCCAACACGATCCAGCACGTCTATGCGACCAATCTCAACGTCGGGCGCAGCCCCAAGGACACACTGCGCGTGCTGGACGCCCTCCAAACCGACGAGCTCTGTCCCTGCAACCGCGAAATCGGCGGCGAAGTCCTGAAGGTCGCTTGAGGCAGCATGTCGTCGATTGAACAGTTGAACGAAAAGATCCCAGATTTCGCCAAGGACGTCAGACTCAATCTGACGTCCTTGATGGCCGATGAGACACTCTCGCCGCAGCGGCAGTACGGGCTGTTGCTGGCGAGCGCGATTGCGACCCGCAATGCAGACGTCATTGCCGCAATCGAATCCGCCGCGGTCGCTGTGATGACGCCCGTGGCGATCGCGGCAGCGAAATCTGCGGCCGCTGTGATGGCGATGAACAATGTCTACTACCGCTTCGTTCACCTCGCCTCTAATCCGGAATACAAGACAATACCGCCACGGCTGCGCATGAACGTGATTGGCAGTCCGGGTGTTGACAAGTCTGATTTCGAGCTATGGTCACTTGCTGTCTCCGCCATAAACGGATGCGGTGCTTGTATCGATGCCCACGAGAAGACACTGCGAGCTGCGGGCGTCAGCTCCGAAGTGATCCTCACTGCCGTGCGCTCTGCTGCTATCGTCCAGTCAGTGGCGATTGCTATCGAGGCCGTTCGGCCGAGCCCATCCCAGGCAACGGGCTGATTCCTCCTCTGCCATCCGATCGACAGGGTGTGGCGCCGTTCCGTATCGCCACACCGGTCCTGTTACCTTGATACGTGTCTAGCTCAAATTGCTCGCACCGTGCCAGAGGCGGAACGCGCGAAAGATGCTAATATTCCGACGCTTAGGGGCGGTTCGTACCACGGCTTCGTTCCATCCTCACCTTACCCTCAGCCAAACTTGAACAGCACCCCATATCCGCCGCGCGGGTAACTCCACTGGACATCGCCGGTGGGCTCGGCGATCACCCGACAGGTACCGCACTCGATACAGCCATCAACAGTCACCTCGACCCGCCCCTCATCGTTCAGCTCATAGCATCGCGCGGGGCACGCTTTCAAAAGCGCGACTAGCTGCGGCGATGGGGACGTGTGTGCGCGAACCTTTACGTGAGGACGACCAATGTCGACTAGGTAGCGGTTGTAATACAGCTTGTCTTCCACGCGCACCGATGGTTCGGCATCCATGCTTTGTCCTTCCATACTTGGAACTCACACTGTTGATAATTAGCGCCAGGCTCGCGCAAAACGACATGCATCGCCGAACAGCCCCATCCATGAGCGCGCCTTGACAAAGGATTTCAAGGTCGCCTTCTCCTTCTCAACCTTGGGCGTACCATCGACCCGCACAAAGTTTTGCATTGCCTTAGAGATGAGCTGCGGATAGGTGAGAAAGAAGTTTTGTGAGTGAGTATGCATCAGGGGCGGCAAATCCTTGTACTTCTTGAGGTCCTTGATGACGAAGGACTCATCCAACATCTTCTTGTAGAGCGACAGATTTGTCGCTGTCATCGGCTCGCCGCGCGATTTCACCAGGCCGATCGCTTCGGCCGCTATGCGACCTGAGGTCATCGCGAGATTGGACCCCTCTCGATGAACGGCATTGTTGAGTTGCGCCGCATCGCCAACGACTACCCAGCCTTCCCCGTAGAGCTGCGGGATCGATTTGTAGCCTCCTTCAGGGATGAGATGCGCCGAATATTCCTTGACTTCGGAACCTGCTAGCAGAGGCAACACAGAGGGATGCCTTTTGAATTGATCGAGCAAGCCGTAGGGCGTCTGGCCGGTGCGCTGGAAATCGGCGACGAGACAACCGATGCCCAGCGAAATACACTCTTTGTTGGCATAGATGAAACCCATTCCGGTCATACCGCGGGAAATGGTGCCCGCCGCCTCGATCACGACGCCTTCTTCGCCCTTAAGATTGAAACGCGCTTCGATAGTCTCGCGAGGCAAGAAGTGCATTTCCTTGACGGCGAGCGCAACGTTATCGGGTGTCGGCCGCGCGCGCAGGCCCGCGCGCGTCCCAAGCAGACCATTGACCCCTTCAGCGAGCACGACGACATCGGCATGTATTTCGCCGTCGCGGCGATCTGTACGAACGCCGACAATCCTTTCACGCTCGTCCCGTACGAGCTCCGTCACGGTCGTCTCGCAGAGCACGGTCGCGCCGGCTTCGCGCACCTTTGACGAGAACCATTTGTCAAACTGCGCGCGTATGATCGTGTAACGGTTCGGCCGCTCCTCGTTGAAGTCGTCCGAGCGGTAATGCATCCCGACATGCGAGCGGTCGTCCATCATCCAGAACCGTTGTTCAACCAGATGACGTTCGAGCGGCGCCTCTTCGCGAAACTCGGGGATTAGCTTTTCCATCATGTCCGCGTAGAGGATTGCGCCCTGCACATTTTTCGATCCAGGATATTCGCCGCGCTCGAGCTGCAGCACCTTCATGCCTTGCCTGGCCATGGACAACGCCGCCGCGTTACCAGCCATACCGGCTCCTACCACGATGGCATCGAACCTCTCTTCAATCATCATCATCTCCTCTAGACCGCGATCCGGGCGCGCGAATTCGGCAAGAGCCGAGCGCGAAATGCCGCCGTCAGCGCCGGCAGCAATTGCATGGCATCACTGACGATCGCAACATGGGCGAAGTCGAAGATCGGAGCACGTTTGTCAGTATTGATGGCGACGATCAGATCCGCCCCCTCGACACCCACCCGGTGCTGGATCGCGCCGGAAATACCGGCCGCAATATAGAGCTTTGGCCGGATCGTCTTGCCGGTCTGACCGATCTGCCGATCAGACGTAACCCACCCCTTCTGCACCAGAGGACGCGAGCAGCCATATTCAGCGCCAAGAAGAGTTGCGAGCTCGCGCACCAGCCGGAAGTTCTCAGGCGATCCCAGTCCCAAGCCACCTGCAACCACGACGTCGGCATAGGCCAGATTTGATGTCTCGGAATCACGATCTGGGAGGAACGACAGAACTTTCGTGACAATATCGTCTTCGACAAGGCCGAGCGGATGGACGATGATACGGGCCGCATCGCGTTCGACGCGCTCAGGCATCGGCATGACCCGCGGGCGCACTGTTGCCATCTGCGGACGATAGTTCAAGGTATAGATCGTGCAGAGCAACGAGCCGCCAAAGGTCGGACGCGTCGCCGCAAGAGAACCATCGGCGTCGACATCGAGCGCGGTGCAGTCGGCAGTGAGTCCCGTTGACAAAGTCGTCGCCACGGAACCCGCGAGATCGCGCCCCAGCGTGGTCGCGCCCAACAGCAGGATCTCGGGCTTGTAGGTATTGACGAGTTCGGTGAGCGCCTTGGTATAGGATTCATTGCGGTAATCCGCCAAAACGTTGTCGCTCACGAGATAGGTCAGATTGGCCCCATAGCAAAAGGATTCAAGTGCGGCGTTACGGGTGGACTGCCCCTCCGGGCCGACAACGACCGCGGCGAGATTCACCTTCAGCTTGTCGGCAAGCCTGCGCCCCGCTCCCATGAGCTCCCAGGAAACCGGATGCACCTGGCCGCGCTCCAGCTCGACGAAAACCCAGACATGCTTGTAGGCCTTAAAGTGCTCCGGCAGTTCCTTCTTGGCTGCTGCCCGGCCGGCCGCCGCAGGCACAGCCGTTTTGGTGACATTGCTCATGCTTTAAAGTCCCCTCAAGAATACGCGCGCCCGCGCCACAGGTTTGTATCTAGATTCAGTTGACTGAGGATCAGTTCTGATCAGCAAGTGGCCGGCTGCTCGGCTGCCCGGCCCGCCTGGTGCAAACCGACCAGGCAGTAAAACTCGTCATCGACGTAGACGCTCCGGGCGGGCCAGAGCCAGAGATGTCCTCGACGGTAGTGCCTCGCGCGCTCGGTTCGACAAGCGCCACGGTGCCGGCGACGCCGCTACGGCATCTGTGCCCGGAAGAGCTGTTGCGTCCGCCTGCTCTGCAGTATCGGCGCCTCGCTTTCGGCCCAGCGCTCTGCACCGGGTGCGACCACCAAGGCGATCGGAGCTGCACACCTTTCATGCACTGCGTGGTCAGCCTCCAGCCCCGGCACCTTGCATCGGCCGCGCTTGGCGCCTCCGCCGGACGCATGTTGCTATCCGCGTTGCGACGAATGCCACTTTGCGCGCATCCGCGGACTCGCTCGACGCTGACGACTATGTACATGCCCTCTCCAGATGTTGCGCAACGGACGACTTAGCCACTGACCACCATCTCACGGTCGGTGTCGGCTTCGTCCGCATCAAAGGCCATATCGAACGGACCGGGCGCGAGCGTGAGCCGCGAGATCATGCCGCATCGCTCGGTAGGCGGTAGAAGCAGTGTCATAGGTGTTCCTTTTCATCTCGGACGACCGCCATCTGTCAGCATCGATGACGGGATAGGCACGACAACAGCAAGTGTCGTACCACTTGCAAGAACCATCGAAAGTCAGGCGGAAGCAATGATTTGACAGACACTTAAATGCTCGCTCAGGGCCTTGGACACGATCAGTCCGGACATGGGTCGGGAATGCGACAGCGTCGCTCGGGTCATGGCTGGCAGATAGATGATCTGATGAAGGAGCTTTCAGACCGCACGGCAATCGTTAGAGAACACCTCATTGCGGTGGAGCGCGAAGTCACTTCAGCTCGCTCAACGGAACAAAGGCTGTCGGTTTGCCTGGGCCTGCAACCGCATCCTTCAAAACCTTGAATACTCGCTGATCAATCGGCCGCGATGCCACGAAATCAGCATAAGCCTGCTCCAGCATCGCTTTGCACCGAGCTCTGATTTCCGGCTCTGTGGCGCCAGAAAATTGCTCTTTGGCGAAATATTGTCCCATGCGCTTTAGGATGTGAAGGCGCGCGACATTTACAATCTTCGGATT
This sequence comes from Bradyrhizobium sp. USDA 4501, assembly GCF_054062115.1. NCBI lineage: Bacteria > Pseudomonadati > Pseudomonadota > Alphaproteobacteria > Hyphomicrobiales > Nitrobacteraceae > Bradyrhizobium > Bradyrhizobium sp. USDA 4501. Next base: position 2,195,957 of record NZ_JBSSEX010000001.1, read on the forward strand.
ATAATCGACGCCGAGCAGCGAAAAGAACTCCTCTGCCGACGAGGCGTTGCTAAGCCGGTCCAGGATATGGGCTGCCGGGGATGAGTTGATCATCGAAAGGTCTCCTTTGGATCAGCTTCGGACGCCAAATAAGATACTCCTAGCGCCTGATGATATTGCCGCGGTTCTACCTCGTGCAGCGGGTGCGCTTCGCCAACGCCCGCCCTGGAACGCCGACGCGCTCAACTTCGCTATCCAGATCTGCAGGTTCGGCGGACGGCGACGGCAGCCCGGATGAGGAAGGGGCATGAACGGCCAAACCGCAATCGGTGCTGATGCTCGTCCGACCGGTGGTCGGGCGGGACGGCAGCCTCAAGAGAAGACGTCGCTTGGCAGTCCGCGGACGGCTCGCTGCCGGATTGCAGATCACAGCATGAATGCCGGAACAGCCCGTAATAACTGGAGCGCAGATTTGCGACCAGCGAGTTGGCATGCGGAAGTGCGGCATCTTCGCGCCAATCAGTGGCATCGGATGGCCTCCTTGCGATGCACTTGGTCTGTCGAATAGTCGGCGCAAACGATGCTAAGCACGGCTCTTCACCCGCTTTGGGTGGCTGGGCATCCGCACACGTCGCGCCAGATCGCCGCCACCGTTTTGCGCTCGACCGGCAGCTTGTGCTCAATCGCATGCTTGCGAACCTGCGAGAGGATCTGTCTGGCTTGATCGGCGCTGGCGGCCAGCTTGAGTTCATCGAGCAACGCCGTAATCGCCGCAAGTCCGGAATGCTTGCCGATCACAAAGCGGTTGCGGCGGCCAAGCAAAGCCGGATCAAGCGACTGATAGGTGCGCTGATCCTTCAAAAGGCCATCGACATGAATGCCGGATTCGTGCGTAAATGCGTACTCTCCAACGATGGCCTTATTCAGAGGAATGGCACGCGCGGCCGCTGCAGCGACCAGTGCGGCGACGTTCTCGAGCTCCGGAAGTATGATGCCGGTCTCGCGCCCGTAGAGCTGCTTGAGTGCGACCGCGACTTCCTCAAGCGGCGCATTTCCGGCCCGCTCGCCTAACCCGATGACGGTCACTGAAGCGTGGCTCGCGCCAGCTTTGATGGCTGAGAGTGTATTGGCGGTTGCGAGTCCGAGATCGTCGTGGCCGTGAAATTCGAGTTCCAAATCGGTGGTCACACGCAGTTTCCTGACCAGCGCGTAGGTTGCGTCGGGATCGAGCACACTGAGCGTATCTGCAACACGAAAACGACACGCGCCCGCGGCTTTTGCGACTGCAATCAGCCGGATCAGAAACTCGACGTTGGCGCGCGAAGCGTCCTCGCCGCCCACAGAAACTTGAAGCCCCTTCTGACGAGCATAGCCGACCAATTGCCTCACCTGTTCCAGTGCCAGGCTGCGATGACCGCCGAGCTTGGCTGCGATCTGCACATCGGAAGTCGGGATCGACATGTTGATCATGGACACCCGGGCTTCAATCGCCGCATCGACGTCCGCTTTCCTCATCCGGCACCAGCCTATCGTCGTCAGCGGAAGATCTGCTTCGACAATGGCGCGGATTGCTGTGATTTCCTCATTGCCCATCACGGGCGTTCCCGCCTCGATCTCCGTGACCCCGGCCCGCGCAAGCGCCTGCGCGATCGCCAGCTTTTCCTTCGTGGTGAACGCAACACCGGGCGCCTGCTCCCCGTCCCTTAGCGTCGTATCGTTAAGCACGGTCGGCTTCGCGCGTTCTTGATCGAACCATGAGGGTTCGTCGCTAGAGGCGATCACGCAGGCTGGCTCCTTATCTTTGACCACATCCCTTTCAGCAACCCGCATGCCACTGCGCTATCCCTGCCAACGGATTGAAAATCTACGCTTCCTTCCTTAACCTCCTCCCGCCAATGGATTGCCGCAAACGCGACTGGCTCATGAAAAGGGCGCTTTTGCCATTCCCAAGTCGAGTTCGAAAGCCAACCCGATTGCAGCGCGACGCGATGTTGGCGATTGATCCCGGAGCAATTCTGGCCGGCATGTCTTGGATCCATGGTCACTTGCTCGCATTAAAGCGGCGTTTATCCGCACGATGACATGCCGCGGGGATCGCTAGATCCTGGAAGCGTTGTCGCGCTGCAACGCACGAGAACGTTTGTGGCAAGTCAGATGGGCCAATCAGCGGTGACCTGCTGGCGAGCCGCCTCCAGCAACTGGTCGCGCCGGCGCTCGGCCATCCGGCTCTCACCGCTTTCTTCGCCGAAACAAAGGTTGAAGTCGTTACATTGCGTGCACACTGGTGTTGTGCACATCGCGAGGCCTTCATCCTCGCAAAGCATGCGATAGAAGAAACGCTTCCAACGCATATTGTTGACATTGCGCGCGGCGAGCGGCGCGTAGTGACGGCTGAGCAGCCGAGAGAGCTCGCCACGATTGCGCAATCCGAGATCTTCCCATAGATGGTCTGGTTCGATGGCTCGTCGGGCGATCATGGCAGCCAGCCAGCGGCCGAGATCTCCTTCCGTCGAGCGGTGCTTCAGGAGAAGATCGCGCACCATTGCGATTTCGTCGTTCTCGTTGCATTTGTACCTCAGGAGCTCATCGGGGAGTTCGACCTCAAGTGAGGGAAACTGCGCGAGCAAAGCCGCGAGTTCATCGCCCGATAGGCCAGTCTTCTCCGGAAGAGCGCCACCATCCATCGTGGCAGCCGCCAGAATAGATGCCAAAGCGTGGCGGTCGAAATGACCGTCACTGGCAATGTCGGCATCCGCAGGAAGTACGCCGGTGAGGAGGCGGTAGGCTACAATTCCGTTGGAACTGCTCGCATCAGGCTCACAAGCAGCCATAAACGGAAGGAAGTGCACTTCGGACATGATTTTGTGGGTCTCTATAGCGGCCAGGTTTGCGCCGCCGCATCCTGGTCCCGGCCGGGGGGCGCTGATCAGAATGCCGGCCTCCCCGGATGGGGGGTGAGGGAGGCCGGCATCCGTCGCGCGCCTTCGCAAGGCCGCGACTCACGACCTTTACTCGGCCGCGAGCTCGGCGGCAGTTTTGCCGATGATAGATTCGTCGACCGGCTTCATAATGCCATGCTCCATCAGCATGTCCTCGAGCTCGTCCATGGAGATCGGAGTCGGAATGATGCCCTTGCCGCCATTGTTGTGAACCTTGGTAGCGAGATTGCGATAGTGATCGGCCTGCTTCGAATCGGGCGCATACTCAAGCACCGTCATGCGGCGGAGTTCGGCATGCTGCACCACGTTGTCGCGCGGCACGAAGTAGATCAGCTGAGTGCCTAGCTTCTTGGCCAGCGCCTCCGCCAGTTCCAATTCCTTGTCCGTCTGTCGTTCATTGCAGATCAGGCCGCCCAGCCGCACACCGCCCGAGTTGGCGTATTTCAGGATACCCTTCGAAATGTTGTTGGCGGCATACATGGCCATCATTTCACCGGACATCACGATATAGATCTCCTGCGCCTTGTTTTCACGGATTGGCATCGCAAAGCCACCGCAAACAACGTCGCCGAGCACGTCATAGGATACGTAATCAATGTTCTCATAGGCGCCGTTCTCCTCGAGGAAGTTGATCGACGTGATGACGCCACGACCGGCGCAGCCGACGCCCGGCTCAGGACCACCGGACTCCACGCAACGGATGTCCTTGTAGCCGACCTTCATCACGTCCTCGAGTTCAAGATCCTCCACGCTGCCGGCGCTCGCCGCCAAACTCAGAATCGTGTCCTGCGCCTTGGCGTGCAAGATCAAGCGGGTCGAGTCCGCTTTAGGATCGCACCCGACAATCAGGATTTTCTGACCCATCTCGGCCAGCGCCGCCAACGTGTTCTGGGAAGTCGTCGACTTGCCGATGCCACCTTTTCCGTAGAACGCGATTTGCCTTAGTGAAGACATGTTGCTCTCCATCAACCGATTTGCCAAAAGTTGCGCGCCTCTGACGCGCGAGCTTGTTTCTCTCTCTCAGAAACTGGGCACACGGGTTCAAGGGAAGGAGCACATCGCTCGTCTTACGCGTCGGCGTGCACTCAGCCCTCACTCAGTGTTGCTGCCCGATATTAGCAACCGCCGTGCCAACGCTCGTAAGCGCTGCCCAAGTCTTTGATTACATTTAAAAAGCCACCTGCCCGCGAGTGCGCCTGGCTGTTTTGGAATCTATCGGTCAGCGCGGCTGTCAGAAAACGAACAAGAGCGGCAACCGCTGACGCGAAGCCCATTTGCATGGGCTGTCCCATATCCTCAGCCACGGAATGGGACTTGCTACTCCTCTCGTGAACCGGCTCTCTGGGACTTGAGCGGTGCGACAATGTCGGTTGTGATCCAGACTGACCGGACAGCGGATACCAGCGGCGCTTAGCCGACTGACATTGAAGATAATTGGCAAGACCATCGAATGGGCGTCGAACGCAGCAGCGACATGGCCATCGCTCAGCTCAGCCCTGCCAACATAGGTATGACATGGCGACAATCATCTTTTATCAAAAGCCCGGCTGCGCGACCAACGCGCGTCAGATTCAAGCGTTCAACGCTGCCGGTCACGACATCATAGCCCAAAGATATTTTGATGGAGCCGTGGGCTTCGGAAGAACTGCGCCGCTTCTTCGGCAATACCCCGGTCGCCTCCTGGTTCAACCAAGCGGCCCCCCGTATCAAATCAGGCGAAGTCAATCCCGCCATGATTGACGCCCAGCGCGCACTAGCGTTGATGTTAGACGATCCGCTCCTGATACGCAGACCTCTGATCGACGTCGACGGATCACGATGCGCCGGATTCGATCATGAGCTCGTGCTGTCGCTGCTTGGCCGCAAGACCCCAGATGATCTCGATGGATGTGTGCATGACGCAAACGAGACGCGCTGTCCGCAAACGTGAGGCTAGGACAGAAGGCTTTGATGCGAAGAACCACATTTTTCTGCTTCCGGCTTGGTTCGTGACCGCCGACTCGGACCCTCGCTGAGAGGGCCAACCTGGCTGCTCCGTAACACGGATCTGCCGATATTGCCCCTCGGGTGAATGCTGCCTCTACCGGCCCTGCAATGTGCGGGGTTGCTGCGTTGCCACTTTAATCGCGATGGCACAATGGGACTGGATAAGGCATCAAGCCAACAAACAATTTCCTGAAGAGATTGAGACTCAGCACAGGCTATGAATCGAACAGCTATAAAGCAAAGACAACGACGCTTCGATAGCCGTGCTTCTTATGCAACTCAGCCGCATAATTGCTGTGAGCCAGGCACCTTTTTGACCCGCATCAAATCCTCCGCCGCTTGTCATGTGTGACAGAGATCCCGCGCGCCTTATCGCGCGACTTTTGGAATGGAGAATTCGATGAGAACAAGAACAATTCTGACGACGACGTCGCTCCTCACGCTCGCGATCTCGTTGGCCAGCATCTCGGCACAGGCTGCAGATCTCGGTCCGGCGCCGGTTTATTACAAAGCGCCCCCGATCGAACCGTTCAATCCATGGATGATCCGCCTGCGGGTGCTCGGCGTTTTGCCGGATACCGCAGGCAGTTCAGTCCACGTCGCAGGAGTGCCCTCGCTGTCTTCTCCCAACTCCGGGCTATCGATCAGCGATCAAGCCATACCGGAGCTCGACATCACCTATTTCTTCACAAAAAACATCGCGGCTGAACTTATTCTCGGCGTGACCCGCCATCACATCAACGGCACTGGCACGCTTAATGGACTCGATATCGGCAAAGCTTGGCTATTGCCCCCGACGCTGACCCTGCAATATCACTTCAACGATTTCGGCCCACTGAAGCCTTATATCGGCGCAGGCATCAACTACACCGCATTCTTCAATCAGTCGGCGGCCAATACGTCGCTCGCCGGCCTTACCGTGACGGATCTGCACATCAGCAACAAGTTCGGCGCGGCGGTCCAATTTGGCTTCGATTACATGCTTGACCGTCATTGGGGCCTCAACTTCGACGTGAAAAAGCTGTGGCTGCGGCCAGACTATTCTGCGACCGTAAACAATGCGATTCCCGTCTCCGGGCGCGCCAATATCGACCCATGGCTCATCAGCGGCGGCATCGCTTACAAGTTCTGACGTCAGAATAGGGTCCAGAGAAGAAGACAAGGTTGTCAATCCGGACGCGGCGAGCCATCGAGCGCGTCCTTCAACCGCACCGCAGTTCATCCGCGAGCGAGATGGCGTGTCAAAGACGCGTCGTCTCGCGAAGAAAGTAAGCGCCATCCGCTCCTTGCGCTTGCCCCGTGCAGCGCACCAGACAATATAGAGTGACGCGAACAGATTGATCCAACAGCCATCAAAGAAACACGTTCTTGCTTTGTCAGGCGTTGCGACCGCGCCAGTTGCCGATCGGGTCTGAAAATTCAAGGCGCCGCGCTGCGCCGTGACAATGATAGTCTGACAAGGGAGTTGACGCTCAAGGTTCAGGGCCCGGGCACGAGCAGCGCTCTAATCTGGGCCCGTCTCACCGAACATCTCAAAGAGCGCCATAACGACAAGCTCCATGACGCGCTTTTCGCACGTCCTGACGCCTGAGGGCCGCCCGGTCATCGTGAGCCGACCGACGTGCCGAGGGGACAGCTCATCGACGGAGGAGCTGTCCATACTTGATTGCCCGGCCAAGCGGCGCGAAGCAAGGCGTTTAGCTGCGCTTTAGCACCATCACGAGGCGGTCGACACGTTTACCCTGCTTGAGATGGGATTCCAGGATTTCATCGACGTCCTCCGGCGTAGTCGCGCGGTACCAGATTCCGTCAGGATAGACGACCATCAAGGGACCGGAGTTACAATAGCCGAGGCAGCCAGCCATCGTGAAACCGATATCGTTAAGGCCTTGCGCTTCGATCGCCTTGCCCATTCGATCCCACAGTGCTTGCGCGCCAGAGGCGCCGCAACTGCCGTGCGGATGAGTGGGCGGACGCTGCGTGTTGCAGGCAAAGACATGATGCCTATAAATTTGGGGGAGCTCGAATTCGGTTTCTGAGTCCATGCGCTTATCCTGTGATCAGTGCGAGCGATCCGAAAGAGACATGGCCCGGGCCCGCATCGCCCTCACAGGGTCTCTTGCTGTCGAACGCCGCATCGATCGATTGATGCTACTGATTTCGACGCGCGCCTGCGAACGCAGGCGAAATGAGCGAACGCAACACTAATTGTAAACGCTGAAGATCAGCCACACATGACTCACGTCTGGCACAACCTTCCTGATTCGTTTCAACGTCTTCTCCTACCATCGCACTCTCTTCGCTCCTACATTGCTCAACCATCCGATTGCTCCGAAGCAAGTTCCACACCAAATGCAGAATCCTTGCGTTTTTACGACTATCTTTTGTTCTGCCAAGGCGCTCTTCATCGTTGATGCTGGAATTCCAACAATGTCGTTTCTCTTCTGTTTTGGACAGGACAATCGTTGGCTTCGCATTTGACGCTCCCCATTCTGCTTCAGCCGTTCGCACGCATGATGTGCGCTGCGCTGTTTCCGATCTATTGTTTACCTCAACAAGATAGCGCCTGACGCAAACGTCCCGACAGTCAGAGTGAACGCAGACCCGCGTTCAAGGCTATAGGTTAAGCTGCCTGGACTTTATCGGCCGTCACGAAACCCGCAATACAGCGGACCTGGATCGCGCCCACAACCGTGCACGATACGGTCAAGGCGGACTTGCCGCCTCAATCCGAACAGCGAACACGTGTTCATTCATGAATGCGTCCGTAAACCGGCGGCCCCCGAAGATCGCGGCGCCACTCGCTGAGAGGTCGCATTGAGGCGTTTGGCATTGCAATTGCAGCGCAGAAAATAAGCCGGCCGTCGCTGACGGACAAAAGCTTCTGACACAGGATCGTCATTGTTCCTCCCAAACGATCCTGTCAGTCTGGGTCTCCCCATTCTCGCAGCCCAGACGGTGTCCTCGGCGGACTTCCAGCCGCCGAGGGCATTTCTTGAACATGTTCTATCGGCCGGCAGCAAAACGCAGGTCCCGCTGCCAGGTCCATTTGGCGAGTTGACACAAGAGTAACTTCTTGTTGGTGCGGTGGAGCTCTCTGGGCGCCTGGCAGCCATGCGTTCGACTGCCGTTTGCTCTGACAAGCTAAGAAAGCAGAATGCCGATCTGCACCACGCTCAGGAGTGACGATTTCGTCCTCCGATAAAATCCCGCACCCAACTTGAACAACAGCCAAATGATACGCCGTCAATCCGGATGGATCGTGATATCCATTGTTTCTTCGCTGTCCTCGAAGCGCTCGGAAGCCCGATCCTCCTCCAGCAGCTTGACGCCGCATAGGCAAACGTCACCTTCGATCACGGCGAGCGCTATCGGCTCAAGCGCTTGTCCATTGCAGGGACCATCGATGCACACTCCGGTCTCGATCTCGAACCTTGCACCATGCCGGCCGCATCTGAGAAAGGAATGGTCTGCCGAGAAAAACTCGCCGGAGCCGATGTTCAGCCAGACGCCGTCATGCGGACAACGGTTGACATAGCCAAAATAGTCGTTGCCGAAGGTGCGCACCACAATAATGGAAAACAACCGGCTCTCGCCGCTATCATCGATACGCGACAGGCTAAAGCCCCTGGCGCCACTCCGCTCGATGGCATCGGCCGGACAGACGGTAAAAACCTCGATCTGATCGCCCATTGGGTTCCCGATCATCGCTTGGCTCATCCCGGCCTGGCAGTTTCCTGCTTGAAGGCTTCGACCGTAGTACGGCTCAATCGGAAGATGCCACGGCCACGAGCGAGCGGTCGATATGCCGAGCTAGCGCGGGCGTTGAGAACTTCAAACCATTGGTTCGGCGTGAGCTTTGCCGGGCGCTCGCTGATCTGGACCACCCTTCCATTCGGAGCGAAGCGGACGTGAATGATGACTTCCTGTACGTTCATGGTAAGCTCTGTTTGACTAACTCGAGACACCCCAGCCGAAACCGATGGTGGCGTGCTCGGATTCGAGCATCTTGGCGCGTAGGCCTTAAGCCACGGCGTGGGCACGACACTTTGCGACGATCGAGCAGGCTCTCTGCGAGCGCGAGGCTGGAGCATCTCTCCCGCAGCTTCCCGAACAGTACATGATGCAGCGGCATGCGACGTGTTCCGCATTTATGCGGATATCTATCCGCCCGCGGGGCATCGCATGACATGCGCTCGATTGATTTCTCATCTCGCGCACGCCCAGAGCTACGATTGTGCTCAATCAATCCTCCTTTCATGTGGTGCACAACGATCATCTCAGTAAATCGCCGCACCTGCGCCCACGTTGATCGAGGCATCTTTCATGGTCTCCACGATAAACGCGATCTGCTTGTTCGTGAGATGGGTGTGAAAAGGCAGCGCTAAAGCGCGATCGGCGACCTTTTCGGTAACCAGGAAATCGCCACGGCGATAGCCAAGGTCAAAATAGTGGCGTTGCAAATGCAACGGTTGGCTGTAGGCAGCGGATTGAACCTGGGCGGCGCGCAGATCATCGATAATGGCGTCCCGACCGGATCGCGTGAAGCGTGTCCCCAATTGAACGAGATAAAGCATCCAGTTCACATCCGTCACATCGGGACCGACATAAGGCGGCTTGATGCCTTCAAATGACTGGATATGCGCGTTATAGAGCTGCTCGATGAGCCGACGCCGCTCCAGGATTTCATTGAGACGCTTCAGCTGCGCCAGCCCCAAGGCAGCCGTGAGATCGCTGATGCCAGCCTGGTAAGGTGCTGTGCTCGCGACGACGACTGAGAATCGCTCGTCCAGGCGGTGGGCGCGATGGCGGCGCAACCCAACCGCAATATCAATGTCATCCGTCACCACCATTGCGCCTTCACCGCAGCTTAGGGCTACCGGCTGGGCAAAGTCGAACACGGCCAAGTCGCCAAATCGGCCGACGAGCTCCCCCTTGTAGCTCGACCCGATCGCCTCGGTGGAATCCTCCAAGAGCAGCAGCCGGTGGCGCTGTGCGACCGTCCGCAGTTCTGCCCATGGCGCAGGATGACCGTTGGGATTGCCGGCAACAATCGCCCGCGTGCAGGCCGTAATGCTCTCTTCGACCTTCGCTGGAACCAATGTTCCCGACCAATAGTCGACGTCGGCAAATACCACCCGTGCGCCTGCGAGACTGATGGCATGCGCTGTTTCGCGAAAGGCGTAGGGCGAGGCGATGACCTCATGTCCTGCTCCGATCCCGAGCGCCTTGAGTGCAAGCAGGAGCCCAATAGTACCACTCGAAACCGCAACGGCATGTTTGCGGCCCAGATAGACCGCGAAAGCCTGCTCGAACGCCTCAGTGATCCGCCCGCTGGAGATCTGCGACGAACACAGCAGGGTTTCCACTGCAGAGAGCTCAGCGACGGTAATATCCGGGTCCGACAGTGGGATGAAGGATGCATTATTCTCCACATTGTGCGCACCATCGCACGGATGCTCTGCGAGCTCAGTGCCGCTCACTGCGCAGCGTTCCTTTTGGCCAATATGATGCCAGTCGCCCGTGCCGGATCGGCCGTAATCTGCACGCAGTGATCCGATCCATCGATCAGATGGAGATCGAAACGCACAAACTGCCGGAATGGCCGATCCGGCATATCCGACGCATCACAGCGCACACAAGCAAGCTGCGGAAAGCGGCGCCGCAGCTCGACAAACGGCCCCTCCTCGGCCCTGTCGGCCGCAAGCAGCTGCTCGATTTCAATCAATTCCTGCGCAGTGAGCGTCATCGTGGCTCCTCTGTGACCCCTCAAAAGCCGCCCCTCATTGCCAGAACAGACGCTCCGGATCCGTGTTCAATTCGTCGATCGCTGAAGTCAGGCGGTGATATAGGCTGTAAAATTCCCAGATTCCTTGGGCGTGGTTCTTGCAAAACACCTTCCAAATTCCGCTCACGCCATCATAAAGAATCAGCGCGACGTCGATTAGCGCGCCGTCCTTGTCAATATTGCGCGAGCAACAGGGGCTCTCGACGAGGTAGCCGCCCTTCACCGGCGTCACCTTCGGCGAGACGTAGAGATAGCGCGTGCGGGAGCTCAAGCTGCGCTCGATCCGCTTGCGATCAAGCTCGTTGGGGTGCGCCACCAGCCCGGTCTTGACCTTTCTCATCAGCCCGGCATTCATCGCGGAAGCCTCCCTTCAAAGACCTGTGATTTCTTCTTCAAGACAGCCGATGAGCCGCCGTTCTCCAAAATCGACAGTATAGATCGGAACGTTCGCTTCGGTATGGATGGCAACGCTGATGATCTCTCCAGCCACTCCGGCGCCGAGCAAGACGCCGTCAGGCTCCGCATTGGGAAAAGAGCCGTCGTTGATGATATCGACTACGGTTTTAACCTGCTGGCCCCGCCGATATTTCAGAAAACCGCGTTCACTCACGACACGGCCTCCTCCGGCAATGGCAGATCATCGATCTCCTCGCAGGCATCCACCGGCTCGAGTTCCTTGCGCTTCATGCCAACGCGGTAGCCGCTTTCCAGAAACTCGACACCGTAGATGTAGAACTGCTGCAGGAATGTGCCGATCGAGATGACGTAACCGATCTCACCCTTCTTGACCAAGATGTTGCCAATCTCCTTGCCGCGAAAGGTGCCATCATTCCGGATGCTGCGATTGGCTCGTACCTTTTGGCTAAAACTGAAGACAGGCGGCTCGTCGAGCTCGACGACGTCGCTGTCGCGAACAATACCGCTCATGTAGCGCTCCTCATGCATCGCTCGCTGGCAGACATGCAGGGGTGCTGCCCGGTCCGACCAGGAGACATCCTCCACGATTGTGTTCATCCCTCGCCGCACTCAGCCGATTCGCCCACCGCAATGCGTTTCGCCAGTTCGTGCCGACGCCAGGATGTCGCTGTAGGGCAGTCCGTGCCCCGAGTGACAGCCCTTCCGCGATATCTAACCGCGCTCTGGCGTATCGGCCCGTAGCCACACCAAGTAGCCCCGCAACGGCAGCGCGACGCGGCACGATGTGTCGGAACTGGACGTCCTCAGCGCAGACCGATTGATTGCGGAGCTGCGGGGCGAAGTGGCGCGCGACGGCGTCGCCGGCTCCCTGTCGGTCAGCATCGGCATCATTTCCCCGTATGAAACGATGTTCCGGCTTGGGCGACGAGGCTTCTATGGCCATCAAGCATCGACGATAAGACAACGGCATTAGCCTGCGCAGACACGATCGCTTGGACCTCGACGTCTGCGCGCCACGTGCCGCCGTTGCTGAGCGCGGGATTCCGCTGGGAGACGTGCTGGAGACGTTGCCGGCACGATCATTTGCACAAATAGCCGAACGCCGGCAGTCGCAGCCCTTCTTGCGCGACGGACGAGCGCAGGCACCGTAACTGGAGTGATGCCCCGGGGCGGCGTTGCCAATGTGACCGATCTTCGGATTGGCTCCTCCGCTCCAGGACGTCCGCGAACGATTCGGTACCGATCGTGTCAGCCGGTTCGAGTTCGAGCAGCTTGGTCGCGGCCTCGCCCCTGCTTCCAAATTGCCGGCCCATATTGGGGGGCCGGTGAGGTCCTTCAACACGGTGGGATGCAACCGCGGCATGATGATATCGGCGTGATCAAGTGCAGCATCAGTCGCGTTAACCATCCACCAGTCTTGGCCCGGGACTTCGCCGAACAAAGTGCGCGCGATCAGCGCTCCCTGACCGGCAGATGGCGACTTGGCTGCTGCCTCGAAGGTCATCGGCGGCTTCGCTCGCCCGGCACATTCCGCGATGTTGCGGCTCGGTAAGGCTGATCCCGCCGGGCATGCGCCGATCAGCGTGACCTCGTAAGTCACATCAACGATAACGGCGCTGCCCAGAAGCCTACGCTCGGAGCTGAGAGGCGGTTTTGGCCTGCCGCGCCAAATGAAATGCCTGCCGACGCTCCGCTGCCGGCGAGCAACAGCACGATCGCGGGGACATCCGGAGCAGTCGTCTTCGCGAAGGGAGGTGCGAAGGTCGAGACCTGCGGTGTTGACAACGCGCCGCACGAAGTTTGCAAATTTTTCAGCCCCAGCTCTTGGCATGCCGTTCATGGAAGCTCGTGTCCTAGGCTGACGCCTGATAGCGGGGCAAGGAAGTGTCAATTACGCAGGTATTGTCGACCGGACAGGCCGCGGCGCATTGCGGCTCGTCGAAATGGCCAACACATTCGGTGCATTTCGTCGCTTCGATGACAAAGCTTCCTCCCTTTTCCGAGATGGCAACGTTCGGGCATAAGGGTTCGCAAGCCGAGCAGCTGGTACACTGAGAGGCGATGATCTTGAATGGCATATATCCCCCTTACGCCGCGGAGATCAGAGCTCCCTGGCGGATCGCGGCGTCGCCGCGCTTCTCATGCTGGACATCGCCGCTCTTCACCTTGTCTAGATAGGACCTGAACCAGGCGATCGTCGACTTCTCGATGAACTCATGCGCGTATTGATCGACTGGCTCGATCCCGGCCTTGATCAGGTTGCTTTTTGGGCAGCCACCGATCTTGGCCACGAACACCGCATGGCAGTCATGGATGCCACGAATGATGGTCGAAAGCCTGTCCTCCTCGCCATACCCGTCCTGGCAGTAGACGTCGACGCGACGGTGACCGATGAATTTGGCGCCGGATGTAGAAAGTTCATATACTTGGAATTCCTTTGCATGCCCAAAGTGCTCGTTGATGAGTCCCGCGCCCTTGGTTGCGACCGCCACCACAACCGTGATCGCGCTCGTCTCGCCGGCGAACTGTGAAAGCTCTTCTTGGTGGGCCACGACGCTGGCGGCACGCTCGTCCTCCACCCTGCCTTGATAAGCCTTGCGCGTCCCAAGGTCATATTTGACGTCCATTTTCATGATCTGATCGGTACTGAACTCCGCGCTGCGATCCTCTCCGATCAGTCCGACAGCATCAGCGCGGCACTGGCGACAATGCCGCATCATGTTCATCCTCCCTTCACAAGCATCCTGCAGCGTCTTCAATTCCTGCGCCGTCGGCCCCCGCTGACCGTTTAGGCCAAACACCGTGCCGTACTCAGGCGCGGAGATCAGCGGCATGATATTGTGAAGGAAGGCACCGCGGGCCTTCACCGCCTTGTTGACCTCGACCAGGTGCTGATCGTTGATGTGGGGGATCATCACCGAGTTGACCTTGCACAGGATCCCCCGTTCGCTAAGCATCTCCAGTCCTTGCAGCTGACGGTCGATGAGTATCCTCGCCGCATCGATGCCGGTGTAGCGTCTATGGTTGAAGAAGATCCAGGGATAGATCTTGGCGCCGATTTCGGGATCGATCGTGTTGATAGTGATGGTGACGTGGTCGATTCTGGACCTGGTGATCGTGTCAATATGGTCCGGCAGAGCCAGTCCGTTGGTCGACAGACACAGCTTGATGTCGGGCGCCGCCTTGGCGACCAGTTCGAATGTCTTGAACGTCTTTTCTGGATTGGCGAGAGCATCGCCGGGACCAGCGATTCCGAGCACGGTCATCTGCGGAATGGTGGTCGCGACCACGAGCACTTTTCTCACCGCCTGCTCGGGGGTGAGCTTCTCGCTCACCACGCCCGGGCGAGATTCATTGGCGCAGTCATATTTGCGGTTGCAGTAATTGCACTGGATGTTACAGGCCGGCGCGACCGCCACATGCATGCGGGCGTAATGATGATGCGCCTCTTCGCTGTAGCAGGGATGATTCTTCACCTTTTCCCAGATTTCGCTCGGCAGATCGCCTTGGCTTGTCCGTGACCCGCAGCCTGCCTGGGCGGTCTTGGCTGCGGTGCGACAGCCCTGTTGCTCGGCGGCAGACTGCATCATCGTGCCGTTATCCAGCGCAGCTTTGGCGTATCCTCCGCCCCCCACGACCGCATTCATTCTCTTTCTCCCCGCAGGCACATTGGCTTCCCAGGACCATCCGTGAGCGAGCCTCTAGACGAGGCATAGCAACTCACATGCCACGGCGCAGAAGACGCACTTTCGTCGGTTTGTCATAGCGTTAGCGGACCCGGCCGACGTTGAGACATGTAAGAGCCGCAATGATACGCTTGTTAAGAATGCGACAGATGCGTCCCCATCCTCACTCAGAGCTTCGCGGGCTGGCGCATCAATGATGGCGGCAACGCGCGCGCAACACCCGGCTCCATCTGAGCGGGCCTTTCGTGCGCCGCCCCCACTCACAACTGGTGATACCAGTCGGGCTATCCAGCTTCGCACATCTAACGGGTGAGCAGTATCTCAACCGCGCAAGGGAGCCGAATCGCAAGCGGCGCCAGACCTTGTTCGAGCAGAAAACGGAGCTCGTTGCGCGACAGCGTGTCCGGATCGACGATCGCATAGTGGGCGCCACCCGAGCGCTTGATAATCTGCCGCGCATAACCGCGCAACAGCTGGTCGTTAAAGCGACAACCGATGAAGAGAAAGGCCCGTCCGCTCCGCCTTTCCTTGATGATGTCCGGAATTGGCGTCTGAATGTCGATCTCGGTCAAGGCCTCGACATAGTCAGCATCGGAGATCAGAAAGTTGTTGGCTGGATGCACGCTGCCATGCGGCTTATAGAGCACTGTCGCCCAGCTACCGGCCACGGCACTGTCGACCTCTTGGCCAGAGAAATCATAGAAGCGGTACCAACGATTCTCGCCAATGCCGGCACGGGTAATGCCCTGAACTTCACCCCAGCCCTCGCGCTTGCCCAGCGCGGCGCGTATTGCGCCGTCGTACCATGCATCGACGATGACGGGAAGCGACAGGGACGCGAAATGATGATGTAACGGCGTCGGCTCCGCTGACCGAGCGAAGGCCTGCACCATCAATGTCGTCAGCGTAGAGCGATGTTTGCTGACCTCGATATGCTGCGCCGATGCCCATGCATTGCCTTTGGCCCGCCGAGGCAGTGCGACCTTGCTGGCGAAGAAGTCGGCCAGCGCCTCGGGCGAGGTCGGCACATCGGATCTGGACAGTTCGGTGAGGCCAGGACCGAGATAGGGCACCACGCGCGCAACCCTTAACCCGGCAGCGATGTCGACGAGAATGGTCCTAGCCTCAGCTGCATCGACCAAGTCGATCCGCCGAGGCCCCTTCACTGACCCTCTCCGTCCGCTCCTCGTTTTTTGGCGTCGATTGTGATTGGTAATTTTGTATCGCTCGCCATCTTGGGCAAATCGAGTACCCAACCGTTGGCTATTTTGATCCACCCACCCCAGAGCGTCTCATACTCGGACTCAACGATCGGCTCCTCGAGATCTTTCTTTGGTACGTAGATCGACAGGCCTGCCTCTGGAGACCGGCGGATCATGATTTTCACATTGAACTCCTTGACTGTGAACCATGGCTGGCCAAGCGGGCCGGCTCCCGCGAAGCGGCGCGCAGGCGAGCCACGATGTCAGACACGGCGCACACGACCTCGTCGACCTCTGCAAATGAGGTTTCTCGCGATAGCGAGAAGCGCACCGCGCCACGCATGCTCCACGCCGGCACCTGCATGGCCCGCAAGACATGCGATGGCTCCATTGAGCCCGCGTTACAGGCTGATCCGAGCGACACAGCAATGCCGGCCCGATTGAGATGATGGGCGATCGCTTCGCCTTCGAGATGGTCGAAGGCAATATTGGTCGTGTTCGCCAGCCGGTTACTGATATCGCCGAGCGCAATGCACTGACCAATGTGCAGTATCCCCTGCTCCAGGCGGTCGCGCAACGCAGCAATGCGAACGCGCTCCGGTTCAAGCCGCTCCGCCGCGAGCTCTGCAGCCTTTCCAAGGCCGACGATTGCGGGAATATTCTCCGTTCCGCCGCGGCGCCGTCGTTCCTGGGATCCGCCCCAGATCAGCGGCCGGAAACTTGTCCCTTTGCGCAGATATAGCGCGCCGATGCCTTTGGGACCATGCAGTTTGTGCGCGGATAGCGACAGCATGTCGATCGCACTATCCTTAAGGTCTACGCGCATCTTGCCGACGACCTGGACCGCATCAGTGTGAAACAGCGCGCCCGCCTCATGGGTCAACCCTGCAAGAAACTCTACAGGAAATATCGTACCGGTCTCGTTATTGGCCCACATAACGGAGGCAATCGCTGTCCTTGGTCCGAGCGCACTGCGAAACGCCTCGATATCGAGCCGGCCGCGGGAGTCTACCGGTACGACATGCGTCTTGACTCCGCTTGCCGCCAATTGCTCGGCTACGGCGAGAACGGCAGAGTGCTCGACTGAGGTGGTGACGATCTCGTCGCGGCCTTCCTGGGTCGCAAGCGCAGAGAGAATCGCGGCATTGTTGGCCTCGGTCCCTCCCGAGGTGAAAACGATCTCATGCTCGTGTGCGCAGCCTAGCAACCCCCGTAAGCTACTCCGGGCCTGCTTCATGGCGACTGCGACTTCGCCGCCAAAGACATGCGTGGATGAAGCGTTGCCGAATTGCTCTGTGAAGAACGGCAACATGGCTTGCACGACGGATGGATCGGTCCGGGTCGTTGCATTATTGTCGAGGTAAATCGGCACTTGAATCCCGCTCAATCCAGTGCCTGGCCGACAGCCGCAATCGGGACGAGACGAACGCATTCGCCGATTTTGTCGACCAGCCTCGTCTGAATGCGGTCCAGCGTCAGTCTAGGACGCTTATAGAACGCGGATGCGCCGTTCAGACTGGCGATGGTCCTGTGGCTATTGGTCCCGATGAGCCGACAGTCGCCACGATCGCCAAGCAGATCCGCTCGCATCTGTCCGATTGCGTCGCGAATGCGAAGCGCTCTCGCAGCCGACGATTGCCATCCTTGTTCCGGTTCGGCCAGCATGCTGCGATGTTTCCTCTTTATCAGCTGAACGATTTGCCGCAGGAGCAGCTCGCGGCGGCGTTCGGGTTTTGAAAGATGAATCCGGAGCTATCCGGCGCCAGGACGAAATCAATGGTCGTGCCGATCAGATGCTCATGGCTCTTGCTGTCGACAAATACCTTCAGACCGGCGCATTCGATCACGGTGTCACCAAGCGTCGGCACCTCGGCCAAGCCCATCTTGTATTTGAACCCATTGCAGCCGCCTGCTTCGACCATAATGCGCAGGCCGCCGGTCGGGTGCATTGATGATGCCATCGCGCCTTTGATGGCACTCACTGCGCTATCTGTCAGGTTGATCACGGCTTACCCTCTCATGAGCTTAGGTCTGCCCGACAATGGCAAGTCATGTGCCAGCGTGCACAAGCTTGATCCCGCTTACTTTTTTTGATCGCATCTGTCGGCCTCAGCGCCGGTGTCGAGTTCGTGACAACGCTGCCCGGGACGATCGCCTCTCGCATACGCGTTTTGTTTCGCGGCACGGCTGGAGATCGTTACAGAGGCGGCGGCAAGCAATTTGCATCGCATCTGGCATCGGCCAGCGCGCCGGTGGAAAGCTCAAATCGAGGACGAATTTAATGACTGCAATCGAGAACACCGCACTCGGTCGACTTGAGAAGGAGGGCCGCCTGCTCAATGCTGTACTGAAGGGCTTGACGACCAAGCCGGGCCGGTTTGGCTTTCGCGGCGACATAGCACTCAAATTTCAGACGCAAGTCGCGGACGAGAAGCGGCCGCCGGACTATTCGATCGAACAGGTTCTGACGGTCGCGCAGGACGGAGAACGTACTATCCCGGTGCTGGCCGGCTACCTGCACTCCTTCGCCTATCTTGCCGACGTCGCGGCCGTGCTTGACGGTGCGTTGAGCCAAAAGGGCAGTTATTTCATGTTCTGTAACAACGTCGATTTGCTGGCGAAGTACCACATCAAGCTCGGTGGCATTACCTTCCACGTCCTGCCGTGCGATGAATCCACTGTTTGGAAGGAGATGATGGACCTGGTCGGGCTCAACAAGGACGACCTCAAGAAGCTGGATGCGGGCGGCAAGCTTGATTACCTCCTCGATGCGGCGAAGGCTCTCGATCTGTCCTACGACGAGATTTCATACGAAGACGGGCTAAAAAGGATGGAGCCGGTAAAAAACCGCAACGAGAACCGGCCGGTCTGAGCGCGGACGTCATTCGTTCCGGGACGCATCGTCTTCGACAAGCGCACGCCGACGACACAGATATCGCCATCCAGCACTGTCAAGGCGATCGGCGTGAGCGTTCTGCCCTTACACGGACCATCGACGCACAGCCCGGTTCCGAGCTCGAAGGTGGATCCGTGTTTGCCGCACATCAGCCGGATGCCGTATGGATCGAGGAACTCGTTTCGTTCCCAGTCCAAAGCAACGCCGTTGTGCGGGCATCTATTGAGATAGCCAAGCACCTTCTTACCCCAGCGCACCACAACGATGGACCACGGCCGGTGATTGCCGTCATGATCGAGGACCATAAGGTGGAATCCCATGGCCTTGCGGCTCGGAATGTCGTTAAAACCACAAATCGCGTAAATAGCATCCACCTGCATTCATTGCTCGTCTATCGCCACTGTTCCTGTGCCTTGTGCTGCAAGAATCGGAGTGCTACGCGGCGCGGAACCGCAAGCGCGTGCGCAGCCGGTTGCTCCTGGCGTAGCGATCCATTCCGTCTTCCCAGCGTACGCGCATTGGCGCTCCCAGGGTCTCTATAAAACTGATGTTCTATTGTACTGATAATTTCGTCCATTTGCTGGACGAGCCCGACAAGACGCTCGATCGTATGCTAGAACGCTCGTTTGGTCGCACACCCGATGGAGTACCTCGCGCTAGTCTAGCCGTCGCAGAACGATTTTAACGATCGCCAACTTCGCAACCTCTTAAGTGATACCGGATTCAACGGAAGTACTGACATCGTGCGCGCAATCGGTTCTCGCATTTGCCTCAGATTGCCGCTCAAAAGCCGGATTAAGGCAGGTCCTCTCCCAAACCGCACCAAGGCCCTGCTGGCTCGGCGAAGCAGGCCCTCCGGCACGTATGACACAAGGGCGGCCCAACTTCACCAACCAACTCGCGAATCGGTATCTGGCAAGGACAAGGGAGCGCGACGTGGCGCGCGCTCCCTTCAAGGCTACGACTTCTGCTCGTGCGCGAGCCATGGCGAAAAACCGATCAGTTCCGACGCGCTCCGATTATTCCGAATCGTCTTCAACAGCCATTCGTCGAAGTTCGCGCTCCAAGTAAAACGAAGGATCATCGTCAGATGAGTCCGTCTCAACGCTCTCTTGACGACCGCTGCGGGCCTCTTCGACTTTGGAAAGATATTTTGTAGGCTTGCCTACTCGCTGCCACTCGTCGTTCTCATTCTTCGTCCACACTTCGGGATGCTGGTGAGGGTCGAGCACCCAGTGATTGTGAGCCACGTGAACAAAACCCATTTCAGCTAGACGGGGCTCCATCCCCGGTCGGGCAGGACGTGACAATACCAATGGATGATCGCCGTCCAATCGCAATTGATGCTCGAGCAGGATATCGCCTGCGTTTTCGACAAGCGGGTGAGTAACGCGTAGATCTACTACGGACGTGATATCGTTACGCCCGAACTGTTCTCGAAACCGGTCTCCCTTGATCCGGACCGGGCCACCCACTGCTAGCAGGCCGACACTTTCGTTACCCAGCTGATAGCTGAAGAACCGCGTGGGGCTATTCGGGTCATGGTAAGTGTTGGCATAGGCTCCAGCAACAGTTGCAGCCCACTCAGCTTTCCTCGAAACAAAGTCAGAGTACTCTTGTGGGTTGTCGGCGATGTCCATAATATCGCGACGCAAGTATCTCTCCACGAGATCCATGAAGTCGTCTTGTTCGTGGATTTTGATAATGGGTGGATCGGAACTCAGAGAGTATGGCGCCGCGGCCTCCGACGACGACCCACCTCGTTCCATGCGGGCAACTGTTTCCGCAAAACGGGGGCTATCTCCCGCCTCGCTCGAATCATCAGCCTGATTCGCGCTTGTGGACTGGCTGGATGAGCCAACGATTCTGCCATACATCCGGATCGCTCTCCTATCGGCGAATTGCACGCAATCGAGCTCGTGCCGCGCAAGCTCTGCCGATGAGGATACAATCTCTAGCTGACCACAAGCTTACCGCGCCACCGGCCCACTACGGGGACGGCAAGGCATCCGCCGGAAGACAGACAACGATTCGGCCGCCTTAAGGCTCGACTGGATAGGTGAACCGCGTGTCCCTTGTCGCGGACGGGCGATCAACGACGTGCCGCTCGACGTTGTTGTCTCTCAACCAACTAAAATACCCAATCAATCATTTCCAAGTCACTTAGTCTCGGAGGTTTGAGCACGATGGCCTGATCAAAGCTGCGAGCTCACTGATCACGTGCGCGTCACCCGCCCAGGTAGCGCATGTGAGTGCACTATCCTCTGCTGCTGCTGGACGAGGCTGTCTTCGCTCACGTGACTTCCGCTCCGACTGAGGTGTGGATCTGGCAATTGGCCGGGCACACCCTGGCGCAGGCGCCGCAGCCGATGCAGGCGCCCTGATCATTTAGAACCATGATCTTCTTTTCGATCTCATCGTCCGCGTCATCGTCTAGATCGACAAGCTCGCCCTCTTCGCTGATTCCCTTCAAGGTCATGACATCTCGACCGCACACCTTGAAACAGCGGCCACAACCGATGCACTTCTTGTCATCGATCGATGTCAAGTATTGCGGTATCCACTCGCGGCCATCGCGCGCTGCAAATGACATAAGTCAGCCCCTCTGGTTATTTTCCAGCGCCTTCAAATCATGGCTCTTGCGCTCGAGTTCGGCATAGGCATCGTACGCCTTCTGCGCCACCGTCATGATCGAGCCCCAGTTGACAGGCAATTCCTCCGACAGGTCGTGCAAATCCATTTTGGCTTGCAGCGCTTTGCCTGACAGCTTCTTCAGTTCTGCTTTCAATGCGTCACGATCACTCATGAGCGCCCTCAATAGTTCGCCACGTCCGGAAATCTGCGAACCATCTCGATTCCGTCGTTGACATATTTGTCGCCTTCCTGTGCCAACTTTACGAGATTAACGAAGCCAAAACGATGCACATCGCGTAGCTGCTTGTTCACGGCGATCAGACGGCCTGCGATCAACACCACGCGGCCGAAGCCTTCATGATGCAGCTTCATAATGGGCTGGATCATCACGCCGGTCACCCTCTCGATCGAGAGCGCGACCGCATCGAAGAATAGTTCAAGCCGCCACAGCGTGTCGGGATCGGGATCGCCGACAATCGGCAGGGCGCGCCGCTTCTCCTTGTCCAAGACATAGGGTTCGAGCAGGTCGAGATCGCTCTTCTTCGTCCAGGCGCCGTTGGCATCCTGAGCGCGCCAAATCTTGATCAGCTCCATGAGGAACGGCGCGTCGATGCCGCTACCCTGCCGCACTATTTCTTCGGTCATCTCACCTCATTCGTCGAACTCAAACGCGCGGCGCTGGTCCTTGGCCATTGCCTTGCGCAGCCAGGGAGGTGGCGTTCCCTTCAGTACGTCCTGAAGCTTTTCAAGCAGCACCAGGATGCTTTCCGGCTTGCTCACCTTGATAGGATGGATCTTGTTGGCTACCACCCGCGCGGCAGCAGCACCGCCGATGGCGGCGACGTACAAAATTGCGCAATCCTTGATTGCCTCGATCTTCGGCGCCAACTTATCGTCGTTGCCGTCTTCCTTGAGATCGCCCTCGAACTCAATTGCTTTAAGAAAGACGTGCCCGCCCGGCGTGACATCATAGATTGCGATGTTCTTTGCCCATCCAAAATGTGCATCGACCCGTCTGAGATCTTGCGTAGCGAAGGCGACCTTCATGCAATCGACCTCTCAGCTGTGCCAGGCGAGCTGTGGCCGGCTCGTCGTGGTAGTGCGGCCGGAACCCGCCAGCTATCGGGCGTAGGCTGATGGTTCTCCTCGCGGTCAGCAATCACGAGATTGGCGATATCGAAGATCATATCGCGCGTACCACGGTAGCCGACGGATAGCTGGTGTCCTGCACCAAGCCGATCGAACATCGGAAAACCCGCGCGATAGAACGGGATTTTCAGCCGAGCCGCCGCTTGCCTGCCATGCGAATGCGTGACCAGTAGGTCGCATTGCTTGGTTCCGGCGAGTTCTTCGAGGTCCTCGAGGTCGCCAATGAGGACCTCCTCGGCCTTGACTCGCTCAATAACGACCGACTGCGTCGTTGTCACTGCTGCGGTCACCTGCGCACCCATGTCATGCAGCATACTGGATAGGTCGAACAGGAGGTCTGGCTCGGCGGCGATCGCAACTCTGCGACCACCAATATGGAAGTGCGCGTCCAGCATTGCATCGGTGAGCTGGCCACGCTGACGCCGATATTTCACCGGTACGGGCCGGCCACTGATCTCGCTCAAAAAGGTGATAAATTCGTCGTTGGGATCGAGACCGCAAAGCCGTTCGAACAGGCGAAATGGCACGCCGGCCTTGCCCTGCAGGACCTCCGCCGCGCGTCGCATCTGTGCGCCAATTGCGATCGTCCATTGAGCGCGTCCCATGCTCGCAATTTCGTCGATGCCGATGCCGCCTATGGTTGTCGGCGTAAACTCATCGGGGATATGCCCATCAAGCGAGCCTGCCAGATCAGGCAAAAAGGACGGCCGCAAGCCGAAATCCTCCAGGATGGCCCGGAGTTCGTCTAGATCACCGGGGGTAAGGTGGCATCCTGGAAGAACATTCACCTTGGACGGGTCGCGCAGTCCACTTACGCCCGGCCCCTCGACCAACGCCTCCACAATGCGCGCCACAGCCTTCTCCCAGCCGTCCTGGAACGCTCCCTTGAAATCTGGTGTCGAGACATAGACCAGCGGCAATTTTGCAAGTTGCGGATGCTTGTCCCGGATCAGCTTGAGGTAGGCATCGACATCGTCGCCATTGGTCTCTGTAACCCCGGTCGAGCAGATCCCCACGATCTTTGGCTTGGCTCGGCTGTGGATATTGAGTATCGCCTGCTCGAGATTCTCGTAGCCACCGAGCACGGTTGCGACCTCGCTCATAGCGGTGGTTTGCAGCGGCACTGCTTCCTTGAAATGGCGCACGAAGAGCGTGAGCCCGAAGGATGTACAGCCTTGCGAACCGTGCAGAAGCGGCATAGCCCCACGCAACCCCATAAAGGCGAAGGCTCCACCGATCGGCTGGCTCATCTTCAGCGGATTGACCGCACAAGACTTAGTAGACGCTTTGACGAGGGCCATAACAGGTCCTTATTCTGCGGCCTGTGGCAGGGCAGATGGTGAGGCCGCCAAGATTCCCTCGATGCGTCTGTTGCAGCAGCCGCCGACCGCATTGGTGTGCTCTCTGACAGCTTCCACGCTGATCAAGCCATGCGCGGTGATTGCATCCTCGATTGTTCCGAGATCGACCTTGTTGCAGCAGCAGATCTCCTTGGTTCGGCGCGCCGTTTCGCCGAGCGCAGGATCGCAAGCGATCTCGGCCAGCGGTGATCGCATCTGCACCATCGCCTTCGCCAAGACCTGCCATGGCGCAGGTCGACGCAGCTGCTCCCACATCGGATTGGAGAGCGACTTGTCGATCTCCTCCACCAATTTGACCATTCCAAGATAGCCCAGATAGGCATGGCACCGCTCCTGGTTGATATCGATCCAGGGCATCGCCGCCTTCAATGCGACAAACTGCGATTTGCCGCCCGACAGCATGATGTCCGCTTCCGCTTCTTTCAACATTCTGTACATTTCGCGCGGCGTCATCTCCTCGATCATGTGGGCATCCTGCCCCATCAGCTCCTTGATGCGTTCCTTGTCCTCCCTCGTCGATTTCTTCACGCTGGTTCCGACCAATTCGAGACCGGCTTCCTGCAGTGCCGCCACGACCGACCATGACTTGACGCCGCCGGTAATCAACAAGACCTTCTTGCCTTTGAATCGTGGCTTGTACGGTTCGATGGCAGCCCAGGCGCGCGTTTCCTCGCGCGCGATCACCGCATCAGTGCGCCCGAGCAACTCTTCGGGGGCGCCGCGCTCGACCAATAAGCGGGCGATCTGGCGAAGCGAATCACTCGAATCCTGGATACCGTAGAACGACCCCTCGAAGAACGGGATCCCGTAGCGCTCCTTCATTTTGCGTGCGACGTTGATCATAGATTTTGAGCAGACCAACATCGCCGCCCGCGCGCGATGAGAAGAAGCGACCTCGCGATACTTTCCGTCGCCAGAGATGCAGGAGAGAATCCGGACTCCGAGCTCGTCCAGCAATGGCTTCACTTGCCAGAGCTCTCCTGAAAGGTTGTATTCTCCGATCAGGTTGATGTCGTACGGCGTTATGTAGTCCGGCTCCTGCGTTCCGATGACATGTTCGAGCAGGGCCTCGCCGGCGAGCTTGTTACCCAGGTTCTTGGAGCCAACGAACCCTGGGGAATTGACCGGGATAACTGGTTTTCCGAACCTTTGAGACGCAGCCTTGCAAACCGCATCGATATCGTCGCCGATCATCGCCGGGATGCAAGTCTGATAGACGAAGATCGCGGGAGGGTCCCACTTATTGATGATTTCTGTGATTGCCTTGCACAGCCGCTGCTCGCCTCCGAATACGATATCGGTTTCGTTCAGATCGGTTGTGAATGCGGTCCGCCACAGATTTGAGCCAGACGACGCCGAGCCGCGATTGTCCCAGGAGTTGCCTTCGCACGCAATCGGACCGTGCACCAAGTGAGCGACATCGGTAAACGGCTGCAGCGCGATCTTGGCACCGTCGAAGGCGCAGCCGCCCGCAGCACTGCCCGGCTGCAGTTGCCTGGTGCAGCCCTTCCTGCGATCAGCCTTCGACTTACTGCCATTCTTGGCGCAGCCCGGCTCGTCGAAGATATTCTGGACCGTGGCCGCTAGCGAACTCATCCGCTTTCCCCTCAGCAAACTAATTGAAGGATTAACCGCCGTGCGTTTGTGCCATCGCCGGGTTTGGCGATGGCACGCGCACCGTTCGTCATCAGCGAATGATGTCGAAGCTGTAGTCGGTTTTGCCAAGAAGGTTGGTCTTCTTGTCGATTTCGTCGAAGATCTTGTCGAGGATCTTGACCAGCACATTCAGGCCACCCTGATAACCCCAAACGGGCGAGCGGTGATGGTGATGCCGATCAAAGACTGGAAAGCCAATTCGGATCAGTGGCGTTCCAGTGTCGCGCTCGAGGTACTTGCCGTACGTGTTGCCAATCAGAAAATCGACCGGCTCGGTAAATAGGAGCGAGCGCATGTGCCAGAGGTCCCGCCCAGGGTAGACTTGGCAGCCCTGCCCAAACGGCGAGCTTGCAAGCAGCGCCGCCATTTTTGTCTGCCATGCCTTGTTGCCGTTGGTGGAAAGCACATGGGTTGGCTCGGCGCCCAGTTCGAGCAGAAAAGCAGCTACCCCGTAGCAGAGATCCGGATCACCATAGATCGCGAACTTCTTGCCATGGATATGCGCACTGGAATCGGCGATGGCGTCGACCAAGCGGCCACGCTCTCGTGCGAGTTGCTCCGGAATGTCCTTGCCGCCGATCCGCGATAACGCCACCAGCAAGTCATCAGTTGCGGATATGCCAATCGGGTAGTTGAAGGACACGACATCCTGCCCATGCTCGGCCACGAATTGCAACGTTTTCTCCGTACACCACTCCTGCATGGAGATTGTCGCCTTGGCGTGAACGGCGTTGGCTGCGTCTTCCAGCGTGGTGCCACCGTCATACATCCGGAACTCGCCATCTGTCGGGGTGTCGAAGACTTCGGAGTTGTCGGCGAGTATGGTGTGCTGGATTCCCATCAGTTCCAGGATGCGCTTGATCTCTCGAAGGTTTCCGACCGTATAGCCATCGAAACCGCCGATGATGTTGATGGCCTGGTTCGGCCTGCGCTCCAGCTTCGGCACCGTTCCGGCCTTGCCGTCCCAAAAATGCTCCAAGATGCCCTTGAGCGCGTTGTCGTAGCCGGTGACGTGGCTGCCGACGAAGGCGGGCGTGTGGGCGAATGGCACGTCGAACTCCGCCGGAACCGAGCCCTTCTCCTTGGACGTCTTGATGAAGGCGTTCAGGTCATCGCCGATCACCTCAGCCATGCAGGTCGTGGAGACCGCAATCATCTTAGGTTTGTACATGTTGTAGCTGTTGGCGAGCCCGTCGATCATGTTGTTCAGGCCACCGAATACAGCAGCGTCCTCCGTCATCGACGAAGAGACGCAGGAGCTCGGCTCTTTGAAGTGTCGCGACAGATGGCTGCGATAGTAGGCCACGCAGCCTTGCGAGCCGTGAACGAAGGGCAGCGTGCCTTCAAAGCCGACGGAGGCGAATACGGCGCCAAGCGGCTGGCAGGCCTTGGCCGGGTTTATCGTTAGCGCCTCCCGCGCAAAATTCTTCTCGCGGTACTCCGGCGTTTTCGTCCATTCCTTGATACGCTCGACTTCGGCGGGCTCGCGGGGATCCTCGAACATCTTCTTCTTGTCCAGCATCTGCTGGTATTCTGGACCGCGGAATAGTTCGAGATGATCGAGCACGTGCTCGGCACTTTGCGCCATTATTGAGATCCTTTTACTATCGAAATTGACCGCCCCGCTCTCCGCTGAGAGCGTGACTTGTTGCCCTATTCTGCAGCCAAGAGCTTGGCCCTCGGCAGTTCCTTCCAGGGCGCCTTCGTCTTTTTCCAGACAGGCGAGTTGACAGCCATGTCCATGTCGCGCGCAAAGATCGCAAAGCCGTCATAGCCGTGATATGGACCCGAATAGTCCCAGGAATGCATCTGCCGGAACGGCACCCCCATCTTCTGGAACACATATTTTTCCTTGATGCCCGAGCCGATGAGGTCAGGCTGGAGCTTTTCGACGAAGCGCTCGAACTCGTAGCCATTGACGTCGTCATAAATCAGCGTGCTGTCCTTTACGTAGTTCTGAGCGGTGCGCTGATAATCGTCGTTGTGGCCAAACTCGTATCCGGTGCCCACGACTTCCATCCCGAGGTCTTCGTAGGCGCCAATCACATGACGCGGACGAAGCCCGCCGACATACAGCATGACCGTTCGGCCCTCCAGGCGCGGGCGATACTTCGCAATCACCGCGTTCACCAGCGGCTGGTACTTTTCAATCACCCGCTCGGCCCCTTCCTTGATCTTGTCGTCGAAATAGGCCGCAATCTTCCGCAGCGATTCTGCGATCTTTGAAGGTCCGAAGAAGTTGTATTCGCACCAGGGGATGCCGAATTTCTCTTCCATGTGACGGGAGATGTAGTTCATTGAACGGTAGCAATGTAGAAGGTTGAGCTTAGCTTTCGGAGTTGCCTCGAGTTCAGCGAGGGAACCGTCCCCGGACCACTGCGCGATCACCCGCAGGCCCATTTCCTCCAGCAGAATTCGCGATGACCAGGCATCGCCGCCGATATTGTAGTCGCCGATGATCGCAACATCGTAAGGCGTCGGCTCGAACTTTGGTGCGCCGTCGGGCTCGAGCTTGTCGAAGATCCAGTCACGTACCGCGTCGTTGGCGATGTGGTGACCTAGTGACTGCGACACGCCACGAAAACCCTCGCAGCGGACCGGCACGATAGTCTTGCCTCCATACTCCTTGGATTTAGTTCTTGAGACAGCTTCGATATCGTCGCCGATCAGTCCGATCGGGCATTCCGATTGGATGGTGATGCCGTTGTTGAGGGGAAACAGCTCCTGGATTTCGTCAAGAACTTTGACCAGTTTCTTGTCACCACCGAATACGATATCCTTTTCCTGGAAGTCGGAGGTGAATTGCAGGGTCACGAAGCTATCGATCCCCGTCGTACCAACGTAATAGTTGCGGCGCGATCCCCACGAATACTGACCACAGCCAACAGGACCATGGCTGATATGGACCATGTCCTTGATCGGTCCCCAAACCACGCCCTTGGATCCCGCATAGGCGCAGCCTCGGATCGTCATCACGCCGGGTATGGATTTGATGTTGGACTTCACCCCGCAGTCGGACTTGCCGGCCTGGTGAACGTTGAGGTGCTTGGCACGCCTTTTCGCGGTTTTCTCCGGATAGACTTTCAGCACCTCCTCGATCAGCTGTTTGTTGCGAGCCCTGATATCTGCGATACTCTGGGTCGTGGCGAGACTCATCTGATGTCCTCAAGGTTAGCTGTTGCAAGAGCGGCTTCTGACCCGGACTTTTGCAACCAGCATGCCAGCGCCTCGTGAACACAAAACCCATAACGATTAACGGCAGTTAGCGCGTCTCGCGCGGGGGGCAACGCCGTTGTTGCGAACGCGACATCGCGCTTTGCTCGCAGACTTCTTGGTTTGACCTGTTCGAAATGGAACAAGGACGAGCTATGCGCGAAATGGCCCCGCGCAGCTATCAGCGCGTCTTTTCGTTCTAGACGTGACCCCATAAATCTGCCGGGCGGACGGCTTGCCAGAATCCGCTATGGCCCGATAGCGACCAAATTCCGCAGCGCGACGAAATAACGCGAAGGGTCAGAGCGGACGTCAGCTCCGGCTCACGCTTCGCTATAAACTTGGCGCAATTTCAGACCTGATCCATTCCACGAAGGTCTGCAAAGCGCGGCGCTGACGGCCAGCGCGCGGGAACACTAGATGATGACCAACGTAGCGGATGTCGGTGGAGCGGCCA
The DNA here is from genome assembly GCF_054062115.1 of Bradyrhizobium sp. USDA 4501. Lineage (NCBI taxonomy): Bacteria > Pseudomonadati > Pseudomonadota > Alphaproteobacteria > Hyphomicrobiales > Nitrobacteraceae > Bradyrhizobium > Bradyrhizobium sp. USDA 4501. The sequence goes on from NZ_JBSSEX010000001.1 coordinate 2,225,320, forward strand.
GCCAGGGGCGCTATCAGGCGCCCCGATTCTATCTCACTTTCAGCCAACCGAGTTGATTCCAACGTCACGCCAACCCCGCCGCAAGCCATGGCTATTGCGAGGAAGCTGCGGTCGAATCGCATTCCATGGATCGCTGGAGGTTCGAGCCCGTTCGCGGCGAACCATTGATACCATTGAACCTGCTTCACGTCGGAGCGAATAAGAACTTGGCTCAACAAATCCTTTGGCTGGCGGATTTTCTTCGCGATTTGAGGAGCACACAGAGGGGTGACGGTTTCCTCACCAAGCGGGATCACTTCGAGGCCCTCACCGCGAGGTGAACCGTAGACGATGTCCAGATCGAAATCGTCGTTCGTGAAGCGGGCGTACTCCGTATTGGCGGCGAGCCGAACCTCCAGTTTCGGTTCGGCCGCGAGAAATTTGGTCAGGCGCGGGGCCAGCCATTGCGCTGCGAAACTTGGGGCACAATGCACCCTCAGGAGCTGCGGCCCGCGACCTGCGACTTCTTCGATCCCGCGCCGCAAATTGTCGAAGGCCGCACCGGCGTGGCGCATCAGGTTCTCGCCAGCGGGCGTTAGACGGACGGAACGAGCACTCCGCTCGAACAGAACGGTGCTCAGGGTGCTTTCCAGCTTGCGGATCGCGTGGCTGACGGCGCTCGGCGTCAAATGCAACTCGTCGGCCGCATCGCTGAAGGAGCCAGTGCGCGCAGCCGCTTCGAAGGCCCGGATAGCGGAGATCGGGATGCTCGACAGCAGCATACCCATAAGTGAACCAGATTCACACATCCAAGACAACTGCGCGTTTGTCCCGGCCGGCCCCTCGGCTCTAGCAATGGGGCAAGAGGACCGGCTGCCTACCGCGGCGTCCAAAACGACAGGGACAGGGAGGATTCGAATGCTGCTTCGCGGCAAAACGGCGATCATCACGGGGGCGGCCTCGCCTCGTGGGATTGGCCTCGCAACCGCCAGGCGATTTGCCGAAGAGGGCGCGCGGGTCGCCATCCTCGACATCGATGGGACCGCCGCACAGGCCGCCGCGCAAGGCCTCGGCGACGCTCATATCGGAATTGCTTGCGACGTCGCCGACCAGGCTTCGTGTCAGAAGGCAGTCGAAGCTGTCGCTGACGCTTTCGGCCAAATCGATATCCTGATCAACAATGCCGGCATCACACAGCCGGTCAAATTCCTCGACATCACGCCGGCCGACTGGGACCGTATCCAGGACGTCAACCTGAAGGGCATTCTGTTCCTGTCCCAGGCAGTGATCCCGCATATGCGCAAGCAAAAATCGGGATCGATTGCATGCATGTCGTCGGTATCGGCCCAGCGCGGCGGCGGCATTTTCGGTGGTCCGCACTACTCGGCGGCGAAGGCCGGGGTCCTTGGGCTCGCCAAGGCGATGGCTCGGGAATTTGGCGCCGATGGTATCCGCGTCAACTGCGTCACGCCGGGATTGATAGGCACCGACATCACCTCTGGCAAGCTCAACGACGAGATGAAAGCGAAGGTCCTGGAAGGCATTCCGCTCGGACGGTTCGGGGAGGCCAAGGACGTTGCCGGTATCTACACATTTCTTGCATCGGACCTCTCGGCATACGTCACCGGCTCCGTGATCGACGTCAACGGCGGGATGCTCATTCACTAAGAGCAGCGATGGAGAGATGGATGTCCACGAGTTTACTTGTCAACACGCCCAGCCTTTCGCAGCGTGCGCGCAACATTCGCCGCAACGCCCTGCGTATGGGCGAAGTTCAAGGCCAAGGCTATATCGCGCAGGCGCTCGATATTTCCGACGTGTTGGCGGTCGCATATTTTCACGCGATGCGTTACCGGCCCGAGGAGCCCACCTGGGAAGATCGCGATCGTTTCCTCCTTTCCAACGGTCACTACGCGATCGCCCTTTATGCCGCACTGATCGAGGCCGGCATTATCCCCGCAGTCGAACTCGAGACGTATGGTTTCGACGAAAGCCGCCTGCCGATGTCAGGCATGGCCTCCTACACGCCCGGTATGGAAATATCCGGCGGGTCCCTGGGGCTCGGACTGAGCATCGCGGTCGGCATGGGGCTCGGGTTGAAGCGCAAGGGCTCCAAGAGCCGCGTTTTCACGCTGTTCTCGGACGGAGAGCTCAACGAGGGTTCGAAGTGGGAAGCGATGATGTCGGCTGCACACCACAAGCTCGACAATTTGATCGCGATCATTGACGTCAACAACCAGCAGGCCGATGGCCCTTCGAAACAGATGATGGGGTTCGAGCCGTTGGTCGACAAGCTCGAGGCCTTCGGCTGGTTCGTACGCCGCGTCGACGGCAATGACCTGGACGCCGTCGTGGCAGCATTCGACGCGACGATTTCGCACCCCGAGCCGCAACCGAGGATCATCATCGCCGACACTCTCATGGGCAAGGGAGTTCCGTTCCTCGAACAGCGAGAAAAGAATCACTTCATTCGGGTCGAAGCGCACGAATGGAAATTGGCGCTGGCAGAACTTGATGCGGGAGACAGGTCATGAAGTCGGTTACCTCAGCTACGCCCGGGAAACCGCGGCTCACCACCTCCGCGATGATCGCGTCGATCGCCGCCGAGGGACAAAAGACGAAACCAGCGCCGTTCGGTCACGCGCTTGTCGAATTGGCCCGGAGCTGCCCCGAGGTGGTGGGCCTCACCGCCGATCTGGGCAAGTACACGGACCTGCATATTTTCGCGAAGCAGTTTCCAGACCGCTACTATCAAATGGGTATGGCGGAGCAGCTCCTCTACGGTGCGGCTTCGGGCATGGCGGCTGAAGGATTCATGCCCTTCGCTACGACTTATGCGGTGTTCGCCTCGCGGCGCGCCTACGATTTCATCCACCAGACGATTGCAGAGGAAGACCGCAACGTAAAGATCGTCTGCGCCTTACCAGGTCTCACTTCCGGCTACGGCCCAAGCCACCAGGCGGCGGAAGACCTCGCGCTGTTCCGCGCAATGCCGAATATGACCGTGATCGACCCCTGCGACGCTCACGAGATCGAGCAGATCGTTCCGGCCATCGCGGCGCATCACGGGCCCGTATATATGCGGCTCTTGCGTGGTCAGGTGCCCCTCGTCCTGGACGAGTACAACTATCAATTCAGGCTCGGCAGGGCATCCTTGATTCGGGACGGTCGGGACGTCCTGATCATCTCCTCTGGAATTATGACCATGCGAGCGCTGGAAGCCGCAAAGGAACTCGCCGGTGATAGCGTGGACGTAGCCGTGCTGCATGTACCGACAATCAAGCCGCTCGACCACGGAGCGATACTGCGCGAAGCAGCAAAACCCGGCCGTCTCGTCGTGGTCACCGAGAACCATACCATCATCGGCGGGCTCGGAGAGGCGATTGCAGCGCTGTTGATGCGCTCCGGCGTCCATCCAGCCTTCCGCCAGATCGCGTTACCCGATGAGTTCCTTGCCGCTGGGGCGCTTCCCACGCTGCACGATCGCTACGGCATTTCGACTGCGGAAGTTGCAAGGCAGATCAAGGGGTGGCTGCGCTAAGCGCGCACCTAGATACGTCAACTTCGACTGAGGGAAGCATCGCCTACGCGGGCGTCGCCGCGGAGAACGATGGCCGCTGCCTGACGGCCGGTGCCCGAGAACCGGCCGGAGCTGCAGAAGCGTGCTGCTGCCGATCAACATACCGATACTCAACAAGGAGGAAGCAATGACCCAACGCAAATCGACTGCCATCACCCGCCGCAATTTGCTCCTGGCCGGCGCGGCTGTCCCGTTGTGCGCCGTCCTCAGCCGCCCGGCCGCCGCCGCAGAGTTCACTTACAAGCTCGCGACCGGGCAGGACCCCGCGCATCCGGTGAATGCTCGGGCCAAGGAGGCCGCCGATCGCATCAAGGAAGCGACTAGCGGGCGCTTGGAAATCAATCTCTTTCCCGCCAACCAGCTTGGCTCGGATACGGATCTGCTGACGCAGGTTCGCAACGGTAGCGTCGAGTTTTTCAACCTCTCCTCTCTGATCCTCGCTACCCTTGTACCCGCCGCCGGCATCGTGAATCTCGGCTTCCTCTTCCCCAACTACGATGCCGTCTGGAAGGCCATGGACGGCGAACTCGGCGCCTACATCCGCGCGCAGATCGCCAAGACGCCCATCATGGCGGTGTCCAAACCTTGGGACAATGGCTTCCGCCACATCACGTCGTCGGGCCGTGAGATCAAGACACCGGACGACCTCAAGGGCTTCAAGCTCAGGGTACCTGCCGCACCCAATCTGACGTCGCTGTTTCTTGCGCTCGGGGCAGGACCAGCGCCGATCAACTTCAACGAGGTCTATTCCGCGCTCCAGACCAAGGTCGTGGACGGTCAGGAAAATCCCCTTCCGATCATAGCAACGGCGCGCCTGTATGAGGTGCAGAAGACCTGCAGCCTGACGGGTCACGTCTGGGACAATTACTGGATCCTCGGCAACAAGCGCGCGTTCCAGAAGCTTCCGCAGGACGTGCAAGAGATCGTGACGAACGAACTCGATCGCTCGGCCAACGATGAACGAGCCGACATCGCAAAGCTCAGTGAATCCCTCCGCACCGACTTGACAGCCAAGGGGATGCAATTCCTCGACGTCGACCGATCCGCCTTCCGGCAGGCGCTGGCAAAGACGAGCTTCTATGCCGACTGGAAATCCAAATTCGGCGCGGAGGCCTGGGTTCAACTTGAGAAAGCCGCGGGTAAGTTGGGGTGAGCCATGGAACATGTGCACATGGACGGGGCGACACTTGCTCTTCCTGAGCCTGCCTCCGGATGGCGCAAGGCCATTGTGAACCTGAACAAGGCACTGAAGCCCGTCGTCGCCATTCCTGCCGCACTGCTGGTCATCGCAGAGGTGACAGTCCTCTTCGTCGGCATCGTCTCTCGCTACGTGCTCCATACCCCGATTGTCTGGTCGGATGAGCTCGCCGGCATCCTGTTTCTGTGGCTGGCGATGCTGGGATCGGTCGTCGCCTTCCAGCGGGCCGAGCATATGCGGATGACGGCCATCGTTGGCATGATCCGCCCGGAAGCCAGGTTGTTCCTTGACGTCTTTGCGACGGCTGCCTCGTTCGCGTTCTTACTTCTGGTAGTTCGCCCCGCCTACGAGTTTGCGGCCGACGAAGTCTTCGTCACAACTCCGGCTCTGGGAATAGTCAACACTTGGCGCGCCGCCGCCCTGCCGGTCGGCATCGGCTTGATGCTGGTCGTTGCCACTCTGAGGCTGGCAGCCACGGCCAATGTGAAGCACCTCGCGGCTGCAATCGCTGCGGTGGGAACGCTGATCGGGATTCTCGCGCTGCTCGCACCAATCCTTAAACCGCTCGGCAATCTGAACCTGCTGATCTTCTTCGTGTTTATCGTTGGCGCCATGGTTTTCGCAGCGGTGCCGATCGCCTTCGCGTTCGGCCTTACGACCATCGGCTACATAACGCTGACGACCAGCACACCCGACGTGGTCGTTATCGGTCGCATGGACGAAGGCATGAGCCATCTCATCCTGCTTGCGGTACCGATGTTCGTGTTCCTCGGCTTGTTGATCGAAATGACCGGCATGGCCCGCGCCATGGTCGGTTTCCTCGCCAGCCTGCTTGGCCACGTTCGAGGCGGTCTCCAATATGTGCTTGTCGGTGCGATGTATCTGGTCTCGGGTATTTCGGGATCCAAGGCGGCCGATATGGCAGCAATAGCGCCTGTGCTCTTCCCAGAAATGACCAGACGCGGCGCGAAGCGTGGTGACCTCGTCGCGCTCCTGGCGGCGACCGGCGCTCAGACCGAGACGATCCCCCCATCATTGGTGTTGATCACAATCGGATCGGTGACGGGCGTGTCGATCGCGGCCCTGTTCACGGGCGGGTTATTGCCGGCGATCGTGCTCGCGGTCGGACTGTGCGCGGTGGTGTGGTGGCGGTACCGTGGAGAGGATTTGTCGCACGTTCAGCGGGCGACCAGGCGTGAAATCGGCCGTTCTTTTCTGATCGCGATTCCCGCCATTGCCCTTCCATTTGTGATCCGCGCTGCGGTGGTCGGGGGGGTAGCAACAGCCACCGAGGTCTCGACGATTGGCATCGTCTATTCCGTATTGGCCGGGCTTTTTATCTATCGCCGGTTCGACTGGCGTCGCCTCTATCCGATCTTGGTTGAGACTGCGGCTCTTTCCGGCGCGATCCTCTTCATCATCGGTGCGGCGACGGGGATGGCCTGGGCTTTGACCCAATCGGGCTTCTCGGCATCACTTGCGAAGTTCATGACCTCCTTGCCGGGTGGTGCGCCGATATTTCTGATCGTCACGATCCTTGCGTTCGTCGTCCTGGGAAGCGTGCTCGAAGGCATCCCTGCCATCGTGCTCTTCGGTCCGCTGCTTTTCCCCATTGCCCGTCAGGTGGGGGTGCATGAGGTCCACTATGCCATGGTCGTCGTTCTGGCGATGGGGATCGGACTTTTCGCGCCGCCATTCGGCGTCGGCTACTATGCGGCGTGCGCCATCAGCCGGATTCATCCCGACGAAGGCATGGGTCCGATCCTGGCGTACATGCTGGCTCTGCTCCTCGGCACGGTCATAGTGGCTGCAGTGCCGTGGATTTCGATAGGTTTCCTTTAAAGTCCGCAAAACGTCTCAGCTGCGGAGATCGTCCGCAAGGTGAGCTTCTGGCGAGCTAGACAGGTTGTTCGCACAGCTCTTTGTGGAGGCAACGATCCGGGCGCGAAGCGACACACCGCGTTCAGGGCCATACGCGACTATGGATCGCGCATCGACCGAATCGCCATGCGAGTTTTCGAAAAGGCCTGACGTGAATGCGGGTCGCCCTTCGCTCGAAGCTCCGATTACTTTCACGACAGCGCGACTAGACTCTGGAAGGCCGATCCTACGTCATGTCCACTTCGATCATGGACGACCGGGTCGAGCCACTAGCAAGCCCGGCCAAGTCCGCTATGCCGCCGAAAGCGGAAGTATATGCAAATCGTTACCGGTACGGCCGCGGGGCGTTGCCGGTTGATGGCGCGGCCCGAGACATGATTCAAGCTCCGAAACCGGAGCCTCGAATCATGCGCCACGAACTCAGCGATTACGAATGGACCGCCATCAAACCGATGCTGCCGAACAAGCCGCGCGGCGTTCAGCGCGTAAATGTCCGTCGCGTGCTTAATGGCATCTTTTGGGTCCTGCGTTCAGGTGCGCCATGGCGCGACCTGCCGTTAGAACTACGGCCCCCGCGCTCGACGAAGGCGGACACAAAGGAAAAACGGCTGCAAGGTGCCCTGGCCGAGCAGGCCTGCCAGTGCGAACTTTGCTTGCCGAGACCTCAGGTGTTGACCTACTGCGATGACGATGATCAGGGCACGACGTCATTCTACTTCGCAGCTCAATGCAGCCTCCCTCTCACCTCGACGCAGCACGCCCGCCGATCACGCCAATAGCTGGCGTGCCTTGATAAGTGCGCGCGCGAGCACATCAATTTCTTCACGGGTGTTGTAAAGTCCAAGGGACGCACGGCATGTTGCCAGCGCGCCGAAGCGCTTGAGCAGCGGCATCGCGCAGTGAGCCCCCGCCCGCACCGCTACACCGGCGCGATCGACGACGGTGGCAATATCGTGCGCATGCGCACCTTTCACATCAAACGAGATGATCGGCCCCTTCTCGGCCGGCGTCCCGATCATGCGCACGAAGTTGATGTCCTCGAGCTTCTCCTGCGTGTAAGCGAGCAGTGCGCTCTCGTGCTTGCGGATCTGCGCCTTGCCTATCGAATTGATGTAATCCACGGCTGCGCCCAACCCGATCGCCTCGACGATCGGCGGCGTACCCGCTTCGAACCGGTGCGGCGGATCCCCATAAATGACGCCGGAACGCGAGACCTCGCGGATCATCTCGCCGCCGCCATTGAAGGGCGTCATCGATGCCAGATGCTCGGATTTTCCGTAAAGAACGCCGATTCCGGTCGGACCATAGAGTTTGTGGCCGGTCATGACGTAGAAATCGCAATCAATATCGCAGACGTCGACGCTCAGATGGACGCATGCTTGCGAGCCGTCGACCAGCACCGGGATACCACGAGCATGCGCGACCCTCACCAGGTCTTTCACCGGCAAGACCGTGCCGAGCACGTTCGACATCTGTGTGATTGCGACCATCTTGGTGCGCGAGGTCAGCAGTCGCTCAAATTCATCGAGTAAGAAGTTGCCGGCATCATCCACTGGTGCCCATTTGATCACTGCACCGAGCCGTTCCCTAAGAAAATGCCATGGCACAATGTTGGAGTGGTGTTCCAAAATTGACAGAACGATCTCATCACCCGGGCTGACGCGCTCACGACCAAACGTCTGTGCGACCAGATTGATCGCCTCGGTGGCGCTGCGCGTGAAGATAATCTCTTCGTTCAAATGCGCGTTCACAAACCGCGCTACCTTGGTACGGGCGCCCTCATACGCTTCGGTCGCCGCATTGGCGAGATAGTGCAAGCCACGATGAACGTTGGCATATTCGCTGGAGTACACCTGCATCATGCGGTCAAGTACCACATTTGGCTTTTGCGCGGACGCAGCGTTATCGAGGTAGACAAGCGGCTTGCCGTACACGGTCATGGCCAGCGCCGGAAAGTCACTACGCAGACGGTCGACCTCGTAACGACCATTGCTGACCGCGGGATGTTCGCTCATTGCCGTTCCTGCAGCCAGTGTTCAGCTTGCGCGGTCACAAAATCGCGCAGGTTATCGGCGAAAATCTCCTCAATCGACTCTCCGATGAACGCTTTAATCAGCAACATCTGCGCATCCTTCCCGGACAGCCCCCGCGCGCGCAAATAGAATACGAGATTGCCGTCTAGCGCTCCTGAGGTCGCTCCGTGGCCGCAGGTCACGTCGTCGGCCGAGATTTCAAGTTCCGGCTTACTGTTCGCCTCGGCCTGGTCGGATAAGAGCAGCGCTCGCGTCGACAGGCTGGCGTCGGTCTTCTGGGCGACGGGACGAACGACGATTCGGCCCTGAAACACCGAGCGGCCGCAATCATCAACGACCGCGCGGAAGTTCTGCCGACTGGTGCAATGCGGCACGGCGTGGTCGACCACGATTGTTGTGTCGGCGTGCAGTTTATCTTTGATGAGATTAACCCCGTTCGCAGAGAGCTTGGATCCCTCGCCACCCAGCGTCACGAATCCCTGATAGCGATTGATGGAGCCCCTGCACGTCATGCTGAAGAGATCGAGCTTAGCTCTGGTGCCGACCGCGATGATCCCCGACGAGATGTTCACCGCATCAGCGCCGTCAGCCGCTATGCGAATATGCGAAAGGCTCGCCTCGTCCCCAGCCAGGGCGATTAAGACATCGTTGGCCTGATAGCCGCTCGCGCCTTCGGCCGAGATGAAACTTTGCACCACGGTCGCATGCGCCCCTTTCTCGAGCTGCAGATATGAGCGTGTAAAAGCGGACACCGACGATCCCGTTGCGACCTGAACGATTTGAATAGGGCGTCTGATCGTGTTGCCTTCGGCAATCGAAATTACCAGACCATCCGAGGCCATTGCCGCATTGAGCGAGATCACCGCATCGTCCGTCGTCGAAAGCACCAAACCGGCCATTGCGCCAGTGGCCGAATTCTCCAACGCCTCTCGCAGTGACTGCACATGGAGCTCATTTTCCAGCTCGCCGAGATCCGATAGCTCAGGCGCGAATATGCCGTCCACCAAGACCAATTTGACCGCCTGATCGACAGCCACTCGCCTGGCCGACGCCTTTGCGCGCGCCAACGCCGCTGCATCCGGTCGCGGAGCGAGTGGCAACACCTCGCCGATCAGGGCACGCAGATCCGTGTATCTCCAGGCCTCCATGCGCCGATGCGGCAGGCCGGCGCGCTCATAGGCTTCGAATGCCCTCGCACGGATATGGGGGACGATGCCCGCGCCAGGCAACCGTCCGAGCGCGGCTGCGAGAAAATTGCTCGTTGCGCACCCGGCATCGGCCTTGGCCAATACTTGCTTCATGGGAAATCCCTAAAGCCGTCAGGCCGCGGTTTCGAACTGGGCGTAGCCACAGGCCTCGAGTTCCAGCGCGAGTTCCTTGCCGCCGCTCTTCACGACGCGGCCTTTCGACATCACGTGCACATAATCGGGCACGATGTAATGAAGGAGCCGCTGATAGTGGGTGATCACGATCATCGCCCTTTCCGGCGAACGCAGGCCGTTGATGCCGCTCGCGACAATACGCAGGGCGTCGATATCCAGCCCGGAATCGATCTCGTCCAGTATGCATAGACTCGGCTCGAACAACGCCATCTGCAGGATCTCGTTGCGCTTCTTCTCGCCGCCCGAGAAGCCGACATTGACGCCGCGCTTGAGCATGTCCCGGGTAATGTTGAGCGACTCGGCCACCTCACGGACCTTTTTCAGAAATTCGGGCGTGGATAATTCCCCTCGGCCGCGCGCCTTGCGCTGGGCGTTCAGCGCCGTGCGCAGGAAGTTCATGGTGGTGACGCCGGGGATCTCGACCGGGTACTGGAACGCCAGAAACACGCCCTTGGCGGCGCGCTCGTTGGGCTCCATCTCCAGGAGGTCCTCGCCCCTGAACAGGATCTGGCCGCCCGTGACTTCATAGCCCGGTTTGCCGGCGATGACGTGGGAGAGCGTCGACTTGCCGGAGCCGTTCGGCCCCATGATCGCGTGCACTTCGCCCGCATTGACCATGAGATCGAGGCCGCGGATTATTTCACGACTGTCGACACCAACATGCAGATTTTGGATTTCGAGCAGCGTCATTTTTGATCTGATCCCTCAAAATGCGTCGTCCGGAACGGCGAGCCGCGTTCGGGGGCTCGCGGGACGTTTGGTTATCCGACAGATCCCTCGAGAGAGATCGAGATCAGCTTCTGCGCCTCCACTGCGAACTCCATCGGAAGCTTTTGCAGGACATCTTTCGCGAAACCGTTGACGACAAGGCCGATGGCCTGTTGCTCGCTCAAGCCTCTTTGCAAGCAGTAGAACAGGACGTCCTCGGAAATCTTCGACGTCGTCGCTTCGTGCTCGAACGTCGCCGAGGAGTTCTTGGCCTCGACATAGGGCACGGTGTGCGCGCCGCATTTGTCGCCGATCAGGAGCGAGTCGCAGGCGGTGTAGTTGCGCGCGCCGGTCGCCTTGCGATGGGCGCTGATGAGGCCGCGATAGGTGTTCTGTGACTTGCCGGCAGCGATGCCCTTGGAGATGATCCGGCTCGACGTGTTCTTGCCGAGGTGGATCATCTTGGTGCCGCTATCGACCTGCTGAAAACCGTTCGAGATCGCGATCGAGTAGAACTCGCCGCTCGAATTGTCGCCGCGCAGGATGCAGCTCGGATACTTCCAGGTGATCGCCGAACCGGTCTCGACCTGGGTCCAGGAGATCTTCGAGTTCTTGCCGCGACAGTCGCCACGCTTGGTGACGAAATTGTAGATGCCGCCCTTGCCTTCCGAATTTCCGGGGTACCAGTTCTGCACCGTCGAATATTTGATCTCGGCGTCGTCGAGCGCAACCAGCTCGACCACGGCGGCATGCAGCTGGTTCTCGTCGCGTTGCGGCGCGGTACAGCCTTCGAGATAGGAAACGTACGAACCCTTGTCGGCGATGATCAGCGTACGCTCGAACTGGCCGGTGTTGCGCTCGTTGATGCGGAAATAGGTCGACAGCTCCATCGGGCAGCGCACGCCCGGCGGCACATAGACGAACGAGCCGTCGGAGAACACCGCCGAATTCAGCGTCGCGAAATAGTTGTCCGAGGTCGGCACCACGGTGCCAAGATATTTCCGCACTAGCTCGGGATGCTCGCGGATCGCCTCCGAGATCGGCATGAAGATCACGCCGGCCTTCTTCAGCTCCTTCTGGAAGGTGGTCGCCACCGACACCGAGTCGAACACCGCGTCGACCGCGATCTTGCGGTTCGGCGTCTGCTCGCCGCCGGGCGGCGGCTCGACGCCTTCCAGGATCGCGACCTCGCGCAGGGGGATGCCGAGCTTCTCGTAGGTCTTGAGGATTTCCGGATCGATCTCGTCGATCGACGACAGCGTCTTCTTCGGCTTCGGCGCCGCGTAATAGTAGATGTCCTGATAGTCGATCTTCGGATAGTTGACGCGCGCCCAGGTCGGCTCGGTCATGGTCAGCCAGCGGCGATACGCCTCCAGGCGCCATTCCAGCATCCAGGCCAGTTCGTTCTTCTTTGTGGAGATGAAGCGGACGGTGTCTTCCGACAGCCCCTTAGGGGCCTTGTCGGACTCGATCAGCGTCTCAAACCCATATCGATACTGATCGACGTCGGTGCGCCGGACGCGCTCGACCGTCTCTTGTACAGCTACCATTGCCCACTCCGTTCACGCATGGACGATTCTCGGCGGCGATGATTGCGTCGCCTCTCCTCCGAGCGGATCGCGCAAGTCACGGCCGACTCGAGGCCAGGTTGGGAAAGGACCAGGAGACCGACCCAAAGGGGAGCCGCCCTCGATAGGGTTTCGATCATGTTTTGCGCCGGAGTGCCACCCGTCGGCTACTCGATCTATGCCGGCACACAGGTATCAGGCACCGGACAAACGACGGCGCATTGCGGCGCATCAAAATGCCCTTCACATTGAGTGCACTGGCTCGGATTGATCACATATATGTCGTTCTTCAGGCTGATCGCGGCGTTAGGGCATTCGTACTCACACGCACCACAGACCGTGCATTGTGACGCGATTATTTTGTAGGCCATCACTACGATTCCATAAGCAAAGGTGCGGGACTACGCCTTGCCTTCAAGTCTCATGCCAAGGAGTCTTGTGCTTGATTTGTCTTGGCTACTTTCGATAGCGCAAGCCGCCGCCTCGACCGGGTGTCGTAAACCCTACAATCGGCATCGCAGCTACTTGATCTCATAGCTTGCGCATTGTCGAGATTTCGCGATAGCCAGCGATCATGTGAAGGAGTTCGCCAATAAGACGCAGCTCGGCTCGACCTGACGTAGCGGCGGAGCGCTTTTGAAGTGGTATCGATTGTAGCCGTGCCACCGTCTCGGGGGATCGCAGATCGCCCTCTGGTGATGGTTCTGCTCACCCGGACAGCGGCAGCGAAGGCATCACGATGTCAATCGGGCGACGTCGTCATCGGCTCAAGCAACGTCTCCATATCGCAACCAGAAAAATCGTCGCGAGATGGCGCCAAATAGAGCCGCTCTGGTGATCGAGCGCCCCCTGGCCGAGCCGGCGCACGCAAATGTTCAAATCTCGCAGATTACGGTCGCGCTCGGCGTCGCAAATAAATCTCAGCGGACCCCAGCAGATTGATAGAGCCGAAAAAAAAAGCCACCCCGGAGGGTGGCCCAAGTCAGGGAGGAAACGCCCGTAGGGGGCCTCTGGGATCAGGCTGCAGCCTGCTCGATCGGTGAGAACGGGAGCCCGAGACTGTCGGCCACCGCCTTGTAAGTCAGCCGGCCTCGATGGACGTTGAGGCCTGCACGCAAATGCGGATTTTCCAACACGGCGGAAAAACCCTTATTAGCCAGAGCCAAGCCAAACGGCAGCGTGGCGTTATTTAGTGCCTGGCTCGAGGTCAGCGGCACGGCGCCGGGCATATTGGCCACGCAATAATGAATGATGCCATCCACTTCATAGGTTGGATCGGCGTGGGTGGTTGGGTGCGAAGTCTCAAAACAGCCGCCCTGATCGATAGCGACATCCACGAGCACGGCCCTCTTACGCATCGAGCTCAGCATGCTCCGGCGGATCAGCTTCGGCGCACTCGCACCTGGAACGAGCACGGCACCAATCACAACATCGGCCGCAAATACCTCTTCCTCCACAGCTTCGATGGTCGAAAACCTGGTTCGAACGCGCCCTTCGAATAGCTCATCCAACTCGCGCAACCGAGGTATCGAGCGGTCGATGATGCTCACCTCTGCACCCAGACCGGCCGCCATCCGTGCCGCGTGCGTACCAACGACGCCACCACCGATCACCACAATGCGGGCCGGCTGAACACCGGGCACGCCACCGATCAACAGCCCTCGTCCGCCTGCACTGCGCTTTAGGGCGCTACCCGCCGCTTCGACCGCGAGCCTGCCTGCGACCTCGCTCATCGGAGCCAGCAGCGGAAGACCACCATGCCCATCAGTCACGGTCTCATAGGCGATTGCGGTGCATCCCGATTTTAGAAGCCCCTTGGCCTGCTCCGGGTCCGGCGCCAGATGCAGATATGTGAACAGGATCTGGCCCTCCCGCAGCTGGCTCCATTCGGACGGCTGAGGCTCCTTGACCTTCACAATCATTTCGCTCGATGCGAATACCTCAACTGCAGAATCCAGAATCGCTGCGCCAGCGCTGCGATAATCATCATCGGTTGCGCCAATGCCAGCGCCGGCATTGGTCTCGATCATTACGCGGTGTCCTGCTGCCGCGTATTCGCGGACGGCTCCAGGGGTCAGGCCCACTCGATATTCGTGTGCCTTGATTTCCTTGGGAACTCCGACCTTCATTTGCAAACTCCCTGCCTAGTGCGCCTTTCTAATTGAAAGAGCGCAGCGATATTGCGACGCAGCAGCCCAAATTGCGCAGGAATTCAGCGATCTTTGACCAGCCGTGCAGGTTTTCGATGCCGAATGGGTTGAGCGACCGTGCTCGCTAAGCTTAACCGTCGTACTCCGCGATGGAGATGACGCGCTTAATCGGATTCTCGGCTCGCGGAAAAGTTAACAACGATTCCAGTCTTGCCGACCTTGTTAAAGAACGAACAACGTAGTCTGCCAGTGAGGCAGGATTTGCCCAGAGGCTGGATTGTTTGCCACCGCTGATGGCCAAATGACCATTGATCATCAATCTGATTCCTAGATGCGCACGCTTGACGCCTTCATACTCGTCGCAAATGGGCGTGGATTGTTCAACAAATCCGAGGCAACTGTTCGCCTGACAACCAATCGACGATCCGTCCGCCGCCGAAACTGGTCGCTATCTGCACAAATTTGTGATCGTCAGCTACCGTCTCGCCAATATCAGCAGCATCGCGTCCGAGCGGATGCGCCTTCATAGCTGCAAGCACTGCATCGGCCAAATCGGGCGCGACGATCGCAACGAGCTTGCCCTCATTGGCGACATGGATCGGATCAAGCCCAAGGAGTTCGCAGGTTGCCGCGACCGCTGGCTTCACCGGAATGGCTGCTTCCTGTAGACGGAAGCCAAGGCCCGATTGATGCGCAATTTCGTTGAGGGTTGCGGCAAGACCGCCGCGCGTGGGGTCGCGCATCACCCGGATGCCGGCGCCGCCAGCCGCAATCATAACGGCGACAAGGTCATGTAGCGCTGCGGAATCCGACACGATCTCGGTTTGAAACCCGACGTTCTGGCGTTTTGACATGATCGCCACGCCATGGTCGCCAAGGCTGCCGGACACCAACACACGGTCCCCGACCATAGCCTTATCGGCGGAGAGATCGAACCCATGGGCGAGAGCCCCGATTCCGGTCGTGGAGATAAACAGACCATCAGCCTTGCCGCGCTCGACGACCTTAGTGTCCCCCGCAATGATGTAGACGCCCGCGCCGCGCGCTGCCGCGCCCATCGAATCCGCAATCGCCTTCAGATCAGACAGCGCGAACCCCTCCTCAATGATGAAGCTGGCCGACAGATAGAGAGGGCGCGCGCCGGACATCACGACGTCGTTGATCGTCCCGTGCACAGCGAGTGAGCCGATATTGCCGCCAGGGAAGAACAGCGGCGAAACCACATAACCGTCGGTCGTCATCACCATTTTACCCGTCGCAACGTCAAAGGCCGATTGATCATTGCAGCGGGCAAGCCATTCATTACCGAAGGCTCGGTGAAAAAGGCTGGAGATCAGCTGTGCCATGGCTCGTCCCCCGGCCCCATGGGAAAGATCAACGCGTCCGTTCTCGAGATCGAGCTTGCGTTGATAGCCCTGTACGCTCATGACGTTCGCCTCACCTGATCATCGCGAACGCGGCCATATGTCCAATACGCCGCACAGGCGCCTTCCGATGAGACCATGCAGGATCCTATGGGAGTTTCCGGCGTGCAGAGGGTTCCAAACAGCTTGCAATCGACTGGCCGCTTGGCGCCGCGCAGGATGGCGCAGCACTCGCACGCCGGATTGTCGGCGACCCGCAGTTCGTGCATCGCAAAACGCGCCTCCGCGTCGAACCGCGCGTAGGCCCGCTTCAGCTTCAGTCCACTATTTGGTACGAAACCGAGCCCGCGCCATTCGAACTGCTCACGCGGTTCGAATGCCTGCGAGACCTCGTCTTTGGCGCGCCGATTGCCTTCACGCCTCACTGCACGGCTGTATTGGTTCTCCACGTCGTAGCGGTCTTCGTTCACCTGCCGCACCAGCATCAGAATCGCCTGCATCACGTCGAGCGGTTCAAATCCCGCGATCACGATCGGCTTGCCGAATTGTTCCGCCAGGAGCTCGTAAGGCTGCGTCCCGATGATCGTGCTGACATGTGCAGGCCCGACGAAACCGTCGATTGCAGCCCCGCCGATATTGCGGATCTTCGGGTTCTCGAGAATGCTCTGCATCGCAGAGGGTGTAAGCACGTGGTTGCAGAACACGCTAAGGCTCTTCAGCCGCTTCTTCTCGGCTATCCGGATCATCACGGCCGTCGGGGGTGTCGTGGTCTCAAATCCGATGGCAAAGAACACGACCTCGCGGCTCGGCGCCTGTTCGGCGATCCGGATAACGTCGAGCGTCGAGTACACCATCCGGATGTCTGCGCCGAGCGCCTTGGCTCGCAACAGGGACTGTCCTTGCGAGCCAGGCGCCCGTATCAGATCGCCGTAGACGCAAAGGGTGACCTCCGGCCGCTCGACGAGACGAATCGCCATGTCGATCCGGCTGGCAGGTAGAACACAGACCGGACAACCGGGCCCGTGGATCATGCGCACATTCGCGGGCAGCAGATCCTCAAGGCCATAGCGTGATATGGCATGAGTGTGTCCACCGCAGAATTCCATGAACCGATAGGCTTTTTGCCGATCGGCTTCGGCGCTAATCGCAGCGGCGAGCCCCTGCGCAAGGGTCTTGTCGCGAAATTCGTCGGTATATCTCATGGCCGGAGTTCCTGCCCTGTGCTGCCTAGCTCCTGCAGGAGCTCCAGCGTGCGCTTGGCTTCTATCGGATCGATCTTGGCCAGCGCATACCCAACATGGACAAGGACGTGATCACCGACGTCGAGCTCGTCGATAAGAGCAACCGATATCTCCAGGCTAACACCATCGATGCACACGGCGGCCATGTGGTCAGGAAGAATTTTTACGATCTTTGCCGGAACCGAAAGACACATATCAGCCTCTCCCTTCGCTGGCGGACGACTGTTCAGCAATCTGCAAAGCGGCAATCCAGGCTTGGCCAAGGCTCAAACCACCGTCGTTGGGCGGCACCCGCTGTGGCACCAGCGGGGTCAGGCCGGCAGCGCAGCACCCGCGCCAGATTTCATCCATCAGTATCGCGTTCTGAAAGCAGCCGCCGCTCAGAACGACGGTATTGACGCCGGTTGTCCGCGCGGAGCGCATGACCCAGTCAACGCAGGCGGCGGCAAAGGTGCCATGAAACAGGCCGGCTCCGCCCGCGGCGTCAATGTCGTCTGCAATCAACCGCGCAAACATCGGACGAAGCGACAGCACGCCACCATCGATCGTCCACCCGGCCTCTAGAATCGTAGTCCGCCGCACCAGCGCCTCGAGCTTGATCGCGGCTTCCCCTTCATAGCTCTGCCAACTCACAATCCCCAAGAGCGCCGCCACCGCGTCGAATAACCGGCCTGCGCTGGTCGTGGTGGCCCCGCCCGACTGATCGAGCAAGGCCGAGATACATCGAGCTTGCCGTTGCGCTGCAAAGCGCGGCGCGATTTCGTTACCCCGTCCGAGCCAGTGTAGTATCGCGCTCGCCATGCGCCACGGCTCACGGGCTGCGCGATCACCACCAGGCATTGGCAGCGGCACGAGATGCCCGATGCGTCGGCACATCGCGCCTTCGCACAACAATAGCTCGCCACCCCAGTTACCGCTATCCGAGCCAAAGCCATGGCCGTCGAGCACCAGAGCAAGCGCCGGTCCCGCATGACCATGTTCAGCGATCACGGCGGCAGCGTGCGCGTGGTGGTGCTGGACTGCAATCAGCCCGCGGCCGCTTGCTTGCGCAAAGCGTGTGGATGCCATGTCGGGATGCAGATCATGAGCGATGACGACAGGCTCTACGTCAAGAATCGATGTGAGGTGCTGGATCGTTTCCTCGAACACACGGATGCCTTCGGGCGTGTTGAGGTCGCCAATATGTTGGGAGACGAACGCTTGGTTGTCTCGCGTGATGGTGACGGTCGATTTCAGCGCGCCGCCGACGGCGAGCACGGGCGGCACAGACTGCGCAAGCCGAATCGGTTCGGGAGCATAGCCACGAGCGCGACGAATGAATTGGGAGCGGCCAGCTACCACTGCGACCACGGAGTCATCAGCACGCGTCACAATATCCCGATCATGGGTCACGACAAGGTCGGCAATCGCCTCGAGTCGGCGCAGCGCCTGCGCGTTGTCGATCAGGAGCGGCTCGCCGCAAGGATTGGCACTGGTGACGACGATGACCGGGCTTGGTTCCGCAATCCACGCTCCTGTCGAGCGAAGCGCATGAAAGATCAGATGATGCTGCGGGGCTACAGGCAACATGACGCCAACGCGAGACAAGCCGGGCGCTATGGCGGGCGCCAGACATTTGCGCGAAGTTAAAAGCACAATGGGCCGCGCTGCGGATTCGAGTAGCGCGAGCTCGAGAGCGTTCGCTTCCGCGATCTCGTTGACGCACTCTATGGAACCGAGCATAACTGCAAACGGCTTCTGACGGCGCTGCTTTCTGCTGCGCAGGCGCTGCACAGCGTCCTGGTTACGGGCATCGCAGAGGAGCTGGTAGCCGCCGAGACCCTTTATGGCTATGACTTGACCGGCCGCGATTGCAGCGACAATGGCGTTGATCCGATGGCTAAGCCGAGGGCCGCATTCTGGACACGCGATCGCCTCCGCATGAAACCTGCGGCTCGCCGGATCCGCATATTCGGCCGTGCAGGCGGCGCACAGCCTGAACGCCTTCATCACCGTGTTGTGGCGATCGTATGGGAGCCGCCCGGCAATAGTGTAGCGTGGACCACAATGGGAGCAGCTAATGAAGGGATAAAGGTAATGGCGATTCTGTGGATCGAACAGCTCGCCGAGGCATTGCCCGCAGGTCGCGGCGTCGGCGATGATGTGCGTTGACAATTTGCCGCCTTCGCTCGCGCCGATCGAAAAGTTTTCTGTCGCGAGCGCCGCTGTCTCCTGAACGCAGATGTGGTCGATGCGCGCCAATGGAGGCGCCTCGAGCGGCAATGTGGCAAGAAATTCCGACGCACGGCCACCTTCGACTTCGATTGTGACGCCCTCCGGGCCGTTGGCGACAAATCCCGCCAATCCGTACCGCGTAGCGAGGCCATAGACGTAAGGACGAAAGCCGACCCCTTGCACCGCTCCGCTCACGCGCACGCGCAGTCGTGTCCGGTCGCAAATGGTTGCGGCGCTCATCGCCTGGCGTCCTCTACGGCCTGCCTTTGGTGGGCCACCTGTCTATCGATCCAAGCGTAGAGCGCGCCAAAACCCTCGCCGGTACGGGCCGAGACCGTAAGCACTTCGATCTTTGGATTGGCGCGTCTGGCATATCCAACGGTCTTGTCCAGATCGCACTCAAGCAGTGAGGCCAGATCGATCTTGTTGATCACCATGAGTGAAGAAGCCGCGAACATATCGGGATATTTCAGCGGCTTGTCTTCACCTTCGGTCATCGACAACACAACGATCTTGCAGGCCTCGCCAAGATCGAAGGCCGCGGGACAGACCAGGTTACCGACGTTCTCGATGAAGAGAATACCGCGCGTGAGCCGCGGCAAGCGGCGATAAGCCTCGCCAATCATTGCAGCATCGAGATGGCACCCCTTACCCGTATTGACTTGAATAGCTGGCACGCCGGCCGCTCGAATGCGTTCGGCATCGTTTGAGGTCTGCTGATCGCCCTCGATGACTCCGGTCGGATAGCTGAGCTTGAGCTCGGATACGGCGCGGACGAGCAGCGAGGTTTTGCCCGCACCGGGACTCGACATAAGATTAAACACCAGCAGCTCGTCGGCCGCAAAGAGCGTCCGGTTGTCGGCCGCGATCGCATTGTTCTTGCCGAGGATGTCACGCTCGACCCGAATGACGCGTTCGCGGCTCGTGCCCTTGACCTTCAATCCAGCTGGGCCGGCGCCGCAGCTCAGAAGCGCTTGCCGACCATCACTCTGATAATGTTCGTGATCATGACTGTGGCGGGCATGGGACGAATGCTGCACCCTCTCGTCGCCGTGAAAATGCGCGTCATGGCGCTCGCCATCGTCCTGCCTATGAGGATAGCAACGGCCTTGGCTCTCCGGATCACGAACTCTGGCAAGTTCGATCGAAGACGTCGCTTGGCTACAACCGCAAACGGTACACATCAATCGATCTCCAGTTCTTTCACTCGCATCTGCTCGCCGCCCGTTACTTGCAACTGATAGCTGCCGCAGCAAGGACAGGGGTCACCGCGGCGAGCAATTTCGACACTGTTAGAACAGCTCATGCACCAGGCGATACCCGGAAGTTCGAGGATCTCAAGAGCTACCCCCTCGGCAATCGTTCGCGTCGCAACGACAGCAAAGCAGGACCTGATCGCATCAGGCGCGACATGGCTGAGCGCCCCGATTTCCAGACAGATGCTCCGCACCCGCGACAAGGATCGCTGACGCATCTCCTCCTCGACGAGTTGGATGATGCCCAGACAAATCGCCACTTCATGCATCGTCAACTTTGCGAAACCTGAGCGTGAATCCGACACAGGGATCAAGCGATTCAATCACCGCACGAACCGCTTTCTGATGCCGTCTCGCCCTCAGCACCACGCCCTGCAGGTTCCGGACAAGCGGTCCGCTCCTATGGAAATTCCATTCCGTCGGAGCAAGAAATTCGAAGCGGCATATCTGGCCCTGAGGATCAAGCTCAACCGCGTGATAGAGCCTGCCCCTGGCGCATTCGACCGCGGTCGCGGCGCGTCCCGAACCCAACCGGTAGCTTTCGATGATCCCAGGCTCCGCTGAGTCGATATGAGCGCCGGACTTGAGCCAATCGCAGAGCCGAACGATTTCTGCAATTCTGGCCTTCAGCCGCTCGACCGCACCCGACCGACCCAGCCAGAGCCGATCACGCGTCATTTGGCGTGCCCATGGACCCGTCTCGGGCGCACGCCCCCCAAGGTCGGGACAATGACAAAATGTCGGGTCATCGCCGAGCAGCCGTTCAATGATGTTGCGGTCGTCGGCAACGGACAGGAACGAGTGCGCGATCCGGATCGATTTCAGGTCGATCTCGTCCAGCGCGGCTATGCGAATTGCCAATGGGCTGCAGGGCCTGGGCACGCCATCTCCGTTCGGCATGCCGATCGCGGCCAGCCCAGCCACAATCCTTGCCGTCGCTTCGCGTCGAGCAGGCCCGCAGGCCGGTTGTCCGCTACCGATAAGTGCGGACATTCCCTGCATCACGGAGCGAATAGCCGCGGCACTGGCGGTGTCCCGGGCAAGATGTCCGACCAAGAGACCCCGCAGCAATTCCGCGATGCGCTCGGCAACGACCAGCGCAACACGATGCTGCCTTGTCGTGGGGCTGATCGCTTCGTCGCGCGCCGTCTCGATCGCAGACAGCAGCGCCGTTTGCTGCGCAACGGCACACAATGCGAAGAGCCGCGGGATCTGTTTGAGCAGCGACGAGGCCGGTTTGCCGACGAACAGCCGCGCCAGCGGTGGCCGGCCTCGGGGCATGATCTCGACCGCGGCAATTACGTCGGCAGCAAGCCAGACCGAGACATCGATTTTGTTGCGGACCGCGAAGCTCATATGCACCGCTGCGTCATTAGCCCACGCAAAACATGTCGGCAGCAGCCGTCCGCGCGCAGTCTGCGAGGTCCCACCGGATTGCGAGCATTCTTTGAGTTCTTCATGTGAAGTACGCCTCCATAATTTCCTGCAGGCGCTCGGCAGAGTCCTCGAAATCCTCGTCAGCAGCCAAGGCAACGATCGGCACGTCTCCGACCTCCACCGTATCAAGGATGACGTCGTCCAAAGAATTGAAGTACTGCACCGACCAGACGTTCCTCACTCCGGTCGCCTGCACGCGGCATGTGCCGTAACCGCGGAAGATGAGCTGGACCGGACCATTGCCCAAACTTTGCTGCAGGAACGCCATGTCCACAGCACTCATCGGCAGCAACGTCAGATTGATAACATGCGCCCGCATGCCCGACCGCCAGACACGCGCCCGCTCGCGTATTTCCGCAAGCACCGCGAGCACGTTCATGGCGCCGTCCGGTACCGCGCCGATCGGAAAGTCGGCAGACGTCAACTCAGTTGCGGCGCGCTGCACAATCTGCGGGATTGCCCCAACCTCAACATATTCGTGCGCCGATTCGGCCCCGATACGCACGCGCCAGATTCCCGCAAGGACCGCCTCCCGGAGTTGCGCAAACGAGCCATCCGGCAGCGCAACCACGCCGGCGACCTCGCCCTCCCCGAGCACCTCGCCAATCAGCTTGCGCTCGAGCTCGCTGAGATTGGCGAGTCCGTACAGCTGCGTCCGAGTGCTCTGCCTCTGGCCGCGAGCGGCAGCGGCGACATTCGACAACAGCACCGTGACATTCGAATAGTTCCTTGCAAGCTCGTTGCCGTCGCGCCGGGCGCGCTTGGCTACCGCCTCCATAGTCGTCAGCCCGCTATGGAATACATCGAGACTTTCCGCGCCCGTGGCAGACTTGCTCACCACCTGCTCGGCGTCCTCGGATACGACGCGGACCGCTGTCTTCATGATACGATGTCCCGTTGGATCTATCGGGAGGCATAGCCGGCACAAATGCTACCCGCGTACAGCCAAACGATCGGTGCGACGATGCGGCCGATCTTGACCAAACGGTCCAGACGCCTGCCGATCAGGCAGAGCGTATCGTGCCGATGGCACAAAATTGGCGTCGATCGACGACGCGGGCCGAGTCTTCCGACCAGCTTTCCAGCCAACGCATGCGTAGGACCTGCGCTTTGCACGCAATGCCGAAAAGCCTTGATCAATTCAGGAAGGGATAATGCGACATGGACGGCCCGGAGCGAATGCACGGCAGCGACCGCCAGCAGCACTTCGGGCGCGCTCGCGGAAGCGTGCGTGGCCAGGCGTGCATGCGCGCTGATGCTCTTCACCTCGGACGGACAGGGTGCGAGATCATGCCGCGCCGGCTGGAACTTCATCAGACTCCCTTCAGATAGTCCTTGGTTTGAGCTAGGTGAGATGTAGCAAGGCACGTGCCAATCATCGTCGCGCTGTGAGGGAGACTGGAATCATCGCTCGAAGCATTGACCTTTCCATGCGGAAGGTGCGCGCGATTGATCGATTTGCGAGCAGGCGTAGTCACCGCAACATCCGCAGCAGAACCGCTAACGTAGATGCTCGGGCAATTGCGGCTCACGACCGACCAGGTCCGCAAAGAAGGGGCCGCAGTCCTGGCCGTTACGGCTGGCGTCAAGCCCGTCGAGTGCTTCCGAGATCAGTCTTGCTTCATCCTCATCCAAGAGTCGCACGGCGGTGTCGATATGAACGAGCACCCTGGCGCCGACCGGGGCGCAGTAGAGCAGCATGACCGAGACACGCCGCTGTTCGTTGCGATACTCACAAAGTGCCGTGATGTCGTCCGTCTCAACAATCATCATTGGTAAGCCAAGACACATGATCAATCGCGGGCCGCTAGATCGGCTGCGCTCCCATCTCATAACTTGCATGGTCGATATTGTTCGCCAACAGCCGTTCTGATGCAGGCAGCGGCGCCGTTCGCAGTGTGGCCGGCGAGCCCCACTGCGCCAGGAGTTTGCAAGCCAATTCGATCGCCGGCGCAATCTGGAAGCGCACCTGAGCTGTCAGCGGACCGCCCCAGTGCTCCAGGTCCAGCGCCTGACACCCGATGAGAGCGAGGTCTCGCGGGCAGCGGCCAAGCAGATCGGCCGCACTCAAGACCTCCTGAAAGCCGGTCTGATGTAGGCTTATCTTCTTGGCGCCAGCAAATTTTGGCACCTCGGCATCCCGCATGAGCTTCAACTCTCCGGGTGGGAGTGCAAAGTCGATGGCGTCGAACACGATCAGGCAATCGGCCTGCTCAAGATAACTCACGAGGTAGAGCCCCTGCGTGCCGCCATCAAGGACGGTGACGTTGTCAGCGACTACATATCGGCGATGGAACTCCTCTACCGCCCGCACGCCGAACCCCTCATCGGCCCACAGGATATTGCCGATGCCAAGCACAAGGATCCGTTGCTTTTTCTCCGGAACTAGTAACCGCGTGCCATTCAATCGCGAAACTCGCGCTCACCCGAAATCATGGAGGAGATGCTCCGGCGCGACATGATGTCCTCCCGGATCACTGCGTAGATGTGAACCAGCACAAAGACCAAGATCACCCACAGGCCGAGATGATGCCAGGTATGGACGTCCTGGCTATTCGGCCAGATTGAAAACACCCAGCCGAACAGCCTGTCCTGCCAACTGTCGCTACCGGCGCCCTGCCCATAAAGTGCAAAGCCTGTGATGATCATGAACGTGATCGTTTGCGTAAACATAAGGAACATTGCGAGCTGAGCCAGGGGGTTGTGCCCGACGCGTCTGTCGGGCTCAACTGCAAGGAACCCGTACCGGCGAATCTCGTGGTGCACCTCGCGCCAAAAGCACCCGCGCCAGAGCGGAACGCAAAAGATCTGCGTGGCATGTCGATTTCCAATCAGGGCCGAGTAAATGCGCAGAACAAAGCCGACGCTGAGGACATATCCCGCAGAGAAATGCGCAAATCGGATATAGCCGAACAGGAAATTGCCGCTTGCTTGTCCCGACATCGCCGGTGTGCCCGTTCCAATCAGATAGCCGGTTAAGGCCAGCATCAGAATGGCCGCCGCATTGACCCAGTGCCACAGTCGCACCGGCGCGTCATAAACGTAGGCGCCGCGATGGCCGATGCTGCACTCGGTCGGTGCCGCATCGACGGCAGCGAGGGGCTGCCGAGCCTTGTTCAGCATGTCCCTAACGAACATTGACTGAAGCCATTTCTTGGCCGTCAAGACTCATCACATGGGTCGAGCACGCCAGGCACGGATCAAAGGAATGGATCGTACGCAAGATCTCCAGGGGTCGCAGCGGATCGGCCAACGGGGTGCCGATCAGCGAGGCTTCAAAGGCGCCAATATTGCCCTTGGGATCGCGAGGAGATCCGTTCCATGTCGTCGGCACGACACATTGATAGTTGTCGATCTTTGTGTCCTTGATCTTGATCCAGTGTCCAAGCGCACCGCGCGGCGCCTCAGCGAAACCGTAGCCCATCGCCTCCTTGGGCCAACTTTCCGGCTTCCATCTTGTGACATTGGCAGTTGCCGTATTGCCTGCCTTAATGTGGACGACCAACTTATCCTGGAAATAACGGAGCTGATGCGCCGCCCACTGGCATTCGAGTGCCCGCGCCGCGGTACGGCCAAGCGTCGAGAACATCGCCGTCAGGGGAAGATTCAGTCCCTTGAGCAGTCTGTCGGTCGGCTCCTTGAACTCGGCTTTGCCCTGCGCATAACCGATGATGTATCGCGCCAAAGGTCCGACCTCGACGGCGTGGCCGCGCCAGCGCGGCGCTTTGATCCACGAATACTTGCCGCCTTCGTCGAGTTCCTTGATATCGGTCTGACTGCCCTTGACTTTTGGCCCGAGCTCGAAACTCGGTTCGGTGATGCCATCCCATGGATGCAGTCCACAGCAATCGTGCGGGTATTTATACCACGAATGCGTGACGAACTCCTGGATCTGCTCCGGATCACTATGGTCGATCGGCAATATCTCCGTGAGGTTGCCATCAAGGATCACGCCGCGCGGCAGCTTGAGATTGTTCGAAGAACAGTCGTTGGCGTTTTCGAGGATGTCGCCATAGGACATTACGCTTTTGCTTGAAAGTCCGCCGCCATGGAGCCAATCCTTATAGAACGAGCCGATCATTGCGACGTCGGGCAGATAGACCTGCTCGACAAACTCGATCGAACGGTCGATGATCGAGGATACGAGATTAAGGCGCTCCATGTTGATCGCACCCACCGCACCAGTTCCGTCGATGTTGATCGCGCAGGGCACGCCGCCGACCAGCCAGTTCGGATGCGGATTCTTGCCCCCATAGACGGCCTGGATTTTGACGATCTCCTTCTGGAAGTCGAGCGCTTCCAGATAATGCGCCAGGGCTATCAGGTTCGCCTCCGCCGGCAGCTTGTAGGCCGGATGCCCCCAATAACCGTTCTTGAAGGGACCTAATTGCCCTGATCCGAAGAATTTAGTCAGCCTGATCTGCAGATCCTTAAAATAGCCAGGAGACGACAACGGCCACGGCGAGATGGACTGCGCCAGCGCGGAGGTCGACTTGGGGGCGGCCTGGAGCGCGGAGACCACGTCGACCCAATCGAGTGCATGCAGATGGTAGAAGTGCACGAGATGATCATGCACGAGCAAGCACAGCTGCATGATGTTTCGGATCGAATTGGCATTCTCCGGAATCGTGATCCCTAACGCATTCTCAACCGCGCGCACAGAGGTCAGCGCATGGGTGCCGGTGCAGACACCGCAAATCCGCTCAGTAAACGCCCAGGCGTCGCGTGGATCGCGCCCGCGCAGGATGACTTCGATGCCACGCCACATCGTCCCGCTCGAAACCGCATTGCGGATCACGTTGTCGGAATCGACATTGGCTTCGACACGCAGGTGGCCTTCGATGCGCGTCAACGGATCGATGACAATTCGCTTGCCGGAGCGATCGAGATTGAACCCATTTGGTATCTGTCCGGCCACCGTCGCCCTCTTCTCAATTCCGTTTACTTTGGTGGAGCTGTGCGATCCGGCTTGTTGGTCAACCGCTTCACGGCGGTGACCGCCGCATGGGCGGCGACGGTCAGCCCAACCACCCCGGCAGCAGCCATACCAATCTGATCGGCGTTCTTCTCAATGCCGAACTGCTTGATGGTCGTGAGTCGGTCGTAAAATGAACCCTTGTCCCAAAAGCCGTCTTCGGAGCAACTGAGGCAGCCGTGGCCGGATTGAATCGGAAATGAAACACCGCCGTTCCACCGAAGGGCCGAACAGGCATTGTAGGTGGTTGGCCCCTTGCAGCCCATCTTGTAGAGGCAATAGCCCTTGCGTGCGCACTCATCGTCCCACTCTTCGACAAATTGGCCGGCGTCGAAATGGGAACGTCGATAGCATTTGTCGTGAATGCGCTCGGAATAAAACATCTTTGGGCGCCCTTGGCGATCGAGCTCCGGAAGCTTTCCGAACGTGGTGATGAAAGTCACCAAGCCGCTCATGACCTCTGCGATAGGCGGACAGCCGGGCACCTTGATGATCGGCTTGTTCTTGATCACCTGATCGATCGGCGCAGCGCCAGTCGGATTGGGCTTGGCCGCCTGGACGCATCCCCAGGACGCACACGTGCCCCAAGCGATGATCGCCATCGACTCTTCCGCCATCGACCTGAGCTTTTCAACGAACGGCTTGCCGCCGTCAATGCAGAACATGCCCCCCTGCTTCAGCGGCGGATTACCTTCGACCGCAAGCACATACTTGCCTTTATACTTGGCGCGGACTTCCTCCAGGATGGCTTCAGCCTGGTGTCCAGCCGCCGCCATGATCGTATCGTCATAGTCGAGCGAAATCATCGACAGCAGCGTGTCTTTGATCAGCGGATGGGCCGAGCGGATGAAGCTTTCCGAGCAGCAGGTGCACTCGAGCCCGTGCAGCCAGATCACGGGTACGCGCGGCTTGGTCTCCAGGGCGTCGGCAATAGTGCTTGCGGCAAGCGGACCAAGTCCCAAGCTTGCGGCCGTCAAACTGCAGAATTTGTGGAAACTACGACGCGTGATGCCCTGACGTCTGATCACGCTGTAAAGCGTCTCCGTTGCCCCACCCATGAACCCTTCCATGTGAGTCGTCGTCGGCAGTAACGAACTGCTGACGCAGCAGCAAGAAACAGGCCATCGGAGCGCAACGCTTGACTTGGTGCCAAGCCAGCCTTTCGACTCTTGTCCTATCGGCGAGCCGGCCAGCAAACCCCAGGCTCGCGCCGTTGAGCCCTGTCACGCCAGTGATGTCGGGCTTTGAACGTCGATGTGAGAACTTCAACAGAGCAGCACAATGATTTTGCCAATCCAGGGCGACGACGTCATACCCGCTTTTGCACGATCGGAACACGCGCGCGCATACCGGTTGTTGAACGAGTTGGTGCAGTTGACGGGCACCGTCCATCTCAATCAGACTTGCTCTCTGCGGGCCAAATGGGGTTCGATCCGTGTCATAGTCCGACTGCGGAAACATGCCAAAGTGGCCGGCCCAGCGCCGAACAGAACGCGATGCCGAGCCGCGCAGCGCAGCGCACATGCTTTGATTTGCAAGGCGGATCGGTCCGATCTGTCTGTCATTCAATGTGGCTGCCGCACGGCGTTACCAAGGGATCGGGCGCCACGGTCTGGATGTTCTAAAGCGATCATCTAGGAGAGCATCGCGCGGGTCAATCGACGGCAAGCCGCGGTTCTCTTAGCATATCACGACGCCGCACTCGCCTGCGAGAGTCTCTTCGCGATGCCGGAAGCGTCACGTTCGTTCCTAGCACCGGCGCAATCCGGCCGAGGATAGCAGCTCCGGCGCTGAGTTCAGTCATCGGTGTCTAGCGGCAACGCCGGTTTCCAACCACGCAAAACTGTCGTCGGGGTCTTTCAACGCCGGGCGAATTATCGAATTATTCCAGCATAGACGATGTACTGGACTTGTTCGCGATAGTACTTGCGGATTTCTCCGGGCGCGGCCGTTCCGACCACCACGATCAGACGCTCCTTCGGGTCGCAGAAAAATTGTGTTCCGTAAGCGCCGGTCCAGGTGAACTCACCTGGATTGCCCGGAACCGCCGAGATACCCTCGCTTATGCGCACAGCCACTCCGAGTCCAAAGCCGAAGCCGGCACGATGCGCCTCCACATTGGCGACCTTATTCTTGATCTCCGGCCCGAGGTGGTTGGAGATCATGTGGCGCACCGTCTTCGGGCCGAGAATGCGCTGCCCATCGAGCTCCCCGCCGTTTAGCAGCATTTGCCCGAAGCGCACATAGTCACCGACTGTCGCAAACGCGCAGGCTCCTCCGCAGTCAAACATTGTCGGACTTTCGAGGAGCTCGATCTTTTGTGGCTTTCCAGTCAGCGGGTCGTCTGGAAACGGATGCGCGAGGCGCTCGCGTTGTGATGTGGACAAATGGAAAGTGGCATCCTGCATCCCGATCGGCTTCCACAGGTTGCTGGCAAGATAGTCGCCCAATCGTTGTCCGCTGACCTGTTCCACAACAGCTCCGAGCACGTCGGTCGAGAAGCCGTATTCGAATTCCGTCCCCGGTTGGTGCGCTAGCGGCAACTTGGTAATGGCCTGGATGAATGCCTGCTTGTCACCCTTTAGCGGCGGGGCTGCAAAATCCGGGTAGAGACGCGCCACTTGGTCTGGACTATCTGGAGGCGCGCCATAGGTGAGACCTGATGTGTGCCGATAAAGATCGTGGATGTAGATCGGAGAACTCTGCGCTTGATACTTTAACGAACCGTCAGGCCGTGGCACCGCGACCTTCATGTTTGCGAATTCCGGGTAATAATCCGTAAGCTTGCCCTGTAGAGGCAGGCGACCTTGCTCCATGAGGGTGAGCCCGGCAACGGCCACCATCGGCTTGGTCATAGATGCAAGCGCGAACATCGCATCGAGCCGCATCGACGATCCTCTTGCAGGATCAAGTTGGCCATACGCCTTGTAATGAATCAGCTTGCCGTCTCGGGCGATTGCAACCACCGCGCCCGGCACGCGCTTGCTTTCGATCTCACGATCGAAGAACTCGTCTAGCTTGGCAAGGCGTTGCTGAGAAACTCCGACGTCATCGGCCATGGCCTCGGGCAGAGGCGCTGAATGCACTGAGTTGAAGCTGATTCCAGCAACCACTGCGGCCATAACAAGCTTGTTCATTCTATCCTCGCCAATAGACGGAGCTGGCTTGCGCTGCTCCAGCTCTGGCATGTCTGGTCTGGCAAGCGGAACGCCCCTCGACCCGGCTTGGCGTGCCTGCGCTCATGTGCTTCTCCTGGAACAGCGTCTGTCGAGGAGAGCTAAGGTGAAGATGACCGCAAAAGCGAACATCACCATACCGCCCGCAACCACACTCGCCTCGCGCCAGCGTGATGCTTGGACGTAGTCTATGACGTAGGCCGACAACACCTTGGTGCGCCCGGGAATATTGCCGCCGATCATCATCACGACGCCGAATGTGCCGATCGTATGAGCAAAACCAATCACAGCGGCTTTGACAAACTCCAATCGCGCCAGCGGCAAACCGATGGTAATGAAGGCATACAACGGAGAAACCCGCGCCGCAGCTTCCAGCGGAGGGTCGCCCATCGCAGCAAAGGCGTTGCGGATTGGCTGCACCACCAAAGGCAACGCCGAGAGCACCGATCCGACTACGATTCCTGCGAAGGTAAAGGCGAGCGAGCGTTCGCCCCAGAAAGAAGCGAGAAGCCCGCCCGGGGCCGCTGGGGCCGAGCAGCACGAGGACGCAGAAACCGAGTGCCGTCGGCGGTAGCACCAGCAGCAGCGTGATGATCGCTGCCACCGCCTCGCGCAGAGCAGTCTTTGAACGCGCTAGCCACCACGCGAGCGGCGCACCAATCACCAGGAGGATCATGGTCGTCACGCTGGCGAGCTCGACCGTAAGCGCAACGGATTGCCAAATCTCTGCCGAAAACGCATCCATCGCCGTCAGCCCCCCAGCGAGAGACGGTCGCCGTCTCGGGGCAGTGATCGCCTGCACGT
The DNA here is from genome assembly GCF_054062115.1 of Bradyrhizobium sp. USDA 4501. NCBI lineage: Bacteria > Pseudomonadati > Pseudomonadota > Alphaproteobacteria > Hyphomicrobiales > Nitrobacteraceae > Bradyrhizobium > Bradyrhizobium sp. USDA 4501. The sequence goes on from NZ_JBSSEX010000001.1 coordinate 2,256,266, forward strand.
CCGGCGCGCCGAGGCATGGGGCGCGCAGCGCCTCTTAGTCGTGCGGAACTTCGTGGCGGCCCCCACATTGACGCGCGTCGTTCTCGCAAGCAAGAGCAGCGTCGCAAGCTTCATAGGAAACTCCTGTTACGGGGCCGCTTCGACCGATCTTGACGGCGGCAGCTCCTCGCTCGTCGTCCAGCAATCCCTGTGCCGCTTGCGCAATGTGGTGCACCTAGGCTCAACGCGAGAAAATACGCACAGCCGACGAGTTCGCTGTGGAGTGGATCTTGCGCTCTGTCAGGTTTCCGGCATCTTTGTTCCCGAGCAGACAGCGGCGGCACAATGATGCGGCAGAGTTTGACGCCCTCAGGGTTGCTATTGGATCTTACGGCGCTTCATGATCACTCGACGCGACCCTTAAGTGGATTCTGTTTCGAAAATTGCCCCGGTCGTTTAGAGTTCGCTCGAGCGCGGGCGCGGCTGAGCGCAAGCACAATCCGCCACAGTCCCATTTACGATAATGGACGCGGCTGGTAGCAAGCGTATCGGAATTCATGCCTTGCTGGACATTGCCGCAAAGGGCCTCCAAGCAGCGACGCCTTCATCCGGTAATCATGTGCGCACCGTGATAAACGAGCGCACAACCTTGCGACATGCAGCTAGTGTGCCGGGAGGCACCGAAAACGGTTTGCAGCGACCTACAGAGCGTCCGGGCGGTGCCGTATATCGACCGTGATAGTGCCCCGGGCGCGGGAGACACATGCACAGATCTTTTCGTTCGCGCGTTTCTGCGGCTCGCTGAAGAAGACGTCACGATGATCAAGCTCACCGTCGATCTTGATGATGTCGATGGCGCAAACACCACACTCGCCGCGCCGGCAATCCGCAATCACCTCGCAACCGGATTCATTGAGTACGTCCAGCAGCGAGCGATCACTCGGAATTTCGATTTCGAGGTTCCGATCGACAAAGCGAACCCGAAATCCTTCAGTCGGCAGCGAGCCGCTCGACCCGAAGGTTTCGTAGCGCAGGTCGGACACCGTTCGTCCTGCGCTATCCCAGGCCCGGCGCGCGGCATCGAGCATCCGCATCGGACCGCACAACATGGTCAAGGCGTCAGGCGGCAGCGAGGCGAACAGATTATCGAAATTGAGCCGGCGCCCCTCATCGGCTGCATGGACAATAAGCCGCTCGTTCAGCAAGGGGGCGAGGACATCCAAATAGGCGGCCTGCTCGCGGCAGGGCACAGCATAATGCAGCGTGAAATCGGCATCGCGGCAGGCGAGCACCTGAGCTGCCCCAACCAGTGGCGTAATGCCGATGCCGCCCGCGATCAGGCAGTAGTGCCGGCGCGCCCAGTCGATCTGCAGCAACGAGGCAGGCAATGTGATGCTCAGCCGCGCACCCGGCGCAAGGGACCACATGTACCGCGAGCCGCCGCGGGTGTCCTCGGCGCGGCGCACCGCGATACGATAGCCGCCTCGGTCGGCTTCGCCGACCAGCGAGTAAGACCGCGTCTCTGGGCGCCCATCGATAGTGACAGCGACATTGATATGGCTGCCGACCGGATAGGTCGCGCCATCAAAGCTTTCCGGTCTGATCAGCAACTCGCGGATCGAAGGCGTCAGATCGCGCGTCGCGACAAGGGTTGCCGGTATCCAGCTTTCAATGAACCGCATGCAGATTCCTTTACTCGCCTGCCATCCTGATAAGCGCCAGCCCCGGCAGTAGGTCAAAATGCGTCTTGTTCTGGAGCACCAAGCGCAAATTGCGCGCCGCCACTCGCGCATGCTCGCGCATGATCGCCTCAGCGCGCGCACCTTCGCGGTTTTCGATTGCGTCGATCACGACGCGGTGTTGATCTTGCGCAATCATGAGCGTGTCGCGCGCATCCGGCAGTGTCGATTGGGTCATCACAAAGCCGCTTGGGGAGGCAAAGGGCAGCGCGGAGGCGCGATCCACCTGCCGGATCAAGGGCGGGCTACGCGACAATTCAGTCAACATGGCGTGAAGGCGCGCATTGAGCGCGACGTAGGAAGAGAAAGCGTCCACAGAGATTGGATCCTGCCGCACCACGCCGTCGATCTCGTCAAGGCATCGTTTCAAGGGCTCGAGATCGCGCGACGAAGCACCGCGCTCGGCTGCAAAACGAGCGGCGAGACCTTCGAGCGTGCCACGCAGCTCAATCGAATCCATGACATCTCGCTCGGAGAACGTCTTCACCATGAAGCCGCCAGAAGGAATGGCTTCCAGAAGTCCCTCCTCCTCCAGGCGGACCAATGCCATTCGCACCGGGGTGCGCGAAGCGCCGGTCGTCTCAACAGCCTGCAATTCGGAGATCCGCTCGCCCGGCCGCAAGTCGCCGGACAGGATCAGATCGCGCAAGCTGAGCTGGGCACGTACAGTTTGTGAGACGGAGCGATCGCTTTCGCGCTCGGCCATGCCCTACTCCGCGGCCTGCCGACTGTGCGATTTCTCGGCGTCGATCATCCGCTCTACCAGGCGGCGGGCCCACATCGCGCCCGCATCGATATTAAGATTGTAAAAGGCGCGGTCAGGATTTTCGTCAATCGCGCGCTGCTGCGCCTCGAGGATGACCTCGTCCTCACGGAAGATGCCAGAAACACCTTGGCGGAGCTCGGTGGTCAGGCGCTGTTCGTTTAACCGATAGTTGCGCACAAATGCCCAGAAATAATGGCAGCTCGTTTCCGTTTCGGGCGTGATCGTGTTGAGGACAAGACCATTGACCCCGGCAGCGCGATTGCCTTCGGGCGCGCCGGTTCCAGTGGGCGCCACGCCGACGTCGATATTGATCGTGCACGGAGCCTCGAAACGAATGATTTGCCAGCGGTCCACCGGACCAGGTTTTTGCAACTGCTTGGCCCAAAATGGCGGCGCGGTAATCCCCTTCATCCAGCGCGTCACGGTGGCGGTCTTCTCCCCATGAGTGACGTCAAACGGCGCTTCCGCGATGGCGTCGTTGCCGATGCTGGCGCCGTGCACAAAAGTTTCGTGCGTCAGGTCCATGAGGTTGTCGATAACCAGACGATAATCGCATTTCAGATGAATGGTATCACCATCGCCGGCCCAAGCGGGATCATCGTTCCAGTGCATGTCCGGCACCAAGGCCGGGTCGGCTAGCGCCGGATCACCCATCCATAGCCAGACGAAGCGATGGCGCTCGACGACGGGATAAGCACGCACACAGGCGGAGGGGTTGATCGTTTCTTGCGAGGGCATGAAGGTGCAGCGGCCCTGCGCGTTGAATTTCAGACCATGATAGCCGCAGACAACGCTGTCGCCCTCAAGGCGGCCTTTTGAGAGAGGCACTAGTCGATGCCAACAGGCGTCCTCGAGCGCTACCACTTCGCCATTGGTGCGCCGATACATCACCACGTGCCTGCCGCAGATCGTGCGCGGCAACAAGGCCTGCTTCACCTCGGCATCCCAAGCGGCTGCGTACCAGACATTCATCGGAAAGCACCGGCTCATGTATCACCCCAACTCTGGACACTTTATGTATACAATGTCCAGTAACTTCGGCTGAAGTGTGGCCATAAATGCACAATTGCGCGGCTGGCCCAGGAAAGTTTGTATACAGAAAAGGGTCCTAAATTGATCTCGCCAGCCAAGCATCAGCTTGGGTTAGAGCGCGGCAAAACGGCAGCACCCGCTGAGTTCGACCTCGCCGGCGCGCATGCCCGACGGCATCTCGCGCCAGAATCTGCGCTGTCCTCATATGGCGATCTGCTGGGTCCCTAGCCTGATGGGGCTCTCAGCACCGTCCAGCGTGCGCAACAACCGCGCGATAGCCCGAGATCGGATCGAGCTTGATAGCTCCAGGTGAAATACGCAGCGCGAATGGCAGCACCTTTATTGATGCCAACATCGTGCATACGCGCGCTCCCCGAAGCGATAGCAAAGGGTCGATGGGCGACATTCAACACCCAAGCAGAAGGCGCCATTGGTCCGTGCGATCCGAATGGCCTCCGCCAATTTTGCCGAAGCGCGCCTCTGCGCGATTTACGATAGTGGCTCCCCTTCCCCGATGCGCATGGATGGCGTGAAGGCGCGTTGCTCAAGCATCGCGCAATGCTTGAACAATCCGATAAAAACGACGGAATCAGCGCGCCCATTCATCTTGCGCCGCGCCGCATGCGCTCGTGCTCGGAGATTCTCATCAAACGACGATTCGGCTCTGTAGTACGCCTACATGCGGGAGCTATCGAGCATGTTCGGTGTTCCCATTCTGGCCAACCGCGAGGTCGAGCAGCGACGACGATACCCCGTCTTGAGGGGCCACGTTGCCGCTGAACTCGGCAACAGACGGCAGGACTTCAAGGGCCATAAGATTGCTTCTTCTTGGACGACCTCTGCGGGCTCTTGTGCGCACAGCCAGATCTCCGCCTTCTGCTGAGCTGTGCGGTCACTTCACCTGGAGACAAATGCCCCGCGAACGGACATGCTTTGCCGCTAGCGAAAATGCAGCGCCTCCATCACAGAATTTGCGGCAATCGGGTTCTAGATCTTCGATGTGCCAGACTTCCATCCTGTGAATGCCTACGATCAAAACTATCGATTTTACCAATCTCACGCAGTGTTGCATCAATCTCATCAGTCGGGGCATCCGATCACGCCAAACTTCCAGCTCGAGACGTGCCCGCGCTACGCCCAGCCGACCAAAGATACGCATTATGCTGCAACGTCATGTTCGAGCTTGCAACCGCGGTCCGAGCACCTGGACCGAGAGCCAACGGCGAGAGACGGTTTATCCGCGGACACTTGATTGGCCGCAGATCGGGCATCTGGTGCATATCTTGCTTAGCGAAAAAAGATAACGTAACTGAACGCCTGCCTTTGGGATGACGCGCCGCCTCTCGGATCGTCTTCAATCGGACACGGCTAAAACGACGAGCCTCGCATGATGCTGTCGCCTCTCAACGACGCGGCGGCTTGCATTCGAGTATATTCGGGAAGGAAGCGTCATGACCACCATGGCAACCGCGGCGCCCGCGCGCGCGTCGCAAACTTGGTATAAGATCCTCTACGTCCAGGTGTTGATCGCCATCGTGGTTGGCGCCTTGGTCGGTTGGCTGTGGCCATCTGTCGCGACCAACGATTGGGTCAAGGCGCTCGGTGACGGATTCATCAAACTCATCAAGATGGTGATCGCGCCGATCATCTTCTGCACCGTCGCATCCGGCATCGCACACATTCAGGATGCAAAGAAAGTCGGGCGCGTCGGCGTCAAGGCATTGGTCTATTTCGAGATCGTCTCCAGCTTTGCGCTGCTGTTGGGCCTTATTATGGGTAATCTGGTCCAAATCGGTCATGGCCTTGCAGTCAAGCCGGACGCTGCAGCGGTCGCCAATTACGTCAAGCAAGCGGAAGCCTCCAAGAGCGTCGATTTCGTTCTCAACATCATTCCCGATACAATAGTTGGCGCGTTTGCTCGCGGCGATGTTTTGCAGGTGCTCCTGTTCGCGATCCTGTTCGGTTTTTCTCTGATGGCGCTAGGAGAACGCGGGGAGCGGCTGCGCGGCATGATTGACGACGTCGCGCACGCGGTGTTCGGCGTAATCGCCATCATCATGAAAGCGGCCCCGATCGGAGCCTTCGGCGCCATGGCCTTCACGATTGGCAAGTTCGGGCCGGCAGCGCTCGGCAATCTGATCGGTCTGATCGCGCTATTTTACGTGACGGCTGCGCTTTTTGTGGTGGTGGTGCTCGGCATTATCGCACGCATCGTCGGCTTTTCGATTTTCAAGTTCATTGCCTATATCAAGGACGAGCTTTTGATCGTGCTCGGCACTTCGTCCTCGGAAAGCGCGCTGCCGCAATTGATGGGGAAGCTTGAGCGGCTGGGCTGCTCCAAGCCCGTGGTCGGCCTGGTGGTCCCAACTGGGTACTCCTTCAACCTCGATGGCACCAACATCTATATGACGCTTGCCACATTGTTCATTGCCCAAGCACTCGGAGTCGATCTCACCTTTGGCCAACAGCTCACGATCTTGCTCGTGGCAATGCTGACCTCCAAGGGGGCAAGCGGCGTCACCGGCGCGGGCTTCATCACGCTCGCCGCAACATTGTCGGTCGTCAACCCAGCGCTGGTACCGGGTATGGCAATCGTGTTCTCGATCGACAAGTTCATGAGCGAGGTACGCGCCCTTACCAACATCACTGGCAATGGCATTGCAGCCGTGTTCGTATCCTGGTGGGAAGGCGAGCTAGAGCACGCGACGTTGCACGCTCGGCTCGACCGGCCCACCACTGTCGACACAAGGAGGTAGGCCCCGGATCTTGGTCGCCGTCATTGCAAGACGCGTCGAATCCAAGCGCAACCGCATTCACGATCCTTCGTAGTTCAAGTCGGCAGCGTGTTTGAACTGCGAATCGGAGCTTTCTCCCACGGGATCTCCAGAACGCAGCTCTTGCTCCGCGTCACGCCCCCGGCAGTCGCCTGTGAGGCGCTACCGCACGCGAGAAGGAGCTGCAATTTTGGAAAGTCATTTTCAAGCGTGGTCTTTCGAGGTCAGGCTGCTGGCCAGCCGAGCGCCTGTGCAACATTGCCGAGCCAGACAGTAAGACTGCGAAAGAACGTATCCAGCGTGACGGACCAAGGCGTTGGCTTGCCCACAAATGGCCACGTCCGTGGTCACCGCACTCGCCTCGCCCGGCCGGCTAGGCGGTAGCCTCTTTCGCGTTCGGCTCAGTCTAACGGCGCGTATCCAGATCGCGATAAGTGTGATCTGCGTGGACTAGATTGGCACCTTGACTGAGACGAGGCGGCTCGAAGAAGCTAGTGTCGGCTCGGCGTCATATACGCGCTCTCGATTCCGGCTAACGGCTCATCGGCACGAAACCTGGGCTGAGATGGCCGCGAGGCATAGACAGCCGTTGCATAACTTCGCCTTGCTATCTTGGCACATTACATTGCGTTCCCTTCCGCATGATCGATCGCGAGATGCGTGGTCCCGCAGCTTGCATCTATCTTTTCCGGATTCGGCGAGCGGGATGCTTTTTCGGCCGCGACGTCCTCGCTGAACTGCAGCCCTTGTCCTCGTCGTGGCGTGCCAACAGGTCCCGGCGGCGATCCTAGGGCCGCAACCTCGAATGCCTGCCCCGAGGTCACCGGCCGCGGAGGAAACCAGACAACGCAGCCTCGATTGTACACAGGTCAGCGCGCACTATTGAAAGGTTTAGGACAACTATACGTACGTTTGTAATGCGTATTTCTTCGGCGCGTGCTGAGTTCGACAGAAGGCAATCGATCTCGGGTCCGCTCACGAGCGTCTGTCGGCAGCGAAACGATTGCCCCATTTTTGCCTAAAATGTTATAGCTCTCCCGCCGGAGAAAAGGCCGGACGGTATAAAAATGCGTAGCCAGATCAGCAGTTTGAAAGTTTCAGCGCCTCAGTTTACCTTCGGCAGCATAACGTTGGCCGTGGTAACGCTGGGTTGCTTGTACCTTCACGCGCAGTTCGCTGCGACGGCGTTCGCCTATTTGTTAGTCGTATTGCTGTTTTCGTTGATGGGCAGCTTCATCGCGTCATCCGCGCTTTGCGTCGTGGCCATCGCGGCTCTCGCTTACTACTTTGCGCCGCCGGCGTTCAGTCTGCGGATCGATGATCCACAAGATCTTCCGGTGGTCGTTGCGTTTTTCATTGTCTCGATCGTCGGAACGCACTTGATCGGAAAAGTCCGCCAGGAAAGCCAAGCCGCGCGTGAGGCCGCAGCCAAGCTCCGGATCAGCGCAGCCGATTTGGAGGACCGCGAGAAACGCTGGCAAGCAATCTTTGAACACAATCCGGCCATGTACGTCATGGTCGACGAAGCCGGTACCGTCCTCAATACCAATACGTTCGGCGCGGCACAGCTCGGCTATGCGCGTTCCGAGCTGATCGGCCACTCCATCCTGGGAGTCTTTCTGGAGGAGGATCGCGAGTTAGCTCGCGAATGCATTCGCGCCTGCCTTGAAGATATCGGTCAATCGCGAACCTGGGAGGCACGGAAAGTCAGGAACGACGGCTCGGTACTGTGGGTACGTGAAAATGCCAAAGCCATGATCTGGGCTGATGACCGGCCCATTGTTCTGATATCCTGCGAAGATATCACCGAACGGAAGCGGACCGAGTTTGCCCTGCAGCGGAGCGAAGCACATTTGGCCCAGGCCCAGGAGCTGAGCCATACAGGCAGCTTCGGCTGGAATGTCGTCACCGGCGAGGTCTTCTGGTCAAAGGAGACGTTTCGAATATTTGAGTTGGACCCGCAGACCGTTCCGTCGCCGCACCTCGTCGTCGAGCGCACGCATCCAGATGATAGGGCTTCGGTTCAAGAGGTCATTGATCGGGCGATGCGAGATCCGAAGGATTTCGAACATGAATACCGGCTGCTGCTGCCGGACGGCTCGGTGAAGCACATCCATGCGCGGGCACGAGCCACGAGAACCGCCAGCGGTGATATTGAGTTTGTCGGAGCAGCGACGGATGTTACCGCGGAGCGGCAAGCAGAGCAGAAGCTGCGGCGCAGTGAGGCCTATCTCGCCGAAGCCCAGCATCTCAGTCACACGGGCAGTTGGTCCTGGGACGTTCACGGGCTCGATTTTGTGTATCGCTCCGCCGAGGTCGATCGTCTGTTTGAGTTTGATCCGCAAGAGACTGTATCAATAGAGACCATTCGCTCGCGCATCCATCCAGACGATCTCCCCGGGCTCCAGGAGGTGCAGCGCCAGGCTATCGAGCTCAAGCAAGACCGCTTCGAGTATGATTTTCGAATTCTTCTAAAAGACGGCGGGATAAGGCGCATACACTCTGTTGCGCATGTCGTGGTCGGCAACGATGGCTGCGTGAGCGAACTGATCGGAACGCATATGGACGTGACCGAGCAATACGCCGCTAGAGAGCGCCTGGAAAACACACTGGCTGCGCTGCGCGAAAGCGAGCAGCGCTTTCGCGATTACGCCGAGACGGCTTCCGATTGGCTCTGGGAGACCGGGCCGGATCACCAGGTTACGCGCTTGTCCGAGCACACCAGCGCTGCGGGAATCTTAGCGACAGGATTGATGGGCCTGCTCCGCTGGGACATTGCGTGCGATGTGGAAGAGGAACCTGAGAAGTGGCGGCAGCACCGGGCCACACTGGAGGCGCATCTGCCGTTCCGGGATCTGGTCTACCGTACCGTCAACCGGACCGGATCTCCGATCTACGTTCGGACCGGCGGCAAGCCCTTTTTTGATGCGAACGGCAAGTTCCTTGGCTACCGCGGCGTCAGCACCGACATCACCGCTATTATTCGCGCAAATCAAGCCGAACAACAGTTGCGGAAGGCACAGGCGGAACTTGCGCATGTGACACGTGTAACGACGTTAGGAGAGCTGACAACCTCCATTGCCCATGAAATCAACCAACCACTCGCCGCTATTATCAGCAACGCTGACGCGTGCCTCGGTTGGATGGGCCGCGAAACTCCTGATCTATCAGCGGCGCGCTCTTCGGTTGAGTGGATTATTGAAGACGCAATACGGGCAAGCGAAGTAATCCGTCGCGTGCGCGCACTTGCGAAGAAGGGCGAGATCGAGATGGTGCCGCTCGATATCAATGAGGTCGTTGGGGACGTCATTGCGCTGGTGACACGAGAGCTGGTGAGCCACCAAGTGGCTTTACGAACCGAGTTGACGGCAGCTCTCCCTACGATTCTCGGTGACCGGATTCAGCTGCAGCAAGTGATCATCAATCTGGTGATGAACGGGATCGAAGCCATGGACGCAGTCACGGACCGAAAGCGTGAGTTGCTGATTCAGTCATCTATGGACGATATGGGGCATGTGCAGGTGGCCGTGACAGATTGGGGCGTCGGGATCGCCGAGAATGATGCGGACCGCGTGCTAGATCCTTTCTTCACCACGAAGTCCAGCGGACTGGGAATGGGTCTTTCGATCTGCCGGTCAATCGTAGAAGCTCACGGAGGACGGCTGTCAGTGGTGCGCAAGCAGGAGCCGGGCGTGACATTCCAGTTTGCCCTGCCGTTGCATGAGGAGGTCGGCTCGTGACGCGACGCTTTGACTCGCCAAGCAGCAATCCCGAGACCTCGACAAAGGCGATCGTCTTCGTCGTCGAGGACGACATCTCCATGCGTCGGTCGCTCACCAACCTTTTTCAATCGGTAGGTTTGGACGTCGTTGCATTTGGGTCGGCCCGCGAAATGCTGCAGAGCGCACTTCCGGATGTTGTTAGCTGTCTGGTTCTTGATGTCCGGCTCCCAGGCTTGAGCGGCCTGGAGTTCCAAACTGAGCTGGCGAAGTCGAACATCCATATTCCGATCATTTTCATTACCGGCCATGGCGACATTCCCATGAGCGTCAGGGCGATGAAAGGAGGCGCGGTCGATTTTCTTACCAAACCGTTTCGCGATCAGGAATTGCTTGACGCGGTGATCGCCGCGACCGAGCGCGACCGCAAAAGACGGGAGGCCCAGCAAACCGTCGCGAACCTGCAGTCCCTATTTGAGACCCTAAGCCCGCGCGAACAGGCGGTGATGAAGCTGGTCGCTTCCGGCCTGATGAACAAGCAGGTCGCCGCTGAGCTTGGGCTCGCCGAGATTACGGTCAAGATCTACCGGGGACACGTAATGAGAAAGATGCGTGCCCGCTCGCTGGCCGATCTGATCAGAATGGCTGAGACTCTGGGGATCGGCGCCAATCGTTCTGAACAAACCTAAGTATGATTTTACAATTTCGTCACTCGAGCCCACTTTTCGCCCAGGGTGGCTAATGCCTCGGCAGCCGTTAGTCCCGCGCCAGGAGGAATCGTCTTGTCCACGCCTTTGATTTCTGTCGTTGACGACGACGCATCTGTCCGTGCGGCGACGGAGAACCTATTGAAATCGCGCGGCTACATCGTTCAAACGTTTGCGTCGGCCGAGGATTTTTTGAGGTCCCAGCGGTTGAATGAGACCTCCTGCGTAATTACGGACATGCAGATGCCGGTTATGAGCGGCCTGGATCTGCTGGCGGAAATGCGGACCCGCGGCTACGGGGTGCCGTTCATTTTCATTACTGCCTTCCCGAACGACCGCGTGCGCGCCTCAGCTCTGAGCGCAGGGGCGATTGGCTTCTTGGCCAAGCCCTTCGCCGGACATGCACTGATCGAGCACCTCGATGCCGCACTGAAGGAAAGCCGCAACGGAGGACGCACTTGAAACGATCAGCCGGCGGCGAGTCATTTCAGCCCTGAATGTTGAGATCCGGTCGCGAGCTCGGTACGATCTTATATGAAGCGGACTCTCCGAAATCTGGCGGCACCAGCGGTAGTCGATGTCGTATTGCCTTCTTGGCCCGTGAGCTGCCCACCAGGCATCAGGCCGCTCAGAACGACGTTGTCACCAACGGCCGCAGTACTTGGCACTTCTAGGCTCCGCTCGTCTCTGCTTTTTGACACTTCGGGTGACCTTGCGCAGAAGTTATTCGACAAGCTCAAGCGCTTCTTCGCTCAGATTCGTAGCAGCAAAATACGATTGCGACATATCGCTTGGCGCAACAAAAGAGCTTCGTTCAACCCAGAAGCTCTCTGTGGGGCCATCGTGAGAAGTCATGCGTGTTTTGGGTGATATGGGTTGGCGCGCAAAGGCCCTGCGCGAGTTCTTTCGGCCACGACGCCAGTCACCACATTTTTGCCCTGCTTGTCTATTGGAGCTTGGCATCGCTCCGCGCCTTCTTCAGGCCACCCCTTGTGACGACCTCTTCGACCCTCCCCAACTGCTGCGCATGTTAGATGGTGCACAAGACCTCCACAGCCAAGCCGCCCAGATACTCATGCGAAACGCCCGGCCGCCTAACGGCGGCCGGGCGGAACTGGTCTGATCTGACGCAACCAATCAGCGGATGCGAGCTATTCCATCTATTGGATTGCGCATCGGATCGGCTGCCCAGTAGGCACTAAGCCCGGTGGCGCGGCTGCACTCCAGGCGGTATCTCGCTCGAAACCAGCAGGCTCTCTACGGGCTGCGGCGGCAATAGACCGCTTAGCTACGCAAGATTTTGCGAAGAGCGGCGCTAAATAGTCTAGATGCCGACCTTATGTAAGATCCTCTCGTCACATGAAATCGTCCTCGTAGTCGTACCTTGAGGAGCTTTCTACGTTCTCGCTATCGCTACCGTCACTGTCGTCAGCTTTTGAAAGGTACCGCCCAGTGGTGCCTTTCCGCTGCCATTCACCATCACTGTTCCTTATCCAATTGGCCGACTTCTCTGGGTCGAGAACCATGTTGTCTTCATCAACCTCGACGAACCCCATCTTTGCCGCACGGGCTCTTGCTTCTGGATTAGCCGGACGCAAATTGAGCAATGGCCTTTCGCCGTCCATTCGGAGCTGGTGCTCAAGCAAGATATCGCCGGCGTTCTCGACAAGCGGATGAACGACTTGAAGGTCCACAGTTGATGTAGTCCCAGTTCGCCCAGGAAATAGCTGCTGCCATCTCTTGACGTCGAACTCCGTCATGCTGTCGCCGCCCTCCATTCTTAGAAGTCCGACACTCTTGTTCCCCAACTGGTAGCTGAAGTATCGCGCGTCGTCGGAATCTCGGGTTGTTCCATAGTCTTCGGCAACCTCTGCAGTTCGCCTTGCTCTAGCGGACACGAAGTCGGAGTACTCTTGCGGGTTATCGGCGATGTACTTGATCTCGTCGCCATGATAGGCCTTCGCGGCTTCCCGGAACGATCTGCGATCTTTGAATTCTATCACAGGAGGAGTTGAAACCAGCGAATACGGCCTTGTCGCCGAAGATGAGCTGCCGCTTGAGCCAGATTCGCCCAACCGCATGTTGGTGAACGCATCCGCAAAGCTGTTTGCATCCGCTTGCTCGTCAGCTTCGGCAGAGGGCGGTGATTGGTAGTAGTACGAGCCGTTGATGCGATTATACATGGCGATTGGTGCTCCCGTCGGGCAAGATTTCTGCACTTGGTCAAGGCCTGTTAGGCCGTGTGGAGCTGATAGGCAGCCTGGCTTACGAAAACCTGACGTGGATCCCGCTAATCGTACTTCACTCTGGCTTGTCACCGTGCTTGCTTCCAAACGAGCACGGCACACGCTCAAGCCATTGGCATTCAGTAGGCTTGATGAGGCCGCGAGCAAGTCCCAGAATGCCTCTTCACAAACAATTGGATCGTTCGATGTTGGCCTGCTGACCCCATACAAAGTCCCGCCGCACCGCCTCATATCCTTGTTCTTCGTTGCGATGGTTCAGTGGAGCTCGTGGACGGGCCGTCTTAAATAGATTGACGACGTCCAGGCTTTGACCGGCGATATCGCTTATCCAACTACGACTCGTAGAAGCGCACCCTTCGTCAGCGTCAACGCTCATTTATCCAAATCCGCATTTCGCCTTCACCGCGGTTAGCCCAGCTGAACCACGGAATGAATGTCAACCGCTGCGGTTCTAGCTGTCCAGGCACCTTGTCGTACTGATAAAGTTCCGCTTCTTCGCATTGCGTGTGTTGCAGTCGCACTCCGTCAGCCTGCAGCAAAATCTTGCCCTTGAAGAGACCAGTTCCGTCGACAAGCGAAAACCGGCTGTCTGCAGGAAGCCAAACGTTGTGTAACTCGGTCCCGTTGTCGACTTCCTCAAGGCAATAAACTAACGGGCCACGCTCTATGGCCACCTTGCCGGCCAAATTACGAACTTGCGGATGGCCGTAGACGCGACGCACTTGCATCGGCAGCAATAGTTTGACGCGATCTCCCTGCCTCCATGTCCGGTGAATGTGCAAATAGCCATTTCGCGGCTCGCAATTGATACGCTCCCCGTTCAGGCTCGCCGCCGGCGCGCTGCACCATTGTGGTAGGCGCAGAGCGAGCGTGTGAGAGATTGGCCGTGCAGATTCGACGGCGATCTCCACCTCGTCTTTCCAGGGATAGTTGCCGCTCATGAGCAGTCGCAGCTTAGCCCCGCCGACCGATATTTCCACCCTATTGCCGACGTAGAGATTTACATAGAGCGTATCGGCGCGAGGCGTATAGATATAGTGACCTATCGATGCGAAAAGCCGTGCGATGTTCGGTGGACAGCACGCACAGCCAAACCAGGGCCTTCGCACTGGCGAGACATGATTATAAATGCCATTGAACCTCAGCGTTTTTGGATGCATTTCAAGCGGGTTAACATAGAAATAATGACGACCGTCGAATGCGATACTGCCGAGAACGGTATTGTAGAGCGCGCGTTCCATCACGTCGGCATAGTGACCATCCAGCTCCATCTCCAGCATACGACGCGCGAACATCATTATTCCAATGGACGCGCAACTTTCCGCGTACGCAGTATCGTTCGGCAGATCGTAGTCGCAGCTAAACGCTTCGCCCGCGCTTTGCGAGCCGATGGCTCCGGTGATATAGAACTGGCGTTGCACCATGTTTTGCCACAGCCGTAGGCAAATCTGACGTTGCTGATCGTTCTGACGCAGACGCGCAAGATGCGCTACCCCGGTCATAAGGTATACAAAGCGCACCGCATGGCCGGTGGCAGTCCGCTGCTTGGAAAGTGGCAAATGCGCTTGGCTATATGCTTTGTTTTTTAACATCCAGGGCGGGCCGCCTGATTCGGTGGCGCAGGATTGCCGGCGCTTCTCGTACTCAATGTCGTAAAAATGTGGCTCCGAGCCGCGTTGCTCCACGAAAAAATTGGCTAGCGTGAGATATCGCTGCTCATGCGTCACTTCGTAGAGGCGCGCCAACGCAAGTTCAATTTCCGGGTGGCCATCGTAGCCATGTAGCTGATCGCGCTCCGGGCCGAAAACTGTGTCGACGTGGTCAGCAAGTCTGCAACCAACCTCGAGCAATCGCCGTTTGCCCGTCGCCTGAAAGAAAGCGACACCCGCTTCAATCAAATGGCCGGCGCAGTAAAGCTCGTGGCACTCTGCTAGGTTGCTCCAGCGCTCCCGAGGCGCGTTCAGTATGAAATAGGTGTTAAGATAGCCATCGCCACATTGGGCGGTTGCAATCAATTCAATCAGCTCGTCGGCAGCCTTCTCCAGCTCTGGATTGGGCGCCTGGCATAGTGACCAAGCAACCGCCTCTAGCCATTTTGCGACGTCACTGTCCTGAAAAACCGTTCCATGGAACTCGCCTCTCGCATCTCCTGCGGCGATGCGGAAGTTCTCCACCGCGTGGCTCGGTATCGCCTCGGGATTGCGATCGTTCAGCACCTCCCATTGGTAGGGAATTGCCACTTCCCTTACCAACTGCTGGCATTTCCCAATCAGCGGATCCAAGACGTGCAGGTTGTGAAGATCGATTTCGGCAACATTCCGCTCACTCATTTCGTTCCTCCCTGGTGGGTCGGAAGGACGCCTAGCAAGGCAAGCCGACTCACCATGATTGCGTTGCTGGGGTTGCGGCCCAGAGGTTTGCGGCTGCACAGTCCTATTCCCGAAGCGAGCGTTGCAGTGACAGAAATGGAGAGGGTTCTCCTGCGGCGTCGTACGACCAGACATGGGCGGGCAGCGGCTCGTTCGAGGAGCGGGCCAGCAATTCCTATGCCGAGAATGAGGACTGTTCTTCTGGTCGATCCGATCTGCGGCTCTGCGATAAGCATCCGTTGCGATCGCTGGTCCACCAACCGGATTTGCCAGTCGAGCTAAATCCCGCATCGCCGCGGCGCTGGGTCGATCCTGGTACACGAACCGGTCGGCTGTCCCCGGGCAGATAATAGCCCACGACCCTCGCCGGCCGCAGATACAGCCGGAACGCCGCTCCCTTCGTCGCGACCAGCCGCCCGCACCTGATTCGAGCCTTCAATACGCTGCGCGGGAATGTCCGGTTTCAAACAGTCCTTTGATGACGCGTGGCAGGTGGGAGGGCCGCGCAGGGCGCGTGAACCCCAGTCGGATCGAATGGGCAGCCGCTACGCAGGATTCAACGGAGAAACTGGGCCGTTAATCCTAGGCAATTCCGACGGGTCGAAGCGCATGCTCAAGTCGGCCGACATGGCGCGCATGCTGGCATATGGAAAACAGTAAGTTGCCGCGCCTACGCGCTGCCAATGAGCTAGCCGCAACGAAGCAGCCCGAAGATCTCTACGCCGGTCTGCTCGTCGGCTTTGGCAAGGGCGCGAGGATACGGAGCATCGGTTCTGAATCGGCTTCAGGCTGATTTAGCCTTGTGGAACGGTAGCCCTCGCTCCGATCGCGTTAGTCAGGGCTACGATGATGACCCAAGCAAGATCGAATCTGCTCGTCCAGCTGATCGGTCTATTGATTGACCCGTTGATGCCGGGATCGTTCTCCTTCGAAGCCCACCCGTCCGGCCGATCAGCGGAGCCCGAGGCGAAGGCGACAGCATTGCCTGAGCGCGCAACCAGCAGAAACTACGAGCAACTTCGGATGCAACTAGATCAAGGACTTGTCCGCTCCGTCATCCACAACCAACGCAACGGAACGCAAATCCAACACCCCCATGCCGAGGCGAGAGGCTCCGACATTAATACTGCGGTTTCATTCGACGGTCACCGATTTGGCGAGATTACGTGGCTGATCTACGTCCGCACCTCTTATGAGGGCGGCATGGTAAGCCAAGAGCTGAAGCGGAATGGCATAGATCATCGGCGTAAAGTTCGCGACCGTCTCCGGCAACACAATGGTCATGAGTGTGTCCAGCGTCGCTTCCAAAGCGCCCTTCGCATCGGTGATCAGGATGATCTTGCCGCCGCGAGCCGCAACTTCTTGCATATTCGATACGGTCTTCTCAAAGAGCTCGTCGTAAGGCGCAATCATCACCACAGGCACGGCCTCATCGATCAAGGCGATCGGTCCGTGTTTGAGCTCGCCGGCGGCATAACCTTCTGAGTGGATATAGGAAATTTCCTTCAACTTGAGTGCGCCTTCCAACGCCAGGGGGGCCGACGTGCCACGACCGAGATAGAGCACGTCCCTCGAGTTGGCGATATCACCCGCGAGCTTTTCGATCTGCGGCTCGGTCAACAGCGCCGCAGCAATCAACCGCGGCACTTCGATGAGCTCGCGCACGAGCTTCGATTCATGGATCTCTGACAGCTTACCGCGCTCTCTTCCTGCTGCGACGGCAAGCACCGCCAATACCATCAGCTGGCAGATGAATGCCTTCGTAGAAGCGACGCCTATTTCTGGCCCCGCCAGCGTCGGCAGCACGGATTCGCTCTCGCGCGCAATCGTCGACGTAGGGACGTTGACCACAGATATCGTGTGCAGGTCCTGGCTCTTGGCGTATCGCAACGCAGCTAGTGTGTCAGCGGTTTCGCCGGACTGCGAGATGACAATCGCGAGATCGCCCTGACGCAAAGGCGCCTCCCTGTAGCGGAACTCGGAGGCTACATCGATCTCGACAGGCAAGCGAGCCAACCGCTCGAACCAGTATTTGGCGATGTGACCGGCATAGTTTGCCGTTCCGCATGCGGTAATCGAGATGCGCTGAATGGAGTTAAAATCGAACGGCAATGTGAGCGGCAGGGCTACGCGCTCGCCTGCGCTATCAAGATAATGCGCCAGTGTTTTGCAGGCCACTCTCGGCTGCTCGTGGATTTCCTTGGCCATGAAATGGCGATAGTTCTCTTTATCCACAAGGAGTGACGATACGCCAGGCTTTGATGTCTCCCGCTGGACGACGGAGCCGTCTGCGCCATAGATCACGCAGATCGCGCGGGTAAGGACGGCCCAGTCGCCGTCTTCAAGATAGGTAATGGTGTCGGTCAACGGCGCGAGCGCGATCGCGTCCGATCCTAGATACACTTCGCCGTTGCCATGTCCGATCGCGAGGGGCGATCCCTTGCGCGCACCAATCATAAGGTCGTCGTGGGCCTTGAAGAGGAATGCAAGCGCGAAGGCTCCGCGCAGCCGCGGGAGCGACGATTGTACTGCATCCTGCGGCGAGTAGCCATTCTTGAGATAAGATTCGACGAGATGCGCCACCACCTCCGTGTCCGTCTCTGAGCGGAAGTTGGCCCCATCCCGCTCCAGCTCGGCTCGCAACTCGCGGAAGTTTTCAATGATCCCGTTATGAACGACCGCGACATTTTCCGTCGCATGCGGATGAGCATTGCTCTCGGTCGGTTTTCCATGAGTCGCCCAGCGGGTATGACCGATACCGGCATGACCCTCGGGCGGACAATAGCGCAGCCGCTCCTCAAGGTTTCTCAGCTTACCTTCAGCCCGCCGGAGCTCGATACGTAGCCCTTCGAGCGTCGCGAGGCCTGCGGAGTCGTAGCCACGATATTCCAATCGCTTAAGCGAAGCGACCAACTGCCCCACGACCGGACCACGCCCCAAGATGCCGACAATTCCACACATATCGATTAATGCCGCCCAAGTTCAAAGAGCCCGACGTCCCCGACAGGAAATCTGGTCATGAAATTCGCTTTCGACAAAAACTGACTTTCGCTGGATAGCGACGATGGCGTCATTGCCGAACGAGGCCGCCGCAAGGATACGTCGTGCAAGTAGTGTGGCGTCACCTTACAACGTCCTGCTCTCGCATTCACGCAACCGTTCTAGGGTTTGTCGCGCTGGTGTAATAGGCTCATCAGCCTCTGACGGTTTCCAGCTATGTTGGTCGGGATGAGACTAATTGATTGCCACCGAAGCTCCATTGTACGAACGTAAGCTTTCGATATCGAACTTGTTCGAAGAACTATACCAACGTTTGCTGCATTCTCACATTTCGTGCTCGCGTCGACCATTCGCCGCTTACGACAGCGGGCCGTCAGCAGAAGAGCGATGATCATCGTCGATGATCCTGCCGCCCAGACTATGGGTTCCGTTCAGAAGAAGGATCGGGGCATTTTGTAGAGCTAATGTTGTTGATGCGCGGGCTTCGCCGTGCTCTGGCTTACGTGCCAGAGTTCAGACGAATGCATCGACTACCGCGGCTTGAGCAAGTCACCCTCTTGCGCCATCGCCACACCGAGCGAATGCACGCACCCAATGAAAGACAGAGAACACGGACTTTCGGACTTTCGGGCTCTCTCATTGACGTATGCACATAACGGGGTTCGCCATCTGCGATGGTCGTTGGCTTTCATTTTGAAGCTCGATGGTATTCCCCCTCCAGCACGATATAAATCAATGTATATAGTGTGCATTTCTGCACGATGTGTATGACTAGATCTAACGATCGGCTTCCTCTGATTGCGGGTGAAGTGCGCCGGCGGATTTCTCGAGAAGCCCGTTTCGCAAAGTACGATTCGAAGGGAAGCTTTCTTTCCAGCGTAGCTAAGAGAGACCATGGCGACTCAGGATTCGAAGCAGCGCGTTGCGCTGATCACCGGCATCACCGGGCAGGACGGTGCGTATCTCGCCGAATATCTGCTCGGTCTCGGCTACACCGTCCACGGGATCAAGCGCCGGTCGTCCTCGCTCAACACCGCGCGCGTCGATCATCTCTATCAGGACCCGCATGCCGGCAATGTGCCGTTCCTGATGCACTACGGCGACATGACGGATTCGACCAATCTGATCCGCTTGATGCAGCAGATCCGGCCGACCGAGATCTACAATCTGGCCGCCCAGAGCCACGTCCAGGTCAGTTTCGAAAGCCCGGAATACACCGCCAACGCGGACGCGATCGGCGTGCTGCGCTTGCTGGAAGCGATCCGCATCCTCGGCATGGAGAAGGACACCCGGTTCTATCAGGCCTCGACCTCGGAGCTCTACGGGCTGGTGCAGGAGGTGCCGCAGAAGGAGACCACGCCGTTCTATCCGCGTTCGCCCTATGGCGTTGCCAAGCTCTACGGCTACTGGATCACGGTAAACTACCGCGAGGCCTACGGCATGTTCGCCAGCAACGGCATCCTGTTCAACCATGAGAGCCCGATCCGCGGCGAGACCTTCGTGACGCGCAAGATCACCCGCGCCATCGCCCGCATCGAGGTCGGCCTGGAGAGCAAGCTCTATCTCGGCAATCTCGATGCCAAGCGCGACTGGGGCCACGCCCGCGACTATGTCGAGGGCATGCACAGGATCCTGCAGATCGACGAGCCCGGCGACTTCGTGCTCGCGACCGGCGAGACGCGGTCGGTCCGCGAATTCGTCGAGCTGGCGTTTGCCGAGGTCGGCCGTAGCATCGAATGGCGCGGCAAGGGCGTCGAGGAGGTCGGCATCGACAAGGCGTCGGGCAAGACCCTGGTCCAGATCGATCCGACCTATTTCCGCCCGACCGAGGTCGATCTTCTGATCGGCGACGCCAGCAAGGCGCGCGCCAAGCTCGGCTGGGCGCCGAAGACGCCGTTCGCGCAACTGGTGAAGGAAATGGTCGAAAGCGATCTCGTCGAGGCCAGGCAGGATGCGGCCAATGGCAAGCACGGCGTTTGAACTGAAGGGCAAGACGGTTTTCGTTGCCGGCCATCGCGGCATGGTCGGCTCGGCGCTGATGCGCCGGCTGGCGCGCGAACAGGCCGATCTCCTGACGATTTCGCGCAGCGAGGTCGACCTGCGCGACCAGGCCGCGGTCAACGCCTGGTTTGCCGCGAAACGGCCGCAGGCCGTGTTCCTTGCCGCGGCCAAGGTCGGCGGCATCGTCGCCAACAACACGCTACGCGCCGAATTCCTCTACGACAATCTGGCGATCTCGACCAACGTGATCCAGGCGGCGCACGCCAATGGATGCGAGAAGCTGATGTTCTTCGGCTCGTCCTGCATCTATCCGCGCCTCGCACCGCAGCCGCTGCGCGAGGATTCGATGCTGACCGGGCCGCTGGAGCCGACCAACGAGCCCTATGCGATCGCCAAGATCGCCGGCATCAAGATGGCCGAGGCCTATCGCAGCCAGTACGGCGCCGATTTCATCAGCGTGATGCCGACCAACCTCTACGGTCCCGGCGACAATTATCACCCCGAATACAGCCACGTCGTCGCCGCGCTGATCCGCCGCTTCCACGAGGCCAAGGTCTCGGGCGCGACCAACGTCGTGGTGTGGGGCACCGGCACGCCACGCCGCGAATTCCTCTATGTCGACGATCTCGCCGACGCCTGCATCCATCTGATGAAGACCTATTCCTCCCCTGAACTGGTCAATATCGGCACCGGCGAAGATATCACCATCGCCGAGTTCGCCCTGTTGGTCGCGGCCGCCATCGGCTTTCGCGGCGAGATCAGCTTCGACACCTCGCGCCCGGACGGCACGCCGCGTAAGTTGCTCGACGTCAGCCGACTGGGCAGGCTCGGCTGGCGCGCCCAGACCTCACTGCAGGAGGGCATTCAGTTGGCGTATCGGGCGTATCTCGCCGACAGCAGATGGACGGCCAGAGTAACCGCGTGTCCCGACAAGCGGGCGCAGGGCCGATCCCAGAATACTCGGCGGTGAATGTCCCAACATAGCCGGGCTAACCACTCACGCAGATAATCAACCTCGCCGCGCAGTCAACCCAGTTCGTTAACAACAATGCTCGGTGGGACGCCCAACGCCGAGTGATCCGGTATGTCAAAGCTGCGGCTCAGCCGGCCGACTTGCAGGGACAGAGGCATGATCGACGTGCTTTCCACAGCCATCAAGTTGCGAGCTATCGACGGTCGGCACGAACGCCGCCTTGCGACCGGTCATTAGCTCGACGCGCGTCGCTATTCCCTCTGAGCCGACGTTTAGAGAGACTCTGCCATCACCATCCGCGCCGACAGCGTCGCGATGCACATGAGCACGCCTAACATCGCGAACGCTAACGGCAAGCCGACCATGTGTGCGACGAGCCCGATGCTGGCGGGACCGACCAGTATACCCGCATACCCGGCTGTGGTGATGACTGCAATCGCAACGCCTACGGGCATCACTCTCTGCTTGCCGGCGCGTCGACACAGTACGGGTACAACATTTGAAACACCCAATCCAATAAGCACGAACCCCGCCATGGCAATCAACGCAATCGGCGCGGCCACCACGGCCAAGAAGCCGGTCAAAATTGGCACGGTCCCGAGCATCAATGTGGTACGGTCGCCGAGCCGAGCTACCATGGTATCTCCGCTGAGACGGCCTGCGGCCATCGCAATTGAGAAGAGCATACAACCAAGGCCGCCGTGCGCCTCTGCGAGGAGGCCTTGCCCAACGAGAAGCAAAGCGCTCCAATCAAGCATTGCACCTTCGACGAGAAAGGTGACAGCCGCGAGTACGGCTACCAGCAACACACTGCGATTGGGCAAGACAAACAACGGTTCCTGCGGTTTCAAACTCATGGCGAGCAGCCGCGGCCATGCTGACATAATCGCGATCATCATTAAGGCCGAACAGACCAACGTCGAGATAAGCGGGCCACGCTGCAGCGAAAGGAACGAGGTCACCGCGGCAGAGCCGGTGAATTCGCCAATGCTGTACTGGGCGTGGAAGCCGGACATCAATGGACGTCCTGTGACGTGCTCCAATTCGATCGCATGAATATTCATGGCTACGTCGATCGAACCAAGTGAAACACCGAAAGCAAACAGCATGGCACCAAGGCTGAGAGGTGTGCCGGCAACTGCAAGCCACGGCAGGATGAGCGAGATGCCAAGCCCACCCGCGATGATGATGGGCTTGCTGCCGTACCGCGCATTCGACACACTGGTCAAAAGCATAGCGATGACGGACCCCGCTCCGAGACAGAGTAGCAGAAGACCGAGCACGCGGTTATCCACCCCAAGCCGCTCCTTCGCGAGCGGCACCAAAGGCGCCCAGGCCGCGAGGCCGAAGCCGGCCACAAAAAATGCGAGCCGCGTCCCGAGCAGGCCCGCAGACCAATTGGCAGATGGTATCACAGGCACTCCTGAGAGAACGGCTCGCGAGCGCAGCGCACCTCATCCCTGCGCTACGCCTGCAAGCGGCCCGAAGCTCGATGATGACGGCCTCAAGTTGACGATCTTCATCTCTGCAAATGCTATGCCGTCGCAAAACGGGCCCAAGTCCTGGCGCGCGAACGTCAAATGAGAGTAATTGTCGATCACCATCCGGCGTGTCGCGCAATCTTTCTGGGATAAACCAGCCCTACGAGTGACAATCGTCTTTGCTGGTACCCGACGGAGCGCAAAGCTCAAGGATCCTTGTCGGAAAACATACAAAGCCCAGCGCGCCCTTCCATGCGCTGATTCACCTCGAACACGGTCGTCAGTTTTTATGACATCCCTTTTCAGCCAATCCGGAAGCTCTCATCATAAGCAACGACACTGGTTGCAAGATCAATACAACGCGCATCACCAGAGCGGGCTTCCAGATCAACACCTAGCTTTATTCGGCACTGTCGCGGAGGCCAAGGCCCCCTTCATTCGTGCGGCGTGCGCGACGCCTCGGGCCGTGCATCTGGCTTCTGCGCAAGCGCTTCCGTCAGCCCAATGATCTCAGCGAATTGCCATCTCGTTATCTGGGAGAGATTGCGCCGAGTGCGACGATGGTAGAAGCTGAGCAGGCTGAACGTGTGCGCGGGGATCTCTGGGACGAGCTGGGACGTAATTAAGTCCCCGCTGATGACGAAAAAGACCTCTCCGCCGATAAAGCCGCCGGGGACGATTGAGCCTTAGTGAAAGGCGATGACCGATAGGATGGCGGTCGCGCGCAAGCCGTCAATGCCGGTCCAATACTTGTGAAATTCCTTTTATTCCCGGCTTCAGGCTGGTGATCCCCTACGCCGTGCCAAATGTCTTCGCATTTCGGGTGATCCGGTCTTTCAAGGTTAGTGTGCACTGACGAAGATCACCACCATTTCGAGTGGAACGGCAAGAACATCAGCCTCCAAATGTTCTGGGCTTTCCTCTGATATTGGATATCTGGCTCGTGCGCTGTGTTGTCTTTGGAGCAATCAGCTGGATGTCCATGTCGTTCTCGTCGACACCGAAAGGGGCAGCGCGGCGCCGCGAGCACATCAATTCAATTAGCTCCGCGATCGCTTGGCCAGGTCCAGGACGGGTGCCTTCGACATCAAGGGCCCGCTGGCATCGTTCAAGCGCTTATACCCGCACCTTGCCGAGGTCGCCGTTCTGACCAGCTCGAACGGCGCGTGGTAAGGAACGAGTATAGCAACCAAAGATCGATCAATATCGTCGCGGCCATCACGCTATAAGCCCATGCGCTCTGCACTAGATTGAGCTCGATCAGAACCCGTGACAAACCGAAGCCCACGATCCAAGCATCGAAGCTCATGCAGATGCGTCGAAATATCTCCGGATCAAGTCGGCGAATGACGTAGGATCCCAGCGGGATGCCGAGCACAACGCTGGGTACTAAGACATGGAGAAGACTGCCGCTTTCGGAAATGAACAGACCGAGCTTGTAATAGACGAAAGCGGTCACGCTCGATTCCGCCACGCGCACCAGGGCAAGGCCGGCGCGAAATTCGTTTTTGACCAGGCCCTGATTGTTAAACAGCATCGCCAAGGGCGGGCCGGAGATAGTCGTCACCGAATAGAGGATGCCCAGCATCGATCCGAATGGCAGACCGATCAGCCAGCTTGCTTCGATAGGGCGGCGCCAACCGGCGGCTTGCAGCAGGATCAAGGGAAGAATGATCGTGTAGGTGGCGAATTTGATCCAGCCTGGCTGCAGTGAAGCCAATGCATAGCCGCCAAGCGCAATGCCTGGCAAGAGCCCAACCAAGATGGGAAACACGCGTCTCCAAACCGCCGGTACGCCCTTCAAATTGATGAGGAGCACGTAGACGTTGACGAAGACTTCGACGATGACGATGGCAGGATTGAGAATGCGATTGGTGTAGAAAACCAGCGCAAGCGGCACAGTGAGCGACGAAAAACCGTAGCCAATGGCTCCGTTTACGAAAGCCGCAAAACACGTCGTTGCAGCCAGGAACCAGATAGAAGCATCAAACCCAGGCATTTCCTTAACTTTCTCACGCCAGAGGGCGTCCAATCCCGCCAGGGAATCAGGCGTAAACATTGGTCTTCAAGATTGCGAAAGATTCTGACCACTCGCTTACGAGCTCCGGCCGCCTTGATAATGGCGACGGCCGTGGTCAAGTGCAGAGCTTCTACATTCGCTCCCTGTTACGGGCTGCAGTTGTGCAACAATAAGCGGCGCTGTACTCCCCGCTACCTAACTAAATCACCCAGCCATGCGCCTCAGTTTGCTCAACCAATGGCCTTCGTATCGAAATCGCAACAGCGTCAGCATCCGTATAAGTGCGGACAACCAGTTCTCCAATCCCACAGAATTGCACTTGCGGTAGCACCCTAAGGCGGATCAGACCGGAGTTCATCTCTTTCAGCTAGCAATTCAACGCGGCCAGACGAAAGAAAGCAAATTCTCTTTCAAGAGCAATTTGGATGATAGAAAAGCTGTCTTCTGCTCGAGAACGCATTAATTCTCTCCGCGCGCGGCGCGGTGGGCCAACGTTCGGCTGCGGTGAACATGCGGCAATTCATCGTGGCGAAGCAACAGCGGATTGTTGACGTGTTCTTCGAGAGCCCGATGCGCGGCAACCTCGGCGGCAATGGCGCGAAGATCTCGATGCAACGGAGCGTTACGCCCCTCCTGAGGCTCCGCCGTTCACGACGCCGACACCTTGAAATGATCTTCTTTCCCCTCTATGAGGCAGTCCTTTGCCGCGGGCGAACGATGGGTCGAGAGGAGCGCCGCCACGAGAGACCGTCCTTTGGTCCCGCCCCGAATTTCGGGCAGCATTACCACGTTTGGCAAGAAACGTCCCTACCGAGAGCAGTAATCAGTCAATCCGGCCTGATCCTGGCGTTATTGCTCGGCCGGCTGGGCCTCGGCAGCGCTGGTGAGGTCGAACTTGGCGCCCTTCTTCGCGTGACCGGCACTCGCATCGACACGGTGATCGGAGGCGATCGCGACATAGACCGCCGGCAGGACGAAGAGCGTGAACAGCGTGCCGATAGACATGCCCGCGACGAGCACCAGCCCAATCGAGAAGCGGCTCGCGGCGCCAGCTCCTGTTGCCGCCAACAAAGGTACCACGCCTGTGACCATCGCCGCCGTCGTCATCAAGATTGGACGAAGTCGGACGCGAGCCGCCATCTCTATCGCCGAGCGACGGTCAAGTCTCTCCTTGAGCTGCAGCTCGTTGGCGAACTCAACCATCAGGATCCCGTGCTTGGAAATTAAACCGACCAGCGTCAGCAACCCGACCTGAGTGTAGATGTTCATCGTCGCCCAGCCAAAGAATAGTGGTATCAAGGCGCCGACAATTGCCATGGGTACACTGATCATAATAATGAGGGGATCGCGCAGACTTTCGAACTGCGCCGCAAGCACCAAGAATATGACGATCAGTGCAAATGCGAAGGTGATGGCAAGTTGGTCACCCTCGTGCACATATTGCCGCGCGTCGGCAAGGAAGTCGTGGCTGAAACCCGCCGGCAGCTTCTTTGCCTCTGCTTCCAAAAAGTCCACGGCTTGACCGATCGTGACCCCAGGCATCGGCACGGCCTGAAAGGTCGCGCAGTTGAGCTGGTTGTAGTGGGTGAGCGCGTTCGGATCAGTCGCAGTCTCGACCGAGACGACGGTAGATAGCGGAAGCATCGAGCCCGTCGCAGTCTTTACATAGTAGTTCCCAATCGCTTCCGGGGCCATGCGTTTCTCGCGCGGCACCTGCGGGATCACCTGGTAGGAGCGGCCCTGCAGATTGAAGCGATTGATGTAGTTTCCGCCAAGTAGGGTGGCGAGCGCGTCGCCGATATTCTGCATGGTGATGCCAAGATCGTTGGCCTTGGACCGATCGACCTTGATTCGCACCACCGGCTGGTTGAATTCGAGGTCAGAGTCGCTAACGATGAACAGACCGCTCTTGCGCGCGGCGTCCTTCAGTTTCGACATCTGCTCATAGACGGATTGGAAGCCAAGCGTCGAATTGATCACCATCTGAACGGGCAGGCCGTCCGATCCGCCCGGAAGCGCCGGTAAGCTAAAAGCAAATGCGTTAATGCCTTCGATTTTCGACAGCTCAGCTTGAACAAGGGACCTAAGCACGATCGATGATCGCTTGCGCTCGTCCCATGGCTTCAGCAACATTCCGGCCATGCCTGATTGCGAGCCGCCACTTCCGTTGAGCACGAAGCTCAAATCGGTCTCGGAAAACTTCCGGAATGCCTTTTCGAGCTTGGCACCGTAATAGTCGAGATAGTCGATATTGGCATATTTCGGCGCCTTCGTGAGTACGAATACGATACCTTGATCCTCCTCGGGTGCAAGTTCCTTAGAGGTATGCACATAGAGAAAGCCGACAAGGCCCAGCATGGTCAGCGCAAACAGCCAGGTAATTGGGCGATAGTCGAGCGAGCGATCAAGCTTGCGGCCGTACCAGCATGTCATGGCAGCGAACACGCGGTTCGCGGATCTTGCAAACCGCCCCTCCCCGGCGCTCTTTAGAAAGACCGAGCACATCATCGGCGACAGCGTCAAAGCGATCACGCCAGACACGATCACCGCCCCGGCCAGCGTGAACGCGAACTCGCGGAACAGCGCACCGGTGAGGCCACCGAGAAAGCCGATGGGGGCGTATACGGCCGCCAACGTAATCGTCATGGAGACAACGGGGACCACGATCTCGCGCGCTCCCCTCGTGGCGGCCTGCAGGGGCGGCGCCCCTTCCTCTAGATGACGATGGATGTTCTCCACCACGACGATCGCGTCGTCGACCACAAGACCTATCGCGAGCACCATCGCAAGCAGGGTCAGGAGGTTGAATGAGAACCCCAGCGCCAGCATCAAGCTGCAGACGCCAACGAGCGACAGCGGAATGGTGACGACGGGAATGACGACCGATCGCAGCGAGGCCAGGAACAGGAAGATCACCACCACCACGATCACGATGGCCTCGATGAGCGTCTTCTCCACTTCATCGATCGACGATTGGATGAATTTCGTTGAATCGTAGGCCACTTTCATCTTGAGCGATGGCGGCAGGTTACGCTCCATTTCTGGAAACAGCGCGCGAACACCTCGCACTATGTTCAGCGGATTGCCTTGTGGACCCGCCTGCACGCCGATGACGACCGCGTGCTCGCCGTTCATGACGGCACTGACGTCTGTCGTCTGTGCGGCAAGCTCGACTGTCGCAATGTCCTCAATGCGCACAAAGCCACCATCATTGGCTTTAACGATCATGCGCTTGAAGTCATCTACACTCCGTAGGTCGGTATTTGCCGTGACGTCGGAGATAGTGAAATATCCCTTGGTCTGGCCGGCCGCCGCCTGGAAGTTATTGGCGGCGATTGCAGCCGAAACATCAGCCGGCGAGACGCCGCGCCCTGCCATTTTCGCCGTATCGAGCCATAGCCGCATCGCAAAACTTTGGCCGCCCAGGATGTCTGCCGCGGCGACGCCGTCAACGGTTGACATAACCGGTTGCACGACGCGCGAGAGATAGTCAGAAATCGCGCTGGCCGTCAGTTCCTCGCTGGAGAAAGCGATATACATGACAGCGGTGGCCTGACCCGTTGCCTTAGTGACGACTGGATCGTTTGATTCCTTCGGGATTAAATATTTGATTGAGTTGACCTTAGAAAGCACCTCGGTGAGCGCCTCGTTGGGATCGAAATTCAGCTTTATGTGGACTTGGATCGTCGACGTACCGAGTACCGATGAGGAAGTGATGTAGTCGACGCCCTCGGCGGAAGCGACGGCCTGCTCCAGTGGAGCGGTGATGAACCCCTGGATCATGTCGGCGGAGGCGCCAGGATAGGAAGTCGTGATATTGACGACCGTATTGGACAGCTTGGGATACTGCCGGATCGGCAGAACGGCGGCCGCGCGAAGTCCGATCAGCAGGATCAGGAGACTGAGGACGACGGACAGCACCGGGCGTTTGATGAAAAGTTCGGTAAATGCCATCTCGACTCGCATTCAAGGTAACGCAAATTCGCGAGCAGGTCGCGCTGCCCGCGGCTAATGCGCGTAAAATTTGGGAGCTGGAAACGCCTGATCCAAAGGCACACGCTCCCAAGCAGGGAGCTCAGTGCTGCGCTTCTTACATCTTGGTTGCTTGGATGGACATCGGCCCTACCCTTCTCATCACTGACCGCGACCTCGAATTGCGGGAGCACTTCCCAAGTTAAACATCCATGTCTTTTTTGCGCCTAAGCAGCCTGCGGGCCGCCTCGAGACGTGGAATTGGGCTCACCTGTTTCCATGTAGTTTCGTCCTCAGACCTTGATGGAACTCAACGACTTTCCAGCAAGGAATCAAGCCAGCTCAAGGCTTCGCTTCGATCGCTCGTTCGAATGATCCGGCTTCGATGTCGAAAGTAGAAACGATCTGATGGATGCTCAACTCTACAAAGGTGAGTGGGTAATATAGGATGGGCTGTCAAACCTATACCAAGGTTTTGTCAAAACGGAACGCTGAAGCCTCATCGCCCGCCTCAACACCAGTGAAGAGCTCGCTAGGTTGGAAAACCGTATCTTTTGACTCGGCTCCGGCGCGGCCTGCTAATTCTACGCACGTCGCGCGCCTTCATAACGACACATGATAACTGCGCCAAAGCAGGCCTTCGGACCGAATTCACGCTTCGAGCTACAGAACGGGAAAGGAACGTATGCGGAGAAGTCCGAAGCCCGGGCGCGGAAGTGTGACTGAACCTTGCGGGAGCGACAGACAACCTGTAACGATGCCAGCATGCCGCGCCGCCGCCTTTTAGTGGCGGGGCCTGTAGCTCAATGGTTAGAGCCAACCGCTCATAACGGTTTGGTTGCAGGTTCGAGTCCTGCCGGGCCCACCAATTTCGTTAATAATATGTTGGTCCACTTTAAGAACGACTCGCTTGGGCTATAAGAGCGACTCGATTCCGGGCTCTAAGAACGACTCGATTTCGTAAGTCATTGCCAGATCACCTCAAATCGGAAGAAAATCTCGAACCCAAACATTAACGCTGCGCTGCTTTCACCGTGAGTACGGTGCGCGATTTCGCTGAGATCGCAACTATGGTCAGCGGCCCCTGGGCCGTCGGCTAGTCCGACGGCGCCGATCGGGATGCGAGGATGGTATTGCCGCCGGTGGTGGTGGTGCTGCTGCTGGTAGTGCTGGAGATGATGATGCCGGTGACGATGCCGATGCCGTGGCGATCATCATCGACATGCCGACGAGCAGCAGCACCATGCTGATCATGCGGCGCCGATGATCGGCGCCTGCTAGGAGGTTTCTCTGGGTCCCATTCGTACATTTCGACGATGATGATCATCGTCGCGTCGCTGGCATTTCCGGCGCCTACTCTCGAGCGGCATCCAACTCGGCCAGCCGCTCCAATGCCTGGTCTATTGACCGGTCGTCTGCCTCGGTCTGCGCGCGCGCGACGTCGCGGTCCAATTGGTAGACCAGATCCGCAGATCCCGGTCGTTCAATGAGGGTACCAGATCAAAGGCCTCATGCTCGATCACCAAAAGCGGGACACCGTCTTCACCGTAAAGCTTGAACGCTTCGGCCGTCTGCGTCGGCAGCCACCGTTCGTAGTCCCGCAACGGGACGCGGAACGCGCCGTCGTATTTCCTGAGAGCAAGGCGGTTGCTCAGCAGACCTTGATAGTCCTCGTTCCGTCGAGCCCGAGCCCGCGTCTGGCGGGCCCGTTCGTAAACCGCGCGTCTGGCTGCGCGAAGAGCGTCCATCTCCGCCGCGGCGGCATTGCTGGCGAACGCCACCCCACCGCCCTTCGCGGTTCGCACCAGAAAGCCTTGTTTCTCGGATAGGCGGCCTTTGTAGCCCTTTTTGACCGTGCAAGCCTGCCAGACGTCTACGACGGTAAGCGAGGCCGGTCCTCGAAGAATTTGGGACGGCACCCTCTTCAAGCTCAACGGATGATATTCAAGAACAGAATGCAATCCAGTGTCGTAGACGGCGGTTAGCCAGTCCCGATGAACGGGCAGAACGTCGCGGTTGAACATTGCACAAGCTTCTTTGTGATCGTCGACGACCTGCACGTTCCACCCTCCGACCCTGGATGGCATCACCTGCCTGACCAGCGCCGCAAACCTTTCATCAGCCAATCTCGGCATCCGTCGCCCCCTCGCTTTGTGCCGTTTCTGCTCTCGCTTTGGCTTCCAGAAGATTAAGTCGAGGCCGCCGACGGCGATGCCGACGGGGCAACCGTCGCTTCTTCGTCAACGAATCCTTGAAAGCTCCAGGCATCAATCGTCTCGAAAAGCGACGGATTATTTTCGACGACATGTACCGGTGTCATTTCTCACCGCGACGCCTTCAATTTTAACGATCCGCGCGGGACGCCGCCGGTCTCCGCGTCCACCCTTTCAGGGCCGCACGTTTTGACCACGCTTCATATCGCCGACGTGTTTTCCTCGCTCGCGTCTTGCAGGATGCGGTCATAGAATCTTCGGCAGCAGGAGTGCGACGATGAGAGCCACCGATATCGCAGCCTACTTTGTGAAGAAGATCGCCAAGCCGATTCAGTTTGATCTTGTTTGTGGAAGCGACCACCGCTTCTATGCGATCGAGCCGACTGCAGTCGAAGACGACGTCATCCATGTGCTGGTTTCGCTGAAATACGAGATGTCGGGGCTCGAGAAGCGGAAGCGGGACGAGTATCTCGGGGCAGTCGCGATCCCCTTTTGTGATGGCGACACCGTGGAAAGCGTCTTCGATACGGCGATCGCAGTCGCCGCCTTTGGGGAACGAAGTGAAAGGACCCACACCGGCGGAGACGACGACAACCGAATCCGCCGGGCCTACGCAAAGTACGTGGAGCGTTCAGAAGCGCAATCAGCCCGACCGCGGATCTAGATGGGCAGCACCAAGCTTAGGGGTTAGCCAGGGAAGGCCTCGGAACGTTGCCAGGATCTAGAACCGGGCTCATCTCCTCGATTTTTGCATCGATCTTACTAAGAACAGCGGCCGGAACGACTTCCCGTTCTGGGAGCTGCCACCAATGGTCGTTCACCAACGATACGACCTCCTCGACGGCCGAGATGACCGCCGGTTCAGGTAGCCGGGCGCGATTGGCGAACTTTCGCCAGCGGTCCGGAGTAAGCGCTTTGAAGGATTTCTCTCCTCCCAAAGAGAGCGCCATATCGTCCTTCGGAAAATAAGCGGTGGTTGATAGGACGTCGTACACGGGGCCGATGGCCGGAGTGCAACCATCACCTGGATATATTGTTGACCAGTTCTTCAAGTGCATGTCGCCGTTGCCGACGAGCGCGGCAAGTGCCAGTCGGCGGACGAATTCGAGTGCGGCGTCGGTCGAAACCGCGACATTCAGCGCGGAGGCGATGTCGTGGTATGATGCGTCATCGTATTTTTGGGATGGCTGCCGGCCAAAGATCTGAGCGAAGTCTTCGATGTGAATTCGAGTACCTTTGGGCCCACGGTCGAACCGCTT
This sequence comes from Bradyrhizobium sp. USDA 4501, assembly GCF_054062115.1. Taxonomy (NCBI): domain Bacteria; kingdom Pseudomonadati; phylum Pseudomonadota; class Alphaproteobacteria; order Hyphomicrobiales; family Nitrobacteraceae; genus Bradyrhizobium; species Bradyrhizobium sp. USDA 4501. The sequence continues at coordinate 2,288,516 of NZ_JBSSEX010000001.1, forward strand.
CACCAGCAAGACCTTGCCGGTCGATAGCGTATTGAATTCTTCGGGAATTCCCTCGAAATCGGATTTTTCGACAAGCTCGCGTTCCGGCACATCCATTCCGAGGACCTCGGACAGCGCCAAAATGGCGAATTCGTTTTCTGACAATCCGACAAGATTGGTCGAGGGGAATTTTGCGATGTACTGACCTTGCCCGTCGCCGATAGGCAAAGTCAATCCGCCACCCTTGCCCGTGTTTTTCATCACGGAGAGCTTCATCTGAACTCCCGCCAAGGAAAACCGCGCTTTGATCTCACGTGGATTGTCTTGTACGGCTATCGTGGTGCTGCCGTCGCTCGGCACGACGCGCACTGCACCTGGCAGGTCTTCGCCAAGCGCCGCCAGGAGGTCGAAATCGTTTCCTTGCCTCACTGCTCCCGCGTGGTGCTTTTCCATCGCCTCGCGAAGCTTGTCCTCGGGCAACATATTCGCGAAGAACGCGGGCAGCATGTGCGCTGCGGGCTTCGGATCCTTGCGAAGGCCACCATCGGCGGAGCGGAGCGAGAGGCTTAGTATCGGGGGCTTCGCCATAGCTCGATAGGCCGGATCGAGACTGAAGGCGTTGAAATCGCCCGGCGTACGCACAACCGTTCCGACCTTGAGGTCTTTAAGGAACACATCCAGCGACTGAATGGTGTTAGGGGCGCGGACCCGGGTGCTCATCATCATCATCCATATCGGTGGTGAACGCTGGTCGGTCCTCGTCTTCGGACGGCCGAAGGAGTGCGTTGACGCCGGGCACCATGGCCTGTGGGATCAGCATTAGCTCCATGCCGAGGGCGCGCGCGACGTTGATCAGCGTGGTCGCCCGCGCAGCGGCGTTGCCCTGCTCAATATCGCGGTAACGTGGCCGGGAAATACCCGCTCGTTCGGCCACCTGCTCTTGAGTCAGGCCCGCTTGCTTTCTTGCATCCCGGAGGAGGCGTCCTAGTTGTTGGGTTGCTTCGGAGTTCCGTTCCATGATCTGTTTACATATCTTTTTTCTTTTATAAGATACGAGAAGGTATCATTTCTCGTCACCCTCGTCAAGGATCTGATCTGTTTACGTATCATTTAACAATGAAATGATCCTCAAACGTATCTTCTAGGCCAAAAGCACGGTTCCCTAAAGCAATCTGCGACCAGCGCGGGGCGAACCGCGGCGTCCGTATGGACTTCCACGGCTCCCGCCGCCCCGCCAAAACGGCTGTAGAGCAAAGTCTCCGACGGCGCCGGCGACACGCCAAAATCAAGGAATTTTTTCAAGTGCAGGCAATACGTCCGCCACAGGTAGTTTTGCAGATCCACGCTGGTTACCTACGCCGGTAGTTTAACTCCGGTCAGCTCGCCCAACTTATCGATGAGTTCGTCCTGGAAGCTCGGATCAGTCGCCTGATTCGCCGGCTCCTGTTGCCGGAGTTGATGCCAGTAGCGGCCGCTAACTAGCGCGGCCGGATCGTCGCTCACGGCCAGCCAGGCTTGCGTCTTCTGAGCCGTTTCGACATCTACCGGGGCGCCCGCGCCGCCCATCTTCGTGCGCGCCCAGCCTGGATCGACCGCGTTGCTTAGGACGCGCGGCCAGCGTCGCGCCAGCGCGGACGCCAGCGCAACGAGGTGCAGCTTGCTCTCTGCGTAGGCCCTGGCCGAATCCCAAGACCTTTTCGTCCAATCGAGGTCGTCCAACGAGCCTTCCCCGCCACGATGCAGCCCGCTGCTGAGATAGACCAGTCTAGCGGGGCGCTCGATCAGTGCCGTCAGCAAGTAGGGTGCAAGAGTATTGATCGCCAGCGTTCCAGCATGGCCTTCCGGGGTCGAACCACGACTCCGCTGTGTGTAGACGCCCGCGTTATGGATGACCGCATCCATGCGCCCGATCGCATTCACTTGGTCCGCGATGCCTTTCGTCTCGACGCCGCTCTGCAGATCCCCAACCACAACTCGTTCGGAGCGCAACGCGAACTCTCCGAGGGCTGCGGCGCGATCCGCCGATCGCGCGTGCAGCACCACTCGATGCCCCTGATCGAGAAGCGACTGCGCCGCCGCCCGGCCGAGACCATCCGTACTGCCAGTAATGAATACGATCGCCATGCGCTGCACCTCCGGATGTTTCCGAACGCACTCTACAGCACGTGGTGCTATTTCAGCCACGTACCAAAACTTGCCCCGCATCTAGACGCCAACCACGCCCCAAATTTCTTCGGTCGGAAGTAAGACGTCCCGTGTTGAGGGGCAGAGAGGTTTCAGATCGCAACGATTTGCCAACCATAGATGCTTTCCGAGCCGGCCGCTAACCAATCGAAAATCGATCCGCCTCATGTTCGCGTCTCGAAGCTGAATGGGGAAATCAAACATGACGGGATCGGCAATTCTGGAGAACGTGGGTCGCTATCGCGCAATCGCTTCGCTGTGCCGTCAAGCCGCAGCATTCCGCCCAGTCCAACGAATCTCATTGCTGACACAGGCCGACGAATGGGAGCAGAGAGCGGTTGGTGAGATCGAAGAATACTTTGACGCCCAAGACTCTCCAATACCGGGTCAGCCCTCAAGCAGCGTCAATTGACCTAGAGCTCAGTACGAAAGCGGACAGCTTGACACGTCAGGGGACAAAGTCGCCTAGGTGCTTGACTATTTGCCACGAGTTAGTCGTGCGCGGCGAGATCAACCCCGACCACCCGGCTTAGTGGGTTGTTGCAAGACGCTTCCTGGTCTCAATGCCTGGATCAGCGCCAGATTTTTGCTCGCGATGATCGAACTCTTTGCTGCGACCTCGCGGTTGACATCACCAATATGATCGGCGTCGGTTAGTACCCGCGCTGGCAGGTCCGCCCGCCCCCAGAGAACTGCCGCAAATCGGGGCGTAAAGGCTAACCATACCTCCACCGAACTGTCGTGGAGATCGTTCGGACCATTGGACGTCTTAATGACATTCGAGCTTCCGATGATGTATTCGGAATTGCTTGGAGCCTCGACGATCACCAGCGACTTTTCCTGAAAGGCCCTCAGCACTTCTCCGCTTGACTTCCTGAGCGCACGCCCTGGGATCTCCTTCAGGACGTCTGGGTTATCGAGGCTATCAATGAGACGGGCCTTCTCGTCTTCGGGCAAAGGGCCCTTTGTCCGCTCGTAGTCGCCTATCGCAGTTTCGACCCGGGAGCGGAAGGTTTCGGGCTTCAGAACTCGCGCGTGCATATCGGGCACGCGCCGCCACTGCTCATAGATGAAATGATCTAGGAGCCGACGGCTCCGGGCCGAAAGTACCGGACTTCCTCCCTCATCGAGCTTCTGCTCAATTCGATCGAAAAGCTCATTCGCCGCTCCTTCGAGGCGGCTGTATCGCTCCTCAAGGGAAAAGTCCCGTTCGCCATCCGCATTTGCCGGCGAATACAGATAACGTTGGAGCAGGATGTTTTTCGGAGTCGAAGGCCGGATCAGATTGTCGTCCAACCTTTTATCATGGAAAAAGAACTTGCCATCTGGGCGCGCGAAGCGCTTTGAAAGCATTTCGGGAATGAAGTGCTGCTTCTTCGTCGTGTTCATCAGATCCTTAGCGCCCCTTCTCAGAGCGTTGCGACTAGCCCTCTTCGATCCATGCATATGACGCCCAGCAACCGCCTCGGGGCATCGATGGAACGCTAAACTCATGCGACGCAACTGCCGCCATCGGCGGATGCTGGGAGGCCGGTGCCTCCCCTCATCAAAAGTCGAAAGACAGTTGACCGGGTGCCGATCGGTAGTGAGAACAAACCTGTTCCAACTTCCCGAATCTCCACCGGAGATACGCGTTTACAAAAACTGACTTCCGACTGGCGCTATGACTTCGCATAGCTCTGCCTCCTCTGTTGCGCGGAAAAGACAACCCGCAGGCTCGCTCCTTGTACGCGGAGCCCGGACCGATTGAGCCTCCAGCCTTGCGGCTAGATCACAGAAGAGATGCCGATGGCGGCAGACCGAGACTACCCTCACAGGGGAGCCCCGGACCGATGAGAGTCGGCGAGTCGTGACTACTCGGCAAGTCGCGATTCTTGAAATTCACCATTTGCCACGTTGGGCGAAGGACCAAATCTATCTGTTTGGTACAGCACCCAAGGTGGACACTCGAAGATGCCGTCGAGGCATCGGAAGGGTGGATGACGGTCAACTTGCGTCGTCCACGAGACGCTTTAAAGCGTCAGTCGGCAGGATCCATCGTCTCCACTCAGGGTCCTCTGTCGCACCGACACCGCGGTAAAACGATTGCGCCGGCGCATTGTCGGTCAGCACGAACCAGCAGAAGCGCTCGTGACCCGTTTTACGAGCATGCAGCGCCATCTGGCGCATAAGCCTTCGGCCAATACCCGTGCCTCGATATTCGGGATCGATATAGAGCCACTTCATCATCAAAAGGGGCTGCAAAGTATGCATGAATGGGATCTCGTAGTGGACCGCCATTCCGGCGAGTGCCCCTGGGCCGACGTCTGCAACGTAAGCGCCGAACTCTGGCCGCTCACCGAAGCCACGGCGAAGCAACTCCGCTTCGCTGAGCGCGAAGTTCTGACCACGCTCAAAACTGACGATCGCATGCATTAGCCGAAGCAATTCCGGAACGTCGCTCTCGACCATTGGCCGTATCGCAATTGTGTTCGTTCTACCGTGGCTTGTCGGCTGCTCCATGTAGCGCGTACCTTTTCCTCGGCTGATGGACGGAGGGATCACTTTTATGCGGTATCGCTCTCCGCGGCCAGCCGAGATGATAGTTCACGTCCGAATCTAGCCGCTCGCAAGATATCGCCATGCCGCAAAGCTTTGTCGCTGTGGGAGTAATGCGGCTGTAGTCCGCGTCCCCGCCGGGTTGGTGCGTACGCGGCCTATCATTGGTTATTGCAGCCTTATGGTGGCAACGAATAATAGGCCCATCAAACGTAGAAACTACTGTACCATCCCTGGGATCAGCAGACACCTTGATCGACCGTTCGCGTGGCCGAACTAGCAAGCCGACGCTTGCATCCCGCTGTAGAGGCCTTTGACTGCCGGCCGGGCGCCAAACGTCACGCAACACGCCTGCAGTCCTTGGTCCGAAACAAGGGCGGGCTGCGACCGACGGCGTCGCAGCCCGCATAGGCTTGCGCTACGGGATCAATGGACGATGACGTCCAGCTTCTTAAACCCGCGCAGTGTGTTGTTTATGGCTCGTTCGCTGGATCTGATCTCAAAACGCTTCACTCTCTTGGCAAGCGCAGTCAGCAATGCTGCCATCTCCATGCGAGCCAGGTTTATCCCGATGCATGAGTGTTCACCGTGGCCAAAGGCCAGTTGGCCGGACACTCCCTCTCGACGTACGTCGAACCGGCCCGGATCCACCCATCTCCGCTCATCACGATTGGCGGAGCCGTAAAGCACGATAACACGCGATTCTTGCGGAATCGCCATGTCGTCGAACGAGTGCTCTTGCACAGCAAACCGTGAGAATCCTTGGATCGGCGACTCCATCCGAATCACTTCGCTGATCGCGTTGGGAATCAGCGTCGAATCCTCCCTGATGAGATCCCATTGATCGGGATTATTGGCGAATAGCCAAATCGCACTGGAGGTCGCAAAGATCGTTGTATCGAGGGAAGGCTCCACATAAGACAGCGCCATGAGGCTCGCTTGCTCCTTGGGTATTTCTCCTCGATCCGCCGCATCGTGCAACATCTCGGCCCACTGCCTGGCTTGAGCTTTCCGCGACCCTCGGCAATGAACTGTGCGAGCGCGAGATGAGTTGCCGTCGCGAAGGACGGCGACAGACACGCTGCAGCTTCCCCAAACCGCGATTTTAGATCATCTGGGACTACCAAGAAGCCGAGGTTCAGGGACGGTTTCAGCGTCTTGCTGAAACTCCCGATGTGAATGACTTTTCCGTAGCCGTCTTCAGACGCGAGTGCCGGCCGGGCACGCCCCACTAGCTGAAGTTCGCTCAGATAATCATCTTCGATGATCCAGCGGTCACCATACGTGGCCATTTGAGTAGCTGGCTCCGCCTTTCCCTAGACATAGTAACCCCAGTTGGGGCGTGCTGGCCTGGTGTCACGAGGCCTATAACCTCCCGCTTGGTTGCATCTCCCACCTCTATCGCAATATCGCTGCACGCGGTCCCGGCGTGATCTCCAAGGTCGGGCTGAAGACTTTCGTGGATCCGCGCCTCGAGGGCGGCAAACTGAACGAGAAGACCACCGAAGATCTCGTCGAACTGATGCGGATCAATGACGAGGAGTGGCTTCGCTACAAGTCCTTCCCGATCAACGTAGCGTTGCTGCGGGGCACGACGGCCGATCCGGCGGGGAACATCACCATGGAGCGGGAGGCGCTTACGCTCGACAATTTGGCGATGGCAATGGCCGCGAAGAATTCTCGCGGCTTCGTCATCGCGCAGGTGGAGCGGATCGCCGCCAGTAACTCGCTCAATCCGCGGGAAGTGCCGATTCCGGGCATCCTCGTCGACTGTGTCGTCGCCGACGCTATCCATGCCGCTGGTGACTCGTTCTGCCCTCCAGAAGCTTAAGCTGGAACGCCGCCTGCGATCCTGACGGAATGCTCGTTCGAGTCTTCCTCAACGAATCCTTGGGAAATCGCCAGAGCCGAAGTCTCGAAGGCAACGGATTCTTTCCCATTAAACGAACCGGCCCCGCCCTTCGCCGGAACGCTTCAAATTGTAGCGATCGTTCGCGGCACTCGTTCACCGCCGCCGGCCAATCCTCGAAGCACACGCGAGAGCTTCTCCCGCGCACAGAAACTTTGCCGCAGGCGACGTGCCTGGCCGGCGCCAAAAATGGAAGTGCGACGTGTCCTCGGCCCCCTCAAGCATCTGCAGGCGGAAACTGCCTTATCGGGACTGCCACGTAATCGTCTCAGGACCGGAAGATCCGGCGGGCCCGGGCACCGTCACCTGTATCGACGTCGAGACCGGCACGTTCGTCGGTAACGCGCGGATCGCCGATCGGGACGATCGTCCGATCGGGGACGAGGAAGTCACGCGGATGGTCGGGGGAGCGTACCGATTGGCCTCGATCGCGGTGGATTTGGAGACGGATCTCCTGTCTCGCCGCAGCAGGCGCATTTCGGATATCCTGCGGACCCGCCGACGTCTCTGGCGTCGCCGCTGCCACGCCCGACTGCACGCTCTCGGCTGATTTTTCGCGCCGCCCGCGTCTTGCAGGGCCGAACCATTAAAATCTTGAGCACGAATGTAGCGCGATCACGGCCACTTCGGACCGGCCGGGAAATCATCCGGATCAGGCTCGTCGGGATCGACCTCATCTTCCTGACGGCCGGTCAGCCGAGCGCAGGCATCGTCGAGGAGCCGCTGGCCGACCTCCTGCCAGACCGACTCGGGACCGTACAGTCGTAGCGCGAGCGCCGGCGCCCGCCGGTCCTTTGTTCGAATCCTGGATGTCCCGATGGCGCCATTACATTATCTGCCCCTCTCTCGGGAGGCCCCCAATAGCGAGTTCGGGAAGGCAGGCGATGATGAATATCCTTATCGACCTCAATATCGAAGCAAAATGGCGGATCCAATTATCGCCAACAGGATCGCTCTTGATCTCGGACGCGCCCTAGCTGCCATTCGACAGATAAGGCTCCGTTTAAGGCGCCCTGAGAAGACGGCGGAGTCTTGCTGTGGACATGGACGCCGCTGGTCTAATCGAAACCGTTGACCTCCCGACAGCACACGTCCCGGTCGCTCTAGCATCGCCACCGGCAATGGAGAGCTATTTCACAAGAGAGACATCTCATGTGCGAAGGTTGGGGATGTCCCCCTGTTCGACTTACTCTCCCCCCTCGTAGAAGAGCTCCAGCGGCAGACCGACCACTGCCTTCCCGATCCAGTCGCGCGCGATGACATTGGACGGCCCCATCGCGATCGCTGCACGGGCGTCGCGATAGGCGCGCTCGATCGGGCCGCGATGATAACCGTAGCCGCCCGTCACCGTCAGCGCGGTCGCGGCGACCTTGTTGGCGACCTCGGCGGCGTGCACCTTGAACTCGGTCAGCGGGATCAGGATTTCGCTTTGCGGCTTGCCGGCGCGCCAGAGCGCGTCGAGCTTGCCCGCGAGCTCATTGCGCCACGGCCGCAGCGTCTCGACCAGCACCTTGGCCGCGCCGAGCTCCTGGCGGATGGCCTGATAGTCCGACAGGCTCTTGTTCCTGTCCTTGTGCACGAAACTCGTGGTGTGGGCGATCGCAGCATTCAACGCGCCGCGCGCGACGCCTTCCCAGACCGCGCCGAGCCCGATCAGATAGACCGGCGACACGCCGTCATAGATGATTTCCTTGCCCTGCCCTTCGGCGCCGAGCCGGTCGCGCTGCGGCACGCGCACATTGCTGTAGCGGATCGGGCCCGAATGGTTGGCGCGCACGCCGAGCGCGTCCCAGGGCCGCGACTCGATCCCCTCCGCCTTGCCGTCGACAATGAAGAAGATGATGTCGGCCTGGTCCTTGGCGCCTGGCGTGCGCGTCTGCACCACGTAATAGTCGGCCTGGCCCGAGCTGGTCGTGAACGACTTCTCGGCGTTGACGCGGTAGTCTTCGCCGTCGCGCGAAGCTTCGGACAGATTGTACCACCAGTGACCGCCGGTGGCGCGTTCGCTGGTCGAGTAGGTGCCGAGCAGGCTGCCATTGCTGGCCTTCAGCCAGCGCTCCTTCTGATCGGTGTTTCCGAACAGGTTGATGGTCTGGGCCGCGCCGACGTGCATGACATAGACCAGGCCGGTGGAGGCGTCGGCCTGCCCGATCCGGTACGCCGCCTCGGCGAAATCCAGATGGCCGAGGCCGAGCCCGCCGAACTGGGTCTCGTTCAGCACGCCGGTCCAGCCGGCCTCCGCCAGCGCGCGAAGATTCTCGCGCGGGAAGCGGCTCTCGCGATCGTTGCGGTCGGCATTCACCTTCACCGTCGCGTCGATGCCGGCATCGAGCCTGGCATAAACGTCGTCGTCGATCTTGCGTGCGAGATTGTCGTTGGCCATGGTCAGTCTCTCCGGGTTGCAATCATGCGACAGCCTGCGTCGGCTGCTTCCGGCTGAGATCGCCCTGCGACGATCCGCCGAGATAATGGGTCTTGATGTCGGCACGCTGCCGCAGCTCGGCTGCGCTCCCTGCCAGCACGCTGCGCCCGTTCTCGAGCACCACCGCGTGATCGGCAAAGCGCAGCGCCACGGTCGAATTCTGCTCGGCGACCAGGATCGACAGCCCCTGCTCGCTGTTGAGCTGCTTGAGCGCGCGAAAGATCCCTTCGACGACCAGCGGCGCGAGCCCCATCGATGGTTCATCCAGCACCAGGAGCCGAGGCCGCGACATCAGGGCCCGGCCGATCGCCGTCATCTGCTGCTCGCCGCCGGAGGTCAGACCGGCGAGCACGCGGCGATGCTGCTTCAGGCGCGGAAACAGCTGATAGATGCGCTCGAGGTCTGCGGCGATCTCGGTCCGCCGCGCATCACGCCCCATCGCGCCGGTGATGAGATTCTCCTCGACCGTCAGCGAGGCAAAGCAGTGCCGCCCCTCGAGCACGGGCACGAGGCCGGCGCGAACCAGGGTCGCCGCCGACGTGCCCGCGACGTCGCGGCCGTCAAGGATGATCCGCCCGGCGGTGATCTGGCCGCGACGCGCCGAGAGCAGCGCCGAAATGGCCTGCAACGTGGTCGACTTGCCGGCACCGTTGGCGCCGAGCACGGCGACGATCTCGCCGCGCCGCACCGCGAGCGAGACGTCGCTGACCGCCGCGATCGCGTGGTTGTAGGTGGCTGCGAGTGCCTCGACCGAAAGCAGGGTTTCACTCATCTGTTGATCCATGGCGTTGCAGGACGCGGGAGCCGGATAGCTCCCGCGGCCTGTGGCTGCGTCAGTTGCTGACCGCGTCGTCGCCGGAGGTTCGCACCTTGATGCCGTGCTCCTTGGCATAGGCGGCGGCCGACTTCTCGATGATCGGGCGAAGGAAGGCCCAGTCCGGCGCGATCCAGCCCGAGACGACCTTCCATTTGCTGCCATCCCACTGCTGGAAGGTGACCCGGCCGTCGCCCTCGTGGTTGTCCCAGGTGACGTTGATCGAGTGGAACAGATCCTTGGCGCCGAGCGCTTCGACTCGCGCCGGATCGAGCTGGAGGTGCTCGAAGCCCCAGCGCACTTCGTCACCGGTCAGGGTGCGCTGGCCGAACTTCTTCTGCGCGATCCTGATCGCCTCGACATTGAGGATGCCGTTCACGATTCCCAGATTGTGGTAGACGCTGCCGATCCGCTTCTTGTCATCGAGATTGCCCTTGCCGGCGCCGTAGACCGTTTTGATCACCTCCTGCAGCACCGGATATTGCTCGCCGGATGCCTGCGTCGTGATCGCGATATAACCCTTGGCGGCGTCGCCGGCCGGAATCACGTCTTCCTCGGAATTGGACCAGACGTTGCCGATGATGTGGTCGGCGGGGAACCCGACCTTCTGCGCGGTCTTCAGCGCCACCGGGTTCATCACGCCCCAGCCGCGCAGCACCACGTAATCGGGCTTCGCCCGGCGGATCGACAACCATTGCGATTGCTGCTCGTTGCCGGGGTGCGGGACCTCGATCTGCTCCAGGCTGAACTGATACTTGTCGGCCAGCAGCTTGTAGATCGGGATGGTCTCCTTGCCGTAGGGCGAGCCGTGGTAGAGCACGACGAGCTTCTTGTCCTTCAGCTTGTCGACCCCGCCCTCGCGGCTCGCAATGTAGTTCACGATTCCCGAGGTCTCGCTGTAGGGATTGAGCAGCAATGGGAAGACGTAGGGAAATACGCGACCGTCGGTCGAATCAGTGCGGCCGTGATTGATGGTGATGAGCGGCACCTTGTCTTTGGTGATGCGGTCGATCATGGCATAGGCGATGCCGACCGACAGCGGATTCCACGCGGCAACCCCGGGCCGCCCCTTCAGCCGCTCATAGACCTCGACGCCACGCTCGACTTCGTACTGGGTCTCGCCCTCGTCCCAGGTCAGCTTGACGCCGTTGACGCCGCCATCGCGGATGTTGATCAGGTTGAGATAGTCGATGAACCCGCCGAAGAAGCCGGTGCCCCCGGCCGCATAGGGGCCGACCCGGTAGCTTTGCAGGGGGAAAAACTGCTCGTCGGCCCGCGCGGCAGGTAGCCCGGCCAGCACCGAGGCGACCGCCGCGGCAAAGGCAAATTTCAGATATCTCGATTTAATCATCTTGAACTCTCCAGTGGTGCGAAATGTCATGTGTTGCTGATGGCGGCCGGCCGCGTGACGGCGCTCCAAAGCCGATCCCACAGCGCGACCAGGCCGCGCGGTTCGGCAATCAGGAATGCGATGATGAGCGCACCGACGACGATGCGCTGGCTCATCTCCAGCACGCCCGAATCGAACACACCGCCAAGCAAGGCCGCGCCGGCGCGTGACAGGATCAGCGGAAACACCACGATAAAGGCGGCGCCGAGAAATGCGCCGCGCAGCGAGGCCAGCCCGCCGATGATGATGATGAACAGGATCTGGAACGAGCGGTCGAGATTGAAGCCGGCCGGCTCGACCGTGCGCAGATAGGCGAAGGCCCACAACACCCCGGCGATGCCGATCAGGAACGAGGAGACAGCGAAGGCCAGGAGCTTGGTGCGCAGCAGCGGCACGCCGATCACCTTGGCCGCGAGCTCGTGATCGCGCACCGCGATGAAGTTGCGGCCGCTCTGCGCGCGCAGCAGTCGCAAGGTCAGGAACGTCGCCACCACGACGACACTCAGCGAGAACACATAGCGCCCGGCCGGGCTTGTGAAGGTGAGCCCAGCCACGCCGAGCACCGGAGCATCGATCACGCCGGACGGATTGTCGTTGGAGAACCAGCCGAACTTGGTGAGCGCCCATTGCACGAAGAACTGCGCGGCCAAGCTCGATACCGCGAGATAGAACCCGCGCAGGCGCAGGCTTGGCAAGCCGAACACGATGCCGATCGCGGCCGCGATCAGGCCGGCGAGCACCAGATCGACGATCAGCGGCAGCTCCGGAATCCGGAGGTGAAGGTTGTAGGCGGCATAGGCTCCGACCGCGAGGAATGCGGCGGAGCCCAGCGACACCTGCCCGGCATAGCCGGTGAGAACGTTGAGCCCGACGGCGGCGAGCGCCAGCGCCAGAAATGGCGTCAACACCGCGTCCATCAGATAGTCGGAACCAAGCAGTGGAACGGCGCCAAAGGCGATAACCGCTGCGGCGGCGATCGCAATGGTCCCGACGCCAGGCGCGAGCCGTCCTCCCGGTGCTGCTGCGCTCATCGCCTAGACCCTTTCCACCAGCTTCTGCCCGAACAGCCCGGACGGCCGCACCAGCAGCAGCACCAGTGCCACCACATAGGCGGCCCAGGCCTCGATGCCGCCGCCGAACAGCGGCCCGACATAGACTTCCGCGAGCTTCTCGATGGCGCCGATCAGAAGACCGCCGATGATCGCGCCGGCGATCGAATCGAAACCGCCGAGCACCAGCACCGGCAATGCCTTCAACACCACGAGCGACAGCGAGAACTGCACGCCGAGACGCGCGCCCCACAACAGCCCCGCGACCAGCGCGACGATGCCGGAGGCGGTCCACACACTGGCCCAGACCCGCGGCAGCCGCAGGCCGACGGCAAGTGCCGCGAACGGGTCGTCGGCAACCGCGCGGAACGAGAGCCCGGTTCGGGTGTAGCGGAAGAACAGCGCGAACAGCGCCACCAGACTCCCTGCGACTGCTGCGGCGAACAGATCGAACCGGCTGATGAAGACCCCGGCGATGTCGAGCGGCACGTCGCTGATCCCGATGTCGAGGCCGTGAACCTGCGTGCCCCACAACAGCTGCGCCGCGCCCTCGATCACGTAGGACAACCCGAGCGTTGCCATGAACAGCGTAATCGGCGGCTGGTTGACGAGCGGCCGCAGCACGGTTCGCTCGACGCTCACGCCCAGCACGACCATGATCGCGAGCGTGACCAGGAACGCGACCGGAAACGAGATGCTCCGCTCGATCAGGCTGACGAAGGTCAGCGCCGCGAACAGCAGCATCGCTCCTTGCGCGAAATTGAGCACGCCCGAGGTCTTGTAGATCAGTACGAAGCCGATCGCGACCAGCGAGTACATCACCCCCGACAGCAGGCCGCCGACCAGCACCTCGATCAGAAACTGATAGTCGAACATCAGATCGCGAGCTCCGTGACGTCCTGATGCGCGACGCCGAGATAGGCGTCGATCACCGCCTGGTTGGATCTCACCTCGTCGGGCGTGCCGTCGGCGATCTTGCGGCCGTTGTCGAGCACCGCGATGCGATCGGACAATCCCATCACCACGGCGATGTCGTGCTCGATCAGCACGATGGTGGCGCCGTAGCTGTCGCGCGCGTGGCGCACGTGCTCGGACAGCTCGAGCTTCTCGCTCAACGTGACGCCCGCGAACGGTTCGTCCAGCAGCAGCAGCGCAGGCCGCGCGACCAGCGCCCGCGCCAGCTCGACCCGCTTCTGCAAGCCATAGGGCAAGGTTCCGGCGGCGCGCTCGCGGACATCGTCGAGATGCAGGAAGCGAATGACGTCGTCGGCGGCGGCGCGGTTCTCCGCCTCGATCCGGCGCGCCAGTGGCGAGCCGATGATCTGGCGCAGGAAACCTGTGCGGACACGATGCGCGAGCCCCATCAGGACATTGTCGAAAACCGACAGCCCCTTGAAGATCGCGAGGTTCTGGAACGTGCGCGCGACGCCGTGCGCAGCCAATCGCGCCGTCGGCACCTGAACGAACGCATGCTCGCCGAGCCACACCTGGCCGCGGTCGGGCCGATAGAGCCCGCTGATGACGTTGAGCAACGAGCTCTTGCCGGCGCCATTGGGCCCGATCACGGCGCGGATCTCACCCGGCGCGACCGCAAGGTCGACGTCGCGCAGCGCCGCGACGCCGCCGAATGTCAGCGCGATGTCGCTCAACGCCAGCACCGGCCGTGCCGCGCGATCGGCGGCCGGCGCGAGCCGCCGATCGGGAGCATCGGCCATCGCCGTTGCCCGCGGCTTGCCTTCCGCTGGAGCCGCCTCCAGCGCAAGGACGTCAGCATTCGTCGCCATCGCCGTCACGTCGAAAGGCTCCCGATCATTCGGCGGCCTGGGCGTGCGCGGCGGTTTTCGCCTCCAGCGCACGGACCAGCGGAATGACGCGGCGGCCGAAATATTCGACCTCTTCCTGGAAATGCAGGAAGCCGAGCAGCACGAGATCGACGCCGACTTCCTTCAGTGCCACGATGCGCTCGGCAATCTGCTCAGGCGTGCCGATCAGATTGGTCTTGAAGCCGTCATTGTACTGGACGAGGTCCTGGAAGCTCGACTTCGCCCAATTACCCTGACCTTCCGGCGAGGCCTCGCCGGCATTCTTCACCTCATGCGCGAAGGCGTTGACCGCATCGGGATCGGCCTTGACGACGATCTCGTCCAGCACCGCGCGCGCCTCGGCCTCGCTGTCCCGCGCGATCGCAAAGGCGTTGACGCCGATCTTGACGGAGTGATTGTTGGCTCGCGCCTTGGCCCGGATGTCGTCGACCTGTTTCTTGATCTCCTCGACCGAGTTGCCGTTGGTGAAGTACCAGTCCGACACCCGCGAGGCCATGTCGCGCGCGGCGCGCGAGCTGCCGCCCTGGAAGATCTCGGGCAATGGATACGCCGGCTTCGGCTTCAGCGTGTAGTCCGAGAAGCGGTAGAAATCGCCGCGGAACGTAAAATTGTCCTGCGTCCAGATCCCGCGCAGCGCGCGGATGAATTCTTCGGAGCGGCGATAGCGCTCGTCGTGGTCGAGCCAGGGCTCGCCGATCGCGGCGAACTCGCCGCGGAACCAGCCGCTGACGATGTTGACGGCAACGCGCCCCTCGGTCAGCTGGCTGATGGTGGCGATCTGCTTGGCGGCGACCGCCGGATTCCACGGTCCGGGCAGCAGCGCCGCGATCACCTTCAGCTTCGTGGTTGCGGCGAGCAAAGCGTGGCTGAAGGCGACCGGCTCATGCTGGAACTCGGCGCCATAACCGGCGGTGAAGCGGATCTGGCTCAGCGCATAATCGAAGCCAGCCTGCTCCGCGATCTGCGCCAGGCGGCGGTTATAGTCGATGTCCCATCCGGTTCGCTGTTCGATCTTGCTGATCACAAGGCCACCGGAAACATTTGGAACCCAGTAAGCGAATTTGACCTGATCATGGCTGGTGGTCATTGGAATTACCTCAAATGTTGGACGTGAAGGGGTGAGGAAGGCAGCACGAAGCGTTCGCGCGGGCGCCCATCCAGCGGGCTGCAGCGCGGCTCATGCGAGCGGCCGGCAGATTTGAACTAAGGAAAGGATGGCCGATCAGTATCCGTGATACGCGCCGGCACACGCTCGCTGCGTCAACAACACACCGGTCGACACGATGTCAGCGGCGCGGCGCGACTTCGAGATCGGTCAAACGGGCCATTGCAAGTCATCCGCATTCCCCTCGCAGGCAGCATCGGCGAACGATCAATAGTCTCAGAGAAAGCAGAGACGAGCGAGTCCAAGGCAATCTCTTTTTCAGCCAGTCCGGGAAAGCGGTATTCTTTTGTTGATGCAAAATGCATCGTTTGATGCTGAACGGTCGATTTTCTTCGGATTGAACGCGCCGCCAAACACCAAGCGACGCTTATAACGCGCTGGTATTGCGTCTAGCCCCGAGCCTTGCTGCTCCATTCGGTAAGGCGAGCATGCATGCGCGAAGAGATGAGGAGCTGACTATCACGGACCAATGTGGGTTTTGCGCGCCTCCAGGAGGTGTCGGCAAATTGTTCCAGCGATTGGTAATTGCCCGATGAAGCCAAAAGCATTTCTCTGTCGAAGCCAATATCTATTACCGCATGGTAGGCCGGAGTGGCCGTCCGGTTAGAGATGCGAGCAATAATCGGGATAGCTTTTTTTGTTTTTGGGTTTCTGCGTGGCAACCGAAGCCAAGGTATCAAAAGCGATATGGCAATATGTATTTTTGTACCTTAAGCTGGATCTGTAATGCTCAGGAGGTTGCCAGCATGGATGGTGCAGACTCGATGTCTGATTTGGTCGATTTCGCGTTCGAGATCGCTGGAAGCGCAGGTTCTCACGCCACCGAATGGTTTCGACGGCCGATAGACATCAACACGAAGGATGACGAGAGCCCCGTTACGGAGGCAGATCGGCGTGTCGAGGAAGCCATCAGAAAGGCGATTTCCGCTCGATTTCCAGAGCATTCGATTTTCGGTGAAGAATACGGGATCCAGGGTGATCTCGATTCGCCTACGTGGGTGGTCGATCCCATAGATGGCACGCGCAGCTTCATTTCCGGGTCTCCGCTTTGGGGAACGCTGGTCGCGCTCGCTATCCAAGGACGTTCACAGATTGGCGTCGTCGAGATGCCCGCATTGCGGGAACGCTGGACGGGCGCAACCGGCCTGGGTAGCTGGTTTGTCAACTCGAGCGGCATTCGCACAAAATGCCAAGTTCGCGACTGCAGGCGCCTCGCCGACGCGAACTTCTACACCACGTCGCCCCTCTATTTTGCAGAATCAGAACGCGATCAAATCCTGGGCATCAGCCAAACTGCCCGGATGTGTCGCTTCGGCGGCGATTGCTATAATTATGGGTTGCTTGCATCGGGACACATCGACCTCGTCATCGAGACGCGGATGGAGCCTTACGATTTCATGGCGCTGGTGCCGGTGATCGAAGAAGCCGGCGGCATTGTCACCGACTGGGAGGGCAAGCCGCTCACGATCACCTCCGGCAAGCGGGTCATCGCTGCAAGCACGGCAGAACTTCACGCCGAAGTTCTGCCGTTGCTCTAGAAACGATAGAAGCGCGGCTGAGCCGGTCAGTTACGTGGAAGGATGGGCGCCAGCATCATGTCGGTTGGACGCATCGAGCCTATTGTCGCATCGCGCTATGGCCAGCCGACGATAGAAACTGCTAAGATACTGGGGAGCATCTATGTGGCAAGAGGAACGACGGCGTCACATTCGATCGATGTTGGCAACGTTCGGCACGCTAAGCGTTGATCGGCTGACGGAAGATTTTGGAGTATCGCTCGAACCGATACGCCGCGATCTCATGGAAACGAAAAGAGCGGAGAGCTCCGCCGGGTCCGCGGCGGAGTCATTCCGGTTGCCAAGGACAAGGAGGCTCCCTGCCAATTGCGCACTGCCGTACGTAGCCGCGAGAAAAGAGCGATTGCCAGGGCAGCGGCAGCAATGGTCGAGGCCGGTCAGACGATCTATCTCGACGCGGGAAGCACGACAACCACCCTGGCCCAACGCTTAGCTCAGATGGAAGGGCCCATTGTCGTCACCAGCTCGGTGAATGCCGCCAAGTGCATGACATCCGTTAGAGATTGCACACAGCGCGGAAACAGGGCGGTGATCCTGGGTGGGGACAGACGATCCGCCCGCAACGCTCTGGGCGATTACCGTCAATGAGATAGCTCGCTACCGAGAAGATTTCGCGATGGCCTCTCCTTTCGGTCTCGATGCGACCGCTGGTGCGACGAGCCACATCCCGACGAAGCAGAGATAGCAAGAGCGATGCTTGCTCATGCGCGGAAGCGCGTTATTCTCGCCGACTATTCCAAAGTAGGTGTCGTTAGCCGGGTTTCATATAGCGCGCTGGTAGACGCTGACTGCGTGATCGTCGACGTCAGAGCCGCGTCAGAACGCCATGTTTTCCGCAACTGTGCTCAGTCAATCCGAACGTAGTTGTCGCTTGGGGACCGCGGCGCATCGAGAGGCACGTGAGGCATTTCCCACATCCCCAACTACCTAGGCTCCAAATTTCTAAAAACTCAGCAGGCCAGTATCCAGCCCGATACGATAGAGAGTTCATTGTCGAAGAAGATCGTAGTTTGTCTTGAGAAACTGGACCCTGACGCCTTGGGCTTGGTCCCGTACCAAGCGGCAGATCTTCAAGGTTGCGGGCCAAGCGGATCATAGAGTGTCCCTTTCCGCATGTAGCCGATCACCTGCGCCGTTTCCTTGGCGAGGAGAGATCGATGAAGGAGCAGTGAAGGTGTATACTGACGAACTGACGATCGATTCTGAGGGTGTCTAACCCATCATAACAACCTGCCCCGTCCTACCCTTTCAGCGACTCACGTGCTGTCAAGAAAATCTGAAACGAACCCAGTTGTGAGCTGCGGTGAGGCTCTAGCGACCGCTTGCGGCTCGCGCCATTGTACGGCCATCGAATTGCTCAGAAGTGAGCGGAGCGCGTGTCCGATGTAGCGCAGCGCTGTGCTGCCTGTGCGGATATAGCCGCGCACCCGGATCGCTCGTGGGCACGTGCACGTGGTTGCTGCGCGATTGTCCGCGGAAGTCGCTGCCGCCCTCGTCATCGCCGTCCTCCTTGAAACTGCTCTGCCCGGCCCAGGCCTAGATCAACGTGCCATCCACACTGAAATGTTCGCCCGACAACCATCCCCGGTCATTGGCGATCTCCACCACTTTGTTGAACAGCGCGACCACCGCATCGTGTTCGATCAATCGCTCGCAGTTCTTACGACCGTAGCCGGCCGCTTACCGATCCAACATGACGTCCGGATGGTCGGCCTTGCGCCGGCTCAGGGCGGTGTCGCTCATGTTCGCTCCATCGGTCGCATTGGGCGACGAATCGGACCGACGGCAGTGCGCGGACGCCATCGCCTCCCGCGCGTTCAGGCCGGCGCACGCTAGCCTCCCCCCACAGCGTCGCTGCGGTAGCGGCTGGTCGAGGTCTGGTAGTACTGAGCGCGGATGGCCGCCATGGCCTCGATCAACGCGCCCCACGGCGCGGGAAAGCGTTCTTCCGCCATCACCCCGTGCAGCATGCGCGTATGGCCGGCCAGCTCGTCGTTAAGGAACTCCACCACAGGCATAGCCGGATAGCGTTGCAGCAGCAGGATCGCGGCGTTGCCGGCCTCGCCGGCCGACCTGTCCTTGTCCCGTCCATGCAGATCGTTCTGTAGGCGCCCTATCGCGGAAATGAGTCGCAGGACCTGACGAAACGCCGGACGCGCGCGCAAGGTCGCCATGTCCAACCCCCACAGCAACGACAAGCAACAGAACACGTTCACGTAGGCGATCGAATCGATGCCGTTGTGCAGGTACTCGGCGTAAGACCAGCGTTCCGCCTCTGGCGCCCGCGCCTGTCCGGCGCGCAGCGCAGCGCAGTAGCGCCGGGTATCGTGGAGAAGCTGAGCATAGTCGCGACGATCGTAGGCAAGCGCCGCCAGCGAAGCGCGTAGCACAGCGCAGCCCTCGAATCCGGGGAGCGCGCACGGCTCGCCCTGCCCTAGTGCCTGCTCCACCGCGGCGAGTTGTTCCGACGCGATCAGGCCGAGGTCGTTGCAATCGTCGAGCCAGAACAGCAGCGCCAATTCGCGGTAGAACGCCACGATCAGCGTTTCGTCCTGCGGATCGCGGCCGGTGCGGGCGCTGGTATCGCGTAGGCTCGGGTGGATGCACTGCAGGATGTACTGGCCGCCCCTGACCGCTTCCATGGCATGCTCGTCGGCGAACCCGGTCAGGGAACGCCCCCACTCCAGCACCTGCTGCAGCGCGCGTTGGGGCTGGATCATCGCGCCGCTCCTGTTCCCTCGGCCTGGACGCGCCGCCCCCAATGAAGCGAGAGCCACAACCCGGCGAGTTCGGCCACGCGCACGACCCGGGTGGGGCAATACAGTTCCTTGCCGATCCACAGCGGCGTTTGCGGCAGTGCATACGCCGCATGGCGGGCGAGCATCCACTCCAGCGCACGCGCGACCGCCTGCGCGATGCGCCAGCGCCCTGTCGGCTCTTCGCTGCCGTCCATCACGCGCAACGCAAACAACGCATAGGCGGTTTCCTCGAATGTGGACGCGCGACCCGCGCCCCAGCCGCCGTCGTCGCGCTGCGCCTGTATCAGCGCCGCCAGCGCGCGCTCGTCGCGCCACTGGGGCTTGCCTTGCGCCAGCGCAGCGATCGCATGCGCGGTGGGATACAGCCACGAAACGTGCCATTTTTCGTTGTTCCATAGACCATACGGGTTGCGATTGGCCTCAACGTAGGCGCTGGTGCCGTCGGCGGGCTTTCCCAATAGTCGCAAGGCATGCAGGGCATGGATGTTGGTCGACACCGAAGCATTTCGCTCGCCGGGGAAGGTGGCGAACAGATCGCCGATTTCGAAATGGCGCAACGCATCGACCGCCGGGTCACGGCCAGCAAGGTGCAGGACGCATAACGCAACGGCGGTGTCGTCCGCATCGGCCGCGAAGTGCAAGGCCGGCCCCAGACCGCGCCCGCTCAGACGCGCGTCGAGCCGCGCGACTATCCCGCGCACCGCCTCGGCGAGCGCGGGATGCGCAAACAGCCCGGCCAAATGCAGGGTGTACAGAGACCAGCATGGCTCGAACACATTGATCGGCCAGACGTTGGGAACGACACCTTCGATGCCGCTGCGCGTTGCCCGCGATGCCGTCTGCAAATACGCGTCGGCGCGCGCGACCTGCGGCGTGCTCCCCTGTGTCGCGGCATGCGCGCGCCACGCGACGGTGGCCGCCGGACTGATGCCGATGCTGCCGTCCTCATCCGGGCGTGCAGTGGTCGGCGACGTCCCCCAGGCTTCCCAGGAGTGCAGCAGCGGATGGCCGCTCGGCAACGTCGCCACCGCCGCCAGCTTGATCAGGCACGCTTGCCGCAACGGCAACAGCGCTGGGTGGCGTCGAAACGTCACGCCGCCCAGCAAGGATGCGGCCTCGCCGCAAAGCTGTGGCAGAATGAGTTCCGCGCCGATCGGCGCGTCTTCCGGGACTGCACGCGCATAGGGATCGGGCTGGCGCTGGAGGAACCGGGTTGCAGCCTGGACTGCGTCGGCAGCGCCGGAAAGAGGACAGGCGCGCTGCAATGCCAGCAATGCCGCCCACGTAGGCGCATGGCGGAACAGCGGAAAGTCCGCGCTTCCCCATCCGCCATCGGCCTGTTGCTGCGCGATGACCCACGCGTATGCGTCCTGCCGACCGGTGACGTCGCCGTGAAACCGCAGAGCTCGCGCCGTGTCGTAGACGGACGGACCGACGCTGCCGCCATCGCTCATCTCGCTCAGCAGATGACGCAATTCGGAAATGATCTGTTCGGAGAGCGCGTTCACGCGGGATGCTCCTCCTGCAGACGGATGGGCAGACGTCGAGCATGTCGCCGCGGGCCGTCGCATAGGCAGTGCCGGACGGCCGCTCTGCTCCGGCGCGGGCGCCCCGATGCTGGCGCCGGGCCGCCGCATAGGCTTGCGCTCAGCGCGCCGCGGCCGTGCGGGGCAACCGCTGCGATCGGTGCCGGAGACTTCGCACACAGTGCAGCATGCACCGCTGCCGCCAGCCGATCGCAGCGGCACACGGGCATCTCCAAGCGGACGGGCACGCTCATGCGCATGGCGCGTGCTTGAACAGATACGCGTTGGCCTGCTGCAGGATGTGCGCCAACCGTTCTGCACCCGGCCCCAGCGGCGCGATGGCCTCCCCGGCATCGCGCAACAGATCCAGCGCGAACTGGCGCGCTGCCTGCAGTCCCATGATCGACGCGCAGGTCGGCTTCTTCGTCGCCGCGTCCTTGCCGGGGGTCTTGCCCAGCGTCGCGGCATCCGCGGTCACGTCGAGAATGTCGTCGATCACCTGCAACGCCAGGCCGAAACAGGCGCCGTAGCGATCGAGCGCACAGTACAGCGCAGCGTGCGCGGCATCCTCCGCGATGGCACATAGCGCGCCCATGCGAACGGACGCGCGCACTAGCGCTCCGCTCTTCATCCGGTACATCGCCACGATCCTGTCCAGCTCCGCGTGCTTTCCAACCAGCGACAGATCGATGGCCTGCCCGCCTGCGGCACCCTCGGCGGACACCGCCTGCGCCAGTTCGCGCACGAGCGCGATACGGTAGTCGCCCGGCGCATCCAGGCTGGCCAGGGTCAGAAAGGCGTGCGCCTGCAACGCATCGCCGACCAGGATCGCAGTAGCTTCACCGAACTTGACGTGCACGGTCGGAAGGCCGCGGCGAAGCACGTCGTCGTCCATCGCCGGCAGATCGTCGTGGACCAGGGTGCAAGCGTGCATCATCTCGATGGCAGCGCCGACGCCGTCGAGCATGTGCGCCGGCGTGTCGGACAGTGCGCCGGCAGCCAGGCAGAGCAAGGCACGGGTGCGCTTCCCGCCATGCAAGGTGGCGTAGCGCATCGCGGCCATCAGCTCGGTCTCGCCGTCACGTTCGACAAAGAGAAGGCGCGCCAGCACCTGTTCGACCCGCTTTGCACCGTCCTGCATCCAGATCTCGGGCAGCAGCCCGCCGGATGTGCCGCGCGCCGGCGCGCCCAATCCGCGGAGCGCGGAATCACCAGTTCTGTCGTCCTGTGGCGTGGAACCGGTCTGCATGTTGTTCATGTCCTAGTCCCCGACAAGCGAGCCCCCGAGGTTTTGTCGGCGTCGGACCGTGCGCGCGCCGAGTGCAGCATTGCCGCGCGTCGCCGGCGCCGCTGCCTCGCCACATGCGCATGGGATGCCGGCTCATGAGAATCCGATGCGCATAGTCATGGACGGATGTGCGGTCGGGTAATAGCGCCGGCCTTTTTCGGCGTCGCTCAGCAACCGCGGCCGCACCCCGGCCTCGTGCATGGTCAGCGCCAAGGCGATGCAGAACTGCACCAGTTCCAGCCATGCCAAGTGGTAGCCCATGCAGACGTGAGGGCCGGTTCCGAACTGCAGCATGTCCATCGGACGGATCGGTTCGGTGCGTTGCAGCCACCGCGCCAGCCGAAACTGATCAGGCGCCTCGTGCAGCAGCGCCGAGGTCGAGAAATGCAGCAGCGGGATGCACAGATCGGTGCCCGCGGGAATGCGCCGTTGGCCGACTCGCAATTCACGCACTGCGCGACGCACCAGGAGCGGCGTCGCCGGATGCACGCGCAGCGTCTCGCGGAACAGCGCCTCGGCGACCGGACACTGCGCCAGATCCGCGTGCCGGGTCGGCACCGCACCCACGCGTTGCGCCTCCTCGACCAGGGCGTCCCACAGCCCAGGCTGCCGCGCCATCTCGATCACCATCCAGGCCATCGTCGAGGCGGTGGTGTCGTGACCACCAAGCAGCAGCAAGCGGATATTTGCGACCAGGACGTCATCGGAAAGCGCATCGTCACTGCGATCGAAGGCGCTCACCATGTCGTTGATCAACCCGGTGCGCGAGGCATGTTCGCGCGCGGCGCGGACGAACTCGCGCAACCGTGCATCGATCCAGTCGCGGGCGGCGCGGCCGCGCCGCAATGGCAGTCCGGGCAGGTCGACCGGGGGCGCGACGATCAGCTGCAGCAGTTGCCGGTACTTGCGATGCCATCCCGGCAGGTCCTGCGCGGGGATTCCCATGAGACTGAAGATGAGCTTGAGCATCAGATCGCCGGTTTCGCGCAGGATGGTTACGTCGCCGCGGTCGCGCCACCTCTGCACGCGCGCCCGGATGACGGGCGCGAACAGCTCGCCGATGCCGGCCTGGGTCAGTCCCTTGGGCAGAAGCGCCACCTGGATCGCATCGCGCGCCTGCCGGTGCGCGATGCCGTCCTGGGCAACCAACGTTCCGCCAAACAATTCGGGCGCGATGTCTTCGATCAGCGCCGAAGACACGTCCTTGTGCCGGAGCAGTGCGAGAGCGTCCGGATCCAGACTGGTCATCAGATGTCCGGCAGGGCCGAAATCCAGCCAGAAGTGGCTGCCCAGCGTCCGTTCCGCGCGCCGCAGCAGGCGCGGCAGGTCGCAGACGACGGCGGGAAGATGTCCGACCAAGGGGAAAGCGCCCGGCACGACCGGGATGTCGTGCCGCAGCCGATGCCGACGGTTCAGCGGGTTGAGCAACATGTCCATCAGCAGCCCCGCGACGCGTCCGCTTCGGCGGTCTTGCCGGAAGGCCGCGCGGCGCGGCTGTTGCCACCATCGGCGTACGTCGGCACATGCGCCAGCATGCCGCCGTCGATGCACACGACCTGGCCAGTAATGAACGCAGCATCGTCGGAGAGCAGGAACGCCACCAGCGCGGCCACGTCGTCGGGGCGGCCGACGCGCGGCAGGAGCTGGTGCCGGCGCAGATGCCATTGCGTGCACTCGTCCAGCTTGGCGAGGAGACGATCGGTCATGATGAGACCCGGCGCAACCGCGTTGCAGCGGATCTGCGCATGACCGTACTGGGTGGCGAGCGAGGCGGACAGCATGTTCATCGCCGCCTTCGACGCGGCGTAGGACGTCTGCGCGGTGTCACCGCTGAGCCCCTGGCACGACGACATGTTGACGATCGCGCCACCACCGCGGGCGATCATCCGTGGGATGGCCTGCCGGCAGCAGAGCAACGTGCCGCGCAGATTGGTCGCCATTGTCTGATCCCAGACCGCCAGGTCCAGGTCGAGGATCGCGCTGTCGCGCGGAGTCAGATGCATGGCGCTCGCGTTGTTCACCAGCAGGTCGACCCCACCGAAGTGTCGCTCCGCCGTTTCGAACAGTGCAGCCACCGCCTGCGCATCGGCGATGTCTGTGGCCGAGGCAAGCGCCCGGTCCGCCTCGGATGCAATTTGCGCGGTGCAGGCGATGGCCGCCGAGCCATCAATGTCGGCGACCACCACCCTGCCTCCCTCGCGCGCGATAGCAAGGGCGCATGCCTTGCCGATGCCGGCGCCGGCACCGGTCACCACGGCCACCTTGTCTTCAAACCGTCCCATCGTGTCCTCCTGGATGGCGTTGGTCTCTTGCGGCATGCCGCTCGGCCTCCGGTGGAGAAGGCGGAGGGTCGGCGCTGCCGCGCTCGTCATCGCCAGCGTCGCTTTCGATGACCCGAATGGCGGCGACTGGGCACTGGCTCGCCGCCAGCCTCACGGCGGCGTGCAGCGCCTGCGGGACCGTCGCCACGCATACTTCGGCCACGCCGTCCGATTCGCGCTGGCGAAAGGTGCCCGGCAGCGTCAGCACGCACTGCCCGCTGGTTCCGCACAGATCCTGGTCGACCACGACGCGCATCTCAGCTCCGCTGCGCATGCAGCCGCACCGGCAGCGCGCGGAACGTCCGAAGGAACGCGGAGGGCTCCCGGGTCGGCTGCCCGGCCAACGCCAGCGCGGGGAAACGGGCCTGGATCCGCGGCAGGCTCTCGGCCAATTGCACCCGGGCCAGTTGCGCACCGAGGCAGAAGTGAATGCCGTGGCCGAAGCTCAGCATGATCTGCCCGTCGGTCGACACACCTGGACTGGTGCCGTAGAACCGCGCCGGGTCGAAGCGATCGGGATCGGCGAAGGCGTCCGGGTCGCGATTGCCGGACGCGATCAGCACGCGCACGTCGGCGTCCTTCGGGATCACCACGCCGCCCAGTTCGATGTCGCGCTGGGCGATACGCGGAATGGAGCTGAACATCGCGGGCGCGTCGCAGCGCAGGACTTCTTCGACGAACGCCTTCACCCCCACGGCGTCTCCCTGCAGCCAGTGCCTCTGTTGGGGATACGCCGACATCGCCAGGACCGCATGGTCGATGGTGGCAGCAGTGGTGGCGAAGCCGCCGAGCAGCATGCCCCACAACATGCTGATCAACTCCGCATCCGACAGCGTGTCGGCATCATCGTCGTGTGCGCCGACGAGCATCGACACTATGTCGTGGCGGGGATCGGTGCGCTTGCACTGTATGAGGCCGCCGAAATAGGCCTTCACTCTGGCACTGGCCGCGTCCGCCGCGGCGAGCTGGGGATCGCTGGCGTGCGGGCTCAGGCCTTCCAGAATGGCGCCGATGCCGACGGCGAGCCCGAACATGTCGTCCTGGGGCATGCCAAACAGTTCAGCGAAGACCAGCATGGGCAAGACCAGCGCGAATTCCCGATGCAGGTCCACGGCCTCCCCGCGCTCCAGTGCGGGCGCCATGCCGTCCAGGCGCGCGGCGACGATGCGCGCGATGCTCGGCCGCAGGTCGTCGATCTGGCGCATGGTGAAATCGCGCGAGATCAGCCGGCGCAGACGCGTATGCGCCGGTGGGTTCTTCATCGCCAGCGTGGACGCCAGCAGATTGAGCGACAGGCTGGTCGCCGCATGCGGAAAATAGCGCGCCAGCTCGCCCGGCGCCGGTCCCAGAAACGCATCGCCCGTGGCCTTGAGCGCCCAGTAAATGTCGGCGTGGCGGCTCAACAGAAAGAGGCCCGACGCCGCACGATGCACCGGATCGGTCTCGCGCAACCACCGCATGAACGGATATGGGTCGTGGATGCACGCTGGCGACGCCAGTTCGGCGAAAGCATCCGGGCATGCTGCCGTGGTTTCTTGCACGTCCATCCTGATTACCTGTCGGCGGCTTGATCTGACCGGCGCGCCCCAGGCGCGCCGGCAAATTGCGGAGAGGATCGCGATCAGCGTTGGCGTCCGTGCATCACCAGAGCACCGGCAATTCCTCGAAGCCGCCAGTAATGATCTCCTTGCGCAACTTCAGTTCTTCAGGCGCCACGGCCAGACGCAGCGCGGGAAAGCGCTGGAAGATCGAACCGAACACCGCCTTGAGTTCCAGCCTGGCCAGCGCCCCGCCGATGCAGGAGTGCGGCCCGTAGGAGAACGCCAGGTGCGGCTCTTCCTGGCGTTCGATATCGAAGATTTCCGGGTCATCGAAATGGCCCGGATCGAACGACGTCGCCGGCAGGCCGACCAACACTTTGCTCTCCGCGGGAATATCCACGCCCGCGATGGTCACGTCGGTCCTCGGATAGCGCATGATGCCGTCCCAGCCCGCGCCCGGCGGGTACATGCGCAGGATTTCCTCCACCGCCATGTCCACCAGGGATGGATCGCCGACCAGGCGTTCGCGCTGTTGCGGATGGCGGAACATGGCCAGCAGGCCGAATTCGATCTGCGCGACGGAGCTCTCGTGCCCCGCCACCAGCATGCCCGCCGCAAGGCCGACCGCCTCTTCCTCGGTCGCCTTGCCCTGGTCGACCGCCGCGAGCAGATCCGTCAGCAGGTTGTTGCCCGGAGCCTGGCGCTTGTCGCGCATCTTGCCGCGCATATAGGCGCGCAGTTCTTCCCAAGCCCGGCGCGACGCACTGCGCGGGCCGCTTTCATGCTGGTGCGTCATCACCTCGTCGGACAGCCGGGCGAAAAAGGCGTGATCCTCGTAGAGCACGCCCATCAGCGCGCTGATGACCATGGCCGGAAGCGGAAAGGAGAGGTGGCGCCTCAGGTCGGCGGGCTGAGGCTGGGCCGCTAGTTTCTCAAACAACTGCGCGGCGATCGCTTCGACCTGCTGCGCGAGCAGCTTCACCCGGCGGTCGCTGAAGGCCGGCGCCACGATCGTGCGTAACCGGGCATGCTCGCCCCCCCTCGTGCGAGACCAGCCAGCCCGGCGAACCGAGAATCACCGAATCCGGGGTGAATGCCGCCGGCGGCATTCCCGCGGGCCGGAACGCCGCGTCGGACAGCACTGCCTTGGCCTCGTCATAGCCTGTGACCCACCAGCCTTCGTGTCCGGACGGGAAGCGCACGCGGTGGATCGGACCGTTGGCGCGTAGCGCCAACATCTCCGGCGAAGGCTCGATGTGATCGACGCGCCACATCGGCAGCGTCGGCAAGGATTGTTCGGACATGGTGGCACATCACTCTCTAAGCGATGAAAGGCGGAAGGTGACCGATAGGAGCCGCAGGCAGCGAAGACGGCAGATAGACGACAGCCTCCGCGACGTTGGTCCGCACCAGATCCCCCATCCGCACGAGTGGCGCGAAGAAGGCCCATCGCAATTCCAGGCGTCCCAGCGCACGCTCAGGCAGAAGGGCGGCCCCTAGCCGAACGGCAGGTGCGGGTTGTGCCGCCGCATGACATCGAACCTGTCGGCATCGCCAAAGATCGACTGACCGTAGGGATTGGTGAAGGAGCCTCGAGGTACCCGCCACCAACTTGCCCGCCAATTTAGCCTGCGGAGCAGTCGCACTTTTCCGGTGGCAGTTTCGCTGGCTCCCAAAAGAAGAACTCTAGATCGCATCCAACCCTTCCCTGCATTTCTCGGTCCACTACCGAGCGCCAAGTCATGCCACAGCAAACCGTCGGAACGGACCAAACGCGAACGGCGACGCGCGCCGTGTCCGTCCCGAAGATCATCGCACCGCGATTGGTGATGATGCCGTGAACAGAGCAAATCGCGTGCCGAGATGAGTTCGCAGGCTCAGCAGGCACTTCGTAGCGCGCGTATGTCAGGTTTCTGGCATTGAGTCTCAATGCCGACAACGGCGAAGCAAGTGCCCGACAAAGGCCTGCTCTCGCGCTGAATGTGCCGGGCGGCCTTGGACGGATTTCAAGCAACCGGATTGGCTGTGGAATGTGGTTCGCAGGAAACCACTTCGATGTCGGCGGTAGTTATCCCGAAAATGAAACCCGCCTCTCCGACATCTCGCTGAGTTGGATGGCGCATGCGGCCGAGACCTTTCCGGACCGCAAGGGACCCGACGGATTCGGCATCAAGGTACACGATAGATTTCTGAAGCTGAATGCGGATCGCTTGGTCCCTGGCACGACGAGCGCGAACTCGGTCACATTTGACTGCAAGTCAGGGGCCGTCCACCCCAACACGAGAGCGCGGTGCGGCTCTGCCTGCACGCGCAAAGACCTAAGCGCACGTGATGCAGACCATTCTACAAGAACCGCCCGGCATCTTTCACAGGGATCTCAGAATTGGGGAAACCTTGTCCTCTGCTTACTGGGAATCCAGCCTTGTGCGAGGAGCCGGAACAGATGGCGGACCACAGGATTCGTCGTATTCGGAGCCTACTTCAATGCTGATGACTACTGAACGAAGGCCGACAATACGGACGCTGCGCGGATGGGAGATCCACGTGCTCCGGGAAGCGGGCGCCATCAGCGAGTGCGAGGAGCACGGTTGGATGCAGGACCGCGCCGATCCGCGTGCACGAGAGCGGGCCTTCCATATCGCCCGTCGAGACCCGCCAATAGGCGCATCCGCTGGTGCAGCGGAAGCCGCTGTTCGCGACGTGCTGGACTCGATTGGAGACACCTGTCCAGAATGCCCCAACGAGGATGACCGGCACTAAGCGTCTACGCCAATTCGTCTCTGACTCTGCGGCCTAACTGTTTCTCCATCCGCTTGCGCGCGTCGCCGACCTTTTTGACGGCCTTCTTCACCACGGTGCCGACTTTCCGGTCTTCTTCGCCTCGTACTGCACTTCGTAGTCCTGCCCGCCTGCCACCCGCGGCCGGTCCTGCTTCGTTCGCGCGCCGTGTTGCATTCTTCGCTGCCGCCATCGGTGCCTCCTGTTGTGACATTGAAAGCACTGCGACAGGGATGCGCAGGTTCCGGCACGATTCGAACTGTGCCAATTTGAATCGGCTGCAACGTGGAGTTCTTCCTGTGCCGTTTCAGCGTAAAGCCAATAGCTACCGGCGGCCGACGGCACGACCGACTTCTCGGTCCTGCAGAACGAGCTCAAGGGCAAATCGAAGAGCATCGTCCTCGTAGCGTTCGATCTGCTCTATCTGAACAGCCCCGCGACATCCGACTCCTGCTCTTTCAGCGCAAAGCCGAACTTAAGAAGATCCTAATAGCGGTACCCGGGAACGGGTAGTGATAGCCACGCCGGCATACGCTATGACGGCGGGCCCCTTTCCCGAGTGCCCCCGGCGAGGAGCTTCATGAGTCCTTTGCGCGAGGGATCGAACCCGCATGGCCGAGACGCTGCGCGGCTCGGTTCAGGAGAGCCCGTTGCGGCATCGGCCGCACGCGCCAAGCGGAAGAAGTGACCCGGGCTTGAATCTGAGGGTCTAGATTTCCTCACGCGCATGCGTCTGCGCGTCATAGATCCTGACCCGAAGCTTGGGAAAGCGTCTCTTCAGTTCTTCTCCGCCGGCCCTGGCGCCCTCTTTCGTTGCAAACTCAGTTTTTAACAGGCCATCGACTTCGAT
Source organism: Bradyrhizobium sp. USDA 4501 (assembly GCF_054062115.1). NCBI lineage: Bacteria > Pseudomonadati > Pseudomonadota > Alphaproteobacteria > Hyphomicrobiales > Nitrobacteraceae > Bradyrhizobium > Bradyrhizobium sp. USDA 4501. The sequence goes on from NZ_JBSSEX010000001.1 coordinate 2,318,429, forward strand.
TGCGAAGCCTGAAGTCGGCATCTTGCGGGCGGTAGCAACCATCTTGTTTCGTCTCATATTGGATTTTGCGCACAAACTGCTTAGCCTGAGTCGGCGAGAAGCCGCCAGTCACAACGGCCATTGTTGACCCAAGTGGCGCCTGTCTGCAATTCGCATGCTGGTCTGGATGCTTTTCGGTCTACGCCTCCCCCAACCTAGGCCGCCTGGATTCTAGCGAGGAAGTCGTCCAGCTCGCGCTTCAGCCGAGTACCTTCCTCAGAAAGCAGTTCGGCAGACCTTAGCACTCCCGCCGAAGCCTCCTCGGTCAGCTTTGCGCCCTTAGTGACCTCACCGGCGCTTGTCGCCACCAGCGTCGTCCTGGCTGCGGCTTCCTGCACATTGAGTGCGATGCTTTGGCTGGTCGTCTCCTGCTTTCCGATGGCCTCCACCACGGTCCCCGCAATCTCCGAGATGCGTCCGATGAGGCCGCCAATTTCGGCAATAGTCCCGACCGAATCACGTGTCGCAGCCTGTATTCCGCCGATGTGTTCGCTGATCTCAGCGGTGGCATGGGCGGTCTGTGTCGCGAGAGATTTCACTTCCTGTGCGACGATCGCGAATCCCCTGCCGAAGCCTCCGGCGCGTGCAGCCTCGATAGTGGCGTTCAGCGCGAGCAGATTTGTCTGCCGCGCGATCGCGGCGATCAGCTGAACGACGCCGCCTATCCGCTCCGCCGCGACCGCCAAACCGGATATTCGCTGGTCGCTCAGTTGCGCCATACGGACCGCTTCGTGCGACATACTGGCCACCTGGTCAACCTGCCGGCCGATGGTGGCGATGGTTCCCGCCATTTCGCCGGTAGCGTCAGCGAGGCGCTGAACGTTGGCGGAGGTCTCCCCCGATGAAGATGCGACCTCGACGGAGAGTTGCCTGCCGCGATCGGCCGCGCCGGTAAGGCTGCGCGCGGACGCTTCGAGCTCTGATGATGCGGATGAGACGGCGCCGATAATCTGACCCACGGCGCTTTCGAACTCACCGGCGAGCCGCGCGATATCGGCCTTACGCCGTTCGGCAGCGACACGATCCAGTTCGGCGCTCGCATCGAGCTCGGCCCGCGCCCTCTGGCGGGCTTTCAGCTTGAACATTTCGACCGATTCGGCCATCTCGCCGAGTTCGTCCTTTCGGCCAAGTCCTGGCAAAATCACGTCGAACCGCCCCTCGCCGAGCTGGCGCATGGCCGCCGTCATCGAAGCCACTGTTTCGGCGATGCGCTGGCCGAACAGCACTGCGGTGAGCCCCACAAGAACCGTTGAAAGTCCAATCACCCAGATGAGCGTCTGCCGGATCTCTTCAGCATGGGCTTCAGCAACCTGCGAACGCGCGCCGGCCGAAGCCATGATCTTCACGAGCGCCGGACGGACACGGTCGTAGATGTGTCCAAGATCGTCCACTTGGTCATTCAGCGCTTGCTGCGTGACCATGAACGCAACGAAACTCAACTTGTATGCGCGGATCAGGTCGAGGATCTGGGATTTCGCCTCCTCTGGCAGGTTGGCTTGAGCAAGCGCGGTCTCGAATATCGCCTCTTGATCGACCAGTTGATCGCCATATTTGTCCTCGCCGCGCAGGATGAAATCCTTCTCGTGCCGGCGCATCATCAACATCAAGGTCGTGAGGCGCGGCTGGCTCAGCTCTTTCAGCCGTTGCTCGACGTCGTGAACGGCATTGCGCAGCTTGCCTTGAAATCCCTCATTCTCATTGAAGCCGAGATTGCGTTGGGCGGAGACAATGTTATGAAAGCGCGTTGCGTAGAGACCGATCACCGAGCGCAGGGACGTCACCTGCTTGAGCGGGTCGTTATCGGGCAACATCGTCGCAAATGTTTCAACGTAACCGAGGTCTGAAAGCTGCCGTTCATAATTCTCGGCATGGTTCTTGATCAAGACATCACTTGGTTTGCGGAGGAAGTCGTTTGCGATTTGTCGCGACTCCAGGAAGCTCTGTGACAAGGATGCGATATGATCCTTCAATTTGTTGCTGTCGTTTGATTCGCTCTGAACAAGACGCGCGTAAGTCAGTGCGCCGGCGCAGATAACGCCAGTGACAAGGACCCCGGATATCCCGAGCAGCGCCATTTGGCTGCGCAACCCGATGCGGAAACGCTTCGATGGCTTGCCGTTCCTTGTCACAACTTCTCTCATGTTACCCCTTGAATGAGTTCGTGCCCCGGTGGCCGTGTTGGTTAACACGGCGCCGACAGACGTTGGCCAGTATTGGCTGAACGGGAGTTGTTGACCTGGTTCATTCGGTCGATGTTGACCGGCTCAATAGGTCAGATTGATTTCGAAATCCTGAACTTGCACTGTACCTGCTGGTCGGCGTGAACGACGAGCACTCTCCGGCGATTGCAACAGCATGCCCGCAAGGTGGGACTCGTCGATCGCTTTTGCAGAAAAGATGCGAGCCTTGCGCGAAATTCGCCGTCAACCGGCGTGAGACATCGATATCGCTATAACCGCTCGCGCAATTGGGGGCCGTAATAAGACCCAACTGGCTGCGGGCTGGATACTTCCGGTCGAATCATCGTGATAATCATCTTCGGTTGATGTTGACGTGCGTCATTGGCACTTGGCGATAATACGCCCTTTCGTTGCACGGAGATTTCTGCGACGCACTGCACCGCTCAGTACATACAATCGTGCGCAATGGACAAAGATGGGGAGTAGATAGTGCGTTGGTTGTTTGCAAGTAACGCGGCAGGCGCCTCTGGACGGGCGCGCCGAGCGAGCCTGCGTCCGCAATCACGCCAAGCAGACGCCGGATTTCACGCCGCGTGGCCATGTCCGCGTTCTGCAGCGGTTTGAGCAGCGCCGCGGCGCGGTCGCCATTTGATCCATAGCCTCAGAATTGCTGATCGGTTTGATGTTTGTCGACGTAGAACCCGAGCCACTTCACAAGCCATTTTGTCCGCTGCTTTGTGTCGAAGCGCTCTGCGAAACGCAGGAGCGCAAGAGCTGCCGACGGGGAGTAGGCCGTGGCAGTGACCCAGCCGTCGATGGCGGGCAAGGTCGCGTCAAGGTGAGGCCAATCAGGAGGAATCGGCGACATATATGCTCCGACGAAACCTGCAGCTGCGGCTCCCCTGCCAAGATCATCGAGGTCGGACCTGTAATCATGCGCTCGAAGATGTAATTGGCAGGCGGCTGCCGCACTGCCCAAAATCTGGCATCTGGCGCGCGCCCGTTCTGAACGAACTCGGTCGCGATGGCATCGAGGTAGTCCCCGATGAGATCATCACCGGTAGCGATGTTGATCCACCGCCGGCGGCCAAGCGTCCTGTCGCGTTTGCCACAGCGTGCACCACTTCGTACCCTCATGGGCGATGCGAAGTACCGGGCTGACAACAAAACCTACTCGCCTGCAGAGGGCTGCGGTTCGCTTGCACCATCGCCTGGTGAAGATTCATCCGTTTCTTAAGACAACGGAAGGCATGCCCGCATCATGGCGGCTACGGTTCTGGACCGTGTCTACAACGCAAAGCCGATTGATTGGGCGGGCGGGATCTTCAAAAAATGAATGAACGCCGAACGGCATATATCGCTCCGCTTAAGGCAGCGGACAAGGACGATATCAATCCGTTACTGGAATTTGTAGGCGAGGCGTGATGAACGCTCCGTCGAATGCAGTACGAGGACACGAGCAAGAAAGCCAACTGTGGCTTCAGCCACAAAATCCAAAACAACGCGGAAAAGACGCGATCCGATCATCCATGGCGCTCCATCCAAACGGCGTCGACCAAGAGTCCTTGCGGAAGAGTCCCTTCGAGGTGGTTTAGCTTTCTGTTCGCTTGCTTAGCCACACCTGGCTCAAGGTTTGAAATCTGCCAATTTACGCAGTCAAGCTAAGTAAAAATGCGTAAACGTAAACTCCTCCGGGCCATCGACGAGAATTTTGAGGCTGAACACGCATTGTCCCGTGCAACCATCCGATTTGTGCGCCGCTGCACGCATGGGCTTCCGAATCGGACCGCGTGCCCTTGCTTGGACGAGCCAAGCATGTTGCGATGCACAGATCGGCGGAATGGATCGCCTAGCATAGGGCATCGCGATGCCACGGCAAACAGCGCTACCGCCATCACTTGCACCACGGCTCATCAGTCGCGAAGCCGCCGCCGCTTACGTCTGCGTGTCACCCAACACGTTTGATGAGATGGTGAAAAACGGCCAAATGCCCCGAGCACGATTGCTCGGGGAGCGGCGTCGGGCTTGGGATGTCCGTCAACTAGACATCGCCATTGATGAACTGCCTTCCGATGGCAATAATACTCGCGTTGATGACACGTGGAATGATGTCGATGCCCCGCAAGCTGCCGCCTTACGTCGAGCGTAATCACGTCAAGGGCCATACCTATCTATCGTTTCGTCGTGGCAAAGGACCGCGCTCTCGTTTGCCGAATGATCCCACGAGCGAAGAATTTATGGTGGCGTACCAAGCCGCGTTGCTAGGCCAATTTGTACCGGTCCGAAATCGGTTTGTGCCGGCCGCGTCAGGCACTATCGCGTCGCTCATTGCTTCCTACATGAAGAGCGCCGAATACATTGGCCTCCGTGACACAAGCAAGACGGGCTACATTGGCCGTCTTGAGACGCTCCGGATCGAACACGGTCATCGCACAATCGCCGGGCTCTCGCGCGAGCGAATCGTCACCGGCATTCTTCAACCCTATGCGAATCGCCCAGGTGCGGCACTCGATACACTGAAGAAGCTTCGGATACTGATCCGTCACGCGATCAATATCGGATGGCTGAAGCATGATCCGTCATTGGGTATCAAACGGCCGAAGATCAAGAAAATTCGGTCGTGGACCGACGACGAAATTGAGCAATTCAAAGAATGCTGGCCGCTCGGCACCAAACAGCGCACTGCGTTTCACCTGTTCCTCAATCTGGGCCAGCGTCGCTCCGACGTAGTCAGGATGGCGCAGACGCACATCACGCCAGAACGCAAGATCAGGATAAGGCAACAGAAGACCGGGCGCGAGCTTCTCATCCCGTTGCATCGGGACACCGTCGAGGCGCTCGACGCATATGACATGCAACGCGTCGTGATCATTACTACTGCTTATGGCAAGTCCTTCACCGTTGATGGTTTCAGTGGATGGATGCGCGACGCTATCTCGAAGGCCGGACTGCCTCTCGATTGCAAGCCGCATGGTCTACGGAAAGCCGCCGGACGTTTGCTCGCCGAAGCCGGCGCAACGGCAAAGATGATCATGTCTGTCCTCGGACACACGACGCTAGCTGAAGCTGAGCGCTATACGGAGGAGGCTGATCAGGCGGCCCTCGCTGAAGACGCGGTGATCAAGCTTGAAGGACACAACGCGAACAGGATTCCCCAAACCACTTCCGCGAGTTTGGGGAAAAAGCCGAAAATGAAAGGGAAATCAAGCCGAAAGGTGTCAGGCTGGCGCTCCCTAGGGGAATCGAACCCCTGTTTCAGCCTTGAGAGGGCCGCGTCCTAACCGCTAGACGAAGGGAGCGTTGAGAGGCAAGGCAATAGCCTTGAAATCCGGCCGCCGCAAGATGCCTTGTGCATTGCGGCGGGGATTTTGTCACGCATGCTTTACGAACGCCCCCGGGAGCATCCGGCGCCATAGCGCTGGATTCCGGGTTCATCGCCGCGCGATGCCCCCAGTGCGCAATCGCGCACCGGGGACGGCGGTGCCGGGCGAGATGCCGCGCGTGCCTTTGCCCGAGCGCGTCGCACCTGCACGCGACAGTGGCACCGCCCTCGCGATTGCATGATGGCCACCCTGAGATGTCATGTCGTCGTCGTGCACGGCCCTGCTTTCGCCAAATGGCAATGCAAAACACTTGGCTGTGAAGTCACCCGGCGTCCGTCTCTGCTAACATCGCAGCCCTTCACCATGCTGCGCCCCGCACGGCGCCGGACAAGCGAGAGGAGTGCTTGGAACAAAGCGCAAGCGCTTGACGGCCTTGGCGCACGGCAGATTTGGCTCACGAATATCTTGGCACAACAAACATCAGCGCGGTCGCAGGCCATGGAAGACGTTCCGCACCTCGCGCCGCACAGGTCAATAGCTTAAGCAGAGCGAGGACAGACCATGATCAAACTAAAAATCAACGGCCAGGAACAGAATTGGGACGGCGACCCGGATCTTTCGCTGCTCTGGTATCTCCGTGACGAAGCAGGCCTCACGGGCACCAAGTTCGGCTGCGGCCAGGCGCTGTGCGGCGCCTGCACCGTGATCGTCGACAAGGAGGCGGTTCGCGCCTGCATCACCTCGGTGTCCGACGTCGTCGGCCGCGAGGTCACCACCATTGAGGGGCTGCATCCGACCGGCGACCATCCGGTGCAGAAGGCCTGGCGCCAGGTCAACGTGCCGCAGTGCGGCTACTGCCAGGCCGGCCAGATCATGCAGGCCGCGGCGCTGCTGGACCAGAACCCGAAGCCCAGCCACGACCAGATCCGCGAAGCCATGGCGGGCAATATCTGCCGCTGCGGCTGCTACCAGCGGATCGAGAATGCCGTCCATCTCGCATCGACGGGGGTGTGACATGAATATCCGCACCAATCCCAGCAAGCTTCGCGGCTTCGAGAAGCACGTGAAGGTCGAGAACGTTTCGCGCCGCAGCATCCTCAAGGGGCTCGGCATCGCCGGCTCTTTCGTGCTCGCCGCGCCCGTGATGACGCGCCAGGCGTTCGCCTATGAAACCGGCGCCGGCAAGATGCCGCACGGCGTCGTGGTCGACCCGCGCGTGTTCGTCGCGATCGCCCCCGACGGCATCGTCACCATCCTGGCGCACCGCTCCGAGATGGGCACCGGCGTGCGCACCAGCCTGCCCTTGATCGTCGCCGAGGAAATGGAGGCCGACTGGTCGCGCGTCCATGTCCAGCAGGCGCATGGCGACGAGGTCAAGTTCGGCAACCAGGACACCGACGGCTCGCGCAGCACACGGCACTATCTGATCCCGATGCGCCAGATCGGCGCCTCGGCGCGCTCGATGCTGGAAGCCGCCGCCGCCAAGAAATGGAGCGTGCCGGTCACCGAGGTGAAGGCGCAGAACCACGAGGTGGTGCACAGCGCGAGCGGCCGCAAGGCAGGCTTCGGCGAACTCGCGGCCGACGCCGCAAAGGAGTCGGTGCCGAGCGTCGAGGGCCTCAAGCTGAAGGACCCCAAGGACTTCCGCTATCTCGGCAAGGGCCAGGTCTCGATCGTCGACCTGCACGACATCACCACCGGCAAGGCGCATTACGGCGCCGATGTCCGGCTGCCCGGCCTGAAATACGCCGTCATCGCGCGTCCGCCGGTCACCGGCGGCAAGCTCAAGTCGTTCGACGACAGCGCGGCCAAGAAGGTGCCGGGCGTCGAGAAGGTGATGGAGGTCAAGGGCTGGCCCTGGCCGTCCAAGTTCCAGCCGCTCGGCGGCGTGGCCGTGATTGCGCGCAACACGGGTGCTGCGATCAAAGGCCGCGACGCGCTGAAGATCGTCTGGGACGACGGCGCCAACGCCAAATACGACTCCATCACCTATCGTGCCTCGCTCGAGGAAGCCGCGCGCAAGCCCGGCCTCGTGGTGCGCAAGGAAGGCGACGTCGATGCGGCGCTGAAGGGCGCCGACAAGGTGATCACGGGCGAGTACTATTTGCCGCATCTCGCCCATGTCAGCATGGAGCCGCCGGTCGCGGTGGCCGACGTCAAGGGTGACAAGGCCACGATCTGGGCGCCGGTGCAGAGCCCCGGCGGCACCCGCGAGGACGTCGCCAAGACGCTCGGCATTCCCGAGGACAATGTCACCGTCAACGTGACGCTGCTCGGCGGCGGCTTCGGCCGCAAGTCGAAATGCGACTTCGCGCTCGAGGCGGCATTGCTGTCGAAGGAGCTCGGCGCGCCGGTCAAGGTGCAGTGGACCCGTGAGGACGACGTGCATCACGACTTCCTGCACACCGTCTCGGTGGAACGGATCGAGGCCGGTCTCGACAAGAGCGGCAAGGTGATTGCGTGGCGGCACCGCAGCGTGGCGCCAACCATCGCCTCGACCTTCGCCGCCGGCGCCAATCACGAGGCGCCGTTCGAGCTCGGCATGGGCCTGATCGACAACCCGTTCGAGATCGCCAACCTGCAGTGCGAGAATCCGGAAGCGGCCGCGTTCACGCGGATCGGCTGGTTCCGCTCGGTCTCCAACATCCCGCGCGCCTTCGCGGTGCAATCCATGGTCGGGGAAATCGCGCATGCGACGGGCCGCGACCAGAAGGAGATGCTGCTGGAGCTGATCGGAAGCCCGCGGATCGTCAACCTGTCCTCGGTGAAGGATCCCTGGAACTACGGCGAGCCCTATGACAGCTACCCGATCGACACCGCGCGCTTGCGCAAGGTGGTCGAGCTGGTCGCCGAGAAGGGCGAGTGGGGCCGCAAGGTGCCGAAGGGCCACGGCCTCGGCATCGCGGTGCACCGCTCGTTCGTCAGCTACATCGCGACCATCGTCGAGGTGGCGGTCGACGACAAGGGCAAGTTCTCGGTGCCGCGGGTCGACACCGCGATCGATTGCGGCACCTATGTCAATCCGGAACGGATCCACTCGCAGATCGAGGGTGCCGCGATCATGGGGCTGAGTCTGGCCAAATACGGCGAGATCAGCTTCAAGGACGGCAAGGTGCAGCAGGGCAATTTCGACGACTTCCCGGTGATCCGGATGGACGAGTCGCCTGTGATCACCAACGTCTACATCGTGCCGCCCGGCGCGGACACCCCGCCGAGCGGCGTCGGCGAGCCCGGCGTGCCGCCGTTCGCGCCGGCATTGATCAACGCGATCTTTGCCGCGACCGGAAAGCGCATCCGCGCCCTTCCGATCGGCAAGCAGCTGGAGACCTGAAGCTGGAACGTCGGACGAGATAGGTCGTTCTCATCGATCCACTGGAGCAGATCGATGAGAACCCCACCTCAAACATTCGGGACGCTCGCGGCAACCCTGTCCGCGGGCGTCTTGCTTTTTGCGACACAGACGGCGCTTGCCCAGACCGCCTCGCCGCCGAACGCAACGGCGACCCGTCCGGCGCGGGTGCTGCCCGACCAGAACTCGGTTCCGAGCAGCGGCCCGCCAGCGACCACCGGCCAGGCCAGCCGCGATCCCACGATCAAGCAGATGAACGACGACGAGAAGCGGAAGGTCGATACCAAGGGCAAATAAAGCAAGCGCGGACCGGGAAGCGGCGGTCTCCCCATCCGCCGCTTCCCGATCGCATCGCCCCCTATAGGTGAGAAGCGTTTTCGAACGAAACGAACACCGTTTCGCTTGGAGAAAACGCGTCATAACAAGCCGGCGCTTCGGTCCTGATTCAATCAGGACCGAAGCTCGGATCACGTGGCTTACTTCTTGTCGAGCGCGAACACCCAGATCACGCCGCCTTGCGGGACGTTGTTCTCGAAGCCCTTGACCTTGCCGGCCAGAGCATCCTGGATGCGTTGCGCGTCGACGCCCCAACCCGACTGGACCGCGATGTATTGCGTTCCGTCGACCTCATAGGACATCGGCATCGCCATGATGCCGGAGTTGGTCTTCTGCTCCCACAACAGCTCGCCGGTCTTGGCGTTGAAGATGCGGAACATCCGGTCGTTGGTGCCGCCGGCGAGAACCAGATCGCCCGCGGTCGCCGTCACCGAGCCGAACAGCTGCGAGGTCTTGAAGTCGTGCTGCCAGACCTTCTTGCCGGTGGCCGGATCCCACGCCTGCAACTCGCCGAAATGATCGGCGTTCGGTGCCGGCGTCAGTCCGATGTCCTCCGGCTTGGTGCCGAGCCAGAGCTGGCCGGGTACCAGCGGCTGCTTCTCGCCCGTGAAGCCGCCGCAGAAGTTCTCGTTGGCGGGAACGTAGACGAGCTTGGTGCTCTGGCTGTACGCCGCCGACGGCCAATCCTTGCCGCCCCACAGCGACGGGCAGAACTCGACCCGCTTGCCGATCACCGGCTTGTGCTCGGGATCGACGATCGGCCGACCGGTCTCGGCCTCGATGCCCTTCCAGACATTGGTCTTCACGAACGGCCAGCCGGACACGTAGTTGATCTTGTCGGGCTTGTTCTCGAGCACCCAGAAGATGGCGTCGCGTCCCGGGTGGATCAGGCTCTTGAACGAACGTCCGTCACGCTGCAGGTCGACCAGCATCGGCGCATCGACCTCGTCCCAGTCCCAGGAATCGTTCTGGTGATACTGGAAGTGCTTCTTGATCTTGCCGGTCTCGGGATCGAGACCGATCACCGAGCTGGTGTAGAGGTTGTCGCCGGCGTGAGCCGAGCCCGGCCACGGCGCAGCGTTGCCGACGCCCCAGAGGATCGTCTTGTTGTCCTTGTCGTAGGTGCCGGTCATCCAGGCCGATCCACCGCCCGACTTCCAGTCGTCGCCACTCCAGGTCTCGTGCCCGGGCTCGCCTTCGCCGGGGATGGTGAAGGTGCGCCAGAGCTCCTTGCCGCTCTCGGCATCGTAGGCGACGACATAGCCGCGCACGCCGAACTCGCCGCCGGAGCCGCCGACGATCACCTTGCCGTCGACCACCAGCGGCATCAGCGTCAGATACTGACCCTTCTTGTAGTCCTGGACCTTGGTGTCCCAGACCACCTTGCCGGTCTTGGCATCGAGCGCGACGACATGGTCGTCGGTGGTGGCGAAGTAGACCTTGTCCTGCCACAGGCCGACGCCACGGCTGGTCGGGTGCAGCTGGAACAGATCGTCGGGAAGCTGCCGCTTGTAGCGCCAGTACTCCTCGCCGGTCTTGGCGTTGAGCGCGATCACCTGCCCCATCGGGGTCGCGGCAAACATCACGCCGTTGTTGACGATCGGCGGCGCCTCATGGCCCTCGATGACCCCGGTCGAGAAGGTCCAGACCGGCTTGAGGTCCTTGACGTTGGAGGTGTTGATCTGGTTGAGCGGACTATACCCCTGTCCGTCGTAGGTCCGGCGATACAGCATCCAGTTGCCGGGTTCGGGATTTTCGAGACGCGCCGAGGTCACCGAACTGTAGTTTTCGATCGGCCCCGCGACGGCATAGGTCGAAATGAGGCACGTGAATGCGACACAACTCGACAGTAACCACTGCTTGCTTGTCATGAGATGCTACCTCCCTGCTCTGTTTTGATTTTTTCAGTTTAGGTCATGCAGAAATCCCGATGTGGCCTCATCCTCCCTGCTGAGCACCCACCTTTCCGACGAATGGCGCTGCGACCGTGATCGCGCCGTCGGCAACCGTCAGCGGCAATGCCGCGAGGCGACGTGGCGCCGGCCCGAACACGACCTGCGCATTCTGCCGCGGATCGTATTCGGAGTTGTGACAGAGGCATTTCAGGACGTTCTTGTCGCCCTGCTCTTCCTTCAACCAGGCAGTGATCGGACATCCGGCATGCGTGCAGATGACCGAGTAGCCGACGATGCCGTCAGGGGCGCGGGCGCGCGTGGCATCGTCGAGTTCGGCGGGATCGAGCTTGACCAGCACGACCTCGTTCAGCCGCGAGCCCTTGCGGATGACGGAGGTCTTCGGATCCTGCGGCCAGGCGCGAATGGGCGGGCCGCCCAGGGTCAGATCGTCCGACTTGATGACCTGGCCGGCCTTGTCGCCTTCGGCGCGCACGAGCCGATCGGCTTTTTGCGGCCGCTCGCTGGCACCGGGCTGTTCTTCATCATCGGCGGCGGCGGGCTCGATCGCGGCGAGGCAGGCGCAGCCTGCGAGCGCGGTCAACACCCCGCGGCGCGTCGGGTCGGCGCACGACCCTGCCGCATCGGATTCACCGGACTGTTCGATCGAAGCGCTGGAGTTGGCTTGCGACATGGCGCAAGCTGAACGTGCAACTCGGCCGAAAAGATGGCGACACACCTTCTCGATGCGCGAACGCATGCGCAAAAAATACGCTGCAGCTTTCGGTTGATCGACGGCGCGGCTTCGCGACTGCTGCGATCAGGGTTCGTTGACGAAGCTCAGCCTGCCGACAGGTTTCAGCGTCTTTGCATCAAATGTGCGAATCTCTGTTGCACCGCCCACGTCAAGCGTGAGGACCAATCGTTCGCCGGCGACACCGGTGGCGACGATGCGCGCGCCTTTCGGCAGCGCAGCAGTGACGTCGGAAACGGAAACGGGGCTTCCCTCGCTGCGATAAAGGCGGTAGCCGATGGCAATCAATACGACGGCCACGGCCAGTGCCGAGGTCAGGCCCGCGATCAGCATCATGCGCCGCACCCGCGCGATCAGCGCGGCCTGGTCGGGGGTCGGTTCGGTCACAGCGGTATCGGTCATCACAAGGCTCTATCTTTGCAAGTGTCTTCGCAACAAGTCTCTTCGAATGGCGGTCGGAAGCTGGAGGTCGTCGTCGCCGGCGACGAGGGCTCGGCCCGGCTCGACCGCGTGCTCGCGCAGCGCAGTCCCGAGCTGTCCCGGTCCCGGCTGAAGGCGCTGATCCTCGCCGGTTCCGTGACCGTCAAGGACGCCGTCGTCCGCGACCCCGCTTATCATGTCGCCAAAGGCGATACGATCATAATCGACGTGCCGGAGGCCGCGCCCGCCGAGCCGCAGGGCGAGGACATCGCGCTCGATATCGTGTTCGAGGACGACGACATCATCGTCATCGACAAGCCGAGGGGCCTCGTCGTGCATCCCGCCGCCGGCCACGCCAGCGGAACGCTGGTCAACGCGCTGATCGCGCATTGCGGCTCGAGCCTGTCCGGCATCGGCGGGGTCAAGCGGCCGGGCATCGTGCACCGCCTCGACAAGGACACCACGGGGCTGATGGTGGTCGCCAAAAACGACCACGCCCACCAGTCGCTGACCGCGCAGTTCGCCGACCATGGCCGCACCGGGCCGATGGAGCGCGGCTACATGGCGTTCGTCTGGGGCGTGCCGAACCGGCCCCACGGCACCATCGACGCGCCGATCGACCGCCACCCGCACGCCCGCGAGAAGATGGCGGTGCGCCAGGGCGGCCGCGAGGCGATCACGCATTTCGAGGTGCTCTCGAGCTTCGCCGGCCGCGACGGCAAGCCGGTCGCCTCGCTGCTGGCGTGCCGGCTCGAGACCGGGCGGACCCATCAGATCAGGGTGCACCTCGCCCATCTCGGCCATCCCCTGCTCGGCGACAGCGTTTACGGCGCCCACTTCAAGACCAAGGCCGGGCAGCTCGGCGCGGAAGGTAAGGACACACTCACTGCGCTGGGCCGGCAGGCCCTGCACGCCTATCTGCTGGCATTGGAGCACCCCCGGACCGGAGAACTTTTGCACTGGGAGGCGCCTTTGCCGGAGGATTTGCTTCTTCTGCAACGGGCGCTGGAAGCGGCGGTATGACGCACCCTCCCGGAAAAGCCGCGTTATGACAACAGGTTATACCTGCCACACGGGGACGTGACGTCAGCAATCCTTCCCTATCACGGACAGTTTGGTGTATGTTGCACCTGCGCTGAATATCCAGCGCGGAACATCGCAGCATGGCCGGCTTTAACCCAGCGGCCACCTGCCGGGCCCGCCGCTATCGGGGGCCTGAACCACTGGAGGGCGCTCAAATGGCCCGTACAGCTACGTTGCCGGTCCTCAATGGAGAATCCGGCCTCTCTCGATACCTCGCCGAGATCCGCAAGTTCCCGATGCTGGAACCCCAGCAGGAGTACATGCTCGCCAAGCGTTGGCGCGAGCATGACGATCGCGACGCGGCGCATAAGCTCGTCACCAGCCATCTCAGGCTCGTGGCCAAGATCGCCATGGGCTATCGCGGCTACGGCTTGCCGATTTCCGAGGTCGTCTCGGAAGGCAATGTCGGCCTGATGCAGGCGGTGAAGCGATTCGAGCCCGAGAAGGGCTTCCGTCTCGCCACTTACGCCATGTGGTGGATCAAGGCGTCAATACAAGAGTACATTCTGCGTTCCTGGTCGCTCGTGAAGATGGGCACCACCGCGAACCAGAAGAAGCTCTTCTTCAACCTGCGCAAGGCGAAGAGCAAGATCTCGGCCCTGGAAGAGGGTGATCTCCACCCCGACCAGGTCAAGCTGATTGCCAAGCGCCTCGGCGTGACCGATCAGGACGTGATCGACATGAACCGCCGCCTCGGCGGTGACGCGTCGCTCAACGCCCCGATCCGCGACGACGGCGAAGCCGGCGAATGGCAGGACTGGCTGGTCGACAACTCGCCCAACGCCGAAGCCTTGATGGCCGAGAGCGAGGAGTTCGATCATCGCCGCCAGGCCCTGAACGGTGCGATCGGCGTGCTCAACCCGCGCGAACGCCGCATCTTCGAGGCGCGGCGTCTGGCGGACGAGCCGATGACGCTGGAAGACCTCGCCGCCGAGTTCGGCGTGTCGCGCGAGCGCGTGCGGCAGATCGAGGTCCGCGCGTTCGAGAAGGTGCAGTCGGCCGTGAAGGGCACGATTGCCCGGCAGGAAGCCGCGCTCGAAGCCGCGCACTGATCGCGCAGCAGCGAGCCAACAGACACGAAAGCCGGCGGCAACGCCGGCTTTTTTGTTGTTTGCAAAGTGGTGCTCGGCACGCACCTCGATCCGGGGCGTGTAGCCATCAATCCGCCTGCCGACGAATGTCCGCATCAGCCTCGGGTGCGGACTCGCGAGGCGCATTCGGTCATGCCGGCTAAGGGGCCAGTTTCGGACCTTCCCGACAGGCTGCAGTGTCTTCGTGCAACGCCACCTGTTCCCCGGATGCGTCAGGTGCCGTAGAATGTCACGGCCCTTGAAGCGGGACGTGCCGAAATCACCGTCCGGGCAAACGAGCAGCACTGGTGCTATCGGCAGGCACACGCTCTCCTAGAGGCCGTTCTTTTTTCGGTTTCACACCACCGTTCACCACGAACTTTGCGCGCTGCATTTGCGGCCGCTCGTTCGGTAACGTCGGGAGAAAAGCGATGAGGAAGGTCGATCGAAGGTCCGCACTGGGAATCGCGTTGGCAGCGGTTTCGACTGCCATGATCAAGCCCGCCAAGGCTCAAGCCACGGGCTACAAGGATGCGGCACCTTGGCCAGGTGTCGTGGTGCGTGAATATGAAGGCGAGACACCATCCCTGATCCCAGGATTTAAGACGGTCTCAATGCGCGATGTCATTATGCAGCCGGGATCGAAGACCATGGGCCCCCCGATGATGAATGCCATGATCTGCCATATCACCGAAGGGGAGCTTCGGCTTGAGCAGGACGGAAAGACCTTTACGGGCAAGAAGAATTTTGTCTGGACCTGTAACAAGGAAACAAAAGAGCAGGCGTACAATGATGGGAATGTGGTCGCGATCATGCGGATCACGGACCTGAAGGCCTGAGGCTCTTTTTCTTCGCAAGAGATAGCAAGAGATAGATTGCAGGAGCGGATGGCGCACGCGACGACGCCATCCGCGCGCAGGACCGCTTCGGGTCAGAAGGCGATATCCGTGAACTTGGATCGGGTTTCCGCTTCGTCCCCGAAAGCAGGCGTTCTGGATTTTGATGGAGTACGCGGCCCTACTCGCCCACTGCCGCGCTTCGCCGCGACATCGCGATGAAACCCGAGCCGCCCACGCTCATTCCGCCGAAAACCACGGAGTGTCCTATGGCTTCGCCTTCACCGACTTCGACGGCACCTTCAAGTAGCCGCCGGGAATCCGAGGGCGACGATGAACCGGCATAAACTCCAAAGCGACCCATTGATACGCGGATATTCAATCCGGGTCCTACCCGTTCCGCAGTCGGTCTCTCCGTTGGGAGATAGTCAACATGGCATCACCTGGAAAAATCCAGGAGTACGGATCTCAGGCACCGGATACGATTGCGGCGAAGTTGTTCAACTTTGAAGTCGGCAAGTTCGCCATAAAGCCGGAACATTCCAATTGGCTGATCAGTGTCGTCGCTCCAAAGTTGAGGAGCGGAGGAAGCCTTACAATCATAGGACTTGCGAGTCGTACCGGCAGCGACGATTTCAACATGGAATTGTCGCAGAATAGGCTGCGGGCCGTAATTGATTTGCTTCGCAAGCAAGTGCCCAACAATTTCAAAGTTGCGCTCGAGGTGGCGAAAGGGGAACGCGCGGCCAAGTATGCAGGTGAAATGGATGGGGTGGAAAACGAAGCCTGGCGTGGTGTGATCATCTCGGTTTGGAATAAGCCAAATCCACCGCCGCCGCCGCCACCACCGCCGCCTCAACCGAAACCTCAATTTTATCCGGAGGAACGCAAGTTCTTCAAACGTTGGCTTGGCTTCGGCGTCAAGTCTGGCGGACAGTTGTTGATCGGCGGCATCGAGAGCACGACCGCGTACGTCGTGAACCTGGGAGATTTGGAGACCTTTGATCTCCAGATTATTAGCAGCCGGTGGGGACTGGGTCTTGGAGGCAGCGGAGGGGCGGTTGCTGTTATCGGCTTTGGTTTCAGCGTTCCATATGAGTTGCACCGTGAACCCCTGAATGACTGGGGCGTCAATGTCGCATTTACCGAAAAGCTGATCTCGAAATCGGCACTACAATCGATCCATAACAGCAAGTACTTCATCGATGGCTTGAAAAACGGCAGGTACGTGGCACCCGCGCTGAATACGCGTAACACCTTTACGGCTATTGGGCTTACTTCAAAACGTGAGAAATGCACTCCACACGCTGTACGGAGGATTCGAGGCAGCCAAGGGCTCGGGCGTCATTGTGCTCGACTTGCCGTTTTTAGGTGTGGGACTTGAATTGTCCGCTTTCTTGACGCGAGGAACCATGTACGTCTCGAATCCTTCCCATTGGATTGAACCGAGCTGAAGGCTCGGACGAGACTCGCCAAAGCCTTTCCGCTACCGAGGGACTTCCGGTTCACCTCGAAGACCCGGCGTTCTCGATGGTCACGCAGGCCGTCAGCGATGGTGTCCGGCGGCCCCGCGACGGGAGGGGTTCCTTTTTGCTCGCCGCCGGTGTTTGCTCTGCACGGCGGAGAACGGGCATGCGAGGATCGCTGGGGGAAAAGATCGGTGAAGGCGCCTACTCCGAAGCCTACGCCTGGGCGCCGGGGCGCGTCGTCAAACTGTTCAAGCCCGGCTTGCCGCGGCGGATGCCCTGGTTCGAGGTGCGCATGATCCGCGCCGTCCACGCCGCCGGCGTTCCGGTGCCGGAGGTGTTCGGCGAAGTGACCCTGGACGGGCGCTTCGGCATCGTGCTGCAGCGCCTCGACGGACCGACCCTGCTGCAGCTAACCCGAACCGGCGCGGTGACGTTCGAACAGGCCGGCGCGATCATCGCGGCTCTTGCCATGTCCATTCACAAGACGCCCCTGCCGCCGGAGGTCCTCTCCATGCACGAGTATATGGATGCTCAGTTGGAGCACGACGACGGCAAGCTCCCGAAGCACATCGCCACTGAAATCCTCGCGCTGATCGATCGCTTGCCGCCGGGCGACGGGCTCTGCCATACCGACCTGAGCCCCGGTAACGTGATCATGACAGCGGAAGGCCCAAAGCTGGTCGACTGGGTCAGCGCGATGCGCGGGCCCGCCGTCCTCGAGCTTGGGTTCTTGCGCGTGATCCTGTCCGAGCTCGGGCCGGAAGTCGCCGACAATCCGGAGCGGCCGCGCGCGACCAATGCGGCGGCGCAATCCGAATATGCCCGGCTCAACGGCATGTCTCTCGCGGATCTAACGGCGGCAATGGAGCCGTATTTGCCCATCGTCCGCACCTTCGCCGTTCTCGGCAACGCGGTGCCTTCGCTGCGGGAGCGGCTGATCCAGCGCATCGAAGCGACTCTGCGCTCGGAAGACTGAATGGTGACCTCTCCGCACGCTTCACAGCGCTCCGTCGCAATTCATCGAACGGCGGTTAATTGCCTGGCGTTTTCGAACCTTGCCTGGGCCTCTGAGAGGGCACTGTCGATGGCGAGTCCCAGTCAATCATTTTCAAGCAAATGAGGAGTTCGACATAGCTTTGTACTTGCCCTGACCCTGCCATGAGTTCGCAACTTTCTCGCGGTCCCGCCGGGACAGTTAGCCAGATCGAGTTTAGCTGCTGCCGCGCAACCGCCTCGTCACTCACGCACTTGCTCGCGTCCTGGGGAAGTCCCGACGCTTTATCGTCAACGGAAACGTCCGCGCAAAGCGACTTGATGTCGAAGTTGGGAACACTGTCTGAAATTTGTACGGGCGGCTGACCAACGAGCGATAATGCCAAGAGCGCTGCCCTCATGAGATCTCCCTCCTCGTCCGGTGCGCCCAGCTGGAAGGCGGATTGAGCTGGGACTGACGCGGCTTCGGAGGCTGTAGCGGCCGCCCTCCGCCCACGACGTTACATTGCGCCTTTTTCCCAATTTCTATCCACTACGAACCGCAATGCTGCGGCGCGCTACTACTTTTGCGCATGCGATTTGCCTGCCCGTCTGTTGGTTAGGACCAGTTCCGAATGGCAATTGCCGCCGGCATTTGCCGATTTACGATGTGCTCAGTGAGACGTGATCGCTAACGCGAAAGGGCGCCTGTGACCGCGGTCCCTGCATGCTGGTGCTCTTGGCCGTCGCGATGGTGTGGGGGTTGTAGGGCTGATCATCCGAGCAGAAGAGCGCCCCCGCCGACGACGAAGAAAACGATCGCTAGACCTATCAGGCCGTACTCGACGCCATCCATCCCGATCGACCATCGAACGAGGAACCAAGCAAGCCCCAGCTCAGGGGGTGAGCTGGGGCTGCCGGGGCTGGAAGGCTGTAGCGGCACAGCCTCTACTCACGACGCTACGACTTTCCCGGATTTGATCCACAAGAAACCGCTGTTGCTGCAGCGCGCTACTACCAATGCCCCACGCACGCGATCATACGGTCTCATACAGCGCACCGACGCCTGGCATGCCGCAGGTTACGGTGCGGCCACCCAGCCCATTTTGAACGGGGCTGCTTCTCAAGTTGTAGATCTGGGACAGAAGAATTGAGTTACTGGGCGTCGGCCATCTTCGATCGAGAAGCCTGCGGTTGCGCGTTGACTGCCGAGGGCCGGCTCGACGGCGACGCCGGTTCCTGCGATGAGACGGCGGCGTCGGGCGGCGCGCCCGGGGATGGTCGATGGGCAGCTGGTGCCGGAAGCACGATCACTTTCGCGCCGACTTTCACCCGATCATAGAGGTCCATGACGTCGTCATTGGTGAGCCGGATGCAGCCGGATGAAACCCGCTTCCCGATCGTATCGGGCTTGTTGGTGCCGTGGATTCTGTATTCGGTATCGCCCAGATACATCGCCCGGGCACCGAGCGGATTGCCAGGACCGCCCGCCATGAACCGCGGCAGATAAGGCTGGCGCGAAATCATCTCTGCCGGCGGACGCCAATCCGGCCATTCTGTCTTGCGGGCCACGACCTGCTCACCGGACCATGTGAAACCTTCGCGGCCGACACCAATGCCGTAGCGCATCGCCTGCCCGCCATTCAGAACCAGATAGAGGAATGTGTTTCCGGTATCGATGACGACGGTGCCCGGCGGCTGGTGACTGACGTAGTCAACCACCTGCCGAGCAAATTTTCCGGGAGCGTCAGCGGCTTTTGGTGTTTCGATCCGGGGCGCGGGGACCGGGATCGGAACCGGAGCTGGCGCTGGCGCCTGAACCGCCGCCGCTACGTGAATGGGAGTCGACGGCGTAGGACTAGATGGTGCCGGCACCTGGTGCGCGGCTTGCTTCCGTATCGGTTGAACGCCGGCCGGCCGCCACAGCAAGCCGTACCCCAATGCGGCAGCGGCCACGACGCCAATTACAACTCTTCCGGCCACTGGTAGCGCGAGCGTCTCGGTCTTTCCACGTTTGGCCCGCTTACCCATACCTCTCCCCTGATCGCAATGCCCGGAAGGGGTATCCGGCAAATTTTAACAAGCTTCGAAGCGATGTCGCCCAGGCTGGAAATCGCCAAGCGTCGTTAACGCCAGCCCTTGTTCTGCAACACCCATCGTCCACATCCGATCGCCGGTTCGGGCAAAGCAAGGGCCGCCCAAAGGCGGCCCTCGCGCAAAGATGCAACATCACTTCAACGTATAGGTACCAGTCTGGTGATTGCAGTCTTGAAAGGTTCCCTCTTTGATGACCGGGAAAGGCCCTAAGGGTTGTATCGTTGCGGTCATGACCATGCCGTCGTACTTCCCAGTCCCCGCGACTGTCTCTCTGGTTACCTTTCCTTCTGACGTCGAGAAGTACGAAAGTCGCTTATCACCGTCTCGATCAATGGACTCGCAGACCGTGGTGCCAGTAATCTTCCCACCAAGAGATGCACTAACCCCTACGCACCGGAATGTATCTTTGTCGAAAAGCCCACCTGGAGGATTGCTTCGGATAGAGCCGGTATGCTCATAGCTTCGCGCGATGTGGGTCTTGGAAAATGAGATAGTGTTGCTCGTGCCCGACCAGCACGCCGTGTAATCGAAGTTGCCTTCTTTTGGGAGCTCGGCGGCGAAAGCAGACGGTGCCAACGCAAAGACGATCAACGCTAAGGGATACCTGCATGCGCTTTCCATAGTACCCTCCGTATGGATTGGCAGAACGAACGATGCCAACGCGAACGTGAGGGGACGCATTGATCCAGATCAATGGATGAAGACGAGGAAATGTCCGCGATGGGTCAAGGCTGCCCTGGCCAGTCCGTAGGATAGGTGGAGCGCAGCGATACCCATCATCCCACCGCGCAGCACAAGCTTGATGGGTATCGCTTCGCTCCACCCATCCTACGAAGCGGACAAAACAGGCGCTCTTGGCTATGTCGGCTAGGGGGGCTAAAAGCAGACGAATTATTGCGCTCCGGCGCGGAGGCGGGTTGGCCAACCGACACGGACCAACGTTTCATCAGGGTCAGAGACCGCAAATTCGTGCATCCCCCACGGCTTGTCTTCGGGTGATTGCTGAAATTCGCGGGCCGCAGCATCAACACTCTCGAGGTAAAGATAAAGCCCAAAAGGGTTTCTGCCCGGCGTCAGCTATCCCTCGACCGCGTCCGTCAGATGTAGATAGCCGCCCTTCCCGTTCGACAGCATGCGATAGGTGTCGGGCTCTCCCGGAGCAGGCCTTTCGCCGTCCGGGCGCGCAAAGCCCAGCCGATTGTAGAACCGCTCCGACGCATCAAGGTCATTACACGGCAGGATCGCGATCAAGGCTCCGGAAGGGCTCATCTTGGTGCACTCCAACGTCACGCAACAACTTGCGTCCGCACTTCTCAATGTCTGAAAATTTGTCACCTTTAAGGTGGGAGTTGGGGTTGGGACAGCCAGATGACCGCTTCAGAAGGCGATATCGCCGAGGTCGGGTCGGGTTGCCGCTTCGTCACCAAACGCTAGCGTCCCGGATCTTGATGAGTACCTGCCCTACTCGCCCCACTGCCGCGCCATGGTGGCGAGCGCGCAGCCCTCGCAGTAGCGGGCATCCTTGAAGTCGATCCAGTTGTGGGCGTAGACGCGCTCCGGCGGGATGCCGTAACGCGCGCGCAGCAGCTTCACCAGCACCCGCCAGGCCGCGACCTGTGCGTCGGTCGGGCCCGTCGTGACGTCGGGATAATTGCCGGAGAACTCGACGCCGATCGACGTGTCCTTGTTCACCTGGTGATAGGTCTTGCTGTTGTCGATGTATTTGTTGTCGTTGCGATCGGCGCCGTCTGTGTGGGTCGGAACGAGGCTGTCGGCGACCGCCCAATAGACCGTGCCGTCGGTTTCGACCCAGATCATGACGCCGCGCCGGGTCGGGTTCTTGTGCTGCGCCTCGGCGCCGTATCGCGCCGAGCCCTGCGGCCCCTCGGTCTGGTGCACGATGATATTGCGCCAGGGATGCGATTTGGCGACGTCGCCCCAGGGCGCCAGCCAGACCATCTTCAAGCCGGGAATCTCGGGCGTGCCTTGCGATCGCGCGATGGCCGCGAGATCGGGCGTTTCGGCCGATGCGGCAGTGAACAGGACAAGCACAAGTAGTGCGGTGAGCAGGCGAGGCATCATCACGGAGATCCGGTGTCGTCTCTCGTTAGCACGCTCAGGCGCGCTTGCGCAGGCTCGCCTCGACCGTCTCGGGCGCCGGCTTCGGCTCGTAGGTCGCGTAGCCGTTCTTGCCGCCCTTCTTGGCGTCGTAGAGCGCGTGGTCGGCGGCGGCGACCAGGCGATCGGGATGCAGGCCGATCTCGCGGGTCCATTGCGCGACGCCGATCGAGACCGCGACCGGAATGTCCCTGCCGGTGCACTGCTCGGCATCGGCGCGGCAAACCTCGAGCACGCGGCGCGCGATCATCGCGCCTTCGCGCAGCGTCGAGGACGGCAACACGATGCAGAACTCGTCGCCGCCGGTGCGGGCCAGCATGTCGCCCGGGCGGAGCCGCGTCTGCGCCATCAGCGTGAAATGCTGCAGGCAGGCGTCGCCGGCGGCGTGGCCATGGGTGTCGTTGATGCCCTTGAAGCCGTCGAGGTCGATCACCAGCAGCGCGAACGCCTCGCCGTTGCGGTCGGAGCGCGCGCATTCCTCGGTCAGCCGCTGCAAGAGATGGCGGCGGTTGCCGACGCCGGTGAGATCGTCGAGCAGCGCGAGGTCGGCGACCTCGTTGCGCAGCCGGTCGATCGCCATCAGCAGGAAGCCGAAATTGAGCGCCATCGACAGGAACACCATCAGCAGGATCACCAGCGACTGCCCCGCAGAGAAGCGGAGGAAGGAGAACTCGCCGGGCTGCAGCAGCGCGCCGACGGCACGCAGCGCATAGATGCCGATCAGCACGGAGGCGACGATGCCGGCGAGCCGGGCACCGGGGCTGACGCGGCCGTTCTCGGACGATAGCAACAGCTTCAGCGTCAGCGCGAACGGCGTGACCTGGGCAATGGTGTAGACCAGGATGCGCATCGGCATGCTGTCATAGGCGAAGATGAAGGTGCCGAGACCGGCGAAGGCCAGCGCCGTGGTCAGCAGGGTGGCGCGCCAGGTCGCAGGCTTGTCGTAGAACCGCTCGATGCCCATCGCGGCAAGGCCGGCGGCGAACACCATCAAGGTCCCGGCCGCAAGCAGCGGCAGCAGCGAGTCCGTCAGCATCACGCGAAGCATCGCGCAGCTGGCCCCGGCGGAGGCGACGAGGGCCGACGCGGTCCAGAACCGCGCCGCGCCGAAAGCAGGATAGCTGCGCGCGACATAGGCCCAGATCAGCCCGAGCGCGAGAAAATTGATAATGAATACCGTCCAAAGCGTCGGAACGCTCAACATCGCCCCTGTTCGAGAGCCGTATCGGCCTCGCCTCTCCTGAAATGACCGTCTGCCGCTAAAGCGCGATGAGATCAGGCTGAATCATCATCGCGCGTTAGATTCTTGTTTTGGCATGATCTTTTCGGAAAACCGCTTCGCACTTGTCCGGATCATGCCCCCGGGGCGCTTCCTCAAATGACAATCCCCGTTGTCTTACGGAACAGCATGCGGCCGCGCCGCTTAACGGAGCGTCACCCACAACGTGCCAATCCGCGCCGTGGTTTTGAATTGATGAAGATCTGCGCATCCGCCGTTTGCGCATCGTTAAGCATGACGGATGCGCCGACGCCGCGACGCGCGACATGCGCAACGCTTTGCGAAAAAGCTGGCGAAAACGCGTAACAGTTGTGGATAACACGATGACGACGCCGTGACAGCACGCGGCAGCAGCCTCCGAATCTGCTGAGTTTGATATCGAGGATGTTGCGAGGCTGGCCCTCCGCCAAGCATGCCTCGGAGTCGCGTTCAATCCATGAAACCCTGAGAGGATACTATGGCTAAGAAAGCGAAGAAGGCGAAGAAGGCGAAGGCGAAAAAGGCCACCAAGAAGAAGGCCGCCAAGAAGTAACGAATTCCAGCCCGGGTAGCGGCTCTTGCCCTGCCCGGGCACCCGGACCGGGACAACCGGTCGCAGCGACGTCAACCTCGAATTCACCACCCTACATCGATCGGCCCCGAACTGACGGGCGCAAGGCAGCAGGCGCAACGCCTGCTTTTTTATTGCCTGCGTCCGGGCGTGACGGCCGCGACGTCAGCGCTCCGCCAAGGCGAGCCTGGCGCCGAGCAGCGCAAAGCCCGCGGCAAAGCTTCGCCGCAGCCAGGCCATCACCTTCGGCCGGGTGATGACGCGGTCGCGCACCGAGGCGGCGAACAGCCCGTAGACCGCGAACACCGCAAAGGTCATCGCCACGAAGACACCGCTGAGCTCGACCATCCGCGCCAGCGGGTGCGGCTCGTCGACCGCGATGAACTGCGGCAGGAAGGCCAGGAAGAAGATCGACAGCTTTGGATTGAGGATGTTGATCAGGATCGCGGTCACGATCACCCGCCGGCGCGAGCGCGGCTTGATCTCGGTGTCGACGGCAAGCGCGCCGCGCTCGCGCAGCGCCTGCCAGGCCATGTAGAGCAGATAGACGACGCCGCCCCATTTCAGCGCCGCGAACGCCACGGCGCTGGTGTGCAGGATGGCGGCGAGCCCGAGCATCGCCGCGATCATCTGCGGCACGATCCCGAGCGTGCAGCCGAACGCCGCCGCGACGCTCGCCCGCGCTCCCCGGGTCAGCGCCACCGCCAGCGTATAGAGCACGCCGGTGCCGGGCGAGGCCACCACGATCAGCGACGTCAGCAGAAAGGACCAGGTCACTTCAAATCCTCGGCGGGCGGGACAGGCGGACGGGACATCGTCCGCCAATATCACGGCGACGGGGACGGCGGAAGCGGCTGCCGGCCTCCGCCCGGCGCCAGCGTCGACACCCCGTTATGACGACCTGCGCCATCCGCGATGCGAAAGCTCCGACGCCTTCATCTCGGCGACCCGGATCACGTCCAGCGGCGCCCAGGGCTTGGCCCAGAACAAGGCGCCTTCGGGCAGGCGCTGCCGCAGCGGCTTGCCCGAGGTGACGATCACGTCGAGATCGGGTCTGTACTTCTTCGCGGCATAAGCGAGCTCGATGCCGGTCATGTTTCCGGCCAATTCGACGTCGGTCATCATCAGCACGACGTTGTCGCCGTTGCCCTGCAGCACCAGCTCGGCGGCCTCGGCGCTCTCGCAGGCGATGACGTCGAACTCGCTCTCCTCCAGCAGCAGCCCGATCATCTCGCGCTGCATCGGGTCGTCCTCAACCACCAGGGCCTTCGCACGGTAGGGCTTTGACTGTCCCATGGGTGTGGCTCCCTTGGTTTGAATGCTTCGCTTCGAGCGCGTAACATAGATTAAATGCCCAAAATCACTGGATGGTTCAGTTCCAATTTGAGAAAAGCGTGGAAATGCCGTGTTCCTCGCTTGGCAACCACCACCCCCGTTGAGATGGAGCTCACCCGACATGACCGCGATCCCTGGATCCGCCGCTGCCGTGACCGGAGCCGCCAGCGGCATCGGCCGCGCGCTCGCGCATGAACTGGCGCTGCGCGGCTGCGATCTGGCGATCGCCGACCGCGACGAGGCCGGCCTGCAGGCCGCCGCCGCGGAGATCGCGAAAGCGAGCCCGCGCAAGGTCACCGTGCATCGGCTCGATGTCAGCGAGCCGGACCAGATCACGGCGTTCGCGGAGGCCGCCGTTACAGCGCACCCCTCGCTCAACATCGTCGTCAACAATGCCGGCGTCGCGCTGCTCGGCGAGTTCGGCGAGTTCGATCAGGCGCAGATGGAGTGGCTGTTCAACATCAATTTCTGGGGCGTGGTGCACGGCACCCGCGCCTTCCTGCCGCAGCTTTCGCGGCGGCGCGAGGCGCATATCGTCAACATCTCGTCGATCTTCGGCATCATCGCCCCGCCCGGCCAGAGCGCCTATTGCGCGGCCAAGTTCGCGGTGCGCGGCTTCTCGGAAAGCCTGCGCCACGAGCTTGCGGTGGCGAACAGCCCGGTGCGTCTGTCCGTGGTGCATCCGGGCGGCGTTGCCACCAGCATCGCGCGCAACTCGCGCGCCGGCACCGGCGTCACCGACAATGCCCGCCGCGCCGAATCGATCGAGCGCTTCGACGCACTGGCCAGGACCACGCCGACCGCGGCCGCGCAGCGCATCATCGCCGGCATCGAGAAGAACCAGCCGCGCATCCTGATCGGCAAGGACGCATACTTCATGGACCTGCTGCAACGCTTCCGCCCGGCGACCTACTGGAAAACGATGCAACGGATGATGGAGAAGACGGCGGCGCGGCGGATCGCGCGCGATGCCGCGAGTGCGAGCCAGTAGCACGATAGCGCGGAGTAACCCGCGCACCGCCGTCGTCCCGGCGAAAGCCGGACCCATAACCACAGGATTGGGTTGGTGAGGCACGCCGGGGGCCACAGCGTCGTGCAACACGGACATTTGTGGTTATGGGTCCCGGGTCAAGCCCGGGACGACACCGGGGATGTTGCACGGCCCGCGGGTCATACCATGCCTGCGAGTCACGCCTGCGCGTCATCGCGACACGAGATTACCCGCCCAGCTGCTTCTTCACCCCGAGCGCCAGCCGGAACAGCGGATCGCTCCGCTCCGAGGGATAGAGCGCGCTCCTCGCCACCTGCGGAAAATTATCATTCTTCCAGAACGACGCCGGCGCGAACGAGAATTTTGCGACCAGCCGCCGGCCGAAATCCATCTCGTAGGGAAAGTAGTTTTCCTTCTGCTCGGTGCCGGACATCTCCGGATACTCGCCGAGCAGATAGCCCTCCTGGATGTGCGGCCGCACCGCCGACGGCGGGCAGACGCTGGAGAGGCGCACGATCTGCAGGCCGGCCTCGGCGCTCGCGGTGATCGCGCCGCTCAGATTCGGCACGCCGAGCACATAGAGGAAGGCGGTGCCGGTCTCCGCCAGCGAGGCAAAGGAGGCGGCGATCCGAATCGAATGGGTGACGTCGAGCAGCGGCGTGGTGCAGACCTCGTAATGCTGCAGGATCGACCAGCGCAGGATGCGATGCCGCTTCAACCGCTCGAGCCCGAGCAGCTTTTCGCTGGCGTATTCGGCGATCAGGATCCGCTCGGCGCGTTGCAGCGCATCGAACCGCCCGACCAGCGTCGCTTGATCGGGATTGCCGCGGCCGCCGCGAAACAGCGTCGGCTTCAGCGACGAGTTGCGCTTGATGTTCCTGTAGTCGGCGCCCTGGCCGCGAAACAGCAGCACATGATCGCGGTTGAGGAATTGCAGCTCGGCGATCTTGGTGGCGAGCTCAAGATAGGAGCCGACGCGATGGCCCGGCCCCTCCCGCACCGCCGAGTTCTTCGCGACCTGGCATCCGCGGCGGTCGAAGAACGACCAGATTTTTTGGCTGCCGATGGTTTCCATGGAGACACCAGAATTCTCAACCCGTCATTCCCCGATGCGCAATTGCGCATCTGAGGGCAGCCCGCAGGGCTGAGCCCGGAATCCATTTTTCCATGCGTGATGCGGCCCGATGGAAACGATCGTCATTGCGAGGAGCTCGGCGACAAAATTGCGAAGCAATTTTGCGCTGAAGCGACGAAGCAATCCATCGTCTCGCATTTGCCGAAAGATGGATTGCTTCGCTCCGCTCGCAATGACGGATAAGGCCGCCGCGCCTTCACCGCCCCACGAGCTGATCGGCAAAATACCCGATGGTCTTGCGATAGATCACCGCCCTGTTCCACTCGCGCATCGCCTCGAAATTCGCGGTGCCCTCGCCATAGGGCGCGCCCATCTTGAAGCCGCTGGTGTGCAGGAGGTTCGCGGTCGAGGCCAGCACGTCCGCGACCGAGTGGCGCAGGTCGACATGGCCGTCGCCGTCGAAATCGACGCCATACTTGATGTAGGACGACGGCAAGAATTGCGTCTGGCCGATCTCGCCGGCATAGGCGCCGATCATGTCGTTGAGACGGAGATCGCCGCGCTGCACGATCTTGAGCGCGGCGAGCAGCTCGCCCTGGAACAGGTCGGTGCGGCGGCAATCATGCGCCAGCGTCGCGAGCACGCGGAACACCGGCAGCTTGCCCATGTCGCCCTTGCCGAAATCGGTCTCGAGCCCCCAGATCGCGACCAGGATCTGGCGCGGCACGCCATACTGCTGCTCGATCTTCGAAAGCAGCGCGGCGTGCCGCTGCAGCATCGCGCGGCCGCCATTGATGCGCCCGGGCCCGACCCGGGTTGCGACATACTGCTCGAAGGTCTTGTTGAAGGTGTAGCGCTGCCGGCGGTCGAAGGCGAGCACCCCGCCATCCTGCTGCACGCCGCCGAGCGCCGCGGAGATCACGTCCTGCTGGATGCCGGCGCTCGCCGCCTCCTGCGAGAACGACTGGACGAAGGTCGGAAAACTGCCACCGCAGCGCGCGGCATAGGAGGGGGTGGCAAGCAGCAAGGCGCCGAACACAACCGCCAAACGACACCTGAACATGCAAAAAATCCCCCTGCTTCGATTGGCCGATCATGCCATGGAGCAAACGAGGCAGTCAAAGCGTCGGCACGACACTCCATCCTCGGCGGGCAGCTACGCGCCTCTATCCATGTTCGCACGGTGAATGACCACGGCGCATCCATCAACCGATCGGCACGTAGCCGAAGCTCAATCCCTGAGCTGGCGCTCCAGGTCCACAAAATCGATCTCCGCCCAGCGCTCGGAAATCCTGCCGTCCTGAATCCGCCAGAACGTCATGCCGCGGAATTCGACGTGGCGGCCGGTTGGCTGAATGCCGCGCCACGGGCTGCGGTGCCGGCCACGCCAGACGAAGCGGCCGGCGACGATGTCGCGCTCGGCCACCAGGCATTCCGCCACCGCCGACAGGTCGGCGAAGGTCTCGTGCATCGCGGCCGAATGCGCGATCACGTCCTCGGCGCTCAGCCGCTTGCCCACCGCATGGTCGAAGAAGTCGGGCGCCAACTGCGCGCGGATCGCCTCGGGATCGTGGCGGTTGGTCACGGCGTCGTAATGCGCGAGCACGAGCGCCTTGTTGGCGTCGATTGTGGCGTGGGACATCGGCGTCGGTTCTCGAAGGAAAGGTTGTAGAAAGAGAGAGATGCGCCTCATACGCGAATCGGACGGGATGGCGCAAGTGACGATGGTCAGAACAAGCTCAACTTTCGGCCGTCGTTCGTTTGCGCGACGATACGAAAGACCGCTGCCGGAAAAGTGCGCTGGCGCGCGAGGCTCCACCGCCAGCCATTCCCTCACCTCTGCCCTCGCCTCTGCGCGAACGGCGGGCCGGCCGGCCGGCGGTAACATCGTCCGTTGGCTTGACTGCCGGTGGCATGCAAGCGGCGGTGCCCGGGCGAGCGACGCACCGCACGGCAGCATTTGAGAACGCGACGCATGAACGCCGAAGCCGCCGGCCGCGACCAAGAAGCGCGGGCCGGGCAAGCCGCTTCCGCCGGCAGGCGGCCGGTTGCGCTGTCTAGTTCATGCAAAGCCGCGCCGCTAAAGCCAGGCACGCCGGCTGCAACGCCGCCGTCATTTGGGGATGCCATCCGATGACGCGTTTGGGGATGAGGATGTGCTGCCGATGACGATCGCCTTGGGCTTCCCCTTGGGTTTCGCACGCGCGCGCAGGGCTGCCGCATCGATCGGTGTCGTGCTCGCGCTCGGCGCTTTCTTGAGCGCAGCGATCGACACCGCCGCCGCGCAGAACGCCCCCGCCAAGCGCGCGCCGGCGCAAGGCGCCGGCAGCACGCAGGCGATCGCCGCACAAATGAAGAACGCCGTCGCGCTGACGCGCGGCGGCAAGTTCGACGCGGGCTATGCACAGCTGCTTGCAGCACTGGATGCCGCCGACAAGCTCGACGACGCCCAATTCGTCATGGAGCAGTATTTCGACGCGACCACGACGCTGCGCGCGGTCAAGCGCGACGATCTCGCCGAAAAACTGTTCGTGCGCGCGTTCCAGAGCAAGGCGGCGGCGCAACGGCCGCCCGGCAACGCCGACGTGCTGCTGATGTACGCGATCCTGCTGTCCGACCACGCCAGGATCGCCGAAGCCGTTCCGCTCTACATGAAGGCGATCGCGGCGTTCCACGCCTATTGGGGCGAAGGCTCCGAGGAATCGCTGATCGCGAGCGACAAGCTCGCGGTCGCGCTGTCCGCCAACGGCTCGGCGGCGTCGGCGACCAATTTGGGCCGGCACAATTTCGAGCGCGCGGAGAAGGCGCTGGGGCCCGACCATCGCACCACCTGGAAGCTCGCCAACAATTATGCCGACATGCTGCGCGAGATCGGCGCGCCGGCGAAGGCGCTCGAGCTCGATCTGTTCGCGATCGAGAAGCGCGCCAGACATTATGGCGAGAACCATCTCAACACGCTGGTGACGGTCAACAACGCCGGCCAGGATTTCCTCAATCTCGGCCGCTTCGACGACGCCCGCCGCTACTTCCGCCGCCACCGAGCGATCGCGGCCGCGATGGCGCCGAAGGATCCGAGCTTTGCCGGACAGGCCGACGGCTGGCTGTTCTACACCGACATGCTCGCCGCCGGCGATGCCGCGATCGCGCCGGCCGATCTGGGGCGGCTGGAGGCGATCGTCGCCAATGAGGCGAATTATGCGGATTTCCTGCGCATCAAATCCGCGGTGCTGGCTGCCGGCCAACGCGAGCAGCGCCGCGAGCGGGACAAGGGGATGCGGCTGCGCGAGACCGCGCTGGCGATCTCGACCCGCGCCTTCACCGCGCAGCATCCGATCAGCTTCGAGATCAAGCTCGGCATCGCGACCGCCCTGATCGCTGATGATCCGAGCCGCGCGGTGCAGGCCTTCGCCGCGCTTGACCGCGAGATGTTCGACTGGATGAAGCGCGAGGTCGGCACATCGGGCGATCGCGCCGTCGCCGAAGCGATCCGCGCCCATGCCGACCATCTCTTGTTCGCGTTCGGCCGCTTCGCCACCGGCGCCGGCTCCGCCGTGGCGCAGCCGGCCTTTGCCGCCGCCGTGCTGCGCTGGAAGACGCTCGGCGGCGCCGACGCCACGGCGCTGCGCCAGCTCGAGACGGAGGTCGCCGGCAAGGACGAGGAGACCGCGACGCTGCTGCGGACGGCGCTCCGGCTCAACGGCGAGAAACAGGAGCTGTTCTCGTCGGGCAATATCGACGACTGGGCGAGGTCGGTGTGGGGGCGGCAGGACGCCGCCGAGAAGGCGCTGCAGAAGCGGCTCGATGCGATCGGTGCGAAGCGACCGCAAGACCCGATCCGTCCGTCACAGCTGCTCGCGGCGCGGGAAGCCGTCGTCAACTATTTCATCACCCGGCAATGGAAGGCGGATCGCCAGGCGAAAGACCCGTTGGCGGCGACCGTGCTCTACGCCATCGTCGAGACCGCAACGAGCGAGCCGCGCGTGGTCGATCTCGGCGATCCCGGCCGGATGGTCGACACCGGCGTGCGCACCGAGATCGCGCGGCTGCGCGCGACGCGGGCCGCTGCGCCGGATCCCGACACGCACGCGCCCGACGTCAAGGGCCGCTTCCAGAACCTCCGGGCGCGGCTGTTCGCGCCGCTGGAGCCGCTGCTGAAGGACAAGACCACGCTCTATGTCGTGCCTGACGGCTTCCTGTTCGCCGTGCCGTTCGCGCTGCTGCCTGGCAGTGGCGGCGGCCTGCTGGAGGACAAGTTCACGATCCGGATGCTGACCAGCCCCGATGCGCTGATCGCGATCCATGCGCGCGAGACGCTCGATCAGCGGGGCGCGATGCTGCTCGCCGGCGGCATCGAATACGGCGAGCCGGGGCCGATGCCGCTGCCCGCGACCCGGACCGAGATCGAGGCGATCGCCAAACTCGCCCGCGCGCGCGGCGCGCCGGTCGAGATGCTGACCGGGCGCGGCGTCAGCGAAGGCACGCTGCGCGCGGCGATCGGCAAGGCGCGCATCGCGCATCTGGCGACGCACGGCTTCTATCGCGACAGCACGGCCTCCGGCCTCGATACGCTCTGGCAGAGCGGCATCGTGCTGTCGGGCGCCGGCGACAGCCGATTTCCGCTGCGCGACGAGAACGACGGCTATCTCTATGGCTTCGAATTGATGGACTGGGACCTGTCCGGTCTCGACTTGCTGGTGCTGTCGGCCTGCGAGACCGGCCGCGGCGACGAGAGCTTCGTCAGCGGCCTGCGCGGCCTGCCGACCGCGCTCGGCATCGCCGGCGCGCGGCGGGCACTGCTGACGTTGTGGCCGGTCGCCGACGAGGGCACCGCGAATTTCACCGTGCGGTTCTACGAGCACCTCGCGGAGGGCCTGACCTATTCCGATGCGCTGCGCCAGACGAGGCGCGATGCGCGCGACGGCAAGGTCGCGGGCGCGGGCGACGCCAGCGTGTGGGCGGCGTTCGTGCTGTTCGAGGGCTGAGCCGTATATGTCGTTGATGTGACCGGACGGGCACCGCGAGCGCATGCCGGGCCGAACTGCGCCCGGCGTTGCGCAAGGGCCGCACGCAACCCGATCGCGCAGGGCAGGTCGGCGCAGGGCAGACCGGCGGCGATTTGCTTTGACAGCGGCGCCCCGATCGAGGACAAGCCGCGCATGCCGAAAAAACCCGGGACCAATCCCAAAGGCGAATTCGCCTTCTTCAACGTCTTCTATGAAGACGGCTCGCAGCGCTCCAACCGCCGCGTGCCGTCGGAGCTCATTGGCGGGCTCGACGGCGACGAGCCGGTGCGTGCCTTCCTGCGCGAGCAGGACCGCGAGATCGCCGAAAAGGGCGGCCGCCCGCCGCTCGAGATCAAGTCCATCGAGCGCGTCGGCGCGAAGAAGAAGTAGCGGCGTCCACACAACTCTATCCACGTCATTGCGAGCGCAGCGAAGCAATCTCCTCGCAATGACGTCGGAGACGGATCAAAATGAAAACGGCGGGCCCAGGCCCGCCGTTGTTGTCTCGATGGATTGCCGGGTCGAGTCCGGCAATGACAATCGGAAATATTAGTTGTCCAGGAAGCTCCGCAGCTTCCGCGACCGCGACGGGTGCTTCAGCTTGCGCAGCGCCTTGGCTTCGATCTGGCGGATGCGCTCGCGGGTGACCGAGAACTGCTGGCCGACTTCTTCCAGCGTGTGGTCGGTGTTCATGCCGATGCCGAAGCGCATGCGCAGCACGCGCTCCTCGCGCGGGGTGAGCGAGGCCAGCACGCGCGTCGTGGTCTCGCGCAGGTTGGACTGGATCGCGGCGTCGATCGGCAGGATCGCGTTCTTGTCCTCGATGAAATCGCCGAGATGCGAATCCTCTTCATCGCCCACAGGCGTTTCGAGCGACAGCGGCTCCTTGGCGATCTTGAGGACCTTGCGCACCTTCTCGAGCGGCATGCCGAGCTTCTCGGCGAGTTCTTCCGGGGTCGGCTCGCGGCCGATCTCGTTCAGCATCTGGCGCGAGGTGCGGACGATCTTGTTGATCGTCTCGATCATGTGCACGGGAATGCGGATGGTGCGGGCCTGGTCGGCGATCGAGCGGGTGATCGCCTGCCGGATCCACCAGGTGGCGTAGGTTGAGAACTTGTAGCCGCGGCGATATTCGAACTTATCGACCGCCTTCATCAGGCCGATATTGCCTTCCTGGATCAGGTCGAGGAATTGCAGGCCGCGGTTGGTGTACTTCTTGGCGATCGAGATCACGAGACGGAGGTTGGCTTCCACCATCTCCTTCTTGGCCTGACGGGCCTCGCGCTCGCCCTTCTGCACGCCGTGCACGATCTTGCGGAATTCGCCGATCTCGAGCCCGGTGAGCGCCGCAAGCGACTGGATCTCGTGACGCAGGTCCTTGATGCGGTCCTTCTCGTGATGGACGAAGTTCTTCCAGCCCTTGGCCGACAGCTTGGAGACGCGGTTGAGCCAGCGCGGATCGAGCTCGGAGCCCTGGTAGTTGCGCAGGAAGTCCTCGCGCGCGACGCCGTGGCTGTCGCCGAGGCGCAGCAGGCGGCCCTCGAACGAGACCAGCTTCTTGTTGATGTCGTAGAGCTGCTCGACCAGCGAATCGATGCGGGCCTGGTTGAGGCGCAGCGACTTCACCTCGACGATGATCTCGTCCTTCAGCTTCTTGTACTTGCGCTCCTGCGAGGGCGACAGCGACTCGCTCTGCAGCTGGTTGGCGATGTCCTGCTCCTGCAGGCGGCGCAGCTTCTTGTACTCGGACGCGATCTTGTCGAAGGTCTCGACCACCTTCGGCTTCAGCTCGGCCTCGATGGCGGCGAGCGACATCTGGTTCTCGAACTCGTCGTCGTCCATGTCGCCTTCGGCGGCGGCCTCGGCGGGATCCTTCTCCTCGGTGGCGGCTTCGCCACCGGCGGGCGCGGCGCGGAACGGGGTCGGCGACGGCGGCGCTGCCGGCGGCGCGACATGGGCCGGCGCACCGGCCTGCGCGTCGCCGCCATTGCCCTCAGCGGCGGCACCCTCGGCGCCGTTGCTGCCGATCAGGTTCGGATTGATGCCGCCCTTGGACTCGGGGCCGGCATAGGTGGCTTCGAGATCGATGATGTCGCGGAGGAAGATCTTCCCTTCGTTGAGCTCATCGCGCCAGATGATGATGGCCTGGAAGGTCAGCGGGCTTTCGCAGAGGCCCGCGATCATCGCCTCGCGGCCGGCCTCGATGCGTTTTGCAATCGCGATTTCGCCTTCGCGGGAGAGCAGCTCGACGGTGCCCATCTCGCGCAGATACATGCGCACGGGATCGTCGGTGCGCTCGCCGGGCTCCGACTTCTTGACCTCGGTGACGGCCTTCTGCGTGACCTCGACGAGCTCGTTATCGGTCTCGTCGTCGCCGTCGTCCTTCTCGTCCTCGCCCTCGCTATCGTCGGCCTCGGTGACGTTGATGCCCATGTCTGACAGCATCGACATGATGTCTTCGATCTGTTCGGGCGACGTCGTATCGGAGGGCAGCACTTCGTTGAGCTGATCGAAGGTCACGAAGCCGCGCTTCTTGGCCTGCTTGATCATCTTCTTCACCGCGGCATCCGACAGGTCGAGCAACGGCGACGGCGCGTCAGCGGCATCCTTCTCAGGAGCATCCGCTGCCTTGTCGTCTTTTTCCTTGTCCTTAACCTGCAGCGTCTTTGCCTTGGTGGCCATTCACTAAGCTCCCGAAACGCGGTCATGCAAAATGGCGCCACGCACGCGCATCCGCACGAAATCTAGATTTACTCTCTCGACGCACAAAGGGCGGCGCAATATCTCGCCACCCCTGTCATCCGTCTCGACGGTTTCCAATCTGCAATAGCCCGTCGCGTCTTCCGTAAAAGTGGACACCGGTTTTACGATCGGAAGACGCGACAGATCTAGATCTGACGCATTTTCTGACGGCGAACCGGGAACCACTTCGCCTGAAAATGCTACGGTAGCTATTAAGTTTCGCTTAACCCTGTTTTTGCAGCCAAACCATGGATTTGGCGAGTCTTTTCGCGGGTGCGGCCAGCGCCGTCCGCAGCATTTTTGTTATCAGACATTACGCTGGAACCGGCCCGATAATTCGCCGAACCCTTCAATCAGGGCTTCGGTCCCGTCGGCTTCTGCCATCCGGGCCTGGATATCCTGCAACCATGCCAGATTGGCCTCGCTGGAGTCTTCAGCCAAAGCCGCTTCCGCATCTTTTCTTTCCCTAAGTAAGGCGTGGGTTTTCTGATGCAAGGCAACGAGTTGACGCCAGGTTGATAAAACATCCTCGCGCGCCGCGCCGATCTGCGCACCCCACACCGCCTGGGTTGTGATCGCCCGCTCAACCCTTTGAAGAATAGGGGATAATCCGCCTGCTTCCAGGTCGGCCCGCATCTTCTCGGCCTGCTCCTCGGCGTCAGGGGAATGGTGATGGTCGTGGGCAAAGGCGGCGATGATGGCGGCCCTGAGCTTGTGGGCCTCGGGATGGGCGAGCTCCAGCGCCGCCACCTCCTCGAGATGGTCGTGCAGCAGCCAGGGGTGGTTGATCAGCGACTGCAGGATCAGGGCCTCGCGGCGCGAGATCGCGCTGCGCTGGCCGCGCATGATCGGGCTGTTGGCCAATTGGGGGCTGGCGGCCTGATAGGGACCCCGTGAAATCCCGGGGGTGGCACCGAACCGGCCGCCCTGCGGGCCTCCCTGTCGGCCGTTTTGGGCAGGTCCCCGGGGGACAAACTGGCGGGGTGATTCGCCGCCGCGGCCGCCGCCGAAATTGCCCCTTCCGTAGCCGCCGCGGCCATAACCGCCGCGGCCGCCCTCGGGCGCAAAATTGCGCTGCAGCCGCTCCTGCAGGTCCTGCCGGTAATAGCGGCGCACCACCTCGTCACGGATGCCATTGGTGAGCTCGCCGATCCGCGCCTCCAGCGCGGCGCGGCGCTCGGGCGTATCGAAATTGCCGCCCTCGATCTCGCGCGACCAGATCATTTCGGCGAGCGGACGCGCGGCCGAGATCACGTCCTCGATCGCGCCGCGGCCGCCGGAGCGGGCGAGATCGTCGGGGTCCTGCCCTTCCGGCAGCAGCGCAATCCGCAGGCTCTTGCCCGGCTTGAGCTGCGGCAATGCAAGGTCGGCAGCACGATAAGCCGCCTTCTGGCCGGCGCGGTCGCCGTCGAAGCAGAGGATCGGCTCGTCGACCATCTTCCAGAGCAGGCCGAGCTGGTTCTCGGTCAGCGCGGTGCCGAGCGGCGCGACGGCGCCGGGAAAGCCCGACGTGACCATGGCAATGACGTCGACATAGCCCTCGACGACGATCAGCTGTGCGCCGTCATGCGCGGCCTGCCGCGCGGTGAACAGATTGTAGAGATTGTCGCCCTTGTGAAACAGCGTGGTTTCCGGCGAGTTCAGGTACTTTGCCGGAACGTCCTTCTCCAGCGCACGCCCGCCGAATGCGATGACGCGGCCGCGGGCATCCGTGATCGGGAACATGACGCGGTCGCGGAAGCGATCGAACGGCACCGGCTTGTCCTCGCCGGACACCAGAAGCCCGGCCTCTACCATGTCGTCGGTGGAGATACCTAGTGCGCCGAGATGCTCCTTCAGCGCGAAGCGATCCGGCGGCGCATAGCCCATCCGGAACTGGAGCTGGGTCGCCGGCGAGATGGCGCGGTCGGCAAGATAGCCGCGCGCCTTGGCGCCGCCCCGCGAAGCCAGCGTGTCGGCGAAGAACTTGGTCGCCAGTTCCATCACGTCGTGCAGGGTGCGGCGGTGCTGCTCGTGTCGCGCGGCATCGGGCGTCACCGCCGGCAGCGGGACACCCGCCATCGCGGCGAGACGTTCCACCGCCTCGGGGAAAGTCACGCCCTCGGTCTTCATCAGGAAGTCGAAGATGTTGCCATTCAGCCCGGACGAGAAGTCGAACCAGGCCTGCTTCTGGTCGTTGACGAAGAACGACGGCGTCTTTTCCTGCTGGAACGGCGACAGCCCCTTCCACTCCCGGCCGGCCTTCTTGAGCTTGACGCGCCTGCCCACGACTTCCGAGACCGGAAGCCGGGCGCGCAGCTCATCGAGGAATTCGGGCGTGAAACGCATCAGTCAGGATTTTGGGCTCGGGCGGCGAATCGCGGACAACCGGTTAGCCATATAGCGGCACGGCCCGCCATGCCGAACAATGTGGGGCTTTTCCGGGCTATTCACAGGTCTGGCCCGTCGCGGCTCCGTCGAGCGGGTTACCCCCAAATCCACGGTGGAGAGCCTGTGCGGCAAGCTTGCCCCCTCCCCGCTTCCGGGATTGGATAGGCCATGTTCACGACATTCAGAGGCGGACAGAGCGGCGGCTGGCAGGTCACGTCCATCACGCGGGTGAAGGGCGAGACGCTGCCGAAGGTCGCGGCGTTGTCGATCGTTGCGAGCGAATCGATCGCGCTGCCGCTGCTGCCGGCGCAGACCTCC
The DNA here is from genome assembly GCF_054062115.1 of Bradyrhizobium sp. USDA 4501. NCBI lineage: Bacteria > Pseudomonadati > Pseudomonadota > Alphaproteobacteria > Hyphomicrobiales > Nitrobacteraceae > Bradyrhizobium > Bradyrhizobium sp. USDA 4501. Next base: position 2,356,030 of record NZ_JBSSEX010000001.1, read on the forward strand.
TGGCGGCTCGCCGGCGTCGCCAGCCATCTGCGCTACACCGAGAAGGAGGAGCGCGAGAAGCTCTTGGCCGTGCAGGCCGGGCTCGGCCGCAGCGAGGCAACGCACGCGGCGCTGATCCCGATCCGGAAATCCGCGGCGTGGTGGGAGCTCACGCAGGAGGAGCGCCGCAAGATCTTCGAGGACAAGTCGCACCACATCGAAGGCACCCTGAAATTCCTCCCCGCAATCGCCCGCCAGCTGTTTCATTCGCGCGACCTCGGCATGCCCTTCGACTTCCTGACCTGGTTCGAATTCGCCCCCGACCACGTCACCTTGTTCGACGAACTGGTCGGCATGCTGCGCGCGACCGAGGAATGGAGCTATGTCGAGCGCGAGGTCGACATCCGCGTGGTGCGGGAGGATTGACTTCTCTTTCGTGGTGGCCGGCACAGCCGTCAGAATGACGGCGTCGCTTCCGCTCGCCTATGACCCGGCAATCCATCAAGAGAATGACTATTGCGAAGTGAGATGGATGCCCGGGTCAAGCCCGCGCATGACGAAACATGCGGTACGTCCGAGCGCTAATGCTCGAGGAATTTTCCTGACGCGATCCGCGGCAGCTCGGTGACCGGCCAGTTGTAGAGATAGGTCCACGCCTCGCTCACATTGCCGTCGGCGAGCGTGACGGCAAGCATCTCGCGGACATATTCGGTCGGCGGCGGAAAGCCTTCGCCGCAGGCTTCGTACATGTCGAATTCACGCAGCATGGCCTCACGCTCCCGCAAGCGGAACAGCTCACCATGCACGATGTCCGCCGGATCGTCCGACACCACGAGGCCCGGATAATGCTTCACCAGATAGAGCCGGCCGCGGCACTGCGCCGGCCCGAGGAATTCGGCATTGCCCGCGAGCAGCTTCGCCATCGGATGGTCGAAGCCGCGCATCAGCGTGCCGTAGACGAAAAGAATATCGGAGGTCATAGGTTCAGTTGTCATTCCGGGATGGTCCGAAGGACCAGACCCGGAATCTCGAGATTTCGGGTCTGGTGCTAACGCACCATCCCGGAATGACAGAAAATCCCGGGGGACGCTAGGCCGCCGCCACCTCGTCCGTCACCACGACGAACTTCGTCAGCGTCATGCGGCCGAAGCTCGTGGTGAGGGCGACGTCGGCGGCGTCGCGGCCGGTCGCCATCAGGATGCGGCCGATCCGCGGCGTGTTGTGGCGGGCATCGAAGGTGTACCACTGGCCCGACAGATAGACCTCGAACCAGCCGGAGAAATCCATCGGCGCCGGGTCCGGCGGCACGCCGATGTCGCCGAGATAGCCGGTGCAGTAGCGTGCCGGAATGCCCATGCAGCGGCAGAAGGTGAGCGCCAGATGCGCGAAGTCGCGGCAGACGCCGGCGCGGCTTTCATAGACGTCGTGCGCCGACTTCATGTGATGGGCGTGCTGATAGCCGAACGTCACGTGGTGGTGCACGAAATCGGTGATCGCCTGCACCCGCGCCCAGCCCTGCGGTGTGTTGCCGAACAGCGACCAGGCGACATCGGTCAGCTTGTCGGTCTCGCAATAGCGGCTCGGCATCAGATAGAGCAGCATGTCGTCCGGCAATTGCTCGACCGGCAGCTGCTGTCCAGCCGGATTGACGATGTCAGGCAGTCCGGAATCGCGCACCAGCGCGCTGCCGCGGAAGGTGACGCCACCGCTGGGGGCAACGAGCCGCCCGCAGACATTGCCAAAGCCGTCGCGATAGAGGCCGATCGGCACGTCCGGTTCGGTCGAAAGGCGCTCGGTGCCGACGATGTCGGCGTAGCGCGACGGATGGATCGACAGCATGATCACCATCGGGGTCGGCTGCGCCGCCGCGTAGGTGATCTCGAAGCCGACCTTGATCTGCATCGTCAGGCCGTCTCCTGCTCCGCGTTCTCGCCGACCGAGACCACCTTGATGTCGACATCCATGCCGAGAAAGGCGTCCGCCGCGCCGAGATAGACGCCGTGCAGCGGGATCGCCTGGCGCGGGTCGCGCGCCACCGCGACGCGGATCAGATCGCGCGTGCCAACGATGCCGTTGGTCGGATCGAACTCGATCCAGCCCGCGCTCGGCAGATAGACCTGCACCCAGGCATGGGTCGAGCCGCCGCCGACATAGCCGTGCGCGCTGCCGGGCGGCATCGCGAGATAGCCGGAGACGAAGCGCGCGGCGACGCCGAGCCGGCGCAGCGCCTCGATCATGAACAGCGCATAGTCGCGGCAGGTGCCGGACTGCGTGCGCAGCGTGTCGAGCGGATGCTGGGTGCCCTGCTCGTAGCGCTTGCGATAGCTGAACGCCTCGCGGATGCCGTGGGTCATGCCGCTGAGGATCTTGAAAGTCGGCGTCGGCGCCTCGACATCGAGGAAGCGCCGCGCCCAGGCCGACAGCTCACCGTTCGGGTCGCCATATTGCGGCGTAATGAACTGCTGCAGGTCGGGGAATTCCTCATCGTCGTAGAGGAACGGATAGAAATAGGCGGGATCGTCCGGCGTCAGCGCAAACGTATCGGCCGGATTGTGCTCCACCGTCGCGGTCGAGACGAAGGACAGCATGTCGGCGCGCTCGTCGAAGGCGGCGATCGCCATGCTGTTGCCGAACACGTCGTGGATCCAGCGCAGCGACATCGGCTGTGGATCGATCACAAGTGCGCTGTCGAGCACGCGCAGATCATGGCCGTCACGGGGGCGCAGCATGATGCGGTGCTCGCCGAACGCCACCGGGCGCGCGTAGCGATAAACGGTCTTGTGATGAATAGTCAGCAGCGGCATCTTCAAACAATCATCGTGATTTCGGGCTGCATAATCTATAGAGAAAGCTGCCCGATTCCAGATCAGCATGCCGCCTGAATAGGCAAAGTTGAGGAAAAAAGCCCTTGAATTACGGAGGCGGTCCATCGTTCCTGCTCGCGAGCACCGACGCTTCACCGGTTCTTGAACACAATGCCGGCGGCCGCTCGCCGTTCCTGTTCACCTGCGACCATTACGGCAGGCTGATTCCCTCTCCGCTCGGCGATCTCGGCCTGCCCGAAGACGAACTCGTGCGGCACATCGCCTGGGACATCGGCATCGCCGGCGTCGCAACCCGCCTCTCGGACCGGCTCGGCGCGCATTTGATCGCGCAGCGCTATTCGCGGCTCGTGATCGACTGCAACCGTCCGCCGCATGTCGCAAGCTCGATCCCGCTGATCAGCGAGGCCACCACGGTGCCGGGCAATGAAGGCCTGTCGCGCGAGGCCGCCGAGATGCGCCACGCGCAGATCTTCGATCCCTATCACAAACGCATCGACGAGATCATCGACGCGCGCGCGCGTCGGGGCCTGCCGACGCTGCTGGTGTCGCTGCACAGCTTCACGCCGATCTACGCCGGCATCGCGCGACCCTGGCACATCGGCACGCTCTACCACCGCGACACGGTGCTGCCGCCGCTGCTGCTGAAGCATCTGCGCGCCGAGGGCGATCTCGTGGTCGGCGACAACGAGCCCTATGCGGTCAGCGACGAGACCGACTACACGATCCCCGTGCATGGCGAGGCACGCGGCCTGATGAACTCGGGCATCGAGATCCGCCAGGACCTGATCTCCGACCAGGCCGGCGAGACGGCGTGGGCCGAACGGCTGGCGCGCATCCTCGGAGAGATCGAGGCGACGCTGCGCATGGAAGCGCTGATCTAGCGACTAACGGTCAGCCAGGGCGTGGCCTCTAGCCCGAAGGCGGCTCGACGTGCTTTAATTGGCCGGGTTGAACTTCCAAGTTAGGGTAGTCCGTGGCGCCCGAGCGAGTGGAAAGGCGACTGGCAGCAGTGCTGGCGGCAGATGTCGCCGGCTACAGTCGCCTGATGGGAACGGACGAGGAAGGCACGCTCGCGCGGCTCAAGGCGGCCAGAAAAAATCTCATTGATCCAACGATCGCCGCTCATCGCGGCCGCATCGTCAAAACGACCGGCGACGGCATGCTGGTCGAATTCGGCAGCGCCGTCGATGCAGTGCGCAGCTCTGTAGAAGTCCAGAGCAGGATGGCAGAGCTTAACGCATCCGCACCGCAACAGCAGCGGATCGAATTTCGCATCGGCATTCACGTCGGCGACATCATCATCGACAACGACGACATTTTCGGCGACGGCGTCAACATCGCCGCGCGGCTGGAGAACATCGCGGACCCGGGCGGCATATGCCTGTCCGACGACGCCTACCGGCAGATCCGGGGCAAGGTCGATGCAGCCTTCGAAGACATGGGCCAACAGAATCTGAAAAACATCACTGAACCGATCCGCGCCTGGCGAATGAAGATTGGCGCCAGACCTTCGCCTGAGCGCCATCCAACTCCCGCCGAATCGCATCACATGCGCCCGTTTTCGGGAAAGCCCTCCATCGCGGTGCTGCCGTTCCAGAACATGAGCGGCGACAACGAGCAGGAGTATTTCGCGGACGGGATCGCGGAAGACGTCCTTACGACCCTGTCAAAGATACAGGAATTGATGGTGATAGCTCGCAACTCGAGCTTCGCGTTCAAGGGGCAGAACCGGGACATTCGCGAAATCGGGCAGATCCTGGGTGCTCGTTATCTGCTGGAGGGGAGCGTTCGAAAGATCGGCAATCGCATCAGGTTGACGGCGCAGTTGATTGATGGTCGAGACGGCGGTCATCTCTGGGCGGATCGCTTTGACGGAGACCTGGACGACGTGTTCGATCTCCAGGACCGAATTACGCAAGAGATCGTCGAAGCGCTTGAGGTCCAGTTGACGGTCGGCGAACGCGCGAGGGTGTGGAGAAAGCGCTCGGGCAGTCCGCTGGCTTATGAGTATGTTTTAAAGGGGCGCGCCCTGTACGTTAATTTCGCAAGGCAAACTCACGCACAGGCCCGGAAGCTTTTTGAACAGGCGCTGGAGATCAACGGCTCGTTTATGCCTGCGCTCTACTTGTTGGGTCTGACCCTGACTGACCAGGCGCGCTTCGGTTGGATCAAGGATGAAAATGAAGCGTATCAAGCCGCACTGGGCTGCGCTGATCGGGCTCTCGCCGCCGACCCCAGCTTCGGGGAAGCATACCTGGTGATCGGCTATGTTCGTACCTATCAACGCCGTCATGATGAGGCTGTGGCAGCAGGAGAAACCGCGATCAGCCTCGCTCCCAGCAGCTCTGACGCCCATCACATGGCGGGCATGTACCACGGCTACGCCGGCAATTTCCGAAAAGCCGTCCTCTACGAGGAACACGCCCAACGGCTCAGTCCGATTGAGCGCAACGAATCCATGGTGGACGAAGCGCGCGCAAGATTTCATCTCGGAGATTTCGCGGCGGCGCACGATATAGCCTCCCGCGTTCTGAGGCAGCGGCCGTTCTGGCTGACCGCGCAGTCGACACTCATAGCGGCGCTTTGGAATCTCGGCCGGCAAGATGAAGCGCGCATGATCTCAAGCGACTTGCTGGCGGGCCACCCCAATTTCAGCCTGGCCCGCTGGGCCAGGCTGCTTCCGTATCGCCGACAAGGCGACCTGGATGCATTGGTCAACCCGCTACGCATGGCGGGGCTCCCGGAGTGAAGACCCGTCACCTTACAATGCCGGCGCGACGCCACACGCCAGACACCTGCGCGGCCGCGACTGCTTATTCGATTGCTCGTTCGGCTTCTTGCGCATCTCCGCGGATGAGACACCGCAGGGATCGGCATATTCCGATTGGACCGGCTTTGCTGATTGCCCGGCCGGTTCGAAGCGCGATCAGGCAAACCCGATCAATTCGGCTGGCGCCGCCAGATGAACACCAGATAGAGCAGGAGAGGCAGGCCGAGCCCGGCCCACGAGACCGCATCCCACCAGCCGTCGCCAACCAGCGCGCTGATCAATCCGACCGTGCTCACGATCGCGATGACGAGCGGGGCAGCGAAGATCTGGGTCAATGAACGATGCGAGACCATGCTAACGTCACGACGATAATGCGGGGTTGTCGAGGGAGTCGGCGTTGGCGATCGCGCGTTCCTGGCTCACGCCCGCCTTGCGGCGACGCATCCACAGATACACGCCGGTCACGAGGATGAAGATGGTCAGGATGTCGAGCAGCGCCCAGACGATCTTGAGCGGCATGCCGCCATAGTCGCCGAAATGCAGCGGCTGCGAGACGAACAGGGTCGTCACATACCAGGGCATGTCCCTTGTGTCGGTCAGCTTGCCGGTTTCCGCGTCGATCAGCGCCGGCTTCAGCAGCCGCGAGGTCAGCGGCGTATCGCCGTGCAGGAACACCGCGTAGTGGCTCTTGCTGCTGAACAGGGTTCCCGGGAAGGCGACGAAACTCGGCGTCATGCCGGGCACCGCATGGGTGGCCACTTCGACCGCCGCATTCAGCGAGGTCAGCTTCGACGGCACCGGCCGGTCCTTGTACTGCGCGGTCATTTCGGCGAGCTGGCCGAACTGCCACATCTTGAGCACGAGGTCGGCCCAGGTGTTGATGACCCCGGTGAAGCCGACGACCAGCGTCCAGGCGACGAGCAGGATGCCCGCGAGATTATGGACGTCGAGCCAGCGCACGACGCGGGTCCGTTGCGCGCGATAGGCACCGAAACGCAGTTTCCGCATCGACGGCGCATAGACCACGATGCCGGAGATGATCGCGACGCAGAACAGGATCCCCATCAATCCGAGGAACAGCTTGCCGGGCAGGCCCGCGAACATGTCGGTGTGCAGCTTCAACATGATGTAGGTGAAGCGGCCGGTCACGTCGGGCGCATCGAGATAGGCGCCGGTATGGGTGTCCATCCGGATCAGCAAATTGTTGGTCGGATCGGCATCGATGGTCGGGCCGACGCTGACGAACATCGCGCTCGGATCGTCGCGATCCCAGATCAGGAAGTGAGGCACCTTTCCGGGCGCCTGCGCCAGCGCGTTGCCGAGCAGACGGTCCAGATTGGCCGGCGGCGCGCCTGGCGGCACGTCGGCCGGCTTGACCTGGCTGTGCAGGAGATCGTCGATCTGCTCGTGGAAGATCAGCGGCAGGCCGGTGATGCAGAGCAGCAGCATGAACAACGTGCAGGTGAGGCTGGTCCATTTATGGACAGCGCCCCATCGCCGCAAGGATCTGGTCGTCGCAGTCAATTTCGTTACCTAAAGCGCGATGAGATCAGGTTGGATCGTCATCGACCTTTAGCCTCTTGTTGAAGCATGATCTTTTCGGAAAACCGCTTCGCACTTTTCGGGATCATGCTTTAGTTCCAGGTGTACTTCATCGTGCCCAGTACCGTGCGGCCATTGCCGAGGCCGCAATAGGGAAGCCCGGTCAGGCAGGATGCAACGTAGAAGTGGTCGGCCAGGTTGGTCACGTTGACCTGCGCCTTCCATCCCTTCAGGTCCGGCCGCAGATAGGCGAAGTCGTAGCTGACCGACGCATCCAGCAAGGCATAGGAGGGAATGACAAAGGTATTGAAGTTGTCGCCGTAGGTCTCGCCGACATAGCGCACGCCGAGGCCGAGCCCAAGGCCCGCGAGCGCGCCGTCATACCAGCTATACTTGCCCCAGACCGCGACCTGGTCCTGCGCCGTGTTCATCATGTACTTGCCGGCATAGCCGGCAATGCTCGTCGTCACCCGCGGGTCGAGATGGGTGTATCCCGCCGTGATCTCGAGCTCGCGCGTGAGATTGCCCTTCAGCTCGAGCTCGAGGCCGCGGACGCGCACGGCATCGGTCTGCACGTTGAACAGCGGGTTTAACGGATCGGCCGTCAGTACGTCCTGCTGACGGATATCGAACGCCGCGGCCGTCACCATGAAGTTCGAGCCGTTCGGCTTGAACTTGACGCCGACTTCCGCGCCCTCGCCCGTCGTCGGCCTGAACGACCGGCCGGCGCTGTCGGCGCCGAGGTTGGGCGTGAACGAGGTCCCGTAACTGACATAGGGCGCAAGGCCGATATCGAACAGGTAGCTCAGGCCGATGCGCCCGGTTCGCGCCGAGTCATCGCGCGAATAGTGGCCGGCCGGCGGATAGAACGCCATGCTGGTGAAGCCGGAGCTGACCCAGTCCTGGCGGCCGCTCATGGTCAGCGTCCAGCGATCGAGCTTGATCTGATCCTGCAGATAGGCGCCGAGCTGCGACTGCCTGTCGTCGCGCAGAATGAAAGGCGCCAGCGAGCTGGCTAACGGAACGGCGGTGCCGTAGACCGGGCTATAGGCATCGATCGGCGCAATCGGCGTCGTGCGATAGTCCGTGTTCGCCCACAGATCGAAGTAGTCGACGCCGGCCAGCACCTTGTGGACCAGCGGCCCGGTGGCGAAATCCGCCTGCAGCTGATTGTCGAGCGCGACATTGGCGGCGTTGGCCTTGACGTAGTTGTAGGTGCGCGCGACCAGACGATCCGTCACCATGCCCTCGGTCCGCACCGAGGCGAGGTCGTTGCTGACCTGGGTGTAGCGGAGGTTTTGCCGGAACTGGAAGATGTTGTCGAAGCGATGCTCGAACGCGTAGCCGACCGCGAACTGCTCGAGATGATAGCCGTCCAGCCCGGGCTCGCCGAGGTAACGATTGTAGGGAATATGTCCGTTGGGGTTGGGCAGGAAGGACACCTGTCCCGGGACGTATTGCTGGTAACCCTTGTTGTCGACCTTCTGGTACTGCGAGAGCACGGTGAAGCTGGTGTCGTAGGTCGGGCGCCAGGTGAAGCTCGGCGCGAGGAACAGCTTGTTGTCCTGAACGAAGTCGGTCTGGCTGTTGCTGTCGCGGCCAAGGCCGACGATGCGGTAAAGCACCCGGCCGTCCTTGTCGGCCGGGCCACCGATGTCGAAGGCGCCCTGGAAGCGATCGAACGAGCCGAACGATCCCTCGATCTCGTAATGCGGCGTCTCGGTGGGCCGCTTGCTGACTAGGTTCAACAGGCCGCCCGGATCGGATTGTCCATACAGGCCGGATGACGGGCCCTTCAGGACCTCGATGCGCTCGAGACCATAGGTCTCGATGCGCGGGACCGCGAAGGTCGTGGTGTCGGTCGGCAGCCGCAACCCGTCGAGATAGCGTGGCGCGGTGAAGCCCCGCAGCTTGAACTCGTCGAAGAACGCGTTGGCGCCAAAACTCTCGATCGTCACGCCGGGCGTGTAGCGCAGTGCTTCGGTGATGTTCTGCGCACCCTGCGCCTGGATCTGATCCTGGGTGACGATCGAGATCGACTGCGGCGTCGTCAGCACCGGGCTGTCGGTCTTGGTTGCGGTGACGCTCTGGCTGGCGAGATAGCCGGTGACCGGCCCGTTGCCGCGCTCTCCGCCGCCACCCGCCCCCGGTGCTGGAACGTTCTGCGCGGGCGCCCGGTTCGCGATCGATCGCGGCGTCGTACGTGCAGGACGCGCCGCGCGTCGCGCCGGCTGCGTCCGCCGCGCCTGCTGCTGTTGTTTCGGCGCCTCGACCGTCACCGGCGGCAGCGCCGATTGCGCAACGCTTTCACGCGGCATCACCACACTCAGCACGAACAAACCACTACCGGCCATGTACCCGGCCGCCAGCGCAGTGCGACGAAACATCCGATCCCCGTCAACTCACATCGCCTTCATCCTGGCCGTCACTAACACGATGAAAGACGTACGCAGCCGATCGGTGATTAGAACACGTCCAGTGTTGGGCTTATCGCCGATGGTGTTGCGTGCTCGCAACGTGAACGCGGCGAAACTGCGTCAATGCGCCTCAGATTTTTCGAGCGCTTCTAAGGACGATTCTAAACTGCGTTTCGCTCCGCGATACTTCGAGTCAGTTCCGCGCACAGCGATCGAACGACGCCGTGCGCGGAAGCGATGATCGCAGTTGCGGTGCTCTCGCCGAGCTCAGCGTCAGACTTCGGTGACGTGCTCCGGATCGGCCGATGCCAGCGCCGCGGCACGCTCGGCGCGCGGCGGATAGATCCAGACGGTGTTGATCTCCCGCTTGGTCTTCTTGGCCACATCGCCGACCATCTCGACCTTGCGCTCCCAGCCGCGGGTGAACAGCGCACCGGCCTCGCCGAGGTCGAGGCAGGTGACATAGGCCTTCTGGTGATACGGCCTGGTCGGGACACCGAGCAGCTCGGCCGCGGCGTTGTTGCCGGCAAAGGCGCCCATCCGCGTCGCGTGCTGGCACGACATCAGCGCGTAATTGCCGACATCGTCGCATGCGGCACGCGCCGCATCGCCGGTGGCGAACACACCCGCGACCGACGGTACGCGCAGATCGCGATCGACCAGCAGCCGGCCGAAATTGTCGCGCTCCGCCGGGATCTGCGTGGTCAGCGGCGCGGCGCGAATGCCCGCCGCCCAGACCACGGTCGCGGCCTCGATATGCTCGCCGCTGGAGAGCGTGACGCCGGACTTGCTGACCTCGGCGACGCCGGCGCCGAAGCGGCCTTCGACGCCGAGCTTGCGCATCGCGTCCTCGATGATCGGGCGCGGGCCCTCGCCCATGTCGGGCGCGATCGCCACGTTGCGATCGACGATCACGACGCGCGGCTTGGCGTCGCTGCCGAGGATGTCCCGGAGCCGCGCCGGCATCTCGGTCGCCGCCTCGATGCCGGTGAAGCCGCCGCCGGCAACGACCACGGTGTCGCGTGCCACTGATGCCGGCTGCCTGGCGAGGTCGTGCAGATGGCGATCGAGCGCGATCGCATCCGCAAGATTGTCGACGCTGAAGCCATGCTCGGCGAGACCGGGTACGTTCGGACGGAACAGCCGGCTGCCGGTCGCCACCACAAGGCGATCATAAGGCAGCGTCTTGCGCGCGTCCTTGGCGGTGACGATCTGCACGGTGCGGGCCTTGGTGTCGACGGCTTCGGCGCTGCCCTGCACATAGACGACGTCGATCGCGTTGAAGACGTCGAGCAGCGGCGCGGTCAGTGTCTCCGGCTTCGGCTCGTAGAGCCGCGGGCGCACCACCAGGGTCGGCTCCGGCGCGACCAGCGCGATCTCGAGCTCCTCGGGCGAAACGCCCTTGATGTCGCGCAGGCGGGCTGCGGAGAGCGCGGCGTACATGCCGGCAAAGCCGGCGCCGATGATGACAATTCGCATGGGTATCTCCTCTGGGTTGGCAGTCTCTGATGTCCGCGCGTTGCCGCCGCTGCCTGCCGCTTGCGGCGAAGCCTGTCGCGATCGGCGACGCGAAGAGGTGAAACGAAAAGCGAGCGCCTATTGCCGGGCGGCGCAGCTCGACAGGAACGGCGTGCGCGCCCCGGGCATGCAGGCTGCGCGGCAGCCTCTCGCGCCCGACAGCGCTCCATGCTGAAGGCCGATCGGCAGCGCGGCCCCCGGGGAGCCAGTCCCGGTAGAGCGCCTGGGCGGCGTCGCTGATCATCACCGACGTCATGGCATCGGCGCCCTGAACGGCCTGCGCCGGCGCATCGGCATCCTCGCCGGTTGCCGACGTGAAGCGCACGGTGAGCGTAAGCCCGTACATCAGTGCAGTCGCGAGGACCCGGCGTCGCCGTGTCACTGCAAGGGAGCTACCGAAATCCTTCCAGGCCATCGCTTGTCTCCGTTGTTGGCGTCGGCGCCACGGTGATCTAGCGAATTGGCCTTATGAGTGCCCCAGAGCGATTGCCCGACCTGAAGAGCGATTGCGGCTACCGCAGACGGCGCCGCCAATCGCTCGGGGTTTCGCCGGTCAGCTTCCTGAACGCGGCCGCGAACGCGGTCTGCGAACTGTAGCCGAGCGCCGCCGCGATCGAGACCACGGATGCGTCGGTGTCGCGCAGCATGTTCATGGCCTGCTCGAGCCGGTGCTGGCGCAGCCAGGCATGCGGCGAGAGCCCGGTGCTTTCCTTGAAGGCGCGGCAGAAGTGAAAGCGCGACAGGCCGGCGTCCGCCGCCAGCGCCGCGAGCGAGACGTCCGCATCGCTGTCCGAGCGCAATCGCTCGATGGCGCGGCGCAGCGCCGTCGGCGCAAGACCGCCTACGGTCACCTGCACGGTCGCAGGCACGCCGGCGTGCGCCGACAGCAGGCGCGTGGCCAAAAGATCCGTCAGTTGCTGCCGGAACAGCGCATCCAGCGCCGCGCTGCCCTCGAGCGCATCAGCGGCGCTCAGCAGCAACCGCGATGTAATCGGATCGGGATGCCCGGTGCGCTCCAGCAGATCGCCGGGAGCGGCGGTGTCGGCCTCGCCGGCGACGCGCGCCAGCGTCGCATGCGGAAGATAGAGCTGAACGACATGCACCGACTGGTGAATATCCCAGCGCGAACTCGAGCCGGCCGGGATGATCGTCACGACCCCGGACCGGGCCGTTCCGATCGAAGCCACCCTGCCGGTGCGCCGCTCCAGCCGCTGCGAACCTGCGGGATAGCTCATGACGACGTGGTCGACCATCGGCCTGACCACGTCGTGCAGGGCGTCATGCTTCCAATAGGCGATCGCGCCGCTCGACGGGTCGGCCGCCATGCGAAGCGGCTGCGTCTTGAGCACGCGGGCCATCTCCTGGCCGGCCGGGCAGCGCGGACCGGCCGGTGCCTCGGCCGGCCGCGCTTCGGATGCGGCGGGCGAATCCCGCAAAGGATCGTGCAGGATCGGCTTACTCATCACCTGTACTCGCGTTTGAAGGCTCATGCGCTCCCTCCTTGCGGGCCGGTCTGTCGGACCCATGAGGCGCGGAACTGCCCGCCGGACCTAAGCGCCGCGCAGTTCGAATGTCTTTCCTGAAACGGCCATGCTTTGCCCAATTCTGCGCCAAGCGCGCGGCTGCGACATTTCTGCGTCCGGCACGGTTGATTGGACCAAAGCAGTTGAATTCATCCCGGAATCGCATTGCGCTGAACGACCGGCAGCATCGTTCATGATCGCGTGAGACAACTGGACTGCGCCGCAGCAATCCCGGATAATGAGTGACGGCTTCGCAGGCTGACTGACAAGTCCCTGCCCGGCTGCACATCAATGATGGACTCAACACGCATGGCACAGGCGGGCGCCTACGGGCAGCGGCTCGGGCAATTCCTACGCCTGAGGGATACGCCGCCGGCGCTGATCACGCGCACGCTGCGCAGCGCCGAACTCGCGGTCACCGAAACCCGGGACGACAACCCGGTGCCCGGGCTGTCCGGATCGCTCACCGCCGAGGATGCCTTTCTGGTCAGCCTGAAGCTGCACGATTATCCGGACTGCGAATTGTGGGAGGGCGGCAAGTGCCTCATGAAGCGGGACATCCCGGCGGGCGCGACCTATCTCTACGATCTCAAACGCGATCCGCGCTACGTGATCGACAAGCCGTTCCACTCGCTGTTCTTCTATCTGCCGCGCTCGGCGCTCACTGACTTCGCCGAACAGACCGGCTCGCCGCGCATCGGCGAACTGGCCTGCGAAATCGGCACCGGTCACGACGACGGCGTCATTCGTCATGTCGGGGCGCTGCTGCGCGAGGGATTGCACCGGCCGGACGAAACCAACCAGCTGTTCATCGATCACATGATGCTGGCGCTGACCGCGCACGTCACCCGGACCTATGACGGAATACAACATCCGACCGGACCGACCCGTGGCGGCCTCGCCGCCTGGCAGATCAACCGCGCCTGCGAAAAGCTCGAATCCGACCTCAGCGGGAAGATTTCGCTGAAGCAGATTGCGGCCGAGCTCGATCTGTCGGTCGGCCATTTTTCGCGCGCCTTCCGCATCTCCACCGGCCTGCCACCGCACCAATGGCTGCTTCAGCAGCGCCTGAAGGTGGCCAAGCAGCTGATGGCGGCGCGCGACCTGTCGCTGTCCGAGATCGCGATTTCGGCCGGCTTTGCCAATCAAAGCCACTTCACGCGGGTGTTTTCCGCCGTGGTCGGCGTCAGCCCGGCGGCGTGGCGGCGCGAGATGTACCGCCCGGCGAGAAGCGAGAGCTGAACAGCGCCGCGCTCAACCGGCGGGCGCAGCTTGAACGGCGTGCTTCGCATGCCATTTGGGACCCGGTCCGCGCATGTAGTGCAGCTCGGGCCGGTAGGGATCGCGAATTCGCGCGATCAGATTCTGCAAGCCCGCCGTAATCGCGTTCCAGCTGTCGCGCAGAGAGAGCAATGATGCGTGCGGTGACAGCATGGCGCCCCCTCAGTGCGGCTTGCCGAGCACGGACGCGAAGGACAGGATCACGATCTCCTCGCCGGACTCGTCGCTGACATGCACGACCCAGTCGCGCCAGTCTTCCAGGCTGACCGTTGCGACCAGCGATCGCATCATGCACGTCGCCGCCTCGCAGGCCTCCGAGAGGCTTGTCACCGAGGTGCCGCGGCGATCCATCAGCACCCCGTGCGTGGTCGAGCAATGGAAAAAGACCTGGGTCATGTGCGTATCCTCGCAAGCTCCGGACCAGAAGGTCATCTTTGGAGCTCCACGTTTCTTCGACGCGACCATTCGCAAGGCGGTTCACATGGGCGCCGGCCGCGCGGCGGCCTCGCGGAATGGTGATCAAGCCCCAGCACCGCCTCCTCACCAAATCGCGATTTGACAGTTTTTCTATATTTGTCAAAATCGTCAAATGGGACCGAAAACCCGCATTCTCGATGCCACCATGCTGGTGTTCCGCCGGCACGGCTTTCGGCGCTCCTCGATCGAGCAGGTCGCCGAGGCGGCCGGCCTGACGCGGCAGGCGCTCTATCACCACTTCGAATCCAAGGAAACGTTATTCCGCGCCGTGATCGAGCGCGTGCATGAGAGCGCGATCGCAGCCGAGGACACCGCCATTGCCGAGGCGGAGGCGGCGGGCAGCGATCTCGGCGACATCCTCGCTACGGGCATGACCGCGCGGATGTCGACCATGATCGGGTCGCTGGACGGCTCGCCGCATCTCGAGGAACTGTATTCCGAGCACCTCGTGCATGCGCGCGACCTCTTCCAGACCTACGCTGCGCGCTATGCTGAGCGCATGGTCGCGACGGTCGCGCGGGTCGTGCGCAAGCAGCAGCTTGCGCTGCCGCAGGACCTGACGCCGGCCGAGTTCGCGCGGCTGGTCGAAATGTCGATTCACGCAGCGAAGTCGCAGTATCCGGCGATGCAGCCGGCGGAAGCGTTCCTGAAGGACATGGCGATCATCGTGCGGACGCTCTGCGCCGGCGCCAAGCCGAAATTCAAGTCCAAATCCTTGCCGAAACCGCAGAAGCCGTACGTCAAGAGGGCGGCAATCCCCAAGAGGCCGACACGCAGGACAACTGGAGGACATCCATGAGCACGACGACCGTCAATGGCCGCGTCGAATCCCTGCCCGATGATCCCGATGCGCTCTTGATCGACATCGTGCGCGACCAGCTCAAGCTCACCGGCACCAAGCTCGTCTGCGGCGCCGGCGTCTGCGGCGCCTGCACCGTGCTGGTCGACGGCGCGCCGGTCGCAAGCTGCCTGATGCCGGCACACGCCGCCGCCGGCAAATCGGTGACGACGGTGGAAGCCATCGGCGCGTCCGGGCTGCATCCGGTGCAGAAGGCGTTCATGGCGCATGACGCCCTGCAATGCGGCTTCTGCACGCCCGGCTTCATCGTGGAAGCGACCGCGTTCTGCGACCATTGGCGCGCGACCAGGGGAACGGCGGTGCCGTCGCGCGAGGAGATCGGCGCGGCGCTGTCCGGCCATCTCTGCCGCTGCGGCGCCTATGACGGGATCTACCGCGCGGTGGCGGATGCCTGTGCCGGCCGCTTCGACGGCGATCACGTCACGGCGCCCCGCATCGAGGCGCGCGACAAGGTGACGGGCGCGGCGAAATACACCGTCGACATCCATCATGACGGCCAGCTCGAAGGCCTGATCCTGCACTCGCGCGAGGCGCATGCACGCATCGCCACGCTCGATCTGGCGCCGGCACGCGCGCTCCCCGGCGTTAGTGCGGTGTCGCTGCTCGGCGACGACCACATCGTGCGCTATGTCGGCGAGCCGATTGCGGCGGTTGCAGCTCCGGACCGCAAGACGGCGCTGGCCGCGCTCGCCGCGATCAAGCTGACCAGCGAGCGCCTGCCCGCGGTGGTCGGGCTCGACGCCGGACGCAAGGATGATGCGCCCGTGGTGTTCGACAAGGCGAGCCGCAAGCGGGCCGGCAACGTCTCGGAGGCGGCCGGCGGGCCGGCGCCCTGGAAGCAGAACATCCGCGGGCCGACCGCTGTTTTCTCGACCCGCGCCAAGAAGGCCCGCAACTGGGTGGACGAGGCGCGCCAGGCCAACAACAAGCTACTCGTCGAAGCCACCTTCCGCACCGCCACGCAGCAGCATGCTTGTCTCGAGCCCCACGCCGCGGTGGCGCGCTTCGACGGCGACCGGCTGACCCTGCACGCCTCGACCCAGCAGGTGTTTCACCTGAAGGAGCAGATCGCAAAACGCTACAAGCTCGATCACGACAAGGTCCGCGTGATCGCGGAGCACGTCGGCGGCGGCTTCGGCTCGAAAGCGAGCCTCGGCACCGAGACGATCGCCGCGATCGAGCTGGCCCGCGCGGCGAAAGCGCCGGTGCGGGTCGCCTATGATCGCCAGGAAGAACTCTCGGTCGCCGGTTATCGGCCGGCCGCGGAGTTGAAGGTCGCGCTGCTACCTTCCGAGCAAGGCGGCCTGAAGGCGCTCTCGGTCACCGCGCATGCCGATACCGGGGCCGCGACCAACTCGACCATCGCGGGACTGGCGCGGCTGATCTATCCGGCCGAGGCGAAGGACCTTTCGGATTTTGACGTCATCAGCAATCTGCCGCCCGGCGCCGCCTTCCGCGGCCCCGGCGGTCCGCCGATGGCATTCGCCGTGGAGCAATCGATCGACGAGGCCGCGCTGCGGCTCAAGGTCGATCCGATCGCCTTGCGCAAGCGCTGGGATCCCGATCCCAACCGGCAGCGGCTCTACGATTGGGCATCAGGGCTCGAGATCTGGCGCAACCACAAGCCGGCGCAGAACGGGCGCTATCGCCGCGGCATCGGGGTCGCGACGGGCTACTGGCTCTATCTGTGGCAGCCGAAGGTGAGGGTCGAGGTCGCGGTCAGGGGCGGCCGCATCGTTGCTAGCACGGCGACGCAGGACATCGGCACCGGCACCCGCAGCGTGCTTGCCGACGCGATCGCGCGCGAGTTCGATCTCGAACCCGGTGAGATCGATGTGCGGATCGGCGATTCCTCGCTGCCCGAAGGCCCCGGCTCCGGCGGCAGCCGCGTCACCGCCTCGGTGATGCCGCCGACGCTGCAGGCAGTGCGGAAGCTGAAGGACGCGATGCTCGAACAGGCCACGCGAAAGCCGGCGCCCGGCTCGAACGCGCCCTGGCGCGAGCTGATCGCGCGCTCGCCCGACATCGCAATGGTGGAGACGCGCGGCGAGGACGGCAAGAACACTGCGCCCGGCATCCGCTCGCCGCTGCGCGAAGTCGGCCTGATGGGCATGGTGTTCGGCTGGATGATGCGCCGCTTCTCGAACATCGCCGTCGGCGCCGGCGTGCCGAGCTCGGTGCAGGTGATCGAGGTGGAGGTCGATACCTGGCTCGGCCATGTCCGCGTGCTCAACGTGCACACCGGCATCGCGGTCGGCAAGATCGCAGCGCCCGCGCTGGCGCGCAGCCAGGCCTGCGGCGCGGTGATCCAGGGCCTCGGCTACGCGCTCTACGAGGCGCGCGAGCTTGATCCGACCAGCGGCGACGTCCTGACCGCGGGAATGGAGGATTATCGTATCCCTGGGATCGCCGACACGCCGGAGATCGAGGTCCATTTCGACGAAGCCGGCTTCGACCATGTGCTCGGCAACAGCGTCGGCATCGGCGAGGCGTCGACGGTGCCGACCTCGGCCGCCGTCGCCAACGCGATCCACAACGCGATCGGCGTCCGCCTCACCGAGATTCCGATCCGGCCCGACCGCATCGTCGCCGCGCTGAAGGGGAGGGACGCCGCATGAGTGTCGCGACTGCAGACGTCATCTCCGCGCCCGAATTCCGCGCCGCCGGCACCGATCTGTCGGAGCGCCGCCGCAGCGGCCTGTCGTGCGGCTCGATCATCGATCTCGCCGCCAGTCCCGATACGATCGGCGTTGCGTGGAATGCGGACGGCTCGGCCCGCATCGGCGCCCTGACCACGATCGCTGCGATCGCATCCGATCCGCGGCTCGCCGAGGCTTACCCCGGCATCGCCGCAGCCGCGCAGGGCCTCGCCACGCCGCAGATCCGGCACATGGCGACGCTCGGCGGCAACCTCGCCCAGCGCTCGCGCTGCTGGTATTTCCGCAATCCGCAGATCGCCTGTCTCAAGAAGGGCGGCCCCGACTGCCCGGCGCGATCCGGCAACCACCTCTATCACGTCGCGTTCGATCTCGGCCCATGCGTCGCGCCGCATCCGTCGACGATGGCGATGGCGCTGCTCGCCTATGATGCGAAGGTCACCACCGATCGGCGCAGCGGCTTGTCGATCTCCGAGCTGCTCGGCGACGGCAGCAACGGCGCGGCCGACAATCTGCTTGCACCGGGCGAACGCATCGAGCGGATCGAGCTCCCCGTTCCGCTGGCCGGCGAGCGCGCGCTGTACAAGCGCGCCATCAGCCGGACGCATGCGGAATGGCCGCTGGTCGAGATCTGCGTGCGTGCGGTGATCTCCGGCGGCGCGTTCCAGCAGGTCCACATCGCCGCCGGCGGCATCGCCCCGGTCCCGCTGCGTCTTGCCGCGTCCGCGGCGGCGCTGCAGGGTAAGCAGATTAACGCGGCGACCATCGCGCAAGCCACCGAGCTGGCGATCTCGGGAGCCAGGCCGCTGCCGATGACCGGATACAAGCTCGAGCTGCTGACGGGCCTGGTGCGCGACGTGGTCGAGCGGATCGTGGCGTAGGATCAAGCGCCCATTCGCGGCCTCGAGGCAACGTCGCGTCTAGAATGCATAGATCCAGGAATTCCTATGCCGGAATGCCGGCCTCACACAGCACGGCGACCATGCGTTCGCCCCATTCGACGGTCCTGGTCGGAAAATTCTGCCGCGCGTAGGACGCGCGGAAATCGGGTCGCAGCTTGAGCAGGCGGCCGGCGATGACGCGCGCCTCGTCGAGGCGCCCCGAGCCGACTTCGTTCATGATCAACGCGCTGAGCGTGTGTGCGTCTTCGCCGATCACCAGCGCCTTGGCGGCGGCCGCGCGGCCCTGCTCATACTGACCGAGCATGAAATGCGCGAAACTGATTCCGTTCCACATCGACGCACGCCCGGGATCAATCGGGCTGAGCCGGAGTCTGTGCTCAAAACTTTCGACCGCGCGTGCCGGCTGGACGCACATGAGCGAAATCCAGCCACGATATCCCCATGCCGCAGCATCGTTCGAATTGAGCGAGATCGCCTCTTCGATCATGGTCTCGGCGCGATCGTAGTCGTGGCCGAGATAGGCAAACATGTGAGCCGCGCGCGCCAGCACGAACGGATCGTCGCTGGCCAGCACGCAGGCGAATTCGGCGATCCGCAGCGCCTCCGCCAACTCCTGCGCGCCGGGTGGCGTGCCGCGCGTGGTCTGTTTCAGCAGCGACGAATAGGCCAGCATGACCTGAGCGGCTGCATAGTTCGGATCAAGCCCGCAGGCCTTGTTGAACCACTCGCCGAGTTCAGCGTCGCCCCACTTGGAGCGATCTGCATAGGCCGCAATGCCTCTCAGAAAGAGATCGTAGCTATCGAGACGGTCGGTCGGCTTGGTTCGGGTTCGTTCGATTTCGCTCTGCTGGATCTTCGGAGCTATGATGCTGACGACATTCGCGGTGACCTGGTCCTGCAGGTCGAACACATCCCTCAGTTCGCCGTCGAACCTGTCCGCCCAGAGATGCGTACCGCTGCCGGCCTCGATCAGTTGCGCGGTGATCCGAACGCGCCCACTCGACTTGCGCACTGATCCCTCCAGCACGTATCGCACACCGAGCTCGTGCCCGACCTGCTTGATGTCGACGGACTTCCCCTTGTAGGTGAAGCTTGAATTGCGCGCGACCACAAACAGCGATCTGAAGCGCGACAGCGCGGTAATGATGTCCTCGACGACGCCGTCGGCAAAGTATTCCTGCTCCGGATCACCGCTCATATTCTGGAACGGCAGCACCGCGATGGAGGCCTTCTCGGCAATCGCGGCTGGGGAAGCCGGTGCAGTGAACGCGTGCTTCGCGATCGCGGCCGCTGCGGAGGCGCCGCCGACGCGAACTCTCCATGTCCGAATATGCTCGGCAATATTCTTCAGGACCTGCGGCCCCATGTCCTCGAAGGTCGCGTCGACCTTGCCGCGAATGTGCCGTTGCACGTCATCGGAAATGCAGACGCCACCCGGCTCGGCAATCCCCTCCAGGCGCGCTGCGATGTTGACGCCGTCGCCAAAGATATCGTTGTCATCAAAGATGATGTCGCCGACGTGGATTCCGATTCGGAATTCGAGCCGCTGCTCCGTTGGCACGGCAGCATTCTGATCGGCCATGCGGCGCTGCACTTCGACGGCACTGCGCACCGCGTCGACGGCGCTGGCGAATTCAACGAGGATTCCGTCGCCGGTCGTCTTGACGACGCGGCCGCGATGTGCCGCCAGCGCTGGATCCAGCAACGCTCGCCTGACCGACTTCAGCTTGGCCAGAGTGCCTTCCTCGTCGATTCCCATCAGCCGGCTGTAGCCGGCGATATCGGCCGCCAGAACCGCTGCCAGACGCCGATCCATGCTATCGGTGGTCAAAGACATGCCCCCGGACGAGGGGTTAATTTTCGTCGCCGATCAAAGCACGGCTGACGGCCTCCGGGCTAGAGCAAACGTCTGCGCTGCTTGCCCAGGCTGGAAATCGGCGGCATTGTCAACGACGACCTTGAGGCTATCGCCCAGCGGGTCTATCGCGCCCGGGTCAGCGCCAGCCAGATGCCGCCGCCGATCATGAAGCCGCCCGAGATGCGCGACATCAGCCGGGTCCGCTCCTTGGAGAAGAATTTGCGGGCGCGGCCGGCCGCCAAGGCGTAGGCGGCGTCGGTCAGCACGGCGGTCGCCATGAAGGTGAGGCCGAGCAGCGCCACCTGCGGAACGTGCGGCTTGTCCATATCCATGAACTGCGGGATGAAGGCGCCGAAGAACACCAGCACCTTCGGGTTCGAGAGCAGCACCAGAAAGCCTTGCAGGAAGAAGCCGCCGCGCGGCGGCGGCGGCGTGTCGTCGGTGCTGACGCCCTCGACCGGAGAGCGGATCAGCTTGAAGCCGAGCCAGACCAGATAGGCGGCGCCGGCAAAGCGCACCCAGTCGAACCAGTAGCCCATCGTCGCCATCAGCGAGGTCAGCCCGACCGCGACGGTGCCGATCACGATCGCAAGCCCCACCTGCGCGCCCAGCACGTTGGTGAGCGCGGCGCGCGTGCCGTAGCGCAGCCCGTTGGCGATCACCATCGTGACGATCGGACCGGGCAGCAGCGCCAGCGCGATGCAGGCGGCGACGAAGGCGAAATAGGCTTGCAGGGACATGGGAGAGCTCGTTTGTTTCTTATCGTCATTATGCACGAGAGTGGCAGACATGGAAGCGCGTCTGCCCCCTCGCCCCGCTCTTCACCGGGTCGAGACGAGCGAAGCTCGCTCTTAGAGGGTGGCGTGAGAGGCTTTCTCCGCCAGGCGGTGCGAGTCGTTAGACCTGTACCCCTCACCCGGATCGCATCTGGCGATGCCATCCGACCTCTCCCCGCAAGCGCAGGGGTGTCCGGGGAAATTCAGGCATAGCGGAGCTCCATCTGGTCAGGTGAGATGGTTGATTTCCGACGGCTGGGGTTGATGGGCGGAGGTTTGTCGATGGCAGCGAGGGATCGACGCGTGAGCAGGAGCTGGCCGACGAGTTCGGCGAACCTGAGCGGGAGCATTTTGATGCAGTTGGTGTGAGCGGCGATGCGCAGCAGCAGGTAGGCAATCATCGCAGCGAGCACCTGAAGGCGGATCGCGTTGTCGTTGGCGCCGAGGAACTTGCGAATATCGAGATGCTGCTTGATCCAGCGGAACAGCAGCTCGATTTGCCATCTGCTCTTGTAGAGGGCGGCGATCTCGACGGCGCTACGGGCAAGGTCGTTGGTCAGGAGTGTGATCTTGCCGCCTTTCTCGCGTCTGATCTTGATGCGGCGGAGCGGGATTGGAAGGCGCGAATCGCCCTTGCTGGTGAGCTTCACCTCGTCATCGGCAAGGATTTCGAAGCCATCCCCGTTACGCTTGCGGATGGCGCGATGCCTGAGCGAGCGAAGACGGATGCTCGTCTTCGCCCGGGTAACGAAGAAAGCCTTGCTATCATTGATCTTCTGCCACCAGTCGAAACGGCAATAGCCCTTGTCAAACACATAGGTGGTGGCGGGCTGGATTGGGGTCTGTCGGCCGATCTCGATGTCATTGACGTTCGCGGCCGTCATCTCGACGCAGGTCGGGACATCGCTCCTTGGGTCGTAGACGACATGCAGCTTCATGCCGCGGATGCGGCCGTTCCACGTCGCCCAACTGCAGACCTTGCCGAGCGGGATCGGACTGGCGTCGATCAGACGCACCATCTCCATGCCTTCACTCCGCAGCTGGCGACGCGCCATCGCCGACAGCGCCGCAAAGGTTTGCGCGAAAATGCCGATCGGACGGCGGGCATTGGCATCGGACAACGTCGAGCGCGACAGCTTGCCGGTTCCCAAGTGATAGTGATGCTGCGAATTGGCGTTGAAGCCAGTCACTACCCCGCGCAGACTGCTGTTGCCGCTAAGCTGGGCATAGATCAGCGCCACCAGATGATCCCAGCTCCTGAACGACTTGTCGTAGGCATCCCCGTCCAGACGATCCACAACCGTCTGAAACTGCCGTCGATTGATCGGTTCAAGCAGCCTTCCAAAAATGCTACCGCGATATCGCATGCTCGGCCCTCTGTGTCTCGACAACCAGAAAAGACCGATTTGCCTCGGTCCTGCCGAGCATGCACCGCGACACAGTGAATCATTCCCCGGACACCCCTGCGCAAGCGGGGCGAGGTGAAGAGAGATCACGCTCAACGGCCTTCCATTGCCGCGATCATCCATGACCTGATCTCTCGCCCCTCCAGAAATTTCAACGTCGCCCGCTGCACCCCTGCGGCATCTCCCCTGCCCTGCGCCGCGACCGCCATCAGGTCGCAGCGATGCGATACCGCGATGCCGATCGCAGTGCGCTTCCCGTTGGGCATCTCGAGGTCATAGACCCTGATCCGCCCCGGCATATCGGCGACAGCAACGACATCGCCGGCCTTCAGCGGCACAAAGCGCGGGCTGATCATGTCGACGTCGGAAACGCGGTCGACCTCGTCGTCATCGGCGACGCCGCTGTCGCAGTTGCAGAAGCCGAGTTTTGGCCTGAGATAAACCTCGAGGTCGTCACCGCACTCCGCCGCGCCGCAACGGAAGGCGCGGCCGGCGGGCCAGCCGTCGCGCGGGAACGGCCAGCCGATCTCGTACCACGCGGCTGCGCGCGGCGGCGCCATCTCGTAGCCGGCGACGGCGGAGAGCCCGCCGAGCGCCAGGACCATCGCCGCGATGACCGGCCATGAGCGCATCATCGCGCGCTCACGGCAGACCGGCGATGGCGCGCGCCGCGCCGGTCAGTTCGAGGATGTGCAGGCCGGTGTTGGCGCGGTCGACCGCGTAGATGTAGCCGCGCTCGTCGGTCTCGACATTATTGGTCTGGATCGCGACCTTGCAGCGGTCCTTGCCGTCGATGGTGACGCATCGCGTGTCGGTCGCCGCCGTGATGGAGGGAATGAAGTAGCCGACTTCCCTGGGATGATAGGGATCGCGGATGTCGAGCGCGCGGACGCCGGCGTTGAAGAAGGCGATGAAGGCCAGCTTCTTGTAGTAGACCGGCGCCATGCTCTCGTTCGACGAATGCGAGCCGAACCGGCCGCCGCGCTCGCAGAACGCTCCGGAGGCCTCGGGCACCGTATAGCTCGAGATCAGCATCGGCCGCGCCTCGGTGGTGACGTCGGCGAACCACACCATCTGCCGGGCCTCGCCACATTCGTTCTGGATCGCCTCGTCGACGATCATCACGATGTCGCGGCTCTTGCCGTCCTTGTCGTGGGCGAACTCGGCGATCGGCATGCCGGGCATCGGAAACACCGTATGCGCGCCGTTCATGGCGGACAGCGGCATCCGCGCGATCTCCGGGAATTTCAGATTGTCCGGCGTCGGCTCCTTTGGTCCGTTCAGCAGCTTGTCGCGGTCGACGATCTGCAGGAAGCCGCCCTTGTTGGTGCCATAGCCGAAATAGACGCGATTGCCCTGCGGCCCGGTCGAGATCGGCCCGTGCAGTTCGGTCGGCACCGCGCCGGTCGCGCCCGGCTCCTGCCCGGGCAGGCCGAAGTCCCTGATCTTCGTGGGATGCGCGGGATCGGAGAGATCATAGACCTGCGTCATGCGCCGCGTGCGCCAGTCCGGCGCGCCCGACACCAGGAAGGCGATGCCGGTGCCGCATTCCCAAAAACTCTTGTGCGTGTCCTTCAGGCCGCCGATCCGGGTGACGAGCGCCGGATTGGCGGGATCGGCGACGTTCCAGATCTCGTGCGCCTCGCTGCCGAAGGTGCGCAGCATGTAGACCGCGTTGCGATCGCCCTTCGGCAAATCCTTGCCGTCGCAGATCCGCACCATCTGCGCGCCGCCGGATTCATACTTGCCTTCCTGTCCGGGAATGTGCCGCAGATATTTCGGGTGCGCGGGATCGGTGACGTCGACGATCGAGGTGCCGTTCGGTTCGGCCTTGCCGGTCACCGGGTTGACGGGATCGGGAATGTCGTCGGTGCCGCCGTGATGACCGATATAGGCGATCCATCTGTCGCCCTGATGATGAATGGTCGGCTGATAGGCGCTGCGGGCCTGCAAATCGTTGGTTCCAACCAGCCTCATGTTGGAGGCTTCAGGCGGATCGCCGATCTTCTGCTGGGCGCTCGCACCATTCGCGAGCAGGACAAGAACCAACGTGCAGCAAACTGCCGTAACGCGACCGCCCATGCGCACCACCCAATGTTCCACACCAATCTGCGTTGGCTGCCGGCAAGGCTAGCACGGCGCTGCCGATGCCAAAACACACGCTCTTGACATGCAACCATTTGGTTGCCTATTATCCGACCCATGGATGAAATCTTCAAAGCCCTCGCGGATGCCTCACGGCGAACGCTGCTTGACCGGCTTCACGATCAGAACGGGCAGACGCTCGGTGAGCTCTGCGACGGCCTCGACATGACGCGTCAGGCCGTCACCAAGCACCTTGTGATTCTCGAGGAGGCCAACCTCGTCACCACGATCAAGCATGGCCGCGAGAAGCTGCACTATCTCAACCCGGTTCCGATCCATCAGATCGGCGAGCGGTGGATCAGGAAGTTCGAGCGCGGGAAACTCGCCGCGCTGAGCGAGTTGAAAAGACAATTGGAGAAGCGTGATGAGTAAACCGGACTACGTCTACGTCACCTATATCGAGACCACCGCCGACAAACTGTGGCACGCGTTGACCTCGAGCGAATTCACCGAACGCTTCTGGTTCGGCTATCGCGTCAGCTCCGACTGGAAGGTCGGCTCCCCCTACCACCTCACCAAGGACGGGCGACGCAGCGTGCAGGGCGAGGTGCTGATCGCCGATCCACCGAACAAGCTCGCCTACAGCTGGGACGTCGTGAAGGAAGGCGTCGAGCGCGAGCAGCTCTCGCGCGTGACCTTCGACATCGAACCGCACGGCACGGTCGTCAAGCTGACCGTGACGCACGACAATCTCGGCCCGAAGACGCTGCGCGACATCTCCGGCGGCTGGCCGATGGTGATCGCAAGCCTGAAGAGTTTCCTGGAGACCGGGCGCGAACTGCCGGCCGACCTGCTCACCAGCGGCGCCAGGGAGGCCTACCATGCCTAAGCCCGAATTCGCCTACGTCACCTACATCGAGACCACGCCGGACAAACTGTGGGACGCGCTGACCAAGAGCGCGTTCACGCGGCAATACTGGTTCGACACCGAGCTACAATCGGACTGGAAGGTCGGCTCGCCGCTCGCGCTGGTGATGGGCGGCAAGACCACCGACACCGGTGAGATCCTCGAGGCCGACCGGCCGCGACGCCTCGCCTACACCTTCAAGCACGTGCTCGACGAGGACATGCGCAAGGAGCCGGCAACCAAGGTGGTCTTCACGCTGGAGGCCCATGGCAAGATCGTGAAGCTGACCGTGACTCATGAGGGCTTCGGTGCGGGCAGCAAGCTGCTCGACGGCATTTCCAAGGGCTGGCCGGCGATCCTGTCGGGACTCAAGAGCCTGCTCGAGACCGGCAAGGCGGTCACGATCCCGCCGGCCGCGCTCGGGATCGACGGCTTCGAATGACAATGAAAATCTATCGACGGGTGCGTACAGACATGAACATCGAGAAATTCAAACCGGCAATCGTCTACGCGATCTACATCGCCGCCACGCCCGAGAAGGTGTGGCAGGCTTTGACGACTGCCGAACTCAGCCGGCAGTATTTCTCCGGCAACGCGGTCGAGGTCGACCTTCGGATCGGCGGCGCCTACGTCGTGCGGACGCCCGACGGCGCGCTGCACATCTCCGGCGAGGTGATCGAGTGCGATCCGCTGAAGCGGCTGACCGTCACCTTCAACGTCAACTGGCCGCAGCTGGTCGAAAAGCTCGGGCCGACGCTCGTCACCTGGGAGATCGAACCGGCAGGCGACGGCGTGAAGCTGACGCTCCTGCAATCGCATGACCGTCCGATCAGCGACGACATTCTCGCAGGCGGCCGCACCGGCTGGCCGGCGATCCTCTCCAGCCTCAAGAGCCTCGTGGAGACCGGCAAGGCTATGGTGATCCCGATGCAGCCGCCAGCGCGCATGATGGCCGCGCTGAAGGAATTGGGAATCGCGATGCCGACGTGAGGTTGGCGATACAGCCGCTCCATACTCCGCTGTCGTCCCTGCGAAAGCACTAGTGCATCTACACGTTTGTCGGGCCATTTGCGAGGATTTGGAAGCGGGCCATTCCGGTGTGGAAGGTGATTGGTCCAGGTGGACGGTGGGAGGCGTAGCCGGTCCATCCGCCGAGTT
Source organism: Bradyrhizobium sp. USDA 4501 (assembly GCF_054062115.1). Lineage (NCBI taxonomy): Bacteria > Pseudomonadati > Pseudomonadota > Alphaproteobacteria > Hyphomicrobiales > Nitrobacteraceae > Bradyrhizobium > Bradyrhizobium sp. USDA 4501. Next base: position 2,382,970 of record NZ_JBSSEX010000001.1, read on the forward strand.
TTGCGATGATCCATGCCGCCCAAGCAAGGGTGTTGGGGCGATGGTGGTTTTTCTGAAGCTCGGTGCGACCTTTCATGGTTTTGTTGATGGCCCTGAGCGTCTCGATCTCTTCTGCGGTGAAGACAAATTCAGCCGGCAATTCTTCGCCACTGTTGCGGGCCTGAACGAGTTGAATGACGATACATGCCGCTCTGGTGGCGACCGCCACGAGCTTGATCAGGCCTTCGGCGCTCTCGATCTGACTATCCTCGATGCGCAAACCCTGGCTCTTCAGCGAGCGAAAGAGTTGCTCAATGATCCAGCGCTGGCGGTACCAGGAGACGATCTGCCAGGCGTCTTTAGCGGTGGCGACCGGATGAGTGGTCAGGAGCAGCCAGCGAATGGGCTCCGCACCTCTCGGCGGATGCAACTCGACCACTTCTACGAAGCTGAGTTTGATGCCCTCCGCCAAGTCGGTGACGCCGGGCCTCTGCGGCCGCTTGAGCACGACGGTTCCGAAGCGCATCGAGAGATGGGCCTGCCGGCCGCGCCGATCCATTCGCTGCGGCAGATCGATCACCGCGTTGTCGCAGAAGCGGCTCCGCTCGACCGCCTGATAAAGTGTGTCGCCATCGACCAGCGCATGGTCGTGCATGGCACGCGACAGAAGATGGACATTCTCAGCTGGCGTCAGCGCCCAGTGAGCAAAGAAATCCCCCTCGCGGTCGTTGACGACGGTGATCATGCGGGCATCTGCCAGGACGTCGCGGCCTTGCTCGGCGGCCGTCACCCAGCGCGCCGACTCCTTGTCGGCCAAGGCGCGCCGCTCATGCGGGATTTTTACCTTGCCTTTGCGCGTCCAAACGTTGCCGCCAGTAAGGCCAAGACAGACCCCGCTGTCGGCATCCACCGCCATCATCGCATGCAACAGCACGCCGCGAGCATTGCCCTTGCCGACTTTGCCCAGCCCGCGCCGCCGTCCCGCCTGGGTCTGGAACTTGACCTCGCTCGTATCCTGGATCGCCAGCACATGACGCCCGCTGACCGCAGTCCGCGTCTGCGTGCTCCAGCCCTCAATCAATTTATCGATCGTGACTTGGGGGTTGTTCACAAACCGCCAGAACGCCATATTGGCAGCCCAATCGCCCCGGGCCATCTGGCGCAAGCAGACGCTGCGCGTGCAAAGCATAGCCCGGAGAAGCGTCGCCCCCTTTTGTCGAGACGAACGTCCCCGAACTCACCCAAAGACAAATCCGGCTGCATCGCTGGCGCTCCTTCGAATCAAAGCGCCAGTGAGAGAATCATACAACATGCTGCAGAGACGCCACTTCTTGCTGCACCGAGTCAATCTGTCGCGCCCCAAAACCGTGTAGACACGCTAGTGCGAAAGCAGGGACCCATAACCACCGCTCCAAACGTTTAGAGTTCGCTGGGGCCATAGCGTCGCACAACAACTTTACCTTGTGGTTATGGGTCCCGGGCCGCGCTGCGCTTGCCCGGGACGACGACGGAGAAAACTACCCCAGCGCCCTCAGCTCCCGGCGCAGCACCTTGCCCGTCGCCGTCATCGGCAGGCTATCGGCGAACTGCACGAAGCGCGGATACTCGTGGGCGGCGAGCTGGACCTTGACGAACTCCTGGATCTCGCGCGCCAGGGCATCGCCCGGCGCGTAGCCCGGCCGCAGCACGATCCAGGCCTTGATCGATTCGGTGCGGATCGGATCGGGGATGCCGACCACCGCCGACATCGCGACCGCCGGATGCTTCATCAGCGTGTGCTCGATCTCGGACGGGCCGACACGATAGCCGGCCGTGGTGATGACGTCGTCCTCGCGGCTGACGTACCAGAAATAGCCGTCCTCATCCTGCACGCCGAGATCGCCGGTCAGCAGGAATTCGCCGGCATATTTCTTCGCGGTCGCTTCCGGATTGCGCCAGTACTCGATCATGGTGCAGGGGCACGGTTGGCGCACGCCGATGATGCCGCGCTGGCCCCGCGGCAGTTCCGCGCCCTTGTCGTCGACGATGCGGACGTCGAAGCCCGGCGTAGCGCGGCCCATCGAGCCCGGACGGATCGGAAACAGATTGGAATTGCTGCCGATCACGAGATTGCATTCGGTCTGCCCGAACACCTCATGGGCGTCGATGCCGAAGGTGTCGCGCACCCAATCCAGCAATTGGCCGCCGAGCGACTCGCCGCCGGTGAAGATGCTGCGCAGCCTGACGCCGGAATTCTTTACATTGGCCTGCCGCATCAGCTTCAGCGCGGTCGGCGGCAGGAACACGTTGCGGATGCCGAGCTCGGCCATCATCCGCATCGCCGCCTGCGGCTCGAACTTGCGGGCGCGGTGTCCAACCATCGGGATGCCGTGGTACCAGAATGCGAACAGGCCGTTGATCAGGCCGCCGATCCAGGCCCAGTCGGCCGGCGTCCACATCAGGTCGCCGGGCCTCGGCAGGAAGTTGTGGCACATTTCGACATTGGGCAGATGGCCGAGCACGACGCGATGCGCATGTAGCGCGCCCTTCGGGTTACCCGTGGTGCCCGACGTGTAGATGATCAGCGCGGGATCGTCGGCCGAGGTGTCGACGGTCGCGAACTCGGGCGATGCCGACTTGACCGCGCTCCAGAACGGTTTCGTCCCCGCCGGCGTCTTATCGCCGACGATATAGACGCTCTTCAACTCGGGCAGGCGATCGCGGACTTTCGCGATCTTCTCCCAGCCTGCTTCATCGGTGATCACGGCCTTGGCAACAGAATTCGACAGGCGGAATTCGAGCGCATCCTCGCCGAACAGCGCGAACAGCGGGATCGAGATCATCGCTGCGCGAAACGCCGCGAGATGCGCGACCGGCAGTTCGAGCGATTGCGACAGGAACACGGCGACGCGGTCGCCGCGCACCAGCCCGTCGTTGGTCAGCACATTGGCGAAACGGCGCGAGGCGTCCGCGACCTCGTCGAACGAGGTGCGCGTGGTGCCGCCATCCTCGTCGACATAGACCAGCGCGAGCCGCCCGGTGCCGTCGGCATGGCGGTCGCAACACGCGGTCGCCATGTTGAAGCGCGCGGGAACGTCCCAGCGGAAGTTGCGATAGAGCTCGTCGTAAGTAGCGGCTTCCTTGAGCATGGTGTGTGTTGCTTCCGTCCCTCGTCATGGCCGGGCCTTTCCCCTGCCATCCGCATTTGCTGCGGCAGATTGTAGAGACGTCGATGCCCGGGACAAGCCCGGGCTGACGAAGAATGTGATGCCCGGATAAAGAACCCCGGATGGAGCGGTCGCGCGAACGCGCGCCCGATGACAGGCTCCGCGCAATCCGGGGTTCTCATCGAGTGGACAGACTCCCCCGGATTTCGCTTCACTGCATCCGGGCTACGAACATCCTTGAGGAGAAAGCCGTCAGGCTGACGCCCGCTCCATTGCGACCTCGGCCTTGAGGCTATCGAGGTCGCGATAGATCGACGCGACCGCGAGCACGCGCCCGCCGCGCTTGTAGCGCAGCACGCAATCCCTGCCGGCGATGCTGCCGTCCACCGCGATCTCGTCCCACTGCTCGGCATGGCCGACATAGTTGATCGGCACGTCGTAATGCTGGCTCCAGAAGAACGGCACCGCGTCGAACACCTCGCGCTGCCCAAGCATATTCCGCGCGGCGGTCTGGCCCTGGCGCTCCGCCACCACCCAATGCTCGACCCGGATCGTCTCGCCGCTGTGCGGATCGGGCCAGCGCGCGATATCGCCGGCCGCGTAGATGCCGGGAACGCTGGTCTCGAGATAGGCGTCGACTGTCACGCCGCGGTCGATGGCGAGCCCGGCCGCTTCCGCCAGCGCCAGCCGCGGCTTCACGCCGACACCGACCACGACGAGATCGGCATCGAGCACAGGCCCGCTCTTCAGGCGGGCTCGCTTGCCCTCGATCGCGGTCACCGTGTCGCCGAGGTGGAATACGACACCATGCTCTTCGTGCAGCGCACGGACGAAATCGCCCATCTCCGGCCCGAGTACGCGCTCCATCGGCCGCTGTTCCAGCCCGACCACGTGAACCTCGATCTGGCGCGCGCGGAGCGAGGCCGCCACCTCGAGACCGATGAAGCTTGCACCGATCACCACCGCGCGGCGCGCTCCGCTGGCCGCGGCGATGATGGCCCGGCAATCGTCGACGGTGCGTAGCACATGAACGTGGGGCTGGTCCGCGCCCGGGATCGGCAGCCGCACCGGCTCCGCGCCGGTCGCCAGCAGCAGCCGGTCATAGGCGAGCGTTTCGCCGCCGGCGAGCACGACGTTGCGGCGGCCGGTATCGATCGACTTGACCTCGGTCCTGAGTTTCAGATCGATCGCCGCGTCACGATAAAAATCGTCCGGCTTCAGCGGCAGCCAGTCTTCCGGCGCGCTGCCGGCGAGGAAGTCCTTTGACAGGTTCGGACGATCCACCGGCGGCGCGGCCTCGCCGCTCAGCATGACGATGCTGCCGCGATAGTCCTGCCGTCGCAGCATCTCGGCGGCGGCAAACCCCGCCCCGCCGCCGCCGACAATCACGATGCTGCCGGGCGCATCGACCGGGCCCTTGACGCGGAGTTTCGGCTGCGCGCGCTTCTCGCGCACGATGATGCGATCGCCCTCCCGCTCGACCTTCCAGACAGCGAGCGCGTTGAAGGCGGGCGCGGCGGTCGCTTCACCGGTGCGAATATCGAAGCAGGCGTGATGCCAGGGGCAATGGACGGTCTCGCCCTCAAGGAGGCCTTCGGCGAGCGGGCCGTGGTAATGGCTGCAATGCGCGTCGATGGCGAAGATATCCGCCCCCGAGCGCACCAGCAGCACGTCCTCGTCGCCGACATGGCCGAGCAACATCGCGCTCGTGAAGTCGGAGAGGGCAACGCCTTGTGTCAGATCCGGACCGGAAGGAGCTTGCTGATCGGCCATATCATTCCTCCATCGCCCTGTGACGCTCTAAACCGCTATGCCGAGGAATTCCTGGCGGGTTAGCGCATTGTCGCGAAAGCAACCCAGCATGCGGCTGGTCACGAGATCGGTATCCGGCTTGTGCACGCCGCGGGTCGTCATGCAGTGATGCGACGCCTTGATGATGACGCCTACGCCCTGAGGCTTCAAGACGTCGTTGATGGTGTTGGCGATCTGCGCCGTCATCTTCTCCTGGATCTGCAAACGCCTGGCATAGATGTCGACCACCCGCGCCAGCTTGCTGATGCCGACCACGCGGCCGTTCGGGATGTAGGCAACCCAGGCCTGACCGATGATCGGCGCCATATGATGCTCGCAATGGCTCTCGAAGCGGATGCCCCGCAGGGCAATCATTTCGTCGTAGCCTTCGATCTCCTCGAAGGTCTTTTCCAGGATCTCCGCGGGACGTTGGTCGTAACCCGCAAAGAATTCCTCGAACGAACGCGTCACACGCGCCGGAGTTTCAAGCAAACCATCCCGCTCGGGATCGTCACCAGTCCAGCGGATGATGGTGCGGACTGCTGCCTCGACTTCGGCCCGGGTCGGCTTGTCGGATTCGGTTTGAGCGGCTCTTGCACGATCCAGCGCATGCACAATCGGGTTCATCGGGGCCTTTCCTTTGCGGAGTCATCGCGAGGTCATGCCCGTCAGATGCTCCGTCAGCAGAAAGGTTCCCGCAATTCGGTCCGCGGCACTTTGCGCCGCAAGCCAGCCGGGACGAACGGCTAGCCCGTCAGCGCCGCCTTCACCAGGCCGCTGGCCTTGCCGAAATCCATCTGGCCGGCGTATTTCGCCTTCAACGCGCCGATCACCTTGCCCATGTCCTTGATGCCGGCGGCACCCGTCTCGGCGATGATCGCCGAGATCGCCGCCTTCACGTCGTCATCGGACATCTGCTTCGGCAGGTACGCCGAGATCACGGCGATCTCCTCGCGCTCCTGGGCCGCGAGCTCGGCGCGGCCGCCCTTGTCATAGAGCTCGACCGACTCCTGGCGCTGCTTGATCATCTTCTGCAGCAGGCCGAGCAGGTCGGCATCGGAGAGGGGCGGCTTGCCCTGCCCGCGCGCGTCGATGTCGGCGTTCTTGATGGTCGAATTGACCATGCGCAGCGTGGACAGCTTGCGCTCGTCCTTCGCCTTCATCGCTTCCTTGACCGCAGTATTGATGTCGTCGCGCAGCATTTCGTTGTCCTTGAGCCAGCAATCCCCTCATCTAGGCAGTTTGCACCGGCAGAACAACCTAGTTCCTCAGCCATTCGACCAGCGCATCGGCGCAGGCCTGCGGCAGTTCCAGCTGCGGCAGGTGACCGCAATTGGCGAGCACTACAAGTTTTGCGCCGGGAATGCCGTTGGCCATCTCGTCCGACAGCGAATTTGGCACGGTGTTGTCGGTATCCGACGTCAGCACCAAGGTCGGGCACTTGATCCAGGCCATGCTCGGCCGCGAATCCGGCCGGCTGAGCACCGCGTTCTGCTGGCGGATGAAAGCCTCGGCGCCGACGTCCTCGCTCATGTCGTCGACGATCCGGCGCAGGCTTGCATCGCCCTGCCGCGACGGATGCACGAAGCCCGGAAACAGCTCATCGACCACGCTGCGATATTGGCCGCTTCTGGCACGCTCGATCATGCCGCGGCGACGCGCGGTCGCTTCCGGCGTATCGGCCCGCGCCTGGGTGCTCATCAGCGCCAGCTTCGCAACCCGGTCCGGCGCCTGCCGCATGATCTCGAAGGCGATGTAGCCGCCCATCGAGTGCCCGGCGAGCGCAAAGCGCGGCGGCGCCTCGGCCAGGATCCGGCGGGCGATGGCCCCCATATTGTCGTCCCTGATATGGTTGGCGACCGTCACCGGCCCGCATCGCCACAGCGCCGGAATGACGGGGGCGAAAATCCGCGGCGAGCAGATGAGGCCCGGGACGAGCAGGATCGGCATCGTATTATCCATGCGGGAGCTCCGGACGGGTCATTTTCGGCAAGCAAACGGCCGCTTCAGGGAACTTTAGATTAAAAGGCCGTTCGGGCCTGTCAAATCGGCCGGTATTGCCGTGTGAATCCGTGCCCTTTCGCTTTGACGCCGCCGGGTGCGGCGTCTATTTAAAGGGCTCATGACAACATCCGAAAACGCTCCCGCCTGGCCGGACCATAAACCGACCGCGCTCCTTGTGCTCGCCGATGGTACCGTGCTGGAAGGCTTCGGTCTCGGCGCGGAAGGCCACGCCGTCGGCGAGGTCTGCTTCAACACCGCGATGACCGGCTATGAGGAGATCCTCACCGATCCGTCCTATGCCGGCCAGATCATCACCTTCACCTTCCCGCATATCGGCAATGTCGGTACCAACGAGGATGACATCGAGACGGTGAACATGGCGGCGACGCCCGGCGCGCGCGGCGTGATCCTGCGCTCGGCGATATCAGATCCCTCGAATTACCGCGCCACCCGCCATCTCGACCTGTGGTTGAAGGCGCGCGGCATCATCGGCCTCTCCGGTATCGACACCCGCGCGCTGACCGCGCTGATCCGCTCCAAGGGCATGCCCAATGCGGTGATCGTGCACGCCAGAAACGGCGAGTTCGACCTGCACGGCCTGAAGGAAGAAGCCCGCGAATGGCCCGGCCTCGAGGGCATGGACCTGGTGCCGATGGTCACCTCCGGCCAGCGCTTCACCTGGGACGAGACGCCCTGGGTGTGGGGCAACGGTTTCGGCCAGCAAACCGCGCCGGAATTCAACGTGGTCGCGATCGATTACGGCATCAAGCGCAACATCCTGCGCCTGCTCGCCGGCGTCGGCGCCAAGGTGACCGTGGTGCCGGCGACGACCGCCGCCGAAGACATCCTGGCGATGGAGCCGGACGGCGTGTTCCTGTCGAACGGCCCCGGCGATCCCGCCGCCACCGGCAAATATGCCGTGCCCGTGATCCAGAAGATGATCGCGTCGGGGACGCCGACCTTCGGCATCTGCCTCGGCCATCAGATGCTTGGCCTTGCCGTCGGGGCCAAGACCATGAAGATGCATCAGGGCCATCACGGCGCCAACCATCCGGTCAAGGACGAGACCACCGGCAAGGTCGAGATCACCTCGATGAACCACGGCTTTGCCGTGGACCAGGCGACGCTGCCGAAAGGCGCGACCCAGACCCATATCTCCCTGTTCGACGGCTCCAATTGCGGCATCGCGCTTGAGGGCAAGCCGGTGTTCTCGGTGCAGTACCACCCGGAAGCCTCGCCCGGCCCGCGCGACTCGCACTATCTGTTCCAGCGCTTCGCCGATCTGATGCGGAAGAACAAGCGCGCGGCTTAGAGCCCGATCGTCATTGCCGGGCTTGACCCGGCAATCCATCCCTTGAAGAAGATGGATGCCCGGATCAAGTCCGGGCATGACGGCTATTGCGCGCGGCTGGCACCGACAGCAGCAATGCGTCTTCGCATCACATCACGGGAAATCTCGACATGACCGCCCCCGCCACCCCGAAGCCCGTCTACGGCGTCTCCTCGATGGCGGTGATGGCATCGATGTCCGGGCTCGACTTCGTGCGCGGCATCTTCGCCCGGACCCTGCCGGAGCCGCCGATCATGGAGAATGTCGAGCCGTTCGACTGCTCCGCCGAGACCGGCCATGTGGTGATCCACAGCGTCCCGGGCCTGCGCCACTACAACCCGATCGGTTCGGTGCATGGCGGCTACGCCGCGATCCTCTTGGATTCCGCGATGGGGCTTGCGGTGCAGACCACGCTGCCGCAAGGCTTTGGCTACACCACGCTGGAGTTCAAGATCTCCTTCGTCCGCGGCATGAGCCAGGACACCGGCACAATCCGCACCGAGGGCCATGTGCTCAACGCCGGCCGCCGGGTTGCGACGGCGGAAGCGCGGATTACCGACGACAATGGCAAGCTGCTCGCCCATGCCACCACGACCTGCCTGGTGTTCGAGTTGCCCAAGACGACCTGAAGGCAATCGCGTCTTGGCGCCAGATCTTGGCGCATTGGAGCCATGACGAAGCGCGCTGGATCGCGGCCTGCGCTCTGTGATTGAGTTTCCCTGTCCGAGATCAGGCAAACATGATCCGGCCTGGAAAGGAAACGCCGATGATTTCAGCCCATTCAGACATGACCATCCGCGACATCCGCGTGACGATGCTGCGGCTGCCCTGGGCCGACGATCCCTGGCTGAAAGGCGCGGCGCTCGGCGCGACGCGCGACATTCTGATCTGCGACGTCGAAACGTCCGGCGGCGTTACCGGCATGGGCTATCTGTTCGTGTTCAAGCCGGCGATGAAGTCGATCGCGGCCTGTCTCGAGGAATGCATCATCCCGCGCGTCATCGGCAAGGACGCCACCGCGATCGAGGCGATCTGGCGCGATCTGTGGACGGCGACGATGACCTATGGCCGCGGCGGCATCGCCACGATGGCCATGTCGGCGCTCGACATCGCGCTGTGGGACGCGGTCGGGAAACGGGCCGGCCTGCCGCTGCACCGGCTGTGGGGGCACTATCGCTCGGAAATCCCGATCTATGGTTCCGGCTGCTTCCGGGGCGCCGGCGGCGACGGGATGATCGAGAAGGCGCTGCATTTCGTGAAGCAGGGCTACAAGGCGATCAAGATGCAGGTCGCGCACGTCCACACGCCGGCGCAGGACCTCGACAATGTGCGCCGCATGCGCGAGGCGCTCGGGCCCGACATCGACATCATGATCGACGTCAACATGGGCTGGAGCGCCGATGTCGCGATCGAGATGGGACGCAAGTTCGAGAAGTACGATATCTACTGGCTTGAGGAGCCGGTGCCGGCCGATGATTTCGCCGGCTATCAGCGGATCGCGGCGGCGCTGGACATGCGCGTCGTCGGCGGCGAGACGCATTTCACGCGCTACGATCTGCGGCCGTTCTTTCTCAATCCCTGCCTGCCGATCCTGCAACCCGACCCGATGCGCGGCGGCAGCGCAAGATCGCGGCGCTTGCGGACACGTTCGGCATCACCATCGCGCCGCATCTGTTTCCCGAACTCAATGTGCACCTCTTGGCTTCGATTCCGAACGGGATCTGGTGCGAGAACATGGCGCTGATCGACGATCTCTGGGTCGACCCGCCCGAAATCGCCAACGGCATGATCACCGCGCCGGAGCGGCCCGGGCACGGGCTCAGGTTCAGGGAAGACGTGCTGAAGTTCAAAATCTAGCTGGAACGGTTTGCGGACCGACGGTTTGATGGTCTGGAGACCACCTCGCAGCGCTGGAGAGCCACCATGTCGGTCGTCCGTACCGATATCGAACCCCAGACCATCGTCTTCCGGGACGACGGCCTCGTGCCGAACAATCCGATGCCGTTCCTGGTCTACAAGGCCGCCGTCGACGTCAGCAAGAATCCTGAGGCCACCATCGAGCAGCTGTTCGGCGAGAACGGCTGGGGCGCGATGTGGCGCAACGGCGTCTACGACTTCGCGCATTACCACGCCACCGTGCACGAGGTGCTGGGCGTCGCGCGCGGCCGCGCGCGCGTGCAGTTTGGCGGCGAGCGCGGGCAAGCACTCGAGATCGCGGCCGGCGACGTCGCGATCCTGCCCGCCGGCACCGGGCATCAATGCCTGTCGGCGAGCGACGATTTCTGCGTGGTCGGCGCCTATCCGCCGGGCCCCCCGATGGATCTGCAGCGGCCGACGGCGGAGAATCACGCCAGGGCGCTGAAGACGATCCCACAGGTCACGATCCCCGCGACCGATCCGGTGCTGGGCAAGGACGGGCCGCTGGTGCGGCTGTGGAAGCGATAAGATCTAGGATGGTCGAACGGGTTGCTCTTGCCCTGCCCCCTCGCGAGAGGTGACCGGATACAGGCAACCTGAATCGATCATCGGAATTGCAGGCCATTTCAATCAAGCCTGCCGGCTTCACATTTCCAAGCTCCTTGATTTAAGTCAGCATCGCTGCGGCGATTTATGCCGCCAATGACACCTTAAGGCGCGCGATTCATCTGCGGGAGTGACAGAGCTTCCGCGTCCGCTGCTGCTCTTTTTGCGGAGGTCATACACATCACCTGACGGCATCAGATGCTCCGCGCCTCCCACAAGCAACCGCAACACATATCGGAAGAGGAAATTCGACATGTTTCGAGGAATTCTGACGCTGACATTGTCTCTCTGCATCGGCGCGGCTGCCGCGCCTGCAGCGCTGGCTCAGACGGCCCCGGCAATCAACGAGCAGGAGGCGCACGCGATCGCGGTGGACGCCTATATTTACTTCTACCCGCTCCTGACGATGGACATCACGCGAAAGCAGTTCACCAACGTCGAGCCCGGCAAAGAGAACTTCAAGGGCCCGATGAACACCTTCGTCAACATCCCCGAATACCCGCCGGCGAATTTCAAGGGCGTGGTGCGGTCCAACTTCGATACGCTCTATTCCGTTTCATGGCTGGACATGACCAAGGAGCCGGTTGTCGTCTCCGTTCCCGATACCGATGGACGCTTCTATTTGCTGCCCATGCTGGACATGTGGTCGGATGTGTTCGCCTCGCCCGGCTGGCGCACCACGGGTACCAAAGCGGGGACCTTTCTGGTGACGGCCCCGGGATGGCGGCCTGATCTGCGCGACAGGTTTGCGGAGGAGTTCAAGCTTCCGAAGGATACCCAGCGCATCGACGCGCCGACGCCTTACGTCTGGGTCATTGGCCGCACCAAGACGGACGGCCCGCCGGACTACGATGCGGTCCACAAGATCCAGGCCGGCTACAAGGTCACGCCTCTTTCCGAGTTCGGCAAGACTCAGAAGCCGACCGAGGTCAGGATCGATCCCAGCGTCGACATGAAGACGGCGCCCAAGGTGCAGGTCGACACGATGTCGGCCGGCGTCTACTTCGCGCAGGCCGCCGAGCTGCTCAAGCTTCACCCGCCGCACATCACCGATGAACCAATCATCGCGCAGATGAAGAGGATCGGCATCGAGCCCGGCAAGAGCTTCGAAATCAGCAAGGTGGACCCGGTGCTGCAACGGGCGCTGGAGACGGCGCCGCAGGACGGGCAGAAGCTGATGGCATGGAAGGTGCCGACGCTGGCGCGCGTTGCGAACGGCTGGTCGATGAACACCGACACGATGGGCGTTTACGGCAACTACTATTTGAAGCGTGCGATCGTCGCGCAGCTCGGGCTTGGCGCCAACCTGCCGGAGGACGCGATTTATCCGCTCAATCTCGCCGACAATACCGGCAAACCGCTCGACGGCGCCAACAAGTATACGATCACCTTTGAGAAGGGCGCGGCCCCGCCGGTCAATGCCTTCTGGTCGATCACGCTTTACGACCAGGAAGGATTCCAGGTCGGCAACGTGCTGAACCGCTTCGCTGTGTCCAGCTGGATGCCGTTCAAATACAACCCGGACGGCTCGCTCGATCTCTACTTCCAGAACGAAAGTCCGGGCGCGGACAAACAAGCCAACTGGCTCCCGGCGCCGAAGGGCGCTTTCAACCTGACCATGCGCCTTTACGGTCCGAAATCGGAGGCGCTGACCGGAAAGTGGAATCCTCCGCCGATCGTGCGATTGGAGACAGCGATGGGTCTGTCAGCTCAGTAGGCTTCAACCGCACTGACCGCAGCCGGGCGGCCAGACCGCAAGCTTCGCGAAGCAGTCCGGAGCAAAGCAGCTTTGGATTGCTGCCTCGCGGGTGCGGCAACGCAGCTTACGCCGCGTTGCTGCCTTCCTGGCGGCTGGCCTCGAACAGGAACCAGGTGCGCCGCTCGGTTTCGTCGATGAAGGTTTCGAGCAGGCCTGCGGTGCCGGAGTCCTCCTGGTCGTCAGCCAGCTTGTGCGCCTTGCGCATCGCAGCCGCCATGTGCTTGTTGTCTTCCATCAACTCGCGCAGCATTTCGCGCGGCGGCACATAATCGTCGTCATTGTCCTTGATGGTCTGGTGCCTGGCGATATCGCCGATCGACTTCAGCGTCGCGCCGCCAAGCTTGCGCACCCGCTCGGCGAGCTGGTCGGTGGTCGCGAAGATCGCCTCCGACTGCTCGTCCAGCAACAAATGGTAATCATGGAAATGCCGGCCGCTGACGTGCCAATGGAAATTCTTGGTTTTCAAATAGAGCGCGAAGGCGTCGGCCAGAAGCGTGTTGAGCGAGGCCGAGATCGTGTCCCCCGCAGCCTGCGGCAGGTCGCTCGGCGTGTCGAGATCGGGCGAGATCTTGTCAGTCTTGGCTTTGCTCACGTTGGACCTTCCTGTTAGGAACCCGTATTTCGGCGCATTGAACATTGGCCGCCGGACCGCTAACGCATCATCAGCCCACCCGTTCCTGAGGCCAGGAACCCGTTCTGCCGGATACCAAACGCGATGGATGAATGGATCGATTATTACGATTCCACGCATACGATCTATGCGAGCCGACTGCACCGTGACCTGCATTTCCAGATCATCGCAAACGACATCATCGGCTACATCGCTTCGCCGGATGCCGTGGTGCTCGACTATGCCTGCGGCGAGGCGCTGTCGGCGGCGAAGGTCGCCAATGCCTGCGCCCAGCTCTATCTGGCGGAGCCGGCGCCCGGCGTACGCGGCCGTCTGGTCGCGCGCTTTGCGCCCGACACCCGCATCCGTGTCCGCTCGCTCGATGACCTGAAGCACATGGACGCGGACTCGATCGACCTCGTGGTGATGAACTCGGTGGCGCAATACATGACGCCGCAGGAGCTCGATTCCGCGTTCGACGTGATCCACCGCCTGCTGAAGCCCTCGGGCCGGTTCGTGCTCGGCGATATCCTGCGGCCTGAAGTCGGGATGGCGAGGGACGTCGCGGCCCTGCTGCGCTTTGCGGCGACCCACGGTTTCCTGCGCGATGCGCTGGTCGGGCTGGCTTCAACCGCGCTGTCCGACTACCGCCAGCTGCGCACCCGGATCGGACTGCAGCGCTACCGCGAGGACGAGATGATCGCCAAGCTCGGCGCCGCGGGGTTCAGCGCCCGCCGCGCGCCGCGCAACATCGGGCACAATCCGTGGCGGATGACGTTCGTGGCGCACCACTGATCCTGGGTTGCGCCAGCTATTAACGTTACCCACCAGTAAACGTGGCGGCCTCTGAAATAATCAGCAATGATCCACTCGGCCCGGTGGCGGAAGCTTCGACGCGGCAGTGGTGCAACACTGTTTATCCTGGTTCAAATCCAGGCCGGGCCTCCAGCCTTCGCTGCTGACGCAGCTTCGGCTCGGCAGGCCTTCTCGTAGCGAAGGCTGCCGCGGCGTAGCCCGCAGGGCGAAGCCGGGCCGGTAGCCCCTCCCAATCCCGAGCACCCCCAACCGGGCATACGCCGAATGCGGATTTTCCCCCAGAATCGCGGTTGATTGCGCGTTTTTGGGGGTTTCGCGGGTGCGGAAACTGGTCTAAAGACCACCCGCGCGCGAGGGATCGCGCTTCCAGCGCTACAACATGTAGCGCATGGCTCGAGGGACGCGCGGGAAGCGCGCCCTTTTTTTGTGCCTAAATTCCAGTCCGCGAGAGCTGATGCCCAAAAGAACCGACATCTCCACCATCCTGATCATCGGCGCCGGTCCCATCGTGATCGGCCAAGCCTGCGAGTTCGACTATTCCGGCACGCAGGCCTGCAAGACGCTCAAGGAAGAGGGCTATCGGATCGTCCTGGTCAATTCCAACCCGGCGACGATCATGACCGACCCGGAGCTGGCGGATGCGACCTATATCGAGCCGATCACGCCCGAAATCGTCGCCAAGATCATCGAAAAGGAACGCCACGTCGTGCCCGGCGGCTTCGCGCTGCTGCCGACCATGGGCGGCCAGACCGCGCTGAACTGCGCGCTGTCGCTGCGCAAGCAGGGTACGCTGGAGAAGTTCGACGTCGAGATGATCGGCGCCACCGCCGACGCCATCGACAAGGCCGAAGACCGCCAGTTGTTCCGCGACGCCATGGAGAAGATCGGGCTGCAGACGCCGAGGTCGCGGCTCGCCAATGCGTCGGCGCTGAAGAAGTCCGACCGCGACAAATACCTCGCCGATCAGGCCAAGCTGTCCGGCCTCGAGCTCGAAGCCTTCGAACGGCAGTGGGAAGGCGGCGAGAACGAGCGGCGCAAGCGCTACCAGCAGCAGGCCTTGGCCGAAGCGCTGATGGCGCTGTCCGACATCGGCCTGCCCGCGATCATCCGCCCCTCCTTCACGCTCGGCGGCACCGGCGGCGGCATCGCCTACAACAAGGAAGAATATCTCGACATCATCGAGCGCGGCCTCGATGCCTCGCCGACCAACGAGGTGCTGATCGAGGAATCCGTCCTCGGCTGGAAAGAGTTCGAGATGGAGGTGGTGCGCGACAAGAAGGACAATTGCATCATCATCTGCTCGATCGAGAACGTCGATCCGATGGGCGTGCACACCGGCGATTCCATCACGGTGGCGCCGGCGCTGACGCTCACCGACAAGGAATACCAGATCATGCGCGACGCATCGATTGCGGTGCTGCGCGAGATCGGGGTCGAGACCGGCGGCTCCAACGTGCAGTTCGGCATCAATCCGGACGACGGCCGCATGGTCGTGATCGAGATGAATCCGCGCGTGTCGCGCTCGTCGGCGCTGGCCTCGAAGGCCACCGGCTTCCCGATCGCCAAGGTCGCCGCCAAGCTTGCGATCGGCTACACGCTCGACGAGATCGCCAACGACATCACCGGCGGCGCGACGCCGGCCTCGTTCGAGCCGACGATCGACTACGTCGTCACCAAGATTCCGCGCTTTGCGTTCGAGAAATTCCCCGGCGCCTCCTCCACGCTGACCACCTCGATGAAGTCGGTCGGCGAGGTGATGGCGATCGGTCGCACTTTCCAGGAGAGCCTGCAGAAGGCCCTGCGCGGGCTCGAGACCGGGCTGACCGGCCTCGACGAGATCGACATCGAGGGCCTCGGCCGCAGCGACGACAAGAACGCGATCCGCGCGGCGCTCGGCACGCCGACGCCGAACCGCCTGCTGCAGGTCGCGCAGGCGATGCGGCTCGGCTGGTCCAACGAGGATATCTTCAATTCCTGCAAGATCGATCCCTGGTTCCTCGCGGAGCTGCGCGCCATCGTCGAGATGGAAGGCAAGATCCGCGGCAGCGGCCTGCCGACCAATGCGTTCGCGATGCGGATGCTGAAGGCGATGGGCTTCTCGGACGCGCGGCTCGCCGTGCTCACGGAGACCACCGAGGCCGACGTCACCGCCAAGCGCCACGCGCTCGGGGTGCGCCCGGTGTTCAAGCGCATCGACACCTGCGCGGCGGAGTTCGCGTCGCCGACCGCCTACATGTATTCGACCTATGAGCGGCCGTTCGCCGGCGAATTTGCCGACGAGAGCGCGCCGTCGGACCGCAAGAAGGTGATCATCCTCGGCGGCGGCCCGAACCGCATCGGCCAGGGCATCGAGTTCGACTATTGCTGCTGCCACGCCTGCTTCGCGCTCGAGGACGCCGGTTACGAGACCATCATGGTCAACTGCAACCCGGAAACGGTGTCGACCGACTACGACACCGCCGACCGGCTGTATTTCGAGCCGCTCACTGCCGAAGACGTGCTGGAGATCATCGCGACCGAGCGCAAGAACGGCACGCTGCACGGCGTGATCGTGCAGTTCGGCGGCCAGACCCCGCTGAAGCTTGCCCGCGCGCTCGAAGCCGCCGAAGTGCCGATCCTCGGCACCTCGCCTGATGCGATCGACCTCGCCGAGGACCGCGACCGCTTCAAGCGCGTGCTCGACAAGCTGCGTCTCAAGCAGCCGAAGAACGGCATCGCCTATTCGGTCGAGCAGGCCCGCCTCGTCGCCGCCGATCTCGACCTGCCGCTGGTGGTGCGTCCGTCCTACGTGCTCGGCGGCCGCGCGATGCAGATCATCCGCGAGGAGAACCAGCTCAACGACTACCTGCTGGGAACGCTGCCCGAGCTGGTGCCCGCCGACATCAAGGCGCGCTACCCGAACGACAAGACCGGGCAGATCAACACCGTGCTCGGCAAGAACCCGCTGCTGTTCGACCGCTATCTGTCCGACGCGACCGAAGTCGACGTCGACTGCCTCTGCGACGGCAAGGACACCTTCATCGTCGGCATCATGGAGCACATCGAGGAAGCCGGCATCCATTCCGGCGACTCCGCCTGCTCGCTGCCGCCGCATTCGCTCGACGCCAAGACCATCGAGGAGCTGGAGCGGCAGACCCGCGAGCTCGCGCTCGGGCTCGACGTGGTCGGCCTGATGAACGTGCAATACGCCATCAAGGACGGCGAGATCTACGTGCTCGAGGTCAACCCGCGCGCATCCCGCACCGTGCCGTTCGTCGCCAAGGTGATCGGCACGCCGGTCGCCAAGATCGCGGCGCGGATCATGGCCGGCGAAAAGCTCGCCGACTTCAAGCTGAAGAAGAAGAAGCTCGGCCATGTCGGCGTGAAGGAATCGGTATTCCCGTTCGCGCGTTTCCCCGGCGTCGATACTGTGCTCGGACCGGAGATGCGTTCGACCGGCGAAGTGATGGGCATCGACCGCTCCTTCGAGGTCGCGTTCGCGAAGAGCCAGCTCGGCGGCGGCACGCGCGTGCCGCGGCAGGGCACGGTGTTCGTCTCGGTGCGCGGCGACGACAAGATGCGCATCGCGGATGCGGTGCGGCTGTTGCACTCGCTCGGCTTCAAGGTGATGGCAACCTCGGGCACGCAGCGCTACCTCAGCGACAACGGCGTGCCGACGGAAAAGGTGAACAAGGTGCTCGAAGGCCGTCCGCACATCGTCGACGCCATCACCAATGGCGACGTCCAGCTGGTCTTCAATACCACCGAAGGTCCGCAGGCGCTGGCCGACAGCCGCTCGCTGCGGCGGGCTGCCCTCTTGCATAAAGTGCCATATTACACCACTCTTTCGGGCGCGGTGGCGGCCGCACGGGGAATCCGGGCCTATCGGGACGGGGACCTTGAGGTCCGCACGCTTCAGAGTTACTTTTCCGAAAGCTGACCGCTGCCCGGGCTGAAGGCCCGAAGCGGTCAATTAGCCGAATGGCTGGAACTCACCGCGCGATTGGATGTTGTCACGGCCCTTAGCGGGGCCGAGTATCACTGGGCTTCCGGGCGCGTTGGCGCCCTGATTCCTGCGTTAGCTGAACTGGATATTCGTGCACGGCCGCCGGGCGCGCGCGATGAAGGACGAAGATGATGGATAAGGTTCCGATGACCGCGGGCGGATACGCCGCGCTGACGGACGAGTTGAAGCATCGCCAATCGGTGGATCGTCCACGCATCATCGAACACATCGCGGAAGCGCGCTCGCACGGCGATCTCTCGGAGAACGCCGAGTATCACGCCGCCAAGGAAGAGCAGTCGCACAACGAGGGCCGCATCGCCGAGCTCGAGGACAAGCTCGCGCGCGCCGACATCATCGACATTTCGAAACTGTCAGGCGACACCATCAAGTTCGGCGCGACCGTGACGCTGATCGATGAGGACACCGAGAAGAAGGCGGTGTGGCAGATCGTCGGCGAAGTCGAGGCCGACGCCAAGAAGGGCCGCATCTCCATCACCTCGCCGCTCGCGCGCGCGCTGATCGGCAAGAAGAAGGGGACCACCGTCGAGGTGATGGCGCCGGGCGGCGCCAAGGCCTACGAGATCACCAAGGTCGAGTGGCGGTAGTTACCTTCACGTGACTGGTGCAGAAAAGCCGCGTCCCGCACGCGGCTTTTTTTATGCCCCGCGTTTCTCCCCGGTCTGACAGCAATGTGAATGGAGAGCCGCTGCACGCCATGCCAGTGAGGCCGTGACATGTTTATGCAGTATAATCATGTCGGGGGACGGAGTTCGGGCTGACGATTGCGTCGCAACACGCATCGCTGCGCGTCACCGTGTCACTGCCGCGTTCTCTCGCAACTGCCATCGCGCGAGGAATGATTCCAGGCGCAAGGTGTTGACATCACACTCCGGTGGCGGACACCGTGTGTTTCTGCATCTTGCAACGTTCCAGTGTGTCAAACAGGGGGTAAATGACAATGGACCAGATGTTCTCCAAGCTCCAGCCGGTGGCGCTCAGCCTGTTCCGGTTCATCACCGGACTGCTGCTGTTTCAGTTCGGCGTTGCCAAAATTTTCAAATTCCCACCGCGGGACAATGTTCGAGAAGGTCGAGCTGTTCTCATTGATCGGCGCGGCCGGCGCCCTCGAATTGGTGCTCGGCGGGCTCCTGATGATTGGCCTGTTCTCGCGGATCGTAGCCTTTATCCTGGCGGGTGAAATGGCCTTCGCTTACTTCATCGGCCATTTCCCAAAAGGGTTCTACCCGCTGCTCAATAACGGCAGTCTGGCGATCGCGTTCTGCTTCGCCTGCCTCTACCTCGCGACCTCGGGTCCGGGTCCGATCAGCGTCGACGCTGCGATGGGGAAGAGGTAGCAGCGCTAGGCGCTTCCCACTCATTGACGACGTCATTCCGGGATGGCGCGTTAGCGTCAGACCCGGAATCTCGAGATTCCGGGCTCGATGCTAACGCATCGCCCCGGAATGACGCGCACAGCGCTCTAGCCCACCGCCTTCAATCCCAGCGGCACCGCGGCCTCATATTTCGAATTGTGCAGCACCAGTGACGTCCTGACGTTGCGCACATGCGGCGCGGCCGTCAGGTGGGTGACGAAATCCTGGAACGTCGCCATGTCGGGCGCGACGCATTTGAGGATGAAGTCGACTTCGCCCGACAGCATCCAGCATTCCCGCACCAGCGGCTCGGCGCGCACGAAATTCTCGAAGGCGCGGAGATCGGCGTCAGCCTGGCTCGACAGATGCACCGAGGCGAACACCGTGACGTCGTAGCCGAGGCGGCGCGGATCGAGCAGGCCGCGGTATCCCTGGATGTAGCCTTCCTCCTCCAGCGCCCGGACCCTGCGCAGGCAGGGCGGCGGCGAGATACCGACGCGTTTGGCCAGTTCCACATTGGTGATTCGGCCATCGGCCTGGATCTCGGCGAGGATTTTGAGGTCGATCTCGTCAAGGTTCTTCGACACGCGACTACAGTTCCCTAGGGGTTTGGAAGGCTTGGCGGGTCCGCCGGCAACTCTCATAGCGCAGCCCGCTGGCATTGCGCAATTTTATTGCGCGTGCAGCGCACGATTTCGCGAATGTGACTTCAGTTCCGGGGAAAAATCGCTGCCATGGATTGCAAATCTTGCATAGCTTCCCAGATATCTTAGACTTGGATTTGACACTTTCAGCACCGCCGTGACCTGCTTCCGGGGTGCTTCCCACACAAGTCCCCGTCAAAGTCCCCAGCAGAGAGGGATCAGCTAATGCCCGCGCCTGTCCACGCCAAGGTCGTCATCATCGGGTCCGGCCCCGCCGGTTACACCGCAGCGATCTACGCGGCACGCGCGATGCTCGAGCCGGTGCTGATCCAGGGCATCCAGCCGGGCGGGCAACTCACCATCACCACCGACGTCGAGAACTATCCCGGCTTCGCCGATGTGATCCAGGGCCCCTGGCTGATGGAGCAGATGGAGAAGCAGGCGGCCCATGTCGGCACCAAGATCGTCACCGATCTCGTCAACAAGCTGGAACTCGGCCAGCGCCCGTTTCGCCTGACCTGCGATTCCGGCGACGTCTATCTCGCCGAGACCGTGATCCTCGCCACCGGCGCCCAGGCGCGCTGGCTCGGACTGCCCTCGGAAGCAAAGTTCCAGGGCGGCGGGGTGTCGGCCTGCGCGACCTGCGACGGCTTCTTCTACCGCGGCAAGGACGTCGTGGTGGTCGGGGGCGGCAACACCGCCGTCGAGGAAGCGCTGTACCTGACCAATCACGCCTCCCAGGTCACCATCGTGCATCGCCGCGATCATTTCCGCGCCGAGCGCATCCTGCAGGAGCGGCTGTTCAAGAATCCCAAGATCAAGGTGGTGTGGGATTCGGCGATCGACGAAATCTGCGGATCGGAGAACCCGAACAAGGTCACCCATGTGCGGCTGAAGAACGTCAAGACCGGCGCGCTCACGAACCTCAAAACCGACGGCGTCTTCATCGCGATCGGCCATGCGCCGGCGACGGAGCTCGTCAAAGGCCAGATCAAGCTGAAACCGTCGGGCTATGTCGAGGTTGCGCCGAACTCCACCGCGACCTCGATGCCCGGCCTGTTCGCCGCGGGCGACGTGGCGGATGAAACCTTCCGGCAGGCGGTCACCGCCGCCGGCCTCGGCTGCATGGCTGCGCTCGAGGCGGAACGCTTCCTGGCTCTTCGCGCGAGCGATCGCGCAGCGGCGGAATAATCATGGCACGATCTCGCGACGGATTTACGGATATGGATTGGGACAAGCTGAAGGTCTTTCACGCAGCGGCGGAGGCGGGCAGCTTCACGCATGCCGGCGAACAGCTTGGCCTGTCGCAATCGGCAGTCTCCCGCCAGGTCAGCGCGCTGGAGCAGGAGCTCTCGGTGTCGCTGTTTCACCGCCACGCCCGCGGCCTGATCCTCACCGAGCAGGGCGACCTCCTGTTCCGCACCGCGCATGACGTGTTCATGCAGCTGCAGGCGGCCCGCGCAAAGCTCACCGACAGCCGCGAGCGGCCGAGCGGCGACCTCAAGATCACGACGCCCCCGGCGCTCGGCATCAACTGGCTGATCCCGCGGCTCGACGAGTTCACCGCGCTCTATCCCGACATCCGGATTTCGCTGATCGTCACCGACGAGGATCTCGACCTCTCGATGCGCGAGGCCGACGTCGCGATCCGCACCCGCAAGCCGACCCAGCCGGACCTGATCCAGCGCAAGCTGTTCTCGATCGGCTTCCATGCCTACTGCTCGCCGGAATACATCAAGCGCTTCGGCACGCCGCGCACGCTCGATGATCTCGACTCGCACCGCATCATCATGCTCGGCGACTCGCAGGTGCCGGCGCATCTGCAGAACCGCAGCTGGCTGATCGATGCCGGCCGCAACGGCTCCGGTCCGCGCGAGCCCTACTTCAAGGTCAACAACATCCTCGGCCTCGTGCGCGCCTGCCAGCAGGGCCTCGGCATCGCCGCGCTGCCGGACTATCTGGTCGAACAGAACAACCTCGTGCAGCTGTTCGGCGAGTCCGACTCGATCGCGCTCGACACCTACTTCGTCTATCCGGAAGAGCTGAAGACGGTGGCCCGGGTGCAGGTGTTCCGCGACTTCGTGGTCAGCAAGGCGCAGCGCTGGCCGTCGTGATTAAGCCGCCCTTATAGGGCTGCTTTATAGGGATATCCGTGCTGCCCCCGGTCTCCGCATGACTGACATGCGACCTGGATAGTTGCTGCAAGCCGTCGATGGGGATCATAGTGCTTACACGCTGAGCGTTCGCGTCGCGCATATGTCCCCCTCCTCCAGTGGCGCGGAAGTTCAGTAATCCCTCTTGGAAGGTGATTGTGTCGGCCTCACGTGGCCAATACCTTAAGCCGGGCTCACTCGAGCCCGGCTTTTTTTCATCGCCGTGCCTTTTCACCTCCATGGCATGCGCAAAACGCGCCGCACGCGCCGATCAGCATGTGCATTGACAACAACCTCGCAGCGCAGCATCATTATCCCATGATCACGACTTCGTGCGCCGTTCTGTCGTCGAAAAAAGCTCCCCTCCCGGGGACACGAGATCGCGCGCGATAAGATCACCTTCGCATTCAGACCGATCCCGAAACCCCGCCGCCTGGACGGGGTTTTTTGTTGGTCCCGTCTCCGGCTTTGCCTTCTTAAGGAGATGGAACATGACCGATCTACATCAGCAATTGCAGGGCCTCTGGCTGCCTTTGATCACGCCATTCCGTAACGGCGAGCTCGACGTCACGTCGCTGCGGCGTCTCGTACGGCACTACGCCAATGGCCGCGTCGACGGGTTCATTCTCGGCGCAACCTCCGGCGAGGGCATGGCGCTCAGCGTGGAGGAACTGGAGGGGCTGGTGAGCGTCGTGCTCGACGAGCTCAGTGCCAGCTCCCGCCATTTGCCGGTCTGTCTCGGGCTCTCCGGCGCCTCGACCGCCCGGATGAAGGAAGCGCTGGATGATACGGCCGACTGGCCGATCAACGGCTATCTGATCGCCAGCCCCTATTACATCAGGCCCTCGCAGCGCGGGCTCGTGCAGCACTTCAACGCGCTCGCCGATCACGCGTCGTGGCCGATCGTGCTTTACAACATTCCCTATCGCACGTCGGTGAACCTGACCAACGAGACGCTGCTGGCGCTCGCGGACCATCCGAACATCGCCGGCATGAAGGATTGCTGCGCCGACCGCGCGCAGTCGATCGACTTCCTCAACCGCCGGCCGGCCGGCTTTCGCGTGCTGACCGGCGAGGACGCGCAAACCTTCGATGCGCTCTCGGACGGCGCCGACGGCGCGATCCTGCTGTCCGCACATCTGGAAACAAACACCTTCGCTGCGATCCGCACGCTGCTGCAGCAGGGCCAGCGCGACGCGGCGCTGGCCGCCTGGCAGAGCGTCGTCGGCCTGACGAGGCTGCTGTTCGCCGAACCGAGCCCCGCGCCGGCCAAGCACTGGCTGTGGCGGCAGGGGTTGATCGACAGCCCCGAGGTGCGGCTGCCAATGGTCGCGGTCAGCGAGGATCTCGCAACCTGGCTCGACGCCGAGATGGAGCGCCGCGCGCAGCTGCTGCTGCCAGCGTGATCGCTCCGCTCCCTCTCCCCGTTCTTACGGGGAGAGGGCTGGGGTGAGGGGCTGCTTCCGCACAAAAGGCGAGAGACAGACTCGTGGAGAGTCCCCCTCACCCGGATCGCATTTTGCGATGCGATCCAACCTCTCCCCGCAAGCGGGGCGAGGTAAGAGACGCCTAGTCCAGCTTCACCTGCGAAAGCCGCAGCGCATTGCCGATCACGCTGACCGAGGACAGCGCCATCGCGGCGGCGCCGACCATCGGCGACAGCAAGATGCCGAACAGCGGATACAGCACGCCGGCTGCGATTGGCACGCCGGCGGCGTTGTAGACGAACGCGAACGCCAGGTTCTGGCGAATGTTGCGCATCGTCGCGACCGACAGCCGCCGCGCGCGCACCAGGCCCATCAGATCGCCCGTGAGCAGCGTGACGCCGGCACTCTCGATCGCGACGTCGGTGCCGCCGCCCATCGCGATGCCGACATCGGCGGCGGCGAGCGCCGGCGCGTCATTGACGCCGTCGCCGGCCATCGCGACGGTGCGCCCCTCGCCGCGCAGCCGCTGCACGACCTCGCTCTTGCGCTCCGGCAGAACGCCGGCCTGGACGTCGTCGATGCCGAGCGTCTTTGCCACCGCCCGCGCGGTGGTCTCGTTGTCGCCGGTCAGCATCACGATGCGCAGGCCCTCGGCGCGCAGCGCCTGCAACGCACTGGTCGCGGACGGCTTGACCGGATCGGCAATCGCGATCACGCCGGCGATGCGGCCGTCGACCGCGACATAGATCGCCGTGGCGCCGTCCCGCCGTGCGGCCTCGGCCGCCTCGTCGAGCGCTGCCGTCGCGATCTTCAGCTCGGCCATCAGCACCGCGTTGCCGAGCGCAACCTGCCTGCCCTCGACCGTGCCGGTCGCGCCCTTGCCGGAGGGCGAGGCAAAATTGCTGACGGCGGACGATGCGAGCTTGCGCTCCCCGGCGGCGGCGATAATCGCCTGCGCCAGCGGGTGCTCGCTGCCCTGCTCGACACTGGCGGCAACGCGCAGCAGATCGCTCTCGTCGAATCCTTCGGCGGCAATGACGCGCACGACCTTCGGCTTGCCTTCGGTGAGCGTTCCGGTCTTGTCGATGACCAGCGTGTCGATCGCCTCCATCCGCTCCAGCGCCTGCGCGTCGCGGATCAGGATGCCGGAATGCGCGCCGCGGCCGACGCCGACCATGATCGACATCGGCGTCGCCAATCCCAGCGCGCACGGACAGGCGATGATCAGCACCGTGACGGCGGCGACCAGCGCGAAGGTCAGGCGCGGCTCAGGGCCGAACACCGTCCAGGCGATGAAGGCGAGCACGGCAGCGGCGATCACCGCCGGCACGAACCAGCCGGCGACGCGATCGGCGAGCCGCTGAATCGGCGCGCGTGAGCGCTGCGCCTTCGCCACCATGTCGACGATCCGCGACAGCATGGTGTCGCGGCCGATCTTCTCGGCGCGCATCACGAGGCCGCCGCTCTGGTTGACCGTACCGCCGATCACGCTCGCGCCTTCGGCCTTCGTGACCGGCATCGACTCGCCTGTGACCATGGACTCATCAATGACCGCACTGCCCTCGACGACGACGCCGTCGACCGGAACCTTCTCGCCCGGCCGCACGCGAAGGCGGTCGCCGACCTTGATCGCATCGATGTCGATGTCCTCGTCGCCATGATCGGTGATGCGCCGCGCGGTCTTCGGCGCGAGACCGAGCAGCGCGCGGATCGCGCCCGAGGTCTGCGCGCGGGCGCGCAATTCCAGCACCTGGCCAAGCAGCACCAGCACCGTGATCACCGCCGCCGCCTCGAAATACACCGCGACCGCGCCATGCATGTCGCGGAACGCGGGCGGGAATAGCTGCGGCGCCAGCGTCGCGACCACGCTGTAGACATAGGCAACGCCGGTGCCCATCGCGATCAGCGTGAACATGTTGAGATTGCGGGTGACCAGCGACTGCCAGCCGCGCACGAAGAACGGCGCGCCGGCCCACAGCACGACCGGCGTCGCCAGCACGAGTGAGACCCAGTTCGACCAGTGCTGCGGCACCAGCTGCATCAATCCGAGATGGCTGCCCATCTCGAGCACGAACACCGGCACGGTCAGCGCGAGACCGATCCAGAACCGCCGCGTCATGTCGATCAGTTCAGGATCGGGACCGTCGTCGAGCGAGACCTGCTCGGGCTCCAGCGCCATGCCGCAGATCGGGCAGCTGCCGGGGCCGACCTGGCGCACCTCGGGATGCATCGGGCAGGTGTAGATGGTGCCCGCGGGCGCCGGCGGCTCCTCTTCACGCGGCTTGAGATACTTCTGAGGGTCGGCCTCGAAACGCTCGCGGCAGCGGCCGCTGCAGAACAGGTACTCCTCGCCCTGGTAGCTGAAGCGATGCTTGGCGGTCGCCGGGTCGACCTTCATGCCGCAGACCGGATCGATCGCGAACGCCGTCTCGGCCGGCGGCGTGTCGTGATCATGCTTGCCGCCGCAGCAGGAATGCGCGGCCGCGCCATTGTGGTGATGATCCGCGTGCGAATGGTCGTGCTTTGCGTGTGCCACGAAACTCTTCCCGGCCGGTAATCCGACCTCTTGATTTAGATACCCTAGGGGGGTATATGAGACCTATGAGAGACGAGGTCAAGACATCCTGCTTAAAACGGCTCAAACGGATCGAAGGTCAGATCCGCGGATTGGCCGCCATGGTCGAGGACGACCGCTATTGCATCGACGTGGTGACGCAGATCGCGGCCGCGCGCGCGGCGCTGCGCCGCGTCGAGGAAGAGGTGCTG
Source organism: Bradyrhizobium sp. USDA 4501 (assembly GCF_054062115.1). Taxonomy (NCBI): domain Bacteria; kingdom Pseudomonadati; phylum Pseudomonadota; class Alphaproteobacteria; order Hyphomicrobiales; family Nitrobacteraceae; genus Bradyrhizobium; species Bradyrhizobium sp. USDA 4501. The sequence goes on from NZ_JBSSEX010000001.1 coordinate 2,409,276, forward strand.
CGCGATCATGTGGCGCATTGCGTCGAGCATGCGATCTCGTCCGGCGACAAGGCCGACCAGCGGCGCAAGATCGCCGAGTTGATGGACGTGATCGGCCGTGCGGATAGGTGATCTAAGCGCCACCCCATACTCGATGTCGTCCCTGCGAAAGCAGGGACCCATAATCACAGGACGCCGGGATGGAGCGAGCTAGTAGCTCGTCACAGTGATTTTGACTCTTTGGGTATGCCTGGATAGGCGCGCCCCAGTTTGGTGCGAGCTTTGTCCGTTGTGAACATCCAGTTGATACGGGCGCGAGTTTTGTTTCGCTGCCGCTCCCATGCTGCGATCTCGTTTCTAAGGCGTTTTGGATCGTCGATCCGGCGGCCGAGACACTGCCCTTGGAGCACGCCGATCTCGATCTCGACCATATTGAGCCAACTGGCGTGTTTCGGGGTGTAGTGGAACTCGAGGCGGCGCAGGATGCGGCGGGCCTCGGCGGGGGCAAAGGCCTGGTAGAGGGCGCCGGGGGCATGGATCGACAGATTGTCCTGCACGACACGGATGCAGGCGGCCTTGGGGTAATGGACATCGACGAGTTCGCGCATGCAGTGAGCATAATCCACGGCGGTGCGCCGTTCGGTGACTTTGACGTTACGCCAGGCCCGATGCGGATCGAGGGCGACAAAGAGATTGACGGTGCCGTTGCGGCGGTACTCGTAATCGTAACGCTCGCGCTTTCCCGGCTCGGGTGGGATCGGCTGGCGCACTTCGCCGATGAGCTGGACGGGGGTTTCGTCGAAGCAGACCAGCGGCCGCTCGGGATCAGGCGCTTCAGCGTAGAGATCGAGCACATCTTCCATGCGGGCGACGTATTCGCCATCGACATGGGGAATGCACCACATGTCCCTGCGCCACGGCTTGAGGTCATTATCGGCCAGCCGGCGGCGCACGGTCTCGCCCGACAGGCTGTCATGATCGGTGAGCTTGACCATCACGTCGGCCAGCAGCGCCAGCGTCCAGCGCCTCCGGCCAGCGGGCGGCTTGGCGCATGCGGTCGCCACCAGCAGGGCTTCCTCCTTGCCGGTCAGCTTGCGCTCCGCACCGGGACGCGGCTCCTCACTCAAGGCCCGATCGAGATTGCCTTCCACCAAGCGGCGTTTGGTCCGATAGACGGTGGAGGCGCTTACTCTGACGGTCCGGACAATCTCCTCGTCGCGGCTGCCGATGTCGGCCGCCAGCAAAATCTGGGCCCGCTTGAGTTTGCGAGCGGCATGCTTGCCGCCGCTCAGCATCGCCGTCAGTTCCTCTCGCTCGGCTTGGCTCAATTCAACCCGGTACCGTACATTCATCGTTCGCCTCCCTGTCGGAGGCTCCGGACGAATCGATCCATGAGTCAAAAATCAGGCGCACGCTTTACCGAGAAGCAGGGCCATTATCTGGCTTTCATCTATACCTACTCGCACATGTTCGGACGGCCCCCGCCGAAGCCGACATGCAGCGTCACTTCGGTGTTAGCCCGCCCTCAGTCCATCAGATGATCGTCACGCTCGAACGTAACGGCCTCATTCGCCGTCGAGCCGATATCCCCAGAAGCATCGAAATCCTCGTGCCGCCAGAGAACTTGCCGATCCTAAGCTGGCTCGGTATCAAACCGTCAAAATCACTGTGACGAGCCACTAGGCCACAGCTCGCTTCAACAACGCGACCCTGTGGTTATGGGTCCCGGGTCGCGCTTCGCTTGCCCGGGACGACGTGGGAAAGAGCGGCACCCGCACATTCAGCGTCGTCCCGGCCTTCGCCGGGACGACGTGGGGAAAAAGCTCTCTCGAAATCGATGCTCAGGTATTGAATCTGAAATGCATGACGTCGCCGTCGGCGACGACGTACTCCTTGCCTTCAAGCCGCAGCTTGCCGGCATCGCGCGCGCCGGCTTCGCCGTTGCCGGCGATGTAGTCGGCATAGGCGATGGTCTCGGCACGGATGAAGCCCTTCTCGAAATCGGTATGGATCACGCCGGCGGCAGCGGGCGCCTTGGTGCCGCGGTCGATGGTCCAGGCGCGGGCTTCCTTCGGGCCGACGGTGAAATAGGTGATGAGATCGAGCAGCCGGTAGCCGGCGCGGATCAGCCGATCGAGGCCGGCCTCTTCCAGACCCAGCGTCTCCAGGAAGTCAGTGCGTTCCTCACGCGACAACGTCGCGATTTCGGATTCGATCTTGGCCGAGATCACGACCGCGACCGCGCCCTCCTCCTTGGCGCGCTCGAACACTGCCTTGGAGAAATTGTTGCCGTCCTTGGCCGAGCCTTCCTCGACGTTGCAGACGTAGAGCACGGGCTTCGAGGTCAAGAGCCCGAGCATGCGGAACGCACGCTCCTCCTCCGGCTTGCGTTCCAGTCCGCGGGCAGGCTTGCCGTCGCGCAGCAACACCAGCGCGCGGTTGACCAGCTCGAGCTGCTCCTTGGCTTCCTTGTCGTTGCCCTTGGCCTTCTTCGAGAGGTTGTCGACGCGCTTCTCGAGGCTGTCGAGATCGGACAGCATCAGCTCGGTCTCGATGGTCTCGATGTCGGCGAGCGGCGCGATCTTGCCTTCGACATGGGTGATGTCGGAATCCTCGAAGCAGCGCACCACATGGGCGATGGCGTCGACCTCGCGGATGTTGGCGAGGAACTGGTTGCCGAGACCTTCGCCCTGCGACGCGCCGCGGACGAGGCCCGCGATGTCGACGAAGGTCAGCCGGGTCGGAATGATCTGCGCCGACTTCGCGACCGCCGCGAGCTTCTCCAGCCGCGGATCGGGCACCGCAACCTCGCCGACATTCGGCTCGATGGTGCAGAACGGATAGTTCGCCGCCTGGGCGGCCGCCGTCTCGGTCAGCGCATTGAACAGCGTCGACTTGCCGACGTTAGGCAGCCCGACGATCCCGCATTTGAATCCCATGTCTTCCTCAATAATCTCTGGTTCGTCATGGCGGGCTCGTGCCGATGACGAAAGGGAGATCAGGCCGGCTTCTCGCCGCCGTTCTCACCCTTGTCGAAAAATCCTTTGGCCTGCATCGTCAGATGCACCTTGTTGGCGAACGACGCGTCGTGCCCCGCAGCCAGCAGGCCGGCATTGTCGGCGACGGCCTGGCACAAGGCCTCCACCCACGCCCGGTCGCTCTTGGCGAAGTCCGACAGCACGTGGCTGTGCACGAGCTCCTTGACGCCGGGATGACCGATCCCGAGCCGCACCCGCCGATACTCGTTGCCGATATGCGCGGAGATCGAGCGCAGGCCGTTGTGGCCGGCGATCCCGCCGCCGATCTTGACCCGCACCTTGGCCGGCGGCAGTTCGAGCTCGTCCTGGAACACGGTGATGTCGGAGGGCGCGACCTTGAAGAAGTTCGCCGCTTCCTGCACCGCGCGCCCGGAGTCGTTCATGTAGGTGGTCGGCTTCAGCAGCACGACCTTCTCGCGATCGACGACGCCCTCGGAGGTCTCGCCCTGAAAGCGACGGCGCCATGGTCCGAAACCATGACGCCGTGCAATCTCATCGACCGCCAGGAAACCGATATTGTGCCGGTTGCTGGCGTATTTCGCGCCGGGATTACCGAGACCGACAAAGAGGCGCATGGCGCGGCATCCCGCGTCGGCGCGCCATCAGACGATCGCGCGCCGACCTGATCGATTACTTCTTCTTGTCGCCACCGGCGGGAGCCTTGGCACCCGCGGCCGGAGCCGCAGCACCCGCAGCCGGAGCCGCCGCAGCGGCCGGAGCTGCAGCACCCGCGGCCGGAGCAGCGCCACCGGCAGCAGCCGCAGCCGCAGCTTTCTGCTCTTCGGCGTAGCCGGACGGCGGCACGAGGGTGACCAGGGTCGCGTCCTCGCGGGTCAGCGACTTCACGCCCTTGGGCAGCTTGATGTCGGTGAGATGCAGCGAGTGGCTGATCTCGAGGCTGCCGACGTCGGCTTCGATGTATTGCGGAATGTTGTCGACCGCGCATTCGAGCTCGAGCGCGTGGGTGACGATGTTCACGGTGCCGCCGCGCTTGACGCCGGGGGCAGTTTCGGCGTTCACGACGTGCAGCGGCACGCTGACGCGGATGGTGGCGCCTTCGCCGAGCCGCATGAAGTCGACATGGACCGGGAAGTCCTTCACCGGGTCGAGGTGGTAGTCGCGCGGAATCACGCGATGCTTCTTGCCCTCGAGATCGATGTCGAACAGCGTGGTGAGGAACCGGCCCGCCAGGATGCGCTGGCGCAGTTCACGGTCGTCGACCGAGATGGTGACGGGGGGCTGGTTGTCTCCGTAGATCACTCCGGGAACTCTCCCGGCGCGACGCTCTGCCCGGGCGGCCCCCTTGCCGCTCTTCGGACGCGCGGTCGCCTTCAATTCCTTGACGGTCGCCATAGCGTTAAGTCCTTGTATTTAAAAAGTTAAAGGCCGCAGCGCGGCCCATGCTCAGGTCCACAGCAAGCCTCCAGGGGTGCGGGGGCCGCGGACGTGGCGGGCTTTTAGCCCCAAAGGGCCGAAATGACAAGGAAATGAAGGGATTTTTCTCGGGTTACCGAGCGAGGATCGTAGCCCGGATGGAGCGAAGCGAAATCCGGGACCACTGCCTCCGCGGGCCGGCCCCGGATTGCGCTTCGCTCCATCCGGGCTACGGGACTGCGCTCCGGGCCGTATCAGCCGGCCGTACCGCCGAGCTTGGCCTCCAGCGCCGCGATCCTCGCCTTCAGCGCCTCGTTCTCCTCGCGCGCCAGGCGGGCCATGTCCTTGACCGCGTCGAATTCCTCGCGCTTCACCACGTCGAGGTCGCGCAGGATCCGTTCCGCCTGGTTGCGCATGACCGTGTCGACCTCGCGCTTGACGCCCTGGGCGGCGCCCGCGGCATCGTTCATCAGACGGCCGATCTCATCGAAAAACCGGTTGCTGGTCTGGGTCATTTCGCAAAACTCTCCGCGTTCACTGCCTCGCGCCAAAGACAATGGCGATCTCAGCCATCCGGTTCAAGTCCGCCGCGAATGGCAGGCCTCCTGAGGCTTGCCTTGTCATGCTCCGGTTTCCTTGCAATCGTATGAACTCACAACAGAAATCGCACACATAACGCGAGCAGAAGCGCCATGATCGACCAGACCGTCGAGATCCCGACCAAGGACGGCAAGACCACCACCTTCATCACCCATCCCGAGCGCGGCGGCCCCTTCCCCGTCGTCATCTTCTACATGGACGCGCCGGCGATCCGCGAGGAGCTGCGCGACATGGCGCGCCGGCTCGGCACGTCAGGCTATTATGTGATGCTGCCCAATTTGTATTACCGCGCCGGCGTGATGGAGCTCGGCCCGATCAATCCCGATCCGGAATCGCCCGAGCGCAAGCGCATGTTCGAGCTGATGCACTCGCTCAACATCCCGCTGGTGATGGAAGACACCAAGGGCCTGCTCGCCTATGCCGAGACGCAGAAGGCCGCCAACACCAGGATCATCGGCACTGTCGGCTATTGCATGAGCGGCCGCTATGCGGTGAACGCGGCGACGCATTTCGGCGATCGCGTGAAGGCCGCCGCCTCGGTCTACGGCACGCATCTGGCGACCGACCAGCCCGACAGTCCGCATCTTGCCGCGCAAAAGACAAAGGCCGAACTCTATTTCGCCTGCGCCGAGACCGATATCTACGCGCCACAGGACATCATCGAGCAGGTGAAGGCCGGCATGAAGGGATCGAACAACGAGGTCGAGATCTATCCCGGCACGCATCACGGCTTTGCGTTCCCCAAGCGTCCGGTCTATGACCGCGACGCCGCCGAACGCCATTGGGAGCGGCTCCTCGCGCTTTACCGGCGCAACCTCGTGGGCTGAGCCTCAAGACGCACGATGCCGTTCCTGCTGATCGACTTTCCGGTGTTCAATCCCGTCGCGCTCTCGCTCGGGCCGATCGTGATCCGCTGGTATGCGCTGGCCTATATCGTCGGCATCGTGCTGGGCTGGATCTACGCCCGCTCGCTGATCAAGAAGGAACGGCTGTGGGGCGGCCCGGCGCCGATCACGATGCCGCAGCTCGACGATTTCATCCTCTGGGTCACCATCGGCATCATCGTCGGCGGCCGCACCGGCTATGTGCTGTTCTACAATTTGCCCTTCTTCATCGCGCATCCGGCCGAAATCCTCGAATTGTGGAAGGGCGGCATGTCGTTCCACGGCGGCTTCCTCGGCTGCGTCGCCGCGGTGATGCTGTTTGCCCGCCGCAACAACATCCCGATCCTGTCGCTCGGTGACATCACCACCGCGGTCGCGCCGATCGGGCTGTTCCTCGGCCGGCTTGCCAATTTCATCAACAGCGAATTATGGGGCCGTCACGCCGATCCGAGCCTGCCCTGGGCCATGATCTTCCCTAATGGCGGGCCGCTGCCGCGGCATCCGAGCCAGCTCTACGAGGCCGGGCTCGAGGGCATCGTGCTGTTCGCGGCGCTGGCGATCATGATCCGGATGGGTGCGCTCAAGCGTCCCGGCCTGATCCTCGGCAGCTTCATCACGATCTATGGCGTTGCCCGAATCATCGGCGAGCACTTCAGGGAGCCCGACCCGCAACTCGGATTCCTGTGGGGCGGACTAACCATGGGCATGCTGCTGTCGGTGCCAATGATCATCGTGGGCGTTATCATCATCACGGCCGCCGTCCGCCGCAGGGCGAACGGTCCGGCACCGAGTTCAACCTGAACAAGTTCAATCCAAAGCAAGTGCAATCCAAGGAAGGCCGTGAACGAACCCTCCCCGCTGCTGGATGAGATCAGGAAGCTGATCAAGCTGTCCGGGCCGATGCCTGTCTGGCGCTACATGGAATTGTGCCTGATGCATCCGCGGTACGGCTACTATCTGTCGCGTGATCCGCTCGGCCGCGAGGGCGATTTCACCACGGCGCCCGAGGTCAGCCAGATGTTCGGCGAACTGCTCGGGCTGTGGAGCGCCTCGATCTGGCGCGCGATCGGCTCGCCGGAGACGTTCCGCCTGATCGAGCTCGGGCCCGGCCGCGGCACCATGATGTCCGACGCGCTGCGTGCGCTGCGCGTGCTGCCGCCGCTCTACCAGTCGCTCAGCATCCACCTCGTCGAGGTCAACCCGGTGCTGCGCGAGAAGCAGTACGCCACGCTGACGGGCGTGCGCAACATCACCTGGCACGATAGCATCGACGACGTGCCCGAGGGACCGGCGGTGATCCTCGCCAACGAATATTTCGACGTGCTGCCGATCCACCAGATGGTCCGCCGCGAGACCGGCTGGCACGAGCGGACGGTCGGGATGGATGCCAATGGCAACCTGTATTTCGCGCCCGCGCCAGAGCCGACACCGCATTTCGAGGTGCTGCTGCCGCCGCTGGTGCGCGCCGCGCCACTCGGGGCAGTGTTCGAATGGCGGCCCGACAACGAGATCATGAAGCTCGCCACGCGGCTGCGCGACCAGGACGGCGCCGCGCTGATCATCGATTACGGCCATCTGCGCAGCGACGCCGGCGACACCTTCCAGGCGATCGCGCGCCACAGCTTCGCCGACCCGCTGAAGAACCCCGGACAGGCCGACGTGACCGCGCATGTCGATTTCCAGGCCCTGGCGCGGGCCGCCGAGGATGTCGGCGCGCGCGTCCACGGACCGGCGACGCAGGGCGACTTCCTCAAGCGTCTCGGCGTCGAGGCCCGTGCCGCCGGGCTGATGGCGAAAGCAAGCCCCGAAGTCTCCGCCGACGTTGCCGGTGCGCTGAAGCGGCTGACCGATTCCGGGCGCGGCGGGATGGGCTCGATGTTCAAGGTCATGGCCATCTCCGACCCGCGCCTCACCTCGATCGCCGGATTGAGCGATCAGCCTGACGAGACCGAACAATGACATTGGGATCACCGCTGCTGTCGGCCATTCCGGGCCTGCGCCATGCCTTCTTCTCGCGCGAGGGCGGCGTGTCGGAGGGCATCTATGCCGCGCTGAATGGCGGGCTCGGCTCGCGTGACGATCCAGCCAAGGTCGCGGAGAACCGGCGGCGGATGGCGGCGCAGCTCGGCGTGCCGCTCGATCACCTCGTCAGCGTGCATCAGGTTCACTCGCCTGACGTCGTGGCCGTGACCGGTCCATGGAATGGCGCCGCGCGCCCGAAGGCGGACGCGCTCGTCACCCGCACCGAGGGCCTTGCGATATCGGTCACGACGGCCGACTGCGGCCCAATCCTGTTCGTCGATCCCAATGCGCGGGTGATCGGCGCGGCGCATGCCGGCTGGAAGGGCGCGCTGACCGGCGTGCTGGAATCGACCATCGACGCGATGGAGAAGCTCGGCGCCGAGCGCGGCGGCATCGTCGCCGCCATCGGCCCGCTGATCCGCAAGGAATCCTACGAGGTCGGCAACGAATTCGTCGAACGCTTCATCGAGGCCGATGCGGAGAACGGCATGTTCTTCATGCCCGCCGAACGCGACGGACACGCGATGTTCGATCTTGCCGGCTTCATCCGCATGCGGCTGGAAAATGCCGGCGTGCTGATGATCGACGATCTCGGCATCGACACCTATTCCGACGAGCGCTGCTTCAGCTACCGCCGCTCCGTGCACCGCAAGGAAGCCGATTACGGCCGACTCGTTCACGCCATCGCGCTGGAAGGCTGACGCCGGGCATCCAACGCGTTTTCCCGCGAAGTGGATACCGGTTCGCGGTGAAGAAAACGCGTCAAGATAAAATCTGGCGATTTTTGTGCGACAAGCGTCTTGACTCTCCACCTGCTGGAGACCGGACAAGCGGCGCATGACACAACGCACCTACAGCATCGGCGAGGCGGCACGGCTCAGCGGAATTTCCGTCCGCAAGCTCCGCTTCTATTCGGACCAGGGGTTGCTGCCGCCGGCCGGCCGCACCGCGAGCGGCTATCGCGTCTTCACCGACGACGAACTGGTTCGCCTCGACCTGATCCGCTGTCTGCGCGATGCGGGGCTCGGTCTCGATGCTATCCGCGAGGTCCTGACCAAGGAACTCTCGCTGGTCGAGGCGCTGCAGCTTCGCCTCGAGACGCTGGAAGCGGAGATCGCGGCACAGCGCCGCGTCGCCTCGGCCCTGCGGGCTGCGTTGCGTTCACCGCAACTCACCGAAGCAGACTTGAGGAGATTTTTGACCATGACGCAGCTGTCCCGCGCCGAGCGCCGCAACGTCGTCGAACGCTTTTTCGAGAAGGTGTCCGACGGTATCAACATCGACCGGAAATGGATCCGGCAGATGATCGAGACCAGCGTGCCCGAATTGCCCGACGAGCCGACGCCCGAGCAGTGCGATGCCTGGATCGAGCTTTCGGAGATGCTCAACGACCCTTCCCTCGTCGCCAACATCCGCGCCAACGCGGAGGACGTCTGGAATCACCACGTGCTGGATCTCACCGCCTGGCAAGCGGCCAACGAAACCGTGCTGGCGAGAGCCAAGGAGATTATCGCGACCGACCTCGGCCCGACGTCGGAGGTGGGCCAGGCGCTGGCCCGCGACTGGCTGGAAACATCGGCGCGATTGCTGAAGCGAAAACCTGATCTGGAATTCCGCAACTGGATCCGCGGCAAATATGCCCTGCACGACGCCCGTGCGGCGCGCTATTGGGAGCTCGTCGCCATCATGCGCGGGCAATCGCCGGACGCGAGCCCGAACCGCGAATGGGCCTGGATCACTGCAGCCATGCGGCACCATCTCTCTGACTGAGCAGGGAAATCCGAAACCTCGCGGCGCGCCGCCCGGATCGGTTAAGCGCTGTGGCCGTCCTGCCCTAGACGTTAAGCCGTTTTAACGATATCGCAGGACGCAATGAGGGAAGCGTCGAACCGCCAGTTTCAAACTGGGACAGCCGTGCGTGCCGCGATCGCATGCTCGTGGCTCGCGATCGCGTGCGCGCTTGGCGGCTGCGCGGCCGGCGGCAACGTGGCCGATTCCTACGCCATGGCCACGCCGGCAAGCAGCGGCGCAACGGTTGCGTTCGAATCGATCGACGGCCCGCCGCCCCAGGTGTTCGACCGCATGGTCGGCGTGCTCGACAGCGAGTCCAAGCTGCGCAGCCTGTCGATCGTGTCGCGCCAGGGCGCTGCCGCCTATCGCGTGCGCAGCTATCTGTCGGCTCAGGTGGTGCGCGGCCGCACCATGATCGCGTGGGTGTGGGACGTCTACGACAGCAACCAGCAACGCGCGCTGCGGCTCTCCGGCGAGGAGCCCGCCGGCAAGGCCGGCCGCGACGCGTGGGCCGCCGCCGACGACCTGGTGCTGCGCAAGATCGCCCAGGCCGGCCTCAGCGGCCTGTCCGGCATGATCAATGGCGGCCCGGCGGACGGCTCCGCGCCCGCCCCGGCACCGGACCTCCGCGGGCCCACGGTGGCAAGCGCCCCGGCCGCCGCCGCGCCCGAGACCGTGGCGCTCGGCTATTCCGCCGACTAAACCCCGTTATCGCCCGGGGAAATGCGTTTTTTGCCCAGGAAAACGGCGGCCAAGCCCGGCTAATGGGTTGCCATCGGATGCGCCTGCCTGATATTCCCTCGCGCACCGAAAACCCGCCGGTTCTGTAAGGACTTGAGATGCTGAACGTCGTATCCAGCAAGGCGCGGGGGGAAGCATCGATGTCGGCAAAGAACGGATCAATCAAACTCGTCGCCGGCAACTCCAATCCTGCGCTGGCGCAGGACATCGCCAAGGGACTTGGCATCGAACTGACCAAGGCCGTGGTCCGGCGCTTCGCCGACATGGAGATCTTCGTCGAGATCCAGGAGAACGTCCGCGGCTCGGACATGTTCATCCTGCAGTCGACGTCGTTTCCGGCCAACGACAATCTGATGGAACTGTTGATCATCACCGACGCGCTGCGCCGCTCCTCGGCGCGCCGCATCACCGCGGTGGTGCCCTATTTCGGTTATGCCAGGCAGGATCGCAGGTCCGGCTCGCGTACGCCGATCTCGGCCAAGCTGGTCGCCAACCTGATCTCGCACGCCGGCGTCGACCGCGTCATGACGCTCGACCTGCATGCCGGCCAGATCCAGGGCTTCTTCGACATCCCGACCGACAACCTGTTCGCGGCGCCCCTGATGGTGCGCGACATCAAAGAAAAGTTCGACCTCGCCAAGGTGATGGTGGTGTCGCCCGACGTCGGCGGCGTGGCGCGTGCCCGCGGCCTCGCCAAGCGCATCAACACCCCGCTCGCCATCGTCGACAAGCGCCGCGAGCGCCCCGGCGAGTCCGAGGTGATGAACGTGATCGGCGACGTCGCCGGCTACAACTGCATCCTGGTCGACGACATCGTCGATTCCGGCGGCACTCTGGTGAATGCGGCCGAGGCGCTGATCGCGCACGGCGCCAAGGAAGTCTCGGCCTACATCACCCACGGCGTGCTGTCCGGCGGCGCCGCCGCGCGCATCGCCTCGTCGCGTCTGAAGGAACTGGTCATCACCGACTCGATCCTGCCGACGGAAGCCGTCAACAAGGCACCGAACATCCGCCAGATCTCGATCGCCGGACTGATTGCCGAAGCGATCGGCCGCACCGCGGCGGAAGAGTCGGTTTCCAGCCTGTTCGATTAAGCCCCACTGTCGTCCCGGCGAAAGCCGGGATCCATAACCACAGGCCTCCATTGTGGAGAGCCACTGTGGCCCCAGCTTTCGTGACAACAAACATTCGTGGTTATGGGTCCCTGCCTTCGTGTTCGGTCCCGTGTGATTGGCGAGGGCCTGGATTGGCGCCAGGTAGCCGAGGCATTTGAGGCGGGTCCGATTGTAGTCGTGGACGAACTTGGCGATGAAGGTGTCGCGGTCGGCGTGGTTGACAAAGGTACGGCGCGCGCTGCCCCGTTTGTGTTCGCGGCCGATGGCTTCGGCGATGCGCCGGTTGAAGCGTTCGACGAGGCCGTTGGTTTGCGGGTGGTAGGGCTTGGTCAGGCGATGCTCGATTGCGCGCTGCTTGCAGAGCCGATCAAAGGGGTGGTCGCCGGAAGGCTTCCCGACCGGTTTGTTCTTCTTGTCGACGGCGAAGCGGTCGGTGAACTCGGCTCCGTTGTCGGTCAGGATGGTGTGAACACCGTGCGGAAAGTCGGCCAGGAAGCGTTCGAGGAAGCCGGTCGCGGTCGTTCCGTCTCGCCTGGAATGGATCTCGACGAAGACGTATCGGGTGGCGCGATCGATCGCGACAAAGGCATAACTGGTGCGGCGTTGCAGCGCGGGCAGATACTTCACGTCGATATGAATGAAGCCGATACTGGCATTCTCGAAAGACGCCGGCCCTGGGCTTGTCAGGCTTGGCAAGCCGGCTGATGCCGTTGCGCTGCAGGCAGCGGTGGATCGCGCTGCGGGACAGCTTGGCATTGATGCACCGCTGCATCACCTCGACGATATCGTCCAGCGGCAGCTGCAGCGATGTCCGCAGCTCACACACTGCCCGTTCCTCAAGGGCGGACAGGCTGGTCGTGAGGTGCTTCGGCCGATGCGAGCGATCCTCGACCGTGCTGCGACCGCGCCAGCGATAGATTGTGGTCTCGCTGACCCCCAGCTCGGCCGCCAATTGGGCGACCGACTTCCTGCTGCGCTGGATGTAGGCACGCGTCTTCGGTGTCGTCGTGGCGTTCGCATGCAGGCTCAGTTCCATGACGCGAAGCGCTCCATGATAAAAGCCACGCCTCGTTCTACACCGATTCCATCCAACCAATCAGCAGGGACCAAACACCTTCGCAGGGACGACACCAAGTATGTGGCGCCAGACGCGTTAGAACCCCGGCCGTGGAACGTGGCTCATCAGCGTCCGCGCATAGCCGCCATCGACGATGATCTCCTCACCATTGACGTATGACGAGCGGTCGCTGGCTAGGAACAGGGTCGCGTCCGCCATGTCCTGCGGTGCTCCGATCCGGCGCATCGGCACCACGGCGGTGCGCCGCTCGGTGACCCCTGGCGTGTCGTAGAAGGCCTGGCTCATCGGCGTCACGACAAGGCCGGGGCTCACCACATTGCTGCGGATGCCATGCGGCCCCCATTCGGCGGCGAGTTGCTGCGAGAGCATGACGACCGCGGCCTTGCTGACGCTGTAGGCGCCGCTCTGCCCCTGCGCATTGCTGGCAGCGATCGAGGCGACGTGGATGAGGCTGCCGCGTCCGGCCTTGCGCATCTGGTGGCCGAACGCCTGGGCGCAGATGAAATAGCCGGTGAGATTGACCGCCAGCACCGCATTCCACTCCGCGAGCGGCAGCGTGTCGAGCCCGCCCGGGCGCAGCACCGCCGCGGTGTTGACGAGGATGTCGCAAGCGCCGAGCGTGCGCGCGACGGCGTCGGCGGCTGCCGCGACATTGTCCTCGCTGGTCGTGTCGCAGGTCGCGACGAGATGACCGTCGCCGAACTCGCCAAGCTTTGCCTTGGTCTCCGCGAGGGTGCGCTCGTCGCGATCGAGCGCGGCGACCCTGGCGCCGGCCCGCGCGAAACTGACCGCGGTAGCGCGGCCGATACCGCCGCCTCCGCCGGTGACGACGGCAACGCGGCCCGACAGCCCGAGCCAGTCGGAGGAATGTTGTTCGGTCATGGGGCGCCTCCCGCGCGTTTTGGTTTTATGCCGCAAGCATAACCGAACGCGCCGCGGGCGAGAGCGATCCCGGCACGCATGCCGGAATCGCTTTTCCGCCGATGCTAGCCGGGAATCCCCGCCGCGACCTGGCCGCGCAGACGCTCGAGGCTGAGCAGCGTGTTGGCGCAGGCTTCCGCGACCTCGATCCCCTTGATGACGAAGTGCTTGCGGAAGAACTCGTAATGCACCTCGGTCTCGTGGAATTGCTGCGGCGTCAGCACCGCCGAGAACACCGGCACCTCGGTGCGCAATTGCACATCCATCAACGCCTTGATCACGGTGTCGGCGACGAATTCGTGGCGGTAGATGCCGCCATCGACGACGAGCCCGGCCGCGACGATCGCGGTGTAGCGGCGGGTCTTCGCCAGCAGCTGGGCATGCAGCGGGATCTCGAACGAGCCCGGCACCTCGAACACATCGACATTGGTGATGTGCCTCGCCTCGATCTCCTTCAGGAAGGAGATGCGGCACTCTTCCACCACGTCCCGATGCCAGGACGACTGTACGAAGGCAACACGCTGCGGCTTTGCGAAGTGCGGATGCTCCGGCGTCGGCGGAATGGCCGGCGTATCGGGAGCGCTTTCTGCCTGGGGGGTTTGGACTTGAGAAGCTTGAACGTCTTGGTCTTGCAACATCTGATTCATGGCTTTCCTCTTTCAGGACCAGAATCAGGGCACACGGACAACGACACGAGCCCACGCGAAAATCGCGTTGGCTGCCGCAACCGTTCTCTTTCATCCGGACTGTAACCGTCGGCTTCGGAATTGCACCGAATCTGCTGACCCTTCTCCCGGCTTCGCGGAGGAAGGCGCTCGCGGGCTTGGGCTCATCACCCTTACCGCCGGTGGGGATTTTCACCCCGCCCTGAGAACTCGGCACGCCCGGGATGGACGTGCCTGAGACGAAATATGACCAAAGCGCGACAGCCGGGCAAGGCCTTTGGCATGGGGAAACGGCATGTCCCCATGAGCACGTTGCGGCTCTGCGAGGTTGATGCGAGGGCCCGACAGCTGATTCACAGGCGCGGCGAAGCGCCGGCAAATGGTTAACAAAGCGTTACGCAAACGCTTAGATTCCGATTTGTTCTCAAAATCACAGATGTGGCGGAGATCAGCTGTGGACGATGCGCGCTTTGGCTGTGGACGGACTCGGCGTGCGGTTGCGCGGATTCCGCAAATCACATCACTTCATCGGCGTCAGGTCCAGGGGCATCCGGAAGCCCGCATCAGGAACTGCACTCGGCCACGACGCAGTATGTCGCAAGTGCCGGCTTCCGTGTGCGTATCAAGCGATCATAAGAACAAGGTCCGAGACGGCATGTCCCTCCTCGAAAGCATTATCGATTCCCGGAATAACCCGCTTGCGGTGGTCGAAGATATCGCCACCGACAACAACTGGGCGTTCGAGCGTTCCGGCGAAGACGAGGTGACGATCGTCTCCAAGGGAGACTGGATCGATTATCAGCTCTCGTTCACCTGGATGGGCGAGATCGAGGCGCTGCATCTCGCCTGCGCCTTCGACATGAAGATGCCGCAGGCGCGCCGCGCCGAGGTGCAGCGGCTGGTCGCCGCGATCAACGAACAATTGTGGGTCGGCCATTTCGATCTGTGGACCCACACCGGCATGGTGATGCACCGTCAGGCGCTGGTGCTGCCCGGCGGCCTCACCGCCTCCACCGCGCAGTGCGAGGCCATGGTGGTCAACGCAATCCACGCCTGCGAGCGCTACTACCCGGCGTTCCAGTTCGTGGTGTGGGCCGGCAAGTCGACCGCCGAGGCGATGGCCGCGGCGATGTTCGATACCGAGGGCGAGGCGTAAGGGTTTCGCTCCAGCGCTCCCACACGCTCGGTGTCGTCCCGGCGAAGGCCGGGACCCATACTCCGCGGCCCCTGGGCTTAAGCAAACTGCTTGTGGCTGATCGCGTGCCTCACTAGAACCGCCTGTGGTTATGGGTCCCGGCCTTCGCCGGGACGACGTGAGAGTTTGCGGAGTCACCTGTGAGCACATCCAGCAGCGCACTGACGAATACTTCCGGCACCATCGCGCTCGCGGGCGCGGGCAAGATGGGCGGCGCCATGCTGACCGGCTGGCTCGCGCAGGGCCTTGCACCCGAGCGCGTCGCGGTGATCGACCCGCATCTCTCGCCGGAGATTTCCGCGCTTGCCGCAAAGGGCGTGCGGCTCAATCCGCAGGCGAAGGATCTCGGCACGGTCGACACGCTTGTCGTCGCGGTGAAGCCGCAATCGTTCCGCGACGCCGGCGCCGCACTGAAATCCTTCGTCGGTCCCTCGACACTCGTCGTCTCGATCATGGCCGGCACGACCATGTCAGCGCTGGAAGAGGTTGTCGGCGGCGCGGTGGTGCGCGCGATGCCGAACACGCCGGCAGCGATCGGCCGCGGCATCACCGTCGCTGTACCGTCGAAGCGCGTCACCGCCGCGCAGCGCGCGATGACCGATGCGCTGCTGAAAGCGACCGGGCTCGTCGAATGGGTCGACGATGAGAGCCTGATGGACGCGGTGACCGCGGTCTCCGGCTCGGGCCCTGCCTATGTGTTCCTGCTCGCCGAGGAGCTGGCGCGCGCCGGCGTTGCGGCCGGCCTGCCCGAGCAGCTTGCGACCACGCTGGCGCGGGCGACCATCGCCGGCTCCGGCGAATTGCTGCATCGCTCGGATCTGCCGTCGGCGACCCTGCGGCAGAACGTCACCTCGCCCGGCGGCACCACCGCCGCGGCGCTCGAGGTGCTGATGGCCAATGACGGCATGCAGCCACTGATGACCCGCGCGATTGCCGCCGCGGCAAGGCGCTCAAGGGAATTGGCGAAGTAGCGCATGCACCGTCATTGCCGGGCTTGACCCGGCAATCCATCGAACAAGGACGCTTTCTTCCTTGATGGATGCGCGGGTCAGGCCCGCGCATGACGAGTTCGCCGGACCAACGACACAGGCCGCCTACTGCGCCGAACCCGACGTCCCGGCCAGCCGCTTGTTGAAGCTTTCGACATTGATCAGACCGCGGGCGTGGCGGCCTTCGCCGAGCTTGCGCGTGCCCTCAAAGGCCTCGACCTCGAAGCGGATCACGCGGCGCTCGACCGCGATCACTTTGGAGGTCGTCCGCACGGTGGCGCCGACCAGCGCGGCGGCGAGATGGCGGATATCGACCTCGGTCCCGACCGTGACCCAGCCGGGCTGCAGCGCGGCGCGAATGGCATCGCCCGACGCCATCTCCATTTCGAGGATCATCATCGGCGTCGCATAGACCATCGGCATGCCCGGCACGAAATGCCCGACGGTGCGCTCCGGCGGCACCACGAGCATGCGCTCGGCGCTCATGCCGATCCTGATGAAGTCGCGTGCGTCCATGGATGCCTTGCTCGTCATTCCGGGGCACGCGAAGCGTGAACCCGGAATCTGGAGATTTTGATCGAGATCCCCGGCTCGCGCTAATGCGCGCCCCGCGATGACGCGCTTTCGCGCGTCACTTCTTCGCCGCAGCCGCGCGCTCGACGAACGACTTGCCGCCCTTCATCTTGTGATGCAGCGGCGCTTCGTTGATCTGGATCACGACCGCGTCGGCATCGACGCCGAGATTCTTCACCAGCGCCTGGGTGATGTCGCGCATCATGCCGAGCTTCTGCTCGTCGGTGCGGCCGGCGGCCATGCTCACGGTGATCTCAGGCATTGTTGCTCTCCCTCTTGTTGTCGCCATGGCCGGGCTCCTCCCGGTCATTCACGTCGCCGCGCATCAAACAAGAGGTGGATGCCCGGCACAAGGCCGGGCATGACGTCACAAGCGAATGGCTATCCCCACGCCACGTCATGCCGCGCCAGGACCTCGCGGACCCTGACGACCAGATCGGCCTCCGCGCAGGAGAACTGCGCCGGACGCGTCTCACGCCATTCCTGGTTGGAGGCGATCGCAGCTGCGGCCTTGGCGCCTTCGATCAAATCCTTGATCTGCACCTCGCCGCGCGCCTTCTCGTCCGAGCCCTGGATGATCACGCAGGGCGAGTTGCGGCGATCGGCATATTTGAGCTGGTTGCCCATGTTCTTCGGATTGCCGAGATAGAGCTCGGCGCGGATGCCGGCCTGGCGCAACTGCGCGACCATCTTCTGGTAGTCGGCGACACGATCGCGGTCGAACACGGTGACGACGACAGGGCCGAACTCGGCCCGCGTGTCGAGCTCGCCGAGCATCGTCAGCGCCGCCTGCAGGCGCGACACCCCGATCGAGAAGCCCGTTGCCGGCACCGGCTCGCCGCGGAAGCGCGAGACCAGGCCGTCATAGCGGCCACCGCCACCGACCGAGCCGAATCGCACCGGGCGCCCCTTCTCGTCCTTGGTGTCGAGCAGCAGCTCAACCTCGTAGACCGGGCCGGTGTAGTATTCGAGGCCGCGAACAACGGTGGGATCGATGCGGATGCGATCCGCGCCATAGCCGGACGCCGCGACCAGCTTGGCGATCTCCTCGAGCTCGCTCACGCCGGCCTGACCAACTTCGCTCTTCGCCAGATAGGTCTCCGCCGCAGCAATCGCCTCTCGCCAATCGTCGCGCTGCTGCGTGACGGCCAGGACGATATCGGCATCCGCGGGGCTCAGGTCGGCGCCCTTGGTAAAGTCGCCCTTGCCTTCTTCGCCGCCATCCCATCGTCCGGGACCAAGCAGCTTGCGAACCTCGTCGGCGGGAAATTTGTCCAGCTTGTCGATCGCGCGCAGCACCGTGAGACGGCGGCCCGCATTCTCCTCACCGCCGAGGCCGATCGCCTCGAGCACGCCGTCGAGCACCTTGCGGTTGTTCACCTTCACGACATAGGAGCCGCGCGGAATGCCGAGCGCTTCCATCGTGTCGGCCGCCATCATGCAAATCTCGGCGTCGGCCGCCGGCGTCGCCGAGCCGACCGTGTCGGCGTCGAACTGCATGAACTGGCGGAAGCGGCCGGGACCGGGCTTCTCGTTGCGGAAGACATAGCCAAACCGATACGACCGATAAGGCTTCGGCAGCGCGTCGAAGTTTTCCGCGACGTAGCGCGCCAGCGGCGCGGTGAGGTCGTAGCGCAGCGAGATCCACTGCTCGTCATCGTCCTGGAACGAGAACACGCCCTCGTTGGGACGGTCCTGGTCGGGCAGGAACTTGCCGAGCGCGTCGGTGTATTCCATCGCCGGCGTCTCCACCGGCTCGAAGCCGTAGAGCTCGTAGACGGCGCGGATCTTCTCGACCATCGCCCGCGTGGCATTGATCGCGGCCGGGCCGCGATCTTCCAGCCCGCGCGGCAGGCGCGCCTTCAGTTTCTGGGGTTTCTTGGGTTTCTCGGCCATGTCATGCGCTGCAAGGTCTGTAAGCCGCGGTAGCTTACAAATAGAACGCCGGGTTACCAGCCGAGGCGGCGCGGAGCAAGGTATCCGGCCGCTCTTACCTCGCCCCGCTTGCGGGGAGAGGTCGGAATTCAAGCGTAGCTTGAATTCCGGGTGAGGGGGACTCTCCGCGAGCCCCAATGTAGAGGAAGCCCCTCACCCCACCCTCTCCCCGCAAGCGCGGGGCGAGGGAGTCGGAGAGCGTGCCTACCTTACGTCCGCCAAACCGCCAGTCAGGCGACGTTCCTGATCCAGTTATGCGGGTCGTTGGTGCGACCGTACTGGATGTCGACCAGCTTCTTGCGCAGGCCCATGGCGACCGGGCCGGCCACGCCGCCGCTGATCTGGAAGTCGCCGCTCGCCGAGCACACCTTGCCGATCGGCGAAATGACGGCCGCGGTGCCGCAGGCGAACGCCTCCTTCAGCTTGCCGCTGGCGGCGTCAGCGCGCCATTGCTGGATCGTATAGGGCTCCTCGCGCACGCGCGTGCCGGCATCCTTGGCAAGCGCGATGATCGAGTCGCGGGTGATGCCGGGCAGGATGGTGCCGAGCGGCGGCGTCAGCAGCGAGCCGTCGTCGAATGCGAAGAACACGTTCATGCCGCCGAGCTCCTCGATGTAGCGGCGCTCGACCGCATCGAGGAACACGACCTGGTCGCAGCCCCGTTCGATCGCCTCGGCCTGCGCGCGCAGGCTGGCGGCGTAGTTGCCGCCGCACTTGACGGCGCCGGTGCCGCCGATCGCGGCGCGCGTGTAATTCTCCGACACCCAGATCGACACCGGCGCAGGGCCGCCCTTGAAATAGGAGCCGACCGGCGAGGCGATGACCGAGAAGATGTATTCGGCCGACGGCTTCACGCCGAGGAAGACCTCGCTCGCGATCATGAAGGGCCGCAGATAGAGACTGCCCTCGCCGCCCGGGATCCAGGCGCGATCGATCCGCACCAGCTGCTCGACTGCATCGATGAACAAATTCTCGGGCAACGGCGCCATCGCCATGCGCTCGGCCGAATCATGGAAGCGGCGGGCATTGGCGTCCGGCCGAAACAGGTTCACGCCGCCGTCGTCGCGCTTGTAGGCCTTGAGGCCTTCGAAAATTTCCTGGGCGTAGTGCAGCACCGCGCCGGCCGGATCGAGCGGAAAATTCGCGCGGGCCTCGACGCGGGCGCTGTGCCAGCCCTTGCCCTGGCTGTAGCGGACGATCGCCATGTGATCGGTAAAGACCCGGCCGAAGCCGGGGTCCACGAGCTTCGCCGCGCGATCCTTGTCGGACGTCGCATTCGGCGAAGGCTGGATGTCAAATTTCAAAGTCATTTTTCTTGCTTTCCGCTGTCGGAACCGGCGCGATACCCGGCGCCGGCCTGTTTCCCCCGGAGCCATCAGGCTCGGCTGGCCCGAACTTCACCACCGCCGGCCACGCCGCCGGCTTCCATCGCCAACATGCCGTTTAGACATGCTTTTGCGGAATGCTGAAGTCCAGTATGTTTGCCGAAATGCCGCTCGACAATCGCACGGTAGTCCAATTTGCGGCCCAAACCGCCTCGCAGGCTCGTTCAGGCCGCCTGAAACGCTGTCGAGGACAAAACGACCTAATGTTTCGTCGTGACAGGCAGTTTTGTAACATTGAACCCAAGATACGTCAATATGACTGACATAAATTTCTCAGGCATGGCTGCCAAGCCCGATTCGCAGGGAGACGACAACGCCCCGGCGGCGGGGGCGCGCGACCTGCGCTGGGATATCATCGAGCTGTTGTTCTTCGCCTACCGCGACTTTGTCGGCGATGCCGACCAGGAGCTGGAGGCGTTCGGCTTCGGCCGCGCCCACCACCGCGTCATCCACTTCGTTACCCGCTATCCGGGGCTGAAGGTCGCCGACCTGCTCGACGTCCTGCGCATCACCAAGCAGTCGCTCGGGCGCGTGCTCAAGCAGCTCCTGGACGAGGGCTATATCGTGCAGAAGACCGGCAACAACGACCGCCGGCAGCGCCTGCTCTACGCCACACCGAAGGGCGAAGCGCTGGTCGCCAAGCTCGCGGGGCTGCAGACCGACCGCATCAACCGCGCGGTCGCCGGCATCGATCCGGCCGGCGTCGAGACGGTTCGCCAATTCCTCCGCGCGATGATCGACCGCGACGATCCCGACAAGGTGCTCGAAGCGATCTTCGGCGGCGGCAGGAAAACGAGGGAGTGAGCTGGTGCAGGCTGCAACCATGATGCGCGCGCCGGTCGAGCCGGCCGACGACGCGCCGCATCTTCTGCTGGTCGACGACGACCGCCGCATTCGCGACCTGTTGTCGCGCTTTCTCTCCGGCGAAGGCTACCGGGTCACGACGGCAATGAGCGCCACCGATGCGCGCGCCAAGCTGCTCGGGCTGCATTTCGACCTGCTGATCCTCGACGTGATGATGCCCGGCGAGAACGGCTTCGACCTCGCCCGCTTCATCCGCAGCTCCTCGACGGTGCCGATCATCATGCTGACCGCCCGCCACGAGGCGGAAGCCCGCATCGAGGGCCTGCAGATCGGCGCCGACGATTATGTCGCCAAGCCATTCGAGCCGCGCGAGCTGGTACTCCGGATCGGCAATATCCTCAAGCGCACCGCGCCGCCGCAGGTCGCGGTCGTCGAGCAGATCGCGTTCGGCCCCTATATTTTCCACATCGAGCGCAGCGAACTGCGTCAGGGCGAGGAGATCATCCACCTCACCGATCGCGAGCGCGAGATGCTGCGCATCCTCGCCAGCGCGCCCGGCGAGACCGTGCCGCGCGCCGAGTTGACCTCCGGCGGCACCGTCAACGAACGCGCGGTCGACGTGCAGATCAACCGCCTGCGCCGCAAGATCGAGCACGATCCTGCCAATCCGCTGTTTCTGCAGGCGGTGCGCGGCATCGGCTATCGCCTGGTGGCTTCGCCCTGAGCATGACCCAGAAAGTAGCCCGCATGAGCGAAGCGATATGCGGGGTTGGCAAGCCCCGGATATCGCTTCGCTCATCCGGGCTACGAAATCCCATCGCTCTATAAGTATCGAACATGAGCACGCTCGACTCCGGCCTGACCCTGATCCGCAACGCCTCGCAGCGCGTCTCGAAGGCGAACGGCTGGATGGGCAATGCGTTCAAGAGCTGGATGCCGACCGGCCTCTATGCGCGCGCGCTGCTGATCATGATCGTGCCGATGGTGATCCTGCAGACCGTGGTGGCGTTCGTGTTCATGGAGCGGCACTGGAACACGGTGACGCGGCGCCTGTCGGCCGCGGTGGTGTCCGATATCGCCGCGCTGATCGACGTCTACAAGAGCTACCCGCAGGACAAGGACCGCGCGCAGCTTCGCCGCATCGCCCAGAAACTGCAGCTGGTGGTCGACTTCCTTCCCGCCGGCGACATGCCGCCGCCGGGGCCGAAGCCGTTCTTCTCGCTGCTCGACCAGACGCTGTCGGTGCAGCTCGGCCGCCAGATCAGCCGCCCGTTCTGGATCGACACCGTCGGTAAATCCAATTTGGTCGAGATCCGCGTGCAGCTCGACGATTCGGTGATGCGGATCTTCGCCCAGCGCAGCGCGGCCTACGCCTCCAATTCGGAGATCTTCATCTTCTGGATGCTCGGCACCTCGACGATCCTCCTGATCGTCGCCGTGCTGTTCCTGCGCAACCAGATCAAGCCGATCCTGCGGCTCGCCGACGCCGCCGAAAGTTTCGGCAAGGGCCGCGAGGCGCCGAACTTCCGGCCACGCGGCGCGCGCGAGGTGCGGCGCGCGGCGCAGGCCTTCATCGAGATGAAGGCGCGCGTCGAACGTTCGATCGAGCAGCGCACCGCGATGCTCGCCGGTGTATCGCATGATCTGCGCACCATCCTGACCCGGTTCAAGCTCGAGCTTGCCCTGATCGGCGAAGGCCCCGAGATCGACGCGATGCGCAAGGACGTCGACGAGATGTCGATGATGCTGGAGGACTACCTTGCCTTCGCGCGCGGCGATTCCGGCGAGGTCGCGCAGCCGACCGACATGGCGTTGGCGCTGGAGGAATTGCGCAGCGACGCCGAGCGCCACGGCCACACCGCAACCGTTGCATTCCACGGCCTGCCCGTCGTCACGGTGAAGCCGGCCTCGTTCAAGCGCTGTCTCGCCAATCTCGTCTCCAATGCAGCGCGCCACGCCAACACGATCTCGATCACCGGCCATCGCGACCATCGCTATCTCAACGTCACGGTCGACGACGACGGGCCGGGCATCCCCGCCGACATGCGCGAGGAAGTGTTCAAGCCGTTCCTGCGGCTCGACGATGCCCGCAACCAGGACGAAGGCGGCACCGGGCTCGGGCTTGCGATCGCCCGCGACATCGCCCGCTCGCATGGCGGAGACATCATGCTCAGCGAAAGTCCGATGGGCGGCCTGCGCGCCGTCGTGCGGGTGCCGGTGTAACCTACCAGCGGTAGGACAAGGTGCCGATGACCTGCCGCCGTTCGCCGGCATAACAGTAGCCGGACTGGCAGGTCTGGTAGTGCGTATCGAACAGATTGGTCGCGTTGACGCGCATCGTGGCGCCGAGGAAGCGCCGGTCCAGCTTGCCCAGATCGTAATCGATCGCCGCATCGAACAACGTCGTCGCAGCGTTCTGGAACGTGTTCTGGTCGTTACCGAAGTTCGTCCCGATATAGCGCACGCCGAGACCAAGCCCGAGGCCTTCGACGGGCACGCCGGACTGGAACGTATATTTGCCGAAGGCGGCGAAGGAATTCCTCGGAATGCCGGAGAGTTCATTGCCGGTCGTATTGGGATTGCCCTGCGTGATCACGACGTTGAGATGGGTGTAGGCGGCGGTGAGATCAAATCCCTGCTTGAGCGCGAGCTTCGCCTCGAGCTCCACACCCTTGGATTCGACCTGCCCGGTCGCTGCCTGGAATGCCATGTTGTTCGGATCGGTACGCAGCACATTGTCCTGCGTGATGTCGAACACCGCGGCGGTCAACAGCACCGGAACGTTCGGCATCTGGTACTTGATGCCCACTTCCTTCTGCTCGCCGGTGGTCGGCCTGAACGGCAATCCGGATGCGTCGACGCCGACCTGCGGGGCGAATGCCGTCGCGTAGCTGATATAGGGCGCAATGCCGTTGTCGAAGACGTAGCTCAGGCCCGCACGGCCCGTGAAGGCGGTCGCCTTCTGCGTTGACGGCACGCCGTCGAGACCCGCGGTCGTGGTCTGCGACACCCAGCTCTGGCGGCCGTTGAGCGTCAGAATAAAGCCTCCGAGCTTGGCCTGCTCCTGCGCATAGACACCGACCTCGTCGGTCGACTGCTTGTTGAAGATCGAGAATGCCGGCGTCGCGATGGCCTGGGCGCCGTAGTTCATGGTCAGGAGATTGAGATCGGGCGCCGGGCCGTAACCGATCTTGTCGTTGTAGTAGGAGTGACCGTAGTCGACGCCGAACAGCACGGTATTCTTGATCGCGCCGAGCATGAACTTGGCCTCGGCCTGATTGTCGAGCGTCACCGTGTTGAAGCTGTCCAGGATCCGCCACGCGGACCGCGACGCCAGATTGGTGCTGCTGTCGATTGAATCGATTTGGGTGTATTTCGCGTCGACGTCGACCTGATAGAAGCGGAAGTTCTGCCGCACCGTCCACACGTCGTCGACATTGTGCTCGAACGCGTAGCCGATGCGATATTGCTTCTGATCCATGGCGCTGAACGCCGGATCATTCGAATAGATGTTGATCAACTGTCCGTCAGGCGTGCGAAAATTGCCGATGCTGGCGGCGGTTCGGCTCTTTTGATATTCGCTGAGGATGGTGAAGGACGTGTCGGCGTCCGGCCGCCAGGTCAGCGCCGGCGCGATATAGGCGCGATCGTCGTCGTTGCCGGGGTACCAGGTCTTTGCGTCGCGAAGCAGGCCCGTCAGCCGGTAGTACAGCTGATCGCTGCCGGGCACCGGACCACCGACATCGAAACTGCCCTGGTAACGGTCGTAGGTGCCGCCCTGCAGCTGCACCTCACCGAATGCCGTCAACGGCGGCCGCTTGGTCGTGACATCCACGATGCCTCCCGGAGAGCCGAGGCCATAGAGGCCCGAGGCTGGTCCGCGGAGGATCGACACGCTGTCGAGACCGTAAGGTTCGATCTTGGGAATTGCGAAGTTGCCGCCGCCCTGGCGCAGGCCGTCGCGATAGATCCCTGTATAGGTCGCGTCGAAGCCACGGATGTAGAAACTATCGAACCTTGGATCATAGCCGAACGCCGTGGTCGTCACGCCGGGCGTGTAGCTGACGGCGTCCTTGAGCGTCTGAACGTTGCGATCCCTTAGCTCCTTTTGCGTCACGACCGAGAGCGACTGCGGCGTTTCGATCAGCGCTGTGCTGGTCTTGGTGCCGGCCGTGCTCGCGGTTGCGACGTACCCCGTGGTCGTACCGATCGCGCCTCCTGTGCCTTGCGACCGCGGAGCCTGGCTCCGGGCGGGCGCCGCGGCACTGCGGCGCCGGTTCGCCGCGACCGCGCGCGAAGTCCTGGTGTTCTGGCTTGAAACGACGGCACCGCGCTTCCTTGCGGCGCCAGGTTCATCCACCGTCACTGCGGGAAGTTCGCTGACATTGCTCTGCGGAGGACTTATCTGCGCCTGAGCGCTGGCGACGTCTGCACCCATTGGCACAAGTATGACCGAACCGAGTAGCGCCGCATTGATCGCAGCCGTTGATGCGAGCAAGCCGCGCTTGCTCCGCAACGAAGCCATTCCCACCGAACAAATCCCCACATTGCCTCACGCCGACATCGATCGAGCCGCGTTTGCGACAAGGCCGGCATCGATTGGGGCGGACTTCTATCGGCGGGATGATCGAAATTCCACACGCGCAAAATAGAATCGATGGAAGCAGAAACGAAGCGCAACACTGGAGTGATTCAAGATGCGCAACGCTGGAACGATTCAAAACGACATGTTGGCGCGTCAGGCTTTCGACACAACGAATGCGAATGCGATGCGCGTCGTCTCTCGCAGAGAGTCTCGAACGCGGGAGCACGCGGCGATCATTCGATGATGTTGCATCCGTCGACGTCATCGCGCGCCAAGGAGCGCACGAACGCGGTGAACCGTCATCTCCGCGCAAAGGCTTCGCCTTTGCGCGGAGATGACGGGGAGGGATCGGATGGATTTCACATCGCCTCAGCGCAAGATTGCTTTGCAATTTTGTCGCGAGCTACTCGAAGTGATGGTGGTGCAAGCTGCGCAGCCTCTCAGCATGCGAGGCGATGCATTCGGGCGCCCGGCAACAGCCGGATGCGCTGCGCGCTACTTCTGCTTGGGCATGAGGCCCTTCAGCTTTTCCATGTCCTTGACGTTCATCTTCATGCCGCCGGGCATGATGATGTCGCCGGCCTTCTGGTCGCTCTTGCAGGCGCCGAGCCATTTCGCCTCGATGGTCATCGTGGTGTCGCGCGAGCCGGCCGCGCCGCCCTCGGCATGCGAGGTGCTCTTCACCGTGTAGGCGGAATTGAAATCGCCGACGATCTCGGCATGGCTCTGCATCGTCATGCCGGCGACGCTGCAGACGCTGTCGCTGACATAGCCGGTCGCGGTCTTCTTGATATCCTGCTTCGAGCAGACTTCCTTGGCCATCGGCGAGGCCGCCGCGCTCATCTCCTTGTCGGTGGTCTCGTCGGTGCAGTGCTGCATGGTGATTTCGGGCATCGGCCCGCCGGTGCGCACCATCTTCATCTCCCACAGACCGGCCTTGCGGATCGGCAGGTCGACGGCACTTGCGGCGCCAGCGGACAGGACAAGGCACACAGCCGAACCAAGCAAGGCAAGCTGTCGGGTCATGCGGTCGGCTCCCGGCTGAACGATCGAAAGATCCGGTGCGCGCTCAGTAGAGCGTGCGCAGCGGCCTCTGGGCTGCGCCATAGGGCACCCAGCGACAGGCGAAAGAGATGTAGCCGCCCGGATAGTTCTGCATCGCAAGGAACTTAACCACCTTGCCGTAGGAGGCGCAGTGATCGACTGCGAGTTGCCGGGCGTCGCTCTGGGTCGCCAGCGTATAGGCGATGATACCGCCGGTATCATTGCCCTTGAACGGCGGTACCGGCTGCATCCAATCCGCCCGCGCCGGCACAACGGCCAGCATCCCGCAAACGGCAACCAGGCACGCGGCCAATTTCCTTCGCATCGCAGACTCCATTTCGCTTCGAGCCAACATAGAGTGCGCCGGCGACCGTGAAAAGAACGAGCCGGCTCCCCAAAGTGGACTTCTCCGCAGGTGTTGCCGCCCTGCACTTGACCTTGCCGGGGCTTCGCGGCACCGTCCGCGGCATCGGATAATCGGGTGGATTCCCATGCGCAACCTGTTCAACTCCCGCAATAAACTCGGCCGCAAGCTCGGCCTCGGCGCCGCACTCGTGGTCGGCCTGCTGGCTTTCGGGGGTACGGCCCAGGCCGCCAATCCGCTCGAAATGAACTTCTGGCTGTCCGGCCCGCGCTATGACGGCAATGTGGCCTCATGCGAGAAGGCCCTGACGGTCATCAGCACGCAATTCCAGGAAAAGGAAGCCACCTTCTGGAATTCGCCGCTCGTGATCACCGGCTTCAACGGGATTCACGAAACCGCCTTCCGCCCCTGGCAGTCCGACAATATCCCGCGCCGTTATTGCACGGGCGAGGCGATGCTGAGCGACGGCAAAGTGCGCAAGGTGCACTATTCGATCATCGAGGACGGCGGCTTTGCCAGCATCAATCAGGGCGTCGAATGGTGCGTCGCGGGGCTCGACCGCAACTGGACCTATAACCCGTCCTGCAAGGCCGCGCGGCCCTGATCTCCGACCAGATTGCTAAAGCAGGAGCCGCCGCCATTTGGACGGCGGCTTTTTGTTCTTGAAATGTTCTCGCGACCTGCTAGGCTCTGGGCGGTCGAGTGAGGGAGCGTTTTGATGCCTCGGTTGGACACGATTTCCCGATTTTTGATTTCGGTTGCCATTATTCTGTGCGGTGCGGTCGGGGCGTCGGCCCAGGATCGCCGCCAGAATGCGCCCGGTGAGTTCGATTTCTATGTGCTGTCGCTGTCGTGGTCGCCCTCGTTCTGCGAGGCGGCGAGCGAGCGCGGCAACAACGGCCGCGGCACGCAGGCGCAATGCGGCGGACGGCCCTATTCCTTCGTGGTGCACGGCCTGTGGCCGCGATATGAGCGGGGCTTTCCGGAATACTGCCAGCGGCCTTCGCCGCGACTCGCCCGCAGCATCATGAGCTCGATGCTCGACCTGATGCCGGCGCCCGGGCTGATCTACAACGAGTGGGACAAGCACGGCACCTGCTCCGGTCTCGGCGAGCGCGCCTATTTCGAAGCCATCCGCAAGGCCCGCGCCACGGTGAAGATCCCCGAGGAATTCCTGCAATTGTCGGAGCCGAAGACGGTCGCGCCCGACGAGCTGGAGACGGCATTCATCAAGGTCAATCCGGGCCTCAGCAACTCCGCGATCTCGGTGACCTGCGACAGCAAGCGGCTCAGCGAGGTGCGGATCTGCCTCAGCAAGGATCTGCAATTCCGCTCCTGCGAGGAAATCGACCGCCGCGCCTGCCGCCGCGATCAGGTGCTGATGCCGCCGGTTCGCGGCGGCTGAAACTCTGGGTCATGGCCGGCAGACCCGCGCTGCGCGTTGTCGCGCCGCATGTCCCGGCCACCTGCGCCATCGCGAAACAAGCAAGATAAGGCGCAGATGCCCGGGAGCCGGCTACGCCAAGGCTTCGCCGAGCTCGGACGTTACCCCCGCCGAAGCTTTAGCGAAGGCCGGGACAAGCCCGGGCATGACGAGTACAACATGCGCACCCTTTGGGAGCGCAGCACGATCATCACATGAACTACCGTCACGCCTTTCATGCCGGCAGCTTTGCCGACGTCATCAAGCACATCGTGCTGGTGCGCATGCTCACCTATCTGCAGGACAAGCCGGCGCCGTTCCGCGTCATCGACACCCATGCCGGCGCCGGTCTCTATGATTTGACGTCGAGCGAAGCGCAGCGCGGCGGCGAATGGCTCACCGGCATCGCGCGGCTGATGCAGGCGCGGCTCTCCGACCAGGCATTGCCGCTGATCGCGCCCTATCTCGACATCGTCAGAGCATTCAATCCGAAAGGCGAGCTGAAAGCCTATCCTGGTTCGCCGTTGATCGCGCGGGCGCTGCTGCGTCCGCAAGATCGCCTCACCGCCTGCGAGATCGAACCGACGGCGCGCAAACAACTGATCGACGCGCTGCGACGCGACGCGCAAGCGCGCGTCGTCGATCTCGACGGCTGGATGGCGCTGCCCGCATTCGTGCCGCCGAACGAACGGCGCGGCCTGGTGCTGATCGATCCGCCGTTCGAAGCGAAGGACGAGTTCGAGCGGCTGGCCAGTGCTTTCACGGAAGCGTACGCGAAGTGGCCGACCGGCTCGTATCTTTTGTGGTACCCCGTAAAAACCCGGAGAGCCACCGATGAGCTAACGCGCAGTGTGGCTGCTGCAGCAGCAAGCAGCCGGCCCGCCGGCAAATGCCTGCGATTGGAATTCAGTGTGGCACCGCAAGAAGCAGGCGCAGGCCTCGTTTCCACAGGGCTTTTGCTGGTGAATCCGCCGTGGACGCTGGCGAATGAGTTGAAGATCATCCTGCCCGAACTCGAGAAGCCGCTCGGTCAAGGCGGCGCGGGACGCTTCAGACTCGAGACGCCTAAACCATGATCGACAACCTCCTACCGAAAAGTTCAATTTTGAGCATAGGCAATTTGCGCGGAACCGTATTATGCTCATCCTGTTACGACTGGCTTTACGTTCCGCTTCCGCGAATGGTTGCGGCGGAGTGACAAGGCCGAAATAAATCCAGGCAGACCGGCGGCGTGACGCCGGCCTGTTCAGGTGGCCAAGCTTCCGACAAGCGAATGTCGGTCAACCGCTACGCGGCGTGCGCGTAGCGGTGGAGCAATACGGGGGAGGAGTTTCCCGATGGCCATGACTGGGACAGTCAAGTTCTTCAACGGAGAGCGTGGCTACGGCTTCATCAAGCCTGATGATGGCGGCCGCGATGTGTTCGTTCACATCACAGCTGTCGAGCGTGCAGGATTGAAGGACCTGACTGAAGGACAACGCATTACGTTCGAGGTTGAGCCCGACAAGAAGGGCAAGGGCCCGAAGGCGGTCAACCTGGTGGTCTCATGACGAGCGCTCGCGATGCGCGGCTCGGAATGAACACCGAATGAGGCGTTGCGTGTGAGTTGGCTGCCGAGCGCGTGGCTGGCGCTCGCTGGATGACCACCTGCATGATGCGGACGCGACCGGCGGAGCCGCATATCCCACACGTGCGGCCCACCGATTGGATTCGCGCACGCCGCGGCATGCATGTCGCATGCGCGACGTTGAGATCATCAACACAAAGAAAAACCCGGCCGCGCAAGGCGCGGCCGGGAGTTGATGGTTGACGTTTTCTTGTTCTCAGAAGTGATAGTTGATGCCGGCGCGAACCAGGCTGAAGCTGTAGCCGTTCGACACACCACCGGTGATCGTGAAATTGCTGTTGGCAAGGTCGACGTAGAGATACTCGATCTTGGCGCTCCAGTGCGGGGCAAAGCCCATTTCGGCGCCGGCACCGACGGTGAAGCCCGCATTGGTGTGGCTCTCCGTGATGCCGAACGTCTCGCCGCGCAGTTCGCCGAAGGCGAGACCGCCGGTCGCGTAGAACAGCACGTTATTGACCGCATAGCCGGCGCGGCCGCGCACCGTGCCGAACCACGGGTTGGAGAACTTCCACGGCGCGAACCGGTCGTCGGCTGTGGTGCCCTGGATATCGGCCTCGATACCGAACACCCAGGGGGAGCCGTTCTGGAAGTTGTAGCCGGCCTGTACACCGCCGACGAAACCGGACGGCTTGGTCGGGTTGTTCTCCACCGAGCCCCAGCCATAGCCGACATTGCCGCCGAGATAGGGGCCGGCCCAGCTATAGGCATTGAGCGGCTGATAGACGGTATAGGGCGATCCGTAATTGAGGTCGGCCGACGCGGCCGAGGTCGTCCAGCCTGCAACGATCAGTGCCAGCGCACGCGCAACAAACCGGGTCATTGGTACTCTCCAGAACGCAACTGCCGCAGCCCGCCGGCGAGGGCCGGCGTGGTTACGGAATTCCACTTTTTTCGCTAAGGTTTATCGAGAGTTTTAAGTTAAAGGGCTGTTAAGCCCGGTTACCGGCCCGCTCATCAGTCTTAACAAGGTGTTACGCACCCCTTCCCGGCGCCCGTGCGGGGCCGGTAACCTCCTGCAATCGAGGTGCTTTTTGTAGGTGCCGTCAACGCTGGCGACCGCTCGCCCAAGCACTTAGTTTACGGCCCATGGTTCACGATTCTCCCGAGCGCCCGACGCCGGCCCCCAAGGTTGACTCCAAGGCTGCCCCCAAGCCACGGCGCGGTTCGAAGTCCGACCTGCCGCAGGACGATCTGACGCTCGATACAAGCGACGTCGATCCCGAAACCTCCGCCGCCGAGGAGGAGGACGAGGCGCGCCTGCCCGAGACTTCGGAGGACGCCGCCGAGGCGGTCGCCGAGGGCACGCTCTCGGTCGGGCATGCCGCGATCGAGAACGCGGTCCGCCTCGCCCCGACCTCGCCCGGCGTCTACCGCATGCTCAACGCCGCCAACGACGTGCTCTATGTCGGCAAGGCGAAGAACGTCAAAAAGCGGCTGTCGTCCTACGCGCGGGCCAACGCGCCGCTGCCGGCGCGGATCCTGCGCATGATCGCGGCGACCACGCAGGTCGAGATCGTCTCGACCATGACCGAGACCGAGGCGCTGCTGCTCGAAGCCAATCTGATCAAGCAGCTCCGTCCGCGCTTCAATGTGCAGCTGCGCGACGACAAGTCGTTTCCCTACATTCTGATCACCGGCGACCATTGGGCGCCGCAGATCCTCAAGCATCGCGGCGCGCAGTCGCGGCCCGGGCGCTATTTCGGCCCGTTCGCCAACGCAGGCGCAGTCAACCGCACCATCACGGCGCTGCAGCGCGCGTTTCTGATCCGCTCCTGCACCGACGGCTTCTTCGAAAGCCGCAGCCGGCCCTGCCTGCTCTATCAGATCAAGCGCTGCGCCGGCCCCTGCACGCGCGAGATCGACTTCCCCGGCTACAGCGAACTGGTGCGCGAGGCGACCGAATTCCTCTCCGGCCGCAGCCACGCCGTGAAGGAGCTGCTCGCGGCCGAGATGGAGAAGGCCTCCGGCGAGCTCGAGTTCGAAACCGCGGCGCTGTACCGCGACCGTCTCGCGGCGCTGTCGGCAATCCAGTCGCAGCAGGGCATCAATCCGCGCACGGTCGAAGAGGCCGATGTGTTCGCGATCCACCAGGATGGCGGCTACTCCTGCGTCGAGGTGTTCTTCTTCCGCACCGGCCAGAACTGGGGCAACCGCGCCTATTTCCCGAAGGCCGAGAAGAGCTTCACGCCCGAAGAAGTGCTGTCCTCGTTCCTCGCGCAATTCTACGACGACAAGCCGCCGCCGAAGCTGATCCTGCTGTCGCACGAGATCGAGGAAAGCGCGTTGCTCGCCGACGCGCTGTCGGTCAAGGCCGGATCCAAGGTCGAGGTCTCCGTGCCGAAGCGCGGCGAGAAGAAGGAGCTGATCGGCCACGCGCTCACCAACGCGCGCGAGGCGCTCGGCCGCAAGCTCGCCGATACCGCGACGCAAAGCCGGCTGCTGGAGGGCATGGTCTCGACGCTCGGCCTGCCGCACACACCCAAGCGGATCGAGGTCTACGACAACAGCCACATCCAGGGCACCAACGCGGTCGGCGCGATGATCGTGGCGGGACCCGACGGGTTCATGAAGACCCAGTACCGCAAGTTCAACATCAAGTCCGAAGGGCTGACGCCGGGCGACGATTACGGAATGATGCGCGAGGTGCTGGAACGCCGCTTCAAGCGGTTGCTGAAGCCGCCGGAGGGCGAGGCCGCAGCCAAGACGAAAGCGGATGACGATTCGTTCCCGCAATGGCCCGACCTCGTCATCATCGACGGCGGCCGCGGCCAGCTCAACGCGGTCCGGGAGATCTTCCAGAATCTCGGGCTGACCGAGGTCTCGCTGATGGCGGTGGCCAAGGGTCCGGAGCGCGATGCCGGGCGCGAAACCCTGTTCATGCCCGACCGCGAGGCCATCAAGCTGGAGCCGCGGGACCCGGTGCTCTATTTCATCCAGCGGCTGCGCGACGAGGCCCACCGCTTCGTGATCGGCTCGCACCGCAAGCTGCGCAAGAAGGACATCCGCGAGGCCGGACTGCAGGAGATCCCGGGCATCGGCCCGTCCCGCAAGCGTGCCCTGCTGCACCACTTCGGAACGCTCAAGGAGATCGAGCGGGCCTCGATCGCCGACCTCGGCAAGGTTCCCGGCGTCAGCGCCGAGAGTGCCCGCAAGATTTTCGAGTTTTTCCACGCCCAGCCGGGTTAAACCAAAGGCGAGTCATCAGGGCGTCGCCTGCGACAGGGCATCTAGGGCATGATGCGGAAAAGTGTGAGGCAGTTATCCGAAAAGATCATGCTTAAACAACGAGCTAAGGCGCTATGACGATGCAGCGCAATCTGGTCGCGCTTGACGCCTCCGCACGGTTGACCTTCTCGCTTCAGCGGTATTGGTAGAACGGATGAACATCGCCACGACCCGGGGACAGACCAAGACCATGTCCCTTCCGAATATCCTGACCTACGCCCGGATCGCCGCGATCCCGGTGGTGATCGGCTGCGTCTACTGGCAATCGATCCTGGACGGCCCGTTGTGGCTGCGCTGGGTGGCGCTGGCCGTGTTCATTGCGGCGGGAATCACCGACTATCTCGACGGCTATTATGCCCGGATCTGGGACCAGCAGTCCGCCTTCGGCCGGATGCTCGATCCGATCGCCGACAAGCTCCTGGTCGCCTCCAGCCTTCTGATGCTGGCCGCCGACAATTCGATCCATGGCTGGACGCTGTGGGCGGCGATCGTGATCCTGTGCCGCGAGATCCTGGTCTCGGGCCTGCGCGAATATCTCGCAGGGCTCAGGGTCAGCGTTCCCGTCACCAAGCTGGCGAAATGGAAGACGACGATCCAGCTGGTGGCGATCGGCTTTCTGATTGCCGGCGAAGCGGGCGAGCAGGTCTTCCCGGCCACCACCCTGATCGGCATCGTGCTGCTCTGGATGTCGGCTATCTTCACGATCTACACCGGCTGGGATTACTTCCGTGCCGGCATCCATCACCTCATCAAGGAGGATGAGGGATGAAGCTGAAATATTTCGCATGGGTGCGTGAACGCGTCGGCAAGGCTGAAGAGATCGTCGAGCCGCCGGCTGAGGTGCGCACCGTCGGCGACCTGATCGGCTGGCTTGCGGCGCGCGACGATGCCTACGCCTATGCCTTCGAGAAGCCGACGGTGATCCGCGCCGCGATCGACCACGCCCATGTCAAATCGGACGCGGCGATCTCCGGCGCCCGCGAGATCGCGTTCTTTCCACCAATGACCGGCGGCTAGGATAGCGTTTTCGAGCGAAGTGGGTACCGGTTCGCGTGAAGAAAACGCGTCAAGCAAAGAAGTCCACATGACCGTCGCAGCGACCATCCGTATCCAGCAAGCCGACTTCGACGTCGCGCAGGAGATCGCGGCCTTGAGCAGGGGCCGCACCGATGTCGGCGCGGTCGTCAGCTTCAGCGGCATCTGCCGCGGCAGCGAGCAGGGCGAGCCGATCGCGGCGCTGACGCTCGAACATTATCCGGGCATGGCGGAAGCCGAGATTGGACGCCACGCCGACGAGGCGCTGGCGCGCTGGCCGTTGCAGGGCCTCACCATCATCCATCGCTTCGGCCGCATCGCGCCGGGCGAGAACATCGTGCTGGTCGTGACCGCCTCGGCGCACCGGCAGGCCGCGTTCGAGGCCGCCGAGTTCCTGATGGACTATCTGAAGACCAGCGCACCGTTCTGGAAGCGCGAGGAAAGCGCGCGCGGCGCGAGCTGGATCGAGGCGCAGGGTCATGACGACGCGGCCGCCGCGCGCTGGACCAAATCCTGATGGCCAAGCGCAGCAAAGTGCCGGCCAGGCGCAGCCCCGCCGTGCCGAAAGCGCCGAAAGTCGGCGCCGGCGAGCTGCAGACCCTGTTTGATTTCCTGCGCTATGCGACGAGCCGCTTCAACGCGGCGAAGCTCGTGTTCGCGCACGGCACCACCGATCCGGTGGCCGAGGCCGCGTTCCTGATCTGCGAAACGCTGCACCTGCATCCCGACCAGTTCGAGAACTTCGCCACCGCGCGCGTCACCGTGGCCGAAGGCAAGCAGATCCTCGACCTGATCGAGCGCCGGATCGCGACGCGGAAGCCGGCCGCCTATCTCGTCAACAAGGTCTATATGCGCGGCCTGCCGTTCTATGTCGACGAGCGCACAATCGTGCCGCGCTCCTTCATCGGCGAATTGCTGGATTCGCATTTCGGCGGCGACGAGGACGGCACCTCGCTGCTCGGCGATCCCGAGGAGGTCGAACGCGTGCTCGACCTCTGCACCGGCTCCGGCTGCCTCGCGATCCTGGCCGCCCGGCATTTCCCCAACGCCGCAGTCGATGCCGTCGATATTTCAAAGGATGCGCTCGAGGTCGCCGCGCGCAACGTCGCCGACCACGGCCTCGACGGTCGCCTGACGCTGCATCGCGGCGACCTGTTCAAGCCGCTCGGCGGCAGCAGATACGATCTCATCATCTCGAACCCGCCCTATGTCGACGCCGAAGGCATGGCGGCGTTGCCGCGCGAGTGCCGTGCCGAGCCGAAGATCGCGTTCGATGGCGGCGCCGACGGGCTCGACATCGTCCGCCGCCTGCTCGATGAGGCGAGGCAACATCTGACCCCGCAGGGCGGGCTGCTCTGCGAGATCGGCCGCGGCCGCGACAATCTCGAGGCCGCCTATCCGAACCTGCCGCTGCTCTGGCTCGACACCGAGGACTCCGAGGGCGAGGTGTTCTGGATCGCTGCCGCGGACCTCTGACCGGCGTGCCGCCGCCGGCTCCGGCGCTTTACGGAGCCCGACCCCGGCGAAACGAAAATCGTGTGCAGTTCCAGCCGGTTCCGAAGATCTCTGGCCCGTCGAATCAACAATGGTGCTAAGGTCGCGGTCCGGGGACGTTCGGACAGAGGGCGCGGGCGCGCGACATGATTCGCATTTCGACGATCTTCATCGCCATCTGCATGGTGCTGGTCGCAGCCTCGCTCGGCTTCGTGCTGTATTCGGTGGCGGGCATCAGCGGATCGGAATCGGCGATCGTGGCGCTCACCGCCCTCACCTGCCTGATCCTCTACAACGCGGTCTCGATGCGGCTGCGTGACCGCAGCGACGTCGGCGGCCAGATCGCGGATCTGTCGCGCGGCACCGCCGACCTTGCCCGCCAGGTCGCCGAATTCGGCCGCCGGCTGGCCGCGGTCGAAGGCCGCGTCGCCTCGGCCAACTCCACCGGCGCCGACCGGATGCAGGGCATGGCCGGCGAGATCAGCGAACTCGGCGGACTGGTGCGGCAGCTCGCGGCATCCGTCGCGCATCATGAGGATCTGCTGGCGGCGGCTCCGGCGATGCAGCCCGTCGCGTCCCCGCGTGACGATGTGCTGCAACGGGTTGCGACGGCGCCGACCGTCGTGGTTGCGCCTCCGCCGCCACCTGCGGCTCCGCCGGAGGTCTCGCGCAGCCAGACCCAGCTGATCGGCGCGATCAAGCAGGCCATCGACGAGAACCGCCTCGACATCTACCTGCAGCCGATGGTGACGCTGCCGCAGCGCAAGGTGCGCTACTACGAGGCGGTGACGCGGCTGCGCGACGAGCGCGACCAGGTGCTGGCCGCCGAGGATTTCATCGAGGCGGCCGAGGCCGGCGGCCTGATCGGCCGCATCGATCACATGGTGATGCTTCGCTGCGTCCAGGTGCTGCGCCGCCTGATGATCCGCAGCAAGGATGTCGGCGTGTTCTGCAACGTCTCGGCGGCGACGCTGTCCAACCAGGCGCATTTCACCCAGTGTCTCGACTTCCTCGAGGCCAACCGCGCGCTGGCGCCGTCCTTCGTGCTCGAGTTCAAGCAGGCGACCTTCCGCAATCTCGGCGGGACCGAGAGCGAGAACCTCGCGGCGCTGGCACAGCGCGGCTACCGGTTCTCGATCGACCATGTCAGCGACCTTCGCCTCGAGCCGCGCGAGCTCGCCGATCGCGGCGTCCGCTTCATCAAGGTGCCGGCGGCGCTGCTGCTCGACGCCAGGCAGATCGCGAGCACCGATATCCATCCGTCCGATCTGTCCGACCTGCTCGGCCGCTACGGCATCGACCTGATCGCCGAACGGATCGAGGGCGAACG
Organism: Bradyrhizobium sp. USDA 4501; assembly: GCF_054062115.1. Classification (NCBI taxonomy): domain Bacteria; kingdom Pseudomonadati; phylum Pseudomonadota; class Alphaproteobacteria; order Hyphomicrobiales; family Nitrobacteraceae; genus Bradyrhizobium; species Bradyrhizobium sp. USDA 4501. The sequence continues at coordinate 2,446,492 of NZ_JBSSEX010000001.1, forward strand.
CTCGGTGGTCGATCTGCTCGACTACGATGTCCGGTTCGGCCAGGGGTTCCTGTTCGCGCCGCCGCGGCCGTTGCGGCCGGAGGGGGCATCTGCTACCGCCGAGGCTCCGCAGACCAACCCCCAGGATCTTAATGGCGCCAGCACTTCAGCCCCTGTCTCCAGCCCCGCAGCTCCGCCGCGCGCGACCGGCAGCGCCGCGCTGGCGCGCCGCGCCCTCGGTCCAAATTAGCCGGCAATTTGCATCATGACCTCACTGCGTTTCGTGGAGCAGCTGCGCGACCTCGTCGGCGGCGTCGATGTGGTGCTGTCGGACATCTGGGGCGTCGTGCACAACGGGCTCGAGTCCTTTCCCGAGGCCTGCGAGGCACTGCACACCTTCCGCCAGCAGGGCGGCACGGTCATCCTGATCACCAACGCGCCGCGGCCGGCCGATTCCGTGCAGCGCCAGCTGCGCAAGCTCGGCGTCGCCGACGAGACCTATGATGCGATCGTCTCCTCGGGCGACCTGACGCGCCACTTCGTCGCCGATCATCCCGGCCAGAAGATCTTCTGGATCGGCCCGGAGCGCGACAGCTCGATCCACCGCGGCCTCGACGCCACGCTGGTACCGCTGGAGCAGGCCGACTACATCATCTGCACCGGCCTGTTCGACGACGAGACCGAGTCGGCCGAAGACTATCGCGACACGCTGCTGAAGGCGCTCGAGCGCAAGCTCACGCTGGTCTGCGCCAATCCCGATATCGTGGTCGAGCGCGGCGACCGGCTGATCTATTGCGCCGGGGCGGTCGCCGAACTCTATCGCGAGCTCGGCGGCGAGGTGATCTTCTACGGCAAGCCGCACCGGCCGATCTATGAGCGCGCCATGGCGCTGACCGAGCGCCGCGGGCGTCCGACCGAGCTCAGCCGGGTGCTCGCGATCGGCGATTCCGTGCGCACCGATCTCACCGGCGCCCTTGGCTTCGGCATCGATCTCCTGTTCGTCACGCGTGGCATCCATTCCGAGCAGTTCGAGGGCATCGAGCAGCTCGATGCGGCCTCGATCAAGGAATTGTTCGGCCATCCGCCCCGCGCGCTGATGCGCGAGCTGAAGTGGTAGCGGCAAGCGACGCTGTCCCTCGCCCCGTTCTTCACCGGGTCGAGACGAGCGAAGCTAGCTCTTGGAGGGTTGGGTGAGCGGCTGCCTCCCCAGGCGCCGGATGCCGAGAGACACCCCCTCACCCGGATTGCATCTCTCGATGCAATCCGACCTCTCCCCGCAAGCGGGGCGAGGTGAAGGGGCGCGCCGCCAAAATATCGAAAACAACCCCATGCAAAGTAGCGCGTGGCGCGCGGGGTTCGACCAGTCGCCTTGACACGTCGGGCAACTCAGCGATACTCTTCTAATATTCCGAAATCGTGCAGCCGCCCTCCCCCTCGTGTTGCACAAGCGGGGCGGGTAAAGGGAAGCGTGATCAAATGCAAATGCCCGGGACATCTAGCGCGAAGACGCGCTTCTGCCCGGGCATGCGTGAATTTCAGCCGATGCGATCGATGTCGGGCGGTTATGCCGTCGCCATGTCCGGGAACACCGCCTCGATCTTGGTCTTCAGCGTGGCCGCATTGAACGGCTTGACGATGTAGTTGTTCACGCCGGCCTTCTTGGCCGCGATCACGTTCTCGGTCTTGGATTCCGCCGTGATCATGATGAAGGGCGTGGTCGCGAGATTGGGATCGGCGCGGACTTCCTTGAGCAGGTCGTAGCCGGTCATCGGCTCCATGTTCCAGTCGGAAATCACCAGGCCATACTTCTTGCCGCGCATCTTGTTCAGCGCTGCGGAGCCGTCGGAGGCATCGTCGATATTTTCAAATCCAAGCTGCTTGAGAAGATTCCGGATGATGCGGATCATGGTGCTGTAATCATCAACCACCAGAACCGGCATGGACAAATCAACCGCCATCTTTCCCCCCAAAACACAAACGCAACTTGGCTTCTGCACGAACGCAGCTTTCCGCCAACGACTAACAGCAGCCGTTAAACAGCGCGTTAACCGGCTGAATCCGGATTGTTACGGATTTGACGCGATTTTCGTTAGCCTTGACTTCCACGCCGCCGCCGCGTCACGGTCCGGCCCGCACCAATCATGCTTAAGAATGCTTGAAGAATACCGCTCATGAGCACCGGCTTTACCGTTATCCGCGACAACACCCCCACAAGCGCCATTCCGAAAGGCGCCGTGGTCGCGATGGGGAATTTCGATGGCGTCCATCTCGGTCACCGCGCCGTGATCGGCGCGGCGCTTGCGATGGGCAGAGCGCGCGGCGTGCCCGCGCTCGCCGTGACCTTCGAGCCGCATCCGCGCAGCTTCTTCAGCCCGAACACTCCGCAATTCCGTCTCACGGACGAGACCAACAAGCTGCGGCTGCTCGCGGCCACCGGCCTCGCGGGCGCCGTCGTCATGACGTTCGACAAGGCGCGCGCCGGTACCACGGCACAGGATTTCATTCACCATGACCTGATCGGCCGGCTCGGCATCAGCGGGATCGCGGTCGGCTACGACTTCCATTTCGGCAAGGGCCGGGTCGGCTCGCCGAGCCTGCTGGTCAGCGAAGCGCCGCGGCTCGGCATCGAGGTCGATGTGCAGGCCCATGTCGACATCGAGGAGCGCCCGGTCTCCTCCAGCGCGATCCGCATGGCGCTCGCCGAAGGCGAGATCGCGGATGCGACCACGATGCTGGGCGGACCGTGGTTCGTCACCGGCAAGGTGGTCCACGGCGAGAAGCGCGGCCGAGATCTCGGTTACCCCACCGCCAATATCCGCCTCGACAAGCATTGCGGCTTGAAGCACGGCATCTACGCGGTGCGGGTCGGCAAGGGCTCGCAACGGTTCGACGGTGTCGCAAGCTTCGGGCGCCGGCCGACCTTCGACAACGGCGCGCCGCTGCTCGAGGTGTTCCTGTTCGACTTCAAGGGCGATCTGTACGACGCGGTCCTTGATGTCGCATTCATCGGTTTCATTCGCGAAGAGCTGAAATTCGACACCATCGAGGCGTTGATACGCCAGATGGATGACGACAGCGCCAAGGCGCGCGCGGTGCTGGCCGCGGCGCCCGACGCGTTCCCGCAGCTCGGAGTGATTGGTTGAACCGGACTGAAAAGCAAAAAATGCTGGCGGGCGAGCTGTATCGCCCGGATGCAGAGCTCGCCGCCGAGCATACAGCGGCGGAACAATGGATGGCACGCTACAATGCGTCGGGCGCATCGTCCGCGGCCGAGTTGCACGCGCTGCTCGGCGAGCGCTTCCGCAAGGTCGGCAGGGATGCCGTGATACGCCCGCCGTTCTTCTGCGATTACGGCAGCAATATCAGCCTCGGCGACGGCGTGTTCCTCAACTTCAATTGCGTCATCCTCGACGTCGTCGAGGTCGCGATCGGCGATCGGACCCAGATCGGACCCGCGGTGCAGATCTATACCGCCGACCACCCGCGCGATGCCGAAACCCGCCGCGCCGGGCTGGAATTCGGCCGCCCGATCCGGATCGGCAGCGACGTCTGGATCGGCGGGGGTGCCATCATTCTGCCCGGCATCACGATCGGCGACGGCGCCCTGGTCGGGGCCGGCAGCGTGGTCACACGGAACGTCGCCCCCGGCGCGATCGTGGCGGGAAATCCGGCCCGGCGGCGGCCGGGCTAGCCGCCCGCGGCCCGGATGGCAGGCACCCCGTAGTGGGTCAGTTTGAAAACCGCCCCTGAAAGAAAGGGCTTGGTTAACGTGACTCGCCTTTTGCGAGTACTGACCGATAGGATCACGCTCGCCGGGGGGCTGCGTGATTCATTTAATCGATCCTCAAGAAGCGGAGATCGTCGTTGGTGGCGACCAATACAACTGCTTGGTTGTCGTTGGCCTAGCCGAAGACGACGACGGCGAGCCGCTCTCGTCGATTATATGCCGGGGTACGCACGGCTACGGCGGCGGCTTCCAATTCATGGAACTCGGCTTCGAAGTGCAGCTAATAGCCTCAAATGGCGAGGTTTTCAGCACTCAGCACGCCCATATCGTTCGCCAGTATTTGCCGGATCACATCAGACGGGAAATCCTTCCTCTGGTCGCGCGCTGCTATGCAGCAATTTTGGAAAGATTCCGGCCCGGATTTGTTTACAGATCTTGCGCATATCCCGAATTGCCTGATGCGGCCATGGAGAAACACCATTTCCTAACCAGGGCTGTTTTAGGCTGCGGATACTACCTATATCGAGAGGGAACCGATGAGGACGGCCATACCTATTGGTTCTGCGGGGCGACTGATTGACAAGATCGGTACCGCGATGCACGTTATTGGGAGAATCCTGGAGAGGATAATGGCCCTCGCCAAAAGGTCAGACTCGCTAGCGAGTTACCGCAGCAAACTGGCTCACGGTAAGACCTACAAAATGGACCAAGAGCTGGCTGACGCTCTCTTGCGCAAGTTGAGGCAAGACAAAAAGCGACGTGCTGAGAAAAAACAGCGCGAGCATGAGCATGCGTGAAGCCCGGCCAATCAGCCGGGCTTTTTAGCATCAGGCATTACTTTATCACGCGAAGTTGCGGACGCCCCTTTCCCGGCTCCGGCGCTTGGCGCGGCATGTACATCCGCGCAAACTCATCGACGCTGATGAACAGCGTTTTCGCCAGTTGTTCGGGCGAGTACTTCAGAACGCTGATGTGATAGTCGATCATGCGATTGATCGCCCGGGGATACTCCTTCGGAGGCTCATGAGGCTCAGCCTTGCGATAGCCAAGCTGCCCCATTTGAATGAAGAACATCTTCTTTTGATAGGGGCTGATCAGTTTCAGACTGTCAGCACGCATCGCAATAGCCGCCATTGAAACCTTCCAATGCCGCTTGAGGTTCGCGATCTGCCGCAAATCGAATTTCTGAAGCTGCGGTCTGATCTCCTTGGCGGGCAGCAAGAAAGCGCCAGCAAAGCGGTCAGCCTCGTCTTCCATAATCTCATCATCAAGCAGTGACGACGTGTGCAAAATCATGTGCCCCAACTCGTGGCACAGGGTCAGCCGAATCCGGTCTGCCGGAGCGTTCATATTGACAAAGAACAGGACCGGAAGCCCATCTATGCGCTGACTCACCGCATCGATCAGGTCGCTTTCGAAGTTACAAGGCAGCACGACGCCACCTCGCTCCTCAATGAGTCCGATGACGTTGTCGATTGGGCCGTCCGGCAGCATCCATAGTTCACGGACATGGCGCGCGGCATCTTCAACGGAGAATTGCTTGCGTGATCCGGACAGGTATTCATCCCTGTCGATTTCAGGAATGAATAAGTTGGACTTCCTCTCAAACGAGCGCAGCAAGATCGAGACGTGAATACGCCTGATGTTCATTTCCCCTATCATGCGCTCAAGGGGCCTTTTGCCGAGCTTCTTCCGTTTACGATAATGAAATGGAGGCATCCCGTAAGGACGGCCCGGTTCAAAGAAGAACGCCGATTCGTACTGGAGTGTGCGCGACAGAGCCTCGACAAAAGCTGGAGTCGCTTCGTTTACTCCAGCTTCAATCTTCGAAACGGTGCCTTGGCTGATGTCCATCAGCGCGGACAGTTCAGACTGTGTGATACCCCGCGATTCTCTCGCGAGCGCCATCATGTGGCGATTGAAACGCTCAACTTGCAGCATCATTTAAAACGCGCGGCGCTGCCTGGTGACCTCATACCATGCCTGCTCGCTCATCTCTCTCAGATCGAGAGGCACAATCGCAGCGCACCACATCGCTCCCTTATTTGTCGGCAGAGATATTTGCGAACGCATAAACGACGTCCCCGTCGCGTCCAACAGATATCCGGCGGTCAAGCGCGTCGGCTTCTGTGGCAATCCCGGCAACTCATCGCCATCATCGAAGGCGACTGCCTGAGGTGTTGGATAGTTCGACGAAATCCCATCTTCATCCGTTTTCTTAAACCTGATCACTGCATTTGCGGGCTCGATCAGCCACAGATTCTGGCCCCGAATTTCCATGTGGCGAATGCTAGGCAGATCGTCGAGCACTCGATGCGCTTCAGCCAGAGTATGCCTGAAGGTACAGTGAGCCTGCGTGCTGGCGTCATGATCTAAGACGACTGCTGGCGGATAGGATTCGTATACCTGATGGCCGTGACGAAGGATCGCATCAATCCGGTCGAGGTATGGGTCCATGCGACCCATAACGACGTCGATATCAGTTTCCACGCTTGTCTCCAGCGGAGTTGATTCTCTAGAGGCAGCTTAGGCCAGATCACGACAATAATGAAGAAAATTATTCCTAAAATTATTCTTCGCGGTCCGACGCCCAACTGCCGCTTTTTTGCTAATTCTTTCCATCGCTTAGCAGTCATGCTCCGGCAGCGCCTTCCCGCCCTTCCGGCCCAATTCCACCGCAGCAGGGTTTCTCCCCTCTTCCTCCGGCGTGGGTCACGTTCGCGCGTCTCGCCGGTAGCGATATCAATAATCCGCTTGACGAGCTGGTTGGGTCTCTGGGGCGCTTGGGGGTCATTCCTCAGGCTTCCGGTGTTTCCGTTTGATGCCATCGAAGTTGTGACCGAGGTAGCAGCCCGGATTGGCCTCATAATGCTCAAAATGAGCAACCTGGCCGTCACTTCCTGCTGCACGCGCACGGACACGGCCTTGGCATTCACGGCAGCGCAAGACCCGATCCCGGGGCATTTTCAGAGCTTGGGAAAGGTCGATTACCTCCCACTTCCCGAACGCCTTGATCTCACAGGTTTCACCAGTCTGCATGCCCTAATATGCGATGCCGACACTCAACATACCAGCGGGGAGCCTCGCCACAATCAAACTGACCCCAAGCACCCGGGGCTTTGCGATTTCCCCGTCCGGCTGCTATGGAAACCCCATGTTTTCGCGGCGCATCATACGGATTAGCGGCCCGGCTTCCGCCTGAGCCTGAAGGCTCGGCGCAAGACCGGGACTTCGCCGTTTCACCCGCGATTGATCGCGTATCCGCGCCCGCACCTGCCAAATCAGAGCTTTCATGTCCGACAAGCCGCAAAAGACCGACGCCCAAAAGACTGACGTTAGGGACTATTCCAAGACCCTTTACCTGCCGCAGACGGAATTCCCGATGCGCGCCGGCCTGCCCCAGCGCGAGCCGGAAATCCTGAAATACTGGAACGATATCGGCCTCTACACCAAGCTCCGCCGGGAAGCCGAGGGCCGCGCCAAATTCGTGCTGCATGACGGCCCGCCCTACGCCAACGGCAACATCCATATCGGGCACGCGCTGAACAAGATCCTCAAGGACGTCGTGACCAAGAGCCAGCAGATGCTCGGCTTCGACTCCAACTACGTGCCGGGCTGGGACTGCCACGGCCTGCCGATCGAATGGAAGATCGAGGAGGAGAACTACCGCTCCAAGGGCAAGCAGAAGCCCGACTTCCGCGACTCGGCGGCGATGGTCGCGTTCCGCAAGGAATGCCGTGCCTATGCGACGCACTGGATCAACGTGCAGCGCGAGGAGTTCAAGCGGCTCGGCATCATCGGCGACTGGGATCATCCCTACCAGACGATGAGCTATCCGGCGGAGGCGCAGATCGCCCGCGAGCTGATGAAGTTCGCGGCCAACGGCACGCTCTATCGCGGCTCGAAGCCGGTGATGTGGAGCGTGGTCGAGAAGACCGCGCTTGCCGAAGCCGAGGTCGAATACGAGGACTACACCTCCGACATGGTGTGGGTGAAATTCCCGGTCACCTCGCCGGCGCATGGCGCGCTGGCCAATGCCTCGGTCGTGATCTGGACCACCACGCCGTGGACGCTGCCCGGCAACCGCGCCATCTCGTTTTCGCCGAAGATCGCCTATGGCCTCTACAAGGTGACGGATGCGCCGGCGGACAATTGGGCCAAGACCGGCGATCTCCTGATCCTGGCCGACGCGCTTGCCGCCGAGGTGTTCAAGCAGGCCCGCGTCACGTCCTATGAGAAGGTCCGCGATATTCCCGGCGACACGCTGGACGCCGTGGAATGCGCCCATCCGCTGCGCGGCTTCGGTGGCGGCTACGAATTCATCGTGCCGCTGCTGGCCGGCGAGCATGTCACCGACGACACCGGCACCGGCTTCGTGCACACCGCGCCGAGCCACGGCCGCGAGGACTTCGACGTCTGGACGGCCAACACCCGCGAGCTCGATGCGCGCGGCATCCCGACGGCGATCCCGTATACGGTCGACGAGAACGGCGCCTACACCGCGCAGGCTCCGGGCTTCACCGGCAAACGCGTGCTCAACGACAAGGGCGAGAAGGGCGATGCCAACGAGGCCGTGATCAAGGCGCTGATCGAGGCCGGCAGGCTGCTCGCGCGCGGCCGCCTCAAGCACCAGTATCCGCACTCCTGGCGCTCCAAGAAGCCGGTGATCTTCCGCAACACGCCGCAATGGTTCATCGCGATGGACAAGGACATCGCCGAGAACGGCCACGCCAGGAAGGGCGACACGCTGCGCGCCCGCGCGCTGCACGCGATCTCGGTCACGCAATGGGTGCCGCCGGCCGGCGAGAACCGCATCAACGGCATGATCGCCAACCGTCCCGACTGGGTGATCTCGCGGCAGCGCGCCTGGGGCGTGCCGATCGCCGTGTTCGTGAGGGAGAACAGCGACGGCTCGGCCGAGATCCTGCAGGACGAGGTCGTCAACCAGCGCATCACCGAGGCGTTCATGGAGGAAGGCGCCGACGCCTGGTACATGGACGGCGCCCGCGAGCGCTTCCTTGGCAGCCGCGCGTCCGAGAACTGGAAGAAGGTCGACGACATCTGCGACGTCTGGTTCGATTCCGGCTCCACGCACGCCTTCGTGCTGGAAGACCGCCAGAACTTCCCGCAGCTCGGCAACATCGTCCGCAAGGTCGATGGCGGCAACGACACCGTGATGTATCTCGAAGGCAGCGACCAGCATCGCGGCTGGTTCCACTCGTCGCTGCTGGAAAGCGCCGGCACGCGCGGCCGCGCGCCTTATGACATCGTGCTGACCCACGGCTTCACGCTCGACGAGAACGGCCGCAAGATGTCGAAGTCGCTCGGCAACACCGTCGAGCCGCAGAAGGTGATCAAGGATTCCGGCGCGGACATCCTGCGCCTGTGGGTCTGCGCGACCGACTATGCCGACGACCAGCGCATCGGCCCGGAGATCCTCAAGAACACCATCGAGACCTACCGCAAGCTGCGCAACTCGATCCGCTGGATGCTCGGCACGCTGCATCATTTCAAGCCGAGCGAGAAGGTCGCCTTTGCCGAGATGCCCGAACTCGAGCGGCTGATGCTGCACGAGCTCGCCGGCCACACCGAGACCATCCGCAAGGCCTATGCCGACTTCGACTACAAGACCGTGGTCGCAAGCCTCGCGGCCTTCATGAACTCCGAGCTGTCGGCGTTCTACTTCGACATCCGCAAGGACACGCTGTATTGCGATCCGCCGTCCTCGGTGGCGCGCAAGGCGGCGCTGACCACGATCGATCTGCTCTGCGACGCGATCCTGAAATGGCTGGCGCCGATCCTGAGCTTCACCACCGACGAAGCCTGGCGGATGTATCGGCCGAACGCCGAGCCTTCGGTGCATCTCACGTTGTTCCCCGAAGGTCTCGAACAATTCCGCGACGACGCGCTTGCCGCGAAGTGGGAGACGATCCGCGACATCCGCCGCGTCGTCACCGGCGCGCTCGAGCTCGAACGGGCCGCCAAGCGAATCGGCTCCTCGCTCGAGGCATCGCCGGTGATCTACGTCGCTGACAGACAGATGCTGGCCACGTTGTTCGACATCGATCTCGCCGAAGTCTGCATCACCTCGAACTACGAGGTGCGCGAGGGCGAGGCGCCGGCGAACGCCTTCCGCCTCGACGCCGTGCCTGGCGTTGCGGTCGTGGTCGAGAAGGCGGTCGGCACCAAATGCGCCCGTTCGTGGAAGATCCTGCCGACGGTGGGCGAGGACGGCGAATATCCCGACGTCTCGCCGCGCGACGCGCAAGCGCTGCGCGAATGGAAGGCGCTGGAGGTCACGGCTTGAGCTCGCCCGTGCGCGCCGGTGTGCTTGCGGCGGTGATCACCCTGATCGCCGACCAGGCCTCCAAGCTCTGGCTGCTCCACGTCCTCGACATCGTGCATCACGCCCCGGTGCGGGTGACGCCGTTCTTCGACCTGGTGCTCGCCTGGAATCCAGGGATCAGTTTCGGCTGGTTCCAGAGCGAGACCCCGGCGGCCCAGATCCTGCTGATGGTGATCAAGGCCGCGGCCGTGATCGCGCTGGCGATCTGGATGGCGCGGTCGCGGACCTGGCTCGCGACGGTGTCGCTCGGCCTGATCATCGGCGGTGCTATCGGGAACGGCATCGACCGCTTCGCCTATGGCGCGGTGGTCGATTTTGCCCTGCTTCATGCCGAGATCGGGGGAAAAACCTTTAATTGGTACATCTTCAACCTCGCCGACGTAGCCATCGTTGCTGGCGTGGCAGCCCTATTGTATGATTCCGTGGTGGGGACCCCCGCCGTAAAAGCGCCCTGATCCCGGCCGATACGAGCCGGTCAGCGGCCCACACCTGTATCAAGCGGAACTGTGCCTAAGCCAGTGATCGCTTTGGCGAATTTTGAGATGGGAATGGCGCAATGCGCAACACCAAAGCCCGCGGTTACCTGATCGAGACGTCCCGGCTGTCGCTGATGCGCGGCCTGCGCCTGGCGTTCGTCGCAGCCGGGATCGGCCTTGTCATGACGGCCGGCCCGGTGCGCGCCGGCGACGATGAAGATGACGGCGACGACGGCCTGACCTTCGAAGAGCGGATCGTCGACAATCTGATGACCGGGCTCGGCGCCAAGAGTGCGGCCAGCAAGGGCATCGACTACCGCGAGCGCTCGCCGCTGGTGGTGCCGCCGAAGCTGGATTTGCCCCCGCCGGCGCCCACCGCCCAGGTCAACGCGCCGAACTGGCCGAAGGACCCTGATATCGCGGCGCGCAAGGCTGCGATCGCGGCGCGCAAGAAGGAAGTCAAGAAGGAGCCCTGGCAGTCAGCGGTAGCGTTGACGCCGGCCGAGATCGAGGCGGGCCGCAAGCAGCAGACGGCCACCGACGGCCGCAAGGAGCCGCTGGAGCCGGGCGTGAGCACCAATCCGTCGCTGATGCCGAGCCAGCTCGGTTACACCGGCGGCCTGCTCGGCATGTTCAAGGGAAACAGCAGCGAGTCCAAACCGTTCAAGGGTGAGCCGACGCGCGACTCCCTGACCGAGCCGCCACCGGGCTACCAGACGCCGTCCGCAGGCTATGCCTACGGCACCGGCCCGCAGGCGCCGATGGCGAAAGAAGGCCAGTACGACGTCATGAGCGGAAAACCGGTGCAGTGATCGCCTGGCCTCCGCGGGCGAAGGCTGACATGAGCAAAGCTTAATGCGGGGAGGCGGGTGTCTCTCCGCTTCGTGACCATCGGCACGGGAACGACCGTGTACGATGGCTTGCTTTCGCGCCCCGGCCGGTGTCCGGGCTTTCATAAGGACCATGATGCGCTCTCGCCGATCGATCGCCCTGTTCGCTGCCGCATTCGTTTCCACCATCCCGCTGCCGGGTGCCAGCCTCCGCGCCCAGACCACCGTCACCTCGGAACGCCCCGCCAGTTTCACGCTCGACAACGGCCTGCAGGTCGTGGTGATCCCCGACCACCGCACGCCCGTGGTCACGCAGATGATCTGGTACAAGGTCGGCTCGGCCGACGAGACGCCCGGCAAATCGGGCCTCGCGCATTTCCTCGAGCATCTGATGTTCAAGGGCACCGCCAAGCATCCGGCGGGCGAGTTCTCGCAGACCGTGCTGCGCGTCGGCGGCAATGAGAACGCCTTCACCTCGGTCGACTACACCGGCTACTTCCAGCGCGTGCCGCGCGAGCAGCTGCCCACCATGATGGAGTTCGAGGCCGACCGCATGACCGGCCTGATCCTCAAGGACGAGAACGTGCTGCCGGAGCGCGATGTCGTGCTGGAGGAGTTCAACATGCGGGTTGCCAACAACCCGGATGCAAGGCTGACCGAGCAGATCATGGCCGCGCTTTATCTCAACCATCCCTATGGCCGGCCGGTGATCGGCTGGCATCAGGAGATCGAGAAGCTCGACCGCGAGGATGCGCTCGCCTTCTACCGGCGCTTCTACGCGCCGAACAACGCCATCCTGGTCATCGCCGGCGACGTCGACGTCAAGGATATCCGCCCGCTGGTCGAGAAGAACTTCGGCCCGATCCCGGCGCAGCATGCGATCCCCGAGAAGCGGGTCAGGCCGCAGGAGCCGACACCGGCCGCGCCGCGCACCGTGACGCTGTCGGATCCGCGCGTCGAGCAGCCGAGCCTGCGCCGCTATTACCTGGTGCCGTCGGCGACGACGGCGGCAGCGGGCGAGAGCCAGGCGCTCGATGTGCTCGCGCAGTTGATGGGCGGCGGCGCCAATTCCTATCTCTATCGCTCGCTGGTGATCGACAAGGGCCTCGCGATCTCGGCCGGCGCCGGCTACCAGGGCACCTCGCTCGATCCGTCGCAATTCTCGATCTCGGTGACGCCGAAACCCGGCGTCGAGTTCGCGCAGATCGAGGACGCGATCGACAAGGTGATCGCCGACCTCGCGCAGAACCCGGCGCGCGCCGAGGATCTCGAACGGGTCAAGACCCAGCTCATCGCGGAGGCGATCTACGCCCAGGATAACCAGGCGACACTGGCACGCTGGTATGGCGGCGCGCTGACCACCGGGCTCAGCATCGAGGATATCCGCAGCTGGCCGGATCGCATTCGCGCCGTCACTGCCGAGCAGGTGCGCACTGCTGCCGCCAGCTGGCTCGACAAGAAGCGGTCGGTGACCGGCTATCTGATCAAGGATACTGCGCCGAAACGCGAGGAGAAGCGCTCGTGATCTATTCCCTCACCCGTCGTGCGGCGCTGATCGGCGGCGCCTGCGCCGCGCTGTTGACGCTGACGTCGGCGCCCTCGCAGGCCGCGGCCAAGATCCAGCGGCTGGTGTCGCCGGGCGGCATCGAGGCGTGGTTCGTGCAGGACGCGACCGTGCCGTTGATCGCAATGGAATATTCCTTCAGCGGCGGCGCCAGCCAGGATCCGCCCGGCAAGCCCGGCGTCGGCAATCTGGTCGCCGACCTGCTCGACGAGGGTTCCGGCGATCTCGATTCCAAGACCTATCACGAGCGGCTCGAGCGCCGCGCCATCGAGCTCAGTTTCCAGTCGAACCGCGATCAGTTCCGCGGCTCGCTGCGCATGCTCAAGGACAACAAGGACGAAGCCTACGACCTGTTGCGGATGGCGCTGACCTCGCCGCACTTCGAGCCGAAGGACGTCGAACGGATCCGCGCCCAGGTGATCGCCAATCTGCGCCGCGAATCGACCAATCCGTCCTCGCTCGCCGGCCGCAAGTTCCTCGAGCTCGCATTCGGCGATCATCCCTATGCCAGGACGGCCACCGGCACGCTCGACAGCGTGCCGACCATCCAGATCCCGGATCTCAAGGACTATACCCGCCGCATCATCGCCAAGGATACGCTGCGCGTTGCCGTGGTTGGCGACGTCGATCCCGATACGCTCGGCAAGCTGCTGGACAAGACCTTTGGTGGCCTCCCGGCGAAAGCCGAATTGACGCCCGTCCCCGACGTCGTGGCGACCAGGCCGCCGCAGCGCGCCTTCGTCCCGCTCGACGTGCCGCAGACCGTCGTCACCTTCGGCGGCCCCGGCATTGCCAGGCATGACCCGGACTTCATGGCGGCCTATGTGGTGAACCACATTCTCGGCGGCGGCGGATTGTCGTCGCGGCTCTACAAGGAAGTGCGCGAGAAGCGCGGGCTGGCCTACTCGATCTATGAAGCGCTGGTCTGGATGGATCACTCCTCGCTGTTCATCGGCAACACCGGCACCCGCGCCGATCGCGCCGGCGAGACCGTCGATGCGATCGAAGCGGAAGTGCGCCGCATCGCCGAGGAAGGTCCGACGCAGAAGGAGCTCGACGAGGCGAAGTCCTACCTGAAGGGCTCGCAGATGCTGGCGCTCGACACCTCCTCCAAGCTCGCGCAGGCGATGCTGCAATACCAGCTCGACAAGCTGCCGATCGATTACATCGAGAAGCGCAACGCCATCGTCGACGCGGTGACGCTCGACGATGCCAAGCGGGTCGCCAAAAAGCTCTGGGGCAACGGCCTACTCACCGCAATCGTCGGCCGCGCCCCGCAAGCCGCGGCGCAGCCGGTGTCGGCGCCGCCGAAGGCGAACTGACGCGTTTCGGCGGGCCACCTTCCCTCTCCAACCCCGAGAGCGAGCTTCGCTCGCCTCGGACCCCCGCAAGGGGGAGAAGGGGGAGCCGCGCACTCGGACGCCGACGTAACAACCACTGCATCAACACCACCCAAGCAGATCCAAACCCGCTATCCTGCGGCCTGCCGATTCTTCCCTCCACGGGTGATGTCATGCTGCGGGTGTCCCGCGACCTTACGATCGATGAGAACGACATTGAGATCGTCTTTGTCCGCGCCTCCGGCCCGGGCGGACAGAATGTCAACAAGGTCTCGACCGCAGCGCAGCTTCGCTTCGACACCAACAAGATTGCATTGCCGGCAGACGCCGCGCAGCGGCTGGCGCGGCTCGCCGGCAGCCGCATGACCAAGGAAGGCGTGATCGTGATCCACGCCTTCCGCTTTCGCACCCAGGAACGCAATCGCGCCGATGCGATCGAGCGGCTGCTCGAGATGTTGAGGGAGGCGATGATGCGGCCGACACCGCGGCGGCCGACCAAGCCGACGCTCGGCTCCAAGCAGCGCCGGCTCGAGGGCAAGAAGCGCCGCAGCGACATCAAGGCGGGGCGCGGCGCCCGCCGTTTCGACGATTAGATCATAATGCGTTTCCACGGAATCGCATCATGATCTCATCTCCTTGTTTGAGCATGATCTTTTCGGAAAACCGGTTTCCACTTTTCCGGATCATGCTCCAGGGAACGCCGGACGCAGCGCGCGCGGCACTGCATCCGGGATCCGGTCAGCGTAACCAGAAGCGTTCTCGCGCGAAGCGGATGTCGGTTCGCGCGAAGGAACGCGTCAGAACAAGAAGCTTGAGCCTTGGTTCCGATTGATCAGAACCTCGAAGGCTCTCGTGCTTCAGTACTTCTTGGTTGCGGGCGCCATCTCGGAACCGCCCGACTTCGGTGCCGTGCGTCCGCTGCCGACCGTTCCCTTGCTGCCCGACTTGGCGGCGGCGCCGCTCTTCTGCGTCGTCGCGCCAGGTTGCGCCGTCATTTCCTCATCGCCGCTGCCGGACATGCCGCCGCCCTGCTGCATGGTACCTCTGCCCTGCGCACCGCCGCGGGTATCCGGTGCAGTCGTTCCCTGTGCCAGGACGGGGCCGGCCATCGCGGCCGAGATGGCAAGGGCGAGCACGCTGGTTTTTGCAAACGTCATCCATTTCTCCTGGGACTTTAATTGACGATGGAGGAGCGGCGCAGGTGGTGCGCCGTTTGCAGCGCCGACCCTGAACCCCATCGCGCAAGACTGCATTTTCCGCAAACGGCGCACGCGAGATGCAAGCTGCGTCGTGTGGTGATCGTGCAGGGATTTCGCGGTCATTTTGCGAAATTGTCGTCCGCATATGCGGCAACCACCGGTTCCGCGCCAGATCACCGCCCAGCTTTGTTCTGCTGTGAAACAGCCCGCTACTACCAACGGCGGATTTCAGCCTCCTACAGTCACCGCACAGAGGCGGTGATGTAGATGACAAAGCTGCGCGCAAGGTGGTCGTTGGGGCTGGGATTTTGCAGCGCAATGCTTGCAGTGCAAATGACGGCTGCGCAGATGCCCCTGCCCGCCGCCAGGCCGCCCGATGGGGCGACGCTGTTCAAGCAGCAATGCGCGACCTGCCACACGTCAAACATGTCGGATGCCGTCCGGCAGGGACCGTCGCTCTACAAGGTCGTCGGCCGTCACGCCGGCAAGGCCGACGGCTTCAAATATTCCGCGGGCTTCAGCAAGGCCGACTTCGTCTGGGACGACGCCAGGCTCGACGCCTGGCTGACCAATCCGCAGGAGGTGATCCCCGGCGCCGTGATGGCCTACCGGCAGGCCAAGCCGGAAACCCGCGCCATGATCATCGCCTATCTGAAGGAGCTGAACTGAATGGCGAAACCCGTGCATTCGATGATCCGCGTGTTCGACGAAGGAAAAGCGCTCGACTTCTACCAGCGCGCGTTTGGCCTGGAGATCGCGGACAACCTGAGATTTCCCGATTTCGCGCTGATCTATCTGCGCCATCCCTCCTCGCCGTTCGAGGTCGAGCTCACGGTCAACTTCGATCGCAAGGAGCCCTACACGCTCGGCGACGGCTACGGCCATCTCGCCGTCATCGTCGATGACGTCGATGCCGAGCACGCGCGCTTCGAAAAGGAGAAACTGTCGCCCGGGCCGCTGCGCGACTTCAAGCACGACGGCAAGACGCTGGCGCGCTTCTTCTTCGTCTCCGATCCCGACGGCTACAAGATCGAGGTGATCCAGCGCGGCGGGCGCTTCGGCTAGAGCATGCTCAGACAACAAGGCAATTGCACAAATAAAAATTGACGGAGGAACCCATGAGAGAAATCGATCGACGCAGCAAATATGACCGGCGTGTCTTTCTCAAAGGCGCGGCCGTGACCGCACCCGCAGTCGCGATTGCGACCTCGACGGGGCTCGGCATCACCGATGCGTGGGCCGAAGGCGCCACGACGCTGACGCCGGCCACGATGAAGACGCTGCTCAAGATGGCGCGCGACATCTATCCGCACGATTTCCTCGGCGACAGCTACTACATAGCAGCGGTCAAGCCGTATGACGAGAAGGCCGCGAAGGATCCGGCGGTCAAGTCGCTGATCAATGACGGCGTCACGAGGCTCGATCAGGCGGCCAACGACCGCCACAAGATGCCTTATGTCGAGGTCGCCTGGGAAAACGATCGCGTCGCGCTGCTGCAACAGATCGAACCGAGCGCCTTCTTCCAGAAGATCCGCGGCGACCTCATCGTCTCCATCTACAACAACAAGGAGGTGTGGCCGCGGTTCGGCTACGAGGGCTCCTCGGCCGAGCATGGCGGCTACATCAAGCGCGGCTTCGCCGATATCGACTGGCTGCCGAAGGTCTAACGGGTCGGGAGGAAACAATGGCAAAATTCGATCTGAATGACAGCGGCGTTGTGGTGATCGTCGGCTCCGGTGCCGGCGGCGGAACGCTCGGCAATGAGCTGGCGCAGAAGGGCGTCAAGGTCGTGATCCTGGAGGCCGGCCCGCGCATCGAGAACCAGGACTTCATCAACGATGAATGGGACAGCTTCACCCAGCTCGCCTGGTCCGACGCGCGTTCGACCTCGGGCAGCTGGCGCGTCCACCAGGACTTTCCGGGCCTTCCGGCCTGGATCGTGAAGGCGGTCGGCGGCTCGACCACGCACTGGGCCGGTGCGTCACTGCGGTTCGACGAGCACGAGTTCAAGATCAAGTCGGCCTATGGCACCATTCCCGGCGCCAACCTGATCGACTGGCCGATCACGCTCGCCGAGATGGAGCCGTGGTACGCCAAGGCCGAGGACAAGATGGGCGTCACCCGCACCAACGGCATCCCAGGGCTGCCCGGCAACAATAACTTCAAGGTGATGGAAGCCGGCGCGAAGAAGCTCGGCTACAAGGAGGTGCACACCGGGCGGATGGCGATCAACAGCGAGCCGCGCGACGGCCGCGGCTCCTGCCAGCAGATCGGCTTCTGCTTCCAGGGCTGCAAGTCGGGCGCCAAATGGTCGACGCTCTACACCGAGATCCCGAAGGGCGAAGCCACCGGCAATCTCGAAGTGCGCCCCGGCAGCATGGTGATCAAGATCGAGCACGACCAGTCCGGCAAGGTCACCGGCGTGGTCTACGCCGATGCGACGGGCGCGATGCAGCGCCAGAAGGCCCGCGTCGTCGCGGTCGCCGGCAACTCGATCGAGAGCCCGCGGCTCTTGCTCAACAGCGCGTCCAGCATGTTCCCGGACGGGCTCGCCAATTCATCCGGCCAGGTCGGCCGCAACTACATGCGGCATATGACCGGCAGCGTGTATGCGAGCTTCGAGAAATCGGTGCACATGTATCGCGGCACCACGATGGCCGGCATCATCCGCGACGAGGCCAAGAACGATCCGAAGCGCGGCTTCGTCGGCGGCTACGAGATGGAGACGCTGTCGCTCGGCCTGCCCTTCATGGCCGCGTTCCTCAATCCCGGCGCCTGGGGACGCAGCTTCACCAGCGCGATCGAGGGCTATCCGCGGATGGCCGGCATGTGGCTGGTCGGCGAGGACATGCCGCAGGAGACCAACCGCATCACGCTGGATCCGAAGATCAAGGACAAGTTCGGCATGCCGGTCGCCAGCGTGCATTTCGACGATCATCCGAACGACGTCGCGATGCGCGACCATGCCTACAAGCAGGGCTCCGCGGTCTATGAGGCGGTCGGTGCCACCGTCACCTATCCGACGCCGCCCTATCCCTCGACCCACAACATGGGCACCAACCGGATGAGCGAGAAGCCGCGCGACGGCGTGGTCAACAAGTTCGGCCAGACCCACGACATCAAGAACCTGTTCGTTTCCGACGGCAGCCAGTTCACGTCAGGCGCAGCGTGCAACCCGACGCTGACGATCGTGTCGCTGGCGATCCGCCAGGCCGACCACATCGCCGGCGCGATGCAGCGCAAGGAGATCTAGACCAGACGACCATTCGAACCGAGTCGCGGATTCCGCCTCACCTCGCCCCGCGTGCGGGGAGAGGTCGGAGCGCATCGTTAGATGCGTTCCGGGTGAGGGGGAGCCTCCGCAAACGCAGCTGTCACCGGATACGCGGAGACGGCCCCTCACCCCAACCCTCTCCCCGTAAGAACGGGGCGAGGGAGCGCAGCGCCGTCGTGGTCGCCACTGCGCTTTAGCAAGAAAATACAATTCCCCTCTCACTGAAGCGGCCTTGCCCAACTGGACAGGGCCGCTTTCTTCTTTGCGTGATGGACCGGTGCGAAATCTATTCCGCCGCATCCATGATCGCCGTCGTCCCGCGATAGTCCGGGACCACCGCCGGCGCGTTGGCCTTGGCGCGGTAGATCAGGCAGGAGCAGCGCAGCAGCGAGGCGAAATTGTTCACCTCGCCGTGATGATCGAGCACCTCGTTGTGCAGGGTGGTGAGGAACTTGGCCAGCGTCATGCCTTCCTTGGCCGCGATCTCCTCCAGCGTGTCCCAGAACGACATTTCCAGCCGGATCGAGGTGCAATGGCCGTCGATCCGCAACGATCGGGTCTGCGATTCATAGTCGCGTTGCGGCTGATGCGCGAAAAGATGGCACATGGCGTTCCTCCGGCGAGAACTTATAATTTTTCTAAACGATATACCTGTGCGCGCGGCCCCACAATCGGGACGTAGGGCGTGACGCGCCGGCCGCCGAAGCCAAGCGTCTTCAAGGCGATAGGCCGGAATCATCCCCAACCTGCTTGCGGCCGCCAGATCGGTCCCATGCATTTGCCGGCGCGGCGATTTATAGTAGCGGCCAGTCTCGAATCGCGCTCCGAACGTCCAATCCATGCCTGTCCGCCAGCTTCCCGAACAGCTCGTCAACCGCATCGCCGCCGGCGAAGTGGTCGAACGCCCCGCGAGCGTGGTCAAGGAACTGGTCGAGAACGCGATCGACGCCGGCGCCAGCCGGATCGACGTTTTCACCGATGGCGGCGGGCGGCGCCGGATCGGCATCACCGACGATGGCGGCGGCATGACCCGCGCCGACCTCGCGCTTGCGGTCGACCGTCACGCCACCTCCAAGCTCGACGACGAAGACCTGCTGCGCATCCGCACGCTCGGCTTCCGCGGCGAGGCGCTGCCCTCGATCGGGGCGGTCGCAAAGCTCGGCATCACGACGCGTCATGCCAGCGAGCCGCATGCCTGGTCGCTGTCGGTCGAAGGCGGCGAGAAGTCGGAGGTCATGCCGGCCGCGCTCGGCCAGGGCACCCGCGTCGAGGTCAACGAACTCTTCTACGCAACGCCGGCGCGGCTGAAATTCCTCAAGACCGACCGCACCGAGGCGGAGGCGATCCGCGAGGTGGTGCGCCGCCTCGGCATGGCGCGCCCGGACATCGCCTTCACGCTGGCCGGCGAAGACCGCGCGCCGGTCACCTGGGCCGCAGCGCTGCCCGGCGCGGCCGGCCGGCTGACCCGGCTCGGCGACATCCTGGGTGCGGATTTTCGTGCCAACGCGATCGAGGTGCGCGCCGAGCGCGAGGGCGTCGTGGTCGAAGGCTTTGCCGCCGCGCCGTCGCTGACCCGCGCCAATGCGCTCGGGCAATATCTGTTCGTCAACGGCCGCCCGGTGCGCGACAAGCTGATCCTCGGCGCCGTGCGCGCGGCCTATTCCGACTATCTGCCACGCGACCGCCATCCCGTCGTGGCGCTGTTCGTGACCTGCGACCCCGAGGGCGTCGATGCCAATGTGCATCCGGCCAAGACCGAGGTGCGCTTCCGCAATGCCGGCCTGGTCCGCGCGCTGATCGTGCACGCCCTGAAGGAAGGCCTCGCACGCGAAGGCAGGCGCACCGCGGCCAATACCGCCGACGGCGCCGCGCTCTCGGCCTTCCGCCCCGCCTTCACCACGCCGCCGCGTCCGGGCAATTGGGACTGGCGCGGCTCGCCGTCCTATCCGGCTGGTCCGATGCGCGCGTTCGAGGGCGCGGCGGCGCCCGCCTTCGCCGAGCCCGGACAGGCCGCCTTCGACGTCGGCATGCCGACCGCCGACGTGCGCTTCGAGGCCGCGCCCGCGCCCGACCTGCTCGACCGGCCGCTCGGCGCCGCGCGCACCCAGATCCACGAGACCTACATCGTCTCGCAGACCCGCGACGGCCTCATCGTGGTCGACCAGCACGCGGCGCATGAGCGCATCGTCTATGAGAAGCTGAAGGCCTCGCTGGCGAAGAACGGCGTGCAGCGGCAGATCCTCTTGATCCCCGAGATCGTCGAGCTCGATGAGGCGACTGTCGAGAAGATGCTCGATCGCACCGAGGAATTGGCATCGTTCGGGCTCGCGATCGAATCCTTCGGCCCCGGCGCGGTCGCCGTGCGCGAAACGCCCTCGCTGCTCGGCAAGGCCAATGCGGCCGGTCTCTTGCGCGACCTTGCCGAGCACATGGCCGAGTGGGACGAGGCGCTGCCGCTGGAGCGCCGGCTGATGCACGTCGCCGCCACCATGGCCTGCCACGGCTCGGTCCGCGCCGGCCGCCGCCTCAAGCCGGAAGAGATGAACGCACTGCTCCGCGAGATGGAAGACACGCCGAACTCCGGCCAGTGCAACCACGGCCGCCCGACCTATGTCGAATTGAAGCTGAGCGATATCGAGAAGCTGTTCGGGCGAAGATAAGACCGCATACTCCGGTGTCATCGCCCGGCTTGACCGGGCGATCCAGTACGCCGCGGCGATCGTGATCAATCGAGAAGCCGCGGCGCACTGGATCACCCGCATGCGCGGGTGATGACAGCACAACAAGCGGCAACATTACGCCTTGCGAAGAAACACGAACTCCGTGTCGTCATAGGCGCGCCGCTCGAGCTCCTCGAAGCCCTCGGGTGCCGCGAACGCCGCGGCCTTTGCCTCTTCCACCACGAGCAGCGCGCCCGGCGTCAGCCAGCCGCCGTCGCGCAGCGAGGCGAGCGCCTTGTCGGCCAGCCCCTTGCCATAGGGCGGATCGAGAAACACCAGCGAGAACGGCTCGACCGGATGCGCCGGTCCAAGATCGGTGGCATCGCGGCGATAGACCTTGGTCGTGCCGCCGAGGCCGAGCGACTCGACATTGTTGCGCAGCAGCGCGCGCGCCTCGGCGCCATTGTCGACGAACAGCGTGAACCTGGCGCCGCGCGAGACGGCCTCGATGCCGAGCGCGCCGGTGCCGGCAAACAGATCGAGCACGCGCGCGTCCTCAACCGGATTGTCGTAGGCGTGGATCAGAATGTTGAACACGGACTCGCGCAGGCGGTCCGCGGTCGGACGAATCTCGCGGCCCGCAGGCGAAGCGAGATTGCGGCCCTTCAGCCTGCCCCCGACGACGCGCATCGACCGTTACTCGTCCCGCGGCTTGAGATCGCGCTTGCCGTGATAGCCGCGCTTGGGACGGCGCGGCGGGCCGTAGCCGTTGGCCTCGTCTTCATTGCGGGCACGCGCTTCCTCGCTGCCGGTGCGCTGCACCAGCACGCGGCGGCCCTTGCGATCGTTGATGGTTTCGCGCTTGCTGGGCTTCGGCTTCCTGGCCGGCGCATCGTCGCCGTCGGCTGCGTCACGCTGCTCCGGCCGCGTGAAGTCGGCACCCGCGATCTTGGCGATCTTCTCGCCGAGCTGCTCGCGCAGCACCCGCGTCTTGACCTCCTCGACCTTGCCCTCCTCGAGCTCGCCGAGCTGGAACGGGCCGTAGGAGATCCGGATCAGGCGGTTCACCTCGAGCCCGAGATGCGCCATCACGTTGCGCACCTCGCGGTTCTTGCCTTCGCGGATCGCGAACACCACCCACACATTGGCGCTCTGGTCGCGTTCCAATGTCGCGTCGATCGGCCCGTATTTGACGCCGTCGACCTCGACGCCGCCCTTGAGCTGGTCGAGCTGGCCCTGCGTCACCTCGCCATGCGCGCGCACGCGGTAACGGCGCAGCCATCCGGTGTCGGGATGCTCCAGCGTCCGTGCCAGGCCGCCGTCGTTGGTCAGCAGCAACAGGCCTTCGGTGTTGAAATCGAGCCGGCCGATCGAGATCAGCCGCGGCAGGCCCTCGGGCAGATTGTCGAACACGGTCGGCCGCCCCTCGGGATCGGCATGCGTCGTCATCAGCCCACGCGGCTTGTGATACATGAACAGCCGCGTCCGCTCGCGCGGCGGCAACGGCTTGCCGTCGACCGCCACGACATCGTTGTCGGTGATATCGAGCGCCGGCGAGTTGATCACGCGTCCGTTGACGGTGACGCGCCCTTGCGTGACGATCTCCTCGGCATCGCGGCGCGAGGCAAGACCGGCGCGCGCCAATACCTTGGCGATGCGTTCACCTGTCTTCTTCGGCTTCGGCTCGGGACGCTCGCGCCGGTCGTCGGTGGCGCGTTCGCGATAGGCACCGCGGCCGCCGAAGGCCGGGCGCTTCGCAAAGATCCTGCTGTCGTCCTCATTGTCGCGGCGCGGCCGGTCGGAGAAGCGACCCTCGCTGCGCGGGTGCTCCTGCCAGTCGGTGCGGCCTTCGGGCCGCTCACGCCGGCGATTGTCGCGGCCACCATCTTCATCATGACGATCCCAGCGCGGCCGGCCGAACTTCGGACGATCACCCTGCTCGCGGTCGTCGCGTGACTTCGAGAACCGCGGACGTTCGCCGCCACCGCGATCGTCGCGCGAACGCGAAAAGCGCGGGCGCTCGTCGCCGCCGCGGTCGTCGCGCGGTTTGCGATCCCGCTTTTGCCAGGGCTTCTCGTCGCCGCGGTCGCGGCCCTCGAAGTCGCGGTCGCGCTTGAAGCGCGGCCGATCGCCGAAATCGCGGCGCGGTGCGTCGCCATCCTCGCGGCGACGGAACGGGCGGCCTTCGCCCTTGTCCCCGAACGAGCGCTTGTCACGATCGCCGCGCGAAAACTTCCTGTCGTCGAATTTGCGCTCGGCGCGATCGCCGCGCGGCGCAAAGCTCCGCTTCTCGCCGTCGCGGTCGCCACGCGGCGTGTAGGGGCGCTTCTCGCGATCGCCATAGGACCGCTTTTCACCGAACTTGCGGTCGGACGACCGGCCCTCCGAACGCGCGCCACCGCGCTGCGGACGATCGCCCGCATCAAAGTCGCGGCGCTCGCCGCGCGGCTTGAACGGGCGCTTTCCGCCCCCCTCGCCGCCTCGGTCGTCGCGCTTGAAGCGCGGCCGGTCGCCGTAATCGCGGCGCGGCGCATCGCCGTCCTCACGGCGGCGGAACGAGCGGCCCTCGCCCTTGTCGCCGAACGAGCGCTTGTCGCGATCACCACCTTTGCCGCCGAAGCTGCGCTTGCCGAACGGCTTGTCCGATCCGCGGGAACCACTGGGCCGCCCCTTCCCGGGCGCCCCCCGGTCCCGCCGGCCGCGCGGGGAATCGTTGTTTTTGTCGCTGTCGCGGGGCATGAATGTTCTCGCCTGGAGGTTCAATTGGGGCGCAGGGCAACCGGCGATACGCGCGCCATCTGGGCGCGACTGGCGCAAAACCGGCATCCACTTCTGCTGAAGGCGACGCTACTAGCAGGTTTCTTCCGATGATACGAGGCATGTCCGCCCCTTCTTTCATGGATTTGGCGCTAAAAACCGCCGAAAGTGCCGGAAAAGCTGGCGAGGTTCCGATCGGATGCGTGATCGTGCGGGGCTACGAGGTGATCGCCACCGCCGGCAACCGCACCCTGACCGACCACGATCCGACGGCCCATGCGGAAATCCTTGCGATCCGGCAGGCCGCCGAGGCCATCGGCACCGAGCGGCTGGTCGATTGCGACCTCTACGTGACGCTGGAGCCCTGCACCATGTGTGCCGGCGCGATCTCCTTTGCCCGCATCCGCCGGCTCTATTACGGCGCCGCCGACCCCAAGGGCGGCGCGGTCGAGTCAGGCGTCCGGTTCTTCGCGCAGCCGACCTGCCACCATGTGCCGGAGGTCTATGGCGCGGTCGGCGAGACCGAGTCCGCGCGCCTGCTGCGCGAGTTCTTCAGGGAGCGGCGGTAGGTGCACGAAAGACAGACCCGTCATCCCGAGGTGCGAGCGCAGCGAGCCAAGAGGCGAGCACCCCCGGAGGACGGGACT
This sequence comes from Bradyrhizobium sp. USDA 4501, assembly GCF_054062115.1. Classification (NCBI taxonomy): domain Bacteria; kingdom Pseudomonadati; phylum Pseudomonadota; class Alphaproteobacteria; order Hyphomicrobiales; family Nitrobacteraceae; genus Bradyrhizobium; species Bradyrhizobium sp. USDA 4501. The sequence goes on from NZ_JBSSEX010000001.1 coordinate 2,471,291, forward strand.
GAAGGCGGGACAACATGTCCGTCGTCGTCCCTGCGAAAGCACTAGTGCATCTACACGTTTGTCGGGCCATTTGCGAGGATTTGGAAGCGGGCCATTCCGGTGTGGAAGGTGATTGGTCCAGGTGGACGGTGGGAGGCGTAGCCGGTCCATCCGCCGAGTTTTGCGATGATCCATGCCGCCCAAGCAAGAGTGTTGGGGCGATGGTGGTTTTTCTGAAGCTCGGTGCGACCTTTCATGGTTTTGTTGATGGCCCTGAGCGTCTCGATCTCTTCTGCGGTGAAGACAAATTCAGCCGGCAATTCTTCGCCACTGTTGCGGGCCTGAACGAGTTGAATGACGATACATGCCGCTCTGGTGGCGACCGCCACGAGCTTGATCAGGCCTTCGGCGCTCTCGATCTGACTATCCTCGATGCGCAAACCCTGGCTCTTCAGCGAGCGAAAGAGTTGCTCAATGATCCAGCGCTGGCGGTACCAGGAGACGATCTGCCAGGCGTCTTTAACGGTGGCGACCGGATGAGTGGTCAGGAGCAGCCAGCGAATGGGCTCCGCACCTCTCGGCGGATGCAACTCGACCACTTCTACGAAGCTGAGTTTGATGCCCTCCGCCAAGTCGGTGACGCCGGGCCTCTGCGGCCGCTTGAGCACGACGGTTCCGAAGCGCATCGAGAGATGGGCCTGCCGGCCGCGCCGATCCATTCGCTGCGGCAGATCGATCACCGCGTTGTCGCAGAAGCGGCTCCGCTCGACCGCCTGATAAAGTGTGTCGCCATCGACCAGCGCATGGTCGTGCATGGCACGCGACAGAAGATGGACATTCTCGGCTGGCGTCAGCGCCCAGTGAGCAAAGAAATCCCCCTCGCGGTCGTTGACGACGGTGATCATGCGGGCATCTGCCAGGACGTCGCGGCCTTGCTCGGCGGCCGTCACCCAGCGCGCCGACTCCTTGTCGGCCAAGGCGCGCCGCTCATGCGGGATTTTTACCTTGCCTTTGCGCGTCCAAACGTTGCCGCCAGTAAGGCCAAGACAGACCCCGCTGTCGGCATCCACCGCCATCATCACATGCAACAGCACGCCGCGAGCATTGCCCTTGCCGACTTTGCCCAGCCCGCGCCGCCGTCCCGCCTGGGTCTGGAACTTGACCTCGCTCGTATCCTGGATCGCCAGCACATGACGCCCGCTGACCGCAGTCCGCGTCTGCGTGCTCCAGCCCTCAATCAATTTATCGATCGTGACTTGGGGGTTGTTCACAAACCGCCAGAACGCCATATTGGCAGCCCAATCGCCCCGGGCCATCTGGCGCAAGCAGACGCTGCGCGTGCAAAGCATAGCCCGGAGAAGCGTCGCCCCCTTTTGTCGAGACGAACGTCCCCGAACTCACCCAAAGACAAATCCGGCTGCATCGCTGGCGCTCCTTCGAATCAAAGCGCCAGTGAGAGAATCATACAACATGCTGCAGAGACGCCACTTCTTGCTGCGCCGAGTCAATCTGTCGCGCCCCAAAACCGTGTAGACACGCTAGTGCGAAAGCAGGGACCCATAACCACAGGGTTTGATTGTTGAGGAAGGCTGTGGCCCCAGCCCTGCGCAACAATGGCCTTCGGTGGTTATGGGTCCCGGCTTTCGCCAGGACGACACCGAATGTTTGGTGCCGCTCCTCCGCCATACATTCAGATTCTCTGAGGTGCGCGCATCGCGCGCGTCTCAGGATGACGGTGCCGCGGTTGCATTACCCCGCCAGGAAAAACTCCCGCAGCAGCTTCGCCGTCGCCTCCGGATTCTCCTCGGGCAGGAAGTGCCCCGACGCCACCGGCGCACCGCTGACATTGGTGGCCCAGGTCTTCCAGGTGTCGAGCGGTGTCGTTGCCGCGCTGGCAACGCCGGCATCGCCCCACAGCGCCAGCATCGGGATCGTGATCTTCTTGCCGGCGTCGACATCGGCCTTGTCGATCTCGTAGTCGGCATAGGCGCCGGCGCGATAGTCCTCGCACATCGCATGGATGCGCGCGGGATCGCGGAATGGCGCGAGGTAGTGCTCGAGCGCGCGCGGATCGATCGCCTCCAGCGTCTTGCTCCTGGTCTGGCTCGCCATCTTCTCCTTGAGGAAGAATTCGCCATTGTTGGAGATCAGCGTCTCCGGCAGCGGATAGGGCTGCGCCAGGAACGCCCAGTGGTAGATCTTCAGCGCCGAGAGGCGATTGAGCTTCTGCCAGTAATCATAGGTCGGCGCGATATCGAGCACCGCAAGCTTCGACAGCCGGCCGGGATGATCGAGCGCGAGCCGGTACGACACCCGGCCGCCGCGGTCGTGGCCGGCGAGCGCGAAATGCACGTGCCCGAGTTGCTCCATCACCTCGACCATGGTCTTCGCCCAGGCCCGCTTGGTGTAGGGCGTATGGTCCTTGTCGCTGTCGGGCATGTCGGACCAGCCGTAGCCCGGCAGGTCGGCGATGATCAGCGTGAACCTGTCGTCGAGTTTCGGCGCCACCGTGTGCCACATCACATGCGTCGAGGAGAAGCCGTGCAGCAGCAGCAATGGCGGGCCCTTGCCGCCGACGCGGGCGAAGATGCGGCCCTGCGAGGTGTTGATCCATTCGGACGCATAGCCGGGAAAAAGATCAGCGAGATCAGGCATCGGTAGCTCCTTCCCTGGGGCGGCCGCGCTGCTTCAAACTTTGTTCGGCGTTGCCGCTGACTTTGGCGAGGTTTATGCCATCCTCAAGTCCTGCCAACAACAACATGAAACGAGGAAGTGCCATGTCGATCGACTTCGAAATTCCCGCCGAAGCCAAGGCGATCCGCGAGAAGGTTCGCAAATTCGTCCACGACGAATGCATTCCGGCGGAAAAGGAACTCGACACCAAGCCGCTTGCCGAGGTGCTGGGACCGCTGCGGAAGAAGGCCCGCGCGCAGGGCCTGTGGTGCCCGTTCGTGCCCAAGGAGTATGGCGGTATGGGCCTCGGCCCGCTCGCCAACGCCCTGGTGCAGATGGAGCTCGGCGAGAGCATGCTCGGCGCGCTCTCGATGAACACGCAGGGACCGGACGACGCTTCGATGATGACGATCCTGGCGCACGGCACCGAGCACCAGAAGGAAAAATTCCTCAAGCCCCTGTTGAACGGCGAAAAGCGCATCTGCTTCTCGATGACGGAAAAGGCCGCCGGCGCCGATGCCACCGGCATGCAGACCACGGCGGTGAAGGACGGCAACGAGAACTACATCCTCAACGGCGAGAAATGGTTCTCCTCGTCGGCGAGCGTCGCCGACCTCGCGCTGGTCATGGCGAAGACCGATCCCAACGCGCCGCGCCACAAGCAATATTCGACCTTCATCGTCGAGCTGCCCAACCCCGGCTACCGCATCAGGCGCAACGTCGCCAACATGGCGATCGAGGGTCCGCATGACGACGTGATCCATGGCGGCCATTCCGAGATCGAGATCAAGGATCTGAAGGTGCCGGCCGACAACCTGCTCGGCGGCGAGGGCAACGGCTTCAACATGGGCCAGCACCGCCTCGCCTACGGCCGGCTGCGCCACGGCATGCACAACGTCGCCAAGGCGCAGCGCGCGCTCGACATGGCGGCCGCCCATGTCACCAAACGCTCGACCTTCGGCCAGTTGCTGGCCGACCGCCAGGCGGTGCAGTTCATGCTCGCCGACTGCGCGAGCGAGCTCTATATCGGCCGGCTGATGCTGCTGCACATCGCCTACAAGGCCGAGAAGGGCCTCGACATCCGCCAGGAGAACTCGATCGCCAAGATCTTCCACGCCCACATGGTGCACAAGGTGATCGATACCGCGATCCAGCTGCACGGCGCGCTCGGCTTCAGCCAGGATACGCCGCTGGCGAAGTGGTACACCCAGGTGCGCTCGCAGCGGCTGGTCGACGGCCCCGACGAGGTGCACAAGTGGAAGATCGGCAAGAACGTCATCAAGGCGTTCCGCGAGCACGGCACCACGGCGTCAGCGGCGGGCGGGGATTTGCTCTGACCCACTTCGTCATTCCGGGGCGGCGCAACGCGCCGAGCCCGGAATCTCGAGATCAGGTGAGAAGGTGTCCACAACATCGAGATTCCGGATCGACGCGCGATGCGCGTCGTCCGGAATGACGGCGTGGGGCCGAACCTAACCGCTCGCCGCAAACAGCTCCCATGTCCCGGGCAGTCCCTTCAGCTCGAACGCGCCGCGCTCGGCGAATTTCAACCCGGCGCCCGCGACCAGATCGGTCACCACGCGTGACACCAGCACCTCGTTCGAGCCGCACTGCGACATCACGCGCGCCGCGGCGTGGACCGTTATGCCGCCGATATCCGCCCCCCTCACCTCGATCTCGCCGGTGTGCAGGCCCGCTCGTACCGGCAGGCCGATCTGCCGCGCGGCCGAGCCGAACGCCAGCGCACAGCGTACGGCGCGGCCGGGACCGTCGAAGGTCGCCAGAATGCCGTCGCCGGTGCTCTTCACCAGATGGCCGCGATGGCGGCCGACCACCTGCTGCGCGAGTTGATCGTGATCGTCGAGCAGACGTCGCCAACGATGATCACCCATCGCGGCGGCGCTGCGGGTCGAATCGACGATATCGGTAAACAGCACGGTCGCAAGCACACGGTCGAGCTCGGCATCACCACCATCGCGATGGCCGGTAACGAATTCCTCGATATCGCCGAGCATCGCGTCGGTCTCGCCGACCCAATAGTAGTGATCGCAGCCGGGATATTCCACGTATTTCGCGCCGGGGATCGAGCGCGCGACGGCACGGCCGAGCGCCACAGGAACGCGGGTATCGCCGGTCCGATGCAGGACAAGCGTCGGAGTCTGGAGCATGGGCAGGATCGCCGTGACGTCGATCGCGCGATTGAGAACGAGCAGCGTCCGCAACGCTCCCGGACTGCTCGACAGCCGCTCGAATTTCGCGATCTGCGCGATCACTTCCGCACTCGTTGCCTGGCTCGGCGCGACAGTCTTGACCGTATCGCCAGAACCCCAGCTCTGCACGATCTCATCGCAGCGCAGCTGCCACACGTCATCCGGCAGGCGATCCTTCGAGCGGGCAAAGCTGCCGAGCAGAACGAGATGCGAAACGCGGTCCGGATAGGTCGCTGCAAACAGCACACTCATCGGGCATCCCTCGGAGAAGCCGAACAACACCGCCTTCGCGGAGCCGATGGCATCCATGATGGCCCGGACGTCGTCCATGCGCTGCTCGAGGGAGGGCGCGCCGGTCATCCGATCCGACAACCCCTGTCCGCGTTTGTCGAAGGTCACGACCCGGGCGAAGCGCGACAGGCGGCGCAGCACGGCGGTGTAGCCGGGCATCTCGTGCATGAACTCGATGTGCGAGAACAGGCCGGGGACAAGGATGATGTCGACAGGACCATCGCCCATCACCTGATAGGCGATGCTCGCGTCGGCGCTTTGCGCGTAGTGGGTCTCGGGCAGTCTGAAATCGGTCATTCGAAGGCCCCGGGGCGCGCCATTGTCGCCGCTGAGGCCGGATCGATCAACCCTTCTCCGCCTCCACCGCCTGCCAGGCGATGTCGTGGCGGCAGAAGCCGTCCGGCCATTTGATGCGATCGACGGACTGATAGGCGCGGTCGCGCGCCTCGGTCACCGTCTTGCCCATCGCGCAGACGTTCAGCACCCGGCCGCCATTGGCGATGATTGCGCCATCCTTCGCAACCGTGCCGGCGTGGAAGATCTCGACGCCCTCGACCTTGGCCGCGTCGTCGAGGCCATCGATCCGCGTGCCCTTGATGTAGTCGCCGGGATAGCCCTTCGCCGCCATCACCACCGTCAGCGCCGGGTCCGGATACCAGCGCAGATCGAAGTTCTTCAATTGCCCGTCGATCGAGGCGAGCAGCGCCGGCACGATGTCCGACATCATCCGCAGCATCAGCACCTGGCACTCGGGATCGCCGAAGCGGACATTGTACTCGAACAGTTTTGGGCCCTGCGCGGTCAGCATCACGCCGGCGTAGAGCACGCCCTTGAACGGCGTGCCGCGGCTCTTCATCCCCGCCACCGTCGGCAGGATGATTCGCGCCATGATCTGGTCGTGCACCTCTGATGTCACGAACGGCGTCGGCGAATAGGCGCCCATGCCGCCGGTGTTCGGCCCCTTGTCGTGATCGAACACCCGCTTGTGGTCCTGCGCCGAGGCCAGCGGGATTGCGGTCTCGCCGTCGCACAGCGCGAAGAAGCTGATCTCGCGTCCCGACAAGAATTCCTCGATCACGACCTCGGCGCCGGCCGAGCCGAACGCGCCCTCGAACATCATCGCAATCGCGGCCTCGGCCTCGGGCAGCGTCTGCGCCACCACGACGCCCTTGCCGGCCGCAAGCCCGTCGGCCTTGACCACGATCGGCGCGCCCTGGGCGCGGACATAGGCCACCGCGTCCTTTGCATTGTCGAAGCGGCGATAGGCACCGGTCGGAATGTCGAACTCGCTGCAGAGGTCCTTGGTGAAGCCCTTGGAGCCCTCGAGCTGGGCGGCCTGCCGGCTCGGTCCGAACGCCTTGATGCCTTCAGCGGCGAGGTCGTCGACGATCCCGGCGGCGAGCGGCGTCTCCGGTCCGACCACCACCAGATCGACCGCATTGCCCCGGCAGAACTCGATCACCGCGGCATGGTCGGTGACATCGAGCGCAACGCATTCGGCCTCGCGCGCGATCCCGGCATTGCCCGGCGCGCACCAGAGTTTCGTGACCAGCGGGGATGCGGCGATCTTCCACGCCAGCGCATGTTCGCGGCCACCGGAACCGAGCAGGAGGATGTTCATCTGTGTCGCCGATCAGAGGGGTTGTAACGCCATTTCGTCCGGTTTAGCACGCTCCCGAACCGCGGCAACACGCGGTTCGATCAGATGTGGATATGTGATTCGACGCCCGAAACGCGGCGTCCGGACCTTGCACACGGGGTCGAAAACCCCGATTCTATAGATCAGATGACCGCTGCTCCGAATCTCGTCAACGCGCCTGAATTCACCGTCTCGGAACTCTCTTCCGCCCTGAAGCGGACGGTGGAGGACCGCTTCGGCCATGTCCGTGTCCGCGGCGAGATTTCGGGCTTTCGCGGCCCGCATTCCTCCGGCCACTGCTATTTCGCGCTGAAGGACGAGAGCGCCAAGATCGAGGCCGTGATCTGGAAGTTCGCCCATGCCCGGATGCGCTTCAAGCCGCAGGAGGGCCTCGAGGTCATCGCCACCGGCAAGCTGACCACCTATCCGAACTCCTCGAAGTACCAGATCGTCATCGATTCGCTGGAGCCCGCCGGCGTCGGCGCGCTGATGGCGCTGATGGAGGAGCGCAAGAAGAAGCTCGCCGCCGAGGGCCTGTTCGACGAGGCCCGCAAGCAGCTTTTGCCCTGGCTGCCCGAGGTGATCGGCGTCGTCACCTCGCCGACCGGCGCCGTGATCCGCGACATCCTGCACCGGCTGGAGGACCGCTTCCCCCGCCGCGTGCTGGTTTGGCCGGTCAAAGTGCAGGGCGACGGCTCGGCGGAACAGGTGGCGGCCGCGATCCGCGGCTTCAACGCGCTGCCGGAGGGCGGCAGGATTCCACGGCCTGATCTCTTGATCGTCGCGCGCGGCGGCGGCTCGCTGGAGGACCTGTGGTCGTTCAACGAGGAGATCGTGGTCCGCGCCGCGGCCGAGAGCCATATCCCGCTGATCTCCGCGGTCGGCCATGAGACCGACATCACGCTGATCGACTTCGTCGCCGACAAGCGCGCGCCGACGCCGACCGCCGCCGCCGAAATGGCGGTGCCGGTGCGCAGCGAGCTGTTCGTCGAGGTTGCCGCGCTCGCCCGCCGCACCATGGTGTGCTGGCAGCGTGCCCAGGAGGCGCGCCGCAACGAGCTGCGCGCCGCGGCGCGGGCGCTGCCGGCGGCGCACGAACTGCTGGCGATCCCGCGGCAACGGCTCGATCATCTCGCAGCAGGTTTGCCGCGCGGGCTGAAGGCCAATACGCACGCGCATTTCCGCCGCTTTGCCGCCAGCAGTTCGCGCCTCACCATCGGCGTGCTGCGCGGCCAGATCGCGCATGCGCGGCAGCGGCTCACCGCATCCGGCGAGCGCATCACGCTATCGGCGCGCGCGCTGCTGCATCGCCGCCGCGAGCGCTTCAGCGGGCTCGAGATCCGGCTCAAGGCCTCGAAGCTCGCCAACGCCAAGGCCCAGCGCAACGCCATCGCCCGCGACCTCGAGCGCACCCACCGCCTGGCCGAGCGCGCCCGCCGCGCATTGGTGACGACGATGCAGCGGCTCGAGGCGCGCGTCGCCCATAGCGGCCAGCTGTTGTCGGCGCTGTCCTATCGCGGCGTGCTGGCGCGCGGCTTCGCGCTGGTGCGCGACGCGCACGGCCACGCCCTGCACTCCGCCGCGGCGGTCGGCCCGAACGCCGGCCTGTCGATCGAATTCGCCGATGGCCGCGTCGCCGCCACCGCGAACGCCGATCAGCCCCCGGCGACGGTGGCGCCCGAGAGCCGCCCGAAGCCTCAGCCGCGCGAGGCGAAACCGGCAGCGCCGAAGCGCGTCACCAAGCCGGTCGATCAGGGCAGCTTGTTCTAGCCCGGCAACAGCTGTCTTAGCGCGACAGCCACTCGGCGACTTGCTTTTGCGCATCCTTGCGCGCGCCGGTATCGGTGCCGACGTGACCGCGCTCGGCGATCTCGGCATCGGAGGCCGCGACCGCGTGCAGCGGCAGGTTGGGCCGGTCGAAGTCGTGATAGGCCTCGGGATAGACCACGATCCGCGCCAGTGCGCTGCGGCCGCGGGCGCCGTCGACCATCTGGTGGCAGGCCGATGACGATGTGACGTCGTCGCGCGCGCCGATCAGCACCAGCGTCGGCACCCGCGCGCTCCAGCCGAGGCCGAACGAGGCGCGGCAATCCGGATAGAACGCGACCGCCGAGCGAAAATCCGGCTCGACGTTGCGCGACCACATCTGCGGCCGCACCGCCCACAGCAGGGCGGCGGCGCCGTTGCCCCAGCCGATCAGGCTGATGCGGCCCTTCGCCACCCATTTCTGCTGCACCAGCCACTGCCGCGCCGCGTTGATGTCGGCGACCCGCGCACGGCGGGTCTGGACCTGATGCTCTTTGATGCGGCACTGCGGACCGAGCGCGCGCGAGCCGTAGCTGTCCGGCAACAGCACCGCATGGCCGGTCGTCAGCAATTGCTCGGCCCAGTCGCGATAGCGCGGCAGCACCGGCTCGGAACGGCCGGCGAGACCGCCGCAGCCATGCAGCGCGATGACGGCCGGGAACGGGCCGTCGCCATCGGGCCGGTAGAGCTGCGCGTGCAGCGTGACGTTGCCTTCGGGGATCTCGACCTGATGCGGGTCCGGGAGCGGCGCCGCGGCCGCGGCCGGCACGGCAAGCATGGCGAGGCACATGAAAACTGACGTGAGGCGCATCCGATCCGGCCGGCTCGTTATGGCGCTGCAAACACAGCGGACCACACCTACAAGGCTACCATGCGCCTCCGCCGCCAAATCATCACAAGTCGGTGGTTTAACGGGCGGACATGACACCCTATCTGTGATAGACGGTTTCATCGACATCCAGATGGCCTCATTGGAGGCAAGGCGGAGAGCTCAATCGTGCTGAACAAGTTCGGTCCCTCGGGCCATGGCGAAGCGCAGGTGCAATATCTCGACGGCGATTTCCGCGTGATCTCGCCCGGCACCTTTGTGCGTTGTGCCATCACCGACGTCCGGATTCCGCTCGACGAGCTGAAGTACTGGAGCGTCGATCTGCAAGAAGCCTACGCCACCCCGACCGCCGTGCTGCAGCGCCACCATCCCGGCGTCCTCAAGCCGCAGGCCTAGGCTCAACGCCGGGTTCATTTGCGCAGCCTCCTATCCCGCGCCCTGAACAGCTGATTGGCCACCAGGCGCCGCAGCGCGTCGCCATCATCGAATTGCAGCGTCACCGCAAACGGCACGATCGCCTGTGCCCATGCAGGCATCCCGTCCGGACCACGCAACCGCGCGAGATCCTTTTCCGTCGTCACCAGCGTCAGGGCGTCGCCACGCGCGTCAGCAACGAGCGCTTCGATCTCCTCCTTCGTGAAGGCATGATGATCGGCGAAAGCCTTGCTGCGCACGACGTCGACGCCGCTTGAGCGCAACGTGTTGAAGAAGCGCGCGGGATCGCCGATGCCGGCAAAGGCGAGCGCACGTGTTCCGTTCAGCGCCGCCAGCGAAGCCTGCTCCGGCTTCAGATGCGCCGACAGCACCGGCTTGCCGCGGGACGCGAGATCGGCCGCAATCCTTTGCGCCGCGCTCCCCTCGCCGACCACGATCAGCGCGTCGGTCCGTTGCAGCTGCGGCACCAGCGGCGCGCGCAGCGGTCCCGCAGGAATCACACGGCCGTTGCCGACGCCGCGCGTGCCGTCGATCACGATCAGGCAGACATCCTTGAGCACGCTCGGATTCTGGAAGCCGTCATCCATCAGGATCACGCTGGCATCCTGCGCGCGCGCCAGCGCCAGGCCCGCGGCACGGTCGCGCGACACCACGACCGGCAAGCTCGTCGCCATCATCAGCGGCTCGTCGCCGACATCGGCCGCCGTGTGGCTGTCGCGATCGACCTTGACCGGGCCAGCGAGCCTGCCGCCATAGCCGCGGCTGAGCACCACCGGCCGCTCGTCGAGCTCACGCAGCAATCTTGCCAGCGCCAGCACCGTCGGCGTCTTGCCGGCGCCGCCGACATGGTAATTGCCGACGCAGACCACGGGAATGCCGGCATCGACGCCGGATTGCCGCATCCGCCGTGCGGCGACCGCGCCGTAAAGCGCGGCGAGCGGTTGGAGCAGTTGCGATAGGCAAGACGACGGCCGGTGCCAGAAGGCCGGCTCACGCATTGGCGGCTCCCATCTCGAGCCGCAACTGCAACAGATAGGGCTCGAGAGCGGTCACCGTGCGCTCCAGCGCGCCACCGAGCTGTTCGACGACGCGCTCGGAGGCCGCCAGCGAATTGTCGCGAGCTGTGGAATCCGCAAGGAACTGGCCGAGCTGCTTGACCAGCGCTTCCCGATCATCGGCGCGGCGCGCGCCGCCGGCGCGATCGAGCGCCTCATAGACATCGGTGAAGTTGAACACGTGCGGGCCGTGCACGATCGCCGCGCCAAGCTTGATCGCCTCGATCGGATTCTGGCCGCCATGCGCAACCAGCGAGCCGCCCATGAACACGATCGGCGCGAGGCGATAGAACAGGCCGAGCTCGCCCATCGTATCGGCGACGTAGATATCTGTTGTCGCGACCGGCAGATCCTCATGCGAGCGCAGGCCGGGGCGCAGGCCGGCCTCCGTCACCAGCCGCGCCACCGCCTCGCCGCGCGCGGCATGCCGCGGCACGATGACTGTGAGCAGGCCGGGGAAGAATCCCGCGAGCGACTTGTGCGCCTCGATCAGGATCTCTTCCTCGCCGGGATGGGTCGACGCCGCAACCACGATGGCACGGCCGCGGGTCACCGACATCAACCGCTCCAGCTTGGCCGGATCGGCCGGCGGCGCCGCGACGTCGAGCTTGAGGTTGCCGGTGACGACGACGTTGTGGCTGCCGAGCGCGGCAAAGCGTTCGGCGTCGGTGTTCGACTGCGCGAGGCAGATGTCGAACCGGCCGAGCAACGCGCCGATGGTGTTGGAGACCCGGCGCCAGCGCGGGAAAGAGCGCTGCGACATTCGCCCATTGATCAGCACCATCGGCAGCCGCCGCGCGGCGCTCGACAGGATCAGATTCGGCCACAAATCGGATTCGATGAACAGCGCCAGCGACGGATGCCAGTGATCGAGGAAGCGCGTCACATAACGCGGCGAGTCGTACGGCACGTATTGATGGATGACGTCGGGCGGGAAGCGCTTGGCGACGATCGCGGCCGAGGTCACCGTGCCCGAGGTGAGCAGGATGCGCAAATTGAGCGCGCGCAGCCGCTCGATCAGGCCGGCCGCTGCCAGCACCTCGCCGACGCTGGCGCCGTGAATCCATACCAGCGGGCCCTGCGGCCTGGTATCGGCGCTCACGCCGCGCCGTTCGCCGACACGTTCGGGATCTTCCTTGCCGAGCTTGAGCCGCCGCTTGATCAGGGCAGGCGCGAGCGGCACCATCGCGGACGACAGCTTGCGGTACACACGCAACGTCATCGGTAGCGAGCTAGCCAAGCGCTGCCTCCGGCCGCCCGACCGCTGCATAGGCACGTCGGGTCGCTTCGTTGAGAAGTTCCTCCACGTGCTGCCGAAGCTTTTCCATCGTCGCGGCGTCGGCGTCGGGCGGCACATAGACCGGCTCAATACCTACCACTGCGCCGCGCCCGAATGGCAAATTGATGGTGGTCGAATCCCAGTTTTTCAACCGGATGAATCGGCTGGTGACCATCGCAAAGGGGATGATCGGCCGGCCGGTCTCCCGCGCCAGCATGATGGCCCCGAGGCCCGCCACCCGCGCCCGCTTCGGCACGTCGGCGGTGGTGGCCATGTTGCAGCCGTCTTCCAGCGCCCGAACCATCTCCAGGAAGGCGCCGACGCCGCCCTTGCGATGGAACGCGCCGGAATGATCGCCGGAACCTCTGATGGTGCCGATGCCGAGCCGCTCCACCGCGAGGGCGTTGAACTCGCCGTCGCGGTGGCGGGAGATCAGGACCTTGGCGCGGTAGCTCTCCTTGGTCTTGATGAACGGCGTCATGAAGTGCTGGCCGTGCCAGAACACGAAGATCGCCGGCATCAGGGGCTCGACGATCCCGTACACGTCATGCGGCTGGTAGCTGAAGCGGTTGGTGTACCACACCAGCCGCAGATACTCGGCCGCAAGCACACCCAGCGCGCGCTGCACGAAGCCGCTGCGCAGCAGATCGCGAAAAAGTCGTTTCAATGGGAATGCTTTGTGTCCTGCTCAGGATCGAGCAACCGGTGGAGGTGAACGACGAAGTAGCGCATCTGGGCGTTGTCCACGGTCTGCTGCGCCTTCGCCTTCCAGGCCGCATAGGCGGTCGCATAGTTCGGGTAGACGCCGACGATCTCGACTTCGTCCAGATTCTTGAAGGTGTTGTGCTCGAGATCGGTCAACTCGCCGCCGATCACGAGGTGAAGCAGCTGGGGCTGGGCATTGTCTGACATGATGGTGCTTTTCCTAACGAGATGCCCGGCAAACAAATGAAGTCGTGGTCGTCACAGGTCTGGTCGTCACAAGGCTAGTCGTCACAAGGCTGTCGCAACAGGTCTGGTCGTCACAATCGGAAAGCGGCGTGGATCGGCGAGGCCTCACGGCAAAGGACGGCTGCGAAAATGCTCGACAATGCGTGCATGACGTTCGCGTCCTGCTGCCACCAGCACCCCATGCGTCACCTCCCGGCGATTGTACTCAATCGCGTCCCCCGAGAGCGCGGTCATCTTACCACCCGCTTCCTGCACGATCAAATTCGCGGCGGCAAGATCCCAGTCGCGGCTTTGCCCGCCCGCAAAGGCCGCGTCAAGTCGACCTTGTGCTACACGGCACAACCGCAGCGCCAGCGATCCGATGCGCGGATAGAGCGTGATCTCGTCCGGCGTCGGGCTGAGCCGCTGCACCAGCGGCTTCGGTCCCGCCATCCGCGGAAAGTTGAAATCGGTGCCTGCGGCTGCATGTACCGCGCCGTCGTTCAGGGTGGCGCCCTGTCCACGGGCGGCGAAGAAGAATTCCTCGCTGACCGGCGCATACACCGCCGCGAGCACCGGAGATGCATTTTCAACCAGCGCCACACTGACGCACCAGTCCTCGCGGCCGGCGAGATAGGCGCGGGTGCCGTCGATCGGATCGACGATCCAGGTGAAGCGCCTGCCGAGGCGGGTGTCGTTGTCGGCGCTCTCTTCCGACAGCCAGCCATAGCCGGGCGTTGCCGAACGCAGCTGCTGCTCCAACAGGTCGTTGACCGCGATGTCGGCCTCGGAGACCGGCGAGGACGCGCCCTTGATCCAGTTCTTCAATTCGGTGTGGAACAGTGACGATGCGAGCCGGCCCGCTTCCTGCACCGATCTGGTCAGCAAGGCGGCATCGCGCGCCTTGGTCCAGTCGTCCGTATCAGCGTCCGCCAAGCGTCAGGCCCTCGATGCGCAGCGTCGGCGAATTGACGCCGTAGCGGAATTCCAGATCGTTGGCGGCGACCAGCGACTTGAACATCGGCAGCAGATGGCCGGCGATGGTCACTTCGCTGACCGGATAGGTGATCTCGCCGTTCTCGATCCAGAAGCCGGACGCGCCGCGGCTGTAATCGCCGGTCACGCCGTTGACGCCGGAGCCGATCAGGTCGGTGACATAGAAGCCCTGCTTGATGTCGGAGATCAGCTCCTTCGGCGTCACCGCACCCGGCTCGAGATGCAGATTATACGTTCCGGGAGACGGCGAGGACGACACGCCGCGATGCGCATGACCGGTCGTAACAAGCCCGAGCTCTCGCGCGGTCGCCGAATCCAGCACCCAGGTGGTGAGCACGCCCGCATCGATCAGCGCGGTCTTCTTCACCCTGACGCCCTCGGCGTCGAAGGTCTGCGAGCGCAGGCCGCGCACCCGCAACGGATCGTCGATGATGCGGATATCTTTCGAGAACAGTTGCTCGCCGAGCTTGTCCTTCAGGAAGCTGGTCTTGCGCGCGATCGAGGCGCCGTTGATGGCGCCGACGAGATGGCCGACGATCGAGCCGGCGACCCGCGGATCGAACACCACCGGCACCTTGCAGGTCTCGACCTTGCGCGGATTGCCCCGCGCCACCGCGCGCTCGCCGGCCTTGCGGCCAACGGAAGCAGGTGAATCGAGATCGGAGGCATGCGGCGCGCTGGTGAAATCGTAGTCGCGCTCCATGCCGGTGCCCTCACCGGAAATCGCCGTCGTCGAGATGCCGTGGCTGGAGCGCAGATAAGAACCGTGGAAGCCGGTCGACGTCACCAGCACCATGCCGCCGATCCCGGTCGAGACCGACGCGCCGCCGGACTTGGTGACACCCTTGACCGCGAGCGCCGCGGCCTCCGCTTCGATCGCGCGCTGCTCGAGTTCGGCCGTGCTCGGAACCTTGCGATCGAGCAGATCGAGGTCGGGGAAATCGTGGGCGTGGAGCGCCGGATCGGCGAGACCGACATATTTGTCGTCCGGCGCCACGCGCGCCATCGCGACGGCACGCTCGGCAAGCTTGGCGACCCCGTCGCCGCTGACGTCATTGGTCGACACCACCGCCTGGCGGTGGCCGACGAACACCCGCAGGCCGACGTCATCGCCTTCGGAGCGCTCGGTTTCCTCGACGCGGCCGTCGCGCACCTCGACGCCCTGCGAGACGCCGCGCACCGCGATGGCATCGGCCGCATCGGCGCCCGCGCGCCTGGCGGCATCGACCAGGCGCTGCGCAAGGTCGCTCAGGCCCGATTGGTCGAACAGATCGGAGCTATCGCCGTGTCGCGATGCAGATGGTGAAGAGTTCACGAACGAATTCCTGCGGATTGAGGGGGGGCCCGGAACGAGGTCGACAGACCCACCAGATGTGCCGGTTTCACAGGGATTTCAAGCACTTTGCGCCGGCAGGCAACAAAGATTTGAGTGATCGGGGCAAGGCTTCGTCAATCATGCGGGCCAACCTCTTGTCAATCATGGCACGAGGTGAGGAGGGGTTAACCAGGCTTTTTAAGGGGGAACGGACATCGCTCGGCTAGGCTCTCACCCAACGACCGGGAACAAAATCCCGGCGGGGAGACAGAGCTTTGAGGCGTCAAACACCAACAAGCGGAATCAATTCCGCCGGGTCGAGCTGCGCGTTGCGGCTCGACCCTCTTTCCCTTCCGCTCAGCTTCCACGCGCAGGACGCGCGCGCGGATGGCGGCATGCGGCAGGTCGAGCTTCATCGCGAACACGTCGTGCTGCGCCGTGCCGTTCTCGGCATGCGGATGGCGGTCAATGTTCGCGTCAGCGACTTTCTCGGCGTCGCGGTGCGCGGCATCGACGACGCGCAGATGCTGGTGCTGGTTCACCGCGATCCCGCGCTCAGCGTTCCGCTCGGCTCCAGTTCGGATGCCGAGGAGATCAGCTCCGCCTGGCAGATGTGGAGCGACATCTTCCGTCTCCCGCAACTGACCGAGCCTGCGCCGCGGACGCCCTCCCCGCGCCGCCGTCGCCGCAACGCGATCCGCGCGCGGAGACCGAAATTCCTGGTCCGCCGCCGCGCCGGTGTCAGCCTCAACGGCACCAGCATACATCGCGGCGAACGCGAGATCATCGCGCGGGATTAATCTGACCGTCTCGCTCCATTTGCCTCACAATCGGTGTCGTCCCGGCGAAGGCCGGGACCCATACGCCGCAGCAGATGTCGTTGACGGGACTCGTCGTTCCAGCGTCGCACAACAAGAAGCATTGGTGGTTATGGGTCCCGGCCTTCGCCGGGACGACGGCGAGTTTGTGGCGCGGCCGCCGAATCATGGGTTTGTACGCTTCGCTCCGCCCATCCTGCGAAGTCATCACGCCGCGCGCAGCACCGCGTCGACGACGAGGCTCGCGAACAGGATCAAGCCGGCGTCGCGGTTGGACTTGAAGATGCGCAGGCAGAGCGCGCCATCGCTGATGTCGAGCCGCCGGACCTGCCAGGCGAGATGCAACGCAAACGCCGCCAGCCCGATCCAGGCTGGCCAGCGCGCCCCTGCGAGTGCGAACGCCACGCCGATCAAGAGCACGGCGAGACCATAGAAGATCACGAGCGCACGATGGGTGCGTGCACCGAACAGGCGCGCGGTGGATTTGACGCCGATCAGCGCATCATCCTCGGCGTCCTGATGGGCGTAGATGGTGTCGTAGGCGATCACCCAGGCGATCGATCCGGCGTAGAGCGCAATCGCGGCCAGATCGATGCGCTCGAGCGTCACCGCAAATCCCATCAGCGCGCCGTAGGAGAAGGCAAGGCCGAGCACGACCTGCGGCCACCAGGTGATCCGCTTCATGAACGGGTAGATCGCGACGATCAGAAGCGAGGCGATGCCGGTCATCACCGCGAAGCGGTTGAACTGCAGCAGCACGAGAAGCCCGATCAGCGCCTGCAGGACCATGAAGACCACCGCCTGCGTCACCGTGACCTGCCCGGCCGGGATCGGCCGCGACCGCGTGCGTTCGACCTTGGCGTCGAGATCGCGATCGGTGATGTCGTTCCAGGTGCAGCCGGCACCGCGCATCACAAAGGCGCCGATGAAGAACAGCAGGACCACGAGCGGCAGCGAACGCACATCATGCGCGACGCCGGCGGCAAGCGCCGCCGACCACCAGCACGGCATCAACAATAGCCAGGAGCCGATCGGCCGGTCGTAGCGCGCAAGCCGCAGATAGGGCCGCGTCCAGACCGGCGCATGGGTATCCACCCAGTTGCCTGTGGAGTCGGCAACGCGGGTGGAGACATCGCTCATGGGTGATCCCTCAACGGGTGAGGACGTTGCCGTTCAGCGTATCGAAGGTGCTGCCGCCCTTCTTGGTCGGCGTCGCTTCCGGCAGCGAGGCGGACGAACCGAGTACGTCGCTCAAGCTCGGCCCCGCTGGCCCACGCGGCTGCGCCGCCGCCTGCTCCGCGACATTGCAGACCTTCTTCAGCAGCGCTTCGGTATTCTTGTGTCCGGCCTTGAGCTGGTCGGCGATCTGCGGCGGAATTCCGCACTTCTGTGCGTTGGTGTCGACATATTTGATCATCTTGATCTCGGCCTGGCTGTAATTGCCGATCAGCTTGCAGGCCTCCTGGGGGCTGGCGTGGCGATCGCTCGCCGCCTTGATCGCCTTGCCGCGCTTCTCCGCATCCTCGCGCAGCGGCGTGAAATTCTTCATGCAGGCGTCGGCGGCACCACCACCACCCGCACCCGGCGGGGGCGGCGACGACAGCCCGCCGCCGGCGATGGGGGCCGCGCCACTGCTCGGAAATGCCGACGGCGTGGCACCGACCCTGGCCGCCGGCGCGCCGTTGACCGGCGGGAATGCGGAATCCGAGGCGGTTCCGGCCTGGCTTGGACGCATGCCATTGACCGGCGGAAACGCGGGGTCGGACGCGGTGCCGGCCTTACCGGCCTGATTGGGCAACGGGGCCGGAAAAGCGCTCTGGGCAGCAGCTTGCCCCGCGGACAGGGCGGTCGCAGCAACGGTCAGCACGATCAGACGGCGGATCATCGAGGGTGTTTCTCCGGCAAAAGGTCCAGGCAACCCCAGCGCAACAAAAACGAAGCAACGAATTTTGGGGGCGTTTTACGATTCCTGTGAGGCCTTAACAACCCGTGGATTTGGGCGACAGCGCGGCGTAGGGCCACACCGGCCATATTAAATTGTTCCCCGATTCTAAGCCTTTAGGCTACGAACGGCGGTAAAAATGGACCATCAAATTTGCCTGAACAGGATTTTCGGTAAGGCCCCGGTTTGGATTCATGGGCCGACGCCGCGGGCGACCGAACAGCAAAAGGGACCGCGTGCAAGCGGCCCCTTGGACTAAAGAAATGACTTGGTGACAGAAGCAATATATCGACGCTCAATATTACCTGGCTGGCGAGTTCCTGAGGAGTCCGCGGGATTACGGTGTCGCGCAGTTTGGTAAACTGGCCACACCGCACTGAAGCCGCCTCGGATATGCCTGAACTCGATTTCCGCAGCCCCCGCCTGTTTGTCGACGCCCCGCTCGGCGCCGGCGCAACCGTTCCGCTCGAACGCGATCAGAGCAACTATCTCGGCAACGTGCTGCGGCTCGGCGCCGGCGACAGCGTGCTGGTGTTCAACGGGCGTGACGGCGAATGGCGCGCTGAGATTTCCGGCCGCAAGCGGGCCGACATGCTGACGGTCGCGGCACAGACCCGCGCACAGGACCGCCTGCCCGACGTCACCTATGTGTTCGCGCCGCTGAAGCATGCGCGGCTCGACTACATGGTGCAGAAGGCGGTCGAGATGGGCGCCGCGCGGCTGGTGCCGGTGCTGACACGCTTCACCCAGGTGTCGCGGGTCAACGGCGAGCGGATGCGCGCCAATGCGGTCGAGGCCGCCGAGCAATGCGGGATCATCTCGCTCGCCGAAGTCGCCGATCCCCTGCCCCTCGAACGTTTCCTGGCGGGCCGCGATCCGGCGCGGCTGCTGGTGTTCTGCGACGAGGCGGCCGAGGTCGAAAGCCCGGTGCAGGCGCTGGCGGCGGCAACGGCTGCGAATGCCGGGATCGATGTCCTGATCGGTCCGGAAGGCGGCTTTGCCGAGGAGGAGCGCGCGCTGCTGCTGCGCCAGCCCGCCATCCTCCGCCTCGCCCTCGGCCCGCGCATCCTGCGCGCCGACACCGCCGCGGTCGCCGCGCTGGCGCTGGTACAGGCGGCACTGGGGGACTGGCGAGGAAATGGGCCACGCACTCCCTCCCCGTCATCCTGAGGTGCGAGCCTCTTCGGCGAGCCTCGAAGGATGCACAGCCCGGCTGGTGGCCGTCGATCCTTCGAGGCTCGCTGCGCTCGCGCCTCCAGCGACAAAGGCGAAGCCTTTGCGCCGGGATGACGGAACCTGCAGCTCGCTTACCCGATGAAAGCCGAGGACAACATCTGCCCCTAGCCAAGTCGTCGCAAAATCGTTAACGAACCCAATCATTAAGCCACTTGGCCGATCCCTGTCGAAACCCCGATCCGGCCATGGTAAGGGCTGCCCCGAACCACCCTTGGAACCCGCGCCGGACCTATTGGACGTCGAGATGACCGAAGCTGCCGCACCACGATCCGCCGCCGGATCCGCCGTTTGGGCGGATGCGCTGCTGGCCTCGTTCGCGCAGGCCGGCTATCAGAGGTCCGAGCCCGCGATCCTGCAGCCGGCCGAGCCGTTCCTCGATCTCTCCGGCGAGGACATCCGCAAGAGCCTGTATCTGACGACGGACCCGAGCGGCGAGGAGCTCTGCCTGCGCCCGGACCTCACGATCCCGGTGGCGCGCGACTACCTCGCCTCCGCCCGCGCCGGCCAGCCCGCCGGCTTCAGCTATCTCGGCCCCGTGTTCCGCTATCGCGGCGGCGCGCCGAGCCAGTTCCTGCAGGCCGGCATCGAATCGTTCGGGCGGCAGGATCGCGCCGCGGCGGATGCCGAGATGCTGGCGCTGGCACTGGAGGCGACCACGGCGTTCGGGTTGAAGGACGTCGAAATCCGCACCGGCGACGTCGCGCTGTTCAACGCGCTGATCGATGCGCTCGACCTCTATCCGGTGTGGCGGCGCCGGCTGATCAAGGACTTCAACCGCAAGGTCTCGCTGACCGACGACATCGAGCAGCTGACGCTCAAGACCGCGCCGGGCCGCAACGAATATGAGGGCGTGCTCGCCGCGCTGGCCGGCTCCGACCGCAAGGCGGCGCTGGCGCTGGTCACCGATCTGATGTCGATCGCCGGCACCACCAATGTCGGCGGCCGCACGGTGGCCGAGATCGCCGACCGTTTCCTCGAGCAATCGACGCTGAAGGGCGGCGCACTGCCGCGCGATGCGGTCGCGACCATCAAGCGCTTCCTGGCGATTGCGGGCGATCCCGACGACGCGGTCGCGCAATTGCGCGCGCTGGCTGGCGAGGCCAAGCTGAACCTTGCCGCTGCGATCGACCAGCTCGAGAGCCGGATCGGCTTCATGGCCGCGCGCGGCATCGACATCCGAAAGACCCGGTTCTCCACCGCCTTCGGCCGCGGCCTCGACTATTACACCGGCTTCGAGTTCGAGCTGCACGCCAAGGGCAACGGCGCCGAACCGCTGGTCGCCGGCGGGCGCTATGACGGGCTGATGACGCAGCTCGGCTCGGCGGCTCCGATCCCCGCGGTCGGCTTCTCGGTCTGGATCGAGGCGATGACCCGGCATGGCCAGGCCACCTCCTTCGGAGCCGCCCAATGAGCACGCCCTTCGTCGTCGCCGTGCCCTCCAAGGGGCGGCTGCAGGAAAACGCCGAAAGCTTCTTCGCCCGCGCCGGGCTGACCTTGTCGAAGGCCGGCGGCGCCCGCGACTATCGCGGCACCATAGCCGGCGTCGACAATGTCGAGATCGCCTATCTCTCGGCGAGCGAGATCGCGGCCAATCTGGCTCGCGGCTCAGTGCATCTCGGTGTCACCGGCGAGGACCTGGTGCGCGAGAGCATTCCCGATGCCGACAAGCGCGTGCTGATGATCGAAGGCCTCGGCTTCGGCTTTGCCAATGTCGTGGTCGCGGTGCCGCAGGCGTGGATCGACGTCCGCACCATGGCCGATCTCGACGACGTCGCAAGCGGCTTCCGCGAGCAGCACAATCACCGCATGCGGGTGGCGACCAAATACATCAATCTGACGCGCGGCTTCTTTGCCAAACACGGCGTCGGCGACTACCGCATCGTCGAAAGCGCCGGCGCCACCGAGGGCGCGCCCGCCGCCGGAACCGCCGAACTGATCGTCGATATCACGACAACCGGGGCGACGCTTGCCGCCAACGGGCTCAAGGTGCTCGACGACGGCGTCATGCTGCGCAGCCAGGCCAATCTGGTGGCGTCCAAGGATGCCGACTGGTCGAAGGGCGCCCGCGAGACCGCGCGCGTGATCCTCGACCATATCGCTGCGCGCGCCCGCGCCAGCAAGTATCGCGAGGTCCGCACCCGCTTCGCCGGCTGCAACGATGCGCTGCTGTCGGAGGCGCATAACCGCTTCGGCGTGGTCACCCCGTTCGGCGGCCCGACCTCGTCGGGCATGCTTACGCTGCACTGCCCACCGGGCAAGCTTTACGCGCTCGGCAGCTTCCTGCGCGAGCACGGCGCCGAAACCGTGTCGGTGGTGTCGCTGGACTATGTGTTCGACCGCGAGAACCCGCTGTTCGCCAGGCTCGAGGCGTTCCTGCGACAGTGAGGCGGCCACGCCGTTCATGTTGGCGACAGCTACCCTGCGGTACCATATTGTGTTCGAGGGATCTCTCGTTTTGACGCGGTTTCTTCGTGCGAGGCGGAAGGCCATTTCGCTCGAAAACGCTCTAGTTCTGGAACCTGACCGATGATGCTGGGCTCTGACGTTTCCAGCCTGACCACGACCGCCAAGACCGCCGCCGGGCAGGGTCTGTCGATCGTCGTGCCCGTCTACAACGAGGCGGCCGGGCTTGCTGCGTTGCATGAGCGGCTGATCAACCTCGCCAGGACGCTGCGCGCCCGCTATGGCCTCGCCTGCGAGGTGATCTATGTCGATGACGGCAGCGCGGACAACACGCTGATGATCGCGCGCGGCCTGCCCGCCGACGGGCTCGACCTGCAGGTGGTGTCGCTGTCGCGCAATTTCGGCAAGGAGGCGGCGCTGATGGCCGGCCTCGACCACGCCCGCCGCGGCGCGGTGCTGTTCATGGATGGCGACGGCCAGCATCCGCCGACGCTGGTGGAGCAACTGGTCGCGCACTGGATCGATGACGGCTACGACGTGGTCTACACGGCGAAGGCGCATCGCGACAATGAATCGGCCGCGCGGCGGCTGGCCGTGCGCGGCTTCTACGCGCTGATCAACTGGGGCGCCCGGCAGCAGATCCCGGAGGATGCCGGCGACTTCCGTCTGCTGTCGCCGCGCGCGGCCGCGGCGCTGCGGCAATTGCCGGAGCGCAACCGCTTCTTCAAGGGCCTCGCCAGCTGGATCGGCTTCCGGCAGATCCGCGTCGATTACGAGCCGGCGCCGCGCGCGCATGGCGTCACCACCTTCAATGCCGGCCGGCTGATCGGCCTGTCGATCGAGGGCCTGACCTCGTTCTCGGTGGCGCCGCTGCGCTTCGCCAGCCTGCTCGGCGCGCTGCTCGCCGGCGTGGCGTTCCTGTTCGGCCTCTCGATCCTGTGGGAAGTGCTGACCACCGGCAAGCAGGTCCCCGGCTATCCGTCGCTGATGATCGGCATGATGACGATCGGCGGCGTGCAGCTGATCATGATCGGCATCGTCGGCGAATATATCGGCAAGATCCTCTCCGAGCTGAAGGCGCGGCCGATCTACTTCGTCGCCGAGCACACCGAGAAGCACGCCGACGGCGGCGCGGCGCAAAATGCCTCCGAGCGGACCGCCGCGGAATGAACACCGATACGCCGCGCCGGATCTGGCTGTGTGCTGACGATTATGGCTTGAGCGACGGCGTCAACCGCGCGATCCGCGACCTGATCGAGCGCGGCCGCCTCAATGCGACGTCGGTGATGACGGTGACGCCGGCGATCGGCCGGGAGGCGGCGGCCGCGCTCGCGGCATCGGTGGCGGACAGCCCGCGCTGCGCGATCGGGCTGCATGTGACGCTGACCGCGCCGTTCCGGCCGCTGACGATGCATTTCCGCCCGCTCGACGGCGACATGTTCCTGCCCTTCCCGCGGCTGCTGCGCGCCGGGCTGATGCATCGGCTCGACGCCGAACTGGTCCATGCCGAGGTGCTGGCGCAGCTCGACGCCTTCCATGATCTGTTCGGCCGCGCACCCGACTTCGTCGACGGTCACCAGCACGCGCAGCTGTTCCCGCAGGTGCGCGACGGCTTCCTGCGCGCCGTGAAGGAGCGCGCGCCGGGCGCCTGGGTGCGGCAGTGCGGCCGCGAAGGCCCGCTGGCGCGCCAGCTGGCGGCGCCGAAGGCGCTGGTGCTGAACGTGCTCAGCACGCAATTCCGGATCAAGGCGCAGCGAGCAGGCCTGCGGTTCAATCCGGCCTTCGCCGGCGCCTATGATTTTACGCGCGGCAATGATTTCGCGGCGCTGATGCAGGGCTTCCTCGACGGCATGCCGGAGGACGGGCTCGTGATGTGCCATCCCGGTTTCGTCGATGAAACGCTGAAGAGCCTCGACCCGCTGACGACGCAGCGCGAGACCGAACATGCCTATCTGGCAGGCGTCAATTTCCCCGCGCTGCTGGCCCTGAATAAAGTTACACTGGCCTGATAGGGTTCACGAAAAGCGGCCGGTCGTATTGTCGCATACATAAATTTAATTCTGGCCCCCACTCCTTGCGCCACAAACCCCGTCCTACATCTCGGACGCGCCGATTCGATCGACGCGATGGAGAACGCCATGACACCGCAAGAACGCCAACTGATCGACGATCTCTTCGACCGGCTCGCCAAGCTGGAGAATGCCCCGCGCGACGGCGAGGCCATGTCCGCGATCATGCAGGGCCTGCGCAGCGCGCCGAATGCGGTCTACGTGCTGGTGCAGACCGCGCTGGTGCAGGACGAGGCGCTGAAGCGCGCCCACGACCGGATCCAGGAACTCGAGGCCGCGGTCGGCCAGCAGCAGGGAGCCCAGCAGCAGGGCGGCGGTTTCCTCGATTCGATGCGCGATGCGATCTTCGGCGGACAGGGCCAGCAACATGGTTCGGTGCCGCCGGTGCGGGCACCCGACATGGGCGGCCGCGATCCGGGCAGCCGCCCGGTCTGGAACTCGGGCCAGGCGATGCAGCAGGCCGGCGGCGGCTATGGCCAGCCTTACGGCCAGCCCGCGCAACCCTACGGCCAGGGCTATGGCGGCCCGCAGCCGCCGGCGCTCGGCGGCGCGCCGGGTGGCGGTGGCGGCTCGTTCCTCGGCACGGCGGCGGCGGCCGCGGCCGGCGTGGTCGGCGGCGGACTGTTGCTCTCCAGCATCCGCGGCATGATGGGTGGCGGCAGCCACCAGTCGATGGCCGATGCCGGCGGCCTCGGCGGCGGTTCGCGTCCCTGGGGCGGCGACCAGTCGTCGAGCGACCTCGCGCGCGACGCCGGGGTCAACGACATCGGCTCCAACCGCGACAGCGGCTCGCGCGCCGGCGCGTTCGACCAAGCGCAGGCCGACCGGGACAGTGACGATGATCAAGACGCCGACGACTTCGACAATGATGACGACGGCTTCGATGGTGGCGGCGACGGCGACGACAGCAATTACGCGTAAGCGTCTCACCTGAAACACAAACGGCCGCTCCATCGAGCGGCCGTTTTCATTTGATCAGTCGTAGCCTGGGCAGAAGCTGTTCTCCTTCCCCCTGAAAGGGGGAAGGTCGGGATGGGGGTCAGCCACAAACGCCGCTGCTCGTGGAGAGAGATGATCCCCACCCGCTTTGCTCTGTTGAGCAAAGCGACCTCCCCTTTTCAAGGGGAGGTTGACGCATCGTGCGGCTCGCTGTCCCGGATTTCGCTTCGCTCCATCCGGGCTACAACTTCACATCACAACGACCCTGGCCCCGACATTGACGCGGCCGTAGAGGTCGATGACGTCCTCGTTGCGCATCCGGATGCAGCCGGATGAGACGTTGGTGCCGATCGTCCAGGGCTCGTTGGAGCCGTGGATGCGATAGAGCGAGGAGCCAAGATACATCGCGCGGGCGCCGAGCGGATTTTCCGGGCCGCCTTCCATGTGCCGCGGCAGATCGGGACGGCGCGCCAGCATTTCCGGCGGCGGCGTCCAGGCCGGCCACTCCTTCTTCGCCGAGATCGTCTTGACGCCGGCCCAGGTGAAGCCGGGCCGGCCGACGCCGATGCCGTAGCGCAGCGCGCGGCCGTCGCCCTGCACCAGATAGAGAAACTTGTTCGGCGTATCGACGACGATGGTGCCGGCGCTTTCCTTGCCGCTATAGTCGACCAGTTGCTTCTCGTATCTCGGATCGAACGGACGCTGCGCCGGATCGCCCGCGGCCTCTTCCTGCTGCCGGAGCATCTGCTGCTGCGGATCCATCGGCGGCAGCTGACGGTTGCCGTAATAGCCAGGCTGCTGCTGATACGGCTGTGGCGAATAACCCTGCGACGACGGCGCATCGCCGAACAGGAATTCGATGAAGCCGCCGCCCATGTTGGAGCGCTGCGGCTGCACATAGGCGGTGCGCATCGGCGGCTGCGGAGCGCCCTGATTGGCATAGATGACGGCGGGCCCGGCGGGCGCTGCCGCGTCGATCGCCATGGCGCGATGGGGAACGGCAATAAGAGAAGACGCGCCGGCGAGCAGCGCAAGCGTGGTTTTCCTGAACATCGACGTACTCTGTACTGGTTTCGTCGTGACGTGATGCGCGCGGCGCCGACTTTGCGCCGTTGCACGTGGTCAATAAGCAATGAAAACCGCATCGGTTTGGTAAACGGAGCGGTCGTTTCGATTCACCACATCGGCAATGGAGCGCGGTTTTCCCCGACAGCGTTTATTTTGCGTGAACGGCGCGGCAGCATGGTTAATCGCAGGTAGCGCCGCGCTTGCGCGCTATCCGCGCAAACAGTTCCGGCGTGAACCTGACGTTAAATCCGCTCTGTCTAGAACGGACTTCAGTGAAGGGGCGGGAATGAAAATCATGTCAGTGAAGCGCAAGCGTTTTCGTGTCGAGCAGGCGATGGGTGAGGTTGTGATGCCGGAGCCGGATGTTACGGGCGGCGCCGATCTCGGTCCGATGCATCGCGAGATCATGGCCGAGCTTCGCTCGATCCGCGCCCAGATGGCCGCAGCCCCGGCACAGCGCACCGGCGACAGCGTCGATGCGGCGGTCGCCCGCGAAGTCGCCGAGACCCACGCGCTGCTCGAGACCTACCGTGCGCAGGTCGAACAGTGCGAGAAGCTCAAGGTCGAGCTCGACCTGATCCACGACGCGATCAGCCGCACCAAGCGCGAGATCGCCGTGCTGCACGGCAAGAGCTTCAACGGCGAGGAGATGGCCAAGGTCAATGGCGAGCTCGGCGCCGTGGTCGGCGGCACCGAACAGGCCACCCAGCAGATCCTCGAGGCGGTGGAGGCGATCGACCAGGCCGCGTCCGCGCTCGCCAACAACGTCACGCCCGACCAGCAGAAGCGGCTCAGCGAAGATATTCAGGAGCGCGTGGTCTCGATCTTCGAGGCCTGCAACTTCCAGGACCTCACCGGCCAGCGCATCAGCAAGGTGATGCAGACGATGAAGTTCATCGAACAGCACATCAACGAGATGATGAACATCTGGGGCGGCGTCGACGCCATCAAGTCGCACGTCCCGGCGATCGTCGACACCCGCGAGGGCGATGCCCGCCTGCTCAACGGTCCGAAGCTCGACGGCGACGCCGGCCACGCCTCGCAGGACGACATCGACGCGATGTTCAACTGAGGTTCGTCAGATCAACACGAAAAACGCCGGCCCTCGGGCCGGCGTTTTGTTTGAGCGATGGTGCAACTCCCGCGAGGATCGCCGCCTCGCCCTCCGCGCAAGCCGATGGTCGCAACGCGTCGGATCGGTCAAGGCGACTTACCAATCGCAGCATTCTTTATCCTCCGTCGCCATACAACATCGCCATACTGGCTGCCGGCTGGCTCGCCATCTCGCTCACGCTCGGAGCGGTGGTTGCGCACGCCGTATTCCGGCGCGGTCGCGTCGCCTATCATCGGATCATCGGCGCGGCCCTGCTGTATCTGCTGATCGGGCTCGGCTTCGGGACGCTATTCGTCTTCCTCGGGTTGTGGTTTCCGGATGCATTCAAGGGAATGAATTTCGAGGATGACTCAGCCCCTGCGAGCTCGGTCTATTATCTCAGCTTCGTCACGCTCACTTCTACCGGCTACGGGGACATCATCCCTGTGCACCCGCTAGCGCGCATTGTGCAATGTCGAGAGCGTGATCGGCCAGCTTTACCCGGCCACGCTGCTGGCGAGGCTCGTTACGCTCGAACTGAGAGACCAGGGCTCATAAGGCTTGTATTTCACGCTGCGAACCCGGCTCGCGCTACTTCGGGCTTCGGGCGACCGAGCCTCGCTCCCTTGGCACAAACCGCCCTATCGCCTTCAAGTTTTCCGACGTAGATTAGGTGCCCGATGGAAGGGATCGTTCATGGCACCCGGGTGCTTAAAACCGAACCCGTCAAATCACGTCCTCTATGACGAGAAGAGCTTGCTGCGACATCGAGCCGCGGCACCTCCCATCGGCGCTGCAAAAGTCGGATCGGCTCGCCAACCACAACGCGCATTTCAATCGAGCAAATTGCCTCGTCAGCTCAGGCGTCGATGGGTCGAACCATCGAGCGGTGACGTGGTGCTCCGCATCACTCTGGCCGCGAGCGCGCTCTGGCCGATCCTGCTGTTGACCGTCCTGTGGCTCGAAGCTCAGTAAGGCACGGCAGGCCCGACGGATTGTCGCCGCTGATTGTCATGGATGATTTAGAAGCGGCATTCGACCGGATGCACTACAGTACTGGCGCCCAGTCGCGACCTGAACGCCAGTAGAGTCGTTCATTCATACAAGGCGCAGACCCCTCCCTGCCAGCGCACGCATCTGCGAACGGCTCGGCGAGTTTGACGGACGGTCGTCCTTGCTACGCATACACCATTGATACGCGTCCGGCCCGGACCGCAGCCGACGGCCACCGGTATTGCCATTGTTTCCGTCTGGGGGAGCGGCGCGGGTGTCATGGCTTGCGCAGGTGCTCCAACACACAAAGCGAAGATAAAGACAGCAAACAAGCGGATCATTGTGTTCCTCCATTTAATCCTTTGAGGCACCACAGCTCCACTCCATAGCGATGGAAAGGCCCGGCCTTGACTTGCGTCAAGGCTCGCAGGCATGCGTCCCCTCACCGCAGGCATATGCTACCTGATCACCAGATGAAGTTGCCGAACCACCCATATCGCGGACGTCGCTCCGCAAAATGCGCATAAGGTGACGGCGCGTATCTCCTGGCATGGGCATACTTCCGAGGCGGCTTGGCTTCCCTCGCCTTGCGGCCCGACGATTTTGGCCGCTCGATTTCGGATTTCTGCATCTGGGCAAACGCTTCCCGCTCGCGAACGATCGGGGAAGGCCCGACAGTTTCGGCCGCGGCTGGAGCAGGAATTTCCGCGACCTGTTCAGGAACGATAGTCGGGAGACTGGTGTCGTAAACGACAAGGTCAGGCAGCTTTTGCATCGAACGGATGCGAATGGTCGGACGACTCGAGTCGGGCTGCTTTGCCAGTGGAGAATTGGGGATGGTGGCATCCAGAAGGAATAGCAGCGCGAGCAGCACTCCGCCGATATACAGGAAATACCGCGCCACTGGCATGGATCGCTCCATCCGCCATTGTGCACATCGCCAGGCTTCTTTGCCCAAGGGCACGCATCTGCGCTGAAGCATGACTCAGCACAGCGTCAGGCGGCTACCGGCCGACGAGACCGCATTGACGTGCGCGTGGTCGACACCAGCGTCCCATTCAAGAACTTCAGGACCTTTGACATAGATCAACAGTATCGCGACAAGTGATGAATCAGTCCGATCCTCCGTCTCGACAACATGCATCTTGTGCCAGCGTCGACGGTTGCAAATCCGCTGGCAGGTTTGTTGTCGCGGGTGCATATTACTGCGTAAGGGAAATTGTCATGCGTATGCCGGGAGCCAACATTGGGTGCCGGTTGCATGGGACTTCCGGAATCATTCCGGTCGCCCAGCGCGAGGATTCGCATTTTCGTCCAGCGCCGGATCATACATTCGCGGCCGGCTCGCTGCGTGTGACCAACGTGCAGAGCCTCCTATTAAAAATTGGCAAGCAGTTCGTATCGCAATAGCAATCGCCGCAAGTGCAACAAGCGGCGCGTGGTGGAAGCGAGCGTTTGAGCTTGTGGTGAGGACAGCCAACCGCCGGTAAGCACAGCGCGAGGTCGTCTTTGAAGGTGCGACGATGAGCGCCGGGCTTCTTTCAATCGCGCTGATGGCGTGCGCCTTGCTACCGGATCACTGATTGGGGCGGAGCCACTGGAGTACTCAACACTGGAGATTGAACATGACGCAAAGAATTGTCCGAAATACTGCAATTGCGCTTTCGACTATCGCTTGTGCGACACTGTTCTCCATCACCTGGTCCGAGCGGGGCGGTCTTTCGGCGTCGGTCGAAAGTGCCCAGGCGCGTGTGGGCCGGCCGCTGACGCCCGTGAGCGTCGCCGGCGTCGCGCGTCGTCAGACCCGGCGCGCCGCGTACGGGTACGGGGTGGGCGCGGGTGTCGCCGCTACGGCAGCGGTCGCTGCGGCCGCCGCTACCGCGCCGGCCTATTCCGGCTGGGGCACAAACGATTGGACCAATTCGTATGCCGCCCAGACGGATCCCTACTTCGGCCAGCCCTACTATCCGGCACGAGCCTACCAGAGGATCAGTCCGTACTACGGATATGCCGGATGGACGGAGTACAAGGCAGCCAATGGTATCGGCTGCGAGCCCGGCACGATGACCAAGATGGCTGACGGCCGCATGTACGTCTGTCAGTGAAGCCGGCGCAACGGCAGCGAAAGAGGGCGGCTCCCTGAGCCGCCCTCTTTCACGATGAAGCAGATCAATCCCACGCGGCGACGGGTCGCGCGCGGCGTTGATCTACGTCAACATCGCCTCCCCCTTTTGCCACTGACGATACCTTGGGCCGCATCTGAAGCGGGCTCCATCACCTTCAGTTCACGTGCGATGAGGAGGATCACCATGCGTCGGACGAACATTTTTCCAACCAAGTCAGTGACGGTTGCGGGAATAGCGGCGAGCCTGATGTTGGGGTTTGCAGGCGCCGCTCTCAGTCCAGCACCGGCCAACGCCGTGATTTACTGCACGTATGTCGGTTATCCGGCAGGCTGCGTGGCGCGGGCAGGCGTTGTGCTCAGGCCTCGTCCGGTGGCGCGCGCTGCGGTCCGCCACAATGCGGGCGGCAATTTGAATGGCGGCGTCAATCGGGTTGGCGTGCGGCGATAAGGCCGTGTTTGCGGGTCTCCTTCCCTTCTCCCCTTGTGGGAGAAGGTGGCGCGGATGCAATCCGCGCCGGATATGGGGTTCTATCCGCTAGCCAGAAGAGGGGCTCACTCGCGGTGAGAGACCCCTCGCCTGGATTTCATCTGGCGATGCAATCCGGCCTCTCCCACAAGGGGAGAGGCGAACCGGCAAAGATCGGTGGAAAACTGATCGCCGGCCTTTACGCCCTCGGAGCGCAGCGGACGTAGACCATGTTGCCGTAGCGGACCCCGGCGTCCTTGTCGACGAAGCGGGTGATCATGACGCGGCCGTCGAACGAGACGATCTCGCGGTCCTGCTCGCCGGGCGTCGGTCCAGGCGGGCCGATATAGTTCTTGCCACTCGGGGAACCCTTCAGCCGCAGTTCCTGCGGGGTGGCCTGGTCGGCCAGATGCATGATGACGCCGCCGTTCTGGCCGGCGCCGATCACGTAAGGCTGCTTGCACTGGCCGCGCGCGGCGGCCTCGGTGCGGGCGCGATCGGCGGGATTCTGGAACGAGGCGAGACCCCAGCGGCCGACGATCTCATCGGCGCGGATGCTTGCGGGCATTTCGGGGGCGACCCCCGGCTCGGCTGGCGCCGGCTCAGGGTTCGACGACAACGACGGCAGGCTCATGCTGCCGCACGCCCCCAAGAGTGTCGTCAGCGCCGAAACAGCCGCGAACCGTGCGACCAATCGCGCGTTGAATGACCTGATCATATGCATCCCCCGACTATGTCCCGGCCGCACCCGTCCTGCAGCCAAGCGTAAAACTTAAGACGGAGCAATGACGTCTGACAAAATTACGTCATCGCTACGATTTGGTTTCTGGTCCACCATCCTATATTGGCCTCACCAAGGCCTTAACCCGTTTGCTTGACAGAAACTGCGCCAAGCCATATTTCCCGGCCCACAATTAGCACTCTCGCACCACGATTGCTAAGAGCGTCGGGCGTCCTGCCCAGCGCCGACCGGGCCGGCATCCAACACCGGTCCCGATGAACCGGACCTGAAACCGAGCCTCCAAGAGGGAACGTCATGGCTAAATCCACCTTCCGCCCCCTGCACGACCGCGTCGTGGTCAAGCGTATCGATGCCGAGGAGAAATCCAAGGGCGGCATCATCATTCCGGACTCGGCGAAGGAGAAGCCGTCCCAGGGCGAGATCGTCGCCGTCGGCCCGGGTGGCCGCGACGAGGCCGGCAAGCTGATCCCGATCGACCTCAAGGTCGGCGACCGCGTGCTGTTCGGCAAATGGTCGGGCACCGAGGTCAAGCTCGACAACCAGGAGCTCCTGATCATGAAGGAGTCCGACATCATGGGCGTGCTGGCCTGATCGCCATTCAACCGCGCGACCGCACCACTCGCATCGTCATGCCCGGACTTGATCCGGGCATCCATCACGCTTCCCAAGTGTTCTTACCAAGGCGATGGATCGCCGGGTCAAGCCCGGCGATGACGAGCGCGGAAACGGCAAGCGCGTCTCTCAAAACTGACAGGAGTTCAAACCAATGGCTGCCAAGGACGTAAAATTCGCCGGAGAGGCCCGCGACCGCATGCTGCGCGGTGTCGACGTGCTCGCCAACGCCGTGAAGGTGACGCTCGGCCCCAAGGGCCGCAACGTCGTCATCGAGAAGAGCTTCGGCGCTCCCCGCATCACCAAGGACGGCGTCACCGTCGCCAAGGAGATCGAGCTCGACGACAAGTTCGAGAACATGGGCGCGCAGATGCTGCGCGAGGTCGCTTCCAAGACCAACGATACCGCCGGTGACGGCACCACCACCGCGACCGTGCTGGCGCAGGCCATCGTCCGCGAGGGCGCCAAGTCGGTCGCCGCCGGCATGAACCCGATGGACCTCAAGCGCGGTATCGACACCGCGGTCGCGGCCGTGATCAAGGACATCGAGAAGCGCGCCAAGCCGGTCGCCTCCTCGTCCGAAGTCGCCCAGGTCGGCACCATCTCGGCCAATGGCGATGCCGCGATCGGCAAGATGATCGCGCAGGCGATGCAGAAGGTCGGCAACGAGGGCGTGATCACCGTCGAGGAGAACAAGTCGCTCGAGACCGAGGTCGATATCGTCGAGGGGATGAAGTTCGACCGCGGCTACCTCAGCCCCTACTTCATCACCAACGCCGAGAAGATGACCGCCGAGCTCGAGGATGCCTACATCCTGCTGCACGAGAAGAAGCTGTCCGGCCTGCAGTCCATGCTGCCGGTGCTGGAAGCCGTGGTGCAGTCGGGCCGTCCGCTCTTGATCCTCGCCGAGGACGTCGAGGGCGAGGCGCTGGCGACCCTGGTCGTCAACCGCCTGCGCGGCGGGCTCAAGGTCGCCGCCGTCAAGGCGCCGGGCTTCGGCGATCGCCGCAAGGCGATGCTGGAGGACATCGCGATCCTGACCGGCGGTCAGCTGATCTCCGACGACCTCGGCATGAAGCTCGAGAGCGTCACGATCAACATGCTCGGCCGCGCCGGCAAGATCGTGATCGACAAGGAGAACACCACGATCGTCAAGGGCGCCGGCAAGAAGAAGGACATCGACGCCCGCGTTGGCCAGATCAAGGCGCAGATCGAGGAGACCACCTCGGACTACGACCGTGAGAAGCTGCAGGAGCGCCTCGCCAAGCTCGCCGGCGGCGTTGCCGTCATCAAGGTCGGCGGTGCGACCGAGGTCGAGGTCAAGGAGAAGAAGGACCGTGTCGAGGACGCGCTGAACGCGACCCGCGCCGCGGTGCAGGAAGGCATCGTGCCGGGCGGCGGCGTCGCGCTGCTGCGCGCCAAGAAGGCGGTCGGCCGGCTCACCAACCCGAATGCCGACGTCCAGGCCGGCATCAACATCGTGCTCAAGGCGCTCGAAGCTCCGGTCCGCCAGATCTCGGAGAACGCCGGTGTCGAGGGCTCGATCGTGGTCGGCAAGATCCTCGAGAACAAGTCGGAGACCTTCGGCTTCGACGCCCAGACCGAGGACTATGTCGACATGGTCGACAAGGGCATCATCGACCCCGCCAAGGTGGTGCGCACCGCCTTGCAGGACGCCTCCTCCGTGGCCGGTCTGCTCGTGACCACCGAAGCCATGGTCGCCGAACTGCCAAAGGACGCGGCGCCGGCAATGCCGGGCGGCGGCGGCATGGGTGGAATGGGCGGCATGGGCGGCTTCTAAGCCTCCCCCATCCCTATCGAGATCGAAGGCCGCCTCCGGGCGGCCTTCTTTTTTGCAGTTTGATTACGATCGGGATGCAAGGATCATCTGATGTCCCGCGACGCCAAATCACTGACGTCAACGCTCGTGCTGTTCTACGCGATCGGCACGTTGCTCGCGGTCGGCGCCTATGCCCTGGACAGCATCGATGATCTTGCGGTCGTCTTGACGTTCTGGCTCAGGCAAACGCTGACGTTTGTCGTCCTCGGCGCGGGTTATGGCGTCTATTACGTCATTTCGGGTTCTGCCGGTCATCGTCCAAAAGCGCCGTTGCGATTTCTGGACATCTCGTTTCTGGCCGCTGCTTCCACGCTTGGGGTTGGCATCCTCGTGCACAGCTGAGCGATCCTTGACGCGACGGCCTGACAGTCCGTTACGCCAC
The DNA here is from genome assembly GCF_054062115.1 of Bradyrhizobium sp. USDA 4501. NCBI lineage: Bacteria > Pseudomonadati > Pseudomonadota > Alphaproteobacteria > Hyphomicrobiales > Nitrobacteraceae > Bradyrhizobium > Bradyrhizobium sp. USDA 4501. The sequence continues at coordinate 2,505,456 of NZ_JBSSEX010000001.1, forward strand.
GCAGATGTCCGGCACCGCCACCTTCTGGAACAGGTGCGGCGAGGCTACCGCCGAGGCCGGATAGGCCGAGAGCTTGGCCCTGAACTCGGGGTTCATGAAGGCGGCGCGGAAGGCGGCGGTCGATTCCCAGACCGCGTAGTTCAGATAGGCCGGGCTCTCGCCGAGCGCGCGGTGCAGCTGGGTCGAGATGAAGCCCGGCTGCCGCTTCATGATGGCGGCGTCGTCCTTGAGAAACGTGTCCTCGTCGGCCGCATCGAGCGTGAAGAGGTTGACGAGCACGACGTTGCTGGCATCGACCGCGAGCTGGCGGTCGATCGGGAAAGCGGGGTCCAGGGGGCGCATCTGCGGCATGGTTGGCTCCGTTCGATATGGTGTTATGATGTCATTCCGGACTGACGGATACATACAGAAATTGACATCATGGTGTCAATACGTTTATATGATGACAAATGCCGAATGCAAAACGAACGCCGGCGGGCGAAGCCCTGAGCACCCTGATTCCCGACCTGTTCAGGCTCAACAGCCTGCTGTTCACATCAGGCGACCGGCTGGTGGCCGGGCTCGGGCTGACCAGCGCGCGCTGGCAGATCCTCGGCGCCATCGTCGCCACAGAGCGCCCGCAACCGGTCGCATGGCTGGCGCGCGACCTCGGCGCTGCCCGACAGAACGTGCAGCGGATCGTCAACGACCTCGAACGGGACGGGCTCGTCGCCTTCGAAACCAACCCGCATCACCGCCGCGCCCAGCTCGTCGTGCTGACCGCCAAGGGGCGGCAAAGCTTCGACGCGGCCATGCGCCTGCAGCTGCCTTGGGTGAACGGCCTCGCCGACGGGCTGTCGATGAAGGACCTCGAAACCGTGAGCCGGGTCGTGACGGTGCTGCGCGGCCGACTGGAGGGCGGCGAGGAACCTGACGAACGCACATGACCGCGATCGCGGCGCGCGGCCGCCGTTAGGCGGCCTTCTTTTTTGGCCAATGACATGGAGGTTTGCTAGTTACGACGGAACCGATTCTGCCCTTCGAGGACTTATCGTATGCGCGCGCTCCCGCTCCTGCTGCTCGGTCTTGCCGTCACCTCGGCGCCTGCCCTCGCCCAGATGAAGCTGCAATCGAAGGCGGCTCCCGCCAATGGCCCCGAGACGCGCTATTTCACCTCGATCGACGGCCTGATGGACGGCAATGCCGACGTCGTGCTGAAGGAAACCCGCCAGGGCAAGACCGTGACCGCGGCCGTGCTCGACGTCTGCTATCCCGCCGACAAGAGCTCCGACCGCAAGGACCGCTTCGTCGCCAACCTGACCGTCAGCGGCCAGACGCTTTCCGGCACCGCCCAGAGCGTCGCCGACAAGCAGCCGGTCACCGTCAAACTGAACCGCAAGCAAACCGGCGACGGTTTTGAGTTCCGCGGCCAGATCACGATCGGCCAGACCGTGACCGAGGTCGCCTCGACGGACAATTCCGATCTCAGCGAGAAGGAATTCCAGGACAACCAGGCCACCGAGGACGGCATCACGCCGCAGCCGAAGGATTTCACTGACGTTTCGCCGGAATCGATCGGTGTGCGGGTGAAGCTCGATGCGGCGGCGGATTTCCTCAAGAGCCTGAAAGGCGAGGCCGTCGAGATCGGCACCTCCAGCCTTGCGGTGACCTGCGATGCGATGCGCTCCGGCGAGCAGACCATCAACCTCACCGTCGATCCCGAGCACGCCGGCGCGCTGCTCGCCAAGGCGAAATCCGCGCCCGGCGTGACCGCGGCCGGCTGGACCAGCGGGGTGGTCGAGATGGACCGCACCATCCGCTTTGCTGCCGCCGATTGGCGCGAGGGCGACAAACTCAACCATGACAAGCTGGCAACCGCGATCGCGGGCGTGCTGGCGAAGACGCTTGCCGCAAAGCCCGCCTCGGCGACGTGGAACGCGAACACCGGCAAGCTCAAGCTGGTGCTGAAGCGGCCCAGCGCGATTTACCCGGCACTCGGCCTCACCCAGAATTACGAGATCACTGCCCTGGTCTCGCCCGACAAGCCCGGCAGCTCTGACCGGCTGATGCTGTGGGTCTCGAGCCCCACCGTTTCGACATCGGACGACAGCGCCGGCGCCAAGCTCAATCTGTCCGACGATTCCAGCAGCGACGAGGAAGGCAGCGAGACCAGGGACGACAACGGCGCGATCGACGCGCTGCTCAAGGAGTTCAAGGGCCAGCGCTGGGACGCCGACAAGTCGGTGTGGCGGTAAGGCCGCCGCTGTCCTGAGTTAAGCCGCCTTCGTCTTCAGCGGCACGACGTTGTCGCGCACCGCCTTCGGGGTGGCGTCCGGACCGGACTGAAGCATCCCGTCGCTTCTGGCGAACAATTCGGAACGAGGCTCGATCGCAGCGCGATCGAGCAGCGCCCGCAGCTCGTTACGAAGTCCGTCGCCGCGCAGCGCGGCGATCGCATCGAAGTTGCGCATGATGTTCTCCTGCGTGATCGCAATCAGATTCTCGCATTCGTCTTTCGCGAGCCACCCGCTTCCCGATTCCGCGACGACGCTCGAGAAGCCGTGCTAAGCGCCATATCGACACAGCGGAATCTCGTCTGAAACTCGATCGCTCGCCCGATCTGAAATCGGGTGGTGCGAGACACGCCTCCAAATGTTCACTGCGCGCATCGAGAGAGCGCCGGTCGCGATACTGGCAACGCGCAAATGGAGACGAAGAGATGTCAGAGGAAAACAAGAACGTCGTCGGCCGGTGGTTCAAGGAGTTCTGGGGCAACCCCTGGAATCCGCGCATCATCAACGAGCTCGCCACAGCAGACATTGTCGTGCACTACCCGATGCACGAACCGAAGAAGGGCCGCGCCGCGGTCACGCAGTTCATGACCGAATTTCGCGAAGCCTTTCCGGATCTCAATTTCTGGGGCGTCGGCGATCTCGTCGCGGAAGGTGATCTCGTCGTCGGCCGCTGGGAAGGCGGCGGTACGCACACGGGACCTGCGTTCAGCGACTTCCGCCTCGGCTCGTTGCCCGCGGCCTCCGGCCGCAAGATGACGTTCGCCGGCACCACCGTGCTGCGCGTGCAGGACGGACGGATCGCCGAAGAGTTCGGACAGGAAGATGCGATCACCGCCATGCTGCAGCTCGGCCTCATTCGTTTGCCCGAAAGCGACGGAGCCGCGTCGCGGCCGGGCGGCGAGCTGCCCGCCGGCTGGAACAACATGCCGGGATATCCGGAAGGGCCGCGCTGAGCACGGCCAGAGTGCATGGCTCCATCGACGATCGCATCATGACTACCCGAACGCGCTTGATGCGCGTTCGGGTAACGCAATCGATCGGCACGGTGAACTTGAAGGTCTCTAAGCCGCAGGCTTGCTGGAGGCATTCCAATATTGCTGCGCCGGCATCGTATCTCCCGATGCAGCGCCGGCGCGGTCTCGCGGCCGCAATTTGCGTCAAGACGGGAAGATCAGGCACGTCGTCGTGCCGTGCGCGAGCAATCTTCCCTGCTCGTCGGTGACCTTGCCTTCGGCGGTGCCGATGCGACGGCCGCAATTGAGCACATTGCCTTCCGCCCTGATCGGACCGGTGTCGGGCGTGATCGGACGCACCAGCGAGATCTTGAACTCGAGCGTGGTCTGGCTGGTGCCGGCATCGAGCGTCGACTGCACCGCAAGCCCCATGCAGCTGTCGAGCAGCGTCGCGGTGAGGCCGCCATGCACGGTGCCCGCCGGATTGAGATGCGCGTCGGTCGGTACCAGCGTGACGACGACGCGGCCGCGCTCGGCTTCGGCGACGTCATAACCGAGTGTCCGCGCGATGGTGTTGAGCGGCAATGCGCCGCTGGCGAGACCCTGCACGAATGCGAGGCCGCTCATCTTAAGCTTCTGTTCCGCACTGACGGTGCCGTAGCTCTTGGCCATTGCCGATCTCCATCGGGGTTGATTGCATCGTGACGGCTGGCCGCTTGCCCCGCAGCGACGCGGCGGAGCGGCCGTAGAGTTTTGCGAATGCGGCATTCATGCGCCGCGCGCTGGAGAAGCCGGCGTGCTGCGCCACCAACGCAAGCGGCAGCTCGCTGCCGTCGATCAGGCGCTTGGCGCGCTGCACGCGCAGCGACAGCGCGACCTGGAGCGGCGAGGCATCGAGATGCTCGGCGAACAGACGCGACAGATGCCGCGCGCCGACGCCGAGCCGCCCCGCCAACGCCTCGACATTGCCGCGGTCGAGCGCGCCCTCCTCGATCAGCGCCAGGGCGCGCTCGACCGTGGTCCTGGTGCCCTTCCAGGCCGGGCAGAACGGCGCCGCCTCGGGACGGCAGCGCAGGCAGGGCCTGAAGCCAGCACGCTCGGCCGACGCCGCGCTGCCATAGAACCGCACGTTGCGCGCGAGCGGCGTGCGCGCCCGGCAGACCGGGCGGCAATACACGCCGGTGGTCTTGACCGCGACGAACACGACGCCGTCCCAGGCCGGGTCGCGGCGCTGAAAGGCTGCATATTGTGCGGCGAAATCGAGCATGCGACCGCTATAGCCCCGCCCGCGCGCCGCGACGACCCGCTTTGCGGGGACGACGTCCGGAAACGACCGCTGGTGCGGAAGATACCCGGGCATCTACGGGGGCCTGCGACCAAAAGACTTCGTGCCGCCGCAGTTCGGTCACCGAAAATTAAGGCTCGATTTAGTTTCGAGGATCATGCTTCGCGCCATCGAACACAGGTCACGCCATGCAAGACCGCGAGCCGATCAACGCTGCGAACATCTGGCCGACGGATGTGCCGGAGGGTCATTCGCCGGCACAGACGGCGGACCTCTGGGATGTCACCGGCGAGAACCACGACGCCGCCCTGCTGCTGCGGGAGCCGTTTGCCGACCGCATCGGCACCGCGCTCTTGGCAGCGACCGCACTCGCTGCAAGCTTCGTGCTGGGATGGACCGGCGGAGCCAACTGGCACGACCTTGCAGCTCCCGCCCCGGTCCCGGTGGCCCAGAAGGAAGCGCCGGCCCCGCACATTGCGGAGGTGGCGCCGAGCCGAAAGAACGAGGGCCCGCGCCGGGCCGCGTCCAACGCCGACCCCGTCGTCACCGGCAGCATTCCCAAAACCACACCGGCCAGCCCGCGCCCGCTCGCCTTGGGCGCCGCGCCGACGACCTTGAATGCACAGGCCGCCGCATTGGGGCCGAAGCAGGCGCCGGCGGCGGCGCCGGAGACGCGGCCGAGCACCATCCCGGGATGGTCGGTGGTCGAAGTCCGCGACGGCACCGCCGTGCTCGAGGGGCCCGAGGGCGTCAAGATGGCCGCGCGCGGCGACGTCGTGCCCGGCCTCGGACGGGTCGATTCCATCGTGCGCTGGGGCAACCGCTGGATCGTCGCCACCGCAAGCGGACTGATCGCAACGCCCTGAGCGTTTTGTCTTGACGCGTTTCCTTGAACGCGAACCGCCGTCCGCTTCGCTTAACGCTTTAGTTGCTGTTGATCACGAAACGCAACGACTTGCTGCCGGTGAAGGTCACCTCGTCACCGTGCCGCCGCCAGCCCGTCATGTCGCCGAGCGCCGCCAGCAGATCCTTGTCCGCCTGCGCCCGCTCCGGCGTGCAGGTGCGGTTCTCCATCGCGCCGGGAACGAAGACGATGGTGTTGCCGGCCACCGAAAACTGGCCCTTGCCGCCGTCGCACCACAGCTCGAGGATCACCTCGCCATTGTCGCCGACCTCGATCGAGGGAATCCGCTTGGAGCCCGGCATGCGCGCGGCGTCGAGCGTCATCACGAAGCCGAACGGGAACTCCTCCTGGGCCCGCGCCGGACCCGCGCCGAGAGCCGCGGCAACCAGCGCCAACGCGGCGATGCCGCCGTTCAAACCTCGCCTCATCGAAACCATGCCAATCCTCGAAATGCGACGCGCAACTGCGGGCCCCTTCTATGGGAGCAGAACGCGATTGGCCAGATTGGCAACGCCGGAAAATGTGCTGGAAAAGCAAATCCCCGCGAGCTGTCCGCTCGCGGGGATTCCTGGTTCGCCAAATGCGTCGTGGCGCTATTTCAGCACCAGCATCGTGAACGGATAGACATAGGCCTGCAGGGTCACGAACAGACCGACCAGACACGCCAGCACGATCGAGTGCAGGAACACGTAGCGCAGGATCGAGCCCTCGTGGCCGTACCAGTTGGTCGCGGTCGAGGCGACCACGATCGATTGCGCGTCGATCATCTTGCCCATCACACCGCCCGAGGAGTTCGCCGCCGCCATCAGGATCGGCGACAGGCCGAGCTGCTCGGAGGTGATCTTCTGCAGATTGCCGAACAGCACGTTCGACGCGGTATCCGATCCGGTCAGCGCCACGCCCAGCCAGCCGAGCAAGGTGCCGAAGAAGGGATAGAGCACGCCGGTCGCCGCGAAGGCGAGGCCGAGCGTGGCGTCGACGCCGGACAGCCGGGTCAGCGTGCCGATCGCCAGCATCGCCGAGATCGTGATCAGCGAGATCGCGCAGATGCGGATGGTGCGGCCATACTCGGCGATCAGCTTGAGCGGCGAGAAGCCCATCAACAGACCCGAGATGATCGCGGCGATCAGCATGCCGGTGCCGGTGAACGACAGGTAGGTGAAGCCGAACACGGCGCCTTCCGGCGTCGGCTTGGCGGCCACCGGCGGCACCTTGAAGATCAGCTTGTCGAGCTCGGGGACCGGATAGTTCCAGACGAAGTTGGCGTTCGCCCAGGCCTTGAAGGCACCGTTGCCCCAGATCAGCATCAGGATGCAGACGATGATCCACGGCAGCAGCGCGCTCCACATTTCGCCCTGGGTCAGCGGCGTCTTGTCGAGCGGAGGTGCGGCGGCCATCGTCGCCGCCGATTCATCGCGGCCGCGCAGCGCCGGCGACAGCCAGAGCTGCCGCGGCTGCCAGACCTTCAGGAACAGGATCAGGGCGCCCATCGAAATCAGCGAGGCGCCGATGTCGACGATCCAGGGATTGATGTAGTTCGAGATCACGAATTGCGGGACCGCAAACGACACGCCGGTGACCAGGATCGCTGGCCATACCTCCTTCATGCCGCGCCAGCCGGCAAACGCCCACACCACCCAGAACGGCACGATCAGCGAGAACAGCGGCAGCTGACGGCCGACCATTGCGCCGAGGATATACGGGTCGAGCCCGGTGACCGAGGCGAGGCCCTGGATCGGCGTGCCGAGCGCACCGTAGGCAACGGGTGCCGTGTTGGCGATCAGCGACAGGCCGGACGCAGCGAGCGGCGAGAAGCCGAGCCCGATCAGCACCGCGCCGGTGATCGCGACCGGCGTGCCGAACCCGGAGGCGCCCTCGAAGAAGGCGCCGAACGAGAACGCGATCAACAGCAGCTGCAACCGCCGGTCCTCGGTGACGCCGCCGACCGCGCGCTTGAGCAGCTCGAACTTCCCGCACCTCACCGTGACCTGGTAGAGGAAGATGACGTTGAGCACGATCCAGCCGATCGGGAAGAACCCGGTGATCACGCCGAGCAGGGTGGCGCGGATCGACATGTTGGCCGGCATGGTGAAGACGAAGATCGTGATCAGGTTGGTCACGATCACGGCGATGATGGCCGCAATGTGCGCCTTCACCTTGCCGCTGGCGATCAGGACCAGCAGCGTGACCACGGGAATGGCGGCCGCGACCGTCGACAGCGCCGCATTGCCCAGCGGGTTGTAAATTTGATTCCAGGTGTTCATCTCGGGATCCTTCCCACATTTTTATGCAGCGCGCCGGCCTGCATGCGGGCAGGCGCGACTGGTGCGATTGCGGGAGTCCGTCGGAAAAGCTGCAGCCCCGGCTCGCGAATGAACGATCGGTAAGGATCGCTCACATCCTCGCGAAAAATCGAAGGTCCCCCGCCCCTCGCCGTTGTCCTCATGCTAGGATTGACTCGATTGCCGGGACAAGCCAACGCTTGCATGCCAGAACTACGACTTTAGTCGAGGACTACCCCGATTGTCCCGATTCTTCAGGCCTTTGCGGCCCCTTCCCCGGAGACGATAATCTGTGAACAACATTCGCTCGACGCTCGCGACGGTGTGGCGCATCGCCTCGCCCTACTTCAACTCCGAGGACAAATGGGCCGGCCGGGGGCTGCTTGCGGCGGTCATCGCGATCGAACTGGCGATCGTGGGCATCAACGTTCTGATCACGCAGTGGAACAACCGCTTCTACAACGCGCTGCAGGAACGCAATTGGGATTCCTTCGTCAGCGAGATCATCTATTTCTGCGTCGTCGTCGCGTTCTTCATCCTGCTGGCGGTCTACCAGCTCTACCTCAATCAATGGCTGCAGATCCGCTGGCGGCAATGGATGACCACACACTATCTCGGGGACTGGCTGCATCAGGCCAATCACTACAGGATGCAGCTGCAGGGCGACGCGGCCGACAACCCCGACCAGCGCATGACCGACGACGTCAAGCTGTTCGTCGACCGCACGCTCACGCTCGGCCTCGGCCTGTTGAGCTCGGTCGTCACGCTGGCGTCTTTTCTCACCCTGCTGTGGGGCCTTTCCAATGAGGCACCGCTGCACCTGTTCGGTACGGAATATTCAATTCCCGGCTACCTTGTCTGGTGCGCGCTGATCTACTCGGTGCTCGGCACCGTGCTGACCCATCTGATCGGCTGGCCGCTGGTCGGCATCGATTTCAAGCAGCAGCAATATGAAGCCGATTTCCGCTTCAACCTGGTGCGCGTGCGGGAAAACTCCGAGCAGATCGCGCTGCTGCAGGGCGAACCGGCCGAGCGCGAGCGCCTGCGCGTTCGCTTCGGACGCGTGGTGGAGAACTGGATCGCCCTCATGAACCGGACCAAGAAGATCACCGCGTTCACGGCGAGCTATAATCAGGCCTCGGTGATCTTCCCCTATGTGCTGGTGGCGCCGGCCTACTTTGCGCAAAAGATCCAGCTCGGCGGCATGATGCAGACCGCATCGGCGTTTTCGAACGTCCAGGGCGCGTTCTCGTACTTCGTCAGCATCTATCGTCAACTGGCCGAATGGCAGGCCGTGGTGAACCGGCTCGATGGATTCGAGGCAGGGATCGCGGCGGCATCGAACCTCGCCAAGCGCGACGACCGAATTCATGTCACGGCGACGCCGGGCGACGGCGCCGTCAGCCTAGAAAACCTAGTGCTGCGGCTGCCGGACGGCACGCCGCTGCTGGACGCGGACCGGTTCGGCTTCCGCAAGGGCGAGCGCACGCTGATGACCGGCCCCTCCGGCGCCGGCAAGTCGACGCTATTCCGCGCGATCGCCGGCATCTGGCCGTTCGGCGACGGCGCGGTCGAGATCCCGGCCAATGCCAGCCTGATGATGCTGCCGCAACGTCCCTATCTGCCGATCGGCTCGCTGCATGACGCCGTCGTCTATCCGGGCGAGGCCAGGCAATTCGATGCGGGACGGGTCCGCGAGGTTCTCACCGCCGTCGGACTGCCGCAGCTTGCGTCGCGGCTCGAGGAACAGGCGCACTGGAACCGGATGCTGTCGCTCGGCGAGCAGCAGCGGCTCGGCATCGCGCGGGCGCTGCTGCATGCGCCGCAGTTCCTGTTCCTCGACGAGGCGACGGCCTCGCTCGACGAACCGGCGGAAGCCGCGCTGTACAGGCTGGTTGCCGAGAAGCTGCCCGGCACCACGGTGGTTTCGATCGGCCACCGCTCGACGCTCGACACCTTCCATCAGCGCAATGTCACGCTGGTCCGCGACGGCGACCGCTTCATCCTGCGCGACGCGGTCAAGGTCGCCGCGTCGTAAACGGCATTAGGGGTCAGCCGCGGCCACGGCTTGCCGCTGACCCCGGCGGGGGCAGCCCACAGGTCTCGCGAGCGCCTTTAGCTATTGTCCGCCTTGTGCCGATCAGACCTGGCCGGCCAAAAACAAAAGGGCGGCAGATTGCTCTGCCGCCCCTCGATCCCCGGAGGAGAGATTACTTCAGGTTGGACATCGCGGTCAGGTCGACCGAGAGCTTGGCGATGCCGGCCGCGCCGCACCAGTTGGAGCTCGTGCCACCCGGATTGATCGGGGTGACGGCAGTGGTTCCGCCCGCGGTAAAGTCGCTGGTGAAGGCGCTGCAATCACCCTTCGACATGTCGGTGTCGGAGTAGCGCAGATCGAGCGTGAACACCTTGTAGGTGAAGCCGATGCCGATGTTCCAGGTGTTGTAGTCGGCATACTTGATGCCGTTCGGAAACGCCGGGACGCCGTAGAAGCTGTCGGAGGTGCCGAGCCACTGCCGGCCGAACTCACCCGACACGTACATGCCGACGCCGCTGCTGCCGAACACGGTGCTCGGCGCAGTGTACTTGCCGATGATCGAGGAGTAGTTGCCCCAGGCGCCGGTGTTGAGGAAGTTCGGCGAGTAGTATTCGTTGATGGTGAACGCCCAGTTGTCGTTGATGGTCCAGGTCGCCTTGCCATAGACTTCGAAGAACGAGACGTCCTTCTTCATGACGGCGAGGTTGGTGAGGGTGTTGGCCTGGCAGTCGGCGCTCAGCGGATTGCCGGCGAAGTCGGCCACCGCACCGCCGCCGTAGTAGCAGGTCCCGCCCGGATACAGGTAACCCCAGACACCGATGTCGAAGGCGAAGGCGCCGAAGGTCGGGCGGATACCGCCGTAGACGTCGACTTCAGCCGCGGCGCGGTTGGCGAAGGAGATGCTTTCGGTCGACGTACCGACGTAGAGCTGCAGGTCCTTGCTGACGTTGTAGCGCGGCTCGAAATAGGCGGTGACCGACGGATTGTGGTTGGACTGGGTGACGCCGCGGAAGATGTAGTCGCTCATGATGCCGGCGCCAAAGGCGATGTCCCAAGGATCGAAGGGAGCCGGCGGCGGCGCCTTGACGGCCTTCACCGCCATGTCAGCTGCCATTGCCGAGCTCGAAATCATTGCTAGCGCCGTTGCTAACAAAGCCAGTTTCTTCATGACGATCCCCATCTACCTGTTCAGACAGCCCAGCTCCGGTGGCCCCCCAGGGCGCGCGATAACGGACTGCAACTAAATCGCGTGTGGCCAATCTGAGGCTCATGCACGGTACCGTGAAGCCAAAAAGACATGCATGTGCCGCCTTTTTAGGCGTTCTAGCCATCTTGCCGCATGTTGACTTGCGGGTGTTGCATTTGCACCACAATACCGCTGCTCTCGCACCGGTTGAACGTGTCCATCCGGACCGGGAAACGGCAACAGCCGGCTCGGCGGAAGAGCATCGGCGCGAATCGCCGTGCCCGTAAAAGCACGGATTGTCGTCGCACCTACGGAAGAAGCCGCAGCGTGGCGCGCTGCGGCTTCGATCAGTTGAACCTCGGCAATGTGGCAGCGGCCTAGAGCATTTTTGGTTCTGATTGAATCAGAACCGAAGCTCTAGATTCTTGTTTTGACGCGTTTTCTTCACGCGAACCGGTGCCCACTTCGCTCGAAAACGCTCTAGTGGTGCTCGCCCCCGTCGGCCGACCCGGCAATCCAGCCCGGCGCCGGTTCGTGGCTCGGTGTGGCCCAGCTCGGTGCCGGCTGCGGCTCGGGCGCCGGAGGTGCTGCGACCGGAGCGGCCGGCTTCGGCGCGGCAGCCTTCTTCGGAGCAGCGGCCTTCTTCGGCGCGCTCTTCTTGGCAGCGGCCTTCTTCGGCGCAGCCTTCTTGGCGGCTTTCTTTGCCGTTTTCTTTGCAGCTTTCTTGGCCGACTTCTTCGCCGATTTCTTTGCAGCCTTCTTGGCGGATTTCTTCGCAGCCTTCTTGGCCGACTTCTTCGCGGACCTCTTCTTCGCCGCTACCACCTTCTTGGCCTTTTTGGCCTTCTTGCTTTTCTTCGCCTTCTTCGACTTCGCCATCGTGGTCCTCCTGTTGCCGCTATCTGAGTCCACCGGGCGTATTGAAGTGATCGCTTGCCGGACGTTGGCTGCACCTCGAAGAGAGGCACCCTCCACTTCGCTTGTCGGGCATGATGGCCGCGCGATCGCTTCGCGTCTGTGGCAAGGAAGCGCCGGTCCTTCACGTTGCGTCAGGGCAAGGCTGGGGTCCGGATCATGCTCGAGTGGCAGTCGATCAATTCAATCCTGGCCGGGGACCTCCTGTCGCCCAATCGAGAAGCTCAATCGTGTGCACCACAGGAACTGACGTACCGCCGGCAATCTGAACCATGCAGCCGATATTGCCCGCAGCGATCATGTCCGGTTTGACAAGCGCAATATTGGCGACCTTCCGATCGCGCAATCTGCTCGCAATGTCGGGCTGGAGAATGTTGTAGGTCCCCGCCGAACCGCAACACAAATGGCTCTCGGGCACATCTTTCACCACGAATCCATTCTTGGAAAGCAATTCTTTCGGAAGTTGAGTGATTTTCTGTCCATGCTGCAACGAACAAGCGGAGTGATAGGCGACGGTGACGTCGCCTTTCTGTGTTGAAGGCGCGAGCTCGAGGCCAGCGAGATACTCGGTGATATCCTTTGCCAGCGCAGAGATTCGCTTGGCCGGCTCCGCGAATGTTTTGTCCTCGCGCAGCAGGTAGCCGTAGTCTTTGACAACTGTCCCACAGCCCGAGGTCGTCACCAGGATGGCGTCGAGCCCGTTCTGGTCCGCTTCCCTTTGCCACACTGTGATGTTGGCCCGCGCGCGTGCCAGCGCGTCGCCGTCCTGTCCCATGTGATGGGTCAACGCGCCGCAGCATTGCTCGTCCTTGACCAGCACCACCTCGACGCCGTGCCTGGTCAGGACATTGATCGCGGCCTGATTGATGCGTGGCGCCAGCACCTGCTGGGCGCAGCCCTGCAGCAGCGCGACCCGGCCGCGCCGCCGGCCGATCGGCGCAAACACGGTTCCCGCAGCCGGCCCCGGTTGCGGCAGGCCGCGCGGCGCGAGCGCCAGCATCGCCTTGATCCGCCGCAGCAGACCCGGGCTCGACGCACCGACCGATGGCGTCGGCAGCAATGCGGCGAACGGACGGGCGAGCCCGGCCAGGATCATGCTGATCCGGAATAGGCCCGGCCGCGGCAGCACGAGGGCGAGTACCCACCGCAGCAGCCGCTCGGTCAGCGGTCTCTGGTAATCCCGCTCGATCCGGACCCGGGCCTGGTCGACGAGGTGCATGTAGTTCACGCCCGACGGACAGGTGGTCATGCAGGCGAGGCACGACAGGCAGCGGTCGATATGCTTGACCACGTCGGCCGTCGGCGGCTTGTCTTTCTCCAGCATCTCCTTGATCAGGTAGATGCGGCCGCGCGGGCTATCGAGCTCGTCGCCGAGCAGCATATAGGTCGGGCAGGTCGCGGTGCAGAAGCCGCAATGCACGCAGGCGCGCAGGATCTTGTCGGCTTCCTTGATGTCGGGATCGGCAAGCTGCGCCAGTGAAAACTCGGTCTTCATGCAGCCCCGCCTCGCATCATCCGGCCGCGGTTGAGGACGGACCTCGGATCGAAGCTCGCCCGGACCCGTTCACCGAGCGCGGCAAGCCCGGCCGCCTGCGGCTGGAACACATCGACCGCCCGGCGCACATCCTCGGTGGCGCGGATCAGGGTGGCGTGTCCGCCAATCGCCTCGACCTGGCCGCGGACCAGCGTGGGCCTGGGCGTCGGCGCCCGGCGGCACCGCGGCCCAGATCAGCCCCCCGCCCCAGTCGTAGATCACGTCGCCGCCGGTGGCGCGCGACAACGCCTGGCCCAGCGCGCCGCCAGAGGCCGGCGGGCAAACGATACGCCACACCGGCCAGGCCCCGAGCGCGCCGTTCGCCGCGAACGGCACCACGTCGCGCAGCGCACTCCAGATTGCGGCCGACCCGTCGTCGGCGAGGCTGTCGACCGTTCCATAGGACGAGAGCGTCTGGCTCAGCGAGGCCGCCCGATGTGCCGCCGACGCCGAAATCCCCTCGAGCCGCACCAGCGTGACCGGCTGGCCGGAGGCTGCGAGGCCGGCGAGCGCACCGCCCCCGGTCCGCAACGCCGAACCCGGCAGATGCGCGGCGCCGGAGACGTCGAAGGGCGAACCCAGCGCCGCCGTCATCGCCTTGTTGGCGGTGACGTCATCCAGCCCGCGCAGCAGCAGCGTCCGTTCGGCTTCCGGCTTCGGCATGACCTTAAGCGTGACCTCGGTCATGACCGCGAGCGTGCCCCAGGAGCCGGTCAGCAGCTTGCACAGATCGTAGCCGGTGACGTTCTTCACCACCCGCCCGCCGGTCTTGAAGCTGTCGCCGAACCCGGACACCGCGTGCGCCCCAAGCAGATGATCCCTGATACCGCCGGCCTTGATGCGGCGGGGACCGGCCAGTCCGGCGCCGATCATGCCGCCGATCGTGCCGGCGCCCGCGGTGCCGAGCAGCACAGAGGTGTCCATCGGCTCGAAGGCGAATTGCTGGTTCTTGGCGTCGATCAGGGATTGCACGTCGGCGAGCGGCGCGCCGGCCTGCACGGTGATGATCAGTTCGTTCGGCTCATAGGAGGTGACCGCATTCAGCGCCGAGACGTCGAGCAGCGCATTGGTCGCCATCGGATGGCCGATGGCGCGCTTCGATCCATGTCCAATGACCTCAAGCGGCTGCTCGCTGGCAACCGCCGCGCGCACCACTTCCTCGACGTCTTTTGCGTCTCTGACCTTGAGCGTATCCACGCCATAGCCGGTAGCCAAATTCGGCTCCGAAATCAAATGCGCGCGCCGAACAAATTTCTGAATGCGAGGAGTCCGGCGTCGGTGATTTCGACGGAGCGGCCCTGCGGCCGGCGCCGGATCCAGTCCCGTTGCAATGCAAGGTCGGCAACCGCAGCCCCCGCCCGCCCGGCCAGATGCGGACGCCGCTCGCTCCAGTCGAGACAGGGCCGGCACAAGATCCGCCGGCTCCGCGCCGGCGAACGCAGGTCGATGCCGAGATCGCCGAGAAAAGCACGGCCGCAAGCAGTCAGCTCGCCGGCCTCATGGTCGAGATTGAGATGGCCGCGATCCCGCATCGCGTCGGTGACGGCGACGCCGAGCTCGCCGGCAAGGTGGTCGTAGCAGGTCCGAGCCCGGCGCATCTCGGGATCGATGCGCGGCGGCGGCTGGGACGGGTGCGGATCGATCGCGGCAACCGTCATCATGCCCTCGAGCATCTGCGCAACCAGCGGCGTAGCCAGCCGGTAGAAGCGGCGCGGACCACGCCGCTCGACCTTGAGCAGCGCCCGCTCGACCATGCGCGAAAGGTGCCAGCTCGCGGTCTGGGGCGTCACGCCCGCGACCAGCGCCAGTTCGCTCGCAGTCTGCGGGCGTCCGTCCATCAGCCGCGACAGGATGCTGGCACGGCCGGGATCGGCGATCAGCCCGGCGAGTTCGGCAAGCTCCGGTGCGATGGTCTGCATGGCCGGCTCCGCATCGATCGAAATATGCCCCTTGCGCTTGTCGCACGTCATGCCGCTGCAACGCTTCGATCATGATCGAAATGTTCACGACATCGACAATTCGACCATCACCGAACTGGGACGCCGAACGATCGACTATCTCTCGCGTTGCGGTTCGGCCGGCAGGACGCTTGGCGCGAATCATCTGGAGGCGAACATGAAACGTTCGGAAGTTTCGACCACGACGATGATCCTCACCCGACGATCGGCCATCGGCTCGTTCGCGATCATGGCGATCGCCGGCGTCTCGCCCTGGGCCGGATCGCAAGCTCGATCGGAGCACAGCAACGGAGGAATGCCAATGAAGCACTATGCGATGAGCACGAGAACCATCAGCGACGCGATCAACACGTCAGGCCTTCTGGTTGTGGCGCAATGGGAAGCCAAGGAGGGACAGGCCGACAAGGTGGCGGAAATCCTCGACGGCTTCCTGCCCGAGGCGCAGAAGGACCCCGGCACCAAGCTGTTCCTGATCGGCCGCGGCAAGGATAATCCGGCGCAATTCCTGTTCTACGAATTGTTCCAGGACGAAGCCGCGTTCAAGGCACACCAGGACAGCGCGGCTTTCAAAACCTACATCGCGGAGCAGGCGCTGCCGCTGCTCGCCAAGCGCGAGCGGTCGCAATACGCGCTGCTGTGAAGAAAAGCGCGGCGGGGAGGATGCTAGAGCGTTTTCGAACGAAGTGGACCCGGTTCGCGTGAAGAAAACGCGTCAAAACAAGAAGCGAGAGCTTCGGTTCTGATTCAATCAGAACCGAAGCTCGTCCTTCCCGCCGGCGCGGGTCAGATCGACGCGCCGCTGTTGCCGAGCGTTGCGCGCAAGCCGGCCCGCTCGGGCGGCCTGCGCCAGAAGCCGACGATCGAGATCCGCGACAGCACCGCCGCCTCGAGGCTCTCGACCTGGGTTCGGAGCCGAAGCGCGCGTTTCTCGACGAGATGCCAGGACACGACGGCGACGCCGAAGGCGAGCGGCAGGCTGATCAGGAGGTTCAGATACCAGTGCTGGACCGGCGGGCCGAAGGTGGCGACGCATTGCTGGATGACGAAGCCGTAGAGATAAAGCCCGTAGGAGTAATCGCCTGACGAGACGATCCAGCTCCGCCGCGGATTCATCAGGCCGAGATAGCAGGCGACATAGGCGGCCGGCACGGGAGCCAGCGCGTCACCGCGCCCGGTCGCCATGCCGGCGGCGCACAGCACCAGCGCCAGCAGGCACAGCGTGCGGTTGAACGGCACCTTGTCGCGCCAGAGGTAGAAGCCGACGCCGGCAAGGAAGCAGAACACCAGAAGGTGCGGGCGAAGCTGGATCGGCACCTCGTCCCAGCGCCAGATGTCGTAGGCGATGAGTCCGATCTGGGCGATTACCATGAACGCCAGGAACGCCGGCCGGTTGAAGCAGATCGTGAGCACGGCGAGCAGCGCCAGGATGACGTAGCACCACAGCTCGTACGGCACGGTCCAGAGCTGGGCGTTCACCAGATCGGGCAGCGGATTGTGCAGGAACACGCCCGGCAGCTCGTAATGGATGTCGCCGACGATATTGAGAAAATAGGCGTGGAATTTCGGATCGGCGACATATTGCGCCAACGGCAGCTCGGTGAAGACCGAGCCGATGATGATTGCCGATAGCGTGGTTTCGACCGCGAGCGCCGGTCCGATCCGCAGCACGCGCAGGCCGAGGAAGGAAATCAGGCTCTTGCACCGGAGCAGGCTTGCGGTCACCAGGAAGCCGCTCAGAGCAAAGAACAGCGCAAGGATCATCGCGACGCCGATGCGCAGCGTGCTCTGGATTTCCAGCGCGCGGCCGAGCCCGAGCGTCACGTTCGTGCTGTGCAGGCCAATGATCGACGCCGCCAGCGCGATCCGCATGTAGTCGAAACCCGCGGGCCGATTGCGCGAAAGCGCCAGCTGATCGGCCAGGCTGGGCATCGATGTGCTCCCGAAGACGTGCATCTGCGGAAAATACCGAGCAACAGTCTAAGGCCGTGTAAATGGGTCCGCGCTGTAATTGCAGCGACGCACGGGCGCCGGCCACCGCGCAAGGATCGGTTAAGGTTATCGGCCGGCTAGGGCGGTCTGTCGAATTGTATCGACCGGCCCTCGCGCGTTGGTGGCTCTGGGCGCACGCTCACGCATGTTGGCCTCGGGGCCAATAGCTGACGTGGCTCCTGATGCCCTGGAAGCAGACTTGTTATCGTCATTCGGCAACCATTGATTTGATCGCGGCTCCGCCGGGAGAAACCACCACGATGCACATCAAACTGACAGCCATCGCGCTGCTCGCGATCATCGCGCCGGGACAGGCGGGTGCTGCCATGCTCACGGACGCCGAGGCGACGTTCCTCGACCAGCTCGCTACCGCAGCCGCGGTGCTCGAACAACGATGCACCGGCTATGAGGCCAATGGTGCCGGCGGCGTTCAGACGGGCGCCAGACTTCTCGGCAGCCCCGACGCCGCGATGGCCCTGATCAATGCGTTCGACGCGGCCATCAAGGCTCACGACGGCAATGACTACGATCCGCGCAAATTCCGCCCCGAGGTGTCCGAAGCGGCCGGCAAGACTTTCAAGCGAGTCCGGGCGGCGTTGATCACAGACCCGGAAGGGGCCTGCGCCGCCTATGGCGATAGCGGCGCGGCGTCGGGGCTACTCAGACGGTACTAAAGCGCGATGAGATTGGGTTGAATCGTCATCGCGCTTTAGCTCTTTGTTTGACCATGATCTCCGCGCAAACGCGTTCCGCGGTTGTCGCGAGGGAAAACCGCTTCGCACTTTTCCGGATCATGCTCTAGTGTGCTGAAGGCGAAGTTCGTGCGATTTCGCGGCAGCCACTTTCACGAACTTCGCATTCACAAAGCACACTAGAATCAGAAGTTTGCTAGTGTCCTTATCGAATCCGAAGTTCGCTCCGAAGGTGCGGCAAATGATACGAACTTCGGATTCGGGACACTAGAACCGCGGGATATCCGGGAAGGCCAGCTTGCCGGCGTGGACATGGACACGGCCGAGCTCGGCGCAGCGGTGCAGGGTCGGAAACACCTTGCCGGGGTTGAGCAGACCCTCGGCATCGAAGGCGCATTTCAGCCGCTGCTGCTGGTTGAGGTCGATCTCGGTGAACATGTCCGGCATCAGGTCGCGCTTCTCGATGCCGACGCCGTGCTCGCCGGTGAGCACGCCGCCGAGCTCGACGCAGCAGCGCAGGATGTCGGCGCCGAACGCCTCCGCCTTTTCGATCTCGCCCGGCTTGTTGGCATCGTAGAGGATCAAGGGGTGCAGATTGCCGTCGCCGGCGTGGAACACGTTGGCGACGCCGAGGCCGTATTTCTCCGAGAGGTCGCGGATCCGCGCCAGGGCCTTCGGCAAGGCGCCGCGCGGGATGGTGCCGTCCATGCAGAGGTAGTCCGGCGAGATGCGCCCGACCGCGGGGAACGCCGCCTTGCGGCCGGCCCAGAACAGATTGCGCTCGGCCTCCGAGGTCGAGATCTGGCAGGAGGTCGAGCCGCAGCCTTGCGCGATCGCCTCGACCCGCTCGATCAGCTCGTCGACCTCGACCTGAGGGCCGTCGAGCTCGATGATCAACAGCGCCTCGACGTCCAGCGGATAACCGGCGTGAACGAACGCCTCCGCGGCGTGGATCGCGGGCTTGTCCATCATCTCCATGCCGCCCGGGATGATGCCGGCGCCGATGATCCGCGCGACGCATTCGCCGGCCGCCTCGACCTCGGCGAAGCCGACCATCAGCGCACGCGCCGTCTCCGGCTTCTGCAGGATGCGCACGGTGATCTCGGTGATGACGCCGAGCAACCCTTCCGAGCCGGTGATGATTCCCATCAAATCATAGCCGGCATTCTCGGCCGACTTGCCGCCGATGCGCAGGATCTCGCCACTCATCAGCACGATCTCGCAGCCGAGCACGTTGTTGGTGGTCATGCCGTATTTCAGGCAGTGCACGCCGCCGGAATTTTCCGCGACATTGCCGCCGATCGAGCAGGCGATCTGCGACGACGGATCGGGCGCGTAATAAAAGCCGGCATGCGCGACCGCCTGGCTGATCGCGAGGTTGGTGACGCCGGGCTCGGTGACCACGACGCGGTTGTCGAAGTCGATCTCGCGAATCCGCTTGAACTTGCCGAGCCCGAGCAGCACGCCGTCGGCAAGCGGCAGCGCGCCGCCGGACAGCGAGGTGCCGGAGCCGCGCGGCACCACCTTGATGCCCTGGCCCTGGCAATATTTGAGCACCTTCGACACCTGCTCGGTGGTATCGGGCAGCACCACGACCATCGGCGGCTGCCGATAGGCGGTCAGGCCGTCGGATTCATAGGCCAGCATCTCGGCGGCGCTGTCGATCACGCCCTCGCCCGGGACGATTGCGCGCAAGGCGGCCACGATTTCGGCGCGGCGAGCGAGGACGGCCTGGTCGGCCGCCGGCATCATGATGGACATCGTTGTTCCCTCGGCTGGGCTTTTGCCCTTCGCCGATTTGTTACGACAAATCAATCACGTCTGCACCTGTTTCAGTGCACCGGCCGAAGGTCGGATTGCCCCACCCCGCAATGGCGAGTTCTCTCTCGGACAAGCGGGCGGCCGCGAAACCTGTCAAAGTTTCGTGGCTTGTCCTGTCCAAGCCGGACATGCCACAAACGATCACTACCTCCCGGGACGAAACGAAGAGAACCCCATGAACCTAAAGACCTTGAGCGTGCTGGCGGTCGTCACGTCGCTGGCTTCCGCATCCTCCGCGCTGGCGCAGGATGCCGCCGCCGGCAAGACCTCGTTCAATAAATGCCTCGCCTGCCACGCAATCGGCGAAGGCGCCAAGAACAAGGTCGGCCCCGAGCTCAACGGCCTCGACGGCCGCCATTCCGGCTCCGCGCCCGACTACAATTATTCCGATGCCAACAAGAATTCCGGCATCACCTGGAACAAGGAAACCTTCCTCGAATACATCAAGGACCCGAAGGCCAAGATTCCCGGCACCAAGATGGCATTCGCCGGCATCAAGAACGAGAACGAGGCCAACAACCTCTGGGCCTACGTCTCCTCGTTCGACAAGGACGGCAAGCAGAAGTAATCGGCGGTATCGGTCGCGCCGTCCGCCCGGCGCCTATGCCGGGGCGGACGTTAGAACGGGGATGGCCTTTCTTCGAAACGCCATCCCCTTTCAGCGCGGCAACAGATTGGTCTTGGCGAGATCGACCACCTCGTCGCCGCGGCCGCTCATCACCGCGCGCAGCACCCACAGGCTGAATCCCTTCACCTGCTCCAGCGTAATGGTCGGCGGCATCGACAGCTCCTGCGTCGCGGTCACGACGTCGAGCACCGCCGGGCCGTCATGCGCGAGCACGTCGCGGATCGCGCCCTCGAGCTCGCCGGGATCCTCCACCCTGACGCCGTGAATGCCCATGGCGCGGGCCATCGCCGCAAAATCCGGATTCTTCAGATCGACCCCGGTCTCGATGAAGCCGGCGGCCTTCATCTCCAGCGCGACGAAGCCGAGCACGCTGTTGTTGAAGATCACGACCTTCACCGGCAGCTTGGCCTGGGTCAGCGTGATCAAATCGCCCATCAGCATGGCGAAGCCGCCATCGCCGGACATCGACACCACCTGCCGTCCGGGCTGCGCCGCCTGCGCGCCGATCGCATGCGCCATCGCATTGGCCATCGAGCCATGGACCCAGGAGCCCACCAGACGGCGGCGGCCGTTCATTTTCAGATAACGCGCGGCCCAGATCGTCGGCGTGCCGACGTCGGCGGTGAACACCGCATCCTCGCTCGCCTGCTCGCTGAGCAGGCGCGCCAGATATTGCGGATGGATCGGCTTCTGGCCCGGCTTGCCGCGGGCGAGATCGTCGAGCCCGGCGCGGGCGTCCTTGTAATGCGCGAGGCTGGCATCGAGATGCTTGCGGTCGGTCTTCACATGGAGCTTCGGCAGCAGCGCGGCGATGGTCTCGCCGACCTCGCCGACGATGCCGAGATCGAGCTTGCAGCGGCGGCCGAGATTTTCGGGGCGGATATCGACCTGCGCGATGTTGATGCCGGTCGGGAAGAACTGCTTGTAGGGAAAATCGGTGCCCAGCATCAGCAGCACGTCGCAGCCGTGCATGGCGGCATAGCCGGAGGAAAAGCCGATGAAGCCGGTCATGCCGACGTCGTAGGGGTTGTCGTATTCGACATATTCCTTGCCGCCGAGCGCGTGCACGGATCGGGCTCTTCAGCGTCTCGGCAAGCTTGATCAAGCCGTCATGCGCGCCGGCGCAGCCGCGGCCGCAGAACAGCGTGACACGTCGCGCGCCGTTGAGCAGTGCCGCCAGCGCGTTCAACTCGGTGTCGGCCGGACGCACCACCGGCGCCGGCGGCAGCAAGCCGGCATTCGGCGCGATGTCGCGCTTCGGCGCCGTCCGCATCGCGACGTCGCCCGGCAGCACCAATACGGCGACGCCGCGCTTGCCGACCGCGGCGCGGATCGCGTTCTCCAGCATGTAGGGCAGTTGCGCCGGATCCGACACCAGTTCGCAATAATGGCTGCATTCGCGAAACAGGTCCTGCGGATGCGTCTCCTGGAAATATCCGCCGCCGATCTCGGCCGACGGGATCTGCGCCGCGATCGCCAGCACCGGCGTGCGGCTGCGATGCGCGTCGAACAGGCCGTTGATGAGATGCAGATTGCCCGGACCGCAAGAGCCCGCGCACACCGCGAGCGCGCCCGTGATCTGGGATTCGGCGGCGGCGGCGAACGCGGCCACCTCCTCGTGACGCACATGCAGCCAATCGATCGTGCCGCGCTTGCGCAACGCCTCGGTCAGGCCGTTGAGGCTGTCGCCGACGACACCGTAGATGCGTTTGACGCCGGCCTGGGCAAGGGTTTCAGCGATGAGGTCGGCAATGTTGTCGATCCGCATGAGAGGTGTCCTTTGCTGCAATCCGAAACCGCGTGGGCTGCATGATGTTCGGCGCCACGCGGCGGCGCAAGCCTTGCCGGATCACATTCGCGCGGCGCAAAGGCGCGGCAGCTATTGCGCCGTCACCGCGTCCCGCACCATCAGGCCGGCCATCGTCTCGATCTCGGACGCCACGAGATCGGGCACGACGTACTGCACCATGTGGCCTGTGTCCGGCAGCACGGTCAGCTTCGCGTTCGGCGCCGATGCGGCGAGCGGCCGCGAGTGGATGCCGGTCGAGACCGTCTTGTCGACGTCGCCCGAAATGATTGACAGCGGCGCCCTGATCTCGGCATAGCGCGGGGCCTGTTCGACAACGGCCGCCTTCAGCGTGACGAGGTCGCGCGCATTGGCGATGAACTCGCGCGGACGCAGCAGGAGCAACGACTGGCTGTCGCGGACGAAATCAGCCGGCACCGGCTGCGGCGCGAACACGCCGCGCGTAGCCGAATTGGCGACGAGGAAACCGAGCGGCAGCGTGATCGTGTGCGCAAGCAATGGTCCGATCAAAGGTGTCGAGATCGCATCATTGTAGCGTCCGGCGCCGCCGCGCCACGGATAGGCGACAGGGGCGAGCAGCACGAGGCCGGCGACGCGGTCCGGATGATCCAGCGCAATGCGCAAGGCGAGTGCGCCGGCCCAGGAATGCGCCACCACGATCGCCCGCTCGACGCCGAGCCTGGTCAGCGCCTCCACGATCATCCGGGCCTGGATCGCGGGCGTCGAATCCGCGACGCGCGCGCGGGTGCTCCAGCCGTGACCCGGCCGATCGATCAGGATCACCCGGCGCGCTTTGGCAACGCGATCGCCGAGCGGCTGCATCGCGCGGAGATTGGAGCTTGCACCATGCAGCATCACGACCGGCGGCCCGACCGCATCGCGCGGGCCGAGTTCGACCACATGCAGCCGCGCCCCGGCCACATCGATCATTCGCCCCTGCGGCGGGAAGGCCCGCTGGATCAGCAGGGCGCCGAGCTGTGTCACCAGCGCCAGGGCCAGCCCTGCGGCCGCCAGCGCAATGATTGCGGTCAACATCGAGGGGATCCGAAAGGTCTTAGGCACCTGATTGGGCACCTGACAATTACGACGAAGCCGAAATCAGGTTTCGCGCGGATGTGCCCCCTGCCAGGGCATGCTCTTGTTCGGAAAGCCAATTGTCGATTATCCGGCTCGCGCCCCGGCGCGGAGTTGTCCACAATGCGCCCAGCCTGTGGATAGCGGGTTCATACCTGCGTCATTAGTCATTTCATAGATTGGCGGTGGCAATTTCGCCATCAGACGCGAGGCTTCATCGAAACCGGGACGCCATTGGAACGCTTCCTGGTTTGTACACGGTATCCACAGGAACCGGCGTCCGCATGACGAGTTCAACGGGAAGTAATCGGAGGAGTACCATGATTTCCGACCCTAGCGATGCGGCCATCGATCAGATCGTGGCGAGCTGCAATGGCGACCTGCGCGGCGCCCTGAAGGCACTGTTGCTGGTGAATGAGCACCTGGAGGCGGAGCTTCAGCAATTCTATGCTGCCGTAGCCCAGGACACCGCGTCCCGCGGCAAGTTCTTGCACTAGCCTCCTGCGCCGGACCGGACCGCGAGCAAGCATCAAGCTCGCGAGCAACGTGTCCATTCGCGGCCATCGCCCCACGATCGCGATCAATCGCACGCAATCAGATATCGCGGCCTTCGACCTTTTCGGTCAGCTGCTTGACGATCTGCGGCACCTTCTCGAGGTAGGGATCGACAGCCAGCGCCTTGCGGAAGGCGTCGAGCGCACGCTTGTCGTCGCCCATGTCCTGCATGATCATGCCGACGCCCGCCAGCGCGCCGAAATGGCGGGGTTCGCGGGTCAGCACCTGCTGCAGGTCTCCAAGCGAACGAACGTAATCGTTCTTCAAGTAGTAGATCGTCGCACGCCGGTTCCAGGCCTCGACATAGTCGGGCCGGAGCTTGATCACCGCGTCCAGCAGCTTCAGCGCGACATCGACATTCTGGGCGTCGATTGCCGCCTTGGCACGCACCATCAACAGCGCCGCGGTATCGCTCGGGGTTTGCAGCCACAGCGCCCAGATCCGCGCCTCGACATGGCGGGCACTGTCCTCGTCGGGCGCGGCCTTCAGCGCGCCGAACAGGAAATCCAGCCCGCGGGCCCGGTCGGCCGGCACCTTCGGCAGCTTGGTTGGAGCTTCAGGTAGTTTTTTCTGGGCCCTGGGCGGCGGGACCACCCGCGGATCGTCCTGCGCGACGGCCGCAACGGGCATGGCCAGAAGCGCGGCAATCAGGATCGCCAGCCGGCGGTTGGTGGGCCCCAGGAACTTCAATCCGAGCTTTAATCCCATCGCCGAAGTCTAGACGCACAACGCCGCGCTGCAAAGCAGCGCGGCGTCAAAGACCTGTGAAGGAAGGATCGGAATCGGCCGGCGATCCGGGCGGGATCAGCCTTGTCGATCAGATTTGGCGTATCAACCCTGGCGCGCCTTGAAGCGGCGCTGGACCTTGTTGATCACATAGACGCGGCCCTTGCGGCGAACCAGACGGTTGTTGCGATGGCGGCCGCGCAGCGACTTGAGCGAGTTACGGACCTTCATGGGACAATCCTGTTACTTCGAAAGGCCCGTGTTGGAGGCCGTACCTGATCAATGCCAATAATTGGCAAAATGGGATTTATCCCGACAAGCGGCCTGCCGCCCGGGACGGCCGGGTTCTAAGCCATCGGACCGTTAAATGTCAACCGAGATGGGCCGATTTTCGGGCCTGTCCCGGCCGGGAACCCGCGCCAGGCACCGCGCCACGCCATTGAGATCGCTTCGGAAACGGCGACGGCCACAATTATCCGGACCACGACGGACCCGCCGTCGCCTTTTGACGATGGCGCCACAGCCGCCAAATCGAGTTTTCGTCCTCCTCGCGCCCGCCCCCCGGCCGAACCGGACCTCGCGCCGGGCCGAGCTCGGCCCGCGGTCATATTCCTTCAACCACCACGGCGCTTGCGAAAATCATTATAACATATAATTATTTTCCATCACCAATGAACACGCCGCCGGGGAAACCGAATGCCCAAACTCAAACTGCCCGACATCGAAAAGGTCACCGCGATCGACATCCACACCCATGCCGAGGAGCCGTGCGGCATGCATGGCGACGACGGCTATGACGACTTCCAGGCGCAGATGGCCGACTACTTCAAGTCGCCGCACAAACATCCGCCGACCGTGCCGGAGACCGCGGCCTACTACCGCGCCAAGAACATCGCCGCGGTGATCTTCCCGGTCGACGCCGAGCGCGAGACCGGCTTCCGCCGCTACAACAATTACGAAATGCTCGAGGTCGCCTCCGACCATCTCGACGTGCTGATCCCGTTCGTCTCGATCGACCCGCACAAGGGCAAGCTCGGCGTCCGCGAGGCCCGCAAGCTGATCGAGGAATACGGCGTCCGCGGCTTCAAATTCCACCCGACCATGCAGGGCTTCTACGCCAACGACCGCATGGCCTATCCGCTCTATGAAGCCATCAATGACGGCGGCGCGATTGCGCTGTTCCACACCGGCCAGACCGGCGTCGGCTCCGGCATGCCGGGCGGCATGGGGATGCGGCTGAAATATTCCAACCCGATGTACATGGACGACGTCGCGGCCGATTTCCCCGACCTCAAGATCATCCTCGCGCATCCCTCCTTCCCCTGGCAGGAAGAGGCGCTGTCGGTCGCGACCCACAAGCCGAACGTCTATATCGACCTGTCCGGCTGGTCGCCGAAATACTTCCCGCCGGTCCTGGTCCGCTACATCAACTCGATCCTGCAGGACAAGATGCTGTTCGGCTCCGACTGGCCGGTGATCACGCCGGACCGCTGGCTCGCCGACTTCGCCAAGCTCGACATCCGCGAGGAGATCCGGCCGAAGGTCCTGAAGGCCAACGCGCGGAAGATTTTGGGAATCTAAGGGAGTATTGTCGGCGGCAAGCTTCGGAGGTGGTTCATGACGAACTTCACCGGACTTGCCACCCTCTTCGCACTCCTGATCGGAAGCGCAGGGCTCTGCTGCGCGGAACGCGGCGGGCAGCCGCCCGCGTTCGTCGAATTCGAGAGCCCGCTTGTAAGTGCGCAGCCGCTGCAAGGCTATCTGCGAACACCCGATGGACCGGGCCCCTCGCCCGCCGTGGTGCTGCTGCACGGCTGCGGCGGCTTCTTCAAGCAACTCGACGAGCGCTGGGGCAAGCGGCTGGCGGCCTGGGGCTATGTCACGCTCACGGTCGACCGGTTCGGGCCGCGCGGCATCAGCAGCGCCTGCACGGGCGGAGCGCCGGCCGCAACCGTCCATGACGCCTATCGTGCGCTGAGCTATCTCGCGCGGCAATCGGCGGTCGATCCCGGTCGCGTCGCGGTGGTGGGGTTCTCGCAAGGCGCCTGGCTCGCCCTGCTCTCGGTCGAGCGTGGCGCGATCGAACATAACGCGGCAGAGAAATTCCGCGCAGCCGTTGCATTCTACCCGCCCTGCCTCAGCATCAAGGGCGACATGACGGTGCCGACGCTGATCATGGTCGGCGAGCTCGACGACTGGACGCCGGCCAAGGAGTGCCGGACCTTGGCCGAAGGCCGCGACGACTACGGCATCTCCCGGCAGAATCATGCGGGACATCCGATCGAGCTGATTGTCTATCCCGGCGCCTATCACGGTTTCGACGTGCCGCATTACAGCACGCCGGTGCAGCTGCTCGGTCATCACCTCGAATTCAACGAGGTGGCCAGGGATCAATCCATCGACGCACTCAGGAAATTCCTGTATGCGACAATCGGCGGGCAAGAGAGATCACAATGACCATCAAGGCAATCGTCTTCGACGCCTACGGCACGCTCTACGACGTCCAGTCGGTGGCCGACGTCACCGAGGATGCGTTTCCCGGCTATGGCGACATCATCACGCAGATCTGGCGCATCAAGCAGCTCGAATACTCCTGGCTGCGTTCGCTGATGCGGCGCTACCAGGATTTCGCCGTCGTAACCCGCGACTCCCTCGCCTACACGCTGCGCTGCCTCGGCCTGCAATATGACGCCGCGACCTTCGCCCGCATCATCGACAAATATCAGCATCTGGCGCTGTATCCGGATGCGCTCGCCGCGCTCGAGGCGATGAAG
Organism: Bradyrhizobium sp. USDA 4501; assembly: GCF_054062115.1. Lineage (NCBI taxonomy): Bacteria > Pseudomonadati > Pseudomonadota > Alphaproteobacteria > Hyphomicrobiales > Nitrobacteraceae > Bradyrhizobium > Bradyrhizobium sp. USDA 4501. The sequence continues at coordinate 2,532,850 of NZ_JBSSEX010000001.1, forward strand.
GACAAGAAGCTCGCGATCCTGTCCAACGGCAGCCCTGACATGCTGAATGCGCTGGTGCGCAATTCAGGCCTCGACCGCGTGCTCGATGCCACCATCAGCGTCGACGCCCACAAGGTGTTCAAGCCGGCGCCCGAGGCCTACACGCTGATCGAGGAGGTGCTGAAAGTACCGCCGGCGGAGGTGCTGTTCATCTCCTCCAATCCGTGGGACGCCTGCGGTGCCAAGTCGTTCGGCCTCAACGTCGCATGGATCGAGCGGGTGACGCCGCAAGCGATGGCGCTGGCCTGCGTCGAAAGCGAGACGGTCGCCCCATTGACGATGTTCAAGGCTCTGCGTACCCAGATGGACGAGCTCGGCGTCGCACCCGATCACCGGATCCACGGTCTCTCCGAACTTCCCGCACTGGTGTCTGCAAGGTCCTGAACAACATGAGCCTCGAGTCTGTCCGCGCCTTCTTCGCCGAGAAGGCGCCCGAAATTTCCGTGATCGAATCTACCACGAGCTCCGCGACGGTCGTGCTGGCGGCGGAGGCCTATGGCGTCGAGCCGGCGCGGATCGCCAAGACGCTGAGCCTGCGGGTCGGCGACCGCGTGGTGCTGATCGTCGCCGCCGGGACGTCGCGGATGGACAACAAGAAGGTGAAGGCGGCGTTCGGCGGCAAGCCGAAGATGCTCGGCCTCGACGAGGTCGCCGACATCACAGGCCACGAGGTCGGTGGCGTCTGCCCGTTCGGGCTGAAGACGCCGCTGCCAGTTTATTGCGACGTATCGCTGAAGGCATTCGATGTCGTGGTGCCGGCGGCAGGCTCGACCCACAGCGCGGTCCGCATCACGCCCGACAGGATGGCGGAGCTGACTGCGGCCGAATGGGTCGACGTCTGCGAAGTCAGACCTGGGGACTAGTCCTCATCGTCGAACGGCGGCCGCGATGGCGCCGGCTGCATCGGCTGTGGTGCGCGCGGCCGCTGCTGCATCTGCGGCTGCTGCGGCGCACGGCCCTGCGCTTGCGGCTGTTGGGCCCGCCCCTGGGTCTGCGACTGTTGCGCGTTTGATTCGAACACGGCGCGACAACTGTTGGAAAGTTGCGGCGTGTTCTGCCGCAGGCAAGCCACGATGCGCTGCACGTCGGGCACCTGGTCGCTGCAGAGCCGCCACACGTCCGGTGTGCACGCCATCTGCTGTTCCCAGGTTCCCCGATACTCCTCGGCGACGGCGGCCGTTGCCGTGACAGCTCCGCCGATCGCTATGGCAAGGCTCAGGACGATCCGCTGCGATCGCATGTCGGGCTCCCGTTGTTCCAGATACTGGCCCGCGCGCGCATGTTCCCGCGCCGCGATTTGCTCCAAAGCTGCCCAATGAATGCGGCCAAGGATCGTTCGCGCGGACAACTAAAAGTGAAGAGAGTTTGTCCCGGGAGTTCCCTATTCGACCTTGCCGATCTTCTTCACCGCCGCGATCAACCGCGCGCTGTCGTCTGCAACAAATTTTGAGAACGTCGGCGCGTCCATATAGGCGACCGGACTGCCCGCAGTCTCGAAAGTCTTGATCACCTCCGGCGCCTTCACGGCATCAGCCATCGCCGCGCGCAGCCGCTCCATGATCGGCGCCGGCAGCGCTGACTGCGCGAACAGTCCCGCCCAGATGTAGAACTCGACGTCCTTGTAGCCGAGTTCCTTGAAGGTCGGCAGATCGGGGAAGCTCGCGATCCGCTCGGCGCCCCAATTGGCGAGCACGCGCATCTTGCCGTCCTCGACCTGCTGCTTGAGCGTGCCCGGCGCCGACGCCAATGCCTGCACGGTGCCGGAAAGCAGTGCGGTGAGCGCCGGGCCTGCGCCGCGGAACGGCACATGCAGCAGCTTGATTCCTGCGCTCGCCGCGAACATCTCCATCGCGACATGCAGCGTGCCGTACGGACCGGACGAGCCGTAGGGAATCTGTCCCGGGCGTTTCTTCGCATCGTCGACGAATTCCTGCAGCGTCTTCCACGGCGCCGAGGCCGGCACCGCCAGCAGCGTCGGGTCGGCAAGCACACGCGCGATCGGCGCGAACTGCGACACCTCGTAGGCAACCGGACGATCGAACAGCCGGTCGGCCTCCGGCAGCACCGCGAGCGAGGACAGCGTCATCAACAGCGTATAGCCATCGGGCTCGGCGCGCGCGGCCTGCGCATTGCCGATCGATCCGCCCGCTCCGCCGGCGCGATTGTCGACGATCACGGGCTTGCCGAGGATACGCTCCAGCGCGAGCGCCACCGGTCGCGCCGCAAGGTCGGCCTGGCCGCCGGCCGGAAACGGCACGATCATCGTGATATTGCGGTTGGGATAGGCGGCTTGCGCAAACGCGGAGTTGGCGAGCGCAGCCTGCGCAAGCGGCAATGCGGCAGCGGCGCGCAGGAGTTCGCGGCGGTTCATCGAGAGTTTCTCCCCAATCATCTTTTTTGGCGATCGCAACCGATCGCGATGCCGCAGTCAGAGCCGCGGCTTGGTCGCATCGTGCAGGACCGGAGCGCTGATCTCAAGCGTCCCGCGCGTCGCACCTGACGCCGACTGACCGATGGGGAAGATCGAGCCTGGTCGGCCGAGTGCATGTTGAGATTCGATCGAATAACGACGGCGCTGTGCTCCCTCTCCCCGTTCTTACGGGGAGAGGGTCGGGGTGAGGGGCTGCCTCAGCGTAAACGGCGACAGTTGGACTTGTGGAGGCTCCCCCTCACCCGGAACGCATCTAACGATGCGTCATAGCCGAAGCTCCGCTTCGGCGTTCTTGAGAACGGCCGCCAAAGGCGGCCTATACCTCTCCCCGCACGCGGGGCGAGGTAAAGCTGAATCCGCTGCGCGATGTGATGCAAGTCATCTTGCTCTAGCGCTTGCGCGCCGCCCTGCGGGTCTTTCCGACCGACCGCTTGCTGGCCGCGCCGCGCTTGGTCGCGGTCTTCTTGCTGGCGGCCGCGCGTCGGACCGGAGCAGCCGCGGCCGGCCGCTTGCGCGCCACCGCCTTCTTCGGCGCCTTCCTGGCCGTTTCCCTCGCAGCTTTCTTGGCGGCCTTCTTCGCTGCTTGCGGACGCGCGCGTCGCGCGGTTGTCGCGCCGCGGCGCCGCGTGCTGCTGCCTCCGATCGGAACGAGGTGGTCGTCGGCGTCCAGTGTGAGTTGCTGGAGCGGAAACGCCGGCAGGAAGCTCGGGTCGTTGTAGAGCTTGCTCAAACTGTCCTGATCGAACTTGCCGCCCTGCCCGCGGTCCTCGCCCGCGCCGGCGCGCCAGGCCGCTTCCCAGACCCGGGCCAGGGTCTTGGCACCATCCTGCATGCAGGCTGCGGTGGCGTCCTTCAGCTTCGACCACAGCGCCTCGACCTGGCCGCTGCCCATGTGGGAGTTGAACAGGTTGACGATGGTCATCGGCGGCAGTCGCTTCACGGTCCGCTGCATCAGCGCGACCACGGCGACCGCAGCGTCGCGCCCGGTCGGCGTGCCGCCCGGAGCAATCTCCGCGACGTCGCTGGTCCGGGCGTCAGGAATCATCTTGATGAGATCCTTGCCGTGGCGGCCGATCATCGTGGTCTCGTACACGCTGTGCACCTTGGCATGCGCCTTGTCGCTCGGATCGAGGCCATGGTGGAATTGCGAGATGTGCAGCGGCTGGCAGGCATCGCCGATGTAATGCGCGACGATGCCCGCGGCGCAGACGAATTCCAGCTTCCTGTTGGCGGCGGCGTACTCGACCATCTCGTCGAAAATCTGCCAGACCCGGAACGGCAGCGCGCCGCGCCGGTCCTCGCCGATCCCTTCGTAATAGTCGTTCCAGACCTTCGGATCGACGTTGCGCGTCGACTCCGCGCAAAGATCGAGCAGCGTCTTGCCGTCCCTGCCCGGCTTGTCCATGTCGGCGAAGTGGTTGCTTTCGTCGGTGTGCCGGGTGAAGCGCCAGACCAGGTCGGCGACATCGGCCAGCGGCGAGAATGTGCCTCGCTGATGCGGCTTGAGGTCGACGAGCAGCTTGTCGTCGAGGCCGATATTGTCGGAATTGGCGTCCATCATGGTGGCGAGCTTGGGTAACTTCGCATCGATCAGACCGGTCGCGTAGGCGCCGATCTTGACGTGGCCCCATTCGCCCCAATACTCGGTATGGCCCGCGTTCCAGTCGCCGATCAGTTCGACATCGAGCTCACGGCACAGCGTCGACATGCAGATCCCGAGCGCGACCTGCATCGGGACCTTGCCGCTCGATCCGAACAATTCCTGGCCGCCCCATTCGAGCGCCAGGGGACTGAGGATCCGCGCGCCGCTGGCGTTCTTCTTGGCGTCCGGATCGTCGACAAACCAGACCGTGCCGGAGTCGCCCGGATAATTGTTGAGCGGCGTGTCGCCGTCGCGCGGGCCGATCACGAAATCGCTGACATATTCCACGCCGCCGACGGTCTTGTAGCGATAGAACAGGCCGAGGATCTTGCCCTTCATCAATCCGCTGGTCGCACCGAACGCGATCTGCGGCTGGTTGATGATGTCGAGACGGAAGGTGCCGACATTGAGGTCGACGACGTCGCCGACCTGGCCGACGCCGTAAACCTGTGCGGTCCAGCCCTTAACGTCATCGATGCGGACCAGGCCGGCATCGAGATTGGCCACCACGCGCGAGCCGGGCCAGCCGGGATAGACCTCGCTGAAGGCGCGCTTGCCGAGTTGCAGCGCATCGCTGATGCCGAGGCGGCGGTCGGTGTTCTTGAAGCCGGCGAAGATCTCGCGGCCGGCGGCGCCGACCACGTGACGGTTGGAGAGCGCAAACACCGTCTCGCCATTGGTGACGAGACAGCCGATCGAGCCGCGGTGGATCTTGCCCTGTATCATGGTCTGCACCGGAAAGCCGCCGCCGACCAGATCGCTCTTGAACACCGGCGGATCGACGGTGCCGGGACTGCCCTCGTTCGGATCGACCTTGACGACGCAGGTGGGCACGACGCGACCATCCGGCAGATAGAGGAACGGAGGCACCAGCTGGTCCTGCTTCTCGGGATGGTTCTTCAGCTCGGAGCGCTTCATCCAGTCGCGGACGAAGACGAGGATGCAGGGCCACGACCAGTCCTTGACCGACGAATTGAACAGCGTGCGCGGTCCGAGTGCCTGCGGCTTGGAGTGCGCCTTTCTTTCCGTCGCGTTGCGGTCGTTGTCCCGGATCAGATAGCGGCCGATCGCCGTGGCGTAGACCGATTGCAGATGTGCCAGATGCACGTGATAGGCCTCGCGGGCATCGAGCAGATCCTTCACCGACAATGACGTGAAGTCATGCTTGGTCAGATCAATCATCTGGTTCCTCCGAAAATGCGCTTTGCGGCAACACCGGTGCAGGACGCAGAAATAGACGATCGCGGCAGCCCTCGATCGTGGGTTAGTTCACATAAGCAATACAATTTAAAAGGGATGACACGAATGTGACGGGGCGGGCCGGATGTCCCTCCACCGCTCCGCGTGCGGATTTCTATTTCCGCTGCGCACGCCCTTTGGCGAAATGCTTCGCCAGGAAATCCGCCAGCACCTCGACGCGCGCGGGCCGCGGGCCGCCGGGCGGGGTGACGAGATGCACGGCGCCCTCGGGCTGCTTCCAGCCTTTCAGGATCACCTCGACCTCGCCCCGCGCGATCGCGTCGCCGACGATGAAGTCGGGCAGATCGGCGATGCCGAGACCGGCGAGCAGCGCGGGCATCACAGCCTCGCCATTATTGACCCGGAGCTGGCCGGCGGGACGCACGCTCGCCTGCTCGCCCGACGCGTTGGTGTAGTGCCAGACGCCCTGAGTCGAGAGATAGGCGTAGCCGAAGCATTTGTGCTCGGCGAGATGCATCGGATGGGTCGGCCGGCCGTGGCGCTTCAGATAGGACGGCGCGGCCACCGTGTAGCGCGGCATGCCGCACAGCCGCCGCGCGATCAGTGAGGAATCCGGCAACCGCGCGATGCGCAGGCCAGCATCAAAGCCCTCGCCGATCAGGTCGACCGTGGCATCGCTCAAGTGCAGGTCGATCGAAACCTCCGGATAGGCCTCCATGAATTCCGGCAGCAGCGGCGCCACCGTCTTGATGCCGAAGCTCATCGGCACCGCGAGCCGCACCAGGCCGCGCGGCGTGGTCGATTGCGCCAGCGCCTCATTCTCAGCCGCCTCGCCGTCGGCGAGCAGCCGCGCGGCGCGCTCCGACAATTTCTGGCCGGCATCAGTCAGCGCCAGCCGCCGCGAGGTGCGGTTGAACAGCCGGGCGCCGAGCCGCTCCTCCAGCCGGCTGACCGCCTTGGACACCGTCGCCTTGGACAGCGAGAGCTCGGTCGCGGCCGCCGCAAACGACCGTAATTCCACGACTTTTGCGAAGATCGCGAGCGCCTCGAAGTCCGGCAGTTTCGACATGGGCCGCTGTCCTGATTGCTCAATACTGGAAACAATGAGTTTCAATAGTTTCTATTTATATACCACAGCCGGAGGCATATCCAAGTGCCATCAAATTCAACCGATGGAGAAATCCAATGACAAAGAAGCTCTCAGGCAAGGTTGCCCTCGTCACCGGCGGCTCGCGCGGCATCGGCGCGGCCAGCGCCCGTGCACTCGCCGCGGAAGGTGCGAGCGTCGCGATCAGCTACGTCGCCTCTCCCGAGAAGGCCGAGGCCGTGGTCGCCGAATTGAAGGGCAAGGGCGTCAACGCCCGCGCCTACAAGGCTGACCAGGCCTCGTCATCCGATGTCGATCAGCTGGTGAAGACCGTCGCCAAGGATTTTGGCCGGCTCGACATCCTGGTCAACAATGCCGGTGTCGCATCGGGCGGCGCGGTCGACGACCCCAAGGCCGACACCGCGACGCTCGCCCGCCAGGAGGCGATCAACATCAACGGCGTGATCACCGCGATCCGCGCCGCCTCCAAGCTGATGGGCGAAGGCGGCCGCATCGTCACCGTCGGCTCCATGCTGGCGGACCGCGCCTCATTCCCGGGCCTTGCCGACTACGTCGCTACCAAGGCGGCCGTCGTCGGCTACACCAAGGGCGCGGCGCGCGACCTCGGACCGCGCGGCATCACGGTGAACGTGGTGCAGCCCGGCTCGATCGACACCGACATGAACCCGAAGGACGGTGGCGAGTTTGCCGAGACGCAACGCTTGCAGCACGCGCTGCAACGCTTCGGCCGCCCGGAGGAAGTCGCAGCGGGCGTCGTGTTCCTGGCAAGCCCGGAAGCCTCGTTCGTGACCGGCACCGTGCTCAACGTCGACGGCGGCTTCGGCGCCTGATCGCAAAATTTTCTGGAGACGCCGGGCGCGGTGCGCCCGGCCTGCTCCTCAACATCGACATCAAGGGGAATGACCATGATCGAACTCAGACCATTCGCAAAGCTTGGCGGCGCCGACCACGGCTGGCTGAAGGCCAAGCACCACTTCTCGTTCGCGAGCTACTACGATCCCGATAATGTCAGCCACGGCGCGCTGCGCGTCTGGAACGACGATGAGATCGCGCCCAACTCCGGCTTCCCGGCACATCCGCACGCCAACATGGAGATCATCACCTATGTTCGCGAGGGCGCAATCACGCACCAGGACTCGCTCGGCAATAAGGGACGCACCGAAGCCGGCGACGTGCAGGTGATGAGCGCCGGCAGCGGCATCCGTCACTCCGAGTACAATCTGGAGCCGGCGAAGACCAAGATCTTCCAGATCTGGATCGAGCCGACGACGAAGGGCGGCCACCCGACCTGGGGCTCGAAGCCGTTCCCGAAGGCGGACCGTTCGGGCAAGCTCGTCACCATCGCCTCGGGTATCGACGGCGACAATGACGCGCTGCCGATCCGCGCCGATGCGCGGGTGCTCGCCACCACGCTGAAGGCCGGCGAGAGTGCGGAATACGCCGCCGACAAGGCCCGTCACCTCTATCTGGTGCCGGCGGCCGGCAGCATCGAGGTCAACGGCGTGCGCGTCAATGCCCGCGACGGCGCCGCGATCCGCGACGAGGCCAAGCTGAAGATCACCGCGCTCGAGGATGCTGAGCTCGTGCTCGTCGACGCGGCCTGATCACCACATCCACACTCGTCATGCCCGGGCTTGACCCGGGCATCCATCGGGCTTCGCAAAGGTTCTCCGTTTGATGGATTGCCGGGTCAAGCCCGGCAATGACGGGGTTCCTTAACCTCACCCTACTGCCAAACCACAAGGAGGCCATCATGGCCAAGGTTCTCGTTCTCTATTACTCCGCCTACGGTCACATCGAAGCGATGGCGAATGCCGTCGCGGAAGGCGCGCGCGAAGCCGGCGCCATCGTCGACGTCAAGCGCGTCCCCGAGCTGGTGCCGGCCGAAGTCGCCAAGGCCTCGTACTACAAGCTCGACCAGGCCGCGCCGATCGCCAAGATCGACGATCTCGCCGACTACGATGCGATCATCGTCGGCACCGGCACCCGGTTCGGCCGCATGGCCTCGCAGATGGCCAACTTCCTCGACCAGGCCGGCGGCCTCTGGGCCAAGGGCGCGCTGCACGGCAAGGTCGGCGGCGCCTTCACCTCGAGCGCGACCCAGCATGGCGGCCAGGAGACCACGCTGTTCTCGATCATCACCAACCTCCTGCATTTCGGCATGACGGTGGTCGGCCTGAACTATGGCTTTGCCGGACAGATGAAGCTCGACGAGGTCACCGGCGGCGCGCCCTACGGCGCAACCACGATCACCGGCGGCGACGGCAGCCGCCAGCCGAGCGAGAACGAACTCGCCGGCGCCCGCTATCAGGGCCGCGCGATCGCGGAAACCGCGAGAAAACTTCACGGCTGATGCGATGGGGGCGGCATTCTCGTTCACGATTGCCGCCCCTGCCTAAGTCGCGACGTCGTTCCCGGACAACGGCGCAAGAGCGATCGCTGCTGGAACGCCAACAGACGCCAAGAAAGGCCGATAATCGACGTAATAGGCGTCCATGCCCAGGATTGCCTGACAATTGGCCGCGAATTGAACCCTTGAGCGGCGACAAGCCGCGTGTCATCGTGCCCGTCAATATCCAGGCCGGAGCAACATGACGGTTCCCTGTCGCGTCCTAATGATCTATCCGAAGTTCGTTCAGGACTCCTTCTGGAACTATACGGAAGCTTGTGAACTCGTCGATGCGAAGTATCCGGCGGCGCCGCTCGGACTGATCACCGTCGCCGCCATGCTGCCGAAGCATTGGGATATTCGCCTCATCAACCGTAACACCGAGCCCTTGACGGACGCCGATCTCGACTCGGCCGATCTTGTCATGATCGGCGGCATGCTCAACCAGCAGCCTGATTTTCTCCACCTGATCGATCTCGCACACCGGCACGGCAAGCCGGTATGTGTCGGCGGACCTGACGTCTCCTCCAGCCCGCATCTTTACGCCGACGCGGACTTCCAGGTGATCGGTGAGGCAGAGCAAATCATTCAGCAATTTGTCGCCGCCTGGGAAAGTGGAGAGCGCAAGGGCGTGTTCATCGCCGAGAAATTCAAGATCGACGTCACGCTAAGCCCGATGCCCCGCTATGACCTGATCAAGTTCGAGCACTATCTCTTCATTGGCGTGCAATATTCGCGTGGCTGCCCGTTCACCTGCGAGTTCTGCGATATTATCGAGCTGTATGGTCGTGTGCCGCGCACCAAGACCCCCGATCAAATTCTCGCTGAGTTGCAAGCGCTCTACGATCACGGTTATCGCGGACATGTCGATTTCGTCGACGATAACTTCATCGGGAACAAGAAAAACCTCCGCATCCTGCTGCCGCAGCTCAAAGCCTGGCTGGAGGAGCGAGATTATCCGTTCGAGTTTTCGACGGAAGCCTCGATCAATATCGCTGACGACAGCGAGCTGTTGCAGGCGATGAAGGACGCGAACTTCTTCGGGATTTTCGTCGGCATTGAGAGCCCGGATCCGGAGACCCTCGTGCAGATGAAGAAGAAGCAGAACACCCGGCGCGACATCGCCGAATGCATTCACAAGATCTATGGCTACGGCATGTTCGTCACCGCGGGTTTCATCGTCGGGTTCGATACCGAGAAAGCCTCGATGGGGCACGCGATGATCGACTTCATCGAGGAGGCGAGCATTCCAGTCTGCATGGTTGGACTGCTCTATGCACTGCCGGGCACACAGCTGACGCGGCGGCTGGCGAAGGAAGGCCGCCTGCACGAAGGCCACGATCTCATGAAAGTCGAGCAGGCGGGCGACCAATGCACGCTCGGCTGCAATTTCGACACCATACGTCCGCTGCGTGACATCCTTGAGGACTACAAGGCCGTGATCGGGCACGTGTTCGACCCGACGGCCTATGCAGGACGGCTGTCGCGGCTCGCCGCCATGCTCGACCGGTCCGACCGGCGTCGCGACCTGCCGGATGGCGACATACGCAAGAGGCTTGGCGGCATCGAGGGCGTGCACACGATCATGCGTGCCCTGCCGGAGGTCCGCGAACCGTTCTGGAAGACCTTCGTCGAGGTCGCCAAGTCCAATCCGGGCGCGCTTCGCTACATCGTGATGCTGATGGCGCTGTATTTGCATTTCGGGCCATTCTCGAAACACGTGATCCGTGAGATTGACCGCCGGATTGCCGCCCTCGACGATATGCCGCCGGTGAGGGCCACGGAGCTTGGGCCGCGAACTAACCTACGTGCGGTTTGACGGCAAAGCGCGTTCGTGCGCTTCGCCGACCAGAGCACGTCGCGCGGAACGAGAGGATCGGTTCCCCCGAGGTCATCGCGACCAATTCGCAATAGCCGAAACACTGTACGTTGCGCAGCCCAGAGGTTTGTCATGACCAACACACAGAAGACCCGCTGGCCGGAACTGCCGACCGCGGCGTGGCGCGACAGCTGTGCCACGCTCCAGCTCTTCACCCAGATCGCCGGCAAGATCCGGCTGGCGAAGTCGCCCTGGCTCAATCACTCCTGGCACGTCACGCTCTATGTCACGGCGCGCGGGCTGACGACCTCGCCGATCCCCGACGGCGATCGCACGTTCCAGATCGACTTCGATTTCATCGATCACGTGCTCCGCATCTCGACCAGCGACGGCACCGAACGGCAATTCGCGCTGGCCGGTCAATCGGTCGCAAGCTTCTACGCGGCGGTCATAAGCAATCTGAAGGACCTCGGCATCGACGTCGCCATTGACGAGATACCGAACGAAGTCGCCGATCCGATCCGCTTTTCGCAGGATACGCAGCATGCGTCGTACGACGCGGATGCCGTGCGCCGGTTTCACCAGATCCTCGTGAACTGCGATCGCGTGTTCAAGCAATTCCGGACCGGCTTCCTCGGCAAGGCGAGCCCGGTGCATTTCTTCTGGGGCAGCTTCGATCTCGCGGTGACGCGGTTTTCCGGCAGAACCGCGCCGCGGCATCCCGGCGGCGTGCCCCATTTGCCCGACGAGGTGGCACACGAGGCCTATTCGCACGAGGTCAGCAGCGCCGGCTTCTGGCCGGGCGGCGGCGCGATCGATTATCCTGCGTTCTATTCCTACGCCTATCCGGAACCCGCGGGCTATCGCAGCACGCCGGTGCGACCCGATGCTGCGTTCTTCAGCGAAGCGCTTGGCGAATTCATCCTGCCCTACGACGCCGTGCGGACGGCTGCCGACCCGGACAAGGCGCTGCTCGAATTCCTGCAATCGAGCTATGAGGCCGCGGCCATCAACGCGAACTGGGACCGTGCTGCGCTGGAATGCGCACCGGGCCAGCCGGGCGTGGTCCGAGGGGTCTAGCGGCGCGCCGCACCGGCGGCTCAATCCTCTTCGCGACGGGTCGCCTTGGACAGTCGACGAAGGCGCATGGGTTAAATTTCGTGTTACGTCTTTACCGCATCGTTGCTTGGCCGAGCTGTCTTTCGGACGACGCCCCGCGACCCCGGCCGGCTCGAACACAACAGGCAGTATATTCGTGAGCGCCCCGCAACCCGTCACGATCCCGCGACAACCATCGCACGCTGATCGGTCATGACGCGGCCATCGATCCTTGCCCTCGCGGTCAGCGCGTCGATTCTGCTGTCGGTCGCCGCGCGGGCCTGTCCCGCCTTGATCGAAGGCGTCCCGGCCGAGCGGCTCGAGGCGCTGTCACGCGGCGTCAATGCCGACGGCTGGATCGCCGATCCGCGGTCGGCGCCACCCCGCGCCCTGCTGCGCGAGCTGCGCAAGGCCGGCATGACCCACATCCGGCTGCCGGTGCCCGCCGACTTCGTCATGCCGCGCTTCGCCGCGAAAGCCGAGATCGACGGCCGCCTGCGCACCGTCGATGCGGCGCTCAAGACCCTGCTCGCGCTCGGCTATGCGGTGTCGATCGACTTGCACTCCGGCGAGCGCTTCAACGCGCTACACAAGGACGATCCGCCCAATGCGATGACCGAAATGAAGCGCGCCTGGACCGAGCTCGCACGGGTCATGCAGCGCTATCCGTCCGACCGTGTGTTTGCGGAACTGTTGAACGAGCCGGATGTCGAGGCCGCGCAATGGCAGGGCGAAGTCCGGGAGCTGGCCGGCTTCATTCGCGGCCTGCTGCCGCAGACCACACTGGTCACCGGGCCGGTCAACTGGCAGCGCGCGGATTCGCTGCCGGATTTCACTCCGCTCGACGATCCGAACGTCGTCTATGCCATCCACTTCTACGATCCGATGGTGTTCACCCATCAGGCCCATTGGGATCCGAATGAACCGCTGCACGACGTCACCGGATTGCCCTATCCGGTCCGCTCCGACGATCCCAAGGTTCAGCAGCTGCGGGAGCAACTCACCGCGCTGGACAGGCGCAAGGCGCTCGCGATGGTGGACCGTGCCATTCCCGACCGCGGCATTGACAAATGGCTCGAACCGGCGGCCGTCTGGCAACGGCAATATTCGCGGCCGATCATCATCAATGAATTCGGTGTGCTCAAGGCCGGCGCGCCGCGCGATAGCCGGCTGCGCTGGCTCGCCGGCGTGACCGCCTACGCCCGGCAACAATGCTGGGGCTGGACCCATTGGGAGCTGTCGCAAGGCTTCGGCCTCGCCGACCCGGTCACCGGCAAGGTCGACCGCGAGGCGCTGAGGGCCCTGCTCGGGACCCGCTGACCCATCTGGTTAACCGGTTCTTACACAATGCGCGGCTAGTGTGCTGAATGCGAAGTTCGTGCGATTTCGCGGCAGCCATTTTCACGAACTTCGCATTCATAAAGCACACTAGAATCATAAGTTTGCTAGTGTCCTTATCGAATCCGAAGTTCGCTCCGAAGGTGCGGCAAATGATGCGAACTTCGGATTCGGGACACTAGATCGACGATGCGGTGTGGCACGCCCACACGTCCGGTCACATTAGGTCAGAGCCTGTGCGAGCAGAGATAGCCCCGCGGCCGCTGTTGGCCGGCGATCTGATTCCTGCACTCAGCATCGCCGTGGCATCGATCGCATTCGCGCCGATCATCCAGGTGGCCAACGCCGGGCTCGCGATCGTCGTCGAAAGTCTGATCGGCTGCGCCATCGTGCTCGCGGTGCCGGCCTACGCGCCGTCGATCGCCATCTTCATCATCTTCTTCCAGAACCTCTTCGTCTCGATCCTGTCGTCCTATATGACGACCGAGCAGGAGATGGATTTCGTCAAGGGCTACAATTTCCTGGTCATCGCGGTGATGTGGCTGGTCACGCTGGCGCTCTACGCGCTGCACGAGCGGAAACATTCCGCCGAGATCGACCGGATCATGAAATGGGGGTTGATCACCCTCGCAACCGTAACGGCGTATTTCCTGCTCGGCGCCACGCAGGACTCGCACGCGGCCCTCGTCTATCTGCGCAACATTGCGCTGCCGCTGTTTCTGTTTCAGCTATCGCTGCTGACGGCCGCAACCTTCGAGATCCGCATCACGCCGTTCCTGGTGACGGTTGCCGCGCTGCTGATCGTCTGCGGATATGTCGAACTGCTGTTCCGCGATTTCTGGCTCTCCATCACCAACGGCTACACGTTCTGGCATTTCGACGAGCTGAAGGCGACCCGCTCCGGATCCTGGGAAGCCGAGATGCGCGCAACCGGCAGGGTGCCGGTAGATCTGATCGATCGCTTCCGTTTCAGCTTTCTCAACAGCCCGTTGTTCGAGGACCTCGGCCTTTCGTCGTTGCTGCGCATCTTCGGACCGAATATGAGCCCGATCAGCTTCGGTTACGGGATCGCCTTCTCCATCCTGTTCCTGTTCGCGGTCGGATATCGCTGGCTGGCCTTGGCCGCGATCCCGCTGCTGATTTGCTGTAGCGTAAAAGGCGCGCTCATCCTGGTCATCTTCGTGGCCCTGGCCTGGACGGCAACCTGGCTGCTCGGCGCCACCATCACCCTTGCCGTCGCGCTGGTCGGGCTCGTGCTGTACGCCATCGCGGCGATCTATATTGGACTCCAGATCGGCGACTTCCATGTGATCGGCTTCATGGGCGGGTGGGACGGCTTTCGGCAGAATCCGATCGGCCGCGGACTTGGCGTCGGCGGCAATCTCTCCGAAGGTTATTTCTCGATCGACTGGAACGCAGCGCAGGCGGCCGGCACGATGGACGGCGCGGTGGAGAGCGCCGTCGGCGTGCTGCTCTACCAGATGGGGATCGGCTCACTGGTGCCGCTTGGCTACTTCCTGGCGATGGCGCTGAAGGCCTGGCGCCTCTACGCCTCGTCGGGAATCCTCATCCAGGGGCTCGCCGCTTTCGGCACGATGGTCGTGCTGGTGAACGGCATCTTCCAGGAAGAGGCGCTGTTTGCGCCGCCGGCACTTGGGCTGTTGCTGTGCCTGACCGGGCTCGTGATCGGCCATCATCTGCGCACGCAGAGTGACGATCGGAAGGTCTCTGCGACCGACAGTGCTCCTCAATGAGGAGGGGCCCCGTCGGAGTGCGACCGAGGCCCCGCTCAACCCGCGCCGTCAGAGCGGCTTGATCTGCACCTTGCGGAACTTGACCACGCCCGAACCATACTGGAGCGCGATATAGCCGTTGGCGTGCTTGGAATCCTGGGCGTCGACGGTCTTCTGGCCGTTCAGCGTCACGACGAAATGCGGCCCCTGCGCCGTGATCTCGTAGACGTTCCATTTGCCGGCCGCCTTCGGCATCGGATCGACCTTGCCGACGTCGACAATCGCGCCGGTGCCGTAGGTCGGGTCCGGCCGCTTGTCGAAGATGTTGACCTCGTAGCAGACCTTGGAGTCGATCACCTTGTTGCCTTCGCAGCGGATGAAGATGCCGCTGTTGGCATCCTCGTCGGTCCAGAACTCCGCCCTGATCTGGAAATCCTTGTATTGGGTCTTGCTGACGAGATAGGAGAGATCCTTGCCGTCGAGCTTGTCGGCGACCAGCGCGCCGTCCTTCATCGCCCAATTGGCCTTGCCGACCTCGTCCCAGTCACCCTTCTTGGAGCTGTCGAGCAGCGTGACCCAGCCGTCGTCCCCCGAGGCGGCGGTGGAAAATTGCAGCGCGGCCGCACCGATCACAAGTCCCGCCGCCAGTATCGACAGATGCTTCTTCAAGGTTATCCTCCCGTCTTTTGGTTGGCGCGCAACCTATCATCGTCTGCGGCGGCGTAAATGCTTTTTCATATTGCAACTGCGTTGTGTCACGGATCGTTGCCGCAATCCTGAGATCAGACATGCACGGCGGCGTCTTGCCGGGCGGAAGCGAGGACGACTAGCATCGCGCGACGTATGGGCGCGGCAGTCGCCCGAGTAATCCGATCTGGGAGCATACCGATGACGGCGTCAAACCGACCTTGGCGATATCTGATGATGCCGTTGGCTTTTGCCGCGACGCTGAGCGTCAGTTCCGCGGCCGAGCTCAATCCGGCCGCCGTGACCTACAAGCTGCCTGATCAGATTCCCTGGAGCCCGGCTGACGCGCGCGGCGCGCAGAATGCGGTCGTGGTCGGCGATCCCTCGAAGCCCGGCTTCTACATGGTCTACACCAAATGGACCAAGGGCAATCACTTCAGCCGTCCGCATTTCCATCCCAACGACCGCTACATCGTGGTGCTCAAGGGCACCTGGTGGGTGGGCTCGGGTCCGAAATTCGATCCCGATCACGGCACCGTGGCGATGCCGGCCGGCAGCTTCGTCACCCATTTCGGCAAGCAGGTGCACTGGGACGGCGCCAAGGACGAGGACGCCGTGCTGCTGATCATGGGCGAAGGCCCGGCCACCGCGACCGAGGTCGAGCAGAAGTAGCCGGAACCGGCTAGCAACCTTTGCATCCAGGCGGCGTTTCATCCCCTCATCATCATGACGAGGAAATGACGCATGGCAAACGCCGCTGATATTCGGGAACATATGGATGTGATCTCGTCGGACAAGAAAACGGTCGGCAAGGTGGACCACATGGAAGGCACCGACCAGATCAAGCTGACCAAGCAAAGCTCGCCTGACGGTCAGCACCATCACTTCATTCCGCTGTCCTGGGTCGACCATGTCGACCAGCACGTCCACCTCAACAAATCGGGCTCCGACGTGACGGCGCATTGGCAGCACGGCCGCCAATAGCCGCGTTGCGCGGGGTGGGAGCGATGCTATCATCCCGGCCCAAGGAAGGGCCTTCGATGCATCCCGCCGCCAAGCTGCAATTTGCCCGCATCGTCGACGAGTTCGCGCGCTGGCGCGCCATTGCGGAACCGGAACGGCCGCCCGCGCCGGCCTGGTGGTGGGGGCCGGCATTCGAGATGCGCGATGCCGCCGAACCGCTGCCATCCGCCTGGAGCCGCCAGCTCCGCCTTGCCGACGGCGCGAGCTTTGCGGAGGCTGCCGTTGTGTTGCGCCAGACGTTGGCCGGCCAGGACATCCTGCCGTGGCCCTATGATTTCTCGCGCAAGGTCGAATCAACCGATTCCGACGTTCGCGACCTGCCCGTGCAGCCGTCAGACGACAGCGCGTTTCCGCCCTAGATCCGGCCCGGCCACGCTGGTCGCCTCGCCATCCAGCGACGGCTGCAACGGCGGCGACGCCTCTGCCTGCGACGGCTTCAACAATTCGGCGAGATCGCGCGGCGGCAGCGGCCGGCTGAACAGGAAGCCCTGCATCTCGTCGCAGGCATGGGCGCGCAGGAACTCCTGCTGCTCGGAGGTCTCGACGCCCTCGGCGACGATGGTCATGCCAAGCGCCTTGCCCAGCGAGATGATCGCCTGCGCGATCGCGACGTCCTCGGAATCATTGGGCAGGTCGCGTACGAAAGAGCGGTCGATCTTGATGGTGTCGATCGGGAACTGCTTCATCAGCGACATCGATGAATAGCCGGTGCCGAAATCGTCGATCGCCAGCCGAATGCCGCGATTCTGGATCGCGTCGAGCACGCGCACCGCACGCGTCACGTTGCGCATCACCATGCTCTCGGTGACCTCGAGCTGGAGCAACGCCGGCGACATGCCGCTCTCCTCCAGCGCCGCGTCGATGTCGTCGAGCAAGTTCGGATCGCCGAACTGCCGCGGTGAAAGGTTGACCGCCATCGTCACGGCCCTGAGGCCGCAGCGCTGCCACGCCATGTTCTGCCCGCAGGCTTCCTTCAACACCCAGCGGCCGATCGGCACGATCAGGCCGGTCTCCTCGGCAAGCGGGATGAACTGCCCCGGCGATACCTTGCCAAGCTCGGGATGGGTCCAGCGCAGCAGCGCCTCGACGCCGCTGATCTGCCCGCTCGCCATGTCCACCTTGGGCTGATAGTCGAGCGAGAATTGCTTGCGCTCGAGTGCGCGGCGCAATGCGCTCTCCATCGTCAAGCGCTCGATCGACTGCGCCCTGATCTCGTTGGAGAAGAAGCGGAAGCCATTCTTGCCGTCTTCCTTGGCGAGATACATCGCCATGTCGGCATTCTTGGTCAGCGTCTGCACGTCCGAGCCATCGGCCGGATACATCGCGATGCCGATCGAGGCCGTGGTGTGGCACTCATGCCCGCTGAGCTGCAGCGGCTGGCTGAGCGAAACCAGAAGATCGCCGGCGATGCGCTCGACGTCGTCGCGTTCGGCGGTTTCCTCGAGGATGACCACGAACTCGTCGCCGCCGAGCCGCGCCACCACGTCGCTCGCGCGCAACGATCCACGCAGCCGCTCGGCGATCGCCACCAGCAGCATGTCGCCTGCGTCGTGGCCGAGCGAGTCGTTGATCACCTTGAAGCGGTCGAGATCGATGAACAGCACCGCGAGCTGCCGGCGATGGCGATCCGCCGCCGAGATCGCGTGATGCAGCATCTCGTTGAACGTCTCGCGGTTGGGCAGATTGGTCAGGCTGTCGTGCGAGGCAAGATATTCGATGCGCTCGTCGGCCTTGTGTTTCTCATCGGCGCGATCGAAGCTCTCGAGCGCAAACGCCAGATTGTCGGCGAGGCGCTGCAGCAATTCGGCGAACTCCGGCGTGAACGTGTCCTTGTCGATCGCGACGAAGATCATGACCCCGACCACCTGCCCGCTGACAACAAGCGGAAACGAGGCGCTGGACTGCGTTCCATCGAGCCGCGCGCGCTCATGGAAAGCGGCGGTCTCGGGATCGGCAAAATAGTCGTTGATGATGCACGCCTTGCCGGAGCGGAACGCCCGACCGCAGGCGCCGCGCCCGTCGGGGTGCGCCTCGCTGGTCGAGAGCGTCACCTGGCGCGCGCCCTCCGCCGCCGGCCCCGCAATCGCGACGATCCGCAGATAGTCGCTTCCGGTCTGCGCCAGCGCGATCGTGGTCGAGGTGAACTTGCCGCCGGTCGCCGCCGCCGCGCAGACCAGTCGATACAATTCTGCGCGGGACTTCGCCCGCATGATCGCCTCATTGGTCGCGCTCAGCGCCGCGAACATCCGCGACAGCCGCTCCTTCTGCTCGTCGTCCCGCGCCTTCTCGTCGGCGCGATCGAAATTGGCAAGCGCGAACGACACGTTCTCGGCAAGCCGCTGCAACAGCGCCATCATCTCCGGGCTGAAGGTGCCGAACTCGCTGGAGAGAAACACCAGCGCGCCGATCGCCTCGCCGTTCTTGAGCAGCGGCAGGGCTGCGCCCGATTTGCTGCCGCTGTCGCGCACCGCCGGATAGACGTGCGATTCGGGGCCGAAATCGCTGAGATAGTCGTTGCTGATGCAGGGCCTGCGCGTGCGGATCGCAACGCCGGTCAGCGTCTGTCCCTCCGGACGCGTCGCGTCGGCCGACAGCTGAACCTCTCGGGCCCGCACCCGGTCCGGGCCCGAGGCGGCCACATTGTCCAGGAAGACCTCGCCCGGCCGCACCAGCCTGATCGTGGCCGAGACGAACTGGCCGCCGACCGCCGCGGCATCGCAGACCAGATCGAACAGTTCGCTGCGGGATTTCGCCCGCATGATCGCCTCGTTGGTCGCGCTCAGCGCCGCGAACATCCGCCGCAGCCGCTCCTTCTGCTCCTCGGTCCGCGCCTTCTCGTCGGCACGGTCGAAGCTGCCGAGCGCATAGGAGACGTTGTCGGCGAGCCGCTGCAGCAGCTCGGCGAATTCAGCCGAGAAGGTGTTGCGCTTGGCGGAGATGAACAGCATCACGCCGACCGGCTCGTCGTCGACGATCAACGGGAACGCCGCGCCCGATCGCGCATCCTCGCGGTCGATGACGTCGCGGAACGGATTGCTGGCGACGTCGCCCAGAAAATCGTTGTTGATGCAGGCGCGCCGCGAGCGGAACGCCCGGCCGCAGACGCCGCGCCCTTCGGGGCGAGCCTCGCTGCGCGAGACGTTGAGGCGGCGCGCATTTGCCGCGGTAGGCCCCGCGACCGCCATCATCTCCAGGAAATCGTCGCCGGGCTTCGCGATCAGGATGCTGGTGGAGTTGAATCCGCCGCCATGCGCCGCCGCCGCGCAGACCAGCTCGAACATCTCGAGCCGCGACCTCGCGCGCATGATCGCCTCGTTGGTCGCGCTCAGCGCCGCGAACATCCGCGACAGCCGCTCGCGCTCGGCGTCGGCCTTGGCCTTTTCGGTGGCACGGCCGAAATTGTCGAGCGCGACCGAGACATTCTCGGCGATCCCCGCGAGCAGCGCGATGATCTCCTCGTCACGCGCCCAGGAATTGCCGGTGAAGAAAATCAGGACGCCGACGCTCTTGCCGAACCGGGTGAGCGGCAGCGCCACGCAGGCCATCAGGCCGCTGCCGCCGATCGGCATATGCGACGGGCCCATCGATATCGGGATGTCGTGCTCGACGCAGGGCCGCTGGGTCCGGAACGCCTCGCCGCAAATCCCCTTGCCGTAGACGTTGTCCGGATCGGTCGAGAAGCGCGTCTGGGTGATCAGGTCGAGCGCCTCGCCGGTGCCGGCGACAGGCTCGAACCAGTGCGTGTCGGGTTCGGCCAGCAGCACCACCGTCGCGAAGGACTTTCCGCTGAACACCGCGGCATCGCAGACCCGCTGATAGAGATCGTGCTCGGTCTTGGCGCGAAGGATCGCCTCGTTGGTTGCGCTGATCGCACCGAACATGCGGTTGAGCCGACGCATCGCCCGCTCGCCGCTCTTGCGCGAGGCCTCGTGGTCGAAATTATCGAGCGCGAAGGACACGTTCGCGGCCATGCGCTCCAGCAGCGAAACGGCCTCGTCGCTGAGCGAATTGATCTCGCGCCGCGTCACCATGAAGACGCCGACGCTGCGCCGGTTGCAAACCAGCGGCACCGCGGCGGCCGCCCCGACGCCGGCCGCTGCCGCGCCGCTGCGCCAAGCCGCCGAAACAGCGTCGTTGACATAGTCGTTGCGGACGCAGGCCTTCTGGTCGCGGAACGCGCGGCCGGCCACGCCTTCGCCCTCCGGGGTGTTGGCGATCGCGGAAATGGTGATGCTGCATAGTCGCGCGACATCGTCGCCGTAGCCAGCCGCGAACCTCAAGAGACCGGTATCCGGCTCCAGCAAAAACACGGTCGCGGCCAGGAAGCTCCCGCTCGAGAACGCGGCTTCGCAGACCTTGCCGTACAATTCTTCTGGTGATTTCGCGTACAGGATCGCTTCGTTGGTGGCACTCAACGCCGCGAAGGTACGCCCGATGCTCGACTGCACGATTCCTGAAGGCCCGGGGGCCAACCCCTCCAATCTGGCAGGGAACATTGCCCGCGAGAGGCCTAAGTGGTGGTTAGCGTATCCGGCAAGTTGCACGACAAAGTAAACGGCTGACGAACGCCGGCGGCGGTTTTCCGGGATATTACGGACACCGGTGTGCCAGCCTGAGGCGGAGGGTGGCGAGGCGCGGATGGACGTCCTGCTCGCGCCGCCCGAGCAGCCAAATTCCGCATCGCGACCGCGCCCGTTCCACTCCGTGAAATCGCGGCGGCGAGCACCCTGCTGGCGGTATGGCCGCCCGGATTTTTCTGCCCTTGCTCGCCCCTCGGCGCTTTGAGAGCATGACGTCGACAACAGCAAGCACGACCCGCGCATCACGCGGGCAGACCGCGAGGAAAATCCCATGCCGATCGTCCAGGCCGACCGTCTCACGCGCATCGGCGCGGCACTCCTCAAGGGTGCCGGCGCATCGGAGGAGGAAGCCAGCGCAGTCGCCTCCGGCTGCGTCAACGCCAACCTCGCCGGCCACGACTCCCACGGCGTGATCGCAATCCCGACCTATATCGACCGCATCAAGGCCGGCCACATCGTGCCCGGCGCGAAATGGACCATCGTGCAGGAGACCCCGACCACGACCGTGATCGACGGTCATTGGGGCTTCGGCTTCCACGTCAACGCCAAGGCGATGGAGATGACCATCAACAAGGCGAAGACCGCC
The DNA here is from genome assembly GCF_054062115.1 of Bradyrhizobium sp. USDA 4501. Classification (NCBI taxonomy): domain Bacteria; kingdom Pseudomonadati; phylum Pseudomonadota; class Alphaproteobacteria; order Hyphomicrobiales; family Nitrobacteraceae; genus Bradyrhizobium; species Bradyrhizobium sp. USDA 4501. The sequence continues at coordinate 2,554,523 of NZ_JBSSEX010000001.1, forward strand.
AATGTCGCGGCCTGCACGGTGTTCCGCCAAAGCCACGTCGGACGGCTGGCGCACTACCCGATGATGGCGATGCGCGAGGGGATGATCGGGATTGCGGCCGCCGATTCCGGCCGCTCGCCGAAGCACGTGGCGCCGTTCGGCGGCCGCGAGGCCCGGCTCGGCACCAACCCGCTCTCGATCGCGGTGCCCTCCGACCTCGAGGCGCCATTCTATCTCGATATGGCGACCTCGGCAGTCGCCGCCGGCAAGATCCAGCTCGCGGTGGCGCGTGGCGAGAGCATCCCGAAGGGTTGGATCATCGATGCCGAGGGGCGCGACACCACTGACCCGAAAGACTACCGCAAGGGCGGCGCGCTGCTGCCGCTCGGCGGCAGCGAAGGCTACAAGGGCTCGGGCCTTGCCGCGATGATCGAGGTGCTGTGCGGCCTCCTGACCGGGCTCGGCTTCGGCGTCGAGCCGACCGGCCGACACAACGACGGCTGCTTCATGGCGGTGTTCAACGTCGCCGCATTCCGTCCGCTCATGGACTTCAGGAAGGAGGTCGCCGACTTCGCCCGCTATTTGAAATCGACGCCGCCCTCGGAAGGGAGCCGCGGCGTGTTCTATCCCGGCGAGATCGAATATCTGCGCGAGCAGCAGCGGCGCAAGGACGGCATCGAGATCGAGGATGCGACCTGGGACAAGCTCAAGGCGCTCGCCGCCGATTACAAGCTCACCGATGAGCTCGACCTTCGCTGATAGTTGCGGACACAGGAGAACGACATGACACGGCAAATGGCGCTGGTTGGCTTTTTGCAGGCGCAGAACTGCACCAACCTGCCGAGCTCCTGGCGTCACCCGGAATCGCGCGACGATTCGATGTCGGCGGACTACTATCAGGAGATCGCGCGCATCCTGGAGCGCGGCAAGTTCCACATGGCGTTCTTCGACGATCGCCTCGCAATGCCCGATCGCTACGGCAACGATCACGCCCACACCGTCGAATACGGCATCCGCTGCGTGAAGATGGACCCGATCGTGGTGCTGACCACGATGGGCATGGTCACCACCAAGCTCGGCCTCGCCTCGACCGCCTCCACCACCTATTTCGAGCCGTTCGACGTCGCCCGCCGTTTCGCCACGCTCGACCTGATGACGGGTGGCCGCGCCGCCTGGAACGTGGTGACGTCGGTCAATGACGGCGAAGCGCTCAACATGGGCCGCGAGCAGCATCTCGAGCACGACCATCGCTATGACCGCGCCGACGAGTTCATGGAGGTGGTGCTCGGCCACTGGGACGCCTGGGAAGACGGTTCGCTGCTGATCGACAAGAAGAGCGGCCGCTTCGCCGATCCGACCAAGGTGAAGCGGCTCGACCACAAGGGCACATTCTTCACCTCGCGCGGCCCGTTCACGGTGCCGCGCTCGCCGCAGGGCCATCCCGTCGTGATCCAGGCCGGCGCCTCCGGCCGCGGCCAGCGCTTTGCCGGGCGTTGGGGTGAGGTGATCTTCACCGCGGCGCGCAACCTCGCCAATGCCAGGCAGGGCTATGACGCGATCCGGGGCGAAGCCGCCAAGGCCGGGCGCGATCCCGACCAGATGTTCCTCTGCAATCTGATCACGCCGGTCACCGGCGCGACCAAGGCCGAGGCCGAGGACCGGATGGCGGTGATCCAGAAGCTGCCGCTCGAGATCGACGCGTTGTCGCTGCTCGCCGAAGGCCTCAACTTCGATTTCGGCGCCAAACCGATCGACGAGCCGCTAACCACCGAGGAGTTGCAGGGCATGCAAGGCATGCTCGGCATCCGCGACGGCGTGCTGCGCACCTCCGGCAAGACCAATCCCTCGACCCGCGACTTCATCACCTTCTCCGGCCGCGGCCAGGTGCAGGACGCGATGGTCGGCGGCCCGAAGGAGATCGCCGACCGGCTGGAGGAGATGTTTGTCAATCGCGGCTGCGACGGCTTCGTCGTCGCGGCGAGCTACGTGCCGGGCTCCTATGCCGACTTCGTCAACCACGTGGTGCCCGAACTGCAGAAGCGCGGGCTGTTCCACAAGGATTACGCCGGCACGACGCTGCGCGAGAATCTCGGACTGAAGCGCCCGGCCGCGGGCGCCTGGAAGACCCGCGCGCAGGCCGCGGAATAGAGGGACATCATCATGCGCTGGCTGAAATTTACTGCCGCAGGCACTACGTCTTGGGGCCTCGTCGAGGGCGACGCCGTCACCACCGTCAATGGCGATCCCTTCGGTGAATGGAGCAAGACGTCGAAGACGCATGCGTTGAAGGACGTCAAGATCGAGCTGCCGCTGATCCCGCGCACCTTCTACTGCGTCGGGCTGAATTATTTGAAACACCTCAAAGAAGCCGCCGACAAGGCCGGCACGGTGCCGAACGTTCCCGATCGTCCCGAGATCGGCTACCGCGCGCAGAACGCGCTGATCGCCCATGACGAGAACGTCGTGATCCCCGCGAGCGCGACCGAGAAGATCCATTACGAGGGCGAGCTCGTCGTCGTGATCGGCAAGACCGCCAAGCACCTGACCGAGGCCAACGCGATGGACTGCGTGTTCGGCTACACCATCGGCAACGACGTCTCCGAACGCAGCTGGCAGAAGGCCGATCGCGGACTGTGGCGTGCCAAGAACGCCGATACCTTCAAGCCGATGGGTCCGTGGATCGAGACCGATGTCGACCTCGACCGCATGGAGACCGCGATCCGCGTCAACGGCAAGGAAACCGGCCGCTTCCACACCAACGAGATGATCTTCGGCATCGTCCCGTTCCTCGTCGAACTGACCAAATATTTCACGCTGTCGCCCGGCGACGTGATCTGGATGGGCACCGACGGCGCCTCGCCGGACCTGAAGGACGGCGACGTGGTCGAGATCGACATCACCGGCATCGGCACGCTGCGGAACAGGTTCGTGAGGGAGAAGGTGTGAGGCGGCTTGCACCACTTTAGAGCCGTCATCCTGAGGTGCTCGCGAAGCGAGCCTCGAAGGATGCACGGCCGCCGCTCCATCCTTGCGTCGAGAGCCGGGCCGTCGTGCTTCGAGGCTCGCTGCGCTCGCACCTCAGCATGACGGTGATGGACCGGGTCGCTTCTCTCTCCATTTGTCGTCCCGGCTTTCGCCGGCACGACGGCGAGTTTGTGGCGCCGCTGGTGGATCACACACTCGCATTCTCGCGACATCATTTGCCCGACGGGCCATCGTGACGTGATCACATAGCCGTTCGCATCGTGACAACACAGGGCGAAGCGCAATAAGGTCCGCGCGCACTCATCAGACAAGTCAGCCATGCCACTTTCACGCCGAACGTTGCTTCAGGGCTCCCTGCTATCGGCCGCAGGGATCGTTTGCGGGCCGTCGACCGCCCTTGCCGAGCAGCCCGCGGAGCTTCCGACGTCGGAGCAACGCAAGCAGATGGCTGACCTGGCCGCCGACTTCATGAAGGACTACGATGTACCGGGTCTTTCGATCGCGATCGCAATCAAGGGAAAGCCGGCTTATGTCGAGGCGTTCGGGGTTGCGGATCGGGAGACCGGCGAAGCATTGACCCCGCAACACCGCTTCCGGATCGCGAGCATATCGAAGCCTGTGACCTCGACCGGGATCTTCACCCTGATCGAGGCCGGCAAATTGCGGCTCGGCGACTATGTGTTCGGCGCAAGCTCCATTCTCGGCAAGGACTATCCGACGACACCCACGCTGCCAAGCTTGATGCCACCCGGCTCGTCTCGCTCCCATGTCGAGCAGATCACGGTCGAGCATCTCTTGACCCACACCACCGGGACCTGGGGAAACCAGTCTCGCGATCCGATGTTCATGAACCAGAACCTGAAGCATCGCGAACTGATCGGCTGGACGCTGGAGCATATGCCGCTCACCAGTCCGCCAGGCGAAGCCTATGCCTATTCGAACTTCGGCTATTGCATCCTCGGCCGCGTGATCGAAAAGCTGAGCGGCCAGAGCTACGAGCAATACATCAAGGACGCCGTCCTGAAGCGATGCGGCATCACCGACATGCAGATTGCCGGCAATACGCTGGGCGAGCGCGCAAGCAACGAAGTGAAATACTACAGCCAGACCGGCGATCCGTACCGGATGAACGTCGCCCGGATGGATTCGCACGGCGGCTGGATTGCGACGCCGGGCGATTTGACGACGCTGTTCGTCCATATCGACGGCTTCAAGGACACTGAGCAGCTGCTGACCGACGACAGCCTCCGCGTCATGAGCACCCCCAGCGCCATCAACCCCCGCTACGCCAAGGGCCTGTTCGTCACCGCGAACAATAATTGGTGGCACAGCGGCCTCCTGGACGGAACGACGACGATCTCGGTGCGAACCAGCGGCGATTTCTGCTGGTCGGCGTTCACCAACACCAGGTCGCGGGAAGGCATGACCCGCGCCCTCGACCTGCTGGTCTGGCACATGGTCAAGACGGTGCCTGACTGGCATCCTCAGAAGCGCGCCTAGACCCTCCCGTCATTCCGAGATGACGTGAACGAGCAATGCAAATCCGGGCTCTCCTCACCGCGCGGCCCGCGGCCTGCTCTTCACGTGATCGATGAAGGCGCGCAGCTTCGGCATGATCTGGCGATGGCCGGGATAGTAGAGGAACACGCCCGGCGTCGTCGGCGCGAATGGCTCCAGCACGCGGACGAGCTTCTTCTCCTTGACGGCGCCTGATATCAGCGGTGCGGGGACTTGCGCGAGGCCCACGCCTTCGATGGCGGCGCCGACCAGCGTCGGAAAATCATGGCCGATGAAGGATCCCGACACGGCAAGCTCGATCGAACGGCCATTGTCGTTCAGCGACCACGGCGCGAGCCCTCCGTTCGACCGCCGGAGCCGCAGGCACGCGTGTTCGCGCAGATCGTCCGGGCGCTTGGGGCGGCCGCGGCGCGCGAGATAGTCCGGGCTGCCGACGATGGCGAACGGGAACGGCTTGGTCAGGCGCACCGCGACCATGTCCGGATTGATGAACTGGCCCATCCGGATGCCGGCATCGAAGCCGCCGGCGGCGAGGTCGACCAATTCCTCGCTGGCGGCGAGCTCGACCTCGATCTCGGGATAGGCCTTGCAGAACGAGGCGATCAGCGGCTCGAGCAGGATCGGCACCACCGAGCGCGGCACGGTGAGACGCAACAGTCCGGCGGGCTTCTGCCCGAGCTCGCGCGCCGCCCCGCTCGCTGCGACCAGCTCCTCGAATGCCGGTCTTGCGCGCGCCAGAAACCGTTCGCCGGCGTCGGTCAGTCCGACGCTGCGGGTGGTGCGGATGAACAGCACTGCGCCGAGGCGCGCCTCGAGGGCGCGCACCGCCTGGCTGATCGCCGATGGCGTGACGCCGAGCTCGGCCGCCGCGCGGCGAAAACTGCGGTGCTGAGCGACGGCAAGGAATGCCTCGACGCCGTCGAGCGCGCCCTGCCGGACTGTGAAGTTCTGCTTCATGGCCCGTGAACATTATCGCGAATAGTCGCTCGCGGAAAGCTGCCTTACATCGGAGCCACAAGCAGCAGCAACGCGACGCGCGCTGCTCACGCGACATCACGACATCCGTCGTGAACGGAGACATGCGACCGATGCAAGCAATCCGTCACACAATCCTGGCTCTCACCCTCACTCTGACAGGCGCCACCATCATGACCGCTCCCTCCCCTGCTCAAGCCCAAGTACAGGCACAAGCCGCCTCCACCATCACCGCAGGCGTGATGGTCATCCTCACTGCGAAAGCCGGCGTCACCCGCGATCAGGTGATGGCCGTGATGCCGGACGAAATCCGGCAGACCGTGCAGCTCTATCTCAACGGCAAGATTCGCGAATGGTATTCGCGCTCCGACGGGCGCGGCGTGGTCTTTCTGCTCGACGCCAAGGATGTATCCGAGGCGCACGCGATCATGGAAGGGCTGCCGTTGTCCAAGCTCGATCTGATGGATCACGAGTACATCGGGGTCGGCCCGCTGCTGCCGCTCCGCCTGCTCGTCGCCAAGCCCTGAGCGTCAAGGTCCTGAACGCAAGCCAACCGAACCGATCGACAACAAGGGAATCCGCCGATGCCCCCGGGCTTCAATCTTCCATTCGTCCTCAGCGTCGCCGGCGGGTTTCTGACAAGTGCCGTCGTGGCCGTCACCTACGTCTGGCCGGCGCTCCGCGCGATGCCGCGTGACAACGCGCTCCGGCTGCTCGCAGCGTTCCATGCGTTCAGGTTCCTGGGCATGAACTTCATGGTGGCCGGGTTCGTGTCGCCGCAATTGAGCGCGGATTTCGCCAGCGAGGTCGGATGGGGCGATCTCGTCGCCGCCGTTCTCGCGCTGCTTGCGATGGCTGCGCTGTCTTGGCGGTGGGCGATCGCGATTCCGATCGTCTGGGTCTTCAACGTCTGGGGCACGCTGGATCTGCTCAATGCCTATTACAACGGCGTGAAGATCGGCGATCCCGGCCTGTTCGGCGCCGGCATCTATATTCCGGCGCTCTATGTGCCGCTGCTGCTGGTCAGCCATGTCATGGTGTTCATGATTCTGTTGAAGACCAAGTCGACAGAACAGGCAGCATGACCGGTATCCTCGTAGGATGGGTAGAGCGCAGCGAAACCCATCGCTTCCAACCCGCGGCACCATGATGGGTTTCGCTTCGCTCTACCGATCCTACCGACTACTTCGACCGTCATCCCCGCGCAAAGGCTTCGCCTTTGTCGCTGGAGGCGCGAGCCTCGCGGCGCACTTGCGCCGCTGGGCGAGCCTCGAAGGATGCACGGCCCGGCTGGTGGCCGTTCGCCCTTCGAGACGGCCGCTACGCGGCCTCCTCAGGGTGACGGGACAGAAAATTGAGCGCGCGGCCCCATCATCGTCGTCAGACACATCACTTCAAAACGGCAACGCCACGCCGGTCTTGATCTCCTTCAGGATCACGTTGGTACGGACGTGGCGGATGCCTGGGATGCGGAACATGAACTCGTCGAGGAATTTGTTGTAGGCGTCCATGTCGCGCACCACGACGCGCAGGTGATAATCGGCGTCGCCGGTGGTCGCGAAGCATTCCAGCACTTCGCGGCGCTTCATCACCCGCGCGACGAACTCGTCGACGAATTTGACGTCGTGGCGCTCGAGCGAAACGTGCAGGATCGCCGAGGTCGCAAAGCCTGCGCGCTCGCGCGCGACCAGCGCCGAATAGCCCGAGATGACACCGGACTCTTCCAGCGCACGGACCCGGCGCCAGCACGCCGAGGTCGACATCCCGACGGTTTCCGCAAGCTGCTGGTTGGTGGCGCGGCCGTCCTTCTGCAGTTCGGCGAGGATTTTCTCGTCCTGCTCTTCGACCATTGCGAGGCCCTCGATTTGGTAGATCCTACCGAACTACATCGTTCTCAGCAATATCCTGCCGATTTTTCCGCGACAAATGAATGGATAGGTAAGACCTACCACGCCCACAGGCATAGCCTTGTCGGATCAGACATCGCGAATCCCGGAGAGGTAAGTCATGGGCCAGATGCCGTTGCTCGACGCCTATCAGCTGTCCGAGCGCTACAGCCGCGACCGCGGCCGCGTCTTCCTCACCGGCACGCAAGCGATCGTCCGCATCGTGCTCGACCAGGCGCGGCGCGACCGCGCTGCCGGCCTCAACACCGCGGGCTTCATCTCCGGCTATCGCGGCTCGCCGCTCGGCGGCGTCGATCTCGAACTGTGGAAGATCGGCGAGCAGCTCAAGGACAGCCGCATCGAATTCCTGCCCGCGGTGAATGAGGACCTCGCGGCGACCGCCGTACTCGGCTCGCAGCAGGTCGAGACGCAAAGAGATCGCGAGGTCGATGGCGTGTTCGCCCTTTGGTACGGCAAGGGCCCCGGCGTCGACCGTTCCGGCGATGCGCTGAAGCACGGCAATGCCTATGGCTCCTCGCCGCGTGGCGGCGTGCTCGTCGTCGCGGGCGACGACCATGGCTGCGTGTCGTCCTCGATGCCTCATCAGTCCGACGTCGCCTTCATGAGCTGGTTCATGCCGACGCTGCATCCGGCCGATATCGGCGAATATCTCGCATTCGGCGAGTATGGGTACGCGCTGAGCCGGTTCTCCGGCATGTGGGTCGGCTTCAAGGCGATCTCGGAGATCGTGGAGTCCGGCGCCTCGGTCGAGCTGCGGCCGCCGCGCCGTTTCGTGCAACCGGATTTCGTGCCGCCGCCCGGCGGCCTGCATTATCGCTGGCCGGATCTGCCGGGCCCGCAGATCGAGGAACGGCTGGAGGCGAAGAAGCACGCGGTCTACGCCTTCGCGAAAGCCAATCCGATCGATCGCCACATCTACGACATCAAGGATGCGAGCTACGGCATCGTCACCACGGGCAAGGCGCATCTCGATCTGATGGAGGCGCTGCGGCTAGTCGGGCTGGATGAAGCCGCGTGCCGCCGCTTCGGCATCGACATCTACAAGGTCGGCATGGTGTGGCCGCTGGCGCTGCACGATGCGATGGAGTTCGTGAAAGGCAAGCGCGAGATCCTCGTGGTCGAGGAGAAGCGCGGCATCATCGAGAGCCAGTTCAAGGAGTATTTCTACGACTATCCCGGCGCCAAGCCGGACCGGATGGTCGGCAAACATGACGAGAGCGGCGCGCGGCTGATCTCCTGGACCGGCGAATTGTCGCCGCGCATGCTCGCCGACGTGCTGGCGCGCCGGCTCGACCCGATGTTTCCGGAATTGCAACTCGCTCGCCGCGTTGCCGCGCTGGTGCCCGAACAGGACCGCATGATCGCGGTGCCGGGCGCGACCCGTACGCCGTATTTCTGCTCGGGCTGCCCGCATAACACCTCGACGAAAGTGCCCGAGGGCTCCAAGGCGCTGGCCGGCATCGGCTGCCATTTCATGGCAAGCTGGATGGACCGCGAGACCTCGTCGCTGATCCAGATGGGCGGCGAAGGCGTCAACTGGGCGGCGTCATCGAAATTCACCGGCAACAGCCACGTCTTCCAGAATCTCGGCGAAGGCACCTACTATCACTCCGGCTCGATGGCGATCCGGCAGGCGATCTCTGCGAAAGCCAACATCACCTACAAGATCCTGTTCAATGACGCGGTGGCGATGACCGGCGGCCAGCCGGTCGACGGCCCGGTCAGCGTGCAGGCGATCGCGCACTCTGTCCGCGCCGAGGGCGTCGCGCGGATCGCGCTGGTGTCGGACGATCCCGCGCATTTCTCGCCGGCGGATCTGCCCGCCGGCGTCACCATCCATCCGCGCGAGGCGATGGATGCCGTGCAGCGCGAGCTGCGCGCAATTCCCGGCGTCACCGTGCTGATCTATCAGCAGACCTGCGCCACCGAGAAGCGGCGGCGGCGCAAGCGCGGCACGATCGAGGATCCCGCGCGCTTCGCCTACATCAACGACCTCGTCTGCGAGGGCTGCGGCGACTGCTCGGTGGAATCCAACTGCCTCAGCGTCGAGCCGAAGGAAACGCCGTTCGGCCGCAGGCGCCGGATCAACCTCTCAACCTGCAACAAGGACTTTTCCTGTCTCAACGGCTTCTGCCCGAGCTTCGTCACCATCGAGGGCGGCAAGCGGCGGGCGAAGAGCGCGAGCGCGATCGATCCGCTGGCGCGCGCAGCCGCGCTGCCGGTACCGGAGCTTGCGGGACTGGAGCGGCCCTATGATCTCCTTGTCACCGGCGTCGGCGGCACCGGCGTCATTACAGTCGGCGCATTGATCGCGATGGCCGCGCATCTCGAGGGCCGCGGCGTCTCGGTGCTCGACTTCACCGGTTTTGCGCAGAAGTTCGGCCCCGTGCTGAGCTACCTGCGGCTGGCGGTTACGCCCGACGCGCTGCATCAGGTGCGGATCGACCAGGGCGCGGCTGACGCGCTGATCGGTTGCGACCTCGTGGTGAGCTCGTCGGCAAAAGCATCCGGCACCTATCGCAAGGGAATGCGCGCCGCGGTCAATATCGCCGAGATGCCGACCGGCGACGTGGTGCGCTTTCGCGATGCCGACCTCGCCTCGCCGGTTCGCTTGCGCGCGATCGAGCGAGTGATCGGGTCGGGCAACCTCACCATGATCGACGCCAACGCGCTGGCCGAGCGGCTGCTCGGCGACAGCGTCTTTGCCAACATCATGATGCTCGGCTTCGCCTGGCAGCAGGGCCTGGTGCCGGTCTCGCTGGAGGCGCTGACGCGCGCGATCGAATTGAACGGCGTCGCCATCGAGCGCAACAGGCAGGCGCTGGCCTGGGGCCGGATCGCCTTCGCCGATCCGGAGTTCTTGCCGAAGGCCGACGGTGCTGCGGCCGATGACCCGGAGACGCTGGAGCAGGTGATCGCGAGGCGCGCCGATTTCCTCAGGGCGTATCAGGACGAGGCCTATGCCGCGCGCTATCGGGCGACAATCTACCGCGTGCGTCGCGCCGAAGTGGCGCTCAGCAGCGAGACCTTGACCGACGCCGTGGCCCGGTCGCTGTTCAAGCTGATGGCCTACAAGGACGAATACGAAGTGGCGCGGCTGCATATGCAGAGCGGCTTCCTCGACGAGCTCAGCCAGGAATTCGACGGCGACTTCACGGTGCAATATCACCTTGCGCCGCCGTTCCTGCCAGCGCGGCGCGATGCACGGGGACGGCCGAGGAAGCGCGCGTTCGGACAGTGGATCCAGACGCCGCTGCGGTTGCTCGCGAGCCTGAAAGGGCTGCGCGGCACACCCTTCGACCTGTTCGGCTACGCCGCGGAGCGCCGCACCGAGCGCGAGCTGATTACCTGGTATGAGGCGCTGATCGAGACCATGCTCGGCAAGCTCGACGAGGCACGGCTGCCCGATCTCGTCGCGCTGGCAAAGGCGCCGATGGAGATCCGCGGCTATGGGTCGGTGAAAGACGCCGCGATCGAAAAGACCAGGGCGGAGGTTGCGCGGCTCACCGCGCGACTTGCCTCCGCCCCGTCAGACCAAGGCGACGGCTCAGGCCGCCGCGCGGCGCTTGGCGGGTGATATCAGGCCGACCACGACAGTCGCGAGCACCGCCACGACGATGTTGAGCAGCAACGCGCCGAGGCCGACATAGAAGCTGTAGCTGGCATCGCCGAGCGAGATGCTGGCGAGCGGCTTTAGCCCGTTGCTCCACGCCGTATACGTGCCCCAGCCGATGCCGACCGCCCAGCCGAGCAGCAGCCCTTCGGCGCGGAACCAGACGGTGAACAGCCCGAACACCAGCGCCGGCAGCGTCTGCACGATCCAGAGGCCGCCAAGCAGTTGCAGGTCGAGCGCATATTGCGTCGGCAGGAACAAGATGAAGGCGAGCGCACCGACCTTGACCACCAGCGATGTGATCTTCGCCACCGACGCCTCACCGGCGTGCGAGATGTCCGGGTTGACGTAGGACTTCCAGACATTGCGCGTGAACAGGTTGGCGGCGCCGATGCTCATCACCGCCGCCGGCACCAGCGCGCCGATCGCGATCGCCGAGAACGCAAAGCCCGCGAACCATTCCGGGAACAGCGTCTTGAACAGCATCGGCACCACGTCGTTCGGCGAGGTCACCTTGATGCCGGCGGCATAGGCCATGTAGCCGAGCAGCGCGATCAGGCCGAGCAAGAGCGTATAGGCCGGCAGCAGGATCGCATTCTTGCGGATGGTATCCGCCGACTTCGAGGCGAAGATGCCGGTCAGCGTGTGCGGATACATGAAGGCGGCGAGCGCCGAGCCCAGCGCCAGCGTCGCATAGGGCAGATACTGTCCGGGCTTCAACGTCAGGCCGGTGGCGCCGCCCTTGGCCGTGAAGGCGTCGTTGGCGGCCGCGAACACCGCGCCGTAGCCGCCGAGCTTTGCCGGCACCACGACCACGGCGGTCAGCACCACGATGTAGATCATGATGTCCTTGACGAAGGCGATCAGCGCCGGCGCCCGCAGGCCGGAGCTATAGGTATAGAGCGCGAGGATGACGAAGGCGGCGATGATCGGCAGCTCTCCTGATAGCCCCATCGCCTTGATCACGACCTCCATGCCGATCAGCTGCAGCGCGATGTAGGGCATGGTCGCGACGAGGCCGGTCAGCGCCACCGCGAGCTCGAGCGCGCGCGAGCCATAGGCGCCGTGGACGACATCGGCGGCAGTGACGTAGCCGTTCGCATGCGCCTTCTTCCACAGCACCGGCATGACCGCGAATACGAAGGGATAGACGATGATGGTGTAGGGCAGCGCGAAGAAGCCGTAGGCACCGACCGCGTAGGCCAGCGCCGGCACCGCGATCACGGTGTAGGCGGTGTAGAAATCGCCACCGACCAGGAACCAGGTGATCCAGGTGCCGAACTGGCGACCGCCGAGGCCCCATTCGTCGAGATGCTCGCTGACCGGGCCGGATTTCCAGCGCGCCGCGAAGAAGCCCATCACGGTGACGAGCGCGAAAAAGAAGATGAAGACGGAGAGCGCCACCCAGGCGATGTGATCGGTCATGGCTGTCCCCTCACCGCGGCTCGTCGGTATCGGGCCGACGGCTGCGATAGACCAGCCAGATCAAGAGCGAGGAGATCGGCACCCAGGCGAGCTGGTACCAGTAGAAGAAGGGAAAGCCGAACAGGGAAGGCTCGACGAAATTATAGAACGGCACCCACAGCAAGCCGATGAACGGCAGCAGCAACAGAATCCACATGGCCTACTCTTCAACGCAAGACATAGCTCAAGGCGGAGGTTCCGCTGATCATGGCAACGATCCAGGAACCGGTCCGTTGCGTCTAGAATCACGGTTACGGCAATGCGACGCAAAAAGATGTGATCGTCACCTGGCGCATGCCGCCTATTCGGCCTTGATGCCGGCGTCCTTTATCACCTTGCGCCAGCGCGCCTCCTCGCCGGCAAAGTAGCGGTCGAGCTCGGCCGGAGGAGAGGCCACCATCACGAGGCCCTCATTGACGCTGAGCTTCTTGAAGGCCTCCGCCTGCACGGCCTTGGCCGCCGATCTGTTGAGGCGGTCGATGATGTCGGTCGGCGTATTCGCCGGCACGTAGAGGCCGTACCAGGATTCGGCGACATAGCCGGAGGCGCCGGCTTCCGAGACCGTCGGCAATTGCGGGAACGCAGGCGAGCGTTCGGCCGACGTCACTCCGATCGCGCGCAGCTGCCCGGCCTCGACCAGCGAGGCGCAGCTTGCCACCGTGGTGAACATTACCTGGATCTGGCCACCCAAGAGGTCGGTGATGGCAGGCGCCGCGCCCTTGTAGGGAACGGTCGTGAGATTGACCCCGGCCATGTGCTTGAACAGTTCGCCGGCGAGATGCGCCGAGGTGCCGGTGCCATAGGTGCCGTAGGACAGCTTTTCCGGATCGGCCTTCGCGGCCGCGATCAGATCGGCAATCGACTTGATCGGCGAAGCGGGATTGACCACAACGACGTTGAAGGAGCGCGCCACCAGCGCCACGGGCGCAAAATCCTTGTGCGCATCATAAGGCAGCTTGCTGTAGAGGCTCGGATTGACCGCGTTGGCGAAGGTCGCCATCAGCAGCGTGTAGCCGTCGGATGGGCTCGCCGCGACGCTCTGCGTGCCGATGATGGTGCCCGCCCCCGGCTTGTTCTCGATGATGACGGTGACGCCGAGATCCTTCTGCATCTCCTGCGCCAGCGTCCGCGCCACGACATCGGTGCCGCCGCCCGGCGCGAACGGCACCACGATCTTGACGATGTGGTCGGGATAGGCGGCGCGCGCCGGCAGTTGCAGCAGCAGGTTTGCTGCGAGCGCGAACAGGAGTGATGCGAGGAGACGAAACGGCATGACGGACCCCGGCAGGTGAGGCGATCTTCATACACGCAACGGCTATGCAACGGCTGCCGGGTGGTCATGACGCGGAAGGAACGTCGTACTATTAGTCCCGTCATCCCCGCGCAAAGGCTTCGCCTTTGCGCGGGGATGACGGTGGATAAAGGGCGCACGCGTGCCATCATCGCAAGCGCCCGCGCCGCTCACGAATACGGATTGATCAGCTTCTGCTGCTCGGTGGCGTGATGGACCAGCAGGTCGATGAAGGTGCGGACCTTCGCCGAGAGATGATGGCGATGCGGATAGACAGCATTCATGGTGAGCTCGACCGGCCGGTATTCGGGCAGCAGGCGGACCAGTTGTCCCGACTCCAGCTCGTCGCGAACCAGGAAGCCGGCCGCGAGGAAGACGCCGACGCCGGCCAGCGCCGCGAGCTTCAGGATTTCGCCGCTGTTGGAGATCAGATTTCCGGAGACGCGCACTGCGGCCGGCGTGCCCTTGCGGTCGGCGAAGCGCCACTCGTCGCCATAGGGATAGTTGGCGTGGCGCATGCAGTTGCGCGCGGAGAGGTCGGCCAGCAGCGTTGGCTTGCCGTGCTGTTCGATATAGCCGTGCGAGCAGCACAGCACGTGGCGCCAGGTCGCGATGGTGCGTACGATCAGGCTGGAGTCCGGCGGCGGCACCATGCGCACGGCGAGATCGTAGTTCTCGTCGATCAGATCGGCATTGCGCTCGCCGATCGTGAGATCGACCTTGACCTCGGGATAGGTGGCGAGGAACTCGGCCACCGCGGGCGACAGGAACTGGACGAGATGGGTGTTGGTGAAGATGCGCAGGGTGCCGCGCGGCACCGATTGCTGGGCGCCCGCGATGTCGTCGGCCTGCTCGATGTCGGCGAGGATCTGGACGCAGCGGTCGTAATAGGCCTGGCCGACCTCGGTGAGGCTGACCTTGCGCGTGGTGCGGTTGAGCAGCCGGGCGCCGAGCCGGTCCTCCAGCGACTGCACGTGGTTGCTCACCATGGTGGTGGACATGTTGAGCTTGCGGCCGGCCGCGGAAAAGCCGCCGGTGTCCACGACCCGGACGAAGGCGGTCAGGCTGGTCAGGCGATCCATGCGGCAAGGTCCGGATTATCAGCGCTGGCTTGATAATGCTTCCAGTTTTATCGGGATTATCACAGCGGGGAGGACATTGCATCTAAGGGGGCGTACTGGGCGCCCTTTCTGGAAGGACGCGAATGTTCGACCCGGAGGATGCCATGTCGACCACTACTTATGTCCCTGAACAAGCAACAAAAATCGGCCTCCGCCCATCGCGGAAAGCGGTCAAGCGGGTGGCGCTCGGGGTCGCCGCGATCATCGGCGCCGCCGTGGCAGCCGACTTTGGCTACGACTACGTCACCACCGGCCGCTACCTCGAAACCACTGACGACGCCTACGTGAAGGCGGACTCCACGATCATCGCCCCGAAAGTCTCGGGCTACATCGCCAAAGTGCTGGTCACCGACAACCAGCCGGTGAAGGCCGGCCAGTTGCTGGCCGAGATCGACGACCGCGATTACCGCACCGCGCTCGGCCAGGCCAAGGCCGATGTCGACGCCGCCAGCGCCTCGGTGCGCAACCTCGATGCCCAGCTCGAGCTGCAGCAGCCGATCATCGACCAGAGCACGGCCGACGTCACCGCCGCCGAGGCAAACCTGAAATTCGCGCAGGAAGAGCAGACCCGCTACGACGGGCTGATGAAGTCCGGCTCCGGCACCATTCAGCGTGCGCAACAGACCGACGCGGCGCTGCGCGCCAACACCGCGCAATTGCAGCACGCGAAGTCGGCGCTGTCGGCGGCCCAGCGCAAGGTCGACGTGCTGACCACGCAGCGCGCCCAGGCCGCAGCGCAGGTGGACCGCGCTCGCGCGGTCGAGCAGCAGGCCGAGCTCAACCTGTCCTACGCCCGGATCACCGCGCCGGTCGACGGCACGGTCGGCGCCCGCACGCTGCGCGTCGGGCAATATGTGCAGGCCGGCACCCAGCTGATGGCGGTGGTGCCGCTGGACGCGGTCTATGTGATCGCCAATTTCAAGGAGACGCAGCTGACCCATGTGCGCAACGGCCAGCCGGTCGAGCTCACGGTCGACAGTTTTCGCGGCACCACGCTGAAGGGTCATGTCGACAGCCTGTCGCCGGCCAGCGGCCTCGAATTCGCGCTGCTGCCGCCCGACAACGCCACCGGCAATTTCACCAAGATCGTGCAGCGCGTGCCGGTCAAGATCGTGCTCGACGATCAGAGCCTCACCGGCCTCTTGCGCCCGGGCATGTCGGCGATCCCGACCGTCAACACCAAGGCGACGGTGCTGGCCGAGCGCGAGGAGAAGCGGCGGCTGGCATCAGCGACGCGGGCGAACGGCGGATAGGACCAAACGCTTCTTCGGCTGGCTCCGCGCGATCGATCACCCATCGGTGGTCGATCGCGTTTTGCTGTCTACGCCCTCTTCGCCTCTCCCGCTTGCGGGTGGGGGCTCTCTCCGCGAGTCATCTTGTGGAGCCCCCGCAAACGGGAGAGGGAGCTTGAGAGGCGTGCTCACCTCACTAGTCGACGGCACGCAGGCCAAACGCAGCCGCCGTGCCGTGGCCATAACCGCAGTCGCTCTCTCAGCCGCAACCGTTGATTATCAACCTCTACCGGACAATCCTTCCAGTCTTTCCCGGATTATCGAAAGCGGCCGCCTGATACATTTTGCGTGTGTAAGCCAGAGAACACGCCGATGACCGCACTTCAGCCCACAGCCGACGCCCCGAACGCCACTGCGCTCCCCGCCCCCGCAGCGCCGGCGGCGCCGGCGACCCCCACGAAAACCTGGATCGCGGTGATCGGGGCGACGCTCGGCGCGTTCATGGCGGTGCTGAACATCCAGATCGTCAACGCCTCGCTCGCCGACGTGCAGGGCGCGATCGGCGCCGGGATCGACGACGGCGGCTGGATCTCGACCTCCTATCTGATCGCCGAGATCGTGGTGATCCCGCTCTCCGGCTGGCTCGCGCAGGTGTTCTCGGTGCGCATCTATCTGCTCACCAATGCGCTCCTGTTCCTGGTGTTCTCGGCGGCATGCGCGCTGGCGCAGGACCTGCCGCAGATGATCGCGCTGCGCGCGGTGCAAGGCTTCACCGGCGGCGTGCTGATCCCGATGGCGTTCACGCTGATCATCACGCTACTGCCGAAGGCCAAGCAGCCGATCGGGCTCGCGCTGTTCGCGCTGTCGGCGACGTTCGCGCCGGCGATCGGCCCGACCATCGGCGGCTATCTCACCGAGAACTGGGGCTGGCAGTATATCTTCTATGTCAACCTGGTGCCGGGCGCCGTGATGATCGCGATGCTCTACGTCTCGCTCGATCCGAGCCCGATGAAGCTGTCTCTGATCCGCCAGGGCGACTGGCTCGGCATCATCACCATGGCGGTCGGCCTCGCCGCGCTGCAGACCGTGCTGGAGGAAGGCAACAAGGACGACTGGTTCGGCTCGCCCTTCATCGTCCGCCTGTCTGTCATCGCGGCGGTCGCGCTGGTCGCCTTCCTGATCGTCGAATTCACCGTCGAGAAGCCGCTGCTCAATCTGCGCCTGCTCGCCCGCCGCAATTTCGGCTTCGGCATGCTGGCCAACTTCCTGCTTGGCATCGCGCTGTACGGCTCGGTGTTCATCCTGCCGCAGTACCTCGCGCGCATCCAGGGCTACAATGCCGAGCAGATCGGCATGGTGCTGGCCTGGACCGGGCTGCCGCAGCTCGCGCTGATCCCGCTGGTACCGCGGCTGATGCAGCGCTTCGACCCGCGCCTCATCATCGGCGTCGGCTTCGCGCTGTTCGCCGGCTCCAACTTCATGAACATCTTCATGACCAACGACTACGCCACCGACCAGCTGTTCTGGCCCAACATCGTCCGCGCCATCGGCCAGGCGCTGGTGATGGCGCCGCTGTCGGCGGTTGCGACCGCGGGCATCGAGCTGGAGAATGCGGGCTCGGCCTCCGCGCTGTTCAATATGATGCGCAACCTCGGTGGCGCGGTCGGCATCGCCGTGCTGCAGACGCTGCTGACCAAACGCGAGCAATATCACTCCAACGTGCTGATGCAGTCGGTCTCGCTGCTGGAACAGGCCACGCGGAGCCGGATTGAGCAGCTGACGCAGTATTTCATGAACCACGGCGTCGCCGACCAGGCCGCGGCCGCCCACCGCGCAATCGCGGCGATCGGCAAGGTCGTGCAGAAGCAGGCCTACATCCTCGCCTTCAGTGATACCTTCTACCTGCTCGGCGTCGCGCTGATCATCGCACTCGCGGCGACACTATTCCTGAAGAAGCCGGGCCAGCTCGCTGGCGGCGGTGCGCACTAACCCAAGCCACAACCACGGAGAACGACCATGAAGCCCCGCATGAACTTCTACCAGGCCGCACCCGAGACCATCAAAGCGCTGGTCGCGGTCGAAAACCAGATTGCTGCGAGCGGCCTCGAGCAATCGCTGATCGAGCTGGTCAAGACCCGCGCCTCGCAGATCAACGGCTGTGCCTACTGCATCAACATGCACACCGAGGACGCCCGCAAGCATGGCGAGACCGAGCAGCGGCTCTATCTGCTCAACGCCTGGCGCGAATCCCCGCTCTACAGCGAGCGCGAGCGCGCGGCGCTAGCCTGGACCGAAGCGCTGACGCTGGTGTCCGAGACGCATGCGCCCGACGCCGACTATGAAGCCGTGCGCGCCCAGTTCTCGGACAGCGAGCTGGTCAACCTGACCACGCTGATCGGCGCGATCAACGCCTGGAACCGGATCGCCATCGGCTTCCGCGCGGTGCATCCGGTGAAGGCGAAGGCGGCGGCGTAAGCAGCGCGGACGATCCATCCCCGTCATCCTGAGGAGCCTGCGCAGCAGGCGTCTCGAAGGATGCACGGCCACAGTCGGGCCGTCGACCCTTCGAGGGCCGCTGAAGAAGCGGCCACCTCAGGGTGACGGTGCCAAGGCGATGCGCAGACCGTAGGGTGGGTTAGCCGAAGGCGTAACCCACCATTCTCTCCGTGGTGAGCAAAGTTGGAGGGTTACGCTGCGCTAACCCACCCCACCCAGTGTCAGACCGCCGTCGCCTTGGCGAACTCGACATAGATCTCGCGCAGGCGGTCGGTGATCGGACCGACCTTGCCGCCTCCGACCTTCTTGCCGTCGATCGCGACCACCCCCTGCACGAACACGGAAGCGCTGGTGATGAAGGCTTCCTTGGCGGCGAGCGCTTCCTCGATCGTGAAGGCGCGCTCCTCGATGCGCAGCTGGCGTTCCTCGGCGAGCTTGACCACCGCCTTGCGGGTGCAGCCGGGCAGGATCTCGTTGCCGTTCTGCCGGGTCACGATGACATCGTCCTGGGTGACGATGAAGGACGAGGACGAGCCGCCCTCGGTGACCTTGCCGTCCTCGATCATCCAGGCTTCGCCGGCGCCGGCCGCGGCCGCCGCCTGCTTGGCCAGCACCTGCGCCAGCAGCGCCACGCTCTTGATGTCGCGCCGTTCCCAGCGGATGTCGGGCACCGTGATGACGTTGATGCCGGTCTTGGCCGAGGGCGCGTTGATGATGTCCTTTTCCGAGGTGAACATCACGAGCGTCGGCTTGACGTCGGCCTTCGGGAAGGCGAAGTCGCGACCCTTGTCGGCGCCGCGGGTGACCTCGAGATAGACCATGCCGTTGACGAGGTCGTTGCGCGCAACCAGCTCCTTCTGGATCTCCTCGATCCGCTCCAGCGTCTCCGGCAGCGCGAGCTGGATCTCGCCGACCGAACGCTTGAGCCGCGCCAGGTGTGAGGCGTTGTCGATCAGCTTGCCCTCGAGCACCGCCGCCACCTCGTAGATGCCGTCGGCGAACAGGAATCCGCGGTCGAACACCGAGACCTTGGCCTCCGAATGCGGCACGAACGAGCCGTTGACATAAGCGATCTTTTCCACGCGAGTTCTCCTGCGGACGAAGGGGGGTTCAGGCCTTCGTATACGCAAATTGTTAACGGGGGAAAACCCTGTAGCAGCCGTCATTCCGGGGCGATGCGCAGCATCGAACCCTCAGGTGCGCCTCTTCGAGGCGCCCCGGAATGACAGGCGGAGAGGCTCCCTAAGCTCAGTGCTGCAGGATCTTCGACAGGAACTTCTGCGCGCGGTCGCTGCGCGGCGTGCCGAAGAAGTCGGCCTTCTTGGCGTCCTCGACGATCTCGCCGCGGTCCATGAAGATGACGCGGTCGGCGACCTTGTTGGCAAAGCCCATTTCGTGGGTCACGACCATCATGGTCATGCCCTCGCGGGCGAGGTCGACCATCACGTCGAGCACTTCGCTGATCATCTCCGGGTCGAGCGCCGAGGTCGGCTCGTCGAACAGCATCGCGATCGGGTCCATCGCCAGCGCGCGGGCGATCGCGACGCGCTGCTGCTGGCCACCGGACAACTCCGCCGGAAACTTTTTGGCATGATCCTTCAGCCCGACGCGCTCCAGAAGCTTCATGCCCTTGGCGGTGGCGTCCTCAGACTTGCGGCCGAGCACCTTCTCCTGCGCGAGGCGGAGATTGTCGATGATGCGCAGATGCGGAAACAGCTCGAAATGCTGGAACACCATGCCGACGCGCGAACGCAGCTTCGGCAGGTCGGTCTTGGGATCGTTGACCTTGACGCCGTCGAGCGTGATGTCGCCGCCCTGGATCGGCTCCAGCGCATTGACGCATTTGATCAGGGTCGACTTGCCCGAGCCGGACGGGCCGCAGACCACCACCACCTCGCCCTTGGCGACGCTGGTGGTGCAGTCCTTCAGCACCTGGAAGCTCGGCCCGTACCATTTGTTGACGTGGTTGATCTCGATCATGCGTGACTCAGGCGTTGCAGCGAGCGCGCTTCCACCTCTCCCATCGGGAGAGGTCGGCGCGCAGCGCCGGGTGAGGGATTGCGGTCTATCGATGGAGCAAAACCCCTCACCCGGATCGCTGACGCGATCCGACCTCTCCCGATGGGAGAGGTGAAGGGGGCCGTGTCTTGAATGTTCGAAAGCATGACTGGCTACCGGACAATCGCGATGCGCGACTGCAGGCGGCGAACGCCATAGGACGCGACACAGGAAATGACGAAGTAGACCAGCGCGGCGAACAGGTACATTTCGACCAGGCGGCCGTCGCGCTGCGCGACCTTGCTGGCGGCGCCGAGGAAATCCGGGATCGACAGCACGTAGACCAGCGAGGTGTCCTGGAACAGCACGATGGTCTGCGTCAGCAGCACCGGCAGCATGTTGCGAAACGCCTGCGGCAGCACGACGTAGCGCATCGACTGCGCGTAGGTCAGGCCGAGCGCGCTGGCCGCGGCCGGCTGGCCCTTCGAGATCGACTGGATGCCGGCGCGCATGATCTCGGAGAAATACGCCGCCTCGAACGCGATGAAGGTGATCAGCGAGGAGGCGAAGGCGCCGACCGTGATCGGCCGCGACGCGCCGGTCAGCCACTGCCCGATATACGGCACCAGGAAGTAGAACCAGAAGATCACCAGCACCAGCGGCAGCGAGCGGATGAAGTCGACATAGAAGCCCGCGATGCGCCCGAGCACCTTGTAGCTCGACAGCCGCATCAGGGCGATCAGGGTGCCGAACACCAGGCCGCCGAACGCTGCGAGCGCGGTCAAGGTCAGCGTGAAGCGCATGCCCTCCAGGAACAGGTAGGGCAGCGAGCGGCGGATGACGTCGAAATCGAAACTGCCGATCATCGTCATTTACCCGTGATGTAGCCGGGGATCGCGACATAGCGCTCGAGGAAGCGCATCGCGGTCACCACGACGAAATTGAGGAGCAGGTAGAGCACGGTTGCCGCCGTGAACGCCTCGAACACCTGGAACGAGAACTCCTGCATCGAGCGGGCCTGGCCGGTCAGTTCGATCAGGCCGATGGTGATGGCGACCGCGCTGTTCTTGATGGTGTTGAGGAATTCGGAGGTCAGCGGCGGCAGGATGATGCGGAATGCCATCGGCAGCAGCACGTAGCGATAGGTCTGCAGCGTGGTGAGGCCGAGCGCGGTCGAGGCCTGCTTCTGCCCGCGCGGCAGCGAGGTAATGCCGGCCTGCAATTGCACGGCGACGCGCGCCGACATGAAGAAGCCGACGCCGATCGCGGCGGTCCAGAACGGCGCATTCGGCAGTTGCTTCAGCCACAGCCCGGCCGACCGCGGCAACAATTCGGGCAGTACGAAGAACCACAGGAACAACTGCACCAGCAGCGGCATGTTGCGGAAGAACTCGACCCAGCAGAAGCCGATCCACGACGCGGCCCGCGACGGCAGCGTGCGCAGCACGCCGATCACCGAGCCGGACACCAGCGCGATGATCCAGGCCAGCACCGACACCTTGACGGTGACCACCAGCCCCGACAGCAACAGGTCGAGATAGGTGCCGGTCCCCATCGGGTTCGGCTCAAGGAAGATGTGCCAGTTCCAATTGTAGTTCACAGGTCCCCCACGCGGCCGTGCCGGTCACGGCATTACGCCGGCATCGCGCGCGGCGTCTATGCAAATGTCCGGCCATTCTCCTCCAAAAATGGCCGGACATGCTAACTTTCAGGACCCGCTCCCAAAAGGGACGACGGGTCATACACAGCGGTCAGTTGACCAGATAGGCATCCGGATCCGGAGAGTCCGACGGCTTCGCAAACTGCTTCTTCATCTCCGGTCCAGCCGGCGAGTTGAGATTAAGGCCCTTCGGCGGGATCTTTTGGGTGAACCACTTGTCATAGATCTTCTGGCCCTCGCCGCTGGTGTAGAGCGCGGCGGTTGCGGCGTCGACGACCTTCTTGAACGGCGCGTCGTCCTTGCGCAGCATGATGCCGTAGGGCTCGGGCTTGGAGAACGCGTCCTTGGAGATCACGTAGTCATCCGGCGACTTCGAGCCGGCGACGAGGCTCGCGAGCAGGATGTCGTCCATTACGAAGGCGACCGCGCGATCGGTCTCGACCATCAGGAAGGCCTCGGCATGGTCCTTGGCCGGGATGATATTGACGCTCAGCCCGCGCGCGAGGTTGGCCTCGGTCAGCTGCTTGATGTTGGTGGTGCCGGCGGTCGAGACCACCGTCTTGCCCTTCAGATCGTCGATCGAATTGATCTTGCTCGCCTTCTTGGTGACGTAGCGGCTGGCGGTCAGGAAGTGGCTGTTGGTGAAGGAGACCTGCTTCTGGCGCTCGGCATTGTTGGTGGTCGAGCCGCATTCGAGGTCGACGGTGCCGTTGGCCATCAGCGGAATACGCGTCGCCGAGGTCACCGGGTTGAGCTTGACCTCGAGCTTGTCGAGCTTCAGCTCCTTCTTCACGGCATCGACGATCTTGTAGCAGATGTCCATGGCGTAGCCGACCGGCTTCTGGTTGTCGTCGAGATAGGAGAACGGGATCGAGGAGTCGCGGTAGCCGAGCGTGATCGCGCCGGTGTCCTTGATGTTCTTCAGCGTGCCGGTCGGCTCCTGGGCTTGCGCCTGGCTCGCGCCCAGCGCGGCGGCGAGCGCGAAGCCGATCAGATAGTTGCGTGTCATACGTCTACTCCTTGCGTGGAAACGGTCGTTCTAGTGCGTGAGAATATCAGCGAGGACGGGTGCGATATAGCGGCGAAACAGTTCCGGATTCTCGCTCATCGGAAAATGACCGAGCTGCTCCATGATCGTGACGCTGGCGCCCCCTATTGCCGCTGCGGTCCGCCTCGTATCCTCGGGCGTGCAGGAGAAATCATACTCGCCCGTAAGCAGATAGAGGTTGCATACTTTAGTCTCGATTGACGCGACCCGGCCGCGCAGGTCGCCGTCGACACGGTAGAAATACAGGTCGCCCTTGAACACGCCGGGGCCGCCCTGCTTGTAGGCCCACAGCGTTTCCATCCGCGCAGGCTCCGGGCTTTGCGGGGCGATCAGCCCGGACACCAGCGCGGCGCAGACTTCGCCGCCGTGAACGTCCGGCCGGTTCAGCCAGTTGGTGTCATACCACGGCGCCTGAAAATCGGCAGCCTCGAGCCCGATCAGCGCGCGGAACTCGGCGGCATATTCGATCGCAAGGTTAAGCACGATGCGGCCGCCGATCGAGCAGCCCATCACGATAGGCTTCTCCAGCCGCAGCGCACGGCAGAAAGCGCGGATGGTCTCGGTGTAGCGCGCAGTGGTGAGTTGGTATTCATCGCCGGTCCAGCTCATCGGCGGATTCGACTTGCCATGCCAGGGCATATCGAAGGCAATGATGCGGAAATTTTCGGCAAATTGCGTATCCGCGAGCAGATGGCGCCACTGCCGCGCATCCGATCCCGCGGTGTGCAGGCAGACCAGCGGAATGCCCGTGCCGTTCTCCTCGAAATAGATCCGGTGCAGCTCGCCGCCGATCTCGACGTGAACGTAGCGGCCGACCATCGGCTCGATGTGGCCGTCCATGATCTTGCCGCTCATGATACGGCCGCCGCGAAATGCTGCCGCGGCAGCGCCAGCAGGTCCTTGAAGTATTGCAGATGCGCCATGAAGGGATGCAGGTCGCCTTCCAGCACCGCCTCGCCGCGCTTGGTCAGCGCCAGCAGATCGTGCCAGCCGGGCTTCGGCTCGGCCTGCCAATAGGCGGCCCAGGCCTGCGGCGTCGCGCGATAGGAAAAGCGCCAGGAGCGCATCAGGACCGGCGAAGGCGCAAGTTCGACGATGCGCCCGGCCCGGATCGCGGCATGAAACGGCCGCGCCATCGGGCCGATCAGGCAGTCGCAATCGAGCAGCCGCCCGCGCGCAAGCAGCCGAGGGGCCTCGTCGAGCAACGCGGGAAGGCCGGCAAACGCCCTCGTCACAGCGTCGTCGGTGGCGTCAGGCGATGGCGTCATCTGTCGGGCGGCGTTCCTGCAGCGGGCGGCGCCATGATGACGGCAAGCGCGCAATCCCGCAAGGCGCCGATGCCTTTGGGTTCCCTTGATTATTCGCTTGACCAAACCCGGCTTGCCGGTCAGGCGCGCACACCCCGCGCCCTCCCGGCACAGTGCCAGGAACGGCCAATCCGTCCGACCAAAGGCCGATTGAATTCCGCGGCTCGGCAGGTCGCGCCAAATCGCGGCAGACCAATTGTCGCAGCCGGCGCTTCGAGCGCAATTCGCGCTTCCGTTGCCCGCCCCGTTCTGTCCAATGCGCTCGGTCCCAGCATGACAGGGACAATCATTGCCAACACCGAACAAGACGCGGCCGCGATCGAACGCGGTCATAAGGGAGAGATCGAGATGTCGCACCGCAATCGCTTGATGGTCCTGCTCGCCGCCGCCGGCATGCTGGTGTCAACAGCGGCGCTCGCGCAGGACTATCCGACCAAGCCGATCACGCTGATCGTGCCATGGCCGGCGGGCGGCTCGACCGATATCTCGATGCGCGCGATCGCCGAGAGCGCCTCGAAGGTGCTGGGCCAACCGATCGCGGTCGACAACAAGGCGGGCGGCGGCGGCACCGTGGGCCCCGCGACGATGGCCGCCGGCGCCAAGCCCGACGGCTACACCATCGCCCAGATCCCGATCACAGTGTTCCGCCTGCCCTTGATGCAGGAGGTGTCCTGGGATCCGGCGAAGGATTTCTCCTACATCATTCACCTCACCGGCTACACCTTCGGCGTCACCACCAACGCGGAGTCGCAGTTCAAGACCTGGCAGGACGTAGTCGATTTCGCCAAGAAGAACCCGGGCAAGGTGACCTATGCGACGCCCGGCACCGGCACCTCGCTGCATGTCGGCATGGAGCAGATCGCCCTGATGGCCGGGATCAAGCTGACCCAGGTGCCGTTCAAGGGCGGCGCCGAGACCAATGCGGCCGTGCTCGGCCAGCACACCATGCTGCAGGCGGATTCCACCGGCTGGCGGCCGCTGGTCGATGCCGGCAAGCTCCGCCTGTTGATGGTGTGGACCGGCGCGCGCTCGCCGAACTATCCGGACGTACCGACGCTGAAGGAGCTCGGCTACCCCATGGTCTATGACTCGCCGTTTGGCATCGCCGGCCCCAAGGGCATGGATCCCAAGATCGTCGCCAAGCTGCACGATGCCTTCAAGAAGGCGATCGAGGACCCGGCGGTGATCGCAACGCTGGCCAAATACGACATGGTGCCGAACTACAAGAACACCGAGGACTACAAGAAGTTCGTGGGGGAGGTCACCGAGTCCGAGCGCAAGGTGATCGACACGCTGGGGCTGGCGAAGAAGTAAGGACTGGCCGCGAAGTCTCCGTCCGT
This sequence comes from Bradyrhizobium sp. USDA 4501, assembly GCF_054062115.1. NCBI lineage: Bacteria > Pseudomonadati > Pseudomonadota > Alphaproteobacteria > Hyphomicrobiales > Nitrobacteraceae > Bradyrhizobium > Bradyrhizobium sp. USDA 4501. The sequence continues at coordinate 2,580,457 of NZ_JBSSEX010000001.1, forward strand.
CATTGCGAGGAGCGAAGCGACGAAGCAATCCATCCCTCCGCACATGCGGTGAAATGGATTGCTTCGCTTCTCTCGCAATGACGGGGATAGGTCGATGCCCCACCTTGCGACTTGACGAGAGCACATCCCATGACAGACCAAACCAACGTCAAATTCCGCCTCAACAACTCCGAGCTCTGGGGCGGGCTGATCGGGCTCGGGCTCGGCGCCTTCGTGATCTGGTCGGGCCTCAAGCTGAAGCTCGGCACCATCAACGATCCCGGCTCCGGCTACGTGCTGTTCTACACCGGCATCCTGATGTGCGTGTTCGCGGCCTCGATCATGATCGCGGCGGTCACCGAGGGCGGCCCGACCTTCGCCTCGCGCTGGGAGAATGCGCGCTGGGGCAAGCCGGTGCTGGTCATCGTCTGCCTCACGGCGTTCGCCTTTGCGCTGGAGCCGCTCGGCTTCCTGCTGTCGGCGATTCCGCTGATGCTGTTGCTGCTCCGCGTGATCGATCCGGTGCGCTGGTCGCTGGCGATCCCGCTGTCCATCCTTGCCCCGCTCGGGATGTGGTGGGTGCTGAAGCACCTGCTCGCGATCCAGCTGCCGAGCGGCATGTTCGAGATCGGTTGAGCGCCCATGGATACTCTCGTCAACGTCGCCCACGGCCTCGGCGTCGCGCTGCTGCCGATCAACCTGCTCTACTGCTTCATCGGCGTGTTCATCGGCACGCTGGTCGGCGTGCTGCCCGGCATCGGCCCGATCTCGGCGATGTCGCTGCTGCTGCCGGTGACGCTGTCCGGCACGCCGGAATCCGGCATCATCATGATGGCCGGCATCTATTACGGCTCGATGTATGGCGGATCGACCACCTCGATCCTGGTCAATATCCCCGGCGAAGCGGCTTCCGTCGTCACCTGCATCGACGGCCACCAGATGGCCAAGCAGGGCCGCGCCGGCCCCGCGCTCGGCATCTCCGCCTTCGGCTCGTTCATCGCCGGCACCTTCGCGCTGATCGCCCTGATGCTGGTGGCGCCGTCGCTCGCCAGCGTCGCGATCGCGTTCGGGCCGGCCGAATATTTCAGCCTGATGGTGCTCGGCCTCGTGGTGCTGACCTTCCTCACCCAGGGCTCGATGGCCAAGGCGCTGTTGATGGCCTGCATCGGCGTCGTGCTCGGCCTGGTCGGGCTCGACAGCATCACGGCGCAGCCGCGGCTGACCTTCGGCCGCCTCGAGCTGATCGACGGCATCGGCCTGGTGCCGGTCGTGATGGGCCTGTTCGGCGTCGCCGAGGTGCTGCTCAACACCGAGCAGGCGATCAAGCGCGACATCATCAAGACCAGGATCAACCAGTTGCTGCCGAGCAAGGAGGACTGGAAGGCCAGCGCCGGACCGGTGGCGCGCGGCACGGTGCTCGGCTTCTTGCTCGGCATCCTGCCCGGCGGCGGCGCCGTGGTGGCATCGTTCGCCTCCTACGCGCTGGAGAAGCGGCTCTCGAAGCATCCGGAGCGCTTCGGCCACGGCGCGATCGAGGGCGTCGCGGGGCCGGAATCGGCCAACAATTCCGCGGCCGGCGGCGCCTTCATTCCGCTGATGACGCTCGGCATCCCACCGAACGTGGTGATGGCGCTGCTGCTCGGCGCCTTCGTGATCCACGGCCTGCAGCCGGGGCCGCTGATGATCTCGCAAAACCCGACGCTGTTCTGGGGCATCGTCGCCAGCATGTATATCGGCAATTTGATGCTCTTGGTGCTCAACCTGCCGATGATCGGCATGTGGGTGCAGCTGCTGCGGCTGCCCTACAACGTGCTGTTCCCGCTGATCATCCTGTTCACGATCATCGGCGTCTACTGCTCCAGCAACAACGTGTTCGACGTCCACGTCATGATCGCGTTCGGCGTGATCGGCTATTTCATGCGCAAGCTCGGCTACGAGCCGGCGCCGCTGGTGCTCGCCTTCGTGCTCGGGCCGATGCTGGAGAACAATCTGCGCAAGTCGCTGATCCTCTCGCAGGGCGACCTCATGACCTTCGTGGAGCGGCCGATCTCGGCGATCTGCCTCGCCTTCGCGCTGGTGCTGCTGGTCGGCCCCGCTGCTGCCCTCGCTGCGCAAGAAGCGCGAGCTGGTGGCGCTGGATGAGGGGGCGTAGGAGAGCGAGCCCGACTTCAGCCGCGCCGGCAGCGCGCCCCCTCGCCCCGTTCTTACGGGGAGAGGGTTGGGGTGAGGGGCTGCCTCCGCAAGCACGGTGATAGCAGTATCCGCGGAGGCCCCCCTCACCCGCACGCGGGGAGAGGCGAAGCGGCAGCTCAACCGACCTTCGCCGCACGCCCGTTCTTCGGCGCTTGGGCCAGCGCGCGGGCCAGCACCTGGGCTTCCTTCTTCAGCATGTCGGCGAGCTCGCCTTCGCGGCGACGGATGCGGTCGGACGCGGCGCCGATCGAGAGCGCGGCGACCACCTCGCCGGCATCGTCGCGCACCGGCACGCCGACGCCGCCCATGCCGGGGAACGCGGCGTCGATCAACACGGTGTGGCCGGCCTTGCGCGCCATGGCGATCCGCTCGCGCAGGAACTTTGGCGTGATGCGCGGCGATTTCGCCAGCCGCGGCACGATCACCTCGATCACAGCCTCGATCTCGGCATCCGGCAGCCAGACCAGCAGCGCCAGCGCGCCGGCGCCGACGCCGAGCGGACGGCGGCTGCCGATCTGCAAATAGTTCGGTTGCAGCGGATGGTTGCCGACCGAGCGCGCCAGATAAAGCGCCTCGACGCCGGATCGCACCGACAGCAGCGCGGTATCGGCCGAGCGCTCCGACAGCCGGAGCAGGCTCGGCTGCGCCAGCTCGGCGATGTCGACCGAACGGCGCGCGCCGACCGCCATCACCCGCGCCTCCTGGCCGAGCTCATAGGTCTTGGCGCCGGCGACGCGGCTGACGAAGCCTTCCTCAATCAGCGAGTTGAGAATGCGCAGCGCCGTCGCCTTGTTCAGCGAGGTGGAGTCGGCGATGTCGGTGAGCCGCAACGGCGAGCGCTGCGCCAGCACGCGCAGGATCGCGCAGACCTTCTGGATCGCGTTGAACTTGTCGGGTTGGCCCGGCTCCGGCAGTGGCCTCTTGCGGCTGGTCCGTGCGGTCGCAGTCGTGGAGGCGTTCATGCCCTGGCCTTCCTTGCCGTCAATTCCAAATCCTGAACCGGGCAGGACGAAGATGCGCGCCCGGCCGACATCATCCTAGGACGGATGACGCACGCCGGACACCGTATACTTTCGTCAGATGAAACTTTGATTTCGACTATCTACGCTGCTGTGCAACAATAAGGATATTTGAATTTCGCATCACGAAATCTGATGCGGTTTGCGCGTGATCTCTTCGAAAAACCGCTTCGCACTTTTTCGGATCATGCGCTACGCCAGCCGCAGCCTGCGGATCGTGAACAGCGCGCAGAGGCTGAGGATGCAGACGGCGGTGAGATAGTAACCCGGCGCGAGCTCGCCGATCGCCGCGAAGCCGCCCAGCCAGGTCATGATCGCCGGTCCCATGCCGCCAAACAAGGTGACGCCGATGTTGTAGCTGAGACCGAGCCCGGTCGCACGCGTCGCCGCCGGAAACAGTTCCGACATCAGCGCGGCCAGCGGCCCGTAGTACAGCGACTTGAGGACGCCGAGCCAGAGCACGCCGATCAGGATGATCATCGGCGTCGGCTTGCCGGTGAGCAGGAGGAAGGCCGGGAAGATCGACACCAGCAACAGCAGCGCGAACAGGATCATGTGGGTGGTGCGTCCGATCTTGTCGGAGACCATGCCTGCGATCGGCGCCAGCAGCGCAACCGCGGTCTGCGCGGCGAACGAGGCGATGAAGCCGACCGATGGCGCGAGGTTAAGCGTCTTCACCACATAGGTCGGCATGTAGACGATCAAATAGTTGACCGCGGTCGACACCGCGAGCGCGCCGATCGCGAGCATCGTGGCGAGCTTCTGCCGCGCGAACACTTCCCTGACCGGCGATTCCTTCTTCGCCGCCGGCGGCGGGCTCGCATCGTCGACATGGTTGCGGATGTAGATGCCGACCGGGCCGATCAGGACGCCGAACAGGAACGGCAGCCGCCAGCCCCAGGACTGCAGATCCTCCGGGCTCATCAGCGAGGTCAGCAGCGCACCGAAGCCCGCGCCCAACAGACCGCTGACGCCCTGGCTCGCGAACTGCCAGCTCGCCACGAAACCGCGCCGCTCCGGCATGTGCTCGACCAGGAACGCAGTCGAGGAGCCGAACTCGCCGCCGGCGGAAAAGCCCTGCACCAGCCGTGCCAGCAGCACCGCGATCGGCGCCAGGATGCCGATGGTCTGATAGGTCGGCATCAGCGCCAGCACCAGCGTGCCCAGCGTCATCAGCACGATCGACAGCATCAGCGAGGCCTTGCGGCCGTGCCGGTCGGCATAGGCGCCGAGCACGACGCCGCCGATCGGGCGGATCAGAAACGACAGGCCGAAGCTGCCGAAGGTCAACAGCAGCGAGGTGGTCGGATCATTGGCCGGGAAGAACGCCTTGGAGAGATACACCGCGAAATAGGCATAGACCGAGATGTCGTACCATTCGAGCGCATTGCCGACCGAGGTCGCGACGATCAGGCGGGTGATGTTTTTCTTGTCGACCGCTGTTGCTCGCTGAGCGTCCGCCGAAGTTGATAGTGTCATTACATTTTCCTTGCCGGTGAAGGCACCAGCTTTTCAACTCGAAATGGCCGGCTTGACCCGGCCATCCACGTCTTCCCCGTCATCCGCGCGCAAAGGCTTCGCCTTTGTCGCTGGAGGTGCGAGCTCTTGCGAGCCTCGAAGGATGCACGGCCCCACTGGTGGCTGTCGATCCTTCGAGGGCCGCTGAAGAAGCGGCCACCTCAGAATGACGGGGAACAAGCGAGCCCAGCTCCTTATCCCTTGTGCTTTGCCTCGCCGAGGTCCCAGAACAGGCCGGCCATGATGGTCAGCGCCTCCTCGGTCACCGGCAGCAGGATGTGCTCGTCGGGGGCGTGCTGCGAGCAGCCCGGATAGGAATGCGGCACCCAGATCGTCGGCAGGCCGAGGCCTTCGGAGAACACGTCGTTCGGCAGCGAGCCGCCGAAGTTCGGCAGCACCGCCGGCGCCTTGCCGGTGGTGGCGCGGATCGAGTTCGCCGCCCAGTCGATCCACGGGCTGTCCATGTCGGTGCGCGAGGCGGCAAAGCGCTGCGTGCCCGAGACCTCGACCATCGGAAAACCGTTGTTGTGCAGATAGTCCCGCACCGCGTCGATCACCTCGAGATGCCGGGTGCCGACGACGAAGCGGAGCTGCAGCACGGCGTTGGCCTTGCCGGGGATCGCGTTGGCGGGCTTTTCGATATTGCCCGACGACATCGCCAGCACCTCCAGCGTGTTCCAGGCATAGAGCCGCTCCGCCGCGGTCAGGCCCTCCTCGCCCCAGTCTTCCGCCAGCGCCGGTTCGTCCGCCGTCGGCTTGACCTCGACGTCGGCGAGCGCGGCGCGGACGCGGTTGGAGATCGGCGGCGGTTTGAGGATATCGAGCTTCATGCGGCCCTTGCCGTCGACCAGGCTCGCGATCGCGCTCGCCAGGATCGTGGCGGGGTTGGCGAGCACGCCGCCCCAATTGCCGGAATGGTTGCCGCCCTCGCGCAGATTGACGTCGAGATGGATGCGGTTGCCGCCGCGGCAGCCGAGGAAGATGGTCGGCCGCTCCGCCGACAGCCGCGGCCCGTCGGAGGCAATGAACAGGTCGGCCTTCAGCTCCTCGCGATGCGCCTCGCAGACCTCGCGCAGATCGGGCGAGCCGATCTCCTCGCCGGTCTCGATGATGAATTTGGCATTGAAGCCGAGCTTGCCGCCGCGCGCCTGCTTCACCGCGCGCAGCGCCGCCATGTTGATCGAATGCTGGCCCTTGTTGTCGGCGGTGCCGCGGCCATAGACGCGCTCGCCCTTGACCGTGGTCTGCCAAGGATTGAGCCCGTCGCGCCATTCGCCGACCATGCCGTCGACGACGTCGCCATGGCCGTAGGTCAGCACGGTCGGCCGCGAAGCGTCTTCCTGGTAGTCGGCAATCAGATAGGGCCCGCGGCCGGTCGGCGACTCGATCAGGTGGGTCTTGAAATCGAGCTCGGCGAAGGCCGGTTGCAGATTCTCCACCAGATAGGCGCGCAGCGCATCGGCCTTGTCGGCATTCAGGCTCTCGGTCTGGTAGCCGACCCTGCGGTCCAGTTCCTTCAAGAACTCTCCCGATTGAAAATGCTCTCGCACCTTTGCGATTGCGTCGGCCCGTGTCGCCATGATTGTTCCTTCGTCCGGTCGCGTCGTGGCATGATCGCACCGGAACGCCATGGCTTGGCGTCCCGATCATGCTTCTGGAGGGGCGCAACCTATCGGGATCGGCTCGCGACCGGAAGGGCGCGAAATGCGAATGGGCCTTGCCAAAACGTGGGAAGTCGCAACAAGTTGAAGCGGGACGCCCGGCATCACCGGGCAGCATTCGAAGCGGCGCGCAAGATTTCGACCAAGGTTTTCTACAATGACAAAACAAATCCGGCTCAACGCCTTTGCCATGAACTGCGTGGCGCATCAGTCGCCGGGTCTGTGGACCCATCCGCGCGACCGCACCAAGGACTACAACAAGCTGTCCTACTGGATCGATCTGGCGAAGACGCTGGAGCGCGGCCGGTTCGACGGCCTGTTCCTCGCCGATGTGCTCGGCGTCTACGACGTCTATGCTGGCAATCCGGATGCGGCGCTGCGCAACGCGGCGCAGACCCCGGCCAACGAACCGTTGATGCTGATCCCGGCGATGGCCGCGGTGACCGAAAATCTCGGCTTCGGCGTCACCAGCAATCTCTCCTTCGAGCCGCCCTACCCGTTCGCGCGGCGGATGTCGACGCTCGATCACCTCACCGGCGGTCGGGTCGGCTGGAACGTGGTGACCGGCTATCTCGATTCCGCCGCGCGCGGCGCCGGCAAGGACAAGCAGACCGCGCATGACGACCGCTACGAGCTCGCCGACGAATATATGGAGCTGGTCTACAAGCTCTGGGAAGGCAGCTGGGAGGACGACGCCGCGATCCGCGACGTCGCGCGCGGCATCTTCACCGATCCGAGCAAGGTGCATCCGGTACGCCATGACGGCAACAACTACCGGCTCAACGCGATCCACCTGTCGGAGCCGTCGCCGCAGCGCACGCCGGTGCTCTACCAGGCCGGCACTTCGCCGCGCGGCCGGCAGTTCGCCGCCGAGCACGCCGAATGCGTGTTCATGTCGGGACCGTCGGCGAAGGTGATCGGTCCGCGGGTGTCGGCGATCCGCGAGCTCGCCGCCGCGAAGGGCCGCAACCCGGCCGAGATCCTGATGTTCTCGATGATGTGCGTCGTGGTGGCGCCGACCGAGGCGGAGGCGAAAGCGAAGTACGCCGAGTATCGCAGCCATATCAGCCATGAAGGCGCACTGGCGCTGATGTCGGGCTGGACCGGAGTCGACTTCTCGACCTATTCGCTCGACCAGGAGGTCCGCCACGTGCAGAACGACGCCGGCCGCTCCGCGATGGACAACGTCACCCGCGCCGATCCCGACCGGGTCTGGACCGTGCGCGAGGTCGCCGAGCATGTCGGCATCGGCGGCGCCGGCCCCGTGGTGGTCGGCTCGCCGGAGCAGGTCGCCGACAAGATCGAGCAATGGTTCGAGGAGACCGACGTCGACGGCCTCAATGTCGCGTTTGCGATCTCACCCGGCGATTTCGAGGACATCGCCGACATGCTGGTGCCGGAGCTCGTCAAGCGCGGCCGCTACAAGCGCGAGTATGCGAAGGGCACCTTGCGGGAGAAGCTGTTCGGCGCAGGGCGTGCGAGGCTGGACGCGACGCATCCGGCGACACGGTATCGGGTGAAGCGGAGTGCTGCGGCGGAATGATCCGCGCCGTCATTGCGAGCGAAGCGAAGCAATCCATCGTTCCGCATATGCGGGATCATGGATTGCTTCGTCGCTTCGTGCCTCGCAATGACGCGGCACACACATCTGCCCATCCCGTCATCCTGAGGAGCGCGCTCTTGCGCGCGTCTCGAAGGATCGACGGCCACCAGGCGGGCCGTACATCCTTCGAGGCTCGCTTCGCTCGCACCTCAGGATGACGGGGAGGCAGCAAGCGCGCGGCTTGCTCAATTCACCGAATTGCTCACCACCACCTCGATCAGCTTCGCGCCCGGACGGCTGAACGCCGACTTCATCACACCCTTCAGCTCCTGCGGATCGGTGACCTTGATCGCCTCGAGCCCAAGCGAGCGCGCGACGCCGGTGAAATCGACCGGCGGGTCGATGAAATCCATGCCGACATAGTTGTCGTCGCCGTGGAAGGCGAGCAGGCGCTGCTTGATGATGCGGTAGCCGCCATTGTTGACGATGACGAAGGTCAGCGGCAGCTTGTGATTGGCGGCGGTCCACAGCGACTGGATCGAATACATCGACGAGCCGTCGCCGGAATAGCACACCACCGGCCGCTCTGGATTGGCGAGGCTGACGCCGACCGCGGCCGGCAGGCCCCAGCCGATGCCGCCGGATGCCAGCGCGTGATAGCCGTAGCGGTCGCGATGCGGCCTCAAGCCAATGATCTGGCGCGACGAGGTCAGGCCCTCGTCAACCAGGATCGCGTTGTCGGGCATCGCCTCCACGACCTGCAACGCCAGCCAGTCCGGATCGATCGGCGAGGTCTGGCTCGCCTTCGAGATCTGCTCGACCAGCGCCTTGCGCTTCGCCGCCCAGTTCTTCGTCGACAAGGCCGCGAGTCCCCGCTTGGCGCGCGTCTCCAGCGCGCCGTCGCCGGCCTCCTTCAACGCCGGCACCAGCGCGCGCAGCGTTTCCTTGACGTCCGCCTTCACCGCGATCTCGGCGCCGTAGTTCCTGGCGAGGTCGCTGTCGACCAGGCCGACCTGCACGATCGAGAGGCCGTCCGGCAACGGATCGACCTCGCTGTAAACGGACATCCGCAGCGGATCGCCGCCGAGCGCGATCAACAGATCATGCGGTGCCAGCACGTCGCGCGCGACCTTCTGCAGCCGCGCGATCGCGCCCATGAAGCTCGGGCTTTCGGAGAGGAAGTGCGAACCATAAGGAGTCGGCGATTGCCAGGCCGGGCAGCCCAGCGTCTCGGCGAGATCGGCCGCCTCGCGCAGCGCATCGCTTTTCACGATCTCGTCGCCGACGACGATCACCGGTCGCTCCGCTTTCAGGATGCGCGCGGCCAGCGCCTTGAGCGAATCCTCCGACGGCCTCACCCGCGTGTCGATCCGGGTGGAGCGGCCGAGCTCGATGCCGGCTTCGGAATTGAGGATGTCGCCGGGCAGCGAGATGAACACCGGCCCGGTCGGCGGCGTGGTCGCGATCTTGGCGGCGCGGCGCACGATGCGCGGCAGGTCTTCGAGCCGCGTCACCTCGACCGCCCATTTCACCAGCGGCGTCGCCATCTGCACCAGCGGACCGTAGAGCACCGGTTCGGTCAGGCCGTGGCCCTGTTCCTGCTGCCCGGCGGTCAGGATCAGCGGCGTGCCGGTGAAGCTGGCATTGTAGAGCGAGCCCATCGCGTTGCCGAGGCCCGGCGCAACATGAACATTGCAGGCGACCAGCTTGCCGGAGGCGCGGCTGAAGCCGTCGGCCATCGCGACCACCAGGCTCTCCTGCATCGCCATCACATAGGTGAGATCGGGATGGTCCTTCAGCGCGTGCATGATCGGCAGTTCGGTGGTGCCGGGATTGCCGAACAGATGGGTGACGCCCTCATCCTTCAGCAGCGCCAGAAATGCCGAGCGGCCGGTAATGCGATTTTTCATGTTCCCTCCAGGCCTGTCGGCGCGTTGGCCGACGGGGATCAAGGGAGATGACCAAACTTGCGCGCGAGGGGCAATCGAGCGAGCGGTCATGGCCGCATTCCGCAGGCGCGCGCCTGAGGTGAAGCACTCGCTAGAACATCCCCTCACGCTCGCTGCGCTTCCTCTTTTTCGAGCGCTGCCAGACCACGCCGGGATAGCCCTTCAGCGGCACCAGCGGCTCGCCGGTGTAGGCCCATTCCTGCAGTTCCTCGATCGCGATGTGATAGAGCGGCTGCCGGCCGGTGCGCCCCGAGAATAGCGCGCGCGGGATGTTGACCATGTGCGGCGACCGCGCGCGTTCGTAGATGATGGGCGTGCCGCAATTGGCGCAGAAGCTGCGCGCGGTCTTGCTTTTCGCGTCCTCGTAACGCGACAGCTCGCTTTCGCCTTGCGTAATGCGGAAGCGCTTCTTCCAGCTGCCGACATAGGTCGCATAAACCGCACCATGGGCGCGGCGGCTGGCGGCGCTGTGATCATGCCAGGCCCAGCGCGCCGGCACGTCGATCTCGAACCGCACCTTGCCGCACAGGCATTGGCCGGCCGCGGGCTTCGCCAGCGCCACCGGCTTTGGCTTCTTGGTCGGCTCGAACTCGTCGTCCGGAAACATCACGGTCTCCCATCAAGGCATCGTAGCCCGGACGAGCGAAGCGATATCCGGGCTACGAAGAGTTACGCCTGCGCCAGTTCGTCGTGCACGGGATAATCCGTGTAGCCCTTCTCCTCGCCGGCATAGAAGGTGGCGCGGTTGTACTTGGTCAAGGGATAGCCGCGCTGCAGACGGCGCGGCAGATCCGGGTTGGAGATGAAGTAGCGGCCGAACGCGATCGCATCGGCATGACCTTCGGCGACCGCGCTCTGCGCGGTTTCGCCGACGAAATTGCCGGCGGTGATCAGCACGCCGCTCCACATCGGGCGGTACAGCACCATCGCCGACGGCACGTTCTGCCAGTCGACCTCGGCACGCCCGGTGCCCGAGGCGCGCGGCTCGATGAAATGCAGATAGGCGAGCCCGAGCTTGTCCAGCGCCTTGATGGCGTGGCTGTAGAGCGGCATCGGGTCGGCCTCGCCGCTGCCATTGGCGATGCCGTAGGGCGAGAGCCGGACGCCGACGCGGCTGGCGCCCCAGACCTCGGTCACCGCCTGCGTCACCTCCATCAGGAAGCGGACGCGGTTCTCGATCGAGCCGCCATACCGGTCGGTGCGCAGGTTGCTGCGCGATTGCAGGAACTGCTCGATCAGATAGCCATTGGCGCCGTGAACCTCGACGCCGTCGAAGCCGGCGGCGAGCGCGTTTTTCGCGCCTTGCCGGTAGGCCTCGACCATCAGGGCGACCTCGTCGGTCTCGAGCGCGCGCGGCGTCTCGTAATCGACCACCTTGCCGTCCGCCGTCATGCACTTGAACTCGGAGGGGATCGCGACCGCCGACGGCGCCACCGGCAGCGCGCCGCCCGGCTGGAACGAGGAATGCGAGACGCGGCCGACGTGCCAGAGCTGCAGGAAGATCAAGCCGCCCTTGGCGTGCACGGCATCCACCACCTCGCGCCAGCCCGCGATCTGGGCCTCGCTATAGATGCCGGGAACACCGGGATTGCCGAAGCCGGTCGCGACCACCGGCGAGGCCTCCGCGATCAGCAAGCCGCCCGGGGTGGCGCGCTGCGCGTAGTATTCCGCGTTGATCGGCCGCGGCGCGAGGCTCGGCCGCGCCGCCCGCATCCGCGTCAGCGGCGCCATCACGACGCGATGTTCGAGCTGGTAGGGACCGATCTTGAGCGGAGAGAACAGCGACGGAGGATTCATGCCTGCCCCAATTAATCTTGTGTCATTTCCCGTTGTAGTCCGGGCATGATCCGCCCGGAAAACCGGTACCCACTTTTCCGGATCATGCCCGTTATCTAACGGGTTCATCTTGTTCATGAAAGCGGGTAGTGGCAATCTGTTGCCACGAGAACAGGTCTCCCATGTCGAAATCGAGCGCCTCATCGCTCCCCTCCCTCAGCGTCCGCATCGACCTCGATGCCGAGGACCGGATCGGGCCGGGCAAGATCCTGCTGCTTGAGCGGATCAAGGAATGCGGCTCGATCTCCGCCGCCGGTCGCGCCATGGACATGAGCTACAAGCGCGCCTGGGACCTGGTCGACGAGATCAACCGCATCTGCCGGCAGGCGGCGGTGGAACGGCAGACGGGCGGCAAGAATGGCGGCGGCGCGGTGCTGACCCCGTTCGGCCTCTCCTTGGTGGCGCGCTACCGCAAGATCGAGCGCGACGCGGCAAGCGCCGTGCGCAGGGATCTCGAGGCGCTGCGCAGCGACATCGGCAAGCCGAAGAAGGCTGCCGGGCGGTGAACGCAGGAACCGGCGGCTGTCGCTGGGGCGCTTACGAAAATATCGAAAACAACCCCATGCAAAGGAGCCGGCGACGGCCGGCGTTCGACAACCCAACTTGACGCGTCGGGCAAATCAGGGGTATTATTCTAATATTCCGAAATCATGCGGGGCGTTGGAGCGGAGAGCTCCCCTCGGCGAACACGCCGAGCGTTGAGTACCCCTCACCCGGATTGCATCTGGCGATGCAATCCGACCTCTCCCCGCAGGCGAGGAGAGGTAAGAAGCGGCCCTAGCCCGTCTTGATCCAGACCGCCTTGACGTTGAGATATTCCTCGACGTGTTGCTTGCCGGACTCGCGGCCATAGCCGCTCATCTTGTAGCCGCCGAACGGCACCGCCGGATCCATCGCCTGGTAGCAATTGACCCAGACCGAGCCGGCGCGCAGCGCCTTGGCGACCTGGTGCGCCTTGCTGACATTGGTGGTCCAGACGCCCGAGCCGAGGCCGAAGGTGGTGGCGTTGGCGCGCTTGATCAGTTCGTCCGGATCCCTAAACGAGATCGCCGAGATCACCGGGCCGAAGATCTCCTCCTGCGCGATACGCATGTTGTCCTGCACGTTGGCGAACACGGTCGGCTGCACGAAATAGCCCTTCGACAGCGCGCCCTCGGTGAGGCGGCCGCCGCCGGCAAGCGCCTTGGCGCCCTCCTTCTGGCCGATGTCGAGATAGCCCGACACCCGGTCCATCTGCTGCTGCGACACCAAGGGACCAATCTGGGTGTTGGGGTCGAGGCCGTTGCCGACCTGCAGCTTCCTGCCGAACTCGGCGACGCGGCCGACGAATTCGTCATAGACCTTCTGCTCGACGAACAGCCGCGTGCCGGCGCTGCAGATCTGGCCGGAATTGGCGAACACCGCCATCGCCGCACCGGGCACCGCGGCGTCGAGATCGGCGTCGGCGAACACGATGTCCGGCGACTTGCCGCCGAGTTCGAGCGAGACGCGCTTGAGGTTGCCGGCCGAGGCGCGGATGATCGACTGGCCCGTGACGTGCGATCCGGTGAAGGCGACCTTGTCGACATCGGGATGCGAGGCAAGCGCGGCGCCCGCGGTCTCGCCATAGCCCGGCACGACGTTGACGACGCCGGGCGGAATGCCGGCCTCCATGCAGAGTTCGCCGATGCGCAGCGAGGTCAGCGGCGATTCCTCGGCCGGCTTCAGCACCACGGTGCAGCCGGTCGCGATCGCCGGGCCGATCTTCCAGATCGAGGCGGTCAGCGGCCCGTTCCAGGGGATGATCGCGCCGACCACGCCGATCGGCTCCTTCAGCGTGTAGGAGAAGATCTCACCGGGCAGCGAGTTCTCGATGGTCTCGCCGTGGATCGCGGTCGCCTGTCCCGCATAGTAGCGCAGCATGCCGAGCGCGCGCAGGCGGTTGCCGCGGGTCCGGCTGATCGGTGCGCCCATGTCGAGCGTGTCGAGCTGGGACAGTTCCTCGAAATTGGCTTCGACGAGCTCGGCCAGCTTGAGCAGCATGTTCTGCCGCTCGAACGGCTTCACCTTGCTCCAGGGCCCTTCGAACGCGCGGCGCGCCGCCACGACCGCACGGTTGATGTCCTCGGCATCGCCCTCGGCGACCGACGCGAGCAATTCACCGGTCGCGGGATTGTGCGTCTCGAACTTCTTGCCGGAGGCGGCGTCGACCCATTTGCCGTCGATCAGCATCTTCTTGTAGGAGCCATCGGCATAAGGATGGCGCGTGATCGGAACAGCCTGCGAAACAGCCATGTTTGCACTCCCTGTAAAATGTCGGCTGAGGTCTTTTTGAAGCGTTATATCCCGAATTCTACAGCGCGAACGCGAAACCGTAAAGCCGAGCCGGCGTTGATCAGGGCGGCGCGCACGAAAACCTCCCATGCGCGTGCGTGCATGGTACGATAGCGACCGCACCTCAGCCACACATGTGTCCGGAGACCGCAGATGCCCCACCCCGTGATATCAGCCAATCATGTTGCCGTGATCACCGGCGGCGCCTCCGGCATCGGACTTGCCGCCGCATTGCGGTTCGCGCAGGCCGGCATGAAGGTCTGCATCGCCGACCTCGACGACGACCGGCTGAAGGATGCTGCGACAAAGCTGTCATCTGCGGCGCCGGGCGGCGCTGATGACATTATGACGGCGGCTGTCGACGTCAGCCGCGCCGACGCGGTCGCAAGCCTGGAGGCCGCGGTCGCGAAAAAGTTCGGCGGCACCGACATCCTGATGAACAATGCCGGCATCCAGCCCGGCAGTGCGATGTTCGGGCCCGCGGACAATTGGCAGCGCATCCTTGGCGTCAATCTGTGGGGCGTGATCAACGGCACCCAGGCGTTCGCGCCCAACATGATCAAGCGCGGCCGGCCGGGATTGATCATCAACACCGGATCCAAGCAGGGCATCACCACGCCGCCGGGCGATCCCGCCTACAACGTTTCCAAGGCCGGGGTGAAGGCATTCACCGAAGCGCTGCAGCACGAGCTGCGCAACACCGACGGCTGCAAGATCACGGCGCATCTCTTGATCCCGGGTTTTGTCTTCACCGGGCTGACCGCCCGCGGCCGCACCGAGAAGCCAGCCGGCGCCTGGACAGCGGAGCAAACCATCGACTTCATGATCGAACGCCTCGATGCCGGCGACTTCTACATCCTCTGCCCCGACAACGACGTGCCGCGTGCACTCGACGAACGCCGCATCCTGTGGGCCGCCGGCGACATCGTCGAAAACCGCCCGCCGCTGTCGCGCTGGCATCCGGATTACGGCGATGCGTTCGCCGCGTTCGTGAAGGGGAAGTAAGGCCACCCGTCATTGCGAGGAGCTCGCGACGAAATTGCAAAGCAATTTTGCGCTGAAGCGACGAAGCAATCCATGGCACCGCATACGCGGAAGGATGGATTGCTTCGCGGAAGCCCGTCATCCGGCGGCGCTTCGCGCCGACCGGGTGGCTCGCAATGACGTGGAAGCGTCGTCGAGAATTGTAGCGAGCGGCCTCCGCACGCCGTCGTCCTGGCGAAAGCCAGGACCCATCACCACCGAATTCGATTGAGAGTGCGACAGTGGCCCCAGCGTCGCACAACAACAAGCGGTTGGGGTAATGGGTCCTGACGACGCTGAATACATTCACATTCTGTCAGGATGACGGGAGCGCGGCCCCGCTCACAGCGTTTCCTGCTTGTGGTCACAGTTCTTGCAGGTGAACTTGACGCGGGACTGGCCCTTTTCCGCCTGCACCCGGTTCGGCGCACCGCATTTGCCGCAAACGGCCTCGATCCGGGTCGTGCCCTGCTTGATGACCAAGTTCCGCTTTTCCATGGTCTCGCGGATGAGGCGTTCGGCCTCCTCGCGCAGCGATTGCTTCGACATCATCTCCACCGGTCGTTGGTTAGCGGGCGGCGTCATAGCACGACCGCGTGAAGTTTTGACAGCGGGGATTGCAGCTTAATTTTCAGACAATGAGCCGGTCAACCGGCAACCGGAAATGCCGCGGTTTGATCGGTTTTGATGGCCGGCCGATACGGAACACGTTGACGAGGCGCAGATCGGCACCGATTTTGCCGAGCTTTCGCAGCCGGTCGTTGAAGTCAGGATGATCTGATAGCGCCGAAATCGGGCACGCCGCGAAACCGGCGCGATCGATCTCCAGCCAGGCGCGGTAGAAATGCCGACCGGTCGTGAGTGGATCCTCACCGACGGGACGGCAAAACAGCACGATCGCCGATGCCGACGCGGTCTTGGCGCCGTCGGCAAGCAACGACGCGGCGAGGCCGAGACGATCGAGCGGCTTGAACAGGCTGCCGAGCACGTAGCGCGCGGCGGTGGCCTCGACCGCATTCATGGCGAGCGCATCACGGTTGAGCCCATCGAGCAGATAGTGCGGATGGCCGGGCGACAGCCGCATCCATGCGAGCAGCTCAGCCCGGTAGTCGTCACCGCGGACAAAGGAGAATTCGGCGCGATCGGCCCAGCCGGCGATATCGGCAATCGCCCGGCGATCGCCAATGCAGATCACATCGTCGCGCGCGGCAGCCAGCTGCGCCAGCGCCGCCGCATCGTCCGGCGATGCCGCGAACTTGCCGCGCCACGACATGCGGCGTGCCACGAGGTCCGCCAGCAGATCGGGCTCGGCTCCTTGCTTGATCGCAAACGAGCAGAGCACGGCTAATTGCGGCGACAGCGGCTGCTCGAGCGTGGTGATGCCCGTGATTGCGAAGCCGCGGCGATTGAGCGCGAGGCTCATGCCCTCCAGCGCCGCGCCGTGCGACACCAGAACGTCATGCCCCGCGGGGTCGGCGACCGGCGCGCGCACGCCGGTCGCATCGACCAGCGCCAGCCGCCCGTCGCCGAGCAGGCGCCAGCGGGTCGGCTGGATGTTGTGGACGCTCGGCGCCAGCCGCGCCTCCGCGACCACCTCGCGCAGCAGATCCGGCGTCAGCGCGCTCATGCTGCGGCCAGCCGCTTGGTGAACAGATGCAGCCGGTGCAGCGGCCTTGCGCCGACCTTCTCGACCTGGCGCAGCGACGGACCGTTGATATCGGCGATCCAGGTGCCGCCCAGCGTGCGGTAGCCCGCCTCCTGCAACGCCAGCGCGGTGCGGTAGAGCATCGCGCCGTTGAGGCCGCGATTGTGCAGGTCGCGGCAGACCGACTGATAGATCAGCACCGCGCGCCTGTTCATCACGCGGTGCTGCACGAATTTGAACGGCGCTGACAGCCCGACCCGGCCGCCGATCGCCTTGATCAGCGGATTGAGGTCGGGGATCGCGATGATCGCGCCGGCGGGCCGGCCGCGGTGATAGACCACGGTCGAAATCCGCTTGTCGATGATCCACATCATGTCGCCGGCCTGGAACAGATATTCGGCGACGGTCGGCGGCACGAACATCGGATTGTCGGCAAAGCCGTCATTGAGGATCAGCCGCGCGTCCTCCAGCCGCACCTTGAAGGCGGAACGCTTGATCGGCTGCCAGACGAAATCCGGGTCAGTGAGCACGGCGCGCTGCTTGTCGCCGAGCAGTTGCTCCGGCTTGCCGTCGTCGAGCGCGATCTCGAACGTCGTCATCGGGAAGGTCGCGGCATAGCCGGCGCGTTCGAGATGCTGTGCAACGTGCGGCGGCGACCACATCATGTCGGTGAACGGCGCATGGTCGAACCCGTCGGTCATCACGCCGAATCTGCTGCATCGCGGTGAGATTGAAGTTGCCGGTGACGCGGCTCATGCCGCGCGCCGACAGCCATTGCTCGGCGGCGCGCAGCAGCGCATCGGCCACTTCGTCATCGTCGATGCAATCGAAGAAGCCGAATGCACCGTGGCGGGTGCCGTGCTTGCGGTTGGACGCGTCGTGGATCGAGGCGGCGATGCGGCCGACCGGCCGTCCATCGCGATGCGCTGAAAATAGCGCATAGCGGCCGTGGCCTTCGGTGACGAACGGATTCTTCGCCGGATCGAACATCCGGTCGAAATCGCTCCACAGCGGCGGCACGTAAAGGCTGTCGGGCCCATAAGCGTTGAGCGCGGCGTCGAATGCCGCCCTGCGGTCACCCTCGCGGATCTCTGATGTCATTTGGCCTCCGGGGTCAACGCCAGCAGCCGGCGCACCAGCGCCAGCGCGGTCTCAGTGGCGGGGTCGGCCGCGGTGACGGGCACCGCGAGCACGATCAGGTCGAGCGGATCGTGTCCGAGCACGATGACATGGGAGGCGTTGTTGGCTGCGATCAGCGACACGATGCGCTCGGCCGCGGGATCGGTCGGCGCCAGTCCCCACGGCGCGTCGGACCGCCGCAGCACACGCCGTGTCGACAGGAAGTCGTGCAGCAGCGGCGGATCGTAGAGCGCAAGCTCGTTCTCGCGGAAGCGCCGCGCGCTTTCGAAGATCGGGTGCCGCGCCAGCTCGGCGATCAACTGCTCGCGGGTCTGTGCCGGCGATGCGGCGACCGAATTGAGCACGCCCGGCTCCTGCGATTCGAACAGCGCCCGCAGCGCGTCCGTCATCAACCCGATGGTCAGCACGCCGGCGATCGCAACCGCGACGAACCGAACCATCTGCGCGGCGTCGACGTCGGGCGCCATGAAGGCAGCGGCGAGGCCCAAGAGGCCCGAAGAGATCAGCCGCAGCGCCATCATCGCAAGGCCGTGCCGGCGTGTCTCGGCGCCGCCGCCGGCGATCAGCATCACCGTCACCGTGAGCAGCGCGCCCAGCGCGCCGAGCCGCACAGGGATATCAGGAAACAGCGTGCGGAAATCGGTCAGGATGAACGGGATCACGACCAGCGCGCCGACCGCCATGCGGCCGATGCTGCGGTTCTCCGCTGCCATGAGCGTGGCGCGATCCCGCGTCGCCAACAGCAGCGCGCAAGTGGCGAAGCCCAAGAGCTGGAACAGCGCCAGCGCGATCGCGTAAGGCATCGCCAGCCGTTGCAGTCCGAACAGGCCACCGAGACCGAGCAGGATGGCGCCCGCGAGCGCCGCGATCTTGACCGCGCGCGGTGCGTGGCGCCGCAGGATGCCTTCGGTGACGATCAGGGCGCCGAGCGGGACCAGCGAGGCCGGGATCACCGAGAGGCGGTCGAGCAGGCGGCTTCCGGTCCACCAGGCAAGACCGCGGTCGAGGAACAGAATCGCGATCACGCCGAGCGCGAGCAGCAGGCGGCGCGTCAACGGGCTCCTCGGATCGCGCCGGTAGAACGTCATCATCGCAACGGCGAGCCCGATGGCGCCGCACAGATTGACGATGGAATCGGCGATCGCCCCGGAGGTCATTTGCCGCCCGTCAGGTCATCGATGGCCCGCCGCACCAGCGGACGCATCAGGGCGGCGACGAGCGCATTGCGCGGCTTCTCGATCGCGGGCCGATGCGGGTTGAGAAACCAGCCGCGGCAATCGGTGCCCGAGGTGCGGCCGAGGATCAGCGCGACCGCCTCATAGGCCATCAGCATGCCGGTCGAGATCACCATCGGCGCAAACGACATCCGGCTGCGGCGGCCGGCGGCGACTTCGCCGGCGATGGCAAGGTCGACATAGTTGCGCGACGAGGAGTGCAGCATCACGTGCTCGATCTCGGCACGCATCGCGGCGCGACGGTCGTCCTCGGTGATATCGGTCCAGTCCTTGCCAAGCGTCGGAAAGCCGAGGCGCTGCTCGGGCCGCGGATCGTGCGGGCGCACCACGATCACGGACGGCAGCGGCGACATATAGGCGTCGATCACGGTTGCATCGGCGCGCTTCGCGGTCCGGTACAGATGCACGCCGGCAGCGATATCGTCCATGCCGTTGACGATCACCGGGCACTGCGCGGCAATCGCGGCGAGCTCGCTGGTCCAGTTCTCGCCAAGCACCTCGATCTCGATGGTCGGATTGATCCGTTTTGCGGCTTCGGCGGCAACTGCCGCCTTCTCGCGCCCGACCTCGTCGGCGAAGGCGAACACCTGGCGGTTGAGGTTGGAGACCTCGAAGCGATCGATGTCGGCGATCACGAATTTGCCGACGCCGGCGCGCGCCAGCGCCATGAAGGCCGCGCCGCCCATGCCGCCGACGCCGCAGACGAACACCCGCGCCTGACGCAGCAGCTGCTGCTCGTGCTCGTCGATGAAGCCGATATTGCGGCCGGTGAAGGAATAGTAGTCGAAATTCATCGCGCGGCCCCGTTATCCTGCTTGCGCGGACGCAGCGTGCCGAAGGCGCGGCTGTCGTCCATCCAGTAGACCACCGGCAGCACCAGCCGCTGCAGCGCCAGCATCGCGGACGCCGCGAGCAGCGACGGCAGCGAGCCCGAGGGCACCTCGCTCATGAGATAGCGGCGTGCGCCGGCAAGATCGACACGGCCGAGTTGCAGCACGTCGTCGCCGCGGCCGTAATCCAGCTCGCGTGCGCAGAACTCGTTGTAGATTGTGTTGCGATGTTTCGGGGCGATCTCGAAGGTCTTCTTCAGCGCGTCCGAGCCGCCGGTATAGGCGTTGGTGATGACCGAGCGCGCCTCGTCGAAGCCGGCCTCGTCGCCGACGCCGAACACCGCGCGATGCCTTGCCATGATGCCGCGCGCCAATTGGAGATGCGCAAAGCTCTGTCGCGCGCCCGGCAGCGGCGACGGGTAGACGTCCGAGAATGTATCACTGACCATGCCGACCACCGCCGGCACCTGGGTGACGTTTGAGATCCATTTCGGCCGCAGCCCGTCGCGGGCGAACAGCACCAGCGCGGTCAGGCCGTAGAGCACCCAGGACAGCCCCTGCCCGCGCACATCGGGATCGACCATGACGAGGCCGAGATGGGTGACCTCGGCCGGCTCGCCGTCGAGCGGCACGTCCATCACCGACAGCGCGTTGAAGGCGATCGGCCGCCCGGTGTCTTCCTCCGAGATCAGCGTGACGACGGCGCGCGACAGCCGCTCGGGTTCACCGGAGAAGATGCCGTAGGTCAGGCTCTCCTCGGGCAGCGTCTTGGCGGCGACGATGCGCAGCTGCTCGACCAGCGCGTCGAGCTCGTCCCTCGGCAGCGACAGACCGGGCGATTCGACGATGCGGGTGCGTTGGCCGGCCTGGGTGCGCAAGCTGAGATCGATGGTCGGCTGCGACAGCGCCTTCAGCCAGAAGCCGCCATGGCTGCGCAGACCGTCAAAGGCGGCGCGCGCCTTGCCGAGACTCTTGGCAAGGCTCTTGCTGCCGCGCGAAGCCGGCGTGGGATTGTCCGTGGACGCCATTTCTCTGTCCCTCGGGCGCGATCTCTGCACTCGCCCCTGTTAAGGAGCCATGAGCGCAACCTGACGCTGTTTGCCGCACGGTAAACAAGGCCTTCCGGAAACGGAACAAGTTGGCCGTAAGCGGTCGGCGGCCTATCCACACCGTCATTGCGAGGAGCGATAGCGACGAAGCAATCCATCGCTCGGCATACGCGGAAGAATGGATTGCTTCGCTGCGCTCGCAATGACGGCGGGGTCGGCCAAGTCCCCGGAACGACGAAAGCGGCGGGCGAGAAACCACCCGCCGCTTCGACTTGACTTCGGCTCACCCGGCCTTGGAGACCTCCATCAGCAGGCGCTCCGCCTTGGCGTCCTCGATGCGGTTCACGAACTTGCTGCTCTCGTAATTGTCGCGCACCGTCTTGGTGAGCGTGACGCAGGTCTGGATCAGCATCACGATGCCCATCGTGAGATAGCCCTTCATCCAGAGGTCGATCGGCAGGAAGAACACGCCGACGGCGACGAGGAAGGCGGAGGCTGCAAAGGACGCGTAGGTGAAGGTAACCCAGCTGCCGCTGTGGGGTTGGATGGTCTGGTTCATGGTCGTCTCCTTGATGATAGATGGTTTGAAATTGGCTTGGTTTCAGACCTGAAGTTCAGGCTTGAGGTTTCAGGCTTGGGATTTCAGGCTGCTGGCGGGCGCTTGGCTTTCAGCCGCGCCAGCACGTCGTCGGCGGTCGATTTCATGCGCGGGCCAAAACCCTGCTCGGCGAGCTTCTCGGCGGTGGCTGATGGTCCCGAGGCGGCGTCGATCTCGACCAACGCCTCGTCGGCGGCCTGGATCTCCATCTGCCGCTCGCGCAGCCGCTTCAGCGTCGCCTCCGCTTCCGGCAGCGTCGATTCGTAGGGGCGTGCAGCCTCGATGCCGCTCCGGCGCAGCGAACGCACCGCTTCCGATGCGCGGGCGAGGCGCCGGCCGCGGTCGAGCTCGGCGATGCGCGCCTCGGCGTTGCCGACATGGCGCTTCAGCCGTGTGATCTCGGAAGCGAACAACGCGCGTGCGGTCATCGCGGCGTCGCGCTCGGCTTCGAGATTGGCGATCGCCTGCGCGGCTTCGCGGGCGAGGTCTTCCCGGCCGCCATCGAGTGCCGCCGACGCGCGCACCTCGAGATCGGCGATCCGGGCGTTGGTGGCGTCGAGCCGCCGGCCCTCCTGCTGGTCGCCGGCGATCGCCAGCGCCAGGGTCCGCTTCGAGCGGTCGACGGCGGCGGCGGCATCGCGCATCTGCTGGTCGAGGATGACCAGCGCGGTGCGATCTTGAAGTTCCTCTTCGGCCACCGCAACGGTGCCGCGGAAAAGAGTGAAAACAGTTTTGAACATTTCATCGCTCCCTGTTATGAGCATCGCTCATGAATCTCTTGTACCACATAATGAGCATTGCTCAAGTCATATTTGAGCAACGCTCAAGACAATGGTTAACGAAGGATCAAAGATGTCCAAGGCATTGGAACGACGTGCAAAACTGCGGGAAGCGCTGATCGAGGCGGCGGAACGGGCGATTGCGGCAAAGGGTCTCGGTGGCCTGAAAACCCGCGAACTGGCCCAGGAAATCGGGGTCGCCAATGGCGGCGTCTACAATCTGGTCGAGGATGTCGACGAGCTGATCCTGCGCGTCGGCTCGCGCACGCTGGCGCGGCTCGATGCGTCGCTGTCGCTGGCCGAGATCGGCGGGGCTGCCGCGCCGCGCGAGATGCTGGTGCGGATCGCGGTCGCCTATTGCGATTTCGCCGCCGACAATCTCGAACTGTGGCGCGCGCTGTTCGAGCATCGCATGCAGCCCGGCAAGCCGGTGCCGGAATGGGCGATCACCGAGCAGATGGAATTGTTCCGCCACATCTACAAGCCGCTCGCCGCGCTGTTTCCGCAGCGTTCGCCGGCGCAACTCGGCGTCACCGCGCGCAGCCTGTTCTCAGCCGTGCATGGCATGGTCGCGCTCGGGCTGGAGCACAAGCTGATCGCGGTGCCGATCGGCGCGCTGCGCAGCGAGATCGCAACGTTGACGCGCGCAATGGTTGACGGGCTGACGGCGAAGAAGGAATAGGCCGCGTGGCCCCAAACCGCACGATGTCCCCGCCATCCGGTCAGGCAAAGTTGCCGCAGAGCACCGTGAATTGCAGCCGTTGCCCCAGGGGGACGCAGCGGTCGAGGTCAGAAAGGGGAGAAAGCCACTTGCGGAATGACCGAACCGTAGCTATCTACCGCTGATCGAATTTCGGCCGAACGACTTGGCCTCGCCGCTGATAGCGTGCCTGACTGACGACCCTCACCCCCTGAACTTCGAATTCGCCCGCTGCACTCGTGAGTGCGGCTCCAAACACGTATCTATAGGACGATTTTCCATGAGCATGGGAACTGTGAAGTGGTTCAACAGCCAGAAGGGTTTCGGCTTCATTCAGCCGGACCAGGGCGGCCAGGACGTTTTCGTTCATATCAGCGCAGTCGAACGCGCCGGCATGAGCACCCTCAACGAGGGACAGAAGGTCTCTTTTGAGATCGTTGCAGACCGCCGGACCGGCAAATCTGCTGCGGACAATCTGCGCGCGGTGTAAGCTGCGACAATCGGCCATGATGCTTTGACCCCGGATGAACTGGCAAAGCCTCTGGTTACGCGACCCCGCGACCGGTCACCCGGCCGCGGGGTTCTCTTTGTCAACACCGCGCGCAATGCCCGCCAGGACCAGGACTTGAACCGTCTGCCGGCGAAACGGCCCGCGCATCGAAGCAGCTGAGGTCGCGAGCGTGTCCACCAATATCGATCCAGCTCGGCAGCACGACGACATCATGTACCCGCAGGTCCTCCCGTTTCTGCTGGTCCACGCAGGGTGTCTGGCGGCGATCTGGACGGGCGTCTCATGGCAAGCGATTGCAATTTGCGTCGCCCTATACTGGCTGCGCATGTTTGCGATCACCGCCGGCTATCATCGGTACTTCTCGCATCGGGCCTACTCAACGAGCAGGGCGTTTCAATTCATCCTCGCATTCCTCGCCCAAAGCAGCGCTCAGAAAAGCGTCCTTTGGTGGGCCGCGAAACATCGACATCACCATCTTCATTCGGATACCGAGCAAGATGTGCATTCGCCGGGGCATAAGGGCTTCGTGCACAGTCATCTCGGGTGGATTTTTTATCGACAGCACGATGCAACTGATCTGACGAAAGTTGCGGATTTTGCCTCGTATCCGGAGTTGATGTGGCTTCACAGATTGGAGGTCTTGCCGGCGATCGTGGTCGCAGGTCTGTGCTTCCTCATCGCCGGATGGCCAGGGCTCGTGGTCGGTTTCTTCTGGAGCACCGTGCTGCTGTATCACGCCACGTTTTGCATCAACTCCCTCGCGCATGTTCACGGGCGCAAGCGGTACGTTACGGGCGATGACTCCCGCAACAATTGGCTGCTGGCTCTGTTTACGATGGGTGAGGGTTGGCACAACAATCATCACGCCTACCAAAGCAGTGCGCGGCAAGGCTTCCGGTGGTGGGAGATTGATGTGACCTATTATGTTTTGGTGACTTTGTCCTTGCTCGGTATTGTCTGGGATCTGAAGGCGCCGCCCACGCTGGTTCTCCGCAACGAGCAGCGCTTGGGATCGCGTGTGATAAAGCGAACGGCTGAACAACTCGCTGGTCGCTTCAATCCCGAGTACATCGCGCAGGCCATCAAATCGTCGGTCCACGAAACCGGATTGTCGGTGCGGGAAGCGCTTGTTCTGTTACAACATCGCGCCGACTTGCATCTGCCCAGCATACCAACGCGCGACCGGTTGTTGGCTGAAGCCCAGGCCATGTTCGCGAAGACAAGTTCGTTGGACGACATTGTCGACCGTGCGCATGAACTCCTGGTGGAGTCGGTTTGCCTCCTGCTCGCGGTTCCACCTCGGATGGCCGGCGCAAGCCCGAAACCTCAGGTGAGCCAACCGTAACATTTTGCCTTGGCCTTTTCCCGACCTCACGGCTCCATCGCGTAGGCGCGCCCGGGCTCGAGCGCGTAGATCGTCAGGAAGCGCAGCGGCCGTTCCGGATCGCAATTGCGAAACAGCGTGTGCGGAACGTCAGGGCGATCCTGCAAGGTCTCGCCCGCCCGATACTGGCGCGGCGCCTCGTCGTCATACGCGGACTCGGCAACGCCTTCGACGATGAAGACCACGCCGCCAACGGGATGCCGATGCAGCGGGGCGACCCCGCCGGGCGGATAGGTCACCTCGGCAACGAAAAGCTCGCGATCATCGCCGGGCAAAGCGAGACGCTCAAGGGTCTTGCGGGTGACGCCGGCGAATCCGGCTTGTTGAGCTTTTGCCTGACCGTCGCTGCCTTCAGCCATTGGAACCCTTTCTTGACGCGTGAGCCTCCGTCCCGAACCGGGCCGCAGTGACTATGGGGGCGCTCCAGCGACGCAACAAGCGCGCAAGCATTTCAACACATGTCGCGCGGGCGAGGCGAAGCCCTTGCCACCCCTGCTCCCACGTTGCAGGATTCCTGCGCAGTAACCTTTCAGCAGTGGGCCTTGCATGAAAACGAGTATCGTCACGACGCGGGCGTTGGGGGTCGCCGCCCTGGCGCTCATCTTTGCATTGAATGTCACGCCGGCGTCTTCGGCGCAGCCCGTGCCGGAATGCTCGATGTCGATGACATTGGCGGACTGGGGCGAGAATTCGAGCGGCGATATCGACGTCGCCTCGGGCCAAAGCTGCCAGATCCCGATCGGGATCCGCGGCACGGTGACGGACTCCGCGATCTCGCAGAAGCCGGCCTACGGCAAGCTGAAGAAGATCAACGCATCGACCTTCGAATACAGGGCGAAGGCCAAGTACAAGGGCAGCGACACCTTTGCCATCAAGGCAACGGGCCAGGGGCCGAAAGCATCCGGCACCTCGGTCATCACCGTGCACGCGACGATCAAGTAGTCCCTCGGTCGCGCGCCGCCTAAACGCGACGCGCGAGCATTACATCGGTATCAGGCCGGCCGCGCGCCGGTGCGGATGATCGACCCGACATGCTGGCCGCGCAGCGCCGCCGTGAGCCGGCCGGGAACGAGGCCGTTCACGACCTGCACGCGTTCGATATGCCGCGCATTGGCCATCACCTCGAGCAGCGCGGGATCGAACGGCAGCGTGCCCTTCAGCTTGGCAAGGTCAGCGAGGCTGGCTTCGCGCAGCAGCTGCGCCTTCTTCCCCTCGGGACCATTCGGATCGTCGGTGTAGACGCCGTCGACATCCTCGACGATCGTCAGCCCGGCGGCACCGAGCGCATCGGCGATCAGGAACGCACCGGTGTCGGCGCGATGCAACGGGATGCGCGAGACCGGGAATTCATGATGGTGATAGGGCGGAAACGCGCTGCCCACCACGGCGCGGGCCGCGGAGAGATGGATCGCAAGCTGGCTCGCGATGGTCGGATGCTCGATATAGGACACGCCCTCCGGCGCGAGCAGGCAGGCCAGGATGTGGCCGTTTTGGCCGGCTTCGCTCGCCGCGAGCGGCGCGAGCGAGCCGACCGGCAGGCCGAGATCGAGGCCGACGCTGTAGAGATGACGGGCGCGGATGCCGGCGCCGGTCAGGATCAGCAGGCGGTGCTCGGGCAGCAGCGAACGCAACTCGGCGACGATCGGCAGGATCGCCTCGTGGCCGCGATCCATGATGGAGCGGCCGCCGATCTTCACCACCTGCACCCAGGGCAGCAGCGGGATCGGGCGACCGCCGGCGACGGGACGGGTGAGATCGCTGTCGAG
Source organism: Bradyrhizobium sp. USDA 4501 (assembly GCF_054062115.1). NCBI lineage: Bacteria > Pseudomonadati > Pseudomonadota > Alphaproteobacteria > Hyphomicrobiales > Nitrobacteraceae > Bradyrhizobium > Bradyrhizobium sp. USDA 4501. The sequence goes on from NZ_JBSSEX010000001.1 coordinate 2,607,128, forward strand.
CAGGGTCTGGCGCGCGAGCGGCGAGGCGACGTGCTTGATGGTGTCGTCCATGGTCGTGTCCCTGCTCAGTTCGCGGTGATGATGGTGCCGACATGCTCGCCCGCAAGCGCACGGGTGAGGTTGCCGGGGACGAGGCCATTGACGACCTGCACCTGGCGGACATGGCGCGCGGTGGCGAGCAGATCGAGCACCGGGAATTCGAGGATCGAATCCTGCAACCCCTTGGCCTTCATCTCGGCGACCGAGATTTTCGGGATGAAGGTCGCGCCCTTCGAAGTCTTGGGGTTCGCGGTGTAGAGGCCGTTCTCGTCCTTCACATAGATCATCGCCTTGCAGCCGAACTGTTCGGCGACCAGGAAGCATCCGGCATCGGTGCGATAGGGCGGGATCACGCCCTCGGCTGCCGGCCGCATCCAGAGGCCGTAGGGCGGCATGCCGCTGAAGATCACGGCGTTCACCTCGGCGAGATAAAGCGGCACGGCCGAAAGCCCGGCGCCGCTGACCGCGGAGATGCCGTGCCTGGCGAGCAGCTGGCCCAGCATCACCGCGTTCTGGTCGGCGACCGAGGCGCCGAGCTGCGACAGCACGCCGGCCGGCAGCCGCAGCCCGGCCGCGATCGAATAGAGGTGCCGGGCGCGGGTGCCCGCGCCGGTCCCGATCAGGATCTTGTGCGCCTTGCGGGCCGCGACGATCTCATCGACCAGCGGGTAGACGGCGGCGCGGCCGCGGTCGATGACGCTTTGCCCGCCGATCTTGATCACGGTGGCATCCGGCAGGATCCGGAAGTCCGATGCCGCCTCTGCCGTCGCCAGAAGCTGGATCGGTCAACGATCGCTGCATCAGGAGCGCTTCAAGCTCCGCCGTCGTGTTCACCATGAGAAACGTCCTTTCTCCAATGCGCCTGGCATTGCTTCCGTCGGCCCGCGATGTTCGATGTCTCCACCGGTGTCTCGCAAAGACCGGTGTTCGAATTGCACTGCTAACGGCAAGCCTGGCGCGTCTCAAGCCGCAACGGCCGGGATAGACCATCGCGAATGGCACCGGCGAGTGCGTGTCGCGACACCCGGTGCGAGGCCGCTCGGAACCGGATACCTATGACGTTTTGCCGCACGCGACCTGACTGATGGGTGTGACACCCATCATAGATGCTGCATTGAAATTCTGCGATCCTGAATTTGATATTAACGATTTCTTCGGAATGCGCTGATCTCAGCCGCACGATACTAATCTCAGCCTGGCCCGCCTCACGGGCCAAAATTGATTGCCTTGCACCTTGGAAATTAGCCGGTCTCGACCGGCGCACCCCACGAGGAAGCAAACCATGGCCAATTCCGCACCGGTCGTCACGATTGGTAACCACAGCCTGTTGTACAATCAGTGGCAAAAAATACAGCCATGGCTCACTTATGCCGACTCGGACGGCAATCCCGCGCAGAAATTTCAGTTCTGGGACGGCGGCACAGCTGCGAACAGCGCCTATTTCTGGACTTCCACCAACGACCATTGGGCCGCCAACACGACGATCGAAGTTTCGGCCTCTGACCTCTCCGACGTGTGGGTGCGTGCCGGCGCGGTCGGCGGCACAGAGACACTGTGGGTACGCGCTTTCGACGGGACCGATTGGGGTAACTGGACGTCTTTCACGCTCATGACGATTCCAAACACTGCGCCGGTCGTCACGGTCCCCGACGTGCAGCTGCACACCAATACATGGACGCAAGCCAAGAATTGGCTGACCTACTCCGATGCCAACGGGGATGCAGCCACCAAATATCAATTCTGGGACAGCGGCACCTCCGCAACAAGCGCCTATTTCTGGACTTCCACCAATGACCATTGGGCTGCCAACACGACGATCGAAGTGGCGGCCGCCGACCTGGCCGATGTCTGGATCAAGGGTGGCTCGACAACCGGTGCCGAGACGTTCTGGGTCAGAGCGTTCGACGGAACAGACTGGAGCAACTGGGACAGCTTCACGCTGACGTCGGCCAATACTCCGCCCGTCGTGACAGCCGGTGATCATTCCATACATATCGATCAATGGGTCACCGTCGACAACTGGTTGACCAAGACCGATGCCAATGGCGATGCGATCACGAAGTACCAGTTCTGGGATAGCGGCACCGCCGCCACCAGCGCCTATTTCTGGACACCCGACAATTCCCACTGGGCTGCCAACACGACGATAGACGTTTCGGCTGCGGACCTCGCCAATGTCTGGATCCATGGCGGCTCGACAACCGGTTCCGAGACGATGTGGGTAAGGGGATTCGACGGAACGGAGTGGAGCTCCTGGGACACATTCACCGTGACGTCGACGCCAAACACGGTCCCCGTCGCGACCATCAACGACCAGTCGCTACACGTCAATCAATGGGTCAAACCGCAAGGCTGGCTCACTGCCAGCGATGCCGAAGGTGACACGATCACCAAATACCAGTTCTGGGACGCCGGCGCGGGCGCGACCAGCGCCTATTTCTGGACACCCGACAATTCCCACTGGGCTGCCAACACGACGATCGACGTTTCAGCATCCGATCTGGCCAATGTGTGGATCAAGGGCGGCTCGACGACCGGTTCCGAGACGATGTGGGTAAGGGCATTCGACGGTACCGCCTGGAGCAATTGGGACAGCTTTAATCTGACGTCGACCAATACTGCTCCGACCGCGACGATCAACGATCAAACGCTGAACGCCGCGCAGTGGGCGCAGCTCGTCAACTGGACGACGGCATCCGACACTGACGGCGATGCAATCACCCAATACCAGTTCTGGGACGGTGGCGGGGCTGCGACCAGCGCCTATTTCACACTGGGCGTCCAGCACGGTCATCGACGTCTCGGCGTCCGACCTCGCCAATGTATGGGTGCGAGGTGGCACCGCGGCCGGTACCGATTCCATGTTTGTGCGCGCTTTCGACGGAACGAGCTGGAGTGCCTGGGACAGCTTCACCGTGACCAGCCTGGCAAACCACGCACCCGATGCCTCGATCAGCAATCAGACCTTGCACGTCAACGAGTGGAGCCAGGTCGGCAACCTGGTGTCCTATGCTGACGCTGACCCGAATCCCGCGGCCGCCTATCAGTTTTGGGATGGCGGCGGCAACGCCAACAGCGGCTATTTCTGGACCTCTGCCAATTCCCATTGGGCAGCCAGCACCGTGATCGACGTCAATGCCGCCGACCTCGATGATATCTGGATGCGTGGCGGCGCCACCACCGGCAGTGAGACGATGTATGTGCGCGCCTATGATGGTATTGACTGGAGTGCGTGGCACGCGTTCACGCTCTCGACCATCGTCTAGCTGCCCCGGCGTGACGTCGTGCGGACATGCGCCGGCGTGCGCGCCGGCGAATATCGGGGGGCACGACCTAACTTGGCGTGAAGATCACCTTGCCCTTGAATGCCGCCGCCTGCGCGATCGCCTGTGAAAAATCCTCCAGGCGATAGGTGCCGACCACCGGCGCGCTGATCGCACCCGATGCGACCATCGGCACCAGATGGTCGTACATTCCGGCCAACGCTTCGTCCGTCGCAGTCTTGCCCCAATGACCGAGCCAGAAGCCGCGCACCGACACCTCGTTGAAGATCACGCTCAAGGCCGAGCCGGAGAACGGCTGTCCGCTCATCGCGCTGTAGATGACGAGCACTCCTTTTGGCGCGAGGCAGTTCATCAGGTTCAAGGCGGATGAGCCGCCGACCATGTCGAGCGCCAGCTGGATCGGCGCCCCACCCGTTTCCCTGGCGACGCGCTTGGCGAGATCCGGCCCGTCGAGCAGCACGATATCGCCGCCGACCGACTTGACCTCGTCCACGACGTCCTCGCGGCGGACGATGTTGACGGTCTTGAGCCCGAGCGACTTGGCGATGGCGATCACCGCGCGCGCCGTCGCCGAATTGGCGCCGTTCTGGATCACCCAGCCGCCGGGCGGCACTTTCACGAAATCGGTCAGCAAGAGATAGGCGGTGGCCGGATTGACCCCGATCATGGACAGTTGCTGGACATCGGCATTGTCAGGCAGCGCACGCTGCCATGATGCGGTGAATTTGACCCGCTCGGTCCAGGTCGGGACCGTGAAGGGAATCAGCGTGCGGTCGCCCTCCTTCAGATTCCTCACCTGCGATCCGGCGGCAACAACCCGCCCGACGCCCTCGATCCCGAGCGTGGCCGGCGGTGACGGCAGATAGCCGTAGCGCCCGGCGATGATCATGAAATCCGAATTGTTGATCGGCGCAGCCTCAACCGCGACCACGATCTCGTCGGGGCCGGGGCTGCCGACGTCCGGCACCTCGTTGAGCTTGACCACGTCCGCTGCACGTCCGAACGCAACGACCTGAACCGCTTTCATGGCGTGATCTCCGATTTCGTTGTGTACTTGTAAGTACATAATATGGATTGCGTCAATAGCCGGACCTGCCTTCACAGCAAGGTGAAGGCTTCACATCCGACGCGGGAGTACATAAAAGATGGATATGGCAAGGCCGCGCAGCTTCGATCCGGACGATGTCCTGGAAATCGCCCGCCAGATGTTCTGGCAGAAGGGCTTTCAGGCGACTTCGCTCGACGACATCACGGCGGCGAGCGGCGTCGCGAAACCCAGCCTCTATGCGGCGTTCGGCGACAAGAACGCGTTGTTCCTGAAGGTGCTGGACCGCTATCACGACGGCATCCTCGGCTGGGCCGAGCGCGTGCTGGCGCAGCCGGGGCCCACGCGGGACGTCATCAGGCAGTGGCTTACCGGCTTCATTCCCTATTGCTCGGGCGAGAAGGGACAGCGCGGCTGCCTGTCGATCAATTCCGCGACCGACGGCTCGCTCGACCAGGTCGAGCTCCGCAAGAGCATCGAGCGCTACAACCGGCGGCTTGAAGAGCTACTGCGCGCGCGGCTGCGCACCGATCGCGCCCAGTTCAGGAAGGACTTTGATCCTGACGTCACCGCCCACACCATCATGGTGGTGCATGCCGGACTGCTGGCGCTCGCGCACCAGAGGCCGGATTCGAAGCAGGTGAAGGCCGTGATCGATCAGGTGATGAGCCTGCTCGCCTGAGTTTGTCGGCACCCGGCCTTCCGGCAGCCCCCGCGCGCTCTCACGATTGTGATTATATGACGATTATCATCTGATTGATGTCCTGATCTCGATGACCATCTCCGGGCTGGCTGTCATGGGCTTTCCGGTTTTTGGGGATCAGATGAACAAACGGTTTTGGCGTGCGGCAATCGTTCTAGTCACCGCCCTGCTGGCGAAGCCGGCGATCGGGCCGGTGCAGGCCCATGATCACGGGCATCCCGAATTGAACGCCTGGTATGAGAGCCTGCGCACCGTCAAGGGCCCCTGCTGCGACGGCAGCGACGCGAAGCGTGTCGATGACGCCGATTGGGACACCAAGGACGGCCACTATCGCGTCCGGCTCGAAGGCGAGTGGGTCGATGTTCCCGACGAGGCCGTCGTCGCCGGACCGAACCGTGCCGGCCGCACCATGGTCTGGCCGTATTATCTGGACGGGCACCCGAGGCCACGCTGCTTCATGCCGGGCAGCATGGGCTGAGTGCCCGCGAAAGCGCTATGCGCCCGGTTCGGTCACAGCGCGAGCTGGATCCGGTCCTCGCCGTCGGCCTCCGGCTTCGCCGGCACGGCGCAGCAGATCAGCACCTCGTCATCGGCCACCTCGGCGGCGGGCTGCTTCACATAGGTCACGGCGCCTGCCAGCAATCGCGCTCGGCAGGTTCCGCAATTGCCCTCCCGGCAGCTGAAGGCGGGGCTAAGGCCACGCGCTTCCGCCAGTTCGAGCAGCGTCCCCGCCTCCGGCGTCCAGCGCGCCTCCTTCAACGAAGTGGTGAAGGCGACCGGGACCGGCGTCGTCGCCGGTGGCCGGCGCGGCGGCGCTGTGGTGATGAGGTCGGGCGTCCGTACCAGCGACGAAGGACCGAAGGCTTCGGCGTGAATCCTGCCGTCGGCAATATTGTAGCCGCGCAGGGCGTCATAGAGCGATTGGGTGAACTGAGGCGGTCCGCACAGATAGAAGTCATAGTCGTTGAACGGCAGGACGCGCGACAACAGCGCCATGTCGATCCGTCCCGCCGCGTCGTAGTCTGTGCCCTGCTCGGCACCGTCGACATCGCCGAGGACGCGGATGATCCGCACCGCGCCGCCGGCGGCATCCACCAGCTGCTGCAATTCGTCGCCGAACGCGCGATCCTGTTTCGCATGCGCAGCCTGAAACAGGAATGTCGGCCGGATGCCGCGGGTGCGCAGCCCCTCATAGACCACGTGGCGCAGCATCGCGAGCAGCGGCGTGATGCCGACACCGCCGGCGAGCAGCACCGCGGGCCGCTTCTCGCGCGCATCGATCGTGAAGCCACCAGCCGGAGCGCGCGCTTCGATGATGTCGCCGACATGGATGGTGTCGTGGAGATGCTGCGATACGACACCGTCGCGCTTCACGCTGATCCGGTACATGCCGTCCGACGGCGCGACCGACAGCGTGTAGGTGCGGATGACTGGCTTGTCGATACCGGGCAACGAGAGACGGATCGGCAAATGCTGTCCCGCCCGGTGCGGAAGCAACCCCGCGCCGTCGTCCGGCTGCAAATGAAACGAGCGGATCGATCGGCTCTCGTCGACGATCCCAGTGACCTTGAACGGCCGCCACTGCGTCGCGCGCTCGGCGGCGCGGATTCGGTCGGCGGTCTGCACCCAGTCGCCGGTCATCAGCGAATTCGGCGACCAGCCTTCGGCCCGGAACGCCCAGCGCAGCGGCAGCGCGCCGCGCCGGCGCACCACGCGGCGGGCACGGAAGCTCCACAGCCGCTCGGCACCCTGAAACGCCGCGATCTCCGGCGAGTCCAGCATCACCTCAGCGTCACCGCTCAGCTGCAGCAGGTCGCCGGTTTCGAAATCGACAAACACCAGCCCGGCCTTGCCGTTGACGAGGATGTTGCCGAGCGTGTTGAAGAACAGATTGCCGGCGAAATCGGGAATCGTCAGCGTGCCGTCGTCGGCGACGCGGACGAAGCCCGCCCGGCCGCCGCGATGCGAGACGTCGACCTGACGACGGTCCTCACGCTCGGCATAGGACGCCACGAAGAACGTGTCGGCTGCCCTGATCATGTCGCGCGCGGCCTGATCGAGCGCCGTGCTTGCCTCGATCTCTCCCGTGAACGGTTCGTCCGGCGCGCGCACGAAGGCGAAATCGCGAAGCTGGATATACTGCGCGCAATTGCCAAAGCTCTGATCGAGCTCGAAGCTGAGCGCCTTGCCTGATGCCGCGCGCAGCAGCCCGTTCGCACGGTTGCGGCGCCGCGTGTGCAGTTCGATTCCGAGCAGTCCGATCGCATCGCCCGCGCGCATGCCTTCGCTGACGGGATCGCTGGCGTCAGGCCGCGCATCGATCTCGAGGCTGCGCGGCGTCGGCGAGGAGATGAAGCCCGGCCGGCCGGCCAGCAGCGAGGCCCAGGCGTCGCCGCTTCGGTCCACGCTGCCGACGACGATGAAGGGAATCTGCGCGAAGAAATCGCGATGCTGGTCGGGCATGAAGTCGCGCACCGCACGCTGGCCGACGGCCTCCATCTTCTCGGCGACACCAACCTGCTGCTGGATCGCCTTTTCGCCGGCATGCCAGGTCGCGAGCTTGCTCTTGGTTCGTCTGTCGCTCATCGTATCGCCCTCCCCTTCGGGGGTTGGACGGGCGCGCCCGACGGCACGCCCGGTCAGCAGGTCACGCGGCCGCCAGACCGACTGGGGTCTTGGCGAAGGCCACGAAGCCCGGCAGCGCCTCGATCCGGCGCAGCCACGCGTTGACGCGCGCATAGGCGGAGAGATCGACATTGCCTTCGGGCGCGCTGGACAGATAGCTGTAGAGCGCAACGTCTGCGATCGTCGGCGCCGCGCCGACCAGCCAGTCGCGCCCGGCGAGATGGGCTTCGAGCCGCTTCAGCAGAACATGCGCCCGCGCGATCACGTCGTCCGGATTGTGCTTCGCGCCGAACACGGTGATGAGCCGCGCCGCAGCGGGCCCAAACGCAAGATCGCCGGCAGCAACCGACAGCCAGCGCTGGACCGCGGCAGCGCCCCTTGCATCCTGCGGCAGCCAATCGGTGCGGCCGAGCTTGGTCGCGAGATAGACCAGGATCGCGTTGGAGTCCGGGATGATTACGCCGTCATCGTCGAGCACCGGCACCTGGCCGAACGGGTTGAGCGCGAGATATTTCGGCCGCTTCTGCGCGGCGGACTTGAGGTCGACGTCGACCAGTTCGTGCGGAATTTCCAGCAGGGACAAAAACAGGCGCGCGCGATGCGCGTGGCCGGAGAGAGCGAAGTGATAGAGCTTCATATGCCGTTCCTGATGTGGTGGACGGGTTCATTCCCGACCGCGACCTCAAGGTGGCCCATTGCAGCGGTCATTATAATTGCCGTCGACGGCACTTCATTATTGCAAAAACTGCAATATCCTTCATGGCCGGGCTTATCCGGGGCATGACGAGGTCCGCGGCGACGCGCACGGTCGCGTGACCTGCGCCAACGCGCCGGCTAGACCTCAACGATCACGTAACTGTCTTCGATGTGCACCGGGAAAGTCTCGGCGACATACGGCCCCTTCTGCAATTCGGCGCGGCTTTCGACCGCGACCGGATAGGAGCGGATCCTGAACCGCTTCGGATCGAACCAGGACTGCCCGTTGCGCATGTCGAATTCCCAGCCGTGCCACGGACAGCGCAGCATCTCGCCGACCCGGTCGCGCTGATAGATGCCGGGCTCCGGCGAGGTCAGGCGCGCGACGCAGGCCGCCTTCTCCAGCGGCGCGCCTTCATGCGGGCAGCGATTGAGCAGCGCGAAGAACTCGCCATTGACATGGAACACGACGATGTCGCGGCCCTCGATGCCGAACACCTTGTTGCCGCCGGCCGGAATCTCACTGGTGCGCGCGACGATGTGACGGGTCATCTGTGTCCTAGAATTTGTAAACCGCGCGGGCGTTGGCATTGAAGATCTTGCGACGCTCGGCGTCCGTCAGCGGCGTCTTGAAGGCGTAGCGCGCGTCGTCATAGTCCCAATGCGGATAGTCCGACGAGAACAACAGCCGGTCGATGCCGACCCATTCGATCAGCTGCCGCAGGTGCCTGGCTTCATCCGGTTCGTCGATCGGCTGGGTCGTGAACCAGAAACGCTCCTTCACATATTCGCTCGGCCGGCGCTTCAGATGCGGCACCTCGCTGCGGAAGCGTTCGAAGTGCTGATCCATCCGCCACATCGTCGCGGGAATCCAGCCGAAGCCACCTTCGATGAACACGATCTTCAGTTTCGGGAAGCGCTCGGGAACACCTTCCAGCACCAGGCTGGTGAGGTTCGAGGCCACCGTGTGCGCGTTCGACTGATGCTCTTCGCAATAATAGGACGGCCAGCCGCCGCCGGTCGGTGCATGGCCGCCATAGCCGCCGACATGGATGCCGAGCGGCAGGTCGAGCTCCTGCGCGCGTTCATAGATCGGCCAGTAGCGGCGGCGGCCGAGCGGCTCATTGGCGCGCGGCGAGACATTGATCTGGATGTATTCGCCTGATTTGGCGCAGCGCTCGATCTCGGCGAGGCCGAGGTCGGAGCCATCCTGCCCGACCAGGATCGAGGCCTTCAGGCGCGGATCGCGATGCGCCCAGAACGCCAGTTGCCAGTCGTTGATGGCGCGCTGGATCGCGGCGCCGAATTCCAAATTCTGCTGCGAGAAGATGAAGAGGTCGAGCACCTGCAGGATGCCGAACTCGACGTCGAAGGGATCGAGGTGCTGCTTGCGCATGAAATCGAGATCGGAGCCGGGCACGCCGCCGGTCGGCGGCCAGGCATCGCGCCGCGCGATCAGCGGCGAAGAGCGCGGATACGGCGTGGTGCCGATATAGGGCGTGCGCAGGTGGCTGCCATATTCCTTCAGATGCTGCTGCCAGCGCTTCGGCAAGAACTCGTTGAGGTCGCTGTGCGCGTGAAGGCTCGGATGGATGTCGCAGTCGATGATCTTCAGCCGCGTCGCCGCGGTCTTCTCCTGGTCGAGCATCGGGCGGTCGATGACGTCACTCATGCGATCCTCCTTCTTGTTTGCGCATGTTCTTGTCGGAAAACCGGTTCCCACTTTTCCGGATCATGCGCGCGAATTACGAATTCAGCTTCAAACGCGGGAACGTTTCAATCGGGTTGTCTTCGCACATCCGCTTGATGATGCTGTCGGGCAGATGCGGCGGGATCGGATCGTCGCCGTCGAACTGCCAGTGCGGATAGTCGGATGCGAACAGGAACATCTTGTCGGAGCCGATCTGATCGATGATGTCGGCGACACCTGTTGCGTCCAGCGGCGCGTCGAACGGCTGCATGGTGACGCGGAAATGGTCGCGGATGATCGCGGCGGGCTCGCGCTCCACCCACGGCACCTCGACGCGCACGCCGCGCCAGGTCTTGTTGGCGCGCCACATGAACGCCGGCAGCCAGCTGACGCCCGACTCCATCAGCACGACGGTCAATCCGGGATACTTCCCGAACACGCCCTCATAGATCAGGCTCAACGTCTGCGCCTGGAACGCCTGCGCCTCGGCGAGATAATATTCGTAGCGGTAGGACGGCCAGCCGATCGAGCTCGGCGCGCCCCGGTAGGCACTGCCGGCGTGGATCGCGATCGGAAGCTTGTATTTCTCCGCGGCCTGATAGATCGGCCAGTAAGGCCGCCGGCCGAGCAGCGTCTCGCCCTGCGAGGGCACCAGCACCGAAACGAAGCGATTGTCGCCGGCCCTGCGCTCGATCTCCTCGACCGCAAGGTCCGGCGCCTGGATCGGCACCACGATCGAGGCGCGCAGCCGCGTGTCCTTGGCAAGCCATTCGGCCGCGATCCAGTCGTTGATCGCCCTGCAGAAGTCCGCGGCCATGTAGGAATCGAACACCGCCTGCGCGCCATAGACGACATTGCAGATCGCGTGGCTGGCGCCGAGCTGGTCGAATGCGCCGCGCTGCACCATGGCAAGATCGCTGCCGGGCTTGCTGCCGTCGGCCGGCCGCCAGTCGGCTCGGCCGGATAGCGGCATCGACGGCGGATAGGAATTGAGGTCGAGCCCGTCGATGGCACGGCTGACGACCTGTTCCTTCCAGTGATCCCTCAGATAGGGCAGCAGCGTGGTGCGCGTTCCCCCCACCGCGGGATGGATGTCGCAGTCGATGCGCGTGGCCGCCATGGCGTTCCCCCGGATTGATCTTCTTGTCGTCGTTGTTGGCGGCATCGCTGCCACGGATCGGACTGTGACGCCGATGGCGCGATCGTGCAAGCGGGTCCACGCGGGGCCGCCCTGCCCTGTGCGCATCCGCGCCTCACGCGAAGTTGCGGGATCGCGTGTGAATGGCGTCACCCCTTGAAGTCACGCGACATGCTAGCGATTCCGCGCCGCGGAAAGCGCGGGCACCGGGAGACGGGAATGAGACTGGGCCGATTGACGATCCTCGCATGTTCAATGTCGCTGGCCTCGTCGGCCACATGGGCTGCGCCTGCGACCAGCTCGGGCTCGGTCGCGCTGGCGCTCGCCGGCGTGGTGGCGCCCTACTCGCCGCTGCCGGCCAAGGAGAAGAAGGCGGTCGCCGCATTCTTCAACGGCGACAGCAATGTCTCCTATGCCAGCAAGATCATCGTCACCGCCGACAAGGTGGTCTGCCGCGCCAGCAATGTCGACATCACCTCGCGTTCCTGCGCGCTGACCTTCGGCGGCAACACCCACACCGTGAAGGGCAGCGAAGCCAACGCGATCTTCGCCACTGTAGCGCTGGCCGGCGTGCCGCCCGACGGCGCCGCCGGCACGATCTACGAGGCATTGTCGAAGCTGTCCTGCACGTTCGATCCAACAGTGATCAAGGACAAGGCCGGCGGCGGCGCCGACTGCAGCTTCGAGCCGGGGAATTAGTCCCGCTCAATCTCCCTGCACGGCGACGCCCAGCCTCGCCGCGACACGGCGCGCAGTCTCTTCCCGCTGCTCCGTGATCGCGCGCACGGCCTGGCGCGACTGCTGCAGGATTTCGGGTGGCGCGGTCTCCGGCGTGCCGCTGTCGAACGGCGGCTCCGGCGCATACACCATATAGAGCTGGATCGCGCGCGCGGCATCGTCGCCGCGCAGTTCAGCCGCGAGCCGCAATGCGCCATCGATGCCTGCCGTGACTCCGGCGGCAAAGACGAAGCTTCCGTCCACCACCACGCGCTGGTTCACAGGCGTAGCGCCGAACAACGGCAGCAGATGAAACGACGCCCAATGCGTCGTCGCCCTGCGTCCCTTCAGCAGGCCGGCCGCTCCGCAGATCAGCGCGCCGGTGCAGACCGAGAAGATGCGGCACGCCCCCGCCGCCTGCCGGTTGATCCAGCCGAGCACCTCCGTGTCCTCCATCAGGGCTTGCTGACCAAAGCCGCCCGGCACATGCAGCACGTCGAGCGGCGGCGCATCGGCCAGCGTCGCATCCGGTGTCAGCCGCAATCCCTTGATGTCGCGGACGGGATCGGCGGTCTTGCCGTAGATGCGGTAGGTCGAATTCGGAATCCGCGACAGCACCTCGAACGGCCCGGTCAAATCGATTTGGTCGACGCCTTCGAACAGCAGCGAACCGATCTGCAGATGAACATCGTGAGCGATCATCGAACTTCCCTCGAACTTTCCTTGCGCTATGGACAAAGCGAATCTAGCGCGGCAGGTTTCGGCGATGACGCCAACCAGCCCACGTTTTTCGCCAAACCGCCGCCGCTCGATCGAAGTGCTGGCCTATCCGGCCGTGCAGTTGCTTGACGTCACCGGGCCATTGCAGGTGTTCGCGTCCGCCAATGCGCTGGCGGCCAAGGCAGGCAACGCCGAGCCATATGAAGTCCGCGTCGTTGCAAAGGATGGCTCACACGTCGAGTCGTCCGCCGGCGTCGGGCTCGCGGTGCATCCGCTGCCCGCGATCGGCAGCCCGGTCGACACGCTGGTGATTCCGGGCGGCGACGGCGTCAACGCCGCGGCGGCCGATGCCGTCCTGGTGGACTGGGTGCGCGAACGCGCCGGGCAGGCGCGCCGCACCGCATCGGTCTGCACCGGCGCGTTCCTGCTCGCCGCATCGGGCGTGCTCGATGGCCGGCGTGCCGCGACCCATTGGGGATTTTGCGCAGAACTCGCCGAGCGTTTTCCCGATGTCCGCGTCGAGCCCGATCCGATCTTCGTGCGCGACGGTTCGTTCTGGACGTCGGCCGGCGTCACCTCCGGCATCGATCTGGCGCTGGCGCTGCTGGAGGAGGATCTCGGCCGCACGGCGGCGCTTGCCGTCGCCCGCTATCTCGTGGTGTTCTTCAAGCGGCCGGGCGGACAGGCGCAATTCAGCGAAATCCTGTCGCTGCAAGCCACCGACGACAGGTTCAGCGCGCTGCACGACTGGATCAGCAACCATCTGGCCGGCGACCTCTCGCTGTCGACGCTGGCGAAACAGGCCGGCATGAGCGAGCGCAGCTTCAGCCGCCATTACGCCGAAGCGACCGGCTTGACGCCGGCACGCGCAATCGAGCGGCTCCGGGTCGAGGGCGCGCGGCATCTGCTCTCGGAAACGCGCCTGCCGATCAAGCGCATCTCACAGCGCTGCGGCTTCGGGTCCGAGGAAACGATGCGGCGCAGCTTCCTGCGCCTGCTGTCGACCACGCCGCAGGACTATCGCGCCAGGTTTGCGCTCTGACGTGCACGGCCGGCCGCGCGGTCGACGTGCAATGATTGACGCTAGGCGAGACCGTCTCAGCCGTTCCAGGCATATCCCTGCAACGCCGCCTCCAGCGGCGGATTGGTGACGCTGCCGGTGTAGTTGGTGATGGTCGAGGCCGCCACGATGGTGATCACCTCAAGCACGAGGTCCTTGTAGAACCCGGCTGCCAGGAATCGTTCGATCTCCTCGTCGTCGAGCCGCCCGCGCTTCTCGATCAGCGACCGCGCCAGCGTCGAGAGCGCGCCGAGCGTCTTGTCGGCAGGCGAGCGGCCGGCACGCAGCGCATCGACATCGGCCGGATCGAGGCCGGCCTGCAAGCCGAGCGCGGAATGCAGCGCGACCGCCCAGGCGCAGCCATTGGTCACCGCGTCGGTGAGCAGCACGGTCTGGATCTGCTGCTCGGTGAAGCTGCCGCCGTGAACCTTGTCGAAGATGCCGATGAAGCTCTGGATCAGCACGGGCGAGGTCGCCATCGCCGCCGCAAGGTTCGGGATCATGCCAAACCGCGCCTCGACCTCGCGCAAAGTAGGCCTCGAGGCTTCGGGGGCAGACTCGAGCGTATGGACAGGAAAACGCGCCATTGGAAATGCCTTTCGCGGTGTTGATTGAACCCGAAGCCTCCGGTCGCAACCAGGCTGTTGCGATCCGTGCGCCGGCAATCGAGTTTGATGGAGCTGTCTAACCGCGCCCGGATATGCGCGTTCGCCAAACTCCCCACATTCCGCGCCACCAGCGGCAGCGGCGACGTTCAGCCTCGTCGCGCAGACTCCACTAGCCGCCGGCACGGTCCTTCACCCGTCGCGTCACGATCCCGAGCAGACGGCCAAGCGTGCCGGCGGCGGGGCCCTTCTTGCGCGCCAGCGCCAGCGGCGCGACGAGGCCGGTGGCGCGGTCGAGGCGGAGATAGGAGACGCCGGCGGTCTCGAGCCGCGCCATCGATTCCGGCACGATCGAAATGCCGAGCCCCGCCGCGACCAGGCTGAGCGTCGACACCATCCGCGTCGCCTCCTGCGCCACTTTCGGGCTGAAGCCCGCGGCACGACAGGCCGCAATGATGCTGTCATAGAGGCCGGGCCCGGTCGGACGGCGGTAGAGGATCAGCGGCTCGTCGGCGAGCGAGGCCAGCGAAATCCGCCGCCGCGTATCCTTGCGGGCGCGCGGATGATGGTCGGGTAACGCGACCACCATCTCCTCGTCGAGCAGATGCGTGATCGTGAGGTTCTCCAGCCGCTCGCTCGGCGCGCGCACGAATGCGGCATCGAGCCGGTCGGCCTCGACGGCTGCGATCAGCTCGCCGGTCGAGGCCTCCTCGAGCGACAGCGTGATCGCCGGCGCGCGCTCGCGCATTTCGCGCATCACGCCGGTGACGAAAGGATGGAAGGCGGCCGAAGAGGTGAAGCCGATCGCAAGCTGGCCCTCCTGGCCGCGGCTCGCGCGGCGCGCGGCCTCCACCGCGAGGTCGGCGTCGCGTAGGATCGCGCGCGCCTTGCCGACGAAGGCACGGCCGGCCGCGGTCAGCTCGACCCCGCGCGGCTGCCGGCGAAACAGCGGCGCGCCGATCGCGGCTTCCAGCGCGCGGATCTGCTGGCTCAGCGGCGGCTGCTGGATGCCGAGCCGCGCGGCGGCGCGGGTGATATGGCCTTCCTCGGCGACCGCGACGGCATAGCGGAGATGGCGCAGTTCGATCATCGGGCGATCCATATGCAACAGATATGCGAATTCCCGTATCCATATATTGGAAATTTGTCACGCGGCCAACTAGAGTCGGCTCAAGAACAAATCGAACCGGAGCCGCCCCGCCGATGGACGCCATCCCCGCCGCGCAAACCACTAAGCATCACGCACCTGACGTCGGCGAGTTGTTCACGGGCTTCTTCATCCTCGGACTGACCGGCTTCGGCGGCGTGCTGCCGCTGGCGCGCCACATGATGGTGGAGAAGCGCGGCTGGCTCACCGGCGCGGAGTTCACCGACCTGCTCGGGCTGTGCCAGTTCCTGCCCGGAGGCAACATCATCAACATGTCGGTCGCGGTCGGGCTGAAGTTTCGCGGCATTCCCGGCGCGTTCGCAGCGATCCTCGGCCTGATAGCGGTGCCGACCGCGGTCGTGATCGGCCTTGGTGTGATCTATGGCCGCTTCGCCGACGACCCGGTCGTCCGTCATCTGTTCGGCGGTCTCGCCGCCGCGGCGGCCGGGCTCCTGATTTCCACGGCGATCAAGATCGCCTGGCCGCTGCGGCGCGATGTGCTCAGCTTCTTCATCGGCGCGCTGTGCGTGCTCGCTATTGCCGTGTTCAGATTGCCGCTGCTGCCGACCCTGTTGACGCTGGCGCCGCTCAGCATTGTCCTCAGGTCGAGGCAGGCATCATGAGCGCAACCCTCGTCACGCTCGCGCTGATCTTCGCCGAGCTCTCGCTGCTCGCCTTCGGCGGCGGCAACACCATCCTGCCGGAGATGCAGCGTCAGGTGGTCGACGTCCATCACTGGATGACGGCGCAGGAATTCGGCGCGCTGTTCGCGCTGGCGCAGGCGGCACCCGGGCCGAACATGATGGTGGTGCCGCTGGTCGGCTGGCATGTCGCGGGCTTCTCCGGCGTGCTGGTGACATCGCTCGCCAAGTTCGGGCCGTCGTCGCTGGTGACAGGCTTCGCGCTGCGGCTCTGGGAACGCTTCAAGGACCGGCCCTGGCGCCGCACCGTGCAGGCGGGGCTGGTTCCGGTCACCGCCGGGCTCGTCACGGCCAGCGCCATCGTCATCACCCACGCATCGGCCTCGAGCTGGGGCACCATCCTGATCGCGACTGGCGTCGCGATCGCCACCACCACGACGCGCATCCATCCGCTTGTCGCGCTCGCCGCCGGCGCGGTGCTCGGCCTGTCCGGCATCGGACAGCCCTGACGCTCTGCTTGCGGCGATGGCGTCTCGTTCCACGCGGCGATGTGCGCGCTTTCGCCGCAATGGATGCGACGTCGCCAGCGGCTATGTTGATCATGCCATGATCGACACGCTCCGCATCGACACCCGTATTGCGCGCCGCGAATTGCGCGCCGGACGTCTGCACGCAGGCAATTAGCCGGCCGGCGATCGCGCGCCGTCCGGATTCCTCTACGTCACCAAATCATTTCAGTCCGTCGCGTCGCGAGATGTCCGCGCGCCGGCGCTCGTGCGCCTCCGATCAACCGCAAAGATCAACCCACATGACCCGAACCATTCAGAACAGCTTTACCGCCCCGGCATTGCCGCCGATCGTGATCACCGCGAGCGAGGCGCATCGCCTCAGTACGCTGGCCGATTCCAGCATGGCGGTGTTTCCCCGCGTCGCCCAGTTCCTCGCACGCGAGACGGACCGCGCCCAGCTGGTCGCCGACGATGCCGATCTGCATGACGTGGTCCGCATGGGCTCGCTTGTGCGCTACCGCGACGACGAGACCGGCGACGTCAGGGAGGTCGTGCTCGTCTATCCGCACGAAGCCGACATCGCGCTGCGGCGCATCTCGGTGCTGACGCCGGTCGGTGCGGCGCTGATCGGATTGTCGGTCGGCCAGACGATCGATTTTCAGACGCCGAGCCAGCAGACGCGTTCGGTGACGATTTTGGCCGTGACGCATGAGGGCTAGCGACTTTACGCCGCCTGATGACACTGTCCCATCTCGATCCCGTGCCGGCGCCCGCGCGCGATGCCTTCGGCGATCGCCTTCACGACGATCTCGGCGTCTTCGGGGGAGAGGTGATCGAGCGGCTGCCAGGCGCGCATGATGTCGCGTGCGCGATCGAGGTCGCCGTAGATTGCAAGGAGAGGAAGCGATTTGCTCGGCATGTCCGTTGCTCCCAACCGCAGCTGGGCGAGTCTACTCCATCTGGACAGGTCGAGCCATGCGTCCGGCAACCGCGATTGCGTGCATTGCAGATCGCCGATGCATGGCGAGGGCGTTCCTGCCCCCGCCGTCAACGCATTCGGTTACTCCGCGCCGGAGCCGCCCTGCACGATCTTCTCGTTCAGCTTCTGATCGACGGTCTCGACCGTGCGGTCGATCTCGGCGCTCGGCGTGCCGAGCTGATGCGAGATCAGCTTCACCAGCAGGTCGACGCGTTCTATGAAGGGCGCGCCGGCGGCGACCGCGCGGGCCGCCGATGACGGCTTGAGCAGGCTTTCCGCGGCCTTGGCGTATTTCGCGAACGGCACCTGATCCGCGGGATCGGCGCCGAGCTTGCGCGCGATGGCGTCGACATGATCATAGATCGCCTGCGAGCGCGTCAGGTCGCCGTGCACGGCATCGCGGATCGATTGCGGCTCCGTCGGCGTGATGCAGCGATAGTTGCCGGTCAGCAGCATCGACCACTTCGCCAGCGGCACGAACAGCGAATCGAACACCTTCAGCTTCACCGGAACGTCTTGGCCGTCGAGCGTCACCGCGTCGATGTCGGCTTCGAGCTCGCGCAGCACCTTGTTGTGCTTGTCGTCGGCGAAGGCGGAGGCCTTGAAGTTGGTCGGCAGGCCGACATGCAGCACATTGGCCTTCTCCTCCGGCGGACGGAAGGCCTGCGGATCGGGCGAGCACAGCGTGACGAGGCCCGGCTCGAAGCGCTCCCACACCTGCGCGTTGGTGTAGGCCTCCTCGAGGTCCATGCCGGCGAGTGCGGGGATCCGCTTCAGATACGGCAACGGCGGCATGTTCATGATCGACAGGCAGGGCAGCTTCGCCGCCGCGATCTTGATCATCAGCACGCGAACCGTGTGGTTGGTGTATTGCGGCTCCTGCATCGCAAGGCCGACCATGTCGTAGCGCGACACGTCGACATCGGCGGGCGTGACGGCATCGAGCTTGCCCGGCAGATCGCGCGAGAAGATCGAGCGGTGCTCCTTCTCGTCGCGCAGCTTGATCCGCACCTCGGTGCCTTCGCGGTTGATCAGGTCGGCGGTGTTCTTCCGGCACACCAGGGAGACGTTGTGACCCGCCATCAGCAGCTTGGTCCCCAGCAGGGAGCCGTAGGAAGCTCCCAAAATCAGAATGTTGCGCGCCATGCTCTCTCCAATAGCCCTTCTCGCGAAAGGCTTGCTCTCCAAAATCCTGTCCGAAGCTGCTGCCGAACCGATGCCCGGTCGATATTGGCCGTCCCGCATCCACGGGCCGACGGTCGCCAAATCACCAGACAATCAAGACCGCTGGTGTATGGTATGCCACCGTCTATCGCAGATCGACAAGCGGCTGCCAAGGGGATTATCTCGCGTGCGGACTTTCGTTCCGCGGTTAAGAAGGGCATTCGAGCTTGCAAGTCGCCGCCGACCCGACGGATCGGGCTGAAGAAATCCTCGTCTCAGCTTCCCGGCTGTTTGCCCGCCACTCCTATGCCAACGTGACGATGGAGCAGGTCGCAGCATCGGTGCAGGCCGTGCCGGGCGCGCTGTATCACTATTTCCGCGACAAGGAAGATCTGATCTTCCACTGCTATCTGCGCGGCCTTGCGATCTATCGCCACGAGATCGAGGCGGCCGCCGAGCCCGGCATCGACGGGCTCGAGATCATCAGGCGCTTCGTGCGCGGCAGGCTGAGGCCCGAAGGCCAGCGCATGATCCTGTTCAGCGATATCGATGCGCTGGCCGCGCCCTACAGCAGCGAGGTCCATGCCAAGCGCTGGCAGAACGCCGCGCTGCTGGCGGACATCCTCGATCGGGGCGTGGCGGACGGCTCGATCGCCTGCGACGAGCCGCTGCTCACGGCGGTGGCGCTGATCTCCATCCTCGACTGGGTTCCGTTCTGGCTGTCCGAACGCGACTACTACACGCGGCAACAGGCGATCGATGCCATCGACGACATCATCACGCATGGCGTCTACCGGCGCGAGATCGCGCTCCCCAAAATGCCCGAGCCGCTCAGCCTCGCCCCTTTTCTCGAGGCTCGCGCAGCGTTGAACAAGCGGGCCGCCAAGTTCGACAGGATGCTGTCGATTGCTTCCGACAGTTTCAACCGAAGGGGCGCCTCGGGCACGTCGCTCGAGAGCATCGCCGTGGATGCGGGCATGACGCGCGCCGGCATCTACTATCACTTCAGTGAAAAAGAGAGCCTGCTGCTGGCCTGCCTGCGACGCGGGCTCGCCGGCGAGGTCAGCATTCGCGAGCATCTGCAAGAGCACAGCCTTGGAGCATTCGATCACATCGTTCAGCGAATTCGCCTGCTGTTGATGCTGCACGACACGCCCTGCGGCCCAAAGGCGACCTACCACAACATCAACTATCTCAACGACGCAGACCGAAAAGCCTATGTCGGAGACGTGCTGGCGACGATCCGACAAGACCAGAACAGCTATCAGCGCTGGGTCGACGAGGGCCGTTTCCGCCGCATCGATACCTATTTCGCGGAGCGCATTCTCACCGGAATGGGCCACTGGTATCCGATCTGGTTCAAGACCAGGCGTGACTGGTCTCCAGCCGAGATCGCCGATCATTTCGCGCGGCTGTTCCTCGCGGGCCTCAAGCCGCGCCGACATCCAGGCTAGATCCGCCACGGTAGCGATCTCGGTTTCCCCTTCCCCCTGAAAGGCAGGGGTGTCCGGGGAAATTCAGGCATAGCGGAGCTCCATCTGGTCAGGTGAGATGGTTGATTTCCGACGGCTGGGGTTGATGGGCGGAGGTTTGTCGATGGCAGCGAGGGATCGACGCGTGAGCAGGAGCTGGCCGACGAGTTCGGCGAACCTGAGCGGGAGCATTTTGATGCAGTTGGAGTGAGCGGCGATGCGCAGCAGCAGGTAGGCAATCATCGCAGCGAGCACCTGAAGGCGGATCGCGTTGTCGTTGGCGCCGAGGAACTTGCGAATATCGAGATGCTGCTTGATCCAGCGGAACAGCAGCTCGATTTGCCATCGGCTCTTGTAGAGGGCGGCGATCTCGACGGCGCTACGGGCAAGGTCGTTGGTCAGGAGTGTGATCTTGCCGCCTTTCTCGCGTCTGATCTTGATGCGGCGGAGCGGGATTGGAAGGCGCGAATCGACCTTGCTGGTGAGCTTCACCTCGTCATCGGCAAGGATTTCGAAGCCATCCCCGTTACGCTTGCGGATGGCGCGATGCCTGAGCGAGCGAAGACGGATGCTCGTCTTCGCCCGGGTAACGAAGAAAGCCTTGCTATCATTGATCTTCTGCCACCAGTCGAAACGGCAATAGCCCTTGTCAAACACATAGGTGGTGGCGGGCTGGATTGGGGTCTGTCGGCCGATCTCGATGTCATTGACGTTCGCGGCCGTCATCTCGACGCAGGTCGGGACATCGCTCCTTGGGTCGTAGACGACATGCAGCTTCATGCCGCGGATGCGGCCGTTCCACGTCGCCCAACTGCAGACCTTGCCGAGCGGGATCGGACTGGCGTCGATCAGACGCACCATCTCCATGCCTTCACTCCGCAGCTGGCGACGCGCCATCGCCGACAGCGCCGCAAAGGTTTGCGCGAAAATGCCGATCGGACGGCGGGCATTGGCATCGGACAACGTCGAGCGCGACAGCTTGCCGGTTCCCAAGTGATAGTGATGCTGCGAATTGGCGTTGAAGCCAGTCACCACCCCGCGCAGACTGCTGTTGCCGCTAAGCTGGGCATAGATCAGCGCCACCAGATGATCCCAGCTCCTGAACGACTTGTCGTAGGCATCCCCGTCCAGACGATCCACAACCGTCTGAAACTGCCGTCGATTGATCGGTTCAAGCAGCCTTCCAAAAATGCTACCGCGATATCGCATGCTCGGCCCTCTGTGTCTCGACAACCAGAAAAGACCGATTTGCCTCGGTCCTGCCGAGCATGCACCGCGACACAGTGAATCATTCCCCGGACACCCCTGCCTGAAAGGGGGAAGGTCGGGATGGGGGTCAGCCGCAGGCGACGCTCCAAGTGGAGACAGCCGATCCCCACCCGCTTCGCTCTAACGAGCGAAGCGACCTCCCCTTTTCAAGGGGAGGTTTTGGAGACGGACGACGCCGGTTCGGAACCGAGAATAAGCGTGAGCCCCATCCAAAAGTTTACCTGTAATTCAAAACTGCGCCCGATTCCGGCGACATATGGCCTATAACATCATAATACCTTCTGCTAAAACTTGACGCAGTATTCAAAGCGAAAGTTGCGAAGGCTCGGCGATTGGGGTTATGAGACGGCCTCGATCGCTAAAGATCAAGAAACACGAGCAAGGGAGAACGCAGGATGCATAGGCTGATCGTTGCCGCCGCGGCAGCGCTGACGGTGTTGGGAGGCGCGGCGTCCGCGCAGGAATCCATCAAGATCGGCTATATCGATCCGCTCTCCGGCGGCGGCGCCAGCGTTGGCGAAGGCGGCCTGAAGACGTTTCAGTATCTCGCCGACGAGTTGAACGCCAAGGGCGGCATCCTCGGCCACAAGGTCGAGATCGTCCCACTCGACAACAAGACCAATCCGCAGGAAAGCTTGGTGCAGGCGCAGAAGGCGGTCGACGCCGGCGTCCACTACATCACCCAGGGCAACGGCTCGTCGGTCGGCGCGGCGCTGGAAGACTTCGTCACCAAGCACAATTCGCGCAACCCTGGCAAGGAAGTGCTCTACTTCAACTACGCCGCGGTCGATCCGGCGATGACCAACGAGAAGTGCAGCTACTGGCACTTCCGCTGGGATGCAAACTCGGACATCAAGATGGAAGCGCTGACCAACTACATGAAGGGCCAGCCGTCCATCAAGAAGGTCTACCTGATCAACATGGACTATTCGTTCGGCCAGTCGGTGCGCACCACGGCGCGCAAGATGCTGGGCGAAAAGCGGCCGGATATCCAGGTCGTCGGCGACGAACTGCACCCGATGCTCAAAGTCACCGACTTCTCGCCCTACATCGCCAAGATCAAGGCGTCCGGCGCCGACACCGTCGTGACCGGCAACTGGGGCCAGGACTTCGCGCTGCTGCTGAAGGCGGCGGCTGACGCCGGCCTCAAGGTCAACTGGTACACCTATTATGCCGGCGGCGCCGGCGGACCGACCGCAGTCAAGCAGGCCGGCCTCGAGGGCCAGGTGTTCCAGATCAGCGAAGGCGTCCCGAACTCCGGCAACAAGGCGGCGATGGATTTCGAGAAGGACTTCCGCGCCAAGACCGGCATTTCCGTCTGGTATCCGCGCGCGGTCAACGAGATGCGGATGTTCAAGGCGGCCGCCGAGAAGGCCAATTCGATCGATCCGGTGAAGGTCGCGGCCGCACTCGAAGGCATGAAGTTCGAAGTGTTCGACGGCGGCGAGGGCTTCATCCGCAAGGACGACCACCAGTTCTTCCAGCCGATCTACATCTCCTCGTTCGGCGCGCTGGCCGACAAGACCAAGGAGCCGTTCGACGAGGAAAACACCGGCTGGGGCTGGCGCATCGTGTCCAAGATCGACACCGCGCAGACGATGCTTCCGACCACCTGCAACATGAAGCGGCCCTGATCGGCCACATCAGTCATTCCGGGATGGTGCGCAAGCACCAGACCCGGAATCTCGAGATTCCGGGTTCGCCCGCTGACGCGCGCGCCCCGGAATGACGGGTAAGTTCCTTTCACTCGACAGGCTTTACTCACGTGAACCGTTCCAGTCTCAAGCGAGTGCGCCGTGGCTGAGCTGATCGTCATCTCGACGCTCAACGGCGTCCTGTTCGGCATGCTGCTGTTCCTGTTGTCCAGCGGGCTCACCGTCATCTTCAGCATGATGGGCGTGCTGAACTTCGCGCATGCCAGCTTCTACATGCTCGGCGCGTTCTTCGGCTTTCAGCTCACCCGCTGGATCGGATTCTGGCCGGCCCTGGTGCTGGCGCCGCTGCTGGTCGGCGCGGTCGGCATGGCGGTCGAGCGCTACGGTCTGCGCAACACCCACAAGCACGGCCATGTCGCCGAACTGCTGCTGACCTTTGGTTTAGCCTTCGCGATCGAAGAGATCGTCTCGATGATCTGGGGCAAGAGCCCGGTCGACTACCGCGTCCCGGCGGCGCTCGACTTCCCGGCCTTCACCGTGTTCTCCACCAATTACCCCGCCTACAAGATCTTCATGCTGGTGATCTCGGTCGTGATCTTCATCGCGCTGCTGGTCACCTTGAAGAAGACGCGCGTCGGCCTGATCGTGCAGGCCGCGCTGACCCATCCGAGCATGGTCGGCCATCTCGGCCACAATGTCGGACGCGTGTTCATGCTGGTGTTCGGCGTCGGCAGTGCCCTTGCGGGTCTCGCCGGCGTCATCGCCGGTCCCTCGCTGGTGACGCAGTCCGACATGGCCGCGCTGCTCGGCCCGATCCTGTTCGTCGTCATCGTGTTCGGCGGCCTCGGCTCGCTGCCCGGCGCCTTCATCGCTTCGCTCCTGATCGGCTTGATCCAGACCTTTGCAGTTGCTTTGAACGGCTCGCTCGCCAGCGTGTTCGGCCCGCTCGATCCGAGCCTCGGCCCCTCGCCGCTCACGGACATCTGGAACGTCACGATCGCGCAGATCGCGCCGATCCTGCCTTATGTGCTGCTGGTGCTGGTCCTGATCTTCCGCCCCATGGGCCTATTGGGGACGCGCGAGTCATGAGCAACGCTTCCACGCCCTCCATCGCTGCGGCCAAGCAGGAGCCCGGCAGCGCCTTGAGCTTCTATGGTGTCTGGCTGCTCGCCGCGGTCGCGCTGGTCGTGCTGCCGCTGGTGTTCGGCACCGGCGGCTCGCTGACCTCCTTCAGCCTGATCGGCATCGCGATCATCTTTGCGCTGTCCTACAACATCCTGCTCGGCCAGACCGGGCTGCTGTCGTTCGGACACGCGGTGCAGTACGGCCTCGGCGGTTTCCTCGCCGTGCATGTCATGAACGCGGTCGCGAGCCACAACTGGCCGATCCCGCTGCCGGTGATCCCGCTGGTCGGCGGCATCGGCGGCATGGCGTTCGCCCTCCTCGTCGGCTGGGTGATGACCAAGCGCGCCGGCACCGTGTTCGCGATGATCTCGCTTGGCATCGGCGAGCTGGTCGCCTCGTCGTCGCTGATCCTGCGTAGCGTGTTCGGCGGCGAATCCGGCATCACCACCGACCGCACCTCGCTGATGCCGATGTTCGGCTGGACCTTCGGGCCGCAGATCCAGGTCTATTACCTGATCGCGTTCTGGGTGATGGTGTCGGCGATCGCGATGTATGCGCTGACCCGCACGCCGCTCGGGCGGATCTGCAACGCGGTGCGCGACAATCCGGAGCGCGTCGAGTTCATCGGCTACGATCCGCATGTGGTGCGCTATCTCGCCTACATGTTCGCCGGCTTCTTCGCCGGCATCGCCGGCGGACTCGCCGCGATCAATTTCGAGATCGCCAACTCGGCCTATCTCGGCGCGACGCAGTCGGGCCTCGTGCTGTTCTCCGCGTTCATCGGCGGCACCGCCTATTTCTTCGGTCCGATCCTCGGCGCCATCCTGGTGACCTATCTGCAGCTCGGGCTGACCAGCGTCACCTCGGTCTGGCAGCTCTATTTCGGCATCATCTTCATCGGCATCGTGATGTTCGCACCCGGCGGCATCGCCGGCATCCTGATGAAGCACCGCCCGCTGATCCGCGCCGGAACCCTCGGCACCGTGATCCCGTCCTATCTGGTCGCGACGATCCCGACGCTGGCGCTGGCGCTCGGCATCATCCTGACCATCGAAACCGTTGCGCGCTTCTCGGGCGGCGATGTGATCAACCTGCTCGGCGTTCCCTTCGTCGCCACGGCGCCGACGACCTGGGCGGCCGCGGCGGTCCTGCTCGTCGGCGGCTTCCTGGTCGCGCGCATCACCTGGCGGCGCGTTGCGGAAGCCTGGGACCGCGCCGCGACGGTGGCCCGTGACCGGGGGTATCTCGCATGACCGCTGCCATCCAAGTCAACGCCGTCGAGAAGAGCTTCGGCAATGTCGCCATCATCCGCGATCTCAACCTGAGCGTCGCCAAGGGCGAACGTCACGCCATCATCGGCCCCAACGGCGCCGGCAAGTCGACGACGTTCAACCTGATCAGCGGCCACATCAAGCCGACCTCCGGCGAGATCCGCCTCAACGGCGAGGTGACCTCGGGCTTGCGGCCCTTCGAGATCAACCGGCGCGGGCTGTCGCGCTCGTTCCAGGTCACCAACGTGTTCGCCCGCATGACGGTGTGGGAGAACGTCCGCTGCGCCGTGCTGTGGGCGACTGGCCACCGCTACGCGTTCTGGAAGAACGTCGACAATCTGCCCGAGGTGAAGCAGCGCACCGCGCAGATCCTCGACGACATCCATCTCAGCCACCGCCGCGACGTGCCGGCGGGCCTCTTGACCTATGCCGAGCAGCGCGAGCTCGAGATCGGCATCACGATCGCGGGCGGCGCCAGCGTCATCATGCTGGACGAACCGACCGCGGGCATGAGCCACGCCGAGACCGAGCGCGCCGTCGCGCTGATCCGCCGCCTCACCGAGGGGCGCACGCTCGTGATCGTCGAGCACGACATGAGCGTGGTGTTCGGCCTCGCCGACCGCATCTCGGTCTTGGTCTACGGCCACATCATCGCCTCCGGCACGCCGGAGGAGATCCGCGGCAACCCGAAGGTCAAGGAAGCCTATCTCGGCGAGGAGGTCGACTGATGCTCGAGGTCAGGAATCTTCACGCCTATTACGGCAAGAGCCACATCCTGCAGGGCGTCGATCTCGACATCGCCGCCGGCGAGGTCGTCAGCCTATTGGGGCGCAACGGCGTCGGCCGCTCCACCACCGTCAAGGCGATCATGGGCGAGGTGCCGCCGCAGGGCACCATCCGCTTCAAGGGCCAGGATATCGCGGGCCTGCCGAGCCACAAGATCGCACGCCTCGGCCTCGGTTATGTGCCGGAGCATCGCGACATCTTCCCGAGCCTGACGGTTCGCCAGAACCTGATCCTCGGCATCAAGGACCCGCGCCGCCCCGGCAAGTGGCGGCTGCAGGAGATGCTCGACATGTTCCCGAACCTCGCCGCGCGCGCCGACACGCCGGCGGGCGTGCTGTCAGGCGGCGAGAAGCAGATGCTGACCACCTGCCGCACGCTGCTCGGCGACCCCGAATTGATGATGATCGACGAGCCGACCGAAGGCCTGGCGCCGCTGATCGTGCAGCAGGTCGGCGAATTGATCGCGCGGATCGCGAAAGCCGGCGTTGCGATTCTCCTCGTCGAGCAGAAGCTGTCGATCGCGATGAAGATCTCGAACCGGGTCTACATCATGGGCCACGGCCGCGTGGTGTTCGAAGGCACCCCCGACCAGCTCAAGAGCAATGCCGCCGTTCGCGAGGAATGGCTCGAGGTGTGAGGCGGGTGACGGCGATCGACGAAGCAATCGAACGTCGACGTAGCAGCGCCATCAGTCAGTTCGCGAACACGACCCAGACCAGCGCGACCAAGAGACTGTGGAAACAAATTATCGAAGCCAGGAATAGCCAGTCGTCCCCGGTCATGGGGCCGAAAACCACGGTCGAAGCGCGGCGACAGCGACACGCGAGCTGGGACAAGAGGTTCGACTGCATCGGACTGCCCTAGCGGAGTACGCTCCGCCAGGTCTTGCTCGTCTGTGCCAGCTAGTTGAGAGCTGGTGTCAGCCCATCACCGATCGCCATTCGAGCTGCGATAGGCCCTCGGCGTGAGGCCGGTCCAGCGGACGAACGCATGCGTGAAGGAAGAGACCTCGCTGTAGCCCAATAGCCATGCGATCTTGGAAATCGGCAGCTCCTCATCTTCGAGGTAATGGCGGGCAAGGGCAATTCGAAACGCCTTGAGAACGTCTGAGAAGTCCACCCCCTCCGACGACAATGCGCGAGCGAGAGTTCTCCGGCTCATGCCAAGACGACGCGCGACCGCCTCGGCATTGGCTTTGCCGTGCGGAAGCAACTGGGCGATGTGTCCTTCGACGCGTGACTGCACGCTGCTTCGTCTCGGTGCCCGGTTAAGAAGCGCTTCGTCGGCATATTGAAGCAACATCCTGTTGAGATGCAAATCGGCCCCCACGACAGGCAATGCGCCGATCCGGGACGGAAACAAAAGCTCGTCGCTGTCCGCTGCAAATTCGATCTCGCATCCAAGAAGAGATCGCACATCCGACGGCGTTTCTCGTCTGGAGTGCTTCAACTTGATTTGCTTTGGGACCAGCCTGCCGTCAGTCAGTGCGCGGCAAATACGGATCAGCGCAACCAGCCAGAATTCCGCATGGTGACGATCCGACGACCGATCGATGTTGACATATTCGAACCCGATGGCGAAGCCGCGATCCAGAGAGCTTCGCAACCGCACACCCTCGTTGTTGATCGCGCAGTAGCGTCCGCCGATTTGCAAGGCGTCAACGAGATGCTCCGATGAAGCCATGACGTAGTACAGAAGCCCGATCTCGCCCAGCTCGAAGCCTTGAGCCAGATGGAGTCCGAAGCAGTCGTCCTGCAATTCCCTTGCGGCGAGTTCGAGCAGCCTGACCTGCGCTCGTGCATCGATGCGGCGCTTGTGGTCCTCGACGTCGTCGATTTCCAGGCCTGCAGCTGACACGATCGGGACCGGATCAACCTGCGCATCGCGCAGCCGGGCACATGCGAGACGCGCGATTCCCCCGGCAGAGCTCGGTATCGACGGCAAGGCGCTAGCAACGCGTGTGGCGGCTTTCATTCGGCACCGAACTGTGTTCGTGGCTCAACGTCGGGAGCTTCCGGGATCGTATTTTGACCTATGTCAAACGAGCTCATGGGTACGAGGCATCCGGTCTGACACCATCTCGCAATTTAACGACCCAGGATCACAAGACGCAACGGGAGCAAATCGTCTAGCCGATTGCTCCGCGGCCACTCCATTTCTGCCTTGAAACGACGGCAGTCAGCTTCCAATGGGCCTGCGCAGGGGCGAACGCGTCATGGGCTTGGTCAAGCATGCAAATTCGCTGGGACAGGCGATTGGTGCCCAAGCGAACAGCCATATGAGCTAGGTCGTGGTTGGACAAACACCTGCCCAGCATAGCGGCATTCATCGTTCAATTCATTACACGATCATTGAAGGCGAGACCGCCGGCACCTGGCGTTACTCGTTCTCCATCGGCGATCGCAACTTCTCGGGAACGGTTCAGGCGGTCCTGGGATTGCTGGCGGCACGCCGCGTGAGGATGAAGATCGATCGGATGTTAAGGCAAAACGCGTCAATTGATCATCAAGGCCGGCAGCGGGTGGAGAAAGAAGTCGAGACGCCCACTCCGCTCGTCCCACCGGCCGATCCCAAGGACTAAGCGCGGCTGTAGCCGCGCTAGCCCGGCCGGAGCAACGCCACCACGTCGCCCGCGCGCAGCGTCTGGCCGGGCTTCACCGGCACCGAGGCGATGCGGCCCGCCGCGGGTGCGTGCACGGAGATCTCCATCTTCATGGACTCGATGATGGCCAGCACGTCGCCGGCCGCGACCTTGGCGCCTTCCTCGACCAGCACCTTCCAGATGTTGCCGGGCACTTCGGAGAACGCGCCAATCTGACCGTCGGGAATCCCCGTCGCGGCGGCTGCCGCATCGATCGTTTCAGCCGGCGCCTCGTCGAGCTTCATCTCGCGCCAGCGCTGGCGCTCGGCGTCGAACGCGGCCTGCTGCGTTGCCTTGAACGCGGCGATTGACGGCTTGGCGTCGGCCAGTGTCCTGGCATAGTCGGCGTAGGAGAACTCGCCCTCTTCGATCCTGATGTCATACTGCCCGTGCGGGAACGCGGCGCGGGCGTCGAGGAGTTCATCGGCGTCGACCGGGAAGAAGCGGATCTTGTCGAAGAACCGCAGCAGCCAGGGATGGCCCGGCTCGAACACCCGCGTGGTGCGCCAGGTGTTCCAGACCTGGATGGTACGGCCGAACAGCTGGTAGCCGCCCGGCCCTTCCATGCCGTAGATGCACATATAGGCGCCGCCGATGCCGACCGCGTTCTCCGGCGTCCAGGTCCGCGCCGGGTTGTACTTCGTGGTCACCAGCCGATGCCGCGGGTCGAGCGGCGTCGCCACCGGCGCGCCGAGATAGACGTCGCCGAGGCCGAGCACGAAATAATCCGCGTCGAACACGATGCGGCGGACATCGTCCTCGCTCGCAAGTCCGTTGATGCGCCGGATGAACTCGACATTCGACGGACACCATGGCGCATCGGCGCGCACCAACTCCTGATATTTGCGCATCGCAAGCTCGGCCTCCGGATCGCGCCACGACAGCGGCAGATGCACGGTGCGGCTCGGCACCCGCATCGCGTCGACCGGCGGCAATTCGCGCTCGATCCGCCTGAGCACGTCGAGCAGCTTCGTTCGCGACAACGCGGTGCCGTCATAATGGATCTGCAGCGAGCGGATGCCGGGCGTCAGATCGATCAGGCCACTGAGCTTCGCCTCTTCCAGCGCCTGCGCCAGCACATGCACGCGCAGCCGCAGCGCGATGTCGAGCTCCATCGGGCCATACTCGACCAGCAGATTGTCGTCGCCGGCGCGGCGATAGACCACCGGAATCGGGCCGTCGTCATTCCGACCGACGATCGCCGATCCGAGCTCAGGCGCGCGCAGCACCGTGGGGCCGGCCACCGGATCGTCGCGTTTGACCGGCACGAAGCGGACGGTGTCGCCCGGCCGGAGCTGGCCGACCTTCCATAGCTCGTCACGAGCGACCACGGCCGGACAGACGAAGCCGCCGAGGCTCGGTCCGTCGGGCCCGAGAATGATCGGCATGTCGCCGGTGAAGTCGATCGAGCCGACCGCATAGGCGTTGTCATGGATGTTCGACGGATGCAGCCCGGCCTCGCCGCCGTCGGCGCGCGCCCAGCGCGGCTTCGGCCCGATCAGCCGCACGCCGGTGCGGGCGCTGTTGAAATGCACCTCGTAGCTCGCCGCGAACAGCGTCTCGATATCCTCGTCGTGGAAGAAATCCGGCGCGCCGTGCGGGCCGTAGACGACGCCGATCTGCCACGCCGATGTGAGTTGCGGCCGCTCGTGTTCCGTGGCGCGCCGCGGCGCCGCAAGGCCCGATGGCTCGGCATCGATATGCAAGACGTCGCCGGCCTTCAGCGATCCCGTCGCATGGCCGCCGAAGGCGCCGAGCGCAAACACAGCACGCGATCCGAGAATTTCGGGCACGTCGATGCCGCCGCGCACGGCGAGGTAGGTGCGCTGCCCAGGGCCCTTGATGCTGCCGATCGCGAGCGTCTGGCCGGCGCGCACGGCGAGCGGCTCATCGTAGGCGACATCAGCGCCGTCGAGCGATGCCTTCATCTGCGCGCCCGACAGCGCGACGATCGCATCGGTGTTGAAGCGCAAGGTCGGCCCGTTGACCGTCAGCTCCAGTGCGGTCGTCGTCTCCGGATTGCCGACCAGACGATTGGCGAGGCGAAACGACCGTTCGTCCATCGGGCCGCTCGGCGGCACGCCGACATGCCAGAGATGCAGCCGGCCGGGCAATTCCTGCACCCCGCTCTGCGCGCCCGGCGCGACAACGTCGATGGTGCCGGGGCGATAGCCGAATTCGCCAAGCACACTCGTCGCCACCTGCCCGCTGCGGAACACGTCGGACGCCGCAATCGCGCGCAAATAGTCGAGATTGGTCTCGATGCCGGCGACGACCGTATCGTCCAGCGCTTTCGAAAGCCGGGCGATCGCGGCCTCGCGCGTCTCGGCTGAAACGATGATCTTGGCCAGCATCGGATCGTAGAACGGCGACACCTCGGTGCCGGTCTCGATCCAGCCGTCGATCCGCGCATCCGGCGAAAAGCTGACCTGCGTCAGGCGGCCCGCGCTCGGGCGAAAGCCCGCGCCCGGATTCTCGGCATAGAGCCGCACCTCGATCGCAGCTCCCTTTGGCGTGAGCGCGCCCGCCTGGCCGAGCACGTCCTCGCCGGCCGCCTGCCGGATCATCCATTCGACGAGGTCGACGCCGGTGACCTGCTCGGTGACGGGATGCTCGACCTGCAGGCGGGTGTTCACCTCGAGGAAATAGAAATCGTCGCGCTCGACGTCGTAGATGAACTCCACCGTGCCGGCAGATTCATAAGACACGGCCTTGCCGAGCGACACCGCGGCCGCATGCAGCCGCCGGCGGATGTCGGCGGACAGCCCCGGCGCGGGCGTCTCCTCAAAGACCTTCTGGTTGCGCCGCTGCAGCGAGCAATCGCGTTCGCCGAGGGCCACCACGCCGCCCTTGCCGTTGCCGAAGATCTGCACCTCGATATGGCGGGCACTGGCGACGAACCGCTCGAGATAGACCCGGGCATCGCCGAAGCTGGCCCGCGCCGTGCGCTGCACTGATTCGAAGCGCTCGCGCAGTGTCGCCATGTCGTGGCACAGCTGCATCCCGATGCCGCCGCCGCCCGCCGTGCTCTTCAGCATCACCGGGAAGCCGATCGTTTCGGCCTGCTGCACCGCCTCGTCGATGGTCTCCAGCAGGCCCGAGCCCGGCAGCAGCGGCACGCCGCTGCGCTCGGCGATCTCCCGCGCCTTGTGCTTGAGACCGAAGGCGTCGAGATGCTCAGGCCGCGGCCCGATGAATTTGATGCCGTGCCCGGCGAGCCGCTCGGAAAAGCGGCGGTTCTCCGACAGGAAGCCGTAGCCGGGATGCACCGCCTGCGCGCCGGTGGCAAGGCACGCCGCCATGATCGCATCGACATTGAGGTAGCTCTCCGCGGCGGGCGCAGGACCGATCCGCACCGCCTCGTCGGCGTCGAGCACCGGCCGGGTGAAACGGTCGGCGTCGGAATAGACCGCGACCGAAGAGATGCCCATGCGACGCAATGTTCTGCCGATCCGCCCGGCGATCTCGCCGCGGTTGGCAATCAGGACCTTGCTGAACATGCCTCACGCCTCCGGCTCGAAGATCGTCACCTGAACCGGCGTCGGAAAGAATCCGT
Organism: Bradyrhizobium sp. USDA 4501; assembly: GCF_054062115.1. Taxonomy (NCBI): domain Bacteria; kingdom Pseudomonadati; phylum Pseudomonadota; class Alphaproteobacteria; order Hyphomicrobiales; family Nitrobacteraceae; genus Bradyrhizobium; species Bradyrhizobium sp. USDA 4501. Next base: position 2,639,665 of record NZ_JBSSEX010000001.1, read on the forward strand.
TGCAGGGGTTGTTGATCTGCGGACAGTTCGAGATCAGGCACAGCACGTCCATCTCGGCGACCAGCTCGATGGCGTCGCCCGGCTTGGAGACGCCATCGACCACGGTGAAATTGCCGGCGGGATCGATCGGCACGTTCATGAAGAAGTTGAGATTCGGCACGATGTCGCGCTTCGACATGCCGTATTTCGCGGCCTCGATCACGAAATTCTCGCGGCAGGCGTGCTGGTAGCGGGTCTGGTGCCCGAACCGCACGGTGTTGCTTTCGCACGAGCAGGCGCCCGCCGAGGTGTCGTGCAGGCCGCAGCTGTCGGCCGTCACACGCAGCATCACGCGGCCTTCGTTGGACATGATCCTGGTGCCCAGCCCGACATAGGCCGAGCCCTGCGCGCGCAGGGTATCCTGGCCGCTGTAGCGCTCGCCGAAATCACTGGCGCAATAGAACAGCGTGTCGACCGCCTGCTGGCCATGGCTATCGGTGATCCGCAGCGTCTGCCCCTTGCGGATGATCGCCGACCACGGCTTGCGCGCGGGAATTTCGACATCGAGAACGATGCGGCCGGCGGTGCGAACAGGTTGCATGGTCATCGCACGGCTCCTTCCAGGGCTTCGCCGAGATACAGCGCATTGTTCTCGTAGGCGCGGGCCGCTTCCGCGGTCGCAGTCCGGCACAGATCGTCGGCCGCCGGCGCGGCCGCGCGGTAGCGCACGATCTCCACGCTCGCCTGCGGATAGGCTTTCGCGGGATCGAGCGGATGCGGGCAGTTCGACAGCGCGATCAGAAGCTCCATCTCCGCGCGCAGATCGACGAAATCGCCCTGCTGCCGCCGCTGCTCCGACCAGACAAACTTGCCGTCGGCGTCGATCGCGACCGGTGCGAAGAAGCTGACGCAGGGATGCACGTCGCGGCGATCAAGGCCAAGCTTGGCTGCGGCGAGAATGAAATTGTCGCGCGTGTTGCGGAAATTCCCATCGCCGTATTTGGCCACGTTGGTCGCCGCGGTCGAGCCGCCGACCACGGCATCATGTGCAGCGCTGCTGTCCTCGGTGATCCCGAGCAGCGCGCGCCCCATGTCGGACAACAGCACCCGCCCCTTCTGCAACCGCGCCGCCCACTGCACCTTGATGGTGTCGGCGTGGTTGAGCCGCTCGGTTGTGTCGGCACTGTTCCAGGCGAGCAGGCTGACGGTCGACGTCCCCGACGTGTTGACGATGCGCAGCGTGTCGCCGCGATTCAGCCGCGTGGTCCAGTACCAGCCGGATGGGATCGTCTCGCGGTGAATGACCGTGTCGGCATCGATCGACGCGGCGTCGCGCGCAGTCGGCGCCGGCAGTGCCCGCGGCGCGTGCTCCTGCCCCGCCGCCTTCAGCTCGTTATACCGCCGGGTATGCGCCGCGATCTCGGCCTTTTGTTCCTCTGACAGGATCATGGTTGCTCCTTCAAGACGAGAGCGCCGGGCCGTCCCGGCTGATGCTCCTTGCCTGACCGGGTCGTCCCGGTCGGAGCTGGTTGAACTGACGACCGCAGCTCCGCACTGCGGCGCGGAAAGATCTCGAGGTCGCGCGACACCGTGGCGCCGTAGCGCTCGCGCTCCTCGGGGCGGTTGCGCTGCCGCTCCAGCGCGATCACGCGCGTCGCGAGTCCGAAGGCCTCGCTGAGGTCATGCGTCACCATCACGACCGTCAGATGGGTCTCGTTCCAGAGCCGCTTCATCAGGAGGTGAATGTCGGCGCGGATTCCGGGATCGAGCGCACCGAACGGCTCGTCGAGCAGCAGGATCTTCGGGCCGCGCATGATCGCCTGTGCCAGCGCGAGCCGCTGCTGCATGCCGCCCGACAGCGCCGACGGATATTTGCTCTCCTGGCCGGCGAGCCCGACCTCGGCGAGCAGCTTCATCGCTTCGTCGGCGGCGGCGCGGCGCGCGGCGCCGAACAGCCGGCCGGTGAATTTGGCGTCGCGCAGTTCGCGCCCGAGCATGACGTTCTGCAAAACCGTCAGATGCGGAAACACCGAGTAGCGCTGGAACACCACGCCGCGGTCAGCGTCCGGCTCGCCAGGCAACGGCTTGCCGTCGACCAGGATCTGGCCGCGGGTCGGCTGCTCCTCGCCGAGCAGCATACGCAGCAGCGTGGTCTTGCCGCAGCCGGACGGGCCGACCAGCGCAATGAAGGCGCGCGGCTCGACCTCCATCGTGATGCGCTCGAGCACGATGTGGTCGCCATATTCCTTCCAGACGTCGTCGAAGCGGATCGCGCTCATTCCGCCCTCACCGAGGCAAACCAGGGAAACAGTTTTCGCTGCGTGACGCGTAGGCCGACATCGATCAGGAACGCCAGCAGCGTGATCCAGGCGACGTAGGGAATGATGACGTCCATCGCGAGATAGCGGCGCACCAGGAAGATCCGGTAGCCGAGCCCGGAATCGGAGGCGATCGCCTCCGCCGCGATCAGGAACAGCCACGCCGGCCCGAGCTGCAGGCGCAGCACGTCGATCAGCCGCGGCAGGGTTTGCGGCATCGCGACGCGCAGCGCGATCTGCCAAGTCGAGGCGCCGAGCGTCTGTGCCTTGACGATCTGCTCGCGCGGCAGCTCCTGCACCTTCATGGCGAGATCGCGGATCATGCAAGGCAGCGTCCCGATCACGATCAGCGCAATCTTGGAATTCTCCCCGAGCCCCATCACGATGAACAGGATCGGCAACAGCGCCAGCGGCGGCACCATCGAGGTGACAGACACGAACGGCCCGAGCAGGGCGTTGGCGCCCGGCAACAGCCCGATCACGATCCCGAGCACCAGCGCAGCCGCCGTCGAGATCGCCAGCGCCGAGCCCAGTCGCCCCAGGCTGGCGACGGTGTCGGAGGCCATCAGATAGCCGCCGGTGCGCGGGTCGACCTCGAACGCCATCTGCTTGACGGCCTGCACCATGCTCGGCAGCGCCGGCAGCAGCTTGTCGTTCGGGTTCTGCGCGAGCCGCGCGCTGGAGCCGGCGAAGTAGGCGATTGCGACCAATACGAACGGCAGCGCGAGCAGATAGAATCGCGTCTGCCGTCCCGGCCGTATGTTCACAAGTCGCATGGGCAGCTCCTGCTTGGGGCGACGCGCTGCGCGTCAGAGCTTGGCGTCAGAGCTTGCCCTTGGCGGCCTCGTCCATGTAGGTCGGGTCGAAGCGCAGCTTGACGTTCGACTTGTCGCCCAGCACCGATTTGTCGGCGAGCTCGATGCCGACGGCGTCGGCCGACTTCGCGCCCTTGCCGAGCAGGTCCTTCTCGAACAGGAACTTGCGCACGCGATCCATGGTCGCGCCGACGGTCTGGCTGCGCGTGAAGGCTTCGGCGTCGGTTGCCTTGTCGAACAGTTTTGTGGTCGAGAGCTGGCTGTCGAAGCCGGCGAGGTCGGTGCCGGAGGCCTTGGCCATCGCCTCCTTGGCGGCCTTCGCCGCGGCATCGTTCGCCGTCATCTTGGACAGCGTCTCGTACCAGATGCCGACCAGCGCCTTGGCGAAATCCGGATTGTCCTTGGCGACTGCGGTGTTCACCACCATCAGGTCCATGATCTCGCCGGGGATCTGCGAGGAATCGAACACCTTCTTCGCATCGGGCGAGCCGAGGATTTCGGTTACGATCGGATTCCAGGTCACCACCGCGCTGACGTCAGGCGTCTTGTAGGCGGCCGCGATATCGGCGTCGGAGGTGTTGATGACCTTGACGTCCTTCTCGCTCAGCTTGCTGGTCTCGAGCGCGCGCGCCAGCAGATAATGCGACACCGAGAACTCGACCAGATTGACGGTCTGACCCTTGATCGCGGCGAGATCAGACTTGTTCTTCAGGATCACCGCGTCGTTGCCGTTGGAGAAATCGCCCATCACGACCGCGGTGGTGTCGACGCCGCCGGCTGCCGGAATCGACAGTGCGTCCATGTTGGTGATGGTGACGGCGTCATAGCCGCCGGCGGTGTACTGGTTGATCGATTCGACGTAGTCGTTGAACTGCTTGACCTCGATCGCGATGCCGTATTTGTCGGCCCATTTCTTGACGATGCCGGTGTCGGCCGCATAGCCCCACGGCATCCATCCGACATAGATCGACCAGGCGACCTTGAAGCTTTTCTTCGGCGCGGCGTCGGCCGCAGGCGCAGCCGCCAGCACGACCGCGCAGCCGATGACAACAGAGCGAAGGAAGAAAACGAATTTGTTCATTGCCGATCCCTCTTGCGAAATTTCACAAAAAGGGACTGGCGAAAAGACCATCGCTCCGCCAATCCCTTGGCTGACGAGGTCTCCCGGGCTTTTATCCCGCCGTGCACCTGCGGGGATGTCTCCCCCGCAAGCGGCTGCTCTCGGACCAGCACCTTGCTTCGCAAGATCGGAACCCTAGCGGCCAACTCGACGCCATTGATGCACGAGGCGTGCCAGCGGGCCGGCAATTGAATCTCATGAGATTTTTCCGCGCGCGCGGCGCGGCCACGACAGTGTCTTGCTTAAAGATTGCGCAGATCTGCTCAGAATTGGCTCTGTCCTTTCGCCACCGGCATCAGCAGGATCGCACGATGGCTGATGTCGAGGGAGTTCGATGCGCAAGCTTCTGAGCGTTCTGTGCGCCGGCCTCTGGCGCGGATTGCACGGCCGGTTCGGCCTGGTGCCGAATTCCGAACTAAAAGACTGATCGCAAGATCGATCGGGATAGGGGGAGTCTCGCGACTCTCCCCTCCCACACCACCGTACATACGGGTCCGTATACGGCGGTTCACCGGATTAAGCGCGAACGGTTTGTTTTGCGTCCGCGCCAGAGGCTCAGATAGTGGTCTCCGTCGTGTCGGCTTCGGCCCCTTTGAGCGGCGCCGTCCGGGCTTCACCCTTTCCCGCCGCTCCAAAGGCCAGTGACCTGGATTTCAGCCGCATGGCCGGCTCGAGGCTTCCACATCCAAACGTCTTTCCAGCGTTCGGGCCTTCAGCGAAACTCGTTCCGCCTACTATGCCGTCTGCTGACTTCTCCGTCGCGATCACGGACCTTGCGGCCCGCTCAGTCCGGTCGCCCGGACACGCCGAAGATCTCCCGAGGTAAGTTCGACCGCCTTCCCTGCACGCCCGCCGGATTTACCACCCCAACCCTTGATGACTGTGGACTTTGCGATCATTGGCTCGCTCGTCCGGTTGGGTAGGCCTCGTTATCCGGTTTTTGTCCATCGGGCCGCAGGTTTGCTCCACGCTTCCTTCAGACCCCACCTCGCGATGACGCCCTTGCGCTTCGCTAACCCTTCGCCGCCATCAGGCTGGGTAAAGGACTTCCACCTCCAAGCTGTCGAACATGCTCGGCACACCAAAAAAAGGAGCCCCGCTCTGCAGCGGGGCTCCTGCACAGAGATCCTATTTCCGATCGGAGTTTTGCGCCGGCGTCTGCGGGCTCTGGCCTGAGCCTGACGACGGCGGGTTGTTGTTCTGGTTGGGCTGGCTGGACTGCGTGTCCCGGCCGGCATTTGACTGATTGCCGCTACCCTGACCGACGGTCGACTGGTTCTGCGGTGCAGCCTGGCCCGTCGTATTCTGCTGCGGGGCCTGCTGCTGAGCGGACGGCTGATTTCCGCTCTGGCCGGTTGTCGACTGGTTCTGCGGCGAGTTCGCCTGACCCGTGGTCTGCCCGGTCGTGTTCTGCTGGGCAGGCTGCTGAGTGCCGGTCTGGCCGGTCGACTGGTTCTGCGGCGCGTTGGTCTGACCGGTCGTCTGTCCAGTCGTGTTCTGCTGGGTGCGGCTCTGGCCGACCGTCGACGATGCGCCCGCGCCCTGACCGATCCGATCCGACAGGCCGAGTGCGGTCACCGTGCGCGTGTCGACGCTGCCGCTGGTCGTGATGCCCTCCTGACGCTGGAAGGTGATCAGCGCCTCGCGGGTCCGCGATCCCAATACACCGTCAGCCTCGCCGACCAGCAGGCCGCGGTCGATCAGCACCTGCTGCACCTCGCGGATCTGCTGCGGGTTCAGGTCCATCATCGCAACGCTACCGCCACCACCGCCACCGCCGCGATGGCTGAAGCGCGTCCGCGGTCCGACCGGGACGACGTCGACGACACGGCGCTCGCGATCGAGGAACACGACTTCATCCTCGACGACGAAGAAGCTGTCGTCGCGATAATACGGGAACGCATCGATCAGCGCCGGGAAGGCGGCAACCGACACCGCGTTGAACCTCCGCGGCACCACCACGCCCGGATTGACCGCGAAGTTGATCGTACTGACATTGACACGCGGTGCGTTACGCGCCGACAGCACCGAGCGCTGGATCGTGCTCTGCTGCTGCGCGGTCACGGTGCGCCCGGCCTCGGTCTGGACCGTGGCGTTCGACTGCGCCTGGGTCTGAGCGGTTGTCCCGGCTTGTCCCTGAGCCTGACCGGTGGTCTGTCCGGAGTTCATCCGGTTTTGCGTCGTACCGGACTGCGGAGCGGCCGCGCCCGTGGTCTGGCCGGCTCGCGTATTCGGGGCTGCCGTTGTGCCCTGGCCGGTGGTCGTGTTCGCGCCCTTTGCCTGGCCCGTGGTCGTGCTCTGGCCGGTCGTCATGCCCGGCTTGCCTTGAGTCTTGCCTTGAGCCTTGTCCTGAGCCGTCCCCTGGCCGGTCGTGGTGCCCTGGCCGCGGTTCGCGGTGTTGGCGCGATTCTCCTGCTGCTGCTGGCTTTGCCGCGTCGTGGCGCTGCCGCGTTCGCGGGATTCAGATCGCCCCATCTGCTCGCGCTGGTCTCGGCCCTGGCCGACGGTCTGCTCTTGCTTGCTCTGGCTGCGCTGACCCTGCTCGGCGCGGCCGCTCTCGCGGGCCTGGCCGGTGGTCTGGCTGCGCTCGGCGGCACCGCGGCCCATCTGTCCTTCAGCCCTGCCGGTTTCTCGTGCGCCGCCCTGGCCGCGACCGACCGTCATGCCTTCGCTTCGCGATGCCCCGGGACTGCCATGCATTGCGCCGCCGGAACTGCCGGCCGACGAGCCTGCGGAGCGGCCGTGTTCACCACCGCCGCCACCGCCCGCACCGACGCTTCCGCCGCCGCCCGGGCCGCCACCACCCATGCCGCCCCCGCCACCCTCGCGCATGCCCTGCGCCGATGCGAGGCTGACGCCTGCCAACAGCACGGCCGTCGTCAGCAGAAATTTGCTCTTCATCATCTTGCTCTGCATTACCGATTCCTCCTGCAGTTTGGCGGCTATCCGGATCGCGAAGCTGGCGCCGATGGCTGGCACGCTCCGCGCCGGGGCCGCGTTCCAACAAAGCCGGCGAGCGACGCGACGCAACGGTACGCGCGTCTCGCCGGTGAACTCTGAGAAAACAGCGGCGCCGCCCGCACCGTTCCTAGACACCGCCGCGACGCGACATTTCGCGCCAAGGGAACACCACACGTTCATCTTGAGTTCATCTTGAGCCAGCGGCCTGATGTCTGGTCACGCTTCAGGAACCGATGGCCACGCTTTCCCGTTTTCAATCGAAGTGTGCGTTCGTCGTCATGACGATGCTCAGCGAGCTCACGCGGATCATCGTCCGCTGCGACTGGCGGTGGATCGAAACAGGCTCCGTTCGGCTTTGAACATTTGCTTCGCCGTCAACGGCAGCACCACTGCGCCCACCTCGCCGCCGGGCCCGGATCCCTTGCAGGCGCGCGGCCATTCGCAACCAATGCCACTCTCCTCCGTTGACCGGCTGGGCATCATCATCGAGGAGGATCACATGCGGAAAACAGGGCTTGTTCTTGCAACCGTCGGTACGCTTGGGGTGAGCGCCATCGCGGCCCCGGCGCCCGCCGAAGCACGGTGGGGACACGGAGGGTGGGGGTGGGGTCCGGCGGTCGCGGGCGGATTGATTGCCGGCGCAGTCGTCGGCGGCCTCGCCTCGTCAGCCTACGGCTATCCCGGCTATTCCTATGGTTACGGCTACCCCGGCTACGGCTACGGCTACGGTTATGGCTATTCGCCCGCCTATTACGGCAGCTATGCCTATGACGACGGCTATTACGCTGCGCCGTATCGTTGGGGCGGCGGCTACACGACGACATATTATAGCGGATACCGGCCGGCCTATTACGGCTACCGCTATCGTCACGTGGTGCGGCCGGCATACGCCTATTATCGCGGCGGCTATCCGCGCTGGCGTCATTGGTGAGATCGGCCAGAGCAACCCGGCGCGGCCAGCCGAGCTGACTGGCGCCGGCAAGAGGCCGACAAGGGTCGACCGGGTTGAGCGGCAGCGTTACCCGGCGACCCGCAGCGCGGTCACGGCGACGCAGGCGTTGCCTAACGGAATCAGCACCACCTGCGCGCCGTTCGGCAGCGCCATCGTCGCGAGATCACCGAGCGTGCCGGTCTGTCCGTTGAGCTTGGCGAGTTCGGCGGCCGGTGCTCAAGCCTGCACGCGCGCGGACTTCCTGTACTGCGCGGTTTCGGCGCGCAGCAGATCGCAGAATTGAAGTGCGAGACGGCTTCGCGGCCGCTGCGAAGGAAGCAGCAACATGGTGGCGATCTCCAGCCGTGGCACGAACGGCTTGAGTACAATTTTGGAGCTTGCAAAATCCCGGGCCACGATCGGGTCGACGATGGAGAAACCCAGTCCCTGCGCAACCAGGGCACAACGCTGCATGCTGTACTGGATCTCCGCGACCGTCTTGATCTCGACCTTGGCCTCATCGAGGACGCGCTCAAAGCGGGATCGATGCGGTGCGCTCGGGGAAGCTGCGATCATGGGCTCTCCCCGCAGATCTTGCGCTGCGATGGATCGCTTCGAGCGTAACCGGTGCTGGCGGGGCAGGACGCAGACCGCCTCCGTTGTCATGAGGAGCTCGTCGTCGACCGCGGCAAACCCCGCCTGCGGCCGCGCCAGCCCGACGTCGCATTGTCCCGAGGCCACCAGGCTCCAGACGCGCTCGGGGCTGTGGACGGCCACCGATACGACGATGTCGGGATTCTTCCTCAGGAAGCTGCTGACGATCTGCGGCATCAAGGAATAGGTGAACGCCGGAAGACATGCGATCCTGAGCGTCCCGCTGCCGCGCTCGCGAATGCCGCGCGCGGCGCGCGCCAGATACTCGAGGCCGGCCTGGTTTCTCTCGACCTCGCGCAGGAATATCTCGCCTTCCGGAGTCAGCGTGACGCCGCCTCGCCCGCGTTCGAACAACGCAAAGCCGATCTCGCGCTCGAGACGTGCGATCGCGCGGCTGATGAAAGGCTGTCCCACCCGAAGGCTCAAGGCGGCCTTGGTGATTCCGTTGTGGCGCACGACCTCTCGAAACAGGTCAACATGTCTTGGATTCAAGGGCATGACTAATTTGCATATGAACTGGCTTTCCGGTCATTTGACGGCATGCGCATCGGGTGCGTCAATACGGCATGTACCCGTCGAGCAACCATGCAGGCTTCGCCACCGACCGCATCCTGTTGACCAGGATCACCGGCCCGGAGTCTTCGCGCGCACAGCAGCTTCGCGAGGCAGCGATGCTGCGGCGGCTCGATCGCGGCACATCGGATCGGCCGAATGCCGCACGCCCGGCGGCGGCACGGGACCAGGTCGACACCGCGGCCGCGTTCGCAATCGAGGCCGCGGGATCGGGAGACCTGCTCGGCGTGTCCGGGTTCGGCACGATCGACCGGCACGAGAAGCGGGCTACGTTCGCTCCAATCTGGAGCATCGGACGACTGGACGAGGCCGTGCTCGTCAGTCACGTTGCGCATCTGATGACGCGGTATGCGTTCGAAGTGCTCATGGTCGAGCGGGCCGAGGTGCATCTGGACTGGCGCCTGAGGCACGTGCTTGATCTCTACGCCGACCTCGGTTTCCGCCGCGAAGGCAGGCTTCGCGCATATTTCGCTGCCGATGAAGAGCCGTCCGCCGATGCTGCGGTCCTCAGCGTGGTTCGCTCCGAATGGCCCTCCGTTGTGCGTCGGCAGCGCGGGGTTCTCGCCGGCGAAACGTGGCGCTACCGGCTTCCATCCGACCGCCCTCCATAGCGGCGGCCAAGCTCGGACAAAACGATGTCACGAGAATGCGGGCGTATGACTCAACGGTCGAGCCACCCACTCAGTGTCGTCCCCGCGAAAGCACTAGTGGCTCGTCACAGTGATTTTGACGGTTTGATACCGAGCCAGCTTAGGATCGGCAAGTTCTCTGGCGGCACGAGGATTTCGATGCTTCTGGGGATATCGGCTCGACGGCGAATGAGGCCGTTACGTTCGAGCGTGACGATCATCTGATGGACTGAGGGCGGGCTAACACCGAAGTGACGCTGCATGTCGGCTTCGGCGGGGGGCCGTCCGAACATGTGCGAGTAGGTATAGATGAAAGCCAGATAATGGCCCTGCTTCTCGGTAAAGCGTGCGCCTGATTTTTGACTCATGGATCGATTCGTCCGGAGCCTCCGACAGGGAGGCGAACGATGAATGTACGGTACCGGGTTGAATTGAGCCAAGCCGAGCGAGAGGAACTGACGGCGATGCTGAGCGGCGGCAAGCATGCCGCTCGCAAACTCAAGCGGGCCCAGATTTTGCTGGCGGCCGACATCGGCAGCCGCGACGAGGAGATTGTCCGGACCGTCAGAGTAAGCGCCTCCACCGTCTATCGGACCAAACGCCGCTTGGTGGAAGGCAATCTCGATCGGGCCTTGAGTGAGGAGCCGCGTCCCGGTGCGGAGCGCAAGCTGACCGGCAAGGAGGAAGCCCTGCTGGTGGCGACCGCATGCGCCAAGCCGCCCGCTGGCCGGAGGCGCTGGACGCTGGCGCTGCTGGCCGACGTGATGGTCAAGCTCACCGATCATGACAGCCTGTCGGGCGAGACCGTGCGCCGCCGGCTGGCCGATAATGACCTCAAGCCGTGGCGCAGGGACATGTGGTGCATTCCCCATGTCGATGGCGAATACGTCGCCCGCATGGAAGATGTGCTCGATCTCTACGCTGAAGCGCCTGATCCCGAGCGGCCGCTGGTCTGCTTCGACGAAACCCCCGTCCAGCTCATCGGCGAAGTGCGCCAGCCGATCCCACCCGAGCCGGGAAAGCGCGAGCGTTACGATTACGAGTACCGCCGCAACGGCACCGTCAATCTCTTTGTCGCCCTCGATCCGCATCGGGCCTGGCGTAACGTCAAAGTCACCGAACGGCGCACCGCCGTGGATTATGCTCACTGCATGCGCGAACTCGTCGATGTCCATTACCCCAAGGCCGCCTGCATCCGTGTCGTGCAGGACAATCTGTCGATCCATGCCCCCGGCGCCCTCTACCAGGCCTTTGCCCCCGCCGAGGCCCGCCGCATCCTGCGCCGCCTCGAGTTCCACTACACCCCGAAACACGCCAGTTGGCTCAATATGGTCGAGATCGAGATCGGCGTGCTCCAAGGGCAGTGTCTCGGCCGCCGGATCGACGATCCAAAACGCCTTAGAAACGAGATCGCAGCATGGGAGCGGCAGCGAAACAAAACTCGCGCCCGTATCAACTGGATGTTCACAACGGACAAAGCTCGCACCAAACTGGGGCGCGCCTATCCAGGCATACCCAAAGAGTCAAAATCACTGTGACGAGCTACTAGTGCATCTACACGTTTGTCGGGCCATTTGCGAGGATTTGGAAGCGGGCCATTCCGGTGTGGAAGGTGATTGGTCCAGGTGGACGGTGGGAGGCGTAGCCGGTCCATCCGCCGAGTTTTGCGATGATCCATGCCGCCCAAGCAAGGGTGTTGGGGCGATGGTGGTTTTTCTGAAGCTCGGTGCGACCTTTCATGGTTTTGTTGATGGCCCTGAGCGTCTCGATCTCTTCTGCGGTGAAGACAAATTCAGCCGGCAATTCTTCGCCACTGTTGCGGGCCTGAACGAGTTGAATGACGATACATGCCGCTCTGGTGGCGACCGCCACGAGCTTGATCAGGCCTTCGGCGCTCTCGATCTGACTATCCTCGATGCGCAAACCCTGGCTCTTCAGCGAGCGAAAGAGTTGCTCAATGATCCAGCGCTGGCGGTACCAGGAGACGATCTGCCAGGCGTCTTTAGCGGTGGCGACCGGATGAGTGGTCAGGAGCAGCCAGCGAATGGGCTCCGCACCTCTCGGCGGATGCAACTCGACCACTTCTACGAAGCTGAGTTTGATGCCCTCCGCCAAGTCGGTGACGCCGGGCCTCTGCGGCCGCTTGAGCACGACGGTTCCGAAGCGCATCGAGAGATGGGCCTGCCGGCCGCGCCGATCCATTCGCTGCGGCAGATCGATCACCGCGTTGTCGCAGAAGCGGCTCCGCTCGACCGCCTGATAAAGTGTGTCGCCATCGACCAGCGCATGGTCGTGCATGGCACGCGACAGAAGATGGACATTCTCAGCTGGCGTCAGCGCCCAGTGAGCAAAGAAATCCCCCTCGCGGTCGTTGACGACGGTGATCATGCGGGCATCTGCCAGGACGTCGCGGCCTTGCTCGGCGGCCGTCACCCAGCGCGCCGACTCCTTGTCGGCCAAGGCGCGCCGCTCATGCGGGATTTTTACCTTGCCTTTGCGCGTCCAAACGTTGCCGCCAGTAAGGCCAAGACAGACCCCGCTGTCGGCATCCACCGCCATCATCGCATGCAACAGCACGCCGCGAGCATTGCCCTTGCCGACTTTGCCCAGCCCGCGCCGCCGTCCCGCCTGGGTCTGGAACTTGACCTCGCTCGTATCCTGGATCGCCAGCACATGACGCCCGCTGACCGCAGTCCGCGTCTGCGTGCTCCAGCCCTCAATCAATTTATCGATCGTGACTTGGGGGTTGTTCACAAACCGCCAGAACGCCATATTGGCAGCCCAATCGCCCCGGGCCATCTGGCGCAAGCAGACGCTGCGCGTGCAAAGCATAGCCCGGAGAAGCGTCGCCCCCTTTTGTCGAGACGAACGTCCCCGAACTCACCCAAAGACAAATCCGGCTGCATCGCTGGCGCTCCTTCGAATCAAAGCGCCAGTGAGAGAATCATACAACATGCTGCAGAGACGCCACTTCTTGCTGCACCGAGTCAATCTGTCGCGCCCCAAAACCGTGTAGACACGCTAGCGCGAAAGCAGGGACCCATAACCACGAATGGTCATTGTTGCCCGATGGCTGAACGACGAATCCCTTCAACAGCATCCGCCGCGGAGTATGGGTCCCTGCTTTCGCGGGGACGACGTGTGGAGGGAGCCGCGGTCCCTCGGTTCAAACACTGCTGTCTCTGGAATACTGGGTCACCCGCATGCGACGGGTGATGACACCAACAAGACAGGAAACCAACCACGTCATTGCGAGCGAAGCGAAGCTATCCATCCCACCCGCATATGCCGAGCGATGGATTGCTCGTCGCTTCGCTTTTCGCAATGACGGGTCGAAAGATTTATGGAGGTATCAAGAAACGGCTTGCCGAGCCGCAGCTCGCGGCCAAGGGCCCGCCTCCGCCCATTGGGCTTCGGCGCGGCATCCTTCTCTCGCTGCGCGAGCGAAGGATGGTGGGTGCGACAGGGATCGAACCTGTGACCCCTACCATGTCAAGGTAGTGCTCTCCCGCTGAGCTACGCACCCAAAGCGTATTTGGATCGGGTCCCTATAACGGACGGCGGCGGGGCAGGCAAGGATACAAAGTGAAGGTTTTTTGGCGAATCAGGCCGCCAGCAACTTGTTCACTTCGCTGACCAATTCCCTGAGGTGCACGGGCTTGGCCAGCACTTTGGCGTTTTTCGGCGCCTCCGAATCGGAATTGAGGGCCACCGCGGCAAAGCCGGTGATGAACATGATCTTGATATCGGGATCGAGTTCCGAGGCACGGCGCGCCAGCTCGATGCCGTCCATCTCGGGCATCACGATGTCGGTGAGCAGCATTTCGAACGGCTCCTCGCGCAGCCGCTGGTAGGCCGACATGCCGTTGTCGTGCGGCGAGACCTTGAAACCCGCGTTTTCGAGCGCCTTGACCAGGAAGCGGCGCATATCGGTGTCGTCTTCGGCGAGAAGTATTTTCGGCATGGCAGGAATCGTCGAATCCGGCTTGAGGAGCAGTCCGAACAGTAAGCCCGACAGACGGTAAATTTCGGGTGAAATTTGCGTCAAGCCAGCGGCAAATGCGCGCCATCCATTTGTGGACCGAACCGGACATCGAATCAACCGGGTGCCGCATTTGCTGCTTTTAAGACGCGTTCCAGCTGAAACCACACTCTTTTCACTTGGCAGAATGATCGCGATTACCGACAATGCGTGCCCATAAATCTCCGCTTTTCCGGCAGACTCAGTTGCTGCGGGGCGAGGCGGACGCAAGGGACGGCGCCAAGGGAATGACCGAATTTGCTGGCGAGTTGTCGCCCCCGTTCGAGATCGTTGAGCCGCAGGCCTGGCGCGCGCCGATCATCTTCAATTCCCCGCATTCGGGCTCGGTCTATCCGGCCGAATTCCTCGACGCGTCGCGAATCGATGTGGTGTCGCTGCGGCGCTCCGAAGACTCTTTCATGGACGAGCTGATCGCTGGCCTCAGCGATCGCGGCTTTCCGATCGTGCGGGTCAACTTCCCGCGCTCCTATGTCGACGTGAACCGCGAGCCCTACGAGCTCGACCCGCGCATGTTCACCGGGCGGCTGCCGAGCTTTGCCAATACGCGTTCGATGCGGGTGGCCGGCGGGCTCGGCACCATCCCGCGCGTGGTCGGCGACGGCCAGGAGATCTATCGCGAGCGGCTCGACGTCGACGAGGCGCTGCGCCGGATCGAGGTGCTCTACAAGCCCTATCACCGCGCGCTGCGCCGGCTGATCAACAAGGCGCACCAGGCGTTCGGCGCCGTGATCGTGGTCGACTGCCATTCGATGCCGTCGGTCGGCGTGTCGCGCGACGAGCCGCGCCGGCCCGACGTCGTGATCGGCGACCGCTACGGCACGAGCTGTGCGGCGCTATTGCCCGACCTCGTCGAGGAGATCATGAGCTCGCTCGGCTATTCGATCGGCCGCAACAAGCCCTATGCCGGCGGCTTCATCACCGAGCATTACGGCAATCCGGCGAGCGGCCTGCACACCGTGCAGATCGAGCTCAACCGCGCGGTCTATATGGATGAGCGCCGCCGCGAGCGCGGCCCTCGCTTCGCGCAGGTCGCCGCCGACTTTGCGACCCTGGCGGATGCGCTCGCGAAAATCCCGTTCGGCGATCTCGGCCCGTTCCAGGCGGCAGCGGAGTAATCAATCCTTCGTCGGGCACTGCGATCCCGACGAAGTCATGAACCAGGAATTCAAGTTGGCGGCGCGATAAGCGCCGAACTGGATTCTCAGTTCACTTGCGGAAACGACGGCCCAAGAAAAAAGGGCCGCTTGAATGAACAAGCGGCCCAAGTCTAGGGAGGAAACGCCCAAGGAGGGCAGCGATAGCGCGAGGCGCTACCGCACCGCAACAATATGCGACCGCGCTGCACAAAACGCAAGAACTTTCGAAACATTTCTTGGGTAATGTTGGAAAGTCTGGCGAAACTGCAACAGGCCGGCAGGAGCGGCTTTCCGTATGTAGGATCAATATCTTACAAGGAAAGCCCCCGGGCGGGCAGCGCTCTGCGCATAGCTTGTATACCAGAATTCGCAACTTCGTGATCGAGACCGGGACCCGGGGCGCTTTCGAATCCGAAGCCAAATCGAAAGTCCGGAACCGCGTCATCGGGCTGGATAACACTCCGTTAATCGTGCGCGCCGCGCCGGATTGAGCTAGGCAAGACCGCATCCGATTTCTACCGCGTCGTTTGCGCAGTTCAGGGACATGCCGTGACGGTCATCGACTTTACCGCCTTCATCGGCCGCCTTGCGACCGCATCCGGCGAAACCATCCTGCCCTTCTTCCGCACCTCGCTCTCGGTCGACAACAAGAGCTCGAACGATTTCGATCCGGTCACCGAGGCCGACCGGGCGGCGGAAGCCGTGATGCGGCGGCTGATCAAGTCGAACTTCCCCCAACACGGCATCGTCGGCGAGGAGTTCGGCAATGAGCGCGAGGACGCCGACTATGTCTGGGTGCTCGATCCGATCGACGGCACGAAATCCTTCATCGCCGGCTTTCCGATCTGGGGCACGCTGATCGCGCTGCTGCACAAAGGTACGCCGGTATTCGGCATGATGCACCAGCCCTATATCGGCGAGCGCTTCTCCGGCGACAACGGCTCGGCGCATTACTCCGGCCCGTCGGGCGAACGGCGGCTCTCGGTACGGCGCTGCGCCTCGCTGAAGGAGGCGACCGTCTTCACCACGAGCCCGCTGCTGATGAATCCGGATGACCGCGCCCGCTTCGGCCGCATCGAGAATGCAGCGCGCCTGTCGCGCTATGGCGGCGACTGCTACTCCTATTGCATGCTCGCCGCCGGTCATCTCGACCTCGTGGTCGAGACCGAGCTGAAGCCTTACGACATTGCCGGCCTGATCCCGATCATCACCGGCGCCGGCGGCATCGTCACCACCTGGGACGGCAAGCCGGCGCAAAGCGGCGGCCGAATCATCGCGGCTGGCGACCCGCGCGTGCACGAAGCGGCGATGAAGCTTTTGAACGCTTGAGTTCCCTGCCTGATTCTTGAGTTGCCGGGCGTCTGATCTGCGCCCATCCTGACCGCAACCAGAAAAGTCAGGGATGGGCGACATGACGATGCGCGGCAGGCTGCTGGCAGCCCTTCTCCTGCTTCTCGCGCCCGTCACGGCTTTCGCCCAGGATTTCCCGACCAAGCCGCTCCGGCTGATCGTGCCGTTCCCGCCCGGCGGGCCGAACGACATCATCGCGCGGGTGATCGGGCAGAAGATCTCGGAGCTCGCAAGGCAGCCCGTGATCGTCGACAACCGCGCCGGCCAGGGCGGCGTGCTCGGCACCGACGCGGTCGCGAAGGCGGCGCCCGACGGCTACACGGTGGCGATCGCGAGCGCCGGCGCGCTGGCGATCAGCCCCAGCATGGAGAGGGTTGCCTACGACACGCTGAAGGATCTCGCGCCGGTGACGCTGGTCGCGACCGTGCCGGAGATGCTGGTGGTCGCCGCCAACGTGCCGGCGAGGAACATGAACGAACTGGTCGCGCTCGCCAGGGCGCAGCCGGGTAAGCTCAACTTCGCCTCCTCCGGCCCCGGCAGCCTGCCGCATCTCGCCTGCGAATTGTTCAAGCTGACGGCCAAGATCGACATCGTGCACGTGCCCTATCGCGGCGCCGCGCCGGCGGTGAACGACCTGTTGGGTCAGCAGGTGCAGATGACCTTCCTCGACCTGCCGGTGATCCTGCCGCAGATCAAGGCGGGCGCGCTGCGGCCAATCGCGCTCGGTGGGCGCGAACGCGCGCCGACCGCACCCGACGTGCCGACCACCGCCGAGGCCGGCATGCCCGAACTGGTCATCGAGAACTGGTACGGCATGGTCGCGCCCGCACGCACGCCGCCCGCGATCGTCGCAAGGCTGAACCAGCTCGCCACCGCGGCGATGGCCGATCCGATGGTCAAGCAGAAGCTCGCCGAGCAAGGCCTGACGCTGGCCGGCGACACGCCGGAGCATTTCCGCGACTTCATCGCCGCCGACATCAGGAAATGGGCGAAGGTGATCCAGGACGCCGGCGTGGTGACGACGAAATGAGCCAGCCGTCAGCGCTGCGCTTCTGCGCGCAGATAGTCCACAAGTTGCTTGGCCGCCCGCGGCAGCGCCTTGAAGCTGCGCGCGCAGATCGTCAGCCGGCGGTTGGCCCAGGCGTCGCGGATCCTTATCGTCGTGATCGGCATCGACGCCGCGCAGCGCCGCGCCGCGGTCTCCGGGATCACGGCGATGCCGACATCGGCGGCGACCATCTGGCAGATCGCGTCGAAGCCGCGCAGGCGGGCGCGGAAGCGCAGCCGCGCCCCGAGCTTTGCGGCATGCCGCGAGATATGAACCTGCAGCGCGGATGTTGCCGTGAGGCCGACGAAATCGCGGCCGACCACTTCCTGGAAGTCGATCTGGCGGCGGCCGCCGAGATCGCCGCGCCGCGACGCCACCAGCATCAAGCGGTCCTCGCTGAACAGGAAGCGCTCGACGCTGTCGGGCAGCGCGTGCTCCGCGGCGAAGCCGAGATCGGCGGCGCCGCTGGCGATCGCGGTCGCGATATCGGTGCTCTCGCGCTCCTCGACATCGACGCTGATATCGGGATGCTCGTGCAGGAAGGCCGCGAGCGCGCGCGGCAGATGCTCCGACAGGCCCGAGGTGTTGGCGAGCAGCAGCACGTTGGCGCGCACGCCGCTGGCATAGGCGGCGAGATCGCTTTGCAGCGCCTCGACATTGTGGATCACGATGCGGGCGTGGCCGAGCAAGCTCTCGCCCGCCGCAGTAAGTTCGACGCCGCGGCGGCCGCGCTTGAGCAGCGCGACGCCGAGCGCTTCCTCGAGGCCCTTGATCCGCTCGCTAGCCGAAGCCAGCGCAAGGTTCGCGCGCGCCGCGCCCTGGGTGATGCTGCGCGCATCGGAAACCGCGATGAACAATTGCAAATCGGTCAGGTCGAACCGCATGACGTTTCCCACCCCATACCTTCGGGTCGTCCGAAGGCTAACTCCGTAACCTCCAGATTGTGCCGTTCGCATCGATCGGTCAATGTGCCGCCATGGTCGACCATCTCCTGATCTTCATCGCTTTCGCCTTCCTGCTCGCCGGCTTCGTCAAGGGGACGCTCGGCCTCGGCCTGCCGACGGTCGCGATGGGGCTGCTCGCAACCACGATGGCGCCGGGCCAGGCGATTGCTATCGTGATCGTGCCGGCGATCGTCACCAATATCTGGCAGACCTTCGTCGGCCCCTATCTGCGCGACATCATCAAGCGGCTGTGGCCGTTGATGCTCGGCACCGTGGCGGGCATCTGGATCAATGCCGGGCTGCTGACCGGGCCTTACGCGGCCTACGGCACCGTCGTGCTGGGCGTGCTGCTGGTGATCTACGCGATCGTCGGCCTGAGCAGGTTCAGCTTCAAGATCGCGCAGCGCGACGAGAAATGGATCGGCGGCATCGTCGGCGTCATCACCGGGCTGATCTCGGCGGCGACCGGCGTTCAGGTCATCCCCTCGATGCCTTTCATGCAGGCGATCGGCATGGAGAAGGACGAACTGGTGCAGGCGCTCGGCGTGTTCTTCACCACTGCGACCGTGGCGCTCGCCTTCAACCTCACGGCATCGGGCCTGCTGACGGCAGCCACCGCGCTGCCGGGCGCGGTCGCGATGGCGGCGTCGTTCACCGGCATGTTCATCGGCCAGGCGGTTCGCACACGGATGCACCCCGAGGTGTTCCGCCGCTGGTTCCTGATCGCGATGATCCTGCTCGGCATCTATCTCGCCGGCAGCGCACTGCTCAAGATCCACGGCTAGAGCGGCAAAGCGAGAGCCTCAAGGCGCGAGCTAGCGCGCCTCCAGCGTCGCGACGCGGACGCCGAGATAGATGAAGAGCGCGCCGAGCGAGCGGTTGATCCAGGCGATCACGCCGGCCGATTGCCTGATGTGGCCGGCAGCCCGCGCCGCGAAGGCCGCAAGGCCAAGGCACCACAGCGTGCCGCCGGTGATGAAGATCAGGCCGAGCACCAGGAAGGCGAGCGTCTTGTGCGGCGAATCGGCCGCCACGAATTGCGGCAGGAAAGCCAGGAAGAACAGCGCCACCTTGGGGTTGAGGATATTGGTCAGCGCCCCCTGCCAGAACACACGCGAGATCGAGGTCTCGCCGCCCTGCCCCGTGATGTCAGCGACTGGCCTGGCGCGCGCCAGCAGCATCTGCAGACCGGTCAGCACCAGATAGGCCGCGCCGACCAGCTTGACGACCAGGAACGCGGTCGACGAGGCCATCAGCAGCGCCGACAGCCCGATCGCCGCACCCAGCACATGAACCAGGCAGCCGCAGCTGATTCCCATCGCCGCAGCGGCTCCGCCGCGCCATCCGAGCTGAATCGTGCGCCCGATGATATAGGCGGTATCCGGCCCCGGTGTGACGTTGAGCAGCAGGCCGGACAGGACAAACAGCCAAAGTTCGTGAATTCCCAGCATGGCAGTGAGATTAACCTATGCAAGTAACCGCCCGGAAAGGATGATCAGCCAGCCGGCGCCATCCCAGCGACACACGAATTCAGTAGAGAAACCACTGTACGATCCGTTGGTCGCATGCCAATTCCTGCTACTATGCATTATAGGTGCCTGCAAACCGGGCTTCCGCCGGACCCGGCCTGTCTTGTAAGTATCGGATTCGGTCACCTCGGCTAAGTGGCCATTCCAGGGCACAGGAGACATGGAAAGACGGCTCGCTGCCATTCTTTGCGCTGACATCGCCGGCTATTCCCGCATGATGGGTGCCGACGAGGCGGGGACGCATGCCTCGTTCAAGGCGCACCGCAGCGCGATTTACCCGATCATCCTCAACCATGGCGGCCGAATCGTCAAAAACACCGGCGATGGCTTCCTCTTGGAATTTCCGAGCATCATCGGCGCGATCGAGGCCGCCGTCGCGATGCAGACCCTGATGGCCGAGCGCAACGAACATTTGCCGGCCGACCGCGCCATGCACTTCCGGATGGGCGTCCACATGGGCGACGTGATGGCCGACGAGGACGAGGTGTTCGGCGACGACGTCAACATCGCAGTCCGTCTCGAGACGGTCGCAACGCCCGGCGGCATCGCGGTGTCGGACAAGGCCCGCACCGAAGCGGGACGGCGGCTTGCCGTCACCCTCGTCGACGCCGGCCCGCACCGCTTCAAGAACATCGCCGAGCCGGTCAATGTCTGGACTTGGGCGCCGGCCGGATCCGATGCCCAGGAGCAGGTTCCGGACGACGGCCCGCATCTGCCGGGGCAATACCGGACCGCAATCGTCGGCGTGCTGCCGTTCGACAATCTGAGCGGCGGCGCCGACGAATATTTCTCGGACGGCCTGACCGAGGACCTGATCCACGCGCTGTCGCTGCAATCCTTCTACCGCGTGCTGAGCCGCAACTCGACCTTCGCCTACAAGGGCAAGAACGTCTCGACGCGGCTGATCGCGCGCGAGATCGACGCGACCTATCTGATCCAGGGTTCGGTACGGCGCGCCGGCAACAAGATCCGCGTCTCCGCCGAGCTGATCGCGCCCGAGAAGGGCGAGCAGCTGTGGACCGGCCGCTACGACCGCGACATGGGCGACCTGTTCGCGATGCAGGACGAGATCACCGCGAATCTCTCCGCCGCCGTCGCGCAGGAGATCTATCGCGCCGAAGCATCGGCACCGGCGCGCTCGCCGAACGCCGAACTGACGGCGTGGGATCGCTTCCTGAAGGGGCTGTCGCACTACTACCAGCAGACCAAGGACGATTGCGAAACCGCGATCGCGCTGTTCAAGGAAGCGATCGAGCTCGACCCCGCGCTGTCGATCGCGCGCGCCTATCTGGCGCTGATTCAGATCCAGAGCATCCAGTTCGGCTGGATTCCGAGCACGCGCGAATTGTGGGCCTCGTCGGTCAGCCTGGCCGAGAGCAGCGTGCGGCTCGACCCGCGCTCCTCGTTCGCGTTTTCGCTGCTGGCCTATCTGCACGCGATGCAGGGCCATTACGAAGCCGCGATGGACGCCATCAAGCGGGCGATCGAGCTCAACCCCTACGACATGGGCGCGCGCGGCGTGCTGGGAATCTGCCACATGGTGATCGGCGATCATCGCAAGGCGGTCGATCTGTTCTCGACGGCGGTCCAGCGCGGCAACAGCGACCCGCGCTACCAATGGGCCGCGCTGAACGCATTCAGCCATTATCTGCTCGGGCAATATGACGCGTCGCTGTCGTGGTCGCGCGAGGGGCTGTATCTGAACCCGAACCATCTGCAGTGCCTTGCGGTGCGCACCGCAGCGCTCGCCCAGCTCGGCCGCGCCGACGAGGCCGCGCAGGCAGCCGAGGCCCTGCTCGCCAACCATCCCGAGCTGACGGTCGAGCGTCACTTGCGCAATTTCCACTGGAAGAACCCGGCCGACATCGCGCATTATCGCGACGGCCTCTTGAAAGCCGGGCTGCCGTTCGGCAAACTCGCTCTGGTTGCATCCACCTCGAAATTCGCCGTCGACTCCTGAGCGAATTCATCCACCGGTAATGGATGCTTTTTAAGCTGAAGCTTTTCAGGATGTGGTTTGATGTCCGATACGGCTGCAAGCGCGGCGCCCGCCCCGCAGATTTCTCCTGACAATCCCTGCCCGTTCCTGCGGGCGCTCGCCGCCGGCAACTATGTCGGCGGCCATATCGTGCCGCTGCCTGAACTGACCGGGACCATCGGGCGCGCAACCGGCAAGACCGGGTTCGAGGGATTCACCGCGCGGGCGAAGATCTTCATGGTGGCGCAGATCGCCAACGGCCTCGGTCCTTTCAGCCAGCTGCGCAGCCTGTTCCAGGGCGCCATTCTCGACGCGTTACGCAACGGCCCGCTCGACAAGCACGGCGCCGGCTCGCGCATCCTCGACCAGCACGCGGTGGTCCATGAGGACGAGATCGCGCGGCTCGCGACCTTCGGCAGCGACCACAAGGCACCCGACGGCAGCGTCGAACGCGGGCTGTCGGCCGCCGAGATCAAGACCTTCATGGCGGCGAACTTCCAGCGCGCCAAGGACGAGCATCCGCCGTCCTACGGCATCCTGCACTGCTACTATCCGCTCCTGATGCTAGGCGAGTGGCCGGTGCTGCTCGACATCATGGGCAAGGGCGAAGGCAAGGACCGCTATCTCAGCGTCGCCGAGGTCAGGACGCTGTTCGTGGACAAGCGCTTTCCTGACCGGATCGTCGCGCTGCTACAGCGCTAGATTTTTGTTGGACGCGTTTTCTTCACGCGAACCGGTTTCCCCTTCGCTCGAAAACGCCATGTTTCACTTGAACAGCGGCGTGCCCGGCACGAACGCATCGAACGCCGCCCAGAATTGGCCGCGGTAGCGGTCCTGCTCCTGCAGGATTTCGTGCTTGGAGCCGGCGATCACGAGATGCGAGCCGGCGCGCAAGTGATAGGCGAACTCCTCGATCGCGGCCGTCGACACCACCTCGTCATTGCTCGCCGCCAGCATCAGAATCGGCTGGCGGATTTCGGACGGATACGACGTGCCGCGGAAGGTGCGCATCGCGGTGAACGCGGTGTCGGCCCAAGCGATCGTCGGCGCCGCGATGCCGAGCGTCGGGTCTTCTTCCAGGATCGCGGCGTTGCGGGCATGGCGCACCGGATCGCTGGTGACGGGATTGCCGATGAAGGGCGCGAGGCCGACCAGTTCGTCGCTGCCGCCGGGAACATAGCGGCCGCCCTGCCCGGCCAGCCGCATGATCCGAAGCAGCGCGCTCGGGAAGAACGACACGCGGCGGCGCGGCAGGTCGATCATCGGCGCCGACAGCACCATGCGGTCGAACCAGCGCTTGCCGGCATGCGCGAGGCGCAGCATCACCGCACCGCCCATCGAATGCGCCAGCGCGAAATAGGGCGGCGGGCAATCCGGCAGCACCACCTGCTGCACGAAGGTCTCGACGTCGACCTCGTAGTCGGCGAAGTCGCGCACATAGCCCTTGCGGGGATCGCGCAGCCGGCGCGACGAGTGGCCCTGCCCGCGCCAGTCGATCATCGCCACCGCAAAGCCACGGTCGCGCAGATCGCGCACGGTCTCGAAATATTTTTCGATCATCTCGCCGCGCCCGCCGAACACGCAGACCGTGCCCTTGCGGCCGGGCGGCGGCGCCCAGCGCGCAAAGCGCAGCTCGGCCCCGTCTGGTGTCTTGATGGTACCACTGACAACGTCGTCCGGAACCGGGTTGGCGGGAATCGAGACGAGCGTCATGAAGGGGACCGGAGTGGTGAGACAGGGTGGAGATCAAGGACGCCGGCGCCGAAAAATGCGACGCGGTTTCCGCCTCTTGAACGCGACGTGACCCCTCCCATATCATTTCCGTGCAGGCCGCTACCAGTGCTTCGGAACCGAAACATCAGGCTGCACACATCTAAGCCCGGCCCGATGGCGGGCGGGTAACTGAAACAGTCGCTCAATGGAGGACTATTCCTATGCGTAGCTACGACCTCACTCCGTTCTATCGTTCCACCGTCGGCTTCGACCGCCTCTTCAACCTGCTCGATCAGGTGACCTCGGACGGCAGCCCCGGCTATCCCCCCTACAACATCGAGCGCACCGGCGAGAATGCTTACCGGATCAGCGTTGCGGTCTCCGGCTTCTCGCAGGCCGAGCTTTCGATCGTCGCGAAGGAGAACACGCTGACGATCAAGGGCGAGAAAACCGCCAACGAGAACTCCGGCAACGGCGCCGAAGTGCTCTATCGCGGCATCGCCTCCCGCGCCTTCGAGCGCGTCTTCCAGCTTGCCGACTTCGTGCAGGTGAAAAACGCTTCGCTCGAGAACGGTCTGCTCCACGTCGATCTCGTCCGCGAGATTCCCGAGGCCAAGAAGCCCCGCAGCATTCCGATCGGCGGCGGCGAGAAGGCTCCGCAGGTCGTTGACGGCTCGGCCGGCAAGGTCGCCGCCTAAGCAACAAACCCCGCGTCAGCAGATATTGGCTGATCGCGAAAACGCCCCGGGAAACCGGGGCGTTTTTTGTTGCCGGTAACCGCTACTCCAATCCCTGCACCTTGGGCATTGCCTGGGTCGGCAGGATCGCGGGAGCGGGCGCCGGCGGCGGCGCACCCTGACCGACGGTCGGAGCCTCGGCTTGCTGGACGGCTTGCTGCGCAGCCTGGGCCTCGGCCGGCTTCGGGGCTGCGGCCTGCTCGGCCGTCGCGGGTGCAGCTGCCTGGGCAGGCTGCGGCGTGGCCGCCTGCGGGACGGCGACCTGGGCCGCCGGGGCGGGAGCCTGGGCTGCCGCCGGCGCTTGGGCTGCCGCCGGAGCCTGGGTCGCCGGAACCTGAGCCGCCGGAACCTGGGCTTTGGCCCCCAGTGGGTTCCGCTTCGGCACCGGCACGCGGCTGGCGACATGCGGGATGGGGAGTGGCGGGCGCGGCACCCGGGCCTGGATCGGCCGCGGCATCGGCCCGACGGGACCGTCGGTCGCGCTCATTTCCTCTTCGTAATTGTCGCCGAGCCGGGAGGCCGGCGTGAAGCGGATGATTTGGCCGTCGCGGGCATCGATCACCAGCCTGCCGTCGTCGCCGCCCTGGTCGATCACCGAGATCGTGTAGACGAACCCGCGCTGTCGGGGCGCGCCAAGCGGCAGATAGCCGTTCTCGCGGAGCACGGTATAGACCTCGACCGGCGGCAACAGGCTCGGGACCCGGCCAAAGCGCGGCGGCGGCGGAACCTCGGGCATGGCGGCATAGGGCCCGTCCATGTCGGATACCCTGACCAGAAGCGGGCTGCCGATCCGGGCGGACGTCGCCAGCTGGGCCTCGGCCGAGGCTGCGCTGAGCGCGAGGGCGGCGGCAGCAACCGAACCTGTGAACAACTTCATCGCCGTAACTCCTGTCTGCCCCGCCCTGGAGCGTTTCCGCTCTCTTGCCGGCTTGCCCGGGGCAAAACTTCAGTTTCAAATTCGGCGGTCCTTGGTCCCTCCTTGGGCCAGATCACGGCGTGTTTGCTTCGAATCGGGGGCGCCACATGCCCGTCGAGCCGTTCGATCCGAGCATGCGGGCGAGGACTTCCTCGCGCTTGTGTGATAGACAAAAATTTGGCAAGGTCTAAGTTAGGACAGTAAAGCTGTCTCAATTTCGAGGCCATCCCGGCATAGGGATTGCAACGAGACCTCGGCGCCCCGAGCTCCGAGAATGCTGCAGGCAGGGCCGTTCCTCAGGGGACGTTGAAACGCCCGTCGTCTGAATTTAGGAAAATGCGGCTCGCGGCGGACGAGCGGTGGCCCGGTGGGTGCCGCAACGTCCAAGGTGCGCCAAATACGGTGGGGCCCTTACGAAAGGGAGAGGACACATGAGCGGGTCGGAATTCGAGCGCGAAAACATCGTGGCAGGAACGCTGTCGGCGACCGCGGACTCGAAAGCCGCCG
Organism: Bradyrhizobium sp. USDA 4501; assembly: GCF_054062115.1. Lineage (NCBI taxonomy): Bacteria > Pseudomonadati > Pseudomonadota > Alphaproteobacteria > Hyphomicrobiales > Nitrobacteraceae > Bradyrhizobium > Bradyrhizobium sp. USDA 4501. The sequence goes on from NZ_JBSSEX010000001.1 coordinate 2,665,545, forward strand.
AGCCCGCGCGTGAGTTGCATACTTGGCGCCCCGAAGCCGAGGGCCTGTACGATCCCAGCCTGGAAAAGGACTCCTGCGGCGTCGGCTTCATCGCCAACATCAAGGGCCAGAAGTCGCACCAGATCGTCTCCGACGCGCTAAACATCCTGTGCAACCTCGAGCATCGCGGCGCCGTCGGCGCCGACCCGCGCGCCGGTGACGGCGCCGGCATCCTGGTGCAGATCCCGCACGCCTTCTTCGCGCGCAAGACCGCGGAGCTCGGCTTCAAGCTGCCGCAGCCCGGCGAATACGCCATCGGCGCGCTGTTCATGCCGCGCGATGCCGCGTGGCGGAACGTGATCAAGAGCATCATCGCCGACGAGATCAAGAACGAGGGCTTCAAGCTGCTCGGCTGGCGCGATGTGCCCAGTGACAATTCATCGCTCGGCGTCACCGTGAAGCCGACCGAGCCCTACCACATGCAGGTCTTCATCGGCCGCAATGGTGCGGCCAAGACCGAGGACGATTTCGAGCGCCACCTCTACATCCTGCGTAAGTCGATCTCGCAGGCGATCTATCAGCGCCGCGACCGCGGCATGGCGGGCTACTATCCGTGCTCGCTGTCGTGCCGCACCGTGATCTACAAGGGCATGTTCCTCGCCGACCAGCTCGGCAAGTACTATCCCGACCTGCATGAGGCCGACTTCGACAGCGCGCTGGCGCTGGTGCATCAACGCTTCTCGACCAACACCTTCCCGACCTGGTCGCTGGCGCATCCCTACCGGATGATCGCCCATAACGGCGAAATCAACACGCTGCGCGGCAACGTCAACTGGATGGCGGCGCGACAGGCTTCCGTGCATTCGGAGCTCTACGGCAAGGACATCAGCCGCTTGTGGCCGATCTCCTATGAGGGCCAGAGCGACACCGCCTGCTTCGACAACGCGCTCGAATTCCTGGTGCAGGGCGGCTACTCGCTGCCGCACGCCGTGATGATGATGATTCCGGAAGCGTGGGCCGGCAATCCCCTGATGGATGAGCAGCGCCGCGCGTTCTACGAATATCATGCCGCGCTGATGGAGCCGTGGGACGGCCCGGCCGCGATCGCCTTCACCGACGGCCGCAAGATCGGCGCGACGCTCGATCGCAACGGCCTGCGCCCGGCGCGCTATCTCGTCACCAAGGACGACCGCATCGTGATGGCGTCCGAAATGGGCGTGCTGAAGATTCCGGAGGACCAGATCGTCACCAAGTGGCGGCTGCAGCCCGGCAAGATGCTGCTCGTCGACCTCGAGCAGGGCCGCCTGATTCCCGACGACGAGATCAAGGCCGACCTCGCCAAGAGCCATCCCTACAGCGACTGGCTGCATCGCACCCAGATCCAGCTCGAGGAGCTGCCGGATGCGCCGGCCAAGGGCGTGCGCTCCAACCTGCCGCTGCTCGATCGGCAGCAGGCGTTCGGCTACAGCCAGGAAGACATCGCGATCCTGATGACGCCGATGGCGGCCACCGGCGAGGAAGCCGCCGGCTCGATGGGCAACGACACGCCGATCTCGGCGCTGTCGGACAGGCCGAAGCAGTTGTTCACCTACTTCAAGCAGAACTTCGCGCAGGTGACGAACCCGCCGATCGACCCGATCCGCGAGGAAATCGTCATGAGCCTCGTCTCGATCATCGGGCCGCGGCCGAACCTGTTCGACCTGCAGGGCGTCGCCTCGACCAAGCGCCTCGAGGTGCGGCAGCCGATCCTGACCGACGCCGATCTGGAAAAGATCCGCTCGATCTCCGACGTCGCCGAGACCCACTTCAAGTCGCGCACGCTCGACACCACCTTCCACGCCGGGTTCGGCGCTGCGGGCATGGAGCAGGTGCTCGACGAGCTCTGCGCGCGCGCCGAGGGCGCGGTGCGCGAGGGCATCAACATCATCATCCTGTCGGACCGCATGACCGGCACCGACCGGATTCCGATCCCGTCGCTGCTGGCCTGCGCCGCCGTGCATCATCACCTGATCCGCACCGGCCTGCGCACCTCGGTCGGCCTCGTCGTGGAATCCGGTGAGCCGCGCGAGGTGCATCACTTCGCCTGCCTCGCCGGCTACGGCGCCGAAGCGATCAACCCCTATCTCGCGTTCGAAACCATCCTCGCGATGAAGGACCGGCTGCCCGGCGCGCTCGACGACTACGAGATCGTCAAGCGCTACATCAAGTCGATCGGCAAGGGCCTGCTCAAGGTGATGTCCAAGATGGGCATCTCGACCTACCAGTCCTATTGCGGCGCGCAGATCTTCGACGCGGTCGGCCTGAAGGCCGACTTCGTCGCCAAGTATTTCGCCGGCACCCACACCCGAATCGAGGGCGTCGGCCTCGGCGAAATCGCCGAGGAGACCGTGCGGCGTCATACCGACGCGTTCGGCGACGGCCAGATCTACAAAAGCGCGCTCGATGTCGGCGGCGAATATGCCTACCGCACCCGTGGCGAGGACCACGCCTGGACCGCGGAATCGGTCTCGACGCTGCAGCATGCCGTGCGTGGCAATTCGCAGGAGCGCTACCGGGCGTTCGCCAAGATCCTCAACGAGCAGTCCGAGCGTCTCTTGACGCTGCGCGGCCTGTTCCGGATCAAGAGCGCCGAGGACGACAAGCGCAAGCCGGTCAAGCTCGAGGACGTCGAGCCGGCCAAGGACATCGTCAAGCGGTTCTCGACCGGCGCGATGTCGTTCGGCTCGATCTCGCGCGAGGCGCACACCACGCTCGCGATCGCGATGAACCGGATCGGCGGCAAGTCGAACACCGGCGAAGGCGGCGAGGAGTCCGACCGCTTCAAGCCGATGCCCAACGGCGACTCGATGCGCTCGGCGATCAAGCAGGTCGCCTCGGGCCGGTTCGGCGTGACGACGGAATACCTCGTCAACTCCGACATGATGCAGATCAAGATGGCGCAGGGCGCGAAGCCCGGCGAAGGCGGCCAGTTGCCCGGCCACAAGGTCGACGCGACGATTGCCCGCGTCCGGCATTCGACGCCGGGCGTCGGCTTGATCTCGCCGCCGCCGCATCACGACATCTACTCGATCGAAGACCTCGCCCAGCTGATCTACGACCTCAAGAACGTCAATCCGGACGGCCAGGTCTCGGTCAAGCTGGTGTCGGAAGTCGGCGTCGGCACGGTTGCCGCCGGCGTCGCCAAGGCGCGCGCCGACCATGTGACCATCGCGGGCTTCGAGGGCGGCACCGGTGCCTCGCCGCTGACCTCGATCAAGCATGCCGGCTCGCCGTGGGAGATCGGTCTTGCCGAGACCCATCAGACGCTGGTGCGCCAGCAGCTGCGCAGCCGCATCGCGGTCCAGGTCGATGGCGGCTTCCGCACCGGCCGTGACGTCGTGATCGGCGCGCTGCTCGGGGCCGACGAGTTCGGCTTCGCCACCGCCCCACTGATCGCGGCGGGCTGCATCATGATGCGCAAGTGCCACCTCAACACCTGCCCGGTCGGCGTCGCGACCCAGGATCCGGTGCTGCGCAAGCGCTTCACCGGCCAGCCCGAGCACGTCATCAACTACTTCTTCTTCGTCGCCGAGGAAGTCCGCGAGATCATGGCGCAGCTCGGCTACAAGACGTTCGACGAGATGGTCGGCCAGGTCCAGATGCTGGACCAGACCGCGCTGGTCTCGCATTGGAAGGCCAAGGGCCTCGATTTCTCCAAGCTGTTCGTGCGGCAGAAGGAGGAGAAGGGCCAGACGATCTATCACTCGGAGAGCCAGAACCACCATCTGGAAGCCGTGCTCGACCGCCGGCTGATCGAGAAGGCGCAGGCCGCGCTCGATCGCGGCGCCCCGGTCAAGATCGAGGAAGAGATCAACAACACCGACCGCTCCGCCGGCGCGATGCTGTCGGGCGCGGTGGCCAAGATCTACGGCCATGCCGGCCTGCCGCTCGACACCATCCATGTCGGCCTGAAGGGCACGGCGGGACAGGCGTTCGGCGCCTGGCTCGCCAAGGGCGTCACCTTCGAGCTCGAGGGTGAAGGCAACGACTATGTCGGCAAGGGCCTCTCGGGCGGCTGCATCATCGTCAAGCCGCCGAAGATCTCCGGCATCGTGCCGGAAGAGTCGATCATCGTCGGCAACACCGTGATGTACGGCGCGATCGCTGGCGAGTGCTACTTCCGCGGCATCGCCGGCGAGCGCTTCGCGGTGCGCAACTCCGGCGCGGTCGCGGTCGTCGAGGGCGCCGGCGATCATTGCTGCGAATACATGACCGGCGGCATCGTCGTGGTGCTCGGCAAGACCGGACGCAACTTCGCGGCCGGCATGTCCGGCGGCATCGCCTATGTGCTGGACGAGGCCGGCGACTTCGACAAGCTCTGCAATCTTTCGATGGTCGAGCTCGAGCCGGTGCTGTCCGAGGAGATGATCAACGCCGACACCTACCACCACTCCGGCGATCTCGAGGCGCATGGCCGGGTCGACGTGTTCCAGAACCTGCTCGACTCCGACGTGGAGCGGCTGCACGTCCTGATCACGCGTCACGCCAAGCTGACGGGTTCGAAGAAGGCGGCGGAGATCCTCGCCGACTGGAAGAGCTGGCTGCCGAAATTCCGCAAGGTGATGCCGGTCGAGTACCGCCGCGCGCTGAAGGAAATGAAGGCGAACGCCGACGCCGAGCCGAAGATCGCGATCGGCGCGTAGGGTTCATCACGGGTCATTCCGGGGCGCGCAAGGCGCGAACCCGGAATCTCGCAAGGCAACTTCAAGGTTCCGGATCTGCGCCTTCGGCGCAGCCCGGAATGACGGAACAACTGAGATGCAGGGGCATCGGGTTTCAATGGGTAAGATCACAGGTTTTCTCGAGATCGAGCGGCATGACCGCAAGTACGAGCCGGTCGCCGATCGACTCAAGAACTTCAGGGAATTCGTCATTCCGCTGAGCGAGAAGGACACGCGCGACCAGGCCGCGCGCTGCATGAATTGCGGCATTCCCTATTGCCACGGCACCGGCTCGACCGCGCCGGGCACGCCGGGCTGCCCGGTCAACAACCAGATCCCCGATTTCAACGACCTCGTCTATCAGGGCAACTGGGAAGAGGCCTCGCGCAACCTGCACTCGACCAACAATTTCCCCGAATTCACCGGCCGCATCTGCCCGGCGCCGTGCGAGGCGTCCTGCACGCTCAACATCGACGACAACCCGGTCACCATCAAGACCATCGAATGCGCGATCGTCGACCGCGCCTGGGACAATGGCTGGCTGAAGCCGGAAATCGCCGCGCAGAAGACCGGCAAGAAGGTCGCCGTGATCGGCTCGGGTCCCGCCGGCATGGCGGCCGCGCAGCAGCTCGCGCGCGCCGGCCACGAGGTGCATGTCTACGAGAAGTTCGCCAAGGCCGGCGGCCTGCTGCGCTACGGCATTCCCGACTTCAAGATGGAGAAGGGCATCATCGATCGCCGCGTGGCGCAGATGGAAGCCGAGGGCGTCACCTTCCACTACGGCAAGGCCGTGGGCGGCTCGACGCCCGGTGCGATCGATCCGCAAGAGCTCGCCAAGCAGTATGACGCCGTGGCGCTGACCGGCGGCGCGGAAGCCCCGCGCGACCTGCCGATCCCCGGCCGCGAGCTTTCCGGCATCCACTTCGCGATGGACTTCCTGCCGCAGCAGAACCGCCGCGTCTCCGGCGAGCCGCTGAACGGCGCCGCCGACATCCTCGCCGGCGGCAAGCATGTCGTCGTGATCGGCGGTGGCGACACCGGCTCGGACTGCATCGGCACCTCATTCCGGCAAGGCGCCAAGTCGGTGACCCAGCTCGAGATCATGCCGGCGCCGCCCGAGCACGAGAACAAGGGCGTGACCTGGCCGAACTGGCCGCTGAAGATGCGCACGTCGTCGAGCCAGGCCGAAGGCGCGGTGCGCGAATTCGCCGTGCTGACGACGAAGTTCGAAGGCGTCGACGGCAAGGTGACGAAACTGCATTGCGTCAAGGTCGACGATAAGTTCAAGCCGCTGCCCGGCACCGAGTTCACGCTCGACGCCGAGCTCGTGCTGCTGGCGATGGGCTTCGTCCATCCGGTGCACGAGGGCCTGCTCAAGACGCTGGGCGTCGAGCTCGATCAGCGCGGCAACGTCCGCGCCTCTCTGCACGACTACCAGACCTCGCGCGCGAAGATCTTCTCAGCCGGCGACATGCGCCGCGGCCAGTCGCTCGTGGTCTGGGCGATCCGCGAAGGCCGCCTGTGCGCGCGCTCGATCGACACCTTCCTGATGGGGAAGACCGATCTGCCGGGGTAAGCGCGTCAACCGCCACGCCACTGCACCCACACACTGAACTGTCATCGCCCGCGAAAGCGGGCGATCCAGTATTCCAGAGACGTCAAGGCTTGAACGGACAGGCCGCGGCGTACTGGGTGCCCCGCGTTCGCGGAGCACGACACCTCATTTGAGATGCGACTCGCGCATCCTCACCGCTAATTCTGCACCCGCACGCCGAGCATCACCACCGTCGACGCCGAGCTCTGTCCCGGCTGATTGGAATCCAGCCAGTTCCGGCTCAGCGTGCCCTTGATCCATAGGCTGCGGCTCAGCTTGTAGATCAGGTCGCCCGACAACGCGTAGATCTTGTCGGTGCGGTTATCGCCCTGGTAATCGAGCGTGCCGTAGGTGAACTTGCCGATGCCGGTCAGCCAGCGGCGGAAGTCGTGATCGACCTCGACGGTGTAGGTGCGTGACAGCACGCCCGAGGTGCCGGGCAGCGTGGTCTCGCCGATCTGGGTGTCGGAATAGAACTTTGCCGTGGTCAGCGGCGTCGCGGTCCAGGTCAGCGAGGCCGTGGTGAGCAGGCCTTCGAGTCGGCTAAGCCGCGGGTCGACATAGTCGCGCATGGCATAGCCGATCGAGATCTCACCGAACAACAGCCGGGTGAACTCGAACGACGTACCGACCTTGGCATAACCGCCCGATGAATTGCGCGCGTAACCGTTGCGGTCGAGATAGAGATCGTGGAAGCGACTGTCGCCCTCGACTTCGACAAAGGGCTTCACGGCTGGATTGAGCTCATAGCTGACACGGCCGATGCCGCCGTATTGGGTGAAGTTGCGGTCGTCGTTCGATGAAGAGGTGCCGTCGGTGAGCTTCGACCATTGGTAGTCGGTGCGGTCGATGGTGCCGCCGAGCGAGACCTGCATGCGGTTGAAACGCTGGTCGATGCCGAAGGTGCCGCCGACCGTGGTGTAGATCGGATATCTGGCGAGGCCGGCCTGCACGTTCGGGCTGCCGGGATTATCGGTCGAGACCAGCAGGCGGGCCTGCCCCAGCAGATGCGTGTCCTTGGTGACGTCGACACGGCCGTCGATATGGCCGGTGAAATTCGGACGGTCGATGTCGAGCGGCGCCGACAGCGGCGTGCCGTCGGCGTTCGGCGTCAGCCCGGAGCCATAGCCGTTGAAGGAGCCGCGCAAATCGGCGACGACGGCGTGACGCTCCCAGTCGGAGACCGCGAGGAATTCCGGCGCGACCATGTAGAACGCCCTGCCCTGCGGCGAGTAGAGCCGACCGGGGTTGGTGTCGTAGCCGGCCATCACCTCGACCGCGGTCTTGACCATGAACGAGCCGGCATAATCGCCGACCGCGCCGAACGGATCGTCGTCGATCTTGAGCCGCTTGCGCGGCGGCTGGCCGACGATGGTGCCGGCCATCGCCGGCGGCAGCGGCGTCTTGTTGGCGGTCTCCGAGGGCGGGATCGACAGCCGCAGCTGTCCCGTGGCGTTCAATGGCGGCGACGTCGGCTGCGGCGAGCCCGGTCCGGCCGGCGGCTTCGGTTTGGCCTGGCCCGGGTAGTATTTCGGCTTCTGGCGTTTGCGGTTGAGCGAGTCATAGCCCGACGTCGAGGCGCCGTTCGCCGCGGGGAGCCCGTAGGTCGGGACCTGCCCGATCCGCGTCGTCGTTGGTGTCGATGAAGATGAAGACGAGGAGGAACGGCGATCGCGATCGGCGTCGGGCAGCTTCAGGCCGTTGAGCGGATCCATGGCGTCGGCCATGGTCCGGCGCAGCGGCGAATCCTGTGTGATCACCTGGCTCTGGCGATTGGGACTGAACAGATCGGGCGTCACGGTCTGGGCCGCAGCGAGCCCTGTGGTCACGGTCAGCGCCAGAGCGGTCACGGCCGGACATGGCAAAACCGCGCGGACAAGGCGTCCACGCCGGTCTGGGCCGCTTGCTGGCCGCCGCAACACGATGGAAAAACTCCAACGAATTCACATACTTGTCGGACGCACTCCGCCGGGCGGCGGAAAACGTCGTTAATGGAGTTAAAACAATTATGGTTAATGAGCCGTTGAGGATCGGCCGCCGCGCGTCGCATCGCGGAATCGAACGTGCTAAGGGAGACGCCCGGGTGCAAAACCCTTCCTTGGAATTCTAAATGGCCAAACCGAAACCGCTGATGACCAAATCATCCGGCCCCGATGACGGCGCCGTTCAATCGGCGCTCCGCACCCTCGATGCCGAAGCAAGCGGCGTCGCAGCCCTCTCCGCGGCACTGAAGTCCGACCTCGGCGCGCCGTTCGCGGCCGCGTCCGAGTTGATCGGCAATGCCAAGGGACGGCTGATCGTCACCGGGCTCGGCAAGTCCGGCCATATCGGGCGCAAGATCGCCGCGACCTTTGCCTCGACCGGCACGCCGGCGTTCTTCGTGCACGCAGCGGAAGCGAGCCATGGCGACCTCGGCATGATCACGATCGATGACGTGATCCTGGCGCTGTCATGGTCCGGCGAGCAGCCGGAGATGCGTAACCTGATCGCTTATGCCGCCCGCTTCGGCATTCCGCTGATCGCGATGACGGCCGACAAGGACTCGACGCTGAGCAAGGCGGCCGACGTGCAGCTGACGCTGCCGAAGGCCCGCGAGGCCTGCCCGCACAATCTGGCGCCGACCACGTCCTCGCTGATGATGCTGGCGCTCGGCGATGCGCTGGCGATCGCGCTGCTCGAGGGCCGCGGCTTCACCTCGACCGATTTCAGCGTGCTGCATCCGGGCGGCAAGCTCGGCGCGCTCCTGAAATATGCCCGCGACCTGATGCATGGCGGCGACGCGCTGCCGCTGAAGCCGCTCGGCACCAAGATGTCGGATGCGCTGGTCGAGATGACCTCCAAGGGTTTTGGCTGCGTCGGCATCGTCGACCGCCACGGCCATCTCGTCGGCATCGTCACCGACGGCGATCTGCGCCGGCAGATGCGCCCCGACCTTTTGACGCTGTCGGTCGACGAGGTCATGACCAGGACGCCGAAGACGATCAGCCGCGACACGCTGGCCGGCGAAGTGCTGGAACTGCTCAACGCCTCGAAGATCACGACGCTGATCGTGACCGATGCGAAGAAGCCGGTCGGCATCATCCATCTGCACGATCTGCTGCGGGCGGGCGTGGCGTAGAGCCGCGCTTTCTTCCGTCATTGCGAGCGAAGCGAAGCAATCCATCTCTCCTCGCGCGGAGACATGGGCTGCTTCGTCGCTTTGCTCCTCGCAATGACAACTATGCTGGAAATCTTGCCGCGGTTTCCTCCAGCGGCAGGGCCAGCGCGTTGGCGAGGTAGGAGACCGTGCGGTAGAAGCCGCACAAGAGGATGATCTCCAGGATCTGGTCCTCATCGTAATGCGCCGACAGCGCCGCGAATTCCTCCTCACTCAATGTCGCGCGGGCATGCAGCGCGTCGACTGCCGTGATCATTGCCTGTTCGGCCTGCGACCAGCAGCCGGCATCGGCCGCACCGCGCACGGTGGCGTGGACCTGCTGCTCCGTCAGTTCGGCGGCCGCGCCGAACGCCGTGACGTGGACGCCCCATTCATATTCGCAGGCATTGAGTGCGCAGGTGCGGTCGATCACGATCTCCCGCGCCCGCAAGGGAAGCGGCCCGCGGTCCAACAGGCTGCCACCGCGAAACTTCTCCCAGGCACGCGGATGGCCGGCCAACATGCGGAACAGCACCAGCGGCGGCTTGCCGCGCATGATGCGATCGAAATGCTGTTGAACGTCCGCCGGATAAGGCGGATCGAGCGGCGCGAGGCGTGACATGGCCGGATCCAGTTGCTACATTTAATGTAGCAACACGCTACAATATCTGTAGCGGATCGCAAGAGGGATTCGAAAGGAATTCGCGACATGCCGAAGCAGGGCCCAGTCACAAGACCCGGCGTCCGCGGCTCGCGGTCCGGCCGCCCGATCATGGCGCTGCTCGATCTCTTGGGACGGCGCTGGACCTTGCGCATCATCTGGGAGCTGCGCGAGGGCGCGCTGACCTCGCGCGCGCTGCGCACCGCCTGCGACGAGGCCTCGCCGACGATCCTGCAGACGCGATTGACCGAGCTCCGCGAGGCCGGGTTCGTTGAACTATCGGAGGATGGTTACGGCCTCACCACGCTCGGCCGCGAGTTATTTGCGACATTCACGCCGCTCAACCGCTTCGCCGAGCGCTGGAGCAAGCAGGGCGGCAGCTAGACCTCGGCGGCCGTCAGTGTGTAGCCCGCATGAGCGGAGCGACATGCGGGCCCGGTTTCCCCGGGTATCGCGGAGCCTGTCATCGGGCGCGCATGCGCGCGACCCGTTGGCTCACCCGGGCTACGGATTACTCGCCCGAAGCAGCATCGGACGCTCGGGGCCGAGTCGTCGTCGATGGCTCAGGCCAGACTAAGCGATCGCCACCGTCAGGCTGGCGCCGTCGGCGCGGACCACCTTCACCCGGCTGCCGGCCGGCGCATCGGGGCCGGCGACGCGCCACACCGTATCGTCGATCCGCACCGTGCCTGAACCGTCAACGATCGGCTTCTCCAGCGTGAATTCGCGGCCGACCAGGGCTTCGTTGCGGCGGTTGAGGAAGGGATTGGTCTTGCTTGCCGCCGTCGCGCCCTTCGCGAAATGCCGCCATGCCGGCACCGCCAGGGCGGCGAACACTGCGAACATCAAGAGCTGTATCTGCCAGGACGGCGTGAAGGCGAACGACAGCAGGCCGACCAGCAGTGCCGCGAGCCCGAGCCAGAACAGGAACACCCCGGGCGCCACAAGCTCCAGCGCCATCAGGATGAAGCCGAAGATCAGCCAGTTCCAGGTACCCAATGTCGAAAACATCTCGGCCATGACGTGACCTCTACCATTGCGGGCGCGACGCCGTCACGCCCTTACCGCTGCGGCGGCACCGGAGGCGGCGCCGTCGGGCCGGCCGGCGGCACCGAGCCGCCGCGCCGTGCTGCGGCCGTAGCGGACGCCGCACTCTCGCCGAAGGTAGCGCGGGCGATCTCGCCGATGCCGGCCAGCGAGCCCAGCACACTCGAGGTTTCGATCGGCAGCATCAGGACCTTCTGGTTCGGCGATTCCGCGAGTTGGCCGAACGCCTTGATATACTTGTCGGCGATGAAATAGTTCAGCGCGGCGACGTCGCCCTTGGCGATCGATTCCGACACCATCTGGGTCGCCTTGGCCTCGGCCTCGGCAAGCCGTTCGCGCGCCTCGGCGTCGCGGAAGGCGGCCTCGCGGCGGCCCTCGGCCTGCAGGATCTGACCCTGCTTGGCGCCCTCGGCGCGCAGGATTTCGGATTGCCGCTGGCCCTCGGCCTGCAAAATGTCGGCGCGCTTGACGCGCTCGGCCTTCATCTGCCGGCCCATCGCCTCGACGAGGTCGGCCGGCGGCACGATGTCCTTGATCTCGATGCGGTTGACCTTGACGCCCCAGGGCGACACCGCGGCGTCGACCACGCGCAGCAGCCGCTCGTTGATCTCGTCGCGATGCGACAGCACCTGATCGAGATCCATCGAGCCCATCACCGAGCGGATATTGGTCATGGTCAGGACGGTGATCGCCTGGTTGAGATTGGCGACCTCGTAGCTCGCCTTGGCGGCATCGAACACCTGGTAGAACGCGACACCGTCCACCGTCACGGTGGCGTTGTCCTTGGTGATCACCTCCTGCTCGGGGATGTCGATCACCTGCTCCATCATGTTGATCTTGCGCCCGATGCGATCGAAATAGGGCACGATCAAATTGAGGCCGGGCGACAGCGTGCGGGTGTATTTGCCGAACCGCTCGATGGTCCAGTCAAAACCCTGCGGAACGGTCTTGATCCCGGCGAACAGCGTAACGATGACGAGAAGAACAAACGCGATCGCGAAAACGTCGAAGCCAGTCATAAAGTCCTCCAGGGCCGGCGAGACCGTCGCCAGTCACGGTCGTGCATTGGTCGGCAGGACCGCTCCGCCGGTTCAGCCGGCTGTTGTTCTCCCTAGCACATAGGAAGCTGCTGTCGGATGACCAGATGCCAACGAATGCCCGTGCCCGGTGTCACGGATCGTTAACAATCAAATCCAGCCTTGTTAGATCCAGCCTTGCAGCTCGCGCAGCACGAGCTGGCGGATCACGTCCATGCCGCCGTCGCTGTCGTTGAGGCAGGGGATCGCCGCGAATTGCTCGCCGCCATTGTGCCGGAAGATCTCGGCATTCTCCTGCGCGATCTCCTCCAGCGTCTCCAGGCAATCGGCGGAGAAGCCGGGCGTGACCACGGCAATGCGCCGCACGCCGTCCTTGGCGAGTTTCTCGACCGTCTTGTCGGTATAGGGCTGCAGCCACTCGGCCTTGCCGAAGCGCGACTGGAAGGTGAGGATCAGCCGGTTGGCATCGAGCCCGAGCCGCTTGCGCAGCGCATTGGTCGTGGCGATGCATTGCGCCTGATACGGATCGCCCTTGTCGACATATTCCTTCGGCATGCCGTGGAACGAGGCGACGATGATCTCGGGCTGGAACGGCAATGTCGCAAGGTGCGCGTTGATCGAGACCGCGAGCGCCTCGATGTAGTCGGGATCGTCGTAGTAAGGCGGCGTCACCCGCAGGATCGGCTGCGCGCGCATGCCTGCCAGCACGCGAAACGCCTCGTCGCAGACCGTCGCCGACGTCGCGGCGGAATATTGCGGATAGAGCGGCACCACCAGCAGCCGGCCGCAGCCCTGCGCCGCCAGCGCCTCGATGCGCTGCTTGATCGAGGGGTTGCCGTAGCGCATCGCCCAGTCGACCACGACGTGGTCGTGATCGGCGATCGCCTCCGCCAGCTTGTCGGCCTGCGAGCGCGTGATGGTCTTCAGCGGCGACTCGTTCTTCTCGGTGTTCCAGATCTTCAGATAGTCGCGCGCCTTGCGGGCCGGACGGACCCGCAGGATGATGCCGTTGAGGATCAGCTTCCAGAGCAGGCCCTGATCCTCGATCACCCGCGGATCGGACAGGAATTCCTTGAGGTAGACCCGCACGCCGGCGGCATCCGCCGTATCGGGCGTGCCGAGATTGACCAGCAGCACGCCGACACGTTCCGGCTTCGGCGCCGCGGCAGACTTCGCGCTCTCGAAGGGGATCACCGTGCTCATGATGGCCTTGCGCTTGATATCCTTCGCCTGGGAGCTTTGGGCTTCGCGCGTTGCTCCAACCTTGTCAAGCCGAGTGCGGGTTGGCTACGTTCCCCTGCGGAATAAGGGGGAACCATGACGATCGCCGAATGGTGCGTCTTCGGGACGCTGATGCTCTCGCTGCTGACGATCGTGTCGGTGAAGTGGACCGGCTTCCGCAGCTTCGACAATGCCAGGCCGCGCGATCCCGACTTCTACGACGACCCGATCCGCTCGCGGGCGCTCGGCGCGCACCAGAACGGCATCGAGGCCTTCCCGTTCTTCGCCTTCGCCGTGCTGCTCGCCGAATTCCGCGTCGGCCCGCTGCGGCTGATCGACGAGCTCGCCGTGCTGTTCCTGATCGTGCGGATCGCCTACGTCTTCACCTATATCGGCAACCGCCCGACGCTGCGCTCGATCCTCTGGAGCATCGGTTTCGCGATCAACATCGCGATCTTCCTGCTGCCGGCGATCAGGGGCTATCTGACGAGTTGAGCCTGTTTCTTCTCCCTCTCCCCGTTCTTACGGGGAGAGGGCTGGGGTGAGGGACCGTCTCCGCAAATTCGATGGAAGCAAGCGTGCGGAGACTCCCCCTCACCCGAAATTCGCGCACGCGAATTTCGACCTCTCCCCGCAGGCGGGGCGAGGTGACTTCAAAGGCACGTCGCCCGTTCGGCCGCGACATAGCCGAACAGCAGCCCGAGCCCGAACAGCAGCACAAGGCCCGCGGCGGCGAACTCCAGGCCGCGCATGATGACCATGCCGCCGCCGTCGCGCGCCGCGCTCAGCCGCTCCGCCACGCCGCGCGCCGACACCGCGACCAGCGCGATCGCCGCCACCGTGATGGCGGTGCCGAGCCCCATCACGAAGGTCGCGGCAATGCCGGCCCAGAACAGGCCCTGCGCCAGCGCGAACACCAGCACCAGGATCGCGCCCGAGCAGGGCCGGATCCCGACCGTGAGGATCGCGCCGAGCCCCCGCCGCCAGCCGCCAGGACCGGCGAGTTCGGCCGGCGTCGGCCCGTGCGAATGGCCGCAATGCTCGTCATGGACGTGCTGCGCGTCATGCCCGTGATCGTGACCGTGATCATGATGATGCCCGTGATCGTCATGCGCGTGACGGTGATGGTGATCATGGCGGTGGTCGTGGTGATCGTGATCATGGTGGTCGTGATGATGCGCGCCGGCCATCGCCAGCGCCGGCGGCGGCGCCTGCAGGGCGCGGAAGAAGCTGCCGCCCTTGACCCAGACCAGCCGGGCGCCAAACGCCGCGATCAGCGCGTAGCTTGCGATCTCGATCGCCTTCTCCGCCCCGCACATGGTCTTCGCGGTCGCGTTGAGCAGCCAGGCGCAGATGCCCACGATGAGAACGGCGACCACCGACTGCATCAGCGCCGAGGCGAACGACAGCGCGATGCCGCGCCGCGCGGTCTCGCGATTGGCGACCATGTAGGACGAGATCACCGCCTTGCCGTGGCCGGGGCCGGCGGCATGGAAAATCCCGTAGGCAAAGGAGATCGCAAGCAGGGTCCAGACCGCCGAACCGTCGGATTTCGCGGCGCGGATGGTCTGGGAGATCTCGCGGTAAAACTCCGACTGCTTCGCCAGCAGCCAGCCGACCAGGCCGCCCTGCGACTCCGCCGCGCGCGGCGCACCGAACGGATTCTGTGCCAGCAGCGCATGAACGGCGCCATCGAGCAGCGCGAATGCCGCCAGCACGGCCGCGGCCACGGCGAGGCCGCGCGTCATGCGCGAGACGATCGGCGTCATGGGCACTCCACCGAGACCTTGTTGGCGAACATCATGCCGAAATTGCCGTTGCCGCCGTCGAGAAAGGTCTGCTCGCCGAGCTTCTGCGCGGCGGCGGTGCCGTCGCTATTCGGCCGCTCGAACTGCATCTTGCAGTTCGCCGCGGCGCCGACCAGCTTGACCGGCTCCTTCTCGGCATACTGGAAGTCGATGAAATAGGTCGGGTCGAACACTTCGAGCGAGAGCTGCCTGGCCTTGAACGGCGTCTTCACCGGCAAGGTGAAGTGCAGCGTCAGCGCCGAATCCTTGTATTCGAGGAAATAGTCGACCGGCTCGGTGAACTTCTGCTTCTTGCCGTCGCCCTTGGCGAAGGTGAAGTAGGCGTATTCCTTCAGCGATTCGACATTGGTCTGCGCCAACGGCGCCAGCTCCTCGCGGCTGTAGGCGCCCTTCACCTTGGTCTCGATGCCCTGCAGCGCGTAGGTCGAGAACATGTCGTCAAACGTCCAGGCGTGCCGGACCCCCGTGATGGTGCCGTCGGGCGCGTAGATCAGCTCGCTCCTGGCGACGATCCAGACATGCGGATGAGCCTCGGCGGCCGCCGTGCCGAGCACGACGGACACCGCAACCACGAGCCAGCCGATCAGCCGGTTCAACGACGGCCGCACCTCAGGCCGCCTCAGGCGTCTCGAGCAGGCCGCGACGGCGCAGCAGCGCGTCCGGCTCGGGCTCGCGGCCACGGAAGGCGACATAGGCCTCCTCCGGATCGCGCGAGCCGCCCGACGAATAGATGTCGTCATGCAGCCGCTTGGCGGTCGCGGGATCGAAGATGTCGCCGGCCTCCTCGAAGGCGCCGAAGGCGTCAGCATCCATCACCTCCGACCACATGTAGCTGTAGTAGCCGGAGGCATAGTGGTCGCCGGAGAAGATGTGGCCGAACTGCGTCGGCCGGTGCCGCAGCGAGATTTCGGCGGGCATGCCGATCTTCTCCAGCTCCTTCTGTTCGAAGGCGCGGACATCCCAGCTCGCCGCTGCCGGCTGGGTGTGGAATTCGAGGTCGATCAGCGCAGAGGAGACGAACTCCACGGTGGCAAAGCCCTGGTTGAACTTGCGCGCGGCAAGGAAGCGCTTGAGCAGGTCGTCCGGCAGTGCCTCCCCGGTCTCGTAGTGGCGGGCGAAGCGCTGCAGCACCTCGGGCCGCTCCTGCCAGTGCTCATAGAGCTGCGAGGGCAGCTCGACGAAGTCGGTGAACACGCTGGTTCCGGACAGTGACGGATAGGTCACGTTGGACAGCATGCCGTGCAGGCCATGGCCGAACTCGTGGAACAGGGTCCGCGCGTCGTCGGGCGACAGCAGCGACGGCGCGCCATCGGCGCCCTTGGCGAAGTTGCAGACATTGATGACCAGCGGCGCGACGTCGCCGTCGAGCTTCTGCTGGTCGCGCAGCGAGGTCATCCAGGCGCCGGAGCGCTTCGAGGGTCGCGCGAAGTAGTCGCCGTAGAACAGCGCCTTGTGCTGGCCGTCGCGGCCCCTGACCTCCCAGACCCGGACGTCCGGATGCCAGACCGGGATATCCTTGCGCTCCTCGAAGGTGACGCCGAACAGGCGGGTGGCGCAGTCGAACGCGGCCTCGATCATGTGGTCGAGCACCAGATAGGGCTTGATCGCGGAATCGTCGAAATTGGCGCGGCGCTGGCGCAGCTTCTCAGCGTAATAGCGCCAGTCCCAGGACGCCAGGGTGAAATTGCCGCCCTCCTCCGCGATCAGCGCCTGCAGCGCGTCGCGGTCGGCGAGCGCCCGGGCCCGCGCCGGCTTCCAGACCCGCTCCAGGAGGCCACGCACGGCCTCCGGCGTCTTCGCCATGGAATCCTCGAGGCGGTAGGCGGCGTAGGTCGGGAAGCCCAGGATCTTGGCGGTCTCCTCGCGCAGCCTGAGGATCTCCACGATGGTCGCGTTGTTGTCGTTGGCGTTGCCATTGTCGCCGCGCGCCGTGAAGGCCTTGTAGACCTTCTCGCGCAGGTCGCGCCGCGACGAGCTCTGCAGGAACGGCTCGACCGAGGAGCGCGACAGCGTCACGATCGCCTTGCCCGGCATGCCGCGCTCTTCCGCCGCAGCCTTGGCGGCCGCCACAAATGTGTCGGAAAGGCCGGCGCGGTCGGCCTCGCCGAGCTCCATGAACCACTCCTGCTCGTCGCCGAGCAGATGATGGCTGAATGAGGTGCCGAGATGGGCGAGGCGCTCGTTAATCTCGGCCATGCGGGCCTTTGCCGCATCGTCGAGGCCGGCGCCGGAGCGGCGGAAGCGGGTGTAGGTGCGTTCCAGCAGCCGCATCTGCTCGCCGGTCAGGCCGAGGGAGGCGCGCTTCTCGTGCAGCATGGCGATGCGGCCAAACAGCACAGCGTTCATCATGATCGGATTCCAGTGCCGCGCCATCCGGGGCGACACCTCCTTGTCGATCTCCAGGATCGCCGGGCTCGAATGCGCCGAGACCAGGTCGTAGAACACCGCCGAGACCTTCGACAGCAGCTTGCCGGAGCGCTCCAGCGCGGTGATGGTGTTGTCGAAGTCGGGCAGCGCCGGATCATGGGTGATCGCAGTCACTTCCGCGGAATGATCGGCGAAAGCCTGCTCGAAAGCGGGGAGGAAATGCTCCGGCTTGATCTCGGCGAACGGCGGCGTCTCGAGCGGCGTCCGCCATGCCTTCAGGAGGGGGTTGGCAAGAGCCTGAGCCTTGGCGTCTGCGCTGGTTTCTGACATCGAATGTCCCGTTTTTCGCCTTGAAAATGCTGCCCAATCTATATCACGCGATACGGCATTTTTGGGCCTTTTGCGCTTGATAGATGGGCACTTTTCGGAGAGATTGCGCCCCCTGAACAGGACCTATTTCATGACCATGCAGCCCTCCAACTCAGGCAACCGCACCATCGCCTGGCCAAGCGTCATCACCGTGATCTCGGCGGCGATCCTGATCGGCGCGGAAGTGTTCGGCGCGGCATTCGCCGGCGGCTGGGCGCTCGCGATTCTGCTCGGGCTCGACGACGTCGCCGCGCACATCCTGCAGGCGGTGCTGTTCGGCATCGGCGTGCTGATCATGATCGCCTTCATCCGCGCAGCGCAGCGCGTCGAGCCGTTCACGCGTCGCGCGTGAGCTTGAGCGATTCAAGAAAGCGCTGCGGCACAGGGCTAAAACGCACACACGCTTCGTTAGTGATTCTTAACAGCCGTTCATCTTCAGCGCATCCGACGCGTGCTGCGCGCGACATCGCAAGCACGCGTTAGGGAAATTTGCCGCTATCGCAAAAAAATTCTTGCGCCACGAAGTCAAAAGACTTATTTCCTGCCTTGCCCAATTTCGCACGTGCCTGTGGTCGTGTGTCAGTCGGTAGGTATCCGGACAAGAGGCCGGACAGCCGCCAAGGGGTGGAAGAACCGAGGGTCGCTTACGTCCATCAGGACACGAGGCGGCCAGCATCTCTCTCCAGGGATGCCGTTGAAGGTCTCACCACTCTTTGCAACCGTGACTGGCAGCCGGAGGCGAACCGGCGCACCCCGCTCTCAACGGGGGACGCGACTTAAAGCAACGACGGATCGGGCTTTTTTGGTCTCTACCGGCGGTCCAACGCCGGCCCGGGCTACTGAAAAGGCTTGTCCTTCATTGCCAGGTGATCGGGCGGGAAACTCTCCCAACCAATCCACGGCAGCACAGTCTGGTTTGAGTCTCTTGGCCTCAACGCGCCTCCATCGCGCGATGTGGCCGAAGCGCTCTTACCCGACGTCACGTTGATGCGGATCCCGTCGCTGGGGCCGTTGGAGAGTGCCATGACTGAACGTATCCAGGAATTCCTGCGCCACCGCCGCCAGGATGGACTCGACACCGAGCCGTGCCTCGTCGTCGACCTCGAAGTCGTGCGCGACAACTACCAGACCTTCGCCAAGGCGCTGCCGGACAGCCGCGTGTTCTACGCGGTGAAAGCCAACCCGGCGCCCGAAGTGCTGTCGCTGCTGGCCTCGCTCGGCTCCTGCTTCGACACCGCGACGGTTGCGGAAATCGAGATGGCGCTGGCCGCCGGTGCGACGCCGGACCGCATCTCCTATGGCAACACGATCAAGAAGGAGCGCGACATCGCGCGTGCCTTCGCGCTCGGCATTCGCCTGTTCGCGGTCGATTGCGCCGCCGAGGTCGAGAAGATCGCCCGCGCCGCCCCCGGCGCCAAGGTGTTCTGCCGCATCCTCTATGACTGCGCCGGCGCCGAGTGGCCGCTGTCGCGCAAGTTCGGCTGCGACCCGGAGATGGCGGTCGACGTGCTCAACCTCGCCAAGCGCCTGGGCCTGGAGCCGTGCGGCATCTCGTTCCATGTCGGCTCGCAGCAGCGCAAGGTGAAGGCGTGGGACCGCGCGCTCGCGATGGCGTCGACCGTGTTCCGTGACTGCGCCGAGCGCGGGATCAACCTCACCATGGTCAACATGGGCGGCGGCTTTCCGACCAAGTACCTCAAGGACGTTCCTCCGGTCCTGCAATATGGCCGGTCGATCTTCCGCGCGCTGCGCAAGCATTTCGGCAACCAGATTCCGGAGACGATCATCGAGCCGGGCCGCGGCATGGTCGGCAATGCTGGAATCATCGAGACCGAAGTCGTTCTGATCTCGAAGAAGAGCGACGAGGACGAGGTGCGCTGGGTCTATCTCGACATCGGCAAGTTCGGCGGTCTCGCCGAGACGATGGACGAGTCGATCCGCTACGCCATCCGCACCC
The DNA here is from genome assembly GCF_054062115.1 of Bradyrhizobium sp. USDA 4501. Lineage (NCBI taxonomy): Bacteria > Pseudomonadati > Pseudomonadota > Alphaproteobacteria > Hyphomicrobiales > Nitrobacteraceae > Bradyrhizobium > Bradyrhizobium sp. USDA 4501. Next base: position 2,685,421 of record NZ_JBSSEX010000001.1, read on the forward strand.
CGCATGACGGGGCGGACATGACGCCGTGCGTGCTCGCGGGCCCGACCTGCGACAGCGCCGACGTGCTGTACGAGAAGCTGCCGTATCCGCTCCCGGTGACGCTCGAGATCGGCGACAAGCTGCTGATCGAAGGCACCGGCGCCTATACGTCGACCTACTCGTCGGTGGCGTTCAACGGCATTCCGCCGCTGAAGACCTACCACATCTGACCCGCCTCGTTTTCGAGGCCCGATAAACCGGGAGCCGGCCCCGCCGGCTCCTCCCCGATCATTTTCGATTTTCCTGAACGACGCTTGCCGCGGCGTACGACATGCCGTTGCAAGCGGGGACTGACGTGCCATGACTGCAAAACGGAACACCCCCGTTGCCCTCATCCGAGATGCCGCCCCGTTCGCGATCCGTGCGGAGCGTGGCTCGGACGTCGTCGCACGCGAAGCGCTGCTGGATGCCTGCTTTGGCTGTAATCGCCATATGCGCACCTGCCAGCGCCTGCGCGACGGACGCGCGCCCGCCGAAGGCCTGAGCCTTGCGGCCGTGCGCCAGGACGGCCGGCTGGTTGGAACCGTGCGGTTGTGGCACGTCAGCGCGGGGGGCCGCAGCGCGCTGATGCTGGGGCCGCTGGCAGTCGATGACGACTGCCGCGGCCTCGGCGTCGGCGCCGCGCTGATGCGGCGTGCGCTGGCGGTGGCCAAGGCGCGCGGCCACGGCGCCGTGATCCTGCTTGGCGATGCGCCCTACTACGCCCGCTTCGGCTTCACCGCGGCCAAAACCGGCGAGTTGTCGCTGCCGGGCACATTCGAGCGCGAGCGGCTGCTCGGCGTCGAGCTTGTCGCGGGCGCGCTGGATGGCGCCTGGGGCATGATCACGCCGACCGGCGCGCCGCTGCCCGAGGCCAAGGCATCGCGGACGCGATCCCGGACCCGGAAGGCACCGCTCGCCGTGCCGCACGCGGCGTAAGGCGGGCCGCCATGTCGGAGCACCTTCCCATCACCGATGGCGCGCGCCCGCGTTGGCGCGGCCTCGTCACCACGGTCATGCTGATCCTGATCTCGGTGATGATCGTCAGGGATATCCTGGGCCGGCGCTGGACCGGCACGCCGCCATCGCCGCCGGACGCCACGCAGCAGTCCCGCTAACGCCGCCCGCGCCAGGCCTGAACCAAGGGGTTGCGCGGGCGCCAAAAATGCCCGTAAACCCCGCGCAAAGCCATTTTCAGTCGAGGTCCAATATGTCCCGCCGCCTGATTTCCACCGGCTCGCCCTTTGAGAAGACCGCCGGCTACAGCCGTGCCGTGATCGATGGCGACTTCGCCTTCGTCGCGGGAACCACCGGCTATGACTACGCCACGATGACCATGCCATCAGATGTCACGAGCCAGTCACGGAACTGCTTCAAGACCATCGAGGCCGCCCTCAAGGAGGGAGGCTTTGCGATGGCCGACATCGTCCGCGCGACCTACTACCTCACCGACGCCCGTGACGTGGATGCCCATTTCGCGGTCTGCGGCGAGGTCCTCGGCGACATCCGCCCGGCCGCAACGATGCTGATCGTCGCGGGGCTCTACAAGCCCGAGATGAAGGTCGAGATCGAAGTCACCGCGAAGCGTCGCAACCCCTGATCCACCCTATCCGCCGCTAGGCACTCTCCTGGAGAAAATGATGAGCCCCGCCTCGCAGATCTACGCGAAGATCACAGGTCCCATTGTTATGATCGGCTTCGGCTCGATCGGCAAAGGCACGCTGCCTTTGATCGAGCGGCATCTCGATTACGACAAGTCGCGCGTCACCGTGATCGACCCCAAGGACGAGGGCCGCAAGGCGCATTGCGAGAAGCACAACGTCAAATTCATCCAGAAGGCCGTGACCAAGGACAATTATCGCGACCTGCTGAGCCCGCTGCTCACTGAAGGCGGCGGCCAGGGCTTTTGCGTCAATCTGTCGGTCGATACCGGCTCGACCGACATCATGGAGCTGTGCAACGAACTCGGCGCTCTCTACATCGACACCGTCAACGAGCCCTGGCTCGGCTTCTATTTCGATTCCTCGAAGGGCCCGGAAGCGCGCTCCAACTACGCCCTTCGCGAAGTGACGCTGGCCGCCAAGAAGGCGCGCCCCGCGGGCTCGACGACGGCCGTCTCCTGCTGTGGCGCCAATCCCGGCATGGTCTCATTCTTCGTCAAGCAGGCGCTGCTCAATGTCGCCGCCGATCTGAAGCTCAATGCCCCGAAGCCGAAGACCAAGGCCGAATGGGCGGACTTGATGCGGCAGGCCGGCGTGAAGGGCATCCACATCGCCGAACGCGACACCCAGCGCTCCAAGTCGCCGAAAGAGCCTGACGTCTTCGTCAACACCTGGTCGGTGGAAGGTTTCCTGTCGGAAGGCGTGCAGCCGTCCGAACTCGGCTGGGGCACCCATGAGAAATGGATGCCCGAGAATGCGCATACCCACGAAGCCGGCTGCGGCGCCGCCATCTATCTGATGCAGCCCGGCGCCAACACGCGCGTACGCACCTGGTGCCCGACCCGCGGCGCGCAGTATGGCTTCCTCGTCACCCACAACGAGTCGATCTCGATCGCCGATTACTTCACGGTGCGTGACGCATCGGGCACGGCGATCTATCGGCCGACCTGCCACTATGCCTATCACCCGGCCGACGACGCCGTGCTGTCGCTGCATGAAATGTTCGGCCGCGCAGCGAAGATGCAGGAAAAGCATCACATCCTCGACGAGAACGAGATCGTCGACGGCATCGACGAGCTCGGCGTGCTGCTGTTCGGCCATGACAACAATGCCTACTGGTACGGCTCGCAGCTCTCCATCGAGGAGACCCGCAAGCTCGCGCCCTATCAGAACGCCACCGGCCTGCAAGTGACCTCCGCCGTGCTCGGCGGCATGGTGTGGGCGCTGGAAAACCCGAACGAAGGCATCGTCGAGGCCGACGAGATGGACTTCGATCGTCTGCTGGAAATCCAGCTACCCTATCTCGGCCCCGTGAAGGGTTTCTACACCGACTGGACCCCGCTGACGGATCGTCCGGGACTGTTTCCGGAAGATATCGACACCAGCGATCCCTGGCAGTTCAAGAATATTCTGGTGCGCTGACAGGGTCATCCCGGGATGCGCGCTTAGGCGCGCAGACCCGGGATCTCGAAATCGTGGCGCGAGATTCGCAGGTGCGCGAGTGCGCACCATGGTCCATCGCCGACGCGATGCCCCGGAATGACTTCGTCATCTCGCCATGTAGTCGAACGCGACCGAGCCGAGGCCGAGGGTCAGGTCTGCCTTGAAATGCAGCGCCGAGACCACCTCGCGCACCGGCAGGCGGGCGACATCGCATAGCGCGTGCGGAAACAGGCCGAGCGCGGCGGGGCCGGTCCAGGCCTCCTTCAGCGTGATGTCTTCCAGATGAAACCGCACCAGCTCGCAGATCCGCGGGCTGCCGTCGACATGCGGGATGATCTTCAGAATGAAGTTCGGCGCCGTCATCGACTTCAAGACGGTGTCGTGGTCGACCTTGCGATGCTTGTAGCCCATGGTGGCGGAGGCGCAGAGCACCGAGCCGTAATGCAGCGAGCCGACCAGCACGTCGCTCTCGACCTCGATCCTGGGCTTTGCCAGCTTCTTCGGAAATCCCCACAGCTCGCGGCCGCCGGCGATCGGGCCTTCATCGTCGAGATACATCGCGTGGGTGTAGGCGCCCTCCTCGCCCCTGAAGCGAACCGGGATCACCTGCCCGGTCTCGGTGTAGTCGCCGAAACCGGTCGAGTCCGGCATGCGGATGAACTCGTACTTCACCACCGGCTCGGCGACCTCGAGCGGCTCCGGCACCACGGCGGCGAGCGCTTCCGGGTCGGTCTTGTAGGTGATGATGAAATATTCGCGGTCGAAGAACCGGTAGGGCCCCGGCGGAAACGACGGGTTGGTGAGCGGCATCGAATAGGCGGTGCGCCGGACGTCCTCGATCTTCATGGCAGGCCCCATCTGTCGTTGGCGAGACGACAGATTATGGAGTGTGCCGGTGGCGGAGGCGAGACCGTATAATCGGCAGCGTCCGTCAAATCCGCGTCACAATGCGGGCCGCGGCGCGCTTACTTTTTCTCGATCGGCGGCGCGGTCTTCTCCGCGGGCGCGGGCGGCAGCACCGGCTTGGCGCCGGCCTTCCGTGCCTCATCGTCGGGACGCGCGGGCTGCGGCGCCGGCGTGGTCGGCCGCTCGCCGCCCGGCTTCGACTCGGCCGGCGGCGCCGTCTGCTGCGGCTCGGGCGTCGGCGTCGGTTGCAGCGGCTGGGTCGCCTGCGCGATCTCCTGCGGCGGAGCGGCATAGATCGCGTGCAGCGAAAGCACCGCGATCGCAACGCCCGCTGCCACCAGCGTCGAGGCGATCAGCATGTCGATTCGCAACCTGGTCCGATCCACAGCCATCTCGTTCACCTGCGCCTTGTCCACGGGGTCAACGATCCCGCCACGGCATGGTTCCGAAGCGGTGCCTGCGGGAACCTCGGCTCAATCCGTGGTGCTGACCTCCCAGGTCGCGTGCCGCACGCCGGGCTGATGCTGCAGGTCGACCACCACGGCGTTCAACTCGTTGGGCTCGACCGCGGTCGAGACCAGCGTCGCCACGATCTCGAGGAAGTCGTCGCCGGCCTCGACCACGTCGACATCGGCAACCGGGTAGTTCGCTGCCTCCAGCTTCTCGACCAGGCGGTCGCGCATGTCGGGCAATGCCTCGGGAGTGACCGCGAGCTTGAAGTAGTAGGTCGCCTCCGAGGCCTTCTCGTTCAGCGGGATGCGGTTGATGGCGTTGACCAGCGGACGCAGCAGCGTGTTGCCGGCGATCACGAACACGGTCAGCGCCGCCGCCTGCGCCACGAGGTCGGCACCAGCGCAGGAGCCGACCGCGGCCGAGGCCCACAGCGTGGCCGCGGTGTTGAGGCCGCGCACATCCATGCCCTGCTTCATGATGACGCCGGCGCCGAGGAAGCCGATCCCCGACACCACATAGGCGATCACCCGCACCGCGCCGTCGGCGCCGGCCAGATGCATCGCGAGGTCGACGAAGGCGGCAGCGCCGACCGCGACCAGCACATTGGTGCGCAGACCCGCGGTGCGCTGCCGGTACTGCCGCTCGGCACCGATCAGGGTGCCGAACACAAAGGCCGTGGTCAGGCTGACCAGCGTGTCGATGAAGTCGGCGAGCTGGAACGTGGTGAGAAATCGCATGACGCTGCGGCCCCGGCGCGAGCTTCGTCTTTTGACGCGTTTTCTTCACGCGAACCGGTACCCACTTCGCTCGAAAACGCTTCGTCTGCCGCGATCTCTTACATTTCCACGATGCCCGCGTCACCATCTTCCGTGCCGAAGGCGAGCAGCGTGCCCTTGGCATTCCATCCGAGCGCCGACACCGCAGTGCCGGCGTTCCGGCGCACCAGGATCTCGGCGCCGTCCTCGAGCCGGACCATCAGCACAGTGCCGTCGGCATAGCCGACCGCCATGATGTCGTTCTTCGGATGGCAGGCAACCACGGCGACCCGCGCCGGCATCGGCGCCAGCATCGCCGGCTCCTTGCCCATCGGGCCGTCCTTGCTGGTGAACGGCCAGACGATCACGGTATCGGCGCCCGAGGTCGCGAGCCCCTTGCCGCCGACGCTCCATGACATCGAGCGCACCCGGCCGGGATAGCCGCTCATCCGCATATGCCGGTTGTCGGCGAGCCGCCAGCCATGCATCGCGGGTTCGTGCATCGCGGTGACGAGGAATTTGTTGTCCGGGCTGAACATGACGGCGAGATGCGAGCCGGCCCATTCCAGAAACTCCGGATTGGCCGCCATGTTGGGAAACCACAAGGTCACGCCGTTGTAATGCGCGATCGCAAGCCGCAGGCCCTTCGGCGCAAAAGCAAGCCCGCCGACGGTCGACGGTACCTCGAAGGTTTTCTCCTCGCCCTTGGGATTGCGCACGAACGCGGTCTTGCCCGCCGACCATGCCAGCGTGCCGTCGCTGTGCAGGGCGACGTTGTCGATCCAGCGCCGCTTGGCGTCGGTCGCAATGACAGCGGTCTCGCCCTTGGCGTCGATCGCGACCAGCTTGCCGTCGTCACCGCCGGTGACGAGCCGCTTGCCGTCGGAGGCGGCGCACAGGATGGCGCCGAAATGCGTCTGCGTCCGTGTGATCTCGCCTTCGGCGGTCGCGATCGCAACACCCTCCTCGGCGCCGACGAAGAACGCGCGGTCGCCGAGGAAATGTACCGAGCTCACCGCCGCGCCGAGCGGCAGCGGCTTGACGCGGTCGGTGATCGAAACGATGGAAGAAGGGGCCTCGCCCGGATCGAACTCTTTCATCACGTGGTGATGCACTGCTCGAAGCCGTCGCGGATCACCTGCTCGGGCAGTTCACGACCGATGAACACGACGCGGCTCTCGCGCTTCTCGCCGTCCTTCCATTTCCGCTGATGGTCGCCCTCCAGCATCATGTGGACGCCCTGGAACACGTAGCGGTCGTCATCGCCGGTGAAAGCGAGGATGCCCTTCGAGCGCAGGATCTTCTGGCCCTCGGTGGCGACGAGCTGCTGCAGCCAGGGCATGAACTTGGTCGGGTCGAGCGGCTTCTCGGAACGCAGCGACAGCGATTGCATGTCCTCGTCGTGATAATGCTTCAACCCGCCATGGCCATGGTCGTGATCATGATGGTGGTGGTGATCATGGTCATGGTGATGATGATCGTGATCGTGATCATGGTCGTGATCGTCGCCGGCCTCGAGGAAATCGGGCTCGATCTCCAGGATGCGGTCGAGATCGAACGCGCCGCGCTCCAGCACGTCGGTCAGCCCGACCTGGCAACGCTCGGTGCGGTGCAGCTTGGCATAGGGATTGATGCCGCGGATGCGGGCTTCGACCTCGGCGAGTTCGGGCTTTGAGACCAGGTCGGTCTTGTTCAGCACGATGACGTCGGCGAACGCGATCTGGTTCTTGGCTTCCGGCGCGTCCTTGAGGCGGTCGCTCAGCCATTTGGCATCGGCGACGGTCACGACCGCGTCGAGCCGGGCGTTCTTCTGCACGTCCTCGTCGACGAAGAAGGTCTGCGCGACCGGCGCCGGATCGGCAAGGCCGGTGGTCTCGACGATGATGGCGTCGAACTTGCCCTTGCGCTTCATCAGGCCGTCCATGATGCGGACGAGGTCGCCGCGCACCGTGCAGCACACGCAGCCATTGTTCATCTCGAACACTTCCTCATCGGCGCCGATGATGAGGTCGTTGTCGATGCCGATCTCGCCGAATTCGTTGACGATGACGGCGTATTTCTTGCCGTGGTTTTCCGACAGGATGCGGTTCAACAGCGTGGTCTTGCCGGCGCCGAGATAGCCCGTCAGCACGGTCACAGGAATTTTTTGCGAAGCTTCAGCCATAACAACTCCGAAGGAACTCTTTGTTTGAACATGATCTTATCGGAAAACCGGACCCCACTTTTCCGGATCATGCTGGTCCGCGCTCAACCCCGGCAGGGAGGCCCCTGCCCTACTCGGCGAGCGCGCTGGTCAGGGCCTTTATATTGTGCCTGACCATATCAATGTAAGTGGGTGCATCGCCCTTTTCGGCCGTCAAACCGTCCGAATACAGGGTGCCGCCGACCCGGGCGCCGGTCTCGGCCGCGATCCGCTCGATCAGGCGGGGATCGCTGATATTTTCGAGAAAAACTGCCGGAATTTTCGCAACCTTGATCTGGGCGATGATGGCGGCGATATCGCGCGCGCTGGGCTCGGAATCCGTGGACACGCTGAGCGGCGAGAAGAACGTGACGCCGTAGGCGTCAGCGAAATAGCCGAAGGCGCCATGGGTCGAGATCACCTTGCGCCGCGCCTCCGGCACTTTCGCCACCGCCTCATGCACCTCGCGGTCGAGCGCCTCGAGCTTGGCCAGATAGGCGTCGGCATTGGCCTTGAAGATGCCTGTCTGGTCGGGGGCCGCGGCGATCAGCCCGTCGCGAATATTGACGACGTAGATCTTCGCATTGGCCACGGATTGCCAGGTATGCGGATCGTCATGGCCGCCCATCTTCCGTGGCATGATCCCCTTGGTCGCCACCGCGACCGGTGCCTTGCTGCCCGAGGCCTGCAGCAGCCGCGGCATCCAGCCCTCGAAGCCGAGACCATTAATCACCACGAGCTTGGCGTCGGCGACCTTCTTGGCATCCGCCGGCGTCGGCGCGTAGACATGCGCGTCGCCGTCGGGCCCGACCAGCGCCGTCACGTCGACATTATTGCCGCCGACATTGTGCACCATGTCGGCGAGGATCGAGAAGCTCGCGACGACATTGATGCGTTCGGCGGCGCGCGCCGGTCCACTCGCCAGCAGCAGCGCCAGACCAATCAAACCGAACAATCGCCGCATCGTACTCACGCCTCGAGATGGCGGCCGGGAAACAGCTGCCGCACCAGGCCGCTGACATTGCCGAACAGCAGCGACACAATATAGAGCCCCGCCGCAACCAGGATGATCGCGGGGCCTGAGGGAATCCGGGTCTGGTACGACAGCACGAGTCCGGCATAGCCCGACAGCATCGCGCTCGCCACCGCGATGCAGATCATGGTGGTGATGTCGCGCGACCAGAACCGCGCAATGCCCGCGGGCAGGATCATCAGTCCGACGCCGAGCAGCGTGCCGAGCGCGTGGAAGCCGTTGACGAGGTTGACCACGACCAGCGCGAGGAAGGCGAGATGCGCCGGCGCGCCGGCCCGGCTCACGGTGCGCAAAAACACCGGATCGACGCATTCGATCACCAGCGGGCGATAGATCACCGCGAGCACCAGGAGCGTGAGGGTGGCGTTGAACGCGATCACCAGCAGCGTCTGGTCGTCCATCGCCAGGATGTTGCCGAACAGCACGTGCAGCAGGTCGATATTGGTGCCCTTGATGGACACGATGGTGACGCCGAGCGCGAGCGAGACCAGATAGAAGGTCGCAAGCGAGGCGTCCTCCTTCAATTCGGTGGTGCGGGCGACGAGGCCGGCGAGCAGCGCCACGGCAAAGCCCGCGATCAGGCCGCCGGTCGTCATCGCGAACAGGTTGAGCCCGGACAGCAGGAAGCCGATCGCCGCCCCCGGCAGGATCGCATGCGCCATGGCGTCGCCGACCAGGCTCATCCGCCGCAGCATCAGGAAAACGCCGATCGGCGCACCGCCGAGCGACAGCGCGATCACCGCCGCCAGCGCGCGGCGCATGAATTCGAATTCGGTGAAGGGCGTGACCAGCGCGTCGGATAGCATCGGCGTCAGGCGGCCCGCGAGCGTGGATCGGCGGCGCAGGCCGCGGCGCTATCGTCGAACGCCTCGCACATCCGCATTGCGACCATCAGATTGTCCGCCGTCAGCGCCTCGGCGGTCGGTCCCCATTCGACCGGGCCGCGCGCCAGCAGCAGCGTCTCCGGGAAATTGTTGCGCACCATGTCGAGGTCATGCAGCGCCGCCAGCACGGTGCGCCCCTCGCCGTTCCACCGCTTCACCAGCGCCAGCAGGTCGGCGGTGGTCTTGGCGTCGATGGCGTTGAACGGCTCGTCGAGCACGATCAGCCGGGCATCCTGCAACAGCACGCGCGCGAACAGCATGCGCTGGGTCTGGCCGCCGGACAGCGTGCCGATCGGGCGGTTCTCGAATCCGTTGAGGCCGACGGCGGCGAGCGCCGCCAAGATCTTCTCGCGCGCGGCCTTGCCGATGCCGCCGAAGAAGCCGGTGGAGCGCCACAGCCCGGTGCCGACGAAATCGAACACCGAGATCGGGAAGCTGCGGTCGATGTCGGCAGATTGCGGCAGATAGGCGATGTCGCGATGATCCAGCCCGTCGAGATCGATCACGCCCGAGAGCGGCTTGAGCACGCCGGCGATGCCGCGCAGCAGGGTCGACTTGCCGGCGCCGTTCGGGCCGATCACGGCGAGCAGCGCACCGGCCTCGACGGCGCCATTGAGATGATGCACCGCCGGGTGGCGGTCATAACCGAGCGTGACGTCACGGAAGGTAACAAGAGCAGCCACCGGTCTCACCTCATCGCCAGCCAGACGACAGCCCACAGGCAGGCACTGACCGCGAGCGCCGCGAGCAGTCGGCCCGGCACGGGCATGCGCAGGATCGACCAGTGCGCGGCCTGCGCCGGATGCGCGTGCGGGGCGTGGCTGTGCCCGTGGGGGGCGTGGCCGTGATGGTGGTCCTCGTGGGTGTGCGTATGCGCCATGGAACGACTGTTATATTATAACATAACGCGAGTCTACAAAGGAGGAACTCATGGCGGACCCGCAAAACCGAGGAGATTTGAGCCGCGCCGGCAGAGTGACGTCCCGGTCGACAGCTTTGCCGGAAACCTGCCTGGATGGGAACCGTTGGCTACCTGCGCCGGAGCGAAGGCAGACCCGTGCGCAGTTCTCTCCGCGTCGTCCCGGCGCAGGCCGGGACCCATACGCCGCGGCGGGTGTTGTTGACGGGACCCGTTATTCCAACGGTGCGTAACAATCGGCATTTGTGGTTATGGGTCCCGGCTTTCGCCGGGACGACACTGAGTGTGTGGAGCCGCGAGTAAGACAAACTTCTGCGCTCTCGCGATATGAATTGCCCGAGCTTTGACTTTTCAATCCGCCCTCTCTTGAACTGAGGGCGCGGGAAAGCCGGGTGTTGATCGCACCCATGGGCTCCGTGCGGGGACTTGACACGTTTTGCTGAGTTGTCCGTCGGCAAATCACCGATTGGCGTGGGGAAAATACCGGCGGAACGCCTTCGGCGACGGAGAGGCTGCCCTATGCGAAGAGGCAGCCCTATGCGACCAGCACATAGACCAGCATGGCAGCGGTGATCGCCATCCAGACGAGCGAGAGGCGGAAATACAGCAGGTCCCAATTCATGGGCGCGAGCGTACACGCCCGCGCTGACGTCAACCTTTCACCAAGTTAAGGCATCGCGGATTTAGTAACTAAGCACGCCAGCGGAATGGATTGGTGGTTGGCACGCCGGAAGACACAGCTCCGGCCCTCAATTTATGAACATGGCAATCGCCACGAGGATGACCGGGCTTAGCCCCATCAGTACGACAAACACGCTGTAAAGTAGGTTGCCCATAACGCCGCCCTACGTTGGAAGGGGAAGCTATGCCGGGCGGAACTCGGCAAGCCAGTGCAGTTTGTGCCAGCGGTGTTCGAGCTTTGGGAATTACCCAGTTATCTCCGGGGCCTAGCTGGACATCCCCGTAACACTACGGGGGCGACACAGCTCAGGCAGAGAAAAGGGCGACGAGCGCCACCACCGCCAAAGCGGTAGCGACGCACCCTGCGATCATGACCCAGTCCTGACGCTTCGCCATGCCGGGCACGCTCACCCGGCCAGCGCAGGTCGTGTTGACCTAGGTCAACCGGCCAAAATCATTCATCGGCCGTCGAGGCATCACGCAACGAGGCAGCCTCACGCCTCGCGCGCGTAACTCTTCAACCTTGCCTCAAGCACCGCGATCACCTGGTCGCGGACCGGATCGCGGGAGCCTTTCAGCCAGGCGGCGGCGAGCGGCAGGCGGCCGGCGCTGCTGCCGCGCGTCAGGCGGAGCGGCACAAAGCGGACGCCTGATATCGCCATCCGTGCGGTCCAGCGCGGCACGATGGCGACGCCGAGCCTTGCTGCGACCATGTTGACGATGGTCTGCTTCTCGTCGGCGATCTCCTGGATAAGCGGCGTCAGCCCGGCCTCGAACAGCTTTTTATGCAGCCAAGACGTTATGCCCGGCGCAAGGCCGGGCATAACGCGTTGTGGGGGAAGCGATCGAGCTCGTGTGCTCTCCGGCAAGAGCCGGGCGCGTCGTCACAGTGCGGGGGTCCACCTGTTGCGATGACGGTAGAGCTTTGACAGGCTGAAGTTTCCGACCTCTTGTTCGCCCTTGCGGAAAATGGCTATCGCCTTCTGAACGCTCATTTCCGAAATGATATCGGGCCGGCTTCCACAGAGCATGACGAGCTCGAAGATCAGATTGGTGAGGGCGGGCATATCGGTCCATTGCTGCGTCTGATAGGGCTCCTCCCAATGAGCCCAGGCCCAATCTTCGATCAGATAGAGACCATCGCTCTTGAGATAATGGAAGGACGCCTCGAAGCTTGCTCGCGAGAGCTCGTATTGATGCGAGGCGTCGTCGATAATCATATCTATTCGCTGGCCGGGGAATTCCGTCCTGATGATGGTCTGGACGCGCGCGGTGTCGCCTTGCGACGTATTGTAGTATAATTTGACGCGGTCCGTCAGACCGTGGTCGCGGATCAGGCCAAGCACCGCTGGGCTCGCAGGTCTGATATCGATCCCGACGAACTTGATACGTTCCTCGATCGCGGCAAGAAGCAAAGCCGAACCACCTTCGAAGATGCCGAATTCCAGGATATTGGTAACCCCGTTCTCGCGAATGAGGCTTTTGTAGCGATCAATCATCCCGCGGTTCTTGATGATCGCGATGGAATCCTTCGTCGTCCTGGCATCATTGAAGTTCTGCCTGATCAGGCCAAACTTCATGTTGTTGATCACGAAGGTATTCTCATCACTCCAGACTTCATCCATTGGGAACCCCCTGTCGATATTGACTCAATTAACTGATCGCTGTTGTTTGCCCTGTGGCGTGCAGAGCCTCTCCTGCCAGATAAGCGGTATTTTTTCTCCATCCTCGGACGGTGCTTGGCGCAATTCCTCGCCTGCAATCTGCATGCCTGGCGGACATGGCCACGCAGTTGTCATCGAATCACTGGCCGATTTGCATCCGGCGCCAGCCGTTGTAGTTGAGATCGATGACGAACCGACGGCACACGCCTTCGGATCGATCCGCGTCGGCCACACCAGCTTGAACGGCGGAAGTGTCGGGCGTCGGCCCGCCGCGTTGGCGATCACTTTGAGACGCCGCACGCCTTCAGACAGCGTCGGCTGAATCCAGCCGCCTTCGGAGCTCTCGTTCCAGGCATAGATCACAACGCTCTTGAAGCGATCGTTGCGCGGATTGTTGGCCGCCTGACTGATTGCAGCACGGATTTGCCGTGTCCATTCCTCATCGGTGGCAGGTTGACACCAGTCCGGATTCGGCTTGCGAGTTTTCAGTTCCTGAGGATCGCGCAAAGCCGGTCGATAATCCCAGCCAAGCGTCACGGTTGGTAGGAAGCCTCCAGAACCATTCTGGGCTTCGGCTTGCCAGGCTTTCTGTGCGAGAGCCGCGCAACTGGCGTACGGCAGGGATTTTCCATTCGACCCAAGGGCGGTCGCATATGTACTCGCCGCATCAAATCCTATCCTGTGAGCAACGGGCTCCGTCTCGGACAGGTTGAAGAGCAAGGCAACCAGGTAGAGATCTCGGCCGGTCGCGGCCTTGACCCGATCCCTCATATCCTTCAGGGCCGCCTTTGTACCCTCTTCACCCCCAAGCCCCTTTATCCACGGGGTCATCGTACCAAGCAGGAAGAACACAGGCGCCGAGCCGTCGCTCGCCCGCATGTAATCCGGCCCGGCTACCGCTTTGCTGATTGCATCACTCACCATCGGCACATCACGAGGGGGGAATGACAGGTTGAAATTCAGCGCGTATTTGATGCCGAGCTTGTCTGGAAGCCGAAGAAAATTTCCCAACGCCCGATTGAGCGCCACGGCTCGACTGGGATCGCGTCCCCAGGAAGAACTCTCCAGGTAGTAGCCGAAGATGAAATAATCCAAGCCTGCGGACTTCGCGTAATGCACGTCCGCATTCAGTGCTCGTTCGGTGTTTCCGGGAAAACCGAGATTTCCGTTCGGCAGACGCTCTGTGTAATACGGAGCGCGCGCGCGCAATCCAGGGTCGGCCAGGACCTGCCCATAGGGACTGTCGAGACTCCAATTGTCCCACCGAATGGCACCTAATGAGACCTTGCTCGACGAGGCCGGTGCCGCAGTTGGTACGGCGGGCGCTGCGGGTGCCACGGCGGAAGGACTGCCCTTGCTCACCTGAGCCATGGCTGGGAGTGAGGAGACTGCCGTCGCAAGCACAACAAGCAGACGGATCGAGCAGTGTCGGGCTGTCCACATCATCACTTTCCCTTGGTCCAAAGCCGCCATGATGCGGCTCGGGATTTCGGTTGTTACTCGACATGCATTCAAGAAGTAACAAAGGGCGCTTATGTGGCGGCGCACTGCAATCGTATCCGTTGAAGCGGAACATCGATGCAACAGCGTGACATCAGACTTGCCTTGGTTCTCGCGAGCATTGCGCCGCGATTCACATTAGGTCGAAGCAGAACGGGATCGTTGGAACTTTCTGCGCCATGCGTTTCAGTTGATCGAGGAACTTTCTGCCGCCGAAATGGGCACAGGCACTACCGCGCTCCACGCCTCGCGACGACACGGTTGAAAAATCGAATGATCCTTCCATTGGTTGAAGACAGAGGCTCCGCGTTTTGCAACACAGGTCCCGAATCCATCGATCCGCAAAACGCGTGGTGGAATGGATTCCGAGCTCGCGCTTCGCACGCCCCGGAATGAAGAGAGAGAGAGAGACGTGTTCACGCCTCGCGCGCGTAACTCTTCAACCTTGCCTCAAGCACCGCGATCACCTGGTCGCGGACCGGATCGCGGGAGCCTTTCAGCCAGGCGGCGGCGAGCGGCAGGCGGCCGGCGCTGCTGCCGCGCGTCAGGCGGAGCGGCACAAAGCGGACGCCTGATATCGCCATCCGTGCGGTCCAGCGCGGCACGATGGCGACGCCGAGCCTTGCTGCGACCATGTTGACGATGGTCTGCTTCTCGTCGGCGATCTCCTGGATACGCGGCGTCAGTCCGGCCTCGTCGAACAGTTTTGTCGTCAGATCGTGGCTGTGCGGCCGCGAGCGGCGTTCCGGCACGATCAGGGGCTGATCCGCGATGTCGGGCAGCACGATCTGCTTGCGCCGCGCCAGCGCGTGCTTGTGCGACAGCGCCACCACGGCGGTCTCCTGCAACAGCGGGACAAACTCGATGCGGCGGTCGGGCCGCTCCGGCGGGCGCACGAAGGCGAGGTCGAGCGCGCCAGACAGCAGCTTCGGCAGCAGGCGGATGGTCTTCTCCTCGAGCAGTTGCACGGCAACATCAGGATGGGCGGCGCGGAGGTCGCGCAGCAGCGGCGGCAGCAGGCCGGCCGCCGCGCTGTCGATCGCGCCGATCCGGAAGCGGCGCGCCTGCGGCTTGCGCAGCCGACGGCGAAAGCCGTTCTCGATCGACTCAGCGCGGCCGAGCAGCGCGCGGCCCTCGCGCAGCAGCACAGCGCCGTCCTCGGTCAGCGACACCGCGCGCGTGGTGCGCGCGAACAGCCGCACCCCGAGATCCTCTTCCAGCAGCTTGATGTGGCGGCCCAGCGCCGACGGCATCATCTGCAGGCGCTGCGCCGCGCGGCCGAAATGCAGTTCCTCGGCAGCCGCGACGAAGCAGCGAAGCTGGTGCAGTTCCAAGACGTCGCTTCCTTATGCCCCGCGTTCGTCATGGCCGGGCTTGTCCCGGCCATCCACGTCTTTCTTTGCCGCCAAGACGTGGATGCCCCGCACAAGGCCGGGCACGACGCCAAGTGAGACCGGGTCCGATTATATCATTTTTTTGTATAAACCGGCGTGGGTTGAAGCGGAAGGGCGCGAGCTTCTAGGCTTTCCGATGGCGCGCGACAGGCGCCGTCCCAACAAACAAGACGAACCCGGGGGAAGAAGCCCATGGAAAGCCAGCTTGGCGCGCGCGTATTGCGCAAGATCTCACTGCGCATCGTGCCGTTCATCATGCTGCTGTACTTCGTGGCGTTCATCGACCGCGTCAATATCGGCTTCGCCTCGCTGACCATGAACAAGGACATCGGCCTGTCGCCGACCGTCTATGGCTTCGGCGCCGGTATCTTCTTCTGGGGCTACTTCCTGTTCGAAGTGCCCTCCAACATCATCCTGCACAAGATCGGCGCGCGCATCTGGATCGCGCGGGTGATGATCACCTGGGGCCTGGTCTCGGCGGCGATGGCGCTGGTGCAGGGCGCGACTAGCTTCTCCGTGCTGCGCTTCCTGCTCGGCGCCGCCGAAGCCGGCTTCTTCCCCGGCATCATCCTCTATCTCTCCTACTGGTTCCCGGCGCGGCAGCGCGCCGCCGTCACCGCGCTGTTCATGGCGGCGGCGCCGCTGTCGACCGTGCTCGGCTCGCCGCTCTCCGGTGCGCTGCTGGAGATGGACGGACTGCTCGGCTTCAAGGGCTGGCAATGGCTGTTCGTGCTGGAGGCCGTGCCCGCCGTGCTGCTCGGCTTCGTCGTGCTGGGCTTCCTGACCGACCGGCCGGAGCAGGCCAGATGGCTGGCCGACGACGAGCGCGCCTGGCTGGTCAAGACCATGAAGGCCGAGAACGACGGCAAGGCCACGACCGCAAGCCACAGCATCTGGCGCGGCCTCGCCGACCCGCGGGTGCTGGCGCTGGCTCTGGTCTATTTCGGCACCTCGGCCGGGCTCTACACACTTGGGGTGTGGGCGCCGCAGATCATCAAGGCGTTCGGCCTGTCGTCGATCCAGGTCGGCTTCCTCAACGCCGTACCGGCGACGGTTGCCGTCATCGCAATGGTGCTATGGGCGCGACATTCCGACCGCACCGGCGAGCGCACCTGGCACGTGGTGCTGGCGTGCCTGATGGCCGCGGCGGGACTTGCGCTCGCCGGGCTGTGGACCGGCCTTGCCGCCGTGATCGCGGCGCTGACCCTGGTCAATATCGGCATCTCCTCGTCGAAGCCGCCGCTATGGAGCATGCCGACCATGTTCCTGTCCGGCTCGGCCGC
Source organism: Bradyrhizobium sp. USDA 4501 (assembly GCF_054062115.1). Classification (NCBI taxonomy): domain Bacteria; kingdom Pseudomonadati; phylum Pseudomonadota; class Alphaproteobacteria; order Hyphomicrobiales; family Nitrobacteraceae; genus Bradyrhizobium; species Bradyrhizobium sp. USDA 4501. The sequence goes on from NZ_JBSSEX010000001.1 coordinate 2,702,197, forward strand.
CGCGGCCGGGATCGCCACCATCAACTCGATCGGCAATCTCGGCGGCTTCGTCGGGCCGGCGATGATCGGCTGGATCAAGGAACGCACCGGCAGTTTCGACGGCGGTCTTTATTTCGTCGCCGGCCTCCTGGTGCTCTCGGCCGTGCTCACGCTGCTGCTGTCGCGCGCGCAGAGCGCGCCGGCGCAAACCGAACCGCAACCAAATCCCATGCGAACCCGCTAACCACTCATCCGGAGACAACCCATGCGTACCCATTCCATCGCCGCCATCCCCGCCGACGGCATCGGCCCCGAAGTGATCTCCGCGGGCGTCCGCGTGCTGGAGGCTCTGGCGAAGCGCAGCGGCGACATCAGCTTCAACGTCAAGACCTTCGACTGGGGCTCGGACTATTACAAGAAGCACGGCGTGATGATGCCGGCCGACGGGCTCGCGGAGCTGAAGAAATTCGACGCGATCTATTTCGGCGCGGTCGGCGCACCCGATGTGCCCGACCACATCACGCTGTGGGGCCTGCGGCTGCCGATCTGCCAGGGCTTTGACCAATACGCCAATGTGCGGCCGACCAAGATCCTGCCCGGCGTCGCCTCGCCGCTGCGCAATGTCGGCGTCGGCGATCTCGACTGGGTGATCGTGCGCGAGAATTCCGAAGGCGAATATGCCGGCATGGGCGGCCGCGCACACAAGGGCCTGCCGGAAGAGGTCGGCACCGAAGTCGCTGTCTTCACCCGGGTCGGCGTGACGCGGATCATGCGCTATGCGTTCCAGCTCGCGCAGTCGCGGCCGCGCAAATTCCTCACCGTGGTGACCAAGTCGAACGCGCAGCGCCACGGCATGGTGATGTGGGACGAGATCGCGGCCGAGGTGGCGAAGGACTTCCCCGACGTCACCTGGGACAAGATGCTGGTCGACGCCATGACGGTGCGGATGACGCTCAATCCGAAGAGCCTCGACACCATCGTCGCGACCAATCTGCACGCCGACATCCTCTCCGACCTCGCCGGCGCGCTGGCCGGCAGCCTCGGCGTCGCGCCGACCGGCAACATCGACCCGCAGCGCCGCTATCCCTCGATGTTCGAGCCGATCCACGGCTCGGCCTTCGACATCACCGGCAAGGGCATCGCCAACCCGGTCGCGACGTTCTGGACCGGTGCACAGATGCTGGAGCATCTCGGCGAGAAGGACGCCGCGGCGCGCCTGATGGCCGCGGTCGAGAAGGTGTGCGCGGCCGGCGTACTGACGCCCGATGTCGGCGGCAAGGCGACGACGAAGGAAGTCACCGATGCGGTGATTGACGCGATCCATGGGTCGAATGTGTAAGGCGGCGACGGTCCCGTCGCATCACGCAGTGAGGCGAGCGCGCTAGTCGGACTCCTTTCCCCCTTGTGGGGGAGGGTTGGGGAGAGGGGTACCGCTTGCTCCGCTCTCCATGAGGATTAGCGACGCCCGCTGCGCACGCTGATCAACGATTGCCCTATCTCTCGCCGTCTCGCCCGGGGCCACCCCTCACCCCACCCTCTCCCACAAGGGGAGAGGGTGCCTGAGAGGGGTGCTCACCTCACGAAAGCGTGCCCGCCTCCGCGCAATTGGTCAGCCGCGCGGGCACGCCGATGGCGGTGCAGCCGGCGGGCACATCCGTCGTCACCAGCGCGCCGGCGCCGATCCTGGCGAAATCGCCGATCGAGAGATGTCCGATCACCGTGGCGCCGGCGCTGAGCAGCACGCCGTGGCCGATCTTCGGCGCGCGGCGCGGATCATCCTGATGCCGCGCGATGGTGACGTTCTGCAAAATCGTGACCTCGTCGCCGACCGAGGCCAGCGCGCCGATGATGATGCCGGTGCCGTGATCGAGGAAAACCGCCGTTCCAATCCGGGCCGACGGGTGAATGCTGATCTGCAATTGGTCCGCCGTCGCGCTTTGCATCATGAGCGCAAGGTCGGGGCGGTCCTGGCGCCACAGCCAGTTCGACACCCGCCAGGCCTGCAGCGCGACGAAGCCCTTGAAGTTGAGCAGCGGCGGCAGGAAGCCCGTGATCGCGGGATCACGGCGCACGATGGCCGTGAGATCGGTGGCCGCGGCATCGACCAGCACGGGCTCGGCCGCATAGGCTTCGCGGGCGGTCCGCGCGAACTGTGCGCGATCCTCTTCCGCGCGGCTGATATGCCGGCCGATCAGAAAAGCGAGCGCCCCGCCGAGGTCGCCCTGATCGAGAATGAAGGCGGCCGACGCCTCGAGGAACGGATCGGCAGCGATCGCCGCCTCCGCCTCGCGCCGGATCGCAAGCCAGAGCTCGCCGGCCGTCACTGTCGCTGATCCCGCCATAGTCTTCACCTCATCGTCCGGATCCCAAACGATAGAGTGGGCGTCACCATCCCAAAATGCAAACCGCCCGCTTGCTCATCGCAAACGGGCGGCTCAGGGCCATCAGGTTCTATGGGGGCACATCGCCTGAAGGCTAGCGCTTGCCTCGCGCGATCAGCTCTGCGGCGGCTGGTCGGTCGGCGGGGTCGGACGGGTCTTGTGCTGCGCCATGAAGGCGTCGAACTCTTCCTTGTCCTTGGCGTGGCGCAGGCGATCGAGGAAGTTCTTGAACTCGACCTGCTCCTCCTCGAGACGGCGCAGCGTGTCCTGGCGGTACTCGTCGAAGGCACGGTTGCCGCTGGAGGGCGGACCGAAGCCGCCGAACGGGAAGCCGCGGCGCTCCATGCGGCTCTTCATCCGCTCCATCTTGTCCTGCATCCGCTCCATCTTGTTCTGCCAGCGATCCATGTCGTTGTGACTCCAACAGGCCATCTTTCTGCTCCCGAGTGTGAAAAAGAGAAGGGCGAGGCCGATCGGCCACCAGATCATGAAGCCGAGGATGATCCCGGCGATCTTCAGGGGATGCCACGGCGTCGCGTAGAAGTAGGGACGGTAGGGCTCTTCGACGGGGCCGCGCCAGCGATTGACATCAGCGGTGTAGGCCATTTCCTTCTCCATCACGGCATCACGCCGTTGTGAATGTAAATAACATTTACATAGGTAACCGATCCCTTGGGAAAGTCAAGCAGCGCGGGTGACGCACCCCTCGGATTATTTTTGGCTTGGCCGTTGAACCTTATTTCGGCTTGCCCCAGGGACCAGACCTTTCGCCGGCCGGTTTGTCGTCGGCGGCCGCGGTTCCAGGCCGGCGGTCGGTCGGGAAGCCGAGGCCGCGCAGATAGATCAGCACTTCGGCCTCGAGCAGATCCTCCGGCGACATCGGCAGCTTGCGCCGCGCGGCATCGCCGCGGCCGAACAGCGAGGCGACACCGTGCGACATCGCCCAGATGTGCAGCGCCATCATCATCGCCGGCGGACGCGGCATGCCGGGCGGCGCCAGTGCCGCGAGCCGCTCGGCAGCGGCGCGGATGATCGCGAAGGCGCGCTCGCTTGCGGCCATCAAGGTCGGATTGGAATCGACCGGCAGGCCGGATTCGAACATCGCGGAATAGAACGCGGGCTCCTCGCGGGCAAAGGCGAGATAAGCCTTGCCGACCCGCTCGAACGCCGTGACGGTGTCGGGGCGGCCGTCGTCCCAGGCCTGGGTCAGCAGCGATTCGAACTGCTCGAAGCCGCGCTGCGCAATGCTGGCGATCAGCTCGTCGCGGTCGCGGAAGTGGCGGTACGGCGCGGCCGGGCTGACGCCGGCCATCCGCGCGGCATCGGCGAAGGTGAAGCCGGCCGGCCCCTTCTTCGAGATCAGGTCGAGGGCGGCCTGCAGCAACGCCTCTTTGAGATTGCCGTGATGATAGCCGCGCTCGGCGCGGCCTTGGTCCTTGCGCCAGCTCATGTGAACGGCTTTTACATGAGCCCGCGGTAAAGGTCACTAGCGGGGCGGCGCCGCGTCAATCAAGATTAACGGGTGTGACGCGGTCCTCGCTGCACGCGCTTGACGGCAGTAGCCCGGCTCAAGCATGGCTCGATCTTCTCCTTCCACCTGAAAGGGGAAGGTCGGGATGGGGGTCAGCCGCAATCGACGCTGTATGCGGGGAGAGCAGATCCCACCCGCTTTGCTCTGGCGAGCAAAGCGACCCCCTTTTCAAGGGGAGGTGAATTCTCCCGCCTTAGCGGCCCGGGATCGGTAGCACCGGCATGATCTCCACGGCCTCGCCCGGGAAGATCGAGAAATGCGGGTGGTTCTCGAACAGCTTTGCCGCCGCTTCATGCGAGGGCGCGCGCACCACGGTGAAACCGGTCATCAGATTGGCGATGTCGGTGACGCCGCCCTGCCCGACCTGCTTGGTCTTGCCGAGCGGTCCGCCCATCTCGACGATCACGTCATGATGCTTCTCGACCCAGGCGCCCCAGGCCGCCATGCCCTGCTGCTCCTTGGCACGGCGTTCGGCCTCGGGCAGCGCGTTCCAGGCTGCCATCCGCGAGCCGGTTTTACCGCCGCCGAGATAGACGGCGAGGAAGGTGTTGGTGCTCATGTTGCGTCTCCGTTGTGGTCGTTGTTGGTGGACGATGGTTCGGTGATACGGTGACGCTTTGAAGCGGCATCGCATCTTGTTGAAGGTTCAGCGCAGCGCCTTGCCCCAGCCGCCCTGCGGATGCTCGAAGGTGGCGGCCGCCTGCTGCACCTCTTCGGAGAAATCGGCCATCTCCTGCACCTGGCGGATCTCGATCATCTCGTTCGCGGTGGCCGGGCACTTCCTGGCCCATTCGATTGCCTCGGCGCGCGAGGCGACCTCGATCATCCAGAAGCCGCCGATCACTTCCTTGGCCTCGGTGAACGGGCCGTCGATCACGACCGGCACGCCGGTGTCGAACTTGACGCGCGCGCCGGCGGCCGGCGGATGCAGGCCTTCCAGCGTGATCAGCACGCCGGCGTCCTTCAGCGCCTGATTGTACCGCATCATCGCGGCGACCCGTTCGGGGTCGAGCTCGAGCTTGGCCGGCGCGGACTCGTAGCCGAGCGGGATCATCAGCATCATGAAACGCATTGGTCGGATTTCCTTGCCTGTTGAGTAACTCGCAATCTTCACCCTCGTCATGCCGGGAAGCCCCACGCGGCGCCGGCCCGGAATCCACGACTTGCGACGATGATCATGTATTCCGGGCGCATCGCCGGTGCGATATCGCGGAATGACGTCGGGTGTCATTTCTTGCCCACCTGCGCACGCAGGCGCTCTCCCCGCTCGCGCAGCTCGGGCGTCAGCGCCTCGCCGAAATCCTCCGCGGCAAACACCTGGCGGATTTCGATCTCGGAGCCGCCGTCGAACGGCGCGCGCTTCATCCAGTCGATCGCTTCATCGAGCGACTTGGTCTCGATCAGCCAGAAGCCGGCGACCAGATCGCTGCTCAGGCCGAACGGGCCGCGCGACACCGTGCTCTGCCCGCCGGCATATTTGACGCGGGCACCCTTGCTGGTCGGATGCAGCCCGTCGCCGGCCTGCATCACGCCGGCCTTGACCATCTCCTCGTTGAACTTGCCCATCGCCGCGAGCAGCTCGGTGCTCGGCATCACGCCGGCCTCGGTGTCCCTGTTCGCCTTCACGATCACCATGAACTTCATCGTCCTGCTCCGTTGTCTTGTATTCAGCTGCTTTGCCGGTATCTCCGGTGCTCGTCTCAAGGACGACGCGGGGCTTGCCACGCCGACAGGCCAAGCGAAATTATTTGGGAGGTCATTGCATCGCTCGCCACAGCCCTCAGCGGTCTTGCCTGACAAGTTCGCCGTCCTGGTGCGACGGGCCGAAATAGACGTCGATGCGCGACACCTTGTCGCCGTCGAACACGAAGAACTCGGTGTTGCGAAAGCTCTTGCCGTCGCGGGCGACGCAGCGATAGGTGACGAAGGCCTCGACGCCGTCGACCATGATGCGCTCGATCTCGTGGCGGCCGATCCAGCCGGAGTCGCGCCAGCACTCGGCGAAATAGGTCGGCTTGTCGATGTTCTCGCCATAGGGCGTCGAGAAGCGGAAATCCTCGGCGAACGCCGCCTCGACGCTCGCGCGGTCATTGGCGAGGTAGGCGGCGAAGAGGGAGCGGATGATCTCCGCCCTGTTGCCAGCTGCAGCCATGTCGTCTCCCACACGTATCGCCCGGGGCCCCGGAGCGGCCAGCGCTCCGGAAACCCGGGCCTCAGCGAGATGACGAACGGGGCGGCGCGAAAGCGACATCCCGCCACGATTTATTTTTGGAACCGGGTCGGAGGCCGGCTTGCGTCAGGTTTCCCGCGGGAACATGCCGAAATAGGGCTCGGCCTCCCTCAGCACGCGCGCGAAGGACGACCGCGCCATCAGCCGCTCGAGATAGGCGGCCAGGTGCCGATGGCCATCTCCGAACGGCTCGACCTTGTTGCCATAGAACATCGTCGGCGCGGCCGCGCAATCGGCCAACGAGAAATGCTCGCCCATCATCCAGCCGCCACGCGCGCGTTGCACATCGAGCTGCTGATCCAGGATCGCATAGGAGGTGCGGAGTTGCGCCCGCGCCTCGGCGACGCCATGCGGATCCTTGCTGTCCGCAGGCCGCAGCCGGTCGCCGACGACCTTCTGCATCGGCAGGTGGACATAGAGATCGAGGAAGCGATCGCGCAGCCGGATTTGCAGCGCGAGGTCCGGGTCCTCGGGGATCAGCCTGACGGCACCGGGATAATGCCGGTCGAGATATTCGATGACGATGCTCGATTCCGGCACCGTCTCATCCCGCGTCTCGTCGCGGAGCACGGGAAAGCGGCCGATCGGCGACAGCGCGAGCAGCGCCGCGCGCTCGGCAGGATCGCCGAGATTGACCATGTTCGGCGTGAATGGCGTGCCGTTCTCATAGAGCGCAATCAGCGCCTTCCAGCAGAACGAGGACAGCGGATGGTAATGCAGGGTAAGCGACATCGGAACTCCATCATGGAATGAGTGACCGGAGGACGAGGCCGGGACCGCCCTTCCGACATCTCTTGCCGTGATATTTTTATGGCGATACTTATTGCGGTCGGCGGGCGTGGACCAAGCATCGAACGCGACGCACATTCATCGAGCACGCGAATCACGTCGCTGCATCGATCGGTGAAAAGCGGCCGGCGATATCAGGCTTCGTAATAGACCCATCAGCATCGCTGAAGTAGACGCGCTTCAATCACCCCGCATCAGACGAAAGTCATCATCGATTTTCGTCCGTATGATTACGGTGAACATCGCGTTCTGCCGGTGGATGATAACGTGCGCTCTGAAAAAAAACCTTTGCGAATTGAAGCGGATGCATGCGCGGAACTTGGCGTTATGCAGTTCGTGCCAGGCGCGCGCGAGCAACAGGCTTTACCGATGCTAAACGGCTCGCTGCAACCTTTCCGTGAGTTGCCGCGATCCGCTTTTCCCTATCCCTTTTATTTGGACCTTCACGGAGCCCTGATGTTCAGTTTCAGCAACAAGGCCAAGATCGAGAATGCGCTGGCGCAGACTGCCGCGATCGGCAAGTCGCAGGCGGTGATCGAGTTCAAGCTCGACGGCACCATCGTCGACGCCAACGAGAACTTCCTCAATGCGATGGGCTACACGCTCGACGAGATCGAGGGCAAGCACCACAGCATGTTCGTCGATCCGGCCATTCGCGACAGCCAGGACTATCGCGCGTTCTGGGCAAACCTGAACCGCGGCGAGTTCCAGGCCGCGCAATACAGGCGCATCGGCAAGGGCGGCCGCGAGATCTGGATCCAGGCCTCCTACAACCCGATCCTGGACAAAAGTGGCAAGCCGGTCGGCGTGATCAAGTTCGCCACCGACATCACGGCGCAGAAGATTCACAGCATGGAGGAGGCCGGCAAGATCGCCGCGATCGGCCGGGCGCAGGCGGTGATCGAGTTCAACATGGACGGCACCATCGTCAATGCCAACGAGAATTTTCTAAGCGCGCTCGGCTACTCGCTCGCCGAGATCCAGGGCAAGCACCACAGCATGTTCGTGCCGCCGGCCGACCGCGACAGCGCGGCCTATCGCGACTTCTGGGCACGGCTGAACCGGGGCACGTTCGAGGCCGGCGAATTCAAGCGGCTCGGCAAGGGCGGCAAGGAAATCTGGATCCTCGCCACCTACAACCCGATCCTCGACGATCGCGGCAAGCCGTTCAAGGTCGTCAAGTTCGCCACCGACGTCACCCAGCAGAAGGTGAAAACCGCCGACAATGACGGCCAGATCGATGCGATCGGCAAGTCGCAGGCGGTGATCGAGTTCAACATGGATGGCACGATCCGCACCGCGAACCCGAACTTCCTCGCCGCGATGGGGTATTCGCTTGCCGAGATCCAGGGCAAGCATCACAGCATGTTTGTCGAGCCCACTGAGGCGAGCGCGGCCGGCTACCGCGAGTTCTGGGGGGCGCTGAACCGCGGCGAATTTCAGGCCGCCGAATACAAGCGCATCGCCAAGGGCGGCCGCGAGATCTGGATCCAGGCCTCCTACAACCCGATCCTCGATCTCAACGGCAAGCCCTACAAGGTGGTGAAGTACGCCACCGACATCACCGCGCAGGCGATCGGCCGCAAGAAGGCCGACAGCGCGCGCGGCCTGATCGAGGCGGTCGCCGCCGGCAGCGAGGAGATGAGCGCCTCGATCCGCGAGATCTCGGAAACCATGACCAAGTCGAAGCAGAACGCCGCGGTCGCCACCGGCCGGGTCGAGGCTGCCGACGGACAGGCGCAGAAGCTCAATGCCGCGGCGCAGGCGATGAGCGGCATCGTCGAGATGATCTCGAGCATCACCGGGCAGATCAACCTGCTGGCGCTCAACGCCACGATCGAGTCGGCGCGCGCCGGCGAAGCCGGCCGCGGCTTCGCCGTGGTTGCCTCCGAGGTGAAGAGCCTCGCCAATCAGGCCAAGCAGGCGACCGACACGATCTCCTCGGAAATCGACGCGCTGAACTCGATCGCCGCCGAAGTGGTGAGCTCGCTGTCCGAGATCAAGGCGGCGATCGCCGGCGTCAACGAATACATCACCTCGACCGCCGCCGCGGTCGAGGAGCAGAGCATCGTCACGCAGGACATGTCCACCAACATGCAGCGTGCCTCTGCCGAACTCGCAGCGTAAGCCACGGTGCGATCCTCGAAGGATGGGCGGCCCGGGCTGGGGGCCGTGCATCCTTCGAGACGCGCCGCTTTGCGGGCTCTTCAGGATTGCGGCGAGAGGGTCGGCGTGCCGTAGGAAGCCGATACTCCATACTCCCCGGCTGGTGGCCGTGCACCCTTCGAGGCTCGCTACGCTCGCGCCTCAGGGTGACGGAGCGAGAGCATGCCGCGTGTCGCCGTCGGGTTGACACGTCGGAGTAAAGGTCGCAGACGGTCGGGACTTCCTGCCCGAACCGATGGACCATCCGATGAATTCCGCTTCCCCCAAAGTCGCACTCGTGACCGGCGCCGCGCGTGGCATCGGGCTTGCCGCGGCGAAACGCTTTCTCGCCGACGGCTGGCGCGTCGCGCTGCTCGACATCGAGGGCGAATTGCTGCGCGCGGCGGTCGCGGCGCTGAAGCAGCCCGACGACACGCTGGCGCTCACCTGCGACGTATCAGATGCCGCTGGCGTGGCAGCCGCGATCTCTGCGATCACGGACCGGTTCGGCCGGCTCGACGCGCTGGTCAACAATGCCGGCATTGCCGTGTTCACGCCGGTGCTGGAGACCTCGGACGCCGACTGGAGCCGGATCATGGCGGTCAACCTCACCGGCCCGTTCCTGTGCACCAAGGCGGCCGCGCCGTTAATGCGGGAGCATGGCGGCGGTGCAATCGTCAACATCACCTCGATCTCGGCGGTGCGCGCCTCGACGCTGCGCTCGGCTTACGGCACCAGCAAGGCCGGCCTCGCGCATCTCACCAAGCAGCTCGCGGTCGAACTCGCCTCGCTCGGCATCCGCGTCAACGGCGTCGCGCCCGGGCCGGTCGAGACCGCGATGGCCAAGGCCGTCCACACGCCGGAGATCCGCGCCGACTATCATGACGCCATCCCGCTCAACCGCTATGGGCTGGAGGAGGAGCTGGCGGAAGCGATCTTCTTCCTGTGCTCGGATCGCGCCAGCTACATCACCGGACAGATCCTCGCCGTCGACGGCGGCTTCGACGCCGCCGGCATCGGCCTGCCGACCCTGCGCGGCGCGCGGCGGAATGGGTAACGGTTGATCGAACGAACTAATGTCACACCGCGACGGGACTGCACTCCCTCGCCCCGTTCTTACGGGGAGAGGGTTGGGGTGAGGGGCCCTCTCCGCGCGCGCAGTACCAGTTAGTCTCGCGGAGACTCCCCCTCGCCCGGAACGCATCTGTCGATGCGTTCCGACCCCGCACGCGGGGCGAGGTAAAGCAGAGTCACTGCGCTATCAGCGCTCGTTCACCGCGACCACGCGCCATGCATTCGGCAGCCGGTCGATCCGCGTCAATGACAGCGGATCGATGACGAAGCGCAGCGCGAGCTCCGGGGCAAGCTCGAGCGCGATCGCAAGGATCGCGCGAATGGTGCCGGAATGCACGACCAGTACGACGTCGCCGGACGGCAGACGCGCGAGCCCTGCCCGCGCCCGCGCGATCTGATCGGCAAAGCTTTCGCCGCGCGGCGGCCGGTTGCTGCCCGGCGATTGCCAGAACGCGCGATAGGCCGCGCCGAGCTCGGCTTCGATCTCGCTGTGACGCCGGCCGGTCCAATCGCCAAAATCCTGCTCGCGAAAGGCGTCGTCCTCCGTTGCCGTGAGACCGAGCTTTGCTGCGGTCTCACGGGTGCGCCGCGCCGGACTGCAGACCGCGCGAGCGTGGGCCGGCAGCCTCGCCTGCAACGACGCGAATGCCGCGGCATCGCCGAGGTCGGCGGGCGCATCCGGCGCGTGGATCACGCCGCGCGGACCGTCCACCGGTGCATGACGGATCAGCCAGAAACGCGTTTCGCGATCCATGCTCTGCTTACGCTTTCATTTTGACGCGTTTTCTTCACGCGAACCGGTCTCCACTTCGCTCGAAAACGCTCTAACCTAACCGCGCCGCGAGCAGTACCAGGATCGCGGTTTCCGCGACCTGCTCCGCACCGCCAAGCACATCGCCGGTCTGGCCGCCGATCTGCCGCTTTGCCACGAGCGCCATGACCAGCGCGCACACAGCGGCGGCGATCGCCGCCAGCAGCGCGCTGCTGAACGGCAAGGCGAGGATTGCGATCAGCAGCGCGATGCCGGCCGCGACCACGGCAATGGTCCCATCAGGCCTTCCGGCATTGGCGGCGAGCCCGTCCTTGCGCGCGTAAGGCTGGCTGATCGCAATCCATGGCAGCACGCCGCGGCCCAGCGCGTGCGCCGCGATCAGGCTCTGCACCACGAGACCATTCGGAATTGCCGCGAGAGCCGCGAGCTTGGCGGCAAAGCTCACCACCAGCGCCAGCGCACCGTAAGTGCCAAGCCGGCTGTCACGCATGATCTCGAGCTTGGTCGCGACATCGCGGCCGCCGCCGAACCCGTCGGCGACATCGGCGAGCCCGTCCTCATGCAGCGCGCCGGTGAGCAGCGCACCGCCGCCGAGCGCGAGCGCCGCCGCGGCGAGATCCGGCACACCGATCGCCCGCAGCAGCAGGCAAAACAGGCCGATCGCCGCCCCGATGGCGGCCCCGACCAGGGGAAACAGCCGCTGCGCCCGCGCAAAGCTCTCCGTCCGCGCGCCGTCCGGATGCGGCATCGGCAGGCGGGTCAGGAAGGCGGTCGCGGTCCGGAGATCGTCGAGCCATTGATTCATGGTGAAGGCCTGGAAATTGGGCTAAAGCGCGACGAGATCGGGCTCGATCTGATCGCGCTTTAGCTTCTTGTTAGGGCATGATCTCCGCGCAAATGCTACGCATTTGTCGCGAGGGAAAACCGCTTCACACGTTTCCGGATCATGCATTAGCTTGCGGCCCGCTCGACGAGGGAATCGCATGCAGTTCAGTACTCTAGACGACATCCGCGGCTTTTGTCGCGACCTGCCGCAGGGCGACGAGGCCAGTGCCGCGGCCGCCACGCAGCGCCAGCAGAACCTGACCAAGCCGCCGGGAAGCCTCGGCCGCCTGGAGGAGGTTGCGATATGGCTGGCGCGCTGGCAGCGGCGTGAGATGCCCCGGCTCGACCACGTCACGATCGCCGTGTTCGCCGGCAATCACGGCATCGCCGAGCGCGGCGTTTCAGCCTATCCCTCCGAGGTCACCGCGCAGATGGTGGCGAACTTCGCCGCCGGCGGCGCTGCGATCAACCAGATCGCCAGGCTTGCCGGCGCCGAGCTGCGCGTCGAGCCGCTCGAGCTGGCGCGCCCGACCCGCGATTTCACGACCGGACCGGCGATGGACGCCGCCGATTTCCTCGTCGCGCTCGATACCGGCTGGCGCACGGTGCCCGAGCAATGCGATCTGCTCGTGGTCGGCGAGATGGGCATCGCCAACACCACGGTCGCCGCGACGCTGTGCGCCGCCTTGATGGGCGGGCGCGGAGTGCGCTGGGCCGGCCGCGGCACCGGCGTCGACGATGCCGGGCTGATACGCAAGCGCACCACGATCGATGCGGCGCTCAAGCTGCATCGCGGCGCGATCGACGATCCGCTCGTCACCGCGATGTCGCTCGGCGGACGCGAGCTCGCGGCGATCGCGGGGGCCGTGCTGGCAGCGCGCGCACGCTGCATTCCGGTGCTGCTCGACGGCTTCGTGGCGACAGCGGCGGTGCTGCCGCTGGCGCGGCTTCAACCCGATAGCCTCGCGCATTGCCGCGCCGGACATGTGTCGGCCGAGCTTGGCCATCGCGAATTGCTGCGCGAGCTCGAGCTCGCCCCCTTGCTCGACCTTAACATGCGGCTCGGCGAAGGCTCCGGCGCGGGGGTTGCGATCCTGCTGTTGCGCGCGGCGCTCGCCTGTCATGGCGGCATGGCGACCTTTGCCGAGGCCGGCGTCTCCGGCGCTGACTGAGGCTCCCGGGAGAGCCGGAGGGTTCTCTCAAAAAAGCCGGTGCATAGCGTCGGCGCGGGTTGACAATCTTCGCGTGTGTAGCATGACCTCTGCGCGTTGGAGGCCTAACCTTCGCGGCGGTGGGACGCCGGCTGACGTCTCAGCCGTGCTGAACCAGATACCGGGGAGAAATCACCTCATGTCGGGCGTTCTCATCAATCTGATCATTCAGGTCATCAGCGGAGCCGTCGGCGGCAATGTCGCGGCGGGAGCGGCCAAGAACATCGATCTCGGCACGCTCGGTAACACCATCGCAGGCGCCATCGGCGGCGGTGCGGGCGGACAACTTCTGGGCATGCTGATCCCGCTGCTCGCCAATTCCGGCGCGACGCCTGACATCGGCAGCATCATCGGCCAGGTCGCCGGCGGCGGCGTTGCCGGCGCCGTGCTCACGGCGATCGTGGGGGTCGCTCAAGAACCGCGCGGCCTGAGCCACGTGCTGTCGCGACCGGGACATCGGTCTTGACGATGCCCCATTCCGGCGCGAGCCTTCCAGCTTCAGATGCGGCGGCACCTCGATCGCATCGTGGCAGGGATTGCGCGCATGAAAATACTTGTCGCGGCGGCAGCTCTCTGCGCAACGGTTAGCTGCGCGCAAGCCGATGTTCGTATCCTCGCCAGCCCCGGCGGGCAGGTCGGCCCGTTCATCGAGCTGTTCGACAAGGTGCGCGAGTCGGGCGAGCGCGTCGTGATCGACGGGCCCTGCCTGTCCGCCTGCACCCTGGTACTCTCGATGGTGCCGGGCGACCGCATCTGCGTGACGCGGCGCGCCGTGCTCGGCTTCCACGCCGCGCGCTCGATCGACCAGCGCGGCCGCACCTATGCAGAGCCGGAAGCGTCCGTGGCGGTGCTGCAAGCCTATCCGGCGCCGGTGCGCGGCTGGATCGCCCGCCGCGGCGGCCTGACTTCGCGCCTGCTATTGCTGCGCGGCCGCGAGCTCGCGGCGATCTATCCGCGGTGCAGGTGAGATTTGCAGCCTGTAAAGTGTCGTAGCCCGGATGAAGCGAAGCGCAATCCGGGGGACTGCCGGCGCGGATTGGGTGCCCCGGATTTCGCTGCGCTCCATCCGGGCTACGGCTCCCATCCCGTCATCCTGAGGTGCGTGCCTTGCGGTGCACTTGCACCGCTGGGCGAGCCTCGAAGGATGCACGGCCACAGCCGGGCCGTCGTGCTTCGAGACGGCCGCTACGCGGCCTCCTCAGCATGACGGGTAGGGAATGAGCTCGGCGGAATAAGCCGCCAGCCTACATCCCCTGCGGGCAGTTCACCATCCAGGGGATGCCGAACTGATCGACGCACATGCCGAAGCCGTTGGAGAAGAAGGTCTTGCCGAACGGCATCGTCACCGTGCCGCCCTCGGACAGCGCCTTGAAGCGGCGTTCGGCTTCCGCGGGATCCTCGACCTGCAACGCGACGTGGAAGCCCTGCGGCTTCTGGAAGTGGCCGGGCGGGGCGTCGGAGGCCATGATGATCTCGCCGTCGATCGTGAGGCGGGCGTGCATGATCTTGTCTTTCCAGCCGGGCGGCGTCTGCATCTCCGCACTGCCCTCGCCGTAGGGGAAGGTGTCCTCGATCCGGGCGCCGAGAACCTTCTCGTAGAATTTCAGCGCGGCGCCGCAATTGCCGTCGTAGGAGAGATAGGGGTTGACCTGCATCGCATGCTCCCTTGGGTCATTCGAGCCTCGTCCCGATGGTATCGGAACGAGGGCTCCGGATTGTTATCTTGACGCGTTTTCCTGACACGAACCGGTAACCACCTCGCTCGAAAACGCGCTACTTCTCAGTCAGTTTCTTCAGATTGGCGAGACCGGCCTCGAAATCCCTGCCGATCATGCGATCCAGGTTCATGAACACCTGCATCACCTTCGACATGAAGACGGCCGGACCATACATGGTCCATGTGACGCTGGTCGCATTTCCCTGCGGCAGCATTGTGAACTCGGCGGTGTTGTGGCCTTCGAACGGCTTGATGAAGTCGAGCTTGATGACGATCTTCGACGGCGCGGAGGATTGCAGGATCTCCATGCGGCCGGCGCCGACATTCTTGTTGCCGTCCCAGGCATAGGCCGCACCCTGCCCGCGCCCGGCGCCGCCGTAGATGCGCTTCATGGCCGGATCCCGGTTCTCGTAAGGCGACCAGAGCGTCTACTGATGGAAATCGTCGATCAATGGAAAGATCCGCTCGGCCGGCGCGTTGATGCTGATCGCACGCGTGACGCGGAGCGTGCCCGGCTTGGTCGCCGCGAGGATGAGGATGACGGCGATCGCGACGCCGAGGACAATCGCGATGATGGCAATGATCTCCAACATGACAGTCTCCACAGGGATGAATTGAACAATATCTCACCGGCGAAATGGAAGCATTGCGCGCAGATTGCCGTCGCGCAGATAGAGCCCGCCCCACAGCATCAGGCCGAGATAGAGCCCGAACAGCGTGTGGGTGAACAGCGGGCTGCCGATCCGCACATGCGATGCGATCGCGCCGCCGAGATAGCCGGTGAGCAGGATGGCGCCGAGGATCGAGGTCGGCGGCACCGAGTAGAGCAGCGTGCAGACGATGGTGATGATGCCGAGGCTGCGCGCCAGCGCATCGCTCGCGCCGAAGCCCATCCTGTCCATGGTCTCGGTGACGACCGACAACGGCACCAGCTTGATCGCGCCGTCGAACAGCAGGAACAGGACGACCATGCCGCTCATGACACGGCCGGTGATGCGGGCGGGCTTTGAGACTTCGGTGTCGACGGTCGTCGGCATGACAGGCTCCGTAACGCTTGGTGATGCTCTCTGCCTTCATGACGAACGGCGGAGTACGCGGCCGACAAGGCGGGCGAAGATTTTTTCGGAAGTCAGGCAGAGTCGATTGAGAGCTGCGACAAGCTCCCTCTCCCGAACCAAGACGTGGATGCCCGGCACAAGGCCGGGCATGACGAGTTTGTGGAGCTATCGAGCCCATATGCGATTGCCCTGCACTCGCGGGGGAGGCGCGTTGCCAAAATATCGAAAACAACCCCATGCAAAGTAGCCGGCGGCCGACCGGGCTGCTTGACACGTCGGGCAACTCAGGGATATTTTTCCAATATTCCGAAATCGCGCAGACGCACGCTCGCCCCCCGGGGGCATACGGCATTCGCGCGCTTCTGTACGCGACGTTTCCACGTCGTCATGACCGCCAGCCATATGCGATAGCCCTGCGCACGCTCGCGGGGGAGGTGCAGCGAGTATGCCGGTGCGCTGTTGCTGACCGCTACTTCGCCTTCGCGTTGTGCGGCTGGCTGTCGCGCATCAGGCGGTCGATATGCATGCGGATGTGGGCGGCTTCGGCGGTGGTGTTGGCGAGCGCGATGGCGCGGTCGAAGGCGATGCGGGCGTCCTCGTTGCGGCCGAGCTGCATCAGGAAGGCGCCGCGGACGCCGAAATAATGGAAGTAATTGGCAAGCCGCGGCGCCAAGGGCTCGATCATCTCGAGCGCGGCTTCCGGCCCCTTCACCTTGGAGACCGCGACGGCGCGGTTGAGCGTGATCACCGGCGACGGCTGCATGACCTCGAGCGCGCCGTACAGCAGATCGATCTGGGTCCAGTCGGTATCCTCGGGCTTTTCCGCACGGGCGTGCAGCGCTGCGATCGCCGCCTGCACCTGATACGGCCCGCTGCGGCGGTGGCGCATCGCCTTGTCGATCAGCGCGAGGCCCTCGGCAATCTGCTTCTGATTCCACAGGCTGCGGTCCTGGTCGTCGAGCAGGATCACCTGGCCATCGGCATCGAAGCGCGCCTCGGCGCGGGCATGCTGCAGCAACAACAACGCCGTCAGCCCCATGATCTCCGGCTCGCTCTGGAACAGCCGCAGCAGCAGGCGGGCGAGACGAATCGCCTCCTCGCACAGTGGCGCGCGGATTTCGGCGGTGTCGCCGCTCGCCGAATAGCCCTCGTTGAAGATCAGATAGATCATCGCCGCGACCGAGGCGAGCCGCTCGCTGCGCTCGACCGCGCCAGGCGTCTCGAACGGCACGTCGGCATCGGCGACGCGCGCCTTGGCCCGCGTAATGCGCTGCTCCATCGCGGCTTCCGAGACCAGGAAGGCGCGCGCGATCTGCTTCACCGTAAGACCTGAGACGATGCGCAGCGCGAGCGCGATCTGCTGCGTCGCCGGCAGATCCTTGTGACAGCAGATGAACAGCAGCCGCAAGATGTCGTCGCGGTAATGCGAGCCGTCGAGCCGCTCGGCGATCTCGTCCTCGGCGTCGTCGAGGTCGGAGATCGCCTGGTCGTCGTCGGGCAGCGGCTGCTGCTTCTTGTTGCGGCGGACCTCGTCGATCGCGACGTTGCGGCCGACCATGATCAGCCACGCCGCGGGATCGCGCGGCGGGCCGTTCTGCGGCCAGCTCTTGAGCGCCCGCAGGCAGGCGTTCTGGAACGCCTCCTCGGCGGTGTCGAGATTGCGGAAGTAGCGCAGCAGGGCGCCGACCGCCTGGGGACGCGCGGACGTCAACGCAGCATCGATCCAGGCGGTGTCGGTCACGCTCACGCCTTGGTACCTCCCTGATTGAAGTAGCCGACCGGGCGGATCTCATAGGTGCCGCCGGGATTGGCCTCGCCGAGGTCGCGCGCGATGTCGAGCACCTCGTCGAGGTTCGTGCCC
Organism: Bradyrhizobium sp. USDA 4501; assembly: GCF_054062115.1. Lineage (NCBI taxonomy): Bacteria > Pseudomonadati > Pseudomonadota > Alphaproteobacteria > Hyphomicrobiales > Nitrobacteraceae > Bradyrhizobium > Bradyrhizobium sp. USDA 4501. The sequence continues at coordinate 2,719,770 of NZ_JBSSEX010000001.1, forward strand.
TCGACCAGATAGAAGCCGAGCAGCTGTTCCTTGGTTTCGGCGAACGGGCCGTCCAGCACCAGCGGCGGGTTTTCCTTGCGCAGCGTGGTGGCCGCGGTGGTCGGCAACAGCCGCGCCACCGGGCCGAGCTTGCCCTGCTTGGCGAGCTTGTCCTGCACGATGGACAGTTTCTGCATGACGGAGGCGTCGTGTTCCTTGCTCCAGGAGCCGACCATGTCTTCGTCATGATAGCAGAGGATGGCGTACAGCATCGAAAAGGCATCTCCGTTCATTGCAAGAACGAACGATTATGCCCGCTGCCGACAGGGGGCGCGAAAGAAATTTAGGTTCCGGATGCCAACGGTGGATCTTGATCGCGGCTCCATGGCGCGCTTCGACGGACGGGACGTTTGTCGCGGCGGCGATGAACGTGCGGTTGCCGATAGACGCCGTAGCGGGCGGCGATCCAGCGCGCCTTGGCTTCATCGCTCTCGCGATGGCGGACGTGGCTCCTCGTCATCGGACGGGGACGCCTGCTGCCGCGGAGACGCCACGGGTTGCGCCTGAGCCTGCGATCGGGCCGACCGGGCCTCGCGCTGCGTTGGAGCAACGGTCGGTTGAGCCTCAGCCGGCGTGTCAGCGTTTTACGAGCACGGGCGTGGGCCGTGGCGCCCGGCGGCACGGACGAAAGCCGACGCCCGGATCAGTTTGCGCATGGAAGTTCTCCCCTGTTGATGGCAGGACATATGAGCGGGCCGGACCCGCTCTGTGACATGCATCACATAGACGTTGGAGGTATCGGGATGGGTAAGGGCGCGCTCGCGCTGCTGATCAATGGCGGCTCGGAAAACTGGTCGTCGGGGCGCTGGAAGGCGCGGTTCGACGCGGTCTGCCCGGACCGCCGCGTGGTGCTGCTGCCGGACGGCGCGCTCGATCCCGCCGAGGTGCATTACGCCGCGGTGTGGAAGCCGAAGCCGGGCGAGCTCGCGGCATTCAAGAACCTGCGCGTCATCTTCAATCTCGGCGCCGGGGTCGACGCGCTGATGGCTGATCGCTCGCTGCCCGACGTGCCGCTGGTGCGGGTCGCGGTCTCCGATCTCACCGACCGCATGACCGAATATGTCGTGCTGCACGTTCTGATGCATCACCGCCAGGAGCTCTATTTGCGCGAGTCGCAGCGGGTGAAGCGCTGGGCGCCGGACTATCAGTGGGCGGCGAGCGCGATCACCGTCGGCATCATGGGGCTCGGCACGCTCGGCGCCGCCGCGGCGCAGGCACTGCGCGCGCTCGGCTTCCGCGTCGTCGGCTGGAGCCGCAGCGAGAAGCGGATCGACAGCATCGCCTGCTATCACGGCGCGGACGGGCTCGACGCATTCCTGCGCGAGACCAACATCCTGGTCTGCCTGCTGCCGCTGACGCCGGACACAAGGCACGTGCTCAACCGCGACGCGTTCGCGAAGCTGAACCGCAACAGCCCGCTCGGCGCGCCCGTCATCATCAATGCCGGCCGCGGCGGCCTGCAGAACGAGGCCGACATCCTGCGCGCGCTCGATGAAGGCACGCTGGGCGCCGCCTCGCTCGACGTCTTCGAGACCGAGCCGCTGCCCGAGGCGAGCCCGTTCTGGAGCCATCCGAAGGTGGTGCTGACGCCGCACAACGCCGCCGACACCGACGCCGACGAGATCTCGAAATATGTCGCGCAGCAGATCGCGCGCTTCGAGGCCGGCGGCGCGCTGGAGAACCTCGTCGATCGCAAGCGGGGGTATTAGCACCGGCGCGTAGCCCGGATGCAGCGAAGCGAAATCCGGGGTTCTTTGCGCCGGACAAACCGCTCCCGGATTGCGCTACGCTCCATCCGGGCTACGAAACCGGCGATGCGGAATCACGCCTGAGCGTCATTGCGAGGAGCGAAGCGACGAAGCAATCCATCCTTCCGCATACGCGGGGACATGGATTGCTTCGCTTCGTTCGCAATGACGGACAAGATGCACGGATGACTAAGACGCCTTGCGCGCGAAGGTGACGTGGGTCGCGTGCGGGCTCGCGACATGCGAGACGACGGCGTAGCCGAGGGCAGGCAGATCGAGGCCCGCGAACAAACTCTCACCGGCGCCGAGCACGACCGGCGGCAGCACCAATTGCAGCTCGTCGAGCAGACGCGCCTGCAGGAATTGACGCACCACCGAGACGCCGCCGCCGACGCGGATGTCCTTGTCACCGGCAACCGCGCGCGCCCGCTCCAGCGCCGCGAGCATGCCGTCGGTCACGAAGTGAAACGTCGTGCCGCCTTCCATCTCGATGTCGGGCCGCGCGTGATGGGTCAGCACGAACACCGGCGTGTGGTACGGCGGATTGTCGCCCCACCAGCCTTTCCAGGCATGATCCGGCCACGGCCCGCGGATCGGGCCGAACATGTTGCGGCCCAGGATCCAGGCGCCGATCCCCTCCATCGACTTGCGCGCGATCTCGTCGTCGAGGCCGGTGGTGCCGCCGTCCTGGCCGAATGTCTGGCGGAACGTCCGTGTCTGGAGGAACCAGCCGGGCAACACCATGCCGCCTTCGCCGAATGGATTTTCGAGACTCTGACGCGGCGCCGCGCCGAATCCGTCGATCGATACCGAGAATGCTGAAGTCCTGACTTTTCCCATGATGTTCCGCTTCCGTGAGTGGGGGGACCTTACGGAAGACGGGCGGGAAAGCCAGCGCCCGACATTTGCCCGGCGAGAAAATTTGCGCGGCTATTTCGCGCCGCACAGCACGTCGATGGCGCCCTTCACGATCGCCTCGAGCTCCTTGCGCGGCACGCGGGCGCGGGCGCGGATCGCGATGGTGTGGATGGTGGCGGACGCCAGATGCGCCAGCGACGCCGGATCGGTCTCCTCGGGCAGTTCCCCGCGTTCCCTGGCATGGCGGAAGCAGATGCCGAACGCCTTGTCGAGCTCGGTCAGGCCCTCGACCACCATGGTGCGGATGTCCGGATCCGACACCGCCTCGGACGCCGCCGTCATCACGGTGAAGCAACCGCGCGGGCCGGACTCGCCGGACAGATAGATGTCGAGCGCGATGCGATAGATGCGCTCGAGCCGCTCGCGCAGCGGCGCGTCGGCGCGGAAGATATCGACCATCGCGGCGCGCGCGTCGTCGCGATAGCGCTGGTAGCTCTTGATATAGAGCTCGCGCTTGTCGCCGAACGCGCCATAGAGGCTCGGCCGGTTCATGCCGGTCGCAGCGCTCAGATCATCGAGCGAGGTCGCGGCGAAGCCGTCGCGCCGGAACAGATCGAGCGCCTTGCCGAGCGCGACATCGGGCTCATACGCGCGCGGCCGCCCGCGGCGCTTCGGCGTGACCGGCCCCGCGATTTTGGCAGCAGTTGGCGGCCTCTTATTTTTTTGTACCATTTCGCATCTAATTCCTTGACGCCGCCAATATTATCCAAGACAGTACAAAAATCAACAACGGCCGGACACCCGCGCCAGACACTGGAGGCACCCATGGACCTTTATTTCTCGCCCCTCGCCTGCTCGATGGCGACCCGCGTCGCGCTCTATGAAGCGGGCCAGCCGGCCAACTATCTCGAGGTCGATCCGAAGACCAAGGCGGTGCGCAACGACGGCTCCGACTTCAACAAGGTCAACCCGCTCGGCCTGGTGCCGACGCTGCGCACCGACGACGGCGTCGTGCTGACCGAGAACGCCGCGATCCTGCAATATGTCGCCGACCAGTTTCCGCGCGCCGGCATCGGCACGGCGTCGAACGCCGAGCGTTCAAAGCTGCATCAATGGCTGTGCTTCATCGGCACCGAGCTGCACAAGGGCCTGTTCCTGCCGCTGCTCGACAAGAAGGCGCCGCCGGAGGCCAAGACCTATGCCGTGGAGAAATACGTCTCGCGGCTCGACTATCTCGAGGAGCACCTGAAGGGCCGCGACTACCTGCTCGATCACTTCAGCGTCGCCGACGCCTATCTCGTCACCGTGATCAACTGGACCATGGCAACGCCGCCGGTCGAGCTCGCGAAATGGCCGGCGCTGAAGGCCTATTACGAGCGCCTGCGCGCCCGTCCCTCGGTCGCGAAGGCGATCGCGGAGGAGTTCGAACTCTACAAGGCCGAGATCGCGCGGCATAAGGCGGCGGCGTAGGGCTTCTTACGACGGAGGCACAGTCTTCTCTCCCTCTCCCCGTTCTTACGGGGAGAGGGTTGGGGTGAGGGGCCGCTTCCGCGAGTTGCGAATGCGGTGAGACCTGTACCCCCTCACCCGGATCGCATCTTGCGATGCGATCCGACCTCTCCCCGCAAGCGGGGCGAGGTGAAGGGGTGCCGCGGTCAGCATCCTCGGCAAATCGAAAGCTTGCGGGTGTTGGAGAGCTCATCCCTGGCTCCCCCTTTCGTGTGGCTGGAGGCGGCGCGTCCATGAAGACTGGCTGGAATTTCTTCCACTCATCGTAGTATTCCGCCGGCAACGTGTACGGCTGGCATTCAGTGATCGCTCGCAGCGCACTGTTTTGATAAGCCTGAGCATAGTCTGATGTGGCCGGCTTGCTCCCTGGCAACACCACAGGTTGCCCATCGAGCCTGCCCTCTCGCGTCAGCTCGATTATAAACTCAACCCTTACACCTGCTGCATCGCTTCCGACGCGTGGAGGTCTCCTCCAACACCTCTCGAGCTGATGTCTGAACATCGCCCCCAAGTATCGGCCCCGCGCATTTCATTCCTCGCTGCGCTTGGCTGGATAGCAACGGCTATGAAGACGGTCGCGAGGAGGAAGCCTGCGAGCGCAACGGCGGCAGAACGATTATTTGGCATGTAATGAGATCCGGCAGACGCGGTGAGGTTGCAATCGCCGACCAGCATAAATCAGCCCTCTTCGAGACGCGCAAACGTTTTCGATGAGTCACCACAACGACCCGTAGCCCCGGATGGAGCGCAGCGCGATCCGGGATCGACCGCACAACAGGAGAGATCGTCCCGGATTTCGCTTCGCTCCATCCGGCTACAAGGCTACGGAGAGCCGATCAGAACGGCTCCTGCCCCAGGCCCGGCACGTCGGCCGGACGCGGACCCGGGGCGGGCCAATGGAAGCGGCGGTCCTTCTCCGAGATCGCGATGTCGTTGATCGAGGCCTCGCGGCGGCGCATCAGGCCGTGCTCGTCGAACTCCCACTGCTCGTTGCCGTAGGAGCGAAACCAGTTGCCGCCGGCATCGTGCCATTCGTACTGGAAGCGGACCGCGATGCGGTTGCCGTCGAACGCCCAGAGATCCTTGATCAGGCGATACTCCTGCTCCTTTTCCCATTTGCGGGTCAGGAAGGCCACGATCGCCTCGCGGCCCTGAAACACCTCGGAGCGGTTACGCCAGCGGCTGTCCTCGGTATAGGCGCCGGCAACCCGAACCGGGTCGCGCGAATTCCAGGCGTCCTCCGCCATGCGCGCTTTCTGCGCGGCGGTCTCGCGGGTGAAGGGTGGCAGCGGCGGGCGTGACATTGGCGATCCCTCGTTGTTTACAGCGCAATCTAGCGCTGCGTCCCAAAGAGTCGATGGGGCGTTTCCTATCGCCCGATAGTTGGAGCCTATTCCGTTCCGATTGTATCGGAACGGGGCTCCGGATTCGTGTTTTGACGCGTTTTCTTCACGCGAACCGGTACCCACTTCGCTCGAAAACGCTCTAAGCCAGATCGGCCTTCATCAGCGCGCGAATAGCCTTCGGGATCGGCTGCGCGCGGCCGCCGCTGATGAAAGGCGACGCGGACCTCGGCCTTCACAAGCACGTCATCGCCGCGCCGGACTTCCTGAGCGAGCATGATGGAGGCGCCCTTCACCGCGATCGGCCAGGTCACGACGTCGAGCACGTCGTCCATCCGCGCCGGCTTGAGGAAGTCGAGCGTCATCGAGCGCACGACAAAGGCGAAGCCGCCGGTCTCCTCCTGCGCTTCATCGAACAGCGCCTGCTGCTCGGCGCCCATCAGGCGGAGATGATTGGTGCGGCCGCGCTCCATGAAGCGCAGGTAATTGGCGTGATAGACGATGCCGGAAAAATCGGTGTCTTCGTAATAGACGCGGACCTGCATATGGTGGCGGCCGTCGCGGATCTGGCCGTCGAGAATGGGTGAGGTCATTTGCAGCCCCCGATTGCGCAAGACTTTGGTTCGTATTGCGCAAAATCGCCGGCCGACGCAAGCACGGTCGGGAAATCTTGGGATCGGCTGGCGATCTGGATCAGGCGACCTTCTGGAATACCTTGTTTCTGACGACCTCTTGGTACCGATGATCTGTTCTGACCAGGTCGTCAACGATCATCTTGACTTGAAAAGCGTCGATCTGCTCATCGGTATATTGATCGCCGATTGCCGGAATTTTCGTCGGATCGAGTGACGATCCCCTCAGACGCCATTCATAGTCGTCGAAATCCATGTAACCGCCAACCTTGAGCAGTTTGTCGCACAAGAAGTAGTTCAAAGCGTCGACTGCGACCGTGTGCGCGCCGTCGAGAAAGCAATAATCATAGATCGGAGCGCCCTCATACTGCCTGATCAGCTTCATGAGAGACCAGTTGTAGGAATCGTTGAACTTCTGAGTGTTGCCGAAATATGAGATCTTGTTGGGGTAGGCGCTGAGCTTTGTCTCCGCGCGCTGGACCGCATCGTTGAAATCGAAAAGATGCAGCTCACACTCGGGAAACAGCTGGCAGACGTTTCTTGCGGTATCCGCCATGTAGATTCCAAATTCGGCGTAACGGAACGGCTGCTCCCGGCCGAAAACGGTTTTCATGAACTCGTAGGTGCCTGTCGTCCCCTGAACGCCGACGACGAGCTTCTTGGGATACCAATCCTGCATTTTGCGCAATCCCTCCCGCTACCTTAGGGTGAAGGGTACCGCCCACAGAAATATGCGGCAACTTACCATCCTTCATCGCGGCCATGTCGAAAGGCGCCACTCCGGAACCGGAACGGATACAGCAGTTACTTTCGACGGAACCGCCGTCGGCCCGCATCCGATGCGCAGCTCTCGCCCACGCAAGCGCGCTCAGGACACCACTGGCCCCTTTGCGCCGAGCGTGACCTGCACGATCTCGGGCGGCACGCCGAGGCGGAACGGCATGATGCTGCAGCCGAGGCCGCCGGAGACGACGACGTCGCATTTCAGCTTGATATGGCCATACGCGAGCCGCATGCCGTGCTTCACCGGTACAGCCGGCGACCAGCCGAGCAGCCGGACCTGTCCGCCATGGGTGTGGCCGGACAGCTGCAACGCGACGCGCGAGGGCACCCGGAGCGCGACGTCGGGCTCATGCGCGAGCAGGATCACCGGCGCGTCGTCTGTGACCTTGGCAAGCGTCGCGTTGAGATCGTCGACGCCGATGCGCGTGACCTGGCGATAGGGCCGCGCCGCCATGAAGGCGAGCTGGTCGCCGAGACCGGCGAGCCAGAACGGACGGCCGTCCTTGGCGAGCCGCACCGCGTCGTTCTCGTAGACCGGAATCCCCGCCCCTTCCAGCGCGCGGCGCGAGAGCGGGATGCCGCGCCCCAGGCGCTGTACCGCCTTGTCTTCCCAGTAGTCGTGGTTGCCGAGCACGGCGTGTACGCCGAGCGGCGCCTTCAGGCCCTTCAGCACCGCGGCCCAGTCGGAGGCCGGAATGAAGCGGGTGACGTGGCGCAGCCCGGCGACATAGTCGCCGAGCAGCACGATGATGTCGGGGTTCAGACCGTTCGTCCGCTCGACGATCTCAGCGATGCGATCGAGCGACATCCAGGGATCGCAGGCGTGGATGTCGGCGAGCGCGGCGATCTTGAGCGGAAAATCCGCCGGCCATTGCCGCGGCGACAGATCGTAGCGCGTGAGCGCGAGGCGGACGACCGGCTCGCTCAAGCCATAGGCCGCGGTCGAAGCGGTGGCGGCGGTCAATCCGCCGAACCCGCGCAGAAAATGACGACGTGAAATCATGGACGTCTGATCGGTGATGCCTGGCGCTTGTCGAAAACACTCTGGGCTATCATAGGCCCTTTGATTGGAGCGAAATTGGGCCGTGCTTGTGCAGACGGCCTGCAGAGATGCCGCAATGGTTAGCAGGCAAGGTTACCGGCGGCGCGACGCGCCGCATCAACACGTCTCTTCACGTCTTCGAGAGCGGAGGGCTTTTGTTCGAGCATGAAAACCGCTTCGCGCTCTTCCGGATCATGCGTCAATCCTCGTCGCCATTGCCGCCGAACAGGCCGAACTGCGAGGGGTCGCGGTTCGGCTCGGCGAGGCCGAGATGGCGGAAGGCATGCGAGGTCAGGAGCCGGCCACGCGGAGTACGCTGCAGATAGCCGCACTGGATCAGATAGGGCTCGATGATGTCCTCGATCGCATCGCGCGGCTCCGACAGCGCCGCCGCCATGGTCTCGACGCCGACCGGCCCGCCGCCATAGTTCAACGCGATGGTGGTGAGATAGCGCCGGTCCATCGCGTCTAACCCGACGCTGTCCACCTCGAGCGCGCTCAACGCCCGGTCAGCGATGCCGCGGTCGACGGAATCGGCATCGGCGGCGGAGGCAAAGTCGCGCACCCGGCGCAGCAGGCGGCCGGCGATGCGCGGCGTGCCGCGGGCGCGGCGCGCGATCTCATTTGCGCCATCAGGACTCATGCCGATATTGAGCACGCGGGCACCGCGGGTGACGATCTTCTCGAGCTCTTCCTCGGTGTAGAAATTGAGCCGGATCGGAATGCCGAAGCGGTCGCGCAACGGATTGGTGAGCAGGCCTGCGCGCGTCGTCGCGCCGACCAGCGTGAACTTCGACAATTCGATCTTGACCGAGCGCGCCGCCGGACCCTCGCCGATGATCAGGTCGAGCTGGAAATCCTCCATCGCGGGATAGAGCACTTCCTCGACCGCCGGGCTGAGGCGATGGATCTCGTCGATGAACAGCACGTCGCGTTCTTCGAGATTGGTCAGCAGCGCCGCGAGATCGCCGGCCTTCGCAATGACAGGGCCGGAGGTGGCACGAAAGCCAACGCCGAGCTCACGCGCGACGATCTGCGCCAGCGTGGTCTTGCCGAGGCCGGGGGGACCGACGAACAGCACGTGATCGAGCGCCTCGCCGCGTTTCTTCGCAGCCTCGATGAAGATCGAGAGATTCTTGCGCGCCTGGGCCTGACCGACGAACTCCGTCAGCGACTGCGGCCGCAGCGCGGTGTCACCGACATCGTCGGAGCGGCGTTCAGGCGAGACCATGCGCGAGGGCGTATTCATGATGCGAGACTAACACGAGATTGTTCTCCATCTCCCCGCTCTTGCGGGGAGAGGGTTGGGGTGAGGGGCTCCTTCCGCGAGCGCAATGTGTGTCGAGACCTGTACCCCCTCACCCGGATCGCATCTGCGATGCGATCCGACCTCTCCCCGCAAGCGGGGCGAGGTGAAGAACAGAGGCGCTCCAATCCACTGATCACTTCGACAGTTCCTTCAACCCCAGCCGGATCAGCTGCGCGGTCTCGGCCTTCTCACCGGCGCTGCGCGAGGCGGCGGCGATGGCGGCGGCGGCCTGCGGCTGGCCGTAGCCGAGATTGACCAGCGCCGAGATCGCGTCGGTGACAGGACGCGGCGCGCGGTTGTTGTCGATCGCGCCTGACAGTTGCACCACCGCGGGATCGACATCGGCAAAGCCTGGCGCCTTGTCCTTCAATTCGCTGACGATGCGCTCGGCGACCTTCGGCCCGACTCCCGGCGTCCGCGCCACCGCCGCCTTGTCGCGCAGCGCGATGGCGTTGGCGAGATCGGTCGGCGGCAGCGTGCCGAGCACCGCGAGCGCGACCTTGGCGCCGACCCCCTGCACGGTCTGCAGCAGGCGAAACCATTCGCGCTCATGATCGGTGCGAAATCCGAACAGTTTGATCTGATCCTCGCGGACATAGGTCTCGATCGAGAGCACGGCGGCGCCGCCTGGCGACGGCAACGCCTGCAACGTGCGGCCCGCGCAGTGCACCTGATAGCCGACGCCGCCGACGTCGAGGATCACGTAATCCTCGCCATAGGAATCGATCAGGCCCTTCAGCTTGCCGATCATAGGCTCGCCACCCTGAGCCGCAGCGCGGTGCTCTGGCGGTGATGGGCGTGGGTGATCGCGACCGCGAGCGCGTCCGCGGCGTCGGCGGACGGCGGCTCGGCTTTCGGCAGCAGGATCTTCAGCATCACCTGGATCTGGTTCTTCTCGGCATGTCCGGCGCCGACCACGGTCTTCTTGACCTGGTTCGGCGCGTATTCGGCGACCGAGATACCGAACATTGCGGGCGCCAGCATGGCGACGCCGCGCGCCTGGCCGAGCTTCAGGGTGGCAACGCCGTCCTTGTTGACGAAGGTCTGCTCGACCGCCGCCTCCGCAGGCTTGTAATCGCCGAGCACGGCGGCCAGCCCCTCATGGATTGCAAGCAGCCGGCTCGCCAGCGGCAGATCGTCCGGCGGCTCGACCGAACCGCAGGCGATATAGACGAGACGATTGCCTTCGGTCTCGATCACCCCCCAGCCGGTGCGGCGGAGACCCGGATCGATACCGATGATGCGGACGGGAGAGCGAATCGGCTGGGATGTCATGGGCTAGTGATACCGCCTGCGCCGGGAGAACGAAACACAAACGGAGCCTCATCCCCTGCCGCGGTCGTCGTACTCGACCCACTTGTCATCCCCGCCTAGTGCGCAATTGCGCACGGGAGCGGGGGATCCAGTACGCCGCGGCTTCTCGGATCAAATGCATGTCTCTGGAATGCTGGGTCGCCCGGTCCAGCCGGGCGACGACAGCAGTGCAAGCGACTAGCCGCCCATCTTCGCGATCAGCGCGTCGGACACCTCGAAATTGGCGAACACGTTCTGCACGTCGTCATGCTCGTTGAGCAGGTCCATCAGCTTCAGCAGCTTTTCGCCGGTCTCGTCGTCGACCGAAACGGTGTTCTGCGGCTTCCAGGTCAGCGCCGCCTTGCGCGGCTCGCCGAACTTCGCTTCCAGCGCTTTTGCGACTTCGCGGAAAGTGTCCTGCGAGGCGTAGACCTCGTGGCCGCCTTCGCTGGAGACCACGTCGTCGGCGCCGGCCTCGATCGCGGCGTCCAGCATGGCGTCGTCGGAGGCGACCTTGGCGTCGTATTCGATGATGCCGGTGCGGTCGAACATGAAGGCGACCGAGCCGGTTTCGCCGAGATTGCCGCCCGACTTGGTGAAGAAGGAGCGGATATCGGAAGCGGCGCGGTTGCGGTTGTCGGTCAGCGCCTCGACGATGACGGCGACGCCGCCGGGGCCATAGCCCTCGTAGCGGATCTCGTCATAGTTCTCGCCCTCATTGCCCGCGGCCTTCTTGATGGCACGGTCGATATTGTCCTTGGGCATGTTCTCGGCGCGGGCCGCGACCACGGCGGCGCGCAGCCGCGGATTCATCGCCGGGTCCGGGGTGCCGAGCTTGGCCGCCACGGTGATTTCGCGGGCCAGCTTGCCGAAAAGCTTCGACTTCTGGGCATCCTGCCGGCCCTTGCGGTGCATGATGTTCTTGAATTGGGAATGGCCGGCCATGCGACGTCTCTTCGGAGCTTAGGGTCTGAACAGGGATGGAAAACGCGGCCTTATAGGCCCCTCACGGTCAAAATCAAAGGATCGCCGGGGCCGTCCGGCGGAGGAATACTACCGCAAGCCGGAATATGAGGCACTTGTTAACCATGACTTCATGCCCGGATGCGAGGATCGCCCCGTCCCGCCGCAACTTTCCACAGCCCCAAAGAGCCCACATGGCGTTCGGTTTGTTTCGAAAGCAAGTGCCGGAGCCGGCTGCGCCGGCCGTCGCGCCGCAGGTTCCAACCGCGGCCGCAGCCCCTGAGGTCTCGACCGAGACTGATTCGGCCAAGGATTCCTCCAAGGAGATCCTGGAATTGCTGGAACTCGAGCTTGGCGCGATGATCCGCCAGCTCGAACGCGCCGCGAGCTCGGTCGCCGACGGCGCCGAGGCAACGGCTGCCAAGCTCGCCACGATCCGCGCCCGCACCGATGCGCTGACCGGCCGCAGCAGCGATGCGCAAAGCACCGCGACGACGTTCTCGCAAGCCGCCGACCGCTTCACCCATTCCGCCGAGGGCATCGGGGCGCAGGTGCGCAGCGCGAGCCAGCTCGCCGACGACGCCGCGGCCGCGGCGCGCGAGGCCACCGCCAATGTCGATCGCCTGCGCGAATCCTCGGCCGCGATCGGCAACGTCGTCAATCTGATCGCACAGATCGCGCGGCAGACCACGCTGCTCGCGCTGAACTCGACGATCGAGGCGGCGCGCGCCGGTGCCGCCGGCAAGGGCTTTGCGGTGGTCGCAACCGAGGTCAAGGCGCTGGCGGTGCAGACCCAGAGCGCGACCGAGGAGATCACCCGCAAGATCGAGGCGTTGCAGAAGGACGCCACCGGATCGGCCGACGCGGTGCACCGCATCTCCCAGGCGATCGAAAAGATCCGCCCGGTGTTTGAGAACGTCAACGGCGCGGTTGCCGAGCAGAATGAAATCACCGGCGAGATGGGCCAGAACGCCGCCTCCGCCTCGCACTTCATCGTCTCGGTCGGCACCAGCGCCGGCGAGATCGACAGTGCAACGCGCGAAGCCGCCGCGCATGGCGACAATGTCGCCAGGGCCGGCAAGGCGGTGACCGCCTTCGCCCAGAAGCTGAAAGCGCGCTGCGCGGTGCTGCTGCGCCAGGACGAGCGCGGCGATCCGCGCAAGAACGAGCGCCTGCCCTGCAGCCTCAAGATCGAGATCACGACCGCGCGCGGCATCATCACCGCGCCGGTCTACGAGATCGCGATGGACGGCATCCTGATCGGCGGACCCGATGCCGGGAAGCTGCCGGCGCAGGAGACCCTGAACGCGACCTTGCAGGAGATCGGCGCCTGCCGGATCCGGATCGGCGAGCGCTCCAAGGCAGGCAGCCAGGCCCGCTTCGAGGCGGCAACCGCCGAGCTGCGCGAAAAAATCGAAGACCGGATGTGGGCGATCCACGAGGAGAACGCCGAGCTCGTCACCCGCGCGATCGAAGCCGGCAGCGCGCTGGGCAAGATGTTCGAGAACGGGCTGGCGAGCGGCGCGATTACGATCGCCGACATGTTCGACACCGACTATGTCGAGATTGCAGGCACCAACCCGGTGCAGTACCGCACCAAAATGCTGGACTGGGCTGAGCGCACCCTGCCGGCGTTCCAGGACGCATTCCTCGCCAGGGACAAGCGGATGGCATTCTGCGTGATGATCGACCAGAACGGCTATCTGCCGGTCCACAACAAGCTCTACTCGCAGCCGCAGCGGCCGGGCGACGTGGCTTACAACACCGCCAACAGCCGCAACCGCCGCATCTTCAACGACGCCGCGGGCCTCGCCGCCGGCCGCAACCAGCGCGCCTATCTGATCCAGACCTATGCGCGCGACATGGGAGGCGGCAACACGGTGATGATGCGCGAGATCGACGTACCGATCCGCGTGCGCGGCCGGCACTGGGGCGGGTTCCGCACCGCCTACAAGCTTTGAACGCTTCGTAGCGACAAAAGGCCCGAGTGCGCGCTCAGGCAAGACCGGCAGCGCGAATCACGCTTTAGGGTTGGAATGGGGAATGCTGCGGCGGCCGACGGGCCGCTGTAACGGAGGAAGCGTCGACATGTCGGCCGCGCAGCTTGCAGTTCTGGATACGTCATCGGACCGAACGCTGGCCGAGCGGCTGGTGGACCAGCTCGCCGACCGCATCGGCGGCCTGGGGGTGGAACTCGCCGACATCGCCGGCAACGTCCAGGAGGTCGCGAACCGCGTCAGCAGCCAGTCCGAGCGCTTCCATCATTTGCAGACGACGGCCGAGACGATGGTCGCCGCCAATCACGACATCGCCAACGCATCGCAGGCGGTGCAAACGACCGCATCCGCCGCGGTCGGCCAGATCGCGGAGTCGCGCCATGCGGTCGAGACGGCGGTCAGCCATATCGCGGAGCTCGTCGCGGCGGTCGGACGGATCGAGGCGCGGCTCGCCGCGGTCGGCTCCGCGCTGAGCCAGGTCGCCAAGGTTTCCGGTTCGATCGAGGCAATCGCCAAGCAGACCAATCTGCTGGCGCTCAACGCCACCATCGAGGCGGCGCGCGCCGGCAATGCCGGCCGCGGCTTTGCCGTGGTCGCGAGCGAGGTCAAGAACCTTGCGGAAGCAACCCGCCAGGCGACGCATCAGATTTCCGACACCGTGCGCGATCTCGACGGCCAGATCGGCAGCCTGATCGGCGAGAGCAGCGATGCCTCGTTGCGCGCCAAAAGCGCCGGCGAAGGCGCCCAGCAGATTTCGGGCATCATCATGCGCGTGCAGGAAGGCTTCTCATCCGTCGGCGCCGAGATCGGCAGCGTGGCGCGCGCCGCGACATCCAATCTCGGCCATTGCGACAGCGTGATCGCGGAGCTGAACGAGCTGGCGAAGGGCGTCGATCTCTCCTCGCGCGACCTCAAGCACGCCGACAGCCGCGTCGCGAAACTGCTCGAGCTCTCCGAGAGCCTGATCGTGACCATCGCCGACAGCGGCGTGCAGACCAGCGACACGCCGCTGATCCGCGTCGTGATCGACACCGCAAGGCAGATCTCGGAGCTGTTCGAGAATGCCGTGGCGCGCGGCGAGGTCACGCTCGCGCAATTGATGGACGAGAATTATCGCGAGATCGCCGGCACCAATCCGAAGCAGTACCTGACCGACTACGTCGCCTTCACCGACCGCGTGCTGCCCGCGATCCAGGATCCGATCCAGAAGAGCGATCCGCGCATCGTGTTCTGCGTCGCCTGGGCGCGCAGCGGCTATCTGCCGACCCACAATCCGAACTACCGGCAGCCACAGGGGCCGGACCCGGTCTGGAACAACGCCAATTGCCGCAACCGCCGCCTGTTCAACGACCGCGCGGTGAGCAAGGTCGCAGCCAACAAAAAACCGTTCCTGCTGCAGACCTATCGCCGCGACATGGGCGGCGGCAATTTCGTGCTGATGAAGGACCTGTCATCGCCGATCGTCGTGAACGGCCGCCACTGGGGCGCATTCCGGATGGGTTTTCGGCAGTCGTAGTTCGTAGCCCGGATGCAGCGAAGCGCAATCCGGATCAATGCGACCGCGGAGAGATTCCCGGATTTCGTTTCGCTGCATCCGGGCTACGGCAACCTCACTTCACCCAAAACCCCGGCACCGCAGGCTCGAGCCGCCCGCCGGCGCGCACCGGCGCGACCTTCACCGCGAGCCCGGTCGCATCGTCGGTCTCGACCGCGATGCCGCTCAGTGTTGCCACGCCGCCCGCCGGCTCGAAACGGCCGGAGGGAATGCCGGTGAGGAAGCGCTGCAGCGGCTCCTCCTTCTGCATGCCGATCACCGAGTCATAGTCGCCGGTCATGCCGGCATCGCTCATATAGGCGGTGCCGCCCGGCAGCACCTGATGATCGGCGGTCGGCACGTGGGTATGGGTACCGACCACGAGGCTGACGCGGCCGTCGCAGAAGAAGCCGACGCCCTGCTTCTCGCTGGTCGCCTCGGCATGGAAATCGAGCACGATGGCATCACAGCCCTCGCGCAGCGGGCAGGCCTCGAGCTCGCGCTCGATGGCGCTGAACGGATCGTTCGAGGACGGCTCCATGAAGACGCGGCCGATCGCGTTGAGGACCAGCGCGCGCTTGCCGCTCTTGGTATCGACCAGCGTGGCGCCGCGGCCGGGCGAATGGCGCGGAAAATTCAGCGGGCGGATCAGGCGCGGCGCGCGCTCGATGAAGACCAGCGCCTCCTTCTGATTCCAGGCGTGGTTGCCGAGCGTGATCGCATCGGCGCCGGCGTCGAGCAGCTCCTGATAGATCGCCTCGGTGATGCCGAAGCCGCCGGCGGAATTCTCGCCATTGACGACCACGAGATCGAGCGACCAGTCCCTGATCATGCCGGGAAGGTGGTCGGCGATGGCGGTGCGGCCGGTCCTGCCGACGACGTCACCAACGAAGAGAATTCGCAAGGCTAGCTACTCCGGAAATCGAACGTCTTGCGCTCCGTTAGCACAAAATCAAGCGGGACGTCGTGCGACAGCGCCGGAATCGCCTTGGTTTCCTGTGCAGCAAAGGCAAGTCCGACCCCGATCACATGCTTGGCCTTGCGCAGATGCGCGAAGGTATAGTCGTAATAACCGGCGCCGTAGCCGATGCGGTGACCGAGCTTGTCGAATGCCGCGAGCGGCACCAGCATCACGTCCGGATGCACCTCGGCGGCGGCCGGCGACGGCTCGGGAATGCCGAGCGGCCCAAGCATCAGCCGGTCCTGCGGCGACCAGCTGCGGAAGGTCAGCGACTGGCCGCGCGCATTGATGCAGGGCAGCGCGAGCCGCGCGCCCCTGTCGGCAAGCTTCTTCATCAACGGCGCCGGATCGAGCTCGCTGCGGATCGGCGCATAGCCCGAGACGATCATGCCCAGCGCGATCTCGAACGGCGCGCCGCGCTTGGCGAGCGCTTCGGCAGCCGTCGCGCGCTGCTCGTCGCTCAGCGCATCGCGCTTGGCGAGAGCAAGTGCCCGGAGCTCGGCCTTCGATGGAGATGCGTGCATGATCCATCTTCCGCTGTCGTCGTCCGCGACAACGGACGATCCATCATCCCAGAGACGCTAGCTTTCGTTAAGGCCAGGCCGCGGCGCGCTGGACGCCCCGTATCGCGGGGCACAACACTGCTAGACAATTCAACCGCCGCAGCGCGACGACAAGGCAACAGCAAAAATCAGTGCGAAGCCGCAGAGGCCGTTGGAGCGCTCGATCCCGGAGTTCCCTACGAAAGTAGGTGGGCACCATATGTCCGGGTCCACGGACCCGGCCAGGGACAGTTCCCTAAAGGATCGATAAGGCCCCGGGGATATATGGCTCCTGACGCACGACGCAGCTTCGCGGGGGCTAATCTAGCCATCGTTGCCCCAATCCGCCAGCGGTAAGGAAGACGCAGCCGAGACTCATGCACTTCTCTCCACCCTCCCCTGGAGGGGGAGGGTCGGTACGCATGAAGCGTAGCGGAATGCGAACCGGGGTGGGGTGATCTCTCAACGCGGGCGCTACACGTGTGGAAAGACCGTCACCCCACCTCGCCGCTCATTTCATGAGCGTCGATCCTCCCCCTCCAGGGGAGGATAAGATCACCCGATGCCGGAAAATATAGATCACCCGATCGCGATGCCGCCGCCGATGGTGCGGTTGAGCACCTGCGTGGTGCGCTCGATCCGCTCCGCGGCGGCGTTGAGCGCGTTGGAGACCGCGGTCTGGGTCGCGCGGGCGCGGTCGATGGCGGCAACGCGCGCGTTGCGCAGCTGCTCGACCTCTTCCTCGAGGCTGCGGATGCGTGCGCTGGCGTCAACCAGTTCGTCGCAGGCGGTGAGCGCCGCCATCACCGTCAGCCGCGCATCGCCGATTTCGCCGAACTTGCCGCGCAGCGATTCCACGCGCTGCTGGAGATTTTCCGCGAGCTTCAGGAGCCGCACCTCCTGGCCCTCCTCGCAGGCCATCCGGTATTGCCGGCCATTGATGGTGACGTTGATGTGGCTCATCTGCTGTCTCCGCCGTCGAGCACGGCGCGAATGCTGCCGATTGCCGCGTCGAGTTTTTCCGCGATCTCGCGATTGGCGCGCTCGAGCTTGCGCGTCTTCACCAGCGATCCGTCGAGTTCGTCGGCAAGCCTGGAGCGATCGGCGCCGAGCGCCTGGATGCGGCTCGCCAATTCGTTCTCGTCGCGGTCGGCCTCGCGGCGCCGCTCCACCGAGCTCTCCAGCGCATCAAGCGCAGCCATCAGCCGCTTTGTCGCAGCATCGATATCGGCAAGCGGTGCCTCGGTATTGCCAGACCCGTTGGCGAGACGATCACTCATGACACGCGGCGTGGACCTTTCAAGTCGGTTGGCTTGGTAGCCTGCGGAAGACAGGCCTGCCGCACGGCAAAACAGGCGGTTCGGCAAGCGTTTACGGGACGAAATTTACGTGGCAAGCGAGCCCAGCGCAACGGCGGCGGAGAACTATGCACCGTTGAATGAAATAGGCGATTTCGGGCAACTTTTCCCCGTTTTGAGGCGTTCCATCGCCTTGGACTTGCGGAATTGAGGTGCTAATGCACCCCCCAACCCGTAAGGCCATCCACGCGCGTATCGCGGCTGCCCGCCCGATGCGTCCAGCATCAGCTCCTCATTTTAGGCGGACTTTTCATCATGACGCAGGTCGATCACACCCGTATGGCCAATGCGATCCGTGGCCTTGCCATGGACGCCGTCGAAAAGGCGAATTCCGGCCATCCCGGCCTGCCGATGGGCGCCGCCGACATCGCGACCGTCCTGTTCACAAAATTCCTGAAATTCGATGCGGCCGACACGGCGTGGCCCGATCGCGACCGCTTCGTGCTCTCGGCCGGCCATGGCTCGATGCTGCTCTATTCGTTGCTGTACCTCACCGGCAACAAGGACATGACGCTCGACCAGCTCAAGCATTTCCGCCAGCTCGGATCGCTGACGCCGGGACACCCCGAGAACTTCCACACCAAGGGTATCGAGACCACCACCGGTCCGCTCGGCCAGGGCATCGCGACCGCGGTCGGCATGGCGCTCGCCGAGAAGATGCTGGCCGCCGAGTTCGGCAAGAAGATCGTCAACCACCACACCTATGTGCTCGCCTCCGACGGCGACCTGATGGAGGGCATCTCGCAGGAAGCGATCGCGCTCGCCGGTGTCTGGCGGCTCAACAAGATGATCGTGCTGTACGACGACAACGGCATCTCGATCGACGGCCCGACCTCGATCTCCGATTCCGTCGATCAGGTGAAGCGCTTCAAGTCCGCAGGTTGGGCCGCCGAATTGATCGACGGCCACGATCCGCAGGCGATTGCCGCTGCAATCACCCGCGCGCAGAAATCCAACAAGCCCTCGATGATCGCCTGCAAGACCACGATCGGGTACGGCGCGCCGCACAAGGCCGGCACCGCCAAGGCGCATGGCGAAGCGCTCGGCGCCGACGAGCTCAAGGCGGCCAAGGAGAAGCTCGGCATCTCGCTCGAGCCGTTCTCGGTGCCCGACGATGTGCTGAAGGCCTGGCGCGAGGCAGGCGCCCGCGGCGCCGCCGAGCACAAGGCTTGGGACGAGCAGTTCGCGCAGCTCGGCAGCCGCAAGCGCGCCGAGTTCGAACGCCGCATTCGCCACGAGCGGCCGCAGTCGCTCGCCAAGGGGCTGCGCGCCTTCAAGAAGGGACTCCTGGAAAATCCGCTCAACGTCGCGACCCGCAAATCGTCGGAAGCCGCGATCGAGGTGATTGCGGCTGCGATGCCGATGGAATTCGTCGCCGGCTCCGCCGACCTCACCGGCTCCAACAACAACAAGGCGAAGTCGGCGACGGCGTTCGGCGCCAAGACGCCGAAGGGTCGCTTCATCCATTACGGCGTCCGCGAGCACGGCATGGCGGCGTGCCTCAACGGCATCTTCCTGCATGGCGGCTTCGCGCCGAACGGCGCCACCTTCCTGGTATTCACCGACTACGCGCGCGGCGCGATGCGGCTGTCGGCGCTGATGGGCACCGGCGTCGTCTATGTCATGACCCATGACTCGATCGGCCTCGGCGAGGACGGCCCGACGCACCAGCCGGTCGAGCATCTCTCCGCGCTCCGCGCGATGCCCAACATGCGCGTGTTCCGTCCCTGTGACGCGGTCGAGACCGCCGAGTGCTGGGAACTGGCGCTCAACCGCGTCGACGGACCGACGGTGCTGGCGCTGACTCGCCAGAACCTGCCGCAGCTCCGCACCACGGCGCCGAACGACAACCCGTGCAGCCACGGCGCCTATGAGCTGGTCGCGGCGCAGGGTGACGCAAAAGTGTCATTGTTCGCGTCGGGTTCCGAGGTCCAGATCGCGGTCGAGGCGCAGAAGCAGCTCGCCGGACGCGGCATCGCGACGCGGGTGGTCTCGGTCCCGTCGCTGGAATTGCTGCTGGCACAGCCCGCCGAACGGCAAAATGCCATTATCGGCAACGCCCCAGTCAAGATCGCGATCGAGGCCGCGGTGCGCTGGGGCTGGGATGCCGTGATCGGCCATGACGGCGAATTCATCGGCATGCACGGATTCGGCGCCAGCGCCCCGGCGAAGGACCTTTTCCCGCATTTCGGCATTACTGCTGAAGCCGTCGTTAACGCTGCCACGAAGCGCGTCTGACGCTGGCCTGACACCTGTCGGCCAAGGTTGAGCTTGTCGCAAAAAAGGATTACCTAAGCTCCATCTTTTCCGTACGCGCCCGGCCGAACCGGGCGTTCCGCCGTAAAAACCTCGTGGGAGCGCTCCCGCGGGGCTGACAACAGCATTAGAGGAGACGAGCATGGCAATCCGCGTCGCGATCAACGGGTTTGGGCGTATCGGCCGCAACATTCTGCGCGCCATCGCCGAGTCCGGCCGCAAGGACATCGAGGTGGTCGGCATCAACGACCTCGGCCCGGTCGAGACCAACGCACACCTGCTGCGCTTCGATTCCGTGCACGGCCGCTTCCCCGGCACCGTCACGGTCGACGGCGACACGATCAGCCTCGGCGACAACAAGATCAAGGTTTCGGCCGAGCGCGATCCCTCCAAGCTGCCGTGGAAGGCGCTCGGCGTCGACGTCGCGCTGGAATGCACCGGCATCTTCACCGCGAAGGACAAGGCCTCCGCGCACCTCACAGCCGGCGCCAAGCGCGTGCTGGTCTCGGCGCCCGCCGACGGTGCTGACGCCACCATCGTCTACGGCGTCAACCACGACACGCTGACCAAGGATCACCTGGTGATCTCGAACGGCTCCTGCACCACCAACTGCCTCGCGCCGGTCGCCAAGGTCCTGAACGACACCGTCGGCATCGAGACCGGCTTCATGACCACGATCCATGCCTATACCGGCGACCAGCCGACGCTCGACACCCTGCACAAGGATCTCTATCGCGGCCGCGCTGCGGCGATGTCGATGATCCCGACCTCGACCGGTGCCGCGAAGGCGATCGGCCTCGTGCTGCCGGAGCTGAAGGGCAAGCTCGACGGCGTCTCGGTCCGCGTTCCGACCCCGAACGTTTCCGTGATCGACCTCAAGATCGTCGCCAAGCGCGCAACCGACGCCAAGGAGATCAACGAGGCGATGAAGCGTGCGTCCGAGCAGCAGCTCAAGGGCATCCTCGGCTACACCAACGCGCCGAACGTCTCGATCGACTTCAACCACGATCCGCACTCGTCGACCTTCCACATGGACCAGACCAAGGTGCAGAACGGCAACTTCGTGCGCGTGATGTCTTGGTACGACAATGAGTGGGGCTTCTCGAACCGTATGGCGGACACCGCCGTCGCGATCGGCAAGCTGGTTTAAGTTCGACTGTTCGCGATGCCCGGCTCACCGCCGGGCATCTGCGTGTTTGCCGCTCCGTCATTCCGGGATGGTCCGCAGGACCAGACCCGGAATCTCGAGATTCCCCGATGCGCAATTGCGCATCTGAGGTTCGATGCTCCGCATCGCCCCGGAATGACCCCAGGAGTTCGACACCCCCCATGACAAAATCGTTCCGCACCCTCGACGACGTCAACGTGAAGGGCAAGCGCGTGCTGCTGCGCGTCGACCTCAACGTCCCCATGGAAAATGGCCGCGTCACCGACGCCACCCGGCTCGAGCGCGTGGCCCCCACCATCACCGAAATATCCGACAAGGGCGGCAAGGTGATCCTGCTGGCCCATTTCGGCCGCCCCAAGGGACGCGATCCCAAGGAATCGCTGAAGCCGGTCGCGGAAGCGCTGTCGAAAGTGATCAAGCGCCCGGTGGCCTTCGCCGAGGACTGCATCGGCGAGCCCGCGGCCGCCGCTGTCGGGGCCCTCAAGGACGGCGACATCCTCTGCCTGGAAAACACGCGTTTCCATAAGGAGGAAGAGAAGAACGACGCCGGCTTCGTTGCAGAGCTCGCCAAGCTCGGCGACATCTGGGTCAACGACGCCTTCTCCGCCGCGCATCGCGCCCACGCCTCGACCGAAGGCCTCGGCCACAAGCTGCCGGCCTATGCCGGCCGCACCATGCAGGCCGAGCTCGATGCGCTCGGCAAGGCGCTGGAAGCGCCGACCAAGCCGGTGATCGCGATCATCGGCGGCGCCAAGGTCTCGACCAAGATCGACCTCCTGGAAAATCTCGTGAGCAAGGTCGACGCGCTGGTGATCGGCGGCGGCATGGCCAACACCTTCCTGCACGCGCAGGGCGTCGCCGTCGGCAAGTCGCTCGCCGAAAAGGATCTTGCCCCGACCGCGCTGCGGATCATGGAGAAGGCCAACGCGGCCAACTGCGCCATCATCCTCCCCGTCGACGCTGTCGTCGCCAACCAGTTTGCCGCCAACGCGCCGTCCCATGCCTATGGCCTCGATGCGATCCCGGCCGACGGCATGATCCTCGACGTCGGTCCGCAATCGATCGCGCGCATCCATGCCGCGATTGACGACGCGGCGACGCTGGTCTGGAACGGCCCGCTCGGCGCCTTCGAGCTGACGCCGTTCGACCGCGGCACCGTGGTATCGGCCAAACATGCCGCCGAACGCACCAAGGCCAGGAAGCTGATCTCGGTCGCCGGCGGCGGCGACACCGTCGCGGCGCTGAACCAGGCGGGCGTGGGCGGCGATTTTTCCTACGTCTCGACCGCGGGCGGCGCGTTTCTTGAATGGATGGAAGGCAAGCCGCTGCCGGGCGTCGAAGTTCTGAAAAACCGTTGATCCAGAGCATGATCCGGAAAAGTGTGAAGCGGGTTTCCGAAGAGATCATGCTCAAACAAAGAGCAAAAGCGCGATGAAAATGAGCTCATCGCGCTTCACATCCGCGAACTTGCACTACAGGGAGAAATGGAATGGCTCGCATAACGTTGCGGCAACTGCTCGACCACGCGGCCGAGCATGATTACGGCGTACCTGCCTTCAACATCAACAACATGGAACAGGCGCTGTCGATCATGGCGGCAGCCTCCGAGGTCGACGCGCCCGTCATCATCCAGGCTTCGCGCGGCGCGCGGTCCTACGCCAACGACGTCATGCTCAAGCACATGATGGACGCCGTCACCGAGATCTACCCGCAGATCCCGATCTGCGTGCATCTCGACCACGGCAACGAGCCCGCCACCTGCATGACCGCGATCCAGGCCGGCTTCACCTCGGTCATGATGGACGGCTCGCTGAAGGCCGACGGCAAGACCCCCGGCGACTGGGACTACAATGTCGGCGTCACCAAGACCGTGACCGGCATGGCCCATCTCGGCGGCATCTCGGTGGAAGGCGAGCTCGGCGTGCTCGGCTCGCTCGAGACCGGCATGGGCGACAAGGAAGACGGCCATGGCGCCGAGGGCAAGCTGTCGCACGACCAGCTGCTGACCAACCCGGACGAGGCCGTGAAGTTCGTCAAGGAAACCAAGGTTGACGCGCTGGCGATCGCGATGGGCACCTCGCACGGCGCCTACAAGTTCACCCGCAAGCCCGACGGCAACATCCTCGCCATGAACGTGATCGAGGAAATCCATCGCAAGCTGCCGAACACGCATCTGGTGATGCACGGCTCCTCGTCGGTGCCGCAGGAGCTGCAGGAGATCATCAACGCCAATGGCGGCAAGATGAAGCCGACCTGGGGCGTGCCAGTCGCCGAGATCCAGCGCGGCATCAAGAACGGCGTGCGCAAGATCAACATCGACACCGACAACCGGATGGCGATGACCGGCCAGATCCGCAAGGTGCTGAAGGACAATCCGGAAGAGTTCGATCCGCGTAAATACCTCAAGCCCGCAATGGAGGCGATGACCAAGCTGTGCAAGCAGCGCCTGCAGGAGTTCAACACCGCGGGCCAGGCCAGCAAGATCAAGAAGGTGCTGACCACCGCGGAAATGGCCAAGCGCTACGCCGCGGGCCAGCTCGACCCCAAGGTCGCCTGACGTATCTCTCCCTCTCCCCGCCCTTCGCGGGGAGAGGGTTGGGGTGAGGGGCTGCTTCCACGAGCCGCGAATGCGGCTAGACCTGTACCCCCTCACCCGAATTGCATCTAGCGATGCAACATAGCCGAAGCTCGACTTCGGCGTTCTTTGCCGACGGCCGCCGAAGGTGGCCTGTGCCTCTCCCCGCAAGCGGGGCGAGGTGAACAGAACAAGCCAAATCTACGCGCGATCTCAGCCGCGACGAACGTTTTCTAGGCATTTGCCCGAGAACCGCCTATTTTGGTTTGCAAAGGCAATGGCTCTGGAGGACGCCCCGATGAACCTCTCCGACCTCAACAAAATCGCGCTTGCCATGGTCACCCCGGGCAAGGGCATTCTCGCCGCCGACGAATCCTCCGGCACCATCAAGAAGCGGTTCGACGCCATCAAGGTCGATTCGACCGAGGACAATCGCCGTGACTATCGCGAGATGCTGTTCCGCTCGCAGGAGGCGATGAGCAAGTACATCTCCGGCGTCATCCTTTACGACGAGACGATCTGGCAGAATGCCAAGGACGGCACGCCGCTGGTCAAGCTGATCGAGCAGGCCGGCGCGATCCCCGGCATCAAGGTCGACGAGGGCACGCAGGCGCTGCCGAACTGCCCAGGCGAACTCGTCACCGTCGGCCTCGACAAGCTCGCCGAGCGGCTGAAGAAATATTACGAGCGCGGTGCGCGCTTTGCGAAGTGGCGCGCCGTGATCGATATCG
Source organism: Bradyrhizobium sp. USDA 4501 (assembly GCF_054062115.1). NCBI lineage: Bacteria > Pseudomonadati > Pseudomonadota > Alphaproteobacteria > Hyphomicrobiales > Nitrobacteraceae > Bradyrhizobium > Bradyrhizobium sp. USDA 4501. The sequence goes on from NZ_JBSSEX010000001.1 coordinate 2,744,411, forward strand.
GACCGCGAATCCCGACCCAGACCGCGATCCGTGCCAACGCCCATGCGCTGGCGCGCTACGCCGCGCTGTGCCAGGCCGCGCAGATCGTCCCGATCGTCGAGCCGGAGGTGCTGATGGACGGCGATCATGACATCGACCGCTGCTACGAGGTGACGCAGCGCGTGCTGAACCGCACCTTCCAGGAATTGCGGGTGCAGCGCGTCGCGCTCGAAGGCATGATCCTGAAGCCGAACATGGCGATCTCGGGCAAGAAGTGCCCGAAGCAAGCGCCGGTGCAGGAAGTCGCCGAGAAGACCATCCGCCTGCTCAAGAGCTGCGTGCCGGCCGCGGTGCCCGGCATCGCCTTCCTCTCCGGCGGCCAGAGCGACGAGGAAGCGACCGCGCATCTCGACGCCATGAACAAGATCGGCAATTTGCCCTGGCGGCTGACCTTCTCCTATGGCCGCGCGCTGCAGGCGGCGCCGCAGAAGGCGTGGTCCGGCAAGCCCGACAACGTCCCCGCGGGTCAGCGCGCCTTCTCGCATCGCGCCCGGATGAACGGGCTCGCGAGCACCGGCAATTGGGAAGCCGGCCTCGAGAAACAGGCGGCATAGTTGGCGACCAAGCCCGTTCCGCCGCGGCCGGCGCCGCGCCTCTATCTGGCAACGCCGGCGGTCGATGAGCCCGCTCAGCTTGCGGCCGAGCTCACCGAGCTGCTTGCCGCGGCCGATGTCGCGGCCGTGCTGGTGCGGCTGCGCGAGAGCGATCCGCGCAGCATGATCTCCACCATCAAGGCGCTGGCGCCTGCGATCCAGCACGCCGGCGCGGCGCTGCTGATCGACGGCCATCCCGATATCGTGGCCCGCGCCGGCGCCGACGGCGCGCATCTGACCGGCGTCGCCGCGATGGAAGAGGCGGTGCCGTCGCTGAAACCCGACCGCATTGTCGGCGTCGGCGGGCTCGCGACCCGCCACGATTCCATGGCCGCGGGCGAAGCTGGTGCCGACTATGTGCTGTTCGGCGAGCCCGACGCCAACGGACAGCGGCCCTCGCGCGAGGCCATCGCCGAGCGGCTGGAGTGGTGGGACGAATTGTTCGAGCCGCCCTGCATCGGCTTTGCAACCTCGCGCGAGGAAGCCGAGACGTTCGCGGCGGCCGGCGCGGATTTCGTGCTGGTCGGAAACTTCATCTGGTCCGATCCGCGCGGCGCCAAGGCGGCGCTTGTCGAGATCGGAGAGGCGATTGCGCGGGCGCATGCCGGCACATTCGGCAAGGCCAAGGCCGACGGAAAGGCCGAGGGATGACGCCGGAATGAAATGCCTGCGTCCGATAGCTGTTGCGCTCGGCTGCACGATGCTGGCGAGCGGCGCGATGGCGCAACTCTCGATCACGCCGCCGGCACAGACGCCGCCTGCGAAGAAGGAGGCTGCGAAGCCGAAGGTGCATTCGCCGGTCGCGAAGAAGCCGGCGCCCAAGCCCGCCGCCTCAGCGACGCCGAAGCCTGCCGCATCTCCGACGCCCTCGCCGACCCCGACCCAGGCCGTCGACGATCCCAATGTCGACCTCGTCTACGGCGCCTATCAGCGCGGCATGTACAAGACCGCGTTCGATCTCGCGACCGCGCGCGCGCAGAACAACAACGATGCCAAGGCCATGACGATGCTGGGCGAGCTCTATGCCAATGGGCTCGGCGTCAAGCGCGACTACGTCAAGGCCGACGAGTGGTACAAGCGCGCCTCCGATGCCGGCGACCGCGAGGCGATGTTCGCGCTCGCCATGATGAAGATCGCCGGCCGCGGCGGCGCCGTGGACAAGGATGCCGCGGTCAAGCTGCTGGCGTCGTCGGCCAAGCTCGGCGAGCCGAAGGCGGCCTATAATCTCGCGCTGCTCTATCTCGACGGCCAGACCCTGCCGCAGGACCTCCGCCGCTCCGCCGAGCTGTTGCGCATGGCCGCCGACGCCGGCAGCCCCGAGGCGCAATACGCGCTCGCGACCTTCTACAAGGAAGGCACCGGCGTGCCGAAGGACCTCGAGAAGGCGGCGCGGCTGCTGCAGGCCGCCTCGCTGGCCGACAATGTCGATGCCGAGGTCGAATATGCCATCGCCCTCTACAACGGCTCGGGCACGCCGCGGAACGTGCCGGCGGCGGTGGCGCTGCTGCGCAAGGCGGCCCGGCAGAACAGCGCGATCGCGCAAAACCGCCTCGCCCATGTGCTGGCGACCGGCGCCGGCGCCCCGGTGGACAAGGTCGAGGCGCTGAAATGGCACACGGTCGCCAAGACCGCCGGCAAGGGCGACCCCGATCTCGACGACATCCTCGCCGATATGAGCCCGGAAGACCGCGCCAAGGCCGAGGCAGCCGCGCGAAAATGGATCGGAAACAACGTCAAATGACGCCTTGACGGCGCCACTTCCAGAGGGCACCCAGTCCAAAACCCAGGGCGCCACAGGCCGTTTCCCGTCATCCTGAGGTGCGAGCGGAGCGAGCCTCGAAGGATGCACGGCCCCGGACCGGGCCGTCGATGCTTCGAGACGCGCGTTCCGCGCTCCTCAGGATGACGGGCAGGGTCTTGCTACGCTGCCCGATCGATTTCCAACGCTCGAAAGCCACCAGCTTCCATCATGCTCTATTCCGCTCTCATCAATGTCATGGTCAAGGCCGCGCGCCGCGCCGGCCGCAGCCTCAAGCGCGACCTCGGCGAGATCGAACATCTCCAGGTGTCGCTGAAGGGGCCGGCAAACTTCGTCTCGCTCGCCGACAAGCGCGCCGAGGAGATGCTCTACACCGACCTCGAGAAGGCCCGGCCCGGCTACGGGTTCGTCGGCGAGGAAGGCGGCAAGCGCGAAGGCTCTGACAAGAGCCACACCTGGATCGTCGATCCCCTGGACGGCACCACCAACTTCCTGCACGGCATCCCGCAATTCGCGATCTCGATCGGGCTGAAGCGCGAGGACACCGTGATCGCCGGCGTGATCTACAATCCCGCCAATGACGAGCTCTACATCGCCGAGCGCGGCAAGGGCGCCTTCCTCAACGACCAGCGGCTGCGCGTCGCCGGCCGCCGCCAGCTCAACGAATGCGTGGTCGCCTGCGGCCTGCCGCATATCGGCCGCGGCAGTCACCAGCTGGCGCTGCAGGAGATGGCCGCGCTGCAGACCAAGGTCGCGGGCTTCCGCCGCTTCGGCGCCGCCTCGCTCGACCTCGCCTTTGTCGCTGCCGGCCGGCTCGACGGCTATTGGGAGCGCAATCTGCAGGCCTGGGACGTCGCGGCCGGCCTGCTGATGGTCCGCGAAGCCGGCGGCACCGTCTCCGGCATCCAGGGCAATGACGACCCGCTGCAGACCGGCCACATCGTCTGCGGCAACGAGTTCGTGCACGGCGAGCTGATCAAGATCCTGAAGCCGCTCGGGCAGTAACGCGACGGCGCGATTTAATCGTCGTCATCCTCATCATCGTCGTCCTGCCCGTCACGAAATTCACCGCCCGCGGTCAGGCCCTCGATGGTGGTGGCGCCCTTCGTCTTGATCACCCGGCGCAGCGGCACCGCGCTCTCGCTGCGCAGCGCTTCCATCAGAGGCTCCGAATGGGTGACGATCCAGATGTCGGCACGGCGCGATGCCTTGGCGATCAGCCGCGCCAATGGCGCCAGCAGCGATGGATGCAGGCTGGTCTCGGGCTCGTTCAGCGCGATGAACGGCGGCAGCCGATAGCCCATGAACACGGCGAGCAGGCAGATATATTTCAGCGTGCCGTCGGATAGTTCGTGCGCCTTGAATGGCCGCGGCATGTCCTCCAGTTGCAACTGGAATTCACATAGCCCATTTTTTTCCCAAGCCCGCAGTTCGGCGCCCGGAAATGCGTCCTCGATCGCATCCTGCAGATCGCCGGCATCCTGCCTGATCGTGAACAGGGTTGCCAACACGGCAGCCAGATCGTGGCCATCGGCGCTCAGCGAAGGTGTCGTGATCGCGAGACACGGCTTTCGTATCGGCGACGCCGGATCGGTCCGGAAGTCGTGATAGAATCGCCAACTCAGCATTGCATTTCGGATCAGGTCGATCTCGGGACTTCCCTTACCATCCGAAAATCCGGCCAGTGCGGTTTCCGACGGCAGCACCGCATCCTTGTGCTGGCTCCAGGTGCCGTTCTCATCGCGGACACTGACGAGTGAGTTGGTGCGCTCCAACATCAGTATTGTCTTCTTGCCGTGGGTCGCCTCGATCGTTTCGGACTTGATCATCGGCTCACCGGGAAATGCCGCCACGACCGGGCTCGGGAATCCGAGCTCGATGGAATATCTGACGTGGTCGAGCCTCACGGCCAACCGCAGCCTTGCATCCTCGCCGCGCTTGCGCAGGCCCGACCAGTAGACCGAGTTCAGCCCGCCCTCGTCCGCGATCGTGCGGGTGATCCGGCCGGTGGCCGCGTCGCGCAGCAGCGACAGCGACTTGTAGAGGTTGGATTTGCCGACGCCGTTCTCGCCGACGAAGACGGACAGCGGCTGGATGGGCATGAAGAGCCGCCGGATCGAGCGATAATTCGAGATCGCAATATCGCTCGGCCGCATCGCATGCCCTCAATCCCCGGGTTGGCCCAAACGCTTCCCGTTCAATCCAGAGCTGCAATCTGGATTGGTCAGCTTGCGAAAGCAAGATGCTGATCTGAGCAGCACCGGTCCCTGATGTCAGTGACCGATCCTTGCCGGCGCGGGCGGGCCATATACCTCACCCTGCCCCGGCGCCGTTTCGCGATCGCCGGCCAGCACGCGCTGCACGCTGACGAAGAACACCGGCACCAGGAGCAGCGCGAGGATCACCACCGCGATCATGCCGCCCATCACTGACGTGCCGAGTGCCTGCTGGCTGGCGCCGCCGGCGCCGGTCGCGATCGCCATCGGCAGCACGCCGCAGACGAAGGCCAGACCGGTCATCAGGATCGGGCGGAATCTGAGGCTGCACGCCTCGATTGTCGCCTCGACCAGCGGCTTGCCTTGCGCGCGCAGATCCTTGGCAAACTCGATGATCAGGATCGCGTCCTTGGCGGCAAGACCGATGATGGTGATCAAACCGACGGTGAAATAGACGTCGTTGGAGAGCCCGCGCATCGTCGCCGCCACCACCGCACCGAGAATGCCGAGCGGAATGGTGAGCAGCACCGCGAGCGGAATGGTCCAGCTCTCATAGAGCGCGGCCAGCAAGAGGAACACCACCAGCACCGACAGCGCGAGCAGGAACGGCGCCTGCGAGCCCGACAGCTTCTCCTGCAGCGACTGGCCGGTCCATTCATAGCCGAAGCCGCGCGGCAGCTTGTCGGCGAGCCGCTCCATTTCGGCGATCGCATCGCCCGAGGTGAAGCCCGGCCGCGCCTCGCCGGAGATGCGCACCGCCGGATAGTAGTTGAAGCCCGCGATCTGCGTCGGCCCCTTCGTCCACTCGATGGTGGCGAAGGCCGAGAACGGCACCAGCTGGCCGCGGCTGTTCTTGACGTTGTAGTTGAGGATGTCGTCCGCGTTCATGCGGCTGGTCTTGTCGGCCTGCACGATGACGCGCTGCATGCGCCCGCGGTTCGGGAAGTCGTTGATGTAGTTCGAGCCGAGATTGGTCGAGATCGTGTTGTTGATGTCCTCGAAGGTGAGGCCGAACGCGCCCGCCTTCTCGCGGTCGATCATCAGATTGACCTGCGGCGCGGGCGGCAGGCCTTCGACATAGACCTTCTGCAGGATCGGGCTGGCATTGGCCTCCGCGATCAGGCGATCGGACGCGGCGATCAGCGCCGAATAACCCTTCTGGCCGCGGTCCTGCAGGCGGAACGAGAAGCCCGAGGAATTGCCGAGGTTGTCGATCGGCGGCGGCTGCAACGCCGAGATCCTGGCGTCGCGGATCGACGACAAATCGCGGTTGATGTCGGCAACGATGGCGGCGGCGGAATCCTTCGGGCCGCGCTCCGACCAGTCCTTCAGGGTGATGAAGGCCTGCGCGGTGTTCATGCCCTGGCCGAGGAAGCTGAAGCCGGTGAGGAACGTGACGTTCTCGATGCCGGCGCGGTCCTTGAGGTACTTCTCGACCTGCTCGACCGCGGCTTCGGTCCGGGCATAGGACGATTCCGACGGCGTCTGCACGTCGGTCGTGATGAAGCCCTGGTCGTCGACCGGCAGGAAGCCGCCGGGCAGCCGCACGAAGCCGTAGGCGACGCCAAGGAACAGCACGAGGTAGATCAGCATCAGGCGGCCGGTGCGCTTCAGCGAGCCCTGCACGGTGCGGGTATAGCCCGCGCGGCTGGTGTCGAGCACGCGGTTGAACCAGCCGAACACGCCCTTGCTGGCATGGCCGTGGCCCTTCTTGACCGGCTTGAGCAGCGTCGCGCACAGCGCCGGCGTCAGCGACAGCGCGAGCAGCGCCGAGAACGCGATCGCCGCCACCATGGTGACCGAGAACTGCCGGTAGATGATGCCGACCGAGCCGGGGAAGAACGCCATCGGCACGAACACCGCCATCAGCACCAGCGTGATGCCGATGATGGCGCCGGTGATCTGCGACATCGCTTTCTTGGTGGCTTCCTTCGGCGGCAGGCCCTCCTCCGCCATGATGCGCTCGACGTTCTCGACCACGACGATGGCGTCGTCGACGAGGATGCCGACCGCCAGCACCATGCCGAACATGGTCAGCATGTTGATCGAAAAGCCCGCGATCATCAGCGTAGCGCAGGCGCCGAGCAGCGCCACCGGAACCACGATGGTCGGGATGATGGTGTAGCGGATGTTCTGCAGAAACAGGAACATCACGACGAACACCAGCACCACGGCCTCGACCAGCGTCGTCAACACCTTCTTGATCGAAGCCTCGACCACCGGCGTGATGTTGTAGGGGATTTCGTAGGAGATGTTGGCCGGGAAGAAGCGCGACAGCTCCTTCATCTTGGCTTCGACCGCGCTCGCGGTCGCCAGCGCATTGCCCTTCGGCGACAGCAGCACCGAGAGGCCGGCGGTCGGCTTGCCGTCGAGGCGGGTGTTGAACTGGTAGCTGAGGCCGCCGATCTCGATCCGCGCGACGTCGCGCAGGCGGACCGTCGAGCCGTCGGCGTTGGCGCGCAGGATGATGGCGCCGAACTCGTCGGGAGAGGACAGCTGGCCCTTCACCAGCACCTGCGCGGAAATCTTCTGGGTATCTGTGCTCGGCTCGGCGCCGATGCTGCCGGAGGCGACCTGGGCGTTCTGCGCCGTGATCGCCTTGTTGACGTCGTCGGCGGACAGGCCGTAGCCGACCAGCTTGGCCGGATCGATCCAGATCCGCAAGGACCGCTCGGTCGAATACAGCGTGGCGCGGCCGACGCCGGGGATGCGGCGCACCTCGCCCAGCACGTTGCGGATCATGAAGTCGCCGAGGCCCACTTCATCCAGCGAGCCGTCGGTCGAGTTCAGCGTGATGATCTGCAGCACGGCGGACGAGGCTTCCTCGACCAGGATGCCCTGCTGGATCACGGCGCGCGGCAGCCGCGCCTCGACGCGCTTGAGGCGGTTCTGCACCTCGACCGAAGCCTGGCTGGTGTCGGTGCCCGGCTTGAAGTTGGCGATGATCTCGACCTGGCCAAGCGAGTCGGAGGTCGATTCGAAGTTCAGGATGTTGGCGGCGCCGTTGAGCTCCTCCTCGATCAGCCGCGTCACGCTGTTGTAGAGGTTCTCCGGCGACGCGCCGGGATAGCTGGTCGAGATCGAGATCGAGGGCGGCGCGATGATCGGATATTGCGCGACCGCGAGCAGCGGAATCGAGATCGCGCCGATCAGACAGATGAACAGCGCGACGACCCAGGCGAAGATCGGCCTGTCGATGAAGAAGCTAGGCATATCGGATCACCGCACTGCGTGCGCGGTCTGGTGCGAATCCGTCGGTGCTGCAGCTGCGTCGACCTCGCGCCAGGCTTGCGGCCGGACCTTGTCGCCGGCGGCGAATTTCTGGAACCCCTCGACGACGACCTTGTCGCCGGCCTTCAGGCCATCGGTCACGAACCAGGAACCACCTTGCAGCGAGCCGGTGCGCACCGGCTGCACCGCGACGTGATTGTCGGCCTTGACGACGAACACCTCGCTGCCGCCGCCGCCATTGCGCTGGATCGCCTGCTGCGGCACGGCAATCGCATCGCTGTCGATGCCCTGCTCGATCAGCACGCGCACATACATGCCCGGCAGCAGGATGCGATGCGGGTTCGGGAACTCGCCGCGCAACGTCACCTGCCCGGTATAGGCGTCGACCTTGGCGTCGGAGAACAGCAGCTTGCCCGGCAGCGGGTAGATCGAGCCATCGTCGAGCACGAGGCGCACCTTCATCGCGTCGGGCGCGATGCGGTCGAGATCGCCGCTCTCGAAGGCGCGGCGGAGCTGGTTCATCTCGGTCACCGACTGCTGGAAGTCGGCGTAGATCGGATCGAGCTGCTGGATGGTCGCAAGGCTCGCGGCGTCGTTCTGCACGACGAGCGCGCCCTCGCTGACCAGCGCCGCGCCGATGGTGCCGTCGATCGGCGCGCGGATCGTCGCATAATCCAGATTGAGCTTGGCTCGCGCGACTTCGGCCTCGCGACCCTGCACGTCGGCTTCGGCCTGCTTCAGCGTCGCGATCGCCTTTTCGTTCTCGGCTTCCGGCGCCGCGCGCTGGCTGGTCAAGGTGGCGATACGGCGGGCCTGCAGCGCGGCCTGTTCGAGCACGGCCTTGGCGCGCGCCAGCGCCGCCTCGGTCGACTGCAATTCGACTTCGAACGGGCGCGGATCGATCTGGTACAGGGGATCGCCGACCTTCACCTCGCTGCCCTGATGGAACATGCGGTTGACCACGATGCCCGAGACGCGCGGGCGTACCTCGGAAACACGGGTCGGCGCGATGCGGCCCGGCAGCTCGCGCAGCATCGCGCGCGCCTGTGGCTTCACGGTGACGACACTGACGTCCGGCTCGGGTGCTTGCACGGCGGCGGTTGCGGTGTTCGGCTCGTCGCAGCCTGCAAGCAGTGGCGCCGTCACGGCCAGCATCAGAGCAATGCATGCCGATTGCGCGCGAAGTCCAGACATTGAGATAATCGCCCCTGAAAGGTTTGAACAAACGAACGGCGGTGTCACGGCGACACCGCTCGCGTTGCTGCGATGAAAATAAAATCTGCTTGCTGCGACGCAATGCGTTTTTGGGCGGCTCAATGTCACAGAATGCTATCACTCTGATTTCGCGGCATCTTTTGTCTTGTCACCGCATTGTGAGCGGGTTCCATCGCAGGCTGTGGGAATGCATTAAGGTCTGCGTGAGCGGGAACCCCGCCATTTTGCCTGCGCGGAATGCCGCACCTTGCAACATCGAGACAATCGGACCGAATCACCATCGTCGCGTTCGCCTCACCGAATGACGCGTGCAAGCCGACCTCATTTCGCGATCTGCGGGTGGGGTGCGCAGTTCAGCGGATGGTGATGCGCCGAGCGGTCGGAAAGCCGTGCAAAGCGGCAACGGCCCACGAGATTCCAACTCAAGGTCCTGTTTGCTGCCCCTGGAATCGGCTTTCCTCACTCCGCCGCTGTGCCATATTGCTCGCAGATGCGGCCTTCGCGAACGGATGACCGGCAATGCCTCCTTCCCGCTCCGACATGGAGATCGAATTGAGCAAGCTGTCCTCGCCTCGTATCTTCCTGGTGCGGATGCTGGTGTTCCTGGTGCTCTGCGGCCTGGTCGGGGTCGTGCTGTACAAGCAGATCGTCACCGCCTTCTTTGCCAATCCGGGGCTGAACGCCCTGATCGGGGCGGTGCTGCTGATCGGCATCATCCTGGCGTTCCGCCAGGTGATCCGGCTCTATCCCGAGGTCGCCTGGGTCAACAATTTCCGCATCGCCGATCCCGGCCTTGCGATCGAGCGCCGCCCGACGCTGCTTGCCCCGATGGCCGCGATCCTCGGCGGCGAACGCTCGGGGCGGATGTCGATCTCGCAGCAGACCATGCGACATCTGCTCGATTCGATCGCAACCCGCCTCGATGAAGCCCGCGACATCTCGCGCTACATGACCGGCCTGTTGGTGTTCCTCGGCCTGCTCGGCACCTTCTGGGGCCTGATCGAGACGGTGGGCTCGGTCGGCAAGGTGATCGACGGGCTCAAGGTCGGCGGCGACTCCGGCGCGCTGTTCGATACGCTGAAGGAGGGCCTCGCCGCGCCGCTCGGCGGCATGGGCATCTCGTTCTCGTCCTCGCTGTTCGGCCTCGCCGGCTCGCTGATCCTCGGCTTCCTCGACCTGCAGTCGAGCCAGGCCCAGAACCGCTTCTACACCGACCTCGAGGACTGGCTCGCCGGCACCGTGCGCGGCATTTCCGGCGATGAAGCCGGCGTCTCCGGCGACATGCAGGGCGCGATCGATCGGCTCCGCACCGCGCTCGAGGAAGGCGGCGGCGGCCGCAGCACCACGGCCGCGATGGCCAATCTTGCCGAGGCGATCCAGGGACTGGTTGCGCATATGCGCACCGAGCAGCAGATGATCCGGGAATGGGCCGACGGCCAGGGCGAGCAGAACCGCGAGATCAAGCGGCTGCTCGAACGCCTCGCCCGCCAGCCCGAGAAAAGCTAGCCGGGGAGCAAGCCCAAGGAGACACCCATGGCCCTCGCCCGCTCGCGCCGCAGCGAATCCGGCTTCAACTACTGGCCCGGCTTTGTCGACGCATTGTCGACGCTGGTGCTGTCGATCGTGTTCCTGCTGTCGGTGTTCCTCGTCGTGCAGTTCTTCCTGTCACAGGAGGTCACCGGCAAGGACAAGGCGCTGGAACAGCTCACCGCCAAGATCGCCCAGCTCAACGACCTGCTGTCGCTGGAGAAGCTCTCCAAGCTGACGCTCGACGACCAGGTGGCGCAGCTGCGCGCCGGCCTCGCTTCCGCCGAAGGCGAGCGCGACCGCATGAAGGGGCTCTATGAGGGGCTCGCGAGTTCCGGCAGCGACGCGCAGGGCCGCGCCAACGAGCTCAACAAGGCGCTGGAATCCGAGAAGGCCGTATCGTCGCGCGCACTGGCGCAGATCGAGCTGCTGAACCAGCAGATCAGCGCGCTGCGCCGCCAGCTCGCCGCGCTCGAGGAGGCGCTCGACGCCTCCGAGAGACGCGACAAGGAATCGCAGAACCGCATCGCCGATCTCGGCCAGCGCCTCAATGTCGCGCTGGCGCAGCGGGTGCAGGAACTGTCGAAATACCGCTCGGAATTCTTCGGCCGGCTGCGTGCGATCCTCGGCAACCGTCCCGATATCCGCGTCGTCGGCGACCGCTTCGTGTTCCAGTCGGAAGTGTTCTTCGACACCGGCCAGGCGACGCTGCTGCCCGAGGGCAAGACCGAACTCGAAACTGTCGCGAGCGCGCTGATCGATCTCGACAAGCAGATTCCGCCCGAGATCGCCTGGGTGCTGCGCGTCGACGGCCACACCGACGTGCGGCCGATCAACAGCCCGCTGTTCAAGTCCAACTGGGAGCTGTCCTCGGCGCGCGCGATCTCGGTGGTGCAGTACCTGGTCTCGCTCGGCGTGCCGGCGCAGCGCCTGGTCGCCGCCGGCTTTGCCGAATTCCAGCCGCTCGACACCGCGCAGACCGAAGAGGCCTACAAGCGCAACCGCCGCATCGAGCTGAAGCTGACAGAACGCTAGGACGACGGCGCCTGGCCAACCAGTCGTCATTGCCGTGTTTGCGTGAACCCGTGAGGACGGGCACACGGCGCTATCCGTTCGTTGTCCTGGCGAAAGCCAGGACCTATAACCATCCCACTTGATCCTGGACGGGATCGTGGCCCCAGCGTCGCGCAACAATTGAGATTTGGGGTAATGGGTCCGGCTTTCGCCATGACGACATTGAGTGTGTGGCAAGGTCTGTGAGTCACACGTCCGCATTCTCGCGACATGAATGTCCAAACTTCATGTCGAAAGATCCGCAACACCGGCGAGGCGTCGCCGCGATCGGTGGAGACCGTTCATTACACGGATATTTGCTTCGTCCTGGCGAGGCTTCCGGGAACGCATCAAATGCGGCGGACGTTATGTTGGTATCGCAATCTCGCGGGCTTGGCGGATATCTCGTCTCCGTCGCGGCTGAGCCTGTCGCTCAAGCCTCACCGCGCCATCTCGGACCAGCGCATGTTCAAGACCAAATTTGCCATCGTCGTCGCCGCCGGCCTCAGCCTCGCGCCGGCCCAGCTTCTCGCGCAAAACACCGGCGGCACCCCGCTGCCGCCGAGGCCAGGCGACCGCGCCGCGCCGTCGAACGGCGTCGGCGGCACTGCGCTCCCGACCCAGTCCGGCCAGCGCGTCGCACCGTCTTCGGGCACCGGCGGCGGCAGCGCCGCACCGGCGCTTCCGGGAGGCCCGACGGGCACCACCACCGGCAATGCCGACAATCCGCAGCGGCGATGACGCGAGCGACGCTTGCGCGGGAAGTCCTGCGTGAACAATTGAACGCGCGGCCGATGTGATCGGCGATGGCCTGCGCCGAACGTCCATTCGATCATTGATTGATGAACGCCGCGCTAGGTCGCGCCGGCCGGCTCCGCGGCCGGTTCAACCGGCTCGGCTTCGGCCGTCACGAATTTGAGCCCGTAGGTCTTGCCGCGACGCCAGACCACCTCGCACGGATAGCGCTTGGCGTGATCGGCGAGCAGCGTCAGCGCGAGGCGGTCATTCACCTCGAACTCGACCTCGGTGGTGATCTTGGCGCCGCCCGGCGAGATGTCGACCACGGCGCATTCGCTCTCGGTCGCGCCGTCGTCGACCGTGATCCAGGCCGCACGATTGTTGAGCTGGCGCCGCGGCTCGCGACTGACCTTGATCCGTGCTCCATTGCTCGCCATCGTCGCCGTCCTTGAAGCCATTGGTCATTGAAAGACATTGCACGCCGTGCACGTCGCTCGACGCGCCCGGCACAGAACCGCAACGGCCACAATGCCGGCCCCCCGTAAAGCCCGGCTTAGCGCGATCGCTTGAACTTTACCGGAATCTTGACGCGGCTTTTAGCGAACAGGGATTCTGCAACTCCATCAGCGGGATACCGGCCGCATGGACAGCCGCCGGCTTGACACGGAGACTGCACTGTTGGTGAAGTGGCGGCCGTGGCCTTGGCCACATCCCTGCAACAAGAGCGCTTCAAGCCGCCTTTTCCGACGGAAACGACCATGCTGATCCCCCTCGCCGACGTGCCGCGCTGGTATGCCGAACGCAAGCCCACGGATGCGATCGCCATCAGTCATGGCGCGGATGCGCTGACCTGGCTCGAGCTCGAGCGCCGCGCCAATGCACGGGCGCGCGCCTTCGCCGCCAAGGGCGTCAAGCCCGGCGACTTCGTCGCGATCGGGCTGCCCAACAGCAACGCGTTCTTCGAGACGACCTTCGCGGTGTGGAAGTGCGGCGCGACGCCGACCTCGCTGTCATGGCGGCTGCCGCGCGGCGAGGCCGCTGCCGTGCTCGAGATTCTGAAACCGTCGCTGGTGGTCGGCGGCGAGGCCGACTGGAATGCGCCGAATTCGCTGCCGGTGAATTTCGTGCCGGACGGATTCTCCGAGGAGCCGCTCGATGCGCCGGTCGCGCGCTACTGGAAGGCGATGACGAGCGGCGGCTCGACCGGGCGGCCGAAGGTGATCCTCGATCACAACCCCGCGGTGATCGAGACCACGGCCGAGGCGACGCTTGGCATTGCGCGCGACACCTCGCTGCTCAATCCGGGGCCGCTGTATCACAATGCGCCATTCATCCTCTCGCACTTTGCGCTGTTCGGGGGCGGAAGGGTCACCGGCATGGTGAAGTTCGACGCCGAGGAGACGCTGCGGCTGATCGAGCGCGAGCGCGTGCAATGGGTGAACTTCGTGCCGACCATGATGCACCGGATCTGGGCGCTGCCCGAGGAGGTGCGCAGCCGCTACGACGTCTCCAGCCTGAAAATCGTGTTTCACATGGCAGCGCCGATGCCGCCCTGGCTGAAGGAGAAATGGATCGAATGGCTCGGCCCCGAGCGGATCTGGGAGCTCTATGGCGGCACCGAGCGGCAGGGCGCCTGCGTGATCTCAGGCACCGAATGGATGGCGCACAAGGGCTCGGTCGGCAAGATCGGCGAGACCGCGAAACTGCGCATCATCGGCGAGGACGGCAACGACGTCGCGCCCGGCGAGACCGGCGAAATCTATTTCCTGCCCAATGACGGCGCCGGCTCGACCTATCACTATCTCGGCGCAACGCCGAAGCGGCGGCCGGATGGCTGGGAGTCGCTCGGCGACATCGGCCGACTCGATGAAGAAGGCTATCTCTATCTCGGCGACCGGCTCGCCGACATGGTTCTGCGCGGCGGCGCCAACATCTATCCGGCCGAGGTCGAGGCCGCGGTCAGCGAGCATCCCGAGGTGCGCTCCTGCGTCGTGGTCGGACTGCCCGATCCGGAATTCGGCCAGCGCGTGCATGCAATCCTCGAGCTCGCCGACAGCGCCGATGCGCAAGCGATCGCCGACGGCATGGGCGATTTCCTGAAGGACCGGCTCAGCCGCTACAAGCATCCGGAAAGTTTCGAGCGCGTCGGCACCGCGCCGCGCGACGATTCCGGAAAGGTTCGCCGCACCATGCTGCGCGACGAGCGCGCCGCGTGGATCAAGGACAACCGCGCCTTCCGCATCATGCCGGCGCGTGCGGCAAAAACCGAATAGGTTCAATTATCTTGCGAGGGGCAGATCTGCACGCCACATGAGCTGTGCAGGCGGCCCTGCAAGGTATATCATTCCATCTTCCCTGCCGGCAGAACCTCGGTCTACCTTGAGGTTCCAGCGCCCTGCACGCCAGGAGATTCCTTGATGCCCTCCACGACCGAATGGAAAGTGCCCGCGGCCTTTCAGCCTCGCCCCGAAGATTACCGCTACGATCTCGATCGCGCGCTGATGAGTGTGGTCGGGCTGCACTCGATCATTCCGCCGGATGCTTTCAGCGCCGAGACGCTCGGCACCGAGCGCGCCGGCAATGGCGTCCTGATCGACGACGGGCTGGTGCTGACGATCGGCTATCTGATCACTGAAGCCGCCACGGTGTGGCTGCATCTCGGCGACGGCCGCGCGGTCGAGGGCCACGCGCTCGGCTTCGATTTCGAATCCGGCTTCGGCCTGGTGCAGGCGCTCGGCCGGGTCGATCTCAAGCCGCTGCGGATCGGCTCGTCCGCGGCGACGCAGGTCGGCGACAATGTGGTGCTCGGCGGCGCCGGCGGCCGCACGCGCTCGGTCGCAAGCCAGATCGCGGCGAAGCAGGAATTCGCCGGCTACTGGGAGTATCTGCTGGACGAGGCGATCTTCACTTCTCCGTCGCATCCGAACTGGGGCGGCACCGGGCTGATCAACAATGCCGGCGAGCTGATCGGCATCGGCTCGCTGCAGCTCGAACGCGAGCGCTCGGGCCACGCCGAGCATGTCAACATGATCGTGCCGATCGATCTGCTCAATCCGGTGCTGGACGATTTGCGCAAGTTCGGCCGGGTCGACAAGCCGGCGCGGCCGTGGCTCGGCATGTTCACGACCGAGATCGACAACCGCCTCGTGGTGGTCGGCGTCGCCAGCAAGGGACCGGCGGCGCGCGCCGAACTGAAGACCGGCGACGTGATCCTCGCGGTCGACGGCGACAAGGTGACGAGCCAGGCCGGCTTCTACCGCAAGCTCTGGTCGCTCGGCGCGGCCGGCGTCGACGTGCCGCTGACCATCTATCACGAGGGCGTCACCTTCGACGTCACGCTGACCTCGATCGACCGCATAAAGGTGTTGAAGGCGCCGCGGCTTCATTGAGGCAAAGGGAAGAGGCAGCGGCGATGAGCGAGGCGGTGGTTGACGACATCGTGGCCGTGCTGCCGCCGCTGTTGCAGACGCTGGAATCGCTGTCCTTCGTCGCGCGCAACCTCAATCCGCCGGACTTCGATCGCGTGATGCAGATTGCGGGCGAGCCGGAGGAGGCCTTGCAGGCGGTGCGGCCGCGGCTCGCCGACTGGCCGGAGAAATTCGCGCACATCAAGACCGCGCTGGAAGCCGCGATCGAACCGGCGCTCGCCGGCTACGCAGGGCTGCGCGCTGTGCAGAACGGCGAAGGCGATCTGGTCAACGTATTCCGCGCGCTGCGCTATCTGCCGCGGGCGCAGGAGGCGCTCTATCCCTTGACCGAGTTGCCGCCGGTCAGCGGCTTCTTCATCGCGCCCGATCTGCGCGAGGATACCGAGCTGCAGGCGAAGCTCGCGGCCAAGCCCAACGCCGACACCGGCATCTTCCACGAGCGCAACGAGCCGGGCAGCCGCGGCGGCTTCTCGATGTACGTGCCGGAGTATTACACGCCCGACCGCGCCTGGCCGCTGGTGATGGCGCTGCATGGCGGCAGCGGCAATGGCCGCGGCTTCCTGTGGAGCTGGCTGCGCGATGCGCGCAGCCGCGGCGCCATCCTGGTGGCGCCGACCGCGACCGGCCAGACCTGGGCGCTGATGGGCGAGGACACCGACACGCCGAACCTGAACCGCATCATCGACCAGGTGCGCGCGCACTGGACGATCGACGAGACGCGCACGCTGCTCACCGGCATGAGCGACGGCGGCACCTTCAGCTATGTGAGCGGGCTCGACGGCGCCTCGCGCTTCACGCATCTGGCGCCCGTTGCCGCGACCTTCCATCCGCTGATGGCGGAAATCGCCGACGCGGAGCGGCTGCGCGGCTTGCCGATCTTCATCACCCACGGCCGGCTCGACTGGATGTTCCCGGTGCAGACCGCGCGGCAGACCCAAGGCCTGCTGTCGGCCGCCGGCGCGAGGGTGACCTATCGCGAGATCGACGATCTCAGCCACACCTATCCGCGCGAGATCAATGCGGAGATCATGCAGTGGATGAATGGTGAGCGAGCCGACAGCACCTGAGGGATCGTATCCCGTCATTGCGAGCGAAGCGAAGCAATCCATTGTCACCGAGCACGCAGACAGATGGATTGCTTCGTCGCTGTCGCTCCTCGCAATGACGTTGCGGGGAGAAGATTACCCGTTCACTCGCGGCTTGAGCAGGTCGGAGAAGCCGACCCGGTGCAGCATCTCGTTGCGGACGCGGTCGATCACGCCGAATGCGACTTCGGCGCCATCTTGCGTCGGATCGATGTGGACGCGGAACGGCCGCTTGCCGAACGGCGTATCGACGACCTTGACGATCGCGTCCGCGACCAGCGAGGCGTCGGCATCCTCGGGCACGATCGCCGCGAACGCCTTCATGATCTCCTCGCCGAAGCCGGCATAGGGACCAGCCTCATATTCGGCGACGCGGGCCTCGTCGGCGGGACGGCCGGAATGCGCAAAGTGGTTGGTGCCGCCGGTGAAGGCGCCGGGCACGATGATCGAGGTCTCGATGCCCCAGCGCGTAAGCTCCCGGGCATAGATCACGGCCATCGCATCCATGCCGGCCTTGGCCGCGAAATACGGCGCGAGATAGGGCGGCGTGCCGCCGGCCGAAGAGCTGCTCGACACCCAGACCACGAGTCCCCTGCCCTGTTTGCGCAGTTGCGGCAGCGCCGCGCGATTGACGCGCTGTGTCGACAGCACGTTGACGTCGTAGAGCTCGGCAAGCTGCTCGGGCGTGAACGCCTCCGCCGGGCCGAACACCATGTGGCCGGCATTGTGCATCACGACGTCGAGGCGGCCTTCCTCGGCGACGATCTGCGCAATCGCCGCATCGACCGACGCCTGCGAGCCGACATCGAGCTCGAGCGCGCGCAGGTCGACCTTGTTGTCGCGCGCGAACTCCTCGATATCGGCGACCGCGGAGGCGTTGCGGCCGGTGGTGTGGCGCATCGAGGCGTAGACGGTGTGGCCGGCCTTGGCGAGCGCGTTGGCGGTGAGGCGGCCGAAGCCGCTCGAAGCGCCGGTGATGACGATGACCTGTTTCATGACACGTATCCTTGTGAAGTCGGTTGAATGCGAGTTGGGTTGGAGATGTGCGGGCGTCAGACCAGGCCGCCATTGGCGCGGAGCGCCTGGCCGTTGATCCAGGAGCCGTCGGGGCCGGCGAGGAACGACACGACATTGGCGATGTCATCGGGCGTGCCGAGCCGCTCCAGCGGCACCATCTTGGCGAAGCGGTCGATCAATTCGTCCGACTTGCCGTGCAGGAACAGGTCGGTCGCGGTCGGCCCAGGCGCGACCGCATTCACCGTGATGCCGCGGCCGCGCAACTCCTTGGACAGGATCGCGGTCAACGACTCGATCGCGGCCTTGGTCGCGACATAGATGCCGTAGGTCTCGAGCTTGGTGCCGACGACGCTGGTTGAGAAGTTGACGATGCGTCCGCCGTTGCGCAGGCGGCGCGCCGCCTCGCGCATGGTGTTGAAGCTGCCCTTCAAATTGACCGCGACCTGCTGGTCGAACGCGGCATCGTCGCTGTCGGCGATCTTGCCGAGCTTCATGATGCCGGCATTGTTGACCAGCACGTCGACGCCGCCGAAGGCGGCTTCCGCCGCGTCGAACATGCCGCGCACCGCGTGGGCATCGCTGACATCGGCCTTCGCGGTCAGTGCCCGGCCGCCGGCGGCCTCGATCCTGTCGGCCACCGCCTGGGCGGACTTGGCGTCGCCGGAGTAGTTGATGACGACGGTGAAGCCGTCCTTGGCGAGGCGTTCGGCCACCGCCGCGCCGATCCCGCGCGAGGCACCCGTCACCAGAGCTACCTTGTTGGTTTGGTTGGTCATTTTCAGTCTCCCATCAGGTTGTGCGGCCGCGCCGCGTTCGATGGGAGGACACTATGTCTTGGCACCTGCCGGATAATTGTACATGATCCGACATCACTATTCGTTATTACCGGATAATAGATGGACCGTTTCGACGCGATGCGCGTGTTCACCCGGGTGGTCGAGCGGCGCAGCTTTTCGCTCGCCGCCGAGGATCTGGGGCTGCCGCGCTCGACGGTGACGGACGCGGTGAAGGGGCTGGAGGCGCGGCTCGGCGTGCGGCTGCTCGAGCGCACCACGCGCACGGCCCGCCCGACGCTCGATGGCGAGGCGCACTACCGCCGCTGCCTGTCGCTGATCGCGGACCTCGAAGACGCCGAGGGCGCGTTCGGCGGCGCGCGGCCGAAGGGGCTGCTGCGGCTCGAGGTGCAGGGCACACTGGCGCGGCACTTCCTGCTGCCGAACCTGCCGGGCTTCCTCGCCGAATATCCTGATATCGAGATCAACATGAGCGAGAGCGACCGCTGGGTCGATCTGATCCGCGAAGGCGTCGACTGCGTGCTGCGCTTCGGCAAGCTGCCCGACAGCGACATGATCGCGCGGCAGGTCACGATGCTGGAGCGGCTGACTTGCGCGACGCCGGATTACCTTGCGCGTTTCGGCACACCGGTCGACCCGTTCGCACTCGATGGCCATCGCATGATCGGCATCCGCTCGCTGACGACCGGACGCCTGCGGCCGATCGAGTTCGTGATCGACGGCGCGCTGAAGCAGTTTCCGCTGCCGGCGCCGATGTCGGTGACCGGCCCCGAGAGTTACCTGGCGAGCGCCAAACTCGGCCTCGGCCTCGTGCAGGTGCCGCGCTTCCACGCCGAAGCCGATCTGACAAACGGCACGCTGATCCCGGTGCTGCAGCAATGCCCACCGCCATCGGTGCCGGTAAACCTGCTCTATCCGCGCAACCGCCAGCTCTCGCCGCGCGTGCGCGTGTTCATCGATTACGTGATGCGGGCGTTCGCGCGCAGTTGATCGATCGCCGGAACCACAGCGAGCCCGGCGACGTTATGCTTCCGACACCGGAGGGATTGAGCGATGCGGACCTTTTTCGGCATGATTTTGGGCGCGCTGCTGCTGATATGCGGCGTCTACGTCTACGATTCCATGCGGACATCGAGCGTCGCCAATGGCGAGGTGGCGCAGGACACGCGCACCATCGTCAATTGGGACGTCGCAGCGCATGACTGGAACCTGCTGAAGACGCGCACCCGCGAGCAGTGGGACAAGATCGCGGCGAAGTAACGATTGTTTTCAAGCCGACACAAAAGCAAATGGCCTCTCGCCGGAGAGGCCATTTTCGTTGCAGGAAGCGCGATCAATTCTGCTCGGTCTTGCGACCCATATTGGCCTTGCGGGCGTCGGCGATCACCTGCTCGAACTGATCCATGCTGAGCACGCCTGGTACGCGGTACTTGCCGACGATGAATGACGGCGTGCCGTTGAAGCCGAACGCCAGCGCCTGCTCGTTGTTGCGGGAAAGGATCGCATCGATCGCCTTGGCGTTGGCGTCGTGATCCTTCTTCAGGCGGTCCATGTCGAGGCCGGCGCCCGAGAGCAATTCGGCGATGCGCGGCTCGGTGATGCGCGAATTGACCGAGATCATCGCCTCATGCGCGACGTCGAACTTGTTCTGGTACTTCGCCGCCAGCGCCATCCGCGCCGCGACCTTGGAGACCGGTCCGAGGATCGGCCAATCCTTCAGCACGAGGCGGACCTTGCCGTCGTCCTGCACCACCTGGCGCAGCTCCGGCGCGAGCTTGCGGCAATAGGGGCAGTTGTAGTCGAACCATTCGACGATGGTGATGTCGCCCTTGGGGTTGCCGATGTCAGGAATATCCGGATCGCGCAGCACCTGCTCCTCGGTCAGGACATTGTCGTCCTCGGCGCGTGCGGCGCCCGCGGCCATGAGCGCGATGCCGGCACCGAACAGGCCGAGCGCGCCGCGGCGGGTGGCACCGGCGTTGATCAGGGGCGATTTCGTCATTTGGTTCATGGCTGGCTTTCGCAAGAGCTCTGCGCCCTTCTTCGTTCAGGACACATTGATGTTACGCAGCAGCATATAGATCGCCACCACGATAATCACAGTCGCAAACACGATATTAAGCGCGCCGCGCCGTTCCGACAGGTGGCGGGCGCTGCTTGTGCCGAGCAGGCCGCCCGCGATGCCGCCGGCGACGAATAGCCCCGCCAGGCCCCACGACACCAGCCCGGACCACGCATAGCTCAGGGCCGTGGTCATGCCGAATGCGGTGACGGCCACCAGCGAGGAACTGACCGCGTTCATGATCGGCATCCCGGTCGCCAGCATCAGCGCCGGCACGATCAGGAAGCCGCCGCCGATGCCGAAGAAGCCGGACATGGTTCCGGTGGCAAGTCCGAGGCCGATGATCGCGGGCATGTTGGACATCGAGATCTTGACGTCGGTCAGCCCGACCCGCGCGCGGTTCTTCAGCATCAGGCCCGCGATGACCAGCATCACCAGCGAGAACAGCGCGAGCAGCTTCTGCCCCTCCAGCATCTTGCCGAGGATGGAGCCGCCGAATGCGCCCAGCATGCCCGACAGCGCGAACACCAGCGCGCAGGACCAGATCACGGTGCCGCCGCGGGCGTGGTTGGAGAGATTGACCGCGGCGTTGGCGGCGACCGCGATCGCCGAGGTGCCGATCGCGACATGCGGCTCCGGCACGCCGACCACGTAGACCATCAACGGCACGGCAAGGATCGAGCCGCCGCCGCCGACCAGGCCCAGCGAAAAACCGACCAGCATGCCCGATGCCAGCCCAAGCACGCTTTGAGTTGCGGAGAAGACCAAGGGGAACAGACTCGCGTTTGAGCCGGCGACCCTAGAAGGATTTGCTGCTCAACGCCATACCAATAGCACAAAACTGCCCTGCAGCCGAACTCTCTATATCAGCATAATCTCCACGCAAACGCGTTGCGTTTGTCGCGAGGGAAAACCGGTTCCCACTTTTCCGGATCACGCTCAGCGCAGCAGATATGTCACAGCCAGCGGCACCAGCAGCGAGGTGACCAGCGCATTCAGGCTCATCGCGATCCCGGCGAAGACGCCGGCGACCTCGTCGACCTGGAAGGCGCGCGCGGTGCCGATGCCATGGGCGGCGATGCCCGCCGCAAAGCCACGGGCACGGAAGTCCGTGATGCCGGTGAAGTTCATCAGGGGCGTGACGATGATCGCCCCCATGATGCCGGTGAGGATCACCGACACCGCGGTCAGCGAGGGATCGGCATGCAGGGATTCGCTGATGCCCATCGCGACGCCGGCGGTGACCGATTTCGGCGCCAGCGACAGGATGACGTCGCGCGGCAGCCCGAACGCCTGCGCCAGCAGCACCACCGAGACGATCGCCGTCAGCGAGCCGATCGCGAGCGCAACCAGCATCGGCAGGATCGCCGCCGCGACCCGCCGGCGATTCTCGTAGAGCGGCACCGCGAGCGCCACCGTCGCCGGCCCGAGCAGGAAGTGCACGAACTGCGCACCGGCAAAATAGGTGGTGTAGGAGGTCCCGGTCAGCAGCAGGAATACGCCGATGATCCACACCGAATGCAGCACGGGATTGGCGAGCGGGTGCCGCCTCGTCTTCAGCGACACCGCGTCGGCCGCCGCATAGGTCAACAGCGTCACCGTCAGCCAGAGCAGCGGCGACTGCGAGAGATAGACCCAGAGCGAGAACGAATTGTCGTTCACGGCCTCTCCTCCTCGCTCGAAAGCAGGCTGCTCGCCGCAACGAAGGTCGCAACCGTCGCCAGCAGGGTGACGATGACGGACACCGCGAGGATCACCAGGACCGCGATACCGTGCTCGGCGAGCAGATCGAGCTTCTGCACCACGCCGACGCCGGCCGGAATGAACAGCAGCGAGAGATTGGCAAGCATGCCGCGGCTCGCGCTCTCGACGCCGTCATCGCCGAGCGGCCCGCGCGCCAGCGCCGGAAAGCGGTCGCGCGCCAACAGCAGCAACACGAGGCCAACCACCGGGCCCGGCACCGGTACCGCCAGCGCGCGCACGGCGACCTCGCCGACCAGCTGGCAGAGCAGGATCAGGCTGAGGCTGGCGATCATGGCAGGAAGCTCACGCGAGACATCCGCCTATCAGGTCGGTGTGGCGGGACCTTGTCAATGCGTGGGTCTTGGATGCATGCGCAGATCTTGGGCGCCGCCGCCTTCAAATCCGTCACACTTTCTCAGACCGTCATCCCCGCTTGTCGTCCCTGCGAAAGCACTAGCGTGTCTACACGGTTTTGGGGCGCGACAGATTGACTCGGTGCAGCAAGAAGTGGCGTCTCTGCAGCATGTTGTATGATTCTCTCACTGGCGCTTTGATTCGAAGGAGCGCCAGCGATGCAGCCGGATTTGTCTTTGGGTGAGTTCGGGGACGTTCGTCTCGACAAAAGGGGGCGACGCTTCTCCGGGCTATGCTTTGCACGCGCAGCGTCTGCTTGCGCCAGATGGCCCGGGGCGATTGGGCTGCCAATATGGCGTTCTGGCGGTTTGTGAACAACCCCCAAGTCACGATCGATAAATTGATTGAGGGCTGGAGCACGCAGACGCGGACTGCGGTCAGCGGGCGTCATGTGCTGGCGATCCAGGATACGAGCGAGGTCAAGTTCCAGACCCAGGCGGGACGGCGGCGCGGGCTGGGCAAAGTCGGCAAGGGCAATGCTCGCGGCGTGCTGTTGCATGCGATGATGGCGGTGGATGCCGACAGCGGGGTCTGTCTTGGCCTTACTGGCGGCAACGTTTGGACGCGCAAAGGCAAGGTAAAAATCCCGCATGAGCGGCGCGCCTTGGCCGACAAGGAGTCGGCGCGCTGGGTGACGGCCGCCGAGCAAGGCCGCGACGTCCTGGCAGATGCCCGCATGATCACCGTCGTCAACGACCGCGAGGGGGATTTCTTTGCTCACTGGGCGCTGACGCCAGCTGAGAATGTCCATCTTCTGTCGCGTGCCATGCACGACCATGCGCTGGTCGATGGCGACACACTTTATCAGGCGGTCGAGCGGAGCCGCTTCTGCGACAACGCGGTGATCGATCTGCCGCAGCGAATGGATCGGCGCGGCCGGCAGGCCCATCTCTCGATGCGCTTCGGAACCGTCGTGCTCAAGCGGCCGCAGAGGCCCGGCGTCACCGACTTGGCGGAGGGCATCAAACTCAGCTTCGTAGAAGTGGTCGAGTTGCATCCGCCGAGAGGTGCGGAGCCCATTCGCTGGCTGCTCCTGACCACTCATCCGGTCGCCACCGCTAAAGACGCCTGGCAGATCGTCTCCTGGTACCGCCAGCGCTGGATCATTGAGCAACTCTTTCGCTCGCTGAAGAGCCAGGGTTTGCGCATCGAGGATAGTCAGATCGAGAGCGCCGAAGGCCTGATCAAGCTCGTGGCGGTCGCCACCAGAGCGGCATGTATCGTCATTCAACTCGTTCAGGCCCGCAACAGTGGCGAAGAATTGCCGGCTGAATTTGTCTTCACCGCAGAAGAGATCGAGACGCTCAGGGCCATCAACAAAACCATGAAAGGTCGCACCGAGCTTCAGAAAAACCACCATCGCCCCAACACCCTTGCTTGGGCGGCATGGATCATCGCAAAACTCGGCGGATGGACCGGCTACGCCTCCCACCGTCCACCTGGACCAATCACCTTCCACACCGGAATGGCCCGCTTCCAAATCCTCGCAAATGGCCCGACAAACGTGTAGATGCACTAGTAGCTCGTCACAGTGATTTTGACTCTTTGGGTATGCCTGGATAGGCGCGCCCCAGTTTGGTGCGAGCTTTGTCCGTTGTGAACATCCAGTTGATACGGGCGCGAGTTTTGTTTCGCTGCCGCTCCCATGCTGCGATCTCGTTTCTAAGGCGTTTTGGATCGTCGATCCGGCGGCCGAGACACTGCCCTTGGAGCACGCCGATCTCGATCTCGACCATATTGAGCCAACTGGCGTGTTTCGGGGTGTAGTGGAACTCGAGGCGGCGCAGGATGCGGCGGGCCTCGGCGGGGGCAAAGGCCTGGTAGAGGGCGCCGGGGGCATGGATCGACAGATTGTCCTGCACGACACGGATGCAGGCGGCCTTGGGGTAATGGACATCGACGAGTTCGCGCATGCAGTGAGCATAATCCACGGCGGTGCGCCGTTCGGTGACTTTGACGTTACGCCAGGCCCGATGCGGATCGAGGGCGACAAAGAGATTGACGGTGCCGTTGCGGCGGTACTCGTAATCGTAACGCTCGCGCTTTCCCGGCTCGGGTGGGATCGGCTGGCGCACTTCGCCGATGAGCTGGACGGGGGTTTCGTCGAAGCAGACCAGCGGCCGCTCGGGATCAGGCGCTTCAGCGTAGAGATCGAGCACATCTTCCATGCGGGCGACGTATTCGCCATCGACATGGGGAATGCACCACATGTCCCTGCGCCACGGCTTGAGGTCATTATCGGCCAGCCGGCGGCGCACGGTCTCGCCCGACAGGCTGTCATGATCGGTGAGCTTGACCATCACGTCGGCCAGCAGCGCCAGCGTCCAGCGCCTCCGGCCAGCGGGCGGCTTGGCGCATGCGGTCGCCACCAGCAGGGCTTCCTCCTTGCCGGTCAGCTTGCGCTCCGCACCGGGACGCGGCTCCTCACTCAAGGCCCGATCGAGATTGCCTTCCACCAAGCGGCGTTTGGTCCGATAGACGGTGGAGGCGCTTACTCTGACGGTCCGGACAATCTCCTCGTCGCGGCTGCCGATGTCGGCCGCCAGCAAAATCTGGGCCCGCTTGAGTTTGCGAGCGGCATGCTTGCCGCCGCTCAGCATCGCCGTCAGTTCCTCTCGCTCGGCTTGGCTCAATTCAACCCGGTACCGTACATTCATCGTTCGCCTCCCTGTCGGAGGCTCCGGACGAATCGATCCATGAGTCAAAAATCAGGCGCACGCTTTACCGAGAAGCAGGGCCATTATCTGGCTTTCATCTATACCTACTCGCACATGTTCGGACGGCCCCCCGCCGAAGCCGACATGCAGCGTCACTTCGGTGTTAGCCCGCCCTCAGTCCATCAGATGATCGTCACGCTCGAACGTAACGGCCTCATTCGCCGTCGAGCCGATATCCCCAGAAGCATCGAAATCCTCGTGCCGCCAGAGAACTTGCCGATCCTAAGCTGGCTCGGTATCAAACCGTCAAAATCACTGTGACGAGCCACTAGTGCGAAAGCAGGGACCCATAACCACCGCGCTCGGTGATGACCGGGATCGTGGCCCCAGCCAGCGCAACAATTGAGATTCGGGGTATTGGGTCCTGGCTTTCGCCAGGACGACACGGGGTGTGTGGCGCGGCCTGCATCCACAATCGTCGTCCCTGCGAAAGCAACACGCGCTTCGACCAGCTCCGTCCTCCCGAGGTGTGTGCCTTGCGCCGCAAGGCTCGCACCTCAGGGTGACGGGGAGAGAGTTAGCCTTCTACGACTCCCGCCGTGCCAGCGCCATCAGCGTGCCGCTCATGGTCGCGACCAACGTCTCGGCGCCGTCCTGGATCGCATAGGCGCGGCCGTCGCAGACGGTCAGCGTGCGGCCGGGCTTGACCACGACGCCGCGGAACACGAACCGCTCGCCGCGCGCCGGCGCCAGCAGGTTGGTCTTGAACTCCACGGTGAGGATGTCGGAGCCTTCGGGCATCAACGTGAAGGCGGCGATGCCGCAGGCATTGTCGAGGCCCGCGGTGATGATTCCGGCATGCACGAAGCCGTTCTGCTGGCAGAATTCCGGCGCGTAGGGCATCGCGAGATCGACCTCGCCGGGCTCCATGCGCGCGATCGAGATACCAAGCGTCTGCATCGCCCGCTGGCGTGCGAATGTATCGGTCGCGACGGCGCGATAGTTTGGATTCTTCGGCTCGAAACGCGGCATGGCGGTTACGCGATTGCGGGCTCGGACGGCACAAGATGCGGCATCGCCGCGTAGCGGATCGCCGGCGCGAACGGCATCGATCTGCGCGCGGCACGGTCGATATGCACGGCCGCGATCTCGCAGGTCGCGGCGATCTCGCCGGTCTCCGCATTGCGCATCTCGTGCAGGATACGGATCGACTTGTCGCGGAACTCGACCAGCCGGCTCTTGACCTCGACGAGGTCGCCGGCGAGCAGCTCGCGCTTGTAGGAGATGTTCTGCTGCACGGCGGCCATGCCGCGGCCGGACTCGCGCAGATAGCTCGGCGTCAGGCCGAGCCGCGCGAACATGTTCCAGCTCGCCTCGTCGAACTTGCCGACATACCACATGACGTTCATGTGGCCGATATGGTCGCAGTGCCAGGGGTAGACCGTGCCGCGGTAGGTCGCCTCGCCCTCCATCTGATCCCTCCTTCGATTTTTGATACGGTAGCGTATCAGGGACGAAGCAGGCTAGCAATACGGTACCGTATCAAAGCATGATCCGGAAAAGTGCGAAGCGGTTTTCCCTCGCGACAAACGCAACGCGTTTGCGCGGAGATCATGCACAAACAAGCGATTAATGCGCGATGACGATCCCATCGCGCATTATGATGCGCGGAGATCGCATGACTGAAAGCAAAGGCGACGTCTGGGTCGCGGCCGGCTTCGCCGAAATCGCGCATAGCGGAGTCGACGGCGTGCGGGTCGAGGTGCTGGCGAAGAATCTCGGCGTCACCAAGGGCGGCTTCTACCGCCGCTTCAGGGATCGCGCCGCGCTGCTCGAGGCCATGCTGACGCGCTGGCGCGACGGCCGCATCGCATCGATCGAGAAGCACACCGCGCTCGACGGCGCCAGCGCGCGCGAGCGGCTGAAGGCGATCATCACGCTGTATTCGGAGCGCATGAACACCGAGGCGATGGCGGTCGAGCTCGCGATCCGGCAATGGGCGCGCACCGATGAGGCCGCTGCCGCTGCCGCCGCGAGCGTCGATGCCGCGCGGCTGAAGAATGTCGCCCAGCTCTATCGCGCCACCGGGCTGCCGACTGACGAGGCCGATGCGCAGGCCTTCCTGTTCTACTGCTTCATCTTCGGCCAGAGCCTGCTGTTTCTCGAGCGCGGCCCGCGCAAGCGCGCGCAATTGCTGACGCAGTCGGCGGACAAGCTGCTGACGGAAAACCCGTAGAGAGAGTTGCAGCCAATAGAGCCGGTGCAAACGGAAAGCGGCCGGCTTACGCCGGCCGCTCGCCAAACTCGGTCGGCTCGCTCAGGCGCCCTTCAGGCGCTTGTTGCATTCGCTGTAATAGCCGCCGCCCTTCTGGATCCACTTCAGGCCGCCATTGCCGCCGGTGGCCTTGTTGGCGTTGTACTGGTCGACGCAGGTGTGCATGCGTCCCTTGCCTTCGGACTCCTTGGCGTATTTGGGATCGATGGCGTTCGGAAATACGGCGGGTCCTGCCGGCGCCGCCGGTGCCGCGGCGGGCGCCTGCTTGGCTTCCTTCGGCGCGGCCGGAGCGGGCGCGGCGGCTGCCGGCGGCGGAGCGGCGGGCGCCGCAGCCGGGGTCGCGTCGGCGCCGCACTGCGCCTTGCGGAAATCATTCCACTTCTGGCCGCCGAGGGTGCCGGCCGACTTGGCCGCCTGGTACTTGGCGCTGCATTCCTGCGCGGTCAGGGCCTGCGCCGGCGCGCTCGCCGCAAAGGCTGCAAAGCCCGACACCGCAAGCACGCACAACAATCTGATTTGAATGGTCATCGCTGGTCTCCCGTCATCCCTGGTTTCCCGTTGGTTTCCCGTGGGGAGCATTGGCGTAAGACCATTATCCTAGCGCAACCCCGACTTGCGACAACGCGCCTGCGCGCCTGCGCGTTAAAATATTGTGGCGGCGGGACCGCTGCATGTTCATCCACGGTTCAGCATCGTCGCGCGACGTTTCGGCCCTCTTTCCCTCACGAGGTGCCCCATGAAGACGATTTCCACGCTCGCGTCCGCAACCGCCCTGGCCTCCCTGCTGCTGATGGGCGGAGCTTTCGCGCAAACGGCCGCGCCCGCCGCCAAGGACGCCGCTCCGAAGGCCGAGACCAAGGCGCCGGCCGAGAAGAAGCCGCGCACCGCCCAGTCGCTGGAATGCTCGAAGGAAGCCGACGCCAAGGGGCTGCACGGCAAGGAGCGCAAGAAATTCCGCTCCGAGTGCAAGAAGGAGAAGTCGGACGGCGCCGCCGCTGCGCCCGCGGCGACGAAGTAACGTCCGGACAGGCTTGATGCGATTCGCTCTCCCCATCGGGGAGGGCAGTCGCAACTGCGCTCGATCCCTCGACGAACCCGTGGTGCCCGGCCTTGTGCCGGGCACCTACGTGTTGGATTGCGCGCGGGAAAGGCGTGGATGGCCGGGACACCTGCGCGAAGACGCGCTTCGCGCTTCTGCCCCGTCATGACGAATTTGTGGCGATACTGATCGCAATCCCCGGCCCATTTCGAAGGGTGAAAATCTGTGCGCCGGGCGAGCCGCGGCGCAATGCTGCAATCGCGAGATGCATTTGTCGCGTTCACGCGAATTTGCCATAAGGCGGCGTGACCCTGATCCGCGCTTCGATGGCAACGGCCATTCCCGACCGCAGCAAAGTCCTGAACGGGCTCGAGACCCTCGTCATCGGCACCGTCGGCGGCTTGCTGTTTCTGTGGGCAGAATTGCCGGGCGGCCTGATCTCGGGGGCGATGGTCGCGGTCGGGATCGCCGCATTGGCCGGACGGCCGCTCGCGGTGCCGGCGGTGCTGACGCAATCGGTGCTGCTGTTGCTCGGCATCTCCCTCGGCTCGCTGATGTCGCAGCAATTGCTGCAGCACATGAGCTCCTATCCGCTCACCATCGGCCTGCTGGCCCTGGCGACGTTCTGCTCGACCTTCGGCTCGAGCCTCTATCTGCAGCGCATCCATGGCTGGGACCAGACCTCGGCTTTCCTTGCCGGCAGCCCGGGCGCGCTGTCGCAGATCACGATCCTCGCCGCGGAAAAGGGCGCCGACGTCGCGGCGATCGCGGTGGTGCAGACCATGCGCGTGATCATCTTGACCGCGGCGCTGCCGCTGGTGCTGGCGCTGACCGGGGTGACGCATGCAGCGCCGCCGCCATTGCCAACCTCAGTCGCCTCGCCGTTCGGCCTCGTCGCGCTGGTCGCCTTATCGATCGGCGTCTCGCTGCTGCTGCGCTGGATCAAATTCCCCGCCAGCTGGATGTTCGGCGCGATGCTCGCCTCCAGCCTGCTGCACGGCTCCGGGCTGGTCGATGGCGGCCTGCCGCCCTGGCTCCGCAACGTCGCGCTGGTCGGCATCGGCGCCATCATCGGCACCCGCTTCGCGCGGATGAAGACCTCGACGCTGCTCAGTCACGTCAATGCCGGGCTCGGCTCGTTTGCGATTGCCATCCTGATCTCGGCCGTGTTCGTCGCGGTGATCGGCTTCACCACCCATGTGCGGCTCGCGGACGTCGTGGTCGCCTTCGCGCCGGGCGCGATGGACGCGATGCTGGCGCTGGCGTTGACGCTGCACATCGACCCGATCTTCGTCGGCGCACATCATCTGTCGCGCTTCCTGTTCGTCACCATCTCGACGCCGGGCATCATCCATCTGTTCGGCCGGCC
Source organism: Bradyrhizobium sp. USDA 4501 (assembly GCF_054062115.1). Taxonomy (NCBI): domain Bacteria; kingdom Pseudomonadati; phylum Pseudomonadota; class Alphaproteobacteria; order Hyphomicrobiales; family Nitrobacteraceae; genus Bradyrhizobium; species Bradyrhizobium sp. USDA 4501. The sequence continues at coordinate 2,774,665 of NZ_JBSSEX010000001.1, forward strand.
GCAGGACGACGTCGACGATTAGGCCCCCTTTGTCCCGTCATCCTGAGGAGCGCCACCGGGTCCGCGCGAAGCGCGGCCCGATGACAGGCTCCGCGCGTCTCGAAGGATGAACGGCCCGGCTGGTGCCCGTCCATGCTTGGAGAGGGCCGCTTCGCGGCCTCCTCCAGCGGCAAAGGCGAAGCCTTTGCGCGGGCATGACGGATAACGGGAAAACCGTACGGCCCGACCTCAGGCCCTCGCGGCCTTCATCACGCCCCAACCGGCGATCGCGGCCATCACGAGCGAGATCAGCGCGTTGTAGCCGGCGAGCGAAATGCCGAGGAAGCGCCACTGCACCTCGTCGCAGCGCACCACCTTGACCTTGTCGAGCTGGTCCAGCAGCGAGCCGGCCTTGCCGAAATCCACCATCGGGCCGGTGCAATCGGTCGGCCCCGGCCAGAACCCCCATTCGACACCGGCGTGATAGGTGCCGAGCCCGGCATTGGCGAGCGCGGCGAGGCCGAGGATCACAAGGCCCGCGAGCAGCACCGGACGCGGCGCGTCGCGGGCGGCCGCGAGCGCCACCACGGCGCCGAGCGGCACCGCGAGGTAATAGGCATAGCGCTGCTCGAGGCAGAGCGGACAGGGCATGATCTCCAGCACGAGCTGGAAGAACCAGGCGCCGGCCAGGGTCGCCGCCGCGATCACGGCAATCGCCAGCGCCGAGGTCAGCGCCGGATTGCCGGCGGCGGAAGCATGCGACGGATGGGCGGTGGCAATCGTCACGTCGGTCCTCCTGCGAGCATCGTTCGGGAGGGTCATGGGCCCTGCTCCAAGGTCGTCGATTGCGGTCGTATCGCGTGAAAATACCGCTGTCGAGGCGCGGGACAATCACATCCGCGCGGGTTGACCGTGACGGCCGCCGTCCGCCGCGGTCAGATCGCGTTCAGTCGGTGATACGTGGGAACGCGCAGGCCCCACTGGGTCATCGCCGCCTGCAGCTCATCGGAAAAGAAAAAGGCTCGGATTGAGCAGCCTGCGTTCATGTACGTCATCGAGATCGACGAACCGGACAATACCGTTACGCTCGCGCCTCCGTCTCGAAGTAGGTTGCCGCAGCCGCGGCCAGGCTTGGGGACGGTGGCAGCGGCTCCCGCCGCCGGGCAAACTCGTCCGTGACCGCCATACGGACGGCAACAGCCTTGCGTCGTCCTCGGGGTCACACCCACCGGAAATTCCGCTGCCGGGGCGCGGGACATCCCGCCCGCGCGGGTTGACCGTGACGGGCCGCCCGCTATAGTCCGCCGCGCTTCGCGACCCCGGCCTTCCCGGCCCGGACCGTTGCGAATGCCCCTGTGGCGGAACTGGTAGACGCGCTCGACTCAAAATCGAGTTCCGCAAGGAGTGCTGGTTCGATTCCGGCCAGGGGCACCAACTAGGCTGTTCGCCCCCATTCGCAAGCGTCCGCAGCCGTCCGCGCGGCGCTTCAAACCCTTGAAAAATAGGCACTTCTGCATAACTCGGTGATCGTCACCGTTTGTTCTCATCCGATCCCAGCCGTTCGATTTGTTGGTATTTCTGTTGGTATCGGGAGAACAGATGTTCACGGCAACTTCCGTTATTCCTGACTAAAGGAATTGAGCAGATGGCCCGCAAGAGCGACGGCGCGCACGCAAATCCAAAGCAGATCAGGACCGACGTCGACTGCCGAGCTGCCCGCCCGAAATTCGGCGGGGACGCGTGGTAGCGCGCTCCGCGTCGCTTCATCTCGGCCTCAGCATTATAGGGCATGTATTTCGCAACTCCGGCCAGCACTTCTTCGCGCCACGAAAAAACCGGTGATGCGCTTGCCGGCGACCAGCAGCTTGCCATCCGAGAGTTTTGTGTTGAGCAGGCCGCAATAGCCGTGGCAGACGGCGGAGACGATGCCGCCACGCTCCCAGATGACGCGAGTGATCTCTTGCAGCCCTTCGCTGTCCGGAAAATCCCACATGACTGCGTGACCGCCGGTGAAATAGATCACATCGTAATCCGCTGGGTCGATCTCATCAGGCCGCGCCGTCGCCGACAGAAGCGCCATGCGGCTCTTGTTCGCCAGCCACGCCTTTCCCGAGGCGTCCAGGAGCGGCCATTTGAGCGCGCGAGGTTCGAGCGGAGACGATCCGCCCTTCGGGCTCACGATCCTCTGTTCGTAACCTTTTTCCGCGAAGACATCGAAGGCGTGCGTCAGTTCGGACAGCCACAACCCGGTCGGGTGCGACCGATCGTCATAGTAGGCGACGTTGCTGACGACATGGAGAACACGCCTACTCATTGTTGCAATACCTTCGAAAAGCCCGAAGAAAGGAGCGCGCCGGAGATAGTCCGGCGCGCGTCATTCATCCACGGATGAACGCGAGAAGATCGGCGTTGATCACATCTGCGTTGACCGTGAGCATCCCGTGCGAGAAACCGGGATAAATGATCAATTTGCTGTTTTGCAGCAGCTTGTCCTGCATGAGCGCTGCCGCCTTGTAGGGGACCACCTGGTCGTCGTCGCCCTGCATCACGAGAGTCGGGACGGTGATCGCCTTCAAATCCGCGGTCTGGTCGGTTTCCGAGAACGCCTTGATGCCTTCGTAGTGAGCCTTCGCGCTTCCCATCATGCCTTGCCGCCACCAGTTCTCGATGACCCCCTGCGAGGGCTTGGCGCCCGGCCGGTTATATCCGTAGAAGGGACCGGCGGGCACATCGAGGAAGAACTGAGCGCGGTTGGCGGCAAGCGCCGCGCGGAAACCATCGAACACGGCGATTGGCGTCCCCTCGGGATTCGCGTCGGTTTTGACCATCAGGGGTGGCACTGAGCTGACCAGCACCGCCTTGGCGACGCGCCCTTGTGGTTGGCCATGCTGCGCAACATAGCGCGCAACCTGCCCGCCACCTGTCGAGTGGCCGATATGGATGGCGTTTCGAAGATCAAGATGCTCGGCGACCGCCGACGCATCGGCGGCATAGTGGTCCATGTCGTGGCCTTCGCTGACCTGGCTTGACCGTCCATGGCCGCGCCGGTCGTGCGCGACGACGCGAAAACCCTGCTTGAGAAAGAACAGCATCTGGTTGTCCCAGTCGTCGGCGCTGAGCGGCCAGCCGTGGTGGAAATGGATAGGCTGCGCGTCCTTTGGCCCCCAATCCTTGTAAAAGATGTCGGTCCCGTCCTTTGTTTTAACAAATGCCATGACGACTTCTCCTTTGTTGACAGGCCCAATCCGGTGATGTCGCTTTCAAATCGCGGGCAGAGCGTTCAATGAACGCGGCAGGTACAAGACCATCTGCGCGTCTTTGACGACATCGAACCGCAAGATGGTGCCCACGCCTAACCCGTTCAGCAACTGGCTGATCGGACCGCCGGCGCGCGACAGTTTAACATCGCGCGGAAACAGCGTCTGTGCGAGTTCGATAGGGTTGGTAACAAACTGTGTCTGCCGCCACTCGCCATCCACCAGCCCGATCGACGTGTTAGTTGAGAGGCGCGACTGCGATGTTATCCGGCGAAGCGTCGGCAGTGGTGCGGTCAACGTCACGTCCGATTTTCCGTCGGTCGCTGCGATGCTGGCCGTGATGCCGTTCGACGAGACATCAAGCCTTATGTCGGTCAGCCATTTCGGTAGTTGATAGCTATAGACTCCGCGCACGCGGGCGATCTCGGTATCTACCGGCAACGCCAGCACATGCGCGAAGAAGCTCTGCCGCCGTATCGAATCGAGCAGTTCCAGCACGTGTGGTCCACGCGCGCCTGGCCGGCGGATGACGATGGCGACCGATACCTCGTTATAAGGATCGTTGTCACAGACCGCGTAGGAGAAGAAAGTGAGCGCTACGAGTCCGTATCCGGGCAGCGCATGCAGCGGCTCAAGCGGCGACGGCAACATCGAACGCAGCTTCTTGAGCGGCGCGAGCATCAAAGCCTGCACGTTGCTGGTGCGGTAGTAGAAGTTGGGCGCCCACGTCGGGCCGATCCGCGACGGAACCATCACTTTCGGGATGCGCCGGAAGAAATCGATATTGCCGGCGGTTGGATCTTTTGCCACCTCGTCGAGCTCGGGATTGGAGCGAAAGCGGTCATAGTAGCCGCCTTTCGGCACCATGACCTTGTGACCGGCGAACTCGACTTCCGTTAGGTCTTTAGCCATGAACGATGACTTTCGTCGATAAACGAGGCCGGCGGACGGCCCATGGTATGCCGCTCGTCCCGCCAGCGGACGGGATGGTAACGTTGAAGTCCAGTTTAAGCTCAAGCATTAATTGCGGTTCCCTCCGCTGGTTGCGATCCCGGCGATCTGCCATCAAGCCGCCGCCTTTCGTTCCGTCACCCAGCGGCGATATTGGCGCGCGCTGCGCTTTGCCTGCATCTGCGAGGTAAGCAACGCCCAGACCGGCGATACGTTAGGCGCGCTGCGCCGGTTTCGGCTAAGGCGGACTAACTGGTAGCGGACGGCGGCCATATACGCCGAAGACGCGACCGGCTTGTTCTTCCAGGTGATCGGCTTGAGCTTTGGAGCGTCCGATTTGCCGAGCCGCCAGTTGTGCGGCAGGTTCGGCTCGATCGCGAGTGCGGTCGCGATTCCTGCCATGGCCACCCCACTCTTGATCACGTTTTCCGCCACTTCACGGCGCCGGATGCCGCCCGTGACCATCAACGGCATCGTTGCGACCGCGGCGATCTCGCGCGCGAATTCGAGAAAATAGGCTTCGCGCGCCAGTGTGCGTTCGTCGCGCGCCGAGCCCATCATGGCAGGCGCCTCGTAGCTGCCGCCCGATAGCTCCACGAGATCGACGCCGAGCGGCGCAAGCATCGCAACCACGGCCTGAGCATCCTCCGGCGAGAAGCCACCGCGTTGGAAGTCGGCCGAGTTCAACTTGACCGACACCGCAAAGCCAGACGACACCGTCGCCCGCACGCCGCGCACGATATCGAGCAGCAAGCGTGCGCGATTCTCCAGATTGCCGCCCCATTGATCCGTGCGGTGGTTCGCGAGCGGCGACAGGAACTGGCTCAGCAAATAGCCATGCGCCGCGTGGATCTCGACACCGGTGAAGCCCGCGCGTTCCGCGAGGGCTGCGGTGGCCACGAAGCGGCGTTCCACCTCGGCAATGTCGGCCGCTGTCATCGCACGCGGCATCGGGAAGACCTTGGACTGCGCGCCAAGGTCGAGCGGAATCGCGGATGGCGCCAACGTCTCCTGTCCGAGTCCCGCCGGCATCTGGCGGCCGGGATGATTGATCTGCATCCAGACCTGGCCGCCGCCCGAGCGTGCGGTGTTCGCCCACGTCTTGAAGCGATCGAGGAAGCGATCGTCCTCCAGCACGACCCCGGCCGGACCGGTCATCGCGCGCGCATCGACCATCACATTGCCGGTGATGATCAGGCCCGACCCGCCCGCGGCCCAGGCCTGATACAGGCGGATCAGTTCGGCCGATGGCGCATGATCAGCATCGGCCATGTTCTCTTCCATCGCCGCCTTGGCGACGCGGTTCGGGATCACGGCGCCACTAGGCAGCGCCAGTGGGGAAAACAGCGACATTATGGATCTCCAAGCAGAAAGTTGGACAGACCATAACCTTTGAGTTAAGTTGAAGGTCAACCCTTTTTCGAGGATTGTTCGCGATGAATATCGGGGAACTGGCGAAGCGAACCGGGCTGACCAACTCGCGGATCCGCTTCTATGAGCGCGCCGGGCTTTTGAAGACGGTCGAACGGCTGCCGAACGGCTATCGGACCTATCCTCCGGAGGCGGTGCTGATGCTCGAATTGATCACAACTGCGCAGAACGCTGGATTCAGCCTCGACGAAATTCGTTCGCTGCTGCCGTCCGATCTCGAGCAGTGGGATCATCCTGTGCTAATCGACACACTCCGTCGCAAGGTGGCGGATATCGGGAGATTGGAGGCGCGGCTCGCGCAGAGCAAGGAGCAACTGGTTGCGCTTATCAAGGACATCGAAGCGAGGCCTGACGACATCGACTGCGCTGCCAACGCACGGCGGGTGCTGTCGCAATTGCTAGGCAAGGAGATGGAGAGACCAACAGTGACGGTCGGTGACGTGAAGCTTTTCGGCAAAACAAGGCGTCGTCGACGTCCCAGAGCCGGCTAAATGCACTGGAATCATCATCGACCGCGCGGGCGGCGATGTGCGTCTTTTTGAACTGAGCTAACATCGTTGGCTGTTGGCCCATCGCGATATTTGCTGCGGTTGCGCAAAGGAGGTCCGTATTGAAGCCACGCGGACTTCGCCGCCGGTTTATGAGTACACGGCCTAGCACTACTTTGGGTGCGCCGGGAGACCGGCAAGGAGTAGATGGTGAAAGTCCATTGCGATGAAGGTGTAGCGAACCACATCGGCCCCGAGCCGTGCGCAGGCCTCCGCGAGGGGGTCGGCGAAGCGTCGGTAGGGGAGCATGCAGGCCAGCCATTGAGCCGCGAAACAGTGTTATCCCGGGCGTCGACGCTGTCCAAAGAGCGGAAGGCAACATGGGCGAGTGCGCAAACGCGAGCACCCGTCCAGCCCGGCGTGGTCGTAGACCCTGGCATGCATGGAAGCTCCTTGTACGGGAACCGGGATATCTCCGGGTCGGCCACCTTCCTCCTCCGAGGATATGGTCCGCAGCGGGAAGGCGAGGAGCCGTAGCCGCTGATGCACGAAACGGAGAAGTCTGACTCTGGCATAGTAGCTGAGAAGCCGACGAACAAAGCCGGATTACCGGCGGAGGAGTGGGTGGAGCCAAGGCTGGGGACCAAGGGAAACGCGGAACAGCGGCGCATACACCGGACACAGGGCCGGGCTCGCATGACCCAGTCGCTGGACCGCGTACGGGCAGCCGCAAGGCTGAGGAAGAAGGACCGGTTCACCGCGCTCCTTCACCACATCAATGTCGATACACTGCGGGCGGCGTTCTTTGCGCTCAGGCGTAGGGCCGCTCCCGGAGTGGATGGCATGACGTGGCAGGACTACGAGGAAGATCTCGAGCCCCAGCTCGCCGATCTGCACAAACGGGTCCAACGAGGAACATACCGCCCGCAACCGTCTCGCCGGACGTACATACCAAAGGCAGACGGCAAGCAGCGGCCGTTAGCGATCGCGGCTCTCGAGGACAAAATCGTCCAGGGCGCCACCGTCATCGTGCTCAACGCCATCTACGAAGGAGACTTCTGTGGCTTTTCCTACGGGTTTCGGCCCGGCAGAGGGCCACATGATGCGTTGGACGCGCTCTGCACAGCGATCGAGACGCGGCAGGTGAACTGGATCGTTGACGCCGACATCCAAAATTTCTTTGGCGCAGTCAGTCAATCTTGGCTGGTGCGCTTCTTGGAACATAGGATCGGCGACAAGCGCATCATCCGCCTCATCCAGAAATGGCTGAAGGCAGGTATTCTCGAAGACGGCGTCGTAACCGTTGATGACAGGGGAACGGGTCAAGGTTCGGTGATTTCACCGCTCCTCGGCAACATCTACCTACACTACGCTCTCGACCTGTGGGCCAAGCGCTGGCGACAACGCGAGGCCTCCGGCGGCATGATCATCGTGCGTTACGCGGACGATGTAGTGGTCGGCTTTGAGCGCGAGGACGACGCACGTCGTTTCCTCGATGCGATGCGCGCGAGACTGGAGGAGTTCGAGCTGACGCTCCATCCGGCCAAGACCCGCCTGATTGAGTTTGGTCGCCATGCGGCGGCTCAACGTAAGCAGCGCGGACTCGGAAAGCCGGAAACCTTTGCGTTCATGGGGTTCACATTCATCTGCGGCAAATCACGCCAAGGGCGCTTCCAGCTTCAACGGAAGACCCGTAGCGACCGCATGCGAACCAAACTCCGCGAGATCAAGGAGGAGCTGAGGCGCCGAATGCACTGGCCGATCCCTGCACAGGGGAGATGGCTCAGGCAGGTCGTGACCGGCCACTTTGCGTACTTTGCTGTCCCGACGAATGGCCGAGCGCTCAATGCGTTTCGGTTCTATCTGACCGACCTCTGGAGGCGTACGCTTCGGCGGCGCAGTCAGCGGAACTGTCTGACCTGGGATCGCATAACGCAGATCACCGACGACTGGCTCCCCAAGGTTCGCATCCTTCATCCATGGCCGAAGCTGCGCTTCGCCGTCAAACACCCGAGGTAGGAGCCCGGTGCCTTAATTGGGCTCGCCGGGATCTGCGCGGGGGGCGCCCAGTGATGGGGGTCCCTACCGCGAACAGATTGTGTTTTCGCCGCTGTTTTTCACGGATTTGCTTTCGGCAATATGGGCACTGCTGAGACGGCGGCCGAAGGATGAGATCGACGATGGCGTGACGTACGGCTGGCATGGTTGGCTGAGGCGGAGGCCCGTTGATTCTTTTTTTTCCGCCCCGCGTATGCGAGGCGACGATGTTGCAGGAAGGCGTAGGCAATCATTGTCATCAAGGCGTGGCGATGAAGACCTTGCCATGATCGCCCTTCGAAGTGATCAAGTCCAAGTTCCTCCTTCAACTGCTGATGCGCCTGCTCACAAATCCACCGTGCCTTGATGGTGGCGGCCAGCGTGCGCAGATCCGTCGCCGCCGGAAGATTGGCCAGATAGTATTTCTTCTCCCCGGACGCACGTTGCTCGCCAATGAGCCAGGCTTCGTCGCCTGGGAGATGCTGCTGACCTTTATCCCATATCCGCTGCGGAGGGCCGTCGGCGGTCCGGACACGGAGAGCAGCAAATTGGGCTTTCAGCCGACCTTTCGTCCCGCTACGCCAACTCACGGTTTTCCATTTGGCGCTGGCGAGCATTTGTTCTGCGGCAATCGATAAGATATCGGGCACGTGGTGCTTTCGTGGTTTTCCGCGGACCTTGGTAATCGGCCAAATGAGCTTCACATCGACCGGATACACTTTCTGGTGCCGAGGGATGCCGACAGCCCAGGTCAGCCCGCGCTCTGTTAGCCCTTGTCGAAACGGTGCGCTGAGGCCGTATCCTGCATCCGCCAGCACACATCCAAAGCGCACGTTGGCTGCCATCGCGCGGTCAATCTCGGCTAGAGCAATCTCGGGCTTGGACCGTGCCGTTCGATGTTCGACTGGCACGCGAGCGCGCTTCAAACGAGATATGTCGCTTGTCCAACTGTCAGGCAGAAAGAGACGTAACGCGACCATCACGGGCACTTCGCCGCGAGCAAGCGTCAAAGACACCAGCGTTTGGCAATTTGCCGTTTTACCGAGAGCCGACGCGTATTGAGCCGCAACACCGACCGAGCGCTCACCCTTCTTGGGAAGTGAGGTGTCATCAATAACCAGCACCGCATCCCTGCCGCCGACAAGTCGGTCCGCCTGGTTGAGCAGCTCTGTCTCCAGCGGCGTCGCGTCCCAGACACCGTCCGCAATGAAATGGTGCAACTGGTCGTAGTTGCTCGCGGCAAGGCGTTCCGCCATCGGCTGAACGCTCTTGCGATCGCCCGGACCGATCAATCCCGCAACATACAGAGGACACATCCGCTGCCGGGTCTTATGACCCAGCCGGTCCAAGAACGGCATCAGCCAGCGTTCGAGTTCGTCTTCCCATCCGGGCATGGTCAGCCCTCCAAGAGCCGACCACCCATGAATCATTGAAAAATTGATTCGGGAATCCTATAAAACGCGGCAAAATCAACAATCTGTTCGCGGTAGGGACCCCCATCACTGGGCGCCCCCCGCGCAGATCCCGGCGAGCCCAATTAAGGCACCGGGCTCCTACCTCGGGTGTTTGACGGCGAAGCGCAGCTTCGGCCATGGATGAAGGATGCGAACCTTGGGGAGCCAGTCGTCGGTGATCTGCGTTATGCGATCCCAGGTCAGACAGTTCCGCTGACTGCGCCGCCGAAGCGTACGCCTCCAGAGGTCGGTCAGATAGAACCGAAACGCATTGAGCGCTCGGCCATTCGTCGGGACAGCAAAGTACGCAAAGTGGCCGGTCACGACCTGCCTGAGCCATCTCCCCTGTGCAGGGATCGGCCAGTGCATTCGGCGCCTCAGCTCCTCCTTGATCTCGCGGAGTTTGGTTCGCATGCGGTCGCTACGGGTCTTCCGTTGAAGCTGGAAGCGCCCTTGGCGTGATTTGCCGCAGATGAATGTGAACCCCATGAACGCAAAGGTTTCCGGCTTTCCGAGTCCGCGCTGCTTACGTTGAGCCGCCGCATGGCGACCAAACTCAATCAGGCGGGTCTTGGCCGGATGGAGCGTCAGCTCGAACTCCTCCAGTCTCGCGCGCATCGCATCGAGGAAACGACGTGCGTCGTCCTCGCGCTCAAAGCCGACCACTACATCGTCCGCGTAACGCACGATGATCATGCCGCCGGAGGCCTCGCGTTGTCGCCAGCGCTTGGCCCACAGGTCGAGAGCGTAGTGTAGGTAGATGTTGCCGAGGAGCGGTGAAATCACCGAACCTTGACCCGTTCCCCTGTCATCAACGGTTACGACGCCGTCTTCGAGAATACCTGCCTTCAGCCATTTCTGGATGAGGCGGATGATGCGCTTGTCGCCGATCCTATGTTCCAAGAAGCGCACCAGCCAAGATTGACTGACTGCGCCAAAGAAATTTTGGATGTCGGCGTCAACGATCCAGTTCACCTGCCGCGTCTCGATCGCTGTGCAGAGCGCGTCCAACGCATCATGTGGCCCTCTGCCGGGCCGAAACCCGTAGGAAAAGCCACAGAAGTCTCCTTCGTAGATGGCGTTGAGCACGATGACGGTGGCGCCCTGGACGATTTTGTCCTCGAGAGCCGCGATCGCTAACGGCCGCTGCTTGCCGTCTGCCTTTGGTATGTACGTCCGGCGAGACGGTTGCGGGCGGTATGTTCCTCGTTGGACCCGTTTGTGCAGATCGGCGAGCTGGGGCTCGAGATCTTCCTCGTAGTCCTGCCACGTCATGCCATCCACTCCGGGAGCGGCCCTACGCCTGAGCGCAAAGAACGCCGCCCGCAGTGTATCGACATTGATGTGGTGAAGGAGCGCGGTGAACCGGTCCTTCTTCCTCAGCCTTGCGGCTGCCCGTACGCGGTCCAGCGACTGGGTCATGCGAGCCCGGCCCTGTGTCCGGTGTATGCGCCGCTGTTCCGCGTTTCCCTTGGTCCCCAGCCTTGGCTCCACCCACTCCTCCGCCGGTAATCCGGCTTTGTTCGTCGGCTTCTCAGCTACTATGCCAGAGTCAGACTTCTCCGTTTCGTGCATCAGCGGCTACGGCTCCTCGCCTTCCCGCTGCGGACCATATCCTCGGAGGAGGAAGGTGGCCGACCCGGAGATATCCCGGTTCCCGTACAAGGAGCTTCCATGCATGCCAGGGTCTACGACCACGCCGGGCTGGACGGGTGCTCGCGTTTGCGCACTCGCCCATGTTGCCTTCCGCTCTTTGGACAGCGTCGACGCCCGGGATAACACTGTTTCGCGGCTCAATGGCTGGCCTGCATGCTCCCCTACCGACGCTTCGCCGACCCCCTCGCGGAGGCCTGCGCACGGCTCGGGGCCGATGTGGTTCGCTACACCTTCATCGCAATGGACTTTCACCATCTACTCCTTGCCGGTCTCCCGGCGCACCCAAAGTAGTGCTAGTAGGAGGGGCGCGTCCGATCACGAAGTGCCCAGCCACCCCGGTGACGTGCATCTCCCAGATACCCCACTCACCGATGGAAAGGCTAGATTCCGGAGGGCTGGATGCAACTCTGATACTGTCTCTGTTGTCATCGGGTCACGCCATAAGCGGCGCTGGTCGCGGTTTCGCTCATGGAGATACCATGCCGGCCACTCGCCAAGTTGGTATGCCCAGGATTCGGCACGAGCGTAACACCTACTCGCGATGGCCAAGCATTCTGAAGCGGGTGGAACTGCTATTGAGATACGGAAGTTGGGGCCTGGCTGATCTTCGGGTGATATGAGATATGCGTAGTTCTTTGTCTGCTTGACCAGCGTCCATCCCCGCCTGGGAAGAACCACGCTTAGCGTGAGGGAAGCTCCGAACCGAAGGCGTTCGGTCCAAATTTCTTTGGCGCCTTTCCACTCGCACTGAACTCGATCACTTCGATCGGCCAGCCTACAGGGGTGTGAGAGCGTGCCCTGGCGCGCGCGAGGGGCAGCGCCCCTGAGATCTCAACTATGAGGATGGCGGGCAGCTTGAGAGAGAAGAATCACAAGGCAACAGTGAGAAAGATCAAGAAGGCAGCCGCCGGGCCAGGTTGTCCATTGATTGCTAGCTCCTTGTCTACCTGACATGCCAGCAGGACTCGTTATTTCAACATTTGCTTCTCGGCTGCGGCGAGTACCACCGAAGCTTCAGTGGTCAGCACCCGGAAGGTAAAAGCCTCCTGGAAATAGAGATCGACCGTTGTATCGGTGTGGTTGAGGTAGCCGATCGAGAGGTCCTGGCCGATATCCAGTTCGAAATCACCTCCTCGCGTCGTCAGGACAAAGGCGCCGCTGATGGCAGGCGCCCAGACAACGCCGCCGTCGACGATCCGTTCGAGGTGGTGAAAAACGGGGTATCCTTCGTCACTTCCGCCGCTGGCGCCCGTGTACGCCTCTGCCCCAAGGACGAGGGCATATGGCCCATTGCAGCCGGCAAGTCTGAGTTCACTGACCGCTTGCGCGACGGCACTGGGATAGGCTTTCGCATTTGTCGGAAGAATGCATCCTGCATTGCTGCTGGCCTGGCGAATGCCCTCGATCCCTGCAGCCGCATATCCATCGAAAATCGCGCGGTCTTCGGCAAATGCGATTCTGCGGGCAGCATCCTTGACCCGCGTCCAGTCGGCGTCCAGGGCGCCACGCTCAACGTCATCGATCTGCTGACGCGAGAGCTGGAATGGAACGCGCAGTTCGACGAGCGCCCTCGCCTCGCGCTGTTGCGCCATCATTCCCTCGCCTGGAGCCGGAAGTTGTTTGACATGGCCAGTGCCCACCGCCGAGAAGCCACTCCCCTTGGCTTCGGGGACGTCGACCACGCGCCGCCCGGCAAGGTGCCGCTTCAGGGTACGGGAAGCCTCCTCCTCGATTTGAGCCCAGGCCGCGTCGGATATGGGAGCGAGTTGGCGGTGAAGATTATTCATGGTTCGCCTTCTTGTTTTAAAGACCCAATTCCAAGCGACCCGTCGTTGACGGGCGGATATGTGCGAGCTGTATCTGACGAGCCTGCTCCACGCTGCTCAGCGCAAACCGGCGCTTCCCCGCTGGCTGCCGCGGCGTCATTGTCTTCAGGCGAAACGTCGTCAAGAAATGTCGCTGACGGTACGAAGAACAGCGCCCCCGTAACGGCGCGGCTGACATCCAGCAGCCGGTCGTAGTTGCCGGGCGGCCGACCGACAAACATGTTCTCGAGCATCTGCTCGATCCGGTGGGGCGAGCGCGCATAGCCTATGAAGTACGTGCCAAATTCACCCCTGCCGATCTCACCGAAAGGCATGTTGTCGCGCACGATCTCAAGCTGCTCGCCGTCTTCGACGACCGTCGTCAGAACATTATGTGCGTAGGGCGCCTTGGCCGCATCGTCCTGCTCGATGTCCGACAGTTTGTGACGACCGATGATATTTTCCTGCTCCGAGGTTGATATCGCATTCCAGCGCTGCAGATCGTGCAGATACTTCTGGGTGATGACGTAGCTTCCGCCGGCGAATGCAGGGTCCTCCTGTCCGATGGTCGTCGCGTCAACCGCGTCCTGATCGGACGGGTTCTCGGTTCCATCGACAAATCCAAGCAAATCGCGATCGTCAAAGTATTTGAACCCATGAACCTCGTCGATCGTCGTCACGGCTTTGCCCAGCCGGGACATGATCTGTGAGGCAAGCTCGAAGCATAGGTCCATGCGGACAGACCGGATATGAAAAAGGATGTCGCCTGGCGTGGAGACTGCGCGATGCACCCCATGGATTTCCCTGAAAGGATGAAGATCCCTGGGTCGCGGATCACCGAACAGTCGATCCCAGGCATCGGAGCCGAGCGCCATCACACATGATAGCCGCGCTTCCGGATCGCGAAATCCGACGGCTCGCAAGAGTGCCGACAGAAGCGCACATAGACGGCGCACCGCATTCTCGCTGTCCTTTCCGGGATTGATCCGGACGACGAGAAATATCGCGGCACGCGTCAGTCTTGCGACGACGGGCTGTGGGACGACAGCTGACACAATCACTCCTTGGCGGCCTGTTCGGCGCACTTGATGCTCCGGGGCTGGCCCGTCCGGCTGAACACGGCCCGCGCGTTCGGCGCGGCCCGCGGTCGTTGGCATCGACGAGCTTCTCGAACGAGGCGTCGTGCGGAAATCACCGGCAGGGCGATCGGGATAACGAACACACAAGGCCGCTGGCATCCCTTGAGATGTTCACTCCGACTAATCAGGCCGAGGGCCGGTCAATCCATGTCCCGAAAGGCATGGCCATCGGCCTTGACACCTTCGATCACGCTCGGTGGCAAAAGATCCTGAGCGGAGGTGCCGTCAAAAGCCCAATCGCCCTTGTCCGTGAGGTCCGGGAGCTGCGCGCCCTTGCGGACGTAGATCCCGATCGCCGGCTTCTTCACATTGATGTAGAGATCGTATTCTTCCATCGGGTCGATGCTTCCTTGTTTCTCCGGCGGGCCATTCATCGGCCATGGAGCAACCGCCATGCCAGTTTGGGCGCATCGGGATATCAAGAGCTTATGCCAACCTGACGGACCCGATCTGACAAACTGTCCCATCCAGCAAGGACAAATTGTCCAAGCTACGGGCGCAACGGGCTCGCGCAGCGTCGAGCCCGTTGTCGCCTCTGTGAAATCGAAACGTCTTGCCCCAGACAACAGCGGCCGCAGCGGTCCCGCCGCACTGTCCCGGCTATCCAAGATCGACAGGACGTCCTGACGGCTCTTCTTCCAGTGTCACCGCAATGTCTGCGTTGGCGGACAAGCGCACCTTGTTGCCCTCGACGCCGGCGACGAATCCCAGCTCGATATAGTGCTGGTGACCTTTGTGCTGCCCGAAACTGTCGCTCTTCCTGAGCCTGATACGATCACCTTCGACCTGATCGACCGTGCCGACATGCACTCCGTCAGCGCCGATTACTTCCATACCGCCGTTGATCTTGTTCATGGCCATACCTTTCTCCCTGAAATCCATTGCAGCGGTCACGCGAGCCATAATCCATATCGACTGCGTAACCGCGGACCTCGCGCAACCAAATCACTTGACCGGGCGGCCCGACTTTTCTTCCTCAAAGAGTTCGACGATATCGGCGTCAGAGCAGAGCCGCACCTTGTGATCCGTGACGCTGTCGACGAAATCCATGCCGATATAGTGGTGATGTCGTCTGTGCCGGCCGCCGCCAGTTTCGCTTTTCTTCAGCCTGATACGGTCGCCCTCGATGCTATCGACGACACCGATCTGCACACCGTCAAACCCGACGACCTCCATGCCTTCCTTGATCTGATGCTTCTTCAAGAATTGCACCTGCTCGTTCCATGTCTTTCTCAAGCCTGACGCTCAGATCGCTTCGTCCTCATCCGGAGGCTTCACTGTCTTCCCGTTGAATGTCAGACCGTCTTTCCCCGACGAGATCTGCACGGTCGAGCCGTCGCGGACGTCGCCCGCGAGCAGCATTTCGGCCAGCGGATCCTGTACATATCGTTGGATGACCCGCTTTAATGGCCTGGCGCCATAGG
The DNA here is from genome assembly GCF_054062115.1 of Bradyrhizobium sp. USDA 4501. Lineage (NCBI taxonomy): Bacteria > Pseudomonadati > Pseudomonadota > Alphaproteobacteria > Hyphomicrobiales > Nitrobacteraceae > Bradyrhizobium > Bradyrhizobium sp. USDA 4501. Next base: position 2,790,286 of record NZ_JBSSEX010000001.1, read on the forward strand.
CGGGGTCCCAGCCCTTCTCGGCGAGCCAGGCTTGGGCCTTGGCGTCGAGCGACAGTGTAATTTTGCGATCGTCGAGGAGCTTGCGGAGACGCGCGAACTGAATGTCGACGATTCGGCCCATGTCGTTCTTCTGCAGCCGCTGAAACAAGATGATCGCATCGATGCGGTTGAGAAATTCCGGCCGGAAATGCGCGCGGACCATCTCCATCACCTTGTCGCGAACGGCACTCGTCTTTTCGCCTTCCACCTGATTGACGAGGTATTCCGCCCCGAGGTTTGAGGTCATGATGATGAGCGTGTTGCGGAAATCCACTGTCCGCCCTTGGCCGTCGGTCAGGTGTCCGTCGTCCAGCACCTGCAGCAGCACGTTGAACACATCCGGATGCGCCTTCTCGATCTCGTCGAACAAGACGACCTGATAGGGTCGTCGCCGCACGGCTTCCGTGAGCACGCCGCCCTCGTCATAACCGACATAGCCCGGAGGCGCACCGATGAGCCGTGCGACCGAGTGCTTCTCCATGAACTCCGACATGTCGATGCGAAGGATGGCGTGCTCATCGTCGAACAGGAATTCCGCAAGGGCCTTGGCCAGTTCCGTCTTGCCGACGCCAGTCGGGCCAAGGAACATGAACGAGCCCATCGGCCGGTTCGGGTCCTGCAATCCCGCGCGGGCCCGTCGCACGGCCGTTGACACGGCACGAACCGCTTGTGTCTGTCCGACAACGCGTTTGGCGATCATCTCCTCCATCTGGAGGAGTTTCTCCCGCTCGCCCTCGAGCATCTTGTCGACGGGAACGCCGGTCCAGCGCGAAACTACCTGGGCGATATTGTCGGCCGTGACCGTCTCGCTGATCGAACTGCTCTCGCTGGCCTCGACGGCAGCCAGTTTTTTCTCCAGTTCGGGAATCGTGCTGTAAGACAGCTCGCCTGCCCGCTGGTATTCACCTTTTCGCTGCGCGTTCGCCAGTTCCGTACGAAGCTGCTCGAGTTGCGCTTTCATCTTCTGGGCGTCCGAGAGCTTGCTCTTTTCGGCCTGCCATTTCGTCGTCATGTCGGCGGAGCGCTTCTCGAGATCGACCAGATCCCCGTCGAGCGTCTTCAGACGGCTCTTCGACCCGGCATCGCTTTCCTTCTTGAGTGCCTCCTGCTCGATCCTGAGACGCACGATTTCGCGGTCGAGCGAATCCAGTTCCTCCGGCTTGGAGTCGACCTGCATCTTGAGCCGTGCGGCAGCTTCGTCGACGAGATCGATGGCCTTGTCAGGAAGGAAGCGGTCGGTGATGTAGCGGTTGGATAACGTTGCGGCGGCGACCAGCGCGGCGTCCGAAATCCGTACGCCATGATGCTGCTCGTACTTGTCCTTGAGGCCGCGCAGGATCGAGATCGTGTCCTCCACCGTGGGCTGCGACACGAAGACCGGCTGGAAACGGCGGGCAAGCGCGGCGTCCTTCTCGACATGCTTGCGGTACTCGTCGAGCGTGGTCGCACCCACACAGTGCAACTCGCCGCGAGCCAGCGCGGGTTTGAGGAGATTGGAAGCATCCATCGCACCGTCTGTCTTGCCAGCACCGATGAGCGTGTGCATCTCGTCGATAAAGAGGATGATACCACCATCCGCGGATGTCACCTCGGAGAGCACGGCCTTCAATCGTTCCTCGAACTCGCCGCGATACTTGGCACCGGCAATCAGCGCGCCCATGTCGAGCGCGAGCAGCTTTTTGTCTTGCAGGCTCTCGGGAACATCGCCGTTCACGATCCGCAAGGCGAGCCCCTCGACGATGGCGGTCTTTCCGACACCCGGTTCACCGATCAGAACCGGATTGTTCTTGGTGCGGCGCGACAGCACCTGGATTGTGCGACGTATCTCCTCGTCGCGACCGATCACCGGGTCGAGTTTGCCGTCACGCGCGGCCTGCGTCAGATCGCGGGCGTACTTCTTCAGTGCGTCATATGCATTCTCGGCTGACGCGCTGTCTGCGGTGCGGCCCTTCCGGAGCAAATCGATCGCGGTGCCAAGAGCCTGGGCATTGACGCCGCCTTGCGCCAGGATCTTCGCCGCTTCGCTGCTCTTGTCCGTGGACAAGGCCTGCAGCAGGCGTTCGACGGTGACGAAACTGTCGCCCGCCTTTTCCGCTAGCTCCTCCGCAGCGGTGAACAGGCGCGCGGTGTCGGGCGCCATATAAACTTGTCCCGCACCTGAACCGGACACCTTCGGCAGTTTTGCCAAAGCCGCTTCCGTCGCGTGCAGGATCGCCCGCGAGTTTCCACCCGCCCGATCAATCAGACCGGCGGCCAAGCCTTCGTTGTCGTCGAGCAACACCTTGAGCACATGGAGAGGCGTGAACTGTTGGTTACCCTCCCGTGTTGCCAGAGACTGCGCCGACTGGATAAAGCCCCTCGTGCGGTCAGTAAATTTTTCGGGATTCATGAAGCCGCCTTTCAAACGCGCGGTCTGTCGTCAATGGTCAGGAACGGAATTACGATCCGGCAGGCGTCGGCGCAGCGTGTCGCGCGCCTGGAAGCTTCTGCCTGATTCCTTCGGCTTTGCCCTCGGTGGGATGGACGATGAGGTCGAACATGGCTATTGCCCCTGGTTGATGATCAATTCCGGCTCTAGACGACTGCAGTATGAAGCGCCCCGGTCTCAGCGCGGCGTGGCGCGGGTGGCCGCGGATCGCGCGACCTTTTCGTCAAGGCGTTTTCTCAGTTTGGCGAGCTCAACGACCATCCGCTCGTGAGTCCCCTTGCCAATTTCCTCGATTTCATCGGAGGCGCGGACGGAAAATGCGATCCGGCGGCCGTCGACCGCTGTGACTTCGGCCATGGCGGTAACCGTCTGTCCAACCACAGTCGCAGCAAGATGCTGCACGTTGACCATGGTGCCGACCACGCTCTCGCCCGGCTCGAGATAATCACGAACGGCATTGAGGGCAGCATTCTCCATCGCCATGATCATGACCGGTGTCGCCAACACCGGCGGCAGGATGCTGTCCTTGAACCGGTTGGCCAGATGTTCGGGCTTCACGACGAGCGTGAAGCGTCCGGTTGTGCCAGTCGATATGCGCTTCATCGGTCACGCTGCCCTCTTGAAGAGATCCTCGACATACTCCCAGTTCACGAGGTGCTCGAGAAACGCCCTAATGTAATCGGCCCTTCGATTGCGGTAATCGATATAGTAGGAGTGTTCCCAAACGTCACAGCCCAGTATGGGCTTTGCACCATAGACGAGCGGATTCTCGCCGTTGGGCGTTCTCATAACAATTGTCTTGCCGTTCTGCACTGCAAGCCAACACCAGCCAGAGCCAAACTGCCCGACGCCGGCGGCGACGAACTCCTCTTTCATCTTCTCGATCGAACCGAAGTCCGCCTTGATTTGCCGCTCCAGGATTCCCGGCAGCGCGCTTCCGGCGTGCGGCTTCATCCATTTCCAGAAGTAGGTATGGTTCAGGTCCTGGCTCGCATTGTTGAATACAGGAACGTTGCTTCCAAAGGAGCCGATGACGACATCCTCCAGGCTCATTCCCTCCCATTCGGTGCCTTTGATAAGGGCATTGAGCGCATTGACATACGCGGCGTGGTGCTTGTCGTGGTGATACTCCAGCGTTTCCCTGGACATGTAGGGAGCGAGCGCGTCATGCGCGTAGGGCAGATCAGGAAGCGTGAAGGACATGGACATCTCCTCTGGAGAGAACATTCGCGACGGCGCACCGCCTGGTGCTTGCGACAAACGCGCGTCGCCGTGGATCTCGTGGTTCAGATGTCACCGGCTGTTTTCTCTTCGACCTCGGTTCTTCCGAGCAGAACGCAGTCATGCAACGGATGAAACGCCATGGGGTCCTCTCTCGGGGGTGAACGGCGGTGCCAAAGTGCGATCCTTGCCGATATCGGGCCGGAGGCCGGCAGTACGTGACGGATTGTCGTTGCCGCTGCGGCCCCCAATCCTGAGCAACTCATGTGCCACATCGGAAGCTCTACGATATCAATCAGTTGCGTCGTAGGAGGGAAGCGCTATCGGACAACTTGTCGAAAGCAAAACGGACAAAATGTCCTGCGTGTCGCTTTGGGGCACTACTCACCAGACTGAGGGTGAAAGATTGCCTGTCAAAACTACCGTCCGATATGGATCGAAATCGATGAGGGCGATCGGCGATAACCCTCGAGAACGTCTAGCCTTCCAAGAACCGGCACGCCCAGATGAGGCTGCGTCGATCATTCACCTACGTCGGCCATGGCCGGCTATTTCGCTAGATTGGGCTAAGGGACGCAAAGTTCCGGTATGAGCTCTTTAAGCGAGCTCTGGAAGCGTTTCGGAACAACACATCGAGACGACGGCGCGACTAGTCGGCCTCATCGAGTGACGGCCGGGCTGCACGAAATCCGTGCGCGTCCGCAAAACGTAGCGCCTCGACGATCATCGTCTTCACGACCTTGGGCTCATCATCGTGATTGAGCTCGTACTCCAACAGCATTGAGGCAAACGCCTCCTCGTCAACCTTTTCCGTAAGCGCGAATTTCCCCGCACCTTTTGGTTTTGAGTGCTCTGATGCATGAGGTGTCCACTTAAATAGGTGGACACCTCATGATGAGCGACGATGGTCAGAAACTGCGTGTCAGGCTTGTTGGTCGGAACGGTCGCCGGCGCTTTGAGACGACATCGAAGGAGCGTCTTGTGGCGGCCTGCCTTGAGCCTGGCGTTTCGGTCTCGAGACTTGCACTCGAACATGGGGTCAACGCGAACCTGCTTCGGAAGTGGATCAAGAAGGACGCCGCGGCCAGGTCGGCGCCGTCGTCGTCACCCTCGGCGTTCATCCCGGTTCACCTTGAGGGGGCCGCCGAGCGGGGTTTGTCGCGGCAAGGCAGTGTGGAGGCGGTGGATTTGCCGGCGACCTGCGATGAAGTGGGTGGGTCGGAATCCAAGGGGTCTCCAGCTTTTTGTTCTCCGGCCAAAGTGAGCGCGTCGCTGCCGAATGGCGTGAAGCTCGCGCTGGAATGCGGGGATGTGGATGCATTGACGGCGATCATTGGAGCCCTGGGCCATGTTCAGACTGGGCGGTGACCTGCAGGTCTATCTGCACCGTGAGCCGATCGACTTCCGAGCTGGCATCAACAGCCTTGCGGTTCTGGTTCAGGAGACGATGGCGCTCGATCCGTTTGTGCCGGCGGTTTTTGCGTTCTGCAATCGCCGTTGCGACCGGATGAAGTTGCTGTTCTTCGACCGGTCCGGCTTTGTGCTGGTCCTGAAGCGGCTGACCGAGGACAAGTTCCGATGGCCGCGCCGCCAGGAGGCGGTCGTCCGGCTTACGACCGAGCAGTTGCACTGGATCCTCGACGGCATCGATATCGATGCGATGGTCCGTCATCCGGTGCGGCAATATCAGGTTGCCGGCTGAGCTCTTGAGTTGAGCGGTTGACGCGTCGGAACGGTTCAGATTCAAGAATCCGATGAATCGAACCGGCAATCCGAGTGTCGAGGTGCTGTTGGCGCGCATTGCCGCGCTGGAGGCGGAGAATCGTCAGCTCACGGAGCGCGTCGTCAAGCTGGAGGAAGAACTGGCGCTGGCACGCCTGCATCGTTTTGCGCCGCGCAGCGAAAAGCACGTCGACCGTCTCTTCAATGAAGCCGAGCAGGCCGCCGATGAGGATGACGCCGGCAGCGAAACGAACGATACCGCCGAACTTCCGGACACGGGTCTGCCATCGGTCGAAAGCACGACGGGAAAGAAGCGCGGCCGCAGGCCGCTGCCGGCAAACCTGCCGCGCGAGCGCGTCGAGTATGACCTGCCCGACGATCAGAAGGCGTGTCCTTGCTGCCGTGGCCAGATGCATCGCATGGGCGAGGCTGTCACCGAGCAACTTCATATCGAGGTGAAGGCGAAGGTTTTACAGAATGTGCGCTTCAAATATGCCTGCCGCCATTGCGATCGCACCGGGATCAACGCCCCTGTCGTGACCGCGCCGATGCCGACGCAGCCGTTGCCGGGCAGCGTTGCCACGGCCTCGACGCTGGCGTTCGCGCTGGTTCACAAATATGTCGACGGCACGCCGCTCTACCGCTTGGCGCAGGCCTTCGAACGCGCAGGCGTTCCTGTCAGCCGCGGCGCTTTGGGCCACTGGGTGATCGGCTCGAGCGAGAAGCATCTGCATCGCATTTATGACGCCCTGAAGCTGCGGCTCAGATCGCAGCCTCTCATCCATGGCGACGAGACGACGGTTCAGGTCCTCAAGGAGAAGGACAAAGCGGCCACCAGCACATCGTACATGTGGGCGTATCGCAGCGGCAAGGATAGTCACGAGCCGATCGTTCTTCTGGATTATCAGCCGGGCCGCGGCCAAATCCACCCGCAGGTCTTCCTCGGCGATTACCGTGGCATCGTGATGAGTGACGGCTATAGCGCATGGCGCACGCTGGAAGGGGCCACCCACATTGGATGCATGGCCCACTCCCGGCGGCGTTTTGTCGACGCCCTCAAAGCGAGAAAGAAGGGCGGCGGGCCGCCCGAGCAGGCGCTGCGGTTCTTCGAGCAGCTCTACCGGGTTGAAAGGCAGGCGCGGGACGAGAAACCGGACAGAGACGAAACGCCGGATCAATGCATCCGTCGCTTCCGCCAGCAACACAGCATTCCTGTCCTGAACGCCCTCAAGGAATGGCTCGATCAAATCGCCCCGAAGGTCCTGCCGGACAGCAAGCTTGGCGACGCCGTATCTTACACCCGGAACCAATGGGACTATCTGACGCGTTACACCGAAGATGGCAGGATGCCGATCGACAACAATCTTCTGGAGCGCGACATCAGGGTTTTTGCCACCGGCCGAAAAAGCTGGCTGTTCAGCGACACCGTCGACGGAGCCAGGGCCAGCGCCGTCGTCTACAGCCTAATGCTGACCTGCCGCGCCTCACGTGTCGAGCCGTTAACATGGCTGCGCCATGTGCTCACCGAGTTGCCTCAGCGCGTGGACAACGCCGATATCGCTGACCTGTTGCCCTTCAACTTCCCCAAAGCGGCCACTGCCTGAACGGCTCAGCATCGCCCCGATACGAAGGCCATCCGTCAAATCGCGGCCGACAACGTGCGCGGAAAATCGCGCTTACCCTTTTCCAGCGCATCAGCCAGTTCAATCAGCGTCATCAGGCATCTCCTCGTTCGCGATCCTGCCGCTGGTACAGCGGGGCGGGGCGCCCAGCTCGCCTAGTTCCCCTGACCATACATGATCGCGAGGGCGGCAAGGGCAAGCAGGATGTACTCGCCATTGTAGTCGGCGTCATCGTCGGTAGAGAGATCGAATTGCTTCCACACGCCGTCCAGCTTTCCAGCGTCATGCTCAGCAACGACTTTGACGGCGACCTCGCGGATGGCATCGAATTGCGAAAAGTCGAAATGCAGCCCCTGATCGTCCATGAACAGCCCGTGGTTTTGCAAAAAGGCCGCCATCGGCATCGTCGTCTCACTGATATAAAAGAGCAGGTCGTCCGCTTCCAACGGCCGATCCTGTGCCTGCGGCATGAGACCGACCTGATTGATGAGCAGATGCGCCTTGGCCTGCATATCTTTCGATAGCTGCTGGTTGGACACAACGTTCATTTCTGGAGCTCCTCGCTCTTCACACCAGGCTGGGAGGTGTCACCAACGGCCGGAAAACATCGGCCTGCCTGGCATCATTTGATGCGGTGTCCCTGGAAGTAGCCCTCGTTGGTGGTGTTCTCGCGGATGTTTGCTGTATCACCCTGTTCCGCGTAGTTGTCTTCGCGCTTCTTCGACGACGTATCTTTCTTGACTTCGGGGTCACCGCCGGTGCCCTTCGGGCTACGGTTGGCCGGCGGAACAGGGGGCATCTTCCCATGATGACGTGGCATTGCTGCGTCTCCTTGACCTCAGACTCATTGTTGCACGCGGTTGAAGCTCCTGCCGCCCTTGGCGATTCCAGCAACAGCCATGCCAAGCGAGGCTTCACGCGATATCAATCGCTTGATGACCGCGGCCAGGGGCCGATGGACAATTTGTCTTTGCAGCGGGACGAAATGTCACCGGCTCTTCGGTCGCCATCAGTCCTCCGCAGGCAGCCAGACCGTAAATGTCGTACCCTTGCCGGGTTCGCTCTCAACGGAAATCTTACCACCCTGGCGGGTTACAAGCATCTGGCTGATGGACAGCCCCAAGCCGGTTCCCTCCCGCCTCTTGGTGGTGAAGAATGGATCGAAGATCCGCTGCATCACGTCCGGCGTCATACCGCCGCCGGTGTCCGTCACATCGATCATGACGCCACGGCGCCTGCCCTCATCCCGATCAAAGGTTCGAATCGTCAAACGCCCGCCTCCGGACGTCGCGTGAATTGCGTTGACGAGGAGATTGACCAGCACCTGCTGCAATTCAGTGCGATTCATTGAGACCAGGCGTGAGGCGTGATATTCCGTTTCGACGCTGATCGTTGTCTTGTTCAGCAGATGCTGAACGAGTGGCAACGTGTCGGTGACGACGACGGCTGGATCATATTGATCGGTAAAGCCGGCATACTCCTGTGGCTTGGCGAATTGCAGAAGCCTCGTCACAATTTCACTGACGCGATGCATCTGCTCGTCGATGAGCCGAAACTCCGTTTTTGCTTCGTCGGCCCTGGCGCCCATCATATCCCTGATGATCTCCAGGTTGCCCTGCATCACCGCGATGGGATTGTTGATCTCATGGGCTACACCAGCGGTGATTTCGCCAATTGCAGCGAGCTTTTCGGACATGATCAACTGCCTGGTTGTTGCTTCGAGCTGCTGGTTCGCATGCAGGAGCTTGTTTGTGCGCTCCTCGACGCGCTGGTTGAGCTCCTGGTTCCATTGCCGCAGCTGGGCGTCGCGCTCGTGGATCTGATCGAGCAGTCGATCCAGATGAACCGCAACCTGCTCGATCTCGTCGCGCCCATCGACGGGTCCCGTTCGTGCGCCTAGTTCGCCGCTTTCCACTTTCGAAATCGTTGTCGTCATCCGCTCAAGAGGCCGGAAGATACTTGCCGCCCACGTCAAGAACAGCGGAACAGTCAGCGCAACCGCGACGACAAATGCCAGCGCGATTTCCAGAACCGTACCACGCTTCGCTGCGGTGAACGGTTGCCGAAGATAGCCGGCGTAGAGCATTCCGACGCGACGATTATAGCTGTCACGGATCGGCTCATAGGCAGAGATGTACCAGTCGTTGACGACGAATGCGCCATCAAGCCAAGTCTGGCCACGATCGAGAACCGCATCTCGAACTTCCGCAGAGACGCGCGTGCCAATTGCACGCTGCCCCTCGAACATCCTCACATTGGTACTGACACGCACATCATCGAGGAACAGCGTCACGGTCCCGCGACTGCCTTCCGGCAAACCCGCCCCGAAGTAGATCAGATCATTGATCGTGTCGACAAAGGCGAGGTTCTGATTGAGCAGCATTCCACCGACCAACGCGGCCTTTCGTCCGTTCGGCAGCGAAACCGGCGTCGCCGATTGCAGTACCAGCCCCCGGCTCTCCTGCGTCCGCGTGGTCGGCGCGCTTCCGGGTGTCGCGACGATGTCGATCTGAGCGCGCTTCGCAAGATCGGCGGAGATCGCCGCGAGCTCCATGGATTGAAACACATCAATCGCGGTTCGTGCCCGTCCCTCAAGCGCCGAGCTGATGACGGGCCAATTCCATCGTGGCGCGGCCGCCATCTGATATTCACTCGCGATCACCGCGCCATCGTCAGCGATAATGTAGAGAAAATCGAAGCCGCGCGCCTGCGCGATGTCCTTGAGATAATCGCTCAGGGCACCACGCTCATAGCCCGGGGTTTGCACAATCGACTGAAAGAGCGCGGAATTCACCGACGATACCAGATAGTCCTCCGTGTTCTCGAAAATTCGTCCGAGATATTGCCTGGCGATCGTCAGGTCGTCATGGACCTTGGACGTCAATACTGCGTCGAACCTCACGTTCCAGCGATAAATGCTGATCGCAAGAAGCAACGGAAGAATGACGAGCATCGGCAAGAGTGCCATCGCCAGCAGGCGATACCGCACGGAGGCCCTTGGAGAAAAACTCGTTATCAGAGTTGCCAACTTGCGCATTTGCGATCGATCGTTTTGCGCGAGATGCCGAGACGGCGTGCCGCTTCCTCACGGTCGCCTCTCGACTCGCGAAGCACAAAAAGGATGTGTCGCCGCTCCACATCGGCGAGTGTGACATCACTGGTCGATCTTTCGGCTCGTGACTTGAGATAGTCCTCCCGGAATTCACCGAGGATCACCGTCCGCTCAATCAGATTGCGCAGCTCCCGTATGTTGCCTGGCCAATCGTACTGCAAAAGGAAGGTACGCATTCCGACGTCGATTGGAACGCGCGGCATACCAAGCTGATCGGAAATCTCACGCATGAAGATATCGGCGAGCTCGAGCACATCCTGATCGCGCTCCCGAAGGGACGGAAGATCGATCTGCATGACGTTGATGCGAAAATAGAGATCCGCGCGAAAGGTGCCGGCTGCAACCCGCTTCTGCAGATCGGCGTTGGTCGCGAAGACATACCGGGCGTCGATCGGCACCTCTCGCTCCGAGCCGACGGGACGCACCCGACGATCCTCAAGCACACGCAACAGCTTGCTTTGCAGATGGTAGGGGAGCTCGCCAATCTCGTCCAGGAAAAGAGTGCCGCCTTGCGCGAACATAAAAAGACCCTCTCGGGTCTTCCCTGCGCCGGTGAATGCCCCCCTCACATGGCCGAAGAGTTCGCTTTCGATCATTTCTGAAGGGATTGCGCCGCAGTTGACCGGCACGAACAGCTTGTCCGCTCGGTTGGACAGCGAATGGAGCGATCGAGCGGCAACCTCCTTGCCTGTTCCGGACTCGCCAGTAAACAGAACCGGCGTCGGCAACGGCGCCACCCGGGCGATAGTCTCCCGTGCCTTTTGAATTGCTGCGGATGCCCCAAGGAGCTTGTTTCGCAGATACAGCTGCTGCGAGGACGACTTCAGCTCATGGCGCAGTACGAAATTCTCCCGCTGCAGTCTCGCCCGGTCAAGGCAACGCGCAACCGCATTCAGCAATTGATTGGATCGAAATGGCTTGATCACAAAATCGATGACGCCGATGCGCAGTGCGCCAATTGCTGTATCAAGATCAGCATAGGCGGTCATAAGGATGACATCGGTGAAGAACCCGATCGCTCGCTGCTCGGCAAGCCAATCCAGGCCACTCTTTCCAGGCATGACATTGTCAAGGATGACGACGTCGAAATGCTGCCCATCGAGTTTCCGCGACGCATCCCTGGCGTCCGCGGACTCCTCGATCAGCCTGCAGCGAGGTCGCAGGAGCTTGACGAGGAAATTGCGTATGCCGGGTTCGTCGTCAACGACAAGAATCGAGGCTTGCGCAAGCCAAGGTCCAAATTCCGGGTCGACCACCGGTTCGGCAACGTCACGCGGGGTTTCCTCAGACATTCATATCTCTCCCGACACCGCTCTTGACGACCACCATCTCAACGCAGGGCGATGGCCTTCTCCAGCGCCATGAAAAAAGCGAAGGCAAAACAGTATGCCTACCACAGGCCACGCCAGGCCATAAGCCATTCCGCTCCTCGGCTGGATCGCGAACATCGCAGGATGCCCAAGCCAGCGCTTGAAGCCGTTGTCCGCGACCGTCAATTCGGCGATAGAGAAGACGTTGGCATAGTGTTCCCCACCCATCTCTGGGGTTGTTCTCCAAGGCGACGGCGCGCTCGCGTTAACGCTCGCGCGCGGGTTACTTTTCTTCGGTCGGTGTCGAGATGAACGAGGACTTCCCAAAGTGCGGATCGATCGACGCTTTCTTGTCGTCACCAAGGAAGACGGGCGCCAGATCCTCATCGACCATGATCTTCGCTGCCTGCGGCGTTTGCGGGTCCCCGTCAACGTCAAGGCACGTCGCCGCCTCAAGGAGCAAGGCCCACACGTCATCGGACGACAAGACGTTCTCACGAGGAGCGTGCGGACCAGGGCCTCAAGCACCAAGCCAACAATCGGTCCGTTGCCGAGCGTGCGTTCCATCGAATAGCTGCTCCCTAATGCCTGTCCCCCGATCGACCGTGGTCACCCGTTCTGTCAAACCGTTCGTGAATCGTCGTCAAGTGCGGTACGCATCAGCGCGAAAGCCTGTCGAACACCATGCAGCTGATCGATGAGATGGAGGATGACGTGGATCCCCTCATCGTTGACACCTAGATCGCTCTTGAGATCGCGGATCAGGTGCGCGCGGGCGACGTCCGCGTCAGAGAATTGCGCGCCTGAAGCCGCCTCGGTTGGAATCAGCCATCGTTGCTCCAGCCAGAACTCGAGTGTCTGCACCCGCAGTCCCGACGAGATCAGAAATTCCTGTTTGTTGAGGGTCATCACAAGGTGCCTTCGCGCGGATCGAACTCTCTCCCCTTGGCCCAGTTCTCGACGAACGCTTCCAATTCCGGATCCGGCGATTTCGGCAGGACGATCGTCAGCTTCACCAATTCGTCTCCGGCACTTCCCCCTCGGCGCGGGGCGCCCTTTCCTCTGAGGCGCAGTGTCGTGCCTGTGTTCGATCCCTTCGGCACCGCCATCGTAACATCACCGGTCGGTGTCGGCACCCGGATTTGACCGCCCAGAACCGCCTCGGTCAACGAGATCGGCACTTCGAGCAGAATGTTGTCGCCGTCCCGCATGAAGCGCCGATCCGGCATGACCTCGACTTCGATGAGGGCATCGCCTGGTCCGCCTTTGCCGGCACCGGGAGCTCCCTTGCCCTTCAAGCGCAAAACCTGCCCATCTACCAGGCCCGGGGGAATTTTCACTTCCAGCGTCCCGCCATCCGGCAGTGTGATTCGCTTGGTTGCACCGCTGATCGATTCGACGAACTCGATAGGCAGGCGATAATGGAGATCTTCACCGCGCCGGTTTGCGCGTGCGCGCTGCCCGCGCCTTAGCAGCTCGGCAAGCGCATCGTCCGAATTCATGAAGTCGGCAAAGCCGGCCCCGCTCGTGTAAGCATGCGGGTCTCCAGCATCGGCGTAGTCGCGATAGAAGTGATGCTGCGGCCGCTCAGCTCCCGTCGCGTCGATCTCACCATTATCGAAGCGCTTGCGCTTGTCGGCATCGCTAAGCAGGTCATAGGCGCCGGCCGCCTCTTTGAACTTTTCCTCCGCAGCCTTGTCGCCGGGGTTGAGGTCAGGATGCAGCTTCTTCGCAAGCTTGCGATAGGCCTTTTGTATCTCGGCAGCCGAAGCTGAGGAGGACACTCCCAACACATCGTACGGGTTCTTAGCCAATTGCCGCTCCCGACTTGAAGATGGCAGAGATCGGCCTTTCCCGTAGCGGGGAACGGCCGCGAGCCGGGTCCCGATTATTCAACATGACCGGGATCCACGTATTTGGGGTAATTCTTCAGTTGCTGAGGCGTCATTCGTGCGGGATCCGGTGCTCCAGGAACACCGCGCGGACCCAGCTGCGCCCGCACGATGTCGTCGTCCGTTAGACGCGGCTTGCCGTCGTCGAGTTGTCCATTGCCTCCGAGACTCGTTGTCATCGCCTTCCAACCTCTGCACGCCTTTCTTAACGATGTTCCAGGCACCGCTTGCCTGACAAGAATCGTCCGCGTCACGCCTAGCGTTGCTCGGGACGCCGCTCCTCGGGTCTTTCACCGGAACGCTGCTGCTCCGGGGACCCGCGGCGCGGAGGAGCTCCCATTTCCTCCCTCTGCGGTTCTGTTCTCGCAGCGGGTGCGGCAGGTCTGGCTTCGATTTCCGGCCGCGCCGCCGGACGAGCCATGGGTTCGGGGCGAGGCTCCGGCCTCGGTGTGGACTCTGGCCGTGCTTCCGGCACGCGGATGTCCTCACGCTTTCGTTCTTCCGGAGGAAGAGCTCTCCGGGCTGCCTCAGGCGGCGGCGTTCGTTCACGCTCAAGTTCAAGTTCGCGAGGTGCGGCTTTTCCGGCTTCATCCGCTGGCGGCTTGCGCGCCGGCGCGGGCCCCTCCGCTGGACGTCGAGCGTCTTCGAGCCGCTGCCGCGAGGGGTCCTGGGGACGCGCGCCCTTCAGCCCTTCGGGTCGATGTTTTTCCGTATTCGACGGCATGACCTCGGCGGGCGCGTGTGGTCGAACAATGTCCCGCCCGTTCAGGATCGATGGGCGTGGCGTAGCCATCACGGGCGGTGCGCCAGCGTTTGCCCTGTTGAACAGACGGGTGTCGTGGCTCGCGACCTCGACGTGTTTGCGTTGCAACGGCGTGGGTGCGAAATGTTGTTCCTTGGCGACGGCTCTGTCCGCAGCGGTCGGACGAACTTCGATGCCCCCTCGTCCGCCATTGTAGCTGACGTTGTTCACCGTCTCATTGACGACGACGGTTTTCTGATAGACGTTTCTAATCGTCACACTCCGCACGTTGTTGACCGTGCTGTTGTAGAAGAATTGGCCACGATCCCAGCGGCCACCTTCGTAGCCAATGCCCGAATAGCCGAAGCCATAGTTGACGCCGCCATAAAAGCCGACGCGCTCACCCCAATAGCCCGGGTGGAAAATGTAGGCTCCCGCAAGCCACCCCCAGTAGCCCGGGGTCCATAACAGGCCCGGTCGCGGTGGTTGCACCCAGGTTCCCGGCACCCAATAGTAGTCACCGGCATCCTCATCCCACGACCAATATCCCGGAGACCAGAGATAGCCCGGCGCAGGCACAGGGGGCTGTTCGTATCGAGGCAACGGCGGCGGCGTTTCCACCGCCGTGACTTGAGAGCAAGCTGCTTCCTCGGACAACGCGGCCGCCGGCATTACGCATGCGCTTCCAAGCAGCAATACGCCGAGAACTACGGGAGATGTCGTCGTCAACAGTCGCTTCAACATATGAGAACCTTCGCGAGAAAGCGTTGCTATTCGCGTGATGCACGACACCGTTCGCAGCGGCGAACGGTGTCAATTTCGGTACCCCTAGCGACCCGGCTGCAGCGTCATGCTCTCCAATCCTGCTGCGACGATCAGGCCGGTTTCCGCCTGCACGCTCAGGGGTTGCAGCGCGATGCGGTTGTTCGAACCGCCCAGCAGCACATTGCCGCCCACACCGACGATTGCCGCAGCCATCGCGTCGACGCCGACATAAGTCCCGGCGATATCGCCGCGGCCAGGCTGGGCAACGGGCGCGAACACCGACCAGGCAAGCGCCGTGCTCTCGGTAATGCCGATATCGAGACCAACCTTCTGAATCGTGGCGATATAGTAGTCCTCGGGGAGCCCGTTGATCCGCAAGGCGCACGCCAGATTGGTTACCGCGCCGACGATAAAGCCGATGCTCGGCCCACCCTTGCATTCAAGTACGCCGACCTGCACCTTTTGGGCGGGCTGCTGGGCTTGCACGGGTGATACCAGGGCGGTCAGCATTGCTCCGGCAAAGGCAGTGAGGACCGTCGAACGTCGTCGCATAAGAAAGCTCCTACAAAACGAAGGCGGGATGCCTTCAAACTTCTGGTGATGTTGGAGTAAGGAAGCAATCGGGATTGCATTCCAGCACTTGAGAACCGGAGTTTCGTCCCGACGGCGGCGCAAAGCACGACTGGTAGCCGCGAGCTCGCGCCCGCGCTTGCAGGGGCGTGCTATTTCGAATTCTTCTTGTCGTCGTCGATTTCCGTGAATTCGGCGTCGACGACATTGTCGCCGCCTGAACTCGGTGCAGAACCAGGAGCCGCGTGCGAGGAACTCTGCATGGCTTCCGCAAGCTTCATCGAGTGCTGCTGCAAGGCATTCACTTTCGTGTTGATCGTCGTGGCATCGTCGCCCTTCAACGCTTCGCGCAAATCGGACATGGCACTCTCGACTGCGCTGCGATCTGATGCCGCGAGTTTTGAGCCATGCTCGGCAACCGTTTTCTCCGTTGCATGCAGCAGCGCCTCGGCGGCGTTCTTCGCCTCGACTGCTTCCTTTCTCTTCTTGTCCTCCGCGGCATGCGCCTCGGCATCCTTGACCATCTTTTCGATGTCGCTCTCGGACAGGCCGCCGGATGCCTGAATCTGAATGTTCTGTTCCTTGCCGGTGCCCTTGTCCTTGGCCGAAACGTTGACGATGCCGTTGGCATCGATGTCGAACGTCACCTCGATCTGCGGTACGCCGCGCGGCGCCGGAGCAATGCCGACGAGATCGAACTGGCCGAGAAACTTGTTGTCGGAGGCCATCTCGCGCTCGCCCTGGAAGACGCGGATCGTCACCGCGCTCTGGTTGTCCTCGGCGGTGGAGAAGACCTGGCTCTTCTTCGCCGGAACCGTCGTATTCCGCTCGATCAGCCGGGTGAACACGCCCCCCAGCGTCTCGAGGCCGAGTGAAAGCGGCGTCACGTCGAGCAGCAGCACGTCCTTGACGTCGCCCTGCAGGACGCCGGCCTGGATTGCCGCGCCGACGGCGACGACCTCGTCGGGATTGACGCCCTTGTGCGGCTCCTTGCCGAAGATCTTCTGCACGACCTCCTGGATCTTCGGCATACGGGTCTGGCCGCCGACGAGCACGACTTCGTCAATGTCCGTGGCCGTGAGCCCGGCGTCCTTCAGGGCGTTGAGGCACGGCTCGATCGTCCGCTGAACGAGGTCCTCGACCAGGGACTCGAATTTGGCGCGCGTGATCTTGACCTGAAGATGCTTTGGGCCGGAGGCGTCCGCCGTGATGAACGGCAGGTTGACCTCCGTCTGGGTGACGGTGGAAAGCTCGATCTTCGCCTTTTCGGCCGCTTCCTTGAGGCGCTGAAGGGCGAGCTTGTCGTTGCGCAGATCAATGCCTTGTTGCTTCTGGAACTCGTCGGCGAGGTAGTTGACCAGCCGCATGTCGAAGTCTTCGCCACCCAGGAAAGTGTCGCCGTTGGTCGCCTTCACCTCAAACACTCCATCGCCGATATCGAGAACGGAGATATCGAAGGTGCCGCCGCCGAGATCGTAGACGGCGATCTTGGCCTGCTTCTTCTTGTCGAGACCGTAGGCAAGTGCCGCCGCGGTGGGTTCGTTGATAATGCGCAGAACCTCGAGACCGGCGATCTTGCCGGCGTCCTTGGTAGCCTGGCGCTGCGCATCGTTGAAATAGGCGGGAACAGTGATGACGGCCTGCGTGATCTTCTCACCGAGATTGGCCTCGGCTGTTTCCTTCATCTTCTGCAGGATAAAAGCCGATATCTGGGAGGGCGAATACGGCTTGCCCTCAGCCTCGACCCAGGCGTCGCCATTGGACGCCTTGATGATCTTGTAGGGTACGAGCGTCTTGTCTTTCTCGACCGTCGGATCATCGTAGCGGCGGCCGATCAGGCGCTTCACGGCAAAAATGGTGTTGGTCGGGTTGGTCACCGCCTGCCGCCGGGCCGGCTGCCCGACCAGACGTTCGCCATCGGACGTGAACGCCACGACGGAAGGTGTGGTGCGCGCCCCCTCCGCGTTCTCGATGATGCGCGTGTTCTTGCCGTCCATGACCGCGACGCAAGAATTGGTCGTTCCGAGGTCGATTCCGATCACCTTTGCCACGTCGCGCTCCTCTACTTTTTAATTGATCGACAATGTGCGGTTTGCGTCCCTGCGCCAATACCGTTGAGCAACAGATGTGCCACATCACAGCTCGCGTGATTTCAACGACTTACGCCGCGAGATCACGACACGTCGGACATTTTGTCCGGAGCGCCTCGGACAAAGTGTCTATTGGCTTAGGCACGCGTGACGGGCCTCGGTCTGTCCTGCTGTAACCGACGCTATGGAAAGATTGTCGATTATCGCTGGACAAATTGTTCGTCGATCCACCGAAGCCACGTCGTAAGCTACTGACGTCGTTCAGTCGGCCGGGTGGCACGCATGTTGCGACGGGACTTCCGATAACGTTCACCCGAACGGTCCAGATCGTCGGCTAGCGCGAGCAATGACATGACCAACCAAACCCTGAGCATTTCGGCACGACGCCTTGCGTTCAACGATCGCAATGACGGCGATCTCGTTCGTGCTGTTCCCGTTGAAACGCCCGTCGCAATCGAGGTCTGTGGGATAGGCTATGCCGTGATGATGGCAACGCCGTCCGACCTTCGCGACTACGCGGCGGGATTCGCGTTGGCCGAGGGCCTTGTCAAGCATGTCCGGGACCTCAGCGACATCATCGTCCACGAGACGGAAGGCGGCTGGATCATCCGGCTCACCTTGCCTGCAGAAGGCACGGCAATCGCACTGGAGCGCGCTCGCAGGCGCGTTTCGGAGAGCAGCTGCGGGCTGTGCGGATTGGAAAATATCCAGCAGGTGCTCCGCCCGTTGCCGCCAATACGTGGGCGCATCACCACGAGCCGGGAAGCCATCGCTGGCGCGCTAAACGCCCTGCAACACCATCAGACGCTCGGCCGATCCACCGGCGGAACACATGCGGCGGCATTCTGCCGCCCCGACGGATCAATCCTGTGTGTTCGGGAGGACGTCGGTCGACATAATGCGCTCGACAAACTGATCGGCGCGCTGGCGCTGTCCGACATCCCGGCGTCCGGTGGTTTTCTGCTGCTCTCTGCCAGATGCAGCTATGAACTTGTTGAGAAGGCCGTTCGCGCGGGCTGTCCGATGCTCGTCACCATTTCAGCGCCTACGAGCCTTGCGGTCGAACGCGCAGAGCAAGCGGGACTCACGCTCGTCGCACTGGCTCGCCCGGACTCCGCCCTGATCGTTTGCGACGTGCACCGAAACATCTCGTAAGGAAGCCTGTGCACATCCATGGACAATGCATCCGCCTTCGGGCATGCAGCCATCGGAGATCTACTCCGGACGACCGCTGCCCAGCAGGGCGGAATCCCAGCCCGCCGCGGTCGCACCGGCGTTGTAGGTCGATTCCAGGAAGGCAAGCAGATCGCCGGACAGGCGCAGGTCGTCGTAATCGAGGAGAAACTCGCCCAGGCCGGCATCCCATCGCGCAGCGCTTGGCCCGATCTTCGCACTCTCGATACTTTGCGGCTGCGGATAGGTGAAGGAGTAGAATGCGGGTCTGGGACACGAGGGATCACCCGGCCACCACCCCATCTCCATCAACTCCGCATTCATTGCATTGCGCCGGACAAAACCGGCGTTCGGCGCCGGTGAAGCAGGTTTGCCGTTATAGAACGGCAGACGAATGTCGAACGTCCCCCACATCAGACCGATGGGTTGCGTCTTGCCCGTGAACCTTCCCTGAAAGACCTGCATGACGCGTTGCGTATTGAGAAGAATGCGCCACCAGGCGTTGACCATGTCGCGCGTTCGTATGGGCGTTGTTGCCTATCCTCGTCGAACGGGATCGGGTTGGACACTTCCTGCGGCATGAGCGTGATGGCAGCATCTATTCCCGCATGACGTAGCCGGTCGAGGAATGTGTCGACCAGCACTGCGACCGATGTCGGGCCCAGCGGCAGTTGTCCCGATCCGCCCGAACTCGTGAACCACTGCAACTCGTGCGAGACGAAGTCGGCGCGGACCTCGTAGACGCCGCCAGCGCAAGGGATCGGACCTGTGGTCGGGCCTCTCGCGCCGAGCCACAGCGGAACCCCAGCCCATTGCGCCTGGAAAGGTCCGGCCAGCTTGAGCTTGCCAACCGCCTGCAACACCATGTGGAGAAGATGTCGCGTCTGCTCGAAGGCCTGGCAGGACAGAGCCGGCCAAAGATCGCCAGAAGGAGCATTGGAAGATGACTGGCCGGTATTCATGGCATGTCCTCGCACAGTTGTTGGCGGGGGAGAATTCGCGCCTTGGTGTCAAGACAAGATCTGATCATGGCGGGCTCGATCAACCGTTCAACGCATGGAAAGCCGAAAGCCATCATTCGCTATTGCAAGCCACGCCAAGGCTTGACGACCCCCGCTTCGAGAGCTCTTCGACGAACTGAAACCGCTGTGTATAGCTGCGCAATCCTGATCACGTTCGATCGATCAAATACCATTTCTTAGTCTAGATCCTGAACTGCACGCTCGAAGCGCTTCCGTCGCCACGCCTCAACGCGACGCAATCGCTGCACAAGAAGTCGGACGTCAGCGATCTCGGACGCGGCCTGTTCGATCTTGCTCGACACTCAACACCTCCCCAGCCTGCATGAGCAATGCTAGCGCCATTTTTGAGGACGTCCAGAGCGTACAAATGGCGCTCGCACCAGACCCGCATCAGACAACTTGTCCGATCGAACTTGGCAAAGTGTCTGCGGGCTCACTGATCAACGCCTTAAGCCGTTGATATGACTTGCCGCGCGGATGGCACGCGTATTGCTGCCGGTTGATCCGGTCGATGGGCTATGCCGTCGCTTGTACAACCAGGATGGTTCACGATGCTGAATGTTAACGTGAACGAGACAGATGACCAACTCCAAATCGTTGCAGAGCTGCATGGTCTAACGGCAAACGACATAGACGTGTCCGTTGAGCGTGGTGTACTCACCATCATCGCTGAGCGGCAGGTGAACGACGGCCGTGGTGCCGAACGGACAATCAGAGTCTTGAGCTCGATGCTATTACCCAGTTCAGTCGATGCTCATAAGATAAACGCGTATTTCGACGACGGCGTGATGACCGTGACGTTTCCCAAGCACAGGTAGTCGATCCGAGCCGACACTGCTAAAGCCATCGAGGCCATCGCGCGGCACGCCCGGAGGCGAGCGGACATTTCAGCTCGCGACGCCGACTTTCGCGAACCTCAACGAACGCGATCCGATCGCGTAACCGGGCTGCACGACCGTCGTGACGGTGCCGCTTGGCACTGACGGATCTTTGACCTGGAACATGGCCTCGTGAAAGTGAGGATCAAACCGGCTTCCGGCCGGATCGAGCCTCTTGACGCCGTGCGCTTCCAGCGATCGCAACAGCTCCTTTTCGGTAAGCTCCACACCCTCGACAAACGTCTTGAAGGGGCCGGCACTGTCGCGCAGCTCCGCAGGAAGACTGGACATCGCACGTTCCAGATTGTCCGCGACATTGACCATATCGCCCGCGAACTTGGTTACGGCGTATTGCCGCATGTCGTTCAACTCACGCTCGGAGCGCCGGCGTACATTTTCGGCATCCGCGAGCGCCCGAAGCAGCCGGTCTTTGAGATCGACATTCTCCGCCACGAGCCGCGCAATGGCCTCATGCACGTCTTCTGCGGCGCTTGGCGGCGTGTCCGCAGCATCTGGCGATCCGGAGGTTGTTTCCCTTGCAGAGCCCTCAGGCATCACCTTCTCTACACCTTGCTCCGCATGATGAGTCCCTCCTTGAGGGCGGTGTGAGTGAATCTGTCTGCTGTGATGAGGATCGTTGGGCGGGCCGTTATTAGTCATGGCAGCTCTCTTATCTCGCCGTTGATATGACGTTTGAAGGTCGGCCGGACAAGCGGCGTTCTTCGCTCGCCCGAGCCGGCCGTCTACCGCGTACCGCGGAGCTGCAGGCCCAGACCAAGCAGCGTGCAGCCCTGGAAAACCAGGTCGATCGACAACAACAGGCCAAGCAGCCAGAGACTGTTGAGTGGCCAACCTAACAGAAACGCCAATCCTGCGATCGCGGTGAGCAGTCCAGAGGCAAATAGCCAGCCCCAGCCGCGATCTCCCTTTGCTCTAAAGCTGAGCAACAGGCGCATGACGCCGGACGCGGTCGTGCAAACGGCCAATATGAGAGTCAAAACAAGTGAAGCGATTGCTGGATCCAGAACGATTGTCGTACCGGCCGCAGCATAGAAAAAGCCTCCCAGGCCCCAAAGAAAGAACCCACGCCAGTTTTTGACCCTAAACGCATGGACGATCTGAAAGGCGCCCGCGATGATCATCAAGACGCCGATGTAGAAGATCGTTGCGATGGTCGCCAACAGCAGATTGCTGAGAGCTCCGAAGCCCAGCACAATAAAGAGAATGCCCAGGGCGACGAACCAACCCCACTTCCCTCGCGCTTCGGTCATCAATCCCGTGAACGCCCGCCTCGGTTCCGGCATTCCAATTGTTTGCGCCATGATGAATTGCCCAGAGATTGAGTTGTTGGTGACTCGCTGCACATGGGCCGTGCCCCGCGATGCAGACGACGGCATTCTTGCAACTGACGACAACGCAATCGACGTGCCAGACCGCAATCGACGTGATTTCAATCAGTTATGGCAATCGATGTCGCTGAAAGGTCATTTTGTCCGGAATCGTTGGGACAAAATGACCGAAGCGCCGAAAGGCTAACTCGCCGGCACGAGCGTCCACGAAGCAAGAATGTTGCTGGGATTCATGCCACGCCGCCTTTCGGAACGGCCTTGCCCACCACCCCCGTCCCGTTCGTCGGATCACTGCTCGGCGCCGTATTGTGAGGAAAAAGCTCGATCCCTGTCGGGACGGCCTCCACGTAGAGCGACTGACTTGGAAAGGCGAAATCAGATCCCGCCTTTTTCACGATCGCCTTGATGGCATACGCCAGCTCCTCCTTGATCTTCAGCCAGTCACCCCAGACCGTGGTGCGGGTGAAGCAATAGACCATGACATCGATCGACGATTCATTGAACTTGTCGACACGTACGAACGCGACGGCTTCAGGAGGATGAACGAAATCTTGACTGCCGAGGATGTACGCCTCGATTGCATCACGGACATCGCGGAGCTGGCCGATCGTCGTGCTGTAATCGAGGCCGATGATCCAGGAAATGCGGCGAAACCTCATCTGCGAGAAGTTGGTGACGGCGTTGTCCGCCAAATACGAATTCGGAACGAATACGGGTGCTTGATCGAACCGGCGGACTTTCGTTGTCCGCAGACCAATGGTTTCCACCGTTCCCTCGACGATGCCCTCGGCGAGGATCCAATCGCCGTTCCGAAAGCGCTGCTCGCCAATGATGAAGATCCCGGAGATCAGATTCTTGAAGAGATTCTGGGCGCCCAGCGCCACCGCGACGCCGACGAGGCCGAAGCTCGCCAGTACGGGCCCGACGTGAATGCCCCAGACCTCCAGGACGGCGGTCGCACCGAGCGCCACGATGATGGCGCGTCCGACCCTGACCGTCCAGCCGATCATGGCCTGGCTGAAGATCGGCGTCCGGCCATCCAGAACCGCGCATAGGGGCCCGATCACCTCGAACAGTGCCCAGAAGATTGTGAATGCGGTCAACGAACGATCAATCTGGAGGAGCCCATCCTTGAGCCTCTGATTGGTCAGCACGCATTCGCCGATAATAAATACGGCCAGGACGATCGGAATAAACTGAATCGGCGGAGCAAGTGCCTCGACGATCGTGCGGTTGAGGCCGACCTTGCTCGACGACCAGGAGTGGATACGGGAGACGATAAAGCGGCTGAAAAGCCGCCGGATCAGCACTGCGATCGCGAGAATGACGATCGAAACCATGAAGTGTCCGACGGTTAGGTCCAAGACGCTTCGCTGCCAGAACGAAAGCACGATTGTCCCGAGCGCGCTCAGTTCACTATTCGGAGCATGTGTCATGCAGGAACGTGCCAGAGACTGCGGTGCTTTCCGACGGAACATGCGGCTCCGCGACAAACGAGGCGGTCAAATGACCCGGCTGACCGGAACTGATTTAACGTAACCACTGTCTGATCACGCCCGAGACGAGGCCGACCGCCACAACGCTTGCGATCCAGATCGCGGCCATCCACGCGAGCCGTTGCCATAGCGGAAGCCGGGCCTGCATCAGTGATACCCTGCGGTGCCGGCCTTGCCGCGAAACACCCAGTACGCCCAGCCTGTGTATGCGAGGATGAGCGGAATAATCACGCAGGCGCCCACCAGCATGAACAACTGGCTTTCGACCGGTGCCGCGGCATCCCAGATCGTAATCGCGCGTGGAACAGCGTAAGGATAGATGCTGATTCCGAGCCCGATGAAGCTCAGCAGGAAGAGTGCCAGCGCCATGAGGAACGGCAACCGCTCGAACTCTCGCTTCAGACTCCAGAAGAAGGTTACCGCGCAGATCAGCACCAACAGCGGCACCTGGGCCGTCAACAAGACGCCGGGCATTGCGAACCACCGCCGCCAGTAGTCATAATCGAGAAACGGCGTCACCGCGCTGACGGCCCCCAGCGCCAAAAGCGTGCCGGCGCCGAGCCAAAAGGCGGCACGGCGCGCGTGACGTTGGCTCGTCCCCTCCGTCTTCCAGATCAGCCACGTTGCGCCGAGCAGCGCATAGCCGATCACAACCGCGACGCCGGTCAGGATGCTGAATTGGCTTAGCCAGTCGAGCCAGCCGCCGGCATAGGCATCATTGACAACGTGGATACCCTGCAGAATTGCCCCGAGAGTAACACCTTGCGCAAAGGCGGCCACCAGGGAGCCCAACCAGAACGCAATGTCCCATAATGGCCGATGCCCTGGATCGCGCCAGCGGAACTCAAAGGCGACGCCGCGGAAGACGAGCCCAAGCAGCATGGCGATCATCAACGGATAGGTGGCTGGAAGGATGATCGCATAGGCGAGCGGAAACGCCGCCAGCAGACCGCCGCCGCCCATCACCAGCCACGTCTCGTTGCCATCCCAGACCGGCGCGATCGAATTCATGGCCTGGTCGCGCTCGTCGCCGACCGCAAAGCTCGGGAACAGAATTCCGATGCCAAGGTCGAACCCGTCCATGACGACGTAGGCCATCACCGCAAATCCGATGATCGCAGCCCAGAAGGTCGTAAGGTCGATGCTGGACATGGCCTCACTCCGCCGCAGTCAGAGGCACGCCGATACTGCCCGCCGGCGTAATGCCTGCGGCGCGCTGCGGCACCTTGGGCGGCTCCTTCTCGCCCGGCGCGGGCGGCTTCGCCATCAGTCGCAGGAGATAATAGGTGCCGGCGCCGAACGCGGCGAAGTACACCAGCACGAAAGCGACAAGCGAGGCCGCCACAGCCGGCGCAGCCAGCGGCGAATGTGATTCCGCCGTTCGTAACAGTCCATAGACCGTGAAAGGTTGCCGACCGACCTCCGTCGTCACCCATCCAGCGATCACAGCGACAAAGCCGGCCGGTCCGAGAACGACGCACGCGCGATGCAACCAGGCCCAGTCGTAGAGCATTCCCCGGAAACGCGCGAGCAGGCTCCAGATACCGACAGCGAGCATCGCAAATCCAAGGCCGACCATGATCCGGAACGACCAGAACACAATCGGTACCGGCGGCCATTGATCCCGCGGAAAGTCGCTGAGTCCCGGTAAAGGTGCATCCGGATCGTGTTTGAGGATCAGTGACCCCAGGCGAGGCACTTCGAGCTTATGATGGACCTGCGCTGTCTCGTTGCTGGGGAAGCCGAAGAGGATAAGCGACGCGCCATCGGGGCTGGGTTCGTAGTGCCCTTCCATAGCAAGAACCTTGGCGGGCTGGTGTTCCAGCGTGTTGAGGCCATGGGCATCACCCGCGAGAATCTGGATCGGAGTCACGATCGCGGCCATCCACATCGCCATCGAAAACATCTTGCGTGCGCCGGCATTGCTGCGGTCTCGCAGCAGATGCCAGGCGCCCACACCGCCAACCACGAACGCCGTCGTCAGATAGGCCGCGATCACGGTGTGAACGAGGCGATACGGAAAACTGGCGGTGAAGATGATCGGGATCCAGGATCCGGCGGGCACAAACTGGTCCTTCGCATTGATCGCGAAACCCGCCGGCGTCTGCATCCAGCTGTTCACGGCAATGATCCAGGTTGCCGAGATCAGTGTGCCAAGCGCGACCATGCACGTTGCGAAGAAATGAAGGCCTTTCCCGACCTTGCTCATGCCGAACAGCATGACGCCGAGGAAGCCGGCCTCCAGAAAGAAGGCCGTCATCACCTCATACGCCATCAGCGGCCCGATGATCGGCCCGGCTCGCGTGGAGAATACCGACCAATTCGTACCGAATTGATATGAGAGCACCACCCCCGAGACGACGCCCATGCCGAACACAACGGCGAAGATCTTCAGCCAGTAGCGGAACAGGTTGGCATAAACGCCTTGCCCCGTCCTCAGCCACAACGCCTCGAGCACCATCAGATAACTCGCAAGCCCGATCGAGAAAGATGGAAATATGAAATGGAACGAGACGGTGAACGCAAACTGGGCACGTGCCAGAATCACCGCATCGAGATTGTCCAGCAATGTCCCCTCCTTGCCTCAGGATATGCGTCCCGGCACTTCGTCTCCGGCATCCGGCCGATCAAGCGGCAACAACTCGCACCGGAATGGACTTGGCTGCCGGCGTCCCGCTGATCTTGTCGTAGTAGTCGAGAGGCAGCAGCGGATTGAGCTCGGGGTAATATCCCGCAACCGATCCGCGCGGCATCGGATAGTCCAACACCCTCAGTCCGCTCACGCGCCGCTGTATGCCATCATCGCTGATCGTCTCGAGCGCAATGCCCGAGCCGTCCTCGAGCCCTCGCGCCGCGCGGTCCTCGGCGTTCATGAACAGAACCATTCGGTCATTGTAGACACCGCGATAGCGGTCGTTGTTGCTGTAGATCGTCGTGTTGAATTGATCGTGCGAGCGAATGGTTGCCAGTCGCAGCATGTCGGGATCTGAAACGGATGCGTTCACTTCCAGACCCGGCAGAAGCAGAAAGTTCGCCTTGCCGTTCGGCGTCGGCCAGACCAGTTCGCGCGGCGGCACGTCGAGGTGAAAGCCTCTCGGGCTTTCGATCCGCTCGGAGAAGTCGCTGTAGATCTCCGGATAGACCTCCGCGATCTTGTCGCGGATCAAGCAGTAATCCTCGCTGTAGCTTCTCCAGTCGACCTTGCTGTTCGGCAACGTCGCTTGCGCGATCCGGCAGACGATTTCCACCTCGGGCAGGAGATGCGGGCTCGCCGGTTGCAACACGCCGCGAGACGCGGTGACGTTCGACATCGAGTCTTCGATCGTCACGAACTGCTCACCGGCTGCCGTCCGGATGATCTCCGAACGCGCGATGACGGGCAGCATCAAGGCGTCACGACCATGAACCAAATGTCCGCGATTCAGCTTGGTGGTAATGGCGACCGTCAGCGCGAGCTTTCGCATCGCCGCGTACGACCGTTCGGTATCGGGCACGGCACGAACGAAATTGCCGCCGAGGCCGATGAAGACCTTCGCCGTCCCCGCCTGCATCGCGGCGACGGACTCAATGGTATGATGACCATGTTCGCGCGGGGGCTCGAACCCAAAGACGTCGCGAACGCGATCGAGATAGTCCTGGCTCGGCTGTTCGTCGATCCCGACGGTACGGTCTCCCTGCACATTGGAATGACCGCGAATGGGCGATATTCCGGCGCCCGGCTTGCCGAAATTGCCCTTGAGCAGGAGCAGATTGACCAACTGCTGCACCAGCCGCGACCCCTCCTGGTGCTGCGTGATCCCCATCCCGTAGCAAATGATCGTCGCGCGCGAGCGAATGTAGATTTCGGCGCATCGCCGGATCTGCGATTCCTCAAGCCCGGAGGCCCTCTCCAATTCCGGCCATGTCTGCGCCATCGCGTCGTCCCGGATCGCATCGAGGCCGAGGGTATGCTCGCGGATAAACTTCCAGTCGACGATCTTCTCGCCGGATTCCTCGCGTTCGAAAATGACCTTCATGACCCCCTTGAGGAAGGCGAGGTCACCGCCGATGCGGACATGAACGAACTCGCTGGCAATCTTGGTCGAACCGAGCGTTGCCATCTGAATGACATCCTGCGGATCGGCGAAGCGCACCAACGCACGTTCGGGCATCGGATTGACGGCCACGATCGGAACCCCGCGCTTGCTCGCTTCGACTAGATTGCTCATCATCCGCGGCGAATTCGTTCCGGTGTTCTGCCCGATGACGAAAATCGCTTCAGCGTGCCCGAAATCATCGAGGATAACGGTGCCCTTCCCGACACCGATCGAGGGCGGCAAGCCCCGGCTGGTCGGCTCGTGGCACATGTTCGAGCAGTCGGGGAAATTGTTGGTTCCGAACTCCCGGACAAATATCGAGTAGAGAAACGCCGCTTCGTTGGGTGTGCGGCCGGATGTATAGAATTCGGCCTGGTGCGGACTTTCAAGAGCCCGCAAATGCTTGCCGATCAGGGCGAACGCGTCGTCCCAGCTGCAAGGCACGTAGCGATCCGACGATGAATCGTAGCGCATCGGCTCCGTCAAACGTCCTTGCATCTCGAGCCAGTAGTCCGGCCGCTCCATGAGTTCGGACACGGTGTGCCGTTCAAAGAACTCTCGTGTGACCCGAAACTTCGTTGCCTCAAACGCCAACGCCTTGGCGCCGTTCTCGCAGAAATCGAGCGTTTTCTTGCATTCCGCGTCGGGAAACGCGCAACTCGAGCACTTGAATCCGCCGGGCTGGTTCATCGACAGAAGCGCGCGCGATCCCTTCGTCACCACACTCTGCTCGAGAAGAATCTTTGCAGTCGCTGCGGCGGCACCCCAACCGCCGGCGGGATGATGATACGTCTTGAAGCGCGGCTTACCGTCCAACATAAATCAACTCCGCAATTGCCAGATCTTCAGTAGGGTCTTCAGCTGAGTGACCTGAATAAGATCACCCGCAGCACGCTGGGCCGCGTTTCCGGCTCGCTTTATCGATCCTGATCGAGGTTGGCGACGATCACCTTGTCGATCAGACCTTCGTTGTGCCGGATGAAGTCGTCGCGCGTCATGCCGGAAGCACGCCACGCATCCTGAAGGCCCGCGTCTCTGTGAAGCCACTCGTTTCGCGTTTGATGATCGATCTTGTGACGTCGCGCGTCCTGCGATCCGTGCGACGCCTTGTCGTGGTCCTTCGACATTGTATCTCCTCATGTATCCTGTCGTAGCTTGGCACACTCGTCGAGGCGCAGATCTCCGCAGTCCAAGAGAGTGTTGAAGCCGCACTCCGCCGATCAGCGCTGCGCAGCGACCTGTTGTGATGGCGTTCGGCGTCCAATTGCGCGCGAGCTCTACGAACAATCGGGCATCGATACTGCTTCGCAGCAGCCATGGATCCGCCGGGGTCAATCAATCGGGATCAATCCCAATTTGCTTCCTTGGCCCACTTGTCGACCTCTTTGCGGACCTGGTTTTTGTCAATGCCGTAGAGATCTTGCAGCTTGCCCTCCAACCGCTCTCTGTCACCGTTGATGACATCAATGTCGTTGTCGGTCAGCTTCCCCCATGTTGCCTTGAGCGCACCCTTTGCAGCCTTCCAGTTTCCTTCGATGCGATCCCAGTTCACTTTCATCTCCTTCTTTTCCCAACCGTGAAACGTGCATCGAGGAAAGGTTAGCAACAGGCGTGCCAGTCTGAGCGCATCGTCATATCAATGAGTTAGGCCGTCTTGGCTACCGGCAATGGACAATTTGTCACGACAGATTTGGCCAAGTTGTCCGCCGACAACTGCCGCGCCGGCGCGGCGCCGATGCCAACCAGCCTGAACGCGTTACTATTGGGCGTGGGATGGGTTCAGCGCCGACAGACATTTGCCTGACGCAATGAACGACGTGGGCCACGTGATGACAAATGACTTCAACGCCGCTTTCGTTTAACCTCACGTGAGTTGAAACTCGTTGATTGTTCGCGCCAATGAGGAAATCGAGATGAAGCGCGCCTTGAGAGATCGGCGACCAATCCATCATTCTCCCATTTTCTGGATCGGTATCGCCTTATGTCTGGCAGCCATAGCCATCTACGTCTGGTCCAATGATCTTTCCTGGCGACCCGCCGCCACCCCACACTGAATCGTTGGAGTGATTAGAGCGCACTTCGCCCTTTCCGGCGGGAGCCGTTACTTTCGGCACCTTCCGTGCCGTTGAGCATTGAATGACATTCGGTACGCCAGCGCGGAGTAAGCGCGGCCCCGGCCACCCTTAGACTACCCCAGGCCGGGGTCGCGCCCTCCACGCGAGGCATGTCGCGTCCGTCTGCGCGACAAGCCCTGACGCCACCGCGCCGTCAGCATGCGCTATGCCACTTGTCTAGCATTACATCAGCACATTCTGAACAGGTTCCATGGGAGCGGGCAGATCGCGCTCACCGAGCAGAGCGAGCAGCTCGCGCTCGAGGGCTCGTCTCATTGCGTCAAGCGGGAGCGCATTCGGCTCCAACCCGAAGGGTGCCTCAAGCTGATGGCCAAGCGCGTCGAGACCGAAGAAGGTGTAGGCGACGAGCAGGACGGGCAGCAGCGTCCACCAATCGAGCGATCCGGCAAGCGCGAACGGCAACGTCACGCAGAAGATCAGCGCGGTCCGATGCAGCAGCAGCGAATAGGCGAATGGCACCGGGGTGGACGCGATGCGCTCGCAACCGCCCTGGACGTCGGAAAGCGCGGTGAGTTGCCCTTCCAGAACGGCGTAGTGGATCGGCTCGATCCGATCCCGCTTCATCAGCATCAAACAATGCAGCCCGATCTGGTTGAGCACGGCATTGGTGGGGTTGGGACCGCCTGAAGCAGCGTCGATCTCACTCCACGGTTTGATTGCCGCCACTTCGTCTTCACCCCGAAGGCGTGCCGTTAGCCCGCAGCAAAAGCCGCACAGGCCGCGGAGCAGGACGCGCCGGTCGTCGTCTTCGAGGGTGGAGATCTGACGCGCGAACGAGCGGCTGGCGATGATCAGCTTGCCCCAGAGTTCGCGTCCCTCCCACCAGCGGGCGTAACATGTGCTGTTTCGGAAGCTCATGAAGACCGACAGCGCTATGCCGATCAGCGTGAACGGAACCGCACTGATGCGCGCGAAGATGCCCGGATGCTCCATGGCAGCAAAAATCGCCAACACACTGATCAGAGCAATCGCGACCAGATGCGGCGCGATCCGCGGCAAGATCGATCCATTGACGGCAAACGCAACGTCCCAGAAGCCGGGCTTGGAGCGCACGATCATTGCAGCCTCCCCGACATCCGGGGCTGCTTCTCATGCCCGGACTGCAAAGCTGCGCTAGTCCGAGTTTCGCTGCCTCGGGCAGGCCGGAGCAGATACTTTGACCATCGAACAATTGGATTGGCTCGGGAAATGCCCGAGAGCACGCCGAGTGTCCAACAACCGGACCTGATCGCTGTGGACATCGATGCTTTGTATCCGGGAGGACTTCCCTGTGACGGAGCAGGGAACGCGGCCGCTTTGTCGAGTTGTAGCATCATTTATAAAGCTGAGTTTGGCTCAGAAATCCACGTCGAACCGATCGAGCGAAACCACGCGGGTGGCGCTGGACTGACGGTTTTCAAACTTGTCGCTGGCGGCGCGTTCGATTCGCGCTCGACGCATAAGGAAGAATTCCTCCGCGCTTGGAATGGGATGAAACCGAACGCGCATCACGTTGAGAGCTCGGCGCGCGATCATGCACGTGACCTCGGAATTATCCTTGTACATCACGAAAAAGATTCCATGACGGTGAACCTCATACTGACCATCGGGATCTCGCGCGAGCGCCATTTGACAGTCCTCAAACGATGGTCGCGCCCGGATCAACCCGGACCGAGCGGCCATACGATCATTGACCCGATCACTCCCAGAGCAAAGAGCACGCCAAATCCCAAGACGACGCAAATTCAATGAATTAGAGCGCGATGGCCGCCTTTAAGGCAGACATTTTGTCCCTTGCGGCGGACAAGTTGGGACCAGGGGCCTCTCCGAGGCACCTACCGTCGGCGGATTGTCGATGCCTCGAGGAGGGTGGCGCGACTGCCGAACCCAAAGCCCGTGAGGTCGCTTCATAGATCTCGAACCATGAGAGTTGCATCGACGCCCCTCCAATTGGTGCGATCGGCGGTCGACCATCCGAGCCGCGCATAGAAGCCGGTTGCCTCTGACGTATAGAGGTTTAGCCGCGAAAATCCGCGCTGCCGCGCTTGATCCTCAATCGCCCGCACCAAGATGGTGCCCACTCCTTCATTGCGATGTTCGGGGACAACGAACAGACCTGTGAGCCATGGTGCGACATCGTGATTCGGCTCGAACTCGGACTCAACCAAAAGGCAGGCGCCTATCGGCGCACCATCTGCTTTCGCGACGAGCAGCACGCCAAGGCTCCGATCGGCAGCAAATTGTTGCAATGATCTTAGCTCTTCCTCGAAGGAAGTACGAAGCATTGAAAATGAATTGACGCGCCAACGCGCGCAGATAGCCACTTCGATCGCTCCTGGCTCTGCGGTGAGTATTCGAATATCTGTCATCGCAAAACAATCAACTTTGTGACGCGATCGAAAGCGTTCCGAGCAATAGATGGACCATTTCCGGTGTGCAACAATGCCGGCGATCCAGAAGGAGCATCGAACGACAACGGACAATCTGTCTGTGTTGTTATGGACAACTTTTCTATCACCTTTGCGTGGAGCGCCCTGCTCGCCGCACTCAGTGAGTCAAGGCACGATTGCGCGACATGAGATGTTCCGCCAGATTGGAGCAAGCGGCTGATCTGCAGACGAAGTCCGGACAGATACTGCGCCAAGCGACACCTTGCTTATGCAACGGACTTGAAGAGACGATCCTGGTTCGACGAGGGAGGGGCCGCCGCCGGTCACGTCGGAAATCTTGGCGGGACTTCAGGCGACACGTTCGAATCTTCGAGTTTTCGCTGTTCCGAAGGCTGGAAGCGTCTGGGAAAAAATCCAGACGATCCTGTCTCGACGCCATGCCAAACCGCCAAGGCTCAACGGTCCGCCACGGCAGGATCGCCTTGAAGTTCGCCGAAACCTGCGGGCGCGAGCGAGCCGGCCAATCCCGGATCGCGAATACGATTTCCGACGCTGATCCGTTGTCGCGCGCCCACATTCACGCACTTGCATAAATGGCCATGCCATTGAATATTCGTTGCGCGACTTGCAACGATCAGGACCATGCCGATGAATGCGAAGCTGGAGCCGCGCCGACTGCACTATTTCATGGAAGTGCTCAATAGCGGCTCCGTGCGCGGCGCCGCCGGCGCGCTCGGCATGGACGCCTCTGCGGTCAGCCGGGCGCTAGGCCTGCTCGAGAAGGAATGTGGCGCGCGCCTGCTCGAACGACGGGGCCGCGGCGTCGCGCCGACCGACGCCGGCCAACTGCTGGCCGCCTACCTGCAGCGCCAGCAGGGCGAACGACGGGCGCTGCTGGCGCAGATAGACAGCATTCGCAAAGTTGAGTCGGGTCATATCGATCTCGTGACGGGCGAAGGTTATGTCGACTGGCTGGCCAAGAGCAGCCTGTGCCGCTTCATGCAAAGCCACCCGAAGATCACGATCAGCCTCGACATCGGCAGTACCGACGAGATCGTCCAGCAAGTCGTGGGAGAACGCGCGCATATCGGCGTCCTGTTCAATCCGCCTCGCGACGATCGGCTGCGCTCGCATCATTCGCAGCCGCACCCGATCAAGGCTATCGTACCGCGCGGGCACCCGCTGACCCAACTGGGCCGGCCGCTCAGGCTCGCCGACCTCGCGCCTTACCCAGGCGCCGCGATGCATCCGAATTTCGGCCTGCGCCAGCATGTCCAGGCCGCCGAGATCAGCGAAGGCGTTCGCCTCAATTTCGCGTTCACGACCGCCTCGTTCGATGCGCTCGCCCATTACGTGACCGCCGGACTTGGTTATGCGCTGGCGTCGCGCCTTGCGATGACGGAGGCTGATGCCGCCAAGGTGGTGGCGCTCCCGATGAAGAACGCGCTGCTGCATCGTGGCCGCACCCACGTGGTCTCCCGTCAGGGACGCACGCTGCCGCCCGCCGCAATGCAGCTGCTGCGGATGATGGTCGCCGAGATGCGGTCACCGGGAAGCGCTGCGCGGTAGCCTCAGGCAGCTGCGCCCTTTCGATCTCAATCGCGGCGCGTCGCTGTCGGAAACCAGAC
The DNA here is from genome assembly GCF_054062115.1 of Bradyrhizobium sp. USDA 4501. Lineage (NCBI taxonomy): Bacteria > Pseudomonadati > Pseudomonadota > Alphaproteobacteria > Hyphomicrobiales > Nitrobacteraceae > Bradyrhizobium > Bradyrhizobium sp. USDA 4501. The sequence goes on from NZ_JBSSEX010000001.1 coordinate 2,823,925, forward strand.
TCCGACCTGCGGAGGCGCACGAAACGGCTTCCAGCTACCCGCCGGCTGGGCGAGCCGATCGGCAATCACCCACAGCGCCGGCGCGTGAAAGCCAAGCCCCAAATGCGTCGTGTTCACTTCGACGTTCTCGCACTCTCCGCCCTCCTGCTCCAGGCAGGCGCGCCACGCCACCACGCCATCGGTGCGGGTATAGATCGATGTTGACGGCACGGGAATCGGTTGCGCGAGGCGGCTGATCCGTTCGGCCGTCGGCGGCTGGTATTTCTGGCCGGTCAGAAGCCGCCAGATCGCGCGAACATTGCTCGCCCCCGGCGCCGCGAAAGGACTGCCGAGCGTGATGACCATCCGCACCGCCGCGGGGATTTGCCGGGCAACCTCGCGCGCAATGATGCCGCCACGGCTCCAGCCGACCAGGCTGACCTTCGAGCCGCCCTGCTTTTCGAGTTCGAGGACTCGCGCCACCACGGCGGCGAGGTCAGCATCCGGCGCGCGCACATTGCGGCCGCGGCCCCATCCATGAACCTGATAGCCGAGGAACTCGAGGAACGAGCGGATGGCCAAGGTCGACCGGTCATCGGCGCCCAACCCGGGCAGAACCATCACCGGATGGCGTTGCCCCCGCGGCGCGGTCGCCAGAAGCGGCGCCGCCACGGCAATCAGCGCCGGGATGTCGAGAAAGCCGCGCCCTTCCGCGGCAAGCAGCGCGAGCGAGGGTGGTTCGACGGTCTGCTCGTCACGTCCCATGGGTAGCGTCCGTTGTTGATGGTCAAGAATGGCCCGTGCAGCCGTGCATTGCCGGCGAGCACGAGACGTCAGTTCGGCGGTGCGGCCTTTCCGAACACACCGCCGATGGCCCGCGACAGCCAATTCGGCTGATACTTGATCCATTGGACCGCCAGTTCGTTGGCAAGCCCCGCGACATGCACCGGCTTGCCTGCCATGCAGGCGCGGTAGCCCTCCTGTGCGACGGTCTTCGCATCCATGATCATCATGCTCGGCATGTTGCCGAGATTGGTGCCCTGGACCATTCCGGTGTTCGTCACGCCGGGACACAATGTCGTCAGCGTGATCTTGCTGCCACTCAACTCCTGCGACAACGCCTCGCCGAACGACAGCACATAGGCCTTTGACGCGGCATAGACCGCAAGATTCGGCACCGGCATGAAGGCCGCGACCGACGCAACGTTCAGGATCCGTCCACTGTTGCGCTCGAGCATCGGCGCGAGGAAGAGACGGGTCAATGCCGTCATGGCGACGACATTGACCTGCAGCAGCCGCAACTGATCGTCGAGGCCGATTGCGCCGACGCGTCCTTCGAGCAAAAGGCCGGCATTATTGACCAGCAGGTCGACCCGCACGCCGGCTTCCATCAGTGAATCGAACACCGCCTGCGGCGCCGCCGGCTCGCTCAGATCGGCGGCCACGATGGTCACCTTGGCGCCATGACTTGCCTTGAGCTCGCGCGCGAGCTTCTGCAGCTTGTCGCGGCTGCGCGCCAGCAGCACGAGGCTGAGGCCATTGGCCGCGAGCACGCGCGCGAGCTCGAGCCCAATGCCGCCCGATGCTCCGGTCACCAGCGCGCATTGACCTTCATTTCCGCTCACCGACATGAGGCGCCTCCCTTCGTTGCCAGAACGGTTCTGCGCAATCCACGAACGGCGCGTGCGACAAGCCGCCGCCGCGCCAGCTCGGCGGGTGCACCGCCGCAGTTCCGGTCGGCAGCATATCTGCGCGAGAACCGTTCGATCGCCCGCAACAACAGCTGGGCCTGCTCGAACTGGTCGGCCGTCTCCTTCACCTCGCCAAGCGACTTGCGCAATGGCTCCAGCACCTCGATCCGGTCGGGATAGCCGGACAGCCGAGGGTCGCGACTTTGCGTCGCCGGCATCACATCACCGACCGATCCTGGCCGATCGCCTTGACGACGGCGAAGGCGACCGCATCGACCGGCTGCAGTCCGTCGACGGTTCGAAGGATGTTTCGCGATCGGTAGTAGTCGACCAGCGGCGCGGTCTGCTCGTTATAGGCATCGATACGCAGTTTGAGCGTCTCGTGATTGTCGTCGGCGCGCACCGCGCCACCTTGCGCTCTCGCCTCGCGGGCCCGCGTCTCGATCCGGTCCAGCAACACCGTCTCGTCGGCCTTGAGCTCGACGACATGGTCGATCGCAAGACCCTCGGTATCGAGCAGATCGTCGAGGCCGACCGCCTGGGCCATCGTTCGCGGGAAGCCGTCGAGCACAAAGCCATGCTTGGCATCGGCTTGCGAGATGCGTTCGATCACCGCGGCGATCACGAGCTGATCGGGAACGAGCCCACCCCTCACCATGGTATCCTTGACTTTCCGTCCGATACTGGTGTCCGCGTCAACCGCAGCACGCAGCATGTCGCCGGTCGAAAGGTGCGGTATGTCGTACTCCTCGACCAGGCGCTTCGCCTGTGTTCCCTTGCCCGCGCCAGGCGGCCCCAGCAGAACGATCCTCATCGCATGTGTCCCAATATTCGCTCGATCACCGGCAGCATTCCCGCGGAGCGTCGAGCGACCCGGCTCCGTGCGGGCCGGGCCGCTCGTTTCGTCCTCACGCCATCGCCAGGCGCGCACTGGGCGCAGGCCGCATCGACAGCAGCAACAGCAATCCCGACAGCACGTAGAGCGCCATCACGAAGTACATGCTGTAGATGTTGTCGCCGGTACTCCGCACGATCAGGCCGTTGATCGAGGGGCTGATGGCCGGGCCTAGGTTTCCAAGGCTGCTGATCAGTGCAAGCCCGCCGGCGGCGGCACCGGTGGAGAGGTATTCGCTGGTCAGCGCGAAGAACAGCGGCGTCGCCGACGCAATGCCGATCACCGCAAAGGACAGCGCAAGGATCGATCCGACGAGGTTGCCCTGCAGCATCGTCGTGATGAAAAGGCCGAACGCGGCGATCGCGACGCAGGCGGCATAGTGCCAGCGGCGCTCGTGCCACTTGTCGGAGTGACGGCCGATCAGGATCATGCCGATGACGCCGGCGGCATTCGGGATCGCGGCATAAACACCGACAAGGAACAAATCCTTGACGCCCCAGCTCTGGATCAGGGTCGGCATCCAGAACACCATCGTGTAGGTCGCGCCGAGCAGCAGCAGATAGACGAACGACAACACATAGACCTTGGGGTCCTTGAGCATCTGCCCGAACGTTCCCGAGGGTTCGCTCTCGATGTCCTTCTCATCGTGCTGGAAGGTGTCCTCGAGCAGAGCTTTCTCGTCCTTCGAGAGCCACGCGGCCTGCGCGGGCTTGTCCTCGAGCAGGACGTAGACCAGGACGCCGAGTATCAGCGCCGGCAGACCCTGGACGAGGAACAGCCACTGCCAGCCATGAAGGCCGCCGGCACCGTCGAAATACTTCAGGATCGAGCCGCACAAGGGACCGGCGATCACGGACACGATCGTTGTCGCCGACATGAAGGTGGCGATCACCTGCCCGCGCCGCGCCGACGGATACCAATAGGTGAAGTACAGGATTACGCCGGGAAAGAAGCCGGCCTCGAACACGCCGAGCAGGAACCGGACGACATAGAACTGGAACGGCGTCGACACGAACATCATGGCGGATGCCGCGAGTCCCCACAGCACCATGATGCGCAGCAGGGTCTTGCGCGCGCCGATCCTCTCCAGCAGCAGGTTGCTCGGCACCTCGAACAGAAAATATCCGACGAAGAAGATGCCCGCGCCGAGACCGTAGACCGCATCGTCGAACGGTAATGTCTGTTTCATCTGCAGCTGCGCGTAGCCGATATTGATGCGATCGAGATAGGCGATCATGTAGGCGATCAGCAGAAGCGGGATCAGGCGCCAATCGATCTTCGAGAACAGGGATTTATGCGCCGGACTTTCCAGTACCGACAGCGATCCCTTTGCGGCGGGTGGGTGCATCCTAGTTTCCTCCAAATGTTCTTTTGATTCCGGCGCCGGGCGGGAGACCGCGGTGGCGTCCCGGCTCCGGCGATGTGAAGCGTTGAAGGCCTCCGCGCCTAGCTGGCCCGGCTCGCCTTGTCGTTTGCGGCGGCCGGTGGCACCTCGTCGGTCTGGATGACCGTCACCGACGCCGCGGTCGCGGATGGCGCCTTCGCTTGAGCCGCAGGTTGCAGCTCGACGATCTCGGCCTCGACCGACGGCAGAGCCTCGATCTCGCGCAGGGCGGCGCGCAGGTGCTCGATCATCTCGTAGGACTCGTCCTGCGAGAGCACGCGCCGGCATGCGGTCAGACCGAACTCAAGCAGTCCCGCATAGCTGTGCACCGTGATGTTCAGCGCGCTGCCGTGATAGGGGATCGAAACCGGGAAATAATGCACCATCCGTGCGCCGGCCATGTAGAGGTGCTGCCCCGGTCCCGGCACGTTGGAGATCAGCACGTTGCCCGCTGCCGGCATGCGGCTGGCGAGGTTGGAGCGGCCAAGCAGCGAGGCGAGCCCCGTCATCAGCCACGGCGACCCCGTGATCGGCACATCGACGCCGAGTACCGGCTTGAGCTCGCGCACGACTGCCTTGGCCGCCTCGGATGACGCGTGGATTGCCTTGAACCGGGTCGGCAGGTCATCGATATCGGTCGCCAGGTCGACGCGTACCGCCGAGACCTGGTTGTTCATCGCCTTGTCGCCTTCGGCACGCAGGCTGACTGGCACCATCGCGATCAGGGCTTCCTTGGGCAGCAGGCCGCGCTCGGCGAGAAAGCGTTGCAGCGCGATGCTGCACATCGCCATGACGATGGTGTTGACGGTGCCGCCGACACGTTTGCCCAGGACCTTGATGTCGGCAAGCGGCAGCGACATCGTGCTGTAGGAGCGCTGGTTGGTGATGGAATCGTTGAACACCGTCTTCGGAGCCAGTCCAAGGCTGAGCGAGCGCTCCCCCTTCTGTGAGCGCTGGCTGGCCATCACGGTGGCGGCGGTGCCGAGCGCCTTGGCCGCCGTCGGCAGCAGCTCCGCGAGCTTGCGGTATTGCTGGGCCGCATTGTTGGCCGCCGCCTGCAGTAGCTCGGTCACGCCGAGCTGGTATTGCCCGGAGGCGCGCTTGCGCCGTGGCGGCGGCACCTCGCGCATCTTGGGCGAGACATCATAGAGCACCTTGGCGAGCTCCACACCGGCCTTGCCGTCGACGCCGCTGTGATGCGCCTTGGTGTAGAACGCGACCTGGCCGTTCTCGAGGCCATCGATGACATACATCTCCCACAGCGGACGGCTGCGATCGAGCAGCGAGGCATGCAGCCGCGCGACCAGTTGCTCGAGCTGCGCCATGGTGCCTGGACGCCGCAAGGTGACGGTCCGCACGTGGTAATCGAGCTCGATATCATCGTCCTCGGTCCAGACCGGCTCGGCGAGCTGGAACGGCATCTGCGCCAGTTTGCGGTTCAGCAATGCCGAGAGATGGAGACGCTTGCCGAGCATCTCCTTGACATCCTCGTAGTAGTCGCCCTGATAACCCTCGGGGAGATCGAAGATCATCAGGCTGCCGACATGCATCGGCGTCTCCGGCGTTTCGAGATGCAGGAACGATGCATCCATGCTGCTGAGTTGATCCATTCTTCCCTCCCTTGACGTTGTGACGGCGATCGCCGTCTTGATGACGGCGTGCCGATATCTGGCGCGTCGCGGTCATTGCCCAGGCGCGACACCTGTCCGCCGCTGCCGATCCGGTTCGCGCAGGCGATCTCAGGCCTGCGCCCGGGCGGCGCGCTCCTCCTCGTCGTACAGCTCCTTCTTCGATAGCTTTCCGACCGCGGTCTTCGGCAGTTCGGCGCGGATTTCGAGCGCCTGCACCATCTCGTGCTTGCCGAGCTTGTCCTTCAGGAACGCCTGCAGCTCTTCCAGCTTGAACGGCTTGGCATCCGCCTTCAACTTGATGAAGGCCTTCGGCGACTGGCCGCGATACTCGTCGCGGATGCCGATCACGGCGACCTCCTCGACCGCCGGATATTTGTAGATCGCCTCTTCGAGCACGCGCGGATACACGTTGTAGCCGCTGCACAGCAGCATGTCCTTGGTGCGGTCCACGATGAAGATGAAGCCATCCTCATCCATGTAGCCGACGTCGCCCGTGCGCATGTACCCGTCCGCGGTAGTCACCTCGGCCGTCGCGTCCGGCTTGTTCCAGTAGCCCTTCATCACATTCGGGCCCTTGATGCAGATCTCGCCGCGTTCGCCGAGCGGCACATAGCTGCTGCTGTCGTCGACATTGAGGAACTTGATGACGATTCCGGGCATCGGCATGCCGCAGGAGCCGGCCTTGCGCATGGCGCCATGCTGCGCCGGCGTGTAGGTGCCGCTCGGCGAGGTCTCGGTCATGCCCCAGCCTTCGCTCAAATTGCAGCCGGTGATCGAGGCGAATTGCTGCGCCACCTCGAGCGGCAACGGCGCGCCGCCGGATCCGCAATATTTCAGCGCGCGCAAGCTATGCTTCGGCGTCTCCGGATGGTTGATCAGCGCGGTGAACATGGTTGGCACCCCGCAGAAGACACTGACCGACTTGGTCGAGATTTCCTCCAGCGCGGCCTTCGGATCGAAGCGGACATGCTGGATGATTTCCGCGCCCATCAGGACGCCGAACAGCACATTCACAGAAAGCGCATAGATGTGGAACGGCGGCAACACTGCCAGGAAGCGCTCCTGCCCGTCGACCAGCACCGGTGGCGAGCCGGCCGTCGTCGCCCGGTACTGCTGGCACGCGCTGGTCAGATTGGCGTGGGTGAGCATCGCCCCCTTCGGCAGCCCCGTCGTCCCGCCGGTGTATTGCAGCACGGCGATGGTCTCGCGCGGATTATCGATCGGATAGGCCTGGTAGACACCATCATTGTGCGTCAGCTGGCCGAAGCTGATGTGATGATCGTCCCAGGCGACGTCGCTCAGCTGCTTGGCCGCCTTCATCTGGTTGACGACGGTGTCGGGGTCAGCCGTGATCTCGCCGAGCGACCCGACCACCAGCTTCTTCAATCTTGTCTTGCCCAGCATCGCCGCCATCTGCGGATAGAGCGAAACCATGTCGAGCGTGATCAGGATATCGGTCTTGCTGTCCTCGATCTTGTGTTCGAGCACCTTGGCAGCGTCCAGCGGCGAATAGTTCACCGCCGTGCCGCCTGCCTTGAGGATGCCGAAAAACGAGATGATGTAGTGCGGCGTGTTGGGCAGATAGAGGCCGACATGGACGCCCGGCTTGACGCCGAGGAGCTGCAGGCCCTTGGCCACACGATCGGTGAGCCGCCCGAGCTCGGCATAGGTGATCCGCTTGCCCATGAAATCGATCGCGGGACGATCCGGCCATTTGGCAACGGCGTCGCCCAATATCTTCTGCACTGGTCCGGGAGCTATCTCGACGTCCCAACGCACGCCGTCGGGATAGGATCGGATCCAGGGCATATCGTTCATGAGATCTCTCCCTTCTATGGTCTTGCGGATCAGACGGCGGTCACGCCGCCATCGACCGCAATGGTCTGGCCGGTGATGAATGCACAGGCATCGGAGGCGAGCAGCGCGGCGACGCCCTTGAGGTCCTCCGGGCCACCCTCGCGATTCATCGGCGCCATATGCGCGGTCGCGCTCTGGTCGAGCTGTGCGGTCATCTTGGTCGGGAAATAACCTGGCGCGATCGCGTTGACGTTGATGCCGAGCGGCGCCCATTCATTGGCAAGCGTGCGGGTCAGGTTGACGACCGCGCCCTTGCTCGCGTTGTAGGCCAGCGTCGGGGTGCCTTCCGGATAGCAGCCGGTGAGGCCCTGGATCGAGGCGATGTTGATCACTTTTCCGCTCCGCCGCGGTACCATGCAGCGCCGGCCGACCTCCTGGGTGGCGACGAAGATCGCGGTCACATTCAGGTTGATCACCTTGTTCCAGCCGTCGAGCGTATGCTCGATCGTGGCGGCGCCCCAGGACGTACCGGCATTGTTGACGAGGATGTCGATCGGGCCCAGCGCAGCCACGACCTGCTCGATCATCGGCGGGATTGTCTCCAGCCTGCCCATATCGCACACCACCGGAAGCGCCTCGATGCCAAGCCCCTTGAGGTGAGCAGCCGCGGCATCAAGCTCATCCCGCTTTCGCGCGGTGATCGCGACCTTGGCGCCGAGTTCGCCCAGCACCTCGGCGATCTGAAGACCGAGACCCCGCGATCCGCCCGTAACGAGCGCAACGCGCCCCGTCAAGTCCTGCAACTTGGCCAGACTCATGGCTTTCCCCCGATGGTTTACGCCTCACACGCGCAGCGCTATTTCGGCTGCAACAGCTTCTGAAGGTTCGCGAAGTTCTCCTGCATGCGGTCCTGCATGACCTTCCAGGCGTTGTTGCGCGCCTGCGCTTCCAGCTGCGACAGCTCGCGGAAATCCGCGACCGCCTTCTCGACCTGCTGCTTGGCAGTCTCGGTCTGCTTCGTCATAGCTTCACCGCTTGCGAAGCCCTGCATCGCCGCCTGCCACTGCGCGAGCGTCTCTTGCAGGATCTCGTTGCGCCGGCTGACCAGCGCCTGGACGCCTTCGTAGGCCTGTCTGTTGGCCTCAACCAACGCCTCCATGTCCTTGCGCTGCCACTCGACCAGGGCAGCAATATCGAACCCGGGCAGCGTGAACTTTTCGGCCATTTTCTTCAGGTCCCCGAGCCACGGCATCGCTCCCGTGCCGGCTGTGTCGGATTGCCTGTCATCGGTCCCCATCGACGTCCTCCTTGCGGTACTTGGCTGGCGGCGGCGAAACGCCGTCCCGTGGACTGCGCGTCAGGCGGCCGCCCAGCGCGGCCGGAACAGGGCGGCGCTGTCATCGGCTCGATCCGGATCCGGGTACACCATGCCGCGAAGACCGCTGCGGTCGAATGGCGACCATTCATCCTCCCCGAGCGCGAGGCGGTCCGCGATCGCATAGAGCACGGCCGGATTGTGCCCGAGCCCGCAATGACTGCCTTCGACCTCGATGTTCTGTGTCCGCTCGGCATGCTGCTCGCGGCACCCCCACCACGAGACGATGCCGTCGGTGCGTGAGTAGATCGCCGTGCTCGGTACCGGCGGCGGCAACTTCATGATGTCCCTGTCGGGCCAGTCGTCGACCTGGCGCTCGCTCAGGATCTCGTAGAGACGCCAGGCATTGCTTGCCTTCGGCTCATTGGCGAACGGGCTGCCGAGCGTGATCACCTGGCGGACCAGATCGGGCGCGCGCCGTGCAATCTCGCGCGCAAACACACCGCCGAGGCTCCAGCCGATCAGGCTGACCTTGCGACCGTATCGCTCGGCGAGCTCGGCCAGCCTTGCGTCCATGGCAGCCTCGACGCCGGGACGCGGTCCGCGATTGGGTCCGAGCTTCCAGCCGTGGACCGCATAGCCTTGCGCCTTCAGGTAGGCGCGCAACGGTCGCGTCGAGATATCGCTGGCGGAGAGCCCCGGCAAGACGAGGACCGGATGTCCGTCCCCGCGCGGCGCGCGGCGAAGCAGCGGATAGCTTGCGAAGAACGCCTGCAGCTCCCAGATCCCGCGCACCTCGAGCGCGAGCAGCAATTGCGACGGCGGCGCAGAGCGGTCGACGACCATATTCATGTCAGAATGTCCCCTCCCGGATCACGCGGTGTGTCCCGCACGACCCGACATTTTATGATTACTGCCCGGCGCCGCGAGCGGCGCCATGCAGACCCCGATCGCGCAACCGCGCATCTTCTTGGTCTCAAAACGCTATCGAGCAGGTCAGACCCGTAAAAGGTGCAATTGGCCCGCTTGACCGGTTAGTTTGGGACATCCGCCAATGAATCTTGCGCGCCTGCTGCGATGCCTGGCGGCCGGCCGTCGCGGAAGTCCGACGGGCTTTTGCAGGTCCAGCGGACAAAGGCGTGGCGAAAGTTCGCCGCGTCGCTGTAGTCAAGCCGCGCGGCGATCTCGTCATTGGTCATTTGCGTGTTGCGCAGATAACCGACCGCGAGCTGCATGCGGACCTCGGAGACGATCTGCCGGTAGGTTTTCCGCTGCAGCTGCAGCCTGCGGCGGAACGTCCGTGGATGGATTGCAAGCTCCGCCGCCATCGCCTCGATACTCGGGAAGCGGCCGGGATGCTCGACGAGCCGTCGCCGGATGTCGGCAGCAAGACCGTCGTCCCGCGCGACAGGATCGAGAAGCTGATCATAGATTCGGCCGGCCATCGCCCTGGTCATCTCGTCGGGGCAGACCGCCGGACGGTCGATCCAGGCAGTGTCGAATTCCAGCGCGTTCCTGCGCTGGCCGAACTCGACCGGACACTGGAAGATGCGGTCGTAGGTGCCGGCGTGCGGCGGCGACGCATAGGCGGCGCTCAGCTTCGAGAAGCGGAACGAGTTGCCATAGACGTCGCGGCTCAGCGTCTGATAGGTCGCAAAGGCGAACTCGAGCGCGAACCGATAGACGTCATCGGCCGGATCGCGCGAAAGCAACGGCTCGAGCAGACAGCTCACCGTATCGCCCTTGCGGGTGAAGTCGATGTCGGCGACCGTTCCGAGGATCCGACCATACTTGGCCGCAAAGTCAATGACTCCGGCCCGCGTCGGGCTGCTCAGCATGGCATAGCCGTACATGCCGTAAGCCATGACATGCATTCGTTCTCCGGCGCGAAACGCGATCGCCGGATTCCGTGACAGCCGCATCGCATTGCGAAATACCGTCTCGACCTGCCGGTAGGAGACACGTACCGACGAATCCCTGAGGTCAGCACGCCTCAAATTGGTCGCGCCGAGCGCGCGCGACGCTGAGATCCCCTCCTCGGCCAGGACGTGCACCACCGCCGCGATCCGTTGCGGCGAATAGAGACACTGCAGGAGATTTGGTGACGGGTGATACACGAGCGTCCTCGTCCGCCTTCCGCGCCTGCTTCGGGTCCCGCAATCCGGTGCCCGCAAGCTGAAGTGAGGCTAGTCAGCCGGACCGGGCAGCAGAAGGTTCGATTGGTCGCGTTTGCAGGTGAGTTCCGGACAAGACCGGCCAAAAGAAAGACCGCCGAGGGAGGGCGGTCCAGGTTGGGAGAACGCGATCGCGAGCGCAACCACGGTGCCGAGCTTACGCGCGCTTCGGTCGCACAAAAGGTTCGATTGAACCAATTTGGCGGTGAACTCCGGACATAGCTGGCGAAGCCCCCCAGATATCTCGGGGTCAAAGACCCTCCTCGCCGCGGAATTCGGATGGATTCCTGCCGGTCCAGCGCGAGAAGGCGTGGCGGAAGTTAGCCGCGTCGCTGTAGCCGAGGCGGCTTGCGATCTCCTCATTGGTCATGCGCGTCTTGCGCAGATACTCGATCGCGAGCCGCATGCGCACCTCGGAAAGCAGGCTGCGATATGAGGTTCCCTCCGCCTCGAGCCCTGCGCCGCAGCGCGCGGGGATAGATATCGAGCTGTTCGGCGATCGCCTCGATGCTTGGGTAACGACCCGGCTGCTCGATCAGTATCCGGCGGATATCGGCAGCAACGCCACCGGCGCGATTCACCTCGCCGAGGATCTCCTCGCACATCTCCCGCGCCATGGCGTGGGTTCGCGGATTCGCCAGCGCCCGTGGGCCGTCATTGCGTATGTATTCGTATCCACAATGGTGCTGATTGAACAAAACCGGGCACCCGAAGAGATCACGATACGCCGCGGCGGACGGCGGCGGCGTATAGTCGAGCAGCACGCGCGAGAAGCCGAAGCCCTGGCCCGAGCGGTCGCGAATCGTCGTCAGATGCGCGGCCAGTGCGAACTCGACCGCGAAGCGATGCACACTCTCGGTCGGATTCGGCCAGTGCATGGGCTGGAACGTCGCCACCACCGTCTCTCGATCGTATGAGAGGTCGAAATCGCAGAACGGCCCCACCACACGGATGTATCGCGCAGCGAAGTCGCGCGCCTCCGCGTGCGTTGCACTGCTCAGCAGCGCGTACCCGTACATGCCATAGGCGGTGACATGCATTCGCGCTCCCGAGCGCAGCGCGATAGCCGGGTCGCCTGCCAGCCGCAGCGCGTTGCGGATCACCGTGTCGAGCTGCCGATACGATATGCGCGTCGTATGGGATTCGAGCTGGCCGATCGCGAGCCCGGTGCCCTCCAGAACCTCAGATGGATCAATGCCCTGCTCACGAAGCTCGGCCGCGATGGCTGCGATCGAATGCGGCGGGAATATTCGCTGCGCGAAGCCGGGGAGCATTCGACCCGGCGATTGGCGTAGGTGCGACTCTTGCCTAGTCATTGCAACCGCATGTCCCTGGCATTCCGCGCATTCCTGCTCCACGATTGACGATCGGTCGAACGTAAGCCCGATCCCGTACGCGACGCAATAATCGCGTATCCACGCGCGCGCGCCGCAACCCGCGTCCGGAAGTCACCCGGTCGGCGGTCCAATCGCACCTTTCTCCGTTTGCCGAGATCGCTAGGCTCGCGACGCCTTGCTCGACAACCGGCACGCAGCCGGAGGCGGTACGGACCACGGCAAGCGCCAACAAGGGAGGAGCGGATGCGACGGGAAGACGTTCTCAAGCAGCTGACGACACCGATCGGTGCCCCGGCATTTCCCCGCGGACCGTTCCGCTTCAACAACCGCGAATACCTCAACATCCTGTATCGCACCGACATCGAGGCGTTGCGCGCAGTCGTTCCCGAGCCGCTGGAGATTGACGATCCACTGGTTCGCTGGGAGATCATGCGGATGCCCGACACCTCCGGTCTCGGCGACTACACCGAATGCGGCCAGGCCGTCCAGGTGCGCTATGGCGACGAGAAGGGCGAGTACCTTCACGCGATGTACCTCGACAACCTGCCGGCGCTGGCATCGGGGCGCGAGATCAGCGGTTATCCCAAGGTGATCGGCAAGCCGAAGCTCTATGTCGATTCCGACACCCTGGTCGGCACCATGGACTACGGCAGCTTGCGCGTGGCCACCGCGACGATGGGTTACAAGCACCGCGCGCTGGACCTCGAAAAGGCAAAGGCCGAGATCTGCGTACCGACCTTCATGCTGAAGATCCTGTGGACCTATGACAGTCCGAAGCCGGCGGGCGAGCCGCGCATCTGCGAACTGCTGCGCTCCGAGATCACCGACATCACCGTCAAGGGCGCCTGGACCGGCCCGGCCCGGCTGGAGCTGTTCGCCCACGCATTGGCCCCGATGGCCGATTTTCCGGTGCGCGAGATCGTCGCGTGCAGCCACATCATGACCGACTTGACGCTGTCCCGCGCCAAGCGCTGCCACAACTATCTCGATCAGCCGCGATAAGCGGGCACGTCGGAGGAAGCCATGCCATCATCCGCAGATCGCGCCGCGGCGCTCAACCGCTATCGCAATGTGTGCGTCATCGGGGCCGGCGTCATCGGCTCCTCCTGGGCGGCGCTGTTTCTCGCACACGGGCTCAATGTCGTGATCAACGATCCGCAGCCCGGCATCGAGGCCACGGTCAAGGACGCCCTGATCAAGATCGGGCCGACATTGCTGAAGCTCGGCCTGCCGCATGAGGGATTGGAGCGCAACCTGCGCTTCGAGCCGGACCTCGCGCGCGCCGTCGCCGGCGCCGACCTGGTGCAGGAGAACGGGCCGGAGAAGCCCGAGTGGAAGCAGCAGCTCTGGGCACGAATCGAGGCAACGGTGCCGAAACATGCATTGCTGCTGTCGTCGAGCTCGGCGCGGCCAGCCACCGAACAGGCGAAAGAGATGAAGGATGCAAGCCGGCTGCTGGTCGGCCATCCTTTCAACCCGCCGCATCTGATCCCGCTCGTCGAAATCGTTCCCGGCGAGCGCACCGATCCAGAGGCCACCGCCGACGCCGTGGCGTTCTACGAGGCGCTCGGCAAGGTGCCGCGCGTGCTCAAGAAGGAAATCCAGGGCTTCGTCGCCAACCGGCTGCAGCGCGCGATCATGCGCGAGGCCTGCTATCTCGTGCAGGAAGGCGTCGTCACGGTCGACGAGCTGGACGACGTCGTCACCAGCTCGATCGGGTTGCGCTGGGCGGTGAACGGGCCGTTCAGCTCGTTCCACATGGGTGGTGGACCGAACGGGCTGGAATCGTTCTTCCAGCACCTCGGCAAGAACATGGCCGCGTCGTTCAAGGTGATTCCGCAGGTCGATCTCGACGAGGCGCTGCAGCGCAAGATCATCGACCAGGCCGCGGCATCTTTCGGCAAGACGCCGATCCCGCGGATGGAGCGCGAACGCGACGACACGCAGGTGGCGCTGCTGCACGTGCTGGCGGCACGCAACGGCAGGAACGGGACATGACCGACTCACCCGCAGGCCTGCGCGCATTCGCAGACAGAGGCGGCCGCCACGTTTCGGAATCGGCCAACCTGGCCGACGGACAACAGCTGATCCCGGGCATCAAGCGGAGACGAACTCACATGAGCATCTTCGAAGGTTTGAAGGTCATCGACTGCGGCAGCTTCATCGCCGCGCCAACCGCCGCGACGCTGCTCGGCGACTTCGGCGCCGACGTGATCAAGATCGAACCGCCCGGTGCAGGCGACGCGTTCCGTCAGGTGCCGAAGCTGCCGGGCATGCCGAGATCCGACCAGCCCTATGGCTGGCTGCTCGACAATCGCAACAAGCGCGGCCTTGCGCTCGACCTGTCGAAGCCCGAGGGCCAGGCGGTGCTGCATCGCCTCGCCTCCACCGCCGACGCCTTCATCACCAACTATCCGCTCGCGGTCCGCAGGAAGCTCGCGATCAGCTACGAGCGGCTTGCCGCGGCGAACGACCGGCTGATCTACGCCTCCTTCACCGGCTATGGCGAGACCGGCGACGAGGCGGGCAAGCCCGGCTTCGATGTCACGGCCTACTGGGCGCGCTCAGGCCTGATGGACATGGTGCGGAGCGACGCCAGCACGCCGCCGGCGCGGGCGCTGGCCGGCATGGGCGATCACCCGTCGGGCGTTTCGCTGTTCGCGGCCGTCGCGGTGGCGCTGTATCAGCGCGAGCGCACGGGACGCGGCACCCAGGTCGGCTCCTCGCTGCTCGCCAACGGCGTCTGGTCGAACGGCATCATGGCGCAGGCGGCGTTGTGCGGGGCGACGTTCACGCCGCGGCCGCCGCGCGAGAATCTGTTCAATGCGCTCGGCTGCTACTACCGCTGCCGCGACGGCCGCTGGCTGCTGCTCGCGATCGTCAACGAGCAGCGCGACTTTCCGACCGTGGCGAAATGCCTCGGCCTCAACGACCTGCTCACTGATCCGCGCTTTGCCAAGCAGGCCGATCGCTTCGCCCGTTCCTCCGAATTGATCGCCCTGTTCGACGCGGCATTCGCGACGCGTGACCGGGACGAATGGCGAGCCCGCCTCGATGAAGCAGGCATCGTCTTCGAATGCGTTGCCGAGATGGGCGACCTGTCCGCCGACCGGCAAATGCTGTCGGCCGGCGTGCTGGTGCCGTTCGAGAACGACGAGATGCTGACCATCGACAGCCCGTTCTTTGTCGACGGTGCAACCAAGGTGAAGCCGCGCAAGGCGCCCGCGGTCGGTGAGCACAGCACGCAGATCCTGCGCGAGGCCGGCTACGATGACGCGGCCATCGCCGGGATGCGCGAAAGCAAGGTCCTGGCGTGATGCGCTGACCGCAAGGCGGCGCCTACCGCCCTCACCGCACGCACGAGAAAAGGCCGCGCCCTCGAATGAGAGGCGCGGCCAGTCTCGAGGCGCCCGAACCGGGGGGCACCACAGCGGCGGTGTGGCGCAGCTGAGGTTCGGAGGACGCCCCCGAGCAGAAGCGATCAGCGCCCGACACGCTTCCAACTCCCTGACGAGCCATCGCATTTGCCGTCGATGGCCAATCTATGCATCGAGTTCGACCACGAGGAGGTTCGACGAGGCCGGTTCGGAGGTGACTTATGGACAGCGTGGAGTAACGAGCGGTCACATACAGCGCTGCGCCGCCCGCACGGCCTTCACACCGGCGAAGAGACCCGGAAATCGGACGGGCTCTTGCCGGTCCAGCGGATGAAGGCATGCCGGAAGTTGGCGGCGTCGCTATAGCCCAGCCGGCTCGCGATCTCCTCGTTGGTCATCGCGGTCTTGCGCAGATATTCCATCGCTAGCCGCGTCCGCACCTCGGCGAGCAGCTCACGATACGATGTATCTTCCGCTTCGAGCCTCCGCCGCAGGGCACGCGGATGCATCGACAGCCGCTCGGCGATCGCTTCGATGTTCGGATACCTGCCGGGCTGCTCGATCAGGACCCGCCGGACATCGGCGGCGATGCCGCCTGCATGATTGACCTCGGACAGCACCTGCTCGCACATCTCGCGCGCCATTCCGTGGGTGCGGGAATCCGCCAGCGCCACCGGACCGTCGGCCTGAGACAGCTGATATCTGTACTCGTTGCCGCGCTGGCGAAACTGGACCGGGCAGTCGAAGAACATCTGGTAGGCGTCGGCATGCGCCGGTTCACCATAGGCAAGGGAAATCCGCGAGAAGCAGAACGACTCGCCCGCCAGGTCCTTCATCGTCGTCAAATGCGACGACAGGGCGAACTCGGCCGCGAAGCGATGCACGTCTTGCGTCGGATTCGGCCAATGCAACGGCTCGAACGCACAGACGACCGCCGCGCCGTCATACGAGTATTTCGCATCGCACAGCGGGCCGACGACCCGAAGGTATCGATTGGCGAAGGCGCGCGCATCGTCATAGGTCGCGCTGCTCAGCAAAGCATATCCGTACATTCCGTGCGCGGTCACGCGCATGCGCTGTCCGGCGCGGAGCGCAACCGTCGGTTCGTTCGACAGCCGCAGTGCATTGCGAACCACGATGTCGATCTGCCGGTACGAGATACGCGTCGTATGAGCTTCGAGCTGATCCTCGGTCAAGCCGGTGCCCGCCAGCGCCACGGACGATCGAACCTGTTGCCTGCCGAGCTCGGCGATGATGGCGGCAATCAACTGCGCCGAATATACATGCTGGTCGAAATCCGGCGGCAATTGGCATTCCGGCACAGCGTCTCGCAGGCGCCTTCCAGCGCTCATGGTCGTCTACCTCCTTGGACCTAAAGTCTTGCTCAAATCGAAATCATTCGCAATGCCGGCAGCAACTGGCCGGCTTCCCCTATCCCCAACCTTGGGACAGCGCGCGGATCGTATCCAATCATGCCGAGTTCGCTATCGAGGTAATTCGCCGGCACCGCCGTGCTTCAGCATTCCACGACGTTCACCGCGAGCCCGCCCAGCGATGTCTCCTTGTATTTGGACTTCATATCCTCGCCGGTCTGCAGCATCGTCTTGATGACGGCATCAAGCGATACATAGTGCTTGCCGTCACCACGCAGCGCCATTCGGGCGGCGTTGATGGCCTTGACGGCGCCCATCGCGTTGCGCTCGATGCAAGGGATCTGCACCAGGCCCCCGACGGGATCGCAAGTGAGTCCGAGATTGTGCTCCATCCCGATCTCGGCGGCGTTCTCGACCTGGGCCGGCGCACCGCCGAGCACGGCCGTCAGGCCGCCTGCGGCCATCGAACAGGCGACGCCGACCTCGCCCTGACAGCCAACTTCCGCGCCGGAAATCGAGGCATTCGCCTTGTAGAGCATTCCGATCGCGGCCGCGGTGAGCAGGAACGTCACGACGCCGTCGTCGGTCGCGCCCGGACAGAACTTGACGTAGTAGTGCAGTACGGCCGGGATCACGCCAGCGGCGCCGTTGGTCGGCGCAGTCACGATCCGTCCGCGTGCTGCATTCTCCTCATTCACCGCCATCGCGAAGGCGTTGACCCAGTCCATCGCCGCCAGCGGATCGACGCTCTCGGTGTCGCTATTGCGGGCCGACAGTTCGCGGTAGAGCGCCGGTGCGCGACGGCGAATGCCCAGCGGCCCGGGCAACGGTTCGGCCGCGCCGGCATTGTCGATTCCGAAGCCGCGGTCGACGCATTGCTTCATCGTCTCCCAGATCTTCAGGAGGCCGGCGCGGACGTCCGCGTCGGTGCGATGTACGCACTCGTTGGCGAGCACCATGTCGGCGATCGAGCGACCACTCGACTGCGCACGTGCAACCAGCTCGGCGCCAGTGCCGAACGGATACGGCCAGACCGGGAGCTCGGCGCCTGCGCCGCCAGCGGCGTCGCCAAGGCCACGCTCGATCACGAATCCGCCGCCGATCGAGAAGTAGTAGCGTTCCGCCAGCAGACTGCCGTCGGCCGCGAACGCCACAAGGCGGATTCCATTGGGATGTTCCGGGAGTGCGCTGTCGGGCTTGAACACGATATCGTGCCCGCGCCGAAACGGGACCGGATGAACGTTGAGCAGCCGCAGCTCGCCGGAGCGCCGGATGTCCGCAAGCTGCGGAGCCACCTCGGCCGGATCAACCGTATCGGGCTTTTCGCCGAGCAGGCCGAGGATCACGCCGAGATCGGTCGCATGCCCTCGCCCGGTCGCGCCCAGCGAGCCATAGAAATCGGCGCGGACCCGTACCGTTCTGGAAAGCAGGCCATCGCGCTCGAGCGCGCGGACGAATTGGCCGGCCGCGCGCATCGGCCCCACCGTGTGCGAACTCGAGGGGCCGATGCCGATCTTGAATATGTCGAAGACCGAAAGCATCAGGCAGCAGGCAGTTGTTGCTTGACGAGCTCGACCCAATACGCGGCGCCCATCGGCAGGATGGCGTCATTGAAATCATAGTACGGGTTGTGCAACGGCGGATCATTGGCGGTCTCGCCCGCGCCGATACAGATGTAAGCGCCTGGGCACTCCTGCAGCATGAACGCAAAGTCCTCCGATCCCATCGCCGGCTTGATGTCGGTTTGCACCTGTTCGACGCCGACGAGGTTTGCGGCGGCCGACGCCGCGGCATTCGCTTCGGCGGGCGTGTTGATCACTCCCGGATAACCTCGCATGTAGCTCAGATCGATCTTTCCGCCATGGGTTTGCGCCACGCCGGCGCAGACCTGCTTCATGGCAGCCTCGACCTGATCCTGTATCTCGGCGTCCAGCGTTCTGACCGTACCGCGCAATGTGACGGTTTCGGGCACCACGTTCCAGGTGTCGCCGCCATGGATCTGTGTGACGCTCACGACGGCGGCGTCCATGGCACCGATGCGGCGGCTCACGATGCCTTGTAGCGCGGAGACGAGATCGGCCGACACCAGGATCGGGTCGATGCCCTTCTCCGGCGTCGCGGCATGACAACCGCTCCCGGTCACGACGATCTCGAACGTATCGAGGAAGGCTGTCGCAATGCCGGTCCGGATCGCGAATTTTCCTCGCGGGATATTCGGAATGTTGTGCATCCCGTAGACCGCGTCGGCGGGAAACAGCTTGAACAGCCCCTCCTCGACCATCCTCTTGCCGCCGCCTTCATTCTCCTCGGCGGGCTGGAACACGAAGTGAACAGTGCCGCGGAACGGCCGGCGGCGGGCGAGCTGCACGGCAGCGCCAAGTAGCATTGTGGTGTGGCCATCATGGCCACAGCCGTGCATCTTGCCGGCGCGCGTTGACTTGTGGACGCGGTCCCCGAGCTCCTGGAGATCAAGCGCATCCATGTCGGCGCGCAGCGCGATCGTCGGGCCTTCGCCGTTCTTCAGCGTTCCGACCACGCCGGTTCCGCCGAGGCCGCGATGGACCGGAATCTGCATCTCCATCAGCGCATCGGCCACGAGCTGGGCGGTGCGGTGCTCTTGGAACGCGGTTTCCGGGTTGGCATGGATGTCATGGCGCCAATCCAGCATGCGGGCACAGATATCGTCGGCGATTCCAAACTTCTCTGACATGCGTTGGTCCATCTGTTCGTGGGTTAGCGATGGAAGAATTCGGCGATCAATGTCGCACCGAAAACCGTGCCCGCCGCAGCCGTCAGCGAGACCACCACGATACGCCAGCTCAGCTTCCTGAAGATCGGAAGATCCTTAGCGACCGAGAAGCCGGCGAGCGTCAGCACAGGGGTCGTGAAAGCCAGGAAGTTCAGCTTGTCGACCGAGCCGATCATCGCGTTGGAAAACGGCAGCAGGCCGGGAATGCCGAGCACAGTCGTGACCACGACCAGGACAAGGATGTGCGGCACTTTCGGCAACAGACGGGCAACGACGTCGACCAGCAGGACGACCGCGAGCACCACCAGGAGACCTGCGCACGATTCCAGCAGGGGAACCTTGTAGGTGAGCGAGTTGCCGATCAGGACGCCGCCCGCAACAGTAATCCACGCGAGCAGCGAGTCGGAGAAGCCGAACGTGCCGTGCTTTGTCTCGCTGGCGCTGGCGATCGAGGGCCCGAGATCTCCCGACGTGAAGTTCGAGAACCGGCCAAGCACTGGTTCCAGCCTGTCATACAGCCACGAGCAAACCGGCAGCGAGAAGAACAGGGCGAAATAGAAGCCGAGGACGGCGGTCATCAGGTTCGCCGCCGAGGCGATCGCGATCAGTTCTTTCGCTATCTCGGGAGGATTGTGGCCGTTGATGGTGCCGATCGCGGCCGCCATCATGCTGCCCGAGCCGACGCCAGCGCCCATCGCGAGCGACCGCGGATCGAAGATGTGCAGGCTGGCGACAAAGCCGGCCAACAGCGCGATGAACAACGCACCGAGCACGGTGCCCGTGATGTACTCGGCCAGCACGCCGCGCCCCTCGGCGGAGTTCATGCCGTATTTCTCGCCGATGATCACCATGTTGCCTTCACGGCCGATCGAAAACGTCGCGCCGACCGCTTCGCGCTTGACGCCGAGCAGGAGCGCAATCGGCAGGCCGAGGACGAGCGTGCCGAAGGTGTGCCCGAGCTCCTGGAAGATCAACGCCCAGCCTGCCTTCTGCACCTCCGGCAGCGCGCCGCCGACCGTGAATGCCATCTTGATCACGAACAGCAACAGGCCCGCGTTGAGCAGTTGTCCCGCATAGGTCTGCAGGCTCGGCCCGATCCGCGCGGCGGTAGGTAGATAACGCGCTGAGAGGCTCCATGCGGCCGCAATCAGCAGCGCCCACACCATCGGTTGAAGCAGCACCTTGCCCGGTCCGATCTGGAACTGGACGATCCCGACCGTCTCAGCGACGGCAACGATGATCAGAACGGCAACGAACAGCGTGAGCTTGCCGGTGCTTGCGGGATTGACCGCCGGGGCGGCCAGGTCTGCGGAAGGCGAAGAGGTCGATGTCATGATGCTGGACACCTCCGGAAAATGATTGCGAGGCAATGCGGTGAACGGTGAACAACCTGCCCGCGCAGCATCAGGGAGAAAGCAGCTTGCATCAATGATCGTGTCATCCTATTTCCGTTGCATTTTTTGCAACGTTGGCAGAACGCAGATCCGACCGGCGAAAGCCGGCATGACCGCGACCGTTGCCGTCATGGATGCAAACGGTACGAGGACGGCGAAGCGATTCCTCGGCCAGTCCTCGTGCTACTCGATCGCACCGGGCGCACCGCCCGGTTCGAGCTTCTGCACGTCCGCCACATTGACGCCAAGCACGACGATGTCGTGCGTCTTGCCCTGAAGGTCCTTCACCTGATCACGCAACAGCGCCTCGGCTCGGAAGCCGAGTGCCTCGAAGATCGTGATCGCGCGGGTCTGGTCCGACGTCATCTGCACGGTCAGGCGTTCCAGGCCCATCGACAACGCGAGGTCAAAGGCCTCATTGGAAAGTGCCCGTCCGATGCCGGTGCCACGTACATGCGAGGAGATCACGGTCCTGATCTCGCCGACATGGGCCGACCACGACATGGGGTCCCGCACGATTGTGCCGCACCCCACCACGATGTCGTCCTTTACCACCAGCAGGCTGACGATCGAGCCGCGCTCGATCTCCTTGATCCATGCCGACAGCACCTTCGGCTCACGGATATTCCGCGGCAGGAAAAGCATGTCGTGCACGGCAAGCGCATTGGCAAATTTCCGGACGGCGGCCTCGTCGGCAGGCCCCATCAACCGAAACTCGACGTCCCCGCTCTCGAAGTTGACGCGACGCGGATAGGATCGCATCTTGATGGTCCTCATGCAGATCACTCGCTCAATCGAAATCCAGACTTCGCCGCAACCAATTTGCGAGCTCTGCGCCGTTTCTTCCTGCAGTCCTGCACGCGAGAGCCAGATCAAGCAAGCCGAGCGCACCGATGTCCGAATATAACCCCTGAGACGGCCTGTTTGCACCTTTCCGAACGACGATGAGCACAAGAGCTTGTTGCCAATGACCAATACAAACCCTTCCAGGGACGTCGACGAACGTCCGCTTCACGAGATGCTCCGCAGCCATGCCCGCGAGCGGCCGGAAAAGCCGGCCTGCATCTGGTATGGCCGTGCCATCACGTTCCTCGAGCTCGATCGCGCGAGTGATGCATTCGCGGCGCGCCTGCAGCAGCTCGGCGTCGCCAAGGGCGAGCCGGTCGCGCTGTTCATGAACAACTGTCCGCAATACCTGATGGCGCAATACGGCATCCAGAAGATCGGCGCCATTGCCTCGCCCTGCGGGGCGCTGAACAAGGAGCACGAGCTCGCCTACCAGCTCGACGATCTCGGCGCGCGCGTGATCGTCGCGGCCGAACCGCTCTTGCCGATCGTGGCTCAGGTCCGTGACAAGACCAGGCTCGAGCATGTCTTCGTGGTCCGCTACCCTGACCTGCTGCCCGAGCGGCCGCCGATCGGCGCTCCCGACGAGCTGTTCGCATCCGGCTCCAGGCCGGCCGGTACGGCCGGCGAGATCGAGGACTTCCTCGCCGTCACCGCAAGCGGCGCGTCGCCCCGCGATGTCGCGATCGACATGAACGATACGGCGCTGATGATCTACACGTCTGGCAGCACGGGTCGGCCCAAGGGGGCGATGCTGTCCTATCGCAACGTCATCTTCAAGACGGCCGCGACCGTGACGTGCAACGGGATCGGCGCCGAGGACGTGCTGCTCTCGATCGCGCCGCTTTATCACATCGCCGGCATGGTGATGGGCGTCAATGCACCGGTCTATGCCGGCGCGACGTCCGTGCTGCTGTACCGGTTCGATCCGCTCGTAACGGCCCAGGCGATCGACCGCTATCAGGTGAGCTGGTGGTACAGCGTCGCGCCGATGAACGTCGCGGTCACGCAGCTCCCGAACATTTCCGACTTCAGGCTGAAAAGCCTCCGCGTCAATCCCGTGACCAGTTTCGGCATCGACTGGACCGAAGCGCTTGCGGGGCAATGGCAGGCCGTCGCGTCGAACTGCGAGAGCTTCGAGGCGGCGTACGGGCTGACCGAGACCCACACGGTCGACACTTTCATGCCGCGCAACGCAATCCGCTGGGGCACGCATGGCAGGCCGGTGCCCGGCAACGAGATCCGGATCGTCGATCCCGACTCCGGCACGGACATGCCGGCCGGCGTCCCCGGCGAAATCGTGATCCACGGCCCGGGCGTATTCAAGGGTTACCGCAATCGTCCCGACGCGACCGCGGAAGCGCTGCGCAATGGCTGGCTACACACCGGCGACATGGGCCGCCTCGATGCCGACGGCTATCTGACCTTCATGGGGCGCTTCAAGGAGATGATTAAGGTCTCCGGCTACAGCGTCTTCCCGGAAGAGGTCGAGTCGATCCTGAACAAGCACCCCGACGTGGCGGCGTCGGCCGTGATCGGCGTGCCCGACGCAACCAAGGGCGAAGTGGTCAAGGCCTTCATCGTCCTGGCGCCGCGCGCCGAGCTGGACACCGCCCAGCTCGCGGCATGGGCGCGCCAGAACATGGCGCCTTACAAGGTGCCGCGCGATGTCAGCTTCGTGACCGAGTTGCCGCGCTCACCGGCCGGCAAGCTGTTGCGGCGGCTGCTCAAGGACTGACGCAAAGCTGCCCGACCGGCCGATGGCGCGCGCTGGAAATCCCGATCAGCTCATGTCCTAAAATCACTCCCAACCTGGTCCGACGGCACCTTTTCGGGGCTCGATACCCATGTTTGGCATGCCTCTTTGACCCGACGATTCATCGGCAAAGACCAAATTGCAGCCTGCGACATGTTCAGTCACGACGACGAAAGCTCGAGCATCAAGTACCGGCGACGTATGAAACGGATGATCGAAGCGCTCAGCAGAGAACTGACGCTGCAAGGCATTATCGGTCAGGGGACGACCACGGATCTGCGGGTGGACATTATCAGCCTGGCCGAAACCGCACTCATGGTGTGTGACTTCGATAAGGTCGCGGACTGACGCGTCTCCTGGACAGAATGAAAGACTTTCGTGCGCCGAGCGACCTTGCCGGCCGCCAAAGAACCGGCACACAGACCCTCGGCAGATAGGCACTTCGAAGACTGAAAGCTGTCATCTTGTTGGTATTGCTGTTGGTATCCGCAGCAATCGGCGGCTAAAACTATTGCAAATTCAATTCGTTATGCCATTAGGCGATTATCGGCCAGGGGCACCATTCATCCGCACGAAGGCTCGTCCCGGCGTAGCCCGAAGGGCGAAGCCGAATCCCGCCGCTGGGCGCCATTCGCGTGCGATCCAGGCCGTAAACATTCGAAAGACCTCCCCTTAGCTAGAGGGGGCCGGTTTCCTGCCGCGCCCGAGCGCGAATTGACCGACCGGGCCCTCCACGTGGAATTCAAGCCCCGTCATTTTTGCAAACAGATCGATGTTGCAGGTGCCGATTGCGCAGCCACCAAGGCCCATGTCGGTCGCCGTCAGATAGAACGTCTGGATCAGGTTGCCGACGTCCTTCAGGATCAACGAATATGCGATTGAGCTGTATTTCCAGGAGATCCGCCCAAAGCGCGCGGCGATCGTGATCAAGACCTGCGGTGGACCGGATGCGTCCATGGCAAACTCGGCCGCCGTAGAAAGCGCTTGGAGTTGTTGGGCGGAGGTGTCGATCGCGACAAGCGCGTGGCTGCCCGCGTCATAGTGGTAAAGTCCACGTGCAAGCTCCCCGCAGTTCAAGACCGCCAAGTATAGTTCCAGCTCATACGCGCCGCCTGCCGACGGATAGGGTCTTGCGCTGTAGGTGACCTCGGGACCGCCGTCAAAATCTGCGCCGATCTTCCATTCCGACAGCACGCGGGCTGTCGTGTCGAGAAACTGCGCGAGCTCGGCGAGCGTGACCGGATGCTGGTCGTCGAAATCTCGTATTGAATGGCGTTCGCGCAACAGCTTCGCGAAGTGCGAGACCGACCCCGACGTGGAGAATTTGCCGAGGTCGATCTTCTTGCCGGGCCAAGGCGGGCGCACCGCGGGTAGCGGTGGAACGACGCCCGCATGGGTGAACGCGCCGCCAACTGGATTGGTGTGCCGGCCCTCCGTGCTCCTCGTATGAAACACGAGATCGTGGAAGTCCCAGAGAACGAGATTGCCGTCGCCTTCATTCACCCGAAGGCCGTCGCCGTCTTTCGCATTGAGCCTAATCAGCATCTTGCTGTCGAGCAGCAATCCGAGCAGATCGAGGTTCGCGGAGGCCGCATGGCGGCGAAGCTCGCTGATCTTCTGAGGCCGCGACAGGGCAGCGAGGGTGGCAGCGATGGCGGGATCGAAAATCCGAAACAGCGCGCCGGCGCGCGGTGATTCCAGCACCATCTCGCTGTCGCGCCGGCGCAGATAGGCGAAGCGCGACAACACAATGGTATCACCGCTCCCCAGCTTTGCGCGTTGTGGCCAGTATTCGGCGACCTGCGGCTCGATGACCACGAGGTCTTGCTCGTCACGCGGAGAGCATAAGCGGTATTCGAGAAGTCCATGCCCTGCCAGTCGCCGCACGAGGGCATGAACCTGCCTCGCGAGGACGCCTTTGCCCGCAAAGGAGGCGAGCGGCAGGCCGCTGGTGAGATGTCCCGCATGGTCGACCGCTGCCGCGCTGAATTGTCCCAGATTGATCGAGTAGCCGCCCAAACCTGCAGCGATGCTTCCGTCCGCCTGCATGTGAAGGGAGCAACGACCGTTCAATCGGGCGACGATGACGGGTGCGATCTTCCTGAGCTTCGTTTTCCGGAAGTTGCGCAACGAGCCAGCCTTCAGGTGTGTGGAAGGAATGGCGTGAGCTCGCTTTCCAGTCGCGGACGATTCAGCAATCCGAGCTTCATCGGAACATCGTAAAGTCGGCCGGGTGCGAAGCGGCGATAGAAATGTCGCAACCCCGGAACGAGCACTCTGACGACGGGCACCTGGACATCGGGCCGCGTCTGGTCGAGCACGAGGAAATCAAATCCCGCGCCGGTGGCAATCTCGATGCAGGCATTGACCTGGTCGCGCGCGTTGTCGTGAACCTTGAGGCTCGGCGCCGACGGCACGATCGGATTGTCGCTGGGGATCAGGAACGGATAATCGTCCAGTCGCAGCGGCGTGACACCGTCCAGCGTCGGCTTCTCGCCACTTCCGCCGCCCATCATGCCAATCGACATGAACTGGGTCAGTTCGGTGAGGGAACGCAGCAGGGCTATGCGGCGATCGAAATGCGAGCCGGAACCGAATTCGATATTTTCGTGTCCGTTCTGCATCCAATGAATGATCGCCACGTAAGAGGGAATGCCGAGATCGCTGGTGATGTCGAGCACCCAAAGCCTGCGCCCCGCATCGGCAAGCTGGGCTTGCAGATCCCGCACATAGGGATCTTCGAATTGCGCGAGGTCGACTTCTGCACGTTGTAGCCGGTTGTACCACCAGATCGCGTAGGCGTCGCGCTCGACCAGTTCGAGGAAGCCTTGAACGATGGCTTCCTCCCGGGTGTTGCCGGCCGCGCATCCGTTGGAATCGGTGTGGAAGCCGCCATAGAAGAAGTACAAGAGGCCCGTTGGAAGATGTTTGAAACGCTTGTCGCGTAACGACCAGACCGGCGACCACTCCGTCTTGGTCGAGGGATCGAGCGGCTCAGGCACCAGATGTGAATCGTCCGGCTGCGAGGTATGTCTGTTTTGAAACTGCGCGTCG
This sequence comes from Bradyrhizobium sp. USDA 4501, assembly GCF_054062115.1. Classification (NCBI taxonomy): domain Bacteria; kingdom Pseudomonadati; phylum Pseudomonadota; class Alphaproteobacteria; order Hyphomicrobiales; family Nitrobacteraceae; genus Bradyrhizobium; species Bradyrhizobium sp. USDA 4501. The sequence continues at coordinate 2,850,677 of NZ_JBSSEX010000001.1, forward strand.
CTGAAAAGCTGTACTTCGTTGGGAAGAAGAGCGTCGCCGGGAGCGAAATCGACAAAGCGGCGCTTCGTCCTGATCTCGTCCCCCTGGAAAATACCCGAATAGCGCTCGATCGCCTCCATCAACGCGCTTGCCTCGCCCTGCTCGGCTGTGGAGCCCTTGCCGAAGCTGCCGCCGCTCAATCCGGATCTGAGCTGGTCGACGTTCCAGGCCGGCGCCGAGAAATTGTGGTAGGCGAAAAAGTTCGTGTTCATCGGCAGATCGGCCTCGATCCGCTCGAGCCGCGAGACGACGCCGGTCAGCGGACTGACGTGCTTGCGGAACCGTGCTACGGTGGCTCGCGACGTCACGGCGCGGTAACCGCCGCTGGTCATGACGAGCTTTCCGCCCTCCGCGATCTCGATCGGCGCTGCCGCCCGGCGCGGACTCTGCAGCTTCCTGCTACCGCAGGTACGACACTGCGGGCGTCGCGCGACGTAATGCTTGGCAATGACGGCACCGGTCAGGTCGAAGCTTGCGATGTGATCGCGCAGATCGGTACGAAATCCCGAGGCAATCGCTTTTGCGATTTCAACAGCAGCGAATTGGATGCCGATTTGTCCGACGGCGTCGCCGACCAGGGGCGATACGGCGACCACCTGCGCCGCTCTGCGATCGAGAAATCCCTTGATCTCCCGATTGCGTATCATGCGATCGAACAGGCAAGTCCAGCAGGCGCTCTCGCCCGCCTTGAACACGGGTCCCACCAGCGGAAACACGCCGGACGGCTGCGCCAGCAGCCAGGGCGTCCCATCGCCAAAGCGCTTTCCGTTCAATTCGACGAGCCGCCGGTCAAGATAGTCGTTCACCAGTGTGATCGTGAGCTTGGGCGACCGCTTGGTGATCCGAACACCGAGATTGCTCAAGGCCGCGGCAAGTTCGTTGGCGCCTTTGACATCGATCGCTTCGACCCGCACTGGGCAATCGCGGAGATTCTGTTCTGCGACCTCGGGGGGGAGGCCGAGACTCGCCCAATATCCATCGACGGCGCCTGCGAACGCGTGCGGCGCTCCGCTTACGACATATCGGCGCTCCAGCAGCCGCCTGATCGCTTCCTCGATCTTGTCGGCGGGAAAATTCTTTGAGAGCTGCCGAACGATCTCTGGTGCAGCCTTACCATTTTTGCCGATCGCCGCGGCCACCGCACAATAGAGATCACCATGCAGGAAGAATTTGCGGTTCTCGGAGTAGAGGCAGACCACATCGGGAGGAATCACATAAGCGGTAAAGTTCGGCGCGAATCGCAAAATGCCCTTGCGGCTCTGCCTCGCGGTGCGGCTCTTGCCATTGACTGTCATCGGGGCGGCACGCTGATCCTGTTGCTGTCACTTCCGATCGCCGGCGCGCGGCGAACCATTGGCATTGCGCGACTTGTGCGCCGCGTTCGGCCACCGGCATTCTGCGAGCAATTTGGATCACACTCGCCCACCGTCGGCAAGCTGATCAGCCAGGCGCGGCGAATGTATAACGAAAGCAAAAAATTGGCCGGGTCGTTCGGGCGCCCGGCCAATGAAATCGCGACGTGTCGACGCCCAGTCAGTGAGCGCTAGCACCAGCGGCAGCGGCCCCAGGATGCACAGCAGCCTGCGCATGTGACCAATGGCACGCCTACGCCGATCCAACCAACGCCGCAGCCGCCACATCCACCGCAACCGACACCGCAGCGGCAGCCTCTGCAGGCCCTGCATCCTCCGCAACCCCTGCAGCCTCCGCAACCTCTGGCGCCTCCGCAGCCACGGCAACCACCGCATCCCCGCGCGAGCAGCACGCGGCCTCCGACGCTTTCATCGTCGATGAGATTGAGGTGGAAGGTGGCGAGACTGACGTCGGCGAGTTCTTCCTCACTGAGCGTCGTCATATGGCCCGGCGCGAAGTTCGGCTTGTGTTGAACGTCGTCGGAGGGCACGGCGGAGGCATATGCGCTGCCCGCGAGCGAAAAAGTCAGACCGGCTAATCCCAGCGCCGGTACCGCGGCGTTGGCCGTTCGCTTCTTTCTCGAAGCTTGCTTCGCCCGCTGCATGGCCGCATCCTCCCAGTTTGGAAGAAAGGACTTCCGAAGCACGATCTTACGCCGAGCGAACGAGGCAGACAAGAATTACGGTATACACAAAATGTAATAGAGCTCGTTCTGATTGCATTCATCTTCATGAACGATATCGCGCAATTTGGTCGATTAAATCGACAATCCGCGCCCGTGGAGCGGATTGCAACGGGTGCAATTTGATGCAGTGCGCAATCGTCGGCCCGCTTGAACGGGGAAATTAGCTTGGTCGATCAACTCGGACGCTTCGCCTGGTATGAGTTGCTGACGACGGACATGCCGGCAGCAGCTGATTTTTATGGCAAGGTCATCGGCTGGGCGGTGGAAGATGCGTCGACTCCGGAATTCGCCTATACGCTGCTTACTGCAGGCGACGCCCCGGCAGTTGGACTCATGCATCTCCCGGAAGAGGGGCTGCGATTGGGAGCGAGGCCGAGATGGGTCGGCTACATCGCCGTCGATGACGTGGATGCGAAAGCCGTGCAGATCCGCCGTCGTGGGGGCGCCATTCTGGTAACGCCGACCGCCAGCAATATTGGCCGAATTTCGGTGGTCGCCGATCCGCAAGGAGCGACGTTTGCACTGGTTTCCGGGCTGACATATGGCCAACGGCAACCCAGCGGATTGGACGAGCCTGGACGCGTGGGCTGGCACGAGTTGCTGGCTGAAGACCGGAACAAGATCTTCCCGTTTTACGGCGAGCTTCTTGGCTGGCAGAAGGCTCACGCTGAAACCGGGCCGGCCGACCTGTACGAATTGTTTTCGGCGGCCGGCCAGACGATCGGCGGAATGCTCACCAAACTTCCGAGCGTATCGCAACCCTGCTGGCTCTATTACTTCAATGTCGATGACATCGGTGCGGCTGCCAAGCGCGTTGATGCTGGCGGGGGCCGGGTCCTCCAAGGTCCAATCGAGTTGCCCGACGGTTGCTGGATCTTGCGATGTGCCGATCCCCAAGGGGCTCTATTTGCGCTACAGGGAGCTTGGGATCAGAAAGGCACTGAGCGACCCTCCGCCTCGGAACTCAATTGGTCCGCCAGGTGGGGTGATGTCGCTTCGCAGGGCAAATTGGTCCTTCACAAGACCAAGCGATAGGTCGGAAACGTGTCGACCTTGTCCGCAGCAGAATTATACAGGTATTTAAATTAGGTAGATTGCGCATTTGTATTCTGAATGGTGCACCACGCTTCGCCTTTGCAGGCTTCGCGTGGCGCGGCCGCGAAGCCTGCAAAGGCGAAGCGTGTCCGGCGAAGCTCGAGCAACGCGAAAGCGAAGACGGACTGTTTACAATCACCACACCGCACTGACTCAAGATCGGCAGCCGATCCTAGGCTGGCCGGCTCGACAACGCGTCGCTGTCCGAGAGCACAACCGCGGTGATCAAATTAGCAGCCATTGCGCGGACCAAGCCTGACGTCTTCGGCAGTGTCGCGGCCGCCTGACGGGACGTACCGGCCATATTTTGGCCATAGCCCGTTTCTTAAACGCCTGCGCGGGCCATGCCCCGCCTTCGTTATGCGTCGCCTGACCGATGCGGTCGCTTCGCAAGCCAATCGCAGATCATCGCTGCGCTTCCCCCCACAACATGGATGGTCTGCCAACAGCAAGAAGGACTTTGTAATGCGTAAACTTCTCGCCGCTGTGGCGGTTCTTTTGGCGTTCGCTTCAACTGCCGAAGCCCGCGGCCGTCACCATCACCATCGGCACTCTGCACATTCCGGTCGCCCAGCTGCGTGGTGCGGCTGGTTCATGCGCACCCAGGTCGGCAGCGATCCCGGTCCGCAATTCAATCTGGCCCGATCCTGGGCAAGCTACGGCACCAATGCCGGCGGCCCCTCGGTCGGCACCATCGTGGTTTGGCGTCACCACGTCGGCAAGATCGTGGGTCAGGAGAACGGCCAGTGGATCGTGCAGAGCGGCAACGACGGGCATGCCGTGCGCACGCGGCCGCGCTCGCTGGCTGGCGCCATCGCATTTCGAAATGCCTACGCTTCGTTCTAAAGCGCGATGAGATTGGGTCGAATCGTCATCGCGCTTTGGCCTCTTGTTTGAGCATGATCTTTTTCGGAAGACCGCTGCGCACTTTTCCGGATGATGCTTTAGGGAACCTCGACGCTTCAGCTGACATGCGAGCTTGCGACAGCCGGGCGGTATACGAACCGTTCATGATCGCACCTTACGCTGCAGCAGGGTTTCGCCCTGAAGCCCTCAGACGGGCGCCGTCATCTGTGTTGACCAGATGGCGGCGCCTTTTTCAGGAGCCAATTGGCTTGCCCCAGAAGTCGAAAAAAGTTGCGACGGCCGCTCAGACTGTTTCTTACTGGTCGGCCGCTTACGTCAGTCTCTGCAATGGCGTGACGGTTTTCGCTGTGACCGGCGGCGTGCTCGGGTTTCTGCTGGTCGCCAAGCACTATCTGTGAACTTCAGCGCTTTCCGAGACTCCTCAGATCGCGCAGAACATGTCGACCATGGCGTCGGCATAGGTCGCGATCTCGGCGGGCGTTCGCGGGCTCTCGGAAAAATCCTTGCCCACCGTACTTAGCGTCGTCGTGATCAGATCGCCCGCCGTCGCGCACCGCGCCGGACGCTTTCGGCAACGCCTCGCGCATGAACGCTTCGACGATGCGCTCGCCGGATGCCCGCGCCTCGCGCGCCTCGGGGGCATCGCGATAGAGCGGCGCGGCATCGCTCAGCGCGACGCGTACCGCGGCTTCCTCGCATTCGGAGCGGATGAAGGCGTGCACCAGCGAACGCAGCCGATCCAATGGCGGCCAAGTCGGCGATCAACATTTCCGACGATGCGCTGCTGAAGGAGATGTTCAAGGATTGGGGGACGTTTCAGACCCGGCTGGCGCAAGCCATCGAGAAGAAGTCGCCAAGCGACGTCAGGCAGACGCTCGAGCCCTGGCTGAAGCGCAACAAGGACTTCATGAAACAGCTGCTCGTCGAAACCCAGGGTAAGGTGGAGAAGCTGCGGCCGCCGGAGGCCCGCTAGAGCACAAGGAGCGCAGATCCGCTTCGGCCGGACCCTGCCGCTCAGATCATCGCAGCGACACGTTCGAGGCCAATCAGGCGCGCCAGCGAACGGACCTCGTTCTTCTGATCCTCGCGGAGCTGGAACAGCAGCGGCATCGCCGCCGACTTCAGCTGCTGGACCTCCTCGGAGTCCGGATCGATCGGCATGCTGCCGGATGCGGGATCGCCCTGGCGCTTGGCGTGGATCTTGCGGGCGACGGCGCGCAATGCGGTCTCGACCGCCGGCCAGTAATATTCCTGCGACGACGACAGCTTCAGCCGGTCCTTGATGCCGGCGATCTGGGCGTCGCTCAGCAGCGCGTAGCTCTTCTGCGGCGCCGGCTTGGCCGCAGCCTTGGGCTTCGGCGGCGCCGGGGCGACCGGCGCGGGTTCGGCGATCTTCGGCTGAGCCGCATCGACGGGGTCGGTGATCTTCGGCAGGCCGACATCGGTCGGCTCGACGGAGGCATAGGCCTGGCGCACCGTGTCAGTCGCGCCCGGAATCGCGGCTTGGGCCCGTAACAAGAGCGGAGACGGATTGGCGGGAGGCTCAATCGGCTGGGGCGCCTCAAACGCGGCCGCGGCAAGCGTCGAGACGGCGAGCTTGTCCTGCTTGCTGGCACGATTGGCGACCGGTCCAATGTCGGCCTGCGCCGCCGGCAGGCTGTCACGGCCCAAAATGGCTGTTACCGCGGCGCCTGCGAGGAGGAAGCATGTCAGCGCGGCGAGGGTGATGGCTCTGGTCAAAAACTACTCCATTGCCGGCCGGTGTCACCGCAAACTGCGCGCGAAATGCGGCGGTAGCGTGCCGTGACGGCGCCAAATAGGTGAAATTGTCCCGAAACGGCCGGAAAATCAGGCCGCGACGTCAAGCTCATAGGCTTCCTGGATGTCGGCGACGATCTCATGCGCCGTCCAGAGCGCGCCGGGCTGGACCGTGTGCATGCTGACCGTCCAGTTGGTGCGGCGGGTGCGCGGCGTGCTGACAATGTCGAATTCGACCTGACGGCACAGCGGATGCCGCTGCAGGGCGTAAAACACCCGGGTCCGGAGCTCGTCGAGCGATGCCGGGGTCTTGGAGAGCGCCTCAAAGGCCATGTCGCATTCCCACAAACTGCCGGGCGACCAGCCGTGGCGGCCCGTGACGCTATTGTTGGGACTGGCATGGTTAATGCCGCGTTAAGCGGATGGGCGGGATTTGAGTGCTGCTATTTCGCGAACCAGCGGGCCTTCGGGCACCAGTTGGCGCGAAGGGAACGCGTCAAAGCAGCGACTCTAGAGCCGCACCCGCGCGCTCGCCGCGTCATACTCCGCGATCGTCTGCGCCACGAGTTCGTCGACGCCGAGCACCCCGGTCACCCCTGAGGTGGAATGACCGCCGCTCCAGATATCGCGCCAGCGTTTGGGGCGGCTTTCGCGGGCGCCGATGTCGATGTCCTTGCCGATGTCGATCGCGCCGCGCGCCGGCAGATCGTCGGGATCGAGACCGGCGGCCTCGATCGAGGGCCGCAGCATGTTGGTCTGCAGGCCGGTGAACGCCCTCGTGAGCAGGATGTCGTCGGCGGTGGAAGAGACCAGCATCTGCTTGTACCTGCCGTCCGCCATGCTCTCGCGCGTCGCGATGAACTTGGTGCCCATATAGGCGAGGTCGCAGCCGAGCGCCTCTGCGGCGCGGAGCGCGTGGCCGTCGCTGATGCCGCCGGCAAGCACGATCGGTCCATCGAAGAAGCCGCGCACAGCGCGGACGAACACGAACGGATTGAGCCAGCCGGTCTGGCCGCCTGCACCCGCAGTGAGCAGCACGAGCCCGTCGGCGCCGGCTGCTGCCGCGCGCTCGGCATGGCGGATCGAGGCGACATCGGCGAACACCAGCGCGCCGGCATCGTGCAGAGGGCCAAGCACCGGCGCGGGCGAGCCGACCGAGGTGATCACAAGCTCGGGCTTGTGCCGCAGCAGCACGGCGAGATCCTGGGCCAGCCGCGTATTGGAGCGATGCACGATCAGGTTCGGGCAAATCGGCGCGGCTGCTTGGCCGCTGGCATCGGCATGTGCCTGCAGGCGGCGCGCGATGTCGTCGAGCCAGGCATCGAGCTGTTCCGTCTCACGGCAATTCACCGTCGGAAACGAACCGATCACGCCGTTGCGGCAGGCGGCTACCACCAGCTCGACACCGGAGACCAGGAACATCGGTGCCGCAATCAGCGGCAGCCGGAGGCGATCGCGAAAACGCGCGAGAAGATCGGCGGACAAGTTGTTCCTTCCCATCATCATTGTGTTAGCGTTGCCGCCAACATTGGCACGACAAAAGCCAAAGACAAAGGCGGGAGGGACAACCAGATGAGCAATCCGCTCTATGCATTTCCGGCGGTGTGCGAACAGACCCTGCGGGCGCTGGCGCGCTATCCATCGCGCACCGCCTTCGCATGGCCGGGCGGCTCGCTCACCTATCAGGGCGCGACCGATCTGATCGGACGAATGCAAAGCGTGTTCATGCGGCTCGGCTTTGCGCCCGGCACCCGCGTCGCGCTGCTTACCGCCAACCGCGCCGACAGCTGGTGCGCCGGCGTCGCCGCGCAATTGTCGCGGCTCGCGATTACCTGGCTGCATCCGCTGGGCTCGCTCGACGACCAGCTGTTCCAGATCGAGGATTCCGAAGCGCAGATGCTGATCGTCGACGGCATCACGTTTCGCGATCGCGGCGGCGAGCTCACGGCGAAGGCGCAGGGCCTGAAGACCGTGTTCACGCTCGGCCCGGCGGATTACGGCGCCGACCTGTTGCAGGTGGCCGGGGACGCCGGCAGCGCAAGCGCGAAGAATTTCGCCCGCGCCGACGACATCTCGACCTTGAACTACACCGGCGGCACGACCGGCAAATCCAAGGGCGCGCTGCGCTATCACCGCGAATATGGCGGCTTCGCCGCGGCGATCCTCGCCGATTTCGAGATTCCGGAGACGCCGCGCTACCTCACCGTGGCCCCGATCAGCCATGTCGCGGGCACCAAAGTGCTGCCGACGCTGATGCGCGGCGGCACCGTGCACATGCTGAAAGGGTTCGATCCGGAGGCCGTGTTCACGACCATCGCGCGCGAGAAGATCAACTTCACGCTGTTCGTGCCGACCATGATCTATGTGATGCTGGATCATCCCGCGCTCGACAGGTCCGACCTCTCCTCGCTCGAGCTCCTGCTCTACGGTGCGTCCGCGATGTCGCCGAGCCGGCTGGTCGAGGGTATCGAGCGGATCGGACCGGTGTTCTCCCAGCTTTACGGCCAGACCGAATGCTATCCGGTCTCGGTGCTGCGCAAGGCGGATCATGACCCGAAAACGCCGGACCTGTTCCTGTCCTGCGGCTTCCCGATCGCCGCCTGCCAGGTCAAGATCCTCGATCAGGACGACGAGGAGGTCGCGACCGGCGAGGCCGGCGAGATCTGCGTGCGCGCCACGCATGTGATGGCCGAATACTGGAAGCGGCCCGACATCACGGCGGAGACGCTGAAGAGCGGCTGGCTGCACACCGGCGACATCGCGCGCATGGACGAGCGCGGCTACATGTTCATCCTCGACCGCAAGAAGGACATGATCGTCTCCGGCGGCTTCAATATCTTCCCGCGCGAAGTCGAGGATGTCTTGTCGCAACACGCCGACGTCGCGATGGTCGCCGTGGTCGGCGTGCCCGACGACAAATGGGGCGAGGCCGTCACCGCCGTCGTGGTCGCGCGCGAGGGCGCTGTGCCCGACGCCGACGAGCTGATCGGACTGGTGAAGGCGAAGAAGGGCTCGGCGCACGCGCCGAAGCAGATCCAGTTCGTCAAGGAACTGCCGATGACCGGCGTCGGCAAGGTCGACAAAAAGGTGCTGAAGGCGCGCTTCTGGACCGGCCGCGACCGCATGGTGGGGTAGGATGCTCGCACGACGATTGCTGGTCCCGTCATCCTGAGAGGTTGTGACGCTTTTGCTCCGCCGTCATTGCGAGGAGCGAAGCGACGAAGCAATCCATCTCTCCGACCTGCCGGGCTATGGATTGCTTCGCTTCGCTCGCAATGACGCGGATGGAGCTGTGCGCACCGTCACCCTGAGGCGCGAGCGGAGCGAGCCTCGAAGGATGCACGGCCCCGATGTTTCAGCTTGCGCTATCTCCGCTTGCGGCAGCAGCCGGGCCGGCGCCCTTCGAGACGCCGCTTCGCGGCTCCTCAGGGTGACGGGGACAGAGTGGAAGGCGTGGCGAGACTGTCGGCGCTGGCGGCAGCAGCTTGCTGACCGGTGCCCTGCCCGAGCAACTGATCGAGTCGGTCGCGCAGCTGATCCTGGTGGTAGGGCTTGGCCAGCCGCGGCAGGTCGACCTGGGTGCCGTCGGGCAGTTCGGCATAGCCGGTGGCGAGCAGCACCAGAAGCTGCGGCCGCACCTTGCGCGCAGCGGCGGCGAGTTCGATGCCGGTCATGCCGGGCATCACGTGATCGGTCATCATCAGGTCGATCTCCTGGTCGCTCCTGAGGATTTCGAGCGCCTGCGGTCCGGAATTGACGCCGATCACGCGGTGACCAAGGTCCTCCAGCATTTCCATGGTGGACATCGCGATCAACGGATCATCGTCAACCAGCAGGATCACCGCCGAGCGCTTGACCGTTTGCGCTGCAGGCGCCGGGCTCTCGACTTCAGGCACCGCCGTTGCAACCGGCAGCACCAGTGCAGCCGTGGTGCCCTTGCCGACCGCGCTCGACAGCTCCAGCTCGCCGCCGAGCTGCACGGCGAGCCCATGCACCATCGACAGGCCGAGCCCGGTGCCCTTGCCCACCGGCTTCGACGAGAAGAACGGCTCGATCGCGCGCTTCAGCACGTCCGGCGACATGCCGGTGCCGCTGTCGATCACCGAGAGCTTTAAATAGTCGCCAGGCTGCAGCGCCGGATCATTCTTCGCCTGCCAGGTCGCGAGGCGGATCTCGATCACGCCGCCATCCGGCATCGCGTCGCGCGCATTGATCGCAAGGTTGAGGACCGCAAGCTCAAGCTGGTTGCTGTCGACGCAGGCGAGCGGCAGCCCCTCGGGAATGTCGAGCCGCAACATGATGCGCGGTCCGAGCGAGCGCTCGAGCAGATTGCTCATATCGCGCACCAGCGCGCCGAGATCGACCGGCACCGCGCGCAGATCCTGCTGCCGCGCGAATGCCAGCAGCCGCTGCGTCAACGACGCGCCGCGCTCGGCGCCCTGCAATGCGCCGTCGACCAGCCGACGCAGGCGTGGGTCCTCCGGCAAGCGCTTGCGCAGCAGATCGAGATTGCCCATCACCGCCATCAGCAGATTGTTGAAGTCGTGCGCGACGCCGCCGGTGAGCTGGCCGATCGCCTCCATCTTCTGGGCATGGCGGAGCTGTTCCTGCGCCCGCTCGCGCGCCGCGACCTCCTTCATCAGGTCGGCGGTGCGCTGCTCGACCCGCTGCTCGAGCGTCGCGGTGAGTTCGGCGAGTGCGGTGCGCTCGGCGGCAAGCTGCGCCAGCAATGCCTCGCGCTCGATCTCCGCGGTCTTGCGTGCGCTGATGTCGGAGCAAACGCCGACCAGCGAGCGGATGCCGCCGTCGGGCCGACGCACCGCACGCGCGCGCACGTCAACCCAGTGCTCGGTGCCGTCGGGCCAGATGTTGCGGTATTCGATCTGATAATCCGAGCCGGTGCGCAACGTTTGTTCGACGATCTCGCTCCGGCGCGCGCGGTCGTCGGGATGCACCGCGTCCAGGAGATCCTGATAGGTGAAGGGATCGCCCGGCCTGCGCCCGAAATAGGTCTTGCAGGTCGGCGACGCCTCGAGCTCGAAATCCGGCAGATGAAGCTCGAGCGCGCCGAGATGACCGGCATTGAGCGCGGTCTGCAGCAGACCTTCGCTCTCGGTCAGATCCTCGAGGATCTGACGGGTCTGGTATTGGCGGCGGCGGCCGCGCACCGTCGCGGCGACCAGGCTTACCAGCGTGGTCGGATGAAACGGCCGCTCGATGAAGGTGACATTGCCGAGCGCCCGGCCGAGCCGCGCTGCTTCGGGATTGCGCTCGGGTCCCCCCTTCTCGCTGATCAGCACGATAGGAAAGTCCGACCATGACGGCTGCTCGTTCAGCCAGTGCGTCAGGCCGGCGAGATCGGCGGCCCTGATCACCTCGTCGGCAATGATGGCAAGGCCCGCCCCGCTTGCGATCTGGCGTTCGAGCTCGGCGAGATCACCGCAGATGTTGGCGTAATAGCCGGCTTCCTTGATCAGGTGAGCAGTCTTGACGGCGTCCCGCTCGCTCGCGGCGAGGATGACCGCGCGTTCCGAGGACGGACCAGGCTTCATCGCGTCTGTCCCCGCGGCGGCCGGGCGTCGACACCGTCCGGCACGTCACACAACCGCCGGACGGCCATGGCCACGATGCCGGCGGCGGGATCAATACGCATCATGGGACCCCCTAACGGGAGCGAAACTCGCACGTGCGCCCAACCGTTCCCGGGAAGCCGAGTTATTTTTGCCGCAGGGGCAGCCGGTTGGCGCGGCTCCCGCACCGCGAATCGGTGAAACAACCCCATGCACAGTACGTGATCGGTCTTCGCCAGCCCCTGAAACGGGGGAAGGTCGGGATTGGGGTCAGCTGATCCCCACCCGCTTTGCTCTGGCGAGCAAAGCCACCTCCCCTTTTTCGAGGGGAGATGGAAGAAGCGCAGCGCGTCCTAGCGCCGCTCGATGACCAGGCTCTGGACCGCCTGGCCGAAATAGCCGCGCTGATCGGCGAGCCGCGACATTGCAAGCCCGGCGCCGTCGGGCCCGATCCAGGACTGGCCGTCGAGCAGGATCCAGTCGCCGACCGGCTCGCGCGCCAGGCTCACCGAGAGATCAGCGTTGATGAAGGTCCATTGGCTGAAATCGAGCGCCGGCGAGGTGCCGTTGGAGAAGTCCGAGGCAACCACTGCCCGCATCGCCTGCGAGACGGCGGCGCCCGCAATCAGCGGGCGGTCGACGCGGAACCATATCGCGCCAGGTCCCGTCACGCCGAAGCGGCCGCGCGCGGCCCGCATCGAGATGCATTTCACGAACGGACTGTTCGCAAGATTGCCCGGCTCGATCATACTTTCGTCGGGGCCCGGCAGATCGACGGCAAGCGCTGTGATGTCAGGCGGCAATTCGGCCGTCTGTTGCTTGATCTTGAGCACGGTGGCCGAAACCACGAGAACGCCGTCGGCAAGCAGCCTGACGCCACAGAGCTGGATCTTGCGGCCGTCGCGCAGGATCTCGCTCGAGACCGTCAGCGGCGCCACCGGCACCGGGCGCATCAGGTCGATGGTGACGCGCGCGATCCGCATCGGCACCGGCGTCGGAAGGGCTTCGGCCGCCCACACCACCAGCGCTGCCGGTGCGGAGCCATGCTGCATCCGCGGATCCCACGGACCCGCGGCGTCGGGACTGGTGACGACGCGGTCGCCGTCGACGCGAAAGATCGGTTCCATCACAGCATGATCCGGAAAAGTGGGACGCAGTTTTCCCCGCGACAAACGCGAAGCGTTTGCGCGTGGATCATGCTGAAATGAAGAGCTGAAGCGCGATGATGATTCATCATGATCTCATCGCGCTTCAGGCAAGCGCCGGATCGACGGCTTCGTCGTACTCCTTCTTGAACCGGCCAATCAGCTCGGCCGCGGGCACCACCTTGGAGATGCTGCCGACGCCCTGGCCGGAGCCCCAGATCTCTTTCCACGCCTTCGGCTTGGCGCGCTCGCCGGATGCATCGGTGCCGAAGCTCATCTTGGAGGGATCGGAGATCGGCAGGTTTTCCGGATCCATGCCGGCCGCGACGATCGACGGCTTCAAATAATTGCCGTGCACGCCGGTGAACAGGTTGGAGTAGACGATGTCCTCGGCGGACGAATTGGTGATCATGTCCTTATAGCCCTCGACCGCGTTTGCCTCCTTGGTCGCGATGAAGGCGGAGCCGATATAGGCGAAGTCGGCGCCGATGATGCGCGCGGCGCGGATGGCGCGGCCGTTGGAAATGGTGCCCGACAGCGCGATCGGCCCGTCGAACCATTGCCGCGTCTCCGCTACGAACGGGAACGGCGACAGCGTGCCGGCATGACCGCCGGCGCCGGCCGCGACCAGGATCAGGCCGTCGGCGCCCTTCTCGATCGCCTTGTGCGCGAACTTCTGGTTGATCACGTCGTGGAAGACGATGCCGCCCCAGCCGTGGACGGCCTGGTTGAGCTCCTCGCGCGCGCCGAGCGAGGAGATGATCATCGGCACCTTGTGCTTCTCGCAAAGCGCCATGTCGTGATCGAGCCGGTTGTTCGACTTGTGCACGATCTGGTTCACCGCGAACGGCGCCGACGGCCGTTCCGGATGCGCCTTGTCATAGGCGGCGAGCTCTTCCTTGATCCGGTACAGCCATTCGTCGAGCAACTCCGGCGGCCGCGCGTTCAACGCCGGAAACGAGCCGACCACGCCGGCCTTGCACTGCGCGATAACGAGGTCGGGCACGGAGATGATGAACAGCGGCGCCCCGATCACGGGAAGAGACAGGCGGCCCTTGAACAGAGCAGGCATGGACATTTGAAGCGGATCCTCAAGCGTTGGTCGTTGATTGGTCTCGAATGCTGACCGTCATACCAACAAGGCAATCTTTCCAGTGTCAAGTATTGCGTTTTGGCGCTGCAAAAAAGATGACAAATCCTCATCCTGAAACCGTGTTTTCGCGGGCGCCTGGCATCCCAGACGCAAAGCCTGGCCGCCGCTATTGGCAGACCGCCCGTGTCACGAAATTTTCCGTCCTGCAGTCGTTCGGGCCGCGCTTGTGGCCCGGCAGATAGACCAGCGGCGAGCATTTCTCGGAGGCGTCGGTATCGATGCCCTTACCTTCCCGAAACCCCTTGCTCTGGCACAGCCGGTCGGCGCCGATCTTGCAGTCCGGCGCACCGTTCGAGGCCACCACGCAGGCCGCGCGTCCGGTCACCACCGTCGAGGGGCGCGCGATGTTCGACAAATCGTTGATGGTCTCGCCGGGGCTCTTCAGCGGCGGCAGCGCCGATTTCGACTTCTCGAACAGCTTTCCGATTTCGTTGATCAGCCCGGGATTCTCGCGCTCGACCGGCGCCGGCGGCAGCTCGATCTGTTGCTGCTGGGATTCAACGGGCTGCGGCGACGGCGACTGCACGCCGAGCGCGGGCGGCGCGGATTGCGCCCATCCTCCGTCGACCGCAGGCAGCGCCATCGACAGTGCAAGGCCCGCCATCGCAACGCGCGCCCTGGCGGGATTGAGTCTCGCAGGATTCACCGGTCGTCGATTCCATCGGCCATCGCAGCGAGCGTAGTCCGAAGCCGTCCGTGGACAAAGACGCGAACGACTAGAACTTTGGTCAGATCAGCTTGAATGCGACGACAAAGCCCAGCACCAGCACGATCGCGCCGATCGCGACCCACAGGCCGAGCCGCTTCTCGAGTTCGGCGCGGATGAAATCGCCATAGCGGTTGAGCAGCACCGCGACGAAGAAGAAGCGGCCGCCGCGCGCGACGATCGAGCACAGGATGAACAGCCAGATGTTGTAGCCGGCAAAGCCCGAGGTGATCGTCACGAGCTTGTAGGGGATCGGCGTCAGTCCCTTCAGCAGGATGATCACGGCGCCCCATTCGGCGTAGGAGGCGCGGAACGCGTCGACCTTGTCGGAGAGACCGTAGAGATGGATGAGCCACTGCCCGAGCGAGTCGTAGAGCAGTGCGCCGATCGCGTAACCGAGCACGCCGCCGGCAACCGACGCCACCGTGCAGACCGCGGCGAACCACCACGCGCGCTTCGGCCGCGCCAGCGACATCGGCAGCAGCATGATGTCGGGAGGGATCGGGAAGAAGGAGCTCTCGGCGAAGGCGACGGCCGCGAGAATCCACAGCGCATAGGGCTTGTCGGCCGCCTCGACGCACCAGTCGTAAGTCCGTTTCAACATGGGCGCGATGAACCATCATGGAGCGGATTTGTCCATGCCGGGATTGAGCTGAAATTTGGTTGATTTACGGCTACCGTTTGCGCAGCCGGTTCTCCAGCGCGACAATTCGGCGCCGAACCACCGGGACCGGCCCCGGTTTGGGCAGCTTGACCGGCGACTTCGGCAGCTTCTCGGCGATCCCGAGCAGCCGTTCGCGCCGCTCCATCTCGCGCCAGACATCCTCCGGCTTCACGCCGGCCGACGCCCAGAGAACGGCGAGGTTGTAGAACAGGTCGGCGCTTTCGCGAATGACGGCATCCGACTTGCCGCTGACGGCGTCGATCACCACTTCGATCGCTTCCTCGGCGAGCTTCTTGGCCATCTTGGCCGGCCCGCGCTGGAACAGCCGTGCCGTGCGCGACGTAGCCGGATCAAGCTCCTTGGCCGCGATCACCGCTTGGTAAAGCCGCTCGATCGAATCACTCATGCTTCGAGCCTAATCGAAACGCGTCGCCAGCGTGTTAACGGCGACGACGAAAAAATCCACCGGGCCGCGGCCGGTGGATTGGATGCTTTGTGACAGTTCTGAGAACCGCCGACGGCCGTCAGTACGGCTGATACGGCAGTTGCGACCGCCGCCCGTAATAGCCGCGGTAACCATAGTACGGTCCGCCGCCGTAATAGACCGGGCCGCCACCATAGTAGACGGGACCACCGTAGTAGCCCGGGCCACCATAGTAGCCGTAGGAGTCGTAATAGTCGCGACGGCTCTGGGCTGCGGCGATCGCGAGGCCCGTGCCGACGATCCCGGCGAACGCAGCCGCAGCCGCTGCGCCACCGCCGCCATAGTAGCGACGGCGGGCACTGATGTCGGTCGCGCCGCTCGTGCCTTGTGACGTCGTCACAGCGGTCGCCTTGCCTGCCGAAGCGGAGCCTGCGAACGCCATCGTCGGCTCGACGGCCGTCAACGTCACTGCAGCAACCGTTGCCAATGTGGCTGCGCGGCCAATGGACGAAAAAACACCTTTTCGCGCAAACATTGCAGTCATCCTTTGTGGAAGCTGGCCCGACGGGCCTTGGTTAGCTAACCCACTGCCTCCAGATTAGGTTCCCCAAACCGAATGCAAGCTGAACGACCTGAGGTGAAAACATGGCAAGCCGAAGCCTGGCAGTCATCGACCGTTCACCTTGCCTGGGGCAAAATGCCTGCAAATAACGCTTGAAATTGACGCTTGCTCTGGCGCATTCGATGTCATGAAGCAGGCGCGCCGGCGCGGCACTTTGTCTCGCCTCCCGGATGTCATGATGCAGGTAAGTCGGACCACCGTTCTCCGCTGGATGCTGGCCGGCATGATCGGCCTCGCAGGAGGCGTGTGGCCGGCGCTGACGCCGCTGCGCGCCAGCGATCCGCCGCCGCCGCTCACCATCCAGTTCACGCTCGACCGTCCGCTTGATGCCGCCGCAGCGCCATTTGTGATGGCGTTATCCGGCGGCCTGTTCAGCGCCGAGGGCCTCAGCGTCGGCACCAACGTCGCGACCAGCTCGGCGGATGCCATCGCGCGCGTCGCCGACGGCTCGAGCGATTTCGCCCTCGTCGACATCAACTCGCTGATCCGCTTTCGCGACGAGCCCGGTGCTGCGCCGGTCAAGGCGGTGTTCGTGCTGTTCAACCAGGCGCCTTATGCGATCATCGCGCGCAAGAGCCGCGGCATCAGGACGCTGACCGACATGCAGGGCAAGAGCCTCGGCGTCGCCGAGGGCGACCTCTCGATCCGGCTATGGCCCGCGGTCGCGAAGCAGAACGGCATCAAGCTGTCGAGCGTGAAGCAGAGCACGATCAGCGCCGCGGTGCGCGAGCCGATGCTCTCCGCCGGCCAGGTCGATGCCGTCACCGGCTTCTCCTATCTCTCGGCGATCAATTTGCGCGATCGCGGCGTGCCCGCCGACGATCTCGCGGTGCTGCGCTTCGCCGACTATGGCTGCGAGGCCTACGGCTTTGCCGTGATCGTCAGCCCGCGCCTTGCCGCCGCGAAGCCGGATGCGGTGAAAGGATTCGTGCGCGCGGCAATCCGCGGCACCAACCTCGCGATCAAGGATCCGGCCCGCGCCGCCGGCGAGGTCGCGAGCCGCATGGATGGCGGCTCGCGCGATCTGGAGCTGGAGCGGCTGAACGCCATCATCCGCGACAACATCCTGACCAGCGAGGTGAAGCGCGACGGCATCGGCGGCATCGAAGCGGAGCGCTTCGAGCGCTCGGTCGACCAGCTCGCGGAGGACTTCAAATTCCAGAAGCGGCCGCACGCCGCCGACATCTTCGACGAGGCTTTCCTGCCGCCGATCGACGGCCGGCTGGTGAATTGACGGCTCCGCTCTGCTCGTCATGCCCGGGCTTGACCCGGGCATCCACGTCTTCGATGACCGCCTGCAAGAAAGGCATGGATGGCCGGGTCAAGCCCGGCCATGACGGAGTGCGATGCACCGCCGGCCGCTGGCCCTGCATCGCGAACACTGATTAAATTGCATTCTCGCCTGATCGGGCGCCCACCGCTGACGAGTGCCGCCGGCATGTCCATGCTTCGCCTCTATACCCGCGTCCTCGAACTGCTCGGCAAGGAGGCGCGGCTCGGCTGGATCCTGGCCATCGCCAACGTGCTACTCGCCGGCGCGCAATTCGCCGAGCCGGTGCTGTTCGGCAAGATCGTCGACGTGCTGTCGGGCCGGCCGGTCACCGGGCTGTTCGCGACCTCCTCGGCATGGCCGCTGCTCGTCGCCTGGGCGGTGTTCGGCCTGTTCACGATCGGCTGCAGCGCGATCGTGGCGCTGCAGGCCGACCGGCTGGCGCACCGCCAGCGCCAGGCGGTGCTGACCGATTATTTCGAGCACATCCTGCAGCTGCCGCTGACCTTCCATTCCGGCACCCATTCCGGGCGGCTGATGAAGGTGATGCTGAACGGCACCGACGCGCTGTGGCGGCTCTGGCTCGGCTTCTTCCGCGAGCATTTCGCCGCGATCATGTCGCTGATCGTGCTGCTACCGCTTTCGCTCTACATCAACTGGCGGCTGGCGATCCTGCTGTTCGGGCTCTGCGTCGTGTTCACCGTGCTGACCACGCTGGTGGTGCGCAAGACCTACGGAATGCAGAGCGAGGTCGAGGCCTATTACAGCGACCTCTCGGCACGCGCCTCGGACGCGCTCGGCAATGTCGCGCTGGTGCAGAGCTTCGTGCGGATCGATTCCGAGGTGCAGGGCCTGCGCTACGTCGCCGACAAGCTGCTCGCGGTGCAGATGCCGGTGCTGTCATGGTGGGCGCTGGTCACCGTGATCACACGCGCCTCGACCACGATCACGGTGCTCGCGATCTTCACCGTCGGCATCGCGCTGCATAACCAGGACCTCACCACGGTCGGCGAGATCGTGATGTTCGTCTCGTTCGCCACCATGCTGATCCAGAAGCTCGAGCAGGTGGTCAGCTTCATCAACAACGTGTTCATGGAAGCGCCGCGCCTGCAGGAGTTCTTCGACGTGCTCGACGCGGTGCCGGCGGTGCGCGACCGGCCCGGCGCGGTCGATCCCGGACGGCTGTCCGGCCTCGTCGAGTTCGACGACGTCTCGTTCTCCTATGACGGCAAGCGGCCGGCGATCGAGGATCTCAGCTTCACCGCCCTGCCGGGCCAGACCATCGCGCTGGTCGGCTCGACCGGCGCCGGCAAGTCCACCGCGATCGCGCTGCTGCATCGCGCGTTCGATCCGCAATCGGGCATCATCAGGATCGACGGTATGGACATACGCGCACTGAAGCTGACGGCGCTGCGGCGAAACATCGGCGTGGTGTTCCAGGAGGCGCTGCTGTTCAACCGCTCGCTCGCCGACAATCTGCGCGTCGGCAAGCCCGACGCCACCGATGAGGAGCTGCGCACCGCCGCGGCGCGCGCGCAGGCGCTGGATTTCATCGAGCGCAGCGAAAAGAAGTTCGATACCCATGCCGGCGAACGCGGCCGCATGCTGTCCGGCGGCGAACGCCAGCGGCTGTCGATCGCGCGTGCGCTGCTGAAGGATCCGCCGATCCTGATCCTCGACGAGGCCACCAGCGCCCTCGACGCCGTCACCGAGGCCAAGGTGAATGCCGCTCTCGACGAAGTGATGAAGGGCCGTACCACCTTCGTGATCGCGCACCGCCTGTCC
Source organism: Bradyrhizobium sp. USDA 4501 (assembly GCF_054062115.1). NCBI lineage: Bacteria > Pseudomonadati > Pseudomonadota > Alphaproteobacteria > Hyphomicrobiales > Nitrobacteraceae > Bradyrhizobium > Bradyrhizobium sp. USDA 4501. The sequence goes on from NZ_JBSSEX010000001.1 coordinate 2,869,873, forward strand.
ACCATCCGCCACGCCACCCGCATCCTGCTGTTCGACCAGGGGCGGGTGATCGAAAGCGGAACTTTCGATGAACTGGTGGCGAAAGGCGGGCGTTTTGCCGAGCTGGCGCGGGCCCAGTTCATGGTCCAGGAACAGGCGCGCGCCGGCATCGAGACACCATAATTCCCGCCTTTCCAATTGAGGCGGCTGCCGAAATTCAGCCGATTTCGTCCACGATATAATTCCCCAGCCTCTGTTCTCTGCTGGCAAGCCGGTATAGGGTTTGCATCGCCGCAATGCGGCGCCGGACACGCTTGAAACCCGTACGTCACAATCGCAAGACCTCCTTTTTTCAAGGCGGGTCTCAAAGGACCGGAACCGGATTCGTGCACCTTCCTCGCCCGTCATTGAAATGGATTCTGGCCGTCGCGATGCTCGCCATCGCCTCGCCGCAAATGGCGCAAGCCGAGGCACTGCTGGTTGTCGAGGCCGATTCCGGCAAGGTGCTGCAGGCCGACAATGCGACGATGCCGTGGTACCCGGCTTCGCTCAGCAAGATGATGACGGCCTATGTGACGCTGAAGGCGGTCAAGGACGGCCGCGTCTCGCTCGACACGCTGCTCACGGTGTCGCCGACCGCGTCGTCGCAGTCGCCCTCGAAGATGGGCTTCCGGCCCGGCACCCAGGTCACCGTCGACAACGCGCTGAAGATGATGCTGGTGAAGTCGGCCAACGACATGGCCGTGGTGCTGGCCGAGGGCATCGGCGGTTCGATCGACGGCTTTGCCGGGATGATGAACCAGACCGCGCAAAGGCTCGGCATGACGCAAACGAGCTACGTCAATCCGAACGGCCTGCCCGCCGACGGCCAGATCACCTCGGCGCGCGACATGGCGATCCTCGCCCGCGCCATCATCCGCGACCTGCCGGAATACGAGTATTTCGTCCACATCCCGTCGATCCGCTTCGGCCGCCGCATCACCCAGAACTTCAACAAGCTGATCGGCCGCTATCCCGGCGCCGACGGCTTCAAGACCGGCTTCATCTGCGCCTCCGGCTATAATCTCGTGGCGTCGGCGACGCGTGACGGCAAGCGGCTGATCGCCGTGGTGCTCGGCGCCTCCTCGGGCCGCATGCGCGCGATCCGCGCCGCGCAGCTCCTGGACCGCGGCTTTGCCAACAATGGGATGGCGTGGCTGCGGCCCTCGCTCGGCACCGTCGACAATCTGGTGCCGATCGATTCCACGCCGCCGAACCTGCGCGAGGAGATGTGCGGTCCCAAGCACAAGCGGCCCGCCAGCGACGAGGACGCAGAAGACACCGTCGCCAGCGCCGGAAGCTCCAGCACCGATGGCGACGGCGGCGTCAGCTTCTTCGCCTCGGGCCTGCAGGCTGCGATGCCGACCAAGCCGGCTGACATGCTGGCGCAGCCGGCCGCGGCCTCCGAGCCGGTCGTGGTTTATACGGGGCCGACCAAGACCGGTGCTGCGTTGATCGCCGCGGTCGAGGCCGACACCGAGAAGATGCAGCCGGTCAAGCGCGCCAAGGGCAAGCACAGCCGCGTCGCGGGCAAGAAGCCCGATGCGGCCGATGACGCGAAGGCAGACACCAAGGGTGCCTCCAAGTCGGACAGCAAGCCGGCGGCGGCCAAGCCCGCGCGTCACGCCAACGCCAAGCCGGATGCCGCAGCTGCGAAGACGGCCGCGGCGGACAAGCCCGCCGCCGCAAAGCCGGCCGGCAAGCCGGCGGCGGCAAAGCCGGCCGCCAAGCCCAAGACTGCGGCCGACAAACCCAAGGCTGCCGACAAGCCGAAAGCCGACGCCAAGCCGGCCGGCTAGCACAGCGCCCGCCCGTCATTTCCGACCGTCATTTTCTCCAATGCGTCGATAACGCGCAGCGGCTTGCCATTGGCCGCGGCATCGCTCAATACTGACTGAAATAACGCGGCCAAAGGTCGGAAAACCCGGAAGCAATCCGGGACATCAGCCAAATTTGAGAGAGGGGATTGACCATCATGGAGCGCATCTGGCTCAAGCATTATCCGGCCGGCGTGCCCGCGGATATCGACGTCACGCAATATTCGTCGCTGGTCGAATTGCTGGAAGAAAGCTTCAAGAAATTCGCCGATCGCAAGGCGTTCATCTGCATGGACAAGGCGATCACCTATCGCGAGCTCGACGAGATGTCGACGGCGCTCGGCGCCTACCTGCAGAGCAAGGGCCTGCAGAAGGGCGCGCGGGTCGCGCTGATGATGCCGAACGTGCTGCAATATCCGATCGCGACCGCCGCCGTGCTCCGCGCCGGCTTTGCCGTGGTCAACGTCAATCCGCTCTACACCCCGCGCGAACTCGAGCACCAGCTCAAGGATTCCGGCGCCGAGGCGATCATCGTGCTGGAGAACTTTGCCACCACCGTGCAGAAGGTGCTTCCCAATACCGCGGTCAAGCACGTGATCGTCGGCAGCATGGGCGACCTGCTCGGCCTCAAGGGCGTGATCGTCAATCTGGTGGTGCGCCGGGTGAAGAAGATGGTGCCGGCCTGGTCGATCCCCGGCGCCGTCGGCTTCAACGAGGCGCTGTCAGCCGGCCGCGCCGCCAAGCTCAACAAACCGACGCTGACGCTCGATGACGTCGCCTTCCTGCAATATACCGGCGGCACCACCGGCGTCTCCAAGGGCGCGACCCTGCTCCACCGCAACATCCTGGCCAACGTGTTGCAGAACGACGCCTGGCTGCAGCCGGCGCTGGCGAAGCCGCCGATCGTCGAACAGATGGTCATCGTCTGCGCGCTGCCGCTCTATCACGTCTTCGCGCTCACCGCCTGCTATCTGCTGGGCATGCGGGCCGGCGGCACCAATCTGCTGATTCCGAATCCGCGCGACATGGCGGGCTTCGTCAAGGAGCTGTCGAAGTACCAGGTCAGCTTCTTCCCGGCGGTCAACACCCTCTACAATGGCCTGCTGAACACGCCCGGATTCGACAAGCTCGACTTCTCCAAGCTGAAGATCGCCAACGGCGGCGGCATGGCGACGCAAAGGCCGGTCGCCGAGAAATGGTTGAAGGTCACGGGCATCTCGTTGTCGGAAGGCTATGGCCTGTCGGAGACGTCGCCGACCCTGACGTGCAATCCTGCCACGATCGAGGAGTTCTCCGGGACGATCGGCCTTCCCGTCCCCTCGACCTGGCTCTCGATCCGCGACGATGACGGCAATGAGTTGCCGATCGGCGAGGCCGGCGAAATCTGCGCCAAGGGCCCGCAGGTGATGGCGGGCTACTGGAACAGGCCGGACGAGACCGCGCGCGTGATGACGGCGGACGGTTATTTCCGCACCGGCGACATCGGCGTGATGGACGAGAAGGGCTACACTAAGATCGTCGATCGCAAGAAGGACATGATCCTGGTCTCCGGCTTCAACGTCTATCCGAACGAGATCGAGGAAGTGATCGCAAGCCACCCGGGCGTGCTCGAATGCGCCGTGATCGGCGTGCCCGACGCGAAGTCCGGCGAAGCGGTGAAGGCCTTCGTGGTCAAGAAGGACCCGAACATCACCGCCGAGGACATCATCAAGTTCAGCGCCACCCAGCTCACCGCCTACAAGGTGCCGAAGCAGATCGAGTTCAGGACCGACCTGCCGAAGACCAATGTCGGCAAGATCCTGCGCCGCGAGTTGCGCGACGAGAAGAAGGCCGCGGCCTAAGGCCTGAGTGGACTGACGTTCGATGTCTGATGCAAGCCTCGCGACGCCGGCTGACGTGCTTGGCTTCTGGCGGAATGCCGGCCGCGACCGCTGGTACAAGCACGACGACGCCTTCGATGCCGAGATCCGCGGCCGCTTCCTTGCCACCTGGCAGAAGGCGGCTGCCGGCGAATTGTCGTCATGGGAGGCGAGCGATGAGGGCGCGCTGGCGCTGACCATCGTGCTCGACCAGTTTCCGCGAAACCTGTTTCGAGGCGACGCCAGGACCTTTTCAAGCGATGCGCTGGCGCGTGAAGTGGCAAGGCGCGCCATCGACCGCGGCGTCGATGCGCGGACCGCCCCCGTGCTGCGCGAATTCCTCTATCTGCCGTTCGAGCATTCGGAGGACCTCGACGACCAGCAGCGCTGCGTGACGCTGTTCCGGCGATATGACTGCCATCCCGACAACCTGAAATACGCCGAGGACCACGCCGACATCATCCGCCGGTTCGGCCGCTTCCCGCACCGCAATCGCATGCTGGGCCGGCAGACCACGGCCGAGGAGCAGGCCTTTCTCGACGCCGGCGGGTTTTCCGGCTGATGACGGAACGGTGACCAGAGCCTTTTCCGTTCCGATTGCATCGGAACGGGGCTCTAGATTCTTGTTTTGACGCGTTTTCTTCACGCGAACCGGTATCCACTTCGCTCGAAAACGCTTTGGCCTCCGGCATTGCCGTTCTTCGGCGAGCCCGTATTGTGCCGTGCTGTAGCCGGGTTTAAGACAGTTCCGCTTCACCGAGGGAGAACAACGATGACGATCAATGTTGGCGACAAGCTGCCGGAGGCCAAGTTTCGCGTGATGACCGCCGAGGGTCCGCAGGTCAAAACCACCGACGACATTTTCAAGGGCAAGAAGGTCGCCCTGTTCGCGGTGCCCGGCGCCTATACCGGCACCTGCCACAAGATGCATCTGCCGAGCATCTTCCTCAACGCCTATGCCATGAAGAACAAGGGCGTCGACACCATCGCGATCGTTTCGGTCAACGACGCCTTCGTGATGAACGCCTGGAAGCGCGACACCGACCAGCGCGACGAAGCCGTCTTCCTCGCCGACGGCAATGCCGACTTCGCCAAGGCGATCGGCATGGAGCTCGACGCCTCAGGCAACGGCCTCGGCATCCGCTCCAAGCGCTACTCGATGCTGGTCGAGGACGGCGTGGTGAAGAAGCTCAACCTCGAGCCCGCCCCGGGCAAGGTCGAGGTTTCCGGCGGCGACACGCTGCTCGGTCAGCTCTAAGCCGACGCTTCTTCCCTTCTCCCCTTGTGGGACTATGCGGTTCTCCACAAGTAATTGAAAGAGCAAGGAAACCCGCACCGGGTGTCTCAATAGTGTCCCCTTCGCAGGGTTCCCTGCGCGTGGGACACGCAGGGACGCGCGCTGGCGGGTTCACGGGGCGGGGCATGTTCTGATGCGCGACGGGGCGAACACGCACCACGGGGCGTCTCTGCGAGGGTTTGGCGTCACTCGCCCTTGTCGAAGATCGCGGTCTCGACGGTCGCTGACATCGCGGCGACCGACGACACGAACTGCTCGGCTACATCGACGCGCGAGCATTGAATGCGCTCGTTCAATCCACTCGCTGATCGAAGATCGATCTCGCCATAGAGACAAATGGGCAACTGCTTGTTGTTGTTAAAGCGCCGGTCGGGGCCTCCTTGGCGGTTCACGTAACGCCATGTTTGGTCCACAACGGTTGCATCTGCGGGCGGCGCTTCCTCCTCGATAAAGCGAGCAGGTCGGAAAGTAGCCTCAACATCGCCGTAGCCAAATCCAGCGACCGCATTGCCGACTGTGACCAGAATGGCATCGGGCGTCAGGTATACCGTTTCTCTACCAACCGGCAGCTTGAGAAAATCCATGTTGGTGGTGACGAGCGGTGGATTGCCGGTCCCAAGGTGGATTTGCTTACGTTCAACTAATTTCGAAGCGCCTGCGTTTCGCTTCCAATCGGCTTCTTGCTTCTCTAGCGGAACATTCCAAACGCGACCGCAACGCGCCAACTCGCCGAACGAGCGGGTTAAAGCCTTAAACCGCTCAGATTGATCCGCCGACAGCTCATAATCGAGGACGACAGTGCTCGACTGGCGTCCATGAACAATGAGCGATCCAAGAATGAGGATCGCTCCTGCAGCAATTATGAATGCGGCTAGGGGTGGAATATCCGTCCCCGAACGGGCGATCGTGACAACAGCGGCCACAAATAGGACCGCGAGAATGCCAATCAGTGTTTTGTACGTTCGCCATCGTGATGCGCAAGCTGCCAATGTCCGCGCGATGTCAGTCGTCGAATTTGCAACCAACTGATCGATAGGTGCGCTGTCGATGACGACAGCACCGTGATCATCCAGAGGCGGTGGCTGTTGGCTATTGGTGACATCTGGTAGCGGAGGCGGCGATCCGGCTGACGAGTAAGGCTGATACGTCGTCCACGAAACTCCCGATCCCGGCACACCAACCGTTGTCCTCGTACCATGTCGTCCAATGGTGTAATGGAGCCCGCGCGGGCCGAGCGACACGCTTGCGCCGCTGCCGCTCAAATTCAGGCGGACGCCGGGAACGATCTTGAAGCTGCGGCGAAATCGAAGGCCCATCGGTCGTTTTGTAAACTCAAGTGAAAGTAGTGGAGTGTCACTTTATCGTGCATAATTTGAACTGCCTCAAGGCTCGGCCGCTACGCGGCCCCAATCAGAAAGCGTGAGGCACAAGCTGCATATGTCACCTTGTCCGACGACCGTCTCGCGCCACGCACCAAAGGCTTGCGATCTGAAGACAAGTTCATCGCCGTCGTCAGCAGCGGTCATGCCCGCGCTCAAGCAGCGATGGCGCGCTTGCCCTGGAGACACTCGCCGATGTCAGCGCTGGGGTCCTCTGAGAGACGTAGGAAACGGGGGGTACGCGCGACCCCGATACGCCTAGATATTTGACCCGGAGAAAATCCAGATTGCGTTGCGGAGGCATCCTCCGCTTTATTGCGCGGGGGCAAATTGGAGGACCGACATGGCGGATCGGGAGAACTTACCGGCCTATGCGGCGCTGCCGGCGAGCGCGCGGCGGGTCTTGGCGGCGATCGAGCGGGCCATCGGCGACGGCGACAGCGCGAGCGTGAGCTACGAGGGCTTCCGGCTCGATCACGGCATCGCGCGCCCGCTGATCTCCAAATCGCTGAAACTGCTCGACCGTCTCGGGCTGATCGAGATTTCGCCAGGACCGCGCCTCCTCAACGTGTTCCGGCTCTCCAACCGCTGGCGCGGGATTGACGCGGCGGAAGCGGCGCGGCTGTTGGAGCTGGCGCGGGTGGTGCGGTCGCATCGCAGGTTCGAGCGGCAGCGCCAGCCGAAGCCGGTGACGCCACCGCCGCAGCGGCCCATAACGGTCGAGCGACCGCGCCTGATGCAGCGGCGGATGCCGTCGTTGCCGGTGATGCCGTGGCAGGATGACGGACGGTAGCGCGCCCCACGCAACTCTGTGTACAATCCCCTCATCGTGGGGGCACCGATCGTGAACTTTAGACGCGGTTTTGTTCGGTTGTGGCTGGCACTGTCGGTTCTGTGGGTGCTGGGCACGTTCGCGTTCTTTGCACTCGCGAACAGCGCGCTGATCCTACCCGAGGCATACGTCATGAAGGACGCTACGTCGGGTTTCTTCAAGCTCGATAACTTCTTCGATCAGTTCGACGCTTCCTTCAAAGCAGCGCACCAGACGATAGAATTTCCAAACAATGTCACACTGTTCGTCGTCAACGGTGTTCCCGACGCCGTCGTGAAGGCCAAGGCCAACGAGTTCTACAAGACCTACTCGGAGCCTCGATCTGGCGAGCTTTGGTCGGCGCGTTTTGACTATTGGATGAAGGTCGCGCTCGCCGCATTCGGCCCGCCTTTTGTCGTGCTGGCGCTTGGTTCCTTGATCGGCTGGATACTCGCGGGCTTCGCGCGAGACTGATCGTTGCGCCGCAATGGAGCGGGACGCCGCGGCCCATCGCCTTGCCCGCCTGATCTCCGTAGTGCCCCGCGCGCCATCCACCCGCAATCTGTAGGGCTTGCCTGCCTCGCGCGGCCCGGCGATCCTCTCTCTCGCATGGGCACCAAAAAATCACGCGCGACCATTCTGCGGCGGGTCAGTCCGGGCGGCGGACGCGAAGATGCAATGACGGAGGCACCGGCTGTCCCCGCAGCAAAGACCGCTGCCGCCTATCATGAAGCCGGACACGCGGTTGCGAGCATGGTTGCTTTCCGTACCGCCAAATTGCCCATGCGCCCGCCGAAACGCATCATCAAGTTTATTGAGATCACCGCCGCAGGCGGGACCGCGTGGGGCGGCTTGTGCTTCGGCCCCGACATCTACGCTATCGAATGGCCAGAAGCGCGCATCGACCCGATCTATCGCGAGGCGATGGAGTGGCAGGTCGTGATCGATCTCGCCGGAGGCATCTCCGAAGCGATCTCCCGTGGGGAGCGCCGCAAGAAAGAGGTCTTCTACTTCGCCACCTTCAACTGCGCTTGCGGCGACGATCTGAAGAGCGCCGCTGCGGTCCTCGCTGATCTGCGCAAGCTCACCGGGCGTCAATACGGCGAGCGACGCTTTGCCGAACGCGCACGCGCCCTCTTGCTGGCGAATTGGGCGGCCGTTGATGCGCTGGTCTCCGCGCTGATCGATGCCGAGCGGATCGAAGGCGATCAGGTCGAGAAAATCGTCCGACCGTTGCTTGTGCATGATGGCGCATGAGAACCGCGCCGAATGGGGTGGGTCGCCGCCGGTTGCCAAATGCCCGCCTCCCTGGGGATAGGTCGCTAAAGTAGTGTGGGAATTCCCTTTCTTGCATTGAGTGCTGACGGGCCCCTGATGTAGACCCGTGTCGGCTGGGAAAAGAAAATGTCCAAAAAGAGGAACATGACCGACGCTGAGGTCGGTCTCGCACGCGCTATGCTCGCGAAGGGCATGAAGAACGATCAGGTTCATTTCTATTTCAATCGCGCTGATCGTTTGATCAGCTCTGGCCGCATCGCGCAGATCAAGGATGGTAGCTACGCCAAGGACGTTCCCGCTGCGAGCGATGACGAGCTTGCGGCGTTCATCGCCAAGTGGGACGCAGATCACGCTGCGATCTATCCCAAGGGGCCGCAGTCGCCGACCGACATCGATTACATCGAAGCACTGTTTGAGAAGCGGAAGGGTGGCTGGTACGTGCGAGCCGGCGAAACGGAGGTAGTCGAGTGTAAGCTGAACTATGCGGTCAGTGGCAAGATCATCAGAGCCATCGCGGGTTTGGCAAACAATAAGGGCGGTCACATCCTGTTCGGTATCAAAGATGGAGCAAATATCGTTGACGGGATGTCGGACGATAAGTTTGAAACGCTCGATCCCGCGATTTTGACCTCGCACTTGGTTAGCTTTCTTGATCCCGTTCCTACGGTTGCCCGCGTTTCGCACACAATCGGAGGCAAGAAAATCGGCGTTCTCCATGTCGAGAAGCACGAGAGAGCCCCGGTCATTGTATTGAAAGGGATGGGGGGCGATCTCCGAGAAGGCTCGATCTATTTCCGATACGCGGGCGAGACACGACAGATCAAGCCAGGAGAACTCAGGGCCATTATTGAGGCGCGTGAAGCTCGCGCGGTCGCCGATTTCAGCAGGAGAATGACCCGCGTTGCTTCCGGCGCTGGCGCGACAATCGATCTCGATACTGGAGAAGTGCTAGGGAGAACCGGTAGCTTCGTCATAGATAAGACGTTGCTTCCTTCAATCCAATTCATTCGTGAGGGCGATTTCTCGCAGGCGAAGGGTGCGCCGACGCTTCGGCTCGTCGGTGACGTGCAGCCGATTTCGGCTGCGGATAGGGAGACCGTCCGCGTCGTGAGAGATGCCATTACGCCTCACGCGATTGTAGAGAATTTCCTTCTTAACAATCGTGTTAGCGATCCGCTGGCCTATCTACACGCGCAAGCCTATTACCCGAGAAAATGGATGCCGATTTGGCACTATGTTCATCAGCTCTCCATGAGCGTCGATGATCTGGTCGAGGACTTGCGTAGCTTGGGCGCTTGCCTGCCCACTAGCCGTGATGCAATTGTTAAGCGGCTGCGAGGGACCCAATCCGCTTTCGCCACTTATACGGGCAAGCCGAAAGCTATGTTGGTCGCATTTCGACCTGGAAAGATCAGCGTTCCCAAAGATGATGCTGATCTTAGCGCATTCGCCTTTGCTCTTCACGGGCTGCCGGATGACTTTGAAAAGATCGCAGAGGTTCCGCCCCTACTGCTTGAATGCCTAAAGCGGGACAAGAAGGAAAAGCTCCGAACCCAGATATATCGAGCAACCTGTCGAGTGGACGAGATCATGCACATTCAAAGGAAGACGAAATAGCGCCCTCAGCATGGGCGAGCGCGCGATGACGACGGCGCTGCTGTCACCGGACCCCGAGAAAGGTGGGCGGGGCAAGAAGGCGGCAAACCCTTTAGAAACTAAAGGGTTTAGCGCGATGCGCCTTTCCCAAGCCCGCACCGTGTTGCACTTCAACCGCGACATCGCGCTGATGGTCCGTGACGGCATCAAGACCCTCGATGCAGCCTTGAAGCAGGTGAAGGTGGCGCAGCAGATCGTCCAGAGCGAGGAACAGTGGCGACTGTGTCACGAGCGACGCGCGATCGGCCGCCGCACAAACAGTCTGGCAACCCGCCATCGCGCATTGCCCGGCGAGAACTCGCCGCTGGCATCATCGCGGATCAACAAATGCCGCCAGCTCGGCTTGTCGCCGACATCGCGCCGGAAATTCACGTAGCACCGCCAGCGCCTGCAGATCGGGCCGCGCCGCTGGATCGCAATCCATGCGGAGAACGTGGGCGACATCAGGTCTCTCCCGCTCCAAGGCTGGCTGCCACGGCGATCCGGCGCTCGCCCGGCTCTCCAGTACTGGCCGCCTCGCCCGACGCATGGGCGGCCGACCCTTGCAGGCGCAAACGGGCGTTGGCGTCGAACGGTTGGTGAGGCACGAAGTGAGGACCTTCGGTGTTCGTTTCCCTGACCGTCCACTTCGCCAGCTCACCGATCTTTCCGCTCATCGCGTTGATGCTGGAACCCCTGTGCCGCATCACGAGGCGCTGCTCGGGATCGCATCCGCGCGCCAGCAGAACTCTCGCCGCGTCGAGCGGCGGCTGACGGCTCGACGGCAAGATCACCGAACCATCGACCAGCGTGGCGACAAACCGGCCATGCCGAGGCTTCTTCTCCTCAACAATGATGGTGATGGCGTCGGCAGCGTCGATCTCGGCAATCTCAATGCGCATGTTCACTCGCGACCTGCGTTCATTGTCACTCACCCGCAAGCCTTGGTGATGTCGGCGAGAGCGAGGGGCGCGCGAACAATGCAGATGTTAGCGGCCCACCAAGGGTTGTGTCCCGCCGCAATTCTCGGCGGTCTCGCGAAGCTGCCGAAGGTTCAAAACGGACACTCCCGCGCGACCACCGAACGAGACCGAAGCGATGCACAGGCAGATGCATCGCTTCCAGTCTCGCTTTCGCCGACTGCCGCACGAAGCCGTCCTGCGAAACCTTGTTGATCATGCCGCCATCGTCCGAAGCTCCACCCCGAGAACGCTCTGGGGCGATGCATCTGGCCGGTGCTCGGCACTGTCACCTGCCGCCTGCGCGCTCCAAATGAGCGCCGCCTCCTGCCGTTCGATCATGAGCCGATCGCGCTCGATCTCGGCGAGCTTCAATTCGCGTTCACGAGCCGACAATGCCTGACCGTCGTCGGCTTCGGCATCGATCATCGCATCGAGCCTCTTGATCACGGCCTCCTTGTGCAGCCAGATCGTGAACGCCAAAGCATGCGTCACCTCGCCCTGAGCACCGCCGATGATAGGTGATCCGTCCTTGGCCATCGCAACCACGCGGGATGTTCACCACGTGCTGCGGCCATGCGAGATCGCCAAAATGCTCGATCAGTCCATCGACGGACGGCGCGCCGCCTGCCGCAATGGCTTCGATCGTTTCGACCATGCGCTGTTTACAAGCGCTCGATGGGAAGCTTGACGAGCGGATGCGATGCGCATCGGCATCGAGTTCGCGCAGCCGGTGCCTCAGCCGCTCGATCGCGTCATGCGGCCGCTCGCTCTTGCGCAAGATTTCGGTTGGCTCGATCGGCGCAACCTCGACCAGTTGCCCGCGCCGTGGCCTGAGAAAATCCTCGCACGCGCGCACGAGCATGGAGGTCTCGCGCGACCGCGCGCCGCGATCCTCCTCCAAAACGCGCAACCGCTCGATCTCGGCATCGAGCTTGTCGATCCTCCGTTGTGCCTCGACAACCTGCGGGTCATTTCCGCTAAGCTCGTGACCGCCGTACATGCGATGCTGTGTCAACTGTCCCATACGCGCCTGCGCTCGCTGCTTCTCAAGCCTCGCTTCCCTGACTTCGTCGCTACACGGCAGAAAGAGCGCTCGCGCGTCCTGCGCGCGCTGACGCAGCGCAACGAGCCGCGCCTTCGTCGCCTCGCTTGGCAGCACATCCAGCGGGTCGCCGATCTCGTGGACCATGAAGCTGGCGGGCGGCGACGAGTTCAATTCAGCAAACGCGGCCTCTGCTTCGGCTTCGCTAACTTTCTTGAACCCGCCGGTGGGTTGGTCAAACATTTGCGGTCGGAGTGCCATGATGTCCTCGCGTTGCGGCTTGTCACCGTGGCAAGTCTGGACGCCCCCGTGGGCCATTTCTAGCTGGTCGGCTTTCTGGCGAGATCGAGCACGCGCCTCAACTGCCGTTCGCCTACGACACGGTCACGGCAACGCAGGATTTGCCAGCACGCCCCGTCGAGCCGTCCGACGCGCTGCGCAGGCATCGCTTGGCTCGTGCGTTCACGCCGCCACGGGCCACAAGCGTAGCGGATTAATGCCTGATGCAGCACGCGCGCCGCAGCGCGCGATGATAGCCCGGCACAATGCCGCGCTGCCGCCTCAATCAACATCTGGTCGCGGATTGCGATGGCATGATGCTCGCGAGGCTCGACCGCCGCGTCAGCGCGCGCCGCGATCGGTTGAGCCAAGTTCCGGATCGTCTCCATCGCCTCACCGCCTGTTCACACCGCGTCGTCGAGGAGGAGGCGGATCGCCCAGCCCTGATCTTCGCCGTCCCAACGGGCGCGGACATGCCCGGTCTCGATCAATTCGCGCATGCCGACCTTCACGCCGCCGATCGTGAGGCCGCCGCACCGCGCCGCGATCTCGACCGCCGTCATCCTGACGCCGTCTCTCGGCACGGCGCGGGCGATGGCATGCGCGACCACGTGACCCTGCGCCCGGACCTCGCGATCGGCGCGGACCTGCCGCAGCCAGGTCGCAGCGCGCTTGATCGTCTCATGACCGATGGTCGCATGCATTTGTTTCCCCATGACTTAGCGTTGCAGCCGTGGCGCGATCAGTGGTTCGAGCTTTCCGTTCGGGACCACGCATCGCAAGGTCCGTTCAACCGCGCGATCTAACGCATCGAGGGGCAGATCAGCCTGCCAACATTCCAGGCATACTGCGGCGGTGCCAACGCTCGTCGGCCGGACAACATCCGGCGTGGACATCAACAAGGCCCCGATGCTCTGCCGGCTCGGGAGCCACTGGGAGCAAATGATGCAGGTGCGCGCTCGTCGCGAGAGATTATCGAGCCAATCGGCAGCGGCGGCTCTCAGCAACGGCGCGCTGGCGAGCCTGCGGTCGCCCGGCTCGACCAAATAGGTCCGCACCGAGTGAGACGCCTTGCGCTTGAAGTCGGCCAGATCGGCCCTGCGCTGGTGACGGCTCATGACGATACCTCGTCCTTGTCGCGAAGGGGCGAGATGTTCGTCACCTCGGCGGCGACACCATGCCTGGGCGCTCCCTTCCACTCGACAACGCACCCGGCCTTCATCATCCCGAACATGCATTCAGCGAGCACCAGAGGGTCGTCGTACTCGATGTAGGTCTCGCCGTATGGCCAGATCGTCCACGCACGGAAGATCGTCTTGCCGGTGCGGCGCTGGCGGCGCGTCTCAACGATAACCCGGTGCTGCCACTTGATCTCAGGGTAGTGGATGCGCGAAGTCGTCATGGTGTCCTTGCTCCGGTTGGTGGTGGTCGCTGTCACGAGAGCTTTCCCGCAACGCGCGTGGCCGCGTCGTACATTCTCTCCAGCGCAACGCGCTCGTAGCGCGGCAATGTCTTGCCAAACCGCACCGAGTAATCGCGCATCAAGGTCGAGCCAAGCCGAAAAATGGCATCGAACATCTCAGGTTCTTGCGCAGTCATGGCTGTGCCTCCTGCTTCTTGATCGTCGTCATCATGGTTCGCTCCTCTCGCGGTGGATCGCATCCATCGTCAAAACGGGATTTCTTGGGCCAGATCGGCCTCAACGGCTTTGAGCGCCGTGGCAAGCGTTGGCCCGCCCGCGCCACGGCGCAGCACCTCGCCAAGCGTGCGGATCACATCGTCAGGACGCTCGCCGCCGATGACCATGCCGCACAGCTTCCGCTGCACCTCCTCCTCGTCGCCGATGGGGATGTCCGGCTGGGCGGCCAAGATTTTCGACAGCAATGCCGCCGCCTCATCGCGCACCGCGCCGTTCGCGGCAGTCCCCATTGGCGGCGCGGGAGGTGGTGGTTGTCGCGCTGATGGTGGCGCGGAAGGTGGTTGTTGGTCTGCGACGGGGTCGATCAGCGCGCCGTCATCCGGCGCGCGCTGGTTCGGTGGCGCGTCGTTGCCGTTGGTAGCGCTCTCTCTCTCATCACGGGAGGTGCGCGCGGCGGGGACCGCCGCGCTCTTCTTGGAGCCCTTCTTGGAGATCTTCTTAAGAAGGGGCGACACCAGTGTCGCCTTTTGACGACTGTAATGTCGCCTTGGCGCGACACCAGTGTCGCCTTGGCCCGGCTGAATAGGCGACATGGATGTCGTGTTGGCGTCGCCGATCCAATAGGTGCTTGCCTTGTCCGGCCCATGCCCCGGCGCGACGTTCAAGCCCAGCGGCTTCAGAACGTCGATCATGCGTTGAACTGATCGGACGGTGACGCCACCAAGATCGCTCGCCAGCGTCTTTTGCGTGACGAAGGTGCTGCGGCGTTTGATGTCCATGCGTTTGAAGGCGATCACCCAGCAGAGCTTCGATGCCAGCGGCGGAACTTCCGGCGCGTTAGCCCGCCGCGAGAACTGAGCGCGCAGCCGGTTGAAGTCCTTCGCGTCGCCGCTCATGGCGCATCCCGGTGAGCAGCGGCGGCGCGCTTGGCCCGGTGCTCGGCCGCCACTGAGGCTCCAACGCCATCGAGAAGGCGCGCTGCAGTATCGCGCATGACTGAAAGAAACTGGAAGCGTCGATCTCCGGACAGGCGTTCGGCCTCCTCCTCGATCATCATCGCGAAGTCACTGCAGCGCTCGATGAAGGCGTCGTCGGGTTCAAGCCTTTCCTGCTGCTCCGAAGGCGAGAGTGTGCACTGCTGCCCCGATGGCTCGCCTCGGCGCAGGAACTCGGGGATGTCGGGCATGCTGGCCGGCGCGCTCGCGGTCGTCGCCCTCGACCTGGCCTCGGCGCGATCCGCCGCCGCAGTCACGGCCGGGTCTTTCGGCTTGGTGCGCGTCGGTGGCTTCCGCGACTTGCCGTCCTTGCCGACCGTCTTGGTCAACTGGTCAATCTGTCCAGTTGATTGCAACTCGGCACGCACGATGCCGACCGTCACGTGGCTGGCCTTCACCACCTCGGCGATCTGCCGGTTGGACTTCTCCGGGGTCGCCTTCACCAGCTTGGCGATCAACTCACGCTTCTGGTCGGCGGTCAGGTGGCGGCGGTGGATGTTGGCGCTGATGACGTGCTCGCAGGGGTCAAGCAGCGAGTGATCGTCCACTGCGTACTCTTGGTTGCCGATCTTGACGGTGACTTCCCCGTCCTTCTTGACGAACTTCACCGACAGGCCGACAAGCTCAGCAGCGTCCAGCCGGTTGCGGCCATCGAGCAAGAACCAGGGACGACCGCTGTCAGCCTGCCAGACCGCGACGTTCGTCTTGAGCCAGTGCTGCTTGATGTCCTCGCCGAGCATCTTCAACTCGTCGGGTGTCATCATCGGGAACAGTTCGGCGGCGGGATGTATCTTGATCTGGTCGCGCCAGCTTGTCGGTTGTTTTGCGTTCATGGTTGCCTCTCCCTCTCAGGGTTTGAGGCCGGGCATTGCGGGGCGAAGTTGCTTCGGCTATTTGCAGGGCGCTATTCAGACGCCTTTCTTGGGCCGGTGCTTGCGTTTGCCCCGCAAGTTCCCGGCCCTTTTACGTTGTGACTTCTCCGACTTCGCTCGCGGCGTCGCGTTCCGCCGCCTTGTGTTGAGGCATTGGCGCATAGGCCGGTGAGGTCGTCTTGTGTGGAATACGAACAAGCAGCATCGCCATGGTCCCTTTGGCGTTTCGGCGTTTTTTGCTGCTTGCTCGGAGGCCGACGCGGGGCAGCCTCGCACAGTCGTAATCAGGAAAGGCCGCGACGGCTCAGTCGCGCGTGGAGACACCGCCAAGCAAGGCGATGCGGTCGATCTTCTGATTGCCGTTCTCCATCAGCAGCTCAATGCGCGACAACACCTCGCCCAACGGCAGGCGGGCGACCTCATCAGCCGGAAGGTAGCGGTAGCCGAGGGCCTTGGCGCGCGCGATGGCCGCGACCATCAATTGGCTGGCCTTCTGCGCTTCGCCTTCAGTGTGGGACAACGGCGCGGGTGCTGGATCGGTCATTGATCACTCCGATGGCTTTCACGTTGCGCTGGTCTCGGCCTTGGCGACAGCGGACGCGGCCTCGCGCTCGGCGCGCCAGCGGTCGGCGGCTTCCTTGGTGATGATTACGCGCCGCAGAATGCGCGTCTCACGCGGCGCGAGACCCAGTCCGCGAAGCTTTCGATACAGACCTTCAGAGATGTCGTTCGCGGCGCAAAACTCGGGGACCGAATAGGCGGTGCGCTCGACCGCAGCCGCCGCTGCGGCTGCGGCGTTCTCGGCTTTGGTTTTGTTGGCCATGGGGCTCCTCGTCGGATGAGATGACGAGGAGAAGCATGCCGACGCGCCGCGAAAATTCCAGTGCCGCGATCGATTTGACCCGTCCGAAAAACTAGACAAACGAGACGAAAATTCGGGGCTTGTTTGTCGCGTCTCGGAACCGGCGCTACCGGGTTGCCCGACGTTCGAGCCACCGCACGATCGACTTGTGGGCGGGGATTGCGCGGCCGATCACCGGCTGGCTCGCGACCCACAGGAATTTCGCCGCTGGCACCCCGCGCGGTTTGCCGTCAAGATCGGCCCAGATTGAGAGGAGTTCGCCCCAGTAATCATCGCGCGCGGCCTTGCGTGCGTTGTCTCCGCGAACCGTGACCATCGTGGCCTTCCAAATCTGGCGGTCGAGGTTGGAAAGCAGCTTCGTGAAGTAGTCGCGGGTTGCGTTCTCCATGTCGCTATCGACGCCCTGTCGCAGCATCAGGTGTGCGCGGCGGTCGCCGTATTTGAACTGTACGGCGAGCGCATCCATGATGCGCGCCCTCCAGCGTTCGGTGTCCTTGCGAAGGGCGACAAGCTCTGCACGGCGCGGCCCTTGATGGGTGCTGGCTCTCTCGTGAAGATACCGGTTCGCTGCCAGCTCGATGCGGACCCGGAACAGCATGCCGACATCGAGGCCAAGGTCAACACGCACGGCGGTCTTGATCCGCTCCAACTGCTGATCGGTGTAGGCGAAGACCTCTAATTCGATCGTCGCCGCAGCCCGCGCGGGTGTATCATCGCCCTTAGCCTTGCCCACGTGCTGATCCCACTGGGTTGGTCAGTCCGGGCCGGAGGCGCTCTCAACGCCCCGGCCCGGTCGCATTTATCGCGCCAGCTTCACCACGTTGTCCAGCTTCGGCGGCTCGGCATCGGCGAGCAGTCCCCGGCGGGTCAGATCGTCCGCCGCGTTGCCCAAATAGCGGCCGTAGGTGCGCTCGATCTCCTGCACGCTGGTGTCGTGGTTGAAGGCGATGACCCTCACCGGCACGCTGGCGAGGATTTGGCGGATGATCGAGCTGTGCCGCAACGTGTACGGCGTGAGCGACAGGTCTAGGTCGAGCCGCGTGAGCACGACGCGGAAGCGGAGCGACAAATTCCAGATGCGATCAAACAGTGGACGCTTCGCGCCCCGCGTCTCCGCGCGCTGCCGCAGCATCTTCGCCAGCTTGGGCGTGATCGGCACCGAACGCTGCTCGGGGTCGCGATCCTTGCCCTTGTTGGAGCACCAGATCATCAGGCGCGGCGCTTCCGGGTCGTCGTCGCGCAGATCGTGGGGCCACACCCTGAACGCTTGGCTTTCCCGCGTGCCGGTCACGGCAAGCACGTCGATCAGTGCGCCGAACTCGGCATCCTCGACGTAGCATTCGGCTACGATGTCGCGGATGTCGGCGTCCGACAAGTGGTAGTTGTCGCGCGGCGGGGCGTTGCTACCCTTCGCCTTCAACGGCCGCAGACCGTTCTTCCATGCGGCGGTGTTGGTGATCCGCTTGTCGCGTTTGGCGGCGAGCGCCAGCGCGGCCTTGAAGCTCTTGCCGATCCGGTTGGCAGACGAGAGCTTGAGGCTCTCGGAAACGAGCCCGTTGCGCCAGTTCAACAGCTCGGTCTCGGTGAGCAAGGCAACCACTTTCGCCAGCATCGCCGGGGCGCAATGATTGCGCACACTGGTCGCGTTGTAGACCGCGCCGGCGCGTATCTTGAGGTCGGCCTCGTAGGCGGTGAGCGCTTCATCGACCGTCGCGGGCTTGCCGTTGTCGCCTTCGCTGCCCCGGACCATCTTCAGCGCGTGCTGCGACGCCTGATAGAACGACATGACGCTGACGCCGTTGGCGTCCTCGTGATCGTCGGCGACGGCGAAACGCTTCAGCCATCCGGCGTGAACGGACCACGTGCCGGGGCCTTCGTTGCGGCGGTAGCAAAGGAAGATGCCCGGTGCGACCTGGGCGCGATACGGCTTCTTTCGGGTCGGGAGCTTGAGCCGGTTGGTTCTGTTCTTCAGTTTGTCGGAATAGATGCTGCGTGCCATGATCCCCTCGGTGTCCCTCAAAATGTCCCCAAACTGTGGGTATCACTCAATAAAGCTCAGTGATGCTCAGTGAGGTATTTATTAGGTATTTCAATTAGTTACGTCAGGAGGGGACTATAAAATGAGGCTCAATGAGGGTCAATTATTCCCCTTGTGGGAGAAGGTGGCGCGGATGCAATCCGCGCCGAATGAGGGGTCTCTATCCGCGGAGACAGACCCCTCACCCGTCCGCGATGCTGCGCATCGCGTCCACCCTCTCCCACAAGGTGAGAGGGCAAGATCGCCGAAATTTAGGGAACGTAGGATGGGTAGAGCGCAGCGAAACCCATTGCCTTCGTGCCGTGCATTGAGATGATGGGTTTCGCTGCGCTCTAGCCATCCTACGCACCCGACACGCTGCGGGCCTAACTCTTCAACTTCGCCATCGCCACGCCTTCGCGCGCCAGCTCGTCGGCGCGTTCGTTCTCGGCGTGGCCGGCGTGGCCCTTGATCCAGTGCCAGCGCACCTCATGCGGCTTCAGCGCGGCGTCCAGACGCTGCCACAGCTCGACATTCTTGACCGGCTTCTTGTCGGCGGTGCGCCAGCCGTTGCGCTTCCAGCCATGGATCCAGCCGGTGATGCCCTGGCGGACATACTGGCTGTCGGTGGTGAGATCGACCACACAGGGCTTCTTCAAGGCTTCGAGCGCCGAGATCGCCGCCATCAGCTCCATGCGATTATTGGTCGTGTGCGCCTCGCCGCCCTTCAATTCCTTCTCGACCTCGCCGAATCTGAGGATCGCGCCCCAGCCGCCCGGCCCCGGATTTCCGGAGCAGGCACCATCGGTGAAAACAGTCACATGCGGCTTTTCGCTCACGCCGCGCACCCGGCCGGCGTGACGCCATAGTCGTTGATAGCAGCGACGCTCTGCTGGAAGCGCAGCTTGCGGACATATTCCAGCGGGTCCTTCGGCTGCACCAGCGCGCCTTCGGGCACGTTGAGGAAATCGACCAGGCGCGTCAGCAGGAAGCGCATCGCGGCACCGCGCGCGAGCAGCGGCAGCGCGGCCTCTTCCGCCGCCGACAGCGGGCGCTCGCGGCCGTAGGCGTTGAGCAATGCGCGCGCCTTGGTGACGTTGAAGGAATGATCCGGCTCGAAGCACCAGGCGTTGAGGCAGATCGCGACGTCGTAGGCCAGGATGTCGTTGCAGGCGAACGGGAAGTCGATCAGGCCCGAGAGCCTGTCGCCCAGAAAAAACACGTTGTCGGGAAACAGGTCGGCATGGATGACGCCGACCGGCAGATCGGTCGGCCAGGCGGCTTCGAGATGATCGAGCTCGCGCGCGATGAAGTCGTGCAAGCCCGGCTGCACGCTGTCGGCCCGCGCGGCGGCGAGATCGAACAGCGGCCGCCAGCCGGAGACCGACAGCGGATTGTTGCGGACCAGCGGAAAATCCCGGCCGGCAACGTGCATTTTGGCCAGCGCCTCGCCGACGCCGGAGCAATGCGCCACGTTCGGCCGCCGCGGCCACACGCCCTCGAGGAAGTTGATGATCGCGGCGGGCCGGCCGGCGAGCCGGCTAGTGACCTCGCCCTTGCGGTTGCGCGCCGGCTGCGGGCACGACACGCCGCGCTCGGCGAGATGGGCCATCAGCGACAGGAAATACGGCAGGTCGTCCTCCGCCACGCGCTTCTCATAGAGCGTGAGGATGTAGGCGCCCTGGCTGGTGTGCAGCAGGAAGTTCGAATTCTCGACGCCCTCGGCGATGCCCTTGTAGGAGAGCAGTTCGCCGATGTCGTAGCTTTTGAGGAATTCCGCGAGGTCTTCGGCGGCAACGTCGGTGTAGACCGCCATATGGTCTATTCCGCCGCGGCAGCGTCAGGCCGCAGCGAACGCGGCAGCGGGAAGAACTCGTTCTCCTCCGCGGCCGAGACCGTCTCCACGTGCAGTTCATAGCGCTCGGCGAAGGCGCCCATGATCTCCTCGACGATCACTTCCGGCGCAGAGGCGCCCGCGGTGATGCCGAGGCTCGTGATGCCTTCGAACCTGCTCCAGTCGATGTCGCTGGCGCGCTGGGCGAGCACGGCGATCGGACAGCCCTCGCGCTCGGCGACCTCGCGCAGGCGCTGCGAGTTCGACGAGTTCGGCGCGCCGACCACGATCAGGGCGTCGACCACCGGCGCCACCTTCTTGACCGCGAGCTGACGGTTGGTGGTCGCGTAGCAGATGTCTTCCTTGTGCGGACCATTGACGTTCGGGAAGCGCTGCTTGAGCAGCGTCACGATCTCCGCGGTGTCGTCGATCGACAGCGTGGTCTGGGTCACGAAGGCGAGGTTGTTGGGGTCCTTCGGAACAAAGGTCTTGGCGTCCTCGGCGGTCTCGATCAGGGTCACGGCGCCCGCCGGCAGCTGCCCCAGCGTGCCGACCACCTCGGGGTGGTGGGAATGGCCGATCAGCAGGATCTCGCGGCCGCGCTTGAAATGGATCGCCGCCTCGCGGTGGACCTTGGTCACCAGCGGGCAGGTCGCGTCCAGCGAGAAGAAATTGCGGGATTTGGCCTCGGCGGGAACCGATTTCGGAACGCCGTGGGCCGAAAACACCACCGGCGCGTTGGTATCGTCGGGAATTTCGGCCAATTCCTCGACGAAAATGGCGCCTTTGGTCTTCAGGCTGTCGACCACATACTTGTTATGGACGATTTCGTGCCGGACATAGACCGGCGCACCATAAATGGTGAGGGCACGTTCGACCGTGTCGATGGCACGGACCACCCCGGCACAAAAGCCGCGGGGGGAACAAAGCACGATTCTAAGGTCGGGTTTTTTGGCTGACATCGGGCTGTCTCGGGGCAATCTCGGGACCGAATCACCCCTCGCCGGCGGGCGGGGAACGGCCAATTTGAGTAAGGACTTGGGACTGCTTTCGGGCGCTGTCAAGGCGATTTTGCTGGCCCATTGCGCCATTCCCCCCGGAGGGCTTATATAGGCCCTATAATTCCCGTCATCGCCGATGACTACCAGCTTCGCCTCGACAGAGGTGGGCGAAGCACAAAGGAGATTTGCCATGAGCAACGCACCGCTGATGCCGAAGGCGACTGCCGTGTGGTTGGTCGACAATACCGCCCTGACCTTCGATCAGGTGGCCGATTTTACCAAAATGCACCCCCTCGAGGTCCGCGCCATCGCCGACGGCGACGCCGCCCAGGGCATCAAGGGCATGGACCCGATTTCCAACGGCCAGCTGACCCGCGAGGAGATCGAGCGCGGCGAGCGCGACCAGAACTACCGCCTCAGGCTCCAGGAGAGCAAGGTGGTGCTGCCCTCCGCCGCCAAGAAGAAGGGCCCGCGCTACACCCCGGTGTCGCGCCGCCATGAGCGTCCGAGCGCGATCCTCTGGCTGGTCCGCAACCATCCCGAGCTGAAGGACGCCCAGATCATGCGTCTGGTCGGCACCACCAAGACCACGATCGCCAGCGTACGCGACCGCACCCACTGGAACGCCTCGACCCTGACCCCGATGGACCCGGTGACGCTCGGCCTGTGCTCGCAGATCGAGCTCGATTTCGAGGTGCAGCGCGCCGCCAAGGAGAAGCCGACCACCACGGTCTACGGCGGCGCCACGCTGCTGCCGGCCTCCGAGACCACGCGCCAGGACGAGCTGGACGATCAGCCGATCGAGCGCCACGACGATCTCAACGTCGATGCCGTGTTCGCCAAGCTGAAGACGATCGGCGGCAAGAAGCCCGCCGACGACGAAGAGTAAGCGCGGATCGCGCAACTCGAAGCGCAGAATACGAAACGCGGCAGGGCAACCTGCCGCGTTTTTGCTTGGAAGCGCATGCGATGGGCGTGACGACGGCCGTCGGCGCGGCTCAATGCCGGTCGGGATTGTTCATCATGTATTCGCCGAGATCGCGCTGCCGCCGATCGGTGCGGGCTTCGGCGTTCTGGCGCTGCACGTCGCGGTTCTTGCGGCAGGCGACATAATCAGGCGAGCCGACCGCCACCTTGCCGCCGGCCTGGCAGTACTGATCGTCGTCGCCCATGCTCTCCGCGATCGGCGATCGGCCGCGTTCGAGGCAGCCTGCAAGCAGCGGCAGCGCGAGCAGCAAGGCGAGAGGCGCGCGAGCGGAAATGGATCGCATCCGTGGGTCCGTATCTCATGGCATATGACAGGGAGGCCGGGATGACCCGGCAATCCATCAAAATCAAGGCCGTTTTGCTTCCGAATGCGGAAGTCTTGTTCCACAGGTGCCGACCTCAGGCGCGGGAGGTGCCAGCACTCCCTCGCCCCGCTCTTGCGGGGTCGAGACGAGCGCTGCTCGCTCTTAGAGGGTTGGGGTGAGGGGCCGCCTCCGCAGAATGAATGCAGCGAGCGCGCGGAGCCCCCCTCACCCGGATCGCATTGCCATGCGACCCGGCCTCTCCCCGCAAGCGGGGCAAGGCAACAAGAGCTACGCCTTCCCCTTCAGCGCCTCGCCGATTTCGTCGAGCACCTTCGGGTCCTCGATCGTCGCCGGCATGGTCCAGGGCTCGCCGTCGGCGATCTTCTTGATGGTACCGCGCAGGATCTTGCCGGAACGGGTCTTCGGCAGCCGCGCCACCGTGATCGCGAGCTTGAACGCGGCGACCGGCCCGAGCTTGTCGCGCACCAGCGCCACGACGTCCTTCTCGACCTCGGCGGGCTGCTTGGTCACGCCGGCCTTCAGTACCAGGAAGCCGCACGGCACCTCGCCCTTGATCGCGTCCTTGACGCCGAGCACGGCGCATTCGGCGACATCGGGATGCGAGGCGAGGATCTCCTCCATGCCGCCGGTGGAGAGCCGGTGGCCGGCGACATTGATGATGTCGTCGGTGCGGCCCATCACCCAGACATAGCCGTCCGCATCCTTGTAGCCGGCATCCGAGGTCTTGTAGTAGCCGGGGAATTCCGAGAGATAGGCGTCCCCGAAGCGATCGTCCTGCTGCCACAGCGTCGGCAGGCAGCCCGGCGGCATCGGCAGCTTGATGACGATCGAGCCCATCGTGCCAGCCGCCACCGGCTTTGCCGCCTCGTCGACGATGTCGACCTGATAGCCCGGCATCGGCACCGTGGGCGAGCCGTGCTTGACCGGCAGCTGGCCGAGCCCGACCGGATTGCCGGCGATGCACCAGCCGGTCTCGGTCTGCCACCAGTGGTCGATGACCGGCACCTTCAGCTGCTGCTCGGCCCACTCCACGGTCGGCGGATCGGCGCGCTCGCCGGCGAGGAACAGGGTGCGGAAGCTCGAGAGATCGTAATTCCGGATGAACTTGCCTTCGGGGTCTTCCTTCTTGATCGCGCGGAACGCGGTCGGCGCGGTGAAGAAGGCGACCGCCTTGTGCTCGCTGATCACGCGCCAGAACGCGCCGGCATCCGGCGTGCCGATCGGCTTGCCCTCGTACATGATGGTGGTCGCGCCGTGGATCAGCGGGCCATAGACGATGTAGGAATGGCCGACCACCCAGCCGATATCGGAGCCGCACCACCAGATCTCGCCGGGCTTCACGCCGTAGAGATTGTGCATCGACCATTTCAGCGCAACGAGATGCCCGCCATTGTCGCGCACCACGCCTTTCGGGATTCCGGTCGTGCCTGACGTGTAGAGGATGTAGAGCGGATCGGTGGCGGCTACCGGCACGCACGGCGCGGCCTTGCCGGCATCGAACGCGGCCTGGCGAAGCGTCGCCCAATCATGATCGCGGCCCGCGGTGAGCTCGCAAGCCTGCTGCGGCCGCTGAAGGATGATGCAGGTCTCGGGCTTGCTGCCGGCGAGGCGGATCGCCTCGTCGAGCAGCGGCTTGTATTGCACGATGCGCCCGGGCTCGATGCCGCAGCTCGCCGAGAAGATCAGCTTCGGCTTGGCGTCATCGATGCGGGTCGCAAGCTCCTTGGCCGCGAAGCCGCCGAACACCACGCTGTGCACCGCGCCGATCCGCGCGCAGGCGAGCATCGCGACGACGGCCTCCGGCACCATCGGCATATAGAGGATGACGCGATCGCCCTTCGCCACGCCGAAATCCTGCATCACCGCAGCCAGCGTCTGCACTTCCTCCAACAATTCGGAATAGGTGAACTTGGTGATCGTGTTGGTGAGCGGCGAATCGTGGATCAGCGCGACCTGGCCGGCGCGGCCGCCGGCGACATGGCGATCCAGCGCGTTGTAGCAGGTGTTGACCACGGCGCCCGCGAACCAGCGCCCATAGGCGCCCATGGAGGGATCGAAGATCTTCTTGGCCGGCTCGATCCAGTCGATCTCGCGCGCCGCTTCCGCCCAAAAGCCCTCGGGGTCCCGGAGCGAGCGGGCATACACCTCATGATACCGGCTCTGCTGGATATTCATCGCGTTTCTCCCTCGCGCGGTCGCGCGTCATTTGCCGACCATTGTCACGGGAAGTGGCGCCGTTTCAAGCCGAAATGACCGCGACCTTCGGCCGGGTCGGAGCAAAGCGTTTTGGAGCGAAGTGGGTCCCGGTTCGCGTGAAGAAAACGCGTCAAAACAAGAATCTAGAGCTCATTCCGCTTCGATTGGAACGGAGCACTAGTAGCCGTCGACGCCGTTGATCCGCTGCAGCCGCTCGCGCATCGCCTTTTCCAGATCGTAGCCCGGCTTGCCGAAGTCGGCATTGCGGCGGGCGATGAACTGATCCTGCGCGCGCTGCAGCTCGCGCGCCTGGCGCGGATTCTGCGTCTCGCGCACCGTGCGGAAGGTGGATGCGACGATCTCGCGATCGAGATCGGCAAGCGTGGGATTGGCGCAGATTGCCTTCTCCACCGGCCGGCGCGCCTTGCGGCAATCGAAGCTCGGCTTGCCGGCGACCGCCATCATGGCGCCGATCCGCTCCAGCTCCAGCGACAGCGATTTGTAGTTGGCCCTGGCGGCGGCGTGATTGGGGTCGAGCTTGACGGCAGCACCAAAATCCAGGATCGCCTTCGGCCGGTCGCCCTTGCGGCGCCACAGCTCGCCGCGCGCATTATGCGCATCGGCAAGCGATGGATCGAGCTTGAGCGCGGTGTCATAGTCTGCGATCGCGCGATCGATCATCTGCTTGCGGTCATAGGCGCCCGCCCGCGCCATCAGCGCCTTAACGCGATCGGGCCTCGTCGCCTTCTCATTGTCGATCAGCGCGCCGCAGACATCGATGATCTTGTCGTCATCGGCGGCCGCTGCCGCCGCGATGCAGGGGCCGGCGTTGGCCTGCACATCCTCGCCCGGTTCGCTGCCGGTGGCGCGCGCAACGCCCGTCATCAGCGCGCCCGACAGGCCGACACAGACCAGCATCGCGGCCAGATTTGCAGGTTTGCGTCGCATCCTGATCGCCGACAAATCGTCCCTCTTCCGCGCCCGAACCGCCGGCCTCCGATGCCCGGCGGCGCGCCATTTGCCGCAAAACCACACGCTGGATTATACGTCAATTGCGACGATCGGCTGCATCGGGGGTTCGGCTTGCTCACATTCGAATGGATCATCGGGCTGTTGCTCGCGGCGGTGGCGCTATCGGCGCTGGCGCGGCGGATCAAGGTGCCCTACCCGACCTTCCTGGCGCTCGGCGGCGTGCTGCTGACGCTGCTGCCGTGGGCCCCGACCTGGGCGCTGGAACCGAAACTGGCGCTGGCGCTGTTCGTCGCGCCGGTGCTGCTCGACGCCGCGTTCGACACTTCGCTGCGCGATCTCCGTAACAACTGGCTGCCGGTCTCGACGCTGGTGGTGGTCGCGGTCGGCGTCACCACAGCGGCGGTCGCGGTGGTCGCGCATTGGCTGCGCCCGGACATGCCATGGGCGGTTGCGATCGCACTCGGCGCCATCGTGGCACCGCCGGACGCGGCCGCAGCCACCGCGATCCTGCGCCAGGTCAACCTGCCCTACCGGATCCAGAAGATCCTCGAAGGAGAAAGCCTGCTCAACGATGCCAGCGCGCTGCTCATCTATCGCGTCGCGGTCGGCCTCGTCGCCGCCGAGCACATGAAGATCCGCGAGTTCGTGCCGTCCATCACGATTGCGCTGGTCGGCAGCCTCGCCGCCGGCTTCCTGTTCGCGCAAGTCTGGATGATGATCACGCGTCGCATCACCGAGGCACCGAGCGCGATCATCACGCAGTTCGGCGGCACTTTCATGGTGTGGATCATTGCCGAGCATCTCGGGCTGTCCGGCATCCTCACCATCATCGCCTATGCGATCACCATCTCGCGCACCGCGCCGGCCCGCACATCGGCGCGGCTGCGCGTGTCGTCCTACGCGGTGTGGGAAACCGTCGTGTTCGTGCTCAACGTGCTCGCCTTCATGCTGATCGGCCTGCAGTTGCGCCCGATCTGGTCCGGGCTCGACGACGAGGTGCGGTGGAAGTATTGCAGCTTTGCCGCCGCGATCCTCGCCGTCGTGATCCTCGCCCGCATCCTCTGGGTAATGCCCTACGGCGCGCTGCTGCGCACACTGAAGACGCGCAACCTGCTGCCCGCCCACGTGGTGGACGCCGTGCCGACCTTGAAGCGCGGCTTCATCGTGTCCTGGTGCGGCATGCGCGGCATCGTCACGCTGGCGGCGGCGTTTGCGCTGCCTGAATGGTTTCCGTATCGCGATCTGATCCTGCTGACGGCGTTTGCCGTGGTGCTCGGTTCGCTCGTGATCCAGGGGTTGACGCTGCGGCCATTGATCCTGGCGTTGAATTTCGCTGACGACGATCCGGTCGGACGCGAGGCGGCCCATGCCCGCGGCGTGGTGTTTCGCGCCGCGCTCGACGAGATCGACGCCGACCCGTCGGAAGAGGCCGAGATCCTGCGGCTCGAATATCGCGCCGTGCTGCTGCGCGCGGAGAATGATCCCGACGGCGGCCTGACCTCACGCGAGCTGCCGTCGGATCCGCTGCGCCGCCGCGCCATCGCCGCGGCGCGTCAGGCATTGCTCAATCTGCGCCGCACCGAAGCGATCGGCGACGACGCATTCCATCTGGTCGAGGAAGAGCTCGACCGCGCCGAGCTCAGCGTGGAGGCCTAAAGCGCCATGAGGTTCGGATGAATAGCCGCCGCGACAGCACTGCGCTCCCTCTCCCCGTTCTTTACGGGGAGAGGGGCTGTCTCCGCGTAACCGGCGATAGCTGCATTTGCGGAGAATCCCCCTCACCCGGAATGCATCTAGCGATGCATTCCGACCTCTCCCCGCGCGCGGGGCGAGGTGAAGCGAAGTTCGCTGCTCAGGCGCCCGACTTCAAGCACCCGACTTGGAGGTGATGCCGCCGTCGACCACGAGCTCGATGCCGGTGACATACTTCGATTCGTCCGACGCCAGGAACAGCGCGGCATTGGCGACGTCCCAAGCGTCGCCCATGTGCCCCATCGGCACCTGTGCGTCGCGGGCCCGCCACATCGCCTCGACATCACCCTTGGCGTAGCTCTGCGCCAGCCCGGCCGAATGCGCGACCATCGGCGTCTTCATCAGTCCGGGCAGGATCGCGTTGACGCGCACATGCTTCGAGGCGAACTCGACGGCTGTCGACCGCGTCATCTGGTTCATCGCGGCCTTGCTCGCGTTGTAGCTGACATAGGAAATGCCGACATGGCGGATCGAGGCGATCGAGGAGATGTTGATGATCGAGCCGCCGCCCTGCTTGATCATGACGGGAATGACGTGCTTCATCGACAGATAGGCGCTCTTGAGGTTGACCGCGAAGACACGGTCCCACTCCGCTTCCCCAACTTCCACCACGCTGCCGACCTCGGCGATGCCGACATTGTTGTCGAGCACGTCGATGCGGCCATAGGCCTTGAGGCAGGCCGCGACCATCGCCTCCACCTCGCCGGCACGCGAGACATCGGCGGTGAATGCGACAGCCTTGCCGCCCTCGCCGGTGATGATGCCGACGGTCTCCTCCGCCGCGGCGCCGTTGCGATCGACGCAGAAGACGCTGGCGCCCTCGCGCGCAAAGGTGACGGCGGTCGCCTTGCCATTGCCCCAGCCGGGCCCGATCGAGCCCGCACCGACCACCATCGCAACCTTGCCCTTGAGCCGATCCATCGGTCTTTCTCCCTTGTTGTTCTTGCAGCCGGACCGTAGCCCGGATGAGCGAAGCGATATCCGGGGGCGCTATCCCCGCATATCGCTGCGCTCATGCGGGCTACGGATTCTTGCACACCCTGATCGTCGTGACATTAGCACCGATCGGATGCCCGATAATCTCCGATAAGGTCTGGCAGCGCCCCTCCTGGCACAGGTGCCATTCACCCGCGGCGCCGGAATTGCCGAGCACGACCTCCGCCCTTGGCATCGGCGGGGGCGACCATTGAAACCAGCCATCGACAAGGCGCGCCTCCGGCGGCGGCTCCATGCCGGCGCCGGTGCCCTTGACGCGCGCCTGTTGCAGCGTCAGCCCGGCCGGCGTGACCAGCCAGTCCTCCTGCCACGCGCTCTTCTCGATCGAATGCGTCCAGGCGAGCGTGAACGCCGCAATCGACAGCGCCTTCACGACTCCCGCGGAAGCGAGGCAGAGGCTCAAGCCGCCGCCTCCGCATTGCGCGGACGCTGCCGCCATTGCCATAGCACGACAGCAGCAGCGAGCGTGAAGCCCGCTGTATCCGAGAACGGGAAATCGCCGAGCAGGCAGAGCGCGGCGCCGAACGCGACCAGGATCTCGATGAAAGTCAGCCGCGTGAACAGGAAGCCGATCGCGACGATGCCGAACAATCCGATCGCCACCAGCGCCTTGAAGGTCGCCAGCGCCACCGCTCCGTAGAAGCCGAGTTGCGCCTGCATCGGATCCCCGGTCTGCAGCATCAGCGCCGGCGAATAGACGAAGATGAACGGAATGACGTAGCCGGCAAGCGCGATCCGCATCGCCTCCCAGCCGATCTTGTCCGGGTTCTCCTTGGCGATCGGCGCCGCCGCCAGGGCCGCGAGCGCAACCGGCGGCGAGAGGTCGGCCATGATGCCGTAGTAGAACGCAAACATGTGGCTTGCGATCAGCGGCACGCCGAGCTTGGCGAGCGCAGGCGCGGCCAGCGCCGCGGTGATGATGTAGGTCGGGATCGTCGGGATGCCGGTGCCGAGCAGGATCGACAGCAGCATGGTCATGATCAGCGCCAGGAACAGGCTCTTGGCGCCGAGCCCGATGATCCAGCTGCCGAAGATGGTGCCGACGCCGGTCTGCGTCATCATGCCGATGATGGTGCCGACGATGGCGCAGGCCATGCCGACCGTCAGCGCCGATTTGGCGCTGTCGGCGAGCGAGTCGCGGCAGGCTTTCAGGGTGGCGCGGCCGCCGCGGGTGATCGCCGCGATCACGATGAGACCGGCGACGACGCTGGCGACCGGAACGATCTCGATGCCGTGGCGCGACACCGCGGCAACCACCAGCGCAAGGCCGATCCAGAAGATGTAGCGCACGACGGTGTTGGAGAAGCCGAGCGTGATGCTGGCGCCGAGGATCAGCGCGACCGTGAGCGCAAGTCCCATGCTACCGGCGTAGAGCGGCGTGAAGCCCTCGAACAGCATGTAGACCAGCGCCGCGAGCGGCAGCACGAGATACCAGCGTGCCACCAGCGCCTTCCAGGCGCTCGGGATCTCCGAGCGCTTCATGCCGACGAGGCCGTGCTTGCCAGCCTCCAGATGCACCATCCAGAACGCCGAGGCGAAATAGAGGATCGCCGGGATCACCGCGGCCTTGACGATCTCCGAATAGGGCACGCCGAGCGTCTCGGCCATGATGAAGGCGACCGCTCCCATGACGGGCGGCATGATCTGGCCGCCCATCGAAGCGGTGGCCTCGACGCCGGCGGCGAAGGCGCGGCGATAGCCGAACTTGATCATCAAGGGGATCGTGAACTGGCCGACGGTAACGACGTTGGCGACGCCCGAACCCGAGATCGTGCCCATCATGCCCGAAGCGAACACCGCGACCTTGGCGGGGCCGCCGCGGGTGCGGCCGAACAGGCCGAGCGAGACGTCGGTGAACAGCTGGATCATGCCGGCGCGTTCCAGGAACGAGCCGAACAGGATAAACAGGAAGATGTAGGTTGCCGAGACGTAGATCGGCACGCCGTAGAAGCCCTCGGTGCCGAACGAGAGATGGGTGACGATCTGGTCGAAGTCATAGCCGCGGTGATTGAACGGCGACGGCAGATATTGGCCGAAGAACCAGTAGAGCAGACAGGCGCCGCACATCAGCGGCAGCGCCGCCCCCATCAGCCGCCGCGTGCCCTCGAAGATCAGGACCGCGAGCAGCGTGCCGACCGCAAGGTCCATGTTGGTCGGATCGCCGTCGCGGGCGATCAGGTCGGCATAGAAGATCCACTGGTAGAGCCCGCAGAGGAACCCGGCGGCGCCGACGATCCAACTCACCGCGCGGCCGAAATCGGTCTTGGCGGTGAAATTGCCGATCAGGCCGAAGGTCAGGAGGATCAGGAAGCCGACATGGACGCCGCGCACCACCTGGCTCGGCAGGTAGTTGAAGGCCGCGACATAGAGCTGGAACACCGCAAAGGCGAGACCGATGGCATAGGCCAGATGCCCCCAGGCACCCGGGCCGAAGCCTTCCGGAAAGCCATGCTCGAAATTGTCGAATTCAACCTTGATGGGCTGCTCGCCCTCAAGCTGCTGCTGCATATGATCAGCCCCCCGCCGTGCCAACGGCGCTTATATCCACTGAGTCCGCCCACCGAAAGCCGGGACAGGAAAAACGCGCCACGTCATTGCGAGCGAAGCGAAGCAATCCATCGCGCCACAAGGAGAGAGATGGATTGCTTCGTCGCTTCGCTCCTCGCAATGACGGCAAGGAGCAGACGTTCCGGCCCTACTTGATCAGGCCCTTCTCCTTGTAATACCGGATCGCGCCGGGATGCAGCGGAACCGGGCTGCCGGTCGCGGCGGCCTCGAGCTTGATCTCCTTACCCGCGGCGTGGGCATTGGCGAGTTCCGGCAGCGATTCGTAGACCAGCTTGGTCATCTGATAGGCGAGATCGTCCGACACCGCGCTCGAGGTCACGAGGTAGTTCACGACCGCGGCGGTCGGCACGTCCTTGTCCTGGCCGGTATAGGTATTAGCCGGGATGATCACGGAGACAAACGGCGGGCCGATCTTGTCGACGGTCTCCTTCGGCACGGCGACCACGGTGATCTCGCTCGAGGTCGAGAGGTCCTTCAGCGAGGCGACGCCGAGGCCGGCGGACTGCAGCGTGGCGTTGAGCTGGCGGTTCTTCATCAGATCCACCGATTCGGCGAACGGCAGGTACTCGACCTTGCCGAGATCCTTGTAGCTCATGCCGGCGGCCGCGAGGATCGCGCGCGAGTTGAGCTCGGTGCCCGACTTCGGCGCGCCGACCGACAGGCTCTTGCCCTTGAGATCGGCGAGCGTCTTGATGCCGCTCTCGGCGGTCGCGACGATCTGGATGTAGTTCGGATAGATCGCGCCGATGGTGCGCAGCTTGTCGAGCTTGTTCTTGAAGCCGGCCTCGGCGTCGCCTTCCCAGGCGGCTTTGAGCGAATCGCCGAGCGTGAAGGCGATCTCGCCGCGGCCCTGCTGCAGCAGCACCAGGTTCTCGACCGAGGCCTTGGTCGCCTGCACCTGGGTCTTCACGCCGGGGATCTTGTCGCCGTAGATCTTCCCCATCGCGACGCCGAGCGGATAGTAGACGCCGGAAGTGCCGCCGGTGAGCACGTTAATGAACTGCTCGGCCTGTGCGACAGGCGCGGACAAAACGCTGGCTGCCACGATCGCGGCAGCCATCAACTTGGAATTCATGAGTATTATTCTCCCCTTAAGCCGGCCGGAAATTGGCCGGACACCCCCGCCGGGTCAACCCATCCAAATGACGCATGCGCGGCGGAAATCCCCGATAGCAACACCACTTTACCTGCCGCGGGAACTCGCCGCGCGACCGGGCGACCGCTTCGAGCTGGTCGCCGCGACCCAGCCGCTGGCGGCCGCTAGCGGCCCGGTGTTCGCGCCGGCGATCGCCGCGGGACACTTGGCATTGTCGGACCCAGGGCGTTCGCGGCGCGGACCGGCCGCAACGAAGCAGCGAAGATCGGCTTGCGGCCCCGGATGTCGGCTTGAGCACCGCTATCGCCGGATTCATTGTCGTCCATGCCGGTTGCAGCGCTGCATTCCTGTTGCTTGCAGCCGTCGCTTGTGCCGCGCTGATCGGCTACTGCGCGTTGATGCGGGAGACGTTGCGAACAGCAGCGACGACGTCACGCACATCTGCATTGGCATCACAAAACGGGTGATCTGATTCGCCGTCGGCGCTCCGCGCAGCACTCTGCATGATGCGATCTCATGTCCGACAATGACGCAGTTCCGCGTCGGCGTCGACGCGACAACACAGTCATTAACGCCGTCTCTCGATGACACACGCGCACGATGTTTCTGCCGATGTGCAAAGTCGGACGCGATCGCGCTCATGAATGTCAGATGACGCATTTGTTGCAGGTGTAACAGCGGTGAGACGCCGCGATTCCAGCGCCATTTGAATCGAATTGAATCCTTTAAGGTTAGCGGGGCAATCAATGTATGATCCAGAAATTTCCATGATTGCCGCCGCTCTAGGATGTACGAGTCAAGCCGGGGTAACTACGGACAAGGCGGGGCATGAATCACATCAGTCACATCGAACGCACGCGAGCCGGCTGGTTCGGACATCGCAAGCTGACCCCACGCGCATGCATTGCGGACAGCAAAAAACACCTTCGGACCTTCCTCGCCGAGGCGCTGGAAGACCTCGGCTTCATCACCAGTGAATGCAGCCAGGCTTTGGAACTCGACACCGTTCTGGACGCGGAACGGCCCGATCTCCTGGTGCTCGGCGTGTCCGTGGACGGCATCGAAGTCAGTAAAATTCTCGAGACTTTGGTGAGAAAGGACTATGGCGGCAAGGTCCTCGTCATCGGGCAGCCGGACTCGATCATAGTCAAGGCGGTCCGGCAAATTGGCGACGAGTACGGCATCGCCATGCTGCCGGCGCTGTCGACGCCGTTCAGCGCCGGGACCCTTCGCGACAGTCTTGCGTCGTTGATGCCGCTTGAACCCGCGCCGAGCCCGGCGGTGGACGTGCCCGAAGCGCTGAAGGCCGGCTGGCTCGAGCTGTGGTATCAGCAGAAAATTCATCTCCGGACGCTGGTGCCGAGCGGCGCCGAGGCGCTGATCCGGATGCGCCATCCGGCCTGGGGCGTCGTGCCGCCAGCCTACTTCATCCCGGACGAAAGCGATCCGCATTTTCATGCGCTGTCCGAGTTCGTGATCGAGCGCGCAATCGAGGACTGGCGCTATCTCCTCGAGCAGACCGGGCCGGTCAATCTCTCGGTCAACCTGCCGATCTCCTTCCTTGCCGACGATCGTGCCGTGCGCGAGCTCTGTTACCGGATGCCGGATCATGCGGCCTTCGCGGGCCTCTTGATCGAGATCGACAGCACCGACGTGGTCGATCATCTGGATCTGGCGATCGATGTCGCCCGGCGCGTTCGACTGCACAATATCGGCATCTCGATCGACAATGTCGGCGCGAACTGGCCGTCTTTGCTGGGACTGCCGAACTTTCCGTTCGTCCAGCTCAAGGTCGACCATCAATTCGTCACCGGCTGCGCGGATCAGCGCCTGAAGCAGACGGTGTGCCGGCGTGTCGTGGAGCTGGCCCACGACAACGACGCGCAGGTCGTGGCCCAGGGAGTCGAGACGCGTGCGGACTTTCTCGCCGCGCACGAAATGGATTTCGATCAGGTCCAGGGCTACCTGTTCGGCAAGCCGATGGGCGTCAAGAAGTTCGCCCGCTCACGCATGCATTTCTCTGAGAAAGAGCCAGCCTCCTGAGGCATCGCCTCTGGTCAGGCTCATGTGTCGCGATCGATCGCGCGCAGCGCTTCGCCGCGCGCGATCAGGCGTTTTGCATTGGAATAGGTCGGCACCTCGAGCAGCGAGCCGTCAAGTTCGACGCGCCCAAAGCCCTTTGTCCGCGCCGCTTCGAACGCCGCGACGATCCTGCCCGCCCGGCGCATCTCCTCCTCGCCCGGCGTCAGGACCCCGTTGACGATCGAGGCATGCGCGGGATCGACCAGGCTCTTTGCGGCGTAACCCAGCCGCCGCGCCCAGATCGTGTCGCGTTCGACGCCTTCAGCGTCGCTCCAGGTGTAGGGACAATCGACCGCGACGACATCAGCGGCACGACATTCGACGATGAAGCGCTGCCGCGCGTAAGCGAGCTCCAGGCCATCGCTGCCGCGCTCAGCACCAAGATCGGCGGCGAGATCTTCGGAGGCCATCAGGCAACCGATGACGCGCCGGCTCGCCATGGCGATCGCACCGGTCTGCACCAGACCGCGCGCGAACTCGATATTCGGCAGCAGCGATGTCGATCCCTCGGCGATACTGCAGTCGCGCTCGAACCGCGTCACCGCCTCGTCAAGCCTGACGACATGGTGCGGCTCGGCGACCTTCGGCAGCGCGACGATATCCGGACGTCCGCGCATCACGGCGGCGAGATCGTCCATGCCGTCCTGGTCCAGCGGATTGACGCGGACCGCGACCATCACGCCCTGGTCGCGCCAGGCGGCGTAGAGCTCGGCCGCCAAGGCCCGCGCCTTCGGGCGCAGCGGCGGCGGGGTAAAATCCTCGAGCTCGTGGATCAGCACGTCGGCGCCGCTGGCGGCCGCGTGCTGCAGCACGTCCTCGTTGGCGCCTTCGAGAAACAGCCAGGAGCGGCACAGCGGGGCCGGGCGCAGCTTGCGCATCACGCGGCCCGCGCCGACGTCACTGGAACGTCATGTCGAGGCATTTCGAGATGTCGGAGCCGAGGCCGGACGAGATGGTGATGCAGCCGCGAATCTTCTGGGTGTTGACGTCGTTCGCCCAGATCGCATAGCCGCCGGAACCGAAGAACGAGTTGGTGTTCGGCGGCTCGGTCTCGGTGGCGTCGAAGGTGTAATTGCCGTCGGTCTCGAAGATGCGCGGCTTCTTGGTGCAGCCGCCGTCGGCCTGCACGTTGATGACCTCCTTGTTGTCCCGCGTCAGCGCCAGCGAGACCTGGCAGCGGAAGTATTCCGAGGTCTTGGCGTTGAACAGATAGGCGTAGGACTTGCAGGTCGCGGTGTTGAGCTTGCCGGCGGACAGGCCGCGGCTGCAGGAGATCCGCTGGTTGTTGGAGAGCCTGAACTCGTCCGCCTGCGCGACTGACGCCAGCGTCATGAACGACAGAGCGACACCGATTCCGATCTTCATGACGTGGTTCATCCTGATCATCCCAAGGTCGTGTTTCCGGCAATCAAAGCGTTTGTAAACGGTAACGCGAAAATAGTCGCCAAGCTTGATGCGGGAATTCACAAAGTCGCCGATCCCGCGAGCGGTCGCGCCGATTGTCGTATTGACGCGCGAACATCGTTCGTGATTTGTTCAAAAACGTGGGGACGACGCCGTTTTCTCGGCCGGAGGTGGATCATGACGCATTTTTTGACCAAGACTTTTATCGCGACTGCGGCGTTTGCCGCGCTGACGACTTGCGCATTCGCGCAGGAGGCTGCGCCCTGGGAGCTGAAGCCCGACATGGGCTACGCCTATGACAAGGACGGCAAGACCTGGTCCTACAAGATGGGCACCAACAACGCCGGCACGCTGCTGAAGGGCGCCAAGAAGGTGCCGAAGGGGACGCTGTTCTTCATCGGCCAGAACGGCCAGCTCTACATGCGCTCCGGGCCCTATCTCGAGGGCGACGGCAAGTTCAAGTTCGGCTCGAATTAGAGCGTTTTCGAGCGAAGTGGACGCCGGTTCGCGTAAAGAAAACGCGTCAAGAAGAGTCCAGGGCTTCGGTTCTGATTCAATCAGAACCGAAAATGCCCTAGCGGTTTTCGGCAGGCGTCAGAACGTCGCGGCCAATTCCTTCGCGCCCGGCTTGTTGCTGTTGAAATCCATCCGCTCATTGGTGACGGCAAGCAGCCTGGCCACCGTGTTGTGGCGGATGGCGACCGGGTTGCGCTCGTAGCCGGAGCGCTGGAAGAAGTTCGCGGTCGGCACCTGCTCGCGCATCGCCTGCGGCATGGTCACCATGTCGAGCCCGGTGCCGTCGCCGGTCAGGTTCATCATCTCGAGCTCGGCCGCGGTCAGCGGCCGGCTGTAGCCCTTGTTGCGGGCGAAGATCACCGAGGTCAGCAGCTTGTGGGTCTGCAGCATCGGGCCGACATCGATGTCGAGCACCATGGCATGGCACGCCCAGCCCTGCGGCGTATCGGCGAGGCGCGCATGCGCCGACCAGTCGTCGGGCACGGTGCGGGTGAACGCGACCATCTTCTTCAGCACCGCGAGCTTGTGCTCCATCGCCTTGCGCGCGGGCCCCTGCGTCCTCGCAACCCGCTCGGTCAGATCCCGCACGAATTCATGGCCCTGCTCGGCCAATAGCTCGACGGTGTTGGTGGTGAGCAGCTGGTTGTAGCCCATCGCGGTGGAGATGGCGCGCTTGCCGCCGTGCTCGATGCCCGCCTGTACGTCGTAAGTGCCGGTGCCGCCGGTCTCGAACGAATAGACCCGCACCGCCTGCTCCGGCGTCAGCCCCGCGGCGCGCGCGTAGCGGGCATAGGCGCGCTTGAACTCGACCTCGCTGGCCGGCCGCTGCGGCGTGAACTGGAATTGCTCGGCCGCCGCCCTGACCAGATCGGAGGCCACCGGAAGCGTCTTGGGCGGACGCGGCGGCTTGCCTTCCTCCTCTTCCGGAGCCGGATTGACCGGCCGCTTCGGACCCTCATAGACCGGCGGCTGCTGCAGGACGTAATCGTCCAGCGAGATCTGCACGCGGTCGCGCCGCTTGGCATTGCGGCCGCGCCTCTTCTCGGCGATCGCGTTCCAATAGGCGCTCGCGTCCTGCTCGAAGGCGGCGCGCGCCTCCTGATATTCCTGCAGCTTGCGGCGATACTCCATGATCGCCTGCGGCGATGCCTGCGCCATCGCATTGGCGACGGAAGGCGGCAGCGCGTCGGCCTCGCCGGCAAAAACGGACGGCGCGCCGGCGGCGAGCGCGAGCGCGACAAATCCAGGGCACAGGCGAATCAATTGCGGGCGCATGGCCTCGTTGTAGCAAGCACGGCCGCGAAGTCAGCCCGGAATTGTCCGGATCGCAGCGGCCGGATGCCGCGATCGATGCAGAATATTCGCCACAATGCGGTGTTCTCCGAACGAAAGCCTTGGAGAAAGCCCTGGAGATTGCGATGAGAATGGCACTCTGGCTCGTCGCCGCCTGCGCGTTGACGCTCGCCGCATCGGCGCGCGCCGAGCGTCCGGATTGCGGAACGTTTCCGGATACGCGTTCACGCTTCACCTGTTACGAGAATGTGTCGCGGGCGCCTCAGGAACCCGAGGCCGCGGCGCATTCGTCTGGTGCGCAGGGGAAATCAATAAAGATGAACGCCCGCAAGCGGCGTCACAAATAGCATCATCGTCGCTACTTCCACGCGAACACAGGCTGCTCCAGTTCGGCGACGCGGGTGTTGCGGCCGGCCAGCACCTCGCGAAATTGATAGATCAGCGCGGCGGTCGGCGCATGGATCTGCTGGCCACCGAGGCGGAAGCGGATCACGCGGCGCGAGCTTTCAGGGATCGTGGCGAAGCTGAACGCGTCCTCCAGCTCGATCGCATCGAGGCCGATGCGATGGACGGAGGCGACCTCGTCCGAGTTCGGCGTGATCGCCGCATGCGCACCGGCCCAGACCACGACCGGCGTGATCAGATAGCCGGATCGCGTCGGATAATCGTCGAGCATGCCGAGCACGTCGCTCGGGCCAAGCGCGAGCCCGAGCTCCTCATGCAATTCGCGCAGCGCGGCCTCGGCCTGCGTCTCGCCGGCATCGCAGCGCCCGCCCGGCAGCGCCCATTGCGCGCTATGGGCGCGCAGGCGCGCGCTGCGGCGGGTCAACAGGAACGCCGTACCGCTGCCGTCGTCGCCTTCGGTCAGCGCGATCGCGACCGCCGCGCGCTTCAACGTCGGCGCGGCGTCCGCCGGCGCCAGGCGTGCGAATGCGGCACAGAGCTCTGCGATATTCCGCCGGGTGGCATCGTCAAATGTGCGGGCCATCGACCTTGACTACAACACAACAGCGTTTGATGAAATGACTGCGACCACATGCCTCCTGCGATCAATCATCAGCAAGCAACGGACCCCACCTCATGACGGCCAAGGCCGCGGACAAACTCAAATCCGACGGCTGGAAGATCGCCGAAACCACGGGATTCCTGACCCTGATCGGCCCGTTGTGGGAACGGTTGAAGGACGGCGCGCTTGAACTCGCGCTGATCACCGAAGACAAGCACCACAATCGCCGCGGCCTCGTGCAGGGCGGCGTGATCATGACCTTCGCCGACCGCGCCTGCGGCATGGCCGCACGCTACGTCTCGGGCAAGCCGACGCTTGCAACCGTGCAGCTCGACACCCATTTCGTCGAGGCCGGCAAGATCGGCGAGATCCTGACGACGCGGCCGCGCGTGGTACGCTCGACCCGCAGCCTGATCTTCATCACGGCCGAGGTAACCGTCGACAAGCGCTGTATCGCGATGGCCAACGGCGTGTTCAAGATTTTGAAGAACGAGAGTTGATCCTTTGTCATTCCGGGATGGTCCGAAGGACCAGACCCGGAATCTCGAGATTCCGGGCTCGATGCTTGCGCATCGCCCCGGAATGACCGCAGGAAAGGAAAGTCCGATGCAATATCGCCAGCTCGGCCGCAGCGGCCTGAAGGTCTCGCCGATTTGCCTCGGCACCATGATGTTCGGCGGACCGACCGACGAGGCGACCTCGGCGCGGATCGTGGCGAAGGCGCGCGAGGCCGGCATCAACTTCATCGACAGCGCCGACGCCTATAATGGCGGCAAGTCCGAGGAGGTCGTCGGACGCGCGATCTCGAACAGCCGGTCGAACTGGGTGCTCGCGACAAAACTCGCCAATCCAATCGGCGACGATCCTAACCACGGCGGGCTGTCGCGTCGCTGGCTGTTCCAGGCCGCCGACGAGAGCCTGAAGCGGCTCGGCACCGACTACATCGACGTCTACTATCTGCACAAGGAAGACCACGCGACGCCGCTCGACGAGACGGTGCGCGCGATGGGCGACCTGATCCGCGCCGGCAAGGTGCGCTATTTCGGCGTCTCCAACTACCGCGCCTGGCGCATCGCCGAGATCTGCAACATCTGCGACCGGCTCGGCATCGACCGTCCGGTCGCGAGCCAGCCCTATTACAATGCGATGAACCGGATGCCGGAGGTCGAGCATTTCCCGGCCTGCGCCTATTACGGGCTCGGCATCGTGCCCTATAGCCCGCTGGCGCGCGGCGTGCTTACCGGCAAATACGCGCCCGACGCGGCGCCACCCGCGGACACGCGTGCGGGGCGCAACGACAAGCGCATGATGCAGACCGAGTGGCGGCCGGAATCGCTCGAGCTCGCGCAGGAAATCAAGCGCCACGCCGAGAGCAAAGGCATCACCGCCGGGCAGTTCGCGGTGTCCTGGGTACTGAACTCGTCGTTCGTCAGCGCCGTGATCGCGGGGCCGCGCACCGAAGCGCAATGGGACGACTACATCCGCGCGCTCGACTATCGCTTCACCGCCGAGGACGAAGCTCTGATCGACCGCCTCGTCGTCACCGGCCATCCCTCGACGCCGGGCTTCAACGACCCCGCCTATCCGATCGAGGGGCGCCGCGCGCGGAGCGGATCGTCGCTGTAGCGGCAGCGTCACAATTTTAGTTTTGCGCTCCGCCCGCCGTCATTGCGAGCGGAGCGAAGCAATCCATCGTGCCGCAAGCGGAGAAATGGATTGCGTCGTCGCTGACGCTCCTCGCAATGACGGTGTGTTGCACTCGCTCGGTACGGATAACCCGCTCGGCAACGCCGAAGTTACGTTTCGTAGCTTCCGAATTGCGCGAAGCCCGAGTCGGCTGCAGCATCAGGGCATGGAAATGCTGATGCTGGTGCTGCAATGACGGCATCCAATGTACTGGACTGGATCGTGGCCCTCCTCGTCTGCTGGGCGAGCCTGACCGCAATCTTTGAACCTTCGCGCGGTGCCTCGCAGTGCGACGTATCCACCGCGACGAGCAGCGCGCCGCAGGCCTCGCTGGCGACCCCGACGCAGGCGGAGTTCGAGGAGATGATCCGCGACATGAAGCTGCATGATTGAACGGGATCGGCAAACCGCGAAAATCCTTCCGCATCGTCCCCCAAATCGGGATAGGGGGAAGCCTCGCGGCTTCTCCCCTCCCACACCACCGGACATACGGGTCCGTATCCGGCGGTTCGGTGGATTATGCGGGCTGCTGTGCCGCGACGGAAGCCAAGCCGAGTGCCCTGAAGAACGCGATTGGCATGGCGATGGTGAGCGCGGGGCTGTTCGCGAGCCGCCAAGGGCCATGCGGGCTGCCGGCGGTTTGTGCCGCCAGATCCCGGCCGACGCCGCAGCGTCGCAGCTCGGCAAAGCGAGTGTCACCGCGCTTCCATTGTTTCCAGGCGATGGCGCGCAACCGCCGCCTGAGCCATTCGTCAAGTGTGCGCAACACCGACGGGGTTTGGCAGATGCCGAAGTAGCCGCGCCATCCGATCAGATAGCGCGATAGTTCCTTGGCAATCTGCGCGAGGCTTCGGCCGCAGGTGCGTCGTGTCAGTCCTCGGACCTTCGCCTTGAAGCGGGCAAGTGCCTGCGGCGCGATGCGCCGACGCGGTTCTTTCCCACCGATAAAGCTGAAGCCCAAGAACTTGCGAACGCTCGGTTTGGCGACCGCGCTCTTGGCTTTGTTGACCTTGAGCTTGAGGCGCTTTTCGAGGAACCGTTCGATGCCCGCCAGCACCCGCTCGCCCGCCTTCCGACTGCGCACATAGATGTTGCAGTCATCGGCGTAGCGCACGAAGCGATGGCCGCGTCTTTCCAGTTCCCTGTCCAGCACATCCAGCATCAGGTTCGACAATAGCGGCGAGAGCGGACCGCCCTGCGGCGTACCCTCTTCCGTCGGACTGACCAGCCCTCTCTCCAGCACACCCGCATTCAGGAATCCGCGGATCAGCTTCAGGAGGCGCTTGTCAGTCACCCGCTTGGCAACGAGCCTCATCAGGATGTCGTGGTTGACCCGGTCGAAGAACTTCTCCAGGTCGATGTCCACCACGAAGCTGTGGCCGGCCGCAATGTACGTCTGCGCCCGTTCCACCGCCTGATGCGCCGAGCGCCCCGGCCGGAAGCCGAAGCTGGTCTCGGAGAACGTCCCGTCCCAATCCGCCTGCAGCACCTGCATCACCGCCTGCTGGATCAAGCGGTCGAGCACCGTCGGGATGCCGAGCGGCCGCAGGCCGCCCGACGTCTTCGGTATCTCCACCCGCCGCACCGGCTGCGGCTTGTAGGTGCCCTCAAGTAACTGGGCTCGGATCGCTAGCCAGTGCTCCTTCAGGTGGGCCGGCAACTCATCGACGGTCATCCCATCGACGCCCGCCGCGCCCTTGTTGCGCGTCACTTGCGCCAACGCCGTCTTCAGGTTCTCACGCTCGATTACCGCTTCCATCGACGGCCCTGCGGCCGCCGGGCGTTCGAGGGCGGTGGCCGCCGCGCGCGCTTCGGACTCTTGGGCGGCGGCGTTCGGGGCTTCACCCTTCGCTCCGGTGCCCAAGTTCAGCTCGACCTGATTCTTCTGCCGCATGGCTCGCGCGAGATCACCGTTCTACTGGCCACTTCCACCGTTTGGGCCTTCGACGGCACGCCACCGCCTACTATGCCCGCTGCTGACTTCTGCGCTGCGGTCAAGTCGCCTTACGACGACCTCAGTCCCGTTACCGGGACACAGCACAGACCTCCCGAGGTAAGACCGACCGCCTTCACCGCACGCTCGCCGGATTTACCACCCCGACCCTTGATGACTATGGACTTCGCGATCACATGCTCGCTCGTCCGGCCGGGTAGGCCTCGTTATCCGGTAATTGTCCATCGAGCCGCGGCTTTGCTCCACGCTGTCTTCAGACCCCACCTCGCGATGACGCCCTTGCGCTTCGCTAATCCTTCGCCGTCATCAGGCTGGATAGAGGACTTCCACCTCCAAGCTGTCGTTCATACTCGGCACACATGAAACAGGGCGGCGCCGAAGCGCCGCCCTGCCCTGATTGCCGTTTGCTCGCCGCTTACTTCACGAGGTCGAAGCGGTCGGCGTTCATCACCTTGGTCCAGGCCGCGACGAAGTCCTTCACGAACTGCTCCTTGGAGTCGGACTGGCCGTAGACCTCGGCGAACGCCCGCAGCTGCGAGTGCGAGCCGAAGATCAGATCGACGCGGGTGCCGGTCCACTTCACCGCCTTGGTCTTGCGGTCGCGGCCCTCATAGACGCCCTGGCCGGCATCGCTCCACACCGTGCCCATGTCGAGCAAGTTGAGGAAGAAGTCGTTGGTGAGCGTCCCCGGCTTGCCGGTGAAGACGCCGTGCTTCGACTTCTTGGCATTGGCGCCGAGCACGCGCAGGCCGCCGACGAGGACCGTCAGTTCCGGTCCGGTCAGCCGCAGGAGTTGCGCACGGTCGACCAACGCCTCCTCGGGCTGCAGGAACTGATGCTTGCCGCCGATATAGTTGCGGAAGCCGTCAGCCCGCGGCTCGAGCGGAGCGAAGGACTCGACGTCGGTCTGGTCCTGCGTCGCATCGGTGCGGCCCGGCGTGAAGGGCACCTTCACATTGGTGCCGCCGTCCTTGGCCGCCTTCTCGATCGCAGCGGCGCCGCCGAGCACGATCAAATCGGCCAGCGAGACCTTCTTGCCGAACTCCTTCTGGATGGCTTCGAGCTTGCTCAGAACACCCTTGAGCTGCGCCGGCTCGTTGACATCCCAGTCCTTCTGCGGCGCAAGGCGGATGCGTGCACCATTGGCACCGCCGCGCTTGTCGGAGCCGCGGAACGTCGAGGCCGAGGCCCAGGCGGTCGACACCAGTTCGGACACCGACAGACCCGAGGCGAGGATCTTCGCCTTGAGCACCTCGATATCCTTGTCGTCGATCACGGCGTGATCGAGCGCCGGCACCGGGTCCTGCCAGATCAGCGTTTCCTTCGGCACCAGCGGGCCGAGGTAGCGCTGGATCGGACCCATGTCGCGGTGCGTGAGCTTGAACCAGGCGCGGGCGAAGGCGTCCGCGAACTGATCCGGATGCTCATAGAACCGGCGCGAGATCTTCTCATAGGCCGGATCGAAGCGCAGCGACAGGTCGGTGGTCAGCATGGTCGGGACATGCTTCTTCGACGGATCGAACGCGTCCGGAATGACGGCGTCCGCGCCCTTTGCCTTCCACTGCTTCGCACCCGCCGGGCTCTTCGTCAGCTCCCATTCGTACTTGAACAGGTTCTCGAAGAAGTGGTTGCTCCACTTGGTCGGGGTCTGGGTCCAGGTGACCT
The DNA here is from genome assembly GCF_054062115.1 of Bradyrhizobium sp. USDA 4501. Classification (NCBI taxonomy): domain Bacteria; kingdom Pseudomonadati; phylum Pseudomonadota; class Alphaproteobacteria; order Hyphomicrobiales; family Nitrobacteraceae; genus Bradyrhizobium; species Bradyrhizobium sp. USDA 4501. The sequence goes on from NZ_JBSSEX010000001.1 coordinate 2,913,969, forward strand.
CGGGACCGCCGGTGATCGCGTCAGCGCCGACGCCGGTGCCGAACTTGCTCTTCCAGCCGAGACCCTGATCCTCGATCGCGCCACCTTCCGGCTCCGGACCGATCAACGATGGATCGCCCGCACCGTGGGTCTTGCCGAAGGTGTGGCCACCAGCAATCAGCGCGACGGTCTCCTCGTCGTTCATCGCCATGCGGAAGAACGTCTCGCGGATGTCCTTCGCGGCGGCGACCGGGTCCGGATTGCCATTCGGACCTTCCGGGTTGACGTAGATCAGGCCCATCTGCACCGCGCCGAGCGGCTCGGAGAGCTGGCGCTCGCCGCTATAGCGCTCGTCACCGAGCCAGGTGCCTTCCGGACCCCAGTACAGCTCTTCCGGCTCCCACACGTCGGCGCGCCCACCCGCAAAACCAAACGTCTTGAAGCCCATCGATTCCAGCGCGACGTTGCCGGCGAGAACCATCAGGTCGGCCCACGAGATCTTGCGGCCGTACTTCTGCTTGATCGGCCACAGCAGCCGGCGCGCCTTGTCGAGGTTGGCGTTGTCAGGCCAGCTGTTGAGCGGGGCGAAACGCTGCTGACCGGCACCGGCGCCGCCGCGGCCGTCGGTGATGCGATAGGTGCCCGCCGAGTGCCAGGCCATGCGGATCATCAGGCCGCCGTAATGGCCGAAGTCGGCCGGCCACCATTCTTGCGACGTCGTCATCAGGGCCGTGAGGTCCTTGATCACGGCGTTGAGATCGAGGCTCTTGAATTCCTTGGCGTAGTCGAAGCCCTTGCCCATCGGATCGGACAGGCTGGAGTTGCGATGCAGCACCTGAACGTCGAGCGTCTCCGGCCACCAGTCACGATTCGAGTGCCCGCGAGGCCCGCCTGTGAATGGGCATTTGCCCGCGCCTTCGTCGGTTTTTGCGTCCATGTTTCTTCTCCGAGGTGATGGATTCTGGAATGCGCTGGAGCTCTTCCAAGAATGATTCTACGCAACCCAATCCATCAGAGGAAATTGACTTTAGTGATCGCGTCGATAAGATTATCTGATGATAAATGTCACACTCCGGCAACTCAGGTATTTTGATGCTCTGGCCCACCACCGCCATTTCGGGCGCGCCGCGGATGCCTGCGCGGTGTCGCAGCCGGCGCTGTCGATGCAGATCCGCGAAATGGAACAGGCGGTCGGCGGCGTGCTGATCGAACGCAATGCGCGGCAGGTGACGCTGACGACCTTCGGCGAGGACCTGCTGCGCCGCGTGCGCGACATCCTGCGCTCGGTCGACGAGCTCGGCGACTTCGCGCGCGCCTCGCGCGACAAGCTCGCCGGGCGGCTGCGGGTCGGCATGATCCCGACGATTGCACCATATCTGCTGCCGAAGGTGATCGAGAACCTGGCGCGGCTGCATCCCGAGCTCGACATCCATGTCCGCGAGACGCTGACGCCGAAGCTGATCAAGGAGGTCGCCGAGGGCCGGCTCGACACCGCGATCGTGGCGTTGCCGGTATCGGAACCGTCGCTGACCGAGGTCGCGCTGTTCTCGGAAAACTTCCTGCTGGTGCGGCCGGGCGAGGACGCCAAGACGCCGGTGCCGAGCGCCGAGATGCTGCGCGAGATGCGGCTCTTGCTGCTCGAGGAGGGCCACTGCTTCCGCGACCAGGCATTGTCGTTCTGCAACATGCAGTCCTCGCCGCCGCGCGAGGTGCTGGACGCGAGTTCGCTGTCGACGCTGGTGCAGATGGTCGGCGCCGGTATCGGCGTCACCTTGATCCCCGAGATGGCGGTGACGGTGGAGACGCGCTCGGCGCCGGTCACGGTCTCGCGCTTCAAGCATCCGCAGCCGTCGCGCACCATCGGCATGGTCTGGCGCAAGACCTCTCCGCTCGCCGCGCAGCTCCAGCAGATCTCCGAGGTCGTCAGCCTCGCCGCCCGCGCCCTGCGTGCGCCGAAACAGGACGGCGCCAAGGAGCCGGCGAAGCGCGCGGGGCGAAGGAAGATGGCGTGATTACCGAGACGCTGCGGCGAAGATGTAGTTCTCGTTTGACGCACACGTCTCGCCACCCCCACAACCGTCGTCCTGGCGAAGCCAGGACCCATAACCACCGCGTTTGATTGTGAACGGGATCGTGGCTCCAGCTTCGCTCAACAACTGATGGTCGGGGTAATGGGTCCTGGCTTTCGCCCATAGGCGCTAAGATAGTTTGATCATAGTCTGATAGTGGCGCTTATGTCTGGGTGGCTCGCGTAGATGTCGCCGGAGAGCGTGACTGGCTCTGCAGAGTAGAGCGATTGCGGGCTGTGGAATGATCGCTTGCCGTAGCGAAGCGACGAGCTGGCGCAGCAGACGCCACGTCACTGGGTGGGTCAGGCGGCGTCGGGCAAGCGGGGAGAGTCTTCGAGTTCGTCGACGAGCGGCTCGAGCAATAGAATGATCAGCAGATGAGCGAGGATATGGGGTCTGGCGGACCGCTCGTCGGTTCCGGGAGGTCCCTTCAGGCCAATCAGGCTTTTCAGCCGCTTGAAGCCGAGCTCAATGCGCCATCGCAGCCGATAGAGGGCGAGGATATCTGCAGTCGTGAAGTCCTCTGGCCTGAGTGAGGTCACCAGGATCACCCAATCTGCGGCGTCAAGTGTTTGCCTGGAGAGCTGATGACCTCCCTTTTGTGCAGTCCGGCGCGCCTTGCGTCGCGCAGCCGCAGCAGCTTGCGCCGGCTTCTTCGCGGCAACCAGACGCACTGCGAGCGGCGGCGCACCTGACTTGCGCTTTATCCAAATCGGCCGATCGATCAGGCCACGCGCCGAGGCGTTGCGCAGTTCGGCAGTGAGGTCAACAAGATTACCTTCGGCATCGAGCCAGCGCGCGCTCTTCCAGCCGGCCCGGATCACGAAGTCTGCATCGGCATCGACGAGATGCGCCATGCGCTCCGGTTGCAGATAGGCGCGATCGGCAAGACGGATCTCACCGGCAACCGCCGGTATCCGATCCAGCGTCTCGCCCGCTCGCTGATCGGTCAGCTCGAAGTGACCAAAGCGCTCCTGCGGAAGATCGAACGCGCTATGGATACGCCACACTGCGTTCTTGTTCCTGCCGCTCGTCCCAGCCTTGGGGACCGTCGTGGCGTCAACAATACGGATCAGACGACCGCGGCTCGCCTTCGGCGCCGCGTCGGCAAGCGCCTGCTCGACCAAGATTGCCAGCCAATCTCCGCACTGACGTAAGCGATACAACAGAGCCACGTTGGAGATATCGACAAGCCCAACCGACGTGGCCCATGCCGCCGTCAACCGCAGCCCTTTCTCACCAAGGCAATAAGCCAAGATCAGGCGCAGCAAGTCGACCGCATTGCTGATCTCCCGCGGACGGACAAACGCCTTCGTCTTGCGCGCGCTAATGTTCAGAGCCTCGGCTCCGCCAAGTCGGGCGACAACGCGCGCCCAATCTTTGTTCACAAGCGATTCGTGTGCCATTCCATCTTGGAATCACAAACGAATCCAAGGCGCAAATCCTATTTTAGCGCCTATGGGCTTTCGCCAGGACGACATCGAATATGTTGCGCGGTCCGGGAATCATACGTCCGCATTCTCGCGGCGAATGACGAGATGAGGCGGCGCCCCTACTTCTCCAGATACTTCTTCATCTCGGCGATCAGGCCGTCGCGCAGTTCGGGGCGCTTGAGGCCGAAGGCGATGTTGGCGCGGAGGAAGCCGGGCTTGGAGCCGCAATCGTGGCGCTCACCCTCGAACTCCACGCCGTAGAACTTCTGCGTCTTCGCAAGACCGATCATCGCATCGGTGAGCTGGATCTCGCCGCCGGCGCCGCGCTCCTGCGTGGCCAGGATGTTGAAGATCTCGGGCTGCAGGATGTAGCGGCCGGTGATCGACAGGTTGGACGGCGCGGTGCCCTGCGGCGGCTTCTCGACCATGCGGTCGACCTCGAAGATGTTGCCGGTGCGTTTGCCGACGCTGCAGATGCCGTATTGATGGGTGAGTTCGTCGGGCACCGCCTCGACCGCGATCAGGTTCGACTTGTCGCCAAGCCTGCTAGCGGCGTCGATCATCTGCTTGAGGCAGCCCGGCGTGTTCAGCACCAGCTCGTCCGGCAGCACCACCGCGAACGGCTCGTTGCCGATGATATCGCGCGCGCACCACACCGCGTGGCCGAGCCCGAGCGGAGCCTGCTGCCGGGTGAAGCTCATCGCGCCGGCTTCCGGCTGGTTCTGCGCCAGGATATCCTGCTCGGTCTTCTTGCCGCGCTGCGCCAGCGTGGTGTCGAGCTCGAACATGCGGTCGAAGTGATCCTCGATGACACCCTTGTTGCGGCCGGTGACGAACACGAAATGCTCGATGCCGGCTTCCCGGGCCTCGTCGACCACGTACTGGATCAGGGGCTTGTCGACGATCGTCAGCATCTCCTTCGGCATCGCCTTGGTGGCGGGCAGCACGCGGGTACCGAGACCGGCGACGGGGAATACGGCTTTGCGGATCTTCATGGGATTATCGGAAGCCTTGAAATGGGTGGGACGGCGGCACGAAATGAATCATGCCTTTGGTACCCCGTTTTGCAGCCGCCAACAAAGGCGGATGTGTGGTGCGGCTTAATTCCGCCGTTCCCGTCAGCCAAATGCGGGCCGCAACAAAATCTCGCCCTTGTTAAGTTATTGGAAACCGTGCCGGGGCCTTCTGGAACAGCACGATTTTGACAGGCACACGACAAATGCGCGCGATGGGAACATCAAGGACCAAGCTTTTCGGCGCGAGCCTGATCGCGCTGGCCCTGCTGCTGCCCGGCAGCACGCAAGCCCAGTCGGCGGGCAACGGCCTGACCAACCTGATCGACAGCATCTTTTCCGGACCGAACGCGACGCCGCCACAGGCCGCAACCGGACAGGACGGCGCGGCACCGCCGTGGAGCGGTGAAGACGGCGCCTCCGGCCATCCGCTGATGACCGCAGCGGCGATCCGCCAGGCCGCGTCGGACTTCCCGAACTGCGTCGCAGCGATGTGGCCAGATGCCGCACGGCGCAACATCACCCAAGAGAATTTCGAGCGCTTCACCGCCGGCCTGACGCCCGATCTGCGCATCATGGATCTGATGGATTCGCAGCCGGAGTTCACCAAGGCGATCTGGGATTATCTCGACATCCTGGTCAGCGACACCAGGCTAGCCAAGGGCCGCGAGATCCTTGCGAAATACAAGCCGCAGTTCGATGCCACCGAGAAGGCCTATGGCGTCGACCGCTACATCATTGCGGCGATCTGGGGCATCGAGTCGAACTACTCGACCCAGATGGGCGATCGCAACGTGGTGCAGTCGACCGCGACGCTCGCCTGCATCGGCCGCCGTCAGGCCTATTTCAAGGACGAGTTCCTGTCGGCGCTGGAAATCCTCAACCGCGGCGACCTCAGGCCCGAGCAGATGCGCGGCTCCTGGGCCGGCGCCTTCGGCCCGACCCAGTTCATGCCGACCGCGTTCAAGCGCTATGCCGTCGATGGCGACGGCGACGGCCGCCGCGACGTCGTCGACAATCCGAGCGACCTGATCGCCTCGACCGCCAACAATCTGAAGAAGGACGGCTGGCAGACCGGCGCGAGCTGGGGCTACGAGGTCGTGCTGCCGCAAGGCCTCAATTACATGCTGGCCGACCGCGCCAAGGCCATGCCGCTGTCGCAATGGGAGCATCTCGGCCTCAAGCGGCCGAACGGCCAGCCGTTCCCGCGGCCGTCCGACAAGGCCTATCTGCTGGCGCCGGCCGGCGCCGAGGGGCCGGGCTTCCTGATGCTGCAGAATTTCCGGGTGATCATGAAGTACAACCCGGCCGAGGCCTATGCGCTCGCCATCGGCCATTTCGCCGACCGCCTGCGCGGCGGCCAGCCCTTCGCGCAGCCCTGGCCGCGCCAGGAGCGGGTGCTGTCGCGCGCCGAGCGGCTGGAACTACAGCAGCTGCTGGCCCAGCGCGGCTTCTACAAGGGTACGCCCGACGGCCAGTTCGGCGGCCAGACCCGCGAGGCGCTGCGCGGCTTCCAGGTGTCGATCGGGGCACCGGCCGACGGTTTTGCCACCGCCGAGGTGCTGGAGCGGCTCAGGGGGCGGTAGGGCTGAAACCGGAGGCTGCCCCGTAGCCCGGATGCAGCGCAGCGAAATCCGGGGTTCTCGCCGTGCGACTGGTCTGGTCCCGGATTGCGCTTCGCTCCATCCGGGCTACGGCTCTTGCCCCTCCCGCAAGCGGGAGAGGAGGCACGGTTCCGTCGCCGCGACGGCTGGGCCCTCCACCCCGAAAGTAACCGTGAAATCCGATATTTGCCGCCTGCCTTGACGGCGGCCGGCGGCACCCGATTTATGGTGGAAAAGCTGCCCGCTTGCGGCCCGATTCCGCTAGTATGCTCACGTACTTCCAGATCATTTGCGACCGAACGCGATGCGAGAGCCAAAGTCCTTTTTGCGCATATTCACCGAAGCCGGTCCGCTGGTCGCGCTGACGGTGGCGCTCGCGCTATTGATCGGCATCGCCCAGCCCGCCTCAGCGCAATTCTTCGGCTTCCCCGGCTTTGGTGGCGGACCGCCGCAACCACAGCGCCGCGCTCCGCCGCAGCACGGCGGCGGCGGCTGGTTCGGCGGCGATTTCTTCGCGCCGTTCCAGCAGCAGCAACCGCAATCATCGCAGCCGCAGCGGCCGCGCGAGGATTTCTCGCGCGCTCCGGCACCGGCCAAGCGCGAGGCGGCCGCCGAGCGCAACGTGCTCGTCATCGGCGACGCCATGGCCGACTGGCTCGGCTATGGCCTGGAAGATGCCTATTCCGACCAGCCCGACATGGGCGTGATCCGCAAGCACAAGACGGTCTCCGGCCTGATCCGCTATCAGCCCAAGGGCGATCCGGCGGATTGGGCCGCGGCCGCGAAGGGCATTCTCGCCACCGAGAACCCCGACGCCATCGTCGTGATGCTCGGCCTCAACGACCGCACCGCGATCCGAGAATCTGTCGTGGAGAAGAAGGTCGACAAGAAGGACGAGAAAAAGGACGCGCGCGCGGCAAGCCCGAAGCCAAGCCGGGCGACAAGCCCGATGCCGCCGCCAAAACTGATGGCAAGCCGGTCGAGGCCGAGCCGCCGGCCGACGACGCCGACAATGACTCGCAGGCCGCGCCGGAAAAGACTGCGCGTTCGCCGAACGGCCTCTATGAATTCCGCGACGACCGCTGGGTCGAGCTCTACGGCAAGAAGATCGAGGAGTTGATCAACGTGCTGAAGAGCAAGGGCGTGCCGGTGCTGTGGGTCGGCCTGCCCGCGATCCGCGGCCAGAAGGGCACGTCGGACATGCTGTTCCTCGACGCGCTCTATCGCGACGGCGCCGGCAAGGCCGGCATCACCTATGTTGACGTCTGGGACGGCTTTGTCGACGAGGCCGGCCGCTTCATGCAGAAGGGCCCGGACTTCGAAGGCCAGCCCCGCAAGCTGCGTACCGATGACGGCGTGTTCTTCACCAAGGCCGGCGCGCGCAAGCTCGCGCATTATGTCGAGCGCGAGGTGACGCGCCTGCTCGCGGTGCGCTCCGGGCCGATCGCGCTGCCGAGCGAACCCGCGACGCCGGATACCAGCGCGGAGCCCGGCAAGCCCGCGCCGCGGCCGCTGGCGGGCCCGGTGCTGCCGCTGGTCGCCTCCACCGTCGGCACCGATCAATTGCTCGGCGGACCGGGCTCGCGGCCCGCCGCCGTCGATGCGCTCGCCGCGCGCACGCTGGTGAAGGGGGAGGCGCTGGCGCCGCCCGCCGGCCGCGCCGATGATTTCGTCTGGCCGCGCCGCGAGATGGGCCGCGAGCAAGCCAAGGGCGATGTGCCGGTTGCCGCGACCACGCCCGCCGCGCCGGCGGGCGGACCGGCCAATCCGCCGCCCTCGACCACGGCGATCGCGCCCGACGGCTCGATCATCACCGCACCGAAGCCGCCAAGGCGCGTGTTCCGTCCGGCCCAGACCCAGGCCCAGCCGCAACAGCAGCCGCAGACACAGCCTTGGCTGCGCGATCTGTTCGGGTTCGGCGCGCCGCAGCAGCGCCCGTTGGTCGCTCCGCCGCCGCGCCCGCCGCGCGGTGTCGGACAGCGGGTCGCAGTGCCGGGGAGTCCGTGGCAGTAGGCCGCGCGTCTTCCGATAGAATTGACGCTACATCCACGTCATTGCGAGCCAACGGGTCGCGCGAACGCGCGCCCGATGACAGGCTCCGCAAAGCAATCCATCGATCCGCACGCGCGGACGGCTGGATTGCTTCGTCGCTTCAGCGCAAAATTGCTTTGCAATTTTGTCGCGAGCTCCTCGCAATGACGGTGGGCGAGATGGTATCAACCGTAGTAGCGCCAGCGCGACGGCGGCGGGCGACGCGGCTGGCGCGTCATCAGGAGCGCGAGCGCAAAGCCGATGCCGCCGGCGATCAGCAGCGATCCCAGCGGGTTCTCCTGCACCGCATGCGCCACCGCCTTTTGTCCGCTGCGAACGGTCTCGCCGCGATGCTCATAGGCGTCCTTGGCGTAGTTGACCGCGGTGTCGGCGGCGTCGCGCGCGGCGTCCTTGGCCTGGCCGTAGAGATCCTGCACGGAGCCCGCGGCTTCGCGCGCGCGGCCCGAGGCCTGGGTCTGCGCATCTCCGGTCGCGTCGCCCACCGCGCCTTCGGCCTTGCCCGCGAACTCCTTCGCCGTTCCGAAAATCCGATCCTTGTCCATCGTCACGCTCCCTGATCTGTCCGGAAGCTAACCGGGAAACGGCGCGCAGGTTCCTGCGGTTACAGGATCAGCCCGCCGTCGACGACGATGGTCTGGCCGACGATGTAGGAGGCAAGCGGCGAGGCCAGGAACAGCGCGGCGCCGGCCATGTCGGCGGGCGTGCCGAGACGCTTCAGCGGAATGCGATCGAGCGCGCCTTCGAGACGCTTCGGATTGGCCGTCGTCGCCTTGGTCATCTTGGTGTCGACGAGGCCGGGCGCGATGCCGTTGACCCGGATGCCGTTCTCCGCCCAGGCCTCGCCGAGCGTGCGCGTCAGCCCGACGGCACCGGTCTTCGAGGCGTTGTAGGCCGGATTGCCCATGGTCGAATGATAGGCCGCGGTCGAGCTCACGATGATCAGCGAGCCCTTAGCTGCGCTCAGCATCGCCTGGAATTTGGTCGCGCAGGCCATCAGGCTCATCAGGTTGACCTCGAGCACCTTGCGAAAACCCTCCATCTCGAATTCCCCGCGGCGGTAAATCACCGCGCCCTGCGCCAGCACCAGCACGTCGAGCCGGTCGAACGACGGCCTGAAGGCCTCGATCGCCTGCGGGTTGCTGACATCGAGCTGCGCGTAGGCGAGGCCCTCGAGATGCGAGCCTTCCTCGGCGGAATAGTCGCTCGCCTGCGCGCGGGTGCCGCAGATCGCGACGCGCGCGCCCTTGGCGCGGAACGCCTGCGCGATGCCGTTGCCGATGCCGCTGGAGCCGCCGACCACCAATACTTGCTTGCCGCCGAAATCGAGCTCGTTCATCGCGCGTTCCTCTCTCGTGCTGTTGTCTTGATTGAGCATGATCCTTCTCGGAAAGCCAACCGGGAAACTTGCGTTAACGCGCTGCGCGCATGCCGATATGGGATCAGTGGTTTGACGTATCTTGCGATCGGTGCCAGCGTTGCCGTCTCTCACAACGCAGAAAATCAACGGGGGTCCGTCATGTCCGAATACAAGCAGCTCAGCCGTTCGGTGAAGGGCCTCACCGTTCTCGTCACCGGCGCCGCCAGCGGCATGGGCCGCGCCACCGCGCGGGTGTTTGCCGATGAAGGCGCCAATGTCGCGGTCACCGACCTGACCGAAGAAGGCACGCAGGCGGTGACGAAGGAGATTTCGGCAAGCGGCGGCTCGGCGAAGGCCTGGACGCTCGACGTCGGCGATCGCGACGCCATCACCAAAGTCGTCAACGACGTCGCCGCGCATTTCGGCGGGCTCGACATCATCGTCAACAATGCCGGCATCTCGGTGCGGGTGCCGATCGACGATCCCGCGTACGAGGACGCTTGGGCCAAGGGCATCGCGGTGATGCTGACGGCGCATCCGCGCATCATCCGCGCGGCACTGCCATACCTGCGCAAGTCGCGCTCGCCGCGCATCGTCAACATCGCCTCGACCGAGGCGCTCGGCGCGACCACGCTGCACAGCCCCTACTCCGCGGCCAAGGGCGGCGTCACCAGCCTGACCCGCTCGCTCGCGGTGGAACTAGGACGCGAGGGCATCACCGTGAACTGCATCTGCCCGGGCCCGATCCGCACCGCCATCACCGACCGCATCTCCGAGGAGCACAAGACGCTCTACGCCAAGCGCCGCACCGCGCTCGCCCGTTACGGCGATCCGGAAGAGGTCGCGCACATGACGCTGAGCCTGTGCCTGCCCGCCGCATCGTTCCTGACCGGCGCCGTGATTCCGGTCGACGGCGGGTTGATGGCGCGGAATGCCTGACCCGCGCACGGCCCGCGAGCGTTGACAGCGCGCGCGCGTCGAGTAGCCTTCCCGTCAAATGAAGCGGGAAAACCGCCCGCGATAGACGGGGAGATACGCCAATGACGGTCCTGATCCGGCAGCTTCACAAGCATTTCGTCGGCGAGGTTTCCGGCGTCGATCTGCGCAAGCCGCTGACGAAGCAGGAAGCGATCGACATTGAGGCCGGCATGGACAAATACGCCGTGCTTGTATTCCACGGCCAGGACATCTCCGACGAGCAGCAGATGGCATTCGCGCTGAATTTCGGCGAGCGCGAAGATGCGCGCGGCGGCACGGTGACGAAGAAGCAGGACTACCGCCTCGCCTCCGGGCTGAACGACGTCAGCAATCTCGGCAAGGACGGCAAGCCGCTGCCGAAGGACCACCGCACCCATCTGTTCAACCTCGGCAACTGCCTGTGGCATTCCGACAGCTCGTTCCGGCCGATCCCGGCGAAATTCTCGCTGCTGTCGGCGCGCGTGGTGAACCCGAAGGGCGGCAACACCGAATTCGCCGACATGCGCGCCGCCTATGACGCGCTCGACGCCGAGACCAAGGCCGAGATCGAGGACATGATCTGCGAGCACTCGCTGATGTATTCGCGCGGCTCGCTCGGCTTCCTCGACTACACCGACGAGGAGAAGCAGATGTTCAAGCCGGTGCTGCAGCGCCTGGTGCGCACGCATCCGGTGCACGGCCGCAAGTCGCTGTATCTGTCCTCTCACGCCGGCGCCATCAGGGGCATGAGCATGCCGGAGGCGCGGCTGCTGCTGCGCGATCTGACCGAGCACGCGACGCAGCCCGAATTCGTCTATGTGCACAAATGGACGGTGCATGACCTCGTGATGTGGGACAACCGCCAGACCGTGCACCGCGTCCGCCGCTACGACCAGTCGCAGCCCCGCGACATGCGCCGCGCCACGGTGGCCGGCACCCAGCCGACGGTCGCGCAGGAAGCGGCGGAGTAGGCAGAACTACTGGTGTCGTCCCGGCGAAAGCCGGGACGACACTGAGAATGCGTTGGGATCGTCGACGACCTCAGCGACAGCCTACGCGTGGCCCGCGTCGTTCGACAGCATGCCGGCCTCGATGCCGATCTTGCGCAAGGCGCGCGCGTATTTCTCGTCGACGTCGGTACCGAAGATCAGCTCCGGATCGGCGTCGCAATGCAGCCAGCCATTGTGCTGGATCTCGTTCTCGAGTTGCCCCGGCGCCCAGCCGGCATAGCCGAGCGCGAGGATCGCATGCTTCGGCCCGGCGCCCTTGGCGATCGCTTTCAGGATATCGACGGTCGCGGTGAGCGAGATGCCGTCGTCGATGTTCAGCGTCGCATCCTGAATGTAGAAGTCGCTGGAATGCAGCACGAAGCCGCGGCCGGTATCGACCGGGCCGCCCTTCATCACCTTCATCATCTCGGCATTCTCGGGCAGCTGGATCTGGTCCGACTTCTCGATGATGTCGAGCTGCACCAGTAGCCCGGGGAAATCGATGCTGCCGGCGGGACGGTTGACGATGATGCCCATCGCGCCCTCGGAGGAATGCGCGCACATGTAGATCACGGAGCGTTCGAAGCGGGGGTCGTTCATGACAGGCATCGCGATCAGCATCTGGCCGTCGAGATAGCCACCTTCGGCGGCATGGACACCGACGGCCGGGCTTCTGCCGGCGGCGGTTTTGCGAGTCTTGCCTGTTTTGCCTTCAGGGCGCATCCGCAAAGGCCTTTCCTGCTGATTTGGCATCCTGATATCGGGTGGCGGTTCTGTCAATCAACCATCGACCGCCGTGCGGCGATGCATCACAAGCAATTCAATGGTTTGCACCGAAAGTTGCGGGTAAAGACGTCTCATGATCGTCATAGTTCCCTTGCGTGCCGCATTTGGCGTTGCCGCCCTGTTTTCCTTCGCATGTATGGCAACGGAGGTCCGCGCCGACGACGCCTCGCCGTGGCAACAGGACACGCATTCGGCGGTGCGGCTGCTCGCCGGATCGCGCAGCGGCGCGGTGCTGCTTGGCGGCATTGCGTTCCAATTGCAGGACGGCTGGAAGACCTATTGGCGGACGCCCGGCGATTCCGGCGTGCCGCCGCGGTTCGATTTCTCCAGGTCGGATAACGTCGAGGCGGTCACCGTGATGTGGCCGGCGCCGCGGCAATTCGACGACGGCGCCGGCGGCACCTCGCTCGGCTACAAGCACCAGGTGGTGCTGCCGCTGCGCATCGTGGCGAAGAATCCCGACAAGCCGCTGGTGCTGCGCGCCGACATCAACTACGCGGTGTGCGAGAAGCTGTGCGTACCGGTGGAGGCGAAGGCCGAGCTGGCGTTCGCGAGCGTCGCCTCGACCGAGGACGCCGCGCTTTCGGAAGCGCTCAACGCGGTGCCGAAGCCCGCCAATATCGGCGACCCGATCCCGTTTTCGATCCGCGACGTCAAGCGCGACGGCAAGAACAACGTGCTGGTCGATGTCAGCGCGCCCGAGAGCCGCGACCTCAGCCTGTTCGTCGAGGGGCCGACGCCCGACTGGGCGCTGCCGGTGCCCAAGCTCGTTGCGCAGGCGCCGCCGGGCGTGAAGCGTTTCTCTTTCGAGCTCGACGGCCTGCCGCCCGGCGCCAAGGCCGACGGCGCCGCGCTGAAGCTGACGCTGGTCGGCGGCGACAAAAGCTACGAATTCAATATCAATTTGAATTGAGCCGTAGGGTCATTCCGGGGTGAAGCAGCGCATCGAACCCGGAATCTCGAGCTCCCGGTTTCAGTGCTTCGCACTGCCCCGGGACGCCCCCGAAGAGGTGCGTCACCGAACCCAATCTTAACGTTTCGTTGATAGATCGGAGGCCATTGCCGCCACGCGGCGCTTTAGGAATTTTCCGCCTTGGCTGTGATGGAGACACAATCGGCAACCTCCGCGCCATTGGGCCGGGCCGCACGCCTGCGCGGCCTCGCAGCGCGCGCGCTCGGCGGCACCAACGAGGCGTCAGTCACCAAGCGCCTCGCCGGCATGATCTTCGCCATCCGCGTCATCAGCGCCGGCATCGCCTATCTCGCGCAGATCCTGCTGGCGCGCTGGATGAGCGGCTCGGATTACGGCATCTACGTCTATGTCTGGACCTGGGTGCTGCTGCTCGGCAGCACCATGGATTTCGGCATCGCGCCCTCCGCGCAGAAGATCATTCCGGAATACCGCGCGCGCGGCGACCTTGCGGCGCTGCGCGGCTTCCTCTCCGGCGGCCGCTGGGTGGTGCTTGCGACGTCCAGCATCGTCGCGCTACTGCTCGCCGGCGTGATCCACCTCGCCTCGCCCTGGATCGATCCCAACGCGGTGCTGCCGCTCTATATCGGCTGCCTGACCTTGCCGCCCTTCGTCGTCGCCAACACCCAGGACGGCATCTCCCGCGCGCATGACTGGATGCAGCTCGGCCTGATGCCGCAGTTCATCGTGCGGCAGGGGCTGATCATCGCGCTGACCGCCGGCGCGCTGGCGCTCGGCCTCAATCTCGGCGCCACCGCGGCGATGATCGCGAGCGCCGCCGCGGTATACATCGCGGCGATCGGCCAGATGGTCGTGCTCAACCGCCGCCTCACCGCCCATCTCGGGGTGGGCGAGAAGAGCTACGACGTCAAGGGCTGGTTCGCGATCTCGCTGCCGATCATGCTGGTCGAGAGCTTCTATCTGCTGCTCGGCTACACCGACGTGCTGATGCTGCAGCAGTTCCGCTCGTCCGAGGAGGTCGGCATCTATTTCGCCGTGGTGAAGACGCTGGCGCTGGTGTCGTTCGTGCACTACGCGATGGCGGCGACCACGGCGCACCGCTTCGCCGAATACAACGCGCTCGGCGACAAGGAGCGGCTGTCGGCCTATGTCGCGCACGCCATCAGCTGGACGTTCTGGCCCTCGCTGCTCGCGACCGTCGCCCTGCTGGTGTTCGGCAAGCCGCTGCTGTGGCTGTTCGGCCCGAAATTCGTCGACGGCTACAGCATCATGTTCGTCGCCGCGATCGGCCTCGTGGTCCGCTCGGCGATCGGGCCGGTGGAGCGGCTGTTGAACATGCTCGGCCACCAGAGCATCTGCGCGACCGCCTATGCGGTGTCGTTCCTGATGAATGTCGGGCTCTGCATCGCCCTCGTCCCCCGCTACGGCGGGATGGGCGCCGCCGCCTCGACCTCGCTGTCGCTGACCTTCGAGACGATCCTCTTGTTCTATGTCGTGCGCTCGCGCCTCGGGCTGCACGTGCTGGCGTTCGGCAAGCGGCGGACGGCGCCGTAGCATTCGGCCGGCGCGGCATCATGCGATGCATGAGCGCCGCCGGACTGGAAAACCCGCCTAACGGCGTTCAGCCTTGCGCCGGTCAGGCGCGCCTGATGTCCGCCTGCTTCCAAGAGTGGCCGGCAACCATGCGTCGGAAGAACCACAGAACGGCCGGGCAAGCCAGCAGCACGGCGGCGCCGAAGTCGAGCGCCGCGCTCGCGGAGCCGACCGCGGTGGAGAGCTTTCCTCCGATCGCAGGTCCAGCCAGCATGCCGGCGTAAAAGACGGTGTAGAATATTCCCATTCCGATCGGCCGCGTCCTCTGCTCGAGCACGCGCGCAGGCAGGCTCATGATCGGACCGGCAGGCAGGCCGCAGAGGATTCCAAGAGCAATGACGACGGGAAGCACCGTGCCGCTGCGCGACAAGAGCAGTGTCAGAAGCGCGAAGGCGATGCAGCCCGTGATCAGGATGACCTCGCCGCGCCTGGTCCGATCGGCGAGGAAGCCGCCCAACGGCACCGAAAGGGCGGCGAGCCAGAGCACGATACTGATGGTTGATCCGGCTGCGGCGCCGGACCAGCCTTGCTCGACCAGCATCGATGGACCGAAACTGAAGATCATCGCAAAACCGATGTTGTAGAGACACCAGATCAGCCCAGCGGCAATCACGGCGCAGATCGTGTCGGCGGTCAGGCTGCTAGGCTCGCCTTCAACCGCGACGGCCGCATCCGGCGCGCGATAAACCAGAGCTATGAGGCCGAGACCGATCAGGATCACCCCGGCGACGGCAAGATTGACGGCATGGAGTCCGAGCGTGGCTCCGATTGCCGGCAACAGCATGAGAGCGACTGCGATGCCGGCCGGCCATGAGTTGATGAAAATGGCCATCGCGGTGGCGATTTCCCGGCCGGCAAACCAGTCCGCGACCATCTTGGTCATCAGGACGTTCAGGAGGACGCCGCCGATGCCGGCAGTCAGCCGGCCTGCGATCTGCACGCTCCACGACGTCGACGTGGTCATCAGCAGTTCGCCTGCCAGCATCATCAGGAGACCGGCAAGGACCACCACCTTGTCGCCATAGCGGCGGCCGATCGCGCCGCCAGGCAAGGCAAGCAAGGCGCCCGGCGCAAAGTAGAGCCCGATCAGAACGCCGATATCGGCCAGGCTCGCGCCCAGACCCTGGCTGAGCTGTGGCGCGATGGCCGCGACGCTCTGAAACTGAAAGGCGATGGTGGCACGAGCGACGAACAGAGCAGCAAGAATGGTCCAGCGGCTTCGCATTTGGATTTTCTCCGATGCCCAGAACTATGTCGTCGGCTTGATGTTCTGGTTCAGGCGGAAGAAATTCGTCGGATCGTATTTGTTCTTGAGCGCGACAAGACGTGCGTAATTTTCACCATAGGCATCGCGCACGCGGTCTTCGCCCTCATCCCCCAGGTTGTTGGCATAGACGCCGCCGGTCGAATAGGGCCTGACGGCACTCCACAGCTCGCGCGCCCAACGCATGTTCGCTTCGTCACCGGCCGGATCGTCCCAGATCGCGACCGGAAAGCAGTCGAACGCCGCATCGCGGTTTGCGTAAGGCGAGCTCGATACCGGAACCCGTGCAATTGCGCCGCCGACATGCTGGAGAACCAGCAAGGACGAGGTGTTGGGGGCTCTCGCATAGGCGTCGAGCAGCGCGTCGATCGCGCCGGCACCGATCTCGCGCAGGAATTGCGCCTTCCAGTAATAGCGACGTCCCCGCGGAAACAGGACATCGCCGCCTGACTGAATCTCGAGATAGGGAACGGTTGCGAGGCGCGTCTCGACGGGCGAGCCGAACTTGACGATCGGCGAAAGGGCGCGCTCACCGTCATGATGCGAGCCGACATAACAACCGGAGATGTTGAAGAACCGCTCGCCCGACGGCAGCGTCACAAGGGCCGCATCGACGTTGACCTCATCGGCAGCGTTGCGGGCGAATTCATCGTAGAACTGCATGGCCTCGCGCGCCTGATCGTAAGGATAAAGCGTTGACGCGACGGGCAACGACGTGCCGATCGCATGCAACTGGTATTCGAACGCAGTCACGATGCCGAAATTGCCGCCGCCTCCTCTCAAGCCCCAGAGCAGGTCGGGGTGTTCGGTCGCGCTGGCCCTTAAAACCCGTCCCTCGGCTGTCACCACTTCGGCGGCAATCAGGTTGTCGCAGGTCAACCCGTATTTTCGCCCGAGCTTGCCGAAGCCGCCGCCAAGCGTGAGCCCGGCGATGCCGGTGTCGCTATTGACCCCCATGGTGGTCGCCAGGCCGTGCGCCTGCGTGGCACGATCGAATTCGCCGAGATCGAGGCCGGCTTCCGCGCGCGCGGTGCGCCGGACCGGATCGACATCGATGCGCTTCATCCGGGACAGGTCGATGACCATGCCGCCGTCACAGACCGAGAGGCCAGCGACATTGTGGCCTCCGCTGCGAACGGCCACCGGGAACGTGCGGGACCTCGCGAATGTCACAGCCTCGACCACATCCCGGGTATCCGCGCAGTAGGCGATCATGGCCGGCCGCCTGTCGACGGCGCCGTTCCAGACCTTGCGCGCCTCGTCGTAACCGGCGCTCCCGTCGAGGACCACTTGGCCCTTGAGCCGTAGCTGGGAGCTGGGCCGAAGCTCGGAATGCGGCTCGCCCATCACCTCGTTATTTGCCTGCCGCTGCTCCATCCGATTTGCTCCTCGTCAGGAATGCCCATGCCATCATCCCACGGCGTGCCAAATCGTCCTGAATCCGATCGGAAAAAGTTGCAAAATTTCGCCAAAAGCGATGGCTCCAGGCGATGGCGACGCTTGCAGCCCCAAAACAAAAGCCGGCCCTGATCCAATCAGGGCCGGCTTGTTCTGAGGCCGCCAAATCCCGCCGGAAAAATTACTCCGCGGTCCAGCCGCCGTCGATCGAGTAGTTGGAGCCGGTGATCTGCGCGGCATCGTCGCTGCACAGGAACAGCGCAAGCGCCGCAACCTGATCGGAGGTCACGAACTCCTTGGTCGGCTGCGCGGCGAGCAGCACGTCCTTGATGACCTGCTCCTTGGTCATGTTGCGCGCCTTCATGGTCTCCGGGATCTGGTGCTCGACCAGCGGGGTCCAGACATAGCCCGGGCTGATGCAGTTGCAGGTAATCTTGTGCTGCGCGAGCTCCAGCGCCACCGTCTTGGTGAGGCCGGCGATGCCGTGCTTGGCCGAGACATAGGCCGACTTGAACGGCGAAGCGACCAGCGAGTGCGCCGAGGCGGTGTTGATGATGCGGCCCCAGCCGCGCTTCTTCATGCCGGGCACCGCGGCGCGGATGCCGTAGAACGCGGACGACAGATTGATCGCGATGATCGCTTCCCACTTCTCCGGCGGGAATTCCTCGATCGGCGCAACGAACTGAATGCCGGCATTGTTGACCAGGATATCGACCGAACCGAAGGTCTTCTCGCCGAGCGCAACCATCTCGGCGATCTCGGCCGGCTTGGTCATGTCGGCCGGCGAATGCACGGCCTTGACCTTGAAGTCGGTCTCGATGCCGGAACGCTCCTTCTCGATATCGGCCGGAACGCCCATGCCGTTGAGAACGATATTGGCGCCGGCACCGGCGAAGGCGCGCGCGATCGCCAATCCGATGCCGCTGGTCGAGCCGGTCACAACGGCGGTCTTGCCTGTCAACGTACCCATTGTCGGTCGCTCCTATTTGCTTGCGGGGGGTGTGGGTTCATCCCCCGTGAGGTCGTAAGTCACCATGGTCTCCCCGGACTGCGGCCGTTCTAGCCATTCTTTGTGACGCATCGACAAATGCACGTCGCGGACGCCCGCGCCCCAGTGCTCGACCATCGCAACATGGGAGAAGTCGTAGTCCTTCGAGGAGCTCTCGTAGTTCTTGCTCTTGTAGATCAGGTGAACCACCGTGACGGTGTTCTCCTTGGACGCCTTGCGCAGCAGCTCGACCGACGGATCGTTCTTCAGGTAATCGGGCAGCTTGCCGATCAGGTCGCGTACCGCCATGCGGGCGTTGTGGATCTGCCGGTTCTTGTCGGTGTTCATCCGCGTCCGGCTGGAATAGCGGATGTCCTTCTCGCGCTCGGCGGCCTCCAGCAGCGTCTCCGGCAACGGCCCGCGCGCGCTGAACAGATCGACCTGGAAGATCAGGAGATCGCGGCTGGTCTCCTCGTCGAGCACGAAGTCGAGCGGGGTGTTGGAAGCGATGCCGCCGTCCCAATAATGCTCGCCCTCGATGACGACGGACGGAAAGCCCGGCGGCAGCGCGCCCGAGGCCATGATGTGCTCGGGGCCTATCTTCTTGCCGAGCTTCCTGAACTCGTAATTGTCGAAATAGCGGAAATTGCCCGAGGTGACGCTCACCGCGCCAACCGACAGGCGCGTCTTCAGATCGTTGATGCGGTCGAAATCAACGAGGCGCTCCAACGTCTTCTTCAAGGGCCCGGTGTCGTAATAGCTCAGCGATTGCGAGCTGCCAGGCGGCCACAGCGGCGCCGGCGGAATCCGCGGCGTGAAGAAGCCGGGCACGCCGAAGGTCGCGATGATGGCGGCACTGGTCTCGTTGAACAGCGAGCGGGCGCGCTCATGGTTGGAGACCGGATTCCACGGCACCGGCGCCGACACCATCTCCCAGAATTCCTTCAGCCGCGGCACACGCTCGGCCGGCTCGTTGCCGGCGATGATCGCGGCGTTGATGGCGCCGATCGAGATGCCGGCGATCCATTCCGGCTCGAAGCCTGCGTGGCAGAGCGCCTGAAAGGCGCCGGCCTGATAGGAGCCGAGCGCGCCGCCGCCCTGAAGAACCAGCACGCGCTGCGCTTGCGCCGGCGTCGAGGCAGGCGCGGTGTCGGAAGTATCCATTCGTAACCGTTCGCTCAAAAACGACTTGGGCCGCAACCGTGGCGACAGTTCGCCGCGGCGTCAATCAGCGAGATTATGGGGTTAGATCACGCGGAATTTATCGAGATCAGGTTGCCGCCAAAATGAGCGTCCAGAACACCTTGTACTTGGTGTTGGGAGCATAGACCGCCGCGATGCCCATTTTTGTGACACCGCTCTTCAGCATATTGGCCTTGTGCGGCGGTGAATCACGCCAGCCCGAAAAGGCTTCTGCCAGCGTGTGATAGCCGGCCGAGATGTTCTCGACCGCGACGGTGGCGGGATAGCCTCCGGCCTGCAGCCGCTTGCCGAGCGGGGCCTTTACGTCATGGTCCATCTTGTTGCGGGCGGCCATCGCCTGCGACTGCTGCTCAGCGAGCTTGGTCAGGTCCGGATCGACCACCACGGTGCCAAGACCATTGTTCTGGCGATACTGCGAAAACATGATCGCGGCCGCCTGGCTATCCAGGACAGCGCCGGGTTGGGCCATGTTGAGATACATGGTCGGTTCTTCCGGGATTTTGGTGTCCGTGCCGCAGCCGGCAAGCAGCAGAAGCCCGAACAGGGCGACCGTCGTCCGTTTCACTGTAAGAAAACCCCCAAAGATTGGCCCGCCGTTGTTGCATACCAACCGTGGCTGAATGGTGAACAGGGGCTAACTTTTGGCTGCGAAATGCCGTCATTCCGGGGCGCGAAGCGAGCCCGGAATCTCGAGATTCCGGGCTCGGTCCTACGGACCGCCCCGGAATGACGGTGAATGTGGTCAGGAACCGTCGCCCGGATGCCTACTCCTGGGCGGCAAAGATCCGGTAGCGGCGGGGCTGCAGCGAGACGATTTCGCCGGCCTGGAGCTCGCGGTCGCGGGGGGCGTCGATCTCGATCACGGTCTTGCCCTCGCTCCCCGACAGGGCCACCTCGGCGCGCTGGATCGGACCGAACGAGCGGACGTGCCGGATGGCGCCTTCCAGGGCGCCGGTTCCAGGCCGGGCCGACCGCCATGTCGTGGCGGCGGACGAACAGTTTTGCCGCGCCCGACGCCGCGCCCAAAGCCGGAATGTTCAGGGGACGGCCGTCCAGCCGCACCGCATCGCCGGCGACGTCGACCGGCAGCACGATGGATTCGCCGATGAAGCCATGCACGAAGGCGGTCGCCGGATTGTCATAGACCTCGCCGGGCGAGCCGATCTGCTCGATCTTGCCCTTGTCCATCACCACGACGCGGTTGGCGACTTCGAGCGCTTCTTCCTGGTCATGGGTGACGAAGATCGAGGTGACGTGGATCTCGTTGTGCAGCGAGCGCAGCCATTGCCTGAGCTCCTTGCGCACCTTGGCATCGAGCGCGCCGAACGGCTCGTCGAGCAACAGGATCCGCGGCTCGATCGCGAGCGCGCGCGCCAGCGCGATGCGCTGGCGCTGGCCGCCGGACAATTGGCTGGGATAGCGATTGGCCAGCCAATCGAGCTGCACCAGGTCGAGCAACTCCTTGACGCGGGCACGGATCGTCGCCTCGTCCTTGCGGATCGCGCGCGGCTGCACGCGCAGGCCGAAGGCGACGTTCTCGAACACCGTCATGTGGCGGAACAGCGCGTAGTGCTGGAACACGAAGCCGACCTGGCGCTCGCTGGCGCCGCGCGAGAGCGCATTCTCGCCGTCGATCGCGACCTCGCCCGAGTCGGGCCAGTCCAGGCCCGCGATGATGCGCAGCAGCGTCGTCTTGCCGGAACCGGACGGACCGAGCAGCGCCAGCAACTCGCCGTCGGCGACCTTGAGGTCGACATTATCGAGCGCGGCAAAGCTGCCGAACGTCTTTACGATATTCTTGACTTCAATCGCCATCGGGCACCTCTGCCTCGTCGAGCCGCCGTTCGAGAACGGTTTTCGCCACCAGGGTGATCAGCGCCAGCATCGCGAGCAGCGATGCGATCGCGAACGAGGCGACGAACTGGTACTCGTTGTAAAGAATTTCGACCAGCAGCGGCATCGTGTTGGTCTCGCCGCGGATGTGGCCGGAGACGACCGACACCGCGCCGAACTCGCCCATCGCGCGCGCGTTGCAGAGCAGTACGCCGTACAGCAGGCCCCATTTGATGTTGGGCAGCGTGACGCGGAAGAAGGTCTGCAGGCCGGAGGCGCCGAGCGAGATCGCCGCCTCCTCTTCCTGGGTGCCCTGCTCCTGCATCAGCGGGATCAGCGCGCGCGCCACGAAGGGGAAAGTGACGAAGATCGTCGCCAGCGCGATGCCCGGCACCGCGAACAGGATGTGGACGTTATGCGCCTGCAGCCACGGCCCGAAATAGCCCTGCGCGCCAAACAGCAGCACGTAGACCAGGCCCGAAATCACTGGCGAGACCGAGAACGGCAGGTCGATCAGCGTGATAAGGAAGGTCTTGCCGGTGAAGTCGAACTTCGAGATCGCCCAGGCCGCGATCACCCCGAACACGAGGTTGAGCGTGACCGAGATCGCGGCGATCAAGAGCGTCAGCTTGATGGCGGCGAGTGCCTCAGGCTCCGCCAGCGCCGCGAGATACGCGCCGACACCTTTCGAGAACGCCGACGCAAACACCACGACCAGCGGCAGCACGACGAAGACGCTGAGGAAGGTGATCGCGAGTGCGATGATGATGAAGCGGATCGGCCCGGGCTCGGTGCGCAGATTGTGCTGCGCCGTCCCCGGCTCCGCGCGCGCGATCTCGAGCCGCGGCGCCGGCGCCGCGACGCTGACATCGGTCGCGGGTGCGTAGGTCCGCAGTTGCGTGGTCGAGGTCACCAATCCCGTCTGCATCGACATCGCAAGACCTCAATGCACGGGGATGCGGGCTTGCGCCCAGCGCTGCAGCCGGTTGATCAGGAAGATGATCAGGAACGAGGCCACCAGCATCACGACCGCGATCGCGGTGGCATCGGCGTAGCGGAATTCGGACAGCCGGATCACGATCAACAGCGGCGCGATCTCGGAGACATTGGGCAGATTGCCGGCGATGAAGATCACCGAGCCGTATTCACCGATGGCGCGGGCAAAGGCCAGCGCAAAGCCGGTGAGCAGCGCCGGGATCAAACTCGGCAGGATGACGCGAAACACCGTGTGCCAGCGATTGGCGCCCAGGCTCGCCGCCGCCTCCTCGATCTCGGGATCGAGATCGATCAGCACCGGCTGCACCGTGCGCACCACGAACGGAATGCCGATGAAGATCATCGCGATGAAGATGCCGATCGGCGTGAACGCGACCTTGATGCCGAGCTCGGCGAGCGGCGCGCCGAGCCAGCCCTTCTGGGCGAACAGCTGCGTCAGCGCGACGCCGGCGACCGCCGTCGGCAAGGCAAACGGAACATCGACGATGGCGTCGAACAGCCGCCGGCCCGGAAAGCGATAACGCACCAGCGCCCAGACGATGACGGTGCCCATCACCAGGTTGACGCATGCGGCCGCAAACGAAAGCCCAAACGAAATCTTCAGGGCGTTCAGGGTGCGGCGGCTGGTGAGGATGCCCCAGAACTGGTCGAGGCTTAGCTCGAACGTCTTGAGGAACAGCGCGGCCAGCGGAATCAGGATGATAACGGACAGCCATGTCAGGGTCAGTCCCATGGTGAGACCGAACCCCGGCAGGGTACTGCGCCGTGCAACCGCTGTGCTCACATATCCCCCTGATAATCCGATCAGTTCTTGTAGATCTGATCGAAGATGCCGCCCTCGGCGAAGTGCTCCTTCTGGGCCTTGGTCCAACCACCAAAAACGTCGTCGATGGTGAAAAGTTCAACCTTGGCGAAGGATTTTTCGTACTCCTTGGCGATCTCGGGATCGCGCGGTCGGTACGAGTTGCGCGCGGCGATCTCCTGGCCTTCCTTGGTGTACCAGTACTTCAGATAGGCCTCGGCGACGGCGCGGGTGCCCTTCTTGTCGGCGACCTTGTCGACCACGGCGACCGGCGGCTCGGCCAGGATCGACTGCGCCGGGGCCACGATCTCGAACTTGTCCGCGCCGAATTCGCGAAGCGCCAGAAAGGCTTCGTTCTCCCACGCCAGCAGCACGTCGCCGACGCCGCGCTCGACGAAAGTCACGGTCGAGCCGCGCGCGCCGGTGTCGAGCACCGGCACGTTCTGATAGAGATCGGCGACGAACTTCTTCGCCTTGTCCGCGGAGCCGAACTTCTTCTGCGCATAGCCCCAGGCGGCGAGATAGTTCCAGCGCGCGCCGCCCGAGGTCTTCGGGTTCGGCGTGATGACGCTGACGCCGGGTTTAATCAAATCGTCCCAATCCTTGATGCCTTTGGGATTGCCCTTGCGCACCAGGAACACGATGGTCGAGGTGTAGGGCGAGGCGTTGAGCGGCAGCCGCTTCTGCCAGTCGGCCGCGATCAGGCCCTTGCCCGCGATCGCATCGATGTCATAGGCGAGCGCCAGCGTGACGACATCGGCCTGCAATCCGTCGATCACCGAGCGCGCCTGCGAGCCGGAGCCGCCATGCGACTGCTTGATCTCGACGCTCTTGCTGGTTTCCTTCTGATAGGCCGCGGCGAACGCCTTGTTGAAATCGACATAGAGCTCGCGGGTCGGATCATACGACACGTTCAGCAGCGAATAGTCGGCCGCAAAGGCCGAGCTCGCCCACAACAGTCCCGCGACCAGCGGCAGGATACGACGGATCATTTCGCTCTCCATTCAACCTGAGAAATGTCAGGGAACACGCAAGACATAACTCACGGCGAAGTGGTCTTAAGTCAACGAAACCGGTTTTCTTTGTTTTCGGCGGCGCAGCGCGCTTGTGCTACGAAGTTGCCGCACTGCGAAGGCTTTGTCGCGTCGCCAAATCGCGACGAAGGCTCATCGCGATCGAGCGCCCTGCTCCATACCCTATGACATCTTCATCGTATGGATGCCGCATTCCGTCTTGGCCCGGCCGCGCCAGCGGCCGTCGCGCGCATCCTCGCCGGCAGCGGACCGGCTGCTGCAAGGCATACACCCGACCGACTGATATCCCGATGCGACAAGTGGATGCGGCGGCAGCTTGCCGAGCGTGTAGATCGCCTCGATCTCCTCGCGCGAGACGTTGGCGAACGGATTGAATTTCAGCCTGACGCCGTCATCCTCGACAACCGGGATGTCGGCGCGGGCACCGCCCTGGAAACGCTTGCGGCCGTTGATCCAGCCGGCGAACGGCTTCAGCGCACGCGCCAGCGGCTCGACCTTGCGGATGCGGCAGCATGCGTCGGGATCGGTGAACCACAATTCGCGGTCCGGATCCTGGCGCGACAGCGCCTCCTCATCGGGCTTGATCGAACGCACGTCGGTGAGGCCGAGCGTTTCGACCAGCGTGTCACGATAAGCCAGCGTCTCCTCGAACAGCCAGCCGGTATCGAGAAACACCACCGGGATCGCCGGATCGACGTCCGCCATCACCTTGAGCAGCGCGGCGGACTCGGTGCCGAACGACGACACCAGCGCCACCTTCTCGCGGCCGAGCGTCTTGACCGCGGCTGCGATCACCTCGGCGGGTGATGCCGTGCGCAGCGCGCGATCGAGCGCATCGGCCGCTGGCAATGCGGCCGGCGCCACTGCGAGCTCTGGTGCGAGCGTGCTCACTGGCCGGCGCTCTCCGAGTGACGCAGCTGCATGCGGCGGTTGAGTGCGGTGACGCGGCCGTCGCCGGTCGGCTGGTAGAACACCGAATAGCGCTTCATAGTCGCGGCGAACGCGTCGGCGTCGGCGTCCTTCTTCACCTCGAAGGCGTCGAAGCCGGCGCGCGTCATGAACACGAACTGGTCGCGCAGGATCTGGCCGGTGGCGCGCAGTTCGCCGTCATAGCCGTAACGCTCGCGCAGCAGGCGCGCCTGGCTGTAGGCGCGGCCGTCGCGGAAGGTCGGAAACACCAGCGCGACCGAGGCCAGCCGATCGAGATGCGGCACGAGATCGTCGAGGTTACGGTTGTTCGGCCAGATCACCCCTAGCTTGCCGGGACGGCGCAGCAGCGCCTCCGGATCGGCGAGAAAACGCTCGGCGCTCACCAGCACCGCGCCGTCGCCCGGCAGCTCGGCGCCGTCGGCGAGATGCACGAACAGATCGGTGGTGATTCTTCCCTGCTTAACGAGTGGCATAGACCCGCTCCCTGATAGGCTCGACGCCCAAACGCTTCACCGTATCGACGAACAATTCCTCGGGACGGTCGCGCAGCGCGAGATAGGCTTCGACAATGTCTTCGATCACGTCGGCGACTTCCGCATAGGGAACGGCCGGGCCGATCAGCGTGCCCAACTGCGCGTTCTCGTCCGCGCGGCCGCCGATCGTGATCTGGTAGAATTCCTCGCCGTTCTTCTCGACGCCGAGAATGCCGATGTGGCCGACATGGTGATGGCCGCAGGCATTGATGCAGCCGGAGATGTTGATGTGCAGCCGGCCGATCAGGTCGGCGGTGTCGTGGTTGGCGAAACGGCGCGTCAGCTCCTGCGCGATCGGGATCGAGCGCGCGTTGGCCAGCGAGCAGTAATCCAGCCCGGGGCAAGCGATGATGTCGGTGACGAGGTTGACGTTCGGCGTCGCGAGGCCGAGGCGGTCGAGCGCCTTGAACAGCTGCGGCAGGTCGCGCTTGGCGACGTGCGGCAGCGCCAGATTCTGCTCGTGGCCGACACGGATCTCGCCGAACGAATATTTGTCGGCGAGGTCGGCGACTGCGTCCATCTGCTCCGCGGTGGCGTCGCCCGGAGGGCCACCGACCGGCTTCAGCGACAGCGTCACGATCGAATAGCCCTGCACCTTGTGCGGCGCCACCGAGTTCTTGCGCCAGCGCTCGAACAGCGGATCATGCGCGGCCTGCTTCAGCTCGTCCGGCATGTGCGGCAGCTTCTCGTAAGGCGGATAGGAGAAGCGCGAGCGGACCTCCTCGATGGCGGCGTGATCGAGCGTCAGCCCGACATCGCCCATCGCCTTCCACTCCTCCTCGACTTCCTTGGCGAACTTCTCGATGCCGAGCTCGTGCACCAGGATCTTGATGCGCGCCTTGTAGATGTTGTCGCGGCGGCCGTACTGGTTGTAGACGCGCAGGATCGCCTCGACATAGCTCAGGATGTCGCGGCCGTGCACGAACGGCTTGATGGTCTTGGCGATGAACGGCGTGCGGCCGAGGCCGCCGCCGACCAGCACCTCGAAACCGGTCTCGCCGTCGGCGTTCTTGTGCAGCCGCAAGCCGATGTCGTGGATCTTGATCGCGGCGCGGTCGTGCTCGGAGGCGGTGATCGCGATCTTGAACTTGCGCGGCAGGAACGAGAATTCCGGATGCAGCGTGGTGTGCTGGCGCAGGATCTCCGACCAGATCCGCGGATCCTCGATCTCGCCGGGCGCCACCCCTGCCCACTGGTCCGAGGTGACGTTGCGCATGTTGTTGCCGGAGGTCTGCATCGCGTGGATGCCGACTTCGGCGAGATCGGCGAGCGCATCGGGCAGCTCGGCGAGCTTGATCCAGTTGAACTGGATGTTCTGCCGCGTGGTGAAGTGGCCGTAGCCGCGATCGTAGCGGCGCGCGACATGGGCGAGCCGGCGCAACTGCTTCGACGACAGCGTGCCGTAGGGGATCGCGACGCGGAACATGTAGGCGTGCAGCTGCAGGTACACGCCGTTCTGCAAGCGCAGGATCTTGAATTCGTCCTCGGTGAGTTCGCCGGAAAGGCGGCGCTTCACCTGGTCGCGGAATTCCGAAACACGCTCGTTGATCAGCGTGCGGTCGAGTTCGTCATATGCATACATGATGGATGAGCCTTACGCCGGCACCTGAAGATCGATCGTGACGCCCTTGGCGCGGATGTGTTCGCGAAGATTGCCCGGCTTGAGCTTGCCGCCGTCCTTGAGCTCGACCGGCGCGATGTAGGGGCCGACCGCGCCGACATCGTCAGCGGTGGCTTCGGCCAAGAGAGCGCGCGCGTCGTCGGAGGTGCTGACGACGGCGGAATCGGACAGTTCGGTGGACCAGCCTTGCTTGGCGGTCCGGTACACCACGGCACCATCCCAGGTGCGGTTGGCGGTCACCACCGAGGGGCCCGTGATCCTGATTTTCTTCTGTTCAAGCGGAGAGGTCATTCGGCAGCTTTCAGCAGTTCGGAGAACATCTGGTTGGAGAAGAGTTGGGTGACGTTGGACCGGCTCCACGGCGCGGAATGCGCGACCACGTCGCCGATGATGAGAATGGCCGGACCGCCGTCGACCTGTTTGACCAGTTCGGGCAGCCGCGCCAGCGTGCCGACCGCGGCCTTGGCATCCGGCCGCGTCACGCGCGCGAACACGCCGACCGGCGTCTCCGGCGAGCGGCCCGCGGCAAGCATGCCTTCGCGGATCGAAGGCGCCGCGGTCATGCCCATATAGACGACGACGGTCATCTTCTTGTCTGTCAGCACCGACCAGTCGACAACCTCGGCATCGCGCGCCTTGTGCGCAGTGAGGAAAGTGATGCGCAGCGCCTCGTGCCTGAAGGTCAGCGGCACTTCGAATTGCGCGGCCGCGCCCAGACCGGCGGAGACGCCCGGAATGATGGAGTAAGCGACGCCGGCGTCGCGCAGCGCCTCGATTTCCTCGCCGCCGCGGCCAAAGATAAAGGGATCGCCGCCCTTCAGCCGCACCGCGCGCTGGCCCGACTGCGCGGCCTCGATCATCAGCGCATTGATGGCGTCCTGGCCGATGCCGGGCTTGCCGACACGGCGGCCGACCGGGATCCGCGTGGCATCGCGCCGGATGCGGTCGAGAACTTCGGATGACACCAATTCGTCATAGAACACGACGTCGGCATCCTGCAGCGCGCGCAACGCCTTCACCGTGAGCAGATCCGGATCGCCGGGACCGGCGCCGACCAGCGTCACGTGACCGATGGCCTTGCCTTCCGCGCTCGCGCCGGCGAATGCGGCGGGATCGGCGATCGCGTTCAGCGCCTGCTCGGCCTCGTCCTTGCGGCCGGCCAGCACCAGCGCGCCAATCGGGCCGTCGACAATGCGCTCCCAGAAGCGGCGACGCAGCGGAAACTCCTCGATGCGGGCGTGGATCGATTTGCGGACGCCGCCGATGAAGCCGGCGAGATCGCCGATCCGCGCCGGCAGCACCGCCTCGATCTTCTCGCGGATGCGGCGCGCGACCACCGGCGACGTGCCGCCGGTGCCGACCGCGACCACGACATCGCCGCGATCGACGATCGCCGGCATGATGAAGGTGGAATGCACGAGGTCGTCCATCACGTTGACCGGCAGGCCGATCGCCTTGGCGCGCACCGACATCGCAACACCGATCTCGCCTGCGCCGGCACAGAGGACGGCGATGACATCGGAGAGGTCGGCGGTGAGCGGATCGCCTTCGGCGCGCTCGATCCGCGCGGCGTCCTCCGCCGCGAGACCGGCAATGTCATGATCGCTGTCGGTCGCGTACCAGCGCACCGCGGCGCCGGCGGCTGCGAGCAGCCGCAACTTGGCGCGCGCGAGGTCGCCCGCTCCAACGAGCAGCACCTTGCCGCTTTGCAGATCCAGAAACACCGGCAGATATCGCATCAGACACTCGCTTCCCCAACTTGGGGGTTGACTGAAATTATTTTCTATTTATCTCTCGATCAAGGCCAGCAAAGAGAAAATTATTTCTTCTCTATTGCAGCGCAACTTTAGAATTTTCAACTCCACAGGCCAAGGCCAAGAGATGCATCTTCTCGACAACGAATCCGTCGCCGCCAGGACGCGGTCCGCAGCGCTTAGCAATGCATCTTCCGTGCCGGGGATTCCCGCCAATCAGGCGCCTCCGTCGATGGATCATCTCGACGAGCTGGAGGCGCAGAGCATCTACATTCTGCGCGAAGCGTTCGCCCGGCTGAAGAAGCTCGCGTTGCTGTGGTCGCTCGGCAAGGATTCCAACGTGATGATCTGGCTGGCGCGCAAGGCGTTCTTCGGCCGCGTCCCGTTCCCGGCATTGCACGTCGACACCGGCAAGAAATTTCCGGAGATGTACGCGTTCCGCGACCGCTTCGGAAAGGAATGGGATCTCGACCTGCGCGTCGAGCCCTGCCCGCCGATCGACAGCGTCGACCCGACCCTGCCGCCGGCCGCGCGTTCTGCCGCGCGCAAGACCGAGGGGTTGAAGCTCGCGCTCAACAAGTTCGGCTTTGACGGATTGATCGCCGGCATCCGCCGCGACGAAGAGGCCACCCGCGCCAAGGAGCGCGTGTTCTCGCCGCGCGGCCTCGAGGGCGAATGGGACGTCCGCGACCAGCCGCCGGAGTTCTGGGACCAGTTCAACGCCTCGCCGCCGCAAGGCGCGCACTTGCGCATCCATCCGATCCTGCATTGGACCGAGGCCGACATCTGGGCCTACACCAAGCGCGAGAATATTCCGATCATCCCGCTCTATCTCGCCAAGGACGGCAAGCGCTACCGCTCGCTGGGTGATGCCGACATCACCTTCCCGGTCGCCTCCACCGCCTCCAACATCGACGAGATCCTCACCGAGCTCGACGGCACCAAGGTCCCGGAGCGCGCCGGCCGCGCGCTCGACCACGAGACCGAGGATGCGTTCGAGCGGCTGCGCGTCGCCGGCTATCTCTGATCAACACTTCAAGCAACACCAAGCTTCGTGCGAGCGTTCCGATGAACATGATCCTTCCCACTGCCTCGATCTCGGCAACGCCCAACGGCACGACGCGGCCGCAGGTGCGCATCGTCATCGTCGGCCATGTCGATCACGGCAAGTCGACGCTGGTCGGGCGCCTGCTGCATGAGACCGGCAGCCTGCCCGACGGCAAGCTGGAAATGCTGAAGGCGGTGAGCGCGCGGCGCGGCATGCCGTTCGAGTGGTCGTTCCTGCTCGATGCGCTGCAGACCGAGCGCGACCAGGGCATCACCATCGACACCACCCAGATCCGCTTCCGCACCCGCTCGCGCGACGTCGTGCTGATCGACGCGCCCGGCCACGCAGAGTTCTTGCGCAACATGATCACCGGCGCCTCGCAGGCCGACGGCGCGGTGCTGATCATCGATGCGCTGGAAGGCGTGCGCGACCAGACCAGGCGGCACGGCTATCTCCTGCATCTGCTCGGCGTGAAGCAGGTCGCGGTCGTGGTCAACAAGATGGACCGCGTCGAGTTCAGCGCCGACCGCTTCAAGGAGATCAGCGACGAGATTTCCGCGCATCTGATCGGCCTCGGCGTGACCCCCACAGCCGTGATCCCGATCTCGGCGCGCGACGGCGACGGCGTTGCCGAACGCACGCCGCGGATCGACTGGTACAAGGGCGCGACCGTGGTCGAGGCGCTCGATGCGCTCGAGCCGGCACGCCCGCTGGCCGAGCTGCCGCTGCGGCTGCCGGTGCAGGCGATCTACAAGTTCGACGACCGCCGCATCGTGGCGGGCCGCATCGAGTCCGGCAGCCTGAAGGCCGGCGACGAGATCGTGATCATGCCGACCGGCAAGATCGCGCGGATCAAGACCGTTGAGAGCTGGCCGGTGACGCCGGTGAACGCCCCACAGGGCGCCGGACGCTCGGTCGGCATCACGCTCGACCGCGAGCTATTCCTCGAGCGCGGCGACATCATCGGACATTCCGGGCAGAGCCCGCGCGACACCCGCCGCATCCGCGCCCGGATCTTCTGGCTGCATGACAAGCCGCTGACCAAGGGCGAGCAGATCCTGATCCGGCTCGGCACCAAGGAAAGCCGCGCCACCGTGGTCGCGATCGAGAAGGCGGTCGATCCCGGCGCGCTGTCCAACGAAGAGAACACCGCGATCGCGCGCAACCATGTCGGCGAGATCGACATCTCGCTGGCGCAGCCGGTTGCAACCGATCCCTACACCGACAATCCGCGCACCGGCCGCCTCGTGATCGAGGTCAACGGCCGTATCGCCGGCGGCGGTCTCGTGCTGTCGGTCGACGCCGGCCGGCCGGCGGTGCCGGTCGATATCGTGCCGGTGGAGTCCGCGCTGCGGCCGGACGAGCGCTCGGCGCGCTACCACCACAACGGCGCAGTGATCTGGCTGACCGGCCTGCCCGGCTCGGGCAAGTCGACCCTGGCGCGGGCGCTGGAACGGCGCCTGTTCGGCAATGGCGGCTCGCCGATCCTGCTCGATGGCGACACGCTGCGTGCCGGGCTGAACGGCGATCTCGGCTTCTCGCCGCAGGACCGCGCCGAAAACATCCGCCGCCTCGCCGAAGTCGCGACCCATCTGGCGCGCAATGGCCATATCGCCATCGTCGCCGCGGTGTCGCCATCGACAGCCGACCGTGCGGCAGCTCGCCGCATCGCCGACAGCGCGTTCCGCGAGATCTATGTCGCAACGCCTGCCGAGGTCTGCGAGACCCGCGATCCGAAGGGCCATTACGCCAAGGCGCGCTCCGGCGGATTGCCGTCTTTCACCGGCATCACCAATGACTACCAGCCGCCGACCGGCAACGAACTGACCATCGACACCTCGAACCGCTCGGTCAGCGATGCCACCGACGAGATCGAGCGGATGCTGGCCACGACTGGCATCCTGTTCGACGAACTGACCGACCTCGCGGCGAATATTTAGCTTCTCTTGCTGTCATCGCGCGGCTTGTTGTCCAGGCGATCCAGTATTCCAGAGACAGCAATTATCGAGCCGATAGGCCGCGGCATACCGGATGCCCCGCTTGCAGCGGGGCAGACGGCGGTGTTGAGGCCTATTCGGCCGCGCGGCTTGCGGCCCCGTGCCGTACCATCCCCGGCGATTGCCCGGTGACACGCTTGAACGCGCGGCTGAACGCCGCCTGTGACGCATAGCCAAGCCGCTGCGCGATCACATCGATCGGCTGGCGTTCATGCTTGATCCATTGTGTCGCGAGACGCATGCGCAGCTCGGCAAGATAGCGCAGCGGCGATTGCCCGGTCATGGCCTGGAAGCGCTCGGCGAACAGCGAACGCGAGCAACCCGCCTCCGCCGCCAATTCAGCAACAGTCCAGTTGCGGCCGGGCGCGCGGTGCAGCGCGCCGATCGCGCGGCCGAGACGCGGATCACGCAAGGCCTCGAACCAGCCCATGGCGTTGTCGCCGCCGCATTCGACCCAGCCACGCACGATCGACGCGGCGAGCACATCGGCGAGCCGCGCCATCACGCCGACGGAGCCGGCCCGCGGCGTGCAGGTCTCCCGCTCCATGGCCTTCAGCATCGGTTCGATTTCCGGCTGGCGCGCAAGCAACGTGTCGGCCCGCATCACCTCCGGCATCAGCGCGATCAGCGGGCGCATGCCGCCAAGATCGAAATTCATGCAGGCGCTGAAGACCAGGACCGACTCGTCCTGCGGGCATCCTTCAGGGCAGGCCGATGTCACATCGACATTGCCGCACAGCGTCTCGGTCTCGAAACGCTCGACGTCGCAACTCGGCTCATCCGGGGCCGAGACAAGATCATGCGCGCCGCCGCGCGGCAGGAAAATCGCGTCACCGCATCCAAGGGGAAGCAGCGTCGCATCAGCGTAGCGCAGAAGTGCCGTGCCGTGTGCAACGAAGTGGAATTGCGCGCGTCCGTACGGCGTTTCGAACCGAAACCCGAAGGGCGCCCGCGTCTCGATCCGACGGTAGTGAACGCCCTCAAGCCGCATGCCGAGCAGCAACTCGCTCACCAGATCGACGGCGGCGTTGATCGTATCGGCGGCGGACGATCTGGACGAACGATCAAACATTAGAGTGTTTATGGCATAGATCGTCCAAAACCTCCAGCCTATGTCTGCGGCGGTGCAACATAGATGGAAGGTTCGGCCAATGGATCAAGAAGTGGACCCCGCTCTGGCGCACGCCGATGCCGTTGCGCTGATGCCGGGCGACGCCGCGCTCAAGGTTGGTGACAAGCCGGCCTCACCGGAAAGGCCCGCCTGGGGCGCCGTCGCGGCCATGATGCTGGGCGTCACCGCACTTCTGACGGCCGAGTTCCTGCCGTCCGGTCTGTTGACGCCGATGGCGCGCGATCTCGGTGTGAGTCCGGGCCTCGCCGGTCAGGCCGTGACCGCGACCTCGCTGGCCGGGCTGGTCGGAGCATTGTTCACGCCGACACTGACGCGCAGGTTCAATCGAAAGCCGGTGCTGCTCAGCTTTTCGATTCTCCTGGTGATCTCCAATCTGCTGGTGGCGCTGGCGCCGAGCATCACGTTCCTGCTGGCGGCGCGGATCGTGCTCGGCCTTGCCATCGGCGGGTTTTGGGCGATGGCGGCAGCGACGACGATCAGGCTGGTACCGCCGTCGCTGGTTGCCCGGGCCTTGTCGATCGTGATGAGCGGCATTCCCGCCGCGATGATCATTGCCGTTCCGCTCGGCAGCTATCTCGGCGAGGTGGCGAGCTGGCGCTCCGTGTTCCTGCTCGCGACGGCATTGGGCGCAGCGGTATTCGTCATCCAGGCACTCGCTCTGCCGCGTTTGGCCCCAAGGGGAGAAGCCGGGCTCGACACCCTGATCGACATCCTGACACGGCCGGGGATCGGCGCCGGCATCTTGGCGGCAACGTTGGTCTTCACCGGACACTTCGGCTATTTCGGCTATATCCGTCCATTCCTCGAGAGCGTGACCGGGCTGGGCGCCGCCGGAGTTGCGGCGACCTTGCTTGCCTTCGGCGTCGCCAATTACCTCGGCTCGTTCGCGAGCGGGCTGATGGCCGAGCGCAAACTCAAGCTCACGCTGATCGCGATGCCGCTGGCGATCGGCGTGATCGGTCTGTTGCTCTCGGTCTTTGGCAAGGACGTCATTCCGGCTCTGGTGCTGGTCGCACTCTGGGGCTTCGCCTTCAGCGGCGTACCGGTCGCGACCACGACATGGATCACCCGCATGGTGCCCGACGAGACCGAGAGCGGGACCGGACTGACCGTGGCGTCGATCTTCCTCGGCATCACCATGGGCGCGGCCGGCGGCGGGCTGGTGCTTGATCTGATGGGCGCAGCCGCTGTGTTCGTAGCGGGCGCAATTCCACCTGGTGCTCGCTGCATTGCTGATCGCCAGCAAGGTACGCACCGGGGCGCCCTGACGGGCCTTTCCGGGCGCGGACCCTGTCGTTTGGAAAATTCGGGGTCGCCGCCCGGGTGACGGTGTAGCGTGGGGCCGGAAAGGGGCCTTCTCAGAACCGGGACTTTAGGGCTAAAAGGGCCGTGAACGCGGCCCTTTGGCGCGTTTTTTGCTGATTTCTTCTGAAAACAGCCCCTAAACGCCCCATTTCTTTGAGAAAGCCCATCATGACTCGTGTCGATGCCCATGGATTGAAGATCGCCCCTGTCTTGTTCGATTTCATCGCCAAGGAGGCGACGCCGAAAACCGGGATCGCCCCGGATGCGTTCTGGGCCGGACTTGCCGCCATCATCCAGAAGCTCGGACCGAAGAACCGCGAGTTGCTCGCGGTCCGCGACACGCTGCAGGCCAAGATCGACGACTGGCATCGCGCCAACAGGGGCAAGGCGTTCGACATCAACGCCTACACCGCGTTCCTCAAGGACATCGGCTACCTGCTGCCCGAGCCCGCGACCCACAAGGTCGAGACATCAAATGTCGATGAGGAAATCGGCAAGATCTGCGGCCCGCAGCTGGTGGTGCCGCTCACCAACGCCCGCTACGCGCTGAACGCCGCCAACGCGCGCTGGGGTTCGCTGTACGACGCGTTCTACGGCACCGACGCGATCCCGCACGATCCGAGCGAGGCTGGCCGTGGCTACAACAAGGCCCGCGGCGACAAGGTGATCGCGAAGGCGAAGGCGTTCCTCGACGCCGCCGTGCCGCTTGCGACCGGAAGCCACACCGACGTCACCTCCTACGCCGTGATCGCGGGCAAGCTCTCGGTCAAGCTGAAGAGCGGCAACTCGACCGCGCTGAAGAACGCCGCCCAGTTCGCCGGCTATCAGGGCGACGCCGCTCAGCCTTCCGCGATCCTGCTCGTCAACAACGGCATGCATGTCGAGGTCAAGATCGACCGCAACAACGTGATCGGCAAGGATGACCCGGCCGGCGTCGCCGACATGATCCTGGAATCGGCGGTCTCCACCATTCTCGACATGGAGGACTCGGTCGCTGCCGTCGACGCCGAGGACAAGGTGCTGGTCTATCGCAACACGCTCGGCCTGATGAACGGCACGCTGTCGGCCGATTTCGAGAAGGGCGGCAAGACGCTGACCCGCTCGCTCAATGCCGACCGCGTCTACAAGAAGCCCGACGGCAGCGAGCTGAAGCTGCACGGCCGCAGCCTGCTGTTGATGCGCAATGTTGGCCACCACATGTTCACCGACGCCGTGCTCGACGCCAAGGGCGAGGAAATCCCGGAAGGCATCCTGGATGCCGCGGTCGCCGGCCTG
This sequence comes from Bradyrhizobium sp. USDA 4501, assembly GCF_054062115.1. NCBI lineage: Bacteria > Pseudomonadati > Pseudomonadota > Alphaproteobacteria > Hyphomicrobiales > Nitrobacteraceae > Bradyrhizobium > Bradyrhizobium sp. USDA 4501. The sequence continues at coordinate 2,949,845 of NZ_JBSSEX010000001.1, forward strand.
CTCGCGATCCACGACCTCAAGGGCAATTCCAAGGTCAGGAACAGCCGCACCGGCTCGGCCTATATCGTCAAGCCGAAGATGCACGGGCCCGACGAGGTGACGCTGACCTGCGACCTGTTCGCCGAGGTGGAAAAGATGCTCGGCCTGCCGGAGAACACGCTGAAGGTCGGCATCATGGACGAGGAGCGCCGCACCACGGTCAACCTCAAGGCCTGCATCCAGCGCGCCTCCAAGCGCATCATGTTCATCAACACCGGCTTCCTCGACCGTACCGGCGACGAGATCCACACCTCGATGGAGGCGGGTCCGATGATCCGCAAGAACGACATGAAGGCCCAGCCGTGGATCAGGGCCTATGAGGATTGGAACGTCGACAACGGCCTGATCGACGGCCTGCCCGGCCATGCCCAGATCGGCAAGGGCATGTGGGCCGCCCCCGACAAGATGGCCGACATGCTGGTGCAGAAGATCGGCCATCCGCAGGCCGGTGCCACCACCGCCTGGGTGCCGTCGCCGACCGCGGCCACGCTGCACGCGCTGCACTATCACCAGGTCAATGTGATCGCCCGCCAGCAGGAGCTCGCCAAGGGTGGGCCGCGTGCCAAGCTCTCCGACATCCTCACCATTCCGGTGTCGCAGTCGAACTGGGCGCCCGACGATGTGAAGCAGGAGATCGACAACAACTGCCAGGGCATCCTGGGCTACGTCGTGCGCTGGATCGACCAGGGCGTCGGCTGCTCCAAGGTGCCCGACATCCACGATGTCGGGCTGATGGAAGACCGCGCCACGCTGCGCATCTCGAGCCAGCACCTCGCGAACTGGCTGCATCAGGGCGTCATCACCAGGGACCAGGTGATGGAGTCGCTGAAGCGCATGGCTGTCGTCGTCGACAAGCAGAACGCCGGCGATTCGCTCTACAAACCGATGGCGCCCGCGTTCGATGGCACCGCCTTCAAGGCCGCCTGCGACCTGATCTTTGAGGGCCGCACGCAGCCGAACGGCTATACCGAATACATCCTCACCGCGCGCCGCCGCGAGGCCAAGGCCGCGGGCTGATCTGCAAGCGATCGCAACGACAAGCAAAAGCCCCGGCGATAAGCCGGGGCTTTTTTGTTGGCGCCGCAAGTGACGCCGGAATAGCCGGATGCGATCGCCTGCCGTCGCAGGGGCGCACTGCCAAATTATCGAAAACAACCCCATGCAAAGGTGCCGGCGGATACGGCGACTTGACTCGTCGGGCAAATCAGCTCTACATTTCCATTATCCCGAAATCGTGCAGACGCCCTCGCCGTGTCACCCCCCGCTCATGCATGCGCGGGTGACGACACCGAGAAGCTGTTTGACAACTTGAATCACGACCGCCGCCATCGTCGTCCTTGCCTAGTGCGCAATTGCGCACCAGGCAGGGACGACGATGAGGATGGTTGCGCTTCGCTCCTCGCAATGACGGATCTAGAACACCGCCAGATACTTCAGCAGCGAGATGATGCCGATGATGATGACGACGGCGCGCGCGATCTGCTTGGCGCGGCCGTCGAGCGGCAGCATGTTGATGAGATAAAGAACGAGAATAACGACAAGGAAGGTGACGAGTACGCCGACGAGCATGCGGAGCCCCCTGATGGCATCGGTGAATGTGCTGTTCGCCCTTTGCTAACGTGCAGGAGGCAGGCCGGTTCCGCGCCAGGAACCGAAGGCGGCCGCCCGCGTGTGATCGACGCTACTCGCGCGCCACCACCGCCGGCCGGCCATATTTGGCGCGGATGCGATCCGGCGCCGGCGTGAAGTTGAGCTGCGCGCCGCGCCGGTCCGGACGGCTCACCGACATCAGCCCGTCCTTGCCGGCGACGATGTCGCCCTTGCGCAAGGTCGGATCGTCCTCGATTTTCACCGCGGCGAGGCCGACAGAGTCCTTGCCGTTGCAGGTGCAGCCCGAGACCAGCTCGTCGCGATAGCGGAACGCGTTCGGCAGCTCGGAATACGGCTTGCCGTCTTCCGTCGCGGCGTTGTCGATATTGCCGCCATAGACCACTTCGGTCGCGCTCGCCGGACAGAAGCTGTTGCAGCTTTCCGCCTTGCTCTGGTTGCCGGTCGACGCAAGCGGGAAATAGCGGCCGTCGCAGGTCCGCACGCAATAGGCCTGGCCGACGTCATAGCGTGGACGGCGCTCGACCCGCGGCATCATAGGCGGCCCATCGTCGAACGGCATCCGAATCATCGGCGGGCGGCCATGCATGAAGCCGCCGAACAGTTGCGAGAAGAAATCCTGGGCTTGCGCCGCAGGCGCAAGGGACAGGCCAAGCACTGCCGCGGTCCCGAACGCCCACCGCCTGGAGTATCGCGTCACCATCACCGGCCCTCAGTACAACATCGATCGTCAGTACAACGAGGAAGCCGTCGGGATGTTCATCGCCTGACGCCCGGACGGCAGCGTCGCCGCCGCGGGGCGCGGCCGCGCCGCGGCCGGCCGGACCGAGATCTGCGTCGTGGTCGGGCCGATCTCGCGCGCGGCGAGGTGCGGCGCGTTCTTCGGCAGCACCACGACCCTGGTGCCGACATCGACCCGGCTGAACAGGTCGGAAACGTCTTCATTGGTCAGGCGGATGCAGCCGGACGAGACGAACTTGCCGATCGTCGAGGGATCGTTGGTGCCGTGGATGCGGTATTCGCTGGAGCCGAGATACATCGCGCGCGCACCGAGCGGGTTGCCCGGGCCGCCGGCCATGAAGCGCGGCAGATAGGGCTGGCGCCTGATCATCTCGGCCGGCGGATGCCAGTCCGGCCATTCGGCCTTGCGGCTGATGGTCTGTGTGCCGGCCCAGGTGAAGCCCTCGCGGCCGACGCCGACGCCGTAGCGGATCGCTCGGCCGCCGCCGAGCACGTAATAGAGTGCGGTGTTGCCGGTTTCGATGATGATGGTGCCGGGCGCCTCAGTCGTATTGAGCGCGACGGTGGTCCGGCGCAGCCGCCGCTCCGGCAGCGCGCCGTCCTCGCCGGCCCCACTCGAGGGGTCGTTCATCACCTCGTCGGCGGGAAATGCGCCCGGCTGCGTCGGCGCATAGCCGAGCGCGGAAGAACGGACCTGGGCGCTGGCCGACGTGGCGACAACAAACGGCGTCGCAAACAGGACGCTGGCGAAGGCAAGGGTGCGGGCAAGGGTGCGCGCGGCGCGCGACGCAAGCCGGCGGCTGGAAACAGACTGCTGTGTCATGTGCTGCCCCTGGACGGGATGCGCATCGTGGTGATGCGATGCCGGACCAACGCGCATGGCCGCGAGTCGGTTCCGCCGCGAATCGTCCCGAAGCTGCGACTGTCAACCCGTCACGTCTCACGAACGCGCGACGGAACTTTCCGAGGAGCGGCCCGTTGTCATCGCGCCATTCGACGCGCGGGGCGACCACGCGACGGGTTTGTTCGTCCTCACGCGGGAGGAGTTCGGTGCGCGCCTTTCCAAGTGAAGACCTGCTTGGCAAAGCGCCCGAAGGCACGCCAGTCCCCGACAGCAAGATCGAACTGCCGCCGGTTGTCAGCCGCGCCGAGGCCGTCGCTTTCGCATTGATGGCCCTGCTGGTTATCGTCATTGTCGCGGTGCTCTATTTCGCACGCGCCTTCTTCCTCCCGATCACCATGGCCTTCATCGTCGGCACCATGCTGTCGCCGGCGGCGAGCATGCTCGAACGCTATCGGATTCCGCGCGCGCTCGGCGCGGTCGTCATCGTGATCGCGGTCGGCGCCGCCGTCAGCTTCATGGTCGGGCTTATTGCCTCGCCGGTGATGGAGTGGAGCTCGCGGCTGCCCGAGCTCGGCGCGATCCTGAAGGAGAAGCTGCACGTGTTCGACCGGCCGCTCGCGCTGTGGCAGGAATTGCAGACCATGGTCGGCGGCTCCGATACGCTGGCCACGCTCCAACTGCCGAAATTCGAATGGGTGCAGCCGACGCTGGAATTCCTGTCGCCGACCTTCGCCGAATTCCTGCTGTTCATCGCGACCCTGATCCTGTTCATCGCAAGCTGGAAGGATCTGCGCCGCGCACTGGTGATGGCATTCAGCGAACGCACGGCGCGGCTGCGTACGCTGCGCATCCTCAACGAGGTCGAGACCCATCTCGGCAATTATCTTCTGATGGTGACCATGATCAATGTCGGCGTGGGCATCGTCACCGGCGCGATCTGCGCAGCAACGGGCATGCCAAATCCGGCTGGGCTCGGTGCGCTCGCCGCCACGCTGAACTTCGTTCCGATCATCGGGCCGATCGCGATGTTTGTCGTGCTGGTCGCGGTCGGCATCATCGCCTCGCCGACCATCGGCGCCGGGCTGATCGCGCCGGCCTGCTTTGCCGTCGTGACCTTCATGGAAGGACATTTCGTCACGCCGACGATCGTCGGCCGCAGACTGTCGCTGAACGCGCTCGCAGTCTTCCTGGCGCTGGCGTTCTGGACCTGGCTATGGGGCCCGATGGGCGCCTTCCTGTCGTCGCCGCTCCTGATCGTGGCACTGATCGTCAAGGAGCATTTGATGCCGGTCAATTCGCCGCAGCTGCCGGAGGAGTAGTGTCCCGAATCCGAAGTTCGCATCATTTGCCGTACCTTCGGCGCGAACTTCGGATTCGATAAGGACACTAGCAAACTTATGATTCTAGTGTGCTTTATGAATGCGAAGTTCGTGAAAGTGGCTGGCGCGAAATCGCACGACCTTCGCATTCAGCACACTAGCAAGGCGTTCTCGAGCGAAGCCGGCACCGTTTGAAAGCCCGGTTTCACGGCTGGAACCATGCACCGCGCGGCGCGTTTTTGCTCCAGCACGCAAGTTCTCCGGGAGCTTTTCGATGTCGAGCACGGACAGCGCATTTGGGATCAAGAACATGACGGACAAAGCGACCTACGAACGCCTTGAAAAGGATGTCACCGCCGTGAAGAACGATATCGCCGCCCTCACCGAACAGATCACCGACGCGCTGAACTCGTTTGCCAACAACGCGGGCAAGCAGGCCCGCCGCCGCTACAAGGATGCGCGCGCCAGTGCGGAAGATACACTCGACGACATGTCGGAGCGCGGCAGCGCGATGATGGGCGCGGCGCAGGATGCCGCATCCTCGATCGAGGAATCGCTGGAAGATATGATCACGCAGCGGCCGCTGGCGACGGTCGGCCTTGCGCTCGGTCTCGGCTTCCTGATCGGCGTCACCTGGCGTCGCTAGGCAATCTGCGGTCTCCGGGGGATGAGCCCCATGGTGGCGATCACGCGGAAACCACCCCTCTGGATGCGATGGCGGCGCTGGCGCGCCGCCGCCGCGTTTGTCGACGCGCTCTTCAGGGCAAGGTTCGAGGCAAGATTCAGGGCAAGATTCAGGGCAGGGCCGGTCGATGCTTCAGCGGCTGATCAATGACGTCAAGGATTCCACCGGCAACGCGCTGCGGCTGACGTCGCTGGCCGCAGCCGCCGCGATCGCGCTGTTCATCACCATCGGCTTTCTGTGCGCCGCCGCCTTCGTCTACGTGCTGCAGCACTACGGGCCGGTGGAAGCGTGCCTCGCCGGCGCCGCGCTGTTCCTTGTCGTCACGCTGATCACCGCCAGCGTCTACATCGTGCGCAAGCGCGAGATGCGCCGCCGCGCCGAGAAGGCGGCAAAGGCCGCCGCGGCCAATGTGTTTGCCGATCCGGTGGTGGTCGCCACTGGCCTGCAGATCGTGCGGGCCATCGGGGCGAAGCGGCTCATCCCGATCCTGGCGATCGGCGGCCTCGCACTTGGCCTGATGGCAGGCCGCAGCGCTGCCAGCGGCGGCGAGGCGGACGAGGAGGAATAGCCTGCGTTGCCCGGTAAGGTGCAAACCGCAACCGACGATGTCATCGCCCCGGGCTGAACATCAAGCCGGGCGATGACGCCGTCGATATTAGACGACTGTGCGCCCTTTTCAGGTCACGCAGCGGCCGGGCTGCAGCAGCTTGGCCACTTCGGTCAGCACGCTGACCACGGGCTCGCAGGCCACCTTGCGGGTGTCGCCGGGCCGTGCCCGAGCCGGCACCGCGGGGCGATGGCGCGCCTCTTCCTTGGCCACGGGGACGCGGACCAGCACCGACGTATCGGGAAGCCGCTCGACCTTCAGCGCAACGGTCCGGCTCGGCAGGCCGATGACCGGAACCGTGGAACGGTCGGTCTTGGCGGCGCGATTGACGGCGCTCTCCGGCGCCAGTGCGGTGGTGACCTGCTGGCGGCCGATGAGATCGTGGCCAGATGCCAGCTGGACGGCGCCAAGCGTCAGCCCAGCCGCCAGCGCAGCGAAAATTCCCATCTGAATCTTTGACATGGTGATGTCCCTCGCCCCATGGAAATTCGCTCGACGATCCCTTGGCGATCCCGGACACAACGCGAACGAAACCCGCGGGGTTCTCGCGTCCGGCCATCACTTAACCGTGTACGAAAATATTTTCGCTTGTGCGGAACGACTCAGGGGGTCTGCGAGTCTTTGGAAGAGCCGGTTATTCCCCCTGCCCCATTGACCGGCGACGTAGGGCGCGACCGTGGTGATGCCGGTCGCGCCCTGCTCTTTTCTGGTGTGCCGCAAACGATGCGTCAGCCGGCCTGTCGCTCACCGGTCGCAATCGAAAAATCTGAAACCAATGGCCCGGTCCTCCCACTCGCGAGAGGACCGTCCGCGTCAGGCATTGTCGTTCGATGGCATGTCCTGGGATCGAACAACCGTCACTTCACGGCAGGACGGGCAACGACCGACGTGAAACTTGATTCCGGTTGTCTGGTCGTCGACGAGCATCAATTCGCTCAAGGGCTCACCGCATTTGCAGGTGACCGTTTTCTGATCGGCAAAGTACATCTGACGTCCTCCATAAGCCTGGAGATTTCTCGTCTTCGGGGCGAGCTTGTTTGCGCCGTGCTCGCCCCCTCGCTTCCGCTCCTTCTCGGTCGATCAGATCCGGGCCATCCGGATTGGTGGGTGTGACTCCAAGCGCTTATTTCGAAGCGGATTTCGTCTTCCGTAACTCCGCAGCTTCGCGCGCCTGCCGTTCGGCCTTGAGGCGCTGGAAGTTGTCGTAGAACGCCTTCTCGTTGGCGCGATGCTCCTTCATCGCCTGCGATGCATCTTGCTGACGCTGCGCATCACGGTCCTTGCGCTGCTGGGGAGTAAGATTCATGCGACCTCCGACTAAGCTCTTGAATCAACGCTGGATTCAACGCACGAGGCCGGAAAAGGTTGCACCTTGGCAAGCAACTGGATCTATTTGCGCAGGCTCGCCCAGACGCCGCCGAGGATCAAAAGGCCGCCAACCAGATGGATCAGCTTCGGCGGCTCGCCAAGGATGATCCAGGACAGCAGCGCGCTCGCGATCGGTGCGACGTAGAGCACCAGCGAGCTCCGCACCGAGCCGAATCTCGCGCCGAGCCAGGCGAAGCCGGCATAGGCGATCAGGCCGGGCACGAGGCCGGCGAAGACATAGGCCTCGAACGCCCGGGTGTTGAACACCTCCGCCGGCATGGCCCACATCTCCCGGAGCGCCTGCGGCAGCGAGCACAGCGCGCCGGCCGCCGAGAACAGGCTGACCCGAGCCAGCAGCGAGGCGCGCGGCGCGACGCGCGACTGCAGCAGCGTGTAGCCGGACCAGCCGAGCATCGCGCACACCACCAGGAGATCGCCCCAGGCCGCGCTCGATTGCGTCAGCGTTTCCAGATGACCGCCCGAGACGATCAGGAGCGCGCCGCCGAGCGCCAGCGCCGTGCCGAGCCATTGCAGCGGACCAATATGCTCGATGCCGAGCGCCGCCGAGATCAGCAGCACCATGATCGGCGACAGCGCGAAGATCAGCGCGATGTGGATCGTCGTGGTCGTGATGCCGGCGATGTAGACCGGGCCGCCGCACAGGAACATGCCGAGGAAGCCGGCGGCGAAGATCGGCCAGAGGTTCTGCGCCAGCGGGATCTTGCCGTCGCGGATCGCTGCGATCGCAAACGGCGCGAGGCCGATGGCGATGATGCTCCAGCGGAAGAAGGCCAGCGAAAACGGCGGCACCGAGCCGGCAAGCCCGCGCGCCAGAACCTGGTTGGAGGCCTGCCCGACCGCGACCAGTATGAAGCCGGTCAGCGCGACCGCGTCCTCCCAGCCCTTGGTAGGGCGGCTGACCTGCGCCTTCGGCGGCTCCGCATCCATGACACCGCCCCCTCAGCCGGCGCGCGATCGGCTCACACGTCCGCTACTGCTCGGCCGCCTCGCGCTCCATGTCGCGGCCGGCGAGATCCTCGCCCTGCATGTTGGCGTATTCGCGCGCCATCTCGCGCATCAGGAATTTGGCAGGGACGTCATGATAGCTGCCGTGGTCGTTGACATACTGCATGTAGGCGCGCCCTTCGCCGTCGAATGGATGCAGCAGCGCGTCGGCATGGCCGTCGAAATCGAGCGGTTTGACGCCGAGCTTCGCGCACAGCGTGTCGTTGAAGGTCGGGGTCGCCTTGCGCCAGGCGTCATCGACGAACACTTCGGTGAAGCCGTGCCAGGTGAACAGGTCCGAGCCCATGCTCTGGCGCAGCTTCTCGGTGGTGAGATGGTTGCGCACATCGGCGAAGCCGACACGCGCCGGGATGCCGTGGACCCGGCAGGCCGCGGCATAGAGCGCAGCCTTGCCGACGCAGTAGCCGTTGCCGGCGGCGAGCACGCTGGAGGCCCGGTAGCTCTCGGGCGAGCGCATGCTGACATAGGGGTTGTAGCGGATGCTGTCGCGCACCGCGGTGTAGAGCCGGCGCGCCTTGTCGCGCGCGCTGGCGTCGGACGGAACGGCGGCGCGGGCGAACGCCTCGACGGCGGGATGGTCGCTGTCGACATATTCGCCGGGGTCGGTGTAGAGGCGGCTGATCGTATCGGGGAGATGCTCGGTCATGGCGCGAGCTTAGCAAGCCATGTGCGCAGTTCAATGCAGCACGTGCAGCCCGTCCCGCAGCCCTGCCCCGCTCCGATTGAATCGAAACGGGGCTCTGGATTTTAGTTTTGACGCGTTTTCTTCAGGCGAACCGGTGCCCACGTCGCTCGAAAACGCGCTAAAGCGCGATGAGATTAGGTTGAATAATCATCGCGTTTTAGCTCCTTGTTTGAGCATGATCTTCTCGGAAAACCGCTTCGCACTTTTCCGGATCATGCTTTAGTTCTTGAAGTGTTCGTCCAACTGCGGCGGCGGGTAGCTGCGCCGCCTCGCCTTGAAATATTCACGTGCGAAATGGATGCCGATCCCGATCAGGAACGGCGGCGCAAGCGCGGCGGCGATCATCAGCGCGGTGATCGACTTCGGCGTCAGGATGTCCAGCACCATCGACGCCAGCAGCCACAGCGTGGCAGCAATCACTGCGACGTCGATATGCTTCATTCCCCGGTCTTTCCCTTGGTTCCTGGCTGCCATCCGGGTTCCATCCTACCGGCTGGTCCCGGACGCGCCAAGGATTCCGGGCGGCGGACGGTACCTCCCGCCCTTCACTTTCATGTTTGGAACGGCGCTTGCGCCGGCCACGTTGGTGCAGAAGTCCTGGATCCAGGATCAAATCTTGATCCGGATCCGCCGAGCACGGAGGCCGCGATGGGCAACTCCCGTGACATCCACAGCGGCGTCGACCATCCCGCCAGCCGGAACGGCGTCAACGATCCCGTCGACGGCGTCGACGTGAAGCGAACCTTCAACGACAACCAGACGCCGCACGAACGTGCGCAATGGGCCGCCGATGTGCGCGCCGACGCCACGCCGAAGCGCGGCGAGCCGTTCCTGCCCGAAGCGCTGCGACGGCCGCCGACCGCACCGCTCAATCCACGCACCGGCCGCCGCGCCACTGACTAGGCTGTGAACGCCCGCACCAGCAGCAGGCCGCCGAACAGCGCGAAAATCGAGAGCGCGACGGAGGCCGCGATGTAGGTGCCGGCCGACCATAGCTCGCCGCGCTGCATCAGCACGATCGCATCGAGCGAGAAGGTCGAGAAGGTGGTGAAGCCGCCGCAAATGCCGACGGTGAGAAACACCCGCATCGCCTGGCTGGCATTCCAGCTCAGCGCGAACGCCTCCGCGAAGGCGCCGATCAGGAATGAACCCACGATGTTGATCACCAGCGTGCCCCAGGGAAATTCCGTACCGACAAGGCGCCCCGCGCCGATCGCCACCAGATAGCGCGCGACCGATCCCAGCGAACCGCCGATCGCGACCGCCGCCAACAACTGAACGTTCAATGCTCCACCTTTCCGGCTCGCCATTCGACGAAGCCCGCCACCAACCCAAGCACGAAGGTCGGCGCGACCAGCTCGCCCGGCGCGCCGACCAGCAGGGCGACGACACCGACGAGCCAGATCGACCCGACCAGCGACAATGCGATTGAGAGTGAACCAGGAAGACCCGCCATGCGCTGTCCCTTCTCATTCGCGGGACACGGCGGGTCGGCGGTGGCGCATGCTCCTACCGACGCTGTCGCGCCCGGTAGGAGTCATCAGCCTTGCGGCGGTTATCGGGGAACTCCATCCCCATCAACATGGGAATGGTAGGCGGGCGGAGCGGCGGGAGCAAGTGGGCCGTTCCGCCGTTTCGCTTCTCGGCTCAGCCGGCCGTCGACAGCATCGCGTTCAATTCGACGGCTGTCCGCAGTTGCTCGATGCGCGCGACGATCTGCTCGCGTTCGGCACCGCGCGGCAATTGCGCGAGCCGGCTTTCAAGTCGCACGCGGTGTTCCTCGAGGCGCTGCTCGAATGTGTGGGGTTCAGATCGCTTCCGCTTTTGAATCGTCCTCTGCATTATCGACCTTTGGCGGTTGAAGACCGGGGCTGTTGGCCCAGCGGTCCAGTTGCTCGATGACTTTCGCGTGGCTCGGACGCCGCGGTTTCGGGGCTTCCGGCTCCTCGGATAGCTTGCGGGGAAGCTTGACGTGGTTGGTCATGGCATCTCTCCAGCAGCATAACGAGATGGGTGGTCGGACCGTTCCTTTATTTTTATCCAAGCTATTGATTTCATTTGGAAAATTTACTCAATCAACGTTCTTAACTCAACCGATGGAACCCCACGCGAGTTTGGCGGTTTAGCAAATCACTCAACAAGCTAAGTCTGGGTGTTTTGCGATGAATGAGCTTCGCGCCGAACGGCTTCAGGTCATGCTGTCGCCAGAGGAGTTGGCAGCCCTCGACGATTTCCGCTTCAAGCACCGTATGCCGACCCGCGCCGCGGCGGTCCGCGAGTTGCTCAAGCTCGGTCTGGCCGGCGGTGGCACCGATGGGGCGGCAGGAGTGAAATCGAGCGATTACGGGGTATTCAACCGGGGGCCGGATGGACATATCCAGAGCGATGCCCCGCTAGAGGCGGAAGAGGATTGACGGCGCGTTGGCGCAGACGTGGCGGTTCAGCCTGCGGCGAACAGGTCGACAATCGCCTTCAGGATGCACACCACGAGGGCCGACGTGAACATCGCCGTACCGAGATCTGCGAGATAAAGCAGTTGCGCCCTCTGCTCCGCATCAAGCCGCGCGATCGCCTTGCGCATGGCCAAGCTCCCTTTTCGGGAGAACGCGATGCACCGATGTCCGTTCCCTCCTTTGCGTCAGGCCTGCTGCAGCGCCAGCGTCACGCCGCCGAGCGTCAGTGCCATGGCGCCGATCTCGCGCAGCCCCAGCGGCTCACCGAGAATGATCGCGGCCGACACCACGCCGATGACCGGCACCAGCAGCATGCCCGTTGACGCCGATGTCGGCGGCAGGCGGCGCAGCGTCTCAGCCGAACCGCCGTCACACCACTAGGCAGAGAAAGCCCACCGTTCGATCGCGCTGCGTCGTATCCATGGGCGGCGCTTAGCAGGCGAACGCACGGGATTCCACATCGCTTCGCGTATGAGGGGACGCGCGGCACGCTCCGTCAGGCGAAGGTGCCGATCGTGATCCGCGGCCAGCCGTCGTTTTTCCGAGCGGCGGCAAGCCTGGCCGTCCAGGCATCGATCAGGCTTGCGATGAGCAGGCGGCCGGTGCCGCGCATGTCGGGCAGTTTCATGGTCGGGGTGCCGAGCGTGAGCGCGACCACGCCGTGGGTCGCCGCCAGCAGCGCGGTCGCGAGCCGCTGCGGCAGGCCAGGCGCCGGCTCGGCGCCATGTGCCGCCAGAAATTCCCGCACCGAGATCACGAACAATTCGTAGCTGCGGCGCGCGATCTCGGTCTCGCCGAAATAGACGCCGTCGGGAAAACGGCGGTCCTCGGTCGTACCGGACATCGAGAACAGTGAGCGGAAGTGATCGGGATTGTCGGCCCAGTAATCGAGATAGGTTTCCATCACGCGCCGCAGCCGCAGATCGCTGTCGGCCGTCTCCGCGCGGACCCGCTCGAGGCGTTCGGCGACCGCCTCGAGATTCTGCTGCTTCACCGCGAGCAGCAGCAGCAGCTTGGTCGGGTAATATTTGAGAACGGTGCCCTTCGAGTAGCCGATCGCGTCGGCGATCTTCTGGATCGATACGGTCTCGAGCGTGCCGGCGGCGAACTCCTTGCGCGCGGTCTTAAGGATCAGCGCCTTCAGCGCCTCCTTGTCGGCCTCCTGGCGCGCCCTGCGCTGAAAGCGCCGTGCGTCTTTGGCTCGCTCCACGATCGACATCCCCATCTGCCTCGCGCCTCCATGCCGCGCACCCGCCCCGATGGCAACCCCGCCCTTGCAATATGCAAGTTAATTGACTATGGTCAATTAACTCATGACAAGACGGGAGGATCCGATGAGCAGCCAAGCGAGCTCCCTTGCAGGCGAAATGGCCCGCAGCGATTTCGATCCGTTCAGCGCGGCGACGCGGGCCGATCCCTACGGCACCTATGCGGAGCTGCGTGCCGCGGCGCCGGTCATCCGCCTGACCAGATATGACATCTGGGCGGTGCCGCGCTTTGCCGAGGTCAAGACGATCTTCGGAGACCATGTCAATTTCAGCAACGCCGGCGGCGCGGGACTTGCGAACCACTTCACGGAAAAGCCGTGGCGGCCGCCAAGCATCGTGCTGGAAGCCGATCCGCCGCTGCACACCCGAACCCGTGCGGTGCTGGCGCGGATCCTCTCACCCGGCGCGATGCGGCGGCTTGCAGATGATTTCAAGTCAACGGCGACGCGGCTGATCGACGGGCTGGTCGAGCGCGGATCGTTTGACGCCATCAAGGACATCGCGGAGGTGTTTCCGGTCAGCGTGTTTCCCGACGCGCTCGGCATCGACCAGGAGGGCCGCGAGAACTTCCTGACCTATGGCGCAATGGTGTTCGCCGGCTTCGGGCCCGAGAACGACTATTTCCGCGATCTGATGCAGCAGGCGCCCCGCGTGCTGCCCTGGGTCGCGGCGCGCTGCCAGCGCGAGGCGCTGCGCCCGGGCAGCTTTGGCGCGCAGGTCTATGAAGCGGCCGACGCCGGCGAGATCAGCGCGGAGGAAGCTCCGCTGCTGGTGCGTTCGCTGCTCTCGGCCGGGCTCGACACCACGATCAGCGCGATCGGCATGGCGCTGTACACGCTTGCGCGCCATCCCGAGCAATGGTCGCTGCTTGCAGCCGATCCGTCATTGTCGCGCGCGGCATTCGACGAGACGCTGCGCTTCGATTCACCGGCGCCGTTCGTGTTCCGCACCACGCCGCATGACACCGAGATCGCCGGCGTCAGGATCGGCAAGCACGAGAAGGTGCTGCTGCTGCTCGCCTCCGCCAACCGCGACGAGACGCGCTGGGAGCATGCCGACCAATTCGACGTCAGACGGCGGCTCTCCGGACACATGGGCTTCGGCATCGGCATCCACGGCTGCGTCGGGCAGATGGTGGCGCGGCTGGAAGCCGAGGCCGTGATCACAGCGCTCGCCAGCCGCGTCAAACGGCTCGAGATCGCAGGCCCCACAGCCTTCCGCGACAGCTCGGGCCTGCGGGCACTCAGCACGATGCCGGTCCGCGTGACGCCGAAGTAACGTCGCTATCGAAGGCTTGAAAAAGACCGGCGTACCTTTCGGCACGCCGGTCTGGATTTTGCTCCCTTGCGTAAATTCAGATCATGCCGACGCCGCGCGCGGCGTGCGGTTGCGCGAGTTGCGCTGGAAGAACAGCGCCTGGCTCGCCACCGCCGACACCATCGCCGGCTGGAACGGCTTTGAGATCAGGAATGCCGGCTCCGGCCGCTCGCCGGTCAGGAAGCGCTCGGGATAGGCGGTGATGAACACCACCGGCACCTCGAAGGTCCGCAGCAACTCGTTCACGGCATCGAGGCCCGACGAGCCGTCGGCGAGCTGGATATCGGCGAGGATCAGGCCGGGCTTCTTGTTCTTGGCGAGCGCCACCGCGTCGGAATGCGTGCGGGCAACGCCGATGACGTTGTGACCGAGATTCTTCACCAGGCTCTCGAGGTCCATGGCGATGAAGGTCTCGTCCTCAATGATCAGGACGTCGGTCGCGATCTCGGCGGCCATCTCGCGGCCGGCGGCATCGGTGAGCTTGCGCGTCTCGGCGATATCGGTGCCGAGAATGTAGCCGACCTCCTCCTCCGAGAAGCCCTCGAGCGACAGCAGCAGGAAGGCCTGGCGAGGCAGCGGCGTGATGTTGGACAGCCGACGCTCCGGCGGCAGCGACAGCGTCGCCACGTCGGCATTTTCGTTGTTGTTCACCGACACCGAATTCCAGATCTGGGTGAACAGCCGAAACAGGCCGGCGCGCGGCCCGTGGGTCTGATCCAGCAACGATCCATCCTGCAACAGGGCCTCGAGCATGGCCCCGACATAGGCGTCCCCCGACGCCTGATTTCCGGTCAGTGCGCGAGCGTAACGGCGCAACAGCGGAAGGTGTTCGGCAACGATCTGCGATCGGGACATTCCCACTCCATCCTTGTTCGTGAGGCCTGGCGGCCTGAAACCCGTTGTCTGGGGGCGGCAGAATCCAGTTCTGGGACGACCCCGGTTCCCCTGCATCGCCGACTACGCGCGAAAGCCGAAAAAGTTCCACGAAATAGTTCCAGCATTCCGGAACTTTCTGCGCAACTTTGCATTAGCTCCTAACCGACGAGGCAACGCGGCCAGCCTCTTTTTTCGAGGAAACGACTTGGAAATCAGAGACTTAACTCCCGGGGAAGCGTGGATCACATCATGAAGGAAGTAAAGAAGCAGGGCGGTCTCAACGCCGAGATTCAATCGAGAATCGGCCACCAGCTTCGCGCCATGTACGATGACGTGGTGCGACAGGGCGTACCCGACCGCTTTGCGGAGCTGATCCGCAAACTCGACGGGCCGGAGGCTGCGGCGGCGGCCGTCGCCGGGGGCGATACCGACAAGAACAATGGAGGGGACTAATGCCTCTCACGAATGAACTTCGCGACGATATCCTTGCGTCGGTCCCGAGCCTGCGCGCGTTCGCGATCTCGCTGTCCGGTAATGGTGACCGCGCCGACGATCTGGTGCAGGAGACCCTGCTGCGCGCGATCGCCAACATCGACTCGTTCCAGCCCGGCTCGAACCTCCCCGCGTGGCTGTTCACCATCCTGCGCAACCTGTTTCGCTCCGACTACCGGAAGCGGCGCCGCGAGGTCGAGGATGCCGAGGGCAATTATGCCAAGACGCTGAAGAGCCAGCCTTCGCAGGCGGCGCATCTGGAATTCGAGGAATTCCGCGCCGCGCTTGAAAAGCTGCCGCAGGACCAGCGCGAGGCGCTGATTTTGGTCGGCGCGTCCGGCTTCTCCTACGAGGATGCCGCGGCAATCTGCGGCTGCGCGGTCGGCACCATCAAGAGCCGCGTCAACCGCGCGCGATCGAAGCTCTCCGCGCTGCTCTATGTCGACAGCGCCGAGGATTTCGGCCCCGACAACACCGTGCGTGCCGTGATCGGCGGCAATGGCGGCTAAGCGCGACCACGGCGATAAATGAGAAAAGGCGGCCCGCGGGCCGCCTTTTTTCATGTTGGCCTGCAAGGCCACGCTCAGCGCGCCGTCAGCTGGCCATCGCCTTGACGGACGCCGGCTTGAAGCCGTTTCTCAATTCGAGGATCTTGGCTGCGATTTCGGTCACCGGGACCGGGTGACTGAATAGGAAGCCCTGCGCCTCGTTGCAGCCTTCGGCCCGCATATGATCCAGCTGCTCGACGGTCTCGATGCCCTCCGCGATCGTGGTCATGCCCAGGCTTCTGCCGAGGCTGATGACGGCGCGGACGATCGACTTCGATCCATGCGTCGCGGTCGCATCGCGCACGAAGGATTTGTCGATCTTGAGCTTGTCGAACGGGAAGCTGCGCAGATAGCTCAGCGACGAATAGCCGGTGCCGAAATCATCCAGCGCGATGCGCACTCCCTGCGCCTTCAGCTTGTGCAGCGTTGCGAGCGTCTCGTTGCTGTTCGCTAGGAACACGGACTCGGTGATTTCGAGCTCCAGCCGGCGCGGCGACAATTTTGACGTCGCGAGCGCGCCGACGACGACGTCGGTGAAGTCGGCATCGCGAAACTGGACCGCGGATACGTTGACCGCGAGCTTCATCTCGCTGGGCCAGGTCGTCGCCTGTTCGCAGGCGCGATTGAGCACCCATTCTCCCAGCGGGCCGATCAGGCCGATCTCTTCCGCGATCGGGATGAACTGGTCCGGCGGCACCAGCCCGCGCTTGGGGTGATGCCAGCGCAGCAGCGCCTCGAAGCCGCAGATGCGGTCGAGATGGAGATCGTAGAGCGGCTGGTAGAACAACGAGAACTCGTCCTTGACCATCGCCTCGCGAAGGTCGAGCTCGATCGCCCGACGCCGCTGCAGGCTGGCGTCCATCGCAGGCTCGAAGAAGCGCCAGGTGCCGCGGCCTTCCATCTTGGCGCGGTACAAGGCGACGTCGGCGTTCTTCAGCAGCTTCTCGCCGGTGGTGCCGTCGCCCGGCGACATCGAGATGCCGACGCTGCATCCGACGACGACGCGATGCCCGTTCAGCTCGTACGGCGCACCCACGCATTCCACGATGCGGCGCGCGAGGCGTTCGGCCTCGTCGCCGCCCTGGACGCCACACTGGATGACCGCGAACTCGTCGCCGCCCAAACGCGCGACGGTGTCGACCTCGCGGACGCAGGCGTTGAGCCGGTCCGCGACCGCGCACAGCAGTTCGTCGCCGACCGGATGCCCGAGCGTGTCGTTGACCTGCTTGAAATTATCGAGATCGAGGCAGAACACCGCGAAGCCGAGCCCGCGGCCGACCTGCGCAACCGCCAGCTCGATCCGCTCGGCCAACAACGTCCGGTTCGGCAGCTTGGTCAGGGCATCGTGCCGGGCCATGAACGCGATCTGCGATTCCGCCCGTTGCTGTTCGGTGACGTCCTCGCAGGTGACGAGCCAGCCGCCATCGGATGTCGGCCGTTGCGCGATCGCAATGATCCGTCCATCGCTGAGATGCTGCAGATAATTGCCGTCGTGCAGGGCCATCGAGCGCTCGCGCTCCGCCAGCAGGTCGGTGACGGTCCGCTCGCCGTGATTGCCCGCGGCGATGCTCAGGTCGAGCACCTCCTCCATGGTCATTCCGGGAACGACAAGCTCCGGCGAGATATCGAAGATCTCGCAGAACCGGCGGTTGGCGACTTGCAGCCGCGCCTCGCTGTTATAGAGGCACAATCCTTGCGACATGTGCGTGAGCGCCGCGTCGAGCCGCAGATTGGTTTCATGCAGCTCGGCCTTCTGCTGCTTCAGCGCGGAGATGTCGCTGTAGACGAGGACGACGCCGCCCTCCTGCGTCTCGCTGCGGCTGACGCGCAGCCAGCGTCCATCCGCAAGCTGCGCCTCGCTCGCAAAGCCATCGATGTCACCGTCGGCAGGCGCCAGCCTGGCGGCATCGAGCGGATTCGACTGCAGGAGCTGCGGCGAGAGACGGATGAATTCACTCGCGCGCGAGTTGGCCAGCGCGACCTGGCCATCCGCGTCGAGCAGCACGACGCCCTCACGCGACGTTTCGAGCGCATCGGAAAGCCGTGCCTGCGCCGAGCGGCGTTGCGATACTTCTTGATTGACCATCCGCCGAATGTTGTCGCGCATCGTTTCCATTGCGGTCAGAAGCGTGCCAAGCTCGTCGGTCCCGCCCTTGGGGATGGTCGCGTCGAGGTCGCCGCCGGCGATGCTTCGCGCGGCCCGCGATGCGATCGCGACCGGCCCGATAATGCGGCGCGCCAGCAGCCACGAAAACAGCGCCGACAGAAACAGCGCGACGGTCAGCCCGGCCACGTTGAGCTGCAGGTCCCGCTTGATCGTCGAGAGCGCCTTTTGCCTGAACAGGAAGCCATCGCCGGCCGTATAATTGACGAGCAGCTCGACCTGCTGACTGACAATCTTGGAGTAGCGATCGACATCGCCGACCGTCGCACCCGGTGCGCGCGGATCAGCCGCCGCGCTGCCCTCCGTGGACGATCCGATCGCGCGCCGGTGCAGCGCCATCCAGGCGTCGGCGGCTTCCTGAACCTTAGCGGCGGCTTGCGCAGCGCGCGAGGATTGCGACCGATCGGCAGCAATCGCCAGGTCTTCCGAGAGCGTCTTCGCGAGCTTTTCAATTTGGCCATCGAGATTGGCGCGAATCTCCGGATCCGTGGTCAGCAGGCGTTGCGACGAGGCGACCCGCATCGCGGCGAAATCCGCACCGGCCGCGCGTGCATAGTTGATCGACATCAGGGATTCGTCGAACGTCTTGGCCACCAGATCGCCGGCATGGCGGATGCCGAGGATGGAGTACCCGCCGAGGGCGACCGCAACGGCGCTCATCGCAAGGCAAAAAATCAGAATCTGGCTGCGGATCGAACCCTTGGTCAGGGCAAGACGCGAAAGGCGGACGGTTGCGAACCGAAAGGCCGCACCGCTCTTTACCTTGAGGTTGCCAAATAGGCTGTCCATGCCCGCGTTTCGCCGTAGTGCTCGATACTCAAGCTACGCAGAAACGCGCAGCACTGCGGAAAATAACTGTCTGCTCAAAATTGCTTTAGTAGTGACTGGAACTCATGCTGAAATCGTTAAGATCAGCTGGCGATAATCACCCTTACAGGTGATCCGGGAGCCACATTTGCAGCCCGGGATAGCCGATATTTGGTGTTCGAGGTTCAGCGGGGGTCTCATGCAGTCAGGCTTGTTGCGCGCCTTGCGCTTGGGCCAGTTCGGCCGCGTGCCGTTTGCGGCGGCGATCGTCACTGGAGCGCTTATTGGAGCAGCTTTGGGCGCAGCCCCTTATGTCATTTCGCAGAAGGATCGTGAATTCAAACCCGCGCAGATCTCGATCAAGCGGGGTGAGGTTTTACGGTTCGTTAACGATGACGGCGAACTGCTGCATCACGCTTATTTGAGCACTGATACGTTCAGTTTCGACTCGGGTGACCAGCAGCCGGGCAGCAAGTTCGACGTCACTTTCTCGGTGCCCGGCGACTACACCGTGCTGTGCGGCATTCACCCGAAGATGAAGCTTGCCGTCCACGTCGCCAAATAGCCGCCCCAGGCGGCGGCGATCTACAGGACCGACGTCTTGAAGATCGCAGCGTGGCCGAAATAATAGACAAACAAGGTCACCGACAGCGCGGCACAGAGCGCGACGGGGGCGAGCCACGGCGCACGACGGTCGCGCGACAACACCTTGTTGTCGGCGACAATCGCTAGCAGGACAGCGATGATTGCCGAGTGTCCGATCGTGTCGATCTTGCCGAATTCGAAGCACGCGCTGATGAACATCCCCGTCAGCACGGTTGCGGCGCAGCGCCGGATCAGCGGCGTCCAGATCAAGGCAAAGGCAAGCGTGAATTCTACCATGCCGGCGGCGCGCATGTAGAACTCGTTGTCGAAGCCCAGCGTCATCGCGGAATGCTCGATCAGCAGCGGGAAGCTCCACTCCGGATAGGCCCATTTTTCAACCGAGGCCCACATCAACGTCACCGCGGCGGCGTAGCGCATCACGTCGATCGGCCGGATTCCGAACAGATCCTTGTTCAGCCCAACCAGCGCAAAATAGGCGGCAACACCGAGAAAGATCGGGTAATCGGCGAGGTGAAAGACACCGTAGTCGCGCACACCGATCCCGAACAGGACCACCATCCCCGCCGCCGACAGCGGCAGCGTGCGTCGTGACAGCATCCCGGCAGCGATCGCAAGCTGCAGCGCGCCGACATACGGCGACGTCGTCTTCAACTCGGGCGTCAACAGGATGCCGCCCACGGCCCAGATCGAGATGAAGAAGAACCCGCACACGGCGCGCATCATCAATTCGGTGCGCAGCCGCAGCCCCTCGGTGACGCGGTCCATCACCCGGATCGTGGCGTCACCCAGCGAGGTGGGCTCGATCAGGCAACCCGCAAACAGCCAGAAGATGGCGACACCGAGCAGCAGTTCGAAATCCAGGCAAAGGACATTCTCGAGTCCGCGGGGCTGGCCGGCGACATCGTAGGCACAAAACCATTTGACATGTGCCTCGGCACTGCGCGCGGCGACGACACAAAACAGAACCGCTGCAAGGCACGTGGCGAAAAAGGAGCGCACCGCCGAGACGGTATCTCGCGCCCATCCACTAAACATTGAACCAACCGCCCACACACTTAAGGACTTGTTTAACTTATATCAAATTTTAAGCTTTGCGCCTGCCGGGACATCCCGTGGTTGCATTGTGGTTAATCGTGGCGGGCGAGCCCCCGGCCTGTCCCTTAGTGCAGTCTTTACAGCCGGTTGCCTCAAATTTTAGCTAATTCCGGCACGGGAGCTCAATTCAACTGTCGTAGTGAAATCCGGACAAATCGGATCGGGAGGCCGGTACAGTGTTCGGAGCGTTGAGCGTCGTAAGTATCGGGGTGGGGTCGGCCCTCGCCTATGTGACAAGATCGTCCGCTGCGCGCACAGCGACCCTCGAGACCTGCGCGGGCGCATTCGTGATCGTGGGGCTCGGCCTCCTGGGCGCGGCGCTGCCGCACCTGTCCTGAAACGAACCTCGTTCTGAACCGCGTTGAGCCGAGGTCAGCGCGGCAGTTTGGGGACGCCTGCCACCGGCGGGGCCGTCGCGGTCAGGGTTTGCAGGAAGGCGATGAGGTCGTTCTTCTCGTCTGCCGTCAGGGACAGCGGCTTGATGTCGGGCGATCGGCTCGGCCGATCGATCCCACCCTTGTTGTAAAGCTCGATGACATCTTCCAGCGTGGCCACCGATCCGTCGTGCATATAGGGCGCGCGGCGCGCGACGTCGCGCAATGTCGGCGTCTTGAACGCATATTTCAGCTTCGCCGAGGTCGGAAAGAAACGGCCGCGCCCGATGTCATGGCCCTTGGCGGTGCCGATATCCTGGAAGGATCCGTCGGAAAACGACGGGCCGCTGTGGCAAGCCGAGCAACGTGCCTTGCCGTTGAAAAGCTCAAAGCCGTGCTGGGCTGATTTGCTGATGGCGGTGTCGTCGCCCTTGATCCAACGGTCGAACGGAGCCTCGCCTGCGACGATGGAGCGCTCGAAGGTCGCCAATGACGCCTCGATCCTCGGCCGCGTGATCGCGCCGTCTCCGAATGCGTGGGCGAAGGCATCGACATAGCCGGGGATCGCCGAAAGTCGCGCAATCAATTCCGGCTCGGTCATGTTCAGGTTCGCCGGACTGAGGATCGGCCCGAACGCAACGGATTCCAGATCCCTGAACTTGCCGTCCCATCCCAGCGGCTCGAAGAAGGCCACATCGATCAATGTCGGCGAGCGGATCGGCAGGCCCTTGGGATCCTCACCGATGGCGCGCGGAAGGCCATCGGCCCATGAAAGGGATGGCCTGTGGCAACTCGCGCAGGAGTGTGTCTTTGACCTCGACAGCAGCGGATCGAAGAACAGCAGTTGCCCAAGCGCGGATTTCGCCTCCGAATAGGGATTGCTGCTCGGGAACGGAACGACGTCCGGCCTCCGATAGCTGGCACGGATAGTCGCAGGGTCGCCGGGCGGCGCTGCCGGAGTCAAGGCAAGCGACAGCCCTACCGGCAAAACTGCCGCGAGCAAGGTCAGGCTGACCCAAAGCCTCATCGGGGTCCTCAGACGGTATCCTGCTCGGTATATGCCCAAGCATGTTCAACGAAGTTTTAACAATCGGTTGCGGTCTATTACTGATAGTGGGCATTGGTCACGATGACGCCGGCGCATGCTTGCGCGCGTGATTTCGATCAATCCGCGCGTCGATCCGATCACACAACCTGAGGCAGCCGCTACTTCTTCACCGGGCGCAGCGGCGCGGAGAACTGCTCGGTGCGGTCGCGCTCGGTCATGTCGACGACGGTGTCCATCGGCGCGGTCAGTTCATAGACATAGGAGACGTCGGTGAAATAGCGCTTCGCGGTGCCGCCGAGCGCCTCGGGCGCGACGCGGTCGAGCAGGATCAGGCCGAAATCACTGTCGGCTCGCCGCGTCGCCTGGCTGGTGTTGAACTCTTCCCAGCGGAAATGAAAGACCGAGTCCGCATCCTCGCCGACGACCTCCCAATTGGCGACGATGTGCGGGTGCTTGCCGACCAGCGACAGCCCTTCGTCGGAATGCGAGGCGAGCTCGAAGAACAGCAGCGACAGCGATTGGGCGGCGCGGGCGCTGACCGTGATGTCGGGACCGTTCACCGCGATCCGGTCGGCACGCGGGATCGCGCGCGATTCGAACAGGCCCTTCAGCTTGACGCCCTGCCACTGGCTCTCGCTGAGCAGCGTGACGACGTTCGACATCGCGTGGATGCGCCCGATCAAGAGCTCGCGCGCGACATCGATATCGGCGCCGTGCCGCAGCGTGCGGGTCACGATCGACTGGATCACCGCGAGGATGTTCTTGACGCGATGGTTGAGCTCGTCGATCACGGCGGTCAACCGGCGCTCGAATCCGATGCGGACCTCGATCTCGCGGCTGAGGCGCAAATTGTTATAGGCGACATAGCCGAACAGGCCGCAGACGATGCCGGTCAGCGCGAGGCCGATCGCCGCGACGATGGTCGCGGTCTGCTGCGCACGCACCGTGGCGTTGCTCTTGGCGTAATAGTCGAGCGACCAGTCACGGCCGCCGAACGTCACCGTGCGCACCATCGACGGCAGCGGGCCGTCCTGGCGCACCGCGCGCGAGGTGACGATGCCCTGCTCGTTGGCGGTGAACTCGTCGTTGGAGTCGCGCGGATCCTTCAACGCCACCGCGAACAGCGAGCTGTCATCGTTGGTCAGCATCAGCGACGACAGCTCATAGGAGAAGGTGATGAAGCCGGCCGGCTCGGACGCGCCCTCCTGGAACACCGGCGCGGCGAGCACGACCCCGACCGGGCCGTTCTGCCGCAACAGCGGCACCGGGTCGGAGGCCACCGGCTTGGCGTTGGCCATCGCCCGCGCCAGCATCGGGCCCACCACCGAGTGGCGGTCGAAGGCGCGGCCCGGAATGCTCAAGGTCTCCGGATTGCGCGGCTCGACGTCCATCAGCACGTTGATCGGCTTGTCGAGCGCCTTGAGGTCGAGCGCCTGGTCGTCGAAATCCCGGATCGTCGGATTGGTGAAGCCATTGGCCTTCAGCTCGGCCTCCGCCGCGGCGAGCTCGTCCGGCTTGAGCCGCGCGATCCAGGCGGCGACGACGAAATCGGTCTTGAAGGCGTAGATCGCCGAGCGCAGCGGCTGCAGCATGTTGGCCTTCACCATCGACGGCGCCCGGAACAGCCCGGAGGCGACCCGCGCCAGCAGCTCGCGCTCGGTCAGGCGGTCCTGCACCAGGCTGGCATGGACGTCGATCGCCCGCGCCAGCGCGATGCCGTCGATCGCGAGCTCCTGATCGTGCACCCGATAGGCGGCAAGACCGGAGAGCAGAACTCCGATCAGCGCAATCAAGGCAACGATGAAGCCCAGTCGAACCACACGCTTACTCGGCAATCAGGGGGTGGCGAAAGGGGACGGAAGTCATCTGGCTTCTGCAAGGGCGGCGACAAATCAGGATGCGATGAAGGCCCGCCGCAAAGGAATATGGAATAGCAATCATCGGTCCGCAACAGGAGCCGGTCGGCAGCATTAACGACGACGCCACCCGGCGGTCTTTGGCGGCGCCAAAGGTTGCTAATCGGCAAAGTTGGAAATTGTTCCGGCGATTGCGCAGCTTTTTTGCGGCGGCCAGCGACATCCAGCCAAGTGCCTCACCGTCATCCTGCAGCGCGTCTCGAAGGATGAACGGCCCACCGGTGGCCGTTCATCCTTCGAGGCTCGCTCTGCTCGCGCCTCCAGCGATAAAGGCGAAGCCTTTGCGCGGGGATGACGGGATAAGGGTTCGCACCGCCACAATGATTAACGCCTAACCCGCCTTGACCTTGCCCTGCGACCGAAGGCCGCCCTTGGTCTCGATGAAGCTGATGATGCGATCGAGGCCGTCGCTCTTCTTCAGGTTGGTCATCACGAAGGGCCGCTCGCCGCGCATCCGCCTGGCGTCGGTGTCCATCTTCTCGAGTGACGCACCGACATGGGGTGCGAGATCGATCTTGTTGATCACCAGGAGGTCGGATCGCGTGATGCCGGGGCCGCCCTTGGAGGGGATCTTGTCGCCGGCGGCAACGTCGATGACGTAGATCGTCAGATCGGCCAATTCCGGCGAGAAGGTCGCCGCCAGATTGTCGCCGCCGGATTCGATCAGCACCAGATCGAGGTCGGGGAATTTTGCCCGCATGTCGGCAACCGCGGCGAGATTCATCGAAGCGTCCTCGCGGATCGCAGTATGCGGACAGCCGCCGGTCTCGACACCGGCGATGCGGTCCGGCGTCAGCGAACCGGAGCGCACCAGAAACTCGGCATCCCATTTGGTGTAGATGTCGTTGGTGATCGCGGCGATGTCGTAGCGCTCGCGCATCGACTTGCAGAGCAGGTCCATCAGCGCGGTCTTGCCGGAGCCGACCGGGCCGCCGACGCCGACACGAAGTGGGCCGTGGGAAGTGGGCATATCAACAAGTCCCTCTATTGTCGTCCCGGCGAAAGCCGGGACCCATACCGCGTGATCCCTCAACCGGGTCCAGTGGCCGACACCATCCGCAACAACCACCCCCTGTGGTTATGGGTCCCTGCTTTCGCAGGGACGACAGCGGAAGATGCATCATGACCGGAACAGCCTCGTGTATTGCGTCTCGTGACGCAGGCTTGCGAGATCGGCGCGAAAGGTCGCGCCGCCGAGATCGTCGAGCGAGGCCGCATTGGCCCGCGCCGCGGTCGCAGCAACGACCAGCTCGAGACCGGCCAACACGCGCTGACTGTCGGTCTGCCCGAGCGGGATCAGCCGGCTGCCCGCGGAAATCCAGTTCGAGGTCACTGCATGCAGGAAGGCGTGCAGCGCCGGCGCAAGCCGAATGCCGTGTGCAGCGCTGACGATGCCGACCGCGACGGGGTAGACGACAGGGCCGTTGCAAGCCGCAATCATCGCGTCGAGGCCGGGCGAATTCCACGCGGCACGGGCGATCTCGATGAAGGCGCGCCCCTGCGTCGTGGTCTCGAGCTGCCGCTCGCGCGACGGCACGAAGGCCGCGGCAAGCTCGGCGACCTGCTCCAGCCCGGCATGATTGGGCTGCAACGCCGCACGAAAACTCTGCGCGAGAAACACAGCGTCGCAAAATCCGCTGCCGTCGGAAAGCATCGCGGCGAGCCAGCCGCGCAGCGACGCGGCATCCGTGATGTCGCCGGCCTCGACCGCCCATTCGATGCCGCTGGAATAGGCGAACGCCCCCACCGGAAAGGACGGCGACAGCCATGTCATCAGCCGGTACAGCGCGGCCGCCTCGTCCTCCGCCATCCCGCCGCGCAGCGCGGCGGGATCAGGCTCATTTGTGGTCATGAGCATGGGAGTGATCGTGGTGATGATGAGCATGCTCGCAATGCTCATCATGATGATGGTCGTGGTCATGGGCAGGCCCATGATCATGGCCATGGTGGTGGCCGTGATCATGGGCATGGCTGTGGGCATGATCGTGCCCGGTGTGACCATGCGCGTGCTCGTCGGCATGCGCATGCTCGGTATAGGCGCCGCCCTCGGGATCGAACGGCGCCTCAATCTCGATCACACGGGCCCCTAACCCCTTCACCATCGCCTCGATCACGTGATCCCTGCGGATGCGCAATCCCTTCGGCATGATCTGCGTCGGCAGATGACGGTTGCCGAGATGCCAGGCGACCCGGATCAGATGATGCGGATCGCTGCCCCGGATTTCCGCCAGCGGCTCGGGAGCTGCGACCACCTCGACGAGGCGGCCGTCCTCCAGCACCAGCGCATCGCCGCCGCGCAGCGCGACGGCGTTTTCGAGATCAAGCAGGAATTCGAGCCCGCGCGTCCCTGACATCACCATCCGCCGCCGGTGCCGGTCGTCGAAATCTAGCACGACGGTATCGGCTGGCGGTTCCTTCCAGCGGTGCTGTCCCAGGACTTTGGTGGCGCGGATCATCGATGCCTCAGAGCTTCTCGACCTTGGCGTCGCTGATGATCTCGATCACCGTCGGCCCGGTCTTCATGTTAGCGGAATATTCGCGCCATACCTTCATGTGCGGCGCCCTGGCATGGCCGTTGAG
This sequence comes from Bradyrhizobium sp. USDA 4501, assembly GCF_054062115.1. Lineage (NCBI taxonomy): Bacteria > Pseudomonadati > Pseudomonadota > Alphaproteobacteria > Hyphomicrobiales > Nitrobacteraceae > Bradyrhizobium > Bradyrhizobium sp. USDA 4501. The sequence continues at coordinate 2,976,311 of NZ_JBSSEX010000001.1, forward strand.
ATCCTCGCGGCTCTCCCAGCGCTCGACCACCACATAGAGGTTGGGATCGTTGACGCTGACATTGCCGTCATAGGAGATGCAACCCTTCTCCTTGCGGGTCTCGACCGTGCAGGCCTTGTGCCCCTTGATGAAGTCGTCCTTGTTCTCCGGCTTCATCGGCGTGGTGGCGATGACATAGATCATGGATTATCTCCCTTCTTTTTCTCGTTAGCGGACGTCGACCTTCTCGGGCGTGATCACCTCGATCTTCGGCGGCGCGGCCATGCATTTCACCGCGACCCGGCCGAACGTCTTCATGTGCTCGGCGGTGCGATGCGGCACCAGCGCCTCCGCGTTCTCCCACTGCTCGACGAACACCATCTTGCTGTGGTCGGTGACGCTCTCATGCAGATCGTAAGCGATGTTGCCGGGCTCCTTGCGGGTTTCTTTGATGCAGGCCGTCGCCGCAGCAATGAATTCGGCGCGGGTCTCGGGCTTGATGGTCAGCGTAGCAACGACGTAAATCACGGAAGTTCCTCCCGGTTTTCTGTTTTGGCTTGAGTCTTGTTTTGACGCGTTTTCTTTCCGCGAACCGGAAATCCACTTCGCTCGAAAACGCTCTGGTTACCGGGACGGGTTTTAGAACATAAAATAGCGCTGTGCCATGGGCAGCACCTCGGCCGGCGCGCAGGTCAGCAGCTCGCCGTCTGCGCGTACCTCATAGGTCTCGGGATCGACCTCGATCTCGGGCGTCGCGTCGTTGTGGATCATGCTCTTCTTGGAGATCTTGCCGCGGGTGTTCTGCACCGCATAGAGCTTCTTGGCTGTGCCGAGCTTGCGGGCGAGACCGCCGCTCGCCGCGGCCTTCGAGGTGAACACCACCGAGGATGCGGTGAGCGATTTGCCGAAGGCGGCGAACATCGGCTGGTAATGCACCGGCTGCGGCGTCGGGATCGAGGCGTTGGGATCGCCCATCGGCGCCGCCACGATCGAGCCGCCCTTGATGATGCAATCCGGCTTGACGCCGAAGAACGCCGGCGACCACAGCACGAGGTCGGCCATCTTGCCCTTCTCGACGGAGCCGATCAGCTTCGACACGCCGTGCGCAATCGCGGGGTTGATGGTGTATTTGGCGATGTAGCGCTTGACGCGGAAATTGTCGTTGTCGTTGCCCTTGTCCTGCGGCAGCGACCCGCGCTGCTTCTTCATCTTGTCGGCGGTCTGCCAGGTGCGAATGATGACCTCGCCGAGCCGGCCCATCGCCTGCGAGTCCGACGACATCATCGAGAGCGCGCCGAGATCGTGCAGGATGTCCTCGGCGGCGATGGTCTCCTTGCGGATCCGGCTCTCGGCGAAGGCGAGGTCTTCGGCGATCGACGGATCGAGGTGATGGCACACCATCAGCATGTCGAGATGCTCGTCGATGGTGTTGCGGGTGAACGGCCGGGTCGGATTGGTCGAGGACGGCAGCACGTTCTTCAGCCCGGCAATCTTGATGATATCCGGCGCATGGCCGCCGCCGGCGCCCTCGGTGTGGAAGGCATGGATGGTGCGGCCCTTGAACGCCTTCACCGTATCCTCGACGAAGCCGGATTCGTTCAGCGTGTCCGAATGCAGCATCACCTGGACGTCGTAGTCGTCGGCAACCGAGAGACAGGTGTCGATCGCCGACGGCGTGGTACCCCAGTCCTCATGCAGCTTCAGCGCGCAGGCGCCGCCCTTGATCATCTCGACCAGCGCCGCCGGACGCGAGGCGTTGCCCTTGCCGGAGATGCCGAGGTTGACCGGGAAGGCGTCGAACGACTGGATCATCCGCCCCATGTGCCAAGGGCCAGGCGTGCAGGTGGTGGCGAAGGTGCCGTGCGACGGACCGGTGCCGCCGCCGAGCATCGAGGTGACGCCAGACATCAGCGCGTGCTCGATCTGCTGCGGGCAGATGAAATGGATGTGGCTGTCGAAACCGCCGGCGGTGAGGATCTTGCCCTCGCCCGCGATCACGTCGGTACCGGGACCGATCACGATGGTGACGTTGGGCTGGATGTCGGGATTGCCGGCCTTGCCGATCGCCGCGATCATGCCCTCCTTGATCGCGACGTCGGCCTTCACGATTCCCCAGTGATCGACGATCAGCGCGTTGGTGATGACAGTATCCGCGGCGCCTTGCGCGTTGGTCACCTGCGACTGCCCCATGCCGTCGCGGATCACCTTGCCGCCGCCGAACTTCACCTCCTCGCCATAGGTGGTGAGATCCTTCTCGACCTCGATGATCAGATCGGTGTCGGCAAGCCTAACCCTGTCGCCGGTGGTCGGGCCGAACATGTCGGCATAGACGGAACGCTTGATCTTCACGGACATGTCAGCCCCCAGTTTCAGTCAGCGCGGCCTTGGCACGCGCAATCGTGTCGTCGAAAATGCGGTCGAGCCGCGGATTGATGCCCCGGCAACCGGCAACGACCTTGTCGGCCCAGGCCGCATAGTCGGCGAGATCATCGCGCTCGTCCTTGCTCGGATGCGGCACGATCCGCGCGCCGATATTGCTGATCTTGTCGGCGATCTTGATCAGCTTTGCACCGGGAGATTTGTGCGGAGCATCCTCGATCTGCTTTTGCCGGCGGGCAGGCTTTGGCAGGCTCATGTCATCGGTGCACTCGACAACGAGATCGGCAACGCGCGCGCTGAACTTCTGCGCGAGCTCCTCGCGCGTGGTCTCGGTGTCCTCGATGGTGTCGTGCAGCCAGCCGGCAGCCACCAGTTCGGCATCGGTGCCGTTAGTGACCTGCGCGAGCAGATTCGCGACCTCGGCGAGATGGTTGATGTAAGGCTCACTCCCCCGCCCCTTGCGCGCCATCCCGTTATGACGGTGCGCGGCAAGCTCGGCAGCTTCGGAGACCATGCGGACAGCGGGAAGCATGGCGCTACAGCTTCCCCTTCACCTCGGCGCGAAAGCCGTAGATCACGCGCTTGCCGGCGAGTGCGACGAGCTGGACGTCGCGGGTCTGGCCGGGTTCGAAGCGGACGGCGGTGCCGGCGGCGATGTCGAGGCGCATGCCGCGGGCTTTCTTGCGGTCGAATTTCAGCGCCGGGTTGGTCTCGAAGAAGTGGTAATGCGAGCCGACCTGGATCGGACGATCGCCGGTGTTGGCGACCGAGAGCGTCACGGTCTTGCGGCCGGCATTGAGCTCGATCTCGCCGTCCTTGATGAAGAGTTCGCCGGGGATCATTCGTCTCTCCTGTCATTCCGGGGCACGCGAAGCGTGAATCCGGAATCTCGATCAACAATCTCTGGATTCCGGGTTCTGCCTTCGGCCGCCCCGGAATGACGCTCGTGGCTATCGGATCGGCTCGTGCACGGTGACGAGCTTGGTGCCGTCGGGGAATGTCGCCTCGACCTGGATGTCGTGGATCATCTCCGGGATGCCATCCATCACCTGCGCGCGGGTCAGGACCTTGGCGCCGGCCTGCATCAGCTCGGCGACGGTGCGGCCGTCGCGCGCGCCCTCGACGATGAAGTCGGTGATCAACGCGACGGCTTCGGGATGGTTCAGCTTGACGCCGCGCTCGAGCCGGCGCCGCGCCACCATGGCCGCCATCGAAACCAGGAGCTTGTCCTTTTCGCGGGGAGACAAATTCATGCGAGCACTCTGAAAGCGTTGAAAGGATTAGTTGAGCCAAAGCCGCGGCAGCGGGACAGTGGAGGCGCGGCCGAGCACCGTCATCATGTCAGCGCGCAGCCGGGCCGCATCTTGGGCACAGAAGCGGGCCATTGCAAAGCCATTCCAGGCGGAGATGCCGACCTCGCCGCCGAAGCTTTCCGACGCCTCGCGGATGCGCTCGACCAAGGCTTCGTCACCCGGCACGATCAGCGCCGTGCCGATCGCGCAGCCGCCGCCCGCGATCGCGGGTCGCGCGAGCTTCTCGCCGATCTCGCCGTCGAGCCTGACGGTCTCGGCGAACACCAGCTTGCCGCCACGGCGCATCCGCCAGCGGTCGACGAACTCGCCGTGGCGCATGGTCTCGCCCATCGCGGCGCGGCCGAACACCACGATCTCGCAGAGCAGGAGCGAGGCACCCTCGGCAAGGTCGATGTCGAAGCCGCGGTGAATGCGGGCACGGTCGAACAGGATGGTTTCCTGCGGCAGCCAGGCGAGATGCGCGCCTGCGGCAACGGTCAGCGCGATGTCGAGCCGTGCCGCCGCTGCCGGTGCACGGTAGACTTTCTCAGCCGCCGCGGTGGTCAGCGTCAAACGCGCGCCCTCGCCGGCCGCGACCGCGATCTCGAAGCGATCCCCGCCGGCAACGCCGCCGGCGGTGTTGACGAACATGGCCGAGAGACCGTCGTCCTCCGGCGATGGGAAGCGGACGCGCAGCGAGCCGGACTCATGCAGGTCGCCGCGGCGGGTGGCGCCGTCTTTCAGATGCACGCCGAACCGGACCGCACCCTGGGCGCGGTTTGCCGCAAACGTCGCCGCTGCCGCGCCTGCGATCCCGGTCCGCATTCCCCCGACGCTCCCTTCGCGCGCCACGACAGGCGGCGTCACATCCTGTTCACAGCGCCATCTGGCGGCTGATCTCGGCGGGATCGAGGCTTGCGCGGTCGCAGGCATATTTCACCGCACCCCGGTCCATCACGGCAAAACTGTCGCCGAGTTCGCAGGCAAAGTCGAGATATTGTTCGACCAGCACGATGGCGATGTTGCCGAGATTGCGCAGATAGGAGATGGCGCGGCCGATATCCTTGATGATCGAGGGCTGGATGCCCTCGGTCGGCTCGTCGAGCAGCAGGAGCTTTGGCCGCATCACCAGCGCGCGGCCGATCGCAAGCTGCTGCTGCTGGCCGCCGGAAAGGTCGCCGCCGCGGCGGCCCAGCATGGTCTCCAACACCGGAAACAGCGAGAACACGTCGTTGGGAATGTTGCGGTCTTCGCGCTTCAGCGGACCGAATCCGGTCTTGAGGTTTTCCTCCACCGTCAGCAGCGGAAAGATCTCGCGGCCCTGTGGCACGAAGCCGATGCCGCGCCGCGCCCGCTCATAGGGCTTTAGCGCGGTGATGTCCTTGCCGTCGAAATTGATCGTGCCGGAAGCGATCGGATACTGGCCGACCATGGCGCGCAGCAGCGAAGTCTTGCCGACGCCGTTGCGGCCGAGCACACAGGTGACCTTGCCCGGTTCGGCGGTCAGCGACACGCCGCGCAGCGCCTGCGCCGCACCGTAATAGAGATTGATGTTGTCGATCTTCAGCATCGCCCTAGCGCCCCAGATACACTTCGACCACCCGCTCGTTCGACGACACCTGGTCAATCGAACCTTCGGCGAGCACCGAGCCCTCATGCAGGCAGGTCACCTTGACGCCAAGCTCGCGCACGAAGGTCATGTCGTGCTCGACCACCATGATGGTGTGGTTCCTGTTGATCTCCTTGAGGAGCTCGGCCGTGAGATGGGTCTCGACATCGGTCATGCCGGCGACCGGCTCGTCGACCAGCAGCACCTTCGGGTCCTGCGCCAGCAGCATGCCGATCTCGAGCCACTGCTTCTGGCCGTGCGACAGGCTGCCGGCGAGGCGGTTGCGCGCATCGGTCAGGCGGATGGTCTCGAGCACCTTGTCGATGCGCTCGGACTCGGCCTTGCTGCCGCGCCAGAACAGCGTGCCGCGCACGGAATGATCGACATTGAGCGCGAGCAGGAGATTGTCCTGCACGGTCTGGCTCTCGAACACCGTCGGCTTCTGGAATTTGCGGCCGATGCCGAGCTCGGCGATACGGGTCTCGTCGAGGCGGGTCAGGTCGACGGTGCCGTCGAACAGCACGGTGCCCTCGTCCGGCTTGGTCTTGCCGGTGATGATGTCCATCATCGTGGTCTTGCCGGCGCCGTTCGGGCCGATGATGGCCCGCATCTCGCCGGGTTCGAGCGCCAGCGACAGATTGTTGATGGCGTGGAAGCCGTCGAACGAGACATGCACGCCGTCGAGGTAGAGCATGGCCGAGGTGGCGCGGGTGTCCATGACGTTCATCTGCCTACTCCGCCGGGTTCGGTGCGCCGATGCCGTCTTCGCGCGCGGCACTCTCGGCGTCGGGTGAGTTGCGCCGCGCTTTCAGCGGCTCCCACCAGGCGTTGAAGGTACCGACGATGCCCTTGGGCAACAGCAGCGTGACCAGGATGAACAGCGCGCCCAGCATGAACAGCCAGTACGGTGCAAGCGGCCCCGAGGTGAAGAACGTCTTGGCATAGTTGACGACGACGGCGCCGAGCGCCGCGCCGATCAGCGTGCCGCGGCCGCCGACCGCGACCCAGATCACCGCCTCGATCGAGTTGGCGGGCGCGAACTCGCTGGGATTGATGATGCCGACCTGCGGCACGTACAGCGCACCGGCGACGCCGGCCATGCAGGCCGACAGCGTGAACACGAACAGCTTGTAGGATTCGACACGATAGCCAAGGAAACGGGTCCGGCTTTCGGCGTCACGTACTGCGATCAGGACCTTGCCGAGCTTCGAGGTCACGATCGCGCGGCAGATCAGGAACGCGATGATCAGCGCAAGGCAGCTCAGCAGGAACAGCGCCGCGCGGGTGCCTTCGGCCTGCACGTTGAAGCCGATGATGTCCTTGAAGTCGGTCAGCCCGTTATTGCCGCCGAAGCCGAAATCGTTGCGGAAGAACGCCAGCAGCAGCGCATAGGTCATCGCCTGCGTGATGATCGACAGATACACGCCGGTGACGCGCGAGCGGAAGGCGAGCCAGCCGAAGCAGAAGGCGAGCAGACCCGGCACCAGCAGCACCATCAGTGCGGCGAACCAGAACTGGTCGAAGCCGTACCAGTACCAGGGCAGCTTGCTCCAGTTCAGGAACACCATGAAGTCGGGCAGGATCGGATTGCCGTAGACGCCGCGGCTGCCGATCTGGCGCATCAGGTACATCCCCATCGCGTAGCCGCCCAGCGCGAAGAACGCACCGTGGCCGAGCGAGAGGATGCCGCAATAGCCCCAGATCAGATCGATCGAGAGCGCGAGGATGGCGTAGCAGACATATTTGCCCCACAGCGCGACCAGATAGGTCGGCACCTGGAACATCGAGCCCTGCGGCAGCAGCAGGTTCGATAGCGGGATCAGCACGCCGATCGCGGCGACGATCAGGACGAACGCGGTCGCCGCGCGGTCGAGCGAACGGGTGAGGATGTGCGGCGTCATGCTTCCACCGCCCGACCCTTGAGCGCGAACAGGCCGCGCGGCCGCTTCTGGATGAACAGGATGATCAGCACCAGGATCGCGATCTTGCCGAGCACCGCGCCCGCGACAGGCTCGAGGAACTTGTTGGCGATGCCGAGCGTGAAGGCGCCGACCAAGGTGCCCCAGAGATTGCCGACGCCACCGAACACCACGACCATGAAGCTGTCGATGATGTAGCTCTGGCCGAGATTCGGGCTGACATTGTCGATCTGCGACAGCGCCACGCCGGCAATGCCGGCGATCCCCGAGCCGAGGCCGAAGGTCAGCGCGTCGACGCGCGAGGTGGCGATCCCCATCGAGGCCGCCATGCGGCGGTTCTGGGTCACCGCGCGCATCTCCAGGCCAAGCGCGGTGTAGCGCAGCATCGCCAGCAGGATGGCAAACACCGCGAGCGTGAAGCAGAGGATCCACAGCCGGTTATAGGTGATGGTGATCTGGCCGAGCTCAAAGGCACCGCTCATCCAGGAGGGGTTGCCGACCTCGCGGTTGGTCGGGCCGAACGCGGTGCGCACCGCCTGCTGCAACACCAGCGACAGGCCCCAGGTCGCGAGCAGCGTCTCCAGCGGACGGCCGTAGAGGAAGCGGATGATGGTGCGTTCGATCACGACACCGATCAAGCCGGCGACCAGGAAGGCGAGCGGCACCGCGATCAGCAGCGAATAGTCGAACAGCGCAGGATAGCGGCTGCGGATCACCTCCTGCACCACGAAGGTGGTGTAGGCCCCGAGCATCACCATCTCGCCATGCGCCATGTTGATGACGCCCATCACGCCGAAGGTGATGGCAAGCCCGATCGCGGCGAGCAGCAGCACCGAGCCGAGCGACAGGCCGTACCAGGCATTCTGCACCATCGACCACATCGCCAGATTGCTCTGGATCGAGGACACCGCACTCGCGGCCGCGTTGGCGACCAGCGGTGGCTGGTCGGCGCCGAGGCCGGTGAGCAGCGCCAGCGCCTCCTGATCGCCGCGCGCCTTGACCACGGCGACGGCGTCGAGCTTGTCGCTGTCGGATGCGTCCGACTTGAACAGGATGATGGCGGCGCGCGCCTCGGCGAAGGCCTGCTTGACCGACTTGACGTTCTCCTTGGCGAGCGCAGCCTCCACCGTCGGCAGCAAATTCTCCTCGTGGCTCTTGAACACCGACTGCGCGGCGGCGAGGCGTTTGGCCGGATCCGGCGACAGCAGCGTCAGGCCGCCGAGCGCAGCCTCCACGGTGCGGCGCAGGCGGTTGTTGAGGCGGACGGCGGCGGCGTTGTCGGGCAGCTTGTCGACCGCAGCACCGGTGGTGGCGTCGACAATCTTGCCGTCGGTCCGCGTGATGAAGACCTTCTTGCTGTCGGGATCGGCCGAGAGCCGGCCGTCCTGCAGCGCGCTGATGATGGGCGAGGCCAGCACATTGCCCGACGCGGCGACCTCGCCGATCGCCGCCTCGGTGTCGGAGAACTCGTCATTGGCGAATTTGGCGACTGAATCCTCGAACGGACCAGCCAGCGCCGGCACTGTGAGGCAGCTCAGCAGCAGGATCGAGAGAAACAGCGCACGAAAACGATCAATACAATTGGCGAACACGTCAGTACCCCGGCAGGAGTGTGAGGAGAAGGCGGCGAGCTGTGCCGCCTTCTCCAGGTTCTTGGATGGTTGCGTTGTGTCGTTGTTCAGGTCAGGAGCTCAGGAGCCCTGTTGTCAGGAACCCTGGCCGCCGCACTTGTTGGTCTTGGTGTTGAAGTTGCCGCACTTCTTGCCGACCCAATCGCCGATCAGGTCCTTGGAGCCCTCGAGCTCCTTCGACCAGGCGTCGCCGGCCACCAGGCCCGGGGTCTTCCAGACCACGTCGAACTGGCCGTTGCCCTTGATCTCGCCGATGAACACCGGCTTGGTGATGTGGTGGTTCGGCAGCATCTGCGACACGCCGCCGGTCAGGTTCGGCGCCTCGATGCCGGGAAGCGCATCGATCACCTTGTCCGGATCGGTCGACTTCACCTTCTCGACCGCCTTCACCCACATGTTGAAGCCGATGTAGTGCGCTTCCATCGGATCGTTGGTCACGCGCTTCGGGTTCTTGGTGTAGGCCTGCCACTCCTTGATGAACTTCTCGTTCGCCGGGGTCTTGATCGACTCGAAGTAGTTCCAGGCGGCGAGATGGCCGAGCAGCGGCTTGGTGTCGATGCCGGCGAGCTCTTCCTCGCCGACCGAGAACGCGACCACCGGGATCTCGGTCGCCTTGATACCCTGGTTGCCGAGTTCCTTGTAGAACGGAACGTTGGCGTCGCCGTTGATGGTGGAGACCACCGCGGTCTTCTTGCCGGCCGAGCCGAACTTCTTGATGTCGGCCACGATCGTCTGCCAGTCGGAGTGACCGAACGGCGTGTAGTTGATCATGATGTCGTCCTGGGCGACGCCCTTCGACTTCAGATAGGCTTCCAGGATCTTGTTGGTGGTGCGCGGATAGACGTAGTCGGTGCCGGCCAGCACCCAGCGCTTCACCTTCTCTTCCTTCATCAGATAGTCGACCGCCGGGATCGCCTGCTGGTTCGGCGCCGCGCCGGTGTAGAACACGTTGCGCTCGGACTCCTCGCCCTCATACTGTACCGGGTAGAACAGGATGTTGTTCAGCTCCTTGAACACCGGGAGCACGGATTTGCGCGACACCGAGGTCCAGCAGCCGAACACGACCGCGACCTTGTCCTTGGTGATCAGCTCGCGGGCCTTTTCGGCGAACAGCGGCCAGTTCGAAGCGGGGTCGACCACGACGGGCTCGAGCTTCTTGCCGAGCACGCCGCCCTTCTTGTTCTGCTCGTCGATCAGGAAAAGGATCGTGTCCTTCAGCGTGGTTTCGCTGATGGCCATGGTGCCCGACAGCGAGTGAAGGATGCCAACCTTGATGGTGTCGTCGGCCGCTTGCGCGGGCGCGAGGGACGAGGACGCAGCCAGACCCAAAACCAGGCCGGCCGTCGCCGCGAGCGCGCGGCGGCGGGTCATCGTCGTTATTTTGTGAGAAAGCTGAGTAAGCATGAAATGTCGTCTCCCTGACGCAGGCGTGGAACGCTGCGAACGGCCGCTTGGCCGCCTGCGGTTAAGGGAATCGCAAGAACTGTGCCACGGTGCGCAGCCCCTGTAAGCCGATGAACCGGTTAGATAATTTCATCGGTTCCGGGCAAATACGGAAGCCGACTGCTCAATCATTGAGCCGCCAACTTGACTGCCGAAAGAGCAATCAGATTATTCTGTAGGCAAAATCGCCGCGTTGGCTAAATTTCCGGCATCGATTTGTGACAGTTTGCGCGATGGTTCAGCGAACTCCGGGCACCAAAGACGGCAATCTCATCTTGAAACCGCCCAGTTCCTGGTCCATATCCTCGCCATGCCCGCGAGAGTCGCGGTGCCTTCGCGAGCTGCGTGTTCAAGCTGCCCCAAGCGGCTTCTGGCTCGCCTTTCAGCTAACCCAGCTTGACGCCCCAGACACGCGGGTGTCCCCGAATGCCTTCACACGCTTCCGGCCGATATGGGCCGGGACGACGACGGCTTTTATGGAAAGAACCACCTTTTGACCTCCTTTCAGGATTTCGGCCTCGCCGATCCCATCGCCCGCGCGCTCCGAGAAGAAAATTATCTCACGCCGACCCCCATCCAGGCCCAGACCATCCCGCTAGCCCTTGCCGGCCGCGACGTCGTCGGCATCGCCCAGACCGGTACCGGCAAGACCGCCTCCTTCGCGCTGCCGATCCTGCACCGGCTGCTCGAGAACCGCGTCCGCCCGCAGCCCAAGAGCTGCCGCGTGCTGGTGCTCTCGCCGACCCGCGAACTGTCCGGGCAGATCCTCGACAGTTTCAACACCTATGGCCGCCACATCCGGCTGTCCTCGGCGCTCGCCATCGGCGGCGTGCCGATGGGCCGCCAGGTCCGCTCCCTGATGCAGGGCGTCGAGGTGCTGGTCGCCACCCCCGGCCGCCTGCTCGATCTCGTGCAGAGCAACGGGCTGAAGCTCAACCAGGTCGAGTTCCTGGTGCTCGATGAAGCCGACCGCATGCTCGACATGGGGTTCATCAACGACATCCGGAAAATCATCGCCAAGCTGCCGATCCGGCGCCAGACGCTGTTCTTCTCGGCCACCATGCCCAAGGACATCGCCGAGCTCGCCGAGGCGATGCTGCGCGACCCGGCCCGCGTGGCGGTGACGCCGGTGGCCTCGACGGTGGATCGCATCGCCCAGCGCGCGATCCAGGTCGATTTCGCGGCCAAGCCGACGGTTCTCGCCCAGTTGCTGAAGCAGGAGCCGGTCAACCGCGCCCTGGTCTTCACCCGCACCAAGCACGGCGCCGACAAGGTGGTGAAAAGCCTTGCCAAGGCCGGCATCGAGGCCAATGCGATCCACGGCAACAAGTCGCAGAACCACCGCGAGCGCACGCTGGCGGCGTTCCGTTCCGGCGAGATCCGCACGCTGGTGGCGACCGATATCGCCGCCCGCGGCATCGACGTCGACGGCGTCAGCCACGTGGTGAATTTCGACCTGCCCAATATCCCGGAGACCTACGTCCACCGCATCGGCCGCACGGCGCGCGCCGGCGCCGACGGCGTCGCGATCTCGCTGATCGCCGGTGCCGAGGAGATGGGCTATCTGCGCGATATCGAGCGGCTGATCCGGATTACCGTGCCGCGGGAAGACCGCCGCACGCAAGGCAGCTCCTCTGGCGGCCGCGAGGCCGCCGGGCCGGCGCAGGCCACCCACCCGCACCGGGGCGGCCGCTCTGCGCCCCGTGCGCACAATGTCCGTGGGAATGAGGCCGCTCCGGGCGCAAAAGGCCCTCGCCGCCGCCGCCGTCGAGGTGGTAATAATGGCGCGCCGCAGACGAGCCGGGGCGAGTCGCCGCGTCCGTCGCAGGCCGGCAACAGCGAAGGCATTCAGGGCGTCGCCTTCTTGCATCGCGAGAGCCGGCCGAATCCGCAATCCAACCGCAACAACCGACCGAAGCACTAGCCGTCGCTCGATCTGGAGAAACATATGGCTAAGGAAGAGCTGATCCAGTTCGAAGGACTGGTGACCGAAATCCTCCCCGACGCTCGTTACCGGGTGCAACTCGATGCCGGGCACGAGATCGTCGCCTACACCGCCGGCAAGATGAAGAAAAACCGCATCAAGACGCTGGCCGGCGACCGCGTTACGATCGAAATGTCGCCCTACGATCTCGAAAAGGGGCGCCTGATCTTCCGGCACAAGGACGAACGTCCGAGCGGCGCGCCCGGCGGCCCGCCGCGGGGCGGAGCCCAGCGCGGCGGCCAGTTCCGCCGCCGATAAGCGGGGTATTGCAACCGCTGCGGGCATGACGTCCTGATGTCCTGCGCACAATTGGCCGGCGGCTGCGCCGGCCAAAAAATCGCGCACGTCAGGATTGTTTTCAGGATTGTTTTGAAGCCTTCTATCGAATAATATCCTACCCATCGATTTTCGGCCGGACGACATTAGCCAATACCGGTACAGCCGGTTCAGACGCTGACGACCCTTCCAAAAATTCGATCTCACCACCCCGCCGATCAGCGGGTCTTGAACTTGTATATCTGAGAAGGGACTACCCACGTGAGCATGGGAACCGTGAAGTGGTTTAACGCGACCAAGGGCTACGGCTTCATCCAGCCGGATGAAGGCGGGAACGACGTGTTCGTGCACATCAGTGCAGTCGAGCGCGCCGGCCTTGGCACTCTGCGTGAAGGCCAGAAGATCTCCTACGAGATCGTGGCTGACCGCCGTTCCGGCAAATCCTCGGCCGACAATCTGCGCGCCGCCGGATAAGCCGATCTCCCGGGAGCGCGAAGCTCCAGGAAATTGTCGCTAAAGCATCAAGGGCCGCACCTTCGGGTGCGGCCCTTTTTGTCTGGATTGCCAACCGGCGTCCGCGTCGTTCGAAAGCTCTAATAGGTCGAGCAGGTCGTCGGCATGGTGGCGGACGTCGGGGCGTAGAACACGCAAACCGACTGCCGCGGCCTTGTGAAGGCGACATCGGTGAGATTGATGCCGCTCTTGGCCATCACATAGCCGACCGTCGGAACGTATTTGTAGCTGACTTCGCTGAAGATCAGATAGGTGCCCGCAACCAGCAGCGCCGCCGGAACGACGCTGGTCACGACATCACCCTGGCTGCGGCTCGAGGCCGTCAATGTGGCCTGCGTGGCGCCCGTGGCCATCACCCCCGCCTTGCTCCACTGGATCCGCGCGACCTTCGAGGCATCGACGTAGATCTCCGACAAGGTGACCTTGGTCGGCGTCGGATCGTACGGCGTCATGATGCCCACGCTGGCACTGAAGAAGTTCTGCAGGTCGGCATCCACCACCTGCGTCGACTGCGAGGTCAGGTCCGACGCGGCGCGCGCCATAAGCGTGACCTTGCGGTCGACCGCGACACCGGATGAAAACTCGACGGTGCCGAAGAACAGCACCAGCATCAGCGGCAGGACGAAAGCGAACTCGACGGCGGCAAGGCCCCGGCGGTCATTGCACAGGGCCGCGACGGAGCGCAGCAAGGCCGCTGCCTGGGTTTTCATGACGTTGCTCATGAGCATGTCGCCCCGGCAGTCCCGGATGGCTCATTCTTGAATGTCGCGGTCGCGGTCAGCAGCCGCTTGCCATTGGCGAGGTTGGCGACATTGAAGCCAAGCTTGGTGACGAACAGCGGCCACTGATAGAACAGCCGGACCACCACGACGTCGCCGTCCTTGCCGGGACACCATTTCATGGCCGGAATGAATGCGTTGTTGGAATCGATTGGAGGCGCGATGTTGACGCTGCTGAAGCCCGTCGCCGCGGGGTAGCTGCGCACGTCGACCGATATGCCATTGGCGCAATCGAACAGCGGGTTGACCTGGCCGCAGACGTAGTTCTTGAACTGCTGCTGGGTATAGCTTGCGCCCTGCGCCTGACCGGTCATGATCATGCGCGCAGAATCCTGCGTCACCGTCTCCAGCACCTGGCTCGCGAAAGAAGATCATCGCCACTTCGATGATCGCAAACAGCAGTCCGAAAAACAGCGGCGCGACCATCGCGAATTCGACCGCGGTCGCGCCACGGCGGTTTCTGCGAAAGCGATGGAGGAGGCGCGTGAAAAAATGAGCGGGTAGCGGCATCAACGACCCCGGATCAACATGGCGGCAACAACTACCCAAGACTCATTGTCGAAGTATTTCGCCGGATCGAGACAGGGCCACCCGATCCGTCAGGCCTTTCTTAACCATGTCGGATGAACCGCCTGCGGCAGGCGGCTGCCCCGGCGTGCGAAGCGCCGGCGCGGACACGCGCTAGTTCTGCGGCTTCGCGGCCGCGCCCGAGCCGGAGGCCTGGCTGTTGAGCGAGCCGGCCTGGTCCATGGTCGACTTGAAGTAGGTCTCGCCGTCGCCGAGGGTGATGCGACGCTGGCAGACCGGCATGCAGCTGTAGGTCTCGCGATCGACGCCGCGATAGACGGTGACAAGCTGGTCGGTCGGACCTTCGACCTGGATCTGGCGATCCACCAGCACCTGGCCGGTGCGGTCGAGTGCGATGAAGTTGGTCGCGCCGTAGCCCTTGCCGGTCACGACGACAACGCCGCCATTCTGCAGGGTGACGTCGGCGATCAGCGGGTTGCCGACCACGATGGTGGAAATGCCGCCGGGCAGCTTGACGAGCTTGGCCTGATCGACATTGACCGCAATCCGGTCCGGATCCGGCGCGGCCGTTGCGAATGCGGGCCACAGCAGAACGGCTGCGGCCAGCGAGATGAATCCAATGCGCGCGACGGCGCCAATACGCTGGAATTGAAACGACATACCTTACCCCGGGACGTTAACAAGCCGGCAAAAGCGATACGCAGCGGACCGGCGCCCGACGCAGGCAAATCTGACGGCAATTCATTTAAGAAGAGCAAAAATCGACCGCTGAATTGCGCGGATGTCACGACTTCTGGAACGGATCGACCAACGGCCCGGTGATCCCGCGGAAAAATGCCCCCGCGGACCGCCGCCTAGCCGGCACCACGCACATGCACCACCACGCGATCGTCGGCGTAGAGGCGCTGCCATCCATCGATGTGATCGAGAAACTTGGAGGCGGGCGTTGCCGGATCGAGCATCACCGCATCGATTCTGTAGGTCTTGAGCAGGTCGAGGAAGCCGTTGACGTCCGTGAGCTGGAGCGCACGGTAATACGCCATCTCGAATTTCTCGCCGTAAAGCTCGGCACGGCCGTCGACGAACACCGGCACCTGGCGCCAGATCAGATAGCCGCCGAACTGCAGATCATTGAGCACGCGCTGCACGTTGTGCGCCTTCAGCGCGTCGACGGCGGCAGCGGGCGAATGGATCGACGGCGGCGACATGTCCCGACGCGCCGCGATGAACCAGGTCGCGGCGCAGAGCACGGCGATCAGCATCACGGCCGGCGTGGCCTTCAGCCGGACCACGCTTGCGGCACGCAGGCCGAACTGGGTTGCCACCGGCGTCAGCACAGCCAGCGGCAACAGCAGGGCGAAGAGCTCGAGATTCCTGACATGGGATAGCGCCATGTGCAGCAGGCCCAGCGCCAGGGCGATCCGCGGCAGCGGCAGCTTCACCCCGCAATAGAGCGCCCCGCCGATCAGGCCGAGAATGGCCAGCTCGAACGCATCGACGTGGCTGAAACTCGCCGGCATCCACTCCGTGATGAGATGCAGCAGTTCACCGAGGCTGAGAATCCTGAGCGAGGCGAGGATCGTCCCCCAGCCATAGGGCGTCACGCTGCACGCGGCCACCGCGCCGAGGCCGAATGCGGCCCAGCGCAGCGCCAGCGGCAATCTTTGCGCCGGCGCGGCGTTCCACAGCGCATCGAGCGCGAAGGCGCCGGCCAGCACCAGGCCAAACAGAAAGCCGCCATGCAGATTGGCCCAGAGCGCGATCAGCGGCAGCAGCCAGAACGAGGGGGCCTCGCGGCGTTCGCTGGCGAACATCAGGCCGTTCGCCCAGACTATCATGATCGGCAGCGCAAGCACATGCGGACGGGCCAGCAGATGCCCGCATGTCAGCACCAGCGCCGCCAGCGCAATCAGGCTCGCATGGATTGCCGGCAGCGCGCGGCCGAGGATGGCGGTGAGCAGCACGAAGGTGGCGGCACCGCAGGCCGCGGCCAGCACCGCAGGCCCGGTCCACCCGGCAAGGTCGTAGGCCTTCGCGAACAGGACCTGCGCCAGCCACGACGACGACACCCAAGGCTCACCCGCTTTGGTGAAGGAATAGATATCGACCGACGGCAATGCGCGGTGGTCGAGGATCCACCGACCGACGGTAATCTGCCAGTAGGTGTCGGAATCGGCGAGCAGCCTGTCGCCGACGACCAGCAGCAACGCATAGACGCCGCACGCCATCCAGAACCAGGCCGGGACTTCGGCGAACACCGAGGCCCGCGCCTGTGGGATGGTTGCGGTCTCAGCACTCATGCGCGCGCAGTCCGGTCAATGACGGAACGGATAGGCCAGCTGTCCGCCGATTTCGGCCGGCACGCCCTGCTCTGCGTCGACGCCGTAATCATCCGGAAGCTTGCCTTCGGGCATGCGGAATGTCCCGAAGAGAATGTCCCAGAGCGGAAACGTGCCGGCGAAATTGGTGTCGCCACCCTCCTCGAGCGCGGTGTGATGCCAGCGATGGAACACCGGCGTGGCGATCACATATTTGAACGGGCCGAGCGTCCAGTTCAGGTTGGCGTGCACGAAGGCGGAATGGAATGTGGTGAAGGGACCGACCCACAGCATGATGTTCGGCGAGATGCCGGCCATCAGCAGGATCACGTCGACCGAGATCGTGCCGATCAGCAGATTGACGGGATGGAAGCGCGCCGCCGAGATCCATTCGAGATCCTCGGAGGAATGATGAATGGCGTGGTACTTCCAGAAGCCGCCGCCGTGAAACATCCGGTGCAGCCAGTACAGCATGAAGTCGGAAGCGACCAGGAAGATGATCGATTGCAGCCAGAGCGGCAGCTGCGCCAGCGGGCCGTGTCCGTTCTCGTAGAACGAGATCAGCTCGTCGGCACCGTGCACATCGAACACCGCGGCCGCGCCCACCACCAGCAGCCCGATCCGCAGCACGCGGGCGAATACCGGCACGAAGAACCAGTAGCAGATGTCCGTGACCAGCTCGCGCTTCTGCCACCACGGCTTGCCGGGATTGCAGGCCCAGAAGTGGGTCAGCACCGTGAAGAACAGCGCGAGGCCGATCGTGATCGGCACCACCCTCATCATCGTCTGGCCGAGCATCTCGATGACTTCGATCGGGAGGGTGGACATGGCAGCCTCATACTACGGAAGCCCCATGGGTATAGATGTGCGCTTAAGGAGCCGTGAATAGGCGCCGGATGTCTGGTCGCAGCAACAATCCGCAATTTTAGCGGACCGTTTAATGCCAAATTTACTGTGCGCAACATCAGCGGGTTCCCGCAGAGTTTATGCGATCAAATTAACTGCGCCGAAATCGTCCAACACTAGGGTGCCGCAATGGTCACGGTGCTGAGAACGCCGGCGAGACCAAATCTAGTTCGACCAGCCACGTGTACACAGGAGTGATTTTATGAAGAACCTCGTTTCGCGCTTCGTGAAGGACGAATCGGGCGCGACCGCCATCGAGTACGGCCTGATCGCCACCGGTATCGCCATCGCGATCATCGCTGCAGTCAACGGCGTCGGCACGAAGCTCTCGGGTACCTTCAACTCGATCTCGGGCTCGCTGAAGTAAGCCGGCTTCGACGAATTCGCATCAAAGGTCCCGGCAATCCCGGGACCTTTGCTATTTGTCGGGGGCCGATCGGCAGCCTCTGTTGAAGGTGCCGGTAATCCTTTTCCGATTGTTCACCATTGGCCGCTAGCGTCGGGTCTCGACCGCAGCTCCAGCTTGACGGCATGAATTCATGATCCTCGACATCGCACGCTTGATGCTGTTTCCGGCCCTGATGGCCTTTGCGGCGGCGAGCGATCTCCTGACCATGACGATCCCGAACCGGATTTCGCTGGCGCTGGTGGCGGGCTTCTTTGTCCTGGCGCCGCTGACCGGGATGGGCGTCCACGAGATCCTCACCCATGCCGGCGCAGGCGCGCTGGTTCTGGTGGTGGCGTTCGGCATGTTCGCGATGGGCTGGGTCGGCGGCGGAGACGCCAAGGTCGCGGCCGCGGCCAGCCTGTGGTTCGGGTTCGAGCACCTGCTGCCCTATCTGGTCTTTGCCTCGCTGTTCGGCGGTGCGCTGACCGTGCTCTTGCTGCAGCTGCGGCAATGGCCATTGCCCTACCCGCTCGCGTCCCAGGCCTGGCTCAGCCGCCTGCACGACAAGCAGACCGGAATTCCCTACGGCATCGCACTCGCTCTCGGCGCCCTCCTGATTTATCCCGAGACGGACTGGATCAAGACGATCGATCTCGCGCACTTCGCCATGCGCTGAGAAAGCAGCGGTAACCGCCCGTTAAGGCGATTTAGATACGCCTCATTAACCATGCTTTGACGAATAGCTGGTCAACTCCCATCACGGCGGCGGCAGCGTCGCGGCGTCATGTGGAAAGTGAAGCGTAATGGATAAGGCCCGCATTCTGGTCCTGGCAATTGCAGGCTGCGCCGGCCTTGCGGCGCTTTATTTGGCGAGCGGAAGCGACGACAAGCCGGCGGCTCCTCCGCCAGTTGCGCAGCTGCCGACCGTCGACATCCTGGTCGCGCGCTCCGACATCGGCCTCGGCCAGGCAGTGAAGGCCGAAGACCTGCAGTGGCAGACCTGGCCGGCGGCGACCGCCAGCGCCAGCTTCATGCGCAAGGACAGCCACGCCGACGCCATCAAGGACGTCACCGGCTCGATCGCGCGCGCCCCGTTCATCCAGGGCGAGCCGATCCGCGAGCAGAAGCTCGTCAAGGCCGACGGAAGCGGCTTCATGGCCGCGATCCTGCCGACGGGCATGCGGGCGGTATCGACCGAAATCTCTCCCGAGACCGGTGCCGGCGGCTTCATCCTGCCGAACGACCGGGTCGACGTCCTGCTGTCGAAGCGGGACAAGAATCCCGACCGCAACGGCGCCGACATCGTCAATTCCGAGGTCATCCTGACCAATATCCGCGTCCTTGCGATCGACCAGGCGCCGAAGGAGAAGGACGGCACCAACGCACTGATCGGCAAGACAGTGACGCTGGAGCTGAAGCCTGACCAGACCGAGACGCTGGCGCGGGCGCGCCAGAGCGGCGTCCTGTCGCTGGCGCTGCGCAGCATCGCCGATAACAACGGGACCGACGTCAGGATCGAGGACAACCACCAGAGACGCGGTGAGACGATCAACGTCATCCGCTTTGGCGTTGCCAACCAGGCAACGATGCAGAAGTGACCATGAGGACACAGGTGATGAAGGGCGGGGCAACTCAACGGACGATGCGGGCCTTCATGGTCCGCGCATTGTCGTTCTCGGCCGTCGCGGCGCTCACGCTCAACCCGGCACTGACGCCGGTGGTGGCGGGCGACTACCGCGCCGCTCCCGCCGCGGCCGACGGCCAGATGAATGCCCGCTTCCTCTCACTCGGCGTCGGCAAATCGGTGGTGATCGATCTGCCGAGGGACATCAAGGACGTGCTGGTCGCCGATCCCAAGATCGCCAATGCCGTGGTCCGCTCGGCGCAACGCGCCTACATCATCGGCGCGACGGTCGGCCAGACCAACATCGTGTTCTTCGACGCCGCCGGCCAGCAGATCGCGGCCTATGACATCGCGGTCAAGCGCGACCTCAACGGCGTGCGCGCGGCCCTGCGTGCAGCGCTGCCGAACGCCGATATCCAGATCGAGGGTGTCGGCGAGGGCGTCATGCTGACCGGAAGCGCGGCGAGCCCGATCGAAGCGCAGCAGGCCGGCGAGATCGCCACGCGGCTGGTCGGCAGCGCCGACAAGGTTGTGAACTCCATCACGGTTCGCGGCCGCGACCAGGTGATGCTGAAGGTGACGGTCGCCGAAGTCTCGCGCAGCCTGATCAAGCAGCTCGGCATCGACCTCACCGCGAACCTCAACTACGGCACCACCGTGGTGAAGTTCACCAACAACAACCCGTTCACGGCGAACAACGCACCGCTGGTGCCCGGCAACGCCCTCACCACTTCGTTCGGCGCGGCCCCATCGGTGTCGGCGACGCTCCGCGCCATGGAAAGCGCAGGCGTGGTGCGGACACTCGCCGAGCCGAACCTGACCGCGATCTCCGGCGAATCGGCGACCTTCATCTCGGGCGGCGAGTTTCCAATTCCGACCGGCGTGACCTGTCAGACGACGACGGGAGGCGCGATCGGGAATTGCGTTCAGACCGTCAGCTTCAAGAAGTTCGGCATTTCGCTCAACTTCACGCCCGTGGTGCTGACCGAGGGACGGATCAGCCTGCGCGTGATGACGGAAGTGTCGGAAGTCTCGACCGAGAATTCGCTGACCGGCGGCGCCGGCGGAACGACGATCCCCTCGATCAAGACCCGGCGCGCCGAGACCACGCTGGAAATTCCTTCGGGCGGCTCGATGGCGATGGCCGGCCTGATCCAGGACCAGACCAAGCAGGCGATCAACGGCCTTCCCGGGCTGGCGTCGCTGCCGGTGCTCGGAACGCTGTTCCGCAGCCGGGACTTCGTCAACAACCAGACCGAAATGATGGTGCTGGTGACGCCCTATGTCGTTCGCGCGGTGGCGCAGAAGGACCTGTCGCGTCCGGATGACGGCTTCGCCAACGCGTCCGACCCGCAGGCCGACCTGCTCGGCAGCATCAATCGCGTCTACGGCGTGCCCGGCCGCACCGAGCCGGCGCGGAATTACCGCGGCACTTACGGCTTCATTACGGACTGAGGCGGACGATGACACAGACCACATCCAGGACATCCGCCGGTTACCAGCGCGGCATCGCTCTCGCCGGAGCGCTCGTCAGCCTCGCGATGACGCTCGGCGCCTGCCAGCACGCCGCCGACAACAGTTTCGCGATGGTGAACGCACCGGCCGACTATCGCCAGCGCCATCCGATCGCGGTCACCGAGGCTGATCGCTCGATCGTGGTCTTCGTCGGCCGCAGCCGCGGCGGCCTGACTGCGGAGCAGCGCGCCGAGGTGATGGGGATGGCGCAGGACTGGATGCGCGAGGGGACCGGCGCCGTCACCATCGACGTTCCCGCCGACACGCCGAACGCACGGACCGCCCAGGAATCGCTGCGCGAGATCCAGGCCACGTTCGCCGCCGCCGGCGTGCCGCCGCGCGGGATCCTCGTTCGCAAATACCATCCCGAGGATCCGCGCCAGATGCCCGCGATCCGCGTGAACTATCCAAAGATGAAAGCGGTCGCCGGGCCGTGCGGTCTCTGGCCGGAAGATCTCGGCCCGTCGATCCACAACGGGTCCTACATCGAGAACAAGCAGTACTACAATTTCGGCTGCGCCAATCAGCGCAACCTTGCAGCCATGGTCGAAGACCCGACCGACCTCGTGCAGCCGCGCGCGGAGACCCCTGCCTATACGTCGCGTCGTAACATCGCCTTCGACAAGTATCGCAAGGGCACCACCACCGCCACGAGTTATCCCGAGTCCGACAGGGCCAAGCTAAGCGACACAGGAAAATGATCACCTACGCGCAGCAAAACTCCGAAGAGCAGACGGACGCCCCGCCGCAGGCCGTGGACGACCATATTGCTCCGGCGCCACGGGTTTCGGTCCAGGCGTTCTGCGAAACGGTCGAGACCGCTGCCGCCGTGCAGTCGGCGGGCGAGGATCGCCGGCTGGCCAAGGCTCACCTCAAGATCCAGATGGGCGGCATGGCGGCCGCCATCGAGGCCTATCGCTCGGCGCCGACGCCCAACGTCATCATCCTCGAGACCGAGGGCCGCGGCGACATCCTGGCCGGCCTCGATCAGCTCGCAACGGTGTGCGACGCCGGCACCCGCGTGGTCGTGATCGGCCGCGTCAACGACGTCACCCTGTATCGCGAGCTGGTGCGCCGCGGCGTCAGCGATTACGTGATCGCGCCGGCCCATGCGATCGACGTGGTGCGCGCGGTCTGTAACCTGTTCTCGGCACCGGAAGCCAAGGCGGTCGGCCGCATCGTCGCCGTTGTCGGTGCCAAGGGCGGTGTCGGCGCCTCGACCATCGCCCACAATGTCGCCTGGGCGATTGCCCGCGACCTGGCGCTTGATTCCGTGGTCGCCGACCTCGACCTCGCCTTCGGCACCGCCGGCCTCAACTACAACCAGGATCCCGCTCAGGGCATCGCCGATGCCGTGTTCTCGCCGGACCGCGTCGATACCGCCTTCGTCGACCGCCTGCTGTCGAAATGCACCGACCATCTGAGCCTGCTGGCGGCGCCGGCGACACTGGACAAGGTCTACGATTTCGGCGCCGAGGCGTTCGATGCGATCTTCGATACGCTGCGGACCACGATGCCCTGCATCGTGCTCGACGTGCCGCATCAATGGTCCGGCTGGACCAAGCGCGCATTGATCGCGGCCGACGACATCCTGATCGTGGCGGCGCCCGACCTCGCCAATCTGCGCAATGCCAAGAACATGTTCGACCTGCTGAAGGCCTCGCGGCCCAACGACCGCGCGCCGCTGTACTGCCTGAACCAGGTCGGCGTGCCGAAGCGTCCCGAGATCGCGGCCGGCGAGTTCGCCAAGGCGATCGAAAGCCAGCCGATCGCTGCCATCCCGTTCGATCCGCAGATCTTCGGTTCGGCGGCCAACAACGGCCAGATGATCGCCGAGATTTCCGCCAACCACCGCGCGGTCGAGATGTTTCTGCAGATGGCGCAGCGGCTGACAGGCCGCGGCGAGACCAAGAAGCCGAGGGGGTCCTTCCTGTCGCCCCTGCTCGAAAAGCTGCGGTCCAAATAGTGGTCCGCGTGGAGTCAAGACGTCGTGTTTGGTAAGCGTAGCGGAAACGATGGGGACGTGCGGGCACCCAAGCCCGCGTTTCAGGCGCCGGAGCCAGCCGGCGCGCCGGCGATGTCGCGCGAGTCCGTCGCACCGGCGATCTCGTCGCCGCCGCTGGCACCCAGCAAGCCACCGCCTGCCCCCGCCGTCGAAGCCCGCCGCTCCGACAACTACTACCAAGTCAAGGCGACGATCTTCGGCGCCCTGATCGAGGCGATCGACCTTGCCCAGCTCGCCAAGCTGGACAGCGAATCGGCGCGCGAGGAAATCCGCGACATCGTCAACGAGATCATCGCGATCAAGAACATCGTGATGTCGATCGCCGAGCAGGAGGAGTTGCTCGACGACATCTGCAACGACGTGCTCGGCTACGGCCCGCTGGAGCCGCTGCTGTCGCGCGACGACATCGCCGACATCATGGTCAACGGCGCAGGCACCGTGTTCATCGAAGTCGCCGGCAAGATCCAGCGCACCGGCATCCGCTTTCGCGACAACCAGCAGCTGCTCAACATCTGCCAGCGCATCGTCAGCCAGGTCGGCCGGCGCGTCGACGAATCCTCGCCGATCTGCGACGCCCGCCTCGCCGACGGTTCGCGCGTCAACGCCATCGTGCCGCCGCTGGCGATCGACGGGCCCGCGCTCACCATCCGCAAATTCAAGAAGGACAAGCTGACGCTGGAGCAGCTCGTCAAGTTCGGCGCGATCACCCCCGAAGGGGCGACCATCCTGCAGATCATCGGCCGCGTCCGCTGCAACGTGATCATTTCCGGCGGCACCGGCTCGGGCAAGACCACGCTGCTGAACTGCCTGACCAACTATATCGAGCACGACGAACGCATCATCACCTGCGAAGACGCCGCCGAGCTTCAGCTGCAGCAGCCGCATGTGGTGCGGCTGGAAACCCGGCCGCCGAACATCGAGGGCGAGGGCCAGGTGACGATGCGCGAACTGGTCCGCAACTGCCTGCGTATGCGCCCGGAGCGCATCATCGTCGGCGAAGTCCGCGGACCCGAAGCGTTCGATCTGTTGCAGGCCATGAACACCGGCCACGACGGCTCGATGGGCACGCTGCACGCCAACAATCCGCGCGAAGCACTGTCGCGCTGCGAATCCATGATCACCATGGGCGGCTTCTCGCTTCCGTCACGCACCATTCGCGAGATGATCTGCGCCTCGGTCGACATCATCGTGCAAGCGGCGCGCCTGCGCGACGGTTCGCGCCGCATCACGCACATCACCGAGGTGATGGGCATGGAAGGCGACACCATCATCACCCAGGACATCTTCCTCTACGACGTGGTCGGGGAAGACGCCAACGGCAAGATCATCGGCAAGCACCGCTCGACCGGCATCGGCCGGCCGCGCTTCTGGGAGCGTGCGCGCTACTACAATGAAGAGAAGCGGCTTGCGGCGGCGCTGGACGCTTCCGACGCCCCGGCGCCGGTCTAGGGGAACGCAGGATGCAGGCGCAAACTCTGGCTCTCGCCTTCCTCGCCGCCACGACGGTCGGCGGCATCGCTTGGGTCTTCCTGTACCCCTACCTTTCGGGGGAGAAGAAGGCCGAGTCGCGGCGCGCGTCGGTGGCGCGCAGCGAACCCACGACGACACGAAACGCCGACCGCACGCAACGCTCCCGCCGCGAGCAGGTAGAGGGATCGCTGAAGGAGCTCGAGGCGCGTCGGCAGAAGGACAAGAAAGTCCCGCTCGGCGTGCGCATCTCGCAGGCCGGACTGGAGTGGTCGGAGCAGAAATTCTGGATGATCTCCGGCGCCCTTGGCCTGTTCGGGTTCGGCGTGGCCTTCATGGTTGGCGGAGGCCTGCTCGGCGCGGCCGGCATCGGCTTTGCCATGGGTCTCGGCCTGCCGCGCTGGGTGCTCGGCTTCCTGAAGAAGCGGCGGGAAAAGGCGTTCCTGAAGTCGCTGCCTGACGCCGTCGACGTCATCGTGCGCGGCATCAAGGCCGGCCTGCCGCTGTTCGAATCGCTCAAGGCGGTCGTCAACGACGCGCCGGAGCCGCTGCGCAGCGAATTTCTCGCCATCATCGAGACCCAGGCGATCGGCATGCCGCTCGGCGAAGCCTGTGCCCGGCTCTACGAGCGGATGCCGCTGCCGGAGGCCAACTTCTTCGGCATCGTGATCGCGATCCAGCAGAAGTCCGGCGGCAATTTGTCGGAAGCGCTCGGCAACCTGTCGCGGGTGCTGCGCGACCGCAAGAAGATGGCCGAGAAGATCCAGGCGATGTCGATGGAAGCGAAGGCCTCCGCCGCCATCATCGGCTCGCTGCCGCCGATCGTGATGATCCTCGTGTTCCTGACGACGCCGGACTACATCGCCCTGCTGTGGACCAATTCGATGGGCCAGCTCATGCTGGTGGCCTGCGCGATCTGGATGTCGATGGGCGTGCTGGTGATGAAGAAGATGATCAACTTCGATTTCTGACGGTGCAGCATGATTGATATTCTGGTCGCCAAGCTCCACGACGTCAGGTTCATGACCATGCTGCTTGCCTTCTTCGCGGCAAGCGCGACGGTCTACACGCTGGTGATGCCGCTGCTCGCCGGCGGCGATCTCAACAAGCGCATGAAGGCGGTCGCCAGCGAGCGCGAGCGCCTGCGGCAGCGCGAGCGCGACCGTCTCTCCAAGTCGGAAAAGGTGACGCTGCGCCAGACGCCGAAGCAGGCCGTCTCCAAGATGGTGGATGACCTGAACCTCACCAAATGGCTGGCCCAGGAAGCGGCGATCGAGAAGCTGGTGATGGCGGGCTATCGCGGCCACGCTCCGTATGTCTATTTCCTGGCAGCGCGGGCGGTCACGCCGATCCTGATGCTGATCGGCGCGATCATCTATACGTTCTTCATTGCCGGCGCGAACTGGTCGCTCACGCTCAAGATCGGCATTTGCGTCGGCGCGGCCTATGCCGGCCTGCAGGCGCCGATGCTGTTCCTGAAGAACGCGATCTCCAAGCGCCAGCTCCAGATCAAGCGCGCGTTCCCGGATTCGCTCGACCTGCTGCTGATCTGCATCGAGTCGGGCATGTCGGTCGAGGTCGCGTTCCGGAAAGTGGCCAACGAGATCGCCGGGCAATCGGTCGCGCTGTCGGAGGAGTTTGCGCTGACGACCGCGGAACTGTCCTATTTGCAGGATCGCAAGACCGCCTACGAGAACCTGGCGCGCCGCACCGGCCTCGAAGGCGTGAAGTCGGTGTGCATGGCCTTGCAGCAGTCCGAACGCTACGGCACGCCGCTCGGCCAGAGCCTCCGCGTGATGGCGCAGGAAAACCGCGACATGCGGATGAACGAGGCCGAGAAGAAGGCCGCGGCACTGCCGCCCAAGCTGACGGTACCGATGATCCTGTTCTTCCTGCCCTGCCTGTTCATCGTGATCCTCGGCCCGTCCTACATCAAGATCGCCACGATGCATTGAGTTGCCTCGCCTGCGCCGGCTGCCTCTCTCCTTCCCTCTGAAAGGGGGAAGGCCGGGATGGGAGTCAGCCGCAGACACCGCTCCTCGTGGAGAGATGATCCCCACCCGCTTTGCTCTCACGAGCAAAGCGACCTCCCTTTTTCAAGGGGCGGTGGAGCTGCCGCGTTTGGTTTAGTCGTCCTTGGCGACGACCGGCGCCGCACGCGACGCGGTCCGCGGGCCGTCCTTGCGGTTCAGCATGTCGCGGAGATAAGCGACGTTGGCCGCGGCCTCATCCGACGGCAGGTCGGCCTTGACGATCGTTTCCGCCTCCGCGAAGCGGCCCTGCAGGCCGACGACCAGCGCAAGGTTCTGCCGGATCCGGGTGTCGGCGCGAGCGCTGGCGTAGGCCTGGCGCAGCGTCTCTTCCGCTTTCGGCAAATCCTTGGTCAGCATGTAGGACAAGCCGAGATTGGACAGCACCGACGGCTCGTCCGGAGCCAGCCTGAGCGCACTGGCGTAATAGCGCCGCGCCTCCTCGTGCCGGTTCATCGTGTCGAGCGTGGTGCCCTGCACGGACAGGATCCGCCAGTCCGGATTGTCCGGGCTGTGCGCGCGGCTCAGCACGTCGAATGCAGCCTGCGAATTGCCGTTGTCGGCCAGCGCGCGGCCATAGGCGGCGAGCAGCGCCTTGTTGCCGGGGTTGGCGATCGTGGCCTGCTCGAGCACGGCGCAGGCCTGCGAGCGCTGGCCGGTCATGCGCAGGGCCTGGCCGTAGGCGACCGCGGCAGCGACATCCTTGGGATTCTTGCGATAGCGCTCGCCATAGGCCTCGACGGCCCGGCGCGGATCATCGGGCGTGGGATCGGACCGCGACGTGATCGATCCCGCCACGTCGGACATGGTCTGGCAACCGCCAAGCCCTGCGGCCAGGACCGCCAGAAGGGCTGCGGAAGCAAGATGCCGGGTCAGATTGGACTGTCGACACATGGCACTGTGACTCACGAAATCGGGCGAACGGTTCCAGCCGAGCGTGCCAGCAATAGACTGTTAACCCTAACGTCTGGTTAACTGGCGGCGCCGGCAGCCGACGCTCCGGTTCCGGCCTGCACGGCGCGTGAACCGTTGGCGCGCTACCATCCGTGGCGAAAGGCGTGTAGTAGCCCACCAACGACGCCAGAACCGAGAGCCGCATGCCATCCGTGTTCGAGACCGCCACGACCGCCGCCACGCCGATCACCTTCGTCACCAAGGCGACATGGGATGCGATTCAGGGCGAGCTGCCGGCGCCGGCGCGCCAGTTCGCGGCGGCCAATGGCTTCGTGGCCAAGGCGGGAAAATTGCTCGTCCTGCCGACGGCAGACGGCGGCATCGCGCAGGTGCTGTTCGGTCTCGAGGACGCCGACCACAAGGCGCGCGATCCGTTCCGGCCCGGCGCCCTGCCCGGCCTGCTGCCGCCCGGCGTCTACCGCTTCGCCAATGCGCCGCACGACACCAGACTTGCCGCGCTCGCCTTCGCGCTCGGCTGCTACCGCTTCGGCCGGTATCGCACCAACAAGGCTCCCGAAGTCCGGCTGGTGCCGCCCGACGGCGTCGACACGGCGGAGATCACCCGGATGGCGGATGCCGCGGCGCTGGCGCGCGATCTCATCAACACGCCGTCCAACGACATGGGACCGGCCGAGCTCGCCGAGGTGGCGCGCGACCTCGCGACGCGGTTCGGCGCTGCCTTCAATTGCATCGACGGCGACGAGCTCGCCCAGAACTTCCCGCTGATCCACGCCGTCGGCATAGCGTCGACGCGGTCACCGCGATTGATCGAGCTGAGCTGGGGCGACCCCGCCCATCCGAAGGTGACGCTGGTCGGCAAGGGTGTCTGCTTCGACACCGGCGGGCTCGATCTCAAGCCTTCGAGCGGCATGCTCATCATGAAGAAGGACATGGGCGGCGCCGCCAACGTGCTGGCGCTGGCCCAGATGGTGATGGACGCGAAGCTCAAGCTGCGGCTGCGCGTGCTGATCCCGGCGGTCGAGAACGCGGTTGCCGGCAACGCGTTCCGCCCGCTCGACATCTTCAAGTCGCGCAAGGGCATCACCGTCGAGATCGGCAACACCGACGCCGAAGGGCGGCTGGTGCTCGCCGACGCGCTGGCGCTCGCCGACGAGGAGACGCCCGATCTTTTGGTCGATCTGGGCACGCTGACCGGCGCCGCGCGGGTGGCGCTGGGCCCCGATCTGCCGCCGTTCTACACCAATGACGAGGCGCTCGCCGGCGACGTCGCATCCTGTGCGAAGAGCGAGAACGACCCGCTCTGGCGGATGCCGCTGTGGCCGGCCTACGACGCCTGGCTCGACTCCAAGACCGCCGACATCACCAACGCACCGTCAGGCGGTTTCGCGGGCTCGATCACCTGCGCGCTGTTCCTGCAGCGCTTCGTCGAGCACGCGAGGAGCTGGCTGCACGTCGACATCTACGGCTGGACGCCGTCGGCAAAGCCCGGCCGTCCCGAAGGCGGCGAGTGCCAGGCGGCGCGCGCGATCTACAAATTGCTGAGCCAGCGCTATGCATGACCCCCGTCTGACACCGGCCCGCGACGACCTCGCGGCGAAATATCTCGAGGGCAAGGTCCAGGCGTTGCGCTTCGTCGAAGGCGAAGTGCTCGAGGTCGGCGACGCCATCGCGCCGCTACGCCAGGCGCCGGCGAGCGATGCCGAACAGATGACGCAGGCGCTCCGGGGCGAGCGCGTCACGGTGTACGATCGCAACGGCGAAGGCTGGGCCTGGGGCCAGCTCGCCGATGACGGCTATGTCGGCTGGATTCCCGAGGCCGCGCTGGCCAAGCCCGGCGCCGCCCCGACGCACAAGGTCACAGCGCTGCGCACGCTGGCGTATCCGGGCCCGTCGATCAAGCTGCCGCCGGTCGAGGCACTGGCGATGGGGACAAAGCTCGCCATCGTCCGCGAGGACGGTGCGTTCGCGGTGACCCGCGAGGGCTGGCATCTGCCACGCCAGCATCTCGCGCCGCTCGACACGATGGCAGGTGATTTCGTTGCGATCGCCAAGCAATTCGTCGGCTCACCCTATCTGTGGGGCGGCAAGTCGAGCCTCGGGATCGATTGCTCTGGCCTGGTGCAGATCGCGCTGACCGCCGCCGGCACCGGCTGCCCGCGCGACAGCGACATGCAGCAGGAAGGCCTCGGCCGCGAATTGACGGTCGCGGAATCCAAGCAGCTGCAGCGCGGCGACCTGATGTTCTGGAAGGGCCATGTCGCCATCGTGCGCGACGCGACAACGATCGTGCACGCCAACGCGCATCACATGGCAACGGTGGTGGAGAACACGCAGGCTGCGATCGCGCGGATCAAGACCGCCGGCAGCGAAGTCCTGGCGATCAAGCGGCTTTGAGCAATATACATTCCCGTCATCCTGAGGAGCGCGAAGCGCGTCTCGAAGGATGGACGGCCCCAGTCCGGCCACGCCACCCTTCGAGGCTCGCCCAGCGGCGCAATTGCGCCGCAAGGCTCGCACCTCCAGCGACAACGGCAAAGCCGTTGCGCGGGGATGACGTGGAACGACGAAGATGCCTACGTCGCCACTGCACCGTCGCCGGCCGCTTCGATGCGGAATGCGGCGGCGAACAGCGCTCGGGTGTAGTCGCTCTTCGGATTCTTGAACAGCTCGGAGGCCGGTCCCTCCTCCTCCACCTTGCCCGATTTCATCACGATCAGATGGCTCGCCAGCGAGGCGACCACGCGCAGATCGTGCGAGATGAACATGTAGGTGAGATCGCGCTTGCGCTGCAGGTCGCGCAACAGGTCGACCATCTGAGCCTGCAGCAGCATGTCGAGCGCGCTGGTCGGCTCGTCCAGCACGACGAAGTTCGGCTCCAGCACGACCGCGCGCGCGATCGAGATGCGCTGGCGCTGGCCGCCGGAGAATTCGTGCGGATAGCGGAAGCGCCAGTCCGGATCGAGCCCGACATCCTTCATTGCCTTGATCACCCGCGCCTCGCGCTCCTCGCGCGACAGCTGCTTCTGGTGCACCTCAAGGCCCTCGGCAATGATGTCGGCCACCGACATGCGCGGGCTGAGCGAGCCGAACGGGTCCTGGAACACTATCTGCATGTCGCGGCGGAACGGCCGCATCTGCTTGAAGCGCAGGCCCTGGATGTCGTTGCCGAGGAACACGATCGGACCATCGGACGAAATCAGCCGGAGCAGCGCGAGCCCGAGCGTGGTCTTGCCGGAGCCGGATTCGCCGACCACGCCGAGGGTCTCGCCCTTGCGCACCGCGAGGCTGACGCCATCGACCGCCTTGATGTGGCCGACGGTCGAGCGCAACAGCCCGCGCTTGATCGGAAACCAGACCTTGAGATTGTCCGCCGACATCACGACCGCTGCGCCCGGCTGCGGCGGCGCCGGATCGGGCTTCGGCTCGGCCGCGAGCAGCGCTTGGGTATAGGCGTGCTTCGGCGCGGTGAAGACCTGCTCGACCGGCCCCTGCTCGACGATCTTGCCGTTGTTCATCACGCAGACCGTGTCGGCGATGCGGCGGACGATGCCGAGATCGTGGGTGATGAACAACAGGCTCATGCCGAGCCGCGCGCGGATCTCGGCCAGCAGCGCCAGGATCTGCGCCTGCACGGTGACGTCGAGCGCGGTGGTCGGCTCGTCCGCGATCAAAAGATCGGGCTCGTTGGCGAGCGCCATCGCGATCATCACGCGCTGGCGCTGGCCGCCGGACAATTGATGCGGATAGCTCTTGAGCCGGGTCTCCGGCTCGGGGATGCCGACCTGGCCCAGCAATTCCAGCGTTCGCGCCTGCGCCGCCTGGCCCCCGATGCCCCTGTGCAGCGACAGGATCTCGCCGATCTGGGTCTCGATGGTATGGAGCGGATTGAGCGAGGTCATCGGCTCCTGGAAGATGATCGAGATGTCGTTGCCGCGAACCTTGCGCATCTCCTGGTCGGACGCGGTCAGGAGGTCGCGGCCGCGGAAACGGATCGCGCCTGACGGATGCGATGCCGTCGGATAGGGCAGCAGCTTCAGCACCGACAGCGCGCTGACGGATTTTCCCGAACCGGATTCGCCGACCAGCGCGACGCATTCGCCGCGCTTGATCGAGAACGAGATGCCGTCGACCGCAAGCGCGCGGCCGAAGGCGACCGAGAGATCGCGGACATCGAGCAAAGGCTGGTTGATCGCGTCCATGCCTCAGCCCTTCGAGAACGTCTTGCGTGGATCGAAGGCGTCGCGCGCGGCTTCGCCGATGAAGATCAGGAGCGACAGCATGATCGCGACCGAGAAGAATCCGGTGAGGCCGAGCCACGGCGCTTGCACGTTGGCCTTGCCCTGCGACAGCAACTCGCCGAGCGAGGGCGAGCCGGGCGGCAGGCCGAAGCCGAGGAAATCCAGCGCCGTCAGCGTCATCACCGAGGACGAGACGATGAAGGGCAGGAATGTCATGGTGGCGACCATCGCGTTCGGCAGCAGATGGCGGAACATGATGACGCCGTTGGAGACGCCGAGCGCACGCGCCGCCTGGATGTATTCGAAATTGCGGCCGCGCAGGAACTCGGCGCGCACCAGCCCGACCAGCGACACCCACGAGAATAGCAGGAGGATGCCGAGCAGGATGAAGAAGCCCGGCGGCAGCACCGCCGAGATGATCAACAGCAGATAGAGCGAGGGGATCGCGGTCCAGATCTCGATCAGCCGCTGGAAGATGAGATCGGTCCAGCCGCCGAAATAGCCCTGCACGCCGCCGGCGGCGATGCCGATGATCGAGGACAGGATGGTCAGCGTCAGTCCGAACAGCACCGAGATGCGGAAGCCGTAGATCAGCCGCGCGACCACGTCGCGGCCCTGATCGTCGGTGCCGAGCCAATTGTATTCGAGGTCGCGGCAGCCGGTCAGGCCCTTCCGCTTGACCACGTCCTTGCACTGCTCTTCGGTCAACAGCCAGGTCGGCTTCGACGGCACCGCCGTCGGCGGGTCGAGGTTGCGGCTGTCGTAGGAGTAACGGATCGGCGGCCAGATCATGCTGCCGCCCTTGGCGGCGATCTGCTTCTGCAAATAGGGGTCGCGATAATCGGCCGCGGTCTCGAAGTCGCCGCCGAAGGTGGTCTCGGCATAGGTGAACACCACCGGCCAGTAGAGCCGGCCGTCATATTTGACGACCAGCGGCTTGTCGTTGGCGATGAAATTGGCAAACAGCGACGCCACGAACAGCACGAGGAAGATCCAGAACGACCAGTAGCCGCGGCGATTGGCCTTGAAGTTCTGCCAGCGTCGCTTGTTCAGCGGCGACGGCGAAAAGGCGTGGTGCGTGGCGGGCACCGTTTCGCCGAGCGGCGATTGCGTCGTGGTCTCGACCGGCTGGGGCGCGAGCATCGTCATCAGACCTCCCGCGCTTCGAAGTCGATCCTGGGATCGATCCACATATAGGCGAGATCGGAGAGCAGATTGACCACCAGTCCGACCAGCGAGAAGATGAACAACGTCCCGAACACCACCGGATAGTCGCGGTTCAACACGCTCTCGAAGCCAAGCAGGCCGAGCCCGTCGAGCGAGAAGATGGTTTCGATCAAGAGCGAGCCGGAGAAGAACGCGTGAATGAACGCGCCCGGGAAGCCTGCGATCACGATCAGCATGGCGTTGCGGAAGATGTGGCCGTACAGCACCTGGCGCTCGCTGCAACCCTTGGCGCGCGCGGTCATCACATATTGCTTGCGTATCTCGTCGAGAAACGAATTCTTGGTCAGCAGGGTCATGGTGGCGAAGGCGCCGAGCGCCATCGACACCAGCGGCAGCGTCAGGTGCCAGAAATAGTCGATAATCTTCCAGTACCAGGGGAATTGCGACCAGCCGTCCGAGGTCAGGCCGCGCAGCGGGAAGATGTTGAGGAACGAGCCGCCGGCAAACAGCACGATCAGGAGGATCGCGAACAGGAAGCCCGGGATCGCAAAGCCGATGATGATCACCGCCGAGGTCCAGGTATCGAACCGCGAGCCGTCCTGCACCGCCTTGCGGATGCCGAGCGGGATCGAGATAAGATAGGTCAGCAGCGTCATCCAGATGCCGAGCGACATCGAGACCGGCAGCTTCTCCTTGATCAACTGCAGCACGCTGACACTGCGGAAATAGCTGTTGCCGAAATCGAACCGCGCGAAATTCCAGACCATCAACGCGAACCGCTCGGGCGCCGGCTTGTCGAAGCCGAACTGCACCTCGAGCTTCTTGATGAAATCCGGGTCGAGCCCCTGCGCGCCGCGGTATTTCGAATTGATGGCCGCGCCTGCGCCCGCGCCCTGGCCGCGCTGCGCGCCGAAATCGCCGCCGCCTCCCGACACGCGCGATGTGCCGCCGGTGTCGGCGCCGTTGATCTGCGCGATGACGCGCTCGACCGGACCGCCGGGAGCAAACTGCACGACCACGAAGGAGACGAACAGGATGCCAAGCAGCGTCGGCAGCATCAGGAAGATACGTCGGGCGATATAGGCGCTCATCGGCTACTTCGCCTGCTCGAGCTTCGCGGCCTTGGCCGCATCATACCACCAGTTCTCCGGGGCGCCGACGCCCGCATATTTCGCCGGCTTCTCCGGATGCCCGAACTGGTCCCAATAGGCGACACGGTGCTTGTTAGAATACCATTGTGGCACCCAATAGCGGCCGGCACGGAAGACGCGATCGAGCGCGCGGCAGGCAAAGGTTAAGTCCGCCCGCGTCTCGGCAGCGATAGCTTTTTCGATCAATGCGTCGATCGCCGGGTTGGCAACGCCCGCCAGATTGTAGGAGCCCCTGGTGGTCGCAGCCTGGGACGAGAAGTAAGGCCTCAGGCTGTCACCCGGCGTCGCCGACATGGATATACGCTGGGTCGTCACCTCAAAATCGAAAGCCTCAACACGCGCACGATACTGCACTGCGTCGATCTGCCTGATGTTGGCATCGATGCCAAGCGGCTTGAGATTCTTGATGAAGCTGGCGTGATGCGGCTGGAAAGTCGGCTCATCTAGCAGGAACTCGATCGTAAGCGGGTCGCCGTTAGGCAATCGCCGCTTGCCATCCTTGACGACGCATCCTGCATCGTTGAGCAACTGCGTCGCCTTTCGCAGCAGTGCGCGGTCCTGTCCCGATCCATCCGACACCGGCGGCACAAAGGGCTCGCCGAACACCTCATCCGGCACTTGGCCGCGGAATGGTTCGAGCAGTTTCAATTCCTCGGGCGAAGGTAGTCCACTAGCCACCATGTCCGAATTCTGGAAAGGCGAGACGCTGCGCGCGTAAGCGTCGTACATGATGGTCTTGTTGGTCCATTCGAAATCGAAGGCATAGATTAGCGCTTCGCGAACGCGCGGGTCTTTGAACTTGTCGAGACGGGTGTTAATGAACCAACCCTGCCCACCGGACGGTGTTTCGTCCGGCAATGTCTCGCGCTTGACCCGCCCGTCCTTGATAGCCGGGAAATCGTACCGCGTCGCCCAGACACGGGACGTGAATTCCTCGCGAAACAGATAATTTTTGCCTGTGAAGCCTTCGAACGCGACATCGCGATCACGGTAGAACTCGTAGCGCACGGTGTCGAAATTGTAACTGCCGCGATTGACCGGCAAGTCGGCTGCCCACCAATCCTTGAGGCGGTTATACTCGACGTAACGATTGACCTCGAACTTGCCGACCATGTACGGCCCGGAGCCCAGCGGAACTTCGAGCGTGGACTCATCAAACTGCCGCTTCGCGTAATAGGCCTTCGAGAAGATCGGCAGACCCGCAACATAAAGCGGCACGTCGCGCGCGCGATTAGGCGCGAAGGTCACGATCACGGTGCCGTCGTCGGGCGCCTCGGCCTTCACGAAATCGCGCAGTTGCACGACGATCAACGGATGCCCCTTCTCCTTCAGCGTATTGAGCGAGAACGCGACATCCTGCGCAGTCAGCTTCGAGCCGTCGTGAAAGCGAGCCTCGGGCCGCATCGTGAAGCGGTAGGTGAGCTTGTCGGGAGAAATCGAGACCGATCTTGCGGCCAGGCCGTACATCGCGTCAGGTTCATCGCCCGCGCGTGCCATCAACGAATCGAAGGTCATCTCCATGCCCTTCGCGCCTTCACCCTTCAGGATGAACGCGTTGAACGAACTGAACGTAAAGAAGGACTGGTTGTAGGCACGGGTCGAAGGGATCATTGAGAACGCCCCGCCCTTCGGCGCCTTCGGATTGACGTAGTCGAAGATCTTGAAATCCGCCGGATATTTCAGGTCGCCGAACACCGACATGCCGTGCATCTCGGTTCCGTTGTCGGCCACTGCCGGCGCAGCACGCAAGCCTGCAGCACTCAACGCACCGATGCCGAGGCCGAGTGCGTGCCGACGGGAGAATAGCGCCATGCGCGAATCCTTGAGTTTTATGAACGCTTGAGCTTGGCCGCCTTGTCGGCGTCGTACCACCAAATCGCTGGGAACCCCGATTGTCCATATTTGGGCAACTCGGCCGGACGGCCGAAGCGATCCCAGCGGGCTGTACGGACCTTCGGGTAGTTCCATTGCGGGACGACGTAATGGTTCCACAATAACACGCGATCGAGCGCTTTCGTCGCCGCGACGAGATCTTCGCGATCCGTCGCAAAAATCACCCGCTCGATCAGCTTGTCGATTATCGGGTTCTTGATGCCGGCAAGATTGCGCGATCCGGCCGTATCCGCAGCTTTCGATCCCCAGTATTCACGCTGCTCGTTTCCGGGTGACAAGGATTCCCCCCAGGACCCGATGACGACGTCAAAATCCCAATTGCGAATCCGGTTCTCGTATTGGATTGGATCGATCGTGCGTACCGTGACCGAAAATCCGAGCCGCTCGAGTGCTGGCTTGTAAGCCAGCATGATCCTTTCGAAATTCGGATCCTCGCTCAACAATTCGATGGAGAACGGCTCTCCGCTCTTTGGATCCACGAGCTTCCTGTCTCGTACCTCGTACCCAGCCTCCTTGAGCAGACGAGATGCTTCACGGAGATTTTCGCGCACTGCTTCTGGATTGCCGCCGACCGGATTCGCATAGACCGTCGTGAACACTTCGGCAGGCACTTGATCACGCATGGATTCAAGAATCGCGAGTTCCTTGCCTTGCGGCAGCCCAGTCGCCATCAACTCCTCGGCGCCATCAAAGTAGCTAATGATGCGCTTGTATTGGCCGAAGAAGAGCAGCTTGTTGACCTCCTCGAAGTCGAACGCATAGTTCAGGGCGCGGCGAACACGCGGATCCTTGAATTTGGCGCGCCGCTGGTTCGGGACAAAGGCCTGCATGATGCCCGAACTGCGGTTCGGAAACTCTTCCAGCACCACGCGCTTGTCGGTGACAGCCGGAAAATTATAGGCGGTCGCCCATGCCTTCGCGCTGTTCTCCAAACGCCAATCGATCTGATCGCCCTTGAATGCCTCGATCGCAACCGTCGGATCCCTGAAGTATTCGTAGCGAAGTTCGTCGAAGTTATTGCGCCCCACATTGATCGCGAGATCCCGCGCCCAATGGTCCTTGACGCGCTCCAAAGTCACAGTCCGCCCTGCGACAAATTCCTTGATCCGATACGGTCCCGACCCTAGCGGCTGCTCCAGCGTTGTCGCGGAGATATCGCGTTTGCGTCCTTGGCTATCGGTGCCTTCCCACCAATGCTTGGGCAAGATCGTAAGCTGGCCTACGATCTGTGGCAGTTCGCGGTTGCCCGGCATATCGAAGACAAATTTCACTTCGCGATCACTAAGCTTCTCCGCCCTCACGACATGGCTGTAATAGGCGGAAAACATCGGGTGATGCGTCTTGAAGGCGTCGAGCGAGAAGATCACGTCTTCTGGAGTAACCGGTGCTCCGTCATGCCACTTTGCCTGAGGGCGCAGACGGTAAACGACAGAGGAGAAGTCGTCCGGGTAACTTGCTGCCTCCGCCAGCGATCCGTACTCCGTTGAGACTTCGTCGAGCGATGGCGTCGTCAGCGATTCATAAATCAAGGCGACAGCGCCCGCGATGGAGCCTTTCACACCCGAGACAACAATGTTGAAATTATCGAAAGTGCCGATTGCGATTTGCCGAACAAGGCCCCCCTTCGGTGCATCCGGATTGACGTAG
Source organism: Bradyrhizobium sp. USDA 4501 (assembly GCF_054062115.1). Taxonomy (NCBI): domain Bacteria; kingdom Pseudomonadati; phylum Pseudomonadota; class Alphaproteobacteria; order Hyphomicrobiales; family Nitrobacteraceae; genus Bradyrhizobium; species Bradyrhizobium sp. USDA 4501. The sequence goes on from NZ_JBSSEX010000001.1 coordinate 3,013,907, forward strand.
TCAAATCGCTTGAAGTCAGCCGGGTATTTGACGTTACCGAAGAGCGACAGGCCGTGCCGCCACTTGAGCCCACTGGGGACGTTATCGGCGAGTACCGGCGTTATCGCTGACACGCCAGAGTTCAATCCGAGTGCCGGAGCCACTGCTGCCAGTGCGCTGCCCTGAAGGAGGTGTCGTCGGGTGATTGCCAAATCCGGAATTCCTGTTGCTGACCCCGCCTAGATGGACCTCAATATACGGCAACGGTTCGACCACTTACGTTGCTTTTTCCTAATGATAGCCGGTCCGGAACCGATCCGCTGCGGCGAAACGTCTCGATAACAACCCCTGCAACCCCAAAAGGGGGACGACCGTTCCCCATGCGAAAACGGCCAGGCATTGCCTGGCCGTTTCATCCGCATGCTTGCGCGAAGCAAATCGTTACTTCGAGGCGGTCGGGAGCGGGGCCGGGTGCTCCGAGTTCGAATTCAGATAGGCGATGATGTCGGCGCGCTCGCTGTCCTTCGGCACGCCGGCAAAGCCCATCGCGGTGCCGGGGATGAAGCCCTTCGGGTTGGTCAGGAACTTGTTGAGGTCGTCGAAGGACCATTCGCCGCCCTTGCCCTTCATCGCGGCCGAGAAATTGAAGCCACGGCCCTCGCCCTTCTTCTCGCCGACGACGCCGAACAGGTTCGGACCGACGCGGTTGGGACCGCCCTTCTCGAAGGTGTGGCAGGCCTGGCACTTCTTGGCGGCCGCGGCGCCCTTCTCGACTGAAGCGGTCTGCAACAGCTTCTCGATCGGCTCGGATGCGGCCGCAGCGGCCTCGCCGCCGCCGCCATGGGACTCTTCCTTCACAGCGATCTCAAAACCCGGCTTCTCCGGCAGCTTCGGCGCGAATTTCGCGCTGGCGGCAAAGCTCATCACCAGGACGACGATGCAGGTGCCGAGAACCGCACCCAGGATTTTGTTGAGTTCGAAGGAGTCCATTTTGGGTCAGGCTCCGGGCCTTGAATGTCGACTTCAGGCCGGGAATACGGCCGCGGGGAAAGACCTGGGAATCGGCCTTATCGCACCGCCCCAAGCAGGGTTGAGATATCGGTTTGCCCGCGCTCTGGCAACCCGTATAAACGCGCCGAATTCAACCTCCTCCCCGGCAATTTCCGCAGGCCGGACGGGCTCCGACACGAATGACCCAACCCCGTACCTTTGTGCTGATTCCGGCCCGCATGGCCGCCACTCGCCTTCCGGGAAAGCCGCTGCTCGAGATCGCCGGCGTGCCGATGATCGTCCATGTGCTGCGGCGGGCCGAGGCGGCGGGCATCGGCCGGGTTGCGGTTGCGACCGACACGGCCGAGATCGCTGCAGCGGTGAAGGCTGCGGGCGGCGAGGTCGTAATGACCCGTCCCGACCATCCGTCCGGCTCGGACCGGATTTATGAAGCGATGACGACCCTCGACCCCGACGGCCATGCCGAGATCGTGGTCAATCTGCAGGGCGATTTCCCGACCATCAGCCCCGAGACCATCCGCAGCGTGATGCCGGCGCTCGACGATCCCGCAGTCGACATCTCGACCCTGGCCTCGCGCATCCATACCGAGGAGGAGGATCAGGCCCCCAGCGTCGTCAAGGCAGTCGGCTCGCCGATCGGGCCGAACCGGTTGCGCGCGCTGTATTTCACCCGCGCCACCGCGCCTTATGGCGACGGGCCGCGCTACCATCATATCGGCCTCTACGCCTACCGCCGCGCCGCGCTGGAGCGGTTCGTGGCGCTGCCGCCCTCGCCGCTGGAGCAGCAGGAAAAGCTCGAGCAACTCCGCGCGTTGGAGGCCGGGATGCGGATCGACGTCACCATCGTCGATACCGTCCCGCGCGGCGTCGACACCCCGGCCGATCTCGAAACCGCCCGCAGAATACTTTCCAAAGCCTGACCGGCTGGTAAAAGGCCACCCATGACCAAGAAGCTGAAAATCGCGTTCCAGGGCGAGCCTGGCGCCAATTCCCATATCGCGATCGTCGAGGCCTATCCCGATGCCGAGCCGATGCCCTGCCCGACCTTCGAGGACGCGCTGGCCGCGATTTCCTCGGGCGAGGCCGATCTCGGCATGATCCCGATCGAGAATTCGGTCGCCGGCCGCGTCGCCGACATCCATCATCTGTTGCCCGCCTCGGGCCTGTTCATCGTCGGCGAATGGTTCTTGCCGATCCGCCACCAGCTGATGGCGATCAAGGGCACCAAGCTCGCCGACATCAAGAGTGTGGAGAGCCATGTCCACGCGCTCGGCCAGTGCCGCCGCGTCATCCGCAAGCTCGGCATCAAGCCGATCGTCGCCGCCGACACCGCCGGCAGCGCCCGCGACATCTCCGAGCGCGGCGACAAGAGCGTGGCGGCGATCGCCTCCCGCCTCGCCGCCGACATCTACGGTCTCGACATTCTCGCCGAGGACATCGAGGACGAGGCCCACAACACCACCCGCTTCGTGGTGCTGGCGCGCGAGGCCAAGTGGGCCACGCAGGGTTCGGGGCCGCTGGTCACGACTTTCGTGTTCCGGGTGCGCAATTTGCCCGCCGCGCTGTACAAGGCGCTGGGCGGCTTTGCCACCAACGGCGTCAACATGACCAAGCTCGAAAGCTACATGGTCGACGGCAATTTCTTCGCCACGCAATTCTATGCCGATGTCGACGGTCACCCCGATGAGCGCGGCCTCGCGTTCGCGATCGAGGAATTGAAATTCTTCTCGCGCGAATTCCGCATCGTCGGCGTCTATCCCGGCCATCCGTTCCGCGCGACTTTCAGCGAGACGCAGGATTGACGCAGTCATTCCGGGGCACGCGAAGCGTGAACCCGGAATCTCGAGATTCCGGGTTCGATGCTGCGCATCGCCCCGGAATGACGGGGTCAAGCCGCCGCCGTCTTGGCAAGCCCGAACGCCTCGGCGAGCAGGCTGTACGACTTCTTCCGCGCGGCATGGTCGTAGACCGCTGATATCACCATCAGCTCGTCGGCCAGGGTCGCCGCGATCAGCGGCTCCAGCTTCGTCATCACGGTTGCGGGGCTGCCGACGAAGAGGCGGGCGCGGTTGCGCGCGATCGAGGCGCGCTCGGCGTCGGTATAGGGATAGGCCTCTGCCTCCTCGACGCTCGGCAGCGGCAGATACTGGCCGCGGTCGCGGCGCAGCCGGTTGAGATCCATCGACAGCGCAAGCCGCTCGGCTCCAGCGTCGGTCTCCGCCGCAACAACCGCAACCGCCAGAATCGCCTGCGGCGTCGCACGCCAGCCCGACGGCTTGAAATCCGCGCGGTAGTTCGTCATCGCCGCAATTGCATCGTGAGTGGCAAAATGATGCGCGAATGCAAAGCCCATCCCGACCTGGGCCGCGAGTTCGGCGGAATAGTCGCTCGAGCCGAGCAACCAGATCGGCGGCAGCGGCGAATCATCCGGCATCGCCACCACATTGTTGTAGGGATGGCCGGGCGGGAAATCGCGCGTCTCCCACAAGGTCAGCTCGTGCAGCCGCTCGAGGAAATCATCGCCTTCGCGGCGATCGAGCCGGCTGCGCAGTGCGTAGGCGGTGGCGCCGTCGGTGCCGGGCGCGCGGCCGAGGCCGAGATCGATGCGGCCGGGAAACAGCGCCTCCAGCATCTTGAAGCGCTCGGCGACGACCAGCGGCGCGTGGTTGGGCAGCATCACGCCGCCGGAACCGACACGGATATGCTCCGTCACCGCCGCGATCTGCCCGATCATCAGATCAGGCGCCGGGCTCGCGACTGAAGCGAGGTTGTGGTGCTCGGCGAGCCAGTAGCGGACGTAGCCAAGGCCATCGACATGGCGCGCCAGATCGATGCTGTTGCGGAGCGCAGCGGCCGGCCTGGTGCCGGTGGTGACGACGGACAGGTCGAGGACGGAGAGCGGAATCATGGCCGTCAACCTAGTGTGGCGCCACGAGGCGACAAAGGCCCCGGCCGCGCAGACCAGTCCCGCGGCGGAACGCCGGCGCCGGCAGCCGTCGGCTTTGGGACGATATGCAATGATTCATCATCGTACCACGCTACCCACAATCGATTTCGCTCTCCAATCAATTGCAAATCATTTCCTTTATTTATACTTTTCAATATGTTAATGTCATTTTCGGCGAAGTCGGCGGACTGCCCACCGAATGTTCCAGATAGTCAATTTTTGCCGGTCTGCGCCACGAATGGGCAATTTCCCATATCCGATGGGCTGTTTGATCCGACGCGTTTGGCTTATCTTGGGGCCTTCATATCCAGGCCGGATGTCTGCCCTCCAGTTGCGGAGCCTTTGCGTATCATGACCGAGACCATTTCCTCCGTGCCGAACGCACCACGTGCGCCCAAAGCGCCGAAAATCTCCTTCGAGTTCTTCCCGCCGAAGACCGAGGAGATGGAGCGCAATCTCTGGGAGACCATCAATCGCCTGGCGCCGCTGACGCCGAACTTCGTCTCGGTCACCTACGGCGCCGGCGGCTCGACCCGCGAGCGCACCCATTCGACCATCACCCGCATCCTGCGCGAGACCGATCTGCTGCCGGCCGCGCATCTGACCTGCGTCAGCGCCTCGCGCGGCGAGATCGACGATATCGTCGACCGCTATCATGAAGTCGGCGTCCGTCACATCGTCGCGCTGCGCGGCGATCCGCCCGGCGGCATCGGCACGCCCTACTTCACCCATCCGGACGGCTACCAGAGTTCGGCCGAACTCGTCACCGGGATCAAGAGGCGCCACGCCGACATCGAGATCTCGGTGTCCGCCTATCCCGAGAAGCATCCGGAAGCGAAGGATTTCGACGCCGACATCGACACGCTGAAGGCCAAGGTCGACGCCGGCGCGACGCGCGCGATCACCCAGGTGTTCTTCGACAACGACCTCTACCACCGCTATGTCGACCGGGTGCGCGCGCGCGGCATCGAGATTCCGATCGTGCCGGGCATCATGCCGATGCACAATTTCAAGCAGGCGCGCAATTTCGTGACGCGCGCTGGCACCAGCGTGCCGGACTGGCTCGCCGAGAAGTTCGAGGGCCTCGACAACGACGCCGAGACTCGCAAGCTGGTTGCCGCCACCGTCGCCGCCGGCCAGGTGCAGAAGCTGTTCAAGCACGGCGTCGACACCTTCCACTTCTACACCATGAACCGCGCGGACCTCGTGTTCGCGATCAGCCACCTGCTCGGCATCCGGCCGAACGGTGCCCAGAAAGCTGCCTGACACATGTCCGTTCCCGTTTCCCCCAAGCGTAACGCTTTGCTCGCGGCTGCCCGCGAGCGCATCCTGGTGCTCGACGGCGCCATGGGCACGATGATCCAGGGCCTGCAGTTCGACGAAGCCGCCTTCCGCGGCGCGCGGTTTGCGGACTTCCACCGCGACATCAAGGGCAACAACGATCTACTGATCCTGACCCAGCCCGATGCGATCACGGACATCCACGCCGCATATCTGCGCGCCGGTGCCGACATCGTCGCGACCAACACCTTCTCCTCGACCTCGATCGCGCAGGCCGACTACGACATGTCGGACCTCGCCTATGAGCTGAACCTGCAGGGCGCCCGGCTGGCGCGCACCGCCGCCGAGCGGGTGAGCGCCGAGGACGGCAAGCCGCGCTTTGTCGCCGGCGCACTCGGCCCGACCAACCGCACCGCCTCGATCTCGCCCGACGTTTCCAATCCCGGCTATCGCGCGGTGACCTTCGACGATCTGCGCAAGGCCTATGGCGAACAGGCCAAGGGCCTGCTCGACGGCGGCGCCGATCTGCTGCTGGTCGAGACCATCTTCGACACGCTGAACGCCAAGGCGGCGCTGTACGCGATTTCCGAGATCATCGAGGAGCGCGGCATCGACGTGCCCGTGATGATTTCCGGCACCATCACTGACAAGTCCGGCCGCCTGCTCTCCGGCCAGTTGCCGGAGGCGTTCTGGCATTCGGTGCGGCACGCAAGGCCGATCACGATCGGCTTCAACTGCGCGCTCGGCGCCGAGGATCTGCGCGCGCATATCGCCGATATCGGCCGCGTCGCCGACACGCTCGTGTGTGCATACCCGAACGCCGGCCTGCCCAACGAATTCGGCCAGTATGACGAGACGCCGGACTACATGGCGCGGCTGATCGGCGAATTCGCGGCCGCCGGCCTCGTCAACATCGTCGGCGGCTGCTGCGGCACCACGCCCGACCATATCGCGGCGATCGCCAAGGCGGTCGCCCCGCACAAGCCGCGCGTGGTGCCCGAGATCGCGCCGCGGCTCAGGCTCTCCGGCCTCGAGCCGTTCACGCTGACCGACGCGATCCCGTTCGTGAATGTCGGCGAGCGCACTAACGTCACCGGCTCGGCGCGCTTCCGCAAGCTGATCACCGCCGGCGACTACACCGCCGCGCTGCAGGTCGCGCGCGACCAGGTCGAGAACGGCGCCCAGGTCATCGACGTCAACATGGACGAGGGCCTGCTCGATTCCGAAGCGGCGATGGTGACGTTCCTCAACCTCGTCGCCGCCGAGCCCGACATCGCGCGCGTGCCCGTGATGGTCGATTCCTCGAAATTCCACGTCATCGAGGCCGGCCTGAAATGCATCCAGGGCAAGCCGATCGTGAACTCGGTCTCGCTTAAGGAAGGCGAGGAGAAGTTCATCCATGAGGCGACCGTCGCCAAGCGCCACGGCGCCGCCGTGGTGGTGATGGCGTTCGACGAGACCGGCCAGGCCGACACGTTCAAGCGCAAGACCGAGATCAGCAAGCGCGCCTACGACATCCTGGTCGGCCGGCTCGACTTCCCGCCCGAGGACATCATCTTCGATCCGAATATTTTTGCGATCGCGACCGGCCTCGAGGAGCACAACAATTACGGCGTCGACTTCATCGAAGCGACGCGCTGGATCCGGGCGAACCTGCCGGGCGCCCACATCTCCGGCGGCGTCTCCAACCTGTCGTTCTCGTTCCGCGGCAACGAGCCGGTGCGAGAGGCGATGCACTCGGTGTTCCTGTATCACGCGATCCATGCCGGCATGGACATGGGCATCGTCAATGCCGGGCAGATGATCGTCTATGACGACATCGACCCCGAGCTGCGCCAGACCTGCGAGGACGTGATCCTCAACCGCGATCCCGGCGCCTCCGAGCGGCTCCTGGCGCTGGCCGAGAAATTCCGCGGCAAGGAGAAGCAGACCAAGGAGCAAGATCTCGCCTGGCGCGAATGGCCGGTCGAGAAGCGGCTGTCCCACGCGTTGGTGCACGGCATCACCGAGTTCATCGAGCAGGATACCGAGGCCGCCCGCCAGAACGCGTCCCGTCCGCTCGACGTCATCGAGGGGCCGCTGATGGCCGGCATGAACGTGGTCGGCGACCTGTTCGGCGACGGCAAGATGTTCCTGCCGCAAGTCGTGAAGTCGGCCCGCGTGATGAAGCAGGCGGTCGCCTATCTGATGCCGTTCATGGAGGAGGAGAAGGCCCGCAATCTCGCCAACGGCATCACCGGCGGCCGCAACGCCGCGGGCAAGATCGTGCTCGCGACGGTGAAGGGCGACGTCCACGACATCGGCAAGAACATCGTCGGCATCGTGCTCCAATGCAACAATTTCGAGGTCATCGACCTCGGCGTCATGGTGCCTGCCAACAAGATCATCGAGACCGCGAAGGCCGAAGGCGCCGACATCATCGGCCTGTCCGGCCTGATCACGCCCTCGCTCGACGAGATGAGCTTCCTCGCCGGCGAGTTGCAACGGCAGGGCATGAACCTGCCGCTTTTGATCGGCGGCGCCACCACGAGCCGCGTGCACACCGCCGTGAAGATCGACCCGAACTATCCGGGCGGCCCGGTCGTGCACGTCAATGACGCGAGCCGTGCCGTCGGCGTTGCCTCCTCGCTGCTGTCGGCCGAGAAGAGGCAGGCCTACGCCGCCGAGGTACGCGCCGAATACGCAAAAATCTCGACGGCGCATTTCCGCGCCCAGGCCGACAAGAAGCGGCTGAAGCTTGGCGAGGCCCGCGCCAACAAGGTCGCGATCGATTTTGCGGCGGCGCCGCCGAAAAAGCCGGCCTTCTTCGGGCTGAAGAGCTTCGACGCCTACGATCTTGCCGAGCTCGCCGACTACATCGACTGGACGCCGTTCTTCCAGACCTGGGAGCTGACCGGCCGCTTCCCGGCGATCCTCGACGACCCCAAGGTCGGCGAGGTCGCGCGCTCGCTCTATGCCGACGCGCGCAAGATGCTGAACACCATCATCAAGGAGAAGTGGTTCACCGCCCGCGCCACCGTCGGCTTCTGGCCGGCGAACGCCGTCGGCGACGACATCGAGGTCTATGCCGACGAGACGCGGAAGCAGAAGATCGCGACCTTCCATACGCTGCGCCAGCAGCTCGAGAAGCGCGAGGGCCGCTTCAACGCAGCGCTGTCCGACTTCATCGCGCCGAAAGAAACCGGCATCGCCGACTATATCGGCGGCTTCGTCGTCACCGCGGGGATCGGCGAGGATGCGGTCGCCGACCGCTTCAAGAACGCCAATGACGACTACTCCTCGATCCTGTGCAAGGCGCTGGCCGATCGCCTGGCCGAAGCCTTCGCCGAACGCATGCACCAGCGCGTGCGCAAGGAGTTCTGGGCCTATGCGCCCGATGAGACCTGGTCGGCGGACGAACTGATCCTCGAGAAATATGACGGCATCCGCCCGGCGCCGGGCTATCCGGCGCAGCCCGACCACACCGAGAAGCGGACGCTGTTCGCGCTGCTCGATGCCGAGAACACCGCCGGCGTGAAGCTGACCGAGAGCTTTGCGATGTGGCCGGGCTCGTCGGTCTCGGGCCTCTACTTCTCGCATCCCGAAAGCTTCTACTTCGGCGTCGGCAAGATCGAGCGCGACCAGGTCGAGGACTACGCCACGCGCAAGGCCATGACGGTCGCCGAGATCGAGCGCTGGCTGGCGCCGGTCTTGAACTACATCCCCTCGCAGGACGGCGCCAAGGGATCGGCGATCGCGCCCGCCGCGACGCCCGCCAACGACGCGGAGCTGGCCTCGCATCCGCAGGGCTGCACCTGCGCCGTGCATCTCGCCTGGCGCAAGAAGAAGGTGGGGGCTGGGTAGGCCTCCTCGACACGTGTCATCGCCGGGGTTGACCCGGCGATCCATCTTCAAAAACACTTCCGAAGATTGATGGATGCCCGGGTCAAGCCCGGGCATGACGTATTGGAGTGCCGTAGCCCGGATGCAGCGAAGCGTAATCCGGGATAGACTGCGACGGAACACGGACCGGCCCTGGATTTCGCTTGCGCTTCATCCGGGCTACGGGTCTGGATAGACCTTTCTTCCCTTCTCCCCTTGTGGGAGAAGGTGTCGCGGACAAAGTCCGCGACGGATGAGGGGTCTCTATCCGCGGAGACAGACCCCTCACCCGTCCGCGATGCCTTGCATCGCGTCCACCCTCTCCCACAAGGGGAGAGGGGAAGAAATGCGGGGTGCACTCCATGCAGTTCTTCTCGTTCTGGCGCTCGCTGGCGAGCTTTCGGGTGCGGATTGCGCTCAGCCTCAAGGGCGTGGCCGCCGACGTCGTCTTCGTCGATCTCGATGCGGACGCGCATCGCACCGATGCCTATCGCAAGATCAATCCGCAGATGGCGCTGCCGGCGCTGGTGACCGACGACGGCACGGTGCTGTTCCAGTCGCTCGCGATCATCAACTGGCTCGACGAGACCTACCCGAGCCCGCCGCTGCTGCCGGCAGATGCGCTCGGCCGCGCCCGGGTGCGCGGGCTGGCGCTGATCGTCGCCTGCGAGGGCCATCCGCTGCTGACGCCGCGGGTGCGGCGCTATCTCGACCGCGAGCTCGATCTGCGCGACAGCCAGCAGAACGCGTGGCGGCGGCACTGGACGGTCGAGACGCTGGCGGCGCTCGAGGGGCACCTCGCCGGCCACAAGGCGACCGGCCGGTTCTGTCACGGCGATGCGCCCACCCTTGCCGACATCTGCCTGGTCGGCCATGTCACGGCGGCGATCAACCAGCAGATCAGCCTGTCGCCCTGGCCGACCGTGAAGCGCATCCACGAGACCGCCATGGCGCTGCCGGCGTTCGCCAAGGCGCATCCGTCCGCGCAACCGGATACACCGGAAGCGATGCGGGCGAAGTAGTTTGCGGACGCGCTGCAAAGGACAGGCAGAGGCGCAAACGTGTGCGCGGTTCTCTCGATCGTCGTCCCGGCGAAGGCCGGGACCCATACTCCGCGGCGGATGTTGTGGATGGGACTCGTCGTTGCAGCACTGCTCAACAATGACCATCGGTGGTTCTGGGTCCCTGCTTTCGCAGTGACGACACCGAATGTCTGGCGTCGTCTGTGACACACTTCCGCGTTCTCGCGACATGATTTGTCCGAGCTTTGTCTTTTGCTCCGCCCTCTCTTGAACGGAGGGCGCAGGGAAAGCCGGGTGCCGATCGCACCCATGGGCCCCGAGCAATGGGTAGAAAGAGGAAGCCTGCAGGGCGTGCTCACCTCCCGCTCGCCATGTTCCGACCGATGCGATCCCTGACCGTCTGCGCGATCGCCGCCGGCGCTTCGTCGGGGATCGCGAAGCACGAGCTCGCGTTGATCTCGCAGAGCACGTAGGTGTCGGCGCCATCAGCATCGCGTGGACCGTAGAGGAAATCGGCATCCCAGATCACCGGCAGCGACGTCTCATCGATCGTCAGCGCGGCCATCATTTGCGGGATCCATTCGTCCTCCATCAACCTTCGCAGTGCCTGGAATTGCGGCGCATCGGGGCCGTGCATGATGCGCGGTCCGGGTTGGGCTTCCGGAGAATCCGGGCCTTGCGGGGGCGGCGGGATCAGGGCCTTGATCAATTGGTGCCCGAAGCCTGCGACCTTCGCTGCGCTGACATAGCAACGGATCATGCCCTCGGGCAGGCGCGGCTGGAAAGCCTGATCGATGATGCAGCCGCCCCAGCCGAAATATTGCTCGCAGCGCGCCATGAAGTCTGCCAGCGGCATCTCCTCCGGCTGGCTGCCGCGCAGCGCATGCAGCACGCGAATCGTCGCGTCGGTCTTTGGCACGGTTTCCACCTTCCAGACGCCCTGCCCGCCATTACCGCGGTTCTGTTTGAGCACGCGCGGACCACCCGCGCGCAAGCGCGAGGGAAATTCGGCGCGGAACGCATCGACCGTCGCGTATCGATGGGTGTCGGCGCCCCAGCCGAGGTGACGCGTCCGGTACAGCACGTCCTTGACGCCCATCTTGAGGATGACGTCGGGATGCGCGCTGACCCATGGTCCCTTCGCCGCGACCTCGCGCAGCAGCGGATCGAGGGCGGCGCGCGTCTTGCCCTGATGGATCGGATCGACCCAGACGAGAACGCCGTCCATCGTCAGCAATTGGTCGCGGACGGCATCGGCGAACGTCTCGTCATAGACAACGGGAACGGCCTCGATGCCCGAAGCGGCGAGCGCTTCGAAGACGCGGACGAAACGGCTGTTTTGTGGGGTCGCCTCCCGGCGCGACGCGGCGTCGCCACGCGACAGGATGGCGATTTTGCAACGACGATTTTCGGAACGAAGACGTGTGTGTGGTTGGGTGTCCATGTGAAAGCTCCACGACGGTGAATGTCGCGCAGAGCTTGGACCGAGGTCTCACGGGGAGTCTGCCTTGTCCCCTTGGGGCAAATCTAGACCACCGCGCGCAGGTTTCAAGATGGAAGTGGGGCGAAGCGGATCAGGCCACGATCCCGGATCACGCCGTGATCCCGGATCAGGCCGTGATCCCGTGCAACCCGAGCCAGCCCGTGTAGAGGCCGACGAGCACGATCAGCGCGGCCGACACGTAGGGGGCGCGATGGGCAAAGCGGCTGAAACCGGCCCAATGACGTTCGACATGACGCAGGCTGAGCGCGGCCGCAACACCGGCAGAGACCATGGTGAGCGCAAGCCCGATGCCGAAGCAAAGCACCAGCACGAAGCCGAGGCTGAACTGCTTGAGCTGGAGACAGAGCAGCAGCACGGTGATCGCCGCCGGACACGGAATCAGCCCGCCGGTCAGGCCGAACAGGATAATCTGCCATGTCGTGACGGTGCGTCCGGCAAAGCGCTTGCGGATGTCGGCGGCGTGCGCGCGCGCATGCGCGTCGTCCTCGTCGCCGAGATTCATGTGCGCATGGTCATGCTCCTCGAACAGGACTTCCACCATGTCCGCGCGCACCGAGACGCGCGCCTTGAAGGCATGCGGCTCCGGAATTTCGTCGATGCTTTCCAGATAGCCGTCCCTGTCGGCGAAGCGAAAGCGTTGCTCGCTGCCGTCGGGGCGGATCGTCACGACGTCAACGTCGCCGGCCGCCGGCAGCGCTCCGGCCTCGCTTCGCAACCGCCAGCGCGGCGGCACGCCGTCCTCGAAGACCTCGAGCGACAGCGATTGTCCGGCCAGGACCAGCTGGCGCGTTTCGTCGTGATGATGGTGATGATCGTGTTCGGCAGCCTGCTCGCGCCAGGTGCGCCAGGCCATCCAGGCCGCGATCGCGATGATGATCACCGCCGAGGCCAGTTGCAGCCAGGCTTCGCTGCGTTCTCCGGACCATTGCTGGCCGAAGTGAAGCCCGGCGAGCGCGACCAGCCAGACGATGGCGGTGTGCGAGATCGTCGCCGCCACGCCGAGCAGCGCCGCCTGCACCACCGTGCCGCGGATCGCGATGATGAAGGCCGCCATCATCGTCTTGGAGTGGCCGGGCTCGAGCCCGTGCAACGCGCCGAGCAGGATCGCACTGGGCACGAACAGCCATGCATGGGCACTGCTCTGCTGGAGCAGCTGAGACAGGTCGGTCATGGCGCTCACTTCAAATAGGTACGAACGACGTCGATCAGGTCCGCGGCGCCCTGCGCCTTCTCCGGATCCTTTTCCCGGGCAGGATCCACGACGTGGTGGCGGATGTGATCCTCGAGCAATTCCGCGGTTAGCCCGTTGATGGCGCCGCGGACCGAGGCCACCAGCATCAGCACGTCGGCACAACCAATCTCGGACTCCAGTGCGCGCTCGACGGCCTCCAGCTGGCCCTTGATGCGGCGAACCCGGCCGACGAGCTTGGACTTGTGCTTGATGGTATGCGACATGAAAGTAATATAGGGGGGTATCCTATATCGGTCAACCATGCTGTCGGCCAACCGGGGCGCGCATCGAGACATGGCGGCGGGATGTCAGCGGCGGGCGTCAGCCCATGCTGCCAGGCATGAAGCAGCGCGCCTTCGGATGACCGTCTATGTAATAGGGCCACACGATGGGTCGGCCGGACAGGTTCGGCCCGGGCACGACGGCTTCGTTGGGTACGTCAACCCACTCGCCATCGATGCGCACCCGATAATGGCCGTTCCTGGTTTCCCAGTCGACGTCGTCGATGTGCTGCGCATCCGTGCCATCGCAGCAGGGACCCTTGCTGCTATGCAAGCCCTCATACCAACCGTTCAATTCGGGGTGCTGGTGATCGTGGGCGAGAGCGCCGCCGGTTGTTGTGATGAGCAGCATAACGAGGGCAACAGGCGTCGCATGCCAACAATGACTGTCCATCAATCGGCATTGCTCCAATGAATGCAGGCGGGAGCGCGACACGTTCGCGGTGTCGGCATCTACCTGAGTTGGTCCCTGCCACCGCGCAACTCGGCAGCGAATTGTATGTTCCTATTCGCAACTCGCCGGAGATGGAGAGGTGACCCCATCGGCCTGATCCACGAACGCTTGTTCCAAGCTGCGCGATGAAGTTTTCGTGACTGTCGATCGGCGGTAGCTGCGGGATTTGGCAAAGTCAGGTTGACAGCCCGGAGATCAGGGTTTTTGATGTGGCTACGGGGATGTGCGATCTCCCCGCGAGGCGACATGCCCAAGAATCGCGTCCTGTCACCAAGGGCGCACCATGTCGTCATACACATCGATCTCATCAGAAAAATTGTCCCGTCTCATCGGCACGGCGAAGGCGCCGACGCTTGTCGACGTTCGTCTCGATGAAGACTTCGCCGCCGATCCGCGCTTGATTCCGGGCGCGGTCCGCTACTCCCATCTCGACGTCCAGGACTGGGCTTCCCGTTTCACCGGGCAGTCCGTGGTCGTGATCTGCCAGAAGGGACAAAAGCTTTCGGAAGGCACCGCCGCCTGGCTCCGCTGCAGCAACATCGCGGCCGAGATTCTCGAGGGCGGCCACCTCGGCTGGCGGGAAGCGGAGCTACCGACCGTTCCCGCCGACAAGATTCCGAAACGCGACGGGCGGGGCCGCACCGTCTGGGTGACGCGATCGCGGCCGAAGATCGACCGCATCGCCTGTCCATGGCTGATCCGCCGCTTCGTCGATCCCGCGGCCGTGTTCCTGTTCGTCACATCGGCGGAGGTCGAGGCGGTCGCCGAACGGTTCGACGCCACGCCGTTCGACATCGAGAACGTGTTCTGGAGCCATCGCGGTGAGCTCTGCACCTTCGACGTGATGGTCAAGGAATTCGGCCTCGCGACGCCGGCGCTGGAGCGGCTCGCGACGATGGTGCGGGCGGCCGATACCGCGCGGCTCGAGCTTTCGCCGGAGGCGCCCGGGCTGCTCGCCGCCTCGCTCGGCCTGTCGCGCATGTTCGACGACGACCTCGAGCAGTTGAGCGCCGGGCTGCTGCTCTACGACGCCTTCTACCGATGGTGCCGCGACGCGACCAAGGAGACGCACAACTGGCCGACCAGCAAGGTGAAGCCATGACCGACGTCGCAACGACAGCGAAAGCGCGCGGGCATGAACCCGCGCACGGCATCTCCTTCAACGAGGCGCTGCTGGTCTGGATACGCGTCGCCATCCTGAGCTTTGGCGGACCGGCCGGCCAGATCGCGGTAATGCATCGCATCCTGGTCGAGGAGAAGAACTGGATATCCGAGGGGCGTTTCCTGCACGCCCTCAATTACTGCATGCTGCTGCCGGGGCCGGAGGCGCAGCAGCTGGCGACCTATATCGGCTGGCTGCTGCATCGGACGCTCGGCGGCATCGTGGCGGGCGGGCTGTTCATCCTGCCCGGCATCTTCGCCATCATGGGCCTCAGCTATATCTACGCGGCGTATGGCAATGTCGGGTTTGTCGAGGCGCTGTTCTTCGGCCTGAAGGCGGCGGTGCTCGCCATCGTGATCCAGGCCGTGGTGCGGGTCGGCAAGCGCGCGCTGCGCAACCGGGTGATGATCGCGCTCGCGGCGATCGCCTTTGTCGCGATCTTCTTCTTCGCCGTGCCGTTTCCGCTGATCATCGGCGCCGCCGCGGTCACAGGGCTGGTCGGCGCACGTCTCGGCCGGAGCGAATTTGCGGCGATCGAGCATGGCGGCAAGAATTCCGCCGTGATCGACAGCATGCTCGGTGAAGCGGTGCCGGACCATGTCCGTCCCAACGCATCGCGCACTTTGCGGGTCGGCGCCATCTGGCTCGCGCTCTGGCTGGTGCCGGTGTTCGCCCTGCTGATTGCGCTCGGGCCCGGCGACGTGTTCACCCAGATCGCGATCTTCTTCAGCAAGATGGCGATGGTGACGTTCGGCGGCGCCTACGCCGTGCTTGCCTATGTCGCGCAACAGGCCGCCGACTATTATCACTGGGTCAGCCCGCGCGAGATGCTGGACGGGCTCGGCATGGCCGAGACCACGCCCGGACCGCTGATCATGGTGGTACAGTTCGTGGGCTTCATGGCCGCGTTCCGCGAGGCAAGCGGGCTGTCGCCGATGTTGGCCGCCACCCTCGGCGGGTTGCTCGCGACCTGGGTGACGTTCACGCCGTGCTTCCTGTGGATCTTCGTCGGGGCGCCCTACATCGAGGCGCTGCGCGGCAACAACGCGCTGGCGGGCGCGCTTTCGGCGATCACCGCCGCCGTGGTCGGCGTGATCCTCAATCTGTCGATCTGGTTCGCGCTGCACACGCTGTTTCGGCAAACATTCCCGGTGCACGGGCTAGGCCTGTCGTTCGACGCGCCGGTGCCTGCCAGCCTCGACTGGCCGGCGATGGCGCTGTCGATCGCCGCCGCGATCGCGATCTTCCGCTTCAATGCGGGGATGATCAGCGTCCTCGCCGCCTCCTGCATCACGGGCGTACTGCTGCGCCTTGTCGGCATCATCTGAGCGGAACGGCGCGCAGCTTGAGAACCTGGGGCAGCACAACACAACCAGGAGAACAACCATGCAGACACGACGACTCTCCCGTTTGATTCTCGTCCTGACGATCGCGGGCGCCGTCATGCCGGCCCATGCCCTGACGCAGGACGAACTCGTCGCAAAACTTCGCGCCGCCGGCTACGCCGAGATCAGCGAGGTCAAGTCGACGGCCGAAGGCACGACGGCGAAGGCGATGAAGAACGGCAAGCCGGTGCGGCTCGTGATCGACAGCAGCGGCCAGGTCAAGGAGCGGGACTGAGTGCCCGCGCGCGCGAAAGCCGTCAACTAATCGATGGAGTGATAATCATGATGAGAGCAATTGTGGCCCTGTGCATGGCGGTGCTGGGGCCGGGCGCAACCCTGGCAGCGCCGGCCGCCCTCGATGAGCGGCAAGACGCGGCCGTTACAATGCAAGCGGCGATGGTCCACCCGCAAGCGAGCGAGACGCTGCGCGGCGTCGTCGATCGCGTCGATGAACGCAACGACACGCTGCTCATCCGGTTATCTCCGGACCGGACCGAACCGTTCAAGGTCCAGGACGGCCTGATCTTCAATGCCGTCCGCTTCGGCGATCCCGTCGAAATCGCGGTGCAGAACATCGCCGGGTTCCGCACCATTGTCGGGCTCTCGAAGCAATAGAGCCACGATCCGAAGCATCGAAAGAGGTTCAAGGGAGCAATCCAATGCGACATACGATTTCGGCGCTGATCGGCGTCGGTGCCTGCCTCTTCGCCACCGGCGGGAGCGCGCAAAAGATCGACTGGCAGGTGTTCACCGAGCCGTTCGTCTCGTCGGCACATGCGCAGGCGATCGATTGGCAGAAGGTCGACGACATGCTGGGCAGAAAGCCCGCGGTCACCGGTGACGTGCATCGCTACGGCTTTCCGCGGAGCGATCTGACGGTGACGCTCGACGGCGTCACCATCAAGCCGGCGCTGGCGCTCGGCGGCTGGGTCGCCTTCAAACCCATGCACGACGACGTCATGGCGATGGGCGACCTGGTGCTGCTCGAATCCGAAATCAACCCCGTCATGCTGAAGATGATCGGCAACGGCCTGCAGATCACGGCCGTGCACAACCATTTGCTCGGCGCGAGCCCGGCCACCTTCTACATGCACGTCGCCGGTCACGGCGACCCGGTCAAGATCGCCGCCGCGATCCGGGATGGCCTCGCCGAAAGCAAGACGCCGCTCAAGGCCGCGGCGCCGGCCGCGCCGCCGCCGGCCATCGATCTCGATACTGCACAGCTCGATCAGATCATCGGCGTCAAGGGCCAGGCCAATGGCGGCGTCTATCAGTTCAACGTGCCCCGTCGCGATCCGATCACCGAACAGGGCATGGCGTTAAGCCCGGTTGGCCCGATGGGCGTCGCCATCGGCATCAACTTCCAACCGACCGGCGGCGGCAAGGCGGCGATCACCGGCGATTTCGTGCTGACAAATGACGAGGTCGACCCCGTCATCATGGCGTTGCGGACGCACGGCATCGACGTCACCGCGCTGCACAGCCACATGCTGGACGAACAGCCGCGCCTGTTCTTCATGCATTTCTGGGCCAATGACGACGCCGTCAAGCTCGCCAAGGGCCTGCGTGCCGCGCTCGATAAGACGGCCACGACAAAAAGTTGACCCTGGTCTCGGAGGGATCAACGATGCGAAGCCTCACGGTCATGTCCATGTGGCGCACGCTGCTCAGGAGTGCCCACGTGATGCTGCGCATTGCCGCCACGGTGCTTGCGATCGCGCTGACATCGGCTCGGCCGGCGCCGGCGGACGATGGCAAGATCGTTGTCTTTGTCTGCCTGCACGGCGTGGTGAACAGCCAGATGGCGGCGGCCTATTTCAACAAGGCTGCCCAGGAGCGCGGATCGCGGATAAGGGCGGTCTCACGCGGCATCGACCTTTATCGGTCGGTGCCGGTCAAGGTGCAGGACGGCCTTGCACTCGATGGTCTGGAGGCGGCCAACACGCCGCAACAGCTGACCATCGACGACATGGCGGCGGCAGACCAGGTGGTGGCGTTCGATCAGATCCCCGCCGAGCGGCACGGATGGGCCGACGTGACCTACTGGTCCGGCATTCCCTTGGGTATCGATGATTATGAGTCGGCCCGGGATCAGATCGTCCGGCGCATCGACGCCCTTATTCCGACGCTGGCAGCGGCAACTGAACCGGCAAGAGACAAGACGCCCCTTCAGCTCGAAACGAAGATCCTGCTCGGCGATGTCCGCGGTCGGATTGATCACCTGGCGGTCGACCTGAAGCGGCAGCGACTGTTCGTGGCCGAGCTCGGCAATGACAGCGTCGGCGTCGTCGATCTGGCTGCGCGCAGTTTGCTTCGAACCATTACCGGATTGAGCGAACCCCAAGGCGTCGGCTATGAGCCGTCGACCGACACCCTCTACGTCGCCAACGCCCGCGACGGATCGGTGCAGCTGTACGAAGCCAACGCGTACAAGGCGGCCGGGCGAATCGAACTCGGCAGCGATGCCGACAATATCCGAGTCGACGCGGCGGCCAAGCGCGTCATCGTCGGCTATGGCGATGGTGGCCTGGCAGTCGTCGACCCATCCACCCGGACCAAGGTTCGGAGCCTACCTCTTAGGGCACATCCGGAAAGCTTCCAGCTTCAGCCCGATAGTGGGCGCATCTTTGTCAATCTGCCTGACGCGCGAGCCGTCGCGGTGGTGGACGTTGCTTCCGGGAAACAACTCACCAGCTGGCCGTTGGACAAGGGCGGTAATTTCGCGATGGCCATCGATCACGAACGAAGTCGCGTTCTCCTGGCGTATCGCAGCCCAGCCGAGCTTGCAGCCTTTTCGACCGACGGCAAGGCGATTGCGGCCACCGGCACTTGCGGCGATGCCGACGACCTCTTTGTAGATGCAAAGCGCGGACGCATCTATGTGAGCTGCGGCGGTGGATATGTCGACGTTTTTGAGATTGATGGAGCGGCCTATCGACTGATCGCGCGCTTGCCGACAGCGACGGGCGCGCGAACGTCGCTCTTTGTGCCGGAGATGGATCGTTTGTTTGTTGCGGTCCGCGCGGGACCCGCGGGACCGGCGGCAATCTGGGTGTTCAAGCCAATGCCTTGAGATCGACTTTGTGGGGAGACGGCGCATGTGCAAACGTAGCCGGGGCTTTCGCAGCTGCTCTATGGGCCTTGCGCCGAGCTTCATGGTCGCCTTGGGACTGATTGCGTGGTGTGCCCCCGCCTCGGCCTATCGCCCCTTCGATGGCACCGATGCCGCCGTTGCCAAGAAGGGGGAGATGGAGGTCGAGCTGCAGCCGGCGGGACGTTTGCGCGACGAGAGCGGAACAAGCCTGATCGCGCCGGCCTGGGTTCTCAACTACGGTCTGAGCGAGGATTGGGAAGCCGTCTTCGAAGGCCAGGGACAAACGTCGCTTTCTCCGCCCGGCCCAACCAGCCTGACCGCAGCCGGGGCGTTCCTCAAACACGTGGTCGTACCCGGTAGCCTGCAGGACAAGACCGGTCCGAGCATTGCGACCGAATTTGGCGTTCTTCTTCCTGACAGTACCGGCAATTCGGGCGTTGGCGTAAGCTTGGCCGGCATTGTCTCGCAGCGCTGGGATTGGGGCACCATTCACTTGAATGCCGAGACCGCCATCACCCGCGACCATCATGGCGACGTGTTCGTGGGTGCCATCGTCGAGGGGCCGATGACGTGGACGGTGCGCCCCGTCGCCGAGATATTCTACGAGAACGAGTTCGGCAAAGAGGAGACGTTCTCGGGGCTGGTCGGGCTGATCTATCGTGTGCGCGACGACCTCAGCTTCGACATCGCGGTTCGGCATGCGCTCACAGGTGGCCATCCGGTGAACGAGACACGTGCGGGTTTGACCTTCGGCTTTCCGCTTTCCTTCTTCGAAGGTCACGCCATGCGCCAGGCGCAGCCAATTCCGCCTCGATAGCTACTGGCGGTCCCGGCTCTCTGGATGGGCGCGCCAATCGCGGCCGACCGTTTGATGTTCGTCGGGGGTGGATGCCTGGCCGGTGTGGTCCTTCTCGCCGCCTTGAGCCTTCCAGTCGCGCCCGATCTTGACGTCCTCGGCGCGACTGCGATCCTGCTCGCGGGTTGACTGCTGAGGCGGCTGGGCCTGTTGGACAGGCGTGGACTGCGCACTTGCATCGCTTCCGGCGAATGCGAAGGTCATTGCCACTACGGAGATGAACGCAACCGATGTAGAATTTTTCATGGTGTTGTCCCTTCCTCTTGCTCTGCACTAACGCTCCGTCATCGCCTTTGTTCGGAAACAACCGGGCTTTTGGCTGCACGTGGCGGTCGGAACCGGATGCTCTGCACGCGAACCGTGACGGTCAATATTTCGGCCGGTGCGAAGTGGCCCATTTGCGCGCATGTTCGATCGGAACGCGCTCAACGGCCGCGCGAACCTTCTGCGTTGCGGGCAGATTGTCCATGCGTTCCCGCCAGCGGCAGAATGCCGGGAATTTCGGATACATCGACTGCCCTTCGGCGGTGAGGCTGAAGGCGAACGTGCTCGGCAGCAGATAGAAATCCGCAATCGAGAGTTCGTCCCCGAGCAAAAAATCCTTGCCGTGCGCAAGCTGGCGCTCGGCCACCGCTAGCCCGGTCTCGACCTTGGGCAGCGCATGTGCCACGACCTTCTCGTCGGGGGCAATGCCGAGCTCCGGGAAAACCAGACGCTCATGCGTCACGTGATAGATCATGTAGGGGTAGCAATAGTTGTTAACAGCGCTGATCCACTGGTTCATGTGCGCCCGCGCCTTGATGTCTTTCGGCGTCAGCGACACGCCGCCAAAGGCTTCGTCGACATAAGCGACAATCGCACTCGTCTCGTAGACGGTGAGATCGCCGTGTTTCAGAATTGGGACACGGTTGAACGGGTGCAGCGCCAGGTGATCGGGCTTGCCCATGACCGGTTCAAGGTCGTGGAATTGGTAAGCTACGTCCTTGTGCGTCAGGATCAAGCGGACGATGTTGACAAAACTGCTGCGTGGGAAACCGTAGACGATCGGATCGGACATCCGTTTTCTCCTTTCTGATTTGGTCTCAGCGCCAGAACGGCTTGGAGACCTCGCGCAGCGCCTGCTCGCGCGTCAAGCCGAGATCGCAAAGCAGATGCGGGTCATCGGCAATCGCGCGAAGCGCGATGCGCTGAAACGGCCGGTCAAGCAAGCTCCACCATACGGGGCGCGGAGCGCCAGGCGACCTTCCTGAGCTGAATTGATGAAGTGGTGTGGCCGGGTCGGCGGCGGGCACCGGCGGGATCGACCGAGATGTATCGGTTAAAAGGACGGACACGACAGGCTCCAAATCGCTTGAAATGCTTCACGGGAGCTGTTCAATAATGGTGCGGGGCGGTTTCCCGCAAAGCATCGTTTCTCGTGCCTGCCCTAATTTTTCTCATGAAGTCGTGCGATGCGCCCACGCCTGCCGCCGCTCAATGCCCTGAAGGCCTTCGAGGCCGCCGCGCGCCACGAGAGTTTTACGCGCGCTGCCGAAGAGCTTTGTGTCACGCAGGGTGCCGTCAGCCATCAAGTGAAAGCACTGGAAGCCGAGCTCGCAATAAAGCTCTTCAACCGCGAGCGCCAGCGCCTGATCATCACAGAAGCCGGGCGCGACTATCTCGCTGTCGTGCGCGACGCGCTCGACCGCATCGCCATCGGCACCGAGCGGCTGTTGCAACGGCAGAATACCGGCGTGCTGACCGTATCGACGTCGCCGGACTTTGCGGCGAAATGGCTCGTGCACCGGCTCGGCCACTTTGTTGAGGCGCATAGCGGCATCGACCTGCGCGTCTCCGCCACGCTGCACCACGTCGACTTCGCGCGCGAGGAAGTGGATCTCGCGGTGCGCCATGGCGACGGCAACTGGCCGGGGCTTGACGCGGTGCGGCTGAGCCCGGAGCGGCTATTTGCGGTGTGCAGCCCAAAGCTGTTGTCCGGCAAGCGGCGCCTCAACAACCCCGCTGACATCCTGAAATTTCCGCTGATCCATATGGACAGTCGCGCCGACTGGAAGAACTGGCTTCAGGATGCGGGACTTGACGATGCTGCCGCCACGCATGGCCCGGTCCTCAATCGCGCCAGCATGGTGATTGATGCCGCCATCAATGGGCAAGGCATTGCGCTCGCGCGCACCACGCTGGCGGCGTGGGACCTCATCAACGGCCATCTGGCGCGGCCGTTTCCGCAGTCGCTGCCATTGTCGAAGACCTACTGGATCCTCTGTCCGAAGGCGACCGCAAACCTGCCGAAAATCGTGACGTTTCGCGATTGGTTGCTCTCGGAGGCCGCAAGCGACCTGCGCCGACTTAGAAAGCTCGGCGGAACCTCTCATCGACTGAAGTGAGTGCCGGCAGGCTTCCAAATACAGGGAACGGCCCTGCGGCCCTCGGGATTGTCGTGGGACGGACCACCCACCATGCATGGAGCCCGATCATTGCTGCAGCTGTACAGGTCGGCGACCCCCGATTGGCGGAGCATCGGCGCCGAAGTGCCGCCCGAGGTCATCTGGATCGATCTGCTCGATCCTACGGAAGACGAAAAGCAGTTCGTCGAGCGCGCGCTCGACATCCGCGTCCCGTCCGAGCGATCGTTGAGCGAGATCGAGGCGTCGAGCCGCCTGATCACCGATCATGACCGGCTCTATCTGAGCTCGCCGGCGGTGCGGCTCGACGACAACAACGAAGCCGAGATCACCAATATCGGCTTCGTGATCGGCCCAAAGGTGCTGGTCACCGTGCGGTTTGCGCAGCTGACCACCTTCGACGACGTCATGAAGCGGATCGGCACCGACAAGAGCCTGCAGAACGGCATGTGCGTGTTCACCGCGCTGCTCGAGGCCATGATCGATCGCGGCGCCGACGTGCTGGAGCATCTCGGCGCCAAGACCGACAGGCTGTCGCGGGGCGTCTTCAAGGGCGGCCTGGTGCGGAGCAAGCGTCCGGTGCGCTCCAGCCGCAGGTTGCGCGAGGCGCTGGAGAACATCGGCGAGCTCGCCGATCGCCTGGCGAAGGCGCGCGACGTGCTGCTCGGCGTCGGCCGGGTCGCGAGCTTCGCCGACGACGTCGGCAATGAATGGATCACGTCGGCATCGAAGCGCCGGCTCGAGGCCGTCACCAAGGACGTCGCCTCGCTCGGCGACTACGAGACCCGGCTGTCGGACAAGATCCAGCTGCTGCTGGACGCCGTGCTCGGCTTCATCAACATCCAGCAGAACGACCTGTTCAAGATCCTGACCATCGTGTCGGTGGTCGGCGTTCCCCCGACCATCCTGGTCGGGGTCTGGGGCATGAATTTCAAGGAGATGCCGGAGTTGAGCTGGACCTTCGGCTATCCCGTGGCCTGGGCCGCGATCATCGCCAGCGGCATCCTGCCGGTGCTCTGGTTCAAGCGGCACGGCTGGTTCGATTAAAACAAGCGAAGTTGAAACGCCGCCGCGTTATCCGCGTTGAGAACCTGCCTGCGCGTCTATAAATCTGAAGCTGCCCCACCCGCCCCTGTGGCGCGGTCATCCCCCACCGAAGAGTTCAGCCTATGCGCCCCCACATCATCTGCCACATGGGCACGTCGATCGACGGCCGGCTTCATCCCAGCCGCTTCACCAAGGCCGCCGCCGGCATCCCGGCCGACGTGCTGCGCGGCCACTACGAACGGATCCATGACGGCTTCGATGCCGATGGATGGATCATCGGCCGCGTCACCATGAACGAGATGGCCAAGGGAGCCGAGCGGCATATCGCCAACCCACTGAGGCTGCCGCGCGAGGCGCATCTCGGCAACCGTAGCGGCCGCAAGCTTGCTGTCGGCATCGATCCGTCGGGCCGCGTGCATTTCGGCAAGGACAATGTCGGCGGCGATCACGCCGTCGCGGTGCTCGGCGAACAGGTATCCGATGCGCATCTCGCCGAACTGCGCGAGGACGGTGCGTCCTACATCTTTGCAGGCACCAAGGGCGACGATCTGCCGGGCGCGATGGCGCAGCTGGCGTCGCTGTTCGGCGCCAGGACGCTGCTGCTCGAAGGCGGCGGCGGGATCAACGGCGCCTTCCTCAAGCATTGGCTGATCGACGAATTCAGCACATTGATCTTTCCGGCGGTCGACGGCGTCGCCGGCTCGCAAAGCATCGTCGACTATCACGGCCCCGACGGCGACCGCCCCGGCGCCGGACAATCGCTCCGGCTCACTCATTGCGAGACACTGGAAGGCGGCATGGTCTGGCTGCGTCACGCGGTGGAGCGCGCGCCGGATTAAGCGCGCCTATGGCTTGGGATTCTCCACCCAGCCGGTCCGGCATGCAGCAACGAAAAACGCGACGCCGCGCGCGACATGGGCGTCGATCTCGGGATCGAGCGCCTTCAGGTCGACCTCAAACAGCGCCCGGAGCAGCATCGGCACCGCGATGATGTCGAGGAACATCCGCGCCGTGGTCGGCAGGTGTTCGGGCGCGAAGGCCGGCAGCTTGCCGAGCTGGTCGGATTGCGTCAGGTCGCGCAGCAGGTGAATGCCGAGCTCGGTGCTGAGCGCGCGCGCCCTGCGGTTGACGTTGGCGGCGAGATCCGGGAAGCGGTGCGCTTCCGCGATGGCGAGCCGCATCAGGCCGATCCGGTCGGCATCGAAGCCCCAATGCAGCAGGGTCGAGGCAACGCTGGTGAGGCGCTCCTCGATGGTCGCGCCGACCGGCGGATCGGCCTTGAACTCGGCGATGCGTGCCAGGATGTCCCGCGTCACCACTTCCGTGAACAGCGCCCGCTTGTCGCGGAAGCGCGCATAAATCGTCCGCTTGCCGGAGCGCGCGACTTCCGCGATCTCGTCGATGCTCGCGCCCTCGAACCCGCGCTGCAGGAAGACCTGGCGCGCGGCATCGAGAATCCGCGCATCAACCTCGCCGGCGAGTTCCTTCGGCGGCCGGCCGGCGCGCACCTCGACCGGCATGGTTTTCGGTACGCGCGGCTTCTTCAGGGTGCTGGTGGTCATCGCATCGACCCGGGTTCGATGGGCCGGTCAGGCCGGCAATATCAGGCAATATAGCCTTATCACATCTGGTTGTAAATAGAACGATACAGTTCCGTTTCTATTGACGACGCACTGCGGCGGGACTATTTGCCGCATAGAACGGAACGGTTTCGTTCCTTTTGGCGAAGGCCTTGCAGACCTCGCCTGACAGCAGGAGCCGCCATCATGTTTGAAGACACTGTTTTGGAGCGCGACCAACCGGGGCATGAGGGTATCGAGGGGGCGTCCTCGGCTCCGGCCTCCCATGAGCCTGACCTGCCCGCGGTCACCGCGCGGGCTCCGGCGCAGGAGCATCCCGCGGGCAAGCAACCCGCCCCGCCGGCAACAATCCCGCCCGAGGTCATCGGCAAGACAACACGGCGCAGCTTTCTCCGCCGCCGTCCGGTCGTCTCCGCGATCGGCGCCGTGCTGCTCGCCGCAGCGATCGGCGGCGGCTATCTCTACATGGACTACAGCGCGCATTTCGAATCCACCGACGACGCCTTCATCGCCGCGCGGCAGTCGGCGCTGGCGCCGAAGGTCTCCGGCTACATCACCGCCGTCCCGGTCACCGACAACCAGCATGTCGCGGCCGGCGACGTGATCGCCCGGCTCGACGACCGCGACTATCGCGTCGCGCTGGCGCAGGCCGAGGCGCAGGTCGCTGCCGCGCGCGCCAGCATCGAGAATGTCGATGCGCAGCTCGACGTGCAGCAGGCGCAGATTGCTGCCAACCAGGCGCAGGTCGACCAGGCGCAGGCGGCGCTGGTGTTCGCCCAGCAGCAGGCGACGCGCTACCAGCATCTGGAGCAATCCGGCTACGGCACCGTGCAGAATTCCGAGCAGTTCACCTCGCAGCTGCATCAGCAGCAGGCTGCGCTGTTGAGCGCGCAGGCGACGCTCAACCTCGCGCAGCGCCAGGTCGAGTCGCTGAAGGCGCAGCGCAAGAGCGCGGTCGCCAACCTCGCCCAGGCCGAGGCGCAACGCGACCAGGCCAAGCTCAATCTGTCCTATACGACGGTCACCGCCGCCCAGCCGGGCCGCGTCGTCAGCCTGTCGGCCGCGGTCGGCCAGTTCGCGCAGGCCGGCACCAACCTCACGATGTTCGTGCCCGACCAGACCTGGGTCACCGCGAACTTCAAGGAGATCCAGCTCGACAAGATGCGGCCGGGCGAGAAGGTGACGATGAAGATCGACGCCTATCCCGGACGCACCATCCAGGGCCATGTCGAGAGCGTGCAGCCGGGCTCCGGCACCGCATTCTCGCTGCTGCCGGCGCAGAACGCCACCGGCAACTACGTCAAGATCGTGCAGCGCGTGCCGGTGAAGATCGTGATGGACAACCCGCCGGCCGACGTCGCGCTCGGCCCGGGCATGTCCGTGGTGCCGACGGTGCGGATCAATCCCGCGCCGTCCCTGTTCGAGCGCCTTGAGAAGTCGAGCCTCGGGAGGCTGTGATGAGTGTCGCCGCCATCGATGCCAAAGGCATTCCGGCTCCGAGCGTCACCGTCAATCCCTGGCTGATCGCCATCGTGGTCGCGCTCGCGAGCTTCATGGAGGTGCTCGACACCACCATCGCCAACGTCGCGCTGCCCTATATCGCCGGCGGCATGGGCGTGAGCGAGGACGAGGCCTCCTGGGTGGTCACCACCTATCTGGTGTCCAACGCCATCATCCTGACCGCCTCCGGCTTTCTCGCCCGCACGCTCGGGCGCAAGACCTTCTTCCTGATCTGCCTCGGCATCTTCACGGTCAGCTCGATCCTGTGCGGTTTTGCACCCAATCTGAACGCGCTGCTGCTGTTCCGTATCCTGCAGGGTCTCGGCGGCGGCGGCATGGTGCCGGTTGCGCAATCGATTCTCGCCGACGCCTTCCCGCCGGCCAAGCGCGGGCAGGCGTTCGCGGTGTTCGGCATTGCCGTCGTGGTGGCGCCGGTGGTCGGGCCGACGCTCGGCGGCTGGCTGTCCGACAACCTCTCCTGGCACTGGTGCTTCCTGATCAACGCGCCGGTCGGCGTGTTCGCGATCGCGCTGATCGCGACCGTGCTGCAGGAGCCCGCGACCGCGAAAGCCAAGGGAGCGCAGCCCCAGGACAACAGGTTCGACTTCATCGGCTTCGGGCTGGTCGCGACCTTCCTCGGCGCGCTCGAGGTGGTGCTCGACCGCGGCCTCGAGGACGACTGGTTCGCCTCGCCCTTCATCATCGCCTTTGCAGCGATCTGCGCCGCGGCGTTCGTGCTGATGATCCCGTGGGAGATGACCCGGCGCAATCCGATGATCGACCTGCGCATGGTCGCAACCCGGCAGTTCGGCGCCTGCTTCCTGGTGATGCTGGCAACCGGCGCCATCCTGCTCGCCACCACGCAATTCTTGCCGCAACTGGTGCAGCAGGATTTCGGCTACACCGCGACCTGGGCCGGCCTCGTGCTCTCGCCCGGCGGCGTCGTCACCATGATGATGATGTTCGCGGTCGGCCGGCTCGCCGCCAGGGTGCAGCCGAAATACCTGATCGTTGCCGGCGCGCTGGTGATCGCCACCTCGATGTACAGCATGACCAACGTCTACGGCGATCTCGGCTTCTGGTTCATGGCGCGCTCGCGCATGCTGATCGGCGTCGGCCTGCCGCTGATCTTCGTGCCGATCATGGCGGCGTCCTATGACGGCATTCCCGCTGGGAAGACCGACCAGGCCTCCGCGCTGATCAACGCGGCGCGCAACACCGGCGGCTCGATCGGCGTCTCGATCGTGTCCAACGTGCTGACGCATCGCCAGCAATTCCACCAGAGCCGGCTGGTCGAGCAGGTGACGCCGTCGAGCCCGCAATACCAGGACACGCTGCACCAGGTCACCGACTTCTTCGTCGCCCAGGGCAGTTCGCTGGCGCAGGCGCACAGTCAGGCGATCCAGTGGATCGGACAGCAGGTGCAGACCCAGGCCTCGTTCCTGTCCTACATGGATGCGTTCTGGGTCCTGATGCTTATCTCGCTGTCGGCGATCCCGCTGGCGCTGACCTTGCGCAAGGTCAAGCTCGGCGGCCCCGCCCCCATGGGTCATTGATCCCGGCGCGGGCATGGATGCGTTACGGCAGAATGCAAGCGTGGCGCGGCCGCGCTATCGACCGGACAGGTTCGCGCGCCACGCGCGGGCCTTCGCGGTCGTCTCCTCGACGAAACGCGTTTTGCCGTTGCGATAGGCCGCGATGTTCTCTCTTGAGGAGGCAGCAAGGGCCTGCTTGATCTCGGCGTAGGCACGGGACACCTCGGGGTGCGCGCGAAGATAGTCGCGAAACACCAGCAGCGTTTCCCAGCGCGGATTGGATGGCTCCATCACATGCAGATGATGGGTCCACGGCCCCGGAGGACCCTTGCGGAAGAACAACTCGCCAGGCAGCCACGCCGCGTATTCCGGTATGTAGGTGCAACCGAGCGCCTCGATCGGCTCGATGCAGCGCTCCCGTGCCTCCGCGAGGCTGGGGACACCGACCATCAGGTCGATGATCGGCTTCGACGGCAAGCCCGGAACCGCGGTGCTGCCGACATGCTCGATGGCCAGGGCCAGCGAGCCGAGCGCGTGCGCGATCCTCGCGCGCTCCGTCTCGAACATGGCTGGCCAGTTGGGGTCATAGTCCAGGACAACGATTGGCCCGGCGCCGTATTTCTCCATGGCACACCCTGATTGCTTGCCGCGAAGTCCCCTTCGCGAGTCAATCAAACCATGATGGGGCTAGGTTCGACCAGAGGCACGCTGCCGGTGGCCGCGCCACCACAGGCCGAAGGCGATCGTGACCGCAGCGGCCAGCGAGAACCAGGTGATGGCGTACTGCATGTGGTCGTCCTTGAGCCGCACCTTGAGCGGTCCGGGCTTCGGCGTGCCGCTGTCGGGCACCGGCGCCTCGAGGTCGATATAGAACGGCGCGACCTGTCCCCAGCCGAGCGCTTGCGCCATCGCGCGATGGTCGCGCACGAACCACAGCCGCTTCGAGATATCTTCCTTCGGCGTCAGCCGGCCCGGTGGCTCGGGAAAGCGGATATAGCCCGTGAGCTCAACCGGCGCGCCGGTGACGAGGCGGCCGACCACGCGATCCTCGAAGGCGCGATCCTGCATCGTGTTCTGGACAAAGCCGGTGTTGATCACGACTGTCTCGCCGCTGGCGAGCGTCGCCGGCAGCAACGCCCAGGTGCCGGGACCCGAAATGTCGTCGCGCACGGCGGAGCCGGAGCTGAACACCATCGCGTCAGGCTGCTTCGCATAGGTCGCGGTCAGGGTCACGCGGCGGAATTCATCCTTGGCGGAGGTCAGCGTCGGCCATGCCGACGGCGGCGGCAGCGCCTCGGTCGGCGCGGCCAGCCGCGCCTCGAGCGCTGCGATCAGCGCGTGCTTCTCGACCCGGCGCTGCAATTGCCAGAAACCGAGGGCGATAAATACCACGATCAGGATCAACGTGAAAATGCCGAAGCCGGCCGCGCTCGGCCGGCGCGTCGTCACATCATTCATTTCGGGTCGCGCTCGATCAATTGGCCTTCGGCGGCCTTGTGGTGGAATTGCAGCGCGATCAGAAGTGCCTTCATCGATCGTAGCGGCAGGATCGTGGTGACCAGGATCAACGGCAGCCACAGCGCGGCATGCACCCAGAACGGCGGCTGGTACTTCACCTCGACGATCAGCGCCGCCGCGACCACGATCGCGCCGGCCAGCATGATGACGAAAATCGCCGGCCCGTCGCCGGAATCGATGAAGGCGAAGTCGAGGCCGCAGGCCTGGCAGCGCGGCGCCAGCGTCAGGAAGCCGGAATAGAGCTTGCCCTTGCCGCAGCGCGGGCAGCGGCAGGCGATGCCGCGCAATGCGCTCTCAGTGACGGTCGGCGGGGTATCGGTCATTTGGCTCCTTCCCCTCTCCCCTTGTGGGAGAGGGTGGCGAAATCGAGCGGAGCGAGATGTAGCCGGGTGAGGGGTCTGTCTCCGCGGATGGAGACCCCTCATCCGGCGCGGATTACATCCGCGCCACCTTCTCCCACAAGGGCAGAAGGGAAACAAAAAGGGGCGGCCATTCGGCCGCCCCTTTTTAGCACGTCGGCCGGCAATTAGTGTGCGCCGTGGGCCATCGTCTCGGCGCCATGGCCCCAGACGTAGATGCAGATGAACAGGAACAGCCAGACCACGTCGACGAAGTGCCAGTACCAGGCGGCAAACTCGAAGCCGAGATGCTGCTTCGGCGTGAAGTGGCCGGCGTAGGCGCGGATCAGGCAGACCAGCAGGAAGATGGTGCCGACCAGCACGTGGAAGCCGTGGAACCCGGTCGCCATGAAGAAGGTCGCGCCATAGACGTTGCCGCCGAACGAGAACGTCGCATGGGCGTACTCATAGGCCTGCACGCAGGTGAAGAGAGCGCCGAGGATAACGGTAAGGATCAGGCCCTGCTTGAGGCCCTGGCGGTCGTTCTCGAGCAGCGCATGGTGCGCCCAGGTGACGGTGGTGCCGGAGGTCAGGAGCAGCAGCGTGTTGAGCAGCGGCAGATGCCAGGGATCGAAGGTCTCGATGCCGTGCGGCGGCCAGGTACCGGGAACGGAGCAGGCGCCCATCGCCGTGCCGGCGCCGCAGCCGAACACCGCATCGCGGGTGGCATGCACCGCGTCAGCCGGGAACAGCGCCGCATTGAAGAAGGCCCAGAACCAGGCGACGAAGAACATCACCTCGGAGGCGATGAACAGGATCATGCCGTAGCGGTGGCTGATCTGCACCACGCGGGTGTGGTCGCCCTTGTACTGGGCTTCCTTGATCACGTCGCCCCACCAGCTCGCCATCGTGTAGAGCACGCCGATGGTGCCGACGCCGAACACGATCGGGGCGGCGGAGAACATGTGGTGCATCCAGCCGATCGCGCCGAACGCCATGATGAAGGCCGAGATCGAGCCGACCACCGGCCATGGGCTCGGGTCGACGAGATGATAGTCGTGATGCTTGACTTGCGCCTCAGCCATTGCCGTCTCTCCATTCGCGTGCCGCAAGGCACGTCTTAAATCTTAAATTCCAAAACTAGCCGCCCTTGCGCTGTTCCGCCTCGCCCGCCGCCACGGGCTTCGGCGCGGCGTCGCGCACGGGGAAGAAGGTGTAGGACAGGGTGATCGTCTTCAGCGTGTCGTTCTCGCTGTCCTTGGCCAGCGCCGGATCGACATAGAACACCACGGCCATCTCGCGCTTTTCGCCCGGCGCCATGGTCTGTTCGGTGAAGCAGAAGCAGTTGATCTTCTGGAAATAGGCGCCGACCGTCAACGGCGCGACATTGTAGGACGCCTGGCCGGTGGTGGTGCGCGCCGACTGGTTGGTGACAGTGTAGTAGACCGTGACCACCTGGCCGATCTTGACGTCGATCGTGTTCTGCTCCGGCTCGAACTTCCAGGGCAGGCCCGGCGCGACGTTGGAATCGAAGCTGACCGAAATAGTGCGCTCGAGCGGCGCATCCGAAGGCACCGAGGTCGCGACCTGGGTGGTGCCGTTGAAGCCGGTGGTGCGGCAGAACCAGTTGTAGAACGGCACGGCTGCGTAGGACGCGCCGACCATCAGCACCACGACGAAGCCGCAGATCGAGGCAACCACGGCGTCGCGCGTCAGCGTGCGGCGCGTGACCTTGGCGCCCTCACCCTGCTGCGGTCCCTGGTTGGCCATCTCACTCACAGCGGCCGCACCAGCACGGCCGGCCCCTTGACGAGGGTGACGGCGAAGAACAGCACGACCAGGATGCCGAGCGCGAGCGCGATGGCGATCGAGCGCTGGCGGCGGCTCTTGAGCTGCGCCTCGGTGAGGACGATGCCTTCTGGTTCGCGTTTCTCGTCCATTGATATCCCATGCGCCCCCATCTCGCCCCCCGGCTCCCTATCCGATGAAGACAGGCGCAATCGCGCGGACCACGACCTCGGCGAGGAGGACGGCAAACAGCGCGAACAGATAGAGGATCGAGAAGGCAAACAGCCGGCGCGTGGCGCGGTTGGCAGCCGTACCCTCGCGGCGGCGATAGACTTCGATGGCCAGCCACAGCATGCCGGCGCCGAGCACCAGCGAGGTGACGCCGTAGATCGCGTCGAAATAGCCGAGCGGCCACGGCGCCAGCGCGATCGCGACCAGCACGATGGTGTAGAGCAGAATCTGCAGCCGGGTCGCGTCGGGACCGGCGACGACCGGCAGCATCGGGATGCCGGCGCGGGCATAGTCGTCGCTGCGGAACAGCGCCAGCGCCCAGAAGTGCGGCGGAGTCCAGAAGAAGATGATCAGGAACAGGAGGATCGGCTCGACCGAGAGCGATCCGGTCGCGGCGGCCCAAGCCACCACCGGCGGCAAGGCACCGGCGGCGCCGCCGATCACGATGTTCTGCGCGGTCCAGCGCTTCAGCCACATCGTGTAGACCACGGCATAGAAGAAGATGGTGAAGGCAAGCAGCGCACCCGCCACCCAGTTGACCAGAATGCCGAGTGTCATTACCGAGAAGAAGGCGAGCGTGATGCCGAACGCGGCCGCCTCGGTCTGCGTGATGCGGCCGCGCGGAATCGGCCGGTTGGCGGTGCGCGTCATCAGCGCGTCGACGTCGCCCTCATAGGCCATGTTGAGCGCGCCGGAGGCGCCGGCGCCAACCGCGATGCACAGGATCGAGGTGAATGCCAGCACCGGATGCACGTGCACCGGCGCGATCATCAGCCCGACCAGCGCGGTGAAGATCACCAGCGACATCACGCGCGGCTTCAACAGCGCGATGTAGTCGCCCACTTCGGCCTCGGAGATCCGGGGCAGCTCGATGGCGTTGTGATCGACAACCGACAAGATCAGGTCTCGCTTCTCTCAAAAGGCGCGGCGCACCCTTAAAGTGCGCCGCGTTGTCGTGGACTTACTGCACGCGGGGCAGCACTTCGAACTGGTGGAATGGCGGCGGCGAGGTCAGCGTCCACTCCAGCGTGGTCGCACCGGCGCCCCACGGATTGTTCGCGGCCTGCTCCTTGCGGACGAAGGCATCGATCACGCCGTAGATGAAGATCAGGACGCCGATGCCGGAGATGTACGAACCCCAGGAGGAGATCAGGTTCCAGCCGGCGAACGCATCCGGATAGTCGACATAACGGCGCGGCATGCCCGACAGGCCGAGGAAGTGCTGCGGGAAGAACACCAGGTTGACGCCGACGAAGGTAAACCAGAAGTGCGCCTTGGCGATCCGCTCCGAGTACATGTAGCCGAACATCTTCGGGAACCAGTAGTACCAGCCGGCGAAGATGCCGAACACGGCGCCGAGCGACAGCACGTAGTGGAAGTGCGCCACCACGTAGTAGGTGTCCTGCAGCACGCGGTCGACGCCGGCATTGGCCAGCACGACGCCGGTGACGCCGCCGACGGTGAACAGGAAGATGAAGCCGATCGCCCAGATCATCGGCGCCTTGAACTCGATCGAGCCGCCCCACATCGTGGCGATCCACGAGAAGATCTTCACGCCGGTCGGCACCGCGATCACCATCGTGGCGGCGACGAAATAGGCCTGCGTCGCCGAGGACATGCCGACGGTGTACATGTGGTGCGCCCACACCACGAAGCCGATGCCGCCGATCGCCACCATGGCGTAGGCCATGCCGAGATAGCCGAACACGGGCTTGCGCGAGAAGGTGGAGACGATCTGGCTGATCATGCCGAAGGCGGGCAGGATCAGGATGTACACTTCGGGGTGACCGAAGAACCAGAACAGATGCTGGAACAGCACCGGGTCGCCGCCGCCGTCAGCCGCAAAGAAGGTGGTGCCGAAATTGCGGTCGGTCAGCAGCATGGTGATCGCACCGGCGAGCACCGGCAGCGACAGCAGCAGCAGGAACACGGTGACCAGGATCGACCACACGAACAGCGGCATCTTGTGCAGGGTCATGCCCGGCGCGCGCATGTTGAAGATCGTGGTGATGAAGTTGATGGCGCCGAGGATCGACGAGGCACCCGCGAGATGGAGCGAGAGAATCGCGAAATCGACCGCCGGTCCCGGATGGCCCGAGGTCGACAGTGGCGCATACATGGTCCAGCCCGCGCCGACGCCGTTGGCGCCCGGCTCACCCTCGACGAAGGTGGACATCACCAGCAGCGCGAACGAGGCCGGCAGCAGCCAGAACGAGATGTTGTTCATGCGCGGGAACGCCATGTCCGGCGCGCCGATCATCAGCGGCACCATCCAGTTGCCGAAGCCGCCGATCATCGCCGGCATGACCATGAAGAAGATCATGATCAGGCCGTGCGAGGTCACGAACACGTTATAGGTGTGCGTCTCGTGGAATATCTGGACGCCCGGATACATCAACTCGGCACGGATCGCGATCGACATCGCCGCGCCGATGATGCCCGCGATCACCGCAAAGATCAGGTACATCGTACCGATGTCCTTGTGGTTCGTGGAGTAGAGATAACGCCGCCATCCGGTCGGATGGTGGGCGTGATCGTCATGGGCGTGATCGTCGTGTGTCGCTGCGCCTGTCGCCATGTTCAAAATCCTGCCTTGCAGTCCCTCTTGGACCTTGCGGTCCCGTCGCCCTTATTCCATCCGCGCCGTAAGCCGTGAGGCTTACTGCGCCGCCTGACCAGCCGAGGCGTAGGAATTCGCCGGGTTGGTCGCAAACTTCTTCTTCGCGCCTTCGACCCAGGTCGCGAATTCCTGGTCGCTCACGACCCTGACCGCGATCGGCATGAAGGCATGGTCCTTGCCGCACAGTTCCGAGCACTGGCCGTAGAACACGCCGGTCTTGGTGGCCTTGAACCAGCTCTCGTTGAGGCGGCCGGGGATCGAGTCGATCTTCACGCCGAAGGCCGGCACCGCGAAGGAGTGGATCACGTCGGCGCCGGTGGTCTGGATCCGCACCACCTTGTTGACCGGGACCACCATCTCGTTGTCGACGCCGAGCAGGCGCGGCTGCTTGTCCTTGTCGAGCAGCGAGTCGAACTCGAACTTGCCGTTATCCGGATAGGCGTAGGACCAGTACCACTGCTTGCCGGTGACCTTCACCGTGAGATCCGGCTTCGGCACGTCGAGCTCCAGGAACAGCAGGCGGAACGACGGCACCGCGATGCCGACCAGGATCAGCACCGGGATCAGCGTCCAGGCCACCTCGATCAGCGTGTTGTGGGTGGTCCTGGAGGGGACCGGGTTGGCCCTGGCGTTGAACTTCACCACCACGATGATGAGCAACGCGAGCACGAACAGCGTGATCAGGGTGATCAGTACCAGCAGGAAATTGTGAAACCAGATGATGTTTTCCATCACCGGGGTCACGCCTTCCTGCAGCGTGTGCTCCCACGGCGCCGGCTGCCCCATTTCGGCGAAGGCCGATCCCGCGGCGACAGACGCCACACCCGCCACCGCCAACCCCAGCAATTGCCTGCCCAACCGGCCAATCGACATCTTCATGCCGCTCGCGCTCCCTTGCATTATTCCCCAAAGCACCCCCGGCATGTGGCCGAAAATGCAGCACGATCCGCCCTGACAAACGGCCTTCCGGACATACCCGTCTCTGAGTCAAGGTGGGTACGGGAGCCAGATCGCTAGAACGCGTCGAAATCCAGCCTCTCAAACCATAATTCTCCGGCGCTCGCAATGCAGTAGTGGGGCCGAAAGCCATGCGCCTGCGATGAAGCTGCCGCTTGCGATTTTTCCCGCAAAATCAAGCGAAAGCACTTGGACCAATTGTCCATGCCGCTTGACAGGGGGATTACCGGATGTACCCACAGACAGGGCAGCGCACAGGAACCTGATTCGCTGCGGGCTGCCCCAATCCGGCGCGAGAATGGCTTCACGATCGCCTTCAAGGCGCCGTCATTGCGGTATCAGTCGACGCCTGAGCATGATCCGGAAAAGTGGAAACCGGTTTTCCGAAAGATCATGCTCAAACAAGAAGATGAGATCATGATTCGCTTCCGGGAAGCGCATCGTGGCGCGCGTGCTACCGGCGGCCGGACGGCCGGACCGACCGAACATCTATAAGGATCGACCCGGATGGGCGCTTCGAACATTCGTTTGACGATGGCCAGCCGGCTCGGCGGCCTCGCGATTCTGGCCCTCTGCCTCGGCCTTTCTCTTGGCCTGACCCAGCCGGCGAACGCGCAAGGCGCGGTGCGCTCGGTCCACGGCGACTGGCAGATCCGCTGCGACACTCCGCCCGGCGCCCAGGCCGAGCAATGCGCGCTGATCCAGAGCGTGGTAGCGGAAGACCGCTCCAATGCCGGCCTGACCGTGATCGTGCTGAAGACCGCCGACCAGAAGAGCCGCCTGATGCGCGTGGTCGCGCCGCTCGGCGTGCTGCTGCCCTCCGGCCTCGGCCTCAAGCTCGACAATCAGGACGTCGGCCGCGCCGGTTTCGTCAGATGCCTGCCCAATGGCTGCGTCGCCGAGGTCGTGATGGACGACAAGCTGCTCGGCCAGCTCAAGAACGCCAAGACCGCGACCTTCATCATCTTCGAGACGCCCGAGGAAGGGATTGGCTTTCCGCTCAGCCTGAATGGCCTGGCGGAGGGGTATGACAAATTGCCCTAGCGGCGCCGAGCGGCACAGGAAAGTGTAGCCCGGATGGAGCGCAGCGCAATCCGGGGCCGCCATCATCGCGGATTGACCAGTCCCGGATTGCGCTGCGCTTCATCCGGGCTACGCCATCTCAACGGACGCCGGCGTAATAGTCGAACAACGCGATCGCCTCCGTGGACAGCCAGTCCGCCTCACCCGTCATGTAGCCTTCGACCTGCCCGGTGATGCCGATCAAAAATGAGATCGGCATGCCGTAGAGCGCGAACGGCGTATCGACCTCGGCGGCGTCGACGCGCGAGACGAGACCACCGGGATCGAAGCCGATCGCGAGGTGGCGCAGCTTGAGCTGCTTGACGTAGGGCGCGACCGGCGCGCGGTTGCGATCGGTGCTGATAGCGACGACCACGAGATCGCGACGGCCGCTGGCGGCAAGGCGGTCCAGCATCGGCAGCTCGGTCCGGCACGCCGCGCACCAGGTGGCCCAGAAGTTCACCAGCACCATCTTGCCTTTGAACGCCGTGAGATCGAGCGCGCCGCCGGCGAGCGCCGGGATGGCGACCGGCGGCACCGGGCGGGCGCCTTCGACCTGCGTGAACTGATGCCGGATGGTGCCGAATTGCGGCGGTCCCGACGCTGCGCGCGCAGCTCCGGTGGGCATTGCGAGCGAGGCGCCGGCGCCAATCATGCCGGCAACGACCGCGCGGCGCGTCGGTGCGAGAGCTGACGTCATGACAAGTTCTCCGCTTGGCTTGATGGCCACATCGCTCAGGACCGGATGTAGGACCAGCCGGCTTCCTGCAATTCGATGATGCGCCCGGGCCCGTTCGGCACCAGGTCGACATGATCGAGCAGCACCAGCGGATGTCCCTCGGCGCGCTCCATGCCGAGCTTGGTGGCTTCGCAGACAACCAAGCGGATGTCGGGCGTGAGCCCCCGCACCACCCGCAGCAGATCCTTCACCGGCGAGGTATCGGCGCGCAGCATGTGGACGCCAGCATTGTAGGCGACGACCTCGATCTCGAACGGCTCGTTGCGCTCCCGATAATATTTCGGGAGGTTGAGCGCGGTCGAGATCAGCGCCCGCATCGTGGTCGGGTCGTCGCTGTTGATCGGCAGCACAACGTGGTGCACGCGCGGCTCGGGCTTCTTCGGCTCGGGCTTCGAGACCGCCGCGACCGAACCGGTGAGCAGCATTGTCGCGGCGAACGGCACCGCGAAGGCCAGCACCAGCCCGGTCACGACCGTCAGCGTGCGGCGAGAGATGCGCATCGCGCTCGCCTCACGGCGCGCTCGCGAGCAGGGCGAACTGGCTACGCTTGGCGTAGGCGACGATCACACTCAATGTCAGCAGCACGAGGGCGGGCACCGGCGAGCCGCCGATCACGAACAGATGCGTGATGGTGGCGCCGACCATGATGCAGCTCAGCAGCACGCCGCCGAACGCCGCGACCGGGGGCAGCAGGATCAGGACCGCGCCGAGCAGCTCCAGCGATCCGGTGAAATAGCGGAACCACTGACCGAGCCCAATATGCTCG
Organism: Bradyrhizobium sp. USDA 4501; assembly: GCF_054062115.1. Lineage (NCBI taxonomy): Bacteria > Pseudomonadati > Pseudomonadota > Alphaproteobacteria > Hyphomicrobiales > Nitrobacteraceae > Bradyrhizobium > Bradyrhizobium sp. USDA 4501. Next base: position 3,052,058 of record NZ_JBSSEX010000001.1, read on the forward strand.
AATTCCTCGACCAGCATAGGCACACCGTAGAGCTTGGCGGCGCCAGCGGCGGCAAAGGCCAAAGCGAGCAGTCCCCTGACGACCCAGAGGCTGACGGATTTCCAGCGCGACGGCGCCGCGGCAACTGCAACTGACATTGATGACTCCCGAGTTGTTCGTAAGGCCGGACCGCGGCCACCCGACCGATCGGCGGCTGGCCCGCGGCTTTCGGTGGTCTAAATTCGGGAGTAAGATGAAAAGAACAAGTAGGATGCTTTTTGTGAGGTACTATGAAAAAACTGACTATTGAGCCCGCCGAGCCTCCGATGGCGTCCGAGCCGTGCAACGGCGACCTGTCCGCGCAATTTCATCGCGCGCTGTCGGTGCTGGCCGGGAAATGGAAGGGCGACATCCTCTGGCAATTGGTCGAGCGCAAGCGGCGATTCGGCGAGCTGCGCCAGTCGATCCCCGGCGTAACCCAGCACATGCTGACCACGCAGCTGCGCGATCTCGAGGCCAACGGTCTCGTCAAGCGCACGGTCTATCCCGAGGTGCCGCCTCGGGTTGAGTACGAGATGACGCCGTCCGCCAAGGCGCTCAAGCCGGTGTTCGACGAGCTGTACCGGTGGGCGCAGGAGCATGGCTTTCCGACCTCGGCACAAGGCACCGCGCAGCCGAAGCCGCAATCGGCCGATGCAGCCGAGCGCGAAAGCCAGCCGCGGAAGGCGGATCGGCGCTCAAGGTGATGACGACAAGGTGACGAGCCCGACGGGGCACTGTGATCGACCGCATAGCCGCAGGCACTCCCGGTTTGCCACCCCAACCACTATCTTTGATGATCGCCGTCCGGGCCTGAACCGGGACCGGTACAGGTTTCCGGGTTGTAAGATGAGTTTTCCGCTCGTCTCTGCTTCAATCCCCCGAAATCCTTGGCTTCCGGGTTCCCCACTGGCAATCAGTTGCGCTTCAGGCAAGGATGACGAGGAATCGCCAAGCAATCGCATTGCGTCGGAGTGACCATGACCAATCCCGCCACGACCTCCCTGCTCGACCGCGCCAATCTAGACCGCGATGCTGTCCGCCGCGAGGTGTCCCGCGGCCTTGAAGGCGCCGACGACGGCGAGCTGTTCCTGGAGTTCGGGCAGACCGAGGCGCTGGTGTTCGACAACGGAAGGCTGAAGCAGGCGACCTATGACACCTCGCAGGGCTTCGGCCTGCGCGCGGTCAAGGACGACGCGGTCGGCTATGCGCATTCCTCCGACGTCTCGATCCCGGCGCTGATCCGCGCCGCGGATGCGGTCGCGGCCGTGCGCGGCGGCTATGCCGGCACTTTCGCCGCGGCGCCCGCCCACACCAACATCAAGCTCTATGGCGACGAGAACCCGCTGGACGGCCCGGCGTTCGAGGCCAAGGTCAAGCTGCTCGGCGAGATCGACGCCTATGTCAGGGACAAGGATCCGCGGGTGCGTCAGGTCTCGGCCAGCCTCACCGCGACCTGGCAGGTGGTCGAGATCCTGCGGCCCGACGGCGAGAGCTATCGCGACATCCGCCCGCTGGTGCGCGTCAACATCTCCGTCGTCGCCGGCCAGGGCGACCGCCAGGAGAGCGGCAGCAAGGGCTATGGCGGCCGCGAGGGCTATGCGCGCTTCATCGAGACCAAGGCCTGGCGCGACGCCGCCGACGGCGCGCTGCACGAGGCGCTGGTCAATCTCGAGTCGGTGCCGGCGCCCGCCGGCGAGATGGACGTGGTGCTCGGCGCCGGCTGGCCCGGCGTGATGCTGCATGAGGCCGTCGGCCACGGGCTCGAGGGCGACTTCAACCGCAAGCAGACCTCCGCCTTTGCCGGCCTGATGGGCCAGCAGGTCGCCGCCAAGGGCGTCACCGTGGTCGACGATGGCACCATGGCCTCGCGCCGCGGCTCGCTCTCGATCGACGACGAGGGCACGCCGACCAACCGCACCGTGCTGATCGAGGATGGCATTCTGGTCGGCTACATGCAGGACCGCCAGAACGCCCGGCTGATGGGCATGAAGCCGACCGGCAACGGTCGTCGGCAGAGCTATGCCCATGTGCCGATGCCGCGCATGACCAACACCTACATGCTGTCGGGCGACCGCGACCCGGCCGAGATCATCGCCTCGGTGAAGAACGGCATGTACGCCGCCAATTTCGGCGGCGGCCAGGTCGACATCACCTCGGGCAAATACGTGTTCCAGTGCACCGAGGCCTACAAGATCGAGAACGGCAAGCTCGGCGCGCCGCTGAAGGGCGCCATGCTGATCGGCAACGGACCGACCGATCTCCACAGGATCACCATGATCGGCAACGATCTTGCGCTGGATACGGGAATCGGCACCTGCGGCAAGAACGGCCAGGGCGTGCCGGTCGGCGTCGGCCAACCGACGCTCAGGATGGAACGGATTACGGTCGGAGGAACGGGCGCTAGTGAGCAGCGGAAACGAAGTCGTGACGGCCAAGCCGACCAGCTGGCGCGGGCAGGCCGTGCAACTAGCCGCGATCGTGGCCGTCGTGTTCCTCGCCAAGGGCGCGATCGCCGAGCCGTTCTACGTGCCGTCGGGATCGATGGAGCCGACGCTGCTGATCGGCGACGCGCTGGTCGCCTCGAAATATCCCTATGGCTACGGCGCGGCTTCGCTGCCGATCCAGATCACGCTGCCGGAAACCGGCCGCGTGTTCGGCGAGACGCCGAAGCGCGGCGACGTTGTCGTGTTCCGCTGGCCGGGCGACCGCTCGCAGGCCTGGGTCAAGCGCGTGGTCGGGCTGCCCGGCGACCGCATCCAGATGCGGCAGGGTCAGCTCTTCATCAACGATCATGCGGCGACGCTGAAGCCCGACGGCACCGGCTTCGCCGAAGACGATCGCGGCGGCGGCGAGGAGGCGTATCGCTACATCGAGACGCTGCCGAACGGCGTCAACCACGCGATCTTCAAGATTCGCGACAACGGCCGGCTCGACAACACCCAAGAGGTGACGGTGCCGCCGGGCAAACTGTTCGTGCTCGGCGACAATCGGGACAATTCCGCCGATAGCCGCGTGCCGGTGCGCGACGGCGGCGTCGGCCTCTTGCCGATCGACAATCTGATCGGCCGCGCCGACGCCGTGGTCGGCTCCTGGGACCTCGGCATCCGCAGCCAGCCGGTCTGGACCTGGCTCTCAGGCTTCCGCCTCGCGCGCTTCTTCACCTCGGTGCAGTAGACGCGTAGCCCGGATGGAGCGCTGCGCAATCCGGGATCTCCCACTCGGCAAGATGTCCCGGATTTCGCTTCGCTCCATCCGGGCTACATTCCTTGCGGGATGATAGTCGTGACCTTCGACGACATCAGGCACATCGCGCTGGCATGGCCGGAGGTCGAGGACGGCTCGTCCTATGGCACGCCGGCGCTGAGGGTGCGCAACAAGATGCTGGTGCGGCTCAAGGAGGACGGCGACAGCCTGGTGATGCCGGGCGTGCCGCCGGAGGAGCGCGACGTGCTGGTCGAGCATCAGCCCCAAGTGTTCTACTTCACCGATCACTACCGCGACTACCCGACGGTCCTGATCCGCCTGTCGAAGGCCAAACGTCACACCGTCGAGCCCTTGCGGCGCCGGCACTGGCGCACGCTGGCGTCGAAGAAGGCGGTCCGGGACTACGACGCGACCGCCTCGTCGTGACGCAGGACGAATTCCTCGCAGCCGCGCTGCGCAACCCGGCCAATCAAGCCATCACCGACGAGTTGTACCGCCTCGGCTTGCCCGATGCGTGGCTGGTCGCCGGCTGCCTGGTGCAGACCGTGTGGAACGTGCTGACCAGCCGGCCGCTCGATCATGGCATCAGCGACCACGACATCTTCTATTTCGATCCGGATACCTCATGGGAGGCCGAGGACGCCGTGATTCGCGAACTCAAGGCACGGCTTGGCCATCTCGGTGTCGCGATCGAGGTGCGCAACCAGGCCCGCGTCCATCTCTGGTATCCCGACAAGCACGGCCTGCCCTACCCGGCGCTGTCGCGTTCGATCGACGGCATCGATCGCTTCCTCACCGAAAACACGCAGATCGGCATCCGCCGCACCACGCGCGGCTACGACGTCTATGCGCCGAACGGTTTCGATGATGTCGCCGGCATGATCGTGCGGCCGAACCGAACCGCGAACTTTTCGCCGGCGAACTATGCGACGAAGGCGGCGCGCTGGAAGGCGCTCTGGCCCGAGATCACGGTGCTGGCGGCGGAGTAGCCTGTCGTCGCTTCGTAGCCCGGATGAAGCGCAGCGAAATCCGGGGCAGGCCCGTCCGCGGTGAGCGCGGTCCCGGATTGCGCTTCGCTCCATCCGGGCTACAGAATCAACGCACCACGCCCGACGTGAACCCCGCCTTGCGGCGCGGCGGCTTGATCTCTTTCTTCAGGAAGCAATGCGCGTCGCGGCCGGCATAGCCGGGCCGGGCGTAGGTCCAGGCGCGGCACTTGTTGTCGGCGGTGCAGGCGGCCTGGCAGGCCTCGTCGCCGTCGCTGCTCTTCAGCTCGAAATTCTTGTAGTCGCCGCCGAGCCGGTCGATCGAGGTTTCGATGGCGCCGTTGCGCGGCTCGACCACACCCGCGCCGCGCACCCCGGAGACGCAGCAGACGTTCTGCACCCGTGGCGGCACGGTGCTCTTCAGCCAGCACACCGCCCCATTATTGGCGTCGGTCGGATAGTTGAAGCTCCAGGCGCGGCAACGGCGGTCACGCTCGCAGGTCAGCGCGCAATCGGCCGGATCGCCCGTCGTCACCGGCGCGTTGAGATAGTCGCCGCCGGGGCGGTCGAAATTGGTCTGCGCCAATGCCGGGCGCGCGACGACCGCGGCCGCAAGGACCGCAAACATCACCACACACGCCCTAAAGTGGCGGCCTATCCCCATGAGATTGCTTTCAAATTCGCGCAGCCCCGCGCGTTTAGCGGGGAGTCATTTGAACGCCATGAACCTGTACGGCGGATGAACGGCGGGTGCGACACCACCGCCGTTCGCGCGCGCCTCACGCCCGGATCGGATCCAAGCGGGGACTAAAAGGCGTATTCCTGATAGGCCGGTTCCACCGAGCCCTTCCAGGGACCGTTGAACTTCTCCAGCATCTCCTCGGCCGGCGAGCGGCCGGCCTCGATGATGCGCTCGAGCGGTTCGAGGAAGCGGCTCTCGTCGCGTCCGAGATGATCGATCCGGCCGCGCCGCCGCAATCCGGCATGCGACAGGATCAGGCACTCCTTGGCGATCTCGAACAGATAGCGATCCTTGATCCGCGACTTGAAGCCGAAACGCGGCACGTCGTCACGCAGCGCCTGCCGCTCCGGCGCGGTCCAGTGGCGGACGATGTCCCAGGCGGCGTCGAGGCTGTCATTGTCGTAGAGCAGCCCGACCCAGAACGCCGGCAGCGCCGGCAGCCGGCCCCACGGCACGCCGTCGGCGCCGCGCATTTCGAGGTAACGCTTCAACCGCACCTCGGGGAAGATCGTCGAGAGGTGATTGGCCCAGTCCGACAAGGTCGGGCGCTCGCCCGGGAAGGCGGCATTCTTGCCGGCGAAGAAATCCCGGAACGAGGAGCCGGAGACGTCGATATATTCCTCGCCGCGCTTGACGAAATACATCGGAACGTCGAGCGCGTAATCGACATAGCGCTCGAAGCCCATGCCGTCCTCGAATGCGAACGGCACCATGCCGCTGCGCGCATTGTCGGTGTCACGCCAGATCTCGGAACGGAACGACAGGAAGCCGTTGGGCTTGCCTTCGGTGAACGGCGAGTTGGCGAACAAGGCGGTCGCGATCGGCTGCAGCGCCAGCGACACCCGCAGCTTCTTCACCATGTCGGCTTCGGAGGAGAAGTCGAGATTGGTCTGCACCGTGCAGGTCCGGAACATCATGTCGAGGCCGTATTTGCCGACCTTCGGCATGTAGTTTCGCATGATCTTGTAACGCCCCTTGGGCATCATGGGGATCTGCGCGCGCGACCAGGACGGCGTCATGCCGAGGCCGAGGAAGCCGATGCCGAGCGGGGTTGCGATCTCCCGCACCTGCGCCAGATGCGCCATCAATTCCGACTGCGTCTGATGCACGGTTTCGACCGGCGCGCCCGACAGTTCGAACTGCCCGCCGGGCTCGAGCGAAATCGCGCCGCCGCCGGTGACATCATAGAGGCCGATGATGTTGCCGCGCTCCATGATCGGCTCCCAGCCGAGCAAGAGCTTCATGCCCTCGAGCAGCGCGCCGATGCCCTTGGCGCCTTCATAGGGCACGGGCTGATGGCCCTCCAGCGTGAACGGAGTCTTCTCGTGCTCGGTGCCGATCCGGAATTCGGACTCAGGCTTCACGCCGGCTTCAAGCCACGCCACGAGTTCGTCGCGCGACTGCAGCGGCGTCATGTCGATCTGGTCACGCGCCATAGATAATCCAACTCAAGGGCGCTTCGATCGAAGGCGCGCGGTGGCAGGGACATCCGCGAGCCACAACGGCTGCGGATGATGGAATCAGCAATATCATCGGGCAGGCACGCCGTCTCGCGCAGGCGCAGCCTTGCTGTCAGCCTTGGTCTCGTTCTTGACGTCGCCTTTGGCGTCGCCGCAGGCGCAGCCGAGCCGGTCGAGCAGGCCGCACAGCCTGGTTGCGTCGGCGTCGGATAATTTCGAGCCGACATGCTTGTCGATCGCGGCGGAATAGGCGTTCCACATCCGCTTCTGCAGCTCGCGTCCAGCCTCGGTGATCTCGACGAACTGGCCGCGCTTGTCGATCTTGCATTCGCGGCGGGCGGCGAGCCCCTCGTCGACCAGCTTGTCTATGAGCCGCGAGGTCGAATATTGCGGGATCAGCATCTGGCGCTCGAGCTCGACCGGGCGCAGCTCGCCCGACGGCGCGCGGGACAGCTCGAGCAAAGCGTCATACCAGGCGAGCGGCGGAAAACCGGCCTTCTTCAAATCCTGCTCAACGCAGTCCAGCACCCGGCTCGGCACCCGCATCAGGCGGATCCAGGCGGCCGTCGCCTCGCTCGATAGCTTGCGTTTCATGGTCTAGCTCATAGGGTCCCGGCACCGACTGTACCGCACTGAATGCATCTGCATCAATCTTGACTATTTCATGCAGGCGCATGTAGGCAATCCCTCTCCGGACGCCAAGAACAAGGGAAGGAATACCCCTATGAAGCTTTATTACACCCCCGGTGCCTGCTCCCTCTCCCCCCATATCGCCCTGCTCGAGGCCGGGCTGCCCTACGACCTGGTCAAGGTCGATCTCCGCGCCAAGAAGCTCGAAAACGGCGACGATTTCCTCCAGGTGAACCCCAAGGGCCAGGTGCCGGCGCTGGCGCTGGATACCGGCGAGATGGTCACCGAGGGGCCGATCATCATCCAGATGATCGCCGACAAGGCCGCCGACAAGAAGCTGGCGCCGGCGCGGGACTCCAACGAGCGCTACAAGCTGCTCGAATGGCTGAACTACACCACGACCGAGCTGCACAAGAATCTCGGCCCGATGTTCTCGCCCGTGCTCGCCGACGACGCCAAGGCCTTCTTCAAGGACCGCGCCATGGGCAAGTTCAAATATGTCGAGAGCCAGCTCGCCGGACGCGATTATTTGATGGGCAACCAGTTCACGGTCGCCGACGGCTACCTCTTCACCATGATCATGTGGGCGCAGGATCGGCTCGGCTTCGACTTCTCCGGCCTGCCGAACGTGACCGCCTACAAGGCCCGCGTCGCGGCGCGCCCGAAGGTGCAGGAGGCGCTGAAGAAGGAAGGCCTGCTCAAGGCGGCCTGAGCTCGCTCACAGCGACCGCGATAGAGCCGGGTCGGCCGATCCGGCTCTTTTTTTTGTGGGTTCGCCGATCCTCTCTCTCGACACCGGAGGCGGAACGTCTCAATTTAACCTGCATTAAAGCGATTAATACTAAGTCGGTGTAGTTCCGGCTGAGGGCGTGGCCGTCCTTGTTCGCGCGATCCAACTGACCGACTATGACCTGCGGCGCGCCCTCCGCTCCAACTGGTCTAAAAATGTGACGATCGCCTTTACCCTTTTATTGACCAGCACCCTGGTTGGGCTGGCAACCAGTTTGTACTTTCGGGTTTGGACATTGATGCTGGAGTCGCCGCTGGTCGCGGTGCTCGCGGCGATCGTGCTCCAATCCGACGGCTTCTCCTTTGCCACCGGCGCTCCGATCGTCGTCGCCTGTCTCGCGTTCAACCAGTTCGCCTATCTCGCTGGCGCCTTGCTCTCTCCGGAGACTGACGGCTCAATGGCGGAAGAAATTGACGGCCTGCCAGACCGTCGCGGCGAGCACAATATCCGCGGCCAGAACGAGTAGCGCGAGGCCGGCCCATGACGGGCCTTTGCCCCGCAGACGCAGCGGCTTCCGCCACCGCGATGACCGCAAGAAAAACAAGGAATCCTTCGCCGCGATCTCCGCGGCACCTTCCTTGAACGCAGAACTCATCGCACGACACCCTCACGCTGATCGTCGCCCCGGCGATCGACGAGCAAGAGTGATGCCAGCAGCGTGGTGCCAGTGGGGAACGAGCGTGGCGGGACTTTGACGCGCATGACCGTCGCGCAACAGGATCAAGTCGGATCGATGACCGGCTTGATCCTGCGCGAGTTCGCCCCAGAAGTTTACGCCGCCTGCTTCTTCGGCGGGAAGCGGCCGTAGAAGGTTTCGCCCTTGGCGGCCATCTCCTCGAGCAGCTTCGGCGGCGTGAAGCGCGAGCCGTACTTCTTCTCGAAGCTGTGGCAGAGTGCGACGAAGTTCTTGGTGCCCATGAAGTCGATGTAGGACAGCGCGCCGCCGGTGAACGGCGCGAAGCCGAAGCCGAGGATCGAGCCGACATCGGCCTCGCGCACGTCGGTGATGACGTGATCCTCGACGGTGCGCGCGGCCTCCACCGCCTGCACCACCAGGAAGCGCTGCTTCAACTCCTCGACGCTGAGCGTGTCGGGATCGAGCTGCTTGGGCTGCAGATTGGCGAGCCCCGGCCACAGGCTCTTCTGGCCCTTGCCCTTCTCGGGATAGTCGTAGAAGCCCTTGCCGTTCTTGCGGCCGAAGCGGCCCTGCTTCTCGACCATCTCGACCATCAGCTTCTTCTGCGCCTGGTCGATCGCGTTGGGGCCGAGATCGGCCTCGGTCGCCTTGGTGATCTTCAGGCCGAGATCGAGCGCGACCTCGTCCTGCAGCGACAGCGGCCCGACCGGCATGCCGGCCATCTTGGCGGTGTTCTCGATCATCGCCGGCGGCACGCCCTCGAGCAGCATCTCGTTGCCCTCGGAGATGTAACGCATCACGCAGCGGTTGGCGAAGAAGCCACGGGAGTCGTTCACCACGATGGGCGTCTTGCCGATCGCGCGGACATAGTCGAGTGCGGTCGCCAGCGCGACGTCGCCGGTGTTCTTGCCGAGGATGATCTCGACCAGCATCATCTTCTCGACCGGCGAGAAGAAGTGGATGCCGATGAACTTGCCCTGATCCTTGAACTCCTCGGCCAGCGAATTGATCGGCAGGGTCGAGGTGTTGGAGGCGAAGATCGCGCCCGGCTTCAGCAGCGGCTGGGCCTTGGCATAGGTATCCGCCTTGACCTTGCGATCCTCGAACACCGCCTCGATGACGAGGTCGCAGTCCGAGATCACGTTGTAGTCTGATGTGGCCGAGATCCGCGCCAAGATGGCATCGGCCGCGTCCTGCTTCATCCGTCCCTTGACGATCAGGCCGTCGACCACGGTCTTGGCGTGGCCCTTGCCCTTGTCGGCGCTTTCCTGGTCGCGATCGACCAGCACGACGTCGATGCCGGCCTGCGCCGAGACATAGCCGACACTGGCGCCCATGAAGCCGGCGCCGATCACGGCGAGCTTCTTGACCTTGGTCGGCGGCACGCCCGCCGGGCGGCGGGCGCCCTTGTTCAGTTCCTGCATCGACAGGAACAGCGACCGGATCATCGCCGCCGCTTCCTTCGAGCGCAGCACCTTGGTGAAGTAGCGCGACTCGACCCGCAGCGCGGCGTCGATCGGAAGCTGCAGGCCCTCATAGACGCAGCTCATGATGGCGCGCGCGGCCGGATAATTGTCGTAGGTCTCGCGGCGATAGATCGCGTTGCCGGCCGGGAACATCTGCATGCCCATCTTGGAGAAGACGGGGCCGCCGGGCAGCTTGAAGCCCTTCTCGTCCCACGGCGCGACCGCCTTGCCGCCGCCCTTGATCCAGTCCTTCGCGGCCTTGATCAGGTCGGCTGCCGGCACCACCGCGTGAATCAGGTTGAGTGCCTTGGCGCGGGTGAGATTGACCGCCTCACCCTTGAGCAGCAATTGCATCGCGTCCGCCGGCTGCACAAGACGCGGCACGCGCTGGGTGCCGCCGGCGCCGGGGAACAGGCCGACCTTGATCTCGGGCAGGCCGAGCCGGGTCTTCGGGTTCTCGGCCGCGACGCGGTAGTGGCAGGCCAGCGTGATCTCGAAGCCGCCGCCGAGCGCAAGGCCGTTGATCGCGGCGACCCACGGCTTGCCCGAGGTCTCGATCGCGCGGAACGACTGCGACATCTGGCGGCTCTGCTCGAACAGCATCTGGTTCGCGGCTTCCTCGCCCTTCTCCTTGAAGAGCTGCGCGTAAGAGTGGTTCATGCCCTCGAGCATCGAGAGGTCGGCGCCGGCGCAGAACGCCTCCTTCGCCGAGGTGATCACGACACCCTTGATCGCAGGATCGCTGGTCGTCTGCTTGATGATCTCGCCGATCTCCTGGGTCGAGATCTCGTCGAACACGTTCATCGAACGATCAGGGATGTCCCAGGTGACGAGCGCAATGCCGTCGGCGTCGACGTCGAACTTGAAATTCTTGTAAGCCATGTTGCTCGCTCCCCTCGCCTCAGACGCGCTCGATAATGGTGGCGGTGCCCATGCCGCCGCCGATGCACAGCGTCACGAGCGCGGTTTCCTTGTTGGTGCGCTCGAGCTCGTCGAGCACGGTGCCGAGGATCATCGCGCCGGTCGCCCCTAACGGATGGCCGAGCGCGATCGCGCCGCCATTGACGTTGATCTTGGCGTTGTCGATGTCGAACGCCTGGATGTAGCGCAGCACCACCGAGGCGAAGGCCTCGTTGAGCTCGAACAGGTCGATGTCCGACTTCTTCATGCCGGAGCGCTCGAACAGCTTTTCGGTGACGTCGACCGGGCCGGTCAGCATCATCGCGGGCTCCGAGCCGATATTGGCGAATGCGCGGATCTTCGCCCGCGGCTTCAACCCGTGCTTGGCGCCCGCCTCCTTGCTGCCGAGCAGCACGGCGCCGGCGCCGTCGACGATGCCGGAGGAATTACCGGCGTGATGCACGTAATTGACCTTCTCGACCTCGGGATGCGACTGGATCGCCACCGCGTCGAAGCCGGCCATCGCCGCCATCGCCGCGAAGGACGGCTGCAGCTGCGCCAGCGACTGCATCGTCGTGGTCGGGCGCATGTGCTCGTCCTTGGCGAGGATGGTCAGGCCGTTGACGTCCTTGACCGGCACCACCGACTTGCCGAAGCGGCCCTCGTCCCAGGCCTTGGCCGCGCGCTGCTGGCTCTGCACCGCGTAAGCGTCGACGTCGTCACGCGAGAAACCGTATTTGGTCGCGATCAGATCGGCCGAGATGCCCTGCGGCATGAAATAGGCCGGCACCGCCATCGAGGGATCCATCGGCCAGGCGCCGCCGGAGGCGCCGATGCCGACGCGGCTCATCGATTCCGCGCCGCCACCGATCACGAGCTCATGCTGGCCGCTCATGATCTGGGCTGCGGCGAAGTTCACGGCATCGAGGCCGGAGGCGCAGAAGCGGCTGATCTGCACGCCCGGCACCTTCTCGCCGAGGCCGGCGTTCAGCGCCGCGAAACGGGCGATGTCGGAGCCGGCCTCGCCGACCGGATCGACCACGCCGAGCACGACGTCGTCGACGGAATCCTCGGGAAGATTGTTGCGCTCCTTGAGCGACTTCAGCGGCACCGTGGCGAGCGCCAGCGCGGTGACCTCGTGCAGCGCGCCGTCGGCCTTGCCGCGGCCGCGCGGGGTACGAACGTGATCGTAGATGTATGCCTCAGGCATGACGCCCTCCTTGATATGAGGATCATAATATATACGGAAGGACACGCCGCCGCAGCAGTGCGGCGGCAATTTTTCAAGGCTTTCTTGTTTGACGCGTTTTCTTCACGCGAACCGGTCTCCACTTCGCTGGAAAACGCTTCAGAACGCTTCCGCGGCCAATTCCATCGTGGTGGCGCTGCCGCTCTGGATCCGGGCCAGATGCACGGCGGTCTCCGGCAGCAACTTCTCCATGAAGAAGCGGCCGGTCACGAGCTTGGTGTTGAGGTACGGCGTGGTGCCGGCGGCGGCCTTGTCCTGCGCCACCTTGGCCATCTTCGCCCACATGTAGCCGAGCGCGACGAGGCCGAACAATTTCATGTAGTCGGTCGCCGCGGCGCCGGCATTGTCGGGCTTGGCCAGCGCGTTCTGCATCAGCCAGCCGGTGGCCTGCTGCAGATGGCCGAGCGCGGTGGAGAGCGGGGTGATGAACGGCTTCATAGCCTCGTCGGCACCATGCTCCTTGGCGAAAGCGCCGACCTCGCCGAAGAACGCCATCGCGGCACGGCCGCCGTCGCGCGGCAGCTTGCGGCCGACCAGGTCGAGCGCCTGGATGCCGTTGGCGCCTTCATAGATCATCGCGATGCGCGCATCGCGCACGAACTGCTCCATGCCGTGCTCGGCGATGTAGCCGTGGCCGCCGAACATCTGCTGCGCCGAGACCGTGTTGGCGAACCCGGTGTCGGTCAGGACGCCCTTCAGCACCGGCGTCATCAGGCCCATGTGATCGTCGGCAGCCTGGCGATCCCCAGCGTCGTTGGAGCGGTGCGCGACGTCGCTCTTCAGCGCGGTCCACACCACCATGGCGCGCGCTGCCTCGTTGAAGGCGCGGATGGTGAGCAGCGTGCGGCGCACGTCGGGATGCACGATGATCGGATCGGCCGGCTTCTCGGGTTCCTTCACGCCGGTCAGCGAGCGGCCCTGCAGGCGCTCGCGGGCATAGGCGACCGCGTTCTGATAGGCGACCTCGGACTGCGCGAGGCCCTGCACGGCGACGCCGAGGCGAGCCTCGTTCATCATCACGAACATGCCCTGCATGCCCTTGTTCTCTTCGCCGATCAGCCAGCCGGTGGCGTTGTCGTAGTTCATCACACAGGTGGAATTGCCGTGGATGCCCATCTTGTGCTCGATCGAACCGCAGCTGACGCCGTTGCGAGCCCCGAGCGAGCCGTCGGCATTGACCAGCACCTTCGGCACCACGAACAGCGAGACGCCCTTGATGCCGGCCGGCGCGCCTTCGATGCGCGCCAGCACCAGATGGATGATGTTCTCAGTGAGGTCGTGCTCGCCGGCGGAGATGAATATCTTGGTGCCCGTGATCTTGAAGCTGCCGTCGGCCTGGCGCACCGCCTTGGTGCGGAGCAGGCCGAGATCGGTGCCGCATTGCGGCTCGGTCAGGTTCATGGTGCCGGTCCACTGGCCGGCGACCATCTTCGGCACATAGGTCTGCTTCTGCTCGGGGGTGCCGTGCACCAGCAGCGCCGCGGTCGCGCCCATGGTCAGCCCGCCATACATCGAGAACGCCATGTTGGCGGAGATCTGGAATTCGTTGACCGCCTGCGAGAGCGTCACCGGCAGGCCCTGGCCGCCGAATTCCGTCGGCGCCGAGAGGCCGAGCCAGCCGCCTTCGGCGACCTGCTTGAAGGCGTCCTTGAAGCCCTTCGGCGTGGCGACGCTGCCGTCGTCATTGCGCTTGCAGCCTTCGAGATCGCCTGTGCGATTGAGCGGCTGCAGCACCTCTTCGCTGAGCTTGGCGGCCTCGCCGAGGATCGCCTCGCGTACATCGGCCGAGGCATCGGTGAAGCCGGGAAGATTGCCGTAGCGGTCGATCTGGAAAACGTCGTTGAGCAGGAAGCTGACGTCTTCGACGGGGGCTTTGTAGGTTGGCATGCTGGTCTCCCGGCTGGCACGTGGCCGCATATGCGACGGACGCTGCGCAGCGTGTCCTTGGGTTGTTGGAGCGGACCTTATCCGGTTCCGGAGGTCCGCGGCAGATGCTATCGCGACTGTGATTGCGAAGTTGCGCCGCTTTGCTTCATCAACTCCTCGCCCATCATCCGATGCAGCAGGTTGATCGCCTTGAGCGGACGCACCATCACCTTGAAATGCGTGATCCGGCCGTCACCATCGAATGTGATGATGTCGACGCCGTTGAGCTTGATGCCGTCGATCTCGTTCTCGAATTCGAGCACCGCGCCGGCGTCATTGCGCCACTCGCCGAGATACTTGAAGGTCGGGCCGCCGAGCACCTTGGCGGCGCTGGTGAGATATTTGAAGGTGATGTCGCGGCCGCGCTGCGGCGTGTGCACGACCGGGCTTTCGAACACCGCGTCGGGATGCAGCAGGTCCCACAGGGCGGCGGTGTCGTGGGACTTCATGTAGGCGTACCACTTGTCGAGGCCCGGCTTGCTCATTCGGACGTCTCCTGCGGCGGGGTTAAGAAGCCTGGACATCGGCGCACGCGACAGCGGCACGCCGATCACCATATGCATATTGACGCATATGCACACTAACGCATAAAGTCAAGCGAACTTCAGAATGACCTTTTGGGGAACTGAGATGGAGGTGGGCGTTGGCACTCGGTGACGCAATCCTTGCCTGCCTCACGGAACGTCCGATGACGGGCTATGAGCTCGCCAAGACGTTCGATGCGTCGATCGGCTTCTTCTGGAAGGCCGACCATCAGCAGATCTACCGGGAGCTCTCGCGGCTGCGCGACAAGGGGCACGTCCAGGGCCGCGAGGTGGTGCAGTCCGGCAAGCCCAACAAGCTGGTCTATACCCTGACCGCCGAAGGCCGCGCGGCACTGAAGCACTGGGCAGCGCGCCCGAGCGTGCCGCCCTCGATCAAGGACGACCTTCTGGTCCGGCTCTATGCGCTCGACTGCGTCGACATCGAGCCGCTGCGCAACGACCTGATGGCGCGGCTGGAGCATCATCGCGATCGCTATGAGCGCTACGAGCGCCTGCTCAACAAGCGCTTTCCCGACGGCACCGCGCCGCCGGCCGATGTCGGCAAGATGCTCAGCCTGCGCCTCGGCATGCGCCATGAGCGCATGGTGGTGGAATGGTGCGAGGAGGCGCTCGACGCGCTCTCGGCGATGTCCGGCCGCAGCAACGTGCTGCCGCTCGACGACGGCAAGCGCGAAAGCAACGGCTAGAAACAAATCTCCAACCTCCCCTTGAAAAGGGGAGGTCGCTTTGCTCGCAGAGCAAAGCGGGTGGGGATCATCGCTCTCCACACGCAGCAGTGTGTGCGGCAAACCCCCATCCCGACCTTCCCCTTTCAGGGGGAAGGAGAAGAGGAGCAGCACCGCAGGGCATTGTCCTGATCCGGCGCAACAGGTTCCCGGATTCCCTAACTTTAGCGCCCGTCGGCCGCATTCCTTAACCCGTTATTTACCGTGACGGGAAAAAGTCAGCAGCTGAGGCAGACGCCCGGCGCAGAATTCGATTGTCTCTTAACGAGAATGCGCGGGGAGGCTGCGGGCGCAGGGTGTAGCGCCGGAGTCGGGACCGGACGGAATCATGAATTCGCGCGTATCGTGGAGTGTTGACGGCATCGATCCCTCCGTCCGCGACAGGGCCGAGGCGGCTGCGCGCCGCGCCGGCATGTCGTTGAACGACTGGCTCAACTCCACCGTCGGTGAACCGAGCCCGCCGGATTGGCGCATGGAGCAACGGCAGCCGATGCCGAGCCGGGAAAGCCGCGAGGTCGCCGATATCCACCAGCGGCTCGACGCCATCACCCGGCAGATCGAACAGATTGCAAAGCCTCTGACGCGCGCCGAAGCGGTGCGCGCCGAAGTGCCGCGCGGCCAGCCCGCCGTCGCGCGACAGCTGAACGACGCGATTTCGCGCCTCGATGCCCGGCTGTCGCAAATTTCGCGACCGCAGCCGGCGCGCGAGCCGCAGCCACAGCCGATGCGTGAGTCGCAGATGCAGCGCGAGCCGCAGATGCATGACCGGCAACTGGAGGAGAGGCTGCGCCAGGCGGAGGCGGTCGAGCGCGCCGCAGCCCAGGTCTATCGCCCCTCGCCGCCACTGAGCCCGGCCTCGTTCGATTTCGCGATCGCGGAGATCGCCGCGCGCCAGAACGAGCTCGACGTATCAGCGCAACGCCAGATGCCGCCGCGCGGCGCGCCGCCGATGCCGCAATCGGCGCCGCCGATGGCCGCCTATGCGCCACCGCCACCTGCCGGGCCCGACTTCTCCTCGCTCGAGCGTCAGCTGCTCAAGATCACGAGCCAGATCGAGGCGCTGCAGCGGCCCGACCATATTGAACAGTCGATCGCGGCCTTCCGCGGCGAGCTTGCGGAAATCCGCCAGGCGATCACCGAGGCGATGCCGCGCCGGGCGATCGAGTCGATCGAGAACGAGATCCGCTCGCTGCATCACCGGATCGACGAGCTCCGCCAGGAGGGCCGCAACGGCCAGGGCCAGGCGATCGCCGGCATCGAACGCGCGCTGTCGGAGATCCGCGAGTCGCTGCGCACGCTGACGCCCGCCGAGCAGCTCACCGGCTACGACGAGGCAATCCGCAATCTCGGCGCCAAGCTCGACATGATCCTGCGCGCCAACGACGATCCGTCGACGGTGCATCAGCTCGAGAGCGCGATCGCCGCGCTGCGCGCCATCGTCTCCAACGTCGCCTCCAACGACGCGCTGCTGCAGCTCTCCGGGGACGTGCATGCGCTGGCCGCGAAGGTCGACCAGCTGTCGCAGATGTCGCGCGCCGAGACCCATGGCGATGCCTTCGCCGGGATCGAGCAGCGCATTGCCGCATTGGCCTCGACGCTGGAGACCCGCGAGCGGCCGGCCGGCTACGACAACACCGACGCCATCGAAGGCGCCCTGCGCTCGCTGTCGGAGCGGATCGACCGTCTGCAGGTCGGCAACGACAGTTCGTCGGCATTCACCCATCTCGAGCAGCGCGTCTCGTATCTGCTCGAGCGCCTGGAGTCCGCCGACCAGCGCTCCGGCAATCTCGGCCGGGTCGAGGAAGCGCTGCATGACATCATGCGGCACCTCGAGGCGCAGCACGCCCACATCGCCTCGCTCGCCGACGCCGCCCGCAACGTCAACACCTCCTCGCCGCAGCCGATGATGGACAGCGGCATCGTCGACATGGTGAAGCGCGAGCTGTCCGACATCCGCTTCAGCCAGTCGGAGACCGACCGCCGCACCCAGGATTCGCTGGAGACCGTTCACAACACGCTCGGCCATGTCGTCGATCGTCTCGCGATGATCGAGAACGATCTGCGTACGGTGCGCACCGCGCCGCCTGCTCCCGCGCCGGCCGAACCGCGGATGGAAGCTCCGCGGATGGAAATGCCGCGCGCGGCGATGTCGCAGCCGGTCGCGCAGCCCAAAGCTGAAGCGTACAAGCCTGAATCGTACAGGCCCGAATTGCCCAATCCTGCGCTGGCGCAGGAGCACTTCATGTCCGCGCCGCGCGAATTCCATGCCGCGCAGCCGGTCGAGAGCGCGCCGCCGCCGCCGCCGCTGCCGCCGCGTGCGATCAGCGAGATCCTCGAGCCGCATGCGGCGTCCGCACGCGCCGCGATCGCGCCGGACCTGCCACCGGATCATCCGCTCGAACCGGGTACACGCCCCTCCGGCCGCGGCGCTTCGCCGTCGGAGCGGATCGCGGATTCCGAGCGCGCGATCTCTGATCTTCCCGCCGGCAAGAAGGAGCCGGTCTCGACATCGAGCTTCATCGCCGCCGCACGCCGCGCCGCGCAGGCCGCTGCCGCGCAACCCGTCAACGAGAAGGCGGCGCGCGCCGCGAGCAAGGCTGCAGCCAAGGCCAAGGAGAAGGCCGACAAGGCCGCGAAGGCGGCTGCCGCCAAGGCCGGCACGGCCGCGGCCGGCGCGACGGCGACTGGCGCGCCGGAGGCGCAGCCTTCGACCATCACCTCCAAGATCCGTTCGCTGCTGGTCGGCGCGAGCGTGGTCGTGATCCTGCTCTCGACCGCCAAGATGGCGATGAACCTGCTCGACACCAGCTCCGCGCCGCAGGTGCCGACGATCGAGCACAGCGAGCCGGCCACGCCGCCCATGCAGCCGCCTGCCGAGAATTCCTTCGCGCCCGCCCCGGCTGCGCCGTCCGGCGGACCCGGACCGTCAGTGCCCGGGCCGTCGATGACCTCGCCGACCCCGCTCGGCCGCCAGTCCAACAATACTCCGGCGCCGAACACGCTCGACAGCGCGCAGGTGACGATCCCACCGGCAATCGCGCCCGCACCCGCCGCCGCGCCTGAGCCGACCGCGGCGCCAACAGCCGCCGCCAACGACGTCACCGGCACGATTCCGACCGCGCCGCCGCTCGGCGGCAAGCTCGCCATGGTCCAGATCCCGGCGGGCGAGAAGCTGCCCGATGCGATCGGTGGTCCGGCGCTGCGCAGCGCCGCGATCAAGGGCGATGCGGCCGCGGCCTATGAAGTCGGCGTCCGCTTTGCCGAGGGCAAGGGCGTGACCACCAATGTCGACGAAGCCGCCAAATGGTATGCCCGCGCAGCGCAGGCCGGCGTGGTGCCCGCGATGTTCCGGCTCGGCACCTTCTACGAGAAGGGCCTCAGCGTGAAGCGCGACTTCGATGTGGCACGACGCTACTACGTGCAGGCCGCCGAGCGCGGCAACGCCAAGGCGATGCACAATCTCGCCGTGCTCGACGCCGATGGCGGCGGCAAGGGCGCCGACTACAAGAGCGCCGCGCAATGGTTCCGCAAGGCGGCCGATCGCGGCGTTGCCGACAGCCAGGTCAATCTCGGCATCCTCTATGCCCGCGGCATCGGTGTCGAACAGAACCTCGCCGAGTCCTTCAAGTGGTTCAGCCTCGCGGCCGCGCAGGGCGACGCCGACGCCGGCCACAAGCGCGACGATATTGCCAAGCGGCTCGACCCGCAGTCGCTGGCCGCAGCGAAGCTGGCGATCCAGACCTTCACCGCCGAGCCGCAGCCGAGCGATGCGGTCAACGTGCCGGCGCCTGCCGGCGGCTGGGACGGCGCGGCCGCGCAGCCCGCCGCGGTGAAGTCGGTCAAGCAACCCTCGAAGCGGACCGCGGCGCTCGCCGCTCCAGCTCACTAGGTTCGAGACGGCTGCGGCGCCCTGACGGCGCCGCTGTCCTATACCTCAGGCCTTCGGCCGTGTAGACAGGCGCGCAGTTCCGCGCCGTCGGGGCGCGCGTTCCGGAGGGTCAGGCTTGTCTGTCCACGATCGCCAGGATGATGGAACGGGCCACCGTTCCTCGCCGACCGGTCCCCGCGTGGCGCCGCCGCGGCAGGCGCCGTCTCCATTCGCTCCGCGCCCTTCGGCCTCGCCTCCGCCGACGCCGCAAGGGAACGTGGCATCGCCGCCCCGCGCGTTCCGGTTCTCGCTCTGGTCCATCATCATCTTCGTGCTGCTGCTGTCGAGCGTCGCCATCCAGGCTTACCGGGACCTGTCGACGCCGGGCGCCTGGGACTTCTGGCGCGAGACCTACATCGCGGCCAGCATGACGTCCGCGGTGATTCCCGACGTCGACATCGACGGATCAGGCCGCGGCCGGCGGGCGCTTGCGATCAGCGGCAAGATCGGCTCGGCCAGCGCGAGCTGGTTCCGCGACCGGCTCAGCGAGGCGCGTCTCGCACCGGGCGACGTCGTGCTGCTGTCGTCGCCGGGCGGCGCGCTGAACCAGGCCGCGATCATGGGCGAGGTCATCCGCACGCGCGGGCTCGTCACCGCGGTCGCCACATCAGATGCCTCGGGCAAGCTACGCCCCGCGTCCTGCGCCAGCGCTTGCGTCCTGGTCTATGCCGGCGGCCAGACCCGCTATGGCATCGCGGGCTCGCGGCTCGGCGTGCATCGCTTCACGACGAGCACGCCCGTCAGCGATCCCCTCGCCGAGGCCCAACGCATCCAGGGCATGGTGCTGGGCTACGTGACCAAGATGGGCGTCTCTTCCGGGATCGTCGAGGCGATGTCGCAAACCTCCGATATCCGCTGGCTGAACCCGAAAGAAGCGCTCGCGCTGAACCTGATCACCAAGCCGGTCGATCGGCCGTGAGGCGACACAGGCGTCATTAATCTGAATTATCAACCACGTCCGCAGACGGCGGCCAGGTGCGGCGAAAAATGCCCCCGGGAGCGGATTCTTTAGTCCCTCCCCCCGCCGATTTCAGTTATGCAAGAACGCGGCAATCGACCCGCGTTCGCCTGCGTCTTGCGCGCCGACCGGATTCGTTCAGCCGGAGAATGCCCGACCAGAACGACATCACGCCGTGATGCGGCCTTGTGCTGCCGAACTCGCGGCGAACCGACAAGAAGCGACGCGCGTGCAGCTCTACCTCCCGATCGCCGACATTCCGGTCAATGTCTTCCTCATCCTGGCGATGGGCGCGGCGGTTGGATTCGTCTCCGGCATGTTCGGCATCGGCGGCGGCTTCCTGATGACGCCGCTGCTGATCTTCGTCGGCATCGCGCCCGCTGTCGCGGTCGCCTCCGTCGCCAGCCATATCGCGGCCTCCTCGTTCTCCGGTGCCATTTCCTATTGGCGCAGACGCGCGATCGATCCGCTGCTGGCGGCGGTGCTCCTGGTCGGAGGCACTCTCGGCACCACGTTCGGGGTGTGGACCTTCACCTTCCTGCGCTCGCTCGGCCAGCTCGACCTGATGATTGCGCTGTCCTACGTCATCCTGCTGACGACGGTCGGCGGGCTGATGTTCTGGGAAGGTTTGCGCGCGATGCTGCGCGTCCGCCGCGGCGGTCCGATCGCGCTGCGCAAGCCCGGCAGCCATGGCTGGATCCACGGCCTGCCCCTGAAGCTGCGCTTCAAGCGCTCCAAGATCTATCTCTCCGTCATCCCGGTGGTCGTGGTCGGACTCGCGATCGGCTTCATCGGCGCGGTGATGGGAATCGGCGGCGGCTTCATCCTGGTGCCGCTGATGATCTATGTGCTGCGGGTGCCGACCTCGACCGTGATCGGCACCTCGATGGTGCTCACCCTCGTCACCATGGTGTTCGCAACCATGCTGCACGCGGTGACCAACCATCTGGTCGACGCCGTGCTGGCGCTGATCCTGATGGTCGGCGGCGTCACCGGCGCGCAGTTCGGCGCCCGCGCCGGCCAGAAGATCCGCGGCGAGCATCTGCGCCTGCTGCTCGGCCTGCTGGTGCTCGCGGTCGGCATCCGCTTTGCGGTGGAGCTGGTGATCCGGCCGCAGGACCTCTACAGCATCCGCGAAACCGGCGGAGCCCCGCCATGAGGCTGCGCGCGGCGCTCGCGATCATCGGTCTCGCCGCCGCCAGCCTGGCGGCCGCGCCCGCTCATGCCGAGCGGCTGATCGTGTCGGTCTCCAACCACCGCGTCACAGTGACGCCGAACTATTCCGGCGGCGAGCTCGTGCTGTTCGGCTCGGTCGAGAAGGACGACAAGACGCCGGCCAATCGCAACAATTACGATCTCGTCGTCACGGTGTCCGGCCCGCGCGCCGACATGGTGACGCGGCGCAAGGAGCGCAAATTCGGCATCTGGATCAACACCGACTCGCGCCAATTCCTGCAGGTGCCGGGCTATCTCGCGCTGTTCTCGAATCGCCCGTTCGACCAGATCGCCTCGCCCGAGGTGCAGCGGCGGCAGCAGCTCGGGCTCAACAACGTGCTGCTGATGCAGCGGGTCGGGCCCGACTATGCCGACGTGGTGCCAAACGACCCGTTCCGCAGCGCCTTCGTGCGGCTGCGCTCCGAGCACGGGCTGTACCGTGAGGCGACCTCGGCGGTGACCTTCCTGACCCCGACCCTGTTCCGCACCGGCATTCCGCTGCCGGCGGAGGTGCCGATCGGCACCTATAATGTCGAGATCAAGCTGTTTTCCGACGGCGCGCTGGTGACCAAGGCCGAGACCGCGTTCGAGATCGTCAAGGTCGGCTTCGAGCAATTCGTCGCCACCACCGCGCGGCATAACGGCCTTGTCTACGGCCTGATCACCGCGTTCATGGCGCTGATGACCGGCTGGATGGCCTCGATCGTGTTCCGCAAGGATTGATCTAGCCAGCCCTGCTTTGCAATGCGCTTTCGAACGCGTCGCTGAGGATCGAGAGGCCAAGATCGATCTCGTCGTCGCTGATCGTCAGCGGCGGTGCAATGCGGAATACGCTGCCCATGCCGGGCAACTGAGCGATGTTGGTGCTCAGTCCAAGCTGCATGCAGCGCTGAGAGACACGCGTTCCGAGCGCTTCGTCAGGCTCCTTGCTGTAACGGTCGCGCACGATCTCGATGCCCTGCATCAGCCCCCTGCCGCGCACGTCACCGATGCATTCGAACCGGTTCTGAAGTGCGAGGAGCCCGTCCCTCAGCCGCGCGCCCGCTATCCTGGCGCGCTCGACCAATCTGTCGCGAAGGATGATCTCGATGACCTTCAGCCCGACCGCGGCCGGCATCGGGTCCGACACATGCGTCGTGTAGAACAGGAAACCGCGTTCGTGACACCGCTCTTCGATCTCGCCGGTGGTGATGACCGCAGCCAGAGGCAGCCCGGCACCGAGCGTCTTCGACAAGGTCAGGATATCAGGCACGACGCCGTCGCGCTCGAAAGCGAACATGGCGCCGGTTCTGCCGAGGCCGGTCTGCGCCTCGTCGATGATCAGCAGCATGCCGCGTGCCCGGCACAGCTCCTTCAACTCAGCAAGGTAGCCTTCAGGCAGATCGATCAGCCCGCCGGAGCTGAGGATCGGCTCGGCGATCATGCAGGCAAGCGAGCCGGTCGATTGGCGATCGATCAGATCGAAGGCGTAGGCCAGCTCGGCCCGCCAGTCGGCCGCGTTGCCGAAGCGCGGGCGATAGGGGTTCGGCGTCGGGATCGCGAGCGAGCCGACCGGCGCCGGACCATAGCCCTTGCGGCCGGCCGAATAGGTCGTTCCGGCCGCGCCAGACGTCATTCCGTGCCAGGACTGTGCGAACGCGACGGTCTCGAAGCCGCCGGTGGCGAGCTTGGCCATCTTGATCGCAGCTTCATTCGACTCGCCGCCGGTGCTCAGCAGCATGACGCGATCAAGCCCCGGCGGCAGCAGGCCCGCGAGCTGCTCGGCCAGCGCGACGACCGGGCGCGTCAGCATGCCGCTGCAGAGATGGTCGAGCCGTTCGGCATGCTCGCTGATGGTCTGGACGATCTCCGGGTGACCGTGACCGAGCACGGCGCTCATCTGCCCGGACGTGAAATCCAGGATGGCCCGGCCGTCGGCGTCATAGACGAAGGACCCGGAGGCGCGCTCGATGATGACGGGAGCGAACGTCCCGCCATAGCGAATGAGGTGCCGCCGCGCGCGATCCCAAAAGGATTTGTCGTCATTTCCGGCCATGCCCGCTCCTTGCTGCTCGGTTGCAGCGATCAAAGAACCCTCGCACCACATCTTATGCGCGCGCGAGGGCAATGACATTGCGATTTGAGATGCATTTCAGCCCTTCTTCTGCAAACAATTGCGCAAAAGATGGAGAATGCGAAAGAAATGGGAACCGCGATCGTGATTGACGAGATCGACCGAAAAATCCTCGACGTGCTGCAGGTCGAGGGGCGCATCACGAATCTCGAGCTGGCCGAGCGGATCGGCCTCTCGTCCGCCCCCTGCCTGCGACGCGTCCGCACGCTCGAAGAGGCCGGCGTCATCAATTCCTATGTGGCGCTGGTGGACCCGACGCGGGTTAGACTCGGATTCGACGTGATCGTCGAGGTCCGTCTCAAGCAACAGAACAGGGAATCCTTCACGCGCTTCGAGCGGAAGGTAATCGACCTTCCGGAGGTCGTCGAATGTTGCATGATTGCCGGCGATTGGGATTACTCGCTACGGATCGTGTCCTCGGACCTCGCGCGCTACCAATCGTTCATCCTCGACCGCCTTATGCATCCGGATAGCGACGTCGCGAGCTACCGCACGACGATCATCCTGCGAAAGGTCAAATCGACGACCAAGATCGATAGCTCGCTGTTCGGCGAGGGTTGAGGAGTTCGAACAAGCTACAGCAGGAAGCCGATCCCCATCGCGATCACGCTGAGCGCCATCGCGCCGGTCGAGAGCCAACCGAGCCAGTACAGCCATCCGCGGACCACAAAGCGGTCCATGACGTCCCGGCGGCGGGCCATGAACATCAGCAGCACCATCACGGGCACCGCGAGCACGCCGTTGACGACCGCACTCCAGTACAACGCCGCGATCGGATCGATCGGCGTGAAGTTGAGCGCGATGCCGATGCCGCCCGACAGCGCCAGCACCGAATAGAACGCGATCGCCTCCTTCGGCCTGCGCGTCAGCCCAACCCGCCATCGCCGGCCCTCGCCGACCGCATAAGCCGTCGCACCCGCGAGCACCGGAATCGCCAGAAGGCCGGTGCCGACGATGCCGAGCGCGAAGATCACCTCGGCAAACGGCCCGGCGATCGGGCGCAGCGCCTCGGCGGCCTGCGCCGAGGTCTGGATGTCGGTCTTGCCGGTGGCGTGCAGCGATGCGGCGGCGGTGACGATGATCGACAATGCGATCAGGTTCGAAAACGCCATGCCGGTGATGGTATCGGCGCGGATGCGCGAGAATTCGTGCTGGGCGCCGTAATGCCGTTCGATCAGCGGATGCTTGGTGGCGTCGACCCGCTGCTCCTCCGCCTCCTGCGAGGCCTGCCAGAAGAACAGATAGGGCGAGATCGTGGTGCCGAGGATCGCAACGATGGTCGTGAAATAGTCGGCGCTCCAGCTGATGCGCGGCAGCAGCACGCCGGCCAGGGCCTCCATCCACGACACCTTGGCAAAGGCGAGCGCCGCGACATAGGCGAACAGGCTGAGCGTCAGCCATTTCAGGATCGTGACGTAGCGCCGGTAGTTCATGAAGATCTGCGCGGCCACCGAGGTCACGCCGAACAGCACCACATAGAGAATGGCCGGACCGCCGATCAGAAGCTTTGTGGCATCGGCCATGGCCGAGAGGTCGGCCGCGATATTGATGGTGTTGGCCATCGACAGCAGCGTCACCACGACGGCGAGCAGCCAGCCTGGATAATGCCGGCATACATTGCCCGCGATGCCATGCCCGGTGACGCGGCCGACCCGCGCCGAGATCTCCTGGATCGCGCTCATCAGCGGAAACGTCAGCAGCATGGTCCAGCCAATGCCGTAGCCGAGTTGCGCGCCGGCCTGGCTGTAGGTGCCGATCCCCGAAGGGTCGTCGTCGGAAGCGCCGGTGATCAGCCCGGGTCCGAGCGTCTTCAGGACACGGCTGAAACTGAATGGCTGGCGCCGAGGCTTCGCCGCCGGCGCATCGTCATGTTTGTCGTGTGGTGGGATCGTCCCTTGCCGCGTCATGTCCGGTTCCAGCCGTCTGACAACGAGCCGGATACCGGCAAGGTTCCTGAGGCGAACCTACGGCTCGATGACCGTGGCGATGCCGGGCTCGAGGATGCGCAGACGGCGGCCGAAGCCGAGCGCATCGAAGCTCGCGCGCAGGTCGCTCGCGCTCTGCCGGAAATGCGCCCAGCCGTCGGTATGAACCGGCACGATCACCGCGTCCGCAAAGGCGTGCGCGGTTTCGATCGCGTCATTGGTGTCCATGGTGAGATGGAAGGGGCCGCGGGTTTGCGCCGCGCCTGCGAACGGCAGCACCACGCCGCAGTCGAAGCGCCGCGCGACCTCGGCGACGCCGTCGAACCAGGTGGTGTCGCCGCTGACATAGACCGGACGGCCGGGCTTCGCCGGCTCGACCACGAAACCGATGACGTCGCCGGACAATGGCTCGATCCCCGCCGGCCCGTGCCGCGCCGGCGTCGCAGTGATGGTGAGCGTCCTACCGCCTTTCGTCAGTGTGGTCCTTGCCCAGGGCGCAAAGCCCTCGGCGTTGCCGCCAAGCCGCCTGGCGCCGGCCTCCGTCGTCAGCACGCGCTTCACGCCTTTAAGGAAATCCCGGCCGGAATGGTCGAGATTATCGGAATGCTGGTCGTGGCTCAGCAGCACCGCATCGATCGCGCCGACATCGCGCGCGCCGAGCGCGGGGCCCGTCAGCTTCTCCAGTTTCACATGCGGCAATTGATACTCGCCGGGCGCATCGAAGGTCGGATCGGTGAGCAGGCGGAACCCGTCGATCTCGATCAGGGCGGTGGGACCTCCGATCAGCGTGATGGTGATGCTCACGTCATACTCCTGTTGGCCGCCGCTGCCGCCGGGCGGGTCACCAGGTAAATGCCGAGCGCCACCGGAACGATCCCGAGCAGGTCGCGAAATTCGACATGCTCGCCGAGCACGAGATAGGCGAACAGCATGCCGAGCGGCGGCATCAGGAAGTGATAGGCGCTTGCGGCGGTCGCACCACACACTTTCAGGAGATGAAACCAGAGCAGATACGCAAGGATCGAGCCGCCGAGTACGAGGAAGGCGAAGGCGCCGGCAAGCCGCATGCTGGGCACGATGTCGCTGACGCTGGAGAGCATGAAGGCAAACGGCATCACCGCAAGGCCGCCGGCGATGTTCTGGATGCCGTTGCCGATCCACAGGCTGCCCTTCGGCGCCAGCAGCTTGAACAGCACGGTGCCGGCGACGATCGAGGCGATCGAGGCCAGCGTGAACAGGATGCCATGCGGGCTGTCCGATCCGACCGACATGCGATGCCAGACGATGAAGGCGACGCCGACGATGCCGAGCACGAGACCAATCACCTTGCGCAAGGTCATGCTCTCGCCGAGGAACAGCGCTGCCAGCATGGCGGTGAACACCGGATTGGCCGAGACGATCAGCGCGCCAAGTCCGGCGGAGACCGTCTTCAGGCCGGTATAGCCGAGGCCGAGATAGAGCGCGTTGTTGGCGACGCCGAGCACGGCGAACACCGCCGCATCGCGCCAGGTGAGATCCCATTGGTCGCGGCGCAGCCAGGAGATGGCGAGGATCAAGACCCCTGCGAGCGAAAACCGCGCGGCGAGCAGGATCAGCGGCGGGCAGTCGGTGACGCCGATTTTGCCGGCCACGAACGCGTAGCTCCAGAGCAGGCAGAACAGGGCAATCAGCAGCGGCAGGGTATTGAAGCGGGCGCGGGAGGCGGCCATCGAGGTAGCGGCGGACATGGGCGAATTCTCCTTCGGCCATGATATAGGCCCGCGCCTTGATATTTGGAAATTAAATGATAGACTGACGTGCAGTGGATTTCCAAATGGAGGCTGCCATGCTCGACCTGGAGCTGTTGCGCAGTTTCGTCTCGGTGGTCGATGCCGGCGGCTTCACCCGCGCCGGAGAGCGCGTCCACCGCACGCAGTCGACGGTGAGCCAGCAGATCAAGCGCCTGGAGGAGGATGTCGGCCAGCCGCTGTTGATCCGTAGCGGCAAGGACGTCACCCCGACGGAAGCCGGCGAGCGGCTGTTGACCTATGCGCGGCGGCTATTGTCGCTCGCCGAAGAGGCCCGTGACGTGCTCTCGCGCCCCGGCAGCGAAGGCGCGATCCGGATCGGCATCACCGAGGATTTTGCCGCCTACCGGCTGACAAAGCTGCTCGCCACCTTCGCGCGCAGCCATCCGAATCTGCGGCTCGATGTGCGCTCCGGGCAGAGCCTGTTCCTGTACCGCGATCTCGAACGCGGCGATCTCGATCTGGCGCTGATCAAGCGCGCCGCCAATGAGAAGGGCGGCATCGCGGTCTGGCCTGAACGGGTGCACTGGGTCACCAGCAAGGGCCACCCGCGCGATACGACGGCCGGCTCGGTTCCGCTGATCGGTTTCGCCTCGGGCTGTCTCTACCGCGCCCGCGCCATCCATGCGCTGGAGAGCGCCGGCCGCAACTGGCACATGGCCTACACCTCCTCCAGCCTCGCCGGCATCCAGGCCGCGGTCGCCGCGGGCCTCGGGCTCAGCATTTTGTCTGAGATGTCGATCCAGCCCGAGCATCGCGTGCTGACCGCAAAGGACGGCTTTGCGCCGATCGACCGCACCGAGGTCGCCCTCGTCGCCGCCCCCGAGGCCAGCCCGGCGACATTGCGGCTGGCGGATCGGCTCGCGGAGTATTGCGAGAGCGTGCAGGCGAAGGCGGCTTAGGCGAGGTCGCGCAACAATCTCTGCTGTCGTCCCTGCGAAATCAGGGACCCATAACCACAGGGCTGTGTTGCTGAAGCAAGCTGTGGCCCAATCGTCGCACAACAACGACGATCGGTGGTTATGGGGCCCGGGTCGCGCTTCGCTTGCCCGGGACGACACCGAGAATGATGGCAGCTTGGAATAAGCTGGTCGGCGATCGCTAATAACACCGCGACGCCACGAACGCGTGGACGCGGTTGTCGCCGAGCACATGGGCCATGAAGCCGGGCGATCCGAAAATCCGTGTGAACGCGGCGTCGCGGATGCTCAAGCCGCCGGTGTAGGCGCCGAACGCCGGCATCACCGCGCGCTCGCCGTCACAGGCGAAGCAGCGGCGCTCGATCGAGCGGCCGCGGGTCGGCACCCGCGCCTTGGGGTGCAGGTGTCCGGCGATCTCGCCGGCGGCGCCGGTCGGCTCATGGCGGAACACGATCGGACCGATCGCGACTTCGGTCGCGACCACGCCGCCGAGATCGGACGGCAGCGCCGGATCGTGATTGCCCGAGATCCAGATCCAGTTGCGCCGCAGCTGCAACGCCGCGAGCGCCTCGCGGTCCGGATTCGACAGGCGTTCATGCGCATCGCGATCGTGAAAGCTGTCGCCGAGCGCGATCACCTGCCGCGGATCGTGCCGCGCGATGACAGCAGCGAGCCGGCTCAGTGTCGCGACCGTGTCGTAGGGCGGCAGCAGCACGCCGCGGCTGGCGAAGCTCGAGCCTTTTTCCAGATGCAGGTCGGAGACCACGAGCAGGCGCTGCGCTTCCCAGAACAGCGCGCCGGAGAAATCCGCCACGAAGCCGACATCCGCCACCGTGACCCTCGAAACGCGCATGTCGTCACCGTCTCGCAAAGCTAGCGCGCTTGCCGTCACGTCCTGTTCCCCAGAGTAGCAGCGTTACGTCGTCGCCTCCCGCACGAGTTCCTCGGCCGCCTCGGCCAGGAGCTCGTCGGATGCTTCGCCATAAACTGACTCGCGGCCGATTTCCAGCAGCGCGGGGACGGCAAGCGGAGAAACGTGGTCGAGGTCCTTGTGGGTGATTCGGCCGTGGATGCGCGAAAGCATGTCGCTGAGACGGCGAAGATCGAGCAATCCCGTGGCGGCATCGCCGCGCGCGGCGCGCAGCAGCACATGATCGGCCTGGTGCTTGCGCAGCACGTCGTAGATCAGGTCGGTCGAGAACAGCACCTGGCGGCGCGACTTCTCCTCGTCGGTGAAGCGTCGCGCGATCAGGCCGGAGATGATGGCGCAGTTGCGGAAGGTGCGCTTCATCAGCGCCGATTCCGCAAGCCACGCCTCGAGGTCATCGCCGAGCATGTCGGGATCGAACAGCGCGTTGAGATCGAGCTTGCCGTGCCGGATCATGAAGGAGAGATCGCCGACACCCCAGACCGCAAGCGCATACTCGTTGGCGACGAAGCCGAGCGGACGGGCGCGGGCGCGCTCCAGCCGGCGGGTCAGCAGCATGCCGAGCGTCTGATGCGCGAGCCGGCCCTCGAAGGGATAGCAGACCAGATAATGGCTGCCGCCGCGCGGAAAGGTCTCGACCAAGAGCTCGCGCACCGCCGGCACACGCGAGAATTTTCGCTGCAGCGACAGCCAGTCGTGCACCTGATCCGGCAATCCGTTCCAGGCGCGGCTGTTGTCCAGCAGCTTGCGGACGCGTTCGGCAAGATAGGTCGAGAGCGGGAACTTGCCGCCCATATAGGACGGCACTTTTGCATCTTTATCATTGGTGCGGGAGACATAGACCTGGTCTTCAACCAAGGCCTCGTAGCGCACCACCTCACCGCCAAAGACAAAAGTGTCGCCGGGCACGAGGCCCTCGATGAAGACCTCCTCGATCTCGCCGAGCATCCGGCCGCCGCGCGCGATCGCGCCGGTCGATCCGCTACCGCCGGCGCGCGAGCGCACCAGCCGCACCTTCAGCATGGTCTCCTCGACAATGGTGCCGACGTTGAGACGATAGCTCTGCCGCACCTTGGGATTGGTGACGCGCCAGCGGCCCTGCTTGTCCTGCTTGATGCGCGCGAAACGCTCATAGGTCTTCAGTGCGTAGCCGCCGGTGGCGACGAAATCGACGACATCGTCGAAATCGGTGCGTGCGAGCGATGCATAGGGCGCTGCGGTCCGGACCTCATCATAGAGCTCATCGGACAGAAACGGCTTGCCGCAGGCGCAGCCGAGCACGTGCTGGGCCAGCACGTCGAGCGCGCCCGAGCGCAGCGGCGGCGTGTCCTGCGCATTCTCGGCGATGGCGTCGATCGCGACACGGCATTCCAGCACCTCGAAGCGGTTGGCCGGCACCAGCACGGCGCGGGAGGCCTCGTCGAAGCGGTGGTTGGCGCGGCCGATCCGCTGCATCAGCCGCGAGGAGCCTTTCGGCGCGCCGATATTGATGACGAGGTCGACATCGCCCCAATCGACGCCGAGATCGAGCGAGGAGGTGCAGACCACGCCGCGCAGCTTTCCGGCGGCCATCGCGTCCTCGACCTTGCGGCGCTGCGCGACGTCGAGCGAGCCGTGATGCAGCGCGATCGCCAGCCCATCGTCATTCATGCGCCAGAGATCCTGGAACAGCATCTCGGCCTGGCTGCGGGTGTTGACGAACACCAGCGTGGTCTTGTTGCGCTTGATCAGCTCGTAGACCTCGGGCAGCGCGTGGCGCGCGCTGTGGCCGGACCACGGCAACCGTTCCCGCGTGTCGAGCATCTCGACCACCGGCGGTGCGGCGCCGCTGGCGGTGACGACGTCGGCGGATGCATTCTGGCCACCGGGCTGCGGCACCAGGAAGCGCGCGAGCTGCTCCGGCTCGGCGACCGTCGCCGAGAGGCCAATAGCGCGTGTCTGCGGCGCGATGGTCCAGAGCCGCGCAAGTCCGAGCGACAGCAGATCGCCGCGCTTGGAGGTGACGAGCGCATGCAGTTCGTCGAGCACGATGCGCTTCAGCGAAGAGAACAGGAACGGCGCGTCGTCGGACGCCAGCAGCAGCGCCAGCTGCTCCGGCGTGGTGAGCAGGATGTCCGGCGGATAGCGCCGCTGCCGCTGCCGCCGCGACACCGGCGTGTCGCCGGTGCGGGTCTCGATCCTGATCGGCAGCCCCATCTCGGCGACCGGCGTCTCCAGATTGCGCGCGATGTCGACCGCGAGCGCTTTCAGCGGCGAGATGTAGAGCGTGTGCAGCCCGCCACTGCGGCGAACGCCGCGACCGGTGGAGATGAGGGCTGGGCGAACCGTCTTCGATTCAATTTCGTCGCTTGCGAGATCGTCGGGCTCCCTCCCCCTGAAAGGGGGAGGGCTGGGGTGGGGGTCAGCCGCTTGCTCCGTGCCCGCGGCTGACCCCCACCCGTCCCGCTCGGTTGCGCTAGTGCGCCCCCGAGCGTGCCGACCTCCCCCTTTCAGGGGGAGGTAAGAGTTCTTGCCCTGCCCCTCTCCACTCAACTCCACCAGCGTCGGCAAGAACCCCGCCAGCGTCTTGCCCGCTCCGGTGGGCGCGATCAGCAGCGCGGAGCACTGCTCGCGCGCTTTCGCCAGCAGCGCGAGCTGATGCTCGCGCGGCGACCAGCCGCGTGAGGCAAACCAGTCGCGAAACCGGCGCGGCAGGAGATCGGCCGTTTCCGACGGCGGAACGGAAAAGAGATCGAGCGTCGACACGCCCAAGAGGTAGGTGGTTCAGGCGGTTTCGTCGAGGGCGGAGCGGAAATGGCGGCAGGTGGCAGGACTACCAGCGCGCTCCGTGCGCTGCGAAGCGCCTGGATGTCACCTCGTCCCGCCTGTGGGGAGAGGCATAGGCCGCCCTTGGCGGCCGTTCAAAGAAACGCCGAAGCGAAGCTTCGGCTATGTCGCATCGCCAGATGCGATCCGGGTGAGGGGGTACAGGTCTTACAACTCGCACCGCCTCGCGGAGGGAAGCCCCTCACCCCGCCCTCTCCCCGCAAGAGCGGGGCGAGGGGGACGAGAGAGCGAGGCTTACCCAACTACTCCGTCATCGGCTGGTCGGAAAGGTCCCAATCCTTGCCGTTGAAGATCGAGACATAGAGCGTCTTCATCGGCGTGTAGTCGTCGGGCGTGTAGCTGTAATTGATGCCATCAAGGAAATAGGGCGAGTGGAAACCGGCGAGCGTGGTGGCGTGCTTCAGCACGTTGGCGCGGGTCAGGTCGTCGCCGCAGCGGCGCAGGATTTCGCCCATCGTTGCCGCCTGGCCGTAGCCGGCGAAGGCGATGGTGTTGTCAGGGTCGATGTTCGGCAGGTACTTCTTGCGCAGCTCCTCGAACGCGATCACGTCCGGATCCTTCTCGTAGCGGGGTACGCCGACTTCCTTGTTGTAGCGAATCGCGACGATGTCCTTGGCGTTCTCGAGGCCCGCGGCGCTCAGGATCGAGCGACCGGTCGAGCCCGCCGACAGCAATTGCAGCGGCTTCCAGCCGAGTTCGGTCACCTTGCGGATCGACTGCGACGTCGCCTTGCCGGTGGTGATGTTGTAGAAGACGTCGGCGCCCGACTTCGAAAGATTGATGAGCTGCGAATCGACCGTCGGATCGGTGAGATCATAGGTCTGCTCCATGATCACCTGTGCCTTGCCGCCGGCATCGGCCAGCACCTTCTTGAACGGCCCGAGGAAGTCGCGGCCGAAATCATCGTTCTGGTAGAGGATACCGACCTTGGCGTTCGGCTTCACGCTGACGACGTGCTTGGCGAGAACGCGTGCCTCGGTCGGATAGAGCGGCAGGCCCGCCATGGTCCATTTGAAATTCTTCGGGTCGTTCCACTTCGAGGCGCCGGTGTTCAACAGCAGTTGGGGAACGCCCTTGGAATTGAGGTATTTATGCACGGAGGTCTGCGGCGCGGTGCCGAGCGAGCCATACAGCGCCAGCACCTCCTCCTGCTCGACCAGGCGGCGCGTCGCCTCGACGCATTTCGGCGCGCTGTAGGCGTCGTCCATGGTGAGGAATTTCACCTTGCGGCCGTTGATGCCGCCCTTGTCGTTCAGCATCTGGAAATAGGCTTCGCCGACGCGGCCGAGCACACCATAGAGCGAGCCGGGGCCGGAATGCGGCACGGTCTGGCCGAGCTTGATCTCGGTGTCGCTCGCACCCGGATCGTACTTCTTGTCGGCGGCCCGGACGAAAGGCGCGGGCAGCACGGACACGGCGATCACAGACAATGCGGTGGCGCCGAACTCGCGCCGTGTATGCTTTTTCATTATTTCTCTCCCTGAGGCGAAAAGCTCTCGCATTCCGCCCTGCGCCGGGCAAGCGCGAAGTCACAGCTTTGCGGCGCAATGCCGCGTCACGGCAAATGCGTAGCGTGTAGACTCAAGTTTGAGTGCGAGGCGGTGCTCTCTTCCCTTCTCCCCTTGTGGGAGAAGGTGGCTCGCATCGAAGATGCGAGCCGGATGAGGGATCTCTATCCGCGGAGAGAGACCCCTCACCCCGCTTCGCTGCGCGAAGCGACCCTCTCCCACAGGGGGAGAGGGTGAAAAGCGTCACGGCTTCACAGCCACGGCGACGAGTCCGGGTGCCGGGATATTGTCTTCATTGCGCGCCGAGAGATCGTCGAGCTGGGCCAGCGTCAGCCCCGCGGCAGCGATGGAGTCGCGCACGTAAGCTGCGCTGTGGGCGTAGCGCAGTCCCTCGCCGATGATGACGCCTTCGCCGTCATGGGTCTCGGCCGTGAAGGCGAGCACGCCGCCCGCCACCAGGACGCGGCTGGCCTCGGCGAGCACCGGCGCGAGATCGGCGACATAGACCATCGCATCGGCGGCCAGGATCAATTCGGCGCTGGCCTCGCGTTTGGCCGAAACGGCCTTCAACATGTCGTCGACCTCGAGCTCGGCATAGAGGCCGGTGGCGCGCGCCTTGTCGATCATGCGCGGCGACAGGTCGATGCCGATGAAGCGATCGACATGCCGGGCGAATGCGCCGGCCGCCAGCCCGGTGCCGCAGCCGAGATCGATCGCACGCTTGAAGAAGGCCGGTTTCTTTGCGCCCGCACGCACCGACAGAACCGCCTTGAACAGCAGTGCCGGGCCGCGATAGCCGAGATCGCCGACCAGCGCGGCCTCGAAGCGCGGCGCATATTGATCGAACAGCGTCTGGACATAGCCCGGCGGCATCGCGCTGACGGCCTCGACGCCGAGCTGCATCAGACGAAGGCCGGCGCCATGCCGGTCTTCGGGATCGGCGTCGCGCGCGCCGCGGAACGCTGCGATCGCGGCCTCGCGCTGACCGAGCTCCAGGCGGATCTTGCCCAGCGTGTACCAGGCCGACGGGAATTTCGGCACAAGCTCGATCGCCTGTTCGAGCAGCTCGGCGGCGGCCGGCAGATCGCCCTTCAATTGCAGGTCGCGCGCGAACTCGTAGCGGCGGTCGGCGACGAGGTCGCCGGAGGACAGAAACAGGCGGGGGGCCATTCGCTTTAAGGAACCAATCTCGGCCGGGTCCGGCCATCCATCAAAGCACGGACTTTTTCCGGAGATGGATGCACGGGTCAAGCCCGCGGATCCGGCTAAACATCGCAGATCGAGCGCCTATATAGGGACGATGCGTCCGCAAGACATCCTGATGCCCGTCCCGGCCGGGCTTTGCTGCAAGCCCGGCGGCTTCCACATCGATCCTGTCAGGCCGGTCGAGCGGGCACTGATCACCCATGGCCATTCCGACCATGCGCGGGCGGGCCACGGCGCTGTGCTCGCGACCCAGGAAACGCTCGACATGATGCGGCTGCGCTACGGCGAGAACTTCGCCGGCTCTGTGCAGGCGATCGCCTATGGCGAGGAGATCAGGCTCGGCGACGTCACGGTGACGTTTCATCCCGCCGGTCATGTGCTGGGCTCCGCCCAGATATCGGTCACCTGCAAGGACACCCGCATCGTCGCCTCCGGCGACTACAAGGATGCGCGCGACCCGACCTGCGCGCCGTTCGAGCTGGTGCCCTGCGACGTCTTCATATCAGAGGCGACGTTTGGATTGCCGGTGTTCCGCCATGGCGATGCCGCCGGCGAAGTAAACAAGCTGCTGGCCTCGGTCAAACTGTTCCCGGAGCGCGCGCATCTGGTCGGCGCCTATTCGCTCGGCAAGGCGCAGCGCGTGATCGCGCTGCTGCGCGAGGCCGGCTACGACGCGCCGATCTACCTGCATGGCGCGATGGAGAAGATCACTTATTACTATCAGGAGCGCGGCATTGCGCTCGGCGAGCTCCGGCCCGCGCGCGGCATGAAGAAAGCCGAGCTTGCCGGCACCATCACGCTGGCGCCGCCAAGCGCGACATCCGATGTCTGGACGCGCCGCTTTCCCGATCCAGTCACCGCATTCGCCTCGGGCTGGATGCGCGTGCGCGCCCGGGCCAGGCAAGGCGGCGTCGAGCTGCCGCTGGTGATCTCGGATCATGCCGATTGGGACGGGCTGACGGCGACGATCGCCGCCACTGGTGCAGGCGAGATCTGGGTCACCCACGGCCAGGAAGATGCGCTGGTGCATTGGTGCAAGACCAGGGGCCTTGCCGCGCGGCCGCTCGATCTGGTCGGCTATGGCGACGAGGATGAAGGCGAGACGGCCGCACTGACCGGCGAGGCCCAGCCCGCCGGCGAGGCGGAAACATGAACCGTTTTGCCGAGCTGCTCGACCGCCTCGCCTACGAGCCCGGCCGCAACAACAAGATCAAGCTGCTGGTCGCCTATTTCCGCGAGACCGAGGACCCCGACCGCGGCTACGCGCTGGCGGCGCTGACCGGCGCGCTGTCGTTCAAGCACGCCAAGCCGGGCCTGATCCGCGACCTGATCACCGAACGCGCCGATCCGGTGCTGTTCGGCTACTCCTATGATTACGTCGGCGACCTCTCGGAGACGGTCGCGCTAATGTGGCCGAAGGCGGAGCTGCCGGGCCACAACAACCCGCCTCCCCCGACGCTGACTGATGTCGTCATCACGCTGCGCACGCTCGGCAAGGCCGAGCTGCCGGCGCAGCTGGCGCGCTGGCTGGACGAGCTCGACGAGACCGGGCGCTGGGCGCTCTTGAAGCTCGTCACCGGCGCGATGCGGATCGGGATCTCGGCGCGGCTGGCGAAGACCGCGGCGGCGGCGCTCGGCGACAAAGACCCGCACGAGATCGAGCTGCTGTGGCCGGGCCTGTCGCCGCCCTATCTCGACCTGTTCGCCTGGCTCGAGGGCCGCGGAGACAAACCGGTCAACCGCGACCCTGCGCCGTTCCGCCCGGTGATGCTGGCGCACGCGATCGAGGATAGCGATTTCGCCAATCTCGACGCCGCCGATTTCAGCGCGGAATGGAAATGGGACGGCATCCGAGTGCAGGCGGTGTCCGGCCGCGATGCGCGCGGGCACGTCCAGGCGCGGCTCTATTCGCGAACCGGCGAGGATATCACCGGCAGCTTTCCGGATCTGGTGCCGTCGCTGTATCTGCCCGGCGCGATCGACGGCGAGTTGCTGGTGCTGCGCGACGGCCGCGTGCAGACCTTCAACGTGTTGCAACAGCGGCTGAACCGCAAGGTCGTTTCGCCGAAGCTGATCAAGGAATTTCCGATCCACCTGCGCGCCTACGACCTGCTCGGCGACGACGAGAACGATCTGCGCGAGCTGCCCTTCACCGAACGCCGCGCGCATCTCGAAGGCTTCATCGCCAAGCTGAATGATCCGCGCATCGATCTGTCGCCGACCGTCCCGTTCGCGAGCTGGGAAGAGCTGGCCGCGGCGCGTGCCGATCCCAAGAGCGCCGGCGCCGGCGACGATGCCGACGCGGTCGAAGGCGTGATGCTGAAGCGGCGCGACGCGCCCTATCTGCCTGGACGGCCGAAAGGTCCGTGGTGGAAGTGGAAGCGCGATCCGCACATCATCGACGCGGTGCTGATGTATGCCCAGCGCGGCCACGGCAAGCGCTCGTCCTATTACTCCGACTATACGTTCGGGGTCTGGACCCATGGCGATGATGGCGACGAGCTGGTGCCGGTCGGCAAGGCCTATTTCGGCTTCACCGACGAAGAGCTGTTGCAGATCGACCGCTTCGTCCGCCGCAACACCACCGAGAAGTTCGGCCCGGTGCGCCATGTCGTGCATGAGCCTGATCAGGGGCTGGTGTTGGAGGTCGCCTTCGAGGGCTTGCAGCGCTCGCCGCGGCACAAATCCGGCGTCGCGATGCGCTTTCCCCGGATCAGCCGCCTGCGCTGGGACAAGCCGCCGCGCGAAGCCGACCGGCTGGAGACGCTTGAACGGATGTTAAACTCCATGACAGGAAGTTAAATCCCAAGCGTGCATGGCAGCCATTGATCGCGGCGCGCGGGTTTCCCATGTGCACCGCCGTGACCTATAATGCGGGCGATTCCGTTAGACCTCGGTTCTGATGGGATCAGAATCGAGGTCTAGGTTTTGTTTTGACGCGTTTTCTTCACGCGAACCGGTGCCCACTTCGCGCGAAAACGCTATTGGAGGCAGCAATGCCAAACGACATCCGGGACTTGCCGGCCGGCCGGAGTGACGGCCTGTACCGCTTTCTCGGCGGATCGCCGCTCTCTGTGGCGTTCCGGTTGATTTTGCTGTCGATTCTGGTCGGTGTCGTGCTCGCCGCGATCGGCCTCGATCCATGGAACATCCTCAACAGCATCCGCAGGCTGTTCCAGAGCATCTGGGATTTCGGCTTCGATGCGATCAACTGGGCCTGGCGCTACTTCCTGCTCGGCGCCGTCATCGTGATTCCGATCTGGCTGTTGTCGCGGCTGTTCGGCGCGCCGCGCGGCCGCTGATCTCAGGGAGTTCGCAGCCGATGCAATTGCGATTTGTCGGCTGCGGCGATGCATTCGGCTCCGGCGGCCGCTTCAACACCTGTTTCCACGTCAGCAGTGCGCGCAGCAATTTCCTGATCGATTGCGGTGCCTCATCGCTGCCGGCGATGAAGCGGCTCGAGATCGACCGCGACGCGATCGACCTGATCCTGATCACGCATTTCCATGGCGACCATTTTGCCGGCCTGCCGTTCTTCCTGCTCGACGCGCAGTTCTCCCGCCGCACCCGGCCGCTGGTGATCGCAGGGCCCGAAGGCATCGAAACGAAACTGCCTGCGGTGATGGAGGTGATGTTCGAGCATTCCTCCAAAACCAAACAACGCTTCGATCTATCCGTCGTTACGCTGGCGCCGCGCGAAACGCGCAGCTTCGGCGAGGTGACCGTGACGCCCTACCCTGTCGTGCATGGCGAGTCCGGCGGGCCGTTCCTCGCGTACCGCGTCGAGGCGGAAGGCCGCATCATCAGCTACAGCGCCGACACCGAATGGACCGACGCGCTGATCCCGGCGGCGCGGGACGCCGACCTCTTCATCGCCGAGGCCTATACCTACGACAAGATGGTCAAGAACCATCTCAGCCTGAAGACGCTGGAAGCGCATCTGCCGGCCATCAACGCCAGGCGCGTGGTCCTGACCCATATGAGCGACGACATGCTCGGCCGCGTCGACCACCTGCCCTACACGGCGGCAAGCGACGGCATGGTCGTGGTGTTCTGACCATGCACGCCTTGTCGGCTGCCCCTCCGCCATCGCATTGCTCTGAGAACAATTCCGGCATGGCCGCGCGACGGATGTCGCGATAGAAGCGTATATTCCTTGCAACTGTAGCCATGCACGCACCCGTCCACCCCAAGATCACGACGCGCCAGGTGTTCACCATCGCCGGCCCCGCGATGGTCGCCAACCTGACCACGCCGCTGATCGGCATCGTCTCGACCACCGCGATCGGCCGCCTCGACGATGCCGCGCTGCTCGGCGGCGTGGCGATGGCCTCGGTGATCTTCGACTGCCTGTTCTGGCTGTTCGCCTTCCTGCGCATGAGCACGCTGGCCTTCACCGCGCAGGCGCAAGGCGCCGGCGAGATCAAGGAATATGCCGCCATCCTGGTGCGCGGCTTCATCGTCGCCGGCCTGATCGGCGCGGCGCTGATCGCGCTGCAGGTGCCGCTCGCCGCGGTCACGTTCCAGCTGATGGGCGGCAGCGACGGCGTCACGCGCGCGGCCAAAGCCTATTTCATGATCCGGATCTGGTCGGCGCCGCTGGCGCTCGCCAATTACGTCATCCTCGGCTGGCTGGTCGGCCAGGCCCGCGCCAATCTGGCGCTGGCGCTGCAGATCGTGATCAATTTGATCAACATGGCCGCGACCGTGCTGCTGGTGCAGGTCTACGGCGCCGGCATTGCCGGTGCCGCGATCGCCGCCGTGCTCGCCGAGACCGCCGGTTTCGCCGCCGGCATCGTGGTGGCGTGGCGGATCTCGCAAGGCGGCTTCGCCGTTCCCGCGGCGACGCTGTTCGACCGCGCCAAGCTGATGCGCATGCTGGCGGTCAATCGCGACATCATGGTCCGCACCGCGGCGCTGATCGTCGTGTTCCTGTTTTTCACCGCCAAGGGCGCGCGCGAAGGCGACGTGACGCTGGCGGCGAATTCGGTGCTGAACAATTTCCTGCTGGTCAGCGCCTTCTTCCTCGACGGTCTCGCCAATGCCGCCCAACAGCTGTGCGGCCGCGCCTTCGGCGCGCGCGATCCACGCGGCTTTTCCGATTCGACCCGGCTGGTGTTGCTGTGGGGCATCGGCTTTGCGCTGGCGGTGTCGGTGCTGTTCGCGCTGTTCGGACCGGCGCTGATCGATCTGATGACGACCAGCGACGACGTGCGCCGCTATGCGCGCGAGTTCCTGCCGTTCGTGATCCTGGCACCCCTGCCCGGCGTGTTCGCGTTCGGCTTCGACGGCATCTATGTCGGCGCCACCTGGGCGCGCGAGATGCGCAATCTGATGCTGGCCTCGCTTGCGATCTTCCTCGCCACCTGGTGGGCGCTCAGCTCGTTCGGCAACACCGGCCTGTGGATCGCGCTGCTCGGCTTCTACGTCGCGCGCGGCGGCCTGCAGGGCCTGCGCTATCCGGCGCTGCTCAGGAAGACGTTCAAGACGGCGTAAGTCCGTAACCCGGATGCAGCGAAGCGAAATCCGGGGTCTGCATCCGCGGGAAGTCCGTCCCGGATTGCGCTTCGCTTCATCCGGGCAAGGTCGGGATGGGGGTCAGCCGCAGGCGACGCAGCTCATGGAGAGAGCTGATCCCCACCCGCTTTGCTCTGGCGAGCAAAGCGACCTCCCCTTTTCAAGGGGAGGTTAGGGCGCAGCCGGATTTCGCTTCATCCGGGCGACGGACAACTACCTCACCGGCCAGTCCTCGGCCGTAATCGTCGCAGCATCGGCGCCGACGATTTCCGACAGCGAGTCGCGGCCGGTGCGCAGCAGGGTCGAGGACAGATCGCGCTTGATGTCGTCGACGAGGCCGAGGCCCTTGTAGACCAGCGAGGAATAGAGCTGGATCAGGCTGGCCCCGGCGCGGATCTTGGTCAGTGCCGCGCCGCCGCTATCGATGCCGCCGACGCCGATCAGCGGAAACGCGCCTTCGACACGGACATACGTCTCGGCCACCATCCGCGTCGACAGCCGAAACAGCGGACGGCCCGATAGGCCACCCTGCTCCTTGGCGCGATTCTCCTCGCGCAAGGTCGAGGGACGCGCCAGCGTGGTGTTGGCGACGATCATGCCGTCGACGCGCCGCGAGCGGGCGATGTGCACGACGTCGTCGAGCTCGGCCAGACTCAGATCCGGCGCGATCTTGAGCAGGACCGGCGAGTCGCCGGCGTTCTTGCGCACGCGCTCGCGGGTGTCGATGACCCGCGCCAGCAGATCGTCGAGCGCCGCCGATTGCTGCAGATTGCGCAGGCCCGGCGTGTTCGGCGAGGAGACATTGACGGTGAAATAGCTGGCGACCGGCGCAAACGTCTCGATCAGCTTCACATAATCGGTGGCGCGGTCGGGCGAATCCTTGTTGGCCCCGACATTGACCCCGACGATGCCGCCGACGCTGGCGCGCGCGGCGAGCCGCCGCAGCACGACCTCCGCGCCGTCATTGTTGAAGCCCATGCGGTTGATGACGGCCTCGTCGCGCTCCAGGCGAAACAGCCGCGGCCGCGGGTTGCCGCCTTGCGGCTTCGGCGTCACCGAGCCGATCTCGACAAAGCCGAAGCCGAGCCGCAGCAGCGCGTCGGGCACCTCCGCGCTCTTGTCAAAGCCCGCCGCCATGCCGATCGGATTTGGAAAGTTGAGTCCGAAGGCGCGCACCGCGAGCTTGGGATCATCCGGCCGCTGCCGGATCGGCGGCAGCAGCTTCAGGCCCTGGATCGCCATGCGATGGGCATCCTCGGGATCGAACCAACGCAGCAGCGGCAGCGAAAAGGCGTCGAAGGCACGGATCACGGCTTGAGCTCCGGAACGTCGTGGCCACCGTCGGAGCGCGCGCGCAGGTCGAGGATCTCGGTGACGGCGCCGAGGTCGAGCTCGCCATAGAGATGCGGGAACAGCTCGTCATTGCGCGACCGCTCCCAGCGCAGGGCATCGCCCAGCGCATCGGCATCGACCGCGACCAGGAACAGGCCGGTTTGCCCGTGGTAGTGCTTGCGCGCGGTCTCGGCCACCTGGGAGGCGGTGGAAAAATGGATGAAGCCGTCGCGTTTGTCGTCGGCACTGCCCCGGTACACGCCCTGCCGCTCAGCCTCGCGCCAGGCCGAAGCGGGGGTGATTTTGTAGATCATCGGCACGGGCCGGCCTTCCCTTTTGTCCTTGAGTCCCTTGGGGTTTTATCCGGATTTGAGGGGAAATGCCCCAGACGCCATCTGGCGAGCGAGGGACCGTATCGGCGGCGCCGGCGCAACTCAAGCGGTGCCGGGGCACATCGGCCGACAGATTTGCGAAAACGCCAAGTTTCAGGCAATAATTCCTACCATCCGGGATACCCTCGATGGCCAAACAGCCCAAAGCCACCCGACCGCTGACCCACGCGCAGGTCTGGGCCGCGCTCGACCGGCTCGCCGAACGCTCCGGCCTGTCGCCGTCGGGCCTTGCCAAACAGTCCGGCCTCGACCCCACCACCTTCAACAAATCCAAGCGCGTGACCGGCGACGGGCGCGAGCGCTGGCCTTCGACCGAATCGCTCTCCAAGGCGCTGGCCGCGAGCAATGCCAGCATGGAGACCTTCGTGCAGTTGCTCGGCGATGGCGCGCGCGGCGGACAGTCGGTGCCGCTGATCGGCTTCGCGCAGGCCGGAGCCGGCGGCTATTTCGACGACAGCGGCTTTCCCGCCGGCAAGGGCTGGGACGAAGTGGCGCTACCGGCGACATCAGACGAACACGCCTATGCGCTGGAGATCGAGGGCGACTCGATGAAGCCGGCCTATCGCGAAGGTGACATCATCGTGGTGTCACCCGCGACCGCGATCCGCCGCGGCGACCGCGTGGTGGTGCGCACGACCGGCGGCGAGGTGATGGTGAAAGAATTGAGACGCCGCACCGCCAAGATGCTCGAACTCGCATCGCTCAATCCGGAGCACCCCGACCGCATGCTCGATGCCGAGGAAGTCGCGTGGATCGCACGCGTGGTGTGGGCGAGCCAGTAGCCGCGGCGATTCAGTCGCCACCATCGTCGTCCCGGCGTAGGCCGGGACCCATAACCACCGCTGATTGCGCTTACGCACGCTGGGGCCACAGCCTGCCCTAACAACCCAACCCTGTGGTAATGGGTCCCGGCCTTCGCCGGGACGACAGCGAATATGTTGCACGATCTGTTTCGCAGGGGCGACGGTGGAGTTTGACACGAATTACGTCGCGTAGTCCGGTTCCTTGCGATCCAGCATCCGCTTCAGCGCATCGAAATGCCGCTGCGCCGGGGACGGGCCGTTGTAGAGATGGTCGTCGCGGAAATCGCGCTTGGTCTTCTCCACCACATGCTGCGGCAATTGCTTGAGCGGCTGCTGGGTCCACATCGCGTAGATCTGCACCTGTGCGGCGCGCTCGATGTAATAGAGCCGGTCATAGGCATCGGCGACCGTCTCGCCGACGGTCGAGATGCCGTGATTGGCCATGAACAGGATGGTCTTGTTGCCGATCACCCTGGCGAGCCGCGCGCCTTCCTCTGGATCAAGCGCGGGGCCGGTGTAGAGATCGTCATAGGCAATCGCCTCCGACAGCCCGACCTCGGTCTGGCCGATCTCCTTGATCCGCGGATCCTCGAGCCGCGTCAGCGCGCTCGCATAGGGCATGTGGGTGTGGAACACCGCCTTGGCCTGCGGCAGCGCCTTGTGGATCGGCGCATGGATGCAATAGCAGGAGCGCTCGACCTCACCCTCGCCGCGCTTCACCTCGGCATCGTCGATGCCGACCTCCATGAAGGAGGATGCTGTCACCTCCGACCAGTGCATGCCGAACGGGATCTGGTAGTAGCGGTCGGTGCGGCCGGGCACCACCAAGGTGAGGTGGTTGAAGATACCTTCCGAAAAGCCGTGGATGTAGGCGAGCCGATGCGCCGCCGCGAGATCGACCCGCGCCTGCCATTCCTCGGCGCTCGAACTGTCCTGCAGCGATGTCGGCGAAACCCTGAACTGCATGCGCATGCTCCCGTCTGTGCCGGCCTCTCGGCGGAGGCCGTGCTGATTTTATGGATACAAGTGTAGCGCAATCCGGCGCCAGGCTCCGGTGAAATTGCCGATGCCTGCTATCCGAATTTTGCGGGCTCGGCGTCATTATGTGATGATGCGCTGCGAAGACCGCGGATCGGCGGCTTCGTTGGCTGCGGCGGAAAGCCACATGAGCGGCCTGCACTTTCCAGCCCAACGTAACACACTCCGCAAAGCCCAGAGTTACGCAATGACAGGACCATCCGACCGCAAGACCATCGCCATCGTCGGCCTCGGCAGCATCGGCGGCATCATCGCCGGCCTGCTGCGCGCGGTCGACAAGCATGACGTGATCGCCTGTGTCCGGCGGCCGCTCGATCGGCTCACGGTCGAGCGGGCGGAGGGCACGGTGGAAGTGCCGCTGCGCGCCCTCACCGATCCGGCAGCGGCTACGCCGGTCGACTGGGTGTTGTTGTCGACCAAGGCGCAGGACACGACGTCGAGCGCGCCCTGGCTGCAAAGGCTGTGCGGGCCGCGGACGCGCGTCGCGGTGCTGCAGAACGGCATCGGCCACGCGGAGCGGCTGGCGCCATTGGTCGG
The DNA here is from genome assembly GCF_054062115.1 of Bradyrhizobium sp. USDA 4501. Classification (NCBI taxonomy): domain Bacteria; kingdom Pseudomonadati; phylum Pseudomonadota; class Alphaproteobacteria; order Hyphomicrobiales; family Nitrobacteraceae; genus Bradyrhizobium; species Bradyrhizobium sp. USDA 4501. The sequence continues at coordinate 3,096,272 of NZ_JBSSEX010000001.1, forward strand.
CGCCGCCACGGTCGTGCCGACCATCGTCTATTACAACGGCGAGCGGCTGGCGCCGGATCGCGTCCGTTTCCGCCGCGCCGGCGAGCATGAATTCGCGGTTGCCGATGACACAGACGGGCGCGCGTTCGAAGCGCTGCTGGATGGCACGGCGATGCGCGTGCGGCGCTCCGCCGATTTCACCACGCGGGCGTGGCGCAAGCTTCTGCTCAACGCGGTCGCCAATCCGATCACCGCGCTCACCTTGCAGCGGCAGGCGGTGTTCCGCCGCGCGGACGTCAGGGCGTTGTGCCGCGCCATCCTCGAGGAGGCCGCGAATGTCGGCCGCGCCGACGGCGCACAGCTCGCGCCCGACGAGGCCGAGCTGATGCTGGCGACGTTGTTGACCTATCCGCCGGACGCCGGCACCTCGATGTATTTCGATCGTGTCGCGGGACGCCCGTTCGAAGCCGACGCTCTCACCGGCGCGATCGTCGCGGCCGGCGAACGGCACGGCGTGCCGACGCCGCTCAACGGCCTGCTGCTGACGCTGTTGCGCGCCACCAGCGACGGCCTGCGCGACGCGGCGCAGGCCGAGCGGCGATGAGCGGCGCGATCCCTACGACGACCGCGCCAGCGCGCCGTCGATCATGTTGACCGCGTTCTGCACGCCGTAGACCGCGACGAAGGAGCCGAAGCGCGGGCCCTTCTCCTGGCCGAGCAGCACCTGGTAGAGCATGTTGAACCAGTCGAGCGAGACGCCGGGACGGCCGTCCTTGCCCTTCCTGACCATGTCGAGGAACGGCTCGCGGCGGCCGATCTCATAGACCACGTTCTGGATGTCTTCCGCGGTCGCGTTCGCCGGCATGTTGGCGAGCGCATCGCGCAGATCCTGCAGCGCGGCGCGCTCTCCGTCGGTCGGCTCGCGGAACTGCTTGGTCGGCGCCACGAAGTCGCGATAGTAGTTGATGGCGTAGCCGACCATCGCATCTAACTTCGGATGGGTCTGCGGCGTCACGCCCGGACGATAACGGCCGATGAAACCCCACAGCGTCTCGGCATTCTCCGCGTTCGACGACGACACCAGCGTCAGCAGCAGCTGGAAGGTGACCGGCATGTCGGCCTGCGGCGGCTTGCCGGAATGGATGTGCCAGACCGGATTCTGCAGCTGCTGCCGCGCTTCCTGCCGCGTGAAGCCGTCGAGGAATTGCTGGTAGTCGTCGACATTGCGCGGGATGACGTCGAAATAGAGCCGCTTCGCCGCCTTGGGCTCGCGATACATGAACAGCGACAGCGATTCCGGCGAGGCATAACGCAGCCATTCGTCGATGGTCAGGCCGTTGCCCTTCGACTTCGAGATCTTCTGGCCCTTCTCGTCGAGGAACAGTTCGTAGTTGAAACCTTCCGGCGGCGTGCCGCCGAGCGCCGAGCAGATCTTGCCCGACAGCTTCACCGAGTCGATCAGGTCCTTGCCGGCCATTTCATAGTCGACGCCGAGCGCGTACCAGCGCATCGCCCAGTCCGGCTTCCATTGCAGCTTGCAGCGGCCGCCGGTGACAGGAACCGTGACGGTCTCCTTGCTTTCGGGGTCTTCATACGAGATCGTGCCGGCCTTGGCGTCATGCGCCGTCACCGGCACGTAGAGCACAAGGCCGGTGCGCGGACAGATCGGCAGGAACGGCGAGTAGCTTGCCGCCCGCTCCTCGCGCAGCGACGGCAGCATGATCGCCATCACCTTCTCGATCCGCTCCAGCATGCGCAGCAGCGCGGCATCGAATCGGCCGGAGGTGTAGTACTCGGTCGAGCTCGCGAACTCGTAGTCGAAGCCGAACTGGTCGAGAAAGGCGCGCAGCCGCGCATTGTTGTGCTGGCCGAAGCTCGGATGGGTACCGAACGGATCGGGCACCTTGGTCAGCGGCTTGCCGAGATGCTGCTCCAGCAGCTCCTTGTTCGGCACGTTGTCCGGCACCTTGCGCAGGCCGTCCATGTCGTCGGAGAAGGCGAGCAGGCGCGTCTTGATCTTGTCCTCGGTGAGCACGCGGAAGGCGTGGCGCACCATCGTGGTGCGCGCGACTTCGCCGAACGTGCCGATATGCGGCAGGCCCGACGGGCCGTAGCCGGTCTCGAACAGCACCTCGTCCTTGGGATTTTTCTTCAGCCGCGCCACAATCGCTTTCGCCTGCTCGAACGGCCAGGCGTTGGATTGTTCGGCGAGCGCCCGCAGGTCGCTCGGGCTGGCAGAAGGATCAATCACGGACATTCCTCAGGTTCTCTCCAAAAAGGCCGCGAAAACTAACGCTTTCGCGGCAAAATGCAAAACGACGGGACGTTTGTCGTCATTCCGGGGCGATGCGCAGCATCGGACCCGGAATCTCGAGATTCCCCGGGGTGCAATTGCACCCCTGAGGTCTGGTCCTACGGACCATCCCGGAATGACGAACTCAGAACGGGCTGACCGAGAAATAGCGCAGCCACAGATCGGTGAAGCGGCCTTTTTCCCAGATCCGGAACAGCGCCCAGTTCAGCGACTGCCGGAGCAGGTCGTTGCCCTTGCGGACGGCGATGCCGACGCCCTCGCCGAAATAGCGGCTCTCGACAAAGGGGCCGCCGGCAAAGGCGCAGCATTCGGCGGAATCGGTGCCGTTGATCCAGAACGCGAGCGAGATCGCATCGCCGAAGATGAAGTCAACCTCGCCGCGACGCAGCGCCGCGCGCAGCGCGTCGTTATCCGGATAGGAATGGATCTCGGCGTCGGTGAACATCGCCTTGAGGTAGGCCTCGTGCGAGGTCCCGGCGATGACGCCGACCTTCTTGCCCTCGAGATATTCCGGGCGGATTTCCGGCATCGCGTTGTCACGGCGCGACACGAAGCGGGCCGGCGCGCGGTAATAGGGATCGGTGAAATCGACCTTGGCGCGCAGCTGCGGCGTCACGGCCATCGACGCGATGATGGCGTCGCCCCGGTTGGTCGCCAGGGCATCGATCAGGGTCTCGAAGCGGCGCATCTGGATGGTGCAGGTGACCTTGATCTCGTCGCAGAGCGCGCGCGCCAGGTCGACGTTGAAACCGGCCGGATTGCCGTCGGGACCGGTGAAATTGAACGGCGGATAGTCGGTCTCGGTCAGAAAGCGGATCACGGTGAGGCGCGACAGGTCCGGGCGGTCCGGCCGGCGCCGCGGGTCCCAGAAACCCGGCACCGCCTGCGGCGCGGCCTCGGCGGCGGCCTTGGGCGGCAGGGTCGGGGCCGCCTGGGTTGCCGCGGGGGCCGCAGGCGCTGCCTGCGGTGCAGCCGGCGCCGAAGGTGTCGCTTGTGCGGGGGCCGCCTTGGTGGGCGGAGCCGGAGCAGGAGCCGTCTTGGCTGCCGGCGCCTGTGCGGGGGGTGTCTGTGCAATTGCAGGGTACGCCAAGGCCAGCAAGGCGGCCGCGATCATGCCCGCGGCCAGGCGAAGCTGGCGCGAACGGACGGCAAAGGGCTGGACAGGCGGATTTGGCATAACCGGCAATTTCAGGAAATTGAACGGCTTATAGCCGAATCGGCGCCTGAAGCGAGCGCCGATTGGGTTAATTCTGAACCGGAAATGGCGATCAGAGGTACCGTTTGAGATCGGCCGCCGCTTCTTCCGGCGTCCGTTTCAGATTGAACGGCGCGACGAAATGACCGTCGCGGTCCATCAGATAGATCAGCGCGGTGTGGTCCATCGTGTAGTCGCCATCCTTCAGCGGCACTTTCTTGGCGTAGACACGATAGCTCGACAGGACCTTGGCGATCGCGGCGGGATCGCCGGTCAGGCCCTTGAGGTGCGGATCGAAGCTCGACAGGTAATCCTTCATTGCGGTGGCGGTGTCGCGTTCCGGATCGACCGAGACGAAATAGGCATTCACGCGATCGGCGTCCTTGCCCATCGCCTTCAGGACCTCCGAGATCTCGAACAGCGAGGTCGGGCAGATGTCCGGGCAATGGGTGAATCCGAAGAAAATCAGGGTCGGCTTGCCCTGGAGGTTCTTGTCGGTAACGGTCTGGCCGGACTGGTCGGTGAGCTGGAACGCCCCGCCGATCGCGGCCGGCGCGGCAACGGTGCGCAAGCCGCCGATCGCCCACAGCATGAGGAACAGGCCGACCGCCAGACTGCCCGCGAAGGCAGCGAAGATCACCAATGGGCGCGTGGTCCGGGGCATGATGCGAGGGCGTCCTTGTCAGAAGCAGGCGGAGATGCCGGCCGTGATCATTTCGAAAAACACCGCGGTCCCGTAGTGGAACCAGAGCGCGGCAGCGGCAAGCAGGGCCAATCCGCCGATACCGGCCGCACCCCACAGGATCGCAGACGCCACCCGGGTCTGTGGAGCCGTTACGAGCTCGGATCGGGTGGAGATCGGCTGAACCATGAGGCTGAGATAAGCCGGGTTCCGGCAGGCAGCAAGCGCAATGGCGCCCGCAGGCCGTCAAATGATGGCGAGCTAATCCGGTGCCGGCGCGTTCATGCCCTGGCGTCTGCCGAGGCCAATGGCCGACGAGGGTCAAACAGAGAAGCAGCCGGAGCTTAGTGCGCGGGCTTCGGCGCCGAGGCCTGGGCGTTGAGATAGCACGGCTTGTACAGCGCCTGCAGTTGCTTGCCGCGCAGGAAGATCATGCGCCGGGTCAGGCCACCACGCCCCGAAATCCATCTGCGTACCGCCGGCGGATACATCAGGTACAGCATATGGGTGGCTTCGGGATTGGGGACCGGACGGCCGTTATCGCCGTAATCCCAGGCTGCGTGGAAGCCGAGGCTGGCGTGCGAGGTCACACAGATCCGGTCGTGAGGAACCTTGCCGAGCACGATGGTGCAGGCCGAGGCACACAGCCCGTCGATGATGACCGTCTCGCCCGAAGTCCGCAGGTCCTGATACCTGTCGACATAGACGCCGATCTTGCCGCCGCGATCGTCGGCGATCCTGACTACAGCTTGAGACACCCCCATTCCCGCCAGCAGGAGAACCGCAGCGAGCAACCCCGTCATCAACTTCATTTTGGCCAGCCCCAGTCGAAACCGAATCTGTTTGGTCTGTGATGCAAGACAATCGTGAGCGTGTTGCGCGCGCGTATTTTTGTCCAGACGAGCGAAGCCGGTCAAAACAAATTCAAATTGGGTGTTGCGCGCACGCTGCAGTGGGACTGGGGAAAGGTCCCAAACTGGAACAACGCGGCGCACGTGCTTGGTGCTCCGCCGCCACAGGCAAGGTCCATTTGGCGTTGACCGCACTCAATGAGGCGGTCTTGAATCTCGGCAGGACGGGGACCTGAACATGGCTGACGATGCAGATGTGATCGTGATTGGCGCGGGGCTTGCCGGTCTCGTGGCCGCAACCGAGATCGCCGACGCAGGCAAGCGCGTCATCGTGCTCGACCAGGAAGGGGAACAAAGCATCGGCGGCCAGGCCTTCTGGTCGTTTGGCGGCCTGTTCCTGGTCGATTCGCCGGAGCAGCGCCGGCTCGGCATCAAGGATTCGGTCGAGCTCGCATTACAGGACTGGATGGGCACCGCCGGTTTCGATCGCGAAGAGGATTACTGGCCGCGCAAATGGGCCGAGGCCTATGTCGCATTCGCTGCGGGCGAGAAGCGCGACTGGCTGCGTGCCATGGGCCATCGCATCTTCCCGGTGGTCGGCTGGGCCGAGCGCGGCGGTTACGACGCGATGGGCCATGGCAATTCGGTGCCGCGCTTCCACGTCACCTGGGGCACCGGACCCGGCATCGTCGAGCCGTTCGAACGCCGCGCGCGCGAAGCCGCGAAAAGCGGACGGCTGGTGTTCAAGTTCCGCCACCGCGTCGATGCGCTCAGTGTCACCAACGGTGTGGTCGACGGCGTCAGCGGCGCGATCCTGGAACCGAGCTCGGTCCAGCGCGGCAAGAGTTCCTCGCGCAACGCCGTCGGCGATTTTTCCTTCCGTGCGCCTGCGGTAATCGTCGCGTCCGGCGGCATCGGCGGCAATCATGATCTGGTGCGGCAGAACTGGCCGAAGCGGCTCGGCGAGCCGCCCAAATTCATGATCTCCGGCGTGCCCGAACATGTCGACGGCCGCATGATCGGCATCACCGAGGCGGCGGGCGGCCGGCTGATCAACCGCGACCGCATGTGGCACTATGTCGAGGGCATCCGGAACTGGAACCCGATCTGGCCGCGTCACGGCATCCGGATCCTGCCGGGTCCGTCGTCGCTGTGGTTCGACGCGACGGGCAAGCGGCTGCCAGCGCCGCTGTTCCCGGGCTCCGACACGCTCGGGCAACTGCACTACATCATGGGCACCGGCTACGATTATTCGTGGTTCATCCTGACCCAGAGCATCATCAAGAAGGAGTTCGCGCTGTCCGGCTCCGAGCAGAACCCCGACCTCACCGGCAAGAGCTGGCGCATGACGATCAAGCGCGCCACCAACAAGGGCGCGCCGGCGCCGGTGGAGGCGTTCAAGCAGCACGGCGCCGACTTCATCGTGCGCGACAATCTCGCCGATCTCGTCGATGCCATGAACAAGCTCGCAGGCAACGATCTGTTGCAGCTCGACGCCATCAAGGCGCAGGTCGAGGCGCGCGACCGCGAGATCACCAACCCCTACGTCAAGGATGCGCAGGTCATGAACCTGCACAATGCGCGGCGCTATATCGGCGACAAATTGGTCCGCACCGCGAAGCCGCACCGGATCCTCGATCCCGAGCACGGCCCGCTGATCGCGGTGAAGCTCAACATCCTCACGCGCAAGACGCTCGGCGGGTTCGAGACTGATCTCGAGTCGCGCGTGTTCAGCAACGATCACCAGATCATCCGCGGCCTCTACGCGGCTGGCGAAGCCGCCGGCTTCGGCGGCGGCGGCGTGCACGGCTATCGCTCGCTGGAAGGCACGTTCCTCGGCGGTTGCCTGTTCTCGGGCCGCAACGCGGGACGTGCGGCGGCGAAGGCGGTGAACTGAGGCGTGCTACTCCGAGATCCAGTCGTTGGCCCGCCGGCGTGAACCGGCGGGCTTTTCAGCGGAAGTTCCCCGAGCCGTGTTGCGATCAGGCCGTCTTGGTGAAAAGCGTCAGGATGCCGTTGGTGAGATTGACCGCGACAACTTGTGCCGAGCTGAGGCCCTTCGCCTTCAGCGCGGATACCGCTTCTTCAGACGCGTCGATGGAACCGCGAAGGTTCCGCAGGTCGTCTTCGCTTGCCTTTGCCACGACAGCCTCGACCTTCGACCGGGCGTCGGGCTTGAGTTCCTTGATGTCCACGACCTGTATGCTCCGGATGGCATTGGGCTGGTCAGATTGAGCCTGCGGCATCGCCTTCGGTTGCGTTCCCTGCACCTGCGCCCAGGCAGGTGTTCCAAGCGAGAGCGCCGCAACGATGACGGATGCCGTAGAGATACGGATGTGCATGAGCATTCCTTGTGTTGATTGCCCCCAACATCCCGCGAGAACGCACTCTCCTCGCTTAAGGTTCCGGCCGGAAATCCGTTCGTCGCAGGGGCGCTGCCAAAATATCGAAAACAACCCCATGCAAAGTAGCCGGCGGTAGCCAGCGTTCGACCAGACAACTGTCCGTAGCGGGTGAAGATGTCGTGTTTTTGTAGCTCGTGATCTGTCGCCTTCGTGTCTGATTTGCAGGGGAGCCGGAAGGCGGGGACGGCTTTCCCTGATTGATCATGCCACGGCTGTTGTGGCGGTTTTAGCCCTGTGGGTGAGTTTCTTTGTTCGACTTGAAGCCCGTTTCTCCGTCCCGACCCGCGCTTTCTCGACGGCGGCGCGCGCAGGAGCGGTCAAGGACGCGCGCTTGCGCGCCCGCCAGGGCTTGTCCTTGACGGCTCCGAGCACGCCGCCAGGCTGAAGCGCGTCGGGGCTGATCTGCTGTCCGTCAGGCGCAAACCTCGCCAATCGATGCGGTCCAAGGAACACGCTGACGGTGCCATCGGGATACTCATGGAGCCGCACCAAGGCCTTGACGAAGTGAGGTCTGAGCCGGCTCTGCGGCAACTGCAGCCGCCGACCGTTCCATGCAACGGTATTGTCGTTGGCGACGGTTCGCTCCTCGATCACGCACAGCGCCTCGCGCCAGGCCTCATGCCGGTCGGCCACGAATGCCGTGCCTTCCTGTTCGGGCTTGATCGCAAACGCGGCGTTGTGCCCGGGGATGTAATGCGCCTTCAGCCACGCGTTGGCAGCCTCAACCGTCGTGATCCCGGCAAGCCGCAGCTCCTTCGGCAGCCGGTCCTGCAAGGTGCCGAACACCCGCTCGGAGCGCCCGCGCGCCTGCGGCGAATAGGCTGCGATATGCTCGATCCCAAGATGCGACAAAGCCCGTCCCACCTGGGTTTGTTGCGTCTTCGAGACCTTCTCGCCAGCTTTTGGGGTCAGGAAATAATGGCTGCCGCGGTCGGTGTAGAGCGCGCAGAACAGGCCATGCTCGCCAATCACTTCGCGCAAGGCCTGGAAGGTCGAGGCCGTTCCTTCTTCCTCGACCAGCACCATCGAGTAGATCTCGCTGGTCGCATCGTCCATCGTGACGATCAGGTCCCTCGCGGGCAGGCCTTCGATCCAAACGTGGCGCGATCCGTCCTGGTGCAGCAGCATGCCCCGAAGCGGCCGCCGCGGCCGCTTCTTGCGGTGCGCCGAACGCTTCGGAGCCTTCCGCACCAGCCCCGCCGCGTGCAGCGCCAGCTTCGTCACCGTATAGCCCAGCACATAGTCGTGCCGCTTTTGCATCTGCTCGTGGAAGTGCTTCACCGTGAAGTCCGCGTACTTGTCCCGGTACAGCGCAAGCATCCGTTCCAGCTCCTCCTCCGGCGCCCGCCGTGGCGAACGACGCCCCAGCCGGCGGTCGACAAGCCCGTCGTCGCCCTCCGCCTCATAGCGCTCCGCCCAGCGTTGAAACGTCCGAACACTGATCCCAAGAACCTCCGAAGCTGCCTCCTGCGTCAGTTCCTTCGCCTCCGTCCGATCCAGCAAATCTGAAAACCGCATCCGTCGTACACCCTCGTGAATGGATGCCGTGCCCATCGTGCCCCCCTTGTTCCGGAGCACCGAAAACACGACACTTCACGAGCTACAAACAGGCGACAGATCACGAGCTACTGACACGTTCGACCAGACAACTTGACACGTCCGGCAACTCAGGGGTATTATTCTAATATTCCGAAATTGCGCATTCCTGCTCTAGTCCGCCTCCGCGCTGAGGAAGCGGACGCCGAACGTATCGGCGTTGGCTTCGCCCCAATCGTAGAGTTCCTGCAGCATCGGCTTCAGCATCTCGCCGCGCTTGGTCAGGCAATAGCGCGAGGAGCCGCCGCCGCGCTCCTGCCTGACGAAGCCTGAATTGCAGAGATCGCGCAGGCGCTCGGTCAACACCTTGTCGCTGAGCTGCGGGATGTCGTGGCGCAATTCGCCATAGCGCATCGGCCGGACCTTGAGCCGGCTCAGGATCACCGTCTTCCATTTGCCGCTGAGCTGATCGATCGAGAACTCGACCGGGCAACCATATTTGCGCTTGGTCTTGCGGATCATTGCAACTCTCCCGCGGCACTTTCCATCTGGTTCGTTGAGAGCCGCCATCGATCCATCTAAGCACGCATTGCACGGGTTGGGCGAGTTCAGGGATCATTGCAAGGCATGACAGACGACAATTCCGCCCAAGGTCCAAGCGACAAGCAACAGCCGCGCAAGCGCATCGTCGTCAGACGCAACGGGCCCTACGAACCGGGGCCCGGCATTCCGATCGTCGATCATCTCGGCGTGCCGATCGCAACAGAGGCCCCGGTGCGGCTCTGCCGGTGCGGACAGTCGCAGACCAGGCCGTTCTGCGACGACAGCCACGTCGCGCGCGGCTTCACCGACGCCGGGGATCCGCGGCGCGCACCGGACAGGCTCGACGTTTATGCCGGGCAGCAGGCGTTCGTGTTCGACAATCGCGGCACCTGCGCACATTCCGGCTTCTGCACCGACCGCCTTAACTCGGTGTTTCGTCTCGGCGAGCAGCCTTTCATCGCAGCCAGCGGGGCGCGCCTCGACGACCTCCTCAACGCAGTGCGCAGATGCCCGTCGGGCGCGCTTGGCATCGGTATCGGCCCCAAGCGTGACGCCAGCCTGTCCGACGTCAGCCGGCCGCCGCAGATCGAAGTGTCGAAGGACGGCCCTTATCGCCTCACCGGCGATGTCGAACTGGTCGATGAGGATGGCGCGCCGATCACACAGAACGCGGGCGCGTCGCAAGAGCATGCCAGCCTGTGCCGCTGCGGCGCGTCGCTGAACAAGCCGTTTTGCAGCGGCATGCACTGGAGCGTCGCATTTCGCGATCCCGTTCCCGATCCGATGCGCGAGCCGACGCTGTTCGAATGGGCCGGCGGCTATCCGGCGCTGCTCGACATGACGCGCATCTTCTACAGCCGTTACGTGCCGGAAGATCCGCTGCTCGGCCCGCTGTTCGCCGAGATGTCGCCGGACCATCCCGAGCGGGTGGCGGCGTGGCTCAGCGAGGTGTTCGGCGGCCCACGCTTCTACGCCGAGCGCTATGGCGGCTATCGGCGGATGGTGTCGCAGCATATCGGCAAGGAGATCCGGCCGGAGCAGCGCGCATTGTGGGCGACCTACATGGTGCAGAGCGCCGACGATGCCGGCTTACCGAGCGATCCGGAATTCCGCGCCGCCTTCGTCGCCTATATCGAATGGGGCTCGCGCATCGCGGTGGAGAATTCCGGCGCCGGCGCGACACCGCCGCCGAACATGCCGGTGCCGCGATGGTGGTGGGTCTGCAACGCAACGCCCGCTGCGCGGCCGTCCGCAACGGCGAGCGATGCGCAGGCCGCGAACGAGATCAGCGTGGCACTCCCCGGTCCCGACGAGGCCGTGCAGTTCGAGCAGCACATCCGGCCGTTGTTCCGGCCGATGGACCGCAGTTCGATGCTGTTCGCCTTCGATCTCTGGAACGAGGCGGATGTCGCCAGGCACTGCCAACAAATCCTGGCACGGCTCAAGGCCGGGACCATGCCCTGCGATCGCGCCTGGCCGGCCGAGCGAGTGGCACTGTTCGCGCGCTGGGCGAATGGGCAGAATCCGCCGACCTGATTGCGCCGAGCCGATCTCGGAGCAATTTCGAGCGATTTCGGTGAACGGCGCTGCAAATTGTGCAGTGGCGGCGCTCGCTCTGGCAGGTTAGACAGTGCCCGCCATTCAGTGGAGACCCAAATGAGCATTCAGCGTTTCGAAACCGGCCCGCGCATGAGCCAGGCCGTCGTGCACGGCAACACCGTCTATCTCGCCGGCGTCGTCGCCGGCAAGGCCGCGGGCGGCAGCGTCACCGACCAGACCAAGGACATCCTGGCGATCATCGACGGCCACCTCGCCAAGGCCGGCACCGACAAGTCGAAGCTGCTCAGCGCGACGATCTACATCACCGACATGAAGACGTTCCCGGAAATGAACGCGGTGTGGGACGGCTGGGTCTCGCAGGGCAACACCCCGGCCCGCGCCACCGTCGAGGCCAAGCTGGCGGCGCCGCAGTACAATGTCGAGATCATGGTTGTCGCGGCGAAATAGACGCGACGCACGTCATCCAAAGGATACCGGATGCCCCGGATTGCAAAGCGCAATTCGGGGCATTTTCATCTAGCACTCACGCGCTGATCCGCGCTCGCTCGCCCGCAGCCTCACCGAGATCGGACTGAAGCCAGCGGGCAATCCGGCGCCATGAACCGGCGAGAGCCTTGCAGCCCATGAACAGTCCGAGGTGACCACACGGCTCGGTATGGCATTGCAGCCACGCGGGCGGCGTGGCCAAGAGCCGCGCTGTCGCAAATGCCTGGTCGGGCGGAACAACGATGTCGTTCTCTGCGGCGAGCAGGAAGACGGGCTGCTTCACGGCAGCGAGATCGACCTTGCAGCCAAGCGCAACGAAGTCTCCAGCCGCGATCCGGTTCTGGCGAAAGATCCAGTCGGTCACTTCGAGGTAGTAGGTGCCCGGCAGATCGAGCGTCTCGTCATTCCAGCGCGTGAAGCGATCGAGCAACGCCCGCGCATCCTCCGAATTGCGGTCGAGCCGCCTCTGCAGCGCCGCTTCCGCGTCACGCATGGTGAACGGGATGCTCCAGGCCTGCAGCATGTGCTTGCCGCTGATGATCCCATCCCCCTGACGGACCAGCGCCTCGAAGCCTTGCGATGGAAGCGAGGCGACCATCCGGGAAAGCTCCGACGGTACCGAGACGTCGACCGGGCTGCCGGCAAGCACAAGCCGCCGTACCTTGCCGGGAAAGCGCGCCGCATAGAGCAACGACAGCCAGCCGCCCTGACAGAGACCTGCAAGGTCGACCGGCGGCCCGATCGTGTCGACGGCCACGTTGAGATCGGACAGAAAGGTGTCGATCGAGAAATATCGCATCTCCGGTGCCGCCGAGCGCCAATCCGTGAGATAGAGACGCGCAACGCCGGCCTTCTGCAACGCCTCCATCAGGCTGTGGCCGGGGGCAAGATCCGCAATCTGCGCGCGATGCAGCGCATAGGGCGCGCAGACCAGCAGCGGCCGGCCTTCGGCCGCTCTCGAGAAATCCAGCAGGCACATCGACGGCAGCTGAAGCGCGACCGAATGGGCTGTCGTCCAGGGCAGCGCCGCCGCTTCGCCCGGCGAATCCGTGGGCTCGGGCGGACGGTTAGGGTACCACTGCGAGTATATGTCCAGCGCCAATCGCGCGGCTTCAAACGGCCATAGCCAGGCGTCCTGCGCCCAGCCGGTGCTCGCACTTCGATCCGATCGATCCGTCTTTTCGGGCAAGCTCATTCACCGATTGATCGCTACCGGGATGGTCTGGCCAACGCGGGTCACCTTCACGCCGACAAATTCAGGTCGGATCAGTTTACGCCAAACCGGCTGGAGCGGCAGCCACGCCGGGATGTCACGATCTCGCGACCCCGGCGCCGCTTGCTGCCAAGCAGCAAACGTCCGTAGTTGCAACGGACTAAAGCGCGATGAGATTGGGTTGAATCATCATCGCGCTTTAGCTCCTTGTTTGAGCACGATCTTTTCGGAAAACCGCTTCACACTTTTCCGGATCATGCTCTAGGCGGCGCGTGCCGTGCCCTTCTCCGCCTCGAGCTTGCGCGCGAACAGCCAGCGGAAATAGGTCAGCGGGGCATCGGCGCCGATCGCGAGCAGCTGATAGTCCGGATCGGCGTCGAACACGCGCTGCTGCGCCTCGATGATATCCTTGTCCTCGTTGAACCCTTCCTCGAGGCTGTGCCGCAGCGACAGCGCAATGTTCGGATTGTCGATGTCGAAATCGTGCAGATAATTCCAGAAGAAGTGCGTGGTCGAGCGCGTCTCCGGCGTCATGAACTGCGCGTTGCGATACGACCGCGTGCCCGGAACCTGGACGCCCTTCTCGACGCCCTGCCCCGCCGGCGCAAACGTGGTGTCGAGCGTGAAGATGCCGGGCACGATCATGCGGCCGATATTGCGGCGGTCGATCTTGTCGGTTTTGTTCGAGATCACCTTCTTGTGGTAGGGCGGCGGCTCGGCGCCCATGTGCCAGCGCTCGACACGGAAACCGTCGTCCAGCTTCTCGATCGCGACCGGCTTGGTCTTGTAGGCGTATTCCTCGGAGCCGCCGAGCGTGTTGGTGTGCACGAAGGCGAGATGCGCGAAGTCGCTGAGGTTGTCGACAATCAGGAGCCAATTGGCCTTGTAGTGCATGTAACCCGGCAGGCCGCGCCATCTGGGATCCTCGAGCGGCGGATAGTCGAGGATCAGTTTCGGATCGGCCTTCTCCGGATCGCCGGTCCAGATGAAGATCAAATTGTAGCGCTCGACCACGGGATAGCTGCGCACGCCGAGCTTCGCGGGGATCGTGTCCTGGCCGGGAATCTGGATGCATTTGCCGTCGGCAGCGAACTTCATGCCGTGGTACATGCACCTGATGTCGTCGCCCTCGATGCGTCCCATCGAAAGCGGCGCGGCGCGATGACAGCAGCGGTCGTCCAGCGCGACGACTTTGCCGCTCGACCCGCGATAGAGCACGATCGGCCGTTCCAGGATGGTGCGCGCGACCATCTTGCCGTCGATCAGTTCGTGATTCCACGCCGCCACGTACCAGGTGTTGCGCAGGAAAATTCCGTCGTCAGCCATCTCACCCTCCCGATGCAAGATTTGGTTGCGACGAGGTTAGGTGATTGCGGTCACCGGGATAATCCGATTTGGCTGGACACACTGTACCGGTGGATGGACAATCGGCCATGGAGTGGCGCGACTGGGAGCTGTTTTGCGAGGTTGTCGAGCATGGCGGCTTCACCGCGGCCGCGCGCGTGCTCGGCCATCCCAAATCGAGTCTCAGTGCTGCGGTGCAGCGTCTCGAAGCCAATCTCGGGCTGCGGCTGATCGAGCGCACCACCCGGCACCTGCGGCTGACCGATTCCGGCGAGACCATCTATCGCAAGGTGCGCCCGCTGTTCACCGCGCTGCACGACACCCACAGCGAGGCGTTGGCGATGTCGAGCGCGGTTGCGGGCACGCTGCGCATCAAGGCGCCTTATGAATTCGGCGCGCATCATGCGGGACCGGTCGCCTGCGCGGTGATGGGCCGCTATCCCGAACTCGCGATCAGGATCGATGTCGAGCATGACATCGTTAGTCCGATCGCCGAGAACTACGACATCGTATTTGCGATGCTGGAGGCACCGCTGCCGTCGGCCGGCATCGTGATCCGCCGCGTCTTCACGCTCGAGCGCGGCCTGTTCGCGGCACCCGCGCTGCTGGAGAAATTCGGCGAGCCGCGCACGCTGGATGATCTGAGAAAGCTGCCGCTGCTCACCGGCCCCAGCGATCCGCCATGGGCGATCACCGCTCCCGGCGGCGCGGTCGAGCATCTCGCGGTCGATCGCGCGCGCCTGACCAGCTCGAATGCCCATGTCCGGCTGCAGGCCGCGCTCGCCGGCCATGGCGTGCTGCGGGTCACCGCCAGCTATACCCGCGCCGTCGTCGCGGCCGGCGAGTTGCGGCGGCTGCTGCCCGATCTTGCCTGCGAGCCGCTCAACGTGCATGCGCTGTTGCCGGCGCGGCAATTTGTCCCGGCGAAGGTGCGCTGCTTCCTCGATGCGATGGAGGCGCATGCGCGCGGGGATCCGGAGGCCTATATCAGGCCGTAGCGGTCTTTTTGGCCGATCACCATTTTCCCGGGAACCTGCACGGCCGGTCGGCATCCAATGATATTATTCCGCCAACAGTGAGGGCGACCCGCCATGCGCCAGGCCCATGTAACGTCCCTGCCGCCGACCAGCTCGGGCGATGCCGAGCTGGTGCAACGCGCGCTCGCCCGCGACGAGGCCGCAATCCGCGCCATCATGCAGGCGAATAATCGCCGGCTGTTCCGGCTGGCGCGCGGCATCCTGCGCAACGACCACGAGGCCGAGGACGTGGTTCAGGACGCCTATGTGCGCGCCTTTACCCATCTCGACCAGTTCCGCGGCGACTCCAGCCTGTCGACCTGGCTGTCGCGGATCGCAATGAACGAGGCGCTCGGCCGCCTGCGCCGCAGGCACAGCAGCGTCGAATGGTCCGATCTGCCGAAAGGCGCTCCTGAAGCCCAGATCATCCAGTTCCCCCTGTCGTCAACGGACGATCCGGAAAAATCCATGGCCCAGCGTGAGATCCAGCGCGTCGTCGAGCACGCGATCGACGAGCTGCCCGAGGCGTTCCGCCTCGTCTTCATCACCCGCGTGATCGAGGGCATGAATGTCGAGGAGACCGCTGAGATCCTCGGCCTCAAGCCGGAAACCGTGAAGACCCGCCTGCACCGCGCCCGCACCATGCTGCGCGACAATGTCGAGCGGAAGATCGGCCCCGTCGTCATGGAGGCGTTCCCCTTCGCGGGCAAGCGCTGCGAGCGATTGACCGAGGCGGTTCTGAAACGGCTCCGCGCCACGGCCTGAAGTTTTCGGGAACCTCTGCTCGCCCGCACCATCCAACCCCTGTGCAAGCAACGACGCGCCGCGCGCTACGCCCGGCTCAACAGGAGTTTCAAACCATGTTCGTTCGATTGGGTATCGCGGTCGCCGCGCTCAGCCTCCTCAACTGCGCTGCGCTGGCGCAGGGCGCAAAGCCGACCGATCCGCAGATCGCGCACATCGCCTATACGGCCGGTGTGATCGACATCAATGCCGCCAAGCAGGCGGAAGAGAAGGCCTCCAACAAGGAGGTCAAGGCGTTCGCCAAGGACATGGCGCGCGACCACGAGGCGGTGAACAAGCAGGCGCTCGACCTCGTCAAGAAATTGAAGGTGACGCCGGAGGACAACGACACCAGCAAGGCGCTGTCGAAACAGGCGGCCGACAAGCTCGCCGAACTCGGCAAGCTGAAGGGCGCCGCCTATGACAAGGCCTATATCGACAACGAGGTCGCCTACCACAAGGCCGTCAACACCGCGCTGGAGACGCAGCTGATCCCCTCGGCCAGCAATCCCGAGCTGAAGGGCCTGCTGCAAACCGGCCTGAAGATCTTCCAGGGCCACCAGCAGCATGCCGAACATGTCGCGGCCGGCCTGAAGTAAGGAGGCGCGCGATGTTGCCAGGACGCTGTCTCGCAACGCTGGCTTTGCTCGCGCTCGGCGCGATGGCCGTCCCGGCGCATGCGGCGACCATCCAGATCGTGATGGAGAATCTGGTGATTTCCCCGGCCGAGGTGTCGGCCAGGGTCGGCGACACCATCGAATGGGTCAACAAGGACGTGCTGGCGCACACCGCCACCCGCGAAGAACGGTGACTTCGACGTGACGATCGCGCCGAAGAAGACGGTCAAGTCGGTCCTGACCAAGGCCGGCACGGTCGACTATTACTGCCGCTACCATCCCAACATGAAGGCGGTGCTGACGATCGCACCATAGCCCGCGCGATGACCTCAGAGGTAATCGATCGGCGCACGCGAACCTTCGATAGTCCGGACCGCCGTACAGTCCGGCACTATCGAAGGAGAGCACCATGACCGACCATGCCACCATCGCCCGCCGCTATATCGATCTCTGGAACGAGCGGACGCCGAGCCGGCGCCGCGAGATGCTGAGCGAGAACTGGACCGCCGATGCGCGCTATATCGATCCGCTGATGAGCGGCGACGGCCATGAGGGCGTCGACGCGCTGATCGCCGGCGTGCAGCAGAAGTTTCCGGACTTCCGCTTCAAGCTGATCGGGGAGCCGAACGGCTTCGGCGACCATGTCCGGTTCTCCTGGGGCCTTGGCCCTGACGGCATCGACAGCCCGATCAAGGGCACCGACTTCGCCATGCTGAAGGACGGCCGGATCAGGAGCATCACCGGCTTCCTCGACCAGGTGCCGGGCGCCTGAGGCCTTCCTCAGGCAACCGCGACCTATATCCTCTCGTCATTCCGGGGCGCTTTCCACGCCGGCGATGTCGCTGACAGAGCGTTTTCGAGCGAATGGATCCCAGGTTCGCGTCAAGAAAACGCGTCAAAACAAAGAATAGAGAGCCCCGTTCCGATTCCATCGGAACGGAAAAGGCTCTAGTCTTCCCGAAACACAGGGAGGACGCCATGAAGGCAGATTACGCCTTCGAGACTTCTGTCGTCAGCGACATCACGCCGGCGCTGCTGGCGATGGGCCGCGACATCTTTCCGCAAGCCCTGATCGGCGCGCTGCGCCGCGTCGCCGGGGTCGGCCATTGCATGGTGTTCTCGTTCACCGGCCCGCGGACCGCCGCGTGCCTGCTCGATGTCGGCAACATCCCGACCGGGCGCGACCTCGGGATCGCCTATTCCGAACATTTCCATCAGGCCGACCCGAACCGCGATGCGGTGTTCGAGGGGCGGACGCAGGCTGCGCCGATCGTGCTGCCGAACTTTGCCCGCCGGATGTACAGCGACGGCTACCGCAAGATCTTCTTCGACGACTCCGACATCGTCGACAAGTTCGCGTCCGCGATCTGGACCGGCGACACCTGCTTCTATGTCAACTTCTACCAGATCACCGCGCAAGGCCGCTTCAGCCGCGAGCAGATCGCGCGCCTGGCCGCGGTCGCGCCGGCGTTGACGGCGGCCGTGGCGCGGCATTTCCAGCGCGACCCGGCAGCGGATGTTGATCCGATCGAGCGGTTGAAGACCCTGTTTGCAACCGCCGAGCCGCTCGCCAGGCTGACGGGGCGCGAGCAGGAGGTCTGCCTGCGCATCCTCTCCGGCCTCAGCTCGGAAGCGATCGCCGCCGAGCTCGGCATCGGGCTGCACTCCGCCCTCACCTATCGCAAGCGCGCTTATGACAAGCTCGGCATCTCCTCGCAGAACGAGCTGTTCGCGATCGCGCTGCGCCTGATGGCGTCGGCGCGTCAGTTGAACTGAGCGCGCTCCAGGCGATGGTCTCCCGCTGTCCCCAGCGGTGGGGACAGACGGGCCGCGCCGCCCGGCCTATGCTCGGTCCGAAAACCCGAGGCCAAACCGAGATCACGTCGTGAGCACCGCGCCCCATTTCAATATCGACGTCCCCGCCTTCTGGCAGGATCCCTACCCGGCGCTGGCGCGTATGCGCAAGGAGGCGCCGATCGCCTTCGTGCCGCAACTCGGCAGCACGCTGCTGTGCAGCCGCGACGACATCTTCATCTCCGAGAAGCAGATCGACGTGTTCTCGTCGCACCAGCCCGAGGGGCTGATGAACAAGCTGATGGGCCACAACATGATGCGCAAGGACGGCGATGCGCACATGAACGAGCGCAAGGCGATCTTTCCGGCGATCTCGCCCAAAACCGTCCGATCGCACTGGACCGCGCAGTTCGCAGCCCACGCGACGCGCATCCTCGACAAACTGAAGCCGGACGGCGTGGTCGATTTCGTGCAGGCGTTCGCGCTGCCGTTCTCGGCCGAATGCCTGAAGTCGATCACCGGCCTCACCAACATGCGCTTCCAGGACATGAACGCGTGGTCGCAGGGTATGATCGACGGCATCGCCAATTATGTCGGCGATCCCGCGATCGAGGCGCGCTGCCATGCGGCGACCTCCGGGATCGATGCCGCGATCGACGACATGGTCCCCAGGCTGCGCAAGACGCCCGACCTCAGCCTGCTCGGCGTGATGCTGCAGACCGACATGCCGATGGAGAGCGTGCGCGCCAATATCAAGCTTGCGATCTCGGGCGGCCAGAACGAGCCGCGCGATGCGATCGCCGGCACGGTATGGGCGCTGCTGACTCATCCCGACCAGCTTGCGCTGGCGACGAGCGGCACGATCCCGTGGCTGCAGGTGTTCGAGGAATATGCGCGCTGGATCTCGCCGATCGGGATGTCGCCGCGGCGGATCGCAAAGCCCTGGACGATCAGGGACGTCGCATTCGAGACCAATGAGCGCGTGTTCCTGATGTTCGGCTCGGCGAACCGCGACGAGAAGCACTTCGACAAGCCCGACGCGTTCGATGTGCGCCGCGACGCCAGCAAGAGCATCGCGTTCGGTGCCGGTCCACATTTCTGCGCCGGCGCCTGGGCCTCGCGCGCCATGGTCGCCGACGTCGCGCTGCCCGCGATCTTCAAGCGGCTGAAGAATCTGCGCCTGATCGAGCACCAGCCGGCGCGGATCGGCGGCTGGGCGTTCCGCGGCCTGCTGGATTTGCCGGTGACGTGGGACGCATAGCCCCCGTTACCGTCCCCAGCGCAGCACGACCGGATCGAGTGTCCGCGCGATCTCGATCAGCCCCGCGCGCGTCGCCGGATGCAGCGGTTGCAGCGGGTGGCGCACTGCATCGGACTTGATGACGCCGCCCTCGCGCATCAGCACCTTGCAGGCCTGCAGCCCGCATTGCCGGTTCTCGTAATTGATCAGCGGCAGCCAGCGCGCATAGGCCTGCACCGCCTCGTCGCGCCGGCCGGCGAAGAACGGATCCATGATCTGGCGGATGCCGTCGGGATAGCCGCCGCCGGTCATCGCGCCGGTGGCGCCGGCATCGAGATCGGCCATCAGCGTGATCGCCTCCTCGCCGTCCCACGGCCCCTCGATCTCGGCGCCGCCCTTCTCGATCAGGCCGCGCAGCTTGTTCGCCGCCATCGGCACCTCGATCTTGAAGTACCTGATATTGGCGAGCTCCTTCGCCATCCGCGCCAGGAAATCGACCGAGAGCGGCGTGCCCGCGACCGGCGCGTCCTGGATCATGATCGGGATGTTGATGGCATCCGACACGATCCGATAAAACTCATAGATGGCTGGCTCGCCGACGCGGAAGGTCGCGCCGTGATAGGGCGGCATGATCATCACCATCGCAGCCCCGGCGGCTTCCGCCTCGCGGCTGCGCGCGGCGCAGACCGCCGAGGAGAAATGCGTGGTGGTGACGATGACGGGAATGCGGCCGGCGACATGCTCGAGCACCGTATGCATCACGGTCTCGCGCTCGGCGTCGGTCAGCACGAACTGCTCGGAGAAATTGGCGAGGATGCAGATGCCGTGGGAGCCGGCGTCGATCATGAAGTCGACGCAGCGCCGCTGGCCATCGAGGTCGAGATTGCCGTTGGCGTCGAAGATGGTCGGCGCCACGGGGAAGACGCCGCGATAGGGGCGCTTTGCGACTGATGTCATGATAACGACCTCCCAGGTTGTTGTCGGATTTTCTTGTCAGCTCTGGCGGAACGGCAGCGGCGGGCCATCGAGCCGGCGCAGGCCCGGCTCGCGGCGCTCCAGCCACCAACCATACTGCTTCGGCCAGGACGCGAACACCTCGCCGCCTGCACCGCCGAGCGCGAGCTCGGCGTGCAGCGGCCAGTTCGGATCGAACAGCGCCTCGCGGCCGATCGCGACCAGGTCGGCCTGGCCGTTGGTCAGGACATCTTCTGCCTGCTGCGGATGCAGGATGAGGCCGACCGCGATGGTCGCAATGTCGGCGGCGCGGCGGATCTCATCGGCATAGGGCACCTGAAAGCCGTAGCCGCGCGGAATCCGCGCCGCGGTCGCCGAGCCGAGCAGGCCGCCCGACGAGCAATCGATCAAATCGACACCGCGCGCCCTGGCTTCGCGGGCGAACGCGACCTGGTCCTCGAGCGTCAGGCCGCCGTCGATACCGTCGACCGAGGAAATCCGTACCGACAGCGGCCGCTCCGCCGGCCAGGCCGCGCGCACGGTCTCGATGATCTCGAGCGGATAGCGCATCCGCCCGGCGCGATCGCCGCCATAGGCATCGGTGCGGCGGTTCGACAATGGCGAGAGGAATTCATGCAGCAGATAGCCATGCGCGCAATGCACCTCGACGAATTCGAAGCCGGCCTCCACCGCGCGCAAGGTGGCGCGCCGCCATTGCTCACGCAGCGCGGCGAGTTCGGCCGCGTCGAGCGCGTGCGGCATCAGCCAGCCGTCTTCCATCGGGATCGCGCTCGGCGCCACCGTCCGCCACGGCAGATCGCCGCGGCCGCGGTCGGCCTCATCGAGGGCGGCATTGCCGTACCAGGGACGCTGCATGCTGGCCTTGCGGCCGGCATGCGCGAGCTGGATCGAGGGCACTGCGCCATTGTCCTTGAGGAAGGCGGCGATCCGTTCGAGCGGCGCGATCTGCTCGTCGTTCCAGATGCCGACGTCGCCATGGGTGATGCGGCCCTCCGCGGTCACCGCCGCAGCCTCGACCATCACGAGCCCGGCGCCGCCCTGGGCAAATTTACCAAGATGGACAAGGTGCCAGTCATTGGCCAAGCCGTCGGTTGCCGAATACTGGCACATCGGCGAGATCAGGATGCGGTTTCGGGAGGTCACGCCGCGAAGCGTGATCGGCTGAAACAGAAGCGGCTGCGACATCGGGACCTGCGGGACGGTGCTGGCGGGAGAAATCGTGGCGGAAAGCTAGGCGGCGCGCCCCGGGATCGCAAGTCATGCCGCGGCGCAGGCGGCAAGACCTGCACGCATGCAGCACTTGCGGAGCGGCGCGATCTGCAAAACCGGCAACATCTGCCGCAGAAAATTTCCCGGCTGGTAGACACTTTCGGTCATCCCCGGGTCACGTCACGGATCGCAATTCGTCGCGGACATCCCTACATTGCCGGCATGAAGAAAATCGGATTCCTTTCGTTCGGGCACTGGACGCCCTCGCCGCAGTCGCAGGCCCGCTCGGCCGCGGATGTGCTGCTGCAATCCATCGACCTTGCGGTCGCGGCCGAAGAGCTCGGCGCGGACGGCGCGTATTTTCGCGTCCATCACTTCGCGCGCCAACTGGCCTCGCCGTTCCCGCTGCTGGCGGCCGTTGGCGCCAGGACCAGCCGGATCGAAATCGGCACCGCCGTGATCGACATGCGCTACGAAAATCCGCTCTACATGATCGAGGACGCCGGCGCGGCCGACCTGATCGCGAGGGGACGCCTGCAACTCGGCATCAGCCGCGGCTCACCCGAGCAGGTGATCGATGGCTGGCGCTATTTCGGCTATCAGCCGGGCGAGGGCGAAACCGATGCCGACATGGGCCGGCGTCATGCCGAGATCTTCCTCGACATGCTGCGCGGCCAGGGATTTGCGCAGCCCAATCCACGGCCGATGTTTCCCAATCCTCCCGGCCTGCTGCGGCTCGAACCACTCTCGGAAGGCCTGCGCGAGCGCATCTGGTGGGGCGCCGGCTCGAACGCCACCGCGGTGTGGGCGGCGAAGCTCGGGATGAACCTGCAAAGCTCGACGCTGAAGAACGACGAGACCGGAGAGGCTTTCCACGTCCAGCAGGCCGCCCAGATCCGGGCCTATCGTGCCGCCTGGAAGGAAGCCGGGCACACGCGCGAGCCGCGGGTCTCGGTGAGCCGCAGCATCTTCGCGCTGGTCGACGATCGCGACCGCGCCTATTTCGGCAACGGCCAGGAGGAAGACCAGATCGGCTTCATCGACGAGAGGACGCGCGCAATCTTCGGCCGCGGCTACGCCGCCGAGCCGGACAGGCTGATCGAGCAGCTCAAGACGGATGAGGCGATCGCAGAGGCCGATACCTTGCTTCTGACCGTCCCCAATCAGCTCGGCGTCGATTACAACGCGCATGTGATCGAGACGATCTTGACCCAGATCGCGCCCGCTTTGGGCTGGCGCTGAATCTATCGCACAACGTCAGCGATACTCGCCCGGCGCGCAGCCTCGTCACATCGAGCAGGACCGGATAAGGACCCGCGCCGGCCGTCTTCTAGGGGGCTGTTGAGAGGGAACGGCCAGGCGCGGGCTTGAACCGACCGTTCTCGCCGGAGGTCGGTCGGCTCTATTCGACCAATGCCGGAACCCGCGACATCGTTCCGGCGGAACTTCGTTCTCAAACGCGGAGAACTACGGAAACATAACTGCGCGTTGTGAGAAGAACAGGTCGAGTACGGTGCGTTAGGCGCGCACGTTGCGTGAACAGATCGCCGTAATATCCCGGGATAATAGCGAAGGCCGTCTGCGGATTCCCTGGGTCAGGAATCCCTGTCGCGATTGCGCCGGGTGAGATCGAGCCGATCGACGCGCTCGTCGATCCGCCGGTTCAGCTCCTCGTCTTCTCGCGTATTGCTGCCGCGACGGGCGCGAACCACCAATGCACAACATCCGAGCAGAACGATCGCGAAGAACGCGTAGTACCACCATGCCATGCACTGATCTCAAATGAACGCTCGCGATACCGCCGGAAAAGTCATCGTTCAGGCCGATGAGGACGCGCCGGCCTTGGCGCATAATAAGGGTTCACCAGACAGGTCGCCGGCATGCCCACAGCGCTGGCCTGGCACTGATCTATCGACGTGAAGATGCAGTCCATGCGCTCGCCGACCAACTCGCCGTAAACATGCATGCAGACGGGATAGCGCGGATCATACATTTGCGCGGATGCCGGCCTCGTCATCCAAAGCGCGCCCAGCGCAAGCAGCAGCGCTCCAAGCAACCTCACGTCACGTCTCCTGCTGTCGCCAAATACATTGCCGTGCCGACAAACTGTCCCGCGACATTTGCCTGAAGGCTGGAGCGGGCGAAGGGAATCGAACCCTCGTATGCAGCTTGGGAAGCTGCCGTTCTACCATTGAACTACGCCCGCAATCTATTGATATTATTATTATTTTTCTTTCAAGGCGACCTAGCTTGGCACGCTCTTGGCACGCTGTTGCGCGCTGACCTTATCGCACCAGCACATGAAATTCTATACCAATGGCTCTCTTCGATCGTTTCGTCACGATCGAAGAGTCTCAACAAAAACGAGTGGGCTGCCCCTACCCCCAGTCGAGAGCCAGTCAATAGGAAGCGGTCATTAGCAATCGGCAATACCGCCTGCACCTAATTATTCTTGCGCGGTGCTTTGCCAAATCGGCGCATCTTCAGGCGGCTCTTTGGCGCGTGAGCAACGAGAGCATACGCCCTCCGCAGTTCAGGCACTTGAGCCCACGCAAGATCACGGAGGGGCGGGCGTCGTCAATTAGCTATCGCCGAACGCGCAAGCCGTGGCCAAGCCTCACCGATCGTTTTCCACGGCGGTACTGGCCGAAATAGGCACTCACGAGATCAGAACCGCCACTCGGACCGAGGCGCGTTAGGTGGTGTGGACTCTAAGGATTCCCTTTTAGGCGCAAATCAGATTCAAGGCTGCTTTTGGGGAGGCCGCCTTGGGTGTGATGGACCGCTTGGTATTGAGCGACGCGACATGGGAGCGGATGGCGCCGCTGATCATCGGCCGGCCTGACCAGAAGGGTTCGACCGGACGGGACAACCGGATGTTTGTGGAGGGCGTACTTTGGATCGTGCGCACTGGCTCTCCCTGGCGTGATCTTCCGGAGGTGTTTGGAGACTGGAACAGCGTGTTTCGGCGCTTCAGTCGATGGAGCATCAAGGGGGTCTGGTGGCGCATATTCGAAGCGATGTCCGGTGACCGGACTTCGAGTATCTGATCGTCGACCTCCACCATCGTCCGGGCGCACCAGCACGCCGCTGGGGCGAAAAAAGGGGGTCTGAAGATCAGGCGATCGGTCGCTCGCGCGGTGGCCTGAGCACCAAGATACATATGGCCGTTCGCGGCCTGGGATGTCCCGTACGGTTCAAGCTCACCGCAGGTCAGAAGAGCGACGTACCGCAAGCCGCCGAATTGATCGAGGGATTACCTGCCCAGGTCGTCATGGCGGATACGGCTTATGACGCCGATCACTTGCGCCAGGCGATCGCTGCCAAAGGCGCGCTCGCCGTCATCCCCAACAACCCGTCACGTGCGCTCAAATATCCGCTGGACAAGCATCTCTATGCCCAGCGTCATCTCGTCGAATGCTGCTTCTCAAAACTCAAGCAGTTCCGCCGCGTCGCAACCCGCTTCGAAAAGACCGCCCGAAATTACCTGGCCGTCGTTACTCTCGCAGCCATCGTCTTATGGATGCGATAAATGTCCACACCACCTAGGTCATAAGTGGTCGGTGTACACCCAGGGTTAACTATGTCGACAGCAAACCGGCCCCGCTAAGGGAACCTTTTTAGGTTGTATCCGAACATTCGCTCCCGTGTGAGGGCGGGGGTTCTGACGTGACGAAATCAGTTTTGAGAAATCGGCTTTATTTTGGAGACAACCTAGACTGGTTGCAGAGGATCGAATCCAATACCGTCGATCTGGTATATCTGGATCCGCCGTTCAATTCCAATGCCACCTACAACATACTATTCCGCTCCCCGGTTGCAGAGGACGCATCGTCCCAAATAGCAGCGTTCGATGATACGTGGACTTGGGAGAACGGCGCTGAGCGAGCCCTGGACCACGTTCGTACACTGAGCCTCGATACGTTTGTACTTTTGGATGCCCTTCGCCGCACCTTTTTGAAGGAAGGCGACGTAATGGCTTATCTCGCCATGATGGCCCCGAGGCTGCTTGAAATGCGCCGGGTCATGAAGTCCACCGCGACGCTCTATTTGCACTGCGACCCGAGCAACAGCCACTACCTCAAAATGCTTCTGGATTGCGTGTTTGAGGGACAAGGCTACATCAATGAGATCAGTTGGAAGCGGACAACGGCGAAATCAGATTACGCGCAGGGAGCGACTCATTATCCCCGCGTACGCGACGTGCTGTTGGTTTATCGGAAGGATACGACCACAGCGGCTACGTTCACTCAACAATTTGCTGCCTATGACGAGACCTATATTGCGAAGAAGTATCGTTTGAAAGACCCTGACGGTAGAGCGTACCAGCTCGACAACATCACCGGCCCGGGCGGCGCAGCAAAGGGGAATCCCTCTTACCAAGTAATGGGAGTGACGCGGTACTGGCGCTACTCGCGCGCGAAAATGAACGATCTGATATCGAAAGGGCTCATTGTCCAAGCCCAGACCCGGCGCAGTTCCCCGGTTCAAGCGATACCTGGATACGATGCCGGGCGTGACGGTGAGCGATGATTGGGGCGATATCAGCGCCATCAATTCGCAGGCTAAAGAGCGCCTTCATTACCCGACGCAAAAGCCGTTGCAACTCCTCGAAAGAATAATAGCGACATCAAGCAAGGAAGGTGATCTGATTCTCGATCCATTTTGCGGATGTGGCACAGCAATTCATGCAGCCGAGAAGATGGGCCGTAGATGGATCGGGATTGATGTTACGTATCTCGCTATTCAAGTCATACAGGACCGTTTCAAAACTTGGCTTCCGCACGCGGCGTATGACGTTGACGGAATCCCTCGGGACGAACTCTCAGGCAGAAAATTGGCCGCACTTGACCCGTACCAATTTCAGCTCTGGGCTGTAGGAAGGGTTGGTGGTCAGCCGCGTGGAAAGGGTGCTGATCGCGGTATCGATGGAGAAATCATCTTTATGCGTGGCGCCAAGGACTATGGCAGAGCCATCATCTCGGTAAAAGCCGGGAAGAATGTCAATCCAGATATGGTCAGGGCACTGAAGGGCACCGTCGAACGCGAAGGCGCACATATGGGAGTCTTTGTTTGTCTTGATCAGCCGTCGAAGGATATGCGGACCGAGGCCGCGACCGGTCGCAATATAGAGTTGCCGGGCGGCATCCGGCCTCGCATTCAAATCGTGACGCTGGACGACCTTCTTGCTGGCCCGAATTTGGGAATCATAACCAATTTGAATACAGTGCAAGTCGCAGCTGCCGCGAAAGCGAAAGATCGCAAAAAGGCTAAGCGCGCGCCGACACCTGCGGAGGTTAGGGAGTCGCCTCCTTTCAAGTATCCCATTCGGGGAGGAAAATCGAAGGTCCAAGAATCCCTCCCGATGGACGAGCCTCTTTTGGTTACCCCGCAACCGCGATCTAAATCGAAGCGCCGCCGCAAATTAGCTTAGCCGCCAGTATCAAGCGCGCGGAGGGCGCACCTCAATTCTTCGTGCAAGGATAATCGGGTCGAGATCGCCCAGGCCGTGATGGAAAGGCGGAGAATGCACTACTTTCTTAAATGCCCGTCGCGGGAACAGCGGCTCTGACGATGGTTCATTGATGTCCGAACCGCGGAACAGCGAATGCGGAACGTCGCAGCTCCGAGATGTATATAAGCTGCCGTTGGCAACACGACTGACGACAGGCCCGTGTCCGGGTTCGCTTTCTTCAGCACAAAATTTTCGAGAACTTTCCTTTGTCCGGAGTTCTCTAGTCATGTCGTAGAATACGGGGATTCTAGAACAACAGACGTGGAGGCATCATTCTGAACTACCACCTTTTCGCTACTGTGATAGCCGAGAATTGCTCCTCGCTCAATCGCAGCACACCGCTTAACAGTGAATCGGCACAAGACGCGGACGCCCGCACCTAATCTTACTGCGTCACAAGCGATGATCTGTGTAGTGGTCGAACTTGATCGCACAACAAGGACATCTCGACAGCATTCGGACGAGCCCATGTTCGAGCCGCCGTCGCATCGTCGCGATCGAATTTGGAATGTGACGTTGGGTCCGCAGCGGCAGATCCGCGGGGTCTGTAATCTGCGGGAACGCGATCGAGCGGGATCGGCCGGGCGCATCGAGCGCCTGAGGGGGGAATCGTCTCCCGCTCGGAGATCAGGAATCCGTAGGCCGCAATGCACATCGTTGCGTGATGATGAAAGCCGCGCCAGCCGCGTCCCTCGAAGTGGCCGAGCCCGACCTCCTGCTTGAGGTCCTGATAGTCGCGTTCGATGCGCCAGCGCAATTTAGCCGTCTCAACGAGCGTCCGGAATGCCACATCCTCCGGCAATGTCGAGAGCCAGTATTTGGTAGGCTGGTCCTCGCCTTTCGGCCATTCGATCAGCAACCATTCCTGCGCTCGCCGGGTGGTTTGCCAATAATCACGATGCGCGGCACGAACCCGCACGCGGGCAAAGCGCGAGGTCAGCTTTTCGTTCGTTCCTTGCCGCCACGTGATGGTGCGCCAAGCTTTGGCCGGCAGGCCGATCGCGAGCGCCTTGACTGCGGCCGGCTGATGCTGACGGTTGCGGCGCATCAGTTTTGGTGGACGGCCGCGGCCCGACCATGGCTTCGGCGGCAAGGGACCGGTGCCGGGCGCCCATACCGTTGTGCTCGACAGAAGACCCGCCACGTAGGTCAATCCTAGCGCCGTGATCTCCGTGCGCAGGTCGCTGTTGTTGCCATAGCCTGCGTCCATCAGCACGACACCGCGCGGGAGGCCGCTTGCGCAGGCCCACTGCAACTGCTCCAGCGCGATCTCCGGCTTGGTCCGGAAGCCGGCTTCGACAGGAATGCCCACCTTGCTCCGCCGATCGCGGTCCTCAGTCCATTCCTTCGGAAGATAAAGGCGATAGGCGACAGGCAGGCTGGCGTGGTGGTTGGCAATCGATAGCGACACCGCCACCTGGCAATTATCCTGCTTGCCGAGCTGCCCACAATATTGCCGCGCAACTCCAACCGAATGTCGCCCCTGCTTGGGAAATCCGGTGTCATCGATGATCCAGGCTTCGATGGGGGCGCCTTGACGCCGTCTCTAGGCCTCCGTTCTAGGGAGAGGGAAGCGGAATATTCAATTCGCTCAAAGCATTGCTCGGCTTGCTCTTCGCAGCATTTCCCGCACGACCTCTCCCTATGCTTCGCTTCTCGATCTTTATCAGAGCGCCGCACGCGCTCTCGGCTCCTCACTGTGGACCACGACATGCCCGATCGCCGTATAGAGCGCCTGCCGCTCGCAACTCAGGGTTCACCTCTAGATTTCGCGCAAGACGCTGCCGGCCTGCCCCCCAAATGGTCTCGTTGCTGGGAAGCTTGCGCTCTCGCCAATCGTGCGCCGCGCGAAAGATACCGCCATGCCGGGAGATATTCGACCTCTTCTAGCTAGGCGACGCCTCCGCTTCTGCCCGAAAATTCGTCGAAGTACGCTCCGAAATGCCGTTGCACGGCGAGCACCTGTGAGGTCGTGACTTCTCCTCTCGTGGCGGCTTCCTTGAAGTCGATCGCCCTCTTTGGCGCAACAGAACACAACGCTTAACGACGTACTGCGTGCGTTCTCAGCCAAGGAGTATTGCAAGAGAGTAGCCATTCTTCCGAAAGTCCAACCAACGTCGATTGCCGGTTAGCGAAAGGCCATTTTAGGAATGTTGTTTCAATCACCACTATCTGCCGCTTTCTGCGAGGAAGTTGACAGTTTTGTCGCGTGAGGTACCATATTGTAGTTCCAGCCAATTCCTTCGCCTCGTGTGGCTTGTATCGCTTCCGACCACTCGGAATCGATAAGCAGCCCTAGGAGGCAGACATGTTCTTGACAAAGCTATCGAAAGAAACGCCCGCATACAAAGCAATCGTGGCGTTGAATAATGTGAATGGTTTGTCGCCTCGAGAGCGCCAGGCCTTCATAAAGATGATCGTGGACGACGAAGATCCGCTGTACGCAGCGACAGCCCTCGATTTTGCGAACAATGTGTCGCCAATTGAGGCGGAGCTTCTCGTTGGTAGAGTTGTGCAGGCGAAGAACCCCTGGCTTGCCTTTGATCTCCTGCATGGCATCGATCATCTCACAGAACGAGAGAAAGAGCTGCTGCGCCCAGCAGCAGTCTTCGATTAGCCATTTGAGCCGACCCACAGGTCGGCTCTTTTCAAGGTGGGTGTTATGGAAGACTCAGATAAAGTAAGTACTGTATCTGCCGATGCCCGTTATCTCGCCGCATGGTCGGAGGTTACCGCTCGGATTACGCAGCGCCAAAACGCGCTCTATATCTTTATGGCAACAAGCGGCGTTATAATTGGTTTTGCCTTCTCAATGAAAGGATTCCCGGTCGGAGCCAGAGCGCTCGTGTTGTTAGCCGTGCCTTTGACCGCGTATACAATGGCGCTTCTGAACGAGAAGCACAATCAAACTATCGCGTTACTTAGATCGTTTCTTGCACTGTGCGAGAAATCGTCCGACAAGACGACGCCCTCCCTGCGAGACATCTCCTATAACTGGCATATCGACTTCCGTGAAGCCGCACTCGCATTTCGTCGATATCACGATCGCGCATTTGCAATCGCCATTGCTGTTTTGTGTACGATCGGACTACTAACACTTGTAGTACCGCGGCTTGCATCTAAGGGATTTCCCACGAATCTTTCTGATGTGATATCGCCAGGATTTATTATATCTGCAGCAGTCTATTTGGCGATTTATTTGATGTCCTCGATTGTCGCTATGTTGGCTGTTTGGAGAACGGCAGTTTACGAGTTGGAGAGCCCGATCGAACGCCGTCGGCGCATCCAGTCTGGATTTTGATTGCTGCGGAGTTTCGTACGCATACGGCGACGACGTCTACGCCCACTGGCCCTGCACCGCACTCGAGGACGGCAGCGCCGAGCGGGCCCACATCCATCATATGGCATCCCCCGAGATCACCACTGCCGCGGTGTTAGCATCTCTGTTCGGACGATGGAGCGCGGAATTGCAAACGACCCCAACGACTCCGTCACGGGTCGAGACCATTCCCAGCCTGACTTTCTGGGTTCTATGAACCCAAGAAATCTTTACTTTAGTCGTCCGGCGGAGCCGTAAAGGTGGTGTGCGGTGAACCACGATGGGAGCATGCCTCGCCTTGGCGATCCCTTTAAAGCTTCGGCTGCGACGGGTGGACCTTCTCCCCCTGAAGCGTGAACCGAATGAGGGATATGTCTGCACGGGTGAGAGCACGCGCCACATCTGCAGGGATGGCTTCGCCATCCGGCAGAACAAGGAAGCACTTGCAGTCGCCATTCCCGGTAGCGTCGTGACCTACGACTTGCCCGATCGCAGTGTAGAGCGCCTGCCGCTCGCAGCTCGACTTTACCTCGTAGATTGCGGAAACGGGTTTGCCCTTATTGACCCGCACGGCGATCTCGTCTCGAGCGATTGAACTCGTCCGAAGTGCTCAGCAAAAATCCATCTCGTGTCTGGAAGCACAACCGTATTTCTTTCGTAACCGTTCGAGTAGCACACCTTCCGTTTGACGCTGCTCAAACTCCTCGCCGATGAGCCATTCATCTATTGTCCGCACGCGCGCAAATTGAGCGCGGAAGCCCAACTCATGCTCCCAGATTGTGCCCCAAAGTGATACTGACCCAATCGCGAGGGCGACTGGCCCTTGCTGGCCGGGCGGCGGAAGGAGCGGAGGGGACAGCCAAGTGTTTGCTAGCTCTCTCCGCGCTAACACGTTCCCGATGAAGCGCTCGACCTGACCCCTAGTCTTGAGGGCGTACACACCGCCGTGACCGGTTTGATTCACGTTGCCGCCTGACATGGGATCTTGAGGAAGCCAATGGCGCCAGCTATGAGGCCCAAATAGATTTCCGTCCCAAGACACGACCCAATACCGGTGGCCCACGAGTTCGCCGAGAGTAAAGCTCATGCAGGCTCCTTTTCGGGAACCTTGGTAGGGACTACCGGAAGGTCAGGCGGTTCTGGACTGATCACAGGTTCCTTCAGCGGGACCACCTCATGTCGCCTGAGAGGCTTACCGATATCGGGTTCCATGGCAATGGCCCTCGTCTGTGTTGCTCACCTTTGAACCCATTTCGACGTACTTTGTTCTTATTTTCTTCCGTAAAATGATGTGACAGGCCCCCAAAGGGGCGTGGACACATACTTTGAACGGTAATATTTTGCCTCGGGCACTGTTCAGCGCCGATAGGTTTGCCCAAAGTTTAAGTGTGTCAGAGCCCACGTCGGCAAAGAGCGCACCGCCGCGTCTCACCAGACCGCTGGCAGAAGTGATCACATCGGTTGAGCGGCGGCGGTGGTGGTCGCGAGATGAGAAGGAACGGCTAGTTGCAGCATCACTCGAACCAGGAGCCACTGTGTCCGAGGAGGCTCGCATGGCCAGCGTTCACGGTGAGACGAGCGTGGCGCCGTTCGTGCCGGTCGAGATTGGGCCGTCTGTGCCTGCGCGGGATGTGGCCGAAGCACGATCGACGACGGCGGCGGCGCGTCGAATGGAAGCTCCTGCGCCGAGGCGACAAGCCCGCCGGCCAGAGGCTGCCTGACCTTCACGCAACACCGTCATAGAGCTCGCCGTGCCCACGCGCATGCGTCAATCGGCGACCGACGCGTGTCGACACGACAAAGAAATCTGCTCTCAACTGCACCGTTCGGTTTCTGGCCGCCCATCTTGGCCTTGGTGCCGGCGATTCCCCTAGAGTCCTTTGTCGCGCGCCCTAGGGGCGCATCGAATATCGCACCCCAGTTGTGAGCGAAGGACCGCTTTCCAGAGTCTATTTAATCGAGAGCCCAGACACGTTTACAGTTTCGTCGCGAGCATCGAGTCGGCTAGGCCGGATGTGCTGAAATGGACCCCGATTTTGGGACCAGAGGCTAAGTTGGGAAAGGGCCGCTCCGTTTGATAGACGGAGGGCATGATGACGAAGAAGACACGACGGAAGATCGACGCGGCCGTTGAAGGCAAAGATTGCGCTGGAGGCGGTGCGGGAACAGGCGACGGTGGCGGATCTGGCGCAGCGCTATGAGATGCATCCGAACCAGATCTATGCATGGAAGAAGCAGCTGCTGGGCCAGGCGGCCCGGGCCTTTGACGCGGGTGTCGGGGGGAGAGCGAGGAAACGCGCGAACGCGAGATCGAGAAGCTGCACGCCAAGATCGGACAACTGACAGTCGAGCGCGATTTTTTAGCGCGGAGGTCCGGAAGGTGAGCACGCCGGACCGTCGAGGAATGCTCGATCGCGCCGACAAGGCGCTGTCGATCCGCCGGCAATGCATGCTGCTTGGCATTGCGCGCTCTGGGATCTACCGACCGCCACGGTCGGCCAACGACAACGACCTTGCCCTGATGCGGCAAATCGACGAGTTGCTCACCGCCTGGCCGTTCCTGGGCTCGCGGCGAATGACCGCGATGCTGAAGCTGAGGGGCTTCAGGTCAATCGCAAGCGCGTGCAACGGTTGATGCGTAAGATGGGAATCGCGGCGCTGGGACCGAAGCCAAGCACGACGAAGCCGGCGCCGGGCCACAAGATCTATCCCTATCTGTTGCGCAACATGACGATCGACCGGTCGAACCAGGTGTGGGCGGCCGACATCACGTATTTGCCCATCGGCCATGGCTTTCTTTATCTCGTCGCCATCATCGACTGGGCGAGCCGTGCGGTTCTGGCGTGGCGTATCTCCAATACAATGGATACCTCATTCTGCCTCGCTGCGCTCGACGACGCTCTGGCACGGTATGGCAGGCCGGAGATCTTCAACACCGACCAAGGCAGCCAATTCACCAGTGCGGCCTTCACCGGCGCGTTGGCGGGCGCAGGGATCCAGATCTCCATGGATGGCCGCGGTCGTTGGATGGACAACGTCTTCATCGAGCGGCTGTGGCGGTCGCTCAAGCATGAGGACATCTATCTCAAGGGCTATGCCGACGGCCGCGAGGCCAAGAAAGAGATCGCCAGCTGGATCGCCTTCTACAACGATCGTCGCCTTCATCAGGCCCTCGGCTATCGCACGCCGATGGCGGTCTGGCGCGAACGGATGCAGAGTCCGCGAAGGCAGTGGACATGATGGACAACGCTGACGCGTTGACCACATGCCCACAGCAACAGACAGAGTCTCTGGCAGCGTGATAGAAAAGGATCAGGAGCGGTCAGTTTCCAACTAATCAAGCGGTCCCGCTCCGCGGGTCCATTTCAGTGCTTGACGGGTTCTGTCGGGCAATTTCCAGCAGAGCCCCTACTAGATACTGCAGGTGATCAGCGTGCTGAGTTAGCTACGATGGTAGAGGCGCGTCTACGCGCGCTAATGGCTAACTGCCAATCGTGCACCATGCAAAGGGAATGATCGCTATGGCCGAACCTATCATCAAATTAGGCTCACAAGGTGAAGCAGTAAAGAAGGCGCAAAAGGCGTTGATTGAGAGATATTATCTTCATCCCGGAACAGCCCATGGCATCTTCGGACCGGTGACCCGAAAGGCGGTTATAAATTATCAAACTGATCGATCGGTAGGCCATGACTGGGCGTTCTCATTTCCCCTAAAAGTGGACGGCATCGTGGGGCCGGCGACTTGGTTCAGGCTAACGCCAGAGACCGTCAAGAAGGGCTCAAAGGGCGGCGCTGTGAAGCTCCTCCAGGAAATACTCAAGCACTACGCGGATCCTCAACTTGATCCTGGGGCCATAGACGGCGATTTTGGACCGAACACTGAGACCGCGGTAAAGGCATTCCAAGCATCCCACTTTGATTTCGACGGTAATCCCTTGAAGGCTGACGGAATTGTCGGTCCCAAGACGTGGGCCGCCCTCTGGAGTTGATCAAGCCTGTTTCAACTGCGACGCGAAACGGGGAGTTCGAAAGCATCACAATCAGCGACGCGCAAATAACCGACGCTTAAGGAAGCTTCATTTTGCAGAGGAAAGGCACTCGGGCCTTCCCTCTGCGCGCCGAAGAAGCGGACTGCCAGGGGCCAATAAGTGACAACGTTCCCGGTTTGGTGAGACTCCTGGAGAGCTTGGTCCATTCTAACCCAAGTGCGGCTGCGGAACGGTTCACCCGTGTCCACCAGGTCGCCCCTATAACGAAGTTTCGTATCCTCACCGGTTCGTCGATTTCTTCAAGAGGATGCTCAAGGAGGGAATCGCCATGGCTGTACCGCCGCTTGACAATTATGGCCACTATCCGCGGATGGCGCATTGGTTCAATCCAATCCTCCTCTTCAAACTGCTCATCAACGTCATTCTCTCGTCGATATTCGGCTCATACGCCGACCGGCGCCTTATGATCGCGGCGCTCGACACGAGCGACCCGGTCAAATTGTTTGATCGTGCTAAAGGCGCCAAAGATGCCTTTCCCAAAACTCCAGAAGGAGCCATCTGGATCGACTTCGTGGCCGATCTTGGAGATGGCTTTGACAGCACCTACGCCGTAGCAAGCCTGCTCGCGCGGAAGACCCTAGCGCTCGGCAAATTGACATTACCCCGGGGACAGGCACTTTTCATGGGCGGTGACGAAGTTTACCCGAAAGCCACAGAGAATGCCTATCGATATCAGTTGCGCTTACCATACGCGTGGGCGTCCCCGGATTTTCATCCGGAGTCAGAGGCGGGCGTCCCGCTCTACGCCGTTCCCGGCAATCACGACTGGTACGACGGCCTTGTATTGTTCTTGGCTTATTTCTGTGGGCTCAAGACAACGCGCTTTGGCAGCTGGCGCACGTATCAACGTCGCAGTTACTTCGCACTCCAGCTCACCGAAACTTGGTGGCTCTGGGCCATTGATATTCAGCTGGCCGACAACATCGACCAACCGCAGTTCGACTACTTCACGGCTATCGCGGAGAGAATGCCCGACGACTCAAGAATTATCCTGTGCAGTGCCGAACCGGGCTGGCTCTACACAGACACTAACTCCAAATCGTGGGAGATCACTGATTATGCGCTGCGCATCGCCAGCGATGCGAACCGCGGACTCACTGTTCCAATTGTAATCTCCGGCGACACCCATCATTACAGTCGTTACGTGGGGCCAAATGACGCCCAATACATCACGTCGGGCGGTGGTGGCGCCTTCCTGCACCCCACTCACCAGCTTGCTCCGACAATCGATATTAAGTTGCGGGGAGCAGTTCAGAAGCTTCACTTAGCTTTAGCTTCCGACAAGGGGCCGGAGCCAGCGGTGTACCCTGCATTCGATGTTAGTCGACGACTCGTTTGGAGAAATTGGTTCTTCGCATTCACAAACTGGGATTTTTCAATCCTGATGGGGCTTGTGTACTGGCTGTTGGCAATTGGTATTACTCTCCGCAACGAATGGGACATGTACGGCCTTGTCACGGTCGTTTTTTGCTGGTCATTGATTGGTTACACGACGAAGCAGGAGAAATCGTATAGACCGACGGTCCTAATCACCAGCGCCGTTCACGCGACCGCTCATATACTTGTCGTTATATTTGTCGCTCGATTCCTGATTTCTTACAACGACGCGAACTTCGTCCTCACAGGCTCCTGGTATAGCGTCTGGAAGTGGCTTGGCCTTCTTCTGCTGGAAATGTTTCCCGTCGGATTCCTCGTGGGCAGCGGCCTTTTCGGCTGGAACATGATGCTTACTTGCAGATACTTCCGGATGAATCGCAACGACGCTTTCAGCGCCCTCCGTATCGGCTCCTACAATAACTTCTTACGTCTGAAAATCAGTGAAAAGAGCGTCGATTTTTTTGTCGTGGGTCTAGATGCAGTCCCGGCCCGCGATGACTGGCAAAAGAACCCTAAGCACGGACCGCATACGCCAGATGAGCCGCGGTTCGTTCCCAAAGGGGTGCTCAAGCCGCATCTCATCGAGAGTTTCTCGCTGAAGTTCTAGTTGAGCGCCGGACACTGAGGAGGCTCTGATGATCGCACCTAAAACAATTGCTTGGCTGGCGATCTTCCTGCTTTCGTTTGGTTTGGAAGGGCGCGCTCAGGAGGCGCCCGCGAGCAGCCCCACAGAACAACCCGCGCTCAAACAAGCATCGCCGCAGGAGAACAACGATTCGCAGAAGGCGGCGGCTCCCCCGAAGAAACGATACGATCCTCGCGATCTCTGCATCACAGAAGAGGACGCCGGATCCGAGCTCGTAAACAAAAGGCGCCAAATTGGCGGCCGGATCATTTTCGATACTTTCTTGCTCCCAACCGGCCAAGCAGTCGATGTAGGACTAGACGAAGTATTTTCTGAGACTGAATACTACTTCGGGTCTCTCGATCTCGGCACCTCGAAGCCGACTATTCTGGATCGGCCCCTCGTCGTGGCGCGTCAAGCATCCGATAGGGATCCAATCGTCAAGAAAGGTCTAATGCGAAAAGACCGCACCATCCTCGCCGTCCGAATCCCCGATGTACTGAATGCACCTTGGTCGCGAGCCGATTTCTATATTTTTACCTGCCGGGATGGATCGCCGTTCAAAGTATCCGAAGCCAATGTCAGAGTCAGTCCGTCTCTCTATAGTTCGATCTTGGCTGCTCTCAGTGTTTTCGCCGCCTACCTCGTTGCAGCGTTTGCCTTTCGCCCGAAGCGCCCAGAGCGCTGGATATCCTATTTGAATCCAATTCCCATCACATCAGGCATGGACGGTAAGGCCAGCTTGGGAAAGCTGCAGATTCTCATGTTCTCGCTTATTGTGTTTGGATTGATCACCTATTTCCTGCTCAAAACCGGATTGCTCACGGATATTTCAAGCACCGTACTGCTGTTGCTTGGCATCGCTGGCGTCGGATCGACGGTAGCTAAAGGAGCCGACCTTTCCAGGACAACCATCACGCCAGAGAATCGTGCCTGGCTGATCAGGAAGCGGTGGCTTCCATCGAACGTCAATCCTACGACCAGTGATGCGCATTGGCGCGACCTGTTTTCGACCGACGGTGAATTTGACGTTTATCGCTATCAAAGCTTTATCTTCAGCCTGGCGGTAGGTGGCGCTCTCATAATTGGCGGGGTCACACAGCTCTCCTCTTTTGAGATTCCACAGACTTTGCTGGGCATTCTTGGGCTCAGCCAAGTCGTCTATATCGGCGGAAAACTGGTTACGCCGACCTCAATGGCTGACCTCAACAAGCTGATCGGCGAGTTGCGAGAGGCTGAGAACAAATTTCGGTCTTCCGCGATCGCTGCGAACGCTGGCGTCCTTCCTGCATCACTGACCACGGCAGTCGTGCCAGCTAGTCAAGCAGCTTATGATGCATACATGACACTCGCGACCGACGTCTCTACATTATTCACCGCACAAACCAATCTGCCCGTAACCGCCGACAAGCTCAAACCTACTCTTTGACTGTACATCTATCGCAACTTGGGAGCTTGCGCCGACGAGCTGCGCCTCGTCACGTCATCGGACTACGGCCAGGCCGGCTCCGACGCCTCGATGTCAATCGGCCTGCAAATTTGGCTCTGACTCACTTTTGATGCAGTTTGGGGGATGTCTGGCGCTTTGATTGGGGGAGAATCAGCGCCATGCAGCAGGCACTCCAGCGCTCCAATCTGGTGCCGAGTGGGTTTGTTGTAGAGAGTGCGTACTTCGAAGGCGATAAGGCCGTTATTGCGGTCCGGGCGTCCGGAAGCGTTGGTCTGTGTCCATCGTGCGGAACGGTTTCCCGGCGTGTCCATAGCCGATATCGGCGACGTGTGACCGATCTGCCGCTCTCGGGGCGGATCGTCCAGCTCCTGGTAATCGCCCGCCGCTTCCGCTGCGATGCCGTCCTGTGCGGGCGCCAGATCTTCACGGAGCGCTTCGCCGAAGGGGTACTGGCACCGTCGGCGCGGCGCACGGCGAGGATGGAGTCGATCGTTCATCACCTCGGCTTGGCGCTTGGTGGTCGACTGGCGGCAGGCTTCGCAAAAAGGCTGATGCTGCCGGTGAGCAAGGATACGTTGCTCCGCGTCGTCCGGCGCCGTAGCCGTCCGTCGGCTGATGCGCTCAGAGTTATCGGCATTGATGATTGGGGTTGGCGCCGCAATCACCGACACGCCAGCATCATTTGCAATCTGGAACGCCGCCGGGTCGTCACCCTGCTGCCGGATCGGGAGCCTGCGACCGCCCAAGCCTGGCTTGCTGCCCATCCTGCGATCTCGATCGTCGCCCGCGATCGTGGCGGTGGCTATGGCGAAGCGACAGCAAAGGCCTTGCCGCACGCGGTACAGGTCGCGGATCGTTGGCATCTGATGGAGAACGCCAGCCGAGCCTTCCTTGATGCCGTCCGCAAATCGATGCGACAGATACGCACCGTCATCGGTGCGACCACGATCAATCCCAAACTGCTCACAGCCGCCGAGCGCCTCCAGTATGAGGGCTATCTTCGCCGCGAGGAGACCAATGCGGCCATCCTGACTCTTTCGAAGAATGGCTTACCCATCAAGCAGATCGTGCGTCAAACTGGCCACAGCAGGAAGCTGGTTCGGCACGTGATCCGCGGCGAGCGCAACGATGTTTTCCGGACCCGACAAAGCTCGTTGGACCTGCATTTGCCTTGGCTCGACGATCAGTGGGCGTCCGGCTGTCGAAACGGAGCTGAACTTTGGCGCCGCCTGAAGGCGCGAGGCTTTCGAGGCTCGCTTCGCGTCATCAGCGAGTGGGCGACCCGCAGACGACGAGCTGAAAAGGCCGACACGCAAAACCTTCAACGGATTCCGTCGGCCAGAACGATCGCTCGCCTCATGACAATCGGCCGGGACTTGCTGACGAAAGCGGAGACCGTCACGATCGCGGCGATCGAAGCTGGCGTACCAAGCTTGGTCGAGGCCCGCGACATCATCGCCGAATTCCACGTGATGATCCGGCGAAAGGTTGAGGAAGGGCTTACCGCATGGATCGAGCGCGCTCGCATCAGTCTCGTCGCCTCGTTCGCGAGCGGCGTCGTCAGGGACGAAGCGGCGGTTCGGGCGGCAATCACCTCGCCCGAGGCAAGGCACCATAGAAAAGAAAGCGCGGGTGGAGGGAGGTCCACCCGCGCAGGCTTGACGCTCGCATGGGGGTAGCACGAATGCTTGAGCAGCCAAGCCCGCACGTCTCCCGGTAATTCACGTGCCAGATGCCACGTGCTGATCACGACGCTTTCCGCCGGTGCGAAGGTTGGCCGGTAGACAAGCTACGTCGGCGGTCGAAGTCTCGGCGATGTCAGCCATTCAGTCATATGTGCCGTTACTTCTTTCTCACGGGCCTTCCGCAAGGCCTTTTCACGTTTGGCACCGGCCGGCAACTCTCGTTTGCATGAAACGGCGGCGATGCTTTGTCACCCTCACTGCTTCCGCCGAGTCAGCGATGGCAACCGCGTATACTATGTGCCTGAATTCCTCGGCGTCGCCGTCTTCCTTGAAGACAGCAGCTGTCACTAACCAACCATCCATCTTGCCGCACCTCAAGGAGCCGTTGTCTTGTGTGGCGTCGACCCAGCGATCCTGCAATTTCGGAGCCAAAGCCAGATGAAGAACCGCCCTCGCTCCATCGGGCTCGTTGATGGCGTGGCTATAGCCTATGGTGGCGCGCTGGGATGGAGCTCCGGCGCATAAAAGCTCGGGCGCTCGTGCCGTGGAATGTGCGGCGGCTCCGCGTCGATCGCAGTATCTCGCAAGAGAAACTGGCCCGCGTCGCTGGGATTGATCGCTCATACATGGACAACCTTGAACGGCACTCGGAGAACCCGACAATCGATCTTATAGGTCGCGTCGCCGAAGCTCTCGGCGTTCATCGGTCCGAGCTGTTCGCTCTGCCGCACAAAGGTGCCAGGGCTCCAAAGTCACTAGCAAAAAGTTGTCGTAGATGAAGTGCGAGAAGACTAGAACGTTGATCGCTTCACCCTCCAAAGCTGTCGAGATCGTAGCAGGCCCACGCCCAAGCCGTTGTGCCGGGAACAACTTTGCTGCCGGCTGCTATCATTCCAGCAACCTTGCAGTCCGATAGTGTCGCCATGTATCCCTCTAGGATCGTTATTCCACCATCTTCTTTCTGGTAGGTAACCACGCCTAACGCGCCGGATAATCCCTGCTGGAGGGTAGTGTCGTGGCAGACATAGGAGGCGGAAGAGCCGGGCGTCGCAGTCGCGGCTTTGATCGCTGCCTCACCCATCTTCCGGCACTCGTCTATGCTTTGTGAGGGCTGAGCGGTGATGTTGATCGTGGCTAAAACGCTCAGTTGCGTCGAAGCGACTATAACGATGAGCGGCGACATGGCGACGGACCACCTTAATCATCACGGCGTAGTTGCTCTGAGCGCATCAGGCCATCGAAGACGGATGGGGTAGGCCATTGCGCGCACCTCTCTTGGTCGATGTCTTCGGTTCTGTTTGCCCGTACATATAGCCGCCATGCTGTGCAAGCCACATTGACGACGGATACCGCCGCGTCGGCGATGAGAATGGTATGGTTTCGAGCCGGGTTGATGCTCATGGGCGGCGGTCCTCATGCGCAGCCTCGGAGATGATCTTGATCAACCTAAAAAGCGTGAGTGGATGTTTGCTTATCAGTTCTGCGGACGTCCGCAGAGCGAATCGCCGCCTCGAAAGCCGGAATGAATTTGAGCCTGTCCATCGCAGCATGCTCCTTATGACGAGAACTCCGGTTTGGAGGCGGCTTTGGTGGCGGCCTAGCCGCCATACGCTTCGCAATCGCGGCAAGTGCGACGCTCGTTTCCGCCTTCCCTTCGGACCCTTTCTTTAAGCGACGCTATCGCGTTCTCCAAAACCTCTTCAGGGGTCATGGAAAGATCTCCGCAAAGCCCTGTCGCCGAAGACCTTGCGGTCTGCGGCTGCAAAAAGACGCGGGCGTCTGGAGGAACCACCCGCGCGGAGTTTGCTACGCCAAGCCTGGTCTGTCTGGGGTTGCGTGAAGATTGACAGCCAAGCCAACAAGCCTCTCAGCAACTCGCATGCCAGACGGTCACTATGCAGGAGTGAAGACAAACAGCGCGGAACTCGACAGAGCGCAATCTCTGAGGCCGACGCGACGGAAAAGCGTGCGGGCGGAGCTGCTGACGGACCGCCCGCACGAAGTTTCCCATCGAAGCTTGGCCCTCGCGAGGATCACAACTAAAGCGACCAAGCCATACCTGGCTCAGCAACCCGCGTGCCAGACGGCTGGAGAAGACGCGAGAGGACAAAGCGGTAAGCCATCATGGCGCGCAACTAACTACTCGTACCGCTTCCGGACATGCATGTCGTTAACCCGACGCGGCTTAGGCGAAAGCAAACGCGCGGCTAATGGCGCCGGGGACGTGGGGGGATCGGATTGACCTTGTCATCGTGTATCATGATCAGCTCGCCGGGCTTCAAGCCGAGACTTTGCAACATGCCAGCTTCGATCGGACAGTTGAGCATTGCGGCATTGGCGCCGCTGTCTTCGATAGTCAGTTGCACGGCTTCGCTTGGGTCAGCGACCGCGACCGCGTAAGTTATGTGCCTGTACTCTCCGTCGCCATCTTGCTTAATGGCGACCGTCACTAACCAACCACGCATCTTGCTGCGCCTCGGGAAGCATCGCCTATGAGCTACCGAGCCCCCTGCAATTCCGGAGCCAACGAACACCTTACATGCTGTCAACCGAGCGCTGCTCCGCGTGATCACACAACGTAGCGCTCCCGGGCAGGAGCGGAGCAACTCCTGAACACGCGCCATGAAGGTTTCCGTTGAACGCAGCAGTTGATTCGCGCATAATGCGGCAACTTTGGTTTGCGCGCAGGACTGGACCATGCCCGAGGTGATTTATGTTCTTACAAATGAAGCAATGCCGGGCCTGATCAAAATCGGAACCACGAACGGCGACATCGCCGAGAGGATTAAGCAGCTAGATAATACGTCCATCCCGCTTCCTTTCGAGTGCTTCTATGCAGCGGAAGTCACGGACGCAGCAAAGGCCGAGAAGGCGATACATACCGCCTTTGGTGATCATCGGGTCCGGCCAAGCCGCGAATTTTTCAAGCTATCGCCTGATCGTCCCAAAGCCATCATTGAGCTGTTGTGCCTCAAGGTTGTTACGCCCGGCACCGAACTCTTCACCGAGCCGGGAGATAAGGAAGCGCTGGGCGAAGCCAAGAAACGGAGAGCTAATTTTAGCTTCGCAACGGTCGGACTAGCACCGGGGACAATTCTCCAGTCGGTATTTGATGAAAACATGACGTGCACAGTCAAAGGCGAGCGGTGGGTGGAGTTCAGAGGACAAGAGCAAAGCTTGTCTAGTTCGGCTCTCCAGATTGCGCATGAAAAGGGCTTTGGCTGGACTGCCATCGCTGGGCCGGACTATTGGAAATATGACGGGAAGACGCTCTCGGAGTTGAGAGAAGATAAGCAGAGCGAAGAGTAGCGGCGCTCATCGGATCGTCGGCAGCGCGGCGCGACTGTAACAAGGAAGCACTGGGGAAACGCTTAGCTCATGAGGGCTTCGAGCCGCTTCGCGGCCTCGCGAATGAAATAGTCTCTGACTTCAGCGTCGGGAATAAATTTGTCGGCCCGCATGCAGACCTCATCCATCAACCATCGGGGGTCGAGCCGCATGATGAACACCCTGCTGGCACAGCTGCCCTTATCGCGCTGACAGCCTCTTTCTTCACAGATCTGGCCACCACCTTACGCCAAAGCGGCTCCGATGATCATTCCGGCTTATGAATGGACCGGAGTGAAGGCTCAGCACACCAGCGCTGAGCCCTGGTCACCGCCGCTAGTTTAGTCTCACTCCCCTTGGTATGAAATGCAATGAGACGACCGGCGGCACGTTTGTCGGTCAAGCCGGCCACCGCTGCCACTATTTTGGAGAATTGACATGGCTAGAGTTCGGACCGTTACTGCGGTATCAGCAAACCTGATTCAGTTGCCCGGTCCACTCAAGGAACAACTTGTCGTCGTTGCCCTGGGCGATGTCCCGACCACTGGATGGTCTCACATTCGATTATCTCCTCGATATTATATCGCTCCTCCCGCAGACGGCATCTGGGATTTCGACTTCATTGGTGATGA
This sequence comes from Bradyrhizobium sp. USDA 4501, assembly GCF_054062115.1. Classification (NCBI taxonomy): domain Bacteria; kingdom Pseudomonadati; phylum Pseudomonadota; class Alphaproteobacteria; order Hyphomicrobiales; family Nitrobacteraceae; genus Bradyrhizobium; species Bradyrhizobium sp. USDA 4501. The sequence continues at coordinate 3,139,993 of NZ_JBSSEX010000001.1, forward strand.
GCCGACAGAAGTCGTTGGACAAGTCATCCTGCCTGTTGCCGCTGAAATTATCGTTCCCTATCCAGCTTGGTGCACGGGTGTTCGTGTTCATTCTGCCAGCAACAATATCACAGCTAACGGTGCACCCGTCGCAGCGACGCTGCTTGCGTCCGCAGCAAACGCACAGGCTGCCCGCGATCCCGTGCCCGCGATCCATCGACAAACGCAAGTTTCGACGATAGCTTTCAGCCGACGGGACGCACAAACTTTGATCCATGGCCACACCTCGAAATGAAAAAACTCCACCACGAGCTTGAGTTCGTGGTGGAGGGACCGGATGAGCAAAAGATAAAAGATTGCGTAGCTCGGGCAGCGGCCGCGGGACTAATTGCGGCCATCATTGCGGCTTTTGCTACCTGCGGAGCCGCCGTGCCAGCTGCAATTTCTGCTTTCCTAGCGGCTTTGCAGAACTGCCTGGGCAACGACTTCACAGTGAGGATCGATAACCACTCGCATTGGGAATACTGGTGGACGTAATCTGTGCAGTTCAAGCTCCCTTCTTCGCGAACCACTGCCGTACGCGTCGCTTTGTGTGTAAGAAATGAGGTTTCACATGCTTCCAATCTCAACAGTGCATGACAAAGAATGCGTTCGCTGTGGTTCTGGATTAGTCACCCTCGAGTGGCACGAGCGCGTCTCCGCGAATGAAGCTCAAGATCTTTGGCGCTGCTGGAACTGCAAACACCAGTTTGTCTCCGTCGCCACTTCAGATGAGAGGGAGCTCTCAGCGGAAGAGATTACAAGACCATTCTTTACGAGCCTGCTCGTCTGACCAATGACGCCGGAGCAGCTCGACCTTATCAGGACGTCATTTGACGCGATGTGGCCGATCCGCCGCGACCTCGCTGACCTGTGCTACAACAGATTCGTCGAACTAGCTCCTGATGCAAGACAAATGTTCGGCGACGATACTGAGAAGCAGCGGATGAAGGTGCTGGATATGATCACGGCGCTGGTCGCCTCGCTCGACGAAAGACCGATGTTCCAATCGCTGATCGCGATTTCCGGTCACAAGCACGCCAGACTTGGCGTTCAGCCATCGCACTTTGTTGCAATGGGCGAGGCGTTGATGTGGAGCTTTGAGTGCAAATTCGGCGCTTCTTTCACCCCTGAGCTGAGAGAGTCCTGGCAAACACTTTACGCCACCGCCCAGAACGAGATGCTGCGCGCGACTGGCCGGCATCGTTCGTTTTGACAATGGCGGGCGAACAATGGCGGGCGAGAGGCCTAGTTCGTGACGTCGGACACCCATAGGACGTAGGTCAGCGCACAACGCTCAGCACCACGCTGACCTGTGGAGTGGGCAGTTCGACACCGTTCGGACAAGCCCTTCCTCGATCCGCCGTCGAATTTGGCATGTGAATGGGGTTCGCGGTGGCTGATCGGCGAGACGGCGAGTGAACGGTGTCGGCCGGGCCGGCCGACGCCCCGAGGGCAGAATCCGCCCCCGCTCGGAGAGCCTGACACTGCTAAAGGTGTTTCTGAGCTATCCAATCATGCGCATCCTCTCGTCTACCACGGAAAGGCGCGCCGTGGGTGCCACCGGTGCTCGTGCTCTTGAGCCGGACATTCCGCGATCCGCTGAATTGCAAGGTCTCCAACGCGTGCATCGACCAGTGCTAAGCGATAAGACGTTAAGTGTTGAGATCCGCAGCTACTTGCCGATCGAATATTCGATCTCGACTTGCGACTCATTTACCCCTGCTTTGGGATCGGCGTGGCCAGTGGTTCGCGCAATTCCCCGGATATTAGCCAGCGTTCCCGTGCCGCCCGTGATATACGAGACAGTCGTGTTGCTAAGTTTTCCCGGCCCCGCACTATGAGCGAGCACAGTACCGCGGGTGAAGAACTTGTCGCCGTTCTCGAACACATAGACATTGTATATGCTGGCGGGACCATTATTGTCGACGTAGTCGGAAACGCCCCGCGTCCACGTTTCCTTGATCTTCAAACCATTGACGACGGGAGGGTTAGTCGGAAAAGTGCGATAAATTTCAAATGATCGCACCTGATGGCCCGCGGCATCGCCGACGTCGAGAAACTGCTGTTGTGTGTATTTGGCATTTTCCGCGCCCGCTTTGTAGGATACGCGCTGCGTCTGTTGGGCGAACGCATCGCCCATCGGGACGGCAACAGCGAGGCACAGCAGAGCTGCTGTAGATAGAATGGTAGCGCGTCGTTTCATGGCAACCTCCTGATCTGGCAACTGAACGCCCCTTTGATGTTCTAGCCCTGATTGCCGCACTGCTTCGGGGCAACGAAAAGCGCAGAGTCCTCGAGCGCGTGTCCGAGCTTCATGCCGCCATAAGAACCGATAGAGCACGTCGGCACGGCGACTAGCTTCAGCCCTCGCGTAAGAGCCTTCCTAAGTAAAAGGGATCGCGAGCACCGCAAACTTAGTCCACCTCAAGTATCATTTCGACTTCGACCGCGGCAAGGCGCGGAAGCGCCGCCACGCCCAGCGAGGAGCGGGCATGTTTCCCAATTAATTCCCCGAACACCTCGACCATCAGGTCGGAATATCCATTGACCACCTTGGCTTGGTCACCGAAGTCATCGGCCGAGTTCACCCATGCCGACCACCTTGACTACGCGTTTCACCCGATCGAGGCTACCGAGCGCCGCTCGCACCTTTGCCAACATGATCAAGCCGGCCTGCCGTGCAGCTTCGTAGCCTTGGTCGACGGTCAGATCCCGTCCGAGCTTACCCTTCAAACCGCCTGAAACGTTGCCCGCCATGAACAAGAGAATTCGGACTTGTACCGCGTTGACGTAACTGCCGACCGGAGCGGCCTCAACCGGCAGCGTGATGCTCTTCTCTCTCAAGCGCGCCTCCGCACTCGGCGAATTCTCTGCCTGCGCGCCGTCAAATGCAGAAGCTAGGATCACCAAACAAACGGCGATCAATCCGGCGAATTTCCTCATCGAGGGGCTCCCGCACTTACGTGGCCGTCATTGAATCGAAGCTTCTGGCTTATTTTCACTAAGGGTAGTGTGGGGTATTAATTTGCGCGGGTCTCCTCCCAATTGGGGTAGGGGTAGCAGTTCGGAGCCCTCTCGCGTTCGCTCTGTCCTATTGCGCTCCTTAGGCACTCCCGGTTCACAGCCTTCTGCGACGCTCTCCGCCAGAGCCTCCGCCGCTGACAGAAGTAGAAATTGAAAACGACACACAGCGGGCTGCGTGCCCCACAGAGAATGACCATCCATATGATGGCTCTACCGCGCGATATCTGATACCGCACAGTTCACGCCAGTCTCAAGCGCGCTCAACCGATCCATCTGCTTGTTCATTTTGCCCCTTGCATCCAGCGATCACCTGCACCAATGCTGAAGCAATCGCTCTACCTCCTCGTAAACAAATCTGGGCCAGTCATTTTGTGGAAGTTCCAGTCCGTCCCCACGTAGTACATTATCCATCGAGTTGGAATTTTGTCACCGGCCACACGTCCATGCCAGATCGTCATTGTCCTGCAGCTCGGAGCTGTGGCGGAGGTCCAATTGACGTAGAAATCTATTTTGTTCGCCGTGACGTTTCCGGCTACAGAGTAAGGATGTCCCTGACACGACAAGCCCGCCGCGTTATTCACATACGTTCCTGTGAAATCGCCTGTTAATGCGTCGAGCGCCTGTATCGAAAGAACCGAGCCCCTCTGATTGACCCATGTAGACGGGACTGCCAGCTGCGCGTGCGCTGGTAGCGATACGATGGAAAAGAGCAGTAGCGCAAAAAGGCGTGTCATAGTGTTCTCCTTGGCCGCCCCAACAAAGCCAGCCTGGTCATGATCCGGTTCATGAAGAACAGTAACCTGACCATGTGCCCCAGCGCTTCGTTCCAACAGAACGGGACAACCTGAGGCTTGCAGTCGCACTCGTTCGCTTGGCTGCTTACGTCGACGACCGTAGCAAAGCATTAGATTTGAAAACTATCGACCAGATCTGGTAGTCGACAATGCCAGTTCGCGATGTTTTCATTATCGATGTGTATGCCAAGCGTCGGTCGAACGCATTGGCCTCGGTTGAGTTGCAGAACAGCTGGTCGCTGAAAGGCTCCCAGCCAGAGCTGTCTGCGGAACGGTATTTCCTCGCTCTCTTCAACGGAACAGCCAATGCCTGGTAAGGCTCCGCAGGTCGAACCGCTTCCGCCAATCGAGCCCCAGTATCTTCAAGCAGCCACCATACAGGCTGGCCAGCTCAACACCCTGGTTTGGCAGAAGATGGGGCTTATATTCGCCGTTCAATCAGCCACCATCTTTGCCGCATATTTCTTACGAGGCTCGTTCCTCAGTTGGATGACGCTTCTCGTGGGCCTTCTCTTCTGCTCAGGTGTCGTTATGAGCATTCATCTCGATGTGAAAGGACGCGGACGCCTTCTCGCGCAAGCAAATTACATCGGACGGCATTTACTGCGTTTATCCCGCCGGGATATCGTTTTTTCTCTAGAACCCTATCCTGATTGGACGCATCGCCCGCACTGGACATTCTGGAGGCTGGGACTCTTGACTGGAATTTATCTTTTCGCTGCGTTCGCTTTCAATGTCCCATGCTTTCGTGAACAAGCGGACGTGTATTTGCCGGCTCCTCTCTTGCCGTCGACGCATTGACAACCTACGGTTGATTCTGCAATATTGCACCCAGTGATCCTCGGTTCGTGGAGCTAGTAGCTAGATCGATTTGGCTACCGCCTCCATCAACCGGAGGTGAAGAATGTCAAGGCGCGATGTGATCGGCTGCTCGTTCGGTGCAGTTAAGGCCGATCTTCAAGGGAGTCAGTCGATCGCCGATTTCAGCAACGTCTCGTAGCGAAAAGAACGACATCGTCCGCAGCGCTTCGAGCTTCTCGATCAGTCCGTCAATATCGGCCTTCAGACTAGTTAGGAAGCTGTTCTCCTGAGCCGTCAGCTCAATCTTGGCCTTCGTAACTTTGTCGAGATTATCCCGGCATTTCTCGCTGAAGTACTTGCCCAGCCGGTCGATGACGCCCTTTAAGGTATTCAGGTGACCTACTGCAGTTGCGTCATACTCCTTCTCGACTGCCAAGACCGTGTCTTTTTGTTTTGTCTCCGTCAGCGCGGTCGAACAATAAGGGCAGCGGTCCTCGAGTTGGAGTAATTAGTTTCCTTTGATCTGCCAGGCAATCCACGGGCAGGCTCCTGGCTCTTAATAAACGTCTCGAACGGCTTCAGCGCGTCGGGAATGTTCGCGATCTTATTCCCGGAGCCGAATGCCTTGTGGATCTTGCTGCTTTTTGGAATGGCGCCGGTCTTGGAAGATTTACCGAACGCCTCCCGCAACTCCTTCAGATCGCTAATGACCAGTCCGATGTCGGCGTTGTCAGCGAAGGCTTTCTTTATCCCGGCCAGCAAAGCATCGATTTCAGCTATTTCTGCCAAATACTCCGGTGTCTAGATAAAAATTTCGAAACTGTTTTTTACGACCTCATCCTTTTGAAAAGCAAATTGCTGTACGAACTCCTCATCGAAGACCAGCGCGGAATTCAGATTGTCAACTCCTTCGAAGGTCGGGGCCCCCACGCCCGTCTTTCCGCGATTCTTGAAAGGGACAAGATTTTGAAGCGAGCCATCGCTGCGTACTTGGCTCACAATTGCCTTCGCCAATGTGCTTTTGCCGAGTCCGTTCGGACCATACTTGATATTCAGGGCCCCTTCGACAATCTCGATCGTTGCCTCGTCGACGCTGTTGCAATTCGATATCTTGACGGTGAATACGGCCACGATAATCCCTCTACGAACCACGCACATATGTAGCGAGAAGCATTACCTACTCTTGCAGAAATCTTATTCGCTCGCTCCTCGCTAAATGGCGAAATAGTTCCGTAGCTTCAAGCGATTCGCAAACGTTAGTGCAGCGATCCGATGGGGAACGGCCCATCGTTGATGACCCCATGCTTTGAGCCGTGTGCGCGATATTAACTATTAACTGCGCTCCTACGCCGATGCAGGCTGCTAATTGCAAGGCACGCAGGTGGGCAGATCTCCCATCAATGCCGGCCCGATCTCGACAATTGGCTTTTGGGAGCAGTGGCGGTCACCGTTGTAACCCACGATCATTGACTACACAGTGCGCTACCAGAGATCGAGGCACACAAGCCGCTCCAGCGTCGAACGCTCGGCATCTCATAGCACAAAGCAATTCTAGATTTCCAAAGACATTAGAACCCCGCATCTTTTCGTACAGCAATGATCGGGCACGTGCGCCTCCACGCCCTACTAGTTTCGGTAGCTTAACGCACGCGAGCGGCCGCATTATCAATGCCAGCTGGCAGTGAGCTCATGAATGCCCGAGTTTGCTAATCTGCCGCGGCAGTTCTGTTATTGCCTTAAGCTGGTGTCTGAGGTTCTTACAGTAGGGAAGGATCAAAGAATGCGCGCTTCCGCTTTGATAGGTATTCTTTTGCTTTCCTGGAGCGTGGAGGCTTCAGCTATTGAACTGAAGAAAAATGGCAAGTCGGTTGATGCGCCTGTTTGTGGTGGCTTTCTCGGTATACAATGCAACCCGAACCAATGGTGTCATTATCCTGAGGGAGCCCGGTGCGGACTCGGCGATCATTTCGGTGTGTGCCGGCCACGGCCGGAAGCTTGTCCGGAAGTATATATGCCGGTTTGTGGATGTGATGGCACTACTTACGGGAACGCCTGTAAAGCTGCCGCCGATGGATCGGACGTCGCTTACGTCGGCAAATGCAGGACAGGCGAGTCGGCCAAGTAGTGCGTGGTTCAAACTCCTTGAACTCCAGCTAAGCGTGCACCTCGGGCTTAGCACGAGCACGTCGCAGCCGAGCTACCGCGGTAGCTGCCGTTGGGTGCGTCAATCCCGAAGCGACTGTTCCATGCCTATTGCGGGAAATGACGAAATGACAAACCAGAGCCACCGTGAATCGGGTTCGTTTGGCTCGCCACCCACCCCGCCCACAGGCTCGATGAGCTGCTGCCCTGGAACTGGAAGACCGCGCAACAGCAAGGCCTTGCGGCACAGGCGGCTTGATGGGGCACGTCAACAAGGTCAGCCACGTGTTCACTCTCAGCCATGTCGCTGAGATGCTCGGCGAAGACGAGGATGGCTGTTCGAGGCCGCCGAAGAAATGGACACCGAGGATGGCCAGCTATGGGTCGTCGGTGTCGGTGAAGACGGGGTGATGGCTTTCACCGATGATGAAATCGAGAACCTCAAAAATCTGATCCAGATCCACAAGGACGCTCCTTGGATCATTGAAGAACGCCGCCAGGTGCTCGCGGCGATCGTTAAGCCGAAGGCCGAAAAGCCCGACGAGGTTTAGCCGGTAACCGGACAAACCGGCCAGCCGGCGGCCTACGCCGCATGCTTACCCTTTTTCAGGTGAACTTCCAACTTCTTCAGCGCCGCTCGCTTCTCAGGCAGGTAATCGTACCGGTCGCAAATTTCATCAAGATCAGTTTTGCCTCCACCGGTCACATGGTTGAGCATGATCTCGGCGATCTCACGCGCGATCCCTAGGCGCGCGAGGGTCGAGCGGAACGTGCGGCGCAAATCTCGTACTTGCCATCCGGTTACGCCTGATTGCTTATCGAGCTCCTTTTTCAGCTTCCCCCAAGAGCCGTCGTTGAAGTGCGTACCCTTGATGTGACCGGGGAAGTAATAGTCAATGGTTTTGTCTCGCCAGTTATCACCTATCTTTTCTTGCCGATCGAGGATAGCACGCGCCATCGGAAGGATCGGAATTGCGTGGGCGCGCCCATTCTTCGTGAACTCACCCGGGATGGTGAGCACACCCTTTTCTTCCCAGGCGCGTTGTAATCGGCCGATCTCGCCGTTACGGCATCCCCACAGGATAATGAGGCGGATCATATCGCCGAAGAACCCCTCGCACGCGTGCCAGATTTTCTTCAGCTCGGCATCGCAGAGAATTCGACTACGCTTCTTGTCTTTGCCAGGTGCAGGATAACCTTCCAACGGACTGCGCTTGATGTAGCGGTGGGGAGGTTTCGTGCACCAGCGGAGCATCGCCCGGAGCGCGCGGAATGCGTGAAGTTGCTCACTGGGCACGTCGGCGAGCTTCCCAAGTTCACGCTCAATCGTCGCGTCGTCAAGGTCAGCGAGCGTACATCGGAAATCTAAGCGGTTAAGGAGGCGAAGCGTCTCGGATTTGGTGCGCTCGCCTTTGCCCTTGTAGTTCTCCTCGATAAAGATGAGCTTCGCTTTTGGCACACCGACCGCGGTCACCGTAGCCACCCGGCATGCCAATTCATATTGAACACCAGAGGGGAGTCAAGCGCGCCGAGTACCTTGTGAGACGTCCGGACGGTTACTATGGGCGCCGACTGCACGACCTGTTTGCCGCCATACCCCAAGTCGGCGTAAAAAGCGTGCCCTTTGGACCCTCGACAAAGAGCTTCGGACATATTTCGTCCGATTGTCACGCACCCGGCTCGAGGTCGATTGTCGAATGCTTCCACGGACGCGACATTGCAGGCAGCATTGCATCCAATTGGGTAGCGCCGAGCTTTGACCTTGCTGAATTGATCAGACAATCAAATACTTTGAAGAGTATGGGGCCCAGGAAAGGATTGCATAGGCAGCAGATCAACTATTTGATCCTTATAACTAATTTTCCCGCTAGCGACAAGTTGTTTGCCGCCTTTACCGCCGACAGCCATTAGGGCCTCGCTTTGCGTAGGCGTTCGATTGGTCGCCTAGCGAGCGCGGAGTAACGCTCCAAGCGCTCCTCGTGGAAAAGTTGGGCTAACCGCCGTCTTCAACTCAGAATAACATTACAATTCGAAGTTTCGTTAGATCATTCAACGGGGCGCAAATGGAAACGCAGGTAAGCTCAGCTCTGGATGCTTCTTTCACATCCGTCAAGACGGCCAAAGCGCTGGTTGCAGAACAAGCCAGCAACGAGATCGTGTTTGCAGTTGTCGGTTATGTCGGCTCGGGCACGAGCGAAATCGCAACTACTTTAAAAACACTCCTGGAAAATCCAGCACTGCCTGGCGGTCGGTATGAAGCTCATATCTTGAAGGCGCGCAAAGTCATTGAAGACTGGGCAATAAACTCCGGTGAGACCGTGCCGGTCACTCCGCAGAACGACCTAGCTACTACAACGAGATTTCAAGACCTAGGCGACAAGATGCGAGCAGGCGGCGATTACGCAATAGTTGCGAGACGTCTGGTTGATGTGATTCGCCTCACCCGCGCGGCTAAGCTTGGTATTTGTAATCCGGGCGAAGACCCGGTTCCTCCCGATGGTGTGCGACGCGCCTACATACTCGATTCCATCAGGCACCCAGCAGAAGTCGAACTATTACGACGCGTTTATCAGGACGCATTCGTTTTGGTGGGAATCGTTTGCGAGGCCAAAGTTCGCCAGAACCGCATAGTAAACAAATACACAAATGCGGGCGCGGGAGATGCAGAGAAGTTCATGAGGAGAGACGCTCGCGATATCGAGAAGCATGGGCAACGTGTCTCTGATGCTTTTCATATGGCCGATTTCTTCGTCGATAACACGACCGACCAATTTCTCGAAGGGCAAGAACCGAATCCTGATTGGGACATAAGCGATAATCTATCACGACTTATCCGAATCATGACCGTCGCAGACGTTGTTCGGCCGACCATTTCGGAAACCGCAATGCATGACGCATATGGAGCTTCCCTCCAGAGCGCATGCCTGTCGCGCCAAGTGGGTGCCGCACTCCTGGACGCCACGGGAAATATTGTCGCCACCGGAACAAATGAAGTGCCACGCGCAGGAGGGGGCGTTTACGGCGAATCCTTTCAGTCTCACCAGGACGACCACCGCTGTGTATTCCAAAAGGTCGGGAAGTATTGCAGCAACACAAGAGAACAAAATACCATCATCAACAAACTTATTGAAGACATTCCAGAATTACACGCTCTCGACAATATTCGTAAGAATAAGCTGCGATTGGACCTGCGCGAGAGCCGCGTCGGCGACCTTCTGGAATTTAGTCGGGCAGTGCATGCGGAAATGGACGCTGTCTTTTCAGCCGGCCGGAAGGGCGTTACTACGATCGGGACCCGACTATTTGTGACGACATTCCCTTGTCACTATTGCGCCAGAGGCATCGTCGCCGCAGGCATTGATGAGGTGCAATACATTGAGCCGTATCCCAAAAGCCAAGCCCTATCACTTCATCCGGACGCGATTACGATCAACGCGAAGGACTGGAGGGAGCCAAGCAAAGGTGGAAATAAAGTGTTGTTTCGAGCCTTCACAGGAGTCGCTCCACGTCTTTACAAGCGGGCGTTCCTCAAAGATCGAGACCTGAAAGACTCAACCACAGGCAACTTTCAAATCGGAACGCCGGAATGGGGCTCGCCATGGCACCTTCATGGTGTCAGCTACGTGGAACTGGAATCAGCTCTAGTGAAGTCAAAATGATGAGCCGCCCTGTCAGACCAAAAGCTAATTTTCTTCAATTGGTCGACTCCGGCCCTGCGGAGCCCTTGACTGAAAACTCTTTTGCTCGACCAGCATGGCAAAACACTTTGTTTGCCAGCGCGAATCCTTCGCTGATTGTCATCGTCGACTGCGAGCACGTCACTGAACATGAGCTAACAACAACACTTGCCGGCTCGAAGCCAAAGTACGTGTTAGACATTCGCCGCGTTCCCCGATTTGACATCGGTCGCCTTACGCGACGCGCTGCTTTTGAAGCGTTCCAGGCCGCTGGAGCACAATATATCGATTTGACGAGCATTCATCGCCAGAACAAGTCTAGTTCATCCCCCGAAAGCATTGGACAAGCGATTAATGACGCTCTTTCTTTTTCGTCGAAAGATGGCGCGATAGCAGTACTGGTTGAGAACAATCAATTTTCTGAGGATTACATCACTGCTGTTTTGGACGCATTGCCTTCTGAGAACGATGAGCCCTGGGACGTGTTTAGAGTGCCGCTTGCTGCAAGCGCCGTACCAGCACCGAGCTATCGTGAAGTTGTCTTCATTAGTCATGCGAACCCGAAAGACAACGAATTCGCAGTATGGCTTGCTCAACAACTCACCCTTTGCGGATATTCCGTTTGGTGTGATGTGAACAACCTTTCGGCCGGCGACAGATTTTGGGAGGACATTGAGAATTGCATCCGTAATCGGTGCGCCAAAGTCATAGTGGTGTTATCGAAAACTTCGCAATCGGCCTCCGGCGTCCTCGACGAAATTGATCTAGCGATTCGGGTGGAAAGGGCATCTCAGCTCACGCGATTTGTTCTGCCAGTGCGACTTGATGATCTACCTTTCGCTGAAGTGCGTGCCAATCTCGGCCGAAAGAACATAATCGACTTCCATAAGAACTGGGCATCGGGACTTAAAGCGATCATAGATGTCCTTGCCCGAGATCGAGTGCCTCGGATAGACAGCGCGGGGCTTAGCGTCCTCAATTTTGTCTCGCAAAAGAACCACGCCAATCGCGTGATTGATCAACCCGAACGGTTGACGAGCAATTGGTTGGCGATCAGAAAGCTTCCGCCGTTCGTATACTATTACGACGTTGCGGCGCCCCTAGAGCAAGTCGATGCGATAGCCGCCGCCATGCGAACGCCTTCGTTCAGGCATCTTCGCCTCATCGGGACGTTTTCTGACGCGAAGCAATTCGCCCTTTCCGATCACCCTGATATACTGACCGAAAGATACAAGGTCGGTATTGAAGACTTTCTGACTGGTCACTCAACGAATGCCTCCTCCGTGAAGCCACGAGAAGCGCATAGCATAACGATCAGCATGTTGCGCCAAACTTGGAACAAAGAAATGGCTGACCGAGGCCTCAGAAGCTTCGCCATGGCCTCCAACTCTCTTGCTTGGTACATGCCGTCGAATCTTTTGGACCGCAACACAGTCACCTTCCTTGACTCCGACCAGAAAAAGCGCAGGAAGGTGATGGTGAACTGGAGCGAGCGGAGAAAGGTCTTCTGGCATTTCGCGGTCGAGGCCCGCCCTAGCCTTGGACTTCAACCAAGATATACACTTCGCCAGCACGTGATTTTTACGGCTGACGGGCAGACACCGCTTGTCAGCAAGGAGCGGATGCATGTGCTGCGCAGACGGTTTTGCAAGAGTTGGTGGAACGACCGTTGGCGCGATCTGCTCATTGGATTTGTGGCATGGCTAAATTCTTCGCCAAACAGGTTGACATTGGACGCGAGCTTGCAGGTAGAGCTTGACCAGCAACTCCTAAGCTTCGTCTCCCCTGTGTCTCTCGAAAGTGATCAAGACATCATCGACGGTCACACCGAGACGGATGATGACGAGCTTTCGGATGATGACTTTGACGTCTCGGACGAAATGGACGATCTGGGTTCAGATATGCAGGATACTAGCGAAGCATGATTGAATCCGATCGGATCGAACTCGTGCCGGAGCCGAAACTAGAGTTTGGCTTTAGGCAGCAACTGGAGGATCCCCGCGACGGTCTCTTCCTCTTCGGACCTATCGCTGATCATCGTAAGCCAGCCCAGATTCGTGCAGGGGTGATAGGGACGCAACAAGGCGTATCTATCTTCAGGGAATGGTTAAGGAAGGTTGGCTCGTTCATTCCCGCTCCGGCTAACAGTGCATCCCGCCAATTCGCGTTTCCAGGGTTTGAGGCCGCTTTCCGCACGCCCTGGCCAATAAACTCCGTTGCTGAGCTTGCCGTATCTGCAACTGACGTCGGAAACGCGATCCGCCAGAGTGACCGTCACAAAGCTATTTATGACACCGTTTCTCTGTTTGAACGTTCAATTAGGAGGCAACTCCGAGATGACGACGCGCAAGTGGACGTTTGGTTCGTCGTGATCCCGGACGAGGTTTGGCGACTTGGGCGACCACTATCCAGACTGAGCAAAGCTGAAGCGATAATTTCCAAACCTTCGATGGGCGCCCGCGTCGCTCGGCGACTATTCCGCGAACCTTCGTTGTTCTCCGAGGAAATGAACGAAGCGGAGATGTACCGCTACGAATTGAACTTTCATCATCAGCTAAAGGCGCGATTAATTAGGTCGCGGGCTGTTGTTCAGGTTGTGCGCGAGAGCACCCTTCTAGTAGGCGAAATTGACGACGCCTCCCAGAGGCGACTACAAGATGGCGCTAGCGTCGCGTGGAATCTCTGCACTACCGCCTACTTCAAGAGTGGGGGCCGACCTTGGAAGCTAGCCAACGTTCGCGAAGGTGTCTGCTATGTTGGGCTCGTCTTCAAGATGAACACGACGGATACCACTCAGGGCAACGCGTGTTGCGGGGCGCAGATGTTCTTAGACTCAGGGGATGGGCTAGTCTTTAAGGGAGCAATGGGCCCTTGGTATTCCGGCCAGACGAAGGAGTTTCATCTTCCTAGAGTTGAAGCACGGGCTTTGATGTCTAGTCTGCTTCAATCCTACTATGACGAGCACAAGCGAGAACCTGTAGAGTTATTCATCCACGGCCGCACTCGTTTTAGCAACGAAGAGTGGCAGGGCTTTCGTGAAGCTGTTCCCGAAAGAGTAAATCTAGTCGGAGTACGGATAACTCGATCTCAGGAGATGAAGCTGTTTGCCACGGGTCGTTTGCCAATCCTACGTGGCACGACCTATCGGCTCAGCCAAAGGCGTGCATTGCTTTGGACAAGTGGTTTCATTCCCCAGCTTGGAACGTATCCCGGCCGTGAGACGCCGAACCCACTTCTTATAGAAATAGCGCGGGGAGAAGCAAATCTTTCAACGGTTGTTGCGGACGTCATGGGTTTAACGAAGGTGAACTTCAACGCATGCCTCTTCGCTGATGGATTGCCTGTGACGTTGCGGTTCGCGGACGCTGTCGGAGAAATCTTGACGGCCGCACCAATCTCGGAAGGTGCCCCGCTGCCATTCCGGCATTACATTTAGCGAAGAAGCATTCCTCGCTCCTCACACTTGGTACCCGCGAGGCCGGGCGAGATCAGCTCGGGGTCCCAACGATGAGCGGCTTCCTCGTAGCAACGGCAAGCGGATCTCTCCCCGTGCCCGGTCAGTGGATTGGAAACAGCACAAGGCGCCAATGCCTACCAAAACCGCCTAGCGCCGAAGCAAGAATCTAAGATCACCGAGGCTTTGCCTGTCGCGAATGCCCCTATAACGAGCGCAGCGATGAGAGCGAAGAATAACAGTGTGGAAATCTTACCTTCCACGCTGAAACCGGACCAGCCGACAGAGACACGCTCGCGTTCGTGATGATTTTGCTCGCTCATCTTGCAGCACCTCCCGCAAGGCCGTCGGCTAGTTAAAGCGAAATTAGCGATTCGGACAAGGAATCAATTCTCCAGAGATGGCTCGCCTGTTGACACAGTCTAAGCGGGTTATCTCAAACCGGGGGCACGCTCGGCTCCAGGGGAACTATATTGAAGGACTTCAGCTTTGAACGTTGTGGCGTTGTTTCTCAGATAGTGCCTGTCAACAATCCTTCGCAATTCCTCAGACCGCGACGAAGACTGCGCACCGATGATAACTTCGGCTAGTTGAAGCTCGTTATCGAACGGCAGAAAATGTAATCGCCCTTCCTCGGTGCAATTCTCTAGCGGTACGAGGATGCGATGCTCCTTCTCGTTCTTCCAGCTCGCGAACTTGGTTTCGATGATTGCATCTTCTAAACCCTGGTCGGCTGAGTCGCCTGAAAATTCGGTCATTCTATCGGTGACGTACTTCACCTTACGCAGGATGTTGCGTTTTACATTGAAGCCCAAGCAAATTCCGGTGTGCCTGGCGCCATAGTGCGTCCACAGTACCGGGTCTACCCAGTCACCGCTAAAGCAAACGACGCCGTTCATTTCGTCGAACTCGCGTTTGAACTTGCTCATTGACTTCCGCAGGATCGAGCTCGCGAACTTCGGCGCTAATAGTTCGAATGGATCGTTCAGCAAGCTGAAGCGTGCCACCTTAATACGGCCGAAAACGATATTGCTGAGCGCGTGCTCGGCTGAAGTGATATAGTATACCCGCTGATATTTTTTTATCCGGCGGGGCGGTAATGGCGGCGCTGCCCATTTTCGAATGGGTAAGGCGGGTCCGTCCAAAATCGGCGTAGGTGATTGTTCAAAGGCATCGCTCTAAATCCAGGCGCCGCGAAAGAGCCGCGCAGCCAACGCGGCATCAAATCATAGGGAAAGGCTGGCTGCCAAGCGGTCCGATTTGGATTGCTAGCGGAAATTCATGTAGCGATGAGCTTAGACAACAGCGATCACCTGTGACGCTCCGCCGGCCAAAGCCGCTTGCAGAGTATCGTATCTGAGACGTGATCTCGTGGCGGCGGCTCGATGCTTTCCCCCGTACCCTTAGCCAACTTCTGAAGCCTTCTTCATCCAATGGAATGACCGGGTTGCCCCCATACCGTTCATCCGTAACCTTGTTGAATTCACGAAAGGCGACGCTGACGCCGACTATGGGACACTTACATCTTTGCTGCATTGGAAGACAGACAGCGCTACGATCACGCGGAAAGTACTAGCCGAGGTCTACAATCGCGTGTTCCATTCAACCATAACGCTGCCCGATGGCGGCGGCTCTGTATTGTCGGACGTTTTCACTGCCGCCAAGGAATGCCTCGACGCGACGGAAGGTATGAACTTCGAGAATAAAGTCGTCTTGTCGATAGCCACGCGAATCGCTGCTGAACACTTCATGGCCGAACGAATAAAGGATGAGAAGCTGCTAGCTGGTATAACTTCGGCCCAAACCCCTAAGCTGCTCAGAGAGTACAAAAAGCAGTTCGGGACGGAAACCGCCAACATTGCGATCATTGAACGAGTGATGTTGATGACCCCGGAGAACATCCATTTGAACTCGTTCATGTATGAGCCCATCATCGACATGTCCGACGATCATCTTCGAAGGCTATATCAGGAGGTTGAGACGCTCAGTTGCGGCGGCTAGTTTTGGCCTTCTCTTGGAGTGGCTGTGAATCGTCGGCCTTTTTGCCCGAATGATCACGGGAATTAGTTGCCCGCCTTGTTTTAACACGCGGCCGTTCGGCCTGTTCGCAATAACTTCCCCCGCGGAATACACGCGGCACAGTGCAAGGAGGTGCGCCCATGCGACAATCTCATCAAGCTGGCAGTGCACCGAACACTCCCCGGCGATACCGGCGAAGTTGAAGCGATCGGCAATGCCGAACTGGTTGGTAGACCGCCACTGAGGCGCCAGCATTCGCTGCCTTGGCAAGCCCTTAGACGCCCCTGGAGACACCCCCTGACGCCGTGTCCAAGCCACTGACCCAGGGGATAAAGCGCCGAATTAACAGCGATGCCAAGGGGTTACCTCTTCCTTCCTTCGGGCCAATTCCAACACGACCGTCTGCGAGCTAGCTCGTCGCCTGCCTCCGAGGCTCACCGCCTCATCGGAGGCAGCGTGGTCGCGTTGAAAGCCGCCGAGGGGACTCCATCGATCATAAGCTTCAGGTAGATGCGATAATTCGGTAGCTGCAATAGATCGATCTCATCAAATCGTCCCTGAAACTCCCGAGCAAGATTTGGCGCATCCTCCGAGCCAACTCTGAACGAAATAATCGTTCCGGCATTTCCCAGAACCGCGTGGCGCACGTCTGGTTCAAGCTGATGAAGGTACTGGTGGGCGACGGTAAAGCCGACCCGATACTTGCGAAGCTCTGAAAACATATTCGCCATGGCGAGCGTCGTAAAGTTTTGAAATTCGTCAACGTAGACGAAAAAGGGGCGTCTTTCATACTCGGGCAGGTCCGCGCGACTAAACGCAGCAAGCCCGAGCGTCGTGACGAGCAATCCGCCCAGGAGCGACGAGCTGTCCTCACCGATTTGCCCTTTGGCCAGGTTCACCAGCAGTACTTTGCGCTCATCCATGATTTGCCGCACGTGGAGATCATGCTGGGGAGCAGTCAGAAGTCTGTTGAGTATCGGATCTGAAAGGAAGGCGCCAACTTTGTTCTGGATCGGCGCTGTGCTGTCGGCACGATAGCCAAACGAGAATCGCTCAAACTCTTTTATGAAGAACGTCCTGACCGTCTCATTCTTCAAGTGTCGCGCAATCTCGGCGCGGAACTTTCGGTCCGACAGGATACGCAGCACGTCGTGCATCGTGGCGTGCGGTTGCTCCAGCAGCGCCATCAGCACATTTCGCAAAATGTGCTCCATGCGAACGCCCCATGCATCCGGCCACATTTTCTTGAACACTTCGATGAAGCCAGAAGCGGCGAGCGCGATCCGATCCTCACGGACATGCCGCAGGGGATTGTAGCCATACGGCTGGGATGGATCGCATGCGTTTAAGTAGACCACGTCTGACGCACGTCTCGTCGGAACTTGAACCGCGACGCGCCCCACCAAATCGCCGTGGGGGTCGATAAGAGCAAGTCCACATCCGTGCTCAATGTCCTGGAGCGCCATCGTCTCGATTAAAGTCGACTTTCCGGTACCCGTTTTACCGATGATGTAGATGTGCGAGAAGCGGTCTTCATCCTTGATTCCAAAGGCGCAATGGTCGTTGCGGTGATCGGTACGGGCGAAGTGTGTTATTCCGGGTGACATGAGCCACATCTTCTCGCTCCATACGCACTTACAGAGAGGGTGTAACGCCCTCCCAGGTCACGTCGGCGTCGTGACCTAGGAGCACGATTTCGCCTCTCTACTCAATTGGCGTTAGCCGCGACAATCGTTGCAGATTTGATCTTTCACGTTCCGCCCTGCGATCCGGGACCTGCATGCGTGTCCGGGTTTCGGTGGCGAGGCGGAGGCATCGCGACGAGCGTCCATACGATCGATTGAGCATTTCTTCTGATTTCGCTCGGTAGTGGACGCTCGCTCCGCCTCGCGAACGAGCACCCGAATGGGTCGGGTGCTCGTAGCGAGGAGGACACGATGTCCAACATTGCTCTTTCCCAGAATGCGCTAAAGCTGATGAGACTTTGCGATGTCGAAGGCTACGAGAGCCTCGACGATCTTCTGTTAGCCGTCGCACTTAAGGACTCGGTGTGTCCGGCCATCTGCATGACGGAAGGATGTGACCACATTGCAACAATGGAGCCTGATCAGGACCAGGGGTTTTGCGAAGCCTGCGGCGGCAACACGGTTGTATCAGTGCTTGTGCTCGCCGGATTCATCTAGGAGGCCGGTCATGCAGCTCAGAAACGTTCATCACTATGCGGAGGAGAGCGATGATGAATAAGATCGCTGTTCTCAACGATGAGTTCCGCCGCACATTCCGCGGGGGACGAATCATGCTCACGTGCGGCGTTGCCGCCCTTCCCGATATGGTGACTGCGAAGGCGCTTCAGTTGGTTGCTGCTTATGCTCAATTCACAGAAGACAACGATCCGTACGGAGAGCACGATTTCGGCAGTTTCGACTTGGTCAATCGCACGTTCTTTTGGAAGATCGACTACTTCGATGAACGTTGTGAGTTCGGATCAGAAGATCCGAGCGATCCTAACCGGACGACGCGCGTGCTGACGCTCATGCTCGCAACCGAGTACTGATAAGGCAAGAAGTGACCGCCCCCATCTAGACAAGCCGAATTGATGCTCCAGCAGCAGGAGCATCGGTGCGGGGAAGATCGGATGGCCTGCCGGACAGCATGTGCCTGTTAGACGCCCGATCAGTGCGGATTTGCTTCGGACGGTTTGTCCAGCCCTCGCTTAAGCGGGGGCTTTTTTTTATAAGGGCGACGTAACAGACAAACTGCACAAGCTGGACGGGAATTCGGAAATGAGTGCAGTCACACCTCTTGGGGATTGATGAAATCAGCTCTGACGTCGACATCTTATTCTCTCAACGTCGGCGGAGCTGGATGCGGAGACATCTCGGATCGGGGCTTGAGTATTTTGGTTTGGGTATTCACCTGGTCGACTCGTCCAACCGCACCGATGAAGTCACAATGTCCGGTCTATGAAGACCCGAGGCACAAGTATATTCGATCGGGTATGCTACCCATCGGCCACCAGGTCTCGCCTGAACGGCTCGAAGAGCTTCGTCGTATATACAAAGAGGTCTCGGGGGAAGAGATCACCGTTGCAGAGGCGACTGATATCACGCATCGTCTCCTTGCGCTCTATAGGTTGAAGTCGCGCCCCTTGCCCGCCGAACACGAGCAGCCTCCTCCTTCGCCATCACCTCCGAGGAGCCGTTTCTAGATGTCGACAAGGTACGCCAGCTCCGCGCAAAGCTGGAAAAGGGCATTGCACCCCTCAAGAGCAGTGAAGGTGGTGAATTGCAGATAGAATATACTCTCAAGCGCGCCCGGACTGCACGATGGCAACCAAGGCTCGGCTCCTTCAGACAGAAGCTTTCTTTATGCCCGAAACGATTCTTGCATTACTCCACTTACGGCTCGTCCAGTGAGGCCGTCTGTCCACGCCTCTACTACGTCTGGCAGACCCCCATTGCGTCAGCGCCAGCCTGCGCTCAAAAATCAACTACCAACGTTAGCTGTTGATCCAATGGCGGGAGCACGTCAAACTTCTCCTGATGAGCATTGGGCTGGCCAGTTGGGGGCTTACAATGTATCGATCGTTGATCGTCGCGTCACTCCTGATGTGCTACGCAGCAAATTCGGCTCGCACCGACCCGATCCTTTGTCCCAGACAGAAGGAGCCGGCTTGTCAGGACATTCTTCCAGCGCACGAGATTAATTGCGACCGAGCTTTCTGCAACGTCGCGAAAAGCTCGAACGACGGCCGGACGTCTTGTCTGTGGACCTGCGCGGCGCACTTCGAGAATTTCAGCATCAACGGCATACCTCTTCAATCGCTATTCGACGCTCTTAAGAAGTCGCAACAGCAGCAGTGACGCTTGGAGCGATAATCATGAAACGGGCGAGCACGTCGGCCGCCGCGGCGACAGCGATATCCGTAACCCTGGCCGGATGCGGGACTCACATCCCCAAATGCAAGAAGCCTGGGAGACTTCTCGTACACCGGTGCTTACGGCGGGTGGTTATTTGGAGTTCAAGATACGCGAGAAGATCTACTGCGACATCGTTCAGGCCGTGCACGACAACGACTCACTATTGCCGGCCAAGTGGGGAGCACAGACGACGGTTGATCTTCAGGTCGACGAGACCGGGGCCTTGAATCCGGGCGTTTCCTTTATCGATCCTTTGACGGATGGTCAATCGCGGTCGCTCGGGCTCGGAGCGACACTTTCGTCCCAAGGTACGCGAGAGGATAAGTTCGGCACCTACTGGAACCTCGACAAGCTCCGCAAGTTCTCGGGCGGCACCTGTGATCAGGACAGGCCCGCACTCCATGGTTCGTCGCTCTTATTGGAAAGCCACTTGGGAATCTCGGAATGGTTAAGGGACCGGCTACAGTCCGAGCTAGCGCTCCCGTCATCTCAGTTACCCACGGATGCCGGCGATACGTTCAAGCAGGACGTACTGTCCTACCACGTGAAGTTCGTTCTGATCTCTTCGGGCACCATCAACCCGGTCTGGAAACTGGTCCGTTTTTCAGCCGGCGACGGGTCGACGTTGGCGTCAGTGAACCGCACGCGGACGCACGATCTTCTTATAACGTTCGGTCCGGCCTTCAAACCAGGCACCGCCAATGTCGCACTTATTTCCCATCAAGCCCAGGAAATCGGTATTGCAGTCTCGAACGGCAATCGGACGGTGTGCCCGCGCTGATCCGCTCTTCATAACGCAATAGCATAGCGGATCGGCCACGTGGCACGATGACCAAATGCCATGCTCGATATCAGACAGGAAGGTGATTTCTATCGTCGCGTCGGGGTGAATTACCCGGGGGACGTCGCCGGCAACGACGCAGCTGCGACCAGCAGTGGACATTTCGATTGATCCCGATCAAGGCCCGTCTTGCATCCTTTGGTTACACTCACTTGGATTTCTAAAGGCGCCAGCCATGCCGTTCGACCGTCGAGACGTTCTGCGCGCCCTGCTTGGATTCGAAGCTAGCTCCACGAACTACGCGTCGCCTGCGGCGGCAGCATCCATGACTTATGAGGATGTTGCACGCGAGATTCGAGCCCCGTTGCTGAGCGCACCAAGAGATCAGGAACTCGTGCGGTTTGCCAGCCTTGCCGCCAACAGCCACAACACGCAGCCTTGGCGTTTCAACGCGAGCGATACACGGATCACCATTACTCCAGACTATGCACGCAGGTGCCCGGCGGTGGATCCGGACGATCATCACCTATTCGTCAGCCTCGGATGCGCGACGGAGAACCTCGTGCTGGCGGCGTCCGCCATTGGACTCAGGGCCAGCCCCCGCGTCGACGGTGACGCCATTACCGTGGGGCTTGAGCCGGGACCGGTTGTCAAGTCGACGCAATTTGAAGCCATACCTGTACGCCAATGCACGCGCGCCAAGTATGACGGCCGACCGGAAGGCGGCCTGGCGCTACTCGAGAAGGCTTGCGCAGAACCCGGCGTGTCGGCAATCTTCATAACCGACAAAACGGGAATCGCGAACGTCATCGACTACGTGCTTCAGGGCAATTCGGCGCAAATGCGCGACAAGGCCTTCATGGATGAACTGGTGAGTTGGATGCGTTTCAGCGAGGCCGACGCGGTTACGGCGATGGACGGCTTGTTCTCGCGCGCCACCGGCAACCTCGCTTTGCCGGGTTGGATCGCGCGGCCGCTTCTTCGGTTATTCTTCACCGAGAGCGGAGAGAACCAGAAATATCGCGAGCATATCGAAAGCTCGGCCGGCATTGTCATCCTGACCGCCGATGCCGCTGACAGAGCTCATTGGGTCGCGGTGGGTCGTTCATGCCAACGCTTCGGGCTGCAGGTGACAGCTCTTGGTCTCAAGTATGCGTTCATCAATCAACCCGTCGAGGTGGCGGCGTTGAGAACGCAATTTGCCTCATATCTCGGCATCGGGCAGCGTCGCCCAGACATCGTCATGCGGTTTGGCGCGGGACCCGATCTGCCAAAGTCACTACGCCGGCCGCCGCAAAAAGTGATCGCTACGCCGTGATCACAATATTCGCCACAGTATCATTTATCTCCCAGAAGGCCGGGTATGCTGCACCATTCTCCTTGCCGGTACCGAAAACAATGTTCCGCGCACCGTCTTCCGTATCCACTCCCAACGTTTCCTTTGCGAGGCCAAGTTCCTTCGCGCCGACAGTCGCTTCAAGCGTAGCAAATAGTCGAAGGCCAGCTCAGCGTTCACCGCTCCTACGCTTAGGTCGCGGCTGTTTGACCGTAAACTCTCGAGCCCTTGAATGTTGCTTTTGTGCATCGACGGGCCGAACGTCATCACGCCTTCAAGGCGCCCGTTGGGGAAGACGCCAAGCGCGAAGAAAGCATTGTTGACCGTCTTGTGGCTGTAAGGGAGCCGGATGATCATCTCGTCGGCATCCATTTTAATATTGGCGCGACGCGGATTTCCCTAGCTTGTCCGATGGGTGGTCACTGAGTTCGTGATTTCAAGGCTCCGGTTCGGGTCGGTCCGCAGCCCACAACAGCCAGTCGCGGAGAGGCCAATGCTCTGAATTCACTTCCGCTTTTAGGCACGGCGGATATTGCCGGACTTGCTGCTAGCTCGACCCGGTCGAGAATGACCCCAAGCCGTCTTGGCCACGGACGTCGCTCGTGGTGCAGCATTCTGTTACTGTAGCTTTTCTCATTGTTGAAAATCGACCAATGGAGCAGGCGCATGCCAAACAGCCAGCAGATCGCGGCGAAGTCGAACAGCCCGGTGCCGCAGGGTTATGTGCTTGGTGCCAGCGAGGGTGAACACCTGATCCATTTTCGTGATGGCGGCAACATCTTCATCATGGTCGACCCCGTAACGGGATCCAACAATCTCGGCCTTGGTACGCAGCAGTTACCCAAGGGGTCAGGCATTCCGGTTCACCGACACCTCGACAGGGACGAAGTTTTCTACGTTCTGGAAGGCAGTGGCACGGTTACACTCAATGAGGTGTGTCACTCTTGCGAAAGAGGTGGAACGATTTTCATACCCAAGAACACGTGGCATGGCTTCAGTAGTCCAGATCAGGAACTGGTTCTGCTGTGGATCATGGCACCCCCAGGCCTCGATGGTTTCTTTCGCGAAACCTGCAGCCGACCCGACGAACCGCGAAAGGAATTGACGCAGGAGCAGATCAACTCGATCGCTCTCAAATATGGGCAAGAATTCAGGTAGGCGGGCTCAAACATTTGCCCACAAGAGCAAGGACGCGGATCCCGGAATTGGCCCATCGCGACATTTCGCTGCGCTGCGATACTTGGTCGGCATCGAGGGCATAGCGGACATCGAGCAAGCCGCACCGATCAATCTCGATTTATGCGGCGCGCCCTAGTCTTACTGCGTCACAAACGAAGCATCAGAGGCACAATCCCGGGTCTATGGTTCGCAAGCTCGTTTCGTAGGATCCGATCATGCACATCACCGTCACCACGTAACACCCCGAGCGGCTCGAAGAGTTTCGACGCATATACAAGGAAGTTTCGGTAGGAGGAGATCACTACACCGGGGGTGACTGATATCGCCGCATCGTCTCCTCGCGCTTTATGAATTGATTTCGCGCCCCTTGCCCGGCGAGCACGAGAAGCCTCCTCCTTCGAAGCGCTGCCGGAGACGCTTATGGTCCGTGGGATGTGCTGGCCATCTTCGGTTTGCAGTTCCCGGAGTAGTTCTTGTGCCCATGCGGCACGTCACCAGTTAACGTTGTAACGTCGTCGTCGACTCCCAGCTGATGAGTTTCTCATGAAGCCTTCGAGTCGCTCCAAAGCGGGTGACGCGATTTCTGCGCGAGTGTGCGATTGTGATATATTGATCATATGAAAAGTCTTTTGAAAGAGGCGATGGCAGAAGTGGCACGACTTCCCGAAGCGACTCAGGACAAGATCGGCGAGGAGCTGCTTCTGCATGTCGACAAGGTGCGCCAGCTCCGCGCAAAGCTTGAAAAGGGTATTGCATCGCTCGAGAGCGACGAAGGCCGTGAATTGCAGATAGAAGATATTCTCAAGCGCGCCCGAACTGCATGACGGCAAACAAATCGCGGCTCGTTTGGTCTACGGATGCAGAAGATGATCTCATCCAGCTGTTGCGTTACGGCGCCCGCGAGTGGTCGCAGGATGTTTCCGATGCGCATGGACAAACAATTTGGCAGAGCTGTAGCCGCCTCCTTCAGCATTCGGAGCTTGGCCGATTGCGCGACGATCTCATTCCCAGCCTACGATCAATCGTTATAGATCCACATGTCGTATTCTATCGGGTGTCCGATGATGCGATCGAAATCGTCCGCGTGATCCACCAACGCGAAGATACTGAAACTGTTTTTCAGTGAGACGGCGCTCTCAGCAGGGTTTGACAGTGAGCTCAAATCTCATTCCTCAACGAGCAGCACCGGACAGCTACTATGGGCCCGGCCCCAATGGCGGATACTGGCGTCAATCTAATGTTCGATCCGGTTATGGACACACAAGAGCCGAGCCCCTATTCTCAAAACGGGACTCTCCTCAATCCTTATAGGATCGGGCATCTTTACGCGACGCGAATTGTGCCATCCGTGCAGCGCCACTGGTAGGCTGCAGGTCAACTGGTCCTCGAACGGGAGGAGATCACTACAGCAGAGGCGACTGATATCGCGCACAGTCTCCTCGCGCTCTATAGATTAGATTGAATACGCGCCCCTTGCCCGGCGAGCACGAGCAGCCCCTCCTTCGTCTCCATCTCTGGCTCAAAGCGCTGCCGGCGAACTCTGATATTATTCAAAGTGCGCTGACCATCTTCAGTTTGCAGGTCACGCAGGATTTTGCCCCCACTCGGTACGTTCACTATTCAAGGTTCGAATGCCCTTGTGACTCCCAGCCTGAGATTCATGAACTCTCGCGAGCTGCTCAAGCAGGCATTTGAACGCTGGAGTTGTATTCAGGACCAACCTGGTGTATCTTCCAAGCGAACACAGGCAGGTGGCGCCCATGCTCCTTGAGCCTCCGCACCTTGCCCTAATGCACGTTAGCTGCCCCAGGGCAGCTTCGCGGTTTACGGCTGTCATGAGTCCACATGCAGATAATTCAATGATTGCAGCGGGAGATAACAATGAGCTCGAGAGATAAAGAACCCAAGAAGACAGTGCGACGGGATTCTGAGGATGGTCGGTTTGTTACGAAGCGCTACGCAGACAACCATCCGAAGACCACCGAGACCGAGCGGGTTCGGGTCAAACCGCCGGCGTCACCCAAGAAGCGCGGAAGATAAGCCATAAGGGGGCCGATCTAATGACGAGCTACCAAGTTACCTGTCATGTTCCTGACGGAGCCGATCGAGATCAACGTATCGACGCGATCGGAGGCGCTGAATGGAAACACCTTATTGATGATGCAATCTACAACATCGACAAGCGCATACACGATTATTGGACGTATGCCGCTGGGGCACGCACCAAGGTTATAGTTGCCGAGCGCAGTAACGGTCGAAAGTACCTCAAGACTGTTGCCGACGGCATTGAACCAAACAATCTTCTGGCACTACCTCGGTGCTCTTGATCGCATCGAAGGGGCGACGCAAAGCCGTGGGCAGGAAATCGGTATCGCAGTCTCGAACGGCAATCGGACGCTGGCCCGCCGTGCTGCCCTCCTCGGATCACGGCGAGCCGCTTACGCTGCTTTGGTCCGACCGGAAATCGACTGGTGACTACCGGCGCTTCGATCATGTCACCTCACGGCGGGCATGATCGAGGCCAACAAGGGCTTCCGAGATTGAAGGCGCATAAGCAATTGTCGGTTCTGCGTGCGGCCCTTCAAGCTCGTCACAATCGCCATGACGATCACGCCCGTTGCCCACGTCACGACGGCTGCGAACATTCATTCCGGCAACGCAGTTCAACAGCGATAATCCCGCGTCGACTCCCACCTCTGGCTTACTGAAGGTCTCTGGCCCAGGCTAGACAAGTCGTTCACGAACGAAAGCGGGTCAATTGCAGAGCCTCCAGTGGAAGCCCGCCTAAGATTCACGGACGTCTCCTGTGGTCACGGCTCCGCGCCTGGCCGTCGTTCCAGTCGGCGCGCAACATGTGCACATGCTCAAACCTCCCAACAATGGTAGAGTCGAGATGCCAGCCGGCGATGATAATTCGCCGGCGCCGTATGGTTCTTTGAAAACTCCCGACTGTTTCAGAGCCGATGCTGAGTTATTGACCACCGCTGAAGTGGCCGAACTACTGAGGATTTCCACTTCTAGCGTGCGACGCCTGCAACAGCGGCGACGCATTCCCTTCCTCAAAGTGGGCGGCAGCATTCGTTTCGCCAAACACGACATCATTTCGTATTTGGCGAGGCAGCGGACCGAAACAATCGATAAATAACGGATATGACAGTACGAATGATAAAAACCTCGTGGTGGGTCGATTTCACGGTCAACTCCACACGATATAGAAAACGTAGCCCTGAGAACACAAAGGCCGGTGCGCAAGCGTACGAAGCTACCTTGCGACAAAAGCTAGCACGTGGCGATTCGATAGAACTCGGAGCGCTACGGTCGAAGGACCTGACCTTTGCCGAGTTCGCGGTGAAATGGTTTGACGACTATGTAAGACCGAACAACAAATATTCTGAGCAACTGTCGAAGAAGTACATTCTATCTTCGTCTCTGCTCCCATTCTTTGGTCGCAAGCCGGTGGGACAAATTAAAGGACACGACATCGAACGTTATAAAGCTCAGCAGGTCCAGCAAGGGTACACCAACAAGACGATCACGAATCGCCTGACGGTGCTGAACAAGTGCTTTCTCACCGCATATGAGTGGCTGGAGCTTGAGGAAGCGCCACCGAAGATCAAATGGCCAAAAAGGGCGTTGCCCGAAATTGACTATCTTTCGCCGGAAGAGTGTGAGTTGCTCCTTTCCCAGGCCAATGGCCTAGTGCGCGAACTGGTTCTGACGGCGCTGCGGACAGGTATGCGGCAAGGAGAGCTCAGGGGCCTTCAGTGGTCATCTCTCGATTGGCTCACGCGCACCGTTGCGGTGAGACATTCATACGATGATCGTGGGAAGACGCTCGTCGCGCCAAAGAATAACCGCACGCGGCATATACCGCTCGACATTGATGTGTACACGATGCTTTACCGGCGTAAAAAGGATACCGGGTACGTGTTCCGAGGCTCGGAGGGTCGCCCGTTCACCAACTACCGAATGCACTACGCGATCCGCAAACTCTGCAAGAAGGCTGGGTTTAGAACCATCGGCTGGCACACGCTTCGCCATACGTTTGCTTCTCACCTCGCAATGCGCGGAGTGCCACTCCCGGCAATCAAAGAATTAATGGGACACTCCACCATAACGACAACTATGAGATACGCCCATGTGGCGCCGTCCACGCTCCGGACAGCCATCGAAATGCTGAACCCAAAGACAATGATGGCGACGGATTCTGGGCAACCCGTGGGCAACCGGTGGCAAGAGATCCAAAGGAGCGTTGCGCGTCAAAACAACTCTGCGGCAGAATACGCTTGATTCTAGCGACGAAATCGTAGCGTCGCGCGACAAACGTAGACCATCTTTCTTGTGACCCTACGGGGAATCGAACCCTGGTCTGCGAGCTTTGATTTGAGCTTGGAAATGGACCAAAAAGAAGGAAAGACTAGAAGTAGAGCCAAAAATTGGAGACTTCAATCGTACTCAAGTTAGCCGGGATTAGTCAGGCTTTATCACTTTTTGGGCAACCCGTGGGCAACCACGCAGTATTATTAGCAAAGGCGATACGGCAAAGGTGATGAAGCATAACGTAAAAGCCGCCATATGGCGGCTTTTGCGTTGAAGAGACCGAACTGGCGACCGAGCAAGTGAGCCCTGATTGACCAATGGCAGCGGCGAAAGGTCGAAAGGATCGATGGATGTCAATCGGCCCTTTAACTGCGGGCTGTTTTCAAGCTGCCATTCTTTCTCTGAAGTGGCACGCCAGTGGCGATTGCTCCGTCGGAGCTGGTCGGGGGTACGGAGACGGAGCGATCGCGGCTCGGCGCGACGATCGCCTAGCGGGCTTGGATAATCGATGCGTCCTACATGACAACAGTCCGGAACGTCAAAGCGCGGCAACCGTGTTGGTCTGCAACCTTGCCTCGCCCGACCGACCGACAAACTCCACTTGCGCTTGGTTGCCGAGATCGAGACGTGCGGCACGAAGCGCAGACACTTAGGATCAACAGCGAACGTCATTTTGACAACACCTTCCTGTCCGCCTCGAACGCTTCCTGATCTTTCGGGTCGGCAAGCTCAAACCAAGAGCCGGGTGCATACGTTGCGATAACCTTGGCAAAGAACGATTTTGGCTCCCAATCTTGCCCTTCGCGCTTCTCGAAAATGATGACTCCGTCGCGGGTGAAATAACTAGGTCCGGAAACATTGCAGTCGACCGAAAGCCCGACGCGCCACAGCCCGCCCTTCACGGTTTGCTGCTCATCTATCATCGGCGAATAATGCACTCCAACCGGCTCGTCGATAGAACAGCGGCCACGCCGCAGAAGATCGCCCAACTTGCCCTGCGCGGTGGTTACGAAGTTGAAGTTGGCGGGATTATGCAGAAAGTGACGGTTCACGCCGCTTTCGTCGTTTGTCACTTCGTGCGCAAGGAGCGAGAGTGCGAACGCCTGCCAGCCTAGTTCCATCGGCTTTGCATACGGCGCCACAATTTTCACGGTGCCATCGGGCGCCACTTCCCAGGTCACAGTATATTCTTCGTTTGTTTTATCGGTCCGGTGTTTGGCCCACGAAAAGATAACTCGCTCGCCCGAGTCGGTCTTTTGACCAACCTCCCATCCCCTGGGGATGAAGTGTGCTACCTTTGAGACCTTAGTGAAGATTTGCTCCGCTGTCTCACCATCCTGCGCTCGCCAGGTTGATTTGACGTTATCGACAAGCGGATTGTCGCTCGTACGAACATCGTCGCTCTTACCGGCTAGCCCACCCGGCAAAATGAACCATACGCCAAGGCCGACACAGAGGCCAAGACCAAGACAAAACCAAAGCACGCGCCGATCGATCATTTTCGCTTCCCCGAGCAGGTGGTTCCTATACCGTTGTTGTTGGGGGGGCGGCGGCGATACTTATGGAGCATGGCGACAATTTCCACGAGACCGGGTCGGGATTTCAGTTCGGGATTGGGGTCCGGAGGGAATGCGCGCCGTCGGCCCTATTTCACGCGTGGCCGATTACTTAACTTACCGCAGGCCGATGGACGTGTTTCAAACGATCCAATATCTTTGAGCCTTCGCTGAACGATTTCGACCAAGATTGCTCCGCAAAATCCAGGTGGCACTTCAGTAGCTCAGACGGGGTTTTCGAGTCGGCAAGAGCTCTCAGAAAAGCAGCCTGGTCGTGCAGAGAGGAAGCAGCCAATTTTAACGTGTCATTCAGTGACGCGGCGAACAAGTTCCTTGTCGCTTCGATTGATTTTTGCCATTGCGGAAACGTAAATGAAACGCGCGATGCAGCTGCGGCCTTTTCTCCAAGATGATCAGTCGCGCCGCCTGCTCCAGGGGGTGACGCCTCGGCCAGTTCGGGCCCACGTGTTCGCCGTTCGCGTTTCTCGTCTTCGTGTATAGTCGCGGTCATCCGATATCTCCCGGAAAGGATTTCTACGTGCTGAGTGGCTCGCCGCTCAGTTTCACTCAGCAAGCTGCAGAGGGTACCACCACCTTCAACATGTCATACCTGCCTTATCTGGTAGCGCTCGATCGGGTACTGTCCAGAATCTTTCGCACTTTTGATCAAGGGACGGCGGCGCAGGAGAACTGGCTGGCCAAAGCCCCGACGCACGCGTCACGGCACGCCAGCACGCCTCCGCGGCGTTCCTCGCAGATCACTTCGATCTCTGGTAGCAGACCTTGCGGCGGATCTCCGGCAATCAAAACCGGCCGAGGAATCACTACGCGGTCTCGCGCCGCGGAGGGACCTGTGGTGTGAGCGCAACCAAAGTGTTGCTTCGTTCACTGCAGTAAACGCGAATGAGAATGCAGGGAACTTGAGCCCGCAGATCACTTTCGCGCGAGACCGTCTTGTGGGCAACAGAATAAGAATGCTACTTTAAATTGCGTGAGGTAGATCTTTTCCTCATTGCAAACATACAATTGGAGGTTGTCGTGACAAATGCAGCAGCGGCGCTTACCCACTCGGTATCAGTGACAGAGAATTCCGATGGACGATTGGAGGTGTTCAGCCTCGGAATCGACAGGGCGCTCTGGCACATCTGGCAGGAAAAGCCGAGTTCAGGTCCATGGTCGAGTTGGGCCTCGCTTGGTGGCGCTCTCACCAGCTCGCCCTCCAGCGTCGATAACTCCGATGGTCGGCTGGAGGTCTTTGCGCGCGGAACCGATAACGCACTCTGGCACATTTGGCAGGACAAGCCGCATGCCGGACCGTGGTCAGGCTGGGCCTCCCTCGGCGGCACCGTCACCAGCGATCCGGCCGTGGTCGACAATTCTGATGGTCGTCTCGAAGTGTTCGCCCGTGGTACCGACAATGCGCTCTGGCACATCTGGCAGGAGGAGCCGCATGCCGGTCCGTGGTCCGGTTGGGCCTCGCTTGGCGGCAAGATCACCAGCGATCCGGCGGGCGTGATCAATTCCGACGGTCGGCTCGAGGTTTTTGCGCGCGGAACCGACAACGCGCTCTGGCACATCTGGCAGGACAAGCCGCACGCCGGTCCGTGGTCAGCCTGGACCTCGCTTGGCGGCCAGATCACCAGCGACCCCGAGGTGTTCATCAACTCCGATGGCCGGCTCGAAGTGTTCGCCCGTGGCACCGACAAAGCGCTGTGGCACATCTGGCAGGAGAAGCCGCATGCCGGACCGTGGTCAGGCTGGGCCTCGCTCGGCGGCACCATCACCAGCGATCCGGCCGTGGTCGACAATTCCGATGGCCGTCTCGAAGTGTTCGCCCGTGGTACCGACAATGCGCTGTGGCACATCTGGCAGGAGGAGCCGCATGCCGGTCCGTGGTCCGGTTGGGCCTCGCTTGGCGGCCATATCACCAGCGATCCCGCCGTGATCGCCAACAGCGACGGCCGGCTGGAAGCGTTTGCGCGCGGGACCGACAACGCGCTGTGGCACATCTGGCAGGATAAGCCGCACTCCGGACCGTGGTCCGGCTGGGCATCCCTGGGCGGCGTTCTCCTGAGCGATCCACTCGCGGCCTGATACGGAATGCACAAGAGGCCGGCCGTCTCACAAGGCGGCCGGCGCCTAACTGACGCATCATGATGATCCACCGCAAGATTGGTGGCGATGCGGTGCTGGGAGCTCGCTTCGGCCCGCTGCTCGATCTGGCGCAGCGGGTGCGCAGCCAGTATCAGCATCAGCGCGGTCCAAAGGTTTATGCGTCACATGCCCCGGAGGTCGAGTGCATCGGCAAGGGCAAAGCCCGCGCGCCTTACGAGTTCGGATGCAAGGCAAGTATCGCCACCCCCGTGACCTTCCCGAAGGGTGGACAGTTCGTGCTCCATGCCAGGGCACTGCACGGCAATCCCTTCGACGGGCACACGCTCGGCCCCGTGGTCGCCGACATGGAGAAGCTCACTGGCGTGGAGGCTCACCGCATCCATTCGACAAAGGGTACCGCGGCCACAACCACCCGCATCGGTTCAGGGTCTGGATCTCGGGGCTCGTCCGCCGCGTCACGGCTTCCATCCGGCGCGAGATGAAGCGTCGTGCGGCTCGGTCGCTTTACCTTGCGACGAACAAGAAAAAGGATGCATCAACCGGCGCACTGCTAGTCTGGCAGTTCACCCAAACCGCATTGTCGTTGCCGGCCCGATCAGCAGTGTTACACCAAGCGTTTTCCGCACCGATCGTCAAGGTGTCCGCCTGAACCCACCGACTCCAACCCTTGATTGCTTGTACGTTGTGCCCGAAATCGATCTGATATATGCCAGCCCCTAACCTCTTGGTGTTCGCGGTGTTGCAACCGAAGCAGCCCGCTATGCTGCCGTCTGAGTTGATTGCCGCTGTTAAAAACACGACTCCTCTGGTCGGCTGCACTGAGCCGGGCGCAACACTGAGAGCGCGCTCCTGCCCTGGAAGGGTGTTGTTATCCTGTCTAGCCGCCTGTGCGACGGCAACACTGGAAAGGGCGATTCCCAGACACGTTAGTGCGATGGTGGCGACAGAACGATCCATGATATCTCTCCTCTACTATTTGGGAACGCCCCCTGCCTTTGCGCAAGCCGGCGCTTTGACCAGCGTCAGCTTCGCTAGCAATGTTGGCATGCCTCCGTCGCTCTAATCAACAACTAGTCCTGGTAGGTGAGCACGCGCTGGCTGTTACAATTCGCGACGTTACACGCATTTTCGAGGCTCAATTTGCTTCGCATGAGGGCGTGTCCCTGGCGTAGCTAATTGTTTGGACAGCCGCCAATCCTAGTAGGCGCCGCATGCCCCCTCTTGGCGCTACAAAGCCTGGCTGGATAAGCCGGGCTGCTAGCAATCCAGATCTATGCCATGGTTTGACGGGGAAGCGCAATTTGCCGGCGAGAGCTGTCGTGTATTGATCCGTCATGTCGTTCGACCGAATCATTTCGTTCTCGGGTTGACCAGGCGAACGCAGCCTGATGCCCCTGCAATTCCATCGCGCTGCCGAAGACATGGAAATATGGAGCGCGATCAGCGACGGCTATTCGTTCGTGATCAGCTTCCAGAGCCCGACTGGTCGTGGCTTCCGCGGAAGGTCGGGCTACGTCGCCTCGTGGCGTCCGCTTGACCAGAGCCGTGGCTCGATCAGGATTCTCGGCTGGCCGCTCCAAAGCTTCGCTGAGGCCGAGAATGCGTGCAACAGTATGCTGAATTACCTTCGAGACGTGAACTGATTCCTACTCGCTGAGAATACCGAGCCTCGCCAAATGCCACAGTCGCGAGCGCCGCCCGGGATACTCGATCGACTCTCACCGCTCACTCATTATGTAAAGGCGTTGGAGGTTATGCTGGCAGCCGATGCAGAGAAGTTGATCTTTAGGAAACGGGCATTCGGGATGATGGGTGATGTGCAATGAGCAGCAGACAGCTTGAAGAAGATGAGTACGACCACGAGGAAGCCGAGGCGATTGCCGCGGCACTTGACCTCACGCTCGATGAATTAAATCAAATCGAGTATACGATAAATGAGATCGCCAACGACGATGGGCTGGTTTACGCATACGGCGTAGAAATCAAAGAAGGAGCCCCGCAGCACATCCTCGATCGGCTTGCGCCGCTGCCCAGGCAGGGCAACTTAGTTCTGATCCATGTGCGGGGATATGCCCACGACGCAGACCAAGAGGAAATGGAAATAGAGATGGCCAGGACCACCGTTTACAAAGTAAAGCTCTACAACATCGCTACAGATGAAGTGGTTATCTCCCGGCGCATGGCCACCTACGAGGGGGCGGCCAAGATGGGAGGGTGGACGGTTGAAGGCACGGGCCATGTAATTGACCTAGCTGACCTAGAACCCGGAGAGGAATGGACACCTCGCGATTTCGATCCGACCACGATATGACGGTGCTCACGACTGAGCATCCGCTCATTTGGCTAACGAAGCACTTTTTCTTCGGAACGCTGTTGCGACTGGTGTCCTGGAAGCATGCTGGCGCTGGCTAGGCGGGCGGTTGATCAGAAGCACCATCAGCGGGGACCGAACGCCTATTCGCTGCGTCCGCTGGCATGCTCATCCGGCAACGGAATGGGAGTAAACTCCATTGGAGTTTGATGCGCCAGCCCGTCCCTAGTTTGCTAGCGTCTTTCTCTCCGCGAAGCCCTGAAACTGTCCGCCTCACTCGTCAGCCACCTTAGCGAGCTTCTATGCATCCAGGAGTGCTCTATTCGCCGATTGGGAGGCCGTCGATCCCGCCGCGGCGCGGCCATCGGAACTTGTCCTCGGTCAGCCGCTTCAGGACCAGCACAAAGCCGGACCGGTCGAAGAACAGCAACTTCATCCGGTCGCAACGGCGATTGCAGAACGCAAAAACCGCCGGAGTGAATGGATCGAGCGCCATCGCCTCCTGGACCAGGACCGCAAGGCTGTTGATGCCAGCCCGGAAGTTGATCGGCTCACGCACTTCATCGCAAGTCGCCGGCAAATCCACCGTCGCCACGCCGTCTTGCCGCGACAGGGCTCGATCGGCGGACCCCTCAAGCTGAACCGGGATGAACGCCGGGCGTGAAGACGGCGGCAGCGACCTGATCGCGGTGTGCTTCTTGATCCACTTCCGAAGCAGGTTCGCGTTGACCCCATGTTCGAGCGCAAGCCTCGATACCGAAACCCCAGGATCAAGGCGGGCCGTGACAAGACGCTCTTTGGATGCCGCCTCGTAGCGCCGGCGACCGTTCCGGCCAACAAGCCTGACCCGCAGTTTCTGATCATCCGCTGCCATCACAAGGTGTCCACCTATTTTATTTTGGTGGACACCTCATGCATCAGAGCACTCAAAAGCAAAAGGTGCGGAGAAATTCGCGCTTACTGGAAGACTAATCTGAACCGCGATCTAACTGAGACTACACGGCCGCCTCCACCGCGGCGACGGCAACCACGCTTCGGGTGGGATCGATGGGCTTCTCGCCCATCATCATCTTATAGTGTCCGCAGTGACCCGTTTTCTCGAATATCCGGCGGAACACGTTAAGATATCGGTCTACCACGCTATTCTCCACGGAAACGTAGAGATCGTCGTGCGCGCTGTGCGATCCGTCATTCACCCAATAGAAGAGTGAGGCGCAGAGCTGCTGGTCTTTGCCTTCGAACTTCCCGACGATGTCGTCTGTGTCGCCATTGCCCAGAATCTTGAAATAGCTCTCGATGATGCGCCTGAGGGTATTCTGGATGGTCATGTTTGAGCGGTTCGGGTTGCGTACTCCGGCCCAGAGTAGTTGTTAGGGCGTCTTGATCCGGTTGTATTTGCAGCCCACC
Organism: Bradyrhizobium sp. USDA 4501; assembly: GCF_054062115.1. Taxonomy (NCBI): domain Bacteria; kingdom Pseudomonadati; phylum Pseudomonadota; class Alphaproteobacteria; order Hyphomicrobiales; family Nitrobacteraceae; genus Bradyrhizobium; species Bradyrhizobium sp. USDA 4501. The sequence continues at coordinate 3,174,850 of NZ_JBSSEX010000001.1, forward strand.
GCCTTTGAGACTTCTTCGACCTCGCGGATAATCCAGAACGTCTCGTGGGCCATGCACTCTGTTCTCCGGCTCGGATCGAACGAGACTTCCTTGTGGAGGTAGATATTGTGGTCAGCAGGAAGACCTGCTTGCCACTGCCCTCGGACAGAACTGAAAATCATATCGAACGGCATCATCACTAATGCAGGAGATGGTTCAAAATGTCTTTTTTGCGGCTCTGTGAGCCGTCATTCCTGGTAGATGAAGCGTTTAGTTTACCCAATACAATCCGGCCAGCCGACTAATGCCGATTGTTCCTTTTCTTGAGGTAAATGTGATGGCAGGCGAGGATCCAGGGGGACTCAGGGCTTTTCTTCAGCGGGCAGAGACCCGATTGGCGACTATGCACGCTGTCGCCGCCGCGTTTATCGGAGGGGCCGGATTGCTCGCCCTGTTTCCCGTCATTCTCCGCGATGCGATCAGCACAGTGCTCAAGGTACTGATTGCTCAGATTTCCGCAGGCAGTCCGGTTGACATGATGTGGGCTTTTCCGTTCGCTTTGATTTTGGTTATTCCCATCCACTCACTCTACTTGCTTCTGCAGCAACTGGTGGAGTTGTATTTCGTCCCTCAAGCCCGACAAACCGAAGAGAAGTTTTTCCCCTTCCTCACCATTGGAGCGATCCTACCGGCGACGGACGAACCTGGCCATGATCTAGTGCTCGACGACTTACTTGCCAAAGAGAATTTAAGCATTGTTATGCCCGGGGGCGAAGCCGCACACAGCGAGAACATTCGACTCAAGCATGTTAGAAAAACATTTCCGAAGATGGCCGATTCCTTGCCCATCGAGAATCAGCCCTATCCGCCGAGCGATAATCAGCCCGATTTATTCCGTGTGGCCGCCGGAATTGCATCTGTTGAATTGCACTCGCTCTCTGCGCAGGCGGCAAGGGTTATCGCAATTCTTATAAAAACGAACATCAGCGTGAGAGTCATCGTGATCAGGTACGCAAAGGCTCTTATTGTTTTTGTGTGGTCAACCCTGTTCATCTTCTTAATGAACTCGATCACACAGTCCAACGAGATGCTCGGTGAATATCGAAAGGGGTGGCTGGTGATCCTGGGACTCATTTGGGTAGCGGTGACGCCCACGCTAACCGCAACTCCTCTCCGCTGGCTAAGACGTTTAGGAAAACCTGCCGGTCAGAGCGGACTGCACAGCGATGCGCACTTTTTTCAGTTTGAAGCTGCTGTCTACTCGGCCTGCTTGGTCGTGGCGCTCTGTATACTCGCCATGGCCCTGATATTTTCGACTGCACTGGGAGCGATGGCGACCTGGGAGATCTTGGTCGCTTTTGGAAGCTTCGCGTTTCTGCTACGGCATGGGTTCAACAGCGGTATCCTTCCAGGAAGCCTCGAGCGCTTTCTCTTTCGTTGGCGAAGTAGTTAGTGCTGATCGCAGCGTGATATCAGGAAGTCGGAGCAGTCCAGGATACAAATAACAAACCGGTCCCTCATGGTGCTCGCATGGGGTCCACTTCACTGAAACGACGACACAAGAACTACCGGCGGCGGCATCAGATTCATACGGCCTTCAAAAATATGCGACGGAAGAATTTGAAGATACAATCATCGGCGACATTCCTCCAAGAAAAAAAGTCGACCGGTTTGATCGACTTTTCGAAGATACTTGGAGGTAAATGTTTAGTTACCCTTCTAGTTCACTTCAACGGGGTTGAAGGGGAATCATATGATATAGCGCGATGGCGCAGAGTATTAGATAGGCTGCCAATAGGACCCGGCCGACCCCATCAGAGAAAACAATATCTCTGCTTGCTCTACCGAATCGTTTTGCCATCGTCACCACTTGTTGGCCCACTCGATCTACGTTCATCAAAGACCTCCTTCCTAAGTCCGGTGTCGGGGATCATCGACTTGCGCGACAAACACCGGCAGAGACTTGGGAAGGTGTATCTGCCACCCTTCGCAACTCCAGATAGATCATAGGTGGAGGGAGAATCGAGTCAAGCGGGCAAGTGCCCCATGAGGCAGTTGAAGCCGTAATCGGGGAGATGCCTTTGGCCATTTAGAGGCTCTGTTGAGCCACCTCTTTGGCTTATAGTCCTTCAATGAAATGGGATGTGAGCTTCTTCGAAACGGAATTGACCAAATGTCAATGCCAGTCAGGCCGAGGCAATCGAAGGTAACTCAAGATGCACAGGTAGATGATGGCTGCCGTTTACAGCGACCGCCTCGCACATGGCCGAACAGCGATGCTTCGAAGTCCTGGCACCCTCGCTCGGGCGTACTCCCGCATCAGCGCTTCGCGTCCGGCAAGCAGCGGATTCATGATCGCTTCCAGCATGGCGTCATCGCCGACCAACTTACAAACTCGCGTCGCGAACAGGGTCCGCGAGACGACCGCGAGGAAGCCGAGGGCGATTGTCGCGGCACTTGACCTCACGCCCGATGAACCAACTGAAATCGAGTATACGATACACGAGATCGCCAACGACAACGGGCTGGTTCACGGATACGGCGCAGAGATCAAAGAAGGAGCCCTGCGATGTACTGGATCGCATCCCATACCGATCGCATGCAGGTCTTGCGCGGTCGCCCGACCTTGCTCGGCCCTGGCATCAACAGCTCGATTAAGGCCCATTCCGCATCCCTGCAATCGCTTGCACAGCGGAGCTCCCATCTGTCATGCTGACAGTGGGTGATTTCGGTCCAGGTCATCTGCTTCTCCGATGGCTTCGAACGCCTCGAAGAATCACAACCTGCTGAAATCACCCAACCTTAATTTCCAGTCGGCCTTTAAGAGAAGTTTTGATGCTGCGGCCTTCGCATGACTGCTCTTTCGATCGGCCGACAACCGGGATGGGGCCGCCCCGAAAAGCAGGGGAAGGTCTGCTTACCTGAGTCAGAATGCCGCGCGCTCGTGCGGTTCTCAGCACGGGCTGGCCGTGATTCAATGCGCCATCCATATACGCACTGCTCGCGGCTCTCACGACGGTGCGGATAGGGGGTAGTGCGCGAAGGGATTCGGCGCTGCTCGCCACTACTATCTCTTTTTATCGTTCCTGTTTCACTACAGGGAGGTCCTGCACCGCGGCAAAGCGAACTAGCATCGGGCACCCACGCGCGATTGGCTAGAAGCCGTACTTCCGCTTTCGGAACTCGAACGCTTCCTGGCCGCCCTCCAGTAGATCTTTGATCATTTCCTTGATGGCGGGAGTGTCGATCGATCCGCATAGATGGTCAGGGATCGTCGCGTGCTCGATGCCGCCCTCCACCACGGGTGTCAGGCCAGCAATCTGCTCGGCGTCTCCGAGAACCGGAATATTAGCGTTGTGCGTCGAGAAGATGAATTGCCGCTTTTTCTTCTCGTCTCGCATGGTCAGAACGATACAATCCGCAATGAACCGGTTGTCGAGATCGTCTTCCGGTTGATCGACTATCAACGGCGCATCAGATTCAAGGAGAAGGAGAAGGAGCACGGCTGTCGCCCTCCTGACCAGTCGAGAGCTGGGCAAGTTCTTTCCAGGTTTGAACCTTCTCATTGCCGACGTTCAGTTCCAGCGCAGCTTCGGCCGGCACTTCACACTCCTCAATCTCCAGAGCGAGCGCCGAGCCTCCTTGCGCCATCCGCTCGGCAGCGTTCTGTGAGAACCCGTATTTGCTAACAAGCGCAGCGGGTCCTTCGGCGACTGCCGACCCGAGATCAGTTAAGCTCAAGTCGCTGTTTGCGCGGAGCCGCTCAAGCGGTTGAGTGAAATTCCCTGAGCAATGTTTGCGAATCACCGTCTCCACCTGGTCGAGCGCCGCGCTTGGACGTACGCTGACGCGCACGCGATCTTTCAGGTGTTTTGAGACCTTGCGGGCCGCCTTCTGAAGCTCACGATAATCTTCTGCCTTTGCGGCGTCCCACTTGGCCAGCAACTCGCGTCTAACCTTTTGCAGTCCCGTCAGGGCCTTATTGCGCGCCTTGAGTTCGACCTCCTTCGGCTTCAGGCGCTCGACTTGATTCTTGTATTGAACGAACTTGTCGGCGTCGTGCCCCTCCGCCTTCAATTGCTTGAGCGTCTTCTGATAGAGCTCGTTTGCCACCGTTTGTTTCGGCGTCCATTCAGTCTTGATCGCCTCAGCGGCCTTGGTTGCGTCCTTTACGGCGGCCTCGATGGTCTTGCCTGCGGCAGCGATCTTCTGAAGTAGTTCCTTCTGGACCTTATCCAGCTTCGCGACGATCGCGCCGTTGGGAAGCTCCTTGGCATCTTCCCCAACAATCGGTCCATCCGCCGTCCCGTCGGCGAGAACGTCGGCGGCGAGATTTCCAGCGTCCGCGACCATTTCCAGGGCGGTTTCGAACAGTCTACTTTCCTTGTCGATCTGGGTCTTGTCCTTAAGCTTCTCATCGAGACCGGCAGCCGCAAATCGCTTGAGATGCTCCTTGAGCGTCGGCAGCGCCGCAAGTGCCTCCTCGATGCGACCGACCTCTGTTTCCTCTGTCGTGATTGCCGCTCGTGAGCGCTCCAGCTCCTCGCGCAGACCGGCCTTGGCACCCGACTTGTCCGTGGACGGTTCCGTAAATCGACGCAGCAACTGGGCGAGCTTCTCGGGGAATCTAGTCAGTTCAGAAATTTCGTGCTGACCGTAGACCTCAAGATTTCCGAGGACGGACTGAGGCTTAACGTTCTGCAAGAGCTCACCGCTTTGGTCGCGGACGCGGGCCTTGCTGCCATAGATGCGCTCGACTAAGTAGTATTGAGGCGACGGGCGCGGTGAGCGTAGCAAAACCGAGATCGTCGTGCCCTGCCCTAGCGCGCTTTTGATGATGCTGTCATGCAAACGTTTTGCTTCGTCGCCCTTGGGCGCAAGCTCGAATGCATACCGCAAGCTTTCGATGAGGGTGGATTTTCCCGCCCCTCGGCCGCCGATCAGGGCATTGAGAGATTCGTTGAACCGGAGAGATTGACCGTCGAGCAATCCGCCCGCCCAGAACACAGCGATCAGCTCGGTATGCGGCGTCGGAGCCGGGTCGCTGTTGAGGCGGATGCGGGAATCGCAATCAAGAAACGCTTGGCGCAGTCCCTCGATCGAGGGAACAACCATCTTGATCCAGGTGGTCGTGCTCGGATCAGAGAGCGCAGCCGGGTCGCTCACATCATTGGCGTTGATGGCGGCCACAATGCGAGGCCGCGCGTGCGCCGAGTCCTTGTTAGCGATGATGTCGCGACAATTCTCTGGCGCGTCGCCACGCGGGCCAGGCAATGCGATTGCGAGAAGATCGGGGTTGGCCCACACGCGTACTCGGGGCTGACCTTTCAACGTCGTCAGCAGGCCAGAGGGACTGCACGCGTGGGCGGCGACCGTGATCCCGCCCCTCTTGGGGATTTCCTGCAGAAGGTATTCGCACGTCTTGTCCGACTGCGGCGACTCGGCTGTGAGATCCGTCACACCGCAAGCGCCGATCGTCCGTTCCAATTCGCTGTGGCTGGTAGAGCCAGGAAACAGACAAAGCAGATGCACGCCTTCGCTGGAGCTCGCCTCGAAGCCAAGAAAGACGTGGACCCCAGCGGCGGCGAGGGCGGCGGCGAGCGTTTGCGAGGTCGCGATCCGGAAGTGGTCGGTGATGCCGACGACCTCGATCCCTTCCTTGAGGCACGCTTTGACGATCGCGTCGTTGTATTCTTGCTCGGTCTTGAACGCGGATTTCTTTGCGTGGCGCGTGGTATAGGCGAACGGGTTGACCTGGAGTGCGCACTTGAAAAAGCGCGCGCCTGACGGCTTAGCTACGGCATTGCGAATACCCTCTGGTACCGCGCCGTGACCCATGAGGCCTGCGAGTTGGGGATCGGGCGAATCGCCCATAGAGCTGTGCATGCAATGCATATTACTCCCGCCGACAGACCTAAACCAATCTTCAATTAGAAGTGGTCCAAATTCCGGGGCCCGCCTGCTACGTCAACGACCGGTTCACGGATTTCGAACCGGCCGCAAGATAGACGGCCCCTCCAGATTTACTGTGAGCAGTGTTGACAAGGCATATCACTCTCCGGTTGACACCAACCTCTTCGAACGTCGTCGACAAATCCCAGCCGAGTGTTACTTGTTCGTACTTAGTACAACACGCAAGATAGCTCGCAGCTGTGTCGTGTTTTGCCGATTTGGCAAAATCGCCAATCGAGCATCAGAGAGGCGCGACCGCTAGATTCCGACTTATGTCCCGTACCACGTCAATATTCTCGGTTTCTTTGCCACCCGAGATGCTGGAAGAGCTCGAGCAAGTGCGGAAGGTGGAGCGCCGCACTCGATCCGAGCTTATGCGCGAAGCGCTACGCTGGTACTTCAGAACGGACACGTTCACACGTTCGGCTGGCTAAGATGCCTGCGAAACAGCATAATTAAGCTATGGCGATCGCATCACTGTGTGTCCAACTTGCATTGCTCATCATCTGGATTTTCTGCTTACATCGACCGCACCTACAACAGCAGTTGCTCCGTAGATATCCCTTCCACATAGCATACGCGTTGACCCTGCTTCTGCTCTTTTGGACGGCGGCAAGGGATCCGATATTCACACGCGATCAGATCAGTTGGCTCCTTTATCTTGGGATCACGGTCGTATTTTTGCTTGGAGAATTTTCAATTGAAAAGAAAAGTGGATGGTGGAACTAATCACCGTTAGCAGTATGGGCCGTAGCAGTTTCTAGGTCTTACGAAAATTCCGCCACTCGATCGCGAATAGTAACTCCAACTTGGAGGAGGAAGGTTACGTCGGAAGAACGTAGGTGAGTTTATATCATAGGGCCGATAATGTCGATAAATTGCGTTGGCCCCCTGATAGTACGGATAGACCAAGGTCCTTGGTGTTATTTGATAGTACTGCGCATTACATTGGCCCGTGATTGCAAGGCCGCAGAAACGCTAATTGAACCTGCCCAAAGAACGAGACGATTAAGGAGCTTCATAGCAGACCTCCTCAATACTTGAGTGGGCCATGTTACTCTGCCGTCAAACCGTTCTAAAGTGGTTCGCATAAAATAAGTGACTGGCTGCTCTCCGGCCCCTGGTAGCCAGGGAACGCTTCTCTTCAAGAGCTTGCCGCATGTGGCGAGCCGATTGCGCATGTATTGAATTGAAGTCTCGGACTTCCCATAAATTCGGTTGCGCGAATGGCAAATCCGAGACCGAGCGGTCCTTGATATTTAGCAAAAACGGCAGATCCGAACGGATCTACCGTCTCCACGCGCCTTGGTCTTATAGGGACGCGATGTACTGGAGGCGGAGGTTCTGGTCCCACCCGCCGTTGAGCGCATCGAGGCGGTTGACGTTCACGGTGAAGCCTTTCTCTGTGACGGCTGTGACGGCGATCCCGAACGTGTCGGCGATGTTCCCCGTGTAGTTGGTGCCTTGCAGCGGTGTCGCGACGACGACAGGGGCTTTCGGGAACGGCGTCCCGAAGGTCACTGTGTATTTGTAGGTGCCCTTCGTGCCGCCCTCCGGGACGAGGCTTCCGGCGGCCGAGCTCCCAAGCGTCGCGATGCCAGCGATGGTCTCCATGATGACTTCCTCCGTGGATCGGTGATGCGGACAGTCGCCCATCGCAAGGGCGGCTGTCCACTCGAGTCATCGTACCTGAGGAGAGCGAACAAATAACCTACCAAGTCTGGTAGCGTCGATGGGTCCAGCAGAGCTGGTCCCGGTTGTCTGAACAGAATCTCCGCGTCGATAAGTGGAGCCTCTGCCGGGGGTAGGCTGCCGTGCAGAGTGGCAGCGAGGTGAAGTAGGCTTGATCCGGTGCGCCGCCGTCAAGGCTCGAGTGTGGACGTCGGCCATTGTAAAAGTCGAGGGGTGAACGTCGCGCCCGGTGAACTGGGAGCCATGGTCGATGTTGAAGATCTCGGGCTTGCCGTGCCCCTCCAAGGCTTCCAGTGGGCGCGAACGCCACCTCCATGGTGACCGATAGCCGCCACGACAGAACCCGGCGGGTGTCCCAGTCCAGCACCACGGCCGAATAGACGAAGCCCCGCGCCATCTTGAATGGAGTAAGAAGCGCCTAAGCGCTTCTTACTCCATTCAAGATCACGGGATGGGGCTGGTACTATTTGTCGACCGTGCTTGATGCCCCTCACGCTACATCGTGGCCTGGCGGCTTGGTCCAACGATGGCTTTCGCCTACGTCACGGCCACACTCGACCAGGCCCCGTGACCTCTGGTATCACGAATCCCTTCGTCGGAGCCAATGTCTCCGCGACACTGCCTACTAGATCACGTAGTGTAAAATGCTAGTCGATTGTGGCAAACGATAAGCCAGTTTAGCGAAGCTGGCCGGAGCATAGAAATGTCTGGCGCCGAAAATGGCAATCCGCTGATAGGATTTGCCACCGACATCAGACCACTGTTTACGCAGACGGACATCAATCACATGATGTGGCTCTGTGATCTTTCCAAGTACGGCGACGTCAAGACAAATGCTGATCGGATTCTTCGCAGACTGAAGGCGCAGGGCGGGCCGGTGATGCCGCCACCTCCTGCGAGGGGTGGGGACGGCCCCTGGTCGGCGGAGAAGATTGCACTGTTCCAGAGTTGGATCGACGGCCGCTATCAGCCCTGAGCTGGGCCCGGTGCGCCGATTTTCTCGAGGAGCTTTCATGCAGAAGCTGCGATCGATTGTTTGTTTCGTCACCTGTTCAATTTTATGCGGATCATTGGCGGCGGTAGCTCAACAGCCGCCGGTCGGTTACTTCGATATACCGCCAGGTTTCGATTATCCCGCAAAGAAGCAGACACTCGAGCAATATCGGACATCGGCAAACGTTCCTGCGCAGCGCCTCCACGTCTGGAACGTATTTGCGGGCATGACCCAGACGACGCCGGATGGGAAGTACCCGATCTTCGAAACATGGTTCTCGGAAGATGAGGTCTTTAAGGTCGGTCCCGAGCCGCAGGCGGTGGGACCACGACGCATCGTGCGGCGTTTCAAGCAGCCCGCCCAGTTGTCGGTCATCCCCGGTGAACCTTGCCGCAAGCTGCGGGGACTGCTCTACTGTCGGAGGTGCTCTACAACTACGCGGGCTACAAGCACGTACGCACAAATCGGCTCTATCTCACCGTCGAGCTTGACGCGCTACGAGCAAACGGTGCGCCGGATTCGGTCGTTCCCGGCAATCGCATAATTCCAGCTTTTCCGTCTGAGGCTATCTCGCTGAAGACGGTGTGGTGGCCGATTGCTCGGGACCAGGTCACTGCATTGCCCATCTGGGATCCTGAGAGCAATCCGCCCCGTCCCGCTGGTAACCCGTTCACGACTTGGGCGCGCGTCGTTGCGGTCGACCCGAACCAGACCAACGTTCCTCCCAACGCGACCCGGTCGGTATTCTTTCTAGGCAAGCAGTTTCCCAATTCGCATTTAGTCGGCATTGACGCGTTCCATGCGGTCAAGCTCGACGCACAGACGGCCCAGAACGCGATGGCGAACGATCGGTTGGCCCGAGCCGCGGAGCTTGCGCTCGGCCGACCGTTGCAGGAAGGCGACTACGTGGTTCTGGTGGCTTCCCATCGTAAGCGTAGCTCTGAGGCCCATTTGATTGGCGCTTGACGTCTATTTTGAGCGCGTGGTGCGCCGGCGCGGCTTCCATATGTCGGACAACGCATTGACAGCGGCCTCAAGCGCCTTCCGGTCGACGACGTTGGGATCGAACTGCTCCGGGCCCCAGAGGCGCATATGTTCGTGCTCCGGATGGGTGGGGTCGCTGATGGCGTCGAGGTATTCAGCATAGCCTGGCGCACCGCCGACATCTTCCGGAGGACAACGGCCGGCGGCCTCGAGCAAGAACGGAAGTCCCTCCGTTGTCGTGTTGTCGAACCACTTTTCAAGCTTGATCACGTGATCCCAGCTGTCGCCGAAGTCGTAGAGATAATGGATCGTCTTCGCGCCGGTCTCCTGAACGATATTAGAGAGCCGCGTCTTGCGGGCATCGATGGGCTGAGGGCCAAAATCTCCATCGGGATCAGGTATACCCCAACGTCCTTCGCCGGCCAGGAACTCGAAGAGATGGCTGTTCGTCCAGCCAAACGCCGCCTGAAGCGTCAGATGCAGCCGATCAAGGCGCAGGGTGACGGGTACGACAAGGCGACGCATCACCTCCGGCTTCACATCCTTGAGGGTCACCTTGATCCGGACCGCGGTCGTGTTCAGGCTCATGCCGCCAGCCTCGGATCGTGTGTATGCATCGTATAGGTCGACGCCCAGGGAAGCAGTTCGTCCAGTCGCGCCGCAGGCCAACCATTGACGAGCTTGGCGAGAACGTCAGCGAGCCAGTGCTCGGCACTGACGCCATTGAGCTTACAGGTCTCAATGAGCGAAGCCAGCAATGCCCAATTCTCGGCACCTTCGTCGCAACCGGCAAAAAGGGAGTTCTTGGCATTGAGCTTGATTGGCCGCATCGCTCGCTCGACCGCATTGGTGTCCATCTCGATGCGCCCGTCATCAAGGTAGAACGTTAGGCCGTCCCAATGACGCAGCGCGTAACGCAGGGCCTTCGCCGTGTCGCTCTTCTGCGCAAGGTGAGCAAGCTTGGCCTCAAACCACTGCTTCAAGGCTGTAGCCAGAGGCCGGGCATGCGCTTGTCGCCCCGCGCGGCGCTCGTCCGCAGATCGGCCGCGGAGTGCCTTCTCGACCGCGTAAAGCAGGGCGATGCGCTCAAGGGCCTCGCGGGCAACCGGAGCTGGCGCCGGCGCAGCCTCCCGCTCGATCTTCACAAACTGGCGCCGCAGATGCGACCAGCAGAAGGCGAGCGTCCCGGACAGGGCGTCCGCACGCGTCTCTCGGGTCATGGTCTTGTAAGCCTGATAGCCGTCGCAGTGGATGATGCCGCGATAGCCCTCGAGCAGCCTCAAGCCATGAACGGCCCCACGGCCCGGTGCATAGGCGTAAACCACGCCAGGTGGATCAGGTCCGGCCCAGGGCCTGTCATCGCGTGACAGCGCCCAGAAGTAGCCGGTTTTGGTCCTGCCGCGCCCTGGATCCAGCACCGGCGCCGGGGTCTCATCGACACAGAGCTTCGAAGAGGCGAGCAGAAGCTGGCGCAGACGATGCCACAAGGGCTTCAATTCCTGGGCGGCGTAGCCGACCCAAAAGGCGAGCGTGGAACGGTCGATGGCGATACCGTGGGTCGCCAGCATCTGCGCCTGACGATAGAGCGGCAAATGCCAATGATACTTGGCGTCAATTACATGCGCGACGAGACGCTCGGTGGGCAGTCCCCCCTTGATCAATCGCTCGGGCGCAGCGTGCTGGAGGACGACGCCATGACAGGCGCGGCAGGCAAGCTTGGGCCGGCGGGTGACGATCACCCTGTATTGCACCGGAACGACGTCGAGCCTCTGGCTCTCATCGTGACCAATCTCAACGAGATCGCCTTTGCAGCACGGGCAGCAGGTTGCAGCCGGCATCAGCGTTTCGACAATGCGTGGCAAATGCTCCGGAAGCTGACCACGGTTGGCTCTGCGCTTGGCAGTTCTCTTCTCGCGGGCTCTGGGATTGGCGCGATCCTCAGCTGCTTCGAGAGCCGCGACGGCCTCTTCGATGTCCTCCAGAACAAGCTGTAGCTGATCAGCGTCCAGCTTTTCCGAGGACCGACCGAACTGCGCATCCTTCGCAAGCTTGAGCAACCGCTCGAGCCTGGCGCAGCGATCCAGCAGAGCCGCGGCAAAGGCACGCAACTCGGCGGGATCGCTCGGCAGCTCATCAGGCAAATCACTCACGGGCCCGAGTCTGCCATGCTTCGCGCCTCGATGCAGCGAAGATTTTATGTCCTACGCAAGCGCTTTCGGCTGCAGGATCCGAGGCGCGTGCATCCGCGTCCAATCCATGCCGGCCAGAAGCGCGGACAGCTGGGCGGCATTCATCCGCATCACGCCGGCCACGATAGGAGGCCATTTGAAGCCGCTGCCATCGAGCCGCTTCCAATACATCACAAGGCCGCTGCCATCCCAGACGACAATCTTCACCCGATCGGCGCGCTTCGCACGGAACACCACCGCCACGCCCTTCATCGGGTCATGGCCCAGCGTCTCCTTCGCCAACAGCGCCAAGCCCTCCGCACCTTTTCTGAAGTCCACAGGTTGCGTCGCCACGTAAATCATGAGGCTCGCGGGCGGCGTCAGCATGAACGTGTCCGTCGAAGCGCCAAGAACACATCACTCAACACAGCAAGGCCAGGCGTCCCTCGCACCTCCACGCGTGCCCCCTGGAGTTCAACCGTCACAACGGCTGCTTCCGGCGACCCGGTGGGCTCTGCGGCCGCCGGTAGCGCCGATTCCGATACCACCGGCACGAACGACAGCGTGTCCGCCGAAGCCGGCAGCACCAACTGGCCCAAACGCGCCCGGCGCCGCCAGTCGTGCACCTGTTGGGGCCGGCACCCATGGCGACGCGCGACATCTGTGACAATCGCCCCCGGCTCAAGGCTTTCCGCGGCAATCTGTGCCTTCAAATCGTCCGGCCAGCGCTTTCGACCTGCGCCTGCGTACACTTCGATACGCGGTGACAACGGTCGTCTTATGTCGTCCGAATGGTCGTCCATTGTGAGCACCCTTGCAGAAGATGACTCTTCTAGCGGTCCTCTCAGGACTGAGTACAAAAATTCTCAAGGGCCTCAACGCCACGCTTACTTCCCATCTGACTACCAAAGAGATCGACGACTGGGTTTGGGCGACTCTCTGGTGGCACGACCGACCCGACGATGGCCCTTTCGCCGCCGACCGGCCTGCCAAGGTTGTCGGGGTCTGGCGCAATTTCCTCATGAGCGCGACCTACGACTTGGACCTGCCGCGCGAGCCGGACGGAAAGCCGCATATCGCCTTCAATCCGTGGCTTGAGGCGGGTTTTCCGGATGGGGGATCGGGCAACGGCACCGTGAGCAACTGTATGAACTGTCACAACCGATCCGCTTGGCGGCCTGACTGGCAGGGCCAAGGGGGACGAGTGTTCCTTCCAATCTTTCGCGGCAAGCCCGATCTTCAGAACGATCCCGCGTACGCCGCCGGACGATTGCGAACGGACTTTCTTTGGTCGGTGCCATTCAACTCGCAGTGATCGTCGGCCAATGGTGCGCTCGCCATCTTCTCGTGCTGCGACGGCATTGAGCAAGGCCAAGCGGATGGCTCGGTCGCTGGATGGCGTCTGCGGGGTCGACTACGGGTTCGCCTTCAAGGACGGGAAGCGTACCGACCGGATGTCGGTTCGATTTCATATGAACCGGAAACAGCGTCTCTCACGTCTGCCCATCGACCAGAGACTGCCGAATAAGATCGATGGCATCGACCTCGATGTCCTGGAGATCGGCTACAGCCCTCACGCCGGAACTCCGCGCGCGCCCCAGCGTCTCGTCCAGCCGGGTCTCAGTGTGGACAATCTCAAGCAGCGGAGCACAGGTACACTAGGAGCCATAGTTCGCGACCTCACGACTCAAGAACGCTATCTCTTGAGCAATTGGCACGTGCTTTGCGGCGGGCCCGAAGCATCGGCGGGGATCCGATTAACCAGCCAGGGCCGATGGACCTAGGCAGCAGCCCCCCTAATGAGGTGGCGAACTTGGAACGGTGGCTCCGCCTGTCGGAGCAGTTCGATGCTGCCCTCGGACGGCTCGCCGACCACATGGATCTGAGCGAGCAATTGTTCGGAACCGCGGTCGTGCCAACGGCCACGGTCGCGCCCGCTCTAGGAATGTCGCTGATCAAGAGCGGTGCAGTATCGGGCATCTCGCAGGCGCTGGTTGATGGCGTAGCCGGCACCTATAGGATCGACTACACAGGTTTCGGAGACGGGCCGGAATGGATGCAGGGATTCCGATTGGTACCGGATAAGGCCACGCCGGCGACTGCCCTCAGCTTGGAAGGCGACTCCGGCTCGTTGTGGGTGGAACAGTCTACAAGCAGAGCCGTGGGTTTGCACTTTGCGGGCGAGGACGATGCCAGCCCTTTAAACGACTATGCGCTTGCGCATGCGATTGATGACGTGTTCGTCCGGTTAAACGTCGGGCTAATTGGGCCGTGACCTCGTGGTAGGGTTTCAAGGCGCCGAGGGAAGTCAACGTTTCGCGCTGGCTATAAAGAAATATTCCGAGCAGCCGAACGCTCGAGGCAGCGAGACACTTGGCAGGCTACTCATAAGGTGAAGGCTTTGAAGCATACGCTGGTCTAGTCTTACTGCGTCACAAACGATGATCTGTGTAGTAGTCGAACTTGATCGCACAACAAGGACATCTCGACAGCGTTCGGACGAGCCCATGTTCGAGCCGCCGTCGCATCGTCGCGATCGAGTTTGGAATGTGACGTTGGGTCCGCAGCGGCAGATCCGCGGGGTCTGTAATCTGCGGGAACGCGAGCGAGCGGGATCGGCCGGGCGCGCCGCGCGCCTGAGGGGGGAATCGTCTCCCGCTCGGAGATCAGGAATCCGTAGGCCGCAATGCACATCGTTGCGTGATGATGAAAGCCGCGCCAGCCGCGTCCCTCGAAGTGGCCGAGCCCGACCTCCTGCTTGAGGTCCTGATAGTCGCGTTCGATGCGCCAGCGCAATTTAGCCGTCTCAACGAGCGTCCGGAATGCCACATCCTCCGGCAATGTCGAGAGCCAGTATTTGGTAGGCTGGTCCTCGCCTTTCGGCCATTCGATCAGCAACCATTCCTCCAATCGCCGGGTGGTTTGCCAATAATCACGATGCGCGGCACGAACCCGCACGCGGGCAAAGCGCGAGGTCAGCTTTTCGTTCGTTCCTTGCCGCCACGTGATGGTGCGCCAAGCTTGGGCCGGCAGGCCGATCGCGAGCGCCTTGACGGCGGCTGGCTGATGCTGACGGTTGCGGCGCATCAGTTTCGGTGGACGGCCGCGGCCCGACCATGGCTTCGGCGGCAAGGGACCGGTGCCGGGCGCCCATACCGTCGTGCTCGACAGAAGACCCGCCACATAAGTCAACCCCAGCGCCGTGATCTCGGTGCGCAGGTCGCTGTTGTTGCCATAGCCCGCGTCCATCAGCACGACACCGCGCGGAAGGCCGCCCGCACAGGCCCACCGCAACTGCTCCAGCGCGATCTCCGGCTTGGTCTGGAAGCCGACTTCGGCAGGAATGCCCACCTTGCGCCGTCGATCGCGGTCCTCAGTCCATTCCTTCGGAAGATAAAGGCGGTAAGCGACAGGCAGGCTGGCGTGGTGGTTGGCAATCGACAGCGACACCGCCACCTAGCAATTATCCTGCTTGCCGAGCTGCCCGCAATATTGCCGTGCAACTCCAACCGAATGTCGCCCCTGCTTGGGAAATCCGGTGTCGTCGATGATCCAGGCTTCGATAGGGCCCTGGCGTTCAATCGCCGGCAGGACCATCTCGCGCACCTTGCCCAGCACCTTCTCATCCGACCAGGCGCCGCTGCCGACGAAATGCAGCAGCGATTGATGCTGGGCCGCCGTCCGCTCCGGAGCCGTCACCGCCGCCATCGGCTCCACGCTCTTGCGACCGCCACAGGCCATCAGGCCGACGCAATAGTCGCGCAGCGGCGCCTTCCGATCAGCATGACCGATGACACTGGCAAGCCCTTCCAAATATGCCGCAAATCGCTTCTCGCTCGTCTTGGTGCCTCGCCCGCTCATGTCGGCCTCATCGGCTAATGGTCCATGCTGCAACCATCGCTGATTCTGGCCGGCTAGAGCCTGCGGTTTTGTGACTCAGTCAGACTAGGGGACGATGCAGACAAAGGCGGGGCTTCAGGAACACGCATTCGCGGGGCAAGATGAGTGGTGCCCAATGAGCCAAACAGCTTCAAGATGAGTACGACTGCGAGGAAACTTGGCGGCGCGGCCGCTAGCGTCGGGTCCGCCTCGCCCGGTTTGCTGTCAAAGGAATGAGTGGACTAACCGATGTTTGGTTTTAGGAAAGCGGAGCGCGCGGAGAGCCAGAAATTGAAGGAGCGGCAAAGAGAACTTCGAACTCTGCTCCTGACGAAGCATGAAAAGAACAGAATGTCAGACAAGGCCAAAACAGCGATTGAATATTGCGAGTATTGCATAAGCGAGTACGAAGAGTGGTTTGAAATCAACGAAAGAAAATGGTTCCGGTGGCAGAAGGTGGCGATCATTAGTGGGGTGATTGCTACTCTTGTTGCGACAATCACAGTGCCCGCAGAATGGACCAAATCATACCCTGAGTTGGACTACTTCGGATGGATTCGCGGTATCCCGGCTGCAATTGCGACCGTTGCAACTGCGTTCCTCAGTAGTTTTATGTACCGCGAGGATGCAGTAAGGCACGAGCTAACCGTAAATGCACTTTGGAATGAGCTGGCAAAGTTTGTCTGTCACGCCAAACCATACGACACGACTAAAGACGATGAAGATACGAGCGCCTTCACGAACGAGATCTGTCGATTGGTCGAGACAGAGGTCACCAGTTGGGGCGCTCTAGTCCGAGGATCGCGGGACTCGGATAACCACCCGGAAAACGCGAATAATGCTGATGGTTAAATAAACGCGGCTTTTGCATTGCATCCCACCCACTCGTTTGCTTTAACCGGTTCGTCGCCTATGGGGGCTGCGGGTTTTCCAATGTGAAAGCCTTTGGCCCATCTTGGACCATCTCAACCGCGTGCTCGAACGCTGGCGAGAAGTGGAAAGCTACGATTCAATTGACGATCAGTGGAGGCGACCTAGTCTAGTGGCTCTGCACAGTGATTTTGACGGGTTGCGTCTGGCAGTCAGACAAGTTCCGGCAGGTGTTTCGGATCAACGAGGGAGCTCAATGCTGCGGGGAGTCGTTGGCTGCCTGTTGATGAGGCCGGCCCGTTCCAGCGTCATCACCATCTGATCAATCGAAGGCGGACTGACGCGGAAATATTACCCGCATGTCGGTTTCCGCCGGGGGGCTGCGGAGCGCTTCCTTCTCCGTCTGGTACTTCTTCACTGTCGCCCTGTTCTCCTCGAGTAGGCACTTCCAGACTTGGCCAATGAGGATGTGGCGCTCGGTCGCAATGTTGTCTACCAAGGCATTATGGGCGGCAATTGAGACATTTGCGGCCACGATCCTCGTGATAACCGGCTCCACCAGCTCTGCAAGGGGTTCTAGCGTCGCGGGCGAGCTTGGCTCGCGCTTCTTGGCTTCGAGACTGCGCTTGTTCAGTTCGATGCGGGCGGCCAACCGATCAATGTCTGCGCGCAGAAGCTCACTGTCCAGGTGACGGCTATCCACCGCGACAATTTCTTTGAGTTTCTTCAAGGTCGTCTCTGTGATGACCTCGTAAGTCTCAAGCGCGGCGACGATGGCCGCCATGTCGTTGAGATAAGTTTCGTCGAAATAGGCTTTCAGCCGCGCAGCAAGCTCGATCTCGACCTCCTGCTGACAGAAGGGGCACTGAGAACCGTGGCCGAGATAAGGCAAGCCCTGCTTGACCCAGTCGCTGTTGCCAAGTCGTCGAATCAAAGCGGCGACATCGACATCCTCCTTACCGACTACTTGCTTCGCGAGCACGGGCACCGCTTCGACCGCCAGGAGATCGGTCGCGTCGATGAGGGGAATGACCGTGTGGCGCTCGAGCCCCTCTTCGAAAAGCGTCGTAGCCTTGCGCTTCAGCTCGCCGATGGTCACGAGCTCCGCTGTATTGGCAGCCAGCTCCGCCAGCACCTTGTCGCAGAACTTCGCCTGAGAGTTCCGAACACCGGTGAAGGCGTCCTTGAAATGGGGATCGTGCTTGCCCTTGATCTTCCAGCAATCAGCTTCGAACTGGGTACGCAGCGTTCGTAGCCCTCCTCGCTTACCGGACGAAGCGTCCGCCGGTCCTAGTGTGCCGTTCAACTGCGCAATATCGTCTTCAAGCGCCTTAACTCCGCCTTTGGCGTTATCGATCTTGTCGAGCGTGTCGCTTGCCGCCTCGCCCAGCGTGAAAATCCCGGGAAGCTGCTGCGCGAAGTTGCGCGCGACAAAGTCGCTGTTGTAGACACGAGACACGAGCATCCGGCCCTTTTCCCACGTCAAGGCGCAGGAGGCATACGCGCTAGGATCGTTAATGACGCGAGAGATCGTTGTCTTGCCCGCTCCGTTGCTGCCAAAAATGAAATTGATCGGCTTCAGCGCAGCGAGTTTCTCGCCTTCGCTCGAATACGTTGCGCAACCCGCAATTTTGATTTCCTGAAGCACTGATCCTCCGGAGCTTGTTGCTCATACCCTCGCCGCGTCTTTCCCATCCCGATAGCGCTGTCCTTTTTTCCGGATTTGGCGCGCCGGCTCGATCTTTGGTGCTGGGAGCTGGAGAAGCGCAACCGCTCTGTCGTTTTCGACCTAAGCACAGACCGACCGCCCCATGGCCTTCGAATCCCGGAATACAATCCCGCAATACGTGTTGTGCCGGACAGTACTTTTACGGTTGTTAGGGCGCTGATTGGCACCGTGCGACTCAGGTTGGCAAACGTTGTTAGCCGATTTTCATACGGTGAGCGACCAACCCGATGCGATCTCCGCCCGCCTCCCGCTGAGTCATGGCGCGTGTTATCCAGGCTTCGATGTGGTCAATGATAAAGCGAGCTTGCCGCCTGCTCTGGCGGAGCGCAGAAGTTGTCTCGCGCATGGAAAAGAAGAAACGTCCACCCTCAAGCTGGCGATCGCCACTTCATTCTATTCGGCAGTCTTCCGGTCCGGCATTTCTGCGCGCATTAAGATCGACGTGATGGCACGCGCTGCGAGATGCACGACCAAATTAGGGGACACCTGCAAGGACGATCAGGATGAGAATTGAGCTATTCGAACGGGCGATTGCACGAGCCGAACAAAGACAGTGGGCGCCTCGTATGATGTCACGAAACCGGTATGATCTGGTGTTATCGCACCCTTTCGCATCCGTGGTCTTTCAAGGCAAGTCTGCTCCGGTTGGTTTGAGCGCCCACGCTAGCAAGCGTGGCGCCTTATTCGCCGGCAGCGTGACAAACACGACATCATCGGAATCATCGTCAAAGTGGCGCCCAGTGTTTACCTGCCGCCCGCACGGAAGCTGGATGAGCGAGCATGCGCGTACGAAATTCTTGATGCCGCTGCTTTGGCATGCCCGCTCTTTCAACGACCGCCAAGCCGATGGTGCAACCACGCCGGGAGTTGTTCCTAAACCAGGGAAGGTCTGCTTACCTGAGTCGGAATGACGCGCTCGCGTGCGATTCCCAGCGCGAGTCGACCGTGCTTCAATGCATCGTCCATATACGCACTGCTCGCTGCTATCACGCCGGTGCGGATAGGGGTAGTGCGCGAAGGAATTCGGCGCTGCTCGCCACTACTGTCTCCAATAGCGCCTAACGCGGGAGTGGTAGCAATGCTTAGATCGTTGAACATAGTCGTCGCTATAGCAGTGGCCCTCGTGGGATCGTTGCCGTTTGCTGCATCTGGTCAAACACCGACAGTACGTGGTGCTCCCATTGTCTCTAGTCCAGCCGTTCCTAATGGAGCGAAAGTTGAAAGTTTCCGTTCACGCCTCCAGGACCAGCAAAAGACGCTCGAATCATATGGGGCAACGATATCCGGGTTGGTCGATCGTCTTAAAGCAGCGTCCGGCACAACTGTAGAAAGCCGAATTTCTGAGGTCCGCAGTTTGAGGGATGCCCTGGTTCAATTGGGCGTCCAATTACAGCCAGACGCGCCGCTATCCCAAAGCATCGACCAATATCAGAGCTGGATTTCGGCCCAGATGGGACGTGTTAACAATCAGCGTTCCACGCTTGGACCGGAATTCGTCCAAGAGCTTATGCGCCGGTACCAGCAATATCAACAGGAGGTTACGCGTGCGCGCGAGTCGGTTAGCAGCCACTCGAATGCGATTGATCACGCACTGAAGGAACTCACAACAGCGGAGCTGCGCGCAGCGGAAATGTTGATGGCTGAAGATGCCGCTGCGGCGATCAAAGAGCTTCTCGGAGTGTTGGACAGCGTCGGTCAGACGATCGAGGACATTCGCAGCAATCTGCGAAAGCTCGGCAATGCCGGCGCGTGAGTGATGGCGAGAACTTTCTCCGTCGCTTGGCGAGCGACGGAGGTCACCACTGGTAGGGAGGTTACTGTGCGCGTAGGACTCATATGCCTGATAGCAGTGATCGTTTGTGTTACAGCAGTCGGCGCGGTCCCAAAGCTCGCCGACGAAGGGATACCCCCACGGACGCGCGACCAGAAGGCCCAGACCGAAACCGTGATCACTCGTCCAATCGTACCGCCGGATGAATTAATTGATCAGACACCTGACGGCAGTCTCGTGATCGAACTCTATCAATTGGTCCGCAACATCGGAGATGTGGAAGCAGTAAACGAGCACGTCAAGGCACAGGTCAACAAGGCGCAGTCTGTTGCCGCCGACGTTGCGCGTTTGCACGACAGCATCCTGAAATCGTGCGACGGCTCAGATTCGCCGAAAATTGAAGTTATCGCGCTCAAGGCTCGTGCCTTCTCAGCCATTCTTGCTCGAGTCGATGGCGAACTCACAAAGGCGTTGGCCGCGACGAGGCAGATAGTTGAAGCCGAGAGACCTAGCTCGATCAAGGCGAAGGAGGATATAAACCGATTTGTACTCGCAGCGCATGAACTCGGTCGTCTGCGCGTGCAGGCGACCGAGATTGCTAAGGCCCTTGAGGGTCTCAGCGTCAGCATTCGTACAACACTAACCTCGTGCACCGCGACCCCGGTGGCTCCGCTGTTCGCTATGCGCGATGTGCTTCCCCTTGGAGGTCAGGCGCGGCAATCTCCTTTCGTGAAGCAGAAGCGCGCGACTAAACCTGCGACCATGCTGAACCGCCATTCGCTTAGGCAACAACCGCTATAACCCCGCCACAGGTCACGGCTCCCGTTGAAGGCGGGGCGAACGGTCTTCCCGATCCGTGGCGCTCGCCATTGGATGCTGCAGGGTCGGTTGGTTCGCCCTTACCACAGTGTTTGTTGCTTGAGCGGCTTGCTGGCTTCGGCCTCATCTCTTGCCGCCTCGCCACTCGCTTTGGTGCTTGCGTTATCGATCGCTTTCTTCAGCTCAAGCAGTATATTTTTAATGCAGTCCATGGACCTTTCGAGCGCAGTAAATCTGCGGTTCGCGTACCACGCCCCAGCTATTAGCGCGCAAAGGATGCCGAGGACGTACTCCCACCCAATATGAAATGTTATTCCATCCATATACGCCCGTAGGGTAGGTCCGAAAACCGATCCGCTAAAGACTGGTGAATGTGCGGACGAGGCACAACTCCGGGCCTCGCCGCGCTGGACATAGCAGGCGATCGTTAGTGCTATGAACGATGCTGGCGGCAGCCGCAAAGGCATAACTGAGCATAGACACGTCAGTCCGACGGTCTCCGACGTGCTTGAAGATGGCACTATCGTTGAACTGGTCTATAGGCCAGAGCATCGCGCCACGCTGCTCGCGACGTCAGTTGCGGGACGCTGGACCTTGGCCACGCACGTGGACGTCCCTGGTGGGCACCAGTTGGTCCCGTTTTCGCCCAACAACAATCTGATCAAGAACGAAGTTGTTCTGCTGCCCGCCGAGCCGCGCATCTACGGAACCGAGCAACAGCTTCTCTCAGAGGTCATGGATTTCATCCACCGCTACGCCGACCTTAGCCCGACGTTTGAGCAGGTCGCCAGTTATTATGTTCTGCTGAGCTGGGTGTACGATGCATTCAATGATTTGCCGTACCTACGTCTTCGCGGCGATTTCGGCACGGGGAAGACGCGGTCGCTCCTGACGATCGGTTCGCTCTGCTATAAGCCGTTCTTCGCAAGCGGCGCCTCGACGGTCTCGCCGATTTTCCACACGCTGAACGCGTTTCGGGGAACACTCATCTTCGACGAGGCCGACTTTCGCTTCAGCGACGAGCGTTCGGAGATCGTCAAAATCCTCAACAACGGCAATATGCGCGGCATGCCGGTCCTGCGCACCGTCATGAATCGCCAGCGTGAGTTCAACCCGCAAGCTTTCCATGTCTTTGGACCAAAAATCGTTGCAACGAGAGGACGCTACGAGGACAGAGCACTGGAAAGCCGCTTCATCACGGAGGAGACCGGCGCGCGGCCGCTACGCAACGACATTCCCATCAACCTCCCGCCGACCTTCAAAGACGAGGCGCGTGAGTTGCGCAACAAGCTGTTACTGTATCGCTTTCGAAGACGGCACGAGATTAAGCTCAACCCGGCTCTCGCCGATCCCAAATTGGAGCCGCGTCTCAACCAAATCATGCTGCCGCTGCTGAGCGTCGTCAGTGATCCACGACTGCGGACCGAACTCAGGAATGCCGCAGAGCATGCCCAGAACTCGATCATCGCCGAGCGCGGCCTTCTGATGGAGGCCCAAGTCTTGGAAATTCTTGTTGACCTGATGTTGTCTACCAGTAGGCAGGTCGTTCCCGTCGCTGACGTCACAATGGGTATCATCGATCGCTACGGGCCCGAGTATGACCGACCGATCAGCAACCGGTGGATCGGAAGCGTCCTGCGTACCAAGCTGAACCTCCGGACCTACAAGTCCCACGGAGTGTACGTCGTTCCTATGACCGAGAGAGGAAAAGTGGAGATGTTGTGCCGGAGATATGGAGTGAATGTTGTCACCGATGCGCCGCCGACAGAGCGGAAAGGGGACGAGGGGACTTCCGAGAAGTTCTAGAGGCACCTCGAAGCTGAACGTATAAGCGAGCGAAAACCAACATCCGGCGCGCCGTGTCGTTCTTCGACATCCCCAAGTCCCCATCTCCACAAGATTTTCATCCGGGACCAGGCATCATCTGAAGGCACGATAGATATAATGGAGGGGCGCAGTTTGTTACATTTGAGTGCCACGTGGGCACTTTTTCACGTCTCGAACGAAACTGTGTTCCGGACGACCATAGCGTGCGTGCCTGTCATCTTGCTGGCCGGCTGCACGACCTATGCGTCACCGTCATCAATCATACCTTCGTCCGTATCGCCGACGCTGGGGGCTTACCCAGCAGGAGCTGGCATTCTTAATCGGCGCAAAGAGCAGAACCGCTGTCTCACGAATTGAAGGCTCAAAGCGCAAGCCAAGCCTCGATGCGGTGTTCATTTGCGTGATGATCTTCAATACGCCCCCATTGGAGCTGTTTCCGGGCCTCATGTCAGAGCTACAGGAGGCCTTCCTTCGGCGTGCCAGCGAACTCTATGAAGCGCTTCAGGGCGATCCGTCCAAGGCAACGCGCCTGAAGCTTGATTTCCTTGAACGGCTGCTGGAGCGAGTAGAAGGGAAGCGCATCGATGCAACCATATGACGAACGACAGCCGGTCCGCACTCGTCCTCTCCATCTATCTAAACACGCGCGGCTTTGCGTTCGTCGTGTTCGAAGGCCACGCATCACCGTTCGATTGGGGTATACGCGAGACGCGCGGCCCTCGAAAGGGCAACGGATGCCTTCTGCGTATCTCCCAAATCATCGATCGATACGCTCCCGATGTGCTCGTCATCCAAGATACCTCCGAGCAGGGTACGCGACGAGCGCGATGGATCAGCAAGCTCAACGGCTTGATCGCCGAACTCGCGAAAGATCGAGACATTCCACTCTTTGCATATTCGCGCGATCAAGTCCGAAACACGTTTGAGTTTTGCCCGAACAAGCAAGGCCTCGCCGAGGTAATCGCGAAGCACATTCCGGCTTTCGAGCAATACGTCCCGCCGCCCCGCAAACCGTGGATGAGCGAGGATCGCCGAATGGGTCTGTTCGATGCAGCAGCGCTGGCGCTCGTATTCTTTCAGTCGGCCGACAACGGGTAATGGAGTGTGGAAAGTGAAGACCTCGCGCAATCCGTGCATTTTCTCCTTGCATTTCGACTAAAAGAGCATCAACTTAAAACAGGCGCAATTGAGCGCCTAACAGCTGCCCACAAAACGGCGACGCACCGAACTCTCCGTTTCTTTTAACTGGCAGCGTCGATGCCATCGGCAGGCACAGAGAGCAAACGCCAAGAACTAGTTTAGATCGGCAAGCCCACTGGAGTGAGCTTAGAGCCGCACGCGAACGGTCATGCTTTCAACGCAGTCGGCGAGCGGCACAATTCATTTAGGGAAGCTGCGATGCGCGCGATTTTTTTTTGCGCTTGTTATCCTCTTTCCATACGGGCGAGTGTCAGTTTCACCTCTGCTCAGCAGGGTGCTTGGTGCGAGGGCAACTGCAACGCGCTCTGCAACAAAATCTGGGGCAGCGCCGAAGCTGCAAACTGCTTTTGCGCAGATCCCTTGCTCAAATTACGCCGGCAAAGCTTGTGCACTCGCTGCAGTCGTAGATGCGCGATACATCACCTATTGCCACAACAACAAGGGGAAAGGGACATGTCGCTGAAAGAAAGCGACGCCAGCCGCCAGTGGACTTCATTCAGCGAACTCTCTCCCCGCTTCGAGCAATTGAAATACACAGCACGCCGTTGCGGTACATGCGCGTTATGATTCAATAGCCTTATGTCCGTCGCACGCTTGGCAATTGTTCTTCAGGGGGCGTTTCTCCTCGTCATGTTCGTCCAAACCTATATACAGTGGTCTCGCGCGACTACTGATCAGGGCACTCTGAGACCAATCTCTGCGACTGTGCGCCTTATTGCCACGCCCGCGTCTGGCACCGCACCGCTCGTGGTGACGTTTACGGGAGCAGCTGACAAGATGCATTTGCTGAACTTCGGTGACGGCACCATGCCTAGCGGGTCCATGCCGCTCCACGAATGCGCCCCTCCTGATCGTCCCGACTTGAATTGGCAGCCAGTCGCGCTCAGTCAAAGCCATAGGTACGCCCGGCCGGGTACATACAGGGCAACACTCCAGGATGACTGTAACGGAGAGGCGACCGTGACCATCGTCGTTCGCTAGCTGGTTTTCTGCCCGCGCGGCAGTCAGCTAGATCTGAACCGATAGGGTAGTCCGATATCGGACTCAGCTTTGTAGGGGCAGCAAATGAGCCAGGAAATTTGGACGTGGACGACGAACGGAAATATTACCTTTGCAAATACATACGATAGAACGGGCGACACAACTGTCGACTCACCTTACATAACCAGTATTGACTTGGCAGAGTCGGCCATCGGAGCCCTTTGGACTGCGCCCAACCCAATCACCCTCACCCTGCACTTTGTTAGTGATACCAGTGGCAACACAAAAATTGCTTCCAATGAGGCCTATTCTTTTATACCGGTCCGCTATTCGGATTTAGGAAGTAAACTTCCTTCGTGGGATACACTCCCCCCCGATCCCACCTCCGGCGGCTTCTTCTACTTGCCCGAATCCTACGCGCGAATGCTTGGACTGAGTACCACGCCCCCAGCGGGCGCGTTCGACGCCACGATCAAGTTGAACACAGCCTTTCGAGGGCTGGACGAAGTCGTCGCGATTGAGCACGAAATCACTGAGGGTGCCATGGGGCGCATCGGCGGCCTAGGGAAACTGGTGTTCGAGCGTGTCAACGTTGTTGAACAGATTCCTCTTTGGGGTGTCCCGGATTTGTTCCGTTACGGCTCCAACGGCGTGTACGATAAGCAAGCCGAGCACACGGCGTACTTTTCGGATAACGGCGGCAGCACAACTTCCTACAGCACAACTCCACGTCTTGCATTTTTCGCCGGAAATAGCATCGACGATACTGCCGATTTTGATGCGTTTGATGTGTTCGGATTCAATGGCACATATACCTTCTCTCAGACCGACAAGGAGATAATGGACGCCCTCGGCTGGGAACCAATACTGCCTGAGTTAGAAATCACAACCAACAGTCTGAGACCTCTGAGCGCGACTGTGCACATAGGTGACACCATATCTCTGTCAGCGACCGTCACAAATTACGGAGCCACCCCGGCAGGTGCGTTTAAGACCCAGTTCTACCTCTCCACAAAAGCTACCTTCGATTCGAGCGCAATCGCGATAGGCGACCCGATCTCGACGACATCGCTTGCAGCAGGAGCGACGATCACTCTGAATGAAATGGCCAAGGTGCCGAGTATAGCGGCGGGAACTGATTACCTGTTCGCCGTGCCAGACTACCTCAATCAAATAACACAGCTAAACAGCAACAACGTTTCCCATTCGATCCCCATCAAAGTGGTCCCAAATGTCATCAACACATTGGCCGATCTTGAAGCCGTCAGGAATGACCTTTCCGGCCATTACATTCTCGGCGCAAACATTGACGCGACAGGATTGAACATTGCGCCTATTGGTTCCACTACCAACCCATTCACCGGCACTTTCGACGGGAATGGTCATACGATCAACGGACTCCATATAGTTGGGAATGGCATTTACGTCGGCCTGTTTGCGGAAGTTGGAGCCGGCGGAAAGATATCGAACCTTGGGCTGACAAACCTCTCCGTCTCCGCTCCGCGCGGATATGACGTCGGTGGCTTGGCCGGACGCAACCTCGGAACAATAGAGAATAGCTATACGACTGGTACGATCAGCGGCACCGCTGGAAATTTCGTTGCTGGACTAAACGGCATCGCTATCGGCGGCGTCGCAGGCTGGAATTTTGGGACGATCAAGGACTCGTATTCGTCTGCAAGTATCACGAGTGCAAGCACGATTTTTGTCGATCTGGGCGGTCTCGCCGGAGGCAACTCCGGCCTGATCGACCATTCGCATGCCAATGGAGCGATCATTGGGCACAGCGGGGCTTACGGCTCGGGTCTCGTTGAGATCGGTGGCTTAGTCGGCTCGCTCGGCTTTGCTACTGCCGGCGGCACAATTCTGCACTCCTACGCGACTGGTTCCGTAATCAGTGACGGCTCAAACACCGCGGCGGGCGGCCTCGTGGGCACGTCCGTAAGCAGCAGCACCATCTTCCAATCCTACGCGACCGGATCGGTGATCACGGGCGGTCCCAGCTGGGACGGTGGACTCGTGGGGATCTTGTTTAACGGCACCATTTCTCAATCCTTCGCAAAAGGATCAGTGACGGTCGGCAATGGCGGGGATGCGGGCGGCTTCGTCGGACAGATGAATGCGGGCACGATATTCGAATCGTACGCAAAGGGCGCTGCGACTGGTGCGAGCAGCACCGACGTAGGTGGCCTCGTCGCGCATTCCTATGGCGGCTTTATCAGTCAGTCTTATGCGACCGGGAAGATTACTGGCGGCTCCTTTTCTATTAAGGGCGGTCTCGCCGCAGAGAACCATGCTGTCACCGCCAGCTCTTACTGGGACTCCCAAAGCACTGGACAAATGACGAGCTCAGGCGGCACCCCTCTGTCGAGTCTCTTTCTGAGACTGGGGATCCTACCAGTTGGTTTCGATCCAGCAGTATGGAGCGAAAATATCCTTAGTGCCGGTGGTTATCCTTATCTACGCTCGATTCCATTCTCGAGTGTGATCGGCGGAAAACTTGCTGGAGCTATCGTATTCGCGGATGACAACGGCAACGGCACTCTTGATCCAGATGAATCCTTAGCCATCAGCGATGACCAAGGAAGTTTTGAGCCAATCGGAGGCACCGGGCCGCTGATCGCATATGGCGGTACGGACACTTTCACTGGGCTCTCCTTTAAGGGAATACTTGAGGCTACATCGGGTTCGACGAAGATTAGCCCTCTCTCGACTCTGGTGACCTCACTCCAGAACGAAGGCGTTTCAAACGCGGAGGCGCAAGTTCTCACCGCGCTCTCAATCAATCCCGCTGTAGACATAACGACCTTCGATCCAATTACAGAGCTCCTCGTCAATAACGCCGACGCCGCACAGATCTATTCAAAGAATGCGGAGATTATGAACAGCGTCGCGGCGATCACATCAGCGCTCACGAATACGGGTCCGATCGCTCAGAACTCGGTCCAAGTATTTGATGCGCTGGCAGCCATCATCAATAATCACGGTTCTGCACCGGTTGATTTGTCTGATCCGACACTTGTTGCTCAGATCCTAACGGCCGCTGCGCTCGCATTGAATGCGACAATCGATCCAGAAATTGTGTCAACTGCAGCGGCCGTGCTAGCAGCAAGCAACTCGATCATCGAGCGGGACGCCTCACGCTTAATCGGCCAAGACTTGTTGGATGCGGTGAGCGACGTCGAGCGCCTCGGCCAAGGCGCACTATCAGACGCACTCCAGAAGGCTGCGGCAGATCCGAGCCTCGTTGACGCTATCGTGAACGCGTTCACCGGCTCTAACCTCGACAATGCGCTTGCTCCACAATCTTCGGGCGCAAACCATGCGCCGTGGCTTGCCACAGACAAGGCGGCCTTCCATGCGATTGCCGAAATTGCAGGGACCACCGGCAGTAACGTTCTCGACACGGCCAATGGAAAGCTTCTATTTACCGATCAGGACGTTGCAGACACACACTACGTTAGTGCGGCTCTGGATCCATCGTCACCAACGTGGATGGCGCCCGACGGCACCGTGTTCGCGACCGCGCTCCTCCCGAAGGATACGTACGATACCCTCGTCCACGCACTTCAAGCCACGTTAGTTAGCGACAGCACGAACGGAGCTATCGGCGAGATATCGTGGAATTTCGCCGGCGCAGATCATTTTTTCGACTTCCTGGGAACGGGCGAGTCGTTGCGGGCGACATACAATATCGCGGTCACCGACAATCAGGGCAGCACGGGCCTAGAGCCTGTTACGGTCCTCATAAACAGCAGCAACGACAGCCCGCTTGCTGTTCCTGATAGCAACGGTATAGCTAAAGGCTCAGTGCTCTCTGTATCTGCGTTGGCTGGTCTGCTCGCGAATGACAGCGATCCAGATGTGCACGATCACCTGACCGTTAGCGGGGTGGGGGGAAACGCCGCAAGTGTTGGTCACGCGATCTCTGGCACGTACGGTTCGCTCACGCTGAACGCGGACGGGAGTTACCTGTACAGTGCAAATAAGGGCGCGCTGCCGGCGCAGTTTGTTGCCCAAGATACTTTCGCATATTCGATCAGCGATGGTCATGGAGGTACTGCGAGTTCGACGCTGAGCATTGTCGTCTCAAATCCGGGCGTGGCCTATCAGTCCGGCACGAACACGAGCCTCAAAGGCTTCGCCGACACCAAAAACGTCCTCGACGGCTCAGGAGGGAATGACGTCCTAACCGGCAACAACGATAAGGACGTCCTAATTGGAGGAAACGGTGACGTCCTCACGGGAGGCACGGGACCGGATACGTTTGTGTTCCGCCCCGCGTTTGGGACAAACACGATCACCGATTTTAATGTGATCAACGACGTACTTCAGTTCGACAAATCTATATTCTCCAGCGCCGTTGATCTCCTGGCTCATACAACGAATACAATCTCAGGCGCGGCGATAAACGATGGACATGGGGACACAGTCACACTCAGTGGGGTAACACTCGTCCAGCTACAGGCGCACCAGAATGACTTTCACTTCGTTTAGCGCGGTCATTCTTCAGCCCGCATGCATAGAGTCAGGCCGCCATGCCAGCTGTCGTCGCGTGACAGTGTGACAACCTATAGCGAGCGCACTTTCGAATCGCACGCCAGATTAGGGGACTCGGTGCCGCGCTCGACCAGGGGAATGCATCGAAGTGCCTGAGCGCGGACCCCATCGGGGCCGATCCAGATGCCGGATAGAATGAACACGCGGTCAACCGACGTATCCGGAGAGAGTTTCGATGAGCAAACGGCGAGATATCGGACAAATGTTGGCGAGCACGACGTTGAACTTTGGGAATGTGATCGGCTTGTGGCTGTATTTCATCGACGGCAACTATAGGCAGCCGATCGTCCCAAACAAATCGGTGATCTTGCCTCAGCGGGACTAAGTTAGAATACTGGGCGATCGTCCGCCCGCGTTACGCTCTTGAGGAGTATCGATCTCTTGCAACGCAAAAGCCTACGCTGGGCACTTATGTTCTTTCATTTTTCGACGACCGATCCATGACGAAAAACCTTCTAAATCATTGTTCGATAAATCATCTCTTGATGAGGCGTTTTTGCGTATTCGGCGATTAGTCTGACCACGCTCGATGACGGACAACTCCGCCGGACAATGGAGTGTGGAAAGTGAAAGACTCGCGTAAAACGCGCATTTTTTCCTTGCGTACCAACGAAAAAAAGTGTCAGATGGGCCATGTGCAATTGAGCACCTGACAGCTGCCCACAAAACGGCGACGCACACCGAGATCTCCGTTTCTTTAACTGGCAGCGTCGATGCCATCGGCAGGCACCTCAGAGAAGCCTAAATAGCAATTTGATGCGCTTGCTCACGAGAGCATGATGCCACGCGGCCGGCAGCTCGTTCGCCGGTTATTGGATATAAGTTTATTATGAGAGGAAGTCTATTATGCGCAACATTGCACGCTGGCACTTGTGACTCCGACTTCAACGCAGCATGGGGATTGGTGTGAAGCCGATTGCAGAGCCCTCAGCACGACCTGGGAAAAGGACGTGCCGTTGATACGGCGCCGTGGGATAGGTTGAACCCCACACCAGCTGTGCGGACCCTTGGTAGCCCTATTTCGCGCTCCTTGACCGCAGACTTTCCGGATAAGCGGCGTGAGACCCCGCTGCAGCGGTCCATTGAGTTTACGCGGTGGACGAGGCTGTGGTCGCGTTCCAGCTTCCACTTGCCGTTGGGCCGCCCGCCCTTGGCCGTCTCAGCGACCTCGGCAAACGTCGGGGCACGCGTGAGAGACGCGACGTCCTCAATGGTCGCACAGATTATTGCGAACTAATTTTTCATACTCGTTTTGAGTCAAGCATCATGACGATATCTAGTAAGCCGAGAATGAGCCGCGCAGCGAAGAAACATTCTCGCCGTCCGGCAACAAAACCCGCGGCGTCCATGGGCGAGAAATTGCCTCAACAGATAGGAGACGCTGTTCTTCGAACGCTTAACGCTGACTCCGACCTTTCAGAGGATGCACTGCATCATCACTCACTTACGAAGGAGACGATGCAGTGGTCTCCTTTCGTTCCCAGCTGGAAACCCTGGCGACGAAGCTGTCATTTAACGAACGTCATGCCGCCGACGTAACGAAACTGTTCCGTCATGCCGACGTGAGCGAAGACGCTGCGGCGCCAGGCGCACTTGCGACATTAACAAGCATGTCAAGACCTACTTGCATCAGAGGGGGGCGCGAGGATCATTTTGCGCAGGCAAGTCAATGAAAAACAACCGCTCTTCCCAGGCGGCCCCTAGGTTTGTTGCAGGAGCAACGTCTCACTTAACTCTCGAAGGAGGCCTTAACGTACGCACACGACGAGGGCCGCCCGATTGACGCATGCGCGCGGGTCTCGAGAGCGCTATGATGGCGTTGGGTGAAGATCAGGCGGCCCGCTGATCGGAGGGCTCTGCAGCCTGGCGCAGAAGCTTCCATTCCCAGGGCAGCAGTTCGTGCAGACGCGAAGTGGGAAGATCGGCGATACGGGTGAGGACGTCGGCAAGCCAGGCCTTTGGATCGACGTCATTGAGACGACACGTCGTGATCATCGTCAGCATGATGGCGGCACGGTTGGCCCCACGCTGGCTGCCGGCGAAGGTCCAGTTGCGCCGTCCCAAGGCGATGCCTCTCAATGCGCGTTCAGCGCAATTGTTGGTCAAGCAGATCCTGCCGTCGTCGAGGAAGCGGGCGAAGCCCTCCCAGCGCCTGAGCATGTAGTTGATCGGCTTCAGGACCTCGGACGAGCGCGAGAGGGTTTCGCGCTCGCGCAGCAGCCAGGCGTGCATGTCGTCGAGAAGCGGCTTGCTCTGTTCCTGGCGGACGGCGCGCCGGTCGTCAGCGTCACAGCCGTTGATGGCGCGCTCGATCTCGAACAACGCGTCCAGCCGCTTGACCGCCTCCAGTGCGATCGGGGAGACCGGTTTACCCTTCTTGCCCTCCCGAGCATTTTTCTCGATGTCAGCCAGCTCGAAGAAGCCTCGCCGGGCATGGGCAAAGCAATACGCCGGCGTAATTGGTAGTGTCTTCTTCTGCGGATCGAACAGCGGCTCGAAGCCGTTGTAGCAATCGGCTTGCAGGATGCCGGCGAAGGCGGCCAGATGCTTCTGGGGATGCTCGCCTCGTCGGTCACCCGAGGCGTAATAGACCGCCGCAGGCGGCGCAGGCCCGGCAAAGGGCCGATCATCCCGTACATACGTCCAGATCCGTCCGGTCGTGCACTTGCCCTTCGCCAGGATCCGGATGGTAGTGTCATCGCCATGAAGGCGCTCGGCAGCGAGCACATGGCGTTCGATCAGGTGGAAGAGCGGCATGACCGCGAAGGTCCCGTGGCCGACCTGGTCCGCCAGCGTCGACAACGACAGGTCGATCCTCTCGCTCTTGAAGCGCGCGCTTTGGCGGTTGAGCGGGATATGCATGCCGAACTTGTCGAACAGGATGGTCGCCAGCAATTGTGGACCGATGAAGCCGCGCGGCGTGGCATGGAACGGCGCAGGCGCCTGACTGATCGTCTCGCAATCGCGGCAGGTGAACTTCTCGCGTACCGTCTCTATGACCTTGAAGCGGCGCGGGATCTCCTCCAGCGTCTTGGTCACATCCTCGCCGACCTTCGCCAGCCGTGATCCACCGCAGCAGGCGCAGGTCGTTGGAGCTTCAACGACGACGCGCTCGTGTTCGATATCGTCTGGCCAAGGCTTGCGCACCGGCCGCTTACGCGTGAAGGGACGGACGTTCTGCGTCTTCGCCGCCGCCGCCTGAGCGGCAAGCTCATCCTCGCTCGCCGTGGTTACGAGTTCCTCGAGCTCCAACTCCAACTGCTCGAGCAGCCGTGCCGAGCGCTCGGATCGCTGCCCGTGCAGTTCGCGCTTGAGCTTCTCGATCCGCAGCTCAAGATGTGCGATCAGCGCTTCGTTGTCCGACAGCTCCGCCCGCGCACTGGCGGCATCCGCGACGGCGACATCGCGCTCAGCCTGCAACATCTCTCGCTCGGCCAGCAGCGCAAGGTAGGCGCTCGCGAGGTCAGAAGGAAGATCGTCCGGCTTCGATGTCATGAAGCCATTGAATCAGATCGAGCAGCAGATTCAAATCGTAAAAGCGGCTATCCGACCCGCGTCGGCCGATGGGTTTCTTGAGGGTTACGCCAATCGATTCCGGACAACAGGTAGCTCATCTGAGCCGGCGAGATCGTCACAGCTTCACCCGCAACCGATGGCCAGACGAACTTTCCTCTCTCGAGTCTCTTGGTGAACAGGCATGCTCCCTGGCCATCGTGCCAGATCACCTTCACAAGATCGCTTCGGCGACCGCGGAAGACGAACAGATGACCGCTGAGCGGGTCCTTGCGCAGCACCTCCTGCACCTGGAGTGCCAACGACGGAAAGCCTCGGCGCATGTCCGTGTAGCCTGTCGCGAGCCACACTCGCGCGCCCGTGGGAACTGGGATCATCGGCGGACCAAAGCATCGAGAACACGACGTAGCGCGTCTCCATCAACGTCGCCATCGACCCGGATGCGGTGCCCGGTACCAAGATCAATCTCGATGATGCCGTGGCTCTTGCGTCGACGCGTCGTCGTCGTCAACGGCGCTTCGGCCACCTCCCGCGGTGGCGCGGACGACCCAATCTCGACCGGAACAAACGGCGCTATGCTCGCTTCGCCGTGCCTGCAAAGCTCCTTGCGCCACCTGAACAGCTGGCTCACATGAAGCCCGGCCACGCGAGCCACCTCGGAAACATTGGCGCCGGGCTCCAGCGACGCTGCAACAAGCCGTTCCTTCTCATCTTGCGACCAGCGGCGCCGCCGCTCGACCGACGTGATCACCTCCGCCCTCGAAATCGTCATAGCGCTTCTCCTAGGATTACCCCTAGGACCTGCAGCGATCGCGTTCGTCAAACAAGGCGGCCCTCAACGGAGGGATACGCCTTAACCATGCCGATTGGTGATGATCTGCTGACCAACTCTGAGCGATCCGTTCTCCATCTCTTTGAGCCGCCGCCCCACTTAATCGAACCCGCCGTCCGCGCCTGTCGCCTATTCAACACGGCGCTGGACATCATCTTTTACGATGTATCTACATTGATGGCGCAGCTCGCAGAGAAGGCCGCGCCAATGCGAACTCATGAGAAAACACTACCCTCCCGGATCGTCCAGTTCGATGCGCTCAGTGATCCTGAAGGCTCGCTCCTGCTCATCGACGCTAATACCGCGCCTTACGTGCACAGATACACCGATGTGGAGCGGTTCTTGGCTTCGGCTCACCCGGAAACGCGCGCGGTGGAGATAGCTACGATCACGGGAGTCGGAAGCTCGGCGCTTGGCAGCGCCGCGTTGGCGTGGGACGTCTCGATCGCACTCGGAAAACCCGTTCTTGCTATCGTTCCGGGCTATGGCATGACAGACGTCATTCTGCAGGGACTTGGGGGCTGGTTTGGCTTCGGCCTTTACGACTATCTGCACGCAAAGAGCCTAATCCAGAACGTCCTCGCCACTGCCGCGCCCCGGACGGCGCGCATCGGCCGCCAACTGGCCGCGTCCACGCCAAATGCGAAGTCCCTTAACGGAGCGCCCGTATTTCGCCACGGCTCCGGTTCCTCGGACGTTCTGCACGCACTCCTCCTGCATCGCGACGCACCGTTCAAGCTTCTGGTTGGGCACAGCAAGGGGGCCCTGCAGATCGGGAATGCAATCAGATCTCTTCCGCCGGAGCGAACACATGAACTCCACGTCGTGACGCTGGGCTGCCCGATCTCGACGGATGTCGAAGGCGTCAACTATTACCAATACCTTGGATTGTTTGACGCTCTGGGACAGCTCAATATGTGGGGACACAGGCCGACCCAATGGCCGCCGACCTGGCACAGCACCAACTTCATGTTGCCACCGGCAATGGCGGCGGGGAAATACGCGGCAGATGTGTTCTCGGCCCGACGGCCCGCTCCGCCCGCGCCTTACTCGGCCGTTTGTCGTGATGCACTGTCTACATAGCAAACTTTTATCTGCCTTTGCCTTGGAAACCCTGGTTGAGTGGTCCTGCGAATGGGTCTCTTCGAGGCTGCGGCACTCGTATTCGAGTTCTTTCGATTAAACGACGATCGATAGCGTCGAAAGCAGAAAAGAATGTGCGTTCACAAGCCAGTTGTCCGCACGTTCTCGCCCGTTTCTCTGGCAATGAACTTTCAATTGAAAACCAAAGGAGACAGTCATGGTGAAGGCGGCGGCTTTCAATCAAGGGAAATTTCCAACTATCGCGTTCATGAATATGGCAACTGAACCACTTGGAGTGGACCTCCGTAAGCTAGTCTCAGCTCTGAATAAACAGATGAAGCGCGATTTCGTGCCAATATGGGGGTATCCAGCAACGCTTTATATCACAGACAAACCGAAGCCAGACGAGTGGCAATTTGTCTTCTTGGATGATGCTGATGCTGCCAACGCACTTGGCTATCATGACCTAACCAAAGATGGTCAGCCTGTATCGAAGGTCTTCGTTAAGACCACTTTGGCCGCCGGACAGAAAGTAAGCGTCACTGCATCTCATGAGCTGCTTGAAATGATGATTGACCCGGGAGCACAGCTCTGGGCGCAGAACAGTGATGGCCTGTTCTACGCGTACGAGATGTGTGACGCAGTGGAAGACGAAGAGTACGTAATCGACGGTATCGCGGTCAGTGATTTCCTCCATCCTTCCTTTTTTGAATCCTGGCACAAGGCTCGGTCGGTCCAGTTTGATTACCTCAAAAAGGTCGATCGTCCGTTTCAGACGTTGCACAATGGCTATCAAATTGTCAGCAACGGCAGATCAACGCGAGAAATATTCGGCTCTATCCCGAAAGAACGACACTTTCGAGACGTTGAGAATCGCAAATTGCATCGTAGCGAGCGTCGGAAGCAGATTGCGCAGCATGCAGAGATGTCACGGAGTGTCCGGTCTAACTCCAATCTGCAGGCCTCTCGTGCGGCTCTACTGCAACACGCCGGACGTTTTTTGGCAGCACTGGGTGCCGTGGCAGAAGATTCTCCTCTAGGTGAGCCCCTTGAATTGGGCCGACGAAACCGCCGCAGCGGCGTGGCAGATCCAATCCCTGGCGACTCATTTGAGTTATAGCTCTCGCGTCTCAATGCTGCCGCCGAGGCGCGGATGCTTAAGAACAAACAGCCCGCGTCGCGGTACTTGCTGCGCGCAGATGGCAGCTTGAGAACCCGCTAGCCAACCCGGATATCTCAAGAAGTTTTCTTGGTGCAAAGCCGAGATACGGCATCGCGTTCATTTTGACGCCGCTTCTGCGCAAGCAAGATTTGGATCAAAGCTATGGTTTACTTTCTTATTTCGACTGCGCTTAGCTTCGTGATCTATCAATTGGCCGCCAAGGCTTACATCTCCCGAGACGGCTACTTTATCACTTTCGGCGCTTCTAGCGCGCTCGTGACGCCCGAGTTGGCCACGTGGTTGCGTCGTCTCTTCTTCGTTCTGCTCATCGGTGCGGCTCTCGCGTTCGCGATCTGGCTCCATCGGGGCCTCGGCGTTCGGAACGAAAATCTCGGGTTGTCTACCATACTGGGATTCTTCTACGGACCTCTGCTTGCGATTTGGATCGATAGCCTCATCGCCAAACCATCTGAGGATAGGCCCAGTGCCGGTCAGTACGTTGCCGGCGCAGGATTGGTCCTGCTCTTTCTTGTCGGTTCGGTTGGAGACCAAGCCGGCGAGCTAATCCAGGAATATGCACGAAGGGTCAACAAAATATCGGTTGCGGGCGCAGAACTCAGTTTCGCGGAGAAGACGGCGGACCGCCGGACGCTCGGCGGCTCGTTATCGCTTTCGGGCGCTACGCCGACGTATGCATCATCCACGGGCGCGATCGGTCTCGATTATCTTGATCGATTGGGCATCATGATCGGACGGGACGCGGATTACCTCGAACTCTTCAGAGCCTCCGAGCTGCAGCGCGACGAGGCCATAGTGAAATTGGCTCCTTCGAGCGAACACGACCGGCTGCAAGCCGCGCTTCAACAAAAGACGGACGACACCAGGAAAATCCTGGACGCCATGAAATCGGCGAAATCTTTTGCCGAGAAGTCGATCAAACCCGCCACGACGTGCTTGGTTGGCTGGTATTCCGTGACGAACGATGGCGATTCCATCAACCGGCATATGGCCAGTCTTGCCGATGTTTTCAGGCGATTGCCAACGCTTGAGCTAGGGCAGCCGGTTGCCCCACTTGCGACGGAGTTCGTCAGGCAGTTATTCTCCATTGCCCAGGATGCGGTCGATTCTGTTCCGAGCTACCTGCTTGCCGACAAATGCGATGATCTCTTGGTGCAATTCTGTCCCGAAGCTTTCATCGAAGTCTCGGAGCAATCCCTCGACGATCTCGGGCGCAACCGATCGGAAACGAAAAGGAGGCCCCAAGAAGATGGGTCCGTGCTAATCGCTTGTCTCGGGAGGCATGAAATCGCGGTACGGCACAACGAGTCGGTTCCAGCGTTCGAGAAAATCGAGCAAGGTCTTCAGCCTTACCTAACACAATTCGTCGAGAATCGCGGATGGCAGGCACGGCCCTACTTTGCGCTGGCGTATGCCAGTATTCTCTCACAAGTCGGTCAGAATCTGGCAGCCAGTGCGGTGCTTGACGACTGGATCCACATGCGCAGCCAGCGCCCCGGACGGCCATTTCCGGTCTGGGAAACAGCGGCAGACTGGTTCGACCTGCGCGCGAGGTCCATTCTCGTCAACTTTCTGGAGGTGTGGCTAAGGAAGGAGGGAACGTTGGCGCCCATCGCCGTGCGCGACGAACACATCGCTAATCTGGACCTTATAAGGGCGGATTTGAAAGCTCGTCTCGCCCAGGTCGATTTTTTTCGAGAAAGCTCGGCCGCGACAGGTGCCCGTCCGACGAATA
Organism: Bradyrhizobium sp. USDA 4501; assembly: GCF_054062115.1. Lineage (NCBI taxonomy): Bacteria > Pseudomonadati > Pseudomonadota > Alphaproteobacteria > Hyphomicrobiales > Nitrobacteraceae > Bradyrhizobium > Bradyrhizobium sp. USDA 4501. The sequence goes on from NZ_JBSSEX010000001.1 coordinate 3,212,598, forward strand.
GTTGGCAGGATCAGATTAAGCTGGATGCCAGAACCAGAAATCCGGAATCCTGCTATTCGAAGGATTTACACATCGATCGCTGGAGTCTGATGTTTGAGACCTACGTCACAGCGGAGTTGACTTACCTCGGCGCAATTCTGGAACACCCGGACTACCGCGAGCGCTTTTCTGAACAAGCGGCAACGATCGCCGCGAGCTTGGCCGGCATGGATCTGTCTTGCATTCGCCGCGACCCGGAATCTGAGCGGATACTGGTCCATCCTCGAGCCCGTACGTACTACGCGCAGATACTCGATGCGTTCGGAAACAATGCCTACCAATATTCGGATACGCATAGACAATCAGAGAGCGCGAGTGTCAGGCGTGAGCGCCTCACCGGGGCCATCAATGCCGTCGAATTCGGGCTAAATCTGATCCGCGGGGTTTCGCGCAAGGAGCGCGACCGCAACGGAGCTTCGTTCCTAGAACGGATCAAAGCGAGCGACGCTGTTGAGGTAGAAGAAAAGCTAAAGGCGACGGACAGAAAGCTGAAGAGGATGGTAACGGAGAACGAGTAACTCACTCAGGTTATGGAGGAGTCACACCAGCCTGAGCCAGCGACGATACCAATATCGCAACGACTACAAACAGACCAATAAGCACTGCGAACTTGGTCCCATATCGTTTCATCGAAATTCTCCGAACTCTAGGATCACGCCAATATAGTACGAGTTTGACCTGAACACCACCTGAATGCAGCCCTGCGACAGGTTATCCCAGTTTCGCCGCCCGCGCTGATCAAAAGTCGAGGTATAATAACATGTTACCGCCCCACCAAACGACCTAGTGATCGATGCCTCCTCGCCTCGGCGTCTCCTCACTACGCTTTGATCTCATCGACAATGCCGATTTTCCGAAGAATACAGGGCCGAAGAAGCCGGCGGCTAGGAGCTGGAATTTTTGGTCGTGGAAGCTCTTCGACAAGCTGGAGGTAGTCCTCTGGGCCCAGCCCCGACAGAAATGCCGAGGATTCGGCGTTGCGCCTCTCAGAAAGAGCAGCCCTCGACTCAGGGATCGAGGCCGCTCGGCGAGTGAAAGGCAATCTTTTCGGAGAGGCCGATAACCACATTGGTTAATCCATTTTTTAGCAATCCCCCAAACAAGTCTATACACAGCAGTTCGCGGATCTCGTCTTTGACCTCGAGCTTACGCGAGGAGAGGTCGCGAATACCAGAGCGACGTTCCTTGCAATACCACAACGGTCACATGTTGTCTGATGCGTCGCAAATCAGATACTATGCAAAAGAAGTAGAATAGCCGCATTCGCGCGGCTCGTCACATTACTCAGCTTCACCTTCAGTCTCCGTGTCGTCTGCGTCTTCTTGGTCTTCGACTTCCTCGTCGGCTTCGACGTCTTCGTGCTGTTCTTCTTCCTCCCTATAGCCAATATCAAGCTCTTTGTAGTCGACCTCGCATCGGCCTGTTTCTTCTGTTTCTAACAGACCGCCGCAGTCCGTGCACCGTTGAGCGAAGAACATGCGCTCCTCATCGACGAACGCTTGCCGGCACTCTGGACACCAGAGAAACTCAGACATTCTGCGGCTCCCTCTTCTGACGCGGCCTCCTCGCTTTCTTGAGAGCCGCGCACTCTTGAGCGATTTGCTCCTTGAGCGTCTTGAGTTCGGCGTCGATTGCCGTCTTCTGTGCAACCAACTCCGTTATGCGTTTCAGTCTGTCCACTATGCTTCTCCTATGTTCAGCATTTTGCCGCCGGGTTGAAGCCACGGCTGGTTGACGGCATATCCAGCCATGGGTGGCTTGGCGCCAGAGGTGATTGTCGGCACCACCTGAGCGCCAAATCGGTTCGCAAACTTGTCCGCCATCGCTCCGCAAAGATCGAGGATGTTGTTGACTCGGACTTGGTTGGTGGAAGTGAACAGGACCGTGAGATTCGGCAGGCCGAACCGGGCGTGAAAGGTCCGCTGTTCCAGGACATTGATGTAGCCGGCGATCTTGGTTTCGATCGCTTGCCGGTCGCGGTTCGCCGATATCAGAGGCTCGGAAGCAAGATCGACTTCGACGACAAGAAAGCGATATGTACCGTTCTTATACTTGATCGCAACCGGGCCGATGTCAGGCTTGAGTTTGTAGTTATAGTCCTTTCCCTTGAACTGAAACACGACAGGGAAGAAGTCTCTTGCCGTTTCGGGCGTCTTCGGGTTGGCCAGGATCTGTGAGCGGGTAATGAGACGTTCGCGCGCTCCAATCTCAAAAGAAGCAGCCACGTGCGCTTCAGTCACTTGATGGAGGAATTGCTTGGAAGATTCGGGTACCCGGTACTCGCAGCCCATTTCCATGAGCTTGCCGACGCCCCTGCTCGTAAGCTGGAATGCTTTCGGGAAGCTGAGCCACGCTGCGCGGTTCTTGTTTTGTGTATCGCTCCACCGGATGAAGCCGTGGTCCTTGAGCTTCTTCGTGCGGAAGATGACCGAAGAGTACGAACGCTGTGTGATCGCGCAGAGGTCGTCCGGCAAAAGCAGGCCGTACCGCCCAATCGCTTTTAAGATCTCGAGATCACCGGGTAGGTCTGGCTTGATGGCTTTCATAGCGCGGAATATAGATCCGCCGTACTTGGAGAATAAGTCGGCACATATGGTCATCGGGGGAGGACAGCACCCCACAGTGGAGCGCTATGTGCGCGTCCGATCCCCTCATTAAATTTAGTTAATTACTCTCCCAAGGAGATGGCTTGTTGTCGTCGTTAGTGGAGGACTGTTCAGCCCTGAGCCTTTCTAGATCTTCGCCGCTCATCAGCCGGAGCTGTTTTAGTTCTTGCTTCTCGTTAGCGCGTGGTGCTTCTAGTTTTACGGAGGCTTCCTGTGTTTGGGATTTTGGTTGCTCATCCTGAAACTGCGTGCGGTTGATGCACCGGCGAGCTTTACGCTCGCCTTCGGTTAGCCTCGGCCATTTATCGATCCAGCCTAGTTCCTCTGTAGCGATAAATGGGTGTTGGAGGTTCATGCCTCGGACGTAGCAAGCGAAGCGCGCGTGGGTGTCCGTCTTCTGTATTCCCTTTAAGAATTCAGGCGAGCATCGTAAATCCCTTGCCATGTAGTTGAGGTCGGCAGCTTCAGGAGAGGCCGCGTATTTTATACTGGTGTTCGTCGAGATGGCGGCGCGTATGGCTTCATCCAACTCAGCACAAAACATATTCTGGAAGGCGAGAATGACGCCACCGCCGTACTCGCGCATGAGCCGTAGCAACCTTGGTGTTTTCTCGGCGTCCATAAACTCCTGTGCTTCGTCGATTACCAGGTATACCGGGTGACGCTCCTTTCGGTTCTGAATAGCGTCCTGTACCAGAGATATGATGTAGCGACCGATAACCTGATGATCCTCAGAGAGCTCGGTCATGCGCGTATTCACGAGCAATAACCTCTTCTCACGGATGCATTGAGCTATATCCAGCTTTCGGCTCCTTGCATTGAACATCGCAGCGAGCCAGTCGTTCTGTGCTATCCCGTAGATCCGGGATTTTAGTTCCTCTCTCGTGGAAGCAAAGTTCTTCTCATAGTAGTCGTTGTCAAAGAAGCGCTTGGGTATGGGCGGAAGTGCAGCAACGGCTTTCTGGAAAATTGGATTGCTGCGCCTGTCATCCATGAGGTCGAGCAGCGTCTCCAGATTAGCGTTCGGGACGTTGAAAAGAAGGCGAGCGCAGAATGCAAAGCACGCTGCTTGCTTGCCCGTAAGCTTTTGCTTGGTTGTAGAAAAAATGTAGCTGAAATCGGAAATCAGTTGCGAGGGGTCGCGACCCTGGGTTGTAAAGAGATTGAGAGCGGGCTTTGTTTTGGGATCAATGACTGCAATGGAACGGGGGTCTTCGAATATTCGCAGATACCGCAGACGCTTTATCATCGAGCCTTTAGGATCAATGACGATGTAGGCTGGCTGCACGGTCGGCTTGGTTTCAATATGATAGTCGCTGAGCACAAGATTCTGGAGGAGAGTTGTTTTTCCGGCACCTGAAGGTGCAAGGACCATTGTATGTTCGAGGCGAATCTTAACGGGAATATCGCGCTCTCGTAGTTTTTCCTCCTCGGCTTGCGCGGCCAATCGCTCCTGCTCTAATCGTGCTTCCTCTTTTTCCCGCGCGATACGCTCCTTGTCCTCTTCCTTTTCGCGAGCAATACGCTCTTTTTCGTCGTCCTTTGCTCGTTTGAGTTGGTCTTGCTCAAGTTGATATTCGTATTCTGCGAGCAGACGCGAGTAGAGTCGATCCTCAGCTTCGTTAAGTTGTGTCGCGGCTTGATCGCGGAATTGATAATAGAATGCATCAGTGAATTGCTTAACGTATTCATCCGATGTCATTTTCGTAATGGGATTGAAGTGTCTTGCGATGATGCCGAGACCTACCCATCCCTGGGTCTTATTTTCATATTCGGCCGAACGGTGTTGGACTATCGCTTCCCACTCGGGATCGTCGTAGGGAAGTTTATCGAAGCCGTAGCGCTGCTCTTTGATGAGTGGGGATATGATTTTTTTGTAGCATTCTTCAGAGCAAAACCAATACGGAAGATCGTGGAAAGAACCATCGGGAGCATCGAGCCAGCGGATTGGACACTTGGGACGAACGCGCGTGCCACACGAAAGGCATTTGTCCGGAGATGGAGCGGCCATCACTGCTCACGCTTAAGCTTTTTAAACTCTCGGATTACCCCCTCAGCAAAATCTTTCTTGTCCTCCTCGTGTGTCATGATCTTCCCTTGGAACCATGCGATTGCGCCAACAACAAGCATCATCCACGACATGAAATCTGCACGTACCCCGCGCATCCAGGCGAAAGTGACACACGCAAATCCGATTAACCCAACGACGGCTCCGACAAGTGCAATCAATAAGCGGAACAAATACAACATTGCGACCTCCCCAATGCACCTAAGCGGGGACTACTTCTTTGATTTGAAACACTCGTTTTTTCAGATCCCTTCTTTTCGTCGGCACGCATCATTAGCACGGCCTGAAAACCACGTGATCGCGCCGATGATGACGGTTGCCCAAGACGTAAGATCAGCACGAGTACCGTTCATCCACGCAAAGGTTACGTTCATAAATCCAATGAAACCAACGATGAGGCCAGCACCGGAAAACAATAAGCGAAACAACCTCATGGCAGTCTCCCGAAGAAGGACGGCCGGTAATGACGTTTTGGACGCGTCACTACGCGCCGTCCTCGCTCCTTACTTCGGAGCGTCGGACCTGGCCTTCGCACGCCTCTCCAGAAAATCGATTACCTCAATCGCCCACCAGACGCGGGGGGAATTGCGATGGTTCGAGAGTTTGAAACTCTGCGGAAACGCTTTCGCCTTTTCCAAACGGTCAAGGTGAGTACGGCTATAAGGTATTCCAAAATCTGAACGCAGACGTTTGAATGTGACCACTGATTTACCAGTCATCGCTTAGCTCCATGGGGTTGGAGCCGTCGCGACGGCTGTTAGGTCAGCCGACCAACTCATGCTACCTTAAATTGATCATCATTTCATCGACCTTTTGGGGGTACGCCTCGAGATTTTGCAATATGCGCTCCCCAGGTAGGTAACGATACCTGTCGTATATCTCGTCAGTGGACAGCGCTTAATGAACGGTGCCGATTGGCGTGGTTATCGTTCAAGCTGCAGCGATTAATCCCATCTCGCCGAAGCCGGCGGAGCTCTACAAATCAGCTTTCGGCCGATCAGCATGCTCTGAGACTTCTAAGCCAGGCGATCTGCATCCATAAGCTGAAGTGAGTTTGAACTGAGGCTTAGCCGCTTGCCCCAATTTAAGCGGCGGCTAGACCGCGGAAACATGCGATTGCGTCCACTTTTTCCTTTTGCCGCGCAGTGCGCTCTCGTAGCTGCACTTGTCGCATTTTGTCAGATCCGCTGAGCTAGCTCCCGCATTGGGTTTCAGATACTTCTCGTCAAGCATTGACCAGCCAGAGCGTCGCTCGCCAACGCGAACGCTGAGGGGCCGAGAGCGAGTTCAGCGCGCAGAATCCCTGGAGTTTGGCGGATTCCACTGGCTCACATCAAAATTCAACTAATCCTATTCAGGGAGGCCCGCTTTGATCATTGCCTCCAGCAGTTCGGCTCTAAGCTTCGGCGAAAAATGCGGAGCGGCGACGGTCGACCAACGCAATTCGGGAAACTGATGGAGGACCTGCGCCATTAGCTTGCGGGCGGCTTCCAATTGTCCTGCGCCCACGTAGCACAGGATGGCTTGAACCCTTCCCACAAAATGCGCCGGAGGAAGCGCTCGGACAGCCTTGTCTATCCACTCACCAGCTTCCCGATGTCTGCCGGCATTATGATGCGCTAAAGCAAGCCCGAGCATGGCGTTAAATTTGAAGGGATCGTGCGGACTAAGACGCAGCGCTTGTTCGAGTTGAGCGATGGCCGGATCAGATTCGCCCTGCCAGCTTCGAATAAGACCTCGAGCGTGAAGCGCTCGTGCGTAGTTTGGGTTTGATCGGATGGCGCGCTCTATCAATTCGATGCCTGCGTCGAAATCGAGCGCGAACCAGAATAAGAGAAATCCCACCACGCTTAGTGCGAAAGCATCATCGGTTCCGAGATCCTTTAGACGGTCTGCAAGCTGTAGTACCCGGGCATTATCTTCGGCGATGTCCCCTGGCCACTTGTTAGCGCGTCGCCATGCGATACAGGTTGCAGCGCCGCCGTATGCGGGCGCAAAGCCGGGATCAAGCGCGATCGCTTGGTCAAAATACCTCGCAGCAGCGTCGTTATTTCCTGATGTGGTGGGGAAATGGATATGCTGTGCGCCTCGATAATATGCCGTTACGGCGTCTATTTTTCCGATCCGTGTTCCTATCGCTCGTTCAATCTCGGCACGGTCGACTTCTGGCGCAATGGCGCCCACCACCTCCTCCGTGATCCTATCCTGCAGATTGAAAATGTCTCCGATATCGCCATCGAATCGCTCAGCCCAAAGGTGCGCGCCCGTCGCGACATCAATCAGCTGGGCGTTTATCCGTACTCGCTTACTTGATTTTCGGACGCTGCCTTCTAGCACATAGCGAACTCCAAGCTCCGATCCGATGCGCTTGATATCTCCTGTCTTCCCCTTGTAGGTGAACGAGGAGCAACGGTCGATGACAGAGAATGCCTTGAATCGCGACAGCGCGGTGATGATGTCGTCAACTAAGCCGTCGGTGAAGTACTCTTGCTCTGAGTCTGTCGACATATTTTGAAACGGCAGCACAGCAATAGAGGGTCTGTCGGACACTTCAACAACGGGCGCTGATGGATGAAGGCCCCTACTAGCAGCGGCAGCAGCATCAGGTGTACTGACTTCCTGTACCGATGCCACAAAACGGAAGCCTTTTCTCTGCAGCGTTTTGATCAGGCGCTGTTCGTCGCCCGTATCGCCGATCGCCGCGCGCGCTGAGTTGACGCGGGTCGCCAGCGCAGCATCCGTAATGATGCGGCCGCCCCATATCGCAGAAATTAGGTCGTCTTTGCTGACTACGCGATCCCGGTTGCGTATCAGGTGAACAAGCAGATCAAATGCTTGCGGCGTCAAGGGGACGGCATCGGTGCCCCGGTGCAGCTCCCGCTTGTCGGTGTCGAGTGAGCAGTTGTCGAATAGGTAGCGCAACCTAGCGGTCCTTTCGCGGATTCACCCGGATAGATCAGCCTAGCACACGCTGAAGGCGCAAAGTTATACGCCAGTAAGGAAAATGTAAGCGCTCTGCAAAGCAGTAAAAACGTGCTTCGCGCAGGTTCACACCGTGAGACCCGCGTCCAGTAGCTCCTAGCGACTGACGCGATCTTCCCGATACAGATCGAATCCTCGTCGCTGTGACTACGAACGGGATCTTAAGGCTCTTTGGAAAACCGCGCCGGTTTTGCCGTTAAGGGCGCATCGCCGCAGCGGCGTCTCCGTTCCGCCCACAGCGAAAGGCTGCAGGTTTCCGCGCGATCCGAAACCAGGGACCACGCATACTTCTTAAAGATGGCTGGAGAAGCAGATGCTCGAAGACAGGCACGGTAGGATAGACTACTGCGAAGAAGGTACGGGCCCGACAATCGTCTTGGTGCCCGGCTCATGGGCCAGCGTGGCGGCTTGGCGCGGTGTCGTGGCGGCGCTGGGCGGTCGCTTTCGGACCGTGACGACGAGCCTTCCTGGCTATGGCGGCACGCGCGAGTCCCGCACGTTGGGGGACACATCGATAGACCGGCAGGCCGAAGTTGTCGAAGCAGTGATCCGTCGTGCCGGCTGCCCCGTACATCTTGTAGGACATTCCCTTGGAGCTCTGGCCTGCCTAGATGTGGCACTGTGCGGGCTCGCCCCGCTCATGAGCCTCACTTTGATCGAGCCCGTCGCGTTCAGCACTTTGCGCCAAGCTGGTGGTGAGCTCGCACTCTACGAGCAGTTCACGGTATTGCGCGAGCATTATGTCAGGTCATTCGAGAATGGCGACAAGGAAGCGGCGCGACAAGTGGTCGACTATCTCGCTGGCCACGGACAGTTTGACGCTCTTCACTCTCGGATGCGGGAGTATATCGTTGAAGCCACGCCGACCCATATCTTGGATATCCACTGTGATTTCGATCCGCCCCTATCGACTTTCGCGAACATCTTGCTTCCATCACTCATTATCAATAGCTGGCGTACAGTTCCATCGCTACAAAGAAGCTCCGAGATATTGAGTAAGGCGATGGCAAACGCTTCACTACGCTCCATTTCTGCGGGAGGTCATCTTCTGACAAACGCCCACAGTGGGGAACTGGCCCAACTCATCGGGGAGCATGTCTCGAGAGTGGAAGCGCTTGCCTGGACTAGCTTATGCATGGACGCTCCTTTCGCATTTGTGCCTCGCTTGACTAAGCCTCCGATCAAGTCGGCCGCCGAATAACGGCGCCTGACAGCTTGAAGGGATATCGGCAATAGGTTGCGAGCCTTGTTGAGGGTCACCACCTACCTGGATCAGCTGGAAACTGGTAACTACCTGACTAGTTTTTTGAGGTGAGCCTCGAGTTTCTGGAGCGCAGCTCGCTTCTCAGGCAGGTAATCGTACCGGTCGTAAATTTCATCAAGATCGGTTTTGCCTCCACCGGTCACATGGTTGAGCATGATCTCGGCGATCTCACGCGAGATCCCTAGGCGCGCGAGGGTCGAGCGGAACGTGCGGCGCAAATCTCGTACTTGCCATCCGGTCACGCCCGATTGCTTATCGAGCTCCTTTTTCAGCTTCCCCCAAGAGCCGTCGTTGAAGTGCGTACCCTTGATGTGACCGGGGAAGTAGTAGTCAGTATTCTTGTCTCGCCAATTGTCACCGATCTTTTCTTGCCGATCGAGGATAGCACGCGCCATCGGAAGGATCGGAATTGCGTGGGCGCGCCCATTCTTAGTGAACTCACCCGGGATGGTGAGCACACTCTTTTCTTTCCAAGCGCGATGTAATCTGCCGATCTCGCCGTTACGGCAGCCCCACAGGATAATGAGGCGGATCATGTCGCCGAAGAACCCCTCGCACGCGTGCCAGATTTTCTTCAGCTCAGCATCGCAGAGAATTCGACTACGCTTCTTGTCCTTCCCAGGCGAAGGGTAACCTTCCAGCGGGCTGCGCTTGATGTAGCGGTGCGGAGGTTTCGTGCACCACCGGAGCATCGTTCGGAGCGCGCGGAAGGCATGAAGCTGCTCGCTTGGTACGTCGGCGAGCTTACCGAGTTCACGCTCAATCGTCGCATCGTCAAGGTCAGCGAGCGTACATCGAAGATCTAAGCGGTTAAGGAGGCGAAGGGTCTCGGATTTGGTGCGCTCGCCTTTGCCTTTGTAGTTCTCCTCGATGAAGATGAGCTTCGCTTGTTCGAACTCGATGCTGATTTCCTTCTCCCCGACGGGAGTGCCGAGCGCGACAAAGGCGCGACGGCGCGCTTCCGAGAGCTTCAGATCAGGGTAGTGACCGAGCCGGATTTTGGTGCGATTGGGTTCTTTGAGGACGATCCAAGTCTTTCGACGCTTGCCTACGCGCAAGCCGAAAGCCGGCGTCTTCCGGTCCATGTACAGACCGGGCTTGAGTGACTGAACGGAGAGATCTGTGAGTCCAAGAATTGGCACGATTTGGCACGCCTTTCACGTGGATTGAGGCGGATAACCATGCCGAAGTATATGGGGAGCGAGTCGCAGAAACCACTATAAAATAAGGGGTTTCCGGACACTATGTGTTACGGCGGAGAGGCGTCACAAAAGATTGGGAAGCTGCCGTTCTACCATTGAACTACGCCCGCGATCTCAATGCTTGAGGTCGCACCTCACGGGTGCGACCCGGCCGGACCATAGCCCGGGCGGAGGCAGCGGATCAAGCGCGCATTGGAGCCGATCGCCGCACCGCCCCCGCTAGTGGCCCATCCTCACGAGCACGTCATTGATGACAAAAGCCGCGGCGGCGGATGCGTCGCAGGTGCCGCTTCGTGCATAGATGCAGGCATCGGCGATGCCGACGCGGGCACAGCTTTGCCTTGAATAATCCGCCGGCAGATCACCGGCGGCCGCGGGCCGCGCGAGGATGCGATTGAAGGCCGGCCTGGTCGCCTGCAACAGCGGCGGCAGGATCAACTCGGCGAGCGGATCGGCGGGCTCCAGCGCATAGAGCGGTACTGGGCCGACCAAACGTTCCCGCCCTGGCAACAGCTGGAAACGGACATTGTAAAGTGCGAGGCCGCACAGCTGCGGATCGCTGCGCAGTTCGGCGGCGAGCCGCGCCGCGCCGACACCGCGCGTCCAGTAGTCGCGCATCCCTTCGCTGGCGCCGGCGAGCGTCACCGAGAGCAAGGCCCAGCCGCCGGTGACGATCGGCAATGCCCAGCGGCGCCACCCGGGTTTTGCGCGCAACCATTGCACCCAATCGGCCGATCCCAGCGCCGCGACGATGATGAACAGTGCCACCGACAGGAAGATGAAGCGGTATTCCTTGTGCGCGATCAAGCTGTGGAAGACGAGGTTGACCAACGCCACGGCCAGCAGCAGCGGCGCATGCCGCGCGCCGCGCCAGATCGCGGCGAGCGGCAACACGATCGCCGCCGACCACACGATCAGGAAGTTGGCGAGATAGGCCGAAGGGGGCGTCACGCCGAACTCGGTCGCGCGATCGTGCAGCAGGTTTTCCTTGATGTTGCCGATCAGCCAGGCGAACGGCATGGCGCCATGCGCAAGGTCTATCGCGGCGGTAAGCATCAGCGCGGCGAGACCGCCTGCGATCAGCGGAATCAGGTTTCGCCAACGCATCCAGCAGGCGCCGAGCGCAAGCACGGCGATGGCCGGCGCGTACTGAAAGCGGCAGACAAAGGCGAAAGCGAGCAACGCGCCGCCGATCGCCAAATGCCGCTGCGACGGACGGCCGGTCACCAGCAGCGCCGCCGGCACGACCAGCGCCGTCGCCAACGGCTCGCCCAATGTGTGCGGCGCGAGCAGGATCAACTCGAACCAGACTGCCGCAGCGAACGCCGCGACGATGGCATGGGTTCGCGAAATCCGTGTACCAAAGAACCAGGCGCTGACCACGATCGACAGTGACGCAGATGCGGCGACCAGGCGCGGCACCAGGAAAGCGCCCTCGCCCCCCGGCGCAATCAAGCCGCCCACCGCGACCGGCCCGGCCAGCAATGTCGGCAGGAACCAGCCGCGAATGCCTTCGCGCCACTCCCACGTCAAAATGCCGTCATGGCCGAGCATCCGCCACGCCGGCTCGAGATACTGAAAGATCTCGTCCGGATACATCACGTTGGGCCAGAGCGCGGCCGCAAGGCGCAGGACCAATGCCAGCAACAACAATGCGAACAGCGGATGAAGACGCCCGGCCGATGTCCCGGCCACAGCTTTGCCGCCGCGCGCGATATCCGCGCCGGTGCTGGTCATCGTTCCGCCGATCGTACCGTGGAGCAGCATGCTGACGACCAGATAGCGGGCAAAGCCTTTAAGATGCGTGACTGGTAATTGGCGGGGTCACACAGAACGGGCCGCGACATGGTTAGCTAAACGTCAAGATTCCGGATGCGCGCGCCGGCGACAATGTTAGGATCGCGCGCATGGGGGCTGGTGGCGTCATGACGGGGCGTGGGTATACCATTTTCGACACGGCGATCGGCCGATGCGGCATCGCGTGGGGCGAGCTCGGCGTGGCTGGCGTGCAGCTTCCCGAGCTGCGCGAGATCGAGACCCGCAAGCGGCTATTCAAGCTTTATCCTGACGCGCGCGAGATGCGGCCTCCCGAGGAGGTCGCTGTCGCGATCGAGGGCATCGCCGCGACCTTGCGCGGCGGCATTGGGGACCTTGCCGGCGTTGCGCTCGACATGAGCGGCATCCCGGCCTTCAACGCGCGCGTCTACCAGTTTGTCCGCACCATTCCCCGCGGCGAAACCCGGACCTATGACGAGGTGGCGAGCGCCTTGCGCGCGTCCGGCGCGGTCTATTCGGTGGCACAGGCACTCGGCCGCAATCCCTTCATGGTCATGGTGCCCTGCCACCGCGTGCTCGAGGCGGGCAATTATGCCGACCGGATCTCGCCGAACGGCGGCAGCATCTCGAAACGGCGGCTGCTCTCGATCGAGGGCGCCCAGCCGACCACCAGCAAGACCCTTTTTGATGTGCTGCTGCCCGTTGCACGACTCCGGCCGCAAGCTTAAATCCGGGGTATGGTCCGAACCACGCTGCTGCAGCGCGATCGCATCACGGTGAACGAGTTCCGCTGCACGGCGGAACCCGGCGACAAGCCGTTCGCCGAGCAGTTCGCCTCCCACTCGGTGTCCTATGTGCGCAGCGGCAGCTTCGGCTGCCATTGCCGCGGCCGCTTCCATGAGCTGGTGGCAGGCTCGATCCTGGTCGGCCATCCCGGCGACGAATACACCTGCACGCACGACCACGTGGTCGGCGACGAATGCCTGTCGTTCTTCCTCGACCCGGTGCTGGTCGAGACCATCGGCGACCGCGCGGCGGTCTGGCAGGTCGGGTCGGTGCCGCCGCTGCCGGAACTGATGGTGATCGGCGAGCTCGCGCAAACGGCGGCAGCTGGCAACAGCGACGTCGGTCTCGACGAGATCGGCCACCTCCTCACCAGCCGCCTTGTCGAGCTGGTGTCCGACCGCAAGGCAAAGCCTCTCACCGCAGGCTTGCGCGATCGCCGCCGCGCCGTCGAGGCCGCGCTGTGGATCGACGCCAATTCACACCATCAGATCGACCTCGACGATACCGCGGAGCAGGCCGGCTTGAGCACCTTCCATTTCCTGCGGCTGTTTTCCGCCGTGCTCGGCGTGACCCCGCATCAATATCTCGTGCGCTCGCGGCTGCGCCATGCGGCGCGGCGGCTCGCGGATGACGACAGCCCGGTCACCGACATTGCCTATGACGTCGGCTTCGGCGACCTCTCCAATTTCGTGCGCAGCTTCCACCGCGCTGCGGGTGCCTCGCCGCTGAAGTTCCGCCGGGCCTCGCGCGGCGATCGCAAGATTTTCCAAGAACGTCTCGCGCTGCAATAGCTAGGCTACTCCAGTCCGCGCGTCTTTCGATGCGCTTAGCGACTGGAGATTTCCTCATGTACGACCATATCGGATTGCGCGTTGCCGACCTCGACGCCAGCGTGCGCTTCTACACCGCGGTGCTGGCGCCACTCGGCTTCGTGCTCTGCTCGCGCGACGACAGCGGCGCCGGCTTCGGCCCGAAGGGCGAGCCCGCGCTCTGGCTGCATCTGCACAAGGGCAAGGCCCAAGGCGGCGCGCACGTTGCGTTCCGTGCCCCGAGCCACGACGCGATCAAGACATTCCATACCGAAGGCCTGAAAGCCGGCGGCAAGGACAACGGCGCGGCGGGCCACCGCAAGGATTACAGCCCGACCTATTACGCGGCATTCCTGCTCGACCCCGACGGCAACAATGTCGAGGCGGTGTCGACCTAGCACACCACAGCTCCGCTGTCATTGCGAGCGGAGCGAAGCAATCCATCTTTCCGCCTGCTGCGGTGTGGATTGCTTCGTCGCTTCGCTCCTCGCAATGACGACACATCTGAAACCAACGAGGATTGAACAATGGCTTCCATTCACAAGGATATCCCGATCGACGCGCCGGCAGATCATGTCTGGGACGCGTTGCGCGATTTCGGCGCACTGCATACGCGGCTAGTGCCGGGCTTCGTGACTGACACGCAACTGGACGGCGACGTCCGCACCGTCAGCTTCTCCAACGGCACCGTGGCGCGCGAGACGCTGGTCGATTGCGACGACCAGCGAAAGCGGCTGGTCTATGCGATCAGCAGCGAGCGGTTGAAGCAGCATTCCGCCTCGGTGCAGGTGTTCGCCGAGGGCGACACGCGCTGCCGCGTGGTGTGGATCGCCGACGTGCTGCCGCACGAGGTCGCGCCATACATGGACGCGCAGATGGATCTCGGCGCGGCGGCGATGCAAGCCGCGATGGCCAAATCGGCGAGGGAGAAGAGCGCGGCGTGATCCGCTAGGTCATGCGACTGGCCGCGCATTTCGAACTATGACCATCACCCTGAGGAGGTCGCGAAGCGACCGTCTCGAAGGGCGACAGTCCCGCTGTTTCTACGAGCGCACGCCGAAACACCTGGGCCGTCGATCCTTCGAGACGCCGCTTCGCGGCTCCTCAGGATGACGGATTTAATATCTACGACAGCGCCGGCTGCACTTCTGCGACCGGTGCCGACTTGCCCCAGCGCGTCAGGATCACGCTGAGGCAGGACAGCACGCCGAGCACGCCCATCGAGGCGGCGGCGAGTGCGAAGAAGTTCTGCGCGCTCGCCTCATGCGTCGACAGCCACCAGCCGCCGGTGCCGATGAAGATCAGCCGCGCTGTCTGCGCCAGCACCGGACCCAGCACCTTCGCGGCCCCCTGCGAGGAGAAATACATCGACATCGCAAGGCCGATGAACGCGTACATCGGCGCGGCGGTCGAGAGATATTGATGGCTGGTCGCCCGCACGTGCGGATCATTGGTGAACAGATTGACCCAGAGGTCGGGGAAGACGGCGATGAAGCTGCCGACCACGCCGACCGCAAGGAACGACACCGTGCCCGCGGTCCAGGCGATGCGCCGGGCCCGCGCGACGCGCTCGGCGCCGACCGCCATGCCGATCATCGGCACCGAGGCGATGCCGACCGCGAAGGCGACCGAGGTCAGCATGAATTCGAGCCGCGCGCCGATGCCGTAGCCGGCGAGCACCGCGGTGCCGAACTGCGCCAGCATGTGGGTGAAGATCGAGATCGTCAGAACCGACTGCAACGGCGAGAAGCAGGACACCGCGCCGACCTTGAGGATGTCGATGAACATCGCCCATTGCACGCGCAGCCCCTTGAGTTTCGGCTTCACGCGGGCACGGCCCGAGAACAGATACCAGCCCATCACGCTGATGCTGATCGAATAGGCGATCAGCGACCCCGCGGCGACGCCGCGCATGCCGAATTGCGGCACCGGACCGAGACCGAGCCCGAGGGTGCCGCCGAGAATGATCTGCCACACCGCCGAGGACAGGATCATCGTCGACGGCAGCTTCATGTTGCCGGTGCCGCGCAGGATGCCGGCCATGGTGTTCATCAGCCAGGGCAGGATCGCGCCGCCGAAGAACACCTGCGAATAGGCAATCGCCTGCGCCAGCACATTGCCGCGGCCGCCGAGCAATTCGAGCAGGCGCGGGCCGAAGATCAGCATGCCCAGCATGAACGTCAATCCAAAGGTCAGGCCGATCAGCAGCGCATGCATCGCGAGCGTCGAGGCGCGCTCGATCTCGCCGGCACCGAGCGCACGCGCGATCGCGGATGCGACGCCGCCGCCCATCGCGCCGCCGGACATCGTCATGGTCAGGATCACGCAGGGAAACACCAGCGCCATCGCCGCGAGCGACTCGACGCCGAGCCGGCCGATATACGAAGTCTCCGCGATCACGACGCAGGTGCCGGCGGAGAGCGCGATCACGTTCGGCCACGCCAGCCATAGCAGCGTGCGCAGGATCGGCCCGTCGAGCAGCGCATTGCGCGCCGGCTTGGTCACCGGCGGCGGCAGCGGCCGCTCTTGTTCGTCGACAGGAATTTCGGCGAGGCCGAGATCGGACATTTCTACTCCCACGCGCGATCTGGGGAGCCGCGCCATGGTGTTTCCCTACCATGGCGGCGGCGGAATCCACGTGCGCGGGGCGCAAGGGGGGCCTGCGCGATTGCAGGTGAACCCGGATGAACCTTGGGGCTAGCCGATCGACCAGACGAACGGCGCGCCGGCGGCGCGGTTCGGCTTCAGATGCACCGGAATATGCCGCCCGCAGCCGGCGGCCAGCCCTTCGAACAGGCCGGTCAATACGCTGGCGCAGGCCGGATGATAGTCGGCCACGTCGGCCATCAGCTTCCAGCCCTGCTGGCGGATTTCGAACTGGCCCTCGGATTCGGTGATGTCAGCAATATCGTCCTGCGACTCGAAGAGAGTGCGCAGGAATGCGGCAAATTCCGTTGCACGGCCACGGCGGCCGCCGAGCGCCTGCGCGACCTCGTCGTAATACTGCATGCCGATCAGTCTGCCGGTGAGATGCAGCAGATAGCTCGCATCCTCCGGGCCGAACACCTGCACGATGACCGGCGCGGCCGTCTTCACATATTCCATCGCGTAGTTGCGATAGGCCTTTTCCAGCCGCAGCTTCGGCCAGCTGTCGACCGGCAGCGCCGGCGCGGAGTTCGGATCGAACAGCGGCGCCTCGATATGGCGCGCGAACACCAGGCGCTGGTCGAGCTCGAGCGGATGATCGTACTCGCAGTAATAGCCTTCGAGGCCGTCCTGGCCGTCGACACTCTGCTTGGTGCAGACGAAGCCGAGCCGCAAGTCCCCGAGCGCGACACCGTTGTTGGCGTGCCAGCCGCGCAGCATCGCGCGCGAGACCTCACCGGGCACGCCGCAGATCGCCGTGCCCTTCCAGATCCAGCGCGGCGGCGGATAGCGGATCCAGGCCTTGCGGTCGGTCTCGTACATGTATTCGACATGCACGCCGCCGATCCAGTTGGAAAGATAATGATACTGCGCGGCCGCGACCGCCGGCGGCAGGCTGTCGAGGCCGAGCTTCTTCAAGCCGGGCAGGAAGCGCTCCTGCTGCTGGCGACGAAACACGCGGAAGACGAACTCGGCGGCATCAGCCGTGCCGCGCCGCGTGACGACGGTGAGGATCAGCCCGGTGAAGAAGGCGTGATAGAGATCGGCGACGCTGCGCCACTTCCGCCATTGCGTTTCGCGCGCGTCCTGCTCTCCGGTCATGTCTGCTCCCGCTGTTCTTGTTGGCGAGATAAAGCCTCGCGCGCGCAATCGTAGCCCGGATGCAGCGAAGCGCAATCCGGGGCGGCTCAATGCGCGTATGCAGCGCCCCGGATTTCGCTAGCGCTTCATCCGGGCTACGGAATTACACGCGCGCGAAACGGAATTACACGCGAAAATGCTTGGAGAGCTTCAGGCCCTGCGCCTGATAGTTCGAGCCGATGCGCTGGCCGTACAGCGCGTCGGGGCGCTCGAGCATCCGCTCATAGACGAGGCGGCCGACGATCTGGCCATGCTCGAGGATGAACGGCACCTCGCGCGAGCGCACCTCCAGCACGGCGCGCGCCCCCTTTCCGCCGGCGCCGGCATAGCCGAAGCCGGGATCGAAGAAGCCGGCATAATGGACGCGGAATTCGCCGACCAGCGGATCGAACGGCACCATCTCCGCGGCGTAGTCCGGCGGCACCTGCACCGCCTCTTTCGACGCCAGGATGTAGAACTCGCCGGGATCGAGGATGAGACTGCCGTCGGGCCGGGCCTTGATCGGCTCCCAGAAGTCGTCGACAGCATAGCCGCCGCGGCGATCGACATCGACCACGCCGGTATGGCGCTTGGCGCGATAGCCGACGAAGCCGCCCGAGCTCTCGCCGGAGAGATCGACCGAGAGCGCGACGCCATGGGTGAGATCGGCATTGGCGGCGTCGACCAGCCGCTCGGCGGCATGCAGCGCATCGAGCTCGTCGGCGGTCAGCGTCGCCTCGCCGATCCGGAAGCGGACCTGGCTGAGCCGCGAACCCTCGCGCAGCAGCACGGGAAACGTCTTCGGGCTGATCTCGGCGTAGAGCGGGCCGTGATAGCCGGCGCCGATCATGTCGAAGCGGCGGGTGCCGTCGGCGATCACGCGGGTGAAGACGTCGAGCCGTCCGGTCGAGCTCTTCGGGTTGGCCGCGGCCACGATCTCCGGCGGCAGCGCCAGGCTCTCCAGCAGCGGCACGATGTAGACGCAGTTGGTCTCCAGCACCGCGCCGTCGGACAGATCGATCTCGTGCAGCTTCAGCTGGTCGATCCGCTCGGCGACGGTGGCATCGGGCCCCGGCAGGAAGCTGGCGCGGACGCGGTAGGCAATGTCGCCGAGGCGGAGATCGAGGCTGGCCGGCTGGATCTGGCTCTCGACGAAGTCATAGGCGGGCAGAATGAGGCCGGCCTCCGCCATCTCCGCGATCATGCGGTCGGGCAGGATTCCGTTGGATTCATCTTCCAGCGTGAACGACACGATGCGGTCCCTCGGCGATCCCTTGAGATGACTCAAAAATCATACTCCAGGCGGCCATCAAGCCCCAAAATATGGGCTTTTACGGGTTATCCGATGACCGTCTTGACGGAAAGGGCGCGAGGGAATATCAGCTGCACTTATCCCGTGGTGATTTGAGCCGGCCGGCTTGCAGCCACGTTAAATAAGTCGCTAAACAGGCCGGGGACAGTGTGATCCCGGCTTGTGGAGGTTGCTCCAGGCCGGTTTTTTTGTGGCCAGTTTCCAGGGGAAATGGCCACCTCGGAGGTCACATGTCTGAATCTGAAACCACGGCCCGCTTTCGTCCCGAAACCCGTCTCGTCCATGGCGGTACGCTGCGCTCGCAATTCGGGGAGACGTCGGAAGGGCTGTTTCTCACCCAGGGCTACGTCTACGACACCGCCGAGCAATGCGAGGCGCGCTTCAAGGGCCAGGACCCCGGCTTCATCTATTCGCGCTATTCCAACCCGACCATTGCGATGTTCGAGCGCCGCATGATCGAGCTCGAGGGCGCGGAAGCCGCGCGCTCGACCGCGACCGGCATGGCCGCGGTGACCACCGCGATCCTCGCCCCGCTGAAGGCCGGCGATCATGTGGTGGCCTCGAAGGCCCTGTTCGGCTCCTGCCTCTACGTGGTGCAGGACCTGTTGCCGCGCTACGGCATCGAGACGACGCTGGTCGACGGCCTCGATCTCGACCAGTGGCAGCGCGCATTGCGGCCGAACACCAAGACCTTCTTCCTGGAGAGCCCGACCAATCCGACGCTCGACGTGCTCGACATCGGCGCGATCGCAGAGATCGCGCATAGCGGCGGCGCCCGGCTGATCGTCGACAACGTGTTCGCGACGCCGATCTGGCAGAGCCCGCTGTCGCTCGGCGCCGACGTCGTGGTCTATTCCGCGACCAAGCATATCGACGGCCAGGGCCGCTGCCTCGGCGGCGTCATCCTGTCGTCGGAGGCCTTCATCGCCGAGCACATCCACAATTTCATGCGCCAGACCGGGCCGTCGCTGTCGCCGTTCAACGCCTGGGTGCTGCTGAAGGGGCTGGAGACGCTCGGCGTCCGCGTCCGCGCCCAGACCGAGAACGCGGCGAAGATCGCCGAGGCGCTGGCCAAGCATCCGAAGATCACGCGGCTGGTTTATCCGGGCCGCCCCGATCATCCGCAGGCCGAGACGGTGAAGAAGCAGATGGGCGCCGGCTCGACGCTGGTCGGCTTCGAGGTGAAGGACGGCAAGGCCGGCGCCTTCCGCTGCCTCAACGCGCTGAAGATCTCGCGCATCTCCAACAATCTCGGCGATGCCAAGAGCCTAGTCACGCATCCCGCGACCACGACGCATCAGCGCCTGGCGCCGGAGGCCCGCGCCGAACTTGGTATCAGCGAAGGTTTCATTCGCTTCTCGGCCGGGCTCGAGCATCCCGACGACCTGATCGAGGATTTTGAGCGCGCGCTGGAGCAGGTTTGAAGCAACGCGTCATGGCCGGGCTTGCCCGGCCATGACGGCTTCTCTTGAAGATTAAGTCGCAGCCGTCGTGACGCCGCCGTCGACCACGATGGTTTGGCCGGTCATGAAGGTCGACGCGTCGGAAGCGAGATAGGCCACAGCGCCTGCGATCTCGTCGGGCTCGCCGATGCGGCGGAGCGGCGTCGATGCGGTGCGGCGCTTCAGATTGTCCGGGTCCTCCCACAGCGCGCGGGCGAAATCGGTCTTCACCAGGCCCGGCGCCACGCAATTGACGCGCACGCCCTTCGGGCCCCACTCGCCGGCGAGGCTGCGGCACAGTGCGAAGTCGGCCGCCTTGGAGATGCCGTAGGCGCCGATCACCGTAGAACCCCGAAGTCCGCCGATCGAGGAGATGATCACGACCGAGCCCTTGCCGCGCTCGGCCATCTGCGGGATCGCCAGTGCGGACAGCCAGATGTTGCTCTTGACGTTGGAGCCCATGATCTTGTCGAAGGCCTCGTCGGTGATGTCGAGCAGCGGGCCGTAATAGGGATTGACCGCGGCGTTGCAGACCAGGATGTCGATCTTGCCGTAATGCTTGATCGTCCCCGAGACCAGCGCCTCGACCTCGTTGCGGCGCGCGATGTTGCAGGGGATGACGAGCGCATCGCCGCCCGCGTTCTTGATGCCGTCGGCGACTTCCTGGCAAGCATCCGCCTTGCGCGAGGAGATCACGACCTTGGCGCCGAGTTTTGCCAAAAGCTCCGCCGATGCGCGGCCGATGCCGCGGCTCGAGCCGGTGATGACCGCGACCTGGCCGGTGAGATCGAACGGGGTGTTTTTCATTGTTGTTGTTTCCCTGTTAGTTGCACGTCATTCCGGGGCGCGACGCAGTCGCGAACCCGGAATCCAGAAGTTGTGGCGCGAGATTCCGGGTTCTCGCTTCGCGAGCCCCGGAATGACGCCTGTGTGGTTACGCCAGCAGCCCACCGCCCTCGCTGACGCGGCGGAGGTGGTAGTCGGTGTCGCCGAGGGTGTTCTCGATCATGGTCAGCCGCTTGAAGTAGTGGCCGATCTTGGCTTCCATGGTCATGCCGATGCCGCCATGAAGCTGGATCGACTGCTGGCCGACGAACTTCAGGGACTTGCCGACCTGCACCTTGGCGGCGGCGACCGCCGACGCACGCTCCTTGGCATCGTCGAAGTCCGACGCCATGGTGGCGAACATCGACATGCTGCGGGCCTGCTCCAGCGCCACGAACATGTCGGCGGCACGGTGCTGCAGGCTCTGGAACGAGCCGATCGCAACGCCGAACTGCTTGCGGGTCTTGATGTACTCGACCGTCTCCTTCAGCGACTCGTCCATCGCGCCGACCGCTTCCGCGCACAGCGCAATGCGGGCTTCGTCGGCGACGCGCTCGATCAGGGGCAGGCCGTTCTCGGGATCGCCGATCGCAGCGTCAGCACCGACCTCGACATTGGTGAAGGTGATGTCGGCCGCGTGCAGGCCGTCTTGGGTCGGATAGCCCTTCCTGGTGACGCCCTTGGCATCCGCTGGGACCAGGAACACGCCGATGCCGGTCTTGTCGCGCTGGCCGCCCTTGGTGCGCGCGGTCACGATCAGCGTGTCGGCGTTCTCGCCGTTGAGCACCACGAACTTCTCGCCGTCGATCACCCAGCCGTCGCCCTTCTTCTTCGCGCTGGTGACGACGTCGAAGAGGTCATAGCGCGAGTTCTTCTCGAGCTGGGCGAAGCCAAAGGTCCTGCTGCCGTCGATGATGCCGGGAATGTACTTGGCCTTCTGCTCGGCCGAGCCACCATGGCGCAGGAAACTGCCGGCGACCACGACGGTGGCGAGATAAGGCTCGACCACCAGCGCCTTGCCGAGCGCTTCCATCACGATCATGGTCTCGACCGCGCCGGCGCCAAAGCCGCCGTCGGTCTCCGCGAAGGGCAGACCAAGCAGGCCCTGCTCGGCGAGCTTGCTCCAGAGCGCTTTGCTCCAGCCGCCCTTCTCCTTCATGTACTTCTTGCGCGCATCGAAGTCGTAGGCATCCGCCAGCAACCCGTCGACGCTCTCCTTGAGAAGCCGCTGCTCCTCGGACAGATCAAAATCCATGTTCGTTCCCTTAACTAACTGATCGTTGTTCAAGCCGGAGCCTCTTCACCTCGCCCCGCTTGCGGGGAGAGGTCGGATCGCGAAGCGATCCGGGTGAGGGGGTACAGGTCTCTCGGCAGTCGTTGCTCGGAGAGATGCCCCTCACCCCAACCCTCTCCCCGCGAAGAGCGGGGAGAGGGAGAGGAAACTACAGTCCCAGCACCGCCTTGCTGATGATGTTGCGCTGGATCTCGTTGGAGCCGCCGTAGATCGAAACCTTGCGGTTGTTGAAGTAGCTCGGCGCGATCTGCGCGGTCCAATCCATGCTCTCGTTGGAACCGGCATCGCCGTGCTCGTCATAGGGCGCGGCGAACGGACCGATGATCTCCATCAACAGCTCGGTCGTGGTCTGCTGGATCTCCGAGCCCTTGATCTTGAGCACCGAGGACGCCGGATTGGGCTTGCCCTTGCCGTGCTTGCCCTCGTCGGCGACGACGCGGAGCTGGGTGAGCTCGAGCGCCTTCAGCTCGATCTCGCAGGCAGTGAGCTTCTCGCGGAACGCCGGATCCTCGATCACCGGACGGCCGCCGGCCTCGACCTTGGAGGCCAGCGCGCGGATGCGGCGCAGCCGCTCCTTCGACACGCCGACCCGGGCGATGCCGGTGCGCTCATTGCCGAGCAGGAATTTTGCGTAATCCCAGCCCTTGTTCTCTTCGCCGATCAGGTTCTCGTAGGGCACCTCGACGTCGTCGAAGAACACCTCGTTGACCTCGTGTCCGCCGTCGATGGTCTGGATCGGACGCACGGTGACGCCCTTCGACTTCATGCTGAACACGATGAAGGAGATGCCCATCTGCTTCTTCGCGGCCGGATCGGTGCGGCAGAGGCAGAAGATCATGTCGGCGTGCTGGGCGAGCGTGGTCCAGGTCTTCTGGCCGTTGATGATCCACTTGTCGCCACGGCGCTCGGCCTTGGTCTTCAGCGACGCGAGGTCCGAACCCGAGCCCGGCTCCGAGAAGCCCTGGCACCACCAGTCGTCGACATTGGCGATGCGCGGCAGATATTCCTTCTTCTGCTTCTCGTTGCCGAAGGTGTAGATCACCGGGCCGACCATGCTGACGCCGAAGGCGAGCGGCTGCGGCGCCGGATAGGACTGCAGCTCCTCGTTGAAGATGTAGTGCTGCACGGTGCTCCAGCCGGTGCCGCCATATTCCTTCGGCCAGTGGGTGACGCCCCAGCCCTTCTTGTTGAGGATGCGCCACCAGGTGACCATCTCGTCCTTCGACAGATGGCGGCCTTCCTGCAGCTTGCGCCGGGTCTCCGGCGGCACGTTGTTCTTGAAGAACTCCCGCACCTCCTCGCGAAACGCTATCTCTTCCTTGGTGAAAGCGAGATCCATCGGATCCTCCTTTTGAAATTCAACTGCTTCTTTCCTGGTCGTCCCGGCGAAGGCCGGGACCCATAACCACCGGCTTTCGTGTTTGACAACGCCGGCTGCCGCATGTGCCCAAAGAGAAGCCGCGGCGTATGGGTCCCGGCCTTCGCCGGGACGACAATCCTACTGCAACACCTCGAACAGGCCGGCCGCGCCCATGCCGCCACCGACGCACATGGTGACGACTGCGTATTTGGCCTTGCGGCGGCGGCCCTCGATCAGCGCGTGGCCGGTGAGCCGCGCACCCGACATGCCGTAGGGGTGGCCGACCGAAATCGCGCCGCCATTGACGTTGATCTTCTCCGGATCGATGCCGAGCTTGTCGCGGCAATAGAGCACCTGCACCGCGAAGGCCTCGTTGAGCTCCCAGAGATCGATGTCGTCGACCTTGAGGCCATGGCGCTTCAGCAGCCGCGGCACCGCGAACACCGGACCGATGCCCATCTCGTCCGGCTCGCAGCCGGCGGAGACGAAGCCGCGGAAGATCCCGAGCGGCTTCAGCCCGCGCTTGGCGGCTTCCTTGTCGCTCATGATCACGGAGGCGCTGGCGCCGTCCGAGAGCTGGCTGGCATTGCCGGCGGTGATGGTGAAGCCCTCGCCGCGCACCGGCTTGAGGCTGGCAAGCCCTTCGGCCGTGGTCTCCGGCCGCGGACCTTCGTCCTGCGACAGCGTCACCTCTTTCATCGTGACCGCACCGGTCGCCTTGTCGGTGACCGCCATCATGGTGGTGATCGGCGCGAGCTCTTCCTTGAACTTGCCGCCCTGCTGCGCGGCCGCGGTGCGGCGCTGGCTTTCGAGCCCATACTCGTCCTGCTTCTCGCGCGAGATGTTGTAGCGCTTGGCGACGATCTCGGCGGTGTCGATCATGGGCATGTAGACCTCGCCCTTGATCTTGAGCAGCGCCGGATCCTGGGCATGGAAGGAATTCATCTTGTCGTTCTGCACCAGCGAGATCGACTCGCCGCCGCCGCCGACCGCGATCTCGACGCCGTCGAAGATCACCGAGCGCGCGGCGAGCGCAATCGCCTGCAGGCCGGAGGCGCACTGACGGTCGATCGTGGTGCCGGCGACCGTCACCGGCAAGCCGGCGCGGAGCAGCGCCTTGCGCGCGATGTTGCCGCCGGTCGCTCCCTGCTGCATCGCCGCGCCCATCACCACGTCCTCGATCTCCTTCGGATCGACCTTGGCGCGTGCCACCGCTTCGCCGATCGCGTGCCCGAGCAGGGTCGCGCCCTCGGTGACGTTGAGCGCGCCGCGATAGGCCTTGCCGATCGGCGTGCGGGCGGTGGAGACGATAACGGCGTCGGTCATGAGCGAGATCCTGATGCAGTCTGTTGTTGCGTGGATTGAGATGTCTCGGTTTGAGCAGTCTTGGGCTGCTGCTGGCGCAATTCGTGACGCGACAGCTTGCCGACCGGGGTGCGCGGCAATTCGTCGACGAACTCGACGGCCGCCGGCAGTTCGTGCTTGCCGACCTTGCCGGTGAGGAATGCACGCAGCTCGTCGATCGAGAAGGTCTTCTCGCCGTCGCGCAGCTTGATAAAGGCCTTTGCCGCCTCACCGCGGTAATCGTCGGGAATGCCGATCACGATCACCTCCTGCACGGCAGGATGGGTGTAGATCGCCTGCTCGATCATCTGCGGATAGACGTTGAAGCCGCCGGAGATGATCATGTCCTTCTTGCGGTCGACCAGATAGAAATAGCCGTCGGCGTCCATGTAGCCGATGTCGCCGGTGAGGAAGCGGTCGCCGACGAAAGCCTCCGCGGTCTCCGCCGGCCTGTTCCAGTAGCCCTTGGTGACGTTCGGGCCGCGGATGCGGATCTCGCCGACCTCGCCGACCGGCATCACCCTGGTGGAATCCTCCAGCGACACGACGTCCATCTCGATGCCGGGCAGCATCAGCCCGATCGAGCCTGGTTTCTCCGGTCCCTCCTTGGGATGGCCGGTGCCGGGCGAGCAGGTCTCGGTCATGCCCCAGCCGCTCTTCAGCTTCATGCCGACGCGGCGCTCGAAGATCTTCGCGACCTCCACCGGCAGCGGCGCGCCGCCGGAGCCGGCGACCACCAGCGAAGAGAGATCGCGCTTGTCGAGATCGGGCAGCGAGGCGATCGCGATCCACATCGTCGGCACGCCGGGAAACACCGTTGCGCGCTTGACCTCGATGTCGCGCATCACGGCCTCGACGTCGAAGCGCTGGTGCAGCGAGATCAGATGGCCGCGCCGGATCGCCGACAGCAGGACGACGGTCAGCGCGTAGATGTGAAACAGCGGCAGCACGCAGATCACGCGCTCGATCGCATTGCGTTCGAGCCGCCCGGGCTTGCCCCAGACGTCGTAGATCGACACCGCCGCGGTGAGATTGCCATGGCTGAGCATGGCGCCCTTGGGCAGGCCCGTAGTGCCGCCGGTATATTGCAGCAGCGCGACGTCCTCGACGTCGACCGCCGGCCATTGCGACGGCCTGGTCGCGCCGTCGATGAACTGGCGATGGGTGATGATCGCGGGATTGTCGGGCAGCGCCGTTTGCGGCGTGCCGACCTTGCCCCAATTGTCGTCCTCGCAGACGATCAGACGATCGAGCAGACCCTTGGCGAGGAATTTCAGCGCGGTCGGCAATAGCGCCGACAAATTGCTGGTGACCAGCACCCGCGCGCCTGAATCGGACAGCTTGTGCGACAGCGCGATCTCGCCGTCGAGCGGCGACAGATGCACGACGCGGGCGCCGGCCTTCAGCGCACCGAAGAAATTGATCGGATGGTCAGGCGAATTGCCGAGGAACAGCGCGACCGACGTTCCCTTGCCGTAGCCGGTCCGCATGAAGGAAGCGGCGGCGGTCTCGACCAGGGCCTCCAGCTCGGCGTAGCTGATCGGCCGGTCGCGGAATTCGAGCACCGGGCGCGCGCCGAACTCGGCGGCGGCGCTCGACAGCAGGTCCGGCAGCGTGCCGCGCGTGATCTCGTCGCTCCACTGCACGCCCTTGGGATAATATTGTTCGCCGGGATAGGTCATGAAAACCAGACTCTGGAAACTGTCATTCCGTGGCACGCGCAGCGTGAACCTAAGATGCGCAATTTGCGCATCGGGGAATCTCGAGATTCCGGGTCTGAGCCTTACGGCGCATCCCGGAATGACACGTGGTTACAGTCGGCCAATCACGCCGCCTTCGACGGCGCGGCGAGCGAGGCGAAGGTCTTGCCCTCGTCGGCGAGCTTCTTGAGCAGCGGCGCCGGCTCGAGCGAGGGATCGTTGGTCTCCTTGGCGTAGAAGGCCAGGCGATCGGCGATGTGCTTGAGGCCGACGGTGTCGGCCCAGAACATCGGACCGCCGCGATAGATCGGCCAGCCATAGCCATAGAGCCAGACCACGTCGATATCCGACGGGCGCGCCGCGATGCCCTCGGCGAGGATCTTCGCGCCTTCGTTGATCATCGGGTACATCATGCGCTCGAGGATCTCGTCGTCGCTGACGACGCGCTTCTTGCGGCCGAGGCGCGCCAGCGTCTCGTCGATCAGCTTCTCGACCTCCGGATCGGGCAGCGCCGCGCGCGAGCCCGGCTCGTACTTGTAGTAGCCCTTGCCTGTCTTCTGGCCGAAGCGGCCGGCTTCGCACAGCGCGTCGGCGATCTCCGACTTGATGCCGCGGTCCTTGCGCGAGCGCCAGCCGATGTCGAGACCGGCGAGATCGCCCATCGCGAACGGGCCCATCGGCATGCCGAACTTGGTCACCACGGCGTCGACCTGTTGCGGCAGGGCGCCTTCGAACAGCAGCTTCTCGGACTGCTTGCCGCGCTGCGCCAGCATGCGGTTGCCGACGAAGCCGTCGCAGACGCCGACCACTGCCGGCACCTTGGCGATCTTGCGGGCGATCGAGACGGCCGTGACCAGCGCGTCGGGCGCGGTTTTGTCGGCGCGCACGATCTCGCACAGCTTCATGACGTTGGCCGGCGAGAAGAAGTGCATGCCGAGCACGTCCTGCGGACGCTTGGTCGACTTCGCGATCTCGTCGATGTTGAGATAGGAGGTGTTGGAGGCCAGCACCGCGCCCGGCTTGGCGTACTGGTCGAGCTTGCCGAACACTTCCTTCTTCACCGCCATGGTCTCGAACACCGCCTCGATCACGAGATCGGCGTCGCCGACGTTCTCGATGCCGACGACACCGTTGATCAGCGCCATCCGCTTGGCGGGCGCGTCCGCCGGGATGCCGCCGCGCGCGGCGGTCGCCTCGTAGTTCTTCTGCATGATGCCCATGCCGCGCTTGAGCTGCTCCTCGCCGGTCTCGATCAGGGTGACCGGGATGCCGGCGTTGGCGAACGACATCGCGATGCCGCCGCCCATGGTGCCGGCGCCGAGGATGGCGACGCGCGCCACGTTGCGGCCCTTGGTGCCCTCGGGGACGCCGGAGATCTTGGCGGCTTCGCGCTCGGCGAAGAACGCGTAGCGCTGTGCCTTGGACTGGTCGCCGTTCATCAGCTTGAGGAAGCCCTCGCGCTCCTTCTTCATGCCCTCATCGAACGGCAGGTCGATCGCGGCGCCGACGGCGTCGGCAGCGGCGAACGGCGCCTCGAGGCCGCGCGACTTCTTGGTCAGCGCAGCGACCGCATTGGTGAAGATCGAACGATCGGCCTTGGCCGCGGCGAGCTTGCTGTCGTCGTCGCGCAGCTTGCGCAGCGGACGCTTCTCGGCGACCACCTTGCGCGCGAATGCCTCACCGCCCGAAGCCGGTCCCTCGACGATCTCCTCGATCAGGCCGGCCTTCAGCGCCGCGTCCGCGCCGATCGGATCGCCGCCGACGATCATCTTGACCGCGAGCTCGGGACCGACCGCGCGCGGCAGGCGCTGGGTGCCGCCGGCGCCGGGCAGCAGGCCGAGCTTCACCTCGGGCAGACCGAGCTTGGCGTCCTTGGTGGCGACACGGTAGTGGCAGGCCAGCGCGACCTCGAGGCCGCCGCCGAGCGCGGTGCCGTGGATCGCGGCAACGATCGGCTTCGGCGAGCTCTCCATCAGGCTCAGCACTTCGGCGAGCCCGGGCGGCTTCGGCGGCTTGCCGAATTCGGTGATGTCGGCGCCGGCGATGAAGGTACGGCCGGCGCAGGTCAGCACGATGCCCTGGACCAGCGCATCATCGATCGCGCTCTTGATGCACTCGAAGATGCCGCCGCGCACCGCGGCGCTCAGCGCATTCACAGGCGGACTGTTGACCGTGACGACGGCAATATTGTCATGACGTTCGAGCTTGACGACTTCACTCACCGGGACTCTCCCTGGACGCTTGTTCTTGGACTTGTGTTGAGTAGCTGCACGACTTGCGTTGAGCCGCTACGATTAGACCAATTTCGCACTGCGAAATTTAATTCCACATCTTGACATGGAGGGTTATTTTGAAGCACGTGCCTTGTCAACGAGCATGACAAGGGCAGGGCAAGGATAGGGATGAAGCGCGCTAGCAAGAAAGCCGCGACCGATCGCAATTTCGTCGTCGCCCTTTCCCGCGGACTGGACGTCCTGCGCGCATTCCAACCCAATGACGGGCTGCTCGGCAATCAGGAGATTGCGGCCCGCACCAAGTTACCGAAGCCAACCATTTCCCGGCTGACCTACACGCTGACCAAGCTGGGATACCTTACACCTGTACCGAAGTTCGAGAAGTACCAACTCGCGCCGTCGGCGATGGCACTCGGCTACGCCGCGCTCGCCAATCTCGGCGTTCGGCATTTGTCCGAGCCCTATCGAGAAGAAGTGATGCGCGCGACCGGCGGAGCGGTCGCCGTCGGCGGCCGCGACCGCCACAGCATGATTTATTTCGGCCAGAGCCGGAACGGCCTGGCGCTCGGCGTACAACTCGACGTCGGCTCGCGGGTGCCGATCGCAACCACCGCGATGGGGCGTGCTTATATTTGGGCATTGCCGCCCGACGAGCGCGCGGCTTTACTGCGTGAGCTGCGGGATCACTACGGCAGCCGCTGGGCCAAGATGCGCGACGGCATCGAGCGCTCCGGCGAGACGGTCGCGAAGCACGGCTTCACGATGTCCGCAGGCGACTGGCAGAACGACGTCGCCGCAGTCGGCGTTGCATTGAGATTGAACGACGGAACCGGTCCTTACGCCTTCAATTGCGGCGCGCCGGCATTCCGCTTCACGGAAGACAGATTGCTCAACGACATTGGACCTCGTCTTGTCGCGATGGTAAGGAACATCGAGCAGGCGCTCGGTGGAATGGCGCCGCAATCCAAAAAAGAAGAACGCAAAAAGACCAGAGTAGGAGGGAAAGTTGCACGTTTGGCCGAGGGGATCAGATAGCCTCCATCACGTCCAGCGAAACGCATCGCAGGGCCGCTCGCACCGCTCGAAGACGGCGGGCGAGACGAGATGACGCAGGCACAGCTCGCGCAGGGGAATGATCCCCTGCTCGCGGTTCGCGACGTCAGCGTCGTGTTCGGCGGCATCATCGCACTGAACGGCGTGTCGTTCGACATGCGCCATGGACAGATCCTCGGGCTGATCGGGCCGAACGGCGCCGGCAAGACGACGCTGTTCAATTGCCTGTCGCGGCTCTATCAGCCGTCGTCCGGCGACATCCTGATGGAAGGCAAGAGCATCCTGTCGCGCCCGCCGCACCGGATCGCCGAGATCGGCATCGGTCGCACCTTCCAGAACGTCGCGCTGTTCCCCAACCTGTCCGTGATCGACAATGTGCGCGTCGGCGCGCATGCGCGCACCTCGAGCGACATCGTCAGCGACTCGCTGCGCCTCGCCTGGGTCCGCCGCGGCGAGACCGACATGAACAAGAAGGTGCACGACATCCTCGGCTATCTCGATCTCGAGGACGTCGCCCACACCGTGGTCTCGGGACTTCCGTTCGGCACCCAGAAGCGCGTCGAACTGGCGCGCGCCCTGGCCGCGGATCCGAAGATCCTGCTGCTCGACGAGCCGGCCGGCGGCCTCAATCACGAGGAAGTCTATGTGCTCGGCGACCTGATCCGCAAAATCCGCGACGACCGCAAGATCACCGTGCTGCTGGTCGAGCATCACATGGGTCTCGTGATGTCGATCGCCGACCACGTCGTCGCGCTCAATTTCGGCCGCAAGCTTGCCGAAGGCACGCCGGCCCAGGTCCAGGCCGACCCTGATGTCATCAAGGCCTATCTGGGGAGCAAGGACCAATGACCACGATGCTCAACGTCAAGGACCTGCGCGCCTATTACGGCCAGGTCCAGGCCCTGCACGGCCTCTCCTTTTCGCTCAACGAGGGCTCGCTGACCACGCTGCTCGGCGCCAACGGCGCCGGCAAGACCACCACACTGCGGGCGATCTGCAACATGGTGCGCTCCACCGGCGCGATCGAGTTCGAGGGCAAGCCGATCGGCACGCGCTCGACCGAAAACGTGGTCCGCCTCGGCATCGCCCACGTGCCGCAGGGCCGCGGCACCTTCACCAACATGACGGTGGAGGAAAACCTGCAGCTCGGCGCCATCAGCCGCCCGGACAAGAAGGCGATCGGCGCCGACATCGAACGGATGTACGAGCATTTCCCGGTGCTGAAGCAGCGCTACACCCAGCAGGCCGGCACGCTGTCCGGCGGCGAGCAGCAGATGCTCGCGGTGGCGCGCGCGCTGATGCTGCGGCCGCGCCTGATGCTGCTCGACGAGCCGTCGTTCGGCCTCGCGCCACTGATCGTGCGCGACCTGTTCCGCATCCTCGGCAAGATCAATCGCGAGGAAAAGGTGACCATCCTGGTGGTCGAGCAGAATGCGCAGCTCGCGCTCGAGCTCGCCGACCAGGCCTACGTGATCGAAACCGGACGGATCGTGATGTCGGGCAATGCCAAGGACATCGCGAACAACGAAGACGTCCGCAAATCCTATCTCGGCTACTGAGGGAGCTGGCACAATGGAGCTTTTTGCCAACCAGGTCCTGGCCGGCATCGCCACCGGCGCGATCTATGCCTGCATGGCGCTCGCGGTGGTCATGATCTACCAGGCCATCGACCATCTGAATTTCGCCCAGGGCGAAATGGCGATGTTCTCGACCTTCGTGTCCTGGCAGCTGATGCAATGGGGCGTGCCATATTGGGGCGCCTTCGTGCTCACCGTCGCCTTTTCGTTCGCCGCCGGCATCGTCATCGAGCGGTTGCTGTTCAAGCCGCTGGCGAAGGCGCCGATCCTGACCAACGTCGCCGGCTTCATCGCGCTCTACGCGATCATCAACTCGGTCGCCGGCCTGATCTGGGACTTCACCATCAAGCAGTATCCGACGCCGTTCGGTTCCTCACCGTTCCTCGGCAGCCAGCTGATCTCGACCCATCAGGCCGGCATGATCGGCATCACGCTATTGATGCTGCTCCTGCTGTTCTTCTTCTTCCGCTTCACCCGGGTCGGTCTTGCGATGCGCGCCGCCGCATCGCTGCCGGAATCGGCCCGACTG
This sequence comes from Bradyrhizobium sp. USDA 4501, assembly GCF_054062115.1. NCBI lineage: Bacteria > Pseudomonadati > Pseudomonadota > Alphaproteobacteria > Hyphomicrobiales > Nitrobacteraceae > Bradyrhizobium > Bradyrhizobium sp. USDA 4501. The sequence goes on from NZ_JBSSEX010000001.1 coordinate 3,244,565, forward strand.
GTCGGCATCAACACCTCGTGGATGATCGCGCTGGGCTGGGGCATGGCCGCCTCGATCGGCTCGATCGCCGGCATGATGATCGCACCTGTGGTGTTCCTCGAGCCTAACATGATGCTCGGCGTGCTGATCTATGGATTTGCCGCAGCCGTGCTCGGCGGCCTGTCGAGCCCGTTCGGCGCCGTCATGGGCGGCTTCCTGGTCGGCGTCTTCGAGAACCTCGTCGGCACCTACATCCCCGGCGTCGGCAATGAACTGAAACTTCCGATCGCGCTTGCGCTGATCATCGTCGTCCTGGTCGTGAAACCGGCAGGCCTGTTCGGCCGCGCCATCGTGAAGCGAGTTTGATCATGAGCGCCGCTGAAGAAGTCGAAGTCGTCACCGAAGGCCAGGCCGTCGAGGCCGTTCCCAAGCGCGCCATGACGCTGGGCTACGGCACCTCGCTCGTCGTGCTCGCCGCGCTGATCCTGATCCCGCTGTTCGTCAAGAACTTCATCATCTTCCAGATGACGATGCTTCTGATCTACGGCCTCGCGGTGCTGGCGCTCAACATCCTGACCGGTGGCTCCGGCCAGTTCTCGCTCGGCCAGAGCGCGTTCTACGCCGTCGGCGCCTACACCTCGGCGATCCTGATGGAGCATGCGGGCATGAACTATGCCCTCACGCTGCCGATCGCCGGCATCGTCTGCTTCGGCTTCGGCTTCCTGTTCGGCCAGCCGGCGCTGCGGCTTTCCGGCGTCTATCTGGCGCTCGCGACCTTTGCGCTAGCCACCGCGATGCCGCAGCTTCTGAAGCTGGGCTATTTCGAGCACTGGACCGGCGGCGTGCAGGGCCTCGTGGTCACCAAGCCGGATGCGCCGTTCGGCCTGCCGATGGGGCAGGACATGTGGCTGTATTACTTCACGCTGGTGGTCACGATCGCGATCTATATCGCTTCGGTGAACCTGCTGCGCTCGCGCTCCGGCCGCGCCTTCATGGCGATCCGCGACAACGAGATCGCGGCTTCCGCGATGGGCGTCGACGTCGCGCTGTACAAGACGCTGGCGTTCGGCGTCTCGGCCGGCATCACCGGCGTTGCCGGCGGTCTCGGCGCCATCGCGGTGCAGTTCGTGGCGCCCGACGGCTACACCATCCAGCTCGCGATCTCGCTGTTCCTCGGCATGGTGGTCGGCGGCGTCGGCTGGTTGCCCGGCTCGATCGTCGGCTCCGCCTTCATCATCTTCGTGCCCAACATCGCCGAAGGTATTTCGAAGGGCCTTTCGGGCGCGGTGTTCGGCGTGCTGCTGTTCCTCGTCATCTTCCTCGTGCCGCACGGCGCCAGGCAGGTTGCGATCGTTGCCCAGCAACTGGCCGCAAAGTTCAAGAAAAACTGACAGCCTATAGAAGCAAACCAGGAGATATTATGCTTTCTACCGTTCGGATCGCCGCGATTTCCGCGGCGATCGTCGCTGTTGCCGCGACGTCCACTGCCGCATTCGCCCAAAAGAAATACGACACCGGCGCAAGCGATACCGAGATCAAGGTCGGCAACATCATCCCCTATTCGGGACCAGCCTCCGCCTACGGCGTGATCGGCAAGACCGAAGAAGCCTACTTCAAGATGATCAACGATCGCGGCGGCATCAACGGCCGCAAGGTCAATTTCGTCAGCTATGACGACGCCTACTCGCCGCCGAAGGCGGTCGAGCAGGTGCGCAAGCTGGTCGAGAGCGACGAGGTATTGCTCGTCTTCAACCCGCTCGGCACCCCGTCCAACACCGCGATCCAGAAATACCTGAATTCCAAGAAGATCCCGCAGCTGTTCGTCGCGACAGGCGCCACCAAGTGGAACGACCCGAAGAACTTCCCGTGGACCATGGGCTGGCAGCCGAGCTACCAGAGCGAAGCGCAGATCTACGCCAAGTGGCTGATGAAGGAGAAGCCCGACGCCAAGATCGCGATCCTCTATCAGAACGACGATTTCGGCAAAGACTACCTCAAGGGCACCAAGGACGGCTTTGGCGCCAAGGCGGCCTCCAGCATCATCATGGAGGAGAGCTATGAGATTTCGGAGCCGTCGATCGACGGCCACATCGTCAAGATCAAGGCCGCCAATCCCGACGTGCTGCTGATCTACACCACGCCGAAGTTCGGCGCGCAGACCATCAAGAAGACCGCCGAGCTCGGCTGGAAGCCGCTGCAGATCATCACCAACGTGTCGGCCTCGGTCGGCAGCGTGATGCAGCCGGCGGGCTTCGACAACGCGCAGGGCGTGCTGTCGGCGGCCTACGCCAAGGACGGCGCCGACACACAGTGGAACAACGACCCCGGCATGAAGAAGTGGGCCGAGTTTCTCGACAAGTACATGCCGGGCGCCGACAAGACCGACGGCGGCTATGTGTACGGCTATGGCGCCGCACAGACGCTCGCCAAGGTGCTCGAAATGTGCGGCGACGATCTCACCCGCGCCAACGTCATGAAGCAGGCGGCGAGCCTGAAGGACTTTACGCCCGACACCCTGCTGCCCGGCGTCAAGATCAACACCTCGGCCACCGACTTCGCCCCGATCGCCCAGCTGCAGATGCAGCGTTTCAAGGGGCAGAAGTGGGAGCTGTTCGGTGACATCATTTCCGGCGACGTCCCCTCCGAGTGACGTTGCACTGCGGGAATAAAACAACAGCCTCCGCGATATCCGTCGCGGGGGCTTTTTGTTGACGCCCCGCGCCGATGGTATTGAATACTCCAAACAAAGAACCCGAGGTGGGGAAACCATGACTGCCGCACGTCCGTCCCTGACGGCGCTGTTGTCCGCATTCGCTCTGATCCTGACGAGCTGCAATGTCGCGCTGGCGCAGAAGAAATACGACACCGGGGCCAGCGACACCGAGATCAAGATCGGCAACACCATGCCCTACAGCGGCCCCGCCTCGGCCTATGGCACGATCGGCAAGACCGAGGCCGCCTACTTCAGGATGATCAACGATGCCGGCGGCGTCCACGGCCGCAAGATCAAGTTCATCTCCTACGATGACGGCTACTCGCCGCCCAAGACGGTGGAGCAGGCGCGCAAGCTGGTCGAGAACGACGAAGTGCTGCTGCTGTTCGGCTCGGTCGGGACCGCGACCAATGCGGCGATCCGGAAATACATGAACGAGAAGCAGGTGCCGCAGCTGTTCATCGCCTCCGGCGCCTCGAAGTGGAACGACCCGAAAGATTATCCGTGGACCATGGGCTGGCAGCCGTCCTACCAGGACGAGGCGCGGGTCTACGCAAAATACATCATGAAGCACAAGCCCGACGCCAAGGTCGCCGTGCTCTACCAGAACGACGATTTCGGCAAGGACTACCTCAAGGGCCTGAAGGACGCCTTCGGCGACAAGGCATCGATGATCGTCGCCGAGGAGGCCTACGAGACATCCGAGCCCACGATCGACAGCCACATCGTCAAGCTGAAGGCCACCGGTGCCGACACCTTCGTCAGCATCACGACGCCGAAATTCGCGGCACAGGCGATCAAGAAGGCCGCCGAGATCGCGTGGACGCCGTTGCAGATCGTCGCCAATGTCTCGGCGTCGGTCGGCGGCGTGATGCAGCCGGCGGGCTTCGAGAATTCGCAGGGTATCCTATCGGCATCCTATCTCAAGGACGGCGCCGATCCGCAGTGGGACAAGGATCCCGGCATGGAGAAATTCCTCGCCTTCCTCAAGAAGAATTATCCCGACGCCAACAAGCTCGACGGCGCCACCTCGTTCGGCTACGCCGCCGCACAGACCATGGTGAAGGTGCTGGAGATGTGCGGTGACGACCTCACCCGCGCCAATGTCATGAAGCAGGCCGCAAGCCTGAAGGATTTCGTCCCCGGCACGCTGCTGCCGGGCATCAGCATCAACACCTCGGCCACCGATTTCGCACCGATCAAGCAACTGCGCCTGATGCGGTTCAAGGGCGAAAGGTGGGAGCTGTTCGGAGACATCATTTCGAGCAATCTGAGCAACTGATCGTCACGTCGGTCTGTTCGATCCGCTCGCTCAACTCAACAGCGTCGCTTTACTCGACCGCAATCTCCGCGGTTGGCTCCACGCACACGCGAACGCGTTGGCGGATTTTTGAGCAGCGGCCCGCCTTGAAAGTGGTCGACTAAAGACGCAGCCCCTGCGGCAATGCCGCAGGGGCTTTTCATTGAGACACCCCAGGTAAGATGATAGTTTTTACGACCAATAATGAGCCCTCGAAACAGGGGGCCGCGACACATCATCGGCAATCAGGGAGAGAAACGGCATGTCTGCAATACGACAATTGACGGCATTTGCTGCTGCGCTTGCGCTCGTCGCCGCATCCGGCAGCGCGGCGCTTGCCCAGAAGAAATACGACACCGGCGCCTCCGACACCGAGATCAAGATCGGCAACATCATGCCCTATAGCGGAGCGGCCTCAGCCTATGGCGTGATCGGCAAGACCGAGGAGGCCTATTTCCGCAAGATCAACGCCGAGGGCGGCATCAACGGCCGCAAGATCACCTTCATCAGCTACGACGACGCTTACACTCCGCCGAAGACGGTCGAGCAGGCGCGCAAGCTGGTCGAGAGCGACGAGGTACTGCTGATCTTCAATTCGCTCGGCACGCCACCGAACTCGGCGATCCAAAAATACATGAACCAGAAGAAGGTGCCGCAACTGTTCGTCGCCACCGGCGCCACCAAGTGGAACGACCCGCAGAATTTCCCCTGGACGATGGGCTGGCAGCCCAACTACCAGAGCGAGTCCATCATCTATGCGAAGTACATCCTGAAGAACAAGCCGGATGCCAAAATCGCGGTGCTCTACCAGAACGACGACTACGGCAAGGACTATCTGAAGGGATTCAAGGACGGGCTCGGCGCCAAGGCCGCGTCGATGATCGTCGCCGAGGACAGCTATGAGGTGACGGAGCCGACCATCGACTCCCACATCGTCAGGCTCAAGGCCTCCGGCGCCGACGTATTCTTCAACATCACGACGCCGAAGTTCGCCGCACAGGCGATCAAGAAGAATGCCGAGCTCGGCTGGAAGCCGCTGCACTTCCTCAACAACGTCTCCGGATCGATCGGCAGCGTGATCAAGCCCGCGGGCTTCGAGAACGCCCAGGACATCGTCTCGTCGCAATATTTCAAGGATCCGACCGACGCGCAGTGGAAGACCGACAAGGCGATGATCGCCTGGAACGAATTCCTCGATAAGTACTATCCGGAAGCGAACCGGGCCGATGCCTCCGTGATGTACGCCTATATCGTCTCGCAGGGCCTGGTCCACGTGCTCAAGGCCTGCGGCGACAATCTGACCCGCGAGAACATCATGAAGCAGGCGGCCAGCATTCGCGATTACGAGCCCGGCGGCCTGCTGCCCGGCGTCAAGGTCAACACCTCGGCGACCGATTTCGCGCCGCTTTCGCAACTGCAATTGATCCGCTTCAAGGGCGAGACCTGGGAGCGCTTCGGCGAAGTCTTGAGCGCCGACGTCGGCGGTTAGGCCGGGAAGGTCGACCAAAGATACCGCCCCTGCGGCGTTTGCCGCAGGGGCTTCTCATTGAGGCGAACCGCCTAAAATGATAATCACTGCAGCCAAATAAAGAGCTCTCCAAGCAAGAGGCCGAGACACATGACAAACAGGGAGAGAGACATAGATGTCCGCTACCAAAAAACTTGCGGTCCTCGGGGCCGCGCTCGCGCTCGTCGCGACATCCGGCAGCGCTGCGCTTGCCCAGAAGAAATACGACACCGGCGCCAGCGATACCGAGATCAAGATCGGCAACATCATGCCCTACAGCGGCCCGGCGTCCGCCTATGGCGTCATCGGCCGCACCGAGGCCGCCTATTTCAAGAAGGTCAACGACGCCGGCGGCATCAATGGCCGCAAGATCAACTTCATCTCCTACGATGACGCCTACTCGCCGCCGAAGGCCGTGGAACAGGCCCGCAAGCTGGTCGAGAGCGACGAGGTGCTGCTGATCTTCAACTCGCTCGGCACGCCGTCGAACTCGGCGATCCAGAAATACATGAACTCCAAGAAGGTGCCGCAGCTGTTCGTCGCCACCGGCGCCACCAAGTGGAACGACCCGAAGGACTTTCCCTGGACCATGGGCTGGCAGCCCAACTACCAGAGCGAGACCCAGATCTACGCAAAATACATCCTGAAGAACATGCCGAACGCCAAGATCGCGGTGCTCTACCAGAATGACGATTACGGCAAGGACTACCTGAAGGGCCTGAAGGACGGGCTCGGCCAGAAGGCCGCCAGCATGATCGTCGCCGAAGAAAGCTTCGAGACCTCCCAGCCGACCATCGACAGCAACATCGTCAAGCTGAAGGCGAGCAACGCCGACGTCTTCATCGACATCGCGACGCCGAAATTCGCGGCCCAGGCGATCAAGAAGGTCGCCGAGATCGGCTGGAAGCCGACCCACTTCCTCAACAACGTGTCGGCATCGGTCGGCAGCGTGATCAAACCGGCCGGCTTCGAGAACGCACAGGATATCATCTCCGCCGCCTACCTGAAGGACGCTTCCGACAAGCAATGGGACAATGACCCCGGCATGAAGGAGTTCTACGCCTTCATGGCCAAGGACTTCCCCGAAGGCGACAAGCTCGACGGCGGCACCGTGGTCGGCTTCGGCGTGGCGCAGACGCTGGTCCAGGTGCTGAAGCAGTGCGGCGACAACCTCACCCGCGAGAACATCATGAAGCAGGCCGCAAGCCTGAAGGACTTCCGCACCGAGGTGCTGCTGCCTGGCGTCAAGATCAACACCGCGGCGAACGATTTCGCGCCGATCAGCCAGCTGCAGCTGATGAAGTTCAAGGGCGAGAAATGGGAACTGTTCGGCGAGGTCATCAGCGCCGACGTCGGCGGCTGATCTCCCGCCGCCCCTCGACCGGGAAAGGCCCCCTGCGATACCCTCGCAGGGGGCTTTTTGTTGGCGCATTTCCGGGCGAAGCGGGTACCGATTCGCGCGAAGAAAACGCGTCGGAAACCGGAATTTAAAGCCATGGCCTGCTCGCAGGCCGGCCCGGGCAATGCCCGCTTACACTTTGCCCGGCAATACGCTAGGTAAACCGGCAAGAACCCCGACAAGAAACCGACGCCCTCGCGCGGCGGCAACAACAAGGAGATTTCGGGAAATGCCGATGCCGATCCGACACCGTGTCGCAACCGCCCTGCTCGGCCTCGCCGTCGCCGCCGCGACCGGCAATGCTGCATGGGCGCAGAAGAAATACGACACCGGTGCGAGCGACACCGAGATCAAGATCGGCAACATCGTGCCCTATAGCGGCCCGGCGTCGGCCTATGGCGTGGTCGGCAAGGCGATGGCCGCGGTGTTCAAGAAGGTCAACGACGACGGCGGCATCAACGGGCGCAAGATCACTTTCGTCTCCTATGACGACGCCTACTCGCCGCCGAAGGCCGTCGAGCAGGCCCGCAAGCTGGTCGAGAGCGACGAGGTGCTGTTCCTGTTCGGCACGCTCGGCACCGCCTCCAACACCGCGATCCAGAAATATCTCAACGCCAAGAAGGTACCGCAGCTGTTCGTCGCGACCGGCGCGACCAAGTGGAACGATCCGAAGGCCTTCCCTTGGACCATGGGCTGGCTGCCCAGCTACCAGAGCGAGTCGCGGATCTACGCGAAATATCTGCTCAAGGAAAAGCCCGCCACCAAGGTCGCGGTGCTCTACCAGAACGACGACATGGGCAAGGACTACCTCAAGGGGCTGGAAGACGGCTTCGCCAGCGATCCCGCGCGCGTCGTCGCCAAGGAGAGCTATGAAGTCGCCGAGCCGACGATCGATTCCCATGTGGTGCGGCTGAAATCCTCCAATCCCGACGTCATCGTCTTCTTCACCACGCCGAAATTCGGCGCCCAGGCGATCAAGAAGCTCGGCGAGATGAACTGGAAGCCGGTGACGATCGTCTCCAACGTCTCGGCTTCCACCGCGACCGTGATGCGTCCGGCCGGCCTCGACAATGCGCAGGGCGTGATCTCGGCCGCCTACGCCAAGGACGCCAGCGATCCGCAATGGAAGGACGACGCCGGCATGAAGGCGTTCGACGAACTGCTCGCCAAATACATGCCTGACACCAACCGCGTCGATGCCTCGGCGATGACCGGCTACAACATGGCGACCACGATGGTCGAGGTGCTGCGCCGCTGCGGTGACGACCTCACCCGCGCCAATGTGATGAAGCAGGCGGCGAGCCTGAAGCAATTCGCGCAGGGCGGCCTGCTGCCCGGCGTGACGCTGTCGACCGGGCCTGCCGACTTCCAGCCGATCGAACAGCTCCAGCTGATGCAGTTCAAGGGCGAGCGCTGGCAATTGTTCGGCGACGTCATCAGCGGCGAAGTCGGCGGACACTGACCGCGTTACATAAGGCACAACCATGACCGACCGTCGTCCTTTCCTGCGTTCGATCTTCGATGCCGCTGTGGCGGCTGCGCATCCCGACGTCGTGCTGGCGTCGCGGCTGCGGCCGGTGCCGAAGGGACGGGTGATCTGTCTCTGCGCAGGCAAGGGCGCCGCGGCGATGGCCGCGGCGGCCGAGCGGCATTATCTCGACGCGCTCGAGCTCGATCCGTCGCGGCTGGTCGGCATCGCCACCACCCGCCACGGCCATGGCGTGCCGACCCGCCGCATCAAGGTGGTCGAGGCCGGCCACCCGGTGCCCGACGAGGCCGGGCTCAAGGCGGCGGACGACACGCTGCGGCTCGCCGCGACCGCGACCCCGGACGATCTCCTGCTGGTGCTGCTGACCGGCGGCGGTTCGGCGAACTGGATCGCGCCGGTCGACGGCGTGAGCTTTACCCAGAAGCAGCAGGTCAACCGCGCACTGCTGCGCTCCGGCGCGCCGATCGGTGCGATGAACACCGTGCGCAAGCATCTCTCGCGGATCAAGGGCGGACGGCTGGCGCGCGCCGGCCAGCACGCGGCCGAGATCGTCACGCTGGCGATATCGGACGTGCCGCATGACGATCCCTCCGCGATCGCCTCCGGGCCGACGGTGCCGGATCCGACCACGCTGGCGGACGCCCGCGCGCTGGTCGCCAAATACAATCTCTCGATCGACGACGCGGTCCGCCGCGCGCTCGACGATCCCGCGAACGAAAGCTGCAAGCCCGGCGATGCCGTCTTCGCGCGGGCGACATTCGAACTGCTGGCAAAGCCGAAGGCCTCGATCGACGCCGCGGTGAAGGTCGCGCGGGACGCCGGCTACGAGACCATCGCGCTCGGCGCCGATCTCGAAGGCGAGGCCCGCGAGATCGCGGCCGCGCATGCGCGGCTTGCGCTGAAGGCGCGCAGCGAAGGCAAGCGGGTCGCGATCATCTCCGGCGGCGAGCTGACGGTGACGGTGCGCGGCAACGGCCGCGGCGGCCCCAACCAGGAATACGCGCTGGCGCTGGCCGGCCTGCTGAAGGATACGCCCGACGTCTCAGCGCTGGCCGCCGATACCGACGGCGCCGACGGCGGCGCCGGCAGCGCGACCGACCCGGCCGGCGCCGTGATCGACCAGGCGACATTCGCGAAGATGAAATCGATCGGCCTCGATCCGAAGGCCTATCTCGAGAACAACGATGCGACGGGGTTCTTCGCCCAGACCGGGGATTTGTTGCTGACCGGACCGACGCTGACCAACGTCAATGACGTGCGGGTGATTTTGGTGGATTAGGCCGTATCCTCGACGGACCCAAGGCCAGTCTCGGGCTGCGCCCAAAGCTCCTGATAGTTACGAAACTTCGCAAGCGTCTCGTCATATCGCGTCGGCTCGAGCACCGGCAAAATGCGCTTCAACACTGAGTTGATTGGCGCGGAGGTGTGCCGAACGTATAAGTCGATCGGATCAAGCAAGTGCCTCAGGTGCAGCTTTGGATCATAGTTCAGCCCGCTGCTGCGAAACCATTTGTACCCGTTGGCGATTGCCCAGCTCACCATGTCGCGAAACACATAATGATAGAGGTGCAGGTCTAAGGCGACATCGTAGTCGAGACCTATGTACTCCGCATAGATCGCGTCACCATGTACCATGCATGCGGCAAACGCGACGATCCGCTCGTTCTGACGCCAGAGGAAGAAGCGGACCTTGTCCCCCATCCGCCGCCCCAAGTCGCAGAAGTATCGTTCCGTCAGCTTCTCGAAGTGCAGTTTCGAACGCTGATAGACTTGGAAATACAATGGATAGATCTGCGCGATCACCGGCGTCGCGTCGTTGACGACGTTCATCTCGACGGATGGAGAGGCCCGCGCTGTCGCCTCAAACTTCTTGCGAAGTTTCTTGCGGGTTGCGCTGTTGAGCGCATGATTCATATAGTCATCGAAATTGGCGTAATCGATGCAAAGCCTGGTCATGGGCAGGCTGGGGATGCGGGTGAAGCCGTGAGCGATCAAGCAGTCGAGGATTGGTCGGTATCGCGCCGGAAACTCCTTGAGCACGATCAGCCGCGCCCCGAGCCTGCGAGCATGTATTGCAATCGTAGAGGCCAGAAGTTCCGCGCAGCCTCGATGGCAGGCCTCGTCCCCGTCAAGATGACCTTCCCCTGCGACGCACCCCACCATGAGCGCACGGGCGCGCATCAAACCTCGCCACATCCGGCGAATGGCGTCGATGAGTACGCCAAACCGCGGCCTCGCACCGGCCAGCAAATCCAGGTCCATTAGGAAGAATGGCCGTACAGCACAAACCTGATCAACCGCATCTTTGATGAGGAAATACCGGTAATCGAACTCGGGATGAAGGGTATCCTCGACCAACTCATAGTATCGATGATCCTTGCGCTCGCTCGCGAAGGCGAACTGCCAGCGCGGACAACGCTCCAAATCGTTCCGCACGATGACTTGGAGACGCGGCGGACATTGCATCGGCACGCGTCTCGTGAGGTCGCCGATTTGGCTCGTCAAGTGCGCTGTTGCAGCTTCCGGCACGATCTCACGCTCGCCACGGATCCCGGCCCTAGGCAGCATTTATCACGGCGCCAAAACAAAGCAGCTAACATATCCGTCAGAAACTAACTCGTTAGTCATTTGCGATTTGGCGTTGGAGCAGAACACTCCTGATACGACCCGCATGCGCGGACACTCGCCGTCCAGCGCGGCATCCGGGGAGCGGACTCATGGCAGCGGTGATTGGAGTCACGGGACTTGCATTTGAGGCGCGGATCGCTGCAGACCTGCATACGCAGGCGATCTGCAGTGGCGATGGCAGCACGCTCGCGGAGTCTCTCGCGTCGGCAATTGCTGAGGATTGCTACGGTCTTATCAGCTTTGGCGTCGCGGGCGGCCTTTCGCCCGACCTCCCGGCAGGCGCATGCGTCGTAGCATCGACGATCGTTTCGGAAACGATTCAGCTCTTCACTGATCGAGACTGGTCGCAAGCCTTGCTTCGACTCATCCCCGGTTCGATTTATGGCCCTATTGCTGGTGTGACCACGGTCGCCATGCATCCAGAAGCGAAGCGCTCGCTGCATATGAGTACAGGCGCGCTGGCGGTCGATAACGAATCCCATGTGGCGGCGAGTGTCGCTGCAGCGCGCGGCCTCCCTATGACTGCCGTCCGCGTGATCATGGATCCGGCCGGTCGGCAGCTTCCTGCCGCCGCCCTGTCCGCAGTGCGTGCAAACGGGACGATCGATCTCGCCGCGCTGGTCCGTGCGACAATGAAACAGCCGAGCGAGTTACCGATGCTGCTTCGGACCAGTCTCGACGCACTGTCCGGATTTGCGGCACTGCTTCGCTGCCGTCAATTGCTTGGCCCTGGATTAGGGTTGCCTTCCTTGCAAGCAGAAGAGTTGGAGCCAAGTTCAAGTATCGTAGCGGACGATCGTATGATCGCCCTCTAGTCGCTTTTTTAGCCGAACGGGCTGCTATACCTGCCGACTGCGTGCGTGACCTCAACGCGCACTGAAAGTGAGGCCGGCGCGCTCCTTTAGACGCTTGCGCAAGGCCGGCCCCATCAGCGCGCCCGGCGTCCAGATGCCGCCCTCACCCTGCACGTCACGCACGACGCAGAGAGCGCTTTCGGTGATCATCTTGCTTGTCGAGCCATAGCCCGGATCGCGGTCGCCGGTGACGACGGCTTCGACCCGTCCGCCATCCGGCACCTCGCCCAGAAAGAAGATGTCGTAGAAGCCCCTCTCGCGCGCTTCCCGGGTCGGGCCTGCGCCGCGTTTGAGACCGCCGGTCCCGAACAAGGACACCACCGTGGCGAACGTCTCCGTCGTCACGCTCGCGATGTCCCCAAGTGCCGGCGCCACCATCATCTCGTCATAAACGAAGTCCCTGCCGTAGGGATGGCCCAACAGGAAGTTCGTGCGGTGCACGTTCTTGGTGTTGATCGGCGCCATCGGGAACGGCACGAGCCACGCGTGCATGCTTGTGTCATATTCGGGGACGAGGCCCGACGGCTGAGACGGCCCAGTGAAGCCCGGCGTCAACGCGAAGGGATCGGTCAGCAGCCGGATCAGGGCCGGGTCGCGCGCCGCGGCGGCCAGCGTCGCCTGAGCGCTCGCCGCGGTGCCGCCAGACATGCCACCCCTCACCTTGCGCAGACGGGCCTTCACCCGCCGCGCCGGGCGTCCGAATTTCTCGCGCGCCTTCTCCTGCAACGTGAGCACACCGAGATCGAACGGGATGGAATCGAAGCCACAGGAGAAGACGATGCGCGCGCCGGTCCGTTTTGCCTCTTCGTGATAGGCGTCGATCATAGCCCGCATCCAGCCCGGTTCGCCGCAAAGATCAACATAGGCCGTGCCGGTGGCCGCGCATGCCGCCACTAGCTCGGGACCGTGAAGCTGATAGGGCCCGACCGTGGTGACGACCACGGTCGCGCGCTCGCACATCGAACGCAGGCTGGCCGGCTCGGCGGCATCCGCCTTCACCAACGGCAAATCGTCCGGTGCGCCGATGTCGGCACGCACTTTCTGGAGTTTGTCGGTCGAGCGTCCCGCAATTGCCCAGGACGGAGCATCGTCGCCGCGATAGGATGTCGCCAGATATTCGGCGATGAGACCCCCGGTGTAACCCGTCGCGCCATAGACGATGAGGTCGAAGTCCCGCTTCACGGCGTTGATCCTCCTCGAGCCCCCGGAAGCGCTCCCTTCAGATCCGTTAGCAACGCTCGGTACGCTTCGCGGCCATTTGCGAGGGGCCGGGCAACATACGGGCCATCGCGCTTGACGGAGGATACCACAATTGCCGCCCTTCGGCGCGCAACCTCCCGGCGATTTCCGGTCCCCCTTGAGAGCCGTCGTGAGTACGGACGCTGGTCGGCGTGAGCCGAAGCAACAGCCGGCACATTTGAGCGCCTGTGGCCGCTTGCAAACGCCCTCCGACGGCCTACCATGGATTGGGGAGTTCGCGTGCAGGAGCGAAGCCATGGAACTCACCGTGGTGCCCATCGTCAAGCCGGATGAGACCAACTTCATCTTCGGCCAGTCGCATTTCATCAAGACCGTGGAAGACCTTCACGAAGCGCTGGTGGGCACGGTTCCGCGCATCCGCTTCGGGTTGGCTTTCTGCGAGGCCTCCGGCAAGCGGTTGGTGCGCTGCTCCGGTAACGACGACGCCTCGCTCGCCCTGGCACGCGACAACGCATTGGCGATCGGCGCCGGTCACACCTTCCTGATTTTCCTCGGCGACGGGTTCTTTCCCGTCAATGTGCTCCCGGCGGTGCGCGCAGTGCCGGAGGTCTGCCGCATCTATTGCTCGACGGCCAATCCAACACAGGTGATCGTCGCGCAGACGGAGCTCGGGCGCGGCGTGCTCGGCGTGGTGGATGGCGCCTCGCCGCTGGGTGTCGAAACCGACGCCGACATTGCGTGGCGGAAGGATTTGCTGCGGAACATCGGCTACAAGCTTTAGACCGCGATGGTTCGCCGCCTGGCGGCGCCCGCATGCTGGATATGTATCAACCCAACGCGTCATTGCGAGCGGACGGGCCGTCGCGCTCTCTCAAAACTCCTGCGCGAGCTTCGCCAGCATCTCCAGCAGCGCGGCGTGGTTGGCCGGACCGAGCACCTCGATCAGCCGCGCCTCGTGCTTGTTGGCGACCAGCTTCTTGGCGCGCGCCAGCACGGCGCGGCCCTTGTCGGTCAGGACGAGGATGTGGGAACGGCGGTCGTTGGTGGAGCGCATCCGCGCGCAAAGGTCGCGGCTCTCCAGCGCGTCGAGCATCGCGACGAAATTCGGCCTGAGGATCCCGAGCGTGTTGGCGATCTCGGTCTGGTTGCGGCCCGGATTCTTGTCGAGCAGAAGCAGCACCGAGAACTGCGCCGGCGTCAGCTGCAGCGGCGCGACGCAGCGCAGGAAGTCCTCGAATACCCTGAGCTGCGCGCGCTTCAACGAATAGCCGAGCAATCCGGACAGTTCGCCCAGTTGCAGCATGCTGTCGTCCCCGGCAGAATCGGCCGGTTCCCTGCGCAGGGCCCGCGACGAACGGAGGGCATCGGTGGCGGTCTTGGAAACAGTCATCGCTCCAGGCTCGCAATCCCGCTACAAGAATCCCGCACGACACTCGGGGACCTTGAGATTATATCTAATAATTGTTATGAACTATATCAAATGTCGGCAGCTTTCAACAGCCGATATCGGCCGACCTGACCGGCACGACCGGTTGAGGCGGTCCGACGCTTGAGGGGGAGCGCTCGGCCTTGAACACAACGATCATGCTGTTCCTGCTGCAGGACGGCATCACCAATGGCGCGATCTACGCACTGCTGGGGCTGGCCCTGGTGCTGGTGTTCGCGGTCACGCGGGTGATCCTGATCCCGCAGGGCGAATTCGTCACCTACGGCGCGCTGAGCTACGCCATGCTGGCGACCGGCCAGGTGCCCGGCACAGCGCGGCTTGCGGTCGCGATGGGCCTCGTCGCCTTCGCCCTCGACCTGTTCTTCGCCCGTAACGCGCTGCATGCGCGGCTGGTGATCCGCTCGGTCGCGCTCAACATCGCCTTTCCCGTCGCGCTGCTCGGTCTGATTTACGCGCTGGTCGGTCCCGGCACGCCGATCGCCGTCAACATCGCGCTCGCGCTCCTGATCGTGGCGGCGATCGGTTTGTTCCTCTACCGCATCGCGTTCCAGCCGATCGCGCACACTTCCGTGCTGGTGCTGCTGATCGCCTCGGTCGGCTGCCATCTGGCGCTACAGGGCCTCGGCCTGGTGTTCTTCGGCGCCGAAGGCCTGCGCGCGCCTGCGCTGTCGAATGCCGCAGTAACCGCCGGCCCGCTGCGCTTCACCGGGCAGAGCCTTGCGGTCTACGGCCTGACGATCGGCTTCATCGTCGCCCTGTGGCTGTTCTTCGGCTACACCAAGACCGGCAAGGCGCTGCGCGCCACCGCGGTCAACCGCCTCGGCGCCCGCCTGGTCGGCATTCGCACCACGCTGTCCGGCCAGATCGCGTTCCTGCTCGCCTCCGTCATCGGCGCGATCTCCGGCATCCTGATCGTGCCGATCACGACGCTCTATTACGACACCGGTTTCCTGATCGGCCTGAAGGGCTTCATCGCCGCCATCATCGGCGGCCTGGTCAGCTATCCCCTGACCGCGGTCGCCGCCATCGTGGTCGGCATCGTCGAAGCCTTCTCGTCGTTCTACGCCAGCAATTTCAAGGAAGTCATCGTGTTCACGCTGATCCTCCCCGTGCTCGTGTTGCGCTCGCTCGCGGCGCCCGAGGTCGAAGAAGAGAAGGATTGAGCGCGATGACGCAGCGCCTTCCCCTCATCATCTTCGCGCTCGTGATGGCGGTGATTCCGCTTGTCCCGGGCATCCCGCCGTTCTGGATCGTGCTGCTCGACAATATCGGCCTCGCCGCGCTGGTCGCGATGGGCCTCGTGCTGCTCACCGGCGTCGGCGGCCTGACCTCGTTCGGCCAGGCCGCGTTCTGCGGCTTCGGCGCCTACACCACGGCGGTGCTGACCACCGCCTACGGCGTCTCGCCCTGGCTGACGCTGCCGGCTTCGCTGTTGGTCAGCGGCATCGCCGCCGTGCTGCTCGGCATCGTCACGGTACGGCTATCCGGCCATTATCTGCCGCTCGGCACCATCGCCTGGGGCATCGGGCTGTTCTATCTGTTCAGCAAGCTCGAATTCCTCGGCCGCAACGACGGCATCTCCGGCATTCCCCCGCTGTCGATCGGCTCGTTCAAGATGCTGAGCCCGGATGCGATCTACTACGCGATCTGGGTCGCGGTGCTGCTGTCCGCGCTGCTGACCATGAACCTCTTGGACTCCCGCACCGGGCGCGCGATCCGCGCCTTGCGGCGCGGCCATGTTGCGGCGGAAGCGTTCGGCGTGCAGACGCCCCGCGCCAAGCTGTTGGTGTTCATCTATGCCGCGGTGCTGGCCGGCCTGTCCGGCTGGCTGTATGCGCATTTCCAGCGCGCCGCCAACCCAACGCCGTTCGGCGCGCAGGCCGGCATCGAGTATCTGTTCATCGCCGTGGTCGGCGGCGCGGGCTACGTCTGGGGCGGCGTGCTCGGCGCCGGCATCGTCGTGATCCTCAAGGAGGTGCTGCAGAGCTACCTGCCCTACATCTTCGGCGGCCAGAGCCAGCTCGAGACCATCGTGTTCGGCATCATGCTGGTGCTGCTGCTGCAGCTCGCGCCTCAGGGCGTCTGGCCCTGGCTGATGTCGCGGCTGCCGTTCAAGCCCGCCCGCAAGACCCCGGACACGTCCGTGAAACTGGAGCACCGCGAACGAGCGCCAGGAACGTCTCCGATCCTTCTGCACATCGACAAGGCGCGCAAGCAGTTCGGCGGCGTGCTCGCGGTCAACGACGTCTCGTTCGACGTCAACGCCCGCGAGATCGTCGCGCTGATCGGCCCGAACGGCGCCGGCAAGAGCACGACCTTCAATTTGATCACCGGCGTCCTGACCGCAACCAGCGGCAAGATCTCAGTGCTCGGCAACGCGGTCGCGAACGCTCCGCCGCAGGAGGTGGTCAAGCTCGGCGTTTCCAGGACTTTTCAGCACGTCAAGCTGGTGCCCGACATGACCGTGCTGGAGAATGTCGCGATCGGCGCGCATCTGCGCGGCAATTCCGGCGCGATCTCCAGCATGCTGCGGCTCGACCGCGCTGATGAGGCGAGGCTGCTGGCGGAAGCCGCGCGGCAGATCGCGCGCGTCGGCCTGTCGGACCAGATCGACCAGCTCGCGGGCTCGCTGTCGCTCGGACAGCAGCGCATTGTCGAGATCGCCCGCGCGCTGTGCGTCGATCCGATGCTGCTGCTGCTCGATGAGCCGGCCGCCGGCCTGCGCCACATGGAGAAGCAGCGGCTGGCCGCGCTGCTCCGGCAATTGCGCGACGGCGGCATGTCGGTGCTGCTGGTCGAGCACGACATGGGGTTCGTGATGGATCTCGCCGACCGCATCGTGGTGCTGGATTTCGGTACCAAGATCGCCGAGGGCACGCCGGCCGCGATCAAGCGCAACCCCGACGTGATCAAGGCCTATCTCGGAGCCGCCGCATGAGTGCGCTGCTATCGGTGACCGACGTCCACATCTCCTACGGCAAGGTCGAGGCGGTGCGCGGCGTTTCGCTCGACGTCGCCCAGAACGAGATCATCACCATCATCGGTGCCAACGGCGCCGGCAAGACCACCTTGCTCAACGCCATCATGGGCGTGCTGCCGCTGAAGGGGCGCACCAGCTTCGCCGGCGTCGACATGGCGCCGCTCGATATCGAGGACCGCGTCGCCACCGGCCTCAGCCTGGTGCCCGAGCATCGCGAATTGTTCGGCACAATGAATGTCGAGGACAATCTCGAGCTCGGCGCGTTCCGGATCGCGAAGGCCGTCGCGGCCGCCTCGCTGGAGCGGGTCTACACGCTGTTTCCGCGGCTCAAGGAGCGGCGCAAGCAGCTTGCCGGAACGCTGTCCGGCGGCGAGCAGCAGATGCTGGCGATGGGCCGCGCGCTGATGGGCGCGCCGAAGCTCTTGATGCTGGACGAGCCGAGCCTCGGCCTCGCTCCGATCATCGTCGCCGACATCTTCCGCATCGTCGGCGAGCTCCGCGCCGCCGGCGTCTCGGTGCTCCTCGTCGAGCAGAACGCCCAGGCCGCATTGCAGATCGCCGACCGCGCCTATGTCATGGAGCTCGGCGAGTTCGTGCTGTCAGGCCCCGCGACGGAGATCGCCGCCAACAAGGGCGTCGCCGCGAGCTATCTCGGCTTCCAGCACGAAGGCGAGAGCGCGATTTAGGACGCGCAACTCCACCGCGGAGAGACCGTCACCCCACCTCGCCGCGCATTACATGCGCGGCGATCCTCCCCCTCCAGGGGAGGGTGAGAAAAAGCCGGCCCCATCGGGACCGGCTTCTTCGTTTCAGAGATTGCGTCCAGCTCACATCGCCGGGACGTATTTGCCGTCCTTGACCGTCAGTAGGATGCGCGAACGGTCGTCGAGGCCGTAGCGATCCTTTTCGGTCCAGTTGTAGACGCCCTGGGTCGCGACGATCTCCTTCTCGGAGATGAAGGCCTTGCGGATCGCCTCGCGGAATTCCGGCGTGCCGGGCTTGGCGGTCTTCAGCGCCACCGGGATGATGCGCTTCATCACCTCGAAGGCATCGTACGAGTGGCCGGCGAACTGGCTGCGGCTGTTGGCGCCGTACTTGGCTTCATAGGCCGTATTCAGCGCGAGGCCGGGCTTCTTGGTCAGCGCGCTGTCGGGCTGGGTTTCCGGCGACATGATCGGGCCGGCCGACATGATGACGCCTTCCGCGGCCGCACCGGCGATGCGGATGAAGTCCATGCTGGCGGCGCCGTGGGTCTGGTAGATCAGACCCTTGTAGCCGCGCTCGCGCAGCGCGGTCTGCGGCAGCGCCGCGGCGGTGCCGGAAGCACCGACGAGGATGGCATCGGGATTGGCGGCGACGAGCTTCAGCACCTGGCCGGCGACCGAGGTATCCGGACGCGCGAAGCGCTCCTCGTCGGTCATGGTCAGGCCCATCGGCACGGCCTGCGCCTTGAAGTCGTTGACCCAGAGATCGCCGTAGGAATCCGAATAGCCGATATAGCCGACGGTCTTGATGTTGTGCGCCTTCATGTGCTCGTAGAGCACCTTGCCCATGATCGGAATCGACTGCGGCAGGTCGACCGACCACTTCATGCGCGCCTCGTTGATCGGGAACGGCGCGAGGCCGAAATGCGGGATGCCGGCCTCGTTGGCGACCGTCGACACCGCGATCGACGGCGGCGTGGTGCAGGAGCCCATGATGATGTCGGCCTTGGACTCGGTGACGAAGCGCCGCGCGTTGGTGGTCGCGGCCGTCGGATCGCCACCGTCGTCGAGCACGATCAGCTTCAGCGGTACGCCGCCGATCTCCTTCGGCACGAAATCGAGCGCATTGCGCTCGGGAATGCCGAGTGCCGCGGCGGGCCCCGTGGTCGAGATCGAGATGCCGATGGTGATTTCATTGGTCTGCGCCAGTGCGGGCGCGCCCGGCAGCGCGATGGCTGCCGCGAGCACCGCGGCGGCGAGAGTGGCCTTCCTCATTCATTCCTCCCTGCAGTTAAGTTTTTTGGGTTTAAACCGGTTTTGCGGGCCAATTCAGCCCCTTCTTTAGAGCATGATCCGGAAAAGTGGAAACCGGTTTTCCGAGAGGATCATGCTCCGAAAGTCGAGTCATGAGGGGGTGCGAGTCAGCCCTTCATGAAGCGGTCAATAATCTCCTGCGGAAACGGCGCCGATTTCAGCTTGGCGGGATCGTCCGGGTGGCGGCCGACCAGCACCCTGGTCTCGAACGCCTCGATCGCCAGCGCCTCGTCCTTGAACACGCGGTGCACCACCTCGAAGCTCGAGCGCTTGATGCTCTCGATCCGGCTCTCGATGGTAATCCAGTCGCCATGGGTCGACGGGATGTGAAATTTCGCCCGCGTGTCGACCATGGGAATGCCGACCAGGCCGTATTTGTGGACGAGGTCCTGCTTCGAGCAACCGGCGGCCTCGAACATGATCGAGGTCGAGTCGTCGAACATCGCGAAGTAGCGCGGGTAATAGACGATGTTGGCGGGGTCGCAATCGCCCCACTGGATCTGCACGTCGCGCCGATTGACGAACATGGTTTATCCTCGATCGAGCATGAGCGATCCGGAAGGGCGTTCGTGCTCTTCCGGATCATGCTTCAGCGCGGCGCCATCCGGAGCGCGGCATCGAGCCGCACCACTTCGCCGTTCAGATAGGGGTTGTCGATCATGTGCAGCGCCAGCGAGGCGAACTCGTCGGCCTGGCCGAGCCGGCGCGGGAACGGGATCGCGGCGGCGAGCGAATCCTGCGCTTCCTGCGGCAGGCCGGCCAGCAGGGGCGTCATGAACAGGCCGGGCGCGATAGTCAGAACGCGGATGCCGAATTGCGCGAGCTCGCGCGCGATCGGCAGCGTCATCGCGACGATGCCGCCCTTCGATGCCGAATAGGCCGCCTGCCCGATCTGACCGTCATAGGCCGCGACCGACGCCGTCGAGATCACGACGCCGCGCTCGCCGGTTGCGAGCGGCTCGAGCTTGGCCATGTCAGCGGTCGCAAGCCGCAGCATGTTGAACGAGCCGATCAGATTGACCTTGATCACCTTGTCGAAGTCGCCCAGCGCCATCGGCCCCTCGCGACCGATCACGCGTTTTGCCACCCCAATGCCGGCACAGTTCACCAGCACGCGCGCGGGGCCGTGCGCCTTGGCGGCGGCGGCCACCGCGGCCTCGGCCGCCGCAGAATCGGCGACGTCGCAAACGACGGGAATGCCGCCGATCTCCGCCGCGACGCTCTCGGCGAGCTTGGCGTTGAGGTCGCAGACCGCGACCTTGGCGCCCTGCGCGGCGAGACCGCGCGCGGTCGCAGCGCCCAATCCCGATGCGCCGCCGGTGACGATGGCGGCCTGGTCCTTCAACTGCATGGCTTTCTCCTGTTCGAGAACTAGACTGACGTGATCACCGATGCCGGCGGCACCGGCGCATAAAGCGCTTCGATGATGTCCGTGCGATGCTCCAGCACCGCGCGCTGGTTGATCGAGCCCTTGTCGGTGACCTCGCCGCGATCGATCGACAGCGGCGTGTCGAGCAGGATCGCGCGCGCGATCCGGTTCGACGAGCCGGTGGCGCCGGCCAGCACGCGCGCGAAGCGCTCGCTGAAGGCCGCCCGCACCAGCGGATCATTGGCCGCGGCCGCGATATCGCCAGAGGCGAGCTGCGGATTGATCAGGCGGCAGCCATCAAGATCGAGGATCACGATCGCGGCGAGCTCGTCGCGGTTGAGCCCCGCGATCACGACGTCGCGCACCAGCGGCGCGCAGGTGCCGACGAAGCGCGCCCGCAACGGTCCGACGCTGACCCAGGTGCCGCTCGCCAGCTTGAAATCCTCGGCGATGCGGCCGTCGAAATCGAAACCGGCATCGAGATCGCCAGCGTCGGCAGGCTTCAGCGCGTCGCCGAACTTGTAAAAGCCCTCCTCGTCGAACGCCTTGGCGGTCAGCTCGGGCTGCCGCCAGTAGCCCGGCGTCACGTTCGGGCCCTTGGCGCGGACCTCGAGCTTGCCGTTGTTCGGAACGAGCTTCGCATCATTGCCCGACACCGGAAGCCCGACATGGCCGGAGCGGCTGGTATCCGGGCGCACCGACATGAAGAACGGCGAAGTCTCGGTGGCGCCGAGGCCGGTCAGCATGGGCACGCGATAGCCCTTCTCCTGCACGGCGAGCGCATCGAGGCTGTTCCAGATGAACGGCGACAGCGCGGCGCCCGAGAAGAACATCGCATGCAGTCGGGCGAAGAATTTTGCCCGCAGACCGGCGTCATCGCGCAGATAGGGCAGCAGCGATTCATAGCCCTTGGGCACGTTGAAATAGACCGTCGGCGAGATCTCGCGCAGGTTTCGCACCGTCTCCTCGATGCCGCCGGGCATCGGCTTGCCCTCATCGAGATACATCGAGCCGCCGTTATAGAGCGTCAGCCCGACATTGTGGTTGCCGCCAAAGGTGTGATTCCACGGCAACCAGTCGACGATCACAGGCGGCTCATCCTTGAGGAACGCCAGCGTCTCGCGCAGCATCACCTGGTTGGCGCAGATCATGCGCTGGGTATTGATGACGGCCTTGGGATTGCCGGTCGAGCCCGACGTCAGCAGAAATTTCGCGATCGTGTCCGGACCGATTGCCGCATGGGTCGCATCGAGGCGCGGGTCTTCCGGCGTCGCCAGGAGACCGGCAAGGCGCGTCACCTCACGGCCGGGCACGGTGCCGCGGCTCGCGGCGATCTCGACATCGGGTCCGATATTGGCACGCAGCGCGTCGGCGAACTTGTCGGCATCGTCGACAAAAATGAGGCCCGGCGTCAGGAGCTTGATGACGAAGCTGAGCTTGCCATAGTCGCGCGACACCAGCGAATAGGCCGGCGACACCGGGCAGAACGGAACGCCGGCATAGAGCGCGCCGAGCGCCATCAAGGCATGATCGATCGAATTGCCCGACAGGATCACGATCGGCCGCTCGGCCGACAACCCGCGCGCGATCAACGCGGAGGCGATGCGCCTGATAGCCTCGAGCAGTTGCGCGTAGGTGATTTGCCGCCAGCCGCCACCGGCGGCGCGCTCGGCCATGAACACGCGGTTCGGCCCGGCCTTCGCCCAGTGGTGCAGGCGATCGGTGAGGCGAACCGGAAAATCGGCGAGGCTGAGCTTCGGTCGGAGGTAGATGGTGCCGTCGTCGCGGCGCTCGACGGTGACGTCGGGATTGCCGAACGAGATCGGGCGCAGCGGATGCACGCTCGCAGTGGTCGCAGACGGCGCGGCGCTCATGTCGGCTTCACCTTGGCGGTCTTGCGATCAAGAAACGCGCGGATGCGCTTCTTGGCTTCCTTGTCGCTCTGCGCCACCGTCGCCATCAGCGATTCCATCAACAGGCCGGTCTGCGGATTGGCCTCGGCAATCATCGGTAGCGCCTGCAACACAGCGAAGTTGGTCAGCGGCGCATTGGCGGCGACGCGCTCGGCAAGCTCCAGCGCTTTCGGCAGCGCGCCGTCGGCCTCGGTGAGGTATTGCGAGAAGCCGTAGGCGGCGCCCTCGGTCGCCGAATAGACCCGCCCGGTCAGCATCATGTCCGCCATCCTAGGCACGCCGATCAGGCGCGGCAGCCGCACCGATCCGCCGCCGCCGACGAAGATGCCGCGCTGGCCCTCGGGCAGCGCGAAATAGGCCGACGGCTCGGCGACGCGGATATGCGCGGCGCAAGCCAACTCCAGTCCGCCGCCGATCACCGCGCCCTTCAGTGCGGCGATGACAGGCACGCGGCAATACTGGATGCGGTCGAACACGCGATGCCACATCTGGGAATGCACCAGGCCCTCGGTGGCGTCGCGCTCGGTCAGTTCGGAGAGGTCGAGGCCGGACGAGAAGTGGTCGCCGATGCCATGGATGACGACGGCGCCGACCGCATCCGGTATCGCGGAGAAGCAATCCCGCAGCGCCAGGATGATGCCGTCGTTCAGCGCATTGCGCTTGGCGGGACGGTTCAGC
This sequence comes from Bradyrhizobium sp. USDA 4501, assembly GCF_054062115.1. Lineage (NCBI taxonomy): Bacteria > Pseudomonadati > Pseudomonadota > Alphaproteobacteria > Hyphomicrobiales > Nitrobacteraceae > Bradyrhizobium > Bradyrhizobium sp. USDA 4501. The sequence goes on from NZ_JBSSEX010000001.1 coordinate 3,268,039, forward strand.
CCGACCGTCAGCACCGCCCCTCGCGTCTCGATCCTGAGCAGCGAGGCGTCTCCCTCGCCGGCAGCGTTTCCCATGGCGTTATTGTTTCCCGTTCAGAATAGTTATGTTTTATAACGATTAGCGGGAGAGTCAATATGGGCGCGCACGGCTGGTGGCCATCGACCCTTCGAGACGGCCGCTGCGCGGCCTCCTCAGGGTGACGGTGATGGAGTTGATACGCGCGGCTCCCTCCACCCGTCGTCCCTGCGAAAAGCGGGGACCCATAACCACAAACGGTTATTGCTGCGCGACGGCGGAACGACGAGTCCCGTTCACGGCACAGACCGCGGAGTATGGGTCCCTGCTTCGCAGGGACGACACCGAATGTGTGGCGGATCCCGGCGGGTGAGACGGCAAGTGTGCGAAGCTACAGCACCTGATGCACGTCGATCACGACGCGGTCGGCGTGGCGGGCGGCGGAGCCGACGAAGATGTGCTGCATCAGCCAGCGGTAGTTTTCGGCGCCGGTTTCGAATTTCGGCACGGTGCGGAAATAGATCAGCTTCGGGTCGACCGGCTCGCCGCGCTTCAGCTTCTGCAACAGCTCGACCGGCCCGAAGCGGATGCCCTTGTTCTCGACATAGACGACGGCGCCGTCGTCGGTCTCGAACGCATATTTCGCCTCCAGCTCGATCAGCTCATTGGGCCGGATGATCTGGAAGTCCGCACCGAACGCCAGCACCTTGCCGTTGACCTTCTCGCCCTTCACCTCGCCGCCGATGATCGGAATGATGCGGCGGACGCCGGTGCCGATGTCGCCGGCGGACGTCACCTCCGCGATCCGGGCGGTGATGGTGAAGACGTATCTGGTCTCAAGCTCGGGATTCATAGGCCTAACCAATCATGCGCTGCGGCAGCCAGGTCGCGAGCAGCGGGAACAGGATCAGGATCACCAGCCGGATCAGGTCGGTGATGACGAACGGCAGCACCCCGACAAAGATCGTCGACATGTTGACGTCCTTGATGACGCTCTTGATCACGAACACGTTCATACCGACCGGCGGATGGATCAGGCCGAGCTCGACCGTCATGACGATGATGATGCCGAACCAGATCGGATCGAAGCCGAGCGCGGTCACCACCGGAAACACGATCGGCACGGTGAGGATCACCATCGCCATCGCGTCCATCAGGCAGCCGAGCACCAGATACATCAGGAGGATCAGCGCCAGCACGCCATAGGGGCCGATGCCAAGCCCGGTGAGGAATTCAGTGACGTGCTGCGGCGTCTGGGTGATGGTGAGGAAATAGCCGAAGCAGAGCGCGCCGATCAGCACCGTGAACACGGCGGCCGCGGTGCGCGTCGCCTGCAGCAGCGATTGCAGGATGCCGTCCCTGGTCAGCTTGCCGCGGAGGATACCGATGATGAAGGCGCCCACCGCGCCGACCGCGCCGGCTTCGGTCGGGACAAAGAAGCCGCCATAGAGCCCGCCGATCACGAACAGGAACAGCAGCAGCGGCGACCAGACGTCGCGCAGCGCAACGAAGCGCTCGTGCCACGACGCCTTCTTTCCCGCCGGCAGGAAAGCGGGCCGCGTCACGCCGATGATGCCGATCGTGATCATATGCATCAGGATCGCGAGCAGGCCCGGCACCACGCCCGCGATGAACAGCTTGCCGATGTCCTGCTGGGTGATGATGCCGTAGACCGCGAGCACGGTGGACGGCGGCAGCATCGCTCCGAGCGTGCCGCCGACCGCGATCACGCCGGCGGCGAATGATTGCGGATAGCCGAAGCGGCGCATCTCGGGATAGGCGACGGCCGAGAAGGTCGCGGCGGTCGCGACCGACGAGCCGGAGATCGCGGCGAAGCCGCCGCAGGCGGCGATCGTCGCAATGCCGAGCCCGCCCTTCCAATGGCCGACGAAGGTGTTGGCGGCGCGGAACAGCTCGCGGCTGATTCCCGAGACCGACACGAAGGCGCCCATCAGCAGGAACATCGGGATCACGCCGAAGGAATAATCCGTCACCGTGCGCATCGTGGTCTGGCCGACCAGCTTGAGCGCCGGCGCGAAGCCGGTGAGATAGCCAAAGCCGGTGATGCCGACGAGGCCCATCGCCATGCCGACGGGGACACGGAGCAGCATCAGCACGAACAGGCTGACAAAGCCGATGACGGCGACGGTCTCGGGACTGAGGTCGAGACTCATGGCCGTCTACTCCGCGGTCTTGATCTTGGCGTCATGGATATCTTCCGGATGGAAGATCAGGCGGTAGGTGCGGATCGCGATCAGCAGCACCGCGGAGACGTCGCCGATCCACGACACCAGGAAGAACGGCCAGACCGGCACGCCGAGATCCATGGTGACGATATGGCTGTTCCTGGTGTCGATCACCTTGTCGACCAGCGTGTAGGTCTGCACGCTCACCACGAACAGCAGCACCAGCGTCGCGAAGATATCGATCCAACGCTGGTAGCGCGGCGAGGCATTGGCCCAGACCAGATCCACCGTAATGTGGGTACCGCGATAGCTCGTCGCCGCAATTCCCCAGAAGATCAGGATGCCGAGCAGGAACTGGCCGAAATTGTAGTAGTCGGGGATCGTCACCGCGAAGAATTTGCGCATGAACACCGCGGTGAAGGTGTTGAGCGCGACGACGCCAACGAAGAAGGCCGCGACCCATTCGATCGAATCGATGAAGCGATCCATGAAATTCTTGCGCGCCGGCTCGGGTGGGCCGGTGATCGCGCCGTCTTGGGAAACTTCGGCAGATTGCGTCATGCGTTGCTTCGATGAGCTCCCTCTCCCCCGCTCTTGCGGGGAGAGGGTTGGGGTGAGGGGCTGCTTCCACGAGTCGTGAATGCGGTGAGACCTGTACCCCCTCACCCGGATCGCATCTGACGATGCGATCCGACCTCTCCCCGCAATCGGGGAGAGGTGAAGGGGAGCGGGATCAGATCCCCGCCTCGAACTTCTTCAGCGTGGCCTGCAGATCGGCATCGATCTTTGCCGCATCGCCGCCGGCCTTTTTCACCGCCTCGGCCCAGCTGTCGCGCAGCGGCTTGACCGCCTTCTTCCACTCGGCGAGTTGATCCGAAGTCAGCGGATAGACCTCGTGGCCTTCCAGCGCCTTCATCTTGGTGCGGCCATTGGCTTCGAAATCGGTCCAGGGGTCGGTGACCTTGGAGGCCCATTCCGGCGTGCAGTGATCGTCGATCACCTTCTTCTGGGCAGCCGACATCGAATTATATTTGGCGAGGTTCATGTTGTAGGTGAACACCGTCGAATAGAGCGGCACGTCCATGTGGTACTTCACCACCTTGTCGATGCCGAACAGGAAGATCGAGCCCCAGGGGAAGGTGATCTCGTCGGCCACGCCGCGCTCGATCGCGTCGCGCGATTCCGGCGCGGAGGCCTGCACATTGGTGCCGCCGAACATCTTCACCATCTCGCCGATGGTGCTCTGCGCGGGACGCACCTTGACGCCGGAGAGGTCGCTCGGCAGCACGATCTTCTTCTTGCCGTGCAGCGCGCCCGGATCGTGGATGAAGGCGAAGCACAGCTTGGTGTCCTTCATCTCGGTCGGCGCATATTTGTGATACCACTCGTTCAGCGCCAGCGTGCCCTTCTTGCCGTCGGAGAAGGTGAACGGAAGCTGGCCGGCGGCCGCGATCGGGAAACGGCCGGGCTGATAGCCAGGATTGACATAGGTGACGTCGGCGATGCCGTCGCGCGCCATGTCGTAATGGTCGAACGCCTTGCCGAGTTGCTCGGACGGAAACACGGTGACCTTGATGGTGCCGCCCGATGCCTTCTCGATGTCGGCGGCCCAGGCCTGGGTCGCGGGCACCAGCGGATGCGCCGGCGGCACCCATAGCGACACCTTGAGATTGACGGTCTTGTCCTGCGCGACGGCAGGTCCCGCGGCCGGCAGGATGGCGGCGGCCATCAACACCGCCAACATTGTCTTCCTCATCACGTCTCCTCCTCTCCAGGACGGGCTTCGTGCCCGGCTCATTACTTAACATGTTATCTAATTCGCGCGGATATTCAAGATGAAATCCGGCGGGCGGACGCCTCGTCGCACTCTCCGCCCGGTCCCGCGCCACCGCATCTTGCGCTGCGGCGAACGCGCGGGTCCCGCGCAAATCCGCCTTGCCAAAATCGTTATATGATATAGTTGCCTTGGCAAGTTGCCGGCGCGGGCACCGGCTAAAAGCCTATCCGATCGGGAGGACAAGGTATTGCGGACAAAAGTAGCAATCATTGGTGCAGGTCCGGCCGGACTGTTGCTTGGGCAACTACTTCATACTTTCGGCGTAGACAACATCATTCTTGAGCGGCAGACCCCGGACTATGTGCTGGGGCGGATTCGCGCCGGGCTGCTCGAGGAAGGCACCGTGTCGCTGCTCGAGAGCGTCGGCGCCGCTGCCCGGCTACACCAGGAGGGCCTCGTCCATCACGGTCTCGAACTGGCGTTCGGCGGCGCACGGCACCGCATCGACCTGCATGGTTCGACCGGCAAGACCGTGACCATCTACGGCCAGACCGAGGTCACGCTCGACCTGATGAATGCCCGCAAGGCGGCCGGCCTGACCTCGATCTACTCGGCGGCCGACGTCAAGCCGCTTGATTTCGATACCGATCATCCGCGCGTCAGCTACGTCAAGGACGGCGTCACCCACGAGATCGCCTGCGACTTCATCGCCGGCTGCGACGGCTTCCACGGCATCAGCCGCGCCAGCATGCCGGCGTCGGCGATCACCAGCTACGAACGGGTGTATCCGTTCGGCTGGCTCGGCATCCTCTCGGAGACGCCGCCGGTCTCGCCGGAGCTGATCTACAACAACCACGAGCGCGGCTTTGCGCTGTGCACGATGCGCTCGTCCCACCGCAGCCGCTATTACGTGCAGTGCCCGCTCGACGATCATGTCGACCAATGGTCGGACGAGCGGTTCTGGGACGAATTGAAGCGGCGCCTCGACCAGAAGGCCGCCGACGAGATCGTCACCGGCCCCTCGATCGAAAAGAGCATCGCGCCGCTGCGCAGCTTCGTCGCCGAGCCGATGCGGTTCGGCCGCATGTTTCTGGCGGGCGACGCCTCGCACATCGTGCCGCCGACCGGTGCCAAGGGCCTCAACCTTGCCGCCAGCGACGTGCATTATCTGTCGCAGGCGCTGCGCGAATACTACGACGAGAAATCCTCCGCCGGCATCGATGCCTATTCGGGACGCGCGCTGGCGCGGGTCTGGAAGGCGGTGCGCTTCTCCTGGTGGATGACCTCGATGCTGCACAAATTCCCCGACGAGGGCGAATTCGCCGCGCGCATCCAGATCGCCGAGCTCGACTACCTCGTCAGCTCGAAGGCGGCCTCGACCTCGCTGGCGGAGAATTATGTGGGGCTGCCGTTCTAGATAAGTCGCGGATGCTTTTGTCGAGCAGCATCCTCTTCGCAATCTCCGTCGTCATACCCCGCGCATGCGGGGTATCCAGTACGCCGCGGCTTCTCGATTCATGCGGTGCGGTCTCTGGAATACTGGATCACCCGCTTTCGCGGGTGATGACGAGCCGGGCCGCTTCAAACAGCCGTGCAAATCCCGTTTAAAACTTTGTAGGCGGTGAAACCGTCATCGACATCGCGTTCAATGGCGTCAACCCAACGTCATATGCGAGCTTCAGATGACCACCGATACGCAAGTCGTGCCCGACAATCCCCAAGACGTCCCTCAAGGCTTCGAGCCGCTGTTCCGCAAGAGCCCGCTCACCGAGCCCTGGGAGCCGCTTTACCAGAAGAAGACCGAGCGTGCCGTCATCATCGGCCTGCGGCTGGCGAGGCCGCATACCAACGGCCGCGGCCTGATCCATGGCGGCCTGATCGCAGCCCTTGCCGACAACGCGATGGGCTATAGCTGCGGCCAGGCGACCGGCTGGACCACCTCGTTCGTGACGATCTCGCTCGCGGTCGATTTCGTAGGCTCCGCCAATGTCGGGCAATGGCTCGCGATCGAGAGCGACGTGATCAAGACCGGCAGCACGATCTGCTTCGCGCAGAGCCTGATCAAGGCCGACGGGGTGACCATCGCGCGCGCCAACGGCACCTTCCGCGTGGTGCCGAAGAAGCCGCCGGTGAGCTAGTCGAAATACCAGTCGGTGACCTCGGTCACGAGATCGATGAAGGTCCGCACCTTGGCCGACAACAGCCGCGTCGTCGGATAGACGACGTGGATCGGCACAGCCGGCTGCTCGAACTCGGCGAGCACGATCTGGAGCCGCCGCGCCTTCAGCGATTCGGCCGCCTGGTAGGCCATCACCCGGGTCAGTCCGCCGTCCTGCTCGGCGTACTGGATGGCGGCGTCCGAGCTGTTGCTGGTGAAGCGCGGCGTAGGGGTGATGCGGACTTCGCGGCCATCCTCCATGAAGCGCCAATCCGGCGTCGCGGTCATGGCGCCGAACTGGATCGTGTCGTGGGCGGTGAGGTCCGCCGGCCGCTTCGGCCTGCCGCGAAGCTTGAGATAGCCGGCCGACGCCACCACGATGCGGCGCATCCGGCCGACATGCCGCGCCACCAGCGTCGAATCCGGCAGGTGCCCGAGCCTGACCGCGAGGTCGACGCCGTCCTCGACCAGATTGATCCTGCGGTCCGACAGCCGCAGGTCAACGCCGACGCCGGGATAGCGCTTCAGATAGGTGCTCACCACCGGGCTGACATGGAGCCGCCCGAAGCCGAACGGTGCCGAGATCACCAGCCGCCCCCCGGGGCGGGTGCGCTCGTTCTCCACCGCGTCCTCGGCCTCCTCGACATCGGCGAGGATCCGGCGCGCCCGCTCCAGATAGCGCGAGCCGGCGTCCGTCAGCGTCACCTGCCGCGTGGTCCGCTGCAGCAGCCGCGCGCCGAGCCGCTCCTCCAGCGCCGCGATCAGCCGCGTGATGGCGGACGGCGACAGGCCGAGCTTGCGGGCGGCGGGGGCGAACCCCTCGAGGTCCGCCACCGCGACGAAGGCCTGCATGGCGTCGATCCGGTCCATGGCACTATTGCATAATCGGCAACAGTGAAGTGTCAATGCACAAAATTGCTTACGATCTTGGAATGTCCATCTTTAAGCGGCGAGGACAACCACTCAGGCGCCCGTCACGGGAGGCTCCGATGTCAGATGGTCACAGCTATGCGAGCGACGTCGCATTCAGTCCGGCGGTGAAGGCGATCCAGACCCGCAAGGGCTCACGCGCCACCTACGCCGAAGTCGAGGCACATGGCGGCTGGCGCAGCGAGATCGACGAGAACCTCGCCGGCTTCCTCGGCGAGGTGAACAGCTTCTATCTCGCGACCGCCTCGGCCGACGGCCAGCCCTACATCCAGCATCGCGGCGGACCGAAGGGTTTTATCAAGGTGCTCGACAAGCACACCATCGCGTTCGCCGACTACAGCGGCAATCGCCAGTTCATCACCCAGGGCAATCTCTCGGAGAATGCCAAGGCCTATATCTTCGTCATGGATTACGCGCACCGCCGCCGCGTCAAGCTGTGGGGCGAGGCGAAGGTGGTGGAGGACGATCCGGCGCTGACCCGCACGCTGATGCCGCAGGGCTACCGGGCGCGGCCCGAGCAGGTGATCCTGTTCAAGGTCACGGCGTGGGACACCAACTGCCCGCAGCACATTCCGCAAAAGTTCGACGCGGCCGATGTGGCGGCAGCGCTGGCCTCGCGCGACCAGCGCATCGCCGAGCTCGAGGCGGAGCTGGCCGCATTGAAGGGCCAGCCCGCTCCTGCCGCGCCGGCTTAGGCATGATCCGGAAAAGTGCGAAGCGGTTTTCCGAAAGGATCATGCCCCGAACTAAACCTAAAGCGCGATCGCGCTTTAGGCCGCCTGCTGCTGCAGCGGCGCCCAGGCGAATTCCGGATAGTATTGCCGCATCATCCGGCCGACATAGGCGGTGAGATTGTCGAACTTCTCGGTGCGCTCGCGCAGCGGCGAATCGAAGAACGGGGTGAGGATTCCCGCCAGCGCGCCGAACGCGGTGGCATCGGTGCCGCACGGCGCATCGCCCATCAGATACGGCTTGTCGCCGAGTTGCACAGACAGCGCGAACAGCGAGCGGATCGCGAGATCGACGTCTTCGTCCGGTCCGTGACGGCCAAGCCCGCTCAGCAGATAGTTCTCGGCAACGCGGAACTGGGCGTCCTCGCGCATCTTGTCGCGCATATGGTCGGGCGCGCCGTCGAAGAAATGCGCGGGCCCCTTGGCGAAATTGGTGTCGTCGACCCAGCGCGCGCCGACCAGCGCCCAGTAGACGTGATGCTCGATCATGCGCTCGAAGGCCCAGGCCTGGGCGCGCGCCTGCAGGCTGAGCGGCGCGTCGAAATCGAAGCCGTATTTGCCCTCGATATGGGCGCGGATGAAGGTCGAATCGGCGATCGTCTCGCCGTCGTCGACGATGAACGGCAGCTGGCCCTTGGGAGAGGCCGGCGGCATCGCCTTCTCCTTGCGATAGTCGAGCCCGGCCATCTTGAGCTGGACCTCGGTTTTGGTCACGAAGGGGCTGATTTCCGGCAAGCCGAAGCCCGTGCCAAAGCCAAAAAGCGTAATCATGTGAAGCTCCCGATCGCCTGTGGTCGTGAATTGGAGCTAGCCGTCCCCTGCTGCCAGCATGGTGTCAGCAGTAGTGGCATTCACTGTCGAACGGGCCGGCGGGTGCGAGGCGGCGAACCGCCCCGCGAACGCGCTTGACCAGCCGTGCCCGCCCGTAGGACCAGACCGTGCTGATCGACTGTGCGATCAGCGCGACCAGGGCCCAGCGCAGGTCGCCGGAGGTGGAGTAGACCGTGACCAGCTGTTCCAGCGCAAAGCCTTGCGCCTGCCGGAAACCGAGTTCGTCAAGATTCGTCATGGACAAATTCCCTTCACTTGAGGTGTTGTCCTGATATAGCCCCCACCTGCTGCCAACATGCTGTCAGCAGCAGCCGGACGGGACCCAGAAAAGCCTGCGCACCGAGAGACGACGAGACCCGTCAAGACACTCGTCAAGACGGCTGCCAAAACCGCTACCGAGACACTCGACAAGACACGTGCCAAGAGAGCGATCGAGAGAGTTGCCATGAGACGCGCCGACCGGCTGTTTCAGATCATCCAGGTGCTCCGACGCACCCGTAAGCCTTTGACTGCCGATGCAATCGCCGCCGAGCTCGAGACATCGAAGCGGACGATCTATCGCGACATCGCCAGCCTGATCGAGCAGCGGGTGCCGATCCGCGGCGAGGCCGGCATGGGCTACATCCTGGAGAAGGGATTCGACCTGCCGCCCTTGATGCTGACACCCGACGAGATCGAGGCCTGCGTGCTCGGCGCGCAATGGGTGGTCGGCCACGCCGATCCCGCGCTGGCGCGCGCGGCCGAGGACCTGATGGCCAAGATCGCCGAGACCGTGCCCGACCGGCTGCGGCCGTTCGTGCTGGAGCCGGCGAGCCGGGCCCGCTCGGCCTGGAACCGGGAGCCCGACCGCATCGACATGGTCAGGACCCGCAGCCAGATCCATGAGGGCAAGAAGATCACGCTGAACTATCGCGACGAGCATGGCCGCGATAGCGAGCGCACGATCTGGCCGATCGCGGTCGGCTATCACGAGGCGGTGCGGCTGCTCGCCGCCTGGTGCGAGCTGCGCAAGGATTTCCGCAGCTTCCGCACCGACCGCGTGGTCACGGCGGTCTATCACGACGAGAAGTATCCGGAGCGGCGCGACCTGCTCAGGGCGCGCTGGCGGCGCAGCCTGGTCTGGGAAGCGCCGAGGGACACCTGATGGCCGACAACGCGACCGACACAAGCCCCTGCCAGTCCTGCGGCGCCTGCTGCAGCTATTCGGAGAACTGGCCGCGCTTCACCATCGAGGACGACGCGCAGCTCGATCTGATCCCACCGCAATTCGTCAATGCGCGACAATCAGGCATGCGCTGCGAGGGCGATCGCTGCTCGGCGCTAGCGGGCCGGGTCGGAGAAGCAACGCGCTGCGAGGTCTATCCGGTGCGGCCGGAAGTATGCCGGACCTGCCAGCCGGGCGACGCGGAATGCGCGATGGCGCGGCGCCGGCACGGGCTGCCGCTCATCGCGAGCGCGCAGCCGATCTAGCCAGACGTTACGCCGTGACCCTGTCGCTGACGTCCTCGTCGTCGAGTTCGTCATCGACGATCGGCGCGAAGGTCGTCAGCGGCTTGGTCGACAGCGTGATCGGCTTGCGGCCACCATGCGAAACGGTGGCGGCGCGGGCCGGCTCGCGCGACAGCGCGTAGAGCGTCGAGCCGACACGGCCGCCTGAATTCGCCAGCTCCCACTCGCTGCAGCTCGACGCGATCGCGACCGCGAGCGCGTGCAGATGGCTGCGGCGATAGCAGAACAGCGCGAGCCTCGCCCTGACATCGGGCGCGACATTGGCAACCAGCAACGAGAGCCCGTTCGGATTGGCGCGATACATCTGGCCGAGCAGATCGTCGGCCACCGGGCAGGCATCGTTCTCGAAGGCGTCGCGGCTTGAAAACATTTGCAAATCCCCCTCGATCGGGAAGATGCCGCGTAATCCTCTAACGAAAGGTTAACCACGGCCTCCGGTCGCTTCCGGAGGGTCTTGCCCGTTGCGCGCGAATCACATCCGCCCGCCGCAACCCGGCTGGATTCGTGGTTCAGGACGGGAGGAAAGGTGCGCGCGAGCCGCTCAGTTCGCGGCCATGTAGATCGACAGCGCGAAGCCGGTGAGGTGGTGCAGCGCCTGGTCGACCCCGATCAGGGTCCAGAACCAGGGGTGGCCGGATTCCAGCGTCACGCCGAAATGCGAGGCGCAGATGCCCTTGGCCCGATCGACGATGATGTGGATCACGAAGTCGATGAAGGCGACATACCAGAACCGCGGCGCCACCACCAGGATCAGCGCCAGCGCGACCGCGAGATGGACCAGGCAGTGCGCCAGCAGCGGCAGCGCCCAGCCGGTCTTCTGGTCCTTTCCGATCGCCATCCAGGCGTTCTGCAGCATGAAGTCGGCGATGATGTGCTTTGCGGTGAGAAGCGACATCCATCCCACCAGGGCACCAACCGACACCGACGATGACATGGAGGGAAACAACAAGCTGACGCCCTTTTACTTCGATGAATGTGATTGCAAGAAATCCGGGTCAGGCCGTCAGCACAATTCCGCAAACCGAAGCGTGTCTCATTTATGACATCTCCGGCGCCGGAATGCACCTGCGCCTCCTCGAAAATCACATCTCGCTCCGACCGTCGATAGTGGCAATGGTCATGTGGCATCGCGGCGCAGGCCGGCCGAGATTAAGGTTACGGCCGGCGGCCGGTTTGCATTCCCCCCGGGGAGGTATATCGTCGGCAACATAGGAAATTTTCTTTCTTTTATAGCCATTTACGGATTCACCGGGCAGCGCCGCGCCGATCGGGTCGCGGCAACGGGCCGTCCCGGACGGGTGATGAGCCAGGTAATCAGCCATGAGTGCCGAAGCCCCCTCGCCTGCGCCGCTGCCGCCGCCGAGCCCTCCGGTCGCCAAACCGGTCGTCAAGACCAACCGCGCGCAGATCATCGTCTTCACCCTGCTGACGCTGCTCCTGAGCGCGGTCACCGTGATCGGCGGCCGGCTCTGGCTGCGCAATTCCGAATTGCTGGTGTTCGCGGTCGGCGATGCCAAGGGCCCGGAGGCGAAATTCGCCGCCAAGCTCGCCACCGTGCTGAAGAACAATTCGTCGCGGCTGCGGCTGAAGATCGCGCCGAACCCCGACAACGCCAGGGCGCTGGCGCAATTCGATCGCCGCGACGCCTCGCTTGCCATCCTGCGTACCGACGCAAGGGTGCCGCCGCGTGCCCGCGCCATCGCGATCCTCGAGCATGACGTGGTGCTGGTGCTCAGCCCCGGCGGCAAGAAGATCAAATCGCTGAGCGAGCTCAAGAAGAAGCGGATCGCGGTCGTCGGCGACGGCGAGAACAGCGTCAATTTCGTCCGCAGCGCGCTTGAGATTGCGGACAGCCCCGACGCGGCGCAGCGGGTACAGCAGGCGCCGCCGAACACACCTTTCGACAAGCTGTTCGCCTCCGGCTTTGCCGCCGTGATCGCGATCGAGCATGCTTCGAAGATCGTGAAGGACAAGACCTACGAGCAATATGCCAAGCGCCCCGGCGGCTTCACGCTGAATGCGATCGACGCGGCCAAGGCGCTGGCGCGCAAATACCCGGCGATTTCGGAGGAGACGGTCTCGACCGGCATGCTGTCGTCCTCGCCGGCGATCCCCGATGACGAGGTCGACACCATCGGGCTGGAATGGCTGCTGGTCGCGCAATCCTCGATGTCCACGACGACAGCCGCCGAGCTCGCGCGCATCATCTATGAGAACAAGTCGGAGCTCGCGCTCGACGACGGCTTTGCCTCCAAGATCGAGCCGGCGGCGACCGACAAGGACGCCTTCATCGTCGCCCATCAGGGCGCCGCCGAATACATCAACGACGATACCAAGTCGTTCATGGATCGCTACAGCGACGTGATGTATCTCGGCGCCGCCGCCCTCAGCATCATCGGCTCGATCTTCGCCGCGATCTACACCAAGATCACCCGCGTCGCACCGGAGAAGGCCAGCGAGCTGGCGGGCAGGATCCTCGACATCGGCGAGCGCGTCGAGCACGCCACTTGCGCCGAGCATCTCGACGAATTGCAGGATGAGCTCGAGGCGATCCTGCGCGGCGCGGTGACCGGCCTGCGCGACGGCACCGTTTCCGGCGACGGAATGGACACGTTCAAGCTCGGCTACGAATTGGTCCGCGACGAGATCGCACTGCGCCGCGATCACCTCAAGCGCCACCCGGCGACGCCGGACGAGAACCTCGTGGTGGTGAAGGCGGCCAATGGGTGAACCAAGCCGTTGGTCACGCCACAGATACAACTGTCGTCCCTGCGATCGCGCCGCATGCACCACTGTCGTCCTGGCGAAAGCCCATAGGCGCTAAGATAGTTTGATCATAGTCTGATAGTGGCGCTTATGTCTGGGTGGCTCGCGTAGATGTCGCCGGAGAGCGTGACTGGCTCTGCAGAGTAGAGCGATTGCGGGCTGTGGAATGATCGCTTGCCGTAGCGAAGCGACGAGCTGGCGCAGCAGACGCCACGTCACTGGGTGGGTCAGGCGGCGTCGGCCAAGCGGGGAGAGTCTTCGAGTTCGTCGACGAGCGGCTCGAGCAATAGAATGATCAGCAGATGAGCGAGGATATGGGGTCTGGCGGACCGCTCGTCGGTTCCGGGAGGTCCCTTCAGGCCAATCAGGCTTTTCAGCCGCTTGAAGCCGAGTTCAATGCGCCATCGCAGCCGATAGAGGGCGAGGATATCTGCAGTCGTGAAGTCCTCTGGCCTGAGTGAGGTCACCAGGATCACCCAATCTGCGGCGTCAAGTGTTTGCCTGGAGAGCTGATGACCTCCCTTTTGTGCAGTCCGGCGCGCCTTGCGTCGCGCAGCCGCAGCAGCTTGCGCCGGCTTCTTCGCGGCAACCAGACGCACTGCGAGCGGCGGCGCACCTGACTTGCGCTTTATCCAAATCGGCCGATCGATCAGGCCACGCGCCGAGGCGTTGCGCAGTTCGGCAGTGAGGTCAACAAGATTACCTTCGGCATCGAGCCAGCGCGCGCTCTTCCAGCCGGCCCGGATCACGAAGTCTGCATCGGCATCGACGAGATGCGCCATGCGCTCCGGTTGCAGATAGGCGCGATCGGCAAGACGGATCTCACCGGCAACCGCCGGTATCCGATCCAGCGTCTCGCCCGCTCGCTGATCGGTCAGCTCGAAGTGACCAAAGCGCTCCTGCGGAAGATCGAACGCGCTATGGATACGCCACACTGCGTTCTTGTTCCTGCCGCTCGTCCCAGCCTTGGGGACCGTCGTGGCGTCAACAATACGGATCAGACGACCGCGGCTCGCCTTCGGCGCCGCGTCGGCAAGCGCCTGCTCGACCAAGATTGCCAGCCAATCTCCGCACTGACGTAAGCGATACAACAGAGCCACGTTGGAGATATCGACAAGCCCAACCGACGTGGCCCATGCCGCCGTCAACCGCAGCCCTTTCTCACCAAGGCAATAAGCCAAGATCAGGCGCAGCAAGTCGACCGCATTGCTGATCTCCCGCGGACGGACAAACGCCTTCGTCTTGCGCGCGCTAATGTTCAGAGCCTCGGCTCCGCCAAGTCGGGCGACAACGCGCGCCCAATCTTTGTTCACAAGCGATTCGTGTGCCATTCCATCTTGGAATCACAAGCGAATCCAAGGCGCAAATCCTATTTTAGCGCCTATGGGCGAAAGCCAGGACCCATTACCACCGCTTTCGCTGATGAACGGGATCGCGGCCCCAGCATCGCGCAACAATTGAGACTTGGGGTAATGGGTCCTGGCTTTCCCCAGGACGACACCGCGTATGTTGAACGGCCGGTGAACCATACATCGGCACGCTCTCGACATGCACCGGAGCGCAGCGCTTACTACCCGACCGCCGCGTCCGTCGGCGTCGCAGCGGCGTCGAGCTGCCGTCCCTCGTGATCCATATGCAGGTAGTTCGGGTTGAACAGGCCGGCGTGCATCAGCCGCTCGAGATTGGGGACGACCAGGGTCTTTCCCTTGAGTACGATCAGGCCGCCGGCGCGCAATTCCTGCAGCGTTCGGTTGACGTGAACCTTGGAGAGCCCGGTGGCATCGGCGAGATCGCCCTGGGTCAGCGGGAAATCGCAGCTGTCGCCCTGGGTCAGGCCTGCGGCCCGCAGCCGGAGCCAGATCTCGCACAGCAGATGGGCCATCCGCTCCAGCGCCGTTCGCTGGCCGAGGCTCATGGTCCATTCGCGCTGGATCGCCGCGTTGACCAGGGTTTCCCACCAGAACGCGGTCACGATGCGCGGATGTCCGGCTGCGACCTTGTCGAAGAATTCGCGGGAGAGGTCGGCGATCGACACTGCGGTGACGGTACCGATCGAATGATCCATCTCGCGCAGGATGAAGACGTTCACATCGCAAATGTCGCCGGGCAAGAAGAAGGCCACGATCTGACGCCGGCCGTCCTCGAGCTGCTTGTAGCGATAGGCCCAGCCGGACAGGATCAGATGGACGTCCTTCGGCTTCTCGCCCTCGCGGACGATGTCGACCCGCGGACCAAAATGGCGGACGCGCTCGGTAGACGCGCGATTGAGAAGAACCTGGTCTACCGGCGAAAGCCGTGCAAACTGCTCCAATTTCCGGACTAGCGACGCCAACGATTGGTCTCCCGCATGTTTAATCGGGCAACTGCAGGACCGACTTCAATTACGTATGTTACCTTGCACAGTTATTGAGGTATGTTCACTAGTGTACAGACGTCCCAAGGATGCGACGGTTACATCCCCGAGCATCACGCACACCTCGACGCCCGGTGGTACCACCGGTGAAATACGGGTCCCCCGGCTCAGGGGGACGTCTAAGGGACGTTCAGACGAACGGCACGCCGTAGTAGTCGTTCACCGCGCGCGTGGTGCCGATATCGGACCAATTCCACTCGCGCTCGCTGCCGTATTTCGGCGCGCCGCGCAGCTGGCTCTCGGTGACGCCGGTGATATAGCCGCCCAGCCTCGTGTCGTATTTGAGCGACTGCCAGGGCAGCGGATAATGGTCGTTGCCGAGACCGAGAATGCCGCCGAAACCGAGCACGGCGTAAGACACCCGCCCGCTCTTCTTGTCGATCATCACCCGTTCGATCGAGCCGATCTTGCGCTCGTCGGAGCCATAGACCGCGGTGCCCTCGACCTTGTCGCTGCCGATCAGGTTTCCGACCTCCTTCTCGTCCATCGCCATGTCGATTCTCCATTGATCCCTCGACGCCAACGGTCAACCCGGGTCATCGTTCCTGCCGCATTGCCGCGATTGCTGCAAAAGCGGAACGCCGTTCAGCCCGTTGGAGGATCGCCGCGGTCGTCTGATGTCATGCCGGATCCCGGTGTCTTGTCGGCATCGTTCAATTTCGGATCACGCGTCGCTTCGCGCGCATTCGACTTTCGCGGGTCGGTCTTGTGCGCGGCCTGCGCGCGCTGCTTGTCGGCCGGCTGCTCCTGCCCCTTGTCGTCTTTGACGATACCCTGATTGGAATGTGCCACTGCTTATGTCCTTCTTGTTGCCTTGGCTGCCTTGCTTGAAGACATGCGGGCCCCGGCGATCAAATTCGCCGAGGCCCGTCACCGGAGTGGTCCACCGCCTTTCGGGGAGCAAAGCAGCGAACGCACGGGTGTTACGCAGAGCGCCGAAGATCGTTCCTGCGATCTTCGCGATCCCGGGTCGCGATCTCAGGTCCCGATTTTGGGTCGCAATTTCCGGCGCGCGTTTTTTCAATTCGACCGATGTCATGGGTTAACGACGGCATCCGGGGAACAAGCCTAGTATTGCTGGTTCCAGCTCGGAGACGGCATGATCAAGAAGAAGCGCAACAGGTCGCGGCCTCCCGGATCGTTCGAAAACCGCTTGCAAAAATTCGCCGAAGATTCGCGCATTGCGGCACGCAAGCTGCCGCCGGGACGGGAACGCGAAATGCTGATGAAGAAGGCCAGACAGACCGAGACTGTGATGGAAGTCAGCGAATGGCTGACGTTCCGCAAGTAGCCGCGAGTCTCAAAGGAGAGCTGCGATGATCGAGGAACGGTTTGACTCACGCACGCTCTTCGCCATGAACGTTGCGCTCGATCGCGTTTGCGCAGACGCACCTCACGGCGAGGAACATGACACCCGCCGCCGCGTTGCCCGATACATCATCAAATGCGCCAAGAGCGGCAGGACGACGCTTTCCGAGCTGACCGAAGCCGGACGGCAGGCGTTGGCCAAGGCCACCGCCGCGGCGTGAAAACCGGCGTAAGTGCCTGTTGCCCTCGGCCCTCAGCAGAGGCAGCTACGCATGCGCATTGCAATCAGTATCGGCCTGCTGGCCTTTTTGGCCGCCGTCGGCGCCTACGCCTATGAAGGCCTGACCGTGGATGCTCCGGTGCCGACCTACGGCATCGTGGTGTTTACGATCGGCATTGCGCTTCTGGCCGCGGTCTGCATCGGCCTGATGGGCCTGTTGTTTTATTCCAGCCGTCGCGGCTACGACGAGCCGCCGCACATCAAGCAGTAGATGGCTTCGGCAGATTCCCGCTGCATTGCGAGCGAAGCGAAGCAATCCACAGCGCCGCAAGCGGGGAACTGGATTGCTTCGTCGCTTCGCTCCTCGCAATGACGGCGAAGGTTCTTACGACACCGCCGGCGCCCGAGCGCGGATCTCCGCGATCTTGCGCTTCAGCGCTGCCTGCCGCGGATCGGGCATGGTGGCAGCGCGCGCTTCCGCAATGGCGCCGGCAAGGTCGGGGAGCACGAGCACGCCGTCGAAGGTCGGCTTGGCGAGCCCGTCGATGATCACGTGCCAGTCCGCGATGCCCTGGCGGTAGGGATCGCCGTAACCCTGGATCATGGTCGCGGTCTGCACGACCGCCGGGGCGGCGCTCGGCTGCTTGGTCAGGCTGCGGTCGATCATGTGCAGCCAGCGCTCGACCCAGACGCGCTCCCTGGCATAGCGTCCCGAGAACAGCCGCCAGCGCTTCAGGCCCGCTTCGATCCTGAGCCGGCGAACGCTGAAGCGGTTGTTCGCGCTGAAGCGGATCGAGACCCGGCGACGCCGCCAGCCGAACTGATCCAGCACGCCGAGCACCGGATCGGCGACCACCGCCGGCAGGGCGTCGATCAACTCGTCAAGGCGAAACTTCTTGACGTCGTCGGCCGAGCGCGCCGCAAGGCCGCCCACCGCACTGACTTCGCCAAGCTTGAGCTGCGCGATGCGGATCGCGTCCTCATAGGCCATGCGCTCCGCCATCAGGCGGGCGATCTCGGCAAGCAGGGCGTCGTCAACGCCGCGGCGGCCGACGAAGCGCTTGAGCCGGTCGATATAGAGCTGGGCGTAGCTCGTGCTCTGATAGGCGATCAACAGATCGATGGCCTTGGTGACGGCCGGCCCGAGATGGTCCGGGCAGGCGTCGGGCAGCACCGGCGGCCCCTCGTCCTCATCGCCGATGATATCGGCAAAGAGGTAACGGAGCGAAGCCAGGAGACCGTCGTCATCCGCCACTGCGGCGCCTCCAGAACTCGTCACGGGGCTCATGCAGGTTTGGGCTCCGCGACCTGTGGGGTGGCGTGCTGCGCGAGCTGCTGCTCGAGCGTCGAGATATTCTGGAACAGGCGGGCGCTGGCGAGGCGCAGGAAGTAGAAGCCGAACGCCGGGTTCTGGACGTAGAGCTGCTCGACCTGGTCATAGGTCACCGACAGCACCATGCCGGTCTCGACGCACTCCAGCGTCTGGGTTCGCGTGTTCGACGGCGACAGCATGCCGAACTCGCCGACGAGGGCGCCGACCGGCAGCTCGATGCCGGATTCGACCAGGCGGAAGCGGCCACTGACAATGTAGAACATGCTGTCGGCCTTCTCGTCCTTGTAGAACAGGACTTCGCCCGCGGTGCATTTGCGTTCCGTCGTGAACGGCTTCAGCCATTCCATCGACAGATCGCTGTTGACCGATTTCTTCACGTTGCGGACCAGTTGCAGCATCTGGTGCAGCCGATAGGTGTTCACCGGCAGCAGCACGGCATGCAGGATCAGCGTCGCGTAATTGTGGGTCGGGACGGCGGTCGCGATCAGGATGATGTTGGTCAGGATGGCGAAGACGCGCAACGGGATCATGGTCCGCATCGACAGCGTGGCAACCACGAAGATCGATGCGAAGAAACTGCCGGCGGCGCCGGCGTGCTCCGCGAGATGTGAGGTATCCATCGGAAACCAACCAATTTCTCAAGAAGTGAATAAGATCGCCTTATTAGTCGCTTCATTCCGGCCAAGGTCGCATCGGCGACCAGCATCCCTGATATACGGGGAAAAAGCGACGTTTTGTCCGATTTCTCACATTCGCGGGCGCAAAATCGGGCCAACATGGTTAGGCCTTTCGTCCAACTGATGGGTCTTCCGCCGCGAGCATCCCGCCATGGCCTGCGCGTTGACGGCCTCAACCGGGAGAGGCACGTTGTGACATCGGCTCTGCCGTTCGCAGGGCCTCAATTCCAGCAATTCATCGACAGGCAAGCTCCGTTCCGATGTCCAAGCGGCTCGTCCTTCCGGCCTTGACGCGCTTCGTTTCCGCCACCGCCGGCCGCAACATGACCACGGCGGCCTATGTCGCCGTCGCGGCCGGTGTCGCCATGATGACGCTGCTGACGGTCGCGCCGGCCCATGACGCGGCGCCGCGCTGGGTGGATGCGCTGCTGTGGGCCTGCCTTGCCTATTTCGTATTCGAATGGCTGGTGCGGCTGCGCCACATGGGCCGGCAGGGCAAATTCTGGTTCTACGCGCTGTCCAGCGCCGGCGTGGTCGACGCGATCGGCGCGCTGGCCGTGCCGGTGGCCTTGCTGTCCGGAGTCGAGCCGAAAACCGCCTGGCTGCTCGGCGTGCTCTGGGTGCTCAAGGTGGTGCCGGGCATTCCCGGCCTGCGCCAGCTCCGGCGCGTGCTGGTGGTGGAATCCGGGCCGCTGCTCAGCGTGCTCGTGATCTTCCTGATGGTGGTGTTCCTGGCCTCCGTTGCGGAATATTTCCTGGAGCGGGACGTCCAGCCGCAAACCTTCGGCAGCGTGCCGGCGGCGCTGTGGTGGGCGGTGGTGACGCTGACCACGACCGGCTACGGCGACGTGGTGCCGATCACCCCGCTCGGCCGCGTGGTCGCCGCCATGGTGATGATCTCGGGCCTCGGCGTGTTCGGGCTGTGGACCGGTATCCTGGCGACCGGTTTTGCCGCCGAAACCCGCCGCGACAATTTCTTGAGAACCTGGGAGACCGTCAGCAAGGTGCCGTTCTTCGCGCATCTCGGCCCGGCCGCGATCGCCGACGTCACCCAAATGCTGCGGACCATGGACCTGCCGCCGCGCACCATGATCATCCGCAAGGACACCAATGGCGACTGCATGTATTTCGTCGCCGCCGGCGAGGTCGAGGTCGACCTGCCCGGGCGCAAGGTGAAGCTTGGCGAAGGCGAGTTCTTCGGCGAGATGGCGTTGCTAGGCAACACCAAGCGCGGCGCCAGCGTCTCGACCAGCAAGGTGACCAGGCTGTTGGTGCTTGACCTGGTCGATTTCCGCCTGTTGATGGCAAGGCATCCCGATCTCGCCGAGACCATCGACGCCGAGGCCAAGCGGCGCGAACGTGAGAATCAATAATGATGGAGACCAAGATGGCTGACGCGGCCGACACCGCCAGCGGACCCGTGCTCGAAATCGCGGGCGCACGCGCAACGATCCGCCTCAACCGGCCGAAGCATCTCAACCGCCTGCAGGCCGAGGACCTCGGCGAGCTGCTGACATTGTTCGACCGGATCGAGGCCGATCCCGCGATCCGCGTGCTGGTGCTGACCGGAACCGGCCGCGCATTCTCCGCCGGCTACGACCTCAACTCCGTCGCCGAGCGCGCGGTGAGCGCCAGCGAACAACAGAGCGCGGGTTCGGCGTTCGAGGTCGTGGTCAACCGCCTCGAGGATCTCAGCGTGCCGACGATCTGCCGGCTCAATGGCGGGGTCTATGGCGGCTCGACCGACCTCGCGCTCGCCTGCGACTTCCGCATCGGCGTCGATACCGCCGAGATGTTCATGCCGGCGGCGCGGCTCGGGCTGCACTATTACAAGAGCGGCATCCAGCGCTACGTCACGCGGCTCGGCGTCGACAACGCCAGGATGCTGTTCCTGACCGCGCAGAAAATATCGGCGCCGGAGATGCTGCGGATCGGCTATCTCACCGCGATGGTATCGCTCGATCTGCTCGACGAGGAAGTCGACAAGCTCGCGACGATTTTGGCGGGCAACGCGCCCAAGGCGATGGCCGGCATGAAGCGCGCAATCAACGAATTCGCCCGCGGCGCACTGGATGAAGCCGCCGCCGACGCCCGCCACCGCGACAGCATGCGCGGCGACGAGATCAAGGAAGGCATCAAGGCCTTCGCCGAGAAGCGGGCGCCGCGGTTTTAGCGATTGGTCGCACGGCACACTCCCTTCACCCTCCCCTGGAGGGGGAGGGTCGGGTCACATGGAGCGCAGCGGAATGTGAGACGGGGTGGGGTGATCTCTCAGCACGAACGGTGCCCGAGTGGAGAGATCACCCCACCTCGGTTCGCATTGCATGCGAACCGATGCTCCCCCTCCAGGGGAGGATGAGAGCAGTGCCTCTTCACGCCCGCTTCGACCGCATCGCGCGGACCTGCGCGATGTCAGGATCCGCGGCGAGTGCCTGGTAGCGCTTGCTGTCGACGGCGTAGAGCGCGATGCGGCCCTCGGCGTCGGCATGGACACCCCAGCCGAAACGCTTGCCGAGCGGCGAGGCGCGCATGCAGGCCTGGCCGCGCGAGAAGAACGTCTCGCGGGCGAGGCTGCGCGCCTTCTTCGCTGCTTTCGCATCGAGCACGCGGCCGGCCGCCGACGTCGCGAACACCACATCGTCGGAGGTGTACTTGTAGGGCGCGCCCGCGATCATCCGGTATTGCAGCACGGCAACCGTCGGCTGGCCGCCGCGCAACTGCGGCTCCTCGCCGCGCTGCGCCGGGCAGTCCTCCGCGACGCGGATCAGGGTGTTGAAACAGTTGGTGCTGTGCAGGACTTTCGCCATCGGCCCGATCCGTATCACACCCCGGCGGCCGCGGCATGCTGCGCCGCCATCTTGTCGTCGGCCTTCGATATCCGCTGGAAGGCCGGGCGCGCGGCGATGCGCTCGGCATGGCGGACGAACACGTCCCTTTTCGGCACGATGCCGAACATCATGGTCCAAGAGAGCGCGATGCCCCAGAGGATGTCGGCCGCCGTGATCTCTTCGCCGAGCAGATAGGGCCCCTTTGCCAGCTGCGATTCCAGCGCGCCCAGCATGGTGTCGTAATCGGCATAGGGCGACTGCGTGATCGGCGCGGGCTCGCGCTTCATGAAATGGTCGATCACGGCCGGCTCGAACGATGCGCCGTAATAGGCGATCCAGCGCAGATACGGGCCGCGGCGCGGATCGTTCAGCGCCGGCGTCAGGCCGGCCTGCGGAAACAGATCGGCGAGATAGATGAAGATCGCGACCTGCTCGGTGACCAGCGCGTCACCATGGCGGATCGCCGGCACCTTGCCGAGCGGATTGATGGCGAGATAGGCGTCCTTGCGCTGCTCGCCGGCCTTCATGTTCAGGACGTGCAGGTTATACGGCGCGCCGAGTTCCTCCAGCAGCACGCGGGTGCCGGTGGCGCGGCTTTGCGGCGAATAATACAGCGTGACGCGGTCGGTAGTGGTGGTCATGGCGGGTCTCCTTGCGCCGTCGGGGGCATGGCCTCCTTATGTCCGCCTATACCTGACATCTTGTGTCAGGTATGATCCAGCCATGCGCGCGAGCCGGCTGTTTTCCATCCTCACCACCCTGCAGGCGCGGGGGCAGGTCACCGCGCCTGAGCTTGCGGAGGCCTGCGAGGTTTCGGTGCGCACGATCTACCGCGACATCGACGCGCTCGCCGCCGCCGGCGTTCCCGTCTATGCCGACCGCGGTGCCGAGGGCGGCTATCGCCTGCTCGACGGCTATCGCGTCCGGCTCAACGGCCTGTCGCAGGGCGAGGCCGAGGCGCTGTTCATGGCCGGTCTCCCGGGGCCCGCCGCCGCGCTCGGCCTCGATGCCGCGATGGTGGCGGCGCAGACCAAGCTGATGGCGGCGCTGCCGGAGAACCTGCGGCCCAACGCGCGAGGGATGCAGCAGCGCTTCCATCTCGACGCGCCCGGCTGGTTCGGCGAGACCGAGGAGCCGGAGCATCTGCGCGCCATCGCCGGCGCCGTGCTGCGCGAGACCATGCTCGAGATCCGCTACCAGAGCTGGAAAGCCGAGAAGCGGCGGCGCGTGGCGCCGCTCGGCCTCGTGCTAAAGGGCGGCAGCTGGTATCTCGCCGGCCTCGTCGACGGCAATGTGCGCACCTACCGCGTCGCGCGCGTGCTGGATTGCACCGTGCTGGAGACGCCGTTCGCGCGGCCGGCGGAGTTCGACCTCGCCGCCTATTGGGGCGCCTCGATCGAGCGGCTGGAGGCCGAGCTGCATCCGAACGAGGCCACGGTGCGGCTGTCGCCGCTCGGGCTGAAACTGTTCGATGCGCTTGCGCATCCTTACGTGAAGGCGCGGATGCGGCTCACTGATGGCACCGACGCCGACGGCTGGCGGCTCGCCACCATGCCGGTCGGCAAGACGGTGTGGCATGCGGCGACCGAGCTGCTGCGGCTCGGCGCCGAGGCCGAAGTGGTCGCGCCGTTAGAGTTGCGCGAGAAGATGGCCGAGCTGACGGACGCGATGGCCGCGCGCTATGCCGACGCGCCAGCCCGCCGCGCGGTGGCGGGACGCTGAAGCGTAATGAGATTGGGTTGAATGGAGCCGCAGGAGCAGTGCGCTCCCTCGCCCCGTTCTTACGGGGAGAGGGTTGGGGTGAGGGGCTGTCTCCGCGCATACGGTGATAGCTGCGCTTGCTGAGCCCCCTCACCCGGAACGCATCTAACGATGCGTTCCGACCTCTCCCCGCGCGCGGGGCGAGGTGGAGCAGAGTCTGCGGTTCGCTGCTTGCTAGTAGCGGCTGTCGGAGCTGATCACGAAGCGGTCGAAAAAATTGACCGGCAGGATCTCGAACCGCTCCAGCGTCAGCGTAATCCCGGTCACGAAGTCGACGCCCTTGATCGTGCCCTCAAGATCGATCCGCCGGCCGCGACGCAGGCCGCGGGTTTCCGGATGTTGCTCGATGTCGATATAGGCATAGATCGGATTGTCGAGCCGCGAATGGCGATGCCAGCCGCGTTGCAGGAAGCTGAATTGCAGCACCGAGCCCGCGCCCCAGTCGATCGCGTCGAAGAAGCGGGTCTTCCAGGCAACGCCCTGTCCCAGGTAATGCGCGGCGATGAACGCGTCGCGATCGAGTGCAGGCAGACGGTGCAGCTGCCAGCTGATCTCAGCCGGCGTCAGGGAGGCGTTATTCGCCATTTTTGTTCTTGTCGTTTCTTTGTAGCTTTTCTTGTCCTCGGCGGGGAGTGAACCGACCTTCCCGCCTTGAGGAAATTATACATCGACGAATGTGACGGTGTCTTCCACGGTCGCGCGCGACGTGCGGTAGCTGTTCACCTTTTGCGCGTGATCCGCATAGCCGAACGAGATACCGCAGACAACCCGGCGATCGTCGGCCAGGTTGAAATGACGACGGATCAGCCCGGAATGGCGCGCGATCGCCGCCTGCGGGATGGTGCCGAGCCCGAGCGCCTGCGCCGCTAGCATGAAGTTCGAGACATAGCCGCCGCAGTCGATCGCACCATAGATGCCGAGCGGCTCATTGGTGTGGATCACGGCAATGTGCGGCGCGCCGAAGAAATTGTAGTTCTCCAGCGCCTGTTTTGCATAGGCCGGCTTGTCGCCGCGCGCGATGCCGAGCGTGTTGTAGAGCTGGAAACCGCTTTCGCGGCGGCGCTCCAAATAGACCCCGACATATTCGCGCGGCGGCGTGAAGTCGTAATCCTCGCCGAGGCCGCGCGACGCCTCGGCATAGATCGCCTTGCGAAACCGCTCCTTGGCCTCGCCGGAGACGATCAGCACCTGCCAAGGCTGGCTGTTGCACCAGGATGCGGTGCGCTGCGCGGTCGACACAATGTGCTCGATGACCTCGCGCGGCACCTCGCGCGGCTGGAACGCGCGCACCGAGTAGCGCTCGTTGAGCAATTCCTCGAGCGCGCCGATACGGTCCTCGGTCGCGTAGCGCGGGTTCGGTGTCTTCGCGTCCATGATATATATCCTCTTTTTTCGTCATTCCGGGGCATGCGAAGCGTGAACCCGGAATCTCGAGATTCCGGGTTCGATGCTTCGCATCGCCCCGGAATGACGACTAACCACCCCGCCCCTTGGTCGGGATCTTGTTGTAGGGCACATCCTTGTCGACGCGAATGTCGCCGGGCAGGCCCAGCACGCGCTCGGCGATGATGTTGCGCAGGATCTCGTCGGTGCCGCCGGCGATGCGCATCGAGGGCGACGACAGCAGCATCTGCTGGAACTGGCCGTTGGCCTGCTCCTCATCGGTGCCTGTGAGGCTGCCCGCCGCGCCTTCAAGGTCCATCGCATAGGTCGCGATATCCTGCAGCATCAGGCCGGAGACGAGCTTGCCGATGGAGTTTTCCGGGCCCGGTCGCTCGCCCTTCGACAGCGCCGAGATGGCGCGGTAGCTGGTGTATTTCAGCCCGCTCGCCTTCACCGCCCAGCTCGCAAGTCTGGAGCGCACCGCCGGATCGTCGATCGCAAGACCGTCCTCCAGCATCAAATTGGAGCAGAACTCGAACATCTCGGGCACGCCGGTGGCGAGCCGCGCGCCGATCGACATGCGCTCGTTCATCAGCGTGGTCAGCGACACGCTCCAGCCCTCGCCGACCGCCCCTAACCGCTGGCTGTCCGGGATTACGACGTCGGTGAAATAGACCTCGTTGAACTCCTGCATGCCGTTGGCCTGCTTGATCGGCCGCACCTCGACGCCGGGGCTCTTCATGTCGAGGAAGAACATCGTGAGGCCCTTGTGCTTCGGGACATTCGGATCGGTGCGCGCGATCAGGAGGCCGTAGTCGGAGTAATGCGCGCCTGACGTCCAGATCTTCTGGCCGTTGACGACCCAATTGTCGCCTTTCTTCTCGGCGCGGGTGCGCAGCCCCGCGACGTCGGAGCCGGCCGACGGCTCGGAGAACAGCTGGCACCAGATCTCCTCGCCGGAGGCGAGCTTCGGCAGATAGCGGCGCTTGGCATCCTCGCTGCCCCAGGCCATCACGGTCGGGCCGCACATGCCCTCGCCGATCTGGAACGGCTGGGTCAATTTGCCGTAGACGCCCTCTTCCTGCTGCCAGATCACGCGCTCGATCGGGGTGGCGCCGCGGCCGCCATATTCCTTCGGCCAGTGCAAGCAGGCCCAGCCGCCCTCGGCCTTCTTCTTCTGCCAAGCCTTGCCGACCTCGACCATGTCGTGCCTGGCGAGCCTGATACGGCCGAGCGACGACTTCGAGAGCTCCTCTTCGAACTCCTTCGGCGCATTGGCCGCGATCCAGTTGCGGGCGATGGCGCGGAACTCGGCTTCCTGCGGCGTGTCATCGAAATTCATGGCGGCTCCTTTTCTTTGTCATTCCGGGGCGCGCGCAGCGCGAACCTCAGATGCGCGGTTGCGCATCGGGGAATCTAGAAGTTATGTCGCTCGAGTTCCGGGTTCGCCGCTTCGCGCCGCCCCGGAACGACGGTTAAGCTCTTCCCTTGGTCGGGATCTTGTTGAAGGGGACGTCCTTGTCGACCCTGATGTCGCCGGGCAGGCCCAGCACGCGTTCGGCGATGATGTTGCGCATGATCTCGTCGGTGCCACCCTCGACGCGGGTGCCCGGCGCGCGCAGCAGCATCGCCTGGAATTTGCCGGCGACCTCGGCATCCTCAATCCCGTTCAGCGCGCCGGCCGCGCCCTGCAGATCGAGCGCATAGGTCGCGACGTCCTGAATCATCGAGCCGGCGACCAGCTTGCCGATCGAATTCTCCGGTCCCGGACGCTCGCCCTTCGACAGCGCCGAGATCGCGCGCATGCTGGTGTATTTCAGCCCGCTCGCCTTCACGGCCCAGTTGGCGAGCTTGGAGCGCACCGCGCGGTTCTCGATCGCGGGGCCGTCCTCCAGCATCAGGCTGTTGCAGAAGTCGAACAGCTCGGGAAAGCCGGTGGCGACACCGGCGCCGATCGACATCCGCTCGTTCATCAGCGTGGTCAGCGACACGTTCCAGCCGTCATTGACATTGCCGAGCCGCTGCGAGTCCGGAATGCGCACGTCGGTGAAATAGACCTCGTTGAAGTCGGAGGCGCCGCTCGCCTGCTTGATCGGCCTGACCTCGACGCCCGGGCTCTTCATGTCCAGGAAGAACATGGTGAGGCCCTTGTGCTTGGGCACGGTCGGGTCGGTGCGGGTGAGCAAGATGCCGTAGTCGGAATAATGCGCGCCCGAGGTCCAGATCTTCTGGCCGTTGATCACCCACTCGTCGCCATGCTTCTCGGCGCGGGTGCGCAGGCCGGCGACGTCGGAGCCGCCGGCCGGCTCGGAGAACAGTTGGCACCAGATCTTCTCGCCGGAGGCAAGCGGCGGCAGATATTTGCGCTTCTGCTCCTCGCCGGCGAACGCCATCATGGTCGGGCCGCACATGCCGTGGCCGATGATGAACATCGAGCTAAGGCGGCCGAACGGGCCCTCCTCCTGCTGCCAGATCACGCGCTCGATCGGCGACGAGCCGCGGCCGCCATACTCCTTCGGCCAGTGCAGGCAGGCCCAGCCGGCATCGGCCTTCTTCTTCTGCCAGGCCTTCGCGACCTCGAGAATGTTGGCGCCCTTGAGCGCAACACGGCCGAGCGAGGCCTTGCGCAGCTCGTCCTCATGTTGCTTCGGTGCATTGGCCGCGATCCAGGCTTTCGCCTCGGCGCGGAATGCGGCCTCCTGCGGGGTGTCATCGAAATTCATGGTGGCTTTCTTTCCGTCATTCCGGGGCGATGCGCAGCATCGAACCCGGAATCTCGATTCCCAACCTCTGGGTTCCGGGTTCGCGCTACGCGCGCCCCGGAATGACGAATCGTATCGTTACGCCGCGTTCTTCTTGCGCATGCGGTCGATCAGCGCGTCTTCCCAATAGGACAGGCTGCCGAGACCGAGCGCCACCGCATTGGCGCGGCGGTAGTACATGTGGCAGTCGAACTCCCAGGTGAAGCCCATGCCGCCATGAACCTGGATGTTGTTTTTGGCGCAGTGCTGGAACGCCTGCGTCGCGCTGATGCGCGCGGCGGCGGCGGCTTCCGGCAATTCGCCGGCATTGGTCGAGAGCGCCCAAGCGCCGTAGTAGCAATTTGAGCGCGCCAGCGTCGCCGACACATACATGTCGGCCAGCATGTGCTTGACCGCCTGGAACGAGCCGATCGGACGGCCAAAGGCAATACGATCAAGCGCATAGTCGCGGCCCATCTCCAGCGCGCGGTCGGCGCCGCCGACCTGCTCGAATGCCGTCAACACGGCCGCGCGATCCAGCACCTGGGAGATGACGCTCCAGCCCTCGCCGGTAGCGCCGAGCGGCTCGGCCTTCGCATCCTTGAAGGTGAATTCGGCCTGGCCGCGGGTCAGGTCGATGTTGGTGAGCGACTTGACCTCGACGCCGCCGGCCTTGAGATCGACGATGAACAGGGAAATATCGGACTCGCGTCCGCTCGAGCCGGTGCGCGCGGCGACAACGGCGAAATCGGCGATCGCGCCATCCGGCACCGGCTTCTTGACGCCGTTGAGCACGCCGCCATTGGCCGTGAGCTTGATCGCTTTCGGCGACGGGTTGCCCTTGCCTTCGAACAGCGCCAGCGTGCCGATGGCTTCGCCCGCGGCGATCTTCGGCAGCCACTTCTGCTTCTGCGCGTCGCTGCCTGCGATCAGGATCGCTTCGGCGGCGAGATAGACGGTGGAGGAAAACGGCACCGGCGCCAGCGCGCGGCCCATTTCCTCCGCGATCACGCAGAGCTCGAGATGGCCGGCGCCCGCACCGCCGAACTGTTCCGGGATCGCAACGCCAAGGAAGCCCATCTCGGCGAGGCCCTTCCACAGCGCCTTGTCGTAAGGCGCCTTGCCGTCGAGCACCTCGCGCACGGCTTTCGGCGGGCACTGTTCGCTGAGGAATTTCCGCGCCTCGTCGCGCATCTGCTTCTGTTCGTCGGAGAAATCGAAATTCATGGCGCTTACCTTTTCTTGCTGTCATTCCGGGGCGATGCGCAGCATCGAACCCGGAATCTCGACGTAAGGAACCTCTGGATTCCGGGTTCACGCTTCGCGCGCCCCGAAATGACGCGTTTGCTTTCGTAGGATCAGTTCAAGATGATCACGTCGTCGCCGGGCTTGCCGGCATACAGCTTCTCGACCAGTGCGGCGCGGCGTTCGAGGCCGGCGCGCTGGTTGATGTAGCCCTTGTCGGTGAGCTCGTTGCCGTCGATCGACGGCGGCTCGACCATCAGCATCGCACGCGCGATACGCATGCTGCTGCCGGTGGTGGACGCATTGTGCGCCTGCAAACCCTTCTTCAGGCAGGCAAGCACTTCGGGATGCCGGATCACGTCCTCGTAGCTGGCATCGGCATTGCCGACGAGCTGGCGGCAGGCGTGCAGGTTCGGCCAGCACAGCAGGCCGATGAACTCACGGTCCTGCCCCGCAACCAGCGCGTCATGCACGACCGGCGTCGCGGCTGATATCGCATCGGTGCGCAACGAGCCGACATGCACGAACGTGCCGGTGGTCAGCTTGAAATCCTCGACCACCCGGCCGGCAAAGATGATGCCCTGCAGCGGGTCTTCGGGGTTCACGAACACGCCGGCGTCGCCGATGCAGTAGAAGCCCTCCTCGTCGAACATCTTGGCCGTGAGGTCCGGCTGGCCGAAATAGCCTGGCGTGACGTTGACGCCGCGCAGCCGCAATTCATATTTCGAGCCGCACGGCACCATCTTCAGCTCGACGCCAGGGAACGGCAGGCCGATCAGGCCGACGCGCTCGGTGTCCCAATAGGTGCCGGTCGAGGTCGGCGCGGTCTCGGTCGAGCCCCAACCGGTGTAGAACACGATGCGCTCGCCCGTGGTCTTCACCGCCAGCGCCTGCATGCGGTCATAGAGATCGTCGGGCAGCCGGGCGCCGCCATAGGCCATGATCGAGAGGTTCTTGAAGAAGCTCGCGCACAGCGCCTCGTCCTTCTCCATCGCGGCGGCGAGCGCCGCATAGCCGGCCGGCACGTTGGCGTAATAGGTCGGCGACACCTCGCGCAGGTTCCTGATGGTCTCCTCGAGCTGGCCCGGCATCGGCCGGCCGTCGTCGATATAGAGCGTGCCGCCATCGACTAGCACCGGATTGAACGCGGCGTTGCCGCCCATGGTGTGATTCCACGGCATCCAGTCGAGCACCGTCGCGATCGGTCCCTCCGTTTCACGCGGGCGCACCTGCATCATCATCGCCGCGTTGGCACACATCATCTCCTGGGTGTTGATGACGGCCTTGGGCATGCCGGTCGAGCCCGAGGTGAACAGCAGCTTGCCGACGGTCCTGGGCGTGATCTTCGCGATGGACTCGCCGACCGCAGCCGTCACCGGCGTTGCCGCGAGGTCGGCAAAGGCCGCGCTCCTGATGCCCTCGCAGGGACGCAGGACGTGGACGACCGTGATGCCGGTGAGATCGATCGCCTTCAGCGCCTTCTCGAAGGTCGGGCCGTCCTGCACCATCACGACGGCCGGCTTGATCAGGTTGAACAGGTATTTAAGCTTGAGATGATCCTGGCTCATCAGCGAATAGGCCGGCGACACCGGCGCGGCCGGCAGCCGCGCCTGCATCGCGGCCTGCGTCATCAGCGCGTGCTCGATCGAATTGCCTGACAGGATCGCGACGGGCCGGCCGTCGCCGACGCCGAGATCGAGCAGGCCTTGCGTCAGCGCATCGACGGTGCGCTTGGCTTCGCCATAGGAGACCTTGCGCCATTGGCGGTCGGGACCACCGCGTTGCGCGAGCCAGATCCGCTCCGGCGCCTGCGCCGCCCATTTGGCGAGATAGGCCGGAATATGCGTCTCGTAGGCCTGGAGCGGAATCCGCGACTTCAGGACGACGGTGCCGTCACCGCGCCGCTCGACCGCGATGTCACGTGCGAGCCAATCCACCTTGCGAAAGGCAGGTTTCGTCAGCATCGCCGCGTCTCCATCCATTTTGCGTCTCCCGGAATTCTTGTCCTTTTGAGGATCTGTTCTCAGCGCCTGATATAGACAGGCTTTCGTTTCTCGAGAAAGGCCCTGATGCCTTCCTGGAAATCTTCCGAGCGGCTGCACAGCACCTGGTTGCGATCTTCCATCGCGATCACGGCCTCGATCGAGCCGGCATCGACGCTCATGTTGATGCATTCCTTCGAGAGGCGGAGACCGACCGGCGAGGCCGTCATCATTGCCTCGACATAAGGATTGGCCGCCGCATCAAGATCGGTGGCCTCGACCACCTCGGACACCAGGCCGACCGCAAGCGCGCGGTCGGCATGGATGAAGCGCCCGGTGAGGATCAATTCGGAAGCAACCGACACGCCGACGAGGCGCGGCAGGAAATAGCTGGTGCCGATATCGCAGCCGCCGAGACCGAGCTTGATGAAGGCGCAATTCATCCGCGCGTTCTTCGCCGCGATGCGGATGTCGGCGGCAAGCGCCAGCGCGAAGCCGCCGCCGGCGGCCGCGCCCTGCACCAGCGCGATGATCGGCTGCGGAGCGCGCCGCATCAGCATCACGATGTCGGCGATGCGCCGCTGCGAGTCCAGCGACTCCGTGACGCCGGGCGGCTCGGTCTGTCCACCACGGCGCGCCATCGCGTGCTTGAGATCGAGCCCGGCGCAGAAATTCGCACTGGCGCCCTTCAGCACCACGACGCGGGTGTCGCGATTGCGCTGCAGGCCCTGGAAATAGACGTTGAGCGCGTCGATCAGCGAAGGGTCGAGTGCGTTGAGGCTCTCGGGACGATTGAGCGTGACCCAATCGACCCCGTCGTGATGTTCGATCAGCAGCGGCTGAGACATGCGCATGGTCCTCCCGACCGTCGTCCCGGCCAAGCGAAGCGCGAGCCGGGACCCATAACCACAGGCTTTTGTTGTTTTGCGCGGTGTCTGCCAGCTTGCCTGTTACAGACGCCGCGGAGTATGGGTCCCGGCTCCAGCGCGCAATTGCGCGCAAGGCCGGGACGACAGCGGAATTCGCCGTTAGCGCGGCGCCATGCGGATGGCGCCGTCGAGGCGGATGGTTTCGCCGTTGAGCATCGGGTTCTCGACGATGTGGACCGCGAGATTGCCGTATTCCGAGGCATCGCCGAGGCGGGCCGGATGCGGCACCTGGGCGCCGAGGCTCTTGCGCGCTTCCTCATTGAGACCCATCAGCAGCGGCGTCAGGAACAGGCCGGGCGCGATGGTGTTGACGCGGATCTTCAGGCTGGCGAGGTCGCGCGCGGCCGGCAGCGTGAGGCCGACGACGCCGCCCTTCGAGGCGGAATAGGCGATCTGGCCGATCTGGCCTTCATAGGCCGCGACCGATGCGGTGTTGATCGCGACGCCGCGCTCCTCGCCGATCGGGGCTTCGGTCGCCAGCCGCTCGGCGAACAGGCGCAGCACGTTGAAGGTGCCGATCAAATTGACGTTGATGATGCGGACGAACTTCGCCAGCGGATAGACGCCGTCCTTGCCGACGATGCGCTGCGAGCCGCCGATGCCGGCGCAGTTCATCAGCACGCGCGCGATGCCGTGCGCGGCCTCGGCCTTGGCGATCGCAGCCTTGATCGCGTCCTCGTCGGTGACGTCGGCATGCAGCGCGACGCCCTTCACCTCGGCGGCGACTTTCTCAGCGTTTTCCTTGTTCTGGTCGATCACGCCGATCTTGGCGCCCTTGGCGGCCATGGCGCGCGCGGTTGCGGCACCAAGGCCGGAGCCACCGCCGGTGATGAGAACGGCAACGTCTTTCAACTGCATGGATACAACCTTTCCTTGGGCGTTTCTTCTCTAGACTCGAACCTTGTTATCCGGCGGCGACTGCTGCCGTTTCCTTATCGGGATTGAGCACGCCGCCGAAGATCAAGGCTTCCATGTGCTTGATGTAATCGCGGCAGACCTCGTCGGTGACCGGACCGACGCCGACCGCGCGCGACATCGCGTGGCGGCCGAAGAACAGATGATCGCAGGCGCCGATCAGGCTGGTGTAGAACAGCACCGGATCGATCTTGCGGAATTCACCGGCCTTGATGCCTTCTGCGAGCAGCCGGCGGTGAAAATCCAAAAGCGGCGCGACGAAGAATTTCGACACCTCGTTCGCAGCGGCAGGCGAGCTCTCGTGCAGGAGATAATGGATCAGCCGGTTCATATAGGGGAACTGGTGATAGGCGCGGATGATGCCGCCGATATGCAGCCGCAATTTTGCGGACGGCGTGATCGGTTGGCTGATGAGATATTCGAGTTGCGATATCTCGGTGGCGGCGTCGCGCGCCAGCAGCGCCAGCAACAACCCGTCCTTGTTGCCGAAATGATATTTCACCAGCGCGGCGTTGACGCCCGACTTCTGCGCGATGTCGGACAACGACACCTCGATCGAGGCGCGCTCGATCATCAGCTCACTGGCCGCAACCAAAAGCTTGTCGGCGGTGGCATTTTTGCCGGCCGGAAGTTTCGTCGGTACGCTGGTATTCAACTGCGCTCTGGTCCCGCTCTGTGTCAGGGGTCGACGGTAAATCGAGGC
Organism: Bradyrhizobium sp. USDA 4501; assembly: GCF_054062115.1. Classification (NCBI taxonomy): domain Bacteria; kingdom Pseudomonadati; phylum Pseudomonadota; class Alphaproteobacteria; order Hyphomicrobiales; family Nitrobacteraceae; genus Bradyrhizobium; species Bradyrhizobium sp. USDA 4501. The sequence goes on from NZ_JBSSEX010000001.1 coordinate 3,301,380, forward strand.
CGCACATAAGCCCATGGCGGGGCCGCACTCAAGAGTTAATTGATTGATTGACTAAATGCTGAGCCACCCCTTAAATCCGGCCCAACTTTCAGACCGCCCAATCCGGAAACATCAGGGAGATCAGACATGGCCGAGGCATATATCGTCGCCGCCGCTCGCACCGCGGGCGGCCGCAAGGGAGGACGCCTCGCCGGCTGGCATCCGGCCGATCTGGCCGCGACCGTGCTCGATGCGCTGGTCGAGCGCACCGGCGCCGACCCCGCGCAGGTCGAGGACGTGATCATGGGCTGCGTGATGCAGACCGGCGAGCAGTCCACCAACATCGCGCGCAACGCTGTCATGGCCTCGAAGCTGCCGGAGAGCGTGCCGGCGACCTCGATCGACCGCCAGTGCGGTTCCTCGCAGCAGGCGCTGCACTTCGCGGCGCAGGCGGTGATGTCTGGCACGATGGACTGCGTGATCGCCGCCGGCGTGGAATCGATGACCCGCGTGCCGATGGGCCTCGCCTCCTCGCTGCCCGCCAAGAACGGCTTCGGCCACTACAAGAGCCCGGGCATCGAGGCGAAGTATCCCAACATCGTGTTCAGCCAGTTCACCGGCGCGGAGATGATGGCCGAGAAGTACGGCCTGTCGAAGGACGAGCTCGACGAATACTCCTATAACAGCCATCAGCGCGCGATCGCGGCCACGCAAGCCGGCCACTTCAAGGACGAGATCGTGCCGGTCAAGATCACCCGCGCCGACGGCTCGACCGACACCCATCACATCGACGAAGGCATCCGCTTCGACGCCAGCCTCGACGGCATCAAGGGCGTCAAGCTGATCGCCGAGAACGGCAAGCTCACCGCGGCGAGCGCCAGCCAGATCTGCGACGGCGCCTCCGGCGTCATGGTCGTCAACGAGAAGGGCCTGAAGGCGCTCGGCGTCAAGCCGATGGCGCGCATCCATCACCTCACCATGATGGGCGGCGACCCCGTGATCATGCTGGAAGCGCCGCTGCCGGCAACCCAGCGCGCGCTGCAGAAGGCCGGCATGAAGATTGACGACATTGATCTCTTCGAGGTCAACGAGGCCTTCGCCTCGGTGCCGACCGCTTGGCTGAAGACCACCGGCGCCGATCCGGCCCGGCTCAACGTCAACGGCGGCGCGATCGCGCTCGGCCATCCGCTCGGCGGCAGCGGCACCAAGCTGATGACGACGCTGCTGCATGCCCTCAAGCAGCGCAACAAGCGCTACGGCCTGCAGACCATGTGCGAAGGCGGCGGCATGGCCAATGTGACGATTGTCGAGCGGCTGTAAGAAAAGTCCGCATCAGCGGCCACAACAATGATGTCGTCCCGGCGTAGGCCGGGACCCATAACCACAGCCGTTTGTGGTTAGGCGCGGCTGGGGCCACAACTCAGTCCAACAAGAAAAATTGGTGGTTATGGGTCCCCGCGTTCGCGGGGACGACCACTATTGATGCTCCGAGGAAACACAATGACCCATCCGTCGATCCACGCGCGCACCCATCCGAACAAGATCGCCTATCAGATGGCGGCGTCCGGCAAGGCCATCACCTATCGCGAGCTCGACGAGCTTTCGAACCAGGGCGCGCATCTGTTCCGCTCGCTCGGCCTGAAGGCCGGTGACCACATCGCGCTGCTGATGGAAAACCGGCTCGCATTCATGGAGATCTGCTGGGCAGCGCAGCGCTCGGGTCTCTATTACACGGCGATCAGCCGCTATCTGACGGAAGAAGAGATCGCCTACATCATCAAGGACTGCGGCGCGAAGGTGTTCATCACCACCCCGCAGTGCGCCGACAAGGTGAAGGGCCTGATCAAGGGCGAAGCGGGCGAGCCGCTGTTCTACATGATGGACGAGCCCTCGCCGGGCTTCCGCTCCTACGACAAGGAAGCCGGCGCGCAGCCGACCACGCCGGTTGCCGACGAGGTCGCCGGCTACGACATGCTGTATTCCTCCGGCACCACCGGCCGACCCAAGGGCATCAAGAAGCAGTTCGAGGGCAACCGGATCGACGTGCCGAACCCGTTCCTGCGCATTCTCACCGCCGACATGTGCGGCATGAATGCCGACAGCATCTATCTGTCGCCGGCGCCGCTCTATCACGCGGCCCCGCTGCGCTTCAACATGATGGCCACCGTGCTCGGAGGCACCTCCGTCATCATGGAGCATTTCGACGCCGAGGAATTTCTGAAGCAGGTCGAGAAGCACAAGGTGACGCAGTCGCAGCTGGTGCCGACCATGTTCGTGCGCATGCTGAAGCTGCCCGACGAAGTGCGCACACGCTACAAGGTCTCGTCGCTGAAAGGCGCGATCCATGCCGCGGCGCCCTGCCCGGTCGACGTCAAGGCCAAGATGATCGAATGGTGGGGACCGATCCTGATCGAGTATTACGCCGGCTCCGAAGGCAATGGCGTCACGGTCTCGACCTCGCAGCAATGGCTGACCCACCGCGGCACGGTCGGCCGCGCGGTGGTCGGCAAGGTCAAGATCCTCGACGAGAACGACGAGGAAGCGCCGACCGGCCAGATCGGTCAGGTCTTTTTCGCCGACGCGCCGGCGTTCTCCTATCACAACGATCCGGAGAAGACGAAGAAGGCCTACAACACCAAGGGCTGGTCGACGCTCGGCGATGTCGGCTACCTCGACGAAGAGGGCTTCCTCTATCTGACCGACCGCAAGAGCTACATGATCATCTCCGGCGGCGTGAACATCTATCCGCAGGAGACCGAGGACGTCCTGATCACGCATCCGGCGGTGTCCGACGTCGCGGTGTTCGGCGTGCCGAACGAGGAGATGGGCGAAGAGGTCAAGGCCGTGGTGCAGCCGCACGACATCACCAGGGCCGGCAAGGAGCTCGAGGCCGAGCTGATCGCGTTCTGCCGGCAGCACTTGTCGCCGATCAAATGCCCCAAGAGCATCGACTTCGAGCAAGAGCTGCCGCGCACGCCGACCGGCAAACTGGTGAAGCGCCATCTGCGCGACCGCTATTGGCCGAAGGTGCCTGCCAGGCCGTGACCGCGGTTCGCCGCTCCCCGGAGGGGCCGTCGTCGCGCCGCGGCCAAAATATCGAAAACAACCCCATGCAAAGGAGCTGGCGGCTGCCCGCGTTCGACAAGGCAGCTTGACACGTCGGGCAACTCAGAGATAGATTTCCAATATTCCGAAATAGTGCAAACGGTCCGGGGGAGGATGAAGAGCGCACGCGGGACGCCGCTTGCGCGCACCCCGCCGACCTACAACTCCGCCGCCGGTTCGCACGCGGCAGACGCCGCGGCGCGCAGATGCAGTTGGCCGTGCTTGCCATTTGCCGTGGTGGTCCACTGCGCATCGATCTGCTGAAAATCCTCCGACAGCTTGCCGCGGTGGCTGCCCTCGGTCTCGAACGATCCACTGTCGTCGGGCGACCGCTCAAACAGCTCGACCTCGAGATCGGACAGCCGGATGAACATCTGCACGCCGATCTTGGTTACGTGACCGCCGACCTCGTATGACCCGCAGCCGCGCGCTTCCGCGTTCTGCTCGTTCAGCGCTTGCACCTTGTCGAAGGTGATGACGAGGTGCTGCACCGTCGTGTCACCGTCCCACAGGAATTCGCCGATATAGGCGTGCGGCAGTCTTTCGGTCAGTTGCTTGATGTCGGCGGCACGCACGGCCGATGCCAGCATCAAGCTTGCGGCCACGACCGTCAGACCGAGGCGCGACATCGAGCCGGTCAGCTCTGCAATCCCGGCGTGGCGCATGCGGTATGCATCCCCTGGGCAAAGTTGCTATCGTGAAACAATGGCCGCCAGCATACAGCGAAATGCGCTGGTTGTGCGGCGATGCCAAACAGGTGATCTCCGATGCCAGCCCTCCCCGACATCCCGCTGCCCTCCACCATCCGCTCGCGTTATGTCGACGGGATCAACGGCCTGCGCATGCATGTGCTGGAAGCGGGCTTCGAAACATCCGGCCGGCCCTGCCTGTTGCTGCTGCACGGCTTTCCGGAGCTGGCGTTCTCCTGGCGCAAGGTGATGCCGAAGCTCGCCGCCGCCGGCTATCATGTGATCGCGCCGGACCAGCGCGGCTATGGCCGCACATCAGGGTGGAGTGCGGAGTATGACGGCGATCTTGCGTCATTCCGCCTGCCCAATCTGGTGCGCGATGCGCTCGGGCTGGTCGCTGCGTTCGGCTACAAGCACGTCGATGCGGTGATCGGGCACGATTTCGGCTCGTCGGTTGCGGCGTGGTGCGCACTGATCCGGCCCGACGTGTTCCGCGCGGTGGTGATGATGAGCGCGCCGTTTTCGGGGCCGCCGTCGCTGCCGTTCAACACCGCGAGCGCGCCGACAAAGCCAGCGACCGACGACCCCGTGCATCGCGAGCTCGCCGCGCTGCCGCGGCCGCGCAAGCACTACCAATGGTACTATTCGACGCGCCCGGCCAGTGACGACATGCATCGCGCGCCGCAGGGCGTGCACGACTTCCTGCGTGCCTATTACCACCACAAAAGCGCGGACTGGAAAGACAACAAGCCGTATCCGCTGCAATCCTGGTCGGCAGGCGAACTGGCAAAACTGCCGACCTATTACGTGATGGATTTCGCCAAGGACATGGCCGCCACCGTCGCCGAGGAGATGCCGTCGCGCGAGGCGATCGCCGCCAACACGTGGCTGCCGGATAGCGAGCTCGCATATTACAGCGCCGAATATCAGCGGACCGGATTCCAGGGCGGGCTGCAATGGTATCGCTGCGGCACCTCGGGGGCGTTCGTCCCGGAGCTACAGACCTGGAGCGGCCGCACGATCGACCAGCCGTCGGCCTTCATTTCGGGCAAACAGGATTGGGGCACCTATCAGCGGCCTGGCGTGTTCGAGGCGATGCAGACGAAAGCCTGCACCAACATGATCGGCTGTCATCTGGTCGACGGTGCCGGCCACTGGGTGCAGCAGGAGCAGCCCGATGAGGTGAGCCGGCTGCTGCTCACATTCCTGCGAGACGCCGGCGCACAGCGCTAGATTCCCGTTCGGCCGTCGCGTCGCATCCCGTTGATCTCAGGCGTTTTCTTCGCTCAACCCGCGCGGCTTGCCGGTGCTGCAACAGCGAATCCGGGCCGATCCGGATTTGACCCGGCACCGGTGCAACCCTATAGTTTAGAACTATTCTAATTTTAAACTCTGTGAACAAGGCGTTGCCGTGAAGAACTTTGCCGATCTGACCGAGCGCGAGGTGCTGGCGGTCGCGATCGCCTCCGAGGAGGAGGACAGCCGCATCTACATGACGTTCGCGGAGGATCTCGCCGGGCGCTATCCCGATACCGCCAAGATTTTCGAGGAGATGGCCGAGGAGGAGCGCGGCCATCGCCACCGACTGCTGGAAACCTACGAGCAGCGCTTCGGGGCGCATCTGCCGCCGATCCGGCGCGAGGACGTCAAAGGCTTCCTGCGCCGCCGCCCGATCTGGCTCACCAAGAACCTGCCGCTCGACACCATCCGCAAGGAAGTCGAGACCATGGAGTTGGAAGCCGAGCGCTTCTATGCCAAAGCCGCCGAGAAGGCCGAGGATGTCGGCGTGCGGCGGCTGCTCGGCGATCTCGCCGAGGAGGAGAAGGGCCACGAGAAGCTCGCGGTGAAGCTGACCGGCGAGATCCTCAAGCCGGACGTGCGCGCCGAGGAAGACCGCACGCGGCGGCGGATGTTCGTGCTGCAATATGTGCAGCCGGGTCTCGCCGGATTGATGGACGGCTCGGTCTCGACCCTGGCGCCGCTGTTCGCCGCCGCCTTCGCAACGCATCACAACTGGCAAACCTTCCTGGTCGGGCTTGCCGCCTCGATCGGCGCCGGCATCAGCATGGGCTTTGCCGAGGCGCTGTCCGACGACGGCTCGCTGACCGGCCGCGGCTCGCCCTGGCTGCGCGGCCTGACCTGCGGCTTGATGACGACGCTCGGCGGGCTCGGCCACACCATTCCCTATCTGGTGCCCGATGCCTGGCCGAACGCATTCTGGATCGCGACCGCGATCGCCGGGATCGTGGTGTTCTTCGAATTGTGGGCGATCGCCTTCATCCGCGCGCGCTACATGGACACGCCGTTCCTGCAGGCGGTATTCCAGATCGTGCTCGGCGGCGCGATCGTGCTCGCGGTCGGCATCCTGATCGGCGCGGCGTAGCAACGGTTCGATTCTCCCTCTCCCCGTTCTTACGGGGAGGGTTGGGGTGAGGGGCCATATCCACACGTGACGCAAGTCGACGTACCTGTACCCCCTCACCCGGATCGCAAGAGCGATCCGACCTCTCCCCGCAAGCGCAGGGGTGTCCGGGGAATGATTCACTGTGTCGCGGTGCATGCTCGGCAGGACCGAGGCAAATCGGTCTTTTCTGGTTGTCGAGACACAGAGGGCCGAGCATGCGATATCGCGGTAGCATTTTTGGAAGGCTGCTTGAACCGATCAATCGACGGCAGTTTCAGACGGTTGTGGATCGTCTGGACGGGGATGCCTACGACAAGTCGTTCAGGAGCTGGGATCATCTGGTGGCGCTGATCTATGCCCAGCTTAGCGGCAACAGCAGTCTGCGCGGGGTGGTGACTGGCTTCAACGCCAATTCGCAGCATCACTATCACTTGGGAACCGGCAAGCTGTCGCGCTCGACGTTGTCCGATGCCAATGCCCGCCGTCCGATCGGCATTTTCGCGCAAACCTTTGCGGCGCTGTCGGCGATGGCGCGTCGCCAGCTGCGGAGTGAAGGCATGGAGATGGTGCGTCTGATCGACGCCAGTCCGATCCCGCTCGGCAAGGTCTGCAGTTGGGCGACCTGGAACGGCCGCATCCGCGGCATGAAGCTGCATGTCGTCTACGACCCAAGGAGCGATGTCCCGACCTGCGTCGAGATGACGGCCGCGAACGTCAATGACATCGAGATCGGCCGACAGACCCCAATCCAGCCCGCCACCACCTATGTGTTTGACAAGGGCTATTGCCGTTTCGACTGGTGGCAGAAGATCAATGATAGCAAGGCTTTCTTCGTTACCCGGGCGAAGACGAGCATCCGTCTTCGCTCGCTCAGGCATCGCGCCATCCGCAAGCGTAACGGGGATGGCTTCGAAATCCTTGCCGATGACGAGGTGAAGCTCACCAGCAAGGGCGATTCGCGCCTTCCAATCCCGCTCCGCCGCATCAAGATCAGACGCGAGAAAGGCGGCAAGATCACACTCCTGACCAACGACCTTGCCCGTAGCGCCGTCGAGATCGCCGCCCTCTACAAGAGCCGATGGCAAATCGAGCTGCTGTTCCGCTGGATCAAGCAGCATCTCGATATTCGCAAGTTCCTCGGCGCCAACGACAACGCGATCCGCCTTCAGGTGCTCGCTGCGATGATTGCCTACCTGCTGCTGCGCATCGCCGCTCACACCAACTGCATCAAAATGCTCCCGCTCAGGTTCGCCGAACTCGTCGGCCAGCTCCTGCTCACGCGTCGATCCCTCGCTGCCATCGACAAACCTCCGCCCACCAACCCCAGCCGTCGGAAATCAACCATCTCACCTGACCAGATGGAGCTCCGCTATGCCTGAATTTCCCCGGACACCCCTGCCGCAAGCGGGGCGAGGTAGAGCAGAGCAATTCCGATCAAACACGGCGACAACGTCACGGCTACAGCGCTTGCGGGCGGCAGCCAAACTGCCCATCATCGCGCCAACAACAAACCGGGAGCACGCCGTGGCCAAATCGCAATACAGCTTCAAGACCGCCGTCGAATTGTCGAAGGCGCTGCGCAACAAGCAGGTCTCGGCAGTTGAGCTCGCACAGGACGCGATCGGCCGCATCGAGCGCCACGACGGCAAGGTCAACGCGGTCTGCGTGCGCGACTTCGAGCGCGGCCTCGCCGCTGCGCGCGCTGCGGATGCCGCGATCGCGCGCGGCGAGCACAGGCCGCTGCTCGGCATCCCCATGACGGTGAAGGAATCCTTCAACGTCGCCGGCTTGCCGACGACCTGGGGCTTCCTGCCGCAAAAGGATTTTGTCCCGACCGAGGACGCGCTGTCGATTCAGCGCGTGAAGGACGCCGGCGGCGTCATCCTCGGCAAGACCAACGTGCCGGTCGGGCTCGCCGACTGGCAGAGCTACAACGAGATCTACGGCACCACCAACAATCCCTACGACCTCGGCCGCACGCCGGGCGGCTCCTCCGGCGGATCGTCGGCGGCGCTCGCCGCGGGCTATGGCGCGCTGTCGCTCGGCTCGGACATCGGCGGCTCGCTGCGCGTGCCGGCGTTTCATTGCGGCGTCTATGCGCACAAGCCGACCTTCGCGCTGCTGCCGTCCCGCGGCCACACCGCGCCGCCGGCACCGCCCATCATCTATGAGCGCGACCTTGCGGTAACCGGCCCGATGGCGCGCGGCGCGGCCGACCTGTCGCTGCTGCTCGACGTGATGGCCGCTCCCGATCCGCTCGATGCCGGCAAGGCCTATCGCCTCGACCTGCCGGCGGCGCGCCACGCCAGCCTGAAGGATTTCCGGATCCTCGTGATCGACACCGATTCGGTGTTGCCGACCGACAAGGCGGTTCGCGGCAGCATCGACAAGCTCGCGAGCCACCTCGACAAGGCCGGCGCCAAGATATCGCGGTCGAGCCCGCTGCTGCCGGATTTCGCGGCGTCCTCGCGGCTCTATATGCGGATGTTGCTGTCGTTCCTCGCCGCGACCTTCCCGCCGGAGGTCTATGCCGGCGCCTGCGCGGCAGCGGCCGCGCTGCCCGCCGGCGACAACAGCCTGCAGGCCGAACGGCTGCGCGGCATCGCGCTCAGCCACCGCGACTGGGTACAGGCGACAGTCGCCCGCTCGCGGCTGCGCGCGCAATGGCGCGAGCTGTTCAAATCGTTCGACGCGGTGATCTGCCCGATCATGCCGACGCCGGCCTATCCGCACGATCATGAGCCCGACCAGGAGCAGCGGCGGATATTGATCGACGGCGAGCCCTACATCTACACCGACCAGCTCGCCTGGCCCGGCATCGCGACCCTGCCCGGCCTGCCTTCGACTGCGATCCCGACCGGCTTTGCGCCCGACGGATTGCCGGTCGGCGTGCAGATCGTCGGCCCATGGCTCGAGGACCGCACGCCGCTCAAGCTCGCCGAGCTGATCGAGCACGAATTCGGCGGCTTCGTGCCGCCGAAGATGTTCGATGATTAGGTGCTGGAAAAAACCGTCATTGCGAGGAGCGAAGCGACGAAGCAATCCATATCTCAACGAGCGGCGAGATGGATTGCTTCGCTGCGCTCGCAATGACGGACAACAAAACCAGGGAGAAGGCCAATGAGCAACGATCTCGAGGAGCTGACAAAGCTCAACAAGGACTACGTTGACTCCGTTCAGAACTGCGACGTCAAGCGCTTCGACGAAATTCTGGCGCAGGACTTCTACTGCACCAATCCCGACAAGAGCCTGGTCGACCGCGCTGCCTTCCTGAAGCAGACCGCGATCCCGGTGAAGATCAAGGGCCTGAAGGCCGAGGACGTCAAAATCCGCATCCTCGGCGATTTCGCCATCATCCACGCCCAGACCAGCTACACCAACGCGGACGGTGAGCCGGCGCACGGCCGCTATACCGATTGCTGGGCGCGGCAGAACGGAAAATGGCGCGCGGTATCCGCGCATGTCGCGCGGTGAGCGATTCAGGTGTCGTCCCGGCGCAGGCCGGGACCCATAACCACCGCAGCTTGTGGTGAGTAAAGAAAGTCGTCCACCCACGTGCCCAAAGCGAGGCCGCGGCGTATGGGTCCCTGGCCTACGCCGGGACGACACACGCTCAGCTATCAAACATGATCACGCTGCGCAGCGTCTTGCCGGCTTTCATGTTGGCAAAGCCCTCGTTGATCTCGGAGAGCTTCAGCTTGGCCGAGATCCAGTCTTCCAGATGCAGCTTGCCGCGCATGTAGAAGTCGACGAGGCGCGGCATGTCGACGCGGAAGTGGTTGGAGCCCATCGACGAGCCCTGGATGCGGCGCTCGCGCAGGAAGTCGAAGCCGTGCAGCTCGATCTTCTGGCCGAACGGGATCATGCCGACGATGGTCGCGGTGCCGCCCGCCGCCAGCATGGCGAAGGCCTGCTCGGCGGTGTCCTTGCGGCCGAGCACCTCGAAGGAGTGCTGCACGCCGCCGCCGGTGAGCTCGCGCACCTGCTGGACCACGTCGCCGCGGGCCGGATCGACGATATCGGTGGCGCCGAGCTTGGTCGCAAGCTGCAACTTGGCCGGATTGGTATCGATCGCGATGATGCGGCCGGCGCCGGCGATCTGCGCACCGTTGATCGCGGCCATGCCGACGCCGCCGCAACCGATCACAGCCACCGTCTCGCCGGCGGTCACCTTCGCGGTGTTCACCACCGCGCCATAACCGGTGATGACGCCGCAGCCGATCAGCGCGGCGAGATCGAGCGGCATCTCCTTCTTGATCTTCACGATGGCGTTCTCGTGCACCAGCATCTGCTCGGCGAACGACGACAGATTGAGGAACTGGTTGAGCTTCTCCTTCCTGCCCCATGACAGGCGGTTGGAGGCGCCGGGCAGCATCTTCACCGTGGTGTCGGTGCACAGCACGGTGCGGCCGGTGGTGCAGTTGTCGCAGGTGCCGCAGAACACCGACAGGCAGGTGACGACGTGATCGCCGGGCTTCACGTAATTGACGTCGGAGCCGACCTTCTCGACCACGCCGGCCGATTCATGGCCGAGCACCGCCGGCAGCGGATGCGGATAGAGGCCTTCCATGAAGTGCAGATCGGAATGGCAGAGGCCCGCGACCGCGGTGCGGATCAGGACCTCGCGCGGCCCCGGATTGGGCACGCTGACGTCCTCGATCACCAGCGGCTGATTGACTTCATGCAGGACGGCGGCCTTCATCGGGGTCTCCCTTGACGTTTTTGATTGTTTGAAAAGTTCGCTCGCGCAGCAGCCTACGCTGCGTCAAGCAATTCGCCAACCTCGGCCATGCCGACCGCGCGATCGCCGAGCAGGTGCTCGGTCATCCTGCGCTGAACGGTATTTTCCGTTAGCCGGAACGGATCGCCCGGCAGCACGCGGTGGTCGATCACCATCCGCGACAGCAACAGCCGACGCGCATCGCCGCGCATCTGGTGGATGCGCCCGCCCTCCCACGCCAGCGCGACCGCGCTTGCGACATGATAGAGCAGGCTGGTGGCGCGGCGCGCATCGCCCTCATTGTCGATGCGGCTCGCCACCTCGCGCGCAAACGCGACCGCACGGTCGCTAAGATCGCGCAGCCGGTTGCGCCAGGCTTGCGGAACATTCGCGCTATCATCGAGCCGCGCATGCAGATCGGCGGCGAGCGCATTGTCGGCGCCATGGCGGCCGACCGCACGCTTCAGCGCATCGATCGCGACGATATTGCCGGTGCCCTCCCAGATCGAGCCGAGATGCGCGTCGCGCAGCAGCCGCGGCGTGACGAATTCCTCGATGTAGCCGATGCCGCCGCGCATCTCCATCGCATCGCCGCAGACCTTTCGGGCGTCGCGAGTGGCGCGGAATTTCAGCGTCGGCGTCAGGATGCGAAGCAGCGCCGCGGCGTCCTGACTGCCTGCCTCGGCGCGGTCGAGCGCGTCAGCGGTCAAAAAGCTCATCGACAGCGCCTGCTCGGTCGGCAGCATGATCTTCATCAGCTGCCGCCGCGCCAGCGGCAGGTCGATGATGCGCTGGCCGAACACCACGCGGCCCTTCGCCACGGTGATCGCGTCGTGCCAGGCGCGGCGCATCAGCGCGGTCGACTTCACGCCGTTGGAGAGCCGCGACGAGTTCACCATCTCGGCCATCTGCACGAAGCCGCGGTCGAGCTTGCCGACGGCGTAGGCGATCGCGCCGTCGAACTTGATCTCGCCCGAGGCCATCGAGCGGGTGCCGAGCTTGTCCTTCAACCGCACGATCCGGTAATGGTTCTGCGAACCGTCGTCGAGGAAACGCGGCATCAGGAACAGGCCGACGCCGCGGGTGCCCGGCCCGGCGCCTTCCGGCCGCGCCAGCAGCATCACCACCTTGGCATCGGCGTTGGAGCAGAACCACTTCTCGCCATAGAGCCGCCAGTGGTCGCCCTCCTGCACGGCGCGCGTGGTCAGCGTGCCGACATCGGAGCCGCCCTCCTTCTCGGTCATGAACTGGCCGCCCTGCGTCAGCTTGCTCATGTCGGTCTGGGTCAGGCCGTCGAGATATTTCGCCTTCAATGCCTCGCTGCCGAAATTTGCCAGCAGCTTGGCGCACCCGTCGGTGACGTTGATCGGGCAGCCCATGCCGAATTCGGTCTGGTTGAACAGGAAGGTGAAGGCGTGCTTGGCGACGACAGGATACTTGTCGGGCCAGCCCATGATGCCCTTGCGGAGCGACAGCGCGTGAATGCCGAACTCGCCGAACGCGGCCTTCTCGATCTCGCGATAGGCCGGATGATATTCGATGTGCTGCACGTCGCGGCCGAACTTGTCGCGCTGGTGCAACACCGGCGTATGCCGGTCGGCAAGCCGCGCGCATTCGTCGAGATAGCCTCCGGCCAATCCACCGAGGCGGTCGAGATGCGACTCGATATGGCGGAACAATGCATCGGGCAAATGCAGCTTCAGAAGGTCGGTCAGCGCCGGATCGGCCCGGTAGAAATTCATTCCCGTCGTGTCGGGCGCCAGCAGGCCCGGCTGGCTGGCGGCTGACGTTTTCGGATCCTGCTTGTGCGGCTGCATTGAATTCCCGGCTTCGGTGCTCATTTGTTTGGGCACGACTATCCTCCTCCGGCCGAGCAAAGGAAAGCCCAATGGATATTCCAAAATACAAGATCGCCCTGATCGTCGGCGCCGGCGAGGGCCTCAGCGCCTCGCTGACGCGGCTATTTTCGCGGGAGGGAATTCGTGTGGCACTCGGCGCCCGCAGCATCGAGAAGCTCGGCGCGCTCTGCACCGAAACAGGCGCGCGGGCCTATGCCTGCGACGCCACCAAGGCCGAGGATGTCGAACGTCTTTTTGGTCTGGTCGAGCGCGAGATCGGAACGCCTGATCTCGTGGTCTACAACGCCTCCGGCCGCTCGCGCGGGCCCTTCGTCGAACTGGTCCCTTCAGAGGTCGAACAGGCGATCGCGGTCTCGGCGTTCGGCGGATTCCTGGTGGCGCAGGAGGCGGCGAAGCGCATGCTGCCCAACAAGAAGGGCGCAATCCTGTTCACCGGCGCCTCCGCCAGCGTGAAGGGCTATGCGCAATCGGCGCCGTTCGCGATGGGCAAGTTCGCCTTGCGCGGCCTCGCGCAGAGCATGGCGCGCGAACTGTCGCCGCAGGGTATTCACGTCGCGCATTTCGTGATCGACGGTGGCATCCGCAGCGCTGCCCGCGCCGAGCCCGCCGACCGGCCGGACTCGATGCTCGATCCCGACGCGATTGCATTGAGCTACTGGAACGTGCTGCAGCAGCCGCGCAGCGCCTGGACCTGGGAGCTGGAATTGCGGCCCTGGGTTGAGAAGTTTTGAGATGACGGAGATCATGCAAGCGGCGTAGGCTGAACGCAAACGCCAACGTGATCAAGATCGCGAGCAAGCTGTGAGGCGGTGCGCACGAGGCTTGGCGCCTTTTGCTTACCGCGTGAAGTAACTTTCACCGTCATTCCGGGATGGTGCGCTAGCACCAGACCCGGAATCTCGAGATTCCGGGCTCGATGCTTCGCATCGCCCCGGAATGACGAAACAAACAGACATGGGGAGCGACGACATGACCGCTGAAATCAAGATCGAGACCGGCACCGACGAACTGCTCTGCGTAATCCGCGATCGCGTCGCCGTCATCACGCTGAACCGCCCGGATGCCCGCAACTCGCTGTCGGACACGCTGACGCCGGCGCTGCGCACGATGATCAGGACCTGCGGCGAGAACCCCGAGGTCGGCGTGCTGCTCGTCACCGGCGCCGGCAAGGCGTTCTGCGCCGGCGGCAACGTCAAGGGCATGGGCGCGCATCGCGACAAGAAGAAGCTCGAAATGTCCTATGAGGACAAGGTCGCGGATTTGCAGGAGCGCCAGCGCCTGCTCACCGGCTCGCTGGCCTCGGTGCGCAAGCCGACCATTGCTGCCCTTCCCGGTCCCGCGGTCGGCGCCGGCCTTGCGATCGCGATGGCCTGCGACATCCGGATCGCGGCGCAATCCGCCTTCATCTCGACCGGTTACTTGCGCGTGGCGCTGAGCGGCGATTACGGCATGGCATGGCTGTTGACGCGGCTGGTCGGCACCTCGCGCGCCCGCGAGCTGATGTTCACCTCGGAGAAGGTCGACGCCGCGAGATGCGAGCAGATCGGTCTCGTCAATCGCGTGGTGCCGGACGAAACGCTGCAGGACGAGGCCTTTGCGCTGGCGAAGTCGATGGCCGAAGGCCCGACCCTCGCGCTGCGCTACATGAAGGACAATCTCGACGAGGCGCTGCAGTTCGACTTCGCCACCGCGCGCGACCACGAGGCCGAGCGGCTGATCCGGCTCACCACGACGGCCGATCACAAGGAGGCGGTGCAGGCCTTCATCGAGAAGCGCAAGCCGGTGTTTCGGGGGAGTTGATCCTAGTTCGATGTCCGTCATTGCCGGGCTTGACCCGGCAATGCATCGAAAGAAACGCTTTCGCTCAATGGATGCGCGGGTCAAGCCCGCGCATGACGAGTAGCAGTCGCGGCACCGGTTGGGAAAAGAAAAGGGCCCGGTTCTGGAGGGGCCAGAACCGGGCCTAGTCAGTCAAACCGCAAGCGAGGACATCGCGGCCAAGCGGGAAGTGGCGGCAAGCCGCCAGCTGGCACAGGGAATGTCTTGCGGTTCGACGTGGATCTCTTTCACGAAGCGCACCAGCTTCCAGTCGCCGGGGCTCTGGGTGAAGGCGTAGCCCGACTTGCGGGCGAGGCCGATCATCGTCGCATTGGAACGCAGCGTGTCGCCGAAGATGCGTTCGGCTCCGAAGGACGCCGCACGGCATTCGAGATTCCTGAGCAGCGCCTTGCCAATGCCGTGGCCCTGCCACCGGTCATCGATCGACAGGCCGAACTCGACGCTCGACGTATCGGCATGGAAGGCGTAGCGGGCTTCGCCGACGATGGTCTCAAAGCCATCGACCAGCATCGTCGCGACCACCGTGAACCGGTCAGCCTCGCCGACATGGATGAAACGTTCGAGCTCCGTCTTCGGCAGCTCGCTCAACGCGCCCAGGAAGCGGTTGTAACGGGACCCCGCGGAGAGCGAGCGGATGTAGCTCTGCAGCTCTTCGCGGTCGCGCGGCTCGACGAAGCGCACCTTGACCTCGCTGCCGTTCTTGGCGCGCAGCACGTCAGAGTATTGCTTGAGATCGTCGAGATGCAGCGCAACCATGACACGCTCCTCGGGTGAAGAAATTAGCCGGCGTCCCTCGATCGAGGCGACGCCAGCGGTGGCGTCCTTCTCAGGCCCGCCAGAACGGCTTCTCGGTCTCGAACACGATGTCGCTGCGGGACATGCCGATGTCGTGCAGGTCGCGCTCGGTCCACTGCGACAGCTCGCGGCGGCGCTCGTAGCGCTCCCACCAGACATGCAGCGTCTCGCCGACCTGGTTCAGCAATCCGGGGGTATGATGATTTGTCATCGGTTCATGGGTGAAAATGGACATCTGCGGCTCCTGTCGGTAACCTGTTGGCGGTAATATCGGGGCTATTCGGCCCGCTCACAAACGACACTTTGTACCGTTTCGCATGAATCAAAGTCATGTATTTGGAGACGCCCCAGAGATGACCAGCCGCCTGCCTTCGCTGAATGGCCTGAGGGCGTTCGAGGCCGCCGCGCGGCATATGAGCTTCACGCTGGCGGCGTCCGAACTGAACGTGACGCAGACCGCGATCAGCCATCAGATCCGGCGGCTTGAGGAGGAGCTCGGCGTCCGCCTGTTCGTCCGCCAAAACCGCTCGCTGAGCCTGACGCCGGAGGCTGCCGAATACCTTCCCGGCGTCCGGGCCGCCTTCAACGACCTCAGGCTCGCCACCGATCGCCTGTTGCGCCGGGACGACGATCACGTGCTGACGGTCTCGACGCTGGCATCGCTTGCCGCCAAATGGCTACTGCCGCGGCTGTCGGCCTTCCAAGAGGCGCATTCCGGCATCGACGTTCGCATCACCACCTCGACCAGCCTGGTCGACTTCCAGCGCGACAAGGTCGACGCGGCGATCCGCTATGGCCGCGGCCAATGGGCGGGCCTGCGTGCCGATTGGTTGATGGCGGATGAGCTGTTTCCGGTGTGCAGCCCGTCGCTGCTGCAGGGAACCAGGCCGCTGAAATGCCCTGAAGACCTCAGGGATCACACGCTCCTGCACACCAGCAACGCCAACAGCGACGACTGGCGGCTGTGGCTGACCGCGGCGGGGCTGCCGACCGATATTTCCAAGCAGCCCGGCGTCACCTTCGACCTGCTGTTCGTGACGATCCAGGCCGCGATCGACGGCATCGGCATCGCGATGGGCCGCACCTCCTATGTGCAGGACGACATCGCCAAGGGTCGCCTCGTGGTTCCCTTCAAGATCGCGCTACCGGCCGACGCCGGCTTCTACCTGGTTTCGCCGCAGGGACGCGCCGATACGCCAAAGCTCTCCGCGTTCCGGAGCTGGCTCGGCACAACGGCGCACGCGGCGCCTTGATGCGCCGCACGCGCCGGCCGGAGCTTCGGTTCTGATTGGACCTGGGCCGAAGCGCCAGATCGTTGTTTTGACGAGGTTTCTTCGCGCGAACCAATATCCCCTTCGCTCGAAAGGCTCCCTGCGATTTCCACCTACGGCTTTTTTCCCATAGCCCCCCGCGTGATTCCGGGTTGGTCGCGCCGGACAGCCGTGCCAAATTGCCGCACATGGCAGTTAACTGCTTTGGCCGGCGAGACAATTTGCGCCGGCCGTTTTTGTCACGGGGAGGAAAGGGCGTTATGTCGCAGTCGAGTTCATCGCAAGTCCCGCAGATCAAATCGCGTCTTGGCGCCATCCTTCGCGCGACCAGCGGCAATTTCCTCGAGCAGTTCGACTTCTTCCTGTTCGGCTTCTACGCCCAGGCGATTGCGAAGGCCTTCTTCCCCTCCGAGAACGAGACCGCGGCGCTGCTCAACGCGTTCGGCGTTTTCTGGCTCGGCGCCCTGATGCGCCCGGTCGGCGCCGTCGTGCTCGGCGCGTATATCGACCGCATCGGCCGCCGCAAGGGCCTGATCGTGACGCTGTCGATCATGGCTATCGGCACCGTGGTGATCGCGCTCTGCCCGAGCTATTCGACCATCGGCATTGCGGCGCCGATCATCGTGCTGATCGCGCGCCTGCTGCAGGGCTTCTCCGCCGGCGTCGAGCTCGGCGGCGTCTCGGTCTATCTCGCGGAGATCGCCACGCCCGGCAATCGCGGCTTCTACACCTCGTTCCAGTCGGCGAGCCAGCAGGTCGCGATCTTCGTCGCCTCGATCCTCGGCTTCGTCCTCAGCGAGAGCATGCCGGCCGCGACCGTGGCCTCCTGGGGCTGGCGCATCCCGTTCTTCGTCGGCTGCCTGATCATCCCGGTGATCTTCTTCCTGCGCCGGACGCTGGAGGAGACCCCGGCGTTCCTCGCGATGAAGAAGCATCCGACCGCAAGCGAGGTGTTCGCCTCGGCGATCGCGAACTGGCGCATCGTCGTGCTCGGCATGATGATCGCGGTGCTGACCACCACCACCTTTTACTTCGTCACCGTCTATACGCCGACCTTCGGCAAGACCGTGCTGAAGCTCTCGACCCAGGATGCGCTGCTGGTGACGCTGCTGGTTGCGGTGACCAATTTCATCTGGAATCCGGTCGGCGGCGCGGTGTCCGACCGGATCGGCCGCAAGCCGGTGCTGCTGGCGATCGCCGGCCTGTCCCTCATCACGGCCTATCCGGCGTTGCACTGGCTGGTGACCAATCCCTCGTTCGGCAAGATGCTGGCGGTCGAGATGATGTTCTCGTTCTATTTCGGCGTCTACAGCGGCACCATGCTGGGCTGCTTGGTCGAGATCGTGCCGGCGCATGTCCGCACCACCTGCTTCTCGCTGGCCTTTGCATTGGCGGCCGGGCTGTTCGGCACCTTCACGCCGTTCGCCTCGACCTGGCTGATCCAGCAAACTGGCGACAAGGCTTCGCCCGGCTACTGGCTGATGTGCGCCGCAGCTCTCGGCATCGTCGCCGCGCTGATCGTCTATCGTGGCGGCCAGACCATCGAGCAGCGCGAGACGGTTGCGGCCTGATATTCCACTTCGCGGCCGGGTGGGCTCGCTGGGCATGACTTCTCCGGAAAATCGCGACACGCTTTTCCGGATCATGCTCATGCGCCCGGCCGTGTTGCTTTCCATGCCAACAACGATAACAAGAGCGCATGGTTGATCTGACGCGCAGGTTCGACGTGCTGGTGATCGGCGGCGGCAACGCCGCGCTGTGCGCTGCGATCAGCGCACGGCGCGCCGGCGCTTCCGTCCTGGTGCTGGAAGGCGCCCCGAAATTCTATCGCGGCGGCAACACCCGCCACACCCGCAACATGCGCTGCGCCCATGACGCGGCGACCGAGATCCTCACCGGTCCCTACACCGAGGAGGAGTTCTGGAAGGATTTGCTGCTGGTGACCGGCGGCCAGACCGACGAGGAACTGGCCCGCTTCATGATCCACGAGTCCAAGGACATCCTGAACTGGATCGTCGAGCAGGGCGTGCGCTGGCAGCCGTCGCTCGGCGGCACGCTGAGCCTTGGCCGCACCAACTCGTTCTTCCTCGGCGGCGGCCGCGCGATGCTGAACGCGCTCTATCGCACCGCCGAGGAGCTCGGCGTCGACATCCTCTACGATGCCGAGGTCATCGATCTCACGGTCGAGGACGGCATGTTCCTTTCGGCGCAGCTGAAGCAGCCGGTCGGCGGCAAGACCGAGGTCCGCGCCTCGACCCTGGTTGCGGCCGCCGGCGGCTTCGAGGCCAACATCGAATGGCTGAAGGAATCCTGGGGCGATGCGGCCGACAATTTCCTGATCCGCGGCACGCCCTATAATCGCGGCGCGATCCTCAAGATGCTGCTCGCCAAGGGCGTGCAGGAGATCGGCGATCCGACGCAATGCCATGCCGTGGCGATCGACGCCCGCGCGCCGAAATTCGACGGCGGCATCATCACGCGTCACGATTCGGTCGTGTTCGGCATCGTCGTCAACAAGCATGCCGAGCGCTTCTACGACGAGGGCGAGGACATCTGGCCCAAGCGCTATGCGATCTGGGGCCGGCTGGTCGCCGCGCAGCCGGACCAGATCGCCTACATCATCTTCGACTCGACCGTGGTGACGAGCTTCATGCCGACGCTGTTTCCGCCGATCGCGGGTGCGACGATTGCCGAGCTCGCCGGCAAGCTCGAGCTCGACGCGGCCGCGCTGGAAAAGACCATCACCGAGTTCAACGCCGCGGTGCAGCCCGGCACCTTCGACCACACCATCCTCGACGACTGCGCTACCCAAGGCATCACGCCGCCGAAGACGCATTGGGCGCGCCGGATCGAGACGCCGCCCTATCTCGCCTATCCGGTGCGGCCCGGCATCACCTTCACCTATCTCGGCACCCGCGTGAACAGGGAGGCGCGGATACTGATGAAGGACGGCAAGCCGTCCGCCAACATGTTCGCCGCCGGCGAGATCATGGCCGGCAACGTGCTCGGCAAGGGCTATGCCGCCGGCATCGGCATGACCATCGGCAGCGTGTTCGGCCGCGTCGCCGGCCGGGAAGCAGCCAAGAATGCGCGGAACTGAAGGCGGGACTGACGCGATGCACGGGACGAGTATCTTGCAGGAAGCCGACCGTCTGATGACGGTGTGCAATTCCTGCCGCTATTGCGAGGGCCTGTGCGCGGTGTTTCCCGCGATGGAGATGCGCCGCGCCTTCTCCGACGGCGATCTCAACTACCTCGCCAACCTCTGCCATAGCTGCGGCGCCTGCTACACCGACTGCCAGTTCTCGCCGCCGCACGAATTCAACGTCAATGTACCGAAGACGCTCGCGGTCGCGCGCGCCGAATCCTATGCCGCCTATGCTTGGCCGCGCGCCTTTGCCGGCGCGTTCGCGCACAACGGCCTCGTCATCAGCCTGATCGCAGCGCTCAGCGTCGCCGCCTTTATCTTCGGCTTCGCCGCGGTCAGTGATCGCGGCGTGCTCACCGGCATCCACACCGGTCCCGGCGCGTTCTACAAACTGATGCCGCACAATGCGATGGCGCTGCTGTTCGGCTTAGCCCTGCTCTACGCGATCCTGGCGCTGGTAATGGGCGTGCGCGCCTTCTGGCGCGACATCGGCGAGCCGGTCGGCATGACGACGGATGCGAAGGCGCTGTTGCAGGCGGTCCGCGACGCCGGCGAGCTGCGCTACCTCGACGGCGGCGGTGTCGGCTGCTTCAACGAGGACGACCAGCCGACCGACCGCCGCAAGCTGTATCACCACTTCACCTTCTATGGCTTCGCGCTGTGCTTCGCCGCGACCTGCGTCGGCACGCTGTATCACTACCTCCTGGCGCGCGAGGCACCCTATGCGTGGTGGGACCTGCCCGTCGTGCTCGGCACGCTCGGCGGCATCGGGCTCGTGGTCGGCCCGCTCGGCCTGCTCGGCGAGAAATGGAAGCGCGACCGCGTGCTGGTCGACGAGCAGCGCATCGGCATGGACACCGCGTTCATCCTGATGCTGTTCCTGACCAGCATCACCGGCCTCGCCTTGCTGCTGTGGCGCGAGACCGCCGCGATGGGCCCGCTGCTGGCGCTGCATCTCGGCGTGGTGTTCGCGCTGTTCATCACCATGCCCTACGGCAAATTCGTGCACGGTATCTACCGCTTTGTCGCGCTGGTGCGCTATGCGCGCGAACGGCAGATGATGGCGGAATGAATGGTGGTGGGTTAGCGCAGCGTAGCCCGGCTTACGAACTCATCTTGCATCGGGCTTTGTCGCCAGCGCACAGAACCACTCATTTGTCTCGACCAGCTGAGCCTGCGTGAAGCCGGCCGCTGCCAGCTTTTCCGTCACCCCTTCCTTGGGCTGTCCGGAGTAGCGCGTAAAGCCGAGTGCGATCCTGCCGCTCGGCTTCATCACGCGACGGACCTCACGTAGCCCGGCGACGGCATCCGGCCAGACCTGCATCGAGTTGATCGCCAGCGCCGCATCGAAGCTGTCCGCATCGAATGGCATGCGCTCACGGAGCCAAGCCGAAGCTCGACACGACCATCCTCGATCGCGGCCGCGTTCCGGGCGCGAGCTTGCCCGACCATCTCCTGCGACGGATCAATGCCCGCGACGCGTCCGGCCGATACCAATGTCGACAGACGATGAATGACGGCGCCCGGACCAAACCCAACTTCGAGCACGCTGTCGTCAGGTCCGATCTCGAGGCGATCTGCGACCCACGCGCCGCAATCTGCATTGGTGCGCGACATGATCATGCCGCCGAGCCTCCCCAGGAGGCCCCGAGGACGGCCAAACGCACGCAAGAGGATGCTTTGCATGACGCTCACCGACTGCCATCTCCGGTGAACAGGATTTCGGGACGGTCGCGGCTACAAATCCACCACCACGTAGTCACTCTCCACCGCGACCTTGATGGTCTCGGCGACATACGGTCCCTTCACCACATTGGTGCCCGGCTCGACGCTGACCGGATAGGCGCGCACGCGGAAGCGGCGCGGGTCGCAATAGGACTGGCCGGTGCGGATGTCGAACTCCCAGCCGTGCCAGGGGCAGCGCAGGATCTCGCCGAGCTTGGTGTATTCGATTTCGCCGGGGTCCGACGACGACGCGAGCCCGATCAGCGGCCCCTCACACAGCGCCGCGCCCTGATGCGGGCAGCGGTTCAGCAGGCCGAAGAACTCGCCCTTGACGTTGAAGACCGCGATCGGCCGTCCGTCGATCTCGAGAAATTTTCGCGAACCCGGCGGCAGCTCGTCCACCGGGGCTATCACATGCCGCGTCATCAATCGTTCTCACGCATGATCTGATTCGAAAAACCGGTTCCCACTTTTTCGGATCATGCGATACCGTACAACTGCTTGGCGTTGTCGAGATAGAACGCCTGGCGATTGGCATCGCTGACGCCGGCCGGCAGCACGCGCGACGGCTCGTCGTAATCCCAATGCGGGTAATCGGTCGCGAACAGCAGCCTGTCCCAGCCGATCCACTCGATGGTCTGGAACAGATGGTCGCGGCTCTCCGGATCCTCCATCGGCTGCGTCGTCCACCAGATGTGGTCGCGGATATATTCCGACGGCTTGCGCTTCAGATGCGGCACCTCGGCATGCAGCCGCGAAAACACCTTGTCGAGCCGCCAGGCCAGCGACGGCGCCCAACCGAAGCCGGCCTCGACCATCACCATCTTCAGTTTCGGGAAGCGCTCGAACACGCCCTCGAGCACGAGGCTCGCCAGCGCGGTCTGCTGGCACTGCGAATGCCCGACCATCTCCTCGATATAGTAGCTCGGCCAGCCCGACGCGGTGATCGGGTTGCCGCCGAAGCCGAATGCGTGCACCCCGATCGGAAGGCCGGCTTCCTGTGCCGCCTCATAGATCGGCCAGTAGCGGCGCTGGCCGAGCGGCTCGACATTGCGGCTCAGCAGCAGCACCTGGACAAAATTTGTGTCGCCTGCGCGCTTGCGGATTTCGGCGGCGGCCGACATGCCATCCTCATTGGCGACGACGACCGAGCCTTTCAGCCGGGTATCCTTGCTGGTCCATTTCTCGATTTGCCAGTCGTTGATTGCCGAACAGATCGCGCCGGCGAGATCCTGATTGCGGATACCTTGCCCGGTGTTGAGCGGGTTGAGCACGCCGAGCGCGACATTGTTGGGATCGAGATGCTGCCTCTGCATGAAGGACAGCGACGAGCCCTGCGGGCCGCCTTCCGGCGGATAGGCATCGCGGCGCGACGCATTCGGCTGCGCCTTCGGATAGGGCGGGCCTCCCATCATGCCCTGATAGGCATGGACGCCGAAGGTCTCGAGATGCGCATGCCAGCGCTTTTCGAGATAAGGATACAATTCATCCTTGGTGGCGCGGGCCGGATGGATGTCGCAGTCGGCGATCGCGGTCTTGATGCTGGTCGGCGATGCGGTTTTGGGACGCTCGCGGAGCTGGATGTTCATGGCGTCTTCTCCTTCACCTTGAGCCGGCCATAGGTCGCATGCGGATTATCGATCATGATCTTGCGTACCAGATCCTGCGACAACCCGTGCGGCAGCACCTCGTCACCGTCGAACTGCCAATGCGGATAATCTGACGAGAATAGGATCAATTCGTCCGACTGCATATGGTCGAACAGGCGGTTCAGCGTGTCTCCGTCCGGCGGCGCATCGACCGGCTGCAGCGAGAAGCGGATGTTGCTGCGCACAATCTCCAGCGGCGCGCGGTCGACCCACGGGGTCTCCATGCGCACGCCGCGCCAGAACTTGTGCAGCCGCCACAGGAATGGCGGCAGCCAGGTGAAGCCGGACTCCAGCATCACCATTTTCAGGTTCGGATGGCGCGCGAACACGCCCTCGACGATCAGGCTGGTGAGCTGGGTCTGGAACGCCTGCGCCTGCGCAACATAATCCTCGATGTGATAGGAGCCCCAGCCGACCGAGGTCGGCGGATTGTGATAGGCGCTGCCGGCATGGATGCCGACCGGCAGGCCGAGCCGTTCCGCCGCGGCGTAGATCGGCCAGTAGTGCCGCTTGCCAAGCGGCATGTCGCCCATCACCAGCATCAACACCTGCACGAAGCGCTTGTCCTGCGCACAGCGCTCGATCTCGGCGACCGCCTTCTCGATGCTCTGCACCGGGATCACGATCGAGCCGCGCAGGCGATCGTCCTTGTCGAGCCATTCCTTGACCAGCCAGTCGTTCAGCGCGCGGCAGAACGCATCGGCCATGTCCTCGGAGAACACCATCTGCACGCCGTAGAGCGGATTGCAGATGCCGTAGGCCGTGCCGAACTGGTCGAGCGCCTGCCGCTGCATGTCCGCAAGGCTCGAGCCCGGCTTGCCTTGCGCTGGACGCCAGTCCGGCCGCGACGAGATCGGCGAATTGGTCGGATAGGATTGCGAGATCAGGTCGGTCATTCCGCGCGTCGTCACCTGGTCGCGCCAGTAGTCGTTCATGTACGGCAGCAGGCTGGTGAGGTGAGGCACGGCGGGATGCAGATCGCAATCCACGCCGCCCGCGATCGGCGACGTCATGATGTTTCCTCCGCGCACGCTCTCACGACAAGCTTGTCGGGCGGCGCCTGGTTCTTGTCTTGCATTCAATCAGGCCATGCCGCGGCCTGCAACTCGGCAAAGGGCTGCGTGGTGTGCTAGGAGGGCAGGACGCCCCACGGGATTTTCATGGCAAGCAACGAGAAAGAAGGCCGATGAACGCGCTCACATCCATCGCCGAACAGGTCGCCGCAAAACTGATCGCGAACAAGCAGACGATTGCGGTCGCGGAATCCTCAACCGGCGGACTGATCTCCGCATCGCTGCTCGCGGTTCCCGGCGCGTCGGCCTATTTCCTCGGCGGCGGCGTGATCTACACCCGCGACGCGCGGCGCGCGCTGATGGACATTCCCGACGACGCCATGCGCGGCATCCGCTCGGCGTCGGAACCTTACGCGCAATTGCTGGCGCGGCAGATCCGCGAGCGCCTCGCGACCGACTGGGGATTGTCGGAGACCGGTGCCGCCGGCCCGACCGGCAACCGCTACGGCGATGCCGCCGGCCACAGCTGCATGGCTGTCGCAGGCCCCCACCAGCAGGTGATCACGCTGGAGACCGCGAGCGGCGACCGGCAGGCGAACATGCAGGCATTTGCGAAGGCGGCGCTGGAGCTGTTGTTGAAGAATCTGGAACGGTAATTTTTCCCTGTCGTCCCGGGCAAGCTACTTGTCTCACCGAGGCTCGAAGAGCGGAGGCGGAAGCGCGACCCGGGACCCATAATCACCGATGGCAATTGACGATGGTCCGCTGGAGCCACAGCCTGCTTCAACAACTCGATCCTGTGGTTATGGGTCCCTGGTTTCGCAGGGACGACTTGGGGAAAGAGCCTGCAATCTAACGAGGACTGCGTAGACCGGATGAAGCGAAGCGCAATCCGGGACGACTTCATCCGCTGAGCGACTGTTCCCGGATTTCGCTGCGCTTCATCCGGGCTACAAGAGCAGCGCGCGGCTCACTTCTCGCGGAACGAGCGCATGAACTGGTCGCTCATCGGCTTCATCAGATAGGACAGCATGGTGCGGTCGCCGGTCTGGACGAAGGCTTCCACCGGCATGCCCGGGATGATCTTCACCTCGCTGCCGAGGCGCGCCACTTCTTCCGGCGGCATCGAGACGCGGATGGTGTAATAGCTCTGCCCGGTGCGCTGGTCGGTGGTGACGTCGGCGGAGACGCGGGTGACGACGCCGTTCAGCTCCGGCGTGGTGCGCTGGTTGAAGGCGGAGAGCCGCAGCACTGTCTTCTGTCCGACCTGCAGCTTGTCGATGTCCTGCGGATTGACCTTGGCCTCGACCGACAGATCGTCGGCCTTCGGCACGATCATCATGATGGCATCGCCCGCGGTAATGACGCCGCCGACGGTGTGCACGGTCGATTGCAGCACGACGCCGTCCTGCGGCGCGCGGATGTCGATGCGGCGGAGCTGGTCCTCTGCGGTGACCTTGCGCTCGACGAACTCGCCGATCTTGTCGTTGGTCTCGCGCAGGTCCTTCGAGACCTCCGCCAGCATGTCCTTGTCGACCTGGATGATCTGCAGCTCGGTCTCGGTGATCTTGCCCTTGGCCTGCGCGCGCGAGGCGATGTACTGCGCGCGCTCGCCGGAGAGCCGCGCCGCGTCGCGCTCGAGCGTGGTCAGGCGCGTCAGCTGCACCAGATGCTGCTCATAGAGCTGGCGGACGCCGACCAGCTCCTGCTGCACCAGCGCGATCTCCTTGTCCTTGGCGCTCTCCTGCGCCTGCAGGCCGGAGATCTCCTCGTTGAGCTGGGTGACGCGCTCGCGCAGCTGCGCCTTCTGGCCGGTGCGGCCGTTGACGCGAACCTCGAACAGCTTGGTTTCGCTCGCCATGATGTCGCGAACGTCCGGATCCTTGGCCTGCTCGAGCAGCTGCGGCGGGAAGGTGATCTTGTCGCGGCCCTGCTGCTCGGCCTCGAGCCGGGCCGCGCGCGCATAAAGACCGTTCAGCGTCTTGACCACGATCGCAAGGCTGGCCTTCACGACGGTCTCGTCGAGGCGCACGACGATGTCGCCCGCCTTGACCACGTCGCCGTCGCGCACCCGCACCTCGCCGACCACGCCGCCGGTCGGATGCTGCACCTTCTTGACGTTGGATTCGACCACCACCGAGCCCGGCGCGATCAGCGCACCCGAGATCGGCACCGTTGCGGCCCAGCCGCCGACGCCCCCGCCGAGAACCAGAACCACGGCGAGGCCGACGATCAGATGCTTGCGGATCGAGCGATGTGCGTTGCGCGGTTGATCGGTCATGACTTTGCGGCTCCCGCATCCGCGACGATCTTGATCGGCGTCGGCACCGGCGGCGCGGCACGCTGCAGCACCTGCGCGAGCACAGCCTCCTTCGGCCCGAAGGTCTGCATGCGGCCGTCCTTCAGCACCAGCAGATGGTCGACGCCCTCGATGCCGATCGGCCGGTGCGCAACCACGATGACGACCGCGCCGCGCTCGCGGGCGCCGCGCACCGCGCGGGTCAGCGCCTCGTCGCCTTCGCTGTCGAGATTGGAGTTCGGCTCATCCAGCACGATCAGGAACGGGTTGCCGTACAGCGCCCGCGCCAGCGCCACGCGCTGCGCCTGGCCCGCGGAGAGCGCGGTGCCCTGCTCGCCGACCTGGGTGTCGTAGCCCTCGCGCATCTTGATGATCATCTCATGCACGCCGGCCTCCTTGGCCGCCGCGATGATGCCGTCGGACTTGGCGTCGGGATCGAACCGGCAGATGTTCTGGGCGACCGTACCGGCAAACAGTTCGACGTCCTGCGGCAAATAGCCGACGTGGCGCCCCAGTTGGTCGGACGACCATTGGTCGAGCGCGGCGCCGTCGAGCCGTACCTTGCCCCGCGCCGGCATCCAGACGCCGACCAGCGCCCGGATCAGCGACGACTTGCCGGAGCCGCTCGGGCCGATCACGCCGACGCCGCTGCCGGCTTCGACGGCGAAGGTGATGTCCTGCACGATGGCGCGCTGGTCGCCCGGCGCGACCATGGTCACGGCCTCGACCGAAAGCTTCTTCTCCGGCGCCTGCAACAGCGTCTGCTCGGGCCGCGCCGGAATTTGCTGCAGCAGGCGGTTGAGCCGCTGCCAGCTCTGCCGCGCGGCGACGAAGCCCTTCCAATGCGCGATCGCGAGATCGACCGGCGCCAGTGCCCGCGCGCTCAGGATCGAGCCGGCGATGATGATGCCGCCGGTGGCCTCCTGATGGATCACGAGATAGGCGCCGACCGCGAGCACGGCGGACTGCAGCATCATGCGCAGCACCTTGGCGACCGCGCCGAGCCCGCCGGTGACGTCGCTCGCACGCTGGTTGCCGGACAGATATTCCTCGTTGGCCTCGTTCCAGCGCCTGTTCATGCGGCCGGCCATGCCCATCGCCACCAGCACCTCGGCGTTGCGGCGGCTGGAGGCGGCAAGATCGTTGCGCCGCGCCGCGAGCGTCATCGCTTCCTTGGCCGGCGTGCGCGACAAGTATTCGGTGATCAGCGTCAGCGTCACCAGGATGATCGCGCCGACCAGCGCCGTGACGCCAAGCAGCCAATGGAAGGCAAAGCAGATCACCATGTAGAACGGCAGCCATGGCAGATCGAAGAACGCGCCGGGACCCATGCTGCCGAGGAAAGAGCGCACATTGTCGAGGTCGCGCAGCGGCTGCAGGCCTTCGCTGCGATTGCCGGCCATCAGCGGCAGCCGCACGACAGTGTCGAACACCCGCGCATTGAGCGCTTCGTCGAGCGAGGTGCCGACGCGGCCGAGGATCCGTCCGCGCAGCAGGTCGAGCACGCCCTGAGCCATGTAGAGGACCGCGGCGATGACCACGAGGCCGACCAGGGTCGGAACGCTGCGGCTCGGCAGCACCCGGTCGTAGACTTGCAGCATGAACATCGAACCTGTCAGGTAGAGCAGGTTGATCATGCAACTGATGAGGCCGACGCCGATAAAGGCGCTGCGGCAAGCGCGCAGCGCCTCAGCCAGTTCGGAACGCCGGACAGCGGGCGCGGCTGCCATAAAAACTGATCTCTGCAAAACAAAAGAGTTACGTGATCGCCACGTTGTATAGACGTTTGCGACCACCGTCCATTTTAAGTCGCGTGAACCAAAGCATGGTTCGCGGCCTCATTTTGTGATCGCACCGACAGTTGACGGAATAAATTAGGGTTAACCGGCGGCGGAACCCTGGCCTCGCGCGGGCGCGCTTCCCGGAAGCGGCACGAGAATGACCGACATCGAGACCCGGCCGATCTCGCCATCCACATCGAGCAACACCCCGCTGCCGACGCCGAGCCCCGCCTCCGGGCGCCAGCGCGCATCGGCGCGAACGCCGATCCAGGCGCCCCGCGGCGACCGGAACAGCTGCACCGCAAGGTTCGGATTGGGGTCTGCCACCACGTTCTGGACCGGCCGCGCGATGCCGTGGGTCCAGTCAGCCGGGCCGAGCACCCGCGCCAACGGGCCGGCGTCCGCGATGACGGCGTGATGCAAGCGAAACCAGGCGGTATCGCCGCCGGCACGGGCTTCCATCGCATCCATGAACCAGCTGCGGCCATGGACCGCGTGTGGGCTGCGCAACGGAAACACCGTGGGATCCACCGGATCGGCTGCGCTCCCGTAAAATCCCGGGACCTCGACGGCACGCTCGCGCGACAGCGTCACGCGTACCGTCGCGCAGGGTTGCTCCTCGCCGGCCGGCCAGAGCGTGTTGTCGACGACACTGACCCGGCCGCCTTCGGTCACCACGGTGACGTGCGTGCGCAGTTCCGCCATTGGCGTCGGCCGCAGGAACCAGGCCGCCGCCGAGATCGCGGTGCCCCAATTGCGCGCGCCGGCCATGGCCTCGACCTCGCCGGTCAGCAGGCTTGCGACCGCGCCGCCCTGAAGGCCTGTGAACGGCCCGGCCGCCAGCGCCGCCGGCTTCCAGTGATGGGACGTGGCGAGCGGTTCGAAGATGGCCAAGGCGAATGATCCCCTGAGATGAGCAGGATTGAGCGTTTGGCCAATCTGATCCAAGAATAGCGGCCATGACAAAAGGCCATTCATCACTTCAGGTGAGCAAGATTCATCCATTGGATGCCCCCGATCCGCGGGTGATCCCGCCGCTGCCGGCGCTGCTCGCCTTCGAGCGCGCGGCCACTCAACTCAGCTTCCGGCGTGCCGCGCGAGACCTGTCGCTGAGCCCGTCGGCGATCAGCCACCAGATCCGCGGGCTGGAAGAGCAGTTCGGCACCAAACTGTTCGTCCGCGGCGCGCGCCAGGTGCGGTTGACCGACGACGGCGAGCGCTACCTTGCAAAAGTGTCGGCCGCGCTGGCGACGCTGCAGGAGGCGAGCCGTGACATGCTGCGGCGACGCGGCGAGGCCAGCGGCGAGCTCTGGATCAGCTCATTGCCGTTCTTCACCAGTGCCGTGCTGCTGCCGGCGCTGCCGGAGTTCAAGCGGCGCCATCCGCAACTGACGCTGCGGATCGAGGCCACCCACCAATATGCCGACTTCAACGGATCGCGCGTCGATGTCGCGATCCGCTACGGGCGGGAACATGCCACCGGGCTGAAGGTCGAGCCGCTGGTACAGGTCAAAGGATTGCCAGTCTGCACGCCGGCGCTGGTCAAGGCTGGTCTTCGGACCCCTGCGGACCTGTCGCGCGAGGTGCTGATCCATGTCACGACGCAGCCGCGGGCGTGGCCGGCCTGGCTGAGGGAGGCCGGGCTGCCGAATCTCGCTCCGCGCGGACATCTGTGGCTCGACAGCGTGCCGGCGATGCTGGAGGCCGCCGAACACGGGCTCGGCGTCGCGATTGCGATCGCGCCGCTGATCAAGGCGCGGCCGGGCTTCGGCAAGCGGCTGGTGGCGCCGTTTGCGTTCGAGGCGGCGCACAGTGAGACGATTTACCTGGTCTCCCGCACCGAGCAGGCGCGGGACCGCCGCATCGCGGCGGTGCGGCGCTGGATCACGGACGCCGTCGCGCGGGCGAGCTAGGCCGTGGCGGGCGCCGGCTCGGCCAGGATGCACCGTGCCAAACGGCCGGGAGCGACCTGCACGACCGGCGGCAAGCGCTCGCTGCAGCGCGGCTCGGCGAACTTGCAACGCGGTGCAAAGGAGCAACTGGCCGGCGCATGATCGAGCGAGGGCGGGGTGCCCGGAATGGTTTCCAGCCGCTGGCCGCGCATCGCGCCGTGAATGGTCGAGGCCAGCAGGCCCTTGGCATAGGGATGCACCGGTGAGCGCACGATATCGCGCAAGGCGCCCTGCTCCACGATCTGGCCGGCATACATCACCGCAACGCGGTCGCAGATCTCGATCGCGACACCGATGTCGTGAGTGACGAAGATCACCGACATGCCGAACTCGCGCTGCAATTCGCGCAGCAGCAGCAGGATCTGGATCTGCACGGTGGCATCGAGCGCCGTGGTCGGCTCGTCGGCGAGCAGGATCTTCGGCTTGCAAGCCAGCGCCAGCGCGATCATCGCACGCTGGCGCATCCCGCCCGACATTTCGTGCGGATAGGAGTCCAGCCGCCGCTTCGCGGAGGGGATCCGCACCACCTCGAGCATTTCGAGCGCGCGGGCCGTGGCCTCGCGCTCGCTCTTACCCTCGTGGCGCATCACCGTCTCCGCGATCTGGCGGCCGATGGTGTAGACCGGATCGAGCGCCAGCGCCGGCTCCTGGAAGATCATCGAGACGGTCTGGCCGCGAAATCCGGACAGCGCCTCATCGTCCATCGCCAGCACCTCTTGTCCCAGCACCTTGACGCTGCCGGAGATCTGCGTGCGTTTCTTCGGCAACAGCCGCATCAACGCGCGCAGCGTCACGCTCTTGCCCGAGCCGGACTCGCCGAGCAGCCCCAACACCTCGCCCTCGCCGAGCTGCAGGCTGAGATCGTTCACGGCATGGACCGTGCGATCGCCGGTGAAGCGGATATTGAGGTTGTTGATCTCGACGAGGTTGGTCATGCGAGCTTGGGCACCCTGGCGTGGAAATCAGTGGCGCGCTGGAACGCGGCGCCGATCCGGAGCAGAACCGCTTCCTCGAAGGAG
Source organism: Bradyrhizobium sp. USDA 4501 (assembly GCF_054062115.1). NCBI lineage: Bacteria > Pseudomonadati > Pseudomonadota > Alphaproteobacteria > Hyphomicrobiales > Nitrobacteraceae > Bradyrhizobium > Bradyrhizobium sp. USDA 4501. Next base: position 3,332,627 of record NZ_JBSSEX010000001.1, read on the forward strand.
CGACCAATCAGTTGCATGCCGACCGGCAGACCCGTCTTGGTGAAGCCGGAGGGAATCGAGAGCGACGGCAGGCCGAGATAGTTGACCGGGCGGGTGAACCGCGTCAGCCGCTGCAGCACCGCGTCGGCGCCCGGACCATTGCCGACATCGCTCTCCGCGATCGTCGGCGCCGGCACCGGCGACGACGGCGCGATCACCGCATCGACCCCGTTGACCGCCGCGTTGTGCGCGGCGAGCGCGGGTCCGCGCCAGCGCATCGCCTCGAGATAGGTGACCGCCGGAATGGTCAGGCCGTTCTGCAGCCGCATCAGGACCTGCGCACCGTAATCCTGCGGCCGCTCGATCATCCAGCGCTTGTGGAAGGCGGCAGCCTCGACCGCGAGCACCAGTTGCGATGCCGAAGAGAGCTGGCGCTGATCGGGCAGCTCGACCTTGACGATCTCGGCGCCCTCTTTCTTCAAGGTGGCGATAGTCTCGTCGAGGATACGCGCCACCTCAGGGTCGAGGTCGTCGACATAGAACGCCGTCGGGACGCCGATCTTCAGACCCTCCAGCGACTGCTTGGTCGCGGCCATATAGTCCGGCACCGGCTGTGTCGACGCTGTCAGGTCCTCCGGGTCCGCCCCGGCCATCAGGCCGAGCAGCAGCGCGCAGTCCTCCGCGGTCTGCGCCAGCGGACCGACGGTATCGAGCGACTGCGACAGCGGCATCGCACCGGCGCGGCTGACGCGGCCGACCGTCGTCTTCAGGCCGGTGACGCCACAGAAATGCGCCGGCATGCGCACCGAGCCGCCGGTGTCGGAGCCGAGCGCCGCGAAGGTGAGCCGCGCGGCGACCGCCGAGCCCGAGCCCGACGACGAGCCGCCGGTGATGTGCTCGGTGTTCCAGGGATTGCGCACCGCGCCGTAATGCACGTTGTGGCCGGTCGGCCCATAGGCGAACTCGACCATTTGCAACGAGCCGAGGCGGACCTGTCCGGCATCCTTCAGCCGCTGCAGGGCGGTCGCGGTCGTCTTCGGCGCGAAGTCGCGGCGAATCAGCGAGCCGCAGGTCACGACCTTGCCGGCATCATAATACATGTCCTTGTGCGCCAGCGGCACGCCGTGCAGCGCACCGCGACTATTGCCACTGGCAAGCGCGGTATCGGCCTCGGTGGCGGCGGCCAGCGCCTGCTCGGATTCGACCGCCATATAGGCGTTGAGGCGCGGCTGCCATTCCGCAACGCGATGCAGCACGGCGCGCGTCACCTCATGCGAGGAAACTTTCTTGTCGGCAATCGCCTTGGCGACCGCGGTCAGCGTCATCAGGGCCGGATCAGAGCTCATTTAGACACCTTCTCGATCTTCTGCGCGATCTGCGCCAGCAGGAAGCTCGCGGGTTCGAGATCGAAGGGCAGCGTACCGGAGATCGGTGCAAAGCCGTCGAATGCCGGCCCGATCGAATTGGCGATCCGGGTGGCGACTTCGTCGTCGGCGGGCACGTCGGCGACGTGCGCGATCACCTTGACATCCTTGGGTGTGGGTCTAGTCATGCCGCGTTTTCTCCTTTTGCTTTTGCCGGCGCGCGGCTGTGCCCCGAGCCAGGAATGGCCATGTAGCACGCCGCTTGATGGCCCATTGTATCGAGATCGCTGAGTTTTGGCGTGTCGTTTGCGCAGAGCGGCTCCGCAAACGGACAACGGGTGTGAAACCGGCAGCCCGATGGCGGATCGATCGGATTGGGCGGATCGCCCGAGATCGGCGGCACCTCGGTGCGCTTGTCGGGATCGGATGACGGCATCGCCGCCAGCAGCGCGCGGGTATAGGGATGCGCCGGCGCATCCCAGACCGCATCGACCGGGCCGAGTTCGACGACCTCGCCGAGATACATCACCAGCACGCGGTCGGAGATGTAGCGGACGACGTTGAGGTCGTGGCTGATGAACAGGTAGGTCAGGCCGAATTCCCGCTTCAGGTCGGCGAGCAGATTGAGCACCTGCGCCTCGACCGATTTGTCGAGTGCGGACACCGCTTCATCGAGGATCACGAGCCGCGGCGACAGCGCGAGCGCACGCGCGATATTGACGCGCTGACGCTGGCCGCCGGACACCTCGTGCGGATAGCGGTTGGCGAAAATCTCCGGCCGCAAGCCGACCTTACCGAGCAATTCGCGCGCCAGCGTCCGCGCCGTGTCGTCGGCCATGCCGTGGACCTTTGGCCCGAAGGCGATCGATTCCTCGATGGTGAGGCGCGGATTGAGCGAGGCGTAGCTGTCCTGGAACACCATCTGCACGCCGCGCCGCAAATCGCGCAGCGAGAGCGACGGGCCGACCTGCCTTCCGTCATAGATGATATCGCCGGCATCGCGTGCCATCAGGTGCATCAACAGCCGCGCGGTGGTCGATTTGCCGCAGCCGGATTCGCCGACAATGCCGACGGTCTCGCCCTTCATGACCGCGAAGGTGACGTCGTCGACGGCGCGCACGGTCTTGCGCGGACTGAACAGGCCGCCGCGCACCGGGAAGTGCTTGGTCAGTCCCTTGACCTGCAGCAGCGGCTGCGCGGCGCCGCCGATGTCGGCGACCGGCTCCAGCATATCGACGGAGAGATTGGCGTCGCTCATGCTCTAATTCCTGATGTCCATGGCGCTGCGCATGCCGTCGCTCAGCAGATTGAAGCAGATCGAGACCGCGAAGATCATCGCGCCCGGCAGCGCCGCGACCCACGGATTGACGTAGATCGCGGTGCGCAGCGTATTCAGCATCAAGCCCCACTCCGGCTCCGGCGGCTTGGTGCCGAGCCCGAGGAACGACAGACCGGCGGCGAGGATCATCGACACCGAGATCAGGCCAGTGGCGTAGACGAAGATCGGGCCGAGCACATTGCCGAGCATGTGGACGCGCATGATGGTGAAGGGCCCGGCGCCGGACGCGCGCGCCGCCTCGACGAAATCCATGTTGCGCACGCCGGTGGTGACGCTTTCGGCGACGCGGGTGATCTGCGGCACGAACACGATGGTCAGCGACACGATCGAATTGGTGATGCCGGCGCCGAGCGCTCCCGAGATCGCGATCGCCAGCAGCACCGACGGGAAGGCGTAGAACACGTCGACCGTGCGCATGATCGCGGTGTTGAGCTTGCCGCCGACATAGCCGGCGACGAGGCCGAGCGAGGTGCCGATCACGAAGGCGAAGATCACCGGCAGAATGCCGATGACCAGCGACAGCCGTCCGCCATAGATCAGCCGCGCCAGCATGTCGCGGCCGAGCTCGTCGGTGCCGAGCGGATAGCCCGGCGCGCCGATATGGCGGAGACGGCGGATCATCGAGCCCTGATAGGGATCGGCAAGATGCAGCCATGGTGCCAGCAGCGCCGAGGCAAAGATCAGCACCAGGATGATGGCGCAAGCCATGCTGACCTTGTCGCGCCTGATGCGGCGGCCAACCGTCGCCCAATAGCCACGCGCCTTGGTCGCGGGGACGGCCTGCAATGCGGTATCCAACATCGCACTCATGGCTAGCTCCGCTTGATGCGCGGATCGATCGCGGCCTGCGCGATGTCGACCAGGAGGTTGAGCAGCACGAAGAACAGCGCCAGCACCAGGATCGTGCCCTGCAGCAGCGGCAGATCGCGCTGGAAGATCGCCGAGTTCAACAGCAGGCCCGAACCCGGCCAGGAGAACACGGTCTCGATCAGGATCGAGCCGCCCAGCATGTAGCCGAGCTGCAGGCCCATCACCGCGAGCGCGGTCGGCGCCGCATTCTTGATGACGTGGCGAAACACCTCGGTCTCGCGCAGGCCTTTTGCGCGCAGCGCCTCGACGAAATCCTGGCTCAGGATGTCGCCGGTCAGCGCGCGCACCGTGCGGGTGACGATGCCCATCGGGATCACCGAGGTGGTGATCGCCGGCAGCACCAGATAACGCAGATGCTCCCAGTCCCACGCCCAGGCGCCGGAGCCGCCCGGCCCGGCGCCGACCGCGGGCAGCCAGTTGAGCTGCACCGAGAAGATGATGACCAGCACCATGCCGAGCCAGTAATGCGGCAGCGACACGCCGGCTATCGCAACCGAGGTCGCGACCTTGTCGACCCAGGTGTCGCGGAAATAGCCGGCGATCAGGCCGAACAGCAGGCCGAGCGTAAAGCCGATCATCGCGGCCGCGATCGCCAGCATCACGGTGTTGCCGACGGCGCGCATCACCTCGGTCAGGACGGGCCGCCCGGTCGCGATCGAATTGCCGAGATCGCCATGGATCGCGCGCCACAGCCACAGGCCGAATTGCACCGGCAATGGGCGATCGAAGCCGTAGGCCGTGCGCAATTGCGCGGCGAGCTCCTGCGAGGCATCGGCGGGCAGCACCGCGACCAAGGGGTCGCCGGGCGTGATGTGCACCAAGAGGAAGCACACCAGCGCCACGCTGAGCACGATCGGAATGACGTAGACGATCCGTCTGGACGTATAGGCGAACACGTTGCGTTCTTTCTTCCTTCTCACTTTGTGGGAGAAGGTGGCGCGCCGAGCGCGCCGGATGAGGGGTTTCTATCCGCGGATACAGTCATTTCCGATCGAGAAAGGAGCGTCCGCGGAGACAACCCCTCACCCGGCTTCGCTTTGCGAAGCCACCCTCTCCCACAAGGGGAGAGGGTGTACCTATTGCGCGGCTAGCGCCTCACGGCGCGACCGTGACCGGCGAGAAGTCGACGAACCAGCTCTTCGGCTGCACAAATCCCTTGATCTTCGGGCTCATCGCGCGCGGTGCGACGTCGTGGGCGACATAGAGGAAGGCCGCGTCGTCGACCGAGGCCGCATGCAGCTCGGCCAGCGCGGCGTCGCGCGCCGCCGGCTCGAAGGTCTGGCGGGCCTTCTTGACCAGCTCGTCGAACTTCGGGTTGTTGTTGAAGCCCCAATTGTTCGATACCGGCGGCGCCATGCCCGACTGCAGGAAGCGCACCAGCGCGAAGAACGGATCCATCGCCGCATAAGTGACGTTGATGGCGTTCGAGCCGTTGGCGGTCGGATCCTTGGTGCCGCGCCGCCAATTGGTGAACAGCGTGTTCCACTCGATGACGTCGAGCTGCACATCGAAGTAGCATTCGGCCAACGCCTGTTGCAGATACTCGTTCATCGGCAGCGGCAGCATCTGGCCCGAGCCCGATGCCGAGGTCTGGATCTTGACCGTCAGCTTCTTGTTCGGACCGAAGCCCGCCTCCTGCATCAGCTTCTGCGCGGTCGGCTTGTCGTACTTGATCTGGAAGGTCGGGTTGCCGCGCCAGGGATGGCCGGGCTCGAACGTGCCGGTCGCCGGCACCATCAGGCCGGCAAGCAGGCCGTCACGCAGCCCTTCGCGATCGATGCAGAGATTGGCCGCCTTGCGGACGCGGATGTCATTCCACGGCGAGCCCTCGACGCGCGAGAACTGCCACGGCCAGACATGTGGCTCCTCGTTGGAATAGAGGTTGAAACCACGCTGCTTGATCTCGGGCAGCGCGTCCGGGGCCGGCGCCTCGATCCAGTTGACCTGTCCCGACAGCAGCGCCGCCGTCCGGGCATTGGCCTCCGGCATCGGCAACAGCACCATCTTGTCAGCCTTCGGCACCCGTGCCTTGTCCCAGTAATTCTCGTTCTTCACCAACTCGAGCCGCTCGCGCGGGGTGAAGCTCGACATCTTCCAGGGGCCGGTGCCCGACGCGTCCTTGGCGAACGCGGCCCACGCGGCCTGCGACTTCGCCTTGGCGTCGGCGCCTTCGGCCTTGTCGTAGAATTTCTGCCACTTGGCCGGGCTCGCCATGAACAAATTGGTGAGGTTGATCGGCAGGAAGCTGTCCGGCTCCTTGGTGGTCAGCTCCACCGTCATGTCGTCGATCTTGCGCGCCGAGACCAGCGTCGGCATGCGCGAGGCGGTGACGCCGACCTGGCTCGCATCGTATTGCGGCGCGTCCTGCTTCAAGACCTTGTCGACGTTCCAGACCACGGCGTCGGCATTGAACGGCGAGCCGTCATGAAAGGTGACGCCGGAGCGCAGCTTGAAAATCCACTTGGTCTTGTCGGCATCGTCGACCTTCCACTCTGTCGCAAGGCCGGGGATCATCGCGCTCGCCTTGTCCGACGACGACAGGTCCCACATCGTCAGCGCGTCATACATCGTAAGCCCAGTGAAGCGATTGCCCTCAAAGCCCTGGTCGGGCTGACCGAGCGTGCGCGGAATATCGGCAGCGGTCATGCCAATGCGCAGCACAGTCTCGGCGCTGGCGATCGCCGGCACGCCTGTGGCTATCGCAAGCGCCAGCATGATCGCCGTCGCATTGGTTTTCCTGTTACGCATCTGAGCAGCCCCTTCGAGTCTGGTGACGTTTTGGTGATTATTTCTTGGGCAAGCGTATGCAATGCCTGTGCCAAGGGGAATAGTTCATCAGCAAATAACCGCCGGGCGCGTCATTTCTTCCCACCTCGGGCCTGAACGGAGCGAAGATGCCTATTCTGGCATCATGCTTGCAGGATTTGGCTCCAACGTCTTTCCAACGGAGCCTTCATATGCGTGCGCGCAATTCGATCCTGATGGCGGCAATGGCGCTTGCCTTGACCGCGGGCTGGCCGGCCATGTCGGCGCAAGCCGAGTCCATTGTGCGCTACGGCATTTCGATGGCCGACATTCCGCTGACCACCGGCCAGCCCGATCGCGGCGCGGGCGCCTATCAGTTCACCGCCTACACGATCTACGATCCGCTGGTTGCCTGGGAGATGGATGTTGCCGACCGGCCGGGCAAGCTGGTGCCCGGGCTTGCGACCGAATGGAAGGTCGACGACAACGACAAGACCAAATGGCGCTTCACGCTGCGCAAGGGCGTCAAATTCCACGACGGCAGCGACTTCAATGCCGACGCGGTGATCTGGAATCTCGACAAGGTGCTGAACGACAAGGCACCGCAATTCGACAAGCGGCAGAGCGCGCAGGTCAAGACCCGCCTGCCTTCGGTTGCGAGCTACGCCAAGGTCGACGATTTCACCATCGAGATCACCACCAAGACGGTCGACTCCTTCTTCCCCTATCAGATGCTCTGGTTCCTGGTCTCCAGCCCCGCGCAATATGAAAAGCTCGGCAAGGACTGGGACAAGTTCGCCAGTCAGCCCTCCGGCACCGGTCCGTTCAAGTTGACCAAGCTGGTGCCGCGCGAGCTCGCCGAACTGACGAAGAACCCGGACTATTGGGACAAGAAGCGGCTTGCGAAGGTCGACAAGATGATCCTGATTCCGATGCCGGAGGCGCTGACCCGGACCAACGCGCTGCTGGCCGGCCAGGTCGACCTGATCGAAACGCCGGCGCCCGACGCCGTGCCGCAGCTCAAGGCCGCCGGCATGCGGATCGTCGACAACGTGACGCCGCATGTCTGGAACTATCACTTGAGCGTGCTGCCGGGCTCCCCATGGACCGACATCCGCCTGCGCAAGGCGCTCAACCTCGCGATCGACCGCGACGCGGTGGTTGGACTGATGAACGGCCTCGCCAAGCCCGCCAAGGGCCAGGTCGATCCGTCGAGCCCGTGGTTCGGCAAGCCGACGTTCGAACTGAAATACGACCTCGCGGCCGCGAAGAAGCTGGTGGAGGAAGCCGGCTATTCGAAGGATAAGCCGCTGAAGACGACGTTCATCATTGCCCAGGGCGGCACCGGGCAGATGCTGTCGCTGCCGATGAACGAGTTCCTGCAGCAGAGCTTCAAGGAGATCGGCATCGACATCGACTTCAAGGTGGTCGAGCTCGAGACATTATATACGCACTGGCGCAAGGGCGCGGCGGACGAGATGAATGCCGGCATCACCGCCAACAACATCGCCTATGTCACGTCGGATCCGCTCTACGCCATCGTGCGGTTCTTCCACTCCGGCCAGGTGGCGCCGGTCGGCGTCAACTGGGGCGGCTACAAGAACCCGAAGGTCGATGCGCTGATCGACGAGGCCAAGCAGACCTTCGATTCCGCCAAACAGGATGCGCTGCTGGCGCAGGCGCACGCGCTGATCGTCGACGATGCCGCGCTGGTGTGGGTGGTGCACGACACCAATCCGCACGCGCTGTCGCCGAAGGTGAAGACCTTCGTGCAGGCGCAGCACTGGTTCCAGGATCTGACCCAAATCGGGCTGGAATAGACATTCCATCGTCGTCCCGGCCTGGTGCGCAATTGCGCACCCATACGCCGCGGCCGCCGCAATGGGCACGCGGCGAGACGATCTTCCGTCAACGACCATTCGTGGTTGGGTCCCGGCCTTCGCCGGGACGACAGCGGGCTTGCGTCGGCTATTTCGTCGTCAACGCGAATGCGCCGTTCCAGTCGTCGGGCGGCGGCTCCTTCTGGAAGGCGTGGATGCGCGCCTCGTAGAGGCGGTAGAGATGTTGCAGCGTCTGCGCCTCGTCGGTCTTGCGGCCGCGTTCGATCGCGCCGAGCGCGCCGTCCCAATCGCGGCCGCGGTAGCAGGCGAGCATCTCGATGGTCAGGTTGCGCAGCCGCTGGAAACGGCCGGAGCTCGCGACATCCTCGCGGCCGGCAATCGCATAGATCACCTCGGGCTCCTTCTTGCCCTTGACCATGATGAAATCGAGCTCGAGGATCGCAAACTTCTCCTTCACCGCAAGCGCAGTCTTCGATCCCACGATGATCGGGAAGCCGTACTCTTTGGACTGTCCCTCAAGTCGCGAGGCCAGATTGACGCTGTCGCCGAACACCGAATAGTCGAAGCGCACATCGGAGCCCATATTGCCGACCACGCAGGAGCCGGTGTTGAGACCGACACCGATGTTGAGCGGCACATAGACGTGGCCGCCGTCCTTCGCCTCCTGCTCGCGCTCACGGTTGAGGTCGTCGACGCGCTCCAGCATGTCGAGCGCCGCATCGCAGGCGTTGAGCTGGTGCTGCTTGTCATCGAGCGGCGCGTTCCAGAACGCCATGATGGCGTCGCCCATATATTTGTCGATGGTTCCCTTGCGGGCGAGAATCGCGTTGGAAAGCGGAGTAAGGAAGCGGTTCATCAGCGCCGTAAGGCCCTGCGGATTGCTCTTGTAGGTTTCCGAGATCGAGGTGAAGCCGCGCATGTCCGAGAACATGATGGTCATCTCGCGTTCCTCGCCGCCGAGCACCAGCCGCTCCGGCGACTGTGCCAGCTGCTCGACCAGCGCGGGCGACATGTACTGCACGAATTGCGACCTGATCTGTCGACGCTGCTGCTGCTCGCGCACGAAGGCGGAGAAGATCAGCGTGAGATAGATCGCCGTGGTCGACATCAGCGGATAGGTGAAGTCGATCAGCAGCCGGTGCTGGGAATAGAAATACCAGGAGGTGCCGATCAGCACCGAGGCAAACATTCCGCCGACGGCGACCAACGTGATCGGACCGAACTTCGGCGCGAAGGCGATGACAAGGAGCCCCATGATCAGCGCGGCGAAGAACTCGATGCCGATGCCGTAATTCGGCTGCGAAACGACATCGCCGGTCAGCGCGCTCTCCAGCACCTGGGCGTGAACCTCGACACCAGGCATCGCCGGCGTCACCGGCGTCGTCTTGATGTCGTTCAGCCCGGTTGCTGAGGTGCCGATCACGATCAGCTTGCCGGCAATTCGGTCCGGTGAGACGCGCCCGTCCAGCACATCGACCGCCGAGACATAGATCGAGGGATCGCGGCGGGCGTAGTGGATCCAGAGTTGGCCGTGGAGATCGGTCGGGATCGCAAAGCCCTTGAGACCCAGGCTCTTGATACCGGCCTTGTCGGCCTTGATCAGGATCGTGCCGGAGCCGCTCGCCACCCGCAGCATCTCGAAGCTCAGCGACGGCATGGTGATGCCCTGCGCCACCATGATCATCGGCACGCGCCTGACGATGCCGTCGCGCTCCGGCCTGATCGTGAACAGGCCGCGCCCGGCAGCCGCCTCCTCGAGCACCGGCACGTTGCGCAGCAACCCCGGGAACATGTACATGAAAGGCTGCGGCTCCTCACCGAGCATCGCAAGTCCGGTGACCGGAAGCTTTTCGTTGAGGTCGGCGCGCACGTTGGGCCCGCCGGATTCGCCGAGCACCACGCGCGAGTTCTTGATGGCCTCGGCCATGATGCTGTCGTTGCTCGGCAGCTGCCGCAGCCTCGCGCGCATCTCCTCATCGAGGCTGCTGAACGTATCGGCGGCGATATCGGGGTTGAGACGATCCGGCTCGGAGAACACCGCGTCGAACGCGATCACCACGGCGCCGAGCCGGGTGAGATTGGTGACGATGTCGGCGAGCCGGGTCCGCGGCCACGGCCACTGTCCGAGCCGGGGATCGGCGAGGCTCTTTTCGTCGATGTCGACAATGGTGACCGGCCGCGCGGTCTTCTGGCGCGGTTGCAGCGCCTGGAATGTGTCAAACGTCCTGACGCGAAGCTCCTGGACCGGAGCCGGATCCACGATCCGCAGCGCAGCAATGCCGATCAACAGCGCCACGCAGACCAGCCGCGCATAGCCGAAGCGCCGTGCGAACCACCTGCGTATCGCCTTCAGCCGTTTCATGCCATCTGGATATCACGCGCGCAGAATTGTTCCAATCGAGCAAGCATGCGCAGTGCACAATCAGCCGGGCCAGCCCCCCGGCGGCGCGGCCGCGCGCCCGTCACGCAAAATGAATAATGAAGTCGTTCTGGGACAGGCTCGCCTTCGCGACATTGTGCAATGTGATCGTGTCTGCGCTGTCGATCGTGATCAGCGTATCCGCCGAATTGGTCGGCGATATCGCAACATGCTGATCGAACCAGGTGCTGAAGGTGCTTATCGAGACGACCGTGGACAGATCGATCTGGTCCTCGCCTGGCGTGAAGTTCAGGATCGTGTCGTGGTTGAAGTTCGGCGCAAACACGAACTTGTCCTGGTAACCCGACCCGAAAAACACGTCCTTGTCGCTGGTCCCGGTCAGAATCACGGGCTCGGGCCGATCCTGTTGGACGTTGAAGATCAGGTTGACCGTATCGGTTGCGCCATGGCCATCGGTCACGGAAAGCGCGATCGTGTCGGTCGCCGGAGCCGTCTGGCCGGGGTTGTAAACGAGACCCGACGATCCAAGCGCGGTGTTGATGCCGGAGAGAAGCCCCTCCTGCGACGAAGGCGCAACGCTGCTGCCCGCACCGGGCGTCGTCGCCGCGGCCATGTTGAAGGTCTCGTCGGCCGTCGCATCGGCGTCCGTCACGGTCAGGCCGGAGATCGTCTCGGTCCCGTTGGGATGTTCGGTGATACTGACGTTGTCGGTGTGGATCACGGGCGCGTCGTTGGCGCCGATCACGTCGATCGTCAGCTTCGCGGTCCCGACGGCGCCATGCGCGTCGATCGTCTCCACATCGAACGTGTCGGCATAGGTGCCCCTGCCCAACGCGTTGATCGCGGCAGCATCGGGAACATAGCTGTAGGTGCCGTCCGGGTTGACGGTCAGCGAGCCGTAGAGGCCCGCGATCTGCGTGACCGCAGTGTGGTCCGAATTGAGCGCGGCATAAGTCAGCGTCGCGGTTTCGCCATGGTCGACGTCGTTGCCATGGAGCGTGCCGGTCAGCGTGCCGAACGTGTCGTTATCGGCGGTATCGGTGAGCGTGCCGGCATTGACGTCGGCGAGTGTCGGCGCGTCGTTGGCGCCGTTGATCGTGATCGTCACGGGCTCGTTGACGACGCCGCCATGGTGGTCGTCGATCTGGATCGTGTAGGTCAGCGTCAGCGTCTCGCCGAGGGCGAGATAGTCGAAATTCTGGTCCGCGGCCGAGAACGTCCAGGTCGACGATCCGGTTGAACCGCCGGTCGCGTCCGTCAACGTCCCCAGCGACAGCCAGTTCAGGATCGTGGCCTCGTCGGGCAGGCCCGTGGTCGCCCCGGATTCGGCGACGCCGGTGATGGTCATGGTGTGGGTGTCGCTGAGATCCACATCGGTGAAGGTCACGGTGCCGGATGCGCTGTCCAGCGTCGATGAACCGGTCGTATCGGGTTGTTCGGGGATGATGGCCGCCTGAGGCGCCGACGTGACGATCGGCGCGTCATTGCTGCCGGTAATCGTGATCGTCACCGGTTGGCTGATCACGCCGCCATGATGGTCATTGACCTCGACCGTATAGGTCAGCGTCAGTGTCTCACCGTCGGCAAGATAATCGAAATTGCGGTCGGCGGCCGAGAAGGTCCAGGCCTGGGATCCGGCGACCCCGCCGGTCGAATCGGTCAGCGTCCCCAGCGAGAGCCAGTTCAGAATCGTGGACTCGTCCTCAGGCAGGCCTGTGGTCGTTCCGGATTCCGCGACGCCGGTGATGGACACGATGTGGGTGTCGCCGAGATCGACGTCGGCAAATGTCACCGCGCCCTGGGCCACGTCGAGCTTGATCGATCCGGTCTCGCCGATCATCTCGGGGACCGTGGCGGTCGGCGGCTCCGACGTGAACGTCGGCACGTCGTTGGTGCCCGTGATGGTGATGGTGACGGGCTGGGTGACGACACCGCCGTGGTGGTCGTCGACCTGGATCAGGTAAGTCAGCGTCAACGTCTCGCCGACAGCGAGATAGTCGAAATTCCTGTCGGCGGCCGAGAAAGTCCAGGCGCGCGATCCGGTTACGCCGCCGGTCGAATCCGTCAGCGTGCCGAGCGACATCCAGCCCAGTATCGTCGCCTGATCGGGAAGCCCCGTGGTCACGCCCGTTTCGGTGACGCCGGCAACGGTGACGCTGTGGGTGTCGCTGAGATCGACATCGACGAAGGTCACGGTACCGGATGCGGTATCCGGCACGACCGAGCCGGTCGTCTCCTCGGCTTCAGTGATGGCGGCCGCCTGGGTCGGCGAGGTGATCACCGGCCTGTCGTCGGTGCCGACGATCGTGATGGTGACCGGCAGCGTGACGACGCCGCCCTGATGGTCGTCGATCTCGACCGTGTAGGTCAGCGTCAGCGTCTCGCCGGTGGCGAGATAGTCGAAGCTCCTGTCGGCGGCCGAGAACGTCCAGGAGCGCAATCCCGTCACGCCATCGGTCGAATCCGTCAGCGCGCCCAACGACAGCCAGCTCAGCACGGTGGCATGGCTGGCAAGTCCGGTGGTGACGCCGGCCTCGGTGACGCCGGTGATGGTGACCGTATGCGTGTCGGTCAGATCCGCATCGGTAAATGTCAGCGTGCCGTGCGCCGTATCAGGCTGGGCGGAATTCGTCGTTGCTGGGAGTTCGGTGATCGAACCGGCCTGCGCCGAGGACGTCACCACCGGGGAGTCGTTGGTGCCGGTGATCGTGATCGTGAAGGTCTTGAACGTGGTCTCGTTGTTCGGTGCGAAATTGTTATCGACGCGCGCGACATAGGCCAGCGTCAGCGTTTCTCCGGCAGCCAGGAAGTCGAACGCGCTGTCGGCAAGGTTGTAGGTCCAGGTCGCCGAACCGGCATTCTTGTTGTTCGGATCGGGCTCGAGCAGCAACGGGATCTCGACGGTCTTGATGGCCGCAAGCTGCGCTGCCGTCAGCGATGAGGTCACGTCGCTGCCGTCGGCGTCCCGGTAGCTGAACGCGGAATAGTCGACCTTCGCACTCGGTATGTCACCGACATTGAGGTCCAGCCATTTGATCTGGCCCGTCGCGGTGTCGAACAGCCCGCTTTGGGTCAGCCCCGGCCGCTCGGTAAACGCCGCGTCCTGGGTCACGACCTGCGGCGGCCCCGGGATGTGCTCGATCCTGCTGTTGGGAACGCCGCCGGCCTGAGGGCCGGTCGTGTTGACGAAGGTCAGCAGAATGATGATCGGCGCGCCACTGTCGCTGCTGGTGAGCTTGAAGCTGCTCGAGACCGGGACGACGCTGTCCGTGAAGTTGGTGGTGAGCTTGGTGTTGGGATTGTTGTTGTCCGTGAACTTCAGCGCAAAGACGTCGGAGATCAGCTTCTGCGCATCGGTCGACAGTTGCGCCGACGAGACGAAGCTGACGCTGCCCTGGCCGTTGACAATGGTCTGGGTGCCGGCCTGATCGACGGTCGCGATCGGATTGAGCGTCGTCTTGTCGAACAGGATGTAGGAGCCGGTGCTGCCATCGGGCTCGACCAGCACCTGGAATTTGGCCGGCGGCACGCCGCCGGTGCCCTGCACGTCGAAATCGATCTCGACCAGCACCGCGGTGCCGCGGATGCCCATGGTCGCGACCGGCGTATCGACCTTCATGTCGCCGTGCTTGGCGGTCGCGCCGGCCACGAAGGAGATCGTGCCCGAGACCAGACTCATCAGCGACGTATTGCTCGACCCGTTCGGGTCGTAGATCATTTCGTTCAGCACCATCTTGGCGTTCGGGCCGAGACCGAACACGGTGCCGTCGATGAAGGTGATGCCGAGCGTCGAGTCGCCGCCGGATTGCACCACGTCACCCTTGTTGACGTTATCGCCCTGGTTCAGGACGATCGCGACGCCGTTGCGGATGGCCGTCGCGTTCCCGGTCAGCTTGGTGACATGGCCGATGACCTTGGCCGGCTCCGCCGCGCCGCCGGCCTGGGCATATTGAGTATAGCCGGTGAGTGCGCTGACGAGATCGCCGGTGAGATGCGCGCCGTCAGGCGACGCCAGCGGCGCGCGCTTCTCGCCCTTGAAATAGTCGTGCAGGACGAGTTCCCGATCGTCCTTCGCGATGACGAGGTCGAGCCCGGCCCGCTTGAGGTCGCCGGTGAACAGCAATTGCCCGTCGTCGACGATGATCGCGCCGGGCGGAGCATGCGTGGAAACGCTGTCGACGTGCACGTATCCACGGGCATAAGCGTCCGTGTTCGGCAACAGGCCGTCGAATTTCTCGACAAAGTTCACTGCGGATCACCGCACGAGAGTTAATATTGTTAAAATATCCGAATGATTATGCCTGCATATCATCGGATAAAGCTTGGCGAAACCACTCTGTGCTTGCGCAAGGTGGCCCTGTTGTGCGGTTTGACTGGATGTGACTTGGCTCACGCTGTGAAGAGCCGTGTAGTTCGGATTCGTTTGACGGTACCATAAGGTGGGATTCAAGCCAAGATACGTACTGAGCCACGTATTCGTGGTATTGATTGGCATTTCTGTACTTGCCTCTATTTCCCCTTAGCCCAGAGCGGGCATTTGACCCCAATTTCCCGGCCAAAGCTGTGACTTAGCTTACAAATCACAGCAGTCCCGTGCGCGGACCGGCCGGGTTAACCAGAGGGCAAGGATGAGTTGCAAAGCAGTGGAAAAAGGTTCGCCGCTTCCTTTCACAAACCGGTAAAGTTTTCGGGACCCCAAGCAGGCGCCCTTTAGCCTCTTCCCCTGATTCCCCACATCTTAAGTCGATTCGAAGGGATCGTTCGCCATGCTGCCCGGCATGAAACGATCCGATCGCGTGCGCGGTGCAATTTCCACCCGCCGAAGAGCGGACAGGGGGTGTCGGATGAGATTCTCGCTTCGCCCGCTTGCGCTGCGCGCCGTCATGCTGGGCTTCGGCCTGGCCCTGGCCGCGCCGGTTGCCGAGCTCAATGCCGCTTCGCTGCTTTCGCCCGGTCCGGCGACGCTGATCAGAAAATCGACCGAGCCGTTCGGCCTGACGACCAGCCTGCTTGCCGACGGCGGCCTGCACGACAAATGGCTCGGCGTGCAGCGCCAGCTCGCCGACGAATTGGAGCAACTGGCAGCCTGCGAGAGCGACCGCGCCGGCTGCGCGTCGCCGGCGGCGCTGCGATTCCTGGCGATCGTCGAAGCCGGACGGGCGCGTCAGGGTCGCGCCCGGCTCGGCGAGATCAACCGCGCGATCAACCTTGCGATCCGTCCGGGCAGCGATCTTGCGGCCTATGGCGAGCCCGACGTCTGGGCGACGCCGCTCGCCACCTTCGCCCGCGGCAGCGGCGACTGCGAGGACTATGCGATCGCGAAACTCGTGGCGCTGCGCAAGGCCGGCGTGGCGCCGGAAGATCTGCGGATCGTCGTCCTGCATGACCTCGTCGGCGGCGAAGACCATGCGGTGCTCGCCGCGCGGCTCGACGGCCGCTGGCTGACGCTCGACAACCGCCGCATGGCGATGATCGAGGACAGCGACATCAGGAGTTTTCGGCCGACCTTCGTGATCGACCAGCACGGCGTCAGCCGCTATGTCGATGCCCCGCTCGTCGCCGAGGCCGCTTGGCGGCCGGCGGCGCGTACGAACTAAGAGCCGGCCAGAAATACTTTCCGTGATTGCGAGCGAAGCGAAGCAATCCATCCCTCCGCGGAAAGATGGATTGCTTCGTCGCTCGCTCCTCGCAATGACGAGTGAATCCAGATGAGCGACTGCCCGTCAGAACATCAGATTATCCTTCACCAGCACCCAGCGGCCGCCCTTGACCTGCTGCACCTGGGTGATGGTGTTGGCGAGATGATCCGTCTTGGAGAACTTGGTCGGCGGCGAGCTGAAGATGTCGAGGAATTTGTCGCCTGACTCCAGCGAGTCCAGCATCTTCTGGCCGGAGAGATCCTTGCCCGCCTTCTGGGCGTAGAAGGCAAAGGTCATCACCGCGTTGTAGCCGATGATCGCCTGGGTATTGGCGTCGGTGTTGAACATCTTCTTGTAGTTCACCAGCCAGTCCTTCACCTTGCCCTTGGCCGTGTCCTCGTAGGGAATCTCGAAGCCCGAGGCCGCATAGAGCCCTTCGACGGCTTCCTTGCCGAGCGCCGGCACTTCGAGCACGTTGGTCGGGGTGGCGCCGAGGAAGGTCACGTCCCAGCCGAGCTTCTTGGCCTCGTTCATCGCGCCGATGGTCTCGCGGATCACGGTGCCGAGCACCACGAGGTCGCAGCCGTCGGCCTTCATCTTGGCGACCTGCGCCGAGAAGTCGGAGGCGCCGCGCTTGTAGCTCGTGACCGATGCCGGCTGCACCTTCATCGCGCCAAGCTGCTGGGTAAAGCCGTCGAGCACGTTTTTGCCGTACTCGTCATCCTGATGCATGATGCAGGGCTTCTTGAAGTTCTTCCACTCCATCATGTATTTGAGCGCGGCGCGCGTGCTCTCGACATAGGGCAGGAGGTTGTTGAACTTCAGCCGCTCCTGCGGCTTGGCGGGATCGAACTTGAAGGTGAATTCGGCGGCCGTCAGCGGGAACAGCTGCAACACGCCCGCATCGAACAGGATGTCCTGCGCGGCGAGCACGGTCGGCGAGCCCATCGGGCCGATCATCGCGAACACCTTGTCGCGCTCGACCATCTTCTGCGAGGCCAGCACCGCCTTCTTCGGATCGTAGCCGTTGTCCTCCAGGATCATCTTGATCTTGCGGCCGTTGATGCCGCCGCCGGCGTTGATCTCCTCAACCGCCATCTTCATGCCGTTGGACACCGGAACGCCCCAGACCTTGATCGGGCCGGACAAGTCCTGATGCGTTCCGATCACGATCTCGGTCGGCGAGATGCCTTCATTGGTGACCTTGGTCTGGGCTGCGGCCGGCAGACAGGTCAGCGCCAGCGCACTCACCGCAAGGCCCAGCGCCTTCAGCGATTTCGACATTGCAGTCTCCTCCTTACATGGCCCATGTTAAGCGAAGGGTCGGGCCTGCTCGCTCCTTCGCCAATTTCTTTCTCCTCGGCTATGCCACCGCGCGTTCGCCATACATGGCGGCGATCTCGGCCGCGTAGCGCTTGTTCACGAAGCTGCGCTTCAGCTTCATGGTCGGCGTCAGCTCCTCGTCCTCGGGCGTGAGCTGGCGCTCGATCAGATAGAATTTCTTGACGGTCTCGACGCGCGCGAACTTGACGTTGACCGCCTCGACCTCGCGCTGGATCAGATCCTGGATTTCGCGTGCGCGGCACAGGCTCGCGTAATTGGTGAAGGGGATGTCGTGGTCCTGGGCGTATTTCTCGACATTCTCCTGGTCGATCATGATCAGGCAGGTGAGATACGGCCGCTTGTCACCGATCACGACCGCATCCGAGACATAGGGTGAGAACTTGAGCTGGTTCTCGATCTCGGACGGCGTGATGTTCTTGCCGCCGGAGGTGATGATGATGTCCTTCATCCGGTCGGTGATCTTGACATAGCCTTCATTGTCGATCGTCCCCACGTCGCCGGTGTGCAGCCAGCCTTTGGCGTCGATCGTCTCGGCGGTCCTCTCCGGCTGGTTGAGATAGCCCATGAACAGGAAATCGCCCTTGATCAGGATCTCACCCTTCGGGCAGATCATCACCTCGCCCCAGGGCGCGGCCTTGCCGACCGAGCCGAGCTTGATGCGATCCGCCGGCATCATGGTCGCGACGCCGCAATTCTCGGTCTGGCCGTAGACCTCGCGCATGTCGATGCCGAGCGCGAGATACCAGCGGATCAGATCCGGCGAGATCGGCGCGGCGCCGGTCAGCGCAATCCGGCAGCGGTCGAGCCCGAGCATGCGGCGGATGTTGCGGAACACCAGCCAATAGGCCGCGCGGTTGGCGAGCCGCAGCGACAAAGGCGGCGTCTCGCCCTGCAGCCGACACTCGGTCATCCGGTTGCCGATCGCGAGCGCGCGGGCATACATCCAGTTCTGGAACGGGGTCGCATCCTTCAGCGCGATGGTGATGCCGGAATAGAACTTCTCCCAGATCCGGGGCACCGCGAGGAATGCGGTCGGCTGCACCTCGCGAAGATTGTCCGGTACCGTCTCCGGGCTCTCGGCGAAATTCATCACCGATCCCAGCGCGAGCGAGAGGTAGTAGCCGCCGACCCGCTCGGCGACGTGGCAGAGCGGCAGAAACACCAGCCGCTCCTCGCTGTCGGTCGAGGGGTAGAGATCGTTGGCGTGGCGCATCTGGTGCGTCACGCTGCGGTTGGAGTGCATCGCGCCCTTGGGCGGGCCCGTGGTGCCGGAGGTGTAAACCAGGATCGCGAGATCGGAGGCGGTGCGGCTGCCGGTCATCTCGTCCCACAGCGCCGGATTGCCCCAGGCATGATTGCGGCCGAGCGACGTGAATTCCGCGAGCGACAGCACCATCGGATCGGAGAAGCCGGAGAGGCCCTCCATGTCGAACACGACGATCCTCTCCAGCGTCGGACAGCGCGACCGGCAGGTCAGCACCTTGTCGAGCTGCTCCTCATCCTCGACGAAGATCACCCGCGTGCGGGAATCATTGATGAGGTATTCGACCTGCGCGGCCGAATCGGTCGGATAGATGCCGGACGAGACGCCGCCGGCGCACAGGATGCCCATGTCGGCGTAGACCCATTCCGGCACCGCGTTGGCGATGATCGAGCCAACGTCGCCGGGACGGAAGCCTGTGGCATGCAGGCCGTAGGAGATGTCCTTGGAGATCTGCAGCCATTCGCGCCAGCTGGTCGGTTGCCAGATGCCGAACTTCTTCTCGCGGATCGCGGGCCTGTCGCCACGCGTTTGAACCGCGAGCAGAAAGCTCCTCGCGATCGTGTCGGCAACCGTCAGCACCGCTGGTCCGGCCATGCGCGCTCCCTCCTCTGCCGCCCGTCTCACGCGCCGGCTTGTGTTGCCGGTCTTGTTGGCGAAGCGGGCCTGAAATCTAGCTCCAACTCTCGTTCAGTGCCAAACCTTCCTCGGCGCCATTGCCAGCGCCCAGTCATTCTCAACGCCACGTCTTCTTCTTTTTCCAGCGCCGCTCGCCGCGCGCACCGGCTTCCTTGGCGCCGAGGTAGAACTCCTGGATATCGGGTGAATTCATCAGCCGCTCGCAGCTGTCATTCATGACGACGCGGCCGATCTCCAGCACATAGCCGTAATGCGCCGTCTCCAGCGCGATCTTGGCATTCTGCTCGACCAGCAGGATCGACATGCCCTGCTCCTCATTGACGCGGCGGATGATGGTGAAGATCTCCTTCACCAGGATCGGCGACAGCCCGAGCGACGGCTCATCGAGCAACAGCAGCGTCGGCCGGTTCATCAGCGCCCGCCCGATCGCCAGCATCTGCTGCTCGCCGCCCGAAAGCTGCCCGGCCGGCTGGCCGAGCCGCTCCCTTAACCGCGGAAAATAGCCGTAGACGCGCTCGAGGTCCTGCGCCACACCGTCGCGGTCCTTGCGCAGATAGGCGCCCATCATCAGGTTTTCGCGCACCGACAGGAACGGAAACACCTCGCGCCCCTCCGGCACGTGGCTCAGCCCGAGCCTCACGATCCGGTCGGCCTCCATGCGCTGGATCGGCTTGCCGAGGAATTCGATCGAGCCCTTCTGCGGGTCGAGGATGCCGGAGATCGTCTTCAGGACCGTGGTCTTGCCGGCGCCGTTGGCGCCGAGCAGCGTCACGATCCGGCCGCGCGGCACCTCGAGGCTGATGCCGCGGATCGCCATGATCGGCCCGTAATAGCTTTCGATGTTGGAGAGTTTCAGGATGATGTCCGCTGTGCTCATGGCATCATCCTCATGCGCCGAGATACGCTGCGACGACGTCGGGATGGTGCTGCACCTCGGACGGCGAGCCCATCGCCAGCACGCGGCCGTAGTTCAGCGCGATGACGCGGTCGGAGACGCGGTTGACCAGCGTCATGTCGTGCTCGACCATCAGCACGGTGATGCCGAGCTCGCTCTTCATGTCGCGGATCCAGAACGACATGTCGTCGGTCTCCTCGACATTGAGGCCGGAGGACGGTTCGTCGAGCAGGATCAGCTTCGGCTCCGAGCACAGCGCCCGCGCCAGCTCGATCACCTTGCGCACGCCGTAAGGCAGTCCCGAGATCAGCTTGTCGCGGTAGGGCTCGAGATCGAGGAACTCGATCACCTGCTCGACGCGGCGGCGATGCGCCTTCTCGCCGGCGCGAACGCTCGGCAGGAACAATAGCTCCTGCCACAGCCGCGTGGTGGAATGGCGATGGCGGCCAACCAGCAGATTGCTCAGCACGGTCGCGTTCTCGAACAGCTCGATGTTCTGGAAGGTGCGGGCGATGCCGAGTTTCGCGATGTCGTAGGCCGGCTCCTGGGTGATGTCCTGATCCTCGAAGAAGATCTTGCCGGAGGTCGGCGGATAGATCCGCGAGATCAGGTTGAAGATCGAGCTCTTGCCGGCGCCGTTGGGCCCGATGATCGAGAGGATCTCGCCCTTCTCGACCGCGAAGCTGACCGCATCGACCGCCTTGAGGCCACCGAAGTGCAGCGACAGGTTCTCGGCGCGGAAATAGCTCATCTGTTCCGCTCCGATTTCACGTAGATCTTCTGCCGCTTGAAGGTTGCGCGTTTGTAGAGCGGGAACAGCTGGAAGAAGAGCTTGATCTTGAGCCAGCGGCCGTAGAGTCCGAGCGGTTCAAACAGCACGAACAGCACGATGATGATGCCGTAGATCGCGCCTTTCAGTCCGTTGGCGGAGGCGAAGGCTGCGACCGCGTCCTGGATATGGCCCGCGCGCTCGGTGCCGGCGCCGAGGGTCGCAGCAATGCCGCCGATCACGCCCGGCATATCGTCCTTCAGATAGGTCAGGAACGGATCGATCATGACCAGGAAGATCGCGCCCAGTACCGCGCCGTGCAGGCTGAACGTGCCGCCGATCAGGATCACGATGATGAACTCGATCGAAAGCTGCAGCGTGAACATCTCGGGCGAGATGAAGGAGAGCTTGTGCGCGAACAGCACGCCGGCAAAGCCGGTGATCGCCGCCGAGATCGCGAACGACTTCACCTTGTAGAGTGCGACATTGATGCCCATGCTGCGCGCCGCGGTTTCGCTGTCGCGGATCGCGACGAAGGCGCGCCCGGTCGGCGAGCGCAGCAGATTGAGCGTGCCGACGATGGTCAGCACCAGCACCGCAAGGCAGAGGTAATAGAAGGTCGGGCCGTCGCGCGACACCGTCGTGCCGAGCAGCTGCATGGTCTTGACCCGCATGCCCTCATTGCCGTTGGTGACGCTTTCCCAGCGCGCCAGGATCTCCTCGACGATGAACGCAAAGGAGATCGTCGCGATCACCAGATAGATGCCCTGCAGCCGGCAGCGCCGGAAACCCGACCAGCGCGCCGACCACGCCGGTCAACAACCCCGCGGCGAGGAAGTAGACCAGAAACGGCACATTGAACTGCTGCAGATAGGCCGCGGTGTAGGCGCCGATCGCAAGAAACGCGGCATGGCCGAGCGAGGCCTGTCCGGTGAAGCCGGTCAGGATCAAGAGCCCGACGCCGACGGTCGCGTAGATGCAGACGAAGACCAGCTGGCTCATCAGATAGCTTGAGAGCACGTAAGGCGCGATCAGCAGCACCGCCAGCAACAGGCCGTAGGAATAGATGTAGCCCGAATGCGGGAACAGCTTGATGTCGTCTTCGTAATCGGTCTTGAAGAGAAACCGCATCCGTTGCTCCTCAGACTTTCTTCCGGACGTGAAGGCCGAACAGGCCCTCGGGCTTGAGCAGCAGCACCGCGAGCAGCACGATGTAGGGCGCGACGTCCTTCCATCCCTGCGGCAGATAGAAGCCGGCCATGCTCTCGATCACGCCGATCAGGACGCCGCCGACCACGGCGCCCGGGATCGAGCCGAAGCCGCCGAGCACCGCAGCCGGAAACGCCTTCAGCCCCAGAACCAGGCCGACATTGGAATGAATGAAGGTGATCGGCGCCAGCAGCACGCCGGCGCAGGTCGCGACCGCGGCCGAGATCGCCCAGACGATCGAGACCACCCGCTTGACCGGAATGCCCATGTAATAGGCAGCCAGCATGTTCTCGGAGCTGGCGCGCATCGCGGTGCCGAGCGTGGTCCGGTTGAAGAACAGATAGAGCAGCGCGCACAGGATGATGGTCGCCGCGATCACCGACAGCTTGTCGTAGGCAAGCACCAGGCTGCCGATCCGAAGCACGCCCTGGCTGAACGGCGTCTCGATCTTGAAGTCGTCGGTGCCCCAGATCATGCCGGAGACCGAGCGCAGGAAATAGCCGAGCCCGATCGTCGCCATGATGATGGAGAATTGCGGGTAACCGAGGATCGGCCGCACCACGAGCCGCTCGGCCAGCATGCCGAACAGCGCCATGCAGATCACCGCGCCGGCGAACCCGACCC
This sequence comes from Bradyrhizobium sp. USDA 4501, assembly GCF_054062115.1. NCBI lineage: Bacteria > Pseudomonadati > Pseudomonadota > Alphaproteobacteria > Hyphomicrobiales > Nitrobacteraceae > Bradyrhizobium > Bradyrhizobium sp. USDA 4501. The sequence continues at coordinate 3,355,525 of NZ_JBSSEX010000001.1, forward strand.
AGTAATTCAGCCCGAGCATGCCGATGAAGGTGAAGGCGAAAAAACCGCCCAGCATCATCAAATCGCCTTGCGCGAAATTGACGACCTCGGTTGCCTTGTAGACCAGCACGAAGCCGAGCGCGATCAGGCCGTAAACGCAGCCGAGCGCGATGCCGCTGACGAGCTGCTGAACAAAGTCCAGCATCGTTCCCTCCCCGATGCCCGGCGATTCTTATCCGATCGCTCGTTGCATCCCGCCTTCACGCCCTTGTGTCTGGAGCGCCGAAAGCCGCCTATGTCCGCCCCGATTGAGCCAAAAGGCCCGATCCCTGTCAACAAACCGCTGTTGTCGCTGTATCATCACATTTGCGGAGATTTGCCGCAGCACGGACTAATACGGATATCACCTTTGATTTGCCCCGTGCGATTCACTGCACCGAAACGGTTTTTGTCCAAGCTTTGCGCAACCGACGAGCGAAATTCCGGATCGCCACCCCGCCATGACACCTGAACTGTCCGCACTCGCCGTGCGAGGGTTAACCAAGCGTTTTGACCGCCCGGCGGTCGACGCGCTCGATCTCACGATCCGTGTCGGTGAGTTCTATGCGCTGCTCGGACCGAACGGCGCCGGCAAGACCACGACGCTGCGCATGGTGGCGGGGCTATTGCGGCCCGATGCCGGCTCGGTGTCGATCCTCGGCATCGACGCGCTGGCCGATCCGGTCGCCGCCAAGCAGATCATGGCCTGGGTGTCCGACGAGCCGATGATCTACGACAAGCTGACGCCGCTGGAATATCTCGAATTCGTCGCCGGCCTGTGGGGCATCGATCCGCGCACGTCGGAGAGCTCGGCGCGCGATCTCCTGATGTCGCTCGGGCTCGCGCCGCATCTCAACGAGCGCTGCGAAGGCTTCTCCAAGGGCATGCGCCAGAAGGTGGCGCTGGCCGGCGCGCTGGTGCACGATCCCCGCCTGATCATTCTCGACGAACCGCTGACCGGCCTCGACGCGCTGTCGGCGCGTCACGTCAAGGGACTGCTGCAGAAGCGCGTCCGCGCCGGCTGCACCGTGATCATGACGACCCACATTCTCGAAGTCGCCGAGCGGATGGCCGACCGGATCGGCGTGATCGCGGCCGGCAGGCTGATCGCCGAGGGCACGCTGGCCGAGCTGCGCGCGCAGAACGGCCGCAACGACACCACCCTCGAGGACATGTTCATCGCGCTGGTCGATACCGAAGCGGCGGCCGCGTGAGCTCGATCGCCCACCTCACCTGGTTCGCGCGGCACGAATTCCGCCTGGCGTGGCGCGAATGGCTGGCGATGATGACCGGCGGCCGTCGCCGGCGCAATCGCGCCGTGATCGGCCTTCTGATCTTCGCGGCGATCCTGCATCTGCCGGCTTATGCCGTGGTCAACCGCTATGCCGACCTGCGGTTTCCGCTCGACCCGTCGTCGCTGATCGTGCTGACCGCGACGATCTTCCTGGCCTGGGCGCTGATGCTCTCGCAGGCGATCGAGTCGGTGACGCGCGTGTTCTACGCCCGCGCCGATCTCGATCTGATCATGTCGTCGCCGGCAAAACTCACCAACATCTTCTCGATCCGGATCGCCGCGATCGCGCTGACGGTGAGCAGCATGGCGCTGTTGCTGTCGACGCCGTTCATCGACGTGCTGATCTATCTCGGCGGCCCGCGCTGGCTCGCCGGCTTCGGCGTCGTCCTTGCGATCGGGCTGTCGGCGGCAGCCGCCGCGATCGCCGTCACCGCGTTCCTGTTCCGCCTGATCGGGCCGAGCCGGACGCGGCTGGTAGCGCAGGTCGTCTCCGCCGTGATCGGCGCCGGCTTCGTCATCGCGCTGCAGGTCGTGGCCGTGCTGTCCTACGGCACGCTGTCGCGCTTTGCCTTTCTGACCTCGGAAACCGCGGCGCGAATTGCCCCCGCCCCCGACAGCCTGCTGTGGTGGCCGGCGCGGGCATCGCTCGGCGACCTCGAAATCATGCTGCTGCTGCTCGCCGCGGCGCTGGTGATGCTCGGCGGCGTGATGGCGCTATTCGCACCGCGGTTTGCCGATACGGTCGCCAGCGTCGCGGCCAATCCGGCTGCGGTGACGCGGGGACGCGCCCGCGCCTTCCGGGCCGGCTCGCGGCAGCAGGCGCTGCGGCGCAAGGAATTCTTGCTGCTGCGCCGCGATCCGTGGCTGCTGTCGCAGACCCTGATGCAGATGCTCTATCTGCTGCCGCCGGCGCTGATGCTGTGGCGCAGCTTCTCCGGTACGTCGACCGCGATCGTGCTGATTACGCCCGTCATCGTGATGGCCGCAGGCCAGCTCGCCGGCGGGCTCGCCTGGCTGACCATCTCCGGCGAGGACGCGCCCGATCTGGTGGCGACCGCGCCGCTGCCGCCGTCACGCGTGACCCGCGCCAAGGTCGAGGTGGTCCTGATCGCGATCGCCGCAATCTTCGCCCCGCTGGTGGCCGCGCTGGCGTTTGCCTCGCCAGGGCAGGCCGCGGTCACGGCGATCGCAATCCTCATCGCGACCGCATCCGCCGCCGCGGTCCAGCTCTGGTTCCGCGCACAGGCCAAGCGCAGCCAATTCCGCCGGCGCCAAACCTCCTCCCGCATCGCCACCTTCGCGGAAGCCTTTTCCTCGATCGGCTGGGCCGCAACCGCGGCGTTGGCCCTGACAATCCCGACGGCCGCGCTGGTCAGCGGCATTCTGACGCTGCTGACGCTTGCCATCGCCTGGAAGATCAGCCCGCGGCGCTAGCCTTCATCACCTCGATCACCGCCGAGGCAAACGCCTCGGGCGCTTCCTGCGGCAGATTGTGGCCGGCATGCGGAATCAGGCGATGGGCAAGGCGGCCGGTGTACTTTGCCGCGGTGCGACTGCCGTCGGTCGCGAACGTCACGCCGTCGTCGGCGCCGTCGAGCGAGATGGCGGGGACCCTGATGACAGGCAATGTGTCGAGCCGCCGCTGCAAATCCGCATATTGCGGATCCCCGTCGACAACGCCGTAACGGTGCCGATAACTGTGGATCACGACGTCGACATAATCAGGATTGTCGAACGCAACCGCGGTCCGCTCGAAGCAGGCGTCGTCGAACGCCCAGCTCGGCGACCATTGCGACCACAGGATTTTGGCGATGCCGCGCCGGTTGGCGGCGAGCCCCGCCCGCCCCCGCTCGAGCTGGAAGTAGTACTGATACCAAAGCGGCACCTCGCGATCAGGCGGCGCCGGCACCATCGCATGCGCGATGTCCTGGATCATGTAGCCGTTGGTGCAGACGAGTCCGATGCATCGTTCCGGCCACAGCGCCGCACCGATCGATGCGGCGCGGCCGCCCCAGTCATAGCCGGCGAACACCGCGCGCGCGATGCCGAGCGCGTCCATCAGCGCGATCAAGTCGGCGCCGACCGCCGCCTGCTCGCCCGAGCGCGGCGTCGCCTTGTCGCGGAACGCCGTCGGTCCGTAGCCGCGCAGATAGGGCACGATGACCCGACAGCCTTGCGCCGCCAGCATGGGCGCGACGTCCACATAGGAATGGATGTCGTAGGGGAAGCCATGCATCAGCAGCACGGCCGGCCCAATGGAGGGGCCCGCTTCGTAATAGGCGATGTTGAGCACACCGGCGTCGACATGGCGCAATGGCTCGAGCCGTTTGGTCGAAGGCGCGCGCTGCGAAGAGACGGTATCAGTCACGCAGAACTCCCTGATCTCGATCGTTTGCGCGGCATCCTAGCGTGTCCCGACGCAATAATCGCCCGGCTCGTGTTGCAGCCCGCGCCATGGAGCGATGCACGGGCCTCATCATGACGGCGCGCCAATTGCGCGCTACTCTTCCGTCCGCGGATGCCGCCGCAGACGGAACAGGTCATGCTGAGATTGCTCGCCGCGCTCGTCTTGCTGGGATCATTGACCGGTCACGCCTTCGCGCAGGACGCCCGGCGCAGCGAATGCCTGGCGATGGCAAATGCGCCGCCGCGCGCCGTTCCCGTGAGCTACCGCCGCGTCGCGGACAAGAACGCGACCAAGTCCGACGAAGTCGCGATCACCTATGCCGGCCATTCGACCTACTATATCGACACGCCCGGCGGCATCCGGATCGCGACCGACTACAACGGCGTCTATCGGACCGGGCGGCTGCCCGACGTCGCGACCATGAACCGGGCCCACGCGACCCATTACACGCTGTTTCCCGACCCCAAGATTCCCCACGTGCTGCATGGCTGGGGCGAGAACGGCCAGGCCGCGCATTACGCGATGCGCATCGGCGACGTCTATATCCGCAACGTCACCACCGACATTCGCCGCTACTGGGGCGAAGACCCCGGCGGCGAGATGATCAAGGACGGCAATTCGATCTTCATCTTCGAGGTCGCCGGCCTCTGCATCGGCCATCTCGGCCACCTCCACGTCAAACTCGACGACAGCCATTTCGCCGCGATCGGCCGGCTCGACATCGTGATGGTGCCGATCGACGGCACCTATACGATGTCGCTCGACGGCATCTCCGAGATCACCAGGCGATTGCGCGCCGCCGTCGTGCTGCCGATGCACCGCTTCGCCACCCCGCTCGACGAGTTCATGCACCTGATCGGCCAGCAGTTCGAGATCGATCGCCGCGGCGGCGAGCGCACTTTGCGGATTTCGCGCGACACCCTGCCGGCGACGCCGACGGTGATCATCCTCGATGGGGTGTGAGGCTCAACGCACTCATTCCTCCGCCGCCTGGCTGCGCCGGTAGTGCCGCCGCGATTTGGCAAGATTGCCGCAATCGCCCATCGAGCACCACCGCCGGTTCTGAGTACGGCTCTCGTCAACGAACAACCAACCGCAACCCCGCTCATCCTGGCACTGCTTCACCCTCAGCGCACGGGGCCCGGTCAGAAGGCTCACCGCCGACCATGCGATCGGCTTGAGCAGCGTCTCGGGCGCAACTTTCCCGGCTGTCGGCAGCCACCGCAGGGTGTCGCCGACAGGTGCGAGCGCAACACCGCCCAACGCGGCTTCAAGGTATCGGTTGATATCGGCCAGCGCCGTCGGATCGATCCGGCCGCCTCCGATGCGGGCGATAAAGATCCTGTAGAGCGCCTCGCGCAGACCATGCGCCGCATTCAGAAAGGCATCGGCCTCGTGCGGTGAGGCTTTCCATCGCGCCCTGAGCTGCGCGGCGATCCGGCTATCCGCCAGTTCGGCATCGACCAGCCATTTCAGAATGGAATCCGAGGTCGCGATCCGATCCTCAACCAGGTCGCGGAGACGCCATGCGACCGTATTGACGAACTTGATGCTGAGCTCTTCCCGGGACGACGCCTCAGGCGAAGGAACGCGCGGCATGGTCCAGCAACTCCTCCGGAACGCATAACCCCTTAATGGGTTGGATTTGATAACCCATTAAGGGGTTAGAATCTAGCTCGGGAGCCCCGTATGCCCAAGCGCCTTTTGATTGTCGGCGCGTTCGCCGCCATCTATCTGCTTTGGGGTTCCACCTACTTCGCGATCGCGCTCGGCTTGAAGTCGATCCCGCCGTTCCTGCTGATGGGCCTTCGCTCGCTTGGCGGCGGCCTGATCCTGATCGCGCTGAACGGGGCTGACGTCACGCGCGTTTCGCGGTGGAACTGGCTGACCGCAGCACTCTGCGGCGTGCTGTTCTTCGTCGGCTGCCATGGTGTTCTCGCTTATGCCCAGCAATCGGTTCCGTCCGGCATCGCCGCGATCATGCTGGCTACGATCCCGTTCTGGGTGTTGCTCATCGATTTCCTGTATCCGCAAACCCGGCGTCCCGCGACCGTGACGCTGGCCGCATTGCTGCCCGGCCTTGCTGGTGTGGCAATCGTGGGCTGGCAATCGGCCGAACAGGGCCATTTCAGTATCCTTCCCATTCTGCTGCTGCTCGCTGCGGCGTTCTCCTGGGCGGTGGGCACGGTGCTGTCGCGTCGGACTTCGGATCATGGTTCGCCAACATTGTCGTCAGGCATGCAACTGTCGATCGGCGGCGCGGTCCTGTTTGCAATCAGTCTTGCGTCGGGTGAACTGGAAGGCTTCTCGCCGCGCGACGTTTCGGCGCCCTCGCTCGCGGCCGTGATCTATCTCGCCATCGCCGGCAGCGTCATCGGCTTCACGGCATTTCGCTGGCTGCTCGACAATGTGTCGACGTTCATGGTCTCGACCTACATCTTCGTCAACCCGATCATCGCCGTGCTGCTCGGCACGCTGATTCTGGGCGAGCCGTTTTCCGTCACGATGTTGTTTGGAGCGCTTCTTGTCATCGCCTCGGTCATCATCACCTGGCGCACCGAGCAGGCATCGCCGGCGTCGGCGAGGCAAGCTCAGTCGATGACATGGTCGCGACCGGCAATACGGTCGGGGTGACCGGCACGCGCAGACGTACGCATGCCTCCTCAGGCAGAGGCCCGGTTTGACGCGCTCCTGCGCGGCTCGTTATCCTCCCCAAAGCCGACATCGTATCGGCGGCCGACAAGAGCAAGAACAGGGAGCATCATCCATGGCCAGCACTCTGCCCGCCTCCGCCAGCGGGCTCTATGCCAATCCGCGCGAAGACTGGCTCGCCCAATACACCGAGGAGATCATCGATCCGGCCCGTCCGATCGTCGATCCGCATCACCATCTCTGGGACCGCGGGGGCTTGCGCTATCTGATCGAGGAGATGCGCGACGACATCGCGTCCGGCCACAACATCGTGGCCACCGTCTATGTCGATTGCCGGTCGATGTACCGCGCCGACGGTCCGGAGGCGTTCCGTCCGGTCGGCGAGGTCGAGTTCGCCAACGGCGTCGCGGCGATGGCGGCGAGCGGCGGCTACGGCAAGGCGGCGATCTGCGCCGGCATCGTCAGCCACGTTAACCTTCTGATCGGCGATCAGGCCAAGGCGGTGCTGGAGGCGGAGATTGCCGCCGGCAACGGCCGGTTCCGCGGCATCCGCCACTCCTCGGCCTGGGATGAAGACCCCAACGTCGCGCATATGTACGCGAACCGTCCGAAGGGCATTCTGCTGGACTCCACCTTTCGTAGGGGGTTCGCCTGCCTGGCACCGCTCGGCCTCAGCTTCGATGCCTGGTTGTTCCACCCGCAGATCGGCGAGCTGACCGACCTCGCCCGCACCTTCCCCGACACTCGGATCGTGCTCGATCATTGCGGCGGGCCGGTCGGCACCGGCCGTTTCGCCGGCAAGCGCACGGAGACCTTTCCGGTCTGGCAGGCGTCGATCCAGGAGATCGCCAAATGCCCGAACGTCGTGGTCAAGCTCGGCGGGCTGGCGATGTGCCTGCTCGGCTACGACTTCCACCTCCGCCCCAGGCCGCCCTCGTCGGAGGAACTTGCTGCCGCCTGGCGGCCTTATGTCGAGACCTGCATCGAGGCGTTCGGTCCGGACCGTTGCATGTTCGAGAGCAACTTCCCACCTGATAAGGGGCAATGCAGCTACCAGGTCATCTTCAACACCTTTAAACGGCTTGCATCACAATATAGCGAAGCCGAAAAGACGGCGTTGTTCTTGAAGACGGCAAAGGATGTCTATCGGCTCGATATCGGGTAAGCTCTCGACTCATGGATGACGGCATCACCATCCGGCCGCTTCGAGAGGCTGATGCGCAAGCGGTGGTCGAACTTTACGCAAAGGCAGCCGCGGTGGAACCGCGGCTAGGCCCTGTCACGCTGCCGCAATGGGACCAGTTCCTGAAGCTGCCGCAGAACCGCGGCGGGCGCGACTTTCGCGTAGCCGAGCGCGATGGCGTGCTCGTCGGCCTCGCCGAGTCGTCGTTGCGCGACCAGGGCGCGCATCACACCCGATTCCTCAAGATCGTCGTGGCGCCCGAGATGCGCCGCCGCCGGATTGGCCTCGCGCTGTTCGACGAGGTGCTTGCGATCGACGCCGACGCCGATCTCACCGTTCAGACGCTGGTGAGCAGCGACTGGCCGGCCGGAATGGCCTTCGTGGCCGCCTTCGGCTTTGTTCATGTCGAGTCCGAGATCGGGATGAAGTGCGTCGAGCCGTTGCAGCCGGCGCGCACGCTCGCGGCCGCGCGCGCCACCATCGAGCAGGTCAGCGACGTCACCGCCTGCGCGGGCGAGGTCGCGCGCATCCATAACGCCGCCTATGCGTCGGACGCCGCCTTCCGCCTGTACTCGCGGGAAGAGATGGCGCAGGTCCTGACCGAGAGCGAAGTCTGGATCGCGTCGGAGGATGGACAGATGTCGGGCTTCTGCCTGACTGAACTGGAGCGGAACTCGATGTGGATCGAGTCGGTCGCCGTCGACCCGGTGCGGCAGGGACGCGGGCTCGGCCAGCTGCTGGTTTATCGCGTGCTGGCCGCACACGACGTATCGGTCGAGCACCCGTGCTGGCTCAACGTCTCGAGCCGCAACGCTCCCGCGCTGAAGATCTATCGCCGGCTCGGCTTCCGGCCGCAGCACGAGACCTGCCGCTTCAGCGCGCCACGCGGCGACCTGCTCGCCGCGCGGGGGCGGAGGTTTCAGTAGAGCGCGATGAGATTGGGTCGGTAGCGACGGCGACGGGATTGCGCTCCCTCGCCCCGTTCTTACGGGGAGAGGGTTGGGGTGAGGGGCCTCTCCACATATTCGGTGACAGCTGCATTCGCGGAGGCGCCCCCTCACCCGGATCGCATCTGAAGATGCGATCCGACCTCTCCCCGCACGCGGGGCGAGGTGAAGAGCGTCGGCCCCCTTACGCCCACTCGCCCTTGCGGAACACCGGCACGCTGCGACCGTCGGCATGGATGCCGTCGATATCGGTGTGGGCGGAGCCGATCATCCAGTCGATATGGATCAGGCTCTTGTTGCCGCCCAGCTCGGCGATCTGCTGCGGCGTCAGCTTGTCGCCATTAACGAAGCATTTCGAGTAGCACTGGCCGAGCGCGATGTGCGAGGCGGCGTTCTCGTCGAACAGCGTGTTGAAGAACAGCAGCCCGCTCTTCGAGATCGGTGAGGAATGCGGCACCAGCGCGACCTCGCCGAGGCGGCGCGCGCCCTCGTCGGTGTCGAGCACCTTCTTCAGCACTTCCTCGCCGCGCGAGGCCTTGGCCTCGACGATGCGGCCTTCCTCGAACTTGACCGAGATATTGTCGATCAGCGTGCCCTGATAGGACAGCGGCTTGGAGCTGACGACGTGGCCGCTGACGCGGCGGCAGTGCGGGGTGGTGAAGACTTCCTCGGTCGGGATGTTGGCATTGCAGACGATGCCGTTCTTGGCAGTCGACGCACCGCCCTCCCATTCATGACCGTCGGCGAGGCCGATCGTGAGGTCCATGCCGGGTCCGGAATATTTCAGCGCGTGGAAGCGCTGGCCGTTCAGCCATTCGGTGCGCTCGCGGAGCTTCGCATTGTGCTGTGCCCAGGCGGCGACGGCGCCATCCTGATCGACGCGGGAGGCGGAGAAGATCGCATCGGCAAGCTTGGCCACCGCGACGTCCTCGGCATCGTCGGGGGAACACCTGCTTGGCCCAGGACGTGCTCGGATAGGCGATGATGTTCCAGTTGGTGTCGAAATTGACGATCTTCTCCAGTGCCGGCTGGTAGGCGATCGAATTGGCCTTGCTGGCGCGCGCCACCTTGACCGGGTCTTCGCCCGACAGCAGCATCGGATTGTCGCCGACGATCGCAAGCCGCGCGGTGTTGGCGCCGAACGCCTTCGCCATGCCCTCATAGAGCCAGCTTGCGGCGCGATCGAAACTCGCATCGTTGGCGTAGCGGTAGCGCGCCAGCGTGAGCTCCTCGTCCGAGAAGAATGGCGTCACGAGACCCGCACCGGCCTTGTAGGCATGCTCCACCACCCGCCGCACCAGCGGCATCGCTCCGGCGGGCGCCGTGAGCAGGAGATCCTGCCCCGGCTGCAGCTGCAGGCCGACCTTGATCGCGACTTCGGCGAGCCGGTCGAGCTTCACGGGATCGATCGATGCGGAAAGGTTGCGTTGATGTGCGGTCATGAAGCGCCGTGTCGTTTGAGGAACCCTCGGGATTCGTAGTCCAATTCGATCCGCATCCGCAAGGTTCCTGCCCGCCGCGCCCGATCACGCGACGGCGAGCAATTGCCTCGAATTTTACCGCTTCACCGAGGCCAGCACCCGGTCGACCATCTGCGGCGCCAGGCCGAGATAGTTTTTCGGCGCGGTGAGGCGGTCGATCGTCGCCCGATCGATCCGGCTGGCAACGCGATCATCCGCCGCCAGCGCCTCGGCCAGCGTCAGGCCCTCGTCGTTGGCGCGGCGGCAGGCGTCATAAACCACGTCATGCGCCTCCTGCCGGCCGATCGCGGGCGCGAGGCCCATCATCACGGCTTCGGCCACGATCAGCCCGCGGCTGATGTCGAGATTGTCGGCCATCCGCTGCTCGTCGACGATCAGACCGCCAAGCGCGAACCTCGCCTGGTGCAGCGCGCCCGCGGTCAGCACGAAGCTCTCCGGGATCGCCATCCATTCGGCGTGCCACGGACCGGTGGCGCGCTCGAAATCCTGCACCATCGCATCCAGCATCAGGCCGGCATGCTGGCGCACCGCCTTGGCGGCGGCGAGCATCAGCTCCGACGAGATCGGGTTGCGCTTCTGCGGCATGGTCGAGGACGCGCCGCGCCCCTTCACGAACGGCTCGTAGACCTCGGCGAACTCGGTCGACGCCATGATCATGATGTCGAGCGCGATCTTGCCGAGCGTTCCCGTGACCAGCGCGAGGAAATTCACCGCTTCGGCCAGACCGTCGCGCGCGACATGCCAGGTCGCGACGGGCACGCCGAGCCCGAGTTCCTCGCACAGCGCCCGCTGAACCTCGAATCCCTTGTCGCCGAGCGAGGCCAGCGTGCCGGCGGCGCCGGCGAACTGGCCGACCAGCACGCGCGGCTTCAGCTCCACAAGCCGCGCGGCGTGGCGATCGAACGCGGCTAGCCAGATCGCGGTCTTGTAGCCGAACGTCACCGGCAGCGCCTGCTGCAGATGGGTGCGGCCGGCCATCGGCGTGTCGCGGTATTTTTTCGAGAGATCGGCGAGGATGCCGCGCAGCGCACCGATGTCGTCCTCGATGATCTTCAATCCATCGCGCAGTTGCAGCACGACGGCGGTGTCCATGACGTCCTGCGTGGTCGCGCCCCAATGAACGTAGCGGCCGGCCTCGCCGCACTGCTTGGCCATCTGATGCACCAGCGGCAGGATCGGGTAGCCGACGACGTCGGTCTCCTGCCGCAGCAGATCGAAATCGAGCGCGGCAACATCGGTACGTTTTGCGATCTCCGCGGCGGCTTCAGCGGGAATCACGCCGCAGCGCGCTTCGGCCTTGGCCAGCGCTACTTCGACCTCGGCATAGCGCTCGATCAGCCGCAGGTCGGAAAACACCTCGCGCATCTCGCGCGTGCCGAAGGCATCGCGAAACAATACGGAATCAAGCACGGTGGTCGAGGTCGGGAAGGCGGACATGGGCAGATCCTGTTGCCGGTCGCGGTCGGCAACGTCCCTATCACGGCAGAGGCCGGTGCCCTACCCCTCCGGCGGCGCCTCGCCGAACACCTCGGCTGCGATCTTGCTGGTCTCGATCGCGGCCGGAATGCCGCAATACATCGCCACCAGCAGCAGCACGTCCTGCACCTGCGCGGCGGTGCAGCCATTGGCCAGCGCGCCCTTGGCATGGACGCGGAACTCGGCGGGCTTGCTGCTCGCCGCGGTGATGCCGAGCATCACGAGGCTGCGGATCTGGTCGGACAGCCCGCTACGCTCCCAGACGTCGCCGTAGACATAGGCATTGATGATGTTCTGCAGCGGCGTGCCGAAGTCACCCGCAGCCGCCATCCGCTTGGCGACATCGACCTCGCCGAACATCTTCTGGCGCCGGCGCAGTCCGCGCGCATGGAGATCGCTGATGTCCACCATCGTCGTCGGGCTCCCTGAATGGGCTATTTATACGGATAAATATGACACACCTCAACATTCCAGCGGGCATAACGCTTGCCTTTCTGATGTATTTGTCCGTATAAATCTGCAAAAGCAGACACGGGAGGAGACCGGGATGAAGTTACGGCTGGGGCTGCTCGCAGTCCTGCTTGCGACGCTTTCCATCCTGCCGGCTTTCGCCGCGGACGATTTCCCGCAACGGCCGCTCAAGATCATCGTGCCGTTCCCGGCCGGCGCCGGCCCCGACAACGTTGCGCGGCTGGTCGGCCAGCATCTGCAGGACGCGTTGGGCCAGACCGTGCTGATCGAGAACCGCGCCGGCGCGCTCGGCAGCATCGGCGCCCAGGAGGTCGCCCGCAGCGCGCCCGACGGCTACACGCTGTTGATGGGCACCAACACCACCCATGCCAGCAACGTCGCGACGCTGAAGAGCCTGCCCTACGACCCGGTGAAGGATTTCGCACCTGTCATCCGCACCACCACCACGGCGATGGTGCTGCTGGTCAATCCCAAGCTCGCGGCCAGGGACCTGCCGCAGTTCCTCAGCTACGCCAAGGCCAATCCCAACCTGACCGCGGGCTACGGTTCCGGCGCATCGCAGATCTCGATCGCCCAGCTGCAATCGCGCGGCGGCCTGTCGCTGGTCGCGGCGTCGTATCGCGGCGTCCCGCAGGCGATGACCGACGTGATGGCGGGGGTGATCGATCTCACCTTCGGCGACTTCTCGGTCGCGATCCCGCAGATGCAGGGCGGCACCTTGCGCGGCATCGCCGTGACGTCGGCGACCCGCAACGAGCTGACGCCCGGCCTGCCCGCGCTCGCCGAAGCGATGCCGGGCTTCGAGGCCACGATCTGGTACGGCCTGTTCGCGCCCGCGGGCACGCCGGAACCCGTGGTCAGCAAGCTCTACGCCGAGTGTGCGAAGTACCTCGCGATGCCGGAGACGCGGAAGAAGCTCGCCGATGTCGGCGTGATGGTGGCGCCGCTCGCGCCGGCCGAGTTCGGCGCCTTCGTCAGGAGCGAGGTCGTGCGCTGGTCGGCGGAGGTCAAGGCGGCCGGCATCCAGCCGCAATAAAGCGAGGCGGCGTCGCATCATGGCTTGCGAGACACCCGTTGGCATGATTGGCCTGGGGCTGATGGGATCGGCGCTTTCCGCGCGGCTGATCGACGCCGGCATCGGGGTGATCGGCTTCGACATCGACGCGGCGAAGACAGATGGCCTGAGAGCCAGCGGCGCCGAGTTCGCAGCGTTCGCCGCCGACGTCGCGGCGCGCTGCCGGACCATCGTCATCGCGGTGTATGACGCGGCCCAGGTCAGGACGCTGCTGCCGGACCTCGCCAACGCGACGCCGCCGCCGCGCGTCATCTGCACCACCACCTGCGCGCCGGGTGAGATCGTGGCAATCGCCGAATTCGCCTCCCGCTCGCGCCTCGCCTTCATCGAAGCGCCGATCTCGGGCACCAGTGCCGAGGTCCGGGCGGGCGCGGCCACCGCGCTGGTCGCCGGCGATGCCGACATCATCGACGCCGCCGCGACGACGCTCGATATTCTCTGCCCGCAGCGGGTCAATGTCGGCGCGATCGGCAATGCCAGCCGCACCAAGCTCGCCATCAATCTGATCCTGCAGAACAACCGCGCCGCGCTGGCCGAGGGCATCGCCTTTGCCGAAAGCCTCGGCCTCGACGGCGCGGCGTTCCTCGCGACCGCGCGGCAATCGGCGGCATATTCCAAGGCGATGGACAGCAAGGGGCCGAAGATGCTGGCGCGGGATTTCTCGCCGCAATCGCATATCGCGCAGACCTTGAAGGATGCCGAACTGATCCTGCAGGAGGCCGGTCGGCACGGCCTGCCCTTACCGCTAACCTCGGTGCAGGCCGAACTGCTGCGCGCGGCGATCGCACTTCAAGGCCCTGACAACGACAGCGCCGCGGTCATCGAGGCGATCCGGGCCGGCCGCGGCCACGGTGAGGGACAATCATGATCAACTGTGCGATCGCAGGCCTCGGTCGATGGGGCCGCGCACTGGTCCGGGCCGCGCGCAACGAGCCGCGGCTCAGGATCGTCCGAGCGGTGGAACCCGACGCCAACGGCGCCGCCGGCTTTTGCGAGGCGCACGGCCTCTCCATCGCGGCGAGCCTGGACGATGTCCTCGCCGACCCTCGCATCGATGCCGTGCTGCTGGCGACGCCGCATTCGCTGCACAAGGGCCAGGTGATCGCGGCAGCCGGCGCCGGTAAGCAGGTGTTTTGCGAGAAGCCGCTGGCGCTTCGGCGCGCCGATGCCGCAGAGATGTTCGCGGCGTGCCGCAGCGCCGGCGTGGTGCTCGCGGTCGGGCATAACCGCCGGTTCTGGCCGTCGATGCAGGCGCTGCGCGCGATCACAGCCAGTGGCGAGCTCGGCACCATCCTGCATGTCGAGGGTCACAATAGCAACGAGAACTCGCGGAGCATCACGCAAGGCTGGCGGCTGTCGCCCGAGGAATCGCCGGGCGGCGGCCTGACCGGCGCGGGGCTGCATGTGCTCCACGGCTTCGTCAACCTGCTTGGTCCCGCGCGCCAGGTCTATGCCCGGTTGAGTGCGCGCGAGGCCGGACCGCCGCCGCTCGACACTGCAACCTTGGCGATTGAATTTGTGAATGGCGTGAGCGCAACCCTTGCGACAATTCGCGCAACACCGTTCTATTGGCGCGTGCATGTGTTCGGAACGAAGGGATCCGCCGAGGTGCTCGACGAACAGACGATGGTACTGCGGAAATCCGGCGAGGCGCCTGCGACGACGCGCTATCCGGCAATCGACACCCTCACCGCGGAACTATCGGCCTTTGCCGACGCCGTCGAAGGCAAGCAGCCGTTCCCGGTGCTCGAGGCAGACGTGCTGGCGACGCTCGCCGCGTTCGAGGCTGCGCTGCAGTCGATGCAATCGGGACATCCGGTCGTCTGCCATACGGCATACCAGTGATCCGCCATGTCTGAACAACCGGACCGAGCGCGATCGTCCCGTTACCGCGACATCGCCACCGGACTGCAGAAGGACATCCGGCTCGGCACCTATGCGGTCGGCAATCTGCTGCCGACCGAGACCGAGCTGATGGCGAGCTATCAGGCCAGCCGGCAGACCGTGCGCGAGGCGCTGCGCATCCTGATCGACCAGGGCCTGATCGTGCGCCGCGCCGGCCTCGGCTCGGTGGTGATCGCATCCGAGCCGCCGGTGCTGTTCACCCACAGCGTCAAGTCGCTCGGCGAGTGGCTGCGTTATTCCAACGAAACCTACCGCGAGGTCGTTGCGAGCAGCGACATCGTCGCCGACCGCAAGCTGGCCGGGCTCTTGAAATGCGAGCCCGGCAAGAGCTGGTTCCTGATCGAGGCGGTGCGCCGCTCCGACCAGTTCGCAGCCCCGCTCGGCTGGGCCGAGATCTACGTGCTGCGCAGGTTCGCCGATGTCGTGACCCGGCCCGACCACGGCCGCACCCCGGTGCATGAGCAGATTGCCAGGATGTACGGCCAGGTCACCGAGCGCGCGCAGATGGAAATCTTCGTGCGGGGCATGCCGGCGCCGATCGCCAGGGCGCTCGGCGTCAAGACCGGCTCGCCGGCGCTCACCGTGGTACGTCGCTACTACGGCCAGCGCGAGGAACTGTTCGAGGTCACCATCACCACGCACCCCGAGGGGCGCTACACCTACACGATGGATATGCAGCGCTCGCTGCGGCCGAAGCTCTAGCGCACCCGGGCCAGATGGGTGCTGGCAGAGGTGTGTGCCGTCTGCGGGGTGCCGCTCACGCCCCAGATCGCGACCGCAATCAGCGCGGCCGCCCAGACATAAGGCACAGCATTCAACTTCTTCATTTCCGGGATCATCCCCAACGTCTCAGCAGGACCGACCAACCTCTCGACCCAGGTCGTGAATCTCACCACCGCAGTCCTCAGCGTCTCACCAGGCAGCCGTCCTTCACAACGCTACTAAGGTTAGACCTTGTCGGTTTCAGGACGCCTTCGTGCGAATCCGGAAATGATTTCGTCGGAACCGGGCTCTCTTATCCGAATTGATGAGACGGCGGGCCGAAGGGGTCCGGCTCCATTCGAGACAACACTTAAGAGAATTTTCTGCCCAAATTTGAATCAGACGCACAGCAAACCTTCCAAAGATGCACCCACTGAATTCTTTTTGATTGTCGCCCCGACTCCCGCCGTGCCATCAGGGCCTGTGACACTGTGATGACAAGGGTTTCTCCCGTGACTGCCGAACCGGCCAAACCGCAAGGCGACTCCCGTCGCCGCTCCAAGGAAACCCAGGACGAGGTGGCGCGGTCGCTGGAACGGGAATTGAAGCTGCTGACGGAAGAGCGCCAGGAGCGCGCGCTCCGGTTCGGCCTCGACATTGCGGGCAAGACGCCGAAGGTGGACCAATAAGGTCGCCGCCGCGCTGAGAGCCTCGGGCGCATAGTTTCCTTAGCATTGTCGATTCGCGCGGCCGTCTGCCATGGCGGTGTGCGTGTTGGCGTGCGCCGGTCGTGATTTCCTGCGATCATGCCGCCAAGGTCGCTGCGCGGGCACGACGCCTTCTGCACTATTGCAACGACCAGTCCCAGCTACAACGTCCGCCGCGGCGTATGGGTCCCGGCCTTCGCCGGGACGACGCGAAGGAAGCCGAGCTTCACGTGCCCGAAATGGACAGGGACGCGGCCCGCGCTCGAGCTATTGCGCGCCCGGCGCTTCAGCGTCGGCCTTAACGTCGCGGCCGAAGCGATCCTTGCCGCTGAGCCGGGCCTTGCCGCCATCGAATGACAGCAGCCATCGGCGGTCGGTATCGCCGCCGACCAGACGCAGGTCGATCGCGAATGTCTCGTTGTCCTGCCACGTCCCCTTCAGCGCCATCACGCCGAGCGCCGTTGGCTGACCGAGACGGTAGGCACCGTCGAGCCCGATCGGTCCTGCCAGGGTCGTCACCGGCCTCGCCGGATCCGGCGTCGACGTTTCGAGTTCGTAGTGCGCGGGCTGATCCGTCAGATGCAGCGTTAGTGCCCGCAAATTGAAGCCATTGGCCGGGAAGCGCCAGGTCTTGCCGGAGATGGCGGCGGCCGTCTCGGGCACGGCACCAACCGTCGACGGCTTTTCGGTTGCGATATCGCGCAACGCGCCCGCGAGCTGATTGCCGCCGACGGAGTTCACCGGCAGCGCCGTGTCGGATTTGACCGCGCCCGAAATCTCGTCGGCCATTCTGCCGAACGAGCAATAGTCGCGCGCGGTCACGACCGTGACGATGTCGAGCGCGGGAAACAGCATGAGGAGCTGGCAGCGGTCGCCGACCGCCATGACAACCTGCCGCTGCGACATGACCCAGAAGAAATTGGCGTAGCGCAACGATGAGTCGAACGAGGCGTGCATCTCCGTCGTCGCATGCCTGATGCGGTCGACCCAGCCGGTCGGCAGCAAGCGCTGCCCGTCCCATTCACCGTCATGCAGATAGAGCAGACCGATCCTGGCCGCGTCGCGCGGCGCGAGCTGAAGCCCGCCGCCGCCCTGCGTCAGTCCGGGACCGATGCTGTGCCAGTACGGCGCGGCTATCCCGAGCGGGCGAAACAGTTTGGTCACCGCGTAGTCCCGCGCGCTCATGCCGGTGAGCTTGTTGATGATCGCAGCCAACAGCTGCGCATTGCCGGTGTTATAATCAAACGCCTCGCCCGGCGCCTTCGCCATCGGGCGGTCGAGGATGAACTGGATCGCATCAGGGCTGCGCCCCCACTCGATCAGCGAGTCCGGTCGGCCACCCTCAACGCCTTCGGTCCAGGCCATTCCCGAGGTCATGTCCAGCATGGTCTGGACCGTGATCGCCCGCTTGCGGTCGTCGAGATTGGCGATGCTGCGATCGCCGAAGAAATCCACCATACGATGGTCGAGGCTGTCGAGCACGCCATCCCTGAGCAGCATCGCGACCAGCGTGCCGGTCACCGCCTTGGTGACGGAATTGAACAGATGCGGGATCTCCGGCGTGTAGGGCGCATAATAGGCGTCGAGCACGATCCGGCCGTGCCGCGCGATCAGAAGGTTATCGAGACTGTGGTCCGCGCCAAAATTGACGAGCCGCGCCAGCGCGGCGGAATCCATCCCCTGCTCTTCCGGCGTCGAGGTCTGCCACTGCCAGGTCTGCCACTGCGAGGTCTGCGGCATCGGCTCGGCGGCGCCTTGCGCCCGGGCTGCGCCCGACAAAGCCGAAGCTGCAAGCACGAGCCCTGCAAGCATCGGCAGCGCCAAACGTTGAACTTGCATCGGCGTCTCATTGCGACACGGCGGAGAGCCGCACCATCCGCGATCCCTCGCTTGCTTGTCAATCGCCGCCGCGACCGCGCGCCAATCAGGACGGGCAAGACGTCTAGCGCTGCCGCTGCGCGAGATAGAATCCGGCCAACACGGCGGCCAATCCGGCCGCCTGCAGCGTGGTTGGTGGCTCGCCGATCAGGAGCCATCCCAACAGCAGGGTCAGCACCGGCACTGTCGCAGGAAATACGGCTGCGCGGGCAACGCCCAGGCGCTGGATCGACACCGCGAACAAATACATCGCCGCGGGCCCGGCCAGGATGCCCTGGGCGATGGCCTGCAGCGTGTTTTCATGCAGGCCGATGGCCGCATCGCGAGCGAGCCCACCCGAGACGGCATAGAGTGGAAACAGCGAGAGCGACAGCACGCTGATGACGCTGGCCACGGAGAACGCCGAGACACGCCAATAGCGCACCAGCGTGGCGAAGCCCGCGAACATCAAGCCGGTCGCAACGAAGATCAAATCGCCGATCACGGCGCTCGGCCCCATATGGCCGATCGACTCGCTGCCGATCACGGCAAGGCCGACGACGATGACGACAGCGCCGGCTGCCCGCGAGAGCGAGACCGCTTCCTTCAGCAAGACGACCGCGAGAAACAATCCACCCAGCGTCGCGCAGGACGGCTGGATCACGCTGCCATGCCCCAGCGGCACGAACATGAAGCCGGCATAGCTGATCAGCGACATCACCGGCCCGCCCAGCAGCATCAGCGCCATGCCGCGGCCCCAGCCGATGCCGCAGAGATCGCGGAGGCCGGCGCGCACAACGAGCGGCAGGAAGACGATGCCCGACCACAGGAAGCGATGCATCAGCAGGTCGACCGGTGTGAAACCGACCTTCAGGCCGTGTCGGGTCGCCACGAAGCCGAGCGCCCAGCACAGCGCCGCACCGAGGCCGCATGCGACCCCGAGCAGGATGGCTTTCGTATCCGGAAGAGCTGCAGCCTTGGCGATGGCCGAACGTTCGTTCATCGCGAACGACTACGTTAGTGCCGGAAGCGGATCAACCCATCGATACGCACGGCTGGTTGGCGCAAGCCTGCCAGGGTCCGCTTGGATCAAGCTCTGACGTCATTCCGCGCTGCCGCGATGTCCGCTTGCTGCAAAGGGCGAGCTCGAGGGCCGGTTCACCCTAAGGGAAGCTGGCCTTTCACAGACAAGACGTGGGACTTACTTCCGCGGTTCAACCACGGTTTTTGTCGATCCGTCCGGCGCTCCCTGCATTCCCGGCGGGCTTTGACCTTGCGGGCTTTCCGGCGGCGCACCACCTGATTTTGTTTCAAGTGGCCCGGTCCAACCTTGTGGCTGCAATTGACCTTTTTCTTCCGGTGCCGAGCGCCCCGTTGCCGTGTTCACGTCCTTGTTGGGATCGGCCTGGGCTAGCGCGAATCCACACGACAACGCCCAGCCAATCGTCGTCATCAGAATGATCCTCATTCCGACCTCCCTTGGCTAATCGTACCAAACAGGCTGCACCGGCTTCGGTTCCGTTTGCCGAAGGAGGCGACCAAAACCGGCGTCAAACGATACCCGCTATGGGTCCAGCAGCGGACGTTCGGATGTGGAGCATCAGTCTTAAGCCGCGGGCGAGCCGCTGCGTTGAGGAAACAGCCGAGGTGCCCCCTCAGGAAGTAACTCGCAAGCCTGGAGCACGCCGTAGACGAGCGCTGCTAAAATGATGAAACCGACAATGCGATTGAGTTTGAACACCAAATCTCGAAGCTCTTCGTTGCCAAGCGCCATATTGCCCGAGATGCATCACTCGCAGCAAGAGCACCGAGGCCACGAAGATCAACGCCGCCATCATGCCGCGATGATCGAATGCTTGTACAACCGGGCCACCAACGTAAACAAAGGCCCTTCGGAAGATCAGGCGGCGCTGTAGCCGCCGTCGACCACGTGCGATGCGCCGGTCATGAACGACGCCTTGTCCGAGCACATCCAGACCACGGCTTCGGCGATTTCCTCGGGCACGCCCAGGCGACGGACCGGCACCTTGGCGATGATCTCGTCGTAGCGTTCATCCATCGTCTCCTTTGTCATCGGCGTCTTGATGTATCCGGGATTGACGCAATTCACGCGGATGCCGTCCTGGGCATATTCGATCGCGGCGGACTTGGTCAGCCCGACGACACCGTGCTTGGTCGCGACATAGTGGCCGGACGTCGCGAGGCCGACCAGGCCTGCGATCGAGGCCGTATTGACGATGGCGCCGCCACCGCCCTGTTTGAGCATTTGCGCGACCTCGTATTTCAGGCACAGGAACACGCCCATCAGGTTCACCGAAAACATCTTGGCCACCGAGGCTTGCGTGAGTTCATGAATGCGCTGGCCGGGCGGGCCGACGGAGCGCCCGGCAACGCCGGCATTGTTGAACGCACAATCGATGCGCCCGAACGCCGAAACCGTGCGGGCCACCATGTTCGCGACGTCGGCCTCGTCGGTGACGTCGCCCTGGATCGCGATCGACTGGCCGCCGGCGGCATTGATCAGCGCGACCGTCTCCTCGATGCCGTCCTTCGAGAGGTCCGACACCGCCACGCGCGCGCCTTCACGCGCCATGGCAATTGCCGTCGCCCGGCCGATGCCGGAGCCGCCGCCCGTCACCAATGCGGCCTTGCCGTCCAGAATGCCTGCCAAGAGAAACTCCTCGAGCGCGATGAGAGTACGATGAAATTGGGCTGAATCATTAATGCGCATGAGCTCTTTGTTTGAGCATGTTCTTGTCGGAAAACCGCTTCGCACTTTTCCGGATCATGCTCTAGCGCTTGCCTTCGATTGCGATCTCGACGAGGTACGGCCGCTGCGCCGCGACAGCCTTTGCGACGGCACCGGCAATGTCGTCGGCCTTCTCGACCCTGACCGCCTCGACGCCCATGCCGGCCGCGAGATGCACGAAGTCGAGCGCGGGGCCGGTGATGTCCATGTTCTGATAGGGATGCTGGGTACCGGCCTCAAAGTTCTGGCGCCAGACGTCCACATTGTGCTTGAGGATGCGGTACTCGCGGTTGGCCAGCACCACGAACACGATCGCAAGCCTGTGGTGCGCGGCGGTCCACAGCGCCTGGATCGCGTACATCGCCGAGCCGTCGCCGGAGATCGCGACCACCGGACGATCCGGCATCGCGACCTTGACGCCGATCGCCCCGGCGAGGCCCTGGCCGATGCCGCCGCCGCGGCCGCCGAAATAATCGCCGAAGCCGCGATAGTCGAAGGCGCGCGCGAGATCGAGGCTCGCCGTGATGCTTTCATCAACGATGACGACATCATCGGGCAGGCCGCGACGAAGCTCCGCGGTGACACGCGGCATCGCGGTCGGCTGCCGGTCCCGGCTTTTCTCGACCCGCGCGCGATAAGCCTCCTTCTCCTTCGCCTGCAATTCGGCCAGCGCGGCATTGCGGTTCTGCGCGGCCTGCCTGAAGTCCGCGCTGGCCTTTGCACGCACCGCCTCCGTCAAGGCACCGACGCTGACGGCGATGTCGCCGACGATGCCGGCATCGAGCCGGTTGTTGAGCGCGAGACGCTCGGCCGAGGCTTCGATCTGCAGCACGGACGCGCCGTCAGGGATGTGGCCGCCAGGCGCAAACCAGATGTCCTCAAAGAACGGGCCGCCGACCAGCAGCACGAGATCGGCATCGCCGAGCGCCTTGCGCACCTGCCTTGCGTCGCCCGGAAGCGACTGACGATAGCTCGGATGGCTGGTCGGGAACGGCGCGTGATGGCGGAGCCCCTCGAACCACACGGTGGCGCCGATCGCTTCCGTGAGCACCACCAGCGCCTGCTCGCCGCCCGATCGTGCCACGTCGTCGCCAGCGATGATGGCCGGCTTTTTCGACTTCAGAAGCAGCGCGACAAACGCTTCGATGCCGGCCGGATCGGGGCGCGGCGAGCGCCACAAATTGTCCGGCGCCAGAGCATCGACCGCGGTCTCCTGTTCCATGACGTCGATCGGCAGCGACACGAACACCGGCCCCTGCGGCGCATCGGTCGCCACCTTGAACGCGCGGCGCATGATCGGCGCGATCTCGTCGGCGCGCTCGATCTGCACGCTCCACTTGGTCACCGGCGCCGCCATCGCGACGAGGTCATGGCCGAGCAGCGGATTCTTCAGCCGCATTCGCGTATCCTGCTGGCCGGCCGTCACGACCACGGGCGAACCCGCCTTCAGCGCGCCGTACAGCGAGCCGATGCCGTTGCCGAGGCCGGGAGCGACGTGCAGGTTGGCGACCGTGACACGCCCCGACGCCTGCGCGTAGAAGCTGGCGGCGCTGACCGCGACACCTTCATGCAGCGCCATGATGTATTCGAGTTGCGGAAATGCGGGCAGGCTGTCGAGCAGTGGCGTTTCGGTCGTGCCAGGATTGCCGAAGATATGACGCACGCCGTGCGACACGAACGATTCCATCAGCACACGGCGCCCGCGCATTCGCTCCCTCTCGATTGTTCTGATCCGTTTTGCGCATCATCGGCCGGGGAGCGCCCCGTGGCAACCGTGCGAGACGGCCAGCATCCGCGCGCCCGGCTGCGTCTTCCGCATGGCTTCAAGGCGCAGCCGCGCCAGCGAGACCACGGCCCTGCCACTTCCGCGGCCGAACCAGCCAAAGAAAAGGGCCACCGTTTAGGTGGCCCTTTTGCTTATTTCTTGAGGTTGGCGGCAAACAGCTTTGCGGCTTCGGCCTTGGATTCCTGATCGGCCTTGGCGTCGTATCTGAGCGGCAAATTGAACTTCTTGCCGAGCTCGGTGGCTTCGGGGTTGGTGAACGCGTGAACCGCGCCGGGATACTCGACGATACGGTAATCGGCCTTCGCGGCGTCGAAATCCTTCTTCAGCGCATCATACTGCTCGCGCTTCACGAACGGGTCGTCCGCGCCGTTCAGGATCAGGATTTTCGCCTTGATGGTGCCCGGCGCCGGTGCGGGGGTATTGAGACCGAGCGAGGCGTGGAAGCCCGCGACGGCGGCAAGATCGGCGCCAGTGCGCGCCATGTTCAGCACCACCGCGCCGCCGAAGCAGTAACCGACGGCGCCGATCCGCTGCGGATTGACCGAGGCCTGCTTGGCGAGTTGCTCGCGCGCGGCATTGAAGCGCTGCTCCATCACCTTCGGGTTCTTCATCACCGAGCCCGAGAGCGCGCCGGCATCCTTCGGGTTGTCGGCAGTCTTGGCGTCGCCGTACATATCCGCGATGAAGGCCACGTAGCCCTGCTCCGCGAACTTCCGCGCTTCGTTATGGATATGCGGGGTGATGCCCCACCATTCGTGCACCATGACGATGCCGGGCCGCTTGGCCTGGGTCGCGTCGTCATAGACGACGAAGCCCTTCATCGTGGTCTCGCCGTCGGTATAGGTGACCGGCTCTTCCTTGACCGCTGCGTGTGCGCTCGCGACCATCGCGATGGCGCAGAGTGCTCCCACTATGTTCGTTATGATCGTTCGCATGCTGACCTCCTGCGGGTTTGGCACGACGCGACATTGGCATACCAGCGAATCCTGCGCTAGGCTTGGAAAGCGGAGCCGCTTCGCTCGCCGGCTGCGCATCATCTCCCGAGCGCGCGGGCGTCTGGCCCGCGGCCGAGCGCGCCAACATTTCTGTCGGTTGCTGATCTGTGAACGATGTTGCGTCAAGGTCAGCGCGTCGCCGTTGCTGAGCTTGTCGCGCTATCGATGAACGCAACCGGGGTGCCCTTCGCGACACCGGCCGCGACGCGCTGCGCGTCCCAGTTGGTGAGCCGGACGCAGCCGTGGGACTCCGCCTTGGAGACCTTGCCGGGATCGGGCGTGCCGTGAATGCCATAGCCTTCGCCCGAGAGGTTGATCCAGACCACACCGACCGGGTTGTTCGGACCGGGCCTGATCGTGAACGGCGTCTTCGATCTGACGCCCTTGAACGCGTATTTCGGATTGTAGCGATAGGTCGGGTTCTTGTTGATCGCCGTCACCTTGAGCGTTCCGCTCGGCGTCGGCTTCTCCGCGCTGCCGACGGTCGCAGGATAGAAGCCGAGCAGCTTACCTGCTGCATCGAACGTGCTGAGCGCCTGCCGCGTCTTGTCGACCTCGACGCGCGCGACCTGCGGCGGTTTTCCGGCGTCGACGACGTTGGCAACCGCAATGGTCTCGCCGGCCTTGTCGAACTTCTGTCCCGGATTGAGCGCCTGAAGCAGTGCCTCGCTCATGTGGAATTTTTCGGCGAGCGCTTCGCGCGGACTGGTATAGCCCAGCGCCGGCAGGCTCTTCATGCTCTCCATCCTCGCGGGAATCCTCTTCGCGAACGGCCCCTTCACGTCGGCGTCGACGATCGTGTAGCTGACGATCGCAGGCCCCTCGCTGGCGGTTGTGAGCCCGCTCCAGAGCTCCGGCGTCACCGCCTTGTCGAAGGACAATCCATTCGCGTCGGCAAACGCCCGGAGCGCCTTCTGCGCGTTGTCGCCCAGCTTGCCGTCGATCTCGCCGGGAGAAAAATGCGCGCGGTCGAGCAGGATCTCGAGCCTGGCAACGAAGGCGTTGAGCTGACCACGGTCCGGCAATTTTGCCGGCGGCGCCGCCACGTCGTTGATCGCGGCCGCATCAAGACCCGCGGCCACCGCCGGCGCGGCCGACACAAGCAAAAGTGCAATCGCAAAACGTGCAACGGAAAACGGTCGGAACATCGTGCATCCCAACGTGATCATCTTCCGTAAAGCTACGGAAAGCGTCGAAGTTCCAATGCGAACAGCGGCGAAGTTCCACGGCGGAACAGCTGATTTCGCGGCTTCGCCGCAATCGACCCGCTAAAAAGTCGTGATCCGAAGTGCATTTGCGCGCAACTCACATCACAATTCAGGTCTCTGGAAGCAAATGCGATTTGTCATCGCGGCGCTTGCCGCGTTTCTTGTCTTGATGCTCGATTTCGATCGTTCGCCCGGCTCGATCAACGCCTCAACCCAAGCCCCGACATTCTCGCGCGACGCGACATCCGACGCCGTTCCGTTTGCCGCGCGCTTTATCGAAAGCGCTGATGCCAGCGAGGCGCCCGCTGCGACGGACGCGGACAAGACGCCCGCGCCTGCGGCGCAGCCGAGCGATGCCGCGGCCGAGCCGCAGCTGTCCGCGATCGACAAATTCTGCCACAGCCTGAAGGACGCGGCGCAGGCGAGCGAAATCCCCGTTGCGTTCTTTGCGCGGCTGATCTGGCAGGAGAGCCGCTTTCGCTCGAACGAAATCAGCCATGCCGGTGCGCAGGGCGTTGCGCAGTTCATGGCCGGAGACGGCGGCCGAAGTCGGGCTCGACGATCCCTTCGATCCGCTGCAGGCCTTGCCGGCATCCGCAAGACTGCTGCGCAAGCTGCGCGACGATTTCGGCAATCTCGGCCTGGCGGCGGCCGCCTACAATGCCGGCAGCGGCCGCGTCCAGAAATGGCTCGCCCGGCAGAGCGAGCTGCCGCGCGAGACCCGCGACTATGTCCGGATCATCACCGGCACCAAGGCGGAGGACTGGATCGAGCGTGCCGAGACGCTCGCCATCCGCATCGACTTGCCGGGCGAAGCGCCGTGCGAAGGCATAGGCGGCCTCTCGAAGGCGAAGGATGTCGCCTTCGTCGCGGCGTCGCCGACGTCCGCGGTGACGACGATCATCCGCAAGGCCGAGGCCGCGCGAGAGACGGCAAGGTCGGTCGCCGGCCGCACACGCAAGCGGCTCGCGCTGCTGCTCAGAAGGAGCTCGCCGGGCGCGGCCCGGCTCGGCAAGGCGCGCCCGACCGTCGTCGCCGCCAAAACGAAATCCGGCAAGACCCGCGCCATTCACGTCGCCTCGCGCGCGCGTTCGTCGAGCTGAGGCAGCGTCACGACGCGTGCACCGCCGCAAGCGTGGGCCGGCGATATTTCCGCTCAGGAAACTGAGCGCACTGGTGTATGTTGCCGGTCGTTTTCAGATCGGTTTGCTTGCAATTTTCGTTTCCCAGTGGGCGTTGTCATGACGTTGATCGATGGTTTGGGTTATCTGGCGTCGGCGCTTGTGTTGCTGACGTTCTGCATGAGTACGATGTTGAGCCTGCGCGCTGTCGCGATATTCAGCAATCTGGCATTCATCAGCTATGGATTGGGCGACCGGATCTACCCGGTGCTCATCCTGCATATCATTCTGCTGCCCCTGAACGTGGTGTTGCTGTTCCAGATGGTTCGGCTGCTTCGGAAAGCGAAGCGTGCTGCAGCGACGGACCTTTCTCCGAACTGGCTGCAGCCGTTCATGCAGCCGAAGCATCTCAAGGCGGGAGAAACGATCTTCCGGAAGGGCGACGACGCCGACCTGCTGTACATGGTCGTGTCCGGCGAGGTCACGTTTCCCGAGATCGATCGCGGGGTATCGGCGGGTGAACTGTTCGGCGAGATCGGGTTGTTTTCGCTCGAGCGCCGCCGCACGCAAACCGCTCAAGCCGCGACCGATGTAGATCTGCTCTGGATCAGCGACAGCGCACTGAGGAAGCTTTGCGAGCGCAACCCGGGACTGTCGCTGTATTTCCTGCGCCTGACGGCGACGAGGATGACGGAAAACGCGGCCCGCGCGATCGGGGTCGGCGAGGTGGCGCCCAGTCCGGCGTAAGGTGCGCCGCCTCGCTTGCCGGCGCTACGGCGCGGACGACGCCGCAAGGCTCGGCAGCGGCGCAAACTGCATCTCTGCAACGGCCGAGCCGGCGTATGCACTGGCGATCAGGATCATGACTCGAATGGCGACGAACATGGTGCCTCCTCAGTCTTGTTGTTGGTCTTTCAATGCCAGAGACTTCTTTCCCGCCGGTGAGGAAAGCTGGTTGCCGCAACCTTGAAGGCATTGGTAAGCGGGCCGTTTACGCAAGCCCATTCATGAGTTGGGAACCGTATCGGCCGATCGGCCGCAGCACTAAACGCGCGGTTCACCGTCACCGGGCATTGTTCGCCTCAATCAAGAAGGCGCAAGCACAATGCCGATTTTCAGGACGATCCTTGTTGTCGTATCGATTTTTCTTGCCGGTTTGTACGTCTACGACAGCTGCCGCAGCGATGGGCTCGCCATGCCGGTTTCGGTAAACGAAATCCTTGCACGGCGCTGGCCGGAACCGGACGCGTTTCATCTGACGGCAGCCCCTGTTTCCGCGACCGCCGGCACCGTGACGCCGGCCGCGCGCGTTAGGGAAACGTTTGCGATGTTCATCCCCAAGGATGCGCGACGCCATCCGATGCAGCGCAGCCTTTAGAGCATGATCCGGAAAAGTGGAAACCGGTTTTCCGAAAAGATCATGCTCAAACAAGGAGATGAGATCATGATGCGATTCTGTGGAAACGCATCATGATCTAGCGGCCTCGAGTCAGCCCAGCGACGCGCCGGCCTTGGCGCGGCTTATTCCGAGCGTCACGATGCGCTGCAGGAGATCCGGATAGTCCAGCCCGTCATGCCCGGCGGCCGTCGCGAACTCCTGGCTCTTGGCGATTTCGGGGTTGGGATTGGCTTCGATGAAATACGGAACGCCATTGGTGGACAGGCGGAAGTCGATGCGCGCATAGCCATCGAGCCCCAGGGTCCGGTAGATGCGCTTCGCCAGCCGTTGGATATGGGCGGATAGTTCCGGCGTGAGATCCTCGGCCGGGCCGTCGACAATCCCGACGCGCTCCTGATAGCTGGTATCGTGCTTGACCTTTTCGGTGGCGATCTGGCGCGCGGCAGGGCCGCCCATGCTGCCGAATTTCAGTTCCCACACCGGCAGCACCCGCAGCCGGTTGTTGCCGAGCACGCCGACATAGAGCTCGCGTCCCTCGATGAACTGCTCGGCGATCGCGGCCGTTCCGATCCGCTCATGGATGAAGGCGACGCGCTCGGCGAGCTTCTCGTCGGTATCGACGATCGACGCCTGCGAGATACCCAGCGATCCATCGCTGCTCAGGCTCTTGACGATCAGCGGCAGCTCGAGACGCGGCGGCCGCTTGACCTTGCGGCGCATCGGAAACACGGCGAAGGCCGGCACCGGGATCCGGCGATGGTGCACCAGCGTCTTGGACAGATCCTTGCCGCGCGCCAGGATCAGGCCGCGCGGGTTGCACCCGGTATAGGCGATCTTCATCAGCTCGAGATAGCTCGCGATGTGCTGGTCGTACACGACGTCGTAGTGAAACTCCTCCAGCAGCGTGAACACGACGTGCGGCTTGAAGCCCTCGATCTCGTCGCGCACCGGCTTGATTTCCTCCTGCACGCCGAGCGGACGTACCTCATGGCCGGCCGCGCGCAGGGTGCTGACGACGTCGTATTCCGTCTTCCACTCGTTGATCTCCCGCGCGCTGTATCCATCGCTGGAGTCGGGCGGCACACAATCCGGGTGCATCAGCACCAGAATGCGAAGCTGTTTCATAGCGCGATCCATTTCCGGCGCGACGGGCCGAACAGCGCGTGCATGGTCTTGGCGGTCAGCAGAATGGTGAAGTTTGTCACGAGCTTCTGCTCGGGGCCGACGGCACGCAGATTGAGCTCGCGGCAGCGCGAGATCATATCATCGAGCACGGCATCGAGCGTCAACTGGTTCTCGCCGGTCCACCGCGCCACCAGCTGCCTGATCTGGGCGCGGTGCCGCCTGATGAAGGCCGCGGCCGGCGGACGCCGATAATGCCGCGGATCGGCGGAGAACAGCTTGGAGAGATCGCGGTCGTAGGTCTTCGGCGGCGTGAAGGCGTAGAATGCCTGCTTCTTCCTGTAGTGCTCGGCGAGCGTTTGCTTGAGCGTATGCAGCGGATCGACCCGCTCGCGCGTCGGGAGCAGCGGCCGCTTGCCGGCGATCTCGCCCATCAGCTCGTCGACATATTCGAGCTTCTTCAGCGCGGGCCAGCCGGCATAGCGCGTCCGCCAGTTCGAGCGCGGCCGCAGCCACACCGCGAAGGTCTCGGCGAAGTCCTCATCCGGATGGCTCTGCGCGTACCAGAGCCGAAGATGCTGAACATAATTGCGGCTGGCCGGATTGGGCCGGTAGTAGCGCGGATAGTGCTGCGACGACGGGCCGAACAGCTGCTGCCAGCGCCGGCGGCGCTGCAGCTGGTAGCCGTGCTGCACGGCGTGCCCCGCCTCGTGGCGGAGAATGGCCATGCATTCGGACCACGAGGCGCCCTCGACGTCGAGCATCATCTTCTTCTCGAGCTTCATCAGGCGGGGATGGGCGAGGTAGAACGGGATCGCGATGCCGGGCACATCTGCCGGGCTGAACCATTCGCTCGAGATCCACGTGTGCGGCCGCAACCGGATGCCGCGCTCCTCGAGCTCCTCATAGAGAGTATTCACACAATCGGCGAGCCAGGTGCCCTCGACGGCAACCCTCAGACGATTGAGCGGTTGCGCGAGCAACTGCTCGTCCGTCAGCTTTTCCCAGGCAAATTTGCGGCGCGGCATAGGCTTCCAAAGTCTAAAGCAAATCGGACTCTGGATGGTGTCATAGGTTGCCGCCGGCAACAACCGCCGGGCCTTCGCGGCGAGCCTCGGGCCAATGCCGGCATCGGGCCGGCCCGAGTGTCCGCCTTGGGCGGCGGGCAGCGCGCCGAGCCCGATCGCCGGCGCAAGGCGACGCCCATCTGGCGTCCTACGGCCTGACCCAGCGTTGCACGGCCGCGGCGGTGTCGGCCGGCCTGGTGTTGAAGCAGATGGCGGCATCGGGGGCGAGCCGGTGCACCAGATTCAGGATCGTCTCGAACAGCAAGAGCCGCTCCGGCGGCTCGCGCAGCCCGGCACCGATCACGACGCAGTCGTAGCGGCGCGCGTTGAGGGCCGCCGCCGTCACGGCTTCCGCCGTATCGCCGAGGTCGATCAGGCAGCTCTCGACGTCGTAGCCGAGCGTCCGCAGGCCGTCGATCTGCGCGTCGAGATAGCTGCGCACCAGCTCGGGCGTGAACTGCGGCATGACGGACAGATCGACGAAGGTCGGGTCGAGGCCGATCGCCAGCACGGATGGCTTCGTCATGGTGGCAGTTCCCGGTCCGAGAGAATTTCGTCCGAGCATGCCGCAGGTTTGAGTCGAAATCGCGGACACGACGACCCGCAGCAACCTTGTGAAGCCCGGGTGAGCGAAGCGACACCCGGGGTCGCTCGTGGCAAAGACCCGCATGTCGCTTCGCTCATGCGGGCTACATGGTTTCGCTCCGCCGGAATCGCGGAGCCGTCAGCGGCAGCCATGATCCTGCGCGGCACGCGCAGCGATTGCGGCGCGCCGCTTGAGGAACTCGCGCTCGCGCGAATTGCCGGCTAATGCGGCGGCGGCCTCGAACGCGGCATGCGCCTCCGCGAAACGGCTCAGCTTATTCAGCAGATCGCCGCGCACGCTCGGCAGCAGATGATAGGATTTCAGCGCCGGCTCATCGGTGAGGCCGTCGACGATCGCGAGCGCGGCAAGCGGCCCCTCGGCCATGCCGATCGCAACTGCGCGGTTGAGCTCGATCACGGGTGAATCCAAGAGCGCGGCGAGATCGCCGTACAGCGCGGCGATGCGGCGCCAGTCGGTCGCGTCCGGTGTTCCGGCTTCGGCGTGGCAGGCGGCGATCGCGGCCTGCAGCACATAGAAGCCGCCGGCGCCGCCGAGCTCGCGGGCACGCGCCAGCGCGAGCTGCCCGCGGCGGATCTGCAGGCGATCCCACCGCGCACGGTTCTGGTCCATCAGCAGGATCGGCTCACCGGACGCATCGGTGCGCGCCGCCATCCGCGAGGCGTTGAACTCCATCAGCGCCAGCAGGCCGTGCGCCTCCGGCTCCGATGGTGCGATCGAGGTCAGCACGCGGCCCATGCGCAGCGCCTCGTTGCAGAGCTGCGGCCGCAGCCATTCGTCGCCGCTTGCCGCGGTATAGCCCTCGTTGAAGATGAGGTAGACGACCTCGAGCACGGAGGCGAGCCGCTCGGACAGCTCCTCGCCACGCGGCGTCTCGTAGGCAAGGCCTGACTCCGACAACGTGCGCTTGGCGCGCACGATGCGCTGGGCGATGGTCGCCTCCGCCTGCAGGAAGGCGCGCGCGATCTCCTCGGTGGTGAGGCCGCAGATCATCCTGAGCGCCAGCGCGGCGCGCGCCTCCCGCGACAGGCGCGGATGGCAGGCGGTGAAGATCAGCCGGAGCAATTCGTCGCCGATATCGTCGTCGAGCGCGGCATCGAAGTCGGGCATGGTCTCCTGCTCCCGCGCCAGGTCGTGCGCGATCACGCCGTGCTTTTCGGCCAGCATGCGGTTGCGGCGCAGATGATCGAGCGCGCGGCGCTTGGCCGTCGCCATCAGCCAGGCACCGGGCTTTTCCGGCACGCCATCGGCCGGCCAATGCTCAAGCGCGGCGACCAGCGCTTCCTGGGTCAGGTCCTCGGCGAGCGGCACGTCACGCAGCATCCGCGACAGGCTGGTGATCAGCCGCGGCTGCTCGATGCGCCACACCGCAAGAATCGTGGCCTGGATGTCGGCGGCCGTCATCGCCGCCGACCTGGATTCTCGTCCTGACGCGTTTTCTTCACGCGAACCGGCGTCCACTTCGCTTGCGAACGCCCTGTTCGCGCGGCGCATCAGGCGCAGGCGGACACATCGACCTGACAACCGCCGTCGGCGCCCGGGGTGGCGAATGGGCGAACCTCACAGGTTCCCTCCCAACCCGGCATATGCTCCTTGTGCAGCTGCATGAACTCCACGGCGGCGGCGACCGCCTCTTCCTTGTTGCGGAGCTCGAAGATCGCATAGCCGCCGATCATCTCCTTGGTCTCGACGAAGGGCCCGTCGACGACGTTGAGCTTGCCGTCGGTGATGCGGACCTGGGCGCCCATCGCGACCGGCAACAGCCCGCCGGTGTCGATCATGCGGCCCGCCTTGATTTCCCGCTCGGCAAGCCTGCCCATCGCCTCCATCAGAGCCGGCGTCGGCGGGCCCGGAGGCTGGGGCGAGGTGACGATATACATGAAGCGCATCGGAAAACTCCTGTTGGGCGAGACGCGGCGATGATCGCCGCAAGACCGGCTCGCTATGGGGAACGACGATCCGGGAGGGGGTGAATCGACATGGGAAAGGGAATTTTTTTCGGGCAGAAGCAAATCCTTGTCGTCCCTGCTTTCGCGCTAGCGTGTCTACACGGTTTTGGGGCGCGACAGATTGACTCGGTGCAGCAAGAAGTGGCGTCTCTGCAGCATGTTGTATGATTCTCTCACTGGCGCTTTGATTCGAAGGAGCGCCAGCGATGCAGCCGGATTTGTCTTTGGGTGAGTTCGGGGACGTTCGTCTCGACAAAAGGGGGCGACGCTTCTCCGGGCTATGCTTTGCACGCGCAGCGTCTGCTTGCGCCAGATGGCCCGGGGCGATTGGGCTGCCAATATGGCGTTCTGGCGGTTTGTGAACAACCCCCAAGTCACGATCGATAAATTGATTGAGGGCTGGAGCGCGCAGACGCGGACTGCGGTCAGCGGGCGTCATGTGCTGGCGATCCAGGATACGAGCGAGGTCAAGTTCCAGACCCAGGCGGGACGGCGGCGCGGGCTGGGCAAAGTCGGCAAGGGCAATGCTCGCGGCGTGCTGTTGCATGCGATGATGGCGGTGGATGCCGACAGCGGGGTCTGTCTTGGCCTTACTGGCGGCAACGTTTGGACGCGCAAAGGCAAGGTAAAAATCCCGCATGAGCGGCGCGCCTTGGCCGACAAGGAGTCGGCGCGCTGGGTGACGGCCGCCGAGCAAGGCCGCGACGTCCTGGCAGATGCCCGCATGATCACCGTCGTCAACGACCGCGAGGGGGATTTCTTTGCTCACTGGGCGCTGACGCCAGCTGAGAATGTCCATCTTCTGTCGCGTGCCATGCACGACCATGCGCTGGTCGATGGCGACACACTTTATCAGGCGGTCGAGCGGAGCCGCTTCTGCGACAACGCGGTGATCGATCTGCCGCAGCGAATGGATCGGCGCGGCCGGCAGGCCCATCTCTCGATGCGCTTCGGAACCGTCGTGCTCAAGCGGCCGCAGAGGCCCGGCGTCACCGACTTGGCGGAGGGCATCAAACTCAGCTTCGTAGAAGTGGTCGAGTTGCATCCGCCGAGAGGTGCGGAGCCCATTCGCTGGCTGCTCCTGACCACTCATCCGGTCGCCACCGCTAAAGACGCCTGGCAGATCGTCTCCTGGTACCGCCAGCGCTGGATCATTGAGCAACTCTTTCGCTCGCTGAAGAGCCAGGGTTTGCGCATCGAGGATAGTCAGATCGAGAGCGCCGAAGGCCTGATCAAGCTCGTGGCGGTCGCCACCAGAGCGGCATGTATCGTCATTCAACTCGTTCAGGCCCGCAACAGTGGCGAAGAATTGCCGGCTGAATTTGTCTTCACCGCAGAAGAGATCGAGACGCTCAGGGCCATCAACAAAACCATGAAAGGTCGCACCGAGCTTCAGAAAAACCACCATCGCCCCAACACCCTTGCTTGGGCGGCATGGATCATCGCAAAACTCGGCGGATGGACCGGCTACGCCTCCCACCGTCCACCTGGACCAATCACCTTCCACACCGGAATGGCCCGCTTCCAAATCCTCGCAAATGGCCCGACAAACGTGTAGATGCACTAGTGCGAAAGCAGGGACCCATAACCACTGGGTTGAGTTGCTGAAGCGAGCCATGGCCACAGCCGCGCAAAACCAACCGGCATCGTGGCTATGGGTCCCTGCTCCCGTGCGCAATTGCGCACTAGGCGCGGACGACACGGAGCTTGTGGCAATCCCGTAGCCGGGTGAGCGAAGCGATACCCGGGGAATGCACCGGCGAAATCCCGCATATCGCTTGCGCTCATGCGGGCCACGAAGCCAGCCCCGACCTACTGCTCCCGCAGCATGATCAGCGGATCGGCGCTGTCCGGGACACGGCGCCACTGGGCGTTGTCGTCGGCCTCGAACTGCCAGGTCTCGCCCTTGGCCGACATCAGGATCATCTGGCCGTGATCGAGCCGCCACATGGTCGGGTTGAAGGAAGCGACCGCGGGATCGCATTTGCCCTTCAGGAACACCTGGAAATTGTCGTTGCCGGCGTCGGTGTTGGTCAGCACCAGCGTGCAGATCGCCTGGCCGTTGCCGCGCACCATCGACCAGTCGCCGATCATCTGGTCCATCGATTTGGCGAGCGAGCGCGCCGCGGCAAGGTTTTGCAGGATGTAGACGCCCTCGTTGGTGCGCATGCCTTCGAAGATGCCGGTTTCGACCTCGGTGAAATCGATCACGGTCTCGCCGGCGGCATTGTGCAGCCGCACGATGTCGCCGAGGCCCTTGATGCTCCAGCCGGTGATGTCCTTGGTGAAGGGCAGCGCGGCGGCGCAAGCGGGCTCGAGCTCGAGCTTGAAGCCTTGCGGCGCCGCATCGCTCTTCAGCGTCACGACGCAGGTCTTGCTGCGCTCGGTGGTGGCGAGCTCCCACTGCCCGATCATGTCCTTCTTCAACGTCGTGACGTCCTGCGCCGCTGCCGGACCGCACGCGGCCAGCAGCAGACACAGCACGGCGTTGAAGCGGGACAACGACATCAGCGATCCTTGACGGGCGTTTCGGCAACCGGCGTCAGCGGCGGCTTGCCGGCGAACCAGTTCTTGATATTGTCGACCACGAGCTGGTCCATCGCGTTGCGCGTCACCACCGAGGCCGAGCCGATATGCGGCAGCAGCACGACGTTCTGCATCGCCTTCAATTCGTCGGGCACGTTCGGCTCGGCCGCGAACACGTCGAGACCGGCGGCCAGGATGGTGCCGGACTTCAGCGCCGCGACCAGCGCCGGCTCGTCGACCACCGAGCCGCGCGCGACATTGATCAGCACGCCGCGCGGACCGAGCGCCTTCAAGACGTCGGCATTGATCATCTTCGCCGTCGAGGCGCCGCCCGGCACGATGACGATCAAGGTGTCGACCGCCTTCGCCATCTCGATCAGATCGGGATAGTGCTTGTAGGAGACGTCCTTGGACGGATTGCGCGAGTGATAG
This sequence comes from Bradyrhizobium sp. USDA 4501, assembly GCF_054062115.1. Taxonomy (NCBI): domain Bacteria; kingdom Pseudomonadati; phylum Pseudomonadota; class Alphaproteobacteria; order Hyphomicrobiales; family Nitrobacteraceae; genus Bradyrhizobium; species Bradyrhizobium sp. USDA 4501. The sequence continues at coordinate 3,390,658 of NZ_JBSSEX010000001.1, forward strand.
GACACCGGCACCCGTGACGCATCGAGCCGGCGTCCGATCGCTTGGCCGATCCGGCCCATGCCGACGATGCCGATCTTGCGGTCGCGCAGCGAGCCGACGCTGAGCGGATAATTCTGGGTCTGCCACAGCCCGGAGCGCACATAGCGGTCGGCCTTGACGAACTCGCGCAACGTCGCGATCAACAAGCCCATCGCGACATCGGCGACCTCCTCGGTCAGCACGTCGGGCGTATTGGTGACCACGATATTGTGATCGCGCGCATAGGCGGAATCGACGTGGTCGTAGCCGACGCCGAAGCTGCCGACGATCTCGAGCTTCGGAAACATCGCCAGCGCGGTCTTGTCGGTCGCCATCGTGTGATAGGTGACGGCGATGCCGCGGATCTTGGCCATCGTATCGGGCGTCAGCCGCTCGAGGTCGCCGCGGCTCTCAGCGCGGTGCAGCACGTATTGATCGGGAAAGCCGTTTTCGAGGATTGGCCGGATCGGTCCATAGATCAACAGATCGATCTTTTCGGAAGAAATCGGGGCCATCAACTGTCCTTTCCTAACGCGCTTTCATGCCAACGCCGCAACAACAGGTGCGAAACTAGCGCCAGCAACCCATAAATGACAATCCCGGCCAGCGATAGCAGCAGAAGTGCCGCGAACATGCGGGGAATATTCAGCCGGTAGCCCGATTCAGCGATCCGGAAGGCGAGGCCCGAGCCGGCGCCGGCGCTGCCCGCCGCGATCTCCGCGACCACGGCGCCGATCAGCGACAGCCCACCGGCGATGCGCAGACCGCCGAGGATATAGGGCAGCGCCGCGGGCAGCTTCAGGAACAGCAGCGTCTGCAGCTGTGAGGCGCCATAAAGTTGAAACAATCCGGCGAGGTTGCGATCCACCGAATTGAGGCCGAGCGTCGCGTTCGACAGCACCGGAAAGAACGCCACGATCCAGGCGCAGACGATCACCGCGGTCTGCTGCTGCAGATAGATCAGGAGCAGCGGCGCGATCGCGATAACGGGCGTAACCTGCAGCACCACGGCATAGGGAAACAGCGAATACTCCAGCCATTTCGACTGGTTGAACAATAGCGCCAGCACGATGCCGCCGACTGCCGCGGCAACGAAGCCTTCGAGCGTGGTCAGGAGCGTGACGCCGAGCGATTGCGACAGGATAGGCCAGTCCGCAACCAGCGTCTTCAGCACCAATAGCGGGCTCGGCAGCACGTAAGGTTGGATGCCATAGCCGCGGACGATGGCTTCCCAGAGCAGGAGGCCAGCGGCGAACACCGCAAGCGGCAGCAGAAAACGGACGAGGTCTTGCGGAGATTTCATGCGCCCGCCTGCCCTGCATAGGATGGCGCCAACGCGCTGGAGACCTCGCGGCAGAACGCGGCGTATTCGGCCGACGTGCGGAACTCCTCGCCGCGCGGTTCCGGCGAGGTGATGCGAAACTCGGCGCCGATCCGGCCCGGGCGCGCGGTCATCACGATCACGCGCTCGGAAAGATAGACCGACTCGAACACGGAGTGCGTCACGAAGATGACGGTCTTGTGCAGGGTGCGCCACAGCGACAGCAGGTCGTTGTTGAGGCGAAACCGCGTGATCTCGTCGAGCGCCGCGAACGGCTCGTCCATCAAGAGGACATCCGGATCGGTGACCAGCGCGCGCGCCAGCGACACCCGCATCTTCATGCCGCCGGACAATTCGCGCGGATAGGCTCTCGCGAACTCCACAAGCCCGACCTGATCCAGCGCCGCATCGATGCGCGCGTCGGCGGTGGTCGCAGGCAGCCGGGCAAGCTTCAGCGGCAGGCGGACATTGTCGCGCACCGTGGCCCACGGCATCAGGGTCGGCTCCTGAAATACGAAGCCGATGCGGTGGCTGCCGCGCTGCTCCGCGCCATGATGCGAGACCTCGACCGTGCCGGCGCTTGGCGTGGCGAGACCTGCAATCAGCCGCAGCGCGGTGGATTTGCCGCAACCGGAGGGCCCGAGCAGCGAGACGAACTCGCCGCGCCTCACGTCGAGGTCGAGCGGCCCGAGTGCCCTCACGCCGCTGTCATAGGTCTTGCTGACGCCGCGCAGGCGCACAGCCGACGCTGCATCAGATCCAGACAACGCAGGCTCCGCCATCGCCCGTCCGCACCCGTCAGTTCTTCGGCCGGAGCTCGGCGCCGACCGCCTTGTTGACGAAGCGCAGCGTGTAGCCCTGGCGATAGTCGATGGCGCTCTTGACCACGCCGGCCCGCACCATCTTGTCGAAGAAGCTCGCCATCCGCTCGTCGGTCATGGCGCCGATGCCGTTCTTGATGGAATCGCCGGAATCGACGATGCCGTGCTCGCGCATCTTGGCGACGCAATAGGCGAGCAGCTCGTCGTTCATGTCGGGATTGAGCTTCTTGATCATCGCATTGCCGGCCGAGTTGTCGCCGTAGACGTAGTGGTACCAGCCGACGATCGAGGCATCGACGAAGCGCTGCACGAGGTCAGGCTTCTTGTCGACCAGGTCGCGGCGGGTCTCGATCAGCGTCGAGTAGGAGTTGAAGCCGTAATCGGCGAGCAGCAGCACGTTCGGCTTGAAGCCGGCGGCTTTCTCGACCGCGAAAGGCTCCGAGGTGACGTAGCCCTGCATCGCGGTCTGCTTGTTCACGATGAAAGGCTGCGGATTGAAGGTGTAGGGCTTCACCTTGTTCTCGTCGAAGCCGTATTCGGACTTCAGCCACTGGAAGTAGCTGGTGATGCCCTCCTTCGAAATCAAAAGCGTGAGCGGCTTCAGATCCTCGATCTTCGTGGCCTTGACCTCGGGATGGGTCAGGAAGACCTGGGGGTCCTTCTGGAACATGGCGGCGACGGCGACCAGCGGCACGTTGTTGGTGACGGCGTCGAAGGTCTGCAGCGAGTTCGCGCTCATGAAGAAGTCGAGCTTGCCCGCGATCAGCAGCATGCGGTTGTTCTCGTTGGGACCGCCGGGCACGATGGTGACGTCGAGGCCGTATTTCTTGTAGGTGCCGTCGGCGAGCGCCTGGAAGAACCCGCCATGCTCGCCCTCGGCGACCCAATTGGTGCCGAACGAGACCTTGTCCAAGGTCTTGTCCGAGGTCTGCGCCCGCGCCGGGGCAAGCGCCGCGGCAACGCAAAGCGCGGCGGTCAGAAGGCTTGTGGTTAACGCTCGCAGAAAAAAGGCCGGGATCATGGTTGGACTCCGTCGATCATTATGGCCCATGATGGAAGGCGGGAAGACGTGGACCGCGCCCGGAGACGCGAACCCGTTATGATGTTAAACAAACTAGCCTGCAAATCCATCCCGTGAAACGCTTGTATTGAAACGACCGGCTTGATGACTTCTCAGCTTCCGCCCCGCGACTGGACCGCCATCCACTGGCCCGATATCGCCAAGGATACGGCCGCGCACTGGATCGCGGTGCTGCCGCTGGCCGCGACCGAGCAGCACGGGCCGCATCTGCCGCTCGGAACCGACGTCATGATCGGCGAGGCCTATCTTTCGCGGGTGCGAGAGTTGCTGCCGGCGACCACTCCCGCCACGTTCCTGCCGTTGCAGCCGGTCGGCATCTCAACCGAGCACATCGATTTTCCGGGTACCTTGACCTTGCCGACCAACGTGGCGCTGAACAGCTGGATGGCACTCGGCGAGAGCGTGGCGCGCGCAGGCGTCAGGAAGCTCGTGATCGTGACCAGCCATGGCGGCAATTCCGCCGCGATGCAGCTGGTGGCGCAGGATCTGCGCGCGCACCATCAGATGCTGGTGGTGACCACGAGCTGGTCGCGCTTCGGCGCGCCCGACGGGCTGTTCGACGCCGGCGAACTGCGCCACGGCATCCATGGCGGCGCGGTCGAGACCTCGATCATGCTGGCGAAATATCCGCACGCCGTGCGCAAGGATGCGATCGCGGACTTCAAGCCGGCCAGCGTGCGGATCGAGAAGGATTATCGCTTTCTGTCGACGCAGCGGCCGGCGCCGTTCGCCTGGCAGGCGCAGGACCTCAATCCGAGCGGCGCGATCGGCGATGCGACCAAGGCCTCGGCCGAGAAGGGCGAGAAGCTGATCGAGCACGGCGCGCGCGCGTTCTGCGAGCTGCTCGCCGATGTCGACAGGTTCGATCCCGGCGTATTTCGCGGCAAATGACCGCGATTGCTTCGTCCTGACAAGCGCGACGAAACAATTCGCGAAACCATATTTCCGCCCCGATCTTCGAACCGGAACCGGACAGCCTCCGTCCAACGGGCATGCGGACCACACCGGCGCCGCCCACACAGGATGGAGTATTCCATGTCGATCAAGACCAAGTTCGCCGCCCTCGCCCTCACCGCGCTCGCCGTGACCGGCACCATCGCGTCCACGACGTCGCAGGCTGAAGCGAAGCCCTATGGCTGGGGCTGGGGCGTTGGCGCAGGTCTCGTCGGCGCCGCCGTTGTCGGCAGCGCGATCGCGGCCAGCGACGGCTATTACTACGGCGGTGGCTATCGGCGCTGCGGCTGGGTGCGCCAGTTCGACGCCTACGGCAATTACATCGGCCGCGTGCGCAGCTGCTCCTACTGATCGACGCAATTCCCAGGGTTGCGGATCCTGCGTTCGGCACGGGTCCTCATCCACCCCGTGTCGCAACCGACCCGTCCGGCGATCCCCCCGGGCGGGTCAATTCTTGAACGCAGCGATCACAGATACTTCGCGACCAGCCTGAAATCGCGCAGCACGGCTCGCCCTTTCGGCCCCGATGCCTTCAGCGTCTCCTCCAGGCTGTGACCGATGTGATCGTGGATCAGCGCCTTCTTGGCGCTCTCGATCGCGCTCTCCACCGCCTGCAATTGCTGGGCGATCTGCGCACAAGGCCGGCCCTGCTCGATCATCTCGACGATGGTGTCGAGATGGCCGTTGGCGCGCTTCAGGCGCCTGGCGATCGCCGCGTGCGGATGGTCGTCGGACATCTGGCTCTCCTATCCTCCGGGGAGGATAGCTATGATCCTCCCCGGAGGATAGCCGAATCGACTTGACAGGCCATTGTCGCGGGCGTAGTGCCCGATGGCGGGAACGTTCGTTCCGCCCCGGGGTTCTGGCCCCGGAGACAAGTCGATCCACGAGCCAGCACAGAAGGCACATGGGCAGTAGCAACTCAGGCGACAGTAGTCCGGCGATGCCGGGACTGGTGACGCCGCAACACAGCAAGACTGATCGCGCAGATCTCGCCTGCGTGGACGGGTGGTCGCGCCCAAGCTGACCACTGCTCCTCACCGGCCTGCCGCGACCAGCGGAAGTGGAGGTGAGCGATGTTCGAAAAGCTCGCAAAATTCCGGCAAGCAAGCCCGCGGCGCGTTGTCGAGCCGCGGCGCATGCCGCCGCCGGCCGCCATTCATTGCAATGACAACCTGCCGGGCTTTCGCCGCCTGGCGGGCCGCCGCCGGCGTCCAACCCCGGCCTGTCATTGGGTCCTGATCGACGGCCGCCTGGAATGCCGTTGGATCGTCGACGACAGCGGCGGTGATCTCGATCAGCAGCGACGCGCCGCAGCGAAGCCACGGCTGTGCGCTTAGGCCGACCGTGAGGGCGGGCTTGATAACGACGGTGCTGCCGCTCCCTCTCCCCGTTCTTGCGGGGAGAGGGTTGGGGTGAGGGGCCGTCTCCGCGCACACGGTGATAGCTGAGTTCGCGGAAGCTCCCCCTCACCCGGATCGCATCTGACGATGCGATCCGACCTCTCCCCGCACGCGGGGCGAGGTGAAGCGGCGCCCGCTGCTCGGTCGGAAGTAGTTGTCTTGGTTTAGGAGACCGACATGGACGAAGGACCTAGTTGCCCCGTTGCGCGGCATTCAGGCGCGGCAACGGGATTCTCGATCTGCATCACATCTGGAAATGCCGCTGCTCACGGCAGCGGAGACGTGCGCGCCTGACGACGCCTGCGTCCCTCCCGCCGTGCCGAAAGGCGGCGAGGAGACGCGAAATGACCGAAAGCAAGACCACACGAACCGCCATTCTCGACATCGCGCGTGCCGGCGACATCCACGGCGCGCTCGGCAGCATCGCTCGCGACGACACCGCGCCGCGCGCGACCTTGCTGGCCCGGCTGAAGACATTGCTGGCGATCGTCGGCCCCGGCCTGATCGTGATGGTCGGCGACAACGACGCCGGCGCGTTCGGCACCTATACCCAGGCCGGACAGAATTACGGCACCGCGCTGCTGTGGACGCTTCTGCTGCTGATCCCGGTGCTCTACGTCAACCAGGAGATGGTGGTGCGGCTCGGCGCCGTCACCGGGGTCGGCCATGCGCGGCTGATCTTCGAGCGCTTCGGCAAGTTCTGGGGTGCCTTCAGCGTCATCGACCTCCTGGTATTGAACGCGCTGACCATTGTCACCGAGTTCATCGGCATCACGTTTGCACTTCATTTTCTCGGCGTCTCGCAGTTCTGGGGCGTGTTGGCCTCGGCTGTTATCGTGATGCTGGCGGTCTCGACTGGCGACTTCCGCCGCTTCGAACGCTTCGGCATCGCGCTGGTCGCAGGCAGCCTGCTGCTGGTACCCGTGATCCTGATGGTGCATCCGCCGGTCGGGCAGATCGCCTCCGACTTCTTCGTGCCGAAGATGCCGCAGGACGCCAAGCTCAGTGAGGTGATGCTGCTGATCGTCGCCATCGTCGGTACCACGGTGGCGCCGTGGCAATTGTTCTTCCAGCAGAGCTACATCGTCGACAAGCGGATCACGCCGCGTTTCATCCGCTATGAACGGATGGATCTGTGCATCGGCATCGTGCTGGTCGTGGTCGGCGCGGTGGCGATGATCTCGTTCTGCGCGGCAGTGTTCGCAGGAAAGCCCGAATTCGGCAATTACACCGACGCGCTGGGGACCGCGGTCTGCCTCGAGACATATGCCGGCCGGCTGCCGGCGGTGCTGTTCGCCCTTGCGCTGCTCGATGCCTGCATCATCGGTGCTGCGGCAGTCTCCCTCGCGACCGCTTATGCGATCGGCGACGTGTTCGCGGTCAAGCACTCGCTGCACCGCAAGCCGTGGGACGCGAAGGGCTTCTACAGCGTCTATTGCGGTCTGATCGTGCTCGCGGCGGCGCTGGTGCTGACGCCGGGCACGCCGCTCGGACTATTGACCAACGCGGTGCAGACGCTGGCCGGCGTGCTGTTGCCGAGCGCGACCGTGTTCCTGCTGCTGCTATGCAACGATCGCCACATCCTCGGGCCCTGGGTCAATTCCGTCAGGCTGAACCTGTTCACCGGCGCGGTGATCGCGGGGCTGGTGATGCTGTCGGTGATCCTGACCGCCGCGGTGCTGTTCCCCGATCTCGGCGAGACGTGGATCATCGGCATCCTCGTCGCCGGCAGCCTGCTCGCGTTGTTGGTGACGGCAGCCGTCAAGTTCTACGAGATGTCGTCGCGCCGTCACGCGTCGTTCCGCTTCAAGCGCAAGCCGCCGCGAGAGTCTTTTCATGTCGAGCGCGACAGCTGGCGGATGCCGCCGCTCGACCGGCTGCCGCCGGCGCGGCTCAGCCCGCTGAGCCGGATCTGGATGATCGTGCTGCGCGGCTATCTCGTCGTCGCCGCCGGCCTCGTGCTGCTGCGGATCGTCCAGCTCGCCACGGTGGGAGCGTGACCGCGCTCAGTCGCGGCCGGCGATGGGGCGCGATCGTGCTGCTGAGGCTGGCGAGCGCCGTCCTGCGCGGCGCGGCCGCGCTCCACCGGAAACGCACAATCTCAAACGCCGGGCTGCGGACGGCGCTGTCGCTGGCGCGATGTGTCGAACGGGCCGGCGCGCGGGTCGTGCTCGGCAGGGCATCGCAGCCGGCACTCATCAACACATAGGACGAGAACAGTGACCGCATCGATTGAACGGTCGGGTCGCGACCGGTTTGCCATGGACAGGCGGCCGATCGCCGCCGATGTGGCCCGCCACCTCGCGCTGTTACGTGACTGTCACGGTGGCGTGCAAATCGGAACGGTATTGGGCGCGCCTCAGTTGCTATTGCGAATTATTTGCAATAAGCGACAGGGGATGCTAGGTGCTGATCTGGCTTTGGATGGGACGACACAGATCGGACCGGGGACGGCGGGCGATGATTTCAAATCTCGGGTGGCAAGCGGCCACCAAATCTGCAGTGATGCCGGGCGAAACCGCCACTCGTTCGCGGAAAGCCGCGTCATGACCTGCGTCCGCCTCTTCCGGGTCCAGATCGCCGCCGGCGCAGCGCTCGGTGCGGCAACCTTCGGCGCGCCGGCGACCGCGGCCGATCTGGCGCTCAAATCCCCCGCCGCCAGGGCGGTCTACAGCTGGACCGGATTCTATGTCGGCGCCCATGTCGGCTATGGCGACGGCACGCTGGGCCCCGGCACCAATCCGATCCTGGAACAGGGCGTGTTCTTTCCGCCCACCATCACCGGCGGGATCGGCGGCTTCCAGGTCGGATACAACAGGGAATTCGCCAACCGCTTCGTGCTCGGCATCGAGGCGGATGCGACCTTCACCGGCCCGACCGACCTGCCGCGGCGGGTGCTCGGCCCCTTCAATTCGTCGATCGACTATGTCGGCACGCTGCGCGGCCGCGCCGGCTACTCTTTCGGCACCTGGATGCCTTACGTGACCGGCGGCTTCGCCTGGGGCCACAGCCAGGTTCGGGTCAACGACGCCGCGGGCGAGGTGATCTCGGAGCCCGGCCAGTACCAGACCGGCTGGACCGTCGGCGCCGGCGCCGAATTCGCGGTGAGCGGCAATTGGACCGCCAAGGTCGAATACGACTATGTCGACCTGTCGCGCCGCACGCTCGGCCTCAATGATTTCGGCCTGCCCGGCGTCAGCATCGACCCGCGCATCCATTTGCTGAAATTCGGCCTCAACTATCAGCTCGGCGACTCGCCATGGTCGGCGACGCCGACGCGCACCGCACTGCCCGAATCGAGCGACTGGAGCGTGCACGGCCAGACGACGTTGCTGCCGCAGACCTATCCGTCCTTCCGCTCGCCCTATGCCGGCACCAACAGCCTTCCCGGCGCGAGGCAGTTGCAGCAGACCTGGACCACGACGGCGTTTCTCGGCGTGCGGCTCTGGGAAGGCGGCGAGTTCTACTTCAACCCGGAAACCGCGCAGGGCTTTGGCCTCAACGGCACGCTCGGCCTTGCCGGCTTCTCGAACGGCGAAGCCCAGAAGGCCGGCGCGCCGTTCCCGAAAATCCGGCCGCAGCGCTACTACTTCAAGCAGACCTTCGGCTTCGGCGGCGAGCAGGAAGACGTCGCCGACGGCCCGAACCAGATCGCCGGCAAGCGTGACATCGATCGCCTCACGCTCGTGGTCGGGCGCTTTGCGGTCGGCGATTTCTTTGACGGCAATTCCTACGCCAAGGACCCGCGCGCCGATTTCATGAACTGGGCGATGTGGGCGTCCGCCGCCTACGACTTCCCAGCCGACTTGCCCGGCTACACCCGCGGCGCCGTGGTCGAGCTCAACCGCAAGGATTGGGCGGTGCGCGCCGGCGTGTTCCAGGTGCCGAACGCACCGAACAGCGACGTTCTGGTGTTCAACACCGGCGGCGCCGTGGTGGAATTCGAGGGCCGCTATTCGATCTTCGACCAGCCCGGCAAGCTGCGCGTCGGCGTGTTCGGCAACCGCGGCAACACCGGCAATTACGCCCAGGCGCTCGCGATCGAGGACGCCAATCCGGGGCTCGACATCAACGACGTGATGGCCGGCATCCGCAAGGACAATCTGAAATACGGCTTCTATCTGAACGGCGAGCAGCAGATCGCAAAGGATGTCGGCCTGTTCGGCCGCCTCAGCTGGAACGACGGCCGGACCGAGATCCTGTCGTTCACCGATGTCGATCGCAGCGTGTCGGGCGGCCTGTCCATCAAGGGCAGCAGGTGGGGACGGGCGAACGACACGATCGGCATCGGCGGCGCGATCAACGGGCTGTCATCAGCGCATCGCGACTACCTTGCCGCCGGCGGCCTCGGCCTGCTGATCGGCGACGGCGCGCTGAACTACAGCCCGGAGCGGATCTTCGAGACCTACTACGCCTATCAGGTGAACAAGAACCTGACGCTGACCGCGGACTATCAGTTCATCACCAACCCCGCCTACAACGCCGACCGCGGCCCGGTGCACATCTTCTCCGGCCGCATCCACGGCGAGTTCTGAACGCGCCATCTCTGGGTCCCGGCCTGCGCCGGGACGACAGCAAATTGCCGCGCCGTTCTTCTCAACGATGTCTCGGAGTTGGTTGGTTCGGGCAGCGAACGCCCTCTCCCCACTCAGATATATGTAGACCCCCCGGGCTTGCCGCAAGCCCGGGGTCATCCCGTAGAACGCGCGCCCAATCGAACGGAGGGAGTGCGGGATGCGGGAACATGCTGTCGTGATTGCCGGCGGAGGTCCGACCGGGCTGATGCTGGCGGGCGAGTTGACGCTGGCGGGAATAGATGTTGCGATTGTCGAGCGGCGTGCGGGGGAGGACCTGATCGGCGCTCGGGCCGGCGGCCTGCACGCGCGCACCATCGAGGTGCTCGATCAGCGCGGCATCGGCGACCGCTTCGTCGCGCTGGGGACGCGCCATCCGGCAGTGCTGTTCCATTCGCACCTGGTTCCGCTTGAGATCACCGACTTTCCGACCCGGCGCAATTTCACGCTGGGGCTCCGGCAGAACCATATCGAGCGCCTGCTCGGCGAATGGGTCGGCGAACTGGCGGTGCCGATTATCCGCGCGCGCGACGTGACCGGCTTCACGCAGGACGACGTCGGCGTCGACGTCGAACTGTCGGATGGCCAATTGCTCCGGGCACAGTATCTCGTCGGCTGCGACGGTGGCCGGAGCCTCGTCCGCAAAGCGGCAGGCATCGAATTCGCCGGATGGGATCCGACCACGAGCTGGCTGATCGCCGAGGCCGAGATGTCGGGCGAGCCGGAATGGGGCTTTCGCCAGCACGACACCGGCACCTCGGCAATCGGCAAGGCGGACGCTGGCGGGCGGGTGCGGCTGGTGCTGGCCGAGCGGCAACTCGGCACCGACCGGGAGCCGCCCCTGCGCGACGTCAGCGAGGCGCTGGTCGCCGCGTACGGCACCGATTTCGGCATCCACAGTCCGGGCTGGATCTCGCGCTTCACAGACATGACCCGGCAGGCCGTGACCTACCGCAAACAGCGCGTGCTGCTGGCCGGCGATGCCGCCCATGTGCATCCACCGATGGGCGGCCAGGGCCTCAATATCGGCGTGCAGGACGCGGTGAACCTGGGCTGGAAGCTGGCCCAGGTGGTCAAGCAGATCGCGTCGGACAGCCTGCTCGACACCTACGAAGCCGAACGGCATCCGGTGGCGGCCCGCGTGCTGCGCAACACCATGGCGCATGTCGCGCTCAACCGCACCGATCCGCGCACCAAGGCGTTGAACGAGATCGTCTCCGACCTTCTGCGCATGGACGTGCCGCGCAAATGCTTTGCCGCGATGATGTCCGGCCTCGATCTTCACTACGATCTTGGCGACGGCCATCCGCTGCTCGGACGCCGCATGCCCGATCTCGATCTGGTCACCGCCAACGGCCCGGTGCAGGTCTTCGCGCTGCTGCAGCGGGCGCGGCCGGTTCTGCTGAATTTCGGCGAGCCCGGCGGCATCGCCATCGCGGGATGGACCGACCGGGTTCAGCTGGTCGATGCCGAGTATCGCGGCGCATGGGAGCTTCCCGCGCACGGCACGGTTTCGGCCCCGATCGCGGTGCTGGTGCGGCCCGATGGCTATGTGGCGTGGGTCGGAGAGGGAACGCGCGCGGGGCTAACCGAGGCGCTGACCAAATGGTTCGGCGCGTCCGCCGGTACGCAATGAGCGTAGCCCCTACCCCGCCGGCTGGAACGAATCCGCGCGCGCCATCGCCCAGGCGTCGCGGAAGCGGCGGTCCTGGGTGCCTTCGAGCAGTTCGCCGGAGCGCAGCGTCGGATAGAGCTCGGCGAAGGAAGAGACCTCGGTGGTCGAACTCCGCTGCGAGAAGTGGATCGGGCGCAGCTCCTTGGTGTGCTCGAGGCCGGCGGCGGCGAGCAGCTCGGTCAGCGCATGCAGGGTCGAGTGGTGGTAGTTGTACACGCGGTCGATCTTGTCGGGCACGTAGAGCGCGCGGTTGCGGATCGGGTCCTGCGAGGTGACGCCGGTCGGGCAGCGATCGGTGTGGCAGCTCAGGGACTGGATGCAGCCGAGCGCGAACATGAAGCCGCGCGCCGAATTGCACCAGTCGGCCCCGATCGCCATCGCGCGCGCCATGTCGAACGCGGTCGCGATCTTGCCGGAGGCACCGATCTTGATGCGATCGCGCGCGCCGATGCCGATCAGCGCGTTGTGGACGAAATTGACGCCCTCGCGCATCGGCATGCCGAGATGGTCCATGAACTCGAGCGGCGCGGCGCCGGTGCCGCCTTCATTGCCGTCGACCACGATGAAGTCGGGATAGAGGCCGCTCTCGTGCATCGCCTTGCAGATCGCCAGGAATTCCCAGGGATGGCCGATGCACATCTTGAAGCCGGCCGGCTTGCCGCCGGACAGCTTGCGCATCCGGGTGACGAATTCCATCATCTGCAGCGGCGTCGAGAACGCCTTGTGATAGGCCGGCGAGATGCAGTCCTCGCCCATCGGTACGCCCCGGATCTTGGAAATCTCCTCGGAAACCTTCGCCGCCGGCAGCACGCCGCCATGGCCGGGCTTGGCACCCTGGCTGATCTTGAGCTCGACCATCTTGATCTGGTCGTCACCCGCGACGCTTGCGAAGAGATCCGGATTGAAGGTGCCGTCGCGGTTGCGGCAGCCGAAATAGCCGGAGCCGATCTCCCAGATGATGTCGCCGCCCATCTCGCGGTGATAGGGGCTGACGCCGCCCTCGCCGGTGTCGTGGGCGAAGCCGCCCTTCTTGGCGCCGGCATTGAGCGCCCGCACCGCGTTCGGGCTGAGCGCGCCAAAGCTCATCGCGGAGATGTTGAAGACCGAGGCCGAATACGGCTTGGTGCAGTCCGGGCCGCCGATGGTGATGCGGAATTTCTGGTCGGCCCTCGGCTTCGGCGCCACCGAGTGGTGCATCCACTCATAGCCCTCGCGATAGACGTCCTCCTGGGTGCCGAACGGCCGCTTGTCGAGCACCATCTTGGCGCGCTGGTAAACCACCGCGCGGGTGTCGCGGGAGAACGGCATGCCGTCCTTCTCGCTCTCGAAGAAATATTGCCGCATCTCCGGGCGGATTTCCTCGAGCAGGAAGCGGACATGCGCCGAGATCGGGTAGTTGCGCAGCACCGCGTGGTTCTTCTGGGTGAGGTCGCGAATGCCGAGCAATGTCAACGCGCCGAAGATGACCAGCGGGATCAGGACGATCCTGAAGACCTTGTGATCGAAAATTCCAACCAGCAGCAGGAGCGCGGTGACGACGGCGCAGATGGTCAGCACGATGAAGCGCGGCGAGAACGGAAGCAGCACTGTATCCATGAAATTCCTCCGGTCTGCCCAAATGACCTGTCGGCCGCGAGCCTAATCCAACTCGCGGAACAAGTGCACTACGGTTATACGGCCGAGCAGTCACAGATGTGACAACCGCCCGAATGGGCGGGTGCGGATACCGGTCAAACTAAAACGAAATCGACTTTTGCACTGCAACGAAGGGGAGCGCATGCGATAACCTGCCGTCGCAGGGCGCGCTGCCAAAATATCGAAAACAACCCCATGCAAAGGAGCCGGCGACGCCTGCGCTCGACCAGGCACCTTGACACGTCGGGCAAATCAGCGGCATTATTCTATTATCCCGAAATCGTGATGTGAATCTGCGGCTCCTCCAACCCGTCATCCCTGCCTGGTGCGCAATTGCGCACGGGAGCAGGGACCCATACGCCGCGGCGGACCTTCATCGATCACGCCGATCGAGACACCTTCATCGCCAAATTCGTCCACGACTACAATCGAACCAGGCTCAAATGCCTCCGCTACCAGGCCCCAATGCGGGCCCTCGCCAATCATACGGGACCAAACACTTTCGCAGGGACGACGATGGGGATGGTTCTCGATTCGAGGCGTCGCACCACGCGGTGTCATCACCCGCGCATGTGAGTGCGCTTGCAGAGGAGATGAGGAGAGAGCACCGTTCGCCTAATGGTCGTGCGGCTGCAATTCGTGCGGGATGTGGCCCGGCTTCAGACCGTCGCCGTCGAGCCAGGCGTTGGTGGTGTCGAGCGCCCGCGTGATATGATCCGAGGTCCGGGAGAAATCGTAGGGCGAGCCGACCAGCGGGCAGAGCGGCGGCACCACGAAGTACTCGACATCGGGCCCGATGTTCTCGAGCTCGTTGACGAGCTGCCGCGCGATCAGGAGCGTCAGCGCGTGCAGGGCATTGGCGAGCGCGCCGACCGGCGGCGCCTGGTTGGCGCAGGCATGCCCGGTCGGCAGCACGATCAGCCGTTTGGCGCCGTGCCTGACCGCGACGCGGACCGGCGTGTTGCTGGAGATCGCGCCATCGGCCAGGAAACGATCGCGGTAGTGCACCGGCGTGAACGCGCCCGGGATCGCGGTCGATGCGACGATCGCCTCCGCGGTCGAACCTTCCGACAGCACCACGCTGTCGCCGCTGATGATGTCTGTGGTGACGATGTGGATCGGGATCCGCGCGTCCTCGAGATTGCGGAACGGGATGTAATCGTCGATCAGCTTGCGGACGCCGTCATGCGGGATCAGGAAGTCACGCCGCCACAGGAAGCTCACCAGCGTCCGCCAGGTCACCGGAAACACGTCCTGACGGCTGAGGCCGCGCCAGATCTCGGCCAACCGCGCGACGCCCGAGACCGTCGGGTCGCCGGCGTAGAACGCGCCGTTCAGTGCGCCGACGCTGGAGCCGACCACCATGTCGGCAACCACGCCATGCGCGGCCAGCGCCTGCAGCATACCGACCTGGATCGCGCCAAAGCTGCCGCCGCCGGCAAACACAAAGGCGGTTTTCGGTGCATCCGGATCGGTGATGGACAAGGTTCTGCTCCCAAATCGCCGCGTTCGCGCAAAGGCCGCGCGGCGTTGGGGGCGTTATAGCAGCGTGGCAATGGTGCGCACTACAAACACCATCGTCGTCCCGGCCTAGTCTAGTGAGCAATTGCGCACGGGGCCGGTGCCCATAACCACAAATCGGGATAGGGGGAAGCCTCGCGGCTTCTCCCCTCCCACACCACCGGACATACGGGTCCGTATCCGGCGGTTCGGTGGATTATGCGGGCTGCTGTGCCGCGACGGAAGCCAAGCCGAGTGCCCTGAAGAACGCGATTGGCATGGCGATGGTGAGCGCGGGGCTGTTCGCGAGCCGCCAAGGGCCATGCGGGCTGCCGGCGGTTTGTGCCGCCAGATCCCGGCCGACGCCGCAGCGTCGCAGCTCGGCAAAGCGAGTGTCACCGCGCTTCCATTGTTTCCAGGCGATGGCGCGCAACCGCCGCCTGAGCCATTCGTCAAGTGTGCGCAACACCGACGGGGTTTGGCAGATGCCGAAGTAGCCGCGCCATCCGATCAGATAGCGCGATAGTTCCTTGGCAATCTGCGCGAGGCTTCGGCCGCAGGTGCGTCGTGTCAGTCCTCGGACCTTCGCCTTGAAGCGGGCAAGTGCCTGCGGCGCGATGCGCCGACGCGGTTCTTTCCCACCGATAAAGCTGAAGCCTAAGAACTTGCGAACGCTCGGTTTGGCGACCGCGCTCTTGGCTTTGTTGACCTTGAGCTTGAGGCGCTTTTCGAGGAACCGTTCGATGCCCGCCAGCACCCGCTCGCCCGCCTTCCGACTGCGCACATAGATGTTGCAGTCATCGGCGTAGCGCACGAAGCGATGGCCGCGTCTTTCCAGTTCCCTGTCCAGCACATCCAGCATCAGGTTCGACAATAGCGGCGAGAGCGGACCGCCCTGCGGCGTACCCTCTTCCGTCGGACTGACCAGCCCTCTCTCCAGCACACCCGCATTCAGGAATCCGCGGATCAGCTTCAGGAGGCGCTTGTCAGTCACCCGCTTGGCAACGAGCCTCATCAGGATGTCGTGGTTGACCCGGTCGAAGAACTTCTCCAGGTCGATGTCCACCACGAAGCTGTGGCCGGCCGCAATGTACGTCTGCGCCCGTTCCACCGCCTGATGCGCCGAGCGCCCCGGCCGGAAGCCGAAGCTGGTCTCGGAGAACGTCCCGTCCCAATCCGCCTGCAGCACCTGCATCACCGCCTGCTGGATCAAGCGGTCGAGCACCGTCGGGATGCCGAGCGGCCGCAGGCCGCCCGACGTCTTCGGTATCTCCACCCGCCGCACCGGCTGCGGCTTGTAGGTGCCCTCAAGCAACTGGGCTCGGATCGCTAGCCAGTGCTCCTTCAGGTGGGCCGGCAACTCATCGACGGTCATCCCATCGACGCCCGCCGCGCCCTTGTTGCGCGTCACTTGCGCCAACGCCGTCTTCAGGTTCTCACGCTCGATTACCGCTTCCATCGACGGCCCTGCGGCCGCCGGGCGTTCGAGGGCGGTGGCCGCCGCGCGCGCTTCGGACTCTTGGGCGGCGGCGTTCGGGGCTTCACCCTTCGCTCCGGTGCCCAAGTTCAGCTCGACCTGATTCTTCTGCCGCATGGCTCGCGCGAGATCACCGTTCTACTGGCCACTTCCACCGTTTGGGCCTTCGACGGCACGCCACCGCCTACTATGCCCGCTGCTGACTTCTGCGCTGCGGTCAAGTCGCCTTACGACGACCTCAGTCCCGTTACCGGGACACAGCACAGACCTCCCGAGGTAAGACCGACCGCCTTCACCGCACGCTCGCCGGATTTACCACCCCGACCCTTGATGACTATGGACTTCGCGATCACATGCTCGCTCGTCCGGCCGGGTAGGCCTCGTTATCCGGTAATTGTCCATCGAGCCGCGGCTTTGCTCCACGCTGTCTTCAGACCCCACCTCGCGATGACGCCCTTGCGCTTCGCTAATCCTTCGCCGTCATCAGGCTGGATAGAGGACTTCCACCTCCAAGCTGTCGTTCATACTCGGCACACATGCAAAAGGCTGAAGCCCGGTGGGCCTCAGCCTTCGTCCAATCAGCAACGGTGGTTATGGGTCCCGGGTCGCGCTTCGCTTGCCCGGGACGACACCGGTCAGCGCTCGACGAACGCCTTCTCGATCACGAAGTGACCGGGAGTGTTGCCGCTGCCTTCCTTGAAGCCGCGCGTCTCGAACAGCTGCTTCAGCTCTTCCAGCATAGCCGGGCTGCCGCACATCATGATGCGATCGGTCTCGATGTCGAGCGGGCCCTGATGCAGGTCACTGAACAGCTGGTTGGAGGTGATCAGATCGGTGATGCGGCCGCGGTTGCGGAACGGCTCGCGCGTCACGGTCGGGTAGTACGAGAGCTTCTCGGACAGCAGCGGCCCGAACAGCTCGTCGTCGCGCAGCTTGGCGACCAGCTCCTCGCCATAGGCGAGCTCGGAGACCTGACGGCAGCCATGCACCAGCAGGATCTGATCGTAGCGATCATAGACCTCGGGGTCCTTGATCAGGCTGGCGAACGGCGCGAGGCCGGTGCCGGTCGACAGCAGCATCAGCCGCTTGCCGGGAATCAGGTTGTCGGTGATCAGCGTGCCGGTCGCCTTGCGGCCGACCAGAATGGTGTCGCCCTCGCGGATCTTCTGCAGCTTGGAGGTGAGCGGGCCGTCCTGCACCTTGATCGAGAAGAACTCGAGCTCTTCCTCGTGATTGGCGCTCGCCATCGAATAGGCGCGCAGCAGCGGCCTGCCGTCGACCTCAAGGCCGATCATGGCAAACTGCCCGTTCTGGAAGCGGAAACCGGAATCGCGGGTCGCCCGGAAGCTGAAAAGCGTATCGGTCCAGTGCTGAACGGAAAGAACTTTCTCTCGATAGAACGCGCTCATGGGTTTTCGTTTTCTCGACTGACCAGAATTAGAATGGTTTGATTTCTAGACGGCTCGCGACGGCGCGGAAGTGGCCGAAATCACTGAAGATCTCGCGTGTCCATTGCGCCAATGCAGGAGATAGTCAAGATCAACTGGCGTGCAATTGCGATCTCAGAATGGCAGTCGTTCGATTTCGCGCAGAGGTTCAACGACGTCATCGTTAACACGTGGCGCTGTACGTAATTTACTTGCTGAGATCGGCATCGATCTGGCAATTAATTGCTACAAAAACCGCGGTGAAGGGAAAATGATCTCGTGGTCCTGATCAGCCAGCGAATCTTCCTGGAAACCATCAAAAAATATTGTTTGGCGCACGCGATTGCCGTCGAGGTGCGGTCCGGCGGCTGGCTGGTCACCATGACCAAGGGCAACGCGCGGCGGCTCGCGATCGGCTACGACGTCGGGCTGAACAGCGCGGTCGCGCATCAGGTCGCCAACGACAAATCGGCCTGCGCGGACGTGCTGGCATCGGCCGGCGTCCCCGTCATTCCGCATACGCTGTTTTTGGGCGCGAAGCTCAGCAAGCACATCCCGGGATCGGACTCGCTGGACGCGATGCAGCGTCTGCTCGAGCAGCATCCGCAGGGGCTCGTCATCAAACCCAATGAGGGGACCTCCGGCGAGCTCGTGTTCCGCGTGACGACGCGGGCGCAATTGGAGACCGCGGTCGCGCGCGTCCTTGCCGCACATCCAAGTCTCGCCATCTCGCCCTATGTCGAGATCGTGGACGAGGTGCGCGTCGTGCTGCTCGATGCGCGCGCGCTGATCGTCTACGGCAAGGCGCGCCCGTCGGTGACTGGCGACGGCATCCAGTCGCTGCGCGCGCTGGCGCAGGCGAGCGCGACGGCCGAGCAACTCAAGACCATCACCGAGGATTTCGATGCCGCCGCGCTCGACGCCGTTCCGCCCGCCGGCGAACGGCTTCTGCTGAACTGGCGGCACAACCTCGATGCCGGCGCGGAGCCCGTGCTGCTCGCCGATGACGCAATGCGCGAGGCCTGCGTCGCGCTCGCGATCAAGGCCGCGCAGGCCGTCGGCATCCGCTTCGCCTCGATCGACGTCGTGCGCACGGATGGCGCGTGGAAAATCCTCGAGGTGAACTCCGGGGTGAAGATGGAAGCGCTGGGGCGCCGGCATCCGGCGTTGGTCGAGGCGGCGTATTCGGCGGCGCTGGACGAAGTGTTCGCGTAGCGTTTCCCTGCCCGACGACCCGGGCTCGCCGGCGCCATCCTGCACTGTGAGCGCCCGATCAGTCTTGCGGGTGCTCCTTTTCATAGGCGGCGACGATCAATTCCGATTGCTCGACCTGTGCCATGAGACGGTCGATCTCGGCTTGCGTCTCCGGAAACACGTCACCCCCCGCCGTATTTCCGGATTGCAATTCCGCGATCAGTTCCCGGTTCTTCGCAATCTGCTCCCGGTGCCAATCGATTTCGGGATCATCTTGCATGGGCCACCCGTCGGCGAGATCTACGACGCCAGCTCTCGCAGCAGCATGGGTGGATAAACCGGCTTCTCGAAAAACTTGACGCCCTCAGGCAGCGCGCTGTCCGGGGGCCGGCCCGAGATGACCATAACGCGCACGCCCGGGTCGCAATCGACGGCCAAGCGTGCAAGCTCGACGCCATCCATTTTGCCCATGAGCTTGATATCGGTAACCACCAGCGACGGATGACGCATCTTGATGGCCAGCGCTGCCGTCTCGGCATCTTCGCACTGGATGACGTCGAAATGGCCTTCTTCCAACAACAGCGCAATCATGTCGCGCTGGATCGTGTCGTCTTCGACCACAATTGCTATTTGACGAATTGGTCTCGCGTAAGCCATGGCGACCTCCGAACGATCAACCAGAGTTAATGATCGAGGACGCTGATGGTTCTGGTTCCCGCTTCATGAGGGACTGTTCCGGCAGACCTTTGCAGGTTCCGTGCGGAACAACTTTGCAGGTTTCAGCGTCATCGATGGGCGACAAGCCGGACGAGCCGAATGGTTCGGGCCTGAGCAAGGGAATTCTTGCGAGATAGTGCCAGGAGGCAGAGCTCATGAAGAACGTTGTGCAGTCGGATCAGGATCCTTGCGGACCCCACGGGACTGACGTGACGGCCGGCGCGACAGGCTATGCGTCCTCTCGACGATTGATCGAGGATCAGGCGCTTAAACGACCCGCGCTCGCCAAGCGGCCCAGGATGCAGCACGAGACGACCGATCCGCTCCGCGCTCGCCTGCCGCACGACGTCATTTCCGAAATGGAAGCAGAGCTGAAGCAACAGGTCGATCGAATCGTCGCCGAACGACATTAGCCGGTGAAGCGACGAGTTCGCAGACCGCAACAGCCGAATCTTGCCTGCCGATGATGCTCCAGAGATCGCGGCGCGTGGACACTCGAAGGAAGATCCCGCCGGATCGACGGAGCTTTGATGGGAGCGATTCTTGGGCGCGCGGTTTTCCAGGTCATGGTTGTTCTGGCGGCGGTCGGCATCGTTGCCCTCGCATGCATGGCGGTTCGCGGCGGCTGACGCGGGGGCGGCGGTACAGCCGGCACCGAAGTTCTGACCGTCACTTTGATCGATTCAGCGCCTTGCTCATCCTGCGCAAGGGAGTACGCTTCCGTGCATTGATTGATCCGGAAACAGATTATGCGCAAACTTCTTTTGAGCTTCGTCGCACTCGCGGCGTTCGCCGCCGCCTTCAATCCTCCGGCCGCCAACGCGGTGTTTTGGCGCGGCGTCACGGCGCCGACGAATATCGACATCCACGGCTACCCGATCATCAAGGAGCCGCCTCCGAGCACATGCCAGTTGATCCATGTGAACGGATACTGGGTCCGGCAGTGCCTGGATTTGTCGCGGCGCTATTGGCGGTGAACGGCGCGCACCGGACTTTCCGACCTCTCCCTTGAGGGGAGAGGCCTAAATTCGCGGCTAGTTCGACCCGCCCGGCGAATCGTCGAGCGCCTTGAAGGCCTCTTCGAGCTGCGGTGACAGCGCGACGTTGAGCTTCTCGCCGGTCGGCAGCCGGGCGACGAACCATTTGTTGTAGAGCGGGACGATGTCGCGGTTCGAGGCCAGCCTGCGGAACGCGCGCTCGACCACGTCCTTCATCTGCGGCTCGCCCTTGCGGTACATGATGCCGTAGGGATCGTAGGACAGGTAGTCGCCGGTGACGCGGAATTTGTCCTGCGACTTGTGCCGCGCGATCAGGCCGTGGAGCAGGATGTCGTCGGTCGCGAACGCATCCGCCTTGCCGTCCACCAGCATCTGGTAGGACTGCTCGTGGTCGGGGGCGGTGACGATGTTGAGGCCGAGCTTTTGCTTGGCGTCGACATTGTGCATCGCCTGCTCGTTGGTGGTGCCCTTGGTCACCACCACCGTCTTGCCCTTCAGGTCGGCGACCTGGGTGACGCCGGAGGCCTTCGGCACCATCAGCTTGGTGCCGGCCACGAACATCAGCGGCGAGAATGCGACCTGCTTGCCGCGCTCGGCATTCGCCGTGGTCGATCCGCATTCAAGGTCGATCTTCTTGTCGACGACCGCCGGAATGCGGTCGTCGGAGGTGACCTTGACGTAGTCGACCTTGAGATTGGCGTCGTCGACCTCGGTCCCGATCTCCTCGACGATCGCATCGCACAGCTCGAGGCTGTAGCCAATCGGCCGGTTGGAGTGATCGAGGAACGAGAACGGCGGCGAGCTTTCGCGATAGCCGATCCGCACCGTGTGCGTGGCCTTGATGTTGGCGAGCGTGGGGCTGAGCCCCTCGCCCGCCGGCTGTGCGGACGCCGGTGCGGCGAGCAGGCTTGCCGCCAGCAGACACGCTGACAGCAGGCGTGTCGACAGGAGAGGCGCCTCAGCCCGTATCGGCCTCCAGCGGGCGCGATGCATGCATCCCTCCCGTCAATGGCCGGCCATCACGGCGCCGGGCACCGCATCCTGCGGCACCGCGTCGTCTGGCCCGAGCTCGTGCTCGGGCTTCAACTCACCCTCCCACTTCGCGACCACGGCGGTCGCCAGCGAGTTGCCGATCACGTTGGTGGCGCTGCGGCCCATGTCGAGGAAGGTGTCGATGCCCATGATCATCAGCAGGCCCGCCTCGGGGATGTTGAACTGCGCCAGCGTCGAGGCGATCACCACCAGCGACGCGCGCGGCACGCCGGCGACGCCCTTGGAGGTGATCATCAGCGTCGCCAGCATCGCGAGCTGCGTGCCGAGCGACATCTCGATATGGTAGGTCTGCGCGATGAAGATGCTCGCGAAGGTGCAGTACATCATCGTGCCGTCGAGGTTGAAGGAATAGCCGAGCGGCAGCACGAAGGCCGAGATGCGCGAGGAGGCGCCGAACCTGTTCAGCCCCTCCAGCGTCTTCGGATAGGCCGCCTCCGACGAGGCGGTCGAGAACGCGATCATCAGCGGCTCGCGGATCAGCCGCAAAAGATGGCTGTAGCGCGGCCCGATCACGATGAACCCGACGACGACCAGGATGCCCCACAGGATCAGGAGCGAGAGATAGAATCCGCCCATGAAGACGATGAGCTTCCAAAGCACGCCGAGGCCGTTCTTCGAGACGGTCGCCATGATCGCGGCCCACACCGCGAGCGGCGCGAACAGCATCACATAGCCGGTGACCTTGAGCATGATGTGCGCGAGGTCGTCGATCAGGCTCATGATCGGCTTGGCCCGTTCAGGCATCGCACCGAGCGCGACCGCGAAGAACACCGCGAACACGACGATCTGCAGAATCTCGTTCTGCGCCATCGCGTCCGCGATCGAGGTCGGGATCAGATGGGTGAGGAATTTTTCGATCGAGAACGCCGACACCGGCAGCCCGGTCGACTGCGCCTTGTCGGGCAGCGTGCCGGGGAAGTTGGCGCCGGGCTGCAGCAGGTTGACCATCACGAGGCCGAGCAGCAGCGAGACGAAGGAGGCGGAGACGAACCAGCCCATGGTCTTGGCAAAGATGCGGCCGAGCTTGGCGCCGCTTCCCATATGGGCGATGCCGCCGACGAGGGTTGCGAAAACCAGCGGCGCGATGATCATCTTGATCAGACGCAGGAACAGCATCGCGATCAGGTTGACGTCTGCTGCGATCTCGGCACGGCTGTCAGGAAAGTAGTTGAAGACAATCGTCCCCATCGCGATGCCAAGTACCATCGCAATCAGGATATACTGCGTAAACCTGCTGGACATTCTCTTACCCCCGTCAGTTCCCGGCGGAGGGCAAGTGTGGCAGATTTACGCAGCTACGCAACACGCTTCGCGTCCAGCGGGACTTTGCCGAAACGTTCCCGTTGTGGAATGCCAGCGCGCGGACTAGCGTTCATGCAGCGCACAATCTGTGCAAGGCGCTGCGCGCGTCGCGGTCAATTTGCATGCGAAACGACCAACGCCAAGGGAAGGCAAAGCGAAGGCAAAGGGGGAGACACCGCCAATGAACGACACCGTCAATCGCCAGATCCTGCTTGTCGAAAAGCCGACCGGCAAGCTTGGCCCCGAGCATTTTCGTCTGACCACGGGGACGATCCCCACGCCGAAGGACGGCGAGGCGCTGGTGCGGACGCGCTACATCTCGCTCGATGCCGCCAACCGCGCCTGGATGCACGGCGCCACTTACCGCGCTGCGGTGGAAGCCAACACCGTGATGGCCGGCGGCAGCATCGCCGAGGTGATCTCGTCGAAGGATTCTACCCTGAAGCCCGGCGACATCGTGTTCGGCGACACCGGCTGGCAGGATTATGCCGCCGTGCCCGCCAAGCACCTGGCAAAGATGCCGAAGCTCGAGCCGATGACGCATCTGCTCAGCGTCTACGGCGTTGCCGGCCTGACCGCCTATTTCGGCCTGCTCCACGTCGGCAAGCCCAGGGAAGGCGAGACCGTGGTGGTGTCGGCGGCCGCGGGCTCGGTCGGCTCGATCGTCGGCCAGATCGCCGGGATCAAGGGCTGCCGCGTCGTCGGCATCGCCGGCGGCAAGGACAAGTGCCATTGGCTGACCAGCGAGCTCGGCTTCGACGCCGCGGTCGACTACAAGGACGGCGCGACCTACAAGGCGCTGCGCGCGGCGGCGCCCAAGGGCATCGACGTCTATTTCGACAATGTCGGCGGCGACATTCTGGAAGCCTGCCTGGCGCAGATGAACAATCGCGGCCGCATCGCCTGCTGCGGCGCGATCTCGCAATATGACGGCGTCCCCTCCGCACACGGCCCGCGCGGCGTGCCCGGCCTGATCGTGGTGAAGCGGCTGATCATGCAGGGCTTCATCGTGATGGACTACATGGACCAGCGCGACGCCGCACTCGCCGACCTGCAGTCCTGGGTCGCCTCGGGCAAGCTCAAGGTGCAGGAGGACGTGATCGACGGCCTCGAGAACACGCCGCAGGCGCTGATCGGGCTCTTGGCCGGCGAAAATCGCGGCAAGCGCATGGTGAAGGTGTAGGCGGGGAACATCTCCGAACCCGTCATCCCCGCGCAAAGGCTTCGCCTTCGTCGCTGGAGGAGCGCGTAGCGCGTCTCGAAGGATGCACGGCCCGGCTGGTGGCCGTCGCCCCTTCGAGACGGCCGCTTCGCGGCCTCCTCAGGGTGACGGGGATGCAGCGCAATCTCTCCCCTCGTCGTCCCGGCGAAAGCCGGGACCCATAACCACAGGGTTGAGTCGTTAGAAAGCTGTGGCCCCAGCGTCGTGCAGCAATGACCTTCGGTGGCTATGGGTCCCGGCTCCCGTGCGCAATTGCGCACTAGGCCGGGACGACATCGAGTATGTTGCGTCATCGAGAGTCATCCATTCACGGCCTCTCAGGGGCACGGTGATAGGTTTGAATGCGCAGACCTAATGCGCCGTGCCCGACGCCTGTGGAGCGGCTTGCGGCGCCGTCTTGCCTTTCTTCGCCTTGCGCCAGTTCTCAAAACTCTGCACCACGACGAAGAACGCCGGCACGAACAGCACGGCGAGGCAGGTCGAGGCGATCATGCCGGAGAACACGGTGATGCCGATCGACTTGCGGGCGTTTGCGCCGGCGCCGGTCGCGATCACCAGCGGCAGCACGCCGAGGATGAAGGCGAACGACGTCATCAGGATCGGCCGGAATCTCGCGCGCGCCGCGTCGATCGCCGCATCCAGCACCGACCGTCCGTCGCGCAGATGACGTTCCAGCGCGACCTCGACGATCAGGATCGCGTTCTTGGCCGACAGCGCGATCAGCAAGATGGTGCCGATCTGGGTGTAGAGGTTGTTCTCGATATTCAGGCTCAGCAGCACCAGCGTCGGGCCGAGCAGCGACAGCGGCACGGCGAGGATCACCGAGATCGGCGCGTACCAGCTCTCATATTGCCCGGCGAGCACGAGATAGACCAGCAGCAGCGCCAGCGCGAACACGTAGTAGATCTGACTGCCGACCTCCTTCTCCTGGTACGACATCGCCGTCCACTCAAAGCCCGACCCGGGCGGCAGCGTCTTGGCCGCGATCTCCTCCATCAGCGCCATCGACTGGCCGGACGAGTAACCCTGCGCCGGCAGCCCGATGATGGAGGCGGACGGATAGAGGTTGTAGAGGCTGATCAGCGACGGTCCGATCGAGGGCGTGATCTTGGCGACCGTGCCGAGCGGGATCATGTCGCCGTTGCTGTTGCGCACCATCATGTTCTCGATGTCGCGCAGGCTCAGGCGGTACTGTGCCTCGGCCTGGGTATAGACCTGGAAGGTGCGGCCGAACTTGGTGAACTGGTTGACGTAGCTGGCGCCGAGATAGGACGACAGCGCCGCGAAGATCTGGTCGGGGGTGACATGCAGGGTCTGCGTCTTGATGCGATCGACGTCGACGTCGAACTGCGGCACCATCGAGCGGAACGACGACTGGACCCGCTGCAGCGCGCTCTGGGTCTGTGCATTGGCCACGATCGCCCCGGTGACCGCCTGCAGCTTGCCGTAGTCGGCATTGCCGTCGCGCAGCTCGACCTGCATGGCAAAGCCGGCGGCGTTGCCGATGCCCTGGATCGGCGGCGGCGGGATCACCAGGATGCGCGCCTCCGGGATCACCGCGAGCTTGTCGTTGAGCCCGTAGACCAGCGAGCGCAGATCCTCGCCCGGCCCCCGCGCACTCCAGTCCTTCAGGATCAGATAGGCGACGCCGGCATTGGCGAGGCTCGAGGAATTGTCCAGCGCCGAGATGCCGGCGATGCTGACCACCTGGTCGACGCCCGGGGTCTTGCCGGCGATCCTGGTGACCTCGTCGAGCACGTGCTGGGTGCGGTCGAGGGCCGCGCCGTCGGGCAATTGCACCGCGGCGAGCAGATAGCCCTGGTCCTCGATCGGAATGAATCCGGTCGGCACCCGCGACAGGCCGTAGCCGGCAAGCCCGATGATGACAAGCGCAACAGCGACCGAGGTCTTGGCATGCCCGGCGATGCCGCTGACCAGCCGAGTGTAGCCGCGCTCGAGCCGGTCATAGACCGCGTTGAAGCCGCGATAGAAGAAATTGCGCTGCTCGGGCGGCGCGGGGGGACGCAGCCATAGCGCGCACTGTGTCGGCTTCAGCGTCGCGGCGTTGACGGCGCTGAGCAGCGCGGTGGCGGCGATCACCAGCGCGAATTGCGCGTACATCCGCCCGGTCAGCCCGGGCAGGAACGCCGCCGGCAGGAACACCGAGATCAAGACCAGCGTGATGCCGACGATCGGCGCGAACAATTCGTCCATCGCCTTGATCGCGGCGTCGTGGCCCGACATGCCGCGCTCGATATTGTGCGCCGCGCCCTCGACCACGACGATGGCGTCGTCGACCACGATGCCGATCGCCAGCACGATCGCAAACAGCGTCGACAGGTTGATGGTGAAGCCGAGCGCCGCCATGGCCGCGAACGCGCCGATGATCGTGACCGGCACGGTGGTCGCCGGCACCAGCATCGCCCGCCAGTCCTGCAGGAAGACCAGGATCACGACCAGCACCAGCAGGCCGGCCTCGAACAGGGTCTTGTAGACCTCCTCGATCGAGGCGTTGACGAATTTGGTGGTGTCGAACGGCGTGTCGTATTTGATGTCCTGCGGGAACTGCCTGGCGAGCTCCGCCATCTTCTTCTCGACGGCCTTCTCGACCTGCAAGGCATTGGCGC
Organism: Bradyrhizobium sp. USDA 4501; assembly: GCF_054062115.1. Lineage (NCBI taxonomy): Bacteria > Pseudomonadati > Pseudomonadota > Alphaproteobacteria > Hyphomicrobiales > Nitrobacteraceae > Bradyrhizobium > Bradyrhizobium sp. USDA 4501. The sequence continues at coordinate 3,417,657 of NZ_JBSSEX010000001.1, forward strand.
CCGGCGACTGGAACACGCCGATGCCGGTCGCGGGCTTCTGGTTCAGCGAGAAGATCTGGCTGTAGGTCTGCGCGCCGAGCTCGACCCAACCGACGTCGCGGACCCGGGTGACGTCGCCGACATTGCCTGTCTTGACGATGATGTCCTCGAACTGGCTCTTGTCGTCGAGCCGGCCGTTGACGTTCAGCGTGTACTGGAACGCCTGGCCCGCCGGCGTCGGCGGCGCGCCGACCTGGCCGGCGGTGACCTGCTGGCTCTGCTGCTGGATCGCCTGGATGACGTCCTGCGGCACCAGCCCGCGCACCTGCAGCTTGTTCGGATCGAGCCAGACCCGCATCGAATATTGCCCGGCGCCGAACACCGTGACGTTGCCGACGCCCGGAAGGCGCGACAGCTCGTCCCGGATGTTGATGGTGGCGTAGTTCGACAGGAACAGGCTGTCATAGGTCTTGTTCGGCGAGGTCAGCGTCACGAACAGCAGGATCGAGGTCGACCGCTTCTGGACCGTGACGCCCTGGTTCTGCACCGAGGTCGGCAGCTGCGACAGCGCGCTGGAGACACGGTTCTGCACCAGCACCTGCGCGAAATTGAGGTCGGTGCCGATCTTGAAGGTCACCGTCAGCGTATAGGTGCCGTCGGCGCCGCTGTAGGACTGCATGTACAGCATGTCCTCGACGCCGTTGACCTGCTGCTCGATCGGCAGCGCCACGGTGTCGACCACCGTCTTGGCCGAGGCGCCGGGATAGCGCGTCGTCACCTGTACCGTCGGCGGCACCACGTCGGGATATTGCGCGACCGCGAGATTGTACAGCGCCACGCCGCCGATCAGGATCATCAGGATCGCGATGACGTTGGAAAGGACCGGGCGCTCGATGAAGAATTTCGAGATCATGGCGCGTGCGTCCTATTTGGCGGCTGTCGGCGCCGCGTCGGCCTTCTGCACCTGCGGATCGACCTTCTGCCCGGGGATCGCGCGCAGCAATCCGGCGGTCACGATGCGGTCATCCGGCTTCAGGCCACTCTCGATGACGCGCAGCCCCTCATCGAGCGGGCCGGTCGTCACCTTGCGCTGCTCGACCACGTTCTCGGCATTGACGACCAGCACGTAGCGGCCGGCCTGGTCGCTGCCGATCGCGACGTCGGGCACCAGCAGCGCCTTGTCCTGCTTGTCGAACGGCACGCGAACGCGGACATAGAAGCCGGGCAGCAAGGTCCGGTCCGGATTTGGGAACACGCCGCGGACCGCGAGCGTGCCGGTCGACTGATTGAGGGTCGGCGAGATGTAATCAAGCTTGCCCTTGTGCGGAAAGCCGGTCTCGGTCTGCAGGCCGACCTCGACCGGCAACTGCCTGAGCTCGTTGACCGTCAGACCACGACGGCGCGCTTCATCCCGCACGCGCTGCACGTCCTGTTCGTTGACGTTGAAATTCACATAGATCGGATCGAGCTGCACGATGGTGGCAAGCTGCGTCGGCGACGTCACGCCGACCAGCTCGCCGATCGAGACCAGGTGATTGCTGACGATGCCGTCGAACGGCGCTGCCACGTTGGTGTAGCCGTAGTTGACCGCCGCGATCCTGGTGTTGACCTGAGCCTGCTGCAGGCTGGCCTGGGCGTTGTCCCGGGTGGACGTCGAGGTATCAAGGGTCGCTTGCGAGACCGCCTGCCGCTGCACCAGATCGGTCTGCCGCTTAAAGTCGAGCTCGGCCTGCTTCAGCGTCGCCTGCGCGCCGACCTCTGCGGCCTGCGCCTGTTCCAGCTTTAGCTTGTAGGTCTCCGGCTCGATCGTGAACAGCGTGGTCCCCGCCTTCACGAAGGAGCCGTCCTGATAGTTGATCGCCTGCAGGAAGCCCTGCACGCGCGCGACGAGATCGACGGTCTGGATCGGCGCGGTGTTTCCGGTGGCGTCCAGATAACGCGTGACGGCGCGCTGCACCGGCGGCGCAACCTCGACCTTGGGCGGCGGCGGCGCAACAAAACTGTTTTGCTCGCAGGCACTTAAACTGACGAAGGCCGATACGACGAACGCGATGCGCGCAAGCGGTGCATTTCGCAGCCGCACAAAACTGCTCCGACCGAAATGTGCCGACGCGCGCGCATGCCTCATGTCCGAGCCTCGATTCAAATGACTAAATTTAAAGATCTCGTGACGGGCAAGAAATCCGCCTGCTTCATCCATAGCAACAATCCGCTTGCAGCGGAACTCGAAAGCGAAAATGATGCCGCTCGCCGAGGTTGCTACAACAAGACTTTTTCAGAACTCAGTTCTGTTGAGCCGGAGACATCCGGCGCGACCAGAGGATTAATTCAGATGATCAATGCGTTGACACGAGCAACGAAGCTGTCCGCATGTCTTGCGCTTGCAGCATCCATGAGCACCGCACCGGCCTTGTCGCAGGCGCCGACCCAGGCGCAGCGCGACGCCATCAAGTCGCAATGCCGCAACGACTACATCGCCCATTGCTCAAGCGTACCGCCGGGCGGCGAAGCCTCGCTGCAATGTCTGCAGAAGAACATGGCAAGCCTCGGACCGGGCTGCGCCAGCGCGGTGAAGGCCGTCGAAGCTCCGGCTGCCGCACCGAAGGCAGACTCCGCGCCCGCGGCGGCCAAGACCGAAGCTGCTCCCGCGGCAGCGGCCAAGCCCGCCACCGAAGCCGCCGCACCGAAGGCGGCCGGGACGCCGTCCAACACGCAGATCTCCGCGATCCGCAGCGCATGCCGCTCCGATTATCCCAAGGTTTGCGCGGGCGTGCCGACCGGCGGCGCGGCGGCGCTGCAGTGTCTCGAAAAGAACAAGGGCAAGCTTTCGCCGGCCTGCGAGAAGGCCGTCGCCGCCGCTGGTGGCGGCGCCGCCGCGCCGGCCGCCGGCGCTGCAGCGACGACAGCACCAGCCGCGGCGCCGGCCGTGATCGCGTTGCGGCCGCTGCGACCGCGCGAAGAGCTGTTCGTGCTGCGCTCGGCCTGCGGCGCCGACGTCCGCTCGATCTGTGGCGGCGTCCAGCCGGGCGGCGGGCGGATCGTGCAGTGCCTTGCGACCAATGCCGGCTCGCTGTCGCCGGCGTGCCGCGACGTGCTGGCGCCGTTCGCAGCGCGGTAATCCTGTTGTCACGCTAGAGACCGGAGAAGGGAGCAAACAATGCTGCGTATCGTCCTGACCGCCGCGCTGCTTTGCGGCGCAACCGCTGTCTACGCGCAGGAACTGACCACCGCGCAACGCGACGCCTGCATGGGCGACTACGAGAAGTTCTGCAAAAGCGTGACGCCCGGCGGCGGCCGCATCATCGCCTGTCTCGCCAAGCAGAGCGACAAGCTGGCGCCCGCCTGCAAGAAGGTGCTGGCGGAAGCGGAAAAGAAATAGCCGCGCCGGCGGTGAGACGACAGGTGCCCGGCGATTTGCCGGGCACGGAACCGCAGCACCTTGTTGCCACCTGCAGGCCAACCATGCCTCACCCGGGAGAGGGAATTTTCATGCGTTCAATATTGCTGATCGCCGCGGCCCTGCTGTCCTTTGCCGCGACGATGACCTTTGAGTCCTCCGACGCCAATGCGGTCGTTTGCGCGCGCGGCGTCTACCGCGCCGGCTGCGCCGGTCCCAACGGCGCGGTCGTCGCCCGCAAACCCGTCGCCGCCGGCTGCCGCTGGGTATGGGTCGACGGGGTCAAGGCCCGCCGCTGCTACTGAACCCTTCGGCCCCACGCGGCTAGTCGCCGCACGCATTTTCCCTCTGGCGTTCCCGCCGGAGGGCGATTAGTCTGGCCTAAATTGTAAGTACACTGTCAATCTGGGAGGCAGACGTTGCGGATCGCCGTGATCGGCGGAGGGCCCGGCGGGCTCTATTTCGCCTATCTGTGGAAGAAGCGTCATCCCGACGCCGAGATCGACCTGTTCGAGCAGAACGCGGCCGGTGCCACCTGGGGCTTCGGCGTGGTGTTCTCCGAACAGGCGCTGGACTTCCTGCGCGCCGACGACCCCGAGACGGTCGACGCCATCGCCCCGCTTATGGAGAGCTGGAAGAACATCACCCTCAATCTGCGCGGCGAGAGCGTCGAGATCGACGGCGTCGGGTTCTCCTCGATCGGCCGGCTGGCGCTGCTGACGATCCTGCAGGAGCGCGTCCGCAGCACGGGTGTCACGCCGCGCTTCGACACCGTGGTGCAATCGGTCGACGAGCTCAGGGATTACGACCTGATCGTTGCCGCCGACGGGCTGAACTCGATGGTCCGCCGCGGCTATGAGTCCGCCTTCGGCGCGTCGGTCTCGCATTCCACCAACAAGTTCGCCTGGTACGGCACCACGAAGACCTTCGCGACGCTGTCGCAGACCTTTGTGGCCACCGAGCGGGGCAGCTTCAACGCCCATCACTATCGCTATGCGAAGGACATGAGCACCTTCCTGGTCGAATGCGACGCGGCGACCTGGGCGGCCTACGGCTTCGCCGACAAGAGCATCGAAGAGTCGCAGGCGATCTGCGAAGATATATTCGCCGCGACGCTGGACGGCCACCGGCTGATCTCGAACAAGTCGGTGTGGCGCAATTTCCCGTGGATCTGGAACGAGCGCTGGTCGCACGGCAACATGGTGCTGATCGGCGATGCGCTGCATTCGGCGCATTTCTCGATCGGCTCCGGGACGCGGCTTGCGATCGAGGATGCGATTGCGCTGACCAAGGCGCTGGAGACCGAGAGCGACATTGGCGCCGCGCTTGCCCGCTACGAGAGCGAGCGCAAGCCGATCGTGAAGAAGCTCGTCACCGCGGCGCGGACCAGCGCCGACTGGTACGAGCATTTCCCCGCGCACATGACGCTCGACCTGATGGATTTCGCCTACAGCTACATCACCCGCTCCGGCCGGATCGACGAAGCGCGGCTGCGCGCGATGTCGCCCGCCTTCATGGCCCGCTACGCAGCCGCAAAGGGACAATCATGACCGGGATCGCCGACCAGGTTCCGCTGGACAATCCCGGTGCGCGCGAGATCGGCTTTACGATCCCCGAGCGCTACAATGCGAGCCGCATCCTGTTCGACAATCTCGGCAACGGGAATGCCGAGCGCCTGGCGCTGACCGGCCCGGCAGGCTCGCGGACCTATCGCGAGCTCTGCACTGAGGCCGCACGCTGGGGCCACGCCTTCCGGTCGCTCGGACTGCAGCGCGGCGACCGCGTGCTGCTGTTCCTCGACGACACCCCGGCCTATCCCGCGGCATTCTTCGGCGCGGTGCGCGCCGGCTACGTGCCGCTCTTGATCAACACGCTGACGACGCCCGAGCTGCTGCAATTCTACCTGTCCGACGCCGGCGCGCAGGTCGCCGTCACCGATGCGGAATTCTGTGGGCGCTTCAACGCGGAAGCCTGCAAGGACACGCCGCTGCGTACGCTGGTGGTGGTCAACGGCGCCGCCGGCGATCACGCGGCTGCCGAAACGCGCGAGGCCGCTGATTGGCTGCAAGCGTTTCCGACCGAGCTCGACGCGGCCGACACGCACCGCAACGAGATGGCATTCTGGATGTATTCGTCGGGCTCGACCGGCCGTCCCAAGGGCATCGTGCATCTGCAGCACGACATGGCCTATAGCGAGCGCGCCTTTGCCCGCAATGTGCTGAAGCTTTCGCCCGGCGACATCTGCTTCTCGGTGCCGAAGATCTTCTTCGCCTACGGTTTCGGCAACTCGATCACGTTTCCATTTTCCGTCGGCGCCGCGACGCTGCTGCTGCCGGGCCAGCCGAAACCGGCCGCGATCTTCGCGGCGATCGGGCAATATCGCCCGACCGTGTTCTTCGGCCTGCCGACGCTCTACATCTCCCTGACCAAGGCTGAAGGTGCCGACACCGCCGATTTCTCCTCGCTGCGGATGGCGGTCTCGGCCGCCGAAGTGCTGTCAGCCGACGTCTTCAACGGCTGGAAGCGGCTCACCGGGCTCGAGATCATCGAAGGCCTCGGCTCGACCGAAGTGCTGCACGTCTATCTCAGCAACCGCGCGGAACAAAAGAAGCTCGGCGCCGCCGGCCTGCGCGTGCCCGGCTACGAGATCATGCTGCGCGACAGCGATGGCCGCGAGGTCGGCGACAATGAGGAAGGCATCCTGTGGGTGCGCGGCGATTCCGCGACCCCGCTGTACTGGAACCGGCCGGACAAGACCGCCGAGACCGTGCGCGAGGACGGCTGGATCTACACCGGCGACCGCTTCATGCGCGACAGCGACGGCTTCCACTTCTTCCGCGGCCGCGCCGACGATCTGATCAAGATCTCCGGCCAGTGGGTCTATCCGCTGGAGGTCGAGCTCTGCCTCGCCGATCACCCCGACGTCCGCGAATGCGCCGTCTACGCCGCCGAATTGCCGGACCGGCGCATGACGCTGCGCGCCGTGGTTGTCATGAACAAGGCCGGCTTCGACACAGCCGAAGCGACGCGGCGGCTGCAGGACTACGTCAAGACAAGGCTGTTGCCGTACAAATATCCGCGCGAGGTCAAATTCATCGACGAGCTGCCGAAGACCGGCACCGGCAAGATCGACCGGCAGGCGGTGATGCGGATGTAGGGCGTTGGTTGATGGACGCGGCCACCGCAAATTCAATGTCGTCCCGGCGAAAGCAGGGACCCATAACCACAAATGCTTGTGGCGCAAAGGCTGGGGCCCCAGCCTGCCATCACAACAGCCTTCGGTGGTTATGGGTCCCGGATCGCGCTTCGCTTGTCCGGGACGACGAGCATTAGCTGCCCCGCCATCCCGCCACACATTCGATGTCGTCCCGGCGAAGACCGGGACCCATAACCACAAATATTTGCGGCGCAAAGGCTGGGGCCCCAGCCTGCCATCACAACAGCCTTCGGTGGTTATGGGTTCCGAATCGCGCTTCGCTTGTCCGGGACGACGAGTAATTAGCTGCCCAGCCCCGTCCCGCCATACAGCCAGGCGATGTCATCGCACCACTCGACCTGCGACTTCGCGCTCATGATCGCGTTGCGGATGCGGGCGTGCTCGCCTGCGGGATGGTAGACGTGTTCGCCGATCGCGCGTGACATCAGTTGCACGCGCGCGGTGCGCGGGAAGCGTTGCGCGCTGTAGGCCTCCAGCGCCGCTGTCTGGTCATCGTGACTGGCCAGCATGTGCGACAGGCAGACCGCGTCCTCCATCGCCTGGCAGGCGCCCTGCGCGAAATATTGCAGCATCGGATGCGCGGCGTCGCCGAGCAGCACCACGCGGCCGTCGATCCACTGCTCGTTCGGATCGCGGTCGCACAACACCCAGAGCTTCCAGTTGGTGCCGTGGCGGATGATGTTCTGCGCCCGCTCATGGACGTGGGTAAAACCCTTCATCACCTCGGCCTCGGACACCGGCTTGCCTGCAACCGGCTCCGGCGCATTGTTGTGATAGGTGACGACGAGGTTGAACACCTTCCAGCCCGACAGCGGATAATGCACGATGTGGCATTTCGGGCCGGCCCACAGCGTCGCCGCATTCCAGCGCAAATCCTCCGGCATCTGCTCGGTCGGGATCACCGAGCGATAGGTGGTGTGGCCGGAGACGCGCGGCGGGCCGTCCGACGTCACCTGCTTGCGGATGTTCGACCACAAGCCATCGGCGCCGATCAGAAGCCGGCCGGTGATCCGCTCGCCATCGGCGAGCTTTGCCGTCACCGACGAACCATCCTGCTCGTAGCCTGCCACCTCGCTGGACACGCGCAGTTCGATCAGCTCGTGATTCTGGCACGCGCGCAGGAATACGCCATGCAGATCGCCGCGATGTACCACGGCATAGGGATTGCCAAACCGCGCGCGAAAGGCGTCGCCGAGATCGATATGGGTGATCTCGTCGGCGGTCAGCGCATCCATCAGCCGGAGCTGATCGATATAGACGGCCATGTTGCGCGCGGCCTCGCCGACACCGAGATAGTCGAAGGCGTGGAACGCGTTCGGGCCGAGTTGGATGCCGGCGCCGATCTCGCCGAGCGCGGCGGCCTTCTCCAGCAGGATCGAGCGGATGCCTTTTTGCGCGAGGCCCAGCGCCACGGCAAGGCCGCCAATGCCGCCACCCGCGATCAGGACAGGTCTCGTCTCCGCCATCAGCCCGACCTCCCGAGATGTTCGAGCGCGTCCTCGGCGCGCAGCGGCACCCGCGACGCTTCGTTGTTGAGGTCGACGAGCTGGGTCAACAGCGCCAGCAGCGTCTTGCGGTCGGCCGGCTTCAGCGGCTGCAGCATCCGCGCCTGCGCCTTGTCGACCGAGGGCATGATGTCGCTCAACACAGCCGCGCCGGCCTTGGTAAGATAGAGCAGCTTGACGCGCTTGTCCTCGGGCGCCGGCTTGCGCACGATGAACTCCTTGGCCTGCAGCCGTTCGATCACGTTGCCGAGCGTGGAACGGTCGAACGCGATCACCGCCGAGAGCCTCGTGGCGTCGATGCCGGGATGGGTCGAGATCGTGACCAGCGCGGCGTATTGCACCGGCGTCAGGTCGAACGCCCTGCACTCCTCGATGAACAGCGCGACCGCGATCTGCTGCATCCGCCGGAACAGGTAGCCGGGCGCGGTATAGACCGCGTCCATGGTGACAGGCGCTGGTTTGTTATTCGGCATCGGGCTGCTTGTCCGGAGCGGCGTCGGCAAACGCCTTGATTTGCTTTGCCGCGGCCTCGGCCTTGAGCAGGCGCGGATAGGCCGAAACGTCGACGCCGAAGCGCCGCGCATTGGCGAGCTGCGGCACCAGGCAGAGATCGGCCAGTGTCGGCGCATCGCCAAAGCAGAACGGGCCGGACTCCGCCGCGATCAGGGTCTCGCAGGCCGACAGTCCCTCGCGATTGGCCCAGGCCGCCCATTCCGTCACCTGCTCCTCGGGCAGGCCGAGCTGACGCAGCCGCGCCAGCACCTTCAAATTCTGCACCGGATGCGTGTCACAGGCGATCGCCTGCGCAAACGCCCGCACCTTTGCGCGCCGCAGCGGATCTTTCGGCAAGAGCGGCGGGTTGGGATTGGTCTCGTCGAGCCATTCGATGATCGCGAGCGACTGGGTGAGGATCGCGCCGGCATCGCTTTCCAGGGTCGGCACCAGCCCCTGCGGATTGATCGCGAGATAGGCCGGCGCGCACTGCTCGCCCTTGCGCAGATGATGCGGCAGATGCTCTGAGGTGAGCCCCTTCAGGTTGAGGGCGATCCGGACCCGGTAGGACGCGCTGCTCCGGAAATAGCCATGCAGCTTCATCGGAACCTCCCTTGCATTATTCTGGTTTGACGCGTTTTCCTTGCGCGAACCGGTATCCACTTCGCTCGAAAACGCCATGGCTTGCTTCATTGACGCTAGCCATATTGTCAGTATACTGTCAATTAAATTGCACCGACAAGAATGATGGGAGGCTTGCCATGGAAGCCGTGCAGAAGACCCCGGAGCGCGAGGCATTCTACAAGAAGATCGACGGCCAGAACCTCTCGGCGCTGTGGAACGTGATGAACGATCTGATCACGCCGGAGCCGAAAAGCGCCTGCCGTCCTCACTTGTGGAAGTTCGACCAGATCCGCGACTACATGAACGAGGCCGGCAAGCTGATCACGGCCAAGGAAGCCGAGCGCCGCGTGCTGGTGCTGGAAAATCCCGGCCTGCGCGGCCAGTCCAAGATCACGACCTCGCTGTTCGCCGGCGTGCAGATGGTGGTGCCGGGCGACATCGCCCCCGCCCATCGCCATGCCCAATCGGCGCTGCGCTTCGTGCTCGAGGGCAAGGGCGCGTTCACCGCCGTCGACGGCGAGCGCACCGCGATGTCGCCGGGCGATTTCGTCATCACCCCGTCGATGACCTGGCACGACCATTCCAACGAAACCAATGAGCCGATGTTCTGGCTCGACGGGCTCGACATCCCGGTGGTGCAGTTCTTCGACTGCTCGTTTGCCGAAGGCGCCAAGGAAGATCAGCAGTCGATCTCCAAGCCGGCGGGCGCCAGCTTCGCGCGCTACGGCCACAATCTGCTGCCGATCGACCAGAAGCGAACCTCGAAAACCTCGCCGATCTTCAACTATCCCTATGAATACACCCGCGAGGCGCTCGAGAAGGCCAAGGCCAGCGACGAATGGGACGCCTGCCACGGCCTGAAGCTGAAGTTCTCCAACCCCGAGACCGGCGATTTCGCGATGCCGACCATCGGCACCTTCATCCAGCTGCTGCCGAAGGGTTTCAAGACCGCGCGCTATCGCGCAACCGATGCGACCGTGTTCGCCGCGATCGAGGGCAAAGGCCGCACAAGGGTCGGCGACCAGACCTTCGAGTGGGGACCGCGCGATTTGTTCGTGGTACCGAGCTGGCACTGGGTCACCCACGAGGCCGATGCCGACTCCGTGCTGTTCTCGTTCTCCGACCGCCCGGTGCAGCAGAAGCTCGACCTGTTCCGCGAGGACAGGGGCAACGCGTAACGATCGTCTGCGCAAGGCACGCAGCGCCCACCTCACGTCGTCCCGGCGAAAGCCGGGACCCATAACCACCAATCTTGATTGGTTGAACGCGTTGGAGCCCCAGCCTTTTTCTAACAACCACGCCCTGTGGTTATGGGTCCCGGCCTTCGCCGGGACGACACTTTGTGTGTGGCGGCAGCGCCCCCCTCACCGCCAGTGCAACAACCTCGTCTCGAGCAAATTGATCAGCTTCCCCACCGCAAGCCCGAACAGCGACAGGATCACGACGCCGGCGAGCAGCTGATCGGTCTGCATCAGATTGCCGGCCTGCAGGACGAAGGCGCCGATGCCGTATTGCGCGCCGATCATCTCGGCGCTGACCACGAGCAGCAGCGCCACCGACGCGGTGATGCGGAAGCCGGCGAGGATCGAGGGCAGCGCGCCCGGCCAGATCACGCGGCGGACAATGGCGTGGAACGGCACGTTGAAGCTTTGCGCCATCCGGATCAGGTTGCGCGGCACGGCATCGACGCCGCTATAGACCGAGATCGCGGTCGAGAAGAACACGCCAAGCGCAATGGTCGCGATCTTCGGCTCCTCGCCGATCCCGAGCCACAGAATGAGCAACGGCAGCAACGCGATCTTCGGAATCGGAAACAGCGCCGAGATGAAAGTGATGCCGACGCCGCGCGCCATGGTCGACAGCCCGATCGCGAAGCCGACCACGACGCCGGCGGCCGTGCCGATGAGCCAGCCGGTGCCGATCCGCATAATGGACCACGACAAGTGCTGCCACAACGCGCCCGACATCGCGAGCCTATAGATCGCGACCGCGATCGCCGACGGCGCCGGCAGGAACAGCGGATTGACCCAGCCTGCGCTGCCGGCGAGCTGCCAGAGCGCGATCACGAGCGCGAGCGCGATCCAGCCGGCATGGCGGCTGCCGCCAGACGTGAAGCCGGCGCCGCGAAACGCGACCGGGCGCGTCGTCTCCGCCGACTGGTCTTTCGCTTCCTGCGGCGCGCGGTCAAGCATGCTGGACCTCGCGTTCGGCATCGATCGCTTCTTTCCGGATCAGCGACCACAGCTCACTTTGTAGCGCGGCCATCGGCCCGCGCGCGTCCATCGTGCCGCGCTCGGCGCGGGTCATCGGAATGGTCACGATTTCCCGGATACGACCGGGGCGGCGCGACAGCACCACGACGCGGTCGGCGAGCCGCACCGCTTCCTCGAGATTATGCGTGACATAGACCGCGCCCATCGCGCCGTCGGCGAGCAGACGCACGAAATCCTCCATCAGGAGCTCGCGGGTCTGCGAATCCAGCGCCGACAGCGGCTCGTCCATCAGCAGGATCGCGGGGCGAACCGCGAGTGCCCGCGCAATGCCGACGCGCTGGCGCATGCCGCCGGACAGTTGCTTCGGATAGGCGCTGCGGAAATCCGACAGCCCGGTGCGGCGCAGCGCATCGTCGATCACGGCGCGGCGTTCGCCGGCACTCAAGGCGGTGTGCAGCAGCGGAAACGCGACGTTCTCCTCGACCGTATCCCACGGCAGCAGCGCAAAATCCTGGAATACGAAGGTCAGCGGATTGAGGCTATCAGCCGGCGCCGCGCCGCGCAGCTCGGCAGCGCCTGTAGCTGGCCGCAGCAGGCCGCCAAGGATCGACAGCAGCGTGCTCTTGCCGCAGCCGGACGGACCGACGATCGCGACAATCTCGCCGGCGCGCACCGTGAAGGAGACATCGTCGAGCACGTCGAGCGCGCCGAAGCGATGGCTGATATGGTCGGCGATCAGGTCCATCTACCGGCTCACTCTTTGACCCGTCATCCTGAGGAGCGCGCACTTGCGCGCGTTTCGAAGGATGGACGGCCGGTCACTATCGGGGCCGTCGATCCTTCGAGACGCCGCTTCGCGGCTCCTCAGGATGACGGGGATAGAGTGGTGTCTGCGGTCTAACATCAATCCGCCTTCACGTAATCCTTGGCGATGATCGCATTGGCATCGAAACCCTTGTCCACGAAACCCTGCCCCTGCAGCCATTTGATCTGGTTGTCGAGGTTCTTCACGTCGAGCTTGCCGTCGGGATCGATATAGGCGCAATTGCCGACCACCTGCGCGACCGGCAGGTTGGTGTATTTGGCGATGATCTCGAGCAGCGGCCTGGTCTTGTCGTTGATCGGCGCCACGCCGTCCTTGATCGCAGTCAGGATCACGTCGTGATATTCGTGGTCGGCACGGGTGAGCGCGGTGAGCAGCCTGGTCACCAGCGGTGCGTTGGTCAGCGCCTTCGGCGACGCGAAGATCGCCCCCAGCTGCCACGGCGTCTCGTCGCCGACCCAGCCGAGCAATTTCGCGCCGTTGGAATCCATCAGCGTCCGCGCGGTCGAGACCGGCAGCAGCGCGGCGTCGACAGTTTCGCCCTTCAGCGCCGCGGCCGCGTTCGACAGCGACTGCAGCGGCACTACCTTCACGTCGGACAGCTTGAAGCCGTATTTGTCGGCGAGCAAGCCGAGCGAATAATGGAAGCTGGAGCCGACCTGGGTCACCGCGACGCGCTTGCCCGCCAGATCCTTCGGCGTCTTGAGGCCGGCGGCATAGGCGTTGTTGCTGGCGAAGTAGCCGATCAGGGGATAGCCGGCCTTCTCGCGGCTCATGCCGCCGATCACCTTCAGCGTGCCCTTGCCGGCGAGATTGTAGAGGCCGGCGGTGACGGCGGTGATGCCGAAATCGACATCGCCCGACGCGGTCGCGACCGCGATCGGCTGCGCCGCGTCGAAGAACTTGAGCTCGACGTCGAGGCCGGCGTCGCGGAAATAGCCCTTGTCCTGCGCGATGAACACCGGCGCCGAGGACGACAGCCGCAAGACGCCGATCTTCGCCTTCAGGAGATCATCGGCCCGCGCAATGCCGCTCGCGGCCCACACCAGGAGACCCGCGAGTGCGAGCCGCGCCCAACCCATCATTGCCGTCTCCACCTACAACCCCTCGGGCACGGCCTGATCGCGGCCGATGAACGCGCCCTGTTTGCCAAGCTGTTGTTGCAACTTTTCGATGGAAATGTCGCGCGGAATCGTATTGCCCGACAGCGCCAGCGCCGCCGCAGTTCCCGCCGCCTCGCCCATCACGAAGCAGGCACCGGAGACGCGCGCCGCCGATTGTCCCTCATGGGTCATCGAGGCGCAGCGGCCGGCGACCAGGAGATTGTCGACGCCCTCCGGTACCAGCATGCGGTACGGCAACTCGTTATAACCGCGGCTCTCGGGGATCGGCGGAAACTCGAAGATCACATCACCCGGCACATGGGATTCCTTCGGCCAACCATTGACGCCGATCGAATCCTCGAACGAGGCGCAGCCCAGCACGTCCTCGCCTGACAGCATGTAGCCGCCGATCACGCGCCGCGTCTCGCGGATGCCGAGCTGCGGCGGCAGATCGACGATGTAGGAATTCTCGAAGCCGGGCACCGTGCGCAGGAACCTGAACGCTTCGACCGCCTGGCGGCGGCCCTCGATCTCGCCGCGCGTCATGTCGTCAGGATCGATACCGGAAATGGCGCCGCCGTCGCTTCGCGTCACCTGGGTGAAATTCACCCGCCATTCGATCTGCGATTTCTGCGGCCGCACGATCGCCGACTTGCGCGGGAATGTGTGGGTGCCGGCGGCCTCGGCCTCAGCCATCAGCGCCGGGATGGTGCGCCAGGCATCGCCGGCCTTCGCTGGATCGATGCCGTTGAGGCGGAACATCATCGAGGGGTAGAGCATGCCGCCGGCATTATCGCCGACTTCATGGGGCGCACCGGCCCACACCGCGAGATCGCCGTCACCGGAGCAATCGATGAAGATGCTGGCGCGCACGGCCTGACGGCCGGCCTTGGTTTCCACCATCAGCGCACGGATATGCGAACCATCCATGACGACGCCGGCGCCGAGCGCGTGGAACAGAATGTCGACCTTGTGATGTGCGAGCAGATCGTCGGCCGCGATCTTGTAGGCCGCGGTGTCGTAGGCCTGCGCAAGGATCTTGCCGAGGATCAGATGTGGCGCGTTCAGCCCGCCGAGCCGGTCAATCCGCGCCAGGAGGTCGGAGGCGATGCCCTGCACCACGCGGTGCATCTCGCCGAAGATGTTGGCGTGCAGTCCGCAGAAGTTGGTCACGCCGGCCGCGGTGCCCATGCCGCCGAGAAATCCGTAACGCTCGATCAGGAGCGTCCGCCGTCCGGCACATGCCGCGCCGACCGCTGCCGCGATGCCGGCCGGTCCGCCGCCAAGCACCACCACGTCATATTCGCCATAGACCGGGACCTGCCGCGCAGGTTCTTCGATCGTGCTCGCTCGCATCATTTCCGCCCTGAACAAAGTTGATTGGGCCAACTATGAATTGATGCAGATTGCAGTACAATCCACCAAATTATGTAATCAGCTTTCGCGAATCGAGAAAGACGAGCAAGGCAGATGGATACGCTGGTCAATCTCGAAGCCTTCCTTGCCACCGCCGATGCCGGCGGCTTTTCCGCCGCGGCGCGCAAGCTCAACGTCGCGACATCCGTCGTCGCCAAACGCGTCACCCAACTCGAGCAGCGGATCGGCACCGCGCTGTTCCACCGCTCGACCCGCCAGTTGCGGCTGACCGAGTCCGGGCAGCAATATGTGCATCGCGCCCGTGGCGTGGTTGCCGATGTCGGCGATCTCTTGTCGCGGATGGGCGAGAAGCAGCGCGACCTCTCCGATCATCTGCGCGTCAAGGCGCCGACTTCGCTGACGGTGGCGCGGCTCGCCGATGCCTTCACGATCTTCCAGAAACAGAACGGAAGCGTGAAGCTCGAGATCGTGATGATCGATCGTCCGGTCGATCCGGTAACCGAAGGTTTCGACCTCGCGATCGGCGCCTTCCCGCATTCCTTCGGCGGCGTGGTCGACGAGCCCTTGTGCCGGCTGCCGCGCCTCGTGTGCGCCTCACCGGCCTATCTGAAGAAGCACGGCATACCGAAGCATCCGCGCGACCTGGTCGATCATCGCTGCCTCAGCTTCCTGCCGACCGGACCGGAATGGCCGTTCGAGGGACCGCGCGGCCGCATCAATATCCAGGTCCGCCCGATTCTCTCTTCGAACGAAGGCCGCGTGCTGACGCAAAGCGCGATCGCCGGCAACGGCATTGCGCTGCTCTCGCATTATCTGGTCGCGGACGCGCTGCGCGACGGCGCGTTGCAGCCGGTACTCACCGACTTTCCTATTCCGGAATTGTGGGTCAAGGCCGCCGTTCCCGAGCGCCGCATCGATGCCGCCGCGGTGCAGGCGCTGCTGAAGACATTGAAGAAATCGCTGTCGCAGCCGCTGTGATGCGACGCCGGCGTTGCCGTTGGCATGCCGACCTGAGACAAGGACGCGAAAGGATCGCCCGCTTGAAACTCCTGATCTCAATGTCGTTTGGTCTCATCATCGTCGCTGGGCCCGCGGCCGCGATCGAGACCTGCCGCTTCATTGAGGCCAAGGCGGAGCGCGAGGCCTGCTACCATCGGCAAGAGCAGGAACTTGCGGCGAAGCGCAAGCCCGAGCCGCCGGTGACGCGGTCGAGCGAATCGAAGACGTTAGATCAGCTGCAGCAGATGCGCCGCGACGACGAAGAGGTCTATCGCAGCATGCGCGGCATCTGCCGCGGCTGCTGAGCTTACGCGCCGCCGCCCCACCGGCCCGCGCGCTTCTCGGCGAAGGATGCAAGCCCCTCGGCAGCTTCCGCGGTCTGCCGCTTGGCTGAATGCAGCTGGACGAGGCGCTTGTAGGCCGCATCGTCCACCGCCATGCCGCCGAACGAGCTTTCCATCGCGAGCTTCTTGGTCTCGGCCATCGCATCCGGGGCATTGCCGAGCAGCTGCTCGACGACCTTGGCGCCGGCGCTGTCGAGATCGGCCAGTGGCACCACCTCATGGACGAGGCCGATGCGGCGGGCATCCTCGGCGCCGAACCGTTCGCCGGTCAGCGCATAGCGGCGCACCTGGCGGACGCCGATCGCGTCGCAGAGCTGCGGGATGATGATCGCCGCGGTCAGGCCCCAGCGCACCTCGGTGATCGAGAACAGCGCATTGTCGGCCGCGATCACGATATCGCAAGCCGAGATCACGCCGGTGCCGCCGCCGAAGCAGCCGCCCTGCACCAGCGCGACGGTCGGGACCGGCAGCGTGTTGAGACGCTGCACCGCCTCGAAGGTGGCGCGCGACGCCGCCTCGTTCTCCTCGAACGATTTCGGCCGCACGCCGTTGATCCATTTCAGGTCGGCGCCGGCCTGGAAATGCTTGCCGTTGCCCTTCAGCACGACGACGCGCACCGGCCTGGTCGAGAGATCGTCGATCGCGGCCAGCACGCCTGCAATCAGCGCGCCGTCATAGGCATTGTTGACCTCGGGACGATTCAGCGTGACGGTCGCGACACCCCGCGCATCGAGGCTCCACAGGACTGGGCTGGCCGACATGACGTTGCTCCCTCGTTCGGCATTGCTGTTATCTTGTACTGGCCTTGCACTATGGCGAGAGCGGATGCCTTGATCCATCACTTTCGAGCGCGCGCGACCGCGCCACGCGCATGACGGGTTGCGCGATGCCCCGCGCTTGTGGAAACTGACCGGGCACGTTGCGGAGAATTGTTCCACTCATGCGTATTTGCATTTTCGGCGCGGGCGCCGTCGGCAGCCACTTCGCGATCCGGCTCGCACGTGCCGGCCATGATGTGGCCTGCGTGATGCGCGGGCCACATCTCGACGCGGTCAGGACCAACGGACTGACGCTGAAGGTCGGCGACACCAGCATCACCGCGAAGGTGAAGGCCTCAGCCGATCCTGCCGATTTGGGACCGCAAGACATCGTCATCAGCACACTGAAGGCGACCGGCATCGGCGCGCTCGCAGCCGGGCTCCCGCCGCTGCTTCAGCGCGACACATCAATCGTGTTCGCGCAGAACGGCATTCCCTGGTGGTACGATCTCGGCCTGCCGCCACAGCATCCCGCGATCCCCGATCTCGGCTTCCTCGATCCCGGCGGGCATTTGCGCAGCGCCGTCCCGAAGCAGCGGATCATTGGCGGCGTGATCTTTTCCTCCAACGAGGTGGTCGCGCCGGGTGTCGTCGCGAACCTGTCGCCGGACCGCAACCGCCTCTTGATCGGTGAATGCGACGATCGGCAGAGCGAGCGCATCGCCCGCCTGCGCGCGGCGCTCAACGACGCCGCGATCGAATCGCCCGAGGTCAAGCAGATCCGCGAGACGATCTGGTCGAAGCTGTTGACCAACATGTCGATGTCGGTGCTCTGCCTGTTGACCGGGCTGACTGCGCGCGGCGTCCGCGACGATCCTGACATGCAGGACGTGATCCCGCGCCTGCTCGACGAGGCCAATGCGGTGGCGACACACTATATTCCCGAGGTCAAGCGTGTCACCCGCTCAGGGCCGGCGCCGGACCACAAGCCGTCGATCCTGCAGGACTACGAACTCGGGCGCGCCATGGAGATCGACGCGCTGGTGCGCGCACCGGCGGCATTCGCCCGCGCGGCCGCCATTTCGACCCCGATGCTCGACCTGATGGCCGCGCTCGCGATCCAGAAGGCGCGTGACAAGGGCCTGTATCAGGGCTGACAATCCGACCCACCACGATAACAAGCAGGGACATCGAACCATGCAAGTCAAGGACAAGGTCTGCGTCGTCACCGGCGGCGCGAGCGGGATCGGCGAGTCGGTGGCGCGGGCCTATGCGGACGCCGGTGCTCGCGGCGTCGTGGTCGCCGATCTCAAGACCTCGCGCGATCGGCTCGCGAGCGTCGCCGGCGATATCGACGGTCTTGCCGTTACCGCCGATGTCGGGCTCGAGGAGGACATCAAGGTGTTGATCGCCGCCGCCGAGGACAAATATGGTCCGGTCGACGTGTTCTTCTCCAATGCCGGGCTCTCGCGCAAGGGACAAGAGACCGCGTCCGATGCCGACTGGGACGTGAGTTGGCGCGTGCATGTGATGAGCCACGTGTACGCGGCGCGCGCGCTGGTGCCCGGCATGCTCGCGCGCGGCTCCGGCTATCTCATCAACACCGCATCCGCCGCGGGGCTATTGGCCTCGCTGAACTCGATGCCTTACGGCGTGACCAAGAATGCCGCGGTCGCGCTCGCCGAGCATCTCGCCATCCAGTATGGCGATCGCGGCATCCGCGTCTCCGTGCTCTGTCCGCAATCGGTGCAGACGGGCATGACGACGCCGGGTCCGAGTGCCGCGCGCGTCGACGGCGTGCTGCAGCCGGGCGAGGTTGCGCGCATGGTGATCGAGGCGATGGCGGAAGAACGTTTCCTGATTCTGTCGCATCCGCAGGTGCACGAATACATGCAGCGCAAGGCCACCAATCGCGAGCGCTGGCTGTCCGGCATGCGCCGCCTGCGCGACCGGATCTATGGCGGGGTGGCGTCATAAAAACTTCATCCGTCATTGCGAGGAGCGACAGCGACGAAGCAATCCATTCTCGGCATGCGGCGCCATGGATTGCTTCGCTTCGCTCGCAATGACGAAGCTTAGTCTTCTGGAGCCGGCGCGAATCCTTCGAGCAAACCCGTGTATCTCTTCGCCCCAGGTGAGGCATAGGCACCGCGGCGCGACGTCGTCAGCTTGAGGCCGGCAAGCGCTTCCGCCTGCTTCACCGCGGCGGCCACGCCGTCGACCACGGGCACGCCGAATTTCACCGACAGCTCATGGGCAAGATCAGCCATGCCGGCGCAGCCGAGCACGATGGCGTCCGCGCCCTTGTCCAGCGCGCGGGCGATCTCGGCCTCCAGCTTCGGCCTCGCGCCCGAGCCCGGCTTCTCGAGATCGAGCACCGCGACGTCGCAGGCAGTAACCACCGCGCGGTCGGCAAAGCCGTAGCGGCGGACCAGTTCCTCCAGCGGGACGATCGAGCGCGGCAGCGTGGTGACGATGCCGATGCGCTTGGCGATCTGCCCGGCGGTGACCAGCGCCGCCTCGCAGATGCCGACCACCGGATAGCGGGCCGCCGACCGCGCGGCATCGAGCCCGGTATCGTCGAAGCAGGCGATGATGCCGGCGTCGGCATCGGGCGTCTTCAGCAACGCCTCGATCAGCCCGGGAACGGCGAAGGCCTCGTCATAGAAGCCTTCGATCGAGGCCGGTCCCATCGCAGACGTGACGGCGACGATCTCGGTGCCCGGTGCGGCCACCGCCCGCGCGGCGGTCGCGATGGTTGCGGTCATCGACGCGGTGGTGTTGGGATTGACGATCAGGATCTTTGTCATGGGTGGAGAATAACATCCCTTTCGCGGCCAAGCGTAGCCCGGATGAGCCAACGGGTCGCGCGAACGCGCGCCCGATGACAGGCTCCGCGATATCCGGGACCGATCTCGCCCGCGGCATGCAGACCCCGGATGTCGCTTGGCTCATCCGGGCTACACACCTATGCATGCTCCGCCACCCAGCCCGCGAAGGCATCGAGCACCTCGGCCATCACCTCGTGGTCGTTGCGGCCGGAGCGCTTGAGGACATGGAAGGAGTGGTCGGCCTCCTGCACCAGATGCAGCGTCGCGCGATGACCCAGCCCCTTCACCACGGGCTCGAGCAGGTCGAGCTCGGCCAGCGCGTCGCGGGTGCCCTGCAGGAACAGCATCGGGACCTTGACCTCGGCGAGATGCCTGGCCCGCTCGCTCGACGGCTTGCCGGCGGGATGCAGCGGAAAGCCGAGAAACAGCAGCCCGCGCACGCCGGCGAGCGGCGCCTTGGCCTGTGCCTGCGAGGTCATGCGTCCGCCGAACGACTTGCCGCCGGCGAACAGCGGCAGTTCGCCGCAATGACGCGCAGCTTCCGCCACGGCGGCACGCACCGTTGCCTGCGCGACGGCGGGCGGATCGGGCCGCTTGCTGCCCTTCTCCATGTAGGGAAACTGATAGCGCAATGTCGCGATGCCGCGCTCCGCCAGGCCCTCCGCAATCGCGACCATCGAGGGATGCGTCATGCCGGCGCCGGCGCCATGGGCAAACACATAGGCGCTACGGGCCTGCGCCGGCCGCAGCAGCAGCGCGGACACCGTGCTGTCGTCCGAGACCGTGATCGTGAGCGGCTGCACGCCTGACGTGTTCAAGATGACATCTCGAAGAATTGTTGCGCCGTTGTTTCTAGCCGCAGGCCTCGATGCGCGCAAATGCCGCCGCGGAGGGAACGCCGCAAGTGAACTGGCTCACAGCCAATCAACATTTCCGTTGTTAGACCAAGCGCCGCCACTGTAGGATGGCGCACACCGCATCACACGCTTAACGCGAACTCGTTTTTCGGCGAATTTTAACATCTCATCCATATCACGCGCGGATACCGCGAATTGGGGGAACGGGGCATGCCTCGCAAGACGATATTCGTCATCGGACTGTTGATTGTCGCCGGCGTGCTCTATTTCAAGGACGATATCGAGACGGTGGCGAGCGGCTTCCGCGTCAAGGTCGTCGACTACCAGCCGCCGGCAAAGACGGTGTGGCTGGATCAGAATGTCAGCGCGGAGCGGCTGCGCTGGTTCTATCACGCCGACCAGGGCACACGGACCTTCGGCATTCCCCATGAATGGTTCATGGCGCTGGAGCAGCCGACGGTCTGGCCGCTGTTCACCGCGGCGCCGCGACTCAGCGAGACCAATTATCTCGGCCGCTTCGGCTTTATTCCCGACACGGTGATTCCGGGCAAACCCGATGCGCTGCCGATCGGCTTTTCGCAGGGCGGCCCGATGGCCGATGCCAACGGCGCGCCGTGGCGCAATCCGCACAGCAAGGCGGATATGACCGGCGTCGGCCTGACCTGCGCCGCCTGCCACACCGGCAGCTTCAGCTATCGCGGCACCGAGATCGTGATCGACGGTGGGCCGGCCAACACCAATCTGTTCGAATTCCAGAAGAGCGTCGGCGTCTCACTGCTGCTGACGCGGTTCTGGCCGGGGCGCTTCTCGCGCTTTGCCGACGAGATCCTCGGCAAGGATGCCAGCCTCGACGAGCGCATGGCGCTGCGCGGCCAGCTCGACCTCGTGCTGAAGCAATACGCCAACATCAATTCGCTGGAGAACAAGGTCGCCGCCAACAGCGTCGAGGAAGGCTATGCGCGGCTCGACGCGCTGAACCGGATCGGCAACCAAGTGTTCTCGATCGACCTGAACAACCCGAACAACTACGCCTCGCATTCAGCGCCGGTGCATTTCCCGCGAATCTGGAACGCACCGTGGTTCAGCTGGGTGCAATATGACGGCTCGATCATGCAGCCGATGGTACGCAACGCCGGCGAGGCGCTCGGCGTCAGCGCCGAGCTCAACCTGCTCGACGAGTCCAAGGGGCTTTACAAATCGAGCGCGCGGATCGACGTGCTGCACGAGATGGAGCGGATGATCGCCGGCGAGCCGCCCAGCGAGGACAAGGGTTTTGGCGGACTTGCTTCGCCGAAATGGCCGGAGAACATCCTGCCGCCAATCAACATGGACCTCGCGAAGAAGGGCGGCGAGCTCTACAAGACGCATTGCCAGGGCTGTCACGGCCCGGCGATCGACAGCAAGGCGCTGCCCGCGAGCGAAGCCTTTGCGCTGTTCAAGGACAAGAGGCGCTGGACCAGGAACGAGGCCGGCCAGCCGCTGCTCGATGTCGAGATGATTCCGATCAGCCATATCGGTACCGACAGCGCGCAAGCCGAGGGCCTCGCGCACCGCACCGTCGAGACGCCGGCCAATCTGAACATCAAGGACAGCAGTTTCGGTCCTGCGCTCGGCGATCTCGTCGAGAAGACCGTCGACTATTGGTACGACCAGAACAAGACCCCGCCGGAAGATCGCAAGCGCATCAACGGCTACCGGCCGAACGAGATCCAGGCGCCGCTCGCCTACAAGGTCCGGCCGCTCAACGGCATCTGGGCGACCCCGCCGTATCTGCACAACGGCTCGGTCCCGACCATCTACGCACTGCTGTCGCCGGTGAAGGACCGTCCCGCAACCTTCTATCTCGGCAGCCGGGAGTATGATCCGAAGGATCTCGGCTACGTCTGGAAGGACAAGATCAGGAACGCCTTCATGCTCGACACCACCAAGCGCGGCAACGGCAATTCCGGACACGAATTCTCCAACGAGAAGCGCACCGGCGTGATCGGGCCGGAGCTGAAGGAAGACGAGCGCCGCGCCCTGATCGAGTTCATCAAGACGCTGTAGGCCCCCGAAGGGACTGCGCCCCCTCTCCCGCTTGCGGGGGAATCGCATATAGAAAAATCTGTCGGGCAGCGTCCTCGCGGCCATCCTTCGAGACGCCGCTGCGCGGCTCCTCAGGATGACGGGTCTTGTTTTGCGGCACTCATGGTGAGGAGCGCCGCTTGCGGCGCGTCTCGAACCACGAGGCCGAGTTACCTCCGTAGCCGCTGAAGGTCATATGCGATTGCCCTACCCGCAAGCGGGAGAGGGAGCCGACTGCCGATGCAGCGGCTGTCCTTCAACTCCTCGGCACCGGCTGCCGGCGCGCCGGGCGGGTCATGGCCTCGAGCTCGAGGAGCTGGTTGAGCTGCGCTTCGGTCAGCAGTTTTTCCTCCAGCACGATGTCGGCGACCGAGCGGTTCTCCTTGAGCGCACGGCGCGCCACGCGCGATGAGGCCTCGTAGCCGAGCGACGGCGCCAGCGCCGTGATCAGGCCGATCGAGCCCTGCACCAGGCTGCGGCAACGCTCGCGATCGGCCTCGATGCCGTCGACACAGCGCTTGGTCAGCGTATCGACCGCCGCCGTCAGCATGCGCAGCGAACTCAAGACGCAATAGCCGATGGTCGGCTCGAACGCGTTGAGTTGCAACTGGCCGCCTTCGGCGCACATCGTGACCGTGAGGTCGTGCCCGATCACCAGGAAAGCCACCTGGTTGACCACTTCGGGAATGACAGGATTGACCTTGCCGGGCATGATCGACGAGCCGGCCTGCACGGCGGGCAGGCGGATTTCGCCGATGCCGGTGCGCGGCCCCGACGACAGCAGCCGCAGGTCGTTGCAGATCTTGGACAGCTTGACCGCAACGCGCTTGAGCACGCCGGAGAACAGGACGAAGGCGCCGAGATCGGACGTCGCCTCGATCAGGTTGGAGGCAAGCACCATCGGCTGGCCGGACAGCCGCGACAATTCCTCGACCGCGAGCGCCGCATAGCGCGGATCGGCATTGATGCCGGTGCCGATCGCGGTGGCGCCGAGATTGACCTCGCGGAACAGCGCGGAAATCTCGTTCAGGCGCGCGACATCCTCCTTCACGGTCACGTGGAAGGCATCGAATTCCTGGCCGAGCGTCATCGGCACCGCATCCTGAAGCTGGGTGCGCCCCATCTTCAACACGTCGGCGAACTCCACCGCCTTGCCTTTGAGCGAGTAGGCGAGATCGTCCAGCGCGCGCACCAGCGGCTGGGTGGCGAAAATCACCGCGAGCCGCAGCGCGGTCGGATAGGCGTCGTTGGTCGACTGCGCCATGTTGACGTCGTCGTTCGGATGCAGCGCGTGATAGTCACCCGGCTTGCGCCCCATCAGCCGCAGCGCGACGTTGGCGATCACCTCATTGGCGTTCATGTTGGTCGACGTGCCGGCGCCGCCCTGGATCGCGTCGACGACGAAGGATTCGGCATAGACCTTGTCGGTCGCAATCTGGGTGCAGGCCGCTTCGATCGCATCCGCCTTCTCCGGTGCGAGATAGCCGAGCCGCTTGTTGGCGCGCGCGGCAGCCTGCTTCACCAGCGCCAGCGCGCGGACGAATTCCGGGAAGTGCCCGACCGGCACGCCGGTGATCGGAAAGTTCATCACCGCGCGCTTGGTGTGAATGCCCCACAGCGCATTGGCCGGGACGTCGTCCTCGCCGAGCAGATCGTGCTCGGTGCGGGACTGCGCCTGCTCGATCGGCACGGTGCGGACGGTCGCGACCGCGAGCTGGCTGGGGCCGCTGCCGCTCTCGCCGGAGGGGGACGCGGCAGCTGCAGCGTTGGCGGTCTCAACCTTCGATTCGGCCATGGTACCTCCGTTACCTCACGCAGATCGTGTCGTCAGCGACGCCATGATGCGCCCGGCGGGCGTCGAAAGCCAATGCCTATCGGCAGAGTCTTGCACACCGGTGAGCGGCAAGACGCGGAAAACCGGCATTGGCGCGCGCCGAACCGTGAGATTAAGGACTTTGCCTTATCCGTCATGATAACAACAACTTATAGCTCGATATCGCGACCCGCTTCGCGACCGATGCGGCTGCTTTCTCCGCCCCGTCGTCGCGTGCTAGACGAGCATCGATTGGCGCAAGGGCGCCGCCGACACTGAACGAACCAAGGACCAAAGCCGTGTCCAACAATAACGAAGCGATCACCATCAAATTCCGCTGCCCCGCGGAGCTCGAGGGCAAGATTCCGCCGCCGATGCCTGCGTCGTTGGGGCTTCCCGGATGGCTCAAGGCGATGCCGACGCAGGCCTTCAATACGATGAGCAATCGCGAAGAGGATACCGTCAAGCGCTGCCCGCCATTCGTCGATGCGATGACATCGGGTTTCCTTTTGCCGCTGATCTGCGATCTCAAGGTCGAGAATGGCGCGATCACCTGGGACAACGACCTTCCCGCCGGCGGCGCGCTCGAATTCCCGCGCTCGCCTGTCGGCTTCCACGACGAAAGCCAGGTAGTCGGCTCGCCGCTGTTCGAGCCCGACCGTTTCGTCATCAAGTTCGTCAATCTGTGGACCATCGAGGCGCCGCCCGGCTACTCGCTGTTCTTCACGCATCCGGTCAACCGGTTCGACCTGCCGTTCACCACGCTGACCGGCATGGTCGATTGCGATCTGTTTCACGACAGCTGGGTTCATTTCCCGGCACGCTGGCACGACACCAGTTTCAACGGCGTATTGCCCAAGGGCACGCCGGTTGCGCAGTGCTTCCCGGTGAAGCGCGAAAACTGGGTCGCGCAGACCGCCGCGATGACGCCGGATGAAACATCGCGCGCCCAGGAACTGACCAACAGGATGGCCCGCGAGTCCGGACTCTATCGGCGCCAATTCCGGACGTAGAGCGGGCGCGCGAAGCTCCGCTGCGGCCTCCTCCGTCATTGCGAACTACCCGATGGGAGGCTCGGCATCCACCGCCGTCGTCCTGGCGAAAGCCAGGACCCTTAGCCACCGTCTTCGGTGATGAGCGGGACCGCGGCCCGGTAGCGCTCAACAATTGAGATTTGGGTAATGGGTCCTGGCTTTCGCCAGGACGACACCGACTATGGGGCGCGATCCTGAGCCAGTTCGGTGTCTTCACCCGGATGCGGGCGATCCAGCATTCCAGAGGCGCTTGTGCTTGAGCGCAGAGGCCGCGGCTTATCCCCGCCGCTCTAGATTCTAGTTTTGACGCGTTAGCGCGAGCCGGTGTCCGCTTCGCTCGAAAACGCCCTAGGACCGATCGACATTCATTGCATCCAGATCATTGCGGCAGCGAGATGGATGAAGCCGGTAAAGTTGTCAGATCGCCTGTCATAACGGGTTGCCAAGCGTCGGAAGTGTTTGAGCTGGCAAAAGCAGCGCTCGATGCGGTTGCGCTGTTTGTATGCGTCGGCGTCGTGCGGAATGATGATCCTGCGGGTGCGGTTTGACGGGATCACCGCCGTTGCGCCGATTTCCGCGATGATCGCACGCAGGGCGTTGCTGTCATAGGCCTTGTCGGCGAGCACGGCATCGCCGCTTTGGCCGTGGAGCAGTGCCGGCGCCTGGGTGATGTCATTAACTTGCCCAGCCGTGACGATGAAGCGGAGCGGACGGCCGAGCGCATCAGCCAGCATGTGGATCTTGGTGGTCAGTCCACCTCGGGAACGCCCCAGCGCCTGATCTTTGGCCCCCCTTTTCCGCTCGTCGCCTGCTGGTGGGCGCGAACGATGGTGCTGTCGATCATCAGATACTGGTTGTCGCGATCGGCGGTCAGAGCAGCGAACACGCGCTCCCAGACGCCGGCATGGCACCAGCGGCTGAAGCGCTGATGCACCGTTTTCCACTTGCCGTACCGTTCCGGCAGGTCGCTCCAGTGTGCGCCCGATCGCAAAACCCACAAACATCCGTTGACGAACAGTCGATTGTCCGCAGCCGTACGTCCCGGGTCGCCAGCTTTCCCCGGCAGCAGTGGCGCAATCCTCGCCCATTGCGCCTCCGTCAGCTCATATCGTTTCGCCGCCACCATCTGCTCCGTGTCTCGAATCACGGAACTCTATGAATCAGCGATCAAACCGCTTGGGAATCCTGAATGTCGACCGGTCCTAGCTCAGAAATTCCGCAAAGGCGCTGCGACGGAAGAAGAAGCGGCCGTGCGATGACATGATCAGCGCGGCGGTCGTGCGGCCGATCATTTGCGGCCGGCCGCGCAACGCGAGACGCAGATTGGCCTCGCCGGCCGCGCGGTCGCCCATTTCCAGAAGACTGGCGGAGAAGCTGAGACGCGTCAGCGGGTCGTCGGGGCGCTGCGCCACCACCTGGCGGTAGAGATCTGCCGCGGCGGCATATTCGCCATCGAGCAGCAGCACACGCGCGAGCGCGCCCAGAACATCGGGATGTCCCGGCGCCGCATTGCGCAGCTTCTCCAGAATCTCGCGCGCCCGGCCACGCTCATTGCGCTGGGGCAGCAGCTGCGCCAGCAGCAGCTGAAACTCGAGGCTCTCCGGCGCGAGAACGAGCGCGCTCTCGATGACGGCAACCGCCTCGTCGATGCGACCGGCCGAGTGCAATTGCCCTGCCAGCGCCTGGAATGCGGGCAGGTACGGCGGCCGCCGCGCGGTGGTTCGCCGCAGCACATCGATCGCCTCGCTGCCGCGACCAGCGCCGCCGAGCGCAGCGCCAAGCAGGGTCTCGAGGCCGGGATCCTCGACGCGGCGTACGGCTCGCTCGAGCGGTGCGATCGCTTCCTCGTTGCGGTTCTGGATCATCAGCGCCCGTGCCAGGATCGAGGCCGCGCCGACATCGGTCCGGTTTGCCTTCAAGACCTCCGCCGCCAGCCGCTCGGCTTCGACGACCTGTCCGATCTGCAATGCGACCACGGCGCGTTGCAGTACCGGGGATGGGCTGGGCCCGCGATTGGAAGGAGGCGGCGGTTTCGGCATGCGGTCCGTCGTGAGATGGTTGTTGTCAGCCGTTATCACTGCCGCCGACGGAGCGTCCAGCGAAAGTCGCATCCGGACACCGAGATACCGTCCGGTTCCAGCCCCGCCGACCGATTTCATACGTCCCTGCGGGCGTCAGGCGACAGGGGATCCACCCTCCCCCTGCAATTTTTCGACTGCTTAACCTATTCAATCTAGCTTGGGTTGCCATAACAGGGCCCGGCCTGATGCTCGCAACAACGCTCGAAACAATTCAGTCGACGGACTCGAAGCGCGCCAACTACACGCGCGGAATCCTCGTGATGCTGGTCGCCGCCCTCCTGTTCAAGGTTGTGTGGTTCTCCCAGCTGGGGCTGGGGCACGGCCGCGAACTGGTCGACTTCGCCGCCTTCTACATCACCGCAAAGCTGGTGTGGCTCGGCGACCTCGACCAGGCCTATCAATTCGCGAAGCTCGCCATCATCGAGAAGCAGGCGTCGGGCGGGCACGACGGCTTCATGCCATGGACCTATCCGCCGCAATTCAACCTGCTGCTGGCTCCGTTCGCGCTGGTCCCGTTCGGGATGGCCTATCTGTTGTTCATGGCCTCGACGCTGGCTCTTTATCTCGCGGTGCTGCGGCGTCTTGCCGGAAACCGGTTCGTGCTCGTGCTGATCGTTTTCTTTCCGACGATCGGGGTCACGCTGGCATGCGGTCAGAACAGCTTCCTTACCGCCGCACTGATCGGGCTGGTGTGCCTGTACTTCGAAGAGCGGCCGATGCTCGCGGGCGTGGCCCTTGGTCTCATGATCATCAAGCCGCATTTCGCCGTTGCCTTCGCACTCTATGCCATCCTGCGGCGCTCGTGGATCGTCGTGATGACGGCCAGCGCCGTCGTGCTGATCAGCTCGACGATCTGCACCGTGCTGTTCGGCATGCAGATCTGGACCGTGATGCTGCAGAGCGTGCACGATTCGTCGGTATTCCTGCGGGAAGCCTACTATCCGCTGTATCGAATGGTCTCGACCTATGCCGCGCTGCGAACCACGGGGTTCTCCGCATCGGCAGCGTTTATCGGCCAGGGCGTGGTCGCTGTCCTTGCGCTCGGCATCGTGCTGGTCGCGGTCTACCGCAAGATGCCCGCGCGCGAGAGTCTCGGCCTGACCGCGATCACATCGGTCTGCATCAGCCCCTATGCGTATGATTATGACTTCCTGATCTTCAGTGTCGGAATCGCGCTGCTGTTGCCGGCGCTTCAGGCCAAGGCCCGCGAGTGGGAACGTGCGATCATCTATGCCGCGCCGATACCGATCGGAGCCTTCGGCTACATGCACACGGTCCATAACAACACGCCGCGCACGGACGTCCATTGGGTCGACGTGCTTTCGATCGGAGGCTTCGGGATCGCCGCGCTGATCACGCTGATCGTCGCAATCCTGCTGCTGCGCGAGTCAAGCAGGGGCTCTCCCGTTCCGGCGCAGGGGCCTCTTGCGAGGATTTGAGCACCCGGCGCGACACGCCCAGCGATCACGCAACACTCACGGCGCCACCATTTCGAGACGATCGCGCGCCGGCAGGGTCGACGCGAAGGCCTTCAGCGCGCCGGCGACGAGCTCCGGCTCCGCGGCCGGCGTGACGTAGAAGCTTACGTCACCCCGCGCGCCGGTCACCGGAATCGTGTGCAGGATCGCGACCTTCCTCCAGCTCGCCGGCACGCCCTGCGCAAACCAGCTGTCGTAGATCATGGCGACGCCGACATGATACTCGTCGGCGAGCGCGGCCATCTCGGCCGGGCCGTAGCGGCCGGCGCGCTTCGCCTTGCGCACGCGCTCCGAACCGAGCCCCCACAGATCCAGGACGAAGTTCGCATTTCCCCAGGCAACGAGCCCAAGATCGTTCACGGCAACCGGCCGCCGGTAGAGCTGCTGGGCAAAGCGCCCCAACTGATAATGCTGCTCGTAGACGCCGCGCGAGGCAAACGGCGTCTCCAGGGCGGCGCTGACATAGCCCACGCTGGCAAAACCGGCCAGCCCGACGCTGGCGAGCGTCGCGGCGGTCCATTGCGGGACGCTCAAGACCGCTCGCGCGCGTGCAACCGCGTAGAGCAGCGCCAGCACCGCAAGCGCAACGATGTAAACCTCATACCGGTAGAACCAGCCATATTGGCCAAAGCCGAGATGCGCAGCGATCGCGGCGAGCACCGTCGCACAGACGATCAGGGCGCCGCGGTCGGAGCGGAGCAGCGCCATCACGGCGGCGAGCGCAAGACCGAGCAGCATCAGCCTGAAGCCGGCGGGATCAGCGAAGCTGTCGCCGAGATTGCGGAGGATGGAGGCGATGACGCCGGTCCCTTCATAGCCGGATTCGGCGATGCGCGATTTGAGCAATACCGAACTCGGCAAAAGCGGGAGACCGAGCGAGGCCATTCGCGCGAAATACGCGGCGAACGCGCAGAGCGTGACGGCGGCGGCCGCGGCGGCAAAACGGCGCTGGCCGAGCAGGGCAAACCCCGTCATCGCCGCGATGGCGAACGCGATTCCCTCGAAGCGAATCAGCGGCAGCAGCACCAGCGCCGCGAAGTGTATGACGGTCGGCGACCGTCCGCGCGCGGCTTCGGTCAGGCCGCCGAAAGTCGCGACCGTGGCCCAAACGTGAAGACTGTGCTCCATGCCGGTCATCGGCAGGGCGATCGCGCTTGACGAAAAAATGGCGAGCAACGCGACGAAAAACAGCAGCGACTTCTCCCGGCCGGGGCCAAGCAGTTCAGCCGATTCAAGAATGCGCAGGAAAGCCACGACGGTCGCGGCCGCTGCCGCGGCATTGATCAGGAGTGGACCGAATGCGCCAAGATGCAGCGTCTCGGTCACGGCCAGCAGATAGGGCCAGATGATCGACGAGCTTGGCGACGAGACCTCGGACGCAGTGACGCCGTAGCCGCCGGACAGGATGTGATCGGCGACGGCGAGGTGGATGTAGGGATCGTCGAGGGTGAAGATCAGCCTGCCGTCGCAGAGCATGACGCTGAAGATCAGCGTCGCCGCGAACAGCACGAGCCACAGCGATGCCGTCACAAGCGGGACGCTCTGCCGGATCGCGCTGGATCGCGGGAACGACGCGTGGTTGGCGGCGACGCCCGGCATCAGATACGCATCCGTTTGAAGATCGTCTCCGGCAGCGCGCAGATGATCGCCATCACCAGCCGGAAGCGGCGCGCCACATAGATCACGTCACGCGGCCTCGTCACATCGGCCCGGAAGATATCCTCCGCGACCCGATCCGGCTGCACCGTCAGGGGAGCCGGCAGCTTCATATGCGCCGTCATCCTGGTCCGCACGAATCCCGGCTTGACGGTGACGACACGGACCTTGCCCGCAAGCGCCAGGCGATTGCGCAAGCCGGACAGGAATTGCGAGAAGCCGGCCTTGGCCGCGCCGTAATAATAGTTCGAGGCCCGCCCGCGATCGCCGGCGACCGAGCTCACGCCGACGATGGTTCCCGAGCCGCGCGTCGCGAAGGCTTGCGCGAACAGTTCGAGCAGCAGGCTGGGCGCCTCGAAATTGGTGCGCATGATCTGCGTCGCAAGCTCGGGATCGGTCTCGGCACGCTGCTGATCGCCGAGCTCCCCGACAACGCATACGACGGTGTCGGGAAGTGGGGAAAGACCGGCGACGAAGCCGGCAAGCTGCCCGGTCTGCAGCGCGTCGAGCGCGACAACCGAGATTTCGGTACCGCTTCGCGTCTTGATGTCGTCCGCATTGCGCTGTGCCGCGGCGATATCGCGGGCGGCGAGCATCACACGCCATCCGTCCCTCGCATAGCGCAGCGCGGTCGCGTGCCCGATGTCCGAACTGCCGCCAATCACCAGAATTGATTTTGTGCCGGTCATCAAATTCCAAGCCGTGCTGAAAGATGGGACACGAGGCGACTGTTCGCCCCGATCTGCTGGCGGATGTCGCGCAAGGCCGCAAGGCCGGGATATCCGGATTCGAATGTCGCGCGGGACTGCCGCGCATCCTTGGCGAGATAGAGCCGGCCGCCGGCATCGACCACCAGCGCGTCGAGCTGGTCAAGAAACCCGAACAGCGCGTCGCTGACCGGAAAGTCCATCGTCAGCGTGTAGCCGCGGAGCGGAAACGACATCGGCCCGCTGCCTTCGCCAAGCTGCTTGAGCACCGCAAGAAACGACGCATCGCCGCGCCGCGACACACGATCGAGAATTTCGGCGAGAACGCGGCGCGCGCGGCCAGCCGGGATCACGCATTGATATTGCACGAAGCCGCGCCGGCCGTAGATCCTGTTCCAGTCGGCGATCGCATCGAGCGGAAAGAAATACGGGTCCCAATGGACCAGCCGCGGCTTGCCCGGATGCGCGGCGCCGCGACGGAAGTACAGCTCGTTGAACGCCCGCATCGATGCGCGATTAAGCAGCCATCCCGGAAACAGCTCCGGGACCGCGAGCCGCGACGCGCGAAGCCTGGGAAACGCTTCGAGGCCGGGTCCCAGCATATCCCTGACGCGCCGC
This sequence comes from Bradyrhizobium sp. USDA 4501, assembly GCF_054062115.1. NCBI lineage: Bacteria > Pseudomonadati > Pseudomonadota > Alphaproteobacteria > Hyphomicrobiales > Nitrobacteraceae > Bradyrhizobium > Bradyrhizobium sp. USDA 4501. The sequence goes on from NZ_JBSSEX010000001.1 coordinate 3,449,627, forward strand.
GTGGCGTGCTCGGCAAGATAGACGAGCGAGCGTCCGAGCGATGCCCCGCGCGCGAGGCAGTCGATCCAGGCCACCGAATAGGTGGTCGATGCGCTGCTTTCCAGCTGATCGATCGCCGCGTCGAGATTGCCGGCGACGCGGGTGTCCTGACGCAGCCAGGCGGTCTCGATCGGCAGCAGCCGCAGCGTCGCGTCGAGGATCATGCCCGTCAGGCCCATGCCTCCCAGCGTCGCCGCAAACAGCGCGGCGTTTTCCGATCGCGAGCAGGTGACGATCTCGCCGCCAGGCAGCGCAAGGCGGAATGAATCGACGATGGTGCCGAAGCCGCCATCGCGATGATGGTTCTTGCCGTGGACGTCGGCCGCGATCGCGCCGCCGACCGTCACGAATTTCGTGCCGGGCACGACTTTGAGGAAGAAGCCGCGCGGCTCGAAAGCGGCAAGGATGTCGGCGATGGTCACGCCGGCTTCGACCGTCAATCGCGCGGTTGCGGCATCGAAGCTCCGCATCCGGTTCAGGCCGCGCGACGAAATCGTGGATTGCGTTCCGATCGCGGCATCGCCATAGGCCCGCCCGGCTCCGCGCGCGACGACGCCGGACCGCGCAACCAGGTGGTCCCGCGCGCCCGCGGGCGTCTGCGGCGCCAGCAGTTCGGACGACGCCTTCGGATAGTTGCCCCAGCCGGACAGGCTAATGCCGCCCGGACTGGAGGTCGACATCACAGCTCCTGGTAACGCAGCCGCCGGCATCGCTAGATGGCGGCGAACATGATGGCGCCGATCGCGCCGAGCGCGACCCAGCTGACGCGATCCCTCAGCGCAAAGATGACCGGATCGTCGTCGATCAATCCGCGCTGCGCGAACAACATCACGCGGCCGATCCAGTACATCAAGATCGGGCAACCGACCCAGAGCAGTTGCGGATGGCTGTAAAGCGCGCGCACCGTATCGGACGAGATGTAGAGCGTGAAGATCACGACGGCGTTGAAGCCTGACGCGGCGGCGAGGATCGCGATCATCGATTTGTCCCCGACCTGGTAGCCGCGCGCCGCCAGCACGGCGCCGTCCGGCTGGCCGGCGAGCTCGATATAGCGCTTCACCAGCGCCAGCGACATGAAGATGAACAGCGAGAAAGCGAGCAGCCATTCCGACATCGGCACGCTGATCGCGACGGCGCCGCCGATCACGCGGACGGTGTAAAGCGTGGCGAGCACGACGACGTCGACGGTCGCGATGCGCTTGAGCCAGAACGAATAGGAGGTGGTCAGTGCGAAATAGCCGAGCAGGACGCCGCCGAACTCGATCGATATCGACAAGGCGATCGCAAATGCGGCGACCAGCGCCAGGGCCATCGCGCCGACGGCCCGCGATGCCAGGATGGCGCCGCTTGCGATCGGGCGGTTGCGCTTGGTCGGATGCGCGCGGTCGGCCTCGACGTCGAGAAGGTCGTTCAGGATGTAGGCGCCCGACGCGCAGAGCGAGAATGCGATCACGGCAAACAGCGACGTCGCCGCCGATCCCAATGCGAATTTGTGTGCGGTCAGCAGCGGCACCAGCACGAGAGCGTTCTTCGCGTATTGATGCACCCTGAACAGCTTCAGCCAGCTGCGCATACTGACGCGCATACTGACCAGCGCGGGCGCGGACGGCTCGGATCGAGCGGGGCGCGCGAGGCGCGATGCGGAATCGGGCAACGCGACCGCCGCGCTGCCGATATAGTCAAAGCCCTGCCGAAGCACGGGCGGCAGCTCTTCGCGCTGCGCCGGCGGCAATTGACGTTCCGGCGCGGCGGCCCAGGCGGTGAAGACGCCAAGATGCTCGGCGACCGCGCTGACGAACGGCTCGGGATAGGTTTCCGAGCAAAGGTAGACCGGGCGGCCTTCGCCCAGCACCTGCAGCAGGAACCTCACCGCGTCGTGGTCGAATTGCGCCCGGGACGGATCGAACCCCGATGGATCTGCACCATGCGCTGATCGCGGTTGCGACCCGAAGGAAGCGGTGATCGCCGCGGCGAAAGCGCGGAGGCGGCGGATCAGATCGGATGCGATATCGGCCGGGACGGAGCTTCCCCGCACCATGACCTCGTCGACATCGACGACGAGCGGCCGGCCCTTCGAACGCAGCGGGTCGCGAAGGGCATCGCCGCCCCCCTGCTCAACCCGTTCTGGAACGCTAGCTCGCATACGTGCGGTCTTCCGGTGCCCCCTCCCCATTGTCCCGGGCTTTCCCTAATTTGGGGTGAACTTGATTTAGGGTGAACTTGGGGGGAGCGAACGCCGGGCAGATGGCGCCGAAATGCGTGGTGAAAAGCCTCACCGACAGCGCGCGGTGAGCGAAAAATGGCGATCCCGGGAAGACTCGAACTTCCGACCTACGGTTTAGGAAACCGTCGCTCTATCCGGCTGAGCTACGGGACCGCACGGCCCGCAGCGAAAGCATGCGGGCGTCGCCATCCCATAGCAGAGCTGCCGGGTGATCGCCAGCCCGCGCCACATCGGGCGCGCGCGAAGTTGCATGGCGTTTGGCGCGTCGCGCGTTACGCCACCTGGCGTGCCGGATTCGAGGCGGCATCCGCGCTGGCCCGACGCGCCGGGAGAAACTCGATGGCTTCATCCTTCAGCGAGCCGAAGCGCAGCGTCATGATATCGAGAGCATAATTCTGGTAGAGCCGCCACGGCCGGCGCGAGCCCTGCTTGGGGAACCTGGCGGCGGCGCGCTGGATATAGCCCGATGAGAAATCCACCCAGGGCAGTTCGGCGACATCAGGATCGTTCCGCCGCGGCGTGACCTGCGCGTAGCCGTTCGCCTTCATGTGGTTGAGCATGCGGCAAACATATTCGCAGGTCAGGTCGCATTTCAGCGTCCAGGACGCATTGGTGTAGCCGAAGGCGGCGGCGAGGTTCGGCACGCCCGAGTACATCAGCCCCTTGTAGTTCATGGTCTTCGACAGATCGACGCGCGCGCCGTCGACATTGATCTCGAGTCCGCCGAGCACCTGCAGATCGAGGCCGGTCGCGGTCACCACGATGTCGGCGTCGAGCACATTGCCGCTCTTGAGCTTGATGCCCCCACGCGTGAAGGTCTCGATCTGATCGGTGACGACGGACGATCTGCCGTTGCGCAGCGATTCGAAGAGATCGCCGTTCGGCACCAGACAAAGCCGCTGGTCCCACGGATTGTAGCGCGGCGTGAAATGGGTGGCGACGTCGTAGTCCGGACCGAGTGCATGCCGCACGCCGCCGAGGATCAGCTTCTTGACGCGCTCCGGATCGCGCTTGCAGAGCCGGTAGAAATACATACCGAACAGCACGTTCTTCCAGCGCGTGAGGCCGTAGGCGAGTTTCGCGGGCAGCCGCGCGCGCAGCCAGTTGGCGACTTTGTCCTCGTCGGGCCGCGCCACGACATAGGTCGGCGAGCGCTGCAGCATCGTGACATGGGCGGCGGTCTTGGCCATTTCCGGCACCAGCGTCACCGCGGTCGCGCCGCTGCCGATCACCACCACCTTCTTGGCGGCATAGTCGATGTCGTCGATCCATTTCTGCGGATGGACGACGCGGCCGGCGAAATCGGCGATGCCGGGGAAGTCGGGCGTGTAGCCGTGTTCATATTTGTAGTAGCCGCTGCACATGAACAGGAAGCTGCAGGTGAAGCGCTCGATCGTCTTCTCCGGCCCGCGCTCGACCTCGACCGTCCATTGCGAGTCCGCCGACGACCAGTCGGCGCGCACGACGCGATGGTTGAAGCGGATGTTCTTGTCGATGCCGTAGGCGCGCGCGGTCTCGCGCACATAGTTCAGGATCGACGGGCCATCCGCGATCGCTTTCGGCTCGGTCCACGGCCGGAACGAATAGCCAAGCGTGTACATGTCGGAGTCGGAGCGGATGCCGGGATAGCGGAACAGGTCCCAGGTGCCGCCAATGCAGTCGCGGCCTTCAAGAATGGCGTAGCTGCGGTCAGGGCAGTTGGCCTGCAAATGATAGCCGGCGCCGATGCCCGACAGTCCCGCGCCCACGATCAACACGTCGAAATGAACGGACACGCCTTGACCCTCCCGTGGCAGTATTGACAATACATATTGTCAGATAACTTGACATCTGACAATGCCTCGTGTCAATACACTTTCATGGCAAGCATCCGGAAAGCCCGCCTCTATGGCGGTATGGACGCCGAGGAACGCCGCGCCGAGCGGCGGCTCAAGCTGATCGACGCGGCGATCGAGGTCTATGGCGAGGTCGGCTATCGCGGCGCCACCGTGAAGGCGATCTGCGAGGCGGCCGAGCTGACCGAGCGCTATTTCTACGAGTCCTTTACGAACAGCGAGGCTCTGCTGATCGCCGCTTACGGCCATGTCGTCGGCCACCTGCACGAGGAAATGACCGCGGCCGCTGCAGCCGCAGGCGACGATGCCGAGATGAGGCTGCGCGCGGCGCTGACGCTCTATTTCACGCGGCTGAAGCAGCACCCGAAGCCCGCCCGGGTCTTTCTGCTGGAAATTTCAGGCATCAGTCCGGCGGTCGATGCCGTCAAGCTCGACGCCTTGCGCGTCTTCAGCGACATCCTGGTGCCGCCGGCGCTCGACCCGAAGCGCAGCGGCAAGGGCGCGGCCGCCTCGCTGCTCTCGGTCGGCATGGTGGGCGCCGTCATCTCGATCGCGCTGCGCTGGGTGTCGAAGCAATATCCGCAGGCCGTGGAAGAGGTCGTCGCGATCGCCGCCAGCTTCTGCCGCGTGGCGCTGACCGAGGCCGGCCACCGTGAGGATGGTCACTTATCGTAGCGGCCGGATCGCACCGGCCAGCGGGACCCGCCGATTTTCGATCATGTTTCGCCAGCGCTTGCGGACCCGGCCCCTAGCCTGTCGCTGATTTAACTTGCATATCGGGCCCCTGGGTTTTCTTATGCCCGGTACCGGGCGCAACGAGGTGCAGCCTGTTTCGCCTGACAAAACAACGCTGTTTGCATCGGCGGAGCTGAATTTTGGTCGATCTGCACAGGCTTGACGATGTGACCGCGCGCCTCGGCGATGTGGTTCTCGATCCCTCGACCTGGCCCTCCTTCATGGACGAGGTCTGCGCCGCCGTCGGCGCGACCGGCGCTGCGATGCTTCAGAGCGATATCCGCACTGAAGACATTCCGCGCACGGACTCGATCACCGAGTATTTCACCAAGACCTACTTCCCGCACAATCTTCACCTCACCGACATCCGCGCGGCCCGCGGCGTGCCGCTGATGCATGCCGGCGTCGATGTCATCACCGATGCGGATCTGTTCGAATCCGAAACCGAGATGCTGCGCGATCCGCTCTACGCCACGCTCGGCGAGTTCGGACTGAAATGGTTCGCGGCGATCGGCTTCCACTCCGGCCCGGCGTTATGGGCACTGACGATCCAGCGTTCGCCCAGAGAAGGCTTGTTCGACGCCGACGAGATCAAGGCGCTGCAAAGGGTGTCGGCGCCGCTCACGGAAGCCGCGACGCTCTCCGCCGTCGTCGGCCGCTCCGCACTCTCGGGCATCACCGGCGCGCTCGATCTGATCCAGGTCGCTGCGATTGCCGTCGGCCGCTTCGGCACCATCATCGGCATGAACAGCCAGGCGGAACGCTGCCTCGGCTACGACCTTGCGATCCGCAACAATCGCCTCACCCTGCTCGACCGACAGGCCAATGCCGATCTGACCAGGCTGATCGATCAGTTGGCCCACAGCTCGGACCTGCACCCATTGCCGTCGTCGCCGATCGTGGTGCGCAGGATCGACAAGCGGCCGATCGTGATCCAGATCCAACCGGTGCCTCCGGCGGCGCGCTCGCCGTTCCTCGGGGCGCGCGCGATCCTGTTGATCCGCGATCTCGAAGGCAGCGCCGCGTTCGATCAGGCGCTGCTGGCGGCGACGTTCGAGCTGACGCCGGCGCAGGCACGCCTCGCCGCGCGGCTTGCGCGCGGCGATTCGGTCGAAGCGGCCGCGCAGGCGGCCGGCGTTGCCCTTGCCACCGCGCGCAATCAGCTCAAGACGATCTTCCAGAAGACCGGCACCCACCGGCAGGCGGAACTGGTTGCGTTGCTGCACAGGGTGAAGTGAACGATTAGAGGCGAATTGTTCTGATCTCCGGCCCGTTCCGATGAGATTCTTCAATTATTCCAATCGCGAAGGCTGTGTTCCATCAGCCGCGGCAACATTCCACAGGTCAGGAAAATCGTCGGGTTCCCGGGTGACAAGTGTCACTAAAATGGCGACAATCTGCTCACTCTGTGTCGTTCGGGTTTGGTCTCAATGTCCGTGATGCCGTCACGATCATCGACGTTGGCTGTTGCCGCTTTCGCCGTCGCTTGCGTGCTGGCGCCGATGAGCGCGCACGCGCAATGGTGGCGCGGCGGCCCGAAGGACTTCGAGGACTGCGCAGACCTCGCCGAGAAGGCGAAGACCAGGGAAGACAAGACCGCGCAACTCGCCGATTGCAACGCCAAGTTCGCCGGCCGTCGCAAGCCTGGCGGTGGCTACACCTATTACGACTTCATGCAGGACCGCAGCTTCGACATCGCCGGTCCCAATCCGACGCCGGACGAGCAAAAGAAGATCGACCAGGAATATACCGGCTATCTCGAGCAGCAGCGCCGCTCGCGTATCGTCGCGGCGTTCAATGCGAAACAGCTCGAGCGGCAGGAGACACAGCCGGTGCGTCCGCCGCAGGTCCAGCAGGCGTCGTTGCACAATGAGCCGGTGCGCAGTGAGACTGCGAAGGTCCCCGTCCCTGCTGCAAGGCCGGTCAAGCCGCGGGGCGCTGCCGTACCTATTCCTGAGCCGCGGCCGCGGGCAAGCAACTGCGTGAAGGGTACGTTCTCCTGCGAATGGCCGCGGCTTTCCGAGGGATTGGACGGCCTGAAGAAGCTGTTCACGCCGACACCGCCGCCACCGACCAAGGTTGCGAAGCGAAACTGACGGTTCGCTTGGTCATTCCGGGGCTCGCGCAAGCGAGAACCCGGAATCTCTCTGCCGTCGAGATTCCGGGTTCGTCGCTTCGCTCCGCCCCGGAATGACACCGCAGGCTCAATCGGTAATCACCATCGCCCAAAACCTGCGGTACGGCGACTTCGGATTGTCGACGAAGGCGACGCCGACGCGCTTGGCGCCCGGCATCAGCAGGTTCTCGCGATGGCCCGGCGAATTCTCCCACTGCTTCAGCATCTCGGCGAAGGCGATGAAGCCGGCGCCGATATTCTCGGCGGCGCGCTGCTTCTTGAGCGGCGCGATGCGCGTGAAGAAGCTGCCGCCCGCGGAGTGGCTGACCGATCCGGTCGCCGACATCGCCTGGGCCTGCTTCAGCGCCATCGCGTTCAGCTTCGCGTCGAGCTTCACCGCGGGCATGCGGTTGGCGCGCCGGTAGGCACTGATCGAGCCGGCATAGTCGGCGGCACCTGAGGCCGTGGTGAAGCCAAACACGAAGGTGAGCGCGAGGAACAGCAGCTTCATCTGAAGTCGTCTCTGTAATGGATCAGTGCGCGCGGGTGCGCTTGTGGTGTCGGGGCGCGACCGATTTGTGCGCAGGCGTGGCCGCTCGGCTGGCTGCCGCAGCCGCCGCGCGCTGCTCCTGCAAGCGCGCATCATAGCCAGGCGACGGTGTCACGGTCGGCGGCGCCGCACGGACCGGGCCGGCCGCGAGCGCAGCAAGCGTGAACAGCATGATGCTGGACCATTTCATGATGTCATCTCCTCTGTTGTTCGATCGACGTGGCGGACGATCATCGGCGTTCATGGTCACTGCCATCGCGGATCTGTTCGGGCGTTAGCCCCGGCGAGCCCTTGCCGTCCGCCTCCGCCTTCCGGATCAGCGCGATGACGCGGCGCGACAATGGCGCCTCGAGCCCGCGGCGATCCGCGATCGCGGTAATCACGCCCTGCAAATAGTCGATCTCGGTGCGGCGGCCGCGCTGCAGATCCTCCCACATCGAGGAGCGCGCCTCGGGATCGATCTTCATGGTGCGGCCGAGCAGCATGTCGAACAGCGCATCGGGCAGCCGCAGCAAAGGCGGCATCCAGTTCGACGGCAGCGGCGTCGGCGACACCGGCGCAATGCCTTCGGCGCGCACCGCGGCCAGGCCCTCGGCCATCTGATCGGCAAGCAGTCGTCGCCAGCCGCGCTGCGCGAGCTGTTGCCGCAGCGGAATATTGGACAGCGCATTGAGCGCATTGTTGAGATTGACGATCAGTTTGCCCCACTGCACGCCGTCGATATCGCCGGTGGGCTTGATCGCAAGGCCCGGCACCGACAGCCGCGCCGCGGTGCCCGCGTCATCCTGCGCGATGACGATGTCGCCGGAGGTCGAGCGATGGAAGCGGCCGTCGCCGAGCGCGACCACGTTGAACGGCACCATGCCACCGAGCACCTTGCGGCCCGGCAGGCGGTCGCGCAGCAGCGGCACATTGCCGACGCCGTTCTGCAGGCTGATCACCGCGGCATCGCCAGGCGCGTGGCGCGCGATCACATCGGCCATCGCAGCGGTATCGGCACTCTTCACCGTCATCAGCACGGCCTGAACGTCGGACAAGATCGACGGATCGTCGGACACAATGAGCCGGTCCGCGGATACCGTCCGCTCGGAGCCGTCAAAGCTGCTGATCCGCAAGCCGTTGCCTGCGATCTCCTGGATCAGCCGCGGCCGCGCCAGCAGCGCGACACGGCGCCCCGCAGCCGCGAGCGTGCCGCCGACGAAGCAGCCGATGCTTCCGGCGCCCGCAATGCCGATCGGCCGGTCCTCGTTCATGTGGCCAAACGTCCATTCATCATTGGCTCGATAGCAGACCTGGGGTTGCCTGCCTATTTCGACGCACCGCGGGCCGGGTGGCCCGCCCTTGTAACCGTCATGGGCGGAAGCTATGTTTCCCGCTCGGGGCACGGTTGCGGCAGGAGACGATCATGGGTTTACTCGACGTACTCAACGGCATGCAGAACGGCCCGCGCGGTCCGAGCGCGCCAAGCACCTCATCCGACAGTTCGAGCGGCGGCGGAATGTCGCCGATGACGATGGCTATCCTCGCGCTGCTCGCCTGGAAGGCGGTCAAGCATTTCTCCGGCGGCCAGGCGGACGCGAGCGCCCCTGAGCCGAAGCCGGCGCAGGCGCCGCCGCTTCCTCCCGGCAACGTCACCGCAGGCCTGCCCGGCGGCGCCGGTGGCGGCGGGCTCAGCGATCTGCTGAAGGGCGGCCTCGGCGGCCTGCTCGCCGGCGGCGCAGCCGGCACCGTGCTCAGCGGCGGCCTCGGCGATCTGCTCAATCAATTGCAGCAGAAGGGCCATGGCGACGCGGCCAATTCCTGGGTCAGCAACGGTCCCAACAAGCAGATCGCGCCCGGCGATCTCGCCAACGCGCTCGGCGCCGACCAGATCAACTCGCTGGCATCGCAGAGCGGCCTCTCGCGCGACGAACTGCTGCAGGGCCTCAGCCAATATCTGCCCGACGCGATCAATCACCTGACGCCGGACGGCCGGCTGCCAAGCGGCGACGAGTTGCACCGCAGGCTCTGACGGTAGCGTTGATTCCATCTGAGGAGGACGACAGTCATGGGCGGCATCATCTGGGTCATTATCGTCGGCTTTGTCGCGGGGATCATCGCGCGATTCCTGTCGCCGGGACCGAACAATCCAAGCGGCTTTATTCTCACCACCGTGCTCGGCATCGCCGGCGCGTTTCTTGCGACTTTCATCGGCCAGGCGATCGGCCATTACGGTCCCGAACAAGGTGCCGGCTTCATCACCGCCACGATCGGCGCTCTGGTGGTGCTGTTCATCTGGAATCGGCTGGTCGCGGCGCGCGTGATCCCGGATATCGGAAACAGGTGACGCCGTAGGCGTCATCCCGGAGCGATGCGAAGCATCGAATCCGGGATCTCGAGATTCCGGGTTCGATGCTAACGCATCGCCCCGGAATGACGGAGCAACGACAGGTTCAAAATCAAAATGCCCGGGCCAGGCCCGGGCATTTTTCATTTGTGCAACGGCGCTCCGTCACTGAATCAGATGCATGCCGGCGTCCATGCGGACGAACTCACCGGTCATGTTGCTCGACGCCGGGCTCGCCAGGAAGCAGACCAGGTTGGCGATGTCTTCGGCCGTCGAGGCGACCTTCAGCGGCACGCGCGCCACCACGGCATCGCGCACCTGCTTGGCGCCGGCCTCGCCGCGGCCCTTGGTGAACCAGGGCGTATCTATATAGCCCGGACACACCGTGTTGACGCGGATCAACGGTGCCAACGCGCGCGCCAGCGACTGCGTCATGGTGTTGAGCGCGCCCTTGCTCGCGGCATAGGCGACCGACGAACCGCCGCCGGAAATGCCTGCAACCGAGGAGACGTTGACCACCGCCGAGGGACGGCTAGATGCCTTTGCGCCGGCTTCGAGCAGCGCGCGCGCGGCACGAACCATCTGGAACGGGCCGATGGTGTTGACGGCGTAGATGCGCTGGAAATCTTCCGCGGTCAGGCCGTCGAGATCGTGATGCGGCACGTGCTTGGTGGTGCCCGCATTGTTCACGAGCACGTCGAGGCGGCCCCAGCCCTGCGCGGCGGCTGCGATCTTCTTGCAGTCCTCATCGCGCGAGACGTCGCCCTGCACCACCAGCACCTCGGCGCCCTGCTTGCGGCAGGCTTCCGCGGTCGCCTCGGCTTCCGCCTTGCTGTTGGAATAATTGATGATGAGGCGCGCGCCCTGCGTGGCGAGGATTTGCGCGGTGGCGGCGCCGAGTCCCGATGCCGATCCCGTCACGATCGCGCACAAACCATCCTTGGACATCTGCATTTTCCTTGTTGTTGTGAGCCAGATGAACTCCGGCGGCGGCACACCATATCGCGTGGAACGACATCTGCAAGCCGCGCCCAAAATCCTCACGTGTACGCGTTCAGGCCCTTTTGCAGGCTGGCCCACTGCGCTTCGTCATGGCCGCAGATGATCTTGACGCCGGACGCCTCGAGCCTGGCGATCTCGTCGAGCGACTTCAGGAACTGGCCGACGTCAAGGCTGTTCCTCGGCGAGGTCCGCTGGTCGAGATTGGCGCGCACACTGAGCGCGTCGGAGGCGAGCAGGAATTCGCCGCTGTTGTCGAGCTTGACCAGCGCGCCGGTCGTTCCCTTCGAGTGTCCGGGCAGCGGGACCAGCGTCAGCTTGCCGTCGCCGAACACATCCATCTGCTTGTCGAAGATCTCCATCTTCAGCGGATGATCCCAATCCGCCTTGATATATCCGCGATCGAACGCGTTATCGGCATTCGCGGCCTCGATCTCGAGTGCGTGGACGAAGATCGTCGCCTTCTTGAAGAAGGCGTTGCAGCCGCAATGGTCGGTGTGCAGGTGGGAGCAGATCACCACGTCGATGTCATCAGCGCCAAGGCCAACGGCCTTCAGGCTCGTCAGCACATGATCATCCGCCGGCATGATCGGGCGCATGTATTTGGCGAGCGTGCCGAGCCGCCCTTCAGGATCGGTCGCGACATCGGGATGGCATCCGGTGTCGAACAGCACATTGCCCTGCGCATGCCGCAACAGCACGCAGGCGACCGGAAGCTCAATCATCTCGCCGCGCGCCGCATCGGGCAGATAGGTCCGCTTCGACATCTGGAGACGGCCGCCCGACAACATATGCATCTTCATCTCGTTACCTCCGCTTTTGGCTTCAAACTACATATGAGTTTTATGGAAACTCATAATGGATTTGACAGCATATTATTCGTCCTTATAGCTTCCGCGCAACGTCGCGATCGCATGACAAATGCGCTCAACGAAGCACCCGGGCTCCTTCGGATCGGCATCGTTGGCATCGATCAGCGGCCGTCGAAGGGAAGTTTCGCCACGATGTACACCGTGTTCAGCACGTTCGCTGCGACATCCGATGCGGCAGCGTTCAAACCCTTTCTCTGCATTCCCGCGCGTGCCGACCGCGCATACTTTCCCGATGGCGTCGAACTGTCCTATGGCGGCATTGCGCGGCAGGTCTGCGCATTGCGCGATCAGTACCGCGCAGCAGGCTTCGGCCACGGCCACCGCGCCTGCCTGCTGCTGGAGAACCGCCCCGATTTCATCGTGCACTGGCTGGCGCTCAATGGCATCGGCGTCTCGATCGTTCCGATCAACCCGGCCTATCGCGCAGCGGAAATCGAATACCTGATCGCGCATGCCGAACCCGACCTGATCGTCACGCTGGCCGATCAGAAGGAATTGCAGAAGCCGCTGACCGGCGACGTTCCGCTGCTCACCGTCTCCGGTGACGATCTCGGCGCCAGCGTCGAGACAGTCCCGCACGCCCAGCGGCCGCCACCGCGCGCCGACGAGCCGGGAAGCGAGACCGAGGCTGCGCTGCTGTACACGTCAGGCACGACGGCGCGTCCGAAGGGATGCATCCTGACCAATGAATACGTGGTCTCGACCGGCCGCTGGTACGTCAGCCACGGCGGCGAGGCGACGTATCATGCCGGAATGGAGCGCCTCTACAGCCCGCTGCCGCTGTTCCACATGGCCGGCCTGACGCTGACCCCGATCGCGATGATCTTGACCGGCGGCTGCCTGATCCTGCCGGAACGCTTCAACGCAAAGTTTGCCTGGCACGACATCGTCGCATGCCGCGCCAGCGTGCTGCATTATCTCGGCGTGATCGTCGCGGCCCTGCTGGCGCAGCCGGAGACGCCGGACGAGAAGGCCCATGCGCTGCGCTTCTCGATGGGCGTCGGCGCCAATCCCGAGCAGCGCGCGCGAGCCCGCGAGCGCTTCGGCATCCCCTTCGTCGAAGGCTGGGGCATGACGGAGACCGGGCGCAGTCCGTTCAACACGGTCGAGCCGCGCCATCTCGAGACCAACACCATCGGCCGCAGCGTACCGGGGCTCGAAATGACGATCCTCGATGCCGACGGCAATACGCTGCCGGCTGGCGCAGTCGGTGAACTCTGCGTGCGCCATTCGGAAGCGACGCCGCGGCGCGGCTTGTTCTCCGGCTATCTGAAGGACCCCGAGGCCACCGAGCAGGCCTGGCGCGGCGGCTGGTTTCGCACCGGCGACAGCGCCTGGCAGCACGAGGACGGCGCCTTCGTGTTCGTCGACCGGCTGAAGCATCTGGTCCGGCGCGCCGGCGAGAACATCTCGGCGGCGGAGGTCGAGGCCGTGCTGACGACGTCGCCTCAGGTCAAGCAGGCCGCAGTCATCGCCGCGCGCGATCCGATCCGCGACGAGGAAGTTGCGGCCTTCATCGTGAGCAACGACGGCGCCGATGCTTCACGCGAGCTCGCGCAGGACATCTTCCGCTTCTGCCGCGAACGCCTGGCGGCGTTCAAGCTGCCGGCGTGGATCGCTTTCGTCGCCGAGTTGCCGCTGACCTCGACCAACAAGATCCAGAAGCACGTGCTGCTCGGCGCGGACAGGGATCCGCAGTCGCATCCGGGCATGATCGACCTGCGGCAAGACAAGACCAACGCCATAAGGCAATCGAACTAGAGGAAACCAGGGACAATGACATCGAGATACGGATGGATCGCCGCGAGCGCTGCAATCCTCTCAGTCGCCTTCGCCGCCGCGCCATCCCACGCGCAGATTTCCGACGACGCGGTGAAGATCGGCGTGCTGACCGATCAGGCCGGACTCTACGCCGACGCCGCCGGCCCCGGAGCGGTCGAAGCGGTCCGGATGGCGATCGCGGATTTCGGCGGCAAGGTGCTGGGCAAGCCGATCGCGATGGTCGATGCCGACCATCAGAACAAGGCGGACATCGGCGCCGGCATCGCGCGGCGCTGGTATGAGCAGGAGAATGTCGACGTCATCGTCGATTTCGCCAATTCCGCCGTCGCCTTCGCCGTGCTCGAGCTCACCAAGCAGAAGAACAAGGCGATGCTGGTGTCGTCGGCCGGCTCCTCCGATCTGACCGGAAAGGGCTGCTCGGCGAATTCGGTGCAGTGGACCTACAACACCTATGCGCTCGCCAACAGCACGGTGCGGGCGCTGGCCAAGGAAGGCGCGAAGAGCTGGTACTTCGTCACGGTCGACTACGCCTTCGGCCACGCCCTGCGCAACGACGCGGCCAGGACCGTGGAGAAGGTCGGCGGCAGCATCGCCGGCGAGGTGCGGCATCCGCTCAACAGCATGGATTTCTCGTCCTATCTGCTGCAGGCCCAGAGCTCGAAGGCTGACGTGATCGCCTTTGCCAACACCGGCGGCGACCTCGCCAACTCGATCCGGCAGGCGCAGGAATTCGGGATGGCGCACACGCAGAAGCTCGCGGCCTTCCTGATGCAGACCAGCGACATCCACGCGATCGGTTTGCAGGCCGCCCAGGGGCTGCAGCTCGCGACCGCCTTTTATTGGGATCTCGACGACAAGACCCGCGACTTTGCCGCGCGCTTCATGGCCAGGACCAAGAAGCGGCCGACCATGGTGCAGGCCGGTCTCTATTCCGCGGTCATGAACTATCTCAAGGCGGTGGAGAAATCCGGCACCGACGACGGCCCCAAGGTGATCGCGCAGATGAAGGACATGCCGATCGACGATTTCTTTGCCCGCAACGCATTCCTGCGCGAGGACGGCCAGCTCATCCACGACATGTATCTCGTGCAGGTGAAATCGCCGGCCGAATCGAAGGGCGCCTGGGATTACGAGAAGCTGGTTCAGGTGATTCCGGGCAAGGAGGCGTTTGCGACGCCGGAGGAGAGCGCCTGTCCGCTGCTGAAGAAATGACTGCGCGCACGAATCCACGCACCACAGGCAAGAAACCACAGGCAAGGCTGGACATCCCATGACTGAGCTGCCGCTGCTGTTCACCCCGCTGCAACTGCGCGACCTCGAACTGAAAAACCGGATCATGGTCTCGCCGATGGCGACCTATTCGGCGCAGGAGGGGCGCGCCACCGATTGGCACACCGCGCATATCGGCAAGCTCGCCGCCGGCGGCGCCGGCCTCGTGTTCGTCGAGCAGAGCTCGGTGAACACCCAGGGGCGCATCACCCATGGATGCCTCGGCATCTGGGACGATGCGCACATCGCGGACCACGCCGCCCTCGCCGCGCTGATCCACAGCTTCAACGCCAAGGCCGCGATCCAGATCGCACATGGCGGCCGGAAAGGCTCCTCGCAGCGGCCGTGGGAAGGCGGCAACCCGCTCGGCGAAGCTGACATCAAGGCACGCGGCGAAGGCCCATGGCAGATCGCGGCCTCGAGCGGCATTCCCTTCGATGACGGCTGGCCGGCACCGCAGATGATGACTTCAGAGCAGATCGATGCCCTGGTGGACGACTATCGCCAGGCATTTCGTCGCGCCAGGGCGGCCGGCTATGACGTCATCGAGCTGCACTGCGCGCACGGCTATCTGATGCACTCGTTCCTGTCGCCGCTGGCGAACAACCGCAACGACGAGTATGGCGGGTCGCGCGAGAACCGCATGCGCCTGCCGCTGCGGATCGCGGCGATCATGCGCGAGGAGTGGCCCAGCCATCTGCCGGCCTTCGTCCGCATCTCGTCGGTCGACGGCGTCGACATCGGCTGGTCGATCGAGGACTCGATCGCGTTTGCGGCGGAGCTGAAGGCGATCGGGATCGACATGGTGGACTGCTCGTCGGGCGGCATGAAGCTGCCGCGCGGCAATTCGCTGGTGTCGCGCACCCCGGGCTTCCAGGTGCCGTTCGCCGAGCGCATCCAGAAGGAAGCCGGCATGCCGACGGTGGCGGTCGGGCTGATCCGCGAACCGGACTACGCCGAAGCCATTTTGCGGGACGGCAAGGCGACGCTTATTGCGCTCGGCCGCGAACTGCTGTGGAATCCGAACTGGCCCGCGCAGACGGCGCTTGCGCTCGGATGCGATCCGGAGTGGACGAGTTGGCCGGAGCAATATGGCTGGTGGCTGAAGCGGCGGGTGGCGCAGCAGGGACGATAGCGATGCCGGTGGCGAAGAAGGATGTAGCGAAGGCCGGCGCGGCTGCCGGCGCGCGGTCTTTCGACGGCCCCGATTTCCCCGGCGACACCTCGCGCGACCTGCCGAAGATGGACAATGCAGTCAAGTCGGCGCGGCGCGTGTTCGACGTGCTTGAATTCTTCGAGGAGCACCAGCGCGCCGCCTCCGCGATCGAAGTCGCGGCCGCGCTCAAGTTCCCGCAATCCAGCACCTCGGCGTTGATGCGGACGATGACGGCGTTCGGCTATCTCCACTATGACACCAGCCGCCGCACCTATATCCCGACGCCGCGGATCTCGATGCTGGGGCACTGGCTGAGCCCGGCGTTGTTCACGAAGGGACGCCTGGTCAATCTGATGGAAGAGCTCTCCGCGCGGACCGGAGAGACCATCATGCTCGCGGTGCGCAACGGGCTCAGCGCGCAGTATGTCCATATCATTCAGGCCAAGCTGCCGATGCGGCTGTATGTCAAGGCCGGAACGCTGCGGCCGCTGGCGCGATCCGCGTCGGGTTACGCGCTGCTGTCGGCCTATCCGGACAAGGAGGTGCGCCGCCTGGTGCGCCTGATCAACGCCAACGAGAGCCGGCCCGATCGTCAGGTCGACATCAAGGCGCTGCTGCTTGAGCTGAAGAAGGTCCGCGCCAAGGGGCACGCTTTCTCGCTCGGCCTGGTCACGCCGGGCGCGGGCGCCGTCGCCATGAACCTGCCGCCGATTGCGGAATCGAACGAACCGCTGGTGCTGTGCGTGGCCGGATTGAACGACGCACTGGTCACCCAGGAGACCGAGTTCGCCGACCTGATGCGGAAGGCAATCGAGTTTCATCTGGCGGACTGAACTTATGTCGGCGGCCGGTTTGCGCGTGTGCGTGGCATACAAACGGGGACAATCGAAAGTTCACTATGCGGAATTCATGCGCCAAGTCCGGCTTCATGCCATCCGCGCAAGTGGCCCTGCGGGCAGCGCTTGTCACGGCTATGGCTTTTCCGCATCATTGAGCGCAAGACAACATCGCAAGCAGGGCAGGGCCGAACAGCCAGCCCGAGCCAATCAACACGAGGAACGCTGTGGCGGAGAGTGAAAACATCGTCGCCGAGACCGCGGAAAAGATTTTCGCCGATCTCGCGGATGCCCAAACCATCAATCACGACAAGCAGGGCGCATGGAAGGCGCCGCTGTGGCAGGCGCTGACCGAAGCCGGCCTGCCGCTGTCCTGGGTGCCCGACGATCTCGGCGGTTCCGGCGCCAGCCTCGCCGAAGGATTCAGCGTCCTCAACGTCGCTGGGCGGCATGCGATCGCTGTTCCGCTGGCCGAAACAATGCTGGCCGGCTGGCTGCTGACGCAAGCCAGGATCGCCTCTCCCGAAGGCGAGATGACCGTGCTGCCGGCAAGCCCGAAGGACCGCGTCACGCTGAACGCCGACGGCTCGCTCTCCGGCCGCGCCCGCGGCGTGCCGTTCGCCAAGGACGCAAAACATTTCGCGGTGCTGGCTGAAGGCAATGGCGGCGTGTCGGTCGCGCTGCTCGATGCAGCGAAGTGCCGGATCGAATCCGGCATCGGGCTCGGCGGCGATCACAACGACACCGTCACGCTCGACAAGGTGCAGCCGGTCGCCACCAGGCCGGCGCCGAAGGGTTTTGACCAGACCACGCTGATGCTGATGGGCGGCGTGGTGCGCAGCCTGCAGATCGCCGGCGCGCTGGAAGCGATGCTCGACATCTCGGTGCGCTATTCCAATGAGCGCATCGCCTTCGAGAAGAAGATCTCGAAATTCCAGGCGGTGCAGCACAACCTCGCGCGGCTCGCCGGCGAAAACGCCGCGGCACTGGCCGCTGCGACCTCGGCGGCGGACACGATCGTGAACGCCAAGTCGCTGGACACTGATGCGGTGTTCCTGGAAGCCGCAGCGGCCAAGGTCCGCTGCTCGGAAGCGGCGGAGAAGGGCAGCGGCATCGCGCATCAGGTGCATGGCGCGATCGGCTTCACCATCGAGCACATCCTGCACCGCTATTCGCTGCGGGCGCTGGCCTGGCGCGACGATTTCGGCTCGGAGAGCTACTGGGCGGTCGAGCTCGGCAAGCTCGTCGCGAATCGTGGCGCCGATGAATTGTGGCCGCTGGTGGCTTCGCGCTGAGATCAGGCAGAAAGATCAGGACTGGACATCATGACTGCAGCCCTTCGTTTCGATCCGATCCGCCTGCCGGAAAAATGCGAGCAGCTCCGCAAGGAGGTGCGCGCCTTCCTCGCCGAGGAAATCGCCGCCGGCACCTTCGATCCCCACGCGCCGAACCGCGAGGACAATGACGCGCCGGAATTCTCCCGTCGCGTCGGCGCCAAGGGCTGGCTCGGCATGACCTGGCCGAAGAAATATGGCGGCCAGGAACGCTCGTTCCTCGAGCGCTACGTGGTCACCGAGGAGATGCGTGTGGCGAACGCGCCGACCCGGCGCTTCTTCGTCGCCGACCGCCAGAGCGGGCCGGTGCTGCTGAAATACGCGCCCGAGCACATCAAGATGGACATCCTGCCGCGCATCTGCCGCGGCGAGGTCTGTTTCGCCATCGGCATGAGCGAGCCGAACTCCGGCTCCGATTTGTTCGCGGCGAAGACCCGTGCAACCAAGACCGACGGCGGCTATCTGATCAACGGCACCAAGATCTGGACTTCGTCAGCGCACATCGCCGACTACATGATCGCGATCTTCCGTACCTCGCCGCCGACCAAGGAAAACCGCCGCCACGGCCTGACCCAGTTCCTCGTCAAGATGAAGCAGCCGGGCATCCAGGTGAATCCGATCGGCCAGATCACCGGCCAGTTCGAGTTCAACGAGGTCGTGTTCACCGACTACTTCGTGCCCGACGATCACGTGCTGGGCGAGGTCGATGGCGCCTGGAAGCAGGCGACGTCGGAGCTCGCCTATGAGCGAAGTGGTCCCGAGCGCTTCCTCGAGACCTATTACGTGCTCACCGAGCTCGTGCGCGCGGTCGGCAAGAACCCGGACACCCGCAGCGCCGAGGGCATCGGCCGCCTGGTGGCGCAGGTGCACACAATGCGCCGCATGTCGGTGTCGGTCGCCGGCATGCTGCAGGCCGGCAAGGAGCCGGTGGTGGAGGCCTCGATCGTCAAGGACATCGGCACGGTGTGGGAGCAGCAGCTGCCGCATCGCGTCCGCGATCTCGCCGCCTTCGTCGAGGAGACCGCGACCAACCGCGAGACGCTGGAAAAGCAGCTCGATTTCGCCATCAAGACCGCGCCCAAGCTGACGATCCAGGGCGGCACCACCGAAGTGCTGCGCGGCATCATCGCCCGCGGACTTGGCCTGCGCTAGCCGCGCGGGCACGCCTGCGCTAATTCAACGAGGACAGATCATGACCAAGTACACTGATATCGGCGTCGAAACCCACGGCCATGTCGGCCTGATCGAAATCCGGAAACCCCCGCTGAACTTCTTCGACGTCGCGCTGATCAACCAGATCGCCGACGCGCTGGAGGAGTTCGACAACAATATCGAGATCCGCGCCTCGGTGCTGGCGGCGCAAGGCAAGGCGTTCTGCGCCGGTGCCAATTTCGGCGATCCGGCCCGCCAGGAGCAGGAGGAGCGCGCCAAGAGCGATCCGGCTTCCAACCTGCCGATCAACCATCTCTACGTTCAGGCGGTGCGCATCTTCCGCAACAAGAAGCCGATCGTCGCGGCGATCCATGGCGCCGCGATCGGCGGCGGCCTCGGCCTTGCCGTCTCGGCCGACTTCCGCGTCGCCTGCCCCGAGGCACGCTTTTCGGCCAACTTCACCAAGCTCGGCTTCCATCCGGGCTTCGGCCTGACCGCAACGCTGCCGGAACTGATCGGCAAGAACAATGCCGAGCTGATGTTCTACACCAGCCGCCGCGTCACCGGCGAAGAGGCCTATCGCTGGGGCCTCGCCAATGTGCTGGTGCCGCAGGATCAGGTGCGGGCGGAAGCGATGAAGCTCGCGCAGGAGATCGCCGAATGCTCGCCGCTCGGCCTGGTCTCGACCCGCGCCACCATGCGCGCCGGCCTCGCCGACCGCGTGCTCGCCGCAACCAACCATGAGCTCGCCGAGCAGACCAAGCTGCGCGCGACCGAAGACTTCAAGGAAGGCGTCAAGGCCACCGCCGAGCGTCGCGTCGCCAACTTCAAGGGGCGGTAGCCGCAAGCGCCGCTCTCTCCACGGGTCGTCCCGGCCTAGGTGGTGTGGACTCTAAGGATTCCCTTTTAGGCGCAAATCAGATTCAAGGCTGCTTTTGGGGAGGCCGCCTTGGGTGTGATGGACCGCTTGGTATTGAGCGACGCGACATGGGAGCGGATGGCGCCGCTGATCATCGGCCGGCCTGACCAGAAGGGTTCGACCGGACGGGACAACCGGATGTTTGTGGAGGGCGTACTTTGGATCGTGCGCACTGGCTCTCCCTGGCGTGATCTTCCGGAGGTGTTTGGAGACTGGAACAGCGTGTTTCGGCGCTTCAGTCGATGGAGCATCAAGGGGGTCTGGTGGCGCATATTCGAAGCGATGTCCGGTGATCCGGACTTCGAGTATCTGATCGTCGACTCCACCATCGTCCGGGCGCACCAGCACGCCGCTGGGGCGAAAAAAGGGGGTCTGAAGATCAGGCGATCGGTCGCTCGCGCGGTGGCCTGAGCACCAAGATACATATGGCCGTTCGCGGCCTGGGATGTCCCGTACGGTTCAAGCTCACCGCAGGTCAGAAGAGCGACGTACCGCAAGCCGCCGAATTGATCGAGGGATTACCTGCCCAGGTCGTCATGGCGGATACGGCTTATGACGCCGATCACTTGCGCCAGGCGATCGCTGCCAAAGGCGCGCTCGCCGTCATCCCCAACAACCCGTCACGTGCGCTCAAATATCCGCTGGACAAGCACCTCTATGCCCAGCGTCATCTCGTCGAATGCTGCTTCTCAAAACTCAAGCAGTTCCGCCGCGTCGCAACCCGCTTCGAAAAGACCGCCCGAAATTACCTGGCCGTCGTTACTCTCGCAGCCATCGTCTTATGGATGCGATAAATGTCCACACCACCTAGTGCGCAATTGCGCACGGGAGCCGGGACCCATACGCCGCGGCCCGCGGAAGGGGCACAAGCGGCGTCGGCTTCTCTTACAACTCACTTCGGTGGTTATGGTCCCGGCTTTCGCCTGGCTTTCGCCGGGACGACACCGGGGAGATATCTAGCTACCCCCTCGGTACCACCAGCGCATCGACGATCGTGACGCCCTGCCCCTCGGGGTGCACCAGCACCGGATTGACCTCGATCTCGGCGATCTCGCCTCGGTGCTGCGCCGCCAGCACTGAAATCTGCGAGATCAATCGGGCGAGTGCCGCGACATCCGCCTTCGGCGCGCCGCGGAAGCCGTGCAGCAGCGGCGCGGCCTTCAGCGTCTCAAGCATCGTGCTCGCTTCAGCCGGGCTCACCGGCGCGGGGCGATAGACCACGTCCTTGAACAGTTCGGTAGTGATGCCGCCGAGCCCCACCATCACCATCGGCCCGAACGTCTTGTCCGTCATGGTGCCGACGATGATCTCGACGCCCTTCCTGGCCATCGGCCCGACCAGCACGCCCTGGATTTCAGCGCCCGGCCGCTGCTTCTGCACCGTCTCCAGCATGTCGCGATAGGCCGTGAATGCCGCGCCCTTGGCGGCGATGTTGACGCGGACGCCGCCGACCTCGCTCTTATGCGCGATCGCGGGCGACTGGATCTTCATGACCAGTGGAAATCCGGCGCGCTCGATCGCAGCGTTGAGCCCGTCGCGGTCGGTCACCAGCACCTCATCCGGCAGCGCAATGCCGGCCGCGCGCAGCAGCGATTTGCTGTCATATTCCGACAACGTCTTCGACGTGAGATGCATGGAGAGATCGTGCGCCGGCGACGCTGATGCCGAGATCTCCGGCGCGGGCTTGAAGCCGGCATAGTCCGCCAGCCGCCGCATTGCGACGCCGACATGGGTCAGTCCCGAGAGCACCACCACGCCCGACTTCGCCAGCTCCTGCCGCGCGAATTGCGACGGCAGCGTGTAGGAATAGAACACCACCGGCTTGTTCTGCGCCGCGATCACCGGCTTCAGCTCGGCTTCCTTGAACGGCATCCGCGTCTCGCTCGACAGCGACAGCACCACCAGCGTCGCGTCCACTTCATCAGACGTGTCGAACAGCTCGATGCTCTTCTGCAGTCCGCCGGATGACACGCCCTGCGCGGTCACGTCGACCGGATTGCCCGCCGCGCCGTAGGACGGCATCCATTGCTTGATCTGGCTCTGGATCGCGGCTGAAAGCTCCGGCACGCGCAGGCCCTGCATCGAGACGGTATCGGCGCCCCAAATGCCGGCGCCGCCGGACACCGTCAGCACCGCGACGCGATCGCCCTTCGGCAGCGGATTGGTGGTCAGAACCGCGGCAATGGTCACGGCCTCGTCGAGGTCGTTGGAGACGATGAAGCCGTATTTCGCGAACACCGCGTCATAGGCCGCCGACCAGCCGGCCATGCTCGCGGTGTGCGAGGCCGCCGCGCGCTCGCCAGCGCCGGAGCGGCCCACTTTAGTTACGATGACGGGCTTTTTGAGCTCTGCGGCGCGCTTCGCCGCCGCCAAAAACTTGTCGACGTCGCGGATACCCTCGATGAACAGCAGGATCACGTCGGTCGAGGCATCCTGCACCATGTAGTCGAGGAACTCGCCGGCGCCGAGATCGCTCTCATTGCCGGCGCTGACGACATAGCTCAGCGCGACGCCGAGCGCCTTGGCGCGATGATAGATCGCAAAGCCGATGCCGCCGCTCTGCGCGACGATGCCGATCCGCCGCTTGCTGGCGACCAGATCGGGCGCATCCGGCTTGACGTCGACGGTCGGGCTGAAGGTCGCGGCGACCTTCTGCGCCTGGCTGTAAAACCCTTCGGCGTTAGGGCCACTGATCCGCATCCCGGTCCGCTTCGCCAGCGCGACGATCGCATCCTGCATGTCAGCGCTGTCGCCACCTTCCTCGGCAAAGCCGGACGAGATGATGACCGCGTTCTTCACACCGGCCGCCGCGCATTGCTCCAGCGCCGGCAGCACTGCACGGGCGGGAATGACGATAACGGCAAGATCGATCGGCGCGCCGATCTCGGCGACCGACTTGAAGCATTTCAGCCCGTCGATCTCGTCATAGTTCGGATTGATCGGATAGAGCGCGCCGGGATAGCCGTTCTTGCGCAGCATCGCGAGCAGCCGCCCGGGAATCTTCTCATGATCGCGCGAGGCGCCGATCAGCGCGATGCTCTTTGGTGCGAAGAAGGTATCGAGCGGATGCGGCATGGGGGCGTGTTCCCAATTGTTGTTGTTGCTCTTGACGATATTGGATCACCGCCGCCGGCTCAACCGCTCTCCCCGCAAGCACCAATCGTTCACCGTCACCCTGAGGTGCGAGCGAAGAGAGCCTCGAAGGGTGCACGGCCACTAGCCGGGCCGTGCACCCTTCGAGACGCCGCTTCGCGGCTCCTCAGGATGACGGGAGAAAGATGCGTAGCCCGGATACAGCGCAGCGCAATCCGGGGGCCGGTCTATCCGCGAAGAACGCGGCGGCCCCGGATTTCCCTTCGCTGCATACGGGCTACGAAATCACGCCGTCAGCTTGAACGTCACGCCGCAGAGCTGGAACCCGTCGCCCTTCACCGCACAGCCTCTCGTCTTCGCCGCCTCCAGCACCTTCGCCTTGTCGGCGACCTTGAACGTCAAGCCGCTCATGATCTCGCTGTCGCCCTTGACGAAGCGGAAGGTGCTGTTCGGCAGCTTCACCACGGCACCATCGGCGGGAATGCCGATGATCCTGCCCCAATGCGTCGCCAACGCCTCAGGCTCGGGGCTCTGCATCTCGACCGTGGTCAGCGCCAAAGTCGTGTCCTTGCGGATCGACTTCTGCCAGTCGGGGCCGGCCGGCGGGTACGGTCCCAGCACGTCGTCGCTGCCGTCGGTGTGGTTGAACTCGATGAAGGCGGCTCGGCAGTCGCGCGGATGCAGCTGCACGCCGTGATATGGCGCGTGCGTGATCACGTTGGCGGTGCGCACGCCCATCGCGTTGGCCTTGGCGCCACGCGCGTCGGGATCCTCACAAACGAAGATCGCCATATAGCCGCCGCGGCCGCCGGTCTTCTCGATGAAGCGGCCGGCCGCCGTCCCCGGCCCCGGCTGGAACGGCGCGACGACTTCGAGCAGGATGGTATCGACCGGCAGCAGCGCATTCTCGAGGCCGTATTTCGCGACGTTGCCGTCGCGATAGCAGACGTCGAGGCCCATGATCGCGGAGATGTCCGCGATCACGGGCGCAAGCTGCGGCGCCACCAGGCAGATCTGCCGCAGCCGCATGTACTCGGCCATGGTCTACTGCCCCTGGAAGGTGGGCTTGCGCTTCTCGACGAAGGCTTTTGCCGCTTCCTTGTGGTCCGTGGTCTCGCCGGCACGCGTGTGGTGGATCGCCTCGCCGTCGAAGCAGGCTTCGAGGGTCATGGTCTCGGCATTGTTGATGTTGCGCTTGATGTAGCCGAGCGCCACTGACGGGCCCTGCGCCAGCGACCGCGCCAGCTCCAACGTCTCGGCCTCGACGTCGGCATCAGGCACCACCTTGGAGACCATGCCGAGATTGTATGCTTCCTGCGCCGACAGCACCGGCGACATCATGTAGAGCTCGCGCGCTTTCGCGCTGCCGAGCATCTTGGTCAGGAAGTAGGTGCCGCCGTAGTCGCCGGAGAAGCCGACCTTGGCGAAGGCGGTGGTGATCTTGCAGGAGGCGCCGGCAACGCGGAGATCGCAGGACAGCGCGATCGAAAGCCCGGCGCCGGCCGCGGCGCCGTCGAGCTGCGCCACCACCGGCTTCGGCATCTGGTGCAGGATGCGCGAGACCTCCATGCCGCGGCGCAGGTTGGCCATCTTGGCCTCGAACGGCAGCGGGGCGCGGCCTTCCGCCATCGACTTGACGTCGCCGCCGACGCAGAAGGTGCCGCCGGCGCCCCGGATCAGCACGGCGCGCACCTCGGTATCGTCCTGCGCCCGCCGCGCCGCCTCGACGAGGCCGCGCGTCATGTCGGGATTGAGCGCGTTGCGCCGATCGGGGCGGTTCATGGTGATGGTGAGCAGGCCCTTGTCGAGGGATTGGAGGACCATCTGATTATCGCTCATGGCGTTTTGCCTTTCGTTGTTATTTTGATCCCGGGTTCGTGCTTCGCACGCCCCGGGATGACTGCGTGACTTCGTCACTTCGTCACTTCTTCACCAGCGGGCAGCGCGACTCCGACAGCGGCTGGAAGGCCTGGTCGCCCGGCACGGTCGCCACCAGCTTGTAGTCGTCCCAGCGGCCCTTCGATTCCGACGGCTTCTTGACCTCGAACAAATACATGTCGTGCACCATACGGCCGTCCTCGCGGATCTTGCCGTTCTTGGTGAACATGTCGTTGATCGGGCTCTCCTTCATCACCTTCATGACGGCGGCCGCATCGGTGGTGCCGGCGGCCTTCACCGCCTTGAGATAGTGCGTCACCGAGGAATAGACCCCGGCCTGTGCCGAGGTCGGCACCCGCTTGGTGCGCTCCATGAAGCGCTTCGTGAAGGCGCGGCTGTCGTCGTTGAGATCCCAGTAGAAGGCTTCCGCCAGCAACAGGCCCTGCGCGGTATCGAGCCCGACGCTGTCGATGTCGGTGACGAAGGCCAATAGCGGCGACAGTTTCTGGCCGCTCTTGGTGAGGCCGAATTCGGCTGCCTGCTTGATCGCGTTGATGGTGTCGCCGCCGGCATTGGCAAGGCCGATCACCTTGGCCTTCGACGCCTGCGCCTGCAGCAGGAAGGACGAGAAATCCGAGGTGTTGATCGGATGCCGCACGCTGCCGAGCACCTTGCCGCCCGACTTCACCACGACGTTGCTGGTGTCCTTTTCCAGGTCCTGACCGAACGCGTAGTCCGCGGTAAGGAAGAACCAGGTATCGAGACCGGATTTCACCGCGGCAAGGCCGGTCACATTGGCCTGCGCGAAGGTGTCGAACACGTAGTGCACGGTATAGGGGCCGCAGGCCTCGTTGGAGAGGCGGATCGAACCCGGACCGTTGAACATGATGATCTTGTTGCGCGCCTTGGCGATTTCGGCAGCGGCGAGCGCGGTCGCGGAGGCCGCGACGTCGAAGATCATCTCGACGCCCTGGTTATCGATCATGTCGCGGGCGATGTTGGCGGAGAGGTCAGCCTTGTTGAGATGGTCGCCGACCACGATCTCGACCTTGCGGCCGAGCACCTCGCCGCCGAAATCCTCCACCGCCATCTTGGCAGCGGTTTCGCTGCCCGAACCGGTGATGTCGGCATAGAGGCTCGACATATCGAGGATGCCGCCGAGCTTCAGCGGAGGCTTGTCCTGCGCCAGCGACGCATTCGCCGAGATCGCAAACGCACAGGCCAACACGCCGGCCAAAACTCGTCTCATTCCAATCCTCCCTTGCAGCGCGGACCTCGTTCCATCAGGTCCGTTTCGAGGGCCGGATCATGCCGCATGGCCTGCACTGCAGCAAGCCGCAGCGGCAGCAATCTGTTTTCCACTAAGCGGAATGAAGCGCCGCGCCGGAGCTTCCGGCGGCGCTGCGATCAGAGATGAAAGTCGGGAACGGTCTGATGGGGCGTTCCCGCCGGCAGGCCGAGGAACAGGTACTGCATGCCATAATGTCCGGCGAATGCCGATGCCGTTGCATCCATGATGATGCGACCGCCCAGATCCAGATGCAATTCCGGCCGGGTAATAGCCCCGAGTGTGTAGGCCGGCACGATGGTCTCGTTGATATGCAGGGCGTCGAAGACGGCGGACACCGCCGAAAGCGAGGCCGCATTGCCGGCCAGGTCGACGACATCGGCGCCATCGGCGGCGAAGCCGGTCACCGCCAGCGATCCGGCACGATCCGTCGATGACACGATGTGATCGAATACCAGCTTCGAGGAATCGCCGAGCAGCGCCGTCGCCGCGGCGTCGTAGATTGCGGTGCCGCCATCGTTCAGCGTCAGGCTCGGCGTGCCGCCATTGACATGCACCGCCTCGTTGAAGCCGACCGTCAGTTGCACCAGCGAACCCGGCGCCGCGACGCCGCCGGAGGGCGTCGCCGTGATCCCGGCGAGATGGGGCGCCGTGGTGTCGAGGGTGAACGTCAGGCTCGACGACGCGCTGACATTGCCGGCGGCGTCGACCTCCTGCACCGTGACGGAGTGCATACCATCAGCCGTAAAGACCGGCGCCGCCGTGGAGAAGCCCGAGGCGCCGTCGGCCTTGTAGCGCAGCGTGTCGGCCGCATCGAACTTGGTGTAGTCGATCAGCGGATTGCTGGTGATGTGGTCGGCGCTGGAGACGCCGGTGTCGCGGTGCAGCGCCAGCGTCGGCGCCGATGGCGCCTTGGTGTCGCCGGTGAAGCTGACCGCGTTGCTCGCTCCGCCGGCGTTGCCGGCGATGTCGGTGTAGCTCGCCCCTGCAACCGAAAGATCGGCCGACAGATGGTCGGTGACATCGGCGGTGAAGGTCGCGGTGTAGATATCGTGGCCCGCGCCATTGATGCCGACATGGACGAGGCTGCCCAGCAGTCCGCCATGGACGGTGACGTCGCCGAGTCCGAAACCTGCGACCGCCTCGGAGAAGGTGAACGTCATCAGCGCGGCGTCGCCGGCGTGCAGCAGGGTGTGATCGGCCGCCACCGATACCGTCGGCGGATGCGTGTCGCCACCGATCGTCGCGGTATTGCTCGCCGCGCCGGCATTGCCTGATACGTCGGCATAGCTTGCGGCCGTGACCCGGATCGAACCCGCCACGACGTCGTTGATATCGGGCGTGAAGATCGCGGTGTAGACGTCCTGCCCCGACACGTTGAGCCCGACATGGACCAGGTTGGTCACCGTGCCGCCGGCGACGACGGTATCGCTGAGCGCAAAGCCCGCGACCTGCTCGGAGAAGGTGAAGGTGACAACCGAAGTCTGGCCCGAAAGCACCGCGCTCGGGCTCGCGGCAACCGACACCGTCGGCGCTCTGGTATCGCCAGTGAAGCTGATGGTGCCGCTCGCCGCACCGGTATTGCCGGCAACATCCGTATAGCTCGCGGCGGTGACTTGCACCGAGCCCGCTTCAGTGTTGCTTTCGTCCGGCGTGAAAATTGCCGTGTAGACGTCCTGGCCCGATGCGTTGACGCCGACATGGAGCAGATTGCCCAACGCCCCGCCATGCACCGTGACGTCACCGAGCGCGAAGCTCGCGATTTGTTCGGAAAAAGTGAACGTCACCAGCGCGGTCTGGCCCGCCAGCAGCGCGTGACGGTCAGCCGCGATCGACACCGTCGGCGCCAGCGTATCGCCGCCGATCGTCGCGGTGTTGCTTGCCGCGCCGGCATTGCCGGCCACATCGCCGTAACCGGACGCATTCACCTTCACCGAGCCGGTCTCGGTGTCGCTGACATCGGGCGTGAAGGTCGCGGTGTAGACGTCCTGCCCAGCCCCATTGAGCCCGACATGCACGAGATTGCTCAGCGCGCCGCCATGGACGGTGATGTCGCCAAGGGCGAAGCCCGACACGGCCTCCGAAAAGGTGAAAGTCGCGACCGAGAGGTCGCCGGCCAGCACCGTGTCGGGATTGAGCGTGACGGAGACCGTCGGCGCCAGCGTGTCACCGGTGAAGTTGATGGCGTTGCTGGCAGCGCCGGCGTTGCCGGCCGTATCGCTATAGCTCGATGCATTGACCTGCACCGAGCCAGCCTCGGCGTTGGTGACGTCGGGCGTGAAGGTCGCGGTGTAGATGTCCTGGCCGGCGCCGTTGACGCCGACATGGACAAGGCTGCCCAACGCGCCGCCGCTGACGCTGATGTCGCCGAGCGCGAAGCCCGCGACGGCCTCGGAGAAGGTGAAGGTCACGACCGCGGTCTGACCGGCGAGCAGCGTACCATGGTCAGCCGAGACCGATACAGTCGGCGCCTTGGTGTCGCCGCTGAAGCTGATCGTGTTGCTCGACGAGCCGGAATTGCCGGCCGTATCGCTATAGCTCGATGCATTGACCTGCACCGAACCTGCCTCGGTGTTGGTCACATCCGGCGTGAAGGTCGCGGTGTAGACGTCGTGGCCGGCGCCATCGATGCCGACATGGGTGAGGTTGCCCAGCGAACCGCCCTGGACCGTGACATCATCCAATCCAAAGCCGCTGACGGCCTCGGAGAAGGTGAACGTGACAACCGCGCTATCGCCGGCAACCAGCGTGGTGTGATCGGCTGCAACCGCCACCGTCGGCGCCTTGGTATCACCGGTGAAGCTGATCGCGCTGCTTGCCGCGCCGGCGTTTCCGGCGCTGTCGGTATAGCTTGACGCGTTGACCTGCACCGAGCCCGCCTCGGCGTTGGTCACGTCGGGTGTGAAGGTTGCCGTGTAGATGTCCTGGTGCGCGGCGTTGACGCCGACATGCACGAGATTGCTCAGCGCGCCGCCGCTCACCGTCGTGTCCGTCAACGCGAAGCCGGTAACCGCCTCGGAGAAGGTGAAGGTGACGGTCGAGGTCTGCCCGGCCAGCAGCGCGGTCGAGCTCGCCGCAACCGACACGGTCGGCGCGATCGCGTCGATCACGAGATGCAGGTCGGTCGCCGCATGGGTCACGTCGGCGTCCTGGCCGCCGGGATCCCTGATCGTGCCGCCGTTGAGCGAGAGGCTCTGCACCTGAAGATCGGACGTGCTGTCGCCGTCCTGCACCGTGTAGCTGAACACCAGCGCCTGCGAGCCGCTGCCGCTCAGATAGGTCGCGGCCTTGCCGTCGTTGAGCAGCAACTCCGGCGCGCCGGTCACGTTCACCGTGTTGCTGAAGTTGACGGTGATGGTCACTACCTTGCCGGCGTTCAGGATCGTGAGATGATCGGTGGTGTCAGAAGTGACCGAGGCGATGCTCGCCTGTGACCGGATCTCGAGATGCGGAGAGGCCGAGCCGTCGGACGCCAGCATCAACGAGCCGGCCGAGGCGCCAGCGCCAAAACTCAGTTTCAGTGATGCGAGCGTCGTGCCGCTGCCGCTTTTCACCAGCAACACGCCGTTCGCATAGGACAGCGTCGTCGTGGCATCATAGGCGATGTTGCCGAAGTCGATGGTGTCGCCGCCGGCAAAGCCGGTGATCGACGTGCTGAAGGAGGCGCCGGAGAATGCCGCGGCATCGAGCACGAGTTTTTCGGTACTGCCGTCGGTGAAGGCGATCGCGCCGGTCCCTGCCGCGCCGTTCGCCGCCAGCTCCAGGATGGAGCCCTTGATGACGGTGCCGCCCGAATAGGTGTTGTGCGCGGACAGCACCAACCGGCCGCCGCCGGTCACCTCGACATCACCAGGCGTCGTGCCATCGGAAATGACGCCGCTCTGGGTGACGGTCTCGCCGGCGGCGACGTTGAAGACCGGATCGCCCGCGACGGTGATGTTGCGGGTCTGCGTGAAGCCGTCGGTGAAGCTGATACCGGTGCCGTCGCCAAGCTTCAGCACATTGGTCACCGCGCCGAGATTCACGTTGGCGGAGATCGACACCCGGGTGCCGGCGCCGCTGACCGTGGTATTGCCGGTGTAGGTGTTGTTGCCGCCGAGGATGACGGTGCCGCCGCCGCTGATGGCGAGGCCCCCAATGCCCGCATTGGCACCGGTGCCGCCATTGCCGCTCTGGTCCGCGATGTCGTTGGCAACCGTCAGCGTCTGGCCGCTGGCCGGCGTGAAGCTGAGATTGTTGTTGCCCTGGATGAAGATGCCGGAGCCGAAACCCGAGCCGCTGGCCTGGCCGATGCCATTGGTGCCGCCCTTGACGGCGCTGAAGCCGGAATCGTTCGACAGCGAGCCGCCCTTGACGGTCAGCGAGCCGCCTTGCTGAACGAAGATGGTGCCACCAGCGCCGAGGCCGCCACCCCCACCCGCCGTGCCATCACCGCCGCCGAAGCCGCCGAGCCCGCTGACGCCGCCACCGCCGCCGAAGCCGCCACCGCCGCCATAGCCGCCGCCACCACCGAAGCCACCATTGCCGAACGCCCCGCCGCCACCGCCGTAGCCACCATTGCCGCCGTCGATTGCGTTGCCGCCGCCGACGCCACCGCCGGTACCGTGCGCGCGGTTGTTGTTGCCGAAGAAGCCACCCGCGCCGCCGCCGCCGCCATTGGCGCCGCCCGTTCCGCCATACCAGTAAAGCATGGTCCCGCCTCCGAACGGGATCAGGTAGCCGTCGACGCCTTTGCCGCCCCCCGCGGCGCCGGGAACGATGCCAGCGGCCCCGTTCTGAAATGCGGCAGAGTTCGCACCCTGTGCGTGAAGGCCGATGCCGCCACCGCTGCTGTTTCCGCCTTGGCCCCCCATGCCGCCACCACCGCCGAAGCCGTCGATGTTGGCGTTGCTCGCGGTACTGCCGGTTCCGCCATTGCCGCCGATCGCGACACTGTTGTGAAATACGACATTGTCGATCGTGGCGCTGCCGTTCGCCGAGACGAACAGGGCGCCGCCGAGCCCGGCGCCACCGCCGCCGCCGCCCTGGATGATGCCGCCGCCGGCCGCCACCGTGTTCTGGATGGTCAGGTTCTCGAGATTGACGTTGCCCGCATAGACGAAGAAGCCACGCTGGGCGTTGAGGCCGTCGATCGTGTGCGTGCCGCCGTGGCCGTCGCTGCCGTTGATGGTGACGCTCGATCCGCTCAAGAGATTGAGCGCGTACAGCTCCGACGAGAGGCTGAAGCTGGCGGTGATGTTGATGGTGTAGTTGGCATTCGGCGCGGCGTTCTGGCCGCCGGAATCCATCTGCAGGATGGCCGCATTGAGCTCGGTGACGTTTGAGACATTGAAGACGCGGGTCGACACAAGCTGCACGACCGTGCCGCCATTCGCATCCTGCGAAAGCTGGAAGCGGGCGCCGCCGTCGAGCCCGTTCACCGTCAGCGTATCCGTCACTGTGCCGTTCGAGATCGAGAGCGTGTTGCCGGAAAGACTGACCGTGTTGAGCGAGGTATTCTGGGTGTTGTAGTGCAGCCCGGTCAGGTCGATGGACTGGCCGGGATTGAAGTTGGAGATGCTGTTGGTGAGCGCGTTGCCGGTCAGCGCGGCGTCGTCGATCTTCAGCGTGCCGGGAAGGCCGGTCGTGAAGGAGATGTTGCCGGTGCCGGCTGCGCCGGCCGTCGCAAGCCACACTGTGCCGGAATAGATCGTCGTGCTGCCATAAGTGTTGGCATGGCCGAGCACGAAGGTGCCGCCGCCGTCGATGCCGAGATTGCCGCCGCCACTGATCAGGGCGGTATCGGTGACGGTTGCGCCGTTCGCGATCTTCAGGAGCGAGCTGCCGCCGACCGAAATTGAGTCGTCGAACGTGCCGCCCGTCGTCAGCGAAAGATGCGCGCTGCTCAGGTTGAGCGTCCCGGTCAACCCCGCGAGCTGACCGAGCCCGAGCTGCAACGTGCCGGCGCCCGACAGCGTGAACGTACCGGAGCCGCTGATCGCGCCGGTGTCGGCAATCGTGCCGGACGAGATGTCGAAGGTGCCGCCAGCGGCGGTGACCTGGATGTTGTGGGTGAAGGTGTAGCCGCCGGTCGTGGTCAGCGTGCCGCCGTTGAGGATCAGCGCACCGGCCGAACCGCCAATGTTGTTGTCGGCCGTGATCGAGAGAGTGTTGCCGGCATCGATCTGCGTGCCGCCGACATAGGTGCTCGCACCCGTCAACGTCAGCGTACCGCCGCCGGAGACGACCAGCTTGCCGGTCGTGCCGCTGCCGCTGATGCCACGTTCGTCGGCGATCGTGTCAGCTATCGTGAGCGTCGTCGATATCGTCGGCCCGCCCGCGAAGGGGGAGGAGATGGCGTGCGTCGGCGTGACGATCATCGTGCCCTGGATGAAGATGTCGCCATAGGCGGAGCCGTTACCCGCACCATTGGCGCCGGTGCCGCCGGTCTCGGTCGCATCCATCAAGGTGCCGCCGATGACCGTCAGCGTGCCGCCTTGTTGAACGAAGATGTCGCCGCCGGCGCCAAGGCCGCCGCCACCGCCGCCGGCGAGCGAGCCGCTGCCGGCGCCGAATCCGCCGGTGCCGGGCGTGCCGTTCGAACCGCCGCCTCCGCCGCCGAAACCGCCATTGCCGCCGGTATGCGCGTATCCGCTGCCGTTGCCGGAGCCGCCGCCACCGCCGCCCATGCCGCCGGCGCCGCCGAAGCCGATCAGGGTGCCCGAGGGGCCGCCGCCCACCGAGTTGGCGCCGCCGATGCCGCCGCCGCCGCCACCGACACCGCCGCCACCACCGCCGCCACTCGCGCCACCGCCGGCATGTGCTCCGTAGCCTGAGCCGCCGTAATTGTCGGCGCCCTGTCCGCCGCCCGCCGCACCTTCGATCGTCGCCGGTGTGCCGCCCGCGGTCTGCGCCCCGGTCGAGGGATGCTGGCTGTCGGAGCCCGCCTCGCTGTAACCGCTGCCGCCATTGCCGTGATAGCCGTAATAGTCTTGGCCGCCGAAGCCGCCGCCACCACCACCGCCGCCATTGCCGCTGCCGCCATCGGCACCGATGCCGCCGCCACCGCCGCCGCCGCCGGCCGGATCGACCACGCCGCCATCGCCGCCCTTGGCCGTGTTGCTGCCGAAATTGACGTCGTTCAGCGTGACGTTGGCGTTCTGTCCGACGAACAGGCCGCCGCCGAGGCCCGCGCCGCCGCCGCCACCGCCGACCCCGCCATTGCCGCCGCTCGCAACCGCGTTGACGATCGTGAGGTTCTTGAACGTCACCGTGCCTGATGTGACGACGAAGCCTTGATAGCCGCGCGCATCGATGATGTCGCTATAGTCCTGTCCGCCGAGTTGATTGTTGTAGTCGGAGTTGCCGTCGAAGGTCAGCGTTGAGCCGTTCATCAGATTGATGGCCGGCAGATCGTCCAGCAATTGCAGCGTGCGCGCGCCGGACGAGAGCGAGAAGTTGATGACGTAATCGGTGTTGGCCGCAGCCAGACCACCGCCGACGCTGATCGCCGAGATCGCGTTGTAGAGCTGGAGATAATCGTGCAGCGGATCGCTGGTCGTCAGCGTCAGAACAACGGGATTCGACACAAGGACCTCGGCAATATGCGTGAGCGACCGCAATCGGTCGCCTTTCAAAAAATTGCCGAATAGTTACCTTGCGCCGCAAGTCATTGGCAACAATAACGAATTCTCATTCCGCGCACGGAGTTGCAATCATGAATGGGTAAGGTTGACGCGTGCGAGGGCCGCTCGACGCACGATCGGACGGCAATTTTCGTCACGACGAGGGGTGCTGAAGACGAGTTCGTCCCGCGACAGGCACGCATTGATGTGAAACACCAATTTCGCCTGTGCACGCGATGAGAAGCGCCGCAGAAAAATTGACCACCGAATCAACGATGGCATCCCTCGATGCGATTTCGCTTCGCTTGTGGTGGCTCTGAAGCGATCTTTCCATCAGACTGTCCTTGTTGGCGACCACGCTCCGAGCGGAGCGCGCCGGAGTGACGAGTGCCGCATGACGCCTCCACGCGATAGAGCATGGCGTCGCCGTCCGTGGGCGGTGATGATGACAGCATGCGTCCTCGCGACCGGCGCGTGCAGCGGACGCGCCGAAGCGGCTGGATGCAATTTCGAGATTCAGGGCGAGGGTCGCGTCGCCGCCATCGTCGATGCGCGCAGCCTGCGGCTCGACGACGCCCGTGAGGTCAAGCTCGCCGGTATCGAGGTGGCCGACAAGGCGAAGACCATCGCTGCACTGACGGCGCTGCTGGTCGGCCGCGAGGTGACGCTGCGCGGACAGGACGACACGCCGGACCGCTATGGCCGGCAGCCGGCCTACGCATTCCTCGAAGGCAGTGAGAAGCCCGTGCAGAGCGAGTTGCTGCGCCAGGGCCTCGCTGTGGCGTCATCCGAGGTCGCCGACAAGGACTGTGCGGCGGCGCTGATGGCGGCCGAGGCCGAGGCCAGGGCCGCCCGATCGGGAACCTGGGCCGAGGCCACCGTCATAAAAAACGCCGAAAGTTCCGCCGATATTTTGACCGGGATCGGGCGTTTTACAGTGGTCGAGGGCAGGGTTTTGTCCGTGCGTCAGGCGGGCGCGACGACCTACCTGAATTTCGGTCGAAACTGGACTCAGGACTTTGCTGCGACTATTTCAAGGCGCATAGTCCCTGCGTTCGAGGCGGCCGGGCTTGCGCCCAAGTCTCTGGAAAATCGTAAGATTCGTGTACGAGGCTGGGTGGAAGCACGACGTGGGCCGCGAATCGAACTGCTCCGGGTGGGGCAGCTTGAAGTGCTCGGCGGGAACTAGAGGCCCAAGGGACTCAAGAGACCCAGGGGCCATGCCCCGGTCTTTTTACGGGACAATTTGTGAGTTTTTGACGTGATTGAGCGCGCAGGACGGCGTGAAGAGGGGACTGGCCGCCGCCTTTTGGCTGCGCCGGCGCTCGTCTGCGCCGCCCTGACGCTGTCGGCCTGCGGCAATGTCGGCCGGTTCGAGCAGGCCGCGCCCACGGCAGCAGCGGCGCCGGTAAAGCCGAACCGCGTGGTACAGCAGACGCCCACGAGCGAACGCGAACATGAGCGCATCCTGTCGTCCTATGGCGGCGCCTACGACGACCCGAAGCTCGAGGCCCTGATCAGCAAGACCGTCGAGCGGCTGGTCGCCGCCTCCGAACGACCCGACCAGGCCTACAAGGTCACGATCCTCAATTCCGGCGCGGTCAACGCCTTCGCGCTGCCGACCGGCCAGCTCTATGTCACGCGCGGCCTGATTGCGCTCGCCAGCGACACCTCCGAGCTCTCCTCGGTGCTGAGCCACGAGATGGCGCATGTGCTGGCCAAGCACGCGGCGATGCGCGAGGACCAGGCCCGCCAGGCGGCTGTGGTGACGCGCGTCGTCACCGACATGAGCACCGATCCCGATCTCACCGCGCTGGCGCTCGCCAAGACCAAGCTGACGATGGCGAGCTTCTCGCGCCAGCAGGAGTTCGAGGCCGACGGCATCGGCGTCGGAATCGCCGCTCGCGCGCATTTCGATCCCTACGGCGCGGCGCGCTTCCTGACCGCGATGGAGCGCAATGCCGCGCTCAAGATCGGCAAGACCGCGCTCGATCCGCGCGCGCAGGACTTCACCTCGTCGCATCCGGCGACGCCCGAGCGCATCAACAACGCGCAGACCACCGCACGGCAATACTCATCGCCCGAGAGCAACGAGCGCGATCGCGAGACCTATCTCGCCGCGATCGACAACATCGTCTATGGCGAGGATCCCAGCGAAGGGTTCGTGCGCGGCCGCCGCTTCCTGCATCCCAAGCTCGGCTTCACCTTCACCGCGCCCGATAATTTCACGCTCGACAACACCGCGCAGGCGGTGATCGGCGTGCGCGAGGGCGGCAGCCAGGCGATGCGCTTCGACGTGGTGCGGGTCCCGGCCGAGCAGTCGCTCGGCGACTACCTGAATTCGGGCTGGATGGAAGGGGTCGAGAAGTCATCGACCGAGGACCTCAACATCAACGGCTTTCCGGCGGCGTCGGCCACCGCCCATGGCGACCAGTGGCAGTTCAAGGTCTATGCGCTGCGCTTCGGCAGCGACGTCTACCGCTTCATCTTCGCCGCCAAGCAGAAGTCCACCGAGAGCGAGCGTAACGCGCGCGAGACCGTCAATTCGTTCCGCCGCCTGACGCTCGACGAGATCCAGGCCGCGCGCCCGCTGCGCATCAAGGTCATTAACGTGCAGCCCGGCGACACCGTGGAATCGCTGTCGCACCGCATGTCCGGCGTCGATCACCCGGCCGAGCGCTTCCGCGTGCTCAACGGCCTCGACGCCCATGCCCAGGTCAAGCCGCGCGACCGCGTCAAGATCGTGGTGGATTGAGGCCGCGAGGCGTCGTGCTCGCGCCTCACCACCGCTGTCGTCCCGGCGAAGGCCGGGACCCATAACCACCGTCGTTCATTATTGGAAGAAGCTCGGGCCACAGCGCGCTCGAACAACACAACCCTGTGGTTATGGGTCCCGGCCTTCGCCGGGACGACAGGCTACATTCTACTTCGCCTTCTCCTTGAGGAAGGCAATGATGTCGGCGCGATCCTTCGGGTCCTGAACCTCGTAGAACATCTTGGTGCCCGGAACCATCGTGTCCGGACCGGTGAGCCATTTGTCGAGATTCTCCTCGGTCCACACGATCTTCGAGTTCTTCAGCGCCGGCGAGTAGTCGTAGCCTGCGACGGAGCCGGCTAGGCGGCCGACGACACCCTTGTGCATCGGGCCGACGTCGTTCTTGTCGATCGAGTGGCAATCGCCGCAGCCTTGGTACAGCGTGGCGCCGCGCGCCGCATCTCCCGCGGCACGGGCGCTGTTCAGGGCGAGCAGAATTGCGATGGCCGCCATCGCGGCAATTTTGGCTTGCCGCGGCGCCAGCACGCCTGCGATCGAACGAATGCTCATTCCCGGGGCTCTCCTGTTTGCCACCACAACAGGAGCAGGCATGCCGCGATTCTATTCCCTGGAATGCCGCGCGCTCGCGCGACCGGCGACTGACGAAGATTTTTGAGCCAACCGGGAATTTCCCCGCGCCCCGCCGATCTCTATCGAAAGCTGCCACCTCCGCAGCGGCGCCGGGCTATTGGAGCATCCCCAGTGTTTCAGAATCGGTTCGGCGCCGTCGCTCGACTTGCCGAACTCGGGTGCGTGCTTGCTGCGCTCACACTCGCAGCAGCCACCGCCGCGCGCGCGGACGGCTGTCCCAAGCCGGGCGACGAAATCGCGACCGACCGGCCCGACGTCACCAATTCGAGTATCGTCGTGCCGGTCGGGAGCCTGCAGAACGAGAACGGCATCAACCTGACCGGCCGGAGCAGTGGCCGCAGCATCGACGGCAGCAACAGCCGCTGGCGGCTCGGGATTGCGCCCTGCCTCGAGGTGCTGATCGACCTACCGAGCTATGTCGGCACCGTGAAATCGCCCGGCGCGTCGGGCTTTTCCGACGTCGCGCCTGCCATCAAATGGCAGATCAGTCCGCTGCCGGGGAAGATCGACCTCTCGATCACGGCCGGCGTCGCGCTGCCGACGGGCGCTGCCGAAATCGCCGGTCGCGGCGCGCAGCCCTACATCCAGTTGCCGTGGTCATGGGAGTTGCATGACGGCTGGGGCGTCAGCGGCATGTTCACGGAATTCTTCCGCCCTGCCGAGCTGACCGGCCGGCACATGTCGGAAGCGACCTTCGTGATCGAGAAGAAGCTGACCGAGCGGATCAGTGTGTTCACCGAATATGTCGGCGACTATCCCGACGGTGCGCGGCCGACCCAGCTCATCAACTCCGGCGGCCTGTACCAGATCACGCCGACCCAGCAGATCGACTTCCATATCGCGTTCGGACTCAGCCGCAACTCGCCGAACTACATCGTCGGCCTGGGGTACTCGTTCCGCGTCGACGGATTGTTCCGCTAGCCCACCTCCCCTTGAAAAGGGGAGGTCGCTTTGCTCGCCAGAGCAAAGCGGGTGGGGATCTGCTCTCTCCGCTTGCAGCGGAGCCTATGGCTGATCCCAACCTTCCCCCTTTCAGGGGGAAGGAGAAGAGTTCAACCCTCGGCTTCGCGCAATCCGCTCAGCCACAGCGCCAGCAGCGTCCACACCGCGCCCGACAACAGGTACGCACCGGCCGAGATCAAGCCGAAATGCGTCGCCAGCAGCAGCGCCGCGAGCGGCGCAAAGCCGGCACCGAACAGCCAGGCTAAATCCGAGGTCAGTGCCGAGGCCGTGTAGCGATAGTTGCGCGCGAAGCTCGAGGCGATCGCGCCCGACGACTGGCCGAACGACAGGCCGAGCAGCACGAAGCCGAGCACCATGTACACCGTTTCGCCAAACGCGCCGGCATCGAGCAGCTGCGGGGCAAAGCCGCTATAGACCGCGATCGCGACCGCAGACCCGAGCAGCAGCGGCTTGCGCCCGACGCGGTCGGCGATCATGCCGGAGGCGACGATCGCGACGACGCCGACCATGGCGCCGATCATCTCGATGATCAGGAAGCGCACCGGGCTTTCCTTGGTGAACAGGAACACCCAGGACAGCGGAAACACCGTGACCATGTGGAACAGCGCAAAGCTCGCCAGCGGCGCAAAGGCGCCGAGCAGGATGTTGCGGCCCTCCTGCGCGATGGTCTCGCCGACCCGCGCCGGCTCGAGATCGCGGCTTTCGAACAGCTCGGAATATTCATCCGTCGCCACCATGCGCAGCCGCGCGAACAGCGCCACCACGTTGATCGCGAACGCGACGAAGAACGGATAGCGCCAGCCCCAGTCGAAGAAATCATCCGCCGAGAGGTTGCCGGCGAAGAAGGCGAACAGCGCGCTGGCCACGATCAGCCCGAGCGGCGCGCCGAGCTGCGGCACCATCGCGTACCAGCCGCGGCGATGCGCCGGCGAATTCATCGCCAGCAGCGAGGCAAGGCCGTCCCAGGCGCCGCCCCAGGCGATACCCTGCAGCACGCGCGCGGCGGCCAACAGCCAGATCGCCGCGACGCCGATCGTGTCGTAGCCGGGCAGAAACGCGAGCGCCACCGTGGCGGTGCCGAGCAGGAACAGCGCGATGACGAGCTTGGCGCCCTTGCCGTGGCGGCGGTCGACCGCCATGAAGATGACGGTGCCGAGTGGCCGCGCGGCGAAGGCCAGCGCGAAGATGCCGAATGAATAGAGCGTGCCGGTCAGTTCATTGACGAACGGGAACACCAGCTTCGGGAACACGATGACCGAGGCGATCGCATAGACGAAGAAATCGAAGAATTCCGACGTGCGTCCGATGATGACGCCGATGGCGATTTCGCCGGGTTTCGCCTGCCCGTGACCTGATGCGGTCGGGGTGCCGTGAGCCATTGCTGGGGCTTGTGCCATCGCCGGAGAACCGTCCTTTGGAGCACGATCAAACCGGTTTTCCGAACAGACCGTGCTCAAACAAGAAGTGAGGCCACGGGCAGATTGCCACGCGGTCCACCTCACCTTCTGACCCTCCATCCCGCAGTGCAACATTGGACAAATTGTCCAATGTGAACTTTGCTGCATTGCAGCTACCCCTTGGCGGAACTCATAAAATTCAAGTGGGGTGAGCCGTGCGCGCCTTGAAATTATTGGCCTTATTGCCGTTCGCGGCGCTCCTTGGCGGGTGCGATTTCGTCGTCCTGGCGCCTGCCGGCGACATCGCCGTCCAGCAGCGCGACCTCGTCGTCATCTCGACCGTGCTGATGCTCATCATCGTGCTTCCGGTGATGGCGCTGACCGTGTTCTTCGCCTGGCGCTACCGCCAGTCCAACGCCGCGGCCCCCTATGAGCCGGAGTGGGATCACTCCACCCAGCTCGAGCTCGTGATCTGGTCGGCGCCGCTGCTGATCATCATTTGCCTCGGCGCGCTGACCTGGATGGGCACCCATCTGCTCGATCCCTACCGCTCGCTCGGCCGCATCGCCGCCGACAAGCCGATCGAGAGCAAGGACGCCCCGCTCAATGTCGAGGTGGTCGCGCTCGACTGGAAGTGGCTGTTCATCTACCCGGATTACGGCGTCGCCGCCGTCAACGAGCTCGCAGCTCCGGTCGACCGCCCGATCCGCTTCCGCATCACGGCGTCCTCCGTGATGAACTCGTTCTATATCCCCGCGCTTGCCGGCCAGATCTACGCCATGCCCGGCATGGAGACCAAGCTGCACGCGGTCGCCAACAAGGAAGGCACCTATCGCGGCTTCTCCGCCAACTACAGCGGCGCCGGCTTCTCCGGCATGCACTTCGACTTCAAGAGCCTGTCTGGCGCCGATTTCGACAAGTGGATCGCCACCGCCAAGGCGAGCAGCAACATGCTCGGCCGCACCGACTATCTGCAGCTCGAGCGTCCGAGCCAGAACGATCCGGTCCGGCTCTACCGCTCGGTCGACCGCGATCTCTACAAGGCGGTCCTCAACATGTGCGTCGAGCCCGGCAAGATGTGCATGAGCGAGATGATGGCGATCGACGCCAAGGGCGGCCTCGGCCGCGAAGGCTTCAACAACACGCTGCCGCTGACCTACGACAAATACGCCCGCCGCGGCGCGCCGCTCGGCTCTGAGCCGACCTTCGTCGCCGGCATCTGCTCGATGGACGAGATCAAGGACGCGCCGTCGCACGAGGTCACCGCGCCGCTCGACCTGACGCCGCTGCGCGGCTTCGGGCTGAAGCGCCCGCCGTTCTCGCCCGCGCACCCCTCGTCGACATCCTTGCTGCTCGGTCAGCGTCCGAAATCAGAGTCCTGAGGAGGACCGCATGAATCCCGATCTCGTCAAGATGATCTTCGGCCGCCTCAATCTGGAGGCGCTGCCGATCCACGAGCCGATCCTGGTCGGCACCTTCGCGGTGGTGGCGACCGGCGGCCTCGCGCTGTTTGCGATCGTCACCTATTTCCGGCTCTGGACCTATCTGTGGCGCGAGTGGTTCACCACCGTGGACCACAAGCGCATCGGCATCATGTACATGATCCTCGGCATCGTGATGCTGCTGCGCGGCTTCGCGGACGCGTTGATGATGCGGCTGCAGCAGGCGATCGCCTTTGGCGGCTCCGACGGTTACCTCCCGGCCCATCATTACGACCAGATCTTCACCGCGCACGGCGTGATCATGATCTTCTTCGTGGCGATGCCGCTGGTGACCGGCTTGATGAACTACGTGGTGCCGCTGCAGATCGGCGCACGCGACGTCTCCTTCCCGTTCCTCAACAATTTCAGCTTCTGGATGACGGTCGGCGGCGCCGTGCTGGTGATGATGTCGCTGTTCGTCGGCGAATTCGCCCGCACCGGCTGGCTCGCCTACCCGCCGCTGTCGAACATCGGCTACAGTCCCGATGTCGGCGTCGACTATTACATATGGGGACTACAGGTCGCCGGCGTCGGCACGACGCTATCGGGCATCAACCTGATCTGCACCATCGTCAAGCTGCGCGCGCCGGGCATGACGATGATGAAGATGCCGGTGTTCACCTGGACCTCGCTCTGCACCAACGTCCTGATCGTCGCCTCCTTCCCGGTGCTGACGGCGGTGCTGGCGCTGCTGTCGCTCGACCGTTACGTCGGCACCAACTTCTTCACGAACGACTTCGGCGGCAACCCGATGATGTACGTGAACCTGATCTGGATCTGGGGCCACCCCGAGGTCTACATCCTGGTGCTGCCGGCGTTCGGTATCTTCTCCGAGGTGACCGCGACATTCTCCGGCAAGCGGCTGTTCGGCTACACCTCGATGGTCTACGCCACCGTCGTCATCACCATCCTGTCCTATCTGGTCTGGCTGCACCACTTCTTCACGATGGGCTCCGGCGCCAGCGTGAACTCGTTCTTCGGCATCACCACCATGATCATCTCGATCCCGACGGGCGCGAAGATGTTCAACTGGCTGTTCACGATGTATCGCGGCCGCATCCGCTTCGAGCTGCCGATGATGTGGACGGTGGCATTCATGCTGACCTTCGTGATCGGCGGCATGACCGGCGTGCTGCTGGCGGTGCCGCCGGCCGATTTCGTGCTGCATAACAGCCTGTTCCTGATCGCGCATTTCCACAACGTGATCATCGGCGGCGTGCTGTTCGGCCTGTTCGCCGGCATCAACTACTGGTTCCCGAAGGCGTTCGGCTTCAGGCTCGATCCGTTCTGGGGCAAGCTGTCGTTCTGGTTCTGGGTCTCGGGCTTCTACTTCGCCTTCATGCCGCTCTATGTGCTCGGCCTGATGGGCGTGACCCGAAGGCTCCGCGTGTTCGACGATCCCTCCTTGCAGATCTGGTTCATCATCGCGGGCTTCGGCGCGTTCCTGATCCTGCTCGGCATCGTCGCGATGCTGGTGCAGTTCGCGGTCAGCATTCTGCGCCGCGAGCAGCTGAAGGACACCACCGGCGATCCCTGGAACGCGCGGACGCTGGAATGGGCGACCTCGTCGCCGCCGCCGGACTACAACTTCGCCTTCACGCCCGTGGTCTACGACAACGACGCCTGGTGGGACATGAAGCGCCGCGGCTACAGGCGCCCGCTGACCGGCTTCAAGCCGATCCACATGCCCTCCAACACCGGCACCGGCATCATCCTCGCCGGACTTGCGACGGTGATGGGGTTCGGCCTGATCTGGTACATCTGGTGGCTCGCCGCCGTCAGCTTCGTTGCGCTGCTCGCGGTCGCGATCGGCCACACCTTCAACTATCACCGCGACTTCCACATCCAGGCGGATGAGGTGGTGCGGACTGAAGACGCGCGGACACGCGTGCTCGCCGCGGGAGCCCAGACATGAGCGTAGCAACAACCGTCTCCACCCAGGACTCCGAGCCGATCTTTCACGTTGTGGACGAGCACGATCATCCGGAAGGCGCCAGCACCATGCTGGGCTTCTGGATCTACCTGATGAGCGATTGCCTCATCTTCGCGATGCTGTTTGCGACCTATGGCGTGCTCGGCGGCAACTATGCCGCTGGGCCATCGCCGAAGGACCTGTTCGACCTCAAGCTGGTCGCGCTCAACACCACGATGCTGCTGCTCTCCTCGATCACCTATGGCTTCGCCATGCTGACGATGGAGAAATCGAGGATCGGCGCGACGCAAGCCTGGCTCGCCATCACCGGGCTGTTCGGCCTCGCCTTCCTCGGCATCGAGCTCACCGAGTTCGCGCATATGATCCACGAGGGCGCGACGCCCCAGCGCAGCGCCTTCCTGTCGTCATTCTTCACCCTGGTCGGCACCCACGGCCTGCACGTCACCTTCGGCCTCGTCTGGCTGGTGACGCTGATGGTGCAGACCGCGCGCTTCGGCCTCATCGAAGCCAACCGGCGCCGGCTGATGTGCCTCTCGATGTTCTGGCACTTCCTCGACGTGGTCTGGATCGGCGTCTTCACCTTCGTCTATCTCCTGGGAATGCTGCGATGACAACAAAAGCTCACGCCAAAGCTCATACGCTCGAAGCCAATGCCAGCCACGGACATGGCGATCACGGCGGCGCGGCTCACGGCTCGCTGCAGAGCTATCTGATCGGCTTCGGTCTCTCCGTCGTCCTCACCGCGGTGCCGTTCTGGCTGGTGATGACCGGCGCCATCGCCGACAAGCAGGTCACCGCGCTGATCGTGCTGGTGCTCGCCGCGGTGCAGATCGTCGTGCACATGGTGTACTTCCTGCACATGAACACGCGGTCCGAGAACGGCTGGACCATGATGGCGATGATCTTCACCGTCGTCATGGTGGTGATCGCGCTGACCGGCTCGCTGTGGGTCATGCATCATCTCAACATCAACATGATGCCGCTGCACGACATGAGCCAGATGCC
This sequence comes from Bradyrhizobium sp. USDA 4501, assembly GCF_054062115.1. NCBI lineage: Bacteria > Pseudomonadati > Pseudomonadota > Alphaproteobacteria > Hyphomicrobiales > Nitrobacteraceae > Bradyrhizobium > Bradyrhizobium sp. USDA 4501. The sequence goes on from NZ_JBSSEX010000001.1 coordinate 3,493,819, forward strand.
GTGACGATGCGGTCTGCCAGACCCTCGCTGTTGCTGCTCACGCTCGGCATGCTGGGCGTGGTGCTGCTGAGCGCGCTCGGTATCTGGCAGATCGAACGCCGGACCTGGAAGCTGGCGCTGATCGAGCGGGTCGAGCAGCGCATGCATGCCGCGCCGGTCGCGCCGCCGCCCCCATCGTCATGGCCGGCGGTCACGGCCGCGAGCGATGAATACCGCCGCGTCACCCTACGCGGCACGTTCCTCAACGCCGACGGAACGCTGGTGCAGGCCGTCACGGCCGAGGGTCCCGGCTTCTGGGTACTGACCCCGCTGCAAGCCGCCGACGGAACCACCGTGCTGGTCAACCGCGGCTTTGTTCCCGCTGATAAGCGCGATCCCGCGACACGGCGCGATGGCGAGCCGCAGGGCGCCGTCAGCGTCACCGGACTGCTGCGGATGTCGGAGCCGAAGGGCGGCTTCCTGCGCAGCAACGATGCTTCGGCCGGCCGCTGGTATTCCCGCGACGTTGCCGCCATCGCCGCCGCGCACGGACTGTCGCATGTAGCCCCCTTCTTCATCGACGCCGATGCGACGCCAAATCCGGGCGGCTACCCAATCGGCGGGCTCACTATCGTGCGGTTTCCGAACAACCACCTGATTTACGCGCTGACATGGTTCGCACTGGCCCTTATGCTGGCGGGCGCGCTCCTGCGCGTCATCAGCGGCAGGAGCCGCGCCGGCGCCTCCGATCCAAGGTGGGATTCACGGCGCGCCGCCGTGCGCCGCTTGATCGGCGCAGCCCGCAATCTGTCTCGCGACACAGGCCCAGATGCTCGAGCGCACATCGGATCTGCATGACGACAAGGCCGCGACCGGCGCGGCGGTAACGCCGTCCGCCGCGGGCGCGGCCGCCGGCATGCCGTTCGACCTCGCAGCGCCCGCCGACATCGCGACCAATCGCAAGAACATGGCCCTCCTGGTCCAGCTGCGCTGGATCGCCGTGATCGGCCAGATCGCCACCATCGGCTTCGTGCAGTTCTGGATGGGCGTCGCGCTGCCGCTGCTGCCCTTGGCGGCCGTGATCTCCGGGCTGGTGGCGCTCAATGTCGTCAGCCTGCTGTGGCTGCGCTACCGCGCCGACATCAACAACCGCGAGCTGCTGGTCGCGCTGGCGCTCGACGTCGCGGCGCTGACCGCCCTGCTCTATCTCAGCGGCGGCGCCACCAACCCGTTCACCTCGCTCTATCTGCTGCAGGTGACGCTTGGCGCGGTGCTGCTCGATGCGCCCTCGACCTGGTCGCTGGTGGCGCTGGTCTGCATGAACTTCGCCTGGCTGACCAGCTATTACCGGCCGCTGGAGCTGCCGCAGCAAGGCTTCGCCGATGCCTTCAACCTCTATATCGCCGGCACCTTCATCGGCCTCGTGCTCGACGCCGTGCTGCTCGTGGTGTTCATGACCCGGATCAACCGCAATCTGCGCGATCGCGACCTGCGCCTCGCGGCGCTGCGCCAGCACGCCGCCGAGCAGGATCACATCGTCCGGATCGGCCTCCTGGCCTCCGGCGCCGCGCATGAGCTCGGCACGCCGCTCGCCTCGCTCTCGGTCATCCTGGGCGACTGGCGCCGGATGCCCGCGCTCGCCTCCGACCCTGAAATGTCGCAGGACCTCGGCGAGATGGAGATCTCGGTGCAGCGCTGCAAGTCGATCGTGACGGGCATCCTGCTCTCGGCGGGCGAAGCCCGCGGCGAAGGCTCCTCGCCGACCACGGTCACGGCGTTCCTGACGGCATTGGTGGAGGAATGGCGGACGACGCGGCCGTCGGCCACGCTGTATTTCCGCAACGCCTGCGGCGCTGATCTCGCGATCGTATCCGACATCGCGCTCAAGCAGGCGATCTTCAACGTGCTCGACAACGCCGCCGAGGTGTCGCGCGACTGGATCGAGCTGACCGCCGAGCGCAATGCCGACACGCTGGTGCTGTCGGTGACCGATCGCGGCCCGGGCTTCTCGCGCGAGATGCTGGCGCATATCGGCAAGCCGTATCAATCGACCAAGGGCAGCCCCGGCAGCGGCCTCGGCCTGTTCCTGGTGGTCAACGTGGTGCGCAAGCTGGGCGGCGTGGTGACGGCGCGCAACCGGCCGGACATCGGCGCCGCGGTCAGGCTCGAGCTGCCGCTCTCGACGCTCGCGATCGGAGACCATCTTGACGGATGAACGCCAGCTCCTGATCGTCGAGGACGATGCGGGTTTCGCCCGCACATTGAAGCGCTCGTTCGAGCGCCGCGGCTATGATGTGGCGGTGTCGGCCTCGCTCGACGAGGTCCGCCAGCTGCTCGAGCAGCAATCGCCCGGCTATGCGGTGGTCGACCTGAAGCTCGCCGGCGGTGCATCGGGCCTTGCCTGCGTCGAGGCGTTGCACACGCATGATCCTGAGATGCTGATCGTCGTGCTGACCGGCTTTGCCAGCATCGCGACGGCGGTCGAGGCGATCAAGCTCGGCGCCTGCCACTATCTGGCCAAGCCGTCAAACACCGACGACATCGAGGCCGCGTTCCTTAAAGCGCAGGGCAATGCCGCCATCGAGGTCGGTGCGCGGCCGACGTCGATCAAGACGCTGGAATGGGAGCGCATCCACCAGACCCTGATGGAGACCGACTTCAACATCTCGGAAGCCGCCCGCCGACTCGGCATGCACCGCCGGACATTGGCGCGCAAGCTCGAGAAGCAGCGGGTGAAGTAGGCGATAGAGGCGGATGACGCCGACGACATCCGCGCATGCGCACCTGCCTCTTGCTTTGTCACGACATCGCGGCAACATCCGCCGCAGTGTCAATGTACTCCTGAAAGCGGACCGCCTTCCCGTCACGGTACTTGAAAACGTGGGCCCATTCGTTCGTTACAGTCTTGCCTGTTTTCTTTGCCCGCGCCGTGAGTGTACCCAGGACCACGACGGTGTCGCCCTGCTCAATCATCTCACGCGGCGCGAACTCGCTGAATTCCAGATTCTCGCCAACCTGGACGAAGAAGTTTGCAATCTGCTGCTTTCCCTTGAAGGTCCCGGCCCAAGGCAGTTTGTCCTGGGGACCCGGGGTTATCCACGTGCAGTCGTCATCGATCAGATCCCTCATGAGCGTCGGAATGTCACCACGTTGAAAGGCCTCATAACCCTTCCTGGTTGCCTCAACATTGGATGTCATCGAATTTCTCCTCGCTGCAAATTGATGGGGTCAGTTTAATGTCGATCAAATAACGGCAGGGCGGTCAGCATAGCACGCCGCGCTCCGGTTGCCGTCGTCATCCATGAAGCAAGACAAGACGATACTGGTCAGGATCGTTTACGTAGCTTCGAGCGTCATTGCGGCTCGCTTCGCTGCCAGTGTAAAGCGACGGCATGAGTAATGCCGACAAGCTCTTCCAACCCGACCCTGACAATGCCGACCATGCGGCCATGATCGCGGCGGCGATCCGCTGCATCGACGATTTCACCGACCGCTTCAACGCTCGCGATCTCGCCGGCATGGACGCGCTGCTGCACTTCCCGCACGTCATCCTGTCCGGCGAGCAGCTCGTGATCTGGGATGGCCCGGGCCAGCTGCCGCCGTCGTTCTTCAACGATCTGGCGCGCACCACGGGATGGACGAAGAGCACCTATCAGCGCAAGGAGCCGGTGCTGGTCGGGCCGCGCAAGGTGCATCTGCTGGTCGAATACAGCCGCGACCGCGCCGACGGATCGATTGCCAGCCGTCACCGCAATCTATGGATCGTGACCTCCGAGAACCGCCGTTGGGGCATCAAGCAGCGCTCGTATTGAGCACGCGGCGCGGCAGCATCAACGGCGTAGCCGACGGGCTACCGCCGAGCCAGGAAGACCCCCAGCAAGAATGCAACGGCAAGCGATTGAAGCGGAGCCGCCCTGGTCGCTTCACTCAAGTGATGCAGCCACCGATCTTGTTGCGGCAAAGGTTCGAATACGCCGCGCTCAGCCATCTGACGGATCGCCTCTGACGCCTGCTCTATGCGTTGTTCAGGACTGGCAGTTGAAGCAATGGAGTTTTCGTTAGCCATCCGACGAACGGGCCTTCTGTATCAGCACTAACGTCCCTCGATTGCGGACTGTTCCTCGGCTCCTTCACTAAAGCGATGCGCTCAGTCATTCCTGAAGAAATTCGCGAACGGACGCGGCGGGGAGTCATCGTCTTCAGACGCCATGATCGGCACTTCGTGGCGTCGCGCCTGCTCCAAGAGCACCGGAGCTTCGCGGCGTTGCTCGCCTTGTTCGATGCGCCGCGGTTGACGCCTCGCCTGCTCGGTCGCGACGCGCTTCGCCTTGCGTTCGGCGTAGCGCTTACGCCGCTCCTTTTCTGCAATGTCAGATTTTCTCGTGTCCACCACGTCCGCCTGCTTCTCGACAGGCGCTTGTACGTCCTTGACCGGCTCCAGTGGCGGCTGCGGCGGTGAGGCTGCGTCTGGCGTGGCGGGCTCTCGTTGGGTGGCGGGTGGCGGTGGCTGCGCAGCTTCTGCCGTGGATGGCAGGATAACGCGCGCTGGTTCCGCGGGCGCTGGCGAAGAGACGCGCGCGGGGGCGCCGGCAGAATCCTTAAGCGCCGAATTCGCCATGAACAGTCCACCACCGAACCCAGCGCCTAGGATAATAAAAGTTGTTCCAACGCCTGCGAAAAAAATGCCTGCCTTTGATGTCATGGTCCGCTCTCCTCATTGGCGAGCGAACGCGCGAAAGTTACCGGCGTTCCGTTTCGGGATAAGTCGGCAACGTGTGCCGCTGGTCCAAGAGTCCAGCGGCGCGGACAGTTTGGAATATCGATCTGCCCGGGCGAAGATCGCGGTCGAGGGGCTGCAACTTGCGGAGAGCCTGCACCCTCACCCGGATTGCATTTGCCATGCAATCCGACCTCTCCCACAAGGGGAGAGGTAAGCGTGCCCCACGGACACGCCGCCAAAGCAAAAAGCCCGGTCTTGCGACCGGGCTTTTGTTTTCAATCCGTCGAACCCTTTCAGGCGGCTTCGTCCTCGACGGCGGTATCGTCGCCATCGGTATCGGCATCCTCGCCATCGGCATCACCCTCGCCTTCACCCTCGGCTTCTGCCTTGGCGCCGCGGCGCGGGCTCTTGGCGAGCTGGCCTTCGATCTCCTTGATCGCCTCGGTCTCGGTCGAGTGCTGCACGACCGCGATCTCGCGCGACAGGCGGTCGAGCGCCGCTTCATAGAGCTGGCGTTCGCTATAGGACTGCTCGGGCTGCGATTCCGAACGATAGAGGTCGCGGACCACCTCGGCGATCGCGACGATGTCGCCCGAGTTGATCTTCGCTTCATATTCCTGGGCGCGGCGCGACCACATGGTGCGCTTGACGCGGGCACGGCCCTTCAGCGTCTCCAGCGCCTTCTTGACCAGCGCCGGCTCCGACAGCTTGCGCATGCCGACATTGGCGACCTTCGCCGTCGGGACGCGGAGCGTCATCTTGTCCTTCATGAAATTGATCACGAACAGCTCGAGCTTGGCGCCCGCGATCTCCTGCTCCTCGATCGCCAGGATCTGGCCGACGCCGTGAGCGGGATAGACCACGAATTCATTGGCCTTGAAGCCCTGACGCTGCGTCACGACCTTCTTCGGCTCCTCGATGCGCGGCGCGGCGGCCGGCTTGGCGGCAGCCTTCGGAGCAGCGGCGGGGACGGCAGCCTTCGGGGCGGCCGGCTTCGGCGCAGCAGCCGTCTTGGTCGCGGCAGGCTTGGGGGCGGCCTTGGCAGCAGCGGGCTTCGCAGCTGCCGCTTTCGCGGCAGTCTTGGCAGTCTTTTCTGGCATCACGCTTCTTTTGTTCTTTGAGGACTTTGCAGCCGCCGCCTTCTTGGCCCCCTTCACGGACGCCTTGGCACGGCCCTTGGTTGCGCTGCGAGCAACGACAGCGGCTTTTTTCGTCGTCTTTGAAGCACTCTTTTTACGCGTTTTCTGTGACACAGCCTGCGCGCGGAAACTGCCACGCCCCTGTTCGAGTTTGCGGGAACCTCGAAGCCACAAGGTACGCATGGCAGGGGGTTCTTGGCCTGTAATGTGTCAGATATAGCACATTTTCCGCAAAAATCAATGGTTTACGCCCGATTCCGGGCATAACAGGGGCCGTTCAGGTCATATGTCCGTCATTAGGGTTAAATCGGCGGCCGAACGGAGGGCCGCGGCGGACCAGAGTCCGACCTTACCAAGGTACTCCCTGGCGAATCAGTCGCCGCTGCCGGGATTCGGAGAAAAATATTTCTCGAACTTGCCTTCCTTGCCTTCCCACTCCTTGGCGTCCTCGGGCGAGTCCTTCTTCTGGGTGATGTTCGGCCAGCTCTTGGCGTAGTCGCGGTTGACCTCGAGCCACTTTTCCAGGCCCGGCTCGGTGTCCGGCTTGATGGCGTCCGCCGGGCATTCCGGCTCGCACACGCCGCAATCGATGCATTCGTCGGGATGGATGACCAGCATGTTCTCGCCCTCGTAGAAGCAATCGACGGGGCAGACCTCGACGCAGTCGGTATATTTGCACTTGATGCAGGCTTCAGTGACGACGTAGGTCATCCAAAACTCCGGAACGATCGATTTTTCTGGGGTTGCGTAGCGCAGGAATACCGGGGCCGCAAGGGAAGCGGCCCTCGAAAAACGCCCGTATTCTCACGCTCCTGCCACCCAAATTGAGATAGCAAGCGCTAGATAACTACTCCTTACCGGCCTGCAAATTGCCAGCCTGCAAATCCTCGTACAGCACCCGCGCCGAGCTGGCATCGCCGCGCCGCTCGGCAAAGCCGATCACCTTGAGCACGCGGACGCTGTTGTCGAGCGCGACGGTGACGACGTCGCCCGCCTTCACCGCATGGCCCGGCGATTTCTCACGCGCGCCGTTGATCCGGACATGCCCCGATACGACGAGTTCAGCGGCACTGGTGCGGGCCTTCACCAGGCGCGCATGCCACAGCCATTTGTCGAGGCGCTGTCGATCCAAACTAGACCAAGCGTTAAACCAAGGGTTGGACTATTCCTTCCGGCCTGCAAGCTGCTCTTTCAGGGCAGCGAGCTTGGCGAATGGCGAATTCGGATCGATCGGCCGGTCGCGCTCGCGCGGCGCGCTCGAGGCGTAGGGCCGATGCGACGGGCCGCCCTCGCGCTTGTCGCGGCCGCCCTTGCCGAAATCGCGGCCACCGCGATCACGATCGCCGCGCTCGCCCTTGCGGTCGCCGCCGAACTTGTTGTCGCGGCGACGCTCATTGTCGCGATCGCGACCCTTGCCTTCGAAGCGCTCGCGGCGCTGGCCCTTGTCGTCCCTGTTGTCGCGGGCCTGCGCGCCTTCGGCGGGTGCCGCAGCCGGATCCGCGGGCGCGCCTGGACGCGGCGCGCGGAAATCCTGGTGACGGCGCGGACGGCGATGCTGTTCGCGCTTGCTGTCGCCCTCGCCGCCGCCTTCGGCGGCCTGCGCGCCCTCGGCGGGCTTGCCCTGGTGACGGCCGCGGTTGCGATCGTGGCCGCGATGATGCGGACGGCGCTCGTCGGAGCGGCCGCCGGGACGCCAGACTTCGACCAGCTGCGGCTCGGCCGGCGTCTCCGCGGCGGCGACAGCGGCTTCAGCCTGTGCTGCCTCGGCACTCGCGGTCTCCGCGGCTGCGTCTGTGGCGGTCTCGGAGGGTGTCTCTGCAGTGGCTTCCACGACAGGCGCGGGCTCGGATACCGCTTCCGAAGCGGGCGCCTCGGCAGCGGGCTCTTCGGCGACAGCGGCGGGCTCCGCGGCAACTTCTGCCACGGGCTCGGGCTTGGTCTCGACGACGACCGGCGTCGCCTCGCTGGACACCACCTCGGCAAAGCCGACATCGGGCAGCAGCGCGGCCGACGGTGCGGGATCGCCCGACACCGGCTGATCCGTGGCAGCCTCGGGCGCTTCGGCCACAACCTCGGCGGTGGCACCGACCGGCGCATCCACGGCGGCCTCAGAGGTGACCTCGACCGGCGGCGTCTCGGCGGCGACCGTCTCGGTGGTCCCGGCCACGGTCTCCGTGGTCTCGGCGACGGCCTCCGTGGCCTCGGCCGGCGCGGTCTCGACGGGCTTCGGCGGCAGCGGCGGACGGCGGTCCATGCGGTAGCCGAGCGCGCGCAGGATCGAGGCAAAATCCTCGCCTGCGGAGCCGGTCAGCGAGGTCATCGCCTGCGTCACGACAAAGCCGCGGCCGTCGAACGCACCCGCAGGCTTCTCGCCCGGCGAGGTCTCGCGCCAGGCCAAAGCGGGGCGGATCAGGTCGGCGAGCCGCTCCAGGATGTCGACGCGCACCGCGCGCTCGCCGCACTGGCGATAGCCGAGTACGCGATAGGCATCGCGCGGCAACGCCTTGTCGACCGGGAACGAGGTGCGGCCGCTGGAGGCGAGATGCTGCACATTCGACAGCGCCGCCATGTCGGCGTTGCTCTGCTTCTCGGCCCACAACAGCGAGGCCAGCGAGCGCGCCGCGGGCTTCAAGAGCTGCGGGAAATAGATGTGGTAGGCGCCGAACCGCACGCCGTATTTGCGCAGGGCCGCGCGCGAGGGCTGGTCGAGATCCTTCATCTCGGCCGCTATCTTCGCGCGTTCGAGCACGCCGAGCGCCTCGACCAGCTGGAAGGCGATGCCGCGGGCGATACCCTGCAGGTCCTCGGCCTTGGACAGTTCGAACAGCGGCCCGAGCAGCTTTTCAATATGCGTCTTGAGCCAGAGGTCGAGCCGGGTCTGCACCGCTTCGCGCGAGGCGCCGGTCAGCCGCTCGTCGGAGATGATGCGCAGCCGCGGATGCAGCGCGTCCTCGGCGGCCACCAGCTTGGCCACCGCATCGCCGGTCCAGCGGATGGTGCCGTCGGAGGTCAGCACGAACTGCTCGTCGGGGGCGGCGCCCAGTTTCTCGGCGCGCGCATCGATCTCGCGCGCCAGCACCTGCTGGGCGGCGGCTTGCAGCGCCTTGGCGTCGCTGCCGGCCTCGGCCGCATCAGGTGCGAAGGTGAAACCATCGAGCCGGCCGATCACGTGGCCTTCCACGATCACTTCACCGGTCTTGCCAATTTCCGTATTCAAAACTGAGTTCTCCCGCAGGCGGCGCATCAATACACTGGTCCGCCTGTCAACGAAACGCTCCGTGAGCCGTTCATGCAGCGCATCGGATAATTTATTTTCGAGCTCGCGCGTGATCCCCTGCCAGTGGTCCGGGTCGTAGAGCCAGTCCGGCCGGTTGGCAACAAAGGTCCAGGTCCTGATCTGCGCGATCCGGCCCGATAGCGTGTCGATATCGCCGTCGGTCCGGTTGGCCTGGTCGACCTGGGCGGCAAACCATGCGTCGGGGATACGCCCCTTTTGCATCAGGAAGCCATACAGCGTGGTCACGAGTTCGGCATGGGCGGCCGGCGACAGCTTCCGGTAGTCCGGAACCTGGCAGGCCTCCCACAGCCGCTCCACCGCGGCCGCCCCATGCGCGAGATCGCGCACCTCGGCGTCGCGCGCAACATGCTCGAGCACGCGCAGGTCCTCGGCCACCGGGGCCCGCGTCAGTGCCTCATGATTGGGCGACAGCGCCAGCGACACCTGCAACGCGCCGAGCGAGGCGAAGTCCAACTTCGCGTTGCGCCATTGCAGCACCTTGACGGCATCGAAGGTGTGGTTCTGCAGCGCGTTGACGAGCTCCGGCTCGAACGGCGCGCAGCGCCCGGTGGTGCCGAAGGTGCCGTTACGCGTCGCGCGCCCGGCGCGGCCCGCGATCTGCGCGAATTCGGCCGGCGTCAGGCGGCGGAACTGATAGCCGTCATACTTGCGGTCGGAGGCGAAGGCGACGTGATCGACGTCGAGATTGAGCCCCATGCCGACCGCGTCGGTGGCGACGAGATAATCTACGTCGCCGTTCTGGAACATCGCGACCTGGGCATTGCGCGTGCGTGGCGAGAGCGAGCCCAGCACCACCGCCGCGCCGCCATGCTGGCGGCGGATCAATTCGGCGATCGCGTAGACTTCGTCGGCGGAGAACGCGACGATTGCCGTTCTGCGCGGCTGCCGCGTGATCTTGCGGTCGCCGGCGAATTCGAGCTGCGACAGCCGCGGCCGCGTGATGATCGAGGCACCCGGCAACAGCCGCTCGATCATCGGCCGCATGGTCGCCGCGCCGAGCAGCAGCGTCTCGTCGCGGCCGCGGCGGTTGAGGATGCGATCGGTGAACACATGCCCGCGCTCGAGATCGGCCGCGATCTGGATCTCGTCGACCGCGAGAAAGGACACATCGAGATCGCGCGGCATCGCTTCCACGGTCGAGACCCAGAAGCGCGGCGCCTTCGGCTTGATCTTCTCCTCGCCCGTGACCAGCGCGACGTTATCGATGCCGGCACGATCCGCGATCTTGTTGTAGACCTCGCGCGCCAGCAGCCGCAGCGGCAGCCCGATCAGGCCCGACGAATGCGCCAGCATGCGCTCGATGGCCAGATGCGTCTTGCCGGTGTTGGTCGGCCCGAGCACCGCGGTGACGCCTGCACCGGGCACGCGGTCATTTCCGAACGAAGTTGAGAAAGCCATATTTTGCAGGTGTTTCTTGAATTGTTGGGGCGCTCTCTGATCCGTCATCCCCGGTACAACGGCGAATTCGCCGTTGTACCTATGGGCAGCGCGTCAGCGCGTCTCGAAGGATGCACGGCCGAGATCGACCCGTTTGCGGCGATCTTGATGAGACAGCAGGGCCGTCGCCCTTCGAGAGGGCCGCTGCACGGCCTCCTCAGGGTGACGGTGAGGGATTGACGCTCTGGTCTTCACTCCTTCACGCGTCCTTTTCACAAAATCTGTCTCACAATGCGACGCTTTCCGTGCCTACCTTAAGCGCTGGAACGACTCTAGAACGAATCGCGGCCGAATCGCTGACTCGATTTGGGACCTGAAACGTTCACCGCAACATCTCGGGCAGGCTGACGGCGGCGGCACTAGATCAAGTTTGAGAGGGCTCCACAAGCACAGGATATGCGGACTGAATTCCTTAAGTTCCAGGGGCGGGCGAGTCGAATCAGAAGCGGACAAGAGTCAACTGGATTCCGGTGACATTTGTTGCTGGTCCGCGCCTACCTCTGTCTGTCATTCCGGGGCGCGCGTAGCGCGAACCCGGAATCTCGAGATTCCGGGTTCGCGCTACGCGCGCCCCGGAATGACGGTGCGACTTACTGCGTCTTCGCCACGCGCGGCGGCGCGGCTGTGGTGACGAAGGAGGTCGCTTCCAGCATGGCCTGGCCGAGCGGGGTCGGGATCGTCATGCGGAACGGCACCAGCAGTCGGGTGCCGGCGATCGGCACGAAGGCGATCTCGATGTTGCGCTGGGCGGCGAGATATTTGATGACCGGGCGATCCGGGATGTAGCCCGAGATCGGTACGAAATAGAGCGCGCAAACCAGCGCCGGGCCGTGATAGCCGCGCTCGGCCTTGACGATCTCGACCCGCTTGAAATCGAGCTTGAGGTCGTAGCGCATGCGGCCGTCGAAGATGCCGGCGCCACTGCGGCAAATATCCGGGCTCATCAATTCGGCATTGCCGGGCGCGCGCAGGAACGAGCCGGTCATCGGATCGAACACGTTCTTCTTCTGCGCGTCGGTCACCGGCAGGCGGTCGGGATCGACCGGCGGCTCCGGCTCGATCGCGGATTCCTTGATGCCGCCATTCGCCAGCACCATCCGGATCGTCTCCGACTTCTTCGAGGTGGTGGTGGTCGCGGTGTAGGAGGTGGCGGCCAGCGCGCCGTTGACGACGCGGCCCTGCGAGGCGCCCGCGCCGGAGCCGCCGGAAAACGCCTTCAGGAGGCCTGCGGTGCCGCCCTGGGCCGAGGCCGAGAAGCTGTCGTCGCCGATTTCGATGGTCCAGCTGCCCTTGCCGACCGGGATACCGGCCAGGGTCGCCTCATACTGGGCGTCGAGCCGCCCCTGCGCGCTGGCGCGCTCGGCGCAGAACAGCAGCAATGCGCCCGCGCAGAGGCCGAGCAGCCGGCCGAGCGGGGGCAAAATGGCAATGGCGGTGGTCACTTAACCTACCTGACGGTCCTGCTATCGGCGCTCTATCCGTTGTCCATTTCGGCGTTCAATTCGGCCGGACAACAAGGCGCATCTTGTATGGAACCTAGACTTGCAGCCGAATACGCCCTTTATATGGTTGCCATATCTGCCGTTAAGTGGCTGGAAGACCTTATGAACCGGCATTTCCGGTGCCCCGCATGCGGCGATATAATCTTGACGCCCGGGTATTCTCCCCCTATACACCCGCGGTTCCTGGAAAATGGACGCGAATTCAAAACCCCCGCGCGGGCCGTGTGATTGCACGCCCTTCGAGCGGCGGGGATGCAATAAGGATTTTGTAAGATGTCCCGGCGCTGCGAACTGACGGCCAAGGGCCCCCAGACGGGCCACAAGGTGAGCCACTCGAACATCAAGACCAAGCGGCGCTTCCTGCCGAACCTGGCCAACATCACCTTCATCTCCGAAGCGCTCGGCCGCAACGTGCGCCTGCGCGTCTCGACCAACGCACTGAAGAGCGTCGACCACAATGGCGGCCTCGACGCCTACCTGCTCAAGGCCAAGGCCGACGTGCTCTCGCCCCGCGCCCTCGACCTGAAGCGCGCGATCGAGAAGATGGTCGGCAAGCCGGCACCGGTGAAGAAGGCGAGCTGAGCGAGACTGCGGGAGCGGAATTCGCGGGAAGAGAGATTTGAACGGCCGGGTCGGATGACCCGGCCGTTTTTGCTTGGCCAACAAACTGGCTACCGAGATGGTCGCTCTGGTTGCATGCGTCGCACATTCATGCGTGAACGCTGGACCAATTTCGGAAGGGGACACGCGGGCTCTCGTGTCAAGCGACGCATCAGTGCATTTCGTCGACTTGGTATCAAAGCAATAGAATTGAAATGAGACCGCGATCGAGGCGCGATGGCGAAGTGGAATCTTCTTTGCGCAATGACGACCGAAGTAAAATCATCCATTGCTCTGCGTAAGGAGAGATGGATTGCTTCGTCGCTTCGCCAAGGCTTCGGCGGACAAGTCGTCGCTTCGCTTCTCGCAATGACGGCGTCGCCATGGGTTGCGACAGTTCGCTGACAGCTGCTGCCAATGACAGCGGTGTCATCTCCTCCATCACGCGCACATCACACGAATCTTCTGCTTGATCCATCGAGAGCGCGTGAAGAAACGCTTAACGCGCGCGCCCCGACCCACAAAGAAAGCCTATAAATAAAGGCAAAAGCGGCTTCTCGCGTGGGCTTGTCGCGCCGCAGCCTTGGCGAAGGCGGACGTTAATCACAACCTCACGCGATCAATCACGAGCGCATGAGGCGCATGCAAAACGCCACGATCTCTTCCAGATATTAGTGTGCAAACAAGCCGTCCGACACGAATGCGATTCGACGCGGTACGCCGCATCGTCTCGAAGACCGTGAGAGACATCACGGCCAGCACAACTGATTGTGAGGCATGTGCGCCGCACTCTTGGGAAGAAGCCTGGCCGTTCCTATGTCACGTCCAAAGAACGACCCCGATAAAGGAATTGCTCGATGCAAGTTCGCGCAGCCGATCCGCGCGGAAGACTGGTGCCTGCGATTGCAACCGCCGCCGTGGCGGTGCTCGCCACGGCCGCCCTCGTCATCCTCGAATTCAACCCGCCCCGCAATGTGCAGGCCGCGGCCGAGCCCGGCATGATCACCTCCGCCGCCGCCAGCAGAGCCGGCGCCACCGTGCTGCCGACCGATCCGGTGACCACCGGCAGCGTGCGGGTGCGCTGAGGCGCGACTCTCTCATCATCGTCGTCCCGGCCGAGTGCGCAATTGCGCACGGGGGCCAGGACCCATTATCACTAAAGTTTGCCGTTACGCGGAATGTTGCCCCAGCGTCGCTCCAAATAAGCAGTTGGGGTAATGGGTCCCGGCCTTCGCCGGGACGACGCTGGTGGTTACACCGTGCCGCTATAGCACCAGCCGCATTTTCGCATCCCTGCCCCGGCGTCTCACCACAAGCCCAACGTGCGGCCGCTCACGTAAGCTCTCCCTCGCGAACAAAACAAAAAGCCACAGGGAGGCTCACGATGATCTGGAAGGCCATTGCGGCAACAGTCGCGCTTGCGCTCGCGACACAGGTTCACGCCGCCGAAAAGAAATATGGCACGGGCGCCAGCGACACCGAGATCAAACTCGGACAGACCTCGCCATTCTCCGGCGCGGCGTCGGCCTACAGCGTGATCGCGAAGACGCAGGCCGCCTACTTCAGGATGATCAACGACCAGGGCGGCGTGAACGGGCGCAAGATCAACCTGATCACGCTCGACGACGGCTACTCGCCGCCGAAGACGGTGGAGCAGACGCGCAAGCTGGTGGAGCAGGAGGAGGTCGCCGCGATCCTCAATCCGCTGGGCACGCCGACCGGCCTGGCCGTGCGCAAATATCTCAACGACAAGAAGGTGCCGCAGCTGTTCGTCGGCGCCGGCGCCACGCTGTGGGGCGACTACGCGCATTATCCGTGGACGATCGGCTTCCAGCCGTCGTACCAGGCCGAGACCGCGGTCTACGCCAAGTATGTCCTGACCAACAAGCCGGACGCCAAGATCGCGCTGTTCTACCAGAACGACGACGCCGGCAAGGATTACGGCAACGGCTTCAAGAAGGGGCTCGGGCCGGAGAACACCGCGAAGATGGTGGTGGCGGAAACGACCTATGAATCGACCGATCCGACGGTCGACAGCCAGATCGTGAAGCTGAAATCATCCGGCGCCAACGTGCTGTTCATGCACGCGATCCCCAAGCAGGCGGCGCAGGCGATCAAGAAGATCGGCGAGATCGGCTGGAAGCCCGACCTGTTCTTCCTCGCGGCGACCTCGACCTCGGTGTCCTCGGTGCTGAAGCCGGCCGGCTTCGAATATTCCAGGGACATCATCTCGTCCTACTCGCTGAAGGATCCGAACGATCCGCAGTGGAAGTCGGATCCGGACGTGATCGCGTGGCAGGACTTCATGAAGAAGTATTTTCCGGACGGCAATCTGCAGGACCAGCTGATCGTCTACGGCTATGTGGTGGCGGAGGCGACGGTGCAGGTGCTGAAGCAGTGCGGCGACGACCTCACCCATGAGAACATCATGAAGCAGGCCGCCAACCTCGACATCGCGCTGCCGATGTTCCTGCCCGGCATCAAGGTGAAGACCTCGCCGACCGACTACTTCCCGGTCGAAGCGATGCGGCTGCAGAAGTTCAACGGCGAGACCTGGCAGCTGTTCGGCGACACGATCGGGAACGATTGAGGGGGGGTTAAACGCAAATCCATCCACGTCGTCGTCCCGGCGAAGGCCGGGACCCATTACCCCGACTGGATGGAGTGGCGCGACGCTGGGGCCGCAGCCCGCTGCAACAACAGGCTGCGGTGGTTATGGGTCCCGGCCTCCGCCGGGACGACGAGGAGGTTAGAGTCCGTTCGCAAACAAAGGCCGGGACGACCGGAGATTAGACGCCCCGCTCCAGCAACACCCGAAAATCCGCCCGCGCGCGCTGCGCCTCGGCGCGTGCGGCCTCTGACGCGTCGCCGAGGCCGAAATAGCCGTGAATCAGGCCCTCGCCGGAATGATAGCTCACCGGCACGCCGGCCGCCTGCAACGCCTCGGCGTAGGCATGGCCCTCGTCGCGCAGCGGGTCGAACCAGGCTGTGGTGACCACCGCCGGTGCCACACCCGCAAGGCTCTTCGCGCGCAGCGGCGAGACGCGCCAATCGGCGCCCTCAGCCTTGTCGGCGAGATAGTGCCCGCAGAACCACTGCATCGTCGCCCGCGTCAGGAAGTAGCCGTCCGCATTCTCGGCGCGTGACGGAAATTTGGCGTTCTCGGCCACGTCGGCAAAATTGCCGACCACATCGGTGACGGGATAGACCAGCAATTGCCCGGCGAGCCTGATGCCGGCGTCGCGGCAGGCCAGCGCGGTGGCGGCGGCGAGATTGCCGCCGGCGGAATCGCCGGCAACGCCGACGCGGGCGAGATCGCCGCCGAATTCATCGATCCGCGCGACCACGTCGCGGATCGCGGCGAACGCATCCTCGAAGGCCCCTGGAAAGTGCGTCTCCGGCGGGCGGCGGTAATCGACCGAGATCACGACCGCGCCGGTGTCGATCACGAGGTTGCGGGCCTGGCGATCATGCGTCTCGAGATCGCCGGCGACCCAGCCGCCGCCGTGGAAGAAGATCACGGTCGGCGCCGTGCCACGGCCGCTCCGATAGAGCCGCGCGCCGAGCTTGCCGGCGGCGCCAGCGACCTCGATATCGCGTGCCACGTCGACCGGCGGCGGCGGCACCGCCTTGCGCGCCTCCGCCAACGCCCGGAGCGAATCGCGACAGCTCTGCGGCGTCATGGTTTCAGGATCGCGCAGCGGCAGCAGCGGGATGATCTTCTCAATGACGGGATCGAGCGGAAGCGGCATGGGAGTCCTTCAGTGCGAGTGCGTGGAGTTCAGGTGAGTTGCTTGGAAAGCGTGCCGGCCTCGATCGCTGCGATCTGCAGCGCGATGAAGCGGCTGTAGATGCGGGCCTGCGAGAACGCGCCGCCGGCGAACCAGAGGCCGGGCTGCGGCGTGCGCGTCCACATGTTGCGCAGCTCCTGGGTCGCCTCGTCGAAGCCCCAGACGCGGCCGACGCGGGCGGCGATGTCCTCGCCGAACAACCTGCCGACCAGATGGTCCGGGCCCTTGTAGCCGGTGGCGAGCACGAACAGCTCGGCGGCGAGCGACGTGCCGTCCTTCAGCGCAAGGCCGGCGGCGGTGATATCGGCGATGTCGGCGGCCTGGATCAGGCGGATCTTGCCGTCGGCGATCAATTCGGAGCAGCCGACATTGAAGTAGTAGCCGCCGCCGCGGGAGCGAAACTTCAGCGGCCAGCCGGTGCCGTCCTCGCCGAACTCGAGCCGGAAGCCGGCGCGCTCCAGCCGCGACAGCAAGGGCGCATCGAGCCGCTTGACCTCGTCGGTGATGATCCTGTGCGCGATCTTCATCACCGGGAGCGGCACGCCGGAATTGAGGATGTCGCGCACCTCGATCGGCGGGCCGTCGCCGAGATAGGTCTTGTCGTAGAGCTGCGCCGGCTCGACATTGACCACCATGGTCGGGCTGCGCTGCACCATGGTGACGTCGGCGCCGGCGGCGTGCAGCTCCTGGCAGATATCATGCGCGCTGGTGCCGGTGCCAAACACGACGACCGAACGCCCCGCCCATTCGCGCCCGGCCGCGAAGGCGCTGGAGTGCAGCACCTTCCCCTCGAAATTCCCGATGCCGTCGATCCTGGGAATGTTCGGCGTGCCGCTGACGCTGGTCGCGAGCACGATGTGCTTCGGATGCAGCGTGCGCGGGCCGCTGGTCCCTTGCAGCGTCACGGTCCAGCGCTGCGTCGTATCGTCATAGCGCGCGCCCTCGAACGAGGTCTCGGTCCAGAAGTCGAGCTCCATGATGTCGACATAGCTCTCCAGCCAGTTCGCGATCTTGTCCTTCGGGATGTAGTCCGGAAAGCTCGGCGGGAACGGGAGGTAGCGAAACAGATTGACCGGCGTCTTGTTGTGCAGCTTGAGCCCGCGATAGCGCAGCCGCCAATTGTCGCCGATGCGCCGCTCGCGATCGACGATCAGGGCATCGAGCCCGATCCGCTTGCACTCGACCGCGGCCGCGATGCCGGCATGGCCGCCGCCGACGATCAGCACATCGGGCTCGCGGTCGGCATAGGCGCGCGAGGCCTGCCGCTGCTCCAGCCAGTCGGGTGCGGCGAAATCGCGCGCATGGGATTGCTCGGCGGCGCCATCGGCGCGCGCCTCGCAGATGCGGTTGAAGTCGAGCATCGTGGAGAACGTCCACGCCACGGAATTTCCGCCCCTCTCATGCAGCAGGCGGACCGCACCGGTGCCGGGACCATTCGACGTGTCGAAGGTGAAGACCGCCTCGATCGTCTCGCGTCCGGCCACCACGGCCCGCCGCGGTATCAAGGCACGGTCATCGAGACGAAATCCGCTCGCGCCGACCGCTTCAGCGCGCGTCAGCAGTTCGGCAACGACGCGCTGCCGCCCGCTGAAGGTCGCAAATTGCCAGGAGATGCCGAAGATATTGCGCCAGTGGCTCTCCGGCGCAAGCAATGCGGATAGAGCCTCCATGGAGCGGCTCGCGAGCGCCGCATCCAGCGCGCCGATCCATCGCTCGGCGGCAAGTTCAGGCGCGTCCTCCGTAGCCGGGTTCAGTTTGTCCAGCATGATCGTGCTTTCTCGGGAGCAGTTGCCGTCTATCTGACAACATGCTCCCGAAAAGCACAACCATCATGCCAAGCCTCATGCGACGTGTTGCGCCAGCTGCGCGGGCTCGGCCTCGCCCTCATCGCCGGCGGGCTCGGCCTGCGGCGCGGGCGCCGCGGCGAGTTCCGCTGCTATTTCCTTGGCCAATGCAGTGGCACTGACATAGTCGGTCTTGCCGGTGCCGAGCAGCGGCACCTTGTCGATGACGCGGATATCGGCCGGCACCGCGAGCTCGGAGGCGCCGACGCTCTTGGCCTGGCGCTGCATCGCGGCGCGGTCGGCGTCCTTCTGCGTAGTGAGCAGCACGATGCGTTCGCCCTTGCGCTGATCGGGCAGCGTGACCGCAACCGACATGGCCTGCGGCCAGATCGCGGCCGCGATCGCCTCCACCGCGGACAATGAGACCATCTCGCCGGCGATCTTGGCGAAGCGCTTGGCACGACCCTTGATCGCGATGAAGCCCTGCGCGTCGACCGAGACGATGTCGCCGGTGTCGTGCCAGCCTTCGGGCAGCGGCTCGAGCACGCCGGGATTCTCGGCACGGAGATAGCCGAGCATCACGTTCGGGCCCTTCACCGACAGGCGGCCGCCTTCCTCGATGCCGGGGACCGGATCGAGACGGTACTGCATCAGCGGCGAGATGCGGCCGACGGTGCCCTGGCGATTGGCCATCGGCGTGTTCATCGCCAGCACCGGCGCGGTCTCGGTGACGCCATAGCCCTCGAGGATGCGGATGCCGTAGCGCTCCATGTAGATATGCCGCGTGCGCTCCTTCACCGCCTCCGCACCGGCGATGACGAGCCGCAGCGTGCGGAAGTCATAGGCATGCGCCGAGCGGGCGTAGCCGGTGAGGAAGGTGTCGGTGCCGAACAGGATCGTCGCGCCGGTTTGGTAGATCAGCTCGGGCACGATCCGGTAATGCAGCGGCGACGGATACATGAAGATCGGGATGCCGCCGAGGATCGGCATCATCATGCCGCCGGTCAAACCGAACGAGTGGAACACCGGCAGCACGTTGAACACCTTGTCGTTGGCATTGGCATCGACCCGCGCCAGCGCCTGTGCCGCGTTGGCGAGGATGTTGCGATGGGACAGCACGACGCCCTTCGGCGTGCCTTCCGAACCCGAGGTGAACAGGATGACCGCGGGATCGTTGGCCTTGCGGGCGACGCGCGGCGCGATGCCGGCGCGGAAGCCCGCGACCTTGTCGGCGAGGCCGATGCCGGCCCTGACATCCTCGAGATAGACGACGCGCGCCTGGCCGGCGAGCGCCGCGATCAGCTTGTCGAGCTTGCCCTTCTCGATGAAGGCCTGCGAGGTCAACACGGTCTTCACCTGCGCCGCCTTCATCGCCGCCAGCATGTTGACTGGACCTGCCGAGAAGTTGAGCATCGCCGGCACGCGGCCGATGGTCTGCAGCGCCATGAACACGACGGCGACGCCGGCCGAGTTCGGCAGCAGCACGCCGACATTCTCGCCGACCGCGGTGCCCTGCTCGAGCTTGCGGCTCAGCACCTGGGCGCCGAGGATCAGCTTGCGGTAGGTCAGCTTGGTGCCGAGCGCGTCCTCGATGATCGGCTTGCCGGTGTCGCGGTCGCGATAGGCGTGGCCGAGGCCCTCGAACAGCGTGTGGTCGAGCATCGCGTTCTGGACCATGGCGTTGATCATCACGTCCTGCAGCGCGGCACCGGCGGCATTGCGGCGCGCCTTGCCCTTCAGCGACTGGTCGACCGGCAGCTTCACCGGCGGCAGGATCGAGATCGTCACCTTGGGGAACCAGGAGCGCTTGATCTCGCCATTCTTGAGATAGCTGAGATGCGAACGCTGCGCGCCCTCGATGCGGACCGGGACGACGACCGCATCGGCCTTGTCGGCGATCATTGCGGTGCCGTCATAGACCTTCATCAACGAACCCGAGACCGTGATGCGCCCTTCCGGGAAGATCACCACCGGCTCGCCGGCGGCGACCAGCTTGATCAGGTCGCGCGCGGCCAGCGGCTTGGTCGGGTCCATCGTGTAGTGCTTGATCATCTTCAGGAACGGCTTGGCCCACCACGCCTTGGAGATGCCGGTGTCGACCGCGAAGCTCGCATCGATCGGCAAGGTGGCGTGCAGCAGCGGGCCATCGACCAGGCTGACATGGTTGGGCGCGATCAGCATCCGCGTGCCCGATGGCGGCAGGTTCTCCATGCCGCGCACCTCGACGCGGAACAGCGCCCGGAACAGCAGCGCGCCGAAGTCGCGCACGCCCTCCTTGCCCCACTTGCTCAGCACGAACCAGACGGTGCCGAAGCTCGCGACGGCGAGGCCGAAGAAAATCCAGGCGATCGGCAGGCCGATATATTGCAGGGCGCCGACGAACACCGCGCCGGCGACCATGAAGCCGGCCTGCAAAATGTTGCCTGCGGCGATGATGCGGGCGCGCTCGGACGGCGCGGTCCAGGCCTGCACGGCAGCGAACGACGGCACCACGAACAGGCCGCCGCCGAAGGCGAACAGGAAGAAGTCGGCCAGCATGCGGAAGCCGCCGAACGAGGTCGCGAACGCAACCGCGGTGACATCCTTGCCGAGCGAGGTGGTGGCGATCGCCCAGGCGAGGTCGAGGCCGACCACGCCCATCACGATGGCGCCGATCGGCACCAGCGCGAGGTTCGGGCGGACATGGCTCAGCTGCGCGGCGAACAGCGAGCCGGCGGCAATGCCGATCGCGAACACGGCAAGGCACAGCGTGACCACGCCCTCGGTGCCGCCGACGCCTTCCTTGATCAGCGCAGGCAGCAGCGACAGCACGATCGCACCGACCATCCAGAACCAGGACACGATCACCATGCCGTCCCACAGCCGCGGCTCGGCATAGAGCGACTTCAACAGGCGCACGGTCGAGGTCCAGGGATTCTTGGTGATCGGCAGATCCGGCGCGGACGGCTGCGTCACCGGGATCCGTGACGCAAAGCCCCAGGACAGCACCGACAGGCCGACCACGGCGGCACAGATCCAGCCCATGTGGCTGGCGCCGGCGACGAACATGCCACCCGCAATGGTGCCGATCAGGATCGCCATGAAGGTTGCGCCCTCGACCAGCGCGTTGCCGGTCGCGAGTTCAGACACCGACAGCTGGTCGGGCAGAACAGCATATTTCACTGGGCCGAACAGCGCCGCGACGATGCCGAACAGCGCCAGCGCGATGAACAGCAGCGGGATCGAATGAGTGAAGAAGCCGGCGGCGGCAAACGCCGCGGCGAAGATCTCGAAGAACTTCAGCCGGCGGGCGACGACGGACTTGATGTAGCGGTCGGCGAGCTCGCCGCCGAGCGCCGACAGCACGAAGAACGGAGCGATGAACACCGCCCCCGCGAGCTGGACCAGCGCCGGCCCCTGCTCGTTGGCGACGCCATACAGCAGCATGATGACGAGCGCGTTCTTCAGCACGTTGTCGTTCAACGCCGAGCAGAACTGCGACCAGAACAGCGGCGCGAAGCGGCGGGACGTCATCAATTCCTTGATCATGACCGGTTCCTTGGGTTAGCGCGCACGGCGCTGCAGGTCTGCGAATTCGGGTGGCGGAGAATGGTGAGCGTGGAGAAAATGACGGGGATGCCGCAGCCTTTAGTCTTTTCCGCAACGTATCGGTTCGAAGGCGCGCAAAATCGGGCGAACCGGGACGTCGCGACATTGCCCGCCAGAGATGTACGAGACCTTATCCAGACCTGGGGTTGATCGACGCCGGATAGGCTCGCAGGGGACATGGTGAGCGCTTTGTTGAGGTTTCGCCGACAATTGCGGGCCGCGTGCTTCAGGTCAGTTCACTCAAGCCGCCGAACGGTGACCATGGGCAGTTGCGCGGCTTGCAGCGGCCTCCGCTCGCAGCCGCCTGGCGCGGCGCGCGCCGATCCGCGCGCCGCTGCTCCAGGACGCCTGCGACGTCGCAGGCGCGGGCAATCCGCTCGATCGGCGCGGTCGCCAGATTGAGGACGGCGCGGCCGAAGCCCTTCACGAGCTCGATCGCGTCATCGACAAGGGTGGTGGTCAATTGAAGTGCTAGGGTCTGCATCTGAGTGGCCTCCTATGCCAACTTGAGCAACGCTCAAATTAGTAGTATAAAAATGAACACTGTTCAAGAAGAATCGCGACGAGACCGAAAAAAACTTCAGCGGCGGGCCCTGCTGATCGAGATCGCGTGCCGGTCAATCGCCACTAAGGGATTGAGATCACTCAAGGTTCGCGATGTCGCCGAGGCCGCCGGCTGCTCCATCGGCAGTGTCTATAATGAGTTCGGCGACTTCGACGGGTTGATCCTGACGGTGAACCGGGAGACCTTTCACGCCCTGACCACGCGGCTCAAGGCGGTCCCGGCCGACGATCCCCTGCGCCAGCTGCACGGACTTGCCGACGCCTATCTCGGCTTCGCCACCGAGCACGCCAATCTGCTGCGCTCGCTGTTCGAGCACCGGATGGAGGACGACCGGCCGTTTCCGGAAGACATCCTCACGATGGTGATGGAGGCGTTCGCGCTGATGCATGCGCCGCTGCTCCGGCTGCTGCCCGATCGCGATCCCGACGATGTCGCGTTGCTGTCGCGGACGATGTTCTCCGCGGTCCACGGCATCATCTCGCTCGGCCTCGAAGAGCGCATGGTCGCGGTCCCGCCTGAGATGCTGCGCGAGCGCCTCGCGCAGTTCGTCGACACGCATCTGGCGGGGCTCGGTGTTTCGCGGCGCGCGTAATCACACCGGGTGCGCTTCGATCAGGTTTGACTGCGTGCAATGGGGCCCGGGTGGGCAAGGGTCCAGAGCGGTTCGAGGAACACGACACCGGTACCTCCCTCGCGGAAGACGAGCTTGAACTCGATCCGCCCATCCGCGGCGATGGAGGCGGAATGCAGTCCGGTATTGCCGTCATAGCGCAAGACGTCGTCGAGGACATATCCGGTGAAGCCACCGGAAAAGCCGGGCCCGGGTACACGGCTGTGCGGCATCGCCGGGCCGTTCACGAGATAGCCGGTCGCGACACCATCCCGATCGACATTGGTGACGATCATCATGAATTGGCGGTGCGAATTGATCCAACCCTCGGCGCTCACCCACACGCCGAGAAAGCGGCGGACATTGTCCGGTACGTCACTTGCCGGCGCGCGAACGCGATAGGCGGGAAGCGGCAGCTGCTTCTCGGCGGCCAGCGCGGTGATCCGCTCGACATCCTGCTCCGGCACGATGCCGTGATCCTGCGGCACAAGCCAGTGCGCCAATTCGGCCAGAGGATGCCACATCCCGTTGGCCAGCGGCGGCACGGATGCGAATGATGCGAAGGCGATCACCGACAGGCCGGCGATCAGCAACCATCGGGGAAGCGCGGCCAAGCGTGCCGCGATACCGCGGGGAGCGGACGTTCGGCGCGAGACGTTCTGCGATCCATGATCGTGCGGCGGCGGCAGCGGCCTGGCATCGAGGCGATAGCCGCGGCGAGACACCGTCTTGATGATGCGGTGGTCATCATCGCGCAGCTTCAGGCGCAGCTCGCGGACGCACTGGACGAGCGAGTCGTCGGAAACCGCGACGTTACCCCAGACCGCCTCGTGCAGATCCTGCTTGGATGCCAGCCGCCCGGCATTGCCGGCGAGATAGCCGAGCACCGCGAATGATTTCGGCCTGAGATCGAGATCGACGCCATCCACGCGGGCTACGCCGCGGGCGAGATCAAGCTCAAAGGAATCAAATATCAAAACGGAATCAGTCGCCGGGTCCATAGAGGTCACTCCATGCCCACAGACGGCACCAATCGGGAAAATTTAGCAGGAAATTCGGCGTTCTGTCACTTCTTCATCAGGACTTCCCTGGCGCGAAGCCGATAGTCGCGAACCGGCCCGGCATCATCTCCGGGCTCGCGGGAGGTTGGCCATGTCGAGTACCCGGTTTGCCATGTTGGTCGGGGCCGTTCTGGCGCTTGCGGCGGTGCGACCGGGACCCACCCAGGCGCAGGACGTCGTAAGGGTCGGGCTGGTGATGCCATTGACCGGCGTTCTGGGGCCGGTCGGCAAGCAGGCGGTCGCCGGGGCGCGGCTCTACATGGCGCAGCACGGCGACATGGTCGCCGGCCGCAAGATCGAATTGATCGTCCGGGACGATGCCAGCCTGCCCGACAATGCCAAGCGCATTGCGCAGGAGCTGATCGTCAACGACGGGGTGGCGATCCTCGGCGGCGGGTTGACGCCGAGCGTGCTGGCGCTCGCGCCGCTGGCCAATGAGAGCAAGACGGCAACCGTCGTGATGGTATCGGGCACTTCGATCGTGACCGAACGGTCGCCTTACTTCGTGCGCACCAGCTGGACGCACGCGCAGCAGGCCAGCGTGCTGGCGGATTGGGCGGCGAGAAACGGATCGAACCGGGCCACCATCATCGCATCCGACTGGGCACCCGGGCGCGAAGCCGCCGGCGTATTTTCGGCGAGCTTCACCGCGGCAGGTGGAACGATCGTCGAAGCGCTGAAAGTGCCGCTGGCCAACCCCGATTTCGCGCCGTTCCTGCAGCGCGCGCGGGATGGCAATCCCGACACTCTGTTCATTTTTGTCCCGACAAGCCAGGCCGGTATCCTGGCCAAGCAGTTCGTCGAGCGCGGGCTCGACAAGAGCGGGATCAAGCTGATCGGCCCCGGCGACATCGCCGACGACGAGGACCTGCCGGGCATGAGCGATGCGATGATCGGCATGATCACGGCGGGGTTCTACTCCGCCGCGCATCCATCCGAGCTGAACCGCGACTATGTCGCGGCGTTTCGCAAGGCCAACGCGAATGTTCGACCGAACTTCATCAGCGTCAGCGCCTATGACGGCATGCATCTGATTTACGAGGCGCTGAAGGTGACCGGCGGCAAGACCAATGGCGATGCGTTGGTCGAAGCCATGAAGGGCATGGCCTGGGAAAGCCCGCGTGGCCCGATGTCGATCGACCCGAAGACGCGCGAAGTCGTCCACGACATCTACATTCGCAGGGTCGAGAAGGTCGGCGGCGAACTCTACAGCGTCGAGCAGGAGACGTTCAAGGCGGTCAAGGACCCCGCCAAGGTCGCGAACCGATGAGGGAGGCGCAGTAGCAGCTGATCCGGCTCGGCGTAGGCCTTTGCGGTGTCCCGGCGTAGCGGTGACGGCCGACACAGGACTTGCGTTCAGACCATCCCCCCTGCAACACGACCGATCCCGAGCCAGCAAACCAGCCTCGTCCAACGCCACTCCGACGCTTCACGCGCGCGCCCGCGCGATCGTGCCGCCGACGATCTGCATGGCAACGCCGAGCACCCAGCCCGCCATGATGGCCGCGGTCCAGCCGATGTCCGGCTCGCTGCGCAGCACGACGACGCCAACCGAGAAGAACGCAACCATTGTCGCGAGGAAGGTCCCGATCGCGCCGAGCAGCTCCGCCGCGTCGATTTTGCGCATCGAGGCCGTATCCTTCGGATGGAACAGCTTGGGGGGCGTATCGATGCCGAGATAGAAGCCGATCGCGCCGCCCAGCATCATGATGAGCAGGAACGCCTGCGAGGTCAGCGCCGAGACGCTCGAGCCGACATGGATGGCGACAAACAGACCGCTTGCAGCTCCCGCCAAAGCAAGGCCGAAGCGCTCTAGGACATGGGCAAATTTTCTGACGTGGCTGCGCATGGCTGTGCCTCATCAATGAATTGCGCCACTATCAGGCTAGGCCTTTTCGCAGCAGCGCGAAAGCGGTCACCTCTCACATGGCCGCGACCACGTGACGCTTTGTGCGCCAGTTCACACCTATCGCGGCATGGAATGATTAAAGAGCGATCAAAGGTAGCAATCGATCCGGTCCCTGCTACGCTGCGCCATCCGCTTCATTCGTTTCAGCGAGCATCCTTTAATGCCGAGTCCGAAGATCATTATTCTGTCCGACGGCACCGGCAACGCCGCTTCCAGCGTCTGGCGCACCAATGTCTGGCGGATATTTCAGTCGCTGGATTTGCAGGGCAATACGCAGGCCGCCAAGTATGATGACGGCGTCGGCACGTCGAAATTCATTCCGCTGGCAATCCTCGGCGGCGCCTTCGGCTACGGCCTCAAGCGCAACATCCTCGACGCCTACAAGTTCATCTGCCGGAACTACGACCACGCGAAAGATTCGAAGGTCTACCTGTTCGGATTCAGCCGCGGCGCGTTCACCGTGCGCACGCTCGCCGCACTCATCCTCGATCAGGGCCTGATCGCCGCGGACACCGAATCCGAGCTGCACGACGGCGCGGTGAAGGCCTATCGCGCATACCGGGCCGAGGGCTACCACTCGATCTGGCGCATCGAGGTGCTGTTCCGCGCGCTGCGCGACTATGTTCTTGTACCGCTGTGGGATCGCCTTCGAGGCAACAAGCCGTACGCAAGGATCGCGCGGAAGCCGGTGCCGGCGATCGAATTCATCGGCATCTGGGACACCGTCGCGGCCTATGGCCTGCCGATCGACGAGATGACGCGCGGCATCTCCAACTGGGTGTGGCCGCTCGAACTACCGAACCGGATTCTCAGCCCGAAGGTCAAGTGCGCGCGACACGCGCTGGCGCTCGACGACGAGCGCACGACCTTTCATCCGGTGCTCTGGACCGAGCAAGAGCCGGGGCAGCCCGCACCGGCCGTGCCGACCAGCATCGATGGCGAGCGCCTCGTCCAGGTCTGGTTCGTCGGCATGCACGCCAATGTCGGCGGCGGCTATCCGGACGACGCTGTCGCATTCGTGCCGCTGGCCTGGCTGGTCGACGAAGCCGTCAAGCGCGGCCTCGCATTCAAGAGCGCACCGATCGCCGACCCTGACGCGATCAAGTCAATCAAGTCCTCCGAGGACAAGGATGGCCGCCTCTACGATTCCCGGGCCGGCCTCGGCGCGTACTACCGGTACGGTCCGCGCAAGGTCGCCGACCTCTGCAACGATCCCTATGCCGGCGTCAGCGTGCCGATGCCGAAGATCCACGAGAGCGTGTTCGAGCGGATCGACAGCGGCGCCAATGCCTATGCCCCGATCGGACTTCCGCCGAACTACGTGGTCGTGTCGCGCAGCGGCCAGGTCACTCCGCTCGGCGCCAATACGTTTGAGACGCCCGCGGGCGCACCGGCGCGCTATGCCGCACAGGAGAAGCTGTGGAACTACGTCTGGATGCGGCGGATCGCCTACTTCGCCGCGCTGGCGGCGTCGCTGCATCTGGCCACGTTCTGGCTGTTCCATAACCAGCACAAGGAGCACGAATTCAGCTCCTATGTCAGGATGATTTCGGAGCTGGTGCGCTTCGTTCAATCGTTCCTGCCCGATTCCTTTCATTGGTGGACCGATTGGTACGCCGGCAATCCGGAATGGTTCGCCGGCGGCATCCTTGCTGTCATCGTGCTGATGGGTGCCGGCAGTTCGCTCAGCGCGACGATCAGCGACAGGATGCGGATCATCTGGCGTGACCGCGCGAAGCCGACGCCACTCTCCGGGTTCATGCACGAGGCGATCTATCGATTCCGTACCAGCGCGGTCTATCAGTGGATTCTCAACGTCGGAAAGCGGCATGTCGTCCCTTTCCTGCTCACGGCCCTGCTGGTCTGGTTCAGCGCGACGCTGGTCAGCCACTTCCTGTTCAATCTCGCCGATTCGACGGGGGCATTCTGCAAGGGCACTGCAACGGACAAGCTTGTCGCCGTCGACAAGGGCATCCCGCAGGATGCCGCCGACTTCGACACCGGCGCCATCTGTGCGCCGACCGGCCTCAAGGTCCGCACCGGGTTCAAATACGAGATCGCGATCACGATGTCGGAGCCATGGGAGGACGCCGGCCGCGCGGTGACGCCGATCGGATACCGGACCTCGACCATCGAAGGCACAAAGCAGTTGCGCGGCTATTTCGCGATCTTCCTGCGGCGGATCCTGTTCCGGCCATGGTTCAGGCTGATCGCACGGGTCGGAGAGACCGGCGTCGACGAGTATTTTCTCGACCCCCTGCCGGTGTCGAACACCGACCCGCAGGTCTACAAGGCGCGTTTCACCGCCGATCGCAGCGGCGAGATCTTCCTCTACGTCAACCAGGCCGTCATCAGCCTGCCCTGGGTCTGCGGATGGTTCTACGGCGACCATAAGGGCAAGGCGAAGGTCACGGTGCGGTTGCTGTAGGAAGCCGCGATCGGGCCCACAGCATCGCGGCCCAACGGGTGCGCACGACGTGACCGATCTGTGATCCTGCCGACAGACCAGGTTGTAGATTGTCTGGCATACTCTCCTTGCTAGATCAGCTGCCCCGACGCCCGGAACGATCCGACGCGACTTCAGGGATCGCCGGGCGACGTTGACGCGCCAGGTTCATGTCGACCGGATATTTCTCAGCCGCGATTTGGAGGCATCACCATGATTTTCCACAATTCAGGCGTTCCCGACCACCGACGGCATCTTCGTGGTCTGGGAGGTCGCGGCAATGATCCCGGACTGCCTCGGCTTTGCGCTGTATCGTCAGCAGCAGGGCAAAAGTGCAACCGTGGTCGACACCTGGGTCGGGTTCGAGGACCAGGCGCAGGATCACAAGCCGGGCGAACATCGGCCGAGCACCGAATGGCCGGTGCAGAAGACCAACTGGACCGATTTCCTGGCGCCAACCGACGCGCCGGTCCGCTATGGCGTCGTTCCGGTTCTCAAGGACGGCGCCACCAAGGTGAAGCCCGCCTACAGTGCGCCAGCGACATGGACCGAATACGTCTCCGCAATGCCGTCGGGCCCGCTCAAGCCATGGTTCAACCGCGGCACGATCTCGGCGCAATGGCTGTCGCGCGCGATCGGCAAGGACAAAAAGCCGGCGCAAACCCTGGAGAAGGCGATCTCGACCAAGGGCAACAAGATCCGTGACTTCCTCAAGGGCCAGCTCGGCGCCCGCCTGCTGGCGCTGTTGGCTGAAGCCAAGAAGAGCAAGCGCGACGTCTATCTCGCGCTCTACGAGCTCAACGACCCTGAGCTGATCGCCGCGCTGACCGCGATGAAGGGCAAGGCGCACGTCGTGCTCGGCAACAGCACAGGCAAGTCCGACGCCACCGCCAAGGACACCGAAAAGAACGCCGGCGTGCTGAAGAAGGCCGGCGTCGACATCGTTCGCCGCAAGATCGCGCCGAGCCGTTACGCCCACAACAAGTTCGCGGTGTTCTGCGACGGCGCGCAGAAGCCGAAGGTGGTCTGGACCGGCAGCACCAACTGGACCCGGACCGGACTGTGCACCCAGAACAACAACGGGCTCGAGATCACCGACGACAAGGTCGCGGCGGCCTATCATGACCATTGGAAAGCGATCTACGCCGACGGCAGCAAGTCGCCGAAGGCGCTGGCCGTGGCCGGCGATCACGAATGGCCCTTCACCATCGGCAAGTCGAAGCTCAGCGTCTGGTTCACGCCCACCACCAGGAGCGGTGACCTCAAGGAAGCCACCAGGATGATCGAGGACACCGAGCATGGCGCGGCGTGCCTGATGCTCAATCCCGGCAACAAGGGCCTGCTCGGCCCGATCCTGGAGAAGGCGCAGGACAAGAAGCTTTATGTGCGCGGGGTGCTCAACAATTTCCCGGCGCAGGGCAAGGACAGCCCGAAGGATCAGCTGCAGCTCCTGGCCGGCGACGGACAGCAGCAGGTCTTCAAGGGCAAGCAGATCGCCGACGTGATCCGGCCCGCCGGCATCGACAAGACCGCGGACTGGTGGGAGCACGAGATCAAGAACACCGGCAAATTCATGATCGCCGTGCACAGCAAGGTGATCGTGCTGGATCCGGCCGGCAAGAACGCGGTGGTCATGACCGGCTCGCACAATTTCTCCGACCGCGCCAGCACCAAGAACGACGACAACCTCGTCATCATCAGGGGCGATTCGCAGCTGGCGCTGACCTATGCCGCGCGCATCGTCAGCATCTACGGCCAGTATCGCTGGCAGGCCTGGCGCAACACGCCGGAGGGCCAGAAGGACAAGGGTCTGAAGCGCAGCGACACCTGGCTGAGCAACCGCATCGGCAAGGGCTGGGCGGAAACCGAAACGCGGTTCTGGCTCGGCACCACCTGACGCCGGCGATCCGTCGTGAACAAGGGGCAGCGTTACCGCTGCCCCTTGTTATCCTCTCCGCCAAACCTACGCCGCGCGGCCGACCGAGGCGTCGAGATGCTTCAGCCGCGGCAGCACCTCCTGCTTCAGGAGCCGCAGCGAATTGTGCCAGGCTTCCGGCTTGTGCTTGTAGTCGAAGCCGAACACCAGGAGCACGCCGAAGCCGCCGACCTCCTGGTAGATCTGCTCGATCTTCTCGGTGACGGTCGCAGGCGAGCCGACGATCCAGTTGTTGCGCGCGCAATATTCGACCGTGACGTCGCTGTCCGGCACGTCGGGCGAGGCCTTCAGGTAATCCTTGAAACCAAAGTGGCCGAGCAGCGGCAGGAAGTACTCGCCCATCATTCGGCCCATCATGTCGCCGGTCGACAGCTTCCATGCTTCTTCATCGGTGTCGGCGACGAATACCTCGCGCACCATTCGCCAATCCTTGCGGCTCGGCGTGCGGCCGGTCTTGGCCGCGCCGGCTTCGACCGAATCCCAGTGGCTGCCGACATAGGCAGGGTTGAGGTTGAGGCTCATCGGAATGAAGCCGCGCTCGCCGGCGAGCTTCAGCGTATCCGAATTCTTGGAGAGCCCCGCGACGCCGATCGGCGGATGCGGCGCTTGCTGAGGCTTGATGTGCGGCTTGAGGAAATCGAACATCGTGTCCGGCTTGGTCACGGTCCAGAACTTACCCTTGTGGGTCCAGGGAGCCGGCTCGGTCCACATCTTCAAAATGATCTCGAGCGCCTCGCGGGTCATGTCGCGGTTCTGTCCCGACATGCCGTCGACATTGAACATCGCCCAGTCGCTCGGCAGCCCGGAGGCCGCGACGCCGAAATTGAGCCGCCCGTTCGAGAGGTGATCGAGCATCGCGACGCGGTTGGCGAGCTCGGCCGGGTGATGATACGGCAGCAGGAAGCCGCCGGGCCCAATGCGGATGTTCTTGGTCTGCAGCAGCGCCTGCGCGATCAACAGATCAGGCGACGGATGCGGCTCCCAGGGTGCGGTGTGGTGCTCGCCGATCCAGGCTTCCTGATAGCCGAGCTCGTCGAGCCAGCGCAGCACCTGCAGGTCCCAGTCGTGGCCCTCCTTCAATCCGCACTCCGGCGGATGCGACGGCATCGCGAAGTATCCGAGTTCCATGGGTTTCCTCTCTTTGTTCGATGCGTGTCTTCCGCACGCGCTTCGAGAGTAGCTGCCCCGGCTACGGCAGAACAATGGCCTTGTCGCATCCGGCTCGGCCGGGATTCATGCGTAGGGCGTATCCTTCAGCATGATCGCGATACCGGAAAAGCTTCGCTCCATGATCCGCAGAAAGGTCTCGCGTGACGATGCAGCCGACCTGCGGGCCTTGTGCTCGCGAAGCCCTTCCGCATAGGCGACGGTCAGCGCCGTGACCACCATCGACGCGGCGAGCCGGGCATCGGCATCGGCGAGCGGGCGCTTGATAGCTGCCGCCAGCACGCTCGCGAGATCATCGACCAGTTCGTCACGCATCTCGCGCGCCCGCGCCGAGAGCGCCGGGCTCTCGGCGACGGTGCGCCAGAATTTCGCCGTCGCGTCGGTGAATTTCGCGAACGGATGCACGCGATCCGCCAGGCTGTGCACCAGCTTGCGGAGGGTCGCGATCGGCGCCTCGCCGGCCGGGCGCTCGGCAAAGGCAGTCCGCAGCAACTGACGGCTTTCCTCTTCACGGTCGAAGAACAGGTCTTCCTTGCGTGGAAAGTAATTGAACACCGTCATCCGGGAGACCTCGGCGGCCTCGGCGACTTCGGCCACCGAAACATTGTCGAAGCCGCGTTCCAGGAACAGCTCGGTGGCGACATCCGAGATCGCCTGGCGCGTCGCCTCCTTCTTCCGCTCCCGCAATCCGCCCTGATTTGACATGCGGGAATTTGTACCATAGTAAATATTATACTGAGTATAATTTTATGGTGACGGCGTGACGCGTGAACGAACCGATGTGGTTGTGGTCGGTGCCGGGCCGACCGGACTGCTGCTGGCGATCGAACTGACCCTGGGCGGCGCCGACGTGATCGTGATCGAGCGGCTGACCGAGCCCGACCAGACCATCAAGGCCGGCGCGATCGGCGCGCTGGCAGGCGAGGCACTGGAGCGCCGCGGCCTCGGCGACGCGATGAATGCGGTCGAACGCAGCATGGCGGACAGCATGTCCAGG
Organism: Bradyrhizobium sp. USDA 4501; assembly: GCF_054062115.1. NCBI lineage: Bacteria > Pseudomonadati > Pseudomonadota > Alphaproteobacteria > Hyphomicrobiales > Nitrobacteraceae > Bradyrhizobium > Bradyrhizobium sp. USDA 4501. Next base: position 3,526,348 of record NZ_JBSSEX010000001.1, read on the forward strand.
CTCATGAAGGGCGCGGGCGATGCGAGCGAACTGCCGTTCAAGAAATTCGGCGGTCACTTCTCGGGCATTTTCCTGATCGACCAGACGCGTCAGCGCGAGCCGGACCGGCGGTTGCGCGGGGGTGAACCAGCAAGCCCTGGAAACGATGCTCGCCGGGCGCGCCCACGCGCTCGGCATCGAGATCAGGCGCGGCTGCGAGTTGATCGATTTCGAGGATAGCGGCGACGGCGTCGTGGCGCGGACCAGGGACGCGTCCGGCGATGCCACGCTGCACGCGGCCTATCTCGTCGGCTGCGACGGCGGACGCAGCGCCGTGCGCAAGCGCGCGGGCTTCGCATTCCCCGGCACCGAACCGACCCTCACCGGACACCAGGCCATCGTCGATCTCGATCATCCGGATCGACTTCTGCCGGTCGGCTGGCGGCGAACGCCGGTCGGCATGATGGCCTATGGACCGATTCCCGGCCGGGTGTTCCTGGCCGAGTTCGACGGACCGCCGGCCGATCGCAGCGCGCCGGTGACGCGCGAGGAGGTCGAGACCACGCTGCGCCGGATCAGCGGCGTCGACGTTCGCGTCACCGCTGTCAAGACCGCGACGCGCTTCACCGACAATGCGCGACAGGCCGACAGCTATCGCAGGGGCCGCGTCCTCTTGGCAGGCGATGCGGCGCATGTGCACTCGCCATTCGGCGGACAAGGCCTCAATCTCGGCCTGCTCGATGCGGTCAATCTCGGCTGGAAGCTTGCGGCGGTCGTGTGCGATCGCATGCCCGACAGCCTGCTCGACAGCTACACCGAGGAGCGGCATCCGATCGCGGCAAGGGTGCTGGCCAACACCCGCGCCCAGGTCGCCTTGATGCGGCCTGACGTCATGACTGATGCCCTGCGCGAGATCGTCGCTGATCTGATGAGCCTCGACGAGGGCACCCGCTATTTCGGCGAAATGATCAGCGGCATCAGGATCCGTTACGATCTCGGCAGCGACCATCCATCGGTCGGCCGGCTCTCCGGCAATTTCGCTCTCGGCGACGGCGACGCGGAAACAACCCTGTTCGATCAGATGGAGGACGGCAGGGCCGTGCTGGTCGATGCGACTGATGGAGCCGCGTCGGCGATCGCGGCACGCTGGGATATCTTCGTGCGATGCGTGCCGCGACGTAGCGGCGCTTCGCTGCTGATCCGTCCGGATGCCTGCATCGCCTGGGCGGCGGACGACGCCGACACAACGGGCCTCGACGCCGCGCTCACGCGCTGGTTCGGGCCCGCCATGCCGTGACCTCGCAAGCGAGGTGCGCTGTCAGCGCGTCCCGAACGTGGTCTTGCCGAACAGCGCTTTCTGCGTCGAGGGCTGCGAGCGCCAGTATTGCGGCGGCGCGTTCACCTCGCCGCCGAGTTCGGCGGCAGCGTGCCAGCCCCAGCGCGGGTCGTAGAGCATGCCGCGGGCGAGCGCGACCATATCGGCCTTGCCGGACGAGACGATCTCCTCCGCCTGCTTCGCTTCCGTGATCAGGCCGACCGCCATTGTGGTAACGCCGGTCGCCTCCTTGACCGCCAGCGCCGCCGGCACCTGGTAGCCCGGCCCGAGCGGGATCTTCTGCAACGGCGAGACGCCGCCGGACGAGACATCCATCCAGTCGACGCCGCGCTTCTTCAGCTCCCTGGCAAACTCGATGGTCTGCGCAAGGTCCCAGGCGCCCTCGACCCAGTCGGTCGCCGACACCCGCATGCCGATCGGCTTGTGATCCGGGAATACGGCGCGCACGGCGTCGAACACTTCGAGCGGGAAGCGCATGCGGTTTTCCAGCGAGCCGCCATAGCGGTCGGTCCGCTTGTTGGCAATCGGCGACAGGAACTGGTGCAGCAGATAGCCGTGCGCGCCGTGCAGCTCGAGCGCATCGATGCCGAGCCGGTCGGCGCGCCTCGCCGACGCGACAAAAGCCTCGCGGATGCGCGTCAGGCCGGCGTCGTCGAGCGCCACCGGCGCGGCCTCGCCTTCCTTGTGCGGGACGTCAGATGGTCCGACCGTCTGCCAGCCGCCTTCGGCAATCGGGATCAACTGCCCGCCCTCCCAGGGGCGCTGGCTCGACGCCTTGCGGCCGGCATGGGCGAGTTGCATGGCGACCGCCGCTTTCGAATGCTTGCGCACCGAGGCCAGGATCGGCTTCAGCGCCGCCTCGTTGGCGTCGTTGTAAAGACCGAGGCAACCCGGCGTGATCCGCCCGATATCCTCGACATGGGTGGCCTCGATGCAGAACATCGCCGCGCCGGACAGGGCCAGCATGTTGATGTGGGTGAAGTGCCAGTCGTTGGCGGAGCCGTCGACGGCCGAATACTGGCACATCGGCGAGACCATGACGCGATTGGAGAGTCTCAGGTCGCGCAGTTCGATCGGGGAGAACAGGGTGCTCATGCGGCGGATATCCGGGATCGGGGAGAGGGCCCGGTTAAGATAGAGGCACCACGGCCGATCACCAACCGTCCGGATGGCCGCGCAGGCCGGGGCGCAGATCAGCAATGTCCTGACGGGGTCCCTCCGGGCCGGCGCCCTCAGTCCACCAGCGTGAACTGCAGCAGCAGGTTGCGCTGGATCAGGGAGAAATTGTCGTCGGAGACCATGGTCAGCACGGTCTCGCCCTCCTCCGTGACATGGGCGTCGATGCCTTCCATATTGTCGATCTCGTTGCCGAGATCGGCATTGAAGATCGCGGGGCCGTCGACCACGGCGCCGGGCGCGATATCGGACAGCGCGAGACGGCGGATGCGGATGCCGACGCCGCCGAACCAGGAGAATTTCCGCTCCAGAATCAACAGACCGCCCGACGGCAGCAGGAGCGCGTCGCTGATATCGAAATTCTCGCTGCGACGGACGCTGAACTGGCCCGGCGTCTTGCCGCCGACCAGGAAGGCGACCAAATTGCCGCTCGCATCGAGCCCGCGTTCCGAGAATGCGATCAGCGTACCGGCAAGCGGCTGGCCTTTCGGCACGAAGACGAGCCCCTCCAGCCCCTTGTTGTTGGGAAGCTTGCGTACCGCCGGCGGCAGCGCAATCACCTCGCCGCGCGAGCGGGTAAAGCCCTTGGCGAAATCGAAGCGCAGCACCTGGTTGACCCGCTCGAGCCCGACATAGGCGAACGAGCCGTCGAGCGCGAGCGATTCCGAATCATACCAGCCGCGGGTCGCGGTGATCGGCCTGCCGTCGGCGCCGAGCAGCGGTGCCGCTTCGACATCCTCGAGCCCGACCATCTCCCGGCCGCGATAGACGATGCGACCGGTGAACCAGCTGCCCTGGTCGCTGACCGCGATGAAGCGTTCGCCCTTGGCATCGAGCCGTAGCGCGGAGAGGCCGCCGAAACCGGAGAACGACGAGGTCAGGATCAGACCGCTGCGATATTCCAGTGCGCCGAACCGCGTGCGCGCGCGGTCGCGGATATCGAACGACGGCAGCGGCCGCGCGTTGACGTCGATCGAAACCGGTTCGTTGACCCGGTAGGGGCTCGGCCTCGCAGCCGGCCTCGGCGTTGCCGGCGGCTGGGTCGCGCTCTGCGCCTGCGCAAGACGCGGCAAGGCGGCGGCCGACAGCCCCGCCGCCATACCTTGGAGGAAACGGCGGCGGCTAGGGGGGTGAGCGCATGTCTCACGAGTGGAGGCGGCGCCGGATGCCCGGCGCGGGCGCCGAGCCGTGGGTCTCGCTGAACAGCTCGGCGAGCTTTTCGGTGATGGCGCCGCCGAGCTCTTCGGCGTCCACGATGGTCACGGCACGGCGATAGTAGCGCGTCACGTCGTGGCCGATGCCGATCGCGATCAGCTCGACCGGCGAGCGGGTCTCGATCTCGTCGATGATGTGACGCAGATGCCGCTCGAGATAGTTGCCGGGATTGACCGACAGCGTGGAGTCGTCGACCGGCGCGCCGTCGGAGATCATCATCAGGATGCGGCGCTGCTCGGGGCGCGCGAGCAGGCGCTTGTGCGCCCAGTCGAGCGCCTCGCCGTCGATGTTCTCCTTGAGCAGGCCTTCGCGCATCATCAGCCCGAGGTTTTTCCGCGCGCGACGCCAGGGTGCGTCAGCCGACTTGTAGATGATGTGCCTGAGATCGTTGAGGCGGCCCGGATTGGCCGGCTTGGCCGGCCGCGAGCCACGCTTCGCGCGACTGCCCGCCCTTCCAGGCGCGCGTGGTGAAGCCGAGGATCTCGACCTTGACGCCGCACCGCTCCAGCGTGCGCGCCAGGATGTCGGCGCAGGTGGCGGCGACCGTGATCGGGCGGCCGCGCATCGAGCCGGAGTTATCCAGCAGCAGCGTCACCACGGTGTCGCGGAAGGTCGCCTCCTTCTCATGCATGAAGGACAGCGGATGATAGGGATCGGTGACGACGCGCGACAGCCGCGCCGGATCGAGGATGCCCTCCTCGAGATCGAAATCCCAGGCCCGGTTCTGCTGCGCCATCAGCCGACGCTGCAAGCGGTTGGCGAGCCGCGCCACGATGCCCTGCAGATGCGCGAGCTGCTTGTCGAGATAGGAGCGCAGCCGCTCGAGCTCGTCGTGATCGCAGAGGTCTTCGGCGGCGATCACCTCGTCGAACTTCGGCGCGAAGGCGTGATATTCCGGACCGCGCGGCTCGTTCTGTCCGCGCGCATTCGGCCGCGTCGCCTCGCCCGGCGTCTCGTCGTCGCCGAGCTCGCCGTCGTCGAACGTGTCCGACGTGGAGGCCTGCGCGCTCTCCATCGCGCTTTCGCTCATCTCTTCCGCTGACGTCTGCGCCTGGTCGGCGCTCATCTCCTGCGCGGCGTCGGAATCGGGCGAGCCCTCGGCACCGGACTGATCGCTCTCGCCGTCCTGATTCTCGTCCTGGTCGTCGTCATCGTCCGAATCCATGTTGCGGTCGTCGCCGAGATCGAGCGCCGACAGCAGATCATGGACGAGGTCGCCGAACCTCGCCTGGTCCTCGGTGAAACGGCTGAGCTTGTCGAGCCGCGAGCCGATCTTGTCCTCCAGGGTCGGACGCCAGAGATCGACCATCTTCTTGGCGGCCGCGGGCGGGGCCATGCCGGTGAGACGCTCGCGCACCAGCATCGCCAGCGCATCCGACAGCGGCGCGTCGGCGCGGTCGGTGATCTCGTCATACTTGCCGCGGTGGAAATGATCGTCGAGCATCGCGGTGAGGTTCTTCGCAACGCCCGCCATCCGCCGCGAGCCGATCGCCTCGACGCGCGCCTGCTCGACCGCCTCGAACACCCCGCGCGCCTGCGGATTACCCGGCATCAGCTTGCGATGCACCTTGGGATCGTGACAGGCGATCTTGAGCGCGATCGAATCGGCGTGGCCGCGCACGATCGCCGCATCGCGCTTGGTCATCTTGCGCGCCGGCTCCGGCAGCCGCGCCTTGCCGGGCGCAAGCCCGGGGCGCTCGGCGGCGAAGGAGACCTCGAGCTCCGGCTTCTTGGCGATCGCCTTCAGGCACGCCGATACCGAGCGCTTGAACGGCTCGGTCGGCGCTTCCTTGGATCCGGGACGGAATTTGATGTTGGAGGTTGTCATAGCGATTTCGTAAACCAATGGCGCGTCACGCCGCCGGGATACCCCTCAATCGAACCGAACTCTTTATATCCGTTGGCGCGGTAGAAGCCCGGCGCCTGGAAGCTCATCGTATCCAGATAGGATCGCGTCGCTCCGAAGCGCCGCGCCTCGTCCTCGATCGCCTTGATCAGCTTCGCGCCAAAGCCCTTGTTGCGAAACTTCTGCTCCATCCAGAACAACTGGATGAACAACACCGCGGTCCAGACCTCGCCGACGATGCCGCCGACAATCTCGTCGCCTTGCCGCAGCGAGATGGCGAAGCGCTTGTACTTCTGCTTCCCCATCTTCTTGTTGTTGTAATGGAGCAATCCGCCGAGCACCGCCTTCTTCGTCTGTGTGACTGTGCGCTCGACGGAGATTTTCGGCATGGACTAGCTGAGCGCCACGTTGACCGAGGATTCCGGCAGCTCGACGTTGAAGCAGCGCTGGTAGAACTCGGCGACCAGCGGCCGTTCCAGCTCGTCACACTTGTTGAGGAAGGTGACGCGGAACGCGAAGCCGATGTCGCTGAAGATGTCGGCGTTCTCGGCCCAGGTGATCACCGTACGCGGACTCATCACCGTCGACAGGTCGCCATTGGCGAACGCGTTGCGGGTCAGATCCGCAAGCCGCACCATCTTGTTGACGATGTCGCGGCCTTCCTGCGTGCGGTAGTGCTTCGCCTTCGCCAGCACGATCTCCACTTCCTCGTCATGGGCGAGGTAGTTCAGCGTGGTGACGATCGACCAGCGGTCCATCTGGCCCTGGTTGATCTGCTGGGTGCCGTGATAGAGGCCCGAGGTGTCGCCGAGGCCGACCGTGTTGGCGGTCGAGAACAGGCGGAACGCCGGATGCGGCTTGATCACCTTGTTCTGGTCGAGCAGCGTCAGGCGGCCGGAGACTTCAAGCACGCGCTGAATCACGAACATCACGTCCGGGCGGCCGGCGTCGTATTCGTCGAACACCAGCGCGATATTGTGCTGCAGCGCCCAGGGCAGGATGCCGTCGCGGAATTCGGTGACCTGCTTGCCTTCCTTGACCACGATCGCGTCCTTGCCGACGAGGTCGATACGGCTGATGTGGCTGTCGAGGTTGACGCGCACGCAGGGCCAGTTGAGGCGGGCCGCAACCTGCTCAATGTGGGTGGACTTGCCGGTGCCGTGATAGCCGGTGACCATCACGCGGCGGTTCTTGGCAAAGCCCGCGAGGATCGCGAGCGTGGTGGCGCGGTCGAAGCGGTAGTCGCTGTCGACTTCCGGCACATGCGGATCGACTTCGGAATAGGCGGGAACTTCCAGGTCGCTATCGATCCCGAAGACCTGCCGGACCGACACCTTCATGTCGGGCAAGCCGACGGGTTCCTGAGCTTTGGTCTGGACGGCGGTCGTCATTCATCCTCCGAGGTCCCGGGCGTTCCCGAAACCAGATTAATCGTTTGGCTGCGGATGGGGTGCTTCGCATAAGCCTAGCAGAGAGCAACGGTTGGCAGAAGCCCGCGAGCAAATCAAAGTTCCGTTGTTCTATCATAAAGATAGGAGCGAAACTCGGTTTTTGGAAGGCTGCCCTGCAAATCCCGCCGTACTTTTGCCGCAGCGCCACGACGGCCGGCCCGGATCGGGCACTTTTCAGCCCGGCGGGGAGTTGTTAGCTCTCAAACCGATAACACCGCCACATGGGAATTTTGTGACTTCATTCCTTGACCCTTTGATCGCGTTCGTTTCGGCCCATGCCTGGCTTGCCTATCTGACGCTGTTTCTGGCCGCCCTGCTGGAAGCGGTTCCGGTGATCGGCTCCCTGGTGCCGGGCTCGACCATCATCCTGGCGTTGAGCGCGCTGGTGCCGGGTGGGGAACTGAAGCTGCTCCCGGTGCTCGCCGCAGCCGCCGCCGGCGCGATGCTCGGCGACGGCACCGCCTACCTGATCGGCCACCGCAGCCAGCGCGAGATCCTGTCGGCCTGGCCGCTTTCCAACTATCCGCGCGTGGTGGCGCAGAGCGAGGCCTTCTTCAACCGCTGGGGCGTGCTCGCGGTGTTCTTTGCCCGCTTCGTGCCGCCGATCCGCGCCTTCGTGCCGATCACGGCCGGCGCGCTCGACATGCCGCCGGTGCGCTTCTACGCGGTCAACATCCCCGCGATCATGCTCTGGGCGCCGGCGCATGTGCTGCCCGGCGTGCTCGCCGTCACCGCGCTGCATGACTATGCCGGCCTGCCGCATCATGGCCATGTCGGCAAGCATCTGTGGATGTTCGCGGTCGCGGGCGGCGCCGTGATCCTGGCGCTGGCCGTCTGGACCATCCGCCGCCGGCACGGCGGCAGCCTGATCGAACCGGCCAAGCCGGCCAAATAGCTAGATACTGTTGGTCGTTCCCGCCCGCCCGGGCGCCGGTCCGACATAGCGCGCGCGAGGCCTGATCAACTTGCCGAGCTGAAGCTGCTCGCTGGCATGTGCGATCCAGCCGACGCTGCGCGCCATCGCAAACAGCGCAAGCTCGCTGCCCGCGGGCATCCGCAGCGCATGCACCAGCACCGCCAGCGCGTAATCGATGTTGACGAACTCGCCGGTCGCTTCCGCGATCCGCTCCGGCACTTCCCTGGTGAATTTGCGCGGCGCGCCGGCCCGCGTCAGCGCTTCGAGCAGCGAGATCGCACGCGGATCGCCCTTCTTGTAGACGCCGTGCCCAAAGCCGGCGAAACGCTCGCCAAGCGCGACCCGCTCACGAACCACCGGCGCAACGTCATTGTCGAGCATCGTCTTGACGAGGCGCGAGGCGAGCACGCCGGCACCGCCATGCATCGGTCCCTTCAACGCGACGAGACCCGCGATCACGGCGTCGTACAGATTGAGCCCGGTCGATGCCGCGCAGCGCGCGGTGAAGGTCGACGCATTCAGTTCGTGATCGGCGAGCAGCACCAGCGCGCGGCGGATCAGGTCGGGCGCGTGCTTGTTGCCTGGCGTCCAAACCTGCGCCACCTGCTCGTGCAGCGGCTCGTTCGATGGCGCAGCGTTCAGCATGGTCGCGACCAGCAGCCGCAGGATGCGGCCGCCGATCATGGCGCGGCCGTCCGGCGCGCGCGTGAAGGCGCCGGGATCGGCACTTGCCGCCAGCGCCAGCACGGCCACCGTCCGATCGATTGGCTGGGCGCGGCGCGCGGCTTCGGCGATCGCGCGCATTTCGTCCGAGACGTGCGGGCAATTGTCCGGCGCGAACGGATCGACGCCGGTGACATCCCACAGTAGCGTCGCGGTGTGCTCCAGCGTGTCGCGCTCGGCGAGCTCGACGCAGTTGACGCCGCGATAGATCGGGCCTTGCTCGGTGATGGTTGCGATCGCCGAATCCATCACCGGCAGGTCGGCGTCGAAATTACGGAAGCCCCGCGGCTCCGGCGACGGCACGCGGCGCTCCTTCAACCCCCTGATGTCCTCGGCGCGGTAGCGGTGGCTGCGCGAATCCGGCGACGGCTCTGAGCGGATTAGCCCGCGGCTGACATAAGCGTAGAGGGTCGCCGGCGAGATCGCGAGCTCGGCGGCGGCTTCGCGAGCGGAGAGGTAAAGCTCGGCGGATTTTTTCATATTGATTTATATAATCAAGATTGATCAACTCGTCGAGAGGCCTGACCTTGAAGGGGTGAAGCAAGGAGATCAGGCCATGAATATGCACCTCACCAAGAGCCAGATCGGTCTGGACGGCGTTCCTGCCGCCGAGACCGTGTTGAGCCATGTCGACGGCGAGCGCGGCGAATTGATCATCGCCGGCGAGCACGTCGCCGACCTCGCGGGCAAGTCGAGCTTCGAGGGCGTCACGGCGCGGCTGTGGAACGGCGCTACCGGCAAGGCGCTGAGTGAAGCCAATGTCCGCGCCAGCCTCGGCGCCGCCCGCCAACGCGTCTTCGCCCGCCTGCCGGACCTGCTGCCGGCGACGCGCGGCATGTCGATCGTCGACGGCTTCCGGGCCGCGATCGCGGGCTTGCGCGGCGAGAACGGGCTGGAGCACGAGGCGACCATCGTCGGCGCCTTCCCGGTGATCGCCGGCGCCCTGGTCCAGCACGCCAGGGGACATGACCCGATCGCGCCCGGACCCGAATGCCGGCCACGCCGCCGACACGCTGCGGATGCTGCTGGGCCGCAAGGTCGAGCCGCGCGAGGTCGCCGCGCTCGACGCCTATCTCGTCACGGTCTGCGATCACGGCATGAATGCGTCGACCTTCACCACGCGGGTGATCGCCTCGACGCAGGCCGACCTGTTCGCGGCGATCACCGGCGGCTATTGCGCGCTGACCGGCCCGCTGCATGGCGGCGCACCTGAGCCGGTGCTCGAAATGCTGGACGCGATCGGGACGCGCGAGCGCATCAAGCCCTGGGTTGACGGCGCGCTGGCGCACGGCGAACGGCTGATGGGATTTGGTCACCGCGTCTATCGCGTGCGCGACCCGCGCGCCGACGTGCTGAAGGTCGCCATCGAGCGCCTCGAGGCCAGTGGTGCCGACCTGCCATTTGCCGGCGAGGTCGAGGCTTACATCCGCGAGGCGCTGCGGAAAAAGAATCCGGAGCGGCCGCTCGAGACCAATGTCGAGTTCTTCACCGCGATCCTGCTCGACGGGCTGGAAATCCCGCGGCAGGCGTTCACGCCGATCTTTGCCACCGCGCGCGCCGCCGGCTGGACCGCGCACGCCCTGGAGCAGCGGCGCACCGGGCGCCTGATCCGGCCGAGCTCGTCCTATGTCGGGACGGTGCCGAAGGGGTGAGGGCTAACCACGAACCGTAGCCCGAATGGAGCCAACGGGTCGCGCGAACGCGCGCCCGACGACAGGCTCCGCGAAATCCGGGAACGGTCTTGCCACGGATCGAGGGGGCCCGGATTGCGCTGCGCTTCATCCGGGCTACAAAACTGCACCGTTGGACGATGGCGGAGCCACACACTCCGCCGTCGTCCCGGCGAAGGCCGGGACCCATACGCCGCGGCCCATCGATGGGGCAATCGGGCAGACATCTTGTGCAAACGATAACGGCCGGTGGTTATGGGCCCCTGCTCCCGTGCGCAACTGCGCACTAGGCAGGGGCGACGGAGGCAAGACTTCAGGCCTCGCGCACCACGGTCTTCAGATAGTTGTACGCCTTGATGATCTCGATCAGGCGATCCTCGGTGGAGCGGTCGCCGCCATTGGCGTCGGGGTGGTGCTGCTTGACCAGCGCCTTGTACTTCGACTTGACGTCTTCGAGCGTCGCCTCGGCCCCGAGCCCCATCACCTGCAGCGCCTTGCGCTCGGCGTTCATGACCTTGCGGGTCTCGGGCTTGGGCTCCGCGCCGCCCGGTCCGGGGCGCCAGCGGCCGCGGCCGTTGAGCTCGGAGAACACGTGGAACGGATCGGCGGCGGCATCGAGACCGCTCTCGCCCTTCTTGCCGTTGTTGGCGCCCATCTTCCAGGTCGGACGGTGGCCGGTCAGCGCGTCCTTCTGGTAGCGCGCGACGTCGTCAGGATTCATGCCCTGGAAGAAATTGTAGGACTGGTTGTATTCGCGGACGTGGTCGAGACAGAAGTGCCAATACTCGCGCGAATTCTCGCGGCCTTTCGGGGCGCGATGCGCGCCCTTGTTCTGGCAACCCGCCCACTCGCAGGTCACGGCCTGCTCGCCGGCCTGCGCCTGGCGCTTCGCACTGACCTTGGTCGGCTTGATGCGAATGGAGTCGAAGAATTTTGATGAATCGATCGGCATGTTCTCTTTGACTACGCAATGCACAAATCTTCAAGTCTTGACATTGCGCGGACCTCGTTTCCCGCTTGCACCATTGACGAAAAGCTGTCGCGAACCTAACTCCGCCGCCATGAGCACCAAAGACGCTATCATAAACAAGTTGCGTGAAGCTTTCTTGCCGGAAAGCCTCGACGTCGTCGACGAGTCACATCTGCATGAGGGCCACGCCGGCCACAGGCCAGGCGGGGAGACGCACTTTCGGGTATATATTGTGTCTCCGGCCTTCGAAGGGAAGAGCCGGATCGAACGCCATCGCATGATAAATGCGACGCTGGCGCAGGAACTCGCCGGCTCGGTGCATGCGCTGGCGATCCACGCCCACGGCCCCGGGGAAAAGCCGCGCTAGTTCGCGCTTGCCTCAAGACGAAGCAGTGGTTTTCCTCTATGAGAACAGGATGGACCTGCTCCCTGCGTGAGCAGGTGAAACTACGGATTGCACCGCCACGCATGATATGGGGCCATTGATGATCCCTTGCTGGCCACGTTTCCGGTCGATCGTCACCGCCGCCGGCCTGCTCCTGATCTGCGCGATGCGCCCGGCCTCGGCGCTGGACATGCCGAGCCCGTTCGTCCAGGAGGTGCTGATCAAGAGCATCCTGGTCTCGCTCAACGATGCGGTGGCCGCGAACAATTTCACCGTGTTCCACGCCAAGATCTCAAAGCCGTTCCGCGACCAGTTTCCGCCCGACAAGCTCAAGACCATCTTCAAGGATCTGGTCGACAAGCACGCGGTGTTCGACGCCGTGGTTGCCAAGCCGATCGTGCTCGACGAGGACGCCAAGATCGACGACAAGGGCGTGCTGCGACTGAAGGGACATTTCGACACCACGCCCAAGCAGGTGAAGTATCAGCTCGGCTTCATCCCCTCCGACGGCGCCTGGAAGCTGTCGGGCATCTCGATCGATATCGAGTAGGTCCACGCCGCTGCCTGATCCGTCATCCCCGCGCAAAGGCTGCGCCTTTGTCGCTGGAGGAGCCGCGAAGCGGCGTCTCGAAGGATGCACGGCCACCGGCCGGGCCGTCGACCCTTCGAGACGCGCGCGATGCGCGCTCCTCAGGGTGACGGTGCTAGGAGACTGGCCAACTCGAACTAGAACGCCGTCCCCGCCCGCTTCGGCTTCTTCTCCTCCAGCTCGGCCTCGCGCGGGACGGCGACGATGCGCAGCGCGGTGATGCGGTTGCGCTCGCGGCGGAGCACGCGGAAGCGGAAGCCGTGGAAGGTGAAGCTCTGGCCGCGCTCCGGGATCGAGCGCGCCTCGTGGATCACGAGGCCGGCGACGGTGGTCGCCTCCTCGTCCGGCAGGCGCCAGTCCATTGCACGGTTGAGATCGCGGATCGGCACCGAGCCGTCGACCACCACGGATCCGTCCGGCTGCGCCCGCACGCCGGCGACCACGACGTCATGCTCGTCGGAGATATCGCCGACGATCTCCTCCAGAATGTCCTCCAGCGTCACCATGCCTTCGACCTCGCCATACTCGTCGACCACGAGGGCGAAGTGGGTCTTGCGGCGGCGGAACGCCTTCAGCTGTTCGGAGACCGGGCGCATCTCCGGCACGAACCAGGGCGGCAGCGCGATCGCCGAGGCATCGATCGCCGACATGTCACCCTCGTTGGCGCGCATCGCGCGCAGCAGGTCCTTGGCGTGGAGCACGCCGACGATGTTCTCCGGCTTCTCCCGCCACAGCGGGATGCGGGTGTATTCGCTCGCCAGCACCTCGCGCACCAGTTCCTCGGGCGGCAGGTCGGCGTTGACCATGGTCATCTCGGTGCGATGGACCATGACGTCGGAGACCTGCAGTTCGCTGAGATCCAGCAACCCGCCGAGCATGTCGCGATCCTGCTTCTCGACCTTGCCCTCGTGATGCAACAGATCGACCGCACCGCGCAGGCGTTCGGTCGGCGACAGCACCGCCTGATGCGCCCCGACCTTGATGCCGAGCAGCTTCATCAGCGCCAGCACGATGGTCTCGATGATGGTGAGCAGCGGCCCCAGCACGAAGATTGTCAGCCGCATCGGCCGCGCGACCAAAAGCGAGATGCGGTCGGGCGCGTTGATCGCGATGGTCTTGGGCAGCACCTCTGCAAACACCACGACCATCACGGTCATGACAGCGGTGGCATAGAGCACGCCGACGTCGCCAAACCAGGCGGTGAACACGCCGGTCGCCAGCGCCGAGGCGCCGATATTGGCGATGTTGTTTCCGAGCAGCAGCGCGCCGATCATGCGCTCGCGCATGTTGACCAGCTTGGAGACCACACCGGCATCGGTGTTGCCCTGCTTCGACAGCCGCAGCATGCTGGCGCGCGAGGCGCCGGTCAGCGCCGTCTCACTCGCCGCGAAAAACGCCGAGATGAACAGGCAGAGCAGCACGATCGAGAAGGTGAACCATCCCACTGAACTGATCCGTGGCTAGAGCATGATCCGGAAAAGTGTGTAGCGGTTTTCCGAAAGGATCATGCTCAAATCAAAAAGATAGAGCGGGATGACGATCCGAAGGAGAGGCATCCCGGTCTAGGCCTTCAGCTTGGCTTGCAGGAAGTCGCGCACCGGCTGCGGCTCGACATTGTTGGCGATCACGGCGCGGCCGACGGCCTCCAGCAGGATGAAGGTGAGCTTGCCGCGCTTGACCTTCTTGTCCTGCGCCATCAGCGCCAGCAGCGCGTCGGCGTCGGCAAGGCCTTCCTGCGCGAAGCCTGCGATATCCTGCAGGCGCGTCGGCAATCCGACCGCGGACAGATGACGCGCGATGCGCCCCGCATCGTCGGACGAAATCATGCCGAGTTGCGCCGAGAATTCCGCCGCCAGCACCATGCCGACCGCGACGCCCTCGCCGTGGAACAGCCGGTCGGAGAAGCCGGTTGCGGCTTCCAGCGCATGGCCGAAGGTATGGCCGAGATTGAGCAGCGCCCGCTCGCCGGTCTCTCGCTCGTCGCGCGAGACGACGCCCGCCTTGGCGCGGCAGGAGGTTGCGATCGCGTGCTCGCGCCCGGCGCCGCCGGCGAAGATGTCGGTGTGGTTCTTCTCGAGCCAGGCGAAGAAGGCTTCGTCGCCGAGGATGCCGTATTTCGCGACCTCGGCGTAGCCGGCGCGGAACTGGCGCGGCGACAGCGTGTCGAGCACCGAGGTGTCGGCGATGACCAGCACCGGCTGGTGGAATGCGCCGATCAGGTTCTTGCCCTGCGGCGAGTTGATGCCGGTCTTGCCGCCGACGGAGGAATCGACCTGCGCCAGCAGCGAGGTCGGCACCTGCACGAAATCGACGCCGCGGCGCAGGATCGCGGCCGCGAAGCCGGCGAGATCGCCGACCACGCCGCCGCCGAGCGCGATCACGAGGTCATTGCGCTCGATCTTCGCCGCGATCAGCGCCTCGCTGACCTCGGTCAGCGTGGCATAGCTCTTCGAGCCCTCGCCCTCCTCGACGACGATCCGCGACGTCGGCACCCCCGCGGCGGCGAGCGACGCCTCGGTCGGCTCCAGCCAGTGCTTGGCGACGGTGCGGTCGGTGACGATGGCGGTACGCACGCCGGGCCGCAGCGCCGCGACACGCTCGCCGAGTGACTGCAGCACGTCGCGGCCGATCACGATGTCATAGGCGCGGTCGCCGAGCGCGACGTCGACGGTAACTGAGGCGGAATGTTTCAAGGGCGCAGTCATGAGGTCGCGTTCAATCCATCACAGGTGGTTGCTCGTCGGCCGGACGCGCACCGCACAGATGCGCATGCAGGGCCTCGAGGCATTCGTCGACGATGCGGTCGTGCGGCACGTCGCGCGAGGCAATCGTCAAATCGGCGGTGCCGTAGACCGGCTCGCGCTCGCTGAGCAGGCGGTTGACGGTCGCTTCGGGGTCGGGGGTGTGCAACAGCGGACGATCGGCGCGGCGGCGCACCCGGCGCATGATGATATCACTGTCGGCCTTGAGCCAGATCGAGATCGCGCGGTCGCGGATCCGGTTGCGGGTCTCCTCGCGCATGAAGGCGCCGCCGCCGGTCGCCAGCACGACCGGGCCATTGCCGAGGATGCGGGCGATCACCCGCGCCTCACCGTCGCGGAAATACGGCTCGCCCTTGCTCTCGAAGATCTCCGGGATAGTCATGTCCGCCGCCGCCTCGATCTCGGTGTCGGCATCGGTGAACGGCAGCTTGAGTCGCGCCGCCACCCTCCGGCCGATGGTCGACTTGCCGGCCCCCATCATGCCGACCAGCACGATCGACCTCGTCCCCAGCGCGGCCGCGATGTCGGCCTCCAGGGTCGGGTGGGTAGGCGCCGGTACGGCTGCGTCGGACATCAAAAAGCTCGGATATTGGGACGAATTGTTCAGAATTCGAGCCACCTATACTACCCCCGGCGACACCCTTACCAGCGACTCTTGCAACCGCGCGGGGAACATGTTGGATGATTTCATTGGTTAATTCGCCGCCCGAGTCGCCTCCATGCCCAGCCTGTTCCGCTTCCTGACGGTCGTCGCCGTGATTTTCGGGATCGGCTACGGCATCGTCTTCGCGCTGGCGAATTTCGTGCACCCGAAACCGCGGGAAATGACGGTGACCATCCCACCGGATAAGTTCCTCAAGAAATAGACGCTATGATTCCGGCATGCCCGCTGCTGCCAAAAATCCCGCCAAGACCCTCGCCAAGTCCTCCGACGCCAGACTGACCGCGTTGTTCCTCGACATGCTCGCCGCGGAACAGGGCGCCGGCGCCAACACGCTCGACGCCTACCGGCGCGACCTCACCGATTTCTCCGACTACCTCGCCCATGCCGGCGCCGATTTCACCAGCGCCGACACCGAGACGCTGCGTGGCTACCTCGCCGACCTCGATGTCAGAGGCTTCAAGTCGACCAGCGTGGCGCGGCGGCTGTCGGCGATGCGGCATCTCTACCGTTTCCTGCTCAATGAGCGGGTCCGCACCGACGATCCGGCCGCGATCCTGTCCGGCCCGAAGCGCGGCCGCGGCCTGCCCAAGGTGCTGTCGATCGCCGATGTCGACCGCATGCTGACCCGCGCCAAGGAACTGACCCAGACCGACGTCTCGCCGGCGCAGCGGCTGCGCGCGCTGCGGCTGTATTGCCTGCTCGAGGTGCTCTACGCCACCGGCCTGCGCGTCTCCGAGCTGGTGTCGCTGCCGGTCTCGGCGGCGCGGCGCGACGCGCGGATGATCGTGGTGCGCGGCAAGGGCAACAAGGAGCGGCTGGTGCCGCTGAACGACGCCTCGCGCCAGGCGATGGCAGACTATCTCGCAGCGCTGGAGGTGATGCAGCCGAAGGCGAAGAAGGCCGCGCCGGCGAAATGGCTGTTTCCGTCCTCCGGCGAGAGCGGCCATCTGACCCGGCAGCATTTCGCCCGCGATCTGAAGGAGCTCGCGAGCGCCTCCGGCCTTG
This sequence comes from Bradyrhizobium sp. USDA 4501, assembly GCF_054062115.1. Classification (NCBI taxonomy): domain Bacteria; kingdom Pseudomonadati; phylum Pseudomonadota; class Alphaproteobacteria; order Hyphomicrobiales; family Nitrobacteraceae; genus Bradyrhizobium; species Bradyrhizobium sp. USDA 4501. The sequence goes on from NZ_JBSSEX010000001.1 coordinate 3,543,035, forward strand.
CGCCGCGGCTGGTCTCCCCGCACGTGCTGCGTCATGCGTTTGCCAGCCATCTGCTGCACAATGGCGCGGACCTGCGCATCGTGCAGACCCTGCTCGGCCACACCGACATCTCGACCACCCAGATCTACACCCATGTGGTCGAGGAGCGGCTGAAGAGCCTAGTCCGCGACCTGCACCCGTTGGCGGAGAAGTCCTAGGGATTCGAAGCCCAGAGACCTCGATACCTTCATCTGATCCGCCTTGACTTCCGCTTCGTCTCCGCAGAAAGAGCGTCACCTGCTTGCGATCCCGAAGCGTGCATTCCACCCGGATGCGCGTTAACCGTTTGAAGTTACAAAGCTTCTCTTTCCGACGCCGAAACCGCTTCGCCCCTCGCACCGATCTTCCCTATATTGAGTTGATGCCCGACCCGATGCGCAGCTATCTCGACTTCGAAAAACCCGTCGCCGAGCTTGAATCCAAGATCGACGAGTTGCGTGCGCTTGCCGCAAGCGGCAGCGACATCGGCGACGAGGTCGCGCGGATCGAGGACAAGGCGGCGCAGGCGCTCACCGAGCTCTATTCCAATCTGACGCCGTGGCAGAAGACGCTGGTGGCGCGGCATCCGCAGCGGCCGCACTTCACCGATTTCATCGGCGGCCTGATCACCGAATTCACCCCGATGGCCGGCGACCGCAAATTCGCCGACGACGAGGCCCTGGTCGGCGGCTTCGGCCGCTTCCGCGGCGAGAGCATCTGCGTGGTCGGCCAGGAGAAGGGCGCCACCACCGAGAGCCGCATCAAGCACAATTTCGGCATGGCGCGGCCCGAAGGCTACCGCAAGGCGGTGCGCCTGATGGAGATGGCCGACCGGTTCGGCATTCCGGTGCTGTCGATCGTTGATTCCGCCGGCGCCTATCCCGGCATCGGCGCCGAGGAGCGCGGCCAGGCCGAGGCGATCGCGCGCTCGACCGACGCCTGCCTGTCGCTCGGTGTGCCCAATGTCGCGATCGTCACCGGCGAAGGCATGTCGGGCGGCGCCATCGCCATCACCACGGCGAACCGCGTCCTGATGATGGAGCACGCGATCTACAGCGTGATCTCGCCGGAGGCGGCATCCTCGATCCTGTGGCGCGACGGCACCAAGGCGCAGGAAGCCGCCAACAGCATGAAGATCACCGCCCAGGACATGCTGCGCTTCGGCGTGATCGACCAGATCCTGAAGGAGCCCTCGGGCGGCGCTCATCGCGACCCGGGCGCGATGATCGCGACCACGGGCGATGCCATCGCCCAGGCGCTCAACGACCTACGAAATCTTGATCCGGACGCGATTCGCAAACAGCGGCGCCAGAAATTCCTCGATATCGGCCGCAAGCTCGGCTGAGGCGCCCAAACCGCCCGATTTTTCGTCCAAATCGACCAATTTTGCCGTAATTGGGCCCCGAGCCGGGTCTTTAACATTCCTTGAACCATGCCTGCTACCGTGAGGGCTGTCCGCCCCGGTTCAGGTTGCGAGCAGGGGTCGTCGAAGGCTAATATTTTACACAATGGCTTCAGGGCATATTCGCCGTGTTGGGGTCGCGAAAATCGCCCGGTGGGTGTGGAGCTCGGACTTGACTCATCGCACGCTCGTACGCGCGCTTCTGACCTCGGCGGTCCTCGCCGCAGGCGTCATGCTCGCCGGTTGTGACAGCGACCAGATCTCGCTCGCGCAGAACGCCAAGGCCAACCAGCCGGTCCCGCCAAAGCTCGTCGCTGCCATGACCGAAAAGGACATGGACATGCAGTCGCCGATCCTGGTGCGGCTGTTCAAGCAGGAGGCCGAGCTCGAGGTCTGGAAGCAGAACCGCTCCGGCCAGTTCGCGCTGCTCAAGACCTATCCAATCTGCCGCTGGTCGGGCGACCTCGGTCCGAAGGTCCGCGAAGGCGACCGCCAGGCGCCCGAAGGGTTCTACTCGATCAACCCGAGCCAGATGAACCCGCAGTCGGCCTATTACCTGTCGTTCAACACCGGCTATCCCAACGCCTTCGACAAGGCGCTCGGCCGCACCGGCTCGCAGCTGATGGTGCACGGCGATTGCTCTTCGCGCGGCTGCTACGCGATGACCGACGAGCAGATCGCAGAGATTTACTCGCTCGGCCGCGAATCCTTCTTCGGCGGCCAGAAGGCGTTCCAGCTGCAGGCCTACCCGTTCCGGATGACGCCGGTGAACATGGCCAAGCACCGCAACAATCCGAACATGCCGTTCTGGAAGATGATCAAGGAAGGCTACGATCATTTCGAGGTGACGAAGCAGGAGCCGAAGGTCGACTTCTGCGAGAAGAAGTATGTGTTCGACGCGGTGAAGGCGCCGGGCGCGACACGCGATCCGGTGTTCGACGCCTCCGCGAAGTGCCCGGCCTATGTGATCCCCGAGGAGATCGCGAGCGCCGTGCACGAGAAGGAGCAGAAGGACGCCGCCGAGACCGCCAAGCTGGTATCCAAGGGCACGCCCGTTGCGCGCCTCAACACCGGCATCGACGGCGGCATGAACGCGATCTTCGCCTCGAAGATTCCGGAAGGAAACACCGGCCTCTCCGAAGGCGGCGACAGCCAGGCGCTGGCATCGATGTCGCTGGCGCGCGCGCCCGGCACGATCCCCGGTACGGTCAATCCGCCGAAGCCCAATCTCGCGGTCCAGCAGGAAGAGCCGGTCGTGGCGACGACGTCGTCCACCGCATCGTCAGCCGGCACCCGCGTTGCCTCGGCGAACGCGTCCGACAAATCCGCCTCTGACAAATCCGCCTCTGACAAGTCCGAAGGCTTCTTCTCCAGCTTTGCCCGCAAGGTCGGGATCGGCGGCACCGCCGACGCCAGCAAGACGACCGCTCCGGCCGCTGCCGCACCAGCCAAGCCGAAGGTCGCCGAGGCCAAGCCGCAATCGGTGGTTCGCGTCGCCCCCAAGGCTGAGCCGAAGCAGGCCGCCAAGCCCGCGCCGAAGCCGGCAGTGACCACGGCCGCAGCCGCCGCACCGGCCCCGTCGTCGTCGACCCAACTCGCCGGCTCCGCGCCTGTGGTGCAGACCAACTCGTTCGACACCCGCTTCTCGGCGGTGAAGTAGGCGCAGCGCGTCTGCGCGAAGACAGCTCGCTGCCGCTTGTCGCAATGCCGCTGTAGCGCAAACTATTTCCAGCCGTCGTCCCTGCGAAGCAGGGACCCAAAATCACCGAACTTGATCGTGAATGGGATCGTGGCCCCAGCGTCGCGCAACAACTCTCATTTGGGGTAATGGGTCCCGGCCTTCGCCAGGACGACACTGAATGTGTGGCGCGGTCTGTGAGTCACACCACAATGTTCTCGCGACATGATTTGTCCGAGCTTTGCTCTTCGTTCCGCCCTCTCCGTTGGCAGAGCGCGCAGGGAGGCCGGGCGCCGATCGCACTCAAGGCGCCGCACCGCCAGCTCGCGGCTTCAAACGCCACGCTCCGTCACGTCGCATGCGCGTTGGCAGGCGACGGGTTACATTCCGTGGCTTTCGAAAACCTTCTTGCAGCTTCGGCTCAGGCTGGCCCGCTTCATCTGAAGACAGTTCTGCACGGCACCGTCATTGCCGAGGTCCTTCCGGCAGAAGCGCTGTGCATCGCGCGTGCACGCGCTCTGTTCCGATGGCGTACCGGAATGCTGCGCCAACGCGGCACCGCTGCTCATCACGGCAGCAGCAACAAGAGCTGCAATCGAAATATAGCGCATTGTGACTTCCTCCCGCGGCCTAACGGGCAGCGGGGGCCCATCGTTCCTTTGGGAACCCGGATTCCATCCTACTTCGGCCGCGGGTCCTCAAGCCCCTTGCCGGGATCTTCCAGATGCCCGGTGCGCGCGAGGTCGACGGCGGCGCCGAGCGCCTGCGCGACATTGCGCACCTGTTCCTGGAAGGCCTTGTCTTCGTCGAGATCGCGATGCGACGTCGCATAGGGCTTCATGTAGCCGACATAGCCATCGATCTCGGCCCTGCCGCCGGCCGAGATCAACTCCATGTCGGTGAGCCAGTCCGCAAGAAAGCGGCGGCATGTTTCCGCACCGACGCTGTCGCCGTGGACCACGATGCCGAAATGCCGGCCGCGCAAATGCTTGGGGTATGGCCAGCCCTTGAGTTCGAGCGCCTTGGCTTCGCTCGCGGTCTTGCCGTGGGTCGAGGTCGGATCGGGATTGCCGCCATCGGCGCAGACCAGGCGATCGATCATCGCCTTGAGTCCGGTCGGCGTCTGGTACCAGTTGACCGGCGAGATGATCATGATGCCGTGCGCGCGCACCCACAGCGGATAGATCTCGTTCATCCAGTCGTCGGTTTGCCCGAGCGAGTAGTTTGGATAGCAGCTGCACGGCCAGTGGCAGAGTGCCATCGAGGTGGAGACGCAGGACTTGCAGGGGTGAATCTCCCTGCCGAACTCGGACGTCAGCCGCGACAGATCGAGCACATCGACCGCGAGGCCCATCTCGCGGAAGGCGGCCTCGGCGATCTCGACCATGCGCCAGCTTTTGGACATCTCGCCGGGACACGTGTGCTCGCTGCGCGAGGAGCCGTTGATCAGCAGGATATGCGGCGCTTCGTTTGGATCGTCGTGCCTGCGCTGCGCTTCATCGATGGCATCGCGCGCGGACAGCCAATCGACCGCGAGATCATAGTCGGGATCGGCAAAACCGGGGCCGGCCTTGCGGGTAACCGGCGCCTTGCGCGAATGACGATAGGCGTCCCAGGCGCCGGCGATGATCGTCGCAAGCTCCGTCTGCATGGATTGAAAGACCGGATCGGCAAATCGCTTGCGGTAGCGCCGTTCGAATTCATCGCGCGAAAGCTTGACCGGCGGCATCCCCTTGCGAACGTCCGGCTCCGTCATCGACACCTCTCCCTGCCTACAATCCATCGCCCGCCCTGCATCCCCATTGGCGCGCGAAGCCTCGGGATTGAGCCTTGGGATCGGGTCGAGACGGGCAAGAGTTCAAGAGCATCGATCTGCATTTGGTTCCTTGCACGCCGATTAGGACCCATGCCGCGCCTGGTGCGTTGGATGGGAACCTGACCATGGATACGACAACCAGAGTTCGCGCACGCCGCCAGCGAGGCGCCCCCTTCCCGATCACCATTCGCCCGACCGCGGCGGACGCCATGATCGCGCGTGCGATCGCCCGCAACACCGCACCTGCGCCGGAAGAGATCGCCCGCACACTGACCTGGGGCGCTGACGAAAAGGTCCTGCTTGCGCTCGCCGCCGCAGGCTGGCTCGCCTCGCGCGGGCGCGGTGCCTCGCTCGAGCGCGCCGGCAATCACGCGCTGCTGGTGACGGTCGCAGCATCGCTGCTGCCGCATGGCCTGAAGTTGCTGTTCAACCAGACTCGCCCGGATCGCCTGACCGTGGCCGGCCATGCCAACGGCATCCCGATCTCTGGCAGGCGCGACGACGCCTTCCCATCCGGCCACGCGCTGCATATGGGCGCGCTGGCGTCGGCGGCAGCGACATTGCCCGCCGGCGCGCGCCGCCCAATCCAGGCACTCGCGGTCGGCCTCTCGCTGACGCGCATTATGGTTCTCGCACACTGGACGAGCGACGTGATCGCGGGATTCGGGCTCGGAGCACTTCTCGAGCGGCTGCTGCGATTGTGGACCGGCTATCACGGTGACGATCCACCGCGGGGCAAGGCGCGATGAGCGAATATGTCATCCGCTTTCTCGTGGGCGGGGCCGTGGTGTCGGCCTTCGCGATGCTGGGTGACGTGCTGCGTCCGAAGAGCTTCGCCGGGCTGTTCGGCGCGGCGCCGTCGGTTGCGCTCGCCACCCTCGGCATCGCCGTGTACCAGCACGGCACCGACTATGCCGGCCTGCAGAGCCGCGCGATGATGGCTGGCGCCGTTGCGCTGGCCATCTATAGCTTCGTGGTCTGCCAATTGCTGATTCGCGCGAGGCTCCGCGCTGCCCCCGCCACCTTGCTGGCGCTTGTCGTCTGGCTCGCGATCGTGTTCGGCTTGCTGGGCGTTGCCGGAGGACAGGCATGACACCGGTCCGCGTCTCACTGTCCTCGCTCAGGGAAAGCCGCTGGACCGAATATCTGATCCGCTTCGTGCTCGGTGGCGGCGCCACCGTCCTGACCGGACTGATCAGCAGCACGTGCGGCGCCTATGTCGGCGGCGCCTTTCTTGCACTCCCCGCCATCTTCTGCGCCAGCGCCACCCTCATCGAGAAGCATGAAATCCGCCGCAAGCGGAACGCCGGCCTCGACGGCACGTGGCGCGGGCAGCAGGCCGCGGCGCTCGATGCGGCGGGCGCAGCGCTCGGCGCGGTCGGCATGCTGGCATTCGCCATCGTCTTCGCGCTGACGGTGGGCCGCAGCGTCCCGGCCGCCTTCATCGCGGCATCGCTGGCCTGGCTGATCTGCTCGGTCGCGGCCTGGTATGTGCGTCGCGAGATGCGATCGGCACGGCGGACGCGGACGCCGGGAGACGGCGTGATCGGCCGCAAGGCCGACCGCCTGCCGCATTGAAGCCTGCTACGGCGCCAGATAGCGCAGCAGTTCCGGATCGCTCCGCACCTCGCTGGCGCCGCCCTGCAGCGCGACGCGGCCGCGGTCCAGCACATAGGCATAGTCGGCGACGCGCAGCGCGAGGTCGAGATGCTGCTCGACGATCACGACCGAGATGCTTTTGGCGAGCTCGATCAGCCGTTCGGTGATCTCCTCGATCACGCCGATCCAGACGCCTTCGGTCGGCTCGTCCAGCAGCAGCAACTTTGGATTGCCGAGCATGGCGCGGCCGATCGCCAGCATCTTGCGCTCGCCGCCGGACAGCGTGCCGGCCGGCTGGTCGAGCCGCTGGCCGAGTTTCGGAAAGATGGCCAGCACGCGATCGACGGCGCTGGCATCGGAATTGAACAGCGAGCCGACGGCGAGGTTGTCGCGCACCGACAGGCGGGCGAACACCGAATGCTCCTGCGGCACATAGCCGATGCCGGAGCGCACCCGCTCCTCGGTGCGCCGCCGCGTGATGTCGCGGCCGTCGAAGAACAACTCGCCCTGCGAGCTTGCGAGCTCGCCGACGATGGTCTTCATCAGCGTGGTCTTGCCGGCGCCGTTGCGGCCGAGCACGGCGACGCCGCCGCGCCAGGGGATGCCGATGTTGACATCGAACAGGACCTGGCTGCGGCCATAACCGGCATCGAGATGCCGGATATCGAGGAAGGTTTGCTCAGGCACGGCGAAGATAGATCTCCTGGACGCTTTTGTTGGCCTGGATTTCCGCGACCGTTCCCGAGGCCAGCACCTTGCCCTGGTCGAGCACGGTGAGGCGGTCGCAGATGTCGCGGATGAAATCGAGGTCGTGTTCGACGATGACGAGCGAGCAATGCTGCTTGATCGGCTGCAACAGCTCGCCGGTGACACGGCGCTCCTCGAGGCTCATGCCGCCGGTCGGCTCGTCCAGCAGCAACAGCCGTGGCTTGCCGGCGAGCGCCATCGCGATCTCGAGCCATTGCTGCTGGCCGTGCGACAGGGCCGCGGCGGCATCATGTGCGCGATCGGCGAGCCGGAACTGGGTCAGCATCGTCATCACCTGATCGTGCAGCTTCTTGCGGGTCCGCGACAGCACGAGGTCGAACAGCGAGCAGTGTGCCTGCAGCGCCAGCAGGATGTTGTCATACAGCGTCAGCGTCGGCAGCACCGAGGTGATTTGGAACTTCAGGCTCATGCCGGCGCGCGCGCGCTCGGTCGGCGTGAACGCGGTGATGTCGGTGTTGACGAAGGAGACCTTGCCCGTGGTCGGCACCTCGGCGCCGGCGACGCATTTCATCAGCGTGCTCTTGCCCGAGCCGTTGGGGCCGATCAGGCCGTGGAACTCGTTCTCGCCGACGGTCAGCGCTGCACCGTCGAGCGCGGTCAGCTTGCCGAACACTTTGCTGATCCCTTGCGCCTCAAGGAGCGGCATTGCCGGTCTCCTTCGGGGCTTTGCCGAAACTGCCGACCCGCTCGCGCTCGCCGAGCACGAAGGAGATCAGCCCGAGCGGCCGGAACATGATGACGAGCAGCAGCAGCACGCCGAGGATGATCGGCCAGACGTCGCGGTAATTGTCGGACAGCCAGAAGCTGACGCCCTCGATGATCACGGTGCCGATCACGGCGCCGATCAGCGTGCCGGAGCCGCCGAACAAGACGTAGAGCACGACCTGGGTCGAGAACACGACGCCCAGCATGTTGGGCCAGACGAAGCCCTCGTGGAAGGCATAGAGGCTGCCGGCAAGACCGGCGATGGTGCCGCCGACCGCAAAGATGATCGCCTTCAGATGCTGCGCCTTGTAGCCGAAGAAGGCGATGCGCTGCTCGTTCTCGCGCAGGCCGGCGAGCGCGAGGCCGAATTGCGAGCGGACCAGGAAGCGGCAGAGCAGATAGACGACCACGAGGATGCCGAGCACCATGTAGTAGTAGATCGGCCCCTCCTCGAACTCGTAGCTGCCGAGGGTGAGCGGCGGGATCGACGGGATGCCGTTCTGGCCGCCGAGATAGTACCAGCCGCGCGCCAGCCGGTCCGCGGCATAGGAGCCGGTGAGGGTGCCGAGCGAGACGAAGATCACGCTCGAGGGATAACGCCCGAGCAGCAGGAAGCCGCCGAGCAGCAGCGACGCGGTGAGCCCGATCAGCGTTCCGGCAGGCAGGATCAGGAGGATCGAGGTGACGTTGAGATCGCGCGCCAAGAGCGCCACGCCGTAGCCGGCGGCGCCGAAGAACAGCGCCTGGCCGAAGCTCATGATGCCGGCATAGCCCCACACCAGGTCGAACGACAGGGCGAACAACGCGAGGATCACCACGCGGGTGGCGAACACCGTCAGATAGTCCTGCAGCACCCATGGCAGGACCAGTGCGATCAGCAGCACCAGCCCTTCCACGATCGGCAGGACCTTCCATCCTGCCGATACCCGTCCCGCCGGCGCGCTTGCGGCCGGTGCACCCTCGCCCGTCACGACATCTGGTTCCTCACCGACGCGTGCGACAGCCTCTCTTGCTCCAACCATGGATCGCTCAGCATTCCTTGGGATCAACGAGACCGTCGCTGCGCGCGACGATCTCATAGTTCCCGCCTTTGGCAACAGCGGTGTACATCTTCATCTTGCAGTGACGCTTGCCCGGCACCATCTCCGCCGGTCCGCCCGGCCCTTCGGCGATCTTGGCGTGGTCGAGCGCGGCCGCAACGGAGTCGCGGTCGACCTTGCCGGCCTCCTTGACCGCCGCCTCCCACAGCTTGAGGCCGCGATAGGTTCCGGTGGCGGCGCTGCCGGCCGCGAACAGGAAGTTGCCGGGGAAATCCTTCTCATAGGCTGCCTGGAGCTTGGCGTCGAACGGATCCTCCTTGGTCAGCACCTTGAAATAGTCGAGGCAGCTCGCAAGGCCCTCGATCTCGTTGGCCTGATTGATGTTGAGCGTGTTCTCGTCATAGTAGACGCAGGCGAGCCGCCCGCCGTTCTTGAGGAAGCCGGCTTCATAAAGCTGCTTGAAGAACGGGCCGACGCCGGGCGGGATCACGGTGTTGAACACGACGTCGACCTTGTTGGAGATGACGCGGTTCACGGTGGCCGAGAAGTCGACCTGGTCGAGCGGGTAGTATTCCTCGAACACCACCTCGCCGCCGTTCGATTCGATCACCTTGCGGGCGTAGACGTTGAGCGTGTGCGGCCAGACATAGTTGGCGCTCGGCAGCGCGAACTTCTTGCCGCCGTTCTTGATCAGCCAGGGAATGAAGGTGTCGCACTGCTGCGCCGGGGTCGGTCCGGTGCAGAACAGATAGGGCGTGCACTCCTTGCCTTCGTAGAGCTGCGGATAGATGTAGAGCGTCTTGCCGCGCGCCACGATCGGATCCTTGATCGCATTGCGCATCGACGAGGTGATTCCGCCGAGCACCATGTCGACCTTGTCGCGCTGGATCAGCTTGCGGACATTGCCGACCGCGACCGATTCGTTCGAGGCAGTGTCCTCGATGTAGAGCTCGAGCGGCCGGCCGAGCAGGCCGCCGCCGGCGTTGATCTCCTTGATCACCATCTTGGCGACGTTGGCGTCGGCGTTGCCGGCATAGGCGATCGGGCCGGTCAGGTCGGTCGCGATGCCGACCTTGATCGGTCCCTCCGCTGCGTTGGCCCAGTCGGGCCTGACCACCCAGCTGCCGACCCCGGTCGCGAGCGCGCCGGTCGCGAACGCGAAATTGCTCATGAAGCGGCGGCGCGTGAGATTGGTGCGATCGAACATCTGACTAAACCCCTTTTCCCGATATGAGGCCCTGCGGGCGGAATTTGATGAAGGCAATGGCGAGCACGAAGACCAGGACGTCGGCGACGACAGGAGACATCACCCAAGGCAGCGCCGCGCTGAGCGTGCCGATCACACCGGCGCCGGCGACCGGACCGATGAAGGAGCCGACCCCGCCGACCATCACGGCGACGAAGCCCTGGATCAGGAAGCGGATGCCGAGATCGGCGAACAGGCTGAACACCGGCACAATCAGCGCGCCGGCAAGTCCGGCCAGCGCCGCGCCGAACGCGAAGGTTGCCCCGTAGATCAGGGGCGTCGAGATGCCCGACGCGCGCGCCAGCGCCGGATTCTCCAGCGTGGCGCGGACCCGAAGCCCGAACGAGGTGCGCGCCAGCAAGAGATAGCAGCCACCCATCACCAACAGCGTGATCACGATGATGGTGAAGCGCCAGGCCGAGATGTGGACCGAACCGAGGTCGATCGAGCCGCCGATCGGCTCCGGCACCGTGAGATAGAAGCCGCCGATCAGGCCGCGCACGCTTTCGCGGATGATCAGGCCGAGCGCATAGGTGCCGAGCATCGCCACGATCGGCGCGGCGTAGAAGCGCCGGATTATGAGCGCCTCGAGCACGAAGCCGATCGCGCCGACCACGAAGGGCGCCGCGACCATGCCGGCCCAGACCGGTGCGCCGTGGGCGTAGGCCAGATAGGTGACATAGGCCCCGAGCAGGACGAACTCGCCCTGCGCGAAGTTAAAGATGCCCATCATGCTGGCGATGATGCCGAGCCCGAGCACCACCAGCACGATGATCGCGCCGAAGCTCACGATCTCGAACGCCGCGGCAAAAGTGCTAGCCATGTCGTTCGATCCGGCGTTCGATCCATCCAGCCTGCGTCTGCAACAAGCGGCGCCTCACATCTTCTTCCAGTCGCCGGCCTGCTCGAAGGCGTGCGCGGCGCGGTAGATGGTGGATTCCTCGAACATCCGGCCGACCAGCATCAACCCGACCGGCAGGCCGTCGACCATGCCGCAGGGCAGCGACATCGCCGGGTGGTGGGTGATGTCGAACGGCGCGGTGTTGGTGATCATCTCGAGCGCACGGGCGACATAGTCCTCGCGGCTGGCATTGGCCGCCGGCAGCGCCGGCGCCTTCATCGGCGTGGTCGGCAGCAGCAGCAAGTCGTAATCCTTGAACGCCTTGTCATAGGCCGCGGTGAGGCGGCGGGAGATGTTGAGCGCCTTGCCGTAGAAGCGCGGACCGAAATTGTTGTTGATGTAGGTGCCGAGCATCATGAACAGCTTGGTGGTCTCCGACAGCGAGTCCGCCTGGCGGCGCCAGCCGCGATGGAAGTCCATCAGCGAGGTCGAATAGAGGTCGGGCCGGCTGAGGCCGTAGCCGTCGCCGAACATCATGGTCTGGGTCAGGCCTTCGGTGCCGATCGGGGTCCAGATCGCGGGGCCGACCATGTGCATCGGGATCGACACGGTGTCGACCGAGGCGCCGAGATCCTTGAAGCGCTTGGCCGCCTCGCGCACGCTTTCATTGACCGCGGCTTCCGCGGTCGGCTGCTCGAAGCCTTCCTTGAGGATGCCGATCTTCATGCCCTTGATGCCCTTGCCCAGCGCCTTGGTGTAATCCTCGACCTTGGGCGCCTTGATGCGCGGATCGTAGCCGTCGTCGCCGGCGATCACCTCGAGCAGCAGCGCGTTGTCCTCCACCGTTGCGGTCATCGGTCCTGTGTGGTCGACGAAGATCTCGATCGGCATGATGCCGGTATAGGGCACGAGGCCCCAGGTCGGCTTCATGCCGTAGGTGCCGCAGAACGAGGACGGCATGCGGATCGAGCCGCCCTGGTCGCCGCCGATCGCCATGTCGACCTCGCCGAGCGCGACCACGACGCCGGAGCCCGACGACGAGCCGCCGGCCGAATAGCCCATCTTGTGCGGATTGTGCACCGCTCCGTAAGAGTTGGTGTGGCTGCCGCCGGACAGGCAGAAGTGCTCGCAATGGGTCTTGCCGGCGATCTCGGCGCCGGCATCGAGCATCCGCGTGACGATGGTGGCGTCGAAATCGGGGATATAGCCTTCCAGCGTCGACGAGCCGTTCGTCATCGGCACGCCGGCCAGCATGATGTTGTCCTTCAGCGCCACCGTCTTGCCCTTGAGCTTGCCGGACGCCGCGCCCTTCACGGTCGACTTGTAGTACCAGGCGTTGCGCGGGTTCTCCTCTGGCGCCGGGCGATAGCCGGGCGTGCGCGGATATTTCACCGCAGGCAGTTCGTCCGGCATCGCGGCGATCACGTTGTAGGCGTCGATCGAGCCCTGCATCAGGCCCCGGAACGAGGCCACATCCTCATCGGTCAGTGACAGGCCGCACTGCTCGGCGACGGCACGAAGTTGCGTTGGCGTGGGAAGGACGACGGTCACGGCGCTCTCCTGATAGCTTTTGATCTTTGGATTTGATCCCTCGACGCAGGTGCAGCGGCGCGCTGCCCGCGCGAACCGCTCACCCCGTTGCTGTATTGAAAACGGAAATATTTTCCTTTTCAAGTATTATTTCGCAAAACCTTCCGGCGACGCTGTCGCACTGCTCAGATCGGCTTGATCACCCTGAAGTCGAGACCGTCGGCTTCGGCAAGATACATCGGCATCCTGGCATGGCCGCTGCGCACCGTGACCGGACCGCGCGGGCCGCGATAGACGAGGTTGTCCGCCGCCGCGAGCAGCGGCCGCATGTCCAGCGTGCCGGCGCGCTTGGCGGCGGCCTCGAGCAGGCAGAACCCTTCATAGGCGGACTCGCTGCACGAGCCGACCGGCGGCGCGAACGCACCGAACATCGCGCGATAGCGGTCCCTGAAATCGTCGCCTTCGCGTGAGCCGACGGAGGGGAAATAGCCGGAGGCGCAGTAAAGGTTCTCGGTCTTGTCGGCGCCGATGCCGAGCAGCGCCGTCTCGTCGAAACAGCCGGCAAAGCGCAGCGTGGTGGCGGCAAGGCCGGCATCGGCGAAGGCGCGGTTGAAGGTCACGCTATCGGTGCCGATCAGCGAGATCAGCACGACATCGGGTTTCGCGGCGCGGATGCGTTCCAGCTGCGCGTCGTGATTATCCTCGCCGACCGGCACGAACTCCTCGCCGACCACGAGACCGCCGGTCTCCTTGATGTAACGCTTCACCGCGCGGTGCGACTGCCATGGCCAGACATAGTCGCTGCCGATCAGGTACCAGCGCGAAGCGCGCTTCGCCTCGGCCAGCCAGTGGATCGACGGCCGGTTCTGCCAGCGTGGCGTCTCGCCGATCGCGATGACGCCCGGCGTCCGCTCGCCGCCTTCATAGACCGGCGTGTAGATGTAGGGGATCTTGCTGCGGGTGATCAGGCCGCGCAGCGCGACGCGCACCGCGCTGGTGTGCATGCCCATGATGAGATCGACATCGTCGGACGCGATCGCCTGCTCGGCGCGATCGAGCACGTCCTCGATCGGTCCGCCGGCGTCATAGACCGAGAACTCGACCTCGCGGCCGAGGATGCCGCCGCGCCGGTTGATGTCGGCGACGGCGAGCTGTGCACTCGAGGTCGCGGCCGGTCCCCACATCCCGGGCGAACCGGTGCAGCAGACGAAGCCGGCGATCCGCAGCCGGCTGCGCGCACCGCGCGGACCGAAACCGTCCCGATCCATCGGAGAAAACACCCGATCGGACCGCGCCGACGTCAGGTTCCGGAACAGCAGGGAAGGCGGGCATGGAAGGCCGCCATACCTGTTGCTCAAGGTTCGGGCCATGACGTAGGGCGTCGAATGCACACCTGCTCCTGTCTGGCACCGGCAAGCCGCGCGGCGAGCGCGGCATCGCCCGGTCCATCTAGATCGTCCTGATCACATTGAAGTCGAGACCGTCGGCCTCGGCAAGATAGATCGGCATCTCGGCGCGGCCGTCGCGAATTGTGACGGTGCCGCGGGCACCGCTGTAGACGAGATTGTGCGCCGCGGCGGACAGCGGTCCGATCGACAGCGAGCGCGCCTGATTGGCCGCCGCCTCGAGAAAGCGCATCCCCTCATAATTGGACTGCCCTACCGAGCCGATCGGCGGCGCATGCGCCCCGAACATCGCGCGGTAGCTGGTCCGGAAGTCGTCATTGGCGCACGAATCGATGCAGCCGAAATAGCCGGAGGCGCAGAACAGGTTTTGGGTCGAGTCGGGGCCGATGCCGAGCATCACGGTCTCGTCCATCGCGCCAGCGTAACGCAGCGTGGTCGCGGCAAGCCCGGCCTCGGCGAAGGCACGGTTGAAGGTGATGCTGTCGGTGCCGATCAGGGTGATCAGCACGACATCTGGCCGTGCTGCGCGAATCCGCGCCAGATGCGGCTCGTGATTGTCCTCGCCGAGCGGAACGAATTCCTCGCCGACGACGTGGCCGCCGGCCTCCTTGATGTAGCGCTTCACCGCGCGATGCGACTGCCAGGGCCAGACATAATCGCTGCCGATCAGGTACCAGCGCTGCGCCTTCTTGACCTCGGTGAGCCAGTGGATCGCCGGCCGGCTTTCCGCGCGCGGCGTCTCGCCGATCGCCATCACCCCCGGCGTCCGCTCGCCGCCCTCATAGACCGGCGTGTAGACATAGGGGATGCGGCCGGCCGTGACCTTGCGCAGCGCGAGGCGCACCGCCGAGATATGCGAGCCCATGATCACGTCGATCTCGTCGAACGCGATCGCCCGCTCGGCGCGGCGCACCACCTCCTCGATCGGGCCGCCGGCGTCGTACATCGACAATTCGACCTCGCGGCCGCGGATGCCGCCGCGGCGGTTGATCTCGGCGACCGCGAGCATGACGCTGTTGGCGGAGATCGGCCCCCAGATGCCGGGCGCGCCCGAGAAGGTGATGAAATTGCCGATTCGAAGCTTGCTGTCGGTGCCGCCACGGCGCGAGGACCCCGGCTTGACGGTCAAAGCGAGATCGGCCGCGCAGGACGACGGATTTCGAAACAGCAGCGGCGGCGCGACGGGCAAGCCGCCATACGCCTGGGAAGAGACCGTCGAGAGCACGCCAACTCCTGTCTGGGAAGCAGTACGCAACGCAGCCAGCGGGCGGTCGCGGCATCCGCCCCTTGGTTGGGGGAATATCCTAGGTGAAAATATTGAATATTCAACAATTGAAGTGCATATAGAAACGGCATGAGTTGCCGGACATTCATTCACCGGGTCAGGAACCAGGTCTCACGCCGTGGCTAAACCGCCGAAAGAAAATTCCCCGATCACCGAACATCTCGCCTACCTGCTGGCGCAAGCCAACCGGGAGATCAACCGGCAGTTGGAGACGCGGCTCGCCAAGGAAGGCGTGCCGGTCGAGCAGTGGCGCATCCTGAAGGTGCTGTCCGACGGCAACGGCCACTCGATGGGCGAGCTTGCGGATGCTGTGCTGCTCAACCATCCGACGCTGACCAAGATGATCGACCGCATGGTGTCGGACGCGCTGGTCTATCGCGTCCAGGATCCCAAGGATCGCCGCAAGGTGCTGATGTTCGTCTCCGACCGCGGCAAGGCGCTGTGCCGGCGGCTCAACTCGCTCGCGGTGAGCCAGGAGGAGCACATCGTCGAGAGCTATGGCGACAAGTCGACCACCGAGCTCAAGCGCCTGCTGGAAAGCCTGATCGGCAGCGCCAATTAAGGCCGCGCCGGCCCGGCGCGCTCCTGCCGAAACCATCGAAAAAAGACCGGCAGGAAATGTCGGGATGCAGCGGTTTGGTGCGTCCTTGGGGCGCGCCCTGCGGCGCAGCCTTCGCGCGCCGTCGCGCAGGCTTCCCCGATCGACAATTAGCGAGGACTTCCCGTCATGACTTCGATCACGCCGTTCCTCTGGCTCGACAACAACGTCCGCGATGCCGTCGCCTTCTACCAATCGGTGTTTCCGAACGCCAAGATCGAGACCGTCAGCGATTTCATGGCGAGCTTCGAGCTCGAGGGGCAGCGGTTCCACGCGCTCAATGGCGGGCCGCAGCACAAGTTCAACGAGGCGGTGTCGTTCTTCCTGAGCGTCGAGACCCAGGAGCAGGTGGACTACTTCTGGGAGAAGCTCACCGACGGCGGCCAGGAATCGCGCTGCGGCTGGCTCAAGGACCGCTTCGGCCTGTCCTGGCAGGTGATCCCGACCGCGCTCGGCCGCTATCTCAGCGCCCCCGATCGCAAGGCAGCCGACCGCGCGATGCAGGCGATGCTGAAGATGCAGAAGATCGTGATCGCCGATCTCGACAAGGCCTTCGCCGGCTGAGAGCGATGCGGCTCGACGGGCGCGGGCCAGTCGCCCGCCGCCTCAGCGCGCGCGGCGGCTACGCGTACCGGCCGTGGCAGTGCTTGTACTTCTTGCCTGACCCGCAGGGACAGTCCTCGTTGCGGCCGACCTTGCCCCAACTCGCCGGATCGTTCGGATCGCGGTCGGTGGCAATCATCCCCGGCGCCAGCGAGGCCTGGGCGTAGGTCGCTTCGGTCAGGCGGGCCTGCGCGAACTCGTCCTCGCCGGTGTTGGGATCGAGCTTGTGCGCTTCCATCAGCGGCAGCGGCTGCGGCGGCTCCTCCGGCGGCACGATCTCGACCCGCATCAGCTGCGCGGTGACGGCCTCGCGCAGATGCGCGCTCATCTCCTGGAACAGGTTGAAGGCCTCGGTCTTGTACTCCTGCAACGGATCGCGCTGGCCATAGCCGCGCAGGCCGATCACCTGGCGCAAATGGTCGAGCATGATCAGGTGCTCGCGCCAGAGATGGTCCAGCGTCTGCAGCAGGATGGTCTTCTCGACGTAACGCATCACGTCGGGACCCCATTGCGCGACCTTGGCGGCCATGCGCTCGTCGACATGGGTCTCGATGCGCGTCAGCAGCTCCTCGTCGGCGATGCCCTCTTCCTTGGCCCATTCGTCGACCGGCAGATCGACATCGAGCACGCGCTTCAGCTCGTCCTTGAGGCCGGCGGTGTCCCACTGCTCGGCATAGGCGTGCTCGGGAATGTATTTGGCGACCACGTCCTCGACGAAGGCATGGCGCATGTCGGTCACGGTCTCGACGACGCTGTCGTCCTTCATCAGGTCGACGCGCTGGTCGAAGATCACCTTGCGCTGGTCGTTCTGGACGTTGTCGAACTTCAAGAGGTTCTTGCGGATGTCGAAGTTGCGCGCCTCGACCTTCTGCTGCGCCTTCTCGAGCGCCTTGTTGATCCAGGGATGGATGATGGCTTCGCCTTCCTGCAGGCCGAGCCGCTGCAGCATGCTGTCGAGCCGGTCGGAGCCGAAGATGCGCATCAGGTCGTCTTCCAGCGACAGGAAGAACTTCGAGCGGCCGGGATCGCCCTGACGGCCGGAACGGCCGCGCAGCTGGTTGTCGATGCGGCGGGATTCGTGACGCTCGGAGCCGATGATGTAGAGGCCGCCCGGCTTCTTCACGGTTTTCGCGGGCTTGTTGCCCTTGGCGGGCTCGACCTCGAAATCCTCTTCCGCCTTCAGCACGATCTCGCGGAAGCGCTCGATGTCGGCCTTGATCTGCTCGATCTTCTTGGCCTTCTCGGCCTCATCCGTGATCCCGGCGGTCTCCTGCTGGATCCGCATCTCGAGCGAGCCGCCGAGCTTGATGTCGGTGCCGCGGCCGGCCATGTTGGTCGCGATCGTGATCGCGCCCGGCACGCCGGCTTCCGCGACGATATAGGCTTCCTGCTCGTGGAAGCGCGCGTTCAGCACCGCGAACAGCTTTGCCGGCTTGCCGGCACGCGCGGCGGCGTAGAGCTTCTCCATGCCGGATTCGGACGTGAAGTCGATCTGCTTGTAGCCGTGTTTCTTCAGGTACTCGGCCAGCACTTCCGACTTCTCGATCGACGCCGTGCCGACCAGCACCGGCTGCAGCCGCTTGTTGGCGCGCTCGATCTCGGCAAGGATCGCGGCGTATTTCTCGTTCTGGGTGCGGTAGACCTCGTCGTCCTCGTCGAGGCGCGCCACCGGCAGGTTGGTCGGGATCTCCACGACCTCGAGCTTGTAGATGTCGAACAGTTCGTCGGCTTCGGTCAGCGCCGTGCCGGTCATGCCGGACAGCTTCTGGTACATCCGGAAATAGTTCTGGAAGGTGATCGAGGCCAGCGTCTGGTTCTCGGGCTGGACCGTGACGTGCTCCTTGGCCTCCAGCGCCTGGTGCAGGCCTTCCGAATAGCGGCGGCCCTGCATCATGCGGCCGGTGAACTCGTCGATGATGACGACCTCGTCGTCGCGGACGATGTAGTCCTTGTCGCGCGTGAACAGCGTGTGCGCGCGCAGCGCCTGGTTGACGTGATGCACGACGGAGACGTTCTCGACGTCGTACAGCGAGTCGCCCTTGAGCTGGCCGGCGTCGCGCAGCAGGTTCTCCAGCTTCTCCATGCCGGCTTCGGTCAGCGTCACCGTGCGCTGCTTCTCGTCGACCTCGTAGTCGTCCTTCTTGGCGAGATTCGGCATGAAGGTGTCGATGGTGTTGTAGAAATCCGAGCGGTCGTCGAGCGGGCCGGAGATGATCAGCGGCGTGCGCGCCTCGTCGATCAGGATCGAGTCCACCTCGTCGACGATCGCGTAATAGTGCTCGCGCTGGACCATGTCCTCCAGGCGGTACTTCATGTTGTCGCGCAGATAGTCGAAGCCGTATTCGTTGTTGGTGCCGTAGGTGATGTCGCAGGCATAGGCAGCCTTGCGCTCGGCGTCGTCGAGGCCGTGCACGATCACGCCGGTGGTCAGCCCCAGGAAGGCGTAGATCTGGCCCATCCAGCCGGAGTCGCGGCGGGCGAGGTAGTCGTTGACGGTGACGACGTGGACGCCCTTGCCGGCGAGCGCGTTCAGGTAGACCGCGAGCGTCGCGACCAGCGTCTTGCCTTCGCCGGTCTTCATCTCGGCGATGTCGCCCTCGTGCAGCACCATGCCGCCGATCAGCTGAACGTCGAAATGGCGCTGGCCGAGCGTCCGCTTGGCGGCCTCGCGTACGGTGGCGAAGGCCGGAACCAGGATGTCGTCCAGCGTCTTGCCGCTGGCGAGCTGCTGCTTGAACTCGGCGGTGCGGGCCTTGAGCTGATCGTCCGTCAGTTTGACGAGCTCGGGCTCCAGCGCGTTGATGGCGTTGACGCGGGACTGATACCCCTTGACCCGACGGTCGTTGGCGGAGCCGAAAAACTTGCGGGCGAGCGCGCCGATCATGCGAAATTCCTGTTCTTCGGTCTCGAGTTCGGTCTTCGTTCAGTGTTGGAATTCAACTTGGAATTCAGTCTTGGATTACAGCCTGAGATGGTCCGCCGGATCGCCTATCAACTCAACGTGACGCGCTACGGTTCGAGCCCCGGCCCGGGGGCTCCTCCGCCAATTGAGTGGGAAACAGGCCATCCTGGGTTCAACGGCGAAAAACGCAGCAAAATAAGCGCTCTCGCCGCTGACGCGGTTGGCCAGAGATATGGCCCGGTCGGGGGGTTGTCAACGCTGGCAAGATGTCAAGGAATTCATCATTTTGACAAGACTTTCGCGTTGCCAATGTAACACGATTGGGCGAGTGTCCGCCCCGCTCGAGCTTCCCCCCTTTGAGACAAGGATTTTGCATGACCACCTCGCCCCCGGAAACCAAAACCGGCCTGCGCCTCGGCCTCGCCACCCTGGCCGCGACGGGCTGTCTTGTCGCAGTGCTGGCTGCCGGCCTCCCGGTCCGGGCCGCGGAATCCGATCCGGTGCTGGCGAAGGTCAACGGCTCGGAGATCCACGCCAGCGACGTGGCGCTCGCCGAGGAGGAACTCGGCCAGAGCCTGCAGCAGATGGACCCCTCGACCCGCAAGGACAACGTGCTGTCCTTCCTGATCGACATGAAGATCGTGTCCAAGGCCGCCGAGGACAAGAAGATCGAGAACAATGACGACTTCAAGAAGCGGCTCGCCTTCACCCGCAACCGCCTGTTGATGGACAGCCTGCTTGCCAGCGAGGGCAAGGCCGCGACCACCGACGACGCCATGAAGAAGGTCTATGAGGAGGCCGCCAAGCAGATCACAGGCGAGCAGGAGGTGCGCGCCCGCCACATCCTGGTCGAGACCGAGGACGAGGCCAAGGCGATCAAGGCCGAGCTCGACAAGGGCGCCGACTTCGGCGAGCTCGCCAAGAAGAAGTCCAAGGACCCCGGCGCCTCCGACGGCGGCGACCTCGGCTTCTTCACCAAGGAGCAGATGGTGCCGGAATTCTCCGCGGTCGCCTTCTCGCTCGAGCCGGGCAAGATCTCCGATCCGGTCAAGTCGCAGTTCGGCTGGCACATCATCAAGGTCGAGGAAAAGCGCAACCGCAAGGCGCCCGACTTCGAGCAGGTGAAGGCCCAGATCGAGACCTATGTGACCCGCAAGGCCCAGGCCGACTATGTCGCCAAGCTGCGCGAGGCCGCCAAGGTCGAGCGCATGGACAAGCCGGCCGATGCGGCCGCGCCGGCGGATGCCGCCAAGGACGCGCCGAAGCCGGCCGACAACAAGATGGCGCCGGCGAAGAAGTAAGCTTTGCGACGTCGATAGCTTCAATGCGCGATGGCCGGGCTCGTCCCGGCCATTTTGCTTTTTTAGCCCGTCCTCGTAGCCCGGATGAAGCGCAGCGAAATCCGGGGTCTGTTGCCGCGGAGGGACTCGTCCCGGATTGCGCTTCGCTCCATCCGGGCTACACATTCGTCGCGCTACCGCTTCCTTGAACGATTCATGACAGCGCGTTCGCATCGCAGCCCTCTCCCGCTTCTTGCGGCGAGATGTTATGGAGCGCTTCCCTCCCCGTAGCCGGAAGCTTGCCGATGTCCACCGCCGTCTCCCCCCTCGCCCCGCCCGACGTTCCCGAGATGCCCGTGATCGCGGGTGTGCGGCTTGCGACCGCTGCCGCCGGCATCCGCTACAAGGGGCGCACCGACGTGCTGCTCGCGCTGCTCGACAAGGGCACCGCGGTGGCCGGCGTCTTCACCAAGTCGAAGTGCCCGTCGGCGCCGGTCGAATGGTGCCGCGCCAAGCTGCAGGGCGGCGCTGCGCGCGCGCTGGTGGTCAATTCCGGCAACGCCAACGCCTTCACCGGCAAGACCGGCAAGGCGTCGACCGCGCTGACCGCGCAGATCGCGGCGAAGGCGGTCGGCTGCTCGACATCGGACGTGTTCCTCGCCTCCACCGGCGTGATCGGCGAGCCGCTCGACGCCACCAAGTTCGACGGCGTGCTGGCGCAGCTCGCGGAGACCGCGACCCCCGATCGCTGGATGGACGCAGCGAAGGCAATAATGACCACCGACACCTTTCCGAAGGTCGCCACCGCGACCGTCAAGCTCGGCAAGGCCAAGGTGACGATCAACGGCATGGCCAAGGGCGCCGGCATGATCATGCCCGACATGGCGACCATGCTGTCGTTCATCTTCACCGACGCGCCGCTGTCGGCCTCGGTGCTGCAATCCCTGCTCAAGGCCGGCGTCGAGGACACCTTCAATGCGCTGACCATCGACGGCGACACCTCGACCTCGGACACGTTGCTGGCATTTGCAACCGGCGCAGCCGCTGCCAACGGCGCGCCGAAGATCTCGCGCGCCGGCGACCCGCGGCTGAAGGCCTTCACCAAGGCGTTCCAGCAGATCCTCGCCGATCTGTCCGAGCAGGTGGCGCGCGACGGCGAAGGCGCCCGCAAGCTGGTCGAGGTCGTGGTCGAGGGCGCCACCACCAAACCGTCGGCGCGCAGAATCGCGATGTCGATCGCCAATTCGCCGCTGGTGAAGACCGCGATCGCCGGCGAGGACGCCAATTGGGGCCGCGTGGTGATGGCGGTCGGCAAGGCCGGCGAACCTGCCAACCGCGACAAGCTCTCGATCTCCTTCAACGGCATCCGCGTCGCCAAGAGCGGCGCGCGCGACCCCTCCTACAACGAGAAAGAGGTGTCGGAGGCGATGAAGGCGCCGAAGATCCAGATCAAGGTCGCGCTTGGCCTCGGCAAGGCCAAAGACCGCGTGCTGACCTGCGACCTCACCAAGGAATACGTCGCGATCAACGGAGATTACCGGTCTTAATCGCACACCTTCCTACCCGTCATCCTGAGGAGCGCGTAGCGCGTCTCGAAGGATGCACGGCCACGAGAGCGCCGCATAGAGAAACCCTGGCCGTCGACCCTTCGAGAGAGACGGCCGCTTTGCGGCCTCCTCAGGGTGACGGTGATAGAGCGTGTGCGCTTCGCTAGCTGCTGATCCGCGCGTCGGCGACGGCCTTCTTGAACAGCGCGTTCATCGCGTCGGCGATGCCTTGCGTCGGGCTGACCTCGAAATAGAAGCCCGGCGACGCGCAGGCCTGCATGTTCTGCGCGATCTGGCTGTTCGGCGACGGGCCGAACGGGCCCTGGTTGAACGGATCGATCCAGGTCATGTACCAGCCGTTGGTCGGCAGCTGCAGGTAAGTCGTGTAGAGCACCGCGATCTTGATGCCGCGGTTCTTGATGGCCGTGCACAACGCCGGATTGATCGGCGACTGGCAGCGATTGCCGCCGCTGACCGGCTTCAGGCAGCTTGAATTCGGTTCGTCAGCCACGCCGTCGGACACGAAGAACAGGTATTTCATCGGCGCCGCCGCCGTGCCCGGGCCCGGCGCGCTGATCGCGTTGCTGATGGCCGGAAGCACCTTCGAGAACTGGCTGTCCTTGTCGGCGGTGTAGGAATCGTTGTTGCCGTAGACGCCCATCAGGTCGATGTTGCCGGCCGCGGTCTTGGCGCTCGACAGGCTGGTCGACAGCGAGAACAGTGCGCGCAGGCCGATCGTCTTCGACGAGGCGCCGAAATCGTAGATCGCCATCCGGTACTGGCTGGCATAGGTCGCGGTGTTCGCGGCCGTGTCCATCAATTGCTGGGTCGCGCTGCGCAGCACGTCGATCCGCGTCGTCACGCCGAGCGTCTTGGCGAGATTGTAGTAGTTGTTGGCGTCGTTGTAGTCGTGACAGGCGAAGGCGCACTTGTCGGACGTGTTGTTGACCATCTTGGTCACGTCGGCGGGCGTCGCCGCAACCCCCATCGACGGCGAGTTGTCGAGCAGGAGATAGAAATCGATATAGAGCGGCATGTTCGCGGTCGAGGTCGACGCGCCGGTCACCGTCATCTTGCTTTGTCCGATCACGCCGAGGAACATGGTCGGGACATCGGCGGTGAACTTGACCGTCGAGGTGATGACCCCGCCGGTCTTGGTCATGGTCGGCGTCACGCTGGTCAGCGTGAAGCTGTTCTGGTTCAAGATGTTGCCGTTGAAGATCTTGGCCGCATCGGCTTCGCCCGCCTGGATCTCGCCGTCCGAGGTCATGGCGCCGGCGGCGATGAAGCCGGGCGATGCCTTGGCGATCGATCCGACGCTCGCGGCGTCGGCGGCCGATATCAGCTTGCTGCGGATCTGGTTGGCGCGGGAATAGTCGACCGCGCATCCGACCGCGACGACGAGCGGCAGCACAGCGAGGCCAAAGGTCATTGCGATGTTGCCGGAGCGATCGCGACGGAAACGGCTGATGGTCCGGATCAAGGTGCTCATGGGTTATGTCGGCAAAGAATATGATGGGCAGATAAATGAGAACCTTCACCCTGCCGGATACGAATTAAGGCCGGCTTATCGCGATCGCGGAAAGCCGCGCGGGCATAAATCGTTTGGCTGACAGCGCGTTGCTGGTTAATGAAAGCTTGCAGACTGGAAGGAATCCCCCGCCGCATGGCTGACATCAAGCTGACCCTCGTCGTCGCCTGCGCGCTTGTCGATGCCGACAAGCGCGTGCTGCTGGCGCAGCGCCCCGAGGGCAAGGCGCTGGCCGGCCTGTGGGAATTCCCCGGCGGCAAGATCGAGCCCGGCGAGCGGCCGGAGCAGACCCTGATCCGCGAGCTGCATGAGGAGATCGGCATCACCGTGAGCGAGCCGTGCCTCGCGCCGCTGACCTTCGCCAGCCATGCCTACGAGACCTTCCATCTGCTGATGCCGCTCTACATCTGCCGGCGCTGGGAGGGCATCGCGGTGGCGCGCGAGGGCCAGAACCTCGCCTGGGTCCGCGCAAGCAAGCTGCGCGACTACCCGATGCCGCCCGCGGACATCCCGCTGCTGCCGCATCTGATCGATCTGTTGCTGTGATCCTCTTCGCCTCTTCCGCTTGCGAGGGAGGCGCGCTGCCAAAATATCGAAAACAACCCCATGCAAAGCAGGTGGCGGTGGCCGGCGTCCGACCAGGCGACTTGACACGTCGGGCAACTCACCGGCATAATTCCATTATTCCGAAATCGTGCAAGCTCCACTCGCCTTTTCCCGCAAGGACAGGGCAATCGCATATGGCCGTTTGAGGCGATCGGAGTTCCCACAAACTCGTCATGCCCGGGCTTGTCCCGGGCATCCACGTCTTCGTTTCCACGCGGAGAAAAGACGTGGATGGCCGGGACAAGCCCGGCCATGACGGCGCGGAAGAATCGGTTCATTCCATATGCAATTGCCCTCCCCCGCAAGCGGGAGAGGGAGCCCTAGCATCGTGCGTCCCTAGCGCTTCGTCCCCTTCACCGCCGCCTCAAGGCTCGCCTTCGCCGACCCTGGCTTGAGCGGCTTCGGCTGGCTTTCATGCGGCGCCCAGCCGGACAGCCAGACGATGTCGAAGGTGGCGCGGATGCGGCCGTCGGGATCGGCGAAGCGTTCGCCGTAGATCTGCGCCATCCGCAGCATGGTGGCGCGGCGGGTTAAGGTGTGCCGGCGCTCGCGCAGCACATTGGTCGCACCCATGCGTCGCAGGTCAGCCATCAGCGCGAACGCGCTTGAATAGCGCACCACGACGCGGTCGACGTCGGTGACCGGCAGCGCGAAGCCGGCCCGCTGCAACAGCGCGCCGATATCGCGCAGATCGGCGAACGGTGCGACGCGCGGCGACGCCCCGCCCTCGCATTCCGCCTCCGCCGCGGCAAAGCTTTGCCGCAGCTCGGTCAGCGTATCGCCGCCGAGCATCGAAGCGAGCAGCAGCCCGTCCGGCTTCAGCGCCCGGCGGAGCTGCGCCAGCACGCCCGGCAGATCATTGACGAACTGGAAGGCCAGCGCGGAGACCACAAGATCGAGCGACTCCGGCGCCAGACCGAGCGCTTCCGCCTCGCTGAAACCGATCGCATCGACCGCGGCGACACGCCCGCGCAGGACGTCCGCGAGCCCGACACCCGGCGTCCAGACATCGGCCGCCGCCGAAAAGCTGCGCGATACCGCCTGCAAGCGGTCCGCCATGTCTTCGCTGGCACGCTCGAGCAGGAATGTCGCCGCGCCCTCGCGCCGCGCGCGCGCCAGCCGCGCGCCGAGCAAGGCGCGGTCGAACAGGATGGGGGCTGAGGGCGGGTTCGGTGTCATGCCGCTGGTTACGCCGGACCGCCGCCGCAGGCAATGCGCCTTGAGCCGGCGTTGCTCAAACGCTAGCCTCGCCCGCCATGGACGCCGAGGCATCACCGACACGCTCCATTACCGGTCACGTCCAGCGCGCGCTTGGCGCGATCGGGGGCGCGTGGCTGCGCACGGCGCGGCTGGCGCTCGATATCGCGCTGCCGACGCTATGCGTTTCGTGCCGCGAGCCGGTCGATGGCGAGGGGGTGTGCGCGGCCTGCTGGGCCAGATTGTCGTTCATCGCGCCGCCGTTCTGCCCGCGGCTCGGGATTCCCTTCGTCTACGATCCCGGCCCCGGGCTGCTGTCGATGGAGGCGATCGCCAATCCGCCGGCCTACAGCAGAGCCCGCGCAGCGGTGCGCTATGACGATGTCGCGCGCACGCTGGTGCACGCATTGAAATACCAGGATCGCACCGATCTGGCGCCCACAATGGGTCGCTGGATGGCGCGGGCGGGGAAGGAATTGCTCCACGACGCCGATCTGCTGGTTCCGGTTCCTCTGCATTGGCGGCGCGGCTGGAGCCGGCGCTACAACCAGTCCGGGGCGCTCGCCAAGGTGATCGCGCGCCAGAGCGGCGTCAAAATGACTGCCGAAGCGCTGCGGCGCATCCGCGCCACCGAGCAGCAGATCGGGCTGTCACGCAAGGATCGCGCCAGCAATGTCCAGGGCGCATTCGGGGTCGCCGATGAACGCAAGGCTGACGTCCAGGGCCGCCGCGTGATCCTGATCGACGACGTCCTGACCTCGGGCGCGACAGTGGACGCCTGCGCGCGGGCGCTGCTCCGCGCCAAAGCCGCGCAGGTCGACGTGCTGGTGTTTGCCCGGGTTGTCGATACCCACCGCGCTCCCATATAATCTGACATTCTGGTTCAACCGAGCGCACCATGACCGCTGCCATTGAAATCTACACCCGCCCGGGCTGCGGTTATTGCAGCGCGGCCAAATCGCTTTTGACGCGCAAGAACGCCGCGTTCACCGAATTGAGCGTCGCCAGCAACCCGGCCTATCGCGACGAGATGTATGGCCGCGCCGGTGCCGGCTCGACCTTCCCGCAGATCTTCATCGGCAAGACCCATGTCGGCGGCTGCGACGAGCTCTACGCGCTCGACCGCGAGGGCAAGCTCGACGGCCTGCTCAGCAACGGAGGCGGCGCCTGATGACGGAGAACATTTTCACCGCCGCCATGGTGCAGATGCGCACCGGATTGCTGCCGGAGCCGAGCCTCGAGCAGGGCACGCGGCTGATCCGCGAGGCGGCGGCGCAGGGTGCCAAGTACGTGCTGACCCCTGAGGTCAGCAACATGATGCAGCTCAACCGCAAGGCGCTGTTCGAGCATTTGGCGAGCGAAGAGGACGATACGTCGCTCAAGGCGTATCGCGCGCTGGCCGCCGAGCTGAAGATCCACCTGCATATCGGCTCGCTGGCGCTGCGCTACTCGCCGGAGAAGGCGGTCAACCGCTCGTTCCTGATCGGGCCCGAGGGCAATCTGCTCGCGAGCTACGACAAGATCCATATGTTCGATATCGATTTGCCCGGCGGCGAAAGCTACCGCGAATCGGCCAATTATCAGCCCGGCGAGACTGCCGTGATCTCCGACCTGCCCTGGGGCCGGATCGGACTGACTATCTGCTACGACGTGCGCTTCCCGGCGCTGTACCGTGCGCTGGCCGAAGCCGGCGCATCGTTCCTCACCGTGCCGTCCGCCTTCACCCGCAAGACCGGCGAAGCGCATTGGCACACGCTGCTGCGCGCCCGCGCCATCGAGACCGGCTGCTTCGTGTTCGCGGCAGCGCAGGCCGGCCTGCATGAGAACAAGCGCGAGACCTTCGGCCATTCGCTGATCATCGACCCCTGGGGCGAGATCCTCGCCGAGGGCGGCGTCGAGCCGGGCGTGTTCCTGGCCGAGATCGACCCCGCCAAGGTCGAGACCGCGCGCAAGACCATTCCCTCGCTGCAGCATGGCAGGCGTTTCGGCATCGCCGACCCCAAGGCCGGCCCGGAACATCTGCACCTCGTCCGGGGTTCGGCATGATCCGCTACACGCTGCGCTGCGAGCGCGGCCACCAGTTCGAGAGCTGGTTCCAGAGCTCCTCGGCCTATGAATCGCAGGAGCGGCGTCACCTGATCGATTGCCCGTCGTGCGGCTCAAGCAAGATCGAGCGCGCGATCATGGCGCCGCAGATCGTCAGCAAGAAGGGCCGCGAACCGGCCCAGCCGGCGCTGGCCGCGCCCGTCGAAGCGACCGGCAATGAATCGACGTCGCTGATGATGGCGCAGGAGCGCGAGCTGCGCAGCAAGCTGAAGGAGCTGCGCGACCACATCGTGAAGAACGCCGACAATGTCGGCGACCGCTTCCCCAACGAAGCGCGCAAGATGCACTACGGCGATATCGAGCACCGGCCAATCTACGGCGAAGCCTCGCCCGAAGAGGCCCGCGCGCTGATCGACGAAGGCGTCGAGGTCTCGCCGCTGCCGACGCTGCCGGAAGACCGGAATTGACGCGCAGCGTCATTCCGGGGCACGCGAAGCGTGAACCCGGAATCTCGCGCCGCAACCTCGAGATTCCGGGTTCGGTGCTGCGCACCGCCCCGGAATGACAATCTGGGAAGAGCATGCCCCCCGACTCATTCTCCTCCTGGCAGGTCTGGGCGTTTCTTTCCGCCGTCTTCGCCGCGCTTACCGCGATCTTCGCCAAGGTGGGCGTCGAGGGCATCAACTCCGATCTCGCCACCCTGATCCGCACCGTGATCGTCTTGATCACGCTGTCGGCCATCTTGTTCGCGACCGGACAGTTCGCCCAGTCCGGGCCGATCTCGGCGAAGAGCTGGCTGTTCCTGCTGCTGTCCGGGCTCGGCACCGGCGCGTCATGGATCTGCTATTTCCGCGCGCTCAAGCTTGGACCAGCCACACTCGTCGCACCGATCGACAAGCTCAGCGTGGTGCTGGTGGCGCTGTTCGGCGCCACCTTCCTCGGCGAACGCCCCTCGGCCTATGGCTGGCTCGGGATCGCGCTGATCTCCGCGGGCGCGGTGCTGATCGCGGTGAAAGGGTAATTACGCGGCGATCAAGAGCGCGACGCCGATCACGATCAGGACGATGCCGAACATCTCGCGCAGCGAGAACGGCTGCTTGAGCGAGAAATAGGCCACGCCCTGCGCGAACAGAACCTCGATCAGCGCCAGCGTGCGCACATTGGCGGCGGCGGTGAGCGCGAACGCCAGGAACCAGAATTGCGATGAGAACGCGCCCATGAAGCCCGCGAACATCGAGGGCCGCCACAACTTGAGGATCGACCTCAGCACGTCGGGCGCGCGCAGCAACAGATAGACCGACAGGATCAGCGTCTGCACGAGGAGGCTCCACATCAGCGTGTAGGAGGCCGCCGTGACAAATGAGACGCCGGGCACCGCGATGATCGCGCCGCGAAAGCTCACCGCCGAGATCGCGAACACTGCGGCGGCGCCGAGGCCGAGCACGGTCGGGCGCAGGTCGGCAAAGCTCTTCTGCCCGCCGGGCCGCAGCGCGGTGATGATGACGCCGATGGTCGCGATCACGATCGCGATCACCTTGGTCGTCGTTAGATGGTCGCCGAGGAAGATGAAGCCGAAGATCGCGGTCTGGATCGCCTCGGTCTTCATGTAGGCCGTGGTGACGACGAAAGAGCGGTCGTTCATCGCCAGCAGCATGAAGCCGGTGCCGACGATTTGGCTGAGCGCGCCGGTCACCAGCCACGGCCAGAACGACGATGACGGCCACGGCACGCGATCGCCGGTCAGCAGCACCGCCAGCGCGAAGAACACCACCGAGAACGGCAGGCCGAACAGGAAGCGGATATTGGTCGCGCCCCAGGTCCCGAGCGGCCCGGTCAGATGCCGCTGCATCGCATTGCGCGCCACCTGCCCGAACGCAGCGACGATGGTGAAGGGAATCCAGAGCGAGGCGATCGTGAACATGGGGGATAAGGAAAGCATGCCGGCGGGAGTACACGCCCAGCGTGCCGATTGCCGCTGACGCGGTCAACCGAGTGGGCGCATGACTGGATTGCGCGATGTCCACAAACTTCCGTAGCCCGGATGAAGCGAAGCGCAATCCGGGGCCAGCTCATCCGCGGACGAAGGGGTCCCGGATTACGCTACGCTCCATCCGGGCTACGAATTCTGTGTTCGCAGGGACGACACCTGTTGTGTGGCCAAGGCCGTGACACTCAACTCACACCTCTTCCGCCACCACCATGTAGTTCACGTCCATGTCGGTCGACACGATCCATTTGTCGGCGAGCGGGTTGTAGACCACGCCGGCCTGTTCGGTGACGGTGAGGTTGACGTCGCCGAGATAGCGCTCGAGCTCGGCGGGGGTGACGAACTTGCTCCACTCATGGGTGCCGCGCGGCAGCCAGCGCAGCACGTATTCGGCGCCGACGATCGCCAGCGCAAAACTCTTCAAGTTGCGGTTCAGGGTCGAGACCACCATCAGCCCGCCGGGCTTGAGCATGACAGCGCAGCGCTTGATGAAGGCGCCGACGTCATTGACGTGCTCGACCACCTCCATCGCCAGCACGATGTCGAAGCGCTCGCGGGCGTCCATCTCCTCCACCGTGGTGCAGCGGTAGTCGATCGACAGATGGCCCTTGTCGGCGTGCAGCTTCGCGGCAGCGATGTTGGTGGCGGACGGATCGATCCCGATCACCTGGGCCCCTAACCGCGTGAACGGCTCGCACAACAGGCCGGCGCCGCAGCCGATGTCGAGCAGGCGCAGGCCGGACAGGCAGCTGAGGCTCTTGGCGTTGCGCTCGAACTTGCGGCAGGCCGCGTCGCGGATATAGGTCAGGCGCAGCGGGTTGATCTTGTGCAGCGGCGCCATCTTGCCGCGCGGATCCCACCATTCATCGGACAGTTTCGAGAATTTCGCGACCTCGGCCGGATCGACCGAGCTGGCGGAGGCATTGGCGGAGGAACTGGCGGAGAAACCGGAAAGAGTTGATTGCGTGGCCATGATTGCGCGCGCCCCTATCGCGCGGTGATCGAATTGCGGAACGACAGCGGCGCGGCGATGGTCCTGATGGTCTCGATGCCCTCGCCGACGCCGCGGATGGTGACGTCGCCGTAATTGAGCAGGCGTCCCATGATGCTCTGGTTGACGTCGACGCTTTCGACCTTGTCGAGGCTCATCTCGAAGGTACGCCGCTTGATGAAGCCGCTCTTGTGCACCACGCGGAAATTGGTGACGTCGGTTTCGGTGGTCCAGCGGTGGAACCAGGCCGCGGCGGTCCAGTACAGCGCCGCGACCGCGACCACGGCGGCGGCCGCAAAGCAGGCCATCACGAGGCCGTCGACCGTCGTCATCCGCGACAGGATCAAGAGCGCCAGCACCACGATCCAGGCCCCGATCGCCGGCAGATAGAACATCCAGTGCGCATTGGTGGAATACAGCACCTTCTCGCCAGGCTGCAGGATCTCATCGATATAACGTCCCATCCAATCCGCCTTCGAGTTGCCCCGTGTTACCCGTGCGCCACAACCCGCCCGCAACCGGTCAAAACACCCCCAAAAGACACTCGAGGGCCCCCTACCTACCGGCTTGCCCCCGGGCGCGGCGCTATGTATACGCGCGTTTCGGTCCCCGCGCTTGCGGTTTTCGGCATGGGTTAACCTACTTATCCTCTTAAAGGAATAGACGCGTCGTCATGGGCCGCCTCGTGATGAAATTCGGCGGTACATCCGTCGCCAATATCGATCGTATCCGCAACGTCGCGCAGCATGTGAAGCGCGAGGTCGACGCGGGCCACGAGGTCGCCGTCGTCGTCTCCGCGATGTCCGGCAAGACCAATGAGCTGGTGGCCTGGTGCACCGATGCCTCGCCGATGCACGACGCGCGCGAATATGACGCGGTGGTCGCCTCCGGCGAACAGGTCACTTCGGGCCTGCTCGCGATCGTGCTGCAGGGCATCGGCATCCAGGCGCGCTCCTGGCAGGGCTGGCAGATCCCGATCAAGACCTCGGAGGCGCATGCCTCGGCGCGCATCCTCGATATCGACGGCACCGAGATCATCACCCGCTTCAAGGAGCGCAAGGAAGTCGCCGTGATCGCCGGCTTCCAGGGCATCAATCCCGACACCGGCCGCATCACCACGCTCGGCCGCGGCGGCTCGGACACCTCGGCGGTGGCGATCGCCGCCGCGCTGCGCGCCGACCGCTGCGACATCTACACCGACGTCGACGGCGTCTACACCACCGATCCCCGCGTGGTGCCGAAGGCGCGCCGGCTCGACAAGATCGCCTTCGAGGACATGCTGGAACTTGCCTCGCAGGGCGCCAAGGTGCTGCAGGTTCGCTCGGTGGAACTCGGCATGGTGCACAACATGCCGATTTTCGTGCGCTCCAGCTTCGACAAGCCAGAGGATATCGACCCGCACGCCAACCAGCCGCCGGGCACGCTGATCTGCAGCGAGGAGGAAATCATGGAAATGCACGTCGTCACCGGCATCGCCTTCTCCAAGGACGAAGCCCAGATTTCCGTGCGCCAGATCGAGGACAAGCCTGGCGTCGCCGCCGCGATCTTCGGGCCGCTCGCGGATGCCAATATCAATGTCGACATGATCGTGCAGAACGTGTCCGAGGACGGCAAGACCACCGACCTCACCTTCACCGTTCCGGCCGGCGACTATAACCGCGCCAAGGACACGATTACCGCCGCCAAGGCCAAGATCGGCTACGCCCGCGTCGATACCGCGACCGACGTCGCCAAGGTCTCGGTGATCGGCAGCGGCATGCGCAGCCATGCCGGCGTCGCGGCCAAGGCGTTCAAGGCGCTGGCCGACCGCAACATCAACATCCGCGCCATCACCACCTCCGAGATCAAGTTCTCGGTCCTGATCGACGCCGCCTACACCGAGCTCGCGGTCCGCACGCTGCACACGCTGTACGGCCTCGACCAGGCGTAGGCGCGACCGGCAGGGGCAGGGCTCGCTCCGCTGTCATTCCGGGGCGATGCGACAGCATCGAATCCGAAATCTCGAGGTTCCGGGTTCGCCGCTTCGCGACGCCCCGGAACGACGAGACCGAGCACTGGCCGTGCTCCCCAGCCGCGCCCCGGAGTTAGAATTTCTCTTAGCGGGCGCAGCATTGGGCTGACGCAGACGTTATTTGCTACTGGCAGGCGTTTTGCTTGGCAAAGCAAGCCTCGATTGGCTATACGGCCAGTCAGGTAGGCTGTCGCAAACTGTGGCACAGTTTAGTGATCCCGAATCGGCGGGAACTGGCGAGCGGCGACGCCGAATGATTAAAATTGTTGTTTTTGACGAGTTTTGCGCCAACGGCCGGCCGCACCGGTGCGCTGGCTACGTGGGGAGGGACTGAAACATATGCGGAGCGCGTCGGGAGGCCCCCGCATCCTGTTGAGACGGCTCCGCGAGACCATGGCGGAGCAAGTCTCCGCCCAGGAGCGGCTCGACAAGATCGTGGTGCTGATCGCGGCCAACATGGTGGCCGAGGTCTGCTCCTGCTACGTGCTGCGCATCGACAACACCCTCGAACTCTATGCCACCGAAGGTCTGAACCGCGACGCCGTCCACCGCACGGTGATGAGCGCGCATGAAGGCCTGGTCGGCCTCGTCGCCAGCGAGGCGACGCCGCTCAACCTGTCCGACGCGCAAAGCCATCCCGCCTTCGCCTACCGCCCGGAGACCGGCGAAGAGGCCTACCACTCGTTCCTCGGCGTGCCGATCCTGCGCGCCGGCAACACGCTCGGCGTGCTCGTGGTGCAGAACCGCGCCAAGCGCACCTATGTCGAGGAAGAAGTCGAGGCGCTGCAGACCACCGCCATGGTGCTGGCGGAGATGATCGCCTCCGGCGAGCTTGCCGCGCTGGCGCAGCCCGGCGCCGAGCCCGCCGCGCGGCACTCGCTGCACAAGACCGGCGCGGTGCTCTCCGACGGCATCGCGCTCGGCCACGTCGTGCTGCACGAGCCGCGCGTCGTCATCACCAACTACATCGCCGAGGATCTGCCGAAGGAGATCAAGCGGCTCGACACTGCGCTCGCCAATCTGCGCGCCGATCTCGACCGCATGCTGGAGCGCGGCGACGTCGCCGACGGCGGCGAGCACCGCGAGGTGCTGGAAGCCTACCGCATGTTCGCCAACGACCAGGGCTGGTCGCACAAGCTGCACGAGGCGGTCGCCACCGGCCTCACCGCGGAAGCCGCCGTCGAACGCGTGCAGTCCGACACCCGCGCGCGCATGCTGCGCTCGACCGATCCCTATCTGCGCGACCGCCTGCACGACCTCGAGGATCTCGGCCATCGCCTGATGCGGCAGCTGGTCGGCCAGGACCATGCGCCGTCGCGCGAGCAGCTGCCCGACAACGCCATCCTGATCGCCCGCGCGATGGGCCCGGCGGCGCTGCTCGACTATGACCGCAAGCGGCTGCGCGGCCTGGTGCTGGAGGAAGGCACCGCGAATTCCCACGTCTCGATCGTGGCGCGCGCGCTCGGCATTCCCGCGGTCGGCGAGGTGCCGAACGCGCCCGGCATCGCCGACCCGGGCGATGCCATCATCGTCGACGGCATTTCCGGCGAGATCTATGTCCGCCCCTCGACCGAGATCGAATCCGCCTATGCCGAGCGTGTCCGGTTCCGGGCGCGGCGGCAGGCGCAATATTCGGCGCTGCGCGACAAGGCCTGCGTGACCAAGGACGGCCAGCCGATCGAGCTTCTGATCAATGCCGGCCTGACCATCGACCTGCCGCATATCGACGACACCGGCAGCGCCGGCATCGGCCTGTTCCGCACCGAATTGCAGTTCATGGTGAGCCCGAACCTGCCGCGCTCGAGCGACCAGCTCGCGCTGTACCGCACCGTGCTCGACGCTGCGGGCTCCAAGCCCGTCACCTTCCGCACGCTCGACATCGGCGGCGACAAGGCGCTGCCCTATATGGAGACCGTGATCGAGGAAAATCCCGCGCTCGGCTGGCGCGCGATCCGGCTCGGCCTCGACCGTCCCGGCCTGCTGCGCGGCCAGATCCGCGCGCTGCTGCGCGCCGGCGGCGGCCGCGCGCTGAAGATCATGTTCCCGATGATCTCGGATATCGCCGAGTTCGACCAGGCCAAGGCGATCGTCGAGCGCGAGTTGACCTATCTGCGCCAGCACGGCCATTCGCTGCCCGAGCGGATCGATATCGGCACCATGGTCGAGGTGCCGGCGCTGCTCTACCAGCTCGACGAGCTCCTGAAGAAGGTCGACTTCGTCTCGGTCGGCTCCAACGATCTGTTCCAGTTCCTGTTTGCTGTCGACCGCGGCAATGCCAAGGTCTCCGAACGCTTCGACATCCTCTCGGCGCCGATCCTGCGCGCGCTGCGCGACATCGTGCGCAAGGCCAAGGCGGCGAAGAAGGCCGCCTCGCTGTGCGGCGAGATGGCCTCGAAGCCGATCGGCGCGCTGGCGCTGATCGCAATCGGCTACCGTTCGCTTTCATTGTCGGCAACCGCGCACGGCCCGGTCAAGGCGTTGATCCTCGACCTCGATGCCAAGAAGGCCGAGGCGATGATCAATCCGCTGCTGGACGCGCCGGTCGGCAGCGTCTCGATCCGCGCGGCGCTGACGAAGTTTGCGGAAACCGAGGGGCTGGCCTTGTAGCGACGCTGCCGTCGCCGCTGCCGCCCCCTCCGTACCTTCCGCAATTCGAGATACCGCTATGCTACCCGAAGCCAAACTCGACGTCTTGCTCGCCCATCATGCCTCGCTCGAGGCCGAGCTGCTCGGCGAGGTCAAGTCCGAGCGCTATGTGCAGATCACGCGCGAGCTCGCCGAGCTCAACCCGTTGATCGACGCGGTGAAGCTCTACCGTTCTGCGCGCAGCGAACTGGCCGATACCGAGGCGATGCTGGCGGACGCCGGGACCGATCCCGAGATGCGCAGCATGGCGGAAGCCGAGCTGGAAACGCTGCAGGCGCGGCTCGGCGAGCTCGAGCAGCAGATCCGGATCGCGCTGTTGCCGAAGGACGCGATGGACGACCGCAACGTGATGCTGGAAATCCGTGCCGGCACCGGCGGCGACGAGGCGTCGCTGTTCGCCGGCGACCTGTTCCGGATGTATGAGCGCTTCGCGTCCTTGCAGGGCTGGAAGGTCGAGGTGATTTCGGCGAGCGAAGGCACCGTCGGCGGCTACAAGGAAATCATCGCCGAGGTGCAGGGCCGCGGCGCGTTCGCCAAGCTGAAATTCGAATCCGGCGTGCACCGCGTGCAGCGTGTGCCCGACACCGAGACACAGGGCCGCATCCACACCTCGGCCGCCACGGTCGCCGTACTGCCCGAGGTCGAGGACGTCGACGTCGATATCAAGGACACGGACTTGAGGATCGAGACCATGCGCGCGGGCGGCGCCGGCGGTCAGCACGTCAACAAGACCGAATCGGCGATCCGCATCACCCATCTGCCGACCGGCATCGTCGTGATGATGCAGGACAGCCGCTCGCAGCACAAGAACCGGGCGTCGGCGATGAACATCCTGCGCTCGCGCATCTACGATGCCGAGCGCCAGCGCGTCGAGGCGGCGCGCTCCGCCGACCGCAAGGAGAAGGTCGGCTCCGGCGACCGCTCCGAGCGCATCCGCACCTATAATTTCCCGCAAGGACGCGTCACCGACCACCGCATCAACCTGACGCTCTACAAGCTGCCGCAGGTGATCGCGGGCGAAGCGCTCGGCGAATTGATCGACGCGCTGACCACCGAGCACCAGGCGGCACAGCTCGCCGCGCAGGGCGCCACGGCCTGACGCGCGCCGCCGCTTGCGCCGGCGGATGCTGCACTCAGTCCTCTTCGGAAGACGGCGAAGACTTCAGCAAGCGGCGCAACGCCGGGCTCGCGACGCGGCGCAGTTCCTCGATGTTCTTCTTCGAGACCGCCTGGAGCTTCTGCTCTCCCTTTGCCGTCAGCTTGAGCTGAACCCGCCTCGCGTCGTCCGGATCGGCAAGGCGGCTGACCAGTCCGAGCTTTGCCATGCGGTTCATCAGTTCGACGGCGGAGTGATGCCGGATCAGCAGGAACCGGGCGATGTCGCCGACGGTCGGCGGACCGGGATCGACGAAACCCTTGATGCCGAGCAGCGCCTGATGCTGCCGCGGCGTCATTCCGGCCTTCCGGGCGCCCTCCTCGCTGAATGCGAGAAACCTGCGCAACTCGTAGCGAAACTGCGCCAGCGCCCGGTAGTCCACCGTCGCGGCCACGGCCTTGCGTTTGGTTGCGCCGGCGAGCGCTCGTCGTTGCTTTGGTTGCGGCATTCGATCGTCCTGCTGCTGGCTCGCTCCGCCGGACGGCAGACGCCGTGCAACGCTATCAAGCCCGCGCCGGACGCACCATACTACCGGCCGCCCTTCCACTCATGTTTTCAACGGTTTGACGATCGAGCGGCGGGGCCGCGCAAGCTCAGGGCTGCGGCCAGTGATCGTAGGTCGAGCTCAATATTTTCAGCAGCACGATCTGGAAGGCGACCGGAATCCGCGGGCTCCTGCGGCGAATGGATTTCTCCAGCGCCTCGGTGATCTCGCTCTTGGTGAGATGCCCGGCCGAGGCACGCGCGACCAGATCGCCCCAGACCTCCGACAACGACTTGCCGGTGTGATGGGGAGACGGGATCGTTATTCCGCGCGTCTCGGCCCAAGCGATGATCTCGCGCATGGTTTGCCGTCCGCAATTTCGCGCCGTCGCGAGGTGGCGCGCGGTGAGCAGCCGCAGCAGATCGTCCGGCGGCGCCCAGCCCACCTTCGGCGGCACTTCGTCGAGCAGCTCTACCGCCAGCTCCTTCAGGACGTTGATCGCGCGGATGCTCAGGCTGCCCGATTGCCCGGCGCCACCGTGCTCGGACACGGCGTGCTCTCCGGCATTTCCGGTGCGACTTGAAGGCTCCTGGATCATCGCTCCCTCACTTACAGGACCCGCCCCCGGTCGGTAAACCCTCGATACATCGTAGAACGATATTATTTCTATCGTATGCCGATATGATTCGACGAAAGGTGACATTGACTAAATATGCCGGTGGGGAATTGTAGCTGTGACAGGCTGGTCGATTGCAGCCGGCGCATCGTGCCGCCGATCGATCCGATCAGGCGACGAGTGAGCATGCGCGCCAACAATCAATATAATTGGAGGATACTGAACGATGAGCACCAAGGATTTTCGGCCGGGCAGTGCCCCGAACGTTTCGCGCCGCACTTTGCTGCAAGCCGGCGCGGGCCTGATCGGCGGCAGCGTGCTGCCGGCCTCGATCGCATCGCGGGCCTTCGCCGAGGACCACCCGGCGATCGG
The DNA here is from genome assembly GCF_054062115.1 of Bradyrhizobium sp. USDA 4501. Lineage (NCBI taxonomy): Bacteria > Pseudomonadati > Pseudomonadota > Alphaproteobacteria > Hyphomicrobiales > Nitrobacteraceae > Bradyrhizobium > Bradyrhizobium sp. USDA 4501. Next base: position 3,580,942 of record NZ_JBSSEX010000001.1, read on the forward strand.
AACCTATCCCGCGGGCACGTCGGGCTCTTCGGCGTTCATCGGCATCTCGGTCCCGCGCACCGGCACCTATGCGGTGCAGGGCGAGGATGAGCTCAAGGGCTACCAGCTCGCGATCGAGCACATCAACAGCGGCCACGAGCTGATCAAGAAGATCTCGCCGAAGACCAGCAAGGGCGTGCTCGGCAAGGAGCTGAAATTCGGCGTCGCGGATTCCGCGGCGAAGCCGAACGAGGCCGTGCAGGCGCAGCAGCGCTTCATCTCCGAGAACAAGGCGGTGATGATCACCGGCGGCACATCGAGCGCGGTCGCGGTGGCGCTGAACAAGCTGGCGCAGCGCGAGAAGGTGATCTTCGTCTGCGGCATTTCCGGCTCCAACGACACCACCGGCAAGGATTGCGTGCGCTACGGCTTCCGCCAGAACTTCTTCGGCCAGACCGCCGCGGCGGCGATCGCGCCGGTGCTGATCAAGCAGTTCGGCAAGAACAAGAAGGCCGCCTACCTGACGCCCGACTACACCTACGGCCACACCGTCACCAAGTCGATGCAGGACTACCTCGCCCAGGCGGGCTGGACCACCGTCACCAACCAAGTCTCGCCGCTCGGCGCGCCGGACTATTCGTCCTATCTACTCAACGTCGCGAACTCCGGCGCCGACGTGCTGATCAACGTCAACTGGGGTCACGATGCCGTGCTGTCGACGCAGCAGGCCAAGCAGTTCGGCGTGCTCGACAAGATGAAGCTCGTGGTGCCCTACCAAGTGCCGTTCATCGCCCGCGAGACCGGCGGCCTGATGCAGGGCGTCTACGCCGCGACCGACTATTGGTGGACCATCGAGGACAAATATCCGCTGGCCAAGATGTTCAACGAGGCCTTCGAGAAGAAGTACGGATACAAGCCGGAATGGGGCGCAGAGAACGCCTATGTCAGCTTCGCGCACTGGGCCCGCATGGTCGAGGAAGCCGGCAGTTTCTATCCGCCCGACATCATCAAGGCCTATGAGAAGGGCGAGACGCTGCCCTCGCTGGTCGGCGACGTCCACTATCGCCCCGAGGATCATCAGTGCGTCCGCCCCGTCGTCATCGTCCGCGGCAAGATGGAAAAGGAGATGAAGAACAAGGAGGACTATTACGAGGTGATCGAGATCGTCCCCGGCGACGGTCTGATGCAGAAGCCGGATGCGTTCGGCTGCCATCTCGGCGACTACACCTGATTAACGTGGGAAGACTCGGCGCCGTGGGCGGGGCGACCCGGCCCGCGGCGCCGCTTTTCTCGGAACGCATCCTCCACTGACCGGGCCAGGTATACGGCTGAGTGAACGCGCGTCATGATCAACTGGCCAAATTTCGTCTCGCAACTTTTCAACGGACTGGCGCTCGGCGCGCTGCTCGCGCTGATCAGCTCCGGATTGACGATCATCTACGGCACACTCGGGGTGCTCAACCTCGCCCACGGCGCCATGTTCATGATCGGCGGCTACGCCGGATACGTGACCTATTCCTACACCGGCTCGTTCATTCTCGCCGTGATCGCAGGCTCGCTGTTCGTGATGGTGCTCGGGATTGCGATGGAGCGGATCATCGTCCGCCACTTCTACCATCGCCCGCATGAGGACCAGCTGCTGGTCACGTTCGGCCTCGGCATCTGCTTCGTCGAGATCGTGCGGCTGATCTTCACCAGCCAGTCGCAAGTGGTGCCGCCGCCGGCGCTGCTGCAGGGCATCACCTCGCTCGGCTTCCTGTTCTACCCGACCTACCGGCTTGCGGTCGTCGGCATCGTCGCGGTCGCGCTGGGCGCGCTGTTCCTGATCCTGTACCGCACCCGGCTCGGCATGATCGTGCGCGCCGGCATCGAGGATTCGGTGATGGTCGATTCGCTCGGCATCAACGTCTACCGCGTCTTCATGATCGTGTTCGGCATCGGCGCGATGGCCGCGGGCTTCGCCGGCATCATCAACGCGCCGGTGGTGTCGCTGACGCCGGGTGTCGGCGACGACATCCTGGTCGAGACCTTCGTGGTGGTGGTGATCGGCGGCGTCGGCTCGTTTCCCGGCGCCATCCTCGGCGGACTGATCGCCGGCGAGATCATCAGCATCACCTCGATGTTCAACCCCGGTTACGCCTACGTCATGCTGTTCGCGGCGATGACGCTCGTGCTGGTGCTCAGACCGCATGGCCTGCTCGGCACGCAGGGCCGCGAATGACGACGGATATCTAGATGCTTAAACAGCGCCCATACCTGATCGAACTCCTGACCGCCGCCGGCCTTATCGTCGCGCCCTTCGTGCTGCCGTGGCTCGGCTTCGCGCCCAACACGGTGAACCGGATCCTGGTCTGGGGTCTGTTCGGCCTCGGCTTCGACATCCTGTTCGGCTTCACCGGCCTGCTGTCGTTCGGCCAGTCGGCCTTTTACGGCACCGGCGGCTTCGTCGCGGCCTATCTGCTGACGCGCGCCGGTTTTCCATACGTCGTGCTCGCGCTCGTCATCGGCATGATCGCGGCCGCCGCCACCGGCTATCTGATCGGCCTGATCGCGCTGCGTCGCACCGGCATCTACTTCGCGATGATCACGGTGGCGATCGCCGAGGTGTTCTTCTTCGTCGAGTTCAATCCGCTGTCGGACTTCACCGGCGGCGAGAACGGGCTGCCGGGCGTGCCGACCCCGAGCTTCAATCTCGGCTTCACCACGCTGCACTTCACCACCGGCTGGTCGCTCTATCAGTTCCTGGCGCTGTGCTACTTCATCGGCGTCGTGATTGCGCTGCGCATCGTGCGCTCGCCGGTCGGTGCCGTGTTCAGCGCGATCCGCGACAACCCGCTGCGCGCGACCGCGGTCGGCCACAACATCCACGGCTACAAGCTCACCGCCTTCGTGATCGCCGCCGCCTATGCCGGCTTTGCCGGCGGGCTGCTCGGCGTGCTGCAGGCCTTCATGCCGCCTGACGCGTTCACCTTCGACACGTCGGGGCAGCTCGTGATGCAAACCGCGATCGGCGGCCGCGGCACGCTGTTCGGGCCGCTGGTCGGCGCCGCGGTGTGGCTGTCGCTGCAGGACTTCCTGCAGGCGGCGCTCGGGCTCGGCGCGGCCTGGAAGCTCGTGCTCGGCATCGTGTTCGTGCTGCTGGTGTGCTTCCTGCGCCGCGGCATCATCGGCGGCCTCGCCGATCTTTACCGCCTCCTGACCGGACAGCGCGGCGCCAAGGAGCCGGAGGAGAGCGCACCCGAGGTCGTCGCCGTGGCAAGCGAGCGGCACGCCACGGCGCCCGCCGCGCCGAAGCCGGTGGCGGCTCGCGCCGGCGGCAATCCGTCCGGCCCGATCCTCCAGGCCAGGGGCCTGACCAAACGCTATGGCGGCCTGCTCGCCAACAGCGACATCGACTTCACCGTCAATCACGGCGAGCTGCGCGGCATCATCGGCCCGAACGGCGCCGGCAAGTCGACCTTCTTCAAGATGCTGAGCTGCGAGGTGCATCCGACCTCGGGGACCATCCTGTTCGAGGGCCGCGACATCACCGGCATGAATGTCACCGACGTCTGTCAGCTCGGCCTGACCAAGAGCTACCAGGTCAACCAGCTGTTCACCGGGCTGACGGTGCGCGAGAATTTGGTGATCGCGGCGCTGTCGGCGCTGCGCGGCAAGTTCAAGCTCGATCTGTTCCGCAGCATCGACAGCATCCCCGGCCTGTCCGAGCGCGTGCAGCAGACGCTCGAGCTGGTCAATCTGACCTCGAGGCCGGACACGCCCGTGTCCGAGCTTGCCTATGGCGAGAAGCGGCGGCTGGAGATCGGGCTGGCGCTGGCAACGTCGCCGAGCCTGTTGCTGCTCGACGAGCCGCTGGCCGGCATGAGCCCGCGCGAGCGCGTCGAGACCGTCAAGCTGCTGAAGTCGATCAGCCAGGGCCGCACCATGATCATCATCGATCACGACATGGATGCGCTGTTCGAGCTCGCCGAACGCGTCACCGTGCTGCAGGAGGGCCGCGTGCTGGTCGAGGGAACGCCGGAAGAGATCAAGACCAATTCGACCGTCCAAGAAGCCTATCTTGGCGGCGTGCATGGAGTGCTCGCCGCATGAGCCTGCTCGAGGTCAATGGACTGAACAGCTATTACGGGGATTCCCACATCCTGTTCGACGTCTCGATGCGCGTCGAGCGCAACGAGGTGGTGGCGCTGCTCGGACGTAACGGCGCCGGCAAGAGCACGACGCTGAAGAGCCTGATGGGCGTCGTCACCCCGCGCCGCGGCTCGGTGATGTTCGACGGCGTCGAGATCTCCGGCCGGAAGAGCCACAAGATCGCGCAAGCCGGCATGCAGCTGGTCCATGAGGAGCGCCGTATCTTCGGCAGCCTGAGCGTCGAGGAGAACCTCGTGATCGCCGGCCTGACCGCCTCGCAGCGCTGGCCGCTCGACCGCATCTACGAGATGTTCCCGCGGCTGCGCGAGCGGCGCGGCAACCGCGGCACCGACCTGTCGGGCGGCGAGCAGCAGATGCTGGCGATCGCGCGCGCCTTGGTACGCGACCCCAAGATCATCCTGCTCGACGAGCCGTTCGAGGGCCTGGCGCCGGTGATCGTGCTCGACCTGATGAAGGCGTGTCGCGATCTCGCCGAGGCCGGACAGACCATCGTGCTGGTGGAGCAAAACCTCGCCGCGACGCTCGCGCTGGCGCAGCGCATCTACATCATCAACAACGGGCACATCGTCCATGAAGGGCCGGCGCAGGAGATCAAGGCGCAGCCCGATGTTCTGCAGCGCTATCTCGGGGTTTAGGGCGCGTCACTTTCTCCGCCGTCATTGCGAGCCAACGGGTCGCGCGAACGCACACCCGATGACAGGCTCCGCGAAGCAATCCATCGGTCCGCATGCGCGGATGGATGGATTGCTTCGTCGCTACAGCGCAAAATTGCTTTACAAATTTTGTCGCGAGCTCCTCGCAATGACGAACTCGATATTGCGCATGGCCTCTCGGGATAGGGATTACGGCATTCCCGCGTCGGACCGGGCCCACCCGCTCACCCACCCAGCGCCGCGATCATCCGCCTGGCGTGATCGGCGAGCACATCCATCTCCGCCTTGACGGTCTGCGCCGGCAGCAGTGCGACGCCGGCCTTCACCGGCATCACATGCATGTGCAGGTGAAACACCACCTGACCGCTGGCGGGCTCGCTGAACTGCTGGATGATGATGCCGTCGGCCGCGAACGCCTTCATCGCGGCGATGGCGATGCGCTTGGCCGACCGCGCCACCGCGGCGAGGTCGTCTTCCGCGATGTCGAGGATGCCGCGCGCGGGCGCCTTCGGAATCACCAGGGTATGTCCCGGCGATCGCGGCATGATGTCGAGAAAGGCAAAGGTCCGGTCGGTCTCGTAGACCTTGAAGCTCGGGACCTCGCCGCGCAGGATCCTGGCGAAGATGTTCTGGTCGTCATAGCCCGTCATGGTCGCGCGTTCCGGATCGCTAGGTTCAGATTCTGACCGTGCGCGCCGGCCGCACGGGGCGCAAGTGATATCGACGCCGCATCGACCATCGGCTAACAACGCGCCATGAGCGAACCCGCAGGACATGGCCAGACCGTCGAGAGCATCAGGCGCAGCCTCACCGCCCGCCTCAAGGCGGCCGGCCACGACGCCGCCGAGCTCGATGCGCGACTGCTGGTCGGCGCCGTGCTGGGGCTCGATCTGACCGGCATGATCACCGGCGCGAAGCGCGCGCTGACGAGGGACGAAGCCGATCGCCTCGAGCACCTCGCGCAGCGCCGCCTCGCCGGCGAACCGGTCGCGCGCATCCTCGGCGTCAAGGAGTTCTGGGGACTGCCGCTGCACCTGTCCGCCGCGACGCTGGTGCCGCGCCCGGACACCGAGACGGTGGTCGAGCGCGCACTCGAACTGCTGCGCGCCGACGGGGTGGCCGAGCGCGCGTTGCGGATCGCCGATCTCGGCACCGGTTCTGGCGCGATCCTGCTGGCGCTGCTCTCGGAACTGCCGAACGCGCATGGCTTCGCCACCGACATCTCGACGGAGGCGCTGCAGACCGCGAGCCGCAACGCCACCGCGCTCGGATTCGCCGATCGCACGACATGGATCGAGTGCGACTACGGCCGCGGGCTCGTCGGCGCGTTCGAGCTGATCGTGTCCAATCCGCCGTACATCCCCTCGGCCGACGTCGCCGGACTCGACATCGAGGTGCGCGCGCATGATCCGCGCGCGGCGCTCGACGGCGGTGCCGACGGGCTCGACGCCTACCGCGCGCTGATTTCGCAATCTGCGGGTCTTTTGACCTCAGGAGGATTTCTGGTTGTGGAAGTCGGACAGGGTCAGAGCGGCGACGTTGAAGCGCTGATGACGGCATCCGGGTTATTCCCAACGGGGCCGCCAAAGGCCGATCTGGGGGGCATCCCGAGGGCCGTTTCCGCCCGCCGGCTGCCCCGATAAAGTCCTATTGGAACGAAAAAAAACCTCTTGGATTATCCCCCGGGAACGACTACGTTCCGGGCACAACATCGGTGCTGGCCCCGTAATCCGTTACGGGTGATGACCAGGGTTCAGCAGAGCCCGCCGATCGAAAGGTTCCAGGAACGCAGGTCATTATAGAGCGCAATAGCCGAAGCTGTGCTGCTCTCGACCGCCAAGCGAACGAAAGCCTGTTATTGCGCTTGAAGACTTACGCACGAGAACTGAGCCTGTCTCAACGGGCGGAATGATTTGGTCGCTGGCGCGATTGCCGGCGGTTGGGGAACGCGTCTTTGCTGCACGCGACTTTGCTGAACGAGATGGTCGGCGACATCGAAACCACTTCGAACGGTATTGCGATTCCGTGTGCCTAGGCGCGCGCCGAATCGGACTCTGGGAATCGGACTTCTGAGAAATCGGACTGTGGACTGCAATAACTTCAGGGCTGGAATAAAAGGCGACAGATGAGAAACGGTCAGAACAACAAGCGGATGCGCAACCGGAATAACAACAACAATAACAACAACAATAACCGGCGCGGCCAGAATCCCCTGACACGGGTGTACGAATCGAACGGACCTGACATCAAGATCCGCGGCACGGCCTCCCACGTGGCCGAGAAATACGTTCAGCTTGCGCGCGATGCGCGCTCCTCCGGCGATCCGGTGGCCGCTGAGAACTACTACCAGCACGCCGAGCACTACTACCGGATCATCGCGGCCGCGCAGGAGCAGTTCCGGCAGAATCAGCAGCCGCCGCGCCCCGACGCCGAGGTCACCCCGACCGAAGACGGCGACGACGACAGCGACGGCTATTCGAGCTTCGGCCAGGAGCCGGGCTTCGTGCCGCAGCAGCAGCAACCTTTCATGCGCGACAACGGCCAGCAGCCGTACCAGCGCGAGCAGCAGCAGCCGCGCGAGCATCGCGAGCGCGACCAGCAGCCGCGTGAGCACCGCGAGCGCGAGCATCGTCCGCAGCCGCAATATCAGCCGCAACCGCAGAACCAGCCGCAGCCCGCGATGGCCGATGCCGGCGGCGTCGATCGCCTGCCCTCGTTCATCACCGGCGGCGCGCAGCCACAGGTCAACGGCGCCTATGAAGGCAATAATGGCGGCGCAGAACGCGGCGAACGGAGCGAGCGCTTTCCGCGCCGCCGCCGCCGTCCGCACGGCCCGCGCCCCGACATGGCGACGCAGCCCGCACCGAGCGACGACTTCAATCCGGGCAACGAGTAATCCTGAAAATCTGTCACCCTCCCTTCACGGGGAGGGTGAATTGTCCGCGTCACGCCTCGGGTCGTGTTACGACTCTGCGTGAGTCGATTTGCGCGTCGCCGTCGAGGACGGCACCAGCACCGGACGCAATGACGGGATCAGCTGCGTGCGCTCGCGACGCGCGGGAATCGCCCGATAGACCTGCTTGGTCGCCTCCACGATATGCACGCCGGCGAACGGCATCGACAGCGCCGCGCCGACCCGCTCCCACGCCATCGCCGAGCGCAGGAACCAGCTGCCCTGCACCGGCGGCATGAACAACGCCTCGCCCCACGACGACGGCGTGAACCAGGTCTGCCGCAACAGCTGCGTGATCTGCGCCCGCGAATAGGGCCGGCCATGGCCGAACGGCGTGGCGTCGGTGCGCGTCCAGACGCCGCGGCGGTTCGGGATGACCGCGATCAGCCGCCCCGACGGCGAGAGCACCCGCCACACCTCGCGCAGCAACCGCTCCGGGTCATCGGACATCTCCAGCGCGTGCACCAGCAGCACGCGGTCGACCGCGGCATCCGGCAGCGGCATCGAGAATTCGTCGATCAAGGTGGCCAGCGCCGGCCGGCCGGTCGGCCATTTCAGCACGCCCTGGGCCGCCGGCATGAAGGCAATGCAGCGCTCGCAGGACTCACGGAACAGGCCGAGATAGGGGGTCGGATAGCCGAGGCCGAGCACGCGCTGGCCTTCCGCGTTCGGCCACCGCGCGCGGATACCCCGGTTGATCAGCTGCCGCGCCACGATGCCGAGGCGCTGCGAATAGAAGTCGCGCAGGTCGATGACGTCCATGGTGTTTAGCCTAACACGCCCCCTGCTGCCCGGGTGCGCCGAAAATTGCATTGCCGCCGGAGCGTTAACGCCATATTTCACCCCTATATTGGGCGCGTTAAAAGCATGACCCGGGAAAGTCGATACCGGTCTTTCGAATACATCATGCTTTGAAAATGTCCGTCCCGTTTGTTCGTGGAGATATCATGACCGCCGAAATTCGCACCTTCAGCTGCCTCACCGACAATTTCGGGTATTTGATCCACGATCCCGCGACCAAGGCGACCGCGTCGATCGACGCGCCGGAAGCCGGCCCGATCATCAAGGCGCTGGAGCGCGAAGGCTGGACGCTGACGGATATCCTGATCACCCATCACCACGGCGACCATGTCGGCGGCGTCGCCGAGCTGAAGCAGAAATACGGCTGCCGCGTCGTCGCCCCGCACGACCAGTCGGCCAAGATCGCCAATGTCGATCTGCGCGCCGCCAATGCCGATGTCATCAAGGTCGGCAGCCTGCTCGCACGCGTGGTCGAGACGCCCGGCCATACGCTCGATCACATCTCCTATGTGTTCGACGGCGAGAAGGCGGTGTTTGCCGCCGATACGCTGTTCTCGATCGGCTGCGGCCGGGTGTTCGAGGGCACCTACCCCATGATGTGGGATTCGCTGCTGAAGCTGCGCTCGCTGCCGGACGATTTCCGTCTCTATTGCGGCCATGAATATACCGCTTCGAATGTGAAATTCGCGCTCACCATAGAGCCCGACAATCCGGCCCTGCAGAAGCGGGCCGAAGAGGTCACAAAGCTGCGCGCCGAGAACAAGCCGACGATCCCGGTGCTGCTCGGCGACGAGAAGAAGGCCAACGTGTTCCTGCGCGCCGACGAGCCCGCGGTAGCGGCGAAGCTGCACATGAAGGGCGCAGATCCGGCGCTGGTGTTCGGCGAGCTCCGCGAGCGCAAGAACAAGTCGTGATGGCCGACCTCTCGGCGGCCGACATCATCGCGCGGCTCGCGCTGCAGCCGCATCCCGAAGGCGGGCACTATCGCGAGACGTTTCGCGACGCGCGCTGCGACGCCAATGGCCGTGCGCATTCGACCGCGATCTACTTCCTGCTGGCGCGCGGCGAGCGCTCGCATTGGCACCGCATCGACGCCGTCGAGATGTGGCACTATTACGCCGGCGCGCCGCTGACATTGCGGATCGCGCAGGACGGCGGCCCACATTCGATCACGCTCGGGCCGGATGTGGCGCGCGGCGAGCAGCCACAGGCAATCGTGCCGGCGGACACATGGCAGGCTGCGGAAAGCAGCGGCGACTGGACGCTGGTCGGCTGCACCGTCGCGCCGGGATTCGAGTTCGCGAAGTTCGAGCTGGCGCCGAAGGGCTGGGAGCCCGCTTCGTAAGAGCTTTTTCCCGTCATCCCCGCGCAAAGGCTTTGCCTTTGTCGCTGGAGGTGCGAGCCTTGCGGCGCAATTGCGCCGCTGGGCGAGCCTCGAAGGATGAATCGGCCACAGACGGGGCCGTCGACCCTTCGAGACGGCCGCGTTGCGGCCTCCTCAGGGTGACGGTGAAACAGTAGCAACAACCCTCTTCGTAGGATGGGTAGAGCGCAGCGAAACCCATCAATTCCTATCTACTCTGCGGGATGATGGGTTTCGCTTCGCTCTACCCATTCTACGTTCTTTTTCTCAGCACCATGTCCTTTGCCGCGATCAGCCCGCCGCCGGCGATCAGGATCGCGGCGATCGCGATATTGGCGCTGGGCTTGGCGAAGCCCGCTGCGATCAGGAACGCGGTCGAGAGCAGCGGCGTGGCATAGGAGGCGGCACCGAGCACGCGGATGTCGCCGCGCTTCATGCCGATATCCCAGGCGAAGAACGCGGCCCCCACCGGACCGATGCCGAGCGCGACGACGGCAAGCCACTGCAGCGGCGTCGCGGGCCACACCGTCGTCTCCACCATCATGTGCACGAGCGCCGCAAGCACGGCGGTCGCGAGGCAGAAGCCTGCCACCGCATCGGTCGGCACCGCCTTGAGCCGGCGCGACATCACCGAATAGGACGCCCAGACGAACGCCGCGACGAAGGCGGCCGCGAAGCCTGGAATCTGCTCTTTTGTGAAGGCGCCGGTGTTGCCGGCGAACAGCAGCACGGTGCCGGCGAGGCCGAGCAGCGCGCCGACGATGTGATGCACCGCAAGCCGCTCGCCCGGCAGCAGCGACGAGAACAGCACGATCAACAGCGGCCAGAGATAATTGAGCAGCCCGGCCTCGGCCGGCGGGGCGAAGCGCAGCGCCAGGAAATACAGCGCGTGATAGCCGAACAGCCCGCCGACGCCGACGACCCAGGCGACAAGCGGTTGCTTCAACGCGCCGAAGGCTGATGGACGCAACAGGAAGCTCGCGAACGCCACCGCGGCGCCGATCGCAAAGGTCATGGCCGCGAGCTGGAACGCCGGGATCGTCCCGGTCGCGACCGTCATGACCGACAGCAGCGACCACATCAGGATGGCGGTCAGTCCGACAAGGGTGGCAGTTCGGGTCGTCATCTCAATTCAATCCGTCGTGGCCGGGCATGACTATCCAAAGGATGGCGGTCTGAAGCCGCTCGCCGATGTCCCGGCCGGCCACGTCTTCCTTCGCGTGTGGCGCGTTGTAAAGACGAAAATGCCCGGCACAAGGCCGGGCATTCGCTACTTGATTGTGCGCGCCTGCGACGCGACGACGCTACTCGCGTCAGGCGTGATACTGGCCGCCGTTCACCGTCAGCGTCGAGCCGGTGATGAAACCGGCATCGTCGGCGGCGAGGAACACCACGGCCCGCGCGATCTCTTCGGGTTCGCCGAGCCGGGCGACCGGAATCTGCGGGATCACGTTCTTCTCGAGCACGTCCTTCGGCACCGCCTGCACCATCTCGGTGTTGATGTAGCCGGGGCAGATCACGTTGACGGTGATGCCGCCCTTGGCGTTCTCCAGCGCCAAGGCCTTGGTGAAGCCGATGTCGCCGGCCTTGGCCGCCGAGTAGTTGACCTGGCCGAACTGGCCTTTCTGGCCGTTGATGGAGGAGATCGAGATGACGCGGCCGAACTTGCGGGCGCGCATGCCCTCGATCACCTGGCGCGTCATGTTGAACAGCGAGCCGAGGTTGGTGTTGATCACGGCATTCCACTGCTCGACCGTCATCTTGTGGAACGCGGTGTCCTTGGTGATGCCGGCATTGTTGACGAGCACGTCGACCGGGCCGAGATCGGCCTCGACCTGCTTGACGCCGGCCGCGCAGGCGTCGAACGATGCGACGTCCCACTTGTAGACCGGAATCCCGCTCTCCGCCTTGAACTTCTCCGCCGCGGCGTCATTGCCGGCGTAGCTCGCCGCCACCTTGTAGCCCGCCGCTTTCAGCGCCTTGCTGATCGCAGCTCCAATACCGCGCGTTCCGCCCGTCACCAATGCAACACGTGCCATGTCCGTTTCCTCCTTGGCCGTCTTTTATGACCGGATAACTCCGGCCTACGCACTCACAACCCCTCGAAACAAAAATGCCCGGCGCAAAGCCGGGCATCTTATTTATCAGCTCGCTTCGCGGTTGACAGATGATCTTTTCATCACCTAACCGGCCTCGCTGCCTTTTGTTCAGTCGCGTGCAACGCACATAGCGATGCCCATGCCGCCGCCGATGCACAGCGTCGCGAGGCCCTTCTTGGCATCGCGCTTCTGCATCTCGTGCAGCAGCGTCACCAGCACGCGCGCACCCGACGCGCCGACCGGATGGCCGATCGCGATCGCGCCGCCATTGACGTTGACCTTGGCCGGATCCCAGCCGAGGTCCTTGTTCACCGCGCAAGCCTGCGCCGCGAACGCCTCGTTGGCCTCGATCAGATCGAGGTCGGCGATGTTCCAGCCGGCCTTCTTCAGCGCGGCGCGCGAGGCGGGGATCGGGCCGGTGCCCATGATCTTGGGGTCGACGCCGGCCTGGCCCCACGACACGATGCGGGCCAGCACCTTCTTGCCCTGCTTGGCGGCTTCCTTGGCGGTCATCAGCACGACGGCGGCGGCGCCGTCATTGATGCCCGAGGCGTTGCCGGCGGTCACGGTGCCGTCCTTCTCGAAAGCCGCGCGGAGCTTGGCCATCGCGTCGAGCGTGGCGCCGTGGCGCGGATACTCGTCGGTGTCGACCACGATATCGCCCTTGCGGGACTTGATGGTGACCGGGACGATCTCGTCCTTGAACTTGCCGGCCTTCTGCGCCGCCTCGGCCTTGTTCTGCGAACTGACCGCGAACTCGTCCTGCTGCGACCGGGTGATCTGGTACTGCTTGGCGACGTTCTCGGCGGTGTTGCCCATGTGGTAGCCGTTGAAGGCATCCCACAGCCCGTCCTTGATCATGGTGTCGATCAGCTCGAGCCCGCCCATCTTGACGCCGCCACGCAGATATTGCGCGTGCGGGGCCATGCTCATGGATTCCTGGCCACCCGCGACGACGATCGAGGAATCACCGTTGAGCAGCGCCTGGTAGCCGAGCGCCACAGTGCGCAGGCCCGAGCCGCAGAGCTGGTTGACGCCCCAGGCCGGGCTTTCCACCGGGATGCCGGCCGCGATCGAGGCCTGGCGGGCCGGGTTCTGGCCCTGCGCGGCGGTGAGGATCTGGCCCATGATGACTTCGGAGACCTGACCGCCCTCGACGCCGGCACGCTCCAGCGCCGCCTTGATGGCGATGGCCCCGAGGTCATGGGCCGGCGTGGTGGCGAAAGCGCCGTTGAAGCTACCGACGGGGGTGCGGGCGGCGCTGACGATGACGACATCGTCTGACATGGACATCTCCTATGGGTTGTAGCTGGGTTTCTCGACGGCGGGCGGCCGATTTGGCGGGCCTGTCTCTTGACGGCTATCCTGTAAACCTCGTTGAGACATGTCAATCGCACTGTCGGGCAAATCGCGCCGCGACGCACTCAAAATGACGCCCTTGGCACTTTCCTGAGCAAATCCTATGCTTTGGAATTAACCGCACAGCACAAAACTGTAGCCGAACCGCTTTGAAAATGCTTACCTTTGCTGCGATGCGTTGCATTTTGCCCTGCGGCGATGCCGTAGGGTTCCAGGTTCTTCGGTGTTGAAGTGAGAGCCCATGGCAAAATCTGAACAACCGACCACGATCAAGAAATACGCGAACCGGCGGCTCTATAATACCGGGACGAGCACCTATGTCACGCTCGAGGATCTCGCGGCGATGGTGAAGGAAGGCGAAGATTTCCTCGTCTATGACGCCAAGACCGGCGACGACATTACCCGCTCCGTGCTCGCGCAAATCATCTTCGAGCAGGAAAACAAGGCCGGGCAGAACCTGCTGCCGACCACTTTCCTGCGCCAGCTGATCCGCTTCTACGGCGACAGCATGCAGATGGTGGTGCCGAAATATCTCGAACAGTCGATCGAGACGCTGACCAAGGAACAGGAAAAATTCCGCAAGCAGATCGCGGGCGCGCTGAGCGGGACACCGTTTGCGCCGCTGGAAGAACAGGTCCGCCGCAACATGGAGCTGTTCCAGCAGACCTTCTCGATGTTCAAGCCGTTCGTGCCGCAACGCGGTGGCGGCGAGGCCGACAAGGCGCCGGAGCCCACGCCCGATGACGGCAACATCGACGATCTTCGCCGCCAGATGAAGGACATGCAGGAACGCCTCGAGCGCATGTCGCAGCCGACGAAGAAGGACGAGTAGGTCTCGTTCAGGTCCGCTGCCGGCCCGGCCGGACCTCCGGCCGCCATCACTTCTGAAGTCCTGACGGCGGCTCTCGCCGACGTCGGGCGGTCTCCGTCTGGTCGAGCATACCCTCGCGGGCGCGTCTATGCAGGCCGGCGGCAGACGAGATCGATTTCGATCAACGCATCATAGGCGAGACCGGTGACGCCGACGCAGGTGCGGGCCGGCAGGCGGTCGGACGGGAAATAGCGGCGATAGGTCTCGTTCATCGCCGCATAATCTTCCTTGAAGCGCGTCAGATAGATGCGCGACATCACGATATGCTCGAGGCCGAGATCGAGGCCCGCAAGCACCACGCGCAGATTCTCCATCACCGCGCGGGTCTGCGCCACGATGCCCTCGGGCAATAGGCCGGGTGCGGCCGGCGTATCCGGCATCTGGCCGGTGACGAAAACGAAACCATCCGTCTCGACCGCGTGGCTGAACGGCGCGACCGGCTTCGGGCCGCCGGATATCATGTGAAATTGCAACGACGTCTCCTCGCCTGCTCTCTGATGGATCATGATGCGTTTCTACGGAATCGCATCATGATCTCATGTCTTTGTTCGAGCACGATCTTTCATGCTCTAGTGTCCCGAATCCGAAGTTCGCATCATTTGCCGCACCTTCGGAGCGAACTTCGGATTCGATAAGGACACTAGCAAACTTATGATTCTAGTGTGCTTTATGAATGCGAAGTTCGTGAAAGTGGCTGCCGCGAAATCGCACGAACTTCGCATTCAGCACTAGTTTTGCGGCGCGTGATCGAAGACGCGCTTGCTGAGAATGGCATGGACGCCCCAATTGCCGTCCACCACCTGCGTCACGCCGAAATCCACCGCCACCGACATCAGCGCGATCGCCTCGTCCTCGGTAAGGCCTTTGATGTTCATCAGGAAGCGCCGCATCTTGCGGAACGCATCCTTCATCGCGAGATCGAGCGACGAGGTCGCGTAGACCTCGCTCTGCCCCTTGGCGCCGAATTCGGCGAGATAGTTGGGATGACTGAAGCCCATCAGCACCCAGTCGGCTTCGGTCTCGATCAACGGATAGGTAAGATCGGCGAAGGGCTGATTGGTAAGCTCGTTCTTCTTGTGCAGGATGACCTGGAATGTGCCGGTCATCGAGCATTCGATGGCGGTGCCGCCGAGTTCGCCGTCACCCTGCGCAGCATGGGGATCGCCGACTGACAATAGCGCGCCCGGCACCGACACCGGCAGATAGACCGTCGAGTCCTTGCCGAGCCGCCAATTGTCGAGATTGCCGCCGAAATATGCGGGCGGGACGGAATCGACAAGCTCGGCCTCGCGCGGCGCAAGCGCGATGACTCCGAAATGCGGGCGCAGCGGAATGCGGATGCCGTCGAGCACGTCGTGGCGGCGCCGCACCGATGACGGCGGGATCGGGATGCCCGGATAGTCGTAAGTCTTGTGCAGCGTCCCGAACGGATCGGTCTGCGGCTCCCAGCGATAGGAATACAGCGCACGGGCATGCGGCGCGTCATCGTCGTCGACGATCTCGTAGATCGTCACCGCCTCATGGGCGTTCTGCTCGGCAAGGAACTCCTTGTAGTGATAGCCCCACCAGGCCGCGACGCTGCTGCCGAACACGCGGCCCTCGAAGTCCGGATTGCGGCTCGCGCGCGGCGCGATGTCGAGGATGCGGATTTCCAGTACGTCCCCTGGCTCCGCATCCTTCACGGCCACCGGCCCGGTGCAAATGTGAACGCCGAATCCCTCGCCGGCGCCGCGGCCGTAGATCGAGGCATCGAGCGGGCCGGCGCCGCGGCGATCGACGTTCTTCCGATCGCGCGTCCAGTGGAACACGCTCTCCGCGCCTGGATCACCCTTGATCATGCGCTCGGGATCGTCGGAGGCGTGCTGGGTCAGCGTCTCAATGGTGATGGTGTCGCCGGAGCCGATCTCGACCTGCGGCGGCAACGAATGGCTGAAATAGCCCCAATGCACGCGCGAGGCATCCGCGGCGAGATGGTGATGGCGCGGCGCGTCCGCGATCTCCACGTCGTGCGCGTTGAACGGCGCAGCCGTCCTGCGCGCCAGCGCTGCGCGCCGGCTGCACAGCTGCGCCAGCGCCTGTTGAGGCCAGCCGCGTTGCACCGTGGCCGCGGATGCGGTCTGCCGCTCGGCTTCATGCTGGCGGAATTCGCGCGGCGACAGACCGAAGCGCTGGCGAAACGCGCGGCTGAAATGGGCAGAGTCGTTGAAGCCGACGCGGAACGCGATCTCGGAAATCGAACGATGCGCCTCGGCGGGATTCGACAGATCGGCCCAGGTGCGCTGCAGCCGACGTTCGCGCAGGTAATGCGTGAAACTGGTGCCGGCCCCCTCGAACAGCTTTTGCAGATAGCGTTCAGAAATGCCCTCGGCACTGGCGATTTTGACCGGCGTCAGACCGGGTTCCTCGAGGCTGCGTTCGACGGTCTGGCACAGGCGATGCAGCGTCGCTGCCTTGGAAGCGCCGCCGCCGCGATCGCCCGCCGTCTCGCCGTGCTGACGCATGAAGGTCGGCAGCAGATCGGCGAGACTTCGCGCCAGCGCCGTCCATTCGACATCGGACAGCGCGTCGAGATCGCGCGCGGCGAGCTCCATCATCTGCGCGAATACGCTGCCAAAGCCGCCGGGCTGGAGCACCCGCACCTCGCCGCCTTGCAACGTGGCGCGATGGCGATGTGCCGGTTCGGACGTCACCGACAGCACTACCGCGCGCATCTCGCGCTGGAACGACACGCTCCAGTCCCCTGCGCGTGGCAGCAAGAGAAGATGCCGCGCAGCAACGATCTGATAACCGGTGGTCGTCTTCAGCGCCACCCCGTCTTCGAGCGGCAGCAGCACCAGCGGATGATCGGCCACAGCATCCGTGCGCGGCGACACCGATTGTGGCCCTGCCGAAAGCCTGGCCAGCGTCACGCCCTGAAAGCTGCGCCGCACCGCGATGGCATGGCCGGCATGGGTGCTCGTGGCGACCGTGGGCTGCAAGCCGACCGACGCCAGGACGTCCCGCCACGCCTCGGGGCGGTCGCCTTCGGAGTAGGATTCACTCGTGAACGGACGCAACCTCATGCATCGACCTTTATGGCCGAAGCGAAGCAATCTCCGTGCCATCCCCAAGGATGACACGTCCTGCTCGGTGGCCGGCGCGTGATCAGTCACACCGGAACACGTTCTTGCGGATGGTCCCGTGCACGCCCCAATTGGCGTCGACCACCTGCGTCACGCCAAAATCTGCCCCCACCGACATAAGCGAGATCGCCTCGTCCTCGCTGAGCTTGTGCACCGTCATCAGGAAGCGCCGCATCTTGCGAAAGGCGTCGCGCATGGCGCGGTCGAGGCTGGAGTGATTGGCGATTTCGAGCTGCGCATTGGCGCCGAGCTCGGCGAGATAGTTCGGGTAGGTGAAGCCGTAGACCGACCAGGCGTCGGGGGTTTCCAGCATCGGATGCGTCAGGCCTTCGAGCTGTGTGCCGCCGAGATCGCGATGCTTGTGCAGGATGAATTCGAAATCGCCGGTGAGCGAGGTCTCGATCGCCGTGCCGCCGAGCTCGCTGTCGCCCTGCGCGGCATGCGGATCACCGACCGAAAAGAACGCACCGGGCACCGCAACCGGATAGAACATCTTGGCCCCCTTGCCGACGCGCCAGTCGTCGATGTTGCCGCCGGTATAGCTCGGCGGGATCGAGGAGACGAAATCCTGCTCCGACGGCGCGAGGCCCATGGTGCCAAAATGCAGCCGCGCGGGCACACGGACATTGCTCAGAACATTCTCACGCTTGACGACGGTGGCGTGATCGACGCGGACGCCGGGATAATCGATGGTCGGGTGCACGATGCCATCAGGATCGGTCTGCGGCGTCCAGACATAATTGTAGACCGCTTTGGCGAAGGGCTCACCCGACGCGTCGAGCTCGAAGATCGTCACCACCTCGCGCGGCTTCGGCTCTTCGATCAGGTCGTGATAGTGAAAGCCCCAATTGGCCGCGACGTTGGAGCCGAAGCATTTGCCGGCATGGCAGGCGTTGCAGGCCGGCCTCGGTCGCACGTCGAGAATGCGAACCTCCAGCACGTCGCCCGGCTCGGCGCCTTCAATCGCCACCGGACCGGTGAGCAGGTGCACGCCGACGCCTTCGCCGGAGCCGCGGATGAACGGCCCTTCGATGGGCCCCGAACCACGCCGCACCACCGCCTTGTGCTCGCGCGTCCATTTGAATACGCTCTCGGCACCCGGATCGCCCTCGATCATGCGCTCGTAATCGTCATTGGCGTGATGCGTCAGCGTCTCGATGGTCGCGCGGTCGCCGGACTTCAGCGTCAATGCCGGCGCCACGACCTTGCTGAAATAGCCCCAATGCACAGTCTTCGCAGATACCGGCAGCAGATGATGTTTCACGCAGGGGTCCTCACGCGGATGGAAACGGAACGGGTTCTATTCATGCGACCTCGGCCTCCATGGCATTGAGGAAACGCTGCGCGACCGGATTGCGCGGATTGCTCAGCACCTCGTCGGCCGGGCCCTCCTCGACGATCGCGCCATCCGCCAGCAGCACCACGCGATCAGCGACTTCACTGGCGAAGCGCAGTTGATGGGTTGAGATGATCATGGTGAGGCCGTCTTCCACCGCGAGGCGACGGATCACTTCAAGGACCTCATTGACGAGTTCGGGATCGAGCGCGGAGGTCGGCTCATCCAGCAACAGCACGCTGGGATTCGGCGCGATCGCACGGGCGATGGCGACGCGCTGCTGCTGGCCACCGGAGAGATGCCGCGGCAACGCATCGGCGCGGTGGCTGAGGCCGACGCGCCCGAGCAGTTCGGTCGCCCGGCGATCCGCATCGATGCGCGACACGCCATGCACCCAGCGCAGCGGCCCGGCGATGTTCTCCTTCGCGGTGAGGTGACCGAATAGGTTGAACTGCTGGAACACCATACCGACACCGACCTCGGCGCGCGCCTGCGCCAACAGTCGCGGCGACAGCGCCTTGCCGCTATCGCTGAAGCCGAGCCGGCGACCGCCGACCTTGATGCTGCCGTCGTTCCAGAGTTCGAGATTGTTGATACAGCGGAGCAGCGTGCTCTTGCCGGAGCCGGACGGCCCGAGCAGCGCGACCACCTCGCCGATCCGCACCGTGAGATCGACGCCGGCGAGCACCATTTGCTTGTCATAGCTTTTGCGCAATGCGGCAACATCGACCGCCACATTGTTCCGCTTCAGGATCTCGTTGCGTTTGGCACGATCGACACGCTCGGTCTGCGCCCGCGGCGGCGGCAATTCGGCGACACCGGCATCGGGCAAGATCTCGGGCGGCGCGTCCTCGGCCGCAATCAGCGGATCATCGAATCCCTGCGCGCGATACCCCGGCATCATCCGCATCAGCTTGATCTGCTTCGATGCGCGGTCGAGATCGAACAGCCATTCGAGGAACAGCTGGATGCCGGCGATCGCCGCGGTAAGGAACAGATAGATCAGGCCCGAGGCGAAGAAGATCGAGAAGAAATCGAAAGTTGCCGACGCCATCTGGGTCGAACGCAACGTCAGCTCCTGCACGGCGATCACCGACGCCAGCGAAGAATTCTTCAGCGCGCTGACGGTCTCGTTGCCGAAGGCGGGGATCATCGAGCGGATCGCCTGCGGGGCGATGATCCGGCGCATCAGGACGCCGGGCGTCATGCCGAGCGCCTGCCCGGCCAGCACCTGGCCGCGATCGACGCCGAGCACGCCGGAGCGCAGCATCTCGGCGATGAACGGAGCTTCGTTGCAGGCCAGCGCGAGGCCGGCGGCGAGAATGGCCGGTAGCTTGATGCCGATCTGCGGCAGGGCATTATAGGCGAACACCATCTGCAGGATCAGCGGCGTGCCGCGAAAGATCACGGTGTAGACCCGGGCGAAGGACGCCAGCGCCCTGAAGCGGCTGAGTTGCATCCACGCCAGGATCACACCGAGGATCAGGCCGCCGAGCAGACCGAGGGCGGTGACCTGCAAGGTCGCCTGAATGCCCTCGATCATATACGGCATGGTCAAATAGTGGAGGAACAGCTCCATGGAGCATGTCGTCCTTTTGCCGGTGCTGGGGCCTACTTGACCGTCAGCAGACCGGGCTCGATCAGGTTCTCCGGATCGAGATTCCACTTCTTCAGCAACGCGAGCTGATCGCCCGATTTGTAGATCTCGGTCAGCGCCGCCTTCACGGCATCGCGGAAGGCCGGTTTGTCCTTGGGCACGCCGATGCCGACTTTGTACGGGATCGTCACCGCGATAGCTTTTTCGAGCTTGTCCGGATAGGCCTTCACCGCATTGTCGACGGTGTTGACGTCGTTGACATAGGTGTCGGCGCGTCCGGCCAGAATCGCCTGGATGCAGTTGGCGTTGTTGTCGTAGAGCTGAATGGTCGGCTCAGGCTTGCCCTCCTTCTTGCACTCCGGCACGAGCGCCTGGATCAGCGGAACTTCAACGTAGCCTGTGTTCTCGGCCGCTGCCGCACCGCACATCGAGGTGTTGATGCCGGAGATCTTCTTCGGATTGCCCTTGGCGACCAATACGCCGTCGAACACCTTCGAATAGGTGATGAAGTCGGCCGCCTTGGCACGCTCTTCCGTGGCGTAGATGTCGGAGATCACAATGTCGGCCTGACCACTGGACAGCGTGGTCAGAAGTGCGGCGAAGGTCACCGCCTTGTAGGTCAGCTTGAAGCCGAGGCATTCGCCGATCTGCTCGCCGAGATCGATATCGAAGCCGACATATTTGCTCGGATCCTTCGGATCGATCGACTCGTAGCCCGGCGTATGCGGATTGATTGCGTTGACGAGGGTCTTGCCCTTCCAGTCCGGATACTTTGCCTGCAGCTCCGCACAGGCGGCCGGCGCAGCTGCCCTGGCGTCGGTTGGAGCACCGACGCCCACAACGAGCAATGCCCCTAACGCTGCGATGTGCATGAGTTTGTACGCGCGCGGAAAAGATAACGTGACCATTCGATCCTCTTTCGACGTTGTCATGGCGCAAGCCACGGTCCAAACCTCGAAGAAGTAAACGGCGGTCTCCGGCGGAAAACTTGTCTGGGGACGCACAATTAATTGGATGAACTCCCGCCAAACCTTGGGCAGGACGCGCTCATATTTTGAGCAATCCCTTTCGCGGGTATCACGACCGATATTGTGAAACGGCCTATGGCCGCTTCAGCCCGTGGCGGGCACGGGCTTCTCCGCCGACGCGTTCCACGGGCGGTCCGGCGAGGCGAGGCCGATCAGGCGGCCCTGGATGAAGTCGCAGCCCCATTCGCGCAGCATCACGGCGGCTTCCTCGTCCTGCACCCATTCGGCGACCGTCCTGATCTCGAGGCGGCGGGCGAGATCGATCAGCGTTTGCACGAAAGCGCGGTCGTCGGCCGAACGCACGATGTTCTGCACGAAGGCGCCGTCGATCTTCACGATGTCGACGCCGAGCTTGCGCAAGTTGCGGAACGAGGTGTAGCCGGCGCCGAAATCGTCGATCGCGATCCGGCTGCCGAAGTTCTTCAGGCGCGTGACAAAGCCGCGCACGTCGTCGATATCCTGGATCGCCACCGTCTCGGTGATCTCGACGATCAGCCGCTCGCCGACGCCGGGATGCGCGCGCATCAGGGATTCGATGGTGGCCCACCAGTCCGGATCCATCGTGGTGTCGGGCGAGATGTTGAGGCTGAGCTGTACGCCGGGAGCGGCAGCGAGCTCGGCGATGGCGAGCTCCAGCACACGGTGATCGACCAGCCGGATCAGGCCGAGCCGCTCGGCGACCGGCACGATATCGGGCGCGAGCAGCGCGCGGCCGGTCGTCCTGCTCCATCCGGACCAGGCACTCGTAAAACGCGGGCTGCCGCAGGCGCGCATCGACCACGGGCTCGAAGCCGATCACGATGCGGCGCTCGTTCAGCGCGGTGACGATCTCGTCGGTGACGCGGATGTTGACGCGGCGCTGGGCGTCGCGCTCGACATTCGGCTTCCACAGCGCGAACGATCCGGCGCGGCGGCTCTTGGCCGCGTCCAGCGTCTCCTGGGCGCGATTGACCGCCTCCTCCGCCGACCGCGCATGGCGGGGAATGGTGACGGCGCCGATCGAGACCGTCACCGATACCGGGCCGGACTTGGTCGGCACCACCTCGTCGCGCACCGCGGCCAGGAAGCGCTCGGCCGCGACATTGGTGTCGTCGACGGTGCAGTTGCGCAGGATCAGGCCGAACTTGTTGCCGGAGAAGCGGCCGAGCATGTCGCCGCTGCGCAGCCGCGCACGAATCCGCTTCGCGACCTCGGCGATGACGGCGTCGGCGACATCGAAGCCAAAGGCATCGTTGACGCGCGCGAGGTGATCGATGCCGATCAGCATGAAGGCGCAGGAGGAGCGGAAGCGCGCGCACTCCTCCATCGTCTCGGCGAGCGAGGCGATCAGATGGGTGCGGTTGAGCTCATTGGTCAGCGGGTCGTGCCGCGACAGCTTCAGCAGTTGCTCGTCGCGGGCATGCCGCTCATTGTTGATGCGGACGACGCCCTGCACGCGCGCCGGCCTGCCGTCGGCGCCGGCAAACCAGCAGCCGGTCTCCTCGATCCAGATCACCGGCGCCGAGGTGACGGCCCGCACGCCATATTCGATCCGGTAGGGAACGCCCTCCCCGCCGCGTACCGGCGCCGGCGCGGACTGGCCCAGCGCATCAGTACGAACCGAGCGCGATGGCTCGATCAGCTTTGCAAGCTCGGCACCGCTCGCCAGCGCCGCGACCGGGATATCCGGGAAGACCGCCGCCACATTGTCGCTCCAGGCGATCGCATCGCTCGCGAGGTCCCAGGCGAATGTCGCTTGGCCGAGCGAGGCGAGGATGCTGGCAGCTGGCGGGACAGGGGGCATCGAACATGTCTCGATTTGGGACGGCGCCCGGTGATTCTACACGCTCTCAAGATAGTGGTTCCGGCGAATCCAACGCTAGGTGAAGTTGATAAATAATCTGGAAACCACGTTTTCGACTGTCCGGGAACGAACTGGGGACGGCGGGCATGACCCTTGCCACAGGGGTGTTGCGGAGGGCCGCAACGTCCCAAACTATGACGCTGCAACGGGTCGCAGACGATGCCGGATGTCGATCAATCGGAAATCCTCGACGGCGAGTGCACCGGCGATGCTGCGGCGGCCAGCACGGCGCTTGTGCCGCTGGCCGCGACCACCCATTGGGCGCCCAAGATCCCGCTGCCGCATGCCGATCCGTCGTTTGTGGCTCACCTGATCGCAACCGCCGCACACGAGCCGCAGACGCGCGGGCAGCGGCGTGGGTCATTGGCCGACGCGCAGAGCGCTTACGGCCCGCATGTCGACGAACGCCGCAGCGTGGCGCGGCGGACTCGGCAGATCATCTAGGAAAATATCAGCGCTGCGGCGTGTCCGACGGCGGATGGCCGCCCGGCTGCAAATCCGGCGAGGTCACCGTCGGCTTTGGCGCGGACTGATCGAGCAGCACGGATTCCGCAACCGACGTCGCCGAGGGGACCGGTGCGGCCGGTGGCGGCGCGGCAGGCGCCGGTGCTGCGACAGGCGCGGGCTCGGAACGCGGCGTGGGCGCCTCTGCCGGCGGCGCGGGCTGTGGCGCCTCGGGTTGCGGCCTGCTGACGCTCGGTGCCGCAGGCGCGACCATCGCACGGCGGCGGGTGCGCAGCGCAATTCCGGAAATGAAATCGACCAGCGCCAGCAGCGTGAGCAGGCCATAGGTCGAGTTGCCGAATTTCGGCCAGAGCACGAATTCGGCGGCGGCGGCGCCGAACACGATCAGCGACAGCAGATGGTCGGTGAGATATTTCGCGCCGGGGCGCGCGCCCTTGATGACCTCGAGCAGCAACAGCAGCACGGCGGCGGCGAGCAGCATGTCGCTGAGCGTGATCTGCCACTGCTCGCCCGACAGCAATGTCAGCCTGATCAGCGGGTCGGTGAACGACACGCCGGGCATCAGGAAAGCGATGATGTTGTAGACCGCGAGCGGAACGAGCAGCAGCGGAAAACCGACCATCGGGGCTTGCGCCTTATTCAGGGAGAACCAGCAATGCGGCGATGCTCATTGGCCTCGCCGCGGACGCGCCCGTCTTGGCCGCACTCGTTGACCGAATTCAGGCGCCGCGCCGCATGGCTGCGGCGCGTAGGCCGAATGTCCGATCAGGACTCTTTCTTGGCCTTCAGGACCTGGCGGCCCTTGTACATGCCGGTCTTCAGGTCGAGGTGGTGCGGACGGCGCAGTTCGCCGGAGTCCTTGTCCTCGACATAGGTCGGGGTCTTGATCGCATCGGCCGAACGGCGCATGCCACGGCGCGACGGCGAGGTTTTTCTTCTGGGAACGGCCATGACGGTGTCCTCTAGGGGTGTTGCGGAGGCATCGTCCGAAATGGGGACGAGCGCACAGCGCTTCAAAGCGCCAGCTGCGATGCCGGTAAGGCCGCGCTTATAGAGGAAGGCACTGCGTAAAGCTAGGGCCGGAGACAGCAAAAAGCGTCCGAAATCGGCCTCAGGAGCCGCGATTTTCGCGCCAGCAGCGCGTCACGGAGTTGGCC
Source organism: Bradyrhizobium sp. USDA 4501 (assembly GCF_054062115.1). Lineage (NCBI taxonomy): Bacteria > Pseudomonadati > Pseudomonadota > Alphaproteobacteria > Hyphomicrobiales > Nitrobacteraceae > Bradyrhizobium > Bradyrhizobium sp. USDA 4501. Next base: position 3,605,720 of record NZ_JBSSEX010000001.1, read on the forward strand.
CGGACCATATAGGTGGCGGACAGCCTGCGGACCCCCGGGCCGGGGTTCCGGGCGCTCCTCTTGACCGGATTCGGCAGGATCGCGGCCAAAAGCGCGGCCTCGCGGGCTGACAGCCCAGCGGCGGACCGGCCGAAGGCATATTGGGCGCCGGCTTCGGCGCCGAACTGGCCGGACGGGCCCATTTCCGCGATATTGAGGTAGATTTCCAGGATCCGCTGCTTGGGCAGCACGAGATCGATCCAGAGGGCCAGCGGCAGTTCCAGCCCCTTGCGGATCACGCTGCGGCCGGACCACAGGAACAGGTTCTTGGCGACCTGCTGGGTGATGGTCGAGCCGCCGCGGGCCACCTCGCCATCCTCGGCGTCGTCGAGCACCTCGCGCAGCGCGCCCCAGTCGATGCCCCGATGCTTGCAGAAATGAGCATCCTCCGAGCCGACCACGGACCGCACCAGATAAGGCGACATCGCGCCGAAATCGATCCAGTGCCGCGTCACCGGGGCCCCGCGCAGGGTCCGCCACGCCATCAGCGCCGAAACCGGATGGCCGGTGCGGTAGAACGGCGCCACCAGATACGGCAGCAACAGCAGGGCCAGCAAAAGCAGCAATAAAATTCGGACGATGCGCAAAACAGGGGTTTCCGGGGAGGACCATTCCAGGAAGGATTTGGGACCCGCCCGCCAGAACACGGCCGGCGCCGTCGACGTCTGCGGGATAATTCACGGTTTTTCCAGCACTTTTAAGGCGCATTCCGTCGCAGGGCGGGAATTGACGAAGCCGATGCCATCAACGATTGTCCGGCCGAAAATCGATCTGGAGCAATTCTTAATGACGACCGGTACTGCAGAGTTTTCCAAGCGGCTGGACCAGACCGCGGAGGATACCGAAGCCCTGCTCGCCAAACTGCTGTCCGACGCGACCGAAAGCGATGAGATCGTGCGCCCGAAGCGGCTGATCGAGGCCATGCGCTATTCGAGCCTCGGCGGCGGCAAGCGGCTGCGGCCGTTCCTCGCGGTCGAGAGCGCGGCGGTGTTCGGCATCCCACGCGAATCCGCGCTGCTGGTCGGCGCCGCGCTGGAATGCATCCACTGCTACTCGCTGATCCACGACGATCTGCCGGCGATGGACAATTCCGATCTGCGCCGCGGCCGCCCGACCCTGCACAAGGCCTATGACGACGCCACCGCGATCCTCGCCGGCGACGCGCTGCTCACCATCGCCTTCGACATCATCACCCGTGATGCGATCCACAAGGACGCCCAGGTCCGCCTGCTCCTGACCCGCGCGCTGGCGCGCGCCTCCGGCGTCGGCGGCATGGCCGGCGGCCAGATCCTCGACCTCGCCGGCGAAGGCCGCTTCGGCGACCGCGAGCCGGTCGACGTCGCGCGCCTGCAGCAGATGAAGACCGGCGCGCTGCTCCGCTTCGGCTGCATCGCCGGCGCGATCCTCGGCCAGTCCTCGCAAAAGGAGTACCAGGCGCTCGACGATTACGGCAAAGCGCTCGGTGAAGCCTTCCAGATCGCCGACGATTTGCTCGACGTCGAGGGCGACGCCGCCGCGCTCGGCAAGCCGGCCGGCGCTGACGCCGCGCTCGGCAAGACCACCTTCGTCACCCAGCTCGGCATCGATGGCGCCAAGCAGCGCGTCCGCGATCTCCTCGCGCGTGCCGACGCCGCGCTGTCGGTGTTCGGCGACCGAGGCGACGTGCTGCGCGCGGCCGCCCGCTTCGTCGCCGAGCGCAAGAACTAGCCGAGAGCACAGCGCGAAATGAACAAGGAGATCGACGACCGCCTTGTTCGCTTCCGCAAGCTGCCGCTGCCGGTCCGCGTCGTCGTGGGCCGGCCGCGCACCTTCGGCTCGATCGCTTTCGGCATCCTGGCTGCGCTGCTGGTGCCGGGAGCACCGCGCATCGTCACGCGCCTGCTCGCGGGCTGGGATGCCTTCGCCGCGCTATATCTCGTGCTGGCCTATGTGATGATGCTGCGCTGTGGCGTCGCCCATATCAAGCGAAGCGCCATCCTGCAGGACGACGGCCGTTTCCTGATCCTGCTGCTGACCGCCTTCGGCGCGCTGGCGAGCCTCGCCGCCATCGTGTTCGAGCTCGGCGCATCGAAGGGCAGCCCGGCCGGACTGGCGCTGGCAATCGTCACCATCACGCTGTCATGGGCCTTGGTGCACACCGCGTTCGCGCTGCACTACGCCCATGAGTATTACCGAGGCAAGACGCCCGGCGGATTGCAGTTTCCGAGCGGCGAGGAACATGCCGACGCCGATTACTGGGACTTTGTCTACTTCTCGTTCGTGATCGGCATGACCGCGCAGGTCTCAGACGTCGGCATCACCGACAAGATCATCCGCCGCACCGCGACCGTGCACGGCATCATCTCGTTCGTGTTCAACACCGCGCTGCTCGCCCTGATGGTGAACATCGCCGCGAGCGCAATCTAGCTGCGCGGCATGATGAGATGCCGTGCGCAGGGCGGTCGGCAAGGGCTACAAGCAGCACGCCGATGACGTCGTGCGAATTTATTCCCCGCCTTGCGTCACGTGCTCCTGATATTGCGGCAGATCGTCCGATATCGCGTACCACGGCGCCTTGGAGCCGACGAAGATATGGGCGGTCGGCCGGATCGCCGGCGCATCGCGCAGCGTACCCATCGCGACATGGACATAGGCGCCGCCGCGGACCTGCGAATAGAGCAGCGAGCCGCAGCGGCCGCAATGCGCGTCGTGGGTGAGTTCATCGCCATAGATCAGGAGCTCATCAGCGCCGCTGACCACGGTGAATTTGTCGCGCGCGATTCCCGCGAATGGCTTGAACGCCGATCCCGTGGTGCGCCGGCAGTTCGAGCAGTGACAATTGAGCGCATAGGCAAACGCGTCGGCCACCTCGTAGCGCACGTCGCGGCAGAAGCATTCGCCGGTCAGGATATGTTCGTTCGAATTTGCAGATGCGGTCACAACTCGTCCCTCACGCAGAATTTTGTCGCCGGCCATGGCGCAATCTAGCGGTTCATGGCTAAATCCTAGCATTGTGTCTCTGACAGTCCATTCCGTCATTCCGGGGCGCGACGAAGTCGCGAAGCCGGAATCCAGAGGTTGTGGATCGAGATTCCGGGTTCTCGCTTCGCGAGCCCCGGAATGACACTGAGTGAATCACGCGTCAGAGACGCAACACTAACAGATCAAACCCTGCCGGGAGGACCAACCGATGAGCCAAGATCGATCCAGCGTCGAAAGCGTCGTGCAAACCTATTTCGACGGTCTCTACGAGAGCAATGCCGACAAGCTCGCCGAGGCTTTTCATCCGAGCGCCGATTTGCGCTGGGTGGAGAAGGGCGAGCTGAAGGTCCTGACCGTGCCGGACTGGCTTGCCCTGGTGCGCAAGCGCACCTCGGCGAAGGCCGAAGGCAAGCCGCGCGAGGATTTTATCGTCACCATCGACCGCTCCGACGACAACACCGCCTTCATCAAGGTGCGCTGCCAGCTGCCGCCGCGCTATTTCACCGACTATCTGGTGGCGATGAAGCTCGCCGACGGCTGGCAGATCGTCTCGAAGTCCTACCGCTACGACCTCAGGGATTGATCGATCGGGCGCGGCGCGCCCGCGACGGCTTTGTGACACGCCCTCCGCGGTCCGGCGCCGGCCGGACCGCATTGACTGGCACCGGTTTCCGGGCGAATTGAGCCCGTTATGGAAGCCAAATTTCAGATTTTTCTCACTTTGCTCGGCGTGCTGGCGGGAACCGCCCTGCTGGCGCGGCGGACCGATATCGCGCCCGCGATCCTGCTGCTGCTGGTCGGCATCGTGCTCGCCTTCGTGCCGGGCATGCCGTCGCTGGAACTGCCGCCCGAGCTGGTGCTGCTGGTGGTGCTGCCGCCGCTGATCTATTCGGCGAGCGTCGCGATGAGCTGGCGCGAGTTCAAGGCCAACCTGCGGCCGATCATCCTGCTGTCGGTCGGCTGCGTGATCTTCACCGCCTTCATGGTCGCAACCGCGACCCATTATCTGATCGGCCTGCCCTGGAGCATCGGCTTCCTGCTCGGCGCTATCGTCGCGCCGCCGGACGTGGTCGCCCCGCTGGCGATCGCCCGCAGGCTCGGCATGCCCCGCCGCATCCTGGTGGTGCTCGAGGGCGAAGGGCTCGCCAATGACGCGACCGCGCTGATCCTCTACCGCTTCGCGCTCGCCGCGATCACCACCGGGCTGTTCTCGCTGCCGAAGGCGACCGGCACTTTCCTCGTCATCGTCGCCGGCGAGATCGCGTTCGGCACCGCGGTCGGCTGGCTCAGCCTGCGCGCCCGCCGCCGCGCCCGGGATCCGCAGGTCGAGATCACGCTGTCGCTGATCACGCCCTATCTCGCCTACTGGATTCCCGAACATTTCGGCGGCAGCGGCGTGATCGCGACCGTCGCCTGCGGCCTCTACATGAGCTGGAACGGGCCGCTGTTGATCTCGGCCGCGACGCGCCTGCAGGGCATCTTCTTCTGGGACTTGATCATCTATCTGATCGAGGGCCTGCTGTTCCTCTTGACCGGCTTCCAGATGCGTTCGCTGTACGAGAAGTCGAAGTCGTTCCCGCTGCACGACATCCTCACCGCGACCGTGCTGGTCGCCGTCATCGTGATAGTGGCGCGCTTCGTCTGGGTGTTTCCCGGCACCTATCTGCCGCGCTGGATCAGCCGACGCGTGAGCGAGCGCGATCCGCTGCCGTCGTGGCGGGCGGTGTTCGTGGTCGCCTTCACCGGCGTGCGCGGCGCGGTCTCGCTCGCCGCGGCGCTGGCGCTGCCGCTGACATTGCCGAGCGGAGACGCCTTCCCGTATCGCGACCTGATCCTGTTCGTCGCCTTCGGCGTGATCTTCGTGACGCTGGTCGGGCTCGGCCTCACTCTGCCACCGGTGGTGCGCTGGCTCGGCCTCGTCAGGGACGGGCGCAGCGAGCACTTCGCCGAGCACGAGCAGGAGATCGCGGCGCGGCGCGAGGCGCTGAACGCCGCGCTGAAGTCGCTCGATGCCATCACCGACGACCGCGAGCTTTCCGACGAGGTGATCAAGCTTTTGCGCTCACGGCACGAGATCCGGATCAACCAGCTGCCCGACTCGCTCAATCCCGACACGCACGACGTTTCCGCCACCGGCACCGAGCTGACGCGGGAGCTGATCGCCTCCGAGCGCAAGTTCATCCACATGCTGCTGCGCGACGGCAAGATCACCGACGAGACAAGGCGCCGGATCGAGCGCGACCTCGACCTCGAGGAAGCGAGCCTCGCCAACCGCGAGTATCGCAGGATTCCGTTGTAGCGCGTGTAGCGCGCGGTATCCCTCCCCACGTCGTCCCGGCGCAGGCCGGGACCCATAACCACCGTCGCTGGCTTGGCGAAGGTTCGGGCCACAGCGCATCTCAACAATATCCAACGGTGGTTATGGGTCCCTGCTTTCGCAGGGACGACAGCAGAGATTACTCCGCCGCGGCGTTCTGGCCGGGACCGCCGACGAAGCCGGCGGGATCGCCGAACCGCTCGATCATGACGGCCGTGAGGTCCTTGGTCTTGCTGGTGACGCAGGCGCCGGAGCGCACGGTGTAACGGTCCTGATGCTGAGCATGCGGCGGCGCCTCGCCCTTCTGCAGCGCGCGCGCCGCCTCCATCATAAGCTTGCGGAAATGCATGATGCCGAGATCGGTCGGGCCGAGATGCTCGCGGGTGCGGTCGGCGATCGGGCCCTGGCTGTCCTGCACCGCGGCGTCCTGCTCGGAGACGCCCTTGATGCCGGTGTAGCTCTTGGTCCGCTGCAGCTTGCGGTCGATCAGATAGTCGTTGGCCTTGTTGCGCAGCGGCACGTAGTTCTCGTCGACGACAGCCATCACGCCGTTGCCGTTGGCGTAGCCTTCGCGCTCGGCATCGGTCAGCGGCCGGTGCGGATTCCACGCATAGGTGTAGATCCAGCAATTGGTGTCGGTGACCGGCACGAAGGTCTGGCCGAACATGTTCTCGCCCGGCATCGAGCTCGGCGCGTAGCTGTGGAACGGCATCAGGAACTGGGCGATGCGCCAATAGATGTTGTCGCTGCCGGTGAGCCGTCCGCCCGCCACCGTGAGGCCGGCCTCATGCGGATTGATCTTGATCACCGGGCGCGGGTCCTCGGCGATCCAGCGCATGTGATCGGTCGCGACCCGGGTCAGCGGGTTCACGAAATGCTTCTTGATGTCGAGGATCTCGTTCTCCTCCTTCTCGAAGGAGAGATGCGCGAAGGTGAAATGCGCGGTGTCGATCGAGCCTTCCACCGCCTGCACCCAGTTGCAGTCCTGCCACTTCTTGGTGACGAAGCGGTGCGAGGCCGGCAGCAGCGCCATCTCCAGCGCCGGCAGCTCGGGCATCTGATCGGCCGGACCCATATAGGCCCAGATCATGTCGCCCCATTCGCGCACCGGATAGGACTTGATCCGGATCAGGTCCTTTGCGTTGAGGTCGGGATACGAGGTCGGCATGTCGACGCAGCGGCCGTCGGTATCGAACTTCCAGCCGTGATAGACGCAGCGGATGCCGCATTCCTCGTTGCGGCCGAGCCAAAGATTGGCGCCGCGATGCGGGCAGTACTGGTCGATGACGCCGACCACGCCTCTGGTGTCGCGGAAGGCGAGCAGCTCCTCGCCCATCACGACGATCTTCTTCGGGTCGCTGTCCGGCTCCGGCAGTTCCTCGGACAGCAGCACCGGAATCCAGAACCGCCGCAGCAATTCGCCCATGCCGGTCCTCTCACCGGATTCGGTGAGGAATTTGTTGTCCTCGGCGCGAAGCATGGGCGGTCTCCCGAATTTATTTTCGTTGTAGTTCGTAGGATGGGTGGAGCGCAGCGATACCCATCAACTTTTCGAGCCACACGATGAGACGATGGGTTTCGCTGAGTTTATCATCGTGCCGCGCGTTGCGCGGACCCGTTGGCTCTACCCATCCTACGAAATCTCACACCGGCCGCTCTCCCTTCACGGTGACGCGGGTGCCGGAGCGGGTGTGCGGCCAGTAATCCCACATCGCGCGATGCTGGGCGCAACGGTTGTCCCAGAACGCGATCGCGTTCTCGGTCCAGCGGAAGCGGCACTGGAACAGCGGATTCTCGGCGTGCTGGTAGAGATAGGCCAGCATGGCGTCGCTCTCGTCGCGCGGGATGCCGACGATGAAGCGGGTGAAGCCGCGATTGACATAGAGCGACTTCTTGCCGGTCACCGGATGGGTGCGGACCATCGGATGCTCGGCGCGGGGATATTCCCGTTTGTCGGCGACGCCGTAGTTGGCATACAGGCCACGATAGGTCTGCTCGCCGTCATGCAGCGCGGTCAGCCCGTCGAGATAGGCCTTCATGCGGTCCGACAGCGCCTCATAGGCGGCGTACATGTTGGCGAACAGGGTGTCGCCGCCGCGCGGCGGGCACTGCTTGATGTAGAGGATCGAACCCATCGGCGGCTCGAGATCGCAGGACACGTCGGTGTGCCAGCCCTCGCCATTCGCGCGTGGCGAATCCTTGTCGGCATAAATCTTCATCAGCGCCGGATCGCCCTCGTTGGGCGCGGCCGGATGCACATGCAGCTCACCGAACTTGCGGCCGAAGGCGAGATGCTGGTCGGGACTGATGTGCTGGTCGCGGAAGAAGATGACGAGGTTTTCGGCGAGCGCGCGATGGATCTCGTCCATCTGGCGGTTGGAGCGCGCATCGTCGCCGACCAGCTTGCCGATATCGACGCCGGAGATCTCCGCGCCGATGATCGGCGTCAGCTTCTCGACGCCGATGGTCTCATAGGGCTCGGATTGGTCGGCGAGGTGGCGATAGCGCGGACCCTGCTTGCCGGATAGCGAGCTCATGGGCGTTCTCCCAATCATTCTTGATTGGGAGCATCGTAGCGCGCATCGACGGAAGCGCAATCTGCGCCTCAAACATATCTGTCGTCCCGGACAAGCGCAGCGAAGCGGAGCGCAGATCCGGGACCCATAACCACAGGACCGGGTTTTGCGGAGGCTGGTAACCCGCATCTCGCGCCACAACCACGTCCTGTGGTTATGGGTCCCGGCCTTCGCCGGGACGACGGTTGAGTGTGGGTCACGCGCGGAGTGAAACTACTCCGCGGCGCCGGCCTGTTCCGGCAGCTTGGCGCCGTTGCCGTAGCGCTGGTCGATATAGTCGATCACCAGTGCCTTGAAGTCGGCGGCGATGCCGGGGCCGCGCAGGGTGCGGAACTTCTTGCCGTCGACGAAGACAGGCGCGGCCGGCGCTTCGCCGGTGCCGGGCAGCGAGATGCCGATATTGGCGTGCTTGGATTCGCCCGGGCCGTTGACGATGCAGCCCATCACCGCGACGTTGAGCTGCTCGACGCCCGGATACTTGGTCTTCCAGGCCGGCATCTCGTCGCGGATGAAATCCTGGATCGAGCGCGCCAGCTCCTGGAACGTGGTCGAGGTGGTGCGGCCGCAGCCCGGGCAGGCCGCAACCAGCGGCACGAAGGTACGGAAGCCCATGGTCTGCAGCAATTCCTGCGCGACCTGCACTTCCAGCGTGCGATCGCCGCCGGGCTCCGGCGTCAGCGAGATGCGGATGGTGTCGCCGATGCCCTGCTGCAGCAGGATGCCGAGCGCAGCCGAGGAGGCGACGATGCCCTTCGAGCCCATGCCGGCCTCGGTGAGGCCGAGATGGATCGCATAATCCGAGCGGCGCACCACTTCTTGATAGACCGCGATCAGATCCTGCACGGCCGACACTTTGGCCGACAGGATGATCTTGTTCTTCGGCATGCCGAGCTCTTGCGCACGCGCGGCCGACAGCAGCGCCGACTGCACCATCGCCTCGCGGGTCACCGCGCGGGCATCGCGCGGATTGGCCGAGGCCGTATTCTCGTCCATCAGCTTGGTGAGCAGCTCCTGGTCGAGCGAACCCCAATTGGCGCCGATGCGCACCGCCTTGTTGTTCTTGTTGGCGATCTCGATGATGTCGGCGAACTGCGTATCGCGCTTGTTCTTGAAGCCGACATTGCCGGGATTGATGCGGTACTTGTCGAGCGCCTCGGCGCAGGCCGGATATTCGGCGAGCAGCTTGTGCCCAATATAGTGGAAGTCGCCGATCAGGGGCGTGGTGATGCCGCGCTTGCGCAGGCCGTCACGGATGTGCGGCACGGCAGCGGCGGCTTCCTCGCGGTCGACGGTGATGCGGACCATCTCGGAGCCGGCGCGGGACAGCGCGGCAACCTGGGCGATGGTGCCGTCGACATCGGCGGTGTCGGTGTTGGTCATCGACTGCACGACGATCGGCGCGCCGCCGCCGACGGCGACGTTGCCGACCATGACCTGCGTGGTTTGGTGCCGCGGCGCGGGGCCGGCGACGTCGTCTTGCGGCAAAATCTCGGGCTTGTTCATGGCGTCTCGAATATCAGGTTTTGGTGACATTCACCAAGGGGGCGATGGGCCTCGCGCGCGGCGGGCCAAACGATCATGTTTCGGAGTGAATTCAATAGCTTATGGCGCCGATTGAGGCCAAACGCAAGCCATGCAGCGGCGTCCTGCATGCCCAGCTATATTGGACCGGATTGGGGTGAATCAAAGGGCAAAGTGACAGCTTTTCATGTGATCTGGCGCATCTTAGCATCCCGTTAAACACACACCGGGAGGACGCAAAATGGCCGGCAACAGCGAGCTGATCACCACGGCGGAACTTGCCGAGATCCTGACCCGGCCGGATCTTCGCCTGTTCGACTGCACGACCTATCTGGAGCCGGCCCCCGCCGGCAGCAACGCTCCCTATATGGTCGTCTCGGGCCGCCAGACCTTCGAGGCCGGCCACATCCCGGGCGCCAATTTCCTCGATTTGCAGGCCGAATTCTCGGATGCCCATACCCATCTGCGCTTCATGATGCCGCCGACAGCGCAGCTCGAAGCCGCGTTCGGCCGCCACGGCATCTCGGCGGGCAGCCGCGTCGTGCTCTATTCGATCGGCACCGCAATGTGGGCGACGCGGTTCTGGTGGATGCTGCGCTCGCTCGGCTTCGAGGGTGCCGCCGTGCTCGACGGCGGCATCGACAAATGGACCGCCGAAGGACGCGACATCGAGACCGGACTTGCCGGCGGCTATCCGCCGGCGACGTTTCCGGCGCGGCCGAAGGACGGCATGTTCGTCGACAAGCATGACGTGCTCGCCGCGACCACGGAGGGCGACACCGTCATCGTCAACGCGCTCGGCCCGCAATTCTACAAGGGACTGGAGCCGAGCCGTTACGGCCGGCCCGGCCGCATCCCCGGCAGCGTCAGCGTGCCGGCGGCGACCTTGATCGATCCCAAGGCCAAGACGTTCGTGCCGCTTGAGGAGGCCGAAGCAATCTTCGCAGCGCAAGGCATCACCAGGGACAAGCGCGTCGTCGCCTATTGCGGCGGCGGCATCTCCGCGACCATCGACCTGTTCCAGCTGCATCGGCTCGGCTACGACAATCTCACGCTCTATGACGGCTCGATGGGCGAATGGGCGAAGGATGCAGAGTTGCCGATCGAGAAAGGTTAGCGATCGACAAGGCTCTTTCCACTCGTCGTCCCGGCGAAGGCCGGGACCCATAACCACCGCGTTTGGTGATGAACGGGATTGTGGCCCCAGCGGCGCGCAACAATTGAGATTTGGGGTAATGGGTCCCGGCCTGCGCCGGGACGACACTGAATTTGTTGCGCCGCTCGTGAGTCATACATCCGCATTCTCGCGACATGAATCGTCGGAGTCTTGAGGCGATCAAGCCGGCTTCTTGACGATCTCAAGGCCGCGGGCCGCCAACTCCTTCAAAATGCTCCGTGCCAGATGGGAGCACTCATCCGGCTTGATCCAGCACGCGCTCCGCCAGTCCGGATCATCCTCCTTGGAGTATGCGGTGAACGCGGAGCGAATACCGGCTTCAATTGCATCGATGGCATCGATTGGCATCAGCGCGCCTCCAACGGCATCCCTCGCATGGGAGCCTTCGTGGAGGCGATGTTGACGTAAATCGATACCGTCCGCAATTGCGCCTGAAGGCCACAATTGTCCGCTCAGCAATAGGGAAACGTAAATCTTCGCCGCTAGAGTGCTGCCGTCTGCCGGAGATGGTCGTGCATCCCACCGCGTCGATCGCCACCTGTTTCAGGAAGTATGCTGATTTCACCGGACGGGCTTCGCGCGCCGAGTTCTGGTGGTTCTTCGGCTTTTGTCTGCTGCTCCTGCTCGCAGCCCATCAGCTCGACAAGACGGTCTACGCCGCCGTCGCAATAGCGCTGCCGCTGTTTGCCGTGACGGCCCGGCGCTTCCACGACAGTGGCCTAACCTCCGGCCTTGCGGTGTTCTTCGCCGTTGCGCCGTTTGTCATCTTCTACTTCTTTTCCGCTGTCCAGGATCGCATCGAGGCATGGTTTGGCGTGCACGTGCCGTATGGATTGATCGCCGCGATCCCGGCGACCTGCGCCTTTGCTTTCTCTGCCTTCTGCTTCCTCGCCGCACTCGGCCGCCGAAGCCTGCAGACCGCTTCGACGGCACTTGCGACGTCCGGCGTCGATTCATCGGAAGCACGTCCGCCTGATCCGGCCGTGCTCGCCAGGCGAGAGGCGGAACGCAAGGTCTCCGGTTTTTCCAAAGCCGTCATGGCCGTATTCGCGATCCCGGCGGATGGCGGGGCGTCGGCCGTCGCCGACAAGACCGACCCCGGCGTAATTGCCGCGTGCGGGATCGTCGTCGATCTCTGCGCGCGTTACGGACACGGCATCACCTCACCGCCATTCAACGCGCTGTTTTCCGGATCAGGGGCGCGACTTGAGGCCGCCGGCTGGCACGCCCTACCGGACGGCGGCGCGGAGATCGACCTGAACCATCGCGCAAGCACCAGCATCGTGCGCAATTGCGCAGTTGAACTGCGCAAGGACGCGGGACAGACCGACATTGCCGGCCTGCTGCGCAAGGAGAAAGAGCAGTTGCAGGCGGCCGAGACGGCGACGCCGGAACAGGATCGGACGACGGCCTATTACGCGCTCGACGGAGCGGGCGCAGCCGGATTCATTGCGATCGAGAAGCTGCGTCAAAGCTACAACACCTATTTCCGAATCCGCATCTGCCTTGCCGAAGGGCATGGGCGCGCCGCGATGGAGACCCTGCGATCGTCGACGCTCTACCAGGCATTCCGCCACGCGTTCTCCGATGGCGCGCCGCCCTATCCCGCGTTCGGCCAGAGAATCATCAAGGGCTATCAGCCGATCCTCTACCGGGACGGGCTCGGCATCTCACTCGAGGTCACCGATCTCGGAGCCGGGAGCGCAAAAATGCTTGCCGGCCGCGGGCTGCATCTTCCGCCGGTCTACGTCGATTTCGAGATACATGAGCGGATGATGTAACGGGATTGCGCTCCGGTTGTCTGCGGCATTCCGCTTCTCTTTGCTCGTCATCCTGAGGCGCGAGCTCTTGCGAGCCTCAAAGGATGAACGGCCCGGGTGCCGGCTGGGCCGTCGTGCTTCGAGACGCGCGTTCCGCGCTCCTCAGCATGACGGGGAGAGAGTTGAGCGCACGGCACCCAGGATAACCTCACGCCGGCACGTTGGGATCCGGCGTCACCTTCGGGTCGGGCTTGTTGACGAGATAGAGCCCGGCGATCACCAGCAGCGCGGCGACGCCGAACACCGCCGTCAACGTGTCGTGCATGATGAAATAGGCCGCGACGACGCCGAACAGCGGCGTGACGAAGGTGAAGGCCGACAGCTTGCTCGCGGAGTAGGTTTTCACCATCGCAAACCAGATGACGAACGTGCAGCCCACCACCCAGACCGCCTGATAGGCGAGCAGCGAGATCGACAGCGCGCTCGGCACATGCTCGATGCGCTCGCCCGCGATCCAGGCGGCGAGGCCGAGGATCGGAATCGAGATCGCGACCTGGTAGCCGAGCGCCTTTTCCGGCGCGGCCTTGCGCAAGCCCGTGCCCTTGGCGACCAGCGTAGTTGCCGCCCACAGCGCGCCGCCGCCGACCACCATGAGGTCGCCGAGCAGCACCTTGGCATCGACGTTCGGCTGCGGCACGCCGATCGCGAGCGCGACGCCGGCAAAGCTCAGCGCAAGCCCGCTCCACTGCACGGTCGAGAGACGCTCGCCGAGGAACTGGTGCGAGCCGAGCGCAACGAAGAACGGCGCGGTGTAGAGGAACACCGAGGCGCGCGAGGCCGAGGTGAAGACGAGGCCGGTGAAGATCAGCACGAACTCGCAGCCGAACATCAGCCCGGCGACGATCCCGGGGACGAGGGTGCCGTCGCGCTCGAAGAATTTGACGCCGCGCAGGTGGCCGACGATCAGCATCACCGGCAGCGCGCCGGCGGAGCGGATCATCGCCTGCAGCATCGGCGGCACGTCGGGCAGCGCAAGCTTGACCGCGAGCTGGTTGAAGCCCCAGCTCACGCACAGCATCAGCATCACGGCGATGGCGCCGGGCGGCAGCCCGTGTCCGACGCTGACGGGCCTTGTGACGCTGGCGGAGATCGCTTGGGTCGACATGTTTCCTCGCGGGCCGGCTTGGTGCCGTGTTGTTAATTGCCGGTTGGGCTCCCTCGCCCCGCTCTTGCGGGGAGAGGGTTGGGGTGAGGGGCCGTCGCCGCAAATTCGATAGAGGCGAGCGTGCGGAGAGTCCCCCTCACCCGAAATTCGCTACCGCGAATTTCGACCTCTCCCCGCAAGCGGGGCGAGGTAGCTCGAAAGCAGTGCGAGTTAGCTGAAACCATCGCGCCATCACGTCTTTTGGCAGTGCGCACAGGTGCCGGCGATCTCGACGACGGAGAGTTTCGGGATGAACCCCGAGGCCCGCGCCGCCGCGGTCAGGCTTTGCGCGACGGGGGCGGCCGGGATCTCGCCGACCGAGCCGCAATGGTCGCAGATCAAAAACGCCACCATCGAGGTCTCGTCATGGTCATGCGCGCAGGCGAGGAAGGCGTTGCGGCTCTCGATGCGGTGGACGAGGCCGTTCTCCATCAGGAAGTCGAGCGCGCGGTAGACGGTAATCGGTGCCGGCCGCGGCATCGTCTTGGCCAGCTCGTCGATCACCTCATAGGCGCCGAGCGGGCGATGGCTCGACAGCAGCGCCTGCAGCACCTGACGGCGGATCGGGGTGAATTTCTGGCCGCGGCGAGCACACACCTGCTCGGCATGCGCCATCGCGTCCGCGGCGCAGCGGCCGTGATCGTGGTCGGGGGCAGGAAATGTCGGCTTGGCCAGGCTCATTGCCTCGATATGTAGCATTTGCGCGCCCGTTCCCAAAGCCCGGCTCTCAACCCCGGTTCGCCGCCGCGTTGCAGCCATGCCCGCAATGCGGGGCAGCCTCGCGTTAACCCGGCATGCAGAAATCATAAGCAAGCTTATTATATCCCAAGCTTATGGAGGCAGGATCGATGCGCGGTTCGGTGGACACCGATTTCTTGTTTACGTTGGGCGAAGTGTTCCGGCTGATCCGCGTCTATGCCGACAAGGAGGCCGCACGCTACGGCATCACCCGCGCGCAATGGGCCGTGCTGTCCAAGGTGGAACGCCAGGAAGGGTTGAAACAGACCGAGCTCGCCGAGCTGCTCGAGGTGCAGCCGATCACGCTGACGCGGCTGATCGACAAGCTCTGCGACAATGGCTGGATCGAGCGCCGCAGCGACGAGAACGATCGCCGCGTCAACCGCCTCTATCTGAAGAAGGCCGCGCGCCCGCTGCTCGGCAAGCTCGCCGGCCTCCGCTCCGAACTCACCGCGACCGCGCTCGAGGGCATCAGCCCCGCTGACGCGTATCGCCTGCTCACCCAATTGGAATCGATCAAGGAAAACGTTCGCAATGCCGTCCAGACCCCAGCCGGCGAGCCCTCCCGAAAGGAACAGCGCTATGGCTGAACCCGTCCTCAAACTGGCCCCCGAGCAGAAGAGCAATCCGGGCGAGCCTGCGCCGTCGGGCAAGGCCAGCCGCGCGCCGCGCCGTCGCCTGATGGCCGGTCTGCGGCGCTATCGCCGCACGCTGCTGCTGGTCGTGCTGCCGACGCTCGCTGCGATCGGCGGCATCGTGTTCTATCTCAATGGCGGCCGCTATGTCGGCACCGACGACGCCTATGTCGGCGCGCAGAAGGTGCTGATCACGCCGGAAATCTCCGGCAAGATCGACAAGATCGTCGTGAAGGAAGGCCAGCACGTCAGGAAGGGCGACGAACTGTTCGAGATCGACCCCGTGCCGTTCCGCCTCGCGGTGGCGCAGGCCAAGGCCGCGCTCGACCAGACTAGGACCACCTATGACAACCTGGTCGACAACATCAAGATCAACGGCAGGATGCTGGAATTCGCCCAGCAGAGCATCGAATTGAAGAAGCGCGACGTCGAACGCAAGTCGACGCTGGCCAAGCAGAATTTCGGCTCGCAGCTCGACCTCGACAACGCGGCGAATGCGCAAGTGACGGCCGAGAGCCTGGCGCAATACATCAGGCAGCAGATCTCCAAGGACAAGACGCAGCTGCTCGGCGATATCGACCTGCCGATCGAACAGTTCCCGCCCTACGCCCAGGCCAAGGCCAAGCTCGACGACGCCCAGCGCAATCTCGACCACACCGTGCTGCGCGCGCCGATGGACGGCGTCGCGACCCAGGTCGACCAGATCCAGCTCGGCCGCTTCGTCGCCGCCGGCTCGCCGGTGTTCTCGATCATCGACGTCGACCATCCCTGGGTCGACGCCAATCCGAAGGAAAGCGACTTCACCTATGTCGCGGTCGGCCAGCCGGTTGAGCTCGACGTCGACGCGTTCCCCAACCATCGGTTCAAGGGCAAGGTCGGCTCGCTGTCGCCCGGCACCGGCGCACAGTTCGCGATCCTGCCGCCGCAGAACGCGACCGGCAACTTCGTCAAGGTGGTGCAGCGCGTGCCGGTGCGGATCTATTTCGACGAGAACGATCCGTTCGTGAAGAAGCTGAAAGCCGGCATGAGCGTCTACGCGACGATCGACACCAACCACCGCCGCACGCTGGCCGGCCTGCTCGGGCTGGCGCCGGCCTCGGCGCACCCGGACCACGAGTAGAGAGAAGAAGCGGTCGATCATCGACCGCAGAGACAGTGCGCCCCCTGTCCCGCTTGCGGGGGAGCGGGTTTCCAACGCTCGAACAGGACCGACCTGAATGAATGCACCGTCACCATCCGCCGTACCCGGCATGCGCCGGAACATGGTGACGATCTGCGCGATGACCGCGACGATCATGCAGGCGCTCGACACCACGATCGCCAACGTCGCGCTGCCCTATATGCAGGGCTCGCTGTCGGCCTCGCAGGACCAGATCAACTGGGTGCTGACCTCCTACATCGTCGCGGCCGCGATCATGACCGCGCCGGTGGGCTGGATCGCCAACCGCTATGGCCGCAAGCGCATCTTCATCATCTGCTCGGCCGGCTTCACCGTCGCCTCGGTGTTCTGCGGCCTGGCGCAGGACATCAACCAGATGGTGCTGTTCCGCCTGCTGCAGGGCGTGTTCGGCGCGGCGCTGGTGCCGCTGTCGCAGGCCGTGATGCTCGACTCTTACGCGCTGCATGAGCGCGCGAAAGCGATGTCGATCTGGGGCATGGGCGTGATGATGGGCCCGATCATGGGCCCCTCGCTCGGCGCCTGGCTGACCGAGACCTATTCCTGGCACTGGGTGTTTTTCGTCAACCTGCCGTTCGGCGCCATCACCGTGCTCGGCCTTGCCGTCTTCATGGACGAAACCAAACAGGACCTCAATCTGCGCTTCGACTGGTTCGGGTTCGGCGCGCTCGCGGTCGCGATCGGTTCGCTGCAGCTCGCGCTCGACCGCGGCGAGCAGCTCGGCTGGCTGGAATCCAACGAAATCATGATCGAATTCATCGTCTCCGCGGTCGGCTTCTACTATTTCTTCGCCCATTCGCTGACGACCAGCCGGCCGTTCATCCAGTTCGCGCTGTTCAAGGACAAGAACTTCCTCGGCGGCTGCGTGTTCATGACTGTCATGGGCCTCGTGCTGTATTCGACGATGGCGCTGTCCTCGCCCTATCTGCAGAACGTGGTCGGCTACCCGATCATCACCGCGGGCCTGTTGTTGGCGACCCGCGGCGCCGGCACCTTCGTCGCGATGATGCTGGTCGGCCGCATGATGCGCTACATCGAGGCGCGCACGCTGATCATCTCCGGCCTGGCGCTGACCGCGGCCTCGCTGTTCCAGATGACCGGCTGGACCGACATGACGCAGGCCAACGAGATCATCGTCGTCAGCGTGATCCAGGGCTTCGGCTTCGGCCTCGTGTTCGTGCCGCTGTCGACGGTGGCGTTCATGTCGCTGCCCAACCATCTGCGCACCGACGGCACCTCGATGCTGACGCTGTTGCGCAACGTCGCAAGCTCGGTCGGCATCTCGATCGTGATCGCGCAGCTGACGGAAGGCGGACGGCGGATCTACGCAAAGCTGTCGGAGCAGATCAATCCGTTCAACCACGCGCTGCAGATGCCCGACGTATCGGGCATGATCAACCTCAACACCGATGCCGGCCGCGCGATGGCCGACAAGATGGTGGCGGCGCAGTCGCAGATCATCGCGTTCTCGCACGACTACCAGCTGGTGATGCTGTTCATCCTGGTCTCGATCCCGCTCGCGCTGATGATCGGCTCGACCAAGGCCACGCTGCGCGCGCAGTCGGCGCCATCGGATCATGCCGCGGTGATGGAGTAGGTTTTCGCCCTACGTTCTCCGAGTGTCGGGGCGATTGGTCACACCGTCATCCTGAGGCGCGAGCACTTGCGAGCCTCGAAGGATGCACGGCCCCGTTGGTGGCCGTCGACCCTTCGAGACGCGCTACGCGCTCCTCAGGGTGACGGTGAAAGAGTGAGGACGCCCCCTCCGAAAGCGCAAGACGCCGCAGCCGCAAGCCGCGTTGACTTTCCGACCTTGCCTCCCAATACTCCGCAAAAACAAGCAGACCCGTCATACAACTGACGGTTTCAGGGGAGGACGCGATGCCGACTTCACGCAGGACGCTGCTGAAGACTTCAGCGGCTGCCGCCGCTGCTTTCAGCTTGGATTGGACACGGGCGCAGGCGCAGGCCGAAACGGTCCGGATCGGTGTGATCTACGACCTGACCGGCCCGTTCGCCGCCGGCGGCTCGGTCGCCTCCTCGATCGGCACCCAAATCGCGATCGACCTCGTCAACGAGAAGGGCGGCATCGGTGGCAAGTACAAGATCGCGCCGGTCAACGTCGATTCCCAGAGCAAGCCTGATGTCGCGATCAACGAGGCCAATCGCCTGATCGACCAGGAGAAGGTCGACATCCTCAACGGCGTGTTCGCAAGCTCCCACGCGGTGCCGCTCGCCGCCAAGGTCGAGCAGCAGAAGCGGATCCTGTGGATCACGACCGCAGTCTCGACCGCCGTGTTCAAGGACAAGAACCTGCAATACGTATTCCGCGCGCAGATCCATTCCGACCAGTACGGCCAGGCCTTCGCGAGCTTCATCAACGAGCACGCCAAGGCCAAGCTCGGCATGGAGCCGAAGGACGTTAAGGTGGCGCTGATCCATGAGGACGGACCCTATGGCGTCGGCGTCGCCGCCGCGGACGAAGCCTTCGCCAAGGAGGTCGGGCTCCAGGTCGCGCTGAAGGAGGGCTATTCCGCCTCCGCGCCCGATCTCTCGGTGCTGGTCACCAAGCTGAAGCGCGCCAAGGCCGACGTGATCTCGCATGCCGGCTACAATCCCGACATCACGCTGTTCCTGCGCCAGGCACGCGAGAGCGGGCTGAAGTTCAAGATGCTGTTCGGCGCCGGCGCGGGCTACAGCCAGCTCGACAAGCTGCGCGCGACCTTCGGCGCCGACATCGACAATTTCTGCAACATCGATCCGGTGCCGGCGCAGCTGCTCGATCCCGCCAAGCTCGCGCCGGGAATCGGCGACCTCACCAAGACCATGGTCGCGCGCTACCGCGAGAAGACCAATGCGACCGAAGTGCCGCCGCACTGCTCGATGGGCTTCAACCAGACCTGGATCCTGCTCAACAATGTGCTGCCGGTCGCCAAGGAGAAGTACGGCGGCTTCGATCCCGAGGCGATCCGCAAGGCGGCGCTCGACGTCGACATCCCCGCAGGGGGCACCATCCAGGGCTATGGCGTGAAGTTCTATCCGCCGGGCACGCCGCTGTCCGGCCAGAACGAGCGCTCGACGCCGGTCGTGATGCAGAACGCCGGCGAGCGCATCACCGTGGTGTGGCCGACCAATATCCGCACCCAGGATCCGGTGTTTCCGCTGCCGAAGGGCTCGGTGTACGCGGCGTAGCGTGGCGACGAGGCGAGACTGCCGCCGCATCGGGGCTGCGCTCCCTCGCCCCGCTGTTGCGGGGAGAGGGTTGGGGTGAGGGGCTTCTCTCCGCGAATGCGATCGCGATGAGACCTGTACCCCCTCACCCGGATTGCATCTGGCGATGCAATCCGACCTCTCCCCGCAAGCGGGGCGAGGTGAGGTGAGATGTCGCCTCGCCGCTCGAGCGAATGACGCGGTGACAACCTCTCATCCGGCGCGCTGTGCGCGCCACCTTCTCCCACAAGGGGAGAAGGGAAGAGCAGCCGCAGGGTAACCAAAAGGAGTGCGACGACGTACCAGACTCACATGCTGCTCTCGACTCCGTCATCCTGAGGTGCGAGCGGAGCAAGCCTCGAAGGATGGACGGCCCGGCATACGCACTATGGGACGAGAGCAATCACGCTGCTCCTCCCGCGCCGTTACAACACCACCCGCCTGCCCTCATCCGCCGCCCAGTAGCCGGCGTAATTTACCCTGGTCGTCTCATACGCCAGCGCGAGGTCCGCGAGGGGCTGCCGCCCGGTCGCGACGCATTCCATGAAATCCTGGATCTCCTGCAGGTAGCCGCGGGTCCATTCCTCCTCGAGGCAGACATATTGCCAGCCGGTTTTGCGATCGACCTTTTCGGTGATGTAGACCGAGGCGAGCTTCTCCTCGCTCGTCTGGTAGCTGGTCAGATGCGTGTTCGGGGTGATGTTGGCAAACAGTGAGCCGCCGCTCGTATAGGTCTCGATCAAATTGCGCACGCCGCCCATGATCATGTCGCCGGAGAACACCGTTGCCTTGGTGCCGTCGGAGAAGGTTGCGGTCAGCGTGCCCCAATCCTCGACATCGACAGGATTGGCCTTGATGTAGGCGCGCTCCTCGGATTTAAGGCCGGCGGTGACATTGCCGACGTCGCAGGTGACGCTGGCGACCGTGATGGTCTCGCCGCGCGCTTTGGCCTCGACCTGCTTGAGATAGAGCACCGCCGACAGGGGATGACAGCCCATCCGGATCAGCGAGCCGCCGCCGGTCATCGCCCACTCGGCGGCATGCGCCGCATGCGAGCCGGAATGGCTCTCCTCGCCCTTCATGAACAGGATCTTGTCGCCTGTCGCGCGGATGATCTCCGCGGTCTTGGTCACCGCCGGTGCGTAGATCCAGTCCTCCGCATACATGAAGAGTTGTCCGCTTCGCTCGATCGCGGCGCGGGTCACCTCCATCTCCTCCATCACCCGCTGGTACATCAGCGCTTTCGGCACATGCCTGCCGATCGGCGCCTTGTCGCCGTCGCGGCCGAAATAGCCGCTGAACGGCTTCTCGCAGATCACGTGCTTGCCGGCCTGCATTGCCTCGACGATCATCGCGGCGTGAAGGTTCGGCGGCGTGCAAATGTCGATCACGTCAAGCTCGCGGTCGGCGATCAGCTCGGCGAAGCTGCGATAGGCGTTCGGGATTGCGTGCTTGCGGGCGAACGCATTGACATGATCGCCGCGCGCCGCGACCGCCCTCACCTCGACGTCGACGCCATAGACGCGCCGGTAGGCAACCATATGCAGCTCCGACACGAAGCCGCAGCCGGCCAGCCCGATCCTGATTTTTGTCATTTTGTGTCTCCGCCCCTCAGGCGGGCGCAGAGTAGCGTGCGGCCATCACCGCGTCGAACGCATTTGCCATGACATCCGTCGAAGGCATCATTGTCGTGAACAATTCGAACGCGTCCGCTGCTGCGTAGATCGCAAGATCGCGCCCGGTCAGAACTTTGGCGCCCTTGGCCTTGGCCGCCAACAGCAGCGGCGTCCACAGCGGCGTGTAGACGGCGTCGGCGACCCACATCGACGGATGCAACAAGCCGTCCGGCACAGGACTGTCGCGGCTCGGCAGCATGCCGACCGGCGTTGCGTTGACGACGCCGGTCGCGCCATCGACCGCGCCCTCGACGCTGGCGACACCACGAACCGCATGACGGCTGGCCAACTGACCGGCCAGCCGCGCGACCTTCGCGGCATCGGCATCGAAGATGCGGAACTCACCAACGCCGAGGATGGCGAGCGCGAAGGCGATCGCCTTGCCGACGCCGCCGGTACCGATCAGCGCGATCGGGCCGCGCGGCGCTGACGCAAGCAGCGGCGCGATTGCGCGCGCAAAGCCGGTCGCGTCGGTGTTGTGTCCGACCAGCCGCGTGCGATCGACGACGATGGTGTTGACCGCGCCGATCGCACGCGCATCGGGTGCGAGGTCGTCGAGCAGCTCGACCACCGCCTCCTTGTAGGGAAAGGTGACATTGACGCCGGCAAAGCCGAGCCGCCGGATGCCGTCGAGCATCGCGCGCAGCTCGTCGCGGCCGGCGCCGTTGACCTCGATGAGCTGGTAGTGGACGCGAACGCCGAGCGCTGCTGCGGCCGCTTCGTGCATCGCAGGCGCCGCCGAATGCGCGATCGGATAGCCAATCAGCCCCGTCAGGAAACGGTCGCGCATTGTCCCTCACGTCAGTCGCGTTCAGCTCATGCGGTCGAGTCGAGCATAGCTGTCTTCCATGCCGTGCTCCATGCCGGTCGCGAGCATCGCTGCGCGCGTTTCGGCATCCGGCAAGGTCATCCGCATCGTCATCAAGGTGCCGTCGCCGTCGGGCGCAAAGCGCGTCTCGACATGATTGTCCGGCGTCGGATCCGGCAGATGCATGCGCTCGACATGCACGATGCGGCTGAACGGTTCGAGCGCGAGATATTCGCCGGTCAAATGAAAGCCGCCGCCCTTCCCGTCGGTCCATTCGTAGCGGATCCTGCCGCCGGGCTTCGCCTCGCTGATGCAGACCGGCATGGTCCAGCCGTCGGGACCGAGCAGCCATTTCTGCAACAGCTCCGGCTCGGTATGCGCCCGATACACCGCCTCCGGCGGCGCGACGAAGCGCCTGGTCACGACGACATAGCGGTCGCCTTCGGTCTTCAGCGTCAACTTGCTCATGGGGATACCCTTCACTGCTCAGGCTTCATTGTGGCCAGCACACCGTCCAGCCGGTCGTAATTGGTTTCCAGCGCACGGCGCAGCATGCCGAGCCATTGATCGATCTCGGTAACCGCTGATGGCGCCAGCCGGCACGGTCGCTTGGTGCCCTCGATCCGCCGCACGATCAGGCCGGCGCCCTCGAGCACCTTGAGATGGCGGGAGATCGCGGGCTGGGTCATGTCGAACGGCTCGACTAGCTCCATCACAGTCGCCTCGCCCAGCGCGAGGCGCGCCAGGATCGCCCGGCGGGTCGGGTCGGCGAGCGCGGAAAAGGCGGCGTCGAGGTTGGCCATGCTTTATCTCGCATCTGTTATATAATAACATTATTATATAACAGATGCCGCATGGTCAAGCCAAATCCGCTGCGGCGAACGCGCGCAGCGGATTTTTCGGCCGTCCCCCAAAGTTGGATTGGCGCGCCGCTGGCGGCGCGCAGCTAGACGTCGAAGAACACCGTCTCGTTGTCGCCCTGCAGATGGATGTCGAAGGTGTAGACGCTGCCCGCGCCGGCGTTGCGCCTGGCGATCAGCGTCGCGCGTCGATCGGCCGGCACCAGCGCCAGCGTGGAATCTGTGGTGTTGCCGGCTTCATCTTCGAAATAGATCCGGGTGTAGAGGTGCAGCAGCATGCCGCGCGCGAACACCGCGAGCCCGATATGCGGCGCCTGCGGCTTGCCGTCGGCATCCGGCACCACGCCCGGCTTGATGGTGTCAAACGAGTAACCACCGCTCTTGTCGGTGCCGCAACGGCCAAAGCCCTTGAAGCTCGAATTGGGCAGCGCGCGCGCATCCTGCGGATCGGAGAAGCGGCCCTGGCTATCGGCCTGCCAGATCTCCAGCATGCAGTCCGGGATCACGGCGCCGTCGCCGTCATAGACCTTGCCCTCGACGCGGATGCGCTCACCCGAGACGTCAGGCGTCAGAAGGTTGTTGGTAAAAGCGTCGTTCCATTCATATTCGCCGTTCGGCGTCAGGCCATACTTGAAATAGGGGCCGACGGTCTGCGAAGGCGTGATTCCATCAGGACGCGGGTTCGACACGTTACTTGGTCTCCATCGGCGTGGCACTCTGCCCGCGCAGCACGATATCGAAGCGGTAGCACAGCGCCCATTCCGGCTTGGTGTTCTCGAGATCGAACGACGAGATCATCCGCGCCCGCGCCTTCTCGTCCGTCACCGAGTTGAAGATCGGATCGAACGGGAACAGCGGATCGCCCGGGAAGTACATCTGGGTCACCAGCCGCGAGACGAACGAGTGGCCGAACACCGAGAAGTGGATATGCGCGGGCCGCCAGGCGTTGTGGTGATTGCCCCAGGGATAGGCGCCGGGCTTGATGGTGATGAACTTGTAATAGCCCTTGGCATCGCTCTGGGTGCGGCCGGCACCCGTGAAGTTGGGATCGAGCGGCGCCGGGTGCTGGTCGACGACATGGATGTAGCGGCCGCAGGCATTGGCCTGCCACAGCTCGACCAGGGTGTTGGGCACGCCGCGGCCGTCCTCGTCGAGCACATAACCATGCACGATGATGCGCTCGCCGAGCGGCTCGCCCTTGGCCTGGATGGTGAGGTCGTTGTCGTGCGCGCGCACGGTCTCATGACCATAGACCGGCCCGGTCAGCTCCGAGAGCGTGTGCCGCAGCGGGATCAGCGGCTTTGAGGGTACGCGCTTGATCGCGCTGCGGTACGCAGGCGACAGGCGCGCCGGATGGACGCTGTTCGAAGCGACCGGATAGATCAATGTCATGCGCATTCTCCGGGCCGGATTGCCGTTGGCGCCGAACGTCAGGCCGGCGCCTTGAAATCGTAGGAGATGCGCCCGGCCGGCAGAAAGAACAGCGCGATGACCGCGCCACCCCTGACCTCCGGATAGTGCCGGCTGCCGGGATCCGGCGCGGTCCAGCCCGGCCCCTGCCAGCCCTGCAGCCCCTTCAACTGCGCGCCCTTGTCGAGGGGAACGACGAGGTTGAGCTCGCCATAGGGGTGACCATGATATTGCCCGCGCAGCACGTCGTGATCGTCCTCGTCCTTGAAGCGGCGCGGATCGGTGCTGTTCATGTAGACCGCGGTGATGCTGAACTGGAACGTCTCGGGGACCGGCTCGAGGATGCGGCTGCGCCGATAGTTCGGACCTTCCACCTCCTGGTTCGCCGCCCAGCCCTCCTCGACTCCCATTTTGATGAGGCGGGCGAGATCCTGGTACAGCGCGCTGTCCTCTCCATAGGTCTCGTTGAGCCATCGCTCCATCGCCGCGCTCGGCGTCATGTCCTTGACCTCGCGCAGAAACGGAATGCTGCGTTCGATAAGCTGTTCCCGGCTTCCCATGACTCTCTCCTGTCTAATCCTCGAAACCCTTGAAGGAGGCGAATGCCTCCAGTTCCGCGCGCGGCATCAGCCGCGTGCGCGACCGCTCCCTGGGGTGGCCCATCGAGATCCCGCAGGCCACCATCTGCTCGGCGGGCATCGACAGCAGCGGACGCAAGATCCGATGGAATCTGGCGAAGGTCTCCTGCGGACAGGATTGCAGCCCGCGTCCGACCGCCGCCAGCATCACGTTCTGGATGAACATGCCGAGATCGAGCCAGCTTCCCATCGCGAGACGCCGATCGATGGTGACGATCAACCCAACCGGCGCGCCGAAGAACATGAAGTTCTTTGCGGTCTGCCGGCTCCTCGCCGCAGCGTCGCTTTGCGCGATCCCGAGCGAGTCATAGAACAATCGCCCGAACTCCTGACGACGGCCGAGATACGGCTCGGGGAAAGCGCTGGCGTAGTATTGATATTCGGAGACGTGCTCGTTCGGCTCGTTCTCATACGCATCCAGCAGCGCAGCCGACACCTCGGTCTTGGCGGCGCCGGCGAGCACGTAGACGTGCCAGGGCTGGATGTTCGCGCCGCTCGGCGCGAACCGCGCCACGCGCAGGATCTGCTCGATGGTCGATCGGGAGACCGGACTGCCGGAGAACTCGCGGCACGACAGCCGGCCGGCGATCACCTCGTCGATTGGATTGCGTGCGGCTCCGCACGCCACATCCCGGTCGATCACGACTTCTTCACGAGCGAGCATCCGCCGTCCTCCATCGGTCTGAAGGCCTCTTCACCCGGGATGGTGGCCAGCAGCTGGTAGTAGTCGAACTGGTATTTCGACTCTGCCGGCGACTTGACGCGGAACAGATACATGTCGCGGACCAGCCGGCCGTCGGGACGGATCCTGCCGTTGCGGGTCATGAAATCGTTGACCGGCAATTCGCGCATCTTGGCCGCGACCGTCGGCCCATCAAGCGTGCCGGCGGCTTCGACCGCCTTGAGGTAGTGCATGACAGCACCATAGGTGCCGGCGTGGATCATGGTGGGCACCTTCTTCGTCTTCTCGATGAAGCGCTTCGACCACGCCCGCGTCTCGTCGTTGAGATCCCAGTAGAACGCCGAGCTCAGCATCAGGCCTTGCGCACTCTGCAGCCCAAGGCTGTGAATGTCGGCGATGAAGACGATCAGGCCGGCAAGCTTCTGCCCGCGCGTCACCCCGAACTCGCCGGCCTGCTTCACGGCGTTGATGAAGTCGCCGCCGGCGTCGGCGAGCGCGATCACGTCGGCCCTGGAGGCCTGCGCCTGCAGCAGGAAGGACGAGAAATCGGGCGTGTTGATCGGGTGTTTCACGGCGCCGACCACCTTGCCGCCGGTCGTGTCGATCACCTTGCGGCTGTCGGCCTCGAGCTGCGCACCGAGCGAATAGTCGGCCGAAAGAAAGAACCAGGACCTGGCGCCGAGGCGCGAAATCGCCCTCGTCGTCCCCTGCGACAGCGCATAGGTATCGTAGGTCCAGTGGATGCCGGTCGGCGAGCACTCGTCGCCGGTCAGCCGGGACGTTGCCGCGCCGGTGGCGAGAAACAGCTTCTTCTTGTCGCGCGTGATGCCCTGGACCGCCAGCGCGACCGCGGAATTCGGGACATCGAGAATGGCCTCGACATTGTCGTTCTCCAGCCAGCGCCGGGCAATCGCCGAGCCGGTATCCGCCTTGTTCTGATGATCGCCGGCAACGATCTCGATCGGGCGGCCCAGCACCTTGCCCTTGAAATCGTCCACCGCCATTTGCGCCGCGACCACCGAGCCCTCGCCGCCATTGTCAGCGTACAGCGACGACATGTCGGTCAGCACGCCGAGCCTGACCGGCCCGTTCTGTGCAATCGCCGACGTCGCCGTCGCCACCAGCATCAACGCCAGTCCGATTGATTTACGCGCGCCACTTCGGGCCAACATCACCCAGGCCTTCATCGCTCTTCTCCTCCCAACCCGGCGCCGGCAATCTTGGCCAGAACGCCGCGTTGCGGAAGTGAAAGTCTTGCAGAGTGATCCTGAACCGGCTTCAGATGGCAGGTGGTGACGACACGGCTATACGCTCGTGGAGAATCCGCTCGGTTGCATCCGCCAGACGCCTGGCCTTAACTGCCGTCGATCGCGGAATTTTGCCGAGGCGAGCGATCTGCCATAGACGGGGACTCTCAGCGTGTCCGTTTCCTTCAAGACTCTGGACCTGAACCTGCTCAAGGTGTTCGACGCCGTCATGGAGGAGCGCAGCGTGCTGCGGGCCAGCCAGAAGGTCGCGCTGAGCCAGTCCGCAGTTAGCCACTCGCTCGCGCGGCTGCGCGAGATGCTGGACGACGAGCTGTTCGTTCGCACCGCCACCGGCATGCAGCCGACCGCGCGCGCATTGACGATGGCCCCGCAGGTTCGCCAGGCGCTGCGATCGCTGGAGGCTGCGGTCGAGCTGCCGACCTTCGCTCCGGCGGTCTCGACCAAGCCGTTCACGCTGGCCGCGAACGACTTCACGACCATGGTGCTGGCGCCGCCGCTGCTGAAGATCCTGGGCCGGGAGGCCCCGTCGATCGATCTCACGATCAAGCCGGTGACCCGAATCGATCTTGCCGAGCAGATCGACCTCGGCCGCATCGACGTCGCGATCGGCGTGTTCTCGTCGCCGCCGAGCCGCTTCCGCACCGCGCTGCTGTTCGAATATGACGATGTGCTGATCGTCGGCAAGAAGCGCAAGCTCGACCGGCTCGACAAGGCGAAGCTCGCTATCTTGCCGCTGGTCGTCGTGTCCTTCGGCGGCGAGCAGGAGGGCGCGATCGGCGGCTTCATTTCCGAACGCGGGCTTGCCCGGCGTTCGGAGATGTACGATCGCCCCGCGCTCGAGCGCGCGCTGGCCGACAGCGACCGGCCGCCGCGGATCGCGGTCTCGCTGCCGCATTTCCTGGCCCTGCCCGCGCTGCTGGTCGATTCCGAATTGGCGGCGATCGTGCCGCGGCCGCTGGCGCGCGCGCTCGAACAGGCACATGCGATCACGACCCACGAGCTGCCCTACACCACGACGCCCGTGGAGGTTCGGCTGCTCTGGCACGAACGCGTCGAGGACGAGCCTTCGCACGAATGGCTTCACGAGGTGCTCCGGCGCGCCACCGAAGAGCTGCGGCGCGGCGGCTAGCGGCCGGGCTAGACGTCGAAGAACACCGTCTCGTTGTCGCCCTGCAGATGGATGTCGAAGGTGTAGACGCTGCCCGCGCCGGCGTTGCGCCTGGCGATCAGCGTCGCGCGTCGATCGGCCGGCACCAGCGCCAGCGTGGAATCTGTGGTGTTGCCGGCTTCATCTTCGAAATAGATCCGGGTGTAGAGGTGCAGCAGCATGCCGCGCGCGAACACCGCGAGCCCGATATGCGGCGCCTGCGGCTTGCCGTCGGCATCCGGCACCACGCCCGGCTTGATGGTGTCAAACGAGTAACCACCGCTCTTGTCGGTGCCGCAACGGCCAAAGCCCTTGAAGCTCGAATTGGGCAGCGCGCGCGCATCCTGCGGATCGGAGAAGCGGCCCTGGCTATCGGCCTGCCAGATCTCCAGCATGCAGTCCGGGATCACGGCGCCGTCGCCGTCATAGACCTTGCCCTCGACGCGGATGCGCTCACCCGAGACGTCAGGCGTCAGAAGGTTGTTGGTAAAAGCGTCGTTCCATTCATATTCGCCGTTCGGCGTCAGGCCATACTTGAAATAGGGGCCGACGGTCTGCGAAGGCGTGATTCCATCAGGACGCGGGTTCGACACGTTACTTGGTCTCCATCGGCGTGGCACTCTGCCCGCGCAGCACGATATCGAAGCGGTAGCACAGCGCCCATTCCGGCTTGGTGTTCTCGAGATCGAACGACGAGATCATCCGCGCCCGCGCCTTCTCGTCCGTCACCGAGTTGAAGATCGGATCGAACGGGAACAGCGGATCGCCCGGGAAGTACATCTGGGTCACCAGCCGCGAGACGAACGAGTGGCCGAACACCGAGAAGTGGATATGCGCGGGCCGCCAGGCGTTGTGGTGATTGCCCCAGGGATAGGCGCCGGGCTTGATGGTGATGAACTTGTAATAGCCCTTGGCATCGCTCTGGGTGCGGCCGGCACCCGTGAAGTTGGGATCGAGCGGCGCCGGGTGCTGGTCGACGACATGGATGTAGCGGCCGCAGGCATTGGCCTGCCACAGCTCGACCAGGGTGTTGGGCACGCCGCGGCCGTCCTCGTCGAGCACATAACCATGCACGATGATGCGCTCGCCGAGCGGCTCGCCCTTGGCCTGGATGGTGAGGTCGTTGTCGTGCGCGCGCACGGTCTCATGACCATAGACCGGCCCGGTCAGCTCCGAGAGCGTGTGCCGCAGCGGGATCAGCGGCTTCTGCGGCGAACGCTTCACGGTGGAGCGATAGTCCGGCGACAGCCGCGCCGGATGGGCCGCAAGCGATTGCAGCGGGTACAACAAGGTCATGGCGAATTCCTCCGCGGCCCACGCGCCCGGTGAGCTCACGTCAGATCATTATAATGCATAACCAATTTGGGGAAGGGCTGTTTTCAGCCCCTCCAAGCCATTGGCTTAATTAAGTTTTTCGATCGCGACCGCAACGCCCTGACCGACTCCGACGCACATAGTTGCCAAGGCAAGCTTCCCGCCCCGCTTCTCCATGCCGTGCACGGCGGTCAAGACCAGCCGCGCGCCGCTCATGCCGAGCGGATGGCCGAGCGCGATCGCGCCGCCATGCGGATTGACGAAATCGGCGTCTTCCTTGACGCCGAGCTGGCGCAGGCAGGCGATACCCTGCGAGGCGAAGGCCTCGTTGAGCTCGATCAGGTCGAAGTCCGACACCTTGATGCCGAGGCGTTCGACCAACTTCTTCGTTGCCGGCACCGGACCGATGCCCATGATGCGCGGCGGCACCGCGGCCGAGGCAAGGCCGAGGATTTTTGCGCGCGGCGTCAGGCCGTGCTTCTTCACCGCGGCTTCGGAAGCGAGGATCATCGCGGCGGCGCCGTCATTGACGCCGGACGCGTTGCCCGCGGTCACTGTGCCCGGATTGCGCACGATCGGCTTCAGCTTGGCGAGACCTTCGAGCGTGGTCTCCGGACGCGGATGCTCGTCCTTGTCGACGGTGATCGGGCCGGCCTTGCCGCCGGGCACTTGGATCGGAACGATCTCCTCGGCGAAATAGCCCGACGCAATCGCCGCGCCCGCACGCTGCTGCGAGCGGATCGCCATCGCATCCTGATCGGCGCGCGACACCTGGAATTCCTCAGCGACGTTCTCGCCGGTCTCTGGCATCGCATCGACGCCGTACTGCGCCTTCATCAGCGGATTGATGAAGCGCCAGCCGATTGTGGTGTCGTAGATCTCGGACGAACGCGAGAAGGCTTCCGCGGCCTTGCCCATCACGAACGGCGCGCGCGTCATCGATTCGACGCCGCCCGCAATCGCGAAATCGATCTCGCCGGCGCGGATGGCGCGGCCCGCAGCGCCGACTGCATCGAGGCCGGAGGCGCAGAGCCGGTTCAGGGTCTGACCGGGAACCGACTCCGGCATGCCTGCGAGCAGCAGCGCCATGCGCGCAACGTTGCGGTTGTCTTCGCCGGCCTGGTTGGCGCAGCCGAAATAGACCTCGTCAACCTCGTTCCAATTGAGCGTCGGGTGCTTGGCCATCAGCGCCTTGATCGGGGCCGCGGCGAGATCGTCGGCGCGCACCTTGGCGAGCGAGCCGCCGAAACGGCCGATCGGGGTCCGGACGGCATCGCAAATGAACACATCATGCATTGAATCTCTCCCTGAATGCCGCGACTTAGCGCTGGATCGGTTGGAACTTGAGATCGGTTTTAGGAGCGTGCCCGCGGCAGGTCAATTGATGCGGCTGCGCGCCCCGCACGCATTGCCGTGAGGGCTGACATAATTGGCGCGTGGACAGGGTGGAAAACCCCGACTTCGCGGATAGGACCGCGCGACGAAATTTTGTAGTTTCCGCCCCCTCATGACAGTCCAGCAGCCCATCCCCGTTCCGCCCGAGCCCGCTCCTGCCGCCGAGGCGCCGTCGCGCGTCACGCCGATGATGGAACAGTATCTGGAAATCAAGGCCGCCCATCCCGGCCTGCTGCTGTTCTACCGGATGGGCGACTTCTACGAACTGTTCTTCGAGGATGCGGAGATCGCCTCCCGGACGCTCGGCATCGTGCTGACCAAGCGCGGCAAGCATCAGGGCATGGACATCCCGATGTGCGGCGTTCCGGTCGAACGCTCCGAGGATTACCTGCATCGCCTGATCGGCGCCGGCCATCGTGTCGCGGTGTGCGAGCAGACGGAAAATCCCGCGGAGGCCAAAGCCCGCGGCAACAAGAGCGTGGTCCGCCGCGGCGTGGTGCGGCTGGTGACGCCGGGCACGCTGACCGAAGACACCCTGCTCGACGCCCGCACCAACAATTACTTGATCGCGATCGCGCGCGCCCGCGGCTCGGCCGGTGCGGATCGTCTTGGCCTTGCCTGGATCGACATTTCGACCTCCGAATTCATGGTGACGGAGTGTGCGACCGCGGAGCTCGCGGCGACGCTGGCGCGCATCAATCCGAACGAGGCCATCATCACCGATGCGCTCTACAGCGACAGCGAGCTGGCGCCGACCTTGCGCGAACTGCCGTCGGTGACGCCGCTGACCCGCGACGTGTTCGACAGCGCCACCGCCGAGCGGCGACTCTGCGACTATTTCGCGGTCGCGACCATGGACGGCCTGTCGGCGATGTCGCGACTGGAGGCGACCGCCGCGGCCGCGGCCGTCACCTATATCGACCGCACCCAGGTCGGCAAGCGTCCGCCGCTGTCGCCGCCGGCGCGCGAGGCCGCCGGCACCACGATGGCGATCGATCCGGCGACCCGCGCCAATCTCGAACTGACGCGCACGCTCGCCGGCGAGCGCCGCGGCTCGCTGCTCGATGCGATCGACTGCACCGTCACCGCGGCGGGCTCGCGCCTCCTGGCGCAGCGCCTTGCCGCGCCGCTCACCGACGTCGCCGTGATCGCGCGGCGGCTCGATGCCGTCTCGGCCTTCGTCGCGGATTCCGCGGCGCGCGAGGACGTCAGGACCGTGCTGCGCGCGGCGCCCGACATGTCGCGCGCGCTGGCGCGGCTCTCGGTCGGCCGCGGCGGCCCGCGCGACCTCGCCAGCCTGCGCGACGGCATCCTCGCCGCCGACCAGGCGCTGGAGCTGCTGGCGCAGCTTTCCAATCCGCCGGCCGAGGTTTCGACCGTGATGGCGGCGCTACAGCGTCCCTCGCGCGATCTGGCGCAGGAATTCTCCCGCGCGCTCTCCGAACAGCTTCCGCTGATCAAGCGCGATGGCGGCTTCGTCCGCGAGGGCTATGAAGCCGCGCTCGACGAGAGCCGCAATTTGCGCGACGCCTCGCGCCTCGTCGTCGCCGCGATGCAAGCGCGTTATGCCGAGGATACCGGCATCAAGACGCTGAAGATCCGGCACAACAACGTGCTCGGCTATTTCGTCGAGGTCACCGCGCAGCACGGCGACAAGCTGTTCGCGCCGCCACTGAATGCAACCTTCATCCATCGCCAGACGCTGGCGGGGCAGGTCCGCTTCACCACCGCAGAGCTCGGCGAGACCGAGGCCAAGATCGCCAATGCCGGCGAGCGCGCGCTCAATCTCGAGCTCGAGATCTTTGAACGCCTGAGCGCGATGGCGCTCGCGGCGAGCGCTGATCTGCGCAATGCCGCGCATGCCTTTGCGATGCTCGACGTCGCGACGTCATTGGCCAAGCTTGCGATCGACGACAATTACGTGCGGCCTGATGTCGACGGCTCGCTCGGCTTTGCGATCGAGGGCGGCCGGCATCCGGTGGTCGAGCAGGCGCTGAAACGCGATGGCCAGCCGTTCATCGCCAATGCCTGCGACCTGTCGCCGGCGCCGGGCCAGAAATCCGGCCAGCTCTGGCTGATCACCGGTCCGAACATGGCCGGTAAGTCGACCTTCCTGCGCCAGAACGCGCTGATCGCGCTCTTGGCACAGATCGGCTCTTACGTGCCGGCGTCGCGGGCGCGGCTCGGCATCGTTGACCGGCTGTTCTCGCGCGTCGGCGCCGCCGACGATCTGGCGCGGGGACGCTCGACCTTCATGGTCGAGATGGTCGAGACCGCGGTGATCCTGAACCAGGCCAGCGAACGGTCGCTGGTGATCCTCGACGAGATCGGCCGCGGCACCGCGACGTTCGACGGGCTGTCGATAGCCTGGGCCGCGATCGAGCATCTGCATGAGAGCAACCGCTGCCGCACGCTGTTCGCGACGCATTATCACGAGCTGACCGCGCTCTCGGCGAAACTGCCGCGGATGTTCAACGCCACGGTGCGGGTCAAGGAGTGGCAGGGCGACGTCGTGTTCCTGCACGAGGTGCTGCCGGGCTCGGCCGATCGATCCTACGGCATCCAGGTCGCAAAACTCGCCGGCCTGCCGCCCGCGGTGATCACACGCGCCAAATCGGTGCTGGCCAAACTCGAGGCGCAAGATCGCGGCCAGACCGCGCGCGCCTTGGTCGACGACCTGCCGCTGTTCGCCGTCCCCTCCCGCGCCGCCAGCGAGGACAAGCCGCCGAGCGAGGCCGATCTGCTGGTCGAGGCGGTGAAGGCGCTGCACCCCGACGAAATGTCGCCGCGCGAGGCGCTGGATGCGCTGTATGCGCTAAGGGCGAAGCTGCCGAAAGCGTAGGTGCTGTCGTCATTCCGGGATGGTCCGAAGGACCAGACCCGGAATCTCGAGATTCCGGGTTCGATGCTTCGCATCGCCCCGGAATGACGGCGTCAACGTTTTACTTTCCTCCGCCCGATCTGCCACAGCACCAGATTCCAGACGATGCAGGTGGCGAGCGCGCAGCAAAGGCCGATTAGCGAGCCGAGTTGCAGCACCGCGACGTGCAGCACCGCAACCCCGAGGCCAAAGCCCATCAAGCCCCAGGCGCTGTTGGCGAGCACGGCGGCAGTTGCGGGGCCGCCGACGCGCGGATGCAGGATCAGCATCATCGAGGAGAATACGATCGGAAACAGCGCCATCACGCCGGTGACGCGCGGGCCGACCCAGCCTGACGCCGTGACCACGGTGCCGACCAGGCTTGCGACCAGCGCGGCGCGCAGCGGAATGTCGTACCAGCGCCGCGCGATCAGCGGCATTTTCGCGACGTGCCGATAGGGCCGGAGCAGCGGGATGCAGATCGCAAAGGTGATGGCGTTGACGATCAGCCCGGCGGCGAGCGACCACTCGAACTGGCGGATGATGGTGGCGAGCACCAGCCACACCGCGATCGCGCTGCCCGCGCTGATCCACATGCTGAAGCGCTGCGCCAGCACGGCGTAGGTCAGGCCCATATAGATCGTGGCGGCGTTGACCGGCAGGCTCGCCAGCGCCCCCTCGGCGATGAAGGCGGGGTCATGGTCGAGCGCGAGGAAGGTGTAGGACGGCCCGGCCGAGATCGGCAGGGTTGCGATCAGCGCGCCGATCACCGGTCCCGAACGCTCCGTGATGATGGACGCGCTGACCACGAATGCGGCCGCAACCGCCATGCGCAGCACGAGGATCAGGACGAAGTGGAGTTCGGGGGACATTTGTTCCGTCGCCCCGGCGAAGGCCCATAGGCGCTAAGATAGTTTGATCATAGTCTGATAGTGGCGCTTATGTCTGGGTGGCTCGCGTAGATGTCGCCGGAGAGCGTGACTGGCTCTGCAGAGTAGAGCGATTGCGGGCTGTGGAATGATCGCTTGCCGTAGCGAAGCGACGAGCTGGCGCAGCAGACGCCACGTCACTGGGTGGGTCAGGCGGCGTCGGGCAAGCGGGGAGAGTCTTCGAGTTCGTCGACGAGCGGCTCGAGCAATAGAATGATCAGCAGATGAGCGAGGATATGGGGTCTGGCGGACCGCTCGTCGGTTCCGGGAGGTCCCTTCAGGCCAATCAGGCTTTTCAGCCGCTTGAAGCCGAGCTCAATGCGCCATCGCAGCCGATAGAGGGCGAGGATATCTGCAGTCGTGAAGTCCTCTGGCCTGAGTGAGGTCACCAGGATCACCCAATCTGCGGCGTCAAGTGTTTGCCTGGAGAGCTGATGACCTCCCTTTTGTGCAGTCCGGCGCGCCTTGCGTCGCGCAGCCGCAGCAGCTTGCGCCGGCTTCTTCGCGGCAACCAGACGCACTGCGAGCGGCGGCGCACCTGACTTGCGCTTTATCCAAATCGGCCGATCGATCAGGCCACGCGCCGAGGCGTTGCGCAGTTCGGCAGTGAGGTCAACAAGATTACCTTCGGCATCGAGCCAGCGCGCGCTCTTCCAGCCGGCCCGGATCACGAAGTCTGCATCGGCATCGACGAGATGCGCCATGCGCTCCGGTTGCAGATAGGCGCGATCGGCAAGACGGATCTCACCGGCAACCGCCGGTATCCGATCCAGCGTCTCGCCCGCTCGCTGATCGGTCAGCTCGAAGTGACCAAAGCGCTCCTGCGGAAGATCGAACGCGCTATGGATACGCCACACTGCGTTCTTGTTCCTGCCGCTCGTCCCAGCCTTGGGGACCGTCGTGGCGTCAACAATACGGATCAGACGACCGCGGCTCGCCTTCGGCGCCGCGTCGGCAAGCGCCTGCTCGACCAAGATTGCCAGCCAATCTCCGCACTGACGTAAGCGATACAACAGAGCCACGTTGGAGATATCGACAAGCCCAACCGACGTGGCCCATGCCGCCGTCAACCGCAGCCCTTTCTCACCAAGGCAATAAGCCAAGATCAGGCGCAGCAAGTCGACCGCATTGCTGATCTCCCGCGGACGGACAAACGCCTTCGTCTTGCGCGCGCTAATGTTCAGAGCCTCGGCTCCGCCAAGTCGGGCGACAACGCGCGCCCAATCTTTGTTCACAAGCGATTCGTGTGCCATTCCATCTTGGAATCACAAACGAATCCAAGGCGCAAATCCTATTTTAGCGCCTATGGGCGAAGGCCGGGATCCATAACCACGACTGTTCGTGTGGAACGAAAGCCGTCGGACAGCGCGGCTTGAACCGATGGGACACGGCGTATGGGCCCCGGCTCCCGTGCGCAATTGCGCACTAGGCCGGGGCGACGCGCTAAACCCGCTGCATCGTCACCGAAACCTTCGGGCCGCTCTTGATGGTCTGATAGACCACGCAATAGCGCTCGGTGAGTTTCAGCAAGAGATCGAGCTTGTCCTGCGGCGCGTCGGTGCCGATCTCGAAGCGGAGGCGGATCTCGCGGAAGCCGACCGGGGTCTCCTTGTCGACGCCGAGCGTGCCGCGGAAATCGAGATCGCCCTCGGCGAAGACATTGCCGGGCTTCAGCGGCACGTCGATCGCGGTGGCGACCGATTTCAGCGTGACGCCGGCGCAGGCGACCAGCGCTTCCAGCAGCATGTCGCCGGAGCAAAGCTCGAGCCCGGAGCCGCCGGTAGCGGGGTGGAGGCCGGCGATCGCGAGCGCACGGCCAGTCTCGACCTTGCAGGCGATGCTCTCATTGTCGATCGATCCCTTGGCCTTCAGCGTGATCACGGCGGCCTGGGGGTCGGTCTTGTAGCGCTCCTTGATCGGAGCCTGCATTGCGCGGAGTTCGGCGGAGTCCATGGGTCTGCTCCCGGCTATTCTTCTTAAAGCGCGATGAGACTCAGGCTGAAATCGTCATCGCGCTTTAGATTCTTGTTTTAGCATGATCTTTTCGGAAAACCGCTTCACACTTTTCCGGATCATGCTCTAGCCGATGTAAGGCCTTAAGGAGCGGATGTCACCACCACATCGCCTCGCCGGCGCTGGATTTGTCGGTGACGTCCCGCACCGAACGGTCGAGCGAGCGGTCGAGCGCGGTCAGCACGCGGCGCTTGAAGGTGTCGAACAGCTCCGATTTGCGGTCGCGCGGCCGCGCCAGGTTGATGGTAATCTCCTCGAACAGCCGGCCCGGCCGCGGCCGCATCACCAGCACGCGGTCGGCGAGCACCACGGCCTCGTCCACGTCGTGGGTGACCAGGATCAGGGTCGGCCGCGTGTCGGCCCACAGATCGAGCAGATGATCCTGCAGATCGCGCCGCGTGAAGGCATCGAGCGCCGAGAACGGCTCGTCGAGCAGCAGCACTTCGGGCTGCGGCACCAGCGCGCGGGCTATCGCGACCCGCTGCGCCTGGCCGCCGGACAATTCGCGCGGCCAGGCCGCGGCCTTGTCGGCAAGGCCGACGCGGGCGAGCGCCGCCACGACGCGCGCGCGCCTCGCCTCGGCCGGAAGGTCGGCGAGGCCGAAGCCGATATTGTCGGCGACGCTGAGCCAGGGCAGCAGCCGTGGCTCCTGGAAGATGATCCCGATCTTGGCGTGCGGCGATGATATCACCGCATTGTCGAGCGTCACGCTGCCTGAAGAGGCGCGATCGAGGCCGGCGATGGCGCGCAGCAGCGTCGACTTGCCGCAACCGGAGCCGCCGATGATCGCGATGATCTCGCCGGGCGCAATCTCGGCCGAGAACCGCTCCAGCGCGTGGACGCCGTTCGGATAGGTCTTGCCGACTACTTTGAGCGCCAGCATTACCGCCCTCCCCGCGCGCCGAACGCGTCCTGCCAGCGCAGCAGCGGTGCGGCGGCGACCTCGATCAGCCAGTCGGTGAGCTTGCCGAGAATCGCGAAGATCACGATCGCGGCGAGGATCTGCGCCGGCTTGCCGAGCTGCTGGCCGTCGAGCAGGAGGTAGCCGAGGCCTTCGGAGGCGCCGATCAGTTCGGCCGCGACCACGAACATCCACCCCAAACCGAGCCCGACCCGCAGCGCAACCACATAGGCCGGCAGCACGGCGGGCAACAGGATGCGGCGGATCATCGCCGGTCCGGACAGGCGGAACACGCGGCCGACCTCGACGATCTTGCGATCGACCGACAGGATTGCGCCCATCACGCCGAGATAGATCGGAAAGAACACGCCGACCGCGATCAGCGCGACCTTCGAGGTCTCGAAGATGCCGAGCCAGAGCACGAACAGCGGCACCCAGGCGAGCGAGGGGATCGCGCGCAGCGCCTGCACCGTCGGATCGAGCAGCCGCTTGGCGAAATCCCAATAGCCGGAGATCGCGCCCATGATGGTCCCGGCGACGACACCGAGCGCGAAGCCCGCGCCCACGCGCCACAGCGTCGCGAGGATATGGCGCGACAGCTCGCCGCTCTTGGCGAGCTCGACGATGGTCTCGAACACCTTTGACGGCGGCGGCACCAGGCGGCCGTTGGAATAGCCGAGAGAGACGACGAGTTCCCAGCCCAGCGCCAGCGCAACCGGCAGCACGAGCCCGAGCACCGGACGCGCATAACGCGACCACCGCGCAGGTGCACCGGGCGGGGCCGTCTGTTCCAGCGCGGGCAGGTCAACGGTCATGGCCATAGCAACAACTATTCTTCCGACGGGATTGCAAGGTGGGCCAGTCCAACTCCATCCACGTCGTCCCGGCGAAGGCCGGGACCCATAACCACAGGGCGTGGTAGTCAAGCGAGCTGGGGCCACAGCCTTGTTCAACAATAAAGCCCTGTGGTTATGGGTCCCGGGTCGCGCTTCGCTTGCCCGGGACGACGGAGGTTGGCTTAACGACGGCGGTTAGTTTAACGACAGCGGTTAGTTGGTGGGCAGCGGGACCTGATCGTCGACCAAGGAATCCAGCGCGGCCTTCACGTCGGTCTTGGCGTCGATCACGCCGGCCTGCTGCAGCGCGAGGCCAGCCGCGAGGATCGATTCGCGCTGCGGGGCGCCGATCCGGCTGTGGGTCAGCTCGGTGCGCTCCTTGAGCTGCTTGTCGACCACGGCGTCCGGCAGCTTGGTGACGGCGATGAAGGTCTTCTTCAGCTCGTCATAGTTGGCCAGCGAATATTTCCGCGCTTCCTCGTACGTCGCGAGCACGCGGCGGACGATATCCGGATGCGCCTTCAGGAACTCCTCGCGCACATTGAGGATGCCCCAGGTGTTGGCTTCCGCCTTGCGGTAGAACAGCTTTGCACCGTCCTCGACCTCCGCCTGCGCCATCATCGGATCGAGACCGGCCCAGGCGTCGACGTCGCCGCGGATCAACGCGGTCTTGCCGTCGGCGTGCTGCAACAGCACCGGCGTGATGTCCTTTTCGGTGAGACCGGCGCCGAGCAGCGCACGAACCAGGAAGATGTGCGGATCGGTGCCACGCGTCACCGCGACGCGCTTGCCCTTGAGGTCGGCGACGGACGCGATCCTGGAGTCCTTGGTCGTGACCAGTGCGGTCCATTCGGGACGCGAATAGACATAGATCGACTTGATCGGGTTGCCGTTGATCTTCGCGACCAGCGCCGCCGAACCCGCGGTCGAGCCGAGATCGATCGAACCGGCGTTGAGGAATTCGAGCGCCTTGTTGGAGCC
Organism: Bradyrhizobium sp. USDA 4501; assembly: GCF_054062115.1. Classification (NCBI taxonomy): domain Bacteria; kingdom Pseudomonadati; phylum Pseudomonadota; class Alphaproteobacteria; order Hyphomicrobiales; family Nitrobacteraceae; genus Bradyrhizobium; species Bradyrhizobium sp. USDA 4501. Next base: position 3,644,753 of record NZ_JBSSEX010000001.1, read on the forward strand.
GGCCGACTGCACCCAGACGATGCTGATGCCGTCCTTGGCGAATTCCTTTTCCAGGAGGCCCTTCTGCTTCAGGACCATCGACACCGGATTGTAGGTCGCCCAGTCGATCCGGATCTCCTTCAGCGCGTCGGCGGCGCGCGCCGCGCCGGGCAGCAAGGTCGAGACCGCGAGCAGCGCAGCGAACGTGCGCCGGGAAAATTTTTGCATTCGTCGACCCCCTCGATCAGTTTTAAGAAACAATCTTTTATTTCAATGAGTTAGCCTTGCGGTCAACGAGAAAATCTCTACCCTTTACGGGATGGCGCGAGAACGATCTTGCTCGAAGCGCCGCCATGAGAGCATGGAGCTGCTGTCGTTATACTTTGGTCAGTGACAGCAACGGCTCCGTCCGATATCGGATGAACCTATGGACAGCGTCGTAGCCGAGGCCCGCCCTGAAGCGGATGATCGTTTCGAGACCGAGCGGATCACCGCGGCGGTGAATGCACTTGCCGAACGGCATGCCGGCCGCGAGGACCAGTTCCGCGCCGCGATGGCGCAGCTGCTCAAGGCCGAGCTGATCGCCGCGCGCGCCACGGCGCAGGCGCTGCTGCTCAAGGACCGTCACGGCCGGCGCTGCGCCGAACGGCTCTGCTTCGTGCAGGACGAGATCATCCGCATCCTCTATGCGGCGGCGACCCGGCACCTCTATCACTCGCCGATCCCCTCGGGCGCCGAACGCATGGCCGTGGTGGCCACCGGCGGCTATGGCCGCGGGCTGATGGCGCCGGAGTCCGACATCGATCTGTTGTTCATCCTGCCCTACAAGCAGACCGCCTGGGGCGAACAGGTCGCCGAAGCCATTCTCTATTGCCTCTGGGACATGGGGCTGAAGGTCGGCCACGCCACCCGCTCGGTCGATGAATCGATCCGTCAGGCCCGCGGCGACATGACGATCCGCACCGCGATCCTCGAGACGCGCTTCCTGACCGGCGACCAGCCGCTTTATGACGAGTTGGTCGAGCGCTTCGACAAGGAGGTGGTGCAGGGCACCGCGTCGGAATTCGTCACCGCAAAGCTCGCCGAGCGCGAGGAGCGGCATCGCCGCGCCGGCCAGTCGCGCTATCTGGTCGAGCCCAACGTCAAGGACGGCAAGGGCGGCCTGCGCGACCTGCACACGCTGTTCTGGATCGCCAAATACGTCTACCGCGTGCGCGAGACCGACGAGCTGCTGGAACGCGGCGTGTTCGACGCGCAGGAATACCGCACCTTCCGCCGCTGCGCCGACTTCCTGTGGTCGGTGCGCTGCAATCTGCACTTCTTCGCCGGACGCGCCGAGGAACGGCTGTCATTCGACATGCAGCGCGAAATCGCGGTCCGCCTCGGCTACACCTCGCATCCCGGCATGCAGGACGTCGAGCGCTTCATGAAGCATTACTTCCTGATCGCGAAAGACGTCGGCGACCTCACCGCGATCCTGTGCGCCAAGCTCGAGGAAGAGCACAACAAGCCGGCGCCGGTGCTGAGCCGGATGGTGGCGCGGCTGCGGCCCGGCACCAAGCGGCGGCGGGTTAACGGCAGCGACGACTTCATCGTCGACAACAACCGCATCAATCTCGCCGCGCCCGACGTCTTCAAGCACGATCCGGTCAACCTGATCCGGATCTTCCGCCTTGCGCAGCAGAACAACCTCGCCTTCCATCCCGATGCGATGCGCACGGTGACGCGCTCGCTGAAGCTGATCAACACCCAGCTGCGCGAGAACGATGAAGCCAACCGCCTGTTCATGGAGATCCTGACCTCCGACAATGCGGAGATCGTGCTGCGGCGGATGAACGAGACCGGCGTGCTCGGCCACTTCATCCGCGCCTTCGGCAAGATCGTGTCGATGATGCAGTTCAACATGTACCACCACTACACGGTGGACGAGCATCTGCTCCGCTGCATCGGCTACCTGCAGGACATCGAACGCGGCGGCAACGAGGAGTTCACGGTCGCCAGCGACCTGTTCCGCAAGATCCGCCCCGAGCACCGCCCGGTGATCTATATCGCGACGCTGCTGCACGACATCGCCAAGGGCCGGCCGGAAGACCATTCGATCGCCGGCGCCAAGGTGGCGCGGCGGCTGTGTCCGCGGCTCGGCTTCTCGGCGGCCGACACCGAACTGGTGGCGTGGCTGATCGAGGAGCATTTGACGATGTCGACGGTGGCGCAATCGCGCGACCTGTCGGACCGCAAAGACCATCGAGAATTTCGCCGCCGTGGTGCAGTCGGTCGAGCAGATGAAGCTGCTCACGATCCTGACCACGGCCGACATCCGCGGCGTCGGCCCGGGCGTTTGGAACGGCTGGAAGGCGCAGCTGTTGCGCACGCTGTATTACGAGACCGAGCCGGTGCTGACCGGCGGCTTCTCCGAGGTCAACCGCGCCCAGCGCATCGCGGTGGCGCAAGCCGAATTCCGCCGCGCCTTCACCGAATGGCCGGAGGCGGAGCTCAACGCCTATATCGGCCGGCACTATCCGGCCTACTGGCTCAAGGTCGAGCTGGCGCGCAAGATCCGCCAGGCCCGCTTCATCCGCGCCAGCGAGCAGGCCGGCCACAAGCTTGCGATCAATGTCGGCTTCGACGAGGTCCGCGCCGTCACCGAGCTGACGATCCTGGCGACCGACCATCCGTGGCTGCTGTCGATCATCGCGGGTGCCTGCGCGTCGGCCGGCGCCAACATCGTCGACGCCCAGATCTACACCACGACCGACGGCCGCGCGCTCGACACCATCTCGATCTCGCGCGAATACGACCGCGACGAGGACGAGGGCCGCCGCGCCACCAGAATTGGCGAGATGATCGAGCACGTGCTGGAAGGCAAGCTGCGGCTGCCCGAGGCGGTTGCCAAGCGCACCGTCCGCAGCAAGGCGCGGCCGTTCATCGTCGAGCCCGAGGTGACCATCAACAACCAGTGGTCCGACCGCTACACCGTGATCGAGGTCTCCGGCCTCGACCGGCCCGGCCTGCTCTATCAGCTCACCACCGCGATCTCGAAGCTCAACCTCAACATCGCCTCCGCCCATGTCGCGACCTTCGGCGAGCGCGCCCGCGACGTGTTCTACGTCACCGACCTGCTCGGCGCCCAGATCACCGCTCCGACCCGGCAGGCCGCGATCAAGAGCGCGTTGCTGCATCTGCTGGCGAGCGAGGACCAGGCGGCGAAGCCGGCGGCGTAGATCGAATCGTAAGAAGCGTACACGCCTGTCCCGTCATCCTGAGGAGGCCGCGCAGCGGCCGTCTCGAAGGATCGACGGCCACGTTCCTTCCCCAAGAAAGTGGAAGTATGCGGAAGCGGCCGGGCCGTCGATCCTTCGAGACGCGCGTTCCGCGCTCCTCCAGCGACAAAGGCGAAGCCTTTGCGCGGGGATGACGGGATCGAAAGCCGTTTCCACCGAAGGAGCGAAGCCCCAATCCCATGGCGTATCAACCGAACAGCCGCATCAGCAGGGCCTTGCCGACCGGCGCGGCGCGCACGCCTTGGAAAGCGCGGACATATTCGCCGGCATAGAATGCGCGCACGACATTGACCCGGGTCGCGACCGCGTCCTCGAAGCGGACGCCGAAGCCGTCGCGGGTGCGCCGGACCACAGTCGCGGCGACGTTCTGTCCGTAGACATTGCATTTGATCAAGGAACCGATGGCGGGCGGGACGGGATCGATGAAGCGCGCACCGGAGATCGAGATGTCGGCCATCCGGATCAGCCGCATCTCGCTGTCCTGATGGATCAGGATCGGCTCGTCGCGCTCGAACCGCTCGGCCTTGCGGCGCCGCGGCTGCTCGATGCAGATGAAGCACACGATCGCGAGCACGACGCAATTGTACAGGCTCCAGGCCAGCGCCAGCCCGCCATAGGCGATGTTTTCGCCGCGCAGATGCAGGATGAAGGCGTAGGCGATCGCAAACAGCGTGATCAGCAGGGCGGCACCGTAGAGCCGCAGCAGCGGCCACTCGATGAAGCGGCGGTTGCGGTCGCCGCCCTTGGCCGTCACCTTGAATTTGTGGCCCTGCGGCCTGGCGAGGCCGGTCACGACCGCCTTCAGCACCGCGGGCGCCGCGATGTATTGCGACACGTCGGTCATGATCGCGAGCGAGCGGCCGCGCGAAATCCAGGCCATCGTGAAGGCGTGCCAGACATAGAACGGCAGGAAATATTTTAGCAGCTCGAACAGGTCGGCATGGACCGCCTTGATCCCGAACAGCAGATAAAGCCACGGCACGACCAGGCCGAACACCTTGGTGCCGTAGACCGCCGCCCAGCTCATGAAGGCGTCGACCAGCGACAGCCGGTCCATGAAGGCGAGCTTCGATTGCCGCGAGAACGGCCCGCTGCGGCCGCGGAAGATCTGCATGAAGCCGAGACACCAGCGTCCGCGCTGCGTGATGTATTCCTTCAGTCCCTCCGGCGCGAGTCCAATGGTCAGGCGCTCGTTCAGATAGACCGTGCGCAGTCCCTTCTCCTTCAGCCGCAGTGTGACGAGGTAATCCTCCGTCACCGAATCGGTCGGGAAGCCGCCGATCTGCATCAGGCCGGAGAAGCGGATCAGCGACGAGGTGCCGCAGCAGAATGCCGTGTCCCAGGCATCCTTGGCCGGCATCAGGATATCGAAGAAGAAGCGCTGCTCGTCGGGCCACACATCGGTCGCCGCGAGATTGGTCTGGATCGGATCCGGGTTGATGAAGTGCTGCGGCGTCTGCACGACGCCGACGCTGCCGTCCTGCATCAGGCTCATCGCCCGGGTCAGGAAATCCGGCATCGGGACAAAATCCGCATCGAGGATCGAGATGAACTCCGGCCGCTCGGCCAGCCCGGAAACGTGCTGGAGCGCATGATTGATGTTGCCGGCCTTGGCGTGGCGGTTGTCCGGGCGGGCCAGATAGTTGCAGCCGAGCTCCTGGGCGAGCCGGCGCAGCCAGAGCCGCCGCCCGTCGTCGAGCACCCAGACGCGGTAGTTCGGATAGTTCAGCCCGGTCGCGCCGATGATGGTGCGCTCCAGGATCGCTTTCTCCTCGTTGTAGGTGCAGATGAAGACGTCGACGAGCGGCGCGTTTGCGGGCAGCTTCGATCGGCGCAGGATCGAATTGACCTCGGGTGAGCGGTCGATCGTGCGGCTGAGGAACAGCAGCGACAGGCACACCGCGATCATCGAGGCCGCCTCGGCCAGCATGAAGGGATAGCCGACCAGCGCGTCGGCGGTGAGGCCCGGAGGCGGCAGGGTGTGGGTCACCCGCCACGCGAAATAGTGGACCAGCAGGACGAACGACATGCCGGTCATCATGACGCGGGCCAGGGTCTGCTCGCGGCGGAGCAGGGGCAGGATGGCAAGGCAGGCGCCGAAGGCGACCAGCCCGGGCGCGAATGCCGCCATCATGACTTTGCCACGTCCGCGTTGAACACCACGCGCCCGGTGCGGCCGACCGCGCAATCCTTGCCCGTGGTATCGAGCGCCGGCATCGAGACCGTGACCCGATAGGGTTCCTTGTTCAGCGCATCCGGATTGATCGCAAGGTTCGCGGGCGCGCCCGACGCGCCGGTGAGATTGACGATCTCGCCCTGCAGCGCGGCGCTGCCGTCATTCGGCTCGAAGCTCGCCTGCTCGCCGAGTTTCAGTCCGTTGTAGACGCTCTCGGTGACGTTCGCCGTGACCACCGCGCCGCTGCAATCGAGCAGCTTGAGCAAGGGCTGCCCGGCCCTGACGTCCTCGCCGGGCGACGTCATCATCTCCCAGATGCGCCCGCCGACCGGCGCCTTGATGTCGGCTTCCGCCCGGTTGACGTAGTGCAGCTGCTCGGCTGCGATCTCGTGGGTCAGCCAGTCGATCTCGGCATCGGCATGCGCCAGATCGGCGCGCAGATCGCTAACGCGCTGGCGCATCTCCTCTTCGCGCTGCACGGAGCTCGGCCGGTCATTGTAGCTGTCGCCGAGATAAGTGCCATTCCTTGCGGCGGTGAGCTCGACCTTGGCGGCGTCGAGACGCCGTCGAGCGCCGATTTCGGTCTGCTGCGAGATCGCCTGCTCGCGCGTCAGGCGGGCCATTTCGACCGTCGACACGCTGCCCGACTTGATCAGCGACGACGCCCGCTCGACGGCGGCCACGGCCTCCTCCCGCCGTGCGGCGGCGGCCTCGATCGCGGTCTGGATTTCGGCGATCCGGGCCTCGAGCTGAAGGATGCGGCCGTCACGGAACTGGCCGGCCTGGCGGGCAAGATCCTGTTGCGCCGTCTCGGCGGCCGCAAGCTTGGCGGCCAGACTCGGGCGCTCATTTTCCAACCGCGACATCTGTCGCCGGAGATCATCGAGCCGGGCGCGATCGCCGCGTGCGTTAACGACGTGAAGGATCGCATCGCCCTCGTGAACCACGCTGAGCTGCGTGGATTTCTGCGGCTTCGCGCTCACGGTGCCGTCGATCGGTGAGCGCAAGGTCACGATCCTGGCGTTGACCACGGCCTCCACGCTCGAGGTCTGCAACACAGCCCTGAGCGGCAGCCATCCGAAGACGGTGACGATGGCAAGGCCAATGCCGACCTTGAGCAGGCGGCGAACCATCCGGCCTGAGCCTGCGGGCGCTTCGGGATGGGGAGCGCTATCGCTGGCCGGCTCGTCATGCTCCGGCTGCAGCCGTTCCTGCAGATCGCGCTGCAATCCCCGTGCGCCGTCGGCCTCATTCCTGGTGACGGAATTATTGTCTTCGGGAAGCGGCTTGTGCTGCTGTGCCTGATTCATAGTGACCGGCCCCTGATCTGTCAGTGCGCGAACCAACGCACAGCTCTGCAGAGCGATGCCGTTGCCGGACAGATCCAATAATCAGGTGCTTCAAAAGCGGCTAAAGCGAACCGGGCATCTTTCGAAAAAATTGCTGCAATTTGCCGCCGTCGGGAGCCTGGCGCGGGAGCCGCGCCGTCGACCTGCTCCGCCCATCATTGCGGTGCGCCATTGCGCAGCCGAGGGCGTCTGCAGAACTGAGCCCGGAATCCATCAGGGCCGGGGCTAGGCGGGGAATGGATTCCGGGCTCTCACGGAGGCTGTGATCGGACCCGTCTTGCGCGACCCAGGCGTGAGCAGCCAGCGCTTCGGTCCCGGCAGCCTGCCGGACTTGGAATTCAGGGCCGGCTACCGCCCTGAGTCTGGCGCGTCGAATTGCGGCTGCAGCGCCGCCAGGCTCGCTCCCAGCAAGGCCAGGTAGCTGGCCTGACAGACCACCACGCCCAGATCGAATGCGTCCAGCAGATCGATCCACGGGTTGTCGGTCAGCGTGCTTGCTGTTTGCCTGCCACCAACGATAACGGAAGGCTGGAAGCTGCGATCGCGTCTCTGAGGCCTTGCCTCGTGGTCGACGTCGTCGGAGCAAACGATCAGATGCAGGCGCGCGCTGGGCATTTCAATCTCCGTCACTGATTGGCGATTGCTGAACCCCGGAAATCTCTGCCGTCGTCGAGTTACCCAATAAGCGTAGTCACCGGGATGGAACGGGCCATTGAACGGAGGTTGATCCGACCGTTACATTCGGTGGGGACGACTCATACTTGAGTTTAGGTCGCAACCTGGACCTGAGCGCGCTCAACGGCTTCGCTTTCTGCGCGATCCCACGGGTGTGGACCGCCAAAAAGGCCGGCGTCATCCGCCCGGGCGGCAAGAAAGCTGCTAATATACAGTCTATTGGGAGGGCGACGTTGTCGCCGCTGATGGTAGCAGTCACCTAGCGACGCAGCGCGGCCCATGATGATGGCCAAGTGCTGGGCTGCCGATGATCCGCGACCCGACCACGAAGTCCTGGTCGGCCGAGCAATGGCTGCTCGGCGGCATGGTGCTGGCCTTGGCGACAACCTGCATCGGGCTGTTGCTAGGTCCGCAGCCGGCAGCTTCCGCCCATCTGGTTGCCCTGGCGCTGCTCGTCGCGTCGCTGACCGCCGCATTGCTGATGATCCGCCTGGTGGGCCGTTCGCAAAGGCGGATGGAAGCCATGTTGCGCGGCCGAGCCAGCAGCGAGGAGCGCGCGATGGAGGCGCTGCGCAACAGCGATGCGCAATGGAAGGAAGTATTCGAGCACAACCCGGTCATGTACTTCATGGTCGACGCAACGGGGCTCGTGCTGTCGGTCAACACGTTCGGCGCGGCGCAGCTCGGCTACACCGTCGACGAACTGCTTGGACAATCGGTGCTGCGGGTCTTTGCCGCCGAAGACCGGGACATGGTCCAGCGCAACGTCGCGGCATGCCTCGACAACATCGGCCAGACCCACAATTGGGAAATCCGGAAGGTCCGCAAGGACGGTTCACGGATTTGGGTTCGTGAAAACGCCAAGGCGGTGCGGCGGCTGGGCGATCAGCTGATCGTGCTGATCGCATGCGAGGACATCACCGAGCGCAAGCACGCCGAAAATGCGCTGCAGCAGAGTGAAATGTACCTGACCGAAGCCCAGCGATTGAGCCACACCGGCAGCTTCGGCTGGCACGTCGCCAGCGGCGAGATCATCTGGTCGGAAGAGACGTTCAGGATCTTCGAATTCGACAGAGCTCCTTCCATCACACATGCCACGGTCCTGCAGCGCGTCCATCCGGACGATCGCGCCCGCGTGCAACGGACCATCGACCGCGCCTCGCTCGACGGCAAGGACTTCGAGCACGGCTACCGATTGCTGATGCCCAATGGGGCGATCAAATTTGTTCACGCCAGGGCGCATGCGGCGACGAATCTTTCGGGCGACACCGAATTCATCGGAGCGGTCACCGACGTGACCGCCCGCAAGCGAGCCGAGGCGGAGTTGCACGAAGCGCAGACCAACCTCGCACACGTCACGCGCGTGACGGCGCTCGGCGAGCTCGCCGCATCGATCGCCCATGAAGTGAACCAGCCGCTTGCCGCCGTGGTCACCAATGCCGCGGCATGCCTGCGGTGGCTCAACCGGGCGGCCCCCGATCTGAACGAAGCCCGCGGCGCGGTCAGGTCGATCATCAGCGACGGCAACCGGGCGGGCGAGGTCATCCAGCGCGTCCGCGCGATGGCGAACAAGACGACCGATCAGAAGGCGCCACTCGACGTCAATGAAGTCATCAACCAGGTGATCATCCTGGTGCAGCATGAACTGCAGCGCCACCATGTATCCTTGCAGCTCGACCTCGCTCCCGCGCTCCCGTCTGTCGTTGCCGACCGTATCCAGCTGCAGCAGGTCATCCTCAACCTGGTCCTCAACGGCATCGAGGCCATGCAGCCGGTCACGGACCGGCCGCGGGAACTCGTAATCCGGACGCGACATGACGAGGTCGGGCAGATCGTGGTCACGGTCACCGACTGCGGCGTCGGAATCGCGACCGAGAATGCCGAACGGCTGTTCGACGCCTTCTACACCACCAAGGCCAGCGGCATGGGAATGGGGCTGTCGATCTGCCGATCGATCGTCGAAGCCCACCGAGGCCGCCTGTCCGTGACCGGAAATAGCGGCCCCGGTGCGACGTTCCAGTTCACCTTGCCACTGCACGAAGAGGATCATGCATGGTGACCGGGCGCGCGGCATCGCCTTCTGGTCTGGCAAACGCCGAGGATCCCATCGTCTTCGTCGTCGACGACGACGCATCCGTGCGGGACGCGCTGAGCAATCTGTTCCGGTCCGTCGGCTTGCGGACCGCAGCATTCGGCTCGGCCCATGAATTTCTGCAGCGCAAGCCTCCGGATGTCCCGAGCTGCCTGATCCTCGACATCCGGCTGCCCCGGCTCAGCGGCCTCGACTTTCAGGGGGAGCTGGCGAAGGCGGGCATCGATATTCCGATCATCTTCATGACCGGCCACGGCGATATCCCGATGACGGTCAGGGCCATGAAGGCCGGCGCTGTGGACTTCCTGACCAAGCCATTCCGCGATCAGGACATGCTGGATGCCGTCACGACGGCGATCGAGCGCGACAGGAGTCGTCGCGATGAGGCCAAGGTTCTTGCCAACCTGCGCGCCGCCTTCGCGACCCTGACGCCGCGTGAACGCCAGGTGATGACGCTCGTCACGGCGGGGTTGATGAACAAGCAGGTCGCCGCCGAAATCGGTGTGGCCGAGATCACAGTGAAGATACACCGCGGGCACATCATGCGGAAAATGGCGGCAAAGTCGTTACCCGATCTGGTCAGGATGGCACAGATGCTCCAGATCGGACCGGCAGCCGGCGGGGCGCAAACCTAAGTATGATTCTCCGGCCCCGATTGGCGACGCACTGTGGTCCCCACATGATGCACACGCCAGAGGCCCTTCCGGCCCGGGATAACCTCCTTGCCCAACCCGCCAGTGATATCAATCATCGACGATGACATGTCGGTTCGCACCGCGACCGACAATCTCGTCAGGTCGCTAGGCTACGCGGTCGAGACCTACGCGTCGGCCGAGGAATTTTTGCACTCGCCCCGCCTGAATGACACATCCTGTGTGATCGCGGATGTCAGGATGCCGGCCATGAGCGGGCTCGACCTGCAGAGCCACCTCATTGCCAGCGGACACCGCTTTCCGTTCATTTTCGTCACGGCGTTCTCGGTCGAAAGCGATCGCGTCCGGGCGCTGAAGGCTGGAGCGATCTGCTTTCTGAGCAAGCCCTGCGACGGGGACGTCCTGATCAAATGCCTCGATACCGCCCTCAGGCAGCACAGCGCGGCGCCGGGTGCGTGAGTTGGATCAGCCATCACCAGGCCGGCTATACGCAAGGATGATGCCACAAAACATCTGGACAAGTTGCGCATGGACGGCGGCGGCGCGAGATTTCGCATCGTCGTCCTTCGGGAAGATCGACGGCGAGGACAGCACCAGACATTTTGATTGGCAAATGGCAATTCCTCGGAGGGAGGTCGCCATGCGTGCGGAACCGCGCTGCGCCCAGTGTGACAGCGAAGAGCCCAAGATCATCTGTTTGCGAAATCCGGCGGGCGAACGCTACTGCGGACGCCTCTGCCTCTACAAAGGCCAGGAGGACTTCATCCGCTGGCTTTGGCGCGCGAATGCGGAGGCAGCGTCATGACAGCTCGTTGCGGAAATCCGGCCTGCAAGCGGCCTTTCGGGCTGATCCGGCATAATTGGTATTTTGAGCAGTTTTGCTCGACGAAGTGTCGCGAGATCCACAAGCGGCAGCTGGAGCGCAACAAGGCCTATTGGAAGTGGCTGTATCCCTTCCCCAGAACCGGCGCCCCATCGAAAAAGCCGATCTGACGACGTTGGCCAACAACGCGCAAGGAGTCTCACATGACGACGGTCGATGCGATGCTGGTAGGAGCGATACTCGCGTGGGTGCCTTCGCTCGTCGTGTTCCTCTATGTCGTGCGCGATCTGCGTAACATGCCCAGCGAAGATCTCGATTGATCGCCACACCGGCGGCCGAAGCGGATTGCTGGATCGTTGTCTTGACGCGCTTCTTCACGCGAACCGGTTCCCACTCGAAAACGCTCTAGACCTCCACGCCCTCGTGGCGTAGCAGCCAGCGCTTGCGCTCCAGCCCGCCGCCATATTTGACCAGTGAGCCGTTGGCGCCGATCAGGCGATGACATGGCACGACGACGCTGATCGGGTTGGAGCCGTTGGCATGGCCGACCGCGCGCATCGCATTCGGCGCGTTCAGTTTCGCCGCCAGCGCGCCGTAGCTCATGGTGGTGCCGTGCGGAATGTTCGGCAGCGCGTGCCAGACCTTCTGCTGGAACGGCGTGCCGGCGACGCGCCATTCGACATCGGTGAGACGATCGAGATCGCCCTTGAAGTAATCGCCGAGCGCCTTGCGCATCGCAGCCGGCGCGTGGCCGTCCCGCAGCGTCACGGCGCCATAATGCAGCCGCAGCAGGTCGAGCATGCGCCCTTCATAATCGTCCCAGTCGAGCGCGCGCAGCACGCCGTCATCATCGGTCACCAGCAGCGCAGTGCCGATCGGGGTCTTGAGGCGGTCGAGGTTGAAGGTCTGTGGAGTCCTGCGGTCGGCCATTGTCATATCTCGGGCAAGCAGATCGGCCGGCATACAATTCACCGCCCGCATGCTAGCGTCCACCCGAATTCTGGGTAGAGCGTTTTTCGAGCGAAGCGGAGACCGGTTCGCGTGAAGAAAACGCGCCAAAACAAGAATCTTGAGCTTCGATTCTGATTCAATCAGAACCGAAGCTTTGGGGGGCCGCAATATGTTGTTGCTTGGCAATGTTCTGGTCGCGGTGGTGGCCATGCTGCACGTCTATTTCCTTGTGCTCGAGATGTTTCTCTGGACCAAGCCGCTCGGGCTGAAGACGTTTCGCAACTCGATCGAGAAGGCAAACGATTCCGCGGTGCTCGCCGCCAATCAGGGGCTCTATAACGGCTTCCTCGCCGCCGGACTGATCTGGGGCCTCGTACATGGCAATCCGGCCTTCGCGTTCCAGATCAAGACATTCTTCCTGCTCTGCGTGATCGTCGCCGGTGCCTATGGCGCCGCCACCGTCAGCCGCCGCATTCTTTATGTGCAGGCGGCTCCCGCTGCGTTGGCGCTGATCCAGCTCTGGCTGGCCTAAAGCGCGGGCGCGCTTTTGTTTTCTTGAGCATGATCCGCTCGGAAACCGCTTCACAGTTTTCCGGATCATGCTCAAACGCGACATCGCGCGCAGGGTGCATCGTCTTGCAATGGCCCAGCCGTTCCTCCATCATCCCGTGCAACGGTGACATCCGCCGGCCTGAGCTTGCGGACAAGATCACCGGCAACAGGGAGGTCACGGACATGAGAAGCGTGCAATTGCTCGCTGCGACGGCGCTTGCGATCGCGTTGTCGGTTACATCGGCCACCGCGCAGAAGAAATACGACATCGGCGCGACCGACACCGAGATCAAGATCGGCCAGACCGTGCCGTTCTCCGGCCCCGCATCCGCCTATGCCGGCATCGGCAAGACCCAGGCGGCGTACATGAAGATGATCAACGATCAGGGCGGCATCAACGGCCGCAAGCTGAACCTGATCCAGTATGACGACGCCTATTCGCCGCCGAAAGCGGTCGAGCAGGTACGCAAGCTCGTCGAGGGCGACGAGGTGCTGTTCACGTTCCAGATCATCGGCACGCCGTCGAATGCGGCCGTGCAGAAATATCTGAATGTCAAGAAGGTGCCGCAGCTGCTCGCCTCCACCGGCGCCTCGCGCTTCTCCGACCCGCAGAACGCGCCGTGGACGATCGCGTTCAACCCGAACTACCAGTCCGAGGGACGCATCTACGCCAAATACATCCTGGCCAATCACCCCAACGCCAAGATCGGCATCTTCTACCAGAACGACGATCTCGGCCGCGACTACATCACCGGCCTGAAGAGCGGGCTCGGCGACAAGGCCGCCAGCATGATCGTCACCGAGGTGTCCTACGAGCTGACCGACCCGACGGTCGATTCCCAGATCGTGAAGCTGAAGGCCGCCGGGGTCGATTTGGTCTATGACGCCTCGACACCAAAATTCGCCGCGCAGGCGATCCGCAAGATCGCCGATCTCAACTGGAACCCGGTGCACATCCTCGACATCAATGCGAGCCCGGTGTCGGCGACGCTGAAGCCGGCCGGTCTCGACATCTCCAAGGGCATCATCTCGACCAATTACGGCAAGGACCCCGCCGACCCGCAATGGAAGGACGATCCCGGCGTGAAGGCCTATTTCGCCTTCATGGACAAGTATTATCCGGAAGGCGACAAGCTCAACACCGTCAACACCTACGGCTACTCGACGGCCGAGCTCCTGATCCAGGTGCTCAAGCAGTGCGGCGACGACCTCACCCGCGAGAACCTGATGAAGCAGGTGACCAGCCTGAAGAAGTTCGTGCCGAGCCTCGCGCTGCCGGGCATGTCGATCACGACGGGGCCGAACGACTACCGCATCAACAAGCAGATGCAGATGATGAAGTTCAACGGCGAGCGCTGGGAGCTGTTCGGCCCGATCATCGAGGACACCGGACCGGCGGGCTAGCCGCGGTCGGGACGAGACTTCACTCACTCTCCCCGTTCTTACGGGGAGAGGGTCGGGGTGAGGGGCTGCTTCCGCGCACCGCTGCATTAGCTGCCCCCGCGGAGACTCCCCCTCACCCGCATCGCATCTTCGATGCGATGCGACCTCTCCCCGCAGGCGGGGGCGAGGTAAAGCGGGCCCCCGCCTTCGCGCCGCTCCACCCACCTTTTCGCAACGCCCCCTACTTTGGTTGACTGAAATCGCTCACCTTTTCGGCAGCGCTCGTCTTGCGTTGCAATAACGGTTCCTCCACTATCCCGGCCCAGCGATGGCGACCGCGGGACCTTGAACCCGCGGACAAGATCATCGGCCAACCATCAGTCACGTGAGGGAAACAGCACTATGAGGAACGGGATTTTCCACCTGGTCACGGGAACGGCGCTCGCGATCGCGCTGTCAGCAACGTCGGCCTTTGCGCAGAAGAAGTACGATCCGGGCGCGAGCGACACCGAGATCAAGATCGGCCAGACCGTCCCCTTCTCCGGACCGGCCTCCGCCTATGCCTCGATCGGCAAGACCCAGGCGGCCTACTTCAAGATGATCAACGATCAGGGCGGCATCAACGGCCGCAAGATCAACCTGATCCAGTATGACGACGCGTATTCGCCGCCCAAGGCCGTCGAGCAGGTTCGCAAGCTCGTCGAGAGCGACGAGGTGCTCTTGACCTTCCAGATCGTCGGCACGCCGTCGAACGCCGCCGTGCAGAAATATCTCAACGCCAAGAAGGTGCCGCAGCTGTTTGCCGCCACCGGCGCCTCGAAGTTCACCGACCCGAAGAACTTCCCCTGGACGCTCGGCTTCAACCCGAACTACTTCGTCGAAGGCCGCATCTACGGCCAGTACATCCTGAAGGAGCACCCCAACGCCAAGATCGGCGTGCTCTATCAGAACGACGACCTCGGCAAGGATTATCTGAACGGCATCAAGGCCGGGCTCGGCGACAAGGCCGCCAAGATGATCGTGGCCGAAGCCTCCTACGAGGTCTCCGACCCGACCATCGATTCCCAGGTGATCAAGATCAAGGACGCCGGCGCCGACCTGTTCTTCTCGGCCTCGACGCCGAAGCAGGCGGCGCAGGCGATCAAGAAGATCGCCGAGCTCGGCTGGCACCCGATCCACATCGTCGACATCAACGCGACCTCGGTCGGCGCCGTGCTGCAGCCGGCGGGCCTGGAAGCCTCCAAGGGCCTGATCAGCACCAATTACGGCAAGGATCCGGCCGATCCGCAGTGGAAGGACGATCCGGGCATGAAGCGCTATTTCGACTTCATGGCCAAGTACTATCCCGACGGCGACAAGAACTCGAACTTCAACACCTATGGCTACTCGACCGCCCAGTTGATGGTGCATGTGCTGAAGCAGTGCGGCGACGACCTGACCCGCGACAACGTACTGAAGCAGGCGACCAACCTGAAGAATGTCGAGCTCGACATGGCGCTGCCCGGCATCAAGGGCAACACCGCGCCGAACGACTATCGCGTCAACAAGCAGCTGCAGATGATGCGCTTCAACGGCGAGCGCTGGGAGCTGTTCGGCCCGATCCTCGAGGACGCCGGCCCGGCCGGCTAGTCGGTTCGCGCAGGTTTGAAATGCAATCGGCGGCCTCCAGGCCGCCGATTTTGTTTTTTGTGACTCGTCATTGCCGGGCTTGACCCGGCAATCCATCAATTGAGAAGGCCTTTTCTCCGATGGATGCGCGGGTCAAGCCCGCGCATGACGATATCGGCCGACGGCCGACATCGTCACTCCGGAATCTCGCCGAAATTCTTCCCCACCGGCAGCACGGCATGGCGGATCAGGCGGGAATCGTCCACCGCGGCCTGGCGGTGCTTCACCGCCTCGCGATAGACCGGATCGCGGATCATCTCGACGAAGGCAGCGACGCTTGGATATTCCGCGATGAAGCAGTGATCCCAGCGCTCCTCCTGCGGTCCGATCAGCATCAGCTCGAAGCGGCCTTGCCAGACGATGCGGCCGCCGAGCCGTTCGAACACCGGCCCGCTCTCGCGGCCGTAGGCCGCATAAGCCTCCGCGCCGGTGGCCTTGCGGCCGTCGGGATAGGCGGCCCATTCGCGCAGGCGCACCAGGTTGAGCATGTGGATCGGGCCCGGCCGGTTGTTGTCCCGGAACTGCGCGAAAACGTCCTTGGTCGGATCGATATGGCCCATGCGGTGCTCCTTCGTTTCTTGTTCCCTAGCGCGATCGCTCGATCGCGCTCTTCCATCCTGTTTGAGCATGATCTCCGCGCAAACGCTCCGCGTTTGTCGCGAGGGAAAACCGGTGCCCACTTTTCCTGATCATGCTCCTTATGTAGCACGCGCTGCCTCACCTCCTAATCCCCCGTTAAGCTTTGCGTAACCGCCCCTTAAACCGGGAACGCTAGCGTGCGTCCCTGTCAGGGTGTGAGCGTTGCGGATGGCGTGGGGACGGAAAAAAGGCGGTGCGCGCAAGGAGCCGCTGTTCGGGCTTCCGGCCGCGCTTGCCGACCTTCGGCTGTCGCCGTCCGATCGCATTCCCGGCGGCGGCGACGACAAGCCCGCCAAATCCAAACCCAAGAGCAGCGACAAGAGCAGCGATTCCGGTAGCGAGAAACCGCGCCCGTCGCGCAGCGGCAGCAAGCGGCGCAGCAAGTCGCGGGGCTTTGGCATCGGCCGCCTGTTCTATTGGACCGCGGTGCTCGGCCTGTGGGCCGGCATTGCGGTGATCGGTGTCGTGGTGTGGGTCGGCGCGCATCTGCCGCCGATCCAGTCGCTGGAGATTCCCAAGCGTCCGCCGACGATCCAGATCGTCGGCATCGACGGCAGCGTGCTGGCGCAGCGCGGCGAAATGGCCGGCGCCAATATCGCGTTGAAGGATCTGCCGCCCTATCTGCCGAAGGCCTTCATCGCGATCGAGGACCGCCGCTTCTATTCGCATTACGGCGTCGACCCGGTTGGCATCCTGCGCGCGGCGGTGACCAACCTCCTGCACCGCGGCGTCTCGCAGGGCGGCTCGACGCTGACCCAGCAGCTCGCCAAGAACCTCTTCCTGACCCAGGAGCGCACCATGCAGCGCAAGCTGCAGGAAGCCGAGCTCGCGCTCTGGCTGGAGCGCAAGCATTCCAAGAACGAGATCCTCGAGCTCTACCTCAACCGGGTCTATTTCGGGTCCGGCGCCTACGGCGTCGAGGCCGCCGCGCAGCGCTATTTCGGCAAGTCGGCGAAGAACGTGACGCTGCCGGAAGCCGCGATGTTGGCCGGCCTCGTCAAGTCGCCGTCGCGGCTGGCGCCAAACCGCAACCCTGAAGGCGCCGAGCAGCGCGCGCAGGTCGTGCTGGCGGCGATGGCCGACGCCAAGTTCATCACCGAGGCGCAGGCCAAGGCCTCGATCGGCCAGCCCTCGATTGCGGTGAAGCCGGCCGGCGCCGGCACCGTGAACTATGTCGCCGACTGGATCGGCGAAGTGCTCGACGATCTGGTCGGCCAGATCGACCAGGACATCGTGGTGCAGACCACGATCGATCCGAAGCTGCAGAACGTCGCCGAAGCCGCCATCATCGATGAGCTCGCCGCCAAGAGCGTGAAGTTCAATGTCAGCCAGGGCGCGCTGGTGGCGATGACGCCGGACGGTGCGGTGCGCGCCATGGTCGGCGGCCGGAACTACTCGGAGAGCCAGTACAATCGCGCGGTCACCGCGAAGCGCCAGCCGGGCTCGGCGTTCAAGCCGTTCGTCTATCTCACCGCGGTCGAAGCAGGGCTGACGCCGGATACCATCCGCACCGACGCGCCGCTCGACATCAAGGGCTGGAAGCCGGAGAACTACACCCACGAATATTTCGGCTCGGTGACATTGACCCAGGCCCTGGCGATGTCGCTGAACACGGTCGCGGTGCGGCTCGGCGTCGAGGTCGGCGCTAAGAACGTGGTGCGCACCGCGCACCGGCTCGGCATCTCCTCCAAGCTGGAGTCCAACGTCTCGATCGCGCTCGGCACCTCGGAAGTCTCCGTGATCGAGCTGGTCGGCGCCTATGCGCCGTTCGCCAATGGCGGCTACGCCATCTCGCCGCATGTGGTGACCAAGATCAAGACCAGTTCGGGCAAGCTGCTCTATGACCGTCCGACCGATCCGCCCAACCAGGTGATCGAGCCGCGCTATGATTCGATGATGAACAGCATGATGCGCGAGACGCTGATCTCGGGCACCGCGCGCAAGGCGGAGATCCCGGGCTGGACAGCCGCCGGCAAGACCGGCACCAGCCAGGATTATCGCGACGCCTGGTTCATCGGCTACACCGCCAAGCTCGTCACCGGCGTCTGGCTCGGCAATGACGACAATTCACCGACCAAGAAGGCGACCGGCGGCGGCCTGCCGGTCGAAGTGTGGACCCGCTTCATGAAGGCGGCGCATCAGGGCGTGCCGGTCGCGGCGATCCCGAACTCGCAAGGCAGCTGGGGGCCGGCGAACCTGATGCAGATCTCGTCACAGGTCACCGCGCCGTCAGCGCCGGCGGGACCGATGCAGATTCAGCCACCGATGCAGGCATCGCAACCGCCCGCGCCGGTACCATCCGGCGGTTACTATCGCCCGCCACCGCCGACGCCGGCCCGCGCCTCGGCGCCACCCAACCCGAACGCGCGGCCCGAGGCTGCGGCTGGACTGGACGGCTGGCTGGCGGATCGGTTGTTTCGGTAGAAGTCGGTAGGCGGACGGATCGCGTTGCTCCGTAGCCCTGATGAAGCGAAGCGTAATCCGGGACCAGTCACGCCATCGATGAAAGCTGCCCCGGATTACGCTTACGCTCCATCTGGGCTACGCACTCAAGCCGTCATCCCCCGCGAAGGCGGGGGATTCAGTACGCCTCAGCCCCTGGATTGAAGACAAACGCCTCTGGAATACTGCATCGCCCGCTTTCGCGGGCGATGACAGCAACGTTCGGGGCGAACAGCGCGCCCTACTCCTGAATTCCGTAGCGGTGCAGGTCGTTGCCGTAGGTGTCGAGCCAGTTCTTGGCGCGCGTTACCGACGCGCAGACTTTGTCGACCACCCGCCAGAACCGCGCCGAGTGGTTCATCTCGACGAGATGGGCGACCTCATGCGCGGCGAGGTAATCGAGCACGAAGGGCGGCGCCAGGATCAGCCGCCATGAGAACGACAGCGAACCCGCCGAAGTACACGAGCCCCAGCGGCTGGACTGATCGCGGATCGAGATCCGGCGTACCCGCACGCCGAGTTCCGCGGCGTGAAGCTGCGCCGCCTTCTGCAGGTCCTTGCGCGCCTCGCGCTTGAGGAAGTCGTGCACGCGGCGATCCATGTACTCGACGCCGCCGGCGACGCAAATGATCCTCTCGCCGCTGTCGCGCGTCTCGGTCCACACCGTGCCGCGCTCGCCCGAGCGGTGCACCAGGCGATGCGGCACGCCGCGCAACGGCACCACGGTGCCGGGCTGGAACGGCGCGGCCTTCGGCAAGCGGCCAAGACGGGCGGCGATCCAGCCGCCATGGAGATTGGCGAACTCCTTGGCTTCCGGAATCGTGCCGCGCGGCGGCATCGTCAGGATCGCTTCACGATCGGTTGGATGTATCCTGAGTGTGTAGCGGCGCGCGCGCCTATGCCGGCGCAACCTGACGGTGAAGAACTGGGAGCCGTGTCTGACCAATACGGTCGCGGGTTCGGCAGGCCGCCGATAGAGGAGCGCGCGAGTAGCCATTTCTGAGAGTCCGGGGAGCAGGAGTTCGCCCGAACTTTGCCATATCCGCCGCCAGGGAAAGCGCTCGGCGCAAAAACAAATCATTTGCCCAATATACAGGGGCTGGACGTTAATTGACCTCTACAGGCAGGGGCTGGAACCGGAATTTTTCCGATGAATCAAGGTTACGAAAAAGGCCCAAAGAATGAAATTACATTCACCCTTTTGGCCTTGCCCGATTTGGGATTCTTTTAGTTAAATCAGCGACTTGCGCGACCGCGAAAATCGCGGCCGGGGCGATACCTATTCGGCGGCGGCGACCAGCGAAAGTCGCGTATTGGCCGCCGAAACCATGAAATCGGAGATCCGCGGCACGATTTCGGAGCGGAAACGCGAGCCGTTGAACACGCCATAGTGCCCAACGCCCTTTTGCACGTAATGCACGCGGCGATGGTTCGGGATCGCGGTGCAGAGCGCGTGCGTCGCCTCGGTTTGGCCAAGACCTGAGATGTCGTCCTTCTCGCCTTCGACCGTCATCAGCGCGACGCGGCGGATCTTCGACGGATCAACCGGCTTGCCGCGATGGGTCATCTCGCCCTTCGGCAGCGCGTGCTTGACGAAGACGAGGTCGACGGTCTGCAGGTAATATTCGGCGGTGAGATCCATCACCGCGAGATACTCGTCATAGAATTCGCGGTGCTTGTCGACGAGATCGCCGTCACCCTTGACCAGATTGGCGAACAGCGCCTTGTGCGCGTCCATGTGCCGGTCGAGGTTCATGCTGATGAAGCCATTGAGCTGCAGGAAGCCCGGATAGACGTCACGCATCACGCCCGGATGCGGGAACGGCACCTTGGTGATGACATTGTTGCGGAACCACTCGATGCCGCGCTCTTCGGCGAGGTTGTTGACCGCGGTCGGATTGCGCCTGGTGTCGATCGGCCCGCCCATCAGCGTCATCGACAGCGGCACGAACGGATCGTTGTTGGCTTCCATCACCGAAACCGCTGCCACGACAGGCACGGAAGGCTGGCACACCGCGATGACATGCATATTGCCGCCGAGCGCGTGCAGCATCTCGATCAGGTAGTCGACATAGTCCTCGAGATCGAACCGGCCAGCCGCGAGCGGCACCATGCGCGCGTCGGCCCAGTCGGTGATGTAGACCTCATGGGTCGGCAGGAACGCCTCGACTGTGCCGCGGAGCAGCGTCGCATAGTGACCCGACATCGGCGCCACGATCAGCACGCGCGGCTGCGGCGAGCGCAGCGGGCGCGTCAGCTTGCGATCGAAATGCAGCAGGCGGCAGAACGGCTTTTCCCAGATCGAACGGACCTCGACCGGAGTGCGGATGCCGTTGACCTCGGTCGTCGGCAGGTTCCATTCCGGCTTGCCGTAGCGGCGCGTGGTGCGCTCGAACAGCTCACAACCGGCGGCGATCGACTTGCCGAACTCGGTGTGGGTCCACGGATTGAGCGGGTTCTGAAACAGGATCTTGGTGGCGTCGGTTACCGCGCGCACCGGATTGAGCGACGCATGCGCCATCTCGTACATCCAGTACAACGGCGTCGTGAGTGCCGGGCTGCCTTCCGCCGCTAGTGGCGGGGCACCGCCAAATTCACCGATGGGCATAGTATTTTCAGACCCCTGTTTTGCGCCGCAGCATACTGACCAATGCGTAACAATGCGTCAATGCGCCGCGAGCCGAATCTGGGGGCGATATCGGGCTAAAAGGCCGAGAATCCACGAGAAAGTGACATTTATTCACCACCGCCGAGCAGCGACCCGTTGCGCTTGGCGCTCTGCAAAAGGGCAAGGAAGATCGCAAAAGAGGCAGCGAACAGGAGCGCGTTGATGACCAGCGCCCACGCCATCAGGTCGGCGCGGAAGACGTGATCGATCAGAAGCGAGCGCATGCCTTCGAACACATAGGTCGGCGGCAGCGTCCAGGCGACAGCTTGCAGCCAGGCCGGCAGCACCTCGACCGGATAGTAGATGCAGGCGAGCGGCATCACCGCGAACATCAGCGTCCAGACGATGCTTTCCGCCCCTAACCCGTTGCGCAGCACGAGGCCCGAGGCGAACACGCCGACCGACCAGCTCGTGAAGATCAGATTGCAGAAGAACGCGATCAGCGGCAGCCCGATGGCGTAGAAGTTGAAGCCGAAAAAGAACAGCGCCAGCAGCGTCATCGGGATCACGCCGATGGCGAGCCGGATCAGGCTCATGATCATCAGCGAGAGCAGGAATTCGATCGGCTTCAGCGGGCTCATCATCAGGTTGCCGAGGTTGCGTGCCCACATCTCCTCCAGGAACGAGATCGAGAAGCCGAGCTGCCCCCGGAACAGGATGTCCCACAGGATCACGGCACCGATCAGCGTGCCGCCCGCCTTGGCGAAGAAGCCGGATGCCTGCGAGATGTAATTCTGCAGGAAGCCCCAGGTGATGATCTGCAGTGCCGGCCAGTAGACCAGCTCCAAAAGCCGCGGCCATGACGACATCAGAAGATACCAATAGCGCAGCACCATCGCGTTGATGCGTTGCAGTGAAATGGTGTGCTGGTGCTGGCTGACGAGTTCACTCATGGTGTGCCCTCAGGCGCGCCCTCCCGCACCCGGCCGCGCGCCACGTCGAGAAACACCTCTTCCAGCGTCTCGCGGTTGTAGCGCGCCATGATCCGCTCGGGGCTGTCGTCGTCCTCGATCTTGCCGCGCTTCATGATGATGACGCGGTCGCAGAGGCGCTCGACCTCCAGCATGTTGTGTGACGCCAGCAGGATGGTCGCGTTATGGGTCTTGCGATAGGTCTCGAGATGCTGCCGCACCCAGTCGGCGGTATCCGGGTCGAGCGAGGCGGTCGGCTCGTCGAGCAGCAAGAGGTCCGGTTCGTTGATCAGCGCCTTCGCCAGCGCGACGCGGGTCTTCTGCCCGGCAGAGAGCTTGCCGTTGGAGCGGTCGAGGAATTCCTTGAGATCGAGATCGTCGGCGAGCTGGTCGATCCGCTCACGCAAACGCTGCACGGCATAAAGGCGCCCGAAAATGGTCAGGTTCTGCCGCACCGTGAGCCGCATCGGCATGTCGACGTAGGGGCTTTCGAAGTTCATCCGGCCGAGCACGTCGTAGCGCTGCTCGGGGATTCGTGCACCGAGCACCTCGACGCTGCCCGAGGTCGGCAGCACCAGGCCCATGATCATCGCGATCGTCGTGGTCTTGCCGGCGCCGTTGCCGCCGAGCAGGCCGGTGATGCTGCCGCGCGCGATGCGGAACGAGATGTCGTCGACCGCGCGGGTGGTCTTGTAGACCTTGACCAGATGCGCAACGTCGATCGCGGCCGACTCGCCTTGTTCAGCCGCCGGAGCTTGCCTCTGACCTGTCCCGACCTGTTGCATATGGCCGTCATTGAGCCATTGCGACAATAAGCGCAAGGCTCGGCGGTAATTAAAGGCTTGGCGGTAATTAAAGGCTCGCCCTGCATCGTTGCGCTAAGTCGCGAATTTGTGCGCCGCCCACGGCACAGCTAAGGTCCCGGGATGACCGACGTCGCTTCCGATTTCCGCCAACCCCGCCGCTACGTCCGCCTGGATACGATCCTGCGGCTGCGCTGGCTCGCCGCGCTCGGCCAGCTCGTCGCCATCTTCATCGTGGCGCAGGGACTGGAATTCGACGTTCCGATCGTCCCATGCGTCACCATCGTGACGTTCTCGGCGCTGCTCAATCTGGCGCTGCAGATCGCCTTCAACCCGATGCAGCGGCTGGAGCCGGCCTATGCCGCCGCCCTGCTCGCCTTCAACATCGTCGAGCTCGGCGGGCTCCTGTAC
Organism: Bradyrhizobium sp. USDA 4501; assembly: GCF_054062115.1. Classification (NCBI taxonomy): domain Bacteria; kingdom Pseudomonadati; phylum Pseudomonadota; class Alphaproteobacteria; order Hyphomicrobiales; family Nitrobacteraceae; genus Bradyrhizobium; species Bradyrhizobium sp. USDA 4501. The sequence continues at coordinate 3,668,209 of NZ_JBSSEX010000001.1, forward strand.
TTCACCGGCGGATTGCAGAACCCGTTCTCGTTCCTGTTCCTGGCACCGGTCCTGATCTCGGCCACCGTGCTGCCGATCCGGCTGACGATAGCGCTCGGCTGCCTTGCGGTCGCCTGCGCCTCGGCGCTGTTCTTCTACCATCTGCCGCTGCCTTGGGACGCCGACGATCCCTTGGTGCTGCCGCCGATCTATTTGATCGGCGTCTGGCTTTCGATCCTGCTCGCGATCGGTGTCACCAGTCTTTACGCATTCCAGGTGACGGAGGAAGCGCGCCAGCTCTCCGATGCGCTGGCCGCGACCGAACTGGTACTGACACGCGAACAGCACCTGACTCAGCTCGACGGCCTCGCCGCCGCCGCCGCGCATGAGCTCGGAACGCCGCTGTCGACGATCTTCCTGATCTCGCGCGAGCTCGAGAAGACGGTGCATGACGCGGCGATCGCCGGCGACCTCAAGACCCTGCGTGAGCAGGCGCAGCGCTGCCGCGACATCCTGAGCAAGATCGCGCAATTGTCATCGAGCGGTGCGCCGTTCGACACCATGAAGCTGTCGACCTTGATCGAGGAGGCGGTGGCGCCGCATCGCGATTTCGGCATCAACATCAAGGTGCGGCTTGCTGTCGCAGCAACGCCTGAACCGGTCGCCGCGCGCAATCCGGCGATCCTCTATGGCGTCGGAAACATTCTCGAAAATGCGGTCGATTTCGCGCACCAGACCGTCGAGGTGAACGCGTGGTGGAACGCCGAGACCGTTGAAGTCGTCGTCTCCGACGACGGTCCGGGCATCGCGCCCGACATGCTGAAGCGGATCGGCGAGCCGTATCTGTCGCGTCGCCGAGGTGCGGATGAGGCCCAAAACCCACGTGGGGGCCTCGGTCTGGGCGTTTTCATCGCAAGGACGCTGCTGGAACGCACTGGCGCCAAGGTGTCGTTTACCAATCGCACCTTTCCCGATCACGGCGCCGTGGTGCAGATCGTCTGGCCGCGCGAGCGCTTCGAGGAAGCCGCGCCTGGCGACGAAACCGAATCCTAAGAACGATTCTTAATCGCGACCCTGGCATTACGGATGCATTGCTCTTTCCGGACAAGCACGCGACTTTCGGCTGCCTTGGCAGCGCCGCAGTAGGACCCCATATAATAGGGGTCTGCCACAGGGAAAAATGGATCGTGAACGCCATCACTGAACTGAATGACCATGCCGACCGCTCGCTCCTCATCGTCGAGGACGACAAGCCGTTCCTGGAACGCCTGTCGCGCGCGATGGAGACGCGGGGTTTCGCGGTGAAGTCATGCGACACGGTATCTGATGGTCTCGCCGAGATCGGCCGCGCCGCGCCCGCTTTCGCAGTCGTCGATCTTCGCCTCGGCGACGGCAACGGCCTCGACGTCGTTTCGGCGTTGAAGCGCAAGCGCCCCGAGGCGCGCGCGATCGTGCTGACCGGCTACGGCAACATCGCCACCGCCGTCACCGCGGTGAAGATGGGCGCCGTCGATTATCTCTCGAAGCCCGCCGACGCCGATGACGTCGTCGCCGCGCTGCTCGCGACCGGCACCGAGAAGTCCGAGCTGCCGGCCAATCCGATGTCGGCGGACCGCGTGCGCTGGGAGCACATCCAGCGCATCTACGAGATGTGCAACCGCAACGTCTCGGAGACCGCGCGCCGCCTCAACATGCACCGCCGCACCTTGCAGCGCATCCTCGCCAAGCGCGCCCCGCGGTAAGCGATACTTCATTTGCTTTCGCGATGGCCGGGCTCCTCCCGGCCATTTGCTTTTGTAGGGTGGGCAGCTTCGTAGGATGGGTGGAGCGAAGCGATACCCATCCTCTCTCCCGGTGTCCCGAAGCTGATGGGTTTCGCTTCGATCTACCCATCCTACGGAATCCAACAAGCTGTCCGTCACCCTGAGGAGCGCGCCCTTGCGCGCGTCTCGAAGGGTCGACGGCCACCAGCCGGGCCGAACCATCCTTCGAGGCTCGCTCCGCTCGCGCCTCCAGCGACAAAGGCGAGGCCTTTGCGCGGGATGACGGGGCAACAGCAATGTTATTCGCTAAAACTCGGCGTGCCCCTGCGGATCGACCAGCCGGTTGATGCGCTGCGCCGCGGCCATTGCAAAGCGCACCGTCATCGCCTTGCGGGTTGCCGCCGGCAGGCGATGCTCCGGCGCCTCGCAATGCAGATGCCCGCCATAGGCGTCGGCGATGATCAAACCGGTGTCGACGGGAAAGATCTCGCACGGCAGATCCTGCGTGAAGGCGAAGAACAGCCGGTCGCAATGCATCCGGTAGTCTTGCCATTTCTGGTCGGCGCGCAGATCCTCGACCGATGACTTGATCTCAACGATCCAGATCTCGCCGCGCTCGTTCAGCGCGACCAGATCGGCTCTTCGGCCGGACGGCAGCGGCAATTCGCTGATGCAGGAAAATCCCAGCGATCTCAGAAGCCTCGCCGTGCCGCGCGCGATCGCAAGCGCGGTCTCCGACTGGCGTCGGTCGGGCGCGGGCACAAGCGCGATCTGGCGGGCGGATGAGTCCATTGCGCGAAGATTAGCCGATTCCACGAGACCATGATCCGGAAAAATGGAAGCCGGCTTTCCGCGAAGATCATGCTCCAGCCGATAGAGCGCGGCAGCGTCAGGCCGGCACGGAGCGTCGTCCGTCTCCGTTGTGGGACGGCGCTCCGCAGGAACCCGTCGCCGCTTCACCGCTTATCCTCCCGGCCGCCGCCACGGGTGGGACTGGAGAGGATTGCCTGGTGATCGACGACCTCTGGTACAAGAACGGAGTGATCTACTGCCTGTCGGTTGGCACCTACATGGATGCCAACGGCGATGGCATCGGTGATTTCAGCGGTCTGCTCCGGCGCCTGGACTATTTGCACGGGCTCGGCATCACCGCGATCTGGCTGATGCCGTTTCAGCCTTCGCCCAACAGGGACGACGGCTACGACATCTCGGATTATTACGACGTCGATCCGCGCTACGGCACGCTGGGCGATTTCGTTGAATTTACCCATGGCTGCCAGCAGCGCGGCATCCGCGTCATCATCGACCTCGTCGTCAATCACACCTCGGATCAGCACGACTGGTTTCGATCGGCGCGCAGCTCGAAGGACTCGCCGTACCGCGATTGGTATGTCTGGTCGGACAGGAAGCCCGCCAATGCCAACACCGGCATGGTGTTTCCCGGCGTTCAGAAATCGACCTGGACGCGCGACAAGCAAGCCGGCGCCTGGTACTTTCATCGCTTCTACGATTTCCAGCCGGACCTCAACACATCGAACCCGCATGTGCAGGCCGAGATCCTCAAGATCATGGGGTTCTGGATTCAGCTCGGCGTCTCGGGCTTCCGCATGGACGCCGTGCCCTTCGTGATCGCGACCAAGGGCGCCTCCAGGCGCAAGCCGGTCGAGCAGTACGACATGCTGCGATCGTTTCGGGAATTCCTGCAATGGCGCCAGGGCAACGCGATCATCCTCGCTGAAGCCAACGTATTGCCCGAGACGGACATGGAATATTTCGGGCGTGACGGCGACCGGATGCACATGATGTTCAACTTCCATGTCAATCAGCATCTGTTCTACGCGCTGGCGTCGGCGGATACGAAGCCGTTGGCGAAGGCGCTGACGGCGACCAAGCCACGGCCCGCGACCGCACAATGGGGCTTGTTCCTGCGCAATCATGATGAACTCGACCTCGGCCGCCTGTCGAAGCCGCAGCGCGAGACGGTGTTCGAGGCATTCGGTGCCGACAAGAGCATGCAGCTCTACGACCGTGGCATCCGGCGACGGCTTGCGCCCATGCTGGGCGGCGACCGCCGACGCATCGAGCTCGCTTACAGCGTGATGTGCACGCTTCCCGGCACGCCCGTGATCCGCTACGGCGATGAGCTCGGCATGGGCGACAATCTCGACCTGCCCGAACGCGGTTGCGCGCGCACACCGATGCAATGGTCGACCGAGCCACACGCCGGCTTCACCGAGAGCGATCGGCCATGTGTGCCCGTCATCGAGAATGGACCTTATGGCTATGAGCACCTCAACGCGGCCAAGCAACGGCGCGACCCCAATTCGATGCTGAACTGGACCGAGCGCATCGTCCGTATGCGCAAGGAAGTCCCCGAGGTCGGCTGGGGAGATTTCAAGGTTATCGCAAGCCGAAACCCCGCCATCCTGATCATCCGGTACGACTGGCGTAACAACTCGGTGCTGTTCGTCCACAACTTCGCGGAAAAGCCGCTCGAGATATCGTTCAACGTCGGGCTGCCCGACGACGCCGGCAAACTCCTCGTCAATCTCCTGACCGAGGACCACAGCCGCGCCGACGAGGCCGGTCGCCACAAGCTTCTGATCGAGGCCTACGGCTATCGCTGGTATCGGGTCGGTGGGCTCGACTATCTGCTCAAGCGCAGCGACATCGATACCATGGAGCCACGCACCCGGCGTCAATCGTCCTGATGCGGCCCAAGGATCACGCCCTCATTGGCGCGCAGATCGAGCACGCCTTCGACCTTCTCGCCCTGCCGGTCCATCAAGGTCGACAGCAGGACCTCATTGCTGAAGCCGATCGCGCTCGAGGAGACCGACGCGGCGGCCGCGCCGAAGTTCAGCGCGATCACGGCCACGCCCTCAGTGCTGCGCCGCCGGTAGAGCAACACATCACCGTGCGCCGCCACCGGCTCATAGCTGCCATGGACGAGCTGCGGCAGCCTTCGCCGCAGCGCGATCAGCGCCTTGTAGAGATTGAGGATCGACGTCCTCTCGGCTTCGAGACTTGCGACATTGTCGCTGGCAAAATCCTGCGCCAGCGGCAGCCACGGCGGAGCCGTCGAGAAGCCGGCATGGCGCTCGGCGCTCCATTGCATCGGCGTGCGGCAGCCGTCACGGCCGACGCCCATATCCGGCACGTTCTTCTCGAAGGGGTCGCGCACCTGATCCGGCGCAATCGCAACCTGACGCATGCCGATCTCGTCGCCGTAATAGAGCGTCGGCGTGCCGCGCAGCGTCAGCAGCAGCATCGCCGCGACCGGCGCCTGCGCCGGCCCTACCCGGCTCGCCACCCGCGGCCGATCGTGGTTGCCGAGCACCCAGTTCGGCCATGCCCCCGGCGGCAGCGCCTTTTCGTAGTCGGCGATTATCATCTCGACCGATCGCGCGCTCCACAAGGTCGACAGCAGCGCAAAGTTGAACGGCATCTGCGCGCCGCGCAGATCGTTGCCGTAATAGGCGACCAGCCGATGCAGCGGCAGATAGATCTCGCCGATCAGCACGCGGTTGTCGAATTCCTCGGTGACGCCGCGCATCTCGGTGATGACGGTGTGCACCTCGAGCTGATCGGTCGAATATTGCGTCAGCAGCTTCTCGTGTGGCGGTCGGCCCGCGCGATAATGCGGGTTTGTCGGGTTATCGCGGAAGTCGGCATCCTTGATCAGGTGCCAGATCACGTCGACGCGAAAACCGTCGACACCCTTGCGCAGCCAGAAGCGCATCACGTCGTAGATCGCGTCCCTGACCTCGCGATTGCGCCAGTTGAGATCGGGCTGCTGCGCGAGGAAGGCGTGATAATAGTATTGGCCTGAGGCCTCGTCATACGCCCAGGCGCTGCCGCCGAACTCGGACAGCCAGTTGTTGGGCGGGCCGCCGTCCGGCGCCGGATCGCGCCAGATGTACCAGTCGCGCTTAGGGTTATCGCGCGAGCTCTTCGCCTCGATGAACCATTGGTGCTGGTCGGATGTGTGGTTCGGCACCAGATCGAGGATCAGCTTGAGGCCGGAATCGTGCGCGGCCACGACCAGCGCGTCGAAATCCTCCATCGTCCCGAACAGCGGGTCGATGCCGATGTAATCGGAGATATCGTAACCGAAATCGGCCATCGGCGACGGGAAGATCGGCGACAGCCAGACCGCGTCGACGCCAAGCCGCGTCAGATAGGGCAGCCGCGTGATGATCCCCTTGAGATCGCCGACGCCGTCACCGTCGCTATCCGCGAACGAGCGCGGATAGACCTGATAGAAAATGCCGCGCCGCCACCAGTCCCTGCTGTCCTGATCCATCCCGTCCCCCCAAGCTCGCAGCCCGGCCCAGGCCGCTCCGCGCCCGGAGTGGCCGATCGGTTCAGGGATGACGCACAATTCGGGACGGAAAGATGGCCGGATTCGGCCGCTGTAGCCCGTTCAATGCCGAGCCATCGCCAGCTGATAGATGGTGATCAGCACCTCGAACAGGATCAGGAAGACGATGATCAGCTCCAGCCGCAGCGAGCGGCTGGTGTCGATGATGTCGGTCAGCACCTGCGCGGTTTCGGCGACGACTGCGAGCTTGCGGTTCAGCGATTCCGCACGCTCCTTCAATTCGTACTCGTCCTCGAGCCGTGCATAGAGGCGCTCGAGCTGCGGCTTGTCCCAGAGGATATCGGGCTTCTCCGACACCTCGACCGGTCCGGCTACGCGATGCCGCACCAGCAGCGCGTTGCCGATGTGCTTGAGGATCGCAACGCGTCCGCGATGGACGCGGCCGCCCTTGGCGAGCTCACGCGCAAGCGGCTCGGTCGTGTCGAAGACTGCGCGGACCTCGCGCTCGTGCCGCGCCAGCACCACGCTTTTCGCCAACGCCTCGCCGACCAGGATCAGCCGCTCCGGCGAGAGGCCCTGCAGATAGATCGGGCCGCCCGGCGGAATCTGATCCTCCTTCTCGGCGGCGAGCTCGATGATCGCGATCTCCTCCTCGCGCCGCGTGAACAGGCCGGTCATGCGCGACTGCAGGCTGCGCAGGAATTCATCCTCCTCCAGCGCATTGAGGCCGATCAGCACGACGACGCCGTAGCGGAACAGGATCGCCACGCCGTTTTCATTGACGCGAAACGCCAGCGGCGTCGTGGCCAGCACGTCGCCGCGCTCGAGGCCCGACGTGTTGATGCGATCCGCGACGAAGAAGGCGCGCGCGGTGGTCCGGGGTCCGCCGAGCGGTGATTTGGAAGCCTGGGTCATGAAGTTCCGGACTGCGAGGACTTGAATCATGATCGAGAGCAGCCGCGTACCGGCCTGCTCACGAACTTGTTCTGCTGGAGGTGACCTTATCACGGTCCTTTTTGGGATCACACGCCGGGGCAGCCGCATTTCCAGCGCGTGTTGACGGCGTTTCCCGGAAGCCTATGGTGCCCTCATGAACGAGACAACAGACACCAAACCGAAGGCCGGCGCGATCATCGTGCCGGTGACGCTGTTCGAGCAGAACTGCACCATCATCTGGCACGAGCCCACCAAGAAGGCCGTGGTGATCGACCCGGGCGGCGACGTGCCGAAGATCCAGGCCGCGATCAAGCAGACCGGCGTGACGGTCGAGAAGATCTGGCTGACCCACGGTCATATCGACCATGTCGGCGGCGCCGCCGAACTGCGCGACGCGCTGCAGGTCAAGATCGAGGGCCCGCATATCGCCGACAAATATCTGCTCGACAATGTCGTCTCGAGCGGCGCGCGCTTCGGCATGACCGGGGTGCGCAATTTCGGGCCAGACCGCTGGCTCGATGAGGGCGATCAGGTCTCGATCGGCGACCTCACCTTCGACATCCTGCACTGCCCCGGCCACTCACCGGGCAGCGTGGTGTTCTTCAACAAGGAGCTGCGCTTCGCCCATGTCGGCGACGTGCTGTTCGCCGGCTCGGTCGGACGCACCGATTTGCCCGGGGGCAGCCACCCGACCCTGATCCAGTCGATCAAGGACAAGCTGCTGCCGCTCGGCGACGATGTCGGCTTCATCTGCGGACATGGCGCCGGATCGAGCATCGGCCAGGAGCGGATGACGAATCCGTTCCTGACCGGCGAGATGTAGCTACTTCATCAGCCCCGCGGCGGTGAGCGCCCGCGTGATGACGCCGCCGACATCGACACCCTTGCTCCGTCGCTTGCGCGGCCGATCGCTCTTGCGGCCGGATGCCACCTCCGGCTCGGCCGCGGGCACCGGTACCGTCATCGAGACCGTGTCAGCGCGCTCGCGCGGAATTCCGGTCGGCGCGATATGCGGCTGACGGACCTTGTCGGTCAGGCCGAAGAAGCTCGCGATGTGATAGGAGGAGGAGATCCCGGCCTCGATCAGGAACGCGCCCTCCACGCCATAGCGCTCGTCATTGTCGGCAAGCCCGAGCGGCGTGCCATGCGCCATGTCGGCGATGGTGTAGGACTCGACCAGCGTTTCGCCCTCGGCGTTCCACCACACCTCGCGCGGATGGCCGTCGACATCCGCCTTCGACATCGCGGCAAGCGGCAGGCCGTGCACGTCGAGCCACTGCCGCACGATTGCATCGGCATTGCCGGGATGCACGGTGCGGTCGGCACTGCCGTGCCACACCGAAATCTTCGGCCAGGCGCCGCCATGCGTCGACGCGTTGCGCACCAGACCGCCGAGCTCGGGCGCGGAGAGCGCGCTGCCATGCATCATCGCGTGCAGCGCTTCGCGCAGATCGGTGGCGACGCCGAACGGCAGGCCGGCGATGATGGCGCCGGCCGCGAACACATCCGGATAGGTCGCGAGCATGACCGAGGCCATCGCGCCGCCGGCGGACAGACCCGTCACATAGATGCGGCGCGGGTCGATCTCATGCGTGCCGACCAGATGCGCGATCATCTGCCTGATCGACGCGGCCTCGCCCTGCCCGCGCGCGATGTCTTGCGGGTTGAACCAGTTGAAGCAGGTGTTGCCGTTGTTTAACGCCTGCTGCTCCGGCATCAGCAGTGCGAAGCCGTAATGCGCCGCAAGCGCCGACCAGCCGGCGCCGAGATCGTAGGACGCTGCAGTCTGGCCGCAGCCATGCAGCACCACGACGAGCGCGGGTGACCGCGCCAGCTGCGCGGGCACGAACGAGAACATCTTCAGATCGCCGGGGTTGACGCCGAATTCGGTCGTCTCGACGAGCGGCGTCGGCACGGCCGGCGCGAGTGCGCCAAGGCCGCTGAACGCGTTCATCTTCGGCAGATGACGCAGAAATTCGACGTTGTTGATCAGGGACAACAGCAACTCCTGAGGTGATTTAGTCTTCTGTGTCACCCGATCAGATAATTGCTGCACTGCAAAATGAAAAGGCCGTGTGCTGTCTTTCCCTGCGGAATTTGTGAGAATCGGCGTTAATGCGTGATCGCGCTGCGAGCCGGCCGAAATAGTTGCCATAGCACCTTGTTTGAGCACCAACTTTTCAGGAATGCGCGCCGCGTGGCGCCGGATTCACGCCGTGGCGCGGCGCATCCATGACAGAAATGCGGCTGAAATTGCGATCGACAGCACAAACAATGCGCATGCCGCAAACAGCGCCAGACGTGCTGACATCGTACTCTCGATTGCGAAGAAGACTGCGCCGATCGCGGCAACGCCGGCCGCGTTGCCGATCTGCGTCGTCGTGCCGTACATGCCGGAGCCGGCACCGGCGCTCGCGGGCTGCACGCTCGCGAGCACCGCGCTCGACAATGGCGCCATGACGAGCCCCTGACCGTAGCCGAAGATCATCAGCACCACCGCGAGCAGCAGTGCCGACGGTGCCGCGACCACCTCAATCGTCGCGACGAGCACGGCGAGACCGACGATCTGCAGCGCACAGCCCTCGATCAGCACCAGCGTGCCGCGATGCCGGGCGCGCACGCCGCTGTGACGCGAGGCAACCACGAAGGTCAGCGCCAGCGGCACGAACACCAGCCCGGCCTGTAGCGGCGGAATCTGCAAGCCCTTCTGCATGAACATGGTCATGATCAGGTAGAACGACAGGTTGGCGAAGAAGAAGGAAAAACACCGCGACCAGGCCGCGCATGAAGGCGCGATCCGACAGCAGCGACAGATCGATCAGCGGCATGCCGCCGCGGCGCGCGACGGACCGCTCGAGCCGCACGAAGGTCGCGATCACAGCGATGCCCACGGCCATCACCAGCCAGACCCATGCCGGCCAGTTGAGATCATGGCCAAACAGCAGCGGACCGATCAGGCACAGCAGGCCCGCGAACAGCACGATCGCGCCCGGGATATCGAGCCGCGTGCCGGCCCGGCGCGGCACCGTCGGCATGATCTTCAATGCCGCCGCGATGATGACGACGCCGCACGGCACGTTGACGAAAAACACCGCGCGCCAGCCGAGCCCGGCGAGGTCGAGCGTCACCAACACGCCGCCGAGCATGAAGCCGGCGGCGCCGGCGAGCCCCAGCACGATGCCGTAGATGCCGAACGCCCGCGCGCGGGCGGCGTCCGAGAACAACAGATGCAGCGTCGCCAGCACCTGCGGCACCATCAGCGCCGCGGTTGCACCCTGCGCCAGCCGGGCGATGATCAGCTCTGGTCCGGACTGCGCGAGACCACACCACAGCGAGGTCACCGAGAATCCGGCGACGCCGGCGATGAACACGTTCCTGGTGCCATGGATGTCGCCAAGCCGGCCGCCGGTGACCACCAGCGTGGCATAGGCGATCAGGTAGATCGCGATCACGGCCTCGATCTCTGCCGGCGTCGCGTGCAGCTCCGCCGCGATCGTCGGGATCGCGACGTTGACGATGAAGGCATCGACCCCGAACATGGATTGCGCCGACACTACGATCGCCAGCACCCACCAGCGGCGGGACGTGTCCGCTCGCGTCGAAACGATCTGGTGCATGTCCTGTCCTGCCCGAAATGACGTTATAGCGGACATCAGCAGATTCCGGTCATCGCTTCGATTACCTGCGAGGTAAGCCCGGGATCACAGACGCTCGAGCCCCGGCTGCCAATTTGCGTTGACGCGCTAGGAAACATTCCGGACGGCGGCAATCGCCGCCGATTTGCGCAACAACCATGCGACCGCCGCAACCCCCGAGCATTGCCTTGCCCCGGGCCACCCCGTAGGTTGGCGGAAAGCCCCCGATAACAATAGTCCGGAGAGAACGACCCATGGCGCGCCTCAAGTTCGGAGCCTTCCTCGCCCCGCATCACCCGATCGGCGAGCATCCGATGCTGCAATTCCGCCGCGACCTCGATTTCGTCGAGCAGCTCGACGCGCTCGGTTACGACGAATTCTGGTGCGGCGAGCACCACTCCTCGGGCTGGGAGACCATCGCCTCGCCGGAAATGTTCCTGGCCGCCGCCGGCGAGCGCACCAAGCGCATCAAGCTCGGCACCGGCGTGGTCTCGCTGCCCTATCACCACCCCTTCAACGTCGCGCAGCGCATGGTGCAGCTCGACCACATGACCGGCGGCCGCGCCATCTTCGGCTCCGGCCCCGGCGCGCTCGCTTCCGACGCCCACACGCTCGGCATCGACCCGATGACCCAGCGCGATCGCCAGGACGAGGCGATCGCGGTGATCCGCCGCCTGTTCAACGGCGAGCGCGTCACCGCCAAGACCGACTGGTTCGAGATGCACGACGCCGCGTTGCAGATCCTGCCGCTGCAGGAGGACATGCCGTTCGTGGTGGCCTCGCAGATCTCGCCGTCGGGCATGACGCTCGCCGGCAAATACGGCATCGGCATCATCTCGCTGGGCTCGATGTCGACCCAGGGCTTGATGGCGCTGCCGCAGCAATGGCAGTTCGCCGAAGATGCCGCCAAGAAGGCCGGCACCACGGTGAGCCGCGCCAACTGGCGCGTGCTGCTGTCCTGGCACATCGCCGAGACCCGCGAGCAGGCGCGGCGCGAGGCCGGTGCCGGGCTGATGCGCTGGCACAACGAATATAACGTCGGCACCCTGATGCGGCCGGGCCTGACCGCGTTCTCCTCGCCCGATGAGGCCGTCGACAAGACCGCGTTCGTCGAAGGCGCCGCGTCCACCATCGGCACGCCGGATGATCTGATCAAGATGATCAAGAACCTGGTCGATGTGTCGGGCGGCGTCGGCTCGATCATCGGCTTCGCGCACGACTGGGCCAATCCGGAAAATACCCGCCGCAGCTGGGACATGGTCGCGCGCTATGTCGTGCCCGAGATCAATGGCTATATTGACGGCCTGCGCAAGTCGCGCCAGTTCCTGATCGACAACCGCGCCGTGTTCGAGCGCGCCGGCCAGGCTGTCATGGCCAAGATCATGCAGAACGACAAGGCCGCCGCCGCCCTCCAGCAAACCGGCCCCGGCCGCGTCGCGATCCCCGCCGTGAACGCACCGGATCTTACTAAGGCCGCGGCGAAACAGAAGGCGTGATTTGTGATCCTTCCTGGAGGAAGAAAAAGCGCTGGAGGAAGAAAGAACGCCAGCTCGCGCCACACCCACCGCCGTCGTCCCGGCGCAGGCCGGGAGGTGGATTCACATTCGAAGTGCAACACTTGAGCAAAGGACTCGGCAGGCGTGCGGTAGTCAAGGCATTTGCGCGGGGTGTTGTTGTAGGCGGCGATGAACTGGCGGAATCTGGCGGTCGAGAGGGTTACGAGATCCGTCTTGCGGGGAATAAAGCGGCGCATCCTGCCGATGGCGTTCTCGATGCCACCCTTCTGCCAGGGGGCATGGGGATCGCAGAAGAAGGTCGCGATCGAGAGGCGGTGCAGCGCCAGGTGACCGGCGAACTCGGTGCCGTTGTCGAAGGTAACGCTCTGGCGCAGCTCTTGTGGAAGGGGCGCGAAGAAGCCCACGAGATGGCGGGCGACACCGCGCGCGACCTTGCTGGCAAGGCGGATGCCGAGCAGCAGCCGCGAGGTGCGCTCGTGCACGGTCAGCACGGCCTGACCGTATTTCGAGAACATCATCAGGTCGGCCTCCCAGTGCCCGGGCACGCTGCGGTCGGCCGCTTCGAGCGGCCGTTTTGCCAGGGATACACGGCCTTCGATGAAGCTTGCGGGGCTGCCGCCCCGCTTGCCGCGGCAGCCGGGCTTGCTCTTGGCGCGCGGCAGATAGCGCCGCCAGTTGAAGTCCGTGGTGCGCCTGAGTTGGCGATAGATGAAGCGGTAGATGGTCTCGTGGGAGATCACCTTGCGCCCGTACTCGCGGGCCAGCCGGCCAGCGACCTGCTCGGGCGACCAGCCGCGGCGAAGGCGTTGCAACACCGCGCGGCGCAGGCCGGGCTCCCGTTCGAGGCGTCCGCCCGTCCAGCGCCGCGCTCGCATCTGGTGCTGGGCATAGCTCGGCTTGTAGCCGACCTGGCTCCCCCGATTGCGCCTCAGTTCCCGAGAGATCGTTGATGGCGAGCGATCCAGAGCTGCCGCGATTTGCCGGACCGAGCTGCCATTGGCCGATCGGCAGGCAATCTCGCATCGGTCGTCCAGAGAGAGCTGCTTGTAAGTCCGCCCCATGGCAACACCTCCTCAAGGAAGTGTTGCACTTCGTTTGTGAACTCAGGGGGACCCATACGCCGCGGCGGGTGTTGTGAAAGGGGCTCGTCCTTCCAGCATTGGGCAACAATCACCATTCGTGGTTATGGGTCCCGGCCTGCGCCGGGACGACGGTGGGGATGGTTTGCGCTTCAAACGCCAAACAATGCGGCGTCATCACCCGCACATGCCGCGTGCGAGTGAGACCATTCGAATGTGTCAAGGTCGTAAGCCTGATGACCTCGCGCAACCAACTCTTCGATCGCGGACGATTTCTCCGTTCCAGACATGCCCGTGATCAAGACGCACTTCATACTTTCTCCTCGCCCTGAAGGAATCGGCAGTGCACGCTATGGATTGCTTCCGCCTTCGCCACGGTTTCGGCGGACAAGTCGCGTCGCTCGCAATGACGGATGCTGCTACCCCGCGCCCTGATCGAACGCCTTGCGCAGCGCGACGTAGCCGGCCTGCTGTTGGCTCCAGTTGCGGCCGCCGGTGATGGCGCCGTCGATCACGAGGTCATGGCCGTTGATGAAGCTCGACTCGTCGCTCGCCAGGAACACCGCGGCATGCGCGATGTCGTCGGGCAGGCCGGCGCGCGGCATCGGCTGCGCTGCCTTGTAGACCTCGCGCATCACGGCCGCGGTCTTCTCCGCCGCTTCCGTCGACAGCCCGAGCGCCTTGCCGAAAATGCCGGTGGCGATCGCGCCGGGCGAGATCGAGTTGACGCGGATGCCGGACTCGCCGAGCTCCATTGCCACGCATTTGGTGAAATGGATCACCGCGGCCTTCGCGGCGCCATAGACCATCGACGACGAGAAGCCGGCGAGCCGTCCGGCGATGCTGCCATTGTTGATGATACTGCCGAAGCCCTGTTTGCGCATGTAGGGCGCGGCATGCTTCATGCCGAGCATGACGCTGCGCACCAGCGTCGCCATCGCGGCGTCGAACCGCTCGACGTCGAGGCCTTCGATGCCCCCGGTCTGCGCCGGGCCGCCGGCATTGTTGAACAGGCAGTCGATCCGGCCGAACTTCTCGACCGCAAGCGCGATCAGCGCCTGCATCTGTTCCTCGACCGTGACATCGGTCTGACGGAACACGCAGGTCTCGCCGAGCTGTTGCGCCAGTGCCTCGCCCTCCGGCGCGCGGCGCCCGGCAATCACGACCTTCGCGCCCTCCGCGACAAAGATCTCCGCCGTGCGCAGCCCGATGCCGCTGGTCGCCCCTGTGATCACCGCGACCTTGCCGTCCAGCCGTCCCATGTCGGTCCCCTCAACTTACTTGTATGATGTTGCGGATATTCCCCAGCTCCTGCTGCCAATACAAGCACTTGCAAGCCGCCACGGTCGCGAGGTCCGCCTGTGGCCAGAAGGCCACTACTGCGGTTTTTCGGTCGCAGCGGCCTTATTTTGGGTCGCCTGTTCACGTGAACTGGAACGACCGATGGCGAAGTGGATCGACGATTTCAGGGCGTGTTGGCGGGGCGATGCCCAGCCGTCGGTGCGGCTTGCGGTCGCCTTCGCGGTGCTTTGTCTCGTTTTGGCCACGGCCGCGCGCTTCGGGCTCGCCCAGATCCGGCCGGATGTGTTCTTCACGCCCTATTTCCCGGCGGTGTTCTTTGCCACCGCCCTTGGCGGTTTCCGGATCGGGATCGCGACCGCGCTGGCGAGCGGCCTGCTCGGCGTCGTGCTCAATTTCAGCGGCGCGCACGCCGATCCTGCGCGCTTTGCGCTGCTGATGATCTTCTGGGTTGTGTGCGGCATCGCGATTTGGGGCGTCGAGCATTACCGTTCCCTGGTCGCACAGCAGCGCGAAGTTTCCAAACGGCTGATCGAGGAAGAGCAGTACCGCAAGGTGGTGGTCGACGAATTGCAGCACCGGCTGAAGAACAAGTCCTCGACCATTCATGCCGTACTGCATCAGGCGCTGCAGGACCGGCCCGATGTCTGGCAGCGCATCGACCATCGCATCCGCGCGCTCTCGGCAACCGACGATCTGATCGCGCGGGTCGACGGCTATGGCTGCGATATCAAGGATTTGCTGCGCTCGGAACTCGGGCCCTACGGCCACGTGCGGTTCAACCTCAATGGCGAGCAGCTGTTCCTGCCCGCCAAGCTCGCCGTCTCGCTGGCGCTGATCTTCCATGAGCTTGCAACCAACGCCGGAAAATACGGCGCCTTCTCCTCGCCGCGCGGATTTTTACAAGTGTCATGGACCGTCGACGACGGACGTCTCAACGTGATCTGGGACGAGACCGAGGGACCAGTGGTCGAGACGATCGGCGAAGCCGGCTTCGGCACCAAGCTGCTCAAGTCGGCGCTGCGGCCGTTCGACGGCAAGACCGAGATCAGTTACCTGAAGACCGGTGTTCACTGCACCATGCAGTGCAAGCTTCCGAGCTGTTGATAAGTCGGCTTTCCGGCACACGCGCATGCGTTGATGCAACCGCGCGCTGCGCAATCGCTTTCAGCAGCGGTCGCAGCCGACATTGATACTCTGTTAATGACGATTGCCGCGACGGCTTGCGAAAGCCGTCGCGGTCTCATTCTGTCACGGCATTTCGCAGGTCCGCTTAACCAAAACTACAACGGACTTTGCCAAGGTCGGCGCATGCACAGTCTCACCAGACACGATTTTCAGGCGGGCGCGGCAGTGCCCGGCCAAGACGATATTTCCGGCAATGAATTGCGTATCCTGCGCGACCTTCTCCAACTCCTTCCGGCGGGAGTGACCGTCCAGGACGAGCAGGGCCAGATCATCCTGGTGAATGAAGCAGCCGCGAGCCAGCTGCAGCTGGCCGCCAGCGCGAGCCAGCCGTCCCCGGTCGACGAGCGCCACGCCGCCAACCTGGACCTGCTGCGCAGCGGCCGTCCGGTGGTGCTCGAGGAAACGCTCTCCTGCGGCGCATCCAAATACGTGTTCCTGACCTCGCACCGGCCCGTCCGGATCGCCGGTCGCAATCTCCTGATCTCGACCTCGACCGACATCAGCGAGCAGAAGGCGTTCGAGGACCAGCTGTTCCGCTCGGCCTATTACGACGAGCTGACCGGCCTGCCGACCCGCCGGGTGATCGAGCACCGCGTCAACGGCTTGATCCGCGACGATTCGCAAGGCCATTTCGCGCTCGCCTTCCTCGACGTCGACAACTTCAAGCACATCAACGACTATTACGGCCACGCGATCGGCGATGCGCTGCTCGTTGAGCTGTCGAAGCGACTCGGCCACGCGCTGCGCGACACCGATATCCTGTCGCGCATCTCCGGCGATGAATTCCTGCTGCTGCTCAACCCGATCAGCGGCAATGACGAAGTCGCCGAATTCATCCATGTCATGCAGGAGCGGCTGAAGGCGCCGTTCTTCATCGAGGACTCCGAGATCTTCGCCTCGACCTCGATCGGCGTCAGCCTCTATCCGATGCATGGCCGGAGCTACGAGGCGCTGCGCCAGAATGCCGATATCGCGATGTACCGCGTCAAGAACAACGGCAAGGGCTCGACCGCGTTCTTCGACAACAGCATGGAGCGCGAGGCGCTGGCGCGGATGAAGATCGAGCAGTCGCTGCGGCTGGCGATCCTGGAAAAGCGCTTCTGCTGCGCGTTCCAGGCCAAGGTCGATATCCGCACCCAGGAGGTGAAGGGCATCGAGGCGCTGGTGCGGCTGCGCGACGACGAGGGCGTGATCCAGGCGCCGGGCACCTTCATTGATCTCGCGGTCGAGCTCGGCCTGATCGACGAGCTGACGTTCCTGGTGCTGGCGGAGATCGTCAAGTCGATCGACCTGATCAACGACACGTTCGGTCCGACGGCGACGATCAGCATCAATGTCGCCGCCAAGCAGGCCTCCAACCTCGAATTCATGCGCCGGTTCGCGCGCGCGCTCGAGGAGACCGGCTTCCCCAAACGCTTCATGATCGAGGTAACCGAGGACGCGTTCGTGACGCGGTCGCATTTCCAGGACCAGATCCTGCCGATCCTGCGCGGCATCGGCGTCGGCATCTCGATCGACGATTTCGGCATCGGCTATTCGTCGCTGTCGGCGCTCGCCGATATCACCGCCGACGAGATCAAGATCGACCGCTCCTTCATCACCGACATCCATCAGCGGCCGCGCAGCCAGGGCATCTTGCGCGCGATCGAATCGCTGAGCGAGGCGCTCGGCATGACCGTGATCGCCGAGGGTATCGAGTCCTACGAGGAACTCACCTATCTGCAGGCCGCGACCAAGATTCGCTATGCCCAGGGCTATTACTTCGCCAAACCGATCTTCCTCGAGGATTTGAAGCCGGCGACGCCGGTCGCCAGCGAAACGCGCGCCAGCATGGCCGCGCGCCCCGCCCAGGAAGGCCGCCAGGGCTATTCGCGCGCCAGCGGTTTCCGGCGGTAAGCGCGCGATGTGACTGCGCTCCCTCTCCCGCTTGCGGCGGAGGGTTGGGGTAGAGGTTTCACCACGAGTCAAAACTGGGGAGAGAGCCCCCACCCGCCGCGCGCTGCGCGCACGTCGACCTCCCCCGCAGGCGGGAAAGGTAAGAACGCGAGACCACTGCAGACGCCCTACTTCTCCAGCACCGCCAACGGCTGCACGCCGTTATTCGCGGGACCGGCCTGCATCGTGATCAGCATCATCGAGACCATGTCGTAATAGCCCATGATGGCGATGATATCCGTGATGCCGCGCTCGCCGAATTTATCCAGCGCCGCCTTGTAGACAGCGTCGCTGACCTCCTTGTCGCGATAGAGCGCGATGCCGAGATCGTACAGCGCGGCCTCGTCGTCCTTCATGCTATCGGGCCGCGTGCCCTTGGCGATCGCGTCCGCGATTTTCGGATCGAGCCCGCCCTTGATCGCCAGCGGATGGTGCGCGGACCATTCATATTGCGCGGTCCAGTGCCGCGCCGTGATCAGGATCGCCATTTCGCTGAGCCGCGCCGGCAGCGAGGTATTCCACCGCAGATACTCCGACAGGTTCGACAGCTTTGGTGCCAGATCGGGATTGCGGATATAGGCGCGGTAGGGCGGCGCGGTGAATTTGGCATTGCGCGGCGGCGCGCTGATCATGTCGGCCCAGGCCTTTTGCGCCGGCGACAGCTCCTCCGCCTTCAGCGGCGCGAAGCGCACGGCGTCCTCAGCCCGCACGGCCGACACCGACAATGCCAGCGCCGCCAAGATCCCTGCTCCGAATATTGTTCTCATTGTTGTTCTCCCTTTTCGGTGCAGGCGTCTTTGCGCCCTGCCCGGTCGCGCGAGATTAATTGCCGTCGCGATGGATGCAATGAGGTGCCAGCTGTCGTTCGGTGCCGGCCGCCGGTGAAGCGCCTCGTCACGGCAGGCGCGCGGTTAGGCCACACCTACCGCAGCGCCGGGCGGCGGCGTATATAAAGAGCAGTCCCAAGCGGCGCGAAGGTGTCAGCCATGCAGCCTGTATCTATCCTCCTGAACATCCTCTGGATCCTGATCGGCGGCGCGTGGATGGCGTTCGGCTGGCTGGTCGCCGCCGTGATCATGGCTGTGACCATTATCGGGCTGCCCTGGGCGCGCGCCGCCTTCAACATCGCCGTCTACACGCTGCTCCCGTTCGGCTCGCGTGCGGTGCGCCGCGATGAGGTGACCGGCACGTCCGACATCGGTACCGGACCGCTCGGCGTGATCGGCAATCTGATCTGGTTCATCCTGGCCGGCTGGTGGCTCGCGATCGGCCATGTGATCACCGCGATCCTGCTGGCGGTGACCATCATCGGCATCCCGTTCGCCTGGGCGCATCTCAAGCTTGCCGGCATCGCGCTGTGGCCGATCGGTAAGGTGATCGTGCCGGCGTGACGCTGGCCAGGCCGTCGACGGCTAGTGTCCCGAATCCGAAGTTCGCATCATTTGCCGCACCTTCGGAGCGAACTTCGGATTCGATAAGGACACTAGCAAACTTATGATTCTAGTGGTTTATGAATGCGAAGTTCGTGAAAGTGGCTGCCGCGAAATCGCACGAACTTCGCATTCAGCACACTAGAGCCAATCCTTCGTGGTCTGGCTGCAAGCCTGGTAGTCGCGCCGCCAGACGAAGCCAGCGCCACCACACGGCGGGCGCGGGCGCGAGGTGGCGGGACACTCATTCCTGACCCGCGCGGCGGTCCCCCAGCCGTCGATCACGCAGGCACCTCGTGAGGTCCTGTGGCAACCGTCACCGCATCCCTCTGCGGCGTTGGCCGGGGTCAAGCCGAGGAAGGCACCGGCTGTCAGAAGCGTGATCAAACCTGCTCTCATGATGTTCTCCATCGAGCTGTCGGTCGTGCTGCTCCATTCGCGGCACAAGCGTAGGCGATCTCTGTGCCGCTTGCCACCGTCTCCGCGCACAAATTCTGGTGTCGGGGGGCTCAGCGCGCTGCTTCGCAGCCGGGGATGTCGAATACGGCGGTCAGGCCGCAGGGCGAATTGAGCATCTTGCCGCCGGCATGGCCGACGCCGGGCACATCCCACACGCTGTGGTTTGGCGCGCCGCCGTCGCGGGCCTGCATCACGGCGGCATAGGAATGCCCGCGCGCGTAACGGTACGGCCCCTGGGCCTCCGCCATGCAGGATTTGTCGAGCGCGGGATGATTGGGGTTGGTGTCGAGCGTTCCGAGCAGATAGATCACGCGGCGCGCGACATAGGCCTGCTCCAGCGCAGCCGGCGAAGGCTCGGCAAGATAGGGCGGGCGGTCGTCCATACCGAATTTCCAGCTGTTGTAGCCATGGCAGTTCGCCGCGATCGCGGGCTCCGGCCGCTCCTTGGTGAAATAGGCGTAGGAGGACGGATTGGCGACCACATAGCGCACGCCGATGCCCTCGCGCAGCAGCAGCTGATCGCCCTTCACCGCGATCGCATAGCGCTGCACCACCTGGCCGCCGCCGGAATGACCGAACACGACGACCTGCTGCAGGTTCGGAAACAGCTTGCGGTCGCCGAGCTTCGCCAGGATGGCATCGAGCGCCTCGAACGAGCTCGCCGCGCTCGGCGCGAGCGCAGGCTCGCCGCCCTGCCAGCCATAGAGGCTCCAGCGCAGCGTCTCCGCCGGCAGCTTGAAGGCCTCGACGTCGGACTCGATCAGGAATTGCGGCGCGATCATCAGCGCATGCTCGCCGGCATCGCCGGCCGCGGCCTGCGCGCTCAGCGCCGCGCGAAAATAGTCGTCGGCATTGCGCAGCACGCCATGCAGCACGAGCACCGCGCGCGTAACATCCGGCAGCGGGTTGGACCAGTCGGCCGAGAGGTAGAGCGGAAAGCTCGCTTTGCCGACGGCAATCCGCGCATTGGCGATCTCCTTGACCGGTTTCCGGTCGCGCTCGGTCTGTGCCTGCGTCGCGGACGCCGCGGGTACGTGCGCCGCCGCCACGACGAGCAATGCCGCGGCCGCAAGCCAGGCCCGGTGATGCATGGTTCGACTCCGTTGCTGCCGCGAGCTCGGCTGGATCATGGCGCGTCAGGCGCAGATTCACCCGTGAATTTTCGGAAAGCTTCCGCACCCGCACCTCAGGCCACGAGCCGTCCATGATTGTTGGCGGCGAGGATCGGGCGGATCAGGCGGCCGAACCGCTCGGCCTCCTCGTCGTGCAGATAACCGGACAGGCAGAAGGAGTGGCAACCGGCATCGATGAACTGCTGCAAGGTCGCGGCGCATTGCGCGGGATCGCCGACCACCGCGATGCCGGCGCCGGGCCGCACCTTGGTGATGCCGGTCCACAGATGCGGCATCAGGAGATCGCCGTAGTCGCGCGCGAGCTGCTGCACGCGCTGGTTGGCCTCCGAGCGATTGTAGAGCGTCTTCATCTCCTGCTTCTGCCGCTCGGTGGCGTGGCGCACCAGCTGGTCGGCCGCCTCCCAGGCATCTGTCTCGTTCTCGCGGCAGATCACCTGCAGCCGCATGCCGAAGCCGATCGCATCCTCGCGGTCATGCGCCCGCGCCATCCGCCGAATCTCGGCGATATTCTCCGCGATGCGCTCCGGCAGGTCGCCCCAGAACAGATGGACGTCGGAATGCTTCGCCGACACCTCCCAGGCCTGCCGCGAGCCGCCGCCGAGATAGAATTTCGGAAACGGCTGCTGCAACGGACGCGGCCTGATATGCGCGCCGGAGATCGTGTGAAACCTGCCCTGGAAATGCACCGGGCCGCGCGTCGTCCACAGCGCCTTGAGGATCGAGACCTCCTCCTCCATCAGCGCGTAGCGTTCCTCTTTGGCATAGCGCACGCCCTCGGCCTCGACCTCGCTCTCGTTCTGGCCGGCGATCAGATTGATGCAGATCCGCCCGCCCGACATCTGGTCGAAGGTCGAGATCATCTTTGCCATCAGCACCGGGTTGATATAGCCGGGCCGCGCCGCAATCAGCGGCTTGATCCGGCTGGAGCGCGCCGCCATGAAGGCGCCCGTGATCCAGGCCTCCCAGCACACCGAGCCTACCGGGATCAGCAGATACTCGAAGCCGGCGTCCTCGGCGGCCGCGACCACGCGCTCGCAGAGTTCCGGCGAACCGGCGATCTGGGCCTCCATCAGCCCATAGGCCGTGGTGTCGCCATGCGTGGGCAGATACCAGCCGAATTCCAGCGGACGCATGGGCAAACTCCCTCGAAAGACAGCCTTTTTCCGCGGCCTGTCATATTGTCGGGAGCCAGTTTACAGCCCTTAACCAGTTGGACAACGCCGTTGCCGACGCGGAGCCAATCAGCTAAATGAACCCCTGCACGCACCCGTAGCTCAGCTGGATAGAGCGTTGCCCTCCGAAGGCAAAGGTCACACGTTCGAATCGTGTCGGGTGCGCCATTTCCGCTTCGTTCGCCGCCGTTCAATTGTAGCCTTTGCTGCGATTCCCCCAGCTTAGGGGATTCTTTCCACAACGTTGGGCCGGTTTTTCTCGAGCCAGGCGACGGCCTCGGGTCCATCGACGACACACTCGAAGGTTTCCCAAGTTGGGTCTTCCAAAGACTCCAATTGCAGTCGCTTCGCCGCATACTCAATGAGGTCGTGGAGGCGTTCGTATCCTCGTCTGTGCTCGAGGGAATCTGCAATCGCAGTGCTGGTCCATCCTCGTTGGGCCAAATCGATAATGCTCGGAGCGTCAGCCTCGCTGAACCACGGCGTGGCATCGAACTCGATGCAGCGAACATTGTCGGCGGTATGGCAGGTGGCGTGGATCATTGGATTCCTCCGTTTGCCGGCTAACTACCTGCGCCAGCATCGCGCTTCTCACATCGCTGCCTCGCACACCCTCAGGCCTTGACTAAGTCCCCCAGCAGGTTCGCCGCCACCGTCAGCTTGGCGAGGGTCAGGCCGCTGGCAGCGATCTCCTCGACCGAGCGGCGGATACGCGTCGCCTCGGGGTGAGCCGCGAGCCAGGTCTCGACGGCCTGCTGGCCAGACTGGCCGGTTGCCAGCATATCGGCGGCCAGTCTCCTTTCGGCGCCGGCGATCTGCTCGACGGCGCGATCTATGGCCATGCGTTCGAAATAATCGTTGGCCGGCACACTGCGTGCGGCGGCGATGATGCGGTCGAGACGGAAATTCGCCTCGGCGGCGTAGAAGGTCGCGGCGGCATCGCCGATGGGGCGCGTGGTGCGCTCGGCAACCGTCACGATGTCGGGAGCCGAGACCAAAGCGTCAAGATCGGCGAGCTCTCCGGCGAGGCCGGCCGGGACACCGGCGTCGGCGAGTTCCTGCCGCCGCTTGACGCGCGCGGCTTGCAAGTCCGGCGGCAAGGCAGTGTCGAGCCCGGCGACGATCTGGCGGATCGCCGGGCCGAAGCGCGCGACGACGGCCTCCAGCCCGTCCTTGAAATCGGCATTGCGCACGTACCAGACCATGCGGGAGAGCAGGAGGTCCTGCACCGAAGCGTAGAGGGACAGCTGCAGCTGCCCGTCGATGCAGGCGTCGAGCGCGTCGATCGCGTCATTGAGCCACTTCAGGCCGTAGCATTCATCGACCGCCACATAGGCCATGACGATGGTCGGGATGTCGGCGTCGGTCTCGTCGATCAGGCGCACGACGCAGGCCGGGCCGCCGCGATTGATCACCGCATTGGCAAGACTGGTCGCGATGATCTCCCGCCGCAGGCGATGCAATCCGGCCGCGGTCGGGAATTTGTCCTGAACCTCGCGCGGAAAATACTGGGATAGTTCGCGGGCAAGATAGGGGTCGTCGGGCACGCTGGTGACGAGCAGATCATCGTAGAGGGTCAGCTTGGCGTAGGCGAGCAGCACGGCAAGCTCGGGCCGCGCGAGGGACTGGCCGCGCCGTGTGCGCTCGGTGAGCGCGGCGTCGTCGGGCAAGAACTCCACGGCGCGGCTCAGCAAGCCGCGCTGTTCGAGCGACTGCATCAGGCGGGTGAGGAAACCGGTCTCTGCCACACCCTTGCGCTCGGCCAGCGACAGCGCCAGCGTCTGCAGATAGTTGTTGCGCAGCACCAGCACGCCGACCTCGTCGGTCATCGCGGCAAGCAGGCTGTTGCGGTCAGTGGGACTGAGGCGTCCCTCGCGTTCGGGGCGCGCCAGCGCGATCTTGATGTTGACCTCGACGTCGGACGTGTTCACGCCGGCCGAATTGTCGATGGCGTCGGTGTTGAGCTTGACGCCCTTCTGCGCCGCTTCGATGCGGCCGCGCTGGGTAACGCCGAGGTTGGCCCCTTCGCCGATCACCCGGGCACGCACGTCGCCGCCCGCGATGCGGATCGGATCGTTGGCGCGGTCCCCGACCTGGTCGTCGCTTTCCCCGGAGGAGCGGACATAGGTGCCGATGCCGCCAAACCACAACAGGTCCGCGCGAGCCTTCAGGATCGCCGTCATCACCTCGAAAGGCGTGGCTTGCGGCTTGTCGAGATCGAGCAGCGTGCGCACTTCCGGCGCAAGCGGGATCGCCTTGAGCGAGCGCGAGAACACGCCGCCGCCCTGCGAGATCAGCGACTTGTTGTAGTCCTGCCAACTCGATCGCGGCAGATCGAACAGGCGCTTGCGCTCGGCGAAGCTGGTCGATGGATCGGGTGAAGGATCGATAAAGATGTCGCGATGATCGAAAGCCGCCACTAGCCTTGTCGCCGGCGAGAGCAGCATGCCATTGCCGAAAACGTCGCCCGACATGTCGCCGACGCCGACCGCGGTGAACGGCATGGTCTGAATGTCGGTGCCGAGCTCGCGGAAGTGGCGCTTGACCGCCGTCCAGGCGCCGCGCGCCGTGATCCCCATCTTCTTGTGGTCGTAACCCTGGCTGCCGCCGGATGCGAAGGCATCGCCGAGCCAATGGTTCATCTCGGCCGAGATCGCGTTGGCGACATCGGAGAAGGTGGCGGTGCCCTTGTCGGCGGCGACGACGAGGTAGGGGTCGTCGCCGTCGTGACGCACGGTGGATTCGGGCGGCACGACGATGTCGCCGTCGAGATTGTCGGTGAGCTCGAGCAGCGAGCGAACGAAGATGCGATAGCTTTCGGTGCCCTCCGCGAGCCAGGCGTCGCGCTTGGAAGGCGGCGGCAGGCGCTTGGGCACGAAGCCGCCCTTGGCACCGACCGGCACGATCACGGCGTTCTTGACCTGCTGCGCTTTCACCAGGCCGAGGATCTCGGTGCGGAAATCCTGCGGCCGGTCGGACCAGCGCAAGCCACCGCGCGCAACCTTGCCGAAGCGCAGGTGGATACCTTCGACACGAGGGGAATAGACGAAGATCTCGTAGAGCGGTCGTGGAGCGGGCAAGTCGTCGATCCGGCGCGCCTCGAACTTGAAGGAGATCACCGGACGCGGGTGTCCATCCTCGCCGATCTGCCACAGATTGGTGCGAACGGTAGCCTGCACCAGATTGGTGAAGCGGCGCAGGATGCGGTCTTCATCGAGCGAGGCGACGGATTTGAGCTGTTCCTCGACCTCGGCAAGCAAAGCCGCCTCGCGCGCCGCGCGCTCGGCGTCCGTCAAGGCGAGGCGCGGATCGAGGCGGGTCTGGAACATCGCGACCAGGCTGGCCGTGATCGCGGCGTTCTTGCGCAAGGTCTCCCACATGTAATCCTGAGTGAACGGAGCGCGGATCTGGTGCAAATAACGCGACAGCGCCCGAATGGTCGAGACTTCCCGCCAACTTAGGGCGGTGCGCAGGATCAGGCCGTTATATCCGTCGGATTCGGCGCGATCGGTCACCACCGCCATGATCGAGGCTTCCAGGCGATGGCTGAATTCCGGATTGATCTCGATGGGCTGGCCGTCACTGGTCTCGATCGTCATGTCGTGCAGCCATACCGGGGCAGGCCTGGTACCGGGCACGACCTGATAGGTGCGTTCGTTGACCACGCGCAGGCCGTGATTTTCGATCACCGGCACGCGGTAGGACAACGACAGCGGTACGCCGTCCGAAAACACCTTCAGGCCGAAGCGCCTCGGATCGTCGCCTTCGATGCGGTAAACCGAAATCGTCACCGGGCGCGCCGGCGTCAGCTTTTCGACGGTCGTGATATCGGCGATCGCCTGTTCCGCGCCGAACACCTCGGTATAGCCGCCGCTGAAGGCCTGGGCATATCGGTTGGTGAGCATGCGCGCCCGCATGCCATCGGTCGACGCGGTGAGCGCGGCCTTCAGCTTGTCGGCCCAGGTCGCGGCAATGGCGCTGATCCCGGCTTCGAGCAGGGCGCGGTCGACGACGGGCGTTTTGCCTTCATAGCGCCCGATGATGAAGTGGACGCGCGCAAGCGCCCCTTCCGGGAATGACACGTAGGAGGCGGACAGCTTCCCTTTGTAGGCCTGCGCCAAAAAGGCTCCGACGCGCGTGCGGACGTCGGTGTCGTATTTGTCGCGCGGAATGAAGGTGAGGATGGAGACAAAGCGATCGAACTTGTCGACCCGCGGCAGCGCCCGGACGCGCGGGCGCTCGTAGAGGATCAGGATCTCGATGACGAAGTTGTAGAGCGTGTCGACATCGATCTGGAACAGCTCGTCGCGCGGATAATCTTCGAGAATATGCATCAGCGCCTTGCCGGAATGACCGTTCGGGTCGAAGCCCGCGCGCTGCAGCACCCGCGAAACCTTGTGGCGAACATAAGGGATCTGCCGTACCGAGCGAGTATAGGCGCCCGAGGTGAAAAGGCCGACGACGCGCAACTCGCCTTCGAGCCGGCCGTCGGGCGAGTAGAGTTTGATGCCCACATAATCCATCCGGGTGCGGCGATGGACGCGGCTGGAGACATTGGCCTTGATGACGATCAGCAGGGTCGGCTCGTGCATGAACTCGCGGATTTCCGGTGTCATCACCACCATTTCGCTGCCGCGACGCAGGACCTTCACGTCCGGATCGCGCAGAATGCCGAGGCCTTCGCCGGTTGTAATGTCGTCCGACGCGTCGCTGTCGGGCGAGAAGCGATATTTGCGCACGCCGAGGAAAGTGAAATTGTCCGCGCAGAGCCATTGCAGGAACTGATTGGCTTCGGCGAGTTCGTCGATCGGCAGCGGCGGCGGATTGGAAGAGAACGTCTTGATCGCTTCCTCGACACTGTCACGCATGACGCGCCAGTCGGCAACGCAGGCGCGGACATTGTTCAACGTCCTGGTCAGGCCGTCGATCAGCTTCTGGCGATCGGAATCCGCATCCAGGCGGGTGATGTGGAGATGAATCAGGCTTTCGCGCGCGCCCTTTGCTCCGTCCGGCAGTGCTTCCCCGTAGAATCGCAGCAGCTTGCCTCCATCGTCGCGCTCCACCGCGATGATCGGGTGAGCGACCAGGGTGACCTCGAGGCCCTGCTCGGCGAGCTCCGCCATGGTGGAATCGAACAGGAAAGGCATGTTGTCGTTGAGAATTTCGAGCACGGAAATCTCGCGTCCGTTCGGCAACGTCGGATTGACGACGCGGATATCGGCGCTGCCGGCCGTGCGCCGCTGCACGTGCTCCCAGGCCTGCTCCGCCAGCAGGGCAAGCGAGGCGGCATCGTAATTGGCGAGATCCTCGATATTGGTGTAGCCGAACAAGGGCTCGGCAAAGGCCCGGGGGCTCTTGCCCGCTGGCACGCTGCCCGCTGCATCGCGGATCAGGGCTGCCCGGGCCTTGTCGTCACGCCACGCCATAATGTCCTCCATTTGCCGTGCCGTCCGATCGCAGCCGCGACCATCCGCTTGATTCTGGAGTGCATCTCTTCGTGCGTTGCGATCGAATGCTACGCGAAATCCTAGCTTCGACGGCTGCCGACGACAATACTACGATCCCGCAGCGAACGGCGCACGCTGTCGTGAGGCGTGCTGAATTTCGCTTGCGACAGCGGGTGGGCCGAAGTCGGCCGACGGCGGCCGAACGCCTGGGGCAGGAAAAATCACATGCAATTTCAATTATGTATGGGTTCGCGCCGCTGTTCGGCAGGGATGTCGTATCTGACGGTGGCGGTCAGCGACGGCGGGCAACGACCGCACTCAGGTCAGGTCTTTCGGCATCGTGATGCCGAAGCGGACAATCTGGCGATGGATGGTCGAGCGATCGACGCCGCGTTCGCGCGCCACCTGCGAGACGTTCCAGCGATTGTTGCGCAACGCCGCAAGTAGCGCATCGGCTTGCCGCGACGTCGCCGCTCTGCCACGTGCCGGCTTTCCGGAGATATCCTCACCCAGGGGATGAGCGATCCGGTCCGGCAGATCGGCAAGATCGATCGTGCCGTCGTTCGACAGCGCGCAGCCATGATCGAGCGCATTGATCAGCTCGCGGATGTTGCCGGGCCATTGGTACTTGAGCAGCGCGCTGCGCGCGCTTGCCGTCAGCGCATAGTTGGCCTTGTGCTCCGTCGAAAGCCGATGCAGGGATTGATCGATCAGCCACTCGATATCGGTGCGCTGACGCAGCGGAGGCAGCGCAAGCACCGCGCCGTTGAGGCGGAAATAGAGATCCTCGCGGAACTGCCCCGCCTTCACCAGCGTGACGAGGTCGCGATGGGTGGCAGCGATGACGCGGACATTGAGCGGGACCGGCCGGGTGCGGCCGACCGGTGTCACCTCGCGCTCGGCGAGCACGCGCAACAGGCGCGTCTGCGACGAGATCGGCATGTCGCCGATCTCGTCAAGGAACAGGGTGCCGCCGTCGGCTTCGAGCACGAGACCCTTCTTGCCCTTGGCCGCCGCTCCGGTGAAGGCGCCTGCCTCGTGGCCGAACAGCTCGCTCTCGATCAGGCTTTCCGGCAGCGCGGCGCAGTTGACCGCGACGAAGGGCCTGCCTGCCCGCGCACTGACCGAATGCAGCGCCTTCGTCAGGTGCTCCTTGCCGGTGCCGGTTTCGCCGGTGATGAGCAAGCCCATCTGGGTGTTGATGAGCTTGGCGGCGCGCGTCACCACGTGATGCATGGCGGGATCGCCGCGGAACAGGTTTCGTAGCGGCGCCGGAAGCGCCGACTCGCTGCGGGAGGAGGCCGGCGCCGCCAGCTTGTTCGGGGGCGGCAAGGTTTGCGCGAACAACGTCGCGCCGCTATTGGCTAGCCGCAGCGTACGTTGGCCGGTGGGGCGCGAATGGGCGAAGCGCGGCAGATCGTCGATGGTGCATTCGAAGATGTCGGACACGCCGAAGCCGTCGGCCCGCAGGCGAAGGTCCGGACGCTTGGCCAGTTCGCGGGCGAGCAGCTGCCTTGCGCGATTGTTGAAGCCGATGATGTGGCCGCTGCTATCGACGGCCATCACATAGTCCGGATCGACATCGGCGAATTCCGCGGAGCCGGACAGCTTGATGATCCATTCCTGCCGGAAACGGTTTAGCAGATTCGCATTCTCGATCTTGTGAGCAAACGACTTGACCAGTTGCAGCGCCAGGAACTGGCTGGCCTTCGGTTCCGGCGAGCGCAGCGCGGAGATATCCAAGACCGCAGCGAGCTTGCCGCTGGGATCGAAGACCGGCGCGGCCGTGCAGGTCAGCGGAATATGGGTGGCGTCAAAATGGTCGGATTGATGCACCGTCAGGGCTTCTTCGGTCGCGATGCAGGTGCCGACTGCGCAAGTGCCGGCATGCGGCTCGTTCCAGTCGGCGCCGAGATAGAGGCCGGCCCTGCGAAGCGTGTTGTTGAATGTCGGGTCGCCGATGAAATCCACCGTGATGCCCCTGGCATCGGTGAGCAGCAGCACATAGCCGAGTCCGGCGATCTGACGATACAGCATCTCGACGCCGAAGCGCGCCGTGTGCAGGAACTCATCCATGGCGTCGCGATGCTCGCGCAGCCGCCCGGACGTTACGATATGAGCGTCGCGCAGCACCAACGGATCGAGCTTGTGTTCGGAGACGCATCGCACCCACGACTGATGGATGATTGCGTCACGCGCGCTGCTCTGGCCGTCCGCAACGCGAACCAGCTCGTCGATGTGCGCAGCCCGCTCCGTCGTCACGGCTGATGCTCCTGGATGTTTCCCCGCACGTTGTTGCGTCGAGTGTCACTCGGATTGTGCCGCCGATCAAGTTTGTTGCGTGCAACACCTGTTGCATGACGCAACAAGTGAGGCGGCCTGGCGCCGACAGCTAACGCGAGGAAATGCCGAGCGTTTTTCGAGATTCGCCGCAATGGCATGAGGCTTGCTGACATGGTGGTCGAGGCAAGATTCGACCTCGCTAACAAACGCGCCGGACCCACGACGCAAAGGCGATCGACGCCGGCATATGGGAGAATGAAACCATGCTCACGAAGGCCCCGGACGGAAAGATCACCGCGCTGCTCGACGAGTTCAACGTCGCATTGTCGTCGGGTGACATCGAACGCGCGATCGCGCTGTTCCAGACCGATTGCTACTGGCGCGATCTGGTCACCTTCACCTGGAACATCAAAACCATGGAAGGCAAGGATCAGATCCGCGACATGCTTCAAGCGCGGCTTGCGGATAGCAAACCGTCGGGATGGCGCATTGCCGATGGCGAAGCCGCGAGCGAGGCCGGCGGCATCATCGAGAGCTGGATCGAATTCGAGACCGATGTCGCGCGCGGCTATGGTCACCTGCGCATGAAGGATGGACGCATCTGGACCTTGCTCACCACCATGGCCGAGCTCAAGGGACATGAGGAAAAGTCCGGCTCCACCCGTCCGCTCGGCGCCAAGCACGGCCATTGCAAGGACCGTAAGAGCTGGCGCGAGGAACGTGACCAGGAAATCACCGAGCTGGGTCATGCAAAACAACCCTATGCGCTGATCATCGGCGGTGGCCAGGGCGGCATCGCGCTTGGCGCGCGGCTGCGGCAATTGAACGTGCCAACCATCATCATCGAGAAGAACGAACGCGCCGGCGATTCCTGGCGCAAGCGATACAAGTCGCTCTGCCTGCACGATCCGGTCTGGTACGACCATCTGCCCTATATCGACTTCCCGAAAAACTGGCCGGTGTTCGCGCCGAAGGACAAGATCGGCGACTGGCTGGAGATGTACACGAAGGTGATGGAGCTCAACTACTGGAGCTCGACCACGGCGAAGTCGGCCAAGTATGACGAGAAGGCCGGGGAATGGACCGTCGTGGTCGAGCGCGACGGCAAGGAGATCACGCTCAAGCCGAAGCAGCTCGTGCTGGCGACCGGCATGTCGGGCAAGGCGAACTGGCCCACCTACAAGGGGCAGGACATCTTCAAGGGTGAGCAGCAGCATTCCTCGACCCACCCGGGGCCGGAGAAATATCGCGGCAAGAAGGTGGTGGTGATCGGCTCCAACAACTCCGCCCACGATATTTGCGCGGCGCTATGGGAAGGTGGCGCCGACGTCACCATGGTGCAGCGCTCGTCCACGCATATCGTGAAATCCGACACGCTGATGGATATCGGGCTCGGCGCGCTCTATTCGGAGCAGGCGGTGGCGAGCGGGATGACCACGCGCAAGGCCGATTTGATCTTCGCCTCGTTGCCCTACAAGATCATGCACGAATTCCAGATCCCGCTCTACGAGCAGATGCGCGAGCGCGACAAGGATTTCTACGCCGCGCTGGAGAAAGTCGGCTTCATGCATGATTGGGGCGACGACGGCTCCGGCCTGTTCATGAAGTACCTGCGCCGCGGTTCGGGCTATTACATCGACGTCGGCGCCTGCGATCTCGTGATCGACGGTTCGATCAAGCTCAAGAGCGGCAAGGGCGCTGCGGTGCGGGAACTGACCGAAACCGGCGTCAGGTTCGTGGACGGCAGCGAACTCCCCGCCGATCTCGTCGTCTATGCCACCGGCTATGGCTCGATGAACGGTTGGGCCGCCGACCTGATCTCGAAGAACGTCGCCGACAAGGTCGGCAAGGTCTGGGGTCTTGGATCCGATACCACCAAGGACCCCGGCCCGTGGGAGGGCGAGCAGCGCAACATGTGGAAGCCGACCCAGCAGGAGGCACTTTGGTTCCACGGCGGCAATCTGCACCAGTCGCGGCATTACTCCCAGTATCTGGCGCTGCAACTGAAGGCGCGGATGGAAGGCATCCCAACCCCGGTCTACGGCTTGCAGAAGGTTCATCACCTCGGTTGATCGACCTGGCGATAACGAGGTGTCGGGCGGATCGTCGTGCGATCCGCCCCTCGACAGATCGGATGGAGATCGAACCGTGCCGATCGCCGTCCAGCTTCGGGCCGATGCCTGCGAGACAGCCGGCACCGGTTGCCTTCCCGGTTGACCACGATACTGGCCGGTCTGCCAGCTTCCCGCAGACCGGCCTCGCCTCAATGATGAGCCGACACGCTCTTCATGCATTGGGACAAGAGATCGGCACCGGCAAAGTGGCCTACATCGCCCAGGCTGATCATGCCAACCATCCGCTTGCTCTTGTTGATCACAGGCAGTCTGCGAATCTTCAGCGTTTCCATGTGATGTATAGCTTTCGTCAGGTCGTCGTCTTCCCGGCAGCAGTGGATGCCTTCGGTCATCACATCCCGCGCTGTGGTGCGCGCAGAGTTGAAGTCCTTGCTCGCGAGACCTTTGCAGACGAGGTCGCGATCCGTCACCATCCCGATCAGACGATCGTCTTGCCCGATCGGAATGCAGCCGATGTCGTGCCCTTGCATCAATTTCGCGATTTCGGTGATTGGCGTGTCGGGGCTCACCCAATCGACGCCCTTGTGCATCACGTCCTTGACTTTCATGGAGGACCTCCCGTCCAAGGCAGCACCCCCTCGCTCGCAATTATACAACAGAGCTGGCGCGACTGCATACGTGCTGCGCCTTAAGGCACGATGAAACCGGGTCGAAGCGTTATCGCGCTCGAGCCCCTTGCTTGAGCATGATCTCCGCGCAAGCGCGTTCCTCCCTTGCCTCGGGGAAGAGCCGCTTCGCACCCCTCCGGATCATGCTCCAGTCGGGGCGCACAGATAGATGGTCCCGCTGTCACGCCGCCTCAGTCATGCGCACTGAAGCTGCCATGCAGGGAACCGGCGGTCAGGCGTGCGAATTGCGCACGACCGAGATGAAGCAACGTCTCATGATCGCCGGCTTCGATATAGATCTCGGGCTGCATCCGGATGCTGTCATCAACGATAACGTCGAGCCCGTAGCAGCTACCGGCGGCGGGAACCGCCCCGTGCGCACAGTCCGTGAACAGCCGATCGATCTCGCCTTCAGCGGCCATGGCGATATCGTCACCGAATCTCGCCCTGAGATCCGCCAGCCTGAGGTGATGCGATGCCGGCAGCACGGCGAGCAGATACCCGTCGTTGCGGCGCAGCACAATGGCCTTGGCCAAGCGATCGCCCGAGACGTGACAAGCCTGGGCGGTAAGGGCTGACGACATCGTCAGTACGTGCGGGATTTCGTCGTACTCGATGTTTTCTGCAGCGAGATAATTGTGCAGTTTGGGAGAAATGGTCATGACGTCACCTCCGGTGCGACATGCAACCATCCACCGTGGTCGTGCCCGCCGCACGATGAGCGGCTGCGTGGTTCTCAAGACAGAACATAGGTCTTGTCGCAGGACACTGCAATTCGATCCCTAACGGGGGCGCCGCGCCAAGTTCAAGTTCCGGGCCTTGTCCAGATTGCGGGCCTCGGCCAGCGCCGCCGCGCTCGGCAACAGGGCCGACGCAAGGTCGGCCTCGGTGAAATCTGCGCCGGCGACATTGGCGTCGGATAGGTCGGCTCCCGCAAGGTCAGCTCTATGGAGGCTGCAGTTCGCCAAATTGGCATTCTGCAGTTGCGCAAATTCGAGATCGGCGCGCGAGAGATTGGCGCCGCTTAAATCCGCGTTCCGCAGATCGGCGGATTTGAGCACGCCACGCATCAGGCCCATCGATTGGTTGCGCATATCAGCGCTCAGATCGGCGCCCGCAAGCCTGGCCCCGATCAGGCTAGCACCGGAAAGATCGGCGGTTATCCGAGCGCCGCTCAAGTCGGCGCCGCCAAGCTTGGCGCGTTGCATCTGCGTGCCGAGCAGCGATGCCTTGACGAGGGACGCCCCCGTCAAGTCTGCGTCGATCAGCCAGGCCTGGTTCAAGATAGCCCGATCGAAGCGGGCGCCTTTCAGATTGGTCTGGTTGAGCTTTACGAGATGAAGGTTGCCGCCGGAGAAGTCGAGGCCCGAGAGATCGAGGTGCGACAGTCGCTTTCCATCCAAATCTGCAGTGCGTCCGTCCCCTTGAGGGATCGACTTGAGGAGCGCATCGACCTCGGCGCGCGTCATCTCCGACGCCGTCATTTCCGGACTGTTGAGGTCGACACTCCGCAGCATGTCCTGCGACACGGCGTCAGTCGAATCAACCAGCAGCGCCGCTATCGACACAAAGGCGAATGCGAGACGAAACGACATCGCCGTCTCCCGCCGCTCAGAAACCCGGTATTGTCTCTTGTATTCTCCGGGTTGGCCGCGCCGTCAGGTTAGCTGGCCGGCTCCGGCCTATGCCAGAGTATGAAACCGGATATCGATCCTGGCAATGCCAGTGACCGTCTCAGCCGGAGCAGCACGAGGCGGAGCAAGCCAGGCGCGGAATATGGTCGGGCACCTTCATGCCGCTGAAGGAATGGTGCCGGCTCAACCCGAGGCAGATCCCGATTGACGGGACGCCGCCAACACCTCGCGATGCGCCACCGAGCCGGTCAACGCAGGGTCAGCCGGCCGCGCTCGTCAACAAGCGCCGGAAAATGGGCCGCGAGAGTGGCGGTGAGCGGCGCGTCCCGCTCGACCACTTGAAACGTCATTCTGCCGAGCCGGTAGCCCGCCCCGAAGGCGGCGGCGAGATTGTCGGGCGAGACCACGACAACGGATTTAGGCTTGTTCGTGTCGGTGAACGTCACCAGCGTCGGATAATCCTTCGGACGCAGGACGCCGGATGGCTTGGCTTTGACAGCCGCGCTCATGGTTCTCGCGTTGTCCCCGGACGGAGGTGGCGGCGCCAGCTCGCGATAACCGAGAACCTGGACGACGATATGCGGCATGCTGCTCAGATAGCTGTAATTTCGATCGTAGTTCGTCGCGAACAGAACCTTTCCGTCGCCAAGATCCACAAATGGGGCTTCGCCGTGCACGGTGAAGCCACCACCCCAGTCGGAACCACCAGCGCCCGGCATCGGGATCAGGAATTCCCGCTCAAGGCGCAACTCCATGACTGAAGAGCCGGACCTCATTCCGCCGGGGGTTTCGACCTCGATGGTCATCCGGTAGCGCAAAGATGCCTGCGGCGTACTGCATCGGACCAACAGCCACGCCAATGCAATGGCCATGACGGCAAGAATGACAGGCCGTTTCAAAAGGACACCTTTGCGCAGCCAGCAATCGGATATTGGCCGTCTTTCGCTTCGCTGATCATTCGGCTGCCACCGGCAACCGCCTTTGCGGCGGATCTGTCAATTCGATACATCCACCCGCACATGTCTGAAGTCGTACCGTTCAAGATCGGAGCGGGAGATCGAGACGACGAGGTCGCTGACGTCGCCGCATCTGAAATGCGTGAGATTGTTGCTCGGAAATTGCAGCAGCATGACCGAGTTCGGCTTGT
Source organism: Bradyrhizobium sp. USDA 4501 (assembly GCF_054062115.1). Lineage (NCBI taxonomy): Bacteria > Pseudomonadati > Pseudomonadota > Alphaproteobacteria > Hyphomicrobiales > Nitrobacteraceae > Bradyrhizobium > Bradyrhizobium sp. USDA 4501. The sequence continues at coordinate 3,703,312 of NZ_JBSSEX010000001.1, forward strand.
TTTCGATAAAGTCCGCGCACCAGCCGCGCGGGGCGCCGCCGATCTGGAGCGTGGCTTGCTCGGCGTCGAACGCCCAGTCGGTCTCAAGCGGATGCCGGGCCGCAGGGATCACTGCATCGGGATCGTCGGCGTAAAGCTGCTTGGCGATTTCGGAGCGCAACACCCTGTACCCCGTCGACCAAAACTCCGGCAGCGCCTGATCGGCCGCACGCTCATCGAGCAGCCGATAGAGCGCGGTCCACTCGTCGGGCACGAACGCGGCCTCGCTCTGGCGATTGCGGATCCTGCGCATGACCGCTTCCAGCTCTGCGACGAGCGCCTCGGCCTTCTGCTGCCTGCTCCGTGCGATGGCGGGCCTCTGGCCCTCGCTTGCCTCGGCCGTTCCGAACCTGCGCAATTGCTCATGCGCCCAGTCGCGCTCGCTCTCCGCGCGCCCGCGGGCGTCTGCCCAGCTTTCGGGCGGCGGCAGCCCGCGACCATGCGCCATCGTCGTCTCGAGCGCCGCGGCGTTGTCGATCCAGAACGCGTAGTACAGTTTGCGAATCCCGCGAACCCGCGCCGCATAGGCTTCCCAGTCCTGCGGAAACTTCTCCCTGTATTCCAGCCAGCCGGCGAGATCGGCTGAAACGCCCCTGTCGGGCGACGGCATCCGTACGTCGGCCTGAATATCTCGTTCAAGGTCCTGAATGAGCCGAACCAGCCCGGCATATCTGCGCCCTTGCTCGGTATCGGGCGGCAACAGAGGCGCTTTCGATTTCACCCAGATCGGCGCCAGAAAACCCTCGCCATTGGCGAGCTCGATTTCCGACTTGTCGAGCGCCGCAACGAAGCTGCCGCCACGCTGCAAGGTGATCTCGTCGTGCAGCTCCCTGATGCGCAGGACCAGTTCGGCGCGGGACAGCCAGCTTTGCAACGAGAATGGCTGCTCCGCTTCGGAACGTGCCAACGCCTCGCGCAGCCGTTCCGCTGTTTCAGCGAGTTGCTCGAACGCAGTCACCAGCTCCTTGCGCGGCGGCTTGAGCCGCGCTTCCTGCTGCCGCGCCGCGTCGGTCAGACGCGCCGCCCACGCCCTCGATTGGGCAAGCGCCTCCTGCACGAGCAGTTCGAGCGTTCTCCAATCGATCGGCTGAAGCTCCCACGATGCGATGGCGAAAACGGCATCGGCAGAAGGATTGCGCCGCAGCCGGTTTGGAACGCAGCTTTCGCCGTCGACGGGATGCACGAAGTCGAGCGGCCATCTGGGCGGCGGTGCCAGCAGCCCGTCATACTTGTCATCGACCCAATACAGACCCGTGGCGCTCTTCTGCCAGGCGCGTTCGTTGCCGCGTTGCGGTCCGAGCGTCGGTTGATGGATCACCTTCACGTCGATACGGCCGGACACGGCTGCGAAAAATGCCAGCCACCCCGCCCTCGGACCGACGCCGCCCCACAGGCTGGGCGGCAAGGATGCGCAATTGATCTGGCAAAGAAACTGATACGGCTGGCCGTCCCTGCCGGGCCATTGGAAGGGATCGGGAAGCTTTGGATTGCCGCCGATCCAACCGATCTCGGCTGCCGCCGGACGAGCCGGAATCGCAGCGCGCAGCCATACTGCATTCCGGTCATGCGCGGCCGGGTCCTCATCCGAGGCCTTGGCAAGCATCTCCAGATTGTACGTTAGGAACTTGGCAATAAAGTCCTTCATCGCGCGCCGCACCTCAACCTGGGCCAGAATATCGGCGTCGATTCAGGATTGCGCCATCCAAATTCTGTATCTTGGAAAGCGAGTTCTTAATTCCCGCGGACGGGCGCGCTTGATCAGGTAAAGGCCAGGACTGTGCTACGTGCCATTTCGCCGCACGTTGGGCGGCGCGGCGCGACCGCAGCGGCGCCGCTCACATCGACGATCGCACGAACGTCCGTCCAAAGTCGCCGAACGCGCCATCGACCGCTGACCTCTCGAGCCGATCGTCGCTCCAGCCGAGCCATTCCGTAAACACCTCGCCTGTGTGTTCGCCGAGCATCGGCGGCGGCGTGGAAGGTGGCGGCGGTTCGTCGCCGAACCGCGTCGGCCTCGCGATGAACTTCACATCTCCCGCCGCCGGATGGCTGATGGTCTGGACCATTCCCCGCTGCGTGAGTTGAGGCGTTTCGCAGACCTCGCCGACCGACTTGATCGCGCCGCACGGAATGCCCGCCGCGCCGAGCGCCTGCAGCCAGTCGGCGCGACTTCGCCGGGCAAAGATCGGCGAAAGGATCGCGACGAGCTCGTTGCGGCTCGCCGCACGCTTCGGAGCGGTTGCGAAGCGGATGTCCTCGCGCAGCTTCGGACGGCCGACGACGCCGCAAAACGCCGCCCAGAACTTGTCGTTCGCGACCCCGACATTGATCCAGCCGTCACTCGCCTCGAACGGTTCATACGGGCTGATGGTCGGATGGACATTGCCGCGGCGCTTCGGGCTTTGTCCCGAGGCGAAGTACATGCCGGCGTTGAACGTCAGCAGCGACGCCATGGCGTCGAGCATGGAGACGTCGACCCGGCCGCCCTCGCCGGTGCGGCTCTTGCGCATCAGCGCGGCCAACACCGAATGCGACGCATAAAGGCCCGTGACGAGGTCGGCGATCGACGTGCCGACCTTGGTCGGCGGTCCGTCCGGATCGCCGGTGATGTCCATCACGCCGGATTCGCCCTGCAGAATCAGATCGTAGCCGGGGCGCGCGGCGTCGGCACCGGTGCGACCGAATCCCGAAATGCTGCACAGGATGATGTCGGCCTTTCGGGCGCGCAGCGCGTCGAAGCCGAGCCCCCATTTGTCCAGGGTGCCGGGGCGGAAGTTCTCGATGACGACGTCTGCGACGGATGCAAGATCGAGCACCGCGTCGCGCCCAGCCGGCGACTTCAGATCGATGGCGCAACTTCGCTTGTTGCGGTTCACCGACAGAAAATACGCACTCTCGCCGCCGACGAAGGGGGGTCCGTAACGGCGGCTTTCGTCGCCTTGACGCGGATCCTCGATCTTGACGATGTCGGCGCCGAGATCGCCGAGCTGCATCGTGGCAAACGGGCCGGAGACCACTCGGCAGAGGTCGAGGACCCTGATGCCCGACAGCGGCTCGCGATCAGACGATCGCATCGGCGAGGTCCTTCATCGACGGCACCAGGATATCAGGCTGATGCGGCGTGATGCCGAACGGGCGGCTGCGCCGATCGATGAAGGCCGTCCGCATGCCGGCGGACTTGGCGCCGATGCAGTCGAAGGCATGATTGGCCACGAACAGCACCTGCGCCGGCTTCACGCCCATGATCTCGGCCGCTTTGGTGTAGGTCGCGACATGCGGCTTGAACGAATTGGCCTCCGCCACCGAGATCACGCGATCGAACGGGACCTTGTGGTATTGCTTCGCCGTCTCGAGCATGTCCGGATCGCCGTTCGAGAGCACGACGAGCTTGTACTTGCGTTGCAGCCGCGCGAGCGCGTCCGGCACCTCCGGAAACGGCACCAGCTTCTCGATCTCGCCCACGAGGTAACGCACATCGTCCATCGTGTAGTCGATCTTCGCGCGATCCATGACGTGGGCAACCGCGCGGTGCCCGATCTCGCGATAAGGCGTGTGCTCGCGATGCAGCAACGCATCGATCATCGAGTTCTCGAAATGCGTGCGACGCCACCACGTGACGAAGGAATCCGGATCGCCCCTCCAGCCCTTCTTCTCGAGGAACGGCGTCGCGATCCTGGTCAGGCCGCCCTGCATGTCGACGACCGTGCCGTACTGGTCGAACATGCAGATCTTCACGTCGCGCTTGATCGTCTCAAAGCTCATTGATGCCCTCCTTGGTCCTGATCGATTGATACGCGCTGCGCCATCATGGATGAAATGGATTTGTTATCTTTCGTCATTCACGATATGAATGATGGATGAACCTTCGATCCATCGACCTCAATGTGCTCGTCGCGCTGGACGCATTGCTGACCGAGCGTCACGTCACCAAGGCGGCAGACCGCGTCGGCCTCAGCCAACCCGCGATGAGCAATGCGCTTAACCGGCTGCGCGCGATGTTTAAGGACGAACTCCTGGTGCGGACCACAATCGGGATGAAGCCGACGCCCCGCGCCACCGAACTGGCGGAGCCGCTGCGCCAGGTCCTGCGCCAGGTCGAGCGCGTGATGGCGAGCGACGCCGGCTTCGATCCAGACCGGACCGAACGCACCTTCACGATCAGGATGTCGGACATTCTCGCGTGCCTGCTGCTGCCGCGACTCGCCGCAGCGCGGCCGCCGGAGGGGCGGATCTCCTACAACACGATCCATCTGCCGCCCGCCCTGACGATCGATGCGCTCGAGCGGGACGAGATCGACGTCGCGGTGAGCATGGGGCTCGAGCATTCCGCATCGATCCGTTCGGAAACGCTGCTGCGAGACCGCATGGTCTGCCTGATGCGACGCGGACACCAGATCAAGCGCGCACGGCTGACTTTTGAGCGCTTCATCGCGCAGGAGCACATGAAGGTCTCGATGAGCCCGACCGATCTTCGCTTCGTCGACGACGTGCTCGCCGAACGCGGCCATCGAAGACGCATTGCCCTGAACGTGCCGCATTGGCTGGTCGTGCCTCACGTCTTGAAGAAGACCGATCTGCTCGCGGTGATGCCGAGGCACCTCGCGACCGTGCTGATGGACGACGATCTGAGGATGGAGGAACTGCCGTTCGAGTCCGCGCCGTTCGACTGGATGTTGTACTGGCACCGCAGATACGATCAGAGCAACGCGAACGGCTGGCTCCGCGACCGGATCAGGGTGGCGTGCTCCGACCTGAACTAGGCGCCGAGGTCCGCCGGCCTCCGCGCCATGGGCGATTGACGTGCTGCCTCGGCGTCCGTGACGGCCGATGCGTCCTCTAAAGAGCGCCCCTTGGTCTCGAAACCGAACACGAGGAAGACCACGGCCTGGAAGACGAGGATGCCGGCCAGGGTCGTCAGCACGCCGGTCAGCCCCTGCCAGGCGAAGATCGCAACCACGACGTATTGAACCAGCGCGGTCGCGATGCGTCCGGATGTGGCGCAGATCGCCGTGCCGCGAAGCCGATACCGCGTCGGAAACAGTTCGGGGACGTGCATCGCGAACCCGGTCGCCAGCATCACGTAGATCGCCGTGATCAGCAGGAAGCCCACACCCGCGAGCGCAACACCATCCGGCATGTATGGATAGGCGATACCGAGCGCCGCTGCCGCAATCGACGAACAGACGATCGACAGCCTGCGTCCGAGCCGGTCCGCCAGCACGAGCCCGATCAGCGATCCGACCGGGCCGCCCAGCGCCATCACCGTGGTGTAGCCCAGCGAGGAAACCACGCTGTGGCCGCCCTTGACCATGAAGGTCGGCAGCCAGCCGATGAACCCGTAGAGGCTGAAGCCGACGACGATGTGCAACAGGCTGCCGAGCAGCGTGCGCGCGAGATACGGCGGCTGGAACAGACGCCAGACCGCGCCGGGAGACTCCTGCACCGGCGCGCGGGCAGCGACGGCAGGCAGTGTCGCCTTGCGCGCGGCCTCGACTTCGATCGCCGACAGGATCTTCTCGGCTTCATCGGCGCGTCCGTTGGCGGCGAGCCAGCGCGGCGATTCCGGCATCGACTTGCGCAGAATCCAGACGACCATCGCAAGGCAACCGACAAGGCCGAACATGTAGCGCCATCCAAGCGTCGGGATCACCCACAGGCCGACCATCGACGAGACGAACAGCGAGAAATTGGTGATCACGGCCAGTAGCCCGATCCAGCGCCCACGCGAGGAAGCCGGCACGAATTCCGTCAACGTCGCGTAGCCGACCACGATCTCTGCGCCGAGGCCAATGCCGATGATGAAACGCAGGCCGATCAGGACCATCATGTTCGGCGCGAAGGCCGCGGCGATCGAGGCGAGGCCAAAGATCGCGAGGTTCATCTGATAGGAGAAGCGGCGGCCGAACCGATCGCCGAGGATGCCGGAGCACCACGCGCCGATCGTCATCCCGACGAAGGTCGCGGAGACGAATGCGGCGTTGAGCTCGAGCGTCGACCAGCCTTCCTTGAGCACGGCGCCCAGCACGCCGCCGGCCAGATAGATATCGAACGCGTCGAGGAACATGCCGGCGCCGATCAGGGCCAGGATGCGCCAGTGGAATCCGCAGATCGGTAGCCTGTCGAGGCGCGCGCCCGCGTTGATGTCGATGTCGGCGGATCGCGCCATGCCAAACCTCTCTGCCCGGCCTTTGGCAGCCGGATGCTCCGGGCACCGATTGATGACGCGCAGGGGGTCGTCGTCCAATTCAAATCGAAAATTCGACTATTTGGCGCAGTGATGAAGCTGACGCGACCGCACCGTCGCGTTCCATCCTGACACCGAGCTGACTTGCATTCGCCGTCGTTAACGATCCCGCCGTCGCGCGATCTCGAAATCACGGTGTCAGCACAAACATTCACAACGGGTTCATGTCGCCGCCACTATTCGACTCCAACGCTGGGGGAAGAAGATTGGAGTATGTGCCATGCGCCGCATCGCCGGACTGCCTTTCGCCTTGGCTCTCAGCCTCTGCTTCTCTCACCGCTCGCGCCAGCACGCGGGCAGCTTGCCATCGGCATCACCGTCAATGCGGCGCCGCCGCCATTGCCGGTCTATGTCCAGCCGCCGATCCCCGCGCCCGGCTACATCTGGACTCCGGGCTATTGGGCATGGAGCGACGATACCGGTTACTACTGGGTGCCCGGCACATGGGTGCTTCCGCCTGCGCCTGAATTGCTGTGGACCCCCGGCTATTGGGGCTGGAACGACGGCGCCTACGCCTTCCACGCCGGATATTGGGGCGCGACCGTCGGCTTCTACGGCGGCATCTCTTATGGCTTCGGCTACACCGGCGTCGGCTATGAGGGCGGCTACTGGCGCGGCGGCAGCTTCTTCTACAACAGCTCCGTCAACAACATCTCGAACGTCTCGGTCACCAACGTCTACAACAAGACCGTCGTCAACAACACAACCAACGTCAGCTATAACGGCGGCACCGGCGGCACCACGGTGAAACCGACGCCGCAGCAGCTCGCGGCCCAGAGCGGGCACCACGTGGCCGCGACCGGCGAGCAGACGCGACACGCGGAAGCGGCGATGAAGAATCCGGCGCTGACGCTCGCCAACAACCATGGTCATCCGGCGGTCGCCGCGACCGCGCACGCAGCACGGTTCAGCGGCGCCGGCGTGGTGGCCGCGCGCCCGGGCAAGCCGATCGCGGCGCCGCCGCCCCGACATGCGCAACCCACGGCCGCACACGCCTTGCCAACGGGACATGCTCTCCCGACGGGGAATGCTCCGCCGCCAGGACATGCCCTGCCGACAGCAAATGCTTCGCCGGCCGGACACGCTCTACCGACGGGGAACGCTTTGCCGCCGGGACACGCCTTGCCGACTGCGCATGCTCTCCCCGGCACCGGCGCACATCCCGCACCCGCGCCGCACGTCGCTCCGCCGGCGTCAAGACCGCAGCTCGTGCAGCATGCACCGCCGCAGCCACGCGCGGTCGCGCATCCACCGGCACCGCGCGTCGCGCAAGCGGTTGTGCATCGGCCCGCGCCGCCGCATGTGTCACGACCGGCGCCACGGCCGCATCCTGCTGCGAGGCCGCGTCCGGCGCCACACCAACACTCATGATCGGGCTCATCGGCGTGCCTGCAAGGGCACGCCGATGTCGTATGAGACCCCATCGCGCACACCACGACCGCGATGCGATCATCATCCCTGACTTTTGGGCGCGAAGCGCGCCGTCAAGCCAGCGCGTCGGCCGCACAGCTGATCCCGTCGTAGATCTCCTCGAGATCCGCCTCGGTGACGCAATAGGGCGGCATGACGTAGATCGTGTTGCCGAGCGGCCGCAGCAGCAGATTGCGGCGTTCGAAGAAGGCCTGAAGCTTTGGGCCGATGCCGGCGAGATAGCCCGCATCGCTCGCCTTCAGATCAAGTGCGGTGACGGTCCCGGTGCGGCGGACGTTCTCGAAGCGCGCGTCGGCACGGAACGCGGCGAGCAGACGCTCCTGCATCGCAGCCACCGCGGAGACGCGCGCGCCTGCACCGTGTTGCCAGAGCTCGAGGTTTGCTTTTGCAGCAGCGCAGGCGACCGGGTTTGCCGTGTAGGAGCTGGAGTGGAAGAAGGTGCGCGAACGATCGCTGGAATAATGCGCGTCGTAGATCTCGGCCCGGCAAAGCGTCACCGCGAGCGGCAGCGAACCGCCGGTGAGGCCCTTCGAATAGCAGGCGATATCGGGCCTGACGTCGGCCTGCTCGCAGGCGAACAAGGTGCCGGTGCGGCCCCAGCCGGTCATCACCTCGTCGGCGATGAACAACACGCCAGCGGCTGCGCAGATGCGTTTCATTTCCTTCAGCACCCAGGGCGGATACATCAGCATCCCGCCCGCACCCAGGATCAGCGGTTCGACAATGAACGCTGCCGCGAATCCCTTCCTGCACGCGGCTTCGAGCGCGTCGAGCGTCGTCTGTTCATGGCCAGGCGCCGGAAACGGGATCGACGCGACGTCGAACAGCAGCGGCTCGTAAGCCTTGTTGAAGACGCCGCGCGCGCCGACGGACATCGTCCCGACCGTGTCGCCATGGTAGGAGTTTTCCATTACGATGATCTGCGTGCGCGTCGCGCCGATATTGTGCCAGTAGCCGAGCGCCATCTTCAGCGCCACCTCGACGCTGGTCGAGCCAGAGTCGGAGAAGAACACGTAATCGAGCCCATCGGGCGCCAGCTTCAACAGCCGCGCGGCGACCTGCTCGGCCGGATCGTGGGTGTGGCCCGCGAAGATGATCTGGTTGAGCTGCTCCGCCTGGTCCTGGATCGCGCGCGCGATGTGCGGATGGCAATGGCCGTGGGTCACGACCCACCAGGATGCGATCGCATCGATGATGCGGCGATCATCCGCGGTGTAGAGATAGGCGCCCTCCCCACGCACGATCCTCGTCATCTCGCCGTGCAGCGCGTGCTGGGTGAACGGGTGCCAGATCGGCGACTTCCGAGCGGATGTCATGGATTGAAATCTTCCCGCCGGAACGACGCCTTGAACGCTGCCTGCAGCGTGTCTGCCGCAAGCGGAGCAAGCCAGGGCAACCGGCCTAGCCGGCGCACCTGCCCGATCTCGCAGATCGCGCGCTCGCTCTCGGGATTGCTCTCGCCGATGAATGCGATCCCGTGAATGTCGATCCCGCGCGTGCGCAGCGCCTCGACCGACAACAGCGAGTGATTGATGGTGCCGAGCGCGGTGCGGGCGCACAGCACGACCGGAAGGCGCCATCGCGCGAAGATATCGATATAGAGCGTGTTGCCGTCGAGCGGCACCATCAGCCCGCCGGCGCCCTCGATCACCAGCGGACGGTCCCCGGCATCGGGCACGCCGAGCGCGGCAGCGTCGATGCGCACGCCGTCGAGTGCAGCAGACTGATGCGGCGAAGCCGGCGTTCGAAGCCGGTAACGCTCCTGCACGATGCGATCCGCCAGGAGCCCGCCAAGCCGTGCGACCAGTTCCGCATCGGTTTCCTCCTCGAGGCCGGCCTGAACCGGCTTCCAGTAGCGCGCGCCGAGGAAGCCGGCGAGGCCCGCGGAGAACACCGTCTTTCCGATCCCGGTATCGGTGCCGGTGATCACGATCCGGCTCGTCATCGCGACCAGCCTTTGGTCTCGTCGACCAGCGCGTCGAGCAGCGCGCGCACGTCGTCCTCGTCGACATTAAGGGTCAGCGCAATCCGCAACCGGGCAGAGCCTGCCGGCACGGTCGGCGGCCTGATGCCTCTGATATCGAAGCCGCGCGCCTGCAGCGCAGACGCCAGCTGCATCGCACGCGCATTGTCGCCGACGATATAGGGCACGATCTGCGAGCGCGACGGGCTGCGCCAACCGCGCAGGTCGAGCTCGCGATGCGTGAACGCGACCAGTTTTGCCAGGCGCTGCTGATGCACGGGCTCCTGCTGCAGGATCAGCAGCGCCTCGCGCACGGCGACGGCCACAAGTGGCGACGGTGCAGTGGCGAAGATGAACGGGCGGCAGCGATTGATCATGAAGTCGCGCAGCACGGTCGAAGCGGTGACCAGCGCGCCGGCGGCGCCCAGCGCCTTGCCGCAGGTATGAACGATCACGAGGTTCTCGCGCCCCTCATAGGACGCCGTCAGCCCACGCCCCTGCTCGCCATAGACGCCGGTGCCATGCGCCTCGTCCACCATCAGGAACGCGTCGTGCCGGTCCGCGATGGCGACGAGGTCGTCGAGCGGCGCGACGTCGCCATCCATGCTGTAGACGCTTTCGACCACGATCCAAGCCCGGCCCGTGCCGCCCTCGGCACGCCAGCCGCGAATGGTGTCTTCGACCGACTGGGGATCATTGTGCGCGCTGATCCGGAATTCGGCCCGGCCGGCCCGCGCGCCTTCATGGATGCTGGCGTGCACGAGAGAATCGAGCACCAGGAGATCGCCGCGCTGCGGCAGCGTCGTCAGCACGGCGAAATTGGCGACATAGCCGCCGCCGAAGAACAGCGCCGTCTCGGCTCCAAAGAACGCGGCGGCTTCGGCCTCTAGCCGTTCGTGCTCCTCGCAATTGCCGCGCAGCAGCCGCGACCCACCGGCGCCGATCGGTGTGCCGGCCTCGAGCGCGGCCGAGACCGCATTCTTGATGCGCGGCGCGTTCGCGAGCGCCAGATAGTCGTTCGAGACGAAATCGATGCCTGCGCGCGGCTTGAGACCGCGCAGCCGATCGTCCTTGCTCAGGGCGTGCAAGGCCGCGGCGTAATCAGCGACCTTGGCCGCATGGATTGCGCTCATGCTTCTCTCTCAGATTTGTAGTTGGTCGCGCGGCGAATCCCGCCGCGCGCGTGCCGGAGTTGCGCTCAGGCGAGGGCGGAGTTGATGCCGAGCCGGTCCAGCAAATCGGCGTCGCGATCGCGCTGCGGGTTCCTGGTGGTCAGCAGCACATCGCCGATGAAGATCGAATTCGCGCCGGCGAGGAAGCACATCGCCTGCAGCTCGTCGGTCATGTATTGCCGTCCGGCCGACAGCCGCACCACGCTCTTCGGCATCATGATCCGCGCAGTGGCAACCAGACGCACCAGCGCGATCGGATCGGGCCGTTCCGCGGTGTCGTTGACCGGAACGCCATTGACCTCGTTCCACAGATTGATCGGCACGCTCTCCGGATGGCTGGGGAGATTGGCAAGCAGCATCAGCATGCCGAGCCGGTCATCGACCTGTTCACCCATGCCGATAATGCCGCCGCAGCAGACCTTGATGCCGGCGTCGCGCACATGCGCGAGCGTATCGATGCGATCCTGCAGGGTGCGGGTGGTGATGATCTTGTCGTAGAACTCGGGCGAGGTGTCGACGTTGTGGTTGTAGAAATCGAGCCCGGCGTCAGAGAGACGCTCGGCCTGCTTTGGCGTCAGCATGCCGAGCGTGACGCAGGTTTCCATGCCGAGGCCCTTCACCGCGCTGACCATGTCGCAGACCTGATCGAGATCGCGGTCCTTCGGGCTGCGCCAGGCCGCAGCCATGCAGAAGCGGGTTGCGCCGGCGTCCTTGGCGCGCTGCGCGACCGCGACCACTTCGTCCCGCGGCATCAGGCGAGTGGCCTTCAGGCCGGTGTCGTAATGCGCGCTTTGCGAGCAGTAGCCGCAGTCTTCCGGGCAGCCGCCGGTCTTGATGCTGAGCAGGCTCGCGGTTTCGACATGGTTCGGATTGAAGTTGGCGCGATGCACGCCTTGCGCCTGAAACATCAAATCCGCGAACGGCAAATTGTAGAGTGCTTCAGCCTCGGTACGGTCCCAGGTCTTGCGGGGCGCTGCACTGGTGCCGCTGTCGGTCCGTTCGATTTCCACGACATCAACCATATGGCTTGCTTTCTCGTTTGCTGTGGACCATAGATAATCTGGCATATTATCTATGATCTGTGGACTTAGAACGATGCTAGCCGAGCCAGTACGCGCGCGCACCCGTTTTTACGATAGATAATCTATGACGAGCGAAGGCGAGAACACGACCACCGCGGGGCGCATCGCCGAAGCGATCGGCGAGCGCATCATCAACGGCGAATTGCTGCCGGACGCGCCGCTGCGGCAGGATCATGTCGCGCGCGAATTCCATTCGAGCCACGTGCCGGTGCGCGAGGCCTTCAGGCAATTGGAGGCGCAGCATCTCGTTGTTGCGGTGCCGCGACGCGGGGTGCGGGTCGCGCCGCTCGACACCAGGTCGGTGAAGGAAATCGCCGAGATGCGCGCCGCGCTCGAAGTGGTCGCGTTGCGCAATGCCGCCCCCAGGCTCACATCGGCCCATCTGGCACGGATCGAACTCGCCATGATCCAAGGCGACAATGCCGAGACGGTGCAGGATTTCGAGATGGCCAATCGCGCCTTTCACCATGCGCTGGTGGCGCCGTGCGCGATGCCGCGGCTGCTTGCCAGCCTCGACGGCCTGCAGCTTGCGAATTCGCGACTGGTGTTCGCGATGGCGCGCAACGCCGGCTGGCGGCCGCGGCCGAGCCAGGATCATCGCGTGATCCTGCAGGCGCTGCGCGCACGCAACATCGAACAGGCCTGCAGCCTGCTGGCGCGGCATATTCAGACTATCGAGCGGCTTGCCCTGCCGGCAGCGTGATCACTTTGCTCCGAATCGAGCGGTGGACTCCGGTTCACCTCGCCCCGCGTGCGGGGAGAGGTCGGAACGCATCGGCAGATGCGTTCCGGGTGAGAGGGGGGTCTCCGCGAGAGTATCTGTCTCCGCGTGTGCGGAGGCAGCCCCTCACCCCAAACCCTCTCCCCGTAAGAACGGGGCGAGGGGACGCGCCGCCTTTGCGACCGCCATTCAATCTAATCCCATCCTCTCTAAGCGATCGCGACGATCTCCAGCTCCTGATCGCCCGAGCCTGCGACGTCGCCCAGGGCTTTGCCCATCAGCGACCTCGCTACCGGCGAGACAAAGGAAATCGAGCCTGCCTTTGGGTCGGCTTCGTCCTCGCCGACAATGCGATAGGTCTGCACCCGCCCGTCGGCGCGGCTGAAAGTCACCGTGCTGCCGAAGGCAACAGTTTCGGTGGAAGCAGGGTCAGGCACGACCTGCGCGGTGCGGAGCCGCTCTGTGAGATAGCGCGCGTCGCGCAACGGAACCGCCGACTGCCGCCGCCGTTCGTTGACGTCGTCCAGCTGCTGCGCGGCCTCAAGGGCCTCGCGTGCCGCCTGGAGCTCACGCTCCAGCGCCTTGCGTCCTGCTTCGGTCACCAGGTTGGGATGCGGCGAAATGGGGCGGTCCGGCAACAGCGTTTCGGACGCGGTCTCGGCACTTTCTTCCTTGGTGAAGGCAACGCTCAATCCAGAACTCCATCGATGAGGCCAGCAGCATAGACCCGCCCCACGCGCCTCCCTAATGCGCGAAGGGATTAGGCAGGATCTAATGCGAGGCAGGCTGTTCCGCCTTGGTCCGTCTGCCGAAGCGGTTCTTTACACCCTCGCGCCAGCCCTGGAAGGTGACGAACAGCATCGGCACCAGGAAGATGCCGACCGAGCTTGCGGCGAGCATACCGCCGAACACCGCGGTGCCGACCGCACGGCGGCTGATTTCCGCGGCACCGGTCGCGACCACCAGCGGCACCAGGCCGAGGATGAAGGCAATTGATGTCATCATGACGGCGCGGAAGCGCATTTGCGCGCCCATCGTCGCGGCCTCCGCGATCGGCTTGCCGGCCTCGCGCTGCTCCTTGGCGAACTCGACGATCAGGATGCCGTTCTTGGCGGCGAGCGCGATCAGCACCACGAGGCCGATCTGACCGTAGAGATCGAGGTTGAGGCCCGCGAGCTTGATCGCAAGATAGGAACCGAACACGCCGACCGTGACCGATAGCAGCACGGGAATCGGGATCGTCCAGCTCTCATACAGCGCGACCAGGAACAGATAGGCAAACAGCACCGCGAGGCCGAGAATGATGCCGGTCTGGCCGGAGGCCGCCTGCTCCTGATAGGCCGTGCCGGTCCACTCGTAGGAATAGCCGGAAGGCAGCGTCGACTTGGAGAGCTCGGCCATCGTCGCGATCGCGGTGCCCGAGGACACGCCCGCCGCCGGGCTGCCGTTCACGGTGACCGAACGATAATTGTTGTAGCGCGTGATCACCTGCGGTCCGGTCACGATGCGCAGGCTTGCGATCGAGCGGATCGGCACCATCTCGCCGCCGCTGTTGCGCACATAGATCTGCCAGATGTCGGGAATGTCGCGGCGATCGGTGGCATCGCCCTGCACATTGACCTGCCAGGTGCGGCCGAACAGGTTGAAGTTGTTGACGTAGATGCCGCCGAGCGTGGCCTGCAGCGCGGTGAAGACGTCGGCCATGTTGAGGCCGAGCGCCTGCGCCTTGGCGCGATCGATGTCGAGATAGACCGACGGGTTGGTCGCGGTGAAGGTCGAGAACACGCGGGCCAGATTCGGATTGCGGTTCGCAGCACCGATCAGCCCGCCCATCACGCTGCTGAGCGAGGCCGGATCCTGCCCTTCGAGCGCCTCGAGCTGATATTCGAAACCGCCGGAGGTCGAAAGCCCGATGATCGGCGGCAGGTTGAATGGCAGCACCGAGGCCTGACGGATCTGCGATCCCCCGACGAAGGTCTGCCCGATCGCAGCCTGCACCGAGTCGGTGACAGCCTTGCGATCGGCGAACGCCTTCATGCGCGCCACCATGAATGCCGAATTCGGCTCGCTGGCACCGTCGAGCAGCGAGAAACCGATGATCGACAGCACATGGTCGATCGCCGGATTCTTCTTCAACAGCGCCTCGACCTGCTTGGTGACCTCGCTGGTGCGTGCCACCGACGCGCCGTCGGGCAATTGCACCGCGATGAAGAAGGCGCCCTGATCCTCCTCGGGCAGGAAGCCGGTCGGCGTGATCTTCGACACGCCGAACACCGCGCCGGCAAACACCAGCACCGCAACCAGTGACAGCACCGCCACACGAACCAGCCGTTGCACCACGCCGGCGTAGCGGTCACGTACCCAGTCGATGCTGCCGAGCACCCGTCCCATGATGCCGCGGCGCGGCCCGCCATGACGCAGGAACACGGCGCACAGTGCCGGCGACAAGGTCAGCGCATTCAGCGCCGAGATCACCATCGCGGCGCTGATCGTCACCGCGAACTGGCGGAACAGCGTGCCGGAAATGCCGGGGATGAACGCGATCGGCACGAACACCGAGAGCAGCACCAGCGAGATCGCGATGATCGGCGCCGTGATCTGCGCCATCGCCTTCTTGGTGGCGTCGGCCGGCGATAGCTCCGGCTCCTCCTCCATGACGCGCTCGACGTTCTCGACCACGACGATGGCGTCGTCGACCACGATGCCGATCGCCAGCACCATCGCCAGCAGCGAGACTGTATTGGCCGAGTAGCCCAGCGCCAGCAGCACCGCGAACGCGCCGATCAGGCTGACCGGAACCGCGACCGCGGGGATCACCGTGGCGCGCAGATTGCCGAGGAACAGGAACACCACGATCACGACGAGCACGAAGGCTTCGCCGAGCGTCTTCATCACCTCCTTGATCGTATCGGACACGAAGGTGGTGGAGTCGTACTGTACGAGATAGGTCAGCCCCGGCGGAAACCGCTCCGACAGCCGCGCAAGCGTGGCCTGCACCGCCTTGGCCGTGGTCACGGCATTGGCGCCAGGCGCGAGATAGATGCCCATCGGCACGCCGGGATTGCCGTCGATCCGCGACTCCGAATCCATGTTCTGCGCGCCGATCTCGACACGAGCAACGTCCCGGATCCGCAGCACCGAGCCATCCGGATTGGCCCGCAGCACGATGTCGCCGAACTGCTTGGATGTCGTCAGGCGGCCCTGCGTCTGCACATTGAACTGGAACTGCTGGTCATTGCTGATCGGACGCGCGCCGATGCGGCCGACCGGCGCCTGCACGCTTTGGGCCCGGATCGCGGCGATCACGTCCGACGGCGCCAAATTGAGGCTGGTCAGGCGCTGGGTGTCGAACCAGATCCGCATCGAGTAGTTCAGCTTCGCGAACAGCGAGGCCTGTCCGACACCAGGCGTGCGCGAGATCGCGTCCAGCACGTTGATGATGGCGTAGTTGGTGATGAACAGCGGATCCTGATCACCGCTCTTGCTGTACAGCACGATGAATTGCAGCACCGCCGAGGATTTCTTCTGCACGGTCAGGCCCTGCGCCTGCACCTCGGTCGGCAATTGCGCGAGCGCACTCTGCACGCGGTTGTTGACGTTGACGGTGTTGATATCAGGATCGGTGCCGAGCGCGAACGAGACCGTCAGCGTGTAGCTGCCGTCATTGCCGCTGGTCGACTTCATATAGAGCATCTTGTCGACGCCCACGACCTGCGCTTCCAGCGGCTGGGCGACGCTCGATTCCACCACTTCGGCCGATGCGCCGGGGAATACGGCGGAGACCGTGACCTGCGGCGGCACGATGTCCGGAAACTGCGCGACCGGAATCTGCATCAGCGCCAGCGCGCCCGCGATCGTGATCACGAACGCGATGACGATCGCAAGCCGCGGACGATCGACGAAGACGGCAGAAATCATGGGTTATTACCCGTCGATTTCGGCGCGCTGCTCGCGGCGCCATCCGCCGAAACCTTCATGCTCGACTGGATCAGCGCGCTGACGGGCCCCGGCGCCACCACCTCGCCCGGCTTGACCTTCTGCAACCCCTCGACGACGACCTTGTCGCCGAGCGAGATGCCGCTCGTCACCGCCGCAATCGTTGCGGTCGATTGCCCAAGCTGGATCCGCCTTTGCTCGGCCTTGTTGTCCGCGCCGACGACATAGACATATTCGCCCTGCTGGTCCGACAGCACTGCCGAACGCGGGATAGCCAGCACCTCGACCGGCTGCACGCCTTCGAGGAGAACGGTCACGAACTCATTGTCGGTGAGTTCGCGGAGCGAGCCGCCAGCCGCGACGGAAGTATATGTCGGCGGATTGGGGATGGTGCCGCGCAGGGAGATGGTATCGGTGTTCTGCGCGATCGTGTTGTTGACGAAGTTCAGTTCGCCGGTCTTGTCGAAGAGCCGGCCGTCCGGCAACCGCAGGCGGATGACGACGGCCTTGAAGCCGCCGCGCGTCGCATAACGGTCGCGCAGATCGAGCGCCTCGCGCACCGGCACGGGAAAGGTGACATACATCGGGTCCTGGCTGACGATTGTCGTCAGGGTTCCCGAGCTCGGCGTCACGACGTTGCCCTCGGTGACCGCGGTGCGTCCGATCCTGCCGTCGATCGGCGAGTGGATCATGGTGTAGTCGAGATTGATCTGGGACAGGTCGACCTGCGCCTGCGCGGCCTGCACCTGCGCCTCGAGGCTCTGCTGGTTGGCGACCGCCGCATCAACATTGGATTGCTGGCCGGCCGGGCCGCCCATCAGGGCCTTGGCGCGATCGGTGGTCAGCTTGGCGTTGACCAGCGTCGCCTGCAATTGGGCGACCTGTGCCTTCTTCGATGCGAGATCGGCTTCGAACGGTCCGCGCTCGAGTTGATACAAGAGATCACCGGCCTTGACCTCGGAGCCCTCGACAAAGTTCCGCTTGTCCAGGAACGCGGTCACACGCGCCACCACGTTGACGCGGTTGGGGGCTTCGATGCGTCCGAGAAATTCATTGGTTTCGGTGATCGGCCGCTTCACCGCCTCGAACACGCCCACGGCAGGAGGCCCGGGCGGCCCCGCCTGGGCATGGGCCGCCGATACTCCCGCCGCCATTAGTCCCGCCGATACGAGAAACCCTGCCAAGCCACCGAGCATGCGTTCCGTACCACTCATGCAGTCCAACCCTTCGGCTACCAACAGACGCTACGAGACGGATATGACGTCGAGTTCCCTCAGACCCGAAGGTCAGGATGGGCAGTGCGTTGCAGCAGATCATAACGCGGCCAATCCGACAATGCTGTAAGCTGATCGCGATCGTTGCGCCGATCCCGACGACAGCCAGCTTTGTGAAGCGCCGCGACGCCACCATGACACAGCCATTGCGGCCGCGCGGACCGGCTCAGTGCATGCCGCCGTCGCCGAAAGCTCCCGTCAATGTGATCCCACACGAGCGCACTCTCGGTACCCTCGAGGTCAGGCTGCGCTCACAACGCGATGGCGTTCTTCAAGCGAGAGGTGTCTTGATAGGCTGGCGACGCCAGACGTTCGGATAGCCACGGCCGCGCGCGCTTGCCGCTGACCTCGTGCACACCGTCGAAGATGTCCATGTCGATCAAATGCGGATGGCCTGACGATGCGTAGACCGACTGCATTTGAGAAAACTTTTCATCCCGCCCAAGTTCCAGCGCGTTTGCACCGTCACGGCTCCCGATCTCGACGAACAGCGGACACGGGCAGAGCAAGTACGCCAGCTCCGCGCCGGTGTACTTGGCGCGGCCGTTGCTGAAATGAATGTAAGCCGCAAGTTCGACGCCGAGATTCCTGGTGATCACGGATGACATCAGGAACTTCTTCTCGTCGCGCATATATCCGGACACGACAGTCGGCCGCATCTGCCCCGTCGCGGCTTCCAGATGCAGCGCGAGAAAGGCGCCCCAGGACACCCCGTAGACGCCGACATTCAAACCCGACACGCCGGTGAGCTTTCTGCAAACGATTTCGCCGGCGTCGAGCGATGCGCATGACACGTTGTGGGCGGAGATGCCGTGAGATGCCAGCATCGCGGCGATGTTGTTCTGGCTCTCCTGATTTCCGATCTGGACGATGTAAGGACACCAGACGACGTAACCGTCCCGACATAGCCGTTTGCCGAGCGCGTTCATGTAGTCCTTGTCGGCATCGTCGAAGCAGCGCTCCGGCGTGCTCGCCATGCCGTGGCCGAGCAGGATCAACCCCTTGAATTCTCCGTCGGGAATTCCAAGACATCCGCGCACCGGCACGCCGCATTCCAGATCGAACTCGACCTTCACGACCGAGAAGCCATCCGCCGGCGCGCGCCAGAGCACCCGGATCTCGTCGTGCGACGGCCGATAAAGCCGCCGCGCGCGGAAGAGAGATCGCATCTCTCCGCGAATCTCCGAACCGGTTGCCACCGCGCGCAGCCTGCCGCTTGCCGCGATATCGAACAACGACCGGCAGAACTGATCGTAGCCAAGGGTCGGCAAGTCGACATTCGCGCATGATCCCTGGCAATGGCCCAGCACCAGCCTGTCGCTGCCGGCCCGCGACGAGGGGCCGACCAGCGTCATCAACAATCCGGAAAGAGCCCTGCGACTGATCATCGACTCTCCCCGAGCCGACGATGGCTCGTATGAATGTCAGAGGTGGCCGCTCAAAGCGCGATCAGACCCGGTTTGAATCGTCATCGCGCCTTAGGCCGCCCGTTAGGCATGATCCTTTTCGAAAAACCGCTTCGCACTTTTCCGGATCATGCCCTAGCTGGCGCCACGGATTGCGCGGATACAAATTAAAGGATGTTCATGCTCGAACGATCGCGTGCAACGTTGCAAATGTGTGACGCCGGCGGGCTTGGCGCAGCGCCAGTCATGCCAATCCGGTTTCGGGATGCTTCGGAATGTTTCCATCTGTCACGTAGCTTCGATTTCGCCGCGCGCGGCGATGATCGTCAGGCCCTGATTATCGAGTCTTCATCAAGTCCCTATCAAGTCATGGGGCCGCCCCGCCGACCTGGCATCGAGCTTCGCCTTCGTCGTCCGTGCGCCGGCGGCCGCGCGCCGGATCGCAGCCGAGCGAGCGAGACCCCGGCCGCCGCGCGAAAATCGCGAAGAAGAGGCGGCGAAAACGTCGGAATTCCCTCCTGATGCGCGTGAACGCGCACCGGAATAACCCGGACTCGTGGGTTGGGCCGAATTACTCTACGCAATATTTCCGGGGTCGATGGGTTTATCTATTGGGCAACAACGGTTTTTGGGATGACCGATGGCGAACGACCTGCACGAGCATCTGATTGAACTGGCCTATGAGGCCGCGGTCGTCCCCGAATTGTGGCCGAATGTCCTGCATCAGGTCGGTGCAATCGCGCGTGCGCGCGGTATCGTGCTGCTGACGGCGGCCCCACACGACGTCCGCTGGGTCGCGTCGCCCGACATGCACGACGACACGGTGGCCTATGTCGAGGGCGGCTGGCACGAGCGCAACGGGCGATTGCCGCGCCTGCTCGCGGCCAACCATGCCGGCTTCCTGCGCGACATCGACGTGTTCGATACGCCCGAGGAGGTGCAGCAGGACTTCCAGATCCGCGAATTCTTCCGCCCGCGCGGGCTCGGATGGGGCGCCGGTACTGCGATCCCGGTGCCGAGCGGCGACGTGCTGATCTACAGCGTCGAGCGTGAATACCAGCACGGACCGATCGAGCGGGAAGCAATCGAGCAGCTCGACGCGCTGCGGCCGCATCTGGCGCGTGCCGCGCTGCTGTCGGCACGGCTCGGGATGGAGCGCGCCAGGGCGGCGACCGAATCGCTGGCGATGCTCGGCCTGCCCGCGGCAGTGCTGCGGCGCGGCGGCCGCCTGATGGCAGCCAACACGCTGTTCGACCGCCTGGTGCCCGACGTGATGCAGGATCGCGGCGAGCGCCTGACGCTGGCGGCGACCACTGCCGATGCGCTGTTCGCACAGGCGCTAGCCGCGCTTGATCAGGGACTGATCAGCGTGGAGGTGCGCTCGGTGCCGATCGCGGCGCAGGAGGATCGGCCGCCGCTGATCGTGCATCTGGTCCCGATCCATGGCGCGGCGCGTGACCTGTTCGACCGCGCGGCGGCGATCGTGATCGTGACGCCGGTGGTGCCGGCCGAGGTGCCGACCGCGGAAGTGCTGCAGGGCCTGTTCGACCTGACACCGGCGGAGGCGCGCGTGGCGCGCGGCATTGGCGAAGGACGCACCGTCGAGGCAATCGCCGGCGCTTTCGGCATCTCCCGCGAAACGGTGCGCAACCAGCTCAAGGCGGTGCTGGCCAAGACCGGACTGGGCCGGCAGGTGGAGCTGGCCAGACTGCTCGCCGGCGCGAAGGTGCCGCCGGGGTCGTCAGGAGACTAGCGCACGCCGCGCAAGCCTCGGTACAGGGGTCGATGCGATCCTCCGGGAATTCGCAAAACGATCGCATGTTCAAACGGCACCGGTTACGCTAGGGGTAGCTCCCGTCCCTCCGTGCGCCCTCCCGGCGCACGTCCAGTCAATGAGTGCATCTGAATGGCCGAAGCCGACCTCGACGCCGTCATCCGGCAAACCGCAAAAGCGCAGACCAAGGCCGTGATGGCGGCTGCCAAGAAGCGCCAAGCCGTCTGGGTCGCGCGCGCGGCCAAGGCCAAGGACAAGGAGACCAAGGCGCGCTTCCGCTTCCTGGCCAAGAGCACGATGCTGAACGCAACCGCGACCGCCAAGCGGTTGCAGAATTCGGCCGAGAACGCCGCCGACGCCTATGCGCGCGCCATGAAGAAGGCGATGGAAGAGCCGCCGCCGGCCAAGAAGCCTGCGAAGAAGAAAACCGACGGCTAGTCGATGCCGCGTTACGTCGTCCTGCTGCGCGCGGTCAATGTCGGCGGCACCGGCAAGCTACCGATGACCGAGTTGAAGGCAATGTGCGGCGATGAAGGATTTGCCGACGCGCAGACCTATATCGCCAGCGGCAATGTCGTGTTCTCCTCGAAGCTCGGCGCGGCCAAGGTCAAGGCCACGCTGGAGCGGCGGCTGCAGGCCTATGCCGGCAAGCCGGTCGGCGTCGCCGTCCGCAGCGCGGACGAGATCGCCGCGGTGCTGAAGGCCAATCCGTTTCCGAAAGCGCCGCCGAACTATACTGTCGCGATCTTCCTCGACGAGCCGCCGCCCAAGGACGCCTTGAAGGACATCAAGGGCCAGCAGGACGAAGAGGTGCGGCTCGGCAAGCGCGAGATCTATGTCGCCTATGGCAGCGGCATGGGCCGCTCGAAGCTGAAGATCCCCGCCGCCGCCAAGGGCACCGCGCGCAACATCAACACCATCGCGAAGCTCGCCGAGCTGGCGGCGGGGGACAACGAGGGTTAGTTCGCCCATTGAAATCCGTCATCCTGAGGAGCGCGCACTTGCGCGCGTCTCGAAGGATGCACGGCCCGGCTGGTGGCCGAATCATCCTTCGAGGCTCGCTCCGCTCGCGCCTCAGGATGACGGTCAAGCAGTCTGACAGCTAACTCTCCCGCACCGCGAATCCTTCGGCGCTGAGCCTTGCCAGCACCTCCTCCAGATGGGCGCGGTCGCGGGTTTCGATCACGAGCTCGAGCAGCGTCGCCTTCGCCGGAAGATCGGAGAAAGTGCGCTGATGCGAGACCTCGATGATGTTGGCGCCGGCATCGGCAAGCAGGATCGACACCGCCGCGAGCTGTCCGGGCCGGTCGACGATGTCGAGCGCCAGTTGCGTCAGTCGTCCCTCGCGCGCGAGCTCGCGGGTCAGGACCGAGGCAATCAGCCTGGTGTCGATATTGCCGCCGGTCAGCACCAGGCCGACTGAGCTGCCCGCAAAGCGCTCGGGAGCTGCGAGCACCGCCGCGAGACCGGCAGCGCCGGCGCCTTCGACCACCGTCTTTTCGATCGAGATCAGGGTCGCGACCGCGCGCTCGATCTGGTCCTCGCTGACCAGGATGATGTCGTCAACGAGCTCGCGCACGATTTTCGTGGTGATCTGCCCGGGCGCCTTGACCGCAATGCCCTCGGCGAGGGTGTCGCCGCGCATCGGCAGCTGCTCGCCTTTGACCGCATTGTACATTGACGGATAGAGCTGGGCCTGCACGCCGACGACCTGGATCGACGGCTTCAGTGCCTTCGCGGCCGTGGCGATGCCCGAGATCAGCCCGCCGCCGCCGATCGGTACCACCAGGATATCGAGCTCCGGCACCGTCGCGAGCATTTCAAGTCCGATCGTGCCTTGCCCTGCAATGATCAGCGGATCGTCATAGGGATGGATCAGGATCAGGCCCTTCTGCGCGGCATGCGAGCCAACGAACGCGAAGCATTCTTCCAGCGTCTGCCCGGTGATGATGACCTCGGCGCCGTGCCGTCTGGTGTTCTCGATCTTCACCATCGGCGTCCCGATCGGCATCACGATGGTAGCGGGGATGCCGAGCCGCTTGGCGTGATAGGCGACGCCCTGGGCGTGATTGCCGGCAGACATCGCGATCACGCCGCGCTTGCGCTCCTCTGGCGACAGCGCCTGCAGGCGATTCAGCGCGCCGCGCTCCTTGAACGTCGCGGTGAACTGCAGGTTCTCGAATTTGAGGAACAGGCGGCAGCCGCAGATCTCGCCCAGCGTGCGGCTCTCGTTGCAGGCCGTGACCATGACCGCATCCCGGATCACATCCGCGGCACGGCGTATGTCGGCAAGGGTGATGGCGGCGGTATGGGCAGGCTGCGGCATCGGGTTTCGCTTTGGTCCCGTTTCGTCAGACGGAACCTAGCGGGTTTCGGCGCCGAACACGACCGCGCTTTAGCGTGCGGTCAACACCCGTTCCTCCGGCCTCGCCGGCCCGGTCAGTTAAACCTCATCACATTTCGGGCATACCAGCGCGGTGCGGAAATGCTTGTCGAACACAATGGTTCGCGTCCTGCCGCACTGGCAGCGCATCGGCTTATCCATGGAAGACCGGCCCGGGTTAGAGATGCAAGGAAAGCGTGCGCCCGGCTACCTCGGTCCGGTTAACCCGATATGACTTGAGGCCGGATAATTTGTCGCGCGGCTAGAAGAGACCAGCGCTGAGATCGAGGCCGTAGCTTGCCCTGAGCGCCGCGACGAACAGGACCGCGGAGGCAAGCAGCAGGACATGCCGGGCGATGCTGCTCCGAAGCGAATTGGCCGGAAACGCGCGTGCGATCGATTGAGCCAAAGCAGTCATTTGCGACCTCCGGAACCACGTCCCGAAGGTAGGTCGCGGGCAGCGCAGTGAGGTTCAATGCGGCTCGCGGATCGGCCGGCGGCGCGCCAATGTGCTCTGTTCGGGATCACTCGGTGCCCGCACCCGATTCTTGAAGCGGTGACCGACCACGATCAGCCTGCCCTCGGCGCGGATTACGGTATCGGCCGATGGCGCGGACGGCAGATTGTCTTGCGTGACCGCTTCCAGTGCACGCAGGAACTCGCGACCGGCCGATGTGATCTCCCAGCCTTCGACGTCACGGAGCACATAGCCATGGCTAAAGATGTCGAGTTCGGGGACCCGCGACGCCAGACGTTTGATCCGCGCATGCCAATCGTCGCCGCTCGATGAGAGCACGGCGAGATCGTGCTTAAGTGAATTGATTGTGGTTTGCCGCGGACGTGACTGGCCAATATTTTTAAGATCGCAACCTGTATGCTCAACTCGACGCCTCGACCGCCACGGTTCTTTTTGTTCTGCGCAGCCGACCTGGAAATTATCGCGCTGATGACTGAGGCGTCCAGTCATCAGCGCCAGATATCCAGAACCCGACAAAACGGTATCGACTTACGCCGCGCGTGATGTGCCGACGCGGCGCTCGGGCCGGTGCGACGACATCGATTCCTCCTCCATATCCTGCGGCGCGCCCCAAAATTCCTGCACGGTGGGCCCGTTCTTCAACCTCTTGTCGCGCAGGAAGCCGAGGATTTCGTGCGGCCAGACCCGGCGGCCCATCTGCGTGTACCAGCGCATCGCGTGACGAAGTCCGGCGTCGCGGTGGAGCAGCACGCGGAGCAGCGCCTTCGGGCGGCACTGCAGCACCATCTCGGTGAACTTGAACCAGAGCAGCACGCGCCATGGCGGCATGTGCCGGGTCGCCAGCACCTGATGCTTGTAGTCCCAGAGCCTGCGATCGGTCTGGATGACGCGCCGCTCCGCCGCGAGACGGAAATACGGCGTCCAGCGATGCGGCGTGACGTAGAGCATCTGGATCTGGTCGGGATCATAGGACAACAGCTGCCTGAGACCACGCCAATGATCGCGATCGGTCTCCTCCTCGAAGCCGACCACCCAGGTCGCCATCGACAGGATGCCGTGCTGGCGCATCAAACGGATGGCTTCGCGATCGATCGTGGTGGTCGCGCCCTTGCGGATCAGCTCCAGCGTCTTCTCGTCGGTGTTCTCCATGCCGAGCAGGAAGCGCTGCCAGCCCGCCTTCTTGTAGAGATGCAGGATATCGGCGTCGCGCACGATGTCGTCGGCGCGGGTCGAGCCGACCAGGATCAGATCGACATCCTCCGCGATCAGGGCCTCGAGAAAGGCCCGCCACGCCTTCTTCGAGACGGTCGGATTCTCGTCGGCGAAATTGATCACCTTGACGCCGTGCTCGCGATGGAGCCGCGCCAGCTCCTTCGCAAAGCGCACGGGATCGCGGTGCCGCCACCGCGTCCAGAAGCCGCGCTGGCCGCAGTAATTGCACAGATGCGGACAGCCGCGCGAGAATTGCACGACGACGGCACGCAGCCCGCCCCAATAGCTGTAGCGCGCGTGATCGATCAATTCCCAGCCGACGCGATAGGCATCGAGGTCACGGATGACAGGCGCAGGCGGCGTCACGCGCGGCCCGTAATCGTCACGGAATGCGATGCCGTTGATGATACGGAGATCCTCGCCGGCCTCCAGCGCTCGCATCAGACGCCGCGCCGTCTCTTCGCCCTCGCCGCGCACGATCGCGGTGATGTAGCGCTCCTCGCGCAGGATGTCGCGCCAGTGATAGGTCGGAAACACGCCGCCATAGACGATCCGCACACCGGGCACGGCCTTGACGATCGCCTGCGCCACCTCGGCGATGACAGGATGGCCCGACGTCGAGCCGGAATGGCCGAACAGCACCGCATCCGGTGCAAATCTCGATGCCTCCGCCACGATGGCTTGGACCGGCATCGGCCCGAACTCAGCATCGATAAGACCAACGTCGTGGCCGTCATCGATCAGCGGCCCGCCGATCGACAGCAGGCCGAGTGGCGGCAGATGGTCGTCGGGGATCCG
Source organism: Bradyrhizobium sp. USDA 4501 (assembly GCF_054062115.1). Classification (NCBI taxonomy): domain Bacteria; kingdom Pseudomonadati; phylum Pseudomonadota; class Alphaproteobacteria; order Hyphomicrobiales; family Nitrobacteraceae; genus Bradyrhizobium; species Bradyrhizobium sp. USDA 4501. Next base: position 3,729,225 of record NZ_JBSSEX010000001.1, read on the forward strand.
GCTGCCGATCGCCGGATGCGGCACGTTGATGAGAAGAATGCGCATGGATGATCGCTCCCGCTTTGGTTGGCGTGATCGTTCGTCCCCGCATCTTGTGAGAGAGAGCCCAACCCCCCGGCCGGGCTTTAGGAATAGAGCAGTTGGCGCGGCTTGACGCGTTAGAGGTTCGGCACCTCCGCCGGCGCGATCGCGGTCAGTCCGCCGAAGCGGCGCTCGCGGCGATGGAAGGAGCCGAGTGCGTCGGCGAGATCGTCGGCATCGAATTCGGGCCACATCCGCTCGGTGAAATGCAGCTCGGCATAAGCGCCCTCCCAGAGCAGGAAGTCCGACAGCCGCTTCTCGCCCGAGGTGCGGATGATCAGGTCGACGTCGCGCAGCCCGGCCTCGCCGGTAATGAGATCGGAGAGCGTCTCGCGGCTGAGCTCGCCGGCGCCGGCCGCGCGCGCGGCGGCGTTCAGGATGGCGTCGCGCGCCGAATAATCGATCGCGATGCGCAGATGCAGCGTGGTGCCGCCGGCGGTCTCGGCCTCGGCGCGCGTGATCGCGGCGGCGATGCCGTCGGGCAGCCGGTCGCGGCGGCCGATCACGGTGAGGCGAACGCCGTTGCGCACGAGCGCAGCGATCTCGTTGGCGAGATAGAAGCGCAGCAGCCCCATCAGTGCCGCGACCTCGGCCTTCGGACGGCGCCAATTATCGCTCGAGAAGGCGTAGAGCGTCAGCGTGCCGACGCCTTGGTCCGGCGCGGCCTCGACGATGCGGCGGATCGCCTCGACGCCGGCCTCGTGTCCGCGCAGCCGTGACAGGCCGCGCCGCGTTGCCCAGCGGCCATTGCCATCCATGATGATGCCGACATGGAGCCTGAAGGCGGCTTCCGGCTTGAGCGCGACGTTACTTTGCATCACAAAGTCTCCGGACAAAATGAGATGGTTCAAACCGGCTGGATACCGAGGCGGCCAGCTGCGCGGTCGTCCTTGCCGGCGGCCTTTTCTGCCGTGCCGGCGGCCCTCTCGGCCGTGCCGGCGGCCTTGGCCGCGTCGCGCACCAGCTGCTCGAGCACGGCGAGATAGTCGAGGAAGCGGCGACGACCACTCTTGGTCAGGCGGCAGGTGGTGTGCGGACGATTGCCTTCATAGCCCTTGATGACATCGACGAGACCGGCCTCCTGCAGCACCTGGAGGTGCCGGCTGAGGTTGCCGTCGGTCAGGCCGCAGAGCTGCTTGAGATCGGCAAAGGCGAGCCCCTTCGGATGCGCCATCAGCGAGCTCAGCAGGCCGAGCCGCGCCTTCTCGTGGATGACGCGGTCGAGGCCGTCATAGGCGAACGGCGCGGTGGTCAGGTCAGTCTTCGGCATCATGGCCTCCGGAAGCGAAATAGAGCAGCGCTGCGAGCAGCAACTGGCCGATCGCGAATGGCAGTCCCATGGTCCAGGGCGACAGCGCGTGGCTCTGGCTTGCGATCAAGAGCACCGTGAAGCCCGACAGGAAATACCAGGCGCCGCCGAGCGCGATCGTGCGCGGCAGCAGGCGGACCGAAGCGAACACGCCGAGGCTGACCAGCACCTGCCACAGGCCGGGCAGCATCCACAACGTCTCGGGCGCGAACTTCCATTGCAGGATCGCGAGCAGCACGCCGGCGATCGCCGCGGGAACGAACTGCTCGATCGCCTGCTGGACCATCGCGTCCGCAAGGCCGGAATGATGCCGCCGCGAGCGCGCCTGCATCTCGATCCAGATCAGCACGGCGGAGACCAACGCGGCCGCCGCCCAGCCTGCGAGGAACGCGATCGGATGAGCGGTGGGATCGGCGAGCCAGAGATATTGCGCAAGCGCCGTGACCAGCGCGATGCCGCTGGTGGCGGCGACGGTCGCCGGACCGTAGCCGCGGAACGCCGTTCCGGCCGCAATCTGGCTGCGGATGGCGAGGATATCGGCCAACGCCTTGTCGAGGTCACGCATGATTCGCCCGAACTTTGTATTGCAAAGTATACGGGATCACCAAGTAAACGCAAGCGGCATCGCGCGGCTTGCCGAGCGTGATATTTAACAGCCGGTTACTGCGCGGATTGCGGCGAAACCGTGCCGCGTCAGACCTTCACCAGGCTGGCGAAGCCGCCATAGATCATCCGCTTGCCGTCGAACGGCACGTCACCCATGCTCATCGATGCCAGGCGCGGATCGGCCATCACCTTGGCGTTGATCCGGTCGCGCTGGGCGCGCGACTTGTAGGTGATCCAGGCAAACACGACGGTTTCGCCGGCCTTCAGTTTCACGCTCTGCGGAAACGAGGTCAGCTTGCCTGGCTTGACGTCGTCGGCGACCCATTCGCGATAATCCAACGCGCCATACTCGCGCCAGACCTTGCCGGCCTTCTTCGAGAGTTGCGCATAGGCTTTGAGTTTCTTCTTCGGCACGGCGACGATGAATCCATCGACGTAAGGCATTGGGCGGTTTCCTGCTGTTTGGGCTCCCTCTCATTGCGAGCGCCAGCGAAGCAATCCATCTCTCCAAACGCTGAAGATGGATTGCTTCGTCGCTTCCACGCAAAATTGCCCTGCAATTTTGTCGCGAGCCCCTCGCAATGACGATCAGCTGTGACAGCAGGATGCCTGAACCGGCGCCGGTTGGTACTGGTCACGTAGCCGCACCCAATCCATCGGATAGGGCAATCCTTCCTCGTGGCGGCCGAGTGGCGTCAGGTCGAGATAGTGATAGGCGGCATTCATCATGTCGAGGCCGCGCGCGAAGGTCGAGTAAGTGTGGAACACGCTCCCTGTCTCATCGCGGAAGAACACGCTGATGCCGGGCAGTTCGGGACCATAGAGCGGCGTCGTTCCATAATTGTATTTCGCGTTCCCCGCATCGATCTGCGCTTGCGTGAACGACACGCCGTAATCGTAGTTGAAGTCGCTCTCTCCCGAGGAGACCCAGTCGAAGGTCCAGCCCATCCGCGCCTTGAATGCGTCGAGCTTGACGAGCGGCGCCCGCGAGATCGCGATCATCGTGGTGTCGCGCGCGGCGAGATGCGGAACCATGCGCTCGAAACCGTCGGCCCAGAACGAGCAGTTCTTGCACGCCGCGTCCCACTCCGGCGCGAACATCACATGCTGCACCACGAGTTGCGGCCTGCCCTTGAAGAGATCGCCGAGCGTCATTTTGCCGCCCGGCCCGTCGAACACATAGTCCTTGTCGACCTTGACCCAGGGCAGTTCGCGGCGCTGCCGGCTGAGCGCTTCGCGGGCCTGGGTCAGTTCCTTCTCACCGGCCATCAGCGCCTTGCGGGCTGCGATCCATTCTTCGCGCGAGACGATCATGTGCTGTTGCATGGGATGCTCCTTTGCAGGTCAGGCGTCGACGAAGCTTTCCAGATTGCCGAGGAATGCGGTCCAGCCGCGCTGGTGGTTGTCGCGGGCGGTCTCATCGACGAACTGCGCGTGATGGAAGGTGAGCAACGTACCGCCGGCATCGGGCTTGATCGATATCGTTACCTCGGATTCGCGTTCGGGCGTCGAATGCCAGGCCCAGCTGAACACCAGCTTCTCGTTCGGCACCACCTCACGATAGACGCCGCCGACCTCGTGATATTCGCCGTTGGTGCCGATGAATCCGATGCGATAGCGTCCGCCGACGCGGACATCGAGCTCCGCACGCGTCGTGGCCGGCTTGACCCCACCCGGTCCGAACCACTGCGCTAGATTTTCCGGCTCGGTCCACGCGGCGTAGACTTTTTCCGGCCGCGCGCGGAGGCGCCGCGTGAGGGTGAGGCTTGGGCGCGCGGCGAGGCCGGCGTCGGCGGCGACTGCGGATTGGTTTGCCATGGTTCTTCCTCCACAAAGGCTGCAAGGCGGTCGAGATTGTCGGACCAGAATTGCGCATAGCGATTGAGCCAGTTCATCGCCTGCTCCATCGGCCGCGCGGTGAGCCGGCACGCCACCGTGCGGCCGGTCTTTTCGCGCGCGACGAGACCCGCATCGGTGAGCACGTCGAGATGCTTCATGATCGCCGGCAGCGACATCGCGAATGGCTGCGCCAGCTCGCTCACCGACAGGCTTTCCTGGTCGCCGAGCCGCGCCAGCAGCGCGCGACGGGTGGGATCGGAAAGCGCCGCAAAGGTGCGGTCCAGCGTCTCATCCTGATACTTAACCATATGGTTTAGTATAGGCGCAAACGGCGTGACGTCAAGTGCGCGGCTTCACGATCACGTCAGCATGGACCTTGCGGTGATGCCGCAACGCTAGTCGGGATAAACGGTCCGGTGCCGACGCTGATAGCGGCCCGGTGGTGGCGGCGGCGGTTCGCTGAACAGGAAGCGCGGATTCTCGCCGCAATAGAGATAGCGGCCGGACACGCTCGCGAGGCATTGCTGGTAGGTCCGGTAAGCGCATTCGCCGGGATAACCCAGGCTCGGGCCCTGCGCGCACCATGGGTAGTCATAAGGATCGGCGGAAGCGGGCGTGATACTCGCCGCGCCTGCGAGCGTCATCGTTCCCAGAACAAGCATTGCCAATCCCGATGCGCGCATGATCCGGCTCCTCGGACGCCGCAGTTAGCCAGGTGCGGCATCTTTGATAAGGTTCCTGAAGGTCATTTTATTCCGCGTCAAGGCCGACGAAACCGGCTTCGGCCAGGGACCGGCTGTACCACGCGGGCCACGTTTGTCCCGCGCGATCCAGCATCGCGCCTCTTGCGAGGCCTACTCGACCTTGAGGCCGGCGAACTCGACCACCTTCTTCCACTTGTCGGTTTCGGCCTTGATGTCGTTGCCGAAGGCTTCCGGCGTCTGGATCAGCGGATCGCCGCCGAGCTCGACCAGGCGCTTCTTCATGTCGGGTTCGGCGAGCACGGCGTTGATCTCGGTGTTGAGCCTGGCGATAACTTCCTTCGGCATGTTCTTCGGCGCGCCCATGCCGAACAGCGCGCTCGCCTCGTAGCCCTTTACAGTTTCGGCAACCGACGGAACATCGGGCAGTTGCGAGGATCGCTCCGTTGAGGTCACAGCCAGCGCGCGCAGCGCGCCGGAGCGGATGTGCTGGATGATCGAGGGCATGTTGTCGAAGATCACCTGCACCTGGCCGCCGAGCATGTCGGTGATCGCGGGCGCGGCGCCGCGATACGGCACGTGCTGCATCTTGCAGCCGGTCATCGCCATGAACATCTCGCCGGAGAGATGCACCGAGGTGCCGTTGCCGGAAGAGGCCATGTTCACCTTGCCGGGATTGGCCTTCACATATTCGATGAACTCGGCGACGGTCTTGGCCGGCACGTCCTTGTTGACGGTCATCACGTTCGGCACGCGATTGAAGGAAGCAACCGGCGCGACGTCGCGCACGAAGTTGAACTTCAGATTGGCGTAAAGCGAGGCGTTGATGTAATTGGCCGGATTGACCAGCAGCACGGTGTAGCCGTCCGGCTCGGCATTGATCGCCGCCTCGGTGCCGATATTGTTGCCGGCGCCCGGCTTGTTCTCGATCACGAATTGCTGCCCGAGCCTCTCCGACAGCCGCTGCCCGACCAGGCGCGCGATGATGTCGGTGGCGCCGCCCGGCGGATAACCCACGATCCAGCGCACCGGCCGCGCCGGATAGTCGGCAGCGGAAGCGCGGCCGATCGCGAATGTCGAAATCCCCGACCCGATCAGGCCCAGCGCGGTACGGCGTGAAATCATGAAGTTTCTCCCAATCCAGCAGGGTTTGGCGCCCTGCCCGTTTCTGTTGCGTTGCGTGCGGCGCGGTTTTAACAAACAATGCCTGAAGCGACCAGTGCGACACGTGCGCCGCCGACCGCGACGAAAGACTAAGCTTCGGCTCTGATCGCACCAGAACCGGCGACCACATCGCTCGAAAGCACTCTGGACCGAAGAGGATCGATCATGTCCGTCAAGGTGAATGGGCTCGACCATCTCGTGATCAACGTCACCGATGTCGTGCGCTCGGTTGCCTGGTACAGCAGGATCCTCGGCATGGAGGTGAAGGTGTTCGACCCGGGCAAGGGCAAGACACCGCGCACCTCGCTGGTGTTCGGCAACCAGAAGATCAATGTGCGGCCGCGCGATGCCGACAAGGTGGACTGGTTCACCGCCGATCACGAGGCGGCCGGCAGCGACGATCTCTGCTTCCTCACTTCGAGCACGCCCGAGGAAGTGGTCGCACATCTGAAGGCCAATGGCGTCAGAATCGAGGAAGGCCCGGTGGCCAAGCAGGGCGCGCGCGGCACGCTGCGCTCGGTCTATTGCCGCGACCCCGACGGCAGCCTGATCGAGATTTCGTCGTACGAGAAGAACGCGACGTAGCTTTCGTTCGTCCTTGCGAGCCGACGCGGCGTCGAATGCGCGCCCGATGACGGATGCCGCGAATAAATCGATCTCTTCCGTGCGGCGGAACAGATTGCTTCAGCGCAAAACCGCTTTGCAAATCCCGATTTGCTCTCGGCGCACGCCGATGGCAGAACTGCTCCCAACCAAGATCAATGGCGGCCGGCAAGGCCGCGCGGGAGGACATATGAGCAATTCAAAAGCAGTGCCGGGCGTCGTGGGACCGTTTGCGGGGCTCGACGTGCCTTGGCTGCTGCGGATGCGCGCCGAAGTGCGCCGCGACCATCCATTCCTGATCTGGGCGCCGTTCGACACGGCGGCACGGCGCTGGAGCTACGGCGAATTCCATGAGCGCGTCGGCGCGCTGGCTGCGGGCCTTGCGAAGCGCGGCATCCGGCAGGGCGACTATGTCCTGATCCATCTCGACAATTGCGTCGAAGCGATCATGTCGTGGTTCGCCTGCGTCGAGCTCGGCGCCATCGCCGTCACCACCAACACCCGTTCCGCCGCCGCCGAGATCGAATATTTTGCCGGCCATTGCGGCGCGGTCGCCGCGATCACCCAGCCGGCCTATGCCGAGCTGATATCAGCCAACTGCAAGGGCCTGCGCTGGATCGCGGTGACCTCGCACGACGCCGGGCAAGCGCCGGCACAAACGCCCGCGCACGGCGACAGTTTTGACGCGCTGTTTGCCGACAGCGCCGACCGGCCACGTCGCCCGACCGATCCGCTCGCCCCCTGCAGTGTACAATACACCTCCGGCACCACGTCGCGGCCGAAGGCGGTGCTGTGGACCCACGCCAACGCGCTGTGGGGCGCCAAGATCAACGCCGCGCATCAGGATCTGCACGCCTTTGACGTGCACCAGACCTATCTGCCGCTGTTTCACACCAACGCGCTGGCCTATTCGATGCTGGCGAGCCTGTGGGTCGGGGGCACCTGCGTGATCCAGCCGCGCTTCTCGGCGAGCCGCTTCTGGCCGGTGGCGCTTGAGCATGGCTCGACCTGGACCTCGACGATCCCGTTCTGCATGAAGGCGCTGCTGGAGCACGAGGTGCCGAAGAAGCACAAATTCCGGCTCTGGGGCACTGCCGTGAACGAGCCGCCGGCATTCGCGGTGTTCGGCATCAAGATCATCGGCTGGTGGGGCATGACGGAGACCATCACCCACGGCATCATCGGCGAGGTCGATCAGCCCAACACCCCGATGTCGATCGGGCGCGCCGCGCCGGAATACGAAATCCGCATCGTCAATGACGACGGCGCGTCGACCGGCGTCGGCGAGACCGGCAACCTCCTGATCAAGGGCATCCCGGGCCTGTCGCTGTTCGCCGAATATCTGCACAACGAAAAGGCCACGCGCGAGAGCTTCGACGAGCACGGCTACTTCATCACCGGCGATCGCGTCACGATGCTGCAGCACGGCTACATCAAGTTCGGCGACCGCTCCAAGGACATGCTGAAAGTCGGTGGCGAGAATGTCGCGGCCTCCGAGATCGAACAGGTGATCGCGGTGGTGCCGGGCGTGCGCGAGGCCGCCGTGGTGGCGAAGAAGCATCCGATGCTGGACGAGGTGCCGGTCGTCTTCATCATCCCGCAGGCCGGCGTCGCCAAGCTGCCCGTCGACCTCCACGACAACGTCATGGCCGCTTGTCGCGCAGGCCTCGCCGACTTCAAGTTGCCGCGCGAAATCCGTTTCGTCGACGAGATGCCGCGGTCGACGCTGGAGAAGGTCGCGAAGGCGGAGCTCAGGAAGATGGTGGAGTGAGGCGGACTTGATCGCGTCATTCCGGGGCGATGCGTTAGTATCGAACCCGGAATCTCGAGATTCCGGGCCTGGTCCTTCGAACCATCCCGGAAGGACAAGTACTCAATTCACCTCGAACCGGATCGGCAGCTTCTTCGGGCCGTTGACGAAATAGGCCTGCGTCATCTTCACCTCGCCGTCGAGCGACAGCGACTTCAGGTGCGGCAGCAGCTCCTCGAACAGGATGCGCATCTCGAGCTTGGCGAGGTACTGACCGAGACAGAGATGCGCGCCATAGCCGAACGCGACATGGCGGTTGGGCTTGCGGTCGCTGCGGAAGCGATCGGGGTCCTCGAACACCTCCTCGTCGCGATTGCCCGAGGCGTAGCACAGCATCAGCCAGTCGCCCTTGGCGATCTTGCGGCCGCCGAGCTCGGTATCTGCGGTGGCCGAGCGCATGAAATGCTTGACCGGCGTCATCCAGCGGATCGACTCGTCGACCAGGCCCGGAATCAGGTCCGGATTGGCCTTCACCTTGGCGAATTCCGCGGGGTCCCTGGCCAGCGCCCAGATCGCGCCGGCGGTCGATGATGAGGTGGTGTCGTGGCCCGCGGTCGCGACGATCATGTAATAGCTGGTCTGGTCGTGCTCCGGCATGTAGTCGCCGCCGATCTTCGCATTGGCGATGACGGTGGCGAGATCGTCGCGCGGGTGCTGGCGGCGATCCTCGGTGATCTTGCGGAAGTAGGCGGAGAAGTCGGCGATGATCGCCTGCAGCATCGCCGAGACCTGCTCCGCGCTCAGCGCGTCGCGGACGCGCGCGGTGTCGGGATCCTGCGGGCCGAACAGCTCCTGGGTCAGCTTGAGCATGCGCGGCTCGTCCGCCTCGGGCACGCCGAGGATCTCCATGATGACGTGCAGCGGATAGCCGAGCGCGACATCCTCGACGAAGTCGCAGGCGCCGCCCCTCGCGAGCATGCGCTGCACCGTGGCGCGCGCGATCTCGCGGACGCGGGCCTCGAACTTGCCGAGATTGGCCGGCATGAACCAGCCTTGCGTCAGCGCGCGATATTTCGGGTGATCGGGCGCGTCCATCTGCACCAGCGAGCGCACCAAATTGGGCCCGCCCGTGATCTTGCGAACGCGCTCCTCGAGCGCCTGCGTCGTCAGGGTGGTCGGCCGATCGGCGTTGTGGAACAGCTCGTTCTGCCGGCTGATCGCCTGGATATGCGCGTGCTTGGTCACCACCCAGAACGGGTCGAACTTCTCGGGCCGCGCGATGCCGAGCGGGTTGTTGGCGCGCAGCCAACGATAGCTGTCGTGGATGCGGTCGTCCGCATAGGCGACGGGATCGACGAGGGTTGCCGCGATGTCGGCGGGGATGTCGAAATCCCCGGTCGTTGCCGTATCCATGATCGTCCTCACCCGTCGGAGCATCGGTCTTGCCGATGATCACCGGAATCTAGGCGGAGGTAAGGAGCGCGACTTGCGTTGATTGGCTAGAGCCATCGCCTCAGCCGGCATTGCGACGACGAAGCGACGAAGCAATGACGGGGTTGAGGACTCAATAGTGCCCGAACGCCACCGGGCGGAACGCCTGCAGCAATTGCTGGTCGAGCTTGCCGCCCATCTCCTCCATCATGGAGAACGCCTTGGCGTGGGTGAACTGCAGCCGGTAGGCGCGCTTCTCGACCAAAGCGGCATAGACGTCGACGATCGTGGTGACGCGGACGATGTCGCTGATCTGGTTGCCGCTGAGGCCGTTCGGATAGCCGGTGCCGTCGAGGAATTCGTGGTGATGCAGGATCACGTCGAGCATTTCCGGCGGGAAGCCGCCCTGCGCGGACAACGCCTCGTAGCCGCGGCGCGGATGCTCGCGCATCTCGGCCATTTCCTCCACCGTCAAGGCGCCGGGCTTGTCGAGCAGCGCGACCGGGACGAAGGCCTTGCCGACGTCGTGCAGCAGCGCGGCGCGGGCGAGCCGGCGCTGATCGTCCTCACGCATGCCGAGGTGCTGCGCGAACGCAACCGCAAAACCGGTCACGAACAGGCAATGACGATAGGTCTCCTGGTGATGGCAGCCGACCGTGGTCAGCCATTCGCGCAGCGAGTTGTGCTTGATCGCCTTGAGGATCTTGTTCTCGGCGGCGACGATGTCCTCGAACTTGAGCGGCTCCCCGGCGCGCATCCGCTCGAACATCTTGACCATCACGCCGTGCGCGGCTTCGACGCCGCGGTTGAGCGCCTTGCCGCGATCGGTCTCGTCATAGCCGCTGTCGTCGGGGAATGCGGCGCGGATGCGCTGCAGGATGCCGCGCGCATCGAACGGCCGCGAGATCGTGTCGGTGGCGCCGAGCGCCCAGGCCTGCATCGAGGCGTGATGCAAGGCGTCCGCCAGCACGAACAGCCGCGGCATCTCGCGATAGGCGTCGGCCTGCAGCTTGGCGCGGACGAGTTGCACGGCTTCGGGCGAGCGCAGATTGATGTCGACGACGATGCCGGAGAGATCGCGGGCCGGCTGCTCGGGAATGTCAGAGGTCGGAACGGTATCGACCTCGCCCACCGAGCGCAGGATGTTGGCGAGCTCATTGCTCTGATCGCTTCGATCTGACGCCAGCAGGAGGCGGCGCTTCGAAGTCTGGTTGTTGGCTAAGGCAGTCATGGCATCCCCGTCGCGGTAACGACCGACGCCGGACGCTACCTGACGATGCGTTCCCTCCGGCTTAATGGGGATGCTGAACGGCGCTTAAGCGCAATGGATACAATTTGAGCGATCGCCGAATCCGCCAGCAAAATCAGGCCGGCCGGAAATCGATGCAGTTGCGCAGATCGGCCGTGAATCATGAATTTCTGCGGCGTCAAGGTTGATGCCGTCACTGCCCGGCCGACGCGCGGAGCAAAGAAAAACGCCGGAGAGCTCGTGCTCTCCGGCGTTCTTGTTCGTTCAGGCCGTTACGCCTTCATCGCAGCCTTGACGGCTTCCGCGGTGATCGGCAGGCCGCGAACGCGGGCACCGACCGCGTTGAATACGGCGTTGCCGATCGCCGGCGCCACCACCGTCACCGCGGGCTCGCCGACGCCGGTCGCCTTCTCGCCATTGGCGATGACGTTGACCGCGACTTCCGGCAGCTGGCTCATCCGAAGCGGCGTGTAGCTGTCGAAGTTGGTCTGCTCGATGCCGCCGTCCTTCAACGTCGCCTTCTCAAACAGCGCCAGCGACATGCCCCACAGCGCCGCGCCCTCGACCTGGGCCCGGATGCCGTCGGGATTCACCTGCGTACCAACGTCGGTCGCAACCGTCAGCTTCTTCACCGTCACCTCGCCCGACGGGGCGACCGCGACATGGGCGACGCAGGCGGTCCAGCTCGCCGTGGCGCGCTCCTGCGACGACACGCAGGCCACCCCCATGCCTTCGCCCTTGGGCAGCTGCTTGGTGCCGTAGCCGGCAAGGCCCATCGCAGCAAGCAAGGTGTTGCGGAGACGCTGCGCGCCGCCGTCATTCTTGCCCTTGCCGTCGAGCAACGTGATGCGCAGCTGCGCCGGGTCCTTGCCGGTCGCATGCGCAATCTCGTCGATCATGCTTTCGACCGCCCAGAACGTCCAGCCCGGCGCCACCGAGCGGAGCTGACCAGACGGGGTGGCGTTGTGCGCCATCTCGTTCTTGATCGCCCGCACATAGTGGTTGGGCACGGTGTAGAAGAAGTCCGCTCCGTTCACGGTAAAGGAGTCGAGCGGACCCTTCTTGTCGACCGACGGTGTGAGGAAATCGGGGATTCCCCAACGCGCGGTCGGCCAGGCCGAGACCACGTCGTGGCTCATCGCGACGATCTTGCCGTCGCCGTCCATGCCGGCCTTCACCTTCTGGTAGGTCAGCGGACGCGAGAAATCCATCGTCATGTCGTTTTCGCGCGTGTAGATGACCTTGACCGGCTTGCCGACGGCCTTCGCCGCCTGCACCGCGGGCACCATCATGTCGGCGTCGAGACGCCGGCCGAAGCCGCCGCCCAGCCACATCTGGTGCATCACCACGAACTTCGGATCGATCCCGGCTGCGCCGGCCGCAATCGCGCCGGAGCGCGTCGCGAACTGGTTGCCGGAATAGATGTGCAGGATGTCGCCCTTGAACTCCGCGGTGGCGTTCATCGGCTCCATCGGAGCGTGGATGTTGATGTTGGTGGTGTATTCCGCCTCCAACACCTTGGCCGCCGAGCCGAAGGCCGCCTTGGGATCACCGTCCTTGACGAAGAACTGGCCGGAATCGTCCAGTCCCTGAAGCCGCTTGGCTTCCGTGAGCAGCGATTCGCTCGACAATTTTGCGTTCGGACCGCCGTCATAGCTGATCTTCAGCGCAGCCGCGGCCTTCTTCGCCTGCGCATAGGTGTTGGCGACCGCGACGACCCAGCCGGTCGTGGTTGTGGTCTTATCGTCGAGGGTGACGGCCTTGATGAAGCCGGGCAGCTTCTTGGCCGCGCTATCGTCGACCGACTTCACGGTGGCGCCGTAACGCACCGGCGGGGTAACCAGCGCGCCGTAGACCATGCCCGGCACCATCACGTCGATACCGTACTTGGCCGTGCCGTTGACCTTCGACGGAATGTCGAGTTGCGGCACCGAGACGCCGATCATGGTGTACTGGTCGGGCGTCTTGAGCTTGATCGCCTTCAGATCATCCGCCGTGAAAGTCTTGGTCGCCTTGCCGCTCTTCACCACTTCGGCGAACGACATCAACTTCTTCGACTTCGCATGGCTGATCTTGGAATCGCGCACCACCAGCTCGCCGGCCGGCACGCCCATGGAGGCCGCCGCCGCCTCGGTCAATGCGATGCGGCCGGCTGCGCCGGCGCGGCTCATGGCATCGAAGTTCATCATCGTCGACCAGCTGCCGCCGGTGATCTGCGCGCCGAGCACGGGATCGTTGAACTTCGGGTCGTTGGAGGCGAGCTGAACCCGCATGTCCTTCCAGTTCGCGCCGAGCTCTTCGGCCACGATCTGCGCCATGGTCGAGGCGACGTGCTGGCCCATGTCGGCCTTGCCGCAGGTCACGGTGACGAGACCGTCGGGCGCGATCGAATACCAGACGCTCGGCTCGAAGTTGGCGGGCGCGGGTGCCGCGAGCGCCTGATCGATGCCGGACCCGGCGTAGCCGAGCACGAGGCCGGTTGCAGCGGTGCCGACCAGGAAGGAACGGCGGCTGAGATCGGTCGTCTCTGGCGCGAGGTTTTTCACGTGCTTGTTCATGTGGCCCTCCGCTCGGATCCGGTGGCCGATGCGGTGCGCATGTCGGACGCAGCGCGCATGATCGCCTTCTGGATTCGTGAATAGGTCATGCAACGGCAGAGGTTGCCGTCCATATGCGCGACCACTTCTTCCTTGGTCGGGTTGGTGTTCTTCGACAGCAGTGCCGCCGCCTGCATGATCTGGCCGGACTGGCAGTAGCCGCATTGCGGCACCTGCTCGGCGACCCAGGCCTTCTGCAAGGGATGATCGCCCTTGGCGGAGAGGCCTTCGATGGTAGTGATCTTCTTGCCGACGGCGTCGGCGACCGAGGTCTGGCAGGACCGCACCGCTTCGCCGTTGACGTGAACCGTGCAGGCGCCACACAGACCGGCGCCGCAACCGAATTTGGTGCCCGTCATCTGCAATTGCTCGCGGATGACCCAAAGTAGCGGCGTGTCATTGGCCGCCTCGACGGACATATTCCGTCCGTTGATATTGAGATTTGGCATCTCTCTCCCCTTCCGGTGTAGGAAGCCGCTTACGGCGGCAACTCACTGTTGGGTCTTGGCCGGCGCCCACCGGGTAAGCGACAGTTGCCGAAACAATGATCCGGTTCCCGGCTGGAGGCAATCCAATTTGGAATTGCTCGAAAAGAATAAATTTCCGAAGATGCCTGTTGTGCGATGCGGCAACGGCATGACGCTTTTTGGAATACCAGCGTTGGTGTCTAATCGACAGGCGCTTGCTCAAAGCGTCGGCAGCAAGCATCGGCAACGCCGTCCGATGACAGCGGCGAGAGAAACACAAGGAGCCCGTCAATGGCCAAGCTCAACCGCAACGGCGTCGAGATCTACTACGAGATTCACGGCAGCGGCCCGCCGCTGATCCTGACCCACGGCTATTCCTCGACTTCGGCGATGTGGCAGGGCCAGATCGAGGCGCTGTCGCAGCGGCACAAGCTGATCCTGTGGGACATGCGCGGGCACGGCCAGTCCGACTATCCCGACGATCCCGATGCCTATAGCGAAGCGCTGACGGTCGGCGATATCGCCGCTCTGCTCGACGCCGCCGGCGCCGACAAGGCGATCGTCGGCGGGCTGTCGCTCGGCGGCTACATGTCGCTCGCCTTTCATCGCACCCATCCGGAGCGGGTGCGGGCGCTGCTGATCATCGACACCGGCCCGGGCTTCAAGAAGGACGACGCCCGCGAGGTCTGGAACAAGCGCGCCCGCGAGACCGGCGACCGCTTCGACCGCGAAGGGCTCGAGGTGCTGAGATCGCTGAGCGCCGAGCGCGCGTCGGTCACCCATCGCAACGCCAGGGGCCTCGCGCTCACCGCGCGCGGCATGCTGGCACAGCGCGATGCACGGGTGATCGAATCGCTGCCCGGGATCCAGGTGCCAGCACTGGTTGTGGTTGGCGCCGACGACACGCCGTTCCTGGCGGCGTCCGACTACATGGCGGCAAAAATCCCCGGGGCGCGGAAGGCGGTGATTCCGAACGCCGGCCATGCCGTCAACATCGACCAGCCGCAGGCCTTCATCGCCGCGGTGCTGCCGTTCCTGGATGGCCTTGAAGCCGGCGCGCCGGGAAAGCCCGCGCCATGAAGACAATCGCCGTTGCCTTGTTGCTGACTGCGGCGACGACAGGGGCGAGCGCGCAGAAGCTGCCGTTCGTCACAGCCCCGTCCACTTTCACTGCGACGTTGTCGAACACCACGCCGCTGGCGTTCGGCATGGGCGTTGCGGACGCGCAGCGCGCGCTCGGCACGCCGCTCACCTATGTCAGCGGACGGCCCGGCAACGAGATCTTCCTGACCTTCCGCGACCTCGGCGGCAGCGGGCTGTTTCCGCACCACGACCGCCTCTTCCTCCAATTCCGCAAACACCGGCTGACCGGCTGGAAGGCCGACTGGGGCGAGAACTGGATGTGGCGCTAGAGCATGGTCCGGAAAAGTGCGAAGCGGTTTTCTGAAACGGCCATGTTCAAACGAAGAGCCAAAGCGCGACGACGATGTCATCGCGCCTCATCATCGAGAGCTTCATGCACCCCCCAAACTGACAAGGATGGACCATGGGACAAGACATCAAACTCAAAGCTTCGGACGGATTTGAACTCGGCGCCTACCGCGCCGACCCTGCCGGCGCGCCGAAGGGCGCGGTCGTCGTGATCCAGGAGATTTTTGGCGTCAATCACCACATCCGCTCGGTCTGCGACCGGCTGGCGAAGGAAGGCTATGTCGCGGTTGCACCTTCGATCTTCGACCGCATCACGCCGAACTTCCAGAGCGGCTATTCCCCCGACGAGATCGCCGAGGCGCGGAAGTTCGTTGCCAATCCGGACTGGGCCGCGATGCTGCGCGACAGCCAGGCGGCGATCGACGCGGTGAAGCCGGTCGGTCCGGTCGGCATCATCGGCTTCTGCCTCGGCGGCAGCGTCGCCTATGCTGCCGCCACCAAGCTGGCCGGGCTGTCAGCCGCGGTCGGCTATTACGGCGGCGCCGTCGTGCGCTTCGCCGACGACAAGCCGGCGGTGCCGACGCAGCTACATTTCGGTGAGAAGGATGCCGGCATTCCCCTGAGCGATGTCGAGACCATCAAGTCGAAGCGGCCCGAGGTCGAGGTCTTCATCTATCCCGGCGCGCAGCACGGCTTCCATTGCGACGAGCGCGCCAGCTACGACAAGGCAAGCGCCGACATCGCCTGGCCGCGCAGCATGGAGTTTTTCGCAAAGCATCTGAAGAAGTGACGCTGCAAGCGTCATTCCGGGCGATGCGCAGTATCGAACCACAGATGCGCAATTGCGCATCGGGGAATCTCGAGGTTCCGGGTCTGGTGCTAACGCACCATCCCGGAATGAAGAAGGACACTATCCTTCTTCAGAACCAGCGCTCGCCGACGAATACCGTATCGCCCGGGCTCATCGGCGTGCCCAGCGGCACCACAAAGCGCCCGGAGCCGGACGCATCGGTGTGGGGTCAGCGTCACGCTGTCGCGGCGGGCACGCGGCGAGAAGCCGCCGGCAATCGCGACCGCGCTCTCGACCGTCATGTTCGGCACGTAGGGATATTGGCCGGGGGCCTGGACTTCGCCGAGGATGAAGAACGGACGATAGGACTCGATCTCGACCGCCACCGAAGGCTCGCGGATATAGCCGTTGCGCAGCCGTGCCGAGATTTCGCCGGCAAGCCCGGCCGGCGTGCGGCCGCGCGCCGGCACCGAGCCGATCAGCGGCATGGTGATCGCGCCCGCGGCGTCGATCGCATAGGAATTGGTCAGGCCTTCCTGGCCGTAGACCACCACGCGAAGCTTGTCGCCGGGGCCAAGGTGATAGCCGTTGTCGTAACCGGCGGGGGGTCCACCCGGGGAGGCGGCGGCATAGACGACCGGGGCGGCGGCCGGTGCGGCATAGCCATAACCAGGGGACGTGCTGGCGAAGGCGGAACGCAATGCGCTGATCGCACCGCCGCCGCCTGCATCGGCAACCGGAGCGGGTGCGTAGGCCGGGCCGTAGGTGACGGCATCGACGCCTTGCGGGCCGACGGCGACGGGACCGGACGTGCTCATGCAACCAGACAGCGCGAGCGCAGCCACAACGGCAGTGATCGGCAATCGTAACGCGCGTGCAACCGGCACCGGACCTATCCCTCAACGGCGAGACAGGCCCAGTCTTGCACCACTTATGGTTAACAAAGGGTTTTCGAGGATCGAGCGGGAGGCCGGAACAGCCGGCCTCCCATTGGCTTGGAGCCGCGCCCGGGAAGAGCGCAAACCGGCTTTCCAGAGCGAGCTCTTTCTCAACAAGACGATCAGGCGGTGACGCCGACGCCGATCGGGCAGGACACGCCGGTGCCGCCGAGCCCGCAATAGCCCGCCGGATTCTTGGCGAGGTATTGCTGGTGATAGTCCTCGGCGAAGTAGAATTCACCGGCTGGCGCGACCTCGGTGGTGATGGCGCCGAGGCCCTTGGCGGCAAGCGCCTTCTGATACATCGCCTGCGACTCATCGGCGGCTTTGCGCTGCGCGTCGCTGAACGTGTAGATCGCGGAGCGATATTGCGTGCCGATGTCGTTGCCCTGGCGCATGCCCTGCGTCGGGTTGTGGTTCTCCCAGAACGTCTTCAGCAGCCTCTCGTAGGAGATCTTCTTCGGGTCGAACACGACCAGCACCACTTCGGTGTGGCCGGTGCGCCCCGAGCATACTTCCTCATAGGTCGGGTTCGGCGTGTGGCCGCCGGCATAGCCGACCGCGGTGGTGTAGATCCCCTCGCCGAGTTCCCAGAACTTGCGCTCCGCGCCCCAGAAGCAGCCGAGCCCGAACACCGCCTGCTCGAGGCCTTGCGGATAAGGCGGCTGCAACTTGCTGCCATTGACGAAATGGGTGATCGCGGTCGGGATCGGCGTCGCGCGGCCCGGCAACGCCTCGGCGGCGCTTGGCAACGCAGTGGTCTTGCGCATGAACAACATGGACACCTCCAGGCGGGACATCGGCCGACGCGGCAACGGCCTGCGGGCCGGCTGTCACCTATATATGTCCTTACGCGGATGATGGCAGCCCCGTTACGGGGCGGTGCAGCCAAGGAGGGCTGCCGACAAGTCAGTCGCGCGCGTAGCCGATCAGGGGCTTACGCGGCCGGAACAGGATCATCAGCAGGATGCCGGCAATGCCGAGCACCGCGAATACCGGCTGCTCCAGAAGCAGGCGGATCACGTCATTCCAGAGCCAGGGCGCGAAGCGATCCACCCAGGCATGGAATGCCTGCTGGCTCGACTGGTGGATGTCGTTCCAGAACTGGCCGAATTGGGTGAACCGCAGGCTCTGGTCGGCGACGTAGCGGGCCCCGTCATAGACCATGAAGATGAAGCTGCCGGCCAGCAGCAGAAGGCCGATCAGACGGAAAAAGCCGCGGATCATGCGTCACCCTAACTCCCAGTCGCGCCCCACGCGTCGTCAGGCCTTACCGGGCGCCCCCCGGAAAATTCAACCTCTTCAGCGGCTTATCCGGCCCCCGCAGGGACGATTTCGGGCCCTTTTGGGGTCCCGAAAGCGTTGACGCTTAAGCCCGCGCCATCTATAAGACCGACCGATGGCGGCGGGCGCAATCCTGCCGCCGCTGTTCTTTGGACAGTGTCGCATGCGGAGGCAGCATTTTGCGCTCTTCGCATGGCCGCCTCAAGGACACCCAAGAAAACCACCTTGGACAAATACATCAGAGTTGAGATTTGAACCGGCCGGTGCGCGCAAGCCCGACCACCGAGCGATCACCGCCGAAGGACAGTTAGAGAACCATGGCCAACACCACCTCCGCCAAGAAGGCGACCCGCAAGATTGCCCGCCGCACCATCGTCAACAAGTCGCGCCGCACGCAGATGCGTGGCGCGGTGCGCACCGTCGAGGAAGCGATCAAGAGCGGCGACCGCGAGGCGGCACTGAAGGCGATGAGCCGCGCTGAGCCCGAGCTGATGAAGGCAGCACAGCGCAACATCATTCACAAGAACCTCGCGAGCCGTAAGGTGTCGCGCCTCACGCAGAGCATCGCCAAGCTCGCGAAGTAACGGCTTGCCACCAGAGCTGACTGGAAAACACATTTGTCACGAAGCCCGGCTCGCGCCGGGCTTTTTGTTTTTGTCTCGACTTTTGTCGTGGAAGTTTCATAGCGCGAGAACACTTCGCGTTGCCGCGCAACGAACTGCGTGTCATGTTTCGTTTCGTCGCGTCCGTAGTTCTACCGGCTCGACATGCTTAACGCGCCACACTCGCCCACAGATTGTTCTTCGCTAAGCTAGATAGATGGAATAGCGCGCGAGCATTTCGCGGACGAAACTTGCGAAGCGGGGTTACCCTGCAAAAGTAATCGAGAAAAATGACGTCTCGCGAATTACTTATGCACATAGCGTTGGACAGCGATTGGAAAAATGACCGGCGCGAGACCAAATGTAAATTTTCTATGAAAAATTTTTGGTATTGCACCGTCGTTTGTGACACGCGTGAATCTGTGCGCTGATTCAAAAACTTGCTTTCGCAACTCAGCATCGGCAACGCCGCAACAGTCGCGAAGAGTCTCGATCCCCGTCGAATCCACGGATTGTCAGAAAATCAGCTTGGTGTATTTATTTCTTGTTCGCGACGCCCACGGCTCTCCAGATCAGCGCGGTTTGAGACCCAGGGGCGGACGCACAAATCGGCGGCGGTGTGTGCGTTAGCGACGCTTTCCAAGCGAAGCTAGATTGACAACTCATAGCGATATGAGGACAGACGACCTGTGTCAAAAATTCTCCGGCGATGTCCTCGGCAATTTGGGGGATCGAACAAGAGAGACCAGGACGTCAGTCGGAATCTGGCAGCGGGAACGCGGAGCGAGTGAACGGGTTGACGACGACACGGCGGCGGCGAAGCGCCGGGCATTTCGGTGTTCGGTAGCAGCAGTTCGAATTTGAAGACACGAGCAAGCTGACAACTTGCCGCGATACGTCGCGGCGGGAGGGGGAGGTCATATGGCTTACGGTATCATCACTGCAGTCGAACCAACGACAGCCGAAGCGCAAATTTCCAGTGGTGCCGTAATCAACCCCTCGGACGTCAGCTCCCACCCGAAGCGTCCGTCGAGTACGCGCTGACCTCGCGGGGCGCATCTTCTCCAAACAGCTGATCTGTCGGGTGGCGCATGGACGCCACACGGGAGAGCTTTGTCCGGAGCAGACCGCGCCCGCTAGAGGTCGCGCCGCGGCAGGAAACCTGCACGGCGCTTTCGCAACGATCATCTCTCAGACTTGGAAGTACGAAGGCAATGACGAACACGGAACAGGATCGCTGGTCGCGGGTGAAGGGACGTTTGCGGACGAGCGTTGGCGAGGACGTCTACACGAGCTGGTTCGCTCGGATGGATCTGGAGAGCGTGCACGACGAGAGCGTGCACCTGTCGGTTCCGACCCGGTTCCTCAAGAGCTGGATCCAGGCGCACTATGCCGAACGCGTGCTCTCCTGCTGGCAGGCCGAGATGCCCGAAGTGCATCGCATCGACCTCACCGTGCGCTCGGCAATCCGCGCGACGGCTCCGGTGAAGGAAACGGTTGCGCCCGTCGAAGTGCGCCGCATCGAGCGCACTGACGGCCGGCTCGTGCCTGAACTGCGCTCGGTTGCGACCGCGCCGGTGTCCGCGAGCCACGACGCGCTCGGCGGCTCGCCGCTCGATCCGCGCCTGACCTTCGCCAGCTTCGTCGTCGGCAGGTCCAACACGCTGGCTCATGCGGCGGCCCGCCAGGTCGCGGAAGGTCGCCGCGGCGATCCCGTGATGTTCAACCCGCTCTACATTCATGCCGGCGTCGGCCTCGGCAAGACGCATCTGCTGCAGGCGGTGACCTGGGCCGGCAATTCCGGCGGCGAGCGCAAGGTGCTGTATCTCACCGCCGAGAAGTTCATGTACGGCTTCGTCGCGGCGCTGAAGACGCAGACGGCGCTGGCCTTCAAGGAGGCGCTGCGCGCGGCATCGACGTGCTGGTCATCGACGATCTGCAGTTCCTGCAGGGCAAGTCGACGCAGGCCGAGTTCTGCCACACGCTGAACGCGCTGATCGATGCCGGCCGCCAGGTTGTGATCGCAGCCGACCGTCCGCCGTCGGATCTGGAAAGCCTCGACGACCGCGTGCGCTCGCGGCTCGCCGGTGGCCTCGTGGTCGAGATGGGCTCGCTCGGCGAGGAACTGCGGCTCGGCATCCTGAAGTCGCGCGTCGCCGCCGCCCGCGCCCACCATGCGAGCTTCGATGTACCGGAGGAAGTGCTCGACTATCTGGCGCGCACCATCACCCATAACGGCCGCGACCTTGAAGGCGCGATCAATCGCCTGCTGGCGCACTCCAAGCTCAACAACCAGCCGGTGACGCTGGAGATGGCCGAGCGCGAGGTGCGCGACCTGATCCGCCCACAGGAGCCGAAGCGGATCAAGATCGAGGACATCCAGCGCGTGGTCGCCCGGCAGTACAATGTCAGCCGCTCCGACTTGCTGTCGTCCCGCCGTACCGCCAATGTGGTACGCCCGCGCCAGGTCGCGATGTATCTGGCGAAGACGCTGACCTTGCGCTCGCTGCCGGAGATCGGCCGGCGCTTCGGCGGCCGCGACCACACCACGGTGTTGCACGCCGTGCGCAAGATTGAGGCACTGGTCGCCAAGGACACGGCGCTGTCGGAGGAAGTCGAATCGCTGAAGCGCCAGCTGCAGGAATAGGGCCGCTTCATCCGGCCGGATCGTTCCATAGCCCTCCCCTCGCCAAAGGGGAGGGCTAAACTTTTTTCCGACCCAAAACGTGGGGAACGGGGCTCGTTTCGCGCCCGTATCGCTTGCACCGGCCGCCCATCCGCGCCACCTTGCGGTCCCCCCGTGGGTTTGATCAAATCCGGTATTGATCCGGCTTTTCGGGTTTCCAATGCCGCGGTGCTGCCCTGAACGGCCGCCCGGCTTTTCCATCTGAGGGATCTGGCGGGTATTGCAATGAAGGTCACCGTCGAGCGCGCGCAACTCCTGAAATCGCTGGGTCACGTTCACCGCGTGGTCGAGCGCCGCAACACCATCCCGATCCTCGGCAACGTGTTGATCCGCGCCGAGGGCGCCAAATTGTCGCTGAAGGCGACCGACCTCGACCTCGAGGTGACGGAGACCTTGGCCGCCGAGACCGGAACCGCCGGCTCGACCACGGTGCCCGCGCACATGTTCTACGACATCGTCCGCAAGCTGCCCGACGGCTCGCAGATCGTGCTGGAAGCCGACGGCGACCGCTCGGTGCTGGCCGTGCGTGCCGGCCGCTCGCGCTTCACGCTGCAGACGCTGCCCGAGAGCGACTTCCCGGGCCTTGCCGCCGGCGACATGACGCATTCGTTCTCACTGCCGGCGTCCGACATCAAGCGCCTGATCGACCGCACCCAGTTCGCGATCTCGACCGAAGAGACCCGCTACTACCTCAACGGCATCTATCTGCACGCGGCCGGCAGCGCCAAGGCGGCGACCCTGCGCGGCGTTGCGACCGACGGTCACCGGCTGGCGCAGATCGACCTCGCGCTGCCCAAGGGCGCAACCGGCATGCCCGGCGTGATCGTCCCGCGCAAGACGGTCGGCGAGGTGCAGCGGCTGATCGAGGGCGACGACGCCGAGATCTCGATCGAGCTGTCGGACGGCAAGATCCGCTTTACGCTCGGCAACGTGGTGCTGACCTCGAAGCTGATCGACGGCACCTTCCCGGACTATGGCCGCGTCATCCCGCAGAACAACGATAAGGAACTCGTCGTCGACAAGAAGGATTTCGAGGCCGCCGTCGACCGCGTCTCGACGATTTCCAGCGAACGCGGCCGCGCGGTGAAGCTCGCGCTGTCCGCGGGCAAGCTGGTGCTCTCGGTCACCAACCCGGATTCCGGCAGCGCCACCGAGGAGCTCGAGGTCGAGTACGCCTCCGACGCGCTCGATATCGGCTTCAACTCGCGCTATCTGCTCGACATCGCCGCCCAGATCGAGGGCGAGGTCGCAGTGCTGAAGCTCGCCGATCCCGGCTCGCCGACCCTTGTGCAGGACCGCGACAGCAAGGGCGCGCTCTACGTGCTGATGCCGATGCGGGTGTGATTCCTCCTTCTCGTCATGGCCGGGCTTGACCCGGCCATCCATCGAGCAAGAGATGACCTATTGGGTGTACATCCTCGCCAGCAAGCCCGGTGGAACCCTTTACGTCGGTGTAACCAATAATCTGGTCCAGCGCGTCTACGAGCATCGCGAAGGTCTGGCCGAGGGCTTTACCAAGAAGTACGGCATCAAGACGCTCGTCTATTTTGAGGCACACGAGACGATTGCCGCCGCCCTTCAGCGCGAGAAGAATATCAAGCACTGGTCGCGTGAGTGGAAGATCGATCTGATCGTTGCCGGCAATCCCGACTGGAGAGACTTATATGATGAAATTGTCCGCTGACGCGGACGATGGATTGCCGGGTCAAGCCCGGCAATGACAAGGTAACATGACCCCGTCCCGCATTCACCGCCTGTCGCTGACGCATTTCCGCAATTACCGGACGGCGACGCTGCAGGTCGCCGGCGACATGGTGGTGCTGGTCGGGCCGAACGGCGCCGGCAAGACCAATTGTATGGAAGCGGTCTCGTTTCTGTCGCCGGGCCGCGGCCTGCGCCGCGCGACGCTGGAGGACATCGCCGACAACCAGGGCGACGGCTCCTGGGCGGTCTCGGCCGAAGTCGAGGGCGCGCTCGGCCTTGCGACGCTCGGCACCGGTATCGATCCGCCGACCGGTGACGCCGGCAACACAAGGCGCTGCCGCATCGACCGCGAACCGGTGGGGTCCGCAACCGCGTTCGGCGATCATCTGCGCATCGTGTGGCTGACGCCGGCGATGGACGGCCTGTTCATGGGCGCCGCCTCGGAACGGCGGCGCTTCTTCGACCGCCTGGTGCTGGCGATCGATTCCGAGCATTCCAGCCGCGTCTCGGCACTGGAGCGCTCGCTGCGCTCGCGCAACCGGCTGCTCGAGGTGCGCAACTATGACGACCATTGGTGTGATGCGATCGAGCGCGAGACCGCCGAGCTTGCGGTCGCGGTCGCCGCATCACGCGGCCAGACCGCCGCCAAGCTCGCCGTGATGCTGCGCGAGCGCGGCGCGGCCTCGGCCTTCCCCTCCGCCGAGATCATGCTCGACGGCTGGATGGAGAATGCGCTGCTGCAGGAGCCTGCAACGGCGGTGGAGGACCGCTACCGCGAGATCCTGCGCGCCAGCCGGCCGCGCGATGCCGCCGCCGGGCGCACGCTCGACGGCCCGCATCTGACCGATCTGCAGGTGGTCTACGCGCCGAAGAACATGCCGGCGCGTGACGCCTCGACCGGCGAGCAGAAGGCGCTCTTGATCGGGCTGGTGCTGGCGCACGCCACGATGGTCGCGGAGATGACCGGCATCGTGCCGCTGCTGCTGCTCGACGAGGTCGTCGCCCATCTCGATCCGAACCGCCGCAAGGCGCTGTTCGACGAGCTCGCCAAGCTCGGCGCGCAGGTCTGGATGACCGGCGCCGATCCCGCGGCGTTCGTCGATATCGGCCCGCGAGGAGAGATTTTCGACGTCGAATCCGGCCGCGCCACGCGGCGCGGCTGATTGGCTAGTCTAGGGCAATCTGAAGCGATGGCGCCGTCGCAGAGCGCATTGCCAAAATATCGAAAACAACCCCATGCAAAGTGGCCAGCGGCGGCAGGCGTTCGACCAAGCAGCTTGACACGTCGGGCAACTCAGGAACAATATTCTAATATTCCGAAATTACGCGAGCATCCCTCGCCCCGGTTCGCCCTGCCCAGCGGGGAGAAGCGAACCTCCGAAGTCGCTCCAATTCAGCTTGGTCTCATCATGTTTCTGGCGGCGCAGAATCGGCCTCGATAGGGGCTCCGAATCCGCCACCGAATCGGGCTTTTCAAAGCCCTCGGAATCCGCCTTTGAAAGCCTTGAAACAGGCCTAAAAAATCCTATTTATTCAATAGTTTGTAGATGGAGACTTTGCGCTAGGCGCAACCCCTCTTTCATGGCACAAATAGCGGAATCAGCGCCTCATATTGCGCGGCTGATTCGGATATCCTCGAAGGCCTCACATGACTGAACCTGCCCGGCAGACCCCTGCCGAATCTGAGCATCCCGTTCCGGCCGAATATGGCGCGGAATCGATCCGGGTGCTGAAGGGCCTCGACGCCGTCCGCAAGCGCCCCGGCATGTATATCGGCGATACCGACGACGGTTCCGGCCTGCACCACATGGTCTACGAGGTCGTCGACAACGCCATCGACGAGGCGCTGGCGGGCCATGCCAGCCGCGTCCTGGTCACCCTCAACGCCGACAATTCCGTCACCGTGTACGACGACGGACGCGGCATACCGGTCGGCATCCACAAGGAAGAGGGCGTCTCGGCAGCCGAGGTCATCATGACCCAACTGCACGCCGGCGGAAAATTCGACCAGAACTCCTACAAGGTTTCCGGCGGCCTGCACGGCGTCGGCGTCTCCGTCGTCAACGCGCTCTCCAGCAAGCTCGCGCTGCGGATCTGGCGCGACGACAAGGAGCACTACATCGAATTCGCGCACGGCGATGCCGTGGCGCCGCTCAAAGTGGTCGGCGATGCCCCAGGCAAGCGCGGCACCGAGGTCACCTTCCTCGCCTCGGTCGAGACCTTCAAGAACATCGAATATGATTTCGCGACGCTAGAGCACCGGCTGCGCGAGCTCGCCTTCCTCAATTCCGGCGTCAACATCGTGCTCTCCGACATGCGTCACGCGGTCGAGAAGCGCGAGGAGATGCACTATTCCGGCGGCGTCGAGGAATTCGTCAAATATCTCGACCGCAACAAGAAGGCGATCGTGCCGGCACCGATCATGGTGCGTTCGGAAGCCAACGGCATCGGCGTCGAGGCGGCGCTGTGGTGGAACGACAGCTACCACGAGAACGTGCTGTGCTTCACCAACAACATTCCGCAGCGCGACGGCGGCACCCATCTGGCCGGCTTCCGCGGCGCGCTGACGCGCCAGGTCAACGGCTATGCCGAGGCCAATGCGAAGAAGGAAAAGATCGCGCTGACCGGCGACGATTGCCGCGAAGGCCTCACCGCGGTGCTGTCGGTGAAGGTGCCCGATCCGAAATTCTCGTCGCAGACCAAGGACAAGCTGGTGTCCTCGGAGGTTCGACCGGTGGTCGAGAACGTCCTGAACGAGGCGCTGGCCGCCTGGTTCGAGGAGAATCCGAAGGAAGCCAAGGAGATCGTCGGCAAGGTGATCCAGGCCGCCGCGGCCCGCGAGGCTGCGCGCAAGGCCCGCGAGCTGACCCGCAAGAATCCGCTCAGCGTCTCCTCGCTGCCCGGCAAGCTCGCCGACTGCCAGGAGAAGGACCCGGCCAAATCCGAACTGTTCATCGTCGAGGGCGACTCGGCAGGCGGCAGCGCCAAGCAGGGCCGTAACCGCGAATTCCAGGCGGTGCTGCCGCTGCGCGGCAAGATCCTCAATGTCGAGCGCGTCCGTCCCGACAAGATGCTGTCGTCCGAGCAGATCGGCACGCTGATCACCGCGCTCGGCACCGGCATCAGCGACGATTTCTCGGTCGACAAGCTGCGCTATCACAAGATCATCGTGATGACCGACGCCGACGTCGACGGCGCCCATATCCGCACGCTGCTGCTGACCTTCTTCTATCGTCAGATGCGCTCGATCATCGATGGCGGTTATCTCTATATCGCCCAGCCGCCGCTCTATAAGGTCTCGCGCGGCAAGTCCGAGCAATACCTGAAGGACGAGCGCGCCCTCGAGGACTACCTGATCTCGACCGGGCTCGACGAATGCGTCTTCAAGCCGGCCTCCGGCGACGACCGCTCGGGCCGTGATCTGCTGTCGCTGGTCGAGGACGCCCGGGTCATCCGCTCGGTGCTGCGCAACCTGCATAGCCGCTATAATCGCGCCGTCATCGAGCAGGCCGCGATCGCGGGCGTGCTCAATCCCAGGATCACGAGCGATATCGCCACCGCCAATTCGGCGGCCGAATACATCGCCAAGCGGCTGGACGCCGTGGCCGAAGAGGTCGAGCGAGGCTGGATCGGCACCTTCACGGAAGGCCAGGGGTTCCAGTTCGAGCGCACCGTGCGCGGGGTCAGGGAATTCGCCGTGATCGACGACGCGTTTCTCGGCTCGGCCGACGCCCGCAAGCTCGATGAATACGCGACCGAACTGCAAGAGATCTACGTGCGCGCGGGCAAGCTGCGGCGCAAGGATGCCGAGCAGATCATCCACGGCCCGATCGACCTGTTCGAGGCCGTGACCGACGCCGCCCGCAAGGGCATCTCGCTGCAGCGCTACAAAGGTCTCGGCGAGATGAACCCGGAGCAGCTCTGGGAGACCACGCTGGACACCGAGGCGCGCTCGCTGCTGCAGGTGAAGATCAAGGAGGTCGACGAGGCCGACGATATCTTCACCAAGCTGATGGGCGACGTGGTCGAGCCGCGCCGTGAGTTCATCCAGGACAATTCGCTCAGCGCAACCATCGACATCTAGGTTCCGCGCACGGCCAAGCGGGTGTGCGCTTTTCGGCGCCGTCGCGGCGCTACCTTTCGTGTGGAAGCTGCGCCGCCAGTTGTGTTACGGTGCCGCACGGCCGTTGATTCCGTTGCGGAATTTCCAATGGCCCAGTCTGAATGATGCGTTAGGGGACATTCCGCGTGCCGCCGATCCAATACATCGTCGAAGGCGGCCGCCGCCTTTCGGGCACCATCGAGCCGTCGGGCAACAAGAACTCCGCGCTGCCGATCATCGCCGCGGCACTGCTCACCGAGCACCCGGTCACGCTGACCAACGTGCCGCGCATCCGCGACACCGAAACGCTGGTCGAATTGTGCCGCTCGGTCGGCGCCACCGCCGAATGGACCGAGCGCAACACGCTGCAGATTCATGCCAGGGAGATCCGCGCCGCCGATCTCGATCCGGCGCTATGCGCGCGCATCCGCGCCTCGATCCTGCTCGCAGGCCCGCTGCTCGCCCGCTGCGGCGAGGTCGCGCTGCCGCCGCCCGGCGGCGACGTGATCGGCCGCCGCCGGCTCGACACGCACTTCCTGGCCTTCGAGCAGCTCGGCGCCACCGTCACCGCGACGCACCGGCTCGAATTCCGCGCCACGCGGCTGAAGGGCGCCGACGTGTTCCTCGACGAGCCCAGCGTCACCGCGACGGAGAACGCGCTGGTCGCCGCGGTCGCCGCCCGCGGCACCACCTATCTGCGCAACGCGGCCTCCGAGCCGCATGTGCAGGACCTCGCCAATTTCCTGATCGCGCTCGGCGCCAGGATCGAAGGTGTCGGCACCAACACCATCATCGTGCACGGGCCGGCAACGCTCGGCAGCACGACTTTCGCGATCCAGCCCGACCATATCGAGGTCGGATCGCTGATCGGGCTCGCCGCGGTGACCCGCTCGCCGCTGCGCATCGCGCGCGCCGGCGTCGAGCATCTGCGCTCGATCCGGATGGGCTTTGAGCGGCTCGGCATCGTCTGCGGCATCGAGGGCGACGACCTCGTCGTACCGTCCGGCCAGACCATGAAGATCCAGGACGATTTCGGCGGCCATGTGCCGAAGCTCGAGGACCAGCCCTGGCCGGCCTTCCCGGCCGACCTGATGTCGATCGCGATCGTCACCGCGACGCAGTGCGACGGTGTCATCCTGATGCACGAGAAGATGTTCGAATCCCGGATGTTCTTCGTCGACAACCTGATCGCGATGGGTGGCCGCATCGTGCTGTGCGACCCGCACCGCGCGATCGTCGCCGGCCCCAGCCGGCTGCGCGGCGCGCCGATGAACTCGCCCGACATCCGGGCCGGTATGGCGATGCTGCTGGCCGCGGTGTGTGCCGAGGGCACCTCCACAATCAACAACGCCGACCAGATCGAGCGCGGCTATGAGCGGATCGATGAGCGGCTCAACGCCCTCGGCGCCAAGATCAGGCGGATTCCCGCGCGATCGTGATTCCCTGCGGCAGCTTGGCCATCCTTCCGGCCGGTTTGCCGTGCTAAGCGTGCCGTCATGACCTGCATCGACAAGATCGACCCGGCCGCGCCGAACGCGGCCGTTGTCGTCCCTCGCAACCTGTTCACGGCCGAGCTCGCGGAAACGCTGAAGCTCGCGGTGCCGCTCGCGCTGACGCAGCTCGGGCAGATCGCGATGATGACGACCGATCTCGCCTTCATCGGCCGGCTCGGCAGCGAAAACGTCGCCGCCGCGGCGCTGGCGCACACCGTGTATTTCGTCAGCTTCACCATTGGCATGGGCATGATGTCGGCGGTCTCGCCCCTGGCCGCGCAGGCGTTCGGCGCGCGCAACCCGCGCGTGATGCGGCGCGCGCTCCGCGTCGGCCTGTGGGCCGGCTTCTTCATGGTGCTGCCGCTGATGGCGCTGCCGTTCCAGGGCGAGCGCATCCTGCTTATGCTCGGCCAGACCCAGGCCACCGCGCATCTGGCGCAGCAATATCTGTTCGGTCTCGCCTGGGGTATCCTGCCGGCGCTGTGGTTCATCGCGCTCCGCGGCTTCATGAGCGCGGTGAACCGGCCGGAGCCGGTGCTGTGGATCACGCTCGCGGCGATCCCGGCCAATGCGCTGATGGTCTACCTGTTGCTCTACGGCAAATGGGGCATGCCCGAACTCGGCATGTTCGGCGCCGGGCTTGCGACCACGATCGTCAATCTCGGCACCTTCCTTGCCGGCGTGTGGTTCGCGGCGCGCCGCCGCCCGTTCCGCAAGTACCACGTATTCAGCCGCGTCTGGCGCATCGACTGGCCGCTGATGGGCAAGCTGGTCGCCGTCGGCGCGCCGATCTCGATCGCTTTCCTGCTGGAGTACGGCCTGTTCGGCGCGGCCGGCCTGCTGATGGGGCTGATCAGCACCACGGCGCTGGCCGCGCACCAGATCGCGCTGCAGATCGCGGCGATCCTGTTCATGGTGCCGTTCGGCGTCAGCATGGCCGCTACCGTGCGGGTCGGTCAGGCCGTCGGCCGCCGCGATACCGACGCGGTGCAGCGCGCCGGCTTTGTCGCGATCGCGCTCAGCGGCATCTTCATGAGCATCATGACGTTCGCGGTGATCCTGGCCCGCTTCGAGATCGCGGCGCTGTTCCTCGGCGAGGCCTCCGATACCACCGCGCAGCTCACCGCGGCGCTGCTGTTGATTGGCGCGACCTTCTTCATCGCCGACGGCATCCAGACCACCACCGCGGGCGCGCTGCGCGGCATGAACGACACCCAGGTGCCGCTGCTGTTTGCCGTCATCAGCTATTGGCTGATCGGCTTCGCGTCGGCCTCCGCGCTCGCCTTCTGGGTCAAGCTCGACGCCGCCGGTGTCTGGATCGGGCTGTCGCTCGGGACGGCGGTCTATGCGACCCTCCTTGTCTTGCGTTTCCGCCTGCTGGCACGCAGACTGGGCAAATGAGGGTCGACGAGGTCACGCCGAACGTGGATTCCGCCGCGCTGCTCGCCGGCGCGCAGTTCGTCGACGCGTTCCGCATCGCGACCGCGCGCCCCGACCTCGATGCGCGGCACGCCGCCGAGGCGATGGTGGCGCGGCAGCCGCACTGGATCGAATGGCTGCTTGCCCTGCGTAATTTCATCGTCGCGCCGCTTGGCCTGAAAACCTCGGGCGCAGCCGACGGCGCGACACGCGATATGATCGGCATCTTTCCGGTGGTCAGCGAGACGCCGGAGCGGCTAGTCGCGGGATTCAACGACAAGCATCTCGACTTCCGGCTCGTCGTCGACGTCGCCTCCGCGGGAGCTGTGCGCAGCATTACCGCGACCACGCTGGTGCTGACCCACAACTGGTTCGGGCGCGCCTATCTCGCGGTGATCCTGCCGTTCCATCGCCTGATCGTGCCCGCGATGCTGCGCAAGGCCGGACGCTGAAGTAGTACTCGATCTCAAGCCGCGCTCTTCTCCGGCGTGTCGGCGACGATCTTCTCGGAGGCGTCGGCGTTGGTGCACCAATTGCCGTGGCAGCGCTTGAGGTCGTTGAGATTCTGCCGCATCTGGTCGAGCGAGAAGCCGAGCGCGTAGAAGCGCTCGGCGGCATCGACCGGCAGGCCGCGGATCAGGCCATCCCTGCGCACCGCGGCGACCTCCTCGCTATAGGCGTGCAGCGCCGCATCGACCGGCGCCATGTCGGCCGGGCCGCTGCCGGCGCGCAGAGCGGTCGCGACCGCCACCATGTAAGTCACGATCGCCTTGCTGACGTCTGCCAATGGGCGCGCCAGCCTCGCCTGGATATCGGCCGGCAGCGGCACCACGCAGGCCCGCCCGATCATCACGACGTCGTGCCGCAGCCGCTGGATTGTCCGCAGCAACGGGCCGGTGTCCGGTCCTGATGACAGATGCATGGAGCGCTCGCGCTCGGCCTCGAGGCCGGTCGCGTGCAGATTGGTCACCGCGGTGCCGATGCCGTCCTGGATCCGGTGCAGCGCGTCGTTGTCGAGGCCGCGGGTCAGGCCGGCGAGCAATTCGGCGAACGCCGCCGACAGCAGTTCCAGCAGCTTCGATCCGTTGACCCTGATCTGGCTGATCGCGCGCGACGGCAGCACCAGGAACGAGATCAGAAGCCCGGTGAGCGCGCCGACCGTCACCTCGAGGACGCGGTCGATCGCGGAGTCCAGCGGGTTGGAGTGATGCATCGTCGGCAGCAGCAACACGATCACCGCCGTCACCGTCGCCGAGTTCAGGCTCGGATTGAGCGCGGCGATGAAGGCCAGCGGCACGATCGCCAGCACCAGCAGCGCCAGCAGGCTGCCCTCGCCGGAATGCGGGATCAACACCGCGATCGCGCCGCCATAGACGGCACCGCCGATAGTGCCGAGCATGTAGTCGCGGCTGGCCTTCAGCGAGCGGCCGACGCTCATCTGGGTCACGATCAGCGAGGTCAGCACCGCCCAGAGCGGCAGCATCAGGTTGAGCGCCAGCGCGATGGTATAGGCCGCCACGCCGGCGGACGCGATCCGGACCGCCAGCGCCAGCTGCGTCTTGCGAGCCCAGAGCTGGTCGAACATGCGTTTTGCGAAGGTCCTCATGCACCGTGATCCGCAATCAAAGGAAAGGCCCGTGTTACATGACTTGAAGCTAACCGACCTGAAGCTAACCGATCTGGAGCATGGCAACTGCCCGCGGCGGCAAGGTGGCTTGAAAGGCCTGACCTGCCCGCCTACCCTGCGCCGCAAAATTGAGGAAACACGATGGCCCACGAAACCGCAACGCTCGCCGCCTACGTCGCCGACCTGAAATATTCCGACATTCCGCCGGAGGTGCTGGAGCGCGCCAAGGTTTTGACGCTGGATTTCCTCGGCAGCACCATCCGCGCCCGGCGCGATGCGGAATCGACGCCGTCGCTGATGAAGATGCTGGAGGCGCTGGCGCTCGACGGCAAGGGCGAGGCCACCGTATTCGGCGACACCAAGACCTGGACCCCGGCGGTCGCGGCGCTGCTCAACGGCGCGCTCGGCCATTCGCTCGACTTCGACGACACCCATGCCGATTCCTCGCTGCATCCGAGCGCACCGGTGGTGCCCGCCGCGTTTGCGGTCGGCGAGATGGTCGGCGCCTCCGGCCGCGACGTGCTGACCGCGATCGTCGCCGGCTATGAAGTGTGCTGCCGGCTCGGCAACGCACTCGACCCGACCTCGCATTACGCCCGCGGCTTCCATCCGACCGCGACCGCCGGCACCTATGGCGCTGCCGCGGCGGCGGCCAAGCTGTTCGGCCTGTCGAAGGAGCAGATCGTTTCCGCGTTCGGCGTCTCCGGCAGCCAGGCCGCGGGCTCGCTGCAATTTTTGGTCAACGGCGCCTGGAACAAGCGCTACCAGGTCGGTGCCGCCGCGATGAACGGCGTGATCGCCGCGACCCTGGCGCGCAACGACTTCATCGGCTCGAGCGAGTCGGTCGAAGGCAAGCACGGCCTGCTGGTCGGCTACAGCGACGATGCGCATCCGGACAAGGCGGTGGCGGACTTGGGCCACACCTACGAGACGCTGAAGATCGGCGTGAAGCCGTATCCGAGCTGCCGCTACACTCACGCCGCGATCGACGCGCTGATCGCGATGCGGCGCGAGCACAACCTGACGCCGGACCAGATCAGGAAGGTCGAGATCGGTCTGCACCGCAACGGCATCACGCTGACCGGCGACGCCGCCACCAAGCGCCACCCGACCTCGGTGGTCGGCGGCCAGTTCTCGATGTTCTTCACCGGCGCGATCGCACTCGACCAGGGCCATTTCGGCTGGGACGACTACGACCGGCTGGGCGATGCGGCCATCGACGCGCTCGCCGACAAGTTCGACGTGGTGCAGGACGACCGGCTCGAGGTCGGCCGCACCCATCCGTTCGGCGCCCGCGTCTCGATCACGACAGATGACGGCACCCATGAGCGCCTCTATGCCGATCCCTCCGGCGAGCCGACCTCGTTCCCCGACGCAAAGGCGATGCAGCAGAAGTTCCTGACGCTGGCCCGCCCGGTGCTCGACAAGCGCGCCGACCAGCTCGCCGACGCCATCCTGACGCTGGAGCGCTTCGATCGCGTGGAGAAGGCGACGCAGCTGGGAAGGCAGTAAGCAGGCCGTCGAGGCGCAGGCTGCACGCCACGCCCACAGCTGTCGTCCTGGCGAAAGCCAGGACCGATAACCACCGCATTTGATCATGAAGGGGATCGTGGCCCCAGCGTCGCGCAACAAGTCTCATTTGGGGTAATGGGTCCCGGCCTTCGCCGGGACGACGACGGCGGGGATGCGTCGTAATTCAAGAAGTCAAACAGCGCGGTGTCATCGCCCGCGTGGCGAAATGGATTCCGGGCTCATGCTTCGCATGCCCTGGAATGACGGCGCGTCCTACTCCGCTCCATCGATAATCACAAAATCCCCCTCTGAATATTTCTGCCGGATCACCTTCGCGGCCTGATATTCCGGGCAGGTGTAGCATTCCATCGCAGTGGCGCGGTCCCTGAATTCGATGACGAAGTTGCGCTGGCGCGTTGCGCCTTCCATCACGTCATAGGGGCCGTTGCGCACGATGAAATTGGCGCCGTACTTTTCGAACACCGGCATCGCGGCGGCGAGATATTCGGGATAGCGCGCTTCATCGTGAACCGTGACGTGCACGATCCAGTAGGCTTTCGGCATGATGGTCTCCGGTTGACGCGTGCTTCAAGAAACTATGGCGCGCCTCCTCACGAGATGCGCCATCGCATCAGAAAATTCCGGAGGCCGAGATTCAATTCACGATCGCGCGGGTGTTGTGTGACATGCCGGTCAATTGCCGCCCGCGAGCCGCGCACTTGCAGACGTCGCTGTGACGACGTCACGGACCAGATCGAACACGCCGTCCGCCTCGGGCGGCATGTTCGGCGAGCGGCCGAGGCGGACGATGACGAGGTGCTGCGACGGCACGATAATCACATATTGCCCGATCGTGCCCTTGGCGAAGAAGGCATCGCGCGGCCAGCCGTGCTCGACACGGAAGCGAGCGCCAAAGCTGTCGCCGAGATTGGTCCAGAAGCCCGCGCCATAGCCGACCCAGGCATTCGGCGTCGGCGATGCCGAGTATTTCACCCAGCCCTCGGGCAGGATACGCTTGCCGCCGGCCACGCCGTTATTGAGATAGAGCTGACCCAAGCGCGCCCAGTCGCGCGCGCTCGCCATCATCGCGCCCGATCCTTCCGGCGTGCCCGCAGCATCGAACTGCATCACGACATTGCGCATGCCGAGCGGTCCGAACAGCTCCTCACGCGCGAAGCGCATCACATCAGTCGCATGCCCGCCGGCGGCGTTGCGGATCAGGTGCGAGAGGATCAAGTAGTTGCCGTCGTGATAGTTCCAGACCCGGCCGGGCGCGCTCTCCAGCGGAGCGCTCTCGGCGAAGGCGGCCATATCCGATTCCATGAACTTCATGCGGTTGACCGGCTCGAGCACGGATGCCAGCGACGCCTGCAGCGAACTGCCGAGTGCGAGGCCCGCGGTGTGGCGCAACAGCTCGTCGACCGTGATCGCGTGGCGCGGATCGTCAGGATTCCGCCAGGCCGCGATTGGGACCGGCTGGTCGCGCGTCAGCCTGCCCTCGCGCACCAGGATTCCGATCAGCGCCGAGATCACCGATTTGGTCGCGGAGAAACCGAGCAGCGGCGTGTCGGTGCCAACGCCGGCGGCGTAGCGCTCGGCGACGATGCGGCCGTCCTTCATCACGACGACAGCGCGGGTGCGGCGGAACGGCGGCTCGGCCGGCTCGGCAAAGGCGCGGTCGAGCGCAGCCGCAAGCTGCGGGGTTTGCGGCGCGACGAGCGCGGGGCCGGCGATCTCGGGCAGCAGCGCGGCCTGCGGCCTCAAAGGCGGCAACGCAGTCTCGCCCAGCGTCTCGTCATGTTCGAGCGTGCAGCCCATGCCCTCGCGATAGACTGCATGGCTGCGGCCAAGCCCGAACAGCGTCACGGTGACGTCCTTGCGGTCGAGGTCGACCTCGGTGTCCATCGCCCAAGTGATCAGGCCGGCCCCCGGCATCGCGTCAGTGGTCTCGGTCAGGTTTCGCCTGGGGTCGAGCCCGCTGACGAAGGTCTCCGAGCAGATCACGTTGGCGACAAAGCCGGTCGCGACCTCAGGCACATCGCGGGCGCGGGCGGCGGACAGCGCCAACGCACCGAAGGCGGCGGTGGCGGCGAGAATGAGAAAGAGCTTTCGACGGGTCACGGGATCCTCCGGCATGGCGCAACGGGCGCGTGGCCGGATCGGGCCGCCGGGGACGGGAGAGCGCTCGCCGGATTTGGAAATCGGGCTGGTCGAGGATTGGAGGCGACTGGTCGATTCTGGAATTCTACAGCGATTACAAGGGCCTGTAATCGCGACGCCTCTTAGGTGGCGCGGACGAAGTCCGCGACGGATGAGGGGTCTCTCTCTATCCGAGGAGACAAACCCCTCACCCGGCTTCGATGCTACCGCATCGAATCCACCCTCTCCCACAAGGGGAGAGGGTGCAGCGGTATCCGCCGCAAGCAGGACATCTACACCGCGCTTGCCTTCAGCTTCCGGTACTCTGTCGGGGTCACGCCGGTCGTCGCCTTGAAGGCGCGGTTGAAGGGGCCGAGCGACTGGAAGCCGGCGTCCATGGCGATGGTGATGACCGGGACTTCGGCTTGGGAGGGATCGGCGAGCGCCGCCTTGGCCTCCTCGATCCGGTGGTTGTTCAAGAAGACATTGAAGTTGCGGTAGCCGAGCCGCTGGTTGATCAGCCGTCGGAGACGATATTCAGGGATTTTCAACCGGGTCGCCAGCGCGCCGATGGTGACGTTGTCATGGCGGTAGATCCGCTCGTCCGCCATCAGCCGCATCAGGGCATCGACCAGCTTGCGGTCGGCCGCCTCCTCGGCCGCGGCCGGCTTCGTCGGCACGACGGCCTCCGCCGGCACCGTGAACAGGTCGGCGCCGTCGACGCGCACCATCGCCCAGGTGATTGCGGCCACGATGGCGGTGAGCACGGCCGCGTTCACTAGGTTGGCCCATTCCACGGTCACGCGGCTGCCGGCATAGGCAATCTGCAGCAGCGCGTTCATTCCGCCGTACAGCGCAGACGCGGCGACGATGAAGACGCGGACACGTCGGCGACGCTCGACCAGATCCGCCGACCACGATCCGATGGTTTGCGCCACCGCGAGCGCAACGAAGACGAGCGTGAGCGAATTGACCATGATGATCGCGATCCGCGCGTGACCGGCGGGTGCAATCCACATGCAACTGACGAAGCTGTAGGCCACGACCGCGGCCCAGATCAGGCCGTGCCACCAGCGCAGCTGAAACGCGTCATCGAACAGCGCGCGCGTGAACAGCCAGAACACCACGATATCGCCGGTCGAGAGCGCGATCAGTGGCGCATGCCAGTCCGAGACCGGCGGCCCGGCACCGATCGAGGCGGTCACCGCATGCGCGGCCGAACCGAGCGCGAAGGCGGCCGCAAGGCGCCCGGCAAGCGCCTTGCGAAAATCAGTGAGCAGCAAGGCGGCAAGCACCAGCAGCAGCGCCACGCTGGCGCTGCGCAGGCAGAGTTCAAGTGCGGCCCAATGTGAAGCAGCCGATGTCATCGCCGGACAATCGTCGGTCGAACGTGGTTTTTCAAGATGGCTCGCGCTGCCAGCGTTGACGCGACGTCCCCCAGATGTCGACGACATCACCCTCGAGCTGGCCCGGCCCCTCATTCACGGCACCTAGCCGCCGCGCCACGGCCTGGGAAGCTGCGTTGGCCGGATCGATGCAATGGATAATGCGGTCGACCGTGAAGTTCGCGAACACAAAGTCGATCGCGGCACGCGCCGCTTCCACCGCATAGCCCTTGCCGCGATACTCTTTGGCGATGCCCCAGCCGACCTCGAAGCCGGGCCATTCCGGCGGATAATACGGGCCGACGCGGCCGATGCAGCGGCTGGAAGATTTCTCCTCCACCGCGAACATGCCGAAGCCGTGCAGCGCCCAGTGGCCCGAGATGACGGCGGCATTGCGCCAGCCCTTCAGCTCAGACGTGACCGGCTGGTGATCCGGCGTAATGAAGCGCGCCGTCTCGGGATCGGACAGCATCCGCGTGTTCGCAGCAATATCCGATGCGCGCCACGGCCGCAGGATGAGCCGCGCGGTCTCGATCACGGGACCGTCGACCTGCAGCAGACTTGCGCCTGGCTTGATCAGAGAAACCATGACTGTCTCCGGTTTCCAAGTTTGAACTTGCTGCCATCGGGAGCAGGTGCAAGCCACAAGTAATTCGTCGTCCCTGCGAAAGCAGGGACCCATAACCACCGATGTGTGTTGCTAGCGAAAGCTGGGGCCCCAGCCTTCGCAAGACTAGCATCGGTGGTTATAGGCCCCGGCTCGCGCGGAGCCTGTCATCGGGCGGCGCTTCGCGCCAACCCGTTGGCTTGGCCGGGACGACGGATAGAGAGTATGATCACGGCAAAAGAGTATCATCGCTACACTACTGTAAGGAGTCCGACATGAGCTGGCAGCCCTCGACCGATCCCGAACTCGGCGATCCCAAGACCTGCGACGCGCTGGATCTGATCATCGTCCCGCGCACCCGCGATCTCGGCGACGGCTTTGCCGTGCGCCGCGCGCTGCCGCACGGCAAGCGGCAGATGGTCGGACCCTTCATCTTCTTCGACCATTTCGGGCCGGTGCAGTATCTCGCCGGCAAGGGCATGGACGTGCGGCCGCATCCGCATATCGGGCTCGCCACCGTCACCTATCTGTTCGACGGCAGCATCATGCACCGCGACAGCGAGGGCAACATCCAGGAGATCCAGCCCGGCGCGATGAACCTGATGACCGCAGGCCGCGGCATCGCGCATTCCGAGCGCACCCCCGACGTGCAGCGCCGCGACGGCCAGAAGATGCTGGGCCTGCAAAGCTGGATCGCGCTGCCGGCGGGCAAGGAGGAGATCGCGCCGTCGTTCCAGCACTATGGCGCCGGCGATCTGCCGATGATCTCCGAGCGCGACTTCACCGCGCGCATCATCGCCGGCTCGGCATTCGGCATCACCTCGCCGGTCAGCATGGTCTCGCCCTGGTTCTACACCGAGGTGACCGCGAAGGCCGGCACCTCGGTGCCGCTCGACCCCGACCATGAGGAGCGCGCGATCTATCTCGTCGACGGCGAGGTCGACATCGCGGGCGACCGCCACGAGGGGCCGCGGCTCCTGATCTTCCGGCCCGGCGACCGCATCACCGTCAAGACGCTGCGGCCGACCCGCATGATGTTCCTCGGCGGCGACGCCCTGGAAGGGCCGCGCCATATCTGGTGGAATTTCGTCTCGTCATCCAAGGAGCGGATCGAGCAGGCCAAACAGGACTGGAAAACCGGCCGTTTCGCGCAGGTTCCGCACGAACACGAGTTCATTCCGCTGCCGGAGTGAGCTAATTCCTGTGATAATCTCGAACGCCCGCACGGCCGTGTGCGGGCGCTCGTCTTTGCAAGCCACCTATTTTGAAAAGCCACCTAGAAAGATCACGCCATGACCGCGATGCTATCCAGCGATTTGCCCCTGCCCCGGATCGGCCGCGGCAAGGTGCGCGATATCTACGCCGTCGGCGACGATCGTGTGCTGCTGCTGACCACCGATCGCATCTCGGCATTCGACGTGGTGATGGCGGAAACCATACCGATGAAGGGCGCGGTGCTGACCCAGATCAGCGCCTGGTGGTTCCGGCAGCTCGAGGACTCCGTGCCGCATCACATGATCAGCGCCGATGCCGACGAGATCATCCGCGCGGTGCCTGAACTGAAGGACCATCGCGCCGACATCCTCGGCCGCGCGATGCTGTGCAAGCGCACCACGGTGTTTCCGATCGAATGCGTGATCCGCGGCTACATCTCCGGCTCGGCCTGGAAGGAATACGCGGCCGAGGGCACGCTTGCCGGCGAGAAGCTGTCGGCCGGCCTGGTCGAGAGCCAGAAGCTCGAACCCGCGATCTTCAGCCCGGCGACCAAGGC
Source organism: Bradyrhizobium sp. USDA 4501 (assembly GCF_054062115.1). NCBI lineage: Bacteria > Pseudomonadati > Pseudomonadota > Alphaproteobacteria > Hyphomicrobiales > Nitrobacteraceae > Bradyrhizobium > Bradyrhizobium sp. USDA 4501. Next base: position 3,768,512 of record NZ_JBSSEX010000001.1, read on the forward strand.
CGAGGCCGGCCATGACGAGAACATCACGGTTAAGCGGGTGCGCGAGATCGTCGGTGTCGACGTGGCCGCGACGCTGGAGAAGATGGCGCGCGACGTCTATGGCTACGGCGAGCAGACCAGCCGCGCCCGCGGCATCATCATCGCCGACACCAAGTTCGAGTTCGGCCGCGACAAGGACGGCCGCATCATCCTGATCGACGAGGTGATGACGCCGGATTCGTCGCGCTTCTGGGCGGTCGATGCCTACAAGCCCGGCCAGCCGCAGCCGAGCTTCGACAAGCAGCCACTGCGCGACTATCTTGACGTCGAGCGCCGCGCCGGCCGCTGGAACGGCGATGCGCCCGCTCCGCCGCTGCCAGCGAGCGTGGTGGATGCGACGAGCAAGCGGTATCTGGAAGCGTATCGCCGCGTGACGGGAAGCGAGCTGAAGGTTTAGCTGCACCGTCGGCGCGTTCGCTCTTTCACCGTCACCCTGAGGAGGCCGCAACGCGGCCGTCTCGAAGGGTCGACGGCCCGGCTGGTGGCCGATTCATCCTTTGAGGCTGGCTCCGCTCGCACCTCGGGATGACGGGGAACGAGCGGTGCACGCTTCGCTTTGCCCACCCTGCGGAATTGCGCTGTCTGTCGCGGGATTGCAACGAACTCACCTCTGATGCCACTCTCCGGGCACAACAAGAACAGCCCAGGGAGCGCCCCATGTCCGATGCCGATACCGTGCTCGTCGAGCGCGACGGTCCTGTCACCATTATCTCCATCAACCGTCCGCACAACCGCAACGCCGTCGATGGCGCCACCGCGCGCAAGCTGTATGACGCGTTTCTCGCCTTCGATGCGGACGCGAGCGCATCGGTCGCGGTGTTCACCGGCACCGGCGGCTATTTCTGCGCCGGCGCCGATTTGAAGGCGGTGGCGGCGGGCGATCCCGAGAAGAAGCGCGAGGTCGGCGGCCACGACACGATCGCGCCGATGGGACCGAGCCGGCTGCGGTTGTCGAAGCCGGTGGTCGCCGCGATCGAAGGCTTTGCGGTCGCCGGCGGCATGGAGCTCGCGCTGTGGGCCGACATGCGCGTCGTGGCCGAGGACGCAACCTTCGGCGTGTTCTGCCGCCGCTTCGGCGTGCCGCTGATCGATCTCGGCACCATCCGCCTGCCGCGACTGATCGGCCATTCGCAGGCCATCGACATGATCCTGACCGGACGCCCGGTTGCCGGGCCCGAAGCCCACCGCATGGGACTCGCGAACCGATTGGTGCCGAAGGGTGAGGCCCGCGCCCACGCCATTGCGCTCGCCAAGGACATCGCGAGATTCCCGCAGAAATGCATGCGCGCCGACCGGCTGTCGGCGCTGCGGCAGTGGGACCTCGACGAGGAAGAGGCGATCAGGAACGAGATGCGCGGCGGGCTCGACGTGATAGCGTCAGGCGAAACGCTGTCGGGCGCGGCGCGCTTTGCCTCCGGCGTTGGCCGTCACGGCGCCTTCGGCACTGAGAGCGGCCACGGCTGAAGATTACGTCTCGCTAGCCTTCTCCTTTTCCTGAAAGGGGGAAGGTCGGGATGGGGTGAGCCGCAGGCGATGCCGCATGCGGAGAGAGCTGATCCCCACCCGCTTGCTCTGACGAGCAAAGCGACCTCCCCATTTCAGGGGAAGGTAATGCGGAGAGACTCCGGATTTCGCTTCGCTTCATTCGGGCTACGAAGGCGAGAACTACAGCGACCCGCGGCTTTCGCTCGCCGCAAGCTGACCCATCAGCGCCTTGTCGTCATAGCGCGCGAGCGAAAGGCTGCGGGCGAAGACTGGCACGGGCGCGCCGACCACAGCGCGGGCGCAGAGGTCGCCGGTGGCGCGGGCGCCCATCGTGCCGTAGCCCGACAGCGCGGTGGCGAGGAACACGCTTGGCGTCTTCGCCGCCCCGATCAGTGGCCAATTCTCTCTCGTCATCGGATAGTAGCCGCCGTAATGCACGCGGTCGCGCGGCAGCGCGCCGAGATAGTGCGCGAGCTTTGGCTGCAGCCGGCTCGCCGCGCGCAGCACGACTTCGGGGAAATAGGGATTCAGTTCCGGCTCGCGAACCGGCTCGGTGATCTGTTCCGCGTTGAACGCCCAGCCGAGCTTGATCCACTCGCCGTGATCGCCGCCGTCGGGCCGGCAATGGATGCTGCCCGGCATGCCCCCCACCCCAACCGTCTCCCCGCAAGAACGGGGAGAGGGTGCGCAGCGGCAGTTGCCGTCACGATACGGCCTAATCTCGCTACACTCTCAAAGGTAATGACGGCGATCAGACGCCGGCCATCATCACGTATTTGATCTCGACATATTCCTCCATGCCGTGGCGCGAGCCTTCGCGGCCGAGGCCCGATTCCTTGACGCCGCCGAACGGCGCCACTTCGGTCGTGATCAGGCCGGAGTTGACGCCGACCATGCCCGACTCCAGCGCCTCGGCGACGCGCCAGACGCGGCCGATGTCGCGCGAATAGAAGTAGGAGGCAAGGCCGAACGGTGAGGCATTGCACATCGCGATCACGTCGGCCTCGTCCTTGAAGCGGATCACCGGCGCGAGCGGGCCGAAGGTTTCCTCCTGCGCCACCAGCGCGTCGGGCCGCACGTCCGACAGCACGGTCGGCTCGAAGAAGCTGCGGCCGAGCGCGGAGCGCTTGCCGCCGGTCACGATCTTGGCGCCGCCCTTGACGGCATCGGCGATATGGCGCTCGACCTTTTCGACCGCCTTCAAGTTGATCAGCGGCCCCTGAGTCACTCCTTGCTCGGTGCCGTCGCCGATCTTCATCTCCGCGACCTTCTTCGACAGCTTCGAGACGAACTGGTCGTAGATCTTGTCCTGCGCATAGAGCCGGTTGGCGCAGACGCAGGTCTGGCCCATGTTGCGATATTTCGAAACGATGGCGCCTTCGACCGCCGCGTCGATATCGGCGTCGTCGAACACCACGAACGGCGCGTTGCCGCCGAGCTCGAGGCCGAGCTTCTTCACGCCGACCGAGGCCTGGCGGTACAGGATCTTGCCGACATTGGTCGAGCCGGTGAAGCCGACGAAGCGTACCGCCGGATGCTCGCACAGCACCTTGCCGATCGGCGGCGCATCACCGGTGATGATGTTGAGCACGCCCTTCGGCACGCCGGCCTTTTCCGCCAGCGCCGCCAGCGCCAGCGCCGACAGCGGCGTCTCGTTGGCGGGCTTCAGAACGACGGTGCAGCCGGCGGCCAGCGCCGGCGACACCTTGCGGGTGATCATCGAGTTCGGGAAATTCCATGGCGTGATGGCGCCGCAGACACCGATCGGCTGCCGGATCGCGAGCAGACGCGCGTCCGGACGCTGGGTCGGAATCGTCTCGCCATAGACGCGGCGCGCCTCTTCCGCAAAGAACTCGACATAGGCCGCGCCGATATCGACCTCGCCGAGCGCTTCCGCCAGCGGCTTGCCCTGCTCGGAGGTCAGGATCAGCGCAAGGTCCTCGCGGTTGGCGATGATCAGATCGAACCATTTGCGCAAGATGTTGGAGCGCTGTTTCGCGGTCAGCTTGGCCCAGGCCGGAAACGCGCGCTCGGCGGCCTCGACCGCCTTGGTCGCGTCATCGGCGCTCAGCTGCGGGATCTTGATCAGCTCGACGCCGGTCGCCGGATTGTTGACGGCGAATTCTGGCGTGCCTACCCAGGCGCCGTCGATGTAACAGCGGTCGCGCAGCAGCGAGGGGTCCTTCAGGCGGCTTTGCAGGGAGGATGCTGCGGATTGAGTGGCGCGTGCGGCAACGGGCGGGGTCATGGCGTTACTCCTTGAATTTCTTTGGGAGGTATTCGCCGTCTATATAGGCGGAAAGCCGTGGAGATGCATTGTCGATAGCGCGAGGCTGCTGGCGCGCAATTGCGGCTCTATCCGCCGTCATTCCGGGGCGATGCGCGAGCATCGAACCCGGAATGACGGGTCTTCCGTCAGACCGCCCCGCCAGACATGTAGGTTTCACGACGGCCGATCATGCGCTCGGCGGCGGCCTTGGCGGCCGCCTTGGTCGAGGTCGCGCAGGTGCGGTATTCGAGGTCGGCCTGCACCCGCACGTCGCGTCGGCCGAACCAGGATTTGGCGCCGGTCTGCAGCAGCGCCAGTGCCTGCGCCACATTCTCGACGGCCTCGAATGAGTGCAGCGCACCGGTACCCGCGTAGCGGACTTCGTAGAGACCCGGGCTGATCGGCGCCTCGATATTCTCGCCGCGGCCCGGCCGCGGATAGCGCTTCCATTCACTCCATGTCGAAATCATTGCTGCGTCCCCGCAAGGCGAAATGACGAATCCTTTCGTCAAATCCAGCCCAATCCGCTTGCATCGTTTATGCAGCGATCTGAATGCGTTAATGCAAAAAAACAGGTACGAAAATCAATCTGCCGATCACGTTACCGTGGCCGCCCCCGAAGGTCACCGGAACTGGCGCGAAGTCCCCCGCAAAATCTGCGCGCGTGGTGAACGCCTGCCGACCAGGGCCGTTCCTAGTGGCTCCGCCTTTCCCGACATCGCCACATCCTCGCATCGCGCCCGCTTGCGGGAGCGGAAAAGCGGGAGGATGATCCGCCCACTTCAGAACAATAAACCCACCGGAGGAAGCCCCCAATGCAGAGCAAGGCTCAGATCGATCAGGTATTGCGCCAGAAGAGCGAGGCAAAGGAAATTCCCGGCGTGGTCGCCATCGCGGCCACCGGCAAGGACGTGATTTACGAAGGCGCGTTCGGCAAGCGCGACCTCTCCAAGAGCGATCCCATGACGGCCGATAGCGTGTTCTGGATCGCCTCGATGACCAAGGCGGTGACCTCGGCGGGCGCCATGCAGCTCGTCGAGCAGGGCAAGCTCTCGCTCGATGAGCCGATCGGCAAGCTGCTGCCCGATCTCGCCGCGGTGCAGGTGCTCGACGGCTTCGACGCCAAGGGCGAGCCGCAGCTGCGGCCGGCGAAGAAGCCGATCACGCTGCGCCAGCTGATGACCCACACCGCCGGCTTCGCCTACGATATGTGGGACGGCAACCTCGGCAGGTATCTCGAAAAGACCGGCACGCCCGGCATCATCACCTGCCTGAATGCCGCGCTGAAGACGCCGATCATGACGGACCCCGGCACGCGCTGGGAATACGGCACCAATATCGACTTCGTCGGCAAGGCCGTGGAAGCCGCATCCGGCAAGAAGCTCGATGCCTATTTGCGCGACAACATGTTCGCACCGCTCGGCATGAGCGACACCGCCTTCAAGATCTCCGACGACATGCGCAAGCGGCTGGTCGGCATGCATGCCCGCGGCGAGGACGGCACGCTGGCGGCAATCCCGTTCGAGCTCGAACAGAACCCCGAATTCCACATGGGTGGCGGCGGCCTGTATTCGACCGCGGCCGACTACATCAAGTTCTGCCAGATGATCCTCAACAAGGGCAAAGGCAACGGCAATCAGGTGCTGAAGGCCGAGACGGTCGCGACCATGGGGCAGAATCACATCGGCGAGCTCACCGTCGGCAAGATGACGACGGCCTTGCCGATGTACACCAACGATGTCGATCTCTATCCCGACATCGTCAAGAAATGGGGCTTGAGCTTCCTCATCAACACCGCCAAGACGCCGGAAGGCCGCAGCGCCGGCAGCCTCGCCTGGGCGGGCCTTGCCAACACCTACTACTGGATCGATCCGTCGCGCGACGTCTGCGGCGTGATCCTGACCCAGCTGTTGCCGTTCGCCGACAAGCACAGCCTGGAAGCCTTCGCAGGCTTCGAGAGGGGCATCTATGCCGGGCTCGACGCCGGCAGCGGGCAGCGGGCAGCGTAAGGCTCGATGAGATAAGTCGTACCAACCGTGACGGGACTCCTCTCCCTCTCTCCGTTCTTACGGGGAGAGGGTTGGGGTGAGGGGGTGCTTCCGCGCAGACGGTCGCAATTGGACTCGCAGAGACTCCCCCTCACCCGGATCGCATCTTCGATGCGATCCGACCTCTCCCCGCACGCGGGGCGAGGTGAAGCGGAACCCGTCGCCGCCACAATCGAAAACCATACCCGCCATAGGTCGGGCCTGTCCCATCGGCGCCAAACGACTAAGATCGCGCAAAAAGCGTGACGACATGAACACGACCACGAGGAGGACGAGCTTGGCACCCACACCCAAGGGAAACAGCAAGGCAGACAGCTATGTCTGCGGCATTTCCGATACGCCGCTGCTCGGTGAAACCATCGGCCGCAGCCTCGACCGCGCACGGGCGCGCTGGGGCACGCGCGAGGCGCTGGTCTCGCCCAGCCACAATGTGCGCTGGACCTGGAACGAGTTCGCCGAGCGCGTCGATGCCTTGGCGGCGGGCTTCATCGCGCTCGGGCTGCAACGCGGCGAGCGGATCGGGATCTGGTCGCTAAACCGGCCGGAATGGACGCTAACGCAATTCGCCGCCGCGAAAGCCGGACTGATCCTCGTCACCATCAATCCGGCCTATCGCCTCAGCGAGCTGGAATTCGCACTCGGCAAGGTCGGCTGCGCCGCGATCGTGACGGCGACCGCATTCAAGACCTCGGCCTATATGGAGATGCTGAACACGCTGCTGCCCGAGCTTGCGAGCTCCGAGCCCGGCCATCTGCGCTCGGCGCGGCTGCCGCAACTGCGCGCCGTGATCCAGATCGGCGGACCGGCGGCGCCGGGCACCATTCTGTTCGATGCGGTATCGCAGATGGGCGGCGATCGCCATCGCGAGCTGCTTGCGGCGCTCGGCGAGAGCCTGCAATTCGACGATCCCGTCAACATCCAGTTCACCAGCGGCACCACCGGCTCGCCCAAGGGCGTGACGCTGACCCATCACAACATCCTCAACAACGGCTACTTCACCGGCCGCGCCATGCGCCTGACCGAAGCGGACCGCATCTGCATTCCGGTGCCGCTCTATCACTGCTTCGGCATGGTGATGGGCAACCTCGCCTCGGTCACGCTCGGCACCACCATGGTCTATCCCGGCGAAGGTTTTGATCCGCTGGCGACGCTGACGACGGTCGCGCAGGAGAGATGCACGACGCTGTACGGCGTGCCGACCATGTTCATCGCCGAGCTCGACCATCCCGACTTCGCGCGCTTCGACTTGTCGTCGCTGCGCACCGGCATCATGGCCGGCGCGCCCTGCCCGATCGAGGTGATGAAGCGCGTCAACACCGAGATGAACATGCGCGAGGTGACGATCGCCTATGGGATGACCGAAACCAGCCCGGTGAGTTTCCAGAGCGCGACCGACGATCCCTTGGAGCGCCGCGTCTCCACCGTCGGTCGCATCCATCCGCATGTCGAGGTCAAGGTCGTCGATCTCGACGGCAAGGTGGTGCCGCGCGGCGAACGCGGCGAGCTCTGCACCCGCGGCTACAGCATCATGCTCGGCTATTGGAACGAGAAGGAGAAGACATCAGACGTGCTCGACGCCAATGGCTGGATGCACACCGGCGATCTCGCCGTGATCGACGACGAGGGCTACTGCAACATCGTCGGCCGCATCAAGGACATGGTGATCCGCGGCGGCGAGAACCTCTATCCGAGGGAGATCGAGGAATTCCTCTACCGCCATCCGAAGATCCAGGACGTGCAGATCTTCGGCGTCGCCGACGAGCGCTATGGCGAGGAGCTGTGCGCCTGGGTCAGGATCAGGCAGGGTGAAACGCTCACCGCCGACGAGGTCCGCGCCTTCTGCCATGGCCAGATCGCCCACAACAAGATTCCGCGCTATGTCGAGTTCGTCGAGGAATTCCCGATGACGGTGACGGGGAAAATCCAGAAGTTCGTGATGCGCGACGCGGTCGAGCAGCGGCTCGGACTCAAGGCGGCGAAGACGGCGTGATCTCTCTTCTCCCTCGCCCCGCTCTTGCGGGGAGAGGGTCGGGGTGAGGGGCCGCCTCCGCAAACTGGATGAAGATGAGTACGCGGAGACTCCCCCTCACCCGGATCGCATCTTGCGATGCGATCCGGCCTCTCCCCGCAGGCGGGGCGAGGCGAGAAAGAGCGGCGCCCTTAAACCAGCAGCCCCTGCTGCTTCGCCAGATCCTGCAGCGACACCAGCGGCCTGGCGCCGATGTGCTGGATCACCTCGGCGGCGGCGAGCGCGCCGAGCCGACCGGCATTCTCATGGCCGACATTGCGCACGAGACCGACGAGGAAACCGGCGGCGAACAGATCGCCGGCGCCGGTGGTGTCGACCAGCCTGTCGATCGGCGAGGCGGGCGCCGAGACGACGCTGTCGCCTGATATCACGACGCAGCCCTTCTCGCTGCGCGTGACGACGCCGAGCTTGGTGTCCTTGCCGAACTGCTTCAGCGCGGTGTCGAAATCCGAGGTCTGGTACAGCGAGTGCAGCTCGGACTCGTTGGCGAATACCAGATCCACCACGCCCTTGCGCATCAGATCGACGAACTCGTCGCGGTAGCGATCGACGCAGAACGAATCCGACAGCGTCAGCGCGACCTGGCGGCCCGCGCCATGCGCGATGTCAGCCGCCTTCACGAACGCGTCCTTGGCGTTCTTCGGATCCCAGAGATAGCCCTCGAGATAGATGATGCTGGCGGCTGCGATCTGGTTCGGATCGATATCGTCCGGCGTCAGATCCTGCGCGGCCCCGAGATAGGTGTTCATGGTGCGCTCGCCGTCCGGCGTCACCAGGATGTAGGAGCAGCCGGTGGCCGGTCCGGTCCTGGCCGGCGCGGTGTCGAACGCCACGCCGGCGGCGCGGATATCATGGACGTAAAGCTTGCCGATCTGGTCGTCCTTGACCTTGCCGACATAGGCGGCGCGGGCACCGAGACTGCCGACGCCGACGATGGTGTTGGCAGCCGAGCCGCCCGACATCTCGGTCGCCACGCCCATGTCGCCGTAGATCGCGGTGGCGCGCGCCTCGTCGATCAGTTGCATCGAGCCCTTGGTCATGCCGTGACGGGCAAGGAACCCCTCGTCGGTCTGCACCAGCACGTCGAAGATCGCGTTACCGATCCCAAGAACGTCGTATTTTGCATCAGCCATAGACCTGCCCTGTGTTAACGCCACCCAACAAGAGTGGCGGCCTATCACGTTACGCCTCGGGGCAGCAAGCGAAGCTGAACCTGCCTGTTCCCCGTCATCCTGAGGAGCGCGCAGCGCGTCTCGAAGGATGAACGGCCCGGCTGTGGCCGATTCATCCTTCGAGGCTCGCTTCGCTCGCATCTCAGGATGACGGGTTTAAGACGGCACCACTGGAAGCTATACCTGCTACTGCTATACAAGCCTCATGTTCCGCTCCTTCCTCACGGTCTCCTCGGGAACGCTGGCCTCGCGACTGCTCGGCTTCGTGCGCGATTCCGCGATCGCGGCGCTGCTGGGCGCGGGACCGGTGGCGGATGCCTTCCTGGCGGCATTCCAGCTTGTGAATGTTGTGCGACGGCTGTTGTCCGAGGGCGGGTTGAATGCCGCCCTGGTGCCGGCCTGGCTGAAGGCACGCGATGCCGGCGGCTTGGAGGCGGCAACCGCCTTTGCCGGCCGCGTGCTCGGCACCGTCAGCGCCGCGGTGATCGCATCCGCGCTCGTCATCGGCCTGCTGATGCCGCTGGTGATCGCGGCGATCGCGCCGGGTTTTGTCGGCCGCGACACGCTGCAATTCGCCGTCGACGATGCAAGGCTGATGCTGCCCTATCTCGCCTTCGCCGGCCCGGTCACCGTGATGATGGCGCTGCTCAGCGCCCAGGGACGTTTCGCGCTGACCGCGTTCTCGCCGCTGTTGTTCAACATCGCGCTGATATCGGTGATGGCCGTGCTGCTGGTGCGGCAGCAGGAGCCGGCGCAGGCCGCGATTGTCATGGCGGCAACGATCGGCATCGCCGGCTTCCTGCAACTGTCGATGCTGGCGCTGCGCGGCGCAAGGCTCGCCTCGCCGCTCCGCGTGTCCTTCGATCCTGACATGCGCGGCTTTCTCGGCCGCGCGATCCCCGGCATGGTCGCGAGTAGCGCGCCGCAATGGCTGATGGTGGCAGGCGCGGTGATCGCATCGACCTCGCCGTCGGCGGTGTCCTGGCTCTATTTCGCCAACCGCTTGCTCGAGCTGCCGCTCGGCATTGTCGGCGTCGCCATGGGCACCGTGCTGATCCCGGAGATGACGCGCGCCGTGCGCAGCGGCGAATCCAGCGCAATCGCGCATGCGGAATCACGTGCCCTCGAGCTCGCGGTCGGGCTGGCGCTGCCGGCGACGCTCGGCCTGATGGTGCTGAGCGAACCGATCGTGCGGATGCTGTTCGAGCACGGCGCGTTCACCGCCCAGGATAGCGCGGCAACCGCGCAAGCCTTGATCTGGCTGACGCTGGCCTTGCCGGCGCATGTGCTGGTGAAGGCGCTGTCGCCGGCATTCTTTGCGCGCGAGGACACGCTGACGCCGCTGCTCGCGACGCTGAAGGCGGTCGTGGTAACGATCGCGGTGGCCTTTCTGCTCGGGCAGATCTTCGGTGCGAGCGGAATTGCCGCAGGCATCGCGCTCGGCGCCTGGAGCAACGCACTGGCACTGATCCGCAAGGGGGCCGCGACCTTCGGCTTCTCGATCGACGCCGATGCGCGCCGCCGGCTGCCGCGCATCCTGGCCGCGGCGCTTGCGATGGGCGCCCTGCTCTGGCTCGCGGAGGGCGGGCTGCCGTCAGCCGGCAGCCACGGTTTCGTGCAAGCAGGGTCCCTGCTCGTGCTGATCGCGGCAGGTATCGCCGCTTACGGGCTGTTCTTGCAGCTTTTCGGCGTCACCGGCTGGCGCGAGGCGGTTAACGCCGTCAGGCAAAGGCGCCCCGCCTGACTTGCGCGCGCGGAGCTTAAGTGGCAAACGACGCGGCAAAACTAGCCATTTCCGGGAATTAGACCATGGCGTTCGTTGAACGGGTTTTCTCAGGCGTCCAGCCGACGGGCAATCTGCACCTCGGCAACTACCTCGGCGCCATCGTCAACTTCGTGAAGATGCAGCAGACCCACAACTGCATCTATTGCGTCGTCGACATGCATGCGATCACGCAGGGCGTCGAGGTCTGGGGCGGCCCGGCCGAGCTCGCCCGCAACACCCGCGAGGTCACCGCGGCCTTCATCGCCGCCGGCATCGATGCCAAGAAGCACATCGTGTTCAACCAGAGCCAGATCGCCGGCCATGCCGAGCTGACCTGGATCTTCAACTGCGTCGCGCGGATCGGCTGGCTGAACCGCATGACGCAGTTCAAGGAGAAGGCAGGCAAGGACCGCGAGAACGCCTCGGTCGGCCTCTACGACTATCCGGTGCTGATGGCCGCCGACATCCTGCTCTACCGCGCGACCCATGTGCCGGTCGGCGAGGACCAGAAGCAGCATCTGGAGCTGTCCCGCGACATCGCGCAGAAGTTCAACAACGATTTCGCTGATTCAATTCGTGGTCATGGTTTCGCCGACGGCCTGTTCTTCCCGCAGCCCGAGCCGCTGATCACGGGGCCGGCGACGCGGGTGATGAGCCTGCGCGACGGCACCAAGAAGATGTCGAAGTCGGATGCGTCGGACAATTCGCGCATCAACCTCACCGACGACGCCGACACCATCGCGCAGAAGATCCGCAAGGCGAAGACCGATCCGGAGCCGCTGCCGTCCGAGGAGAAGGGTCTGGAAACCCGCCCCGAGGCCGACAACCTGGTCGGCATCTACGCGGCGCTGGCCGGCATCTCCAAGCAGGAGGTGCTGACGCAGTTCGGCGGCGGGCAGTTCTCCAGCTTCAAGAACGCGCTGGTCGAGGTTTGCGTCGCGAAACTGGCGCCGATCGCCTCCGAGATGAAGAAGCTGGTCGCCGATCCCGGCCATGTCGACGCGGTCCTCGCCGACGGCGCCAACCGCGCCCGCGGCATCGCCGACGAGACCATGCGCATCACCAAGGACATCGTCGGCTTCATCCGCCCGCGCTGACGCGCGAGGCAGGAACTGCGCGCTCCCTCTCCCAAACGGCGAGGGAGTATGGCACCATGGGTTGGTTTGGTTCAGCACCGGGACATGCATGACCACCCAGCGACGCAGCTACGAGTCAGGTCACAAGCCGAAATGCCTCGTCATCGTTGACGACACTGCGGAATGGGACCGCGCGGTCTATTACGCCAGCCGGTGGGCGATCCGGGTCGGCGGCGGCGTCGTGATGCTGCGGGTGATCGAGACCGAGGACCAGAACCAGCAATGGCTCGGGGTCGCCGACATCATGCGCGCGGAGGCCGAGGAAGCCGCCAACGAGGCGCTCGACCGCGCCGCCGGCCGCGCCAACGGCATCGCCGCGATCACCCCGGAGCGGGTGATTCGAGAGGGCGACCCGATCGAACAGATCCTCGACGTGATCGACAAGGACGTCGATATTGCAGCGCTGGTGCTGGCCGCCAACCCGGGCGCCGAGGGGCCCGGGCCGATCATCACCACCATGGCCAAGACCATGGGGGCATTCCCGATCCCGGTAACCATCGTGCCGGGCGGCCTGACCGACGCCGAGATCGACGCCCTGTCCTAACGCGTTACCGGCGCCGGACCCGCTTCCGGGCATGGGTATGCGCCTGGAACCGCGGTTTTGCGGCTTGATCGCGGGCTTTTTAGTTGCCATCTGACTCCTTGATTTGACGCGTTTTCTTCGCGAACCGGTGTCACTTCGCTCGAAAACGCTATAATGGAACCCAACGCGCCGGCCTTGAACCGGCGACGCCGGAGACAGCAGATGTTCATCCAGACCGAAGCCACGCCGAATCCCGCCACGCTGAAATTCATTCCGGGCCGCACGGTGCTCGACAGCGGGACGATGGAATTTTCCTCGCCCGAGTCCGCCGCGCGCTCGCCGCTCGCCGAACGGCTGTTCGCCGTATCCGGCGTCACCGGCGTGTTCTACGGTGGCGACTTCATCACCGTGACCAAGGCGGACGGCGACTGGCAGCACCTCAAGCCCGCGATCCTCGGCGCGATCATGGAGCACTACATGTCCGGCGCGCCGCTGCTCGCCGACGGCACCGCGGCCAGCGACGACGCCCGCGATGAGGAGGACGAGTTCTTCGACGAGGCCGACGCCGAGACGGTCGAGCAGATCAAGGACCTGATCGAGACCCGCGTGCGTCCCGCGGTTGCCAATGACGGCGGCGACATCACCTTCCGCGGCTTCAAGGACGGCATCGTCTATCTCAACATGAAGGGCTCCTGCGCCGGCTGCCCGTCATCGACCGCAACCCTGCAACACGGCATCCAGAACCTGCTCCGGCACTTCGTGCCCGACGTGCAGGAAGTCCGGCCGATGTGATGGAGCGGCGAATGGCGAGTGGCGAATCGCGAATAGCATTCTCCGCAAGACCCCTGTTCGCCATTCCCTATTCGCTATTCGCCCTCCCATGATGATTCTCGCCATCGATACGGCGCTCGACGCCTGCTCCGCGGCGGTGCTCGACACCACCTCCGGCAATACAATCGCCATTGAATCGCAGGCGATGCAGCGCGGCCATGCCGAGGCGCTGATGCCGCTGATCGCTCGGGTGATGAAAGAGAGCGGCATCGGCTTCGCCGGGCTCGACCGCATCGCCGTCACCACCGGCCCCGGCAGTTTCACGGGCCTGCGCGTCGGCCTCTCGGCGGCGCGCGGCCTGGCGCTGGCCGCAGAAAAGCCGGTGGTCGGACTGTCGACGCTCGCCGCCTACGCTGCGCCTGTCGTCGCCGAGAATGGCGCGGCTGCGATCCTGTCGGCGATCGATGCGCGGCATGATCACGTCTATTTCCAGCTGGTCGGCGGCGACGGCAGTCCGATCATCAAGCCGAAGGTGGCGCCGATCGCGGAAGCGCTCGAGGCCTCCCAACACGGCGCGCTGCATCTGGTCGGCAACGCCGCCAATATCCTCGCCGAGCGCTGGCCCGCCGACGCCGCACCGCCGGTCAAGGTCGACCGGCAGCCCGCGCCCGATATTACCTGGGTCGCCTGGATCGGCGCGGCCGTGGATCTTGAAACCGCGCCGCCGCGGCCGTTCTATCTGCGCGCGCCCGACGCCAAGCCGCCGAAGGACCGGCTCGAAATCAGCACGCCGCGATCGACATGATCGGCTGGCTGTCACGATGGTGGGGCGGCGGTCCGCCCGCGGTCGAGCCCGCATCGCTGCGCGACGCGGCGCGACTCGCGCAATTGCACGGCGCGTCGTTTCATCGCGGCTGGGGCGAAGGCGAATTCGAGGCGATGCTGACCGAGCGCAACACGCTGGTGCACCGGCTGCGGCAGGGACGCAAGGTGATCGGCTTTGCCGTCTCGCGGATGGCGGCGGACGAAGCCGAAATTCTGTCGATTGCGATCGATTCCAATCAGCGCGGCCGCGGGCTGTCGCGCGATCTGCTGCTGACCCATCTCGGCCATCTTGCCGGCCGCGGCATCCGCACCATCTTCCTCGAGGTGGAAGAGAACAATCAGCCGGCGCGACGGCTCTATGAAAAGGCCGGATTCGGCGTGATCGGCCGCCGCGAACGCTACTACAAGCAGCCCGGCGGGGAACATTTGAACGCGCTTCTGATGCGGCGCGACTTGTCGTAACATCGGCGCGATGGCAGAACAGCGCCCTGCTCTGCCATCCAAGGCTCAAGGACTGGCCAAGGACCTGCCAAGGACCCATGACGACGGTGAAAATCACGCCTGCGCAGAAGAATACCGGCATCGAGGCGCGCTGCGCCGCGACCGGCATGCGCATGACCGAACAGCGCCGTGTGATCGCACGCGTGCTGGCGGAGGCCATGGATCACCCTGACGTCGAGGAGCTCTACCGCCGCTGCGTGGCGGTCGACGACAAGATCTCGATCTCGACCGTCTACCGCACCGTCAAGCTGTTCGAGGATGCCGGCATCATCGAGCGCCACGACTTCCGCGAGGGCCGCGCGCGCTACGAGCAGATGCCCGAGAGCCATCACGACCACCTGATCAATCTGCGCGACGGCAAGGTGATCGAGTTCACCTCCGAAGAGATCGAGAAGCTGCAGGCCGAGATCGCGCGCAAGCTCGGCTACAAGCTGGTCGATCACCGTCTCGAGCTGTATTGCGTCCCGCTCGACGAAGACAGCAAGTCGTAAGCCGGGTGAGTTTCGACCTCGTCATCTTCGATTGCGACGGCGTGCTGGTCGACAGCGAGGTGATCTCCTGTCGCGCGCATGCGGAGACGCTGACGCGGCACGGCTTTCCGATTACACCCGACGGCGTGCTGAAGCGCTTCCTCGGCGTGTCCGACCGCGAGGCGCGGCGGATCGTCGAGAGCGAGATCGGCCGCGCTGCCCGAGACCTTCGAGGCCGAGGTCAAGCACGCGACGCTGAGCTTCTATGCCGACGATCTCAGCGCGATCGCGCATGTCGGCGAGGCGATCGCCGCGCTCGGCTTACCGAAATGCGTGGCGTCGAGCGGCACGCCGGAAAAGATCCATCACGGCTTGACCTGCGCCGGGCTCTACGACCAGCTCGCGCCGCATATTTTCTCCGCCACCCAGGTCAAGCGCGGCAAGCCGGCGCCCGATCTCTTCCTGTTCGCGGCGGCGCAGATGGGCGCCACCCCCGCGCGTTGCGTCGTGATCGAGGACAGCGTGGCCGGCGTCACCGGCGCCCGCGCCGCCGGGATGACCGTGCTCGGTTTTTACGGCGGCAGCCACTGCACGGCGGAACATGAGGGGATGCTGCGCCAGGCCGGCGCGGCGGTCACCTTCGCCGATATGCGGAAATTGCCCGATTTGATCGCCCGGGTGGGGGCCACGGCGAGCGCTGACTGACCCTGCGAGGTCATTCCGGGGCGCGACCGAAGGGAGCGAACCCGGAATCTCGAGATTCCCCGGTGCGCAATTGCGCACCTGAGGTTCGATGCTGACGCATCGCCCCGGAATGACGTCCAGACCGCTGGATTTTCCCCGGTTTAAGCTATATTTCAGCCTCGGCGCCCCGATGGCGCCGTTTCCATTTTTCACACTCAGGGTTCCATGACGACGCCGCGCAAGCTGCACATCAAGTCCTATGGCTGCCAGATGAATGTCTACGATGCGCAACGCATGGCGGACACGCTGGCCGGCGAGGGCTTTGTCGAGACCGCGAGCGCCGAAGACGCCGACCTCGTGATCCTCAACACCTGCCACATCCGCGAGAAGGCGTCGGAGAAAGTCTATTCCGAGCTCGGGCGGCTGCGCGTCGCCAAGGACGAGGCCGCGCGGGCGGGCCGCGAGATGAAGATCGCGGTCGCCGGCTGCGTCGCGCAGGCCGAAGGCGCAGAGATCATCCATCGCGCGCCGACCGTCGACATCGTGGTCGGGCCGCAGAGCTATCATCATCTGCCCGAGCTCTTGAAGCGCGCCAAGGCAAACGGCCGCGCGCTGGAAACGGAATTCCCGGTCGAGGACAAGTTCGGCTTCCTGCCGCAGCCGAAGCCGGATGCGATCCGCGCCCGCGGCATCTCCGCCTTCGTCACGGTGCAGGAAGGTTGCGACAAGTTCTGCACCTTCTGCGTGGTGCCCTACACGCGCGGCGCGGAAGTCTCGCGTCCGGTCGCCAGGATCATCGACGATGTGAAGCAGCTCGCTGACAATGGCGTGCGCGAATTCACGCTGATCGGACAGAACGTCAACGCCTATCATGGCGAAGGCCCCGACGGCCGCGTCTGGCCGCTCGGCAAATTGTTGCAGCGCCTCGCCGAGATCCCCGGCGTCGCGCGGCTGCGCTATTCGACCAGCCATCCGCGCGACGTCGACGACGCCCTGATTGCGGCACATCGCGATTTGCCCGAACTGATGCCGTTCGTGCACCTGCCGGTGCAATCCGGGGCGGACCGGATCCTTGCCGCCATGAACCGCAAACATACCGCCGATGACTACCGGCGCGTCATCGACCGGTTCCGCGCCGCGCGGCAAGACATTGCTTTTTCATCAGATTTTATCGTGGGCTTCCCCGGAGAGACCGCGGAAGAATTTTCAGCCACCCTCGCGCTTGTCACGCAAATCGGGTACGCTGCGGCGTATTCATTCAAGTATTCGCCACGGCCGGGCACGCCGGCGGCGGAGATGCGGGAGACAGTGTCAGCAGCCGAGATGGACGAGCGCTTGGGGCGGCTTCAGGAATTGATCGACAGCCAGCAATCGGCCTTCAACCGGGCTGCGATTGGCACAACGGTCGATGTGCTGTTCGAGCGCGCCGCGCGCAATCCGGGCCAGATCGTCGGCCGCACCGCCTATCTGCAGCCCGCCCATGTGATGGCATCGCCCGACATCATCGGCCAGGTCCTCCCGGTGAGGATCGACAGCCTCGAGCGCTACAGCCTGATCGGCGAGCTCGCGACGCGACCCGTGCCCGGCCTCATTTCGCAGACCATTGGAGCCTGAAATCCTTGCCCAAAAGCGCATCGGATTCGTCTTCGCTCGCTCCCAGCCGCAAACCTGACCGCGACATGCAAATGCCACCTGAGACCCGGCCCCCTGAAACTCAGGTCGTCATCGATTTCGACGACAACCGCGCGGCATCCGCGCTGGTCGGCCCCTACGGACAGAATCTGGCGCTGATCGAGCGGCGGCTCGGCGTCGTGGTCGATTCCCGCGGCAATCATCTCACCATCGCAGGCTCCCGCGACGGCTGCGACGCGGCGCGGCGCGTGCTGGAGACGCTCTACGCGCAGGCCGTCGAAGGACACGACCTCGATCAGGGCGAGGTCGAAGGCGCGATCCGCGCCGTGATCGCACAGGGCTCGCTGTTCGAATTCGACAACAAGACCGCCAAGCCGACCTTCGAGACCATCAATCTGCGCAAGCGTCCGGTGCGCGCCCGCACCGCGGCGCAGGATTCCTACATCCGCGCCCTGAAGCGGCATGAGCTGGTGTTCGGCATCGGCCCGGCCGGCACCGGCAAGACCTGGCTCGCGGTAGCCCATGCCGCGCAGCTGTTCGAGCGCAAGGAGGTCGATCGCATCATCCTGACGCGGCCCGCTGTCGAGGCCGGCGAGCGGCTCGGCTTCCTGCCCGGCGACCTCAAGGAGAAGGTCGATCCGTATCTGCGCCCGATCTATGACGCGCTGTACGATCTGATGGACGCCCGCGTCGTCGAGCGCGCGCTGCAGGGCAACGAGATCGAGATCGCCCCGCTCGCCTTCATGCGCGGCCGCACCCTGACCAATGCCGCCATCATCCTCGACGAGGCGCAGAACACCACGACGATGCAGATGAAGATGTTCCTGACGCGTCTCGGCGAGAACAGCCGGATGATCGTCACCGGCGACCCGTCGCAGGTCGACCTGCCGCATGGCCAGGCCTCGGGCCTCACGGAAGCCGTGAAGCTGCTCGACGGCGTCGAGGGCATCGCCCAGGTGCATTTCAAGGCCGAGGACGTCATCCGCCATGAATTGGTGGCGCGCATCGTGGCCGCCTATGAGGGATTGCCGCAAAAGCCGGCAAACGCCAGATCTTGAGACCAATAGCTTCGGCCGCGAGCCCGCACGATGCGGGATCCGGCCATAACGCAGATTTTGAAACCAACGTGTCCGCTTTTCCTGCCACCGAGGTTCTCGTCACCGCCGAATGCTGGCAGGCCGAGCCCAATGCCGACGCGGTGATCCACCGCGCCATCGAGGCTGCCGCTGAAATCGCCGATGCCGATGTCGCCGACGCCGAGCTTGCGGTGATGCTGACCGACGATGCCGGTATCCGCACGCTGAACGCCAACTGGCGCAGCATCGACAAGCCGACCAACGTGCTGTCGTTCCCGGCGCTGCAGCCCGAAGGCGCCGGCGGACCCGACGATGCCCCGCGCATGCTCGGCGATATCGCGATCGCCTATGAGACGACTCGGCGGGAAGCCGATGAAGAAGGGAAACCGTTCGACCATCATTTGAGCCATCTCGCGGTGCATGGCTTCCTGCACCTGATCGGTTACGACCACGAGAACGATGACGATGCCGAGGACATGGAGGCGCTCGAGCGCGAGGTCCTCTCTTCCCTCGGCATTCCCGACCCCTATGCGGATCGGACCGCCTGACATGCCGGATTCCGAACCGACCCACGACAACCCGCGCAACGTGAGCAACCTGCCCGCCGTGGTGCATGAGGGCGAGGTGCAGCGCCCGGCGGCCGAGGGCTGGCTGGTGCGCGCGATCCGCACCCTGTTCGGCTGGAAGGCCGGCTCGGTGCGCGACGATTTGCAGGTGGTGCTCGACGCCTCGACGCCCGACGATGTCGGCTTCTCGGCGATCGAGCGCACCATGCTGCGCAACATCCTGTCGCTGAACGAGCGGCGGATCGCCGACGTCATGGTGCATCGCGCCGACATCGTCGCGGTCAAGCGCGACATTCCGCTCGGCGAATTGATGAGCCTGTTCGAGAGCGCGGCGCATTCGCGGCTCGTCGTCTACAACGAAACCCTCGACGACCCCGAGGGCATGGTGCACATCCGCGACCTGCTCGCCTTCATGACCGCGAGAGCCCGCGTCACCGACGCGACCAAGACGAAGCGCAAGAAGCCGTTCCCGGCCGGGCTCGATCTGCGCAGCGTCGATCTCGCGCTGCCGCTGTCGGAAGCCAACATCATCCGCAAGCTGCTCTATATCCCGCCGTCGATGCGCGCGATCGACCTGCTGGCGCAGATGCAGGCCTCGCGGATCCATCTCGCTTTGGTGGTCGACGAATATGGCGGCACCGACGGACTGGTGTCGATCGAGGATATCGTCGAGCAGATCGTCGGCGAGATCGACGACGAGCACGATTCCGACGAGCCGCCGTCCATCGTGCGCCAGCCGGACAGCTCCTTCATCGCCGATGCGCGCGCCAGCCTCGACGATGTCCGCTCGGTGATCGGCGAGGATTTCGTGATCGGCGACGCCGGCGAGGAGGTCGAGACGCTCGGCGGTTACCTCGTATCGTTCGTCGGACGCCTGCCGGTGCGCGGCGAGGTGATTTCGGGACCCGGCAATTACGAGGTCGAGGTGCTCGACGCCGATCCGCGGCGGGTCAAGCGCGTGCGCATCAGCGCGCGCAAGGAACGGCCGACGCCGCGCAAGGAGCGCGAGAGGCGCCGCGAGCAGGCGCCGGACTCCGGAAACCCGCAGGCGAATGACAACCTGCCGCCGCCCGGCGAGGGAGCCGGTCCGCAGTGAGGCTGTCCGACAAGCTGCGATCGATCGGCCTTGCAATCATCCTGACCTGGGGATGGAAACGCGCCGTCCTCGCGCTCGCGGCCGGCGCGCTGTCTGCGCTGGCGATGGCGCCGTTCAACGCCTGGCCGGTTCTGTTTCTCACCTTTTCCATCGCGGTCTGGCTGATCGACGGCAGCGCGGCCGGCCGCTGGCGCGGTCTGCCTGCCGCGGCGCTGTCCGGCTTCTGGTTCGGCCTCGGCTATTTCGTGCCGGGGCTGTACTGGATCGGCTACGCCTTCTTCGTCGATGCGGACACCTTCGCCTGGCTGACACCGTTCGCGGTGCTCGGCCTGCCTGCCTATCTCGCTTTGTTCACCGCCTTCGGCTTCGCGCTGGCGCGGCTGATCTGGCCGCGCGACGCCTCGCGCGTGCTGGCGCTCGCGGTCAGCCTGACGATTTCGGAATGGCTGCGCGGCCATCTCCTCAGCGGCTTTCCGTGGAATGCGTTCGGCTACGCACTGACCGAGCCGCTGGCGCTGGCCCAGACCGCGTCGCTGATCGGGCTCTGGGGCATGACGTTCCTGGCCGTCGCGATCTTCGCAAGTCCGGCCGTGTTGATCGATGGCGCCTCGCGCGGCCGCAAGCCGTGGCGCGCGCCGGTGGCCGCGGTGCTGGTTCTGGCGGCGATGCTGGCGTTCGGCGTGGTCCGCCTCGCGCAGCAGCCGACCAGGTTGGTCGACGGCGTCAAGCTGCGCATCATGCAGCCCGATCTGCAGCAGGACGCCAAGTTCAACTACTCCGCCAAGGCGGCGGTGATGCAGAAATATCTCACCTTGTCGGATCGCGCCTCCGGGCCGCACGCCACCGGCGTGAAGGATGCCACCATCCTGATCTGGCCGGAATCCGCGTTTCCGTTCTTCCTGACCAAGGAAGCCGACGCGATGGCGCAGATCGCCGACCTGCTGCCGAAGGGAACCGTGCTGATCACCGGCTCGGTGCGCGCGCCCGATCTGCCGCCCGGCGTCCGCGTGACGCGCGCCTATAATTCCATCTACGTCATCGACCACGACGGCAACGTGCTTGCGGTCTACGACAAGCTGCATCTTGTCCCGTTCGGAGAATATCTGCCGTTCCAGGACTGGATGGAGAAGCTCGGCTTCGTGCAGCTCACCAAGGTGCAGGGCGGCTACATTCCCGGCACGATCCGCCGGACGCTCGATATTCCGAATGCACCGCGCGCCCTGCCGCTGATCTGCTACGAGGCGATTTTTCCCGGCAATGTCGTGAGCCGCGACGACCGTCCCGACTGGATCGTCAATGTCACCAATGACGGATGGTTCGGAATCTCGACCGGCCCTTACCAGCACCTGCAACAGGCCCGGCTGCGCACCATCGAGGAAGGCCTGCCGATGGTCCGCGCCGCCAATACGGGCATCTCGGCCGTGATCGACCCGGTTGGCCGGATCGTTGCACAACTCGGGCTCGGCATCGAAGGCGTGCTCGATGCGGGCCTGCCGGCGGCCATCGCGCCGACGATCTATGCGCGTGTCGGGAACGTCCCCGCCGCTGTGATTGTGATCACAGCCCTGGCGTTCGTGTTGCGGCGGCGGTTTGTGAGGCGAAAACCCTGACGGCTGCATATCGCCGGTTGTCGCGAACCCGAAAAAACGTCGAAATTTACCTCAGTATGATTCCACCAGTTGACAGATCGACCGTGCACTTCGCATTGTACGGGTCCACGCGAAATCACAAGCCAAGTCAGCCCCTTTGCGCAAATTGTCCGCATTTCGTCCCGATCCTCCTTGCAGGATTTGACGGCACCGGCGCCTGAGGCATACTCCACTTCCAACTTGCCTCATCCACGGGCGCGCAATCCCTTAGGAGAGTTGGAGATGTCCACCAAAGCGCCCAATCCTGTTGACAAATATGTCGGCAGCCGCGTCCGTATGCGACGCATCATGCTCGGCATGAGCCAGGAGAAACTGGGCGAGGCGCTAGGCCTGACGTTCCAGCAGGTGCAGAAATACGAGAAGGGCACCAACCGCGTCGGCGCCAGCCGGCTGCAGCAGATCTCCGAAATCCTGCAGGTGCCGGTCTCCTTCCTGTTCGACGGCGGCCCGAGCGGGGTCAAGACCGCCGACGGCTTCAGCGAGGGTGCCTCGCCGACCTACGTCTCCGATTTTCTGGCAACCGCCGAGGGCCTGGCCCTGACCCGCGCCTTCACGCGGATTGCGGACGCCAAGCTCCGCCGCAGCATCGTCGAACTTGTCGAGCAGATCGCGGCGCGCGAGGCGGCCGAGCAGGCCTGATTCAGCCATATCCGTTTGAGAGATCGTCAAATCTGGAATATGCCATTCCGACGCGCGCCAACGCGATGAGCTCAGCTTGAGCATCATCGCGCTTGAGCGCCTCCTTTGAGCATGATTCCTGATCGTGCTTCGGCGCGTGCGCGCAATGACAAAGCGAATTCACAGGCGACGACAACAGCATGTCCAGCAATCCGTTCGAAACCGCCGTGATTCTCGACGGCATCCGCCGCTGGGTCGAGATCGAATCTCCGACCGAGCGGCCCGATCAGGTCAACAAGCTGGCTGATCTCGTCGCGTCGGGCTATCGCGACCTGCCGGCCACGGTGGAGCGCATTGCGGGACGCGACGGCTGCGGCGATCACCTGGTGACGCGCTCGTCCTGGGGCCAGGACGCGCCGGGCATCCTGGTGCTGAGCCATCTCGACACAGTTCATCCGATGGGATTCATCGAACGGTTACCATTCAAGGTCGACGGCGACAGCGCCTTCGGCCCCGGCATCTACGACATGAAGGGCGGAGCCTACCTCGCCCATCATGCGTTCAGGCAGGTCTGCGCCGACGGCGCGCGCCCGCCGCTCGGCATCACCCAGCTCTACGTATCGGACGAGGAGATCGGCAGCCCGACCTCGCGGGCGCTGATCGAGGCCGAGGGCCGCAAGGCGAAATACGTGCTGGTGACCGAGCCGGCGCGCGACGGCGGCAAGATCGTCACCGGACGCAAGGGCGTTGCGCGTTTCGACGTGTTCATCAAGGGCGCGCCGGCCCATGCCGGCACGCGCCCCGAGGACGGCCGCAGCGCGATCCGGGAGCTCGGCAATGTGATCCAGGCGCTGGAGGCGATGAACGACCTGAAGCGCGGCGTCACCGTCAATGTCGGCGTCGTCCGCGGCGGCACCAAGCCGAACGTGATCGCCGAGGAGGCCTATGCGGAAGTCGACATGCGCGTGCCGACGATGGCCGACGCCGACGAGCTGGTGCCGAGGATCCTCGGAATCACCTCACGCACCGAGGGCGTCAGCGTGAAGATATCGGGCGAATTGAACCGTCCGCCCTATGAGAAAAGCAACGCCGGCGCCGCGCTCTACGAGCACGCCAAGGGGCTGGCCGCCGAGCTCGGCTTCGAGCTGGTGGATGTGTTCACCGGTGGCGGCTCCGACGGCAATTTCACCGCGCCACACACGGCGACCCTCGACGGCCTCGGCGTCGACGGCAAGGGCGCGCATACCCATTACGAGCAGCTCTACATCTCGTCGATCGAGCCGCGCGCGCGGCTGCTCCACCGTCTCTATCAAACGCTGCGATGACACCGGCTCCAGGCGACCGCGGCGATCGCGATTCCCCCGACGACGGCGCGATGGCGCATGCGCGCGGCTCGTTCTTCGGACGGCGCAAGGGCCACAAGCTGCGCCCGCATCAGGCCGACCTGATCGACACTCTGCTGCCGCATCTGGCGGTCGACATCTCGGCGCCCGCGCCCGAGGCGCTGACCGAGTTGTTCGATGACGGCATCGAGAATGTCAGGCTCGAGATCGGCTTCGGCGGCGGCGAGCATCTGATCGCGGAGGCACAGGCCTTTCCGGCCACGGGCTTCATCGGCTGCGAGCCCTATGTCAACGGCATGGCGAAGATCCTGACTCAGATCGAGGCGCTGAATATCGGCAATATCCGCCTGTTCGCCGGCGACGCGGCCGAACTGCTGGCCTGGGCGCCGACGCGTTCGCTTGCGCGCATCGACCTGATCCATCCCGATCCCTGGCCGAAGCGGCGGCACTGGAAGCGGCGCTTCGTGCAGGATGCGACGGTCGCTGCGATGACACGATTGCTGCCGCCGGGCGGCGAATTCCGCTTCGTCAGCGACATCGACGACTATTGCGCCTGGACGCTGGCGCATCTGATGCGCTCGCCCGACTTCGCCTGGCTCGCCGAGCGCGCGATCGACTGGCAGCAGCCGTGGCCGAACTACACAATGACGCGCTACGGCGCCAAGGCCGAGCGCGAAGGGCGCAAGGCGGCGTATTTGAGGTTCAAGCGCTTGCCTTGACGCCGTCATTCCGGGGCGTGCGAAGCACGAACCCGGAATCTCGAGGTTCCGGGTTCAATGCTTCGCATCGCCCCGGAATGACGGATATCTTCACGCCTGCCCCGCCAGCCGCGCCTTCCTGACGTCGGTCGCCTCCCACACCATCCGCTTGCCGCGCTCGCGGCCGAGCAGCTCGATCGGATCGTGATTGTCGATGTGGCCGAACTGGCCCTTGTAGACGCTGTAGCCACACAATTCCTGCAGCCGGCGCGGAAAGCGGGCTGCGGTCTCGCGCGGAATGCCGAGCTGCAGGTTCTCCTGCTGCCGCATCCAGCCCCAGCAATAGGCGCAGGAGAAGGCAAAGCGCCTGGCGTCGCTGCTGTTGGCGCCGCCGCCATGCCACAGCGCGCTGTCGAACAGCATCACGCTGCCGGCCGGCATGGTCGCGGTGACCGCGTCGTACTCCTTGCCGTATTCGGGCGACGAATCGAATTTGTGGCTGCGCGGGATGATCCGCGTCGCGCCATTATCCTCGCGGAAATCGGACAGCGCCCAGATCGCATTGATCGTGATCGGAATGTGCGGCCGCGGCAACGGGATCAATTGGGTGTCTTCGTGAATCGGCTGCGCCTCCTGGCCGGGCCCGAGCACCAGCGAGCAGAACGACGAGAGCAGGCATTCCCTGTCCAGCACGCGTTCGACCACCGGCAGCACGTTGTCATGCAGCGGCACCTCCCAGAACAGATCGTCATAGGTCAGGAGGTTGTTGATGCGCAGCGTCTTGAAGCCTTCGAACGACGTCCTGGCAGGTGCGAGATTGCGCTCGCTCTCGATTCTCAGCACCGCCGCCTTCAACCCCTCGACCAGATCGGGCGAGGCGGCGCGCTCGATCACGGTGTATCCGTCGTCGCGGATCCGCGCGGCGTGCGTTTGGATGTCGGCGTCCGTCAGCATGGCAATCTCCCTGTTGGCGCTGTGTCGCGCCTTGCGGAAAGCATAGCGGGCCGACGCAATTTTTGGGAAGTATTTTGACGCAGCTGATTCAGCTCGTCATTGCGAGCGAAGCGAAGCAATCCATGGTTCGGCGCGGGGAGATATGGATTGCTTCGTCGCTTCCCTCCTCGCAATGACGGGGAGAGAGACCGCCACGACCGCTTGAACTAGCGCGACTTCCAGAACTCCACGACGCGCTGCGCCGTCGAGGGCATCAGGCGCACGAAATTCACCCGCGCACCTTCGATATCGGCAGGAGACGGCACGCGGTTCGGCCCGAGCCGCATCAGGATCAGGGCGCGCACGGTCGGCCATTCGAAGCCGATCGTCTTGCTGGCGATCAGGATCGGATCGTAACGGTCGCCGGAGATCAGGCGATCGAGCGTGACGATTTTCACGCCGGCCATCGCGGCGAGCGCCGCCACGCATTCCTCATATTTGAAGGCCTTTGCGAAGCCGGCCACCGCGGCCTCGTTCAATTCGCCGGCGCGATGCAGTGCCAGGATGGCGCGCTGCGCGGCTGTGAAATCGCGGCCCTCGACCTGAACGATCACGCCCTCGATCTCGGTCATCGCCAGCTTGATCTCGGCCTGGCGTTCCGGCTTGGCGACGGCATGCAAACGGCGGCGGATCACGTCGATCGAGCCGGCGAGCAGGCCCTTCAGATGCTCGGGCGGAAGATCATCGCGGCGGCCGATCCGCAGCGTCAGCACGCCGTCCTGGCTGGCGCGTTGCACGAGCGTCGTGAAGGAGGCGTCCGAGAACGCCGCGCCCGCATTGCCGGCCGCGCATCGGATGACGTCGCGATCGCCGCGTCGGACGAGGACGTCGGTCAGCGCAGTCGAGAGCTTCGATCGCTCGGCCATCGCGAGCAGATGGCCCTGGCCCTTGGCATTGGCGATCTCGACCAGCACCTTTTCGTCAATCACCGGCGATCGGCGCAGCAGCGGCCCCGCGATCGCGACCTCGTCGTCGCGGGCGAGCTGCCCGACCAGATGCCGCGGCGCGTTGGCGAGCAGCGCGAGCCGTTCGGCGAGATCGACCCGCGCAGCAAGCTCGGCGTGCGGGACCAGGCTGGTCAGCACCCTGTCGAACAAGTCGATATGGTCGGGGCGAAAACTCGCGGCGCCCTGCAGGAACAGCTCGCCGAGCCGCCGCGCGGCCTCGGCGCGGCGCTTGAGGTCGCCACGGCGAACGATGTCGTCGAGTTCCGGAATCAGCGCAGGGGCTGTCGTCATGGGCCTTGTCCAACCGGCGACTTCTGCCGATTTTCGGCAATCTATGGTCCCGTTCGTAAACGGAGGGTTAGATCAATCCGGCATCCGGAGAGCCGTAAAATCGCCTCCCGCCGGACCCGGGGGCCTTGCCGGACCCGGGCAAAAGAGCTATATCCAGCGCAACTTATGGTATCTCATACGATCGCGTAGGAGAGTGGGCCCCCCGGGACCCGCTCTTTTTTATTACCTGACGGGACCCAACGAGGCCGGGTCCGGTTTGGGTAGCGTTAGCGGCCCCTTAAGGCCACCTGAACAACACAACAGACCTCAGCAGCCTTTAAGACCCTAGACAGCCTTTGACACTGGATATGACCGAACCGACCGCCACGTCCGTGGACACCGAACTGCTCGCCGAGCCGCGTCTCGTCGTCGAGCCCGGGGTTGCGGCGCGCGTCGCCGCGGTCGCGGTCCCGGTGCTGCAGGGCATGGGCTATCGCCTGGTGCGCATCAAGGTCTCGGGCGATGCCGGCTGCACCGTGCAGATCATGGCGGAGCGCCCCGACGGCTCGATGCAGCTCGAGGATTGCGAGGCGATCTCGCGCGCGCTGTCGCCGGTGCTCGATGTCGCCGACCCGATCGAGCGTGCCTACCGGCTGGAAATCTCGTCGCCAGGCATCGACCGCCCGCTGGTGCGCCGCTCCGACTTCGAGCGCTACACCGGGCATCTCGTGAAGATCGAGATGGCGGTGGCGCATCAGGGCCGCAAGCGGTTTCGCGGCGTGCTTGCCGGCGTCGAGGGCGATGCGGTGCGCATCAGGCGCGACGATCCGCGTCCCGACGAGGACGCCGAGGTTCTCCTGGTGATGGAGGACATCTCGGACGCGCGGCTGGTGCTGACCGACGAATTGATCGAGGAATCGATGCGCCGCGGCAAGGCCGCCGAGCGCGAGCTGCGCCGCGAGCTCGGCCTCGCGCCGCCGCAGCCGGCCCACGCCAAGAAGAGCGATCCGGCGAAGAGCCAGAAGCCGAAACCCAAGCCTGGTGATAAGCCTGCTCACAAGCCCGGCAAGAAGCCGGCCCCGACCAACACCAAAAAGCACCGCCTGGCGGCCGAGCGCGCGCGCCGTGGCGAGATCGATCCATCCGAAGGAGACTAAGCCATGGCAGTCAGCGCCAACAAACTCGAACTGCTGCAGATCGCAGACGCAGTTGCGCGCGAAAAGTCGATCGACCGCTCCATCGTGATCGCGGCGATGGAAGACGCCATCGCCAAGGCCGCGCGCGCCCGCTACGGCAGCGAGACCGACGTCCATGCCGAGATCGATGCCAAGAAGGGCGAGCTGCGGCTGACCCGCCACATGCTGGTGGTCGACGTCGTCGAAAACTCGTCGAACCAGATTTCGCTGCACGACGCGCAGCGCGCCAATCCGGGCGCCCAGGTCGGCGACACCATCGCCGACACGCTGCCGCCGCTGGAATATGGCCGTATCGCCGCGCAGTCGGCCAAGCAGGTGATCGTGCAGAAGGTGCGCGAGGCCGAGCGCGACCGGCAGTACCAGGAATTCAAGGACCGCATCGGCGACATCGTCAACGGCATCGTCAAGCGCGTCGAATATGGCAGCGTGATCGTCGACCTCGGCCGTGGCGAAGCGATCGTGCGCCGCGACGAGATGCTGCCGCGCGAAGTGTTCCGCAACGGCGACCGCGTCCGCGCCTATATCTTCGACGTCCGCCGCGAGACCCGCGGTCCGCAGATTTTCCTGTCGCGCACCCATCCGCAGTTCATGGCGAAGCTGTTCGCACAGGAAGTGCCGGAGATTTACGACGGCATCGTCGAGATCAAGGCGGTCGCCCGCGATCCGGGCTCGCGCGCCAAGATCGGCGTGATCTCGCGCGATTCCTCGGTCGACCCGGTCGGCGCCTGCGTCGGCATGCGCGGCTCGCGCGTGCAGGCCGTAGTGAACGAGCTGCAGGGCGAGAAGATCGACATTATCCCGTGGTCGCCCGACATTGCGACCTTCGTCGTCAACGCGCTGGCGCCGGCTGAAGTCGCCAAGGTCGTGATCGACGAGGACCGCGAGCGTATCGAGGTCGTGGTTCCCGACACCAATAACCAGCTGTCGCTTGCGATCGGCCGCCGCGGCCAGAACGTCCGCCTCGCCTCGCAGCTGACCGGCTGGGACATCGACATCCTGACCGAGCAGGAAGAGTCGGAGCGTCGCCAGGCCGACTTCGAGAACTCGACCCGCGTGTTCATGGAAGCGCTCAATGTCGACGAGGTGGTCGGCCAGCTGCTCGCCTCCGAAGGCTTCACCTCGGTCGAGGAACTCGCGCTGGTCGACGTCAAGGAACTCGCGGGCATCGAGGGTTTCGACGAGGAGACCGCCACCGAGCTGCAGACCCGCGCCCGCGAATATCTGGAACAGCTCGAGGCGGAACTGGAAGCCAAGCGCAAGGAACTTGGCGTCGAGGACGCCATGAAGGACGTGCCCGGCATCACCGGCAAGATGCTGGTGAAGCTCGGCGAGAACGATGTGAAGACGGTCGAGGATCTCGCCGGCTGCGCCACCGACGACCTGGTCGGCTGGACCGAGCGCAAGGAAGGCGGCGAGCCGACCAAGCATGCCGGGTTCCTCGACGGCATCGAGATCTCGCGCGACGAGGCCGAGGCCGTGATCATGCAGGCCCGTCTGAAGGCCGGCTGGATCACCGAGGCCGACCTCGCCAAGCCTGCCGAGGAGGCCGAGGCCGCCGAAGCAGAAACGACGGCTTCGTAAGGAGATGCCCCACGGATGCTGGCTCAGGCTGACCCCGATCTCGACGATGGGCCGCGGACGCAGAAGTCCGCGACCACGCGGATGTGCGCGGTCAGCCGCGAGGTGCGTCCGATCGACGAGCTGATCCGGTTCGTCGTCGCGCCCACGGGCGAGGTGATCCCGGATATCAAGCGCAAGCTGCCCGGCCGAGGACTCTGGGTTTCCGCGTCGCGGCGCAGCGTTGCGGAAGCGGTCCGCCGTCACCAATTTAGCAAGGGATTCAAGCGCGACGTCCGCGTCGCGCCGACCCTTCCCACCGATACCGACACCCTCCTGGTGCGCAGCGTCACCGAGGCCCTGGCAATGGCCGCCAAGGCCGGTCAGGTCGTTTCGGGCTTCGGCAAGGTCGAGGACGCACTCAACCGGAACGAAACTGCAGCCCTGATCCACGCTTCCGACGGCGCGGCGGACGGAATCCGCAAATTGGACGCGATCGTGGGGCAAAGGGGCGAAAAACGTGGTGAATCGCCGGTAATCCCCGTCGTCAATGTTTTGACGTCGGAAGAATTGGATTTGGCACTTGGGCGGTCAAATGTGATACATGCTGCGCTGCTCGCGGGCCCGGCGAGCAAGACGTTCCTGTCGCGCTGCCAGATGCTGGTCCGATACCGGATGGCCGACGACGACAAGACCGCCGAAGCGGCCAGAAATTCCAGAGCGTGATCCGGGAAGGCGGACGCCGTCTTTCCGACCGGTCATGCTCAGCAAACGACGACACGTTGAAGGATTTGTGCGGCAAACGCACAGCGAAACGAGATTAGGACTGCTGAATGGTTGATACCAAGACCCCTGGCGACAAGACTTTGAGTGTCCCGAGCAAGACGTTGTCGCTGAAGCCGCGCGTCGAGACGGGCACCGTGCGCCAGAGCTTCAGCCACGGCCGGACCAAGCAGGTCGTGGTCGAGAAGCGCGGCAAGCGTCGCGTCGGTGGCGATGGTCCCGGCGAGGCGCACGCGCCGGAACCCGTGGTTGCAAAGCCAGCGGCGCCGGCCGCCAGGCCGCCGCTCGGCCGCCCCTCAGGCCCGCCTCCAGGCCAGCAACAGCGTAACACCCGCTCCGGCGTGGTGCTGCCGACCCTGACCGAGGACGAGCGTTCCGCGCGCGCCAGCGCGCTGGCCGACGCCCGTCAGCGCGACATCGAGGAGCGCCGCCAGGCCGAAGAGGAAGCCAAGCGCCGCGCCGTCCGCGAGGCTGCCGAGAAGGCAGAGCGCGAGGCCGCCGAAACCCGCCGCAAAGCGGAAGAGGAGCGCCACCGCCACGAGGAAGAGGCCAAGCGCAAGGCCGAGGTCGAGGCCAAGCGCCGCTTTGGCGAGGGCGAAGCCAAACCCGGCGCTCCGGCCACAACAGCGGCCAGGCCTGCGACAGCCGCACCTGCGTCTGCTCCGCCTGCCCGCGCGCCCGCAGCACGCCCGACCACCACGACAACCGCGCGCGCACCAGCCTCTGCGCCGCGGCCGGCGGCAGTTGCGGCCGGGCCGGACGAAGACGAAGGTCCGCGCCTGGTGCGCCGCCCCGGCGGCGCCGTGCGCCCCGCCGCGGCTCCGAAGACCACCCACAAGCCCGGCCCGCAGAAGGAGCGCGGCCGCCTCACTCTGACCACTGCGCTCAACGCCGACGACGTGCGCGAGCGTTCGATCGCCTCGTTCCGCCGCCGCACCCAGCGCCTGAAGGGGCATGCGTCGAACGAACCGAAGGAAAAGCTGATCCGCGAAGTCACCATTCCGGAAGCGATCACGATCCAGGAACTCGCGAACCGCATGTCGGAACGCGCGGTCGACGTCATCCGCATGCTTATGAAGCAGGGCGCGATGCACAAGATCACCGACGTGATCGATGCCGACACTGCGCAACTGATCGCCGAAGAACTCGGCCACAGCGTCAAGCGCGTCGCGGCGTCCGACGTGGAAGAGGGCCTGTTCGACGTCGTCGACAATTCCACCGACACCGAGCCGCGCTCGCCGGTGGTCACCGTCATGGGTCACGTCGACCACGGCAAGACCTCGCTGCTCGACGCGCTGCGCCACGCCAACGTCGTATCGGGCGAAGCCGGCGGCATCACCCAGCATATCGGCGCCTACCAGGTGCTGTCGCCCGAGAGCGGCACCAAGATCACCTTCATCGACACACCCGGCCACGCCGCGTTCACCGCGATGCGCGCCCGCGGCGCCAAGGTCACCGACATCGTCGTGCTGGTGGTCGCGGCCGATGACGGCGTGATGCCGCAGACGATCGAGGCGATCAATCACGCCAAAGCGGCCAAGGTGCCGATGATCGTGGCGATCAACAAGATCGACAAGCCGGATGCGCGGCCGGAGCGCGTGCGCACCGAGTTGCTCCAGCACGAGGTGCAGGTCGAATCGCTCGGCGGCGACGTCGTCGACGTCGAGGTTTCGGCCAAGAACAAGACCAATCTCGACAAGCTGCTCGAGATGATCGCGCTGCAGGCTGAAATCCTCGACCTGAAGACCAACTCGGAGCGTCCGGCGGAAGGCACCGTGATCGAAGCCAAGCTCGATCGCGGACGCGGTCCGGTCGCGACCGTGCTGGTGCAGCGCGGCACGCTGCGCGTCGGCGACATCATCGTGGCCGGCGCCGAGATGGGCCGCGTCCGCGCCTTGATCTCCGACCAGGGCGAGAATCTCGAAGAGGCCGGCCCTTCGGTGCCGGTCGAGGTGCTCGGCTTCAACGGCCCGCCGGAAGCCGGCGATCGTCTCGCCGTGGTCGAGAACGAAGCCCGCGCCCGTCAGGTCACGAGCTATCGCGCGCACCAGAAGCGCGAGAATGCCGCGGCCTCGATCTCGGGCATGCGCGGCTCGCTCGAGCAGATGATGTCGCAGCTCAAGACCGCGGGCCGCAAGGAGTTCCCGCTGATCGTCAAGGCCGACGTGCAGGGCTCGCTGGAAGCGATCCTGGGCTCGCTCGAGAAGCTCGGCACCGACGAAGTCGCCGCCCGCATCCTGCATGCCGGCGTCGGCGGCATCTCGGAATCCGACGTCACGCTGGCGGAAGGCTTCAACGCCGCGATCATCGGCTTCTCGGTCCGCGCCAACAAGGAAGCGGCGGCCGCGGCCAAGCGCAACGGCATCGAGATCCGCTACTACAACATCATCTACGACCTCGTGGATGACATCAAAAAGGCGATGTCCGGCCTGCTCGCGCCTACGCTGCGCGAAACCATGCTGGGCAACGCGCAGATCCTGGAAGTGTTCAACATTTCCAAGGTCGGCAAGGTCGCGGGTTGCCGCGTCACCGACGGCACCGTGGAACGCGGCGCCAATGTTCGCCTGATCCGCGACAACGTCGTGGTGCACGAAGGCAAGCTGTCGACGCTGAAGCGCTTCAAGGATGAAGTGAAGGAAGTGGTCGCCGGCCAGGAGTGTGGCATGGCGTTCGAGAACTACGGCGACATGCGTGTCGGCGACGTGATCGAGTGTTACCGCATCGAGACGATCCAGCGCTCTCTGTAAGTCCAAATCTTACGAAGCGCAGATCTTGCTAGGCGTTGGGTCCATTTAACTGAAAATGCGACGGCGTGGCCGGACTTTAGTCCGGCCACCAGCGCATCGTCCGATTGAAAGCAAAGCAAGGACATTGATGCCCGCGGCCACGGCTGGCGGGCGCGACGGTTTTGGAAAAAGGTCATGCCCCGTCAAAAGAAGAGTTCCAGCCCCGGCGGATCGCAACGTCAGCTGCGCGTCGGCGAAACGGTTCGCCATGCAGTTGCCGAGATTCTGTCACAGGGTGAGGTTCACGATCCCGATCTGGAAGGCCACATCATCACCGTTCCCGAGGTGCGTATGTCGCCGGATCTGAAGCTCGCCACGATCTACGTGATGCCGCTCGGCGGACGGGACACCGACACGGTGATATCCGCGCTCGAGCGCAACAAGAAGTTCCTTCGCGGCGAGATCGCGCACCGCGTCAACCTGAAATTTGCACCCGACATTCGCTTCCGCGTCGATGAGCGGTTCGACGAGGCGGAGCGCATCGAGAAACTACTGCGGACACCTGCGGTGCAGCGAGACCTTGCACCCGATTCGGACGACGAGTGATGACTGTGATGACGACCAACAGCGTTATCGACGCGAAGGATACCGACGCGCGCGACGCTGAGCGGGATGCTTTTGCCGGCCATCGCACCGACGATGCGCGCCGCACCAACAACGACCCGCGCCAGAAGCAGGGCAGGCAGAACCAGCAGCCGCGCCGCGACAAGCGCGACGTCCACGGCTGGGTGGTGCTCGACAAGCCGATCGGCATGACCTCGACGCAGGCGGTCGCGGTGCTCAAGCGCCTGTTCCAGGCCAAGCGCGCCGGCCATGCCGGCACGCTCGATCCGCTCGCCTCCGGCGGCTTGCCGATCGCGCTGGGCGAGGCCACCAAGACGGTGCCGTTCGTGATGGACGGCCGCAAGCGCTACCGCTTCACGGTGTGCTGGGGCGAGGAGCGCGACACCGACGACACCGAGGGGCGGCCGGTCAGGACCAGCGAGAGCCGGCCGACCGCCGATTCGATCCGGGAACTGTTGCCGCGCTTTACCGGGGTGATCGAGCAGATCCCGCCGCAATATTCGGCGATCAAGGTGCAGGGCGAGCGCGCCTATGATCTGGCGCGCGACGGCGAGACTGTGGAACTGAAGCCGCGCCCGGTCGAAATTCACGAATTAACCCTTGTGGAACATGGCGATAACGGCCAGTCCGTGTTCGAGGCCGAGTGCGGCAAGGGAACCTATGTCCGGGCGCTGGCCCGCGATATGGGCCGGATTCTGGGCTGTTTTGGCCATATCTGCGCCCTGCGGCGGACCCTTGTCGGTCCGTTTACCGAACGGGACATGATTCCGCTGGAACAGTTGGAGGCTTTATGCAATAGAGCCGCGTCTGGCGAGGGCAGCCTCGCCGACGCGCTTTTGCCCGTTGAGACCGCGCTGGACGACATCCCGGCACTGGCCGTCACACGGGCTGATGCGGCAAGGCTCCACAGGGGCCAGGCCGTTTTGTTGCGCGGACGGGATGCGCCCAATACCAGCGGCACAGTCTATGTCACGGTGGCAGGCCGGCTTCTCGCGCTTGCCGAAATTGGCAATGGCGAACTCATCCCCAAGCGCGTGTTCAACCTGAACGGACTGACTGCCGGTCCGGCTCGCAACGATGAAAGTAACTGACGATGTCGATTACCGCCGAACGCAAAGCGGAAGTCATCAAGACGAATGCCAACAAAGCCGGCGACACCGGCTCGCCCGAGGTTCAGGTCGCGATCCTGTCGGAACGCATCAATAACCTCACCGAGCACTTCAAGAGCCATGTGAAGGACAACCATTCACGCCGCGGCCTCCTGAAGCTCGTGTCAACGCGTCGTTCCCTGCTTGACTACATCAAGCGCAAGGACGAGGCGCGCTACAAGGCGCTGCTCGAAAAGCACAACATCCGTCGTTGATTTGAGAAGCACGCGCGCGAGGGTTCGCGCGCGTTTTCGCATGGTCGTCCGTGAACTCGGGCTTTCGAATTGTCGAAAGATGATCATGCGCAGCATGGCAGTCGCGCCATGCACACTAGCGTCCAGCAGCAATCCGGCCGCTGGACCGGGCAAGATGCCCAGATGACCGAAAGGATGGACGCCATCCGAAATCCAGGGACCATGGCAGGATCGCCGGATGCTGATCGCGACAGCGCATCAGTGTCTCGCCGTCTTGGCATGGTCTTTGTGTTTCAGGGCGCCGTGCTTTCGTGAAACCATGAAAGAAAACCGAAATGTTCAATTCGCATTCCGTCGAAATCGACTGGGGTGGACGTCCCCTCAAACTTGAAACCGGCAAGATCGCCCGCCAGGCCGACGGCGCCGTGATGGCCACCTACGGCGAGACCGTGGTGCTTGCCACCGTCGTCGCGGCGAAGGCGCCGCGCGAGGGCGTCGACTTTCTGCCGCTTACGGTCGACTACCAGGAGAAGACCTACGCCGCGGGCCGCATTCCCGGCGGCTATTTCAAGCGCGAAGGCCGTCCGACCGAGAAGGAGACGCTGGTCTCCCGCCTGATCGACCGCCCGATCCGTCCGCTGTTCGTCGACGGCTGGCGCAACGAGACCCAGGTGATCGTCACCGTGCTCTCGCACGACATGGAGAACGATCCGGACATCGTGTCGCTGGTCGCCGCCTCCGCCGCCCTGACGCTGTCGGGCGCGCCGTTCAAGGGCCCGATCGGCGCCGCGCGCGTCGGCTTCGCCAATGACGAATACGTGCTCAACCCGACGCTGGACGAGATGACCGAGACCCAGCTCGACCTCGTCGTCGCCGGCACCGCCGACGCCGTACTGATGGTCGAATCGGAAGCCAAGGAGCTCAACGAGGACGTGATGCTCGGCGCGGTCATGTTCGGCCACCGCCACTTCCAGCCGGTCATCAACGCGATCATCGAGCTCGCCGAGAAAGCCGCCAAGGAGCCGCGCGAAGTCACCACGATCGACAATTCGGAGATCGAGAAGGAGATGCTCGGCATCGCCGAACAGGAGCTCCGCAAGGCCTATGCGATCCCGGTCAAGCAGGAACGCTATGCCGCGGTCGGCGCCGTCAAGGAGAAGGTGCTGGCGCACTTCTTCCCGGAAGGCCAGGAGCCGAAATACGACAAGCTTCGCGTCGCCGGCGTGTTCAAGGAACTGGAAGCCAAGATCGTTCGCTGGAACATCCTTGACACCGGCAAGCGCATCGACGGCCGTGACGCCAAGACCGTGCGCAACATCATCGCCGAAGCCGGCGTGCTACCGCGCGCCCACGGCTCGGCGCTGTTCACCCGCGGTGAGACCCAGGCGATGGTCGTGACCACGCTCGGCACCGGCGAGGACGAGCAGTACATCGATGCACTGTCGGGGACGTACAAGGAAACGTTCCTGCTGCACTACAACTTCCCGCCCTACTCGGTCGGTGAAACCGGTCGCCTCGGCGGCACCAAGCGCCGCGAAATCGGCCACGGCAAGCTCGCCTGGCGCGCGATCCACCCGGTGCTGCCGCCGCACCACGAGTTCCCGTACACGATCCGCGTGGTCTCCGAGATCACCGAGTCGAACGGCTCGTCCTCGATGGCCTCGGTGTGCGGCGCCTCGCTGTCGCTGATGGACGCCGGCGTGCCGCTGAAGCGGCCGACGGCCGGTATCGCCATGGGCCTAATCCTCGAAGGTCAGCGCTTCGCGGTGCTGTCGGACATCCTCGGTGACGAGGATCATCTCGGCGACATGGACTTCAAGGTCGCCGGTACCGACCACGGCATCACCTCGCTCCAGATGGACATCAAGATCGAGGGCATCACCGAGGAGATCATGAAGGTTGCGCTTGGCCAGGCCAAGGAAGGGCGCATCCACATCCTCGGCGAGATGGCCAAGGCACTGACCGCGGCGCGCGCCGAGCTCGGCGAATACGCACCGCGCATCGAGACCTTCAAGATCGCCACCGACAAGATCCGCGAAGTGATCGGCACCGGCGGCAAGGTGATCCGCGAAATCGTCGAGAAGACCGGCGCCAAGGTCAACATCGAGGACGACGGCACCGTGAAGGTCGCCTCCAACGATGGCGAGGCGATGAAGGCTGCGATCAAGTGGATCAAGTCGATCGCCTCCGATCCGGAGGTCGGCCAGATCTACGAGGGCACCGTCGTCAAGGTGATGGAGTTCGGCGCGTTCGTGAACTTCTTCGGCGCCAAGGACGGCCTCGTCCACATCAGCCAGCTCGCGTCCAACCGCGTGCAGAAGACCTCCGACGTCGTCAAGGAAGGCGACAAAGTCAAGGTCAAGCTGCTCGGCTTCGACGATCGCGGCAAGACCCGCCTGTCGATGAAGGCGGTCGACCAGGAGACCGGCGAGGATCTCGAGGCCAAGCAGAAGACCGAAGCGCCGGCTGCGGCGCCGCGCGAAGCTGCCGGCGAGTAAGCCAGGGCAAATCGATTGTTACCAAATCGACTGTTACGAAAAGGGCGGCCCTGTGGCCGCCCTTTTTGGTTTGCCGAGATTGGACGCAAATCAATCTCCGCTGATCGGCATGCGCGATTTTGACCCGGCATTGTGACCGGATTCGCTGGAACCCGTTCACAACTCGGGCCTAACATCAGGAAGCTTTCCCAGCACGGAGAACCACGATGTCCTCGATGTCCCGACGCCATTTGATCATCGCAGCAGGCGGCATCGCCGCGGCCGCAGCCGCATCGCGCACGGCATTCGCGCAGGCCCCCGCCGGACCGTTCAAGATCGATCCGCTGACCTATCCCACCAATGCGCTGGAGCCGCATATCGACGCCAAGACGATGGAAATCCATCACGACCGGCATCATCAGGCCTATGTCACCAACCTCAACAATTTCGCCAAGGACAATCCGCAGATCGCCGAGAAGCCGGTCGTCGAGGTGCTCGCCAATCTCGGCAGCGTGCCGGAGGCGATCCGCACCGGCGTGCGCAACAACATGGGCGGCCACGCCAACCACACCATGTTCTGGCAGATCATGGGACCGAACGGCGGCAAGGCGGACGGCGAGGTGCTCGCCGCGATCGATCGCGACCTCGGCGGCATGGAAAAATTCCAGACCGATTTCAACGCCGCCGGCGGGCGCGTGTTCGGCTCCGGCTGGGTGTTCGTCACCGTGACCAAGGACGGCAAGCTCGCGATCGAGACCCGGCCGAACCAGGACAATCCGATCATGGACGGCAAGCGCGCGCTGCTCGGCAATGACGTCTGGGAGCACGCCTATTACCTGACCTATCAGAACCGTCGGCCCGATTATCTCAAGGCGTGGTGGAATACGGTGAACTGGAAGGCCGTGGCTGAGCGCTATGCGGCAGCAAAGGCCGGCACGCTCGGCGTGTGAGCCGCCGGGCTCGCCGGTCGCAAACAACTACGCTAGAGTTGAAAGCTCCGCGAGGCGCTCGCGGGCTTTCACCTTTATGCACCCACAGCGTCGCGCCGCCGGCGTCGAAGGCGATAGGGAACAATGACGCTGCCGATCATCCGCCCCGCTCGTCCCGACGAACATGACGCGATCGCGCGCGCCTGGATGGCTAGTTGGGTTTCGACCGGGCTCTCGCAAGCCAGCGACAGCCTGTTGAACGATCTGCGTATCCGCTTGCCGCGCGAGATCGCCGGCGGCTGGAGCCTGTTCGTCGCCGACGATCAGGGCAGCATCGCCGCCATGCTGGCGCTGCACTTGCCGACCTTGCTGCTTGATCAGCTGATGGTGGTCCCCGCCTATCAGGGCCGGAGCCTGGGACGCGAGCTGCTTGCCTTCACGCGCCGGCAGATGCCCGACGAGATCTGGCTGAAATGCGTCCGGGAGAACGAGAAGGCCTGGCGCTGGTACGAGCGCGAAGGCTTCATCTTCGAGAAGGAAGCGCCCCATCCGGTCACCGGCTTCATGATGAAGCACTATCGGTGGATGAGAACAAACCGCACATCGGAGGCTAAGCCATGATCAAGCTGTACTGGTCGCCGCGCTCGCGCTCGTTCTCAGCCATCTGGCTGCTGGAGGAATCCGGCCTGCCATACGAACGGGTGCTGACCGACATCAGCACCGGGGCGCAGAAATCGCCCGATTTTCTCAAGATCAACCCGATGGGCAAGGTGCCCGCGCTGACCGACGGCGACGCGCAGCTCGCCGAGGCCGCCGCGATCTGCGCCTATATCGCCGACCGTTATCCCGAGACCAAACTCGCGCCGGCAGCGACGGACCCGAAGCGGGCGCGCTATCTGCAGTGGCTATTCTTCTCGCCGAGCTGCATCGAGCCCGCGCTGATCCAGCTCTTCACCAAGCTCGAGGTGCCGACCAGCACCGCGGCATGGGGCAGCGCCGCGCAGGTGTTCGACGTGCTCGACGCCGAGCTGCAGAAGGGGCCATGGATCCTCGGCGATCAATTCTCCGCGGCCGACATCGCGATCGGCGCGGGACTGAACTTTGCGGTGCGCGTGTTCAAGATGGTGCCGTCGCGGCCGTCATTCGAGGCCTATATCGGCCGCTGCGTGGCCCGGCCCGCGTTCCAGCGCGCAGAGAAGATCGCGGCGGGGTGAGACATGTAGCCCGGATGAAGCGCAGCGAAATCCGGGGCTCTCTGCCACAGAGGGACTGTCCCGGGTTGCGCTGCGCTCCATCCGGGCTACGAAGCTGTGATTGCGATGTTTCCCGAACGGCCTAACCCGGCACGACGCGGGGATCGACATCCTGCGTATAGTCGACGCCGTCGATGCCGAAGCCGAACAGGCGCAGGAACTGGCTCTTGTACTCGCCGAGATCGGCCAACTCGCCGAGCGTCTCGGTGGTGAGCAGTGGCCAGCGCCGCGACACTTCCGTCTGCACTTCGGGGGAAAGCTCCCAATCGTCGACCCGGACGCGCTGCGCGTCATCGAGCGCGACGCCCTTACCGAGCTTCGTCCGGAACAGGCGATCAATCTGCTCGATGCAGCCTTCGTGAAGCCCGAGCTGCTTCATCACCTTGAACAGCACGGTGCCATAGA
Source organism: Bradyrhizobium sp. USDA 4501 (assembly GCF_054062115.1). NCBI lineage: Bacteria > Pseudomonadati > Pseudomonadota > Alphaproteobacteria > Hyphomicrobiales > Nitrobacteraceae > Bradyrhizobium > Bradyrhizobium sp. USDA 4501. The sequence continues at coordinate 3,808,409 of NZ_JBSSEX010000001.1, forward strand.
GCGGCACCACCGGAATCGCCGAGCTCGCCTGGGTGACCACGGCCTTCAGCGCGACGACGCGGGCGGCGTCCGCACCGAGCCGGCCGCGGATCGCTTCCGCCTTGCTGTCGAGATCGACCTTGGCGCGGCCGAGCGTGCCGTTCCAGTAGATCGGCCAGGTCAGTTCGCTGCCGATATAGGTGTAGTTGAGCGTCTGGAAGCCCGGCGCCAAAACGCCGGCATCCGCGAGCTGGTCGATCCAGCGCTTCCAGTCGTCGCCGCCCATCACCGCGACGGTGGCCGCGGTTTGCTCCTCGCTGGCCGGTTCGAGCGTGGTCTGGAACACCTCGCCGGTCTCGGTGTCGAGCGTCTTGATCTCGACCGGGGCGCCCAGCGGCTTGATCACCGAACGATAGGTCTTGCCGGTGTCGGGATCAGTGCGGACCGGAGCGGCCATGCTGTAGACCAGGAGGTCGAGCTGCCCGAATTTCTCGCGCACGCGCTCGATGAAGGTCGCCTTCAGCTCGTCGGAGAAGGCGTCGCCCTCCAGCGTGAGCGGCGAGCGTCCGATCTTCTGGGCCTCGATCTCGAAGGCGCGGTTGTTGTACCAGCCGGCGCTGGCGCTTCTCTTTTCCGACGGCTCGCGCTCCAGCGACACGCCGATCGTATCGGCGCCGCCGGCGAAGGTCGCGACGATGCGGCTCGCGAGGCCATACCCCGTCGAGCAGCCCAGCACGGCAACGCGCTTCGGGCAGTCGGCGACCGGACCCTGCTTCAGAATATAGGCGATCTGTTCGCGGACATTCGTGGCGCAGCCGACGGGATGTGCCGTCGTGCAGATGAAGCCTCGCACGCGCGGTTCAATAATCATTCCCACCCCATTCCGGATCGTTGCAATGTTCCCATTCGCTGCCCGCGGATGTCCTTCAGCAAGCGAGGAGAGGCGAAATCACGCGTCAAGCCGCCTGAACACCAGCGTCGCGTTGGTGCCGCCGAAGCCGAACGAGTTCGACAGCACGGTGTTGAGCTTGGCGTTGTCGATGCGCTTGCGCACGATCGGCATGTCGGCAAACACCGGATCGAGTTCGGTGATATGCGCGCTCTCGCAGATGAAGCCGTTGTTCAGCATCAGCAGCGAATAGATCGCTTCCTGCACGCCGGTGGCGCCGAGCGAGTGGCCGGTCAGCGCCTTGGTCGCCGAGATCGGCGGGCACCTGTCGCCGGTGCCGAACACCTTGCGGATCGCCTCGATCTCCGGCGGATCGCCGGCGGGCGTCGAAGTGGCGTGCGGATTGATGTAATCGACCGGCGTGTTCACCGTCGACATCGCCATGCGCATGCAGCGCTCGGCGCCCTCGCCCGACGGCGCCACCATGTCGTAGCCGTCGGAGGTTGCGCCGTAGCCGACGACCTCGCCATAGATCCTGGCACCGCGCGCCTTGGCATGCTCGAGCTCTTCCAGCACCACGACACCCGCGCCGCCCGCGATGACGAAGCCGTCGCGGTTGAGATCGTAAGGACGCGAGGCGGTGGCGGGCGTGTCGTTGTATTTCGAGGACATCGCGCCCATGGCGTCGAACAGCACCGACAGCGTCCAGTCGAGTTCCTCGCAGCCGCCGGCGAAGATGACATCCTGCTTGCCGATCTGGATCGTCTCATAGGCGTTGCCGATGCAATGGTTCGACGTCGCGCAGGCCGACGAGATCGAATAGTTCACGCCCTTGATCTTGAACCAGGTGGCGAGCGTCGCCGACGCGGTCGAGGACATGCCCTTCGGCACTGCGAACGGACCGACCCGCTTCGGGCCCTTGGCGCGCGCGATGTCGGCGGCCTCCACCAGCGTGCGCGTCGACGGACCGCCGGATCCCATGATGATGCCGGTGCGGATGTTGGAGACTTCGTTTTCCTCGAGGCCCGAGTCGCGGATCGCCTGTTCCATCGCAACGTGATTCCACGCCGCACCTTCGGCAAGGAACCGCATCGCGCGGCGATCGATCACCTCGGCAGGATTGAGTGTCGGCGCACCGTGCACCTGCGAACGGAAGCCGAGTTCGGCGGCCTTCTCCGCGCGCGAAATGCCCGACTTCGCCTCGTAGAGGCTCGCAAGCACTTCCTGGGTGTTGTTACCGATGGACGAGACAATACCCATCCCCGTGATGACAACCCGCCTCATGTTCGCCTCGCCCTGCCTTTATGTTGCCGCATGATGATCCTGCTCAAGATGGAGCCGTGCCCTGCTTGAACAACCCGACCTTCAAGTCCTTGGCGCGATAGATAATCTCGTCGTCCATGGAAAGCCACCCGTCGGCAATTCCAAGCACGAGCTTTGACCGCATCACGCGCTTGATATCGATGTTGTACACAACCTTGCGCGCTTGCGGCAGCACCTGTCCGGAGAACTTCAGCTCGCCGAGGCCGAGCGCGCGGCCACGACCTTCGCCACCGATCCAGCCGAGGTAAAAGCCGACCATTTGCCACATGGCATCGAGGCCGAGGCAGCCCGGCATCACCGGATCATTCTTGAAATGGCAGCCGAAGAACCAGAGATCCGGTTTCACCTCGAGCTCGGCGCGCACCAGCCCCTTGCCGAACTCGCCGCCATTCTCCGAAATCTCGCTGATGCGATCGAACATGAGCATCGGCGGCAGCGGCAACTGGGCGTTGCCGGGACCGAAAAGCTCGCCCCGCCCGCAAGCCAGCAAATCCTCGTATTCGTAACCGCCGCGCCGATCCAGCATCCTCTTTCCACCTCTGATGTCCCGATGAGCGCTTTGCTTGGTCGGACCTTGATCTACCCACGGGAACCGGAATAACCCGTCCCGCATCTTGGCGCTACCTGGGTACGCTACGGCCCGTTATCTCTGCCGAAAGCGCATATGTGGTCCGCGCGCTCTCTAACATAGCGCCAACTGGGCGGCAAAGCGGCATTCCGAGGATAAATGACCGCTTCTCCTTAAGTTTCTACCGCAGCTTGGATTCGTTCTAGTTGCGAAAAACTTGCATCTGATAGGCATCCTTTTTATATTTATCAGGAATATTGCCTGAGTTGGGTGCATAGAGTGGATATGAACGAGGAAGTACCGGCTGTGAACGATGATGCCGTGCACCCGGCTGCGCGGGGCGCTGGTCACCACCCTGCCCTGACCGGCTGTCCGTGGCATGACGTCAACGAGATGTTGCAGTCTGCCGGTCTGCGGCCGACCCGTCAGCGCATGGCGCTGGGCTGGCTGCTGTTCGGCAAGGGTGCCCGCCACCTGACCGCTGAAATGCTGTACGAGGAAGCCACGCTGGCCAAGGTTCCGGTGTCGCTGGCGACCGTCTACAACACCCTGAACCAGCTGACCGACGCCGGCCTGCTGCGCCAGGTCAGCGTCGACGGCACGAAAACCTATTTCGATACCAACGTGTCGACGCACCACCACTTTTATCTCGAGCATAACCACGAGTTGGTCGACATTCCCGACCCGAACCTCGTGCTGTCGAAGATGCCCGACGTGCCCGAAGGCTACGAAATCTCCCGCGTCGATATGGTGGTGCGGCTGCGCAAGAAGCGCTAAACCGTCTTACCGTCGATTTGAGTTGTGATGGCCGGGCTCGTCCCGGCCATTTTCATTTGCGGTCGGGGAAGCTCAATCCACCTTCTCGTCGGCGTAGACGCCCCAGAGGCGCTGCTGCTCGATCCAGCCGTCGAACCCGCTGCCGGTGACCCGGCACCAGTTATTGGCGCATTTCTTCACCTGCGCGACGACTCCGGCCTGCAGGCGCGCCGCGATCGCGCTGGTGGCATCGGGACGGTCGTAGAGCGAGGCCAGATCGTCCTTGTTCTTCATCGTGACGACGGCGGTGCGGCGGCCGGACAGCAGGGAGTGATAGACCCAGCCTTCGGCACCCTCGGAATCGCGCACCCGGCGCCAGTTCTCGAACTCGGCGGTGATTTCGACCGGCAGCCCCGACCGGGTGTAGACCCAGGCGACGTCATTGTCCTTGGTCGGGCCGGCCCGGACGTTCACGTGATCCGACTTCAGGCTGACATAGCGCGGGATCGGCAGGCCACTGGTGGTGGGGCTCAAATCCTTGGCGGAATGTCCGGGCATGACCGACGCGCTCAGCATGCTACCGACCAGCGCCACCAATGAACTGAAACGCCAGAACGCCACCATCAACCCGTCTCCTGCCGAGATGCCCAATCGGCACTCGGCGAATTGCAACCCAAACCACGCCCGAAGGCCCCTGCGCCTGCGCCGTTCGCTCCCGCACTGCAAGTCCGAGGGGTTCTTGTCTTGGCCCGGCCTTCTGCTAGAGAGGACGGAACGCCTGAGAGCCAGAACACCCGAATTTGCCCGTCGTTTCGCCTTGGCGAAGAGCCGGGGCAAGTATCGGGGAACCCTAGGAAACGCGAAGGAAACGCCGGGACAGCGCGGCTATCAGCAGTGTCGAACAACCGGGTTAATGAGGCCTCAACGGTTTGCTTTTTGGCAAGCCGCGCGTCATGAAAGCAGGACATGTCGGTGAAGAAAAAGCCTCTCGTCGTCGTCACCCGCAAGCTGCCGGACTCGATCGAGACCCGGATGCGCGAGCTGTTCGACGCCAAATTGAATCTCGACGACACGCCGATGACGCCGGAGCAGATCGCCGAGGCGGCGCGAACCGCCGACGTGCTGGTGCCGACCGTGACCGACATGATCCGCGAAGACGTGATCAATCAGCCCGACTGCAAGCTGAAGATGATCGCCAATTTCGGCAACGGCGTCGACAATATCGATGTCGCCGCGGCGCATGCCCGCGGCATCACGGTGACCAACACCCCGAAGGTGCTGACCGAGGACACTGCCGACATGACCATGGCGCTGATCCTGGCGGTGCCGCGGCGCCTGATCGAGGGCGCCTCGATCCTGACCGAAGGCAAGCAGCATTGGGCGGGCTGGTCGCCGACCTGGATGCTCGGCCACCGCATCGCTGGAAAGAGGCTCGGCATCGTCGGCATGGGCCGCATCGGCCAGGCCGTGGCGCGCCGTGCCCGCGCCTTCGGCCTGCAGATCCACTATCACAACCGCCGCCCGGTGGCGCCTATGATCGCCGAAGAGCTCGGGGCGACCTATTGGGAAAGCCTCGACCAGATGCTGGCGCGGATGGACATCATCTCGGTGAATTGCCCGCACACGCCGGCCACCTATCACCTGCTCTCGGCGCGGCGGCTCAAGCTGATCCGGAAAGAGGCCTATGTCGTCAACACCGCGCGCGGCGAGGTGATCGACGAGGACACGCTGATCAAGCTGATCGAAGCCGGCGATATCGGCGGCGCAGCCCTCGACGTCTATGAGCACGAGCCCGCGGTGAACCCGAAGCTGGTGCGGCTCGCCAAGGCCGGCAAGGTGACGCTGCTGCCGCATATGGGTTCGGCCACCATCGAAGGCCGCGTCGAGATGGGCGAGAAGGTGATCATCAACATCCGAACCTTCCTCGACGCCCACAAGCCGCCGGATCGCGTGCTGCCGAGCATGCTGTAAGCGCTCGTAGCCCGGATGGAGCCAACGGGTCGCGCGAACGCGCGCCCGATGACAGGCTCCGCGCAATCCGGACCGCTTCTTTCCATAACCTCCCCTTGAAAAGGGGAGGTCGCTTTGCTCGCCAGAGCAAAGCGGGTGGGGATCATCTCTCTCCACGAGCGACGGTGCATGTGGCTGACCCCCATCCCGACCTTCCCCCTTTCAGGCGGAAGGAGAAGAGAGATCTGTAGCAGGGATGGAGCGCAGCGAAATCCGGGGCCTGTATCCGCGGATAGGCCGCCCCGGATTACGCTTCGCTCCATCCGGGCTACGGGACGTGGGTAGTCACACGCGACAGCCCTGCCGTCGCAGGGGCGCGCTGCCAAAATATCGAAAACAACCCCATGCAAAGGAGCCGGTGCGGCCGGCGAGGCGCATGCTGTAATCACGCATTCGGTGTCGTCCCTGCGAAAGCATGCGAAAGCAGGGACCCATAACCGCAGGGCCTCGTTGTTGCGAGGGCTGTGGCCCCAGCGTTGCAAGGCAATCCGCATTTGTGGGTACGGGTCCCGGCTCAAGGCCGGGACGACGATGTGGCGAGGTCCTGCTCTACTTCTTCCGTCGCGCCTGCTTGCGCCAGTCGGCGACGAATGACACGAACGCAGCGAGCGCCGGCGGCGGCTGGCGACGGCTCGGATAATAGAGGAACGGTCCGTCGAATGGCGGGCACCAGTCGTCGAGCACGCTGACCAGCGCACCGGATTTGACGCCGTAGCGGACATAGCCCTCGAACGTCGCCCAGTAGCCGACGCCGTCATGAACCGCGCGCAGCGCAAGGCCGAGATGGGTCGCGGTCAGCCTGGCCGGCGGCGAAATCTTCACCACGCGGCCGTTCTTCTCGAACTCCCAATCGAACATCACGCCGTTGCTGAAGCGGCTGCGGATGCAGGGGTGCGCCAGCAGATCTTTCGGATGCATCGGCCGGCCGTGCTTTGCGACATACGCGCTGGACGCCACGATCGCGTAACGTTGCGGCGCGCCAAGCGGAACCGCGACCATGTCCTGTGCCAGGTGCTCGCCGTAACGCACGCCGGCGTCAAAGCCCTGCGCGACGATGTCCACGAACGCACTCTCCGCAACGACGTCGAGCTCGACCCGCGGATATCTGGCGAGGAACGGCGCGATCATCGGCGCCAGCACCAGATCGACCGCGGGCGGCGGCGCGTTGATGCGCAACCGCCCCGACGGCTCGGCGCGCAGGCCGCGCACCTCGGTGATCGCATCGGCGACGTTGACCATGGCCGGCGCGACACGGGCAAGCAGCAGTTCGCCGGCCTCGGTCAGCGCGACGCTGCGGGTGGTGCGGTTCATCAGGCGGACGCCGAGCCGCTCTTCCATGTCGCGCAGGCGCTGGCTGAGGCTGGAAACCGAGACGCGCTGCTCGAGCGCCGCACGCCGGAAATTGCGCGTGCGCGCCACCGCCACGAAGGCGTCGAGGTCGCGAAGGTCGAAATTCTGCATTGTTCGATATAGTGAACAAGCCATTCGGGATTGTCCAGCTTATCGGCGAAAGCTGGCCGGCCCATATCACCTCGGCATTTGGCGACGGATTTTCCGCCGCAAACGTTCGAGGAACATCCACATGGACACACGCAAACTCGGCTCAACCGGGCCCACCGTCGCGGCCCTCGGCCTCGGCTGCATGGGCATGTCCGAGGTCTATGGCCCGGCCGATCGCGGCGAGAGCATCGCCACCGTGCACGCGGCGCTCGATGCCGGCATCACGCTGCTGGATACCGGCGACTTCTACGCCATGGGCCACAACGAGATGCTGGTGCAGGAAGCCCTGAAGGACGTCGCGCGCGACCGGCTGCAGATCAGCGTCAAGTTCGGCGCGTTGCGCGGCCCCGCGGGTGAATTCGCCGGAATGGACACCCGACCGGCCGCTACGAAGAATTTTCTCGCCTATTCGCTGCAACGTCTCGGCACCGACTACATCGACATCTATCGCCCGGCACGTCTCGATCCCAACGTTCCGATCGAGGAGACGATCGGCGGCATCGCCGATCTGGTGAAGTCCGGCTACATCAGACATATCGGCCTGTCCGAGGTCGGCTCCGACACCATCCGCCGTGCTCATGCCGTGCATCCGATCGTCGATCTCCAGATCGAATACTCGCTGATCGAGCGTGGTATCGAGCGCGATATCCTGACGACCTGCCGCGAGCTTGGCATCGGCATCACAGCCTACGGCGTGCTGTCGCGCGGGCTGATCAGCGGCCACTGGTCGAAGGAGTCCGGCAAGATCGGCAGGGACTACCGGCTGATGACGCCGCGCTTCCAGGGCGCGAACCTCGATGCCAATCTCGCGCTGGTCGAGCAGTTGCGCGCCGTTGCCGCCGAGATCGGGGCGACGCCGGCGCAGGTCGCGATTGCCTGGGTCGCGGCGCAGGGCAAGGAGATCGTGCCGCTGGTCGGCGCCCGCACCCGCAACCGTCTTGCCGAAGCGCTCGGCGCGACCAGGCTGACGCTGACGCAAGCTCATCTCGCGGCGCTGGCGAAAGCCTTCCCGCCGGATATCGCTGCCGGCACGCGCTATGCGGCCGAGCAGATGGCGCATCTCGACAGCGAGAAGCCGGCCAGCAGATAACGGCAGCAATCAGGTGCGATGGGCGCTGAGGTCAGTGATGACAGGCCCATCGCCATTGAGCGGGTTCTGCGAATCGCGCGCGTAGCGCAGGGTTTCGAACCGCATCGCGCGCGCATCCACCATCAGGAGGCGGCCGACCAGGCCCTCGCCGAAGCCGACGATCTCGCGGATCGCCTCCAGCGCCATCATCGACCCCAGGACGCCGGCGAGCGCGCCCATCACGCCGGCCTCGGCGCAGGCCGGCACCGTGCCCGGCGGCGGCGCCTCCGGAAACAGGCAGCGATAGGTCGGATTGAACACGCCGTCCGCATTCTTCTCATGCGCGCGGATCGTGGTCAGCGAACCGTCGAACTGGCCCAGTGCGGCCGTGATCAGCGGCCGCTTCGCGAGGAAGCAGGCATCGGCGACGAGATAGCGGGTCTCGAAATTGTCGGAGCCGTCGAGCACGAGGTCGTAGTTCGCGATCAGCGCCATCGCATTGTCGGCGGTGAGCCGCATCGAATGCGCCTCGAACGTCACATGCGGATTGAGCGCATGGATCTGTGCCGCCGCGCTGTCGACCTTGCGCTTGCCGATATCAGACGTCGCATGGATGATCTGGCGCTGCAAATTGGAGAGCGAGACGATATCGTCATCGATCACGCCGAGCCGGCCAACACCGGCTGCCGCCAGATACATCAGCACCGGCGCGCCGAGGCCGCCGGCGCCGATCACCAGCACCGACGCTTTTTTCAGCGCATTCTGGCCGGGACCGCCCACCTCGCGCAGCACGATATGGCGGGCATAGCGTTCAAGCTCGTCGGCACTCAGCATTGCGGTGTCCTGCGCGCTGTTCCCTGAACCGGAGCGCGGTTGTTGCCGACCAAGCAGATGTGCTTAATTGCCTGGACGTCAATGGTGTCAGTCATTCCCCCCGGATTTGTCATGAGATCGGTGCTTTCGGCAACATTGATGGCCGCTTCCATTACGGTCACAGGGATGGGCATGGCGCAGGCCCAGATGACGCCGCCCTCGACGGCGGGGGCGAAGCCGAAAACCGTGGCGACGGTGCCGATACGCCCCGGGCTGCAGAAGCCGGAGGATACCGCTGGCGCGATGGCGCAGGCCGAGCGGCTGGCGCTGCAATCCGACCTCGCCTGGGTCGGCGAATATAACGGCGCCATTACCGGCGACGTCAGCGAGCGCATGGTCAATGCGATCAAGGAATTCCAGAAGAAGCGCGGCGGCAAGCCGACCGGGGTGCTGAATCCGCAGGAGCGCGGCGTGCTCGCCGACACGGCGCGGCGGAAGCAGGAAGGTGTCGGCTGGCGGATCGTCACCGAGCCGGCCACCGGGGCGCGGCTCGGCATTCCCACAAAGCTGGTGCCGCAGCTCACCAGCGACGCTTCTGGCGCCAAATGGACCTCGCCGACCGGCACCGTCCAGGTGCTGCTGACCCGGCGCAAGGAAGCAAGCCCCGCCACCGCAAAGCTTGCCGAGCAGGAAAGGAAGGAGCCGGCCGGGCGCACCATCGACTACACCGTGGTGAAGCCGGATTTCTTCGTGCTGTCGGGCATGCAGGGCCTGAAGAAGTTCTATCTGCGCGGCACCTTGAAGGGCGACGAGGTCCGCATCCTCACCATCCTCTATGACCAGGCGATGCAGACCACGGTCGAGCCGGTGGTGATCGCGATGTCGAGCGCCTTCAACGCCTTTCCGTCCGCCGTGCAGGCCGGTCCGCCGCCGCGCAAGACCGTCGAATATGGCACCGGCGTAGTGGTCAGCGACGACGGCGCCATCGTTACCGATCGCGTGGCGACCGACGACTGCATCACGCTGACGATCCCGGGCTACGGCAATGCCGATCGGGTCGCCGAGGACAGGGATCACGATCTCGCGCTGCTGCGCATCTATGGCGCGCGCGGGCTGAAGCCGCTCAATATCGCAGGCCAGGCGACGCAGACCGCGCTCGACATCACCGGGATTGCCGATCCGCAGAACCAGGGCGGCGGAGCGGCCGCGAGCAGCGTGAAGGCTTCGGCCGCACAGATCGGCGGCGGCGATCAGGCGCTGTCACCGGCGCCGGCGCTCGGGTTCTCCGGCGCAGCGGCGACCGATAGCGGCGGCAGGTTTGCCGGGATCGCGGTGCTGAAACCCGTCATCGTTGCAGGCCCCGCAAACGCGGCGCCGCCGGCGCAGGCCGCGCTGGTGCCGGCCGACACGGTGCGCAGCTTCCTGAAGGCGCACGGCGTCACCGCGTCGGGCGACTCGGCAGACGCCAAGGCCGCCGTGGTCCGCGTGATCTGCGTCAGGAAGTAGAGTTACCTCGCCCCGCTTGCGGGGAGAGGTCGGATTGCATCGCCAGATGCAATCCGGGTGAGGGGGTACAGGTCCATCAATGGACACCACCTCGTGGAGTGAGCCCCTCACCCCACCCTCTCCCCGCGAGAGCGGGGCGAGGGAGCCTAACCAACCTCACCTCAACGCAAAGCGCACCCCGGCGCGCGCGAGGCCGCCGGCAATGCCGACCGGGGTGCCGTCGGCGCGCCAGCAGGCTGCGCCCGACATCGTGCCGTCGGCGTGAAACTGGATCGCGTTCATGCCGCCGGCCACCGTCGGCACGACCTGCACCTTGTGGCCCTTGGCTGATAGCGCGGCGCGGACAGCCTCCGGCACCGCCTGCTCGACCTCCAGCGCATTGCCCTCGGTCCAGACCCGCGGCGCCTCGACCGCCTCCTGCAGGCTCATGCCGTGGTCGATCAGATTGATCAGCGCCTGCATCGCGCTCGGGAAGATGCGCTTGCCGCCGGGCAGGCCGAGCGCGTAGGCGAGCTTGCCGTCGCGCAGCGCCATCATCGGCGACATCGAGGTGGTGACGCGCTTGCCGGCGGCCAGCGACAGCGCGTGTCCCGGCCGCGGATCGAACAGGTTCATGTAGTTGTTCGGCACGGTGCCGAGGCCCGGGATCAGGATCTTGGCGCCGAACAGATTGTTGATGGTCTGGGTGGTCGCGACCACATTGCCCATCGCATCCGCCGCGGTCATGTGCGTGGTGTGCGCGCTTTCGAGCTGGGTGACGCCGGCGCTCCAGGCTTGCGCGCGGTCGGGATCGATCGCGCGGCGGCGCTCCTCGGCATAGGCCTTCGAGGTCAACCGCTCCACCGGCACGTTGATATAGGCGGGATCGCCGCTCGCGGCCGCGCGGTCGGCAAAGGCGATCTTCAGCACCTCGGCAAGATAATGGATCGTCTCGGTCGTGCCGAAGCCGAGCCGCGCGATGTCATAGCCCTCGAGGATGTTGAGCATCTGCGTGATATGCACGCCCGATGCCGCGGGCGGCGGAGGCCCGAGGATTTCCCAGCCGCGGTAGTCGCAGCGGATCGGCTGCCGCTCGACGGTCTTGTAGGTCGCGAGATCCTCCTGCGCGATGAAGCCGCCGCTCTTTTTCATGTAGTCGACCAGGATGTCGCCAAGCGGCCCCTGGTAGAGCGCGTTGTCGCCATGATCGGCGATGTATTTCAGCGTCTCGGCATATTCCGCCTGCACCACGCGCTCGCCGGGCTTCAGCGGCGTGCCATCAGGCAGATAGATCGCCGAGATCGGCTTGTCCTTCAGCATCTCCTCGGCGCCGTCGGTGATGCATTCATGCAAATAGGGCGTCGCCGCATAGCCGCGCGCGGCGTGCTTGATCGCGGGCTGCATCACATCGGCAAGGCTCATGGTGCCGAAGCGGCGCAGCGTTTCGCACCAGGCTTTCAGCGAGCCCGGCACCGCGACCGCTTTCGGCCCGTTCAAATTCTCGTTGCCGACGGTGTCGAACACGTCGTGCGCCGATCCTGGCTTCGAAGTGTAGGTGTCCGGCCGCACCGCGTTCGGCACCGTGCTCTGGCCGTCGATGAAGCGATGGCTGCCGTCGGCGAGACGAATATGCGCCATGCCGCCGCCGATGATGCCGACCATCATCGGCTCGACCACGGTCAGCGTGAACAAGGTGGCGATCGCCGCATCGATCGCATTGCCGCCGGCAGCCAACATCTCGGCGCCCGCGCTCGATGCCAGCGGATGATTGCTCACCACCATGCCGCGGCTGCTGGTGGCCGGCTGCTTCTCGCATTGAAAACTTGTCGCGGCGCGGTCGCGCCAGGCGTCATTCATCGACATGCCGTTCATCGCCATTGTGTTCTCGTTCTTGATGGAGCGATCGGAGCCATGTTCTCCGGCCGCGCGTGCACGGTCAAGGCGCCGCGATTTTCCTCGCGGCGGTATTCGCAAATAACGTCACGGCTTCGCGCGATCGCGCAACCAGGTCTCGCGCGTCACCTTCCACTTCTCCGCTCTGGATTCGCCATTGTGGTGCGGAAGCTCGACGAAGCCGACGAATTCGGCTCCGGTCTTCTGCTTGACCCGGCGCGAGCCGACGTTGGACGGCGCGTTGCAGACATGGAAGTGATCGAGGCCGAGCGCCAGGAAGGCGAAATCGTTCACCGCCGCGATCGCCTCGGTCATGAGGCCCTGATTCCAATACGGCTCAGCGAGCCAGAATCCGCGATTGCCCTTGCGGCCGTCGGCGCGCGGCCGGAAATTGATGTTGCCGATCGCCTCGCCATCGCGGGCACGCAACACCAGTGACCATTGATAGCTTTCCTCTCCGGCCGCGATCTTGTCGAGCTCGCGCCTGATAAAGCTTTCCGCGCCGTCGCCGGGATAAGGCCACGGCACCACCGTGGCGAGAGTCTTGATCACATTCCAATTGTTGAAGTGACTCTGGATCGCCGCGGCATCCGACAGCGCAAGCGGCCGCAGGATCAGGCGTGGCGTCTCGATGCGCGGGGTCTCGAACATTGTTACTTCTGGCACTTCGGGCACCAGAACGTCGAACGGCCGTTCTGGGTGAAGCGCCTGACAATACCTTCGCAGCCCGACGTACGGCACGTCTCGCCCTCGCGGTCATAGACCTGGAACGAATGCTGGAAATAGCCGAGATCGCCGTTGGTCAATCGATGGTCGCTGATCGAGGAGCCGCCGGCCTTGATCGCCTGGTTGAGCACCGAATGGATCGCGTCGACCAGCCGCCTGGCGTGGTCGGTCGGCTCGCCCCCGGCAACGCCCTTGCGTTGTCCGGACTTGGTCGCGAGCGTCGCGGCCAATCGCCGCGGCGACAGATGCGAACGAAACAGCGCCTCGCAGACATAGATGTTGCCAAGTCCCGCCACCACGCGCTGATCGAGCAGCGCGGCCTTCAGGCTGGTCTTCTTGTTGTGACAGGAGCGCGCCAGCATCGCCGCGTCGAACTCGTTGCCGAGCGGCTCGGGACCGAGCCCTTTCAGGAGCGGCTCATCCTCGATCGCGTTGCGCGCGATGATCTTCATATAGCCGAAGCGCCGCGGATCGTTGAAGACGACGGCCGCGCCCGACGACATGTGGAACACCACGTGATCATGCACGCGATCCTCGCTGCGCGGATGGTGGAATTGCCCCGGCGTCGCCGCGCCGTCCTGCTTCAGCACGCGGAACGAGCCCGACATGCCCAGATGCATCAGCAGCACGTCGCCGGAGTTCAGGTCCGCCATCAGATATTTGGCACGGCGGCCGAGCCCGGTGATGGTCCGGCCCTCCAGCCGGGCGATAAAGTCTTTTTGAAACGGAAACCGCAAATCCTTGCGGCGAGCCTCGGCCTTGAGGATCCTGGACCCCTCCATGGCCGGTTGCAGGCCGCGGCGGACGGTCTCGACTTCGGGTAATTCCGGCATGGCAGGCATTCACCTTTTGGAAGTGACGTGATAGCGCCATTGCGGCCGCCGCGCTATGGTTTGGCTGGAGCGTTTTTCGAGCGAAGCGGCTACCGGTTCGCGTGAAGAAAACGCGACCAAAAAGGGTAAGAGTTCTGAGTGATGGATCGGCCGGATCAAACCACCCATTTCGGCTTCAGGGATGTGCCCCTGGGCGAGAAGCAGACGCTGGTGAACGACGTGTTTCACAGCGTGGCGTCCCGCTACGACCTGATGAACGATCTGATGTCGGCGGGCCTGCACCGGGCCTGGAAGGACGTCATGATCACGATGCTCGATCCGCCGAAGGGCGACCGGCCGTTCGCGCTGCTCGACGTCGCCGGCGGCACCGGCGACATCGCGTTCCGGGCCGCCAAGACCGCGGGCGCGGGCTTTCATGCCACGGTCTGCGACATCAATGCCGACATGCTCGCCGTCGGCCGCGAGCGCGCCGCGAAGCAGCACCTCGATGACCGGGTGTCGTTCGTCGAGGGCAACGCCGAAACGCTGGGTTTTGCCGACCGCGCGTTCGACGCCTACACCATCGCATTCGGCATCCGTAACGTGCCGCAGATCGACCTCGCATTGCGCGAGGCCTATCGCGTGCTCAAGCCGGGCAGCCGCTTCCTGTGCCTGGAATTCTCCACCGTCGACGTGCCCGGCCTCGACAAGATCTACGATCTGTTTTCCTTCAAGGTGATCCCCGCCGCTCGGCCGCGCCGTCACCGGTGACGCCGAGTCCTATCAATATCTCGTCGAGTCGATCCGCAAATTCCCGCGGCCGAACGCGTTCGCCGAGATGATCGGCGCCGCCGGCTTTGCCCGCGTGAAGTGGCAGAGCCTCTCCGGCGGCATCGTGGCGCTGCATTCGGGCTGGCGTTTGTGATCTCTGCACTGACCCACATCACGCGCCTCGCCCGCGCCGGTTTCGTGTTTGCGCGCGAGGGCGTGTTCGGCGTCGTCGATCCCGCGCTGGTGCCGCCGCCCGGGCAGCTCGCGCTGAAGCTGGCGCGGCTGATCGAGCGCCGCTCCGCCAAGTCAGGTCCGCGGTTGTCGCGCGCACTGACGCGGCTCGGACCGGCCTATCTCAAGCTCGGGCAATTCCTCGCCACCCGGCCCGACGTGGTCGGCGTGGCGATGGCGCGCGATCTCGAAGCCCTGCAGGACCGGCTGCCGCCGTTCGCGCAGGAAGCGGCCGAAACCGTCATCACGCAATCGCTGGAACGGCCGCTGCCGCAGGCCTTTGTGCATCTGGGCCCTGCGGTTGCCGCGGCCTCGATCGCGCAGGTGCATCGCGGCGAAATCGAGCGCGACGGGGTCCGGCATCAGGTTGCGGTCAAGGTGCTCCGGCCCAACGTCGCCGCGCGCTTCCGCCGCGACCTCAGCGACTTCTTCTTTGTCGCGCACAAGGCCGAGGCGCATTCCGCCGAGGCGCGGCGCTTGCGCCTGATCGAGGTCATCAACACGATGTCGCGCTCGGTCGCGATGGAGATGGATCTGCGGCTCGAGGCGGCCGCGCTGTCCGAGATGGCCGAGAACACCCGCGGCGATCCGGACTTCCGCGTCCCCGCGGTGGATTGGGATCGCACCGCGCACAGCGTGCTGACGATGGAGTGGATCGACGGCATCGCGCTGAACGATCACGTCCGGCTGGCGCAGGCCAAGGTCGATTTGCCCGATCTCGGCCGCAAGGTGATCCAGAGCTTCCTGCGCCACGCGCTGCGCGACGGCTTCTTCCATGCCGACATGCATCCCGGCAATTTGTTCCTCGACGAGGCCGGCCGGCTCGTTGCCGTGGATTTCGGCATCATGGGACGGCTCGGGCTGAAGGAGCGGCGCTTCCTGGCCGAGATCCTGCTCGGCTTCATCACCCGCGATTATCGCCGCGTCGCCGAGGTGCATTTCGAGGCCGGCTACGTGCCCGGCCACCATTCGGTGGAGAATTTCGCGCAGGCGATCCGCGCGATCGGCGAGCCGATCCACAACCGCACCGCCGAGGAAATCTCGATGGCGAAGCTGCTGACGCTTCTGCTCGAGGTCACCGGCCTGTTCGACATGCAGACGCGCCCCGAGCTGATCCTGCTGCAGAAGACCATGGTGGTGGTCGAGGGGGTGGCGCGCGGCTTCGACCCGAAGCTCGACATCTGGAAGATCGCCGACCCCGTGGTGCGCGAATGGATCACGCAGAATCTCGGCCCGGCCGGCCGCATCCAGGGCGCGATCTCAGGCGCGGGCGAGCTCGGCCGCATCCTCGCCAACTTGCCGTCGATCGCCAACCGCGCCGTCACGGTGCTCGAGCAGCTGGAGACCATGACGCTGGAGGGCCACATGCTGTCTTCGGACTCGATCGACGAAATGGCCCGCGCCGAGGCCCGCAAGGCTCGGGTGCAGACCGTCGGCCTCTGGGTCATTGCGATCGCCTCCATCGCGATCTTTTTCGCAATCCGGGCACACTGATTGCAATGCATGCACCATATGATAGCATCGCTATCATATTTATTTGAGCATGATGCCTGAGGGCACGCCATGGCCAGCCTGACCATCCGCAAACTCGACGACACGCTGAAGGCCTATCTGCGGCTGCGCTCCGCCAGGAACGGCCGCTCGGTCGAGGAGGAGGTCCGGGTGATCCTCCGGGACCTCGCAGACGGCGGTACGGAGCCCGCCGAGGCGCCCGGCCCAGGTTCCGCGACAGTGGCAGCCCCTGCTCCACGGGCCGCCAGCGTGGCCGGCGAGCCGCGCGTCACCCTGATCATCGGCGGGGGGATTGCGGCCTACAAGGCGCTGGATCTGATCCGGCGGCTCAAGGAACGGCACATCCAGGTCCGCTGCGTGCTGACCAGGGCGGCCCAGCAGTTCGTGACCCCGCTCGCCGCCAGCGCGCTGTCGCATGAGCGCGTCTACACCGACCTGTTCGACGCCGAGAGCGAATTCGATGCCGGCCATATCCGCCTGGCGCGGGACTGCGACCTGATCGTGGTGGCGCCGGCGACCGCCGACCTGATGGCGAAGATGGCGCAGGGCCATGCCGACGACCTCGCCACCGCCACCTTGCTGGCGGCCAACCGGCCGATCCTGCTGGCGCCGGCGATGAACCCGCTGATGTGGAACAATCCGGCCACCCGCCGCAACGTGCTGCAGCTCCGCCGCGACGGCGTCCATACCGTCGGCCCCAATGCCGGCGAGATGGCGGAAGCCGGCGAAGCCGGCGTCGGCCGGATGGCCGAGCCGACCGAGATCGCCGCCGCCGCCGACCGCATGCTGCGCCCGCCGCAGCCGCGGCCGCTGGCCGGCAAGCGGGTGCTGATCACCGCGGGCCCGACCCATGAGGCGATCGATCCGGTCCGCTATATCGCCAACCGCTCGTCCGGCAAGCAGGGCTTTGCCATTGCCGCCGCCGCGCGCGCCGCCGGCGCCGAGGTGGTGCTGGTGACCGGCCCGGTCGAGCTCGACGACCCCCAGGGCATCTCGGTGATGCGCGTGGAGTCCGCGCGCGACATGCTGCACCGGGTCGAGGCCGCGCTGCCGGTCGACATCGCGATCTTCGCCGCCGCGGTCGCCGACTGGCGGGTCGCCACCGAGGGCAGCCAGAAGCTGAAGAAGACCGCGGCCGGCATGCCGCCGCTGCAGCTGGTCGAGAACCCCGACATCCTCGCGACAATTTCCAAGCTGAAGGAGCAGCGGCCGCCGCTGGTGATCGGCTTCGCAGCCGAGACCGAGCATCTGATCGAGAACGCCAAGGCGAAGTTCGCGCGCAAGGGCTGCGACTGGATCGTCGCCAACGACGTCTCGCCGGCGACCGGCGTGATGGGCGGCGACCGCAACACCGTTCACCTGCTCTCGCGCGAGGGCAAGGACGTCACCGTCGACTCCTGGCCTGTCATGACCAAGGAGGAAGTCGCGACCGCGCTGGTGTCGCGCATCGCAAGAGCGTTTTCGAGCGAAGTGGTCACCGGTTCGCGTCAAGAAAACGCGACCAAACAAAAGGATTAGAGCATGATCCGATTCAATCGGATCATGCTCTAGAGCCGTAGGAACCGCATCGTGAGCGCCACCATCAAGCTCGAAGTCCATCAACTGCCGCACGGCGCCGACCTCCTGCTGCCGATCTATCAGACCGCCGACGCGGCCGGGCTCGACCTGCTCGCGGCGGTGCCGCAGTCGGCGCCGCTGCTGCTGCTCCCGGGCCGCTACGAGATGGTTCCGACCGGACTGACGATCGCGCTGCCGCCGGGCTACGAGGCGCAGGTGCGGCCGCGCTCCGGCCTTGCCGCCAAATACGGCGTCACGGTGCTGAACTCGCCCGGCACGATCGACGCCGACTATCGCGGCGAGATCAACGTGCTGCTGATCAACCACGGCCACGAGGTGTTCTCGATCCGGCGCGGCGAGCGCATCGCGCAGATGGTGATCGCGCCGGTCACACGGGCCGAGCTGGTTCCGGTCGACGTGCTGCCGGCGACCGGGCGCGGCAGCGGCGGCTTCGGCTCGACCGGACGCTAGTGCGCGACGACTTCACTCGAGCGGCGGCGCCACTTCACCTCGCCCCGCGTGCGGGGAGAGGTCGGAACGCATCGTCAGATGCGTTCCGGGTGAGGGGGAGTCTCCGCGAACGCAGCTATCACCGGATATGCGGAGACGGCCCCTCACCCCAACCCTCTCCCCGTAAGAACGGGGAGAGGGAGCCAAGCGCCTTCGCATCGGAGAAGTGTGCGGACGAGCTCGGGAAGATCACGCTTCGTGCGCGCTCTCCGCACCAATACGGAGTCAATTCGCGTAAAATCCGCCCCACCCGGCGGCATTTTTTCACAGGGGATTCTGCGTTCACGGTCTGGACTCTTACTCGCCGAGTCCCGTTGGGACTATTCTGTCTTGATTCGAGCACGACGGGGGGTCTTCGTCGGGCTGTCTGGTCCTGCTTGGGCATGATCGGCGGACAAACGTCGTACGTTTGCCGTGAGGGAACACCGGTCTCCTCTTTTCCGGATCATGCCTTAAGGTTTGTGCGTTCTGGGGCAACATATGTCGGGCGTAGTCGCGGCAATGCGTCGAACCCTGCTGTCATGCACCTCACTGGCGCGCGACGGCATGATTGGGCTCGCCATCACCGCATTGCTGCCAGCCCGCACCGCGTTTGCCGCCGAGAGCCCGGTCGCCCAGGCGATGTCGGATCATTTCGGCTTCAATCACCAGGAGGTCGCGGTCCTCGCGACGTCGCTTGCGCTGGTCGGCTTCTCGGCCGTCGCCGCGATCCTCTTGATGCGCACCCGCGTGCGCGCGACGAGGAACGAGGAACAGCTGCAGTCCGAGATCACGGACCTGCAGGCGCAATCGGACCGGCTGCGCGCGCTGCTGTTCGTCGAGCCGCAGGTCCTGATCTCCTGGGCCGCCGGCGACAACCGGCCACAGATCTCGGGCGACATCTCGCTGGTGATGTCGCAGGAAGGCTCGCCGCAGCGCGTCCTCGCCTTCGGAACCTGGCTGCCGCCCGAGCCGGCGCTGCAGATGGATCACGCCGTCGACGCGCTGCGCGAGAAGGGCGAGGCGTTCCTGCTCAACCTCTCGACCTCGGCCGGCCGCGCCATCGAGGCGATGGGCCGCGCGATCGGCGGCCAGGCCATCGTGCGGATCCGCGAGCTCGGCGGCCTGCGCCGCGAGCTCGCCGAGTCCAATCTGCGCTACAAGGCGCTGCAGGAGGAAACCGAGCTGCTGCGCGATTTCGCCGCCGCCGCGCCATGGCCGATCTGGGCGAAGAGCCTCGAGGGTAATCTGCGCTATGCCAACGCGGCCTATGTCCGCGCCACCGAGGGCAAGAGCGTGTCGGACGCGCTGCAGCGCAATCTCGAACTGCTCGAAAGCGACCAGCGCGGCGAATTGACCCGCGCGCTGAACGACAATGCCAATTATGCCGCGCGGCTGCCGATCGTCGTCAGCGGCGAGCGGCGGATCTACGACGTGCAGGCGCTCAAGCTCTCCGGCGGCAGCGCCGGCATCGCGATCGACGCCAGCGAAGCTGCGGCGTTGCGCGCGGCGATCGCGCGGATGGTCGAAGCGCACCGGCGTACCCTCGACCAATTGTCGTCGGGCGTCGCGGTGTTCGATGCCGACCGGCGGCTCACGTTCTACAACGAGTCCTATCGGCGGCTGTGGGGCCTCGATCAGGCCTTCCTCGACGGCAACCCCGACGATTCCAGCGTGCTGGACCGGCTGCGCGCCAACCGCAAGCTGCCCGAGCAGCCGGATTTCCGCGCCTGGAAGGCCAAGCTGCACGAAGCCTATCGCGCGGTCGAATCCGAGACCTATACCTGGTTCCTGCCCGACGGCCGCGCCATCAGCGTGGTCACCACGCCGAACCTCGAGGGCGGCGTCACCTATCTGTTCGACAACGTCACCGAGAGCCTCGACCTCGCCCGCCGCTACGACCGCCTGACGCGGGTGCAGCGCGAGACCCTGGACAATCTCGGCGAAGCGGTCGCGGTGTTCGGCAGCAACGGCCGCGCGGAACTGTTCAACCCGCCCTTCGCCAAGATGTGGAAGCTGCCGGCCGACGCGCTGCAGGGCGAGCCGCATATCGAGGCGGTGGAAGCACTGTGCCGGCCGCTGTTCGACGACGCCCTGACCTGGCGGACGCTGCGCGAGCAGATCACCGCGATCGAGAACCGCGCCCAGGTCGCGCTCAAGCTCGAGCGCAAGGACGGCAGCGTGCTGAATTGCATGACCATCCCGCTGCCCGACGGCAAGACCCTGCTCGCCTTCCAGGACATCACCGACACCGAAAATGTCGAGCGGGCGCTGCGCGAGCGCAACGAGGCGCTGGAAGCCGCCGACCAGATGAAGGTGGATTTCGTCCACCACGTCTCCTACGAGCTGCGCGCACCGCTCACCACCATCATCGGCTTCGCGCATTTCCTCAGCGATCCCTCGACCGGACCGCTGACGCCGAAGCAGGCCGAATATCTCGACTACGTCACCAAATCGACCAACGCGCTGCTGGCGCTCACCAACAACATTCTCGATCTCGCCACCATCGACGCCGGCGCGATGAAGCTCGAGCTCGGTCCGGTCAATATCGGCCAGGCGATCGAAGCCGCGGCCGAAGGCATCCAGGATCGCCTCGCGACCGACCGCATCACCCTCAAGGTCGATATCGAGCCCGACATCGGCGCCTTTGTCGGCGACGAGCGGCGCGTGGTGCAGGTGCTGTATAATCTGCTCGCCAACGCGGTCGGCTTCTCGCCGCACGACGCCACCGTCACGATCAGCGCCCACCGCACCGAGCACAGCGTGGTGTTTGCGGTGACCGACGCCGGTCCCGGCATTCCGGCGGAGATGCGCGACAAGGTGTTCAACTGGTTCGAGAGCCATTCGCACGGCTCGCGGCACCGCGGCGCGGGCCTTGGCCTGTCGCTGGTCCGCTCCTTCGTCGAACTCCATGGCGGACGGGTGCGCGTCGATTCGACCGTAGGCCGCGGCACGACCGTGACCTGCGACTTCCCGATCGACCAGACCGCACACCGCAACGCTGCTGAATGACGGCGACCTCGACATTCTCGGTGGCACTCGCGAACGAGACCGCGACAGCAGAGCTGATGGCCGACCTCGCGCTGCTGATCGGCGCCGGCGACGTCATTACGCTGTCCGGCGATCTCGGCGCCGGCAAGACCACGGCCGCGCGCGCGTTGATCCGCTATCTCGCCGACGACGACGCGCTGGAGGTACCGAGCCCGACCTTCACGCTGGCGCAGAGCTACGAGCTGCCGTCGTTTCCGCTGGTTCATGCCGACCTCTACCGCATCAACGACGCCGGCGAGCTCGAGGAGATCGGGCTGTCGCCGCTGCCCGACGACATCGTGGCGCTGATCGAGTGGCCGGAGCGCGCGCCCGACGCGATGCCCGCCGACCGCATCGATATCGCGTTCAGCCATCGCCCGGCACTCGGATCGGCGGCACGCGCGGCCGAGATCACCGGCCATGGCAAGGGCGCGGCGAAGGTCGCGCGGCTCAACGAGCTGCGCCAGTTCCTCGACCGCGCGGGCTTTCTCAATGCCCGGCGCGAACGCATGCCGGGCGATGCCTCGACGCGCTCCTATGCGCGGCTGCGCAACGACGACGGCACCGTCATCCTGATGAACTCGCCGCGCCGTCCCGACGGCCCGGCGATCTACAGCGGCCAGTCCTACAGCGCAGCGGTGCATCTCGCCGAAGACGTCAGGCCGTTCGTCGCGATCGGAAACGGCCTGCGCAAGCATGGTTTCTCGGCGCCCGCGATCCGTCACATCGATCTCGGATCCGGCTTCCTTATCACCGAGGATTTCGGCGCCGAGGGCGTCATCGAGGGCGACCCACCGCAGCCGATCGCCGAGCGTTACGAGGCCGCCGTCGACATGCTGGCGGCGCTGCACCGCGAGGTGCTGCCGGAGCAATTGCCGCTGACGTCGGACGAGAGCTACGACATCCCGGTGTTCGACATCGACGCCTGGCTGATCGAGATCGGGCTGATGCTGGAATGGTACCTGCCAGACCGCGGCGCGCAGCCGAGCGAGGAGCTTCGCGCCGAATTTCTCGGGATGTGGCGCGGCCTGCTGGAGAAGCCCGCAGCCGCACCGCAGACCTGGGTGATCCGCGACTTCCATTCGCCGAACATCATCTGGCTTGCCGAACGCACCGGCATCCTGCGCGTCGGCGTCATCGATTTCCAGGACGCGCTGCTCGGCCCCGCGGCCTATGACGTGGTGTCGCTGCTGCAGGATGCCCGGATCGATGTGCCCGAGCAGCTCGAGCTGTCGCTCTTGACCCGCTACATCAAGGCGCGGCGCGCGACCGATGAAAGCTTCGATCCGGCCGGCTTCGCCGAGCTCTATGCGATCATGTCGGCGCAGCGCAACACCCGCCTGCTCGGCACCTTTGCGCGACTCAACCGCCGCGACGGCAAGCCGCAATATCTCAAGCACCAGCCGCGGATCTGGACCTATCTCGAGCGGTCGCTGGCTCACCCCGCGCTGACCAGCTTCCGCATCTGGTACAAAGCCAACGTCCCTCCTCCAGTACCGTAGTTTACGGGTTATTAGCCTCGCCTCCCCTAAGGTTGCGGAGCCCGCACCTGATCCATGGCGCGGCCGGATCTGGAGCGGGACCACACGATGGGGACGGAACGACGCAAGGGCGATCGTGTCACGTTTGAGCGCGGCATAGCAGCGCACATGATGGGCATCGACGGCACCTGGCGGCGCGACTGCACCATGGAAGACGTGTCGGAGACGGGCGCCAAGCTCTCCGTCGACGGCTCGGTCGAGGGCCTGAACCTGAAGGAGTTCTTTCTGCTGCTGTCGTCCACAGGATTGGCCTATCGCCGCTGCGAGCTGGCATGGGTCAATGGCGACCAGATCGGCGTCAACTTTCTCAAACAAGGCGACAAGAAGAAGAAAACCGCCAGACGCGGCACGCAAGCTGCCGACGTCTAGGCCAGGGTCGTCATTGCCGTCTTACGGCCGTCATGTCTCGTGACTATGGCGTCTGATTGATGTGCTTGCCGAATCGCCGTGATATGATCGGCGCATGAGAGATGATGACCGAGAATATCCGGAAGATGCCCGTCACTCCCCATAAAGCCATGGTGCTCGCTGCGGGCCTCGGCGTGCGCATGCGCCCCCTGACCAACACGATGCCGAAGCCGCTGGTCAGCGTCGCCGGCCAGCCGCTGCTCGACCATGTGCTCGACAAGCTCGCCGGCGCCGGCGTCAGCGAAGCGGTCGTGAACGTGCACTATTTGCCTGACCAGATCATCGAGCACGTCAAGCCCCGCAGCCGTCCGCGCGTGATCATCTCCGACGAGCGCGACCAGGTGCTCGGCACCGGCGGCGCGGTGGTGAAGGCGCTGCCGCTGCTCGGCGATGCGCCGTTCTATCATCTGAACGCGGACACGATGTGGATCGACGGCGTGCGCTCCAATCTGGCGCGGCTCGCGGAAACCTTCGATCCCGCGCGGATGGATATCCTGCTGCTGATGGCGCCGACCGCTACGAGCATCGGCTATGGCGGGCGCGGCGACTATTCGATGTTGCCGGATGGCGCGTTGCGCAAGCGGCGCGAGCACCAGGTGGTGCCGTTCGTCTATGCCGGCGCCGCGATCATGTCGCCTGCGCTGTTCGCCGACGCGCCGGCCGGCGAGTTCTCGCTGACCAAGATGTTCGACCGCGCCAACGAGCAGGAGCGGCTGTTCGGCCTGCGCCTCGACGGCGTCTGGATGCATGTCGGCACTCCGGACGCGATCCAGGCTGCGGAAGAAGCTTACCTGGAAAGCGTCGCGTAGGCGGCGCCTTCGTCAGCCATCGGCGTCGATCGCGAGCACCGCGAAGCTCGCAAGCCAGTGTTCACCCATATAGTCGCTGGCGATATACGGCAGGCCGGCGTCGAGATGCCGGCGCGCGGCATCCTGCAGGATCGGACGGCGCGCATCGGCCGCCGGCAACGCACCGGCCAGCGCCCGCCAGCACCATGCGCGGCTGAGATTGAGCCCGTCGAGATGTGCCAGCTTGCCATCCGAGCGATCGGTGACCGTGGCGGGCCGGAACAGGGTTGCGGGTTCGCGCAGCTCGAGCCGCGGCAGGAAGCGGTCGAACCAGGGCAGGAAGTCACCCGGTGCCAGCAGCCGGCGCATGCACTCCGCTTCGATCAGCGCGGACGACTGGAAGTCATCACCGCTCGGCTCACCCCAGGCGGGGCAGTCCTGATCGGCGCCGTACCAGCGCAGCGCTGTGTCGCGCAACAGCGCACTGAGCGCATCGTCCTGTGTCACCGCGGCGTAGTCGGCTGCCATGCGCAGTCCGAACGCGGTGTTGAAATGGGTGCCGACCCGCACCGGATAGGTGGCGAGCGGCAGGAAATCGCGGTAGCGCTGCGCGAAGATCTCGGCGAGCGGAGCGATCCGATCGCGCCAGTTGGTGTTCTCGACGAGCGAGAGCTCTGCGGCGAGCTTCAACAGCCAGCCCCAGCCGTAAGGTCGCTTGAAGCCGCGCGCGGTCGGGGCGGCGAGATAGCTGCATTCGGCCGCGATCTTCTCCGCAACGAACTGCGCGTCGAACAGCGCGCGGATATCGTCCGCCGCCTCGGATGAGGGATAGCGGCGCAGCAACCGGGCAAGCATCCAGTAGCTGTGGACGCAGGAATGCCAGTCGTAGCTGCCGAAGAACACCGGATGCAGCTCGCGCGGCGTGCGCGCATCCTGCGGCCCCGCCAGCACGTGATCGGGCTTGTTCGGATATTCGCGCGTGACATGGCCGAGCGCGATGCGCGCGAAACGGACGGCGAGGTCTTCGGTCAGGATCGTCGCGCTCATGGTGAGGCATTCTCCTTGCACTCGCGGCGAACAAGCATCTCGATCAGCCGCGGCGTCATATAGATCGGAAACTGCGTGGCGGCGAAGAACAACGCCGTCATCGGCGACACCGCAGCGCCCATCGCCGACCAGACCAATCCGACATTGCGGTTGCCGAGAATGAGGCCGCTGGTCAGCCGTGCAGCCAGATTGCCCGGCGTGAGCAGCGCGCCACACAATTGCAGGGCGAGATTGCAGCCGAAGGCAAGGCCGACGCAGGTGAACGCGGCGGCCGGTTGCGCTTCGATCTGGGTGCGCACCCCGGCCATGGTGGCGATCGCGAACAGCAGCAGCGAGGCCAGCACGAGCGCGTCGATGATGCGCGCATGCTGCACCAATCGTGCCGCGGCCTGACGGCGCAGCAGCAACGCCAGCGCGCCGGCGCCGCCAACCAGCAGCGCCAGCCGCGTCGCGAGCGCCAGCGGATCGAGCGCGAGACCGGCAAATCCCGCCGCGATCAGCGGCACGGTGACCGGCGCCAGCGCCATCGACAGCAGCGTCACGGCAAGCGGAATGGTCGCATCGAAGCCGAGCATGCGCGCGACGGCCGCCGTGCCGCTCGACGGCGGCGCACACGCCGACAGCACCAATGCGACGATCAGCTCTGGTCGAAAGCCGGCGCCGCGCGCCGCGAAGCCGACGGCAAGCGGGCTCGCCAGCATGGCGAGCGCCGGCAACAGCAGCCAGACCAGCGGCCGCCGCAATGCGCGCCGGAACGCCGTGCCGTCGACCTGGAGGAAGGTGCCGAGCACCAGGACGAAGATCGCCGCCGTCATCAGCGGGCGCACGCCGTCCGCCAACGCAGGGAAAGCCAATCCTGCCAGCACGCCGATGATCAGCAGTGTCGGCCCGCTTGGCACCAGCCTCGCAAATCTCGCCAATTCCTGGGTCCCGTCGTCATGTCCGACCAACGAGCATAGGCCGGGGCAAATCATTGTTGAAATCGATTATTCTTATAAGCATTATTGCTACGATGAATTTATCCGCCATCGATCTCAACCTGCTGGTCGCCTTCGAGGCGCTGATGGAGGAGCGCCACGTCACCCGGGCGGCCGAGCGCATCGGGCTCGCCCAGCCGTCCATGAGCAGCGCGTTGCGGAGGCTGCGCGCGCTGTTTGCGGATGAGCTGTTCCTGCGCGCCGGCGCGGGCATGCAGCCGACCGAAAAGGCGCTGGCGCTGGCCGGGCCGATCGGCGAAGCGCTGCGGCAAATCCGGAGCGCGCTGGTGCCCGATCAGGGCTTCGATCCCGCGATCGCGCGACGGCGCATCACCATCGCCGCGACCGACTATGGCGATCTCGTCGTGGTGCCGGAACTGACCCGGCTGCTGCGCGTCGAAGCGCCCGGCATTGACCTTGCCGTGCGCCCGCTCACCGATGCGACGGTGGCGCTGGCGAAGCTGGAGCGCGGCGAGCTCGATGCGCTGATCGGCGGGCACCTGCCCGACTCGCCGCGCTGTGTCCGGCACCGGCTGTTCGAGGAGCGCTTCGTCTGCGTCCGTGACACCGCGCGCACGAGCCGATCGGAGCGCCTCGGTCTGGAAGATTACGCGACCTTGCCGCACGCGCTGTTCTCGGCGGCCGGCGGCGATGGCCTGCCCAGCGTGATCGACGCGCTGCTGGCGCGCCATGGACTGAAGCGACGGGTGGCGGTGACGCTTGCGCATGTGGTGGCCGTTCCGTTCGCCGTGGCCGGCACCGATCTGATCGCCACGATGTCCGAGCGCATCGCCCGGCGCTTCACGCATCTGGCCGACATTGCCGTCGTCGCACCGCCGATCGACATCCCCGCCTTCGCGATCGACCTGATCCATACGAGCCGCGCCGCCCGGGATCCGGCGCTGCGCTGGTTCCTGGATGCCGCCGATCGCTGCGCCGGCCGATTGCGATATTGAGCGGTGACGGTTCTCCGACAGGGGTGGCTAACGACGGTCGCCGCTCCCTATATTGGCGCCGGATTCGAATCAGGCAGCCCATGCGCGTCTTCAGTGTTCCCGTTTCTGCGCCGTTCCTGCGGACCGTCATCTCGGCGCTGGTCGATGGCCGGCTGGTCGCGGGATTCGAGGCGCAGAGCGATCCGGCAAGGCTCGCCAACGCCACGCTGTATCTGCCGACCCGCCGTGCCGGGCGGCTGGCGCGGGAAATCTTCCTCGATGTGCTCGAGTCGGACGCCGCCGTGCTGCCGCGCATCGTCGCGCTTGGCGACATCGATGAGGACGAACTCGCCTTCGCCGACCAAAGCGAGGACGTCGGCGGCGCCGCGCCGCTGGAGATTCCGCCAAGGCTGGGCGAGCTCGAGCGCCGGCTGACGCTGGCGCATCTGGTCGCCGCCTGGGCGAAGACGCCGGTATCGGCGCCGCTGGTGGTCGGCGGGCCGGCCTCGACGCTGCAACTCGCCGGCGATCTGGCGCGGCTGATGGACGACATGGTGACGCGCCGCGTCGACTGGCGCGCGCTCGACCGCCTGGTGCCGGACCAGCTCGACAAATACTGGCAGCACTCGCTCGACTTCCTGCGCATCGCGCGCGACGCCTGGCCCAGCTACCTCAAGGAGATCGGCCGGATCGAACCCGCCGCGCGCCGCGATCTGCTGATCGAGGCGGAGGCGGCGCGGCTGACCGCGCACCACGCGGGCCCGGTGATCGCGGCCGGTTCGACCGGCTCGATGCCGGCGACGGCGAAATTCCTGCACGCGGTGGCGAAGCTGCCGAACGGTGCCGTGGTGCTGCCCGGGCTCGACACCGATCTCGACGAGGACTCCTGGGACACGATCGGCGGCGAGCGCGGCGACGACGGCAGGTTCGTAACGCCGCCCTCGTCGAACCATCCGCAATTCGCGATGCACGCCTTGCTCGACCGCTTCGGCATCACGCGCCGCGACGTCGAGAGCCTTGCCGAGCCGGCGCCGCTCGGCCGCGAGGTGCTGGTGTCGGAGACGATGCGTCCCTCGACCGCGACCGCGCAGTGGCACGACCGGCTGGAACGGCCGGAGATCGTGGCGCGGATTTCCGCCGGGATGACCAACCTCACCGTGGTCGAGGCGCCCAATCCGGAAATGGAGGCGCTGGCGATCGCGGTTGCGATGCGCGAGGCGCGGCATCTCGGCAAATCGGCCGCGCTGGTGACGCCGGATCGCGCGCTGGCGCGCCGCGTGATGGCGTCGCTGACGCGCTGGAAGCTCGAGTTCGACGATTCCGGCGGCGATGCGCTGATCGAGACGCCGGCCGGCGTGTTCGCCCGCCTGACCGCGGAGGCGGCGGCCAAGGGGCTGGAGCCGCCGACGCTGCTCGCGCTGCTCAAGCATCCGCTGTTCCGGCTCGGCGGTTCGCGCGGCGCGCTGCGGCGCGCGATCGAGGTGCTGGAGATCGCGCTGCTCCGCGGCACGCGGCCGCAAGCCGGGACCGGCGGCCTCGCCCGCGACTTCGCGCGCTTCCGCGCCGAGCTGGTCAAACTGCACGGCGGCGAGACCTCGTCGCTGCACGCCATGGAGCCGCGCGCCCGGCTGCGCGACAACGAGCTCAACCGGGCGCAGGACCTGATCGCCAGATTGCAGGCGGCGCTGGCGCCGCTCGAAGGCATGGCGTCGTCAAAACCCCATGATTTCGCGGAGCTGGCCGCGCGCCACCGCGAGGCCCTGATCGCGCTGTCCGGCGACCAGAACGGCGTTGCCGTCGTGTTCGAGGAGCGCGCCGGTGCGTCGCTGGCGTCTGCGTTCGACGAGCTGCTCGCCAAGCAGCAGCCGAGCGGGCTGATGACGCCGCTCGCCGATTATCCCGAGGTGTTCCAGACCGCGTTCGCCGACCGCATGGTGCGGCGACCGGAATCGGCGCGCGCGCAGCTCAACATCTTCGGCCAGCTCGAAGCACGTCTCACCGAATCCGATCGCGTCATCCTCGGCGGCCTGGTCGAGGGCGTCTGGCCGCCGGCGCCGCGGATCGATCCGTGGCTGAGCCGGCCGATGCGGCACGAGCTCGGGCTCGACCTTCCCGAGCGCCGCATCGGGCTTTCCGCGCACGACTTTGCGCAGCTGCTCGGCCATGACGAGGTGATCCTCACCCACGCCGCAAAAGTCGGCGGTGCGCCGGCGGTCGCCTCGCGCTTCCTGCACCGGCTCGAAGCGGTCGCCGGCGAGGCGCGCTGGAAGGCCGCGACATCGGCCGGCGAAACTTACGTGCAATATGCCGCCGAGCTCGACCGGCCCGACAAGGTCGAGCCGATCCCGCAGCCGGAGCCGCGGCCGCCGCGCGAGGCACGTCCGCTGAAGATGTCTGTCACCGCGATCGAGGACTGGCTGCGCGATCCCTACACGATCTATGCGCGCTACATCCTGCGGCTCGATCCGCTCGACCCCGTCGACATGCCGCTGTCGGCGGCCGATCGCGGCTCGGCGATCCACGAGGCGCTCGGCGAGTTCACGCAGGTCTATGCCGACGCGCTGCCTGCCAACACCCTGCTCACGTTGCGCGAGATCGGGGCCAAATATTTTGCGCCGCTGATGGAGCGGCCCGAGGCGCGAGCGCTGTGGTGGCCGCGCTTCCAGCGCATCGCAACATGGTTTGCCGAATGGGAGCAGGCCCGGCGCGGCCAGATCGAGGCCATCAAGGCCGAGATCCGCGGCGAGATCGGCATCCCGCTCGACGATGCCAGGACCTTCACGCTCTCGGCGCGCGCCGACCGCATCGAGCGGCGCGATGACGGCAGCTTTGCGATCCTCGACTACAAGACCGGCCAGCCGCCGACCGGCAAGCAGGTGCGCATGGGCCTGTCGCCGCAGCTCACCCTGGAAGCCGCGATCCTGCGCGAGGGCGGCTTCGCCGACATCCCGGCCGACTCCTCGGTCGGCGACCTCGTCTATGTCAGGCTGAGCGGCAACAATCCGCCGGGCGAGCAGCGTTCGCTGGAGCTGAAGATCAAGACCAACGATACGCCGCAGCCGCCCGATGAGGCCGCCGACAGCGCGCGGCGCAAGCTCGAGGCCCTGATCCGCGCCTTCGACGACGAGCAGCAGGCCTACACCTCGCTGAACCTCTCGATGTGGGCGAACCGCTACGGCGCCTATGACGACCTCGCACGCATCAAGGAATGGTCCGCCGCCGGCGGCCTGGGGATCGAGGAATGGTGAAGGCGCCCCGTCCGATTCCGCCCGCCGTGCGCGACGCGCAGGCGCGCGCGTCCGATCCGAAAGCGTCGACCTTCGTGTCGGCCAACGCGGGCTCGGGCAAGACCCACGTGCTGGTGCAGCGCGTGATCCGGCTGCTGCTGTCGGGCGTGCCGCCGGAAAAGATCCTCTGCATCACCTTCACCAAGGCGGCTGCCGCGAACATGGCCGAGCGCGTGTTCACGACGCTCGGCCATTGGGTGACGCTTGACGACGCCGGGCTCGACGCCGCGATCCGCGAGGCCGGCATTGCCCATCCTTCCGCCACGTTGCGGCGCGAGGCGCGCAAACTGTTTGCCTGCGCGCTGGAGACCCCCGGCGGCTTGAAGGTGCAGACCATCCACGCGCTGTGCACCCGCCTGCTGCAGCAGTTTCCGTTCGAGGCCAACGTGCCGGCGCGCTTTGCCGTGCTCGACGACCGCGACCAGAACGAGATGATGGAGCGCGCCAATCTCGCGGTGTTCCTCGAAGCCTCGCGGATTCCCGACAGTCCCATCGGCCGCGCGCTGCGGACGGCGATGGCAAATGCCGCCGACGTCACTTTCAAGGAGGTGGTCCGCGAGGCCTGCCTCAGCCGCGACCATTTCATGGCCTGGACCGATGCCGCCGGCAACGCCGCGGTCGCCGCAGCGCAGATGTCGGCCGCGCTCGGCGTCTCCGCCGATGATCGCATCGAGGAGGTCGAGCGCGAGATCGTCGACGGGCCGAACCTGCCGCGCGCGAGCTGGAAGGAGATGGCGACGCTGCTCGATACCAGCAGCAAGGCGGATCAGAAGCAGGCCGAACGGCTGCGGAGCGCGCTGACCTTCACCGGTGCAGCGCAGGTCGACGAATATCTCGGCGTCTTCCTGACCGATGAACGCGCCCCGCGCGCGTCTGTCGTCACCAACAGTTTCATCAAGAAGAATGCGGTCGCGGGCCATCGGTTCGAGGCGGAGGTCGACCGTCTCGGTCCGTTGATCGAGCGCCGCCGCGCCGTGGTCGCGCGCGACCGCACCGAGGCGCTGATCCACATCGCGACCGCGGCTGCCGCGCATTACCGGCGCGAGAAGGTGGAACGCGGCCTGCTCGACTATGACGATCTGATCGACAAGACGCTGGCGATGCTCGACCGCGTCTCGTCGGGCTGGGTGCATTACAAGCTCGACCGCGGCGTCGATCACGTGCTGATCGACGAGGCGCAGGACACCAGCCCGCGGCAATGGGACATCGTCGCGCACATCATCTCGGAATTCACCTCCGGCGCCGGCGCGCGCGACGGCCTGGTGCGCACCGTGTTCGCGGTCGGCGACGAGAAGCAGTCGATCTTCTCGTTCCAGGGCGCGGCGCCGCGCGAATTCGACCTGCGCCGGCGCGAGCTGAAGCGGCGGTTCGAGGAGGCCGGGCTGAAATTCGACCCGGTGTCGTTCACCTATTCGTTCCGCTCGGGGCCGGTGATCCTGCACTCGGTCGACCATGTGTTCCGCGAGCAGGACATCTTCCGCAGCATTCATGCGGTCGAGAACGGCTACCCGATCCACAACGCGATGGCCGATGCCGGCCCCAGCCAGATCGAGCTCTGGGATCTCGCGGTTGCCGACGACCGCCAGGACATCGAGGGCTGGCGGGCGCCGTTCGACGGCGTCTCGGTGACCAGCCCCGAGGTGAAGCTGGCAAGGCGCATCCAGGCCGAGATCAAGCGCCTCGTTGCCAGCGGCACCATGACCGGCAGCGCCGGCGGGCGGCGGCCGCTCAGCTACGGCGACATGCTGATCCTGGTGCGGCGGCGCGGCAACGCCTTCGACGCGGTGATCCAGGCGCTGAAGCACGCCGGCATCCCGGTCGCCGGCGCCGACCGGCTGAAGCTGACCGAGCACATCGCGATCATCGACCTGATGAACCTCGCCGATGCGCTGTTGCTGCCGCAGGACGATCTGGCGCTCGCGGTGGCGTTGAAGAGCCCGCTGTTCGGCCTCGACGACGACGATCTGTTCAAGCTGGCGTATCAGCGTCGCGGCTCGCTGCGCGAGGCACTGGCCGCGCAGGCGCCGACCGACGAACGATTCTCGGCCGCGCTGCGCCGTCTCGAACAATGCGAGCGCCGCTTCGCCCAGGAGACGCCGTTCGCGTTCTACGCCTGGCTGCTCGGCGGCGATGGCGGGCGGGCGCGCATTCTGCGCCGGCTCGGCCATGAGGCGAACGACGCGCTCGACGAGTTCCTTGAGCTTGCGCTGAGCTACGAGCGCAAGGCGCCGGCCTCGCTGCAGGGCTTTGTCGCCTGGCTGCGCGCCGCCGACACCGAAGTGAAGCGCGACATGGAGATTTCGCGCGACGAGGTCCGCGTCATGACCGTGCACGGCGCCAAGGGCCTCGAAGCGTCGGTGGTGTTCCTGGTCGACACCACGACCTCGCCGTCGGACACGCAGCGGCTGCGGCTGATCCATCTGCCGCAGGGCAACGCCGCGCCGAACGCGCCCGGCGTCGTGGTGTGGGCCGGCAAGAAGGCCGAGGATCCGCCCGGCGTCGCCGAGGCGCGCAAGGCGATGCTCGGCGACACCGAGGACGAGTATCGCCGCCTGCTCTATGTCGCGATGACCCGCGCCGCCGATCGGCTGATCGTCGGCGGCTGCATGCCGGGCAACATGAACACGGTGCGGAAATCGTCCTGGTACGATCTGATCACCAAGGGCCTCGCCGGTTCCGGGCTCAAGCTCGAGGAGCTGGAGACGCCAGGAGGCAAGGTGATGCGCTATTCGCGGCCGGATGACGTCGCCGATCTCACCGGCGCGACTGCGTCGGCGGCCGCGGTGCCGATCGCTTTGCCGTCCTGGCTGCGGGCTCCGGCCGTACCAGAAGCATCGGCGGCGAGCATGCTGCGTCCGTCCGATCCGGCTGATGACGACAGCCATCCGATCCGAACCGGCGAATCGGTGCAGCTGCGCGCCCGCGCCCTGCAACGCGGCACGCTGGTGCACCGGCTGCTGCAGTCGCTGCCCGACGTCGCCCTCGAGCGGCGGCGCGCCGCCGCGCTCGGCTTCCTCGCGCGCAATGCCGACGGCTGGAACGAACAGGAGCAGGTCGCGCTCGCCGATCAGGTGCTCGGCCTGATCGGCGATCCGCGCTTTGCCGCCGTGTTCGCGCCGGGCAGCCGCGCCGAGGTCTCGATCGTCGGGCGGCTGGAGCGGCCGGGCCAGCCGAAGGCGCTGGTGTCGGGCCAGATCGACCGCCTGGTGGTGACGCCAACCGACGTCCTGATCGTCGATTTCAAGACCAACCATGCTCCGCCCAAGACGGCAGCCGAGGCGCCGCGGGGCTACGTCCGGCAGCTCGCGCTATACCGCGCGGTGCTCGCCAGGCTTTATCCCCAGCTGCCCGTGCGGGCCGCCCTGCTCTGGACCGAAACGACTGAAATCATGGAGATTTCCGCCCCCGCGCTGGACGCCGCCCTGGCATAAGTTCATGTCGGCGTGAGCAAGCTTGACCCGGCAAGGGGGCGTTCATAGGTTTGACCCATGCTCCCGGGCGCGATTCCCAACCGCGCCCTTTGGTCTCAACCGAACGAGGTACTCACATGGCCGTTGGCAAGGTTTCTGACGCCGATTTCGAAGCCGAAGTGCTCAAGGCGACCGGGCCGGTGGTCGTCGACTTCTGGGCCGAATGGTGCGGCCCCTGCCGCATGATCGCGCCCGCTCTCGATGAGATTTCCGGCGCGATGGGCGACAAGGTCAAGATCGTGAAGCTCAACGTCGACGAGAGCCCGAAGACCGCATCGAAGTATGGCGTGATGTCGATCCCGACCCTGATGATCTTCAAGGGCGGCGAGATGGCGTCCCGTCAGGTCGGCGCCGCGCCGAAGGCCAAGCTGCAGCAGTGGATCACCGCTGCGGTCTGATCCCGCTTCTTCTGATTAATAAATTCGTGCACGGCCGGCGGATTCGCCGGCCGTTTGCGTTGGGACCGCGTGTGTTGCGTTTGAAGGTCCCGGCACTTGCCCTCCCCGCGTCAAAAGCCCGCTTCCAGGTCCACGCCGCGCGTTGCGATGGAGGCGCGCTCGGTCGATGCCATCCCGCGCGGGAAGGAGTGGCAGTACGAACCCAAGTGGGACGGCTTCCGCTGCCTGCTGAAACGCGAAGGCCGCAAAGTCGACCTGCGCTCGAAATCCGGCGAAGATCTCGGCCGCTACTTCCCGGAGCTGGTCGCCGCGGCGCTGAGCGTGAAGGCAACGTCATTCGTGCTCGACGGCGAGATCGTGGTGCCGCACGGCCGAACGTTCTCCTTTGACGATCTCCTGCAGCGCATCCATCCTGCCGCCAGCCGGGTGACGCGGCTCGCACAGGAAACGCCCGCCTTGTTTCTGGCGTTCGATCTCTTGGCCTCGCCAACCAGGAAGAAGCTTTCCGGCCAGCCCTTGAGCGAACGACGACCGCAGCTCGAGGCGTTCGCCAGGTCGCAATTGAAATCCAATTCCAGCTTTCGGCTGTCTCCCGCGACGACGAGCTACGCGCTTGCCGGGAAATGGCTGGCGCGATCCGGCGGCGGCTTCGACGGCGTGATCGCCAAGCGCCTGGACCTGCCCTATCAGGCCGGCAATCGCGACGGCATGCAGAAGATCAAAAGGTTCAGGAGCGCCGACTGTGTGGTCGGCGGCTTTCGCTACGCCACCAACAGGACCGGCGACCGCCAAGTGGTCGGCTCGCTGCTGCTCGGCCTCTATGACGACGACGGCTTGTTGCATCATGTCGGCTTCACCTCCGCAATCAGGCAACAGGACAAGGCGGCGCTCACCGACCGTCTCGAGCCGTTGATTGCCAAGCCCGGCTTTACCGGGAATGCGCCGGGCGGCCCGAGCCGGTGGTCGACCGAGCGCTCGGCGCAATGGTGTCCGCTGAAGCCGAAGCTCGTGATCGAGGTCTGCTACGACCATTTCAGTGGCGATCGTTTCCGCCACGGCACCTCGATCCTGCGCTGGCGTCCGGACAAGGCGCCGAAGCAATGCTCGTTCGAGCAACTGAAGCAGAAGGCGGCCGACCCGATGAAGCTGTTGAGGGGATAACGGCACTGCCGTTGCGGTGCAGCGAATAGGAACCCGGACAGGCAGTCGATGTTGAGGGATCAAATGGCCCTCAGGAGGGACCCATGTCGAACCCCAGATCAACCGCGCAGGTCGCGGGACATCCTATCCATCCGATGCTTATTCCATTTCCAGTCGTATGCTTTGTTTTGACCTTCGTTGCCGATCTCGCTTTCTGGAAGACGGGCACTGACTTCTGGGCCAGCGCCTCGCTCTGGCTGCTTGGCATCGGCTTGATCATGGCCGCGCTCGCCGCCATCGCCGGCGTGATCGATCTCCTCGGAGACGATCAGGTCCGCAATCTTTCCGATGCATGGCAGCACGCCGGCGGCAATGTCATCGCGGTGCTGATCGCGCTCTACAACTGGTATTCGCGCTTCGAGCACGGCGCATCCGCCATCGTGCCGACCGGTCTCGCGCTATCGCTCATCGTGGTCCTGATCCTGCTGTTCACCGGCTGGAAGGGCTGGGAGATGGTCTATCGCGAGCATGTCGGCGTCTCGGATGAGGCGCATATCCATTAGCGGAGCGTCGTCTCGATCAGGCTGAGGAAACCTGAATCCCGGTCGTCATGGCCGGGCTTGACCCGGCCATCCATCTGCATTCGAAAAATGCCCTTGCGAAGATTGATGGATACGCGGGTCAAGCCCGCGTATGACGAATCGACCTTGGGGCGCGGTTACCGAATCCACCCCGTCGCCAGCGCCGAGGCGAGTTCGGCCTGGCCGTGCTGCCGCGCCAGCGCCGCCATTGCTGCGTGGTCGTAGGGGATGTGGCGGAAGGTGACATCCCAGCCACCATCGACCTGTTCGAAGATCGCATAGCGCGCATCGGGCGAACCGGCCTCGACGACATGCGGATGCGGCTTGCCGACGCGATAGCCGGGCGAGCCGACGCTGCCGGGATTGACGATCAGCCGGCCGTCGCGAAGCCGCACGGCGCGCGCAGTATGCGTGTGTGCGCAGAGGATCAGCGATTGCGGCACGCCCGCCGCTCTCGCCTCGATCGCTTCCAGCGAGGACATGCAGACTTCGCCGCCCGGCAGCACCGTCTCGAGCCAATAGGTCTCGTCATTCTGGGGCGTTGCATGACAGAGGAAAACTTCGTCGCGATAGATCGAATTCGCCGGCAGCGTGCGCAGCCAGTCGAGATGCCGCGGCTCGAGCTGGGTATAGGTCAGCCGCTCCCAGGAGCCCATTTTCTCATGCGGGCGGTCGATCAGGTAGCGGTCGTGATTGCCGAGCAGATGGACCGCATCGAGCGCCATCAGCGTATCGATGGTGGGCCGGGCGTCGAGCGGCCCGCTCACCATGTCGCCGAGGTCGACGATGTCGGAAATGCCCTGCGCGCGGATGTCCGACAGTACGGCTTCGAGCGCGAGATGGTTGCCGTGGATGTCGGCGATCGCAGCAAAACGCATGATGCTCGTCCTCCCTCATGCGCACCGCATCCGGGACGCGTCACCTGTTATGCAGGAGGCGTGCCGTTGGCCGCAAGCACGGGACCGGCCAGATACAGCGAGCCCGTGATCAGGATGCGCGGCGGCACCTCGTAGGCCAGCGCAGCAAGCCGCCGCAAGGCGGCGTCGACGCCATCAGCGATCTCGACCCGCATGCCGAGCGCGCGCGCGGCGTCCGCCAGCCTGTCCGGCGCCATGCCGTTGTCGCGGCCGGGCACCGGGACCGCGATGATGTGGCGGGTCAGTCCGGCGAAATTGGCGAGGAATGCGTCGGCATCCTTGTTGGCCATCATCCCGACGATCACCACCAGCGGCCGCGACACGCGCTCCTCCAGATCGCCGAGCGCAGCCGCCGCGACGCGGCCGCCCTCGGCATTGTGTCCGCCGTCGAGCCAGACCTCGGAGCCCTGCGGCCCCTGTCCGACGAGAGTGCCGGAAACCAGCCGCTGCATTCGCGCCGGCCATTCCGCATTGACGATGCCGGCTTCAAAGGCCGCGATGTTGAGCTTGAATGCGTCGATCGCGCGCAGGGTCGCGATCGCAAGGCCCGCATTGTCGAACTGGTGCCGGCCGAACAGTTTCGGCGCGGCGAGATCCAGCAGGCCGCGCTCGTCCTGATAGACCAGCCGGCCGCGCTCGACGCCGACATGCCATTGCTGGCCGGCCGCATGCAGCGGCGCGCGCATGCGGTTCGCCTGCGCCTCGATCACGGCCATCGCATCCGGCGCCTGCTCGGCACACACCACCGGCACCTTGCGCTTGATGATCGCGGCCTTCTCGCCGGCGATCGCCATCAGATTGTCGCCGAGGAATTCCATGTGGTCCATGCTCACTGGTGCGATCACCGAGGCGAGCGGCGCCTCGACCACATTGGTCGAATCGAGCCGGCCGCCGAGCCCGACCTCGAGCAATGCGACGTCGGCCGGATGCTTGGCGAACAGGCAGAACGCCACCGCCGTTTCCATCTCGAAGATGGTGATGGGACTATCGGCGTTGATGCGCTCGCAGTGCTCGAACGTCTCGCGCAGCTCTTCGTCGCCGACCAGCTTGCCGCCGCCGACGGCGCCCAGCCGGTAGCATTCGTTGATCCGCACCAGATAGGGCGAGGTGAAGACGTGCACGCGCAGGCCGGCGGCTTCGAGAATCGCGCGCAGATAGGCGATGGTCGAGCCCTTGCCGTTGGTGCCGGCGACATGGATCACCGGCGGCAGCTTGCGCTCGGGATGATCGAGCCGCTCCATCAGGCCGCGCATGCGATCGAGGCTGAGATCGATGCGCTTGGGATGCAGCGCCGATATCCGCGCGATCAACGCCTCGAACGAGGCTTGCGGTGAGGTGGCGCTTGCGGTCACGCGTGCGGCGCGGCCGGCACCGTCTCAGGCGCCGTGACGATCTGGGCCGGCTCGGTGACCGCGGCCTTGGGCTTCGATGCGGATTCAAGCGCCGGCGCCTTGGTCAGCAGGCGGCACAGCCGCGCCAGCGTGGCCTTCATCTCGTGGCGGTGCACCACCATGTCGACCATGCCATGCTCGCGCAGATATTCGGCGCGCTGAAAGCCGTCCGGCAGCTTTTCGCGGATGGTCTGCTCGATCACGCGCGCGCCGGCAAAGCCGATCAGCGCACCGGGCTCGGCGATCTGGATGTCGCCGAGCATCGCATAGGACGCGGTGACACCGCCGGTGGTCGGATTGGTCAGCACCACGATGTAGGGCTGGCGCGCTTCGCGCAGCATCTGCACGCCGACGGTGGTGCGCGGCATCTGCATCAGCGACAAGATGCCTTCCTGCATCCGCGCGCCGCCGGATGCGGCGAACACGATGAAGGGCGACTTCTTCTCGACCGCGAGTTCGAGCCCGCGCACCATGGCTTCACCGGCGGCCATGCCGAGCGAGCCGCCCATGAAATCGAAATCCTGCACGGCGACCACGACGCCGGCACCTTCTAACTTGCCGTAGCCGACCTTGATCGCGTCGTTCAGCCCGGTCTTGGTGCGGGCGTCCTTGATGCGGTCGACATATTTGCGCTCGTCGCGGAATTTCAGCGGATCCGCCGTCACCTCGGGCAGCGCGACGTCGAACCAGGTCTCGTTGTCGAAGATCGACTTCAGGCGCGCCACCGCGCCCATGCGCATGTGGTAGTTCGAGCCGGGGATCACGAACTGGTTGGCCTCGACGTCCTTGTAGAACACGAGCTGCCCGGAATCCGGGCACTTGATCCAGAGGTTTTCCGGCGTCTCGCGCCGCAGGATGTTGCGGATCTTCGGCCGGACGACGTTGGTGAGCCAATTCATGGTTCGCTCCGAAATGCGGATCGGTTCCGCACCAGCTGGATATATGGCGGGCCGGGCGAGCCCGGCAAGCCGCCATCGGCGGCCTTGTTGCCGCAAAATGTGGCTTATTCAGCGGCCTGCTTGGCGCCCCGGACCCCCTGCGCCAGCGCCGACACCAGGTCCGCCACCGCGCTCACCGTCTTCGGCGTCGCACGGCCCTCGGCATCGAGATTGGCACGCACCACATCGACGATCGCGGTGCCGACCACCGCGCCGTTGGCGTTCTCGGCGATCGCGCGCGCCGTCTCCGGGGTGCGGATGCCGAAGCCGACGCAGACCGGCAGCTTGGTGTGCCGCTTGATGCGGGCCACGGCCTCCGCGACCACCTTCGAATCGGCCGTCGCGGCGCCGGTGATGCCGGTGATCGAGACGTAATAGACAAAGCCCGAGGTGTTGGCGAGCACCGCCGGCAGCCGCTTGTCGTCGGTGGTCGGCGTCGCCAGCCGGATGAAGTTCAGCCCGGCCTTCATCGCGGGGATGCAGAGCTCGGTATCTTCCTCCGGCGGCAGGTCGACGATGATCAGGCCGTCGACGCCGGCGGTCTTGGCGTCGGCCAGGAAGCGGTCGACGCCGTAGATGTAGATCGGATTATAGTAGCCCATCAGCACGATCGGCGTGGCGTTGTCCTCCTTGCGGAAGTCGCGGACCATCGCCAGCGTCTTGCGCAGCGTCATGCCGCCCTTGAGCGCGCGCAGACCGGCGGCCTGGATCGACGGGCCATCCGCCATCGGGTCGGTGAAGGGCATGCCGATCTCGATGACATCGGCGCCGGCCTTCGGCAGCGCCTTGAGGATATCGAGCGAGGTCTTGGCGTCGGGATCGCCGGCCATCACGAAGGTGACGAAAGCGGAGCGGCCCTGCTGCTTCAGCTCGGCGAAACGTGCGTCGATACGGGTGGTCACTTCTTCCTCGCCTTCAAGATGTCGCCGACCTGCGGCACGTCCTTGTCGCCGCGACCCGAGAGGTTGACCACCATCAGGTGATCCTTCGGCCGCTGCGGTGCGAGCTCGGACAGTTTCGCGATGGCGTGCGCCGATTCCAGCGCGGGGATGATGCCCTCGAGCCGCGACAGCAGCTGGAATGCGGCCAGCGCCTCCTCGTCGGTCGCCGAGAGATATTTCACGCGGCCGGTCTCGTGCAGCCAGGCGTGCTCCGGGCCGATGCCGGGATAATCGAGGCCGGCCGAGATCGAATGCGCTTCCTCGATCTGGCCGTCGGCGTCCATCAAGAGATAGGTGCGGTTGCCATGCAGCACGCCGGGACGGCCGCCGGCCAGCGAAGCGGCATGCAGCTGCGTCAGTCCGTGACCGGCAGCCTCGACGCCGAAAATCTCGATCAAGGGATCGTCGAGGAACGGATGGAACAGGCCCATCGCATTGGAGCCGCCGCCGATGCAGGCGATCAGCGAATCCGGCAGGCGGCCCTCGGCCTCCTGCATCTGCTTGCGTGTCTCGTGGCCGATGATCGACTGGAAGTCGCGCACCATCATCGGATAGGGGTGCGGACCCGCCACCGTGCCGATGCAATAGAAGGTGTTGTGCACGTTGGTGACCCAATCGCGCAGCGCGTCGTTCATCGCGTCCTTCAGCGTGCGCGCGCCCGACTGCACCGGGACGACCTTGGCGCCCAGCATCTCCATGCGGATCACGTTCGGCTGCTGCCGCTCAACGTCGACCGCGCCCATATAGACCACGCATTCGAGCCCGAACCGCGCGCACAGCGTCGCCGTCGCCACGCCATGCTGGCCGGCGCCGGTCTCGGCGATGATGCGCTTCTTGCCCATGCGGCGCGCGACCATGATCTGGCCGAGCACATTGTTGACCTTGTGCGAACCGGTGTGGTTGAGCTCCTCGCGCTTCAGATAGATCTTGGCGCCGCCGAGATGCTCGGTGAGCCGCTCGGCGAAATAGAGCGGCGAGGGCCGGCCGACATAATCCTTCAGATAGACATTCATCTCGGCCTGGAACGCCGGATCGGCCTTGGCGTCGGCATAGGCTTTTTCGAGATCGAGGATCAGCGGCATCAGCGTTTCCGCAACGAAGCGTCCGCCGAAAATGCCGAAATGCCCGCGCTCGTCGGGACCGCTGCGGAAGGAATTGGGCAGATTTGGATTCATCGAACCATCAGTTCTTCTTGCCGGCTTGCGGCGCTGTTTCCGCTCCCTCGCCCCGCTCTTGCGGGGAGAGGGCTGGGGTGAGGGGTTTCTCCAATTGCTCGATCATCGTTGCAGCGCCCCTCACCCGCCCGCGCGTTGCGCGGTCGACCTCTCCCCGTGAACGGGGAGAGGTGAAGAATGCTGGATTGCGCGCGCGGCGCGGATGAAGGCGCGGATCAATTCGGGATCCTTGACACCGGGCGTGCGCTCGACGCCCGACGAGACATCGACGCCGCCGGCGCGCGTGACGCGGACGGCTTCAGTGACGTTGTCGGCGTTGAGCCCGCCGGAGACCATGTAGGGCAGCGCAAGATCGAGATTTTCCAGCACGTGCCAATCGAAGGGCGCGCCGAGGCCACCCGGCCGCGTGGCATCCTTCGGCGCGCGGGCATCGAACAGGATGCGATCGGCGACACCGGCATAACCCGGCAGCGGCGCAAGGTCGGCCGACGTCTCGACCGGCAGCGCCTTCATCAGCGGCAGGCCGAACTTCGCCTTGATGTCGCGCAGCTGCGCCGTGGTCTCCTTGCCATGCAATTGCAGGATATCCGGCCGCAGCGTCTCGACGATGTTTTCCAGGATCGCATCGTCGGCATCGACGGTGAGGGCGACCTTGACGGCGCGGCCCTTGGCGCGGCTGCCAAGCTCGCGCGCGGTCTCGAGGCTGATGTGACGCGGCGACGGCGGAAAGAATACGAACCCCACCATATCGGCACCGCCTTCAAGCGCGACGTCGAGCGTCTCGCGCGTGGACAGGCCGCAGATTTTGACGAGCAGGGGCATGGTCTCGAAACGGGTCTCAAAACGGGTTGTCGGGCGACCGGAACCGGGGTGAACCCTGGTCCGGTGGGGCGGGTTCTACAACGTCGCGCCCTGCTTGTCTCGCCCGGCGGCCCCGTAAAAGCCGAGTTGCGCCGGGGCCGGACGGCGCTGCGCGTCGTCCCGGGAGGCGGCGGCCTTGAGGTCGGCGAGCTCGGCGCGGACATGGCGGGCGTCAGCCTCGTGCTGCCGGGCCGCGCGGCGCCAGCGCCCTTGCTTGAACCAGGTTCCGATGCCGCCCGCGATCACGCCCAGGATCGCGGAGGCGATGATGACGACGAACAACGGCAGCGTGACCGCAACCGTCGGGGTCACCGAATTGAAGGGATCAAACGACACCGTCACCCAGTGACGGTTGGCGACTGCAAAAATGATGAAGATCAGACCGAGCGGAACGACGACCACTGCCGTGAAGAACTTTCGCATGACCATCTCTCGCAGCGATGGAGCAAATGCGGGCATATCGCCCGCAACACGGCAACGCCTGACGTCGCGCCTTAGGCGTCGGCCTTAAGCATCAGCCTTGGGCGCATCGACCTTGGCGGCGCCCGCCTCGGTCACGTCGCGGTTGAGGCGCTCGCGCATTTCCTTGCCGGTCTTGAAGAACGGCACGCTCTTCTGGTCGACCGGCACATGCTCGCCGGTGCGTGGATTGCGGCCGGCGCGCGCCGGGCGGTGCTTCACCGAGAATGCGCCAAAACCGCGCAACTCGACACGGTCGCCACGTGCCAGCGCTGCGACGATTTCATCGAGAATCGCATTCACAATGTTCTCGACATCCCGCTGATAGAGGTGCGGGTTGTGCTCGGCGATACGCTGAACAAGTTCGGATTTGATCATCGAAAGTGGGATCCGGGCTCTTGCGGAAACCCATTTCCGTGAAAATGCCGTGCACTGTCAAGACGCTAAATCGATTTAGGGCGTCGTGAAATCACGTGACAAATAGCCCAATTGGGGCATGCGGCGATTCCCGCAAAGCGGGAATAGCCTGACGAGCACGCCTTTGGCAGCCGATCAGTTGGTTCCAGCCGGGCTCCACAGCGCCAGCATGCCGTCAAGCCCGAACCGGTCGACCGCCTCGGCCACGCCGCCCTGCTCGATCCGCCGCGCGATCGCACCAAGACCGAACGCATCGAGCGTCACGGACGCCGCCGTGCGCAGGAAGGTCAGATCGCCGAACCGCGGATTAAGCTTGTAATTGCGCACCGGCAGGTCGCTTTTGACCTTCTTCTCGGCAACCAGCCAGGCGATCGCGGTCTTCTCGTCCCCCAGCTGATCGACCAGCTTGAGATCGACCGCCTGCCGGCCGGTGAAGACGCGACCGTCCGCGACCTTCTCCAGCAGGTCATCGTCCATGCCGCGCCGTTGCTTCACCAATCCACGGAACCATGCATAGGAGTCCTTGACGAGACCGTCGATCGCGGCACGGGCCTCCGGGCTGGTCGGCTCGAAGCCGTTCGGCGCGGCCTTCAGCGGGGAAGATTTGATCTCCTCCATCTTCACGCCGACAGTCTTGAGCAATTCCGAAACGTTCGGATACTGGAACAGAACGCCGATCGAGCCGACCAGCGAGGTCTGCTGGGCGACGATATGATCGGAGGCGATCGCCGTGATGTAGCCGCCCGAGGCGGCCAATCCCTCGACCACGACGACAAGCGGCTTCTTCGCCTTCAGCTGCATCAGCGAGTCGTAAAGCTGCTCGGAGCCCGCAGTGGTGCCGCCGGGCGAATTGATGTGCACGACAACAGCCGCATAGCTCGACTTGCCGAGCCGCTCCAGCGCCTCGACGCGATCCTGGTCGCTGCGGATCAGTCCGTCGATATTGACCCGCGCGATCGTGTTCGATGTCGAAAAGGTGCCGCGCCCGCCGGCGGCGATCACGCCCACACCGACGATGGCCGCGATCGCAATGACCGCGGCGGCGACGCGCCAGAACGTCAGTTTGCGCCTGATGCGGCGACGATCGACGATCACGTCCGAATCCAGCGACATCCGATCTCTCCAGAAATGGTCAGCGCGCAATCCGCGCGTTTTGCAGTCGCAGCGTCACTATCAGCTTAGCCAAATACATCAATTGCGACGCAATATGAAGAAAACAAGGCCCGGTA
Organism: Bradyrhizobium sp. USDA 4501; assembly: GCF_054062115.1. NCBI lineage: Bacteria > Pseudomonadati > Pseudomonadota > Alphaproteobacteria > Hyphomicrobiales > Nitrobacteraceae > Bradyrhizobium > Bradyrhizobium sp. USDA 4501. Next base: position 3,852,722 of record NZ_JBSSEX010000001.1, read on the forward strand.
TTCGGAGGCACTCGTAGCCCGGGTGCACGTGCGCTTCATCCCAGCCGCGCCCTAACCTCCCCTTGAAAAGGGGAGGTCGCTTTGCTCGCCAGAGCAAAGCGGGTGGGGATCAGCTCTCTCCATGAGCAGCATCGCCTGTGGCCGACCCCCATCCCGTCCTTCCCCCTTTCAGGGGGAAGGGGAAGACAAATCCGTAGATGGGGTAACGGGCCGGCCGCCCGCTCGCTACGGCGCAATTTGGAAGCGCGCTCGCGAGCGGCCTGTTGGTTGGAAGGCGGTCGTCCCTCAAACTGATGGTGTTCAACGGAGTCGGGCAAGCCCGCTCCAAGCATCATTAAGGGACGACCATGTACCACTATGCAGGAATTGACGTGTCTTTGGAATGCTCGAGCGTTTGCCTTGTCGATGGGACAGGCAAGATTTTGCGCGAGACGAAGGTTGCGAGCGAGCCGGCGGCGCTGATCGCCTGGTTCCGGTCGCTGGGTCTGGTACTGGAACGGATCGGGCTGGAGGCAGGCCCCTTGTCGCAATGGCTGTATGCGGGTCTGCGAGACGCAGGGCTTGCGGTCGAGCTGCTGGAAACGCGGCACGTTCGCGAAGCCTTCAAGTCGATGCCGGTGAAGACGGACCGCAACGATGCCCGCCGGATCGCGCAGTTGATGCGGCTCGGCTGGTTCCGGCCGGTGCACTGCAAGTCGGTCGCGGCGCAGGAGACCCGCGCCATCCTGACGGCGCGCAAGCTGCTGCAATCCAAGCTTCGCGATGTCGAGAACAGCCTGCGCGGCATACTTCGCGGTTTTGGCCTGAAGGTCGGTGCGACCACCGAGCGCACGTTCGCCGGACGCATCCGCGAGCTCGTGACCGGCCATCCCGGACTGGAGTTGGTCGCGGCGGCGCTGCTCCAAGCCCATGCGGTGCTGCTGCGGGAGTTCAAGAGCCTGGACAAGCACACCCAGAAGCTCGCCAGGACGCATCCATCCGCCAAGCTCCTGATGACAACGCCGTCCGTTGGTCCGATCGTGGCGCTCACCTATGCCGCGGCGATCGACGACCCGAAGCGCTTCCGCTCCTCGAAGGCCACGGGAGCCCACTTTGGGCTCACCCCGAAGAAGTACCAGTCCGGTGAGACCGACTACACCGGCCGCATCAGCAAGATCGGGGATGCCTCCGTGCGCGAGGCACTCTACCAGGCAGCTCACGTCATGCTGACCAAGCCGGTCAAGAATTGCTCGGCATTGAAGAGCTGGGCGATGCGGATCGCCCGGCGCGCAGGCATGCGCAAGGCCAAGGTAGCGCTGGCTCGCAAGCTCGCCGTGATCCTGCATCGCATGCTCGCCGACACCAAACCGTTCAACCCGATGACCAAGGCCATCTAGCCAGGAGCAGCAATCGGTTCCGGGCGGGCCACGACACCAGGCTCTCCCCGAGCGAAGTCCCTCCGCTGGGACGATGGATCCGGTCAGGCCGCCATCCGGGAAGTGGCTCACGACCACGCAATCCGTAGATTGGCCGGCCGGCTCCTCAATGCACCCCATCAGGCGACGGCCTTCGCGCCGATCCCGTACAGAAGCAAGTGCCCGGCGAGTGGATGACGCGAAAAGGGATTGACTAACCAAGGCCCGTTACAGAAGCCCGGATGAAGCGAAGCGTAATCCGGGAGGCTTCAGCAGCACGGATAGAAAGTCCCGGATTTCGCTTCGCTTCATCCGGGCTACGGATGCCCCAAAGCAAAGGGCCCCGGCTTGCACCGGGGCCCCGATTGTTCGCCTCAAATCGCGCGAACGCTTACTTGTCGGTGCCGCGGTTCTTCAGCGCGGTGCCGAGGATATCGCCAAGCGTCGCACCCGAATCGGAGGAGCCGTACTGCGCGATGGCTTCCTTCTCTTCGGCGACTTCCAGCGCCTTGATCGAGACCTGCACCTTGCGGGCCTTCTTGTCGAACTGGATGACGCGGGCATCGACCTTCTCGCCGACGGCGAAGCGCTCGGCGCGCTGGTCGTTGCGGTCGCGGGCCAGCTCGGACCGCTTGATGAAGGTGGTGAACTCGGTGCCCGAAATCCGGACCTCGATGCCGCTCTCCTTCACTTCGAGCACTTCGCAGGTCACGACCGCGCCCTTCTTGACGTCGCCCGGCTCGGCGAAGGGGTCGCCTTCGAGCTGCTTGACGCCGAGCGAGATGCGCTCCTTCTCGACATCGACATCGAGCACCACGGCCTTGACCATGTCGCCCTTCTTGAAGTTGTCGATGACCTGCTCGCCCGGAAGCTTCCAGTCGAGGTCGGAGAGGTGGACCATGCCGTCGACATCGCCCTCGAGACCCAGGAACAGACCGAACTCGGTCTTGTTCTTGACCTCGCCCTCGACCACCGAACCGACCGGAAACTTCTCGACGAAGACTTCCCAGGGATTGCGCATGGTCTGCTTGAGACCGAGCGAGATGCGGCGCTTGACCGAATCCACTTCCAGCACCTGCACTTCGACTTCCTGCGAGGTCGAAACGATCTTGCCGGGGTGCATGTTCTTCTTGGTCCACGACATCTCGGAGACGTGGATCAGGCCTTCGATGCCCGGCTCGAGCTCGACGAACGCGCCGTAGTCGGTGATGTTGGTGACGCGGCCGGTGAAGCGGGCACCCAGCGGGTACTTGCCTTCGATGCCCTGCCACGGATCATCCAAGAGCTGCTTCATGCCGAGCGAGATGCGGTGCGTCTCGTGGTTGATCTTGATGATCTTGACCTTCACGGTCTGGCCGATGGTCAGCACCTCGGTCGGGTGGTTGACGCGGCGCCAGGCGATATCGGTCACGTGCAGCAGGCCGTCGATGCCGCCGAGATCAACGAACGCACCGTAATCGGTGATGTTCTTGACCACGCCGTCGATCACCTGACCCTCTTCGAGGTTCTGCACCAGCTCCTGGCGCTGCTCGGCGCGGGTCTCTTCGAGAACCGTGCGGCGCGACACCACGATGTTGCCGCGGCGGCGGTCCATCTTGAGGATCTGGAATGGCTGCGAATTGTTCATCAGCGGCGCAACGTCGCGGATCGGACGAATGTCGACCTGCGAGCGCGGCAGGAAGGCCACCGCACCGTCGAGGTCGACCGTGAAGCCGCCCTTGACCTGGTTGAAGATGACGCCGTTGACCTTTTCGTTGTTCTGGAACGCCTTCTCGAGCTTGCCCCAGCTTTCCTCGCGGCGCGCCTTGTCGCGCGACAGCACGGCTTCGCCGAGCGCATTCTCGATACGGTCGAGAAACACCTCGACTTCGTCACCGACCTTGAGATCGCTTTCACGGCCGGGGCCGGCGAATTCGCGCAGCGCAACGCGACCTTCGGTCTTCAGGCCGACGTCGATGACGGCCATGTCCTTCTCAATTGCAACCACCTTGCCCTTGATGACCGAGCTTTCCTGCAAATTGCCGCCGGCAAAGGACTCATCAAGCATCGCCGCGAAGTCATCGCGGGTGGGAGTATAGGAAGACGCAGAATTCGAAACCATTTGTTCTCCAGATGCGGGATCTCGCCGGCCGTTCGGGTTGATGGGCGCACCGTGCGTGAAGTGTCGGGGTTCCGCAAACCCTGACGACCGCTCATTGCAGGAGGTGCAACAGCGGGCCGGCAGCAAGACTGCACGTTCGGTACGTATGATTGATCCGGAGCCTGAAACGAAAATATCGACTGCAAGACCTGGGAGCGGGCGTTCCTCCAGATGCGGCGTTGGTTTCGTTTGAGATTGGTTCAAACCCATCGCCGGCCCGCTCAGACACGGCCTCGACATCGTCGATGCTGCTCCGAACGGCGCTGATATAGCCCTGCATGCGACTTTCGGCAAGCAGGAAACGCCCAATTTTGCTGGGTTTTCGCGCCGAAAGCGCCGCGGCGGCCCGCGATTCTAGCGCCTGGCGCGCGCCGCCTCGACGATGGCGATGGCGGCGCGGACGCCGGCCTCAATGTCCAGATTTGAATTGTCCAGCGTGTGGGCGTCCGGAGCCGGCCGCAAGGGTGCAATCGCCCGGTTCTTGTCTCGCTCGTCGCGCTTGAGGATGTCGGCGAGCACCGCCTCTTCGTCGGCGTCCTCGCCGCGGGCGCGCGCCTCCAGCGTGCGCCGCCGTGCCCGCACGCGGGGGTCGGCGACCACGAAGATCTTCACGTCGGCATCCGGGCAGATCACGGTGCCGATATCGCGTCCGTCCAGCACCGCACCGGGCGGATCGGCGGCAAACTGGCGCTGGAAGTTCACCAGCACCTCACGAACCTGCGGAATCGCCGACACCACGGAGGCGGCATCGCCGACCTTCTGGGTCTTCAGGATCGGATTGCCGAACTTTTCGGGGTCGAGCTCGAGCGCCGCGGCCACGGCCAGCACCTCGTTGCTGAGCTCGGCACCAGCTTGAATCATCGCATAGGCCACCGCACGGTAGATCACGCCGGTGTCGAGATGACGATAGCCGTAGTGGTGGGCGAGCCGCTTGCCAAGCGTACCCTTGCCCGAGGCGGCGGGTCCGTCGATGGCGATGATCATGCGAAATCAGCTCCGAGCGCGCGCATCATCGGGATGAAATCCGGAAAACTGGTGGCGATGAAGGCGGTATCGTCGATTTTCACCGGCCGATCGGAGGCGCAGCCCATCACCAGCGCCGACATCGCGATGCGATGATCCATATGGGTGGCAACGAGGCCGCCGCCTGGAACATGGCCGCGGCCCTCGACGATCAGATCGTCGCCGGAGACCTCGACCTTGACGCCGTTGACCCGCAGCATGTCGGCGGTGGCTTCAAGGCGGTCGGATTCCTTGACGCGCAGCTCCTGCAGGCCGCGCATGATCGTGGTGCCCTCGGCGAAGGCGGCCGCGACCGCCAGCACCAGATACTCGTCGATCATCGACGGCGCGCGCTCCGGCGGCACTTCGACACCCTTCAGCTTCGAGGCGCGCACACGCAGCTGCGCCATCGGCTCGCCGGCATCGCCGCGCACATCGCTCTCCTCGATCGAGGCGCCCATCTCGCGCAGCGTGGTGAACAGGCCGGTGCGTAGCGGATTGGTCATCACGTCTGAGAACACGACATCGGACCCTTCGACGATCAGTGCGGCCACGATCGGGAATGACGCGGAGGACGGATCGGCGGGCACCACGACGTTGGCGCCGTGCAGCTCGGGCTCGCCGTGCAGCGAGATTCGCCTGCCGTGGCTGCCTTCCTGCTCGGAGGAGATCTCGGCGCCGAAATGCTTCAGCATCAGCTCGGTGTGGTCGCGGCTTGCCTCCTGCTCGATCACCGTCGTGATGCCGGGCGCGGAGAGCCCCGCCAGCAACACCGCGGACTTGATCTGGGCCGAGGCGACCGGCGTCTTGTAGACGATCGGCACCGGATAGCGGGCGCCGTGCAGGGTGAGCGGCAGCCGGCCGCCCTCCCTTATGTCGCTGGTTCGGGCGCCCATCAGCTCCAGCGGGTCGAGGATGCGGCGCATCGGCCGCGAGCGCAGCGAGGCGTCGCCGTCGAAAATGGCGGCGATCGGGCAACCGGCCACCGCGCCCATCACCAGCCGGCAGCCGGTGCCGGAGTTGCCGAAATCGAGCGGCGCGGCAGGCTGGGCGAAGCCGCCGACCCCGACGCCGGACACCGACCAGGTAAACGGCGCCGTCCGCTCCACTTTGGCGCCGAGCGCGCGCATGGATTTGGCGGTATTGAGGACGTCCTCGCCCTCCAGGAGGCCGGAAATGCGGGTTTCGCCGACCGAAAGCGCCCCCAGGATCAGGGCGCGGTGGGAAATCGATTTGTCGCCGGGAACGCGGACCGTGCCGGCCAGGGGGCCGCACGCGCGCGATTCCAGCGAGGTCGGGGTGTCAGAATGGGCCAAGATTGTGTCCTCTCGCGTCGCGGCAGGTATCACATAGGCAACACCGCGTCACGCGCCCGTCAAATGCGCGCAGACCGCTATTGACAGCGGCTCCTCAACTAGCCAAGTGAAGCTCCGTTTTTCAGGAAAATTCTGGGATTACCACGTGGCCAAGTCCGAGCTCGGAACCAAGCGCATTTGCCCGACCACGGGCAAGAAGTTCTACGACCTCAACAAGAATCCGGTGATCTCGCCCTATACCGGCGAAGTCGTGCCGATCGCGCCGATCGCCCCGCCGCGGGGCCGTGGCGCCACCGTCAGTTCGCCTGCGACCGCAGCCGACATGCCGGAGCCCGCCGAGGCCGAGGAGATGGTCTCGCTCGAGGAGGCCGATGCCGAGGAGAACACCGGGAAGGTCAAGGCCCAGGTTCCCGAATCCGAGGACGATATCGAGGTCGATGAGACCATCGACGACGATGACGACGACGATTCGACCTTCATCGCCGACGAGGAAGAGGGCGATGAGGACGTGACCGACATCATTGGTGACGTCGGAGGCGACGAAGAGACTTGAGATCGGCGCCGATCTATGATCAACGGTGCTGCCGCGCGAGTCGTCCAGGCCGCGCGGACCGGGATCGATCCCCCAGGATCATCCCAACTGGATAAGGGGCCATAGCTCAGCTGGGAGAGCGCTTGCATGGCATGCAAGAGGTCGGCGGTTCGATCCCGCCTGGCTCCACCAGCCTTCGCGAGCTTCGGCTCGGCAAGCCCGGATAGTCCATCGTAGCGAAGTGAGCGAAGGCTGCCGCGGCGTAGCCCGAAGGGCGGAGCCGGGCTCTCTCCGAAATCCGAATGCGTTAGCATCCACCCCATCAGCCGTGTGTTGGGGGGAACAGATGAAATACGTTTACATTCTCGAGAGCCTTGATTGCCTGCACTTCTATGTCGGGATTACCGATCTGCGGGCTAGACTGGCTAAGCACAATGCCGGGGAAGTGCCCCATACATCCAAATTTGGACCGTGGCGGCTCAAGACCTACGTCGCTTTCAGCGACGAGAAGCAGGCCGTCGCTTTTGAAAATATCTGAAGTCCGCATCCGGCCGCGCCTTCGCCAAGAAGCGCCTAACCGCCCCGACCGCCCCTACTCCCCCAGCACCGCATTCAGCCGGTCGCGCAGCGCGACGATCTCGTCCTTCATCGCCATCAGTTCGCCGACGGTGCAGTCCGAGGCCGCGAGGATCGACTGCGGCACGGCCTTGGCCTTTTCGCGCAGCGCGTGGCCCTGCGGCGTCAGCGCGATCAGCACCACCCGCTCGTCCGCGGTGCTGCGGGTCCGTTTGATCAACTCCGCCGCCTCCAGCCGCTTCAAGAGCGGCGTCAGCGTGCCGGAATCCAGGAACAGGCGCTCGCCGAGGTCCTTCACCGCGACGTCGTCGCGCTCCCACAGCGCTAGCATCACGAGATACTGCGGATAGGTCAGCCCGAGCCGGTCGAGCAGCGGCTTGTAGACGCGGTTGAAGGCGTGCGCGGTCGAATAGACCGCAAAGCAGATCTGATTGTCGAGCCGCAGCGCCTGATCCGCGGCCGTCGGTTTCCTGGCCATGATTCCCATCGAATCCATCTCGTTTCCGGGTCATTCTGGGCCCACGGGACCGCGGATTCAATTGCGAACAATTAAATGTGAGACCGCATACTTTATATTGCGCGCAATCTATTTGCGTGCAATACATGCGTCATCGAATTCAAGCCCAACCCACCAAGGGAGACCACGATGTCTGTGAACGTGCTCTACAAGACCAGCGCCAAGGCAACCGGCGGCCGCGACGGCCATGCGGCGACGCTCGACGGCGCACTCGACGTCAAGCTCACGACCCCGAAGGAGCTCGGTGGCGGCGGCGGCGCCGGCAACAATCCGGAGCAGCTGTTCGCGGCCGGCTATGCCGCCTGCTTCATCGGCGCGATGAAGTTCGTGGCCTCGCAGGGCGGCCCCAAGGTTCCCGCCGACGCCTCGGTGACCTCGACGGTCGGCATCGGCCCGCGCTCGGAAGGCGGCTTCGGCCTCGCCGTCGAGCTCGCGGTGTCGCTGCCCGGCCTTGCGCGCAACGATGCCGAAGCGCTGGTCGAGAAGGCCCACCATGTGTGCCCCTATTCCAACGCGACCCGTGGCAATGTCGACGTCAAGCTGAGCGTCGTCTAATTCCACATCACGTAATGGTCCGCCGCAACACGTGGCGGACCATTGCTCTTTCAGCGGCTGGTTCGCTTGGCGAACGCATGCGCCGCCTGCTGCATGGGCCTGCGCCGACGGAAGCATTGCTGCCCCGGCTGAAGACCGTTAGCTCTGGGACCCTCGTTATCTGATCCCAACTGAGCGAAGGTTGCTTCCATGAATACCCCAGCGGCTACGGGCGCGATGACCGGCCTGCGCGTGATCGATCTGACGCGCGTGCTCGGCGGTCCGTATTGCACCCAGATTCTCGCCGACCACGGCGCCGACGTGATCAAGGTCGAGCCGCCCGCCGGCGACGAGGTGCGAGACTGGGGTCCTCCCTTCCACGAAGAAGACGCGGCCTATTTCGTCGGCATCAACCGCAACAAGCGCTCGATCGGCCTCGACCTCGCTTCCGAGGGCGGACGCGCGGTGCTGATGAAGATGCTCGAGACCGCCGACGTGCTGATCGAGAATTTCAAGCCCGGCACGCTCGACAAATGGGGCATCGGCAACGACGTGCTGCGCGCGAAATTTCCGCGCCTCGTGCATTGCCGGATCTCCGGCTTCGGCGCCGACGGCCCGCGCGGCGGCAATCCCGGCTATGACGCGATCATCCAGGCGATGACCGGCATGATCGCGGCGACCGGCTCGCCGGAGAGCGGCCCGATGCGGATCGGCGTGCCGCTGGTCGACATCACCACCGGGCTCTACGCCACGATCGGCATCCTGATGGCGCTGTCGGAGCGGCAGCGCTCGGGGCTCGGCCAGTTCATCGAGACGACGCTGTACGAGACCGGGCTCGCGATCATGCATCCGCACACCGCGAACTACTTCATGCACGGCAAGCCGCCGTCGCTCACCGGCAACGAGCATCCCAACCTCGTTCCGTACGCGATCTTCCCGACCAAGACCGACAACATCTTCATCGGCGTCGGCAATGACGGAACCTTCCGCAAGCTCGCCAAGGAGATCGGCAAGCCCGAGCTCGGCACCGACCCGCGCTTTGCCCGCAACAAGGACCGCATCGCCAACCGCGATGCGCTCCGCGTCGAGCTGGCCGCGGTGTTCAGCCAGCACGAGGCCGAGCCGCTGTGCAACCGGCTGCTCGCCGCCGGCCTGCCAGCTGGCCCGGTGCAGAAGATCGACCAGGCGCTGACCAACCCGCACACCATTCATCGCGGCGACGTCATCGAGAAGGATTGGTACAAGGGCGTCGCCTCGCCGATCCGCCTCGAACGCACCAAGCCGAACCTGCGCCGGACGCCGCCGAAGTTCAGCCAGCACGCCGCGGAAGTGCTCGGCGAGTTCGGCTACTCGAAGGACGAGATCAACGGCCTAGTTGAGAAGGGCGTGGTCTGCGGTCCCCAGCGCAAGCGCTAAAGGCGTTTTCGAGCCTGTCCCGCACGTGATGCGGGATGCGCACCGGTTCGCGTCAGGACAAAGCTGGAGCGTCGGCCCGTATCGAACCGGCCGACGCATCAACACTGCGGTGCAACGTCGCGTTTGGCGCTGCACCGCACGGAGCCGGCTGCGGTCTTCGCCTTTTTTACCGCTTCCCTTCGCTTCGGCTTCCCCCCTACCATGACTTTCGTTTATACGGTCATTTGAACGTCATCCGGCGCTGATAACGCGCGCAACGAAGGTGATGTTCCAATTGGGAGGGGTTTTGATGTTCTTTCGACGACTAAGCGCTGCCGCGGCAGCCGCTGCCGCGCTTGCATTCGCGTCGCCCGCGTTCGCGGTGACCGAGATCCAGTGGTGGCACGCGATGACCGGCGCCAACAACGACGTCATCGTCAAGCTGGCCAACGACTTCAACGCCTCGCAATCCGACTACAAGGTGATCCCGACCTACAAGGGCGGCTACGCCGACACCATGAACGCCGGCATCGCCGCGTTCCGCGCCGGCAACGCGCCGCATATCATGCAGGTGTTCGAGGTCGGCACCGCGACGATGATGGCCGCCACCGGCGCCGTCAAACCGGTCTACAAGCTGATGGCCGACGCCGGCGAGAAGTTCGATCCGGGCGTCTATCTGCCCGCGATCACCGGCTACTACTCGACCTCCAAGGGCGAGATGCTGTCGTTCCCCTTCAACTCGTCGTCGACGGTGATGTGGATCAATCTCGATGCACTGAAGAAGGCCAACATCGCGGAGATTCCGAAGACCTGGCCGCAAGTGTTCGACGACGCCAAGAAGCTGAAGGCAGCCGGCTATAACACCTGCGGCTTCTCCGGCTCGTGGGTCACCTGGGTCAATCTCGAACAGCTCTCGGCCTGGCACAATGTGCCGCTCGCCAGCAAGGCCAACGGCCTCGACGGCTTCGACACCGTGCTCGAATTCAACGGCCCGCTGCAGGTCAAGCATCTCGAGAACCTGGTCGAGCTGCAGAAGGACAAGACCTACGACTATGCCGGTCGTACCAACACCGGCGAAGGCCGCTTCACCTCGGGCGAATGCCCGATCTACCTGACCTCGTCGGCGTTCTTCGGCAACGTCAAGGCGCAGGCCAAGTTCAACTTCACCGCAGCCCCGATGCCGTATTATCCCGACGTCAAGGGCGCGCCGCAGAACTCGATCATCGGCGGCGCCTCGCTCTGGGTGATGGGCGGCAAGTCGGCCGAGGAATACAAGGGCGTGGCCAAGTTCCTGACCTTCCTCTCGGACACCGACCGCCAGATCTGGATCCACAAGGCCTCGGGCTATCTGCCGATCACCAAGGCCGCCTATGCCAAGGCCAAGGAAGAGGGCTTCTACAAGGACCAGCCCTATCTCGAGACCCCGCTGCTCGAGCTCACCAACAAGGAGCCGACCGCGAATTCCCGCGGTCTGCGCCTCGGCAACATGGTGCAGCTGCGCGACATGTGGTCGGAGGAGATCGAGCAGGCGCTGGCCGGCAAGAAGACCGCCAAGCAGGCGCTGGACGCCGCCGTCGAGCGCGGCAACCAGATGCTGCGGCAGTTTGAAAAGACCGCCGTCCGCTGACATGATGCCTTCGGGCATGAACCGGACAAGCGCGAAGCGGTTTTCCACCATGCCCAGACGACAAGCTAAGGCGCGATGACGATCCAACCTCATCTCATCGCGCCTTAGGGCGATCAACCGGCGGGCCGCATCCGCGGCCTGCCCTTCTTCCGAGCCCATGCAAAAGCAAGCGATTTTCCAATCAAAGCTGTTGCCTTACGCGCTGGTTGCCCCGCAACTCGCGATCGTCCTGATCTTTTTCTACTGGCCGGCCCTGCAGGCGGTGATCCAGTCCTTCCTGCTGCAGGACGCCTTCGGTCTCTCCACCAGCTTCGTCTGGTTCGAGAACTATCTCGAGCTGTTCAAGGAGCCGGCCTATTTCGAGGCGATCGTCCGAACCTTCGTGTTCTCGTTCGCGATCGCGGTCTCATCGCTGTCCTTCGCGCTGCTGCTCGCGGTGATGGCTGACAGGCCGCTGCGCGGCTCGACGCTGTATCGCACGCTGCTGATCTGGCCCTATGCGGTGGCCCCGCCGGTGGTTGGCGTACTCTGGGTGTTCATGCTGCACCCCTCGCTCGGCGTGCTGTCGCGCTATCTGCGCGCCATGGGCATCGACTGGAATCCGCTGCTCGACGGCGACCAGGCGGCGGCCCTGATCATCCTCGCCGCGGCCTGGAAGCAGATCTCCTACAATTTCCTGTTCTTCCTCGCCGGGCTGCAGAGCATCCCGAAAAGCGTGATCGAGGCCGCCGCGATCGACGGCGCCCGGCCGATGCGGCGGTTCTGGACCGTGATCTTCCCGCTGCTGTCGCCGACCATCTTCTTCCTCTTGGTCATCAACATCGTCTACGCCTTCTTCGACACTTTCGGCATCATCGACACCATGACCCGCGGCGGTCCCGGCAAGGCGACCGAGACGCTGGTTTACAAGGTCTATACGGACGGCCTGCTCGGCGGCAATCTCGGCTCGTCGGCGGCGCAGTCGGTCATCCTGATGGTCATCGTCGTCATGCTGACGGCGATCCAGTTCCGCTTCGTCGAACGCAAGGTGACCTACTGATGGTCGAGGAGGAAGGCTTCCAGCGCTATCTGGCTCACGCCATCCTGTGGATCGGGATCGCGATCGTCGCCTTCCCGGTCTATCTCGCGCTGGTCGCCTCGACCCAGGACAACGCCGTGATCGCCAACGGCCAGATGTCGCTGCTGCCCGGCGGCCATTTCCTCCAGACCTACTACCAGACGCTGTTTGTCGGCACGAGCGGCTCGACCCGCGAGCCGGTGCTCCACATGATGCTGAACTCGCTGGTCATGGCGCTCTTGATCGCGGTCGGCAAAATCGCGATCTCGATCATCTCGGCCTACGCGATCGTGTATTTCCGGTTTCCGTTCCGGATGGCGATCTTCTGGATCATCTTCATCACGTTGATGCTGCCGGTCGAGGTACGCATCTATCCGACCTACAAGATCGTCGCCGATCTGCATCTGCTCGACAGCTATGCCGGCCTGTCGCTGCCGCTGATTGCGTCGGCCACCGCGACGCTGCTGTTCCGCCAGTTCTTCATGACCGTGCCGGATGAATTGCTGGAGGCTTCGCGGATCGACGGCGCAGGCCCGTTCCGCTTCTTCTGGGATACGCTGCTGCCGCTATCGCGCACCAACATGGCCGCGCTGTTCGTGATCCTCTTCATCCTCGGCTGGAATCAGTACCTCTGGCCGCTGTTGATCACCACGCGCGACGACATGCAGACCATCCAGGTCGGCATCCGCAAGATGATCACGACGACGGACGCGCTGACCGAATGGCCGATCGTGATGGCGACCGCGTTGCTCGCGATGCTGCCGCCGGTGTTCGTCGTCGTCGTGATGCAGAAACTGTTCGTGCGCGGATTGGTGGAGACGGAAAAGTAATGGCTAACGTCACGCTGCGCAGCGTCCGCAAGACCTATCCCGGCGGCTTCGAGGCCATCAAGGGTGTCGATGTCGACGTCGGCGACGGCCAGTTCTGCGTGCTGGTCGGCCCATCCGGCTGCGGCAAGTCCACGCTGCTCCGCATGGTCGCGGGGCTCGAGACCATCACCGGCGGCGAGATCGACATCGGCGGCCGCGTCGTGAACCAGGTCGAGCCTGCTGATCGCGACATCGCGATGGTGTTCCAGAACTACGCGCTCTATCCGCATATGAGCGTCTACAACAACATGGCCTACGGCCTGCGCAACCGCGGCATGGCCGAGGCCGAGATCAAGACCCGCGTCGAGGAAGCCGCGCGCGTCCTCGAGCTCTCGCCGATGCTGGAGCGCAAGCCGCGCCAGCTTTCCGGCGGCCAGCGCCAGCGCGTCGCGATGGGCCGCGCCATCGTGCGCCAGCCGAAAGTGTTCCTGTTCGACGAGCCGCTGTCGAACCTCGACGCCAAGTTGCGCATCGCGATGCGGGTCGAGATCCGCAAACTGCAGCGCCGGCTCAACACCACGTCGATCTACGTCACCCACGACCAGCTCGAGGCGATGACGCTCGCCGACATCCTCGTCGTCATGAACGGCGGCCAGGTCGAGCAGGTCGGCAATCCGCTGGACATCTACCAGAAGCCGGCGACCACCTTCGTCGCCTCCTTCATCGGCGCCCCGCCGATGAACCTGATGCCGCTGCGCGCGGACGAGCTGAAGCCCCAGATCACGGGCGCCGACGGCGCCGGCATTGTCGGGATCCGGCCGGAGGATTTCGTGATCTCGGGCGAGACCGCATCCGGCGGCGTCGCGCTCGGCCTCACCGTCGAGGCGATCGAGCATGTCGGCGCCGAGACCTTCGTCTACGGCAGCCGCCAGCGCGAGGAGCAGGGCGTTGCCGCCAATCCGGGCGAGCTGCCGCCCGGTGAGGTGATCGTCCGGGTTCCCGGCGTCTCGGGTCCCGCCATCGGCGAGCGGATCCGGGCCGTCGCCCCCCGCGACAAGCTGCATCTTTTTACCGCCGATGGCCGCAAGCGCGTCGGGGAGTAACCGATCGGGAAGAATTTACCCCCATGTTGCGGGCGTTTAGGCTGGTTTCGGGGCTGCTTGAACGCTATCCAGATCGCCCCCATATCCCTCACTGACCGGAGGCCAGACGGCCCGCCGGTTGCATGGGGCGCCGCAAGGGCCCCTCAAAGTCGCTTCGAGAGGACTTTGTAATGTCTCGTGTTCCATCGTTGTCCAGTCCGTTCCTTCTGGGATTCGACGAGATCGAGCGTGCGCTCGACCGCGTCGTGAAGGGCGCCGACGGCTATCCTCCGTACAACATCGAGCGGTGCGACCGTACCAACGGGCAGCCTGAGCGGCTGCGCATCACGCTGGCGGTGGCGGGCTTCACCCGCGACCAACTCGATGTAACTATTGAGGAAAATCAGCTCGTCATCCGCGGCCGCCAGCAGGACGACAAGGCCCGGCAATACATCCATCGCGGCATCGCCGCGCGCCACTTCCAGCGCACCTTCGTGCTGGCGGAGGGGATGCATGTGCTGGGCGCGGATCTGAAGAACGGGTTGTTGTCGATCGACCTGGCCAGGCCGGAACCTGAACGGGTCATTAAGACAATCGCTATCAATGAGCACGAATAATAGAAACAACGAGCGGACTCGACCGCTTATCTGACTGAGGAGTCGAGACCATGAGTGAACTGAGTACCACCACCATCGAATCCGAGAGCGTCACGCCGGAAGCGCTGGCCCATCTGGGCGAAGGTCATATCGCCTACGTGAAGCAGGTCCGCTCCGAGGACGTGCCGGATCTCTTTCCACAGGCGCCGAAGATCGCGCCGGGCCTCAAACTGTTCGCACTGCACGCCGCCGACGGCACGCCGATCATGCTGACCGACAGCCGCGAAGCCGCGGTCGCGAATGCGTGGAGCAACGAGCTGCAGGCTGTCAGCGTCCACTGACGCAAATCTACGGCTGAATTCAGCATCCGCGAATTCAATGCGCGGGCCTGCTTCGTCACTGAGGGGGGCCTGCGCATTTTTTATGGCGATGAGGTCGACGTGGCGAGCATCGGGCCCATGCTGAGCTGCACCTCGCCGGGCACGTTGTAGTCGCGCATCAGCATGCGGTTGTTGCGCAGCCCGCAGGCTTCCCGCTGCACCACGAACATCCAGAGCGCATGGCCGGCCTCCCGCACCAGGAGGCGCCGTGCCTGTTGTGTTGACGTCGATGTTTCAGCGCGCGGATGGGCGGCATCGAACTCGCGCAGCCTGGCGAGTGCCTGTTCCAGCGCGCGGCCCATGCGGCCGAGCGCACTCGCCCTCTCTTCGGCGAGCTCGTAAGCGAGAACGTCGACGGGAACGCGATCAAGGCGAAAATCGCGGGACATCAGTCATCCCTGGTTCGTTGCGCGCGTCCGTCTTCCGGTGTCATCGGCTGGTTATCAATAGGTGCTCGTGTCTTCGATCGCCAAGCGAAAGCTCGCTCAACTTGAGCAATTCATTGCGCAGGCTTGGGCAGCGGACCATGGCCGCGGCTCCATTTCGCTCTGTGCATTTCCGTGCTGTAATAACTTCCTGCGAGAAGCACTGCGACAAGGAATTTCCAGCACGAATTATTCGCCGCCAAATCGATTGAAGGAGATGCGAACATGCAGAAGAGCTCGCTGATCAATCTCGTTGCTTCGGTGTCGATTTCCGTCCTCGCGGCTGGTGTCGCGATTTCCGCGCAGGACAAGTACAGTCTGCAGGTGCCCAACGGTCTCGCGTTCTCTGAGTTCAGGGGATACGAGGACTGGCCCGTGATCGCGATCAGCGAGAACGAAGGCGTCATCGCCGCGATCCTGGGCAATCCGGCGATGATCGGCGCCTACCGGGAGGGCATACCCGGCAATGGCAAGCCGTTCCCGGATGGCGCCAAGATGGCGAAGATCCATTGGATCCCGAAGAAGCAGGAGGCGTATCCCGGTCAACCGACGGTGCCGGGTGCGCAGCATGACGTCGACTTCATGGTCAAGGACAGCAAGAGGTTCGCAGACAGTGGCGGATGGGGATACGGCGCGTTCGAGTATGACGCGGCGTCAGATGTGTTCAGGCCCGCCACTACGGCGGACAATCCGCCGCAGGAAAACGACGCGAAGTGCGGCCATGCGTGCCACACGGTGGTACAGAATCGCGACTACGTGTTCACCGAGTACGGCAAGAGGTAGACATCGGATCGCACGGGCTAGCGTTGCACCAGCCGCGCGCGGATGTCCGGCTTCAGTACCTTGCCGACCTTGGAACGCGGCAGATCGTCCCAGACCTCGATCTGCTTCGGCGTCTTGATGCTGCCGATCTGCTGCTTGACGAAGGCGGCGAGCCCGCTCGCGTCGACAGTGTGGCCGACGCGCGGCTGCACCACGGCGACGATCCGCTCGCCCCATTTGTCGTCAGGCAATCCGATGACGGCGCAATCCTGCACCGCCTCGTGGGCGCGCAACGCGTTCTCGACCTCGATCGAATATACGTTGAAGCCGCCGGTGATGATCATGTCCTTGGCGCGATCGACGATATAGAGATAGCCGTCGCCGTCGATGTAGCCGATGTCGCCGGTGTGGTGCCAGCCATGCGCCGAAGCCTCGCGCGTGGCCTCGGGGTTCTTGTAGTAGCCTTCCATCACCAGCGAGCCGCGTACCACAATCTCGCCGCGCGATCCCGCCGGCAACAGCTTGCCGTCGCCATCCATGATGCCGGCCTGCACCAGCGGGCCGATCCGCCCGGCCGACGAGAGTCGCTCCATCGCGATGGTGCCGTCCGGATTGTAGTGATCGGCGGGCGGCATCATCGAGATCATCATCGGCGCCTCGGTCTGGCCGAACAGCTGCGCCATCGGCCCGATCCGCTTCAAGGCTTCCGCTAGCCGCGTCGCCGAGATCGGTGCCGCGCCGTACCAGAAGCATTGCAGCGAGCTGCGATCGGCCGCGTCGAGCCCGGGATGATCGAGCAGCATGTAGATCACGGTCGGCGGCAGGAAGGTGTGGGTGACACGGTAGCGCTCGATCAGCGCCAGGAACTCGCCGATGTCAGGGTGGTGCATGATCACGACCCGGCCGCCCAACGTCATGATCGGGAAACAGAGCACGCCGGCGGCATGCGTCAGCGGCGCCAGCGCGAGATAAATCGGGCGGCCCTTGAACGGATAGCCCATCAGGGTCAGCGCGGTCATCGCCTCGATGTTGCGTCCCGACAGCATCACGCCCTTCGGCTTGCCGGTGGTGCCGCCGGTCCCCGGGATCATCGCGAGATCGTCGATCGTGGCGCGCTGATAGACATCATCAGTAAGCCCGCCGAGCCAGCGCTCGAATGACGGCGCGAACGGCAGCTCGGCGTCGAGACAGACCAGCGCGCGCAGCTTGGGCAGGTCCTGCCGGACCGCCTCGACCATCGGCGCAAAGCTGGAATGAAACAGCAGCAGGCTGCAATCGAACTGATCGAGGATGAACTTGTTCTCGGTCGCCTCGTTGCGCGGATTGATCGGACACCACACGGCAGCCGCGCGCGAGATGCCGAACACGCAGGCGAAAGCGAGCGGATCGTTGCCGGACAGGATCGCGACCTTCTCGCCCGGAGAGATACCCGACCGCTCGAGCCCGCGCGCGATCCGGTAGCTCAGCCGCTGCACCTCGCCATAGCTGAGGTCGCGCCCGTCCATGGTGAGACACGGCACGTCGGCGCCGAGCGAGGCACCCTTATCGAGATAATCGATGAAGCGCATGGCAGGTCTCGCGCAAGAGGCGGGTGACGCGCTACTGCGTCACCCGCGGAAGGTGCGTTTTCGAGCAAAACGAAAACGCTTCAGGGAAGGAGTGTCGAGCCCCGATCCGAGCGGGGCTCAAGCTCAATCATGCACGGTCAGGACCGGCTTGCCGACCAGGCCGAAGCTGCGCAATTGCCCGAGCAGCTCGCGATGGCCGAACGCCTGACAGCCGGAGGCGAACCCTACGCGCTTGGGCGGCTGCTGCAGCAGGTGCGCGGCAGCATAGGCCTGCAGCATGCCGGTCTGCTTGTAGTTGCTGTTTCCGTAGATGACGCAGTGCGCGCGCCCCAGCGGGCCGGAGGCATACACCGAATCCAGCGACTTGTTGACACGCGGGTTCTCGCGCGGCGGCATGGTGTTCATCACGCCGGCAGCGGTCTGTGCCAGCGCGGCGTAGCGCTCGTCGGGCTTCATGTCCTTGGTCGCCTCCAGCGCGGCGGCGACGATCTGCGGCACGCCCAGCATCAGCGCGCGATTGAACACGCCGCCCAGCACCTTCACGTTGGCGACGCGCGGATCTTGCTTGAACCACACCGGGTGCGATGTGCCGCCCCACGGCAGCGCCAGCGCCAGCTCGTGCTGGCCGGGGATGGCGAGGTTGTAGAGGCCGGCATCGGGCTGATGCTCGACGTACTTGTTCTGCTCCAGGTAGTAGGCCTTGGCCATCGCGGCGTTGACCAGGATGGTCTGCGTCGAGGCGATGGTCGGGCTGCCGCCCCAGAACACGGCGATATCGAGTGTGTCGAGGCCGGGCGTTTCCAGGCACAGCTGCGCGGCGATCTCGCCGGTGGTGTACATCTGCGCGATGCCCGGCGCCAGCAGCAGGCCGGCATTGGCGAATTTCGTACCAAACTCCTGCTCGAGCGTGATCAGCCAGTCCTGCTCGCCGGTCGTGTCGGTGTAGTGGCACCTGGCAGCCAGGCAGGCCTGCACCACCTCGCCGCCGAACTTGGCGAAGGGGCCCACGGTGTTGAGCACCACCGAGGCGCCCTTGAACAATTCAGTCAGCGCGGCCACGGTGTGCGGCACCGACACGACCTCGTAGTCGGCGGTCTCGATGCCGGCCACGTTCGACTTCATCGCGGCGTTGAGCTTCTCGGCGCTGCGGCCAGCGGCGATGAAGGGGATGTTGTACTCGCGCAGATATTCGCAGACCAGCCGGCCGGTATAGCCGGAAGCGCCATAGACGATGACGGGCTTCTTGTCGCTCATTGCGATCCTCCGAAATGCTTGTTGTCGGCTTTGTTGCTACATGCCCATGCCGCCATCGACCGGCAGGCCGATGCCAGTGATGAATCGCGCATCGTTCGAGCACAGGAACACGGCGGCGTCGGCGATGTCGGAGACCTCCGCGAGCTTGCCGAGCGGCGTCTGCTCCACCACCGAACCGACAGCGGCGTTGACGTCGGGCGCGAGACCGATCTTCACGATGTCGTTGGCGAGCTGCAGGCCCATGTCAGTCGGGATCAGGCCTGGATAGATGCAGTTGACGCGCACGCCATAGCCGAGCTTGCCGGCTTCCATCGCGCCGACCCGCGTCATGCGGTCGACCGCGGATTTGGTGCCGGAATAGACCGCGATGCTCGGGAAGGCGATCGTCGCCGCGACCGAAGCGATATTGACGACCGCGCCGCCCTTGCCCGCGGCGCCGCCCGGCCGCATCGCGCGGAAGGCGTGCTTCATGCCGAGCACGGTGCCGACGATGTTGACGTCGCACATGCGGCGCGCGTCCTCGGCCTTGATGTCGGCGACCAGCGACGTGAACTCGATGCCGGCATTGTTGATCAGGATGTCGAAGCCGCCGAGAGTTTCGACCGTCGCTGCGGCGGCCCGCTCCCATTGCGCATCGTCAGTGACGTCGAGCTTGACGAAGCCGGTCTTGACCCCGGCCTTGGCGATCTCGGCGACGCTGGCCTTGCCGGCGTCATCCAGAATGTCACCGATCATGACCGCGGCGCCGGACCGCGCCAATGCCTGCGCGATCGCCGCGCCAATCCCCCGGGCGCCGCCGGTGACCAGGGCTTTCCTGCCTTCAAGGCTCTTCCCAACCATGACGTAGTCCTCCCTTTGCTTGCCGATTGATGGTGGTGCTGACAGAGGCAGCGCGGGCCGGGGCCTGCGCATTTGGAGCGCAATGGTGATCGCGGCCGGCGTCGGCAGGGCGCAGCGTTGGCGCGCCCCGGCGGTGCATTTCCTCCTGGTTCGTCGATTGGTCAGCCGTCTTGACGGTTGTCCAAATTATTTCGCCAACCCTCGTCCAGGAACTTGACACTTGTCAAGTCTAAATTTGACAAGTGTCAAAGAGGATGGTTGTGAAGAGATGGAGCGCGCCGCGGTCGCCGCGGTATAGTTGTTCGAGGGAAGAAGCAGAGGGAAGGCACGGAATGGCGCGGCAAGCGACAGGAGCGGCCCAACGGGTGGCTGTAGCGGCCGAGGCGCTGCGCGACGAGAAGTTCAACGCGCGGCGCGTCGAGCTCGCGGAGGCCGCGCTGGAGACGCTTGGCGAGCTCGGCTTCGCGCGCACCAGCCTGCGCGAGATCGCGCAAAACTCCGCATTCACGCACGGCGTGTTTCACTACTACTTCAGCGACAAGCTCGATTTGATCTGCTGCTGCGTCCGCCACTACAAGGCGAAATGCGTGACGCGCTATGACGAGGTGGTGACGACAGCACGCAGCCGCGACGAATTGACCGAAGGTTTTCTCGCCAAGCTCGCGGCCACGCTCGAAAACGAAGCGCGCATGCATCGGCTCTGGTACGATCTGCGCTCGCAGGCGATGTTCGAGCCGGCGTTCCGCAAGGACGTGCTCGAGATCGACAAGAGCCTGGAAGCGATGATCTGGCGCATCGCCACGCGCTACGCCGAGCTCGGCAACAAGCGGCCGGCATCGTCACCGGCGGCGCTGTACGCGCTGTTCGACGGCCTGTTCCAGAGCGCGCTGCTCCGGCATCTCGCCAATGACGAGAAGGCAATCCCCGATCTGCTCGACGAGGTTCGCCGTCTGCTGCCAACGATCTGCTGAGAGGTTTGCGAACGCTCCGTAGCCCGGATGGAGCGCAGCGTAATCCGGGACTGAACTATCCGCAGTTAGAGTAGCTCCGGATTGCGCTTCGCTCCATCCGGGCTACGGACTACTCCAATGAAGCCTTGAGCGCCAACAGCGCGGCCTTCAGCGGTGGTAGATCATCCTTGACCTCGTGGCGTCAACGCCACCTCGTGGCGTCAACGCGCTGGTAATCATGCCGCAAGATGTTGCCTATGCCTGCGATGTCTTTCCAGCGGACATTCTCGTGCTGAGCCTTTAACTCGCTGCCGAGGTGGCGGCTCGCTTCCGAAATGACTTCGATTCCGCGTTCAATTGCGGAGCGCAGCAGCCACGAGCGCTCGTAGTCGCGGATGGATTTTCCTGCCAACGCCTTTTCGATGCCACGGATGCTTTCGAGCATGTCGTGGATACGAAGCAAGGGGGAGCGCACGCTCATTCAGAAAACCCGCGTTGCCTCCGCCTCGATCCGCTCTCGAATCAGTGGATGAAGTCCTTTGCGTGTGGTGAGATCGACTTCGACGCCGAGACTCTCTTCGAGCAGTCGCTTGGTCGCGACCAGGTCGAGAGCATTGAACCGGCTGCGAGGATCGTAGTCCACGAAAAGATCAATATCACTCCCTGCACGAGCCTCGTCGCGCGCAGTCGAACCAAATAGATACAGCGAAGTCGCCCCGAGTGCCTTGATGGCATCGGCCTGGTCACGGAGCTTCCTGAGGGCTTCGGTTCGCGTCATGAACGAACTATACCACGGGCCGCCAAGCGCCCGCAAAATCGTACGGCAGGCGGACTTACGCCGCGCTCGCCGGCGGCAGTGCGAGCACCGAGTAGATCGCCTGGGCGTCGCGCGAGGCGCGCAGCTTCTTGGCGACGTCCTGGTCGCGCAGCAGGCGGGCGATCCGCGCCAGCGCCTTGAGGTGGTCGGCGCCGGCGCCTTCCGGTGCGAGCAGCAGGAAGATCAGATCGACCGGCTGGCCGTCCATCGCCTCGAAATCGATCGGGCGTTCGAGGCGGGCGAAGAAGCCGAACAGCTTCTCCAGCTTGGGCAGCTTGCCGTGCGGAATGGCGACGCCATAGCCGACCGCCGTGGTGCCGAGCTTCTCGCGCTGCAGCAGCACCTCGAAGATGGCGCGCTCATTCTGCCCGGTCAGCGCGGAGGCACGCGCGGCGAGTTCCTGCAGCGCCTGCTTCTTGCTGATGACTTTCAAAGCCGGGAGAATCGCCTCGGGTGCGACCAAATCGGTAATCGGCATTGGGACGTTCCGAGGTGAATGACCGTCAGGTTGCGAAATAGGCTTTACAGCGGCGGCGTCAAGAAGATGAGGTGGGATGCGGGCTTAGCCCGGGTCCGGTTGGCAGGGCTTCTACTCCAACGTATCGGCGGTGCCAACACCTGCGAACCCTGTTCCGCCCCCCTTGTTCCTGGAGGCGGCGGACCATAAGCAGGGCCGGCTTCGGACGTCAATGCCATCTGCCAACTATCCTCAAGGGCTCACCGCCGGCGGATCGACCCAGCCGACATTACCGTCCGTACGGCGGTAAATGATGTTCAACCGGCCGCTGCCGCCATGCTGGAACACCAGGCAGGAGGCGCCGGTCAGATCGAGCTCCATCACGGCTTCGCTGACCGACAGCCGCTTCAGCGCGGTGGTTGCCTCGGCAATGATCACCGGGCTGTATTCGGTGACCTCGTCCTCGTTCTCGGGCGCCTCGATGACGTAGCTCGGCGCGTCGAGCCCGACGCCGTTCAATTCGGCGAGCGCGGCCGTCGCGGCATAGGTCTTGCGGGCGGAGCGATCCTTGAGCCGGCTCTTGTAGCGGCGCAGGCGCTTCTCGATCATCAAGAGCGCGGCGTCCGCGCTGGCATAGGCGTCGGTGGCGTTGGATTCGGCTTCCAGCGTGATGCCGGAATCCAGATGCAGCGCGCAATCGGTTCGGAAGCCGAAGCCATCCTTGCTCAGCGTGATGTGACCCGAATAGTTGCCATCAAAATACTTTCGCAGGACCTCGTCGGTGCGCTCGCTGACGCGCGCGCGAAGCGCCTCGCCGATGCTGATGCTCTTTCCCGAGATTCGAAGGGTCATTTGATGCCTCAATTGCTGGATGCCTCGATCACTCTTGCAGGAGCATGATGCTTGCTGGGCTTCCGGTTACCTCCCCTTCTGGACGACGCTCGACCTGGAAAGATTGAGACTATCCCGATTTGGCGCGAACGCAACGAGCGCATGGCCCGGTCCGTACCCGAACGGGGTCACGCTCAAGAAGTAACCTAAACGGAGGCTGTATCGCGCGACCGGTCGGACGAGGAGGCAGGAGCCGAAAGGGCATTACCGAGCATGCTCTGTTTGTCACGGCGGCGCTGCACCGAGGATGGTATCCGCATCGCCTCGCGATACTTCGCGACGGTACGGCGGGCGATATCAATGCCCGAGGCGCGCAAACGTTCCACGATCGTGTCGTCGGACAGGATCGCCGACGGGGCCTCGCCGTCGATCAATTGCTTGATGTGATGACGCACCGCTTCGGCCGAATGCGCCTCGCCGCCGTCGGCCGACGCGATCGAGGCGGTGAAAAAATACTTCAATTCAAAACTGCCGCGATTGGTCGCCATGTATTTGTTGGCGGTGACGCGCGACACCGTCGATTCATGCATCTGGATCGCGTCCGCGACCGCCTTCAGATTGAGCGGCCGCAAATGCGCGACGCCATAAGTGAAGAAGCCATCCTGCTGGCGGACGATTTCGGTCGCGACCTTCAGGATGGTGCGGGCGCGCTGATCGAGCGCGCGGACCAGCCAGGTCGCATTCTGCAGGCAGTCGGTGAAGTACGACTTGTCACCGTCCTTGCGGATCGTCTTCGACAGCTCAGCGTAATAGGTCTGGTTGACCAGCACGCGCGGCAGAGTGTCGCTGTTGAGCTCGACATGCCAGCCGCCGTCGGGACCCGGACGCACATAGACGTCGGGCACCATGGTTTGCGTTCGCGCGGTGCCGAACTTCAGTCCGGGCTTCGGGTCGAGCCGGCGGATCTCGGCGATCATGTCGGTGATGTCTTCGTCGTCGACGCCGCAGAGCTTTCGCAAGGCCGCGATGTCGCGCTTGGCGAGCAGGTCGAGATGCTCGACCAGTGCCTGCATCGCGGGATCGTAGCGATCGAGCTCGCGCAGCTGGATCGCGAGGCATTCGCTCAGGTTTCGCGCGCATACGCCGGGCGGATCGAACTTCTGCAGCACGGCGACGACCTCGTCGACCGCTTGCTGCGACGCACCGAGCCGCTCGGCGGCCTGGCCGAGATCGGCCGGCAGGTAGCCGGCGTCGTCGACCAGGTCGATCAGATACTGCCCGATCATGCGCTGCGCCGGCGCCGAGAACGCGACCGCGAGTTGTTCGGCGAGGTGGTCGGCAAGCGTCAGCTCGGCGGCCACGAAAGCTTCGAGATTGTACTCGTCGTCGCTGGAGGCGCCGCCGCCCCATTCGGTGTAGACCGATGGCGGTGCATCCTGCGCGGCGCGCGCCGCCGCCTCCGCCGGCTCCTCGGAAAACACGTTGTCGAGGCGGGTATCGAGCGTCTGCTCGATTTCGGCGCGGCTGCCGAGGTCGCGGTTCAGCCATTCCTCCTGGCCGGGATCGAAGCCGGCCTCGCCGCCTGGGCCTGCGGCCATGTCGGAGGAGTCGCCATCGTCCCCATAGCTGCTGGAACCGTCGGAATCGCCGTAGTCCGGCCGCTCCATGGCGGGCTCGCCCGCCACCGGCGGCTCCGGTCCGTCGGCCGCCCGCTCCAGCAGCGGATTGCGCTCCAGCTCTTCCTCGACAAAGGCCGACAGATCAAGGTTCGACAGTTGCAGCAGCTTGATCGCCTGCATCAGCTGCGGCGTCATCACCAGCGACTGCGACTGGCGGAACTCTAGTCTTTGGGTCAGCGCCATGGAGGCAAGAACGATCCTAAAAGTTGGCTCGATTCTTGCTTATATTAGTCCGAAGCCCTTGTACACGGCTTGACGGATTGGAAAATAGCGATAACCGCGATCAGCAAAAGTGGACGCCCCGGTTTTGCGTCCGATCGCGCGTCAAATTCTTTAATTAGCGCATGATCTTATCGCCAAACCGCTTCACACTTTGGCGGATCATGCGCTACAGGCGGAATTCCTCGCCAAGGTAAAGCCGACGTACATCGGGATCATTAACGATCTCCTCCGGGCTTCCCTCAGTCAAGATTTCACCGGCATAGACGATATAGGCGCGGTCGGTCAGGCCGAGCGTCTCGCGGACATTGTGGTCGGTGATGAGCACGCCGATGCCGCGGTTGGTGAGATGGCGGACGAGGTCCTGGATGTCGCCGACCGCGATCGGGTCGATGCCGGCGAACGGCTCGTCGAGCAGCATGTAATTGGGGCGCGTCGCCAGCGCGCGCGCAATCTCGACGCGGCGGCGCTCGCCGCCGGACAACGCGATCGACGGGCTCTTGCGCAGCCGCGTGATGTTGAACTCGTCGAGCAGCGAATCCAGCTCGTGCTCGCGCTTCTTCTTCGAGGGCTCGACGACCTCGAGCACCGCGCGGATGTTCTGCTCGACCGACAGGCCGCGGAAGATCGAGGCTTCCTGCGGCAGATAGCCGATGCCAAGGCGCGCGCGCTGATACATCGGCAGCTTGGTGACGTCGTGGCCATCGAGCTCGATGGCGCCGCGATCGGCCTTGATCAGCCCGGTGATCATGTAGAACACGGTGGTCTTGCCGGCGCCGTTGGGCCCGAGCAGGCCGACCGCCTCGCCACGGCGCACATAGATGCTGACGCCGCGCACGACCTGGCGGCTGCCGAAGCTCTTTTCCACGCTATGCACAGCCAGATAACCCGGCCGCTTGATCAGCTGCGGCGCGGCGGGAGCGCTGTTCCTGGCCGGCCTCGCACGCGCCGGCGCTGCTGCCGGTTGGGATCGCGGCAGCTCGACGCCGGGAGCCGACGCGGCGCGCGCCATCGGCGGCGCGTCACGCACTGGAGACGTCAGCATCTCGCCGAACTGGTCATCGGGCGCCGTGATGTCGTCATGCGAGCGCGCAAATCCGGTACTGCGTTTCGCAGAGCGCCGCCGGAACATGCCGAGAAAATCCACCATCCCCGCTTCGCTTCAGCCTTTCACGGTGATCCCGCGACCTCGCCTGCGCATCGATCGATTCGCGTGCGAAGCCGCAAGCATGAGCCGGAAATCTGAATACCGGCCTTCCCGCGCGACAAAAGCGGACGCGTTTGCGCGGAGATCATGCTCGAACAACACGGCAAAGCGCGATCACCCGCGCCTTGAATGAATGGATGCCCCTGTCCCGGCCGACATATTCCCCTCGAGGCGCATTGTTCGGCCGGGCCGCTGCAGTAGATACAGTCTCGCCCCGCCGGCTTCAACCACGCGGCCGCAGAATATTATCTAACTGATTGATTCTGCTTGACCTTACGTGAAGCTTACTTGGACTTGCCGCCCGGAAGCAGCTGCATCGGCGACGGGGCCGGGGCTGAGCCGGGGGCGGCCGGCGTGCCGCACTTGCCGCTCTGTCCGCCCGGCGACTGGATGAACAGGCCCTGCACCTTGCCATTGTCGGCTTCGACGCGCGAGACGCCGGTGGTCATGTCGACCAAAAGGCGGTCGCCGCGCAGCACATTCTGGCACTGGGTCAGCACCACCTGGCTGCCGCCGCCGCCAAGCATCGTGATCAGATTGGTCTTGGTGTCGAAGATCGCGGTCTCGCCGGTGACGACCTGATCCTTCTGGGTCACGACGACATTGCCCTTCGCCTCCAGCCGCTTGATCGAGGAGGCGCCGCCGGGGCCCGGGGTTGCCGTCTGCATCGGCGCGGCGCCCTTGGCGTTTGCCCCCTTGGTGCCGGCCGGGGCGGGCGCCGGCGCCTGGGTCGATTTATCCTCGTAGAACACGACCAGCGTCTTCGACGTCATGGTGGTGTCGCCCTGCACGACCTTCACATTGCCGGCGAAGGTCGCCTCCTTTTTCTTGTCGCGCATTTCGAGCGAAGCAGCCTCGATCTGGATCGGCTGGTCGCGGTTCTGCGAGAAGCCCTGCATAGCGTTGGGCACGCCGCTCATCGAGCCCTGCGCGAACGCGGCACTCGCGGAGAAAAGCGCGAGCAGGAACGCCGCAATTGCCATGCCGTGCGGAAAACGTCTCATCATCAAAATCATTTCGTGTTGGCGGATTTGCGCGGCTTCGGCGGCGGCGGCGGTGGAGCGGGCTCGGCAGGCGGGGCAGCATTGTTGTCACCAAGCTTGTCGAGATTCATCACGACATTGCCTTCGAACCGCACCAGCTCGCCGCTGTTGTAGATCCGGAGCCTGTCGGCGGTCAGCGTGCCGTCGAGCAGCTTGACGTCGACATGCTCGTCCGACGACACGTTGCCCTTGTTGATGTCGACGAAGGCCTGCGTCAGCCTCGCCTCATAGCCGGTGGACGACTGCAGGAAGATGTCCTGGCGCAAGTCGAGCAGCTGCTTCTTGTTGTCGAAGAAGCCGGTGCGCGCATCCATCGTCACCGTCGACCGATCCTGCTGCGCCACCTTGGCGCGGATCGTCTTCAGCTCGACATGGTCGGGATCGGTGACATCCTGGATCGCCGCCTTGGCCCACATTTCGTAGGGCCGTCCGTCGTTGGAGAAGCCGGCGATATGCGGCGCTTCCATCGTGATCTTGGTGCCGGACACGACGAGGTTATCCATCTCGAGCGGCAGCTTGGGGATCAGGTCGTGGAACGGATTGAAGAGTGCGATGTAGATGATCACGGCCATCGCCAGCCCGACCATCGCGGGAACCGCGACGCGCAGAATCCGCACCATGCGACTGTGCCGCGCGGCGGCGGCAAAGCGCGCCTCGAGGCCCGTGACATAGGCTGGATTCTGAACCGAATTCACCTGAGCTCCAGAGGCGCGAAACTGCCCCTATTCTAGCCGGAGCCGCCCGAATATGCAGCCCGGACCTCACCTCGCGCCCCTGCACCGGACCACGCGTGAACAGTTTGGCCGAAACGGGGCGGAACTGCCCCGGCCGCGACGAATTCGGCGCTCATCATGAATGGGCGAAAATGTCCTCGGCCTCCCAGCCGTCGAGATCGAGCCTGGCACGGGCGGGAAGGAAATCGAAGCAGGCCTGGGCGAGATCGGTCCGTCCCTCGCGCGCGAGCATGACATTCAACTTGTCGCGCAGCGCATGCAGGTGCAGCACGTCGGAGGCCGCGTAGGCGAGCTGGGCCTCGCTGAGGCTTTGCGCGCCCCAGTCGCTCGACTGCTGCTGCTTCGACAATTCGACGTTCAGCACCTCGCGCACCAGATCCTTCAGGCCGTGGCGATCGGTGTAGGTGCGCGACAGCCGCGAGGCGATCTTGGTGCAATAGACCGGCGTCGGCATCACGCCGAACGTGTTGTAGAGCACCGCGACGTCGAACCGTGCGAAATGGAAGATCTTGGTGATCTTGGGATTGGCGAGCAGCGCCTTCAGGTTCGGCGAATCGGTGTGGCCCTTCGGAATCTGGATCACGTCGGCGGTGCCGTCGCCGCTCGACATCTGCACCACGCAGAGCCGGTCACGGTGCGGATGCAACCCCATGGTCTCGGTGTCGATCGCCACCGAGTCGGTGTAGCGGGACAGATCGGGCAGGTCGCCGCGATGCAGGCGGATGGTCATGCTGTCAAAAACCTCGTCGAATCGCTGTCGGAATAAACTACCGTCCAATCCGCCGACAGGCGAGCATGCGCCAGTCTTCGGATCGCGCATTGGTATCGGGGCCCGTCAGGGCCGGACACGAGCAGCGGGAATCCTTAATTGTTCCGGCACAGATAGTTCAGGGTGTACCGCCATTGTGCAGCGGAGACAATGGGTTGCTGTCCCCGCCGCGCGCCCCCCCCCACGAGGGCGCGCCATCATTGCCAGCTGACGCGGAGGCCGAAGCGGCCAGTGATGTCCTCGCGATGGAGGCTGTCCACCGAGGTCGTGTAGCCGGCGCTCGCATAGGCGCTGATCGTGCGATTGAGCTGCGCGGAGATGCCGGCACCGATCTCGACGGCGGTGCCGCGGCTTTGCACGCCGATCAGGTCCGTCGTCGCGAACGCGATGCTGCGGTCATTCGCGGCCGTGTGCCAGAGATTGGCCTCGAGATACGGACGCAGTTCGGCCGTGCCGACGACGAAGGTTGAGGGAATGCGCACGCCGAGCCGCCCGGTCAGCGTATCGGCACTGCCGAGCGCGACGCTCGAAAACATGTCGTTGAAGCTGTCGAACGACTGCCGTTGCCAGATCAGCTGCACCTGCGGCTCGATCGCGAGAAAACTGTTCAGCGGGATCGGCGCGCCAGCTTCCAGCGATGCAGCGACGCCGGTGCCCGACACCCGTGCGCCGACCTGACGATCCGACTGCGGGCTTGCGCCGTAGAAACTGCCCATCAGCACGGCGTCGAGATACCAGCCCGACGGGCCGACATGGGTCCAGTAGCCGCCGATATTCTGGCTGTCGATCGAGAGCGTGCCGGTGCGGACGTCGTTCAGGCCGAGCGCGAAGCCGCTGATGTTGCCGTTGGCCCAGCCATACGCATAGAAGAAGCCGGCGCGATCATGATGCTCGGGCGCGGACTGGAAGCGCAGGATGTCGACGCCGACCTGCACGCCGGCCATGGTGCCGTCGAAGGCGGGGCTGACCGTGCCGGCCCAGCTCTGCGAGCTGTGCGAGCCATAGGCACGCGCCCACGCCGCCGGCTGTTCGCCGCCGCTGGTCAGCAAGGCCTGATCGCCCTGGCGCTGATGGAAGGTGCCGAGCGTCGCCAGCCCGAGCTTTTGAGCCACCTGCGGCAGCGCCGAATAGACCGACACCTCCTCCCGGTAGAGCTGGACCGGTGCGGCGCCCGCCGGCGGCGGCGTCAGCGACGACAGATCCTCCGCAGGCAGCCCCGGAGGCGGCGGTACCACGTTGGGCGATAAAGGCGGCGCCGGCGCGGGCGCAGCCGGCGGCGCAGGCGAGGCCGTGCCGGGCAACAATGTCGAGCGCAGATACCAGTTGTCGGCGCTGCCGGCGGAGACGCCGCCGCGGAACAAGAGATATTCGTGCGCGCCCGCCACCACGGCGTTGGAGAGACCGAATGCGCCCGCAGCCGTGGTGCCGCCGTTGACGGCCTGCACCACCATGATGCCGTCGGCGGTGGTCAATGCGCCCGTGCCGCCGGCATTGGTCACGGTCACCGCGGTCGAGCCCGACGCATTGCCGCCGGAGATGACGAGCCGATCCGACGGCGACCCATCGCCGCCGAGCACGGTGCGCAGATAAAGCCCGCCGCCATTGCCGACATAGTTGCCGGCAATGGTCAGGCTGTTCGCCGCGGTGGCGCCGCCATTGGTCAGGTTGATGACGCCGGCATTGGTGACGGTGATCTGCGGGCCGCCCGGAAACGGCGTGATCGACGGATTGGCGCCGTTGCCCGCCAGCAGGCTGGTGCCGGCCGCAGTCGACACATTACCGATCAGCGACGTCTGCAGCGTCAGCGAGCCGCTGTTGACGAAGGTGTTGGCGAAGGTGCCGGTGCCGGCCCAGGTCCAGTCATTGCCCTCCATCGTCAACGTCTGGAATCGCGCGAACGCATTGTTGGCCGCGCCGCTGCCTTGCAGCCGCACCTGGTTGCCGCCGCCGCCGCCGCCATCGGCAAGCCCGACGATCTGCGAGCCGGTTTGCAGGATCATCGTCACCGCACCGCCGCCGCCCGCGAGCGCCGTACCGCTGTTGCCGGCGATCAGGCCGGCATTGACGATGGTGGTGGCGCCGTTGAGCGTGCGGATCGCGGGTCCCCCCTGGCTGATGATCTTGCCGCCGGCGAGGTTCTCGATGCGGGCGGTGAACGACGATCCGGCGGTGTTGGAGAACACGCCGTCGGCATTGACGCCGCGCGCCTCGATCGTGCCGCTGTTGCGCAACACGCCCGCATTGCCCTGCATGAACACGGTGTTGTTGGCGGTGCCGCCCGCGTCCCCACCGGTCGTGAGCAGCGTGCCGGTATTGGTGATGGTCGCAAACTGGCCGGCGGAGAAGATCGCACGGGCGCCTGCGCCGGCCGTGGTGATGGTGCCGCTATTGGTGAAGGTGTTGCTGTCGCCGGTCTGCACATAAAGGCCGTGCGATTGCGGGCCCTGGGTGGTGATCGTCCCGGTATTGATCAGCGTGTTGTTGTTGTGCTGCGTGAGACCGGTGATGGCAAGGCCGCGCGAGGTGCCGTTCTGCGTCGTGATCGCACCGTTATTGATCAGCGTGTTGCCGTTGCTGCTGGCGGCGATCGCATTGCTGCCGGCGCCCGAGGTCGTGATCACGCCCGACGCGCCGTTGGTGAAGACGTTGCCGTCGCCGCTGCCGAAGATGCCGGTGCCACCGCCGCTGATGGTCAGCGTGCCGTTATTGGTGGCGGCGCTGCCGGAGACAAGCCCGATCGCGGTCGCTCCGGCGCCGGGCGTGATGCCGGCGCCCTGCGGCACGTTCACGGTGACGTTCGAGCTGCCGGCAGCGGCCTGCACGCCGGCCGGCGAGGGATTCGGCGCTGCGGTCAAGCAGGTTACCGTCTGCCCGCTCGCCGGCGCGAGACTGTCGCAGGCGGCAAACGCCGGCGATGTGGACAACAGGCAACCGCCACTTAGAGCCGTGCACGACAGGATCGCCGCGAGCCGCGAGGAAACCATGCCCTTACTCCAACGTCGGCGCGAAACCGAGCCCCCGGCCTCGCGCCATCTGCTACCCCCGCCCCGCTCTCAGCTCATCCGATCGCTCCATTCAAACTTGAAACGATTTGCAGCGACCTGTTGCGCGGTCGCCACAGACGGAACCATGAGATGCATCCGCATGATTCACATCCTTGACGTGCGTACGCTTTCAAGGTTGTGAAGTACAGCATTCACCCGTTGCGGTTATCGACCGATACAACCGGAAACAAAATCGCCATGGCGTCTCGGTTGCGCCGCTGTCCCATTTTCTCGCCAAGTTCGACGTGGGCACGCAGCCAAGTCGGGGGCCAAGTCATTGCCGTGACGCGTTCAATTTCGAGGGAACTGTTGCCCGCGCGCCCCATGAAATCGGGCCGCGCCGACCCTATCTGTTGCCAGCCCGAACCCGCCTTCCCAATGAAATGAGCCTTATGTCCGACCAGACCATCGCCGCGCCGATCGACGACCAGCAGGAGCGCGGCTTCTCGCGGTACCAATCGTTCCTGATCGCGCTGCTTGCCTTCACGCAATTCACGCTGATCCTCGACTTCATCATCATGTCGCCCCTCGGCGCCATTCTGATGCCGTCGCTGAACATCACGGCCGGGCAATTCGGCGTCGCGGTCTCGGCCTACGCGTTCGCGGCCGGGATTTCCGGCGTCCTCGCCGCCGGCTTTGCCGATCGCTTCGACCGCAAGCGGCTGCTGCTGTTCTTCTATGTCGGCTTCATGCTCGGCACCGTGCTCTGCGCGCTGGCGCAGAATTTTCAC
Source organism: Bradyrhizobium sp. USDA 4501 (assembly GCF_054062115.1). NCBI lineage: Bacteria > Pseudomonadati > Pseudomonadota > Alphaproteobacteria > Hyphomicrobiales > Nitrobacteraceae > Bradyrhizobium > Bradyrhizobium sp. USDA 4501. Next base: position 3,885,009 of record NZ_JBSSEX010000001.1, read on the forward strand.
GTGCTGCTGCTCGGCCGCATCGTCACCGGCGTGTTCGGCGGGGTGATCGGCTCCGTCGTGCTTGCCATCGTCACCGACCTGTTCCCGCTGCAACAGCGCGGCCGCGCCATGGGCATCCTGCAGACGGCGTTCGCCGCGAGCCAGGTGCTCGGCGTCCCGGCCGGCCTGTTCCTGGCCAATCACTTTAACTGGCACATCTGCTTCGTGGCCATTGTCGGCCTGTCGATTGCGGCGATCGCGGCGATTGCGATCGCGATGCAGCCGGTCGATGCCCATCTCAAATTGCAGCACGACAGCAATCCGTTCCGCCATCTGATCGCGACCGTGGGCCAGCCGCGCTACACGCTGGCTTTCCTGGTGACCACGCTGCTCGCGACCGGCGGCTTCATGCTGATGCCGTTCGGCAGCGCCTTCACCGTGCACAATCTCGGCATCGACATCGTCCACCTGCCGACGATCTATCTCGTCTCGGGCCTGTTCAGCATCATCATCGGGCCGCTGGTCGGCCACGCCAGCGATGCGTTCGGCAAATATCCGACCTTCGTGTTCGGCTGCGTGGTGTCCGTCATCATGGTGCTGATCTACACCAACCTCGGCCACGTCTCGCTGCTGACCGCGATCCTGGTCAATGTGCTGATGTTCATCGGCATCTTCTCGCGCATGATCCCGTCCCAGGCGCTGATGTCGGCGATTCCCGACGCCAGCCAGCGCGGATCGTTCAGCGCGATCTCGGCCTCGGTGCAGCAGCTGTCGGGCGGGCTGGGCTCGGTCTTTGCGGCGGCAATCATCGCGGAAAATCCCGACGGTTCGCTGCTGCATTTCGACCGGCTAGGCTACATCGTCGTCGCAACGACCATCATTTCGATGATCGCGATGTATTTCGTGCAGCGGCCGATCGCGCGACGCGCGGGCCGGCGGATCGTGTGACGGCAGGGGCCGCTCGTTCCGGCTACGCGGGCTTCGGCAGCTACATTTGAAGCGAGGAAACGAGAGGAATTGCGCAGAATGCTTTGTCAAGCAAGGCCTTGCGAAGGCGCTGCGCAACACCGCGGAGCTTCGGGTGGTGTTCCACCAGCCGCTTGGTGCGGTCCACCGCGGACATCACTCCGGCGGCCTGTCGGCCGAGCCTGGTGAGCGGAATGAAACTGTCGAACAATGGCTCGTCGTCCTTGCAGAACAGCCGCTTGTACTCAAGCGAGCCGAGGCCGAAGTCGAAGGCGCGATAGTGCCGGCCGGCAAAATGATGGATGATTTCCTGCATCAGGAGCAGGCCGGGACTGAATTTCGCGTTGTCTGACAAAGTATAGGTGTTGAACATCGTCGAGAAGCGGTGGCCATCGGCAGCCAAGGCGAAGATCGCGATCACTTCCTCGTCGCATTCGAGCGCATGGATTTCGATGACACGGCCGCCGTGGGACAGCCTTGTCGTGCAGGCGGCGCGGATGAAGTTCTCCACCGCGCCTTCGGCGAACACATTGGACACCTTCCGCTCGGCCAACCGCTCCGACTTCACGCGGAAAAACCAGTCGAGCAGGCGGGCAATGTCGGCATCAGTGGAGGCAACGTGATAGCGGTAGCCGGTCAGCTCCAGCAGTTTGCGCTGCTTGAGCTTCATGCGGCGGGAGGCATTGCCGATCAGGTTCGCGGCCGTTGCGCCCGGCTCGATTGTGCGCATCGGGCAGTTCAAGACCAGGGGCTCATGAGGCAGCAGCGCCAGCGGGTTTTGCACGCCGCGCCACTGCGCCGGCTGCTGGCGCAACGCCAGCACGTCGACTTTGTCACGCTTGGCGAGCATCGCCATGAATGCGTGGAGATCGGCCTTCGTGGCACCCAAGGCGAACCCACGCTCCCACAGGCCCATATTGAAGGTTGCGTGCTCGCCGCCCATGAAGCTCGCGCGGCGGACGCCGAGAACCGTTTGCAGAGCAAGCGGGAGCAAGCCCCGTGGTTGGCCATCGCCGTCACGCGCGATGACGATGAAAGGCGACAGTCCCGCGCGCTCACCGACCTCACGCTGCCAGGGGGCGAGGAAGTCGAACCGCTGAAAGGGCGTGATGGAATGACTCGAGTTCTCAAGACTCCGCCAGATCATCTCGGCGGCGTCGAGATCATGGACGACGTCGACGGCGGCGATGCGCGCTGATTGAGCTCGCGCCGTCCGGCTTTCGATCGCGATCATCGCCAAGCTCTGTCGTGGTGCATAGTCGGAGCGCGGCTGAGGCCGTCCAGTCGGCGCCCGATCTGAGCGTAATTCGATGTCGGGACAAAATTGGCAAAATGCCGCAGGACGAGAGAACTGGGATTACCTCCATCGTTTATTCGTTGGTCATGAAGCTGTCGCTTCGCGCGACGCGCGGGCCGACGGATCGTGTGACGGCAGGGGCTGCGGCGGCGATCGCCGGCGTTCTCAAATTCCCAGCATCGGCCGACGTGTTCAGCCAATCGCAAACATGTCGGCACGCTCAATGATCAGATCGCGGAATAGTCTCGCGCGGCGCGACATCCAATGCGGGTCAGGATAGACGAGATGCATCGGTAGCGATGGTACCGCATAATCCGGCAGCAGATGAACAAGCCGGCCTGCGGCGATGTGTTCGACGGCGCACCAGCTTGGCAGCACCGCGACGCCGAGCCCCTCAACCGTCGCGAGCGTCATCACGTCGGCGTCGTCGCAGGTCATGGACGGCGCGATCTCGACCACATGGCGGCCGGTCTCGGCTTCGAACGTCCACTGATTCCGCGGCGACAAGCGTGAATACGTTACGCTCGGCATGCGGCGCAGATGGTCGGGGAGGAGCGGGGCTTGATGCCGTGCGAGCAGTGAAGGGGCCGCCACCAGGAGGCGCTTGATGGTGCCGACGCGCCGTGCCACCAGCGAGCTGGAGTTCAGCATTCCGATCCGAATTGCCAGCTCCGTCCCGGTCTCCACCAGGTCTACGAACTGCTCGGTGAAGCTCGCATCGAGCCGCACGTCGGGATAGCGGCGAAGATATTCTGCGAAAATGCCGCGGAAAAAGTAGCGACCGAACGAGGTCGGCACAGTGATCCGCAAGGTCCCCGACGGACTGCGAACCCGGCTCTGCGCCGGCGTGCTGGCACTTTCCAACAGCGCGACGATATCCTTGGCGAGCTTGAGCACGCGATCGGCCTCCGGCGTCGGACGAACCTTGCGCGTGGTGCGGACGAACAGCCGGCAGCCGAACTCCGCCTCCAACAACGCCACGCGCTTGCTGATGGCCGGCTGTCCGAGGCCCAGATCGCTCGCGGCCTGGCTGAAGCTGCCGGCCTCCATCACGCGAATGAAGGTTTGCAGCGCATCGATCCGATCCATGCATTCCTCCCAGGAATTTGTAATATTCTTATCATTCCCTACATGGACACAGTCGATCCGGTCTAGCCTCTCGGTAACCAGGGAGGATCAACAATGAACAAATCGATCGGGATCGTCGGCGCTGGAATCGGGGGCCTGCATCTGGCTCTTTATCTCCAACAGCATGGGATCCAGGCGACGGTGCTGACCGACCGCACTCCGGAGCAGTACGCCTCGGCGCGGCTGATGAACACGGTCGCCCATCACAGCGTCACGATCGCGCGTGAGAACGAACTAGGCGTGAACCATTGGGATGACGCCGCCACGATCTACCACCACCACGACCATTTCTTTAATTTCCCAGGCAACGGGCTGCTGTTTCGCGGCGCGTTCAAGAAGCCGAGCCGGGCAGTGGATTACCGCATGTACCTGCCCGCGCTGATGAGGGATTTCGAGCATCGCGGCGGCAGCATCGAATATGCCAGCATCCAGGACGACGACATCCCGGCTCTCGTTTCACGCTTTGACCTTCTCGTCGTGTCGACCGGCAAAGGTGCGCTCGGGCGAATGTTCGCCCATCGGCCGGAGTTGTCCCCCTACAGCCAGCCACAGCGCCTGCTCTGCGTGGGCCTCTATGACGGCGTCGATCACGGCAGCCCGGACGGTGACGACCCGCGCGGTGTCACGCTCTCGGTGTCGCCCGGACATGGCGAGATGATCGTCATTCCGACGCTGTCATTCAGCGGCATGAAGACGGCGCTCCTGATGGAGAACATTCCCGGCGGCGACATGGCCGATCTGGTCTCGCTGAGCTACGACGCGGACCCTGCAGCCTTCCGCCAGACAATTCTCGACAAGCTGGAAAAGCATCATCCGCACACCTACAACCGGATCGACACCCATCGCTTCGGGCTTGCCCAGCCGCTCGACCTGCTGCAAGGCGCGGTGGTGCCGACCGTGCGGCAATCGTCGGTCGCCTTCGATGGTGAGAAATTCGCCGTCGCGCTGGGCGACGTACATTCAGTGGTCGACCCGCTGATGGGCCAAGGCGCCAACATCGCCTCCTACGCCGCCTTCGAACTCGGCAAGGCGATCGTGGAAACGGTGGCCTTCGACGCACGCTTCGTTGAGGAGGTGGATCGCGCCCGCGAAAATCGCGTGTTCGCGGCTGCGCGCTGGACGAATCTGATGCTGCGGCCGCCGTCCGAGGCGATGGGTCGGCTGATCCTCACCATGGCGCAGGACCGAGAACTCTGCGACGAGTTCACCGATAATTTCAACTACCCGGAGCGTCAGTGGGATCGTGTCGCGACCGACAAGCGCATCCACGCTTGGATCGACAGGCGCGCGCCGCTCGCTGCCTGACGCAACAATGATCGCGAGCCGGCCGCACGGTCCACTTGCACCAGGCCGCGACTGCGTGCCGACAAACCATCTCTCGAACCACACGCCGAAAGGCGCGACCTCTTGCCGTTTCGCCATGGAGCGCGATCGATGAACCCGCATCCCGATCCGGCGAGCTTCCGGGCGGCCGCTGCGCGATTCCCCACAGGCGTGACAGTCGTGGCGAGCATCGACCGCGACGGCACTCCGGTCGGCATGACGGCCAACAGCTTCACGACCGTCTCCACCAAACCGCCGACCGTGCTGGTCTCGGTGATGCGAGGGCGGACCTGGCAGGCGATCATGGATTCGAAGCGTTACGCCGTGAATGTCCTTCACGCGGAAGATCTCGCACTCTGCGCGCACTTCTCCGGCAGGCCGCAGGCCGAAAGCTCGCCATCGCTGGTCAACCGGGAAGAGTTTCCCGTCCTGTCGCAAGCGATCGCCCAGTTCGCTTGCGACGTGGTCCGGTCAATTGACGTCGCCGACCACACGCTGTTCATTGGCGAGGTCCGCTGGTGCCGGCAGCGAGACGGTTCCCCGCTCGCCTTTTATTCCAGCCGATTCTGCAACGGGCTCGGCATGACGATCGAGCCCGCGGAGGCAGTCGCCTATCCCGCCGACGGATGGGCGATCTAAGGCGAAGCGCGAAGCCTTCGCGCGACGACCCCTGGAGAACCCGAAATTTGCGGCGCACTGGAGCGGTGGCGCCACGGGGGAACGATCGCAAGCGCCAGCTGAGCAGGGTGCCTGCCAAGCTCGTCAAGCCCGTCCTGAGATGGTGGAATGAAGATCGGGGACAGAGTCGAAGTCGTGGCGATTCCAGATACGCTACCGGAATACACGGGAACGCGGACATTCTTCACGAGGTGTCTCGGCCGCCATTTTCCGACCGTCGATCTCAAGGGAGAACTGGTCGAACTCGAAGTCGGCGAGGTGGTCGAGGAGTCCAGCTACATGCACTCGATTTGGATCGAACGAGAATACGTCCGTCGCGTCTAACGACGAGACATGAGGGCCAACGGTAGAATCGCTGTCTCGCCTCTACCCTCGCTGGGTGACAGCTTGCCCGCACCCACCCCCCGGATACTGAGCGATTTCAATCGCTTAAAAGGGGGTGGTGCCCAGGAAAGGACTCGAACCTTCACGGCCGTTAAGCCACTGGCACCTGAAGCCAGCGCGTCTACCAATTCCGCCACCTGGGCATGTGGAGCGGCTTAGTAAGGATCGGTTGCGCGCTTGTCAAATTCGCGATTGGAAATTCAAATACCCTGTACAGGATAAGGCCGATGGCGTATCGCCAGACGGTTAACCTACGTCAATCGCTCTCGAATCCCACAGGAATCACCCCATGGCATCGAACCTGGACACGCTGGTCACGGTCTTCGGCGGATCGGGTTTTCTGGGGCGGAACGTGGTCCGGGCGCTCTGCAAGCGCGATTACCGCGTCCGAGTCGCGGTGCGGCGGCCCGAGCTAGCCGGCCATCTGCAGCCGCTCGGCCGGGTCGGGCAGATCCATGCCGTCCAGGCCAATGTGCGCTACCCGGCCTCGGTCGAGGCGGCGATGCGTGATTCGCATATCGCCATCAACCTGGTCGGCATCCTGGCCCAGGGCGGTGGGCAGAGCTTCGATGCCGTGCAGGTGAAGGGCGCCGAGACCATCGCCAAGGCGGCGGCCGCGGCCGACGGGCGGATGGTCCATGTCTCGGCGATCGGGGCCGACGCGGATTCGCCCTCGAGCTATTTCCGCGCCAAGGCGGGCGGCGAGGCAGCGGTGCTGGCGGCGTTGCCGTCGGCCACCATCATGCGGCCGTCGCTGCTGTTCGGGCCCGAGGATCAGTTCACCAACCGCTTTGCGGCGCTGGCACGGATGTCACCGGTGCTGCCGCTGGTCGGCGGCGGGGTCAACACGGTGCAGCCGGCCTATGTCGGCGACGTCGCGGACGCCGTGGTCCATGCCGTGGACGGCGAGGCGAAGCAGGGCGCAGCTTACGAGCTCGGCGGGCCGGAAGTGCTGACCATGCGCGAGGTGATGCAGATCATCCTCAAGATCACCCAGCGGGATCGCATGCTGGCGCCGCTACCGTTCGGCCTCGCCAAGTTCCAGTCGTACTTCCTGCAGTTCGCGCCGGGGCCGTTCACGCTGACGCCGGACCAGGTCGAGATGCTGCGTTCGGACAATGTGGTGTCCGACGCCGCCAAGGCCGCCGGCCTGACCTTCGCAGGCCTCGGCATCTCGCCGGATTCGATGGAAGCGATCGCCCCGCAATATCTCTGGCGCTTCCGCGCGACGGGTCAGTTCCAGAAGAAGAGCGCGTAGGCAGCTCTCTCCACCTGTCGTCCCGGCCAAGCCAACGGGTCGCGCGAACGCGCGCCCGATGACAGGCTCCGCGCGAGCCGGCACGGCACCACTACGCTTTTCCCACGCTACCAAGCCCTTCCCCGTCATCCCCGCGCAAAGGCTTTGCCTTTGTCGCTGGAGGTGCGAGCCTCGAAGGATGAACGGCCGGGATCGCGGCCGTCGCCCTTCGAGACGGCCGCTTTGCGGCCTCCTCAGGGTGGCGGTGATGGGATGGTGTCCGTCGCGCCTTACCGTCCCATCGCCAGCGCGATCAGGCCGAGCGTGCCGACGATCACGCGCCACCAGGCGAAGAAGGTGAAGCCGCGGCGGGTGACGAAATTGAGGAAGGCCCGCACCACGATCATCGCCGTGATGAACGACACCACGAAGCCGACCGCGATGACGCTGAGATTGTCGGAGGTGAAGTCGGCCCGGTTCTTGTAGAAATCATAGGCGAACGCGCCGACCATGGTCGGGATCGCGAGGAAGAACGAGAACTCCGCCGCCGAGCGCTTGTCGGCGCCGAGCAGCATCGCCGCCACGATGCTGGCGCCCGAGCGCGACACGCCGGGAATCATCGCCAGGCACTGCGCGACGCCGATCCAGAAATACATCAGCAGCGGGAAGCGGGTCGCATCGTCCTCGTACACTTTGAGATCGAGCTGATCGACCCACAGCAGCACGGCGCCGCCGACGATCAGCGTGAAGCAGACCACCCACGGATTGAACAGGAACTCCTTGATGTATTTGCCGGCGATCAGGCCGATCACGACCGCGGGCAGGAACGCCACCAGCACGCCGATCACGAAGCGGCGGTCGTCGGGATTGGTGAACATTCCGAGCGCCACGCGCCACAATTTGACGAAGTAGAGCGCAAGGATCGCGAGGATCGCTCCGAGCTGGATCAGGATCGCAAAGCTCTTCCAGAAATTGCCTTCGCCCAGATTGAAGAAGCGCTCCGCGAGCAGCAGGTGGCCTGTCGAGGAGACCGGCAGGAACTCCGTGACGCCCTCGATGATGCCGAGAATCACCGCCCGCAGCATATCCGTCATTATGTTGTGGCCTGCCCTGTGTGGAAAACGGGATTCTTCTCGCTTATTCGCACATTGGCCGCAATCGCAAAAAATCGTCAAACAATGGGTTACCCGGCCGATTTGCTGAGCTATAGCGTTTTTGTGACCCGCACCATCTGCGGGGATGGCTACCGGTTTGCGTGCTGACGCGACATAGAGACGACCGGAACTGGTCTGGCCAAAGCACAGGTCCAGACCGCACAGGTTGATGATTTCTTAAGCGCCGCGAAACTACCAAGGGCTTCATGTACACGCTGTATCACCATCCGTTCTGTCCGCATTCGCGCTTCATTCGGCTCGTGCTCGGCGAGTATGGGCTCGATTTGCGCCTTGTGGAGGAACGGGTGTGGGAACGGCGCGAGGCGTTCCTGGCGCTCAATCCGGCAGCCACCACGCCGGTGCTGATCGCCGAGAGCTTTCCGCCGATTCCGGGTGCGCCTGTGATCGCCGAATATGTCGACGAGACGCACGGCCTCGATGCCGGCGATCGGCGGCTGTTGCCGACGTCGACGGCCGAGCGCGTCGAGGTGCGCCGGCTGATGGCGTGGTTCAACGAGAAATTCTTCGAGGAAGCCTCCAACCCGCTGGTGACCGAGCGGATCTACAAGCGGTTCATGAGCGAGGATAATGGCGGCGGCCCGCCGGCGCCCGACATCATGCGCGCCGCCAAGGTCAATGTGCGCTATCATCTGAGCTATATCGGCTGGCTGGCGAAGACGCGGAACTATCTCGCCGGCGACCGCCTGACCTACGCGGATCTCGCCGCCGCGGCGCATCTCTCGGCGATCGACTATCTAGGCGACGTGCCATGGAGCGAGGACGACGCGGCAAAGTCGTGGTACGCGCGGGTGAAGTCCCGCCCGTCGTTCCGCCCGCTGCTCAGCGAATGGCTGGCGGGGGTGCCGGCGTCGCGCACCTATGTGGACCTCGACTTCTGAACCCGGCGGTCAGGCTCTCCCCTTCCGATCTCAAGGCAGCGCTTCAGCGCGAGGCGCATGCGCTCGGCTTCGACGCCGTCGGCTTCACCGCGCCTGATGCGACCAGCGAGGCCGGAAAATATTTCCTCGAATTCCTCGGCTCCGGCGGCCATGGCGACATGGACTGGCTCGCGGCCAATCCGGAGCGGCGCACCGATCCGCGCGTGCTGTGGGGCGGCGTGCGCTCGATCATCATGCTCGGCGTCAATTACGGGCCCGACGACGACCCGCTCGACATCCTTGCACGCCGGTCGCATGGCGCGATCTCGGTCTATGCGCAGGGCGACGACTATCACGACGTGATCAAGAAGCGGCTGAAGGTCCTGGCGCGCTGGCTCGCCACGATCACCGGCGATGAGGTGAAGGTGTTCGTCGACACCGCCGCTGTCATGGAGAAGCCGCTTGCCCAGGCAGCCGGCATCGGCTGGCAGGGCAAGCACACCAACCTCGTGTCGCGCGAATTCGGCTCGTGGCTGTTTCTCGGCGCGATCTATTCGGCTACCGAGCTGCCGCGCGATGTTGCCGAGGCCGATCATTGCGGCAGCTGCCGCGCCTGCCAGGACATCTGTCCGACCGCGGCGTTCCCCGCGCCCTACAAGCTCGATGCGCGGCGCTGCATCTCGTATCTGACGATCGAGAACAAGGGTCCGATCCCGCACGAATTCCGCAAGAGCATCGGCAACCGCATCTATGGCTGCGACGATTGTCTCGCGGTGTGTCCGTGGAACAAGTTCGCGCAAGCGGGGCGCGAGCAGAAGCTCGCCGCGCGCGATGCGCTGCGGGCGCCCGCGCTTGCCGATCTCGCACGGCTCGATGATGCCGCCTTCCGCGCGCTGTTCACGAAGTCGCCGGTCAAGCGCATCGGCCGCGACCGCTTCATCCGCAATGTGCTGATCGCGATCGGCAACTCCGGTGACGCAAGCCTTGTCGGCGAAGCGCGGCGTTTGCTCGACGACGCGAGCCCGCTGGTGCGCGGCGCCGCGGTGTGGGCGCTGTCGCAACTGACCGCCCGCGAAGCATTCGCGGCGCTGGCGTCGCGGGCCGGCGGCGAGCCCGACGTCACCGTGCAGCAGGAGTGGCGCGCGGCCACCGCCTCTTGATTTCATCGCGCCATTCCCGTCATGGTCGCACGCCATGACAAACCAGCCCTTCTTCACCAGGCACGGCGACGGCTTCATGCCGACGGCCGTTGCGAACGGACCGTGGAGTCCGGAATCCCTGCACGGCCGCGTCGTGATCGGCCTCCTCGCCTTCGTCATCGAGGAGCGCCACGGCTCCGACGATTTCGTCCCCGCCCGGCTGACGGTCGACATGTTCCGGCTGCCCAACATCACGACGCCGATCGAGGTGACGACCAAGCTGGTGCGCGACGGCATGCGCATCAAGATGATCGAGGCCGAGTTTGTCTCCGGCGGCACCAGCATGGCGCGCGCCTCCTGCCAATTGTTGCGCCGGACGGAAAATGCCCCCGGCAATGTGTGGTCCCCGCCGAACTGGCAGGTGCCGGCGCCATCGGACATTCCGAAGCCGACCGATCCGAGGCTCGGCATGAACGGCAAATGGGAGACGCGGCCGATCGTCGGCCATATGGGCTCGCTCGGCGAGCGCCGGCTCTGGATGAGCGAGGTGCGCGAGCTCGTCGCGGGCGTGAAGATGACGCCGTTCGTCCATGTCGCGACCGGCGCGGATTTCGCCAGCCCCTTCGCCAATGCCGGCGACCAGGGGCTCGGCTACATCAACAGCGACGTCACGATCTATCTGCACCGCTTGCCGGTGACCAACTGGATCGGCTTCGAGGTCGTCAACCATCACGCCACGGACGGCATCGCGATCGGCGAATGTTGGCTCTATGACGAGAGGGGCCCGATCGGCACCTCCACCGTGGCGGCGCTCGCCCAGCGCAAGCCGATGACCAATCCGCCGCCGCCATGATTGTCATTCCCCGGTGCGCAATTGCGCACCTGAGGGCGATGCGCAGCATCGAACCCGGAATCCATCGGGCCGTAAAGACCAACGGAGATATGGATTCCGGGTTCGCGCTTCGCGCGTCCCGGAATGACGACGGGGGGATTGAGGCTTAGACTAAGCCAGATGCCGCTGCATCTCCGGCCGCGCTTTCAGCTCCGCGCCCTGCTTGCCGACGATCTTGGCGATCCGCTCCGGCGCGAAGTTCAAATCGACGAAGGCCGGCGCGGTGTTGGCGACCTCGTGGTACTCCGTGATCTTGCCGTCGCGCAGCCGCATGATCGCGACGCCCCCGAACATCGCACGCGCGCCCTTGGCTTCCGGCAAGGTCGAGCGGTAGCTGAACGTGTAGCGCGCGTAGAGCGTCGTGCCATCGCTCACGGGATCATGCATCACCCAGCGGAAATCGGTCGCGGTCCGGTAGAACCAGTCGTCGATCATCTCGCCGATTTTGCCGTGGCCCTTGAAGGCACCGTAGAACACATCGTGATAGACGCCGTCCTCGTTGAAGAGATTTGCAAAGGCCTTGCCGTTGCGCTGTTCGACCGCGTCGCAGAACGCGCGCAGCATTGTTGTCGTGTCCATTGGTAGTCTCTCCCGGCTCCTCGCTTCTTCTTCCCTCTCCCCTTGTGGCAGAGGGTGGATCGAATGAGCGAGAGCTCATTCGAGACGGGTGAGGGGTCTGTGTCCGCGGAGAGAACCCCTCATCCGGCGCGGACATCGTCCGCGCCACCTTCTCCCACAAGGGGAGAAGGAAAAAAGCTTAGCCGATCTCCGCCACCGCGGCGATGATGCGGGCGATGTCCTGCGGACGCGACAAGCGGTGGTCGCCGTCCTGGATCATGGTGAGCACGACATCTTCAGCCGGCAGGCGGTGCACCAGCGCGAAGGCGTGCTTCCACGGCACGTCGGGATCCTGCGCGCCCTGCAGGATGCGCACCGGGCAGCCGACGTCGATCTTGCTGCCGAGCAACAGGTGGTTGCGGCCCTCCTCGATCAGGTTGCGGGTGATCGGATAGGGCGTGCCGTCGCCATAGTCGGACGGACGCAGCCACATGCCCTTGGCCTCGATCTCGGCGCGGACCTCCGGCGAGAAGGCCTTCCACATCAGCTCCTCGGTGAAGTCGGGCGCCGGCGCGATCAGCACGAGGCCGGCGAGCGAAGCGCTGCCGCCGCCAGCATTGGCCCGTTTGGCGATCTCGCGCGCAAGCAGCAGCGCCATCCAGCCACCCATCGAAGACCCGATCACGACCTGCGGCCCGCTGCAGAACTGCGAGAACACCGCCACGCTCTCCTCGAGCCAGCGGCCGATGGTGCCGTCGGCGAAATCGCCGCCGGATTCGCCGTGGCCGGAATAGTCGAACCTGACGCAGCCGCGGCCGTGCTCGGCCGCCCACGCATCGAGCGCCAGCGCCTTGGTGCCGGCCATGTCGGACTTGAAGCCGCCGAGCCAGAACAGCCCGGGATTGCTGCCGGCACGGGCCCGCACCGCGATCCGGCGCGCCTCGCTGCCCTCGCCGACCTCGATGAAGGCAGGTTCCTGTTCCGATGCGGCGGTTTGGCTCATGGTTCGGTCACTCGCGTGTCAGACATCTGCTTTTCAATTGTCGCGCGGCACCGGTCAACGGCTGCGACCCCTGCCTTGCGGAGCAGACGAGCCCGCTATATGTGCCGGGCGTGGCCAAAATGCCTCGCAATTGGCGGTTTTGCCGCTTAAAGAAGCGAGTTCGCTTGCCCGTTGCGGCATCTTGCTTCAAAATATCCGCCTTCCCTTTCACAACTTTGGAGAGTTACCCATTCGCCGTCCCAATAGAGCCCCGCCCACAGTCGCCAAAGAAGGGCCGCGCACCAATGACGAGATTCGCAACGCACAGATCCAGCTGATCGATGCGGAGGGTGTCAATCAGGGCACCGTCGAAACCATGGTGGCCATCAAGATGGCCATGGAAGCCGGCATGGATCTCGTCGAGATTTCGCCGAATACCAGCCCTCCCGTCTGCAAGATCATGGACTACGGGAAGTACAAGTATTCCGCGCAGAAGAAGGCTGCCGAAGCTCGCAAGAAGCAGAAGGTCGTCGAGATCAAGGAGATCAAGCTCCGCCCGATGATCGACGATCACGACTATGACGTGAAGATGCGCGCGATGCAGCGCTTCTTCGAGGAAGGCGACAAGGTCAAGATCACCTTGCGCTACCGCGGTCGTGAGATGGCGCACCAGGAGATCGGCACCAAGCTGCTGGACAAGGTGAAGGCTGACGTCGCCGAATTCGCCAAGGTCGAGCAGGACGCGAAGTTCGAGGGCCGCCAGGTCGTGATGGTTCTGGCGCCACGCTAGTTCGAATTTGTCGCTTTGTTGAAATGAAATGGCCCGTCAGGCGATCTGGCGGGCTGTTTCGTTTCCGTAGCCCGGATGGAGCGCAGCACATCCGGGGGGCCGGTGCGTCCGCGGCGCGACCTGCCCCGGATTGCGCTGCGCTCCATCCGGGCTACCCGGTTCCGGCCCCGATTCCCCGCCTGAAACGTTGCAAAACCGCCGATCCTCTGTCATAAGCCGGGCCTTCGCCGCCCGGCTGATCAAGGGCTGCCGTGGCGACGTCTGGTGCAGGTTCTTTCAATTCGGAAAAAACCTTAGCACTTTCAACGCTCTAACGAGCATTTTAGCCGGCCGGACGCCTCTCGGGGCGATTTTCGTGCTGTGCGACAGGAGAGCCAAATGCCCAAGTTGAAGACCAAGTCGGGCGCTAAAAAGCGCTTCAAGGTGACCGCCACTGGCAAAGTCATGCACGCCCAGCGCGGCAAGCGCCACGGCATGATCAAGCGGACGAAGAAGCAAATCCGTCAGCTCCGCGGCACCCGCGTGCTGTTCAAGACCGACGGCGACAACGTCAAGAAGTACTTCTTGCCGAACGCCTGATCGCACCGATCGCTTGAACCCTCGCCGCGACTGCGCGGCGCCCAGTCACCTCTTCCAGATCAAGGATTTCCGTCATGTCTCGCGTCAAACGCGGTGTGACCGCTCACGCCAAGCACAAGAAAGTCTACAAGGCCGCCAAGGGCTATTACGGCCGCCGCAAGAACACCATCCGCGTCGCCAAGCAGGCCGTCGAAAAGGCCGGCCAGTACGCCTTCCGCGACCGCAAGCGCAAGAAGCGCACCTTCCGCGCGCTCTGGATCCAGCGCATCAACGCCGCGGTCCGTCCGTTCGGCATGACCTACAGCGTGTTTATCAACGGCCTCTCCAAGTCGGGCGTCGTCGTCGACCGCAAGGTGCTGTCGGATCTCGCGATCCACGAGCCGGTTGCGTTCCAGGCGATCGCCGAGAAGGCCAAGGCCGCGCTGGCCGCCTGATCCTAGCGGGCGGCCCTAACGCGATTTGGGGCCCGCCTTCAGCGCCTTCTGCGAATAGCGCTGGGCGACGATCGCCCGGCAGAACGCCGTGAACGAGCGGTACATGGTGCCGCTTTCGTGGTCGTATTTGTGGTCGCAGCGCTTGAGCTGGCCGGCATAGGCCTTCTTCTGCGACGCTCCGAGGCCGGACAGGAAGTCCCCCTCGCACCTCTTCTCGACCACGGCGCCGAACTGGACGTCTCCGCTGGCGCCGTATTCGCACGCCTCGAAGATCTTCATCGCGCGGTTGCAGCTCGGCGCCTTCTGAAGCTCCGCGATGATGTCGTCCATCTGGGTCGATTTGGCGGGACATTCCTCGGTCGCGGCATGCGCCGTTGTGAGCATCAACAGCACCGCCGGCACGGCCAGGCAAGATCGCAGCAACATCGCGTGGGCCTCCTTGAACTCCCCTTGGGTAGCCCGGCCTCCGCGCGGGGTTCAATGCTGCCGGCCACCGGCTCGAAATGACCGGCTTTTCGCTTGACGTTACCGCCTTCGGGCGGCGACAACCCAGCCGAATTTTGGCGCATGGTACCGGTTCGGGCAGCGGTTCTTCCCACCGGATCATGCTCCGCTCAAGCGCAGGAATTGACCGTGTCCGACCTCGCAACGCTCGAACAATCCATCCTCGACCAGATCGCCTCAGCCGCTGACGAGGCCGCCCTCGAGGCGGTCCGCGTCTCGGCGCTCGGCAAGAAGGGCTCGATCTCGGCCTTGCTCGCCACCCTCGGCAAGATGTCGCCGGAGGAGCGCAAGACCGAAGGCGCCAAGATCAACCTCGCCAAGGATGCGGTGACGCAGGCGCTCGCGGCCAGGCGCGACGTGCTGAAAGCGGCCGCGCTCGATGCGCGCCTCGCCGCCGAGACCATCGACGTCACGCTGCCGCTGCGCGAGGCGCCGGCGGAGACCGGCCGCATCCATCCGTTGAGCCAGGTCTGGGACGAACTCACCACGATCTTCGCCGACATGGGCTTTGCGGTCGCCGAAGGTCCCGACATCGAGACCGACGACTACAACTTCACCAAGCTGAACTTTCCCGAAGGCCATCCGGCGCGCGAGATGCACGACACCTTCTTCTTCAACCCGAAGGAGGACGGCTCGCGCATGCTGCTGCGGACCCACACTTCTCCGGTGCAGGTGCGCACCATGCTGACCCAGCAGCCGCCGATCCGCGTGATCTGCCCGGGCCGCACCTATCGCATCGATTCGGATGCGACGCACACACCGCAATTCCACCAGGTCGAGGGCCTGGTGATCGACAAGGGCTCGCATCTCGGCCACCTCAAATGGATCCTACACGAGTTCTGCAAGGCGTTCTTCGAGGTCGACCACATCAACATGCGGTTCCGGCCCTCGTTCTTCCCGTTCACCGAGCCGTCGCTCGAGGTCGACATCCAGTGCCGCCGCGACAAGGGCGAGATCCGCTTCGGCGAGGGCGAGGACTGGCTGGAGATTCTCGGCTGCGGCATGGTGCACCCCAACGTGCTGCGCGCCTGCGGCCTCGATCCCGACGTCTACCAGGGTTTTGCCTGGGGCATGGGCATCGACCGCATCGCGATGCTGAAATACGGCATCGCCGACCTGCGGCAATTGTTCGACAGCGACGTGCGCTGGCTCAGCCACTACGGCTTCAAGCCGCTCGACATCCCGTCGATCGCGGGGGGCTTGAGTTCGTGAATCTTGTCTTCGGTCCCATTGTGAAGAAAGCCGCCACCCTAACCCTCCCCCGCAAGCGGGAGAGGGGACTGGAGAAGTCATCGTCATGAAGTTCACCCTCTCCTGGCTGAAGGAACATCTCGAGACCGACGAGCCGCTCGACAAGCTCGCTGACAAGCTCACCATGATCGGGCTCGAAGTCGAGAACATCGAGGACAAGGCGAAGGCGCTGGCGCCGTTCACCATCGCGCGCGTGATCTCGGCCGAGCAGCATCCGAATGCGGACCGGCTGCGCGTGTGCATGGTCGACACCGGCGACGGGGCTGAGCCTGTGCAGGTGGTGTGCGGCGCGCCGAATGCGCGTGCCGGGCTGATCAGCGTGTTCTCGCCGCCCGGCACCTACATCCCCGGCAAGAACATCACGCTCGGCGTCGGCACTATCAGAGGCGTCGAGAGCCGCGGCATGCTGTGCTCGGCGGCGGAATTGCAGATCTCCGAGGATCACGACGGCATCATGGAGCTGCCGGCGGACGCGCCGCTCGGCAAGGGCTATGCCGACTGGGCCGGGCTCGGCGATCCCACCATCGAGATCAATTTGACGCCGAACCGGCAGGACTGCACCGGCGTGCACGGCATCGCGCGCGATCTGTCCGCCGCCGACATGGGCAAGTTCAAAGACCCCGGCATCAGGCCGATCAAGGGCGAATTCCCCTGCCCGGTCGAGGTGAAGGTGGAAGACGCCACGCTGTGTCCGGGCTTCGCGCTGCGGCTGGTGCGCGGCGTGAAGAACGGCCCGTCGCCGGAATGGCTGCAGAAGCGGCTGACCTCGATCGGCCTGCGCCCGATCAACGCGCTGGTCGACATCACCAACTTCATGACCTACGACCGCGCCCGCCCGCTGCACGTGTTCGACGCCAAGAAGGTGCAGGGCAACCTCACCGTCCGCCGCGCCAAGGACGGCGAGACGCTGCTCGCGCTCGACGGCCGCACCTATACGCTCGACAGCAACATCTGCGTCATCGCCGACGAGCACGGCGTCGAATCGCTCGCCGGCATCATGGGCGGCGAGGCCTCGGGCTGCGACGACAACACCACCGACGTGCTGATCGAATCGGCGCTCTGGAACGAGATCAACATCGCGCAGACCGGCCGCAAGCTCGGTATCAATTCGGACGCGCGCTATCGCTTCGAGCGCGGCGTCGATCCGGCCTTCATGGTGCCCGGGCTCGAGCTCGCGACCAAGCTGGTGCTGGCGCTGTGCGGCGGCACGCCGTCCGAGAACGTCGTGGTCGGCAAGCAGTTCGGCGAGGATCGCGTCATCGACTTCCCGCTCAGTGAAGTGAAGCGCCTCGCCGGCATCGAGGTGCCGCTGGTCGAGGTGAAGCTGATCCTCACCCGGCTCGGCTTCATGCTGGCCGGCAACGGCCCCGTGGTGAAGATCGCGATCCCGTCCTGGCGCACCGACGTGCACGGCAAGGCCGACATCGTCGAGGAGATCGTGCGCATCGTCGGCGTCGACAAGGTGCCGATGACGCCGTTCGAGCGCGGCGAGGAGCCGCGCAAGCCGGTGCTGACGCCGATGCAGCTGCGCACCCGCCGTGCCAAGCGCGCGCTCGGCGTGCGCGGCATGGTGGAAGCCGTGACCTGGTCGTTCATCACCAATGACGCGGCAAAACTGTTCGGCGGCGGCCAGAGCGAGCTCGTGCTTGCCAACCCGATCGCGGCCGATCTTTCCGACATGCGGCCGAGCCTGCTGCCGGGCCTCGTCGCGGCGGTTCAGGCCAACATCAATCGTGGCTATCCCGATGTGGCACTGTTCGAGGTCGGCCAGGTGTTCCGCGGCGACCGCCCGGAGGACCAGTTGGTCGCCGCCTCCGGCGTGCGCCATGGCTTCGCCTCGTCGAAGGGGATCGGGCGGCACTGGGCCGGCTCGGCTGCGGCGGATGCGATGGATGCCAAGGCCGACGCCTTCGCCGTGCTGGCGGCCGCCGGCGCGCCGATGCAGGCGCTGCAGATCGTCCCCGGCGGTCCGGCCTGGCTGCATCCGGGGCGCTCCGGCACCATCCAGATCGGCCCGCAGAACGTGCTCGGCACTTTCGGCGAGCTGCATCCGCGTGCGGCCGAGGCGCTCGGCGCCGACGGCCCGATGATCGTGTTCGAGGTGATCCTCGAGCGCATCCCGCAAGGCAAGCAGCGGGCGACGCGCGCCAAGCCGGTGCTGGAGCTCTCGGCATTCCAGCCGGTGTCGCGCGACTTCGCCTTCATCGTCGATCGCAGCGTCAAGGCGGGCGACATCGTCCGCGCGGCGCAGAATGTCGACAAGAAGCTGATCACTGATGTGACCGTGTTCGACGTCTACGAAGGCAAGGGCATCGACCCCGACAAGAAGTCGATCGCGATCGCGGTGACGATCCAGCCGCGCGAGAAGACCATGACCGACCAGGAGATCGACGCGGTCGCCGCCAAGGTCGTCGCCGATGTGACCAAGAAGACCGGCGGCACGCTGCGCGGGTGATGTGAACCACAGGCGGTCTATTGCACCGTCACCCTGAGGAGGCCGCGTAGCGGCCGTCTCGAAGGGTCGACGGCCCCGCCTGTGGCCGTGCATCCTTCGAGGCTCGCTCTGCTCGCACCTCCAGCGACAAAGGCGAAGCCTTTGCGCGGGGATGACGGGTCTGAGTAGGGGCGCTTTGAGTTGCCAGCCAGCTAGTCGAATCTCGTTATCCTTTCATGACCTCCTTCAGCCTGATCCCCTCCGACATCTCGACCAGCATCGCGCTCGCGATTTGCGCGATCGCCTTCGTGTCGGGCACGGCGCGCGGCTTCTCGGGCTTCGGCTCGGCGCTGATCTTCATGCCGCTCGCGAGCAGCGTCGCGGCGCCGCGGCTGGTGGCGGCGCTGCTGCTCGTCATCGACTTCATCGCCGCCACGCCGCTGCTGCCGAACGCCTGGACCCACGCCGACCGCAAGGCGACCGCGGTCATGGTCGCCGGCGCGCTGGTCGGCGTCCCCATCGGCACCTATTTCCTGACCGTGTTCGAACCCGTCACGACGCGCTGGATCATCTCCTGCTTCGTCGCGGTGCTGCTCGCACTGCTGCTGTCGGGCTGGCGCTATCACGGCAAGGAGCACGTCGCCCTCTCCGTCGGCGTCGGCGGCCTCTCCGGCTTCTGCAGCGGCCTCGCGCAGACCGGCGGCCCGCCGATCGTCGCCTACTGGCTGGGCCGCCCGATCTCGTCGGTGATCTCGCGCGCCAATATCGTGCTGTTCTTCGGTGCCTCGGACTTCTTCTCGCTGGTCAGCTACTGGTTCACCGGCCTGATCACGATCGAATCGGTCAAGTTCTCGCTGATCGTCGGCCCGATCTACGGCATCGGAGTCTGGTTCGGCGCCGCGCTGTTCGGCAAGGCGAGCGAAAATGTGTTTCGCGCGATCTGCTACGCGCTGATCGCCGCGGCCGTCATCGTCGGCCTGCCGGCGCTTGATGGCATCCTGCGCGGCGGCTAGGGTCGCAGCACAAAAAAGAGACCAGGGAGACACCGATGATCGATCGCCGCAACGCATTGAAACTGGCGCTCGGCAGCGCCGCCGTGCTCGCGGCACCGGGCGCGCGCGCGCAAACCGACAAGGCGCGGACCCGCATCGTGTTCCTCGGCACCAAGGGCGGGCCGCGCGTCGGCAACGGCGCTTCGAACCCTGCCAATCTCGTCGTCGTCAACGATACCCCGTTCGTGATCGATTGCGGCATGGGCGTCAGCCGCCAGCTTGTGCGCGCGGGCGTGCCGATCCCGCAGGTCAAGTACATCTTCATCAGCCATCATCATTCCGATCACAATCTGGAATACGGCAATCTGTTCTACAACGCCTGGGCGGCCGGCCTCTCGACGCCGATCCATTCGTTCGGCCCCAAGGGCATCGAGGCGATGACCAAGGAATATTGGGAGCTGAACAAGTTCGACGTCGAGACCCGGATCGAGGACGAAGGCCGCCCGGACCCGCGCAAGCTGCTGATCGCGAAAGACATCAGCGACGACGGTGTGGTGCTGAAGACATCGGATGTCACCGTGACCGCGTTCCGCACACCGCATCCGCCGATCACGGATAACTTCGCCTACAAGTTCGAGACCCCGGACGGCACCATCGTGTTCTCCAGCGACACCGCCTACAACCCGAAGCTCGCCGAATTTGCCAAGGGCGTCGACGTGCTGGTGCACGAATGTCTCTACGTCCCCGCGGTCGACCGCCTGGTCGCCACGACCAAGAACGGCGCCACGCTGAAGAAGCATCTGCTCGACAGCCACACCTCGACCGAGGACGTCGGCCGCATCGCAGCCGCCGCCGGCGTGAAGACGCTGGTGCTGAGTCACTTCGTCCCCGGCGACGATCGGCAGGTCACCGACGATGACTGGACGAGGGACGTGAAGAAGAACTATTCCGGCCGCATCGTGGTGGCCAAGGATCTAATGGAGCTGAAGCTGCCGGTGTGATCGGACAAATCATGTCGCGAGAATGCGGATTCATGACCACCTGCTGCGCAACATACTCGGTGCCGTCCCTGCGAACGCAGGGACCCATAACCACAAACGGTTATTGGTGAACGATGGTGGAACGACGAGTCCCGATCACAACATCTGCTGCGGCGTATGGGTCCCTGCTTTCGCAGGGACGACATCTGTTGTGCGGCAGCACTCGCCACCAAATCAAATCATCGCACACACGACGGTAAGGCCGGCCGCGCTCAACCGTCACCTCGCCCGACCGTCAATTCATCGCCCCGGAGCGAGGCGACGTGCGGCGCTTGAGTTTTGCGGCGGGCGCTGCGGGCGCCGGTGTCGCTTCCTTCGCCCCGCCGATCCTGCGCAGCGCGGCGTCGGCGGCGCGCTCGCCGCTGTCCCAGGCGCCGTCGATGGTGCCCCACAGCGTCTCATGGGTGGTCTCGCCCGCGAGATACATCGCGCCGATCGGCTCGGCCAGGATTCGGCGCGAGAATTGTGCGCCGGGTGCAGCAGCCGACATCGCGCCCATAATGAAGGGCTGTGCATTCCAGCGCGTCGCGCTGGTCTTCTTCACGGCGGCGCCGACCTCGCTGCCATAGAGCTTGGTCAGCCATTCCACCGCGAAAGCCGACATCGCCTGCTCGCCCTGCGCCGACAGGTCGCGGCCGAACGAGCCTGCGACGTCGATCGTACACAGCGAGGAGCCTGCGATATTGCCGTAGAGCAGCGCCGTCTTGGTCGAATTGCTCTGCTCAATGATGACGTCATCGCGCGACAGTCCGAGCGGATTGCCGGGGATCTGCAGCGCGATGCGATCGTAGCTGCCGAGGCTGAGCTTGGCGGCGGCATCGAGCGCGCGCTTCGGAAGCTCCGGCGCGAATTTGATATTGCCGCTCGCGAGCACGTTGCTCGACACCGTGACGATGGCGGCGCGCGCGGTGATCTTGCCGGAGGGCGTCTCGACCATGACGTCGCGATTGCTCCACAGGATACGCTGCGCCGGCGTCGACAGCGCCAGCGGCAGTCCTTCGCCGAGCTTTGCGATCAGCGCGCCGAGCCCCTGCCGGCAAGCGATCGCGGTGTTGCGATCCTGCGCGCGCACCTTGTCGACGGCGGAGAGATCCTTCAGATCCTTGCCGCAGAAACTGGGCCCGAGTAGGAATTCCGCGGTGCCGGCCCAATCGCCGAGATCCTTCGGCATCGCAGCGGCGCAGGCGATATCGGCCTTGCGCCCAGCGTCGTCGATGGCGCGATTGGCGCGCACCAGCGCCGCCAAAAACTCCTCGGTCTCGCCGGGGCGGGCATAGCGCCGGCCGATGCGAATCTTCTGCCCCGCAGGCGCCGTGACGATGTCGAGGCCCGCGGAGCGGGCCAGCCGGATCATCGGATTGGTCTCGGGATTGTGCATCCAGCGCGCGCCGCGGTCGAACGGCACACCGAATGTCGACGCGTCGGTCTGGCAGCGACCGCCGACCTGGCCTGCCGCTTCCACCACGATCACCTTGCGGTTGGCGGCAACGATCCGTCGCGCCGCGGCAATGCCTGCGGCCCCTGCGCCGATCACGACGATGTCGGCCTCGCGCGGCGGCGGCGCCGCAAGCACCCGGCCGCCCAGCGCAGGCACCAGCGCGAAGGCTGCGGACGCCGAAAGGAAATCGCGGCGGGTCACGGTCATGACATAGCTTCTGGCATGGTTTCCGGGGACTTGCGGAGAACGGGAACGCTTCGCGAACTGTGCCGCATCTCACCGACCGCAGCAACCATCACGGTAAATCAATCATGATTGATCCGCCGATGGCATGAACTAAATTGCAACAGCTTGCGACCATGATTAAGTGAAACACAAGCGGTCATAGAACCGCTGGGGGGAATCCATGGGCGTAATGCTCGATACCGTCGGTAAATGGATCGCGGGGTACCTGCAGAAGGAAGTCCCCGGTTACGAGCCGTTCACGCCGAGCGACCCGGACCATCTGCGGAGCATCATGCAGCCCGGCGACGTGCTGCTGGTCGAAGGCAACAACCGGATTTCCGGCATCATCAAATACCTCACGCAGTCGACCTGGTCGCACGCCGCGCTGTTTGTCGGACCGATCGACGGCGCGTTCGAGCCTGACGGCGAACAGCATGTGCTGATCGAGGCCAATATCGGCGAAGGCGTGACCTCCGCGCCGCTGTCGAAATATCTCGCTTACCACACCCGCCTCTGCCGTCCGGTCGGCCTGTCGTTCGAGGACCGCACCACGGTGTGCCGCTACGCCATCAACCGCATCGGCTTCGGCTACGACACCAAGAACATCGTCGATCTCGCGCGCTATCTGTTTCCGCTGCCGATCCCGCAGCGCTGGCGCCGCCGCATGATCGCGTTCGGCTCCGGCGATCCGACCAAGATCATCTGCTCGGCGCTGATCGCGCAGGCGTTCGACGCCGTGCGCTATCCGATCCTGCCCAAGATCACGCGCGCCGCCAGCCGCAAGGCGCGCCGCGAGATCCTGCATATCCGCGATTCCTCGCTCTACATGCCTCGCGACTTCGACATCTCGCCCTATTTCGAAGTCGTCAAACCCACCATCGTGCACGGTTTCGACTATACGGCCCTGCACTGGGCCGACAAGCAGAAGCCGCTCCAGGAGGTGGCGGGCGAATTCGGTGTGTTTCCAGAACGTAAGTCGCCGCCGCTTGTTCCTGAAGCGACTGACGAAGAGACGGCGCTTCCGGCTGCGGAAATGACCGCGGAAGGTCGCGCGCCGGTGTGACGATCAGAACGTTGCCGCAAGCGTCAGCCGAACGGCAAGCGGCTCGGCAGGATGCACATGGCGGTCGGCGACGCCATCGATCGGCTCGCCCGGCAGCCGCGACAGATAGTAGTATTCGATCTGGTTGGTTTGCGCGTTGAAGAGATTGAGGACGTCGAGCTGCAGCCGCATCCCGTTGTCGAATTTGTAGCCGGCGCGGGCGTTGACGATGAATGACGACAGCGAGCGCACGCTGTCATCCTCGATCAGCGGGCGCGGGCCGAAATAGCGGGCGCGCAGGCTGCCGAACCAGCCGGTCTCGCGGCCGAAGGTGACGCCGCCGCTGGCGACCCAGGCCGGCGCACCCGGAATGAAATTGCCGGCCGGATCGACATCCGTGAAGCGGGCGCGGGTATAGGCGAGGTCGAAATCGAGGCTCACCCACGGCAAGAGCTTGTACTGGTTGGTCCACTCGACGCCGACGCGCCGGCTCGGCCGGCTCGGCTCGGTGGTGCCGGCATCGCCGACGAACAGCAGCTCGGAATCGAAATCGAGCACGAACACGGCGAGCGACGAGGTGAGGCCGTCGATCGCCCTGGTGCGGATGCCGAGCTCGGCGCCCTTCGAGCGCACCAGCAGCGGCACGCGCTCGAGCGGCGTCACCTTGTCATTGGGATCGACGGTGATGGTCGCGCCCCTGATGTCGTTGGAATGCAAGCCGAAGCCGGCATTGCCGTAGAACTCGGTCCTGGACCAGGGGCCGAGCACGATGCCGGCCTTCGGGCTCGTCATCGCCGCCTGGGCGTTGCCGGAATTCTGCGGCGTGTCGCTCAGCACATGGCCGGCAAAATAATCCTCGCGGATGCCGACCGTGGTGCGCAGCCAGTCGGTCCAGCGCGCGGTGGTATCGGCCCACAGCGCGACGCTGCCCTCCTGCACCTGGTCGTTGCGCACGCTGGACAGGATCTCGCGCTGCACGGTCTTGAACAGACCGACATTGATGTCGTCGTAGCGGGTCTGCACGCCGACCCGGGTCTGCGTATCGACGCCGGCGAAACGAAGGTCGAAAGCATGGCTGGCGTCGAGGCCATAGACGGTGCGCCTGTCGGTCTGGCTGAACTGGTCACCGTTGACGGGGTCGTCGAGGAAATAGGTGAAGTTGTTGTCAAGCTGCAGCGACGAGCGGATCACATAGGCGTTGAGCTTGCTCTGCCCGTAGTCGCTGGACTGCGCCCAGTTGCCGGACAGGCTGAAGCGGCTGGCGGTGCCGCCATCGGTCGGATCGAGCGTGCCATAACGGCCGATCAGGCCCTGGTCGATCGCACGTTGCGCGACCTGGTCGGTCGAATTCCAGCCATTGGAATAGGCCATCGCGGTCAGCGAGAAGCCGTCGGTCGCGGTACCCTGGCTATAGCGCAGTACGCCGTTGAGCTTGCGAATGTCGTCGGGCACGTCCCACGGGCCATTGTATTTGTTGGCCTCGAAGGCTGCGAGCAGCGTGCCATCGCCGGCCTTGGCCGAGCTGGCTGTCATCGCGCGCAGATAGCCGAAGCTGCCAACCGTCAGCTCGGCGATGTTCTTCGGCAGTGCGTTCAGATAATTGATGTCGACCGCGCCGGCGGAAGCGAAGTCGCCCTTGTCCGCGTAGTATGGACCCTTGCGGACATCCATCGACCGGATCAGCTCCGGGATCAGGAAATTGATGTCGGCATAGCCCTGGCCATGACCATGGGTCGGCATGTTGACCGGCATGCCGTCGACGGTGATGGCGAGGTCAGTGCCGTGATCGAGATTGAAGCCGCGCAGAAAATATTGATTGGCTTTGCCCTCGCCGGAATGCTGAGTGACGATCAGACCCGGCACCACCTCCAGAACTTCGCCGACGCGCGAGATCGGCCGCGCATTCACCTCGTCGCCGCTGATCTGCCGCGCGCTGGCGGCGGTCGGTTGCAGATCGGACGCGGACACGGTCGCCGAGCCGCCGGTGATTCCGTCGCTCGCAGCGGTGGGCTGGCTCGGTTGGAGCGCTGCGGGCTTGCGGCCGCCGCCGGCGACACGGCGCGGACGCTGGGACGGTCTGGCGTGCCTGGGTGGCCCCTGGTCCGGCGACGTCACCGTCACCGGCGGCAACTGGCCGGGCACGGTGGCGACCGCCTGCGCTTCGGCGGCCGGCGCAAATGCTGCAATGGACGCGGCGGCGGGAAATATCCGCCATGCAGTACGACGCAACGCCCATGCCCCCGCATGATACCTGTTACAGTCACGCGACGACCGCACCAGTCCAACCAACCTCGGCAAAGCGACGCTACCAAGCACAGTATGACGTTACAAGAAAAATGTCATACCGCCAGGCAATCGAGCCACCACGGATAATCCATGCAACGCATCACCATCACCATCGAGGATGACCTGCTCGCGGAGATCGACGCCGCCGCCGAGGCGCGCGGCTATCAGAACCGCTCCGAGATCATCCGCGATCTCGCACGCGCCGGCTTGCAGCAGAGCGCGGAAGAGGCGCCGTCAGGGCAGTGCGTTGCGGCGCTGGTCTATGTCTACGACCACGCCGCGCGCGATCTGTCGAAGCGGCTGGTGCAGAATTTCCATGGCCATCACGACCTGTCGCTGGCGACGCTGCACGTCCATCTCGACGACGACAGCTGCATGGAGGTGACGGCGCTGAAGGGTGCCAGCAGCGAGGTCCGCCATCTCGCCGATCACGTCATCGCCGAGCGCGGTGTGCGTTACGGCCGCGTCGTGATGATCCCGACCGCTCCGGACAAGAAACCGCGCAAGCGGGGGCACGGGCACGATTGAGAGCGTGTCGTCTCGTAGCCCGGATGGAGCGCAGCGAAATCCGGGAAGCTCCGTCTGCGGGCGAGGCCCCGGATTTCGCTTCGCTCCATCCGGGCTACGCAATGAATACGCTACGCCGCCCTCGCCTTGGTGCCGCGCGGCAGGCCGGCGCGGGCGAGACCGCCATAGAGCGCCTCGTTCGGCATCTCCGATTTCAGGATCGCGCGCACCTCGACCAGGCGATCGAGATCGATGCCGGTCGGAAATCCCTTGCTCTCGCAGAGAAAGACGAGGTCCTCGAACACGACATTGCCGGTGGCGCCCGGCGCGAACGGGCAGCCGCCGAGGCCGCCGAGCGAGCCGTCGAGCACGCGGGCGCCCTCATCGAGCGCGGCGGAAGCATTCGCGATGCCCATGCCGCGGGTGTCGTGCAGATGCACGCAGACCGGCTTCGATCCCGCGATCTTCACCGCGCCCCGCGTCAGCTCGCCGACCTGCTTCGGCCCGGCATAACCCACCGTGTCCGCAATCGCGACCATGTCGACGCCGACCTCGTAGAGCTTCTCGGTGAGGCGCAGCACCTCGTTCGGATCGACGGGACCGACGATCGAGCAGCCCAGTGCCATCGAGATCGCGGCATTGACCAGGGGCTTGTGCGCGCTGGCATCGCGCAGCTCGCAAAGCCGCTTGATGTTCCCGATCGCGGATTCGCGCGAGCGGTTGGCGTTGGCCTGGCTGTGCTCCTCGGTCGCCGATACCACCGAGGCGATCTCGGCAACGCCGGTGGCCAGCGCCTCGTTGACGCCGCGCTCGTTCAGCGCCAGCGCGACGCCGTGCGCCCCAGGCAGCGCGGCGATGGAGGCGACCACGTCGCGGACATCGACGAATTGCGGGAAGGTCTTGGCCGGCAGGAACGAGCCAGCCTCGAAATGCCGTACGCCGGCGGCGTATTCATCGCGCACCCAGCGCTGTTTCGCCGCGGTCGACGGGAACGTCTTCACGAGCTGCAGCCCGTCGCGCAGGCCGACCTCGCGCAGGCTCACCTTGTCGGTGGGATAGATATCGTGGACACGGGTCATGTCAGCCTCACGCAGCGTTTCCGGTTGATGAAATCTTCTGTTGTGCGAGCTCGGCGCGCACCGCTTCGGTATCGGCGCCGAGCACCGGCACCTTCAGACCTTCGCCGATATTGCGGCCGTTCCATTCGAGCGGCAGCGCGGGGACGCGGAACGGCTTGCCGTCGGCGTTCACGTTGTTGACCAGCCCGCCGGGACGCAGCACATGCGGATCCCCGAGCAGATCCTCCGGCCGGTTGATCGGCGAGAAGCAGATGTTAAGCGCGTCGAGCCTCGCCGAGAGGTCCGCCACGTTCCAATCCTTGATCACCGCGGCAACGCGCGGAATGATCCGGTCGCGCGCCATGATGCGGTCCGTGGTCGAGCGCAGCGTCGGATCGTCGGCGAATTCCGTGAGGCCGAACTCGCGGCAGAAGCTCTGCCAATGACCTTCGGTGACGACGCCGATGAAGATGCGAGCGCCGCCGGCGGTATCGAAGATGTCGTAGATCGGCCAGGCATGCTCGCGTTCCGGCATCGAGCGCGGCTTGCGCCCGGTCATCTCGTACTCGACCATGTGCTGGGCGACCAGGAACAGGCAGTTCTCGAACAGGCCGATGCGGATGTCAGCGCCGCTCCTGTCGCCGCCACGCTTCTGATAGAGCGCGGCGAGGATCGAGATCACCCCGAACATGCCGCCCATGATGTCGTTGGCGGAGGAGCCGACGCGCTGCGGCTTGTCGCGCGTGCCGGTCATCGCCGCGAGCCCCGACATCATCTGCACGACCTCGTCGAGCGCCGGCCGATGATCATAGGGACCGGACAGAAAGCCCTTGTGGCCGGCGATGATCAGCTGCGGATATTTTTGGCGAAGCTCCTCGGCGCCGAGCCCCTGCTTGTCGAGCTGGCCGTCGCGAAAATTCTCCAGGAACACGTCGGCGCTGGCAAGCAGCCGGTGCATCGTGTCGCGGTCCTCGGGCTTGGCGAAGTCGAGCACGACGCTGCGCTTGCCGCGGTTGAACAGCGGGAAGAACGAGACGCCCATGCCGCCGAGCGAACGGGTCTTGTCGCCGGCGGGCGGTTCGACCTTGATCACCTCGGCGCCGAGTTGCGCCAGGATCATGCCGCAGGTCGGCCCCATCACCATGTGGGTCATCTCGACGACCCTCACGCCTTCCAGCGGCAGTCCGTTCCCGGTCATCGGTTTCTCCGTGCTCGTTGCGCTCTTGTTCTGACGCGTTTCTTCACGCGAACCGGTATCCGCTTCGCTCGAAAACGCTTTGTGATCGGCGCAGGTTAGGCTTCCGCACGCTATCTGAAAAATATAATCTGTCGAATAGAGTATTCGTGGTTCTAGAACGCTGAACCCTCATGGATTCGCGCCAGCTTCGCTATTTCATCGCGGTTTACGAGCAGCGCAACCTGTCGCGGGCGGCGGATCAGGCCAACGTCGCGCAATCCGCGCTCAGCCACCACATCGCTAATCTGGAAGCTGAATTCGCCACGCCGCTGTTCGAGCGCAAGCCACGCGGCATGGAACCGACCGCGGCGGGCGAGCGGCTCTATGAACATGCCCGCATCATCCTGCGCGCGATGGCGGCGGCCGAGCGCGAGATCAAGGAAGGCGCCAGCGTGATCGCCGGCGATATCTCGATCGGCATGGCCAATTCCGGGATGAAGGCGATCGGCGTGCCGCTGATGCGCACCGTGCTGACGAAATATCCGAACCT
The DNA here is from genome assembly GCF_054062115.1 of Bradyrhizobium sp. USDA 4501. NCBI lineage: Bacteria > Pseudomonadati > Pseudomonadota > Alphaproteobacteria > Hyphomicrobiales > Nitrobacteraceae > Bradyrhizobium > Bradyrhizobium sp. USDA 4501. The sequence continues at coordinate 3,913,911 of NZ_JBSSEX010000001.1, forward strand.
GAAGCTGTCGCTGACCGAGAGTCTCTCCGGCGCGACGCTGCTGCATCTGCTGAGCTCCGAGGTCGACCTCGCGCTGGTCTACAATCCGCCGTCGGAAAAGGACCTCATCGCCGAGCCGGTGCTGGAGGAACAGATGTTCTGCGTCGGCACCGAGAAGCTGATCGGGAAGAAAACGCCAATCACCTTCGAGGAGGTGACGCGGCTGCCCCTGATCCTGTTGCGGTACGGACTATCGGCGCGCGCGCTGCTGGATGATCCCGTGCTGCTGAAGCGGCTCGAGGCCAATGCGATCATGCATCTCAACTCGACCAGCGGCATGATCGGCGCGCTGACCGCGGGCTTGGGCTGCACGATCGCGACGACGCATTTCGTCAGCGAGCCATTGAAGGCACGATCGCTGGTCGCGCGCGAAGTCATCGAACCAAAACTGACCCGCACGCTCTATCTTTGCCGCTTGCGCAACCGCCCAATGACTTACGTCATGGAGGAGATGTGCCGCCTGATCCGCGCCCTGATCGCAGACCAGGTGGGCCGCGGTGCCTGGGAGGCGACGCTGCTGATCTGAATGTATGACCCAGTGGTTGCACAGGTTCAGTGTCGTCCCTGCGAAAGCAGTGACCCATAACCACCGAACCGCAAAGTTGCGCACCAGTGGGACGACGAGTCCCTTTCACGACACCCGCCGCGGAGTATGGGTTCCTGCTTTCGCAGGGGCGACAGTTGAACAAGCCGTTTGAAAGGTGAATCAATGCAACCCTCCCCCCAGAGTTCGAAAATATCGAACGATTCCTTCGATATGTTCGTCTGGATTTCTGGCTCCCGGCTGCCAAACATGCGCGACCGGCACGCCTTCGCAAGAAGGGCGGCCGTTGCACCATTCGGGGAGGACCATCATGAGCGCCGTCGAACTCGGCTCGGTCGCCGATCTCGCCACCACGACAAGCGGACCCGACCAGATTTCGCGACGGCTCGAGGCGCTGCCCACGTCCGGCTACGTCTGGCGGCTGGTGATTCTACTCTCGCTCGGCGGCTGCTTCGAAATCTACGACCTGTTCTTTACCGGCTATATCGCGCCGGGCCTTGCCCGCAGCGGATTGATGACCACGACGACGCAGGCGTTCTTCGGCTTCTCCGGGATCGGCGCCTTCGTCGCGGCGACCTTCGCCGGCCTGTTCGTCGGCACGTTCTGCCTCGGCTTCCTCGCCGATCGCTTCGGGCGCAAGGCGGTCTTCACTTGGTCGCTGCTGTTCTACAGCGCCGCATCCGTGATCATGGCGTGCCAGACCACACCCGGCGGCCTGCTGCTGTGGCGCTTCATCGCCGGGATCGGGATCGGCATCGAGGTCATCACCATCGACGCCTACATCACCGAGCTGGTGCCGAGCTGGATGCGCGGCCGGGCGTTTGCGATCAACCAGGCGGTGATGCTGTCGGCGGTGCCGATCGTCGCCGCGCTGTCGTGGTGGCTGGTGCCGCTCTCGCCGCACGGCATCGACGGCTGGCGCTGGGTCGTGCTGATCGGCGCCGCCGCCAGCATGATCATCTGGGTGCTGCGGCTCTACGTTCCGGAAAGCCCACTCTGGCTGGCCCGCCATGGCCGCGCTGCCGAGGCCGAGACAATCATGCGGACGCTCGAAGCCGCATCGCCGACGGCGGCGCCGCGCCCGACCGCGACGGCGGCGATGGCGCCGGCAGGTGCGCCGGCCGAGACCGGCTATGCCGACCTGTTCAGGCCGCCCTACGCGTCGCTCGTCGTGCTGTTCATGATCTTCAATCTCTGCCAGGCATTCGGCGTCTACGGCTTCTCCAACTGGGTTCCGGCGCTCTTGGTGCAGAAGGGCATCAACGTCACCAAGAGCCTGCAATATTCCTTCATCATCGCCTTCGCCTATCCGCTCGCGCCGCTCTTGGCCGCAACCTTCGCCGACCGCTTCGAGCGCAAATGGATCATCTGCGGCGCGGCCGCCGCGATCTCGGTGTTCGGTCTCGCCTTCTCGCAGCTCACCGAGCCGGTGCTGCTGATCGCCAGCGGCGTGCTGGTGACGGGGGCCAACATGACGCTGTCCTACGCCTATCACGCCTACCAGACCGAGGTGTTTCCGACCGCGATCCGGGCACGCGCCGCGGGCCTCGTCTATTCGATGAGCCGGCTCAGCGCGACCTTCTCCGGCTTCATCGTGGCGTTCATGCTGAAGGAGGCCGGCGTCGGCGGCGTGTTCGGCCTGATCACCGCGGCGATGGTCATCGTGATCATTGCCATCGGTGTCTGGGGACCGAACGTCCGCGGCAGGCCGCTCGACGCCTAGAGCAATTCACTCGAAAACGCTCTCGCCGCGGCACAAACGGCACTTGCCGAAGCCATATTGGGTGTCTACCTCTCGCGGGTCATTTGTGCAGAGGTAACCCAGTCATGTTAGCCGCCGCCGTCAAGGCGCTTTCGCAAATCCTGTCGCCGCCGATGCGCTCGATCCTGTGGCGCTCGATCGGGCTCGCGCTGGTGCTGATCACCGTGCTGGCGATCGGATTGCAGCGGCTGCTGAGCTGGTTTGCCGACTATGGAGAGGTCTGGGCCGAAGGCATGCTCGGCCCCAATTTCCATTCCACGCTGCACGTGCTGTCCTGGATCGTCTCGATCTCGGCGGGCCTTGGCGTCGTGCTCGGCGGCATCTTCCTGATGCCGGCGATCACCTCGCTGGTGGCGAGCCTGTTTGTCGACGACGTCGCCGACCATGTCGAGCGCGAGCATTATCCGGCCGACCATCCCGGCGTGGCGCTGCCGGTGACGCTCGCGACGATCGAGGGCGTCAAGACCGCGCTGCTGACGATCCTGGTCTATCTGGTCGCGCTGCCGTTCGTGCTGTTCGCGGGCGCGGGCTTCATCATCTTCTTCCTCGCGACCGCCTGGCTGCTCGGCCGCGAGTATTTCGAGCTTGCGGCGATGCGGTTCCGCTCGCCTGATGACGCCAAGGCGATGCGCAAGGAGAACGCGGCGACAGTCTTTACCGCGGGCCTGTTCATCGCCGCCTTCGTCTCGATCCCGATCGTCAATCTGGCGACGCCGCTGTTCGGCATGGCCTTCATGGTGCACATGTACAAGCGGCTGTCGGGCCCGCGGCGCGAGTTGCTCGAGCCGGCGCGGCGAACCAACGTGTCCTCGGTCTAGGTGTTATCCGGAAGGCCGGGCAGCGATGCCGGTACCCGATCGCTTGCGAAGGGTACAAGCAGCAGTCCGACGATCGCCACGCAGGCGAGCATCGCCCATGCTTCGTTCACGGTGAGTGCGAGCGACGCCCGTTCGACCAACGGCCGGATGAATGCCACCGTGGCGTCGTCCGGCAGACCCGGCGGCCGGTCGATCAGCAACTTCGGATCGAGCCCGATCGCCTGCGCCGCAGTGACATCCCCCGCCAGCAGGCGCAGGCGGAAATCCTCGCCATAGATCGGGCTTCGCCCATAGAGGATGGTATCGATCAGGGCGATCCCGATCGCGCCGCCCAGATTGCGCATCAGATTGAACAGTCCGCTGGCGTCGGCAATGTCCGCCTCCGGCAGGGCGCCCAGCGCAATGCGCGTCGGCGGTAGCAGGCAGAAAATGATCGCGACGCCACGCACGACCTGCGGCCAGAACATCTCGCCAAAATCCGCCGTGCGCGGCTGAATGGCGCTCCAGCCGAGGCCGAGCGCGAACAAGGCGAAGCCCGCGCCGGTCAGCCGCCGCGCGCCGACGCGGCTTTCGAGGATCGCCGCAAGCGGCGCGGCGGCGAGCTGCGCAACCCCCGTGACCAGCATGATCGTGCCGATCTCGAAGGCGTCATGGCGGCGGACGAAACCGAGGAATACCGGCATCAGATAGGTCGATCCATACAGGCCAATGCCGAGGCAAAAGCTCAGTGCGCAACCGATCGCGAACGGACGCCGCTTGAAAAGCGTCAATTGCGCGATCGGATCCACCGCGCGGAGCGTGCGCCGGATCAGCAATGCCATCCCGGCAATGCTTCCGATCAGCAGGCCGAGACAAGGCATCGACGCCCAACCGCGTTGCGGCGCTTCCTTCAGACCAATCATGAAGCTTGCGAGCGTCGCTGCTAGCAGGACAAGCGACCATTTATCCAGTCTGGAGAACGCCCGAAGCTGCACGCCTTCCCTCGGAAGCAGCAACGGCGTGACTGTGGCTGCCACCGTTCCCGGAGCCAGATTGATCAGGAACAGCCATGGCCAGGACCATGTCTGCGTGATCCAGCCGCCGACGACGGGTCCGACGGTCGGCGCGAGCACCGCGACGACGCCGCCGATCGTGGTGGCCACCGGATGAAGCCGCGCCGGGAACAGCGTGAACACGGCGGAGAACACTGCGGGGATCAGCACGCCGCCGGAAAATCCCTGCAGCACGCGAAACGCCAGCAGCGCGGCAAAGCCGCCGCTGAGGGCGCAGCCGACCGAGGCGGCAGTGAACAGGCTCACCGCAAGCGCGAACAGCCATCGCAACGACAGCGCATGCGTGAAGAGGCCGGTCAGTGGGATCGCGATCACCTCCGCGATCAGATAGGCGGTCTGGATCCAGCTCATCGCCGCCGGCGAGATCGCTAGCGCGCGTTGGATCGTCGGCAACGAGGTTGCGACGACCTGGATGTCGAGAATCGCCATGAACATGCCGAAGCACATCAAGAGGAAGCCGGTCCAGGTCGCAGCCGATGGGCCGTCGGTTCGGTGATCCGCCTTGCTCATGGCGTGCTTGTGCGCGGCCAATCGGAGACGGAGAGCGCGCGGTTCTCGATCCGAATCCGGACCGCAAGCACCGCGAGATTGAGGAGGGTAAAGATCAGCGCCAATCGCGGCAGGTGGAGCGCGAGGGGAAGAAGTGCGATTTCACCGACCACGACGGCGTAGTTTGGATGCGGGAAATATCGGTACGGCCCGGATGCGACCAGCGGCGCGCCCGGCAGCACGACGATTCGCGTGGTCCATCGCGGCCCCAGCGCGACGAGGATCCATATCCGCAAGCCTTGCAGCACCAGGAAACCCGCCAGCGCGGCCAGATTGACGTCCTGGTCGCGGCCCCAGATCCACAGCGCGGTCAGCCAGCCGGCGTGAACCAGGACAATGAGCGGGTAGTGATTGGCGCCGACCTCGACCGCGCCTCGTGCGAGAAGCCGCTCGGTGTTGCGACGTGACAGCACGAGCTCGCCGAGACGCTGCAGCGTGACCAGCGAGAGGATGACCGACGCGAAGCTCACGCCGCGTGCCTGAGCGCAACGCAGCTGAGCGTGAAGCCTGGCCCGAGCGCCGTGAGCAGCGAGCGCGGCGGCAATCCCTTGGCGCAGGCTCGTTCGAGAACAAAGAGAACCGTCGGGCCCGACATGTTGCCGCAAGCCGCGATGACGTCGCGTTCGTGATCGAGCGTGCCCTGATCGAGCGCGAGTGCCCGCTCCAGCGCGGCGATGACCTTGGCGCCGCCGGGATGGCAGAGGAAGCGGTCGATGTCATCGGCGATCAGCTGCATCCGCGCCAGGATTTCGGCGACGGCTGGTCCAACATGGTCGCGGACGAAATCCGGAATGGTTCGCTGAAAGACCACGCCGAATCCTTCCGGATCGACCGTCCAGCCCATGATGTCGAGCGTATCCGGCCACAGCTTTTCGCCCATCGCCTCGATCCGCGTCGCGCCACCGTCGCCGGCACGCAGCACGATCGCGGCCGCGCCATCGCCGAACAGGCTGGCCGCAACGATATTTGCCTTGGTGAGCTCGTCGTGCCGGACCGCGAGCGTGCAGAGTTCGAGCGCAACCAGCAGCACGTTCGCTCCCGGCCGCGCTTCGGCCAGCCGCGCCGCGATCGACAGGCCCGACACGCCGCCCGCGCAGCCCAGGCCGAACACCGGCACGCGCGACACATCCGTCCGCAGACCGAGCTTGCCGGCGACGCGCGCCTCCAGCGTCGGCGTGGCTATACCCGTCGAGCACACCGTGACCACGATATCGATGTCCCCGCCGGTCAGGTCGGCGCGCGCAATCGCCTTGCGGGCCACGTCGACGTACAGCGTCTCCGCGCCCTCCAGGAACGCCAGCGTTCGCTCCGGCCAGCCGCGCCGTTCGAGATACCATTCGATCGGCTTGACGCCGTAGCGATGCTGGATGCCGGTGTTGGCGAACAGGCTGGAGAGCGTCTCGAATTCGGGATAGCGATCGGCGAGGAGATTGCGCGCGGCCTGCAGGACCTGTCCCTGATGGAATAGATGCGGTGGAACCGCCGTCGCCAGGGAAACAAGCGCGGCCGTCTGCTTTATCTCGATCATCATGGCTCCATTTCCCCCGCTCTTGGAACCGCGCGATGAGCAAAATATTTCAACACGCCTGCGACATAGCGCGAGCGCCGCATTCACTATAAATTGACCCGGCGCCGATATCCGCGCCGCCTCTTCGAAAATCAGGAAGCGGTGACGCCCAGCCTGCGCATCGCGCTCTTCACCAAGCCGAGCGGCGCCGGCGACAACGGGCCCTGCGGCGCGCGCGTGATGAAGGCGACCAGGACCAGCGCCAGGATCGCGAGCCAGAAGCACAGCCAGAAGCCGTCGATATAGGCGAGCGTGTTGGCCTCGCGCTGCACCAGCGCCGCCAGCGTGCCGACGGCGCGCCCCGTCGCCGTCCCGATGCCGTGGCCGGAAAATTCACCCGCCAGCCGCTTGAGCAGGTTCACGACGTCGATATCGCCATTCTGGACGTGCTGTCCGAGATAGTTGGAATGGATCTGCTCGCGGACCCGCAGCCAGGTCCCCATCAGCGCGACGCCGATCTCGGCGCCGCCGAGGCGCATGATCTGGATATAGGCCGCGAACGCCGTCGCCCGCGACGGATCGGAATTCGACAGCGCCATGATGATGATCGGCAGCAGCGTGAACGCCTGCCCGATCGAGGTGAGCAGGACGATGCCGACGAAATCCTCGCGCGCCCAGACGTGGCTCAGCTGCGTGCCCCAGAGATTGGTGGCTGCGAACGCCGAGAAGCCGAGCACCACGACGATGCGCGGATCGAGGTGGCGCAGCAGCAGAATCGAGATCGGCACCAGCACGAACATCGGCAGCGCGCCGTAGGTGAACAGCAGCACGCCCGACTGCTCCGGCCGCAGCGCGCCGACGGTGCCGAGGAAGTTCGGCACCAGCGACGAATTCGACAGGCTGGTCAGCGTGTACAGCAGGATGACGACCAGCGAGAGCCCGACATTGCGCGAGAACAGCACGTTGAAATGCGCCCAGGGCCGGCGCGCGATCATTTCGTTGATCATGAAGGCGACGATCAACAGCCCGCCGCCGATCAAGAGCGCCATCACCGTGCCCGACGACAGCCAGTCCAGCCGGTTGCCCTGATCGAGCCCGGCATAGACCATCGACACCCCGGCGCCGAGCAGCAGCATGCCGCCCCAATCGGCATGGTGCAGCAGGTCGCGATTGACGGGTTCTTTCGGCGTGCCGAGATACACCATCAGCCCCATCAGCGGCGCGATCACCACGCCCTGCCAATACAGCCACTGCCAGCCGAGATGCTCGACATAGAAACCGACCAGCGAGCTTGACGAGTCGAGCGCGAAGCCGACGCGGATCGAGTACATCGCAATCGCCGGCAGCCACCATCGGATCGGCAAATTGCGCAGGATGATCATCAGCGTCGCCGGCACGAAGGTGCCGAGCAGCATGCCGTGGGCGATGCTGAGCGCGATCAGCGTCGTGTAGTCGCGCACGAACGGAATAGTCAGCGAGACCACGGCATAGACCAGGCTCGGAATGCCGAGCACCCCGCGCAGGCCGAACACGGTGGCAAGCCAGGCCACCGCAGGCGCAACGAAGATCTGCGAGCCGATGGCAGCCGTGGAGAGCCAGGCGCCCTCGTCAAAGCTGAGCGAGAATGCGCCGCGCAGATCGGGCAGGCCGACCGAGGTCAGGCGGCTGTCGAAATTCGCCAGGAACGCGCCGAGCAGCACGGCGACGACCGCGAACAGCGGATAGCGCGCGACGTCGCCGCGCGAGACCGGACCACGGTCGCGGTCGTCACTTTCCGCCATTGGCGACCGCCTCGCCGGTGTCGATCCGCGTGACGACCGACATGCCCGGCAGCAGGCGCTCGAGCAAGGGCTGGCCCTTGTCGAACTGGATCCGCACCGGAATGCGCTGCACCACCTTGGTGAAATTGCCGGTGGCGTTGTCGGGCGGCAGCAGCGCGAACTGCGATCCGCTCGCCGGCGCGATGCGCTCGACGACGCCGCGCAGCTTCTGGCCCGCGAACGTATCCACGGTGACCTCGACCGGCTGGCCCGGCTTGACGTTGGTCAGCTGGGTCTCCTTGTAGTTGGCGATCACATAGACGTTCGGCAGCGGCACGACGTTGATCAGATTGGCGCCGATGTTGACGTAGTCGCCCGGCTGGACTTGGCGCTCGCCGGTGACGCCGTCGAACGGCGCGACGATCTTGGTGTAGCCAAGCTTGAGCTTGGCCGATGCCAATAGCGCCTTGGCGGCGTCGAGGTCGGCGGCGCGCTGCTTCTTGGTGCCTTGCAGGACCTCGAGCTGATGGCGCTGTGCCGCGATGACGGCGCGGCTGGCGCGCACGTCGGCCTCCGCCTTGGCGTAGGATGCGGTCGCCTGCTCGAGCCGCTGCCGCGTGCCGGCGTCGGTTTGCGACAGCGACTGCTGACGCTCTTCCTCCTGGCGTGCCAGAGTCTGCTGCGCCTCCGCGGACAGCCGCGCAGCTTCGGCCTGCGCGATGGTCGCATATTGCAGCTCGACCTGGTTGTTGAGGTTGTCGAGCACGGCCTGAGCACCGACCACGCCGGCCTCGGCTTGCGCCACCTGCGCCTGATAATCGGCCGGATCGATCTGCACCAGGAGATCGCCGGCCTTGACGTGCTGGAAATCGGAGACGGCGACGGTGAGCACCTCGCCGGACACGCGGCTGGAGAGCTGGGTCAATTCGGCGCGCACATAGGCATCATTGGTGGTCTGGATCGTGGCGCTGCCGACCCAGGCATCCCAGCGGCTGGTCGCCACCGCGACGAACACCAGCGCGACGAGCACGGCAAACAGCGGAATCGCGAAACGGCTCCAGAAGCCGCTTGCCGAAGGTTGCGGCTTGGCAGGTGCCGCAGCAGGCGCGGTCTGGCTGGCGGGTGACGGACCATCTTCAACCTGCTCTGCCACACCGCACTCCCTCAATCACGCACCGGAACAGCCGACGAACCTATCACGCGGACCGGCATCCACTTCGCTCGAGAACGCCCTGATAGCACATGACGACGATCATGCCTCAGACGGTCTTTTCCGGCCACCGGCAGAGATCATTGATCAGACACACGTCGCAACGTGGACCGCGGGCGAGGCAGGTGTAGCGGCCATGCAGGATCAGCCAGTGATGGGCGTGCAGCATGAACTCGGTCGGGATCACTTTTTCCAATCCCAGCTCGACCTCGAGCGGCGTCTTGCCGGGCGCGAGCCCGGTGCGGTTGCCGACGCGAAACACATGGGTGTCGACCGCCATCGTGTGCTCGCCGAACGCCATGTTGAGCACGACATTCGCGGTCTTGCGGCCGGCGCCGGGCAGCGATTCGATCTCGGCACGCGTGCGCGGCACCTCGCCGCCGAACTCGGCGATCAGCTTCTGCGAGAGCGCGATGACGTTCTTCGCCTTGTTGCGATAGAGCCCGATGGTCTTGATGTAGTCGCGCACTTTGTCCTCGCCGAGCTCAAGCATCTTGTCCGGCGTGTCGGCGACCGCGAACAGCGCTCGCGTCGCCTTGTTGACGCCGGCGTCGGTCGCCTGCGCCGACAGCACCACCGCAACGAGCAGCGTGTAGGGATTGAGGTGCTCGAGCTCGCCCTTGGGCTCGGGATTGGCTTTGCGGAACCGGTCGAAGGCCTCGTAGACCTCCTCCGATGTCCATGGCTTTGACTTTACGGTTCGCTTGGCGGCCTTCTTTGCCCCGCGTTTGGGCAGCAGCCTTGCCGCATTCGCAGGCTTCTTCTTCGGTGCGGAACGAACGCTTGATGTGCTGGCGCGTTGAGAGCGGATGATTTTGGCCATGAACCGGATATACTGATACGTCATGACCGCAGGCAACGACTTTGATCCGGGCGAAGACCGCAGGGCCAATGATCTCGCGGCTGATGCCGCTGAGGCCGAGCCCAAACTGTTCTCGGCATTGCTGACGCCGCACCGCTCGCTGAATCGCACCGGCTTTATCGTGCTGATGTCGTTCGTCACCGTGGTCAGCTTCATCGCCGGCGCGGTGTTCTGGTGGCTCGGCGCCTGGCCGATCTTCGGCTTCTTCGGCCTCGACGCGCTGGTGATCTATTGGGCGTTCAAGGTCAATTTCCGCTCCGCCAAGGCGAGCGAGGAGATCACCGTCACACCGTCGGAACTGCGGGTGCGCAGGATCAGCCATCGCGGCCATGTGGCCGAATGGGTGCTCAATCCGCTCTGGGTGCGGTTCGAACAGATCTCGCATGAGGAGTTCGGTATCGAGCGGCTCTATCTGGTCTCCCGGGGCCGCCGGGTCAGCGTTGGCAGCTTCCTCGGACCGGACGAAAAGGCCAGCTTCTCCAAGGCCTTGACGGCGGCGCTCAACGCCGCGAAACGCGGACCGACTTACAACCCCATCCACTAGTGTGCTGAATGCGAAGTTCGTGCGATTTCGCGGCAACCACTTTCACGAACTTCGCATTCATAAAGCACACTAGAATCAAAGGTTTGCTAGTGTCCTTATCGAATCCGAAGTTCGCTCCGAAGGTGCGGCAAATGATACGAACTTCGGATTCGGGACGCTAGTCGAGCTTACTTTTGAGCATGATCTTGCCGGAAAACCGGTCCCCACTTTTCCGGATCATGCTTGTCAGAAATCGGGTGGTTTGGACGCGCCATGGCTCCTAAATCAGACACCATGATGACACTCGCCATACACGACCAGCGCCTGGCCAAGCCGGGCCTCCAGAGCGCCGCGCTGCGCGACTATGACTCGGTTCGGCGCGCCATCGCGTTCATCTCGGAGCATTGGCGCACACAGCCGACCATCGAAGCGATGGCCGATGCCGCCGCCGTCACGCCGGATGAGTTGCACCATCTGTTCCGCCGCTGGGCCGGGCTGACGCCGAAGGCTTTCATGCAGGCGCTGACCCTGGACCACGCCAAGAACCTGCTGCGCGATTCCGCCAGCGTGCTCGACGCGGCACTCGACTCCGGCCTGTCAGGGCCGGGACGGCTGCACGACCTGTTCGTCACGCATGAGGCGATGTCGCCGGGCGAATGGAAGACCGGCGCCGGCGGCATGACGCTGCGCTACGGCTTCCATCCCTCGCCGTTCGGCACCGCGATCGTGATCGCAACGGATCGCGGGCTTGCGGGGCTTGCCTTCGCCGATCACGGCGACGAGCAGACCGCATTCGCCGACATGAAGCGGCGCTGGCCGAACGCGACCTATGTCGAGGACACCGACGGCACCGCCGCGCTGGCGCAGCGCGTGTTCGATACAAGGTTGTGGCGGGCGGACCAGCCGCTGCGCGTCGTCTTGATCGGCACCGACTTCGAGGTGCGGGTGTGGGAGACGCTGCTCAAGGTCCCGATGGGCCGCGCGGTCAGCTATTCCGACATCGCCTGCAAGATCAACAGCCCGAAAGCCTCGCGCGCGGTCGGCGCCGCGGTCGGCCGCAATCCGGTGTCGTTCGTGGTGCCCTGCCATCGCGCGCTCGGCAAGAGCGGCGCGCTGACCGGCTATCACTGGGGCATCACCCGCAAGCAGGCGATGCTGGGCTGGGAAGCCGGCCAGGTCGGATTGCACTAACCTCTATCTCGTCATTACGGGATGGTCCGAAGGACCAGACCACAGATGCGCAATTGCGCATCGGGGAATCTCGAGATTCCGGGTTCGATGCTGCGCATCGCCCCGGAATGACAACATCAAACCTCTACCCCGCGAGATCGACCTTGGACGCAACGGTGGAATCGGCATTGAGCCGATAGACCACCGGCGCGCCGGTGGCGAGTTCGCGCTTGAGGATCTGCTCCGGCGTCAGCTTCTCCAGCACCATGATCAGCGCGCGCAGCGAATTGCCGTGGGCGGCGATCAGCGTGCGCTGGCCGCGCAGCACGCCGGGCAGGATCTCCTGTACGTAATAGGGCAGCGTGCGCGCCAGCGTGTCCTTCAGGCTTTCGCCGCCGGGCGGCGGCACGTCGTAGGAACGGCGCCAGATCAGAACCTGATCCTCGCCCCACTTCTTGCGGGCGTCGTCCTTGTTGAGGCCGGAGAGATCACCGTAATCGCGTTCATTGAGCGCGAGATTCTTCGTGGTCGGCAATCCGGTCTGGCCGATCTGCTCCAGCATCAGCTTCAGCGTGTGCTGCGCACGGGTAAGATCGGAGGTGAACGCGACATCGAACGACAGGCCCTGCGCCTTCAGCTTGCGGCCGGCCTCGTTCGCTTCGTTGACGCCCTGCTCGGTGAGATCAGGGTCCTTCCACCCGGTGAACAGGTTCTTCAGATTCCAGTCGCTCTGACCGTGACGAACGAGCACAAGGAGACGATCACTCATTTCAGATTCCGTTTTCGCTTAGCTGGATTTCATTCCGTCGAGCGGTGTCAGTCGCTCAACCCGAGGACGTCGGCCATCGAATACATGCCTGGCTTCTTGCCATGCGCCCACAGCGCTGCCTTCAGCGCGCCCTGCGCGAACAGCGCGCGATCTTCTGCATGGTGCGAGAGCGTGATGCGCTCGGAGGGGCCGGCAAAGATCACGCTGTGATCGCCGGCCGCGGTGCCGCCGCGCAACGAGGCAAAGCCGATATCGCCCGCGCGCCGCGCGCCGGTGAGACCATCGCGGCCGCGCGCCGAATGCTGATCGAGCGCGATTCCGCGTCCCGCGGCCGCGGCTTCGCCGAGCATCAAGGCGGTGCCCGACGGCGCATCGATCTTGGACTTGTGGTGCATCTCGAGAATTTCGATGTCAAAGCTCTGGTCGAGCGATTGCGCGACGCGCTTGACGAGCGCGGCGAGCAGATTGACACCGAGGCTCATATTGCCTGACTTCACCACGATGGCGCGGTTGGTCACGCTGCGGATCACCGCATCGTCGGACGGCGACATCCCGGTGGTGCCGATGACGTGAACGAGGCCGCGCTCGGCCGCGATCGCGACGTTGGCGATGGTCGCGGCCGGCACGGTGAAATCCAGGATGCCGTCGGCGCCGGCCGACATCGACCACAGATCGGCCGACAGCTTGACGTCATTGGCGGGGAGGCCGGCGAGCACGCCGGCGTCCTTGCCGAGCAGTTCCGAGCCCGGCGCTTCCAGCGCGCCGACCAGCACCGCCCCCGGGGTTTCGGAAATCACCCGGGTCAGCGTGCGGCCCATCCGGCCGCCGGCTCCCGCAACGATCAAACGCATGTCAGCCATGGCTCACCTCTCCACGCGATATAGCGAGCCAAGGCTGTTCCGGCAACCGAACCGGCTACCCGATGTGCGGACTATGGGCTGTCGTGCCCCTCGATGATGATGAGGTCGGCGATCGAATGCGGCTGCCGCACCTTGATGTTGGCTTGGTATTCCGGCGATTGGTAGCAAGCGAGCGCGGTCGCGTAATCGGGGAATTCGATCACGACATTGCGGGAGCGGCTCTGTCCCTCCACGCCGGTGAACTTGCCACCGCGAACGATGAACTTGCCGCCGAATTTCTGGAAGATGGCGGGGTTGGCCGCCATGTAGGGCTTGTAGCCTTCCTCATTGTGAACGTCGACGCGTCCAATCCAGTATCCCTTCGCCATCTCTGTTCTCCCTCTTGTTGTTCAGGCGAGCGCCTGGGCGATTTCGGCGTGAATGGCTTCGGCTGATGCCTTCGGGTCGGCGGCTTCCATCACCGGACGTCCGACCACGAGAAAGTCGGCGCCGGCGGCAATGGCGCGAGCCGGCGTCATGATGCGCTTCTGGTCGCCGGTCGCCGAGCCTGCGGGGCGGATGCCCGGGGTCACCAGGTTCATCTGGTCGCCGACGATCTTGCGCAAGGCGGCGGCCTCCTCGGGCGAGCTGACGAGGCCGTCAACGCCAAGCGCCTGCGCCTGTTTGGCGCGCGCTTCGACGAGATCGGAGACGTTGAGGCGATAGCCCGCCGCATGCAGATCGGCGTCGTCGTAGGAGGTCAGCACCGTCACCGCGAGGATCTTCAGGCCGGAGCCGGCGCGTGCCTCGACCGCCGCCTTCATGGTCTGCGGGTAGGCATGCACGGTGAGGAAGGTCGCGCCAAGCCCGGCGACGCTTTCGACCCCGCGCGCGACGGTGTTGCCGATGTCGTGCAGCTTCAGATCGAGGAAGACCTTCTTGCCGCTGCCTGCAAGCTGCTTCGCCAGGATGAGGCCGCCGGCATAACCGAGCTGATAGCCGATCTTGTAGAAGGTGACGGCATCGCCGAGCCGGTCGATCATCGCCTCGGCGCTGGCGACGGACGGCAGATCGAGCGCCACGATCAACCGGTCTCTTGGAGCGATCCTGGTTGGCTGCATGTCACCTCACATCATGCGTTGGGAATGGTCGATCAGCTGCCGCACCAGCGCGCGCATCGCGTCGATGTCGGCCTGGTGCTTCAGATGATCCATATCGTCATAGGCCTGCTCGGCGAATGACAGCGCGAGCTGGTTCGGGATCACGGTGGCGCGGCACGCCGACAGGATCAGGCGCAGCGCCGCGAGCGCGCGGGTGCCGCCGAGCCGGTTGCCGGATGCGGCTGAGATCGCGAACGCGCGGCCGTGGAACACTTGGCCTCGCACCTCATGCGGATCCTGCACGCGGCTCACCCAGTCGATCGTGTTCTTCACCAGCGCCGGCACCGAGGAATTGTATTCCGGCGTCACGATCAGCACGCCATGATGGGCGCCGATCATCCGTTTCAGATTCACGGCATGCTGCGGCACGCCGGATTTCGCCTGCAGGTCGCCATCATAGATCGGCAGCGGAAAATCGCCGAGCGAGATGCGGGTGACGTCGGCGCCGGATTGCGCCAGTTCGTGCGCCAGCACGGCAGCCAGCTTCGCATTGAGCGAGCCTGACCGAAGCGATCCGGGGATCACGAGGATTTTCAGCGCGGACATTTTGAAATCGCAGGTAAGGCGCTCGCCCGGCGCGACGGCGCCGGGTGGTCAGCCCTTGCGATACACCCAGACCCGCGCGGGCGGAAGGTTCATCCAGATCCGCTCGGAGGCCTCTGTGGACACGCCCGGCAGCGACTTCGGAATCGGAGGCACCACCGAATAGGTGAACTGAATGAACGGCGCGCCGGGTGCGAGCGCCAGGAAAGCGTCACGGACCAGCCTCAGGCGGGTCAGCATCGGCTTGGTGACGAGCGGCAGGCCGGAGACCACGGCCGAGGCGGGAGATTTCATGACATCCCACAGCGTGTCGCGGAGCCTGTAGGCGTCGCCCTGGACCACCTTGGCCTGCGGATAACGTTCGCGCAGCAACGCGCAGAAACCGGGATTGTATTCGACCAGGACGAGACGCTTCTGGTCGACGCCGTGCTCGATCAGCGCGTTGGTGATCGCCCCGGTGCCGGGTCCAAGTTCGACGACCGGCCCCTCGGCGTCGCGATCGACATATTGCGCCATGGTGCGGGCGAGCAGCCGTCCGGACGGCATCACCGCGCCCATATGCAGCGGCTTCTCCATCCATGAACGGAGAAATCGAACCTCGTCGTCGAGACGGAGGGGCTTCTTCGACGCACGCACGGACGATTGCAAAGGCATGTCGCTACCAGGCGGGGACCGCACAATCGAGCGGTTGTCAGAAAACAGTCACAAAGACGTATAGATCGAAGTCGTTACGGTCAAGCATAACGACTGCGGCTAGACGGAGCGATTGCCAAAGAAGTCCTTGACCTTAGAGAAGAAACCCGCTGCCTCCGGCTGAGTTGCGCCGGACGACAGCTTTTCGAACTCCATCAGCAGTTCTTGCTGCTTCTTGGTCAGATTCTGCGGCGTTTCGACCACGACCTGGACATACATGTCGCCAGTCTGGCGCGAGCGGAGCACCGGCATACCCTTTGATGCGATGCGGAATCGCCGGCTGGACTGGGTGCCGGCAGGCACCTTCACCTTAGTCTTGCCCTTGTCGATGGTCGGCACCTCGAATTCGCCGCCGAGCGCTGCGGTCACCATCGAGATCGGCACGCGGCAGTGCAGGTCGGCGCCGTCGCGCTGGAAGAATTGGTGCGTGGTCAGCGACAGGAAGATGTAGAGGTCGCCGGGCGGTCCGCCGCGGACACCGGCCTCGCCTTCACCGGCGAGACGAATGCGGGTGCCGTCCTCGACGCCCGGGGGAATGTTGACCGACAGCGTGCGCTCGCGCGTCACCCGGCCGGAACCGGCGCAGGAGGTGCAGGCATCCTCGATCATCTGGCCGCGACCCTGACAGCCGGGACAGGTCCGCTCCAGCGTGAAGAAGCCCTGGGCCTGCCGGACACGGCCGGCGCCGCCGCAATGCGAGCAGGTCTTCGGCTTGGTGCCGGCCTTGGCGCCGGTGCCCGAGCAGGATTCGCAGGTGACCGAGACCGGGATCTCGATCTGCGCGGTCTTGCCCTGGAAGGCCTCCTCGAGCGTGATCTCCATGTTGTAGCGCAGGTCGGCTCCGCGCTCGCGGCCGCCGCTGCGACGCTGCCCGGCCATGCCGAACAGGTCTTCGAAAATGTCGGAGAAGGATGAGGCGAAGCCGGCGCCGAAGCCGGGGCCGCCACCGCCCATGCCCTGCTCGAAAGCGGCATGGCCGAAGCGGTCATAGGCGGCGCGCTTGTCGCCGTCCTTCAGCACCTCATAGGCTTCGTTGATTTCCTTGAATCGGACTTCGCTGGTGGCGTCGCCCGGATTCTTGTCCGGATGCCATTTCATCGCGAGCTTGCGGAAAGCCGATTTGAGCTTGGTCTCGTCCGCGTTCCGCTCAACCTCGAGGGTCTCGTAATAGCAGCGCTTGGTGGACATCCTTCAATTCCGTCCGAAGTTCATCGCGATCGCCAAAGATTGCGCTGACGATTGCGTCAAGGATTGCGCCTGTCTGGAAGATGCAGCGATCGCCTTAAAGAAAAATGACCCCCACTCCTCCGAGACGCGGCGCGTGCTCATTGGTGTGAGGGTCATGATCGCAAATCCGCGCTTAAGCAGACTTCTTGTTGTTCTTGTCGTCGTCGACCTCGGTGAACTCCGCGTCGACAACGTCATCCTTAGCAGCGTCCTTGGCCGCATCGGCCTCGGCCTGCTGCTTGTACATGGCCTCGCCGAGCTTCATCGAAGCCTGCGCCAGCGTGTTGGTCTTGGCCTTGATCGCCTCGGCGTCGTCGCCCTTCAGCGCTTCCTTGAGGTCGCTGACGGCGTCTTCGATCGCGCGGCGCTCGGTGTCGGCGATCTTCGAACCGTGTTCGGCCAGAGCCTTCTCGGTCGAGTGAACCAGACCGTCGGCATGGTTCTTGGCGTCGACAGCCTCACGGCGCTTCTTGTCCTCGGCCGCGTTGACCTCGGCGTCCTTGACCATCTTGTCGATGTCGGCCTCGGACAGACCGCCGGATGCCTGGATCCGGATCTGCTGTTCCTTGCCGGTCGCCTTGTCCTTGGCCGAGACGTTGACGATACCGTTGGCGTCGATGTCGAAGGTCACCTCGATCTGCGGCATGCCGCGCGGAGCCGGCGGAATACCCATCAGGTCGAACTGGCCGAGCATCTTGTTGTCGGCCGCCATTTCACGCTCGCCCTGGAAGACCCGGATGGTGACTGCGCCCTGATTGTCTTCGGCGGTCGAGAACACCTGGCTCTTCTTGGTCGGGATCGTGGTGTTGCGGTCGATGATGCGGGTGAACACACCGCCCAGCGTCTCGATGCCCAGCGACAGCGGGGTCACGTCGAGCAGCAGCACGTCCTTGACATCGCCCTGCAGCACGCCGGCCTGGATCGCAGCGCCGATCGCGACGACCTCGTCGGGATTGACGCCCTTATGCGGCTCCTTGCCGAAGAACTGCTTCACGACTTCCTGGATCTTCGGCATGCGGGTCATGCCGCCGACCAGCACCACTTCGCCGATCTCGCCGGCGGTCAGGCCGGCATCCTTCAGCGCCTTGCGGCACGGCTCGATGGTCTTCTCGACGAGATCGGCCACCAGCGCCTCGAACTTGGCGCGGGTCAGCTTCATCGTCAGATGCTTCGGACCGGTCTGGTCAGCCGTGATGAACGGCAGGTTGATTTCGGTCTGCGTGGTCGACGACAGCTCGATCTTGGCCTTCTCCGCAGCCTCCTTCAGGCGCTGCAGGGCAAGCTTGTCGTTGCGCAGGTTGATGCCCTGCTCCTTCTGGAATTCGTCGGCGAGATAGCCGACCAGGCGCATGTCGAAATCTTCACCGCCGAGGAAGGTGTCGCCGTTGGTCGACTTCACCTCGAACACGCCGTCGCCGATCTCGAGGATCGAGACGTCGAAGGTGCCGCCGCCGAGGTCGTACACGGCGATCGTGCCGGACTTCGACTTGTCGAGACCGTAGGCGAGCGCGGCAGCCGTCGGCTCGTTGATGATGCGCAGCACTTCGAGGCCGGCGATCTTGCCGGCGTCCTTGGTGGCCTGACGCTGCGCGTCGTTGAAATAGGCGGGAACCGTAATGACGGCCTGCTCGACCTTCTGGCCGAGATGCGCCTCAGCGGTCTCCTTCATCTTCTGCAGAATGAAGGCCGAGACCTGCGAGGGCGAATAGGTCTTGCCATCGGCTTCGACCCAGGCGTCGCCGTTCGATGCCTTTACGATCTTGTAGGGAACGAGCTTCTTGTCCTTCTCGACCATCGGGTCGTCATAGCGGCGGCCAATGAGGCGCTTCACCGCAAAGAACGTACGCTCGGGATTGGTCACCGCCTGGCGCTTCGCCGGCTGGCCGACGAGGCGCTCGCCATCGTCAGTGAAAGCAACGATCGACGGCGTCGTTCGCATGCCCTCGGCATTCTCGATCACCTTGGCGTTCTTGCCATCCATTACGGCGACGCACGAATTCGTGGTGCCGAGGTCGATCCCAATGACCTTACCCATGGTTTTGATATCCTCTTTGCTACGGCAGGTTGGTTGGGCCCTGACGGCGCTCCGTACCGAACCCCCAGACGTTCACATACTCGCGATATTGCGACGGTGAGCCTGATATAGGAGAGAGGGTCCTGCCCGCAAGGACTGGACGCAACGTTGAGGCCTGAAAAGACTGACGTTTGAAAGATTGTGTCAGCCCGGCTGCAGCGCCGGTTCAAGCCCGATCCAAGTTAACAAATCGGCAATGATGCGGCACGCCGTCGACCGCGAACATCCGCCACGCGACGTCCGCGCTGTTGAGTGAACACTCACAAACGTCGTATGCGGAAGCGGGCGCAGGCCGAGGGCGCGCTGTTTGGCCGCTGGTGGCCGATCGTCGGAAACGTCGGGAAACTGGAAAGTGCCAGCCAATCGGGACGAAAAGCCCATGGAATCGGGCCTGCAGGCCCGGAGCGCGGCTTTGGCGGCCTGTTGCAGGGTCATCAAAACCGCTAAAAGCGGTCCGACTGAAAGAGGCCATCCAGCCCTGCACCGGCCCCGTTGCGCGGCCACCAAGCAAAACCGGTAGATCCCCCATGACGCCTTTTCGACTTCTCGTTGCGGTTGCCTTGCTGCTTGCTGCCACCTGTCGTGGCTTTGCCACCGACGTGGTGTTTCCGCCGGGCGCGCATGTCGGGATGAAGCCGCTGGTGGGCCTCAACCGCGCCAAGTCGTTCATCGGCTTCGAGACCGAGGACCAGGGCGTGAAGGTCTTGATCGCCGATCTGCCCGCGGACGCCTACAACGAGGTCGTGAGCGCCTTCAAGGCCAACCCGGCTGGTAGCGGAAACATCAAGCCGGAGAGCCTCGAGACGCCGGCCGGCCTCGCCTATTACACCGTGGAGAGCGCGCGTGACGGCACCACCAATGTGCGGCGCTATTCCATGATCCTGCCGGGACCGACCTTCTCCGGCTATGTCGCGGTGCAGGTGCCGGAGAACGCGAGCAAGATCTACACCGACGACGCCGTGCGGCAGATGTTCGCCACCGCCCAGATCCGCAACGAGGTGCCGGTCGACGAACAGCTCGGCATGATGCCGTTCAAGGTCACCGAGCTCAGCAGCTTCAAGAATGTCCGCATGCTGGCGCCGGGCGCGGCGCTGCTGATGGCCGACGGCGACGACAAGGGCCTTGAGACCAAGCCCTTTATGCTGCTTGGCATCATCGGCTCGGCCCCGGCCACACCGGATGATCGCGGCCGCTTCGCCCAGCAGATAGCCACCACGATCCCCGGCGTGCGCGACGGGCGGATCACCATGTCCGAACCGATCCGGATCGACGGCCAGCCCGGCTTCGAGACGCGCATCGACGCCGTCAGCGGCAAGGACAATACCCCGGTGACCATCGTGCAATGGCTGCGGTTCGGCGCGCAAACATCGATGCGCATCATCGGCAGCTCCCCG
This sequence comes from Bradyrhizobium sp. USDA 4501, assembly GCF_054062115.1. Taxonomy (NCBI): domain Bacteria; kingdom Pseudomonadati; phylum Pseudomonadota; class Alphaproteobacteria; order Hyphomicrobiales; family Nitrobacteraceae; genus Bradyrhizobium; species Bradyrhizobium sp. USDA 4501. Next base: position 3,934,406 of record NZ_JBSSEX010000001.1, read on the forward strand.
CGCACCGATTGGGAGAAGGCCTTCCCGCGCTTCCGCGCGGTGCGCGACGGCATCCAGCCGCGCGGCTGACAGGCCCGCCGAAAAATCGGACTTTCGCAGCTCCACGAACGGAACTAGCCTCCTCGCACGGTTATCAGAGCGAGGAGGGGCGCGATGTTGGATCGACGACAGGTCGTTGCAGGGCTCGGTACGCTGGCGCTTGCGGCGCTGGTTCCAAAACATCTCTGGGCGGCTGCGATCAAGCCCGACGACGGCTCCGCGCTGCTCGTGATCGACGTCCAGAACTGCTTCCTGCCCGGCGGCAGCCTTGCCGTGAAGGACGGCGAGCAGGTGGTGCCGGTGATCAACCGGATCGCCAAGAGCTTTGCCAATGTGGTGATGACGCAGGACTGGCACACGCCCGGACACATCTCCTTTGCCTCGACCCATTCCGGCAAGAAGCCGTTCGAGACCGTCGACCTTGCCTATGGCAAGCAGGTGCTGTGGCCCGACCACTGCGTGCAGGGCACCGACGGCGCATCGCTGTCGAAGGAACTCGCGATCCCGCAGGCCGAGCTGATCATCCGCAAGGGTTTTCACAAGGACGTCGACAGCTACTCCGCCTTCACCGAGGCCGACGGCAAGACCACCACCGGGCTCGCCGCCTATCTCAAGGCGCGCAACGTCGAGCGGGTTTTCGTGGCCGGGCTCGCCACCGATTTCTGCGTGGCATGGACCGCGCTCGATGCGCGCAAGGCCGGCTTCGAGACCTATGTGGTGGAAGATGCCTGCCGCGGCATCGACACCCAGGGATCGCTCGCCAAGGCCTGGGACGACATGGCCAAGGCCGGCGTCAAGCGCATCCAGTCCTCGGATATCGCGTAAGACGCAGCCTCGCGAGATTCGCATGGCCGAGCCTGCGTCACCTCATGCATTCGATCTCGCGCAGCGCCTGCCGTCGCCGCGCATGGCTGGCCTGATCGTCCGGATCACCGGTTATCGCGAGACCGCAACGGGCCGGTTCGCGCAGCGGCAGACCGCGCCGCTGATCGTCCCGCTGATCATCAGTTTCGGCTCGCCGTTCCTGATCGCGCTGTCGCGCGAGCCCGGTGCGGCCGATCGTCAGCTCAGCTTCGCCGCCGGCCTGCATGCCGGGCCTGTCTACATCGAGTCCGACGGGCGCGCCGCCTGCGTGCAGGTCGATTTCACCCCGCTCGGCGCCTACGGCTTCTTCGGCGGCGCCGTGACCGACCTGGTCGGGCGCATGGTCGATATCGACGATGTGCTCGGCCATGATGGCCGTCGTCTGCGCGAACAGCTCGGCGCCGTGACCTGCTGGCAGCGCCGCTTCGACCTGATCGAGGCGTTCGTGCTGCGCCGCGCCGGCCACATGCCGTCTCCCGAAGTCGCGTTCGCCTATCGAAAACTGGCGCGTTCGGCCGGCGCTATCAGCATCACGGCATTGGCCGACGAGATCGGCTGGAGCCGCAAGCATCTGGCTGGCCGGTTTCGGTCCGAACTCGGCCTCGCCCCCAAATCGCTGGCGCGCATGATGCGGTTTCACCGGGCGAGCCGGCTGGCGCAAAGCGGCGCAGCGCTTGGCTGGGCGGGGATCGCGGCGGAAAGCGGCTATGCCGACCAGGCCCATCTCGCCCGCGAGTTCGTCGAATTCGCAGGCGAACCGCCAACCGCCTGGTCGCGCCGCCGGGCGCTGACCGACCGCCGGCTGGTTCACGCCGGCGATGGGCTGGCGGACTGGTAACAAACCTTCAAGCCAACGCCGCGTTGCCCCGTGCAGGATGGCGCCGTCAGCCAAGGAGGTGAGCGACCATGACGCACGACATCGAACCGCCCCGCATCTACCCGACCCTGCGCTGCAAGGATGCCGAGGCGATGACCAATTGGCTCACGACGGTGCTTGGGTTCACCGAACACGTCGTCTACCGCGATGGCGGCGTGATCCATCACGCCGAGCTCGCCTTTGGTTCCTCGATGCTGATGCTGGGCCAGAGCCGCGACGACGCATATGGCAGGCTGGTCGGCGACCTCGACAACCGCCGCACCGACTCGATCTATATCGCCGTCGACGATCCCGACGCGCTGCACGCGAAGGTCAAGGCTGCCGGAGCGAAGATCGAGATGGAACTGCGAAACACGGATTATGGCAGCCGCGACTTCGCCTGCCGCGATCCGGAAGGAAATCTCTGGAGCTTCGGCACCTATTGGCCGAAGGCACACGAGAAGCCGCGACCGTGAGCCCGCGCAATCCGCGAGCTCACAGACGGGTGTCCGGGATCGGACGGATCAGGCGGTGATGTCGGCGGTCGGGGCGGCCTTGGCGCCGCCTTTGGAGACGCCGACCAGCGCCGGACGCAGGATGCGCTCGCCGATCATGTAACCGGCCTGCACGACCTGCACCACGGTGCCCGACGGCACCGACGGATCGGGCACCTCGAACATCGCCTGCTGGAAGTTCGGATCGAACTTCTCGCCGATCGGGTCGAACTTCTTGACGCCGTTCTTCTCCAGCGCGTTGAGCAGCGAACGTTCGGTCAGCTCGACGCCTTCGATCAGCGCCTTCAGGCCGGGATCGGCGGCTTCCTTGGTCTCGGCTGGCACCGCATCGAGCGCGCGCTGCAGGTTGTCGGCGATATCGAGCACGTCGCGGGCAAAGCCGGTGATGCCGTAGGTCTTGGCGTCGGCGACCTCGCGGCGGGTGCGCTGGCGGAGATTCTCCATCTCGGCCAGGGTGCGCAGCGTCCGGTCGCGCGCCTCGGCGAGCTCCTTGGTCAGCGCCTCCGCCGATCCGGCCTCGGGCTCGTCAGGCATGATGTAGGGTTTCGAGACCACGGGCTCACCCGTCGGCGCCGAATTCTCGGTGTTGTCATTGGCCCGGTTCGGATCGGTCATGGCTTGCCTTCTCGAAAAGTCGCGTCGGTTCAAATCTTGGGGATTGCTTGCCGGGATATCGTGCTTTGGGCGGCGAAAATCAAGCGCAACATACCGGTCTCGGGAACTGGGATCTCCGGCTTGGGTGAAGAAAACCCGTCAAATGAAAGCGAAATCGCCCTCCGGTCAGCCGCCGAGCATCTTGCTGACGATGCGCGCGGCATAATCGACGGTCGGGATCACCCGCGCATAGTTCAGCCGTGTCGGTCCGATCACGCCGAGGACGCCCACGATCCGCCCCTGGGCGTCGCCGTAGGGCGCGATGATGGTCGAGGAACCCGACAGCGAGAACAGCTTGTTCTCCGAGCCGATGAAGATCCGCACGCCCTCGCCGCGCTCAGCGCGGCCGAGCAGATCGATCACGCCGCGTTTGGTTTCGAGATCGTCGAACAGCGACTTGATGCGCTCGAGATCGTCGAGCGCATGCAGGTCCTCGAGCAGATTGGCGTGACCGCGCACGATCAGCTGGCGGTCTTCGTTCTCGCCGCCGGACCAACTCGCAATGCCCGCCGCGACCACCTTCTGCGTGAGCTGATCGAGCTCGGCGCGGTTTTGCGTCAGTGCCGTCTCGAGCTCGAGCCGCGCTTCGGCCAGCGTCCGGCCGCGGATCCGCGCATTGAGGAAATTGGTCGCCTCGGTCAGGGCTGAGGATGGAACACCCGGCGGCAGTGCCAGCACGCGGTTTTCGACCTGGCCGTCTTCGCCGACCAACACGACCAGCGCCTTTTCCGGCTCCAGCCGGACGAACTCGATATGCTTCAGCCGTGCATTCGACTTCTGCGTCAGCACCACCGCCGCGGCGCGGGTCAGGCCCGACAGCCGCGTCAAGGCCTCGCCGAGCGCGGCCTCAACGGATTGCGCGCGGCCGACGGCCGCAAGCTGGGTCTGGATCGATTGACGCTCGGCCTCGGTGAGGTCGCCGACCTGCATCAGCGCATCGACGAAGAAGCGCAGCCCGAGTTCGGTCGGCAACCGGCCGGCGGAGGTGTGCGGCGCATAGATCAGGCCGAGTTGCTCGAGATCCGACATCACATTGCGGACCGAGGCCGGCGACAGCGGTAATGCGATCAGGCGCGAAATGTTGCGCGAACCGACCGGCTCGCCGGTCGCGAGATAGCTTTCGACGATTTGACGAAAAATGTCGCGCGAACGCTCGTTGAGCTGGGCGAGCCCGGCATGCGGCGCGATCAGGCCAATCGGATCGTGGTGAGTCACACTCCAGTCCCTCACAATTACTGCATAATTTGTCGATCCGGGAGGCCGATGACAAGCATGCATTCGGCCCCCTCGTACCGGACCCTACCGGGGCCGAAAACCCTCGCCAAAACCCTTGCCGCTGCCCCTTCCCGCTCCTACAAGCACCGCCAGCCAATTTTCTCGGATTTCTGGAGGATTTCATGCGGCCAAGCCGCCGTGCACCCGATGAACTGCGTCCCGTGTCGCTGGAACGCGGCGTCGTCAAATATGCCGAGGGTTCCTGCATGGTGAAGTTCGGCGACACCCATGTGCTGGTGACCGCCACGCTGGAAGAGCGATTGCCGCCGTGGCTGAAGGGCCAGGGCCGCGGCTGGGTCACCGCCGAATACGGCATGCTGCCGCGTGCCACCCTGGAACGCACCCGCCGCGAGGCTTCGGCCGGCAAGCAGGGCGGCCGGACGGTCGAGATTCAGCGGCTGATCGGCCGCTCGCTGCGCGCGGCCGTCGATCTCGAGGCGCTCGGCGAACGCCAGATCACGGTCGATTGCGACGTCATCCAGGCCGACGGCGGCACCCGCACCGCCTCGATCACCGGTGCCTGGGTGGCGCTGGCCGACTGCATCAACTGGATGAAGACCCGCAACATGCTGAAGACCAACGTGTTGCGCGACAATGTGGCGGCGATCTCCTGTGGCATCTACCAGGGCACGCCGGTGCTCGATCTCGACTATGCCGAGGATTCCGAGGCCGACACCGACGCCAATTTCGTCATGACCGGCGACGGCCGGATCATCGAGGTGCAGGGCACCGCCGAGAAGACGCCGTTCTCGGAAGGCGAATTCCTGGCGCTGATGGCGCTGGCGCGCAAAGGTGTCGCGCGTCTGGTCGACTTGCAAAAGATCGCGGTGGCGTAGTCAGATTGGTCATGCACCGCCGAATCACCGGAAGGCTCGTCATCGCCACCCATAATCCCGGCAAGCTTGCCGAGATGCGGGAACTGCTGGCGCCGCACGGCGTGGAGGTGGTGTCGGCCGGCGAGCTCGACCTCGCCGAGCCCGAGGAGACCGGCAACAATTTTCGCGCCAACGCGGCGATCAAGGCGATCGCGGCAGCGAAGGCGACCGGACTGCCCGCCTTCGCCGACGATTCCGGCCTCGTGGTCGATGCGCTCGACGGAGCGCCCGGGATCTACTCGGCGCGCTGGGCCGGCGAGGGCAAGGACTTCATGGCGGCGATGACGCGGATCGAGCGGCTGCTGCAGGAACGCGGCGCCACCGCACCGGACCGGCGCAAGGCGCACTTCGTGTCGGCGTTGTGCCTGGCCTGGCCCGACGATCATCTCGAGGAGGTCGAGGCCCGCGTCGATGGAACCCTGGTCTGGCCGCCGCGTGGCACCGCCGGCTTTGGCTACGATCCGGCCTTCCTGCCCGACGGCTACACGCGGACCTTCGGCGAGATGACCAGCATCGAGAAGCACGGCCTGCCGCCGCTCGGGCTCGGCCTGTCGCATCGCGCCCGCGCCTTCGTGAAGCTCGCGGAGATCTGCCTTGAGCCACGCTGACCGAGAAGTCTTCGGCGTCTACGTGCACTGGCCGTTCTGCCTGTCGAAATGCCCGTATTGTGATTTCAACAGCCATGTGCGGCATGCGCCGGTCGACGAGGAGCGTTTCGTGCGCGCGTTCGCCCGCGAGATCGAGACGACGGCCGCGCGCGTGCCGGGGCGGCAGGTGTCCTCGATCTTCCTCGGCGGCGGCACGCCGTCGCTGATGCAGCCGAAGACCGTCGGTGCCGTGCTCGATGCGATCGGCAAGCACTGGCAGGTGGCGCGCGATGTCGAGGTCACGCTCGAGGCCAATCCGACCAGCGTCGAGGCGACGCGCTTTCGCGGCTATCGCGCAGCCGGCGTCAACCGCGTCTCGCTCGGCGTGCAGGCGCTCGATGACGCCTCGCTGAAAGCGCTAGGCCGCCTGCACACCGCGCGCGAGGCGCTCGACGCGGTCGCGATCGCGCGCTCTGCGTTCGACCGTTACTCGTTCGATCTGATCTATGCCCGCCCCGACCAGACGCCGCGGATGTGGGCCGATGAACTTAAGCAGGCGATCTCGGAAGCGGCCGAGCATCTGTCGCTGTACCAGCTCACGATCGAGGAAGGCACGCCGTTCTTCGGGCTGCATGCCGCCGGCAAATTGCAGACGCCGGACGAAGCGACCGCGCGCGCGCTCTACGACGTGACGCAGGAGGTCTGCGCCCGCGAAGGGTTGCCGGCCTATGAGATCTCCAATCACGCCCGCGCCGGCGCGGAGTGCAAGCACAACCTCGTCTACTGGCGCGGTGAGGAATATGCCGGCATCGGCCCGGGCGCACATGGAAGGCTCGACATCGATGGCGTCAGGCACGCGACCGCAACCGAGCGGCGTCCCGAGGCGTGGCTGTTGAACGTCGAGGAGCGCGGTCACGGCGTCGTCAGCGATGACAGCCTCAACAGCGAAGAACGCGCCGACGAGTTTCTGCTGATGGGGCTGCGGCTCGCCGAGGGCATCGATCCCAAGCGCTATGCGAAGCTCTCCGGCCGCCAGCTCGACCCGCACCGGATCGCGATGCTGCGCGAGGAAGGCGCGATCGCCGTCGACGCCGACGGACGACTGCGGGTGACGACGTCGGGATTCCCGGTGCTCGACGCGGTCGTTGCGGATCTCGCCGCCTAGAACCTATCCCGTTCCGATTGAATCGGAACGAGGCTCTAGATTCTTGTTTTGACGCGTTTTCTTCACGCGAACCGGTATCCACTTCGCTCGAAACCGCTCTATGTGCACGCTGCCAAAATATCGAAAACAACCCCATGCAAAGGAGCTGGCGGGTGCCGGCGCTCGACAAGGCAGCTTGACCGCCCGACGAAAATCAAGCGCCGAAGCTCTTCGGCGAGCCTGCTACCGGCGTGCTGCCGCCTGAGGCCACCTTCATGACCGCAAGGCCACGCTCATTGGTGCCGTCGGAGCGGAAGCGGAACAGACCGTCGATACCGGCAAAGCCGGACGGATTGGTCAATGTCTCCGGCGCAAAGCGCTGCGCCCCTTGCGTGCGCGCGAGCGCCGCCATCAGCGCCACGGCATCATAGGCAAGCGTCGCGGTGCGCACGGGCTCGCCGCCATATTTGCCGCGGTAGCGGCCGGCGAAGCTGCGGAAGCCGGACGGATCGGGCGCGGCGTAGAGGCCACCCTGCAAGACGGGGCTCGCGAACACCCGCGGATTGTCCCACAGCCCGGTGCCGAGCAGCTGAATGTTGCGCAGATTGGCGCCGGCTGCGGTCAAGGCATCGGCGGTCGCGACCACCGAATCACCATCGTCGGCGATCAGCAGCGCATCGGCCTGGCCGAGCGCCTGCGCCACGGTTCGCGCCGGCGTCGCGCGATCGGCGCCATATTTCTCGAATGCGACGACGCGGCCGTTCTTGCGGCCGACCGCCTGCTTGAACGCGGCCTCGACCACGTTGCCATAGGCGTTGTCCGGCACCATCGCGGCGAACGAGCGCTTTCCGATCCCCGCCGAGTAGTCGACGATGCGGTTGATGTCGGACTCCGGCAGGAAGCTCAGCAGATAGACGCCGCGCCCGGCCACGCTCGAATCGGTGGAGAACGCGATCACCGAGGTTCCGCGCGGCCGCGTCAGTTGCGCGACGGCCGGCACCGAGCCTGCGAACAGCGGTCCCAGAATGATCTCGGCGCCTTCGGACAGTGCCTGCTGGGCACCCTGCGATGCGCCCTGCGGGCTGCCGCCATCGTCCTTGATCAGGAGCTGGATGTTCGGGTTCTGAAATTCCGCCAGCGCCATTTCGGCCGCGTTCCGCATCGACTGGGCGGCAAGCCCGGCATTGCCGGACGCCGACAGCGGCAGGATCAGGCCGATCTTGACCTGCCCGGTGCCGACCGCCTGCGGCTGCTGCTGCGGGCCGGCAGGACCGCCTTCCTGGTTGCCGCCGAACGGGCTGGAAAACTGGCTCAAGCTTTGCTGCACGCCGGAACAGGCCGTCAGCAGCGGCGCGCCCACGATGAGGCCGAGCGCGGTCCGCCGGGTGGTGCCCGACGGCGGGGACTTGCGGTGATGCGGGCCTTCCATCGTCTCTCTTCTCTTGGCCGACCGTGATCAGCCAGGACTCCATCCAGCTCTGATGAGGCGGGTGGATTCAGGCATATTCTCGGCGAATAGTTAACTAAAACAAAAGGATTATGGCCCCGCGGCGCCCTTGCCGCGGCCTCCATTCCCCCGTCAGCCAGCGTTCCGTCACCGCCGTTTGCGGATGTGGCGCAAGCGCCGCCATCCCTCTAGATTGGCATTATGCGCGCAAAAGCCAGTTCCCTCCACAGTTCGGATGCCACGACAGGCGCTGCGGCCAGAACATTTTCGATCGGCGGCCAGCAATTGGCTGCGCCAAGGGCAGCACCCGGGCTCCATCTGGTCGCGACCCCGATCGGAAATCTCGCCGACATCACCCTTCGCGCGCTGGAGACGCTGGCCGGTGTCGACGTCATCGCCTGCGAGGACACAAGGATCACCCGCCGGCTGACCGAGCGTTATGCGATCGCCGCCGAGCTTGCGCTCTACCACGAGCACAATGCGGCCCAGGCCCGCCCCAAAATCCTGGAGCGGCTGGCGCAGGGCGCCGCGATCGCGCTGGTTTCCGACGCCGGCACGCCGCTGATCTCCGATCCCGGCTTCAAGCTGGTGCGCGACGTCTGCGCCGCCGGGCATGCCGTCATCGCGGTGCCGGGGCCATCATCGGTGCTGACGGCGTTGTCGGTCGCGGCATTGCCGACCGACCGGTTTTTCTTCGAGGGATTTTTGCCCGCCAAGGAGCACGCGCGCCGCGCCCGGCTCAACGAGCTGGCGAGGGTCGATTCGACGCTCGTGATGTTCGAATCCGGCAATCGCGTACAGGACACGCTGCGCGATCTCGCCGCGATCATGGCCGGCCGCGATGCCGCGATCTGCCGCGAGCTGACCAAGCTGCACGAGGAGATCACGCGCGCGCCGGTCGCCGCGCTGGCGGCAGGCGCGGACGCGCTGGAAACGCGCGGCGAGTTCGTGCTGGTCATCGGACCGCCGGCCGATGATGCCGGGGTGATGGACCAGGATACGTTCGACGATCTGCTGCGGGCGCAACTCGGCCGCGGCAGCGTCAAGGATGCGGTCGCCCATGCGGTCGAACTGTCGGGTCGGCCGCGCCGCGAGGTCTATGCCCGTGCCCTCGAGCTTGCGAAGACCATCGGGGACGGCAATGGCGAAGACTGACAGCGCCTCGCCCGAGCGCGTCGCGGCGTTCCGGACCGGCATCTCGGCGGAGAGCCGCGCCGCAGCGCTTCTGATCGCCAAGGGCTATCGCATCCTGGCACGACGCTTCCGCACCCCCTTTGGCGAGATCGACCTGGTGGTGCGCCGGCGCAATCTGCTGGCCTTCGTCGAGGTCAAGGCCCGGGCCAGCCTCGACGACGCCGCCTATGCGGTGACGCCGCGGCAGCAGCTGCGCATCATCAATGCCGCCCAGGCCTGGCTGATGGCGCATCCCGAACATGCCGAATTCGAGCTCAGATTCGACGCCGTGCTGATTGCGCCGAAGAGCCTGCCGCGCCATTTGTTAGCGGCATTCGATGCAAGCCCTTAACGCTATCCTCAGACCTCGCGGAACATGCCTATGAAATTGAAGATCGCCGTCCAGATGGATCCCATCGCGCGCATCAATATTCGCGGCGATTCGACCTTTGCGCTGCTGCTCGAGGCGCAAAAGCGCGGCCACGGCATTTCCTACTACACGCCCGACAAGCTGTCGCTGCGCGGCGAGGAGCTGGTGGCGCCGGTGCAGCCTCTCACCGTGCGCGACGAGGTCGGCAATCACTTCACGCTGGGCGAGCCGAAGCGCGAGGCGCTCAACGGCTTCGACGTCGTGCTGCTGCGCCAGGATCCGCCGTTCGACCTCGCCTACATCACCTCGACCCATTTCCTCGAGCGCATCCATCCGAAGACCTTGGTCGTCAACGACCCGGCCAGCGTGCGCAACGCGCCGGAAAAGCTGTTCGTGATGAACTTCCCGAAGCTGATGCCGCCGACCCTGATCTCGCGCGATCTCGACGAGATCAACGCATTCCGCGACCAGCATGGCGCCGTCGTCATGAAGCCGCTGCACGGCCATGGCGGCGCCGCCGTCTTCCGCGTGATGCCGCAGGACATGAACTTCGGCTCGCTGTTCGACATGTTCTCCGTCACGTTCAAGGAGCCCTGGGTGATCCAGCGCTTCCTCCCCGAGGTGAAGCATGGTGACAAGCGCATCATCCTGGTCGACGGCGAGTTCGCCGGCGCCGTCAACCGCGTGCCGGCGGCGGACGATCTGCGCTCCAACATGGTCCGTGGCGGCGCAGCCACGGCGACCGAACTCTCGGATCGCGAGAGCGAAATCTGCGCCACGCTCGGACCGGCGCTGCGCGAACGCGGCCTGCTGTTCGTCGGCATCGACGTGATCGACGGCAACCTGACCGAGATCAACGTCACCTCGCCGACCGGCATCCGCGCAATCCAACGGCTCAATGGCCCCGACGTCGCGGCGATGATCTGGGATACCATCGAGAAGAAGCGCGCCGCGAAATAATCCTCCCTTGTGCGCCGCACAGCTGGCTGAAATTTTAGCCAGCGTTCGATCGCGCATGCGTTCTCCTTATTCTTCTTGCCAGCTTGCGCGGGCGAGGGCAGCATCCGCTTGCCTGCGTCAGGTCAAGCAGCGGGTCAACGCGCGGGCACAACGCGAAAATCTTATAAAAATTCTGGAGGAAGACGTTATGACGCTCAATGTCTCACGACGATCCTTGCTCGCGCTCGGTGCCGGTCTCGGCGCCAGCACCCTGCTCGGGGGCACCGCACAGGCACGCGCGCCGAAGCTCGGCACGCAGACACCCTACTGGCACCGCTTCATGCTCGGCGAAGCCGAAGTGACCGTCGTATCCGACGGGCCGCTTCCGCTCGGCGACCCCTCCGGCACCTTCACCGGCGTGCCGAAGGAGGAGGTGAAGAAGATGCTCTCCGACAACTTCCTCTCGCCCGACAATGTCGTGCTCGAGCAGAATTCGCCGATCGTCAACACCGGCGACAAGCTGATCCTGTTCGACACCGGCATGGGCACGTCGCAACTGTTCGGCAAGACCACCGGGCGGCAGCAGAAGAGCATGAAGGAAGCCGGCATCAAGCCGGAGGACATCGACGCGGTCGTGCTGTCGCACGCGCATATCGATCATATCGGCGGCATTGTCGGCGCCGACGACAAGCCGCTGTTCCCGAATGCGCAATATTACATCGCCCAGAGCGATCTCGAGTTCTGGACCGACGAAGGCAAGATGGGCAGCCCGTTGAAGGATTTCATCGTGCATGCCCGCAAGAACCTGCTGCCGGTGCGCGACCGCATCGTGTTCTTCAAGGACGGCCAGGAATTCCTGCCCGGCGTGACGGCAATCGCAGCGCCCGGCCACACCGTGGGCCACACCATCTTCATGGTGAGCTCGGGCGGCAAATCCTTCGCCTTCCTCGGCGACCTCTCGCATCACGCGGTGCTGCTGCTGGAGCGGCCGCGGATGGAATTCTCCTACGACACCGATCCGAAGCAGGCGGCGGCGTCGCGGGTCAAGCTGCTGGAGATGCTGGCCGCGAACAAGACGGCCGTGATGTCCTATCACTTCGCCTGGCCGGGCTACGGCCACGTCGCCAAGGCCGGCGAAGGCTTCCACTACTATCCGGAGCCGATGCAGATGAACCTGTGACGGACTGATTGCGAAGACGGACTGCCTCGGGAGCGGCCGCCGTCGCTCCCGAATGCATTTGCCGCCCGGTGTAAGATGCCCACAGGGCGCCCGGCCTATTCCGCCGGCGCAAGGCGCCTCGCGGAGCGAGTGCGCATCGTCTCTCGCGCGCCAATCCGCGCACGACGTTTGCGCCACCAGATCACGACGCCCGTCACCGACAGCGCCGCGACCACCAATCCCATCAGCGAGATCAGGATGCGCCCGGGCAGGCCGGCGATCCGGCCGGAATGCAACGGAAACTGCATCTGCACGAACACGTCGGCCGCGGTGCCGACCCATGGCAGCCGCTCGCCGAGCGGACGGCCATCCTCGCTGTCGTAGTAAAGCTGCGCCGGCCCGACGCCCGCGGCGCCATGTTCGTCGCCCGGCTCGAAGAATGCGACCGCATAGACGCCATGCGCCGGACCATAATTGATCGAACCGATCGGTGTGGTCCAGCCGCGCGCCTTGCCGTCGGCCGCGGCGCGCGCGGCGATCTCCGCATAGGTCATCCTCGGCTCGATCGGATCGTCGAGATGACGATATGGTCGCTGCTCGTAGGGTGTCGACGTGTAGTTGGACACGGTCTTCATCAACGGCGAGAACACCTCGAAATAGAGGTTCAGCGAGAATGCCGTGAACGCGATCACGGACAGCAAGGCCCAGGTCCACAGGCTGAAGGCGCGATGAATGTCGAAATTGATTCGATAGGCGCTGCCTGAGGTCTTGATCTTCCAGGCCGGTGCCCAGCGGGTCCAGAAACCCTTGCCGCGCGGGCCCGATATCGCCGCCGCCCGCTGCGCCCTTGCGCGCCGCCGCGACGGCAGGGTCAGGTAGAAGCCGACGAAACAATCGATCGTCCAGATGACGGCGATGACACCGAGGAAGCGCATGCCCCAGCGATCGCTACCCAAGAATTCGGGGATGTGCATCGTGTAATGCAGCTTGTAGAGGAACGAGACGAAGTTTTCGCGGGTCACCGGCCAGACCGCGCCCCAATAGCGGCGTCCGAGCTCGGCGCCGGTGTTGGGATCGAGGAAGACCTGGTTGTAGTCGAGCGTGTAGCGCTTGCCGGTCGCCGGATCGATCCGCGGCAGCACGAAGAACCACAGTGACTCGCCTTTCTCCGCCGTCATGAACATGTGGACGACGCGGGCGCGATGATTGCGCTGCTCGATCAGCCGGGCGAGCTCGACCGACGGGATCGCCGGTCCGGAGCTCGTCACCTCGAACAGCTTCCTGTTGAGCACATCGTCGATCTCGTGGTCCCACGAGATGATCGCGCCGGTGACGCCCGAGAAGAACAGGAAGGCCGCGGTGACAAGGCCCGCCCAGCGATGCAGTCGTCCGAAGATCGGTCTCATGGGGATTTCAGCAAGTTGTGGGGTGATCACCAGCGATAGGTCAGCTTCGCGATCGCCTTGCGGCCCTCCGCGTAGAAGCAGCTGGTGTTGCCGTAGCAGGCTGCCACGTAGCGCGTGTCGGCGAGGTTGGTGACGTTGAGCGAGAGGCGATAATTGTCCCTGGTATAGGCGACGAGCGCATCGACGACCGTCGACGCCGGCACCTTGAAGGTGTTGGCATCGTCACCGAACGTCGATCCGACATAGCGGACGCCGGCCCCGAACTGGACCCCGGCGAGCGGACCGCCCTGAACGATGTAATCGCCCCACAGCGAGAAGCGGTTGAGCGGCACCGTGGTCGGCGCCTTGCCGACATTGACGGGATCCTTGGTGACTTCAGCGTCGACATAGGCGTAGCCACCGCGGATGTTGACGCTCTCGACCAGCGTCGCGGTGCCTTCGAGCTCAACGCCGCGCGACCTGACTTCGCCGGTCTGCTCGGCGAAATAGAACGGCGGGGCGTAGGTGACGACGTTGGACCGGGTCAGGTCGAAGGCGGCCAGCGTGATCAGCGCATTGATGCCGACCGGCTGGTACTTGACACCGACTTCGTACTGCACGCCGGACTCCGGCTTCAGCAGATCGCCGGCGGCGTTGATGCTCAGCACCGGCAGGAATGATTCCGAATAGCTGAAATAGGGCGCGATGCCGTTGTCGAAATTGTACATCACGGCGGCGCGACCGGTGAATGCCGAGGCGTCGGTCGACGTCGACGTTTTCGCGAGATTGTTGTCGAGGTCCGTGGTGACGAAATCCTGCCGCCCGCCAAGCAGGAACGACAGCCGGCCGAGCCTGATCTGGTCCTGCAGATAGAGGCCGGCCTGCGACTGCTTGATGCCGGTGTCGTCATACGGTCCGTTGTTGGTCCAGCTGTTGGTATAGACCGGCGCGAAGACGTTGAGCTTGCCGGTGCTGTAGCTCGAGGCCATGTCGCGGAACGAGGTGTTGCGGTAATCGACGCCGAACAGCGTCGTGTGGCTCAGCATGCCGGTGACGAACTTGCCCTGCAGCTGGTTGTCGACCGCGAAGGAATCGATCGTCGAGCTGCCGCCGGCGCCGCCGCGCGACAGCAGGCCCGCGGCTTCGTCGGCCGCCGATGCATAGCCGGTGCCGTAGAAGCTCTTCTGCTCGTTGTGCATCCACGAATAGCGCAGGTTCTGGCGGAAGGTCAGCGCCTCGTTGAAGTCGTGCGACAGCATGTAGCCGACCGAGGACTGCTCGGTGTCGAACTGGTTGAAGCCGGGCTCGCCGACGAAGCGCGTGTTCGGAATGTAGCGGCCGTTATTGGCCCAGACGGTGCCGGACGGCGGCAGGAATTGCAGGCCCCAGCCGGTGCGTTCCTTCTGGTAGTTCGCGAGGAAGGTGATCGTGGTGTCCTCGTTCGGCTTCACGGTGACGGCGGGCGCGATGAAGACGCGATTGTCCTTGGTGTAGTCGACCTGGGTCTCGCCATCGCGCGCGACGCCGGTCAGGCGCCACAGCACCGTCCCTTCCTTGTTGGCGCGGCCGCCGATGTCGAACTCGCCCTGATAGCGGTTGAAGCTGCCGCCCGACAGCGACACTTCCCCGAACTCGCGCGCGGTCGGCAGCTTGCTGACATAGTTGAGGATGCCGCCGGTGCCGCTGCCGCCGAACATCGCCGAGGATGGCCCTTTCAGGACCTCGAGGCGCTCGGCTCCGTACGGATCGAGCCCGAGGAAGTGCACATAATTGCTGCTCGGCAGCCGCAGGCCGTCGAGATAGAGGCCCGGCATCGTCATGTCGAAGCCGCGGATCTGCAGGCCGCCGAAGCGGGTGTCCGAGCCGCCATTCACGTCGCCGCTGACCCCTGCGGTGTAGCGCAATGCCGCGCCCACCGATTCCGCACCCTGGTTCCTGATCTGGTCCGTGGTGACGACCGAGATCGATTGCGGGATTTCGATCAGCGGCGTGTCGGTCTTGGTCGCCGTGCCCGAACGCGTGGCAACGAACCCGACCACCGGACCGCCGGCTCGCTCGCCGGCGCCGGCACCGGATCGTGCCGCAGCTGGCGTCGTCGCCTGCTGGGATCGAGCCACACGATTGGCGCGGCTCGCGCGTGCGGCCACCGGACGACGAACCGGTTTTGCATTCGCAGTGATCGCGCGCTGCTGAGGCGCGTCCACGCTCACCGGCGGCAGTTCCGATTGCGCGTCGGCGCGTTCGGTCGCGACTCCTGCGGCAAGGACGGCGGCGGTACACAGACCGATCGTTCGCAGCGCTGGATGTTGACGGGTGGAATGCGAAGCAAGTCGATCGATCACGCGAAGGCGCCCCTGATATCAGCCTGGATGGATTTGTGATCCGGCTCTACAGCGCGGGGCTCGCGAGTACAGACCTCGGCAGTTGGAATAGATCGAGACTGCGCGCGCGATCAGCGTGCGATCGCTGAAACAGCGGGGAAATCGACGACGCGCTGCGACAATAAGCGCGCGATGCTCGTCGTGCTGGAATGATTCTTGAGAATGATTCCTGCAGTTGTCGACGATGCGAGCTGTGTTCGATCGCGCGAGGCGCGCGTCATGGCGCCGACGCCTGACGCCTCCGCGCCGGCCGGAAACGGATGCGCCGCGCGGTGAACTGGTACCGGGCGACCAGCCCTCGGCGCCGCGAATGTTCCTGTAATGTTCTTGCACTTGCCGCCCGGTTCCGCTACCTTCGATTGCGGAAGAATAGGGGCAGCATGGTCCAGCGCGTTTCCACCGTCGCATTCGAGGGGATTGAAGCCCGCGCGGTCGACGTGCAGGTGCAGGTCGCGCCGGGATTGCCGGCATTCGCAATAGTAGGCCTGCCCGACAAGGCGGTGTCGGAAGCCCGCGAACGCGTGCGTTCGGCGCTGATCGCCTCCGGCCTCGCGCTTCCCGCCCGCCGCATCACCGTCAACCTCGCACCCGCCGACCTGCCCAAGGAGGGCAGCCATTACGACCTGCCGATCGCGCTCGGCCTGATGGCGGCGATCGGCGCGATCCCGCCGGATGCGCTGAACGGCTTCACCGTGCTCGGCGAGCTCGGGCTCGACGGCTCGCTCGCGCCGGTGGCGGGCGTGCTGCCCGCGGCAATCGGCGCCAATTCGCGCGACGAGGGATTGATCTGCCCGGCCGCCTGCGGCTCGGAAGCCGCCTGGGCCAGTCCGGACATCCAGATCATCGCGGCAGATTCGCTGATCCAGATCGCCAACCACTTCAAGGGCACGCAGGTGCTGTCGCGGCCGCAGCCGAAGGTGCATGAGCGCGAGGAAACGCTTTTGGACCTGCGCGACATCAAGGGCCAGGAGAGCGCGAAACGCGCGCTCGAGATCGCCGCCGCCGGCGGTCATCATCTTCTGATGATCGGCTCGCCCGGCGCCGGCAAATCGATGCTGGCGGCGCGACTGCCCTCGATCCTGCCGCCGCTGTCGCCGTCGGAGCTGCTCGAAGTCTCGATGATCGCCTCGGTTGCCGGCGAGATCCGCGACGGCGCCCTGACCGCGCGACGCCCGTTCCGCAGCCCGCATCATTCCGCCAGCATGGCCGCGCTGACCGGCGGCGGCATGCGCGCCAAACCGGGCGAGATCTCGCTGGCGCATCAGGGCGTGCTGTTCCTCGACGAATTGCCGGAGTTCGATCCGCGCGTGCTGGATTCGCTGCGTCAGCCGCTGGAGAACGGCGAGGTTTCGGTGAGCAGGGCCAACCACCGCGTCACCTATCCGGCGCGCTTCATGCTGGTCGCAGCCATGAACCCGTGCCGTTGCGGCCATGCCTATGAACCCGGCTATTCCTGCAAGCGCGGCCGGCTCGACCGCTGCACCGGCGACTACCAGATGCGGATCTCCGGCCCGCTGATGGATCGCATCGACCTGCGGATCGAGGTGCCCGCCGTGACCGCGGCCGATCTGATCCTGCCGCCGCCGGCGGAGGGATCGGCCGAGGTTGCCGCCCGCGTCGCGGCCGCGCGCGACATCCAGCTCGCGCGCTATGCGGCTGCCGGCATGCCGCATGTCCGCACCAATGCGGAAGCGCCGAGTTCGCTGCTCGAGACCATCGCGCAACCCGACGCGCATGGGCAGAAGCTGCTGCGCGAGGCCGCCGACAACATGCACCTCACCGCGCGCGGCTATCACCGCGTGCTGCGGGTGGCGCGCACGCTTGCCGATCTCGACGGCGCCGAGACGATCGGCCGGCTACATCTCGCCGAAGCGCTGTCTTATCGTGCATTGGCCGACGATTTGCGCCGCGCGGCGTGATCTCCGCCGGCTTCCGGCCGGTGCCCGCCGCGTCAACGTGACAGTAACCACTCTCATTTACGCTCCGCAAACCATAAGCACCGCGATCGGCGGCAAGCTTGGGTCGAGCGAGTTGTGTCATGTTGCGTTTGAAGATTTTGACCTCGGTGGTCCCCCTTGCCGTGGCCGCGGTCCTTGCCCGCGCCGAATTCCTGCCGGGCCCGCGGCCCTGCATCGAGGTGGGCGGCGCCACGATGCAGATCGCATCGATCCCCTGGCTGGCGCAGCTTCACGTCAGCTTCACTGACGACCCCAGCCAGGCCACCGTCCGGGTCCAGATCGCCGACAGCGCCGACGCCGCCGACTTCACCGTGATCGACGACATCGACGACGCCGAGGCCGGCGCCTGCGAGAGCAGCGCGACGGCGCAGCTGATCGGGATTTCCGGCGATGCCTCGGCAACCGGCCCCGTCATCTATCTGACGCGTGATGCTGGCCCGTCCGACTACCGTGTCTTCGTGCAATCGAAGACGTTCTCGGTGCGGGATGCCGCGGCCTTGATCGTCAGCGCCCGCGGCGGACACCGCCGACTTGAAGCCGCATCGCCCGCACCTGACAAGCGCGTCCCGAACCGGGTCATGGCGGAATTAACCTCCCGCTAACCTTGTTCTGAGGGCAGCGCGAAATGGCCACCAATTTCAAGCACTTTGCAAGCTGGCCGACGCATCGTCAGCGCCAGATCAAGCTGTCTCAGGGTCACCATTGATGGGGCGTTTCTTCCGGATCAAGTTGCGCCTTCGCCGCTTCCTCCGGCGCCATTCCTGGCTCGCGACAATCGTGCGCTCGTTCACGATCTTCTCCGTCGCGTTCGGCAGCGCCTTCGGGTTCATTTCGGGCGCGCTCTCGCAACAGAGCGGCTACGATCCCAATGCATTCGCGATCGGGGTCAGCTTCCTGTTCGCGCTCGCCTGCCTTTGGATCGTGACGCTCGGCATCCGCCTGCGGCTGATGCGCAAGCGGCTGCGCACCATCGCCATGCACAATGAAGCGATGGCCGACCGCAACTGGGAACTGCAGGAGGCCGAGCAGCGCGCCTCCACCCTGTTCGAAGCGCAGGACGATTTGATCGTGCTGCGCGACCTCGACGGGCTCATCACCTATGCCAACGATGCCTATTGCGAGCTGGCGCAGAGGCCCCGCAGCGAATTGATCGGCAGCACCGCGACGCTGAAGGTGCTCGAGCAGGGCGACACCGCGCTCGAATCCAACGGCACGCGGGTCTACGACCAGAAGATCGAGGGCCCGCTCGGACCGCGCTGGATCGCCTGGCGTGAAGGCCTCGTGCGCAACGATGCCGGCGCGCCCGCGGAAATGCAGAGCGTCGGCCGCGACGTCACCGACCGCACCGAGAGCGAGCGCGCGCTCGCCGAAGCGCGCGATCAGGCCGACGCCGCCAACCGCGCCAAGTCGCGCTTCCTTGCGATGGCGAGCCACGAGATCCGCACCCCGCTGAACGGCATCATCGGCATGAGCGGATTGCTGATGGATACGCAGCTGACGTTGGAGCAGATGACCTACGTCAAGGCGGTCAAGACATCCGGCGACGCGCTGCTCGCGCTGATCGAGGAGCTGCTCGATTATTCCAAGATCGAGGCCGGCAAGATCGATCTCGAACACCGCGCGTTCGCGCTGTCCGGCCTGATCGAGGACATCACCGAGCTGCTGGCGCCGCGCGCGCAGACCAAGGGCATCGAGATCGCCGCCTATGTCGACGAACGGCTGCCGATGCAGGTGACCGGCGACGCCGCGCGGCTGCGTCAGGTGCTGCTCAATCTCGCCGGCAACGCCATCAAGTTCACCGCGACCGGTGGCGTGGCGCTGATCGTCGAGCCCGGCATCTGGCCGAACGAGATCAGCTTCCTGGTCCGCGACACCGGCATCGGCATCGCGCCGGAAGCGCAGCAGCGCATCTTCCGGGAGTTCGAGCAGGCCGACGACCGGATCGCGCGCAGCTATGGCGGCACCGGCCTCGGCCTCTCGATCAGCGACCGCATCGTCAAGCGGATGGGCGGCCGCATCACGCTCGCAAGCACGCCGGGCGCCGGCTCGACCTTCGAGGTGTCGATCCCGCTCGTCGCCGCCGATACCGGCGAGGCCAACGGCTTCGCCGCGCCCGACTTGACGGGACAGTCGATCATGCTGGTGGCGCCACACAGCATCGAGGTCTCGCTGATCTCGCGGCGGTTGCAGCGCTGGGGCGCACAGACCTGCATCGTGTCGGATGCCAACGTCGCCGAGGCGCTGCTGCCGGAGCGGAGCTGGCATGCGGTGCTGATCGACCACACGCTTGGCACGCCGACGATGGAGGCGTTTGCCGACGCCTCCCGCCTCCATGCAACCCATCGCATCGTGATGTTCACGCCGGCGACGCGGCAGGACCTTTCGGCTTCCGAGTCAGCCATGTTCACCGGCTACCTGGTGAAGCCATTGCGCGCGTCGTCGCTCGCCCGCGCGCCTGACCGCATCGCCGGAAGTCGCTGCGCCGAGCCTTGCGATCGAGGCGGCCGCCGAGTCCGCGCCCACAGCGCTTGCATCCGCGCTGCCGGACAAGGGGTTCTCGATCCTGGTCGCCGAGGACAATGAGATCAACGCGCTGTTGATGCGCTCGCTGCTCACCCGGCTCGGCCACAACGTGGTCATCACCACCAATGGCGAGCAGGCGATGGAGTCCTGGCTGTCGGCGACCTCAGCCGGCACGCCCTATGATCTCGTGCTGATGGACATCCAGATGCCGCGCCTCAACGGCATCGAGACCACCAAGCAGATCCGCACCCATGAAGCGGCACAATCCGTCCGCCGGACCCCGATCCTGGCACTGACGGCAAATACGCTGGTGGAGGACCGCTATGCCTGCTTCGAAGCCGGCATGGACGGCTTTCTGATCAAGCCGCTCGACCGCGAAAAGCTGGAAGAAGCGCTCGCGGGCCTCGCCGCCGCACGGCACATTGCGGCGTAGCAGCCAATACCTCGGTGTCGTCCCTGCGCAAGCACTAGTGCATCTACACGTTTGTCGGGCCATTTGCGAGGATTTGGAAGCGGGCCATTCCGGTGTGGAAGGTGATTGGTCCAGGTGGACGGTGGGAGGCGTAGCCGGTCCATCCGCCGAGTTTTGCGATGATCCATGCCGCCCAAGCAAGAGTGTTGGGGCGATGGTGGTTTTTCTGAAGCTCGGTGCGACCTTTCATGGTTTTGTTGATGGCCCTGAGCGTCTCGATCTCTTCTGCGGTGAAGACAAATTCAGCCGGCAATTCTTCGCCACTGTTGCGGGCCTGAACGAGTTGAATGACGATACATGCCGCTCTGGTGGCGACCGCCACGAGCTTGATCAGGCCTTCGGCGCTCTCGATCTGACTATCCTCGATGCGCAAACCCTGGCTCTTCAGCGAGCGAAAGAGTTGCTCAATGATCCAGCGCTGGCGGTACCAGGAGACGATCTGCCAGGCGTCTTTAACGGTGGCGACCGGATGAGTGGTCAGGAGCAGCCAGCGAATGGGCTCCGCACCTCTCGGCGGATGCAACTCGACCACTTCTACGAAGCTGAGTTTGATGCCCTCCGCCAAGTCGGTGACGCCGGGCCTCTGCGGCCGCTTGAGCACGACGGTTCCGAAGCGCATCGAGAGATGGGCCTGCCGGCCGCGCCGATCCATTCGCTGCGGCAGATCGATCACCGCGTTGTCGCAGAAGCGGCTCCGCTCGACCGCCTGATAAAGTGTGTCGCCATCGACCAGCGCATGGTCGTGCATGGCACGCGACAGAAGATGGACATTCTCGGCTGGCGTCAGCGCCCAGTGAGCAAAGAAATCCCCCTCGCGGTCGTTGACGACGGTGATCATGCGGGCATCTGCCAGGACGTCGCGGCCTTGCTCGGCGGCCGTCACCCAGCGCGCCGACTCCTTGTCGGCCAAGGCGCGCCGCTCATGCGGGATTTTTACCTTGCCTTTGCGCGTCCAAACGTTGCCGCCAGTAAGGCCAAGACAGACCCCGCTGTCGGCATCCACCGCCATCATCGCATGCAACAGCACGCCGCGAGCATTGCCCTTGCCGACTTTGCCCAGCCCGCGCCGCCGTCCCGCCTGGGTCTGGAACTTGACCTCGCTCGTATCCTGGATCGCCAGCACATGACGCCCGCTGACCGCAGTCCGCGTCTGCGCGCTCCAGCCCTCAATCAATTTATCGATCGTGACTTGGGGGTTGTTCACAAACCGCCAGAACGCCATATTGGCAGCCCAATCGCCCCGGGCCATCTGGCGCAAGCAGACGCTGCGCGTGCAAAGCATAGCCCGGAGAAGCGTCGCCCCCTTTTGTCGAGACGAACGTCCCCGAACTCACCCAAAGACAAATCCGGCTGCATCGCTGGCGCTCCTTCGAATCAAAGCGCCAGTGAGAGAATCATACAACATGCTCCAGAGACGCCACTTCTTGCTGCACCGAGTCAATCTGTCGCGCCCCAAAACCGTGTAGACACGCTAGTGCGAAAGCAGGGACCCATAACCACCGAAGCCAGTTTTACGCCCGCTGGGGCTACAGCGCTGCAAATCACAGACACCTGTGGCTATGGGTCCCCGCGTTCGCGGGGACGACAGCTGTGATGTGGCGCGTTCGCTGGAATGCGGTGCCGGCTACAGCCGGCGCAGCGCGACCGACTGCACCACGTGGTCGGCGCCCTTCTTCAGGATCAGCGTCGCGCGCGGGCGGGTCGGCAGGATGTTGTCCTCGAGATTGGCGAGGTTGGTGCGCTCCCAGATCGCGATCGCGGTCGCCGTTGCTTCCTCGTCCGACAGCGGCGCGTAGCGGTGGAAGTAGGACCTCGGATCGGTGAACGCGGTGTCACGCAGCGCCAGGAAGCGCTTGATGTACCACTCCCGCAGCACGGCCTCGTCGGCGTCGATATAGACCGAGAAGTCGAAGAAGTCGGAGACGAACGGCACCGCCTTGCCGTCGCGCGGCAGCCGCCCGGTCTGCAGCACGTTGACGCCCTCGACGATCAGGATGTCCGGCTGGTCGATCTCGACCCATTTGTTCGGCACGATGTCGTAGGTCAGATGCGAATAGACCGGCGCGCGCACGCGGCGCCGCCCCGCCTTGATGTCGCTGAGGAACGACAGCAGCGTCGGCAGGTCGTAGCTTTCCGGAAAGCCCTTCTTCTGCATGATGCCCTGCCGCTCGAGCACCGCGTTCGGAAACAGGAAACCGTCGGTCGTGATCAGATCGACCTTCGGCCGCGGCGACCAGCGCGCCAGCAGCGCCTGCAGCACGCGAGCCGTGGTCGACTTGCCGACCGCGACGGATCCGGCGACACCGACGATGTAGGGCATCTTGCGGTCGCGGATGTTGAGGAACTGGCGCTGCGAGTAATACAGCCGCTGGGTCGCGTCGACATAGATCGAGAGCAGCCGCGACAGCGGCAGGTAGATGTCCTCGACCTCCTGCAAATCGAGGCGATCGTGCATCGAACGCAGGCGATCGAACTCGCCGGGCTCGAGCGTCATCGGCGTATCGTCACGCAGATGCGACCATTGCTGGCGCGTGAAGATGCGGTAGGGGTTGTACTGTTGATCTGGTGCCCGGATGTCCATGAGGCCGCCCCTCTCGATGCGCTCGATCATTTGCGCTAGTCGCGCTTGCGCGACGCCTTCTCTTCCAGTCCCGACATCGAGGTGCGCTTCTCCAGCGCGGCCTCGACGTCCTCCAGCTTCACGCCGCGGGATTTCAACAGAACCAGCAGGTGAAACACGAGATCGGCACTTTCGGCGATGAGGTGATCGCGGTCATTCTCGACCGCGGCGATCACGGTCTCGACCGCTTCCTCGCCCAATTTCTTGGCGCAATGCTCCGCGCCCTTGTCGAGCAGCTTGCGGGTGTAGGACGCCTCACCGCCCGTTGCAGCGCGGGCGTCGATGGTGGCGGCCAGATCGTGGACCGTGAAACGCGACATCAACTCAACTCAAGCATGCACAGCGGCACCGCACGGGTACCATCCCTTAGGTGGGGACTTAGCATTTTTGTGACAAGGAGTCCCAGCTCTCCCTGTTTGAGCGTGGTCTTCACGGAAAACCGGTTTCCACTTTTCCTGACCACGCTCACGCTAGGGATCGAGCCGCATCGGCAGGCCGGCGCGCACCATGTGATCCTTGGCCTGGCGGATGGTGAATTCCCCGAAGTGGAAGATCGACGCGGCCAGCACGCCGGTGGCGTGACCCTCGCGGACGCCGTCGACCAGGTGGTCGAGATTGCCGACACCACCGGACGCGATGACCGGTACGGGGACACTGTCCGCGATCGCCCGGGTCAGCGGCAGGTCAAAGCCCTGCCTGGTGCCGTCCCGGTCCATCGAGGTCAGCAGGATTTCGCCGGCGCCGAGCGAGACGACCTCCTGGGCGTACTCGATGGCGTCGATCCCGGTGGCATTCCGTCCACCATGGGTGAAGATCTCCCAGCGGTCCGAGCCGCCGGCGCGCTTGACCCGCTTGGCGTCGATCGCGACCACGATGCATTGCTCGCCGTATTTCTCGGCCGCTTCCTTGACGAATTCGCGCCGGCTGACGGCCGCTGAATTGATCGAGACCTTGTCGGCGCCGGAGCGCAGCAGGGTCTTGATGTCGTCGACGGTGCGGACGCCGCCGCCCACGGTCAGCGGCATGAAGCAGGCTTCCGCCGTCCGCCGCACCACATCGAGCATGATGCCGCGGTTTTCATGGGTGGCGGTGATGTCGAGGAAGGTGAGCTCGTCGGCACCGGCGGCGTCATAGGCGATCGCGGCTTCGACCGGGTCGCCGGCGTCGCGCAGATCGACGAAGTTGACGCCCTTGACCACGCGCCCGTCCTTGACGTCGAGGCAGGGGATCACGCGAACCTTGAACATGACCTCCTCCTACGCGCCGCGGATCAGCTGAAGGGCGGCGGCCGGATCGAGCCGTCCGTCATAGAGCGCACGGCCGACGATCGCGCCGGCCAGCTTCTTCGCACGCGGCTCCAGCAGCGCCTTGACGTCGTCGATCGAGGCAAAGCCGCCGGAGGCAATCACTGGAATCGAGATGCGGTCGGCGAGCGCGATGGTGGCGTCGAGATTGAGGCCCTTGAGCAGACCGTCGCGGGCGATGTCGGTGAAGATGATCGCGGCGACGCCGGCATCCTCGAAGCGCTGTGCGATCTCGAGCGCGGTCACGTGCGAGGTCTCGGCCCAGCCTTCGACCGCCACCTTGCCGTCGCGCGCATCGAGACCGACCGCGACGCGGCCGGGGAATGTGTTCGCCGCGCCCTTCACGAGCTCAGGATCGCGCACCGCGGCGGTGCCGATGATGACGCGCGTGATGCCCTTGTCGAGCCAGGCCTCGATGGTCTTGAGGTCGCGGATGCCGCCGCCGAGCTGCACCGGCATGGTGACGGCCTTCAGCATCGCCTCCACCGCATGCGCATTCATCGGCTTGCCGGCGAAGGCACCGTCGAGATCGACGACGTGGAGATATTCGAAGCCCTGCGCGGCGAAGCTCGCCGCCTGCGCCGCCGGATCGAGATTGAACACGGTGGCGCGCGCCATGTCGCCCTGCTCCAGGCGCACGCACTGGCCGTTCTTCAGATCAATCGCTGGAAAGAGAATCACGGCTTCCACTTCAAGAAATTGGCGATCAAAGCGAGGCCGAAGCGCTGGCTCTTCTCGGGGTGAAACTGGGTGCCGATCGCGGTGTCCTTGCCGACGATCGCGGTCACCGGCCCGCCATAGTCGGCGCGCGCGAGCACGTCCGCCTCATTGGCGGCGTTGAGGTGATAGGAGTGCACGAAATAGGCGTGACGTCCTTTCGGCCCGAGCGGCAGCCGCTCCAGCACCGGATGCTCGCGCACCATGTCGAGCGTATTCCAGCCCATATGCGGGACCTTCAGGCTCTCGTCGCGCGGCTCGATCTTCTCGACATCGCCGCCGATCCAGTTGAAGCCCTCGGTGATCACGTGCTCCTTGCCGCGCGTCGCCATCAGCTGCATGCCGACGCAGATACCGAAGAACGGCCGGGCCTTGACCCGCACCGCCTCGGTCAGCGCCTCCAGCATGCCGTCGACCGCGTCGACGCCGCGGCGGCAATCGGCGAACGCGCCGACGCCGGGCAGCACGATGCGATCGGCGCGATACACCGCATCGGGATCGCGCGTCACCTTGATGGCTTGCGGATCCTCCATGCTGCGCGCGGCGCGCTCAAAGGCCTTGGCCGCCGAATGCAGATTGCCGGAGCCGTAATCGATGATTGCAACGGTCATCGCGTTCCTCCTGGCTCTGGAAACAATCCGATGATGCCGCCTTGCGGCATCGACGGGGGTTTTGAGAACGACTGACCCGGAACGTCGCGGGTCGGCGGCGGCGCGCCGCGATCGACCGAGCGCTGATCGTGGACGGCGCCGCGATGCCGCGCGGTCCAGCGCGCGAAGAAGCGGCGCTCGGCGGCCTCCGCATCGTCGCCCACGACGATGTCGATCTGGCGCCACCTGCGCCGCGACAGCGTCCAGCGCTGCAGGGTCGCGGCCTCGAGGCCGAGCAACACCATCAGCACCAGGTCGACGAAGAAGATCGCGCTACGGCCGACGCCAAGCTTGGCCAGCGCGTAATCGATCACGAAAGTAAGAACGAACCAGCCGATCAGCGCCAGCCAGAGCCGATGCCAGGCCAACCAGATCACGCCCGCAACCGCGGCCCAGAAATGGAAGCCGTCTCGCACGAAGACGAACTTGTCGGTCGCCGCGAGATCGGCGCCGTTGGCCACGGGGGCATGCACTGTATAGACCGGCATCGAACGCTCCGCCGAGGATGGACTCTTAGTTAAAGCACGATCTTTCGGAAAACCGGCATCCACTCTCCCGGATCATGCTCCAGAGATCAGCCGCCGAGCTGACCCTTGGTCGAGGGCACTTCGCCCTGGGCACGCGGATCGATCGCAATTGCCGTCCGCAGCGCCCTCGCCAGACCCTTGAAACAGGATTCGGCGATATGATGGCTGTTCTCGCCATATAGGGTCTCGACGTGCAGAGTCACGCCGGCGTTCATCGCGAAGGCGTTGAACCACTCGCGCACCAGCTCGGTGTCGAACTCACCGATCTTGTCGCGCGGGAATTCGGCCTTGAACACCAGCACCGGGCGGCCGGAAATGTCGATCACGACGCGCGAGAGCGTCTCGTCCATCGGCATGTGGATCGAGGCATAGCGGGTGATGCCGGCCATGTTGCCGAGCGCCTGCTTCACGGCCTGCCCGAGCGCGATCCCGACGTCTTCGGTGGTGTGGTGGTAATCGACATGGAGATCGCCATCCGCCTTCACCGTGATGTCGATGCGCGAATGCCGGGCCAGGAGGTCGAGCATATGGTCGAAGAAGCCGATCCCGGTCGAAACCGTGGATACGCCTGCTCCGTCGAGGTTGACCGTCACCTCGATGTCGGTCTCCTTGGTCTTGCGCTTGATGGTTGCGGTGCGCATGAAAATTGAGCTTTCCCGTGCCGAAAACGCCGGTCTTTTAACAGGCTGATGTCACCTTCGCTACTGCGGGATGACCTCGAAACGCCCCAACTTCCGGCCATGGTGACCGGAAATCGTTGTCGATCTGGTTCTGCCGCGCTTTCCTCACGCGAACCGGTGCCCACTTCGCCTGAAAACACGCCGATTTCGTCCCGATTGTAACCCCCTGCCCGACCGCCTAAATCTGCCCGGAAGAGAGGTAACCTATGCAAGCATCCCCAAATGAGCTGCCGGTCTGGCATGGCACCACGATCTGCACGGTCCGCAAGGGCGGCAAGGTGGTGATTGGCGGCGACGGGCAGGTCTCGATCGGCCAGACCGTGATCAAGGCCAATGCCAAGAAGGTCCGCCGGATCGGCAAGGGCGACGTGATCGGCGGCTTTGCCGGCGCCACCGCCGACGCCTTCACCCTGTTCGAGCGACTGGAAAGCAAACTGGAGCAATATCCGGGGCAGCTCACCCGGGCGGCCGTCGAGCTCGCCAAGGACTGGCGGACCGACCGCTACCTGCGCCGGCTGGAGGCCATGATGATCGTGGCCGACAAAGACGTTTCCCTGGTGCTGACCGGCACCGGCGACGTGCTGGAGCCCGAATCCGGGGTCATGGCGATCGGTTCCGGCGGCAATTACGCCCTCGCCGCGGCCCGCGCGCTGGTCGATACCGACAAGGACGCCGAGACCATCGTCCGCCGCGCCCTGGATATCGCCGCTGATATCTGCGTCTACACCAACCGGAACGTGACGATCGAGACGATCGGCGGCTGAGCATGGCCAGCCCCTATCATTTCCGCCCGATGACGCCGGCCGACCTGCCGCTGGTCAAGCAGTGGCTGGCGTTGCCGCATGTCCGGGAATGGTGGGGCGATCCGGCCGAGCAATATGCGCTGGTCAGCGGCGACCTCGATGAGCCGGCCATGGACCAGTTCATCGTCGCAACCGATGCGTCCGATTTGGGCTACATCCAGTGCTACGACCTGACGGCGTGGAATTCCGGCTTCGGGGTCCAGCCTGAGGGCACGCGCGGGGTCGACCTCTTCATCGGCGAGCCCGACATGATGGCAGGTGGCCACGGCTCGGCGCTGATCCGCGCCTTTGTCGATGACCGGCTGGCGCAGGGCGCGCCACGCATCGTCACCGATCCCGATCCGGCCAATGCGCGCGCGATCCGCGCCTATGAGAAGGCGGGTTTTCAGAAGGTGGGTATGGTCGATACGCCGGACGGGCCGGCGCTGCTGATGGCGCGCGACGCATGACGATCGCGCACAAGCCCATCACCGGCGTTTCAGCGTGGCATTGGCTGGCGATCGCGGCAGCGCTGCTCGTGCTGCAGGCGGCGCTGCTTTATGCGATGGGCCGTCTTCCGATCTGTGCCTGCGGCGACGTCAAGCTCTGGCATGGCTCGGTTCAGAGCTCGGAGAACTCGCAGCACGTCGCCGATTGGTACACGCTGTCGCATGTGCTGCATGGCCTGCTGTTCTACGGTCTGACCTTCCTCCTGTTGCCGCGCCTCGCCTGGCCCGGGCGGCTGATTGTCGCGATGCTGATCGAAGGCAGCTGGGAGCTCGTCGAAAACTCCAACTGGATCATCGAGCGCTACCGCGCCGGCACGATCTCGCTGGACTATTACGGCGACACCATCGTCAATTCGGTGTCCGACACCCTTGCGATGGTTGTCGGCTTCCTGCTGGCGCGCAAGCTGCCGATCGCGGCGACCGTCGCGCTCGGCGTGTTGTTCGAAACCGTGCTGCTGCTTCACATTCGCGACAATCTGACACTGAACATCATCATGCTGATCCACCCGTTCGAGGCGATCAGGCAGTGGCAGGCCGGGCCGCCGATTCTTTAGGGGACGATGCCTTGGAGGACTGCCGCTTGCCGAGACCGCGATTCCAACCTAGCTAGAGCCAATGACTCACTTCTCTCCCCGTGAAATCGTTTCTGAACTCGACCGCTTCATCGTCGGCCAGACCGACGCCAAGCGCGCCGTCTCGATCGCGCTGCGCAACCGCTGGCGGCGGCTGCAGCTCGCCGGTTCCCTGCGCGAGGAGGTTCTGCCCAAGAACATCCTGATGATCGGGCCGACCGGCGTCGGCAAGACCGAGATCGCGCGGCGGCTGGCCAAGCTCGCCGGCGCGCCGTTCCTCAAGGTCGAGGCCACCAAGTTCACCGAGGTCGGCTATGTCGGCCGCGACGTCGAGCAGATCGTCCGCGACCTCGTCGAGGTCGCGATCGCACAGACCCGCGAGCGCAAGCGCAAGGACGTTCAGGCCCGCGCCCAGCTTGCCGCCGAGGAACGCGTGCTGGACGCGCTGGTCGGCCCGGGATCGAGCCCGGCGACGCGCGAGTCGTTCCGCAAGAAGCTGCGCGCCGGCGAGCTCAACGACAAGGAAATCGAGATCGAGACGCAGTCGGGCGGCAGCGGCATGCCGATGTTCGAAATCCCCGGCATGCCCGGCGCCCAGATGGGCGCGATATCGCTCGGCGACATCTTCGGCAAGATGGGCGGACGCAGCAAGACTCGCCGCCTGACGGTGGAGGGCTCGCACGAAATCCTCGTCAACGAGGAATCCGACAAGCTGCTCGACACCGATCAGCTGGTGCAGGAGGCGATCAACGCGGTCGAGAACAACGGCATCGTGTTCCTCGACGAGATCGACAAGATCTGCGTGCGCGAGAACCGCGCCGGCGGCGACGTCTCCCGCGAGGGCGTGCAGCGCGACCTGCTGCCGCTGATCGAGGGCACCACGGTCTCGACCAAGCACGGCGCCGTCAAGACCGACCACATCCTGTTCATCGCCTCGGGTGCGTTCCATATCGCCAAGCCGTCGGACCTTTTGCCGGAGCTGCAGGGCCGCCTGCCGATCCGCGTCGAGCTGCAGGCACTGACCCGCGACGACATGCGCCGGATCCTGACCGAGCCGGAGGCGTCGCTGATCAAGCAATATGTCGCGCTGATGAAGACCGAAGGCGTCACGCTCGACATCACCGACAATGCCATCGACGCGCTGGCCGATGTCGCCGTGGCGGTGAATTCCACGGTCGAGAATATCGGCGCAAGGCGGCTACAGACCGTGATGGAGCGGGTGCTCGACGAGATCTCCTTCACCGCGCCCGATCGCCACGGTGAGACCATCCAGGTCGACGCCGACTACGTCACCAAGCATGTCGGCGACCTCGCCAAGAACACCGACCTGAGCCGGTTTATTTTGTAGGCGCCCCCGCTAAGATCGTCGTCCCTGCGAAAGCCGGGACCCACAACCCCGCAGCTCGAAGTGACCAAGACTCGGGCCGACATTCCCCTTAGAACTGCCTTCGGTTGTTAGGGTCCCGGGTCGCGCTTCGCTTGCCCGGGACGACAAGAGTGGGCGATCGATGAATCTGCGGGTGTGGCAAAACCCCTGGCGCCTGATGCTGGCCGTCAATGCGGCGGTGCTGGTCGGCGTGTTCCTGCACAAGATCGCGCTGCCGCCCTTCGTTCCCTACATCCATCTGCTGGTCGACTATCATTACGGCTTCACCAAGCGCGCGCTGGTCGGGGCGATCGTGTCGCTGTTCACCGACAAGGTGCCCGTATGGCTGGTGTTCGCGCTGGCCGGCGCGATCTGGCTGGTGACGCTGGGGCTGTTCATCAAACTGTTCCGCCGCACATTCGGCTTCAACGACGCGCATTGGCAGTTGTTCGTCTTCATCGCGGGCTCGCCGTTCTTCCTGAAGAACTTCATGCACACGCTCGGCCATTTCGACATCTATGGCTGTGCGCTGACGATCGTGCTGCTGCTGATCCCGGCGCGTTCAGTGGCGTATGTGCTGATTGCCGCGCTGTTCTCGATCCTGCTGATCCTGGTCCATCACATCTTCGTCTTGATGTATGTGCCGACCATCACGGCGATCGTGGTGCTGCGCTTTTATCTGGTGCAGGACGTGACGCCGCGGAACGCCGTCTTCGGCATCGCAGCGCTCGCAGGGATCGGCATCCTGTTCCTGGTCGCGCAATTCGCTGGCACGGTCGACGTGCCCTATGACGAATTCATCCGTCATCTGCAGAGCCGGATGGCCGATCCGTCACGCACCGACCTGCTTCAGTTCGGCTACATCTGGTACCAGCCGCTGTCGAAGGAGTTCGCCGACACCTGGGCGCGCATGCCCTCGAACATCCTGGGCGTTCCGGTGTTTGCGCTGCTGATCTGGCTGCACACGCCGCTGTGGCGCTATTTCGCGCGACTGATTGGCGCGCTCGCGAGTGAACTGCATCGCCGGATCGTGCTCGGAGCGCTCGTTGTGATCAGCGCCGGCTATTTCGTGATGTTCGTGACCGTGTTCGACTATTCGCGCTGGATCTCGAACTGGGCGGTCTGCATGTTCCTGATGCTGCATGCCACCAGGATGCTGCCGGCGTCGAAGGACGTGCCGGCGATCCCGTCGGACGACCGCAAGACGACGATATCAGGCTGGATCGTAACGCTGATCCCGCGCGTCGGGATCGTCCGCCCGTTTTAGCTTTAGGCTCGCGCGCGCCGGACACGCACGTAAAGCGCGCCCTCGCCGCCATGGCCGATATGCGCTTCCTCGAAGCCGACAACCAGCGAGCGGAATTCCGGCAGGCTGAGCCATTCCGGGACCTGGCGGCGCAGCACGCCGCGTTCGGAATCGAGACCACCGACCTTGCCCTTGCCGGTGATGACGAGCACGAAAGTGAGCCCGTCGCTGTGCGCGCGCTGCAGGAAGGTGAACAGCACGCGATGCGCGCGCAGCTGGGTCATGCCGTGCAGATCGAGCCGCGCATCGATCTCCTGCCGGCCGCGCGAGAGCTTTGCACGTTCGCGACGGCCGATCGGCGCCAGCGGCGGCGCGTGCGGGCGTTGCGCCGGCGCAGCCTTGACCGCTGTCGCCGGCTTGACCGGGATGGGTTTGGCAATCGCGTGATGGGTGGCCGGGTCAGAGGCGGCGGCGGGGGCCTTCGCGGCGACCGGCCGCTTGCGCAGTGGCTTGACCTGCTTTGCCACGCTCTCCCAGAGCGCGCGCTCCTCTTCGCTCAGCGCGCGCTTGCGCCGCGACGGCGCGGACAGATCGGGGATCGGCGCGGGTCGTTTCATTGATCGCGGTAATGGCGATAGCGCCGGAAGCGCCGCTTCTCCGGTTGCGGAATATCGGGCCGGGCGACCGGCAGCGGCACCGGTTCTGCCACAGGTGCGGCCTGCGCGACAGGGGTCGTTGCTGCCGGCGTTGCGGGCGCGACATCCTTCGCGGCCGGGTTCCTGGCGGCGCTATTGCCTGAGTCTTTCACCGCGCTTCTGGCGATGCCGGCGGTCGGCACATCCGCAGCCTTCGCCGCCGGCTTGTCCTTCGGCGGCTCGGTCTGCGGAAACAGCTTTGCGATCTTGGCCGAGGGCCGCTCATCCGGGAGAGGCAGCTTGTGGCCGCGCGCGACAGGGTCGAGACCCCTCGGCACCAGCATGACGAACTGCATGTTGTGCCGCAGGCGGCCCGAGACCTTTCCAGCTTCCGCGCCGGCGCCGAAATAAAGATCGGCGCGCGCCGGGCCGACGATCGCAGAGCCAGTGTCCTGCGCGATCATCAGCCGGTGGAACGGCGTCTTCGACTGCTCGGATTCGATCGGCAGCTCGCCGGCGATGAAGAACGGCGTGCCGTAGACATGCAGCGCCTTGTCGACCGCGATCGAGCGGCCCGGCGTCAGCGGCACGCCCTGCGCGCCGACGGCCTCGTCCTTGTCGGACAGCGGAACCTCGCGGAAGAAGACGAAGGAGCGGTTTTGCCGGCGCAGGTCCTTGGCGCCGTCGGGGTTCTGCTCCATCCACTCCCTGATCTTCTGCATCGACATCTGATCCTTCGGGATGATGCCGCGGTCGATCAGGACGCGTCCGACCGGCGTATAGGGATAACCATTATGCGCGTCGTAATTGATGCGCAGCGTGATGCCGTCCTCGAGCTTGATCCGCGCCGAGCCCTGGATCTGCGCGAACAGGAGATCGGTCTGGCTCTTCAGCCAGCAGATCTCGAGCCCGCGGCCGGCGATCGCGCCGTCCTCGATCTGGCCGCGGTCGTAATAGGGCACGAGCTTGCGGCGGCCGATCTTGCGATACACCGCGCCGCCATTGGGCAGCCCGACCGAATTCTGCGTCTTGCCGCGCACGAACAGGTTGGACGGACGGCGATAGACCGGCACGTTGTAGACGTCGGTCTGGGTCCGCGATCCATCGAGCACCGGCTCGTAGTAACCGGTGACGAAGCCGGCGTCCTCGCCGAGCCGCGAGATACGCAACGGCACGAAATTCTGCTCGAAGAAGTCCTTCGCCTTGACGCCGTCGCTCAGCGCGAGTCCCTTGGCGATCCGGCAGGGATCGCGCAGCGAGCTCCCGAGCGCTTTCGAATCTGCAGGCGCACCCTGCTGGGCCGCGATCGGCTTGCAGCTGGTGCGAAACGCCTTGTAGGCCGCGAGATGATCGTCGGCGCTCCAGCCGGCGACGTTGGACCAGGCGAGCGGCTCGTACTGGCTGCCGCTGACCTGCAGCGGCATTTCCAGATTGGGATAGGGGATCGGGTGGCTATGCTCGTGTCGCGGCGGAGGGTGCCGGCTTGATCTGTAGCGCGCGGCAATCGCTGCGGTGGAGCACAGCACCGCGAGCGCGCAGCACGCCACCGCGAGCCGCCCGTAGCTGAGATGCTTAGTGAGCGCTTCCAGTGCCAACCAGCTTCCAATTCGGATCGCGGGAAGTCGAGTCGCGGGCGAATGTCCAGATATCGGTGATGTCGGCGACCTTGTCCGGGCTGCCGTCGACGATGGTGCCGGCCTTGTCGCGCGTGACCGAGATCATCTGCGACACGAAGCGGACGGTGAGCTGAGTCGAGCGGTCGCGCGTCTCCGCGCTGACGATCTCGGCCTTGTCGATCGAGACGAACCGCGTCTCGGTCTTCTGCTCGTGCTTCTCGCGATCCTTGATCGCGGCCTCGAAGCTTTCATAGACCTCGGTCGACAGCAGGTCGCGCAGCGCGCGGCGATCGCCATTGGCGAACGCCAGCACGATCATTTCATAGGCCGAGCGGGCACCTGAGAGGAAATGCCGCGGATCGAACGAGGAATCCTGGACGGCCACCGCGTCGAGACCCTGCGCCAGCGCCGTGCCGGGCTCGGCGATGCCCTTCCAGCGTTCCGTGGGCTCGACCGGCTCGGCGGGCGCCGCCGAGGCCGGCTGGTCGATTACCGATCCCGGGATCGGAACGACGTTGTTGTCCTGACCGCGCTGCACGACGTTGGGCGCGGCGCGATCATAAGGCGGCCGCTCGCTTCCCGTGCGCTGTCCGAGAACGCTGCGCAGGCGCAGAAAGATAAACACGGCCAGCGCCAGGAAGATGATGGTGTAAATATCCACGTCGAATTCGCTTTCTGGTCTCTGCCGGCAACGGGCCGGCCGTCAAAGCGTTCCCGGTCGGGAACAGCAGAGATCACATCACCGATAGAGTCCGAAGATGTAGGCACGAAACTATGCCCGGCCAATGGCGCTTTTTGGCACGGGTAGTGTAGCGCGTTTTGACCCCCGGGGGAAACCGTTCCTTTTCAGGAAATCGCGCATCTTCAATAATTTAGGAAGCTGTTAAGAGATCGGGCAGGCTCGCGCGCGCTGTCCTTTGCCGGGAGAATTTGCCGCCGGCCCGCCCTTTCGTCGTCCTTGTGGACCGAGCCGGGCCTATGATAGCCACTCGCCCGGCATCGGCATTCTCAACACCTTAACGCGTGCCGTCGGACATTCTGTCCATCGAGCGCTGCTCCAGGAGACATTTTCATGACCAATGGCAACGGCGCCCCCGTCGAACAACCCGCTCCCCAGCTCAACGTCCTGGCGCAGTACACCAAGGACCTGTCGTTCGAGAACCCGAATGCGCCGGCCTCGCTCGGCCAGCAGCAACAGCAGCCGGCGATCAACATCCAGATCAACGTCTCCGCCAACAACCTGTCGGAGAACGAGTACGAGGTGATCCTCTCGATCGAGGGCAAGGCCGAGACCGCAGGCAAGGTGATGTTCAGCTTCGACCTCGCCTATGCCGGCGTCTTCCGGATCGTGAATGTGCCGAAGGAGAACCTGCATCCGCTGGTGATGATCGAGTGCCCGCGGTTGCTGTTCCCGTTCGCACGCGAGATCGTCGCGACCGCGGTCCGCGACGGCGGCTTCCCGCCCTTGTTGCTCGACCCCGTCGATTTCCTCGGTCTCTACCGCCAGAACATGGAGCGGCAGGCGGCCGGCCAAGCCGCTCCCGGCGTCAAGCCGAGCTGAGTTCTAAACTCGAAAAAATGTAACACGCGCGGAAGTGTGATCCGTCATCCTGAGGAGCCCGCGCTTGCGGGCGTCTCGAAGGATCGACGGCCCGACTGCGACCGCGCATCCTTCGAGGCTCGCTCCGCTCGCGCCTCAGGATGACGGGGATAGAGCGCAATAGGGGCTCAAGCCGCCGGTGCTGCAGCAGGCGCTGGCGGCGGCAGGTAATCGTTCCAGATCGGCTTGTCGCCGAGCGTGGCAATGAAGGCCCTGTGGGCCTCCCGATCGGCGTCACTGACCCGCGCGAGTAGCGGGGTTTCGCGCTGCCGCCGCGGCATGTCACCACTATGGCCGCCCACACGCGCATCCGACGTTTCCGATGCCAGGATCAGCTGCGACTGCCGCGCGCCGATCAGGTCGATATAGACCTCGGCCAACAGCTCGGCGTCGAGCAAGGCGCCGTGCTTGGTGCGGCGGGAATTGTCGATCTGATAGCGCGAACAGAGATCGTCGAGCCGGTTCGACACGCCGGGATGCTTGCGCCGTGCCAGCAACAGCGTATCGACCAGCTGGTCCTTCGGGATCGCCTTCCGCTTGATGCGGTCGAGCTCGGCGTTGATGAAGCTGATGTCGAACGACGCGTTGTGGATCACCAGCGGCGTATCGCCGATGAAGGCCAGGAACTCGTCGACCACTTCAGTGAACAGCGGCTTGGAGGCCAGGAACTCGGTCGACAGCCCGTGCACGGCGAACGCTTCCGCCGGCATGTCGCGCTCGGGATTGATGTAGACGTGGTAGGTCTGTCCCGTCGGCATGCGGTTGAAAATCTCGACGCAGCCGATCTCCACCAGCCGGTCGCCGCGCAGCGGATCGAGGCCAGTGGTTTCGGTATCGAGAACGATTTCGCGCATGACGTGATGGAATCCGAAAAGGCGGGCGAATCAGGCGCGCCGCTTCGGCATCTTAACAACCTCGGCCAGAATGTCGCGGATACGCGCCCGCACCGGATCGAGGCCGTGCGAGGTATCCACTATGAAATCCGCGCGTTTGCGCTTCTCGGCGTCCGGCATCTGCTTGGCGATGATGGCGTCGAGCTTGGCCGCATCCATCGTGCCGCGGGCCAGCACCCGCTCGCGCTGCAGTTCCGGCGACGTGGTGACGACAACCACGGCATCGACGCGCTTCTCGCCGCCGGTCTCGAACAATAGCGGCACGTCGACAACGACGATCGGGTTACCTGCGGCTTCCGCATCGGCGAAGAATTTCTGGCGCGACGCGCCGAGCATCGGATGCACGATCTGCTCGAGCTGCTTCATCGCAGCAGGATCGTGCACCACGCGCGCTGACAGTTTCGCGCGATCGACCTTGCCGCCGGCGGTGGTGCCGGGAAAGGCGGCCTCGATCTCCGGCGCGGCTTCGCCTTCGTAGAGCTGATGCACGGCCGCATCGGCGTCATAGACCGGCACGCCGGCCTCCATGAACAGTTTGGCCGTGGTGGATTTCCCCATCCCGATCGAGCCGGTCAGTCCAACTATCAACATCGGTTCAGCATCTCTCCCGTCGCCACGCCTCACACCGCAAGCAGTTTCTCAGCACGCAGGAACGCAAGCAGCGACAATAGCGGCAGGCCGAGGATGGTGAAATGGTCACCTTCGATCCGCTCGAACAGATGCACGCCGAGGCCCTCGAGCTGGTAGGCGCCGACGCTGGTCATCACCGCCTCCCCGGCATGGTCGAGATAGCTCTCGATCTCGTCGGCGGCGAGCCGCCGCATCGTCATGCGGGCCACACCCACATCGCTGAACAGGACCTTTCCATCGCATGCGACCGAGACGGCGGAATGCAGCTCATGGGTCCGTCCGGCGAGCAGGCCGAGCTGCTCGGCAGCCTGCGCGCGGCCGGCGGGCTTGCTGAACATGCGCTGCCCCAGCGCCAGCGTCTGGTCGGCGCCGACGACATATTGACCGGGCCTCTGCCTGGAGACGAACAACGCCTTCTCGCGCGCCAGGAGCGATGCGATCTCGCCCGGGGCCGAAAGGCCGGAATTCTTCTGCACCGCGCGTTCATCGATGTCGGCCGGCAGCGCCTCGAAATCGAGGCCGGCATTTTCAAGCAGCATCTTTCGCGCGCGGCTCTGCGACGCGAGGATCAGCTTCTGTGGGCCGCGCCAGATGCTCATGACGTGGGAATCATTCCGACGGCCGCGCGCGCTGGCGGTCGTTGAAGAGTTTCATCACCGCGGCCGCGGTCTCCTCGATCGAACGCCGTGTGACGTCGAGCAGCGCCCAGTTGAATTTCGCGCTGAGGCGCCGGGCAAAGGCGACCTCGTCGGCTACCGACTGCTTGTCGATGTAGGTGTCATTGTCGCGGTCGCCCATCGTGAGCAGGCGGTTCTGCCGGACCTGGATCAGGCGCTCGGGCGTCGCATGCAGGCTGACCACCAGCGGCTTCTTCAGGGTCTCGAGCTGGTGCGGCAGCGGGATGCCCGGCACCAGCGGCACATTCGCCGTTCGGATGCCGCGGTTGGCGAGATAGATCGAGGTCGGTGTCTTCGAGGTGCGGGATACCCCGACCAGCACGACATCGGCCTCCTCGAGGCCTTCGACATGCTGACCATCGTCATGCATCATCGTGTAGTTCAGCGCATCGATGCGGCGGAAATATTCCGCGTTCAGCACGTGCTGCGCGCCGACGCGCCCGGTCGTCGCGGCACCCAGATACGCCTCGAACAACTGCATCACAGGCCCGATGATCGACAGGCTCGGAACGTTGATCTCCTTGCACTTGCCCTCGAGCCGGCCGACCAGATCCTTCTCCAGCAGCGTGAACAGGACGATGCCGGGCGATTCCTCGATCTCGTCGAGCACGCGATCGAGCTGCTTCTGGCTGCGCACCAGGGGATAGACATGCTCGACCGCGGTCACATTGGCGTATTGCGCGGCGACCGCGCGCGCCACGGTGATCAGCGTCTCGCCGGTCGAGTCCGACACCAGATGCAGGTGGAAATAATTGGAAGTCGTCGGCACCAGAGCCCCTGTCTATCCTGTGAATCCCTGTGGAGGTCGAGGAGAAGAATCCGGGTCCATGGCCAGGCCCCTGTATATCTCGCCCCCTTCTTCACAGCACGTCGCAAAAGGATAAGTCGACGTCATGGCGGAGATGATAGTGAAGCAGTGTGGATTTGTCTCTTCATAAGCTGGCCATAGAGGCGCACAACCAATTGAGTCCTGCGACAGATTCCGGATATCCGCCGCCGCCGACCGGAATGTTGAGGGATGTGAACAAGCGCGCAGCAACCGCTGGACCGGATTGCATGAGTCAAATTCACTGCCATTAAGACTCAAACCTTAGATTCTAAAATTAATTAGGTTTAGGAGAGCCGTGTGTGCGGATATGTATCCGTCCCTCGCCGGCGAAGCCTTGCGCGCAGCGCTGAGCCCTCCCGAACTGTTCCCCGAAAGGCATCACTGCGATGTTCGACTGGATCAACGCCCTGCCGATCTATGCCTGGGTCAAGGCCCTGCACATCGTCGCCGTGATCTCGTGGATGGCCGGCATGCTCTATCTGCCGCGGCTGTTCGTCTATCATTGCGAGGCCGAGGTCGGCTCCAGGCAGTCCGAGACCTTCAAGATCATGGAGCGGCGGCTTTTGAAGGGGATCATCAACCCCGCGATGATCGTGACCTGGCTGGCCGGGCTTTTCCTGGTCTGGGCCGGACACTGGTACCTATCCGGCTGGTTTCACGTCAAATTTGCGCTGGTGCTCGCCATGTCGGGTATCCACGGCTTTTTGTCCCGCTGCGTGAAGGATTTCGCCGCCGACCGGAATCAACGAACCCAGAAATTCTATCGTATTATCAATGAGGTGCCGACGGTTCTGATGATCCTGATCGTGATCATGGTGGTGGTGAAGCCGTTCTAGACATCACGATGGTCAAGACGCATGCTTCAGTCCTTCTTGCGAAGGACGAATCGATTTTCTATATAGGATTTATCCCACCCCACGCAGGCGGATGTGGTCGCGTTCCGGTTCTTTTCGGACCGGCGCCGCATCAGGTTTGAAAGCCCAAACGGCACTTTCCTGGCTGAGACCTGCGGACCTTCCTTTGGCGTCCGCTTTTTCCAGAGCCACCTCGCACCCCTTCCCTACCTACTTCCTCACAGGACGACCCCAATGCGGGAAATCAAACTCCAGGACCTCAAATCGAAAACGCCGGCCGAGCTCGTCTCGTTTGCGGAAGAGAATGGGGTCGAGAATGCCAGCACCATGCGCAAGCAGGAGCTGATGTTCGCAATTCTCAAGCAGCTCGCGATCGCCGAGACCGACATTATCGGTGAGGGCGTTGTCGAGGTGCTGTCCGACGGCTTCGGCTTCCTTCGTTCGCCCGACGCGAACTACCTGCCCGGTCCCGACGACATCTACGTTTCGCCGTCGCAGATCCGCCGTTTCGGCCTGCGCACCGGCGACACGATCGAAGGCCATATTCGCAGCCCGAAGGAAGGCGAACGCTATTTCGCGCTGCTGAAAGTCAACACGCTCAATTTCGAAGATCCGGAAAAGTCGAAGCACAAGGTCAATTTCGACAACCTCACGCCGCTGTTTCCCAATCAGCGTTTCCGCATGGAGCTCGAGGATTCCACCAAGAAGGACCTTTCCGCCCGCGTGATCGATATCGTCGCGCCGATCGGCAAGGGCCAGCGCGCGCTGATCGTGGCGCCGCCGCGCACCGGCAAAACGGTGCTGATGCAGAACATCGCGCACTCCATCACCGCCAATCATCCCGACTGCTATCTGATTGTGCTGCTGATCGACGAGCGTCCGGAAGAAGTCACGGACATGCAGCGCTCGGTGAAGGGCGAGGTGGTGTCGTCGACCTTCGACGAGCCTGCGGTACGTCACGTCCAGGTCGCCGAGATGGTGATCGAGAAGGCCAAGCGCCTCGTCGAGCACGGCCGCGACGTCGTGATCCTGCTCGATTCGATCACGCGCCTCGGCCGCGCCTACAACACCGTCGTGCCGTCATCCGGCAAGGTGCTGACCGGCGGTGTCGACGCCAACGCGCTGCAGCGGCCGAAGCGCTTCTTCGGTGCCGCGCGCAACATCGAGGAGGGCGGTTCGCTGACCATCATCGCGACCGCGCTGG
Organism: Bradyrhizobium sp. USDA 4501; assembly: GCF_054062115.1. Classification (NCBI taxonomy): domain Bacteria; kingdom Pseudomonadati; phylum Pseudomonadota; class Alphaproteobacteria; order Hyphomicrobiales; family Nitrobacteraceae; genus Bradyrhizobium; species Bradyrhizobium sp. USDA 4501. The sequence continues at coordinate 3,974,933 of NZ_JBSSEX010000001.1, forward strand.
TCGATACCGGCAGCCGCATGGACGAAGTCATCTTCGAAGAGTTCAAGGGCACCGGTAACTCCGAACTGATCCTCGACCGCAAGGTTTCGGACAAGCGGACCTTCCCGGCGATCGATATTGCCCGTTCCGGCACCCGCAAGGAGGAGCTGATCACTGATCCGCAGGTGCTGAAGAAGATGTACGTCCTGCGCCGCATCCTCAATCCGATGGGCACCATGGACGCCATCGACTTCCTGCTCGACAAGCTCCGCAATACGAAGAGCAACTCGGAATTCTTCGATTCCATGAACACCTGAGGCCACGGCCGAAAAGAACAGGCGCTCCGCACAAACGGGGCGCCTTTTTTCATGCTGCGGATTTGCTGCAGCGAAGTGCAGCATAAAGGGAGCGGCTCCCCCCACTAACTTCTCATTTAACTATCTGAATTTATTTATATTTATATCGTAGCTTTGTGAGCTAGCTGACGACACCCGCAGCAAAATTGCTGCGCGGCTGTTTGCAGTGAAACCAGACGATGCTGCGCTGCAACATTCTTCTGCGGGAAGGCGTGCGAAATCGAAGCGGCATTGCCTTTGCCGATTTGCTGGAAGAAATAGGCGATGCATCCGCGCGACCAGACTATTTTCGCATTATCCTCGGGGCGGCCGCCGAGTGCGATCGCCATCGTCAGGTTGTCTGGCCCAATGGCCGAGTCGGTCATTGCAGGACTGGCGGGCAAGACGCCGGTGCCGCGGCTGGCGACCCGCGCGCTGCTCCGCGATTCGAACCATCAACCGATCGATGACGCGGTCGTGCTGTGGTTTCCAGGCCCGGCCAGTGCCACCGGCGAAGACGTCGCCGAATTTCATGTCCATGGCGGACGCGCGGTGTTGGCGGCGATGTTCGATGCGATCGCGGCATTCGACAATGTGCGGCCGGCCGAGCCGGGCGAGTTCACCCGGCGGGCCTTCGAGAACGGCAAGCTCGACCTGACCGAGGCCGAGGGCCTCGACGACCTGATCCACGCCGACACCGACCGTCAAAGGCGCCAGGCGCTGCGCCAGCTGAAGGGGTTGCTCGGCGACCGCGCGCGGGACTGGCGCGAGCGGATCATCGCGGCGTCGGCGCTGATCGAGGCCGGCATCGATTTCTCAGACGAAGGCGATGTGCCGGCCGAGCTGATCGCGCCGGCGCTCAAGCGGATTCGCGCGCTGCATGATGAGATCAAGCAAGTCCTTGCAGGGCAGGGGCAAGGTGAACGGCTGCGCGACGGCCTCGTGGTCGCGATTGCGGGTCCGCCGAATGTCGGCAAATCGACCCTGATCAATCAGCTTGCCAAGCGCGAGGTCGCGATCGTCTCGCCGCATGCCGGAACAACCCGCGATGTGATCGAGGTGCAGCTCGACCTCGACGGCTATCCGGTGACGGTCATCGACACCGCCGGCATTCGCGAGACCGACGACCCGGTGGAGCAGGAGGGCGTCCGCCGCGCCCGCGCCCGCGCCGCGGAGGCGGACCTGGTGCTGTGGCTGGCCGACAGCGGCGATGCAAAGGCGGGACATGGCGGAGCGACGCCGACCTGGCTGGTGCGGAACAAGATCGACCTGGTCAGGACCGCGGCGGGTGAGGGCGGCAGTTACCCCGAATTCAGGATCTCGGCTGCTCGTGGTGATGGGTTGCCAGAGCTGATCGCCGCGCTGGTCGGGTTCGCTCAGGACTATTTTGGAACCAGCGAAGGCGGCTTGATCAGTCGGACGCGGCAGCGCGGATTATTGCAGGAGACCGTCGAATCCCTTCAGCGCAGCATCGACGTGGTCGGGCAGGGGGAAGAGCTGGCGGCGGAGGAACTGCGCCGAGCTGCCTACTCACTCGGTCGTTTGCTCGGCCGGGTGGATGTTGAAGACATCCTTGATGTTATCTTCCGCGAGTTCTGCGTCGGGAAGTAGCGGGCGCCCATCTTGTTTCACGTGAAACGTGGTTTCGATCCGGTTAAGGAGCCCTCGGCCTGTTTCACGTGAAACAATTGCCGGTCAGACAGCCGCACTGTTTCACGTGAAACGGTTCCGCCTGTCATTGCGAGCGAGGCGAAGCAGTCCATATTTGCCTCGGGCTTCGGTCTCAGAGCGGCGATCCCAACTTCGTTCTTCCGGCTTTCACGACTCCACGATAGAAGTCCCGGCATGACTTCCAGGGCAGATTCATTTGACGTCATCGTCATCGGCGGCGGCCATGCCGGCTGCGAGGCCGCGAGCGCTTCTGCCCGGATGGGCGCCAAGACCGCCCTGGTAACCCATCGTTTCGTGACCATCGGCGCGATGTCGTGCAATCCCGCCGTCGGCGGGCTCGGCAAGGGCCATCTGGTCCGCGAAGTCGACGCGCTGGACGGTCTGATGGGCCGGGTGGCCGACGCCGGCGGCATCCAGTTTCGCATGCTGAATCGCCGGAAGGGTCCAGCGGTTCGTGGCCCCCGGGCCCAGGCTGACCGCAAGCTCTACGCTGCGGCGATGCAGGCGGCGATCACCGAGACCGCGAACCTCAGCATCATCGAAGGCGAGGCGGATGAACTGATCGTCGTCGATGGTCGCGTGACCGGCATTTGCCTGGGCGATGGCCGCCGGCTGTCGGCGGGGGCGGTTGTCATCACGACCGGGACCTTCCTGCGTGGTCTGATTCATCTCGGCAAGAAGAATTGGCCGGCGGGCCGGGTCGGCGAGGCGCCGGCCATGGGCCTGTCTGCGTCCTTCGAACGGGCAGGGTTTGTGCTCGGCCGGCTCAAGACCGGGACACCGCCGCGCCTCGACGGCACCACGATCGACTGGTCCGCGGTCGAAATGCAGCCTGGAGACGAGCCTCCGGAGCCGTTTTCGGTCATGACTGACCGGATTACGACCCCGCAGATCCAGTGCGGCATCACCCGGACCACGCCGGCGGCCCACGAGGTGATCCGGGCCAATGTGCATCGCTCGCCGATGTATTCCGGCCAGATCAAGAGCTCCGGACCGCGCTATTGCCCCTCGATCGAGGACAAGATCGTCCGCTTCGGCGACCGCGACGGTCATCAGATCTTCCTGGAGCCGGAAGGGCTCGACGACACCACGGTCTATCCGAACGGCATCTCGACCTCGCTGCCGGAAGAGGTCCAGCTTGCGATCCTCGCCAGCATCCCGGGCCTCGAGCGGGTCAAGATGGTCCGGCCGGGCTATGCGATCGAATACGACCACGTCGACCCGCGCGAGCTCGATCCGACCCTGCAGACCAAGCGTCTGCGCGGGCTTTTCCTGGCCGGCCAGATCAATGGCACCACGGGCTATGAGGAGGCCGCGGGGCAGGGTGTTATCGCCGGACTCAATGCCGCGCTCGCTGCCGGCAGTGCAGATCCGATCGTGTTCGACCGCGCCGACGGCTATCTCGGCGTGATGATCGACGATCTCGTGACCCGCGGGATCACCGAGCCGTATCGCATGTTCACTTCGCGCGCCGAATATCGGCTGACGCTGCGTGCTGACAATGCCGACCAGCGCCTGACCGACAAGGGCATTGCGCTCGGATGCGTCGGAACGGCGCGCGCCGAGCGCCATCGGACCAAGATGGCGGCGCTGGGGGCGGCCAAGCGGCTGGCGAAATCGCTCGCGATTACGCCGAATGAGGCCGCCAAGCACGGGCTCGCGCTCAATCGCGACGGCCACCGCCGGTCGGCCTTCGAGTTGCTGGCTTACCCCGAGATCGAGTGGCCCGCGGTCCGGGCCATCTGGCCGGAGCTGTCGGCCATTGACCCTGCGATCGCGGTGCATCTCGAGATCGATGCCACATACGATGTCTATCTGAAGCGCCAGACCGCCGATGTCGATGCCTTCCGGCGTGACGAGGGTCTGGTTCTGACCGACGTCGACTATGCCGATGTTCCCGGTCTTTCGAACGAAGCGCGCGTCAAGCTGCAGAAGGCGCAGCCGCGGACGGTCGGGCAGGCGGGCCGGATCGACGGCATGACGCCGGCGGCATTGGGTATCCTAGCGGCCTATCTGCGGCGCGAGGCGCGACGGAAGACTGCGAAGGCCTCTGCCTGACGTTTCACGTGAAACGGCGGCGGCCCTCGTCATTGCGAGGAGCGGAAGCGACGAAGCAATCCATCGCTTCCTCACGCGGCACTACGGATTGCTTCGCTTCGCTCGCAACGACGAGCTCGACCGGCATTCCAGAGAATGGCTTCAATTTCGCAATCCGCCGAACTCAGTGTCTCCGCCAAGGACAAGGCCGCGGCGCTCGCGCTGACGCCTGTTTCACGTGAAACAGAGGCGCGGCTCGACCGCTACGTCGCCCTCCTCCTGGCGTGGCAGGCCAAGACCAATCTCGTCGCGCCATCGACGCTGCCGACCCTCTGGACCCGCCACGTCTCCGATTCGCTGCAGCTCCTGAGTCTGGCGCCGACGGCGAAGTCGTGGGTCGATCTCGGTAGCGGCGGCGGCTTCCCCGGCGTCGTGCTGGCCTGCGCACTGGCCGAAACTCCGGGCGCGTCGATTCATTTGGTTGAGCGAATCGCCAAGAAGGCGGCATTCTTGCGCGAGGCGATACGGGTGACGGGCTCGCCGGGGACGGTGCACCTGGCTGATATCGGGGATACTGTGGATAGAATCCCGGGGCCCATCGATTGCGTCACCGCGCGGGCGCTGGCTCCGTTACATCAACTCATCGGCTTTGCGGAGCCGTGGGTCAAAAAGGGCGCCAAGGCGCTGTTTTTGAAGGGTCAAGATGTAGAGGCCGAATTGACCGAGGCCACTAAATATTGGATTATTGAGCCAAAGCTACACTCCAGCCGGACCGGCGGACAGGGCTGGATCGTCGAACTCGGGTCAATCGAGCGGCGCTAGGGGACTCCGCGAGAGCAAATGGTATTTTGGTATGACTGTGATGGACGAGGTTTATCAAGAGGATAAGGCGTCCCAGCCGCCTGGCCATCCGCGCATCCTGTCGCTCGCCAACCAGAAGGGCGGCGTCGGCAAGACCACCACAGCGATCAATCTTGGGACCGCACTCGCTGCGATTGGCGAGCGCGTCCTGATCGTCGATCTCGATCCGCAGGGCAACGCCTCGACCGGCCTCGGCATCGATCGCCGCAACCGCAGCTGCTCGACCTACGACGTCCTGATCGGCGAAGCGCCGCTGCGCGATGCCGTGGTCGCGACCGCGGTGCCGCGGCTGCACATCGCGGCTTCCACCATGGACCTCTCCGGCCTCGAGCTCGAGCTCGGCACCACGCCGGGCCGCGCGTTCCGGCTGCGCGATGCGATCGCAGGATTGAACAACAATGTCTCGCCGGAAGCCGACTACACCTACGTGCTGATCGACTGCCCGCCCTCGCTCAATTTGCTCACGGTGAATGCGATGGCGGCGTCGGACGCGATCCTGGTGCCGCTGCAATGCGAGTTCTTTGCGCTCGAAGGTCTGTCGCAATTGCTGCAGACCGTGGAGCAGGTGCGCTCGACGCTCAATCCGAACCTGTCGATCCACGGCATCGTGCTGACCATGTTCGACTCGCGCAACAACCTCTCCAACCAGGTCGTTGCCGACGTGCGCCAGTTCATGGGCGACAAGGTCTACGACACCATGATCCCGCGCAACGTGCGCATCTCCGAGGCGCCGTCCTACGGCAAGCCGGTTCTGGTCTACGACCTCAAATGTGCCGGCAGCGATGCGTATCTCAAGCTCGCCACCGAAGTGATCCAGCGCGAGCGCGAGCTGCGCACGCATTGATGTTGCGTAGGATGGGTAGAGCGAAGCGAAACCCATCACTCTCATTGCGAGCCGCGATGGGTTTCGCTTCGCTCTACCCATCCTACGTTTCTTTTGAAATTCAAGTCTGGAGTACTGCGTGTGAATCCAAGGGAGCTCGCAACAATGGCCGATGAAGCGCGTTCGCGACTGGGGCGCGGGCTGGCAAGCCTGATCGGAGATGTCGGCGGCGAGGCGGCCGCGCATGTCGAGCGGCCGCGCAACCAGCGCAAGGTGCCGATCGAATTCCTCAAGGCCAACCCGCGTAACCCGCGGCGCACCTTCGCCGACACCGAGCTCGGCGAGCTTGCCGATTCGATCAGGCAGCGCGGCGTGATCCAGCCGATCGTGGTGCGTGCGATCAAGGGCGCGCAGGACCGCTACGAGATCATCGCCGGCGAGCGCCGCTGGCGCGCCTCGCAACTCGCCGGCCTGCACGAAGTGCCGATCGTGCCGGTCGAGGTCTCTGATTCCGACGCGCTCGAGATCATGATCATCGAGAACGTCCAGCGCGAAGACCTCAATGCGATGGAAGAGGCGCAGGGCTATCACGCGCTCGCCGACGAGTTCAAACGCAGCCAGGAAGAGATCGCCAAGATCGTCGGCAAGAGCCGCAGCCATGTCGCCAACATGATGCGGCTGACCAAGCTGCCCGTCGAGGTGCAGGCGCTGATCTCGAAGGGCGATCTCTCCGCCGGCCACGCCCGCGCCCTGATCGGCGTGCCGGATCCGCTCGCTGTAGCGAAGCGCATCGTCGCCGAGGGTCTCAACGTTCGCCAGGCCGAGGCGCTGGCGCATGAGGAGGGCGTGCCGGAGCGCAAGCCGCAGAAGGCGCGCAGTGGCAGCGCGGCCAAGGTCGACAAGGATGCCGACACGCTGGCGCTCGAGAAACGCGTCAGCGATGCGCTCGGCCTTGCCGTTACCGTCAGCCATCGCGATCCCGGCGGCACCGTCCAGATCAGCTACCGCAACCTCGAGCAGCTCGACGAAGTGGTGCGGCGGCTGGAGGGCGGCTAGCGGTTTCGTCATTCCGGGCGCGCGTCAGCGCGAACCCGGAATCTCTTTTTCAACATCTCTGGATTCCGGGTTCATGCTTCGCATGCCCCGGAATGACTTCTTCAATTTACCCCCGGCGCTTCGCATTCGCCGCGATCGAGAGCAGCGCGCGCTGCGCGATGACGGCGGCGAGCGAGGCCTGCTTGCGCATGTCGAGTGCCGCGGTGGCGAGCTGATCGATCACGTTCACCAGCCGCGGCGGCGTGAAATTGCGCAGCGCGATCTCGACCGCGGGTTTGCGCGAGAAGTGCAGCCGCGGGAATCCGCCTTCGAGCACGGCTGACGCCGGCGTGCCGTCCGCGATCGCGAGCGCTGATTTGTGCAGCCATGCCGCCTGGCGCTGCGCGGCCGAGATGATCACGCCGGGATAGGTGCCGGCGACCATTGCCTTGGTGAACTCGCTTTCGACCAGCGCGGCGTTGCCGGCGAAGGCGCCGTCGACGATCGGGTCGAGCTTCAGCTCGGAGGCGTCGGACACCACGGTCATGACGTCCTCGAGCGTGATCTCGCCCTTGCCGTGCGCGAACAGCGCCAGCTTGCGCAGCTCGTTGCGCGAAGCCATGCGGTCGCCGCCGAGCAGCGACATCAGTACCGCGCGCGCATCCTGTGCGAGCCGCAGATTCGATGCGCGCAGCTCGTCCTCGATCAGCTTGGTGAGATCGCGCTCGGTGTCGGGATAACAGCCGATCGCCACCGCATTCTTGGCGCGCTCGCAGATCTTGCGCAGCGGCGATTCCGGCCTGAGCTCGCCGGCCTCGATCACGATGCGGCAATCCCTGAGCGCCGTGGTCTCGGTCAGCGTCTCGACGCCACTCGAGAAGTTGCGCGAGCCGGCGCGGACGCGGATGGCGCGGCGGCCGCCGAACAGCGGCACCGTCATGGCCTCGTCGACCAGCCGCGACGGCTCGGCGGCGAGCTCGTCGCCATCGAGCCGCACCAGCGAGAATGGATCGTTGGGATCGTCGACCGCGGAGGCCATCAGCGCGTCGGCACGCTCGCGCACCAGCCCGAGGTCCGGGCCGTACAGCAGGATGATCGGACGGCCGGCGTCAGGCCGGGCGAGGAAGCTGTCGATCTCTTTTCCGCGAAGCGCGACCATCTCGCCTTAAACTGTCATTCCGGGGCGCCTCGTCAGAGGCGAACCCGGAATCTCGATCCATCATCTCCAGATCCCGGGTTCGCGCCGGTGGCGCGCCCCGGAATGACCTCCCGCCTCAGGTTCCGGTGGAGAAGAAGGAGGCGAGGCGGGTCTGGATGTTGTCGGCGATCTCCTGCGCGGCGCGGTCCTCGGCGTCGCGGAAGGCGCGGGCGCGGGCGAAGCGCTGGTAGGAGCCGGGCATGTCATAGGACACGCGCGAGAACGTGGTGCCGGTCATGACCGACTTGTTCGAGGCGATCTCGATCAGGTTGAACTGGGCGTCGATGGCGTAGTTCTCGCTGGTCGGCAGCGCGGTGGCCGGATCGATCATCAGCGAGGAGCGGCTGGTGTTGAAGCGCAGCACCAGCCGATGCGTAGGCGGCATGCCGGTGGCGGTGCCGTAGAGCTTGAAGGCGAGGGCGTTGCGGACCTCGACGCCAACCCGGGCCTCGCGCGAGGCGTTCGGCTTGTCGACCGGCGGAACCTCGACGCCCATCAGCTTTTCGCGCAGCGCGGACGACTGGCCGTCAAGGGTACGCTCGGCATACATCGGCTGGAAGCATCCGGCCGTCAGCGCGGCCAAGGCAGCCACGGCCACGAGCCGGGCGGCGATCCTGATCCTAGCCGACAACATTGACGATCCTCATGGGCACCACGATCACCTTGCGGACGGGTTTGCCGCCTAAGGCGGCTTTTACCGCATCGAGCGCCAAAACGGCAGCCTCTATATCCGCATTTTGGGCCGCCCGTGGCACGGTAACATCACCTCGTTTTTTACCGTTGACCTGGACAACCAGGGTCACGCTGTCTTCGACCAGCAAATCGCGCTCGATTTGCGGCCAATCGGCCTCGGAAACCAGCCCGGTCTGGCCCAGAACCACCCAGCACTCCTCGGCCAGATGCGGCATCATCGGCGAAAACAGCTGCACCAGGATGGTCGCCGCCTCCTTGACGGCCCAAGAAACATCTGGAGCCAGGTCCGGCGCCGGCTTGTCGCCCTTTGCCAGCACCTCGGACAGCGCATTGGCGAACTCGCGGATATGGGCGAGACACACGTTGAAATGCAGCCGCTCGATCCCGGACGACACCTTGTCGAGCGCGCCATGGGCGGCCTTGCGCAGCGCCAGCGCCTCGGCTCCGAACGTGGCCGGCCGGGCCGCCGGCGCCGTCTTGGCAATCTCGGCCGATTCGTTCACCAGCCGCCACAGCCGCTGCACGAAGCGTGAGGCGCCCTGCACGCGCTCGTCGCTCCAGATCACGTCGCGGTCCGGCGGCGAGTCCGACAGCATGAACCAGCGCGCGACGTCGGCGCCGTAGCTCGCGATGATGTCGTCGGGGTCGACGGTGTTCTTCTTCGACTTCGACATCTTCTCGATCGGGCCGATCGCGACGTCCTCGCCGGTCGCCATCAGCACCGCGCGGCGGCCGTTGCCGCCAACCTCGATCTTCACCTCGGCCGGCGTGACCCAGCTGCCGTCGGCCTTCTGGTACGTCTCGTGCACCACCATGCCCTGGGTGAACATGCCGGCGAACGGCTCGCTCATGTCGACGTGGCCGGTGGCCTTCATCGCGCGGGTGAAGAAGCGGCTGTAGAGCAGATGCAGGATCGCGTGCTCGACGCCGCCGATATACTGATCGACCGGCATCATCCGGTTGGCGACCGCAGGCGTGGTCGGCGCGGTCTCGTTCCACGGGTCGGTGAAGCGCGCGAAATACCAGGACGAGTCCACGAAGGTGTCCATCGTGTCGGTCTCGCGCACGGCCTTGGCCCCGCACTTCGGGCAGCTGACGTGCTTCCAGGTCGGGTGATGGTCGAGCGCGTTGCCCGGCTTGTCGAAGCTGACATCCTCCGGCAGCGTCACCGGCAGCTGGTCGTCGGGCACCGGCACCACGTCGCATTTCGGGCAGTGGATCACCGGGATCGGGCAGCCCCAGTAGCGCTGGCGCGAAATGCCCCAGTCGCGCAGGCGGAAATTCACCTGCCGCTCGCCGACCGGCGCATTACCGCGGACTTCGCTTTCCAGCCGCTTGGCGACCTCTTCCTTGGCCGCTTCGATGGTCATGCCGTCGAGGAAGCGCGAATTGATCATGCGGCCGTCGCCGTCATAGGCGACGTCGGTGATGACGAACGTCTTCGGGTCCTGGCCCTCGGGGCAGACCACCGGCGTATTGCCGAGATTGTACTTGTTGACGAAGTCGAGGTCGCGCTGGTCGTGCGCCGGGCAGCCGAAGATCGCGCCGGTGCCGTATTCCATCAGCACGAAGTTCGCGACATAGACCGGCAGCTTCCAGCTCGGATCGAACGGATGCACCGCCTTGATGCCCGTGTCGAAACCCTGCTTCTCGGCGGTGTCGATGATCGACTGCGCGGTGCCGATCTTCTTGATGTCGGCGATGAACTCCGCGAGCTTCGGGTTCTTCGCGGCAGCCGCTACCGCCAGCGGATGATCCGCCGAGATCGCCATGAACTTGGCGCCGAACAGCGTGTCCGGCCGCGTGGTGAAGATCTTCAGCTCGCTCTCGCCGGCCGGCGTCGTCGCCGCATCCAGCGCAAAGCGGATCAACAGGCCCTCGGAGCGGCCGATCCAGTTGCGCTGCATCAGCCGCACCTTGTCGGGCCAGCGGTCGAGACCATCCAGCGCTTCCAGGAGCTCCTGCGAGTACTTCGTGATCTTGAAGACCCACTGGCTCATCTCGCGCTGCTCGACGACGGCGCCCGAGCGCCAGCCACGGCCGTCGATCACCTGCTCGTTGGCGAGCACGGTCATGTCGACCGGATCCCAGTTCAGCTTGCGCTTCTCGCGCTCGGCGAGGCCGGCGCGCAGCATGTCCAAAAACATCTTCTGCTGATGCTTGTAGTAGCCGGGGTCGCAGGTCGCGAACTCGCGCGACCAGTCGAGCGACAGCCCGATCGACCGCAGCTGTTTCTTCATCGCGGCGATGTTGTCGTAGGTCCAGGCCTTCGGCGCCACCTTGCGCTCGATCGCGGCATTCTCCGCCGGCAGGCCGAACGCGTCCCAGCCCATCGGGTGCAGCACGTTGTAGCCCCTGGCGCGCATGAAGCGGGCCAGCACGTCGCCGAGCGTGTAGTTGCGGACATGGCCGATATGGATGCGCCCCGACGGATAGGGGAACATCTCGAGCACGTAGTATTTCGGCCGCGGATCGTCGTTCTTGGAGGCGAAGATCGCCTTTTCGTCCCACAGGCGCTGCCAGCGGGGCTCGGATTCACGGGCGTTGTAGCGTTCGGCGGTCATGAAATCGCAAGGATTTTGGGTGGCTTTGGGTGGTTTTCGGGTCCCGTCCGGGGACGGCGGACTAGGCCACAAAAGCGCCTGCGCGGTCAACGGCTTGGGGCCTCCAAACGTCCCATTCCCCTCGCGCAGCCGCCCTGCCGCTGTCGCAGGGGCGCCGTCTGCAGCCTTCTCGACGTCCTGGCGAAGGCCTGGACCACAGAGCTTTGTCGAGGAAGGGATCGTGGCCCCAGCTTCGCGCAATAATAAACGGTGGGGGTAATGGGTCCTGGCCTTCGGCAGGACGACGCTGAATATGCGGCGTCGCCGATGGTCATGGTTCCGCGCTCATGGCGCGGCTCGATCACGCACGATCTCAACTCGCCAGCGCCATCCCGGCTTCGTCCAGCGTCTGCAGGAAGCCGTGCTCGATCACGGCGTTCCTGCCGCGGCGCTTGGCGGCGTAGAGGGCGGCATCTGCCGCTTCGATCAGGTCGCCGGGGCGCTGGGTCTCGTTCGGTCTGGTCGTCGCGACGCCGACGCTGACGGTGACGACGCAATGGCTCGAGGACGCGTGCGGCACGGCGAGGCCGAGCACGGCGGTGCGCACGGTCTCGCCGATCGCGAGCGCATGCGCGGCGTCGGTGTTCGGCAGCAAGAGGCAGAATTCCTCGCCGCCATAGCGGCCGGCGAAGCCCATGGTGTCGGCGGCGATCCCCGACAGCACTTCGCCGATTCGGGTCAGGCAGGCATCGCCTTCGGGATGGCCGTAGGTGTCGTTGTAGAGCTTGAAGTGATCGACATCGATCATCATCAGCGACAGCTCGCATTCATATTGCTGCGCCCGCATCCACTCGAAGTCGAGCCGGCTCTGGAAGCCGCGGCGATTGGCAAGGCCGGACAGCGCATCGATCGAGGCCATCACGGTGAGACGATCGTTGGAGGCGACCAGCTCGCGCTCGCGCTGGCTGAGCTGCGCCGCCATCGCGTTGAAGGCACGCGCCAGCGGCACGAATTCCGCCGGCAGCTTGTGCTTGGCGACGCGCGCCGACCAGTCGCCCTCGCCGAACCGCCGCGCCATGCCGGTCATCAGCTCGATCGGATGGATGACGAGCCGCTCGGCGCCGACCAGGGCGCCCAACAAGACGAAAAGGCAGACAAATCCAAGCTGCAGATAGGCGGTGCGGATCTCGCGGTTGATCGCCGCCGTCACCTTGGCCTCGTCCATGCTCACGATCAGCCGGGACTGCGTGCCGGCGATGTGCGCGAAGCTCAGCGTGCGCTGTGCGCCGTCGGACGCGGTGAACGACACCGAGCCGGACGGCTCGTCATAGCTCAGCGCCTTCTCGGCGATCGCTGCCATCAGCGGGATGGTGTCGAGCGAGCGGCCGATCAGGCTCGCATGATCGGCGGGCGCGGCGATCACGACGCCGGTAGAGTCGACCAGCACGGCCGACATGCCGGGCTGGCCGCCGAGATTGGCCATGATCTGCGACAGCCAGTCGATATTGATGCCGGCGACCACGACGGCATCCTGCTCCGGATTGATCGCGGCGACCGGATAGGCGGCCATCATCATCGGGCGGCCATTGGTCCTGCCGCGCAGATAGTCGCTGAACACGAAGTCGCGGTTGTCCTGCGCCTTCTTGAAATATTCGCGGTCGCCGACATTGAGGCCGACCTGGACGTTGAGGGTCGAGCATTGCACCAGCCCGTCCCTGGAAACGAACATGATGCTGCGGATCCAGGGCAGCACCGTCGGCAGGCTGGCGCGCAGCACCTCGCAGCTCTGCGCGATGCCGCCGGAGGCGCGGATATAGGCTGCGGATTTCAGCATGGTCTCGACCGAGGAGACCACCTCGCGCTGGGTTTCCGCGGCATGCGCGGTGAGGCTGGCATAGCCGGCCGCGGCCTGCGCGATCTGCTTGCTGCGGGAATCCTCCAGCGTGCGGACGCGGTCCAGCATCAGGGGCGCGACCAGCATCAGCGCAAGCAAGGCCAGCCGGGCACGAATTCCCAGAACCTTCTTGAGCCTGACCCGGTTGCGGTTGAAAGTAACGCCCGACATTCTATTCCCTTGCCCGTGCGCAAGTTAGAATGCAGGGCTTCAAAAAGCCTTTCCCGAATTTGGTAAAATTCGAGCCAACCCCCCCGCACCTGTCAGAGAACGGCACAAGCATGACGCAAAGCCCGACCACGCCGTTACCGGCCGATTCACCACATGGCCTCGCCGCCGTCGAACGCGAGATCGTCCATGCCTGCAAGGAAGCGCGGCGCGACCGCACGTCGGTGACCTTGATCGCGGTGTCGAAGACGTTCGCGGCCGACGCAATTTTGCCGATTATCGGCGCCGGACAGCGCGTATTTGGCGAAAATCGCGTGCAGGAGGCCAAGGGCAAGTGGCCGGCGCTAACCCAGGCTCATCCGGGATTGCAGCTGCATCTGATCGGACCGTTGCAGTCGAACAAGGCCAAGGAGGCCGTCGCGCTGTTCGATGCGATCCATTCGGTCGATCGCGCCAGCATTTGCGAAGCGTTAGCCAAGGAAATCAAAAATCAAGGCAAGCACCCGGAACTGTTCGTCCAGATCAATACCGGCGAGGAGCCGCAGAAGGCCGGCGTCGCGCCGCAGGACGCAGATACCTTCATCGCGGCATGCCGTGACACCTACGGCCTGCAGATATCAGGACTGATGTGCATCCCGCCGGTCGACCAGGCGCCGGCGCCGCACTTCGCGCTCTGCGCCAAGATCGCCGCGCGCAACGGGCTGACGAATCTCTCGATGGGCATGAGCGCGGACTTTGCCGTCGCGATCCAGATGGGGGCCACCCATGTGCGGGTGGGCTCGGCGATCTTCGGGACGCGGACGGTGCCGCATAACTGACTGTCGTCCCCTGCTTTTGAAAGCAGGGACGACAGCGGTGTGTGTGGCGCGTGCGCGGCGCCTACACGAACCGCACCGACACTTTTCCGATCGCGCCAAAATCGGCGGCGAATTTATCGCCGGCGGTGATCGGCAGCGGGGGATGGCAGGTGCCTGTGGTGACGACTTCCTCTGCCCGCAAGGTCAGCCCGAGCGCGCGCAGCTCGTTGGCGCACCAGGCGAGCGCTGCGCAGGGATCGCCGAGCACGTTCTTGCCGTGGCCGATATAGCGCTCGCCGCGCAGCGTGATGACCGGGCGGTCCTCGACCAGGTCGATCGCGCGCCAGTCGGCTGAGGTTGGGGGTCCGAGCACGAACAGATGCGCGCAGGCATTGTCGGCGATCAGCTGCGCTTCGCCGGCGGCGACGAAATCGGCGAAACGCGAATCCGGAATCTCGATCGCCGGATGCAGCGTGCCGACGGCCTCCAGCACCTCCTGCACGCTGTACGGCGTCGTGCGCGGCGCGAGATCGCGCGCCATGCGGAAGGCGTATTCCGGCTCGCCGACGCGCATCTCGTTGCCCTGCATCGACGCGGTGCCGCCATCCGGTATCACCGTCTCGGCAAGGATGCGCCCGGCGAGCGGTCCGGCGACATTGATGTGCTTCTGGCCGGCCGCGCTGGTCGCCGCGATCTTCCAGCCGAACAGTTTTTTGCGCGACGTCTTTTCCAGTTCGGCCTGCACCGCATAGCCCTCGGCACGATCGCGCGGCCGAATGGCGACATCGAGCGCTGCGAGCTTGGTGCCGGCGTGCCAGTGATCGTGCAGGACCTTCGAGGCGGCGGCGATCTTGTTGTTGTCGAGCATGCTGTTTCGCTCCCCGCGGGAATTATTTTCTGTTGTGCACGATCTCAGCACAAACGCGTCGCGTCTGTCGCGTGGGAAAACCGATGCTGAGCTATTCCACCACCCTACTCAATAACGATCCGGGTCTGCGGCGACATCCGCCGCAACAGCCGCAGCATCGAGGTCTTCGTCATCGAGACGCAGCCCGCGGTCGGCGAGAAATTCGGCCGCGCCAGATGCAGGAACACCGCGCTGCCGCGGCCGGCGACGCGCGGTGCGGCGTTGTGATCGATCTCGATAATGAAGTCGTAGAGATGGTCCTCGCGAGTCAGGCGGTCGCCGCCTTGCATCCGATCGAGCCGGATCGGCTGGTTGTAGTGACGGTCGGCGGGGTCCTCGCACCAGGCGTCCTCGCGGTGGATCGGCCGGGTCGGCAGGAAAGTCGTCGGACGCTGGTGCCGGTCGGCGCGCCACCAGAGCTGGCGCGGATGGAAAACGCCGCGCGGCGTGCCGCCGTCGCCCTCGCGCTTGTTGGCGAGGATTCCGCCGCGCCCGAGCGCCACCGGCACGGTCCAGCCGTCAGCCGACAGCCAGCCCCGGCGCGGGTCGCCGGCGGCTGCTCGGACCTCGATGATGGAGAGCGGGCGATCACGTTTGGCTGTCATATAAGTGATTGAAATAGCTGACCTTCCCCTAAGAATCGTTCCAAACTGAGCTTGCCTTGGAGGTTCAGAACATCCTATCTCCCGGCATTACAGGACATTCACGTCCTGCCCCGCCGGATTTGAGGTAGACTGCGTTGCCTTGTGAATCGGTAACAATCGCCTACCTGAACACATATCTAGCCGATGTTACGGCCATAAGCGTCCTCTGCTTCTGACCGCCCGCCCCCGAAGGATTATACCTATGGCCAATGCCCGCAAGATCTTGATCGTGGATGACGATACCGATCTGCGCGATACGCTGGTCGAGCAGCTGTCGCTGCACGAGGAATTCGAAGCCTCCGCAGTCGACACCGGCGCCAAGGGCGCCACTGCCGCCAAAGCTAATTCCCCCGATCTGGTCCTGATGGACGTCGGCCTGCCCGACACCGATGGCCGCGAAGTGGTCCGCTCGCTCCGCAAGGGCGGCTTCAAGGCTCCGATCATCATGCTGACCGGCCACGACACCGATTCCGATACGATCCTGGGGCTCGAATCCGGCGCCAACGACTATG
The DNA here is from genome assembly GCF_054062115.1 of Bradyrhizobium sp. USDA 4501. Lineage (NCBI taxonomy): Bacteria > Pseudomonadati > Pseudomonadota > Alphaproteobacteria > Hyphomicrobiales > Nitrobacteraceae > Bradyrhizobium > Bradyrhizobium sp. USDA 4501. The sequence goes on from NZ_JBSSEX010000001.1 coordinate 3,991,030, forward strand.
TGGCGAAGCCATTCCGCTTCGCGGTGCTGCTGGCCCGGATCCGGGCGCAGCTCCGCCAGCACGAGGCCAGCGAGGACGCGGTGTTCTCGGTCGGTCCGTACTCGTTCCGGCCCGGCTCGAAGATGCTGACCGGCGCCAATGCCAGGAAGGTGCGGCTGACCGAGAAGGAAACCGCGATCCTCCGCTTCCTCTACCGCGCCGGCCAGATGCCGGTGTCGCGCGAGACCCTGCTCCAGGAAGTCTGGGGCTACAATTCCGGTGTCACCACCCATACGCTGGAAACCCACATCTACCGCCTCCGCCAGAAGATCGAGAAGGACGCCGCCAGCCCGGAAATCCTGGTGACGGAAGCCGGTGGCTACAAGCTGGTGCCGTGATACGCTTTGCGCTCAACGATTCGTGAAATCGAGGCGCACCGCGGTTACCGGACCTGAATGTCGATCGATGATGACGTAGCCCTGCTCGAGCGGGTCCCGACAATGCGTCTGTTGGGCGAAAGCTCCTTGCGCATGCTGGCGATCGGCTCCGAGCAACGTGATTTCAACGCAGGCGACGTGCTGTTCAAGGCCGGCGACGCCGCGGACGCCGGCTATGTCGTGCAGCGAGGCACCTTCCGCGTCGAGGAAGGCGGCGCCGAGATCATCGCCGGTCCCGGCGCGCTGATCGGCGAGCTCGCATTGATCGTCGCGATGAAGCGGCCATCGACCGCCACCGCGCTGGAGCGCGGCTCGGTGATCCGAGTCGCGCGCAGCCTGTTCCAGCGCGTGCTGGAAAGCGATCCCGCCGCGGCCCTTCGGCTGCGCGACGAGCTCGCGCTGCGCACCAGCCAGCTCGCAAGCGATATCCTGATGGCGAGCGGGAAGCTGAGTACGTGATCTTTCCGCGCGTCATTCCGCAAGGTCATTGAACCGTCACCCTGAGGTGCGAGCCTTGCGGCGCAATTGCGCCGCTGGGCGAGCCTCGAAGGGTCGACGGCCACCAGCCGGGCCGTGCACCCTTCGAGACGCGCGTTCCGCGCTCCTCAGGATGACGGGTCGAGGGTCGGCGGCGCCCTTAAACCTCCATCACCGCCGTCACCGGCACGTGGTCCGACGGGCGCTCCCAGCTGCGGGCGTCGCGGGTGATCTTGAAATCGCTGACCTGATCCTTCAGCGCGCGCGAGACCCAGATGTGATCGAGCCGTCGGCCGCGATCGCCGACGGTCCAGTCCGCCGCGCGGTAGCTCCACCAGGTGTAGACCTTTTCCGACATCGGGATCCGCTCGCGCGCGATGTCGAACCATTCGCCATGCGCCTGCGCGGCGAGCAGCTTCTCGGTCTCGACCGGCGTGTGCGAGACCACCTTGAGCAGCTGCTTGTGCGACCACACGTCGTTCTCATGCGGCGCGACGTTGAGGTCGCCGACCAGGATGTGGCGGTCGTCGCCGCGCGGATGCAGCGGCTCGCAGGCCTTCATCTCGTCGAGGAATTGCAGCTTGTGCTCGAATTTCGGATTGAGCGCGGGATCGGGAATGTCGCCGCCGGCCGGCACGTAGAAATTATGCAGCACCAGCGGCTTTGACAGCTGCGCCTTCTCGCCGAAGGACACCGAGATGTGTCGTGAATCGATCTTGTCGCAGAACGTCCTGATGTCGGTCGTCTCGAACGGCAGGCGCGAGACGATGGCGACGCCGTGATAGCCCTTCTGTCCGTTCAGCGCGACGTGCTCATAGCCGAGCCGCTTGAAGCGCTTGAGCGGAAACGCATCGTCGATGCATTTGGTCTCTTGCAGGCACAGCACATCCGGCCGCGCGCTCTTGATGAACTTGGCGACGGTGTCGATGCGCAGGCGCACCGAGTTGATATTCCAGGTGGTGACGGAGAACCGCATGAGAGGTGCGTCTTAGCACGGTTCTCGGTGCGGATTTCAATTGTCCACAGGGAGGCTCCCACCTCGCCCCGCTTGCGGGGAGAGGTCGGATCGCATGGAGCGAAGCGCAATGTGATCCGGGTGAGGGGGACTCTCCGCGTACTCGCGTCTTTCGGATTCGTGGAGGCAGCCCCTCACCCAACCCTCCAAGAGCGAGCTTCGCTCGTCTCGACCCCGCAAGAGCGGGGCGGGGGAGAAGGAAAGGCGGTCAGCCCGGCGAGGTGCCGGGATAGGTCGTGAAGTCGATCTTGAACAGCGCCGGATCGGGCTTCTGCGTCGCGTCGAGATTGTAGACCGCAACTGTCGTGTCGTAGCCCTGCGGGTCGGTAACGGTCCACTGCTTGAGCTTGCCGTCCTTGGCGCCGATCATCAGCAGGAAGCGGCTGGTGCCGACCAGCGCCTGCTTTTCCTCGATCGTGATGCTGACGAACACGTCGTCGGCGGTGACGCTGATGACGTTGGTGTCCTTCATCAGGTCGATGCGGTCCGACAGCAGATAGCGCAGCGGGGTCTGCGACAGCGGATAGACGTCCTGGGTGGCGAGCCTGCGGTCGCGCACCGCGACCGAGGAGCCGTCCGCGATCACCTCGATCGGGCTCGGATCGTCATATTCGAAGCGCAGCTTGCCGGGCTTCTGGATGTAGAAATCGCCCTTGGTCTTGGTGCCGTCGGGGCCGACCTGGACGAAATTTCCGACCAGCGTTTGCAGCGACGAGAGATAGGCCGAGACCTTGGCAGCCTGCGCCTTCTGGTTGGCGTCGAAGGTCTGGAAGATGTTGGCGGGCACGTTGCGGCGCGGATCGGGAATCACCGGGTTCGGCGGTGCCTGGGTGGCGCCCGTCGTCGTCGGACCCTTGTCCGCATTGGTCTGCGCGCCAGCGTCCTTCTTTGGCGCAGCCTTGGATCCGGCGTTGGGCGCGGGCTTCGGGGGCGGCGCATTCTGCGCAGTCGCAGCGCCGGCGATCGCGGCGGTGACGAGAAGAGCGAGCGCAGTGCGCGTGCCGCGGTCAATGAGGTGTTTTGCCATCAGATATGTCAGGTCTCTGTTCGACGTCGTCCCGCTGCGCCGGATTTTATCCCGCCTCTTCCGAGGGAGATATGGTTTTTCCGTGATGATCGTCCCCGATCAGAACTGGCCTTCTTCCTCCCCGACCAGGATTTCGCGCTTTCCGGCGTGATTCGCCGGACCGACGATGCCCTCAAGTTCCATCCGCTCCATCAGCGAGGCCGCGCGGTTATAGCCGATCTGCAGCCGGCGCTGAATGTAGGAGGTCGACGCCTTGCGGTCGCGCTTGACGATCGCAACCGCCTGCGTGAACAGATCGCCGCCGCCGTCGCCGCCCATGCCGGTGGCATCGAACACGGCGCCGTCCTCGTCGGTCGGCTCTTCCGCGGTGACGGCTTCGAGATACTCCGGTGCGCCTTGCGTTTTGAGGTGACGCACGACCTTCTCGACTTCCTCGTCCGAGGCGAACGGTCCGTGCACGCGGCTGATGCGGCCGCCGCCCGCCATGTAGAGCATGTCGCCCTGGCCGAGCAGCTGCTCGGCGCCCATCTCGCCAAGGATGGTGCGGCTGTCGATCTTCGACGTCACCTGGAAGGCGATCCGGGTCGGGAAGTTCGCCTTGATCGTGCCGGTGATGACGTCGACCGACGGACGCTGCGTGGCGAGGATGACATGCAGGCCGGCGGCGCGCGCCATCTGCGCGAGGCGCTGCACCGCGCCTTCGATATCCTTGCCGGCGACCATCATCAGGTCGGCCATCTCGTCGACGATGATGACGATGTAGGGCAGCGGCTCGAGGTCGAGCTTCTCTTCCTCGTAGATCGCCTTGCCGCTCTCTTTGTCGAAGCCGGTGTGGACGGTGCGCGTCAGCTCTTCGCCCTTGGCCTTGGCTTCGACCAGGCGCGCATTGTAGCCGTCGATGTTGCGCACGCCGAGCTTGGCCATCCGCTTGTAGCGCTCTTCCATCTCGCGCACGGCCCATTTCAGCGCCACCACCGCCTTCTTCGGATCGGTGACGACGGGCGTCAACAGATGCGGGATGCCGTCATAGACGGAGAGTTCGAGCATCTTCGGATCCACCATGATCAGGCGGCATTGATCCGGCCGCAGCCGGTAGACCAGGCTCAGGATCATGGTGTTGATCGCGACCGATTTACCGGAGCCGGTGGTGCCGGCGATCAGCATATGCGGCGTGCGCGCCAGATCGATGATGACGGGGTCGCCGCCGATCGTCTTGCCGAGGCACAGCGGCAGCTTCGCAACCGAATCGACGCTTTCCTTGGCGACCAGAAGCTCGCGCAGATAGACCTTCTCGCGATGCGCGTTCGGCAGCTCGATGCCGATCGCGTTACGGCCGGCGACGACCGCGACGCGGGCCGACAGCGCGCTCATCGAGCGCGCGATGTCGTCGGACAACCCGATCACGCGCGACGACTTGATGCCGGGCGCCGGTTCGAGCTCGTACAGCGTGACCACCGGGCCGGGATTGGCCTTGACGATCTCGCCGCGCACGCCGAAGTCCTGCAGCACGCCCTCGAGCGAGCGCGAATTGGCTTCGAGCTCGGCCTTGCTCAGCGGCTGTCGATCGCTGGCTTTCGGCGCGCTGAGCACGGAGACCGAGGGCAGCTCGAACTTGTCGGAATTCTTCTTCTTCGGCTTCGGCTCGGCCTTCTTGCGCGGGGCGCGGGCGGCGGGAGCTTCGTCCTCCTCGTCCTCCTCTTCCTCCTCGTCGTTGAAAGCCTCAGCCTCGTCCTCATCATGGTCTTCATGCGCCGGTGCGATCGAGGGCGCCGAGCGGCCGCCGCCGATATTCGGCTCCTGGCGCTCGAACGCGGCGCTGCGGCCCTGGGCTCCGCTCGAGACCAGCGATTTGTAGGCGGTGGTCAGCAGCCAGCCGAGCCGCGCTTTCGCGCTCATCAGCGCATGGAACAGCCAGCCCAGCGAGACCGAGCTGCGGTCGTTGTCTTCGTCCTCGACGAACGGCTCGTCATCGTCGGAGATCGGCGTCAGCTCGTCGTCCTGCTCCTTGGCGCCCCAGCCGCAGGCGAACAGGAAGCTTGCCGCCATCGCGACGAACAGGATCAGGCCGAGCACGACGCGATAGATGAAGCCGGGCGGGCCGAACACGACGGCCGGCGCACGCAGCAGCGCGTCGCCGACCACGCCGCCGAGCCCGGTCGGCAGCGGCCATGCGGTGTTGTGCGGCCAGCAGCTGGCGAAGCCCGCCGCGATCACCGTGCACAGGATCCAGCAGCCGAGCCGCAGCGCCTCGCGGTCGAACGGGCGATGCGTCAGCATCCGCCAGCCCCACACCGCGACCGGCAGCAGCAGCATGATCGCGCCGAGACCGAGAATCTGCATCAGGAGGTCGGCGCCGATCGCGCCGGGATAGCCGAGCACGTTGCGGATCGCGCGCGAGGTGGCGTGGCTCAGCGACGGATCCTGCACCGACCAGGTCATCAGCGCCGCCGTGATGGCGCCGGACAGCGCGATCAGGCCGAGCCCGGTGAGTTCGCGCAGCCGTCGCGCCAGCGCCTCGCGGAGCGAGAGCGGCAGATGGCCGACCAGGGGGATGACACGTTCGATCGCTGGCATACTCAATCTTCGCGCTTCGCGATTAACCCAGGGTTTCGACCAGGCGATGCATCGCCTCGGCCGTCGATTCACTGTCGGAGACGAGCGCAAGGCGGATATAGCCCGCGCCCGGATTGGAACCGTCGGTCTGCTGGCGCGCCAGATAGCTGCCGGGAATCACGCGCACGCCGGCGTCGCGATAGAGCCTGACCGCCGCAGCCTCGTCGCCGCCGCGCCCGGAGACGTCGAGCCAGACGCAGAAGCCGCCGGCGGGACGCTTGTAGCCGTAGCGGTTGCCGAGGATCTGGTCGGCGAAATCGAACTTGATGCGATAGAGCCGGCGGTTCTCCTCGACATGCGCCTCGTCGCTATAGGCGGCGACCGCGACATGCTGCAGCGGCACCGGCACCTGCGGTGCGGCGACATTGCGCAGCTCGTGGAATGCGGCCAGAAACTTCCTATCGCCCGCGGCAAAGCCGACGCGCATGCCCGGCAGGTTCGAGCGCTTCGACAGCGACTGGAACGCCACGACATTGCTGAAGTCGGGACCGGCGCATTCGAGAATGCTGCCCGGCGCCTCGCGGGTGTAGATTTCCGAGTAGCACTCGTCGCTCAGGATGATGAAGCCATAGCGATCGGCGAGCTCTTTCAGCCGTGTGAAGTAGGCGCGCGAGGCGACCGAGCCCTGCGGATTGGCGGGCGAGGCGATGAAGAACGCGACGGTGCGCGCCAGCGTCGCCTCGTCGATCGAATCGAGGTCGGGCAGGAAACCGTTAGCGAGCGTGGTCGGCAGGTAGATCTGCTCGCAGCCGGCCGCGCGGGCGCCGGCGCCATAGGCCGGATAGAACGGGTTCGGCATCAGGATCGCCGGCCGGCCCTTGCGCGGCGCGACGTAGCGCGAGGCTGATATCGCGGCAAAGAACAGCCCCTCGCGGCTGCCGTTCAGCACCATCACCTCGCTCTCCGGATCGACCGGTCGCGGCAACTGGAACCGGCTTCCCAGCCAGGTCGCGACGGCGCGGCGGAACGGTTCGATGCCCTTGGCGATCGGGTATCGGCCGAATTCGGCGGTATGTTTTGCCAGCACCGGCCCGACGAAATCGGGCACCGGGTGCTGCGGCTCGCCTAATGACAACGTAATCAAGGGCTTGGCAGGCTGATACGGCGCCAGCAGCTCGGTCGTGCGCAGGAAAGGGGAACGCTCGGCCTGGCCGGCGGATGCGACATCGCCGGCGCCCTGCGCCAAGCCGGATGAGGCGGTCATTGCCATGATTGAAATGCCAGCACTTTCACTGCGGTCGGAGGGTAGGGGCGCCGACCGTAAACCGATCAAGTCACCATAGATAGGGCGAGGTTAAGACGCGATTAACCATCGGCGGTGCGGCACGATCGGCCGACGCGTGATATCCGCGCTGATCCCAAGGCACCGCATCGAAATTGCTCCGAGACATGATCCACCGCCGCGCCGTCCGGGCGCTGATCATCACCGGCGAGCGCGAAGTCCTGCTGATGCGGATTCGCTCGCCGCACGGCGGCGACTGCTTCTGGATCGCGCCGGGCGGCGGCGTCGAGGGCGACGAGACGGCTGAAGCGACGTTGCAGCGGGAACTGGCCGAGGAGTTGGGGCTGATCGATTTCGAGCCCGGGCCCGCCGTCTGGCGGCGGCACCACACCTTCAACTGGGGCGGCAGGCGGATTTCCCAGAAAGAGGAATACCGGATCGTTCACGCGGATCGCTTCACGCCGGTGATGGCCGACGAGGCCGAGGCGCGCGTGCTCGATTGCTTCCGCTGGTGGTCGATCGCCGACCTACCCGGTGCGAGCGAGCGCCTGACGCCGCTGTCGCTTGCCGACATCCTGGAGCGCTATTTGCGCGACGGCGCACCGAGCGAGCTGCCGGATGAGGGAGTTTTGATCGACTGACGCGGCTCCATGGCGTGACCCACAACTTGTCATGCCCGGGCTTGACCCGGGCATCCATCGACTAGGCCAGAGTCTTGCGAAGCGGGATGGATGGCCGGGTCAGGCCCGGCCATGACGATTCGAATTTGCCGGTCGATCCGGGCTACGCGCGCGACGCGTGACGGCTACCGCGCTGGCAACTTCTCGAACGACGGCTTGCCCTCGGGCACGTGGTGGAAGGTCTGCTTGTCGCAGGTGTAGATCGTCATCTGCGGGGTGAACACCGAGGGGTCGTCGAAGGTGCCGACCTTCAGGATGGTGGCGGGCAGGCCCGGCACCTTGGTCACGAGATGCGTGCCGCATTCCGGGCAGAACTCCCGCGTCACGGCGCGGTCGAGATCCTTGCGGGTGAACTGCTTGGGCTCGCTGGCGGTGTATTTGAAGCCGGTGGTCGGCATCGCCATGAACATGTTCGGTCCGCCGCCCGTGATGTACTGGCATTCGCGGCACAGGCACTGCGCCGCCATCATCGGCTCGCCCTCGGCCTCATAGCGCACGTTGCCGCAATAGCACCTGCCTTGCACCTTCATGACGTCCTCCCGTTTTCGTTGTTTGTAGCCTGTCATTCCACAATGGCAGGCAATTCCGACAATATTTTCTCAAGCCGCGGAAAAAAGAAAGGGGCCCCAGCTTGCGCTGGAGCCCCTCAACGGCCCGGACATTGCCGGGTATGTGTCCGGACCGTAGTTCTGGACCCGGCCCCGGAGGGAGCCAGAGTCCCGGGAGAACTCACATGTTGTAGGCGCGCTCCGTATGCTCGGTGATGTCGAGGCCTTCACGCTCGGTCTCGACGTTGGCGCGCAGGCCGACGATCACGTCGACGATCTTGTAGAGGATCGCCGAACCGATGCCCGACCACACCAGCGTGGTGCAGACGCCCCAGACCTGCGAGATCATCTGCGCCGCGAAGTCATAATCGGCGACCTTCGGCGGGATCGCGGTGTAGTCGATGATGCCTGCACCGCCGAGCGCCGGGTTGACCAGGATGCCGGTGCCGAGCGCGCCGACAATTCCGCCGACGCAGTGGACGCCGAACACGTCGAGCGAGTCGTCATAGCCGAGCGCGTTCTTCACGACCGTGCAGAAGAACAGGCAGACCACGCCGACCACGAGGCCGAGCACGATGGCGCCCATTGGGCCGGCATAGCCGGCCGCCGGGGTCACCGCGACGAGGCCCGCGACCGCGCCCGAGAGCGCGCCGAGCAGCGAGGGATGGCCCTTGATGATCCATTCCGCGAACATCCAGGCCAGCGCCGCCGCGGCAGTGGCCACGAACGAGTTGGTCATGGCGAGCGCAGCGCCGCCATTGGCTTCGAGGTTGGAGCCGGCGTTGAAACCGAACCAGCCGACCCAGAGCAGCGAGGCGCCGATCATGGTCATGGTCAGCGAGTGCGGAGCCATCAGCTCCTTGCCGTAGCCGGTCCGCTTGCCGATCAGCAGCGCGCCGACCAGGCCGGCGATACCCGCGTTGATGTGCACGACGGTGCCGCCCGCGAAGTCGATCGCGCCCTTCTTGAAGATCCAGCCGGCATCGGCGTTGATCTCGTCGAGCTTGGCCTGCGCCGCGGTCTTGGCCGCGCCGTCAGCCGCGGCGGCGAGCGCCTTGGCGGCATCCTGGATCGCGTCCGGGCCCGGCCAGTACCAGACCATGTGCGCGATCGGGAAATAGATCAGCGTCACCCAGAGCGGGATGAACAGCGCGATCGCCGCGAACTTCATGCGTTCGGCGAAGGCGCCGACGATGAGGGCCGGCGTGATCGCCGCGAACGTCATCTGGAAGCACATATAGATGAGTTCCGAGATGTTGGCGTCGACCGAGAAGGTCGCCGCCTTCGAGTCCGGCGTGATGCCCATCAGGAAGGCCTTGGAGAAGCCGCCGATGAAGTCGGAACCGCCGGTGAAAGCGAGGCTGTAGCCGTAGAGGGCCCAGAGCACGGTGACGAGGCAGACCGTGTAGAACACCTGCGCCAGCACCGAGAGCATGTTCTTGGAGCGGACCAAGCCGCCATAGAACAGCGCGAGGCCCGGGATGGTCATCAGCAGCACCAGCACCGTCGAGGTCAGCATCCAGGCGTTGTCGCCCTTGTTGACGGTCGGCTCGGCGTAGGCGGCGGTCGCGGCGAACAGGCCGACTGCAAGGGCCGCCAGTCCCGCGCCATAGGGACGCTTGAACGTCATGTTATTTCACTCCTGAGGTCTTAAGGTTTGAGCGCGAAATCAGAGGGCCGCTGCATCGGCCTCGCCGGTGCGGATGCGCACGGCGTGTTCGAGGCTGATGACGAAGATCTTGCCGTCGCCGATCTGGCCGGTCTTGGCGGCGGAGGTGATGGCGTCGATGGTCTTGTCGACCTGATCGGAGTTGACCGCGACCTCGATCTTGATCTTCGGCAGGAAGCTCACGGCATATTCGGCGCCGCGATAGATTTCCGTGTGACCCTTCTGACGGCCGTACCCCTTGACTTCCGTCACCGTGAGACCGTGAACGCCAATGGCGGTCAGGGCGTCACGGACCTCTTCCAGCTTGAATGGCTTAATGATCGCCATAACAATTTTCATGAGTCCTATCCCCGCTTGGGCCCGGTGCGAATGAACACCGGGAGTTTCGACTGAGGTTCACCACGCGGAGGACATCCACTACGCGGGCACAGCCTGGAGCCTTAGAATCAAATGCCGTGCCAAACGGCCGGAGCTCGCTAATGGATTATGAATCCGGACCTTTTCCCGCTTTACGGGTGGGAGGTGCCCCTGCGCTATTCCGCCGCGCCTAAAATATGGTCAGATCTGTCTAGAACGCAGGCACGGCTAACTCCGGACACAATTCTGCTCAGCCGCGGGGCAGCAGGCGGTATCCGGCGAGGGCTTCCGGGCCCGCCCCGCGGTCCGCGAACACCCTCTCGATCATTTCGCCATTGGCGTCTGTCGGACGATTGCGCGATGGGAATTTGATGTTGGGCTTCATCGGCTTGTTTGGGTTCCCACCCGAAACGGGACCGGCGCGAAGACAGTTGCGGGCATCCTCGCCGCGTCGTTCTGCGCGAAGCGGACAAGGGCTCGCATCAGGTACGCCCGCCCGGACAGCAATGCTGGACTTTTGCCGGCGCTCGTTACCGATCGTTAGCTGTCTGTAACATTGTCGTTCCGGCGTTAACGCCGCGGTTGCCGTCGTTGCGCTATTGCCGCCGCATAAGAACTTCAATGACAGGTGGGGCAACCAATGATTGATCGTATCCGCGCGCTGCTCGAGCAGCAGCCGATGATTTCGCTGGATTTCAACACAATCACCGACGACACGAATCTCTATGACGCAGGGCTGACATCCTTCGCCACGGTGCAGGTGATGCTGGCGCTCGAGGAAGAGTTCAACATCGAATTTCCCGAAACGATGCTCACGCGACGGACCTTCTCGTCGCTCGCCAACGTCGCGGACGCCGTTTCACGGCTGACACAGCGGGCGGCGTAAGACCATGAGCGTGGTGAGAAAGATAGAGCCCGTGCCGGCCTCTGCCGCCACGCCGGCCGAGCGCATGCGTCGGGTCGCCAAGGTCGCGGCGCAGCAGGTCGATGCGGTAGACCGTGAGGGCCGCTTCCCGGCCGATACCATCGAAGCATTGAAGCGCGAGCGCCTGCTCGGCGTCGCGATTCCCGTCGAGCATGGCGGGGAGGCATTGGGCACGATGGAGATCGCGGAGCTGATCGTTCAGCTCGCCCAGGCCTGCGGCTCGAGCGCCATGATCTACGCCATGCACCAGATCAAGACGTCGAGCTTCGTCAGCCATGGCGGCGCCAGCGACTGGCATCTGGCCTATATGCGCCGCATTGCGGCGGAGCAGTTGCTGATGGCCTCGGCGACCACGGAAGCCGGCATCGGCGGCAATCTGCGCAATTCGATCTGTGCGGTCGAAGTGGCAGACGGCCGCTTCTCGCTGACAAAGGAAGCAACCGTTATTTCCTACGGCCGCCACGCCGACGCGATTCTTGCCACGGCGCGGCGCGCTCCCGACGCGGCAAGCTCCGATCAGGTGATGGTTGTCATTCCCGCGGACCTGAGCCGCACGCTGGAGCGCACCTCCGTATGGGATACGCTCGGAATGCGCGGCACCTGTTCGGACGGTTTTCATCTCGTCGCGCACGGTGACGCGGCGCAGATTTTCCCCAAGCCGTTCTCGGAGATCGCGGCACAGTCGATGCTGGCGAGCTCGCATATCTTCTGGGCAGCGACCTGGTTCGGTATCGCCACCGATGCCTTCAATCGCGCGCAAGCATTCGTCAAGGCTGCGGCGCGCAAGCAGGCGGATGGAAGTCTGCCCCCGGGCGCGCTTCGGCTCGCCGAGGCGGCCGCCCTACTTCAGGAGATGAAGGGTCATCTCACGGCGGCCATTGACCGCTTCGATGCGGCCAAGGGTAATGACGACGCGCTCTCCTCGATTGGCTTTACCGCCGAGATCAACGCGTTGAAGGTCGCTGCGAGCGAGAAGGCCGGGGCGATCGTGCGGCTCGCCATGCTGGTCAACGGCATCGTCGGCTACAAGAACGGCACGCCGTTCAGCGTCGGCAGGCACCTGCGCGATGTGAGCTCAGCGCCGCTGATGATTTCGAACGACCGTATTCTTTCCAACACCGCGACGCTCCTGCTGATGAGCCGCTTTGACACCAGCCTGAGAGGTTGAGATGGACGCCAAGACGTTCGATGCCAAGAGCCTGCTCGATACACTGTTCGACAAGAGCATCCTGTTCAAGACCGGAGTAGACGGGCTTTATGGCCGCTCCGGCGTTTTCGAAGACGTGATCGAGCGCTTTGAGCGGCTCGTGACCAGCATCGGAGCGCCAGACAAGGCAACCCGCATCCACTTCCCACCGGGCATGAGCCGCGCCACGCTTGAAGGCAGTGGCTATATGAAAAGCTTCCCCCAGCTTGCAGGCTGCGTACATTCCTTCATGGGCGGCGAGCGCGAGCATGCGCAGCTTCTCGGCATGATGGCTGCGGGAGAGGACTGGACCGAACTGCAGCAGGCGACGAACGTCGTGCTGACGCCAGCCGCCTGCTATCCGCTCTATCCGACCGTTGCCGCGCGCGGTCCGGTGCCCGATGACGGTGTGCTGTTCGAGCTTTCCTCCTATTGCTTCCGTCATGAGCCTTCCAAGGATCCCGCGCGCATGCAGCTGTTCCGCATGCGCGAATTCGTCCGCATCGGTACGGCCGAGCAGGTGTGCGCCTTCCGCGAAAGCTGGCTGGAGCGCGGCAAGGCGATGATCGAATCCCTCGACCTGCCCTGCGAGGTTGATCTCGCCAACGATCCGTTCTTCGGTCGCGGCGGCAAGATGATGGCCAACAACCAGCGCGACGAGGGACTCAAGTTCGAGCTGCTGATCCCGGTGACCAGCATCGAGAAACCGACGGCCTGCTTGTCCTTCAACTATCATCGCGACCATTTTGGCCAGACCTGGGGCCTCAAATTCGCGGATGGCAGCCTGTGCCACTCGGCCTGCGTCGGCTTCGGGCTGGAGCGCGTGGCGCTCGCGCTGTTCCGCCATCACGGCCCTGACGTCGAGGCATGGCCGGCTTCCGTGCGTGACACGCTTTGGGGCAACTGAAATGCAGAGTGCCATCGCCGGGCTCGATCCGGCCGACTACAAGCCGCACCGGCTACACGATCCGGAGCGGCGATGGCCGCAGACCAACTGCTATGTCGATCTGCTGATCGAGGTGATGCATGCGACCGGGAATGACCCGGCCGCGGCGCTCGGCTTCACCGTCGCGCAGGATTTCGAAGGCGACCAGTTCACGTTCTTCAAATTCCCGACGGCCGATCTGCAGCGATTGGCCGGCCTGGATATCCAGGAACTGTCCGTGTTCGATCGTCTGGAGGCGCACGTTCTCAACCAGATCGAGCGCGGGCGGCTGCCGCTGGTCGAGGTCGATGCCTTCTACCTGCCCGACACGAAGGGCATCACCTATCGCAGTGGCCATTCCAAGACGACGATCGGCGTCAACGTCCTCGTTCCCGGGCGCCGCCACATGGCCTACTTCCACAACGACGGCTACTTCGCCCTGGACGGCGAGGACTATGACGGCATTTTCGAGCAGCGCAACGGCGCGCCGGCCGGCGGCCTGCCGCTGTTTCCCTATGCCGAGTTCGTCAAGTTCGACACCACGCGCCCCTCGCGCGATCCGGTCAGTGCGGCCACGGAAATCCTCGCGCAGCATCTCCGGCGCAGGCCGAAGCGCAATCCGCTCGATGCCTATGCGGCCGTGTTCGGCGGCCATGCCGAGGCACTGGCTGCCCGGTCACCGGAGTATTTTCACATCTACGCCTTCAACACATTGCGGCAGGTGGGCGCCAATTTCGAACTCCTCTCCAGTCATCTGGAATGGCTGGGACGGCGCGGCGAGACCGGTCTGGCCGAGGCGATCGAAGCCGCCGCGGCAATCGCCGAGGGCGCCAAGGTCATGCAATTCAAGCTCGCCCGCGCCATGGCCCGGCATCGGTTCGATGGGCTCGCGGACGCCATCGGGCCGATGGCCAAGGCCTGGCAAACGGTGATGGACGCTCTGGACAGTCGCATGGCGGATCTCGCCAGCAAGGCAGCGTAGGACCGGCCTGCCGGTCATGGGAATGCATGTGTATGGACGCTTTGGTGTCGACGACCGACACGGCCGAGCCTCTGGACAGCGGCTGGTGCATGGTCGTCTCGCCGGCCGGCGCGTGGGCGTCTCCGGCGGCGATCGACGGCAGCGCCGAATGGCTGGAGGCGGCGTGCCCCGGCACGGCCGCTGCTGCGCTGGAACGGCTTGGCCGCTGGGACCGCAACCATCCCACTCCGCTGCACGACCAGGACGTCTGGTATCGTCGCCGGCTCGATGTCGCCGGCCCGGCCCGTCTCGTATTTGACGGCTTGGCGACGGTTGCAGAGGTCTGGCTCGACGATCGCCTCGTGCTGTCCTCGACCTCGATGTTCGAGCGCCATGATGTGGCCCTGACGCTTGCCGGCGGCGAGCAACTGGCCATCGCATTCCGCAGCCTCGACCGCCATCTGGAAACCCTGACCGGTCCGCGTGGGCGCTGGCGGCCGCGCATGATCGACGATCAGCGGCTGAGGCTCGTACGGACCACGCTGATCGGCCATATGCCGGGTTGGTGCCCTGGCTTCGACATCGTCGGACCATGGCGACCGATCAAGCTGATCCGCGATACCAACCGGCAAGGCGTGCGCGATGTGCAAATGCAGGCCGACCTCGCCGGCACAACAGGGCATCTTTCCATCGCGATTACGCTGGACGATCCGTTTGATGACGCGCCGGCCACGGTCGCCTGCGCGGGCGCTGTCGCCGCATTGACCTCGGAGACAGCGACGCGGCTGACGGCGAAACTGGATATTGCGAACGTTGCGCCATGGTGGCCGAGCAGCCATGGCGATCCGGCGCTGCACGAGGTTGTCGTCACGCTAGGCTCGATCCGAGTAGCGCTCGGCCGCGTCGGTTTCCGGCATATCGAGATCGATCGCGGCACCGACGGACGCGGCTTTCGGCTGGTCGTCAACGGCGTATCCGTCTTTTGTCGTGGCGCGGTGTGGACGCCGTCCGACCTGGTGCGGCTGCCGTCCTCACGCGAAGAGATCGCGCGCGACCTCGATCTTGCACGACGGGCGGGCGTCAACATGCTCAGGGTCGGCGGCACGTTCGTCTACGAGAGCGACGCGTTTCACGAGCTCTGCGACGAGATGGGCATCCTGGTCTGGCAGGATCTGATGCTCGCCAATTTCGACTATCCGGCGAAGGACGAAGCCTGGCAGGCGTCGCTCTCGCGCGAGGTCGGGAATTTGCTCGGGCGGCTCAGGCATTCGCCGTCACTCGCCGTTCTGTGCGGCGGCAGCGAGGTGGCACAGCAGGCGGCGATGATGGGCATGCCGATGTCGATGGATCCGACGCCCTGGTTCGACAAGGTGGTGCGCCCCATCGCTGAAGCGAAGCGTCCCGACCTGGTGCTTGTGACGTCATCGCCATCCGGCGGCAACCTGCCTTTCACGGCTGATGGCGGGCCGATGCATTACTACGGGGTCGGCGCCTATTGCCGGCCGCTGGATGACGCGCGCCGGGCCGAAGTGCGCTTCGCGAGCGAATGCCTTGCCTTTGCCAATGTGCCTGACCAGGCAACGCTGGATGCGCATCTGCCGGTGCCGCCGGTGCACGATCCGCGCTGGAAGGCGGGTGTGCCGCGCGACGTCGGCGCGTCGTGGGACTTCGAGGATGTGCGCGAGCACTATCTGGAAACGCTTTTTTCCGTCGACGCGCGCCGGCTGCGCATCGAAAATACCAGACGCTATCTCGAGCTCTCCCGTGCGGTGACGACCGAGATAGTGGAGCGCACCATCGACGAATGGCGCAGACCCTGTTCGCCGACGGCTGGAGCACTGCTGTTCTTCTGGAAGGACTTGCGGCCGGGCGCGGGTTGGGGCCTGGTCGATTCGACCGGCCGGCCTAAGCCCGTCTGGCACGGGCTGAGGCGGGCATTTGCCCCGCTACGGCTGATCCTGAGCGACGAGGGCGTCAACGGGCTGACCGTCCATGCCGTCAACGATACCGCGCAGACCGTTCGGGCGACATTATCGCTGACCTGTCTGCGGGACGGCGTCACGCCGGTGGTGTCGGCGCGCCAACCGATCAGCGTGCCGGCGCACGGCGGCCTGTCGCTTTCGGCCTTCTCGGTACTCGGCGCCTTTTTCGATATTTCCTACGCCTATCGCTTCGGGCCGCCCGGCCATGAAGTCACCGTTGCAAGGCTGGAAGGCGACGACGGGAAGGTCTTTGCCGAGGCCTTCCATGTGCTGCCGGGTGTCATGACCGCGCAGCGCGACGTCGGCCTGACTGTGAGTTTGGTGCGTTGGAAGGACGCGTGGCGGCTGCGGCTGGCCTGCAAACGCGCGGCCTACCACGTCTCCATCCAGGATGATCGGTTCGTTCCAACGGAGAACAATTTCCACCTGATGCCGGGCATCGAGCGGGAGGTCGGCCTTGACGGTCCGTCCCTGGCGACGCCTGGCGGCGCGGTGACAGCGCTCAATGCCGATCGCGACGCGAGCTACGAGGTGCCGAGAGCGGAAGAATTGGAAGTCGTGCGGACAAGGGAGTCCGCCGGGAGCATGACATGAAACCAGTTGTCTTTGCCGATACCATCGGCTGGCTGAACGTAGCGAAGGGGCGGCGGGGCGTTGTCATAGCCGGCGCGCATGGTCATGAGGATCTGTGCAGTCGCCGATTCCTGAAGCTGTTGTCCGACAGGGCGGCCGCGGGGGGCCTGCCTGTCCTGCTGTTTGACTATCCCGGTTGTGGCGACGCTGCCGGCGACCATTCGGCGCCGGGCCGGGTGATGGCCTGGACCGCCAGCATCGGCGCGGCGATCGACCGGTTGAAGCGGGATTGCGGCGTGGAGGATGTCATCCTCGCCGGCTTCCGTCTCGGCGCGCTGCTGGCCCCGCTCGCTGCGGCGGGGCGGGACGACGTGGCAGGCCTTGCGCTGCTTGCGCCACCGAGTTCCGGCAAAACCTATGTGCGCGAAATCACCGCAATGTCGCGCGTGATCGATGGGTCGCTCGCCAAGAGCGCCGCAAGCGACGCGACGTTCGCCGAGGGCCGCGAGGTCGTCGGCTTCCGGCTTTCGCATGAGACGCTCGCCGATCTGTCGAGGCTGGATTGGCGGCGGGCCGTCGCGGCCCTTCCGCCCCTGCCGATGCTTTTGATCGCGAACGGAAAGCCGTTGGCAGGCTCTGAAATCCGCGACGGTCGAACTTCTTTCGAAGGCGCGACAATCGCGGAGTTCAAGGACTATCACCTGCTCATGTGCGACCCGACCGCGAACCGGATCCCGGCCGACGTTGTCGATTGCTGGGCGGATTGGTTGTCCGACCGGGCCGTCGCCGGCGTAGCTCAGGGCGTCGAGTCCCTGACCGGCCGCGAGCTATTGGAGGGATCGCACTACACGGAAGAGCCGGTTGTGATCAGGCAGGCGCCATTGATCTGTGGCGTGCTGACCCGGCCACGTGACGGCCATGCTGCGGCCGATCCGGTCATCTTGCTCAACTCCGGCGGCGTGCCGCATGTCGGTTGGGCGCGCGGCACGGTCGAGGCGGCGCGCGAGCTTGCCGCCGCCGGCGTGGCGTCGCTACGCATTGACCTGCCGGGCCTCGGCTTGAGCGACGATGCCGGGAGCAATCGTCTGTTCCTCTATGATTCCCGCACCCGCTTCGACGTCAGCGCGGCGATTGACTGGATGCAGCGGGCGGGCTTTGCCAAAGTCGAGCTTGTGGGCACATGCTCGGGCGCCTTCCAGGCCTTTCACACTGCGCGCGCGGACCGCCGCGTCAGCGCCCTCACCATGATCAACCCGCTCTGCTTTGCCTGGAACAGTTCCTACGCGCTGGAGCTTACGGCCTGGAAAGCATACGAAACCTCCAAGGCGAATCGCGGAAGCCAGCAGCAGATCGGTCCGGCGGACGGGCCTGCGATGACGACCAGGTCCGCCTGGAAGCTGTCAGTGTCAGATAGCGCCAGGCGGCTGGTGCGGCGCGGATTGGAAGCCGTCAAGTCGACGCTGTCGGCGATGCATCCGTCCGCCTTGCTTGGTCGTAACCGCGTCGAGCGCTGGATGCGCGAGCTTTGTAGCCGCGGCGTGCGCGTCCTCATGGTCACCTCGGACGGCGATCTCAGCCTGCAGGAGATCGCACGGCATTTCGGTCAGGACGGCAAACGGCTCACAAGTATACCTGGAGTGACGCGGTTGACGCTGCCGAACGCCGACCATTCGCTGACGCCTCGTCATGCGCGGCGCGCTGTCGTCGCGCGCCTGATCGACCACCGCGGCGGCGGCAGGCGCGGAGGATCGAGCCGTCCCGATGCCGTGCGGGTCACGGTGCAGCATGCCGAGGTGAAGCCTAAATCGATGGCGCTGTCATAAAACGGTTTGGCCGCTCCAGCGACGAAGATCAACGCGGCACCGGATCATGTTTTTCGGCGGCGTCGCGTGCCGCAAAGACCTTGTCGATCAATCCCCATTCGAGCGCCTGCTGCGCGGACATGAAGTGATCCCGATCCAGGGTCCGTTCCACGTCGGCTTCGGTGCGCCCGCAGTGCTGCGCATAGAGTCGGATGATGCGCCGCTTGGTCTCCTGCATCTCGGTGGCATGGATCAGGATGTCGGACGCCTGGCCCTGGAAGCCACCGAGCGGCTGATGCACGTGGAGGCTCGCATTCGGCAGCGCGGCGCGGTGACCGGGCTCGCCGGCCATCAAAAGGAACGACCCCATCGAGCGCGCCGTGCCCATGCACAGCGTGTGCACCGGCGCCTTGATGAACTGCATGGTGTCGTACATCGCAAGCCCGCTGGTGATCACGCCGCCATAGGAGTTGATGTAGAGGTTGATCGGCTTGTTGGGGTTGTCGGCTTCGAGGAACAGCAGCTGCGCGCAGACCAGGCCGGACATCGCATCATTGACCTCGCCGTTCAGGAAGATGATGCGCTCGCGCAGGAGCCTGGAATAGATGTCGAAGGAACGTTCGCCGCGGCTCGACTGTTCGACGACCATAGGGACGAGTTGCATCATGTCGCGCATCGGCGACCTCCATTGCTGCAGGTGATGAAGTCTCGGTAGGTGAGGTTGGGGATCAGGCCGCGCGCATCATTGTGCGGTTGTTGCTGTTGGCCGGTTGCGGCTGTTTTGCCCTGATGTCGCAGGCTTGCTGGACGATGCGAAACCTTGTGCCGCCGGCCTCGTTCGGCTCGATCCGGAAGGTGACATGGCTTTCGCGAAACGGCGGCTCGGACTCGCGCAGCCGGAAGCGCACCTCTTCGCCAGCGATCGATGACAGGGGTTCAGCGTCCGCGAGATCGCAATCCGGGAGCCAGCGTTCGCGCAGAGCCGGAATGGTCACCGCGCGCCATACTTTTTCAGGCGGTGCATCGAGCTCGTATTCGAGCATCAGGTCGGCGTCGGCATGATCAGGCTCAACTGTGTCGCTCATTGATCCATGTCCTTCAGCAGATCGGAGAGCGCTTCGATGCGCTTCGGCCAATAGGCGCGGTAGCGGGCAAGCCAGGTCCCGATGCTGGCGATGCCGTCCGGGTCGACCTCATAATTCACGAAGCGGCCCTGTCGCTGCTCGCGCACCAGCCCTGCCGCGCGCAGCACCGCCAGATGCTGCGACATCGCCGGTTGGCTGATCTCAAGTCCGTCGCGCAAGGCGCTGGCGTTCAGACTGCCGCCGGCCAGCTTCTCAAAGACCTTGCGGCGGGTCGGATCGGCCAGCGCCTTGAAGATGTCGGTGTCGACCATGACGACACATAAGCATACACTTATGTGTCGTGCAAGCCCGAACCTTGCTCGCGCCGTACTTCGTGACGTCGCGGCGCTCGGGTCCTTTGCATGGGGTTGTTTTACAAATTCGCCCTCGCGGTGGCCGGTGTCGTCGTCCTGGCCCCGTGAGTCCGGCTGCCACCGCCGCCTCTGCTACTTACTGCAGCGCCTCGCCATGCTGGGACATGTCGAGACCTTCGAGCTCCTGCTGCATCGAGACGCGCAGCGGGACGAAGGCGCTGACCAGCTTGAGCAGCACGAAGGTGACGCCGCCGCACCAGACAAAGGTGACCGCGACGCCGTAGAGCTGGATCAGCAGCTGCTTCGGATTGCCCTCGAGCAGGCCGGACGTGCCGCCGATCGCCGAGGCCGCGAACACGCCGGCAAGCAGCGTGCCGGTCAGGCCGCCGATGCCGTGCACGCCGAACACGTCGAGCGAGTCGTCATACTTGAAGCGATGCTTCAGCCAGGTGCAGGCCCAGAAGCAGACCAGGCCGGCAATGATGCCGATGACGACGCCGTGCCACGGCGCGACGAAGCCGGATGCCGGGGTGATGGTGCCGAGTCCCGCGACCGCACCCGAGATCATGCCGAGCACCGACGGCTTGCGGCGCGTCGCCCATTCGATCGCGCCCCAGGTCAGCGCGCCGGCGCAGGCCGCAAGATGGGTGGCGGTGATCGCCATCACCGCGCGCGAATTGGCCGCGAGCGCCGAACCGCCGTTGAAGCCGAACCAGCCGACCCAGAGCAGGCCGGTGCCGACCACCGCGAGCGACAGATCGAACGGCGAAAGATTGTCATGGCCATAGCCGTGGCGGTTGCCCATCACCTTGGCCGCGACCAGGCCGCTGATGCCGGCGGAGAGATGCACCACAAGACCGCCGGCGAAATCCAGCACGCCCGTTGCAGCGAGGAAGCCGCCGCCCCACACCCAATGCGCCAGCGGCACATAGGCGAAGATGAACCAGCCGATCGAGAACAGCACATAGGCGGAGAACCGCATGCGGTCGGCGACCGAGCCTGCGACCAGCGCCACCGTGATGATCGCGAACGTCATCTGGTACAGCATGAACAGCGCTTCGGGGATGGTCTTCGCCGCCGGATTGATGCTGTCCATGGTGATGCCGGTCAGGAACCAGCGATCGAGCGAGCCGAGCCAAGGACCGTCGCCGACGAAGCTCAGCGAATAGCCGAAGGTGACCCAGAGGATCGAGACGAGCGCAACGGCGGTGAGGCTCTGCGCCATCGTCGCCAGCACGTTCTTCTTGCGCACCATGCCGGAGTAAAACAGCGCCAGTCCGGGGATCGTCATCATCAGCACCAGCGCGGTGGCGACGATCATCCAGGCGGTGTCGGCGGCGTTGACGCCGGCGCTGGATGCCGAGTCTTGCGCGAAGGCCGGCGTGGCTTGCGCGAACAGGATTGCAGCAGTGATCGGCGCAGCTGATATCGCTGCACGAAGAGCTCGTGCCCCCATCATCATTCCCCGGCGGTCGTCGTTTCTTGGTGTGCGGTTGTGGCGTGCGCCGGCGTCGTTGCCGGCGATGATCTCGATCGTTTTGTTTGGGCATGATCTCCGCGCAAACGCTTTCCGCGTTTGTCGCGAGGGATCAGGCTCCAGGGTTCAGAGCGCGTCGTTGTCGGTCTCGCCGGTGCGGATGCGCAGCGCATGATCGATCGGCGTCACGAAGATCTTGCCGTCGCCGATCTGGCCGGTGCGGGCGTGCTCGGTGATGACGCTGACCGCCTTGTCGGCGAGCTCGGTATCGACGGCGATCTCGATCCGAAGCTTGGGCAGGAAGTTCACGACATATTCGGCGCCGCGATAGATCTCGGTGTGGCCCTTCTGGCGGCCATAGCCCTTCACCTCGGTCACCGTCATGCCGTGGACGCCGATCGCGGTCAGCGCTTGGCGCACCTCATCGAGCTTGAACGGTTTGATGATCGCGACGACGAGTTTCATGGTTCAGGCCTTCATTCCCTTGAGGTTTTCCGTGTGCGCCCGTCCCGGAGCGGCACTTGCCGTCCCGCGAGCCGGCACCTGCTGCCTCCCGGAGCGGCAATTTGCCATCCCCGAGCGGCACTTCGCGTTCGCCAAATCTGGCAGCTTTCTGGGCAAATGGCATAAAAAACTTGCAGGTTGAAGCGGAAAACATGCGCAGCGCGTGTGCTCCCTCACTGTACGGAATGGAAACGCTCGGCCACAATGTGGCTTTCCCGCCCCGGCCAGCGCTCTTGCTGGTTCGTTTCGCCTATCGCGTGTCCCTGTGCGCGCGCCCCGAGGAAACAAGAAATGTCGAACCGAAACTGGTTTTATGCATCCGAAGGCCAGCAAAAGGGCCCCCTGCCTGAAACCCAGCTCCGCGACCTGATCACCCGGGGCACGGTGGGGGCCGACACCCTGGTGTGGACCGAGGGCATGGCCGGCTGGCAGAAGGCCGGGGAGATTCCGGGCCTCGTCCCGAGCGCCGGCGCGCCGCCGGTATTTCCGCAAGCCGGCGGACCGCCGCCGGTGGTGGCGTCCGGAAGCTATAGCGGCGGCACGCTGTCCGCCGACTTCCCGATCTGGGGCCTGTTCGGCCGCAGCCTCCTGATGTTCATCGGCCAGATTCTCGTCATCCCGGCGCCGTGGACCGCGACCGGCCTGTACCGCTTTGCGATCCCCTATATCCGCGTGCCGGGCCGGCCGCATTTCGCCTTCACCGGGCAGCCGCTCGACATCTGGTGGGTCTTCATCGTGCTCGGCCTTCTGACCTATGCCGGCGTGGCCGACAGCAACATCGTGACGCTGCTCTCGCTGCTGTTGCAGGGCTTCCTGAGCTGGATGATCGTGCGCTGGATCATCGGCCATCTCAGCTCGAGCGGCCAGGACCTGCCGATCTCGTTCAAGGGCAGCCCGGTCGCCTATGTCGGCTGGTACGTGGCGATGGTGGTCTCGGCCATCACCATCATCGGCTGGGCCTGGGTGCTGACCGCCTGGATGCGCTGGATCTGCCGCAACATCGACGGCACGCGCCGCGAGGTCAGCTTCAATGCGTCCGGCATCGAGGTGCTGTGGCGAACCATCGTGTTCACCATCGCCTGCGGCTTCCTGATCCCGATTCCGTGGGTGCTGCGCTGGTACGGCAACTGGTTCGTCTCCCAATTCGCGCTGACCGAGCGCGGCGCCTACGCCGGCCAGTAAGCGCGATCTCATCGTGCCCACCGGCTCCGTTCGAGCGTGAGCGCTACGCCTTTCGCTCGCGCACCGATCCTTCCTGCGCGACGGACGCCACCAGCGTGCCGTCGGGCTTGAAGATCAGGCCGCGTGTCAGGCCGCGGCCCGACTGTGCGCTCGGCGAATCCTGCGCGTAGAGCAGCCATTCGTCGGCGCGGAACGGGCGGTGAAACCACATCGCGTGATCGAGGCTCGCAGGCATCATGCGCTTGTCGAACAGCGTGCGGCCGTAGCGCGCCATCACGGCATCGAGCAGCGAGAAATCCGATGCATAGGCGAGCGCGCACAGATGCAGCGCGGGATCGTCGGGCAGCTTGGCGGCGGTGCGGATCCAGACATGGATGCGGCCGTCGTCGATCTTCTGGCCGAAATAACGGCCGAGCTCGACCGGGCGCAGCTCGATCGGCCGGTCGCTCTCGTAATAGCGGCGGATGAACTCCGGCATCTCCTTGAACATCGGCTGCTTCGACACTTCCTCCGCGGTCAGCTTCTCCGGCGGCGGCACGTCGGGCATCTTCTCCTGATGATTGAAGTTGCTCTCCTCCTCGGCATGGAACGACACCATGATGGAGAAGATCGCGTTGCCGTGCTGGATCGCGGTGACGCGGCGGGTGGTGTAGCTCTTGCCGTCGCGCAGCCGCTCGACCTGGTAGATGATCGGGATCTGCGGATCGCCGGGCAGGATGAAGTAGCAATGGATCGAGTGCGGCAGGCGGCCCTCGACGGTGCGGCAGGCCGCCACCATCGCCTGGCCGATCACCTGGCCGCCGAACACGCGCTGCCAGCTCGTTTTCGGGCTGTTGCCGCGAAACAAATTCACTTCGAGCTGCTCGAGATCGAGGATGGACAGCAGGTCGATCAGGCTCTTGGACATCGGCGGCTTTCGGTTTGACTTGAACGGTCATTCCGGGGCACGGGCAAGCGTGAACCCGGAATCTCGAGATTCCGGGTTCGATGCTGACGCATCGCCCCGGAATGACGTCCGTTAGGTTCGTGACCTTGTTTCTGGCCCCTGTTTCGCCCAGCTATTATCAGGTAGCAAGCATAGTCTGAGAGCGTGAGGCGCGTAAGGGAAGGGCAATGCCGGCACAGCGAAGTATTGTCATCTGCGGGGGCGCATTTGCAGGGTTGGCGCTGGCCGTGGCGCTGCGCCAGGGGCTTGGGCCCGACATCCCGGTCATCGTGGCCGATCCGGCGCTGAGCCAGCGCCCGAGCCGCGATCCGCGCGCGACCGCGATCGTGGCGGCCTGCCGGCGGCTGTTCGAGACCCTCGGCGTCTGGGGCCAGGTGGCGCCGACGGCGCAGCCGATCACGGATATGGTCGTGACCGACTCCAAGCTGGAGGACGCGACGCGCCCGGTATTCCTGACCTTCGCCGGCAATGTCGCGCCCGGCGAGCCGTTCGCCCATATGGTCGAGAACCGCTATTTGATCGATGCGCTCGCGAGCCGTGCCGAAGCCGAGGGCGTCGAGCTGCGCGCCGCCGCGGTGTCGAGCTTCGCGTCGCGGCCCGACGGCGTCAGCGTTACGCTGGCCGACGGCACCGTGATCGATGCGAGCCTGCTGGTTGCCGCCGACGGCGCCCGCTCGAAGCTGCGCGAGCGCGCCGGGATTGCGACCCATGGCTGGGACTACGACCAGTCCGGCATCGTGGTCACGGTCGGGCACGAGCGCGAACATCACGGCCGCGCCGAGGAGCATTTCCTGCCCGCCGGGCCGTTCGCGATCCTGCCGCTGACCGGTAATCGCTCGTCGCTGGTGTGGACCGAGACGCGCAACGATGCCGCGCGCATTGTCGCCTTGAACGAAGAGCAATTCCACGCCGAGCTCGAGCAGCGCTTCGGTCTGCATCTCGGCGAGATCAAGCCGCTCGACAAGCCGCGCGCCTTCCCGCTCGGCTATTTCGTCGCGCGCTCGTTCATCGCCGAACGGCTGGCGCTGATCGGCGACGCCGCGCATGTGATCCATCCGATCGCGGGGCAGGGGCTCAACATGGGCCTGAAGGATGTCGCTGCGCTCGCCGAGGTCGTGGTCGATGCGGCGCGGCTCGGCATGGACCTCGGCCAGGCCGACGTGCTCGAGCGCTACCAGCGCTGGCGCCGCTTCGATACGATGGCGATGGGCGTCGCCACCAACTCGCTGAACTTCCTGTTCTCCAACGAATCGACGCTGCTGCGCACCGTGCGCGACATTGGCCTCGGGCTCGTCGATCGCGCGCCGCCGCTGAAGGAGATGTTCATCCGCCAGGCGGCGGGACTGTCAGGCGAGGTGCCGCGGCTGCTGAAGGGCGAGGCGCTTTAGCCCTCGTAGCCCGGATGAAGCGAAGCGAAATCCGGGGCCGGCCTTTCAGCGGTGCGACTTCCCCGGATTTCGCTGCGCTCCATCCGGGCTGCGCGCTGACATCAATCGATCTTCCTCGCCTCTTCCGGCAGCATGATCGGAATGCCGTCGCGGATCGGATAGGCGAGCTTGGCGGAGCGCGAGATCAGCTCCTGCCGCGCGGCGTCGAATTCCAGCGGCCCCTTGGTGATCGGGCACACCAGGATTTCGAGCAGTTTTGGGTCGGCAGTGCTCTCGAGATGGTCGGTCGTGGAATTCATGGGAGTCTCCGGCTCGCCGTGATGTAGCACATCCAAATAAGCGCTGTCAGCGCTTGGCCATCCGCAGCAGTTCATCGATCGCGGCCTGCTGACGCGGCTTCGGCAGCGCCTGCTCGGACAGCGCGTAGCCGATGAACGCCCAGTAGAAGATCTGCGCGCGGCCGCGCGCCACGTCGTCCGGGAATCCGGCCTGCCGCAGCAGGGTTTCGATATAGCCGACCCGGCGCTGGTCGACCTCGAGCACGGCGGCGCGCGCCACGGCATCGGCGGTGGCCCAGCTGCGCACCGCGCGTTCCAGCGCCAGCCGCGCCGAGAAGGCACGGCGCAGCAACAGCGCCAGCGCGTCGCCGCCTTCCGGAATGGTCTCGAGCTCCGCGATCACCTGCTCGGCCGCGACCTCGCGCCAATGGGTCAGGATCGCCGCGCGGTAGGCGCCGATGTCGGCGAAATGCCAGTAGAAGCTGCCGCGCGAGACGCCCATGGCCTTGGCCAGCGGCTCGGCCTTGAGCGCCGTGAAGCCGCGTCGCGCCAGCGTCTTCAGGCCCTGATCGAGCCAGTCCTTGACCGAGAGCTGATCCGTCATGGTTCCCCGTCCCGCCGCCACCATACACAGGTGTATTGACAGGCGCCAGCGGGCGGTGTCATATCCATACAGTAGTGTATGGAGGCATTGCGATGCGTGATCTTCTGCTGCAGGGCGCCGGCGTCGTCGCCATTCTGGTCAGCCTGATCCATGGCGTACTCGGCGAGACCAGGATATTCGCGCGCGCCACCGTCGAGCCGCCGCGGCTGCGGCTCTTGCTTCGCCTGGTCTATCAGGCCGGCACCATTGCCTGGATCGGCGGCGGCGTGCTGCTGATCGCCGCGCCCGCGATGGCCTCCGATGCCGCGCGGCACTGGATCGTGGCGACGCTCGGCGTCGTGTTCGGCATCGCGGCGCTCGCCAACGCGGTGGCGACCCGCTTCCGCCACTTCGGCTGGATGGCGATGAGCGCCGTCGTGGCGCTCGCCGCCGCCGGCTATTAGCGAGGGCGACCATGACGACTGATCGCATCAGCCTCAGCATCGCCGATGGCGTCGCGGACGTCAGGCTCAACCGCCCCGACAAGCTCAATGCGCTCGATCCGGCGATGTTCGCCGCGATCGCCGAGATCGGTGCGCAGCTTGCGGACAACCGCAAGCTCCGCGCTGTGGTGCTCTCGGGCGAAGGGCAGGCCTTCTGCGCAGGCCTCGACATGGAGCGGCTGGTCGCAACGACGGAGGGCGAGTCCATCCTGCCCTTTGCCGATCTCGGCCGGCGGACCCACGGCATTGCCAACTTTGCGCAGCATCTGGTGTGGCTCTGGCGCGAGCTGCCGGTGCCGGTGATCGCCGCCGTTCATGGCGTTGCGTTCGGCGGCGGCTTTCAGCTGATGCTCGGTGCCGACATCAGATATCTCGCACCCGGCACGCGCCTTGCGATCATCGAGGCCAAATGGGGGTTGGTGCCCGACATGGCCGGCACGCAGCTGATGCGCCATCTCGCGCGCGAGGATGTGGTCCGTGAACTCACCTACACCGCGCGCGTCTTTTCCGCGGACGATGCGCTTGGTCATGGCTTCGCCACCCGGATCGTCGAACAGCCGCGCGAGGCCGCGCTGGAGACGGCGCGCGCGATCGCGGACCGCAGCCCGGATGCGATCCGCGCCGCCAAGCGGCTGCTCAATCGTGCAGCCGATCGCGATGCGGCGACCGGACTCGCAGCCGAAACGGCCGAACAGGCGCTTCTGCTCGGCTCGCCCAATCACATCGAGGCCGTCAGGGCGAATCTCGAACGGCGGCCCCCGCAATGGAGCTTTACATGACGACTGGCCCGGGCTTCGATCTCGAACGTCTCGTTGCGACCAATGCGTCGGCGGCCTTCAATCGGCTTGCCGGCTTCGAGGTCGTCTCCGCCGGCACCGGCACGGTGGAACTGCGGATGCCTTGGCGCGACGATCTCACCCAATATGCGGGTCACCTGCATGCCGGCGTGATCGCGGCGCTGCTCGACACCGCCTGCGGCTTTGCCGCGGCGTCGATCGCAGGTTCCGTCACCGCATCGCATTTCTCGATGAACTGCTTGAAGCCCGCGCTGGGCCGCTGCTTCATCGCCAGAGGAACCACATTGCGTGCCGGACGCAGGCAGGTCTTCGCGCGCGCGGAACTTTTTACGGAGAACGAGCAGGGTGAAGCCTCGTTGGTTGCAACCGGTGAAACCGTGCTCGTTCCGCTGGCAGGCTAAGCCGCGCGGATCGCGCATGACTGTGAAATTTATGGAGCCATCAATTTCGGTGCGGAATCGGCTTACGCGCGGATAACCATGCCACTGAAAGTTGCAGAATATTATCGAGAAGACAATTCAATCAGCCTAGCCTGTGCGCACGGACAACCATGGACCGACGCATGTTTCGTGTTCTTACGTGCCTTTCAGGTGAGCATGACTGGCGGCTCGTTCTGCTCGCCGGACTGGTCTGCTTCGTTGCCAGTATTGTGGCCGTCAATATTTTTCATCGCGCAATTGCATCGCAGGCGAGGACCCGGCTGATCTGGATTGCGATCGCGGGAGCCGCCATCGGCTACGGTATCTGGGCAACGCATTTCATCGCCATGCTGGCCTATGAGCCGGGAATCCCGACCGGCTACGGTATCGTCCTCACCGCGCTGTCGCTCGCCGCGGCGATGATGCTGACATCCGGCGGCCTCGGCCTTGCCGCCAGCGACTCCAGCCGCTGGCGCGCGCCGGTCGGCGGCGCCGTGATCGGAGCCGGCATCGCCAGCATGCACTATCTCGGGATGTGGGCGCTGGAGGTGCCGGGCCACGTAGTCTGGTCGCTCGATCTCGTGGCGGCCTCCGTCGTGCTCGGCATGCTGTTCGGCTACGCCGCGCTGGCGATCGCGGTCCGCCGTCAGGACCGCTGGATGTCGCTCGTCGCAGCGCTGCTGCTGACGCTCGCGATCGTGTCGCATCATTTCACCGCGATGGGCGCGGTCGAGATCGTTCCGGATCCGTTGCTGGCTCCGGCGGCCCTGTCGCTCTCGCCTGCCTTCCTCGCCATCGTGATCGCCGGTGTGGCGCTGTCGGTGCTCGGGATGAGCCTGGTCGGCGTGCTCGCGGATCGCCGGCTGGCGCTTCGCACCCGCCGCTTCGAGGAGATCATCAGCCAGCTTTCGTCGGCGCGACAGCAGGTCGAGGCGTCGCAGAAGGCGCTGGAGGAGCAGAGGTTCCGGCTGGATACCGCGATCAACCACATGGGCGAGGGCCTCTGCATGTTCGATGCGGAGAAGCGCCTCGTCGTCTGCAACGATCGCTACGCCAAGATGTACCGGTTGCCGCCGGAATTGCTGCTGCCCGGCACGGCCCATCGCGCGATCATCAGGCATCGCATCGCCAACGGCATTCTCAAGGGCGAGACCAGCGACAGCGCCGCGACGCAGGTGCTCGCGACACTGAACGCGCTCCCGGCCGGCGAGATCAACAGCCGGGTCGACGAGCTCGCCGACGGCCGCTTGATCTGCGTGACGCGGCAGCCGATGCCCGGCGGCGGCTGGGTGGCGACGCATCGCGACGTCACCGAGCAGCGGCGCTCCGAGGCCAAGATCACCTATATGGCGCAGCACGACGCGCTGACCGATCTGCCGAATCGCGTGCTGCTCAAGGAATGGATGGAGCGCGCGCTCTCCGGTGCCCGGTGCGGCGGACCGAGTCTTGCGGTGCTGATGCTCGATCTCGACCGCTTCAAGGACGTCAACGACACGCTCGGGCATCCGGCGGGCGATGCGCTGCTGAAGTCGGTGGCCGCGCGCTTGCGCAGATCCGTCAGTGATACGACGCTGGTTGCGCGGCTCGGCGGCGACGAGTTCGCGGTGATCGACCATGTCAGCGATCCGGTCACGGAAGCGGGCCTGCTCGCCGAGAAGATCAGGAAGGCGCTCAGCGAGCCGATCGATCTCGGCGATCATCGGGTGACCACCACGACCAGCATCGGCATTGCGATCGCTCCGCGCGACGGCACCGATTCGGACGAGGTGCTGCGCAGCGCCGATCTCGCGCTTTACTCGGCCAAGAGCGGCGGGCGCGGCTCGTTCCGCTTCTTCGAGCCGGAGCTCGATCGGCTGCTGCAGGCCCGTCGCAGCCTCGAGCGCGACATGCGCAGTGCGCTCGCCAATGGCGAGTTCGAGCTGCACTATCAGCCGTTCATCCACGTCGCGAGCGGGGAGACCTGCGGCTTCGAGGCGCTGCTCCGCTGGCACCATCCGCACCGCGGCATGGTATCTCCGGCGCAGTTCATTCCGCTGGCGGAAGAGACCGGCCTGATCGTGCCGCTGGGGGAATGGGTGCTGCGCACCGCGTGTGCGGAAGCAGCCAAATGGCCGGGCGACCTCAAGATCGCGATCAACCTGTCGCCGGTGCAGTTCAGGAGCCCTGAGTTGGTCCCGGTGATCGTGCGCGCGCTGGCGAGTGCCGGAATTTCGCCGGAGCGCCTCGAGCTCGAGGTCACCGAAACCGCCATCATTCAGGACAGCGAAGCGGTGTTTACCGCGCTGAGCCAACTGCACGATCTCGGGGTGCGGATCGCGCTCGACGACTTCGGCACCGGCTACTCGTCGCTGAGCTTTCTGCAGAAGTTTCCGTTCGACAAGGTCAAGATCGACCGCAGCTTCGTGTCCGAGCTCTCGGGAGCGAGCGACGAGTCGCGCCGGATCGCGCGCGCGATCGTGCGCTTTGCCGTCAGCCTCGGCAAGACCACGACGGCCGAAGGCGTCGAAACCAGGGAGCAGCTCGACATCCTCCGCGCCGATGCCTGCGTGGAAGTGCAGGGCTTCCACTTCAGCCCGCCGGTGCAGAGCGAGAAGGTCGCACAGATGATCGGCGGGCGAACCCCGGCAGCGGCCGAACGGCCTACGGTCCGTCTTGCAATGGCGGGTGCCGCGTCCTGATCGATGGGCTGCGCCGGCGGCCCCGATACGCATGAGGCTTAAGGCCGCAGCACGCCTTCAAAACCGATCTGCGCGTGGAGCGCAAAGCCGTTTTGGCGACCGTTAGAATTCCTCTAAAGCCAGCCGTCGCGGCGCTTCCTTGACTTGGCAATCGCCTCAGCATTCTTCACGCATATGCCCTGCGCGAAGGCGTTGTGGGTATGATTGTCAACGGAGGGGATATGCGCGTGAGAGTGATTTCGAGTGCTGCGCTTGCAGCATGCGTCCTTGGGAGCGTTCTTGGGTTGACCGGATCGGCGGCGTTCGCCGACGGCTACAAGAATTGCACCAAACTCGACAAGGCGTCGTGGAAGCCGGCAAGCGAGGCCGAAGCCAAGGCCAAGGCGCTCGGCTACGAGGTGCGCCGGTCGAAAATCGAGGGCTCCTGCTACGAGGTGTACGGCGTCAAGGAAGGCAAGCTCTACGAGCTGTTCTACAGCCCGGAAGACCTCAGCCTGAAGCACACGATCGCGAAGTGAAGCAGGCGCGATGACGGAGGCGGCGCGGGGCGCCCGCGGCGCGACCAGCGTGCAGGTCTGGGACCTGCCGCTGCGGCTGTGGCACTGGGCGCTCGCCATCCTCGTCCTGGTCGCCTGGGTGACGCCCAGCACCTATGACCGGCTGCACCGGCTGGCGGGTTATTCGGTGATCGCCCTGCTGGCGTTCCGGCTGATCTGGGGCTTTGCCGGCACGCGCTACGCGCGTTTCGGCAGGCTCGGCGTCCGCCTGCGCGCCGCGCCGCGCTACATCTGGAATCTCCGGCGCGGCATCACCGGGCGCTACATCGGACTCAATCCGGCGGGCACCGTGATGCTGGTGGCGCTGCTGTTGCTGCTTGCGATCTCGACAATCACGGGCGTGATGGAGGTCACCGTGACCTTCTTCGGAGTCTGGTGGGTCGAGGATACCCACGCCTATGCCTCGGATGCGGTCATGGTGCTGGTCGGGCTGCATGTGCTCGGCGTCGTCGTGGTCGGTTTGCTGCAGCGTCAGAACCTGGTGCGCGCGATGTTCACCGGCCGCAAGCAGCTGCGCAATCGTTCTTAAGCTGAAGCCGCACCGGAAGTTTACCTCTCCCCGACGGGGAGAGGTGGACGATCGCGGGCCGAGCCGATCCAAACAACAAACGTCTGATCCCGGTCGGTAGCTACTGCACCGGCGGGTCGCCCGAGGTGCGCTTCTTGGCGAGGTCCATTTCGGTGACCGCGATCAGGATCTCGGCGCGGGTCTTCAGGTCCGGCGCCTCGAGCATCGCCTGCTTCTCGGCGGGGCCATAGGGCGACATCATCGCCAGCGCATTGACCAGCGCCTCGTTGGGCGCGGACTCGATACCTTCCCAGTCGACCTTCAGATTGTTGGCTTCCAGGAAATCGGCCAGCACTTCGAGCAGCGCCTTGCGGTCGACGGCCTCCTCACCCTTGCGCGCGGTGAAGTCGCCGGCGAAGGAGAAGAAGTCGACCTTGCACTGCCGGTACGGCGTCTGCACGGTCAGCTCCTCGACCACCTTGAAGCGCGCGACGCCGGTCAGTTCGAGGATGTAGCGGCCGTCGCCGGATTCGGCGAGCTGGGTGATGCGGCCGACGCAGCCGATCCGGAACAGGACCGGCTTCGCCTCTTTCTGCGAATGCGTCACGTCGGGCTGGATCATGCCGATCAGGCGATGGCCGTCGCGCAGCGCGTCGTCGATCATCGCGAGATATCGCGGCTCGAAGATGTTGAGCGGCATCTGGCCGCGCGGCAGCAGCAACGCGCCGGGCAGCGGGAACACCGGGATCACCTCCGGGAGCTCGCCGGGCCCGCGATATTCGGCATTGATCGGCATCTGCGGTCCCGCTGCTGTGACGGGCGTGCTTTACGAGAACAGGATGGTCGACAACCGCTTGCGCCCCTCGACGGTTGCCTCATCGGTGCCGCCCCACGCCTCGAAGAACTGCACCAGCTGCTTGCGCGCGCCGTCGTCGTTCCACTTGCGGTCACGCCTGACGATGGCGAGCAATTGCTCGGTCGCTTCCGTGCGCTTGCCCATCGCATTGAGCGCGGTGGCGAGATCGAATCGGGCCTGATGATCGAGCGGGTTTGCGGCGACTTTCTGTTCCAGCTCCGCGACCGGGCCGACCGCTTCCGCCTGTTCGGCGAGATCGATCGCCGCCTGCACCGCCTTCACCGCGGCGTCGTTGCGCTTGGATTCCGGAACCATCGCCAGCGTCTGCTTGGCCTGCTCCATCGCACCCGACGTGACGTAGCACTTGGCGAGGCCGGCGAGGGCCGCGATGTTGGTGGCGTCGTGCGCCAGCACCTCGGCATAGATCTGCGCGGCCTGGGCGGCGTCGCCCTCGGCAAGCACGGCGTCGGCCTCGGCCAGGATCTCGGTGAGATTGGGCTCGCCGGCGGCCGGCACGCCCTTGGTGATCTTCTCGATGAAGGCGTTGACCTGGCTCTCCGGCACCGCGCCCATGAAGCCGTCGGCGGGCTGGCCGCCCACGAAGGCGATCACGGCCGGGATCGACTGGATGCCCATCTGGCCGGGGATCTGCGGATGCTCGTCGATGTTCATCTTGACCAGCTTGACCCGGCCCTTGGCGTTGCGAACCGCCTTTTCCAGGATCGGCGTGAGCTGGCGGCAGGGACCGCACCACGGCGCCCAGAAGTCGATCATGACCGGTTGACGGCGCGATTCCTCGATGACGTCCTTGACGAAGGTCTGGGTCGTCGTCTCCTTGATCAGATCGGGCGCTGCCTCGGGCGTGGGGCCGCCCTGCTCCATTATCGTCACGTTGTCCTCGCCTGCTTCTGAGGTCGGAAATCCGGTGGGCGTTCTAGCACGCCCGGAACGGCACGTTCAGCCGTTCTGTCAGCTAGAGCATGATCCCGGAAAAGTGGGAACCGGTTTCCGGGATCATGCTCCGTAAATGGCAGTCAGCCGGCAAAATTCAATCGCTTGGCCGCCCGTCCCGTTCCATCGGAGATCGGGTGGGTTGGTGCCGCGGAACGGCCGATGATGGCGATCATTCATGACAGCAGGGGAGCGCTCGTGGCAAAGGCCTATTACAGCACGGTGTTCGAGCAGCCGGCCGGCGAGGTCTGGAAAATCATCCGCGATTTCAACAATTACCCGGTCTGGGTCCAGGGCGCGGGGGCGAGCGAGATCGAGGACGGCAAATCCGGCAATACCGTCGGGGCGGTGCGCAATGTGCTGTACCGGGGGCGGCGGATCCGGCAGCGGCTGCTCGCGCAGTCCGACGTCGAGCGCTTCCAGACCTACGAATTCGTCGACACCCCGACCCTGCCGATGACGGATTTCAGTGCGACCCTGCGGGTAACCCCGGTGATCGACGGCGACCGGGCCTTTATCGAATGGTGGGCCGTGTTCGATTGCGACCCGACCCGCCGCGTCGAGCTGGCGCAGACGCTGGCCGGCTGGTTCGAGACCTGGCTCGAATCGCTCCGGGACGAGATGGCCCTGAGGCCGGATCAGGCGGAAATCTAAAAAGAAATCGGCGGCGCAGCCGGTTTCGGCCGATTCGGGGTCAATTTTTAGAGAAACCGTGCGATTTCGTGAGGTTCGGACCGCGCTCTTGTGTTGCATTCACAGACAGCTTTTGGCATAGGTCTGCCGTTGCCGGCGAGCGATCGCCGCCATTTCGGATGCGGGTGTAGCTCAGTGGTAGAGCACGACCTTGCCAAGGTCGGGGTCGAGGGTTCGAGCCCCTTCGCCCGCTCCAAAACTTCTCGCTGACCGAGCTGACAGTCTGATGAAGGCCCGCTATTGGCGCGGGCTTTTTGCTGTCCGGCCCGAGGTCGCGTCTCCACGGCGCGATTGCGAGGTCAAGATGCCGCGGCCCGCCGTGGCGGTTTCCGGCCTTTGTTAACCGGCAAACGTTGCATTCTCAAAACTGATAGAAATCTGTGGTTGTGTTGGCGCTGGAATGGTTGCCGCCGGTTTTGCCGGCGCGGCAAGCGCGTGAACGATGTCGATCTGTTGGAAGCCGGCTCCGGGTTAAGTCGCCGCTTGGCTCGCGCAAACGTCGCTGCGCTGGTCGTGCTGGTCGGCGTCTGGACATGTTCGGGCGCATCAGCGCAGCAATTGCCGAGCGACTCGGCGTATGCCCCGGCGCCCAGCTTCTCTCCCATGCCTGGCTTTGGGCCGGCGCCTGACTTCGAGCCGGCCGAACGGCCGCGAGCGCGGGTCTACATCACGACGCGGTCGCACCGGGGCGGCCAGCAAAACTTCTGCGTCAGGACCTGCGACGGCCGCTTCTTTCCGTTGCCGCGCGTCAGCGAGACGGCGGACGTCAAGGCATGCGAGGCGGCCTGTCCCGCCGCCGAGGTGAAGCTGTACTCCAGCTCCGATATCGACAGCGCCAGAACCGAAGCCGGCGAGACCTACAAGGCGCTCGCCAATGCATTCCGCTTCCAGCGCGAGATGGTGCCGCAATGCTCGTGCAGCGCCGGCGCGTCCACCGGCCTTTCGCCGATTGCGATCGAGGACGACATGACGCTTCGCACCGGCGACATCATCGTCGCCGATGACGGCTTCAAGATCGCGGCGATCACGAGCGGGCAGCGGCGCAGCGTGTTGTTCAGGCCGCTGTCGAAGGCCAAGGCGCAAGCGCTCGGTCTGGCGCGCCTGTCGTCGCGATAGAGGCGATCACGAGCGTTAGCTTCATTCGAATATCACGCTGCGGTGCAGAATGCCTTGTTATCAGGCAGGCTGCTCAGGAAAATTTCGTCTCAAATATCGTCTCAACTAGTTTTGACGCAGCGCACACCGGCGGACGCGCTTTTCAGCGTCGATGGATGTGCTACCATTTTGCCGTCTGACCTACCTCACAGACCGCCACCATCATCTCTCAGGGCGTTCAAAATCAATAACAGGCAAGCTGCAACGGCTTGCGTAGGGGAGTGACGCGATGAAATCCGCTTTCAATCGATCAATACTTGCGTTCGCGGCGATCGTGCTGCTGGCGGGGACGACCTTCGCCAGTGCGCAGCAACAGACAGACAAGAATCGTGCGCTGAAGAAGTACGAATCGGGCACCAAGGAATTCTGGACCCATCCGCCGGACGACTGGTTCCTCGGCGACGAGACCGAAGCGCAGAAAGGCCTTGCCCCGCCGTCCGGTCCGCCGACCGGTGCGTCGGATTCCGAGCTCGCGACGATGATGAAGAAGATCAAGCTGCCGCCGGGCTTCAAGATCGAGGTCTATGCCTCGAACGTGCTCGCCGCGCGGCAGATGGCCTGGGGTGACAAGGGCACGCTGTTCGTCGGCTCGTTCGGGCTCGGCAACGTTTATGCGATCAAGGACAACAACGGCAAGAAAGAGGTCAAGACCATTCTCAAGGGCCTCAACATGCCGACCGGCCTCGCCTTCCGCGACGGCGCGCTCTACGTCATCGCGGTCGACAAGCTGATCAAGTACGACAACGCCGAAGCCAATCTCGACAATCTCGGCAGCGGCAAGGTGGTGTATGACGACATGCCGTCCTACGCGGCGCATGGCTGGAAATACATCGCCGTCGACAAGGAAGGCTGGTTCTACATTCCGTTCGGACCGCCCTTCAACATCGGCATTCCGCCGACCTCGGTGTCGCAGATCCGCCGCGTCGATCCGAAGACCGGCAACGCGGAAATCTGGGCGCTCGGCGTGCGCAACTCGGTCGGCGGCGACGTCGATCCGCGCACCGGCAAGTACTGGTTCACCGAGAATGCCCGCGACTGGATCAGCGACGATCTGCCGAGCGACAAGCTCAACGTGATCTCGAAGATCGGCGAGCACTTCGGCTATCCCTATTGCCACCAGGGCAACCTGCCGGACACCAAGTTCGCGATGGGTCACAAGTGCTCGGAGTTCACTCCGCCGGTGTACAATCTCGGTGCGCACGTCGCGCCGCTCGGCATGAAGTTCTATACCGGCAGCCAATTCCCGGCCGAGTACAAGAACAGCATCCTGATCGCCGAGCACGGCTCCTGGAACCGGCATAAGTACCAGGGCGGCCGCATCGTGAAGATCACCGCGAGCCCTGACGGCAAGAACGCCAAGCAGGAGATCTTCGCCGACGGCTGGATCGAGGGTGACCAGGGCTATCTCGGCCGTCCCGCCGACATCCTGCTCGACAAGGATGGCTCGATTCTCGTCGCCGACGACTGGGCCGGTGCGATCTATCGCATCAGCTACAGCAAGAAGTAACGGTTGAAACAATGCGGGGCTGCGGTGGCCGATCAGGCAGCCGCAGCCCCGTTTACGTGGTTCGGCAAGCCCAACGACGGAACAGACTCGTCATGCCCGGACTTGATCCGGGCATCCATCCAAACAACAACCCTTCTGCAAGCCAGATGGATTGCCGGGCCAGGCCCGGCAATGACCCGTGGAGAAAACTGGCAATGCGTGTTGCGTCCTTTGCAATCCTGTTCGCGGCGGTGATCGCAGTTGCGTCGTCCGCCAATGCCGTCGATGTCGCCGCCGGCAAGGCGAAGGCCGAAATCTGCGCCGCTTGCCACGGCGACAACGGCATCTCGCAGACCGAGAACATTCCCTCGCTCGCCGGCCAGCTCGACCAGTACGTTCAATGGCAGCTGGTGTTCTTCCGCGCCGGCGCGCGCAAGAACGAGCAGATGCAGCCGATCGTCGAGCAGCTCAACAACGACGACATCCGCAATCTCGGTGCCTATTTCGCGTCGCTGACGCCGTTCAAGGGCGGCAAGGACGACAATCCGGACTTGTCCGAAAAGGGCAAGCAGGCCGCCGCCGGCCGCCGCTGCGCCTCATGCCATGGCGATACGTTTGCCGGTACCAAGGCGGTGGCCCGCATCGCCGGCCAGCGCGAGGAATATCTCGTCAAGGCGCTGCACGATTACAAGTCGGGCCAGCGCTCCGGCGGCGCCCAGGCCGCGATGGCCGATGTTGCCTATCCGCTGAGCGACGAAGAGATCACCGCGCTCGCGCATTATCTGGCACATCTGTAGGTACGAAAAATGTGCGTAGCCCGGATGGAGCGCAGCGCGATCCGGAGCGCTCTATCTGCCGCGAGATGATTCCCGGATTTCGTTCCGCTCCATCCGGGCTACAAGATCACCCAGCCCGCTGCTTCTCATACGCCTTGAGATGCGTGTAGGCCGCGCGCAGCTTCGGCACCGGGATCTTGGCGGCGTCGGCGCGCACGATCAGGTCGCCGATCACGTGATCGGCCTCGACCGGCAGCCCCGCCTTGATGTCGCGGAACATCGATGCGGTCATCGGCGAGCCCTCGGTGGTCAGGAGCCCGCGGGTGCGCTGGAAGAACGGGCCGCCCGGGCCATGGCCGGCGTCGGCGGCGATCGCGCTGCATTCGTCGAGGATGCCGAGCAGGAAATCCTTGCCGCCGGGCGCGGCCAGGATGTTGCCGACCGAGGTCCGCATCAGGCTGGTGGAGGCGGCGAGCGAGGCCAGGAACACCCACTTCTCCCACATGTCCTGCATCACATGCTCGCTGGCGTTGGCGCCGTTGATCGCCGAGAAAGTTTCAGCGATCGCGCGCACCCGGTCCGACAGGCCGCCGGCGCGCTCGCCGAAGCCGAGCGACTGCATCGGCTGCAGCTGCACCACCTCGCGCTTCTCGTTCAGCGTCGCCGCGATCGCGCACAGGCCGCCGAGCACATGCTGAGCTCCGAACGTCTTGTCGAGCGTATCGAGATGCAGCATGCCGTTGAGCAGCGGGATGATCGCGGTCTTGTTGCCGACGGCGGGCGCAAAGGACTTGATCGCATCCTCGAGATCGAACGCCTTGCAGCTCAACAGCACGACGTCGAACTTGTCCGACAGCTTGTCGGCCTGCACGGTCGGCGGGTTGTTCAGCGTGACATCGCCGTTCGGGCTCTTGATCACGAGCCCGGCGGAGGCGAGCTCGGAAGCGCGGCGAGGGCGCACCAGGAAAGTGACGTCGCGGCCGGCCTGAAGCATCCGGCCACCGAAATAACCGCCGATCGCACCGGCGCCGACCACGAGAACGCGCATGGGAATTTGTCCTTCTTTGTTGTTGCCCGAGGAGGCGAGCGAATAGGGAGTAGCGAATAGATAAGGATACTGTTCGACTATTCGCTACTCGCTATTGGCCATTCGCTCATCTCACTTTCCCGATACCATTTCCTCGACTTCGCGCAGCTGCTCCTTGCCGAAGAAGATCTCGTTGCCGACGAAAAAGGTCGGCGAGCCGAACGCGCCGCGCTCGACGGCGGATG
This sequence comes from Bradyrhizobium sp. USDA 4501, assembly GCF_054062115.1. NCBI lineage: Bacteria > Pseudomonadati > Pseudomonadota > Alphaproteobacteria > Hyphomicrobiales > Nitrobacteraceae > Bradyrhizobium > Bradyrhizobium sp. USDA 4501. The sequence continues at coordinate 4,029,855 of NZ_JBSSEX010000001.1, forward strand.
AGGTATATTCGATCAGCTTGGCCTTCACATCCGCGTCCTGTGCGCGGGCGAACAGTTTCGCGGCGTCAAGGCCGGAGGAGGCGATGGCTTTACCGGCGACCTCAGGATCGTCCATCTTCTTGGGCTCGACCCACATGTGGTGGAAGGCGGCCTCGATATACTTCTCGAACACGCCCTCAAACTGGGCGGCGACCGCCGCGCGCATCAGGTTCAGCGTATTGACCGGGAAAAACGGGTTCCAGGTGTAGGGCTTGACGTTGAAGCGCTTGAGAAAGCGTTCGGTCTCGATCTTCTGAAACTCCGGCTTGTTCCTGACGCCCGCCAGCGTCTCGGCCGGCGACTTGTTGTTGGTGGCCTTGAAGATGCCGCCGAGCAGGATCGGGACATATTCGAACTTGACGCCGGTGCGCTTTTCGATTGCCGGGATTGCTTCATGGCTGAGGAAAGCGTTGGGGCTGCCGAAATCGAACAGGAATTGCGGATTTTGGCTCACGGCGGTCTCTCCCTCGGCCTGTCTAGTTTGGGCTTATTTAGCATGGACCTGCTGTCGCAGGCGCCATCTGTAGAATATGATAGTCATCATGTGAGCCGCGGCGCGCGATGTCAAATCAGCCGCTTGATGGTCTGCTTGCGCCATACCAGGGCGTAATAGGCCATCTGCAGCACGAACATGGTTGCGAAGGTGACGGGATAGGCGATCCAGATGCCGCTGACTCCGATGGAGCGGCTGAGCAGGATCGCGACCGGCACCTCGACCACCGCGATCGCCAGCGTCGAGAGCAACAGCGGCATCCACACCGTGCCGCCGGCGCGCATCGCGCCCGAAAACACCGTCGCCATGCCGAACAGCACCATGCTCCACAGCACGATGTACAACAGCTGCTGCGCCAGCCCGAGCACGGCATTGTCGACGATGAAGAAGCCCATCAGCGGCCGCGCGAAGAGATAGCCGAGCACGACCAGCCCGCCGGTCAGCGCGAGATTCATCTCGATCCCGGTCCGGACGATGGCGCCGACCCGGGCGGAATCGCCGCGGCCGATCGCCTGCGCGCCGAAGATCGACACCGATATCGCGATCGAGATCGCCGGAAACTGCACATAGCCGATCACCTGGTTAACCGCGCCATAGGCCGCGGTGGCGTCCGAGCCGAAGCCGTTGACGAGGCCGAGCAGCACCAGTTCGGCGAGCGAGACCACCACCATGCCGATCGCGGTCGGAATGCCGAGCCGCAGCACGATGCGCAGCAGCGCGCCGTTCGGCCGCATCGCGCGCAGAAACGCGGCGTCGAAGGCCAGCGCATGGCGGTGCCGCAGCATATGGACATGCAGCCACAGCAGCGTGACCACGCCCGAGACCGCGGAGGCAACCGCAGCGCTGGCGACGCCGAGCATCGGCAGGCCGAGCCAGCCGCGGATCAGCGCCGGTGTCACCACCAGGCCGATGGCGGTCGAGACCGTCAGCGCAACCAGCGGCGTCACGGTGTCGCCGACGCCGCGCATCATCGCCGTCAGCAGCAGGAATGCGAAGGTGATGGGCATCGTGATCATCATGATCCGCGCATAAGCCGCCGCGGCGTCGAGGACGTCGGATGGCGTCGCGAGCGCGATCAAGAGCGGGCGGGCGAACAGGCCGCCGAGGACCGCGATCGCCAGCGCGAGCAGCAGCGTCACGGTCATGGTGGTGCCGGCGACCGCCTTCACCCGGTCGGGCTCGCCGGCGCCCCAGGCCTGGCCGATCATGACCGAGGCGCCGGCGCTCAGGCCGATCACGAAGGAAATGAAGAAGAACATCACCGGAAAGAACACCGAGACGGCGGCGAGCGCGTCGACGCCGATCATCTGGCCGAGATAGACGCCGTTGATGGTGCCGAACAGCGACTGCAGCACGTTGCTGAGCAGCATCGGCGCGAGGAAGGCGAGGAAGGCTTTGCGCAGGGAGGGAGGGTTGGACACGTTCAACTTCCAAAAATTGCGACGTCAGGGACGGCGGCGGACCAGGGCTGCGGTTCAGTTCGATCAGAACCGAATCGCCGGCAGGCCGGGCCGCCATCCATGTCACTCGAAACCAGTCAGTCCGCTTGATCGCTATAGGCGAGCCGGATCGCGTGATCGCGGATGTCGGCCGGCCAGTCCGCGATCAGCGTCGCAAAGCGGCGCCGGTCGTGGGCGAACAGCGCGCGGATCGCATCTTCATAGTTCGGCCGATTGCCGGCCATGACAGTCATGAAGCGATAGGCGGCGTCCTGCGCGCTGCGCGTGCGATCCTTGTCGCCGCTCGCGCGGCGCGCCTCGTCGACCAGCTTGCGGATCGCAACCGATGCACCGCCCTTCTGCTGCGCGAGCCAGTCCCAATGCCGTGGCAACAGCGTGATCTCGCGCGCGACGACGCCAAGCTTCGGACGTCCCGGGCCGCGCGGCGCGGTCGGCGTCGGCTCCTCGTCGCGCGCAGGTGCGGGCTGCGGCAGCCGCGCCAGCACGTCGTCGACCGAGCCGCGGAAATCGATATCGACCAGCGCCGAGGTGCGGCCGTTGAACACCAGGATCGCGGCGTCCTTGCGTTGGTCGAGGTGTTGCTTGGCGGCGCGCGCAACCTCCGGGAGGTCGCCGGCCCCGATGCGGTGCTCGCCTTCGAACGCGACATAGGCAGGATTCATGGTAGACCTCTCAGATTGCGCGACATACTGCCCGGATAATTCTTGGCAATCGCAGCGCGTGGATCTCGACTTTCTGGTTTCCCGCTGGCACCAAACGTCGCCCGATTGCGCTGATCTTTCAGAGGATGCCCATGCTGACGGTTCATCACCTCAACAATTCCCGCTCGCAGCGCGTACTGTGGCTGCTCGAGGAATTGGGTGTGCCCTACGAGATCGTGCGCTACCAGCGGCAGCCCGACATGCGGGCGCCGAAGGAGCTGCGCGCGATCCATCCGCTCGGCAAGTCGCCCGTCGTCACCGACAACGGCCACACGATCGCGGAATCCGGCGCGATCCTCGAATACATCATCGCGACCTACGGCAACGGGCGCCTCATCCCGCGGGCCGATACGCCGGAGCGGCTGCGCTACACCTATTGGCTGCACTACGCCGAGGGTTCGGCGATGACGCCGCTGCTGCTGAAGCTCCTGTTCACGCTGATGCCGAAGCGCGCGCCGGCGCTGCTGCGGCCCTTGGTGCGCAAGGTATCCAACACGGCGCTGTCCACGCTGGTCAATCCGCAGCTCAAGCAGCACATGGCCTATTGGGAAGGAGAGCTCGGCAAGAGCGAATGGTTCGCCGGCAGCGAGTTTTCCGGCGCCGACATCCAGATGAGCTTTCCGCTCGAGGCCGCCGCGGCGCGCGGCGGGCTCGAGGACGGCCATCCCAAGTGTGTCGCGTTCTTGGAGCGCATTCACGCCCGCCCGGCCTATGCGCGGGCGCTGGAGAAGGGCGGGCCGTACCAGGTCGGCCGGTAAATACGCGGTCATCGCGGCAGCTCGACCAGCGGCAGCAGCCGCGAATCCGCCAGCGCCGCGGTGCGGTGTCCGGTGCCGGCGAGGTAGGCCTCCGCCACCGCGAAGGCGAGGAACGCGCCACGGCTCTTCAGCCGGATCAGCATCGCGCGATCCCAGCGCTCGCCCTCCGGCCCGACCAGGAACGGGCCGCCTTCACCCATGAACAGGATATCGCCGCCGCTCTTCCGCAGATGCGGCAGCGTGTGCGCGACATAGCAGTCGTAGGCCTCCGCCCCCGTGATCGGCTGCGGCGGGGCGAGCTCCGGGCTTTGCGAATAGTCGGCGATCACGCGGAAGCGCAACAAATTGAGCATCACCAGCTCGCCCGCGATCTCGCGCTGGGCAAAGTCGCGCCCGGCGTTCCAGGTCGGCTCGAGATAGCAGGCGGCGGTGTCCATATCGGTGTCCCATCGAAGGTTGATGGCACTTTTTACCCGGGCATAATTGCTTTGTCAATAATACCCGGATATAAATAGCCCGACAGAACGACAGGAGTCACCATGAAGACCGAGGACCGCAAGCAAGCCATCGCCGACTACAAGAAGCGCGCGAGCGTCGCCGGCGTGTTCGCGATCCGTTGCCGCGCGACCGGTGAGGTTTGGGTCGGGCAGGCGCTCGACCTCGACAAGATCGAGAACCGCATCTGGTTCACGCTGCGGATGGGCAGTCATCGCAACGCCGAGCTGCAGCGCGCCTGGTCGGGGCATGGCGCGGACAATCTCTCGCTCGAAACGCTGGAGCGGATCGAGGACGAGGAGCTCGCCTATGTGCGCGACACGCTGCTGAAGGAGCGCGTGCAGCATTGGCGCGCGGAGCTGAATGCGTTCGCGGTGTAGCCTAGTGTGACGGCAGCGGCTGCACGGTGACGCCGGGCGGCGGCACGTCGTCGTCGGGCACGAAGAAGTCCGACATCAGCGGCACCGAGGGATCGACGCGGTAGCGCTCGAAGTCGCGGACGCCATTGGCATAGAGCACCTTGTCGTCGATGCAGAAATGCCCGGTGAATTCGCGCGACGGCCGGGTGATGATCGCGTAGGCCGCATCGCCCATGATCTCGGGCGTGCGGCTCGCGCGCATCATGGCGTCGCCGCCGAGCAGATTGCCGATCGCGGCGGTCGCGATCGTGGTGCGCGGCCACAGCGCGTTGACGGCAATGCCGGCCGATTTCAATTCGCCCGCGAGCCCGAGCACGCACATGCTCATGCCGAACTTCGCCATCGTGTAGGCGGTCGAGTGCTCGAACCATTTCGTCTTCATGTCGAGCGGCGGCGACAGCATCAGGATGTGCGGATTCTCCGCCTTCTTCAGGTGCGGGATGCAGTATTTCGACACCATGAAGGTGCCGCGGGTGTTAATCCCCATCATCAGGTCGAACCGCTTCATGTCGGTCGCCTGCGAATTGGTCAGGCTGATGGCGCTGGCATTGTTGACGCAGACGTCGATGCCGCCGAACTCGGCGACGGTCTGCTCGATCGCCGCCATCACCTGCGCCTCGTCCCTGATGTCGCAGAGCACCGGCAGCGCCTTGCCGCCGGCGGCGCGGACCTCGTCGGCGGCGGTGTAGATCGTGCCCCTCAGCTTCGGATGCGGCTCGGCGGTCTTCGCCGCGATCGCGACATTGGCGCCGTCACGCGCGGCGCGCAGCGCGATCGCCAGCCCGATGCCGCGGCTCGCGCCCGAGATGAACAGCGTCTTGCCTTTGAGCGACGTCATGAGAATGGCCTCCAGTTAGGGACGCACCATTGTCAGGCTCCCTCTCCCCTTGGGGGAGCCCGAGGCGAGCGAAGCTCGCTCTCGAGGTTGGGGTGAGGGTTATCTTTCCGCCTAACCATCCGCATGCAGCACGCGGCCGCGGGTTTCCGGCAGCGCGTAGGCGGCAATGAAGAACACGCCGTAGGCCGCCACCGCGAAGATCGCGATCGCGTTGGCGAGCGTGGTCGTGGTCGACAGCGCGCCGACCAGGAACGGGAACAGCGCGCCGATGCCGCGGCCGAAATTGTAGCAGAAGCCCTGGCCGGAGCCACGCAGCCGGGTCGGATACAGTTCGGTCAGGAACGCGCCCATGCCGGAGAAATAGCCCGAGGCAAAGAAGCCGAGCGGGAAGCCCAGCACCCACAGCACCTCGTTGGACAGCGGCAGCTGGGTGTAGAGCAGCACCACCGCGATCGCGCCGATCGAGAAGATCAGGAACAGATTGCGCCGGCCGATCCGGTCGGCGAGCCAGGCGCCGACCAGATAGCCGATGAAGGAGCCGATGATCAGCGTCGCGAGATAGCCGGTCGAGCCGACCACCGAGAGCTTGCGCTCGGTGGTAAGGAAGCGCGGCACCCAGAAGGTGATGGCGTAATAGCCGCCCTGCATGCCGGTGCCGACCAGGGAGGCCAGAAGCGTGGTCTTCAGGATCGGTCCGTGGAAGATCTCCCACAACGCGGCGGGGCCGCTGCCGGAGGCCTGCGCCTGCGCCATGGTCGCGGCGGAGATTTCCGGCTCGGTGACGTAGCGGCGCAGGTAGAACACGAGCAGCGCCGGCAGTGCGCCGATCACGAACATCCAGCGCCAGGCGTTCTCCGCCGGCAGCACCGAGAACAGGATCGCCTGCGCCAGCACCGCAAGGCCCCAGCCGACCGCCCAGCCCGACTGCACCGAGCCGACCGCACGTCCGCGATACTGCGGCCGGATCGCCTCGCCGATCAGCACCGCGCCGGCGGCCCATTCACCGCCGAAGCCGAGCCCGAGCAGCGCGCGGGCGATCAAGAGCTGATCGAAATTCTGCACCAATGCGCAGACCAGCGAGAAGAACGAGAACCAGATGATGGTGAGCTGCAGAGTCTTCACCCGGCCGATCCGGTCGGACAGATAGCCGCCGAGCCAGCCGCCGACGGCCGAGGCCAGCAGCGTCACGGTGCCCGCGAGGCCGGCGGTGCCGGGGTCAACTTTCCAGAGCGTGATGATGGTGCCGATCACCAGCGGATAGATCATGAAATCCATGCCGTCGAGCGTCCAGCCCGACGCGCAGGCCCAGAACGTGCGCCGCTCCTGCAGGTTCATGTCGCGATAGAAGGCGAGGAGGCTGGTGTCCTCGATCTCTGCGACTTCCATTGACTTGGATTCGGCCGTGCTCATGCGCGTTCCCCGGAGAAATCTTTCACCGGCTGTTTGCGATCCGCGGCCGGAGGTGCGCGGACCGCCAATCTATCGCGATGTTGCAGGCGGGGCAAAGCCGCGTTTGCACGCCTTAGGTGCGGATCATCCTTTAGTACCCCGCGGCCTCCGAGCCGCGCGTGCGCGGATCCGGCGCGCCGAGCAGACCGTTGGTCGTGACGAGGATCGAGTTCGCGGAGGAGTAGCCGAGCGGCTCGACCAGCTTGTGGCCCTTGGCCTTCAGCTCGGTCAGCACCCCGTCGGGAAAGCCGCGCTCGATCCGGACCTCGTCGGGCAGCCATTGATGGTGCATGCGGGGCGCGGCGACCGCGGCCGCGATGTCCATCTTGTAGTCGATCACGTCGACGATGATCTGCGTCACGGCGGAGATGATGCGGCTGCCGCCGGGCGAGCCCGTCACCAGCACCGGCTTGCCGTCCTTCAGCACGATGGTCGGCGACATCGACGACAGCGGACGCTTGCCGGGTCCCGGCAGATTGGCCTCGAAGCCGACCAGGCCGAAGGCGTTGGAGGCGCCGGGCGCTGCGGTGAAATCGTCGAGCTCGTTGTTGAGCAGCACGCCGGTGCCGTCGGCGACGAGGCCGACGCCGTACGGGAAGTTCAGCGTATAGGTGTTGCTGACGGCGTTGCCGCCGGCATCGACGACAGAGTAATGCGTGGTGTTGTCGCCTTCGTGAGGCTGCTTGGCGTTGCGCACATCGGTCCAGGGCGTGGCGCGGGCAAGATCGATGGTGGCGCGCTGTTTGGCGGCATAATCCTTGTCGATCAGCAATTGCGTCGGCGCGTCAACGAAGGCGGGATCGCCGAGATAGCGCGCGCGATCGGCATAGGCCCGCTTCATCGCCTCGATCATCACATGCAGCGAGGCGGCCGAGCCCTGCTTCATGTCGGACATCGGAAAGCCTTCGAGGATGTTGAGGATCTCCAGCAGCACGACGCCGCCGGAGGAGGGCTGCGGCATCGAGACGATGTCGTAGCCGCGATAGCTGCCGCGGATCGGCGTGCGGATTACCGGCTGGTAGGATTTCAGATCCTCGAGCGTAAAGATGCCGCCGGCATTCTTGATGCCGCTGACAAGCTTCTCGGCAATCGGACCTTCGTAGAAGCCGCGCGGGCCCTGTTCGGCAATATCAGTCAATACGCCGGCGAGATCGCCCTGGATCAGGCGGTCGCCCTCGCGCAGCGGCGTGCCGTCGGCGTGCGAGAATGTTTTGGCCGAATTCGGCCAGCGCGACATGCGGCGATACATGTCGTTCAGCGTGTCCGATGTGTCGTCGGTGACGATGAATCCGTCACGCGCGAGATCGATCGCGGGCTTGAGGCTCTGCGCCAGCGTGAACTTGCCGGAGCCGTATTTCTCCAGTGCGAGCGCGAGACCCGCGACCGTACCGGGCACGCCGATCGCGAGCGCGGAGTTGCGCGACTTGTCGGAATCGGGCTTGCCGTCGGCGTTCAGGAACATGTCGCGGGTAGCGGCCTGCGGCGCGGTCTCGCGATAGTCGATCGCGACATCCTCATTGCGCCCGGCGAGATGGATCACCATGAAACCGCCGCCGCCGATATTGCCGGCGCGCGGATAGGTCACCGCCATCGCGAAGCCGGTGGCGACCGCGGCGTCGACCGCGTTGCCGCCCTGTCGCAGGATGTCGGCGCCAACTTGCGCAGCCAGCTTCTCCTGCGCCACCACCATGCCGTTTTCGGCGTGAATGCTGCGAATCGTGTCCGCGGCCGAAGGTTCATAGAAGCGGCGCTGGACCTGGCCGAGGGCAGGCGTCGCGATACCAATCATCAGGAGAGCGGCAAACAGCCGTCGCGACATCGTTGCCGTCAGCGCCATCGAAATGTCCTGCCCAGTTCATCGCCGTATCAGTCAAACCGGCCCATGCTATATGGGAGCGGATTGGAGCGGCAAAAGCCTGCCTGTGGTTCGAGTTGGGGGATATCTTTCGCGATGACGGCAACAATGCAGACGGGCGCCGGTGACGCGAAGGCCACCACCAAGGTTTATCCTGGCCGCGCCGCCGTCATCAGCTGGATCTTCTTCGATTGGGCTGCGCAGCCATATTTCACACTGATCACGACCTTTGTGTTCGCGCCTTATTTCGCGAGCTTCGTCGCGCCTGATGCCGCGAGCGGCCAGGCGCTGTGGGGCTTTGCCACCGCGGCGGCCGGACTTGCGATCGCGCTGCTGTCCCCGGTGCTGGGGGCAATCGCCGATGCCAGCGGCCGGCGCAAGCCGTGGATCGCGGGCTTCGGCGCGCTGCTCGTGATCGGCGCCAGCGCGATGTGGATCGGCAAGCCCGGCAATCCCGACATCATCCCTATGCTGCTGCTCGCCTATGCGATTGCGAGCGTCGGTGTCGAGTTCGCGACCGTGTTCAACAATGCGATGATGCCGACCCTGGTGCCGCCGGACAGGATCGGGCGGCTGTCGGGCACCGGCTGGGCCACCGGCTATGTCGGGGGCATCCTGAGTCTTGTTCTCGTGCTCGGCTTTCTTGCCGCCAATGCCGAGACCGGCCGCACGCTGTTCGGCTTCACGCCGCTGTTCGGTCTCGATCCCGCCATGCATGAAGGCGACCGCATCACCGGTCCGCTGACCGGGTTGTGGTTCATCATCTTCGTGACGCCGATGTTCCTGTTCACGCCGGACTATCCGACGAGGCGCCCGATGCGCGCGGCGCTCGGCGAAGGCCTGCGCGAGCTCAGGCAATCGTTGTCGAGCCTGCCGAAGCAGAAGTCACTGGCGCGCTTCCTGCTGGCGAACATGATCTACACCGACGGGCTGGTCTCGCTGTTTGCGTTCGGCGGCATCTATGCCGCAGGCACGTTCGGCTGGGACACGATCCGGATCGGTACCTTCGGCATCATCCTCGCGGTGGCCGGCACGTTCGGCGGCTGGATCGGTGGCAAGCTCGATGATGCATTTGGACCGAAGCGCGTGATCACCGCCAGCTTGCTGATCCTGCTGTTTGCGATCGTCGTGATCCTCACCGTGAACAAGGATTCTGTCCTGTTCATCCAGGTCGTGCCGCCGGTGCCTGGCGGTCCGTTGTTCGCGGGCGCCGCCGAGCGCGCCTACATCGTGCTGGGCTGCCTGATCGGCGCCACGGGTGCGCCGCTGCAGGCCGCCTCGCGCTCGCTCCTGATCCGCCTCGCGCCGAAGGATCGCATCGCGCAGTATTTTGGCTTGTTCGCGCTTACCGGCAAGGTGACGTCGTTCATCGGCCCGCTCCTGATCGGCGCGATCACCGCGGCGACCGCGAGCCAGAAGGCCGGCATGGCGGTGCTGGTGGCGTTCTTCGTCGCGGGACTGGCGCTATTGGCGAAGGTGCGGGAATAATAAACACTGTCGTCCCGGCCAAGCGAAGCGCGAGCCGGGACCCATAACCACCGCTGCTCGTGTTGCGCGGCGCTGGAGCCTCAGCTCGTTCCAACAAGACACGCTTGTGGTTATGGGTCCCTGCTTTCGCAGGGACGACAGGTTGCTCTAGTGCCGGAAATGCCGCACGCCGGTGAACACCATGGCGATGCCGTGCTCGTCGGCGGCCTTGATCACCTCGTCGTCGCGCATCGAGCCGCCGGGCTGGATCACCGCGGTGGCGCCGGCCTCGATGCAGGCGAGCATGCCGTCGGCGAACGGGAAGAAGGCGTCGGAGGCGACCACCGAACCCTTGGTCAGGGGCTCGGCGAGCTTCAGCTCGGCGGCCGCGTCCAGCGCCTTGCGCGCGGCGATCCGTGCCGAATCGACCCGGCTCATCTGGCCGGCGCCGATGCCGACGGTCGCGAGGTCCTTGGCGTAGATGATGGTGTTCGACTTGACGTGCTTGGCGACGCGGAACGCGAATTTGAGATCGCGCAGCTCGGCGTCGGTCGGCGCACGCTTGGTCGCGACCTTCAGGTTCATGTCCTCGACCACGGCATTGTCGCGGCTCTGCACCAGGAGGCCGCCGGCGACGGTCTTGGCGGTGAGGCCGACCGCGCGCGCGTTCGGCAGGCCGCCGGCGAGCAGCAGGCGCAGATTGCGCCGGCCGGCGATGATCGAGATCGCCTCCTCGGTTGCGTCGGGCGCGATGATCACCTCGGTGAAGATGCCGATGATGGCGCGCGCGGCATCCGCATCGAGCGTGCGATTGACCGCGATGATGCCGCCATAGGCCGAGGTGGAATCGCAGGCGAGCGCGCGGGCATAGGCGGTGGCGAGATCGGGGCCCTCGGCGACGCCGCAGGGATTGGCGTGCTTGACGATGACGCAGGCCGCGGTGCGCTGCGGGTCGAACTCGCCGACGCATTCATAGGCCGCGTCGGTGTCGTTGATGTTGTTGTAGGACAGTTCCTTGCCCTGCAGCTGGCGCGCGGTCGCGACGCCCGGCCGCTTCTCTGGCGTGGCATAGAACGCCGCGGTCTGGTGCGGGTTCTCGCCATAGCGCAGCGACTGGATCAGCTTGCCGCCAAAGGCGCGGAAGTCCGGCGCCTTGGTGTCGAGCTGTACGGCAAACCAGTTCGAGATCGCGGCGTCATAGGCCGCCGTGCGCGCATAGGCCTTGGCGGCGAGCCGGCGGCGCAACTGAAGCGAGGTTGCGCCCTTGTGCGCGGCGAGCTCGTCGAGCACGGCAGAATAGTCGTTCGCCTCGACCACCACGGCGACGTCGTCATGGTTCTTGGCCGCGGCGCGGATCATCGCGGGACCGCCGATGTCGATGTTCTCGATGCACTCCTCGAAGCCGGCGCCTTTGTCGACGGTGGCCTCGAACGGATAGAGGTTGACGACCAAGAGGTCGATCGGCGCGATGCCGTGCGAAGCCATCGCCGCGGTGTGTTCCTTGTTGTCGCGGATCGCGAGCAGGCCGCCATGCACCTTCGGGTGCAGCGTCTTGACCCGGCCATCCATCATCTCCGGAAAACCGGTGAGCTCGGAGACGTCCTTGACCTTCAGCCCGGCCGCCGCGATCGCCTTGGCGGTGCCGCGCCGGTCGAGACCAGCTCGACGCCATGGTCGGCCAGCGCCTTGGCGAAATCGATCAGTCCGGCCTTGTCGGAGACGGACAACAGAGCGCGGGTCACGCGGCGAAGCTGCTCGGTCATATCGGAAAATCCCTGGCTGTTAAGGCAGCCGGGTAGCATGGTTTTGTGCCGTACGAAACCGGTACATGCGCCTGATTCCCCGCAAATTGAGGGTGGTCCGGTATTCTTTCCCCGTCACGCTGAGGAGCGCGCAGCGCGTCTCGAAGGGTCGACGGCCACCGGCGGGGCCGTGCATCCTTCGAGACGCCGCTTCGCGGCTCCTCAGGATGACGGGTCGGAGGACTCACCCGTCCTACAGCGGCAGTTCCGGCTCGCGGCGGGCGTTGCGGCGTGCGGTGGTGGCGGAGGCCGAGGTCGAGGAGCGCACGAAGCTCCAGCGGATGGTGCCGGCCTGCCTCGCGTCCTGCCGGATCACGATCTGGGAGGTGCGGCGCGGGCCGTCATTGCCGGCCAGGAACACGCTGTCCTCGAGATCGACCTTGTCGTCCATCGCCTCGAAGGTCCAGACGTCGCGGTTGGGCAGCACCAGCATCACGCCGCGGGCATCCGACAGCCGGCTCGCCTTCACCGAGGGATGCAAATGGAAGCGCAGCGCGAAATCGGCCTCGCTGCCCTTGATGCGGCCGCCCGGCGCCGGCGACAGCGAATCTTCGCCCTCCAGCCGCGTGCCGTCCTGCGAGACCATCAGCACACGGCGGTGGATCACGCCGAAGCGCGAGAGATAGCCGTCATGCGAGGCGGTGAGCACGTCGCCGTCGGGAACGGCTTCGCGGTAGCTCTCGACATTGCTCGGACCGCTGGTGATGGGCGCGCCGCGGAGCAGCCGCTTCATCGCCGACAGCTCGACGAACTGGCATGACGAGGCGTCGCGATAGGTCAGCGTCGAATGCGCCGCGGTGGAGCGCGCGAACGGCCGCCAATTGTCGCGGCCTGTGCTTGGCATGCCGCAATTGACGACAATGCGGCTCACCCCGGAGGAGAGCTCGAACGACAGGCAGCCGGCATGCGCGTCCTGGCTGACGCTGGCCGGCGGCGGCGGGCCGGTATCGATGATCAAGGCGGTGTTGCCGGCATCAAGCCGCTGAAAGCCGGTATGCGGCATGCTCGCCATCGGCACGCCGCGGGTGTCGTCATAGGCGAGCAGCGTCGCGACGAGATCGGACGGCGCGGTGCTCATGCCGTTGAACAGCGCGAAGCTGCCGTCGCCGTGCCGGAAGAAGCGCAGCATCGGCATCATGCGGTCGATCGCGTTGAGCAGCGCCGGCGGCGGCGCGATATTCCGTGCGGCAAAGGTCTGCCGCAGCGGCAGGAGATCGCTGAGCAGCTCGACCAGCGCGCCGGGATTGCGCGAGATGTGGCCGCCATCGGGCAGGATCTGGCGCTGCAATTCGTCGGACAGCTTGCGCGTCGCCGATTTGATGTTGCGCGCCTGGTTGGCGAGACAGAGCGAGGCGTAGCACAGCGCGATCAGCACCTGCAGGCGCGGAACGCCGTCATTGTCGAGCGTCGCGTGGCGCAGATAACGGATCTCGCGCGCCAGCCCGCGCAGATATTTGCGGTAGAATTTTCCGTCGGTGTCGCCGAGCACCAATGGAGCCTGCGACAGCAGCGAGATCACCCGCCGCGCGCGCACATCGGCGCGGCGCTCCAGCGGCCGCTTGCGGGCCTGGTTGGAGATCCAGTCGTCGACCAGCGAACGGGCGTTGGCGCGGGTCAGCGCGGTGTCGGCGGCGCGCAGATGGCGCAGCCAGCCGAAGCCGAGCAGGGCGGCTTCCCAATCCTCCGACGGCGGCTCGAGATCGAAGATCGAGCGGCCGTGGCAGGTGACGATCTTGCCGGCGAAGACGAATCGTCCGGCATAGATCTCGGCCGCGCGGGTGGCGTCGGCGGTCCGCAGATCGTGCGGGGCGATGACCAGCCGGTCGGTGCGGCCGGGCCAGAGCCGCGACAGCGCAACCGTGCTCCCGCTGGCGCGTGCGAGCATGCTGCGGGCAAAGCGGCCAGCAATCAGCGTCGAGATGCGTCTGCTTTGAGCGACCGACACGCCTAACCTTGCGGGGAGGGAATTTTCAACGAATCCTTATTTAGTCCGGAAACGCGGCCAAGACACCTGCCAAGAAACTTGCCCAGGCACCCTCTTGATACCGCACGAATCACTTCGAGCTTAGAGGACTGAAGTTTAAAATCAGGATTTAACCAGCCGGGCCGCGTAAAATCCATCCAGCCCGCCGAGCCGCGGGTCGGCATTGGGCAAATGGCTCGGCAAAGTGCGCAGATCGCCGTCGGCGGTGATGATGTCGTCGAGGCCGGCGACCTCGCTTGTCTCGACCGGCGCACGGCGCAGGCCTGATTCGCTCGCCAGCAGCGCGGCGATCGCGTGCTCGCCTTCCTCCGGCTCCAGCGAGCAGGTACAGTAGACCAGCGTGCCGCCGGGCTTCAGCAGATTGGCGGCTTTTTGCAGCAGCCGCTTCTGCAGCGCCGACAGCGCGGCGATGTCGCCTTCCTGCCGCAGCCAGGCGACGTCGGGGTGGCGGCGGATGGTTCCCGTCGAGCTGCAGGGCGCATCGACCAGGATACCGTCGAAGCTTGCGGCCTCGGCGGGCCATTCGGCGGCGTCGGCAACGACGGTCTCGGCCTGCAAGGCCAGACGCGTGAGATTGTCGCGCAGCCGCGCCACGCGCGCCGGCGAGCGGTCGACCGCGGTGACGTGCGCGCCGGCCAGCGCGAGCTGGGCGGTCTTGCCGCCGGGCGCGGCGCAGAGATCCGCGACCGCCTTGTCCTTGATGTCGCCGAACAGCCGCACCGGCAGCGCGGCGGCGGCGTCCTGCACCCACCACTGTCCTTCGGCAAAGCCGGGCAGCATCGTGACGGAACCCTGCAGCAGCGTGCGCACGGTTCCCGTCGGCAGCGTCTCGCCGTGCAGGCGGGTCGCCCATTGCGCCGCGTCCGACTTCACCGTCAGATCGAGCGACGGCTCGTGGCCGAGCGCAAGCGCCATGTCGCGCGCGGTAGCTTCGCCGTAATGCGCGTTCCAGCGCGCCAGCATCCATGGCGGCAGGTCCAGGGTCTGCATGCTGATCTCGTCGATCAGGCCCTGGCCCTCGCGCGCGCAGCGGCGCAGCACGGCGTTGACGAGCCCGGCATATTTCGCGGCGCGCCGGTCGGACTGCACCAGCCGCACCGAGAGATCGACCGCGGCATGGTCGGGCACGTCCATCCAGAGAATCTGTGCCGCGCCGATCAGGAGCGCGCTCTGCGCGCGCGGCGCATCGGTCGGGATGCCGCGATCGAGCAGGCGCGACAGCAGATGGCCGAGCGTGCCGAGCTTGCGCAAGATGGTCGACACCAGCCGGCGCATCAGCGCACGGTCGCGATCGGCGAGCGATTTCAGGCCGGGATGCGCGCCGGCGCCGTCGAGCTGGTCGTCGAGCGTGCGGTGCTTGTGCAGCACGCCATCGAGGATGTCGGCCGCGATGCGGCGAGCCGCGAGACCGGGGACTTCGGCAGGTACTGCAAATCTTGAAGGAGGCATGAAGCGGAGATATCTCGAAGGTGCTGAGTTACATTCGGCTCATGCCCATCAACTCCATACCACCTCTGGCATGCGAATATGCCAAATGTAAGAATCGCCTTGCGGGATTTCGTGATCGTGATGTCGTCACTGAGCCAGTACAGAGATACGGAATCCGCAGGCAGAAAGTTTTGCCATGTCTGATAAATCGCCGTTGTCATCGCCGCTGGAGGCCGCGCCGCGCAAGCCGCTGACGCCAGCCGCGCAACGCGCGCTCGCCGAGGCCGCGGCGCGGCGCAGGGCTGCCGAGGAGGCGGCCGCGCAGAACGCGGCGGCGCGGCCGAAGGAGTTCCAGGGTCCGAAGGGGCCGGAACCGACGCGTTACGGCGATTGGGAGACCAAGGGCATCGCCTCGGACTTCTGAGAGCCTTGCCTGACGGCTCGACTCGCGCCAGTCTGGGAAAATGTCCCCATACGAAAGAATAAATGCTTATCGTGGGACGGGACGTCCGCCCTTCCGAAGATCACCTTGGGGCCGCCGCGTCTCGGCGGCGCTGCCATGGGTGTTCGTGCTCGGCATTGCCGTCGGCAGCACGCTGCCGATCCGACAATGGGTGCATCTGCCGCCGCATTGGTCGCTCGGCAGGTCGCGCGACACCGACGTGATCTGGCAGCGGGCCGGCGCGCCCGACATCAGGCACAACGTTGATGTGATCAGGACGATCGACGGCGACACGTTCGAGGCGCGGGTGCATTTCTCGCCGGGCCCGGATCTGTACACGCGAGTCCGGCTGCGCGGCATCGATGCGCCGGAGCTGAAGGCGTCGTGTGCGCGCGAACTGCAGATGGCGCAAGCGGCGACGGTGGCGCTGCGTGACCTGCTCGGCCAGGGCGACGTCGCGATCTACAATGTCGGTCCCGACAAATATCAGGGCCGTGTCGTCGCCGACGTCGCGACCAGGAAGACCGACAACGTCTCGGCCGCGCTGCTCGCGGCCGGTCATGCGCGGGCCTACAATGGCGGGCACCGGTTCGGCTGGTGCGGATATTTCGCGCGCTAGGCGACAGCGTCAAACCAGGCTGGGCAAACAAAAGCCGCGCATCTGCGCGGCCTTGCTTTGGACGAGGCGCTGTGCCTGATCAGCGGGTGACGACGACCGTCGTGCCAATCTCGACGCGCGAATAGAGGTCGGTGATGTCGGTGTTGAGCATGCGGATGCAGCCGTAGGAGACGAAACCGCCGACCGAGCCCGGCACGTTGGTGCCGTGGATCGCATATTCACCGCCGGCCAGCGTCATCGCAGCGACGCCCATCGGGTTATGCGGCGAGCCGCCGGCGATCACGTTCGGGATGCTGGGCTTGTCGCGCTTGACCTCGGCGGGCGGCGACCAGGCTGGGTTGCGATATTTGCCGTCGATCTTCGTGGTGCCGGCCCACTGCTTGCCGGACTTGCCGACACCGACCGGATAACGCATCGCGTGGCCGGAATCGAGAATGAGGTAGAGCCGCCGTTCGTTGGTCTTCACGACGATGGTGCCTGGCTCATAGTTGTCGGCGTGTATTCCCACCAGTTCCGGCCGGGCTTCGGCCGCCTGCGATATCAAAGCAACCGCACCAAGGGTGGCAGCCAGCGCCACCGCAAACTTCCTCGACATCAACCTCTCCACTTCCCAACAGCTCCCGCAAGGAAGCCAAAAACGAAGATGCAGAGCCCTTGAAAAACCGGGCCTGCCGGTCTCACGCACGCAACATTAACTGCGTGTGTTAACCGGGTGGTTTCACACCGGCCGCGAGACACGTCTTGATGGCGGGAGAGAATGAAAAGTTCGGATTAAAGTAAATGACCTGGAAACAACACTTCGCCACAAACGCGCCTCAATCGCGCCTTGCCTATGACAATCCCGTGAAGCGCCCGTTGCAGAAAACGGGAAGGGCCGCGGCGGTGATCGCGCGCGGCCCTTCTTTGGTCTTCTGATCCTTGCTGCTGCTGGCCTTACGCCGGCGCGCCCTTCTTGTTCTGACGGTTCTGCACGAGGTCGTCGACCACGGCCGGATCGGCCAGGGTCGAGGTGTCGCCGAGGCTCGACGACTCGTCCTCGGCGATCTTGCGCAGGATGCGGCGCATGATCTTGCCGGAGCGCGTCTTGGGCAGGCCGGGCGCGAACTGGATCAGGTCCGGCGAGGCGATCGGCCCGATGTCCTTGCGGACCCAGGCGACCAGCTCCTTGCGCAGCGCTTCTGTCGGCTCGGTGCCCTTCATCAGCGTGACATAGGCGTAGATGCCCTGGCCCTTGATGTCGTGCGGATAGCCGACGACCGCGGCCTCCGAGACCGCCTCATGCGCGACCAGCGAGCTCTCGACCTCGGCGGTGCCCATGCGGTGGCCGGAGACGTTGATGACGTCGTCGACGCGGCCGGTGATCCAGTAATAGCCGTCGGCATCGCGCCGGCAGCCGTCGCCGGTGAAATACTTGTTCTTGTAGGTCGAGAAATAGGTCTGCTCGAACCGCGCGTGGTCGCCATAGACCGTGCGCATCTGGCCCGGCCATGACCTGGTCAGGCAGAGATTGCCCGAGGTCTCGCCGTCCAGCGTCTTGCCGTCGGCATCGACGATCTCCGGCACCACGCCGAAGAACGGCCGTGTCGCCGAACCGGGCTTCAGCTTGGTCGCGCCGGGCAGCGGCGTGATCAGGATGCCGCCGGTCTCGGTCTGCCACCAGGTGTCGACGATCGGGCAGCGGTCGTCGCCGACCACGCGGTAATACCACTCCCAGGCTTCCGGATTGATCGGCTCGCCGACCGAGCCGAGCAGGCGCAGCGATTTGCGCGAGGTCTTCTTCACCGGCTCGTCGCCGCCCTGCATCAGCGCGCGGATCGCGGTCGGTGCGGTGTAGAAGATGTTGACCTTGTGCTTGTCGACCACGTTCCAGAAGCGCGAATTGTCCGGATAGTTCGGCACGCCCTCGAACATCAGCGTGGTCGCGCCGTTACAGAGCGGCCCGTAGAGAATGTAGCTGTGGCCCGTGACCCAGCCGACGTCGGCGGTGCACCAATAGATGTCGCCGTCGTGATAATCGAACACGTATTGATGCGTCATCGACGCAAAGACGAGGTAGCCGGCCGAGGTGTGCAGCACGCCCTTCGGCGTTCCGGTCGAGCCCGAGGTGTAGAGGATGAACAGCGGGTCCTCGGCGTGCATATGCTCGGCCGGGCATTCCGTCGTCACCATGGCAGCGGCCTCGTGATACCAGAGGTCGCGGGTCGGGTTCATGTCGATCTTGCCGCCGGTGCGCTTCACCACTACGACCCAATCGACGCCGCCGGTCTTGGCGATGGCGGCATCGACATTGGCCTTCAGCGGCACTTTCCTGCCGCCGCGCAGGCCCTCGTCGGCGGTGATCACCACCTTCGAGTCGCAGTCCTTGATGCGCTGCGCGAGGCTGTCCGGCGAGAAACCGCCGAACACCACCGAATGAATGGCGCCGATCCGCGCGCAGGCCAGCATGGCGTAGGCCGCTTCCGGAATCATCGGCAGATAGATCGTGACGCGATCGCCCTTCTTGACGTTCCGCGTGCGCAGGATGTTGGCCATCTTGCAGACTTCGTCGTGCAGCTGGCGGTAGGTGATGTGTTTGGATTCGGAGGGATCGTCGCCCTCCCAGATGATCGCGGTCTGGTCGCCGCGCTTGTCGAGATGGCGGTCGATGCAGTTCCAGGCGACGTTCAGCACGCCATCCTCGAACCATTTGATCGAGATGTTGCCCGGTGCGAAGGAGACGTTCTCGACCTTGGTGAAGGGCTTGATCCAGTCGATCCGCTTGCCGTGCTCGGCCCAGAAGCCGTTCGGGTCCTTGACCGAGTGCGCATACATCTCGCGATATTTGGCGTCATCGATATAGGCGCGCTTGGCCCAGTCGGCCGACACGTCATAGATCTTCTCGGACATCATTTTCCTCCACTCATTGCCGATCGCGCACGACGCGACGGCAAGCCGTCTTGATCATTGCCGCGATTATGCGTTGCCGCATTCCGGCCCGGCAAGGAAAAAGGACTGTCACTTTCGTCGCGTTGAAGCCGCCGGATAGTCCGCCGGCTTCCGCTTGTGATAGGACGGCTTACCGCAACGCATCGACGAGAGAAACCTATGCGCCATCGCTTGCTCGGGGTCACTGGTCTCTTGGTCGTAGTGGTATCGTTCTCTGCGCGTTCGCCGTCGCTGCAGTGGTGCCGCGTGCGACGACGATGCGCTGACGCCGATTTTGATCGACGGCTTCGGGCACAATTGAACGAATTGTCGGACGCCGCCGCGATGAGCTGCGTCAACACGTTCGTGACCGAATAATCCTTGATTGCGGCCAGCGGTTGGACCGTCCCGTGGCTGCCGAGCTCGAGCCGCGCCCCGGCGAGAGCGGCGCGCGAAAGGGCAAGGTCGCTGACCTGATCTGGGGGACCGCGGTGGACCTCCGGGCGTTCAAACGCCGGTTTCCGGCACCGCGCTCGCGTCATTTTGTCCGATCCCTGGCAGCCCAAAATCAACGTTAGCGGGCGAATGGCACCCATGAAAGGTAATTTAATACAGTCAATAACTGATTCGCGACTCGCAATGTCGGCCCCGACGCCCTAAATCGCGTTTCCGAGGCCAGACGGCCCACCGGAACGAAGCCCGAAGCAACGGCATTACCGGGAGAACAGCGGAACAAGGCGTCTTGCGAGAGTAATGATGGATCAGCAGAATATCGCGGCTGTGCGGCCCGTTTCCGCCGATCCCGCTGTCGCCTTGGCAAAGGCACTGGGCCAGTGGCCGTCCAAGCCGCCGCGGGCAAGGCTGCAGCCGCCGGCAAAACTCAAGCTCGACGCGCCCGCTGCCATCAGAACGACGGTTGAAGAACTGGCGCGCGATCTGGGCCTGCGGCTCGGCGACCAGAACGAATTGACCATCCGCCGCATCAAGCGCGGCAAGACCTATTCATTCGTCCGTGCCAATGGCTCGCGGGTCCGCGATGCGCGCACCATCCGCCGGCTGCACGCGATGGCGGTCCCGCCGGCCTATCGCCAGGTGCGCTATTCCAGCGATCCGAGCTCGCATCTGCAGGCAGTCGGCCGCGATGCCGCGGGCCGGCTGCAATATCGCTATCACGCTGACTGGGAGAAGGTTCGCGAGCAGCGCAAGGCGCATCGCCTCGCCAAGCTGGTGGCCGCGCTGCCGAAGATCCGGCGCAAGGTCTCGGCGTTTCTGTCCGGCGACGAGCCGACGCGCGAGTTCGCGCTGTCGGCGGTGATCGAACTAATCGCGCGCACCGCGATCCGGCCTGGCAACGAATCCTATGCGCGCCTCAACGGCACCCGCGGCGCCACCACGCTCTTGAAGTCCAACGTCACGCTGGAAGACGACTCCCTGGTGCTGACCTTCAAGGCCAAGGGCGGCAAGGCCGTGCGCAAGGAATGCGATGCGGCCAAGCTGGTGCGTGCGATCGGCATCCTGCGCGGCGTCCCGGGCAAGCGCATGTTTCAGTATTACGACCGCTCCGGCGTGGTACGGGCCGCCTCGACCACGGCGGTGAACGCGTTCCTGCGCGAGATCGCCGGCATCAAGATCTCGCTGAAGGATTTCCGCACCCTGATGGCGTCGGCGGTCGTCGTGGAATCGCTGTCGCGGATCACGCCGGCCACCAGCCAGCGCGGCCGCAAGCGCCAGGTGCTGGATGCGATCCGCGCCGCCGCCGACCAGCTGTCCAACACGCCGGCGATCTGCCGCAAGAGCTATGTCCACGACACCATCGTCACCGCGTTCGAGGACGGCATCCTCGAACGCTTCGCCGCGACGATGGGAGGCTACCGCACCCAAAGCAAGCGCGAGCAATTGCTGGCGCAGGTGGTGATGGCGGCCGGGGCGTAGGTCCCGCAAGCCGTCGTCCCGGCGAAAGCCGGGACCCGTTACCACAGCCGCCTGTGATTAGAATTCGCTGTGGCCCCAGCTCGTTTCAGCAATCGACATTTGGGTAATGGGTCCCGGCCTTCGCCCGGCCTTCGCGGGACGACAGTAGAGTTGGACGAGACATCACAGCCCGCCCATCTTGCAGACGTACTTCCACTCCTCCGCGGTCACCGGCTGCACTGAAAGCCGCGAATACTTTACCAGCGCCATGTCGGCGAGCTTCTTGTCCGCCTTGATCGCGGCCATCGTCACCGGCGTCTTCAGCGGCTTGTCGGCCTTGATGTCGACGCAGACGAACTTGCCGGTCTTGTCGGTCGGGTCGGG
This sequence comes from Bradyrhizobium sp. USDA 4501, assembly GCF_054062115.1. Classification (NCBI taxonomy): domain Bacteria; kingdom Pseudomonadati; phylum Pseudomonadota; class Alphaproteobacteria; order Hyphomicrobiales; family Nitrobacteraceae; genus Bradyrhizobium; species Bradyrhizobium sp. USDA 4501. Next base: position 4,051,303 of record NZ_JBSSEX010000001.1, read on the forward strand.
ATAGGCTTCCTTGATGATCTCGGCGATGCCGACGATCTCTTTGCCCTCGTTGGAATGATAGAAGAACGCCTTGTCGCCCTTCTTCATGTTGACGAGATTCTGCCGTGCCGTGAAGTTGCGCACGCCGGTCCAGGCTTCGCCCTTCGCGCCCTTGGCGACCTGATGGTCCCACGACCAGACCGACGGTTCGGATTTCACCAGCCAGTAATTCATCGCAACTCACCCCGTTCGATTGCGCTGCAATCTACAGCGACGCGGATGCCCGCGACAAGCACGGGCATCTGATCCCGGCGCGGCACCTACTGTTTCAAATATCGATCGAAGAACCTGGCGATGTCGGTGAACGCCTCCTTCGTCTCGGGCGCGTCGACGTTGAACTGGTACTGCGCGTGCGACTGCCCCTCATAGACATTGAGATCGGCGATCACGCCGGCGCGGCGCAATTTGCGATGCGTGCGAACCGTGTTGCTGAGGAACAGATCGCGCGTGCCCGATGTCAGGATGGTCGGCGGGAAGCCCTTGAAGTCACCATAGATCGGCGAAATGTAGGGATTCTTCAGGCTGGTGCCGTTTGCATAAAGCCTGGCGGCGCGGCCGAGCCAGCCGTCCCAGGTCACCAGCACGTTGTCGACCCATTCATTGCTCGCGTAGCTGTCGCCGATCTTGTCGATATCGGACCATGGCGTGCCCGGCGCGATGGCGGCGGGCAGCGGCAGCTTCTCATCCTTCGCCCGCAACACCATCGCAAGCGTCATCGCCCCACCGGTTGAGGTGCCGAAGATGGCCAGCCGGCGGTGCTCGTGCGATTTCAGAACTTCCTTCCAGACCGCCATCGCGTCGTCCATCGCCGCCGGATAGGGGAAGTCCGGCGGCATCCGGTAGTCGACCGAGAGGACCTTGAAGCCGCCAAAGCCGGCCATCATGATGGCTTCCGGCAACGCGGCTTCGCCGGGGCCGAACACGTAACCACCGCCATGGACGTGGATCAGCAGGCGTCGCCTGTTCTCGAGCGCGATCTTGTTCGGGGTCACGATGTAGCAGTGCACGCCGGCAAGCCTGGTTTCCTCGACCTTGACGCCGAGCTTCGCCTTCAGCGCCGGAATACCCGCGATCAGAAGCTTGGCGCGGCGATCGATCAACTCCTTCCATTCCGCAGGGGTTTTGGGGTCGGCATTGAAATGCGGCGGATAGGGCGCGCCGATCATTGCCTGCATCTCGGCAGACACGTCGGTGGTTGGATTGCCGATCGATTTGAGTGGCGCGACCCGCTTGCCGTTGTCGGCATTGGCGGCGGCCTCGCTCTTGGCAAGGTCGTCGTAGGTCGTGGCCGTTTGGGCGTGGGCTATGGCGGATGAGGCGGTGAATGCGACGGCGAGGCTGATCGAAAGGATGGCGCGATGCGGTTGACGCATGGGTTTTCCCTTGGGATCCGTTTTTCGATTTGTTGGACCGGGATCCGACGGTTCGCCGCCACGCTAGTACGGCGCGCACGGATCGTGAAGCTCTGCCACGCGCGACCGTGACGTGCGCTACTCCGCCTTGAACGGCCGCGTCAGCAGGCCTTCGATCGCTGCGTCAATGGTCAGCCGGTCGCTCAGGATCGCGGCGACCGCGTTTGACACCGGCATGTCGACCTTCTGCGCAGCGGCGAGCTCGCACAGCACCGGCGCGGTGAACGCGCCTTCGGCGAGCTTGCCGATCGGGGCGGCTTCGCCGCGGCCGAGCGCGAGGCCGAGTGCGAAATTGCGCGATTGCGCGGTCGAGCAACTCAGCAGCAGATCGCCCAATCCCGACAGGCCGGAGAGTGTTTCGGCGCGGGCGCCGCAGGCGCGGCCCAATCTTGCGAGCTCGCTGAAGCCGCGCGTGGTCAGTGCGGCGAGCGCGGAGGCGCCGAGATTCTTGCCGACCACGATGCCGGCGGCGATCGCCAGCACGTTCTTGGCCGCGCCGCCGATCTCGACGCCGCGCACATCGGTGGTGTGATAGGGCCGGAAGGTCGCCGAGCCGAGCGCCTGGACGAGCGCGCGTGCCAGCGCTTCGTCCATGGTGGCCAGCGTTACGGCGGTGGGCAGTCCGCGCGCGACGTCGTCGGCAAAGCTCGGCCCCGACAGGATCGCGGGGACCGCGCGCGGCGCGGCTTCCGCGATCACCTCGGTCATGAATTTATGCGTGCCGTGCTCGATGCCCTTGGCGCAGGCGATGACAGGCGTGTCGGGTTTGAGATGCGGCGCAAGATGCCCGACCGCCGCGCGCAGATGCTGCGCCGGTGTCACGGCCAGGATGATGTCGGCGAGTGCCGCGACGGCGATATCCGACGTCACAGCGATGCCGGGATGAAGCTGGACACCAGCCAGCCGCGGATTGACCCGCGTCGCCTGGATCTGCGCGGCATGCTCGGCATTGCGCGCAAACAGCGTCACCTTGCGCCCGGCGCGCGCCGCGACATCGGCCAATGCCGTGCCCCAGGCGCCGGCTCCGATCACGCTCACGGACATATGCGCCGGCATCAGGCGGGCCTGTCTTCGCTCCCTCTCCCCGCTCTTGCGGGGAGAGGGTTGGGGTGAGGGGCTTTATCCGCGAGCGAGCCGAGTGTTGAGACCTGTACCCCCTCACTCGGATTGCTGCGCAATCCGACCTCTCCCCGCAAGCGGGGCGAGGTGCGACGGTGCCTGATGCGCGCCCCGTCGTACATTGTTCAATATCCGGCGCGGCTGTTGGCGTGGCCGGCCGGCGCCTTGGCGTTGGCGTCGAGCAGCCAGCGCGCGCGCGGCGGCGCCTCCATCGTGTCGGTGAGGCCAAGCGCCATCCGCTCGGCGCCGGCCCAGGCGATCATCGCGCCATTGTCGGTGCAGAGCGCCGGCGGCGGGATGATCAGCGTGGTCTGCGCCTTTGCCGCAACCTCCTGCAGCGCACTGCGGATCGCATGGTTGGCGGCGACGCCCCCGGCCGCGACCAGCGCGCGCGGCGTGCCGAACCGCTCCTGAAACAGCTTTAGGCCGACGCTCAGCCGGTCCGCGGTCGATTCCAGCACCGCGGCCTGGAAACTCGCGCAGAGATCGCTGACGTCCTGCGGCTCGAGCGGCTCCAGCCGGCTGGCTGCATTGCGCACCGCCGTCTTCAGTCCCGACAGCGAGAAATTCGCATCGGCGCGGCCGAGCATCGGACGTGGAAAGCCAAACCGCGTCGGGTCGCCGCCGGCGGCCGCGCGCTCGACCTCCGGTCCGCCGGGATAGGGCAGCGACAGCATCTTCGCCACCTTGTCGAACGCCTCGCCCATCGCGTCGTCGACCGTGGTGCCGAGCCGCACATATTCACCGACGCCGACCACGGCGACGATCTGGGTGTGTCCGCCCGAGGCCAGGAACAGGCAATAGGGAAACGCCAGCGCGCAGGTCAGCCGCGGCGTCAGCGCGTGCGCCTCGAGATGGTTCACCGCGATCAGGGGCGTATCGTGCACCATCGCGATCGCCTTCGCGGTGGTGAGGCCGACGATGACGCCGCCGATCAGGCCGGGGCCCGCGGCTGCCGCGACCGCCGACAATTGTCCGTAGCCGACGCCGGCCTCCTTCATCGCGGAGGCGACGATGCCGTCGAGCAGGTCGACATGGGCGCGCGCCGCGATCTCCGGCACCACGCCGCCGAAGCGGGCGTGCTCGTCGGTTTGCGAGCGCACGACGTTGGAGAGGATTTTCGCCTGCCCGTCAGCCTGGCGCTCGACCACGGCGGCCGCGGTCTCATCGCAGGTGGTCTCGATCCCCAGCACCAGCATCGGCGGTTCGTGTCCCAATTTCGGTCCTTGTGCTACGAGCATGATCCGGACAGGCCGGAACCGGTTTCCGGCAAGATGATGCTCATCAAAATGTCCGCTCCGGGGTAGCATTGCGAGGTCTTAAAGTGCAATCGGTCGCCAACGTCCAATTTATACGGCTGGAGGCCTGAAACCCTGACAATCCTTGTCACACGACCGCATCCGGACAATGACGCGACGCTCGCGACGCTGCGCCAGCGCGGCTTTGACGCCCTGTCGGCGCCGGTGCTGCGCTTCGAGCCGGTGCCGTTCCGCGGCGACGACGATGCGGATTATGATGCCGTCATCCTGACCAGCGCCAATGCGCTGCGTGCGGTCGATCTCGCGACCAGCCGCTTGTTGCGGCTGCCGCTGTTTGCGGTCGGGGTACACACCGCCGATGCGGCGCGCGCCGCCGGCTTCGACAAGGTGATCGTGGCGAAGGGCGATGCGGTCTCGCTGCGCAATCTCGTGCTCGCACGGGTCGAGGCCGGCGAGCTGCCGGCGTCTGCGACGCTGCTCTATCTCGCCGGCGCCGACCTGTCGCGCGATCTTGCGGGCGAGCTCAGCGAGCGCGGGCTCAGCGTCGTCACCCACACCACCTACCGGATGGCGCCGGTGGCCGGCTTCCCGAGGGAAGTCAGCGACGCCTTCATGGCGAACCGGATCACCGCGGTGCTGCATTATTCCCGCCGCAGCGCGCAGGCCTTTCTGGACACGGTCCGAGCCGACGGGATCGAGATTTCGGCGCTCGCCTTGCCGCAATGCTGCATCTCGGCGGCCGTCGCCGCGGTGCTCCATGACGCCGGCGCGACCAAGGTGGTGGTGGCGGCGCGGCCGGACGAAAATGCCCTGCTGGAGGCGCTGAGCCGCGCCCTGCGGCCGAGACCGGAATAATTCTTTCGTCTGACCATGATGTTAGGCAATGCTCGGTTATTCGGATCGTGCTCTAAGAGCCTGGGCCGATTCTGGTACAATATGCGGCCAATAGTTTTGAGGACCCCCCGCGATGGCTGAAGAAAGGCCAGACGACCCAGGATCTTCGCCGGATTCCCGGCCCAAGCGCGCGCCGCCGACCATCGATCTTCAGGCGACCGAAATCTCCAGCGAACCGTCGAAGGCGGAGGGGGCCGAGGAAGCCGCCAGGGAGACGGACCAGGATGCCGGCAAGGATGCTGCCAAGGCGTCCGCGGACGCGGCGACGCCTGAGGCCGAGCCCCAGCCTGAGGCCGAGCCCCAAGGCGACGCCGCAGCGCAAGCGGAGCCGCAGCCCGAGACCGCCTCCGCGGCGCCGGACGCCGAACCGGCGCGGCCGGTATCGCCCTGGGTGGTGGCTCCGATATCCGGCGCCGTCGCGGCGGCGCTGGTGATCGGGGTTGGCTGGCTGCTCGGCTGGCCCGTCGTGCAGCCGGTCCCGGCGCCGCTACCCAATGCCGCCATCGACCAGCTCGGCACGCGCCTGAGTGCGCTGGAATCGAAAGCCGGCAGGCCGGTCGCGGCGGCCGCCGATCCCGCGGCGACGGCGCGGCTGGAGGCGCTCGACAAATCGATCGCCGCACTGCGCACCGAACTCGCCGCGACGCGGGCGCAATCCGACAAGCTTGCGGCGGCGGTCAATGACGCGAAAGCCGCGCCGCGCGATGGCGCGGCTGCGGCTGATCTCTCCGGCATCACGGCGCGCATCGACAAGGTCGAAGGTGCGGTGAAGGCGCAGGGTGCTGCGATCGCGAGGCAGGACGGCAAGATCGCCGACACCAAGGCCGAGGCGAAGGCCGACGATGTGCCGCTGCGCCGCGTCGTCGCGGCATCGCTGCTCGACGTCGCGGTGCGTCACGGCGATCCCTATGCCTCCGCGCTCGAAGCCGCGAAGGCGCTGTCGGATGATGCCGAGGTGCTGAAGCCGCTCGCGACGTTTGCGACCTCAGGCGTGCCGAGCCCGAACGCGCTGTGCCGCGAGCTGATCGAGATCGTGCCGAAACTTGCGCCGCCTCCGCCTGAGGCTGCGGCAGCCAGCGCCGGGCTGGTCGATCGTCTGAAGGCCGGTGCCTCCACGCTGATCCAGATCGAGCGGACCGACGGCACGGGGACCGATCGCGGCAGCATCGTCGCGCGCGTGACATCGGCCGCCCTGCATAATGACCTCGCATTGACCGAGCGTGAACTGAAGTCGCTGCCGCCCGCGGATCGCACGGCGGCGCAAGCCTGGCTCGCCAAGGTGGACGCGCGCCGCGCCGCGCTCGACGCGTCGCGTAAATTTGCCGACAACGCCATGGCGGCGCTCGCCACGGTCAACCAGTAAGTCTTTGCAATAGGTCTTTGATGATCCGGATCATTCTGTTCCTGCTGCTGATCGCGCTCGCTGCAGCGGGTGCGGCCTGGATGGCCGATCAGCCCGGCGATCTCGTGCTGAATTGGGGCGGCTTGCGGCTGACGTCCAAGCAGCCGATGTACCTGCTCGGCCTCGTCGTCGTCGTCGCGATGGTCGCCGGCGTGATCCTGCGCGGGCTCTGGAAGATTCCCTCGCACATCCGTCGTGGCCGGCGCGAGCGCCGTCACGCCCGCGGCCGCCACGCCATCACGCAAGGCCTGCTTGCGATCGGGCATGGCGATTCCTCGGCGGCGCGCGCGCATGCCGAAGTGGCGCGGCGCCACGCCGGAGGCGATCCGCTGGCACTGCTGCTGCACGCGCAATCGGCGCAGCTCGACGGCGACCGCGACGGCGCGCAGCGCGCCTTCCGCGCCATGGCCGGGCGCGAGGACACGCGGCTGCTTGGATTGCGCGGTCTGTTCATCGAGGCGCAGCGCGCCGACGATCCGGTTGCGGCCGTGATGATCGCCGAGGAAGCGCTGAAAATGTCGCCGTCGTCGTCATGGGCTTCGCATGCGGTGCTCGGCTTCTGCTGCGCCAAGGGCGATTGGGCCGGTGCGCTGTCGATCATCGACAACAACCAGAGCGCCGGATTGATCGACAAGGCGACCTATCGGCGGCAGCGCGGCGTGCTGCTGACGGCGCGCGCGCTGGAGTTCGAGACCGTCGATCGCGACCTGTCGCGCGCGAGCGCGATGGAGGCGGTCAAGCTGGCGCCGACGCTGATCCCGGCCGCCGTGCTCGCGGCGAAGTTCGAGAGCGAGGCGCATCAGGTGCGCCGCGCGATGCGCATCGTCGAGACCGCGTGGCTGGCGCAGCCGCATCCCGATCTCGCCGACGCCTATTCGCATGTGCGGCTCGGCGATTCCGCGCGCCAGCGCCTGGTGCGGGTCGAGACGCTGGCGGCGAAAAAACCTGGCCATATCGAGGGCGCGCTGGCGATCGCGCGCGCCGCGATCGACGCCGCCGAGTTCGCCAAGGCGCGCGCGGCGCTGGAGCCGTTTGTCGCGGCGCCGACCCAACGCGTCGCGCTGTTGATGGCCGAGATCGAGCGCACCGAGCATGGCGACAGCGGCCGGGCGCGGGCCTGGACCCTGCGCGCCGTGCGCGCGCTGCACGATCCGGTCTGGACCGCCGACGGTTATGTGTCGGACCGCTGGCGCCCGGTCTCGCCGGTCACCGGCCGGCTCGACGCCTTCCAGTGGCAGACCCCGGTGGCGGCGCTGCCGTCCGACAAGGGCCATGCGATCGAGCCGTCGCCCTTCGAGGAGGCGATGCTGGCGCCGCGCCGGGTCGAGCCGCCAAAGGAAGTCGCCAGCGAGCCGGCGGACGCCAAGCCGGCCGAGCCGGTCGAGGTGAAGCAGGTCGAGGCGAAGCCAGTCGAGCTCAACCCCTTGGAGCCGGCCGCGCCGACGGTGCAGGATAACGCCCCGCTGCCGGCGGCCATCGAGGCCGGGCCCGCCCCGGCCTCGGCCGAACCCGCCGCGCCGGAACCGGCTCCCCCTCCAGCCGCCGAATCGGCGCCCCCGGCGCCGGCCCCCTTGTTCCGGTCCCGGACCGACCTGCCCAAGGCCGCACCGGCGCCCATTCCGGCCGTAATCCCGATCATCCGGGCCCCTGATGACCCCGGGGTCGACGAGGACGGTCCGGTCGACGAATTTGCGGAACAAATCGGCCCGCCCAAGGCCCAGGTGGGCGGTTGGCGCGGATTTCTGTCACGTTTGGGAAGCTAATTCGGGGTTAGGTTAACGGCTGTATGGTTCGATACCCGCGTTGTCCTTGCCAATCGGGGTCATGCCCGATATCAGGTGGCCGCGTGATCCGGCCGTTGCCGAACGGTTCGCCGCAATAGCTCAGTTGGTAGAGCACGTCATTCGTAATGACGGGGTCGGGGGTTCGAGTCCCTCTTGCGGCACCATTTCCCAGCCAGAAGTGAAGCTTGCTCCCAGCGCGCATCAAGGCGCCCGGATACGACTTGCTCAGAGCGTCGAACCCCTCGCTCGCGCCGGTAGACCAAGTTCTAGAGGCGCTATTTCAAGGGGTTGGGCAGATGCTTCCGAAAATCGCCCACGTGATAATCATAGGGCTCTCTGAAGAAGAGCGCGGCAAGCTCGATGAAAGCACCCGCAAGATACTTCACTTCAGCGATCCTTCCTGGGAATACAAATCGTACGGCTGCGACACCTTGCAGGAAGCCGCGGCGATCGCGAAAGACATGGCGCGAGTCGATATCGTTTATGTTGCGGGGGGAGCTGAGTCCGAATCCATACCGTACGAAAAGTTCGGTCTCGAACTTGACTACGAGATACTAGGGGAGCTGATGGAAAATCATTCCAGCAAGCCGGTGGTCAGCTATGCGAGGCCTGATCGGCCGAACAAGCTCGCAACAGCGATCTTTGCGCTTTGGCGTGACCGCAGCAAGTCAACCTCAGCTTGACGGCATCGATGTTCTTCTCAACCGGGCTCGCTCGGGCCGCCCGCTGAAGCCTAGATCCGCACCCCACACAATCCGCTCATGATCGCGATCGCGACCAGCCCGCCTATCGCGAGCCCGGTTGCCCAGATCCGGTTGGCAACCGCCGTGGCAACGCCGTGCGCGATCAGAACGCCGCGTAATCCCGACGTGAGATGCGCGAGGACGAAGAAGACGCCGAGCGCGTAGTGCGGCACCAGGCGAATGCTCCAGGCGTCGTGGATCAGGCCGGTCGGTGCGCCCGACGCCCAGGCCCAGTTGGTGTCGATGTGGTGCACGGCGCGCGCCGAGACCAATGCGGAATTCAGATGGGTGACGATGAACGCCGCGAGGTAGACGCCGGAGCCGATCTGAAACACGCGGTATGCATCCGCAGGCGCCGAGCTCCAGCGCCAGGCGAGCCGCATCCCGACGGCGACCTGGAACAGCATCAATACGACGAGGATGGGCTCCACCACGGACGACCGATAGACGGTGCGCCCCGCCTTCATCACGGCGGCATGAACATCAGGTCCGAGCCAACCCAGCAGATGATTGGTGAGATGGAATGCGACGTAGAAAAGGATGATTGCTGCGGCGACGCCATGTGTCACGCGCCATTTGGCGATAGAGGGCGCAATCGCGGCTGACCTTGCCGGGCGCTCTTGCTCGCTGCCGAACAGCACATAGAGGCACGCGACGAGCCAACCCGCGACCCAGACAATCTCGTCACTGACAGGGATGTGCAGCAGGCCGAGACCGACGCCGGTCAGCACGAACAAGGGCGGCGCGGCGATGCCGAGGTAGGCGAGGCGCCGGGCGCGCAGCGCGAACGATGACGGTGCGGCCTTGGTCATCCAATGAGCGCAAGCCAGAGCCAGCAAGGGCGCGGCGGTCGCGGCCAACAGGCAAAGCGCCGCCAGGGCCAGTCGCCCAAACGACATCGGACCAGCAGCGGGAGAGACCGCGAGGTGAAATGCATCGAGCAGGAACGGATAGGCCATCGCTCCAGCCGCCGGGACCATCGAACGCAGCTTTTCGGCGGCCGTATTCGCCAAGCCATCGCCGCCGGGCCGTACGCGGCCTTGTTCGAGTGCACTCACTGAGCTCTCCAAGGTTCGGGCATCGTGAAAGAGAGGGCCAAACCGACGAATCTATTCCCGGATCATCGTCGAAGGCGCGGCACACAGGCTGGTGCTGCAGATGCCGGCGTGCACGGGCAAGCGGCGTTGCGCCGAGACCATGTCTCAAGGCGCAAAAACTACAGCGATACGGGCCCACCGATAGGACCGAGTTTCAACAATCCGACTGGACCACGCCAACCCGTCGGCAACTGCTGTGCTGACAGCGTGATGCATCTCACAAAATGGGCTCGACGTGGCTGGTCTCCCCCACCAACGGGCGAGGGATGCGTGATTTCGGAATATTGGAAATGTATCCCTGATTTGCCCGACGGGTCAAGTTGCCTTGTCGAGCGCCGGCATCCGCCAGCTCCTTTGCATGGGGTTGTTTTCGATATTTTGGTGGAGCCGCAGCCGCCGGGCGCGATGGTGCCACTCTCGAAGGCGCACAGGCGCAGAAGGTGGCTGCGATCAGAAAGCGAAAGCGCCCCTGGATCGGATCCAGGGGCGCTTTGAGTTGAGAGTGTGTTGGCTGCGTTACTCGGCGACCGTCTGCACGACGTTGCCGATCGGCCGGCCCGTTGCGATCGGCTTCTCGGTCTTCGCCATCATCGCGTCGTATTCGGGCAGCGTCTCGAGCTGGGTCTTGGCCTTCATCCAGACCACCTTGTAGCCGCCGGCCTTGAGCTTGCGGAGCAGCGTCGGCAGCGCCTGCGCGGTGTGCTTTTGCAGGTCGTGCATCAGGATGATGCCCTTGTGCTCCTTGTCGAGCTTGGTCATCACGTTGTTGATCACCTCGTCCGCGCTCTTGGACTTGAAGTCGTTGGAGTCGACGTCGACCGAGAACATCGCGATGTTGCGGGTGCCGAGATAGGCGGTTGTCGCCGGGGTGTGCGCCAGCGCCGGGAAGCGGAAGAACGGAGCAGGGTTGGCACCCAGCGCCAGCTTCACCGCGCTAAAACCCTTTTCGATCTCGTCCTTGGCCTGCTGCTCGGTCAGCTTCTTGCTGGCGAGATGCGCATGCGACCAGGTATGGGCGCCGATGGTGTGGCCGGCGGCGGCGACCTGGCGCAGGATGTCCGGGTGATAGGTAGTGTGCAGGCCGATCGGGAAGAACACCGCCTTGGTGCATTCGTCGGCCAGCGCCTTGAGCACGGCCGGCGTGGTCGGCCACGGACCGTCGTCGAAGGTCAGCACGACCTCCTTGTCGGTCAGGAAGTCATACTGCTTGTACTGCAGGAAGCCGAAGCCCGGGCCGCCATTGGTGTCGACCACGACGGTGCGGCTGATGCCGAGCGCGTCGGGGTTGGCGCATTTGGCCGCGGCCGCGACGGGGGCCGGCGCCGGCGCAGGAGTGGCGGCCGGGGCCGCGGCCTGAGTGGCATCGGCGCGCTTCGACAGCGCTGCGGTCGTCTCGACATCGTCCCTGGCGGCCTGTTTTGCCGCCGCGGGAAGCGGATCGGCCTTGGCCGCAGCCGTGGTTTGCGGAGGAGCCGCGTCGGCACGCGGCGAGGAGGTCCAGAACCACACGCCGGCGATCACGATCGCCGTTACAACACTGGCCAGCATCAGGCCCAACGCACTACGCATCGCTACACACTCTCTCGGAACTTAAGGATACGCCACAGCCGTAACGAGCGATTAATGCCAACAAGGTCTTAACGCGATCCCAACAAGGCGCCGGAAGGACAAGAAAAAGCGGGCGCTACCATGCGTGATGACCGTCACAGTCGGTTTCAAGCTTCTTCGCGGCACGGAAACGCTATAGAACCGGCGTCGCATTCCCTGGAGCCGTTTCCGCTGCGATGAAATCAGAACGGGGCTCCGGATTTCCTATTTGACGCGTTTTCTTCACGCGACCCGGCACCCCTTCGCGCGAAAACGCTTGAGAGGCTTTGAGAGATGACCCGATTTCTGTTTGCCGTCGTTCCGCTGGTTTTGTTGACGTCGGCCGCCCCGGCGCAGCAGCAGGGGCGCGATGCCTGCTCACGCGATGCCTCGCGGTTCTGCCGCGCCCATCTCAGCGAGGGCGATCAGGTCGTGCTGGCCTGCCTGAAGGAGCATCGCAGCCGCCTCAGCAAGGCCTGCCAGCAGACGCTCGCCGATCACGGGCAGTAGACCCATCAGCTGTCATTCCGGGGCATCGTGGAGCGATGAACCTCAGATGCGCAACGGCGCATCGGGGAATCTCGAGCTGATAATCTCCAGATTCCGGGTTCGCGCTATTCGCGCGCCCCGGAATGACAATGGAGAGACTACGTGCTGCTGCCCGCTGCGGTCGCGACCACCGGGATCACCTCCTTGGCGGCGCGGTCCGGGGTCTCGTCCTTCCAGCGCACCGATCCGAACGGACGCTCCAGCATCCGGCGCACGCGGATCGGCTCGGCGCCGATGTGGAAGTCGGCGGCCTTCTGATGCAGTTCGCGCTCGATCTGCGTGGCGCGGTTGCGCTGGCGCAGGAAATCGAGCCAGGTCGGGCAATGATAGCGCTCGGTCCACAATTCGGGATCGGCGATGTCGCGGGCAATCGACCAGCCATAGGCGCCGTTGCGCTGGCGGCTGAGCTGCACGTCCTGCATCACATTGTGGAAGGCGCGGGCATTGTCTTGCGCCACCCGGTATTCGATCTCGACCACCAGCGGCCCGCTGCGCCCGCTCAGTTGCAGCCGCACCTCGGGATCGGCCAGCGCATCGGTCGCGTCCTCGTTGCGTGCGCCGATCGGCGGCATCCTGAGCCAGATGCCGAGCAGCGGCGACAGCAGCATCAGACCGGCGGAGATCAACAGCGCCATCTCGACGCCGCCGACATCCGTGATGCGGCCCCAACACCAGCTGCCGATCGCGATGCCGCCGGCGATCGCGGCCTGGAAGGCCGCCAGCGAACGTCCCGCGACCCAGCGCGGTGCGGAGAGCTGCACGCCGATATTGAACAGCGCGATCGCCAGCATCCACACCGCTCCGGCAACGACCAGCGCGGCGGCGGTGATCACCGGCTGCTTGCTCACGGCAACCGCGGCGATCGCCGCGCCCATCGTCAACGCACAGACGCGGATGGCGGCTTCGCCGCTGAGCCGGCTGCGGATCTCGCTGATGTTGAGCGCGCCGATCACCGCGCCCATGCCGAAGGCGCCGAGCATGATGCCGTAGGTCTGCGCGCCGCCATGCAACAGATCACGCGCCACCAGCGGCATCAGCGCCGAGACCGAGCCGCCGATGATGCCGGTCACCATGGTGCGGGTCAGCACGATCTTGATCGACGGCGAATTGGTGATGTAGCGCACCCCGGAGACGATGGCGCGGTTCAGCCGCTCGCGCGGCAGCCGCGACGGCTCGCTGACGCGATTCCACAGGAACAGCACGACGAGCAGCGGCAGGTACAGCACGGCATTGGCGGCGAAGGCGGCCACGGCGCCCGCGGACGCCACCACGATGCCGCCGATCGCCGGACCAAAGCTGCGCGCGATGTTGTAGCTGATGCCGTTCAGCGCGACCGCCGCGGGCAGCGTCTCCGGCGGCACCTGCTCGCTGACCGAGGACTGCCAGGCCGGGCCGAACAGCGCCATGCCGCTGCCGACGACGAAGCACAGCGCGAGCAGGATGTTCGGCGTTACCAGATTGAGCCAGACCAGCACGGTCAGGATGGTGGCGCCGGTCAGCGCGATCGCCAGCGACACCAGCGCGACGATGCGGCGGTCGTGCATGTCGGCGATGGCCCCGGCCGGCATCGAGATCAGCATCACCGGCAACATCAAGGCGGTCTGCACCAGCGCGACCTTGTCGGCCTCCGCGGTCATCTGCGTCATCGCCCAAGCGGCGCCGACGCCCTGGATCAGGATGCCGAGATTGGAGAGCAGGCTCGCGAGCCAGATTCGCCTGAAGATTGAATGCCGCAACGGTGCAGTGATACTATCGGAGCGATCGCGCGGTTCGGTCATATCCAGTTCCGGTTGGCCTGCTATGGCTTGTTGGACGATTCCGGCTGCACCAACTGATGCCCGCGAAACGCGTGTTCTGTCCAGCGATTACGGCATCCTTGGCGGGGACAGGGCACAGCTAAGGCACTGAAAGAGCTGAGGAAGGCTTGGGGAGGGGGCAATGGCGCTGTCGCGGCGGAGAATATTGCAAGGGGCCGGCGCCCTGTCCCTGCTGGCCGGCCGCCTCGGCGCCCCGGCCTTGGCTCAACCGGTCTTGGCTCAGTCGGCCTTCGCTCAGTCGGCCTTGGCTCAGCCGGCGCCCGCCGGTGATACCCCGCCGATCCTGTTCGTGCACGGCAATGGCGATCACGCCCCGCTCTGGATGACGACGCTGTGGCGGATGGAATGCAACGGGGTGCCGCGCGAGCGCATGGCCGCGATCAATTTCACCGATCCGCTGGCACGCACCGACGACAAGATCGAGCAGGCGAGCCGCTCCTCGACCGAGGATCAGCGCCGCGAGCTCGCCGAGGCGATCAGGGAGCTGAAGCAGAAGACCGGCGCGCCGCGGGTCGCGCTGGTCGGCAGTTCGCGCGGCGGCAACGCGATCCGCAATTACATCAAGAATGGTGGCGGCGGCGACATCAGCCACGCGGTGCTGTGCGGCACGCCCAATCACGGTGTGTATGCGTGGGACGACGGGCTCGGCAACGAGTTCAACGGGCGTGGTCCGTTCCTGCGCGGACTGAACGATGGCGACAGCGAAGTGACTGTCGGCACCCTGTTCCTGACGCTGCGCAGCGACGGCCTCGATAAATATGCGCAGGCCGACGGCCGCTTCGTCGGCAAGCCGGGCACGCCGACCAACGTCACGACGGACGGCCCGGCGCTGAAAGGCGCGACCAATCTGGTGCTTGGCGCGGTCGATCATCGCGAGACCGCCTTTCATCCGCGGGCCTTTCGCGAGATCTACAAATTCATCGCAAGGCACGAGCCGTCGCGGATCGAGATCGTGCCGGAGACCGCGGTGAGGCTGAGCGGCCTCGTCACAGGCATGCCCGGCGGCGTGCCGACCAACCGGCCGGTGCCGGGGGCCACGGTAGATATCTATCATGTCGCGGCGGAGACCGGCGAGCGCATCGGCGGCCCGCTGCACAGCTCGCAGACCGGCGCTGACGGTCGCTGGGGTCCGGCGCAGGTCGACCCGTCGTGGCCGCTCGAATTCGTGCTGACGTCACCTGGTACGGCGACGACGCACATCTATCGCTCGCCGTTTACGCGCTCGTCCGAGATCGTGCATCTGCGCGCGGCGCGGCCGCTGGGACCGGCCGATGCCGGCGCAGGCGCGGTTGTGCTGATGTCGCGGCCGCGCGGCTATTTCGGCCTGCCGCGCGATATCGTGCTGTTCGACGGCAAGGAGCCGGCCGATGTAAAGCCGGGCGTGCCGACCGATTCGGTGACGACGCTGCGGCTCGCCGCGGACGATGTCGGCCGTCCGGTCGCCGCGATCTTCAACGGGGAGCGCATTATGATGCGGGCCTGGCCGGCATCGGAGAATCGCATTGCGGTCGCCGAGCTGACTTATTAGGTCTGGTGCAGGGTCCGCGCGCCTTCATGGCGCCGGGATCGCATGGCCGGATCGGCCGTCGCGTGAGGCAGGGAAGCGAGGACCATGAGCATAGCCGAGGTCTACGATATCACGGTCACGCGGCGTCCCCTGGTCCCGCCGGCCCCGCCGCGTGCGCCCGACGACATGGGCGCGTTCCAGCGCATGCGGGTGATGCGCAACTCGCCGATCGAGACCTGGGGCCAGCGCGCCTATGAGGACGATATCGTCCAGGGCCGCTTCCTCAAGCACTCGAGCTTCATCCTCAACACGCCGGATGCGATCCGCCATGTGCTGGTCGACAATTACGAGAACTACACCCGCACGCCGGCCGGCCTTCGCGTGCTGCGTCCGATGCTCGGCGAGGGGCTATTGATCGCCGAAGGGCGTGCATGGAAACACCAGCGCCGCACGCTGGCGCCGGCGTTCACGCCGCGCGCGGTGACGACGCTGGTGCCTTACATGATTGCGGCGGTCGACGAGACCATCGCAAAGCTGAACTCCGCCAGCGGCGGCCCGGTCGATCTGCGCGAGGCGATGCAGCGGATGACGCTGGAGATCGCCGGCCGCACCATGTTCTCGTTCGGCATGGATCGCCACGGCGCCGCGCTGCGGGATTTCGTGATGGAGTATGGCAACACGCTGGCGCGGCCGCACATGCTCGATCTGGTGCTGCCGTTGAACTGGCCGACGCCGCAGGATTTCCGCCGCGCCCGTTTCCGCAAGCGCTGGACCGCGTTCGTCGGCATGCTGATGGCCGAGCGACGTGCGGCCGGCAAGGATGACAACGCGCCGGCCCGCGACCTGTTCGACCTGATGGGCGCCGCGCGTGATCCTGAAACCGGCGAGGCCTTCACCGATGCCCAACTCGGCGACCAGGTCGCCACCATGATCCTGGCCGGCCACGAGACGACTGCGACCGCGCTGTTCTGGGCGCTCTATCTGCTGGCGCTCGATCCCCTGACCCAGGAACAGCTGGCGGCAGAAGTCGGGAGCGCGGCGACGTCTGGCGCGCTCGACATCGAGCGGCTGAAATTCACCCGCGCGGTGATCGACGAAACCATGCGGCTTTATCCGCCGGCGTTCCTGATCGCGCGTGCGGCGGGCGGTCCCGATACCATCGCGGGCCGTCCGGTCAGGAAGGGTGACGTAATCCTGATCGCGCCGTGGCTGTTGCACCGGCATGAGAAGCTGTGGCGCGATCCGAACGCGTTCGTGCCGTCGCGTTTCATGACGGGAACGCCGCCCGATCGGTTCGCCTATCTGCCGTTCGGGGTCGGCGCGCGGGTCTGCATCGGGGCGCATTTTGCGTTGGTCGAGGCGACGCTAGCGCTTGCGAAGATCATCGGCGCGTTCCGCGTCGCGCTGGCGGACAAGGATCCGGTGCTGCCGATCGGCGTGGTGACGACACAGCCGAGCCGCTCGCCGGTGTTTACGATCAAGCCGCGCTGATCTTGCGCGGCGGTGTCCCAATGCTCATCTAGGGGCTCACCATGAGCGATACGCAGGCCCATTTCGCAGTCCTCAGGCAGACGACCGATCCGGCCGTCGTCGATGCCATGCAGCAGCTGATCGCGGACGGTCATGACCGGGATCTCAATCGCATCAATCTGCTGGATTTCTCGAACCGCACCGGGCTCGACCAGGAGAAGGTAATCTCCGGCTTCCTGCATGCGTCGCGGCTCGGCCTGTTCGACATGAGCTGGAATGTGCTGTGCCCGGGCTGCGGCGGCGTGCTCGATGCGCATTCGACGCTGAAGTCGTTGCGCCATGACGACTACAACTGCGCGCTGTGCGCGGCCGGATACGAAGCGTCCGTCGACGATCTGGTCGAGGTCGCCTTCACCGTCAGCCCGCGCGTGCGCCGCATCGGCGCGCATGATCCGAACACGCTGCCGATCTGGGAATATGTCCGCCAGATGTTCTGGAGCTCGGGCATCGAGCTCAACGAAGACTCGCTGGAGCGCCTGCTCAAGGAGGTGACGCTGGAATCGCTGGAATTGCCGGCCGGCGAAAAGGCGCTGCTGTCGCTGCAATTGCCGAAGCAGTTCCTGATCGTGTTCGAGCCGGTGACGCACTCGGCGCATTTCTTCGACGTGCAGGGCGAGCCGACCACTGAGCGCCAGCAATTCTCGATCGTGTTCAACAAACTGCAGGCGCCGACCGGCACCACGGTGCTGCGGCCGGGGCCGCTCCGGCTGTCGCTGGACAACCAAACCGACACCCGCGTGCTGCCCGCTGTTTGGGTCGCGGCCGATGCGCTGCATGAGCTGCTCGGCAAGCGCAAGCCGATCCTCACCGCGAAGCGGATGCTGTCGAACCAGACCTTCCGTGATGTGTTCAAGGCCGACAACCTCACGGTCGACCAGCGGCTGAAGATCACCGCGCTCACCTTCCTGTTCACCGACCTCAAAGGCTCGACTGCGCTCTATGAACGGGTCGGCGATCTCGCCGCATTCGATCTGGTGCGCGCGCATTTCCACGCGCTGCTCGAGATCATCGCTTCCGAGCACGGCGCCGTCGTGAAGACGATCGGCGATGCCGTGATGGCGACCTTCATCCGGCCAGAGCATGCATTGTCGGCGGGCCTGCGCATGCGGGCGGCGATGAAGCAGCTCAACACCGCGCGCGGCAAGGAAGATCTGATCGTCAAGATCGGCATCCATGAGGGGCCGTGCCTTGCGGTGACGCTCAACGAGCGGCAGGATTATTTCGGCCAGACTGTGAATATCGCAGCCAGGGTGCAGAGCCTGTCGACGTCGCAGGAAATCCATTTGACCCAGCCGGTGATGGAATCGGCTGAGGTCGCGGGCATCCTCGATCGCGCCGCGATCAAGCCGATCCAGAAGGAAGCGGCACTGCGTGGCATTGCCGACAAGCTCGTGGTGTACGAGATACCGTAGTTGAGCACATCGTCATTCCGGGATGGTTCGTCAGGACCAGACCTCAGATGCGCAATTGCGCATCGGGGAATCTCGAGATTCCGGGTTCGATGCCTTCGCATCGCCCCGGAATGACTCAATCCATGTTGCCGAAACGTAATGTCGCAGCGGGAACTTGCGCGGATTGCACCGGTTCTGTTTCCACGCCATATAGATTTCAACGGAGCGGGATCCGGGAAAACTTGATGGCCGGAAGATCACGCTCAATTCAGGCAGGCTTCATTCCACAGAGAGAACGATGCTCGACGGACTTCGCCAATTCATTGCCGATATCGTTTCCCCCGATGCTCAGGCCGACCGCACCTTCGATGACGGCGACTATCGCCTGGCGGCGACGGCGCTGCTGGTGCATGTCGTCTCGCTGGATGGCGAGCCGACGCCTGCCGAGACGCGCAAGCTGCACGGCCTGATCGAGAGCCGTTTCCAACTCGATCGCGGCGCGGCCGACAAGCTGATCGCCTCTGCCATGCGCGTCGAGGGCGAGGCCGTCGATCTCTATCACTTTACCAGTGTGATCATGCGCTCGGTGAACGAGGAGGGACGCCTGCGCATCGTCGAGATGATGTGGGAGCTGGTCTATGCCGACGGTCAGGTCAGCGAGTTCGAGGACAATGTGGTCTGGCGCGCCGCCGATCTGCTCGGCATTTCCTCGCGCGACCGCATCGATCTCAAGCATCGGGTTGCCGAGAAGCAGGCGGCGCTGCCAAAGGGCCCATGGGGCACGGCGGACGCCGCAATCTGACGCGATTGCCCGCGCCGGCGGACGCATCGTCACCGGTATCAGGGATGACGAAATTTTAATGTCCGCCGCGATTGTGGGCGATCCGACTGAAAATCTGGCGTTTCATCACAAAACCAGTGCCTCGCCGCTGTCCACAAGCTTACACACGGCTTGCGTCCCACCGCATGCCTATGCTCTCGTCGGCTTGTTGGGGACCTCACTAGAATTTGCAGTAAGAGTTTGAAACGTGACCGAGCGTGTGACGCTGATAACCGGGGCATCGGCGGGCATAGGCACCGAACTGGCGCGCGTGTTTGCATCGAATGGTCACCGTGTGGCGCTCGTGGCGCGGCGCGCCGACCGCCTGAAGGCGCTCGCCGACGAACTCGGGGCCAAGGGCGGCGCAGCGCCGATTGTGATCCCCTGTGATCTCCAGCACGCCGATGCGGGCGACCGGATCGCGCAGGCCCTGACCGACGCCGGGGTCGAGGTCGAATTTCTCGTCAATAATGCCGGCTTCGGCCTGTTCGGCCGCGCCATCGAGCGCGACCGCGCCGAGCAGCTCAACATCATCAATGTCAATATCCGCGCGCTGACCGATCTGACGCTGCGCTTTGCCGACCAGCTGATCCGCAACCGCGGCGGCATCCTCAATCTCGGCTCGATCGCCGGATTTCTGCCGGGCCCCGGCATGGCCGTGTACTACGCCAGCAAGGCCTATGTGTTGTCGTTTACCGAGGCGTTGCGCTGTGAGCTGGCGCCGCAGGGCGTGCGTGTCACCGTGTGTTGCCCGGGCCCGGTACCATCGGAGTTTCAGGATCGCGCCGGATTTGCCCCTGGATTCGATTCCGCCATCCTCAACGTTTCACCGGAAGAGGTGGCCCGTCAGGCCTATCGCGGGTTGATGGCCAACAAGCGCGCGGTGCTGCCCGGCACCTTCATCAAGCTGGTGCCGTTCCTGCTCCGGCTGTTTCCGCGCGACTTCATCCTGACGGCGGTCGGCGGATTCCAGCTCCGCAAGCGCTAGCTGCCCTGGAAAGCCCACTCGTTGCCGCTAAGGCTGTTTCTGGCCCGCGATTTGCTTCGCTTGGCTGTGCGCAAACTCACACGATGTTAACGACCACTTAGCTATGATCGCGCCTTACGTGCCGAAACTTTAAGCAGAGGCAATGTCGTTCCGGACTGACCAGAGCCGTGTCGTGGTGCCCTTCGCCAGCCGAAAGCCGGCCGCGGTCACGCCCAGGGATCAGGTCTTGGATCAGATCTCGTTGCGGCCGGTGCTGATCGTGCTGCATCAGGAGACATCGACTCCCGGCCGGATCGGCAACGCCCTGCGCGCGCTGGGTTACCGCCTCGACATCCGCCGCCCGCGCTTCGGCGACGCGCTGCCCGAAACGCTCGATGCGCATGCCGGCGCGGTGATCTTCGGCGGTCCGATGAGCGCCAATGATGGCGACGACTATGTGCGGCGCGAGATCGACTGGATCGCCGTTCCGCTGCGCGAGCAGCGTCCGTTTCTGGGCATCTGCCTCGGCGCGCAGATGCTGGCGCGGCAGCTCGGCGCCGAGGTCGCGCCGCATCCGCAAGGCCGTGTCGAGGTCGGCTATTATCCGGTCAGGCCGACCGAGGCGGGCCGCGCGCTCTGCCCGGACTGGCCGGCGCGGGTCTATCACTGGCACGGCGAGGGATTTCAATTGCCGGCCGGCGCCGACCTGCTCGCGGCGGGCGATGATTTCCCGGTGCAGGCGTTCCAGTTCGGCAACGCCTTCGGCCTGCAATTCCATCCCGACGTGACCTACGCGATGATGCATCGCTGGACCACACGCGGTTGCGCACGGATGGATTCGCCGGGCGCACAACCGGGCCATCTGCACTTCGCCGAGCGTGCCGTGCACGATGCCGCCGAGCGCGCGTGGCTGAAGCATTTCATCGACGGCTGGATCGCGCGCGTGCCGCAGCGGCAGCTGCTGCAGGCCGCTGAATAGCCGCCACGCGGAATTTCGCGCCGGCTTTTCATTCTCGTGAATGTGCTACTGTCGGCCGCCGCGCGCAGGCCGCATCGCCGCGCGTATCGATAACAACAAGGCACAGGGAGATCGCCGTGAGCTACGAGCACATCCTCTATGAGGTCAGCGACAGGATCGCGACCATCACGCTCAATCGCCCCGATCGCATGAATGCGTGGACCGCGATCATGGAGCGCGACGTGCGCCACGCCATGGAGGCGGCGGCCAACGACGAGAACGTTCGCGTCATCGTGCTGACCGGCGCGGGCCGCGGCTTCTGCGCCGGCGCCGACATGGACGCGCTGAAGGGGATCGATCCCAACGAGGTCAGGCGCGGCGAGAACATCCCGTTCGACATGAACCGCCGCGCCGACTGGCAGACGCGCTACGCCTACTATCCCGCGATCCGGAAGCCCGTGATCGCGATGCTCAACGGCGCCACCGCCGGCATCGGCCTGGTCCACGCGCTCTATTGCGATTTGCGCTTCGCCGCCGACACCGCGGTGTTCACCACCGCCTTCGCGCGGCGCGGCCTGATCGCCGAACACGGCATCAGCTGGATGCTGCCGCGGATCGTCGGCCACGCCAACGCGCTCGATCTGTTGATGTCGGCGCGGCGGGTGTCGGCCGAGGAGGCGCTGCGCATCGGCCTCGTCAACCGGCTCTCCTCGCCGGAGAAGCTGCGCGAGGAGACCTATGCCTATGCCCGCGACCTCGCCGATTTCGTCTCGCCGAGCGCGATCGCGGTGATCAAGCGCCAGATCTACGACGTGCCGTTCCAGACGCTCGCCGAAGCCACCATCGATGCCAACCGCGAGATGCAGATCGCGCTGAAGGGCAATGATTTCCAGGAAGGCGTCGCGAGCTTTGTGGAGAAGCGGCCGCCACGGTTTACCGGGACGTGAGGGGCTAACGGACAAAGTCCATCTTCGCCCTGCGGGCAGATTGCCTCGGCCCGGCTTCGCCCTTCGGGCTACGCCGCGGCAGCCTTCGCTCGCATCGCTGCGATGGACTATCCGGGCTTGCCGAGCCGAAGCTCGCGAAGCGAGCGAAGGCTGGTGGAGCCAGGCGGGATCGAACCGCCGACCTCGTCATTGCGAACGACGCGCTCTCCCAGCTGAGCTATGGCCCCATCGCGGCCGGGTGTTGCTGAGTATCCCGGCCGTCAGTCGGGCGCCATTTACAGTCCCGTCCAAGGTCAAGTCAAGAACGGTGAAAGCGCGGTTTTCGGCCTGTCCCGCCGGGAACTTCCCTTGTTTGCGGGGGGATGAACCGATATCTAGGGTGTGATCCCGACCCGGCGGACCGCCCGAGCGCCCAGTGCATAGCGGTTTTCCGAAACGATCCTGCTCAAACAAGAAGCGCGATGGCGGCTCAGTCCGGTCTCGTTGCGCTTCAATCGGTTGTCTTACCCGCGAGCCCCCCTCATATGCGCGCTGTTCTCGACATCGTCATCATCATCCTCGACCTCTATGTCTGGCTGCTGATCGCCTCCGCCATCCTGTCCTGGCTGGTCGCCTTCAATGTGGTCAACACGCGCAACCAGTTCGTTTCCGCGGTGGCCGAGTTCCTCTACCGGATCACCGAGCCGGTGCTGCGGCCGATCCGCAACGTGATGCCGAATCTGGGCGGGCTCGATATATCGCCGATCATCGTGATCCTGATCATCATGTTCATCCAGCGGGTGATCGCCTATTACATCTATCCCAACGTGATCTGACCCTTTCTCGACGGGGCCTTGATGGATCCGTGGCGCTATTCCACCGAGGGCATCAGCATCGCGCTGCGCGTGACGCCGCGCGGCGGCCGCGACGACGTCGACGGGATCGAGACGCTGGCCAACGGCCGTTCGGTGGTGAAGGTGCGGGTGCGCGCCATCGCCGAGGGCGGCGAGGCCAACCGTGCGGTGACTGAGCTGCTGGCCAAGGCGCTCGGCGTGCCGAAAGCCAGGGTGAAGCTGTTGTCCGGCGCCACCTCGCGGCTCAAGCAGGTCGCGGTGGACGGCGATCCGAAAGGGCTCGGCGATACATTGAGGAAGCTGACTGCGGCCAAGCCGAACCAGCAGACAAGGGACTGACATGACTGCCCGCATCATCGACGGAAAAGCCATCGCCGCCGAGCTTCGCGCCCGCGTCGCCGACGAGGTCGCCCGCGTCAAGCGCGACCACCAGCTCACGCCGGGGCTCGCCGTCGTGCTGGTCGGCCATGATCCCGCGAGCGAGGTCTATGTCCGCAGCAAGCACACCCAGACCCAGGCCGCCGGCATGGCCTCGTTCGAGCACAAGCTGCCGGAGGATGTGTCGCAGGCCGATCTGCTGGCGCTGATCGCGCGGCTCAACCGCGATCCCATGGTGCATGGCATCCTGGTGCAGCTGCCGCTGCCGAAGTCGCTGCACACCGAGACCATCATCAACGCGATCGATCCGGCCAAGGACGTCGATGGCCTGCACCCCAACAATGCCGGCCGGCTCGCCGGGGGCTTGGCGGCGCTGTCGCCCTGCACGCCGCTCGGCTGCATCATCCTGACCAAGAGCGTGCACGCCTCGCTGGAGGGCATGAACGCGATCGTGATCGGCCGCTCCAATCTGGTCGGTCGTCCGCTGGTGCAATTGCTGCTGAACGAGAACGCGACGGTGACGATCGCGCATTCGCGCTCGCGCGATCTGCCAAAGCTCTGCGCCCAGGCCGATCTGGTCTATGCCGCGGTCGGCCGGCCCGAGATGGTGCGGGGCGACTGGCTGAAGCCGGGCGCGACGGTGATCGATGTCGGCATCAACCGCATTCCGGTGCCCGGCGGCAAGCCGAAACTGGTCGGCGATGTCGCGTTCCAGGAAGCCCTCAATGTCGCCGGCGCAATCACGCCGGTGCCCGGCGGCGTCGGGCAGATGACGGTGGCGTGCCTCCTGGTCAACACGCTGCGCGCCGCCTGTGCGATTGCCGGCTTGGCGGCGCCGGCGGTGTGAAATGCTCCCTCGCCCCGCTCTTGCGGGGAGAGGGTTGGGGTGAGGGGCCCCTCTCCGAGATGGGACTGTCGAAAGACCTGTACCCCCTCACCCGGATCGCATTCCGCTCCGCTACATGCGATCCGACCTCTCCCCGCAAGCGGGGCGAGGTTAGTCACTTCTTCTTCGCGCGCTCGATGCCTTCGAGGATCAGCCTGCGGGCTTCGTCGGCGTCGCCCCAGCGTAGCACCTTCACCCACTTGCCCTTCTCGAGGTCCTTGTAGTGCTCGAAGAAGTGCTGGATTTGCTGCAGCGTGATGTCGGGCAGGTCGCTGTAGTTCTGCACCTTGTCGTAGCGCTGGGTCAGCTTCGATGACGGCACCGCGATGATCTTCTCGTCGCCGCCGGCCTCGTCCTCCATCAGGAGCACGCCGACCACGCGGACGCTCATCACCGCGCCCGGCACGATCGCGCGGGTGTTGACGATCAGCACGTCGCAGGGATCGCCGTCGCCGGACAGCGTGTGCGGGATGAAGCCGTAATTGCCGGGATAGCGCATCGGCGTGTAGAGGAAGCGGTCCACCACGAGCGTGCCGGCTTCCTTGTCCATTTCGTACTTGATTGGCTCGCCGCCGACGGCAACCTCGATGATGACGTTGACGTCGTGGGGCGGATTTTTTCCGATCGATATGGCGTCGATACGCATGGATTGCTCCGCGTGGCCTCTGGAAGTTGAGAACGATGTGATTTTTTGGTTGGCGCCGCCGGGCCGCGAAACGGCTCCCGGCCCGGCCTTGAGACCGGGCTGGCCGACGCGCGCAGCGCTGGAGGCTGGTTTAGCCTTGCTGCAGCTGCGAGAGAAGCAGGATTTTCAGTTGGCCCAGGCGAAAGCGACCTTGTCGAGCGACTTGGGCCCGAACCGCTCCGAAGAGCGCGCCACCATCCGGCCGCCCAGCGCACGGTAAAACTCGGTTGCCGGCTCGTTGTCGGAGAGCGCCCAGATCACCATGCTCTTGAGGCCGCTCTGCATCAGGTCGCGGCGGGCGGAGGCGAACAGGCGCCGGCCGAAGCCAAGCCCCTGGAATTCCGGCCGCAGATAGAGCTCGTAGATCTCGCCTTCGAAATGCAGGCTGCGGGCGCGGTTGCGGCCGTAATTGGCGTAGCCTGCGACCCGGTCGCCGAACACCAGCACGCTGACGCGGCTGCCCTTGCGGATGGCGCTGTCCCACCACTGCGGGCCGCGGCGATTGATCAGCTTTTCGAGTTCGGCGCCGGGGATGATTCCCTGATACGCCGAGCGCCAGGCTTCGTCATGGGTAGACGCCACCGCCGCCGCGTCTGCAGCTTTGGCCGGCCGGACCTCGATTAGCGTTGTGCTCATGGGTGTAATCAAAGCAAGTCGGCGGGCCGCCTTCAAGGTCCATCGTTAATTATCGGTTAATCTGTGGATTTTTTGCATCAGTGTCGTGAGAACTTGTTCCGAAAGAGGACACTTGCCGGAGTTCAAGCGGCCAACCGCCGATCCGGAGCTGTGCAAAGCGTGGATCGCGAGCGCAGTATGACACTGCCATAGTTGGAAAAAGCTCATTCGGGGGCTGATTCGCGGCCGGGATTCTGCGGGCGAATCCAGACGCGATGTGGGTACTCCGACCGCGCCACGCCTGCGCCGCCGCAGTGGATTTTCGCGCCCGACCGGCCTATGGCAGCGGCGGTATTTGTGCGCGCCGAAGTTGGCCTGATCACGAGCGGACTGCGATGACGCTCTACTTCCTGATCAAATATCTGCACGTGCTCGGGGCCATCGTGATCCTGGGCACCGGGACCGGCATCGCCTTCTTCATGCTGGCGGCGCATCGCACGCAGGATGTGGCGTTCATCGCGCGCACGGCGGCGACCGTCGTGATCGCGGACATGATCTTCACGCTGAGTGCCGTGCTGCTTCAGCCGGTGAGCGGCGGACTGCTGATGCTGTTGTCGGCAACGAGCATCACCGAGCGCTGGCTGGCGGTTTCGCTTGCGCTCTACGCGCTGGCCGGCGTGTTCTGGGTTCCCGTCGTCTTCATGCAGATCGAGATGCGCAACCTCGCGCAGGCGGCCGTCGAAAAAGGCCTTCCGCTGCCGCCGCGTTATTTTGCGCTGTTTCGCCGCTGGTTCCTGTTCGGTATTCCCGGCTTCGGCTCCGTGATGATCATCCTCTGGCTGATGATCGCGAAACCATTTTAGCGCAGTGTCGTCATTCCGGGACGATGCGAAGCATCGAACCGCAGATGCGCAATTGCGCATCGGGGAATCTCGAGATTCCGGGTTCGCTTCGCACCCCGGAATGACGCCAAATAGTCTGGGGCCTCATGAGTGACGACGCATCACACAACATCCTCGTGCTCGGCGCCTCGGGCCTGATCGGGCGCACCATCACCGACGATCTGCGGGCGCGCGGCTTACACGTGATCGGGGTCGCGCGGCATTTCACGCCGGCGCAGAAAATCAGCGCGACCGACATCGAGCTGCCTGTCATGTCGATGGATGCCGCGGCGCTGACGCAGCTGCTTCGCACCCATGAGGCCGACATCGTGGTGAATTGCCTCGGCGTGCTGCAGGATGGTCCGGGCAGCGACACAAGCGCGGTGCATCGCGACCACGTCGCGCGGCTGTTGCAGGCGATCGGTGACAGCCACCGCGCCATTCGTCTCGTCCACATCTCGATTCCCGGCGCTGCCGATGCGGACCGCACCGCCTTCAGCACCACCAAGCGCGAGGCCGAACGGCTGATCGCAGCGTCCGAGATTCCCCACGCGATCCTGCGCCCGGGCTTCGTCATCGCGCCGTCGGCCTATGGTGGCAGCGCCATGCTGCGCGCGCTGGCGGCGCTGCCGGTCGAACTGCCGGCCGATGAGGCCGCGACGCCGTTCCAGCCGGTCGCGGTCGAGGATATCGCCGCGACCATCGCCTGGCTTGCGGCGCGCGATGTCGCCGATGAAGCGGTGCGATCGGTGACATGGGACCTGATGCAGGAGCAGCCGATTTCGCTCGGCGGCGTCATCGCCCAGTTCCGCCGGTCGTTCGGCACGGCAAAGCATGTCCGCATCGCGACGCCGCCAGTCCTGATCGATCTCGGCGCCCGCCTCGGCGATCTCGCGAGCCGGCTCGGCTGGATGCCGCCGCTGCGCTCCACCGCGATCGCCGAACTGCGCCGCGGCGTCACCGGCGATCCCGCAGGCTGGATGCAAGCGACCGGCATCGTGCCGACGACAATCGCGCAAGCGGTCGGCGGCCGCCCCGCGACCATTCAGGATAAATGGTTCGCGCGGCTGTTCCTGATCAAGGCGCTGATCTTCGCAAGCCTCGTGCTGTTCTGGGTCGCATCCGGCTTCATCGCGCTGGTGATCTCCTATGACGCCGCGGCGGGCATTTTGCGTGCGCACCATTTCCCGGCGGCGCTGGTCGGGCCGGTGACGGTGTTGACCAGCCTGATGGACATGAGCATCGGGGTGCTGATCGCGATCCGTCGCACCGCGGCGTTCGGTCTGATCGCAGGCATCGTCGCCTCGCTCGGCTACATGGCGGGATCGGCGATACTGACGCCGGATCTCTGGATCGAGCCGCTCGGCGCGCTGGTGAAGACGGGACCTGCGATCGTGCTGATGCTGGTCGCGCTGTTGATCCTGGATAACCGGTAGCGTTTTCGAGCGAAGTGGGAGCGGGTTCGCGTGAAGAAAACGCGTTGAGGGAATCGAGATGAGCAGTTGGCCCGACGACGACGTGATCCTCTATGACGGCGTCTGCATCTTCTGCTCGCGCTGGGTCCGCTTCGTCATCGCCCGCGACACGGCACGCCGCTTTCGCTTCACGCCGATCCAGTCCGGCTACGGCACGCGGCTGGCGAAGAGCTTCGGCATCGATCCTGACGACCCCGACACCAACGCCGTCGTCCATGGCGGCGTCGCCTACATGAAGTCCGACGCGGCGCTGACGGTGCTGAGCCATCTGCCCGGCTGGCGCTGGACCCGCACACTGTTCGCGGTCCCCAAGCCGCTGCGCGATGCCGTCTACAGCCTGATCGCCCGCAACCGCTATCGCATCTTCGGGAAGTACGAGACGTGCTTCGTGCCCGACGCGGATATGCGGGCGAGGGTGCTGGAGTGAAGTCTGGTCGTTCGGACCATCCCGGAATGACCAATCTGACGGCTACCCCTTATGCGGAAATCCATCCGCCACTTCCCTCGCCGCCCGCTCGCCCGAGTCCCGCGCGCCGTGCGCCGTCGAGAAAAACTCCGGCGACGTCGCTTCGCCGGCGAAGAACAGCCGCCCGTCGACCGGCGCGGCCAGCACGGCGCGCTTGTCGGCGTGGCCGGGCAGTGCGTGCGAGTAGGAGCCGCGGGCGAACGGGTCATGGGCCCAGCGGGATTCGCTGAGCGGCTTCAGCTTGCGGCGGAAATCGCTGCCGAGAAAGGAGACGATCTCGTCGATACTGTGCGCGGCGATGGCGCCGTCGCCGGCATCTTCAAGCTGTCGCGCAAAACGGCCGCCGAAGAAACCTTCGATGCAGGGCTGGCCGAACGGGCGGATGTGATAGGTGCCCATCTCGGTGCGCATGGTGGCGCCGCGCAGATTGCCTTCCTTCGGCAGCGCCTCGGGCTCGGCGAGCGCCAGCGTCACCTTGTCGGCAAGGCCGAGCGGCAGGCCGCGCGCGGCGTCGAGCTTGTCCGGCAGCGCAGGTAAAAAGCGGATCGTCTGATCGGCGATCAGGTTGGTCGGCACGGTGACGATCACCTTGTCCGCCTCAAGCGCGCCGCGCGAGGTCTCGATGCGGATCCGCTTGCCGGAGTGATCGATCAGGCTGACCTCGCAGTTCAGCGCCACCGGCACCTGCGCGCCATAGGCCGCGACCAGCGCGCCATAGCCGCGCCGCACCCGCCAATTGACGTCGGTGTCCTCATAGGCGTCGACGTCGAGGATCGAGACCTGGTCGAGCTCGCAACCGTTCACATAGGTGGAGATCGCATCGATCATCGGGTTCCAGCGGTTGCCAGGCTCGAGGTACAGGCTGGCCGGGCAGTCCTTGCCGTGCCGCGCCGCCTGCTCGATGCGGTCGTAGAATTGGTCGAGTGCGTGCGTGAAGTCGTCGCGAGCGGCCTGCGGGAACGCCTCGCCGTAGGCGCGCTCGCGCCACGGCGGCAAGTCCTTGTTGAGCTCGAAGTTGAGTTGCCGGGCGATGCCGACAAAGCTGTTCCGGTCGGCCGAGTGCAGCCAGCCGCAGCCGACGTCGAACACCACGTCAGGCGCGGCCTGAATCGTATGCGCGCGGCCGCCGAGGCGGTCGCGGGCTTCCAGCACGATCGTGGAGAGGCCGGAGTCCTTCAGCGCATTCGCGGCACCGAGGCCTGCGGCGCCGGCGCCGATGATGGCAACATCGATCGTGGAGGGAGGGGAAGTCATGTCCCGGCTCTAGCACGTCCGCCGCCGGGCCTGAAGCCGCCACATGCATGACTGTCATCACCCGCGCAGGCGAAGGCGGGTGATCCGTATTCCAGAGACAGAGGAGCTCAAGCCGACAGGTCGCGGCGTACTGGATGCCCCGGACAAGCCGGGGCACGACAGGCTACTACGCCACCGCTTAAGCTACAGCTTCCTTGGCCTTTTCGGCGCGCTTGCGGTCGTTCGGGTCGAGGTGCTTCTTGCGCAGCCGGATCGACTTCGGCGTCACCTCGACGAGCTCGTCGTCCTCGATATAGGCGAGCGCCTTTTCCAGCGTCATCCGGATCGGCGGCGTCAGGCGCACCGCCTCGTCCTTCGAGGTGGTGCGGATGTTGGTGAGCTGCTTGCCCTTCAGCACGTTGATCTCGAGGTCGTTGTCGCGGGTGTGCTCGCCGACGATCATGCCCTTGTAGACCTTCCAGCCCGGCTCGATCATCATCGGGCCGCGGTCTTCCAGCTTGAACATCGCATAGGCCACCGCTTCGCCCTGGTCGTTGGAGATCAGGACGCCGTTGCGGCGGCCCTGGATCTCGCCCTTGTAGGCGGCATAGCCGTGGAAGATGCGGTTCATGATCGCGGTGCCGCGGGTGTCGGTGAGCAGTTCGCCCTGGTAGCCGATCAGGCCGCGGGTCGGCGCGTAGAACACCAGCCGCAGGCGGTTGCCGCCGGACGGGCGCATCTCGATCATCTCGGCCTTGCGCTCGCTCATCTTCTGCACGACGACGCCGGAATGCTCCTCGTCGACGTCGATCACGACTTCCTCGATCGGCTCCTGCCAGGCGCCGGTCGCCTCGTCCTTCTGCAGCACGACGCGCGGGCGCGACACCGAGAGCTCAAAGCCCTCGCGGCGCATGGTCTCGATCAGGATCGCGAGCTGCAATTCGCCGCGTCCGGAGACTTCCATGGAATCCTTGTCGGCGGCCTCGACGACGCGCAGCGCGACATTGCCCTCGGCCTCGCGCATCAGGCGGTCGCGGATCATGCGCGAGGTCACCTTGTCGCCTTCGGTGCCGGCGAGCGGCGAGTTGTTGACGATGAACGACATCGACACCGTCGGCGGATCGATCGGCTGCGCCGGCAGCGGCGTCTCGACGGTGGGATCGCAGAAGGTGTCGGCAACGGTGCCCTTGGTGAGGCCCGCGATCGCGACGATGTCGCCGGCCTCGGCCTCCTCGAGCGGGGTGCGCTCAAGGCCGCGGAAGGCGAGGATCTTGGTCAGGCGGCCGCTCTCGATCAGCTTGCCGTCGGCGGACAGCACCTTGACCTGCTGGTTCGGCTTGATCGAGCCCGAGGAGATGCGGCCGGTGATGATGCGGCCGAGATAGGGGTTGGCCTCGAGGATGGTGCCGATCATGCGGAACGGACCTTCCTCGACCTTCGGCGGCTCGACGTGGCGCACGATCAGGTCGAACAGCGGCTGCATGCCGAGGTCCTTCGGACCCTCCGGGCTCTCCGCCATCCAGCCCTGCTTGGCCGATCCGTACAGGATCGGGAAGTCGAGCTGCTCCTCGCTGGCGTCGAGCGCCGCGAACAGGTCGAACACCTCGTTGATGACCTCGGTCGGGCGTGCGTCGGGACGGTCGACCTTGTTGATCACGACGATCGGCTTCAGACCGATCTTGAGCGCCTTCGACACCACGAACTTGGTCTGCGGCAGCGGGCCCTCGGCGGCGTCGACCAGCACCAGCGCGCCGTCCACCATGTTGAGGATGCGCTCGACCTCACCGCCGAAGTCGGCGTGGCCGGGGGTGTCGACGATGTTGACGCGGATGTCCTTCCACTGCACCGAGGCGGCCTTGGCCAGGATGGTGATGCCGCGCTCGCGCTCCAGGTCGTTGGAGTCCATGGCGCGCTCGGTGACCTTCTGGTTCTCGCGGAAGGTGCCGGATTGCTGCAGCAGGCGGTCGACGAGGGTGGTCTTGCCGTGGTCGACGTGGGCGATGATGGCGACGTTGCGAAGGTTCATGGCTCTTCTTCTGGTCGTGCAATGGTCAGATGCGCGATCTCGCCGGACCAGTTTGGCCGGCCGCTCGCTCGCGTGGCCCATTCGGGCCCGGATCACGCTCATACCCAAGAAATTTGACGGGGACGCATCACCCCAAAAAGGAAGCCCGGTCAGAGGACCGGGCACCTTGCGCGTTGCGGCGCAATATAGTCAGAAAACGCCAAAAAACAATGATTTATTGGCTGTTTGGAGGGCTGATTTTGGTTCCAAAGGCGGGTTTTGAGGGGCTTTCAGGTCCTACTTCCGGGTAATCGCGAACACGATCAGGCCAAGCCCACCCAGCGCCACCATCATCACGAACATGGTGATGGGGTCGCCGCCGGCCCCGGCGCCCATCTTGGCGTTGAGAATGGCGCACAGGACGCCAGGGATCAGCAGGATCACCCCTACCACCAGCATGAGGGCGGTCAGGCAGCCGTTGCGCTGTCTCTGTTTCCGGGTTTTGCTGAAAACTGCTCACGATACCCCGGACTAGCGTCCCTTAATCGCGGCGCGGATCAGCATCACGCCGGCGAAGCAGACCGCGAGCCCGAGCAGGATCAGGAAGAGAATGGAGGGATCGGTTTTCGACTCGCTCAGGACGCCGAACCCGAACAGCAGGGCGCAGAGCCCCGGCAGCAGCAGGACCAGCCCGAACAGCACCATGAACGCGGTGGCGCAGCCGCTGCGTGGTGACGGTGGCGACGGGACGTATTGGTAGGGTGGCTCCGGTGGTGCAGGCGGGATGGGCGGTGGATTGGTCTCGCTCATCGCGGCGCCTCCTCGCTTTGCCGGGCTTCACGATAGGTCTGGCCGGCCAGCGCGGCGCGGATGCCGTCGATCTTTCCGTCACGGTAGAACAGATTGTAGGTGTCGAATGGGATGATCGCGCCGCTTTCGGTGACGAAGTGGATGCAGCTTCGCTTGACGTTGCCGACACAGAAATTGAAGCGGTCGAGAAACTGCACGATGGTGACGCGGAACACGTTCTCGTAGGTAAGCCCCTCCGGCACCTCGAAGCTCGGCAGGCAGCACAGCAATTCGCAGACCCGCTCCGATGTGTTCAGCGGCCCCGACGACAGCGAGAACAGGTCGACAAACTTCTCCCGCAACACCGGATACTTCTCCGGGCTGATGGTGTTGGGCATCACGGCGATGAGCTGCTCCTGCGGGATCAGCGAGGTCAATGGCAGCACCTTGTCGCCGTTGCGCAGGCCGTAGCCGATCGAGATGCTCTCGGGATTGCAGGGCAACGGGATCATGTCGTCAGCGCCGAACACCCCGGTCTCGATCACGCGCCGGCGGATCTCCGACAGCATGATGCGGTCGGTGTCCTTGTTGAAATGCTCGTTGCGGCCGGCATCCTGCACCGGCTGCAGCGTGACGCCGCGGACGCACTTCCAGGTCAGCGCGTGACGGACGATGTCGCCGATCTCGCCGTCGTTGACGCTGCGCTTAATGGTCGCGACCAGCGTGGTCGAGACGCCGTGGCGCTCGAGATTCTCCAGTGCCTGTTGGCGGATCTTGCGTAAGTCCGCGCCGCGCAGATTGACCAGCGCCTCGCGCTGCAGCGAATCGAACTGCAGATAGACCTCAAGCCCGCGCTTGTTCTCGGCGAGCTTCGCCACGAAGTCGGGCTCGCGCGCGATCCTGAGGCCATTGGTGTTGATCATGACATGGCGGATCGGGCGGGCGCGCACCGCATCCAGAATGGCGAAGAAATCCGGATGCAGCGTCGGCTCGCCGCCGGAGATCTGCACCAGGTCGGGCTCGCCCTCGCTCGCGACCAGCGCGTCCAGCATCTTCTCGATTTTCGCCAGCGGCGTGAAGCTGGTGCGCGCCGGCGAGGAATCCGCAAAGCATACCGGGCAGGTCAAATTGCAATGCTCGGTAATCTCGATCAGCGCCAGGCAGGAGTGCTGCTCGTGGTCGGGGCACAGTCCGCAATCATAGGGGCAGCCGAATTCGGTGTGGCGCTGGAACGCGAGCGGCCGGTCGCCGGGCTTGATGAAATCCTTGCACAGCCGCCAATAGGCCGCATCCGTCGAGACCAGCGTCGACTGCACGCCATGCTGCTTGCAGCGCTTCTCGTACCAGACCTCGTTGCCTGATATCTGGATCTTGGTCGGCACCAGGGTGAGGCAAGTTTCGCATAGCGACTGGGTCTGGCCCCAGAAGATGTAAGGGCGTGCGTTACGCAGCGGCGCGTTCATGCTTCAAGCTCACATTCGGCGCCGTCGCCAGCATGACGGCGGCGTAAATCATGACAAACAGCGACAGCAGGTGAAACAGCGAGAATGGTCCGATCAGCGCGCCATAGGGCTTGATGAATTCCCACAGGAAGCGCTGCAGCCCGTAGTAGAACAGCACGAGGTAGAATCCGTTGGTGATGACGGCGGCATTTCGGTTCAATACGGCCCAGGCATAGAATGCCGCGAACCCCGCCATCGCCAAGCTTTCATAGAGCTGCACCGGATGGCGCAGCACGCCGTCGCCGAAATCATGGCCCCAGGGCAGCGTGGTCGGTGTGCCATAGGTGAAGTCCTCGAGCCCCGCGAAATAGCAGCCGAGACGGCCGACCGCGACGCCGATCGCAAGCGGCAGCGCGAACCGCGCGCCGGTGCGCAACGAAATCCCGTGTCGCCATTTGTAGAGCTCGATCGCGACGATGCCGCCGGCCAGCGCGCCCTCGACCGAGCGGGCGATGCCGGACATGCCGGAGAACCACAGGTTCAGCGTGCCGAAGATGTAGGCGCCGATGCCGGCGCCGAATACCAGCGCGGCGATGTAGGTGAGCTCGAAGGATTGCCGCGGGAATTGCAGCCCGCGCCGGCGCGACAGCCACCACATCGCGAGCGCGGCCGCGCCCCATGCTGCGACGTCGAAAACGGCGTGAAGTTCAGCCCCACTCATGAGGCGAGTGTAGCGCGGTTTTCGCGGTCCGCGATAGCGGCTTCCCGATTGCAATGGCGGAACGAGGTTATAACCCGTCCGCCTGGGAGCGGCGGGCTGATGGACCACACCGGCGACGCCAGCCCGCGCAAAACGACAAAGGCTGTAACCGCGCCAGAACGGATATAGCCGATGTTACGGCGTCCATCCGAAGCGCTATATCCGAACTGACGGCTGGGCTTTCGACCTTACCAAGATGACATTCTGTCCGGAGTGCAAAACCCGTCCCGATTGCGCGGAGCGATTGCGATGAGGAAGGCTACGATGGATTTTTCGCGGATGTCGGACGGGATCCGGCTGCATCACGCCTCTCATCGCGACGATGGGCACGATGGTGACGACGAGTCGGGTCCGGCACCGAGCAGCCCGTTTGCAGGGCTCGATGCGCATCCCGCGACGGCGAATTCCCCGCCTTATGACTCTGGCCCGGGCCAATCCGACCATCCCACCGCGTCGGGGGTCGACACGTACGGCCACGTCGGCAACCACACTGCGGCGAGCCTGGATGCTTCGGCAACGAAGCCTGCTGCCGGCGCATCCCATTCCGCGACGGGCATCGCTTCGATCGAGAGCGGGGCGAACACCGCCGGGAACGGCGGAGACGGTTACTTTTACGGAGGTATCATTCACGCATCCCTGTTGATCTATGAACCGATCAACATTTCGGTGAGTTTGGGATACGGCTCGGCCGCCGTGGCCAACCAGTCGAACGATTTGAATGTCGATCAATCCGCCTTTCAGATCGCCGGCGTCGGCGGACATGGTGGGAATGACAACCTTGCATCGGGAGGCAGCATCAGCGCTTCCCTGGGCTCCGGCGTGATCGGGAGCGGCGACAACGGCGCCGGAAACGGCGGCAGCGGCCATTTCTCGGGTGCGTTGGTGGACGCTCCCGTGGTGATCTATCATCCGATCAATATTGCGGTGGCGAGCTCAGGCGGCACGGCCCATGCAAGTCAATCGAACGCAGTCGACATCGATCAATCGGCCACGCAGATCGCGGGCGTCGGCGGCAGTGGCGGAAATAGCAATGTGGCCTTCGGCGGCAGCATCATCACGCTCGACCCCAGTTGGGGATCAAGCAACGGAGGAAGCGTCTGGGACGTTCAAACGGGCGGGAGTCAGGCCGGCAATGGCGGCGACGGCGCGTTCCACGGGAGTCTCGTGCATTCCTCGATCTTGGTGTACGACCCGATCAACATCGCAGTCGCGGGCTATGGCTCCAACGTTCATTCAGTCCAGACGAATGACGCCAACGTGGATCAATCCGTAGTTCAGATCGCCGCTATGGGCGGGCACGGCGGCAATGGCAACGCCGCGACGGGCGGCCATGCAAGCCTTCTTTCCCACGGCTTGTGGGGCGGCTCCGACACCATTGCGACCGGCTCGAACGGCGCAGGCAACGGCGGCAACGGCTATTTTGCCGGCAGCCTGATCGATGTCAGCGTCGCGATCTATGCACCCATCAATATCGCAATCGCGGGGCCCCATTCGACGGCCGTGGCCGATCAGGTCAACAACGTGCACATCGACCAGAGTGCGGTCCAGATTGCCGGACTTGGTGGGGACGGCGGCTACGGCAATCTCGCGCTGGGTGGCGATCTTTCCGCCCATCTTCTGTCCGATCTTCACCTGTTGGCATAGCGAAACATCGAGCCGCTCGCGCAGGCCGGTCGCAAGGTAGCGGACTCCCTGCGCATGCAAATCTCGCGCAGGGGCGCCTCCCGATGTTTCGAGCTCCGATGTTGCTCGACGAATGTCATACTTTCGTACGTAGGTCGACCAACCCGGATGGTGTCCGATTTGACATCTATCGGCAGCGCGCATCGCCGGATCAGACTCGCCCGTGCGCGTCCGCCTGATCGGGATGGATGATGCACGACAGCCAACACAAGGACGGAGGCTCAAATGTTGCCCAAGGCGATCAGCATCTCGGATTCGATCGAATTCAAATCGATCAACACCGGTGGTCAAAGTGTCGGAAATGGCGGCGACGGTACCTTCAAGGGAGCTATCATCAGCAAGCCGACCCTCAACTTCGATCCAACCAACAAGGCAGAAGGCGCCGATGTGCATGTGAACACCGGCGACCACGTCACTCAGACCGCAGATTGGGACGCCGGCGGCGCAAACGCGACGGCCTCGGTGTTTGCGAAGGCCCATGGCGGAAGCGCCGAGTCGAACGGAAGCCAGAAATCCTACAGCGGCCACGATACCTCCAAGGTATATGCCAATACGGATGCCACTCAGATCAACAAGCTCGCGGTGGACCAGCACCAGGAGGTCCTGGCCGGCATCGGCGGCAATGGCGGAGACGGCAACGCCGCGCTGGGTGGAGAAGTGAGCTTCCACCTCGATACATTCTGACCATCGGCTCGTCCGACCACGGCGGGACCGGCGGCCATTGCTGCCGGTCCCGCAGTTCAAGCCGATGCCCGCCGATGCCCTGCCGATGCGCTTCTTGGCAGCTCGCGTTGGCCGTCGGGCAAGTGCGCCGGACTCCGATTTCAGGCGGTGACGATCATGCTGATGCCGCCCATTCGGTTGCCTGTCCTGCCGCAGATCTCGACGCCACTGCACGCGGCCCTTTGGTCCTGTGCGGGACCGCTTGGTCTCGTATTCGCGTATAGCTGCAGCTACAACCTGCTTTTGTTTGCGCCCTCCATCTACCTTCTTCAGATCTACGACAGGGTGTTGTCGAGCCGGAGCGGCGACACGCTGCTCCTGCTCACGCTCATTGTCGCGATCACGGTCGTGGTCGGCGGCGTGTTCGATGCCTTGCGGCGCGCTGTCCTGGGTCGCCTTGGCGCCTGGCTCGACGATCGGCTCCGTCCCTGCGTGCTTTCGGCCAGCCTCGAATCCGCGTTTCGCAGCGATTGGACGCGGGCGTCGGACGCCTATCGGGATCTCACCGCGCTGCGCCAGTTCATCGATTCCGGCGCATGTCCGATGCTGTTCGACGCACTCTGGGCGCCCCTGTTCCTCCTGGTCCTCTTTCTCATCCATCCCCTGCTTGGCGTGGTAGGCGCCTGCTGTGTGGCTTTCCTCTTCGCTCTCACGGTTGCCGGAGATCTGGTTACCGAGGACGTTCTGCTCAGATCCGGCGCCGCGCTGTCCAGAAGCTACGGCCGCCTCCAGGCCGCCGCAGGCAACATCCATATGATCCGCGCCATGGGAATGCTCGATAGCGCTGCGCGCGCGATCTATCATGACGCGCAGCAGGCACGCAGAGAGCACGATGTGGCAGTCCGGCGAAGCGAGATCGTGATGCTGGTCACCAAGCCGGTCCGCGCGCTGTCGCAGGTGTTGATAATGGGGGCTGCCGCGTGGCTTGTCCTCGAGCACGGAAAGAGTCCGGCGATCATTTTTGCTTCGACACTGATGTTCAGCCGCGCGCTCGCGCCGGTCGAAAGTGCGATCGCAGGCTGGAAGTCACTCAGGACGGCCGTGAGTGCCTGCCAGCGGCTCGGCGCGGTTCTCGCCGCGTCCCCCGCCGCCGCCGGACGGCAGGATCCGGAGGTTTCGCAGCGGCAAGCGTCGAGCGGTCTCGTTGTCGACAACGTCGGCGTGAGGCTATCGGGGACCAATCACCTTCTGCTGAACGGTGTCTCGTTCACGCTCGCGAGCGGAGAATGTCTTGGCATTATCGGTGCGTCCGGGTCAGGCAAGTCCCTGCTTGGCCGGGTGATTGCCGGGCTGTCGACGCCAACTCATGGCTGTGTCCTGCTCGACAATACCGACGTCTCGCTGCTTCGCGAGGGCCTAAGCGGTCACCGTCTCGGTTATCTCCCCCAGGACATCGACCTGCTCGGCGATACGATAAGCGATATCATCGCACGGCTTGATGATGCCGATCGGCGGAAGGTCGTGGAAGCGGCCAAGCTGGTCGGAATTCATGAGGCGATCATGCGCCTGCCGCACGGGTACGACACGGTGGTTCACCGTGAAAAATCCTTCTCGCGCGGATATCGGCAGCGCCTCGGTCTTGCCAGGGCCTTTTTCGGCGGTCCACGCCTGATCGTTCTCGACGAACCGAATGCCAGTCTCGATTACGGGGGCGAGCGAATGCTGCTGGACGCTATCGAGCGCATGAAGCTCGCCGGTGTCATCCTGGTCGTCGTCACTCATCGTATGGGTCTCCTCGCAGCCACAGACAAGATTGCCATTATGGAAGAGGGGGCGGTCGTCGCTTTCGGCGACAGCGAGGAAATCTTCGAGCGGCACCTGAACCGACCCCAGGTTACATCGCGGATTGCGCCATGATCCGCAATCCTCTCACCATCTGGAAGCTTCCCACGATATCGAGGCTACCCACGATCTGGGACCGGCTCGTGCGAGCGCCGGCAAGCCCCCCGCTCGCCGGACGGCTCGGAGTCGTGGTTACCGCGATCGACGATTTCGAGCCCCTCGAATATCCATGGTGTGCGACCCCGACACCCATCTCTCCGCGTAGACGGCTTCGCGGTATCACGCTGGCGGGCAACCTGCTGGTGCTCTGCTTCATGCTGGGGCTTGGCACATGGGCGTGCCTCGCGCCTCTCGAGAGCGCCGCGATCGCTTCCGGCGTCGTGGAATCAGAATCGAGCCGCAAGACGATTCAGCACCTGGAAGGCGGGATCGTCAGGAAGATCCTGGTTGCGGACGGCGATATCGTGCGAAGCGGACAGACGCTGATCGCGCTGGACGACACACGGCCCGGTTCGGAGGTGCAAAGCCTTCAAGGCCAGTTGTGGGATGCAATTGCTCGTGCCGCACGGCTTCAGGCCGAGCAGCAGAACTTCGAGAGCATCGCAATCCCGAGCGCGCTGGAACAGGACAGCAAGCGAAATGGGGTGGCCGCCGCCGCGGTATCGGCGCAGCAGTTC
The DNA here is from genome assembly GCF_054062115.1 of Bradyrhizobium sp. USDA 4501. Lineage (NCBI taxonomy): Bacteria > Pseudomonadati > Pseudomonadota > Alphaproteobacteria > Hyphomicrobiales > Nitrobacteraceae > Bradyrhizobium > Bradyrhizobium sp. USDA 4501. The sequence continues at coordinate 4,090,438 of NZ_JBSSEX010000001.1, forward strand.
ATTTTTCAGGCGCGCCGGCAGGTTCATGAGTCGCAGCTTGCGGTCATTCGCGAACGGAGGCTTCAAGTCGAGAGGGAGATCGAAGGTCTCAAGGCTCAGCAGAACGCCACCGGGCAGCGGGTCGACATCGTCCGGGAAGAACTGGATATGGTCACGACGCTCGTGAACAAGGGACTCGAACGGCGGCCGCGGCTTCTGAACCTGCAACGTGAACTGGCCGACGTTGAGGGTCGCCGCGGCGAGATCACCGCGCAGATTTCTCGCGCCGGGCAGGTCATCAGCGAGCAGCAGGCCACATTGTTCAAGCTCGAGAGCGATAGGCAGAGCGAGATCGCACAGTCGCTTCGTGAAGCACAGAACCAGATGTTCCAGCTCCGCGAGCGGTTGCTTGCGGCCAGGGACCAGCTATCGCGAACGGAGGTGAAGGCGCCTGAGGACGGCGTGATAACCGACTTGCGGATTCACACAGCGGGCGGCGTCATCGGGGCGGGTGCTCCGCTCATGGATCTGGTGCCTCGGCAAGACCGCCTCATCGTGACCGCCCGCCTGAGGCCCGAGGACATTGATGTGGTTCATCCCGGCCTCAATGCCGAGGTGCATCTCGTGCCGTACAATCAGCGTCGCGTACCGCGCCTGAAGGGAAGCGTCGTGCACGTATCGGCAGACCGGCTACTCGACAAGCGTACCGACCAGCCATACTACGCGACCAAGATCCGGATCGACGACGCGCAGATCGCCGCAAACGACTTCCAGATCGTCCCCGGTATGCCGGTTCAAGTGTTCATCACCACGGGGCGCGGTACCGTCGCACTTTACGCGCTCAGGCCCCTGCTCGACAGCTTCCGCGGTGCATTCAGAGAGGATTGATCCCGCTCAGTGTGACTAGGTCTCCGGCATTGGGGCTGTGCCCGGGTCGTGATCGCGATTCTGCGCGAGCGACCGGCCGCGCCAGCGGAGGACCGCTTCCGTGCGATTGTGAGCGGCACATTTCCTCATGATGTGCTGAATGTGCATTTTGACGGTGCTTTCCGAGAGCTTCAATTTGGCTGCGATCAGCTTGTTGGGCAGGCCGAGCTCCAATTCCGCCAGAACGTGCTGCTCTCGAGGCGTGAGACCGCTCCTGTCGATGGCCGCCCTGGCTGCCTCGTTCATCAGATATGCGGACGCAAGCCCGCGCGCGTCCGGCGGATCGAAACCCGGCATCCTGTTCATCTCGGCGACCGGCAACGGCCTGTAGACGCCGCCGACAAGAACAAGGCGCAGGCCGGCTATGACGACCTCGATTGGTAGCGAGGTGGGAAGAAAGCCGCGAACACCCCGCTGCATCGCGGCTTGCGCGGTCGGTTCGTCGTCATGGTTTGACAGGATTGCGACGGCGGCATTGGGACAGTGCTCGGCCACGAAGGCGAGATCGTCCTCGACCGAGGGATCGCCGATGGGCTTGTCCGCGATGCTCAGCAGCACCAGACGAACGTCGCGGGTTGACATGCAGTCCAGGCCTCGGACCGTTGCCATGTCGAGGATCTCGAAGTCGGCCAATTCCCGCCTGAGGACGTTAAGAATACATGTGCGGGGCAACAGGTGCGGCTCGATGATCACCAGAACCGGTACGTGAAGCGCTCCATTGAGCCGTTTTGAGGTTATGTCGTCCATGATTTCCTCGGAATGAAAAGAATTTCTGCGACAGTCCCATCGATCCGTATTGCGCATTTACCGTTGCGGCATTCATCCTGAATGCATCATCACGCGCAGCCCCGACATCAGGATCGCATCCATTGCGGGATAGCCTGGCGCCTCGGTGGGAAATTCTTTCCGCTCAAATCATTTGGACGCGCGCCGTGGCGCGGTCGACGCATCCCCTATTTGCAGATATTTCGATACGCCGTTGACGCCGCCGACCCCGACTTGCCGTCGACGACATACGCTTCATCCTCCTTCACAAGATACAGAAACGGCCTCCCTCCAGTCTCTCCGCCCCACGCACTTCTTCCTTTCACGCGCCCGCAAATCGTATCCACGGCGCGTCCGAACGTGTTCTTTCGCATGGCGCGCTTCATGTCGCTGAATTCGGCCGATCCCGGATCCTCTATCTGCGCTGCAATCGTGACCTTCGCTTTGGTGAGGACAGGATCTGCCATGTCCGCGGCGTGTTCGGGTGTCGGGACGTTGATCCTCGTCCGCGGGGACGCCGCCTTGGCGAGGTCGGGCGGTCCGTGTTTCTTCGATGATGGTCTCCTGCCGGATCTTGCCGGGGTTGCAGAATTCGATTTGACGATCGCAGGCGCAGGCGCAGGCGCAGGCGCTAACGCCGCCGGCACTGGCTCCGTGGGTCGGGCGACTGCAACCTTGTCGAAACAGGGTCTTGACTCACACCCAAGGAAATCCCCTCGGGAAGGCGCGAACCAGCCAAAGCCGATCAGGATTCCTGCCAGCGCTCCGACAAAAAGCAGTCCCATCCGATTCCCCTCCTCGGGAGCTCGGCTCGCACTCATAACTAGGACTAATTCCGCGCTGGTAATCCTATCTGTTGCGCAAAAGCGTTAAGCGCTCATTAAGCGCGCGGGGTTGGGGCGATAGGACGAACCCCTACGGCGATGTCGGGTTCAGCGTCGGCTTCCGGAAGCATGGCGGATGCGACGAATAATGAGTACACACCCTAGTTCTGCGGGTTATCCTCGCTTGGATACACGCCGCGCAGCACTTCCTCGAAATGATCCTTGACGGCGTCGTTGCACAGGCAGGAGCGCTGCCGCAGCTTGTCCGCGTCGCGGATCACGATCGCGCCGCGGCGCGTCTCGAGCACGCCTTCCGCCTTGAAGTTCTGGATCACGCGGCTGGTGTAGCTGCGGCCGACGCCGAGCAAAGTCGAGAGCTGTTCATGCGTGAGTGGCACCATGCCGTTGCCATTGGTGCGCTCCATCGCCGAGATGATCCATTTCGCCGCGCGCTGCTCGATCGAGTGGATCGCATTGCAGGCGGTCGACTGAAAGATCTGCGCCAGCATACAATCGGCATAGCGCGCGAAGATGTTGCGCACGGAGATCGACGTCAGCTTGGCGGCGTCGAGCTTGCTGACCGGCAGCCGCGCGAACGGGCCGCCGAACTTGACGGTGATGCGGGTATAGGCCGGCAGGAAGCCCTGGCTGACGATGCCGCCGACCGCGCCCTCGCGACCGACCAGGATGGTCTCGACATCGCGGCCGTCCTCATTGGGCACCATGTAGGACGCAAGGCTCGGCCCGCATGGAAAATGCACGGTCTGGACGTCGTCGCCGGGATTGTAGAGCAGATCGCCGGCCGCGGCCTCGACCAAGGCAAGGTGCGGCGCGATCAGTTCGTAATCGGCGGCGTTCAGCCGGCGCAAAAGATTGTTGAACGGCCGGTCACTCGTCCCGGCCAACTCGGTCCGTTTCGTGATCATTGGAAATCCTGAGAACCCAACGCGGACCATAATCGGAAAGTTCCCGGATTTATGTTCACTAGTGAACAGACGCGGCAGCCCGCGATGTGATGGGTTTCACCTCGGGAACAGCCGGCGTGCTTTCAGGCGCCGGTCGCGGGCCAATCCGGCCGGACTGATCCGGTCTTTCATCCATGCTTTAAAAACGGAAACTGGCACGCCATGGACTTCACCCCCAATGCCGGCACGCCCGGTGACGTCCTCGTGGTTGAGGACGATCCGATCATCTCGCTCTATTTCGAGGACACCATCCTCGGCTTCGGCGCTCGGACGGTGCGCACCGCCACGAACGTCGCCCGGGCGCTCGAGCTGATCGCCGAACGCGCGCCGGATTTCGCGCTGCTCGACGTCGGCCTCGTCAGGGGCGAGAAGACGTTCGCCATCGCCGAGCGGCTGGATGCGCTGAAGGTGCCGTTCGCGTTCGTCACGGGCTATGGTGCGGACATCCGGCTGCCGGCATCGCTCGCCGACAAACCGCGGCTGACCAAGCCGTGCTCGAGCGAGGCGCTGGAGGCGGCGCTGCGAAACGGACGTTGACGCATTGCCGGCTTCGGCCTCGCCGTCGGCGCGTTCGTCGTCTACCATCCAGCCTGTCGGATTCGGTGACGCAAGCGCTTCGGGAAAGCGTCATGGTGGTCAGGATATTTGCCGCGCCCGCAGCCGCGCTCGCTCTCGGGCTGCTGCCAGCGCCGCCGTTCGGCTCGGCCGTCGTCGGTCGCTTCGTGTCGCCAGCTCTCGCTACGCCGGCCGCACTCTCGAGCGAGCAATCGGCCGCGCTTGAGACCTACGACAAAGCCCTGAAGGGCTTCGAGTCGATCCTGCGCCAGCGCCGCGCGCAGATCGATGCCAATCAGCCGCTGCCCGACTTGCCGGGTCAGGCGATCTATCTGGCCCGTGTCGAGATGATGAGCGCCTACAAGGACCTCACCGATGCGCTTCCGTCCAGGATCGGTAGGCCCAACAGATTCGGAATCCCTCCGGCCTATTTCGACGCCGACAAGGAGCCGCTGCTCGATGAGTACCGGAAGCTCTTCGACGTCATGGAGGCGCCGCCCGCCGGTGCGCAAACATCCGATACACCATTCAAGGACGTGGTCGATCTGGCGACGGTGATCGCGCGCGCCAAGGGTCTGGATGCCGCCGACGCCGCCGTCGCGGGCCGTATCAGCCTCGGCCTCTTCTTTGCCGAGACGAACGGCAAGCAGAATGCGGGCAATGCGCGGTCGAACACCTACAAGGGCAGCTTGCAGACCGGTCCATCCGAAGATCGCAACGGCAGAAGCAAGTGGGCAGCCATCAAGAAATCGATCGAGGTCCTCGATCCTGCACTGAGCCGTCGCGACGACCGGGAAGAGGCGCGGGTCGGCAACCTCGACCACAGGTTCAATCACTGGACCGCCGTGCGGGACGGCCTCATGAACGCACACGCCGAACTTTTCCCGCAGGTCGCGGCGATCCAGAAAGCGCTGCCGGACCCGATCGATCAGATGAAGGTCTTTGAGCTGATCCAGATCATTCCCACGCCGACCAGAGCAGCGCTCAAATCGGGCAACCTCGTCGGCTACAGAATTTCCGATCCCAGGATCATGCGATATCTGCGCAACAACAGCGTCTTCGCGTTCGGACGGGCCGACCGGGCAAGAACATCCGCGACCTTCCGCGAGATCCTCGATGCGATGTGGTTGTTCAACGCCAAGTTCGAGCAGGCGCTTGCCAAGTTCAAGGAGATCAAGTCGGGCAAGCCGGGCTGAGGAGGAGTTGATCGCTCGGCCGTCAGGGTGGACCGAGCAGCGCCCATCGCGGCTCGCAGAATTCCTTCACGGCGGAAGCAACGCTGCTGCTGATGAGGTTTTGGCGCTCGGGCGAGTCCATCTCGCGTTCCTCGTCCCGGTTGATGATCGAGCCCGCCTCCAGCAGGATCGCGGGCATCGCGGTCTTTCTCAGCACGATGAGTTCATCATTGCTGTAGACGCCGGTATCCTTGTTCAGCAACGGGTGCTGGTAACGACCCATGATGGCCTGGCTGTATTGCTCGGCATAATGCAGGCCCTGGGCCTTCATTTCCCCGGCGACCAGTTCGGCGAACCGGAGGCTGGTCTTGAAGTCCGGATTGTCCCGGGAGACGAACACGGAGTAGCCGCTGAAGCGGTCGCTGAAGTGGCTTTTCTTGCCCTCGAACTCCCAGTCCTCGAGCATCTTGTTGGGCACGGAGTCATGGTGGATCGACATCAGCAGATCCGCGTGCAGATTGTTGGCGGCGGCGACCCGCTTGAAGAGGCTCGGTCTCGCTTTGCCTTCGGTCAGTAGCAGCCTGGTTTCGGTAAAGCCTTCGGCCTTCAACCTCTCCTCGATCAGCCGCGCAAGGCGCAGGTTGAAGGTGAACTCGGCGACATTCCGCGCGCTGATCGCGCCTTCCGATTGCGCGGTATGTCCGACATCCAGCACGATCCGGAACGTCGCGGGATCGCATTTGGCAGCGGCCGGCTTGAGAGCCGAAAGCGGCAGGGTGACTGGCCCAAGGGCGGCCAGCCGCATGGCGCGGTGCCTGGGCGGAGCGCGGTGCCTTGCCAATTTGGCAGCCCTTGTCGCCTTCGCGCGCTTCGGCGACTTGGCATGCTTGGGTGAGCTCCTGAAGAGATCGGGCAGCCAGCCGGCATCGCTGACTTCGATCGGCAGCAGCGCGAACACTGCGATCGCGACGACCAACAAGCGGCGAGGCCGAAACCTCGCAACGCTACCACTGAGCACGCGAAAGAATTCGCAGCGCCTCATGCTCCGCCCCTCCGGGCCCCCAGCATAACGGCTCTGACATCGGTACCGGAAGAGGCCGGGGAGGTCCATCCCCGGCAATCGCGTTGCCTCGCCTTGGAGGCAAGACCGTCAGGACAAAGAGCCCGGTTCCGTCGTGGCTGTGACCGAACTAGTGTCCCGAATCCGAAGTTCGCATCATTTGCCGCACCTTCGGAGCGAACTTCGGATTCGATAAGGACACTAGCAAACTTATGATTCTAGTGTGCTTTATGAATGCGAAGTTCGTGAAAGTGGCTGCCGCGAAATCGCACGAACTTCGCATTCAGCACACTAGACCGGCTTCGGGTCGAGCGTGATCGCGCACAGCTCGGCGTCGACGCGGTCGCGCAGGCTCACCATCATCTGCCCGCTCTTGCCGTCGATCTTGACGTGGCCGAAGAACTGCATGCCCGCCGACGGCGGCAGGTTCTGGTTGCCTTCGCCCGGCGCCTTGATGAACTTCACCTCGGGGCCGAAGGTGTTGTCGAGCTCGTTCGGACCGAACGTGCCGGCATGCAGCGGGCCGGAGACGAATTCCCAGAACGGATCGAACTCCTGGAACTGGGCCTTGTTCGGGTTGTAGTAGTGCGCGGCGGCGTAATGCACGTCGGCGGTCAGCCACACCGTGTTGACGATTCCCGCGGTCTTGATGAAACGCAGGATGTCGGCGATTTCGAGCTCGCGGCCGCGCGCCGGGCCATCGCCCTGCGCAAAGGCTTCCGAGCCCTTCTTGTTGGCGGCATCGTCATAGACGATCAGCGAGAGCGGCATGTCGGAGGCGATCACCTTCCAGGTGGCGCGCGAGTTGAGCAGCGCGCGCTTCAGCCAGGCCATCTGGTCCGGGCCGATGAAATAGGCGTCGGGGCCGTACTGCTCCTGCAGGTTCGGGCCGTTGGGGCCGCGATAGCTGCGCTCATCGAGCATGAAGACGTCGAGATGCGGACCGTAGCTCAGCGTGCGATAGACGCGGCCCGGCTCGACGATGCTCTCGCGCATCGGATACATCTCGTGGAAGGCCTTTGCCGCGCGCGCCGCGAGCACGGTGATGTCGCGCTCCTTGTAGGCCGCCGGCAGCTGTTTCGACAGCGACCAATTGTTGGTCACCTCGTGATCGTCCCACTGCACGAAGATCGGCACCTCGGCATTGAAGGCGCGGACGTTGTTGTCGAGGAAGTTATACTTGTGGGCGGCCCGGTATTCGTCGAGCGTCTCGGCCACCTTCGCCTTCTCGGGTATAGTGACGTTCTTCCAGATCTCGCCGTCGGGAAGCTTCACCTCGGACGGGATCACGCCGTCGGCGTAGATCGTGTCGCCGGAGTGCAGAAGGAAATCCGGAGCGTGCTTCTTCATCGCGGCGAAGGTGATCATGCCGCCGTCGTCGGGATTGATGCCCCAGCCCTGGCCGGCGACATCGCCGCCCCACACGAAGGAGACGTCGCGGCGGTCGCTCGGCGCGGTGCGGAAGCGTCCGACCACCGGCTCGCCGACGATGTCGATATGGGCGAGGTCGCGGAAGCGGACGCGGTAGAAGATGTCCTGGCCGGAGGGCAGGTTCTCCAGCAGCATCTTGGCGGTGAAGTCGCTCTCGGGCAGCGCCGCGATCGGCGGCAGTGTATGGGCGTCCTTGAACGATTCAGTGGTCGCGACCTCGACCATCATCTGCGCCGGCCGGTCCGCACGCGCCCACACCACGCCGCCGTCGACGCCGACATCGCCGGACTGCACGCCATGGGTGATCACGGGACGGTCGGCGGCGCGCGACAGATAGGGCATCGCAATCACGCCGGCGCCGGCCGCAGCCGCCGTGGAGAGAAAGCGTCGGCGGGTGAGATTTCGCGAGAACCGGATCGTCATAGGGAGCCTCCTCAGGTCACAGCGACAATGCGCCGCAGGCGCGCCAAGACCTAGAAAAATTCCATGACGGAGAGATTACAGCGGCGGGAGTGCGGGACGTAAGGGAAGCGCATCTGTCAGGCTCCCTCTCCCGAGTGCGGGGGGAGGCAAGGGGGATTTGCGGATAAAGATTGGCGGCGCCCCTACGCCGTGCCCGCCGCCCTGAACTGCGTCGCAGCCCGTTGCAAATTCTGCGGCATGCTGAACAACAGCGCCTTGCGGTCGGCGACGGCGTTATGAAGCTGCTCGAGCGCGATGTTGAACGCGGTCAGCGTGCCTTCCTCGATCGCGCCGTGCTCGAAGCAGTCCAGCGTGTGGCGCAGGATGTCGTCGGCCTCCGCCTGCATCTGGTCGAGTTCCTCGATCGAATCGCTGTGCCGCGCGGCTTTCAGCATCTCCAGCAGGCGTTCGCGCTGCGAGGTGTTGGTGTTGCGCTCGTCCTGCTTGAGATAGCCGGCGAACCACGCACCGGCCGAGCCCATCGCCGAGAACGCCATCAGACTCCACCAGATGTAGTCGCTGTAGCGGTCGAGGAAGGTTTTTTCCTCGCCGTCGACAAACGCGGCGGCGCCCGGATGCACCGGAATGGTGGCATCCTTGTCGGTGTCCGGCGTCTCGATCTTGGCGGCGAGCGGGAAATCGGTCTTGAGCGACTGCCGGATCGCGAACAATTGCCGCGTGAATGCCGCGACCGTCGAGTCCGACAGGCCCTTCCGCGCAACGATGTGGTGCGAGAAGCTGATCGTCTTCACCTCATCATCGGGCCGGTCAGCGGAGCCGAGCGAGCCGGCGGGGATTTCCGCGGCCTCATAGGCCGGATGGTTCTGCGCGATCGCCTCGGAGGCGTCGATCGCAAGGAAGCTGGGCTCGCCGCCGTCGCGGACCGACGCCGTGATCGCATCGATCGTGATCTTGCTGTTGGCCGGGCCGACGGCGAGATAGGCGTCGGCCTTGAGGTTCTTGATCGCTTCCGCCGCCTCATTGGCCGGGAATTGAACGATCTCGACCTTCATCGGGTCGACGCCGTATTGCGTCAGGATCAGCTTCAGCAGATTGACATTGGCCGGGGTGCGGCCGACGACGCCGATCTTGCGGCCGGCAAGCTGCGCGATCTTGGTGATCCGCGCGGATTTCCGAACCTTGCCCTTGGCGGGCGGAACCCACATCACCACGACATTCTTGCGCAGGGTCGCGACCGCCTGGGCATTCTTCGGCACCTCGAGATCGCCGCGGATGATGGCGAGATCGGCCTTGCCGTCGGCCAGCGTCTGGGCGCTGGCAGTGGCGCCCTCGGTCTGCACCGGCCTCAGCTTGACCTGGGTGTTCTGCTGGTTGTTGAAGGCCTGCGCCAGCGCCTGCACGACCTTGACGTCATCGCTGTTGGCAGGACCGACCGCGATCCGCAGCGTCACCGGACGCACGGCGAAATAATAGCCGGCCAGCAACGTGCCGATGATGGCCAGCGCGCCCGCGATCAAAACGAACATCAGCCGCCGCTTTGCCGAACGCAGCGGCTTGGGCGACATGCTGGCGGAGCCGTCTGTCATCGATCTCGCAAACAATCGTCGGGGCTCAATCTCGCAAAACTACCAACGCGCATACATCCTCTATGTGTAGCAAATTACTGAACGGACAGATGTTACAACTCCGTCATGGTTACCAGCGGCGATAGGACGCGATTTCGGCCTTAATTTGGGCGTGGATCCCGTCCCGGAGGCCGGTTGTTAGGCTAAAGTCGGCGTCAAACGGGAGGTTACCATGGTCGAACGGCTGTCAGCGGAGGCGAGGAAGGCCGCCCTTTGGGAACTGGCCGGCTGGTCGGAGGCGTCCGGCCGCGAGGCGATCGCCAAGACTTTCGTGTTCAAGGACTTCAACGAGGCCTTCGGGTTCATGGCCCGCGCCGCCCTGGTCGCCGAGAAGAGCGACCATCACCCCGAGTGGAAAAACGTCTACAAGACCGTCGAGGTGGTGCTGTCGACCCACGATGTCGGCGGGGTGACCAAGCGCGATATCGACCTCGCCAAGGCCATGAACGCGATCGCAAGGCAGCTTGGGGTCAATTGACTCCGGCGCGTGGAACCTTGCGCGGGTCCGCCGATGTCCCCAGATTCGCATCGTCCGCCGCCGAACTGGCGCGGCGTCGAGGAACCTTGCGATGACATCGAGCGAACCCGGCGTGGGATTTGGGCCTGCCGATCGGCTGGCGCAGGACCCCGAAAGCGTGCGCCGCCGTTTCTGGATCAAGTTCAAGAAGGTGGTGGCGAGCCTGCCCTTCGCGGAGGACCTGCTGGCCGCCTATTACTGCGCCTTTGACCGGCAGACGCCGCGCCATGTCCAGGCGGCGCTGCTCGGGGCAATCGCCTATTTCATCCTGCCGTTCGATTTCGTGCCCGACATGCTGCCGATCCTCGGCTTCACCGATGACGCCGCAGTGCTCGCAACTGCGCTCCGCATGGTGGCAAGCCACATCACGCCGGAGCATCGCGATGCCGCCCGCGCCGCGCTGAAGCGCGGGGTGCCGGAAGAGGAGTGAGATCTGCCTTCTCCTTCCCCCTGAAAGGGGGAAGGTCGGGAAGGGGGTCAGCAACAGGCGACGCTGCAAGCCGGCAGATTTGATCCCCACCCGCTTTGCTCTCGCGAGCAAAGCGACCTCCTCTTTTCAAGGGAAGGTTATGATGCATCCCGGATTTCGCTGCGCTCCATCCGGGCTACGAAACTTTCGATCCGTCATCCTGAGGAGCGCGAAGCGCGTCTCGAAGGATGTACGGCCACCAGCGGGGCCGTCGACCCGTCGAGACGCGCGCAAGAGCGCGCTCCTCAGGGTGACGGAGACGGTAGGGAGCGCCATGGTAGTCCGTTCGGCTCCTTCCGGGCTGCGCAATCTCGGTTCAGCTTCCCGGATGCAGGATCACCTTGCCCATCGCCTTGCGGCCGGCGAGCACCTTCAGGGCTTCTGATGTCTGCGACAGCGGGAAGGTGCGGTCGACATGCGAGGAGATCTTGCCTTCCGCGGTCCACTGCACGAGCTTCTCGAGGTTCTTGCGGTTCTTGTCCGGATTCTGCCGCGCCCAGGCGCCCCAGAACACGCCGCGGATATCGCAGCCCTTCAGCAGTGCGAGGTTGAGCGGGATCTTCGGAATCTCGCCGGCGGCAAAGCCGATGACCAGGAAGCGGCCTTCCCACGCGGTCGAGCGCAACGCGGCTTCGGCATAGGCGCCGCCGACCGGATCGAACACGATGTCGGCGCCCTTGCCGTCGGTCAGCTTGCGCAGGCCCTCTTTGAGATCTTCCTTCGCATAGTTCAGCGTCAGCTCGGCGCCGTGTTGCTTGGCGAATGCCAGCTTCTCGTCCGACGAGGCGCAGGCAATCACCTTCAACCCCATCAGTTTGCCGAGCTCGCACGCAGCAAGGCCGGTGCCACCGGCGGCCCCCAGCACCGCGAGCGTCTCGCCCGGCTTCGGGCTCGCGCGATCTTCCAGCGCATGCAGCGCGGTGCCGTAGATGATGATGATGCCGGCGGCGCGGTCGTAGTCGAGATTGTCGGGAATCTTCACGATCGAATTCGCCGGCAGCGCGATCTTGTCGCGCGCGCCGTTGTGGCCGCAGGATGCGACGACGCGATCGCCGACCTTCAGGTCAGTGACGCCGGCGCCGACGCTTTCGATCACGCCGGCAACTTCGGCAGCCGGCGAGAACGGGAACGGCGGCTTGATCTGGTACTTGCCCTGGATCATCAGGATGTCGAAGAAATTCAGCGCCGCCGCCTTGATCGCGATCACGGCTTCGCCGGGAGCCGCCACCGGATCGGGCACATCAGCCAGCACGAGATCGTCAGGTTGACAGTATTGCGAGCAGAGGATGGCTTTCATGGACACACCTGAGTTTCGGACGCAGAAAGAGCTGCAAGATCTTGGACTACAAGCTTCATGCCGGATTTGCGGCGGAGCGACAATACAAAGCGGAGGGATCAAACTATGTTTGAAAAAGGCCTGCTAGCAAAAAAGCGCATCCTGATCACCGGCGGCGGCTCCGGCCTTGGTGCTGCGATGGGCTACCGCTTCGCCGAACTCGGCGCCGAATTGATCATCTGCGGGCGGCGCGAGGGGCTGCTGGAGGAAACCGCAGCAAAATTCCGTAGCGAGCTCGACGCCAAGGTTTCCATCGCGCGCTGCGATATCCGCGACGGCGCAGCGGTCGAAGCGATGATGGATCAGGTCTGGCAGGACGCGCCGATCGACGTGCTCGTCAACAATGCTGCCGCAACCTTTATTGCGCAGAGCGAACATTTGTCGTTCCGTGCGGCGGACGCGATCCTCGCGCCGACACTGCATGGCACGATGTACTGCACGCTCGCCGCCGGCCGCCGCTGGATCGACGGCAAGCACAAGGGCGTGGTGCTCTCGATCCTGTCGACCTCGACCATCACCGGCCGCGCGTTCACGGTGCCGTCCGCGATGGCGAAGACCGCCGTGCTGGCGATGACCAAGAGCCTGGCGGTGGAGTGGGGCCCGAAGGGCATCCGCACCGTCGCGATCGCGCCCGGCGCGTTCCCGACCGCAGGCGCGACCGGACAGTTGCGCCCCGAAGGGCGCGGCGAGAGCTGGGCGCATCGCAATCCGCTCGGCCGCGCCGGCGAGCATTCGGAGCTCGCCAATCTCGCGACCTTTCTGATCTCGGATCAGGCCGGCTACATCAACGGCGAGATGGTGGTGCAGGATGGCGGCTCGCACTTACGCAGTTCCGGTGCCGAGGACCTGCTGCAATGGACCGATGCGCAGTGGGAGAAGCAGCGCGCTGCGCGCGCCAAGTGATAACGCGTCGCGATTACGCGCCCGACGGTGAGCGGCGTTCGCCTTTCGGCCTAACTGCCTTCCCAAAAAAGCGTTTCCCGGTTATCCATCCGAGCCGGCGGAGGGGAATCGCCGGGCCATCTTGCAGTCACAATGATGGGGGAACCAGTTGGCCGTGCGGCAGATTCTGACATCACTGGTTGCTTGTATCCTGGGCGGGTTCATCACCCTCGCGCCGGCGCAGGCCGCGCCCAAGAAGGATACGGCCAAGGAAGCAGCCAAGCCGGCGCCTTCGGCCGCGGCGGCTGCGGCCGGCGGCGCGGAGCCGACGCTGATCGGCCAATTCGGGACCTGGGGCGCGTACACGGCATCGCCCAACGGCAAGAAGGTGTGCTTTGCGCTCGCCAAGCCGTCGTCGTCGAAGACCAATCCGGCGAACCGGCCGCGTGATCCGGCCTATGCCTTCATCTCCACCCGTCCGGCGGAGAAGGTCGTCAACGAAGTCTCGATCATGATCGGCTACACGGTGAAGCCGGGCTCCGAATCGACGCTTCAGGTCGGCGGCGGGACCTATGCGATGTACACGCAGGGCGACGGCCTCTGGATCAAGAATGCGGCCGAGGAGGAGCGGATGGTGGAGTCCATGCGCAAATCGGCCGAACTGACGGTAAAAGCCGTCTCGGCCAAGGGCACCGAGACGACAGACACCTTCTCGCTGAAGGGCCTGGCGCAGGCGCTCGACCGGCTCGGGCAGGACTGCCGACGCTAGAGCATGATCCGGAAAAGTGTGAAGCGGTTTTCCGGAAAGATCATGCTCTAAAAATCGACTTAAGGCCTGAAATCGAGGTATTCGGTGGCTTTCCAGCACCGGCTGGAAGGCCTATTTGAGGTTTCATGACCGACACCGTGACCACCCATGCCGTCTCCGGCGCCAGCGCGCTGGTCGAGAAGGTTCCGCTCGAGACCTACGTGCCGCCGGCCAAGCCGTCGCTGATCGGGCTGTCGCGCGCCGAGATCGCCGATCGCCTGGGCGAGATCGGGGTGCAGGCCGGCCAGCGCAAGATGCGCACCCAGCAGCTCTGGAACTGGATGTATTTCCGCGGCGCCAAGAGCTTTGCCGAGATGACCAACGTCTCGAAGGACATGCGCGCCGAGCTCGAGAAGCATTTTACCGTCGATCGTCCCGAGGTGGTCGCCGAGCAGATCTCCAATGACGGCACCCGCAAATGGCTGCTGCGGCTGCCGAGCGGCGACAAGGTCGAGCGGCCGCACGAGGTCGAGTGCGTCTACATCCCCGAGACCGATCGCGGCACGCTGTGCGTTTCCTCGCAGGTCGGCTGCACGCTGAACTGCGCATTCTGCCACACCGGCACGCAGCGGCTGGTGCGCAACCTCACCGCCGGCGAGATCGTCGGCCAGGTGATGGTGGCGCGCGACCGGCTGAATGACTGGGCCGACCGCGAGGACGGCACGCGCCGCGTCACCAACATCGTGATGATGGGGATGGGCGAGCCGCTCTACAATTTCGACGCGGTGCGCGATGCGCTGCTGATCGTCGCCGACAATGAAGGCATCGGCATTTCGCGCCGGCGCATCACGCTGTCGACCTCGGGCGTGGTGCCGAACATCCAGCGCACCGGTGACGAGATCGGCGTGATGCTCGCGATCTCCTTGCATGCGGTGCGCGACGAGCTGCGCAACGAGCTGGTGCCGCTGAACCGCAAATATCCGATCAAGGAATTGCTGCAAGCCTGCCGCGATTATCCCGGCGCCTCCAACGCGCGGCGCATCACCTTCGAATATGTGATGCTCAAGGGGGTCAACGATTCGCTCGATGACGCGAAGCTCCTGGTGAAGCTGCTCAAGGGCATTCCGGCGAAGATCAACCTGATCCCGTTCAATCCGTGGCCGGGCACCGCCTACGAATGCTCGGACTGGGAGCAGATCGAAAAATTCTCCGAATACATATTCAACGCCGGCTACTCCTCGCCGGTGCGCACGCCGCGCGGCCGCGACATCCTCGCCGCCTGCGGCCAGCTCAAGTCGGAGACCGAAAAGCTCTCGGCCCGCGAGCGCCAGGCGCTGCGCGCGATGGCGATGACGGATTGAGTGTGACGCCCTCCATGCAATCCGTCATTGCGAGGAGCGAAGCGACGAAGCAATCCATGCCTCGGCGAGCTGCGAGATGGATTGCTTCGCTCCGTCGCAATGACGGGGAGGTCGTAGCATGGCCCTGATCGGCCGCCTGTTCGTCGTCGCCTTCGGCTTCCTGATGGCCTGCTTCGTGGCAGGGATCATCGTGGTCGTCGCGGTGCTGTATCCCGAGATCAGCGATTTCGGCGGGCAGATCGACCAGAGCGCGATCAACGTTGTGCTCGGCTTCGGGTTCATCTTTATCTCAGGCTTTGCGCTGCTGCCGGCGTTGATCGTGGTGCTGATCACCGAGGCGTTCTTCATCCGGAGCGTGCTGGCCTATGCCGTCGGCGGCGCGATCGTCGGCGCGGCGTGCTATCTCGGCCTGGTTCCGTTCGATCCCGACATGATGCAATTCCATGGCATCGTGCGCCGGCACATGGAGATCATGACCGGGGCCGGCATCGTCGCGGGCCTGGTCTACTGGCTGATCGCCGGCCGCACCGCCGGCGCCTGGCGCGAGCCGGCGCGACCGTTGCCGCCGCCCCCGCCATTGCCGTCGCAACGGCGGCCGCAAACACCGCCGTCATCCTGAGGAACCGTGCGCAGCACGGTGTCTCGAAGGATGGGCCGCAGCAAGACCGCATCCTTCGAGGCTCGCAAGAGCTCGCACCTCCAGCGACAACGGCGAAGCCGTTGCGCGGGGATGACGTCACTTCCCATGCTCATCCGCCTCGGCTAAACCGCGCGCCATGAACCGGACCGGACTTTTCATTGCGCTGGGGCTGGCGCTCATCATCGGCATCCTGTTCGGGATCTATCCCGAGCTCGACCTGAAGCTGGCGGCGCTGTTCTACGATGTGGCGCAGAAAACCTTCCCGCTGAAGCTCGACGCGGTGGCGTCGTTCGCGCGCGATGCGGCGATGTGGATCGCCTGGGCGCTGGTGCTGCCGGCGATCGTGACCATCGTCTGGAAATTCATCCGCCCGGACCGGCCGATGCTGATGTCCGGCCGCGCCGCGGTGTTCCTGCTCACCACGATGCTGCTCTCGGCCGGCGTGCTCACCAATTTCACCTTCAAGAATTATTGGGGCCGGCCGCGGCCGGTGTTCGTGACGCAGTTCGGCGGCGACCTGCAATTCATGCCGTGGTGGGACCCGCGCGGCGGCTGCCCGCGCAACTGCTCGTTCTTCTCCGGCGAGGGCGCCACCGCGTTCTGGACCTATGCACCGGCGGCGCTGACGCCGCCCGCGTGGCGGCCGCTGGCCTTTGCCGGGGCCACCGTGTTCGGCATCGTCACCAGCGGGCTTCGCATGGCCTTTGGCGGCCATTTCTTCACCGATGTGGCGATCGCGGGCCTGGTGTCGTTCTTCACGGTCTGGCTGTTCTACGCGCTGATCTACCGCTGGGCAGCGACCCGGCTGACTGACGCCCAGGTCGATGCCGCGCTGACGCGCCTTGCGATGCCCGGCTACCGGTGGATGCAGCGCTGGCGCCGGGGCGGCAAGGCGGCGTCCAGCCAGACCGAGGCCTGATTTGGGCCTGATTAAAGGCGTGCTCAGCGTTCGGAAATTTGATATCGCCACCCCGGAAACATCATTGATTTCGACCGATTGGACCGTCCCATGAGTACGATTCTGAAAAGCCTGCCCACTGGCGAAAAAGTCGGCATCGCGTTCTCGGGCGGGCTCGACACCTCGGCGGCGCTGCTCTGGATGAAGCTGAAAGGCGCCAAGGTCTTCGCCTATACCGCCAATCTCGGCCAGCCCGACGAGGCCGACTACGACGCGATCCCGCGCAAGGCGGTGGATTTCGGCGCCGAGAAGGCCCGCCTCGTCGATTGCCGCACCCAGCTGGTCCATGAGGGCATCGCCGCGATCCAGTCCGGCGCGTTCCACATCTCGACCGGCGGCATCACCTATTTCAACACCACGCCGCTCGGCCGCGCGGTGACCGGCACGATGCTGGTCGCGGCGATGCAGGAGGACGGCGTCAACATCTGGGGCGACGGCTCGACCTTCAAGGGCAACGACATCGAGCGCTTCTATCGCTACGGCCTGCTGACCAACCCGAGCCTGCGCATCTACAAGCCCTGGCTCGACCAGCAGTTCATCGACGAGCTCGGCGGCCGCGCCGAGATGTCGGCGTTCATGACCGCGCAAGGCTTCGCCTACAAGATGAGCGCGGAGAAGGCCTATTCGACCGACAGCAATCTGCTCGGCGCGACGCATGAGGCCAAGGATCTCGAGAGCCTTGCGAGCGGCATCACCATCGTCAACCCGATCATGGGCGTGCCGTTCTGGCGCGCCGATTGCGACGTCAAGGCCGAGAAGGTCGTGGTGCGCTTCGAGGAGGGGCAGCCGGTCGCGCTGAACGGCAAGACGTTTGCAGATCCGGTCGCGCTGTTCCTCAAGGCCAATGCGATCGGCGGCCGCCACGGCCTCGGCATGAGTGACCAGATCGAGAACCGCATCATCGAAGCGAAGAGCCGCGGCATCTATGAGGCGCCCGGCATGGCACTCTTGCACATCGCCTATGAGCGCCTCGTCACCGGCATCCACAACGAGGATACGATCGAGCAGTACCGCATCAGCGGCATGCGGCTCGGCCGCTTGCTCTATCAGGGCCGCTGGTTCGATTCGCAGGCCTTGATGCTGCGCGAGACCGCGCAGCGCTGGGTGGCGCGTGCCGTCACCGGCGAGGTGACGCTCGAGCTGCGCCGCGGCAACGACTACTCGATATCAAACACCGAGAGCCCGAACCTCACCTACGCGCCGGAGCGGCTCAGCATGGAGAAGGTCGAGGACGCCGCCTTCACGCCGGCCGACCGCATCGGCCAGCTGACGATGCGCAACCTCGACATTGCTGACACCCGCGCCAAGCTCGGCCTGTACAACAAGACTGGCCTCATCTCGAGCGGCGAAGGCTCGCAGATCTTCCAGCTCGAGAACGACAAGGACTGAGGCGGCACCCCTCTCGCCTTGTCGTCCCGGGCAAGCGAAGCGCGACCCGGGACCCATAACCACCGGCCATGGTTATGAAGCACGCTGGTGCTCCAGCGCGCTTTTACGACTCCTCCCTGTGGTTATGGGTCCCGGCCTTCGCCGGGACGACGTGGGGAGAGAGGCCTGCCTACTTCACCCTGAGCGCATCGAGCAGCGAGCGGAACGCGCGCGCGTAATCGGTGCCGGTCTTGCCGATATCCGGCCCCGCGGAGACCGCAACCGCGGCTTCCGTCACCGCGCCGAGCAGCAGCCGCGCCAGCGGCTCGATCGGCTGCTTGGCGATCACGCCGGCATCCATCGCGGCGGCCAGCGCGCGCGGAAACTTGCCGCCGAAATGCTTGGCGTCGATCTCGCGCCAGCGTTCCCAGCCGAGCACGGCGGGGCCGTCGCGCAAGATGATCTGGCCGGTCGGGCCTTTCGAGCACGCCGCGAAATAGCCCTGCGTGCCCGCCGCCATCGCCGCCAGGCGGATCGTTCTCGGCGCGCGAGATGCGGTCGAGATCGGCAACAAGGTCGATCGACACCTGCTCGAACACCGCCTCGAACACCGCCTCCTTGGTCGCGAAGTGATGATAGACCGCGCCCTTGGCAACACGCGCGCCGGCGGCGATGTCGTCCATCGTCGCAGCGGCGAAGCCGCGCTCGCCAAAAATGCGCCGCGCCGCCTTGACGATGGCGGCTCTGGTTTTCTCGCGCCGTTCGGCCTGGGTTGCCATGGCGCATCTCTAGCCCAGTTCCAGACGCAAGCCAATTGACTTACCGACTACTAGTCGATAAATACCGACTGTAAGTCGGTAAATGGAGAATGCCCGATGCCCTCGCTTAGGACGTTGCAAGCCTTCGCTGACACGGTCGAGTCCAACGACCATGTCGGCGCGATCAGGAACTTCTATTCAGTCGATGCCCGCACCCAGGAGAACGACGGCGAGTGGCGGGTCGGCCGCGAGGCGCTGGCGGCGCGCGAGGCGGCGGTGCTGGCCGCGGTCGCCGGCGTCAAGACCACGCGGCTCGGGCCGCTCCTGCTTGACGGCGATCATTCGGCGATCTGCTGGCGCTTCGAATTCACCGGCAAGGACGGCAAGGTCCGCAGCATGGAGGAGGTCGCCTGGCAGACCTGGCGCGGCGAGGAGCTGGTCGAGGAGCGCTTCTTCTACGATCCGCAGCAGATGGCGCGCTGAAATCACGCCGGCCTTGCGGCAATACGCCCCGGCGCGCCTCATTGCGCCGTCATCCGCCGCAACTAGCCTCCGCTCCGATGCGCATGATGCGCGAGAGCGGAGCATCGATCATGATCAAGCAAGTTGCCGGGATGGCCGTCACGCTGGCGTTGTCGGCAGCGCCGGCGTTCGCCCAGACGATCTATCCGATCGATCGCGCCGATATCCTCGTCGGCGCCAAATTCGACTTCAAGGTCGAGCTTCCGGGGGTGGTCGATCAAGCAAAGCTCAAGGTCACGCTGAACGGCGCGGACTATGCCGCGGTGTTCGGCCAGGGCGGCACATTCACCGTGCACGAGGCCGGCCGGGAGCAGTCAGCGCTGGTGCTGCGCGATGTCTCGCTCGTCAAGCCCGGGCAGGTCGCCGTCGAAGTCAGTGACGGCACGCAGAGCCGGAAGATGACCTGGACCGTCTACGACACCGGGGCACGCAAGGCCAGGAACGTGATCCTGTTCATCGGCGACGGGATGTCGCCGTCGCATCGCGTCGCCGCGCGAATCCTCTCCAAGGGAATCGCGGAGGGCAAGAGCCGCGGCAAGCTCGCGATCGACGACATGCCGCATATGGCGCTGGTCGCGACCGCCGGCTCGGACTCGATCATCACCGATTCGGCGAATGCCGCGAGCGCCTACGCCACCGGCCACAAGGCCGCGGTCAATGCGCTCGGCGTCTACGCCGATCGCACGCCCGATCCGCTCGACGATCCCAGGGTCGAGACCATCGCGAGCCTCGCCAAGCGCCGGGCGGGCCTCGAGGTCGGCATCGTCACCAACACCGAGGTCGAGGACGCGACGCCGGCGGCGATGGTTGCGCATACCCGCCGCCGCGCCGCCTATGACGCGATCGTCGCGCAATATTTTGACGCGAAGCCCGACGTGCTGATGGGCGGCGGCTCCGCGAACTTCCTGCCGCAATCCGCGTCCGGATCGAAACGCAAGGACGATGTCGACTATCTCGCGCGCTTCCGCGACGCCGGCTATCCGGTCGCGACGACCGCAGGCGAACTCGCCACGCTCGCGGCCAAACCGGACACCCGCCAACTGCTCGGCCTGTTCGCCGCCGGCAACATGGACGGCGCGCTTGACCGCAAATTCCTCAAGGGAGGCGGCGTCAGGAAATTCCCCGAACAGCC
The DNA here is from genome assembly GCF_054062115.1 of Bradyrhizobium sp. USDA 4501. Classification (NCBI taxonomy): domain Bacteria; kingdom Pseudomonadati; phylum Pseudomonadota; class Alphaproteobacteria; order Hyphomicrobiales; family Nitrobacteraceae; genus Bradyrhizobium; species Bradyrhizobium sp. USDA 4501. The sequence continues at coordinate 4,110,858 of NZ_JBSSEX010000001.1, forward strand.
GGACCTGACCGAGCAGGTCCAGGCCGCGCAGGTCCAGGCCGCGCTCACGGTGCTGTCGAAGCACGAGGCCGGCTTCTTCCTAATGATCGAGTCCGGCCTGATCGACAAATACGCCCATCTGCTCGACATGGAGCGCGCGGTCTACGACACCATCATGCTCGACAACGCGGTGCGGCTCGCAAAGGACTGGGCGAAAGCGCGCAACGACGACACGCTGATCCTGGTCGTGGCCGACCACAACCATCCGAACAGCCTGGTCGGCACCATCAATGACGACATGGCGGCGACACCCAACGTGCCGCTGCGCGAGCGCGTCGGTGTCTACGAGAAAGCCGGGTTCCCGAATTATCCGGCGCCGGACGCCGAAGGTTATCCGTCACGCGTCGATGTCAGCCGGCGGCTTGCAATCTTCTCCGCCAGCCTGCCGGATCACTACGAGACGTTCCGCCCGAAACTCGACGATCCGAACGAGCCGACCGTGAAGGCCGACCAGCCCGACACGTTCAAGGCCAATGACAAGTACAAGGATGTCCCCGGCGTCGTGCTGCGCTTCGGCAATCTGCCGGCGATGATCGGCGCCAGCGTGCATTCCGGCGAGGACGTCATTCTCACCGCGACGGGCCCGGGCAGCGAGCGCGTCCACGGCTCGATGGACAACACCGAAGTGTTCCGCGTGATGGTCGAGGCGCTGGGACTGGGTGCGGGCAAGTAACGCATGATGAGATTGAGACGAGGCATGCCCGCTGTACCCCTCCCGCTTGCGGGGGTCGAGATGAACAAAGTTTGCTGTTGGAGGGTTGGCGTGACCGGCGAGGCTTCTCCGACCTCCCCTTGAAAAGCGGAGGTCGCTTTGCTCGCGAGAGCAGGCGGGTGGGGATCTGCTCTCTCCGTAGACACCGTCACCTGCGGCTGACCCCCATCCCGACCTTCCCCCTTTCAGGGGAAGGAGAACAAACAAAAATGGCCGGGATCGCTCCCGGCCATTCCGTCATGTCGCGGCGGCTCAGCGCGGCGGCGCGGCCGAGGCGGTGCCGCCGTTGAGCAGCGGGGTGATGCGGCGGACGGTGACGCGCCGGTTGATGCGGCTCGGTCCGTCGGTCTGCTCCTTCGGATATTGAGAGCCATAGCCCTGCGAGGTCAGGTTCTCAGCCGGCACACCGAACTGCTGCGTCAAGAGCTCGGCGGCGGATTGCGCACGGCGGTCCGACAGCGACAGATTGTCGGTGTCGTTGCCGGTCGCATCCGTGTGGCCCTCGATCAGGAACACCTCGCGCGGGTTGCGCTGGATGGCCCGGTTGAGGCCGTCGGCGATCACCTGCAGCCTCGCCGCCTGGTCCGGTGGGATGGTCCACGATCCGGAGTCGAAGTTGATCGTGTTGACGTCGATGCTCGGCATCTGCATGCGGATATTAGGGCTGTAGCGGATCTCGTCCAGCGAGTAGCGCCGTTCGATCCGCTGCACCGGCGGTGCCTCCATGGTCTCGTAGATCACGTCGGGCGACGCGTCCTGAGCATCGACGATGTAGCGATCGTAGGGAATGTTGACCACCGGCGGCGGGGCGTCGACATAGAAGCCGCCGACCGCCCGCGGATCGCGATAGCTGTTGTCGATGATGACGACCTCGCGGCCGCCAGTATCCCTCCGGATTCGGCGCAACATCTGGCCGTCGGAGCCGACCACCGTGATGATCTCGCTGCCGTCGGGACGAACCACCACGGTGCGGGTTTCGCCGCCGATCGTCTCGGTGCGGATATCGCGCGCGCCATAGCGGAAACGATAGACGTCGTCGCCGCGGACATAGGCCTGGCCGCCCGGATCGCGGATGATGACGCGGTCCGGCTCGGTGTAGATGGTGCGGCCGCCCTCGACGACCTCCTGCCGCTGGCTGTGCAGGTCGGCGATGCTGCCGCCGATGATGGCGCCGGCGACCACGCCGGCACCGACGGCGGCGCCGATCGCGAGCGGCTTGATGTTGTCATGGCGCGGTGGCGGCGGCAGCGGCGCTGCGACGGCAGGCGCGGCGCGGAAGGCGGGCGCAACCGTCGGCGGCGCATATTGCGCGCGGCCGGGCGGCGGCGTTGCGGCGGCCGAGCCGGGGACGACCGATGGCGCGGGCGCGCCCATCGCGGCGCCCTGGGCTGGCGATACGCCGGGCGCGACGCCCGGACGTGCTGCCGGCTGACCCGGAGCCGGGGTCGCGCCGGGCGCGCCCATTGCCGCGCCCGGGGTCGCCGGCGTTCCGGGCGGTGTCGCCGGACGTCCCTGCTGACCTGGCGCCGGTGGCGTCGGCGTCGCGCCGGGTGCCGGAGGCGTTGTTGCGGCAGGCGGGGTGCCTGGACGCGCGGGCTGTGCGCCGGCTGCCGGAGGTGTCGGCGTCGGTGTCGCACCGGGAGCTGTCGCGGCGGGCGGCGTGCCCGGTCGTGCCCCTGCTGCCGGAGGCGTTGTCGTTGCCGAAGGCGCCTGCGTTGACGTCGCCGCGGGCGGCGTGCCCGGCGGTTGCTTGGCGCCGCCAGGACGTTCACCGCGTTCGCCACCCGGACGATCGCCGGGACGGCGTTCGGCCGGCGCCGTTGTCGGAGCTCCCGGCGTTGCGGGCGTCGGTGTCGGCGTTGCCGCCGTGGGCGGGGTGCCGGGACGTGCTGCGGGCGCGGCATTCGGCGTGGCGCCGGGCGCCGGCGTCGGCGGTGTGTGCGCGGGTCCTGCGCCGGGCGGCGGCGTGCCGGGTCGCTGCGGTGCTGCGGCCGGCGGCGGTGGCGTCGGATGTGCGGGGGCGGCCGCCGGCGGTGGCGGGGTCGGCTTCGCAGGCGCTGCTGCGGGCGGCTCCGGCCGTGCCGGTGACGGCGATGGCTTCGCGGGTGCGGCCGCGGGCGGCGGCGGTGTGGGATGTGCGGGAGCAGCCGACGGCGGAGGCGTCGTCGGGCGCGCGGCAGGCGGCTCGGGCCGTGCGGGAGCCGGCGGCGGTGCCGGATGCGGTGCGGCTGCCGGAGGCGGCGTCGGCTTTGCCGGTGCAGCTGCGGGCGGCTCGGGCCGGGCAGGGGCTGGAGGCGGGGTCGGCTTCGCGGGTGCTGCGGCCGGCGGAGCGGGATGCGCGGGTGCCGCGGCGGGAGGTGGCGCCTGCGGATGCGGTGCTGCGGCCGGCGGTGCGGGACGTGCGGGAGCACCCGGCGCACCCGGCGCGCCCGGCGCCGGCCGCGCCTTCGGCTTTCCGTCAGGTCCGGTTTCTTCCTTCTGCGCCTGTGCGACGACCAGCGGCGAAGTTTGGGCGTGCGACGCTGAGGTGGCGAATTGCATCACCGTCAGCGCAGTCGTGGCAAGCAGCACGAGACGAAGCTTTGTCATTGTCTAGGAGTCCCCGGCGGAAAGTCTGGGCAGGAAAGCAAAGTGAGAACCGAACAATTCGGCAGGACGATGAACCGCCAGCCGTTAGGCCGGATTGTGGCGAGCCACGAATCATCGGCGAAGTTTATTTCGACATTATAACGGGTTGCGTGTGTGGTTGTTCACCGCGCGTTCAGAAGAAACGCGCCTACACATTTGCAATCGACGTGGAACTTGGGCGCAAGGGCGACTCACCGGCGGCGAGTCGATCTGTCGCAGGCGGCGGGCCGGACGGTCCAGGCGGTCCGCGCACCGGTGATTCGTCAGGTGTCTTGCCGGGCAACTCGTCCGGTCGCGGCGGCTCGCCGGGTTCGCGCACCGGCTCCGGAATCTCGGGGCGCGGACTGCCGGGCGGAATTCCCGGCGGCGGTTCGCTCGGTGTGCCCGGCGTCGTCGGCGGAATCTCGGGAGGCTCGATCGGCATCATATCGAGGCCCCGCGGCTGCCGCCGCCAGATCGCGTCGCGCGCATTGATCGCTCCATCGAAGTTCGAAGCGACAACGGATCGCGCGCCGCGGCGTTCCGATGTTTCACCCGGGCGTGTGGCAGACCGCCTCGATATTGTGGCCGTCGGGATCGAGCACGAATGCGCCGTAATAGTTCGGGTGGTAATGCGCACGGATGCCGGGCGCGCCGTTGTCACGGCCGCCGGCCGCCATCGCGGCCTTGTAGAAGGCGTCGACGGTAGCGCGGTCCCTGGCCGTGATGGCGATATGCACCGGCTTGTTCATTGCGCCTTCGCCGCCGATCCAGAAGTCCGGCTTGCCGTCGGCGCCGAAGCCCGCGGCGGGCGCGTGCCCGGTCACCTCCGCGGGCACTTCCATGATCAGGCCGTAGCCGAGCGGCGCCAGCGCCGTCTGGTAGAAAGCCTTCGCGCGTTGATAGTCGGAGACGGAAAAGCCGATATGGTCGATCATCGCGAGCCTCCCTTGTTGTGTGACGCTACAGACTCGTTGCACCTCCTCCGCAAGCGGGAGAGGGAGCAGATCTCAGCCGCGGCCAGGTCTCAACTCCGCACCAGCAGCGTGTTGCTCCGCGTCCGGCCGTGCTCGACGTAACCGCGCGCATGCATGTCCGCAATGCAGTCGTCGGTCCATTCGTCCTTCGACAGATGCTCGATCACCACCGCGCGCGGCCACAGTGCCTGGGGCGCGTCGCGGAAGAAGCCGATCAGCACGCGGTCCTCGAAACCCTCGACGTCGATCTTGAGCGCATCGACCTTGCTCGCGCCGGCCTCGTCGAGGATGCGTTGCAGCCGCAGCGAGGGCACCTTGAACGCCTTGCCCGTCGGCGTGCCGATGACGATGTGGCTGGCGCCGAGATTGTCGCCGTCGGTCTCGATCATCAGTTCGCCATCGGTCGGGCCGGCGGCCGCCGCAACCAGGCGCACCTGCGGAAAGCCGGAGGCCTGGGTGTTGAATTTGAGCCGCGCATGCGTCACCGGATGCGGCTCGATCGCGATCACCTTGCCGCCGGGCCCGACATCGCGCGCCAGCGCCAGCGCATAGGTGCCGACATTGGCGCCGAGATCGACGAAGGTGCCATCCGCGCCGACATGCGCCCGCAGGAAGGCGAGTTCTTCAAGGTTGTAATCGGGATTGAACAGCGCGCCGCGCTCGGTCGCGCTTTGCTGATGATAAAAGCGGAACGATGCGCCCTGATAGGTCACGTCCAGCGGTCCGGCGCCGAACAGATTGACCAGTTTCGACAGCCAGGGCCGGAATGCGCCGCGCTTCAATCCTGAGCCATGCGCCAGGCGGATGATGGCGGCCTGCGCCGCATTGGGCGCGAAGGCGCCGAACGGCGCCGGCGATATGTCGTTGCTCGGGATCACGCATGGCCTCGTCGAAAGCGCGGCATGCATAGCCGGTTTTGCCGGCAGCGCCAACGCCCGTTACGCCGCCTTGCCCGCTGCCTGCCGTTACCGCAGGAAGCGGCCGAGCAGCCTTCGCTTGCCCTTGCGCGGGATCAGGTCGACGTCGCTGACCAGTTTGGCGCCGCCCTTGCGGCGCTCCAGCACGATCTTGCGGCTATGGAACGCTTCGAGCTCGACGCGGTGGGCGACGCTGACGATAGTCGCCTTCGGCAGTTCCGTCGTCACCGTCTCCATCATCTTGTCCTGGCTCTTCTCGTCGAGCGCGGACGTCGCCTCGTCGAGCACGACGATGTCGGGGGCATGCAGCAGCAGTCGGGCAAAGGCGAGCCGCTGCTTCTCGCCGCCGGACAGGGTCTGGTCCCACGGCGCGTCCTCCTCGATCTTGTCCTTGAGATGGTCGAGGCCGACCTTGTGCAGGGCACGGCTGATCTCATCGACGCTCCAGTCCTCCGCCGCGCCGGGATAGGCCACCGCGCGCCGCAGCGTGCCCGAGGGCACGTAGGGCTTTTGCGGCAGCATGAACAATCGGCGGTCCGCGTGCAGGCCGACACTGCCGCCGCCCCACGGCCACAGCCCGGCGATGGCGCGCACCAGCGTGCTCTTGCCGGTGCCGGATTCGCCGGCGACCAATAGCCGCTCCCCCGGTTCGATCACCACTTCGGTCTCGCCGACCACGGCGGTGCCGTCGTCCAGTGTGACGGAGAGATCGTTGAGGCTCAGCATGGCCTCGCCCGCGGTCTCGCCGCGCTCGATGCGGCCGAAGCCGTCGCCGGTCTCGGCGCGTTCGAGCCCGTCAAGCGACGTCATCAGCGAGGCGATGCGCCGGGCGCAGGCGTTCCAGTCGGCGAGCCGCGGATAGTTGTCGACCAGCCAGCCGAACGCGGTCTGCACGATGGTGAAGGCCGAGGCCGCCTGCATCACCTGGCCGAGCGACATGCTGCCGTCGAGGAATTTTGGCGCGCACAGCAGCAAGGGTACCACCGGCGCAATGAGGTTAGATCCCTGCGACACCAGCGTCGTGCGCATGTGCTGCCCAGCGAGCCGCGCCCATTGCCGCAACACATTCGAGAACGTCTTGTCGATGCCGTCGCGCTCCTCGGTTTCGCCGCCGAGCAGCGCGATGCTTTCGCCATTCTCCCGCACGCGGGTCAGTATGTAGCGGAATTCCGCTTCCGCCTGGTTCTTGTCCTCGGAGATCTGCGCGAAGCTGCGGCCGATCGCCGTGATCGAGCCCGACGCGATCGCCGCATAGATGATCGCGGCAATGACCAGGAAGCCCGGGATGCTGATCGACGAGCCGCCGAGCGTCACCGTCAGCGCGCCGCCGATGGTCCAGAGCACGACGATGAAAGTGACGGCCGAGAGCAGCGCCGACGTCACGCCGGCGACGAAGTCGACCGGAGAATCGGTCGCGATCCGCAGATCCTCCGCGATCCGGTACTCCGGATTCTTGTGATCGCCGTCGACGAGGTTGAGCTGGTAGTAGCGGCCGTTCGTCAGCCAGCGCGAGACGACGGCGTTGGTCAGCCAGGCGCGCCAGCGCCGCTGGATGCCCATGCGGCCGAACACCTGCGCGACCCCCAGCAGCACGCTGCCGATCGCCAGCGGAAAGAAGATGGCCGTCAGGTGGAAGACACTGGCCGCGTCGCGCTTTTCGATCGCATCGAAGATCGAGCGATTCCAGACATTGATGCCGTACTGAACGGCGACATTGGCGACGATCAGCAGCAGCAGGCCGATCGTGAACAGCCACGCCAGCCGGTCGCCGCTCCGGCCCCAATAGCCGCGCGCGCTGATCCAGAACCGCGTCAGCAAATAGTCCTTGCGCGCCTGTTCGGCCTCTTCGGCCGACAATTCGGGATCGGGTTCGACGATTTCCGGCGGCGGCGGTTCGACATCCTCGCCGCCTTCGGCAATCACCTCGACGAATTCCGACTTCTCATCCCCTTCGCTAGGCGCGGGATCCTTGCGCTCTTGACCGGCCGCCTTTGCGCTCGCTTTCCGGGACGATGCAGTCCTGGCCGACGACGGCCCGTCCGACGATTTGGATTTTGCCTCAGCTTTGCCCATGGCACGATAACGCCAGGCAAATTACCCGGTTCCGCACTGGGACCGGCGGTCAGTCGCGCGGATTGCAACGACTTCAGGGGCTGAGGCCCGCGCATGCGGGCGATCCAGTACGCCGCGACCTCTTGATTCAAGCACAGCCGTCTCTGGGACACTGGATCACCCGCGGGTGATGACACCGATATTCGATATCTTGAAACGAGACCTATCCTCATCGTCGTCCTGGCTTTCGCCAGGACGACAACGTGCTTGAGATGTGCCGCGCAACTACCTCACTCCGCCGGCGCCTGATCGCGCTTCAGCCGGCGCGAGCGCGTTGCTTTGTGCAGCACGCGCGCGAGCTGCTCGGCCGAATAGGGCTTCTGCAGCAGCTCGAAGCCGCCGCTGCCCTGCTGCGACAGCACCTGGCTGTAGCCGGAGGCGAGCACGATCGGCAGATCGAGGCGCTGCCGGCGGATCTCTTCCGCAAGCTCGATGCCGCTCATGCCGGGCATCACGACGTCGGTGAACACCAGGTCGAACCGGTCGGCGTCGACGGCGAGCTCCTCCAGCGCGTGGGTGGCGTTGTCCACCAGCACGCAGGTGCAGCCGAGCTGGGTCAGCGTGTCGGCGGCAAACTTTCCGACCTCGGCATTGTCCTCGACGATCAGGACCGATGCGTTGGTCCGATCGACCGAGGGCGCGTCCTCGGTGCGCTGCGCTTGCGCGCCATGCCCGCCGACGACGCGCGGCAGATACAGCGTGAATGTCGCACCCTTGCCGACTTCGCTGGTGACGGTCACCTCGCCGCCGGACTGCTTGGCGAAGCCGAACACCTGCGACAGGCCAAGGCCGGTGCCGTGACCGACCTCCTTGGTGGTGTAAAACGGCTCGAAGATGCGGCCGAACAGCTCCTGTGGAATTCCGACGCCGGTGTCGGTCACCGACACCGCGACGTGGCCGGGCGAGATCGGCGGCGTGCTGGTCGCGGACGGCAGTCTGTCCACGGCGCGGACCGCGATCGTGAGCCGGCCGACGCCGTCCATGGCGTCGCGCGCGTTCACCGCCATGTTGATGATGGCGGTCTCGAACTGGCCGGCATCGGCGTTGACGAGACAGGTCTCGTCCGGCACCTGCGCTGTGATCTCGATGCGCGCGCCGATCAGGGTTGCGATCATCTCGCTCAGGGTGCGGACATTCTGGCAGGCGTCGAACACCTCGGGCTTGAGGGTTTGCCGCCGCGCGAATGCAAGCAGCTGGTTGGTCAGCTTGGCGGCACGGTTCACGGTGTTGGAGATCGCATCGATGTAGCGCTGCCGCCGCGGCTCCGGCAGGTCCGGCCGCCGCAACATGTCGACCGACGCGCGGATCACGGTGAGCAGGTTGTTGAAGTCGTGCGCGACGCCGCCGGTGAGCTGCCCGAGTGCCTCGAGCCGCTGGCCGTGCCGCAATGCCTCCTCGGCCTCGATGCGCCGGTTGGCCTCCTCCTGCAGGCGCTGGGTTCGTCGGAAGGCGAGTGCGAGCAGGCCGAACAGCAGGGCGGTGGCCGGGATCCCGAAGATCAGGTGCTGGGCCATGGTCGACATCCAGCGCGACTGGATCGCCGAGGTTTCAAGGCCGGCACTGACATAGACCGGGTATTCCGCCAGCCGCTGATAGCGCATGCGCCGCTCGATGCCGTCGGCTGGGGATTGGATCGTCATCGTCCCGGCCTCGGGACTGGCGACGATCTGCCGCCCGAGCGGGCCGCTCGGCTGGAACCGGACATCGTGGCCAACGGCAGGGAAATGCGCCAGCACGGCGCCGTCGGTCCGGATCAGCGCCAGGAAGCTGCCCGGCTCGCGGCCGATCCTGGCGTAGAAATTCTCGAAATATTCCGGAAGCACGGAGGCCTGGATCACGCCGGCAAAGCTGCCGTCGTCGCCGTTGCGGCGCCGGCCGACGCTGAAGAACCGCGAGCCCTGATAGGGCGGCCGCGGCGTCAGCACCTCGCCGATATAGGTGCCGATGTCGCCCTGGGCATGGATCCGGAAGTAATCCCGGTCCGAGAAGTCGACGTCGGGGGCCGGCTGCACCAGGCTGTTGACGAGGGCACGGCCGTTGGCATCGAACACCCAGACCGATTTCACCTGGGGAAGCGCCATGGCGACCTGCCGCAGCCGCTCGTGCAGGCTCTTCTCGCGCGCGCCGATATCGGCATCGCCCATGCCGCGGACGACCTCGGTGACCTCGGCTAGGCCCCGATCGATGGTCTCGAACACCTTCAGCGCATGCTCATGGGCGACATCGAGCGTGCGCTGGATCTCCCGGTCGGCGGCCTCGCTGATCGAGATCCAGGACATTGCGGAGGCAAAAACGAACAGCGCCAGCGGAAGGGCCAGCGCGGCGGCCATCATCAATTGCAGCAGTCTCAGCGAATTGCGTTGTGCGGTCTGCACGGGCGCTCCGGCTCCGCGCGGACCATAACGCAAACCGTTGCGCGGGAGGAAGCGAAACGGCGCCGCCGGGCGCGGCGCGGACGCCCGTTCGCCATTCCGCGACCCGTCAAGGTTACCGGAGGCCAACCCGGATCGATCAATTCGCAGCCGGCTCGCGTCCGGGGCAGCACGGGGCGGCTGCGGCGCGGCGGCATCACGACCTCGTTAGCGCCTCGCCGGCAGTCAAGCGGAAAATCGGCCTGGATGGCGCTTCCGGGCGCTGTTTTTAGGAGTTCTAAAACCTCTCACGGGCAAACGCTTGACCCTGTGACTACCTGCTGAAAAACAGGCCGCATGACAGGCGATCCAAACAGCTCCCGGGATGATTTGCAGGACGTCCGGCTCGGACATGCGGATCGCGGTTTTGTCGGAAAGATCATCAGGCTCGATGCGCTCGTGACGGGCTCATCGCTGTCTCCGCAGGAGCTGGAGCAGCGCCTGGTCGAGATGGGATTTGTCGAGGGCGCGCGCGTGGAAATCCTGCATGAAGGCACGATCCGAAAGGACCCGATCGCGGTGCGCGTCGACAACATCACGATCGCGCTGCGCCGGAGCGAAGCCATGGCTGTGATCGTCGAATGACCGCTGCATCCCTGCGCCTGGCGCTGGTCGGCGCGCCGAACACCGGCAAGACGTCGCTGTTCAACAGCCTGACCGGCAGCCGTCAGAAGGTCGCCAACTATCCGGGCGTCACGGTCGAGCGCAAGTCCGGCGGCTTCGTCACGCCCGAGGGCCGCAGCGTGACCGTGCTCGACCTGCCCGGCACCTATTCGTTGCGCGGCCGCAGCCCGGACGAGGAGATCACCCGCGACATCGTGCTGGGCCGCTTCGACGGCGAGGCGGTGCCCGACCTCGTGCTCTGCGTCGCGGACGCCACCAATCTGCGGCTGACCCTGCGGCTGGTGCTCGAGCTGAAGCGCGTCGGCCGGCCGATGATGCTCGTGCTCAACATGATCGATATCGCCAAGCGCCGCGGCGTCACGATCGACATCGACCGGATGTCGCAGGAGCTGGGACTGCCGATCGTGACCTCGGTCGCGGTCCGCAAGGGCGGCATCGACGAGCTCCTGAAGCGGACCGACGAATTCCTCTCCAAGTCGCATGAGGCGGCGGCCAGCGAATGGACGACGCCGACGATTGCCGACCTCAAGGCGGCGCAGCGCGAGGCGGACCGCATCATCGCGGCGGCGGTGACGCTGCCGACCAAGCCCGACACGCTGACCAACCGGATCGATTCGGTCGTGCTGCATCCGGTCTGGGGTCTCGTGATCCTGGCCGTGATCCTGTTCGTGATGTTCCAGGCGGTGTTCACCTGGGCGCAGCCCGCGATGGAGTTCCTGTCGGACAGCTTCGCCGCGCTCGGGCAGCTGATCCACAATTTGCTGCCCGAAAGCTGGAGCCTGTTGCAGAGCTTCCTGCAGAACGGCGTGATCTCCGGCGTCGGCAGCGTGATCGTGTTCCTGCCGCAGATCATCATCATCTTCCTGTTCATCCTGCTGTTGGAAGATTTCGGCTACATGGCGCGCGCCGCGTTCCTGATGGACCGCATCATGGGCGGCGCCGGGCTGCATGGCCGCGCCTTCATTCCGCTGTTGTCGAGCTTTGCCTGCGCCATTCCCGGCATCATGGCGACGCGCGTCATCGACAATCGCCGCGACCGCCTGACCACGATCCTGATCGCGCCGCTGATGACGTGCTCGGCGCGCATTCCGGTCTACACGCTGATTATCTCCGCTTTCGTTCCAGCGACCACGCTGTGGGGTTTCGTCAATCTGCAGGGACTCGTGATGTTCGGCCTCTACGCCGCCGGCATCACCAGCGCGCTGACGGTGTCGGCGATCGCGAAATTCTTCTTGTGGCGCGATCACGCGCCGGCACCGTTCATGCTGGAATTGCCCGACTACAAGATGCCGCGGCCGAAGAGCATCGCGATCGGCGTGTTCACCCGCGCCAAGATGTTCCTGTACCGGGCCGGCACCACGATCCTCTCGATGATGGTGCTGATCTGGTTCCTGGCCTCGTTCCCGCAGGCGCCGGCCGGCGCCGAGGGGCCGGCGATCAACTACAGCTTTGCCGCGATGATCGGCCATGCGCTCGAGCCGCTGCTGCGGCCGATCGGCTTCAACTGGCAGATCGCGGTGGCGCTGATCCCCGGCATGGCGGCGCGCGAGGTCGCGGTCGCGGCGCTCGGCACGGTCTATTCGATCGAGGGCGGCAAGGAGGCGGCGGACCAGATCGGCCAGGTGCTGGCGCAGAAATGGACGCTGGCGACCGCGCTCTCGCTGCTGGTCTGGTACATCTTCGCCCCGCAATGCGCCTCGACGCTCGCGGTGATCCGCCGCGAGACCGGCGGCGCGAAGTGGATGGTGGTGACGTTCGTCTACATGCTCGCGCTGGCCTATGTCGCGAGCTTCCTGACTTTCAACCTCGCGCAGGCGCTCGGCCTGCATTGATCGGCAACACAGTTTCATCATCTCGACTCGAAACTGCGATAGGTGCATGCAACCAAGCGAAGCAGTAGAGTTGGTCGAGGGCGCATGAAGCGGGCGCCTCCGCGTGTTCCCTGCGAGACCATGCAATGTCGACGTACGGCCTGGAGCGGCTATTTTCGCCTCGAAGCATCGCAATCGTCGGCGGCAGCCCGCGTCCGTCGTCGCTCGGCGCGGCGGTGCTCAGGAACATCAGAGCGAGCGGCTTCACCGGCCGCGTCGGCGTCGTCAATCGGAACTATGCCGACGTCGATGGTGCGCCGACCGTTCCCGACCTGAAATCGCTGCCATTCGTTCCGGACCTCCTCGTCATCAGCGCACCGGCGGCTGCGGTTCCGGAGATCGTCGCGGAGGCGGCTTCGGCCGGCGTTGTCGGCGCGGCGATCCTGTCGGCCGGTCTCGGCCATGGCCCGGGCTCGCTCGCGGAGACCGCGGGGCAGACGGCGCGACGGCATGGCATGCGCCTGATCGGGCCGAATTGCCTCGGCGTCATGGTGCCGCGCGCCAAGCTCAATGCGAGCTTCGCCTCGCATCAGCCGTCCGACGGGCACGTTGCTCTGATCTCGCAGTCCGGCGCGGTCGCGTCGGCGATGATCGAATGGGCGGCGGAGCGGCGGCTCGGCTTCTCCGGCATCGCGTCGATCGGCGACCAGCTCGATGTCGACGTCGCCGACCTCCTGGATTATTTCGCGCTCGACGACCACACCAGCGCGATCCTGATCTATCTCGAAGCCGTCAAGGACGCGCGCAAGTTCATGTCGGCGGCGCGCGCCGCGGCGCGGCTGAAGCCGGTCGTCATCGTCAAGTCGGGACGGATGGAGCAGGGCGCCAAGGCCGCCGCGACCCACACCGGCGCGCTGGCCGGCTCCGATGCGGTCTACGACGCCGCATTCCGTCGCGCCGGCATGCTGCGCGTCTACGACCTGCGTCAGCTGTTCGATTGCGCCGAACTGCTTGGCCGCGGCTTCGTTCCGCGCGGCAACCGACTGGCGATCCTGACCAATGGCGGCGGGCTCGGCATCCTCGCGACCGACCGGCTGGCCGAGCTCGGCGGCGTTCCTGCGACACTGACGGCGGAGACCATCGAACGGCTCGACAAGGTGCTGCCGCCGGGCTGGTCCTATGCCAATCCGGTCGACATCGCGGGCGATGCCGATGCCGATCGCTACGTGGTGGCGCTCAGCGCACTGCTCGATGATGCGAACAGCGATGCGGTGCTGGTCGCGAATGTGGAAACCGCGGTTGCGCCGGCCCAAGGAATTGCAGAGGCGGTGGCGCAATGCGTCCGCGACCGCAGGACGAAGCGGAGTGCGGTCGCCGCACTGGTGCTCGCGGCCTGGGTCGGCGCCGACGAGCGCACCGGCGCGATCTTCGAGGCGGCACGGATTCCGCACTTCCCGACCGAGGACGATGCGGTGCGCGCCTTCATGTATCTGGTGCGCTATCGCGAGGCCTCGACCGCGCTCGCCGCAACCCCGCCTGGCGGCGCATCGGTGTTCACGCCGGAGACGGCGGCGGCGCGCCATGTCGTCGTGAACGCGCTGTCGGAAGGGCGCGCCTGGCTCGATCCGGCCGAGATCGTCGCCCTGTTCGCGGCCTATCGTATTCCGATCGCGACGACGCTCGTCGCCAACAGTGCCGAGGACGCTGCCGAGAAGGCGGCGCCGTTCCTCGCCGAGGGACATGCGATCGTGGTCAGGGTGTTCTCGCGCGACATCCGGCACGCCTCCGACGTCGGCGGCGTGATCCTCGACCTGCGCACGAAAGACAGCGTCGTTGAAGCTGCCCGGACCGTCATGGCGCGGGCACGAAGTGCCCGGCCCGATGCCATCCTGCAAGGCGTGACGATCCAGCCGATGATCGTGCGGCGCGCGGCGCGCGAACTGATCCTCGGCATCGCCGAAGATCCGACCTTCGGTCCGGTGATCGTGTTCGGGCGTGGCGGCCCCGCGGTCGAGGTGATCAACGACAAGGCGCTGGCGCTGCCGCCGCTCGACATGAATCTCGCTCGCGAACTGATCGGGCGCACCCGCGTCTCGCGGCTGCTCGGCGGCTATGGCGATGTGCCGGCGGTCCCGGCGGACGTCGTGCCGCTCACCCTCGTCAAGCTGGCGCAGATGGCGGCCGACATTCCCGAGGTCGCCGAGCTCGACATCAATCCGATGCTGGCGGACGAGAGCGGCGTGCTCGCGCTCGATGCGCGGGTCGCGATCCGCAAGCCGGCGCGGCTGTTTGCCGGCCACACCCGGCTCGCCGTCAGGCCCTATCCGTCGCAATGGGAAGGTGAGCTTGCGCTGCGCGACGGCTCGCGTGTCACGGTGCGCCCGATGCGGCCGGAAGACGAGCCGATGGTGAGCGAGTTCTTCAAGCGCGTCACCGCCGAAGACCTCAGGCTGCGCTTCTTCCATGCGATGAAGGAATTCTCGCACGCCTTCATCGCGCGCCTGACCCAGCTCGACTATGCGCGGGCGATGGCGTTTGTGGCGCTCGATCCGAACACCGGCGAGATGATGGGTGCGGTCCGGCTGCATTCGGACTCGCTGTACGAGAATGCCGAATACGCGATCCTGCTGCAGTCCGATCTCAAGGGCAAAGGGCTCGGCTGGGCGCTGATGCAGCTCCTGATCCACTATGCGCGGTCGGAGGGATTGAAGCGTCTGTCCGGCCAGGTGCTGACCGAGAACACCACGATGATCGGGATGTGCCGCGATCTCGGCTTCACCGTGACGATGGATCCGGACGATCACAGCATCGTCGATGTCGTACTCGACCTCGATCGATCCGGCGTCGATGCGGTCGGCGCCGATATCCTGATCCGGCCCGCTGCGGCTGGCCGCTGATAACAGCGCCAGCCGCGGCTGCAACGGATCAGATTTGGCGTTCGACCAGCTTGAACTTGAGCTCGGCGATCGCTTCGGAGGGGTTGAGGCCCTTCGGACACGCCTTGGCGCAGTTCATGATGGTGTGGCAGCGATAGAGGCGGAACGGATCCTCGAGATTGTCGAGCCGCTCGCCGGTCGCTTCGTCGCGGGAATCGGTGACCCAGCGGTTTGCCTGCAGCAGCGCGGCGGGGCCGAGGAAGCGCTCGCTGTTCCACCAGTAGCTCGGGCATGAGGTCGAGCAGCAGGCGCACAGGATGCACTCGTAGAGGCCGTCGAGCTTCTCGCGGTCCTCGTGGCTCTGCCTCCACTCCTTCTGCGGCGTCGGCGTCGTGGTCTTCAACCACGGCTCGATCGAGGCATATTGGGCGTAGAAATTGGTCAGGTCCGGAACCAGGTCCTTCACCACCGGCTGGTGCGGCAGCGGATTGACCTTCACCGCGCCGCCGGCACCGACGTCGTGCATCGACTTGGTGCAGGCCAGCGTGTTCTGGCCGTCGATGTTCATCGCGCAGGAGCCGCAGACGCCTTCGCGGCAGGAGCGGCGGAAGGTCAGCGTCGGGTCGATGTGGTTCTTGATCCAGATCAGGCCGTCCAGCACCATCGGACCGCAATCATTGGTGTCGACATGATAGGTGTCGACGCTCGGATTCTTGCCGTCGTCCGGGTTCCAGCGATACACCCGAAATTCGCGCGTCTCGGTGGCGCCGGCCGGCTTCGGCCAGGTCTTGCCGCCGGAAATCTTCGAATTCTTCGGAAGTGCGAATTCAACCATGCTTGCTCGCCTTCGTTCTCAGTAGACCCGCGCCTTCGGCGGGATGTACTGCACGTCATTGGTCATCGTGTAGCTGTGCACCGGACGGTACTCGATCGCGGTCTTGCCGGCCGGATCGATCCAGGTCAGCGTGTGCTTCATCCAGTCCTTGTCGTTGCGGTCCGGGAAGTCCTCGCGCGCATGCGCGCCGCGGCTTTCGGTGCGGTTCGCCGCCGAATCCATCGTCACGACCGCCTGCACGATCAGATTGTCGAATTCCAGCGTCTCGACCAGGTCGGAATTCCACACCAGCGAGCGGTCCGACACCGAGATGTCGCCGACGCCGCCATAGACCTTGTGGATCAGGTTCTGGCCTTCCTGCAGCACGTCGCCGGTGCGGAACACCGCGCAATTGTTCTGCATCACATGCTGCATGCTGTCGCGCAGCTTCGCAGTCGGCGTGCCGCCGGAGGCATGGCGGAAATGATCGAGCCGGCCGAGCGCGAGGTCGGCGGAATCCTTCGGCAGCTCCGGCTGCTTGGCGTTCGCGGTCAGCTTGTCGGCAAGGCGCAGCGCCGCGGCGCGGCCGAACACCACGAGGTCGATCAGCGAGTTGGAGCCGAGGCGGTTGGCGCCGTGCACCGAGACGCAGGCCGCTTCGCCGATCGCCATCAGGCCCGGCACCACCGAATTGTCGTCGCCATTGCGCTTGGTCAGCACCTCGGCGTGATAATTCGTGGCGATGCCGCCCATGTTGTAGTGCACGGTCGGCACGATCGGGATCGGCTCGCGGGTGACGTCGACATTGGCGAAGATCTTTGCCGATTCGGAGATGCCCGGCAGCCGCTCATGCAGCACCTTCGGATCGAGGTGGTCGAGGTGCAGGAAGATGTGGTCCTTCTTCTTGCCGACGCCGCGGCCTTCGCGGATTTCGATCGTCATCGCGCGCGAGACGACGTCGCGCGAGGCGAGGTCCTTGGCCGACGGCGCATAGCGCTCCATGAAGCGCTCGCCCTCGGAGTTGACGAGATAGCCGCCTTCGCCGCGGGCGCCTTCGGTGACGAGGCAGCCCGAGCCGTAGATGCCGGTCGGATGGAACTGGACGAATTCCATGTCCTGCAGCGGCAGGCCGGCGCGCAGCACCATGCCGCCGCCGTCGCCGGTGCAGGTGTGCGCCGAGGTGCAGGAGGCATAGGCGCGGCCATAGCCGCCGGTCGCCAGGATCGTGGTCTGGGCGCGGAAGCGATGCAGCGTGCCGTCATCGAGCTTGAGCGCGATGACGCCGCGGCAGACGCCCTGATCGTCCATGATCAGGTCGATGGCGAAGAACTCGATGAAGAACTCGGCCGAGTGGCGCAGCGACTGGCCGTACATCGTGTGCAGCATGGCGTGGCCGGTGCGGTCGGCGGCGGCGCAGGTGCGCTGTGCCTGGCTCTTGCCGAAGTCGATGGTCATGCCGCCGAACGGGCGCTGATAGATCTTGCCGTCCTCGGTGCGCGAGAACGGAACGCCCCAGTGCTCGAGCTCGTAGACCGCGTCGGGCGCGTTGCGCACCATGTATTCGATCGCGTCCTGGTCGCCGAGCCAGTCCGACCCCTTCACGGTGTCGTACATGTGCCAGCGCCAGTCGTCCTGATGCATGTTGCCGAGCGAGGCCGAGATGCCGCCCTGCGCCGCCACCGTGTGCGAGCGGGTCGGGAACACCTTGGTGATGCATGCGGTGCGCAGCCCGGCTTCCGAACAGCCGACCACTGCGCGCAGGCCCGCGCCGCCGGCGCCGACCACGACGACGTCGTAGGTGTGGTCCTGGATCGGGTAGGCCTTGCCGTTCGTGGCCGGGCCACCGTTGGTGGCCTTGCCGTTTCCTTCACCGGCCATGGATCAAACTCCCGACGACAATTTGAGGATTGCGTAGATCGAGGCCAATGCGACCGCGACGCAGAAGAAGTTGTTCGCCATCACGCTGGCGATCTTCAGCTTCTCGTTATGGATGTAGTCCTCGATCACGACCTGCATGCCGATCTTCATGTGCCAGGTGCTGGCGACGATGAAGAGCAGCAGGATGATGGCGATTGGGATCGAGCCGAGGATCTGCGCCGCGCCGGCATGGTTGCGGCCGATCAGCGTGATCACCACGACGATCACGGGAACGATCAGCAGCGTCATCGCAACCGCGGTGAGGCGCTGGCGCCAGAAATCGCCCGTGCCGGTGTGCGCGGAGCCGAGGCCGCGGACGCGCTCCAGCGGCGTGCGCATCGAGGAGGGGCCGCTCATCGTCCACCTCCCACGGCGTAGGCAATGATCCAGACCAAAACGGTCAACGCGATGCCGGCGACCAGCGCGCCCCAAGTCAGGGCTTCGCGCTCATTGGCCTTGAAGCCGTAGCCGAGGTCCCAGACGAAATGCCGGATGCCGCTGCAGAGATGGTGCATCAGCGCCCATGTGTAGCCGAACACGATCAGCTTGCCGATCGCGCTGCCGGTGAAGGCCTGGACGTTGGCGTAAGCCGAGGGGCCGGAGGCGGCGGCGATCAGCCACCAGGCCAGCAGCAGCGTGCCGAAATAGAGGGCCAGACCCGTGGCGCGGTGGACGATGGACAGCGCCATCGTCAGCGTCCACCGGTAGGTCTGCAAATGGGGTGAAAGCGGTCGTTCGATCCTGGCGGTCATCGGCGGGCTTTATGTTGTGAGGGACCGCGGCCGGCCCATCGGGGAACGCGGTAGAGGAGTTCTATTTACGGAGTCGGATCACCCCGCGCAACGGCCAAATAGCCTTCGGTCGAACCGAAGTTCATTGTTAGAGTTGCCGAATTCTGGTTGATCCGCAGTGTGGTATACCAGATGCAAGGTTGAGCGAACCAAGTAGTGAATTGAGATGTTCGAGGATCGATTGGCGCGCTCAGCTGCCCGCAAACGGGGGGCGCAAGGCGTCGATTTTGCCCCAGCGTTCCACCAGATAATCGACAAATGCCCTGATCTTAGGCGATGCGAGACGTGACGGCTGAAGCATCAGATGCAGCGGCGTCGGCGCCGGCTCATGGTCGATCAACAGGCGCGTCAGGCGACCGTCGGCGAGTTCGGACTGCACTTGCCAGGACGGCACGCGGACGATGCCGGCGCCCTCCCGCGCCGCGCTGACCAGCGCGTCGAGGCTATTCATCCAGAGCCGACCGGATATGCGGATTTTGCGACCCGTCTTGCTGCCGTCGGCAAAGCGCCACTCCGCGCTGCCGGGCGAATCGGAAAACACCAGGCAGTCATGCCCGGCAAGATCAACCGGTGTCTGCGGCGCGCCGCGCCGGGCCAGATAGTCCGGCGACGCGCACACGATCAGCTGCAGATCGGTGAGCTTGCGCGCCACGAGTTGCGAGTCGCGCAAGCGGCCGATGCGTATTGCCAGATGGATGTCCTCGTCGACCATATCGACGGCGCGGTCGACCAGCAGAAGGTCGACGGACAGCGCCGGATAGCGGCGCAGAAACTCGACCAGCAGCGGCGCGATCACGAGCCGACCGATCAGACTCGGCGAGCTGACGCGGATCCGTCCCGATGGCTGATGCGGGTCGCGCGCCAGCGCCGCCTCGATCTCCCTGATCTCGCCGAGGATCGATTTCGCGCGCTCGTAGAGGATGCGTCCGTCGTCGGTCAGCGCGAGCTGGCGGGTGGTACGCAGTAGCAGGCGGGTGCCGAAATGCTCCTCGAGCGCGCTGATCTGCCGGCTCACTGAGGTCAGCGAGCTTGGCAGCGCGCGCGCGGCCGCCGACAGGCTGCCGCTCTCGACCGCGCGGACAAAGGCCGCCATCGCCGCAAGCTGATCCAAGCCTGATCCTTCCGCATTTCGCAAGAGAGCCTGCTCATCTGCAGCAATACCCCCGTCTTTCAGAAGGGTCTAGCCTCACGGCTCCACGATTTGAGGAGTTCGACATGGCCTCAACGTCCATCCGTCCAACTTCGCTCGAGCGGCGCGGACGTGCCGGTGCCGACGATCCGGCCATCCTGCTTGTTTTCTCCTGCGTCGGACTGTTAATCGACGTGCTGACGTTGCCGATGCAGGGCGCGACGTCCTCGATCCCACTCCGCTTTGCCTTGATTGCGGTCGCTGCTCCCGTGGCAGCGTTGGTCGCACTGTGGTTGGCCGACCGCACCGAGGCAGGCGCCTCCTGACGATGCGAAGGACATGATGGCCGGCCTCGATCCCAAGGAATTGCTCGAACTTGCGCTGCTACTGATTGCGGTCGGGGCGCTGTCCGGCTTTCTCGCCGGCCTGTTCGGCATCGGCGGTGGCGCGATCCTGGTGCCGGTGTTCTACGAATGCTTCCGCCTCGCCGGCGTGCCGCTCGAGGTGCGGATGCGGCTGTGCATCGGTACCTCGCTCGCGATCATCATCCCGACATCGCTAAGCTCGTTCCGCGCCCATTATCGTCGCGGCGCGGTCGATATGGCGATCCTGAAGCGCTGGTGGCTGCCGATCGTGATCGGCGTTGCCGCCGGCAGCGTCACCGCGCGCTTTGCGCCGGAGCGGCTGTTCAAGATCGTGTTCGTGATGGTGGCGTGGTCGGCGGCCGCGCGATTGTTACTGGCGCGCGAGACCTGGAAGTTCGGCGACGACGTGCCGAAGGGCTTCCTGATGCGCGTCTATGGCTTCTTCGTCGGCCTGCTCTCGACGCTGATGGGCATCGGCGGCGGCCTGTTCGCCAATTTGCTGATGACCTTCTACGGCCGGCCGATCCATCAGGCAGTCGCGACGTCTTCCGCGCTCGCGGTGCTGATCTCGATCCCCGGTGCGCTGGGCTACGTCTATGCCGGCTGGCCCGCCGCCGCGCGCTTCCCCGACGTCGCCGCGCTGCAATTGCCGTTCGCGCTCGGTTACGTCTCGCTGATCGGTGCGCTGCTGGTAATGCCGACCACGCTGGTCACCGCGCCGCTCGGCGTCAAGGTCGCGCACGCGCTGTCGAAGCGGGCGCTGGAGGTGGCGTTCGGGGCCTATCTCTTCATTGTCGGCGGACGGTTCGTGATCAGCTTGCTGGGCGGGCACTGATCGGGATCGGCTCGTCCTTCAGCCGCACTTCGCTGTGACCCCACCGTCGGAGGTCTCCGACACCCTCGATCCGACCGGCGTGGGACAAGAATCGCAAGCGTGCTCCGATCATTTCAGGAGCTATTGGCAATTTCAGTTTCTCGCAGTCTGCCATCACGACCCCTATAATCATCGCGACCTTCTGCCATCGCGATGTCAGGGCCGACATGATGATGTCGTCGAGCGCAGCTTCCGTAGCGTCGCGGGGGAGACGCACGTCGCTCCACTTCAGTTCGGAGGTCGGGGGAGGCAGTTCTTCATGAAGCTCCAGCTTCATCAGGTCGCGAAACTGTTCGTAGAGCGGTAGCATCACCTGCCATTCCAGCTCGAGCAGGAGGTCATAAAGCGGGCCATCCAATTCAAGCCGCTCCTGTTTTCCGATCTCCGCAATCGCGACTCGAGCCTTCTTCATCGCCTCGTGCGCGATGACGAGTTGATCGTTAATCTGGATGCCTGCTCCCGCTCCATCTACCCCTCACGACGTTCTTGCGGCTTCATCCCTTTGCGTAGATATCCTTATACGTATCGCGCAAAATATTCTTCTGCACCTTGCCCATCGCGTTGCGCGGCAATTCCTCGACGACGAAGACGCGCTTCGGCATCTTGAACTTCGCCAGCCGTCCGTCGAGCGCCTTCAGCACCGCGGCCTCGCTGACATCGGCGCCCTTGGCGCAGACCAGAACGGCGGTGACGCCTTCGCCGAAATCGGCATGCGGCACGCCGATCACGGCTGACTCGATCACGCCGGGCATGGCGTCGATCTCGCTCTCGATCTCCTTCGGATAGACATTGAAGCCGCCCGAGATCACAAGATCCTTGCCGCGGCCGAGGATGTGGACATAGCCCTTGTCGTCGATCTTGCCGAGGTCGCCGGTGATGAAGAAGCCGTCGGCGCGGAATTCGGCCTTGGTCTTCTCCGGCATCCGCCAGTAGCCCTGGAACACGTTCGGGCCGTTGACCTCGATCATGCCGATGGTCTCCCGCGGAACCTCCTTGCCGGTCTCGGGATCGGTGACCCGCACCGAGACGCCGGGCAGCGCGAAGCCGACGGCGCCGGGTACGCGGTCGCCGTCATAGGGGTTGCTCGTGTTCATGTTGGTTTCGGTCATGCCGTAGCGCTCGAGCACGGCGTGGCCGGTGCGATCAGACCATTCGCGATGGGTGTCGGCGAGCAGCGGCGCCGAGCCCGAGATGAACAGCCGCATGTGCCCGGTGGCGTCCTTGTTCAGGCCGGGATTCTGCAGCAGGCGGGTATAGAAGGTAGGCACGCCCATCATCACGGTGGCGCGCGCCATCAGCTTGATGATCACGTCCGGATCGAACTTCGGCAGGAAGATCATCGAGGCGCGCGCAAACAGCGTCACGTTGCTGGCCACGAACAGGCCGTGGGTGTGATAGATCGGCAGCGCGTGGATCAGCACGTCCTTGTCGGTGAAGCGCCAGTAGTCGACCAGCGAGTACGAGTTCGAGGCCAGATTGTCGTGCGACAGCATCGCGCCCTTGGAGCGGCCGGTGGTGCCCGACGTGTAGAGGATCGCGGCGAGATCATTGTTGCCGCGCGGCACGGTGGCGAATTCCTTCGCCGCCTGGTCGGCGGCCTCGGTCAGCGAGCCGTTGCCGTTGGCACCGAGCGTCTCGACCTTGGCGCCTACCTTGGCGGCGATCGCCTTGATGCCGTCCTGCTTGGAAGGATCGCAGACCACCAGCGCCGGCTCGGCGTCGGTGATGAAGTATTCGAGCTCGTTCAGTGTATAGGCGGTGTTGAGCGGCAGATAGACGCCGCCGGCGCGCACGGTGGCGAGATACAGCACCAGGGCCGAAACCGATTTCTCGGTCTGCGCCGCGACGCGGTCGCCCGGCTTGACGCCGCGCTCGACCAGCACGTTCGCCATCTGGCCGGCGCGCGCGATCAGATCGCCATAGGAGATGCGGCTGCCGTCGAGCTGCTCGATCGCGAGCCGGCTGGGGTCGTCGAGGCCGTCGAACAGGCGGGAAAACAGGTTGGCGTTGGTGGTCGTGTTCATGCAAAGATTCCCCGAGGGGCGAAGGGCCGGAAGATTTCGGCTGGATTAGCAAAAACGCCCTTCAGAAAGCAACGGAGACAGTTTGCATGACAAATAATGGGAAACGCGTGGCCTGGGTTACCGGCGGCGGTACTGGAATCGGCGAATCCGGGGCGGAATTCCTGGCTGCGGACGGCTGGACGGTGGTGGTCTCCGGCCGCCGCAAGGAAGAGCTCGACCGCGTGGTGGCCAACATCACCAAAAAGGGCGGCAAGGCCGAGGCAATCCCGCTCGATGTCAGCAACAAGGCCGACGTCAACAAGGCCGCCGAGGCGATCGTCGGCAGGCACGACCGCATCGACCTCCTGGTTAACAGCGCCGGCATCAACGTGCCGAAGCGCAGCTGGGCCGACATGGAACTGGAAGGCTGGGACAAGCTCGTCGAGGTCAACCTCAACGGCGTGCTCTACTGCATGCGCGCGGTGCTGCCGACGATGCGCAAGCAGAAGGACGGCTGCATCATCAACGTCGCCTCCTGGGCCGGCCGCCACGTCTCGAAGATGCCGGGCCCGGCCTACACCACGACCAAGCACGCCGTGCTGGCGCTGACCCATTCCTTCAACATGGACGAATGCGTCAACGGCCTGCGCGCTTGCTGCCTGTCGCCGGGCGAGGTCGCGACCCCAATCCTGAAGCAGCGGCCGGTGGTGCCGAGCGAAGCCGAGCAGGCCAAGATGCTGCAGCCCGAGGATTGCGGCCGCACCATCGCCTTCGTCGCCAGCATGCCGGCACGGGTGTGCATGAACGAGATCCTGATCAGCCCGACCCACAACCGCGGCTTCATCCAGACGCCGGCGAACCGGGATTAGATGAGGTCCGTCTTCTCCTTCCCCCTGAAAGGGGGAAGGCCGGGATGGGGGTCAGCCGCAGGCTATGCTGTATGCGGAGAGCGCTGATCCCCACCCGCTTTGCTCTGCGAGCAAAGCGACCTCCCCTTTTCAAGGGGAGGTTGGAGCTCCGTAGCCCGGATGGAGCGAAGCGTAATCCGACGGTCTGCCCGCGGAGAGGCTGGTTCCGGATCTCGCTGCGCTTGATCCGGGCTACAAACGACGGAGTCCCGCGCGACTCACTCGATGATCTCGTTCAGCTCTTTCCCGGTATGCTCCGGCACGAACAGGAACACGCCGATCGCCATCGCGATCATCAGCACCGGGATGCAGAGGAACGACAGCGCGAACGAGCCGGTGTGCTGCTGAAGCGCGATCGAGACGAAGGGAAACAGCACGAAGCCGACGAAATAGGCGATCGCCCAGACCACGCCGTTGGCGGCGCCGCGGATGCGGGTCGGGAAGATCTCCGCGGTCAGCGTCGTGCTCGGCCCCCAGAAGCCGAGGAAGCCGAGACACCAGGCGAGCCCGAACGTCCATAGCAGCACGCGGTCTTCGGAATAGACCCAGAGCGTCATGAAGATCGCACCCTCGATCAGGGTGATGATGAAGGTGCGACGGCGGCCGATCTTGTCGATCAGCCAGCCCACCAAGCACAGTCCAAGGAAGCCGCAGAGCCCGTAGAACACGTAGAACAGGCTGTACTCGGCGGTCGACCAGTGCTTCTCGGTCGACAGATACAGCGGCATCCAGGCGCCGACCGTGCCGTAGATGCAGGTCGAGGCGCAGGCGACGAACAGCGCAACAAGCGTGGCGGGCAGCACGTCGGGCATGAACACCTGGCGGATGCCGACCGACTTGGCCTTGCCGAACCAGGCGCTGTCCTCGGCGCTGACCGTGCCGCCGCGCGCCAGCGTCTCCGAGATGCGCCGCTTGCGGTCCTGCGCGCGCACCCAATAGGGCGATTCCGGGCAGGTGGAGCGGATATAGATCGCAAGCAGCGCGATCACGCCGGGCACCATCACTGCGATGCGCCAGCCGAAATTGGCAGCCACGAGCCCGGTGATTGCGCCGGCGAGCGTGGCGCCGAGGCACCAGGCCGAGCGGGTGATGCTGATGACGCGGCCGCGCAGCCGGGCCGGCCAGGTCTCCGCGACCAGCATCGAGCCCAGCGACCATTCGCCGTTGAGCGCGAAGAACAATAGCGAGCGCGCGATCACGAACACCGCGAAGGTCGGCGACATCGCCGCGACCCGGCATCAGGAGCGAGAACAGCGCGATATTGACGGCGAGCAGCGTGCGGCGACCGTAGCGGTCGGCGAGCCATGGCCAGAAGTAAAGCCCCGCGATGCCGACGAACAGCGCGATCTGCATGCCGGAGCGGTACTCCGGCAGGCTCAGCGAAAATTCCTTGATCACCATCGGCGAGATCAGCGCGAAGATCACGCCGTCCATGCCGTCGAAGCCCCAGCCGAGCGCGTTGGCGGTGGCGATATGCCAATGCGTTTTCGTGATCTCGGTTGTGTCCGCAACCGCGCGGTAGTTGGCGTATTGCAGGTGCTTCTGCTCGAGCGGACCGATGTCGATACTTGCATCGTTCACCGCAGGTGCGGCGTGGCCGTCAGCCGTGATGCTGCTCATGATGCCTCCCCGCGGCCGCTTTCTGCGAAGCTGTGCCGCAACCTCAAGCTGAACCAATCAGCTGACTGCGGCAAGCAAATTGCTCGCGGCAGCGCACGCGTCCATTCCGCTGAATGGAATGCATGCCGGGCAGCGCGAGGCGTCGCGTGTACGCAGCGCGCGCCGGCCGGTTTCAACAATCACAAAGAATTATTTCCGGAAACCGTCCGGAAAGCCTGCCGTAGCTCAGCCAACGACGACGCACTGATCAACCAGCACGCGCCGTTGTTGCCCCTTCAACGCCGGCGAAGCCTCGCCGGTCGGCCTACTCATCGGGAGATGAAACCATGTCGAAGCGTATTGCCTATCTCGCCGCCGCCGCCTTCAGCGCGCTTGCGATCACCGCCACTGTCGTGGCGCCGGTCCGTGCCGAGGAAAAGACCGTGATGGTCGGCGGCGCCGCGATGTTCCCGTCGAAGAACATCGTGCAGAACGCCGTCAACTCGAAGGATCACACCACGCTCGTCGCCGCAGTGAAGGCTGCGGGCCTGGTCGGCACGCTGGAAGGCAAGGGCCCGTTCACGGTGTTCGCGCCGACCAATGCCGCGTTCGGCAAGCTGCCGGCCGGAACCGTCGACACCCTCGTCAAGCCCGAGAACAAGGCGACGCTGACCAAGATCCTCACCTACCATGTGGTGCCGGGCAAGCTCGAGGCCTCCGACCTCACCGACGGCAAGAAGCTGAAGACCGCCGAGGGCGAGGAGCTGACCGTCAAGAAGCAGGACGGCAAGGTCTGGATCGTCGATGCCAAGGGCGGCAGCTCGATGGTGACGATTTCCAACGTCAACCAGTCGAACGGCGTCATCCATGTGGTCGATACCGTGCTGATGCCGGCGACGTAACACCTGGCGGCCTGCTTTAGTCCCTCAAAGGACCCGCGACATAGCGAGCCGGCGCCTCGCCCGGCTCGCATTTTTGTGACCATGTGAAGCAGCCTATATCAAACTGATGATGCCTGACCCCGTAACGGAACGCCGGTTCCGGGCGTATAACCTGGTAACGATCACGAGCAGAGACATCCCATGACGAGCCTTGCCGTCAGCGACCACCAGGCAGAGACCGCGACGCCCGCGAAGGCGATCCAGCCGGTCTGGGTGCGCATGGTGCACTGGATCAACGCCTTCGCGATGATCCTGATGATCATGTCCGGCTGGCAGATCTACAACGCCTCGCCGCTATTTAGCTTCACCTTCTCGCGGAGCATTACGCTCGGCGGCTGGCTCGGCGGTGCGCTGCTCTGGCATTTCGCCGCGATGTGGCTGTTGATGGCCAACGGCTTGGTCTATCTGGCGCTGGGTTTCGCCACCGGCCGCTTCCGCAAGAAGCTGCTGCCGATCACCCCCGGCGGCGTGATTGCCGACACCAAGGCGGCGCTGGCCTTCAAGCTGTCGCATGACGATCTCAGCAAATACAATTCGGTGCAGAAGCTGCTCTATGCCGGCATCATCGTGGTCGGCGTCGTCATCGTGCTGTCCGGCCTGTCGATGTGGAAGCCGGTGCAGCTGCATTGGCTGGTGTCGCTGTTCGGCGGCTACGATTTCGCCCGCTACGTTCACTTCACCTGCATGGCGCTGATCGTCGCCTTCCTGGTGATCCATGTCGCGCTCGCGCTGCTGGTGCCGAAGAGCCTGCGCGCCATGATCATCGGACGCTAGGGAGGTAGTCATGGGTCGTCTCCGCAAGCTCCTGATCCCCGGTGTCGACAAGAAGCTGCTCGTGCGCGATGCGGTGAAGACGATGCCGGAGCTGACGCGCCGCCGCTTCATCACGGCGGGCACCAGCCTCGGCGCGCTGACGCTGCTCACCGGCTGCGATGTGGTCGATTCGTCGTCAGCCGAGGAAATGCTCAAGCAGGTCTCGAAGTTCAACGATGCGGTGCAGGCCTGGATGTTCAATCCGGATGCGCTGGCGCCGACCTTCCCCGAGAGCATGATCACCAAGCCGTTCCCGTTCAACGCCTATTACGATCTCGACGACGCGCCTGAGATTGCGGCAGCGGACTGGAAGCTCGAGGTGCGCGGGCTGGTCGAGAACAAGAAGTCGTGGACGCTCGACGAATTGTACAAGCTGCCGCAGGTCAAGCAGGTGACGCGGCATATCTGCGTCGAAGGCTGGAGCGCGATCGGCAGCTGGACCGGTACACCCTTGCGCGATTTCCTCAAGCTGGTCGGCGCCGACACCCGTGCCAAATATGTCTGGTTCCAGTGCGCCGACAAGGACGGCTACAACTCGCCGCTCGACATGCGCTCGGCGCTGCACCCGCAGACCCAGATGACGTTCAAATTCGGCGACGAGATCCTGCCGCGCGCCTACGGCTTTCCGATGAAGATCCGGGTCCCGACCAAGCTCGGCTTCAAGAACCCGAAATACGTGCTCTCGATGGAAGTCACCAACGACTACAAGGGCGGCTACTGGGAAGACCAGGGCTACAATTCGTTCAGCGGGAGCTAACTCGCTGTCGTCCCGGCCTAATGCGCAATTGCGCACGGGAGCCGGGACCCATACCCCGCGGCCGCGGGAATAGGTACGAGGGGAGACGCTCCCTTCCATCACAACCGCTTGTGGTTATGGGTCCGGCCTTCGCCGGGACGACGCTGGGAGGGGACCTTCCTCTGAAACGCCGACAGCAGCGCGCCGAGCGCGAGCATCGCGGCCGAGACGTTCAACGCGAATGACAGGCTGCCGACCGCGTCGGTGATGGCGCCGACCACGATCGGTCCGAGCGTCTGGCCGATGCCGAAGGCGATGGTCATCGCCGCGATCGCGGTCGGCCAGGATTGCGGCGGGTAGTTGAAACGCACGAAGGCGGTGGTCGAGCCGACCACGGCGAAGAAGGCGACGCCGAACACCAGCGCCGAGATCGCCAGCAGCAGCGGCGAATGCCCGAAGATCGGCAGGCTGGCGCCGAGCGCGTTGACGCCGAGGATGATGGTGGTGGCGAGCCCGCCGCGGTCGAGCGCCAGCACCCGCCCCCAGACCCAGGGCGTGACGAATGCGCTGACGCCGATCAGGCTCCAGAACGCGCTCTGTGCAGCTGCGCCGCCGCCGCCGTCCCGGACATAGGCGATCATGAAAGTCATGTAGGCGATGTAACCGGCGCCGAACAGAAAGTAGGCGGCGAGGTAGATCAGGACCGGCATGACAGCGAATTGGGTCCGCACGATACCGCCGGCGGCGGTGTTGGCGTGGAGCGGCGCCAGCATCAGCGGCACGGTCATGATCGCGGAAAGCAGCGTCATCGCCCACCACACGATCGACCACGAGCCGGCGCCGAAACCCTGCAGCACGAAGGGCGCGATCAATCCGGATGCCAAGATGCCGACGCCCGGCCCGGCATAGAACAGGCTGAGCAGGAAGTTCGCGCGTTCGGGTCGCGATTGCGCGATGGTTGCCGCAAGCGCGCCGCCGCCGACAAAGCCGATCGCGGCGGCGAAGCCGACCAGCAGGCGGGCAAAGCTCAGCACCACGAAATTGCCCGAGAGGGCGCAAAGCGCCAGCGACAGCGCGCAGGCCAGCGTCGACCAGCGCACCGACGCGGCAAGTCCGAAGCGTTCAATCAGGCGTGAGGCGAGCAGCGCGCCGACCAGATAGCCGGCGGCGTTGATCGTGTTCATGAAGCCGGCGGCCGAATAGGACCAGGCCAGCTGCTCGCGCATGTCGGGCAGCACCAGCGAATAGGCAAACCGGCCGATGCCGAGACCGACCGTCGGTGCGAGCGACAGAATAAGGATCAGCCGCGCGGCATGCGGGTAGGACGGGGCGGGGGCTCTCACAATTCACTCCGGCAATGCGGCCATTGTGACAGGCCGCGGCGGCGCTGCCCAGCGCCGATGCCCGCAACACTGTCTTGCGTATCAGGCAATCAGGCGATCAGGACCAGCGCGACGCCGATCACGGTCAGCAGGGTTCCGCCGACGATCCGCGCGGTGATCTCGACATGCTTGAGCACCACCGCGCTCATCACCACGGTGACCAGCGGATAGATCGCGGCGAGCGGCGCCACCAGCGTGATCGGGCCGTTGCGGACCGCGGCGAACAGGCTGAGCGCGCTGAGCCCGTTGCTGATCCCGGTCAGCG
This sequence comes from Bradyrhizobium sp. USDA 4501, assembly GCF_054062115.1. NCBI lineage: Bacteria > Pseudomonadati > Pseudomonadota > Alphaproteobacteria > Hyphomicrobiales > Nitrobacteraceae > Bradyrhizobium > Bradyrhizobium sp. USDA 4501. The sequence goes on from NZ_JBSSEX010000001.1 coordinate 4,140,481, forward strand.
CGAACCAGAACCGGCCCTCGCGCGGCGCCTGCACCATGAAGCTGCCCTTGCGGACCCGTTGCACGGTCAGCACCACCAGCGAGGACATGACGTAGCCGACCAGGCAGGCCCATAGCGGGCTCGGCCAGATCGCAAGGCCGAGCTTGGCGATCGGCGGCACGATGCCGCGCACCAGCGCGCTGGTAAGCGGCAGCAGCAGCGCCCAGCTGCGCCAATGGCCGAGGTCGCGCGGCCTCGTCACGGTGATGATGGCGGCGCCCGCGACCGCGACGACGAGGCCGATGAGCTGCTGCGGCAGCAAGGGCTCGTGCAGCAGCACCACGGCGGCGGTGACCGCAAACAGCGGCGCCAGATTGCCCAGCGTCGAGGTGATGACCGGTCCCAGCGCCCGGTTTGACGCAAAGGTCAGGAGCGTCAGCGAGGCCGGGAAGAACAGCCCGATCGCCATGAAGATCGGCAGCGCACGCCAGACCACCGGCTCGCCATGCAGGATCAGCGGCGACAGCACCAGGAATAGCAGGGTGAAAGTGGGCACGCTGATCGCGGCGCCCGACAGCGGCTCGACGGTGCGCAGGCCAAGCTGCGCCAGCACCACCCCGGCGCCGAGGAAAATCGCCGAGGCGAAGGCGTAGACGATGGCTGCGGTCATGAGGTCCGTCTTGTTGGCTTCTGAAGGCGCGGGTTGCCCGTTGGGACCATTCTGGGCCGATCCGGGGTGCCTTGCCAATCCGGCTCCGGCGTTTTAGCACTCCGGCCGGATTTCCCCCGCTCGTCATGCCCGGGCTCGACCCGGGCATCCATCCATCTTCAGAGAGACCTTTCGAAGCGGGATGGATTGCCGGGTCATCTGTGCGAGGACGCGCTTCGCGCTCTTGCCCGGCAAAGACAACAACGATTAGCTCGAGGTAACACCATGGCGACCCATAAACTGCTGCTTCTCCCCGGCGACGGCATCGGCCCCGAAGTGATGGCCGAGGTGCAACGCGTGATCGACTGGCTGAATGCGCAGGGCATCGCGAAGTTCGAGACCGAGCAGGGCCTGGTCGGCGGCTCCGCCTATGACGCCCACAAGGTGTCGATCTCCGAGGGCGACATGGCCAAGGCGACGGCGGCGGACGCCGTGATCTTCGGCGCGGTCGGCGGCCCGAAGTGGGACAGCGTGCCCTATGAGGTCCGTCCCGAGGCCGGCCTGCTGCGGCTGCGCAAGGATCTCGGCCTGTTCGCCAATCTGCGCCCGGCGGTGTGCTACCCGGCGCTCGCCGAGGCCTCGAGCCTGAAGCGCGACGTGGTTGAGGGTCTCGATATCATGATCGTCCGCGAGCTCACCGGCGGCGTCTATTTCGGCGAACCGAAGACCATCACCGATCTCGGCAACGGCCAGAAGCGCGCGGTCGACACCCAAGTCTACGACACCTACGAGATCGAGCGCATCGGCCGCGTCGCCTTCGACCTGGCGCGCAAGCGCCGCAACAAGGTGACGTCGATGGAGAAGCGCAACGTCATGAAGTCGGGCGTGCTCTGGAACGAGGTCATGACCCAGGTCCACGCGCGCGAATACAAGGACGTCACGCTCGAGCACCAGCTCGCCGATTCCGGCGGCATGAACCTCGTCAAGGCGCCGAAGCAGTTCGACGTCATCGTGACCGACAATCTGTTCGGCGACATGCTGTCCGACATCGCGGCGATGCTGACCGGCTCGCTCGGCATGCTGCCATCGGCCTCGCTCGGCGAAGTCGACTCGAAGACGAAGAAGCGGCGCTCGCTGTTCGAGCCGGTGCACGGCTCGGCGCCCGATATCGCTGGCCGAGGCCTCGCCAACCCGATCGCGATGATCTCGTCGTTCGGCATGGCGCTGCGCTATTCCTTCGACATGGGCGAGCTCGCCGACAAGGTCGATGCCGCGATCGCGGCCGTGCTCGCCAGCGGCCTGCGCACCGCCGACATCAAGTCGGAAGGCACCACGCCGGCCAGCACGAGCCAGATGGGCGAGGCGATCCTGAAGGAATTGCAGAAGCTGCACGCGTGACGGCTCTGCCGTCATTCCGGGGCGATGCGTAGCATCGAACTATGGTGTGCGCTTGCGCACCTGAGAATCTCGAGATTCCGGGTTCATCGCTGCGCGATGCCCCGGAATGACAGCACCAAAAATGAAAATGCCCGGCCGGAGCCGGGCATTTTCGTATCGGCTGCTCGCCGAAATTCTCAGTACAGCGGGAAATTCCGCGGATAGCCGCCGAGATCGGCCGGCGGGCTGAGCGGCTGGCGATCGATCGGGCGGTTGTTGTTCTCACGCGCGAACGAGGGATAACCGATCTCCGGCGGATAGGCGTAGTCGTTGAACTTGCGGTCGCCCGGCAGCACTTCGGTGCCGGCGTCGAGCCACGAGCGCGTGGTGACGTAAACGCGGGTGCGCGGACCCTGCTGATAGACCCGGTTCGGACCCTGCGCGCCGTAGTAGCGGCGGCCATCGCGGTCATACTGCTCCTGCTGCTTGCGCGTGCTCGGGCTCTGCGCGCTGGCTGCGGTCATGCCGAACGCGGTTGCGGTGACGGCAGCCGCGGCAAGCAACACCACGAGCTTGTTCGCGGCAGGGAATTCTAGGGTCATCGCATCCTCGTCATTACGGCCCCGTCGGGGCTGGCGCGTCCGCCAAAATCACTCGGAACACATTGTAGCCATGGTGGGGAGGCCGTCACTAGGTCAATTGCGCCACACCGGCCGAGATAATGAGTGTCCAAGCGCAAAAGTTTCATGAAAACCAGTGCTTTGCCACGGTCTCGCCATCAAAGGGCGCCGCGCAGGCGCGGGTTCTCGCTGCCCATGACCCAGTCGGCCGACAGGGCCGGCGCGCTGGAAGTAACGCAGTCGGTGCGCTTGAGCTCGGCATGCGCGAACAGGGCGGCGAGCCGCGGATCGTTGCCCGCGGCCAGCAGGGTCAGGCGGTTCAGCATGCAGATGATCGCGGCGCGCCGGGCCGGCAGGCTGGCGCCCTGGCAGGTCCAGCCGGAGATCCGGAGGTCAGGCGCGTCGGCCTGCTTGAGGAAGCCGAGGCAGGCGCGGTCGCCGTCCTGCCGCGCCGGGCGCAGCAAGGTGACGCTGCCGAACTTGCTGTCGACGATGCCGGCAGCCTCGAACTCGCGGACGCCGCCCGGGTGGAGCCGCCCGGCAATCTCGGTGACCGCAGGCCCCATGGCCTCGCCGCCGGGGCGATAGATTTCCAGCTCGGCGACTGTTGCACCGTTGGCATCGGCCCAACGGAAGGCGTCCTTGCGGCCGCCCTCGGGGTGCCGGAAGATCTCGTAAGTCTCTGTTTTATCTCGCAGATCGAGCCGGCTTACGGCAAAGGCCGGCGCCGTGCGGCCGGCCGGGCTCCAGCCTGCGGCGGCAGGGGCCGCCATCGCCGTTGCGTCGGGCAGTTGCTTCCATAGATAGTTGCCGAGGACGACGAACAGCGCGAGCACGGCGACATAGGCGAACAGCCGGGAGAGCGTGGCGTACACCTCGTCGACGAAGCTCGTCAGTGCTGACGGAATTCTCGTATGATGGGGCGCGGCCGGATCGGCCCGAAATAAACGCATCAAAACGCTCAAAAGCTACGCAACGTTGTCTTGACGGGGTTTCTCGCATAGAAGCGCTGCCTCTTCCCTTTCCGCAGCCTGCGGGGGAACGGGCATTTTTCGTCGGAGAGTGAACGATGGGTTACAAAGTCGCGGTGGTCGGAGCGACCGGCAATGTCGGGCGCGAAATGCTCAACATTCTCGACGAGCGCAAATTCCCCGCCGACGAGGTCGTCGTGCTGGCCTCGCGCCGCAGCGTCGGCATCGAGGTCTCCTATGGCGACCGCACGCTGAAGGTGAAGGCGCTCGAGCACTATGACTTCTCCGACATCGACATCTGCCTGATGTCGGCCGGCGGCTCGGTCTCCAAGGAATGGTCACCCAAGATCGGCGCCGCCGGCGCCGTCGTGATCGACAACTCCTCGGCCTGGCGCATGGACCCCGACGTGCCGCTGATCGTGCCCGAAGTGAACGCGGATGCGACCGCCGGCTTCACCAAGAAGAACATCATCGCCAACCCGAACTGCTCGACCGCGCAGCTCGTGGTCGCGCTGAAGCCGCTGCACGACAAGGCGACGATCACGCGCGTCGTGGTCTCGACCTATCAATCGGTGTCGGGCGCCGGCAAGGACGCAATGGACGAATTGTTCTCGCAGACCAAGGCCGTCTACACCAATGACGAGCTGGTCAATAAGAAGTTTCCGAAGCGCATCGCCTTCAACGTCATTCCTCAGATCGACGTCTTCATGGAAGACGGCTACACCAAGGAAGAGTGGAAGATGATGGCGGAGACCAAGAAGATCCTCGATCCGAAGATCAAGCTCGCCGCCACCTGCGTACGCGTGCCGGTCTTCGTCGGTCACTCCGAAGCCGTCAATGTCGAGTTCGCCAATCCGATCACGGCGGACGAGGCGCGCGACATCCTGCGCCGCGCGCCGGGCTGCCTCGTGATCGACAAGCACGAGCCGGGCGGCTACGTCACGCCCTATGAGGCTGCCGGCGAGGACGCGACCTATGTCAGCCGCATCCGCGAGGACGCGACGGTGGAGAACGGCCTGTCGTTCTGGTGCGTGTCGGACAATCTGCGCAAGGGCGCGGCGCTCAATGCCGTGCAGATCGCCGAAGTCCTGATCAACCGCAAGCTGATCACCGCCAAGCAGAAGGCGGCATAAAAGCTGCCGCGGGAATACGTCGTCAGGAAGCGCGTGGCATGGCGGAAGCGGAACAACCGGGGACCTATCGGCCCAATCCGACGCTGAAGCGGGTTGAACGTCGTTTCGAGAACCTGCTGTTCAACAGCCGTTGGCTGATGGCGCCGTTCTATTTCGGTCTCGTCATCAGCCTCGCGGCATTGCTGTTCAAGTTCTGCATGGAGCTGTGGCACTTCATCCTGCATGTGCCGGATGCCAAGGAATCCGACATCATTCTCGGCGTGCTGGCGCTGATCGACATCTCGCTGACCGGCAATCTGATCCTGATCGTGGTGTTCTCAGGCTACGAGAACTTCGTCTCGAAGATCGATCCGGAAGGGCATCCGGATTGGCCGGACTGGATGACCAAGGTCGATTTCGGTGGCCTGAAGCAAAAACTGCTGGCGTCGATCGTCGCGATCTCGGCGATTCAGGTGCTGAAGGCGTTCATGAACCTCGATACCGCGTTCGACCCCAGCAAGCTCGCCTGGCTGGTCGGCGTGCACCTGGTATTCGTGGTGTCGTCCTTCATGCTCGCGATCTCCGACCGCTGGGGCAGCGGCCATCACGGCAACGAGTAGATTACTGGTCTGATTTCAGCTCGTCGCGGACGCTGATGAATTCCTTCGCGACCCGGTCGAGCACGAACAGCGAGCCCTCGGCGACGCCGAAATAGGCACCGTGCAGCTGCATCTCGCCGCTCTCGACGCGTTCGCGCACGAATGGGAACGTCATCAGGTTCTCCAGCGAGCGGAACACCGCGGCCTTCTCGATGCGGACGACGAAGTCCTGCATGGTCTCATGCTCGCGTTGCTCGACGATTTCGCCGGGCTTGATGAACATCTGCATCCATTTGCCGATGAAGTCGCCGGGCGTGAGCGGCTTGATCTTGTCGACGAAGGCGCGGATGCCGCCGCACTGCGCGTGGCCCAGCACCACGATGTTCTTCACCTTCAAAACGGTCACGGCATATTCCAGCGCGGCCGAGACGCCGTGGGCGTTGCTGTCGGGCTGATAGACCGGAACCAGATTGGCGATGTTGCGGACCACGAACAACTCGCCGGGGCCGGCGTCGAAGATCACCTCCGGCGAGACGCGGGAGTCGCAACAGCCGATCACCATGGTCTCGGGAAACTGGCCGCGCTCCGAGAGATCCTGATAGCGCGACTGCTCGGTCGGCAGCCGCTGGGTCGCGAACGTCCGGTAGCCGTCGATCAACTGCTTCGGAAAGAATTTCATGGCCTCTGGCTAACCACATGCGGGTAGCGGGAACAAGACTTTCGGCGTGTGGCCTGAGATGATACGGCAGCGTTGAAGAATGGTTCCCGCCCGATGCCTAAACAATGGCCACCGGCGGAGCCCGAGCCTCCAGGAGAATGTCGATGACCCGTCCGCGCCGCAGCTTGTTGTTCATGCCGGGATCGAATGCACGGGCGCTGGAAAAGGCCCGGACGCTGCCGGCGGACGGCATTATCCTCGACCTGGAGGATTCCGTTGCCCCCGACGCCAAGGCCACAGCCCGGGAGCAGATCGCCACGGCGGTCGCGGCCAAGGGCTTTGGCAAGCGCGAGGTGCTGATCCGCATCAACGCGCTCGACACGCCCTGGTGGGTCGACGACATCGGCATGGCCGGCAAGTCGCAGCCGGACGGGATCCTGGTTCCCAAGATCTCGACCGTCGACGATCTCAACGCCGTCGCCGATCGCCTCAGCGACATCAATGCGCCTGCCTCGATCCGGGTCTGGGCGATGATCGAAACCGCGCGCGCGGTGCTCGACGCCGACAAGCTGGCCGCGGCATCGAAGGATTCCGAAACCCGGCTCGCCGGCTTCGTGTTCGGGCCGAACGACATTGCCCGCGAAACCCGGATCCGGATGAAGCCGGGCCGCGCGGCGATGATTCCGATGATCACGCATTGCATCCTGGCGACCCGCGCGCACGGGCTCGAGATCCTCGACGGGCCCTACAGCGACATCAGCAATGTCGACGGCTTCGCGGAGGAATGCGCGCAGGGCCGCGATCTCGGCTTCGACGGCAAGACGCTGATCCATCCGAGCCACATCGATGCCTGCAACGCGATCTTCACGCCGCCGGAGGCCGAGGTCGCCGAGGCGCGCAAGATCATTGCCGCCTTCGAGAAGCCGGAGAACGCCTCGCGCGGCGCGATCCAGCTCGACGGCCGCATGGTCGAGCGCCTGCACGCCGAGATGGCCAGGCGCACCATCGCGATCGCCGATGCGATCGCCGCGATGGGGCATTAGCCCAGCGAAGCGTCTTCCTTCTCCCCCTGTGGGAGAAGGTGGCGCGAAGCGCCGGATGAGGGGTTATCTCCGCTTCCGGGATTCTCCCGTGGGAGAGAACCCCTCACCCGGCTTCGCTTCGCGAAGCCACCCTCTCCCACAAGGGGAGAGGGTGCAGCGGTGTTTGCGTTACGCTCCAAACCTCTCCGCCGCCCACGCGTAGAGGCTGCCCGGGATCGGCGCCTCCTTGCCGCGCCCTTTCGGCGAGATGTGCAGGCCGATGATCGCGGGATCGTTCAGGTAGCGCGAAAAACCCGACGGCTCGAAGAACAGCTTCGGCTCGGCATGCACGGCGTAGAATGATCGCTTCGGCAGCGCGTGCTGCAACTCGCCCGCGCGGCGCGCCAGCGCGGTGAGTGCCGCCGGGCCGTAGATTGCGACACGGATGTCGGCGAGGCGGTTGGATTTGCCGCGCAGCCGGCGCATCGCGAAGGTCAGGCGATGGCGCAGCGCCAGCCAGTCCGGGATCAGCTCGTCCTGCTGCATCAGCGCCTCGAACGCGCGCACGATCGGATCGTCGGGCGGCAGATACAGCACGGAGTTGCCGAGCTGCCGCGGCCGCTCCCAGGCAAAATAGGGCTTGGCCGGATCGAGCTCGACGCCCTTCAGCAGCAGCACGTCAGCGTCGAGCCAGAGACCGGCGCGCCGCGCCATCAGCCGCATGCGGAAGAAGTCGCTGAACTGCAGCATGGTCCAGTCGCGCCACGAGCCGTCGGGCTCCGCCGGGCGCAGCTTCTCCGCGAACGAATGCGGCAGCACGGCTTCGGCTTCGGCATTGCCGATACCGTCGGGCAGGCCGGGAATCGGATCGAAACTGTAGACGGTGACCTTGTGCCCCGCCGCCGCCTGCGAGCGCAGGCAGGTCTGGCGCAGCGCGTCCATCGAGCCGTGCCAGAAGGTGACGATGTCAGGCAGCATGCGCGTCAGCTATCAGCGGGTTTGCGGCGAGCGAATTCGGCAAAGAAAAGCCCCGGCGCCTGACGGCACCGGGGCACGATGATGCGCTGAGCCTCAAGCCCAGGCGCGTTCCCTAAGCTTCGTCTCGTAGCTGTCGATCGACGATTTCTTTTCCATCGTCAGGCCGATGTCGTCGAGGCCGTTGATCAGGCAGTGCTTGCGGAACGGGTCGATCTCGAACTTGACCTTGCCGCCGTCGGGACCGCGGATCTCCTGGTTGGGGAGGTCGATGGTCAGCGTCGCGTTGGCGCCGCGCTCGGCGTCGTCGAATAGCTTGTCGAGGTCCTCCTGCGACACGCGGATCGGCAGGATGCCGTTCTTGAAGCAGTTGTTGTAGAAGATGTCGCCAAACGAGGTCGAGATCACGCAGCGGATGCCGAAGTCGAGCAGTGCCCAGGGCGCGTGCTCGCGGCTCGAGCCGCAGCCGAAATTGTCGCCGGCGACCAGCACCTTCGCGTTGCGATAGGCGGGCTGGTTGAGGACGAAATCCGGGTTCTCGCTGCCGTCATCCTTGTAGCGCTGCTCGGAGAAAAGCCCCTTGCCAAGGCCGGTGCGCTTGATGGTCTTGAGGTATTGCTTCGGAATGATCATGTCGGTGTCGACATTGATGATCTTCAGCGGCGCCGCGACGCCTTCCAGCGTGGTGAACTTATCCATCGGTGCTCTTCCCGGGCAAAAAATAGCGGATATCGGCCGGATGTTTATCGCGAATGTGACAGCGGTAAAAGGGCCATTTCTGCAGGGCTAGCCCGCATCGGCCTCAATCGCCTCCATATCGGCGTCGGAGAGGCCGAAATGGTGCCCGATCTCATGGATCAGCACGTGGCGAACGATGTGGCCGAGGGTCTCGTCGTGCTCCGCCCAGTAATCCAGGATCGGCCGGCGGTACAGCCAGACCAGGTTGGGCAGCCGGGCCACGTCGCTATGGCTCTGCTGCGGCAGGCCGATGCCCTGAAACAGGCCGAGCAGGTCGAACTCGCTCTCGGCCTGCATCTCGTCGAGCACCTCGTCGGTCGGAAAGTCGTCGACGCGGATGATCAGGCCCTCGCAGAGGGCCCGGAACGTCTTGGGCAGGCGCTCGAAAACCTCGTGCGCCATGGCCTCCATCTCGGCCAGCGAGGGGGCTTTTTCTGTGGTCCACATGACACTCCTTTAGCGCGAGTGCTATCGGCGGCGCCAGCGCAGTTGACCTTGGCGGCGCAATGGGAGACCGTGCCGCCCACGAATGGGGCTCAAGAATCGAGCTTGGGTGGGCGTAATGAAACGGATCGTGGCGACAGCGCTGTTGGCTGTAGCAGTCGGGCTCTCGCTCCCGGCGACAGAGGCGCAGGCACAGAGCGCGGCGGCTGAGGCGCGCGTCGGCGAGGCGGCACCGGTCGCGCGCACGCGCGTCGTCGAGCGCCGCCGGCTGAAGCGCGTGCCGATCTACCGGTCCCGGCCCGATCATTGGGAACCCGATGTCATCCCGCGCTACAACCCCGGTCCGAACGCCGTGCGCGACTGCACCGCGACCTATGTGCAGGAGCACCGGCCGAGCGGTACCGTGATCACGCCGCGCATGAACTGCTTCTGGCGGCCGGGCTAGTTACGCGTATGTCGGCGCGTTGCGCCGATCATCGCAACAGCCGCGATCAAACCTGTCGCCCATAAACCGCCGCCGCCATCAGCATCCGCGTGCGATGGCTTGCGGTGCCGATGTCGTCGCCCGGTCCTTGGCGGCGAGCGCGACATCGCCGAGCATGATGGAACAGCTGAGCGCCGCGAGGGCTGTTCGAAGCAGCCACCTGCGTGCGCGTTTGTGTCATGGCAATCCTGCAACGGACAGAACGCGAGATACGACCATCGTCTATGTCGTTTGCACACCAACGCGAAAAATCGCGCGCAGTGCCGGAACCTGAAGCGCGCCGGCAGCATTCATGTTCGTGGCGCAGTCATTCACTTCCCATTCACGTCGTCCGCATTCTGCTAGCGATCTGCGTCGCGGCAACGGCGTCGATTCGAAAGCTGAAGCGTTTTCCAGCGGAGCCTGTCCCGCGCGTGATGCGGGACGGACACCGGTTCGCGTGAGGAAAACGCGTCAAGCAGAAGTTCAAGTCGTCGCTGCAAGACGTGACATCAAAGGATCAAGGAGACAATTCATGAAGGCGATGAAGGTTCTGGGGCTCGCGGCTGTCGGTGCCGTGTTGGTGTTGGCGGCGCCGGCCGAGCGTGCAAGCGCGATGTCGCTCGCCACGCCGGGCACAGCCGCCACGGTTCAGGACAACGCGAACCAGGCGACCACGCAGGTACGCTGGGGTGGGCGCGGGTGGCATCGTGGCTGGCATCGCGGACATCACCGCGGCTGGGGGCATCGTCGCCACTGGCGCCGTTGATCGCGCGGCGTATTAGCGCAGTTGAGACACAGGCCCGTGAGCAGCGGGCCTGTTGTCGTTCTCAGCCATCAAACCGGCAGATTCGCCCACGCGAGATGATATCCATCGCAATCTGCAGGAGTTGATCATGATGAGATGGATCGGTGTCGCGGCTGTCGCTTGTACATTCGCGTTGACGGCGCCGGCATCGGCAACCGCCGCGGCATCAGCCCAGCCGCAGGCCGCGGCACCGCAGCGGCAAGTAGGCAAGGCAACGGATATCAGCGCGCAGCGCTATCATCATTACCATCGTCGCCACTATCACTACGGCTACCGTCCTTATTACCGGCCGTACTACCGGCCCTATTCCTATTATCGGCCGTACGGCTCCTATTATTACGGGCGGCCCTATTACTATCGGCCGTACCCCTATGCTGCGCCGGCGCCATTCACCTTCGGCTTCGGGTTCGGCCCGTTCTGGTGATGCACGCAGTCGCGCCGTGCGCGACATCAGCCGTGCAACAAGAGAGCAGCTCTCCGATCGGAGCTGCTCCGTCCGCCTCAGGGCGCGAAGCCCTTCGCCAGCAGCACAATGCCCTGCGCACCCGCCTTGCGATCCCTGGAGATCTCGACATATTCGGGCGACTCCGACCAGGCGCGGAATGCGGCTTCGTCAGGGAATGACATCAGCACCAGCTTGTCGCGATCCCAGCTGCCCTCGAGCACCGCGGGCTGTTCGTCGGCCGACAGCAGGCGTCCGTTGAACTTCCTGAATACGTCGAAGAAGCGCGCCTGATACCGATCATAGGCGGCGCGATCGGTCATCTTGAGTTGCACGATCACATAGACAGTCACTGACGTTTCTCCCGGACGTTTCGCCGCAGCGTTTTGCGCGTTCATGGCGCATTCACTCAGCGATTTCTAGCGTCATGCCGGGAGCGACTGCAATGAACGCAATGAAACCGGCTGCCATGCAGCTTGGTGCTCGTTGCCGTTGTCAGGGAGGTTCAGAGATGAGGGAGAGCTATTTGCGGCGCGGATTGGTGCGCCGTCTCGGCGTTGCGGCGGCCGCTGTCTTCGCATTGTCGGTTGCTTCGCAGCAGCGCGCCGAAGCGCTGTCGCTGGCAAGCCCGGCCGCCGCGCCCGCGGCAAGGTCTGCGGCCGATGCCATGACGACCCAGGTCCGGCACGGCGGTGGCGGCCACGGCGGCGGAGGTTTTCATGGTGGCGGCTTCCGCGGTGGTGGATTCCACGGCGGCGGATTTCACGGCCGCGGCTTCCGTGGTGGCGGCTTCCGCGCCGCGCCGGCGTTCCATGGCGGCTATCGCTATGGCGGCTTCCATCGCCATTATGGTGGCTACCACCGCTTCTACGGCGGCGGTTACCGCTACGGCTATCGGCCCTATTACCGCCGGCACTTCCATCACCGGCGCTTCTTCTACGGATCGTCCTACTATTACCCGGCCTATTATCATCACCGCCGTTGCCGGGTGGTCTGGACCTATTACGGACCGCGCCGGATCTGCCGGCCGTGGTGGCACCACCGCCACTACTGGCGGCCGTATCGCGTCTATTGGTAAAGTTTGAAATGACAGCGGGCGCCTCACGGCGCCCGTCTTGTTGGGTCCCTCTCTTTGCGCGCTGGAGCGTGTTCGAACGAAGTGGGCGCCGCTTCGCGTGAAGAAAACGCGTCAAGAAAGGGGCGTTAGTCCCAGTTCTTCAGCTTCCAGGACTTTATCTTCCACGGCGTCAGGTTTTCCATCCGCCATTGCGTCCAGCGCTCCGGCGGCCAGTGGCTGAGGCGCGAGGTTTCCTTCACCTCGGGAAGCGGATCGATGATGCGCGCCACGGCACGACGGCGCTTCTGGCGCGTCGCGTCGCTGATCATGTCGACGAATTCGGGTTTATCGGCCACGGCACGCGCTCCTTGCGAAGGCTTGTTTTCGCAAGTAGGCAGTGTGCGTGCGCTCCGTTAACGAGCCGTTTCCGAAACGGCTCGAGCTTGAGACGAAGCAATAGCGTTTTCGAGCGAAGTGGCCCCGGTTCGCGTGAAGAAAACGCGTCAAAAAAGAATCTGGCGCGTACCTTACCGCCAGTCGCGGACGTCGACGAAGTGTCCGGCGATCGCGGCGGCCGCGGCCATCGCGGGCGACACCAGATGGGTGCGGCCCTTGAAGCCCTGGCGGCCCTCGAAATTGCGGTTCGAGGTCGAGGCGCAGCGCTCTTCCGGCTTCAGCTTGTCCGGGTTCATCGCAAGGCACATCGAGCAGCCCGGCTCGCGCCAGTCGAAGCCGGCAGCAATGAAGATCTTGTCGAGGCCTTCGGCTTCCGCCTGCTCCTTCACAATGCCCGAGCCCGGCACGATCATCGCGTTGACGTTGCCGTTGACGGTTTTGCCCTCGGCGATCTTCGCGGCAGCGCGCAGGTCCTCGATGCGGCCGTTGGTGCAGGAGCCGATGAAGACGCGGTCGAGCTTGATGTCGGTGATCTTCGTGCCGGCGATCAGGCCCATATATTTCAGCGCGCGATGCTTAGAGATGCGCTTGGCCTCATCGGCGATCTTGTCGGGATCGGGCACGAAGCCGGTCACCGAGATGACGTCCTCAGGGCTCGTGCCCCAGGTGACGATCGGCGGCAGCTTGGCCGCATCGAGCCGGATCTCGTGGTCGAAATGCGCGCCCTCGTCGGAGCGCAGCGTCTCCCAGTAGCGCATCGCGGCGTCCCAGGCGGCGCCCTTCGGCGCCTTCGGGCGGCCGCGCAGGAAGTCGAGCGCCTTCTGGTCGGGCGCGACCAGGCCGGCGCGCGCGCCGCCTTCGATCGACATGTTGCAGACCGTCATGCGGCCTTCCATCGAGAGCGCACGGATCGCCTCGCCGGCATATTCCAGCACGTAGCCGGTGCCGCCGGCGGTGCCGATCTCGCCGATGATCGCCAGGATGATGTCCTTGCCGGTCACGCCTTCGGGCAATTTGCCGTCGACGATCGCGCGCATGTTCTTGGCCTTCTTCTGGATCAGTGTCTGCGTCGCCAGCACGTGCTCGACTTCGGAGGTGCCGATGCCGTGCGCGAGCGCGCCGAACGCGCCATGCGTCGAGGTGTGGCTATCACCGCAGACGATGGTGGTGCCGGGCAGCGTAAAACCCTGCTCCGGGCCGATGACGTGAACGATGCCCTGGCGCTTGTCGAACTCGTTGTAATACTCGATGCCGAATTCCTTGGCGTTCTCGGCCATCACCCGCATCTGCTCGATGCTTTCAGGGTCGGGGTTCGGCTTCGAACGGTCGGTGGTCGGGATGTTGTGGTCGACGACGGCGAGCGTCTTCTCGGGCGCGTGCACCTTGCGGCCGGCGGCGCGCAGCCCTTCGAACGCCTGCGGCGAGGTCACCTCGTGCACCAGGTGGCGATCGATATAGAGCAGGCAGGTGCCGTCGTCGGCCTCGTGGACCAGATGGTCGTTCCAGATCTTGTCGTACAGCGTGGTCGGTTTGGACATGAGCTTCAGCTCCAGAAGAAATTCAGTGGTGGGATGACATGAGCGCGTCTTAAGCGCGCGATCAGGCGAAAGCGTCCAGGCAGCGTTACGCTGCGCGTCTAAGCTCAGACGTTGCCGACGTCGCAAAGCGACCGAAGAAGCGGCCGGGCAGCCGCGAGCGATCGTCGATCACGACGCGCTTGCAGGTCTGACTTGGACAGCGCTTGCTTGCTTGATCCGGAACCATTCTAAATTTCTAACACAGGGCTCGCGCCCACGACAATCGATCCATGCGCGGGCCTGCACGTCAGATAGGTATGCCGCAACAAAAAAGCGCGGGGCAGGCCCCGCGCTTTCGGTCACATCCCTGAGGGAAACGTTACTCGCCAACGGCGGTCTGGCGGTCCTGCTTCTCGACGATGCGGGCCGACTTGCCGCGCAGGTTGCGCAGATAATAAAGCTTGGCGCGACGAACCTTGCCGCGACGCACTACCTTGATCGAGTCGATCATCGGCGACATCACCGGGAAGACGCGCTCGACGCCTTCGCCGTAGGAGATCTTGCGCACGGTGAAGCTCTCGTTGAGGCCCTGACCGGAACGACCGATGCAAACGCCCTCATAGGCCTGCACGCGGGTACGCTCGCCTTCGACCACCTTCACGTTGACGATGACGGTGTCGCCGGGGCCGAATTCCGGGATATCCTTGGTGGCGGCGAGTTTGTCGAACTGCTCTTTTTCGAGCTGCTGAATAAGGTTCATTGAAATCTCCATCGGCGGCGCGCCCAGCCTTTCGCGGGCTGCGCAAACGTCCATCTATCCTGCGCGGGTGCGGATTTGGCCGCCCGTATAAGGCAAAGCGCAGGGTTTGTCACCCGTCTGTCTTGTTTTTTGTCCGGCGCGGAGCGGCTTTTTGGCCGGCCTTGCGGGCCCAGAGGTCGGGCCGCCGGGCCGCCGTCAGGGCCTCGGACTGGGCCAGCCGCCAAGCCGCGACCTTGGCGTGATCGCCGGAAATCAGGATTTCCGGGATTGGCCGGCCCTCGAACGCCTGTGGGCGGGTGTATTGGGGGTATTCCAGTAGTCCTTCGGAAAAGCTTTCCTCGGTTCCCGAGGCCTGCTTGCCCATCACCCCCGGCAACAGGCGGACGCAGGCGTCGATCAGGGCCATCGCGGCGATTTCGCCACCGGACAGCACATAATCGCCGATCGAGACCTCCTCGAGGCCCCGCGCCTCGATCACCCGCTGGTCGATGCCCTCGAAGCGGCCGCAGACGATCAGGGGCCCGGGCCCGGCCGCCAGCTCCGCGACCTGGGTCTGGGTCAATGGCCGACCGCGCGGGCTCATCAAGAGGCGCGGACGGTCAGGCGCGATATCAGCGGCGTCGATCGCCGCCGCCAGCACATCGGCCCGCAGCACCATGCCGGGGCCGCCGCCGGCCGGCGTGTCGTCGACGCTGCGGTGCTTGTCGGTGGCCGAGGCCCGGATGTCGCGCGCTTCCAGCGCCCAGAGTCCGCCAGCCAGCGCCTTGCCGGCGAGGCTCACGCCGAGCGGCCCCGGAAACATGTCCGGGAACAGGGTCAGCACGGTGGCGCGCCATGGTGTCGCCTGGGCTGTGGTGTCTTGCGATGTCATGGCCTCTGGTTACGGCACCACGGCCGTGAGGTCGAGGCTCTGCATCATGGCGGCCGCGTCCACCGCGCGGCGGAAGTCGGCAAGCTTGAAGGTCGCGACATTGATCTTGCGCAGGTCCAGCAGGCCTTCGGCGGCGAGGCCGGCGAGCTGGCCTGGTGCCGTGCGGTCGTACATGAACTGCCCGACCACCTCCCAGTCATTGGCCAGCATCTCGCGGAACGAGAGTTCGAGCGGCACCTCGGCGCTGCCCATCAGCACCACCCGGCCGCCACGCCTGAGCGCGCGCAGGGAGGACAGCGTGGTCGAGGTGCTCTTGGCGGCGCCGAGCAGATCGAGCGCGACATCGGCGCTGCCGCCAGCGGCGCGGCGGATGACCGCAAGGTCGGCTGCGGCATCGCCGCTGACGACGGCGGGAATGACGCGCGGGCCGAACGCGTCGCGCAACTGCTCGAGCGCGGCCTCCTTGCGGCCGACGGCGACGACGCGGCCCGCGCCCATCGCGACCGCGAGCATCACGCCGCCCGAACCGAAATAGCCGGTCGCGCCGTTGACAATGATGGTCTGCCCGCCGCGCAGGCCGGAGCGCTGCAAGCCGCCGAACGGCACGATCAGTTTTGCGAGCCCGATCAGCTCGGTCGCCCGCTTATCGTCGAGATTGGCAAGTGGCGTAACGCAGGCGGCCGGCCAGTGCGCGATCTCCGCGAATACGCCGTCGCGCCAGCGCGCCTGCAACGCGAACGCCTCCGGCGTCGTCACCGTGGCGGTGAGGCCGATCAGGATCTGCGGCGGATCGCGATCCGGCACGTCGCCGCGCAGATGCGGGCTGAGAAATACGCGGTCGCCGCTTTGCACATGCGTGACGTTGTCGCCGGTGGCGACGACGCGCGCGATCGCATTGGTGCCCGGCACGAACGGCATCGGCGGCAGGCTGTAGGGCAGCGCGCCGGACAGCAGCTTGTTGGTGTAGGACAGCACCATGCCGGCCTCGATCCGCACTACGACGCCATCGGGCGCGGGCATCGGCGTCGTGACATCCTCGAAGCGCAGATCGTTGTGGGCGTGCAGCCGCCAGGCCTTGTGCGTGCTTGTCATTGGGATGCTCCGTGAGACCATTGCTTAAGTAGCCCGGATGGAGCGAAGCGCAATCCGGGGGACTGCCGGCGCGGATTGGGTGCCCCGGATTACGCTTCGCTTCATCCGGGCTTCTGTAACGGGCCTTGGTTAGTCAATCCCTTTTCGCGTCATCCACTCGCCGGGCACTTGCTTCTGTACGGGATCGGCGCGAAGGCCGTCGCCTGATGGGGTGCATTGAGGAGCCGGCCGGCCAATCTACGGATTGCGTGGTCGTGAGCCACTTCCCGGATGGCGGCCTGACCGGATCCATCGTCCCAGCGGAGGGACTTCGCTCGGGGAGAGCCTGGTGTCGTGGCCCGCCCGGAACCGATTGCTGCTCCTGGCTAGATGGCCTTGGTCATCGGGTTGAACGGTTTGGTGTCGGCGAGCATGCGATGCAGGATCACGGCGAGCTTGCGAGCCAGCGCTACCTTGGCCTTGCGCATGCCTGCGCGCCGGGCGATCCGCATCGCCCAGCTCTTCAATGCCGAGCAATTCTTGACCGGCTTGGTCAGCATGACGTGAGCTGCCTGGTAGAGTGCCTCGCGCACGGAGGCATCCCCGATCTTGCTGATGCGGCCGGTGTAGTCGGTCTCACCGGACTGGTACTTCTTCGGGGTGAGCCCAAAGTGGGCTCCCGTGGCCTTCGAGGAGCGGAAGCGCTTCGGGTCGTCGATCGCCGCGGCATAGGTGAGCGCCACGATCGGACCAACGGACGGCGTTGTCATCAGGAGCTTGGCGGATGGATGCGTCCTGGCGAGCTTCTGGGTGTGCTTGTCCAGGCTCTTGAACTCCCGCAGCAGCACCGCATGGGCTTGGAGCAGCGCCGCCGCGACCAACTCCAGTCCGGGATGGCCGGTCACGAGCTCGCGGATGCGTCCGGCGAACGTGCGCTCGGTGGTCGCACCGACCTTCAGGCCAAAACCGCGAAGTATGCCGCGCAGGCTGTTCTCGACATCGCGAAGCTTGGATTGCAGCAGCTTGCGCGCCGTCAGGATGGCGCGGGTCTCCTGCGCCGCGACCGACTTGCAGTGCACCGGCCGGAACCAGCCGAGCCGCATCAACTGCGCGATCCGGCGGGCATCGTTGCGGTCCGTCTTCACCGGCATCGACTTGAAGGCTTCGCGAACGTGCCGCGTTTCCAGCAGCTCGACCGCAAGCCCTGCGTCTCGCAGACCCGCATACAGCCATTGCGACAAGGGGCCTGCCTCCAGCCCGATCCGTTCCAGTACCAGACCCAGCGACCGGAACCAGGCGATCAGCGCCGCCGGCTCGCTCGCAACCTTCGTCTCGCGCAAAATCTTGCCTGTCCCATCGACAAGGCAAACGCTCGAGCATTCCAAAGACACGTCAATTCCTGCATAGTGGTACATGGTCGTCCCTTAATGATGCTTGGAGCGGGCTTGCCCGACTCCGTTGAACACCATCAGTTTGAGGGACGACCGCCTTCCAACCAACAGGCCGCTCGCGAGCGCGCTTCCAAATTGCGCCGTAGCGAGCGGGCGGCCGGCCCGTTACCCCATCTACGGGCTAACCCACGTTATGGTCACGCCGTCGTCGGATCGTCAGCGAGATGCCGCGCGAGCGCGACGGCAAGCGGACAGATCGCCAGCGCCGTGAGCGCGGTTGCTGCGGTCGCGAGCGACGGGCCGAGCGCGTCGCCAAGCAGGCCGTAGATAACAGGCGCGATCGCGCCCGATCCGATCGTTCCGGTATAGAACAGCGCGAAGGCGCGCTCGGTCTGATGCGCGGGGGTGAGTTCGGGCACCGTGCCGTAGAGAACCGAGGAGGTGCCGTTGAGCATCACGCCGAGCAGCGGCAGCAGCACGATAGCGGGTGCGAGCGGCAGCGCCAGCACGGCTGCGATCAGCGCCGCCGTACCGCCTTCGGTGATCAGCACGGTGCGCAGCGTCCCGACCCGCGCGCCGAGCCAGCCGCATGTGAATTTTCCCGCAGCGCCGCCGATGAAGACCAGCGCCAGCGCAAGGCCGTTGGTCGGCAGCGAGGCGCCCTTGTCGCGCAGCAGGAACGGGAGGAAGGTGAGAAAGCCCATCCTGACCGCGGTGTCGAGAATTCCGATCGCGAGCAGCCAGTGAAAGCCGCGGCCTGTGCTGGCGCCGCGCGATGCTGATGCCGCCTTGTGCTCGGCGCCCTTGCCGACGGCCGGCATCCAGAGCGCAATGCAGACCGCGACGAGCAAGCCTGCGAGAGCGAGCACGAGCAGCGCGTGCCGCCACGACATGATCACCAGCAGGATCGAGGTCAGCGCCGGGATTGCCGCCTTGCCGAGATCACCACTGAAATTGTAGATGCCGAGCGGCCCGCGCGCCGCCGTGCCATAGGCGCGCGACACCGCGGCGGAAGCGATCGGATGCTGCGTGCTCGACCCCGCGCCGGAGAGCGCGAGGGCGAGGCCAAGGCCAATGACACCGCCGGAGAATCCGGCAAACGCGTAGCCGAGCGCCGACAGCGCCGTGCCCGCGATCAGGATGATCTTGCCGTCGATCCGCTCCGCGATGCGTCCGACCGGAATCTGCAGCCCGGCCATGGCGCCGGCATAGAGCCCGCGCAGCAGCGCCAGCAGCCCGTAGCTCAGCGCGAATTCGGCCTGCCAGACCGGCAGCAGCACGTAGATGACGTCGGTGTAGCCATCGTGGAGGGCGTGGTTGAGCCCGGTCACGGTCAGGGTGCGGGTTGACCGGGCACGGTCGAGCCGCGTCGTGCCGGTTTCGGCCGACACGCTCATTGCCGCCCTCCAATGCAAGAAAATCTAAAGATTGGGCGGGCGAGCATCAGGAGGGGACCCCAGAAAAGAAAGCTATACAAGGAGCTTGCATGGCAGTATGCGCCGCCAAGGCGCTTGTCACAAATCAGTAATAATCGGATCATACGTTAGAAAATCTTGTTGAGGGATCATGTTCGTCCCACGCCGCAGCCTGCCGCCGCTCAATGCGGTGCGTGCCTTCGAGGCCGCCGCCCGGCTAGGCAGCTTCAAGGAAGCCGCCGCTGAGCTCAGCGTGACCCATGGCGCGGTCAGTCAGCAGATCCGCCTGCTCGAGGAATGGCTGGGGGCGCCGTCGCTGTTTCGGCGATCGGTGCGGCGCGTGGTGCTGACGCCGGCAGGCGCGGCATTGCTGGCAGAGTTCGCGCCCGCGCTCGACCGGATTTCCGCCGCCGTGCAGCAGCATCGCGAGCGGCGCGGCGATCTGGCGGTCGCGGTGTTGCGCGTCAATGCGCTCGCGACCTTCAGCCTGCGCTGGCTGCTGCCGCGGATGAGCCGGTTTCGCGCCGAGCATCCGGATATCGAGGTACGCCTGAGCACGTCGAACGATCCGGTGGATGCGTTGTCTGAATCATTCGACGTCGTGATCCGCGGTGGTCCCGACACCTTCCACGGCTTCTCGTCGCGCTTCCTGGTGTCGGAGCGGAGATTGCCGGTGTGCAGTCCGTCGCTATTGGCGCAGCTGCCGCTCAATGAGATCGCGGACCTCTCCAGGCACACGCTGCTGCATGTCACGTCGATGCCGCGGCTGTGGCGCGACTGGCTCACCGAGGCCGGGCAATCCGCGCTGGAGCCGGCGGCCGCGCTGACCTTCGATCACTTCTATCTGACGATCCAGGCCGCGCTCGACAGTCTCGGCGTCGCGATGGGACCGACCGCGCTGATCGCGGATGATCTCGCGGCCGGGCGCCTGGTGACGCCGTTTCCGGATGTCAGCCTGCCGGCGCGGAGCTACTTCGCGTATTTTCCGGCGGGCCGCAGCAACGATCCGCACAGCGCGGTGTTCTGCGACTGGCTCGAGCAGCAGGGCCGGATGACGGGTTGAAAATTATTCTCGGTCAGGCGGCCGACGGATCGTCGCCGTCAATTTCCTTGGGCAGGTCGATCACCACGCGGCCGCCGTCGAGATCGACAGTCGGCACCACGGCATTGGTGAACGGCAGCAGCATCGTCGCGCCCTGCGGCGGGGCGATCTCGATGATGTCGCCGGCGCCGAAATTATGGATCGCGATCACCTTGCCGAGCGGCTGCTCCGTCGTCGTCACCGCGGCGAGCCCGATCAGATCGGTGTGGTAGTATTCGCCGTCGTCGGTGTCCGGCAGCCGGTCGCGCGGAACGTAGAGCTCGAGCCCGTTGAGCCGTTCGGCATCATCGCGGCTGGCGACGCCCTTCAGCGTCACCACCAGATGGTCCTTGGCCTCACGCACATGCGTGACCTCGAACTGGCGCGTGCCGTCCCTGGTCATCAGCGGACCGTAGTCCTTCACGGCCAGCGGATCTTCGGTGAAGGTCCAAAGCCTGACGGCGCCGCGCACGCCATGCGCAGCGCCGATACGGGCGACACAGACCGGTGCAGCCACCGTGGTCGCCGTTCAGCTTAGGCCTTGGCGGCGGCTTCGGCCTGCGCCTTGCGCTCCTTGCGCGGCACGGCCTTTTCCGGGTTGTTGCGCGGCGCGCGCTTCTTGACGCCGGCGGCGTCGAGGAAGCGGGTCACGCGATCCGACGGCTGCGCGCCCTTGGCGAGCCAGGCCTTCACCTTGTCCATGTCGAGCTTCAGGCGCGACTCGTTGTCCTTCGGCAGCAGCGGGTTGAAGTGGCCGAGACGCTCGATGAAGCGGCCATCGCGCGGGAAGCGCGAGTCGGCGACGACGACGTGATAGACCGGACGCTTCTTGGTGCCTGCGCGAGCGAGGCGGATAACAACGGACATTCAGTTCTCCTTCAAAGGTCGATGTGTTCGATTGATTGGCATTCCGCGTCGCGCCGGCCGTATACGAGCCGTCGCGACGAATTCCTCATTTCTTCTTGCCCGGGAAACCGCCGAGGCCCGGCAGCATCGGCTTGCCGGAAAGGCCGGTTAGGCCCGGCACGTTCGGCAAGCCGCCGCGCAGCCCGGCCGGCAAATCCTTCGGCAGATTGGGCAGGCCGCCGCCGGCGCCGCCCTGCATCTTCTCGGCGAGCGCCTTCATCTCCTCGGCCGAGGGCGGCTTCATGCCGCCGCCGAATCCCATCGCCTGCGCGATGCCGGCGAGCGGGCCGCGTTTGCCGCTGCCCATGGCCTTCATCATGTCGGCCATGTTCCGGTGCATCTTCAGCAGCTTGTTGACGTGCTCGACGCTCTGGCCAGCGCCTGCCGCGATGCGCTTCTTGCGGCTCGCCTTCAGGATGTCCGGGTTCTTGCGCTCCTGCCGCGTCATCGAGTCGATGATCGCGACCTGGCGCTTCAGGATCTTGTCGTCGATGCCGGCCGCCGCGATCTGGTTCTTCATCTTGGAGATGCCGGGCATCATGCCCATCAGGCCGCCGATGCCGCCCATATTCGCCATCTGCTGCAGCTGCTCGCGCATGTCGTTGAGGTCGAACTGACCCTTGCGCATGCGTTCGGCGGTGCGCGCGGCCTTCTCGGCGTCGATATTGGCGGCGGCCTTCTCGACCAGCGAGACCACGTCGCCCATGCCGAGGATGCGGCCGGCGATGCGGTTCGGATGGAAGTCTTCCAGCGCGTCGGTCTTTTCGCCGGTGCCGATCAGCTTGATCGGCTTGCCGGTGACCGCGCGCATCGACAGCGCGGCGCCGCCGCGGCCGTCGCCGTCAACGCGCGTCAGCACGATGCCGGTGAGGCCGACGCGCTCGTCGAACGAGCGCGCGAGGTTGACCGCGTCCTGGCCGGTGAGGCTATCCGCGACCAGCAGCACTTCGTGCGGGTTGGCGGCGGCTTTGATCTCGGCCGCCTCCTTCATCATGTCTTCGTCGAGCGTGGTGCGGCCGGCGGTGTCGAGCAGCACGACGTCGTAGCCGCCGAGCTTGCCGGCCTCCAACGCGCGCCTTGCGATCTGCGGCGGCATCTGGCCGGCGACGATCGGCAGCGTCGGAATGTCGAGGTCGCGGCCGAGCACCGCGAGCTGTTCCATCGCCGCCGGGCGGTAGACGTCGAGCGAGGCCATCAGCACCTTGCGCTTGTCGCGCTGGACCATGCGGCGCGCGAGCTTTGCGGTGGTGGTGGTCTTACCGGAGCCTTGCAGACCGACCATCATGATCGGCACCGGCGGCACGGAGTTGATATCGATGGTCTGGCCGTCGGAGCCGAGCGTGGCGACGAGCTCGTCATGGACGATCTTCACCACCATCTGGCCCGGCGTCACCGACTTGACGACGGTGGCGCCGATCGCCTGCTCGCGGACCCGGTCGATGAAGCTACGGACCACCTCGAGCGCGACGTCGGCCTCGAGCAGCGCGCGGCGCACCTCGCGCATTGCGGCATCGACGTCCTTTTCGGTCAGCGCACCGCGCCCCGTCAGACGATCGAGAATGCCACCAAGCCGTTCCGACAGATTGTCGAACAATGCCGTTGTCCTCTTTTACCTCTCCCCGCCTGCGGGGAGAGGTCGCCGCGCATTTGCGCGGCGGGTGAGGGGGTACAGGGCTATCCACACGCACAGTGCGCGGAGAGAGCTCCTCACCCCGACCCTCTCCCCGCAAGAGCGGGGCGAGGGAGAAGGAAATCCAAACACTTTCGCGCCCGAGGGCGCATCGCGCTGTCGGGCGTTGGCCTCTGGCCTCCAGGACCAGTCGGCGGGTCGAAAAGACGGAGCTTTCCGAGAAAGTGGCCGGGTTAAACGCTGCCGGGGCGGCAAAGTCAAGGAAAGTTTCGCTGAAATCCGCTCAGTCTGGACAGTAAGGTACTGAAATCACGTCGATTTGCCCTATTGGTTCCGAATTCGCCGCTGCCACCCATATAACCGGAGCCTGCCTCCTATTCCGGAACCCGCGTGCTGATCACCCGCCGCCGCCTTCTCGCAACCTTGACCGGAGCCGCCGCAGCGATCGGTGTGCCCTCGATCTGGATGATGACCATGAAAACCTACGACGGCCCCGTGTCCGATCATTTCGACGGCCTGCACTTCTTCGATCCGGACGGCTCGCCGCCGAAATCGCTTGGTGAGGTGCTGCGCTGGCAGTTCGGGGGCGGCCGGAAGCGCGCAGTCTGGCCGGAATGGGCGCCGAGCCCCCATGCCGATACGCCGCCGCCCCGCGTCGAGGGCGACAAGGTGCGGCTCTGCTTTGTCGGTCATGCCAGCTGGCTGATCCAGACCGCGGGCCTCAACATCCTGTTCGATCCGGTGTGGTCGATGCGGGCCTCGCCGTTCAGCTTCGCCGGGCCGAAGCGGCACAACGATCCCGGCATCGCATTCGATAAACTGCCCAGGATCGATGTCGTGCTGGTGTCGCACGGCCACTACGACCATCTCGACGTCGCGACGCTGTCGAAGCTCGCGGGGGCATTTGGTCCTCGCGTGATCACACCGCTCGGCAACGACGTCACGATGCGCGCATCCGATGCCGCGATCAAAGCCGAGGCCTTCGACTGGCATCAGCGCGTCGAGCTCGGCAATGGCCTTGCCGTGACACTGGTGCCGACGCGGCACTGGTCGGCGCGCGGGCTGTTCGATCGCAACAAGGCGTTGTGGGCGAGTTTTGTTTTGGAGACGCCGGCCGGCAAGCTCTACATCGTTGGCGATTCCGGCTACGGCGACGGAGGACATTTCCGCCGGGTGGCCGAGGCGTATGGACCGTTGCAGCTCGCGATCCTGCCGATCGGCGCCTATGAGCCGCGCTGGTTCATGCGCGACCAGCACATGAACCCGGAGGATGCGGTGAAGGCGTTGGCCGATTGCGGCGCCGCCCAGGCGCTGGCGCATCACCACGGCACATTCCAGTTGACCGACGAGGCGATCGACGCGCCCGCGATGGCGCTTGGCGAAGCGCTCGACGCCGCCAAGGTGCCGCGCGGGAAGTTTGTCGCGTTGAAGCCCGGGCAGGTGTTCGAAATCTAAATGCTGTCGTCCCGGCGAAGGCCGGGACCCATTACCCCAAATATTAATTGTTGCGCGACGCTGGGGCCACGATTCCGTTCACAACCAAACTCGGTGGTAATGGGTCCCGGCCTTCGCCGGGACGACGTCAATTGGCTGCCTTGAATTACTTCTCCTTGATCGCCCAGGAGACGCTGACATTGACCGTCAGTGTTTCCTCGCCTTGCGCCACCGGCGTCGGCGCGGCGAAGCCTGCCGTCGCCATCTTGGGACGGAACACCGGGACCGGCGCCGAGCCGACCTCCGCAATATTCACGGGTGCGCCGAGCGTGACGCCGGCGGCCTTGGCGTAGATCTCGGCCTTGCGGCGGGCGTCGGCGATCGCCTTTTCGCGCGCCTCGTCGAGCAGCTTCGAGGCCTGTGACACCGAGAAATTGAGCCCGCCGATATCGTTGGCGCCGGCGCCGACCAGCACGTCGATGACGCTGGCGACCTTGCTTACATCGTGCAGCCTGATCGTGACGCGATTGCTCGCATGGTAGCCGACGATGCTGGGCGGGGCGTTCGGCGACGACGGCCCACGATTGGCGAATTGCGGCTGCAGCGACAGCCGCGAGGTCTGAAAGTCCTTCTCCGCGATCCCGGCGCCCTTCAGTGCGGCCAGCACCTTGCCCATCGTCACATTGTTGGCTTCGGCGGCTTCGCGTGCGGTCTTGGCGTCGGTGGTGACGCCCGCGTCAAGCTGCGCCTGGTCGGGCGGCGCCGACACGGTCGCCTCGCCGGTGACCGAAATCGCAGGCGGAAAGTCGTCATTGGCCAGTACGGGCGCAGCCAGCAGCGTGGTCGCGATCAGGGGGACGGCGAAGGAGAGGCCGAAGGGGAGGCCAAGGAGAAGGCGATGGGTCATCTGGCTCACTTCAGGGGTACGTAGACGTTGATCACAAGCTTGTCCTCCGCGGTCTTCAGCGGATCGGTGATGTATTCCTCGACAAAGGTGTCCTTGGCTTCGAGCTTCTTGTCGTCGAGGTGGTTGGTGATCGCCTCATAGGTGTTGTCCATGTTGTCGTAGGAACCGCGATGGACGAACTTCAGCGCCTTGCCGTCGGGCGAATTGCCCATGCTCATGTTCTTGCCGAGGTTCTTGACGTCCTGATCGACCGGGATCTCGGCGATGAAGGTGAAGCCGGTGTCGTCGGTCGAGGTGTAGACGATCATCGGATTGCCCGATGCCTTGACGCCGTCCTTGTCGAGCAGCGCGGTGAGCTGCTTGAACGCCTCGATCAGGGCGTCGAAGGCGGAATCCCAATTGGCCGTGCCCTTCAGCATCACGACCTTTTTCGGCTCCAGCGTGAACGGCTCGCCGAAGGGATCGGCGGTCTGCACCGGGGCGGCCGGCGCCGGCGCCGGGGTCTGCGCTGCGGCCGGGCTGTCGGCCGGCGACTTGGTCTCGGCCGGCGGGGGCACCGGTGTCGCCGACGGTGCAGGGGCAGGGGTCGGGCTCGCTGCGGGAGCGGGCGTGGCTGACGGCGACTGGGCAGGGGCCGGGCTTGCCAGTGCGATCGCGGCCAAGGGCAGCAGCGCGACCAGGGCCGCGCGGAGCGTGTTGATACGGTTCATTGGTTTTTCTCCATCCCCTGCCTCGAACGGCCGCTCGATCTGTCCCGGCGCGCGGTCCGCGAGGTGCGATATTCCTAACACGCAAGTTCTGCATTCGTCCCATGACAGATGTGTCATGGGGCCATTCAGGCTGGCTAACTGGCCACCACTCGCCATATAACCGGGCAGAATTTGGGAAAATCGATGAGCGCGCTCGCCAATCACGCATTCGCCAAGATGAACGGCATCGGCAACGAGATCGTCGTCGTCGACCTGCGCGATTCAGCGGTACAAGGTCGGGCACAGGTGTCGGCAGCGGAGGCGCGCGCCGTGGCTTCGCCGGCGGGCGGCGTGCCCTATGACCAGCTGATGGTGCTGCAGCCGCCGCGGCTCGACGGCACCGAAGCGTTCATCTCGATCTACAACAATGACGGCTCGGAGGCCGGGGCCTGCGGCAACGGCATGCGCTGCGTGGTGCGGCGGATTTTCGAGAAGACCGGCCAGACATCAGCGACGTTCCAGACCCGCGCCGGCCTGCTCAATTGCTGGCAGGGGCCGGCGCCCGATCTCTACACCGTCGACATGGGCGCGCCGAAGTTCGGCTGGCAGGACATTCCGCTGGCTGAGGAATTTCGCGACACCCGCTACATCGAGCTGCAGGTCGGGCCGATCGACAATCCGGTGTTGCATTCGCCCTCGGTGGTCTCGATGGGCAATCCGCATGCGATCTTCTGGGTCGATGACGTCAATGCCTACGATCTCGAACGTTTCGGCCCGCTTTTGGAAAACCACCCGATCTTTCCGGAACGCGCCAACATCACCCTCGCCCATATCGTCGATCGCGACCACATCACGATCCGCACCTGGGAGCGCGGCGCCGGTCTCACCAAAGCGTGCGGCTCGGCGGCCTGCGCGACGGCGGTTGCGGCGGCGCGGCTGAAGCGTGCCAATCGCAGCGTCGAGATCACGCTGCCCGGCGGCAAGCTCGGCATCGAGTGGCGCGAGCGCGACGATCACGTGCTGATGACCGGCACCGCCGATTTCGAATATGAGGGCCGCTTCGATCCGGCGCTATTCGCCAGCGTCGCTTGATCGGGCGTGAGATCGGTTATGGGCGTCGATGTCGTCACCTTTGGCTGCCGCCTCAACGCATTTGAGTCCGAGGTGATTCGCCGCGAAGCCGAGCAGGCGGGGCTTTGCGACACCATCGTCATCAACAGCTGCGCCGTCACCAACGAGGCGGTGGCGCAGGCGCG
Organism: Bradyrhizobium sp. USDA 4501; assembly: GCF_054062115.1. Taxonomy (NCBI): domain Bacteria; kingdom Pseudomonadati; phylum Pseudomonadota; class Alphaproteobacteria; order Hyphomicrobiales; family Nitrobacteraceae; genus Bradyrhizobium; species Bradyrhizobium sp. USDA 4501. The sequence goes on from NZ_JBSSEX010000001.1 coordinate 4,167,719, forward strand.
GCAGTCGATCCGCAAGCTGAAACGCGAACGCCCGCATGCGCGCATCGTCGTCACCGGCTGTGCGGCGCAGACGCAAAGCCGGATGTTCGCCGAGATGGCCGAGGTCGATCGCGTCGTCGGCAATGACGAGAAGATGCGTGGCGACGCCTGGCAGGCCACGCGCGCCGCGTTCGAGGCGCCGTTCGGCATCGACACAAGCGAGAAGGTCGCCGTCGCCGACATCATGGCGGTGACCGAGATGGCGCCGCATCTGCTCGACGGCTTCGAGCGCGGCCTGCCTCGCGTATTCGTGCAGGTGCAGAACGGCTGCGACCATCGCTGCACCTTCTGTATCATCCCCTACGGACGCGGCAATTCGCGCTCGGTGCCGATGGGCGCGGTGGTCGATCAGGTCCGCGCGCTGGTCGAGCGCGGCCATGCCGAGATCGTGCTGACCGGCGTCGATCTCACGAGCTATGGCGCCGACCTGCCGGGCGCGCCGAAACTCGGCCAGTTGACCCGGCAGATCCTGCGCCATGTGCCCGAGCTGAAGCGGCTGCGCATCTCGTCGATCGATTCGATCGAGGCGGATCGCGACCTGCTCGATGTCATCGCCGACGATGCGCGGCTGATGCCGCATCTGCATCTGTCGTTGCAGTCCGGCGATGACATGATCCTGAAGCGGATGAAGCGCCGACATTCACGCCGGGACGCGATCGATTTCTGCGCGCAGGTCCGCCGGCTGCGGCCGGACATCGCTCTCGGCGCCGACATCATCGCGGGCTTCCCGACCGAATCCGAAGAGATGTTCGCGCGTTCGCTCGATCTGGTCGCGGAATGCGATCTCACCTTCCTGCACGTGTTTCCCTATTCGCGGCGTCCGGGCACGCCCGCCGCACGGATGCCGCAGGTCGATGGCGGCGCGATCAAGGAGCGCGCCAGGCGGCTGCGCGCGGCAGGCGAAGCCGCGCTGCTGCGCCGGCTTGACGCGGAAGTCGGCGCGATGCGCGAGGTGCTGATCGAGAGCGAGCGGCAAGGCCGCACCGAGCACTTCCTGCCGGTCGCGATCGAGAGAGATGTGCCGGGCATGGTACGCGCGATGACTATCCGCGGCCATGACGGTGCGCGGCTCATTGCATCGGGCCGCTGAGAAAGTTCGCTCCCATTGTTCTCCCGGCGCAGGCCGGGGCCCATTACCCCAGATCTCAATTGCTGCGCGACGCTGGGGCCGCGATCTCGCACGGTCACAGAATGCGGTGGTTATGGGTCCAGGCTTTCGCCACGACGACGAATGTGGGGAGCCGCGCATGGCGGGTCCGGAGCAGCGGATCACCTGCATTTCGCATGTGATCATACTGAACGAGCTATTTGACAGGTTGAATCTCTACATGCGCATCGTGCATGACGCACTCAGTGCGTGCGCCCGCCCAGCCTTGCCGGCTGCGACGCGCGAACCTGCCAGAACCGCAGCAGGCGATCTGCGTTTTCGCGGGTCAATTTCGTGAACTGGCTCTTCGCATGGGCGAGTTCGACCGGTCCCATGGAGCCGGTGGTATAGCGACATTCCATCACCGCGGCGGCGGTATCCCAACTCAGGCCTGCTGCCCGGCACGGCACCAGCAGGCCCTCACTGCGCAGGCTTTGCATCAGGGAGCGGATCACCTCGATGTTCGACTGCGCAAGATACGCCAGCGCAACGATGGTCTCTTCATATTTTCGCTGCCTGGCGAAACCGAGCAGTGAGGCTTCGTTGAGCTCGCCGTCGTCCTTCAGCTTCGCGACGTGGTGCTTGGCCGCGGTGAAGTCGCGGACTTGCGACATGTCGCGCTCGACGCCGGCGGCGACCGCTGCGATCGCATGCCGGATTTCTTCGAACAGATAGGGCGGGGCGCGTTCCAGCAGACGGCCGCGAACCTCTTCCGTCGCGCGGCGCAGGAGCTGAAGGCGGAGCTCCGACGGCAGGTCGGCGCGAATGCCGGTCTCGACCGCAAGCACCGGATCGTGCTCGGCCTGCGCGAGGATGACGGCAAATCCGCCCGGCGATACTTTGGCGCCGGGATTGGTGACCAGGCGGTGGCTCACGCTCGCAAAGCGACGCGCCAGAAGCGCGTCAGTGACGACCTCCTTTAGCCACCAGCGGCCGGCGACGGCGAGCAGATGCTGCTCGCTCTTGGTCCGTGCGATCTCGACCAAATCGTCCGCGCTGAGCCGCGACGATTCCTGCAGGATCGGCCGCGCGATCCTGATCTCGTCATTGCTGGCGAGACGGCGAATGATCGCGGGCGGTGCCTGGGCGACCGGTGCGAGCTGCTCGCTGATGTCGGTGAGCGCCATCCGGGCGCTGATGTCGGCGAGCGCGCGCAACTCGATGGTCTTCACCAGACGCTCGAGCACGTTGTCGAACAGCTCGATCTGTTCGCTGTTGAACTTGCCGGCGGATGCGAGGAAAAGGCCGGTGACGCGCCTTGCCGTGGCCAGGCATTTATCGGCGGAGCCGGCGCGTATCGCAGCCTCGACCTCGTCGACAATTGCTAGTCCATCATTCAGCATTGCTCGTCCTGAGCCGTCCGGTCCCGGCGCGCTTTTCTAAGCCGCCTTCAGGACTATCGGATGGGCCTGAATGTTCCGTAAAGGATAATTCTCCGTAAAATCACGGAGGCTAAAGCGCGATGAGGTTGGGCTGGATCGTCATCGCGCTTTAGCTCTTTGTTTGAGCATAATCCTTTCGGAAAACCGCTTCGCACTTTTCCGGATCATGCTTAGTCGCCGTTCCAGCCGCAGGCCTTGAGCCGCTTCCGCATGTGCTCGGGTGCCGGCGCGACCACATGCACCGGGTCCTTGTTCCTGGAGATCGGGATGCCGATCTCGCGGGAATGCAGATGCAGGGTCGGCTCGCCGAAGCGCGGGCCGTTGCCATAGATATTGTCGCCGACGATCGGCCAGCCCATCGCCGCCGAATGCACCCGCAGCTGATGGGTGCGGCCGGTGACCGGCTCCATCGCGAGCCAGGTGAGGCCGTCGCCACGCCCCAGCACCTTCCAGTTGGTGATCGCCTTCTGGCCATCCGGGTCCGGCTTCTGCCACCAGCCGCGCTCGGCGTTGAGCCGGCCGAGCGGCATGTCGATTGTGCCTTCATCCTCGGCAGGGCCGCCCTCGACCACGGTCCAATAGGTCTTCGCAATCTTGCTGTGCTTGAACAACAGCCCGAGCGAGGCGGTCGCCTTGCGGTGGCGTCCCAGGACGAGGCAGCCCGAGGTGTCCTTGTCCAGCCGATGCGCCAGCACCGGCGGCCGCGGCAGGCCGAACCGCAGCGCGTCGAACGAGGCCTCCAGATTGGGGCCGCCCTTGGGACCGCGATGCACCGGCAGGCCGGCCGGCTTGTCGATCACCAGCATCAGCCCGTCGCGGTGGAGCACCCGGCCCAGGATTTCTTCCGCGGTCAATTGGGGAACATCGATCAATTCGTCGAGACTTTCGTTTATGGGCCGAAACGGCTAACACGTCCGCGCCATGAACGATACCACTGCGGGAACTCCAAAACAGAGCTGGTGGCAGCGGCTGAAGGGCGGCCTGAAGCGAACCTCGAGTTCGATCGGGACCGCGGTCGCCGACCTCGTCACCAAGCGCAAGCTCGATGCGGCCATGCTCGATGACATCGAGGATGTGCTGCTGCGCGCCGATCTCGGTACCGATGTCGCGGTCCGCATTGCGGAGGCTGTCGGCAAGGGGCGCTACGACAAGGCGATCTCGGCCGACGAGGTCAAGGACGTGGTCGCGACCGAGGTCGAGAAGGTGCTGTCGCCGGTGGCGAAGCCGCTCGAGATCGATGCCGCGAAGCAGCCGTTCGTCATCTTGGTGGTCGGCGTCAACGGCTCTGGCAAGACCACGACGATCGGCAAGCTGGCCTCGAAATTCTCCGCCGAGGGCCGCAAGGTCATGCTGGCCGCCGGCGACACCTTCCGCGCCGCGGCGATCGAGCAGCTCAAGGTCTGGGGCGAGCGCACCAAGTCGCCGGTCATATCAGGCGCCCAGGGCTCGGATTCGGCGAGCCTTGCCTTCAGCGCGCTGACCGCGGCCAAGGAGCAGGCGCGCGACGTGCTGCTGATCGACACCGCCGGCCGCCTGCAGAACAAGTCCGAGCTGATGAACGAATTGGAAAAGGTCGTGCGCGTCATCAGGAAGGTCGATGCGTCGGCGCCGCACGCGGTGCTGCTCGTGCTCGACGCCACGGTGGGACAAAATGCGTTGTCGCAAGTCGAGGCGTTTCATCGTACGGCAGGCGTCACGGGGCTCGTGATGACCAAGCTTGACGGCACGGCGCGCGGCGGCATCCTTGTCGCGCTGTCGGAGAAGCACAAGCTGCCGGTGCATTTCATCGGCGTCGGCGAAGGCGTCGAGGACCTCGCGCCCTTCGCGGCGAAGGATTTTGCCAAGGCAATTGCCGGAATCGAGGCATGACCCCGAAACGTGGACACCGGTTTTCGGATCGGGTCATGCCTCAAATCAAAGTAGAGAGTTGATGGACAAGACCCAGCCGCATCCGCTGTTCAAGCTGGCGACCGAACTCGGGCCACTGCTCGTGTTCTTTATCGCCAACGCCAAGTACCATCTGTTCGTCGCGACCGGCGCCTTCATGGTGGCGATCGTGGCCGCGATGATCGCATCCTATGTGGTGACCAGGCACGTGCCGATCATGGCGCTGGTGACCGGCGCGATCGTCTTGGTGTTCGGCACGCTGACGCTGGTGCTGCACGACGAGACCTTCATCAAGGTCAAGCCGACCATCATCTACGGGCTGTTCGCGGCCGTGCTCGGCGGCGGGCTGTTGTTCGGCCGGTCCTTCATCGCCATCATGTTCGACCAGGTGTTCAACCTGACGCCGCAGGGCTGGCGCATCCTCACCCTGCGCTGGGCGCTGTTCTTCGCCGGCATGGCGGTGCTCAACGAGCTTGTCTGGCGCACGCAGACCACGGATTTCTGGGTGAACTTCAAGGTGTTCGGCGTGACGCCGCTGACCATGATCTTCGCCATCGCCCAGATGCCGCTGACCAAGCGCTATCACCTTGAGCCGGTCTCGCTGGAGGCGAGCGAGGCCGACGCGGGCGACGTGCGGAAGGGGTGATCAGCACTCTGCTCCCTCGCCCCGCTCTCTTGTCCGCCGAAGCCCGCCTTCGGGCGAAGGCGGATGCGGGGAGAGGGTGGGGTGAGGGTCTCTCCACGGATAGGCTCGGAGTTTATTACAAACACCGTCCAAAGCCCCTCGCCGTAAAGGACGGGGAGAGGTGAGCGCAAGTAACGGCTATCAACTGCCCGCCGCGAGCGCCTTCTCGATCTCGGCCTTGAGCACGCGGTTGACGTTGTCCGGAGTCACCGGGCCGACCAGCTTGTAGACGATGGTGCCCTCGCGCCCGACCAGGAAGGTCTCGGGCACGCCATAGACGCCCCATTCGATCGAGGCGCGGCCGTTGCCGTCGACGCCGACGATGCCGAACGGATTGCCGTAGCGGCCGAGGAAGCGCCGGGCATTCTCGGGCGAGTCCTTGTAGTTGATGCCGATGATCTGGAAGCGCTTGTCCTTGCCGAGCTCGGTCAGCAGCGGCGCCTCGTCGTGGCAGGGCACGCACCACGACGCCCAGACATTGACGACCGAGACCTTGCCCTTGAAGGCGGCGGGATCGAGACCGGGGACCGGCGCACCGTCCCGCACCAGGCCGTCGAGCGCGGGCAGGGCGGTCTGCGGCGCCGGCCGGCCGATCAGCGCCGACGGGATTTTCGAGGGATCGCCGCCATAGAGCCGCAGCAGGAACAGCCCGGCGAGGCCGAGGAAGATCAGCAGCGGCAGCACCACCAGCAGGCGGCGCGCTTGCGGCGGGCTGTTGGTTGCCTGATCGCTCATCTTATATCTGCCGCGCTGCGGCCGGAGCGGCGCGTCACGCCGCTGGCCTCGATCTCCCTGAGGCGCGCCTGTTGCCGGCGATAGTCGGCGATGATCCAGACGATCAGCAGCAGCACAACCGCCGCGACCAGCGCGTAGGACGTCACGATGAAGGAGGCGTAGGGACCAAGCGCCATCGTATCACGCCGCTCCAATTTCGTTTGACGCGGTTGCTTGCGAACCGCCGCCCACCTCGCTCGTGAACGAGACGCGGCTCGCCTGCATCATCTGCAGGCTGCGCACGCGCCGGCGCAGGATCTCGTTGCGCATCGCCGCCAGGTGCAAGGTGATGAACAGCAGCGAGAACGCGATCGCCATCACCAGCAGCGGCCACAGGAACGCCTTGTCGAGCGTCGGCCCGCCGGCGCGAAACACCGAGGCCGGCTGATGCAGCGTGTTCCACCAGTCGACCGAGAACTTGATGATCGGGATGTTGATCGCGCCCACCAGCGTGAGCACCGCCGCCGCCCGCGCCGCACGCGACGGGTCCTCCACCGCGCGCCACAGCGCCATCAGGCCGAGATACATCAGGAACAGGATCAAGACCGAGGTCAGGCGCGCATCCCACTCCCAATAGGTGCCCCACATCGGCCGGCCCCACAGCGACCCGGTGACGAGCGCCAGAAAGGTGAAGGCGGCGCCGATCGGAGCGGCAGCTTTCGCGGCGACGTCGGCGAGCGGATGCCGCCACACGAGGGTGCCGAGCGCGGCCACGCTCATGACGCCCCAGACGAACATCGACAACCACGCATTCGGCACGTGGATGAACATGATCTTCACCGTGGCGCCCTGCTGGTAGTCGTCGGGCGCCATCGCCGACTGGTAGAGCCCGATCGCGAGCAGGATCGCGGTCACGCCGGCGAGCCACGGCAGGATGCGCGCGGTCAGCGCCAGAAACTTGGTCGGATTGGCGAGGTCGGTCAGCGTCATGGCACCCTGATAATCGTCCGATGTGTCGCAGGCAATTGGCCGATTTCCTCCCGGCGAGATTTGATCTGGCTCATCTCAGTCCAGCCCGTGCCGCAGGCTCGCGGCCGCGGCAAAGGGGCCGATCACGAGGCTGGCAAGCGACAGCGCGCAGAGGATCGAGAACGGCGTTCCAAAGGGCAGGGGGCCCGAAATCGCCGCCTGCGAGGCCGCAACACCGAAGATCAGCACCGGGATCGACAGCGGCAGCACCAGCACCGCCAGCAATAGCCCGCCGCGATGCAGCGTCACCGCCAGGGCCGCGCCGATCATGCCGGTGAAGGTCAGCGCCGGTGTTCCCGCCAGCAGCGTCGCCGCGACCGCGAGCGTCGCCGTGCCGTCGAGATTGAGCAGCAGGCCGAGCACCGGGGTTGCGATGATCAGCGGCAGGCCGGCGGCGATCCAGTGCGCCAGCGCCTTGGCGGCGCAGGCGAGTTCCAGCGGCGTCCGGCTCATCACGATGAGGTCGAGCGAGCCGTCCTCGTGGTCGGCCGTGAACAGGCGGTCGAGCGTGAGCAGGCTCGCCAGCAACGCGCCGAGCCAGAGGATGGCGGGGCCGAGCCGCGACAGCAGCGCGAGATCCGGGCCCACCGCGAACGGCATCAGCACCGTGACGGTGAGGAAGAACAGCACGCCGATCAGCGCACCGCCGCCGACGCGCAGCGCGATGCGGATGTCGCGGCGGATCAAGGCGCCAAGCGCGCTCATGCCGCGCCTCCCATCCGCAGATCGCGCGCATCGATGCCGAGCGGCAGATGCGTCGCCGCGACGATCAGGCCGCCCCGTGCGAGATGGTCGCGCATCAGGTCGATGAACAGCGCCTGTCCGGCCGCGTCGAGCGCCGATGTCGGCTCGTCCAGCAGCCACACCGGTCGCCGCACCGAGAGCAGGCGCGCGATCGACAGGCGGCGGCGCTGCCCGGCGGAGAGGTAGGCCGCCGGCAGATGCGCGGCGTGGTCGAGCGCCACGGCGGCAAGGCAGCGGCCGGCGTCCTCGGTCTCGCCGCCGAGGAATTCCCGCCAGAAGGACAGATTTTCCGCAACGCTCAGCGCCGGCTTCAGGGCGTCGCGGTGGCCGAGATAGTGGGCCTGCTCAGGCAGGCTGAGCTCGGCGTCGCCGCCTTCGAGCGCGACCACACCCTCGGCGGGAACCAATAGCCCGGCGAGGACGCGCAGCAGCGAGGTCTTGCCGGCGCCGTTAGGGCCGCTGATGGCGAGCGCCTCGCCTGACGTGGCCGACAGATCGAGGCCGGAAAACACCTCGCGTCCGCCGCGCACGCATTTCAGATTTCGTCCCGAGAGCCGCATGGTTCGTCTTGTCACAGCCCTCTGAAATCTTTCGCTACCGCGTGAGAATTTTTGGGTCGCGCAACGCTGTCGCACGCTTGTCGGTGTGGCGGCGCTTCTAGAAAGGTTCTATAAGCCCGGAACTTGATGCAGCACACACAATCGGCGGCCGCAACCCACCCCAGGCCATCCCTTGGCCAGTCTCGATCGCCGGTGTTTAGTTACCCTTGCCGGGTATAACTGAGAATTGGGATTCCTCGCATGACCTCGCTCGACAGCTTCAAATGCCGCAAGACCCTGAAGGTCGGCGGCAAGTCCTACGTCTATTACAGCCTGCCCCAGGCAGAGAAGAACGGACTGAAGGGGATTTCGAAGCTGCCGTATTCGATGAAGGTTCTGCTGGAGAACCTGCTGCGCAACGAGGACGGCCGCACCGTCAAGAAGGAAGACATCGTTGCGGTGTCGAAGTGGCTGAAGAAGCGCCAGCTCGAGCACGAAGTCGCGTTCCGCCCGGCGCGCGTCCTGATGCAGGATTTCACCGGCGTCCCGGCCGTGGTCGACCTCGCGGCGATGCGCAACGCGATGCAGAACCTCGGCGGCGATGCCGAGAAGATCAACCCGCTGGTGCCGGTCGATCTCGTCATCGACCACTCGGTGATCGTCAACTTCTTCGGTGACAACAAGGCGTTCGCGAAGAACGTCACCGAGGAATACAAGCAGAACCAGGAGCGATACGAGTTCCTCAAGTGGGGCCAGAAGGCGTTCTCGAACTTCTCGGTGGTGCCGCCCGGCACCGGCATCTGCCACCAAGTCAATCTCGAATATCTCGCGCAGACGGTGTGGACCAAGAAGGAGAAGATGACGGTCGGCCGGAAGACCGGCACCTTCGAGGTCGCCTATCCCGACTCGCTGGTCGGCACCGACTCGCACACCACGATGGTCAACGGCCTCGCCGTGCTCGGCTGGGGCGTGGGCGGCATCGAGGCGGAGGCCTGCATGCTCGGCCAGCCGCTGTCGATGCTGCTGCCCGAAGTGGTCGGCTTCAAGCTCAAGGGCCAGCTCAAGGAAGGCGTCACCGCGACCGACCTCGTGCTGACCGTCACCCAGATGCTGCGCAAGCTCGGCGTGGTCGGCAAGTTCGTTGAATTCTTCGGCCCGGGCCTCGACTATCTCTCGGTCGCGGACAAGGCGACCATCGGCAACATGGCGCCCGAATACGGCGCGACCTGCGGTTTCTTCCCGGTCGATGCCGCGACCATCGATTACCTGAAGACCTCGGGCCGCAAGGCCGATCGCGTCAAGCTGGTGCAGTCCTACGCCAAGGCGCAGGGCCTGTTCCGCACCGCCAAGTCGACTGACCCGGTGTTCACCACCACGCTGACGCTCGACCTCGGCGACGTCGTGCCGTCGATGGCCGGGCCGAAGCGCCCCGAAGGCCGCATCGCGCTGCCGGCGGTGTCGACCGGTTTCGCGACCGCGCTGGTCGGCGAATACAAGAAGCCCGAGGGCGAGCAGAAGCGTTATGCGGTCGAGGGCCGTGACTTCGATCTCGGCCATGGCGACGTCGTGATCGCGGCGATCACCTCCTGCACCAACACCTCCAATCCGAGCGTGCTGATCGGCGCCGGCCTGCTGGCGCGCAAGGCGGCCGCCAAGGGCCTCAAGGCCAAGCCGTGGGTGAAGACCTCGCTCGCGCCGGGCAGCCAGGTGGTGGCGGAGTATCTCGCCAATTCTGGCCTGCAGGCCGATCTCGACAAGGTCGGCTTCAACCTCGTCGGCTTCGGCTGCACGACCTGCATCGGCAATTCCGGCCCGCTGCCGGAAGACATCTCGAAGTCAATCAACGAAAACGGCATCGTCGCCGCCGCCGTGCTGTCGGGCAACCGCAACTTCGAAGGCCGCGTCTCGCCCGACGTGCAGGCGAACTACCTCGCCTCGCCGCCGCTCGTCGTCGCGCATGCGATCGCCGGCACCGTGACCAAGGATCTCGCGGTCGAGCCGCTCGGCATCGGCAAGGACGGCAAGCCGGTGTTCCTCAAGGACATTTGGCCGACCGCCAAGGAGATCAACGCCTTCATGAAGAAGTACGTCACCGCGACGATCTTCAAGAAGAAGTACGCCGACGTGTTCAAGGGCGATACCAACTGGCGCAAGATCAAGACCACGGAAAGCGAGACCTATCGCTGGAACATGAGCTCGACCTATGTGCAGAACCCGCCCTATTTCGAGGGCATGAAGAAGCAGCCGGATCCGGTCACCGACGTGGTCGACGCGCGGATCCTCGCGATGTTCGGCGACAAGATCACCACCGACCACATCTCGCCGGCCGGTTCGATCAAGCTGACCTCGCCCGCCGGCAAGTTCCTCAGCGAGCACCAGGTGCGCCCCGCCGACTTCAACCAGTACGGCACGCGGCGCGGCAACCATGAAGTGATGATGCGCGGCACCTTCGCCAACATCCGCATCAAGAACTTCATGCTGAAGGGCGCGGACGGCAATATTCCGGAAGGCGGTTTGACCAGGCACTGGCCCGACGGCGAGCAGATGTCGATCTACGACGCCGCGATGAAGTACCAGCAGGAGAGCGTGCCGCTGGTGGTGTTCGCCGGCGCCGAATACGGCAACGGCTCGTCGCGCGACTGGGCCGCAAAGGGCACGCGCCTGCTCGGCGTGCGCGCGGTGATCTGCCAGAGCTTCGAGCGCATCCATCGCTCCAACCTGGTCGGCATGGGTGTGCTTCCGCTCACCTTCCAGGACGGCACGTCGTGGTCCACGCTCGGCCTCAAGGGCGACGAGAAGGTCACGATCCGCGGGCTGCAGGGCGACCTGAAGCCGCGCCAGACGCTAACGGCCGAGATCGTCTCCGCTGACGGCGGCAAAAAGGATGTCCCGCTGCTCTGCCGCATCGATACGCTGGACGAGCTCGACTACTATCGCAACGGCGGCATCCTGCATTATGTGCTGCGCAAACTCGCGGCCTAAGGCCCCTTTGTTTGAGCATGGTCTGTCCGGAAAACCGCTTCACACTTTTCCGGACCATGCTCCAACGCGGATTTGTGATCGGTGCCTCACTGCTTAGTGAGTAGCGGCTAAAAAGAAGGCGGCCTATGAAAAGGCCGCTTTCTCGCGTTTTGGGGCACGCAAGTTCAGGGACAGACTTCATGCTCCGTACAATTACGGATGGAAATCATCACGACTGGTTCGCAGTATGACAGCGATGATGGCCTATAACTGTATCTCGCGATGGTCCAGCGCCCTTGGTATCTGCGCAATCGTCGCGATCATCCGCCCCGCCCACGCCGATCCGCGTGCCGTCGTCGAACTCTTCACCTCGCAGGGATGCTCGTCCTGTCCGCCCGCGGACAAGATCATCGGTGACCTCGCGAAGGACCCCAACGTCATCGCGCTGAGCATGCCGATCGACTATTGGGACTATCTCGGCTGGAAGGACACGCTGGCCGATTCCCGTTTCAGCGCGCGCCAGAAGGCCTATTCGCATGTTCGCGGCGACCGCGACGTCTACACGCCGCAAGCCGTGATCAATGGCTCCGCGCATGTGATCGGCAGCGATCGCGCCAGTATCGAGGACGCCATCAAGGACACCGAAAGGAGCGGCAGCGTGATGTCGGTGCCCGTGACGATGACGCTGAGCGGCAAGCAGATCAACGTGTCGGTCGCCGCATCGAAGTCGCCGGCCGTGTCGCGCGGCGAGGTCTGGATCTGCTCGATCTCGAAGTCGGTGCCGATCTCGATCGCGCGCGGCGAGAACCGCGGCCGCGAGATCACCTACCACAACGTCGTGCGCAATCTCCTCAAGGTCGGTGACTGGAACGGTTCGTCCGGGAGCTGGACCGTGCCGCTGGAGAACATCACGCGTGACGGTGTCGATGCTGCGGCGGTGTACGTCCAGGACGGCAACCGCGACAAGCCGGGCCCGATGCTCGGCGCTGCCTTCACCTCACTTCACTAGCGCCTCGCTGCGGTAAGGCGCGATGCGCTGGCTTCCGCCGGTCGCACGCATGTTTTCGTGCAGCCGCATGGCGACAAACCTGCATTCAGTGATCTGCCGAAAGGAAGGCGCCGGTGCTTGGCGCGCGCGTCTCGCTTGCGCAGGCCCCAAAACAAAAAGGACCAACTTTCGTTGGCCCAGTGTTGGGATTTGACTCCCCTGCGAACAGGCCCGATCCCGACGGCCCCGGGGGGCTGGGGGCTGAGGAATCCGGAACCGAAAGGACCGGGCCAACGCAGGATTTCCTTTTCGCAGGGCAGCGGGGCGGGCGATGGGCGGAAGTGGGGCAGCAATATGATTCCGCTAACGTTCCCGTGACTCTGCGGTTTTTCGGACAATCCGCCGCGCGCGGCGGTGGTTAAGGCCCGGTTGCATTGCGATTGGCCCCTTGCGGGCCCGCGCGCTTAGCGCGATCATGTCACTCTCGTGACGATCCCGAAGAGGGGCCTTCGGAACCCGATCGCCACCGAGGTGACAGGAGGCGCTCGATGAGTTTGATCTCGGAGGACACTGATCCGAGCGGGAGTCGTGCCGCGGCGCGCACCGCCGCCGCGACCCCTCAGCCCAATCGCGTGACTTTCAATCGACTTGAACTCAACCGCATTCTCAATCTCTACGGCCGCATGGTCGCCGACGGCGAGTGGCGCGATTATGCGATCGACTTCCTGAAGGACCGGGCCGTGTTCTCGGTGTTCCGGCGCGCGTCGGAAGTGCCGATCTACCGGATCGAGAAGGACCCCCGGCTTGCGCGCAAGCAGGGCATGTACAGCGTGATTTCCGCGACCGGCCTGATCCTCCGTCGTGGCCATGAACTCGAACGCGTGCTGTTCGTGATCGATCGCAAGCTGTCGCTGGTGTAAGCGCGTCAGGTCAGTCCGCTTGTAGCCCGGATGGAGCCAACGGGCCGCGCGAACGCGCGCCCGATGACAGGCTCCGCGCAATCCGGGGAAGCTGTACTCGCGTGGTAAGACCGTCCCGGATGTCGCTTCGCTCATCCGGGCTACAAATCCGCTGATCCGGCGGCACAGTTGTGCCCGAGTTTCGTAGCCCGGAGGAGGCAACAGGGCGCGCAAACGCGCTCGATGGCAGGCTCCGCTCAATCCGGGGCCGTTGAAGCCGCGGATGAGCCTGTCCCGGATTTCGCTTGCGCTTCATCCGGGCTACATCACATCTCGCCTCGCCCAAAAGAAAAGCCCCGGCGGAATGGCCGGGGCTTGGATTTGATCGGCTCGCTCGAGGCGCTTAGTCGCGCTGGCCGAGCAGCTGCAGGAGCAGCGTGAACAGGTTGATGAAGTTCAGGTAGAGCGACAGCGCACCAGTGATTGCCGCACGCTCTGCCATCACGCCACCCTGCGAGGCGTAGCCGTAGATGTAGTCGTTCTTCAGCCGCTGGGTGTCCCAGGCGGTGAGGCCCGCGAACACCAGCACGCCGACCACCGACACGATGAACTGCAGCGCCGAGCTCGCCAGGAACAGGTTGACCAGGCTCGCGATGATGATGCCGATCAGACCCATGAACAGGAACGAGCCCATGCCGCTCATGTCACGCTTGGTGGTGTAGCCGTAGAGGCTCAGCGCACCGAACGTTGCCGCGGTGATGAAGAACACGCGCACGATCGAGGTGTGCGTGTACACCAGGAAGATCGACGACAGCGACAGACCCATCAGCGCCGAGAACACCCAGAACAGGAGTTGGGCGGTCGCGGGCTGCAGGCGGTTGATGCCGGCCGAGATGACGAACACCATCGCCAGAGGGGCGAGGATGAACAGCCACTTCAGCGGGCTCACGAACATCGCGTAGCCGAACTGCGTCAGATAGGCGTTGCCGAACTTGGCGACGGCGGCCGACTGGTCGGTCGTCACCGCACCCATGTAGACGCCGAGCGCGGCGAGGCCGGTGATGGCCAGGCCGATGCTCATGTAGTTGTAGATGCGCAGCATGTAGGCGCGCAGACCGGCGTCGACGGCCGCAGCGTCAATGCGCCCGGCGGCCCGGCCGAAAGGAGAAGCGTAGTTGCGGTCTAGGTCCGACATGGTCGAATTCCCGTGGTTGGTCCCGGTGGAGCGCAAGGGATTTGCGGCGCCGGTCGTAAATCTATCTCAGATGGCTCGGTTTGCGGAACATTAATTCCGTGTCATTCAAACCGACCATCCGACCCGATTGGTATGTGGGAAATTAACACATCCGACGCAAGCTTCCACGCGCGGCCGAATGTCGCTCTGCCCTAGCATCATAGGCAAAAACGGCGCTCGCGCCGCTACATTTTGTCACAAATTCCGCAACACTGAGGCCGGCTTCTGGTTTAGCGCGAGCAGCGTCCCGGCGAGCCCCAGTCCGACCGTGACGACCAGCGCGGCGACCACGACCAGCGCGGCGCTGCCGGCCTGCCAGATAAAACTCAGCGTCATCAGCCTAGTCACGATCAGCCAGGCCGCGATCGAGCCGGCGATCACCCCGAACACCGCGGTTGCAAAACCGATCATCAGATACTCCAGCGCGTAGGCGCCGAGCAGTCGCACCCGCGTGGCGCCGAGCGTCTTGAGAATCACGGCGTCATAGACGCGGTGGCGGTGTCCGGCGGCGAGCGCGCCGCCGAGCACCAGGATCGCGGAGATCAGCGTCACGGCGCTGGCGCCGCGGATCGCCAGCACCAGATTGCTGACCACGCTGCCGACCGTCTCCAGCGCCTCGCGGACCCGCACGCTGGTCACCATCGGGAACGCGTCGGCGACCTGCTTGATGATGCGCGCGTCGTCGGCGGAATCGGCGTGTGGTTCCGTCAGGGTCGCGACATGGCTGTGCGGCGCACTCCTGAAGGCATTCGGCGAGAACACCAGCACGAAATTGATGCCGAGGCCCTGCCAGTCGATGTTGCGCAGGTTGGCGATTTTCGCCGGCACGTCGCGTCCGAGCACGTTGACGACGATCTCGTCGCCGATCTTCAACGACAGGCCGTCGGCGATCTTCTTCTCCATCGAGACCAGCGGCGGCCCGCTGTAGTCCGGCCCCCACCATTCGCCCTCGACGATCTTCGAGCCCTTGGGAATTTCGCCGGTGTAGGTCAGGCCCCGGTCGCTCTGCAGCACCCACTCCGAATCGACCGACGGCTTGAGCTGGTCGGCCTTGACGCCGCGCGCGGCCACGATCCGTCCGCGCAGCATCGGTACATCCTCGACGGTCGAGCCGGCGGCGACCTTCGCCAGGAAGGCATTGAAGCGGTCGGCCTCGGTGGAGGGAATGTCGATGAAGAAGAACGACGGCGCCCGCTCCGGCAGGGCGGCCAGGAATTGCCGGCGCAGATTGCCGTCGATCTGGGTGATGGTGACGAGCACCGCCAGCCCGAGCCCCAGCGACAGCACCACCGACGGCGTCAGCGCGCCCGGCCGGTGGATGTTGGCGATCGCGAGCCGCAGCATGGTCATGCGGCTGCGCGGCAGCCGCCGCGCCACCGCCATCAGGAGCTCGGCGATTCCGCGCAGCAGCAGGAACACCGCGATCGACGAGGCGACGAACACGGCAGCGACCCGCTTGTCATAGGCAAGCCCGATCGCGACTCCGATCAGGAGCGCGATCACCACGGCCATCAGCGCCAGATAGCTCCAGCGCGGGCGATGCCACTCGCTGGTGACGGTCTCGCGGAACAGCGCCGCGACCGGCACGTCATGCACCCGGCCGAGTGGCCACAGCCCGAACGCCAGCGCGGTGAGCTGGCCGTAGAGGAAGGACAGCGCGAGCTCGTCGGGATGCAGCGCGGGCACTACCGGCAGCGGCAGCAGCTTGCCGAACAGGCCGACGATGACGAAGGGGAGCGCGGCGCCGAGCACGAGCCCGATCACCGAGCCGATCCCGGCCAGCACCACCACCTGCGTGCAGTAGATCGTGAAGACGTCGCGGCCGGTGGCGCCGAGCGCCTTGAACGAAGCGATGACGTCGCGGCGCCGGTCGATATGGCTCTTCACCGCGTTGGCGACGCCGACACCGCCGACCAGCAGCGCCGCGAGGCCGACCAGGGTCAGGAACTGGGTGAAGCGGTTGATGGTGCGCTCGAGCTGCGGCGAGGCATTGCTGCGGCTGCGGACCTCCCAGCCGGCCTCCGGCGCGGCGGTCCGCGCGCCGTCGATCAGCGCGGTGGTGGCGCGATCGTCGTTGGCGCCGTCAGGCAGCTTCACGCGGTAGATCCAGCGCACCAGGCTGCCCGGTTGCAGCAGGTCGGTGGCGTGCAGGCTGGCTTCGCTGACCAGGAAGCGCGGCCCGAGGCCGACGCCGCCGGCAAGCTTGTCGGGCTCGGCCACCACCACGCTGCGGATCTGGTAGGTCGCACTGCCGATGGTGACGCGGTCGCCGAGCTTCAGGTCGAGCCGCGCCAGCAACGTCGAATCGGCGGCCGCGCCGTAGACGCCGTCGCGTTCGGCAAGCAGATCGGCGACCGGCATGTTCGGCTCGAGCGTCAGCTCGCCGAGCATCGGATATTTGCCGTCGACGGCCTTCAGCTCGACCAGCGCCAGCTTGCCGTCATTGCTGCGGGCCATCGCGCGCAGCGTGGCCGCGATCGAAACCTCGCCGCGTGTGCGCAGATAGGCGACCTCGTTGGGTTTGGCCTCGCGCGAGATCAGCGAGAATGCGACGTCGCCGCCGAGCAGCGTACGTCCCTCGCGGGACAGGCCGTCGCCAAGGCTCGCGGCGACCGAGCCGACGCCGGCAATCGCCATCACGCCGAGCGCGATGCAGGCGATGAACACGTAGAAGCCGCGCAGGCCGCCGCGCAATTCGCGCAGCGCATAACGGAAGGCAAGCGACGACGCGCGGCCCTGCACCGCGGCTTCGGACGCGATGCTCATGTCGTGGATTGTCCGTCGATGCGGCCGGAGCGCAGCCGCACGACGCGGTCGCAGCGCTGCGCGAGCGCGAGATCGTGCGTCACCAGCACCAGCGTCATGCCGCGCTCGGCGTGCTTGGTGAACAGCAGGTCGACGATCTGCTTGCCCGTCGTCTCGTCGAGATTCCCGGTCGGCTCGTCGGCAACGAGGATCGCGGGATCGGGCGCGAGCGCGCGCGCGATCGCGACGCGCTGCTGCTCGCCGCCGGAGAGTTGCGTCGGATAATGATGCAGCCGCTCGCCGAGCCCGACCGATTGCAGCTCCTGCGCGGCGCGCGCGGCGGCATCGGGATTGCCGGCGAGTTCGAGCGGCACCGCGACGTTCTCCAGCGCCGTCATGGTCGGGATCAGATGGAACGACTGGAAGACGATGCCGACCTGGCGGCCGCGGAAGCGCGCCAGCGCATCTTCGTCGAGGGCATTGAACGAGGTGCCGTTGACGACCACTTCTCCACTGTCAGGACGTTCGAGCCCCGCCATTACCATCAGCAAGGTCGACTTGCCCGAGCCCGACGGGCCGATCAGGCCGATGGCCTCACCCGCTGCCACACGAAGGCTGATATCTTTGAGGATATGGACCCGTGCCGCGCCGGTGCCGAGCGAGAGATTGACGTTCCTGACGGCAATGGTGTCCGGCTCGACGTCGGTCAGTGAAGAGGATTCGATGAGACTGTCCATGGTTCGGTCATATGGCACTTCCGCGTCTGCGGTCGAGGGCCGGTTGAGAATCTTCGTGCACATACTCGTGTTGCTTATGGGCTTGATGACGGCGGCCAGCGCGCAGACGCCAAGGCTGGAGAATGGCCCGGAGAAGGGCCCGGCGAAGCCGATCAAGATGGTGATTCTGGGCGATTCCCTGAGCGCCGGGTACGGCCTCCCGGGCCCGGCGGCATTCCCGATCCGGCTGCAAAAGGCGTTGGAAGCCAAGGGGATAAAGGTCGAGATGAGCAATGCCGGGGTGTCCGGCGACACCGCCTCGGGCGGCCGCGAGCGGCTCGACTGGTCGGTGCCTGATGGAACCGATGCCGTGATTGTCGAGCTTGGCGCCAACGATGCCTTGCGCGGCATCGATCCCGCCGTCACGCGTGCCGCGCTCTCCGACATCATCACAAAGTTGCAGGCGCGCAAGATCGCCGTGCTCTTGTGCGGCATGCTCGCGCCACCGAACTATGGCAGTGAGTATGCAGCGAAGTTCAACGCGATCTATCCGGATCTCTCGAAGACCCTTGGCGTGCCGCTCTATCCGTTCTTCCTCGATGGGGTTGCCGCCGACGCGAAACTCAACCAGGCCGACGGCATGCATCCGACGGCAGCAGGTGTGGACATCGTTGTGAAAAATATCCTGCCCACAGTGGAGGCATTTCTCGGCGCAATATCAGGGCAACGCAGTTGAAGCGCAGGCAGTGAGCCGTGCCGTGTCCGTAGGTTTACGAGCTGTTAACGGGTCATGCTTCGCAGAGTCACATATCTCGGGTACAAATAGGCATCGGTGATTCGTCGCCGGGCCGTTACAGGGTGCGGGCTCCCAAAACCCGCGCCAAGCATCGAGGATTATTGCGATGCCGCGTCTGTTCACTGGACTGGAAATTCCGGCCGATATCGGCCAAACCCTCTCCAGCTTGCGTGGCGGCCTTCCCGGCGCACGCTGGATCGATCCCGAAAATTATCACGTCACTCTGCGCTTCATCGGCGATATCGATGGCATGTGGGCCAACGAGATCGCGACGATGTTGTTTCGGGTAAACCGCAAGCCGTTCGAGGTCAAATTGCAAGGCCTGTCGAGCTTCGGCGGACGCAAGCCGCGCGCGGTGGTTGCCGCCGTCGAGCCGAGCCGGCCGCTGATCGAACTGCAGGCCGAGCTCGAGCGGATGATGCAGCGGATGGGGCTCGATCCCGAGGGCAGGAAATTCACGCCACATGTCACGCTCGCTCGTCTGCATGACGCTTCGAGCCAGGACGTCGCGGATTATCTGTCCGTGCGCGGCTACTTCCCGAGCCGCAGCTTCCTGGCGGACCGCTTCGTGCTGTTCTCGTCGCGCGCGTCGACAGGCGGCGGCCCCTATGTGGTCGAGGATTCCTACGCGCTCTGCGCGTGAGCCTCTTCACCTCGCCCCGCTTGCGGGGAAAGGTCGGATCGCATCGAAGATGCGATCCGGGTGAGGGGGTACGGGTCCGTCGATAGAGCGCGTCGGGTGGTGAGAGCCCCTCACCCCAGCCCTCTCCCCGCAAGAGCGGGGCGAGGGAGAGGAAAGTGCATACCCCACTGGCACAATTCACGGCTTGCAATTTGCCGCACACTAGGGCCGTAAGGTGGGCTCATGCTGTCCACCTCGCCCAGTTCCTTTCTCGAGCTCTACAAATCCCTGGTCGCCTCCGGCGCGATCGAGGCCGATCCCGCCCAGGCCCGCGCCGCCGAGGCATTCGGCGCGCTGGATGAGCGGCTCGCGAGCTACAAGCCGCAGCGCAAGCAAGGCCTGTTCGGGCGGCTGTTCGGCGGCGACAAGGACGACAAGCCGCCGCGCGGGCTCTACGTCCACGGCGAGGTCGGTCGCGGCAAGACCATGCTGATGGATCTGTTCTTCCAGCAGAGCCCGGTCGAACACAAGCGCCGCGCGCACTTCCACGAATTCATGGCCGAGGCGCATGAGCGCATCTACGGCTACCGTCAGCAGATCGCGCGCGGCGAGATCGCGGACGGCGACGTGATCGCGCTCACAGCGCAGGCGATCTTCGACGAAGCCTGGCTGCTCTGCTTCGACGAATTTCACGTCACCGACATCGCCGATGCGATGATCCTCGGCCGGCTGTTCGCCAAGCTGTTCGATCTCGGCACCGTGGTGGTCGCGACCTCGAACGTTGCGCCTGACGATCTCTACAAGGGCGGGCTCAATCGCGCGCTGTTCCTGCCGTTCATCGCGCAGATCTCCGACCACATGGACGTGCTGCGGCTCGATGCGCGCACCGACTTCCGGCTGGAGAAACTCGTCGGCGTCAAGATGTGGCTGGTGCCCGCGGATGACGCGGCCGATGCCGCGCTAAACGCGGCCTGGCGGAAGATGACCGGCAATGCCCCGTGCAAGGCACGCCTCATTCCGATCAAGGGACGCATCCTGAACGTGCCCTGCTCGGCGCACGGCGTCGCGCGCTTCAGCTTCATGGACATCTGCGAGAAGCCGCTTGCCGCGTCCGATTATCTCAGGCTCGCGCACGATTACCACACGATCCTGATCGACCACATTCCGGTGATGGATTACGCCGAGCGCAATGCCGCCAAGCGCTTCATTTCGCTGATCGACACGCTCTATGACAATGCCGTGAAGCTGATGGCCTCGGCCGAGGCCGATCCGGTGTCGCTGTACCTTGCGACCGACGGCGTCGAGGCGATGGAGTTCAAGCGCACATCCTCGCGCCTGATCGAGATGAGCTCGGAATCCTACCTGGCGCTGGCGCACGGCCGGAAGGACTCCTCCGCGAGCGGCGCGTCGACCGGCCTGGTCGAGACCTGAAATTCAGCCTCGAAATTCCGTCTCGAAATTCCGTCTTGCGCGCGGTCCGGTTCGGAGCAACTTTTCGTGTCTCCGCGGCGGATGTTGCTGGCATGCCTGATCGAATTCCAGGCAGGGCCCGCAATCGGGCAGGCCGCGACTTGAATGGATCATTCGAAAGGGATAACCACCCTTGCAACCGACTTCCCTCCCTCCCGTACACAGTTCAAAGGACTGATTTCCCATGGCACGCGACAAGATTGCTCTGATTGGCTCCGGACAGATCGGCGGAACGCTGGCGCACCTCGTCGGCCTCAAGGAACTCGGAGACGTCGTGCTGTTCGATATTGCCGAGGGCGTGCCGCAGGGCAAAGCGCTCGACATCGCGCAGTCGTCGCCGGTCGACGGTTTCGATTCCAATCTGGTCGGCGCCAATTCCTATGAAGCGCTCGACGGCGCCAAGGTCTGCATCGTCACCGCCGGCGTGCCGCGCAAGCCCGGGATGAGCCGCGACGATCTCCTCTCCATCAACCTCAAGGTCATGGAGCAGGTCGGCGCCGGCATCAAGAAGTACGCGCCCGACGCCTTCGTCATCTGCATCACCAACCCGCTCGACGCCATGGTGTGGGCGCTGCAGAAGGCCTCGGGCCTGCCGCACAAGAAGGTGGTCGGCATGGCCGGCGTGCTCGACTCCGCGCGTTTCCGCTATTTCCTGGCCGACGAATTCCACGTCTCGGTCGAGGACGTCACCGCCTTCGTGCTCGGCGGCCACGGCGACACCATGGTGCCGCTGACCCGCTACTCGACTGTCGCCGGCATTCCGCTGCCCGACCTCGTCAAGATGGGCTGGACCTCGCAGGCGCGCATCGATGAGATCGTCGATCGCACCCGCAACGGCGGCGCCGAGATCGTCAACCTGCTCAAGACTGGCTCCGCCTTCTACGCGCCGGCTGCGTCCGCGATCGCGATGGCCGAGAGCTACCTGAAGGACAAGAAGCGCGTGCTGCCCTGCGCCGCCTATCTCAACGGCGAGTACGGCGTGAAGGACATGTATGTCGGCGTGCCGGTCGTGGTCGGCGCCAAGGGTGTCGAGCGCATCGTCGAGATCGAACTGGCGGGCAAGGACCGCGAGGCTTTCGACAAGTCGGTCGGTGCGGTGCAGGGCCTGGTCGACGCCTGCAAGAAGATCGCGCCCGATCTGCTCGGCAAGTAATCTCGATTGGCAATGACCCGATAGGCGGTTTCAATCGCCTGTCGGGTCCAAGGCGATGAAATTCCGGCGGATTTTTTAGTTGCGCGAGCTTTGGTATATGGTATGCCAGTCTCAAGGCTGACGTAAAAGGTCGCCGCACGAGGGTTTGGGAGCGTCTTTCCATGAATATCCATGAATACCAGGCCAAGGCTTTGCTGCATGAATTCGGCGTGCCGATCTCGCGCGGCGTGCCGGTGCTGAAGCCGGAAGAGGCCGACGCGGCGGCCAAGCAGCTGCCTGGCCCGATCTGGGTGGTGAAGAGCCAGATCCATGCCGGCGGCCGCGGCAAGGGCAAGTTCAAGGAAGCATCGGCCGGCGACAAGGGCGGCGTCCGCATCGCCAAGTCGGCCGCCGAGGTCGCCGAATTCGCCAAGCAGATGCTCGGCGCGACGCTGGTCACGGTGCAGACCGGTCCGCACGGCAAGCAGGTCAATCGCCTCTACATCGAGGAAGGCTCCGACATCGACAAGGAGTTCTACCTCTCGATCCTGGTCAATCGCGAGACCTCCGAAATTTCCTTCGTGGTGTCGACCGAAGGCGGCGTGAATATCGAAGAGGTCGCGCATTCGACCCCGGAAAAGATCGTCTCGTTCTCGGTCGATCCCGCGACCGGCATCATGCCGCATCACGGCCGCACGGTTGCCAAGGCGCTGAAGCTGACCGGCGATCTCGCCAAGCAGGCCGAGAAGCTGACCGGCCAGCTCTATGCCGCCTTCGCCGCCAAGGACATGGCGATGCTCGAGATCAATCCGCTCGTCGTCACCAAGCAGGGCCAGCTGCGCGTGCTCGACGCCAAGGTGTCATTCGACAGCAACGCGCTCTACCGTCATCCGGACGTGGTCGCGCTGCGCGACGAGACCGAGGAAGACGCCAAGGAGATCGAGGCGTCGAAATACGACCTCAACTACGTCGCGCTCGACGGCACGATCGGCTGCATGGTCAACGGCGCCGGGCTCGCCATGGCGACCATGGACATCATCAAGCTATATGGCATGGAGCCGGCTAACTTCCTCGACGTCGGCGGCGGCGCCAGCGTGGAGAAGGTCGCGGCCGCGTTCAAGATCATCACTGCCGATCCGAACGTGAAGGGCATCCTGGTCAACATCTTCGGCGGCATCATGAAGTGCGACGTGATCGCCGAGGGCGTGGTCGCCGCGGTGAAGCAGGTCGGCCTCAAGGTTCCGCTGGTGGTGCGCCTCGAAGGCACCAATGTCGAGCAGGGCAAGAAGATCATCCGCGAGAGCGGCCTCAACGTCCTGCCCGCCGACAACCTCGATGACGCTGCACAGAAGATCGTGAAAGCCGTCAAGGGAGGCTAACGATGGCCGATCATCTCGACGCTCCGACACCGCTGGACGAACACCGCAAGCTCGCGGCGTTTGCGGGCGAGTGGAGCGGCGAAGAGATGGTCTATCCGTCGCGCTGGACCGCGGGCGGTCCGGCCACCTCGCAGGTCGTTGCGCGCATCGCGCTCAACGGCTTCTACCTGATCCAGGACAGCGTGCAGACCCGCGACGGCAAGGAGAGCTTCGCCACCCACGGCGTGTTCACCTACGACCGCGACGATCGGGCCTACAAATTGTTCTGGCACGACTCGCTCGGCTACTACCCGCCGTCACCGGCGTCCGGTGGCTGGGCGGGCAAGTCGCTGATCCTGGTGCGCGGCTCGCTGCGCGGCAATGCCCGTCACGTCTACGAGGTCGTCGACGACAACACCTACAACATGAAAATCCAGTTCTCGCCTGACGCGGAAGGGTGGGCCGACGTGCTCACCGGCGTGTACCGGCGTATTCACTGAGCATGATCCGGAAAAGTGGTCTCCGGTTTTCCGACAAGATCATGCTCAAACCATAGAGTCCCATCACCGATCGTCTCGCGAAAGCATCTCGAACCATGTCCATTCTGATCGACAAGAACACCAAGGTCATCTGCCAGGGCTTCACCGGCAAGAACGGCACGTTCCATTCGGAAGCGGCGATCGCTTACGGCACCAAGATGGTCGGCGGCGTGGCGCCGGGCAAAGGCGGCTCGACCCATCTCAACCTGCCGGTGTTCGACACCGTCGCCGAAGCGCGCGAGAAGACCGGCGCCGACGCCAGCGTGGTCTATGTCCCGCCGCCGGGCGCAGCCGACGCGATCTGCGAGGCGATCGACGCGGAAATCCCGCTGATCGTCTGCATCACCGAGGGCATCCCGGTGCTCGACATGGTGCGTGTGAAGCGCTCGCTGTCGGGCTCGAAGTCGCGGCTGATCGGGCCGAACTGCCCCGGCGTGATGACCGCCGGCGAATGCAAGATCGGCATCATGCCGGCCAACATCTTCAAGCCCGGCTCGGTCGGCATCGTCTCCCGCTCCGGCACCCTGACCTATGAGGCGGTGTTCCAGACCACCCAGGAGGGTCTCGGCCAGACCACCGCGGTCGGCATCGGCGGCGACCCTGTCAAGGGCACCGAGTTCATCGACATGCTGGAGATGTTCCTGGCCGACGAGAAGACCAAGTCGGTCGTGATGATCGGCGAAATCGGCGGCTCCGCCGAGGAGGACGCCGCCCAGTTCCTCAAGGACGAGGCCAAGCGCGGCCGCAAGAAGCCGATGGTCGGCTTCATTGCCGGTGTCACCGCACCTCCAGGCCGCCGCATGGGCCATGCCGGCGCGATCATCTCGGGCGGCAAGGGCGACGCTGGTTCCAAGACCGCGGCGATGGAAGCCGCCGGCATCAGGGTGTCGCCGTCGCCGGCGCGCCTCGGGCACACGCTCGCGGAAATGCTGAAGTAACCGCCGTCCGGCGAGTTCCCTTCGAGGTTTGGCGTGATTTGGGGCGGGTTCTCCTTGGGGAACCCGCTCTTTTATTGCGTTTTGGTGCCGGAATGCCGATCAATAAAAAATGAAAATAAATTCATTTCTTAGTTCTTTTAGGCAGGAATATCTGTCCTACATAGGGTAAAGGGTATCAATCCAGCCGGCGCACTTCCAGACCGGCATCAGCGCCGTCTCCTACGCGCGAACCGAAAAAATCACCAGGACTGCCCATGTCTCGCCAAGACGCGAACGCCGCTTTTGCACTCTCATCATTCCTGCAGGGCACCAACGCCGCCTACATCGACGACCTCTACGCCCGCTACGAGCAGGACCCGTCGTCGGTCGACGCCGAATGGCAGGATTTCTTCAAAAGCCTGAAGGACGCCCCGGCCGATGTCCAGAAGAACGCCGAGGGCGCCTCGTGGGGCCGCGACAACTGGCCGGTGACGCCGCGCGACGAGCTGACCTCGGCGCTCGACGGCAACTGGGCCCAGGTCGAGAAGGCGGTCGGCACAAAGCTCGCGGCCAAGGCGCAGGCCAAGGGCGCCGAACTGTCCGATGCCGACGTCCATCAGGCCACCCGCGATTCGGTTCGCGCACTGATGCTGATCCGCGCCTACCGCATGCGCGGCCATTTCCACGCCAAGCTCGATCCGCTCGGCATCGAGGCGCCGCGCGACCGCGAGGAGCTCGATCCGCGCTCCTACGGCTTCACCGAGGCGGACTTCGATCGCAAGATCTTCCTCGACCACGTGCTCGGCCTCGAATACGGCACGCTGCGCGAGATCGTGCAGATCTGCGAACGCACCTACTGCCAGACGCTCGGCGTCGAATTCATGCACATCTCGAACGCCGCGCAGAAGGCGTGGATCCAGGAGCGCATCGAGGGGCCGGACAAGGAAATCTCGTTCACGCCCGAGGGGCGCCGCGCGATCCTCAACAAGCTGATCGAGGCGGACGGCTTCGAGAAGTTCTGCGACACCAAGTTCACCGGCACCAAGCGCTTCGGCCTCGATGGCGGTGAATCGCTGATCCCGGCGCTCGAGCAGATCATCAAGCGCGGCGGCAATCTCGGCGTGAAGGAGATCGTGGTCGGCATGCCGCATCGCGGCCGCCTCAACGTGCTGACCCAGGTGATGGGCAAGCCGCACCGCGCGCTGTTCCATGAGTTCAAGGGTGGTTCCGCCAACCCCGACTCGGTCGAAGGCTCGGGCGACGTCAAGTATCACCTCGGCGCCTCCTCGGACCGCGAGTTCGACGGCAACAACATCCATCTGTCGCTGACCGCAAACCCGTCGCATCTCGAGATCGTCGATCCGGTCGTGATGGGCAAGGTGCGCGCCAAGCAGGACCAGCACGGCGATCCGCCGGATATGCGTATCTCCGTGCTGCCGCTGCTGATGCACGGCGACGCGGCATTCGCAGGCCAGGGCGTGGTGGCTGAATGCTTCAGCCTGTCCGACCTGAAGGGCTATCGCACCGGTGGCTCGCTGCATTTCATCGTCAACAACCAGATCGGCTTCACCACCTACCCGCGCTACTCGCGCTCGTCGCCCTATCCGTCCGACGTAGCGAAGATGATCGATGCGCCGATCTTCCACGTGAATGGCGACGATCCGGAGGCCGTGGTGTTCGCGGCCAAGGTCGCGATCGAGTTCCGGCAGAAATTCCACAAGCCGGTCGTCATCGACATGTTCTGCTACCGGCGCCACGGCCACAACGAGGGCGACGAGCCGGCCTTCACCCAGCCGGTGATGTACAAGAAGATCGCTTCTCACCCGTCAACGCTCGAGATCTACGCCAAGCGGCTGGTCGCTGACGGCGTGTTGACCGAGGGCGAGGTCGAGAAGGCCAAGGCCGACTGGCGCGCGCGGCTCGACGCCGAGCTTGAAGCCGGCGCCGGCTACAAGCCGAACAAGGCCGACTGGCTCGACGGCAAGTGGGCAGGCTTCAAGATCGCCGACCAGGAAGAGGACGCCCGCCGCGGCGTCACCGGCGTCGATGTCGCCGTTCTCAAGGATATCGGCCGCAAGATCACCAAGGTGCCGGACGGCTTCCGCGTCCACCGCACCATCCAGCGTTTCCTCGACAATCGCGCCAAGGCGATCGATAGCGGTGTCGGGATCGACTGGGCCACCGGCGAGGCCCTGGCATTCTGCACGCTGCTGCAGGAAGGTCATCATGTGCGACTGTCCGGCCAGGATTCCGAGCGCGGGACCTTCTCGCAGCGCCATTCAGTGCTGATCGACCAGGAGGACGAGAGCCGCTACACGCCGTTCAACCATCTCGGCGGCGAAGACACCGGCCACTACGAGGTCATCAACTCGCTGCTGTCGGAAGAGGCGGTGCTCGGCTTCGAATACGGCTACTCGCTGGCCGAGCCGAATGCGCTGGCGCTCTGGGAAGCGCAGTTCGGCGACTTCGCCAACGGCGCGCAGGTGGTGTTCGACCAGTTCATCTCCTCGGGCGAACGCAAGTGGCTGCGCATGTCGGGCCTCGTCTGCCTGCTGCCGCACGGCTACGAAGGGCAGGGACCGGAGCATTCCTCCGCGCGCCTCGAGCGTTACCTGCAGATGTGCGCCGAAGACAACATGCAGGTGGTCAATCCGACCACGCCGGCGAACTACTTCCACGTGCTGCGGCGCCAGCTGCATCGCGAGATCCGCAAGCCGCTGATCCTGATGACGCCGAAGTCGCTGCTGCGCCACAAGCGCGCGGTGTCGCAGCTCGAGGAGCTCGGCAAGAACGCCACGTTCCACCGCATTCTGTACGATGACGCGCAGATGCTGCCGGACGAGAAGATCAAGCTGGTGCCGGACGACAAGATTCGCCGCGTCGTGCTGTGCTCCGGCAAGGTCTACTACGATCTCTACGAGGAGCGTGAGAAGCGCGACATCGATGACATCTATCTGATGCGCGTCGAGCAGCTCTATCCGGTGCCGCTGAAGGCGCTGGTGCAGGAGCTCGGCCGCTTCAAGAACGCCGAAGTGGTCTGGTGCCAGGAAGAGCCGCGCAATATGGGCTCCTGGCACTTCATCGAGCCCTATCTGGAATGGGTGCTCAACCAGATCCACGCACCCAACAGGCGTCCGCGCTATGCGGGCCGTCCGGCATCGGCGGCAACCGCGACCGGCTTGATGTCGAAACATCTGGCGCAGCTCAAGGCGCTGCTCGACGACGCACTGAACTAACGACTTTCATTGAAGCC
Organism: Bradyrhizobium sp. USDA 4501; assembly: GCF_054062115.1. Taxonomy (NCBI): domain Bacteria; kingdom Pseudomonadati; phylum Pseudomonadota; class Alphaproteobacteria; order Hyphomicrobiales; family Nitrobacteraceae; genus Bradyrhizobium; species Bradyrhizobium sp. USDA 4501. Next base: position 4,195,515 of record NZ_JBSSEX010000001.1, read on the forward strand.
ATGCCCCGCGAATGCGGGGCATCCGGTATCCCGCGTCATCCAGCAGAAGTGCTGTCGTCACGGAGTACCGGATCGCTCGCTTTGCGGGCGGTGGCGGACAAGTTTCACGACCGCAAATTTTGCGACCGCAGGGTTATCGAGGAAAAGACCATGACTGAAATTCGCGTTCCAACGCTCGGCGAATCCGTGACCGAGGCCACGATCGGCCGCTGGTTCAAGAAGGCCGGTGAAGCTGTCGCGGTGGACGAGCCGTTGGTGGAGCTGGAGACCGACAAGGTCACCATCGAGGTGCCCGCGCCGGTGGCCGGTACGCTCGGCGAGATCATCGCCAAGGACGGCGAGACGGTCGCCGTCGGCGCGCTGCTCGGACAGATCAATGACGGCGCCGCTCCGGCCGCCAAGCCGGCTGCTGCGGCTCCCGCCAAGGCCGCCGCACCGGCTGCCGCTGCTGCGCCGGCTGCTGCCGCTGCGCCGAAGGCGCCGCCGGCGGATGCGCCGCTGGCACCCTCGGTCCGCAAGCTGTCCGCTGAAAGCGGCATCGATGCGTCCACCGTTCCCGGCTCGGGCAAGGACGGCCGCGTGACCAAGGGCGACATGCTGGCCGCGATCGAGAAGGCCGCCTCGGCGCCGACCCCGGTCAACCAGCCGGCCGCCGCCGTGCAGGTTCGTGCGCCGTCGCCGGCGGACGACGCCGCGCGCGAGGAGCGCGTGAAGATGACCCGGCTGCGCCAGACCATCGCGCGCCGCCTCAAGGACGTGCAGAACACCGCCGCGATGCTGACGACCTTCAACGAGGTCGACATGACCGAGGTGATGAAGCTGCGGGCCCTCTACAAGGACACGTTCGAGAAGAAACACGGCTCGAAGCTCGGCTTCATGGGCTTCTTCACCAAGGCGGTCGTGCAGGGGCTAAAGGACATTCCGGCGGTCAACGCCGAAATCGACGGCTCTGACCTGATCTACAAGAACTACTATCACATCGGCGTTGCGGTCGGCACCGACCGCGGCCTCGTGGTGCCTGTGGTGCGCGACTGCGACCACAAGTCGATCGCCGACATCGAGAAGTCGATCGCCGACTACGGCCGCCGCGCCCGCGACGGCCAACTCAAGATCGACGAGATGCAGGGCGGCACCTTCACCATCACCAATGGCGGCATCTACGGTTCGCTGATGTCGACGCCGATCCTGAATGCGCCGCAGTCCGGCATCCTCGGCATGCACAAGATCCAGGAGCGGCCGATGGTGGTCGGCGGCAAGATCGAGGTGCGCCCGATGATGTATCTGGCGCTGTCCTATGATCACCGCGTCATCGACGGCAAGGAAGCGGTTACCTTCCTGGTGCGCGTCAAGGAGAGCCTGGAGGATCCGGCCCGCCTGGTGCTGGACCTCTAAGGTCGTATCGCGCGCGGCGTCCGATCGGCTCGGGCGCCGCGATCTGTTGGTTGCTCACATTTGGGGATCAAAGTGACGGATAAGGTCGTTGTCATCACCGGCGGCAGCCGCGGCATCGGCCGCGCCACCGCGCTCGCTGCCGCCGCGCGCGGCTATCGCATCGTGGTCGGCTATGCATCCAACAAGACCGCGGCGGACGAGGTCGTCGCCGCGATCGAAGCCAGCAACGGCAAGGCGATCGCGGTGAAATGCGATGTCGGCAGCGAGCAGGACATCCTGGCGCTGTTCAAGGCGGCCGACGGCTTCGGCACGCTCGGCGCGCTCGTCAACAATGCCGGCATCGTCGGCAAGAGCGGCGTGCGTGTCGACGAGATGTCGGCCGAGCGTATCCAGCAGATGATGGCAGTGAATGTCACCGGCAGCATCCTGTGTGCGCGCGAGGCGGTGAAGCGCATGTCGACCAAGCACGGCGGCAAGGGCGGCGTCATCGTCAACCTGTCCTCGGTGGCGGCGAAGCTCGGTGCGCCCAACACCTATGTCGACTATGCCGCTTCCAAGGGCGCGATCGATTCCTTCACGATTGGCCTCGGCTACGAAGTCGCGAATGAGGGCATCCGCGTCGCCGGCATCCGGCCGGGACTGATCGACACCGACATCCACGCCGCGGGGGGCGAGCCCGATCGCGCGCACCGGCTTGCCCATATGGTGCCGATGAAGCGTGTCGGCACCGCCGATGAAATCGCCAACGCCATCGTCTGGCTGATCTCGGACGAGGCTTCCTATGTCACCAGCGCGATCCTCGACGTGTCGGGCGGTCGCTAGCACACGATCAAGAGCGGGCGGCGGTCTGCCGTCACGATCGCGCCCCGCGTAATTGTCACAGAGCTTAGCTACAGGACCTTCCATCATGGCTTCTTACGATCTCGTCGTCATCGGCACCGGCCCGGGCGGATATGTCTGCGCGATCCGCGCGGCGCAACTCGGCATGAAGGTCGCCGTCGTCGAGAAGGACGCGACGCTGGGCGGCACTTGCCTCAACGTCGGCTGCATGCCGTCGAAAGCGCTGTTGCACGCCTCCGAGATGTTCGAGGAAGCCGGGCACTCCTTTGCCAAGATGGGCGTCAGCGTCCCGGCGCCGAAGCTAGATCTGCCCGCGATGATGAACTTCAAGCAGCAGGGCATCGACGGCAACGTCAAGGGCGTCGAGTTCTTGATGAAGAAGAACAAGATCGACGTGCTCAAGGGGACCGGCAAGATCCTCGGTGCCGGCAAGGTCGAGGTCTCCGGTGACGGCAAGTCCGAGACCGTCGAGACCAGGAACATCGTGATCGCCACCGGCTCCGATATCGCCCGCCTGAAGGGTATCGACATCGACGAGAAGCGCATCGTGTCCTCGACTGGCGCGCTGTCGCTGGAGAAGGTGCCGGAGAAATTGCTGATCATCGGCGCGGGGGTGATCGGGCTCGAGCTTGGCTCGGTCTGGCGGCGTCTCGGTGCGGACGTCATGGTCGTGGAATTCCTCGACCGCATCCTGCCCGGCATGGACGGCGAGGTGGCAAAGCAATTTCAGCGCATGCTCGAGAAGCAGGGCTTCGTCTTCAAGCTCGGCGCCAAGGTCACCGCGGTCGATAGCTCCGGCAAGACGCTGCAGGCCAAGGTCGAGCCCGCCGCGGGTGGCGCTGCGGAAACCATCGAAGCCGACGTCGTGCTCGTCTGCATCGGCCGGGTGCCCTACACCGAGGGGCTCGGGCTGAAGGAAGCCGGCGTTGCGCTCGACAATCGCGGCCGCGTCGAGATCGACGCGCACTTCTCGACCAACGTGAAGGGCATCTACGCGATCGGCGACGTCGTGGCCGGGCCGATGCTCGCGCACAAAGCGGAAGACGAAGGCGTTGCCTGTGCGGAGATCATCGCGGGCCAGGCCGGCCACGTGAACTACGACGTCATTCCAGGTGTTGTGTATACCACGCCGGAAGTGTCGTCGGTCGGCAAGACCGAGGAAGAACTCAAGCAGGCCGGCGTCGCGTACACCGTCGGCAAATTCCCGTTCACGGCGAACGGCCGGTCCAAGGTCAATCAGACCACCGACGGCTTCGTGAAAGTTCTCGCAGATGCGAAGACGGATCGGGTGCTTGGCGTCCACATTGTCGGCCGCGAAGCCGGCGAAATGATCCACGAAGCCTGCGTTCTGATGGAATTTGGCGGATCTGCCGAGGATCTGGCACGCACCTGCCACGCGCACCCGACCCGTTCGGAGGCGATCAAGGAAGCCGCGCTTGCGGTGGGCAAGCGCGCCATCCATATGTGATGATCGAAAGTCCGGCGTCAGCCGGGTTGAGATCATAGCGATGCTGCGCCGCCTGCTTCAGCCGTTCTGGGTCCTGCTTGCGATCATCTTCCTGGTCGAGGCTTGGCTATGGGACCATCTCGAGCCGATCGTGGCGCGGGCGGTGGCGTGGATTCCGCTCCGCGCGCTCAAGCAATGGCTTGCCGACCGGGTCGATTCGCTGTCGCCGGCGATGACCCTGATTGTCTTCGTCGTGCCGGTGATCCCGCTGTTTCCGCTCAAGCTGATCGGGCTCTGGCTGCTGGCGAACCAATACTGGTTCAGTGCGGTCTCGCTGATCCTGTTCGCCAAGTTCGTCGGCGTCGGCGTGACGGCCTTCCTGTTCGACGTGACGCGGCCGAAACTGCTGGAGATGCCCTGGTTCGAGGCACTCTATAATTTCGTGATGGCGCTGCGGGCCAAGGCCACCGCGCTGGTCGAGCCAATCAAGCGGCGCATTCGCGAGATGATTAGTGGCGACGGCGAGGGCTGGGCGGCGCGCACGCTGCGCGTGATCGCGCGCTTCCGCAAAAGCGTGCATCAGACCAGCAAGCCTCTTTGATCAAAACTTTCTATTCCGTCATCCTGAGGAGCGCGGAACGCGCGTCTCTAAGGATGCACGGCCCGGCCGGTGGCCGTCGATCCTTCGAGACGCGCGCAAGGGCGCGCTCCTCAGGATGACGGTTCGAAAGCGGCGCGCTGCGCTCAATGCAGATGCAGCAAGTGCGGCTGGAACAGGCCGAGCGCCGTCATCACGATGCCGGCGAGCGTCACCAGGCCGGAGACCCAGGCCAGCGCGATGATGCCCGTAATGATGGTTGCCGACGCCAGCACGATGGCGATCTGGAAGGCGGCGGAGGCAAGCTCGAAATGATGATATTTCGCGGTGGCCTCGTCGCGCTCATGCTCGGCGTGCTTGGCGCGTTCGGAGAGCTGCTCTGAACCCTCGCCGGTTTCCGGCTCCGAGCGGTAGCGCGCCGCGGTCTTCTGCCAATCGTCGATCTGCTTCTGCAGCGCGGCCCTGGCCGCCTCGTCGGTGGTGGTCGCGAGGTTCAGCTTGCCCTGTTCTGCCGCGATCTGCACCGTGGTACGGCGGATGCTCTTGGCCTGGAAGAAAGCCCACAGGTTGGAGGCCTCGACATTCTTGCTGATCGATTCGGTCTGGGCGCCCTTGCCGAGCGTTTCCGACAGCGCCAGGCACAGGGCGATCACGGCGATCAGGAGCGCGATCTTCTTGTTCTCGCCCGAGGCATGCTCGGCATGCTCCGCGTGCTCCATACTTTCATGTGCGCTCATGATTCCCCTCCGGATGAGACCGCGCCACGATTGCCGAATGCGGCGCACAAGGCAAGGGCCGAAGGGTTTTGGGTAACCGTCTGAAGATGAACGGCGCATGACGGCGGCCAAAGCCCGCGCTTTATTTTTTCAGAACCGAACGTTCAACCTCGGGGATGCGCGGAGCGATAGACTTCGAGCAGGCGCTCGCTGTCGATGCCGGTGTAGATTTGCGTGGTCGACAGCGAAGCGTGGCCGAGCAATTCCTGGATCGCGCGCAGATCGCCGCCGCGGCTCAGCAGATGCGTGGCGAAGGAATGCCGCAGCGCATGCGGCGTTGCGCTGTCGGGCAGGCCGAGCGCGCCGCGCAGCCGCTCCATGGTGAGCTGGATGATGCGCGGGCTCAAGGGGCCGCCGCGCGCGCCGACGAACATCGGCCCCGCGGGGCTGAGCTGATGCGGGCAGATCGCGGCATAGTCCGCGATCAATTGCAGCACGTTCTGCAGCACCGGCACCATGCGGGTCTTGTTGCCCTTGCCGGTCACCACGAGCACGTCGCCTTCGCCAGGTTTCGGCACGTCGCGGCGCTTCAGCCCCAGCGCCTCGGAGATGCGCAGGCCCGAACCATAGAGCAGCGCCATGACGGCGGCGTCGCGCACCAGGATCCAGGTCTCGCGGGTTTCGTCCGCGCGCTCGTCGGCGTCGGCAAAGCGTTTCGCCGCTTCCATGTGAATCGGCTTCGGCAGGCTCTTCGCCACCTTGGGCGCGCGGATCGCCGAGAGCGCGCCGACCTTGCCCTTGCCCTCGCGTTCCAGGAATCGTCCGAACGAGCGCAGGCCCGCCAGCGCCCGCATCAGCGACCGCCCGCCGATCTCCTCGGTCCGGCGCATCGCCATGAAGGCGCGCACATCGCTCGCCTCGAGCGCGGAAAATGCCTCAAGCGTCACCCGCGCGCCCCAGTGCCCGGCCAGGAAGGCGAGGCATTGGCGCACGTCCCGGGCATAGGCCTCAAGCGTCTTCGGCGACAGCCGCCGCTCCGCACGCAGATGCGACAGCCAGCGCGTCATCTCCTGCGTGATCGATGCATCGGCGCAGTCGAGCTCGAGTGGTTGGATGGGCTGATCGGTCCGGGCCATGTCCGTGTCTTAAGTCCGTGTCTTAAGGGCTATTGGCGCTGCTCATCTCCTGATTATATCGCACTGCCTTCGTTTACCGTTCGCTAAGGCGCGAAGCGGTGGTAGAGCGTTTTCGAGCGAAGTGGACGCCGGTTCGCGTGAAGAAAACGCGTCAAAACAAGAAGCTGGAGATTTGGTTCTGATTCAATCAGAAACCAAATCTCTAGCCCGCTCGGGTTCAAGGTTTCTGATTCAATGGACCATACCACGCGCCCCGGCCCAGCCTCTGCATCGACGATACGTGTCGTCGACGTGCTGGTGCCTGTCGCGCTGAACCAGACCTATTCCTACCGCGTTCCGCGCGGCATGGAGCTTGCGCCGGGCGACGTGATCGGCGTTCCGCTCGGGCCGCGCGAGGTCGTCGCGGTGGTGTGGGCGGAAAATGCCAATCCGGATCCGCGGCTGCACAACCGGCTCAAGGACGTCAGCGAGAAGCTCGATGTTCCGCCGCTGAAGCCGGAGTTGCGCCAGCTGGTCGACTGGGTCTCCAATTACACCCTGTCGGCACGCGGCATGGTGCTGCGGATGACGCTGCGGATGGGCGAAAATCTCGGGCCGGAGCGGATGCGGCTCGGCGTGCGGCTGGTCGGCGAGCCGCCGCGGCGCCTGACGCCGGCACGCCGGCGGGTGATCGAGGTGCTGTCGGACCGCTTGCTGCACGGCAAATCGGAGGCGGCGCGGGAGGCCGGCGTCAGTTCCGGCGTGATCGACGGCCTGGTCGACGAAGGCACCCTCACGGTCGAGGCGATGCCGCCGCCGGCACCGCCGCCCGTTCCGGATTCCTCCTATGCGCAGCCGGATTTTTCGCGCGAGCAGCGCAGTGCCGTCGACGTGATGCGGACGCTGGCCGCGAGCGGCAGCTTTCACGTCGCGTTGCTCGACGGCGTCACCGGTTCCGGCAAGACCGAAGTCTATTTCGAGGCGATCGCCGAGAATATCCGCCGCGGCAAGCAGACGCTGATCCTGATGCCAGAGATCGCGCTGACCGGCCAGTTCCTCGACCGTTTCGCGCAGCGCTTCGGCGTGCGGCCGCTGGAGTGGCATTCGGAGCTGACGCCGCGCACGCGCGCGCGCAACTGGGCCGCGATCTCCGAGGGCAAGGCGCCGGTCGTGGTCGGCGCCCGCTCGGCGCTGTTCCTGCCCTATGCCGATCTCGGTCTCATCATCGTCGATGAGGAGCACGACCAGGCCTACAAGCAGGACGACGGCGCGCATTATCACGCGCGCGACATGGCGGTGGTCCGCGCCCATATCGCAAAGATCCCGATCGTGCTGGCCTCTGCCACGCCGTCGGTCGAGAGCGAAGTCAATGCGCGCAAGGGGCGCTACCAGCGCGTGGCGCTGCCGTCGCGGTTCGGCGGCCAGCACATGCCGCATATCGAGGCGATCGACATGCGCCGCGCGCCGCCGCCGCGCGGCCGCTTCATTTCGCCGGTGCTGGCCGAGCAGATTCGCCATGCGATCGAGCGCCGCGAGCAGGCGCTGCTGTTCCTCAACCGCCGCGGCTATGCACCGCTGACGCTGTGCCGGGCCTGCGGCCACCGCTTCGCCTGCACCATCTGCGATGCATGGCTGGTCGATCACCGATTCCGGCAGCGGCTGGTCTGTCATCACTGCGGCTTCTCGATGCCGCGTCCGAATATCTGCCCGCATTGCGCGGCCGAGGAATCGCTTGTCGCGGTCGGGCCCGGCGTCGAGCGCTTGCAGGAGGAGGCCGCCCACATCTTCCCCGAGGCACGGACGATGGTGCTGTCGAGCGATCTCATCACCTCGATCGAGACCATGCGCAGCGAGCTCAACGAGATCGCCGAGGGTCGCGTCGACATCATCATCGGCACCCAGCTGGTGGCGAAGGGCCACAACTTCCCGCGGCTCAATCTGGTCGGCGTCATCGACGCCGATCTCGGCCTGAGCAATGGCGATCCGCGCGCCGCCGAGCGAACGTTCCAGCTGCTGAACCAGGTGGTCGGCCGCGCCGGCCGCGAGCAGGGCCGCGGCGTCGGCTTTCTGCAGACCCATCAGCCGGAGCATCCGGTGATCAAGGCCCTGATCGCCAATGACCGCGAGGCGTTCTATGCCAGCGAGATCGAGATTCGCGAGCGCACCGGCTACCCGCCGTTCGGCCGGCTGGCGAGCCTGATCGTCTCCGCCGGCGACCGTCCGACCGCGGAAGGCTTCGCCCGCAAGCTCGCCGCGGTGGCGCCGCTCGATGAGCGGATCCAGGTGCTCGGCCCCGCCGAGGCGCCGCTCGCCGTCATCAAGGGCCGCTATCGCTTCCGCCTGCTGGTGAAGTCGCTGCGCAATGTCGATCTGTCGCAATATCTGCGCGAATGGCTGGAATCCGGTCCCAAGACCAAGGGCAATCTGAAGCTCGAGGTCGACGTCGATCCGCAGAGCTTTTTGTAAGCAGCTTCAATCTTGACCGTCATTTGCGAGGAGCGAAAGCGACGAAGCAATCCATCGCTCCGCGCATGCGGGTCCATGGATTGCTTCGCGGAGCCTGTCATCCGGCGGCGCTTCGCGCCGACCGGGTGGCTCGCAATGACGCAGGCTGGCGGCCGCAGCCCGCAAAAGAAAAAGCCTGCCGTCATTTGCGACGGCAGGCCATTTTTTGGCGCGAAGCAGGCCTCGCGGCCGTTACGCAACGCAACGCTTACTGAAGGCGCTTACGAGACGACCTCAGCGGTGACGCGGCCGACGCCGGCACCGGTCAGGCCGATGGCGCGTGCTGCGCCGGTGGAGAGGTCGAGCACGCGGCCGCGGATGAACGGGCCACGATCGTTGATGGTGACGACGACGCTGCGGCCGCCATGGGTGACGCGGAGCCTGGTGCCGAACGGCAGCGAGCGGTGGGCCGCGGTCATGGCGTTCTGGTTGAAGCGCTGGCCGGAAGCGGTGCGGCTGCCCGACTCATTGCCGTAGAAGGAGGCCATCCCCGAGAACGAGTGGCCGCCGGACGGCTGGATCGATGCATTGGCGTCGCGCCAGGACGAGCCTTCGGCGCGGGCGTGGTGATGATGGTGGTGGCGATGATGGTGGTGCCGGGACTTCGCGGACGCCTCGGTCACGCTGCCCCCGACCAGAATAGTTGCGGCTACAAAAGCAAGCGCCGTACGCGAGCGGGTTACGTTGCCCGCCGCCTTCTTGATATTCAGCATTGATAAGACCCTCAGACAGTATTGCCGCTAACGCGGCAAGTGGAACCCCCGTCCCTTCGTTGACCAAGGCCGTTTGGTTTCCCAATGAGGCACGAATTGGGCAGTAAATCCGGATTATCTCGTGCTGAAATATCTTGTTACCGCCTTGGGGTAGTCAATCGAGGTTCAGTAATCTTGCTGTTTAACCAATTTTTAACGACAAATATACTTGCCAATACTGACTATCGAGGCGACGGTAAGTTTTCGGTAAGTAATCGCTAAATGAAACAGCAGCCGGCCAGGAGTTCCCTGCGCGCTCGGCCATAGGCCTATGCAAATTTCGATGGAACAAAATCGCGGCAGCGCGAATCGTAGCCGACGCGCGCGAATTCCGCGCGCCAAATTTTCCGGTTCGGCCACCGGCTGCGGTCGGCAAAAAGCGCATGCGACAAGGCGGCACTCACGATGCCGTCATGTTGCACCTGCGCGATTGCTATGTTAGCAAAGCCGCGATTTTAACGGTCCCGGCACGTCCTGTGCCGGTCGAAAATCGAAGTCCCGCTTGAATTCCAAGGGCTTGGATCGCTAGGCGCTGCTTTGGTGGCGACGGTTTTTCCCTTGCGAATTTGACAGCAAAAAAGAGCGAGCTCGTGGCTGCTGAAGATCCGTCCGTTTCGGGAGTGTCCGGTCGTTATGCAACGGCCCTGTTCGAGTTGGCGCGCGACGAGCAATCCGTCGATCAAGTCCGGGCCGACCTCGACAAGTTCGAGGCCTTGCTCAACGAGAGCGCCGATCTCAAGCGCCTCGTCCGCAGCCCGGTGTTCGCCGCCGACGCCCAGCTGAAGGCGCTGACCGCGGTGCTCGACAAGGCCGGCATCTCCGGCACGTCGGCCAAATTTCTCAAGGTGCTCACCGCCAATCGCCGGCTGTTCGCCGTTGCCGATGTGATCCGCGCCTATCGCGCGCTGGTGGCGAAGTTCAAGGGCGAGGCGACTGCGGAAGTCACCGTCGCCGAGCAGCTCAGTGACAAGAATCTCGACGCGCTGAAGGCCGCACTGAAATCAGTGACGGGCAAGGACGTCGCGCTCAACGTGAAGGTCGATCCCTCCATTATTGGTGGCCTGGTGGTCAAGCTCGGCAGCCGCATGGTGGATAGTTCGCTTCGCACCAAACTCAATTCGATCAAGAACGCGATGAAAGAGGCAGGCTGATGGACATCCGCGCCGCAGAAATTTCTGCGATCCTCAAGGACCAGATCAAGAATTTCGGCCAGGAAGCCGAGGTCACCGAAGTTGGCCAGGTGCTGTCGGTCGGTGACGGTATCGCCCGCGTCTACGGTCTCGACAACGTTCAGGCCGGTGAAATGGTCGAGTTCGAGAACGGCACGCGCGGCATGGCGCTCAACCTCGAAACCGACAACGTCGGTATCGTGATTTTCGGCGCCGACCGCGAGATCAAGGAAGGCCAGACCGTCAAGCGCACCCGCGCGATCGTGGACGCGCCGGTCGGCAAGGGCCTGCTCGGCCGCGTCGTCGACGCGCTCGGCAACCCGATCGACGGCAAGGGCCCGATCCAGGCCACCGAACGCAAGCGCGTCGACGTCAAGGCGCCCGGCATCATTCCGCGCAAGTCGGTGAACGAGCCGATGGCCACCGGCCTCAAGGCGATCGATGCGCTAATCCCGATCGGCCGCGGCCAGCGCGAGCTGATCATCGGCGACCGCCAGACCGGCAAGACCGCGATCGCGCTCGACACCATCCTGAACCAGAAGCCGCTCAACGCCCAGCCGGACGAGAACCTCAAGCTGTATTGCGTCTACGTCGCGATCGGGCAGAAGCGCTCCACCGTCGCGCAGTTCGTCAAGGTGCTCGAAGAGCAGGGCGCGCTGGAATACTCGATCATCGTCGCGGCCACCGCGTCCGATCCGGCGCCGATGCAGTACATCGCGCCGTTCACCGCCTGCACCATGGGCGAGTACTTCCGCGACAACGGCATGCACGCCGTGATCATCTATGACGACTTGTCCAAGCAGGCCGTCGCCTATCGCCAGATGTCGCTGCTGCTGCGCCGCCCGCCGGGCCGCGAAGCCTATCCGGGCGACGTGTTCTACCTGCATTCCCGCCTGCTCGAGCGCGCCGCCAAGCTCAACAAGGAGCATGGCTTGGGCTCCCTGACGGCGCTGCCGGTCATCGAAACCCAGGCCAACGACGTGTCGGCCTACATTCCGACCAACGTGATTTCGATCACCGACGGCCAGATCTTCCTGGAAACCGATCTGTTCTTCCAGGGTATCCGTCCCGCCGTGAACGTCGGTCTGTCGGTGTCGCGCGTCGGTTCGTCGGCGCAGACCAAGGCGACCAAGAAGGTCGCCGGCAAGATCAAGGGTGAGCTCGCGCAGTACCGCGAAATGGCGGCGTTCGCGCAGTTCGGTTCGGACCTTGACGCTTCGACCCAGCGCCTGCTCAACCGCGGCTCGCGTCTGACCGAACTTCTGAAGCAGCCGCAATTCTCGCCGCTGAAGATGGAAGAGCAGGTCTGCGTGATCTGGGCCGGCACCAACGGCTATCTCGATCCGCTGCCGCTCAACAAGGTGAAGGCGTTCGAGGACGGTCTGCTGTCGCTGCTACGCGGCAAGAACGCCGACATCCTCGATGCGATCCGCACCAGCCGCGATCTGTCCGACGACACCGCCGCCAAGCTCAAGACGGCCGTCGAGGGCTTCGCCAAGACGTTTGCATAACGAATGGGGCGTCGCCCGGCTCGCCGCCGGGCGTGACGAACGGAGGCTTGCGATCTGACCATTGTGGTCGGATCGCCGGGGTGAACGAAGAATGGCGTCACTAAAAGACATGCGGGTCCGCATCGCCTCGACCAAGGCGACGCAGAAGATCACCAAGGCTATGCAGATGGTCGCAGCCTCGAAGCTGCGCCGCGCGCAGAACGCCGCCGAAGCGGCGCGGCCCTATGCCACCAAGATGGATGCGGTGATTTCCAACATCGCCGCGGCGGCCAACGGTACGCCCGGCGCGCCGGCGCTGCTTGCCGGCACCGGCAACGATCAGGTGCACCTGCTTCTGGTCTGCACCGGCGAACGCGGCCTGTCCGGCGCGTTCAACTCTGCCATCGTGCGCCTGGCGCGCGAGCGGGCGAGCGCGCTGCTCGCGCAGGGCAAGGAAGTCAAATTCTTCTGCGTTGGCCGCAAGGGTTACGAGCAGCTGCGCCGGACCTTCGAGAAGCGCATCGTCGAGCACCTCGACCTGCGTTCGGTGCGCCAGATCGGCTTCGCCAATGCCGAGGACATCGCCAACAAGGTGCTGGCTCGGTTCGAGGCCGGCGAGTTCGATGTCTGCACATTGTTCTACTCGCGCTTCCAGTCGGTGATCGCGCAGATCCCGACCGCGCAGCAGATCATCCCGCTGGAGGTGGCTGAGCCCGCGGCCAATGCGGCGCCCTCCACGTCCTACGAATACGAGCCTGAAGAGGACCAGATCCTCGGCAGCCTGTTGCCGCGCAACCTCGCGGTGCAGATTTTCCGCGCGCTGCTCGAGAACAACGCCTCGTTCTATGGCGCGCAGATGAGCGCGATGGACAGTGCGACCCGCAATGCCGGCGAGATGATTCGCAAGCAAACCCTGATTTACAACAGAACCCGTCAGGCCCAGATCACGAAGGAGCTGATCGAGATCATCTCCGGCGCTGAGGCGGTCTAAGGCAGATTTCGAAGGAGAACAGTCCATGGCTACAGCAGCCAACCAGATCGGTCGCGTTACCCAGGTCACGGGCGCCGTGGTCGACGTGCAGTTCGAAGGCCACCTTCCGGCGATTCTGAACGCACTCGAGACCAAGAACGGCGGCAACCGCCTGGTGCTCGAAGTCGCGCAGCATCTCGGCGAATCGACCGTCCGCACCATCGCGATGGACATCACCGAGGGCCTCGTGCGCGGCCAGGAAGTGACCGACACCGGCGAACCGATCCGGGTGCCGGTCGGCGAAGGCACGCTCGGCCGCATCATCAACGTCATCGGCGAGCCGATCGATGAAGCCGGCCCGATCAAGTCCGACGGCCTGCGCGCCATCCATCAGGAAGCGCCGACCTATACCGACCAGTCGACCGAAGCCGAAATTCTCGTCACCGGCATCAAGGTCGTCGACCTTCTTGCTCCGTATGCGAAGGGCGGCAAGATCGGCCTGTTCGGCGGCGCCGGCGTCGGCAAGACCGTGCTGATTCAGGAGCTCATCAACAACGTCGCGAAGGCGCACGGTGGTTACTCGGTGTTCGCCGGCGTCGGCGAGCGCACCCGCGAAGGCAATGACCTCTATCACGAGTTCATCGAATCGAAGGTCAACGCCGATCCGCACAATCCGGATCCGAGCGTGAAGTCGAAGTGCGCGCTGGTGTTCGGCCAGATGAACGAGCCGCCGGGCGCCCGCGCCCGCGTCGGTCTGACCGGTCTCACCGTTGCCGAGCACTTCCGCGACCAGGGCCAGGACGTGCTGTTCTTCGTCGACAACATCTTCCGCTTCACCCAGGCGGGCTCGGAAGTGTCGGCGCTCCTCGGCCGTATTCCTTCGGCGGTGGGTTATCAGCCGACGCTCGCGACCGACATGGGCGCGCTGCAGGAGCGCATCACCACCACCCAGAAGGGCTCGATCACCTCGGTGCAGGCGATCTACGTGCCGGCCGACGACTTGACCGACCCGGCGCCCGCCACCTCGTTCGCGCACTTGGACGCCACCACGGTGCTGTCGCGCGCGATCTCGGAAAAGGGCATCTATCCGGCGGTGGATCCGCTCGACTCGACCTCGCGCATGCTGTCGGCGCTCGTCGTCGGTGACGAGCACTACAACACCGCGCGCATGGTCCAGCAGATCCTGCAACGCTACAAGTCGCTGCAGGACATCATCGCCATTCTCGGCATGGACGAATTGTCGGAAGAGGACAAGCTGACGGTCGCCCGCGCCCGCAAGGTCGAGCGCTTCCTGTCGCAGCCGTTCCACGTCGCCGAAGTCTTCACCGGCTCGCCGGGCAAGTTCGTCGACCTCGCCGACACCATCAAGGGCTTCCGCGATCTCTGCCAGGGCAAGTACGACCATCTGCCGGAAGCGGCGTTCTACATGGTCGGCACCATCGAAGAAGCCGTCGAGAAGGGCAAGAAGCTGGCGGCCGAAGCCGCCTAAGCTTTGGGATGTCGTCATCGCCGGACCTGATCCGGCGATCCATCGCACGTGAAGTATTTTGACTGATGGACCCGCGGGTCGAGCCCGCGGGTGACAGCGCAAAGAACGGAAAGACCATGGCCACCTTCCACTTCGATCTCGTCTCTCCCGAAAAGCTCGCCTTCTCCGGCGAGGTCGATCAGGTTGACGTCCCCGGTGTGGAGGGTGATTTCGGTGTGCTCGCCGGACACGCTCCGGTCATCGCCACGGTTCGTCCGGGCATCCTGACGATCACGACCGCCGGCAAGCGCGAGAAGGTGATCGTGCTCGGCGGCCTTGCCGAGGTGTCGGACAAGGGCCTCACCGTGCTCGCCGACGTCGCGACCGCGCTTGCGGACATCGATCGCGCGAAATTCGCCGAGACGATCAACGAGATGCAGGAGAAGCTCGCCGAGAAGGAGGGCTCCGAGCTCGACCACGCGATCGAGCGGCTCGACCACTTCAAGAGCATCCAGCAAGAGCTCAACACGACGGCTATGCACTAAGGCGCGGTTGCCGACCGGCGATCGCGCCGCCATGTCGAGTGAGCCGACCCCTTAGTGGAATAGCTCACACTTTTTCTATCATCGCCTGAGAAGGCTTGAATAATTCAACGCTCGCCACGCCCTGGCGAGCGTTCAATGCTTGTTGCGCGCGGGATCGTCTGGCGGCATTCTCCCCGGCATATCTGGGTTCGGGGGCTGGTACTCATGAAGCGCAAGGTCGCAGCGATCCTCGCGGCCGATATCGCAAGTCAGAGCCGATTGGTTGCCGACGATGAGGAAGAGACGCTGCGGCGGCTCGCTTCTTCTCGACAAGTCCGCTTCTTCGCGGTCGGCCCGAACGAACGACCTGCAAATATGTGAAGCAGCTTGCAGCAGGGATCGTGCACAAATGACAAGCTGCAGCGCGATTACGATTTGGCCCGACCGCATCGCGATTTCATTCCTGACATAACGGACAAGCTGCCGTGCTGACCTTCACCACCGATGCTCTCCGCCCGCAGGACCGTTTCGAGCACTGGTGCGAGGTGCGCGGCAAGAGCCTGTTCGGGGTCACGATCGAGCTCGAGCGCGACAAGAGAGCCGATTTCCGCGGACACTTCTCGGCGACGCCCGTGGGCAGTGCCGTGCTGGCGCAAATGTCGGCTTCCTCCTACCGCGTCAGCCGGACCGCATCCGACATCGCGCGCGTTCCGAGCAACAGTCTGCATCTCGCCTGGCAGGTGCGCGGTCCCGGCCACATGAATATCGGTCGCGATCGCGTCCAGTTCGTGCGCAACGGCGACCTGGTGTTCGGCCATTCCAATCTTCCGTTTGCCTCGACACCCGAACGGACCGACGGCTTTGACTTCTTCAGCCTCAAGATCCCGGTCACCGACGAGCTCGTGCTCGGCGCGCGGATCGAGGATGCGCCGCCGGTCGCGCTGGCGCGTGATGCGAGCCTGACCCGGCTTGTCGGCGCCATGTTCCGCTCGATGACGCGAGATCTCGCGCAAGCCGGGCAGTTCGCCGACGACGTTGCGCATATGGTGCGCCTGGCGCTGCTCGCGCGCGGACGCGTGCGGCCACGCCAGGACGAAATCCGTGCCGCGCTGCATGCGGGCTACCTTCATGCCGCCCGCGAAATTCTGTTCCGCGACCTGCATCGCGCCTCGCTCACGCCGGCCGCGGTTGCCGCCGAGCTCGGCATCTCACTGCGGCAATTGCATGCGCTGTTCGAGCCGACCGGCCTGTCATTTGCGCGGACGCTGACGGCGGCAAGGTTGAAGGCGGCGAGGCGCGCGCTCTACGCCATACGGGAGCGCAGCATCGACGAGATCGCGTTCTCGTGCGGCTTCGACAGCATCGCGACCTTCTATCGCGTCTTCCGTTCGACCTACGGCATGACACCGGGCGACGCGCGGCGCATACCGCCGCAGGATCAGCCGGCGAATTCCGCGAACCGGGTCGCCACCGCGCGATAGACGTCGCGGCGGAACGGCACCACGAGATCGGCGACGCGGTCGAGGCGCTCCCAGCGCCATTGATTGAATTCGGCGGGCTGGCCGTTGCGCGGCGTCAATGGATCGATCTCCTCGTCGCGTCCGGTGAAGCGCAGCGCAAACCATTTCTGCCGCTGGCCGCGGAACTTGGCGAGCCGGTGCGATGCCGGCCCGTCATAGGCGGGGAATTCGTAGGTCATCCAGTCGGTCTCGCCGAGATAGTCGGCGTTGACCGCCCCGGTCTCCTCCCACAATTCGCGCATCACGGCCTGGCGCGGATCCTCGCCGGCGTCGATGCCGCCCTGCGGCATCTGCCATTCGAGGCCGGGCAGCACGATCTCCGGACCGTCGTCCTTGATCCGGTGGCCGATCAGCACGCGTCCGTCGGCGTTGAACAGCGCGATGCCCACATTGGGGCGATAGGGCTTATCTGATGACATCTCGGTGGGTACGTCGCGCGTTGACCCGGTCGGCTACTTGGCCGCCAGACCGGCGAATTCCTTCACGACGCGCTCATAGACCGGACGCTTGAACGGCACAATCAGCTCCGGCAGATTCTTCATCGGTTCCCAGCGCCAGGTGATGAACTCGGCCTTGTGGCCGCCGCCCGGATTGGCGACGTTGATCTCGTTCTCATTGCCGGTGAAGCGCAACGCGAACCATTTTTGCCGCTGTCCGCGATAGCGGCCCTTCCAGGCGCGGCCGGCGACGGTGCGCGGGATATCATAGATCAGCCAGTCCGAGACCTCGCCGAGCTTCTCCACGGACTTGATGCTGGTCTCCTCATAGAGCTCGCGTCGCGCCGCCTGAAACGTATCCTCGCCGGGATCGACGCCGCCTTGCGGCATCTGCCAGACATGCGCGTCGTCGACATGCTCGATGCCGCCCGCGCGGCGTCCGATGAAGACCAGCCCCGCTGTATTCAGCAGCATGATGCCGACGCAGGTTCGATAGGGCAGGTCTTCATAACGTGCCATGCTGCCGCTACCTCGCACATTTTCTGGAGCCGCCCGACCCGGCCCCCCGGCAAGGTCTCGAGCTGCACCAACGGATTGAATCTTTAGCCCGATTTTGATTTCAGCATCGCCGTTGTCAATGGCACAAGCATAATGCCCTTGGAGTCCAGTGTCTTGAGCCAGGCGCCGAGCCGCTCGATCGAGACCGGCAACGCCGAGGCGACGCCCACCGCCACGCCGCGTTCCTTGGCGATCGTTTCCAGCTTGACCAGCGCGCGGTCGATTTCCGCCGACGTCGGCACTGCGTCGATGGCGAAATCGGCCTTGGCGAACGGCAATGCCTGCCCCGCTGAGAGGGTCTGCGCGACGCTACGCGGGGTGGAACCGTCGTCGAAATAGCTCAGGCCGCGCTTTGCCGCTTCGCGGACGATGGGCTGCATCACGGGATCGGCCGCAACGAACCGGCCTCCCATGAAATTGGCGATCCCGGCATAGCCCTGCAGGCGGCTGAGGTGCCAATAGAAGCGGTCAAGGTTCTGCTCGCTGCTCAGCGTGGTCAGCAGGGTTTGCGGCCCGGGATCATTGTCGGGATAGTCGAACGGCTCCATCGGGATCTGCAGCAGGATCTCGTGACGCTGGGTCCGGGCACGTTCCGCAAGCTTGCCCGGATCGGAGCCATAGGGCGTGAAGGCCAGCGTCACCGCCGGCGGCAGCTTCATGATGGCGTCGGTGGTCTTGGCGGCGCCGACGCCGAGGCCGGCGACCACAATGGCGACCACGGGCATCCGGGCGGCCTTGGCGCGGTCAGCCTCGGCCGCGTAGACCGTGAACGGCTTCAGGCCGTCGGCGACCACCGGGATCATGCCGTAGCGTGACTTTTCCAGCAGGCGCGGATCGATGCCAGTCATCGCGAGTGGCGGCGTATCGCCATCGGCCTTGTCGGCCGGATCGCCGGCGCCGATCACCACGTCCTGGCGCTTGCCGCTGGAGCCGTCGATGATGGTGACGGTTCTCGCGTCACTGGCTGCGGCCGGGGTCTTGGCGGCGGATTTGGCCGCCGGTTCGGCCGCCGCCTGGGCGGCTGGAGCGTGCTTGTCGTTAGCGGCGGCGGGCGGAGGATTGCGGAGCGTGACACGGGCGATCGGCTCGCCCCCGAGCGGGTTGTCGTTGAACAGCGCGATGCCGACAAAGCCGACCAGCACGAGCCCGAGCAGCACGGCGAGCGCCTGCATCGCCGTGAATGGCAGGCGAAACCGGCGCGTCCTGCCCACGGTCGTCTGCCCAAGCGGCGTGCTCAGTTCGTCGGCCGCTTCTGCCATGACCCTCCCCGAATCAACAGCGCGAACGATAGCACGATGCGGTGCAATCCCGCGCGCCGGCCTGCCCGGCAAAGCACGGTTACGGGTGGACACCGAAAGCAGAAAGGGCGGCCCGCGGGCCGCCCTGTTCGCCGAATCGATCGGATTAAATCAGTTCGCGGCCTTGTTGCCCGGCTTGTCGACCGCGGCCTTGTCGCGCGCGGCCTCCGGCGCCGCTGGTGCGCTTGAGGTCGACTTGATGCCGTGCAGCAGGTCGTCGGCCATCTTCAGCGCCTTGTCGTCCTTGGCGTCCGGCGGGACGTAGGACTGCGAGCCGGTCTTCTCGTCGCCGTCGTTCTTGAGATGGCCGCGCAGCGAAGCTTCGCCCTTGGTGTCGGTGCGCGCCTTCAGCTCTTCCGGCACGTCCTGCAGCACCTCGATGTCGGGCACGATGCCCTTGGCCTGGATCGACTTGCCCGACGGCGTGTAGTAGCGCGCGGTGGTCAGGCGCAGCGCGCCATTGCCCGAGCCGAGCGGGATGATGGTCTGCACCGAGCCCTTGCCGAACGAACGGGTGCCGACCAGCGTCGCCCGCTTGTGGTCCTGCAGCGCGCCGGCGACGATTTCGGAGGCCGATGCCGAGCCGCCGTTGATCAGCACGATCACCGGCTTGCCCTTGGTCAGGTCGCCCGGATGGGCGGCGCGGCGCTGGGTTTCCTCGGCGTTGCGGCCGCGGGTCGAGACGATCTCGCCACGCTCCAGGAAGGAGTCGGACACCGTGACCGCTTCTTCGAGCAGGCCGCCGGGGTTGTTGCGGAGATCGATGACGTAGCCCTTCAGCTTGTCGCCGATCTGGCCCTGCAGATTGGTGATCTCCTTCTTCAGGCCTTCGGTGGTCTGCTCGTTGAAGGTGGTGATGCGGATATAGGCGATGTCATCGGCCTCGACGCGCGCACGCACCGAGCGGACGCGGATGTTGTCGCGCACCAGCGTGACGTCGATCGGATTGTCCTGGCCCTTGCGGATGATCTTGAGCTTGATCTTGGTGTTGACCGGACCGCGCATCTTCTCGACGGCTTGGTTCAAGGTCAGGCCCTGCACCGCCTCGTCGTCGAGGGTCGTGATGATGTCGTTGGCCATGATGCCGGCCTTCGAGGCCGGGGTGTCGTCGATCGGCGAGACGACCTTGATCAGGCCGTCTTCCATCGTGACCTCGATGCCGAGGCCGCCGAACTCGCCGCGGGTCTGCACCTGCATGTCGCGGAAGCTCTTGGCGTCCATGTAGCTCGAGTGCGGGTCGAGGCCGGTCAGCATGCCGGAGATCGCGGATTCGACCAGCTTGCTGTCATCGGGCTTCTCGACATAGTCGCTGCGCACCCGCTCGAACACGTCGCCGAACAGATTGAGCTGGCGATAGGTGTCCGACGTCGCGGCGCGCGCGCTCGATCCCATCAGCACAGCGCGGGGCTGCGTAACGAAAAGCGTCAGGGCCGCGCCGGTGGCGGCGCTAAGGAGAATTACCGAAGTCTTGCGCATCATCCGCGAACCTTTTCGCCTTCATTTGCGGCCCACCATGGACCTGGATCGATTGGAGTGCCGTCTTTCCGGAACTCGACATAGAGCACTGGCTGGCTCGCATTTGTCGCGAGAATGGATGCAACTTGGGACGTCGACCCCATGGTCGCAACCGGCTCCCCCGTAAGTACAAACTGGCCGATGTTTACCGAAATACGCTCCATCCCGGCGATCAGGACATGATACCCGCCCCCGGCATTGAGGATCAAGAGTTGTCCATAGCTACGGAAAGGACCAGCGTAAACAACCCAGCCGTCACACGGGGTTGTGACCTGCGCGCCCGGCTTGGCTGCCAAAGAAATGCCTTTTTGTACGCCCCCCGCGCCGTCGGAACCGCCAAATTCGCGAATCTTGGTACCGTTCACGGGATAGGAGAACAGGCCCTTGGCCGAGGCGAAAGCGACCGCCGGGCTCATGCGGGCCGGGTCCTTGAGCGCCCCCAGATTCGGCTTGCCGTTAACCGTCGCCGGCGCTCCCTGGAGGCTGGCGGTGGCGGCGGCCTTGGCCGCGCTCTTGAGATCCTGCTCCATCTTGGCGATCAGGGTCTGCAGATTGTCGGCCTGCTTCGACAGCGCGATGGCACGGGCGCCTTCGGCCTCCATGTCCTTTTCGGCCGCGCTCTGCTGCCGTTGCCGTTCGTCGACCAGCGCCGCCAGCCGGGTCTGGTCTTCCTTCAGCTTGTCGCGGTCGGCCGCCAGCGCATCGCGTTCGGTCGAGATGGTCTTGCGCAGCGCCACCAGCTCGCCGAGATCGGCCGCAAGCTTCTCGGCGCGGACGCGCAACTCCGGCACCACGGCGCCGAGCAGCATTGCGGTGCGCAGCGATTGCAGCGCGTCCTCGGGCCGCACCAGCAGCGCCGGCGGCGTGCGTCGCCCGGCGCGCTGCAGCGCGGCCAGCACCTCGATCACCTCGGAGCGGCGTGAATCGAGCGAGGCGCGGATTTCGCGCTCACGGCCGTCGAGCGGCTGCAGGCGTGCCTCGGCGTCAGCGATCCGCGTCTCGACGCCGCGGACCTGGCCGGCAATATCGATCAGCTGCTGATTGAGCTTGCTGCGGTCCTGGCCGATCGCGGCGATGTCGGCCTTCAGCTTCTCCTGCAGCTCGGTCGCCTTGCGCTGCTGCTCGCGCGCGGCCTCGAGTTCCTGTTCGCGCTGCTTGATCGCATCGGGCGATGGCTCCGCGGTTGCGGCCTGCTGCGCCGGCGGCGCGGATTGCTGCGCTGGTGGTGTCGCTTGCGCGTGCGCCGCGGCCAGCGGATAGGCGGCGAACATCGCGATCGACAGCGGCAGCAATGCCGGCAGCCGGCGGCGGCGCGCGGTGCCGGCATGCGAAGCCGAATACGAAGCTGTGTCCCGCTTGTGCTGCATTCGCGTGAGTTCAGTGGTTTCGACTGTCCGTCACCACGCCTTACGCGCGATGATAGGGGTGGCCGGCCAAAATGGTTGCGGCGCGATAAATCTGTTCCAGAAGCATGACGCGGACCATTTGATGCGGCCAGGTCGCGGAGCCGAATGCAATTCGCAACAAAGCCTTGCGCTGCAATTCAGGCGAAAGTCCGTCTGCGCCGCCGATCACGAAAACAGTATGTGCTGTTCCCTCGTCGCGCCAGCGGCCGAGCTGCCGGGCAAAGGTCGCACTGTCGATGCTCTTGCCGCGTTCGTCGAGGGCGACCAGCGCGTGCTTCTCAGGCAGCAATGCGGAGATCGCCGCAGCCTCCTCGGCAATGCGCGCGGCGGTGTCGCGCGCGCGGCTTTCCGCGATCTCGTGGATGTCGAGGCCGCGAAACCCGAGCTTGCGGCCGATATCCTCGAAGCGCTCGCGGTAACGCTCGGCGAGCTCCCGTTCAGGGCCCTGTTTCAGACGGCCGATGCAGATCACGACAAGGCGCATCAACGCAGACTAGCTGCGCTGCAGCCGATTCGCATCGGCTTCGAACCCCCTTAGACCGCCGCGACCGCCGGGTTCTGAGTCCACAACCGCTCGAGGTTGTAGAACTCGCGCACCTCAGGCCTGAACACGTGCACGATCACCTCGCCGGAATCGATCAGCACCCAGTCGCAATTGGGCAAGCCCTCGACATGGATGTTCTTGACCCCGTTCTCCTTGAGGCTCTTCGTCACATTTTCCGCGATCGCGCCAACGTGCCGGTTAACCCGGCCGGTGGTGACGATCATGTAGTCGGAATATGCGGATTTGCCCCGAAGGTCGATGGTGACCGTCTCTTCCGCCTTCATGTCCTCGAGGCGGGAGAGGATCAGGCTCAGCGTCTTGTTGGCATCCGGTTTGTCGGCGTCCGGTTGCGCCTGCAAGGCCGCGGTTTTGGTCGATGTTTTACGCGCAGTCTTTGGAACCTTGGGTAAAACAGACTTTGACAATACAGATGTGGCCAGGGACCATTCCTTTCACTGTATCGCGGGTGCCGAATCCTCGGCCCCACGCGCCATACTACGCATGTGGGGTTAATGGTTTCAATATTCCAGTAACCCTTTTGCGCTTCATGCCGTTCTCCAGCTCCCGTCCGGGTTCCGAAGTCCGGTCGAAGACAAATTGGATTTCATTCCTGTCAGGAACACCCAGGCCGGCGCCTGCTGGTCGGCCAGCCGTGTCGCCTGATTTTCGGGCATGCGATAGCGCGCGAGCGCCTGCGCCGCCGGTGCGGCAAGGGCGCGGAAACTTTGGGGCGGACGGTCGATCACGGCAATCGGCACATCGGACGCAATGCGCCGCCAATCTTTCCAGCGATGAAATTGCGCGAGATTGTCAGCGCCCATGATCCAGACGAAGTGCACGCCGGAGACACGGCGGCGCAAGTGGATGATCGTGTCCACAGTGTAGCTGACGCCAATGACAGCTTCGAGACAGCTGATGTCGATGCGCGGATCGTCGGCAACGCGGCGCGCGGCCTCGGCGCGCTCGGCGAGCGCGTGCAGGCCATCATGGTTCTTCAGCGGATTGCCCGGCGTCAGCAGCCACCACACGCGGTCGAGCTGCAGGCGCTTGAGCGCGAACAGGCTGATGGCGCGATGCGCGGCGTGCGGTGGATTGAACGAGCCGCCAAGCAGCCCGATGCGCATGCCGTTGGTATAGAACGGAAGCGCTTGGGCTGCGGATAACGACACGCTCGATGCTTGCTGCAATGGCTTACCGTGCGCGTGCGACAATGATCACGGCCGCGTTTGCCCGGTGCCGTGGACGCGGTACTTGAAGCTCGTCAGCTGCTCGGCGCCGACAGGCCCGCGGGCGTGGAATTTGCCGGTAGCAATTCCGATCTCCGCGCCGAAGCCGAACTCGCCGCCGTCGGCGAACTGGGTCGAGGCGTTGTGCAGCACGATCGCCGAATCGACCTCGTTAAGAAATCTTTGCGCGGCAGCGGCATCCTCCGTCACGATCGCATCGGTGTGATGCGAGCCGTGATTTTGAATATGCGCAATCGCTTCATCGAGACCGTCGACGATCCTCGCCGAGATGATCGCGTCCTCGTATTCGGTGTCCCAGTCCTCGTCGGATGCGGGCTTCACCCTGGCATCGACGCCCTGCACGGCGTCGTCGCCGCGCACCTCGCAACCGGCATCGATCAACAGCTCGACCAGCGGTTTCAGCTGCGTCGCGGCAGCGTTGCGATCGACCAGCAGGGTCTCGACGGCGCCGCAGACGCCGGGACGGCGCATCTTGGCGTTCAGCACGACCGCCTTGGCCATATCGAGCCTGGCGCTGGCGTCGACGTAAATGTGGTTGACGCCCTCGAGATGCGCGAACACCGGAACGCGTGCCTCCGCCTCGATACGTGCGACCAGGCTCTTGCCGCCGCGCGGCACGATCACATCGATGCCGCCGTTCAATCCCGTCAGCATCAGGCCGACGGCCGCGCGGTCACGGGTCGGCACCAGGGTAATCGCGGCCTCGGGCAGGCCGGCCTCACGCAGGCCCTGCACCAGGCAGGCATGGATCGCGCGGCAGGAGCGGAAACTGTCCGAGCCGCCGCGCAGGATCACGGCGTTGCCGGACTTCAGGCACAGCACACCGGCGTCGGCGGTGACATTGGGCCGGCTCTCGAAGATCACGCCGATGACGCCGAGCGGCACGCGGACGCGTTCGATGGTCATGCCGTTCGGCCGCTGCCAGCTTTCGGTGACGGCGCCGACCGGATCGATGATCTCGCGCACGGTCGCAACGCCATCGGCCATGCCGGCAACGCGCGCCTGGGTCAGCGTCAGGCGGTCGACGAAGGCGAAGGTCATGCCGCTCGCGCGCGCCTCGGCGACATCCTCGGCATTGGCGGCGAGGATGGCCGGCGCGTCGGCGCGGATCGCGCGCTCGATCGCGGCGAGCGCCCGGTCCTTCTGCTCCGGCGGCGCCAGCGCCAGCACGCGCGCCGCGGCGCGCGCCTTGGCGGCGAGGTCGGTCATCAGGGCAGTAAGATCGGCGTTGCCGTCGATCGCCTTCAGGGGGGCGCTCATGAAACTACCAGCTTTGGACTAAGGCCATGTTCTAGCATGGCAATTGAAGGGTGGCGAGGCGCGGAACCGGCATGGCAGGTGGGCGGCAGGCCGCCCCGCTCGGCCAATGGCCTATCCAGTGGCTTATTTGGGCGGGATCGCCCCGGCTGGACCGATCACGAGGTCGTCGCGATGGATCATCTCGGACCGGCCGCTGATGCCCAGAATGGTCATCACGTCGGGCGAGGAGCGGCCCATGATCTTCTCGGCGTTCTCGGCGTCGTATGCGACCAGGCCGCGGCCGATCTCGTGGGTGTCGGGGCCGCGCACCACCACGGCATCGCCGCGGGCGAACTGGCCGTCGACCCGGATCACGCCAGCCGGCAACAGGCTCTTGCCGGCGCGCAGCGCCGCCACCGCGCCGGCATCGATGGTCAAGGTGCCCTTTGGCTCGAGTGAGCCCGCGATCCAGCGTTTGCGCGCGGTGACGGGATTGGCGGGGGTCAGGAACCAGGTGCAGCGGCCGCCGTCGGCGATCGCAGCAAGCGGATGCTCGATCTTGCCCGATGCGATCAGCATGTGGGTGCCGGCCGTGGTCGCTATCTTCGCGGCTTCGATCTTGGTGGTCATGCCGCCGCGCGACAATTCGGACCCGGCCGAGCCGGCCATCCCCTCGATCTCCGAGGTGATGCTTTCGACCACCGGGATCAGCCTGGCGTCGGGATCGAGCGCGGGCGGCGCGGTGTAGAGGCCGTCGATATCGGACAGCAGGATCAAAAGATCCGCGCTCGCCATGGTGGCGACGCGGGCGGCGAGGCGATCATTGTCGCCGTAGCGGATCTCGGTGGTTGCGACCGTGTCGTTCTCGTTGATCACGGGCACCGCGCCCCATTCCAGCAGCTTGGCGATCGTCGAGCGCGCGTTGAGATAGCGGCGGCGCTCCTCGGTGTCCTGCAGCGTCACCAGAATCTGCCCGGCGCCGATGCCGTGATGGCCGAGCACCTCCGACCAGATTCGCGCCAGCGCGATCTGGCCGACCGCTGCGGCAGCCTGGCTCTCCTCGAGCTTCAGCGGGCCGCGCGGCAGCTTCAGGCGGCTGCGGCCGAGCGCGATCGAGCCCGACGACACCACCATGACCTCGCAGCCTCGTTTGTGGAGCTTTGCGATGTCCTCGACCAGCGCGGCGAGCCAGGACGCGCGCACTTCGCCGGCCTGCGAGTCGACCAGCAGCGATGAGCCGACCTTGACGACGATGCGGCGAAAGTTCTTGAGCGCGGGGCGTTTCATGGATTCGGTCTGGCAGGA
This sequence comes from Bradyrhizobium sp. USDA 4501, assembly GCF_054062115.1. Lineage (NCBI taxonomy): Bacteria > Pseudomonadati > Pseudomonadota > Alphaproteobacteria > Hyphomicrobiales > Nitrobacteraceae > Bradyrhizobium > Bradyrhizobium sp. USDA 4501. The sequence goes on from NZ_JBSSEX010000001.1 coordinate 4,221,570, forward strand.
AGGTGGAAGCAATAGACGCCACAATGTGGCTTGGGAAGTCCAGGCGTTGCGCGGCTTGTGCCGTTCAACCCTGCGGCACCGGCGTCGCCCACGGCTCCGCCTGACCCTTGGCCTTGTTGGACACCGGCGCTTCGCCGATCACGTCGACCAGCGCGCGCAGCGCATCCTGCACGCCTTCGCCGGTCGCGCCTGACAGCAACAGCGGCGTCTTCTTCGCCGCCCGCTTGAGGCGGTCCTTCTGCTTCTTCAGTTCGTCGGGCGCGACGGCGTCGATCTTGTTGAGCGCGACGATCTCGATCTTGTCGGCGAGATGGCCCTCATAGGCTTCGAGTTCGGTGCGCACCGTCTTGTAGGCCTTGCCGGCATGCTCGCAGGTCGCGTCGACCAGATGCAGCAGCACGCGGCAGCGCTCGACGTGACCGAGGAAGCGGTCGCCGAGCCCGGCGCCTTCATGCGCGCCCTCGATCAGGCCGGGGATGTCGGCGAGCACGAATTCGCGGCCGCCGAAATTCACCACGCCAAGCTGCGGATGCAGCGTGGTGAAGGGATAGTCGGCAATCTTCGGCCGTGCCGCGCTGACCACCGACAGGAAGGTCGATTTGCCGGCATTGGGCAGGCCGACCAGCCCGGCGTCGGCGATGAGCTTCAGCCGCAGCCAGATCCAGCGCTCTTCGCCGGGCGCGCCGGGATTGGCGTTGCGCGGCGCGCGGTTGGTGGAGGATTTGAAATGCGCGTTGCCGAAGCCGCCATTGCCGCCTTCAGCCAGCACGAATTTCTCGCCGAGTTCGGTGAAGTCGTGCAGCAGGGTCTCGCGGTCCTCGTCGAACACCTGGGTGCCGACCGGCACCTTCAGCACGATCGGCTTGCCGTTGGCGCCATGGCGGTCCTTGCCCATGCCATTGGTGCCCTTCTGTGCCTTGAAGTGCTGCTGGTAGCGGTAATCGATCAGCGTGTTCAGTCCGTCGACGGACTCGATGATGACGTCACCGCCGCGACCGCCATTGCCGCCGGAGGGACCGCCGAACTCGATGAACTTCTCGCGCCGGAACGCGACGCAGCCGTTGCCGCCGTCGCCCGAGCGAATATAGACCTTGGCTTCATCGAGGAATTTCATGATTTTCACTAGTTAGGGCAGGGTGGCCGCGGCGGCAACCCGGAAAGGCCCTGACTTCAGCGAAAAGCCTTAATTTTCGGGCCTTTTTACGGCCCTTGCGGCTAACTCGGCCGCCGCCGGACCAGGAATTTCTGCATCCCCTCCAGCACCAGCTCGCGGCGCTGGTTGTGCACGGTCGAGCGCAGCGTCACGACGCCGGTGGTCTTGCCCGGTGACAGCTCGATCACCTCCAGCGCAGGGTAGATGGTATCGCCGGCATAGACCGGCTTCAGGAACTTGCTCGATTGCTCGAGGAAGCCGATCAGCGACTCCTCCACGACATAGGGGAACAATCCCGCGCCGGGCGCGGTGTGCACCAGGGTCTGGAAGCCGTGCGCGAGCAAATCAGGCATGCCGCGCGTGCGGCAATATTCGACGTCGTAATGGATCGGATGGGTGTCGCCGCTGGCGGTCTGGAACGCAGCGAAAACAGCTGAGGTCTGGGTCCGGCTCGGAATCACGAAGCGCTCGCCGAGCACGAAATCCTCGAACCAGCGCTGCGCGGGGACCATGCGATGCTGGGTGGGGTCGAATTCGCTCATGCGGCGTTTCCTGCTCTTTTTGTTGCCGGGATGAGCTACCGGTATCGCAGCGGCGCAGGTGCGGCAATCCGTTCAATTCGTCACGGCCGGGCTTGTCCCGGGCATCCACGTCTTTAAAACCGGACGACTCGGGAACAAAAGCGCAAGTCTGCTCATGAGCCTGTTCGCAAAGCTGTCCTCCTACGACGACCGATCGGCGCGGCTCGCCGGCATCGGGTTGATGCTGCTGTCGATCTTCATGTTCTCGTTCGGCGATGCGATGGGCAAATTCATCGTCGCGACCTATTCGGTCGGGCAATTGCTGTGGCTGCGCGCCTGCGCGGCGCTGCTCGTGCTGCTGCCGATCGTGTGGCAGCGGCGCGCGGATTTTCTGCATCTGGAACGCCCGTGGCTGCAATTGCTGCGCGTCACGCTGTCGACGGTGGAGGTTGCGGCGTTCTTCCTGGCGACGGTCTATCTGCCGCTCGCCGACGTCATCACCTACTACCTCGCCGGACCGATCTTCGTCACCGCGATGTCCGGCCTCGTGCTCGGCGAGCATATCGGCTGGCGGCGCTGGACCGCGATCCTGGTCGGCTTCTGCGGGGTGTTGATCGCGCTTCGGCCGTCGGCGCAGACCATCAGCTGGCCGGCAATGATCGCGCTCGGCGGCAGCCTGTCGTTCGCGGTGCTGATGCTGATCACGCGCTCGCTGCGCGCGACCCCCGATATCGTGCTGGCGACGTCGCAATTCGGCGGCACCTTCATCCTGGGCCTCGTGCTCTCGCCGTTCGGCTGGGTGACGCCGTCAGCCGGCAGCCTCGTGCTGTTCTTCACCGCCGGCATCATCTCGGTCGCGGCGCTGCTCTGCGTCAATCGTTCGCTGAAGCTCGCGCCGGCGAGCGTGGTGGTGCCGTACCAGTATTCGATGATCGTCTGGGCGGTGATCTTCGGCTTCGTGGTGTTCGGCGACGTGCCGTCCTGGGCCACCATCATCGGTGCCGCTGTTATCATCGCGGCCGGCCTCTACATCTTCGTCCGCGAGCAACAGCTTGGACGCCCGGACTCCGCGATCAATCCGCCGGCGTGATGTTTACCCTCCCCTGGAGGGGGAGGGTCGACGCGAATGCAATGAGCGGCGGGGTGGGGTGAAGGTCTCTCCTCATCCAACGGTGCCCGAGTGGATAGATCACCCCACCCCGCTGCGCTTCATGCGCAACGACCCTCCCCCTCCAGGGGAGGGTGAAGCCAAAAGCCTCAGCTCTCCCGCCGGGTCGAGTTGTTCCAGCTCTTCAGCGACGTCCAGACGCCGCGCGACAGGCGGAAGCAGTCGACCGGGCTCGAGGAGCCCAGCGCCTCGAAGCGGTGCAGCTCGACGCCGCCCCACTGGAAGCCGCACTTCTCGAGAATGTTGCGCGACGACGGATTGACGACGCGGGCGCCCGAGATCAGCTGGTCGAGATCGAACTCCTCGAAGAAGTAATCGATCACCGCGCGCGCAGCCTCGGTGCCGAAGCCCTGGCCCCAATAGTCGACGCCGAGCCAGTAGCCGAGTTCGGCCGATGTCTCCTCGCGCCAGTCGATGCCGACCATGCCGATCGGCGTGTGATTGTTCTCGATCAGGAAAACGGTTTCGCGCCCGCCGGCGCCGAGCGCGCGCACGAAGTCGATGGCGTCGTCCTGGGTATAGGGATGCGGCAGGCGGCGGGTGTTCTCCGCGATGCGGCGGTCATTGGCGAGGCGTGCGATTGCTTTTACGTCCGCGAGCGTCGGCTTGCGCAATGTCAGCCGTTCTGTCTCGAGGACGCAAGCTCTTGCCTCGCGCAAGGTCGGCGTCGGGATGTCCTGCAACATGTCGAGCTCCTGTGATGCGAAAAAATCGGTACGCAACGCTTGGAACGTCACGCGCGGTCGAAGTGGAACGCGCGCAACAAAAAGGGGAGGCCGGTCATCCCGCCTCCCCTTGGAGCCCTTTGCGACTCCGCCGGTTCAACAGGACCCGGCGGACTCATGTGTGTCCACCGTCTACTCGGCCGCCTCTGCCATCGGAATAACCGATACGAATGTGCGGCCGTTGGCTTTGGCACGGAACTCGACATGACCCTCGACCTTGGCGAAGAGAGTATGATCGGTGCCCATGCCGACATTAAGGCCAGGATGCCAGGTGGTGCCGCGCTGACGCGCGATGATGTTTCCGGGGATCACGCGCTCGCCACCGAACGCCTTGATGCCAAGGCGCTTGCCCTTGGAATCACGCCCGTTGCGCGATGAACCGCCTGCTTTTTTGTGAGCCATGGCTCGTCTCCGACTTCGCTTTGATCTCTAGATCAATTCCTTGACGGAATCATTTCACGTTTTGTCACGCTTCACATCTGAAAGCGCGACGATCACTTCTTCTTAAGCCTTGGCCGCGGCCTTCTTGGCCGGAGCCTTCTTGGCGGCCGGCGCCTTTGCGGGCGCCTTCTTCTTGGCCGCCTTTGGCGCTGCATCCTCGCCATCGGCGGGCGCTGCGACCTTTTCCTTCTTCGGCCGCGGGCCGACGGTCGGCTTGGCGTTATCGGCGAGGATCTCGGTGATGCGAAGCACCGTGAGTTCGTCGCGATAGCCGCGCTTGCGGCGTGAATTCTTGCGGCGACGCTTCTTGAACGCGATCACCTTGGCGCCGCGCTTGTGCTGCAGCACTTCGGCTGCAACGGACGCGCCTGCGACGGTGGGCGTTCCCAGCACCGGCGTGTCACCGCCGAGCACCAGAACTTCGCCAAGCTGCACGATCGTGCCGACATCGCCGGCGATCTTGCCTATCTCGAGTACATCATTCGGAACGACACGGTATTGCCGGCCGCCGGTTTTGATGACTGCGAACATCGTTTGATTCCTTCGTGTTCGATCCCGGCCTCGGACGATTCGCCCGGGTCGGCTTTTTGTTCAGTCGCTATGGGTTGCGTGTCTCGTGCGAAGGGAATGAATTCCCAAATGGTCCGCACAAAAACGATCGGCGCGAGAAATCCCCGCGCCGGATGGGGGGACTTATAGCCGCAAACGACCGAGAGTCAAGGTAAAGCAGGGCAAAAACCGGCCAAAAATGAAGGGTTTGGCATGGTTTTGGCCGAGATTGGCGGCTCAAGCCTGCGCCTGGGCCGCGATCCTCGCGTGGCGTCGGATGGTCTGGGGCGGCTGGCCCAGCACCCGCAAGAACGCCCGCCGCATCCGTTCGCGGTCGGCAAAGCCGGTCTCTACGGCAATTTCGTCCATCGAATGGCGGCCGTCACCGATCAATTCGCGCGCCGCCTCGACCCTAAGGTGCTCGATCGCCTTGGCCGGTGACTGGCCGGTCTCTGAACGGAAGGCGCGGCTGAACTGGCGCGGGCTGAGCCGTGCGACGGCGGCCAACTCCTCGACCGAGAGCTCGTTGCGCAGATGCGCCTTGGCGTACTTGAGCGCGTTCTGGATACGATCGGATTTCGGGTCGAGCTCGAGCAGCGCCGAAAACTGCGACTGTCCGCCGGTGCGGCGGTGATAGACGACGAGCTTGCGTGCCACCGAACGGGCGACCTCGACGCCGAGGTCATGCTCGACCATCGCCAGCGCCAGATCGATCGTCGCGGTCATGCCGGCCGAGGTCCAGATCGGCCCGTCGACGATGTAGATGCGGTCCTGCTCGACTTTCAGCTTGGGAAAGCGCGCCTGCAGCTCGGCGGCGTATTGCCAATGCGTGGAGACGCGCCGGCCGTCGAGCAGGCCGGCTTCGGCGAGCGAGAAGGCGCCGACGCAGGGCGCGGCGATGCGCTGTGACGCCGTCAGGGCGCGGCGAACATAGTCGGTCAGCTTCGGTGACGCTGGATGCAGCTCGGTGCCCGCGCCGACGAACAGCGTGTCGAAGCTGCGCGCGCTGAACGCTTCGGTCTCGACATTGAAGCCCGCGGATGACCGCACCGGGCCGCCATTCTCGGACAGCAGTGTGACCCGGTAGAAATTTTCACCCGCCACCAGATTGGCGATCTCGAAGGCGGTGATGGCGGTGAAGCCCATCACCTGGAAGCCCGGGAAGACGACGAAGCCGATCTCCTGCATGGAACCCTCCAGCCACGATACATGTCCTAAAAAGGTGTATATATGACATTTGAGCCATGCAAGGGGGCTTGTAAAACTTGAGCCGCGGCCAAAACCGGCCGCCCAGGTCAAACAGGAGACCAACATGACCAAGTCAGCCAAAGGAACGGCGCTCGTTACCGGTGCGTCGTCCGGAATCGGTGCCATCTACGCGGACCGGCTCGCACGGCGTGGCTACGATCTGATCCTCGTCGCACGCAACCGCGAGCGCCTCGATGGGCTTGCCAAGCGTCTGTCGGCGGAGACAGGCCGATCGATCGAGATCGTTGCCGCCGACCTCGGCAAGCGCGGCGACGTGTCACGGATCGAATCCATTCTGCGCAGCAATACCGGCATCAGCGTGCTGGTGAACAATGCGGGCGTCGGTGCGACCGCGCCGCTGCTCGCGTCCGATGTCGACAAGATGAGCGACTTGATCGCGCTCAATGTCGACGCGCTGATGCGCCTGACCTATGCGGCGGTGCCGGGATTCGTCGCGCGCGGCGGCGGCACCATCGTCAACATCGCCTCGGTGGTCGGCGTCGCGCCGGAGATGCTCAACGGCGTCTACGGCGGCAGCAAGGCTTTCGTCCTCGCCTTGACGCAATCGTTGCAGCACGAGCTCAAGGACAAGAACATCCGGGTCCAGGCGGTGTTGCCGGGCGCCACCGCGACCGAATTCTGGGGCGTGGCCGGTACGCCGGTCGAGCATCTGCCCGGCGAGATCGTGATGAAGGCCGAGGACATGGTCGACGCCGCGCTCGCCGGTCTCGACCAGGGCGAAGTCATCACCGTGCCGTCGCTGCCGGAGGCTGCCGATTGGCAGGCCTATGAGGCGGCCCGCCAGAAGCTGATGCCGAACCTGTCGCGCAGCACGCCTGCGGTCCGCTATGGGGTGAAGGCCGCCTGACGCCCTTGCGAAAATTGCGTCCCGCGCAGGCCGAGTGCCCGAACGCGGGACGCAACCATTTGAGTTCCCGACCGTTACAGCATGATCCGGAAAAGTGTGAAGCGGTTTTCCGAAAAGATCATGCTCAAGAAATAGTTCTGGGACCCTCAAGCGGGCAGGCACGGGCAAATGGCCGAAGACACTGGATTGACCACCGGCATCGCGCACCACGGTGCCGCGCGGTTGCCGTCTGTCGACATCGACAGCTTCAACATCGAGCTGAAGGACGACGAGGGCTTTCTCGGCGATCGCGCCTCGAAGGGCGCGTTCCGCAAGATCCTTGACCGTTGGCGCAAGCCGCTGCGCAAATCGGACGAGGATCCGTTCGGCGACGAGCCGTCGGACAAGATCAGCAAGAAGAAGCTCGATGAGCTGCTGGTCGGCGACGACACCGAGGCCTCGGCGGTCGTGCACAGCGCCATCGAGGAGTTTGCGCAGGAGCTCGCCCATGTGACGCGGCGCTTCCTCAACACCAAGGCCTGGGCCAAGACCGAGCGCATCGTGGTCGGCGGCGGCTTCCGCGACTCCAGGCTCGGCGAGCTCGCCATCGCACGCACCGAGATCATCCTGAAGTCGGAGGATTTCAAGGTCGATTTGCTGCCGATCCGCTTTCACCCCGACGATGCCGGCCTGATCGGCACGCTGCATCTGGCGCCATCGTGGATTTTCGAGGCCCATGACGGCGTCCTCGCCGTCGACATCGGCGGCACCAATATCCGCTGCGGCGTGGTCGAGTCGCGCTGGAAGAAGGCGCCCGATCTCTCCAAGGCGGCGGTCTGGAAATCGGAGCTGTGGCGCCACGCCGATGACGAGCCGACGCGCGAGGGCGCGGTGAAGCGGCTGGTGAAGATGCTGAAGGAGTTGATTGCCGCCGCCGAGAAGGAGAATCTCAAGCTCGCGCCGTTCATCGGCATCGCCTGTCCCGGCGTCATCAATGAGGACGGATCGATCGAAAAAGGTGCGCAGAACCTGCCCGGCAATTGGGAGAGCAGCAAGTTCAACTTGCCGGCGAGTCTGGTCGAGGCGATCCCGCAGATCGGCGATCATGACACCGCGATCGTGATGCATAATGACGGCGTGGTGCAGGGGCTGGCCGAGGTCCCGTTCATGCAGGACGTCGCGCGCTGGGGCGTGCTGACGATCGGAACCGGGCTTGGCAATGCCCGCTACACCAATCGCAAGCGGGAGAACGGCAAGGACGAGAAGAAGGCCGAGAAGAAAGACACGGACGACGAGAGCGAAAAGAACGAGAAAAAGGCCAAAAAAGCCAGGAAGGCCGATGCCTGAGCCGCGCGGGCTGCAGCGTTCGTGCGCGCTCCATCCGGGCTACGGTCTGCCTTCTCCTTCCCCCTGAAAGGGGGAAGGTCGGGATGGGGGTCGGCCGCAGGCGATGCTGTTTGCGGAGAGAGCAGATCCCCACCGGCTTTGCTCTGGCGAGCAAAGCGACCTCCCCTTTTCAAGGGGAGGTAAGCATGCGTAGCCCGGATGCAGCCAACGGGTCGCGCGAATGCGCGCCCGATGACAGGCTCCGCGAAATCCGGGGCACCTCCATCCGCAGATCCAGCGGCCGCGGATTACGCACGGTAAGGTTGATCGGTTAGGTTAAGATCGGGTTCGCGTTGCCGTTTCGACGTCGGTCGCTACCGTGGACCGTGTCGCTCCCGCCGACCGGCGAAGCCGCACTTCCCGGCCAGCAATATTAAGAAGCGGCACGGGACCGCCAGTTTTTGTCGCGTCCTGGCGGTCCCACCACTTCTACTTCCAATTGATCCGCCCGAAGAAGCCGGCGATCTCGGCGGCCGCGCGGTCGGGGTCCTCGCGATGCGGGAAATGCCCGACATCGGGAAACATCCCAAGGTCCAGATTGGAGAAGGTCTCGCCTAATCGGTCGGTCCAGGCATAGGGAAACAGCGGATCGTGCTCGGCCCAGCGAATGCAGGTCGGAACAGTGATCGGCGGCAGCGCCGGGGCTTCGCCCTGCATCATCCTCACGCGCGCCGCATGCGACGCGCGATAATGCGCAAAGCCGCCGGCGAGATTGCCGGGCTTGAAGAAGTTGTCGGCGAAGTCCTCGATCACGTCGTCGAACGCAGCCTTGCGGTGCGACCAGTTGTGCAGGAAATGGCCGATATAGCTGCGGCAGCTGTCTCTGTTGGCGCCGACCAGCGCCGGCGCCATCTCCATATGGTGGAACGACTGGTACCAGATGTGGTTCAGCCGGTCGGGCGCGGCCATCCGCGGCCCGATGCCGGGATAGACGAAATCGAAGAAAAACAATCCGGCGATGCGCTCGGGCGCCTTGCGGGCGAGGGGCTGCATCACGGCGCCACCGACGTCGTGGCCAACCACGCCGGCCTTGTCGATCCCGAGCGCGTCCAGCAGCGCCAGCATGTCGTCGGTATGCTGATCGGGGCCATAGGGGCCTTCGGGCTTGTCGCTGTCGCCGAAGCCGCGCAGGTCGGGGGCGATCAGGGTGTAGCGGCCGGCGAGGCGCGCCATGACAGGCTTCCAGGTCAGCCAGAACTCCGGCCAGCCGTGCAACAGCAGCAGCGGCTTGCCCGTCCCGGTCCGCGCGACGTGGAACGCCGCGCCATTGGCTCGAATCGTCACATGCTCCATGGCCCGCTCCTGCTCCGGCTGGTTCGCTCGCGCGCCGATCGAGCCAGAACCGTTCTGCTAGCGCTTTGTTTCCGCGCCCTTTCTCCGGCCGTCCTGGTGCTTTGGTGGCGCGAGGCGCGGGTGACGGAAATATTATTGCAGCGCCTTGTCTGGCCCGCCATCCTCGCCTAGAACACGCCCCGACCGCGGGTGGCGCAAATCACCCGGGCCATCGGAGAGGTGGCAGAGTGGTTGAATGCACCGCACTCGAAATGCGGCATAGGTGCAAGCCTATCGGGGGTTCGAATCCCTCCCTCTCCGCCACCCTTCAATTGTCCAGCCCGGAGACATGGGTAACAGGTCGTACCTAAGACGTCGACCGTTAAGAAGCCGGATTGAGCTGAGCTGGGCAGTTGAGCGTGTGCCAGAGCGAGACCAACAATAGGCGCAAAAGTTCTCTGAACCAGGCGAGGATGCGACGGAAGTTGTGGCCGACGGCTGAGAGGACGACGTTGGCGGCATCGCCGGCGCGGCCCTTGAGGTAGCACCGGCCGAGGTGTCCTTCAGCCTTGAGGTGTCCGATGATGGGCTCGATGGCGGAGCGGCGGCGCAGCTCGCGCTTGATGGCGCCGAAGACACCGCGCTTCTGGCCGGAGATGAAGACGCGGCGGGGATTTTGCGCGTCGTGGCCGCGGTAGCCCTTGTCGACATAGGCCCGCTCGATCGCGCAGCCGGTGAGTGTCTCGGTGCGGTCCATAACGTCCCGCAACGTGTGACCGTCGTAAGGGTTGTCGGGCAGCGACCTGGCATGCAGCACGAACAGGCCGCCGGGGGCGCGGCGATTGTTGGTAACGATGGAGGCCTTCACGCCGAACTCGTAAGGTGCGGCGGCCTTGCCCTTGCCGATGCATTCCACCTCCGGGGCATGGAAGGAATAGAGCTTGAAGCCGCGCTGGCGCTGCTGCTGCGATCGGATCTGCGTGGCCCGACCAAGCGGAAGGGCGAACGCCTCCTCCAGCGTCGCCTGGCCTTCGATCTTGCGACGAATGTCGCGGATGATCCGACCCAGCCGGCTGCGCAGGATACGCAGCTGCCGCTGCTGCCGGTTGAACTGTTTGGCGTGAGCGTAACGGCCCGCCATCATCGCCGCGCTTTTTGCCACGCGACAATAGGATTGCCGCAGCCTGACCCCGTGCTTCCTCGCCAGACGGTTCAGCCCCCGGATCGCTGCATGCAGCAGTTTGGCGTCGGTCGGGAAGCTGATGGCCTTCGGTTGCACTGTGGTGTCGATCGTGACCCGCTTGAGGTCCTGGCTGCGTAACGCACCGGCCTCGTGCGCCACCCGAAGGCTCTCGGCCAACAACCGCTCCAGCTTGTCGCCGAGCCGCTTGCGCCAATGGCTCAGGTCCGAGCGCTCGTGCGGGAAAACGTGCTGGAAAAACTCTTCGCCGGTGAAGAGCTGGAAGTACGGATCGTGGACCCAGCGTTCGCACACCCCCTCATCGGACAGCCCGTAAATGTGCTTGAGCAACAGCAGCCCGATCATGAAGCGGGTCTCGATCCCAGGCCTGCCGCTCTCGCTGTAGAGCGGCGCGATCTCGCCGTCGATCCAGTCCCAGTCGATCTTGCCGGCAAGCAGAACGAGCTCGTGCTTCATGTTGATGATCTGGTCCAGCCGTGCCCGGAACAGATCGTTCGATCCCGTCGTCTTGTGCTTCTTCGGCCGCATCGTCCCTCCGATGCACCACAGAAGCACGGTTCACAGCAGAGAGGAATCCACAAAACGAATTTGCAAGGTTTGCGGCCATCAAGCCTCAAATCCCTGCAATCTCAAACGCCATCAAATCCCAAAAACAGATTCCCCCTCAATCGCTTACAGGCTTGTTCACAGCCGACTAAGACATGGGTGACAGCCTCGTGCCGAACGGGTTGTCGAGGGGTTGCAGGGTTTTCTGCTCCAGGTCGAAGTATCCCAAATCATAGTGCATGAAGCTGACGAGCCAAATGCCGTCGTCGACCTCCTTGATGCCGAGTTTTTGTCCAGCCAGCACGGTGGAGAGGTTGATGCGCTTGCGATGCAGGCAGAGCCGTCCACAGGCGGTGACGAGTTCCCCGCCGATCAGGCGTTCCTGGCCTCGCTCCGATCGGCCGGAATGGGCGGCCCGATCGATGTGCGCGCGGCGTGGGGGATGTTTTGCCACGACCTAGCGTGCTGGCAGCTTGTTCGGCCATGGCGCGTTGATGATTGAGGTCACGGCTTCGAAGCAGTGCGTCGGCCAGGTCGGCATCAACCATGGACCGCTGTTTCCGGAGCAGGAGCTTGGCTGGCTGCTCTATGACGGACAAGGCTACGCCACTGAGGCGGCGCTTGCCTTGCGCAACTGGACCTTTGCGGCAGCGCGATCCGCTACAGCCTCGACCTCCCGGTATTTCGAACAGCCTTAGCGGGAAAACTAGCGATCCGAATCAGCCAACTGCGCCGTTTGGCGCCCGCCGTTCAACTCTCTCAACTGATTTACGTATTCCTCAGGCTTCAACAAATGGAATGGCGCCTTCAGGCCCATGAAGTTGGCGATGCGACCAATAAAGGCCGTGCAATTGGTCGTTTCCGCATTCCAAACAGGCGAGGTCGCCTGGAGGTGCTTGATGTACGCAAAGACCTTCTTCGCGTCGGCCTCGCTCAAGTACACGCGATAGCTGGCCGTCAGATACTGCTCGTCAAGGTCGCCGTAGCTCGCTCCGGTCTCGGAGGGCACCCAAGTAAGATGTCCGAGCACATAAGGCAGGACATCGCCCGCCGGGTGCAGCCCGGCGACTTCGACCTGCTTCTCGCTTGTCTTGCCGTACCAAACAAACGCATGCCCATAAGAAGCCGCCGTGCGGGCACGAAAGTCGACGTAGTACGGCCCTTTGGCCGAGGACCTTCGAACCGGCTTCGCGGCTGCTCCGGAAGCGGGACCGCTTGAACCCGCGACGGCCGTTGCCACAACCGACCTCGTCGACGGCTTACGCGGCTTGTCCTGCCGCAGCGGCGCTTGATCCGTTTGCGCAGCCAATTGCTGCGCATGACCGATGCCGGCTCCCAAAGTCACGGAAGCCACAATGACACCAATTCCGGGAAGCAGCCACAAGCCGCCCCGTGTCCGATTGGATTCTGGCACGTTCAAGCCCTCACAAGGGTAGTCGGCCCCAAGCAGCGCCTTCAGCAAAACTAAAGCGTGCGCTGACTGAGCGATCCTCGAGCTAACCCTTCGTCACGATCGGAGCAGGAGCTTTTCCAACCGGGTACTTACCGACGGGGTACTTGCCAACCGGATACTTGCCGATCGGCATCTTGCCAACCGGAGCCGTAGCAGTAACCGGCTGCGGATGAGGAAGATCTGCCGCGCTGGCGGCAGCCACAAAACCAAACGTCGCAACTCCAGCAACCAGGAACTTCAACATCGTGATCTCCGAGATGGGTAGCGTGAACATGAACAGCCTACCCTCTAAAGGCCATGGCGTAATTAACGCTGTAGCAAAGCTGGCGCTTGCGCGGTCATTTCCTTGCCGAGTGTGACAAAAACGGCACGGCATTATTGCTTTGTGTGAGTATCCGGACGTGAGTTCGGCGAGAGGAGTCTCTTGTGGCCGGCTCAGAACAGCCTCGGTAAAAGGCGTCCGGTCCGGGCCATATATTCGCGATACTCGTCGCCGAAGGCTTCCAGCATCATCTGCTCTTCTCGGGCAACTCGCCCGAAAAACAAGGTTCCAAATCCGATCAGGCCTGCGAAACCGGCCACCCAGTTCGGAAGGAGCAATGCCTGAGCAGCAGCCCAAAGCCAGAATGCAGTATACATAGGATGGCGAACTGTCCGATAAATACCGTCTGTGATCAGGCGATGATTTTCCCGCACGTCGAGGCTTAAGGACCAATTCCGACCAAGAGCTCGGTGGGTCAGCCGGAACATGACCAGCGCCGCAACCGCGACGAAAACACCCAGCCAGGCTTGAGCTGGCCGGAAAGCGTATGATGCGAAATGAGGCATGGCCGTTGCGATGTAGACGAGCGGCACAATGCCAAGACCCGTGAGCGATATCAGCAGCAGGGTGTTTTCGCGCGAGCCTCGGGCGCTTCTCGCGACCTTTTCACGGCGAGCACGACGCGCGTGTCTGTAGCGGATGAGATACCAACCGACCGCCATCATCACGAACACGAGCTTGGCAATACCGGGCGTCATCATGGACCACGCGCTTGTTTCGCTGGCGCGCCATCTTCGCCGATCATCGAAAGGATAGCATCCTTGGCGAGCGTCTGAGATCTGACAGAAGCACGTCCACAGACCGGCATGAACCAATCATACAGGGCTTGCGGGTCGTTTCCACCGATTAGTTGGCAGTCCGACAGGTGGATCCTGGGTGGATGCGTCGCCCGGTTCGCTCTATCGAACCGGATAGCACAATGCCGGCATGGCAAGGCTTTTTCTATCTCGCGCGCGGCGGAGGCACGGTGGCTCTCCGGTCTATCTCCAACACTCGCGGGAGCAATTGCGACGCTATGAAAGCATGCCCGGCAGCCGTGAGGTGAATAAGATCGAAAGCGTAATACTGCGGAGGAATCTCTTCGTCGTACAAAATGACTTTGATGGCGCGATCACGGAGCCGTCGCTCCATCGCCGCGATGTTGGCCGCCCGCTGCTCCTTCGTGACAAGGAAGCGCCTATCGTTGCCTCCAGGCTGCAAGATGACGATGTCGGTTCCCTTTGGCACGTCGCTATCAATGCGCTTCAACATGCCGGCGGTGGTGTCAAAGGGAACTCCGGCATTGGCGACGGTCGCATTGACGCCCTTCTCTCTCAGCAGGGCTTCTAGCTTGGCCGGGTAAGCGCCTTGCCTCCCAACGTACCAGCCTTGGGTGTTGCTTGCGCCGACTGCCACGATATGAATCGGCTTTGTGAAGGCTGCACACACGGCCGCCACGCAACAAATGGCGATGGCGGCTGAGAGCTTTCTAAATGGCGTCACTGACTTTCTCCCGGCCTAAAGTGCTAAGCAAAAACAACACCGACACCGGGCTCCTGCAGGGACCCAATCTAAAGCCTCACATCTTGCGTCAACGCCAACTTCAAACTGTCCTTTTGGACGGTATGCTAAGAGTTGGTCGAAGCTCGGGCTGCAGATGAAACGGGTTCGAAGGACTCTGATTTCTTCGTGGGCGCGCGACAGCCGATGCGATTGCCCTGATCTTTCGTAGAACCATGCTATGCAACGCCGTGTCTTTATCGATGTTGAAGTGAGTGACGTTTGCATTACGAACATAGAAATTCGTCAGCTCGCCGCGGAAGCCGGGTCCGCGACCTATTCTAACGCCTTCATTTTTGTACAGATTTAGAACGCGCCCTACGTTGGCCGATGCCATATGCGACGATGTTCCGTCGAATGGGACGACCAAAGCAACCGGCACGCCCATTTGGCCAAGGTGCTCCGCCATCGACATCACGGCATCTGCACCAAGAGAGTGCCCCACCAGTATGATAGGCCCGCGCTGGCCTGCCCTATATCTTACGATGATTTCGTCGGCGACGCTTCTCCATTGAGTGTGATTTGCGACAGCCGCGACAACGCCAGCCGCTTGCAACTGAGCGGCAAGGTCGTCCATGCCCAAAGAAAAGACGTTCAACAATCCGCGGAATAAATAAACGTGCGCCGCAGAAGAGTGCAGTCGAGCGGGCGAATTTGTCGATCTAAGCGCCACCGCCGTTCCGGGCTTCGCCTGAGCCCCATTGTTCAAAAGCAGACTGCTTGCCAAAAGAATCGTCAAGCCGGCGCAAATCAGCGCCGTGCTGCAACGCAATCTCTCCATTGTCAGAATCCCCGCCACCTCAGGTCGAGACGCATTAAATCAGACTTACGAATCGTGACAATCCTGAACGGCTTCGAAAAACGCGTTGAGGCGCGCAATTGGCTCGCTGTCGCGGATTTGCCACACGAAGAAAGCGATCGTGCCGCGACCGTCAGGACCCTCTACTGTCAGTGACTCCGGCGCCCTGCGCTTTTTTGCTCAAAGCCAAACTCAACGAGTGCCACCCCGCGGACGAAGTGGTAATTTTACAAGCCGAGATCCGCATCATCCATGTCAGGTTCGCCAAGGGCTGCGGTCAACGAGGAGTAGCGCCAAAGTGTCCATGCATTTCCGTCTTACAGAATGAGCGCCGATCAATATCTTTACAGAATTCGAGCTGCTGGATGATTCGACGACGGCACGTCTTTCACATTGGTGGTTACGATCCAATCACCCCCGAAGAGCAGGTCGAGCGCTTGCGGCGCTCGCTCTCGAGCTTCCAAAAGATTTGGGGCGCTTCTTCACGGCTGTCGGAGATATCGAACACGTCTGCAATTAGTGCTTCATGCAGCCTGGAAGCATGGGGGCCAAACTGGAAAACTCACGTCACCTTCGAAATACTCCGCTGGGATGATCTCATTCGGTGCGATTCGAAAGCCGGCTTCGTGTCTCGTCTCGTTCAATCCTTGAAAGCGCTATTCGACTTCATCGTGACGGGAACAATATTTAGATATGCGATCGCGAGCTGGAAGTACGCTGTCTTTTTCATCTTTCCATATTGCTGCTTGCTATTGATCGCATTTTGCAGCCTTGGGCTGTCATATCTGGTGATCAGGCTCATACACGCTACATTTTGGATCGAATTACTGCTTGGACTTTCTTTGTCGCTTGCCATCTTCGTCGGCGCGATGCTCTGGATCGGACCAAAGCGTAGGATAAATCACATTCTCGATGATGCCATTTTCTCCCACCAATTTCTTTACGGGCAGAAGAACAAACTTGACGAGCGGCTCGGCGCTTTTGCGAACCTGATATCAAGAACGGTTCGGGCCGCAGAAGTTGATGAAGTTCTGATTGTTGGCCACTCCCTCGGCGCAGCGCTCACAATTGCGGCGGTGGCGCGCGCGCTGAAATCGGATCCTCCGCTCGAAACGTGTGGACCCAAACTATGCGTTCTCACGGTGGGCGCTACCATTCCTAAATTCGCGCTGCATCCGATGGGCGGCCAAATACGGAAAGCGGCGCAACTTGTGGCCGGAACGTCTGCGATAGGCTGGGTCGAATACCAGGCTCGAGATGACGCAATCAGCTTCTATCGCTTCGACCCCGTCACTCTGAAACGTGTCAGTCGAGACCATTCAGGTGGCCACCCAAGGATTCGGCGCGTCCAAATACATTCAATGATAAGTCCAATCCGCTTCAGACGTCATCGATTCGATTTTATGCAGATTCACTATCAGTTTCTAATGGGAAACGATCAACGTTCGGCTTACGACTATTGCATGATTACTTGCGGTCCGCTCGATTTCGACGTTTCGACTTCACCGTGCGGAGCGGTTGGCCTGTTCGACGCGGACGGTTCGGTGATGACGACCAAAGTTGATGATCGGCTGGATCCGTCATGCCGAGAATAGACGCGAGCCAGCGCAGCCAGGCGTCGTGCACGACATCCGTCGTGCACGACATCCTCCGCGTCCGCGACCGAGCCCAGCATCCGATAGGCTAGCCGGATCAGGCGCGGACGCAGCTCGGTGAAGATTTCGGCCGCCGACGCTTCGGCTGCATCGTTCATGACGCTGCCCGAACGGTCGCCGTGGCCGCGTCACGGCCGCGCACGAACTAAAGCGCGGTTTTCGCGACCCGCTTTCCCAGGTGACCGGCGGTTGCGAGATCGGATCCCGGCGGCGCGGTGTCCGCACCCTCGTCGGTGTTCGATTGCGCGCCGGCTCCCAGCCAAAATCCCAGCCTGTTCGGATCGGCTTCCGATCCCGATGCGGAGTTGTTCCCTGGGGGCAGATCGAGATTGACCCAATGCATCCCATGCTGCGCGGCGAACAATGCAAGCTGGATCAATGTGGACAGCTTGTCGCCGGCGTGTGCCCCCGAATTGGTGAAGCCTGCCGCGAGCTTGTCTTTCCAGCGATAGCCTTTGGACATCACCGCGCGTGAAGTTGCTTCCTGAAAGGCTTTGAAGGCCGCGGAGGCGGCGCCCATGTAAGTGGGCGTGCCGAAGATCAGCGCTTCCGCATCCATCAGCCGATCCCAGTTCTGTTCCACGTTCTCGACGGGCACCAGAAGCGCCTCTGCGCCATCGATATCCTGGACGCCGGACCTGACGGCCTCCGCCTGCCGCCGGGTATGGCCGTAGGCGCTATGATAGACGATTGCGATCAGGGTGCGACCGCCGCCGGTTCCGAGTGTGTGCATGCTGTCCTCTGCTGCTGCCCTTGCAGAAGCCAAGACAAGACAGCGCGTCGAAACGTGACATGCCCTGCGAATTTTCGTCCGGAGGATGTTGCTCCAATTGACCCCCACGCAGGCCGGGAGCGGCGGCCGCCGGCTCCTTTGCATGGGGTTGTTTTCGATATTTTGGCGGGAGCCGCGGTCGCGTCGGGGGCGATCGACCTCGCCGAAGGTTGACCCCGACAATCCCATCCATCATCACCGGGTGTCGGCAGCGAGGTCGAACCTCGCGCGGTCGCGCCGGTAACCTTAATTTTTCCTTTCGATTGTCGATAAAGTTTTATCGATTATCCTCGTGACAGTTGAGCGGTGTGACGAACCGCACGATGAGCGGCAACAGCCGAGTGGCTGGACGACCGCTCTGAAATCGAAGGGTGGGCAGAGCGCAGTGCCAGCCACCTTTCGGGCTGTCCGGCGGCGGCCGGCGGGGCAAATCAATTTTGAAGTGCTTTTGATTGCCAGGTTGCGGCGCATATCGCTCCGCATGAAGCCTTTCAATTGGGATGTTCCAAGATGACGCTCGCGCATGTCTTGATCGCGGCCGGTGGCGGCTTTTTGTTGCTCGCTGGCTTCGTCGCATTTGCCCTTTGGAGAAACGCGCTTCATTCGACGGCGCGGATTTAGCAACAGACCAGATTCAGCTCCGACGGCCTCGCGCTTGGGGACAAGCGAGGCTGGCGGGATGGCCGCACCGCCGCGCGGCCTGACAGCCGAGCACCGCGCCTTACGACCTACCCCAAGGCGACGCGTGCTCGGCTGTTCACTTTCCTGACCAATCTTCGTCGTTCGAAACATTGATTGCGCAATGGCAATTGCTCCGCTCTCCGCGTCACCTCCACGACGCGAGATCCAGTCTGCGCGTGATCGCGATGGCCTCGAGGAAGGCCTCATCGTGGCTGACGACCAGCAGCGCGCCGTCATAGGCGCGCAAGCCGGCCTCGACCGCTTCCATGGATTCGATATCCAGGTGATTGGTCGGCTCGTCGAGGATCAGGAAAGGCGGCGGCCTCACGCCGCCCAGCACACAGGCAAGACCGGCGCGAAGCAATTGGCCGCCGGAGAGGCTCGCAACGGCCTGCAGCGCGGCATCGGCGCGGAACATGAATCGCGCCAGCGCCGCGCGACAGGCGTTCTCGCCGGCGTCCGGATTGATGCGGCGGAAATTGTCCAGGATGGAGGCCGAGGCATCGAGCAGGCTGACCGCCTGATCGAATACGGCGAACCGGGTCATCACCTCGACGGTGCCGCGCGCCGCGGTCAGGTCGCCACCGACGAGCTTGAGCAGCGTCGTCTTGCCGGCACCGTTGGGGCCAGTGATCGCGACGCGCTCCGGACCCGACATGGAGAAGGTGACGTCACGCAGGATCGGCGCTTCCGTGCCGTAGCCGACATCGGCCGCGTCGATCCGCAGCACCATCCTGCTCGCCGGCAGATGCGTCGAGGGCAGCTGCACCGCGAACGGTTGCAGCACCTCGATGCGTTGCCGCGCCGCGGTGGCAAGTTCGAGCGCTTGCGTCCGCCGTCGTTCGGCGAGGCGGGCGTTCTCGCCGCCGCTGTCCTCGCTGCGGTCCTTGCGCAGCCCGGCGGCGATGCGCGGCAGATCGCCCTTGGCGCGCTTCCTTGCACCCGCGCCGTCCTTGCGCGCCTTCCGTTCGTTGGCTTCTCTTGTGTTACGGTCGATCTCGGCGACGCGCTTCTCGGCATCGGCCAGATCGTGTCGTGCTGCCGACAGCTCGATGGCCTTGCGTGCGCGATACTGGCTCCAATTGCCGCCGTACCGCCTGGCTTCCAGCGATGTCAGTTCGACGATCGCATCCATCGTCTCCAGCAGTTCGCGGTCGTGGCTGACGATGATGGCGCCTTGCCGCCAGTCGGCGAGCAGGTCGATCACCGCCTCGCGTCCCGCTCGGTCGAGATTGTTGGTCGGCTCATCCAGCAACAGAAAGTCGGGCTGCGCGAAGGTCAGGGCGGCGAGGCGCGCCCGGGTGGCCTGGCCGCCGGACAGCGCTGCCAGCGGCGCGTCGAGTGCATCGCTCAGTCCGACGCGCTCGAGCGCGGCCGCGATGCGCGTATCGAGCGTCCAGTCGACGTCGGCAATCTCCTCGGAGCTCGCAAGGCCCTGTTCGGCACGACGTAGCGCGGCCAATGCGCGGCGCGCGTCGAACAGGTCGACGACGCGTTCATCCGGCTTTAGCTGAACCGTCTGATGCAGCATCCCGACGCGTCCCTGAACCGAGACCGTGCCGGATTGCGGCGTGCGCACCCTCGCGATGAGGTCGAGCAGCGTCGTCTTGCCGACGCCGTTCCTGCCGACAAGGCCGGTGCGTTCAGGTCCGAAATTCAGATCGACATTGGAAAGGAGAACCCGGCCGTCAGGCGCGGACAGGGTCAGGTGAGAAAGCGCGATCGATGCAGGCATGAATATCCCCGAGGGCAAAGCTGATGGGCGTTGCTGTCAGGGTGAAATCCATGGTCGCCGGCATCCTCGTGGATTGATAATTGACGTGATGTAGTTGTCTATTGAGCCGGGATCAAGGCGCGAACCCAGCCGTCACGCGGCTTCGGCGAAGGTCCAGCGGTCGGGATCGGGTGTGTGGCCGATCAAAGCGAGGCCGTAGGCGATCGATTCGAATTGATCCGCCGAAGTCAGCCGTGCCGCGCCGAAGCGCTCGGCGAACAGCCGCTGCACGGCCGGCACGAACGAGGTGCCGCCGGTCAAAAACACCTTCTCGACGTCGCGCGCGGTGATGCTCGACTTGGCCAGCGCCTCGTCCACCGTCGCGCCGAGCCGCTCGATGTCGTCGGCGATCCAGGATTCGAAATCGTCGCGCGTCACTGTGGCGCCGATATCGATGCCGTCGCGGGCGAAGCGGAACTCGACACGGTCGCGGCTCGACAGCGCGACCTTGGTGTCGGACACGGCGCGATAAAGCGCGAAGCCGAGATCGTGGTCGACGATGGTAATGAAATCTTGCAGCGGCGCCGGATCGAGCGCGGTGCGCGCGAGCTGCTGCAACTCGCGCAAATCGCCATTGCCCCGCATCATCGCGAGCTGATGCCAGCGGGCAAGGCTCGAATAATAGTGATTGGGGATCGGCAGCACTTTGTCGAACGAGCGGTAGCTGGTGCCCTTGCCGAGTCGCGGCGAGACGATGTGGTCGACGATGCGGTAATCGAAGGTGTCGCCGGCGATGCCGATGCCGGCATGGCCCAGCGGTTCGGCGCGCAGCACGCCGCCCTTGCGCGAGAACCGCATCACGGAGAAGTCGCTGGTGCCGCCGCCGAAATCGGCGACCAGCACGGTGGCATCGTGGTCCAGTGTGCGCGCGAAGGAGAACGCCGCGCCGACCGGCTCGTAGACATAGCGCGCATGGCCGGCGCCGAGCCGCTCGAATGCGGCGCGGTAGCGCTGCATCGCGAGCTCGTCATTGGGATTGCCGCCGGCAAATTTCACCGGACGGCCGACCATGATGGTCGGCGCGCCGAGATCGAATCCTTCGCCGGCATGGCGCGTCAGCGTGCGCAGGAACGCCGCGAGCAGGTCCTCGAACTTGTAGCGTTGCCGGAAGATCTGGGTGGTGTTGAAGGCCGAGCTTGCCGCGAACGTCTTGAACGACTGGATGAAGCGATGGATCGTGCGTCCCTCGAGGAACTGCTCGATCGCCCACGGGCCGCCCTCGGCGCGCGGATGCAGGCCCGCGCCCGGCCGCTCCTCCCAGAAGCACAGCGCAGACACATAGACGCTATGCGTGCGGCCGCCGTGGTCGAAGCGAACAGCCTCGACGCGGCCATCGCCGTCGGACAGCGCGACCCACGGTGTTGCTGGTCCCAAAATCGACGCCAATCGAGACGGCGGGCGGGGCGCTCGACATGTCATGCTCGGATTGTCTGTGAAAGGGGGCGGACCTTTAGCGGCTTTGGCCGGATTTGCCAACCCGTCTGGACGCTATCCAGCTGGGCCAGTTCCACCTCCCCGGAAGGGGAGGTCGCTTTGCTCGCCAGAGCAAAGCGGGTGGGGATCCGCGCCCTCCGCAGAGAGCATTGCCTGCGGCTACCCCCATCCCGACCTTCCCCCTTTCAGGGGGAAGGAAGATGACGGCCTCAATGACGCGGCTCAATCCTTCAACGCGTAGGCGATGACGTAGTCGCCGCGTTTGGTGCCGAACGAGCCGTGGCCGCCGGCCGCGGTGACGACGTATTGCTTGCCGCCAGCCTCGTAGCTCATCGGCGTCGATTGCGCGCCGGCCGGCAGGCGATCCTCCCAGAGCACCTTGCCGTTGCGGACATCGTAGGCCCGGATCGCGTACTCATAGGTCCCGGTGTAGAACGCAACGCCGCCGGCGGTAGTGATCGGCCCGCCCAGCATCGGCACGCCCATCTTGAATGGAAGCGGCAGCGGCGTGGTGTCCCGGATCGTGCCGTTGGGATGCTGCCAGACGATCTTCATCGTCTTCAGATCGATCGCGGCCATCGAGCCCCATGGCGGCCGGTAGCACGGCACGGAGAGCGGCGAGAGGAAGCTCGAGATGCCGACGCCGAACGGCGTGCCGTACATCGGCTGCACCCCGACCTCGCTGCCGACCGGTTTCTCGGCCGTCGGCGCCGGAGGATTGAGCGGACCGCGCGGAATGAGCGTGGAGGCGAACGGCAACGACATCGGATTGGCGATGGCGATCTGCCTGACAGGATCGACCGCGATGCCGCCCCATTCGAACATGCCGAGATTGCCCGGGAAGACCAGCGTGCCCTGCAACGAGGGCGGCGTGAAGGTGCCTTCGTAGCGCAAGCGGTGGAACATGATCCGGCACAGCAACTGGTCGAAGATCGTGCCGCCCCACATGTCGGCGCCGGTCAGCTTCGCCTCCGGGCGGAAGGTCAGTTCGGAAAACGGCTGGGTCGCTGCAGAGCGGTCGCCGGGCGCGGGCCCTTGCGGCACCGCGCGTTCCGGCGCCGGCACGATCAGCTCGCCGGTCCTGCGGTCGAGCACGAAGATGTTGCCCACCTTGGTCGGCTGGATCAGCGCGGGAACGACGCCCTTGGCCGTCGTCACATCGACCAGGCTCGGTTGCGAGGGAACGTCCATGTCCCAGAGATCATGATGCACGGTCTGGTACGACCAGACGCGCTTGCCGGTGTTGACGTCAAGCGCGACGATGGCGCTGGAATAGCGCTCGACCAGCGCATCGCGATTGCCGCCCCAGATGTCAGGTCCGTTGTTGCCGGTCGGGATGTAGACCAGATTCAATTTCGGATCGAACGAGGCCGTGATCCAGGAATTCGGCGACCCGTTGGTGTAATGACGCGTCGGCGACGGCAATGCGTTCTCGTCCGCCGCGCCGGAATCCCAGGCCCAGACCAGCCTGCCGGTATAGACATCGAAGCCGCGGATCACGCCCGACGGCACCTCGACCGCATAATTGTCGATCACCGCGGCGGCCACGACCAGGATCTTGTCGCTGACGACCGGCGGCGACGTCGGCTCGAAGAAGCCGGCGGTCTTGATCCCCATGCCTTGCTGCAGGTCGAGGATGCCGTGATCGGCGAAGCCATCGCAGAGCTTGCCGCTGTCGGCATCGAGCGCGATCATGCGGCCGTCATTGACGGGCAGGAAGATCCGCCGTGGGCATTCGGCCGGCGCCGGATTGCCGCCAGAGTCGACGGCGCCCTGCGCGGTTTCGTGATAGGAGACGCCGCGGCAAGTCATGTGCTGGAACGTCTTGTTGTGCACGAGCTTGGGGTCGTAGCGCCAGCGCTTCGTGCCGGTCTTGGCGTCGAGCGCGAACAGCACCTGGTGCTGCGAGCAGAGATAGAGCGTGTCGCGCACCTTGATCGGGGTGACCTCGAAGGTCGTCTCCCCGGAATCGTCTGGTGTCTTCACGTCGCCGGTGCGGAAGGTCCAGGCGACCTTGAGGTTGCCGACATTGTCAGGCGTGATCTGCTTCAGCGGCGAATAGCGCTGTCCGAACTGCGTGCGTCCATAGGCGCGCCAGTCGCCGTCCGGCTGCGGGTCGGCTTCGCTTTGCGGCACGGCAGAGCCGGACTCGGCAATCGTGCCGTTGATGTCGTGATAGCTGGACAGCAGCCCGGCGATGAGCACCGCCGCAGCAGCGACGACGCCGATCCAGAGTGGCGCCGTCGCGCGCATGTAAGGCACCGGCCCGCTTCGTGTCAGGGCACGAACGATCACCGGCGTAAGCAGCCAAAGCGCCATGGGGAAGATGATGTCGCCACGCGCCGCGAGCGGCCACCAGTCGAACCGCACCTCATAGACGGCCCACGCCAGCGTGCCGAGCAGCACGATCGCAAACAGCCAGAGCGCCTGATGGCGCCGCGCCAGCAACAGCGCAGCCGTGGCGAGAATGCCGACGCCGAGGACAATGTAGAAGGGCGATCCACCTAGTGCGGCGAGCCAAATGCCCCCGCCCGCGAGGACCAGGCCGATCAGGGCGTAGACGATAGCCGTGATGAAGACTGCCCTGGATCGCTGCATGGTCGCTCCGGTGCGGGGGAGGGACCGGGCTTGTCCCGCACAAGCGCGACAGACCGCGTCCGCCATCGCGGACTGTCGTTCAGCCAACCGCAACTTGCAACCTGGAACTGCGATGTTGATGTGCCACAAGCGCGTAAGGTTGCTATGCAAAACCCGCCGAAGCAAATCATTCAAAATGCGCGCATCTTCAACGGGGAGCAGTGGAGCTGCGGGGCTGACGCAAAGGTGAGAGATCTTCAGCGAATTTTGAATCGACGCGCTCTTCCAGTCCTGTGCAGGCGCTGCTCTATACCGTTCCGCGGATCGCACCGCGGATGGTTGGCGCGCAGGAGAAGCAACAATGACACTGAACCCCACTGCCGAGAATTATCGTGTCGCGGTCGCCGCCTACGAGGCGGGCCGGCCGAGCTACCCTGCGGAGATCGTCGCCGCGCTGCCGCTTGCGGCCGCGCGCTGTGCCGTCGACCTCGGTGCCGGAACCGGCAAATTCACCCGCCTGCTGCTGCAGCATTTGCCCGCGGCTGCGCGCCTGATCGCGGTCGAGCCCGTCGCCGAGATGTCGGCCAGGCTGGCCAGGGAAGCCGGGGTGGAGGTCATCAACACGCGCGCCGATGCGATCAATCTTGATACCGGCAGCGTCGACCTCGTCACCTGCGCCCAGGCGTTCCACTGGTTCGACAACGAGGCGTCGGTGGCCGAGATCGCGCGACTGCTGCATCCCGGCGGGACGCTTGCGCTGGTTTGGAACAACCGGGATGACCGCACGCCGTGGGTCGACGCGTTGTCCGTCATGATCGAGGGCTATGCGGGCGACACGCCCCGGCAACGGACCGGACGCTGGCGCTGGATCCTGAAGGACCCGCGCTTCGTGCTTGAGAGGGAAATCGTGCAGGACCATCCGCACCGGATGAAGCGACAGGACGTCTTCGAGCGCATCGCATCGACGAGCTATGTCGCCAATTTGCCCGATGCGGAGAAGGCGATCCTGCGCGACAAGACCGACAATATCCTGCGCGAAGCCGGTCTCGGCGACGCCGACGAAGTGGTGTTTCCCTATGTCACGCAGCTCTTCTTGCTGAAGCGGGCATAGACGCGCTATTGCGCGGCACGTCCTTGCTCGACCGCCTGCTTCAGGCGCGGCAGCGTCATGCGCCAGTAGAAGGCAACGTGTTTGGCGCCTGAGTCAGGCCCGATTTCCCAGCCGCTTCCGCGGCGGATCGGCGAAGGCGGCACCTGCTGGGTGACGGTCAGCACCGTTTCGCCGCCGTCAGGCACGAGCGTCATCGTGATCGTTGCATAGGATTGCGGAACATCCGGCAGGCCGGAGACCTGCGACCAATAGGAGTATTCGAGCCGCATCGGCGGCTCGACATGGAGGACGCGGCCCCTGTCGCGATAGCGCTTTGTGCCGATCTCCGCCTCGATCTCGATCGGCGCGCCGATCCGCCAATCGGTCCTGAAATGCGCGTTGCGCCATCTCTCGCCCGCTTTGGAGTCCATGATCGCGTCCCACACCTGCCTTGGCTCGGCAGCGATGCGGATCGTTTCGGTGACGGACTGGAAGGCCGGGGGCTCGTGCGTCATCGAATGCTCACTTGTCGCCCACGACCTTCCATCTTCCATCGGCGCCGCGCCGCAGCGAGGGATCGCCGATGCGGATGTGTTGCGCAAGAAAATCGATGAAAGCGCGGACCCGTGCCGGCAGCGGGCCGGCATGGCCGACATAGACCGCGTGGATGTCCTCGCGGTCGCCGGGATTGAGATTTTGCAGCACCGGCACCAGGCGCCCGGCCTCGATATCGGGGCCGATGTGAAACAGCGCCAATCGTCCGAGCCCGATACCGCCGAGCGTGAGCTGGCGCGCGGCTTCGCCGTCGCTGACGCGGGCAACCGGCGGCGGCAGCGCTTCTTCGATCCGTTCAGCGCGGCGAAACGGCCAGCCGCGGATGCTGCGCGGAAAGGTCCAGCCGATGCCGCGATGGGCGGCGAGGTCGGCCGGCGTCTTCGGCGTGCCGAAGCGCGCGAGGTAGGACGGCGCGGCGGCCACCACCATGCGGCTGGTGCCGAGCTTGCGTGCGATCAGCCGCGAGGCGCCGAGCGGGCCGACCCGGATCGCGACATCAGCGCGCGCCTGCATCAGATCGACCAGCGTGTCGGTCAGCACGATGTCGAGCGTGATGTCGGGATGTTCGCGCATGAAGCGCGGCAGCAGCGGCATCACATGCAGCATGCCGAACGGGATGTTGCTGTTCACGGTGAGATGGCCGCGGGGCACGCATGAGGCGGCCTCGCGTTCGGCCTCGTCGATATCGGCGAGGATGCGCTGGGCGCGCTGGTAGAACGCCTGGCCTTCCTCGGTGAGCTGCAGCTTGCGCGTGGTGCGGTTGACCAGCCGCGTGCCGAGCCGGGTCTCGAGCCGGGAGACCAGCTTGCTGACGCCCGACGGTGTCTGGCGCAGGCTGTTCGCGGCAGCCGTGAAGCCGCCGAGATCGACGACGCGGACGAATACGTCCATCTCGCCGGAGCGGTTGGTATCTGTGCGGGCCATCTTGAATTCAAGTCACAAATGATTGGATTGCGGTCATTCTAATCCTTCCCCGCCCGGACCGCTATCTCGCTTTGCGGAATCCTTTTTGTCCGGAGCGACACATGCCTGCTGCAGTCCTTGCCTTGACCGCCGGTGCCTTTGGTATCGGCACCACCGAATTCCTCATCATGGGACTGCTGCTGCAAGTCGCCGCCGACATGCAGGTATCCGTATCCGCGGCTGGCCTGCTGATCTCCGGCTATGCGCTCGGCGTATTCGTCGGCGCGCCGATCCTGACGCTGGCAACACGGCGGATGCCGCGCAAGGCGGTTTTGCTGGCGCTGATGGCGATCTTCACGCTCGGCAACGCAGCGTGTGCGCTGGCGCCGAGCTACGGGCTCTTGATGGCGGCACGCATTCTCACCTCGCTGGCGCACGGCACCTTCTTCGGCGTCGGCTCCGTGGTGGCGACAAGCCTCGTCCCGGAAGACAAGCGCGCGTCGGCGATCGCCACGATGTTCATCGGGCTCACGGTTGCGACCCTGCTCGGCGTGCCCTTCGGCGCCTGGTTCGGGCTGATGCTCGGCTGGCGCGCGGCGTTCTGGGCGGTGGCCGCGATCGGCGTGATTGCGTTCATCGTGCTGGCGGTGCTGGTCCCCGGCCATGTCGGCGCCAACGACAAGCCCGCGCCGCTGCGCGAGGAGCTCGCCGTGCTCGGCCGCCCGCAGGTCCTGCTCGGACTGGCGATGACGGTGTTCGGCTTCGGCGGGCTGTTCGCGGTCTTCACCTATGTGCAGCCGATCCTGACGCGGCTCACCGGATTCTCCGACGCCGCGGTGTCGCCGATCCTGCTGGTGTTCGGTGCCGGCCTTGCGATCGGCAACGTCGCCGGCGGACGGCTCGCCGACAAGGGACTTGCACGGGCGCTGCTGGTGTCGCTCGGCGGCCTCGCCGCCGTGCTCGTCGCGCTGACGGCGGTCGTCTCGATCAAGGCATTGGCGGTCGTGCTGCTGTTCATTTTAGGCATCGCCGCGTTCGCGACCGTCGCGCCGCTGCAGCTCCGCGTGCTCGAAGCCGCCGGCGTCGAAGGGCGGACGCTGGCCTCCAGCCTGAACATCGCGGCGTTCAATCTCGGCAACGCGCTCGGCGCCTGGGCCGGCGGCGTCACCATCGATCGCGGCCTCGGCCTCGGCGCGCTGCCGCTGGTGGCCGCCGTCATCACTGCAATCGGCCTGCTGCTCGCGCTGTGGAGCCTGCGCCTCGATCGGCCGATCGCGCTCGCCGCGCAGTGCCCGGCGGAATGAATGATCAAGGGAGCATGACCATGGAATACCGCAATCTCGGTGCATCCGGCCTGAAGGTCCCCGTGCTTAGCTTCGGCACCGGCACCTTCGGTGGCCAGGGGCCGCTGTTCTCGGCCTGGGGCCGCAGCGACGCCAGCGAGGCGCGCCGGTTGATCGACATCTGCCTCGAGGCCGGCGTCAATTTGTTCGACACCGCCGATGTCTATTCAAACGGCGCGTCGGAGGAGATCCTCGGCGCCGCGATCAAGGGCCGCCGCGACAAGGTGTTGATCTCGACCAAGACCGGCCTGCCGATGGGCGACGGCCCGCTCGATGCCGGTACGTCGCGATATCGCCTGGCCGCCGCGGTCGACGCCGCGCTTCGCCGGCTCAACACCGACTATATCGACCTGCTGCAGCTTCACGCTTTCGATGCCTTCACGCCGGTCGATGAGGTGCTGTCGACGCTCGACGCGCTGGTGCGCGCCGGCAAACTGCGCTATGTCGGCGCCTCGAATTTCTCCGGCTGGCATCTGATGAAATCGCTCGGTGTCGCCGAGCGGCACGGCTGGCCGCGCTATGTGGCGCACCAGGTCTATTATTCGCTGGTCGGCCGCGACTATGAATCCGAGCTGATGCCGCTTGCGCTCGACCAGGACGTCGGCGCGCTGGTCTGGAGCCCGCTCGGCTGGGGCCGTCTCACCGGCAAGATCAGGCGCGGGCAGCCATTGCCGACCAACAGCCGCCTGCACGAGACCGCGCAGTTCGGGCCGCCGGTCGACGACGAGAAGCTTTACGCGATCGTCGACGCGCTGGACGCGGTCGCCACGGAGACCGGCCGCAGCGTGCCGCAGATCGCGATTGCCTGGCTGTTGGCGCGGCCGAGCGTGTCGTCCGTAATCATTGGCGCCCGCGATGAGGCGCAGTTGCGCGACAATCTCGGCGCGGTCGGATGGTCGCTCTCGCCGGACCAGATCGCGCGTCTCGACCGCGCGAGCGCAGTGATGCCGGCCTATCCGTATTATCCCTACCGAATCCAGGAAGGCTTCGCGCGCCTCAATCCGCCGCCGGTGTGAGTCCGTCGCAGTCTCACGCCTGGACGGTGTGCTCGCAGACCTGCCGGCGGTATTCCGCCGGCGTGACGTTCATGTGCTGCCGGAACACGCGATTGAGGTGGCTTTGATCGGCAAAGCCGGCGAGCAGCGCGATCTCCTTCAGCGCGACGCGGTCCTTGCGCAGATGCTGGCACGCATGCTCGACCTTGCGCCGCAGGACATAGGCGTGCGGCCGCATGCCGTAATGCACGCGGAACTTGCGGGCGAACTGGACCGGCGTGCAATTGCAGATGTTCGCGAGCTCCTCCAGCGTGATGTTCCGGAAGATGTTCTGCTCGATATAGTCCTCGATCAGCCGGGCATGCGCCGGGCGGAAGCGTCCTTGCGCGCAGGGCATCTTGAACTCGATCGCCGCATATTTCCGCAGGATGTGCACGCTCGCCTGCAGCGCCAGCGCATCATAGCAGAGGCGTCCGCCGGGACCGCCCGCGGCGACTTCCTGGACCATTTGATCGTTGATCCAGGTCAGCATTGGGTCTTCGACCTTGAGCAGGTCGTGAATCTCGATCGTTTCGGCGTCGCGGTCGAAGGCATCGCTCGCGGTCTTCGTCATGAGGGCAGGGGAGATGTAGAAATGGCTGACCTCAATGTCGTTGTTCCAATGCCAGCTTGACGGCTCGGCGCGCGTCATGAGCGACGTGACGCCGCGACCGACCTGATCCTGCTTCCATGTGCCGGTGACGCGGCGGTTCATCGACGTGACGCCGTCGCGATAGAGCACTAGGAGGAAGTTTGCCGACGGCGGGACCCAGATGTCCGACGGCGCATAGCGGAAAATTCGCAGCCGGAAATCGCTTCTCCCGACTGACAAACTATCCAGCTTCATCTCGCCGGGAGCGTAGCGCGGCAGCTCCTCGACCGTGATCAACTGGCCCATCGCGTGAGCCTCCTCCCTGGGATTGGTGGCGCGGTTGACCGCTTGTTCTTGGCCGGACGGCTGAGCGCAGAATAGGCCGCTTTCGCCATTTGCCAAGCCGACCAACGGCTGGTGCTCGATTGCACGGTCGCGTTCCAGAGATTGTCGGTTTCATCCAAGCCGCGCGGCCGAACGGCCCGTAGCCTGCTCTGCGTTTCGGCGACAACGCGAACGGCCGAAACCCAAATTGACGCAACGCACCATCATCCGGCGACACCGCGGGTGGGAAGGTGCGTGCGAGAAGCCAGACACAGGAGGAAACCATGACCGAGACCGTCACAAGGTCGAATGGAAGCAATGGTGCGCATGCAACGACCAAGCTCGACGCCGTGGTCGTCGGCGCCGGCGTCGCCGGTCTCTATCAATTGTTCCGCCTGCGTGAGCAGGGACTGAGCGTGAAGGCGATCGATGCCGGGTCTGGCGTCGGCGGCACCTGGTACTGGAACCGTTATCCCGGGGCGCGCTTCGATTCCGAAGGCCACACCTATCAGTACCTGTTCTCCGAGGAGCTCTACAAAGGCTGGAGCTGGAGCGAGCGCTTCCCGGGCCAGCCGGAAATCGAGCGCTGGCTGAACTACGTCGCCGACCGCCTCGACCTCAGGAAGGACATCCAGTTCGGCACCACGGTGAAGAGCGCGCACTTCAATGAGGCGACGCAACGCTGGCTGGTCGCGACCGACCAGGGCGACGTGATCGATACCCAGTTCCTCGTCACCTGCTGCGGCATGCTCTCGGCCCCGCACGTGTCCTTCCCGGGACAGGAGACGTTCAAGGGCGAGCTGTTCCACACCGCGCGCTGGCCCAAGGGGCCGATCGAGCTCGCCGGCAAACGCGTCGGCGTGGTCGGCAACGGCGCGACCGGGATCCAGGTGATCCAGTCGATCGCCGGTGAGGTCGGCCACCTCAAGGTGTTCATCCGCACCCCGCAATACATCATCCCGATGAAGAACCCGAAATGGGACGCGTCGGATGCCGAGGCCTACAAGTCGAAGTTCAAATTCCTCACCGAGCGGCTGCCGAAGACGTTCACCGGATTCGAATTCGACTTCGAGCACGCCTGGGCCGACCTGACGCCACAGCAGCGCCGCGAGGTGATCGAGGACTGCTGGAACGACGGATCCCTGAAGTTGTGGGTCTCGTCCTTCGCCGAACTGTTCTTCGACGAAGCCGTCAACGCCGAGATCACCGAATTCGTCCGCGAGAAGATGCGCGAGCGGATCAAGGACCCCAAGCTGTGCGAACAGCTGATTCCCGCCGACTACGGCTTCGGCACGCACCGGGTGCCGCTCGAGAGCAATTTCCTCGAGGCCTTCCACCGGCCCAATGTCGAGATCGTCAGCGTCAAGAACAATCCGATCGCCCGCATCACGCCTGAGGGCATCCAGACCGCCGACGGCACGGTGCACGAGTTCGACGTCATCATCCTGGCGACCGGCTTCGACGCCGGAACGGGAGCGCTGACGCGGATCGACATCCGCGGCCGCGACGGGCGATCGCTGAAGGACGATTGGGGCAGGGACATCCGCACCACGATGGGCTTGCAGGTCCATGGCTATCCGAATCTGTTCACAACGGCGGTGCCGCTCGCGCCCTCGGCCGCACTCTGCAACATGACCACCTGCCTGCAGCAGCAGGTGGAGTGGATTGCCGACTGCATCAGATATTTGCGCGGCAAGAACCTGAACGTCATCGAGCCGACCAGGGATACCGAGGATCAGTGGGTGGCGCATCACGATGAGACCGCCAACGCAACGCTGATCGCCAAGACCAACTCCTGGTACCTGGGCTCCAATGTCGAGGGCAAGCCGCGCCGGGTGCTGTCCTATTGCGGCGGTGTCGGCACCTATCGCCAGAAATGCGATGAGGTCGCCGCGAGCGGCTATCGCGGTTTTGCCACGCAGTAGGGCTGACCGCATTTCGACCGCGTAGCCGGATGGAGCGAAGCGTAATCCGGGCTGCGCGGGTCAACATCACAAAACACAGGAGGAAGACAATGAGCACGAATTTCAGTGCAGCCGCCGATGCAATCCTTGACGGAGTCGTGACTTCAAACCCGCGCGTTCCCGGCGTCGTTGCGATGGTGACCGACCGCCATCGCAACATCTATGAAGGTGCCGCCGGCAAGCGCCGCCTCGACCAGCCCGCCGATATGACGGCCGATAGCGTGTTCGCGATCTTCTCGACCACCAAGGCGATCACCGGGACGGCCGTCCTGCAGCTCGTCGAGGAAGGCAAGCTCGATCTCGACGCACCCGCCAGGACCTACGCGCCCGACATCGGCAAGCTCCAGGTGATCGAGGGTTTTGACGACAAGGGCGAGCCGCGGCTGCGTCCGCCGAAGCGCGACATCACCACCCGCATGCTGATGGTCCACAGCGCGGGTCTGAGCTACGACTTCATCAATCACACCTATAACCGGCTGGCGCAAGAGAAGGGGCAGCCCAGCGTCATCACGGCATCCAAGGCTTCGCTGATGACGCCGCTGCTGTTCGATCCAGGCGAGCGCTGGGAATACGGCACCAACATGGATTGGTGCGGCCAGATCGTCGAGGCCATCGCCGGCAGGCGGCTCGGCGAGGTCTTCAGGACGCGGATCTTCGAGCCGCTCGGGATCATGGACACGACGTTCGAGCTCACCGACGCGATGCGTCGCAAGCTCGCCGGCATCCACGCCCGCAACGCCGACGGCTCACTCACGCCGATGGATTTCGAGCTGCCGGCCAATCCCGAGATCCACATGGGCGGCCACGGGCTTTACGGCACGATCGGCGACTACATGCGATTCATCCGGATGTGGCTGAACGACGGCGCCGGCGAGCATGGGCGGGTCCTGAAGGCGGAGACCGTGCGGATGGCGGAGAAGAACCATCTCGGCAACAACAAGGTCACCGCGATCACCGGCGTGATCACCTCGCTCGCCAACGACGCCGAGTTCTTCCCCGGTCAGTCGAAATCCTGGGCGCTGAGCTTCATGATCAATGAGGAGCAGGCTCCGACCGGCCGCCCCGCCGGCGCGCTCGGCTGGGCTGGGCTCGCCAATTTGTTCTACTGGATCGATCGGCAGAACGGTTTTGGCGGATACTGGGCGACGCAGATCCTGCCGTTTGGCGATCCGACGTCCTTTATCGGCTACATCAATTTCGAGACCGCGTTCTACGAATCCCTGAGGCTGCGCAAGGCGGGATAGGGACAGCCAATCGGAGCGTGCTAAAGGCTAGCTCGCTCCGAGCAGCTCCGTGATCAGCCCCGCCGCCTTGATCCCGGTGCCGCTGATGATGACGACGGTGCGCTCCGCCGGCCGGATCGCGCCGCGCGCCTTCAGGACATCGAGCGCGGCGGCGGCCGAGGCCGAGGTCGGCTCGACGAACAGACCGGTCTGCGCCAACCGCTTCAACGCGGCGACGATGCCGTCTTCGGGAATTGCGACGGTGCCGCCGCCGCTCTCCTTCAGTGCCGCGATCATCTGCTTCAGCCGCAGCGGATGCTTAATCGCGGTGCCCTCGGCGATGGTCTTGCGGACCGCGCGATCGACCGGCGTGTCGACGCCGGCGGCGAAGCTGGCATCGACCGGCGAGCAGTTGAGCGGCTGTGCCGCGAACAGGCGCGGCAGGCGCGCGATCTGCCCGGCCGCCAGCAGCTCGTTGAAGCCGATATAGCAGCCGAGCAGGCTGCTGCCGGCGCCGACCGGCATGATGACGTTGTCCGGCGCGGTGAAGCCGAAATCTTCCCAGATCTCATAGGCCAGCGACTTGGTGCCCTGCAGGAAGAACGGTTGCCAGTTGTGGCTGGAGTAGAAGATCTGCTTCGACTGGCGGATCGCCTCTGCCTCGGATTCCTCGCGCGGGCCTTCGATCAGCTGCACCTCGGCACCGAAGGCGTGCATCTGCGCCACCTTCATCGGCGACGTCGTCGCCGGCGCAAGGATCCTGACCCGCATGCCGCCGGCCGCGCCATAGGCCGAGACCGACGCGCCGCCATTGCCGGAAGAGTCCTCCAGCACCGCATCGACGCCGAGCTGGCGCAGGAACGACAGCATCACCGTGGTACCGCGATCCTTGAAGCTTGCGGTCGGATTGAACCATTCGAGCTTGAAATGCGGCCGCAGATCATCCCACGCCTTCTCGACGGCTGGCGTGCAGCCTTCGCCCATCGTGATCGGCCGCCTGATCTCGACCGGCAGCGCCGCGCGATAGCGCCACAGCGACCGCGTCGTGCGATCGATGTCGTCGCGGGAGATGCCCGGCAGCGGCGTTATCAGGAGCGGCTTGCCTTCGTCGGAGCACCAGCGCGGGATATCCAGCGGATAGAGCTTTCCGTTGAGCGGGTCGATGTAGCTGGGTGAAGGCATGTCGTGAAATCCCAAACGCGAGTGGCATTCAGCGGCCGTTACGCCGCGCCGGCCTGCCTGCTCAGATAACTCTTTGCAAAATCGAGATACCAGTCGAGGCATCCTGGATTGGCCATCGCATCGCGATTGATGATCTTCTCGACGGGGTGGCCGAGCAGCAGCTTCTTGACCGGCAGCTCCTGCTTTTTGCCGGACAGCGTGCGCGGAATTTCCGCCACCACGAAGATGTCGTTGGGCAGGAAGCGGCGCGACAGCCCGGCCTCGACCGCCTTGTTGATCTTCGCCTTCATCGCGGCATCGAGCGCGATGCCCTCGCGCAGCACCACGAACAGCGGCATGTAGCTGTCGCGGCCGAGATATTCGAGGTCGACGACCATCGAATCCAGCACCTCCGGCAGCGCCTCGATCGCGGAATAGAGCTCGCTGGTGCCCATCCGCAAGCCATGGCGGTTGATGGTGGCGTCGCTGCGGCCATAGATCACGCAGGAGCCGTCGGGGTTGATCTTGAGCCAGTCGCCATGCCGCCACACCGGGCCGCGGCCACTTCCGTCGAAATTGTCGGGGTAGGTCTCGAAATAGCTGGAAAGGTAGCGCGCATTGCCGGGATCGTTCCAGAAGCGCAGCGGCATCGAGGGCAGCGGCTCGGTGCAGACGAGCTCGCCGACCTCGTCGATCACCGCGCGGCCCTGCTCGTCGAACGCTTCCACCGCGCAGCCGAGCAGGCGGCATTGCATGATGCCCGGCGTCTGCGGCAATTCGCGATTGCCGCCGATGAAGGCGCCGGCGAAGTCGGTGCCGCCGGAAATATTGGCCCACCACATATCGGCCTGCGCGGCGTTGCCGTTGTGCTTCGCAAGCGCGGCGAAGCGCTCGTTGAACCAGGCCTGGGTGTCGGCGCTGAGCGGCGAGCCGGTCGAGCCGAGCGTGCGCAGGCCGGAGAGGTCGCCGACGGCAGCGAGATCGATTTCCGCCTTGGTGCAATTGGCAAAGAACGCCGCCCCTGCGCCGAAGAAGGTGGCCTTGGCGTCGGCGACGAAGCGCCACAGCGTGGTCCAGTCGGGCTTGTCCTTGGTGCCGCCGGGACTGCCGTCGAAAATGCAGCAGGTCGTGCCGTTGAGCAGGCCGTTGGCCTGGCAATTCCACATGATCCAGCCGGTCGAAGAGTACCAGTGGAAGCGTTCGCCGAACGAGTTTGGCTGATAGCTGCAGCCGATGTCGTTGTGCAGGGTCGAGAGCGGCAGCGCCACGACGATGATGCCGCCATGGCTGTGCAGGATCGGTTTCGGCAATCCGGTGGTGCCTGAGGAATAGACGATCCAGAGCGGATGATCGAACGGCAGCCATTCCGGCTCGAAGGCGTCGATCTCCGCGCTCCGGCCCGCGAGGATCGCTGACAATCGCGTCTCGGACGGCGCGGCGTCGCTGTGCAGGATGACATGCTGCACGGTCGGCAGCGCGCGCCGCAATTCCTCGATCACACCTTGCCGGTCGTGGCGGCGGCCGGCATAGGTCACGGCGTCGCAGGCGATCAGCACCTTCGGCTCGATCTGCTTGAAGCGATCGATCACCGCGGGTGCCGCCATGTCAGGCGCGCAGACGCTCCAGACCGCGCCCAGGCTCGCGGTCGCGAGGAACGCGATGATCGTCTCGGGAATGTTCGGCAAGTAGGCGGCGACGCGATCGCCGGCGCGCACGCCGTTGGCCTTCAGATGCAGCGCCAGCGCTGCCGATTTGCGCTGCAGCTCGGGCCAGCTCGTCTCCGAGAGCTTGCCGTCCTCTCCGCTCGAGATCAGGGCCGGCAGGCCTGCGGCATGCGCCGGCGCGACGTGGCGGAAGACCTGGCGCGCGTAGTTCACCGAAGCGCCGGGAAACCACACCGCGCCCGGCATCTTGCGCTCGGCCAGCACCGCCGAATGCGGCGTCGGCGAGCGCAGGTCGAAATAATCCCACACGCTCTGCCAGAAGGCGTCGATATCGGTGACCGACCAGCGCCGCATCGCCTCGAAATCCGCAAATTCAAGGCCGCGCGTCTGCTTCAGCCATTGGCGGTAAAGAGCCATTTGCGGGACGTAAGCTGCTGTCATGGGCGGTTTCCGAAAGTCCTTGTGTCGTGGCAGGCGACCGAGGCCCGCCAGCGTGTCTTAACATAGTGATGCGAGCACGGGGAACGCGGTCGAGCAGCAAGCTGCGTCATATTCTTACCGCCGCCGCAGCGTGCTATTCCATCGGGTGCGGCTGATTCCATGCGGCAACTGAATCGAGCGGCCATGTCCGTCGGCGAACTCTTCATTCTCGGCTTTTACGGCAAGGTCGTTCCGCCCTGGCTGAAGGAATTTGCCGCGCAGTTCGGGCTCGGCGGGGTAATCCTGTTCGACTATTCCTGCCAGACCCGGCAGTATGACAACAACATCGCCTCGCCCGCGCAGGTGCAGTCGCTCTGCGCCGAGATCGCGGCGCTGCCGTCGCGGCCGCTGGTCTTCATCGACCAGGAGGGCGGCCTGGTGCGCCGGCTCAAGGACAGCTGCGGTTTTCAGCCGCTGCCGAGCGCGAAGGAGTTCAACCTGCTCGCGCGCGCGGAAAAGCAGACGGTGCTGGCCGCAAGCTACGGCGAGCTGCGCCGGCTCGGCATCCGCTACAATTTCGCGCCTGTCATCGACGTCGACTACAATCCCGACAATCCCAACATCGGCAGGATCAAGCGGTCCTATTCGCCCGATATCGGTGAGGTCGAGGCCAATGCCCGGCTGGTCGACGCTGCGGCGCGGCAGGCGGGAGTAGGCCTCTGCCTGAAGCATTTTCCGGGCATCGGCGGTGCAAGCGTCGATTCGCACCTGGAGTTCATGGACATTTCCGATGCGCTGCGTCCCGAGCAGGAGGAGCTGTTCTACGCGTTGGCGCCGCGCACCTATGGCGATGCGGTGCTGGTCAGCCACGCCATTGTCCGGCAGTGGGACGCGCAGCGTCCGATGACATTGTCATCGGCCGGGCTCGGCCGGCTTCGCCGTCGTCTGCCCGAGACGCTGCTGATCACCGACGACATGCAGATGCAGGGGCTGCAGAAGGCGCTCGGCACAAGCGCGGCCAGCCTGCAGTCGATCGCCGCCGGCATGGACATGATCTGCATCGGCAACAATCTGTTCGACCAGGAGCAGGGGATGGCCGGCATCGCCGCGGCGGTCGCGGGTGCGGTGCAGGATGGATCACTCGATCAGGCCGCGGTGCGGCGATCCATTGCGCGCGTGCAAAAGCGCAAGGCGCTGTTCGCCTGACGGCGTTGAACCAAATTTTGCGTCGGGCGACCACAAGGTGTGGAACCAAATTTCATTGCCGCGATTTAACAATGACGCTCATCGGGGCTGACAACCATGAAGATGCTCAAGCGTCTCTTCCGATTGACCTGGCTACGTCGGGCCGCACGCAAACCAGCCGATTTTCCGCCTGCCTCCATCGATCCTGACGAATTCAGCCGCCTGCTTTGCAGCGGGCGCGCCGAGGATTTGCGGACACTGGCAAAGCGATTGAGCCAGCGCTCGCGGGCTCACGCATAGGCGGTGGATCGGATCCAATCGCTAGCCTGGTCTTCGGCCAAAACCGGCAAGTCCGGCGCGCGGCCCTGACTCCCGGCATCGGTCTCGATGCGACCCGCTACTGCTTTGCTTTTTCATGATTGCCGATCCCGACCGCCTTGTAGTCGTAGGTCGGGTAGAACTCGGTGTGGTAGGCGCCCCAGGCGCTGTTCTCGATGACGCGGTTGACCTCGCGCAGCCGCGATGCCGGCAACCGCAGCGTCACCACCTGGCCGATCCCCATCATCACGTACCAGCTGACGACCTCGACACCCTCGGGCGGAAACGCCTTGTAGAAGCCCTGCCGCTCAAGCTGGGCATTGAGCTCACCGAGCGGTCGTGACTGATCATGCTTGAAGAAGATGGTGAGCATGACCGCGGTGTCGGGCGTCGGCGTTGCATCGCTGGTCGGCGGGGTCTGGGCCTGCGCGCCTGCGCTAAGCAGCAGTGCCGCGGCGAGCGCCGCAATCGACATCAAGGAAATCCAGGATCCGTTCCGCCCTCGCTTCATGGCCGCGCCCTTATTGCTGATCGAGAGGCGGCGATCATCGCGACGCCTGCCGGGGCTGTAAATTGACATTCGCCTGATCCGGTGCCTGCCCGACGCTTCTCGGTTGATGTGAACCGTCTCATAGGTGCGCGCGCCCGCGTGCGGTATGCCGGGGCCATCCCGATGCCCAGAGGGATGATCGATGACGACCCGGCGAATGGCGTATTGGTGGTTCAGGTTCGTTCTTTCGGGGCGGTTCCTGCAGAAATTCCTTCGGCTCCGGCGCCCCTGAGGCGCCGGGCCGCGAATTCCGGCCTTTTTCAATCCGGAACCAGGGGGGCCGGAAATGGCTGCCCGAACCGTTGAAGGTCGATGCCCGGCGGAGAATCCCGCCGGTAGCAGCCTCGCCCATCCGTCCCGTAAGAATACTGTAATTCGACTCAAATATGCGAGATTCGTTGCCAAATCAGCGGTAACCTGCGCCTGCTTGGCAGGTCGGGGACCGAGGTCACAGTTGCGTCACCCGTAGTTCTACGGAGCCCCATGTTAACGCGGCCACAAGTTCACCTTTGGTAAACCATACTTATGACGCAACATGACAACCGAGCCGAGGCGCGCCTTCCGGCATGGACGGGTGGAACCGCGACGCTCGAGCCGCAGTCGCTTGACACTCAGGGACCCGCAGGGCCGCGGCCGCAGGCGGACGCCGGTGCCGCGATCGTCCGGCAGTTCAATGGGCCGGTGACGGCGCTGCTGCTCTATATGAACGAACTCAAGCAGCACAGTCAGCAATTCGCGCACGCGCCCGGCAACGGCGTCTATCTGCGGCAGGTGATCGAGAACGCGCTCGAGCAGACCGAGCGCGTGTCCGCGATGCTGAAGCAGATTTCCGACCTCTATCCCAATGCCGTCCCGGCCGCAGACCTCAAGCCGCCGGGCGACGACAAGCCGGCAGGCTCCCGGCCGCCGGATGTCGTGTTCGCACCGGAAGCCGGCCGCAAGCCATTGACCAAGCGCGAGCGTGAAGTGCTAAGCCTGATCAGCGACGGCTATTCCAACAAGCAGGGTGCGCTGCGGATGAACATCAGCCCGCGCACGTTCGAGAGCCATCGCGCCGAGGCGATGCGCAAGCTCGGCGCGCGCAACACCGCCGATCTCGTCCGCAAGGCCTTGCTGCATTCCGCATAGAGCGATTTCAAGCGAAGTGGTTCGCGCAAAGAAGACGCGTCAAAACTGAAAACCAGAGCCCCGTTCCGATTCCATCGGAATGGGGCTCTGAGCGGTGTTCGGTTCGTTAGGACCCGGTTCTCAGAAATCGTCTTTTCAGAAATCGTCTTCCGCGGCGAAGCACAGGCGCGGTGCGAGCCGCGCGGCCGTCGCGGATGCCTTCGGTTCATCCGGAACGATCGTGACCACCCATGCCGCGGTCGCGCCAGACCTGCTTTCGACGATCGCGCGCACGCGTCCCGTGACGATCGCGCCGGCCGACCGTATGGTGGCGGTCCGGCCGTTGAACTGGGCCATGCGGAAGCGCCGGGCTTCCTTCCGGTCGGTCGTCTGGTACGTGAACATCGGCTCCCCCGTGCGTCCACGTGAATGTGAGGAAACAGCGTTATCCGACGATGAAAATCGCACGCCGTAGAAGTACGGCTTGCACAGCGGTCAGAGCGCTTTTGAGCGAAGCGGGTGCCGGCTTGCGCGAAGAAGACGCGGCAAAAACAACAAACTCTAACGGCCGACTTCCTGACAATTCAGCAGTCCGGCATATTGCGCCTTGACCGCGGCGTAGCATTCGCACGCCGTCTTGATCAGCCCATCCGCGTTGGTGATCTCGATGTGCCCGCGGCTGTAGTGGATGAAATTGGCCTGTTGCAGGGTATGCGCGACCAGCGACACGCTGTTGCGGCGCGCGCCGATCATCTGCGCCATCGCCTCCTGCGTCAGGACGATCTTGCTACTGCCGGAGAGATCGCGCGTGTGCAGCAGGCATCGCGCCAGCCGTGACTCCACGGTGTGCGCGGCGTTGCAGCCGGCGGTCTGCTGGATCTGGGCATAGACGGCGAGCCCGTGCCGGATCAATCTCGCGCGAAGCGTCGGGCTCTGGCCGGCAGCTGCGCGCAACGGCTCGAGTTCCACGGTCGAGGCGACGCCGGGCACCAGCACCGTGGCGTTGTTGAGGACAGGCCCTTCGACGAGCGGGGCGAATGCGCCATAGATGCTGTCGCGGCCGACCATCGCGACCTGCACGCGCTCGCCTCTAGCCAGCTTGACCACCAGCGAGATCACGCCCTTGTGCGGCATGTATGTCCGCTTGAGCATCTCGTCGGTCTCGACCAGGACCGAATCGGCCGCGAGGTCGACCGTCCGCAGATGCGGCCGAATCAATTCGAAATCGCTCGCCGAGAGCGACGCCAGGAATCCGTTGGGTGATCGAGGAACCGTTTCCAAAGCAACCTCCAGCCTGCCGGCAAAGCTTGT
The DNA here is from genome assembly GCF_054062115.1 of Bradyrhizobium sp. USDA 4501. NCBI lineage: Bacteria > Pseudomonadati > Pseudomonadota > Alphaproteobacteria > Hyphomicrobiales > Nitrobacteraceae > Bradyrhizobium > Bradyrhizobium sp. USDA 4501. The sequence continues at coordinate 4,262,377 of NZ_JBSSEX010000001.1, forward strand.
CTCTGGGCCCAGGGCTGACGTGCGGCTGGACGTCCTTGCAACCTATTCTGGCACGCCAGGGTTCCAATGGAAACATGTCTTGGTTCCAATAGGAATAGACCTATCGCCGCACATTCGGGTTGTCTGCTCGATCACAGTTGGGGCTGGCGGCGCGCCAGTCAGTCTTCCGGCCCGATCAATTGTTCGGCGTGCGCCTTGACCGTCGTATAGCATTCACACGCCGCCTTCCGCAGGCCGTCGATATCGGTGATCTCGATATGACCGCGGCTGTAACGCAGGATGCCGGCCTGCTGAAACCCATGTGCGACAATCGAAACCGCATTGCGCCGGACGCCGATCATCTGCGCCAGCATCTCCTGGGTTAGCGGCAACGCCTCGCTGCCGCACAGATCGCGTGCGCGCAGCAGCCATCGTGACAGCCGTGCCTCCACCGGATGCGAAACATTGCAGGCGACGGATTGTTGCGTCTGCGCCATCAGCGCCTGCTCATAGAGCGCGACCAGGGTCCGGAAATCCGCGCTGCGATTTGCTGCCTCGCGGAAATCCTCCGCCCGCATCATCGAGGCTGAGCCTGGCACCACGACAATCGCATCGGCAAGCAGCGGCCGCTCGTGCAGGGCGGCAGACGCGCCCACGACGCCGTCGCGACCGACGGTTGCAATCTCGACAGATTGCCCGTCGGACAGATTGATCATCATCGAGACCACGCCGCTATGCGGAAAATAAACCCGCTGCACCGGCGCGCCGGCATCGGCGAGCGCCGTTTCCTTGGTCAGGTCGACGGTTTCCAGGAGGGGATGAAGTTGCGCGTACTCCGTGGGGGGAAGTGCTTGCAACAGACGATTGGGCGGACGCGATACCGCGGACATTGCTGCTCCTGCCGAGGGCGGGAGCACTACGGTCTCGCATCACCTACTCTTGGCGTGTGGAAGGACTGCGAACATAGCTTGCCTGTCCAATTGCACAAGGGTTGTGGTGTTGAAACTATACCCTCTGGAGGGCAGACGGCGTGGCCGCCGCCGGGACCGGTGATCGACGTCGATCCGCGCGGCGCGAGATCCCAGCGCGACTTTGTCTCTCATTTATTGATTTCCATTAACTCTGTTCCTCGCTGGACTTTGCATCGTGGTGACCTGCAACGCCGGCTATCGACGCGCCGGGCCTGCCGCGCCGGGATGTCGCAAGTCCTGCACATGCGCAGGAAATTCACGGCCATGACGTCGGTCCGGCGCCGACCGCGCGCTGCCGCGGCCAGCCATCGCGCCGGCCGCCCGTCGAATCACCGGCAAGGCCGTCCTGGGTATTTGTACGGACCAGCCCTTTAACGAACGGGTAGCGCGGACGGACCAGTGTGACGTGGGTCGCCGTGCGAAATTTACGGCGTCGCGTCAATCGTGTTCATCCAGAAGGGTATCCAGTATGTCCGGCATCGTTCTTTCGGCATCGGTCCGTCAAAACCTGCTTTCGCTGCAGTCGACCGCTGACCTGCTCGCCACCACGCAGAACCGCTTGTCCACCGGCAAGAAGGTCAACACTGCTCTCGACAATCCGACCAACTTCTTCACGGCGCAGTCGCTCGACAACCGCGCCAGCGACATCAACAACCTCCTGGACGGTATCGGCAACGGCGTGCAGGTGCTGCAGGCCGCCAACACCGGCATCACCTCGCTGCAGAAGCTCGTCGACAGCGCCAAGTCGGTCGCCAACCAGGCCCTGCAGGCCGCCGTCGGCTATTCCGCGAAGTCGTCGGTGACGACCGCCGCGATCCCCGGCGCGACCGCCGACAACCTGCTCGGCACCGCGACCCCGACCAATGCGACCCTCACCAGCACCGCCGCCTATACCGGCATCGACCTCACCGCGGCCGGCGCGAACCTGACGTTCCAGATCAACAGCCAGACTGTGACCTTGAACTCGGGCACGAACTACTCCGCCACCCAGGTTCGCGATGCGATCAACACGCAGGTCGGCGCCAGCGCCAAGGTCGCCGCCTCGATCGACGGCACCGGCAAGCTGGTCCTGACCAGCACCAACACCGCCGGCACCGGCGACACGCTCACCGTCGGTACGTTCAGCTCGGGCGACGCGACGCAGCTCGGCCTCCCGGCCGGTGCTACGGCAACCGCAACCGGCACGGCTGGCGCGAGCCCGCTGGACACCCTCACGCTGACCATCGGCGCAACCGGCAACGGCACCGCGACCAACATCACCTTCGGCACCGGTGCCGGCAAGGTGAAGTCCCTCAACGACCTGAACGCCGCGCTGGCGGCCAACAACCTGCAGGCCTCGCTCAGTGCGGCCGGTGCGCTCACCATCAGCACCACCAACGATGCCGCTTCGGCGACCATCGGCACGATTGGCGGCACGGCGGCCGGCGCCGGCAAGCTGTTCAACGGCCTTGCGGGCAGCGCTCCGGTGCAGGACCCGACTGCGCTGGCGAACCGCGCCAACCTGGTCAACCAGTACAACAACATCCTGGACCAGATCACCACGACCGCCCAGGACGCGTCGTACAACGGCATCAACCTGCTCAATGGCGATCAGCTCAAGCTGACCTTCAACGAGACGGGCTCCTCGACGCTGAAGATCCAGGGCGTGACCTTCGACGCCACCGGCCTCAACCTCACCAAGCTGACCGCCGGCACGGACTTCGTGGACAACGCTTCGGCCAACGCGACGCTGAAGACGCTGAACAGCGCGAGCGGCCTGCTGCGCACCCAGGCTTCGACCCTTGGTTCGAACCTGTCGATCGTGCAGATCCGCCAGGACTTCTCGAAGAACCTGATCAACGTGCTGCAGACCGGCTCGTCCAACCTGACGCTGGCAGACACCAACGAGGAAGCGGCCAACAGCCAGGCGCTGTCGACCCGCCAGTCGATCGCGGTGTCCGCGCTGGCGCTGGCCAACCAGTCGCAGCAGAGCGTGCTGCAGCTGCTCCGCTAAGCGTAGCCGCGACAGGCATCGACTATCGAGGCGGCGGAGGAAACTCCGCCGCCTTTCCTTTGGCTGCGCTTAGCCATCCCGCCGGGTTCAACCAATGAGCGATCGCGTTCGGATGCAGGCGGTCGTCATGTCGCGAACGTTTTGCCAGACTTAGCGGTCCTCAATTCCAATTAGTTCAAATTGCGATGACCGGTGGAGCGGCCTCTTTCCCGTCCGGGTGGTAAGGCCTGTCCTTGTGAGACCGGCTGTGTTGTCGTGATGCGTCGTCGAACTGCAGAAGGGCTTCATCGTCCGTATTTGCACGGACGGCAAAATTAACGTCGCCGTGAAGCCGGCCAAGTTATCGATGCAAGGCGAGCGTTCCGTAGCACCTTGAGGGGACCTATCCATGGACGATCTGTTGCGCGAGTTCCTGACGGAGAGCAGCGAGAGCCTGGATACGGTCGACAACCAGCTGGTGCAGTTCGAGCAGGATCCGAACAACGCGAAGATCCTGGATAACATCTTCCGGCTGGTGCACACCATCAAGGGCACCTGCGGCTTCCTCGGGCTGCCGCGGCTCGAGGCGCTGGCGCATGCCGGCGAGACCTTGATGGGCAAATTCCGCGACGGCATGCCGGTGAAGGCGGAAGCCGTGACGCTGATCCTGTCCTCGATCGACCGCATCAAGGAGATCCTTGCAGGGCTCGAGGCGACCGAGGCCGAGCCTGAAGGCAATGACCGCGATCTGATCGATCAGCTGGAGGCCATGGTCGAGCACGGCATGGCGGCGATGTCCGATTCGACGCAGTCGATATCGTCAGGCTCGACGCAGTCGATGCCGGTTGCTGCCGATGAAGATGTGCCTGTCGTCGAAGCTCCGTCCGTGCAGGCGGCAATGACCGAAGGCGCGCTGGTGGTGCAGACGCTGGAGCGTCCGCTGCGTCCGGGCGAGGTCTCGCTCGACGAGCTCGAGCGCGCCTTCCGCGAGACCGAGACCGAAGTCGCCGCACCGGCGCCGGCCGTGAAGCCTGCACCTGCTGCCGCCGAGCCGGCTGAGGCTGCGAAGAAGCCGGCCCGCAAGGCGGCCGCTGAGGACGTCCAGGAAGGCGACAAGATCGCCAACCAGTCGATCCGGGTCAATGTCGACACCCTCGAACACCTCATGACCATGGTCTCCGAGCTGGTGCTGACCCGCAACCAGCTGCTGGAGATCTCTCGCCGCAACGAGGACACCGAGTTCAAGGTGCCGCTGCAGCGGCTCTCCAACGTCACCGCCGAGCTGCAGGAAGGCGTCATGAAGACGCGCATGCAGCCGATCGGCAATGCCTGGCAGAAGCTGCCGCGCATCGTCCGCGATCTCTCCGGCGAGCTCGGCAAGCAGATCGAGCTCGAGATGCACGGTGCCGACACCGAGCTCGACCGCCAGGTGCTCGACCTGATCAAGGATCCGCTGACGCACATGGTGCGCAACTCCGCCGATCACGGGCTCGAGACCACCGCCGAGCGCCTCGCAGCCGGCAAGCCGGAACAGGGCACCATTCGCCTCTCCGCCTACCACGAAGGCGGCCACATCATCATCTGCATCGCCGACAATGGCCGCGGGCTCAACACCGAGCGGATCAAGGCCAAGGCGCTCCAAAACGGTCTCGTCACCGAGGCCGAGCTCGAGAAGATGACCGAGGCCCAGATCCACAAGTTCATCTTCGCGCCGGGCTTCTCGACCGCCGCGCAAGTGACTTCGGTGTCCGGCCGCGGCGTCGGCATGGACGTGGTGCGCACCAATATCGACCAGATCGGCGGCACCATCGACATCAAGAGCGTGGCCGGCGAGGGCGCCTCGGTCACCATCAAGATCCCGCTGACCTTGGCGATCGTCTCCGCTTTGATCGTGGAAGCCGGCGGCGACCGCTTTGCGATTCCTCAATTGTCTGTCGTCGAGCTGGTGCGGGCCCGCGCCAACTCCGAGCACCGCATCGAGCGGATCAAGGACACCGCAGTGCTGCGCCTGCGCAACAAGCTGCTGCCGCTGATCCACCTCAAGAAGCTCTTGAAGATCGACGACGGCGCGACGACCACGGATGCCGAGAATGGCTTCATCGTGGTCACTCAGGTGGGCAGCCAGACCTTCGGCATCGTGGTCGACGGCGTGTTCCACACCGAGGAGATCGTGGTCAAGCCGATGTCGACCAAGCTGCGGCACATCGACATGTTCTCCGGCAACACCATTTTGGGCGATGGCGCCGTGATCATGATCATCGACCCCAATGGGATTGCAAAAGCCCTCGGCGCGTCCGGCTCCTCGGCCCATGACCTCGCCGACGACAATGCGAACGCCCACGCCGCAAGCGGCGAGCAGCTGACCTCGCTGTTGGTGTTCCGCGCCGGCTCCTCGCAGCCCAAGGCGGTGCCGCTCGGCCTCGTCACCCGGCTGGAGGAGATCGCAACCGACAAGATCGAGCTCTCGAACGGCCGCTACATGGTGCAGTACCGCGAGCAGCTGATGCCGCTGGTGCAGATGGCCGGGGTCGAGGTGCAGTCGCAGGGCTCGCAGCCGATCCTGGTGTTCGCCGACGACGGCCGCTCGATGGGGCTCGTGGTCGACGAGATCATCGACATCGTCGAGGAGCGGCTCAACATCGAGGTTGCGGGTTCGCAGGACGGCATTTTGGGCTCGGCCGTGATCAAGGGCCAGGCCACCGAGGTGATCGACGTCGGCCACTTCCTGCCGATGGCGTTCGCCGACTGGTTCTCGCGCAAGGAGATGCGGCCGTCGGCCTCGGCGCAGTCGGTGCTGCTGGTCGATGACTCAGCCTTCTTCCGCAACATGCTGGCGCCGGTCTTGAAGGCCGCCGGCTACAAGGTCAGGACCGCGGGCGGCGCGCAGGAAGGGCTCGCCGCGCTGCGTTCGGGACAGAGCTTCGACGTCGTGCTGACCGACATCGAGATGCCCGAGATGAACGGCTTTGAGTTCGCCGAGAACATCCGCTCGGACCACAATCTGATCGGGCTGCCGATCATCGCGCTGTCGGCGATGGTGTCGCCGGCGGCGATCGAGCGCGGCCGGCAGGCCGGCTTCCACGACTATGTCGCCAAGTTTGATCGTCCCGGGCTGATCGCGGCGCTGAAAGAGCAGACCGCCGAACTGCGCCGCGCGGCCTGACACGGGATAAGGACAGGGATCGATGACCAGCAAGACCGAGACAAGCGAAGGCGCGATGGCCGAATACGTCACCGCCGTGATCGGCGGGCAGCTGTTCGGCCTGCCGATCTCGCGGGTGCAGGACGTGTTCATGCCGGAGCGGCTGACGCGGGTGCCGCTGGCCTCCAGCGAGATCGCCGGCGTGCTCAATCTGCGCGGACGTATCGTCACCGTGGTCGACATGCGCGCCCGGCTCGGGCTGCCGAAGGCCGACGACGGTAAGCCTCCGATGGCGGTCGGCGTCGACCAGCGCGGCGAATCCTACGGCCTGTTGATCGACCAGATCGGCGAAGTGCTGCGGCTCTCCGAAAACAGCCGCGAGGACAATCCGGTCAACCTCGATCCCCGCATGGCCAAGCTCGCCGGCGGCGTCCACCGCCTCGACGGCCAGCTCATGGTCGTCCTCGATATCGATCGCGTGCTCGAACTGGTGCCCAAAACAGCTGCTGCAGCGTAACACTCCACCGCGGAGACGGTGGATTCCACAAGGAGGCCAACACATGAAGACATGTCTCGTCGTCGACGATTCCGGCGTGGTGCGAAAGATCGCGCGCCGCATTCTGGAAGGAATGGAGTTCACGGTCATCGAGGCCGAGGACGGCGCGGTCGCGCTCGAAGCCTGCAAGCGCGCGCTGCCGGATGCCGTGCTGCTCGACTGGAACATGCCTGTGATGGACGGTTTCGAATTCCTCGTGCAGCTCCGCCGCATGCCCGGCGGCGATCAGCCCAAGGTCGTGTTCTGCACCACCGAGAACGGCATCGACCACATCTCGCGGGCGCTGCATGCCGGCGCCAACGAATACATCATGAAGCCGTTCGACAAGGACATCGTGATCGCGAAATTCCAGGAAGTGGGCCTGCTGGCGCTCGACGCGTCGGCCGAAGCCTGACACCCAGTTTCACCATTCAGTCCCTTGTGAGGCTCCCGTGACGCCCCCCGACTACGAGTATCTGCGTAAGCTCCTGAAGGACCAGTCCGGTCTCGATCTGTCCGCGGACAAGCAATATCTGATCGAGAGCCGCCTGCTGCCGCTGGCGCGCAAAAGCGGCCTGTCCGGCATTCCCGACCTGGTCGCCAAGATCAAGGCGGGCTCGTCCACGCACACCGTTCAGGTGATCGAGGCCATGACCACCAACGAGACGTTCTTCTTCCGCGACAAGGTGCCGTTCGAGCACTTCCGCGACACCATCATGCCGGAGGTGCTGAAGGCACGCGCCGCGCGCCGCAGCGTCCGGATCTGGTGCGCCGCCGGCTCGACCGGCCAGGAGCCCTATTCGCTGGCGATGTGCCTGAAGGAAATGGGCGCGGCGCTTGCCGGATGGCGCGTCGAGATCATCGCGACCGATCTGTCGCAGGAGGTGCTGGAGAAGTCGAAGGCCGGCATCTACAGCCAGTTCGAGGTGCAGCGCGGACTGCCGATCCAGATGCTGGTCAAGTACTTCAAGCAGTCGGGTGAGTTCTGGCAGGTCAATCCCGAGTTGCGCGCGATGGTCCAGCACCGCCAGCTCAATCTGCTGCACGATTTCTCCCAGCTCGGCACGTTCGACGTGATCTTCTGCCGCAACGTGCTGATCTATTTCGATCAGGACACCAAGATCAACATCTTCAACCGTCTCGCCCGGTTGATGGAAACCGACGGCTTCCTGGTGCTGGGCGCCGCCGAAACCGTGGTCGGCCTGACCGACACGTTCAAGCCGATTCCCGAGCGGCGCGGCCTGTACCGGCCGAGCGGGGTGCGGGCCGGGCTCGGCATGCCGAAGCCTGCCATGGCGGTCGGATATTGAGCGATGACCGAGGACGGCAAATCCATTGAGCGGGTCACCTTCAGCCGGGGTGTCGATGTCTGCATCATGGCCATCGACGGCACCTGGCGGCGCGACTGCCAGCTCAATGCCATCTCGGACACCGATGCCTCGCTGACCGTCGAAGGTTCCATTCAGGGGCTCAACCTGAAGGAGTTTTTCCTCCTGCTGTCCTCGACCGGCCTTGCCTATCGCCGTTGCGAACTGGTCCGCGTCAACGGCACCGAAATGGACGTCAGTTTCCTCAAGGGCAAGCCGAGCAAACGCCGATCGGCCGCGGACGAAGAGCGGGCCAGGGCCTGACGTCAAGAAGGCCTATCCGACCGGGCGGGCAAGGCCCGCGGCCAATCCGGACGATGCGTGGAACGGATCGTCGCCTGATGGGTTGGGCGTCGTCGGGACAATCGAGGTGATTGGGCCGAACCCGTCGGTGGTGGCGGGTCAGTTCAGCGGACGCGCTGCTGCCCCGGAATCGCACAGGCGGTCGAGCGTCGTGCCGAGGCCGGCATCGCATGTCTTCAGGGCGGTGGATGCTGTGAGATAGCGCGGGGTAACGTCGTCGAGAACGACGGTGTCGACGTCGGCCTGCCGCGCGGCCAGCACGGCCTCGCGCGCGATCGCCGCTTCGATCAGCCGCAGGCTCGCCTGGACATGGCCAATCAGCGCGACCAGGTCCGTCACGATCAGACCGTAGGGATCATGGCCCTCGTCCAAGCGCGCTGCAACGCGGTCCGACGCTGCATTTTCCATGCATGTTTCTCCACACCCCCCACTTTAAGGGAACGCGGTGCTACTTGTGCGTTAAGCGGACGTCCCGTACAAATACGGGTCCATTGATCGAGATGGTCGAGTTAGTTCTTGTGCGGTCAGGGCAGCACGCTTCACCACTGATGGACGATGCATATGGTTGAAAATGGCGCTCCGCGCGGGGAAATCTTTGTAGTCGACGACGATCCTGCCGTTCGCGAGACGCTTTCAGTGGTCCTGTCGACCGCTGGTTACAAGGTGATCTGCTTTGCGGACGGCGCGGCGTTGCTCGCGGTGGCGCGCAGCAGGACGCCAGCCTGCATCCTGCTCGACGTGCATATCCCCGGCAAATCCGGCCTCGATATCCTGAGAGAGCTGCATGGCGAGGATTATCCGGCGCCGATCTTCATGATCTCCGGTCAGGGTGACATCGCGATGGCGGTCAGCGCCATCAAGAACGGCGCGCTCGACTTCATCGAGAAGCCGTTCCGCGGCAACGAGATCGTGAGCCGTCTGAACGAGGCGATCGACGCCTACACCAGGCGCCAGGCCGAGACCTCCGCGTCGCGGATCGCCGCGCTGCACTTCCCGGGTCGCGAGCCGCTGACCCGCCGCGAGCGCGAGGTGCTCGAGCAGTTCACCGCGGGCGCCTCCAACAAGGAAGCCGGGCGCCACCTCGGGATCAGTCCGCGCACGATCGAGGATCACCGCGCCAACATCATGAAGAAGCTCGGCGCGCGCAACGCCGCCGATCTGGTCCGCATCGTGATGACGGCGCAGCAAAAATAACCTAGGGCCGGTTTACGTTCCGATTGCCACATTGCGGAGCGTGTGCGGCGCACGTTCAGCGAACGGCACGTCTGCGCCGGGGGCGGGACGACATGTCTGAAAATCGAGTGTATGCCTGACGCAGGGCAAGCGCGCCGGAACCGCGCGCGTGCGAGCAATGTCGAGACCCATGCCGATGACGAAGAAGACCCCTGATCAATTGCGCAGCGCGCGCTGGTTTGCGCCCGATGATTTGCGCGCCTTCGGCCACAGATCGCGGGCGATGCAGATGGGTTACGCGCCGGAGGAGTGGCGCGACCGGCCGGTGATCGCGATCATCAACACCTGGTCGGATGCGCAGCCCTGCCACATGCATTTCAAGAGCCGGGTCGACGACGTCAAGCGCGGCGTGCTGATGGCCGGCGGTTTTCCGCTCGAGCTGCCGGCGCTGTCGCTGTCGGAATCCCTGTTGAAGCCGACCACGATGCTCTACCGCAACATGCTGGCGATGGACGCCGAGGAACTGCTGCGCGGCCATCCGGTCGACGGCGTGGTGCTGATGGGCGGCTGCGACAAGACCACGCCCGGCCTGCTGCTCGGGGCCACCAGCATGAACCTGCCGGCGATCTACCTGCCCGCCGGACCGATGCTGCGCGGCAACTGGAAGGGCCGCACGCTCGGCTCCGGCTCGGACGCCTGGAAATACTGGGACGAGCGCCGCGCCGGCAAGATCTCCGACAAGGACTGGGTCGACATGGAGGCCGGCATCGCCCGCAGCTACGGCACCTGCATGACCATGGGCACGGCCTCGACGATGACCGCGATCGCGGAAGCCATCGGCATGACGCTGCCGGGCGCCTCGTCCATCCCCGCGGCCGACGCCAACCACATCCGCATGAGTTCGGAGGCCGGCCGTCGCATCGTCGAGATGGTGTGGGAGGATCTCACGCCGCAGAAGATCCAGACCCGCAAGGCCTTCGAGAACGCGATCACGGTCGCGATGGCGATGGGCTGTTCGACCAACGCCATCATTCACCTGATCGCGCAGGCGCGCCGCGCCGGCCAGGACATTTCGCTGGACGATTTCGAGAAAGCGAGCCGCAAGGTGCCTGTCATCGCCAATGTGCGGCCGAGCGGCGACCTCTATCTGATGGAGGATTTCTTCTATGCCGGCGGGCTGCCCGGCCTGATGAACCGCATCAAGCCGCATCTGCATCTCGACTGCATGACCGTGTCAGGCAGGACGCTCGGCGAGAACATCGATGGCGCCGAGGTGCACAATGACGACGTCATCCGCACCGTCGACAACCCGATCTACAAGGAGGGCGCGCTCGCGGTGTTGAAGGGCAATCTCGCGCCCGACGGCTGCGTCATCAAGCCAAGCGCCTGCGATCCGCGTTTCCTCAAGCACACCGGGCCTGCGCTGGTGTTCGACGACTATCCGTCGATGAAGAAGGCGGTCGATGATCCCGATCTCGACGTCACGGCCGATCACGTGCTGATCCTGCGCAATGCCGGTCCGCAGGGCGGGCCGGGCATGCCGGAATGGGGCATGCTGCCGATCCCGACCAAGCTGGTGAAGCAGGGCGTGCGCGACATGGTGCGGCTGTCGGACGCGCGGATGAGCGGCACCAGCTACGGCGCCTGCATCCTGCACGTCTCGCCGGAATCCTATATCGGCGGCCCGCTGGCGCTGGTGAAGAACGGCGACCGCATCACGCTCGACGTCGCCGCGCGCACCATCAATCTTGATGTGCCGGAGGCCGAGCTCGCCAGGCGCCGCGCCGAATGGAAACAGCCCGAGCAGCGCTTCGAGCGCGGCTATGGCTGGATGTTCTCGAAGCACGTCAAGCAGGCCAATGAGGGCTGCGACTTCGATTTCCTCGAGACCGGCTTTGGTAAGCCGGTCGGCGAGCCGTCGATTTATTGATCACTGTCGTTCCGGGGCGATGCGCAGCATCGAACCCGGAACCTCGAGATTCCGGGTTCGGTCGCTGTAGCGCCCGCCCCGGAATGACAATCGGAAAAATCATCATGTCAAAACTCAGCGACACCACCCGCAACAAGCTGAAATCCGTCTCCACCGCGACGGTCGCGACCGCGCTGTTCAAGCGCGGTTTCCGCATCCAGATGATCCAGGATGTTCATCCCCTGGGCCCGGATCAGCCGACCATGGTCGGCGAGGCCTTCACGCTGCGCTACATGCCGGCGCGCGAGGACCTCAACAAGATCGAGGTGTTCCGCGATCGCGCGCATCCGCAGCGCAAGGCGATCGAGGAGTGCCCCGTGGGCGCGGTGCTGGTGATGGACAGCCGCAAGGATGCGCGCGCCGCGTCGGCCGGCGCGATCCTGGTGACGCGGCTGATGAAGCGTGGCTGCGCCGGCGTTGTCACCGACGGCGGCTTCCGGGATTCGGCCGAGATCGCGCGGCTCGGCTTCCCGGCCTTTCATCATCGCCCGAGCGCGCCGACCAACCTCACGCTGCACCAGGCGATCGAGATCAACGTTCCGATCGGCTGCGGCGATGCGCCGGTGTTTCCCGGCGACGTCGTCCTTGGCGACAGCGACGGCGTCATCGTGATCCCGGCGCATCTCGCCGACGAGATCGCCGACGAGACCTTCGAGATGACCGCGTTCGAGGATTTCGTCACCGAGCAGGTCCAGAACGGTCGCGGCATCTTCGGGCTCTATCCTGCGACCGACGAACAGACGCTGAAGGATTTCGCGACGTGGCGGAAGGCGAAGGGGCGGTAGCGCCTCACTCTCCGCCGTCGTCCTTGATAAGCGATCGCCATACATCCCGCCGTCGTCCCGGCGAAAGCAGGGACCCATAACCACAGGGAGGAGTTTGGCGAAGACTGGCAGTTGCGTTGTGTGCCGTAATACTGTGACTGCCTTGCTCGATAGATCACGCGGTATGGGTCCCGGCCTTCGCCGGGACGACGATGGGGAGGGGACCGCGCAAGCCAACCGGCACCCTACACCTCCGCCTTGTCAGCCATCCCGACCGCCCACAGCGCGAACGCATAGACGATCGCGACCTCGTCGAGGCGGTTGAAGCGGCCGGAGGCGCCGCCGTGGCCGGCGCCCATGTTGGTGCGCAGCAGCACCGGGCCGCCGCCGCGCATGGTGGCGCGCAGCCGCGCGATCCATTTCGCCGGCTCCCAATAGGTGACGCGCGGATCGGTGAGCCCGCCCATCGCCAGGATCGCCGGATAGTCCTTGGCCGCGACATTGTCGTAGGGCGAATAGGACAGGATGGTGCGGAAATCCTTCTCGCTCTCGATCGGATTGCCCCATTCCGGCCATTCCGGCGGCGTCAGCGGCAGCGTGTCGTCGAGCATGGTGTTGAGCACGTCGACGAACGGCACTTCGGCGACGATGCCGGCGAACAGCTCGCCGGCGCGGTTGGCCACCGCGCCCATCAGCATGCCGCCCGCCGAGCCGCCATGGCCGACGATGCGCTTCTCACCGGTGTATTTCGTCTCGATCAGCGCACGCCCGGCGGAGGCGAAATCGTCGAACGTGTTGGTCTTCTTCTCGCGCTTGCCGTCGAGATACCAGCCCCAGCCCTTGTCGGCGCCGCCACGGATATGCGCGATCGCATAGACAAAGCCGCGGTCGACCAGCGACAGCCGGTTGGCGGCAAACGAGGCCGGCATCGCCATGCCGTAGGAGCCGTAGCCATAGAGCAAGAGCGGCGCCTTGCCGTCGCGGACAAAATCCTTGCGATGCAGGATCGAGACCGGCACTTGCGCGCCGTCATGCGAGGTCGCCATGATGCGGGTGGTGACGTAGTCGGCCGGGTTGTGGCCGGACGGGATCTCCTGGCGCTTGCGCAGCACCCGCGTCCGCGTCGCCATGTCGTAGTCATAGACTTCCGACGGCGTCGTCATCGACGAATAGGCAAAACGCAAGTTGGTGGTGTCGAACTCGTAGCCGCCCATGGTGTCAAGCGAATAGGCCGCCTCGTCGAAGGCGATCGCGTGCTCTTCGCCGCTGTTGAGGTCGTGGATGATAATCGCCGGCAGCGCATTGGCACGCTCCAGCCGCACCATGTGGCCGGCATAGAGCTCGACGTCGAGCACATAGACGCCTTCGCGATACGGGATCAGGTCGCGCCAGTTGCTGCGCTCGGGCGCGGTGAGCGGCGCGGTGACGACCTTGAAGTCGATGGCGTCGTCGGCGTTGGTGAGGATGAACAGCTCGTCGCCGCGGTCGGCGATCGAATATTGTACGCCTTCCTCGCGTGCCGCGACCAGCCGCGGCGGCGCGTCGGGACTGGAGAGATCGATCAGCCGCTGTTCCGAGGTCTCATGGTCGCCGCCCGCGATCACGCAGAAGCGGCCGCTCGCGCTCTCGTGCAGGTGGGTGAACCAGCCGGAATCCTGCTCCTCATAGATCAGGGTGTCGTCGGCCTGTTTGGTGCCGAGCTTGTGCCGCCACACCTGCATCGGCCGGTGATTGTCGTCGAGCTTGACGTAGAAGAAGCTTTTGGAATCCGCGGCCCAGACCACGCCGCCGTCGGTCTCCTCGACGAGGTCGTCGAGATCACCGCCGGTGGCCCAGTCGCGCACCCGGATCGAGAAATATTCGGAGCCCTTGGTGTCGGCGCTCCAGGCGTGCAGGCGGTGATCGTTGGAATGCCGGCTGCCGCCGAACTTGAAATATTTGTGGTCCTTCGCCAGCGCGTCGCCGTCGAGCACGACATGGGCGTCGCCGCCATCGCGCGGCGTGCGGCAGTACAGCTCGTGCTGGCCGCCCTCGCGGAACTTGCGGAAATAGGCGAACGGGCCGTCCGGCGACGGCACGCTGGAATCGTCCTCCTTGATCCGCCCGCGCATCTCCTTGACCAGCCGCTTCTGCAACACGTCGGTATGGCCGAGCAGGCTCTCGGTGTAACCGTTCTCGGCTTCGAGATAGGCCCGGATGTCGGGATCGAGGATCGAGGGATCGCGCAGCACCTCCTGCCATTTCGGATCCTTGATCCACGCATAGTCGTCGGTCACCGTGATGCCGTGGGTGGTGAAGGAATGCGGCCGGCGCGGCGCGACCGGGGGCGATGTTGTGGTGGCGGATTTGGTCACACGATCCTCATGGTGCGGGGTTCCGCTCTATATCGGGATGAATGTGGCGATTGCCAGATGGGGCGGGCATCCTTGGTTGCCTCGTCATTGCGAGCGAAGCGAAGCAATCCATCGTTCCCCGAAGGGATAGAATGGATTGCTTCGTCGCTTCGCTCCTCGCAATGACGACGTGGTTAGGGCGAGCTACCCGTTCCGCAGCCGCGCGCCGGCATTGCCGCCGGACATCGGAATCCGGTTCACTGCCAGCACCACGGCGAAGGTGATCACCAGCATCGCGATGCCGAGCACCGCGATCGCGGCGAGGTCGCCGCCTTCGTTGAGGTCGTAGATCAGGACCGACAGCACCTTGGTCTGCGAGGTGAACAGCACGATCGCCGCCGACAGTTCCCGCATCACGCCGATGAAGATGAAGCACCAGGTCGCGATCACGCCGGTGCGCAGCAAGGGCGCGGTGATCTGGCGCAGCGCCTGCAACCGGGTCGCGCCGAGAATGCGGCTTGCCTCCTCGAGCTCGGGATGGATGGTCGCGAACGCCGCCTGCAATTGCTGGTAGGCAGAGGGCAGGTTGATGGTGAGGAACGCCAGCAGCAGGATCCACAGCGTGCCGTAGAGCACGAAGGGCGGCCGCGTGTAGCTCAGGAACAGGCCGACGCCGAGCACGATGCCGGGGACCGCGACCGGCGCGGTGGCGAGGAAGCCGAGCACGCGGTAGCCCGCGATCACCTTGCGCGTCGTGACATAGGCGATGACGAGCGCGAGGATGGTGCCGATGGTCGCGGTCGCGGTGCCGAGGATCACGGTGTTCTTGAGCGCGAGCTGGGTCGACGACAGCTCGGTGAACACGAAGACGATGTTGTGCAGCGTCGCCGTCGATGGCGTCACCAGCGTGGTCGCGTTCGGCGAGAACGCGGCGTTGAGCAGCGCGAGGTAAGGCAGGAACACCGGGTTGAGCAGCACCAGGAGGCAGAAGCCGAGCGCGGCCCAGCGCCAGCCGCGCAATTCGACCCGGCGCGGCGCGCCATATTTGCCGCCGATCACCGAATAGCCGCGGCGGCCGAGCAGCGCCTTCTGGCCCTGCAGCAGCAGGATGGTCAGCACCAGCAGCGGCACCGCGGCGGCGGCCGCGAGCTCGAGCTTCGGCGGATACTGGAACAGGCTCCAGATCTTGGTCGTCATGGTGTGGAAGCCGGCCGGCAGCGCCAGGATCGCGGGCGAGCCGAACAGCGTCATCGCCTGCAGGAACGCGATCAGGGCGCCCGCGACCAGCGCGGGCAGCGCGAGCGGGATCGTCACCCGCCGCGCAGTGGTCCAGGCATTGCCGCCGAGGATCGCGGAGGCGTCCTCGAGCTCGCCCGGCATGGTGTCGAGCGCATTGGCCACCAGCACGAACACGAACGGGAACGTGTAGCAGGAGATCACGAAGATGATCCCGGTCATCGAATAGATGTTGAACAGCGCGTCGGCGTCCTCGCCGGCGAACAGCCGGTAGAGCTGGTTCAGCAGCCCGGAATTCGGCGCCGCCAGCAGTTCCCAGGCGACCGCGCCGAGAAATGGCGGCGTCACGAACGAGGCCGTGACCAGTGCGCGGATGGTCTGCCGCCCCGGCATGTCGGTGCGCGACACCAGCCAGCTGATCGGCGCCGCGACGATGCAGCAGATCAGCGCCGACGTGGTCGCGATGATCGCGGTCGTCAGCAGCGGATCGAGGAAATCCGGATTGCTGAACAGCGTGACGAAGTTTTGCAGCGTCGGATGCCGGCTCTTGTCGGTGAAGGCAAACACCGCGAGCCACGACAGCGGCAGCAGGATCAGCAGGATGAGCAGCGCCGCGAACAGCCACATCACGGGGCGTGTCCAGTCGATGCGGGGCTTTGCGGCGGGGGAGGCGGTTGTTGTCATGTTGGCACGCTGCAAGCTGTTTCGACTCCCTCGCCCCGCTCTTGCGGGGTCGAGACAAGCGAAGCTTGCTCTTGGAGGGGTGGGGTGAGGGGCTGCCTCCGCAGACACCGAATGCGCGGAGAGTCCCCCTCACCCGCCGCGCATCTTGCGATGCGCGTCGGCCTCTCCCCGCAAGCGGGGCGAGGCAAGGAAGTGTGCACCGCGCCCTTCATCGCTCAAACCCTGAACAAGCGCGCATAGCGCGTCTTGATTTCTTCGGTCATCGCTTCCACCCCCGCCGGATCCTCTTTCATCAGCTTGATGTCGGAAAGCTTGCGCCGGCCGGCCTTCGGCTGCACCTGGGCGTGCAGCGAATATTGGCCGGTGAAGTCGACGAAGAATTGCTGGGTCGCGCGGGTGTGCAGCCAGGCCTGGAACAGCTTTGCGGCGTTCGGATGCGGCGCACCGGCGAAGATGCCGGTGGGACCAGAGATCGTCGGCGTGCCTTCGGTCGGATAGACCGGCTCGACCGGCTGTCCGGCTTCCTTCAAGAGCACGATGCCATACTCATTGCCGTCGGCCATCACGGCGCGCTCGCCGAGCGAGAGCTTCTTCGGCGGGTCGGTCGAGGACTGCACCTGCATCACGCGCTGTTTTGCGAGCTTTTCGAGGTAAGGCCAGCCGAGCTCGCGCACGATCTGGAATGTGGTGGTCATGATGGTGCCGCTATAGGCCGGATGGCCCTTCACCATCTTGCCCACCCATTTCGGGTCGAGCAGGTCGGCAAAGCTCTTCGGCGCGTCCTCCGCCTTCACCAGATTGGTGTTGTAGGCGATCGACGACAGCCACAGCCGCGTGGTCACGGCCATGCCGTCGGGGTCGCGGTAATTGTCGGGAAAATGCTTCGCGACGTCTTCGGGCACGAACGGCATCAGCCAACCGCTCTTCTTCCAGGGGATGAAATGCGAGGCATCGGCGCTGTTGACGACGTCGGCGGCGTGGATGTTGGAATCGAATTCCTGCGCCACGCGCTGAAACAGCCGCTCCGAGCCTGAGCGTTCGATCTGCACGGTGATGCCGGGATAGGCGGCCTCGAACGCCTTGCCGAGCTTTTCGCCGACCGGCAGGTCCATCGACGAATAGAACACGAGCTTGCCTTCCTTGGTCGCGGCGGCGACGAGATCGGGCGTGATCGCGACCGGCTCGGGCGCGGCGGCGCGTACCGGTGACGCGAACACCTTGCCGACCGCAAGCGCCGCAGAGCCTTTCAGGACGCCGCGTCTGGAAATCGGCTTCGGCATCGGCTCGCTCCGTTTCTTGTTGTTATCGGCTCAGCGCCCGGCAGCGCGCGGGCGGCAAGGTCAGCCAGACCTCGCTGCCCTTCTCGACTGCGGTTTCGGTCGGCGTGGTCACCCGCAGCGATGTGCCGTCAGCGGTCTCCAGCATGTAGTCGCGATTCATGCCGAGATAGACCTGCCGCGTCACGATGGCTTTGAGCGTGTTCTGCGCCGCCGCGGGCGGTTGCGTCGCGAGCTGGATTTCGTGCTGGCGGATCGCGACCGGCGCACTCTGGCCGGCCGTCAGCGTGGCGCCGACCACCTCGATCGTTGCGCCGGCGAACTCCACGTGGTTCGCATCGCGCGCGGTGCCCTTGATCACATTGGCGGCGCCGATGAAGCGCGCGACGAATTCGGATTCCGGCCGCGCATAGATGTCCTCAGGCGCGCCGAGCTGGTCGATCTTGCCGGCATTCATCACCGCGATCAGATCGGCGGTCGTCATCGCCTCGGACTGGTCGTGGGTGACATAGACCGTGGTGTAGCGATATTCGTCGTGCAGGCGGCGGATCTCGAATCGCATCTCCTCGCGCAGATTGGCGTCGAGATTCGACAGCGGCTCGTCGAGCAGCAGCGTCTCGGGGCCGACGATCAGCGCGCGCGCCAGCGCGACGCGTTGCTGCTGGCCGCCGGAGAGCTCGCCCGGATAGCGCTGCGCCAGTGGTTCCAGCTTGGTGGTGGCCAGGATCGCGGCGAGCTTCTTGGCGATGGTGTCGCGATCCATTTTGCGCAAGCGCAGGCCGTAGACGATGTTCTCCGCCACCGTCATATGCGGCCACAGCGCGTAGCTCTGGAAGATCATCGACATGTTGCGCTGCTCGGGCGGCAGCGTGCGCGCCTTCGATGACACCACGCGCTCGCCGACGCGGATCTCGCCGTCGGATGGTTCGAGGAACCCGGCGATCAGCCGCAGCGTGGTGGTCTTGCCGCAGCCGGACGGCCCGAGCAGGCAGACCAGCTGGCCATGATCGATCGTGAGCGAAACATCATCAACCGCGACAAACGATCCAAACCGCTTGACCAGGCCGCGCAATTCCACCGATGCCAAGCGGTCCCTCCATTTTGTTGTGTCGCAGGGATCCGTGCCCGGCTGTTGCCGGCAGTAAAGCGGAAAATGATGGCGACGAAAAGTGCTCGTGCCCCGTCAAAAAGTCGTGGCACCTCTTCGTTGCGCTATTCCCCGACCACTCTTCCGTCATCCTGAGGTGCGAGCGGAGCGAGCCTCGAAGGATCGACGGCCCGGCTACTTCCGCGCACTCCGATTCGATCACGGCGGGAGCGCGGCCGTCGATCCTTCGAGACGCCCGACTTTGGCGGGCTCCTCAGGATGACGGGTTAAAGCCTCAGACCGCCTCGGCCTACGCCTTCACGTTCTCGCCGAGCCACTGGATGGCGGCGTCGGCGCCGGCCTTGCCGTGCGGGATGTTCAGCGCTGTCAGCGCGACCTCGACGACGCCGAGGGTGCCGAGAATCATCGGGGCGTTGACGTGGCCCATATGCGCGATGCGGAAGGCCTGGCCCTGCAAATCGCCGATGCCGGTGCCGAGCACGACGCCGCATTTCTCCTTGGCGTAGCGCTGGATCGCGGCGGGGTCGGCGCCCTTCACGGTCACCGTCGTCACGGTGTTGGAACGCTCGGCGGGCTCGGCGATGTTGAAGCCGAGCACCTGTCCTTCACCCCAGACCGCGACCGCGCGGCGCACCGCTTCGCCGAGCAGGCGATGCCGCTCAAAGGCATTCTCCAGGCCTTCGGCGTGCAGCATGTTGATCGCCTCGCGCAAAGCGAACAAGAGATGCACCGGCGCGGTGCCGGCATATTTGCGGTAGTGCTCGCTGCCCTCGCGCTCGGTCCAGTCCCAATAGGGCGTGCGCAGATCGGCCTTCTTGTGGGCGTCCCAGGCGCGGTCATTGGCGGCGACGAAGCCGAGGCCGGGCGGCGTCATCAGGCCCTTCTGCGAGCCACTCATCGCGACGTCGACATACCATTTGTCCATCTCGAACGGCATGCAGCCGAGCGAGGCCACGGTGTCGACCATGTACAATGCGGGATGGCCGGCGGCCTTGATCGCCTTGCCGATTGCCTCGATGTCGTTATAGGCGCCGGACGCGGTGTCGACCTGTACCACCAGGATCGCCTTGATGGTGTGCTCCTTGTCGCGCCGCAGCCGCGCCTCGACCTCGGCCGGACGGATCGCGCGGCGCCAGTCGCCCTTCAGCACCTCGACCTCGGCGCCCATCGCGGCCGCAGCCTGGCCCCACCCGATCGCGAAGCGCCCGCTCTCCAGCACCAGCACCTTGTCGCCGCGCGACAGCACGTTGGAGAGCGTCGCCTCCCACGCGCCGTGGCCGTTGGAGATGTAGATGTAGGACTTGCCCTGGGTGGCGAACAGCCTCGAGAGGTCGCGCAGCAGGCTCTCAGTCAGTTCGACCATCTCGTTGGAGTAGATGTCGAGCGCCGGGCGGTGCATTGCCTGCAGCACCTGATCGGGCATCGTGGTGGGCCCGGGGATGGCCAGAAATTCCCGGCCCGCGCGAACGGTCATCGTCCTGTTCCTTTTGGATAAAGCGCGCAAATCATGCGTGTGAGGGGTCAAGCGCGGAGACTATTCCATCGCGGCTTCGATTGCGAGCAGGACGAAGCAATCCAGCGTTTCCAAAACCGCGGGACACGATGCTATTTGCCGATCGATTCGACGACCGCGCGCCAGATCTGGTCCTTCAACTCGGTCGCGGCGGGGCTCGGGAGCTGCTCGACGGTGCCGTTGTTCTTGCGGCAGGCCTCGACCAGCCGCAGCACCCAGATTTCGCCGTCGGTGTAATAGGGATCGCCGCCGCCATTGCGGCCGTTGAAGGTCGGGCCGATGCCGGTGACCTGATATTTCGCGGTGACCATGCCGGCGGACTCGAGGTCAGTGGCGAGCAGCGCGCGTTCGGCGTCGAGGTCGGCCGCGATGTGATGCGTCACCGCGCCGGTGTAGTGGCTGACGCCGACGCTGCGGTCGAGCGTCGCAGCGCCCAGCCACACCGGACGTTTCTCCTCGCCCTGGTCGAGCACTTTCCAGAACCGGACATGGTTGCGGCGGTCCGCGCTCGATCCGACCGGCCGCTCGAAGGCGAGATCCTCGCGGCGGTCGAGATAGAACAGGTTGCTCACCGGCGCATCCTTGTAGGGACGATCGAGCAGCACGCTGCCCACGATCTCGATCGAGGATTTCAGCGTCACCGGATCGGCCGGAAACCAGCCGGCCTCGTGCATCGCGCAGACCACATCCTTGGTGTCGCCGATCAGCCCGACATTCATCGGATCGCCGGGAATGCCCTGCGCGGTGCGCGTCACCATCGGCAGATTGGCGAGGCCCTTCTGATGCTCGTAATGCGTCCACAGTGCCGGCAGCAGCAGATAGGCTGCGATCAGGTAGATCGCCAGGACGAGCAGCAATGCCATCTGCGCTTGCCTAAGGCGGCTGCGCCGGCGCACGGAAGGCGGATCGATCTCGACATCGGTCATGCCGTGGTCCTTCACCTCTCCCGCTTGCGGGGGTCGAGACGAGCGAAGCTCGCTCTTAGGTCGGATTGCATCGAAGATGCAATCCGGGTGGGGGCTTTCTCTTCATAAAGAGCGTCGCAGGCTACAACTCAATCGCACTTCCGACTAGCGCCGCGTCTCGCGGCAGCCGGCGGCCTCGGCTTCCTCGACCGAGCAGAACCAGCGCGTGCCCTTGCTGATCTTCATTTCGATCTTGGCGTACCAGCGACTGGTCCGCTGGTGAAAGATGCATTCACCGGAGCGGTTGACGTTGCCCTTGATGGTGCAGTCGGGCGAGGGCGCCACCGGGCCGGAGGCCGAGGCGAGCAGGATCGCATTGGCGCCATCCGGCGGCTTCACCGCGCCGAGCACGGTGGTCTTCTTGTTGCGCACCCGCCAGTCCCACGGCGCGATGAAGGCGCCCTGCCACATCCCGGCTTTTGCCTCACGCGCGGCCTTCTCGTCGGCTTCGTAGTCATGCGAGGCGCGGGTGTAGGCCAGCGCCCAGCCGCTCGCGACCAGCCATTTCTGGATGTCCTCGCCGTCGACCTCGCAGCGCGCGATGGTGCGGCCGCGACGATCGACCGAGCGGGCGTGGCAGGTCCAGCTCTTGCTGCCGGCATGCTTGATCAGCTCGTCGCGCGCCGCGACGCCGCAGGTCCAGCGCTCGCCTTTGGTGTTGAGGCAAAGCTGGTCGGTCGACGGCGCGTCGACGCCTGCGAGCCGGATGCGGACGCTGCCGATCATGAGCTGGTCGCCGTCGCGGATCTTCGGCACGCCGGTGATGTCGGCGGCGACAGCCAGCGTCGGCAGCGAGAGCAGCAGGCCCGCGGTGAGCAGCGTCTTGAACATCGGCGTTCCCGGCCAGGTTCTTATCGTTCAAATGGCTTTTAGCGTGCAGTGGTCAGTGCCCAACGATTGTGCGGGCAATTGGGCAACCGTGCCAGTGCTGTTGCGTTTCCGCCAGTTTCAACTTCGCGTCATCCCCGATGTCCGCCATCCTCCCCTGGAGGGGGAGGATCGGGTCGCATGAAGCGCAGCGCAATGCGAGCCGAGGTGGGGTGAAGGTCTGTCCACTTGAGCAGTGCCCGTGTTGAGAGATCACCCCACCCCATATCGCATCTTGCTTCGCGCGACGCGATACGACCCTCCCCCTCCAGGGGAGGGTGAAGTCCCGCAGCCCGGATGAGTAGAGCGCAGCGTCATCGGGTATCAACGAGGCGTTGGTCTTTATCCGTAGCCCGGATGGAGCTCCGCGCAATCCGGGAATCTTTGTCGGCGGGCAACACCCCGGATTACGTTGCGCTCCATCCGGGCTACGAAACTACACCGCGGCCATTCGTCGCTTCGCCAGCGCCAGCGCCATCAGCACGAACGCCGAGGTCACCTCCGGCCCGCCGACCAGGATGCGGGTTGGCGTCTTCATCTTATTCCACTCATAGGCCCGGTAGGGCCCCTTGCGGCCGCCCTCGCCGAGGCCCTGCACGATGCAGTGCAGCGCCGGCGTGAAGGTCGAGACCTCGGCGCCGAGATGCGCCAGCGCCATCAGCGCCAGCGCGGCGTCGAACGGGTTCATCTCGTGGGCGATCAGCTCGTGCGTGACATAGCCGAGCACGCGGGCGCGGATCAGCGCGAACACGTTGCCGGGATCGATGATGCGCTGCGCCGCCAGCGGCAGCGCGACGAAGGCGGCATAGCAGCGGCCGAAATAGGCCGAATAGAGCTCGGGCAGATAATAGATGTGCGAGCGCGGATTTTTAAACGCGCCGCTTTCGACCAGATTCTTCTGGAAGGCGATGATGCGATGCACGGTCTCCAGCCGCTGCGGCGTCTCGATGATCTGCCAGCGGGCGAGGTTGCGGAACGAGACCTCGAGGATGTCGAGATTCAGCGTCGGATCGAGGTCGTTGCCATAGGGCCGCTCGCCGGCGAGATTGTCGATCCAGGTGACGACGCCGCCCTCGTAGTCAAGATGATCGTTGAGCGGCACGGTGACACGCGGCTCGTTGGCGCCCGATCGCACCTGGTAGCCGTGGTAGAAGTCGAGCAGCGGCTGCTGCAGGATCGGGTCGTCGGAGCCGGCCTGGGTCGCGGCCGAGAACGAGCACGCCGTGGTGTCGCAGTCCGGCACATAGATGCCGAAGCCGAGATCCTGCTTGATCTGGGCGAAGAAGCGCGAGAAGCGCGGATGCCGGCCCGGCGCCAGCGCGGTGATGACCTTCACCGTCGAGCCGTCATGCGACGGCACCTCCTCGGCGCTGGTCTTGAGGCAGAAGTCCACCATGTCGGCGATCGCGCGCCGCGCGGTAACAGCTTCATCCGGCGAGGCAAGCCCGGTCTCGACGAAGCCGAGCAGCGCCTCGGTGAAGAAGGCGTCGTAATAGGCCGAGCGGTGGCGGATCTGCACCGGCTCCCACATCGGCTCGGCGATGCCGCGCCAGGCCGGGTTGATCAGCGCGCGCGCCGGCGAATGCGCGATGAAGATCCGCGCCAGATTGAACAGCAAGGTCGAGTTCTTGTAGCCGCGCGCGTTCAGCCCGGTCAGCGCCATCAGCAGCTCGCGCCCGCCGACGTCGGGGTCGCCGATCAGGTTGAAGGCGGCATAGGTCGGGATGAAGCCGTTCCTGCCGAACGAGCGCAACAGATGCGCGCCGGTCAGGCGGATCACGCGGTCGATCTCGGCGATCTCCGGCGGGCGGCCAGGTGCGGTCGCGGCGGGCGGTGCCGGATGGCGCACACCGATACCGTCCATCAATACTGCGACGGGCGTGCCGATCGCGGCCCAGTCCGGCGTCTCGACGTCGCGCGCCGCGGTGAGCGCCGCGCGCAGGCCGGAGAGGCGGTCGGGATCGTTGAGCGCGGGCAGGCCGGTGCGGCGGAGCAGCGCGCGCAGCGGCGGATTGCCGAGCGCGGTCCGGTAGAATTTTCCGAGATGGGCATCGCCGCCGCGATAGGCCTGCAGCACGGGGTCGCAGACATCGTACAGCGACGGGCCGTCCTTCTTGACAGTCAGCGACCGGCACACCGCGCCTGCGATCTCGTGAAGACCCAAGAAGCTCAAACAATCCCCTTTCCCGAGGAACCGGTTAACGCCGCCGCCCGACGGAGTTTCCTGTCGCTCTGCCCCAAACCCGCAAGCCTTTGGAAAGCTACATGAATCCCTGAAGAATACAAATGTGACAGAGATCACGTAACGGGATCTTAACGGCGTCAATGGCCTCTGCCGGGCGGCGGCATGCGGCAATTCGGGTTGCCCCGGGCGGCCGTCCGGGTTAAAGGAGCGTTTGTTGCGGCGCCGCAAATTGAGTTCAATTCAACGGCACACACACCTCAACCCCATTAAACCTGAACGTCTTTGACGCGACTAACTGGCGCGATCTTCGCTTGAGCGCCATCGGGATAAGAATTGGGACTTAGGAACGCTATGGACCTTAGGCAGCTTCGCATTTCCCGCCGCACCATCGCCGTCTGCGTGGCGGTGGCCGGCACGGTGTCGCTGGCGATTGGCGCCCATGCCGCGCTCAACAAGCGCACCCTCGATGTCGCCAAGGGTGGCGACAAGATCGCCCCCACCGAGCTGACCGGCAGCATTCCGGCAGGCACGTCCCGCCTCGCGCTGATCATCGGCAACGGCCATTATCCGGACGCCGCGGCGCCGCTGGCCCAGCCGATCAACGATGCCCGCACCCTGTCGTCGGCGCTGCGCCGCGAGGGCTTTGACGTCGACGTGGTCGAGGATGCGACCAAGGACGACATGTTCCGCGCGGTCGAGCGCATGAAGGCCAAGATCCGCCCCGACACCGTCGTGATGCTGTTCTTCGGCGGCTACGGCGTGCAGGTCGGCCGCGAGAGCTACATGATCCCGGTCGATGCCACGATCTGGAAGGAAGCCGACGTCAAGCGCACCGGCGTCAGCGTCGAGTCCGTGCTCGATGCGATGAAGGAGCGCGGCGCCAAGGCCAAGCTCGTCGTGCTCGACGCCTCGCGCCGCAATCCCTATGAGCGCCGCTTCCGCGCGTTCTCGCACGGCCTCGCCCCGATCAGCCCTCCGGAGAACACCATCGTGCTGAGCTCGGCGACGCCGGGCAAGGTCGCCGACGATAGCAAGGCGCCGAACAGCGTGCTGGTCTCCGAGCTGCTCAACAACCTCAACGCCCAGGCCGGCGCCGAAAGCGCCTTCAACAAGACCCGCGTCGCGATCTCGCGCGCGAGCGAAGGCGAGCAGGTGCCGAGCGTGTCGTCCTCGCTGCTGGAAGACATCAAGCTCGGCGGCTGAGCTTCCTTTGCTCTATCCACACGTCGTCCCGGCGAAAGCCGGGACCCATAACCACAGGGCCGCATTGTTGAAGCGCGCTGTGGCCACAGCTCTTCAGACAATTCACATTGGTGGTTACGGGTCCCGGGTCGCGCGGAGCCTGTCATCGGGCGGCGCTTTGCGCCGACCCGTTGGCTTGCCCGGGACGACGCTGTAGATGGAGCGCCGCCTACTTCGCATCCGCGCTGGCGCCGACTGGCCGCACCGGATCGCCCTCGCGCAGCAGGGCGCCGGCGCGGGCGACGACGATGTCGCCTTCCTGGATGCCGTCGCGGATCTCGACCTGGCCGGCCGACATCAATCCGGTCTCGACCCGCCGCGTCTCGACGCGGCCGCCGCGCACCACTTGCACCACGGTGCCGGCGGTGGAATAGAGGATCGCGGTCAGCGGCACCGCGACGCCGCAGCTCTGCCCGGTCTTGATCTGGGCGCGGCCGGACGAATTCACCAGCAGCCGCTTGTTCGCGCCGATGCCGATGAACACCTGGCCGAGCTGGCTGTTCGGCTCGACCGTCGGCGCGATCCGCCGCACCTTGCCATCGAGATCGCCGGCGCCGAGGACCTTGAGCTGCGCCGTCTGCTCGGTCTTCAGCTTGGCGATGTCGCGGGTCGGCACCATGCCGACCAGATCGTACTCGCTCTTGGCGATGATCGAGAACAGCGCGTCCTTGCCCGAGGCCGGGCTGCCTACAATCGCCGACGACGCCGAGATCGTGCCCGCCACCGGCGCCGTGACGTTGACCGAGTTGGCCCCATCGGTCAGCTTCGCCAGCACCTGGCCGGCGGTGACAGTGTCGCCGGGATCGACCATCACCTCCGCCACCTTCAAGCCGAAACGGTCGGGCCGGATCTGCTGCTCGTCACGCGGCAGCACGATGCCCGAGACCTCGACGATATTGCCGAAGCAGAATTTCGAGGCCTTCAGCACAGTCACCGCCGCGCCCTTCGGCACGGCGTCGGCTTCGCCCGCGGCAAGCGCGGGAGAGGCCGCGAGCACGAGCAGCGCGGAGGCGGCAAGGGCTGGGGCGCGCGTGCGAGGCAAAATCATTGGCAAACTATTCCCAAAATGAGGGCCTCCTGAATACCAGATGCCGCCGGGCCGAACCAGCCGCCTGCGCTGCCTCGGCCGGCCCCGCATTCGCCGCCAGCTCCAAATTCGCCAGCTCCTCGGCGCGCCAGATATGCCGCAGGATCTCCGGGTTGACCCGATCGGCATGCGTCACCGGCAGCATGTGGCCGGCACCCGGCAGATGCCGCAGCTCGGCGCCATCGATCAGCGCGGCGAGTTTGGCGACAATGCGCTGCGTCACATAGGGCGACAGCCCGCCCGAGATCAGCAGCGTCGGCACCTTCAAGGCACGCGCGGCTTCCGCCACGGCGTCGAGGTCGAGCGCGGCGCTGAAATCGCAAGGCAGCTTGTCGGCCTGCTCGATCATCCGCAGCCGCCCGCTCGGCGAGAACTGCTCGCGCGGCCCGGAGCCGGCCCAGAACGCGGTGAACGCCTCGACCGCCTCCATCACGGCGCCGTCGACAATATCCTTCGAGACAATCTGCGCGATCCGCGCGAAGCGATCGTACAGCCGCGCATCGGCGGGCGTGTCACGAAGCAGCGTGGGCAGCACCGGCTCGATCAGCGTCAGGCTGCCGATGTACTGCGCATAAGGCAAGGCGGTCGCCAGTCGGAACGCGATCGCCCCGCCATAGGAATGCCCGATCAGATGGATCGGCCCGTCGGCCCTGGCGAGCCAGGGCTCGAGACGCGCGATCTCGCCATCCAGCGTCTGTGGCCAGTCGCGCCCGCAGGCGGCAACGCCATAGCCGGAAATATCCGGCGCCATGAACCGATCGCCGCCGAGCGCCGCCGCAAGCTTGGTCCATTGCCGTCCCGACCCCAGCGAGCAATGCAGCGCCACCACCGACGCCGCCGCGTGCGTCCCATCCAAACCCGTCATCAAACCCATCCTGCTTGTTCTTGTTGTCGCCGGGCGCGCGTTCGCACGCGCCCGTCATGACGCGAGCGATGCGGGGGAGGGGTTATTCCTGGCAGGGGAGGGAGGGGGGCGGGATCGTGATTGCGGAGGTGATCAGATTCACTGGATGTTGATTTGAGGCTCGTGGCAATCGGCGCCCGGCCTTCCCTGCGCCCTCTCCTGTGTGAGGCTGGATTGATCGCATGACTCGGGCGCGATCGCGTCGCGAGGATGCGGGCGTGTGCTTCTCCCCTCGGGTCTATCCCTTGGCTGTTTGATAGTTGAATCAGAAACGGGGCCGCATATTCAGTGTCGTCCCGGCTTTCGCCGGGACGACGTGGGAGGGAGCCGTGTCTTGACTACTCCGCCGCCGCTTCCGCTGATGGCTCGCCCTTCCAGCTCAGGATCTCCGCGGCAAGGATCGGATGATTGAATCCCTTCAGCACGAGGTCGTCCATGGCGCGGCCTTCGACGTAAGGCTCGACCATGCCGTAGACGCGGCGGCTCACCACGATCTGGCCGGCCTTGGCCTCGCCGCACAGGGCGCGAGGCGAGGTTGGTGACGCTGCCGATCGCGGCATATTCCAGCCGCTGCTCGAAGCCGACCTGGCCGAGCGTGGCATAGCCGAGCGCAATGCCGATGCCGAAGCCGAGACTGTGCCCGCGGTTGCGCCACTTCTCGGTCAGCGGGCCGACCGTGTCGCGCATCTCCACCGCCATCTTCACGGCGCGCGCGGTGTGGTCGGCAAGCTGGATCGGCGCGTTGAACAGGATCATCACGCCGTCGCCGGCATATTTGTCGAGGGTGCCTTCATATTTGAAGATCAGCTTGCCGAGCGCGGCGTGATATTCGCGCAGCACGTTCATCGCCTCTTCCGGCTCGGTTGCCTCGGTGAAGGCGGTGAAGCCGCGCAGATCGCAGAACACCACGGTGACCTCGCGGCGGTGGCTGTCGAGCAGGCCCTCGGGATTGTCCGACGAGGCGATCAGCTGCGCAACCTGCGGCGCCAGGAAGCGCTCGAGCCTTCGGACGCGCTCGAGCTCGCCGAGCTGGGTCTCGACCCGCTGCTCCAGCGACTTGTTCCAGTCCTTGAGCGCCTCGGTCTGCTCGCGCAGCTTGTCGGCCTGCTCGCGCACGGTGGCATTGGCCTCTTCCAGCGCGTGGCTCTTCTGGTCCACCTCGGTGAACAGCCGCGCGTTGCGCATCGCCAGCACCGCCTGGTGCGCAAAGGTTTTCATCAGGCCGATCAGGCTCGCCGGGAAGTCGCCGGCCGCCTTACGCAGCACCACCAGCGCGCCGAGCACGCCCTGCTGATCGACCAGCGGCACCACGAGCACCGAGTGGAAGCCGGCGCCGACCACGACATCGCGCAGCGGATGATTTGGCTGGTCGGTGAGATCCGGGAACGCCAGCGGCTCGCCCTTCGCGGCGGCTTCGCCGAGCGGGCTGCTGTTCGCCGCATCGATCGCGCGATGATGGCCTTCGGTCGCAGCGTCGATGCCGATCGATTGCGTCAGGTTGAAGCTGCGCTGTGCGGCGTCATAGCCATAGATCAGCACGGCGTCGGCATGGGTGATCTCGAGCGCGCGGGCGGCGACCGTCGGCAGCACGGCATTGAGGTCGAGCGAGGACGCCACCGCGCGGCCGACCTCCTCCAGCACCTTCAGCTCGTTGATCGATTGCGCGAGGTCGCGGGTGCGCTCCTTCACCTTGGCCTCGAGGTCGGAATAGGTCTCGGCAAGCTGGGTGGCCATGCTGTTGAACTGGCCGGCGAGCTCCTCCAGCTCATCGGATGTCTTCACCTCGATGCGATGGCCGAAATCGCCGGCCCCTAACCGACGCGCGCCGGTGCGCAGCGCGGTGATCGGCTCCAGCATGCGCCGCGCCAGGATCGTGCCGGCGATGATCGCGACCACGAGGCCGAGCGCGATCAAAAGCGCAATGCGCACCAGCTGGTCGCGGATCGGCGACAGCGCCTGCGCGGTCGGCTGCTCATAGAACACGTGCCAGCCGAGGTTCGGCGCGGCCGTTGCTGTTGTCAGCACCGCGTTGCCGTCGACATCCTTGCCGGAGGCGATCGGCCTGCCGCTTGGCGACAGCACCGCAGCGACCTGCGGCAGCGCGGCAAGGTCCTTGCCGACCTCCGGACCCTTCGACGAGCTCGCCAGCACGCGGCCGTTGCCGTCGACGACATAGGCATGAGCGAGGCGGCCGACCTGGGAGTCGCCGAAATAGTCATTGAGGAAGCGCAGGTCGATCTCGGCCATGGTGACGCCGGCATTGAAGCCGGAATGCTGCTCGCCGATCGACATGAACGGCCGCCCGTCGCGGAAATACGCCGGCGCGTAGGCGGTGCCGCGGGCGATGGTCTCGGTGAATCTGACATCGCGGGAGAAGTCGGCGTTGGAGTTCACGGTGGTGGTCTGGCGCGACAGCCGCAGCAGCTCGCGGCCCTGGCCGCTGATCAGGGTGAGCTGGCTCACCGCCGGCACCTGGCCGAGCAACTGCGCGTAGTCGGCGCGGCGCAGCTCGATCGTGTTGGAGGAGGCGCGGGTCACCCAGGAGATCTGCCGTTCGAGATCGGAGATCGCTTGCTCGATGCGCTTGGCGGAGGCGTCCGCCTTCTCGCTCATCGCGTCCGTCAGCGTGCCCTTGATGCCGCGGTAGCTGATCCAGGTCTCGAGCGCGCCGTTGACCGCCAGCACGAACACGACGAGGCCAACCAGCGCGAGGACATATTTGGCGAACAGGCCGCCGCGCAGGAACCAGTTCTTGCCCTTGTCCGTAGCCGCGTTCATCCAGCCTCGTCCGGCCCCCAATCGGGTGCGCCGCATGATCCGCCGCTATTTAGCACGGATCGGCGGGGCGGGGCGGCCGCTCGGGCCGCATGGTTATCCCTTCATATCGGCGGGGGATATCCGGGAATATCAGCGATTGAACAGCTGACGCAGCACGTCCTTCATCGCCGGACTGTCGTGCTGCTCGGCGGTCTCGCCGGGCGGAGGGGGCGGTGGCGGCGGGGCCTGGTCGGGGGCCGGCGGCGCGGGCTGGCTCAGGTCGCGGCTCGGGCGCGATGCGTTGCTCTGGTTGAGGGTGGAAAGGCCCTGCTGCAGCAAATTGCCGATGGTGTCGCCAAGCTGCCCGCCGAGCGGGTTGCTCTGGCCGGCGCCGCCGCCCTGGCCGCTGCTGCCGGGCTGCGCGCCGCCCTGCACGCCATTGAGCAGATTGGTCAGCCCGTTGAGGCCCTGACTCAACCCCTGGCCGTTCGCCCCGAACAGGCCCTTGCCCATTTCCTTGAGCTTGGCATAGGCCGCCTGCGGATTGTCGAGCATACCCTGCATCTCCGGATAGATCCGCGGCGATACCCAGGGTCCCTCGAGCATCACGGGGATGCCGAGGCCGACCGGATTGTCGGCCCGGCCCTGGCCTTCGGTGGTCATCACGAGCTGCGGCTCGACGCGGAACCCGATCTGGCGGGTGTTGAGGTCGATGGTGCCGACCCCGGTCATCTTCACCAGCGGGCCGATCAGGTTGAGATCAGTGGTGACGGCTTGGCCCTTGTCGACCTTGAACGAGGCCGAGAGCTGGCTGAGATCGGTCGACAGCTCTTGGCTCTCCTGCCAGCCCGACAACGTGCTGGTGGTGAGGTTGCGGATCATCTGCGCCACGTTGAGGCCGAGGATCTTGCCGTCCTGGAACACGACGAAGGCGGTGCCGGCGAGATTGCCGACGATGGCACGCTCGCTGCCGCCTTGCGAGGTCAGCGCGATCTTGGCCTGCATCTTGCCGTCGAGCTTGTCGAACTCGGCAAGGTTCTTCAGCACCGGCAGCGCGCGCACGCCGGCGAGGTCGAGCCGTAGCGCGTAGGTTGGATTCGTAGCTCGCGCGTCGATGGTGACGTCGCCATCGGCGGTGCCCTCATAGGCGCCGAGACTGGCGAGCCGGCCCTTCAGCACGCCGCTGTCGATGGACGCATCGATAGCCGCCTGTGTGAAGCGGCCGTCGCCGATCACGAGCTCCGCCGCCGAGATGCGCGCCTGTGCGTCGACATAGTTGAGCCCGGCAAGATCGACCGACGCGTTGCTCCACGTATTCGTACCCAGCGGCTGCGTGGAGCCGGCCTGCCCCGGCGGCATCGCGATCGCAATGTGCTGGAAGTCGAGATCGAGCTTCACCAGCGGCTTGTTGCTGGCGAAATCGACCGAGGCCCAGCCGGTGAAGCCGCCGTCGCCGAGCGTGCCGGAGACGCCGTTGAACATCACCACCGTGCCGTTCAGCCGCGCTTCCGCATTCGCCTTGATCGCCGCGGGCAACAGGCCGGGCGCATCGATGCTGAATTCGGCCGGCACGCTCTGACGCTCCAGCGGTGCTTGCGGCGCGGTGGCGCGGATCTCGAATTTCAGCGGCTTGTCGCCGGCGCGTGCGTCACCCGTGACGACGATCTTGCGGTCGTCGCCGATGGTCGCGTCCGCATTGAGCGTCTCGATCCGGCTCTCGATCCGGTCGCGCACATTGGCGAAGACGATGGTACCGCCGCTGACGCTGACATGCCGGATCGTGATGCCGCCGCCGTTGGACGCGGAGGATTTCGCCGGCGGATTGTGGTCGCGGGTGCGCTCGCGCTGCAGCGGCAGGTTGATCACCGGCTTGACGATCGAAAGGTCGGTGATATCGGGCCGGCCCGACCACAGGCTCGACAGCGTCATCTCGGCCTCGACGCTGCTTGCCGCGAACCGGTTGTTGACGTCGCGCGCGCGCGCGTCCTGCAACACGACGTCGCTCAGCGTCAGATTGACCTTCGGCCAGAGGCCGATCTTGGCGCCGCCATTGATGGTGAGCTTGTAGCCGGTCTCGCGCTCGACCCGATCGGTGATGGTCGATGTGAGGAACGAGGACGGGATCCCGACCACGGCCACCAACGCAATGATCACGATCACGGCAGCAATGGCGGCCCCGGCGAATTTCAGTGCTCTCATGTCGTTGTTCCAGGCCGGGCGAGCGGGGTTCCGTTGCAGAAAGTCACGGCCGATCACACGAGTTTATCCCGCAAGCGGGATCTGGCTCCAATGACCGGAAAAATAATCCGTTACCGCATGAACTTATGTGACCTCTCCCACACTCTTATGAGGGTGATTTTTGCTAACCGGGCGTCAGGGGACTGCTCGGATGGATTTGGAAGGCAGTACAATGAGCAAACAGGCCGAATTTGCGGTCATTCTGAAGATGAATCCGATGTTCGCCGATCTCGGTGCGGACGAGTTGCAGCGGCTTTCCGGCCTCTGCCACACCCAGCAACTCGCGACCGGTGAGGTGCTGTTCCAGAAAGGCGATCCCGGCGATGCCCTGTTTGGGGTCCGCCGCGGCCAGATTCGGATCGAGACCGGTGCTTCCGACGGCAGCCGGCTCACACTCAACTTCATGGGATCCGGCGACCTGTTCGGCGAAGTCGCCGTGCTCGACGGTCAGGACCGCACCGCGGATGCGACCGCGGGCGAGCCTAGCGAATTATTCGTGTTGCGGCGGCAGGATTTCCTCGGCTTCCTCGAGCGCGAGCCGAAGGTTGCGGTCAGGCTGATCGAATTGCTGTGCCAGCGAATTCGTTGGCAGAGCGAGCGGATGGAAGAATCCGTGCTGCAGCCTTTGCCGGTCCGCCTCGCACGGCGTCTGTGCGCGCTGGCCGAGGATTTCGGTTCCGAGGTGCACATCTCGCAGGAACAGCTCGGCATCTTCGTCGGCGCCGCGCGCGAAAGCGTCAACCGGCAGCTGCAGACCTGGCGCAAGGACGGCATCGTCGACCTGCAACGCGGCCGGATCATGCTGCACAACATGACCAAGCTGACCGCGGTCGCCCGCAACGACTAGAGCGGACTGCATGCAACGCGCGCGGGAAGATTCAATTCTCTCGCGTGCTTTGCTTGCGGATGTTGACGCACTCCTGCCTAAAAGACGTGCTTGCATGATGAGGCCGGTACCGCTTTCATCCGGCCGCCGGTCCTTGGGGTGACACCCAGCCTTGCTGGCCTCACGCCATCCACCTGCAAACCCCTGCGGTCTCTCCCGTTGACCGCAGGGGTTTTGCATTTCGATAGATGCGTGACGCGAGCGCCTACCGCATCACCACTTCGGCATCGGCCCAGCGCAGATACTGGCGCGGCGCGGCGCCGAGCTCGCGCTTGAACATCGCGGCGAAAGCGCTCGGACTTTCATAGCCGACGTCGAGCGCAACGCAGGTGACGGCCTCGCCGGCGCCGAGCCGCGCCAGCGCTTCGAGCAGCCGCACCCGCTGGCGCCAGGCCGCAAAGCTCTGGCCGGTCTCACGCCGGAACAGACGCGTCAACGTCCGCCGGCTGAGCTGGCAGCGATCGGCCCATTCGTCGAGCGTGAGATCGGAACTCGGATCGACCAGCACGGCTTCGCAGATCGCGGCGAGCCGCGGATCGGGCGGCACCTGCACATGCAGCGACACTTCCGGCATCCTGCCGATCTCGTCGAGCAGGAAATCGACCAACCTGCCGTCGCGCCCTTCCGGATCGTAACGGGTCGGCATGTGCACCGCTTCTTCCATCAACGCCTCGACCAGCGCGGAGACCCTGATCAGGCGGCATGTCGCCGGAGCATTCCTGATGCGGTCAGGCGTGACATAGATGGTCTGGATCTCGACCTCGCCCCATGCCCGCGACTGGTGCGCGATGCCGGCTGGAATCCACAGGCCGTGGCCGGGCGGCACGACGAAATGGCCGCGCTCGGTCATCATCGAGGTCACGCCCGCGGTCTGCAGGATGAATTGATCGCGTCGGTGCGCGTGTCGCGCGCTGGTGCTTTCGTTCGGATAGGAGGCCGCCATCGCCGCGAGCGGCCGTTCGACCTGTTGCAGCTGTCCGGCATAGTGCGCGGCGGCTGCGGGACCCGATTGCTTGCGGCAAACGCGCAAGCCGGTGGTGTCATTTCGTCGCGCTGCGACTTTCAAGTGTCGTGAGCTCCTGATCGATCGTCGTTTTCGCAGGGTGCTCATGCATCTTCCGGGCCACTTGGCCCGATCGCGATGGTTGTTGTCCCCCTTCAGGTAGCGCGGGATATGGCGTTTGGCAACAATGCCTCACCCCGCGGCATTCGCCGAAATCGAATGTGAGAACGCGGAGACGGAGAGGTCCGATGAACAGACGCGAATTCACCAAGGCAATGCTGGCCTGCGGTGCAGCCATCCCGTTCGGCATCACGCGGGCGGCGGGCCAGACCCGCGGTGGGACGCTCAACACCATCATCCAGCCCGAGCCACCGGTCCTGGTGACCGCGCTGAACCAGCAGCAGCCGACCTTGACGCTCGGCGGCAAGATTTACGAAGGCCTGCTGAAATACGGCGCCGATCTCAAGCCGATGCCCGGCATGGCGCAGTCCTGGGAGATTTCGCCCGACGGCCTGACCTATACGTTCAAGCTGTTTCCCGGCATCACCTTCCACGACGGCAAGCCGATGACCTCGGAGGACGTGGTCTTCAGCTGCATGAAGCTGCTGGTGGAGACGCATCCGCGCGCACGGCAAAACTTCGCCCGCGTGGCGACGGCGGAAGCGCCCGATCCGCTCACCGTCGTGTTCAAATTGAAGCAGCCGTTCGCGCCCTTCATCGGCTGCTTCGATTGCACGTCTGCACCGATCGTACCCAAGCACATCTATGACGGCACCGACTACCGCAAGAACCCGGAGAACGACAAGGCGATCGGCACCGGCCCCTTCAAGCTGAAGGAGTGGGTGCGCGGCTCGCACGTTCATCTCGTCCGCCACGATGGCTACTATCAGAAGGACCAGCCCTATCTCGACGAGATCGTCTACCGCGTGATTCCGGATGCGGCCTCGCGCGCGCTGGCGCTCGAGAACGGCACGGTGCAGCTCGTGCAATGGTCCGACGTCGAATTCTATGACGTGCAGCGCTTCAAGGCGCAGAAGAATCTCGAATTCACCACCAGGGGCTACGAGTATTTCGCGCCGCATCAGTGGCTCGAGATGAACAACCGCATCGCGCCGATGAACGACAAGCGGTTCCGGCAGGCGGTGATGCACCTGATCGATCGCGAGGCGTTCAGCAAGCGAGTCTATTTCGGCAATGCCAAGGTGGCGACCGGACCGATCTCGTCGAAGACGCGGTTCTACGATCCGAACGTGAAGCGCTACGAGTTTTCGGTCGACAAGGCCAAGGCCCTGCTCGACGACATGGGACTGAAGCCTGGCGCCAACGGCAAGCGCGCCGAGATCAAGTATATCGTGCCGCCCTATGGCGAGTCCTATCAGCGGGCCGGCGAATTCTTCCGCCAGAGTTTTGCGCGGGTCGGCATTGATCTCGTGCTTGTCGGCACCGACATGGCCGGATGGGCCGAGAAGGTCGGCAACTGGGATTATGAGATGACCCAGAATCTGCTCTACCAGCTCGGCGATCCCGCGCTGGGCGTCGCCCGCACCTATATTTCGTCGAACATCAAGAAGGGCATCCTGTTCTCCAACACGCAAGGCTATTCGAATACCGAAGTCGACAAACTGTTCGACGAGGCCGCGGTGACGCTCGATGAAGCCAAGCGCCAGGAGCTCTACAGCAAGGTGCAGCAGATCCTGGTCGAGGATGTGCCGGTGGCCTGGACGCTCGAGATCGAATATCCCATCATCTACGACAAGGCGTTCAAGAACATCGTGACGACGGGCATCGGCTCGCACGAAACCTTCGGGTCGGTCTACAAATCGTGACCCGGCTCGGCAGCGCCGCGACGATCGGACTTCAGGCGGTCAGCCGCATCGCCCAACTCGTCGCCGTGATCCTCGTCATCGCGACGTTCAATTTCGTGCTGGTGCGCGCCGCGCCCGGCGATCCGGCCCAGGTCATGGCCGGGCAATCCGGCGCGTCCGATCCAAAACTGCTCGACGACCTGCGCAAGGAGTATGGCCTCGACAAGCCGTATTTCGTGCAGCTCGTGAGCCACCTCGGCCGCGTCATCAGGCTCGACCTCGGCTATTCCTATCGCCAGCGTCGTCCGGTCGTTGATCTGATCCTCGAACGGCTGCCGGCGACGCTGCTGCTGTCCGTCACGGCGTTTTGCCTCGCGCTCCTGATCGGCACCGCGCTCGGCGCGCTGGCCGGGCTCGCGGCCGGCAGCGTGCTCGACACGGTGTTCACCGTGCTCTCGCTCGTGCTCTACGCGACGCCGGTGTTCTGGCTCGGCCTGATGCTGGTGCTGGTGTTCTCGGTGACGCTCGGCTGGTTGCCGCCGTTCGGTTACGAGACCATCAACGTCCAGCTCTCGCCGGTCGAGCATGCGCTCGACATCATGAAACACATGATCATGCCGGTCACGTCGCTGGCGGCGATCTATCTGGCGATCTATGCGCGGCTGATGCGATCCTCGATCATCGAGGTCGCGCAGCAGGATTTCATCAAGACCGCGCGCGCCAAGGGCTTGTCCGGAACGCGCATCGTGGTCGGCCACATGCTGCGCAATGCGCTGGTGCCGGTCGTCACCGTCGCCGGCATGCAGGCCGGCGCGCTGGTCGGCGGCGCTGTGGTGATCGAGACGGTGTTTGCCTGGCCGGGCCTTGGCCGCTTGACCTTCGAGGCACTGTTGCAGCGCGACTATCCGGTCCTGCTCGGCATCTTCCTGATCCTCTCGATCGTCGTGATCGCGCTCAACCTGCTCACCGACCTGGTCTACCGGTTGATTGATCC
Source organism: Bradyrhizobium sp. USDA 4501 (assembly GCF_054062115.1). Lineage (NCBI taxonomy): Bacteria > Pseudomonadati > Pseudomonadota > Alphaproteobacteria > Hyphomicrobiales > Nitrobacteraceae > Bradyrhizobium > Bradyrhizobium sp. USDA 4501. Next base: position 4,299,636 of record NZ_JBSSEX010000001.1, read on the forward strand.
CCGCATGACCACGGGAGCGGCGTGATGGACACGGTGCGCGCCTTCCTGCGTCATCCGAGCGGAATGATCGGCCTCGTCCTGCTGCTCGTCGTTGTTGTCGTCGCGATCGTTGCGCCGATCGCGTTTCCGGTCTCGCCCTGGGAGATGGTCGGCGCGCCGTTCACGCCGCCCGGCGAGGACGGATTATGGCTCGGCGGCGATACGCTCGGCCGCGACGTCGCCGCCGGCGTCGCCTATGGCGCACGCGTGTCGCTCCTGATCGGCATCGCCTCAGCGCTCGCGGCGATGGCGATCGGCGTCGTGATCGGCGCGATCTCAGGCTATTTCGGCGGCAAGGTCGATCTGGTGCTGATGCGGATGACGGAATTGTTCCAGACCATTCCAGCCTTCGTGCTGGCCATCCTGCTGGTCGCGACCTTCAATCCGTCGCTGCTCACGATCATCCTGACCATCGGCGCGGTGAGCTGGCCGCCGCTGGCGCGGCTCACGCGCGCCGAATTCCTCCGTCTGCGGCACCGCGAATTCGTCGAGGCCGCGCTGTGCCAGGGCGAACGCACCTGGCGCATCGTGCTCGGCCATATCCTGCCGAACGCGATCTCGCCGATCCTGGTGGTGACGTCGCTGACGGTTGCCACTGCGATCCTGCTGGAAAGCGCGCTGTCCTTCATGGGGCTCGGCGATCCCAATCTGATGTCGTGGGGCTTCATGATCGGCGCGGGCCGCACCGTGATCCGGAACGCGTGGTGGATGAGCGTGTTTCCCGGCCTCGCCATCCTCGTCACCGTGCTGGCGATCAACCTGTTCGGCGAGGGACTGTCTGATGTCCTCAACCCGCGCGTCTCGAGGCGCCGCTCATGAGCGAAGCCATGCAGTCCGGTGCGCCTGTTCTTGCCGTCGATGGTCTCTCGATCGCGCTCCCCAAGGGCGGTGATCGGCCCTTCGCGGTCGAGAACGTCTCCTTTGAGATCAAGCCAAACGAAGTGGTTTGCCTGGTCGGCGAGTCCGGCTCCGGCAAGTCGATGATCGCGCATGCGGTGCTGTCGCTGTTGCCGCGGGGCGTCGACATCGCGTCCGGCGCCGTGGCGGTCGCAGGGCGGGATCCGTCGAAGCTCGACGGCCGCGCTCTCCGCAAGCTGCGCGGCGGCAACGCCGCGATGATCTTTCAGGAGCCGTTGTCTTCGCTCAATCCGCTGAAGCGCGTCGGCAGGCAGATCGAGGAGATGATCCTGGCGCACCAGCGGCCTGCGCCCTCGGCGACCGAACTCCGCGAGCGGGTGCTGACGCTGCTGACCCAGGTCGGACTGCCGAATCCGCAGCTGCTGGAAAAGAGCTACCCGTTTGAGCTTTCCGGTGGCCAGCGCCAGCGCGTGATGATCGCGATGGCGATGGCCAACCGCCCCGCGCTCCTGATCGCAGACGAGCCGACGACCGCGCTCGATGTCACGACCCAGCGCCAGATCCTGCGCCTGATTGACGATCTCCGGCGCGAGCGCGGCATGGGCGTGCTGCTGATCACCCATGATTTCGGCGTTGTCGCCGACGTTGCCGATCGCGTCGTGGTGCTGCGCCATGGCAAGGTGGTCGAGCAGGGCACGGCCAGCGAGGTGCTTCGCAATCCGCAGGCCGCCTACACGCGCGAACTGATCGACGCGGTTCCGAAGGCGCGCCTCGCCGACATCCACGAGGCCATCCTGCGTCCCGAGCCGCTGCTCGAGGTCATCGGCCTGCAAAAGACCTTTCGGGTCAAGCGCGGCTGGCTGCAGCCGCCACGCGAGGTGACCGCCGCTGATGGCATCTCACTGACGCTGCACGAGGGCGAGACGCTTGCGGTGGTCGGTGAATCCGGTTCCGGCAAGTCGACGCTCGGGCGCATGATCATGCGGCTCACCGAACCTGACGCCGGCGCCATCCGCTTTGGCGGCGCGGATCTCCGGCAGCTGCGCGGCGAGGCGTTGCGCCAGGCGCGGCGCCAGCTCCAGATCGTGTTCCAGGATCCGTTTGCCAGTCTCGATCCGCGCCAGAAGGTCGGCGATGCCATCGCGCGCGGACCGATGGCCTATGGGACGTCGCGGGCCGAGGCGATGGCCCAGGCGAACAAGCTCCTGGTGCGGGTCGGCCTGTCGGCGACCGCCGCCGATCGCTACCCGCACGAGTTCTCGGGCGGCCAGCGCCAGCGCATCTGCATCGCGCGGGCGCTGGCGCTGAAGCCGCGGGTTCTGATCGCCGACGAGGCGGTGTCGGCGCTGGACGTCTCGGTGCAGGCCCAGGTGCTGGCGCTGCTCGCCGAGCTGCGCCAGGAGATGCGGCTTGCGATGATCTTCATTACACACGATTTGCGGATCGCCGCCGAGATCGCCGACCGCGTCATCGTCCTGCAGAAGGGGCGTATCGTCGAGGAAGGCACCACCGCCGAAGTGTTCACCGCGCCGCGCCAGGCCTACACTCGCGATCTGCTCGACGCGATTCCCGGGCGCGATTTCTTCGACCAGCCGGGCTTTGCGGCCGTGGCCGATACACGCCCCACAGCAAGGATCAATTCATGACCGACAGCCGTTCAGTTCCCCTTCCGGCCGGCGCGCGCGAGCGCATCGAGGCGGCTGTCGACGCCGCCTTCGAGCAGCAGCTCGCGACCACGATCGCCTTCTCGTCGATTCCCAGCACGCGCGGCCAGGAAGGTCCGTGCCAGGACATGTTCGCGAAGCTGCTGCGCGAGCGCGGCTATGAGGTCGACGACTGGGTCATCAATCAGGACGAGCTGAAGACCTTGCCCGGCTACGGGCCGGTCGAGACCGATTTTTCCCGCGCGCGGACCGTCGTCGGCACCTATCGGCCGGCGCGCGAGGAGGGGCGTTCGCTGATCCTTCAGGGGCATTGCGACGTGGTGCCGGTCGGGCCGCTCGACATGTGGGAGCGGCCGCCGTTCCAGCCGGTGGTCCAGGACGGCTGGCTCTATGGCCGCGGCACCGGCGACATGAAGTCGGGCACCATTGCCGCGCTCTACGCGCTCGATGCGGTGAAGGCCGCGGGCTTTGCGCCGAAAGGCCGCATCCATCTGCAATCCGTGATCGAGGAGGAGAGCACCGGTCTCGGCGCGCTCTCGACGTTGCAGCGAGGTTACCGTGCCGATGCCTGCCTGCTGCCGGAGCCGACCGAGGAACGGTTGATGCGCGCCCAGGTCGGCGTGATCTGGTTTCGCCTCAGGGTTCGCGGAATCCCGGTCCATGTCGCGCGCGCCGGCACCGGCTCCAATGCCATCCGTGCCGCCTATCATCTGATCGGCCATCTCGACGCGCTCGAGGCGGAGTGGAACGAGCGTGCCAAGTCGCATCGCTACTTCGGTGCGGTGCATCACCCGCTCAACTTCAATCCCGGCATCATCAAGGGCGGCGATTGGGCCTCCAGCGTACCGGCGTGGTGCGACGTCGATTGCCGGATCGGCATCCTGCCAGGATGGAAAATCGCCGACTGCCAGGCCGAGATCGTCGACTGCGTGACCAAGGCCGCCAGGGCCCATCCGTTCCTCGCCAACAATCCGCCCGAGATCGTCTGGTCCGGCTTCCTGTCGCCGGGCTATGAGGCGACCGAGGTGCAGGAGAGCGAGGCCGTCCTCGGCTCGGTCTACGAGCATGTGTTCGGGCGCAAGCTGACGGATTTTCCCTCGACCGCGCTGACGGATGCTCGCTTCTATGGCCTGGATTATGGTGTTCCCGCATTCTGCTTCGGCGCCAGGATGGAGAACGCGCACGGCTTCAATGAACGGGTCCAGCTCGATTCGCTGAAGAAGGTGACCAAGGCCTACGCCCTCTTCGTCGCGAGCTGGTGCGGCATCGACGCGGTATAGAGCATGATCCGGAAAAGTGCGACGCGGTGTTCCCTCGCGACAAACGCGGAGCGTTTGCGCGGAGATCATGCTCAACGAATTGAGACAAACCAAACGGGAGGTTCGCTATGGGTGGCCAGAGTGCGGGCGGCAAGCCGCCGGTCAAATCGCACGAGGATCTTCGTGCGCATTTCGGGCAATTGAGCCCGCTCGCCGAGAAAAAGGTGCTCTATCATCTCGACAAGTTCTGCCGCGACTTCATCGCGCTGTCGCCGTTCCTCGTCATCGCTTCCAGCGACGGCAAGGGTCATGCCGACGCCAGCCCGCGCGGCGATGCGCCGGGCTTCGTCTCCGTGCTCGACGACAAGACGCTGCTGATCCCGGATCGGCGCGGCAACAACCGGGTCGATACGTTCGGCAATATCATCGCGTCGCCCGGGATCGGGCTGATCTTCATGGTGCCCGGCATCAACGAAACGCTGCGCGTCAACGGGCGGGCCGAAATCTCGCAGGAGGCGGATCTGTTGACGCCGCTGACGGTGCAGAACGTCACGCCGATCATCGGGCTCAAGGTGCATGTCGATGAGACCTACTTCCACTGCGGCAAGGCACTGATGCGCTCGAAGCTCTGGAATCCCGCCGCGCAAGTCGAGCGCCACAGCTTTCCGACGCTCGGCCGGATCATCGCCGAGCAGACCGCCGCGATCGAGGTCGAAGTCGCCGAGAAGGCGATGGAAGAGGCCTATCGGACGCGGCTGTATTAGAACTTGAGATCACCCGCATGCGCAGGCGATGACACCGCCTGGTGTAACGCCCTGAATCGATATCCTTCCTTACCGTCGTCCCTGCGAAAGTGTTCGGTCCCGTGTGATTGGCGAGGGCCTGGATTGGCGCCAGGTAGCCGAGGCATTTGAGGCGGGTCCGATTGTAGTCGTGGACGAACTTGGCGATGAAGGTGTCGCGGTCGGCGTGGTTGACAAAGGTACGGCGCGCGCTGCCCCGTTTGTGTTTCGCGGCCAATGGCTTCGGCGATGCGCCGGTTGAAGCGTTCGACGAGGCCGTTGGTCTGCGGATGGTAGGGCTTGGTCAGGCGATGCTGGATGGCGCACTGTCGGCAGAGTTGATCAAAGGGGTGGTCGCCGGAAGGCTTCCCGGGCGGCTTGTTCTTCTTGTCGACGGCGAAGCGGTCGGTGAACTCGGCACCGTTGTCGGTGAGGATAGTGTGAACCTGGTGCGGAAAATCAGCCAGGAAGCGCTTAAGGAAACCGGTCGCGGTCGCTCCGTCCCGCCTGGAATGGACCTCGACAAAGACGTAGCGGGTGGCGCGATCGATGGCGACAAAGGCATAACTGGTGCGGCGCTGCAGTGCCGGCAGATACTTCACGTCGATATGGATGAAGCCGATACTGGCATTCTCGAAGACGCCGGCTTTGGGCTTGTCAGGCTTGGCAAGCCGGCTGATGCCATTGCGTTGCAGGCAGCGGTGAATAGCACTACGGGACAGCTTGGCGTTGATGCATCGCCGCATCACCTCAACGATGTCGTCCAGCGGCAATTGGAGCGATGTCCGTAGTTCACAAACGGCCCTTTCTTCAACCGCGGAGAGGCTGGTCGTGAGGTGCTTCGGCCGGTGCGAGCGGTCTTCGACCGTCGTGCGGCTGCGCCAGCGATAAATCGTGGTCTCGCTGACCCCCAGTTCGGCCGCCAACTGAGCGACCGACTTCCTGCTGCGCTGGATGTAGGCACGTGTCTTCGGCGTCGTCGTGGCGTTCGCGTGCAAGCTCAGTTCCATGACACGAGGCGCTCCCTAACAAAGGCCACGCCTCGTTCTACACCGATTCCATCCAACCAATCTGCAGGGACCAAACACGAAAGCAGGGACCCATAACCACAGCTGCCAATCGTTGGGCGATGCTGGAACGACGAGTCGCTGCAACAAGGTCCGCCGCGGCGTATGGGTCCCTGCTCCCGTGCGCAATTGCGCACCAGGCAGGGACGACGTGTTGGAGGAGTCGCGGACTCACACCATGATTTCGGAATAATGGAAAAATATCGCTGATTTGTCCGACGTGTCAAGTCGCCGTGTCGGATTCCGGCCGCCGTCGGCTCCTTTGCATGGGGTTGTTTTCGATATTTTGGAGTACGTCATCTCGTACGGGTCGCACCGCTGGCGAGGCGCGGCCTCAGCTCATTCCGCGGCGGGCGAGATCATGTTCGGCGGGCCGGGCGGGCGCTTGGTGTCGTCGGACTGGTGCTCGTTCGGGGTCAGCTCGTGGTCGGCATGCGAGACCACGAGCCGCTTGCCGAAGCGCCAGATCAGGCCGCCGACATCATCCATCACCATGAACATCGCCGGCACGAACACCAGCGACAGCGCGGTCGAGAAGATCAGGCCGCCGATCACTGCGAGCGCCATCGGCGAGCGGAATTCGCCGCCCGCGCCGAACGCAAGCGCTGACGGCATCATGCCGGCGGCCATCGCAATCGTGGTCATCACGATCGGGCGGGCGCGCTTCATGCCGGCGTCGATCATGGCTTCCTCGCGCGCCTTGCCGTCGCGGATCGCCTCCACCGCGAACTCCACCAGCATGATGGCGTTCTTGGTGACGATGCCCATCAGCATCAGGATGCCGATCCACACCGGCGTGGTGAGCTGCTTGCCGGTCAACAGCAGTGCGCCGATCGCGCCGCCGATCGAGAGCGGCAGCGAGAACAGGATGGTGATCGGCTGCAAGAAGGTGCCGAACAGCAGCACCAGCACGGCATAGACCATCATCAGGCCGGCGGTGATCGCGGTGGCGAAACCGTCGGACAGCTCGGCGAGGCTCTCGGCGTCGCCGGACGGGCTGACTCTTACGCCCTTCGGCAGGGTCTTCATGACCGGCAGGTCGTAGATCAGCTTGGTGGCGTCGCCGAGCGCGGCATTGCCGACAAGGTCGGCGGCGACGGTGGCCTGCCGCTCGCGGTCGTAGCGGTTGATGCTGGTCGGGCCCTGGTCGAGCTGGATGTCGGCGACGACGGAGAGCGGCACGCCGCCGCGTTCGCCGCGCTGGCCGAGCGGCACCCGCAGCTGCTCCAGCATCTGCAGGTCGCTGCGCGCATTGTCCTCGAGCTGGACGCGGATCGGCACCTGGCGGTCGCCGGCGTCGAACTTCGCCAGCGCCGGGCCGACGTCGCCGATGGTGGCAACGCGAATGGTCTGCGACAGGCTTTCGGTCGAGACGCCGAGCCGCGCCGCGAGCTCGGCGCGCGGACGGATGCGCAGCTCGGGCCGGTCGAGCGCGGTCTCCGAGATCACGTTGGCGATGATCGGAATCCGCTTCATCTGCGTCGCGAGTTCGCTGGCCACGTTGTTGACGATGTTGCTGTCGGTACCGGTGACGACCAGCGAGATCGCGCGCAGGCCGTTCTCGTCGAGGAACCAGAACCTGATGTCAGGAACGTTATCGAGCTCCTTGCCGATCGACAGTTCGAGCTCGCGCTGGGTGATCTTGCGGTCGGCCTTCGGCGTGTAGTTGATGATCAGCGCGGCGCGGCGCACCTCCTGCAGGCCCGGCGGCACCCGGCCGCCATCGACGAACACGCTTCGTACCTCGGGCCGCTTGCGCAGCCGCGCCACGATCTCCTCGGTGACCTTCTCGGTGTAGGCAAGCTGCGAGCCTGGCGGCAGCTCCATCGCGAGCAGCGAGCGCGCGGTGTCCTGCGCCGGCAGGAAGCCCTGCGGCAGCAGCGTGATGCTCCAGATCGACGCGGCGAAGATCGCAAAGCCGATCAGCACGGTGACGAAGTAATGCTTCACCGACCAGGTGACGAGGCTGTGATAGCCGCGCAGGATCGGGCCGGGCGGAGGATCATCGTGGTCATGATGCTTGAGGAAATAGGCGGCCAGCATCGGCGTCACGAAGCGCGCGGCGAGCAGCGAGAAGAACACCTGCACCGACACGGTGATGCCGAACTGCTTGAAGAACTGCCCGGCGATCCCTGACATGAAGCTCGCCGGCGCGAAGATCGCGATGATGGTGAGCGAGATCGCGATCACCGCAAGGCCGATCTCGTCGGCGGCTTCGAGGGCGGCACGATAGGGCGTCTTGCCCATCCGCATGTGGCGGACGATGTTCTCGATCTCGACGATGGCATCGTCGACCAGGATGCCGGTCGAGAGCGTGATGGCGAGGAACGAGACCAGGTTGAGCGAGAAGCCGAGCAGATCCATCGCCCAGAAGGCCGGGAAGATCGACAGCGGCAGCGAGACCGCCGCGATGATCGTGGCACGCATGTCGCGCAGGAACAGCAGCACGATGATCACGGCGAGGATCGCGCCCTCGAACAGGGTCGAGATCGCGGCCTCGTAATTGCCCTTGGTGAACTCGACCGAGGTGTCGATCAGCTTCAGGTCGACATCGGGATAGGCCACCTTCAGCGCGTCGATCCGCTTCTGCACCGCGGCCGCGACGACGACGTCGCTGGCGCCCTTGGAGCGCTTGATGCCGAGCGCGACAACCGGCTCGCCGTTGAAGCGGGCGAAGGTGCGCCGGTCGGCGATGGTGTCGGTGACGGTGCCGAGATCGTCGAGCCGGATCTCGCCGCCGCCGAACAGCGGGATCATGGTGCCGGCGAGCTCGTTCAGCGTCTTGGCGCCGGCCAGCGTGCGGATCGCCTGGTCGTTCTTGCCGATCTCGGCGCGGCCGCCGGCGACGTCGACATTGGTGCCGCGCAGGATCTGGCTGACATTGACCGCGGTGAGCCCCACCGCCTGCAGCTTGTCGGGATCGAGCGAGACCAGGATCTCGCGCTCGACACCGCCGATGCGCTCGACCTGGGCGACGCCGCGCACGCCCTGCAGGGCGCGCTTGACCACGTCGTCGACGAAATAGGACAGCTGCTCCGGCGTCTTGCCGGGCGAGATCGCGGCATAGGTCACGATCGGCAGGCCGATCACGTCTACCCGCTGGATCAACGGCTCGGTGACATTCTGCGGCAGGTTGGCGCGCACGCGCGTCACCGCATCCTTGACGTCGTTGAGCGCGCGGTCGGTGTTGGTCTCCAGCGCGAATTGGATCGTGGTCACCGACAGGCCGTCGGTGATCGAGGAGGAGATGTGGCGCACGCCCTCGACGCCGGAGACGCCGTCCTCGATGGTCTTGGTGACCTGCGATTCAAGTTCCGACGGCGCTGCGCCGAATTGCGAGACCGCGACCGAGATCACCGGAATGTCGGCGCTCGGCAGCCGCGTCACCGCGAGCTTGGTGAAGGAAACCCAGCCCAGCACGAGCAGGATGATCGAGAAGACGATCGAGGGAAGCGGGTTCCGGATCGACCATGCCGAGATGTTCAAAGCCATTAGCGTGCCCGAATTACCGTGATCGCGTGCGATCGAGTTCGTCGGCGAACATGGTCTTGATCTGGTCGCCGTCATGCAGCGAGGTGCCAGCGTCGGCCACGACGATTTCGCCGACGTCGAGGCCTTCAAGGATTTCGGTCGAGGTGTCGGAGGTCAGCCCGACGCGCACCCTGCGGGTCTCGACGGTGTTGCCCTTCACGACCTGCAGGGTTAGGCGGTCGATCGCGGTACGCGGCACCGCGACGCCGCAGGAGCGCTTGGCGTCGATATTGGCACGCGCGAACATGCCGACCTTCAGCGTCGGATTGTTGTTGATGGTGATGCGGACATGCCCGAGCTGGGTGGTGCGGTCGATCTGCGGCGAGATCTGGCGGACCTTGCCGACCATGTCGGGCGCATCGTCGCGGCTGATCCGCACATTGGCGCCGGGATTGAGCTTCAGGAGCTGGAAGCCCGGCACCTCGGCGTCGAGCTCGATCTCGTTGTTGATCGAGATCTTGAACATCGGAGGCGCCTGCGGCGAGGCCGGCGCGCCGGGCGCGGTGCGCACTTCGGTGATAAGGCCGGCCGCCGGCGCCCGCAGCACAAGCGGCTTGGCATTGGCCTGTGCGGCCTGCTGCGGCGGCGGGGTCAGCCGCGCCAGTTCCTGGTTCTCGGTGACCGTGTCACCCTCGCGGACCAGCACGTCGGTGACCTTGGAGCCGTCCTGGTCGACATTCACCTGCGCCTCGCGGCGCGGCACGATGAAGCCGGTGACGCGGACCATGTCGGAGAAGCAGGCATTGGTCGACTTCGTCACCACGACCAGCGCCTGGCCCGGCGTCTCCTTCTCCTCCGGATGGGAGCGATGCTCGAACGCGTAATAGGCGATCGCGAGGGCGAGGAAGAACACCGTGCCGAGCGCAGGCTTGAGGTATTGGGAAAAATTCATCGCCTGATCAATCCGGAGCTTGGCGCGTCATGGGTGTTGGTCGAAGTCTCATCACGCTCGCTATCGTATTGCCTGGGCATTCGGAAGGCCGGTGCCATTGTTCCGGATCATGCCCTGACGTCATGTGAGGCGGGTCACCTGTTATGCCACATTGGGGCTCGGCCTAAACAGCATTGGCCCTAAAGCAAATGCGCCCCGCCGGGGTGCGGGGCGCATTGTAACCTCAAAAAGGGGCCACGCCACCGCCCATCACTTGGCGGCGGTGGCCTTGTTTTCCACGTTCACGACCTGCACGCGCCGGTTCACCTCCGCCATCGGGTGGCTCGGGTCCTTCAGCTTGCTCTTGCCATAGCCGACGGTGACGAGATCGGTGCCGTTGATGCCATATTTGTCGACGAGATAGCGCTTGATGGCGTCGGCGCGGCGCTCCGAAAGGCCCTGATTGTAGTCCTCGCCACCGGCGGCGTCAGTGTGGCCGGCGACCACGAAGGTCGAGCCCTTCAGGTCCTGATTGGTCAAGGCGCGGCCGAGCGCCTGCACCGACGGCAGCGACTTGGCGCTGATATCGGCGGAGTTGTAGTCGAAGTTGATCTCGAGATCGATCTTTGGCTTGTCCTGGACGATGGTCGCGATTTCCTCGCGCTCGGCCGAGGACAGCGAGCGGGTGGTGCGGCCGCGGACGCTCTGCACGAATTTGGCCTGGTCGGCGTTCAGCCCGGGCGAAGTAGTCTGCGGTCCGGCCGAAAGGCCGCGGGTCAGCGGCTTCTTGTCGGGCGTCAGCGCTCTGATGATCTGGTCCTCGGTGACATCGTCACCGGCGCGGGCGGCCGCCAGGCAAAACGACAGCGCGGCGCCAATGGTGATTGAAACGATCGCGGCCTTTGCCGACGGCTTGAACATTTCGGTCCCTCCTGCGCAAGCTGGCGCGGTTCCAACGACTATCCAGATTGATTGCCGGCATCGCCGCCCGGCTCGCACCCTCTGATTAGTCGCTCAATTCCGTCAGCGGTTCGCGCCGCGGGCAGACCTTCGTCCATTGTCACTGCACGCCGTAGTCGGCGAATTCCTTGACGATGTTCGGGTCCATCGCCTTGGCGTTGGCGATGTCGAGATCGCCCTCCGCGACCGCGCCGTTGCGCTGCTTGGCGAGCCCGCGCCCGTACAGCGACGAGGTCAGCCGCGGATTGATCTTCAGCGCGGCGTCGAAATCGGCGATCGCGTTCTTGTTCTGCCCGCCCTTCAGGTTCATCAGCCCGCGGCTGTCGAGCGCATCGACGAAGTTCGGGCGCAGCCGCAGCGCCTCGTTGCAGTCCTTCAGCGCCGCCTGCAGGTCGCCGATCACGGTGCGGACCCAGCAGCGGTTGTTATAGGCCTCGACATCCTTTGGGTTCAGCCGCAGCGAATTGGTGAAGTCCTTCACCGCGAGGTCGTAGGCCCCCTTGCTGGCATAGACCTGGCCGCGGCGATACAGCGCCGCTGCGTCATCGGGATTCTTGTCCAGCTTTTCGCTCAAGCTCTTGATCGTCGGATCATCGGCGAGCACAGGCGAATTGCTCGGGGCCGGCGTGGGCTGGATCACCACCGGCGGCGGAGCCGCGGGCGGCGGCAGGGCGATCTCGGGCGCCTTGGGCTGGGGTGGCGGTGCAGTCGGCGCTGCCGCAATCGGAGGCGTCGGCGGCGCCGGTGATGGTGTCGGCGCTGTTGCCGCTGGTGGCGTCGGGGTCGCCGCGGGCGGTGTCGGCGTTGCTGCGGGCGGAGCCGGCGGAGGCGCGACTGGCGGTGCCGCTGCCACTTCCGGTGACGGCGACGCGGCGGTTGCCGGCGCGGCGTTCGACGGCCCGGCCGTGCCGGCCGGAATGAACGAGAAATCCTCGGCCAGTGACGACGAGATCCACGGCACCTGTTCCTGCCGCGAGGCGCGGGTGACGCCGACGCGGGTGCGGTTCAGCGTTTCCTCGGCCATCAGGTCGGGGGTGCGGATCTCCTTCAGGAGTTCCCGCACGAACAGGCTGTGGTCGCTGCCATTGTCGGAGACGACAGACGACAGCGCGGCCGAATACATCACCAATGTACCGTTCGGGGCGATCACCGGGGCGAGCCCTGCCGAAAAGCTGCGGAAGCGCCGCTCGAACGGGTTGCGCCGCGAGGCGTCGATCAAGGCGATCTTCACCCCGGCGCCACGGCTGTTGATTTCCCCGAGCACGGTCTCGAGGCTGAAGCCGTCGCGCCGAACGTCGGCCTCGGCCCAGATCTGCGCATCGATCGGGATCATGTAGCTCTGCCGGTTCGACTGGATACCGTAACCGGAGAAGAAGATCAGGGCGACCGAGCCCGGCTTGATCTTGCCGTAGAGCCGGTCGAAGGCGCGACGCATGCCGTCGCCGGTCAGGTTCTCGCCGACCTCGACGGTGAAGCCGTCGCGCTTGAGCTCGTCGGCGACGTCACGGGCGTCGTTGACCGGCTCCTTCAGCGGTGCGTCGGCGTCGGGATATTTGGCGTTGCCGATGACCAGCGCGAAACGGTCGCCGGCAGCGAAGGACAAAGTGGGCGCCGCGATTGAAAAAATCAGCGTGGCGAGCAAGGCAAGGCGGATTTTCATAATCGCAGCAAATCCAGATCGCGGCATTCCAATGAAACGGCGCCGCTTCCAGCCTGCGCCTCGGGAACCTTACTCTAGCGAAAATCCATTATCAAACCACGGCCAAGTCCCCGTCAACGGCTTGCGGCAGCATCGTTTATCGCGGTGATGCCAGCCAGACCGCAGTGCAGCAGCATGCGGTCATGGCGGCCATCGTCATCCGGCACGGTGCTGGTTCCTGCGGGCCGATAACGTGCCTGCACTCACGAAGGCTGTCGCCACCCTGTCATGCGCTCGTCGCACGCCGCGCGGTTTGACCTTTGCGCGAGGCGATGGCTTTGTGTTCGGGACGGCAGGCTATTCAAAGACAAGCCGTTCAAAACAGGCCTTGCAAACAAGAGCGAAACCGATGGGAAACGCCTACGAGATCTACGCCCTGCGCTATGCGACGATGTCGCCGCGCACGCCCCACCTCAACTTCCTGGTGCCTGATCCGCACGATACCACCGCGCAGGACCTGGATTATTTCGTCTGGCTGATCCGTGGCCATGGCCGCGACATCCTGGTCGACACCGGCTTCAACGCCGAGGAGGCCAAGGCGCGCGCCCGCAAGCTGACGCTCAACCCGGTCGACGCGCTGGCCGGCTTCGGCGTCAGTGCCGATAGCATCAAGGATGTCGTCGTCACTCACCTGCATTACGACCACGCCGGCAATCTCGATCGCTTCCCGAACGCCAAATTCCATCTGCAGGAACGCGAGATGAGCTACGCGACCGGCCGCTGCATGTGCAACGGCATGCTGCGCCATCCGTTCTCCATCGAGCACGTCACGCAGATGGTGCGCCACGTCTATGGCGAGCGCGTCACCTTCCACTCCGGCGACGGCGAGATCGCACCCGGCGTCACCGTGCATCGCGTCGGCGGCCATTCCGACGGCCTGCAAGTGGTGCGCATCGAGACCGCGCGCGGCCCGGTCGTACTGGCGTCGGACGCCGCGCATTATTATGCGAACCTGCACAAGCGCAGCCCGTTCCCGATCGTCTACAATGTCGGCGACATGGCGCAGGGCTGGGAGACCGTCGAGCGGCTCGCCGGTCATCCGGACCGCTTCATTCCCGGTCACGATCCGATCGTCAGCGAGATCTATCCGCGCGCCAGCGACAAGGTCGATGCGTTCGCGCTGCATCTCGCGCCATCGCGATCGTTCGCGAAATAGCCTCGCCGATTGGGCGAGGCTCGTCTGCAACACGTCAAGAAACGTCAAAAGAAGCGATATGACTGACACCAAGACGACTGACACCAAGACTCTCGGGTTCATCGGCCTCGGCGTGATGGGTGAGCCGATTTGCCGCAACCTGGTCAAGAAGAGCGGCAAGCGCGTTGTCGTGTTCGACCTCTCGGCCGAACCGCTGCAGCGGTTGCGCGCCGACGGTGCCGAGGTTGCCGCGTCGGTCGCCGACGTCATCAAGCAGAGCGATGTGCTGTTCCTCTGCTTGCCGAGCGCCAGGCACGTGCGCGCGGTGTTCGAAGGCGACGGCATCTTGAAGAACACGAGAAGCGGCCAGATCGTGGTCGATCTCGGCACGTCTTCAGTCAGCCAGACCCGCGATTTCGCCGCGCAGTTGCAGGCCAAGGGCGCGGCGTGGGTCGACGCACCGATCGCGCGCACGCGGCAGGCGGCGCAGGACGGCACGCTCAGCGTGATGGTCGGCGCGGTGCCCGCGCTTTATGCCGCGATCGAGCCCTTGATCCGCTGCTTCGCCACCGATGTCACCAATTGCGGTGACGTCGGCGCCGGGCAGGTGACCAAGATCCTCAACAACATGGTGCTGTTCGAGACCGTGAACGCGCTGGCCGAGGCTGTCGCGGTGGCGAAGCATAACGGCGTCGATCCGAAGCTGCTGCTGGAAACCTTGTCGAAGGGCTCGGCCGACAGCTTTGCGCTGCGCAACCATGGCATGAAGGCGATCGTGCCCGGCGTGTTTCCCGAGCGCGCATTCTCGACCGAGTATGCGCTGAAGGACCTGTCCTACGCGCTGGAGCTCGCCGCCGATGCGGGCATCAAGATCCGCGGCGCGGAGCTGATCGGCACGGTGCTTCAGGAAGCGATCGACAAGGGATCGAAGGACAATTATTTTCCGGTGATCGCGACACATATCGACAGGGCGTAACGGCACCGTCATTGCGAGGAGCGTAGCGACGAAGCAATCCATCGTCCCGCATGCTCGGATGCATGGATTGCTTCGCTTCGCTCGCAATGACGGTGGAAGGAGCCGCACAAGATTCCATCACCGTCACCCCCGCGCAAAGGCTTCGCCTTTGTCGCTGGAGGAGCGCGCTCTTGCGCGCGTCTCGAAGGGTCGACGGCCACCAGCCGGGCCGTGCATCCTTCGAGACGCGCTGCGCGCTCCTCAGGATGACGGGTTGAGTGAGCCTAATACACGTCCTTGGCGTCGGCCTCTTCGCTGGTCTGCACCAGTTCGAGGCTGTTCTCGACCTTGCCGAGCAAGCGGCCGAGGTCGCGGCGTTCCTGTGCGGAGAGGCAGGACAAGATCTCCTGTTCCTTGCGCAGCAGGCGCGGGATCAGTTCCTCGTAGAGCGCCTGGCCCGTTTTGGTCAGTCGCAGGCGGAATTCGCGGCGGTCGTCGGCGTTCTCGACGCGCTCGACGATCTCGCGCTCCATCAGCGCCGACACCGCGCGGCTGATGGTGGATTTATGGGTGCGCGTGCAGTGCGCGATGTACTGCGCGCTGCAGGGATCGCTGCGGAAGCCGAGCGTTGCGAGCACGCGCCACTCCGGAATGTCGAGGCCGTAGCGCGCCTGATATTCGCTCGACAGCGCCGAGGACACCTCGGCCGCCAGCCGGTTCAGGCGGAACGGCATGAAATGGAAGAGATCGAGGCGCTTCTTGGTCGGCGCGATAGTGTCGCGCAGCTCCGCTTCCACGGCACTGCGCGGCCGGGCTGGAGGCTGGCTTGCAGAGGTCCGTGCCAAAAATCCCTCCAATTTGAGTTGACGGCAGCCCCGACTGGGGGTTTAAGATAGTTGCAAGTGAGACTAATTTAGCAAGGTCGCGGCCGGCTCGCAAGGTCCCGGTCGCTCGCCGGTCACACAGAACCGCAGCCAGAGGCCGCGGCGCAAGGGAAACATCCAGGGTCACGCAATGGCACACGCCAACACGGCACAGGCCAAAACCCAGTTCGGCTATCGCCGTCATCCCGACCAGGAGCGCTCGGGCGCCAATGTCGCGGAGCATCCCGTCGTCGTGGTCGGCGCCGGGCCGGTGGGATTGTCGCTCGCGATCGATCTCGCGCAGCGCGGCCAGCGCGTGGTGCTGCTCGACGATGCCGACCGGATCGGCGAAGGCTCGCGCGCGATCTGCTTCTCGAAGCGCTCGCTTGAGTTCTGGGATCGCCTCGGCGTCGGCGACCGCATGGTCGAGAAAGGCGTGGTGTGGAGCGTCGGCAAGATCTTCCACGGCGCCTCGCAGCTCTACCAGTTCAATTTGCTTCCCGAGGAAGGCCACAAGCGGCCCGCCTTCATCAACCTGCAGCAGTTCTACGCCGAGGCCTATCTGGTCGACCGGGTCGGGCAACTGCCTGAAATCGACCTGCGCTGGCGCAACAAGGTGATCGCGCTGGAGAGCCGCAACGATGGCGTTGCGCTGACCATCGCAACCCCTGACGGCTCCTACCAGGTGCACGCGACCTTCGTGGTCGCCTGCGATGGTGCTCGTTCCTCGCTGCGGCAGATGGTCGGCGCGGAGTTCGCGGGCCAGGTGTTCGAGGACCAGTTCCTGATCGCCGACGTCAAGATGACGGCGGCGTTCCCGACCGAGCGCTGGTTCTGGTTCGATCCGCCGTTCCATGCCGGACGCTCGGCGCTGCTGCACAAGCAGCCGGACGACATCTGGCGGATCGATCTGCAGCTCAACCCGGATGCCGATCCGGTGGCCGAGAAGCAGCCCGAGAATGTCCGGCCGCGGATCGAGCGCATGCTCGGCCATGACAAGTTCGAGTTCGAATGGATCTCGCTCTACAAGTTCCAGTGTCGCCGGATGGCCAAGTTCATCCACGGCCGGGTGATCTTTGCCGGTGATTCCGCCCACCAGGTCTCGCCGTTCGGCGCGCGCGGCGCCAATTCCGGGCTCGAGGACGCCGAGAATTTGGCGTGGAAGCTCGACCGCGTGCTGCGCCGGCTGTCGCCGGAGGGCTTGCTGGAGAGCTATCACATCGAGCGCAGCGCGGCGGCGGACGAGAACATCCGCGAGTCGACCCGCTCGACCGACTTTATGGCGCCGGTGACGAAACAGGAAGCGCGGCTGCGCCAGGCGGTGCTGTCGCTCGCCAACGATACCGAGTTCGGCAAGCGCATGGTCAATGGCGGGCGGCTGTCGGTGCCGTCGGTCTACGATACGCCGCTGTCGAGCGGCGATCGCGATGATTGGCGCGGCGGCCCGCGGCCCGGCGCCTCGATGCCGGATGCTCCGGTGACGGAGCAGGGCGGAGGTTCCACCTATCTGACCGATGTTTTCATCAGACAGGGAACGCGCTTCACGCTGCTGGAGTTTGGCAATGGCGCGGCTGCCGATGTGCCCGATGGCGTCGGCAGCATCCGAGTCGGCGGCGAGGATGGGCTGGTCGACGCGCAGGGCCTTGCCGGCAAGCGCTACGATGCCGAGCCCGGCACCGCCTATCTGCTGCGGCCGGACGGCTATGTCGCGGCACGCTTCCGCAACGCGGCGCGGCCGGCACTTGATGCGGCGCTGGCGCGCGCAGCCGGCCTGAACTGAGGAGCAGTCATGGCGCTGTCGACCAGTTCGAATTTCGCAAAGCCCGACGACGCCTTCCGCGCCATCGTCGAGGCCCATCGCGGCCTCACCGAGGCGCAGAGCGCCGATCTCGATGCTGCGCTGGTTCTGGTGCTCGCCAACCATATCGGCGATCTCGACGTGCTGCGCGAGGCGATCGCGCTGGCGAAGCGGCGGATGCTGGACGCCAGCCAGCAGCAACAACAGCAACAGCAATAGCTACGAGCTGAATCAGGATGGATCTTTATCAAGTCGCGCAGCAGCCTCCGCCTCACCTCGCCCCCGCTTGCGGGGAGAGGTCGGAACGCATCGTCAGATGCGTTCCGGGTGAGGGGGATTCCGCAGACACATCTGTCGCCGTGTATGCGGAGACAGCCCCTCACCCCAACCCTCTCCCCGTAAGAACGGGGAGAGGGGGCGAATGCTCTTGAACGGACAGGATTGAACTGATGGCCAAAGGTTTCGCATCGACCACGGATCTTTCGGAGAAGAAGGTCACCTTCTCCGAGATCGGCACCGATCTCTATGCCTTCACTGCCGAGGGCGATCCCAACACCGCCGTGATCGTCGGCGACGACGGCTGCCTGGTGTTCGACGCGCAGGCGACGCCGGCGATGGCCAACAAGGTGATCGAGCGGGTCAAGACCGTCACCGACAAGCCGATCAAATATGTCGTGCTGTCGCACTATCATGCGGTGCGCGTGCTCGGCGCCTCCGCCTATCACGCGCAAGGCATCGTCGCCTCGCAGGAGACCTATCGCCTGATCGAGGAGCGCGGCCAGCAGGATTGGGATTCCGAATATGGCCGCTTCCCGCGCCTGTTCCAGGATGCGGCAAGCATTCCCGGCCTGACCTGGCCGACGCTGACCTTCGAAGGCGAGATGTCGATCTATCTCGGCAAGCGCGAGGTGCGGCTGATGCAGCTCGGCGCCGGCCATACCTCGGGCGACATCGTCGCCTGGGTGCCGGATGCCGAGGTGATGTTCTCCGGCGATCTGATTGAATATCACTCGGCCTGCTATTGCGGCGATGCGCATTTGCGCGAATGGCCGACGACCCTGAACGAGATCCGCGCCTTCAATCCGAAGGCGATCGCGCCGGGCCGCGGCGACGCGCTGAAGGGGCTTGCCACCGGGCGCGATGCGATCGCGATGACCCGCGATTTCGTCACCACGCTCTACGGCGCGGCCGAATCATCCGTCGCCAAGGGCCGCAGCCTGAAGGAATCGATGGCGGCAACGCGCGACGTGATGGATCCGAAGTTCTCGAGCTTTGCGATCTACGAGCACTGCCTGCCGTTCAACGTTTCGCGCGCCTATGACGAGGCGTCGGGGATCGACGATCCCGTGATCTGGACCGACAAGCGCGACCAGGAAATGTGGGCCGCCCTGCAAGGAGGATAGCGATGAACATCATTACCTCGCCTGATCAGATCGTCCGCAGCTCAGGGCAAGTCACCCCGGGCTACATGTCCGGCTTCGGCAACAGCTTTGAGACCGAGGCCTTGCCCGGCGCGCTGCCGATGGGGCGCAATTCGCCGCAGCGCTGCGCCTATGGGCTTTATGCCGAGCAATTGTCCGGCTCGCCGTTCACGGCGCCACGCGGCACCAACGAGCGCTCGTGGCTCTATCGCATCCGCCCGTCGGTGCGGCACTCCGGCCGCTTCGCCAAGGCAGATAGCGGGCAGTGGCGCACCGCGCCGTGCCACGAATACGACATGCCGATCGCACAGTTGCGCTGGGACCCCGCGCCGATCCCGAAGGAGGACATGACCTTCCTGCAGGGCGTGCAGACCATGACCACGGCGGGTGATGCCAACACCCAGGCCGGCATGGCCGCACACATCTATCTCATCACCAAATCGATGGTCGATCAGCATTTCTACAATGCCGATGGCGAGATGATGTTCGTGCTGCAGCAGGGCAATCTGCGTTTCGTCACCGAGTTCGGCCGGATCGACGCCGAGCCGGGCGAGATCGTGGTGATCCCGCGCGGCGTCAAATTCCGCGTCGAAATTCCCGGCGGCCCGGCGCGCGGCTATCTCTGCGAGAATTACGGCGGCGCGTTCACGCTGCCGGAGCGCGGCCCGATCGGCGCCAACTGCCTCGCCAATTCGCGCGACTTCCTGACGCCGGTCGCGAGCTACGAGGACAAGGACACCCCGACCGAGCTCTACGTCAAATGGGGCGGCTCGCTGTTCAAGACCACGCTGCCGCATTCGCCGATCGACGTGGTCGCCTGGCACGGCAATTACGCGCCCTACAAATACGATCTGCGTACTTTCTCGCCGGTCGGCGCGATCGCCTTCGATCATCCCGATCCCTCGATCTTCACGGTGCTGACCTCGCCGTCGGAGACCGCGGGCACCGCGAATATCGACTTCGTGATCTTCCCGGAGCGCTGGATGGTGGCCGACAACACCTTCCGTCCGCCGTGGTACCACATGAACATCATGTCGGAGTTCATGGGGCTGATCTACGGCGTCTACGACGCCAAGCCGCAGGGCTTTGTGCCGGGCGGCATCAGTTTGCACAATTGCATGTTGCCGCACGGTCCCGACCGCGAAGCCTTCGAGCACGCCAGCAACAGCGAGCTGAAGCCGGTCAAGCTGACCGGCACGATGGCCTTCATGTTCGAGACCCGGTTCCCGCAGCGCGTGACCGAACATGCGGCGAAATCGTCGACGCTGCAGGACGATTACTCGGATTGCTGGAAGGGCTTGGAGAAGAAGTTCGACCCGAACAAGCCGTGAGTTTGTGTCCCTCGTCATCGCCGGGCTTGACCCGGCGATCCATCGCGCTTTCCGAAGATGGATGCCCGGGTCAAGCCCGGGCATGACAGCTTCTTGATTGGAGGAATCAGTGACCCACCCCAACGACCCAAAGCTCCGCTCCTTCATCGACGTCGCCCCGACCTCCGACTTCCCGATCCAGAACCTGCCCTATGGTGTGTTCTCGTCGAAGGATGGCCTTGCGCCGCGCGTCGGTGTTGCGATCGGCGATTATGTGCTCGACCTGTGGGAGCTCGAGCAGGACTCGCGGCTCGATGTCGGGCCGCTCGGCGTGTTCTCGCAGCCGTCGCTCAACGCCTTCATGGCGCTCGGGCCGAAAGTGTGGTCGGCGACGCGGGCGCGGATCAGCGAGCTGCTCCGCTCGGATCATCCGGAGCTGCGCGACAACAGGGAACTGCGGGCGCGGGCGCTGGTGCCGATGGCCGACGTCAGGCTGCACATGCCGTTCGCGGTCTCCGGCTACACCGATTTCTACTCGTCGAAGGAGCACGCCACCAATGTCGGCGTCATGTTCCGCGGCAAGGACAATGCGCTGCAGCCGAACTGGCTGCATATGCCGATCGGCTACAACGGCCGCGCCTCGACGGTGGTCGTGTCGGGCAGCAAAGTGCGCCGCCCCCGCGGCCAGCTGAAGCCGCCGACCGCTGAGGTGCCGAGCTTCGGCGCCTGCAAGCGGCTCGACTTCGAGCTCGAGATGGGCGTGGTCGTCGGCCAGGCCTCGCCGATGGGCGAGATGCTGACGGAGAAGCAGGCCGAGGAGATGATCTTCGGCTTCGTCATCCTCAACGACTGGAGCGCGCGCGACATCCAGCAGTGGGAGTATGTGCCGCTCGGCCCGTTCCAGGCCAAGGCGTTCGCGACCTCGATCAGCCCGTGGGTGGTGACGCGCGAGGCGCTCGAGCCGTTCCGCATGCAGGGCCCGGCGCAGCAGCCGGAGCCGCTGGCGTATCTCAAGCAGACCCAGCCGAACAATTACGACATGCAGCTCGACGTCGCGCTGCGCGCCGGTGCAATGAACGAGGCGAAGACAATCTGCAGCACCAACTTCAAATACATGTACTGGTCGTCGGTGCAGCAGCTCGTGCACCATGCCTCGAGCGGCTGCGCGATGAATGTCGGCGATCTCCTCGGCAGCGGCACGATCTCCGGCCCCGAGAAGCACCAGCGCGGCAGTCTCCTGGAAATCAGCTGGAACGGCACCGAGCCGGTCGAACTTGCCAGCGGCGTGACGCGGTCGTTCCTGGAGGACGGCGATTCGCTCGTGATGCGCGGCTGGTGCCAGGGCGACGGCTATCGCGTCGGCTTCGGCGAGGTCGAAGGCACGATCGTCGCGACGGAGTAGGTCGCGCTGTTTCACCTCCCCTTGAAAAGGGGAGGTCGGTTTGCGCAGCAAACCGGGTGGGGATCTGGTCTCTCCGTAGACGCCAGCGCTCGCGGCTGACCCCCATCCCACCTTCCCCCTTTCAGGGGGAAGGTGCCCGACAGCGGGGCCGTCATTGCGAGGAGCTCGCGACAAAATTGCAAAGCAATTTTGCGCTGAAGCGACGAAGCAATCGATCCGGCCCCGGCATGGAGAGAATGGATTGCTTCGCTGCGCTCGCAATGATGAGTGAGTCTCACCGCTCCTCGG
Organism: Bradyrhizobium sp. USDA 4501; assembly: GCF_054062115.1. Taxonomy (NCBI): domain Bacteria; kingdom Pseudomonadati; phylum Pseudomonadota; class Alphaproteobacteria; order Hyphomicrobiales; family Nitrobacteraceae; genus Bradyrhizobium; species Bradyrhizobium sp. USDA 4501. The sequence goes on from NZ_JBSSEX010000001.1 coordinate 4,321,538, forward strand.
GCCTGACATCCCTCAAGCGCGCCGTATTCGCCGCGACGTCCTCGAGGCTGTATTTCAGGTGCACCCGCTTGTCCGACGGCGGCTGATTGACCGTGCAGACACCTGGCCGCCACGGCTTGGCCGGGCGGATCGGCCGCGGCGCAAAGCCGCCGCCGCAGTTCGGGCAGACATTGCCGAGCCTGGTCTCGGCGCAATCCGCACAGAACGTGCATTCATAGGAGCAAATCCGCGCGTCGATGGCGCTGGGTGGCAGGTCCTTGTCGCAATATTCGCAGTTCGGTCGCAGCTGCAGCGCCATGGTTCGTCTCTCTTGCCGTTGTCGGAATGATCGCAAGCCAAGCCGCAAAAGCGAATGGCGGATTTCCCTCGATTCGAGCCATCACGCCTGTAGCGACTTCAGCGGCAGCCTGGTGCTCTCCTTTAGCCGGTCGAGCACGATCGAGGAGCGCACATGGGCCACGCTCTGGTGCGGCATCAGCACGTTGTTGACGATGTCGGACAGGCTCTTGAGGTCGCGCAACATCACCTTGAGCACGTAGTCGGCATCCCCGGTCAGCGCATAGGCCTCCTGGATATCATCGACCCGGTTGACCAGCTCGCGAAACCGCTTGGCGTTGTCGGGCGAGTGGGTCGCCAGCGTGATGTGGATGAAGGCGATCAGGCCGAAGCCGAGCGCCTCGCCGGCGAGGTCGGCGTGGTAGCCGGCGATGACCTTCTCCTCCTCCAGCCGCATCCGCCGCCGCGAACATTGCGATGCCGACAGCCCGACGAGGTCGGCCAGCTGTTGGTTGGTCAGCCGGCCGTCGTCCTGCAGCGCGGCGAGCATTTTCAGGTCGAAGGCGTCGACTTCAGGCATGCGTAGAATGTCCATTTCGTGCACGGATCGTGCGCAAGGCTAGCAAAATGGGACCGATTTTGCACGCACGTTGTGCAGCAAATGACGGAAACTGATCCCCAGACAAGTCAGGGAGTTGCCGCCATGGGTCCGTTTCCGCACGATGCGCCGCCGGCCGAAATCAGCACTGAGAACCCGATGGGCACCGACGGCTTCGAGTTCGTCGAATATGCCCATCCGAATCCGGCGGAGCTGCACGCGCTTTTCAAGCTGATGGGCTTCGTCGCGGTCGCCCGCCACCGGACCAAGCAGATCACGGTCTATCGCCAGGGCGACATCAACTATCTCGTCAATGAGGAGCCGGGCAGCCACGGCTTCAACTTCGTCGCCGCGCACGGTCCCTGCGCCCCGTCGATGGCATTCCGTGTGGTCGACGCGAAGCATGCCTATGAGCGCGCGCTCGCGCTCGGCGCGGAGCCGGCGGATGTCTCGCCCGCAGCGAAGACGCTCGATGTGCCCGCGATCAAGGGCATCGGCGGCAGCCTGCTTTATTTCGTCGACCGCTACGGCGCCAAGGGCTCGGCCTATGATGCCGAGTTCGAATGGCTCGGCGCGGCCAACCCGCGCCCCGCAGGCTCGGGCCTGTATTACGTCGATCACCTCACCCATAACGTCCATCGCGGCCGGATGGATGTCTGGACCAGCTTCTATGCAAAACTGTTCAACTTCCGTCAGATCCGTTTCTTCGACATCGAGGGCCGCGCATCCGGCCTGTTCTCCCGTGCGCTGACCAGTCCGGACGGCAAGATCCGGATTCCGATCAACGAGGACGCCGGCGATTCCGGTCAGATCGAGGAATATCTCAACGTCTACCGCGGCGAGGGCATCCAGCACATCGCCTGCGGCGCGCGCGACATCCACGCGACCGTCGAGAGGTTGCGCGCCGACGGCCTGCCGTTCATGCCGTCGCCGCCCGATACCTATTTCGAGCGGATCGACGCCCGCCTGCCCAAGCATGGCGAGGACGTCGCCCGGCTCAGGACCAACGGCATCCTGATCGACGGCGAAGGCGTGGTCGACGGCGGCCAGACCAAGGTGTTGCTGCAGATCTTCTCGGCCAACGCGATCGGGCCGATCTTCTTCGAGTTCATCCAGCGCAAGGGCGACGATGGCTTCGGCGAAGGCAACTTCAAGGCGCTGTTCGAATCGATCGAGGAAGACCAGATCCGCCGCGGCGTGCTGAAGGTCGATCACGCGGCATGAGCACGCCGTAATGCCACGCTAGCGCTCAGGCGCCGTCCCTGCGAAAGCAGTGACCCATGCCGTGGAATCTATCGCGTGTGCCGGGTAGTAGTCCCGCGGAAAAAGCCGCGCGCCACAACCGCGTGTCGTGGTTACGGGTCCCGGCCTTCGCCGGGACGACGACGGTTAGTCTATTTCCCCGCCTTCCACGCGCTGGTCACGTCGCCAATATTCGCCAGTTCCGGCTCGCGGATCGCCGACGGCGTGCGCGAAAAGCGCGGCGCGGGGGCGGGCTGGGTGACGCCGTGGCGGTCGACGAACACCTGGCGTGCGGCCATGTGCGGATGCTTCGGCGCTTCCTCCATGGTCAGGATCGGCGCGAAGCAGATGTCGGTGCCTTCCATGATCTGACACCAGTCCGCGCGCGATTTGCTTTTGAACACCCGGGTCAGCTTCTCCTTCAGCGCCGGCCAGGCCTTGCGGTCCATCTGCGCGTCGAAGTCGGCGTCGGTCAGGTCGGCATGCTTGCGCAGCAGCGCGTAGAACTGCGGCTCGATCGAGCCGATCGAGATGAAGTTGCCGCAGGAGCATTCATAGACGCCGTAGAAATGCGCGCCGCCATCCAGGAAATTCTGGTCTCGACCGCCGCTCCAGCGGCCCTGCGCGGCCATGTCGTAGAACATCGACATCAGCGAGGCCGCGCCGTCGCACATCGCGGTATCGACCACCTGGCCCTTGCCGGACTTCTGCGCTTCCAGCAGCGCAGCGAGCACGCCGACCACGAGGTAGAGCGCGCCGCCGCCGAAATCGCCGACCAGGTTGAGCGGCGGCACCGGCTTCTCCTTGGTGCCGATCGCGGCCAGCGCGCCCGTGATCGAGATGTAGTTGATGTCATGGCCGGCGGCATTCGCCAGCGGGCCTTCCTGGCCCCAGCCGGTCATGCGGCCATAGACCAGTCTTGGATTGCGCGCGAGCACGACATCGGGGCCGAGGCCGAGGCGCTCCATCACGCCCGGACGAAAGCCCTCGATCAGCGCGTCGGCGTGGCCGAGCAGGTCGAGCACTTCAGCAATCGCCGCCTTGTTCTTGAGGTCGAGCTCGATGACCTTGCGGCCGCGGGTTGCGACCGCCTTCAGATTCTTGCCGGCGCCGACCCGATCGAGCGTGATGACCTCGGCGCCCATGTCGGCGAGCAGCATGCAGGCGAACGGGCCGGGACCGATGCCGGCGAATTCGACGATGCGGAAGCCGGCGAGCGGGCCCGAGGTGCGGGCGGCGGTCTGGGAGGCAGGTTTATCGAGCACGTTGTTCTTCCGTTGGTTGCGGGGCGCTAGGCGGCTGAGATGTCGCGGCTGGCTTGGTGCCGAACTTCATGCGTTCTCCCAGCCGTCCGTGGGACGGTATTTTTAATTAGCTGATTAGCTAAATTGTCTCGCCTAAAGCCGGATGTGGCAAGCACCTTTTGTCCTGTGCCGCCGGTAAAAACGCGAACGGCGCGCATCGCTGCGCGCCGTTCTGGACTTGTGTTTAGGCGCTATCAGCCCGCGGCCGCGACCGCCCGCTGTCCCATCACCTTGATCAAGTTGGCGCGGTAGTCGGCCGAGCCGTGGATGTCGGCGAGCAGGCCGCTCGCCGGGATTTTGACGCTGTCGAGCGCCGAGGCCGCCCAGTTCGCCTTCAGCGCCTGCTCGATCGGCGCGACCCGCATGACGCCGCTCTGCGACGCGCCGGTGGCGGCGGCGCGGACGTCGCCCGACTTGGTCTTGGCGACGAACACGCCGGTCAGTGCGAAGCGCGAGGCCGGGTTCGGAAACTTCGCGTAGCCCGCCTTGGCCGGGATCGGGAACGACACGGCGGTGATGATCTCGCCATCCTCGAGCGCCGTCGTGAACAGGCCCTTGAAGAAATCATCCGCCGCGATCGACCGCTTGTTGGTCTTGACCGTCGCGCCGAGCGCCAGCACCGCCGCCGGATAATCCGCCGCCGGGTCGTTGTTGGCGAGCGAGCCGCCGATCGTGCCGCGATAGCGCACGGCGGGATCGCCGATCAGCGACGCCAGATTGGCGAGCGCCGGGATCGCCTTCTGCACTGCATCACTTTGCGCCACATCGTAATGCGGAGTCGCGGCCTTGATGGTGACCGTGTCGCCCGACACCTCGATGCCGATCATCTCCTGCACCTTGGACAGGTCGATCACGTCGGAAGGCGCGGCAAGACGCTGCTTCATCACCGGAAGCAGGGTCTGTCCGCCGGCGAGGAATTTTGATTCCGCGCCTTTGGCGAAGGTTGCGGCGGCGTCAGCGACCGAGGAAGCGCGGTGATAATTTGTCTCGTACATGGCTCTTCCTCCCTCAACCGTGAATGGCGTGCCAGACGCGATCGGGCGTCGCCGGCATTTCCAGCTTGTTGTTGCCGATCGCGTCCGTGATCGCGTTGATCACGGCAGCCGAGGCGCCGATCGCGCCGGCTTCGCCGCAGCCCTTGACGCCGAGCGGGTTGCCCGGACACAGCGTCGTGGTGTGGGAGAGCTGGAACGAGGGCAGGTCGTCGGCCCGCGGCATGGTGTAGTCCATGAAGGACGCGGTCATGAGCTGACCGGTGCCGTCATAGACCACACCTTCGAGCAGTGCCTGGCCGATGCCCTGCGCAAGGCCGCCATGGACCTGGCCCTCGACGATCATCGGGTTGATCAGCCGGCCGAAATCGTCGGCTGCGACGAAGTTGACGAAGGACGTCTTGCCGGTACCGGGATCGACCTCGAGTTCGCAGATATAGGCACCGGCCGGGAAGGTGAAGTTGGTCGGGTCGTAGAACGCCGTCTCCTTCAGGCCGGGCTCCATGCCATCGGGCAAATTATGCGCGGTGTAGGCGGCGAGCGCGACCATCGGCAGCGCGATCGACTTGTCGGTGCCGGTGACCTTGAACTCGCCGTTCTCGATCACGATGTCGCTCTCGGACGCCTCGAGCGCATGCGCGGCGATCTTCTTGGCCTTGGCCTCGACCTTCTCCATCGCCTTCACGATCGCCGTACCGCCGACCGCGAGCGAGCGCGAGCCGTAGGTGCCCATGCCGAACTGCACCTTGTCGGTGTCGCCATGGACGATCGAGACCTGGCTGATCGGCACGCCGAGCCGCTCCGCGATGATCTGGCAGAACGTCGTTTCGTGGCCCTGGCCGTGGCTGTGCGAACCGGTGAGCACCTCGATGGTGCCGACCGGGTTGACGCGGATCTCCGCCGACTCCCACAGGCCGACGCCGGCGCCGAGACTGCCGACCGCCTTCGACGGCGCGATGCCGCAGGCCTCGATGTAGCAGGAGATGCCGATGCCGCGCAGCTTGCCGTCGGCTTTCGCCTTGGCCTTGCGGGCCGGGAAGCCGGCATAGTCGATCGCCTTCATCGCAGCATCGATCGAGGCGTGGAAGTCGCCGATATCATACGCCATGATTACAGGCGTCTGATACGGGAACTGGGTGATGAAGTTCTTCTTGCGCAGCTCGGTCGGATCGACCTTCAACTGCCGCGCCGCCGTCTCCATCATGCGCTCGATCAGAAAACTGGCCTCGGGGCGGCCGGCGCCGCGGTAGGCGTCGACCGGCGTGGTGTTGGTGTAGACGCCGATCACCTCGGCATAGATCGCCGGAATCACGTACTGGCCCGACAGCAGCGTCGCGTAGAGATAGGTCGGCACCGCCGAGGAGAACAGCGACATATAGGCGCCGAAATTGGCGTGGGTCTTCACCCGCAGGCCAAGGATCTTGTTGTCCTTGTCGAACGCCAACTCCGCCTTCGAGACATGGTCGCGGCCATGCGCGTCGGTGAGGAAGGCTTCCGAACGGTCGCCGGTCCACTTCACCGGGCGGCGAGGCCCACCTTCTTCGAGGCCCACAGAGCCACCATCTCTTCGGGATAGATGTAGATCTTGGAGCCGAAGCCGCCGCCGACGTCGGGCGCGATCACGCGCAGCTTGTGCTCGGGCGCGATGTTGTAGAACGCCGACAGCACGAGGCGGGCGACGTGCGGGTTCTGCGACGTCGTGTAGAGCGTGTAGTGCTCTTCGGCCTGGTCGTAATGCGCGATCGCGGCGCGCGGCTCCATCGCGTTCGGCACCAGGCGGTTATTGGTGAGGTCGAGCGTCACCACATTGGCCGCCTTGCTGAAGGCATCCTTGACCGCGGCTTCGTCGCCGAGATGCCAGTCATATACGATGTTGCCGGGAGCTTCGGGATGAAGCTGCGCGGCGCCCGGCTTGATCGCGGCCTTGATGTCAGGCACCGCGGGAAGTTCTTCGTAATCGACGACGACCGCTTCGGCGGCGTCCCTGGCCTGGTTCTTGGTCTCGGCGATCACGACCGCGACGGCCTGCCCGACAAAGCGCACGGTCTCCGGCGCCATCGCCGGCCACGCGCCCATTTTCATCGGTGAGCCGTCCTTCGAGGTGATGGCCCAGCCGCAGATCAAATTGCCGACCTTGTCGTCGACGATCTGCTGTCCGGTCAGCACCGCGATCACGCCGGGCATCTTCATGGCCTCGGCGGAATCGATGCCCTTGACCTTGGCATGGGCATGCGGGCTGCGGATGAAGTGAGCGTAGCTCATGCCAACCATTTTGACGTCGTCGACGTAACGTCCTTGTCCGGTGATGAACCGGCGATCTTCCTTGCGCACGACACGTGCGCCAATTCCTTCAACACCCATTGTCTAGTCCTCCCGACCGGAGATTCGATTTGCCGCCGTTTCCATCGAGACCGGCGGTGGTGAGCTTGATCGTGTGCGGTGCGTGGCGCGCTACTCGGCGGCCTGCGCAACCTTCATGCGGCCGGCTGCGTCGAGCACCGCCTTGACGATGTTGTGGTAGCCGGTGCAGCGGCAGATGTTGCCTTCGAGCTCGTGGCGAACCGTTTCCTCATCGAGCTTGCCACCATGGCGGTGCACGATGTCGACAGCGGACATGATCATGCCGGGGGTGCAATAGCCGCACTGCAGGCCGTGATTGTCGCGGAACGCCGCCTGCATCGGGTGCAGCTCGTCGCCCTTGGCGAGGCCTTCGATCGTGGTGACGTTGCAGCCCGCGGCCTGGCCGGCCAGCATGGTGCAGGATTTGACCGCCCGTCCATCGACATGGACGACGCAGGCGCCGCATTGGCTGGTATCGCAGCCGACATGGGTGCCGGTGAGGTTCAGGTTTTCGCGCAAGAGGTGCACGAGGAGGGTTCGGTCCTCAACGTCGACCGAGACCGCCTTGCCGTTTACCGTCAGTTTGACTGTAGACACGCGTTTCTCCCAATAGCTTCGTTATGGGCCCAGTAGACCACGCTTCATGTGGGTCGTAACCGCGATCAAAGTCGTAGTCGCGGCCCTGTCATGAAGGCGCCGGGCAGTGCCTGCGATCCTAGCAGGCAGCCGTTCAATGGGCAATTTGCAAGCAGCCGGCGGCGCACTCCGGCGCGACGAAATTGCCCGGCAGCGCAAGCGGTTTTCGGCAAACTGATGGTGCTCGCCGCACGCCAAAATCGTCGCCGCGATCGCTACTACCTTCCGCCTATAACGACGCAAGGGCGTTGCTGTCATTTTCATCGCCGACGCAGTGACGGAAGATCGCTGGTTCACGAAATTGGGTCGAGAGACGCGCGCGCGATGCACCCATCGCGGCAACGAAACCATATTGGAGGAAGCCAATGAAGCTGAGGAGCGGGATTTTCTTTGCCGGCGTGTCGCTGGTCGCCATGGTGCTGGCAGGCATTGGTGCGTCGAAAGCCAATGATTCCGTCGTGAAGGCGGCATCCGATCCCAACGGATGGGCAATTGCCGGCCACGATTACGGCAATACGCGTTTCAGCCCGTTGAAGCAGATCAACTCCGAGAATGCCGGCAAGCTGCAGCTGGTCTACTCGCTGTCGCTGGCTTCGCTCCGCTCCAACGAGTCGTCGCCGGTTGTGATCGGCAAGAACCTGTATGTGTCGACCTCGTGGGGTCCGAAATACGTCTATGCGATCGATGCCGCGACCGGCGCGCGCAAATGGACCTGGCAGCCCGATATTCCGGATGACGTGCTTCAATACGCCTGCTGCGACGTCAACAATCGCGGCGTGTCCTATGCCAACGGCAAGATCTTCGTCGGCCGGCTCGACGGCAAGCTGACCGCGCTCGACGCCGAGACCGGCAAGGAGCTCTGGACCTCGACGGTCGTCGACTACAAGCAGGGCTCGGTCATCACCTCGCCGCCGCTCGTCGTCCGCGACAAGGTCATCACCGGCTTCGGCGGCGGCGAATATGGCGTCCGCGGCGCCTTGCAGGCGTTCTCGCTCAAGGACGGCAAGCTGCTCTGGCAGACCTACACGGTGCCGGCGCCGGGCGAACCCGGCAGCGACACCTGGAAGGGCGACACCGGGCTGCACGGCGGCGGCGCCGCCTGGCTGGTCGGCTCCTACGATGCCAAGTCCGACACGGTCTACTGGGGTACCAGCAATCCGGGGCCGTGGAATACCGCGGTGCGCTCCACCGGCGACGGCAATTTCGGCAAGCTGACCAACCTTTACACGGCCTCGACGCTGGCGATCGATCCCAACACCGGCAAGATCAAGTGGCACATCCAGGGCACGCCGGCTGACGCCTGGGACTATGACGGCGTCAACGAGCTGCTGCTCGCCGACCTCAAGATCAAGGGTACCGAGACGCCCGTGCTGATGAAGGCGGACCGCAACGGCTTCTTCTTCGTGGCCAACCGCGAGACCGGCAAGATGATCTCCGCGGAGAAATACGTCTTCGCCAACTGGGCCAAGAAGTGGGACATCAACACGATGCGGGCGGAAGAGGATCCGGACAAGCGTCCGGGCCCGGGCCATCCCGCCAAGGACATCTGCCCGAACCTGATCGGCGGCAAGAACTGGCAGCCGATGTCGTTCAACCCGCAGACCGGCCTCGTCTACATCCCGAGCAACAATGTGTGCATGGACTGGTCGGTCTCTGACGTGAACTACAAGCGCGGCGTGTTCTATCTTGGCGCCGAATTCCCGACCAAGCCGGGCCCCGGCGGCTTCCTCGGCGAGCTCGTAGCCTGGGATCCGATCGCCAACAAGAAGGTGTGGAGCATCAAGGAAGACCTGCCCTTCAACGGCGGCACGCTGACGACCGGCGGCAATTTGGTGTTCTCCGGCAACCTGCATGGCGACTTCCGCGCCATCGATGCCAAGAACGGCAAGGTGCTGTGGAGCAAGAACCTCGGCAGCGGCATCGGTGCAGGTCCAGTGACCTATTCGGTCGACGGCAAGCAGTATGTCGCGATCGTGGTCGGACGCACCGCGGCGCTGCCGGCCTTCCTCGGTGACATCGGCAAGAAGATGGTCGCCGCGGCGCCCGAAGGCGGCTCGCTGTTCGTGTTCGCCCTGCAGTAAACGATCGTCTAGGAGGCAGCATTGTCCGTGTCCTGCATCGCCCGAAACGAACTGCGCACCCCCTCGCGCAACACGCGGTTGGAACATGCAATCCGGACCGTGCTGCTCTCCGCCCTGCTCATGGTGCCGGCCCTGGCGGCCGGCGCCGACGAGACAAAGCCGCCGCTGCGGCTCTGCGCCGATCCGACCAACCTGCCTTTCTCGAGCGACGACCCGGGCAAGCCCGGCCTCTATCTCGAGATCGGCCAGGCGGTGGCGCAGAAGCTCGGCCGCACGGTGAGCACCAACTGGTACAAGTCCTATTTCGGCAAGCGCACGGTGCGGGAGACGCTGCTCAGCAAGCAGTGCGACGCCATGGTCGGCCTGCCGCTGATCGACGATTTCATGGGCCCGGCGGTGATCTTCTCGAAGCCGATCGCCCATGAAGGCTACGCGCTGGTCGGCAGCAAGGACCGCAAGCTTGCCGGCATCGACGACCTCAGGGGATTGCGGGTTGCGGTGCAGTATCAATCGACGCCACAGAACCTGCTCGCGCTGCGCGACGATATCCGGAAGGTGACCGTGCTCAGCCCGGAGGAGGGCATGGCGGCGCTCGAACAGGGTAAGGTCGACATCGCCTTCATCTGGGCGCCGGTGGCGGGTTGGCTCAACAAGACCAGCTACGGCGACAAATATCAGATCGTGTCGACCGAGGGCGACGGCCTGCTCTGGGCGACCGCGATCGGTTTCGCCAAGGTGTCCGGCGCGCTGCGCGATGAAGTCGACGGCGTGCTGCCGGCGCTGCAGCCGGAGATTGCCGCCCTGTTTGCCAAATATGGCGTGCCGAACGGCGCACCGGTGAAGTTCGGCGAGGCCGACCGCGCGACGACGTCGTCCGTCGGCGCCAGCGAGCCCGTCACGGTCGGGCAGGCCGCGGCCGAGAAACCGGTTCAGACCGCCGCGACCGCCGGCGACGCCAAGGGGGATGCCACCGCCGGGCGAGAGGTCTTTAACGGAACCTGCGCGCATTGCCACGGCCCGGACGCGGTGCAGGCCGAGCGAAAGATCGATCTCAGGCTGCTCAAGAAGCGCTATGCTGACGACATGGAATCGACATTCTGGAAGACGGTCCATGACGGGCGGCCGGCCAAGGGCATGCCGGCCTGGAAGGACGTCTTCAACGACGACGAGCTCAGAAACGTATATGTCTATCTGCAGAGCGTGCAGGATACCGGCGGATCGAACTAGAAGCTGCGGTTCGCAAGAGGAGCGTTTTCGAGCGAAGTGGATACCGGTTCGCGTGAAGAAAACGCGTCAGAACATGAATCGAGAGCTCCGTTCCGATCCAATCGGAACGGAGGCTTGAGCAGTGCGAGGGTCCTCATGATGGGGTTCCTGATCATCGACGATCACCCCCTGTTCGGGGAGGCGCTTGGCAACGCCATTCGCATCTCGCATCCCGATGCCCGGATCTATGAGGCCACCTCGATCAAGGGGGCCCTTGGCATCCTCGCCAGCGAGCCGAATATCGACCTGGCGCTGCTCGATCTGCTGCTGCCCGACGTGGTCGGCTTCTCCGGCTTCCAGAAGATCAGGGATCGCTATCCGCGGCTGCCGATCGCCATCGTCTCGAGCGAGGAGGACAAGCACACCATCCGCGAGGCGCTCGAGATGGGCGCGGTCGGCTATCTGCCGAAGTCGACCTCGCTCGGCGAGCTCTCGCAGGCGATCGCGCGCGTGCTGAGCGGCTCGGTCTCGGCGCCGCGGGATTTCGTCGCGGTCGGTGCGCTGGAACAGTCCGAGACGGCGCGGACGCTGCGCGAACGCATTCAGAAGCTGACGCCGCAGCAGATCCGGGTGCTCCATCTGATCATCCGCGGCCTGCAGAACCGCGAGATCGCCGCCGAGCTCAAGCTCGCGGAATCCACCGTGAAGGCGCATGTCACCGAGATCCTGCGCAAGCTGAAGCTGTTCAGCCGCAACAAGGCGATCATCGAGCTCGGCAAGATTCCGCTTCCGGTCCCGGAGGCCTGTTCGGGCGCAAAGGCGGAGAAGGCGCCCTAGTGTGCTGAATGCGAAGTTCGTGCGATTTCGCGGCAGCCACTTTCACGAACTTCGCATTGATAAAGCACACTAGAATCATAAGTTTGCTAGTGTCCTTATCGAATCCGAAGTTCGCTCCGAAGGTGCGGCAAATGATGCGAACTTCGGATTCGGGACACTAGCCGTGCTGCACTGCGAGGCGGGCGCATTGGATATCCTGCCTATAGGCTGCCATCCGGCTTTGAGATAACGTCGTGCGCACAATGGCTGTTATGAGCATCCGAGGGAGGACGGCGCAGCATTGACCACGACCGCGCCCCTGGCGGACGAGCCGCCGCTCGGCAAGGCGGGTACGCCTCGACTGCTGATCGTCGAGGATCACCCGCTGTTCCGTGCCGCCCTGATCGGCGTGATCGGGGCCGAGTTTCCCGATGCCGAGGTGCTGCAGGCGACGTCGATCGACGGTGCGCTGGATGTGATCGCGGCGCGCGACGGCCTCGATCTGATCCTGCTCGATCTGTCGATGCCCGGGACGACGGGCCTGCTCGGCGCCTACCGGGTGCGTGCCGCCGCGCCGCGCAGCGCGCTCGTGATCGTGTCGGCGCATGACGATCCCCGGATCGTCGGCGGCGCGATCTCGCTCGGGATTTCCGGCTACATCCCGAAGTCGACGCCGAAGCTCGAGCTGGCGCGGCTGTTGCGCGGCATTCTCGAAGGCGCGGTGTGCCTGCCGCCGCGCTTTCGCGATACCGCCGCCGCGCGGAAGGCCCAGGCCGAGGCGCGCGAGCTGGTGCAGCAGCTCGGCCAGTTCACCGCGCAGCAGCTTCGCGTGCTCGACATGATCTGCCGCGGCCTGCAGAACAAGCACATCGCCTATGAGCTCGATATCTCGGTCACCACCGTGAAGGTGCATGTCTCGGAGATCCTGCGCAAGCTCGGCGTGCGCAGCCGCACCGAGGCCATCATCGCGCTGTCGAAGCTGGACTTCGGCAAGCACGACCACGCGCCGGTGACGGCCTCGCCGTCGTCGCATGGCGCCTAGGACCGATCGACATTCATTGCATCCAGATCATTGCGGCAGCGAGATGGATGAAGCCGGTAAAGTAGTCAGATCGCCTGTCATAACGGGTTGCCAAGCGTCGGAAGTGTTTGAGCTGGCAAAAGCAGCGCTCGATGCGGTTGCGCTGTTTGTATGCGTCGGCGTCGTGCGGAATGATGATCCTGCGGGTGCGGTTTGACGGGATCACCGCCGTTGCGCCGATTTCCGCGATGATCGCACGCAGGGCGTTGCTGTCATAGGCCTTGTCGGCGAGCACGGCATCGCCGCTCTGGCCGTGGAGCAGTGCCGGCGCCTGGGTGATGTCATTAACTTGCCCAGCCGTGACGATGAAGCGGAGCGGACGGCCGAGCGCATCAGCCAGCATGTGGATCTTGGTGGTCAGTCCACCTCGGGAACGCCCCAGCGCCTGATCTTTGGCCCCCCTTTTCCGCTCGTCGCCTGCTGGTGGGCGCGAACGATGGTGCTGTCGATCATCAGATACTGGTTGTCGCGATCGGCGGTCAGAGCAGCGAACACGCGCTCCCAGACGCCGGCATGGCACCAGCGGCTGAAGCGCTGATGCACCGTTTTCCACTTGCCGTACCGTTCCGGCAGGTCGCTCCAGTGTGCGCCCGATCGCAAAACCCACAAACATCCGTTGACGAACAGTCGATTGTCCGCAGCCGTACGTCCCGGGTCGCCAGCTTTCCCCGGCAGCAGTGGCGCAATCCTCGCCCATTGCGCCTCCGTCAGCTCATATCGTTTCGCCGCCACCATCTGCTCCGTGTCTCGAATCACGGAACTCTATGAATCAGCGATCAAACCGCTTGGGAATCCTGAATGTCGATCGGTCCTAGAGCCTTTCCCGTTTCGATGGAATCGCAACGGGAAAGGCTCCAGGTTCTTGTCTGACGCGTTTTCTTCACGCGAACCGGTATCCACTTCGCTCGAAAACGCTCTGCTCATAACCGCGCGCCCGACTGCTCCGCCGCCAGCAGGAACGACAGCAGCGAGCGCATCTCGGCGGGCTTGATCGGCTTCTTCAACAGCTCATGGCCGAAGGCCGATACGTCGGAGGCGGCCTTCGCCGAGTAGTCGGCGGTCACGATGATCGCCGGCACCTTGGCGTTGATCGCGCCGCGGATGACATCGACGGCCTGAATGCCGGTCTCGCCATTGTCGAGATGCAGATCGGCGATGATGGCGTCGGGAATGCCGTCGAGCGCGTGGATGCGCTCGAGCGCCTCGGTCTTGGAGATCGTCACCGCGACGTCGCAGCCCCATTTCTCCAGCAAATGGGCGAGCCCCTCGGCGCTCGAGAGGTCGTTCTCGATCAGCAGGATCTTGGCGCCCTCCATGCCGCCATAGCGATAGTCGACGCTGGCCTGTTCGCGCACCGGGATCGCAACCGGATCCAGCGTGCGAGGCACGGTGACCGAGAACACCGAGCCTTTGCCGGCGCGCGAGCTCAGCCTGATGTCATGGCCGAGCAGGTCGGCAAACCGGCGCACGATCGAAAGACCAAGCCCGATGCCGGCCTTGTCGCCGGCGCTGGTCTCGCCGCGCTGAAACTCGACGAAGATGGCTTCGCGCTGCGCTTCCGGAATGCCCGGCCCGGTGTCGTGCACCTCGATGCAGATGTCATCGCCCCTGGCCCGGCATCCCATCAGCACGCTGCCGCGCTGGGTGTAGCGCAGCGCATTGGCGACGAGGTTTTGCAGGATCCGCCGCAGCATCAGCGGATCGGAGCGAACCACCGCGGACGACGGCATGATCCGGAAACCGAGATTGCGCTTGGCGGCGGTCGCGACAAATTCCTGCTCCAGCGGCTCGAACAGCGAGGCGATCGCGACCGGCCCGAATTCGGGCCTGAGCACGCCCGCATCGAGCTTGGAGATGTCGAGCAGCGTCCGCAGCATGTCCTCGAGCGTCGCCAGCGAACGGTCGATCTGATCGGTCAGCGCGACGCTCTTGGATTCGGTTGCCATCTCGGTCAGCGCGGACAGCGTCAGCCGCGCCGCATTCAGCGGTTGCAACAGATCGTGCGTGACCGAGACCAGCACGGATGATTTCAGCGAGCTCGCCGCCTCGGCCTGCTGCTTGGCCTGCAGCAGGCGACCATTGGTTTTTTCCAGCGATTGCAGCGCCTGCTTGAGCTGCTGGGTGCGGTCGCGCACCTGCTGGTCCAGCGCGATCGCGGTCTCGAACAGCGAGAAGGCGTTGAGCTGCTGATCGGTCGAGCGTTCGACGCGCGACATCAGCGCCGCGTTGATCTTGCGCAGCTTCTCGGCCTCGCGTTCGAGCGCCGCAATTCGCGTGGTCTTGGTATCCGTCATTGCGGCGCGAGTGCCCGCTTGCCGATGGCGATGCCGGTCAGCGTCTGGTTGACATGCATGGAGCGATACTGCTCGCCATAGGTCTGAAAGCCAATCACTTTGTTGCGGCGATAGAGCTCCGACATCTCCCGCGACAGCTGGCGCTGCTCGACGTCGAGCCGGCGCAGCACGCATTCGAAGCCGATGAACATCGAGACCTCGCCGAGATCCTCGGTCAGCTCCTTGAGCAGGCGGCTCGTCACGTCGATCGGGTCGCGCTCGCGCGCCACCGTCAGCACCATGCCCTCGTCGATGGCGCAGAAGAATTGCAGCGATCCGTCCGGGTTGGTGCGCTGGATCGACCGCGCGTAATAGGCGCCGCCGACGCGAACCAGCACGGGATGCGCGGCGAACGAGAACAATTCGAGCTTGCTGTCGCTGAGGCCGACGGCGCGGGAATATTCCAGCGCGGCCGGCTCGGCATTCAATTCCTTGACGATGCGGTGCTCGATGTCGGCCTCGGTCACCACCATCTTGGTCGAGGTCGGTTCGAAGTGGTCGCACTTGAACAGGCGGAACGGCAGCCGGGTCCGGATCAGGATCAGGACCGCGGCATCGGTAAAGGCCTCGCCGCCATGGAAGACCCACGATTTCTCGAAGCGCAGGCCGTCGCCGGCGGAGCCGCCGACCACCGGGATGTCGCCGAGCGACGCATAGATCGCCGACATGATGGTCTCCTCACGCTGGCACATGCCGTCGATGAAGAGCAGCCCGAAGGAATCATGGGTGTGATCGCAATGCTCGGTGCGTTGCGCGAATTCGTTCTGCAATTCGGTGCAGATCGAGCGGCCGTGATCAACCCGAAATGTCGAAAGGTCGAACAGCGGCCGGGCCGCGATGACGAAATCGGCCGCGTTGAAGCCCATCGCGACGACGCTGTCCTCGTCCCAACCGCCGGGCGACAATTCACCGGCCGTGGTGCAGCCGAAGATCGGTACGTCGGGCATCCGGCTGGACAGTTCGGCAATGAATGTCTGCGGCTCGTAGACCGGTGACACGAACACCACGAGCATCGCGAGATCAGCCGCCGCCAATTGGCGCGCGATCTCGTCGGCTGCTTCCCGCGGCCCGTCGGTCTTTGCCTGCACCACGACAATACTGTCGGCGGCGCTACCGTTCTGCTTCGCCAAAGGCGTTCTCCCTAACCAGAATTTTTTTGCTTTTCTTGGCGCGGCCGATTGAACCCGCGCGGGTCGTGAGGGCATCCGGACCATGCCGCGATGGCTGGCGTTCCGGCTTGCCCGCGGCTTTCAGGTCGTGAGGGGAAATGCCATTGGCCGGGCTATTGCGCCGGCAGCTACGCTCGCCGCAAGCGCCAATGGCGCCGGTCGACGCGATGACATGGGACACCTCCCGATGTGTGTTCTCCTGGCCCGGGCAGGGACAGGATTTGATCGGTTCTAAACTATCGGGCCGGACCTGCGCGTCAATCACCTTACCCACCCGCCTAGCCCGACCAAGGTAGTATCGCGCCGGGCCCGGCGGCCGCTGCCCATTTACCGGGCCTTATCGATTCTGCCTTAGTTTTGCGCTCCGGGGTCTGGGGCGGGTTGCTGCCGGACCTCGCGTGGTTTTCAGAATGAAGACGGGGGTTGGAATGCCGGGGCTGAAGCGATCGTTGTCGATCAGGATCCCAACCCTCAGATTTCGCGCCAAGATCATGCTCGGCTTTGCCGTCACGCTGGCGCTGTCGGCAGCCACCATGGGCTTTGCCTATATGGGCTTCGAGCGGGTCTCCGCCGGCGTCGGCTCCTATCGCCAGAGCGTCGCGGAAGCCGATCTGGCCCGCAACATCGATCGCGAATTGATCTCCTACCGTTCGCTGGCGCGCTACTTCGTCGCGACCGGCAAGGAGGACGACGCCAAGGCCGCGCTCGCCGCCGAGGGCAGTCTGAAGGACGCCATCATGGCGTCGATGAAGGGCACCACCAATCCGGCCCGGCTCGAGCAGATCACCAAGCTGGAGCGCGAATTCCGCGCCTTCACCAAGATCTTCGCCGAGATCGTCCGCATCAAGGACGACAGCGCACAGACCGCGCAGAACAAGCTGACCCGCAGCGCGACCTCGATGCGCTACAAGCTCGACGATCTTCCGAGCAATGCCGATGATTCCGAGCTGCAGTCGATCCAGTTCGGTGCCAAGAAGGTGGCCGACCAACTCCAGTCGATCACCGGGGCCGTCAATACCTTCGTCGTCAACGGCGACAAGACGGTCGCTTCGAGCGCGCTCGCCCGGCTGAAATTCGCCGACAATCTCGTGAAGGCGATCACCTCGAATAACGAGCGGATCACCCAGAGCGTGAAGGACATCACCGCGCTGCTCGAAGAGTACCGCGAGGCGCTCGCCAAGCTGATCGCGAACGCGAAGTCGATCGACGAACTGACCGTCGAGATGACGGAGTCCGCGGCCGCCATCAGCCAGGGCGCGGCGGCGATGAAGTCCGATTTGCTCGCCGACCAGAAGCGGCTTGAAAACGAATCGCACACCATGATCGGCGAGACCGAGCAGCTGATCCTGATGCTCGCCGCCGGCAGCTTCGTGCTCGGGCTGGTCTGGGCGTTCCTGCTGGGCAAGGGCATTTCGCGACCGATCGCGGCGATGTGTGCGGCGATGCGCGAGCTCGCGGCGGGCAATTTCGACGTTGTGCTGCCGGGCCTCGGCCGCCGCGACGAACTCGGCGAGATGGCCGGCGCCGTAGAGGAGTTCAAGGTCCAGGCGATCGCCAAGGCCGAACGCGATGCCGCGACCCAGGAAGCGCAGAACAAGGCAAGTGCGACCGCGCGACGCAATGAGCTGATTCGTTTTGCCGACGAATTCGAATCCGCGGTCGGCTCGATCGTCTCCAACGTGTCGGCCTCAGCCGTGCAGCTCGAATCCGCGGCCGGTACACTGACCCGGACGGCGGAGACCACGCAGAACCTGTCGAGCCAGGTCGCCGGCGCCTCGGAGGAAGCCTCCAGCAACATGCAATCGGTCGCCTCCGCAACCGAGGAGCTGTCGGCGTCCGTCGACGAGATCGGCCGTCGCGCCAAGGAGTCGAGCCAGATCGCGGATTCCGCCGTGCGTCAGGCCGAGCAGACCGACGCGCGGATCGGCAAGCTCTCGCGCGCTGCGCAGGAGATCGGCGACGTCGTCAAGCTGATCACGGCGATCGCCGAGCAGACCAATCTGCTGGCGCTGAACGCCACCATCGAGGCCGCGCGCGCCGGCGATGCCGGCCGCGGCTTCGCGGTGGTTGCGGCCGAGGTGAAGTCGCTGGCGAGCCAGACCGCCAGGGCCACCGACGAGATCTCCACCCATATCTCGGGCATGCAGGCGGCGACGCAGGAATCGGTCGCCGCTATCAAGGAGATCGGCGGCACTATCGGGCAGATCTCCGGCTCGCGACCAACATCGCAAGCTCGGTCGAGCAGCAGAGCGCGGCAACGCAGGAGATCGCGCGCAGCGTGCAGAACGTCGCGCAGGGCACACAGGAAGCGGCGTCCAGCGTCACCCAGGTGAATCGCGGCGCCACCGAGACCGGAGCTGCTTCCGAAGAGGTGCTGAATTCGGCCCGCTCGCTGTCGGTCGAGAGCTCGCGGCTGCGCGAGGAGCTCGACCGCTTTATGGCCAATATCCGCGCGGCATAAGGCGCGCGCGGATCTATCCATCGTCGTCCTGGCGAAAGCCAGGACCCATAATCACCACTCACTATTGTTTTAAGTGCAACTCGCCGCGTGCCCTTTTGTTGGGCCGCGGCGTATGGGTCCTGGCTTTCGCCGGGACGACGCTGTTTGGTTGGCGAGATGATGCGATTAATCTCGTCCGAACTGGTGCTTCAACTCGACCTTGGCGCGCTCCAGCCGCGACCGCTCGGTCTTCGGCAGCGTCTTGCCGGCGCGGTTGATATAGAAGGTCAGCATCGAGAGCGCGGAACGATAGGCGCCGCTCTTGCGGCGCGCGCTGTGCTCGGCGGACCGCTTCAGCGATGATGCGATCTTCTTCGCGCTGGTCTGCTTGAACACGCCGCGCTCGAGGTCGAGCGCATCGCTCTCCTTGGTCACCCGCTGCGACCAGCGCTTCGCCGTCCTCTTGCTTGCGCCACGCCTGCGACGCGTCGCGCTCGTGGACCGTGCCGGTGATGTCCTTGCCGTCTTGCGCGTTGCTTTCTTGTGTGCGGCCATCGATGCCTCCGTGTCTTTTGAGCCGAGAACAGATCGCCGCGACCGCGGTTCCTATGCCGCATTGCGGGAACCCTTGCCGGCCTGCCGCGTTGACACCGCGTGGCGGGCACTCCGTTTGCCGCAATTCCGGGTGAGTGAACCTTGGAGCAGATCGTTCCGGGGTTTTTCTCATTGGTCGATTCTGATGACAGTGCAGCCGACACAATTGAGTTCCGCGACGACGCAACAGGCCGTGGCTCCGGTCACGCCGGACGATGACCGCATCATCGAGACCTCGATTCCGGTCCGGCTCGACAATCTCAGCTGGAGCCGCTTTCACACCCGCGTCGTGCTCGCGCTCGGCATCACCTGGATCCTCGACGGGCTGGAAGTGACGCTCGCGGGTGCATTGTCGGGCGCGCTGAAGGACAGCCCGACGATGAGCTTCTCCAACGCCGATGTCGGTCTTGCCAGCAGCGCGTATCTCGCCGGCGCCGTGCTCGGTGCGCTGGGCTTCGGCTGGCTCACCGACCGGATCGGGCGCAAGAAGCTGTTCTTCATCACGCTCGCGCTTTATCTGTCGGCGACCGCCGCGACCGCGCTGTCGTGGAATGTCGCGAGCTACGCGCTGTTTCGCTTTCTCACCGGTGCCGGCATCGGCGGCGAATACACCGCGATCAACTCGACCATCCAGGAACTGGTGCCGGCGCGCTATCGCGGCTGGACCGATCTCGTCATCAACGGCAGCTTCTGGATCGGGGCGGCGATCGGTGCGCTGAGCGCCATCATCCTGCTCGATCCCGCGTTCCTTGCGCCGGACCAGGGCTGGCGGATCGCCTATTTCACCGGCGCGGTGCTCGGCCTCGTCGTGCTACTGATGCGGATGTGGATTCCGCGGAGAGCCCGCGCTGGCTGATGATCCACGGCTATCCCGACCGGGCCCACAAGATCGTCGCCGATATCGAGACCTCCGTGCTCGGCCACGAACAATCGAGCGCGGACTTTGAGAAGATCAGGCTGCGGATGCGCGATCACACGCCGCTGCGCGAGGTCGCGGTGACGCTGTTCTCCACCTACCGGCAGCGCTCGCTGGTCGGGCTCACGCTGATGGCCGCGCAGGCGTTCTTCTACAATGCGATCTTCTTCACCTTCGCATTGATCCTGACCGACTTCTTCGGTGTCGCCGCCAGCAATGTCGGCTGGTACATCCTGCCCTTCGCCGCCGGAAACTTCCTCGGGCCGCTGCTGCTCGGCCGCCTGTTCGATACGCTCGGCCGCCGCACCATGATCGCGCTGACCTATGGCATCTCGGGCGTGCTGCTGGCGCTGTCCGGCTATCTGTTCTCGATCGGCGTGCTCACCGCGCAGACCCAGACCATCGCCTGGATGGTGATCTTCTTCTTCGCCTCGCCGGCCGCGAGCGCCGCCTATCTCACCGTCAGCGAGACGTTTCCGCTGGAGGTCCGCGCGCTCGCGATCGCCGCCTTCTATGCGATCGGCACCGGCATTGGCGGCGTAATTGGACCGGCGCTGTTCGGCGTGCTGATCGACACCGGATCGCGCAACAGTGTCTTCGCCGGCTACCTGCTGGGGTCGGCGCTCATGATGGTCGCCGCAGCGGTCGCATGGCGCTATGCCGTCGCGGCCGAGCGGAAATCGCTCGAATCTGTCGCGCGACCACTGGCATGTGTGGAGTAGACTATGACGAAGCATGACGTGGCCGAAATGCCCATGGATGATGACATCGCCCCTGACGCCAAGACGGACAGCGTGCCGACGCCGGCGTCGCTGATCCCGCCGCTCCGCCAGGCCGCGGTGCTGCTTGACATCGACGGCACCCTGCTCGATTTCGCGCCGACGCCGCGCGAGGTCTGGGTGCCGCCGGAACTGTCGACCACGCTGAAGCAGCTGCATGAGCGCACCCACGGCGCGCTGGCGCTGGTCAGCGGCCGCTCCCTCAACGACATCGACCTGATCTTCGCGCCGGAAGTGTTTCCCGCGATCGGCGGCCACGGCGCCGAGATGCGGCTGCAGCCGGACAGCGAGGCGGTCGCCGCACACGCGCCGCCGCTCGACAAGGAGTTGAAGCGCCGTCTTGCCGCGATCGCAAAGCTCAGCCCCGGCATTCTGCTCGAGGACAAGGGCTATTCGCTGGCGCTGCACTACCGGCTGGCGCCGCAGGCGGAGAAGGCGATCTATGAAGCGGTGTCGCTGATCCGCGCCGAGTTGCCGAATGCGCCGATCGAGGTGCTGCCGGGCAAGAGCGTCTGCGAGATCAAGCATTCCGGCTTCACCAAGGCGACCGGCGTGCTCGAGCTGATGACGCATGAGCCGTTCAAGGGACGGCGCCCGTTCTTCATCGGTGACGACGTCACCGACGAGACCGTGTTCGCGATCATGCCCGATTTCGACGGTCTAGCGTTCTCCGTCGGCCGTCGCGCAACCGGCGTCGCCGGACATTTCGACGGACCGAGCGATGTGCGCGAATTCCTCGCGCATCTGCTCGACGTTGATAGGGACGTCAGCCTGTCCTAACCGAAACGCATTCATCGCAGGCGAATCGAATACGGTGCTTTTGCGTCGTGGCGTCAACCTCGCGCGTAATTTTCTTTTCGCGAGTTCCCGCGAGTTCCGTGCGTGTTCGCCAGAATTTGGTTTCAATTGGGAGATTCCTTGGTCAGGAACCATCTTGATGAATGGTTGTTAATACGCGAGTTGACCAACAGGAGGGGACCTGGTGAACCTCGTCGTCGTATCGAACCGCGTCTCGCGCGGAAAACCCAATGAACCCATGACGGGGGGGCTGGCTGCGGCATTGTTGCCGGTGGTGGAAAAGACAGGGGCAATATGGGTGGGTTCCAGCGGACGCGTCCGCGACGGGAACCTGAAGGAACCTTTTCGCAGAGGTCGAAGCGCTCGGGGCGGGCGCGCTGGCGATGCTCGATCTGCCGGCCGCGCACTATGGCGGCTATTACGAAGGCTTTGCCAATTCGGCGCTGTGGCCCGCGATGCATTCGCGCGCCGATCTGATTCGTGCGTCTCGCGAGGACTACGCGAGCTATCGCGAAGTGAACGCGTTCATGGCGCGCGCGTTGCTGCGCTTCCGCAAGCCGGATTCCGTGTTCTGGGTCCAGGACTATCATTTCCTCGCGCTCGGCGCCGAGCTGCGCGATCTCGGCGTCACGCAGCCGATCGGCTTCTTCCTGCACACGCCATGGCCGGCGCGCGCGGTAATCGCGGGCGTGCCCAATCATCGCGAGCTGATCGAGGCGATGCTGTCCTATGACCTGATCGGCTTCCAGACCGATGAGGACTGCGAGAACTTCCTGAGCTATGTGCAGCACGATCTCGACTTCGAGGTGCGCGACGGCGTGATCAATTCGTCGTTCGGCCGCACCCGCGCCGCGGTGTTTCCGATCGGCATCGATCCGGGCAAGTTCGCGCAGCAGGCGACCAAGGCGATGACGCATCCCGACGTGACGCGGCTGCGGCGCAGCCTCAATGGCGAGAAGCTCGCGATCGGCGTCGACCGGCTCGACTACTCCAAGGGCCTCGTCAACCGCATCAAGGCGTTCGACAAGATGTGGACGCTGCATCCGAACCTGAAACGCTCGGTGTCGCTGCTGCAGATCGCAACGCCCTCGCGAGGCGCGATCGAAGCCTACGGCAATCTGCAGAGCGAGGTGGCGAAGCTCGTTACCGACGTCAACGGCGTGCATGGCGAGGTCGACTGGACGCCGATCCGCTACCTCAACAAGGGCTTTGGCCAGGGCGTGCTCGCAGGCCTTTACCGCACCGCGCAGGTCGGCGTCGTGACGCCGCTGCAGGACGGCATGAACCTGGTCGCCAAGGAATATGTCGCCGCGCAAAACCCGGCGGACCCCGGCGTGCTGGTGTTGTCGAAATTCGCCGGTGCGGCGAACGAGCTCGACGCCGCGCTGCTGGTCAATCCGCACGATATCGACGGCATGGCGCGCACCTTGGCGACGGCCCTCGCGATGCCGCTGACCGAGCGGCGGATGCGCTGGGAAGCCATGATGGAGAAGCTCAACAGCGGCACCATCCAGCAATGGTTCGCCGACTTCATCGAGGCGCTGCAGGATACGCACAATGCGGGAAACGCGGCGCTGCCAGAGCCACCAACCCTGTGGCCGCGCCGCACGGCGGATTTTGCCGCGCGCTATCACTGAGCGAGCATGACGATGCAGGGTGGGTGCGTTAGTTCGCCCATCCGCGGTTCTGTCGTCCCTGCTAATGCGTAATTGCGCACTAGGCAGGGAACGACACTGAATGTGTTGCGCGGCCAGTGGTCATAACTTCGCGTTCTCGCGACGGGGCTCGCGAAAGCGGGAATCCGGCATCCGTTCTTCCAGGAGCGATGCGGTCCAATAGATTCCGGGCTCGCGCCTGCGGCGAGCCTCCGGACGAAGAGGCGGGTTGATCGCATGCACTCATTGATTTGCGCCGGTCCCTGACCGACCGCCGGCCAAAATCGCGCGCGGCCGCGCGCAAGGCCGCGGCGCGCGACCGCCATCGTTATCAATTTACCCAATGTTTTCAATCTGTTGTGGAAATTTCGCGCTCCCGGCCTGCGCTCCCTTGCAAAATCCGCCTCAGCCCTTCAAGAGAGGGCCTCCCGGAGAGATGGCCGAGTGGCTTAAGGCGCACGCTTGGAAAGCGTGTGTGCGGGAAACCGTACCGTGGGTTCGAATCCCACTCTCTCCGCCATTGGCCTCGCTAAGCGCCTGAAACTCCGCATTTACCTACAAAATAAGGCTTTCCGTAAAGTCCCGGTGGTACACAGGAGTGGACACCGTGAGCTTTCGCATGATCCAGCCGTGGGTGAATCCGCGCTCCGAATTTTACTGGTTCAGACGCCGCGTTCCGAAGGCGTACCGCACGTTCGGGATGCCGTCCGAGATCAAGTTCAGCCTGGGCACCAAGGACTGGGACGAAGCCGTTCTACGTTGCCAGGAAGAGAACCTGAAGCTCGAGCGGCAGTGGCGCGGCAACATCGTCGGCACGCCTCCGACTGAGCTCTCACACCTTCAGATCACCGCCCTCGCCGGCGAGTTCTACGCCGAGACCGTGGCGGCCCATCTGGACGACCCAGGCAGGGCAGTCGCGTGGGAGCAGTCGTTGAGGAAACTCGACGAACGCAGACGCGCCCCGATCGGCCCGCTCGGACCGCACTTGCACATGATGTTCGGCTCCGAAGCGCGCGCGTTCCTGCAGCGGAAGAGCGTCCTTCTTGTCGGCGAGAGGCTCGAATCCTTTCTGCGCGCGTATGTCGAAGCGAAGGAGCATGCATCGAAAACGCTGCTGAGTGCTGCGAAATTCGATTACAAGCCGGCCGCAAACCCTCCATACTACCCGAAATTCGAGCCACCGAATCCGGCGATGAGGTTCGAAGCGCTGTGGGAGGAATTCGTCAAGGCGCGCATGATCGCCGCGTCGACCAAGAAGAAGTGGAAACCGTATTTCGCCCAGTTGATCAAGCGGGTCGGCGGCGACGACATGAGCCGCGTCACCGAACAGCATCTGCTGGACTGGCGCGACGCGCTGCTGGCGACGAAGCTCTCACCAGTCACCGTCCGCTACGGCTACATCGCGTCCGCGCAAGCGTTCTTCGGATGGGCGAAGAGGGCGAAGAAGCTTCCGTACAATCCTGCGGCCGAGGTCGTCGTCGAGGTCACCGAGAAGCACGAGATGGACATGCGCGGTTTCGACGACGCGGAAGCGGCGACAATCCTCGCGGCGGCGCTGGCGCCGATGAACGAGACGATGACCGAGGAGAACGCGGCCGCCCGAAAGTGGGTGCCGTGGCTCTGTGCATACACGGGCGCCCGCGTCAACGAAATCACGCAGTTGAGGGCGTGCGATATCGTCGAAGCGCAGGGTATCCCGTGCATCCGGATCACGCCCGAGGCCGGCACCGT
Organism: Bradyrhizobium sp. USDA 4501; assembly: GCF_054062115.1. Taxonomy (NCBI): domain Bacteria; kingdom Pseudomonadati; phylum Pseudomonadota; class Alphaproteobacteria; order Hyphomicrobiales; family Nitrobacteraceae; genus Bradyrhizobium; species Bradyrhizobium sp. USDA 4501. The sequence goes on from NZ_JBSSEX010000001.1 coordinate 4,346,525, forward strand.
GAAAACGTCCAGAAAGCGGACCGTGCCGCTGCACCCGCATCTGCTCGACATGAAATTTGTCGAGTGGGCGCAGGAGAAGTCCGGGTCGTCGCCGCTGTTCTATTCGGAGGCTCGCCAGCGCAAGCCCGATCGCTTGAATCCTGCGTACACGTCGGTCGGCAACAAACTGGCCGACTGGGTACGCAAGCTCGGCATCAAGGATCCGACGGTCGCCCCGAATCACGGTTGGAGGCACCGGTTCAAAACCGTCGCGCGGAGGGCCAAGATGGATGCGGAAGTGCGGGATGCGATCCAGGGGCATGCACCGCGTACCGAAGGTGAGGACTACGGCGAAGTCCCAGCCGATGTGATGCTGCCGGAGATACTGAAGCATCCCTGGTACACGGTCGAGGTGCCTACCGAGCGTCGCGATCGCCGCCGCCGCGGCCGGCGGCGGATCGATCAAGCCGCCTCAGTATAGGGTTCGACAGGCGCCGCCTTGCAGACGATGTTCGTATCCCCGGAGACGGGGCGGTTACGACACTGGGCTTGCAGAGGTCGAGCGGCGCATCCAAAAGCTCCAATGTGCCGCCCACCGAGATGAAAACCGTAGAGCGGTCGATATCCGACCTGCCGTGCCGTTTCCGGACTATCCTGCTTTCGGGACGGATGGACCTTGCACGAATCCGTTCAACTCTCGCAAAACGTGGTTAGTCCGAGGTGGCAGAGAACGTTTGCCAACGGACCCGCGACGGCTGAGGTTGAAGATGTTGAGAAAACACTCTAGGATTGTCAGAATTAAAATGGGGTTTGCGCCATGGACGATCAGGACGGAGTCAATCGGCGTGATTTCATCGTCGCTATCGCAGGCGCAGCGGGCGCTTCGACCGTGCTGGCGGGTGCGACGCTCGGGCCGGCCTTTGCGCAATCGGCGCCGAAGGATGAGCCGCCGCCCGGATACAACGAGCAGGATCCGCTCAACAAATACTGGACCAAGCCGCTGAAGGAGATCGTGAAGGTTGATCCCAAATCGGCCGCGCCCGAACTTGCCGATGACGGGATGAAAGAGCGGCACCTGATCTTCTGCTATCTCCTGATGAAATTGATCCATCGCTTCTGGAACGGCAACAAGCACGGCCCGCTCGGGTCCTATCCGCTGCGCACCAAGCAGATGGAGCCGCCTTCGCCGACGGCATCCACCCAGCGCTACCGCGGCGACATGATCGACGATCCCGACAGGTTCCGCATCAACTGGGATCGCTATGTCGGCCACAACATCGCCTGCGTCGCGGTCGACGGCAACGGCGAGATCATCGATTTCGATTTCAATCACAACGAGTTCTTTCACAGCACCGCGGAACACGCGGAATCGCGCATGGTGCGCCGTCTGTTCAGCCTGACCGACGTGTTCGACAGCTGGCGCACGGGACAGCGCGGCACCGGCCCGGGCAAGCCGCATCTGGCCTCGCTCAATGAGGTGACGCTCTACACCTCGCTGGAATCCTGCGCACAATGTTCCGGCGTGATGTCGCTCGCCGGCGTGAAGCAGATCATCTACTTGCAGAACGATTTCACTGCCTACAAGATTGGCAACATCATGTTCAATCTCGCCAACCCCGTCGGCACCGTGCCCGGCGCGCCGATTCCGATTTCGGGCGACGATGTCGGGCTCAAATATTTCAAGCAGTTGAACGACGCCAATCTCGAGTTCGGCCACAACATGGTCGAGGCAAAAGCCAAGAACGACACCAACCGCGCGTTCTTTGTCTCGCCGGACAAGACGTTTGTCGATTTCGACAAGGGCGTCACGTCCTTCCTGTGCACCGACGCCGCGCATGATCTGTTCGAGGACGGCGCTAAGCAGCTCGACGGCATGCAGCTCAAATTCCCCAACTATCGCTTTCCCGACGCGCCGGGATCGGGGCAGGGCAAGGTGCTGACCAATTCCGAGTGCCTTGCCCAGGCGCGGGGCTTCTTCCAGTATGCCGACAGCGAGGGCTATCGCGGCTCGCCGCACAAGCTGTGACGCAGTGCGCTCGGCGGCGCGCGGTCAGGGAATGAAATAGAAGGGATTGGGCACCTTGAAGGCTCGCTCGGCGTGGCCGCCGGCGAGGTCGCTATATTGGTCGCCCACATTGGCGATGATCTTCTTGCCGCTGGCCTCGATCTTCTCGCGCGCAGCGCTCTTGAATTTTGACACGTCCTTCGGATCGGCAGGCTGCTTGAGGATGAGGTCGTTCCAGTCCTTGTAGCCGTTGGCGGTCAGGTGGCGGACCGTGGCGTCGCGCTGGTCCTCGCGTCGTGCGCTGATGAAATACATCTTGACGCCCTTGGATTTCGCCAGATTGAAGAGATCGAGCGTCGGCTTGATCGGATCGGGGGTCTGATTGGTGATCCAGTTGTCGAAGCCGCAGGGCTCCTGCGGCTGCAAGGTACATTCGCCCTTGGCAAAGAAGCCGAAATCGTCGGCGGCGAGATTGGCCCAGTTCGAGACCGAGGTCTCGTCGATGTCGAGCACGATGGCGAGCGTCTCGCCGGGCGCCACAGCCGCGCTCCGTTGCGTGACATAGACCTGAGCCTCGCTGAGCACAGCTGCGACGTCGCGGTCATAGGCGCCGAAGCATTTGTAGTCGAGCAACTGAAGCTTGAGGATGCCGATATTTTGCGGCAGCGAGCCGTCGGAGGAGGGCAAGCTTGGCGCGCTCGGACAGCTGGTTGCAGATATGGCGCGTGGCGACAGAGCGAACGCCAGGCACATCGCAGCCAAGGAGAGAAGAACGCCCTGCAGTTTCATGACCTGTCTCCGAGGGAGCCGAAGCCGGCGCGGCCGGTCACAGCACCCGCTTGATGAGGTGATCGGCCGTACGCAGGCTGAGTGCCGCGATCGTCAAGGTCGGATTGCTGGTCGCTCCAGTCGGGAACGTGCCGCTTCCGACCAGGAAGAGATTCGCATGGTCCCATGACTGCTGCATATCGTTCACGACCGAATTGCCGCGCGCGGTGCCCATCCTGAAGGTGCCCATGATGTGCCCAGCGCCGGTATAGTTGAGCGGGACGTCATCGCCGTTGATCTTCTCTGTGAACCGGGTGGGGTCATTGGACGCAATCTTGGTGAGGTCATTCGTTCCGGTGATCCGCATCTTGCTGAAGAGCAGGTTCTTCATCTGGTGGGCGGCAGCAATCCCCTTTCTTGTGTAGTCGGAGAGTGAATAGGAAATCTCCGGCCGGGGCAGACGCAACCCGTCCACATGCGTCTTGGACAGGGTGACCCTGTTGCAGGGATCGGGCGACTGCTCGACCAGGAAGCCGCAGCGGAACTGCCGGGTGAAGCTCTCGTTCAGCTTGGCGGAGAGGTCCTTGCCAAACAGGGTCTGGCCACCTGTGTTCACGCCGCTGTTGTTCAACCCGTTAACGAAATCGACGGTGGTGATGTTGGGGTCGCCGCCGATCACGAAATTGAAGCCCTCATTGCCGATGTCGACGCGAAACGCGCCGCGCTCGCGCCGGAACGGTCCGTCGCAGAGATCGCCGATCCCCGAGGTGATCAGCGGGCCGCGATAGGGAAAGATCTGCTTGGGCACCATGCCCCAGGCGACATAGTAGGGATGGTCCATCAGGTGCTGGCCGACCATGCCGCTGCTGTTCGCGATGCCCTTCCTTTCGCGAGACATCAGCAGAAGTCGCGCGGTTTCGATCGCGTTGCCTGCGATCACGAAGGCCTTCGCCTTCACCGATCCCATCTTCGCTTCGCTGAATGGTCCCTGATCGCGCTGATACTGGATATAGTTGATCTGGCTGATGCGTCCGTTCTCGCCGACGACGATGTCGCTGGCGACCGTGCGGTCCATCATCTTCACAGAGCCGGTGCTCATTGCGTCGTTCAGCGATACCGTCGGATCGTATTTGGCCTGGATCGGGCAAATCGGGATGCAATTGGTGTTGCCGGCGCAGGCGCGCCGGCTTCGATAGGGCTCGGAATTGCGTGCGGCCGGCAGGCTACGCACGGGGATTTGGGTGACGGGCTTGCCCATGCCGAGGAAAGACGTCTCGGCATCCGTCAAGGGCGCGCCGTTCAGCGATTGGTCGACATACTGGTCGACCATCGACGGCGGAATCCGCTGCATCGGATAGCTCTTGGCAATCTTGATGCCGAGATATTCCTGGTCGGCGACGTCGCCGGAGACGCCGATCTCCGCCTCCGCGGCGTCGTACCAGCAGGACAGATCCTGATAGCTGATCGGCCAATCGACAAACTTGTCGTAGGCCGACTTCATCTTGAAGTCGTTGGGCACGAACCTGAGGCTGGTACCGAGCCAGTGTCCGGTGCCGCCGGCGACGCGATCATAAGTTGAGGCAAACGGGCTCTCACCGATCTGGATCAGGTAGCTTTGCTTCGGGTCGGTCCAGTCGCCGAATTTTTTCTTGGGACCCAGGCTCAGCACGTTCGGTCGGCCGGCATTGACGGTCGAGGGATCGATCAACCCATTTTTGTCGAAGATGTCAGGCGTGTAGGGGCTTTCAGGCACCTTCGCGCCGGCCATGTAGAAGCGTTCCATGTAGGTGTTGATATTTGTCGGAATGCCGGCGCCGGCTTCCAAGATCAGAACCTGCTTCCTGGCCTTGCCGAGCTCGTTGGCGATCAATGCGCCGGCAAAGCCGGAGCCGACGATGACGACATCCCAGACCTTGCCCCCGTCCTTGCGAATTGCGTCGACCATGCGCACGTCTCCCAGAAATTCCAGCCGTTATCCGATGAAATCCTTGATCTCCCGCGGCGGGTGCGACCAGTAGCCGAACTGGAAGCGGCTGAAGCCCATCGGATGCGCCTGGGCGACCGACAGAGCCCAGCTCTGCGTATATGCGTCTGGCGAGATGACGGCGAAGTCGGGTCGGGTGCCTGGATTGTCGGCGGCCTTCTTGAGATCGGCCGGTGCATACCAGGCGCCGAGGTACCATATCAGCACGATGCTGCGCCCGAGATACTTGGTGTCCTCGCCGGCGACAACCTGCTGGATGATGGCCGCGTCGCGGTCCGCAGCGCCCACCTTGTCCTTTGCGATCTTGAGCAGCGCCGGGAAGGTCTTGGGCGCGTTCTTGGTGAGCCAGTCGAAATAAGCGTGCTTGATGTCGACGGGATCTGAGCCCTGATTGACTTTCATCGGATCGGTCGGTGGCGGCACGCCGAAGCCGGGCGCAAGCTTGCCCGGAGCAATTCCTGTCAGCGCCGACGACAGGTAGATGAAGGCGCGCATATCGTCCGGTTGGGCCTCCGTTGGCGGCTGCACCTTCGCCTGGGCGTGGATCTCCACGCCCACGACACCGGTGGTAACGGTGGTCGCCGCCACGCCGGCCAGGATCGTACGCCGTGTCAGCTCGTGTCCTTGCTCGCCCTGACTTCTATCTCGCGACAGATGTGGATCACTCATCACGATTGTTCCTATTGTTCGAGGCAGGCTGGATGATCGCGCGGCATTGTCGCCATACACATCACTGCGCCTTTTCCAAGGTGAAGGTGAAGTCCGATTGGTTGAAGCCCTTGATCGTGCCGGGAGCGACCTCGCGGCTCAATTGGAAATCGACCGCATTGCCGTGACAAGCCATGCAGCTCGACGAGGCCAGCGGCACCTTGCCTTGGCTGAAGGTCTCCAGCGTCGAATTGGCAAGATAGGTCGGCGCCGGCGCGCCGAGCGGATCGGTCGGGTTGTCGAACTCGCTTGGCCATTGCGTGGCGAGCAGCATGTAGTGCTCCCAGACCGTGCCCTTGAGAAGGGCCTGGAACTGCTTGTTGAGATCGGTAATCTCTTTAAGAACAAGTGGCGGCAGCATGGTCTTTCGGACCACTTGGCTCCTGAACGTGGTCGGAAATTGCAGGGACAGCGGCGGGGCCCACGGCTTGAGCGGCGTCTCGTTGGGGGCGCAGCCGTCGCATTTGGCTTTGTAGAAATTGTAGCGCTTCAGAAGGTTTCCGCTGCCGATGTCGTTCTCATCCGGCGCGTTGCTGACATGTTCGAACGAGGTCCAGACCCATTGCGGCGCGAAATTCGTCTTGTGTCCAACATGGAAGCCGACCAGGCCGAGCTTCTTTTCGACACAGGCCGGCCCTTCCTTGGTTATGGGCGGACCGGGGAAATAGATCAGGGCATCGCGGGTGTGAAACTCGCTGATGATGTCCTTGTTCTTGACGGGATCGAGGATGCGGTAGGAGACCTTGAGCATGATCGCGCCCATCCGGCCGGGAGTGTCCTTGCCGTCCTTGTCCTTGCTGGGATTGACGCCGATCGGGAAATCCACCGCCTCCTTGAACGCCTGCTGGCCCTTCTTGCTGTAGAGGCCCCTGTCGTGGATGTAAGAGAACATCGGCTTGTTCAAAAGGATGTCGAACAGCGCGTAATTGCCGTCCTGATCGATCAGGGGACCGGTCTTGAAAGGCTGGTTGAACGCGTCCTCGGCGAGCTGGACGATGATCTTCTCGCCCTTGGGCGTATCCAGCGGCGCACACTTGTGGGGCACGATGCGTGTGCCCCATTCCGGTTCGGCGCCGTCCTTGAGCATGATGTCGGCAAGCGGGCGAAAGTTCTCCAAATTCTCCCACTTGGTCTTGTCATCACCGCCGGGCCTGCTGCCCTTGCCGATCTGGCCTCCGCCGGAGGGGGAGTTCATGGCGATGAAGGTGAGCCACGAGTAGAAATCGAAGCCGCGCTGGCGATTGGCAAGTGAGTCGTCGCCGAATGGACCGGTGATATTGACCAACTGTTGGCAGGGCTGGCCCAAGGTTAGGAGGTCCGGCGTGACCGGGGTTCGCGTCGCCGAACCGCGCGGCGTGGTATCAGGCGTCGGATTGCAATTGGCGACCGGCGGATTGATGTCGGGCGCGGCGTCGGCGGCGTTTTGCGCGAAGGCCGGCCGCGAGAGCGCTGCGATAAGCACCAAGGCGCCTGCGAGTCCGAGAGATAGGGCAGAGCTCTTTCGCATGGCTCGCTTCCTCCAGCAATGGCTCTAGCGCGTTTTGGTGACGGGTAGGATTAGGCTATTTCAAGATCCGCCTAGCGACGCGCAACGAAAAAGAACGATGCTCAATCGACAACAATGAAGGCTTACAACTATTAATTGTCAAGAAGAAAAATTCAGCCAAGCGGCGACCTTAGTCCGCCTCGTCGCAGGGGCCGATGCGTTAGGAGCCCACCGCTAAATCCGATTGGCTGTTCAGCCGCGAAGTATCGAATTCAGCTTGCCTGGCCTCACGACGCGGCTTCCCTCGCACGGGAGTTTGCCGCATCGCCATCCGAAATACAGTCGTGCAACTTGAGGTGGTATGCACGGTGATGCCATGTTTAAAACCGCCATCAGCCACGTGCCACGAAAGCTCTGCGTCGTCGCGAAGTAGGCCAAGTCGTTTCATCTCTCGGCCAGAGGCGCGGGCCTTTCTCCAATGGAAGGGAATCCACCTCGTCGGCGCAAAGTTCGAATCCTTCCTTCAGGCCTACGTGGAGGCTAAAGAACTCGCGGCGAAAACCCTCTTGAAGACGCGAGGCGGGACTACACGCCCAACCTGCAGGTCGCCGACCTTTCCAAAATTCGAACTACCGAATCCCGCGAAGATGTTCGCCGCGCTTTGGGCCGAGTTCGACGCCGCCAAGGCGCTCTCGGCGTCGACCAAGAAGAAGTGGGAGCCGTACTTCGCCCAACTGATCAAGAGGGTCGGCACCGACGACAGGAGCCGCGTCACCGAGCAGCATCTGCTCGATTGGCGCGACGCGCTGCTGGCGACGAAGCTATCGCCGATCACGGTGCGCGACGGCTACATCGCCTCCGCAGGGACTTTCGTCGGGTGGACGAAGAAGATGAAGAAGCTGCCGTACGGTCCTTCGGCCGAGGTCTTCGTCGAGATCTCCGAAAAGCACGAGACCGAGATGCGCGGTTTCGATCACCAGGAAGCCGCGACGATCCTCGCAGCCGCGCTTGCGCCTCCGAACGGGTTCATGACGGAAGAGAACGCGGGGGCGCGCCGCTGGGTACCGTGGCCCTGTGTATGCACCGGAGCACGCGTGAACGAGATCACGCAGCTACGGGCCTGCGACGTGGTGACCTTCGAGAGCATCGAGCGCATCCGGATCACGCCCCGAGGCGGGGACCGTGAAGACCAGCCGGAAGCGCACCGTCCCGCTGCATCCACACCTGAAGGAATGGGCTTCGTCGAGCGGGCGCGATGGAAGAAAGGGGGGCCGCGCCGTTGTTCTACTCGGTAGCGCGGCAGCGGAAGAAGGACCGCAAGAACCGGACGTGCACGTCCGTCGGCAACAAGCTCGCCGATTGGGTGCGCAACACCCTGGAGATCAAGGATCCGACTGTTGCCCCGAACCACGGTTGGCGGCATCGATTCAAGACTGAGGGGCCCCGCGCGAAGATGATCTGGTTGATCCTCGACGCAATCCAGGGCCACGTCCCGCGGACGGAGGGCCAGGACTACGGCGAGGTGCCGCCCGACGTGATGCGGTCGGAGATACTGAAGTATCCGAGGTACGAGGTCGCCGCGCCGGTCGAACCTCGGGACCGGCGGCGTCGCGGTCAGCGCAGGGCGGGAGCGACCGTAGCGGCGTGAGGGCGAACTTGAGCCGACCCGGTGCGAGACCCTACTCCGGCACCCGACTTCGGAAACGGCGCCTTCCGTCACGATCGGGAGTCCGAGGTGATGGAGGTGCTGAAGTCCTGAAGGACGGTCGCGGCTGTCTGCGAAACCGGCGGCAGCGTGGAGTGGCAAAGTCAAGTTTTGCAACTTGACAGACGCGCAGAAAACTGTCGTTGCTTCCAAGAAGATTTCATTCGCCGTCGATTTCCTGCAGACGGTCAAGAGGCCTCGAAATGGTCGGTCCCGCCCCGGAAGGGAAGGACGGGAAGCTCCCCGATCCGAGTCTCGTTCCTTTTCGAGCAGAAGAAACATCAGGATGAGCTCGAAGCGGAGGCACGGAAGATCGATCTGCAGGAGCGGGAGCTTTCACAGAAGCGCAGCGATCCGCTCATGGTGGCCGTCGTGGGCGGTCTCATCGCTGCGTTCGCCAGCATCGGAGTTTCCTACTACACCGGACGCAAGCAGATAGTGACGGAGAAGACGCGGCACGACACCGAGATGGAGGCGGAGAAATACAAAGCCGAATCGTCGTTGATCTCGGAGGCCGTGAAGTCGACCGATCAGGTGCAGAACACGTGTCGTCTCTACTTCCTGCTGAGCTTCAACCTCGTAACCAACGACGCCTTGAGGGCGCGGGTGAACGACTTCCTTCGCGAAAAGAAGGGAGCCGAAATTCCCGGCACGGAAGCCGTCGGCGGGACCAACGCGTCGAGATCCGAATACACGTCCGTCTGCACCATAACGACCAATCCGCTCGCCCCGACGCAAGCGCGGGCTCAAAACGGGCAGGCGCCTCCGTCGAGCGGGGGACAGAACACGACGACAGGAGCGCCGCCTTCGAAGGGCAGACTCATCCAGTCGCTCAGCTACTCGACGGGCTGGATCGGCGGCGGCCACAGCCAGGGCGAAGCCTGCGCGCAGGCGGTCGCCACCTACGGCCCGCAATTTCCCGGCAAGATTCTCGAGAGTTCAAGCGCCAGCGAGGACGTGAGGAAGGACCTCGTCGGTCGCGTCACCTACAACTACCACTGCGTCGTGAACGTGTTCGATACTGCATCGGCGGGGCAATCGCCGAACTAAGCCGCGATCGTGCGGAAACGCGCGAATTGCGGTCGGCTTGCCTCGCCAGCATTCGAAATCCGATTCCGGACCGGCGCGTCGGAGGCGCCGTGCCGGCCGGCCGGAATCTTCGGTCCGGCCCCGGCGCGAAGCCATCCTCGGAACCCGCATTCCAAGGATTGGGAATCGGAGCGGATCCGGAACCGGACCGCGGGTTCCCCCGTCGCATCGGCATCGGTTCGCCTGTTGCGCGAAAACCCAGTTCGTTCAGTTGGTTGCTCGCGGTCGCGCCTTTCGCTTCGTCGGGACCGCTTCCGACCGCTGAGACCCCGCAGGCGGCGCGGTTTTCGATCACGCGTTGGTCACGCAGTTGTGATGCCAGCCGACGTGCCGGCGCTCCTTCGAGCGTTCCGGCGGCTCCGCAGCCCGGTGCCGGACCGCGCGACCATCCGCCGGGCCGGAGCGCCGCCGGCCCGGTCTCGGCGTCCGCGGCGACTATCGCCGACCGCGCCGGTCCGCCGATCCTCGTCGTTGCGGCGACGGCGCGGCGATGAGTAGGGATGGATCCGCCACATCCGGGACCCCCGAAGCGCCCCCAATCCGCCCCGGACGTTCCGAAAAGCCTCGGCATTTCAATGCGCGCGGGTACCGGCCCTACATGGTTCGAAAGGCCGGTACCCTCCTCAATCCCCGGGGATTTCCGTCCTTTCGGGAGAACGGAAGAAGACCGCGGCGACGGCGCGGCGACGGGCGCGGGCGCATCGCGCCCCCCGAAACGCCCTGAGGCGACCTCCGGTCGCGATCGTCGCCCAGGTCGCCGTCTGCGGCCGGCCGCCGCGGCGGCGGGTGAAACGGGGACGAAGAAAGGCCCGCCACGCGGGGGGCGTGGCGGGCCTTGGCAGTCGTCGGGGCGGATGGAAGCGGGCCCGCCTAGCCCTCGGCCGGGCGCCGTCTGCGGCCGGCCGTCGGCGCCGCCGCGCGCCGGTCGGCCGCCTCGCCGAACAGCCGGGCCACATTGGCCTTGCGCTCGCCGCGCTCGCGCCACGGACCCTGCGTCATCTGCCTGGCCGCCGTTTCGATGAGGGCTTTCCGCCGCGGATCGCCGTACTTCTTGCCGAGCGTGCGCGCGGTGGTGTCGGCATGCGCCGCCAGGGTGTCGCGGTCCATCTCGCTTTCGTCGCTCCAGTCGACGGCGAGATCCTTCAGGTGATGCGGCACGCGGTCCGGATCGATGCCGGCGTCCTTGACGATGCCGTCGAAGGTCTTGCGGCACAGCTTGCTGCCGGCGTAGGGCGAGCCGTCGCGCTTGTGGAAGACCCACTCGATGCCCTCCGCGAGATCCGCTTCGTACCAGGCGCGCACCTCCGCCTCGAACTCGGCGGGGACCTTGTTCCCGCCGCGGCGCTTGCCGCCGTCGTGGTGGACCTCGCCGTCTCGGTGGTAGTAGATGCCGTGGTCGGTCGCTTCGATCCAGGGGCGGTCGTGTTTCCGCAGCTTCCGGCCCTTGGGCTCCACCTCGGGTGGGACCCAGCGGGTGATCGGCAGGCGGCCGTGGCGGCTCACGGTGTAGGCGAGGAAGGGAATCGCGCGGCGCCAGGCCTTCCGCCCCTCCCAGCTCCAGGCATCGAAGCGGCGCAGCTGCACCAGACCCTCGGGACCCGGGATCATGACCGGCGTGCCGTCGGTGTTGAAGACCCAGCCGTCGGCGGCCGCGCGCAGCCGATCGAATTCGGGCGGCGTCCAGGCGGTCTTCGGCAGCATGCCCGGGTCGGGAATTTGGAAATGGCTGTTGTAGGTCGGCGGCACTCCCAGCAGCCCCAGCCCGATCTTCAGCGAGCGCCTGACGGTGTAGAGGTCGGTGAGCCTGGAGCGCCTGCTGCGGTCGCCGGGGCACGCCAGATAGCGGGCGACGACGGCGTCGGTGACGTCGGCGACCTCGAGCTCGGGCAGCGCCTTGCAGAAGGCGTCGATCGAGTAGATGTAGGTCTGGCGGGTGCTCGTCTCCTCCTCTCCGCCGCCCGGCGGCAGAGCGAGGCAGTCGGCCTTGTACCTGCCGAGCACGTCGGCGACGCGCAGCGCCAGGATGGGCCCGATCGGCCAGTCGGTCGCGCGGCGGGTGCGCCCCTGCTTGCGGGCGAGGAACACCAGCGCCTCGAGTCTCGCCGCATTCGGCTCCTTGGCCTTCAGTCGGATGATCCTCGGAGCGACGGCGATGCCGCCGCCCGCCTCGGGCAGCGCGCGCCGCGGGCTCTTCACGACCAGGTCGAACGCCGGCTCTTTGCGGACCCGCGGTCCGGGGTTCTTCGGCGGGGCGCAGTGCCGGACGTACCACTCGCAGCCCTTCGGCGCGCGATCGAGGAAGATGCCGGGCCGGACCAATGGCACGTCGTCGAGGCCCGTGAGACCGAGCCCGAAGGTGCGCTCGAACTCTCGGGGCACCAGGGCGAGCGCCTGCTCGACCGTCATGTCGTAGCCGTCGATGTTCGTCGACGGCGCGGTCCGCAGATGAAAGTCGTCTTCGGTAGGCATGGGTGGTTCTCCTTCTCGTTGCGGGACATGCCCCCCGCCCTGGGCGACGGACACCGGCGCATTCGCGCGCCGCCAGTTTCGGCTCGTTGCAGCTTTTCCCGGTCGCCTATCCGCCGCGGCGGTGCTTCTTCAGCAGCGTCGCGAGATGGGCGTTCCAGGCCTCTTCCGACATCCGGCCGGCGGAAAACCGTCGGCACTCCGTCATCGCCGCGATCGCGGCGAGCGTCGTGTAGATCCGACCGGCGATCCGCACGTAGGCGAGCTCGCCGTGCGCGGTCGCCGTCCGCAGCGAAGAGAGCGTCACCGGGCCTCGCGGCCATAGCAGCGCACACGCTTCGTGCAGTCCGAGAAGCTCGTGCTCGGACCACAGGCGCGGATCGGGTCGCAGCGTCACACGTTTCGGCGTTCCGCGACGACGTTTCCCTCCAACACGATGCCGCCGCTTCCGTAAAGCGCGCGAAGAATCCGCCGCGCCCGATCCGTTACCGGACGCCGGCACGCGCATCGCGGAGGCGCCGCGCACTGTCATGGCCGCTGCCGCGCCGGCCGCCGCGCGGCTTCCGTCATCTCGTTCACGGCGCGTTTGGTCGTCATCAACTTCCGCGCGAGTAACACGGTCGACAGCAGGCCGGCGCGGTAGGCGGTGCGCAACGTACTCGCGGTGATCGGGCCGTCCGGCCACATCAACGCGGCCGCTTCCGTGAGGCTGAGCAGTTCGTCCTCGCCCCAATCCTCGGGACGAGGACGTGCGGCGATGCGGCGAGGCTTCGGTGCCATGAAGGATTCCTCCATTTGCGTTCTCAAGGATCCGATTTCGGAGCGGCCGTCGGGCCTGCGCCACGCGGGCCGGCCGCGGCGGCAAATCGATCTTTCAAGGTTTCGATTCCAAGGATTCCTCCGTCAGTCTGCTCCGTCTTCGCGGGTCCCTCGCAGGTCCGCATCGCCGACCGCGCGCCAGTGCCGTCGCGAGCCCGCCGGCGCGACCAGGCGCTCGCGCACGATCTCCTCGATCGCCCGGCCGTCGAGATGCCGCTTCTCCGCGAGTTTCGTCGCCACGGCGAACACGGCGAACACGGCGTCGCGGTTCGCCTGCATGAGCGTCGCCGCGCGTTTCTCCAGCCGACGCAGATCGCGGGAGACGCGCCCTCGCAGATCGGGGCTGAGCGCGAGTTCGCCCAGCAGGCTGGTGCCGGCGCCGAGGTGGAGGGGATCGCCGCCGAGGCCGAACGTCGCGTAAAGTTCGGCGATCTGTCGCGTGGCGACATCGAGATCGCCGGGGCCGCCGCTCGACATCTCGCCGGTGAAGATGCGCTCGGTGGCGCGCGTGACCACGACGCGGTCCTCGATCGTGCGCCGCGTCTGGAGATCGTCGTCCGCGTGATCGATGACGGTCCGGCCGCCCGAACGGCCTTCGGTCCGCCGCGACACGTATCCCACCGTGCCGCGCGAGGGATGGTCGCGGCGACCGCGTGCGCCGCTTCGTGGATCGCGAAGCGGAAGAGCCCCTTGTGGTACGCGCGCCTCAGTGAGGCCCTGCGCGGGGGCCCGCGCGGCCAGAACAATGCCGCGGCCTCGTCCTGCGTCATTAACTCGTCGGCCTTCCAGTCCTGCGGGTCGGGACGTTCCTCCACCCCGGGGAGGCCTGGGACGCGATGAGGTAGCCATGCCGGGTGCGGAGCCTCCGTCGGTTCACAAGCGGGAAAGGGCCCGACCGCGGAGCGCAATCGGGTCGACGACAGCGACCCAACCCGGATCAACAACGATCGGAGTGCCGGTCGAACGCATCGAGGCGCCGCGCATCGATCTCGAAGTCGTCCCGTCGGGAGATATCCTGGAGAAGGAACTGGCGTTCCGCATCGTGAGCGCCGCCACTGACGTCGATGAACCAAGCTCGCGTCCCGCCATTCTCGCCGGGGTGCCAGCGGTAGCCGCGCCGCTTGAGGATGTCGCGAAGTTCGAACGGGGCGCCGCCCGCGCGGATTCGAGCAGCAGGTCGAGACCGCGGCGACCGCTTCGCGGCAAGACTCGAGACAGGACCTCAAGCCCGGCGCGGCAGTCGTCGATGGCGCGATGACCGTCGTGGAAGAAGCCGCTGGCCGACGCGAGGTTGCCGAGCTTCGCGCCGTCGACGAAACCCTCCTCCGCCCATGGAATCTCCGACCAGGAGCACGCCCGTGCCAGGCGCGCGAAGGTGCCACACAACCGCTCGGCGAAGCGTCTGTCGAAGGCGGCGTTGTGCGCGGTCACGACGACGGCCTCGCCCAAAAAAGGCTCGAGTTCGGCGGGATCGGTCGAATTGCCCGTGACCATGTCGTCGGTGATGCCCGTGATGGCGGAGACCTCGGCGGGTATGGGGCGTCCAGGATCGCGGAAGCGGCTGAGGGTTTCGTGGACGGAGAAAATGCGGCCGTCGGGTGCGAAGTCGAACGGCACCATGCCGATCTCGATGGTCTCGTCGCACGCGGAATCCAGGCCCGTGGTCTCAAGTTCGAGAAATATGCCGCGGTGTGGCCGCATCGTCCAGTCAGGCAAATGATAGACGGAGCGCGGCTCCAGACGCCGGAAGATCCGGTATTGCCCACTCGATTCCAGGATCGCCGCCATGCGCTCCAGTTCCCCCGCTTCCATGGATGCCATTTTTCTGATCACTTTCGTCTCCACCCCTGCCGAAGAGTGCCGCGGCGACGTGCACGCCATCCTCGCCGCCGCAGCAGCACTTCTACGCCAGCAACACCGCCAGCGAGGGATCGCGGGGCACCCATTTGCCCGCGCTGTGCGCGCCGGCGAGGACCTTCGCGGCAATCGAGGTGCTCGGAAACGAGATCGCGACGGTGAGCCTGCGCCGGTCGCCGACGCCCGCAATCGGCGCCAGCACGCCAGCCGCAAACAGTTCGGCGCGGCGGGAGCGCGTGAGGGGCGGGGCGCTGTCGTTAATCGCCTGCCTGACCTCGGATCCGGCGCTGACGACGAACCGCCCGCCCGCCCAATAGCCGCGGGCCCACAGCCCTCCGTAGCGTAGCTCGAACTCCTGACTGCCGAGCGGGACCGTGGAAACGCCAATCGACATCGGTTCGGAATCGGCGGGGTCCACCGGGTCATCCGGTGGTGCCTCTTCGAGCTGCGCCGATATGCCGGGGCCGACGAGGGGATGAAAGATCCGGCAGCCGGCATCGTGCAGCAGGCGCAGTGCGTCGGCGGCGATGCGGTCGTGCGTGGCGCGCTCGGCATCGGTGAGATCAGGCTCCTGCGCATTCGTGCCCTTCCAGACCGCAACTACTCCCGCTTCGACGGCGCGACGCGTCAATCTGAATTGGAGGTCCACGGCAAGCAATTTGTCGAACGCTGCGCCCTGGCAGCCGCCGACGACGAAGACCTCGCGCGCGAACTCCTTGGCGGAGTCGGCCGCGTGCTCCGAAAGGCGACGGCTCGGCCTCCTGCTCTCGCCGATGTACGCCACTTTGCCGTCCGTCATCGCGTAGGTGCCGGGCGTGCTCAGCAAACCGGCCGCGGCGACCCGCGGAAGGTCGGACATGGGAAACGCATGCACCACGGCGCGGGAGGCGCGGTCGCTGATGCGGCGATAGCCGTGGACGCCGCCGAACGGACGGTGGATGACGGCGGAGGAGGGGCAGTCGCTCGAAGGATTCAAGTCGCTCGTCGGCATGTGCGCTCCATCGTCGGGTGAAGTAGAAGGTCGTTCGCGGATGTTTCCGTTGCGCGGCGCCGCCGCCCCTTTCGGCGACCGGGCCGCCGCAGATCGGTCGGGAGCGGGCGAGAGGCGTGCTCCGAGGCGCCGGCAGCCTCGAAGATCAAGCGGACCCGGTCGCCGCGCGCTCGACGCCAGATCTTCGGCAAGCGATTGCCAACGCGATCAGCGCTTCGCGCCAGCCGAGTGTCGAAACTATCTCGTCGCCAAAGGGGGCGCCCAACGTGAGCGGAAGACCCTCTCGGAAGAACGCGCGACGCTTCAAGGACCCGTCCTTTCGTTGTTTCGGACCGTCATGAACGCTCCGCTCTGCTCGCCAGATCGCAGACGGTCGTCGGCACCGTCGTCGTCAAAGCCTCGGCAAGAGTACCTTCGCCTCCGAAGCACCGCCCGGACGGTTCCGCTCCGCACACACTGTGCCACCCAGCTCACTCCGACCTTTGACCGACCTCCGCGCGCTTCAGTGCGGCGAGAGCAGCCGCAATCAAAGACCAGGCACTCTGTTTCCGATCATGATTACGCACGTAAACCGTGGAGGCTCGCGCCTTCGTTCCGGCGAACGGATTGTCTCCTTCCATGAAGTCGACCCTGTAGTCACTCCGCGGCGCAAGGTTGGAGATGTTGGCGATGTGCATCAGGCCGATGGTATGTCGGCCTTCTGCGTAGCCGCCAGGAAGGATTTCGACCGTCACTTTGATCATTCGATCGCTCCACAGTTTCTGCTGGCAGGTTCGGCGCTTCGCACAGGATACGCCTTCAACAATTGGGCGATGGCCACTCGATCCAAGTAGCCGGTCTGTTCCAGCCGCTTGGCCACGGCTTCGACCGCATGTCGGTTGGTCGCAATTAGTTCGCGCGCACGCGTCAAGCAGCGATCCAGGCGCTTCGTGATCAACGCCACGATCGATGGATCCTGGAGAAGCATGTCGGTGGCCCGATCGGAGAAGTGTGCGACGCCGATCACTCCGAAGCCGAATCTCAATTCCAGATCGGTCGCCGCCTGGGTCGCGCGCGCGAAATCACTGTCGTCCCCTATTCCGGCTCCGGCTGTCGCGTGCGAGCCACCCAGCAGCAGTTCTTCGGCGGCGCGCCCACTCAGCAGCGTCGCAACGTAGTTTTCGATGCCGCTTTGGGTCTGTGAATTGGCCCGCGAAAGCTCGACACACGTCGCACCGCCATGGTCCAGGATCGTGAGAGCCCGCGGTTCGAAGACGGCGAGAGCGACGCCGACGACCAAGTGCCCGGCTTCGTGTACGGCACAGGACCGCCTCAGGTTTTGCGGCATCCCTTCACGGCCCGAGCGGATTTCGAGAAGGAGATCATCGAGCGCAAGTTCACGCTTGGCGCGCCGAGCGCGTGACTTTGCGCGCCGGACCCAGGCCTCGACATCTGCGCCGGTACGGCCGGCGGCCGCGAGAGCGGCAGGCATCAAGTTGGCGGCGGGCAGGGCGTCCTGCAGGTGAAAGCGGAAGATCGCGGCCAGGCTCTCGGCGTCAGGCAGCTCGATTTCGATCGTGCGATCGAGACGTCCCGCCCTTTTGACCGCGGCATCGATGTGATCGGGATGATTGGTCGCGCCGATCACGACGACGCCGGGCCGCTCCTCGATACCCGCCAACAGTTCCAATAGGAGGTTTACAATCTGTGTCCAGTATTCTCTAAATTCACTCGTTAAGGTAGCGCGATCCGAAATTCCGTCTAACTCGTCGATGAACAGGATACAGGGCGCAAGCTGACGCGCTTGCGAGAAAGATGCTTTGATCGCAGCCAATGTGCCCGAAAGGTAAGTTGCCGCGTTCCAATCCGCGACCGAGGTGGCCACGAGGGGCACGTTGGCGCTCTTCGCGAGCGCGCGAGCGAACTGGGTTTTGCCGACACCGGGCGGCCCCGACAGAAGCAGGCCCTTTTCGATGCATTCCCAATCCAGCCGCCCCGCACGGTATTCGTACAAGTCCACGGCCAGATTGAGCCCCCACTCGCGGGCTGCGCCGTAGCCCGCGAGTTCCTCGAGACCCGGACCACGATGGTCAAAAAAACTCTTCGTGGAAACGATCTTTTCCAGACGTTTAACGCAATCGTCCGCTGTACGACCGGAACGAACCGACAGCGCAAGATCCGAGATGTCAACCGCCCGTACGAGCTGCTCGTCCAGGGCAATCGCTGGAGATCTTCCGGTAACCGCTTCGATCACAAGTGCGATTGCGGAGGCGTCAAGGTGACCGAGTGAAAGGTGATGTTCGGCTGCACGCAGGAGATCGCGCGGCAGGTGGCGCCGTGGATCCGGCGCAACGCCAAAAACGGGAGCACGGGCGTGCAGAGCCTTCGCGATCATGTCGTTTCCGCGTTCAGCCTTGTGTTCGTTCGATGCCCCGTCTCTGGCCACCAGCAGCACGGCGCGCGTATACTGTCGGTCGAACGTTCGCTCCTCGAGCACCTTCGAGTCTGGGCCGAAAGCACACGTCGTCAGGACCTGCCTAACGAGAGAAATGACCTCGGCGGCGTGCGCGGCGAGCGACACAACGGGGCAGCCGCGACGCAGTTCGCGAGTGAGCCCGCTCACTGATTCGATTGCACGCGCGACGAGCACGGCCGCGGCGGCGAGGTCTGCCCGGATCGATGTCCGCCCGACCGACTCGGGGGCCGTCGACAGATCTTCGATAAGTCGCTCGATCGGATCGTCAGGGTTGCCGCTGCGCAGAAGCGGCCCGCTGTTCGTCCCCGCCTCGGCCGCCAACATGTCGAGGTAGGCTCGTGCGAGGAGGTCGCGCGGAGCCGCCGCTTGCAGGTCCATTCGTCACTCCATCGAGAGCAGCCTTTCAAGGCCGAATTGGGAGCGGGCAGCATCGTGCTACGTGCCATGTTCACAGCACGCCCCAGCGCGACGGTCGCATTCCTTCCGTTCGGGTCGTGGCGTTAAGCGTTGGCTATCGCGCTGAGACGACAGTGGCCCGCCCCAGCGCAAGGTGATGGATATTGAGGCTGACCAGATCTGCACATGCCAGAGCACAGACGGAGGCGACAATGTCGCGGGAAGGACGAGCCCGCTCTTCCAACTCCGCGAGCGACTGCGGGCCGCCTTCTTCGAGGGCGAGACCGATTCTCTGCCGGTCCAAAAGCGACACCTGGTGCCGGGCATACGACCACACGGCGCGCGAATTCGTAAAGAGCGGCTCGCGCCTGATGTCTGATGCATCGCGCTCGAGCAAACGCAGGCCGTAGCGCTCGAGCGCGTAGATGGTGTGCGCCATCTGGTCCTCGCTACGCTCAGGTCGGGTTTCATATACCCTGAGCAGGAAGCGCCCATCGACGCGATCAAGAACGACCCCGTGCAGCGAAAGCGGTGGACACTCTATGACGGGACCTGTCCGATAGCGGATTGCACGGACTGAAGGATCGAGGGCCGCTTGCTCGAGCGCGTGGCGCAGAAGCGGCTGGCGGACGGGAACCTCGATTTCGCATTTGCAACTAACGAAAAACGCTGGAACGGCAGCCCTGGGGCGAAGCTGGGTGGGACGCATGATTCTCTCCTGAACAGTTGCCTATGACGGAGGGAATTGCCGATCTGAAAGTAGCGGATCGAGATTGCGGCCGCGCATGCTCGGCGACGGCGCCGTGCGCGATCAATCTGTCGGCGAGGACGATTGATGTGTTTGCCTGCCTGGTTTGTTGCTATTGCCGAGACCTTTCCGGATTTCGATCGGAAAGGAGATCTAAGGGACGGCCCGTATACGTTATATAGTACAAAGAGATTGTGCCAAAGATATGGCCATGGCGAAAATAGAGGGTGCTCCGTAGAACCCTCGTTCGTGCGTCGATACAAGCGGTCCCAGCGCTAGTCGGGCCGCTCCCGATTCATCGGCGCGCCTTGAGGAGCTCGGACGCTTCGACGCTCAATGCCATCGCGATGCGCAGAACGGAGTCTAGCGTCGGGTTCGCTTCGCCCCGTTCGATGTCGCTGATCAGTGCGCGGCGGCTTTCCGCACGCTCCGCGAGCTCAGCTTGGGTCATTCGGAGGGATAGCCTTAACTTGCGGACGTTCCGGCCGAGAACTGTCCTGAGGCGCTGTTGCGCTCCTTCAAAGGAGTCAGATCCAGTCACGGCTCCTCCGGGAATCCTTCGCAGCATCCCGAAACATTCGAGCTGCGGAAGCAGTTGCGTCCCTCAATCTGCCACGTTTCCGCTCCGGAGGCCACCGGGCGGTGTCCAGGGTCAAGGAATCGTCGTCACCCGGCAGGCAAGGCGGAAAGATTGACGATATGCGCCGCGAGCGACCGGCTCGCGCGCCGCCTATTGCCGTCCTCCGTGCTTCGAAGGCTTGCCTTCATCTCCGAATCCTTGAATCACGTTCTTTTGGGCGCAACGACATGGCGGCCCCTGAATCCAGGCGTTTGCTAAGGTAATCTCTGCGAGTGTCGCGCTCCCTGTTATTCGGCCTGCAATATTGACCCGCATTGCCTCACCAAGAATATTACCGGAGAGCTGACCGTCTAGATTGGCGCGGCGATACCGAATCGGATCGGTATAGCCGATGGCAGGACGGATCAGCATGTGTGCGCGGCGCGAGCTCACGGCGGCCGCCGGGCTGTTCATCCTCAAGCACATGCACAACCTCTCCGATGAGGCGCTGTGCGACAGGTGGGTCGAGAACCCGTATTTTCAGTATTTCTGCGGGGATGTGGTGTTCCAGCATGAACTGCCGTTCGATCGCTCGTCGCTGACGCGCTGGCGCCGGCGGCTGGGGGAAGAGCAGATTGCGGCGCTCTTGCAGGAGAGCCTTTCGGTGGGACACCGAAGCGGGGCCATCGAGAGCAAGGATCTTGAGCGCGTGGTGGTGGATACCACCGTCCAGGAGAAGGCGATTGCGCATCCGACCGACGCGCGGCTCACCCACCGGGCGATCGAAAAGCTGGTGGCACTAGCCAGACGCGAGGGCCTCGAATTGCGCCAGAGCTATCTGCGTGTAGCCAAGCGCGCTGTCATCATGGTGGGGCGCTATACGCACGCCCACCAGTTCAAGCGCGCCCGGCGGGAGCTCAAATTCCTGCGTACCCGGCTTGGCCGCATCATCCGTGACATCAGACGCAAGATCGAGGGCGACCCTGCGCTTGAGGATCGCTTTGGTCCACTGCTCGATCTGGCGCTGCGGGTTCGCCATCAAGAGCAGCGTCAGCGCGGATCGAAGGTCTACTCGTTGCACGCCCCCGAGGTGGAATGCATCGGCAAAGGCAAGGCACGGGCCCCCTACGAGTTCGGCTGCAAGGTGTCGATTGCCACCCCCGCCACCGCGCCCAAAGGCGGCCAGTTCGTGCTGCACGCCAAGGCGCTGCACGGCAACCCCTATGACGGCCACACGCTCGGTCCCGTCATCGCCGATCTCGAAAAGCTCACAGGTGCCGCCGTGCGTCGCATCCATGGCGACAAGGGCTATCGCGGCCACAACTACCCGGACCGGTTCAAGGTCTGGATCAGCGGCCAGGTCCGTCGGGTCACCAAAGCCATCCGTTGCGAGATGCGCCGTCGCGCCGCCGTCGAGCCCGTGATCGGCCATCTCAAGGACGATCATCGGATGCGTCGCAACTATCTCAAAGGCCGAGACGGCGACCGGATCAATGCCGTGCTCGCAGCCGCCGGCTTCAACTTCAGCCTGCTCTTGCGCTGGTTCGCCAAGCTTTTGAGCGCATTGTTATTGATCCTCAGTCGCGGCTTCCCGTCACCGCGCCTCGCATAGGATGGCCTGCAGAACTTTCTTCACGAACGACTCATTCGCGGCGCCGATTTCGACAATGACAGCGCGTTCATGAACGACGTCGTCGTGCCCTGGTGTCGCGCGTAAAAGATCGAGGTGACACGCTCGCGCGCCTGGACGTAGGCTTTCACCATCGCCGGATCCGTAGCGATCTTCATGACCCATTCTGTGACGGAAGCGTCGCCTTGGGCGCCTGCGGGCGCGGGCTTTTGATGCGCAGGGACGGCCTTGACGCCTAGTTGGGTTGAGAACTTGTCGACCTCAGCTTGGGTGTTGGAAATAAGTGTGGCTCTGTCGATGCCCGCTGTTGCGGACTCCTTTGTATCGAGAACCACACTCAGCTCCAGTCTATCGTCCTCCTGCACCGGCACTTGCTGCGGCGATTATGGATTACCTTCATCATAACTCAACTTCGAGGTGCGCTCGTCTGTTCTGCCCGTCTCTCACGAGTAGTAAACCTTGAAATCGTCACTATGCCTCATGGATTCTGGCCTGTAGAGGCCATGATTGGCGCACTGAGGCACCTCGTCCAATTTGAACCGTTCTCTCACAGAGGGATGGACGAGCACATCATGCGGAATGCTGCGAATCTGTTCCTCCCAATTGAATCGGCTAAGCCGCCCACGGAGCCATTTCATCCAGGCCGGCAACTTCTCCACGTAGCCATCGATGGTGTCTCGCACGCCAGCGAGTTCGCAATGCTGGACACCGTCAGGGCGGGGGTAGAGGTTCAAAGGCGTGCCCGCGCCTCCGGTGTTCTCCAATTTGGCGCCGTTAACGAACACCGGACCAACCTTCAGGCCGTTCGGTATGGAAGTAGCCTCTTCGATCATCCAGGCAAGGGCGTTGTCTGAGAGCCTCGACTCAGCTTCGGGATAGCTACCGCCGATATCGGAGTGATTGCCCGCGAACCACATCTGTATCAACTTGGGTGGTCCTTCGGCGTTCGGCTTGGCCGCTGGATCGTCGGCAACGGTGCCCCACTGCACGCGCTGGAAGTCCTTCCGGTTCTCATCGATCGCGTTCGCCGCACGGCCAAAGCGGACATAGACGCTGAGCAGCCGGTCGAAATTCTCGTCCTTCCACTCTGCATAGTGTCTGCGCGGAGGATCCCCAGGTTTAGGAAAGTCGCGGATAACTTTCAGGCGTGATTGCTTCTGATAGTGCATCCAATAGACACCGAGACCGCCTACGCTCAGAGCGAGCAGGCCCCACCAGGTCGGCCAAAATGGGAGCCATCTGTCGACGAGCCACGCCACCAGGAGCGCCGGCAGTGCGGCAATCGAGCCTACGGTAAACGTGAAGGCCGATGCGAGTCCGGCCTGGATGACGAAACGGCGCAGCCCCTTAGCTCCCAGAGACGCTACCGTGTCGAAGACCCCGATGAAGTAAGGAGCCACATTGGAGTTGACTTCGCCGTCCGATCCATATTTCTCCCGAAATCGCCGCGCCTGTTCGAGGCGTTCGGCTGCATACTGATCGCGGGGAAATCCGGCCCCATGCTCGAGCACTACCGTGACGGCCTCGGCGGCGATGTCGTCCACCTGCTTCCGGAATCGCATCAGGGAACCAGTGGGGGTCTTGGTCGGTACGCCGCACAACATAAGCAGATTGGCCAGGCTGCGGACGGTGTAGGCGCCGCGACTGAAGCCAATGAGGAATACCCGATCACCGGGTCCATAATGGTTGATGATGAAGGCGTAGCAATCGGCAATATTCTTGACGATGCCGTTGCCGACGACCGAACCGAGCAGCTTCTGGATGAAGCGCCACGGCGCGCTTAGAGCGGTCGCTCCGATGTCGGTGCCGAGCCCCGGGTCATAGAAAGCCACCTGATCATGAGGGTCGATGGGATTTTCAGGTCCGGTGCGCGATGCGCGGTACATCTTATAGACGTTGCTGATGCGCTGCTCGGGTCGCACGCCGCCGTCTTGGCCGGTACCGTCCGAATAGACCACGATGTTCTTTGCCACGAAGGTACCCTCCAGGTCAGCCGTCAGTTCGCTTCCGTCGTGGGCAGGTCCGAGAACAAGTCGCGCAAGGGGCGCCCCAGATAGGCAGAGAGCAGTTTCTGCTGGTCCGGAGACACCTTGTCGTTGCCCGAAAACAGCTTCCGAACGTCGTCGCCATCCATTTCCAGGAGGCGTGCCATGCCGCCAAGGTCGCGGTTCGTGGCCTTGAGCGCCTCATCCAGGTCAACCCGGCTGTAGCGTGGACTGTAATCGGCGCCGCCGACGCTTTTCAGGAGCGAACTGGCGACCCCCCGGATGGTGGCCATCGAACGGTCGGACATCAATCCGGACACGACCGCCAGCAAGGAGATGAAGTAGGGGTTGAGCGGAGCGTTGCCGGCGAGCTTCCCGGTGTCGGCAAGGACCGGTACTCCAGCCTTGGCGATGATGAACATGACAATGGCAAGGACCGCGCCGAACGCCAACCGAAGAGGGTATTCGCCGAACGAAAGCGAATCCTGGTCGTTACTGATAAAAGCAGCCAGCAGGTTCAGGGCGCTGCCGAGCACTCCCATCGAGATGAGGAGCGACAGGACCACCATATCGTTGGTCCATAGCGCCACGTTGTACACCGCGCCGCCCCAGACGCTTGAAAGCGACGAAAGTTCGGCTGTGATATTGACGATGCGTTCAACAACTTCCGGCGTCGTTGTCGAACTGGAATCTCCGAAAAGCTTAGCAGCCGCCTGCTCGCGGTCTTGCCGCTGGTCTTGAAGGCTGGCGATCCAACTTTCCTTGCCCTTTATCTTGGCTTCGTTTGTTTCCACGGTCGCGCGGAGTTCTACGTTTTCGACGTAACGCTTTTTCAGTTGCCCGAGTTGATCGCCGAACAGCTTTTGCAGATCGTCGCGAGAAAGCAACAACTCGAGCTGGGTCAGGAGTTCAAAGACGCTTGGCGTGATTTCTGACTGAGAGGTCGCAGCAATCGAGGTCAGTTGGCCCGATGCGGCAGTCACGTTTTGCTTCAGAGATCTGACGTCCTCGCCAAGACGGGCAGCCTTGTTTAACTGCTCGGCCGCGAGCACCAGATTATTCTGCCTGTCTTTTGCGAGGTTTATCTTGTCTTGTGCGATGCCGTCGCGCAGCTTTCTGATGGCCTCAGGCCAATTCTTGAAGTCCTCTCGAAACTGATCGACCCGCCAGATCGTCAGAGGAGCTCCATTAAAGCTCAGTTCGGCGATCCGCGATTGAAACTGGGCGGCAGCAAAGAAGGTCACCGCGCTCGCCGCCGAAAGGATCACGAAAAGAATCAGCACGGAGCCGCCCAATACCCGGACGGGACGGAAATCACCGAAGTAACGCTTTATGAAGCCCTCGCGCTTAGCTGCGACGTCCCCTTGCAGCGTCGCAGTATCCGAACCCTCAGCCATGGCAGTCGTCCTCAATCAGGCGCAATGAATTTTTGCCTCCATCTCGAGCTGCAATTTTAGGATGCTCGACGGGCAATTCAAAACCAGCCAGCCAAAGCGCATCGATTCAGGAGCTTGACATACTGTCAAGCACCATCCGAAATTTCCTGTTAACAGCCGTCCTCTGGTAGAACGTTGCCCCGACCTTCTCCGGATCGAACGCCGGCTTCACGCTGGCGGCCTCGAGCTCCTTCTTGACCGCCATGTGGTGGCGCCCCTGCTGGCGAGCGATCGCGAACAGGGTGACGAATTCCGTCTCGAACCGTTCGACCTCCTCGGTTGGCACGATGGTGACCGGGCAGCGGTTGACGGGGTTGATCGCGGCGACGGTGCGCAGATGGCTGCCGGCGATGGGCTTGCGGGTGACCTTGTCGGCGACGCGCAGCCTGTCGGCCAGCGCCAGGCTTGTCAGGCCGTCGAGATCGGCGCCGCGGACCTCTTCCACGTCGACGAGGAGGTGGCCTCCCACTCGTCGATTTCGACGCGCTGCATCGCGCGGAAAATGTTCGGCATGCCACTGCGGGACGGGTGGAACTTGCGCTCGGCGTGTTCTTCGAGTGACGTCCGGCGGCGACATCGAACGGTGCCAGGCGGCGGATCGTGTTGCACATGAAATCGTAGTCTGGCCGAGCAGAGGAACGAGGTGAACGTGATTGGCTTTCCGGCGCGGACATCGGCCACTCGCTACTGAATCTCAACCGCGCCAACGGTCAGCGCCGCCCCCTTCCGAAATTCAACGGCGGGCGGTGCAGCAAGGTTCTTGCCGCTTGCACCCTTTTTTGTGGATGCGACCAGTCCCGATGTCGCCTCAAATGTCACTGTTAGCTCTCGCGTATCGCTGAGTCCTAGCGTCTGAAGCGCCTTAGAGACGTCGAACCGGAATGTGCGAGAGACGCGCCCCTTGTGCTGCATCCCCTCCATCGGGTCAAAAACCCCGAACCAATTGATCGTGCCTACATGCTCGCGAACGTTTGGTACGTCTTTACGCGCCACAAACACGGACAGGAGGGCTCCGGGGTCGGACTGCGAACTCACGTCTCGAACCACCAAAGTTGTTCTCCCGGAGAGGCCCGCCGCCAGTTCGCGCAACTTCGCCCCCTGGATCGTGATGTTGACCGAGGTCGTGCTTGCATTCAGCGGAATTGGCGGCGTTGATGTAGATGAAGTGGACTGCCCGGTCCCGGCCGACTGCGCCACAGCGATGTTCGGTGCCGGGGTTCGCGCGCAATTGCTCTCATTATCGTACGTGTAGCCAAGAACCTTAGTGTTTAGGAAGGCTTTCACCGGTTGCTTCACGAGCGCGCCGTTCTCGTCCACGAAGCTGAATTCCTGGTCCTGCCAATCGCCCGGACTTTCGTCCGGATGTGTATGTTGCCAACAAGACCACATACGGTCGATATTCGCGTGATGCGCATAGAAGATAGGATCATTTGCCGCCACACCCACCAAAGCCATGACCGGGATCGGACAGGTCTGACCAACCGAGCAGTGCACGTTGCCATGCACCCCCCGTTCAATGTCGCCCTCATACTGCAAAAAATTCGTGTCAGTGCTGAGGGGGCCGTCGATATCCGTGATTTCTGGATTTAAGGTGGCCGTTCCCTCATTCAAAGCTTCGGAACGTCGCCAGTCATAAAGCGGAGAATTCGGATTCTGAAACGCATCCGGCAAAGCCAACTGGGCCGGATCCGTATAGTCCCAATAGGGCAATGTGAGCGCAGGATCATTAGCGGCCCATCGCAGCACGCGCTCGAAATAGTAGAGATACATCCTGTGCCAGCCGAAGAAATTTAGTTGCTGGCCCGACGGAGAATGCTGGCAGGTCGCCCAGACGATAGTCGCGATAATATCCGGCGGCGTCTGATCTTGGAAGCCAGGCTTGTTGGCGGTCCCCAACAAGTACGGAAGGAACTGCGAAAGATTAAGGGTATTCAGGCGGTCCTTCTGAAAGCCCACCGTCCGGAACTTGCTGTTCGGCCCCAGGTATCCATGAATGTTCGCCCAGTACCTCCAACTGCGTCGGAAATCCGCAGAATCCATGGGGCTATTGTCGAGAGACCTCATCTTCGCGACTGCCTTTTCCAGGCTCGCGAGGCGCTTGGCACCGTCCGGTCCATTGATGAAATCCTGCCACTTCATACGCACGTGGATACCCGTGTTTGCACCGGCCTGCGCGTAGGCACCGTGAAGCACCAAGGGCAACGCGAGCAACAACACAGCGTTGACCGCCAAGCTGGACATGCGCGCCATCACAACCTCCTCAATCAAATGGCTCTGTTTAGGCAACCGTCTTTCAAGCGTTCGAGGACGACTAGGCGCGGTTCGCGATCCTCCTTCCTAAGCGTCAAGCCCACAAACGAAACGAAAGGCGGATCAATCGGCTTCGCCGGAACGCCGCCCCTGTCAGCAGGCTATGGTCATCGTCATCGCGTGCTGTTTTAGTATCAAGCCACGATGCCGGGCTCCTGGCGTGAGGCTAACTCTGCATCGGACGATTGTTCTGAACGTGTGCGTGCCGACGCTTGAACGAACGCGACGATCAGACATCTGACGGCCGCCGCCTCCACCTACCTTAAATCGTTGAGCGCGCCGCCTGCCAAAGCTTGTAGGCCCCTAAAGTCGGAATATTCTTCCGGCCATGATGGAGATATGCGCTCCGGTCCTCGTAAAGCGTCCGGCATTGATCCTCCATCTTTTGACCAGGCTTCCGAAGCCCCGGTCGACTGTCAGGCCATCTCGTCGTCACCCTCTCGCAAATGTCCGCGACAGCTCGACACTTATACTCGGCCGGACCGCCAAGCCTACTAAACCGCCATGTAAGGCGCTCTCCGTCTCTCAGCTTTTCGGCGTGTTGGGTGGACGGCCCCTGACGGCAATCGCGTATGCCAGCATGAGGTCGTTGCAGATCTCACTGAAAGGGGACCACAATGGAACAGATCAGCCGGATTAGGATGGATACGCCGAAACGGTTCTTACAACTTCACGGGGTGAACGCCGCCGAGACGGTGTTTTTGCGCAAAAGCTGAGGCGCAAGGAGATGGTGGCGTTTTTGGAGAAGCTTGCGCCGACGGTGAAGCCTGCGGCGCGCTTCCTACCATTCGGCTCGGCTTTTGCGGTCATTCGGCCATACGGTGAAGTTGATCCCGGCTCAACTGGTTAAGCCATATGTAAAGCGCGGCAAGAACGATATGGCCGATGCCGAGGCGATGAGCCGGCCAACGATGCGTTTCGTACCAATTAACATAGCCGAGCAGCAAGCAGCCCGATGCTGGTTGGCCTGCGCGATCGGCTTATCCGCAATCGCACGCAGCTGTCCAATGCCATTCGCGGCGATGCCGCCGAGTTCGGGTTCGTTGCCGCCAAAGGGGCGGCGAAACTTCGTCCGCTGCTCGAACGCATTGAAGCCGATGAGAGCGTGCCCGGCTTGGCGCGCGAACTGTTCGCGGCGCAAGCCAAAGAGTATGCTCAGCTTGAGGAGCAAATCGCCGGAGATCTTCGCCAAACTCATGGCTCGCACAAGGCTGACGAATGCAGCCGACGTCTCGCCAAGATCCTTGGCACAAATTCAGGTCGGCGGCGCCGACATCGTCGGTTATTGGGGGAGAATGTCGCAGTCATTGGTGAATAAAACGAAGGCGGGTAAGTCAGGTGCCGGAGAAATTAGCCAAAAAGAGCAACTCTAGACCATCGCCAACGACACGCTCGGCTTCTTCTCCGACATCGCCGATGCCGCCAACGCCAAGCTCGGCGAACCCCGCGCTTCCGGCGCGGAATCACTCGCCGCCGTCAACACGCTGACCGGGGCCAATGCCGTTCAAAACATGAGCGACATCACATCGGACGGCGGCAACAGCTTGTCGACGTTGCACGGGAGCCTGCGATCGCGCGTCTCGTCCTCCGTGACGATCGAGAGCAACGGCATGCCGAGGCATTGGTGAAAACATTCAAGCGCGACGACGTTCGTGTGATCCCGATCCCTGACGCGCACACTGCACTCCTGCCGATCGACCATTGGATGGTGGATTACAACTCAGAACGCGCGCATTCTCGGCTGGGCTACCGCTCACGGCGGGAGTACATTGCATCACTCAAACCAGCCGAGTCCGGTCTTGCCGCGGCAACCGCGCAATGCCATAAATCATAGTTGCATTAGTGCACTACCAACATTTGTCTGAGCACATTCAACGAAGTCAGAAACTGAGACCATCCCTGGAGCACCGAGCTCCATTTGCAGAAAGCGGGCTGTTGTTTGAAGTGAGGCAAGACGGATAGCTTGAGCGATGACCAACGCCCCCGTAGCCGCCCCCACAAACGGCACGGAGGTACTTGCTTCGGCGAAGCTCACGATCCCGCACTGGCCGATCTGTTTTTCGAGATCCTTGTAAGCAGCTTTTTCTTTCCGATCCGATAGTGCTTCTTCGGATGCATGCTCTGGCGCATTCCACAAATCGCCGGACGATGCGCCTTTGGCAATTACGCGTAGCTGGATGCCTTCGAAATCATGCGGGCCGTGCCCGAGGCCAGCGTCGATCATATAATCGAAGCCATGTTTCGCCATCACGCGGCGCGGCTCAACGCGGTCAAGGCCGCTTAATAGATACGGCGGGTCATCGGGCGTAAGCCGAATATCGCCATGATGCCGACGTTCGATAACGTCCGCTGTCCAGCCAACTGTGTCGAGCCACATGGCCGCAATCCGCGCCTTCTTTTCTCCGATATCGTCACCCGTTACCAGAAGGCTGGTTGCCTCGTTTTCCTCGCCGATGGTTTGATCGTCCTGAAGAACGGCGCGGCCGCCTTTCGAGCCGAGAAGACAGAGATTCCAGACGAAGCCTTGGCCAAGATGGCCGAGGCCGAGAAACCAAAATTGGTCAGGCACGTCAAAACTATCGGGCCCGATGTTCGTACGATCGGCCCGCTTCCATGGTGTCCAGAGCGAAATCGTGGCGTCCCTTGCGCGCAGCACCTTTCCGGCAAGGACACCTGCGAAAACTTGGCGGACGGCAAGGGCGGCAGCAAACACGCCGGAAAGAGCCAGCCGGGAGTCTCCGATCGTATCGTTGTGTACACGCGTTCCCGAGAGCCATCGGTCCCACCAGCAGCGGATCGTCCAGCCTTCGTCGCTGGATGCGTTCCCAACGATGATCCTGTGCGTCGTTCTCGCTGGCGTCTTTCTGGCAATCCTGGCGCCGAGCCGCCGTGCAGCACGGTGAAGCGTTGCACCCACAGGAAGGTTTGCGATCAGCGGAATATCCGCTTCGCTGACGAGAGTGACGCGACCAAAGCATTTGCGCGCGGTGACGATGGCGGTTAACGCTGCCGCCTGGCCGGCGCGCGTGGCGGCCTGATCAACGCCCACCACGACGGCAATGCGGACGGCATCAAGGCGCGCCTCCGCCTCCTCGAACGTACGCGCGCGCGCAGCGTCCGTGAGCGCCTTGGTGATGCGGGAGCGCTTCCAGTGGTTCGTCATAAGAACCATCCAACTCGCAGAAAGCGGCTACCGCTCTTGCTATGATCAGCCCACCGGCCGTTACCCAGGAATTCATACATCCCGATACTGCCGGGCTTCGGCGTACCGCGAGCAAAATTCGGCAGGATAAACGCGATGTGACCGGCGCGAGGCATAACGGGCCCCGCGCGATCGGATGCACTTTGCCCATACCCGGACGGGTGCACATGCACGTCCGCGACGACGCCGTAACCCCGTGCCCTGCAGATTTCCCAGAGCCGCGGCAGCGCCGTTTCACGAATGGTCACAATGCCAGTCGCCAGCGCCTTCGGATCAACGTCATCGTAGAACACGAATTCAAGGATCTCGTGCGTGCCGTTCTTCAATGTGCGGCCGAGAAGATAGGCGCCGCTTTCGCGCGTTTCGCGCAATGTGCGGCTTGCAAGCTCGCGCACGCCAGAATCCCAGACGCGCCGTGTGCAGATAATTCTAGGCGGCGCGAGCCCGGCCCAACCAAGCAGCGTGTTCAGAAACGAGCTCATACAAGCGCTCCATAATGAAAGTGATGTGCCGATCCCGGCGCCATACGAGGTCTGGGCGTTTCGATGCCCAGCCGTTATGCGGCGCGGCAAGGCGCTGCCACGGGCGGTAAATACCGCCATAGGTTCCTGGCTGCTGGTCGGTCCACTGCTTCAGCGCATCGACGACGCTGTCGGCGCTCGCCGCGAGGGGAGCAGGACGTTTGCCTTCCGCATGGTCCCAATGCTGGATGAACGGACCCGCGGCCGGAAAATTGTCGCATACCAACTGAAAGCCGAAGGTCACGCTGTGACTCGTGGGCGGATCGAAGCCGGTAATATTCATTTCCAGGTTTGGGAACGCATAACGCACGATCTGCCAGCGCCCCTGTTCGACGCCGGCAAGGAAGCGCACCGACCGAAGATGCGCATCCAGCGTTTGCTGCGCGGCTGATACAGCGTCAGCCATTGCTGAAATCCTTCAGCGTGAGATCAACGACCAGCGTGCAATGGCCGGGTTTGACGAACTTGCCCAACGCATCCTCGCGCGGAAGCGGCGCGTCGGCGCCCGGCAAGATCAGGTTGGCTTTTGCCGCAGCCACCGGGTCGAGGCCAAAGCCCTTCTTGCCAACGGCCCATTGCAGGGCCTTGAAGACCGTCTCCGACGGAGCGAAGGGATGCTCGATCGTGCGATGTTCGTAGCGGACCTGAAGCGTGACAACCGGGCAGCGGTGCCCCACCAGACGAATGGCCTTGCGTCCATGCGGCGGGCAAGGAAGCGGCTTGTCGTGGCCGTGTTCGAAGAGGTGCATGTCATCGGTCACGCCGATGCGGGCACGAACCGTCTCGTGGAAGCGCTCGTCGATGACGATGAAAAAGCCGATCGCCTCTTCGCGGTCCTCAATTTCGACTTCAACCTCGATTTCGAAGACCTCGATGCCCTCAAGGGCCGAATCGGGAGGCTGGCCTTCAACATGCTTGGGATTCGCGTTTTGGTTGCTATGTTCCATGGTATGGTCCTTTAAGCTGTGGCTTCTGCCCCATAAAGGGCAGTAAAAGCGCGGCTTACGTTCGGAAACGGACAAATTGGATAATTTCGTACGTTATTGGACTGTCTGTAATTGAACGAATATGCTACGTCAAGTCCGATTTTGGACTTATGGAGCCCTCATGCCGCCTGCCGCCACACCCGCCGAAACATCCGCGAGCGCATCCCCAAACCGGGCCTTGGATGTGTTTTTCAAAATTGCCGACGCCTGGAAGCTATCGATCGAGCAGCAGATCACGCTGCTCGGCGCCCCGGCGCGGTCGACGTTTTACAAATGGAAAAAGGAAGGCGGCTTGCTATCGACCGATACGGAGGACCGCATCTCGCACCTCGCCGCCATTTATAAAGCACTGCAAATAGTCGTTCCCGATCCACATGCGGCCGACACATGGATCGAAAGGCCCAACAAGTATTTTGGAGGCCGCACCGCGCTCGACGTGATGCTCGATGGCAAGCTGACCGACATCTATGCGGTCCGCGTTTATCTGGATGCCCAGCGCGGAGGCTGATGGCGATGTATCCCAAGCGTACGTTCGATCAGGATTGTTACCAACTTATCCCCTCCCGGTTTCCGATCATCGAGGTGTACGAGCGGCTGGGCGACGACCAGTTACAGAATGCCGCGAAAGCTCTGGAAGAGCGCACAAATCCTCGCCTGGCCGCAATCAAGCAGCTACCCAGTGTGCCGAAGGCGGGCGAAAAATCGGCCAGCCAGTATCAGAACTGGAATCATGCGCCCTTCGCCTACAAGGACCCACGTGGGACCTTTTTTCTGGGGCCGACGCTCGGGTGCCTTGAACTTGCTAGTGACATCAACACGGCTCTGGCATTCGCCCTGCTGCGCCGCGAGGAATTTCTCGGCAGCACGGGCGAACCCGCGATGGGCCTCGACATGCGTGTCTTCGGCCGTCGCATTACAGGAAGTTTTCACGACCTCACGAAGCTCGATCCCAACCTCTCGAAGGCCGAACGCCGGAAGATCGGGCACCAGCTTCATGACAGCGGCTCGCCCGGCGTTCTGTTCTGCCGGCCGGGCTTCGGCGAGCATCGCTTCCTTTCCGTATTCGACGGGGCCTTGCTGCCTCGTGCCGTGCAAGGCGCGCACTACCGTTTCGTGTGGGACGGGCAGAAGATCAAGAGCATCTATGATTTTTCCGACGGCAAAGAAATTTTACGGGGTGCGTTAGTGGCGCCCGATGTCGGCAGAGATGCTGCCGAATAGATAGAAACATTGGGGCAATCATGAGGGAGGAAGCAGGAAAACGCATTTATTCGGCAACCGACCTTGTGAATTATCTTGGCTGCACGCATGCAACATTCAACGACTTGCGGCAGCTTGTACACCCTGTGGCTCTTCCGGAAGACGACGAGCAGGCCAAGCTCCTACAGGAAAAGGGCATCGAGCATGAAAAGGCCTATCTCGCCCGCTTGCGGAAAGAAGGACGAACGGTTGCCGAGATAACCAGCGAAGGATCGCTTGCCGCTCGCGTTGCGGCCACGCACGAGGCGATGCAAGCTGGAGCCGATGTCGTATATCAAGGCGCGCTCTATGGCTCGCCATGGCACGGATTCTCGGATTTTCTCCTGCGCGTCAATGGCACCCCGTCGCGGCTTGGTGACTACGCCTACGACGTCGCCGACACCAAGCTCGCACGTACCGCCAAGCCAAAGCACGTGATCCAACTTTGCGTCTATGCGGACCTCCTTGGCTCCGCTCAAGGCGTTGAGCCGCCGCAATTGCATGTCGTCCTTGGCGACGGCCGCACGGCTTCACTTCGTACATCCGACGTGCGTCACTACTACGGCGTGGCACGAGGGCGCTTCGAAACCTTTGTTGGGACGCCCCCGACAGCCTCGGTCGCGGAGCCGTGTGGTCATTGTACCTTTTGCCGGTGGTCCGACACTTGCAGCACCGAATGGGAGGCGAACGATCATCTAAGTCTCGTCGCTAACATTCATCGCAGCCAGATGGACAAGCTACGGGCAAGCGGCATCACGACCGTCCGTCAGCTTGCAGCGATGCCGGCGACCACGCGCATTCCTGATCTGCAACCCAACACCTTGTCGCGATTGCGCGCACAGGCCGCTTTGCAAGTGGCACGCCGCGATACCGGGAAGAACCAGCACGAAATGCTGCCGCCGTCGCCGGGCCGTGGCTTTGAGCGGCTTCCCAAGCCGGACCCAGGCGACATCTTCTTCGATATGGAAGGTGACCCCCTTTACGAGATGGGACTCGAATACCTCTTTGGTCTTGTTCACTTCGATGGGGGCCAGGAGAAGTTCACGGCTTTCTGGGCGCACAATCGCGCGGATGAAAAGAAGGCGTTCGAGGACACCGTCGACTTCATGACAGCGCGCGTCGCGTCTTATCCGGCCGCCCACATCTACCATTACGCGAGCTACGAAGAGGCGGCCTTGAAGCGCCTCGCGATGCTTCATGGCACGCGCGAAACAGAGGTCGATAATCTGCTGCGCCGGCACAAGCTTGTTGATCTTTATAAGGTTGTGCGCGAATCTGTACGGATCTCGGAGCCGAGATATTCGATAAAGAACGTCGAGGCCTTCTATCTCGATGGCGCGCGGTCTGGAACCGTCACGACGGCGGGCGACAGCATCATCATTTACGAGCGCTTCCGCCGTCTTGGCGCCAAAGAACTGCTCGACGAAATCGAGGCTTACAACAAGCTGGATTGCCAATCGACCGCGCAATGCCGCGACTGGCTGATCACATTGCGCGCCGCCAATATGCCCTGGCCTACGGAAATCGCGCCGGAGAAGGCCGATCCCGTGCGCGAGCAGAAGCGCATCGAGGCCGAGCAGCGCACCGCCGCGCACATTCTGGCGCTCACAACGGGATGCGCACCCGAAGATCGTCCGTGGCGGACCTTACTGGCCTATTTGCTGGAATTTCACCGGCGTGAGGCCAAGCCGAAATTTTGGGCGATGTTCACGCGGCAGGAAATGACCGACGAGGAATTGGTCGACGACGCCGAGTGCATCGGCGTTCTTACCCCGGACCCCGCGCGACCGCCGCGCCAGGAAAAGAAGTCGATGGTCTACTCGTTCACGTTCCCTCCGCAGGACTTCAAGATGCGTGTCGATGACGAGGTCCTGCGGGCCGGCACGCTGGAGCCCGCGGGCGAGGTCTTTGAGCTTGATGAAGATGAAAGGCGTATCTCGCTGAAGCTTGGGCCGAAATGGACGCGCCTCGCCGACGGCGCGTCGCTCATTCCCAAGGGCCCTCTTGGCGATCTGGTTCTGCGGGCGGCGGTTCATCGCTTTGCCGAAACCGTCATCGCGGGCGATCTAAATCGCTACCGTGCCCTGACCGATATCATGAAGAAGACGGCGCCCCGCCTTGTAAAGCAGGCGCAAGGCGCGCCTATCATCGCGCAAGGTGCAGACCTTCTCGATGGATCAGTGGCTGCACTAAAGCGCCTTGACCAAAGCTACATGCTCATCCAAGGCCCGCCCGGCGCCGGCAAGACCTATACCTCGTCGCACGCGATCGTCGCCCTTTTGGCAGAGAAGAAGCGCGTCGGGGTGGCTTCCCACTCCCATAAAGCCATCAATAATTTGCTGAAAGACGTTGAAGCGGTCGCAAAAGAGAAAGGCGTCCGCTTCAACGGAATTAAGGGATCAACCAAGGAGGAGCAGTATTTTCAAGGGACGATGATCGCCAATGCCGAAAACAAGGATGCGGCGGCCGCCCAAGCCAATTATCAGCTCATTGCCGGGACCGCCTGGCTTTTTGCGCGCCCCGAACTCGACCAGGAGCTCGACTATCTCTTTATCGACGAAGCAGGCCAGGTGAGCCTTGCGAATGTGATTGCAATGGGCGTTGCCGCAAAAAACGTCGTTCTCGTCGGCGATCAGATGCAACTGTCCCAACCCATTCAGGGGGCACATCCGGGAGGCTCCGGCATCTCCGGCCTCGATCACTTGCTCGCTGGGTTAGCAACCGTTCCGCCCGACCGGGGCATCTTCCTCGCGACGACTTTCCGGATGAACCCCGACATCTGCAAATTCATCTCGGATGCTGTCTACGACGGCCGCCTCGTATCGGACCCGTCGACCAAGCAGCAAGCCATCGATATCGGCACGTCGACGGATGACGCGTTGGCTCCAACCGGCCTCCGCTTCGTTCCTGTCGACCATGCCGGTTTTGCGCAACGTTGCCCGCCTGAAGCTGAGCGTATCAAGAAGACCTACGACACGCTGCTTGGCAAAACGTGGGTGGACCGGAAAGGCGCCAAGAAGGCGATCGGCATCAACGATATTCTGGTCGTAACGCCTTATAACATGCAAGTGAACCATCTGCGCGATGTCTTGCCTGACGGCGCTCGTGTCGGAACCGTCGATAAATTTCAAGGGCAGGAAGCGGCTGTTGTACTGATTTCGATGGCGACGTCCTCTGGCGAGGACATGCCGCGCAATATCGAGTTTCTTTACAGCCGCAATCGTCTCAATGTGGCGATCAGTCGAGCTCGCTGCCTTTCCCTAATCTTCGCCAGCCCTCGTCTTCTCGAAATACCCTGTCATACGATTGAGCAGATGCAGCTCGTGAATACGCTGTGCTGGGCGAAACACTACTCCGATGAATCAGTTGCACCAGGTAAATAAGTACTGGAACCGAGATCGCAAATGTCCGAAAAAAGTCGCTAGACCCGCCGAACGTCTCGAGGCCGAGCCAATCTACCGCCTTGAGGAAGAACTCCTGCAGCGAGACCTGCAACCAGACTTCCCACCCGATTGGCTTGCGTGCAACGAAAGTACAAGGTCAAATGCCGCGGCCAGCGGCTTGGCGTTGCCACTTCGCCATCGGAGTATTTCGACGGGGCGCGGTCCTGTCGGTTTGGACGGCGGTACCATCAAGTTAACGAATTGGAGCGGCCGAGGAGTAGACGACCGGCATGCCGCCCGCCCGGGACCCTCTTCATCTTATCGCCGCTGGTTTGGTTGTATTTCCGGTTTCCCTTAAGCGGGCGATCGGCGTCGAGTTGTCGAAAGAGTGGAGCACGCCGCCGCGCGAGTTGCCCTGCTTGAGATCGACCTGACGGGACGCGTGGTTGTAGGACTGCGCGTAGCTGTTGCCGCGGGCCGACGTGAACGTAAGCGCGCGCCCCATTTCGTTGGTCCGTCCCATGCGAACCTGCAGCGGCGTGTTGTCCTTGGGGCGATCACCGCTCCGGCGATGGCGAGGATGATCTGATCGACGTTGTTGGCGTGATGCTGCCCGGCACCGAGCACACGCGCAGATATTCGCGAAGCTTTTCTACATCATTGACTTCAACGACCACGTTTCCCTCCTGCTACCGCAAGATATAGACGCGAGCACGGGAAGAAGGCGGCGGCAATCCAAGCTGAAGCCGAGGCTATCGAGAAGCGATCACGGTCTGAGGAGAATCGAAGGCAAAAGGAGAGGGAGCGGTTGCAAGCGGCGCTCCGGCACGCGCGAGGCTTGGACAGGCAAAGCGCGGTTTAGCCAACGCGCATTGTTGGCAAACAATCCGGCCCACCTCATGCGACGACCACCAGTCGAGCGATCCTGAAAAGGATCGGCCCGGCCGAGTACGTCGACGCCTTTCCGCTTTATGGCCGATTTTAACCATGTTTAAGGGCTGACTTGCACGGTGGCCCAAGGCCAAGTAGGATGAAGTCGCCGCGTGAGAACGCGGGTAAGCCTACGTCATCTGGTTTCTGATTGCCGGTGCCATTATATCCGCGGACGACGCGGGTACACCCTAGCTTAGTGCCACATTCGTGTGTGCGCTACATGTTCTCCGCTGGTCGATCGCGGAAAAGACGACCCCTAAACCCCGGCTTCAACCGCCGGGGTTTTTGTTTGCGCTTAACTCCGCGGCGTTCGGACGCGCATCTATCATCGGTCTCTCAAGCTGCTTACGCGCGCGCCGAAAGGCAGAGCTATTTCAGACGGCAACCTGTTCCGAGATCGCGAGGGCGTCATCAACCTTAATGCGGAGATACCGGACATGGTGCGGCTGACGTTTCAGTGCAGCATTAGCGGCCTCAACCGGGCACTCAAAGCTTCCAGTTATTCAGTTGTCAACTTTGAGAATGCACGCTAAGATGGTGGCGTTATTGCCAATCTGCCCTTACTTTTTTTCATACTCTAGCTTCTAGGCGCAGCTCATGAGCCACCGGTATCCGGCCCCCCCAGCACGCAGGCTTCGTGTCTACGCTTTCGATCCCCAAACTGCCAGCAGGCTGGGCTCGGTCGACTATGCGTTCGCCACTATCTCGTTGCCATGGGGAACAGCCAAGCAAGATGAACTGCAGCCCGGTCCCATCAACGACTATGTCGAGGTCATCGACGTAGACCCAGCCAGCCGCCAGTTCTACGATCCTGTGGATCTCAACGATCCATACCTGCTTGCGCAGGACGGGCTGACGCCGTCCGAAGGAAATCCGCAATTCCACCAGCAGATGGTTTTTGCGGTGGCGATGAAGATCATCCACATCTTCGAGCGCGCGCTCGGGCGCAAGGTGATCTGGGCGCCACACTGGAATCCAACGCGCAACACGTACGAGCCGGTGGACAAGCTGCGCGTCTACCCCCATGCGCTGCGCGAGGCCAATGCCTACTACAGCATGGCCAAGCGAGCGCTCCTGTTCGGTTACTTCCGCAGCACCAACGCGGCGGCCGGCGCGACCTGGATCTTTACCGCACTGTCGCACGATATCGTCGCCCATGAGACCACGCATGCAGTGCTTGACGGACTGCACCGGCGGTACGCGGAGGCGACGAGCGTCGACAGCCTCGCGTTTCACGAAGCGTTCGCCGACATCGTGGCGCTGATGTCGCATTTCACCCTTACCGAAGCCGTTTCCGCGCACATCCAGGGCGAGGGTGGGTCGTTCGACCAAGCGGGCCTGCTGAGCGGACTCGCAGAACAATTTGCCCGCGGCACGGTCGGACGAACATCGCTGCGCCAATATGTGGGTCATGCCCCTAAGCCGGAACTGCTTGCGGTGACGACCGAGTGCCACGAACGGGGTGCCATTCTTGTCGCTGCCGTTTTCGACGCATTCCTGACGATCTACAAAGCGCGTACGGATGACCTGCTGCGCATCGGCAACGTGACGCGCGGGGAAGGCAAGAGACTTAATACTGATCTCGTCGCCCGCCTGACGAGGGAGGCGGTCAAATCGGCCGACCATGTCCTTCGGATGTGCATCCGGGCGCTGGATTATCTGCCGCCCGTCGACGTCCGGTTCGGAGAATTCCTGCGCGCCATCATCACCGCCGACACCGACCTCGTGCCCGACGATCCGCACAACTACCGGATTGCTTTCGCGGAAGCCTTCCGCGGGCGCGGCATTCTGGTCGAGGACTGCCTGTCAATGTCACCGGAAAACCTGCTTTGGGAGACTCCAAAGCAGATGTTCGGATCGAATCCTCTGAGTGTCGACGACCTGCACTCGCTCAATCTGGACCTCATTCCGCACTACACACGCAAGGACATTCACGAAAGCTCGGAAGCAAATCGCCAGAAGGTCTGGAGGTGGCTCAGGACGCCGGACGACGATAACGAATCGGTCGACCTTGCCTGGGAAAACGCACTTGGGGTCTATTTCAAATTCCGGGAGAATGTGCCGCGAAGCATCTTTTCGGGGGAAGTCTTCCCGAACGTCGAAGTACACAGCGTGCGGACGACACGGCGGGCTGGACCTGACGGGCAAGACCTCCGGCAACTCGTCATCGAGGTGACGCAACGGCGGCGTGGCTATTTTGATCCCGAACAGCAGAAGAAGGCCGATGCCGGCGAGGAAGAGCCTGCAACGGCGGATTTCATCTTCCGTGGCGGCGCTACGCTGATCATCGATCTAAAGGAAGAGCTGTTGCGTTACGTAATCCGCAAGCCCGTTTCCGACGATACGCGCCTCGACGAGCAGCGAAAGGTTTTGTCGAATCCCGAGGGTTTCGGCTTCACGTATAATCCGGATGAGAGCGGCGAGCGCGAGCCGTTCGCCATGATCCATCGCGGTCAATAGGAGGCGGCCGTGGCACCAAAGGCAAAGGCCCTCAAGAAAAAGTCGAGCAAGAAGAAAGACGCACCGAGGTCCACCTCGGGGCCCGGCAAGAGGAAACGCTCCGCCGCCGCCCGAACAGCGGCCGGCAGGAAGTCGACGCAAGATGCGACTCCCGCGCCAGCCGCGGATGACGCCGTCGATCACAACAGTCCTGCGCCTCTGCGTTCTCCCGGAAATGGCACCGTGTCGATCCGGATGTACCGCGGATTGCTCGGCGATTTCTTCCTCGTCAGGCACGCCGCCGGCGGTCGCGTTTTCAAGATGCTGATCGACTGCGGCGTCTTGCAGCGCATTGGTACGGTGGAGGCGAAGCCGTCCACCTCCCTTGGCAAGGCGCGCATTGTCGACAACGTGGCGGATTTCATGAAGGAGACCGAGGAAGAGGTCGACCTAGTCGTGGCGACGCACGAGCATTATGACCACCTTTCCGGCTTCATCCTGGCAAGTGAAAAGTTCAAAGATTTTAAGATTGGCAAGGTCTGGATGGCATGGACTGAAGACAGGACCGACAAGATCGCGAACGGTTATCGCAGCAAAACGAAGAAAGCTCTCGCGGCGCTTGCAGGCCTGGCACTGAATTCGGCGCTCGCGCCGGACAGTGACGCGATGCAGACGGTGAACAATCTGCTGCAATTCTACGGCGAAAAAGAAAGCGTTCGAGCTCACGCCCTTGGTCTCGCAAAACCGGAGACCGACGGAAAGCTCTCCGGTAACGCGAGCTGCGAAGCGGTGCTGGACTGGTTGCGGAAGCGCGCTGGCGCCGCCAACGTATCGTTTCTCAAACCGGGCGAGGTGGTGCGCTGGGGGGTCGATGACGCGTTCCGGGCGTACGTCCTTGGTCCGCCGCGCGACGACAAGCTACTTCGCCAGCTCAATCCCTCCAAGGAAGACAGCGAGGTATATCTCGCGCGCCGTGAGGGGCTGTTTCTCGCTCGCAGCGGAGAGGTGGAAATGGTCACGGGGCTCGCGGCGATCCACGGCGACCCCATCGATGGCCGCGATCCCGACGCGGAGATCGACAATCAACCCTTCACGCGGATGTATCAGCATCCTTACCCTGCCGGTAAGAACGGTGCCGGCGACAGCAAGGGCCTGGTCAAGCTTGTGCCACGTTCGCCTAACGATCCGATCGCCAGGCTTTACAGGTCGAAACAGATTTTCGATCGTTGCATCGATGACGAATGGCTTGGAAGTGTCGAGAGTCTCGCACTAAAGATCGACAACGACGTCAACAACACATCGCTGGCTCTCGCGCTCGAACTGGCCGACAAGAGGGTGCTGCTGTTTCCCGGCGACGCGCAAGTCGGCAACTGGCTGTCTTGGGACCGCCAGAGTTATCCCGCTGACGACAAGCCGGGCGGATCCGCTCTGAAAATTGACGACATTCTTGCTCGTGTTATCTTCTACAAGGTCGGGCACCATGCAAGCCACAATGCGACCATGCGGGAGCGCGGTCTCGAACTAATGACGAGCTCCAGCCTGGTGGCGATGATTCCCGTCGTCGAGCTGACGGCTCGCGAACAGAAGACCAAGAC
Source organism: Bradyrhizobium sp. USDA 4501 (assembly GCF_054062115.1). Lineage (NCBI taxonomy): Bacteria > Pseudomonadati > Pseudomonadota > Alphaproteobacteria > Hyphomicrobiales > Nitrobacteraceae > Bradyrhizobium > Bradyrhizobium sp. USDA 4501. The sequence continues at coordinate 4,388,199 of NZ_JBSSEX010000001.1, forward strand.
CTCGCCGAAAGGCTGGGCCATGCCCTATGACAAGCTCTACGAACGGCTCGACCAGCTCACGGGCGGCAAGATCATCCGCGGGGACGGCGACACGACTACGGAGCAGAGCAAGTTCAAAGGATCGATCTTCAAGCTGTCCTACGGAGCAGATTTCAAGGACAAGGATCCCTTGTGGGCGGAACTCAAGCTTGATGCCTAGTCTAGCTGGCGCGTTGAACACCAGAGTTTCGCCGCGAACTCTGAGCGCTCCTTCGCCCTGCCGAGAGAGGGGACATTGTCGAGTCTGCGGTGATCGATACCATAGCCGCGGGTGAATCGCCGTTGTCGATGCCGCTATATCGGCAAGACGATATTCAAACCCCGCCAGCGATCGTACCAAGTCTGATGGGGGAATTGACGAAGCTCAATTCTCTTGCCTTGGATACTGGCGATAGTACCATCGACGACCCGATGTCCATACTCCCAGTATTTTTCGGCAATCTCGGCCTGCCTTGCGATGACACGGCGTTCCGCGACCGACTTCAGGAGAATCTCGACATACATGCTCTGGATCGCGCGACGCCAGTTTGCGGCAGCGTCAGCAGGGCGCGGTGCAGTAGGCTGCCGATCGCAGCGCATGATCCAATAATCTGCTTCCTCGTCTTTCCAGACTGCGGGGTCGTCGGATGGATCGACGCAAGGCGAGCGGCAGACCAGTGGCTTGCCTGTCGCTGTATCGACAAAGAAGAAGAAGCCCAGCTTGTGATAGAAGCGGATTCGCAGGAATTTCCGGATCTCCTCCTGCTGCTCAGACGAGAAGCACGCGGGTTCGGTTTTCAGTCGCTCGATCGTTGCGTCCACCGCATCGATGTCGAATCGCTCAACCTCCAGGATCAATGCCTCGTACTCCGGAAACAGGTCTGCCAGCACATCAATGATGTCGTGAAAGAGAGCGTTTGCGAGCTGGCCTTCACGCCAGCATCGCTGCACGCCGATATAATTCACGTAAGCCAGTTTGGCATCATAGTCGTACGTCAGGAATCCGAGTCCAATCGCCTTGTTCGCGACACTCAGGATGAAATAGCGGGAATCCAGCTGATATGAGATTTTTCCCCGGGCCGACAAGTTGAACGACCTCACCGTTCCGAGATCGGTATCCAGTACCCAGTGCTCGATATCCTCAGGATCGTCACGTTCGTTTGGCGGAAACAAATCGGCATATAGCTTGAAGACCTCGGTTTCGTTGAAGCTCGTTACGTCCAGAATATCGCCGCGCGCGACCGACAGCGTCGGGCGCATAAATGCGATCAAGGCGTTGCGCGCTTGCGGGTGTGTCAATTCGTCGAAGGTTGGGTTCAACGAAAGAAACTCGGTCCGCTTTCCCGTTTCGAAATCACGAACAGGAAAACTCGGTACTGTTCTGAGCTTTCGCCAGGCAGCCTCTCTTGCAAAAACCTGGATTACAATTGGCAGATATCCCCCGGTCTCCCGCTGGCGGGCGCGCGCACGACCTAGCTCCCGCTGAATGCGATCCGACGCGAGCGACTTGTCGCTGACCAAAAGAATGAAGAAGTGCGCGTTCTCGATCTCGCTCCTGCTGTCGGCGTGAGACGCAACCGAGAACCCGGAAACCGCAAGAAGGCTCTTGTACTGCTCGGCCTCATGATGATCTTCGTCGCAATGGGCAATGAAGACGGAATGCTTGCTGGCGGGTCTGATTGTTCGCATGAATCTGACTCCAAAAGGGCGATCCCAGTCTAAGACAGCTTACGATCTCGGTCGAGTTTCAACACCAAAGGACAGGTAGCCTCGACACGCTGAATTTCCTGGCCGTTCCCTCGGCCAGTGCGAGCAAGCCGATGCCGACCAGAACGTAGGCGCTGCAAGGAGCTTTTGTAGAACATCAAATCCTCAATACAATTTGGAGCAGCTGCCATTCGAGGGCGACAAATCCTGGTCCGCGCAACGCATGCCTCTCGCAGACCCAAGGCGCGAATTCGCATGAAATGCATTGCAACGAACCTTGCCCTTTTGTTGGGGGGGGGGCGACGTGGTCGCAAAATTCAGAGACGGCGTGATACCGATCATCGCCGCGGATAATAGGGGGCGACCATACTCGTCGGAAGCGCGGCCGCTCTGATCCACCGTTCACGCAAGGTGCTCGTCACCGCGGAGCACGTATTGAGCGATAATGCGGAAGTACAGCTCTTTATCTTTGCCCGTGACCGCCAAAGCAGATTTCTCGATCGAAAGTTCAGTGAAGCGCGATCTCGCTGTCAAACTTTTATCTTAAATCGCGCGAGGGAGCGCTCAAGCGGCCTTCTGCGGCCGCGACGAAATTTCTAGCGCCGGCAGCTTAATCGACATCAACGTATTCAAGGAAACCGAGGCCGATCCACAGACGCGATCGTACAGGGCGGTCATCTCGAGGGAGTTCAGCAAATCCGCCATCGCTCTCAGCTCCGCCATCGAAGTTTCTGCCGGCGGCGTCAGCACGATCACGTGGTTTTCCGCGACGAACGGTCCCACTCCTTCCAGGAATTTGCGGTCGACGACGGCCGCATTGATGCGACGCTTCTGCTTTCGGTTCGCGGTCCGCTGCACCACCAGACACGGTCGGCGCATAACATAAGATAGCTCGGTATCGACGACGACGCGATGGCCATCGACGTTGGCTTTCATGTGGTCGAAGTCCAGCGATCCGTCCGGACGTATCGCCGCCGCCCAGAGCAACGCGACGGACGAAGCCGCGCGGGTCTTCGAAATGCGTTCTTGCCACCTGTGGGGAACGACGGGCCCCACTTTTCCCCGCCCAGCCGAGTTTGGACAGCGATGCTCCCGTGGCGATCACGTCGGGCGTAGGCAATTCCCAGCGCCCACCTTCGCGGTCGAGCTTGATGTTGCCTAAAACGCGGTCCGTTCCGCCGTGCGTCAGGCTGCCGACGCGGACCGTCGGGCGCTGCTCGACGTCTCTGCGCATCGTGACGATGATGCAATCCTGAATAACGTCCAGGAATACGCGCTGACGGTTCTCGATTCGGTCGATCGCTATGACCTCACCGGCGATGGATTTGCGGAAGGCCGTGAAGGAAGGGCCTCCGATCATGCTCGCCGGCATCACGAACGACAGGAGCCCGCCCGGCTTCACGAAGCTGCGGCAGTGGTGCAGGAAGGCCATGGACAGATTGAGGTACCCTCCCTTTCCGGTCAGATCGGGCCACCGTTCGACGTAAGCGCGATAGTCCTCGCGACCGATCCGCATGTACGGCGGATTGCCGACGACCACGTCGTACTTGCCGGTGGCGACCGTCCCCAGCGTGTCCGCAACCTCCACGCAGTTTTCGACGGCTTGCCGATCGCGCTCCGAAGGGCTGTCGGCTCCGCGCGCCAAAGCGACCCGCCAGGCGAGTAGATCCTTCGAGACTTGGGCAAGCCGGCGGTCGATCTCGATGCCGCGCAGGAGCGTGAGCACCTTCCGCTGATCGCCTCCTTGCAGCGAACGGCTGATGAGTCCGTGCAACGGAGCAAGAAAGGCCGCTCCGCCCGCCGCCGGATCGATGATGGAGTGCCGCATCGGGTCGTAGCCATGCGCGGTCAAGCGGCGCAGCACGTGCGCCGCCAGATACGGAGGCGTGAAGTAAGCCCCCAGTCGTTCGCGCTCGCCTGATTTGAGTTGCAGGGCGGCGACGACGGCGGCTGCGTGCTCGCGCCATTCCAGCGGCAACGCCGCGAGACGCGCGTGGGCTGTCTGAACGGCTTCCGGGGCGCGCGGAAGCCGGCCATGCGCTATGCCTGCGGCAGGATCCGCGCATCGCCAGTCCGAGGTGTCGATAGCGCGCCGAATCGCCCCGAAGAATCGGGCGATTGCGTGTTGGTATTCCAAATGCTGCCCCATTTCAAAAACTGTACCCCAACAAGTCCGCAGTTCGGAATAGAAGTCTCTGCAGATTCGTTTGTTGGTTAACGGGAGAAATGGCTTTCCTGAATACCTGAATTTGACCATCTAAGCTTTCTGATGATTAATGGATGCCTCAGATCAGGAAAATAGATTGTCCCATGTCCTCCAATCCTGCCCCAGAGCACGATCAACGGTTGAAGGATGCGTGGTGCAATCAACGATCGCGAGTTGATGCTTGGGAGGATCGTCCGTTTCCACCGCTCGAGTGGGTCGAACTGGAAGCGTTCCTGTACGGCACGGCCACGACGTTGGCTGCGGTCGTGGGGCCTGCCCCGAACCTCGAGCGGGAACTCGCCGAGCTGATCGGCACCTACCTGGCCGGAGAACGCGCCGCGCAGGTCGATATCCCGTCGTCCTCACCCCCGGGCCGGGCCTGGTCGGCGATCCCGTCTGCCAGCCTTTCGGGTCCGTTCGTCGATTCGATGCGACGCCTGCATACCTATGGCTCGATCGGCACGCTCCTCGACGACGATCTGCCGGGGACGTCCGAACAGTTCGTGCGTCGCATCGAATCGGACCTCGATGCGCTCGCTTCGCTCCTGAGCAAATTGCCCAAGGCGGCAGCCACGGCCGGTAGACTGAACCTTCAGATGGTCCACGACATCGCGCTGGCCCGCCTGGCGATCGACGAGGGAACGCGTCAGGCGCCGGCGGCCGGATTGGCGTGGCTCGGCCGCGTCAGCGTCAAGACCGTCCAGAACCTGCTTTCCCGCGAGCAGCTCACGGGCGGCTCCGGATCCGCCGCCCCCCACTCGGCGCGCAACTGGCTCGCCCAACGCAAGGATTGGTCTCGCTCCTGCTGGCGCGAAGCCATCGAGGCCATCAATTCCGGGCTGGTGGCGCCCTTCCAGGAATTCGACGCCAAACAGGACCCGGCGGCGTCTCCGGACAGCGAAGGCGACGTCGTCGATTGGATTTTCGTGCCTCGAGCGGCGGACGGCGCGCTGTTCCTTCCCAACCTGATGCGTCCGCGCGGATGGACGATCGGTCCCCGCGGCGGCGAAAGGTCGTTCGGGGACTACTGGCGCGCACTCGATCATCTGCAGAAGACCGATCGACCGCATTGGCGGCGGCCCAACGAGGCCGGCGCCTACAACATCGTCGTCGCACGAGACTGGGTACGGATTCCGCGTGCCGAAATCGAATTGCAGCTCCGGGCGGTGTTGAAGACCGGAGGCTGTCCATGAAGGGACGCGACGGCGATCGGCGAAACCGCTTCGGCTCCAGCCTCGACATCATCAGACAGTCCCAGCGGAACGGTCTCGAGCGTCGCCGCAGCCTTCTGTCGAGACCGCCGCCCGACCGGCCGGCGGCGATCCAGGCGCCGTCGGCGAAGCCGGCCGCACCCCAGATGCTGCCCCCGCTGCGGCTCTACCATCGTTCGGACCTGAGTTCGGAAGTGAACTACGTGTCCGCGGCGCAGGCCGCCGTCTCGACCGTCGTCGACGCGGCGATGGAACGGAAGAGCGGCGTGGTCTTCTCATGGCCGGACCGGATCAACCGGCCGCTCGGCGTGACGATTTCCGCTCTGCTCCGGGCCCAATCGGCGCGGCCGATGCTTCGGTCCACGGTGGCGTATTATCCCTTCTCGGACCGCAAGACGCACAGTCTCAAATCCATCTTCGTCGACGAGCAGGATCTCGCGACCCGCTATCTCGAGCTCATCAGGTCGATGGACAGCTCCGAATACCGCGGGCCGGACTATCAGAACGCGTACCTTCTGAAGGGCCTCAGGGAGGCCTCCGCGACCAGCGGCGGCGCGACCATCAGCCACCCCAATCTGCGCGAACTGATTCCGACCTTCCCGCCGATCGAGCACAACCATTCCATCCGCTACGCCGATCGCGACGTGGACTTCCTCGGTGACATCGCTTCCCGTCGGACGTTGATCAGGGAAGCGTCGAAGTATCGCCGCGAGATCTCGTCGAAGGAGGTCGCGCCGATCGCGATTCTCGGCCTGCCCTCGTCGGTGGACGGCATCAATCGTCTCTTCAGGGCCGATACTCGGCTGGGCGACCGATGCAACCTGATCATCGCCGACGCGACCGATCTTGCGTTCGGGCAGGCCGAGTCCTGGCTCAAAGGCCTGCGTCGCCTGGCGCATCTTGCCCGCGGTTCCGGGCATGGCGTGCCTATCGTGGTCATCACGCAGGACGGATTCATCGCGAAGACGGCCGCCGAAATCATCGGCACGGCCGACGGCGGGGACGATCGCGCGCGGGTCGAACGCATCGGCGTGCGTAGCGTGGTCAAGATCGTCCCGAACGATTTCACGGCCCAATCGGACGTGGCCGAAACGTGGAACGCCGCTTCGTTCACGACCCACTTGAAGGCCGAAGAGCTCGCCCAATTTCGCGATGACGCGCTCTCGCTGGCGTCCGATCTTCGGAACGCCGGCTATCCGGGCGCCGCCGACGCGGTCGTCAAGGCTGTCACTTTCGCAAGGACGATCGCCTGTCTGCCGATTCCCTTGACGATCTTCCGCGAGCATCTCGACTACATGGAGCGCGCTGGCGCGGTCTCGGACTATGTCGCGGCCCAATACCGCTACCTCGGCGTCGCCGATTCACTACGCAAGGCGGAAAGGGAGGCCGACAGCCTCGGAGACGTCGTCTACGCCTTCCGCGAGCGCGTCGAAGCCATGGTCGACCGATATGCGAACGGCGGGGAAGTCGCCGAGCTCGTCCGCGAACTCATCGGCAAGGCCGTCGGCAAGGCGAATCGGACCATCGTCGCCTTCCGCGATCGCGTCGTCCTTTCCGCGGTGTCGGAGTGGCTCGCCGATCGCGAGGACATCGACCAGGCCAAGCTCGAAAGCAAGTTGATCCTGACGACGACCGAAGCGCTCGCCTCGACACTGTCGGCGACCTCGCGCGGAGCGCCCATTGATTCGCTCTTTCTCGTCAATCCGAAGGTCCGCCACTTCGAGCGCATCGTTCTGTCGCCATCGTTGCCCCGCAAGGTCGGTCTGATCGGAGACGGCGGCACACTCGGCGCGATCACCACCGTCCTGGCGCCCGTGACGCCTCTGTTCGACGGCGCGCCGGCCGCGCGGCTCAAGGCCGTATCGGCAAGTCTGGCCCAATGCGCGGAGCGGCTGAACTCGTTCGATTTCGAGAAGACGATATGTCCGGAGTTCGCACCAGACCTGACGCTCGACTTCACCATCCAGGACTCCTCCGAGGGCGGTCCGTACGACGGCCCGGTCGTCGAGCTCCGCACCGAGGACGGATACCTGCTGCGGCTGCTGCCGAGCGCCGAGTGTCTCGTCATCCAGGAAGACGAGCTAAATCCGTTGAAGGGAATGCCGGCGAACAAGGTCTCGATCGGCGATCGCATTTTCGTGTTCAGCCGGGACCTTCACGATCGGCTGGAATTCCTCCTGGGCCCCGTGAAGTCTGAAGGTACGACACTTCTTTCGTCGTACCAGCAGGCGGTCCGGGACCGCGTCGCCTTGATCCCCGGCGATCGGCAGAAGCAGGCTCAGGAAATACTATCGCTCATGAAGGCGGCGGCCGTCCAGATCGACGAAGCGTTCGACGCCGGCCGCAACGAAGTCTCCAACGTCATCCGATGGATGTCCACCGGCCGCACGAACGGACGTCCGGACGCACCGAGATCGGTGAAGACGTTCGCCCTCTTCATGAACGCGTTGGGCGTGCCGGAGACGATCGCCGCACAGTATTGGCGCAACGCAGTGGTCAATTCCCGCGTCATGGCCATCCAGGCCGGCCTGCACGCGCACAACCGGGCGCAGGAATTCGTCGTGAATCCCCACGCCTTCTACGCGCGCGCCACCGAGAAGAAGCCTGAGCTCAAGCAGCTCTGGGAGGAGATGGTGCGCAGCGCGAGCGTGGTCGTCCGCAGAGACTTCATTTCAGGCAAACAACGCAAGGAGAACGACCGATGAGCACGGCTCAACCGGGTCTTCCGAACGTCAACTCCGCGCTCAGCGACGATCCTGATCTCGCGCAAGAACTGAAGGAGGCGGTGTGCGACGCGCTGGTCGCCGCCGTCGGCGGAAAGGCGTCCGGAGCAGGGGAATTCGGGGAGGTCGTGCTCGGTCAGCGACCGCGCGATCAATTCTCATCCGGCTTCCTCCTCAACCAGATGTCGTCGTCGGGAGAGGACGAAAGTAGCGACATCAGGATTCCCGTGCACGGCGCGAGTCTCAAGCTGCGCAACGGCTCCGACGGCGACATCACTATCCAGCCGCATCTGGCCGTCTACGCGCGCGTGCTGCCTGCATGGGAGGATCTGGACAACGACATCCTGGGCTTGCGTCCGAAGCCGCGGCTCTCCCCGCAAGTCCGTCAGGAGGTGAACGCGGAAGCCTTCAAGATAGCCGAAGCCGCGCGCGTCGCCGGCGACGCCCGCTCCCGGAAAGTCATCTTCGCCGAGACGGCGCGCCGGCTGCTGACGCAACGCGGCGTGCGGTTCACCGGGACCGAAGAGACGGTCGTCACCGTGAATCCGGCGGAGGAGCCGCAAACGGGCGCCGAAACGCCGGTCCGACGCTTGGCCCGGGGCTCCGAAAGGACGGCGGCGGAGGAGACGCCCGTCGAGGTCGCCGAGACGACGGACGGAGCCGTCTACCCCGACGATCTCTGCTCTTCCGAAGAGATCCCGATGAAATTCCGGCGGTTGACCGTCGTGGTGCCGCCTCTGGTGCTCGCGTTGCGGAGCGAGCGTGGAGAGCGCGATCGAGCGATTCGCGAACACGCCGTCCAGATGAGCGGCGCGATGGCGAAAGCCTACGACGATTTCATGCGCTCCCAGGAAGGGACGGAATGGTGCTGGCGAAAGAAGCGTCTGCCGCCGAGCGCTTTCCGTTCGCAGCGCAGCTGGGACGCGGCGCTGGCGACAATCCGAGCGACGCCGGTCAACAGGGCACACCTGTGGCCCGATCAGAACGCCGAGATCGCCGTCGAGTGGGCGACCAGCCCCGTCGACGATCGCGTGATCCATGCCGCGATCGGCCTGATGCACCGGACCTGCAGCGCCGTCGGAGATCAGGACGGCGACGGCGGGCTCTACCAGGTCCGCCTCGAGATCGACGTCCGTCCCGCGGCGGCGCTGATCCCCTACGTTCTCGAGCGCGTGAAGCCGGCCTACGACATCCAGGGATTCCACTCGATACCCGCGGCGGGCTGGAACGGCGGCGTCGCGCAGAAGGCTCTGGAGGGCGGCGTCCGGCTTACGACGACATGGATGCCCCGGTACAATCTGCCGCGCATCGTCCCGAACCGCATCGACGCGCTGGACATCAGCTTCGAGGCGCTGGCCGATCCGAACCGGCCCATCGATCAGCTCGACCTCGTTCCGAACGCCTTCGCGCGCTGGATCGCCGATCAGCGCGGCGCCGTGGAGCCGACTTCGGGGCTCGCCGCCGACGATGCCGACGGCCGCGAACGCGAGCGCACGAAATTCGAGTGGGACATCGCCGCGTACGGCGAGGAGGTCGAAGACCTCCGCGTCGGAATCGAACTGCTGAAGCGGAGCCGTACGGCGTGGCTCGAGGACCGGAAGTCTCCGGCTGCGGCGCCGTTCAGGGCCTGGTATCTGACGAACCGCGCCTTCCATGAAGTCGGCCGACTCGAGAACAAGACATCATGGCGGCTCTTCCAGCTCGGATTCATTCTGTCGAACATAGTCTCGCCGTCGACGAGAATGAAGGAATTCGAGCATCTCTATGCGCCGAACCGACAGACCATCGAATCGGCGTCGCTGCTCTACTTCGCGACAGGCGGCGGCAAGTCCGAAGCGTTCTTCGGGCTGCTCCTGTACACGCTCTTTCTGGACCGCATCCGCGGCAAGCGCCGCGGCATTTCAGCCCTCATCCGCTACCCGCTGCGCCTCCTGACGGCGCAGCAGGCGCGCCGGCTGGCGAAGGTGCTGGCCAAGGCTGAAATCGTCCGGCGCAACGAACGGATCGACGGCGCGCCGTTCGAGATCGGCTTCTGGGTCGGCGGCAGCAGCACGCCGAACCGCTTGGCGAACGGCGATCAGGTCCTCGACGAATTCAAGTGCATTCCCGCCATCGAGGCGCCCGAACACGTGGACGAGGAGGCCAATCTCGGCGACCCGGCCTATTCCGCCGCCCTCCGGGATTACAACAAGCTGCCGAAATGCCCCTTCTGCGATCGCGACACCGCGCTGCGGCGCTATCCGAAGGAACGTCAGCGGCTCGGCATCGTCTGCCGAAACACCGAGTGCGAATGGAACCTCGAGACCAAGGGCGACGTCGAACGGCCGCTACCGTTCCTGCTGGTCGATTTCGACATCTATCGCTCCGCTCCCAGCATCCTCCTCGGCACCATCGACAAGCTCGCCCTGATCGGACAGCACTGGTCCACGATCAACAGGATCGGCGGAATGTTCGGTCTCGCACGCCTGATCGACGACAACGGCCTGATGGAGACGCCCTATGATCTCAATGTCGCGAAGGCGATGGAAGGGCGGCACCCGATCGCACCGGCCTTCGCCGGCGGCGTCGAGGTCTTCTTCGATCCTGTCCCGTCGCTGATCATCCAGGACGAAGCGCATCTGCTGGAGGAGAGCCTCGGCACCTTCGCCGGTCTGTTCGAAACCACCCTGTATCAATGGTTCCGTTCGCTTCGCCCCATCCTCGGGGACCGCATGTCGCTCGTTCCCGGAGACGGTTCGGACATCCGGCTTCCGAAGGTCGTCTGCGCCACCGCCACCATCTCCGATCCGGAGCGCCAGATCCGCGTGCTCTACCAGAAGCGCGTGCGGCAGTTTCCCCGCAAGGGAACGCGCCTGTATCGTTCGTTCTACGCCAATCCAAGCCGGTTCGAAGGCAGCGCCAGCGAGCGAAACGAAGCTCTCTCGTCGTCGTCCGATTCCAAGGCGGTCGAGACGTTCGCGCCCTGGGCGCGCGTCTACGTCAGTCTTCTCACCAACGGCCGGCCGCATACGACCGCATCGGTCATGATTCTCGGCGCGTTCACCGCGATCGTAACGATTCTTCTGCGCGATCTATGTTCCGGGGATCCGGCCCGTCAGGCCAAAGCGTGCCGGATGCTGGTCTCGAACCTCGGCGACACGGCGGTCTCCGCGAGGCATCGAGCCGCCCTGGCGCGGTTGGCGGCATCGGGTCGGTTCGACGTCATCGCCTCCGCGGTCGATCTCCATCGGGTCGCCCTGACCTACGTCACCAACAAGAAGGGCGGAGACCAGATACTGTCCGCGCTTCCGGGCATCGCGGACCGGCAGCATCGGGACTTCGGACGCGACGCGCTCGTCGAAAGCATCCGCACCGACCTGATCAGCGGCGGCGTCGAGTCCGGTGCGGTCGAGGCGATAGTGCGGAAGGCCGAAAGGCAGTTCGATCCGACCACGGAGGACGTCCAGGACGCGCTGCGGATGATCGTGGCCACTTCGGCGGTCTCGCACGGAGTCGACGTCGAAAACTTCAACTCGATGTTCTTCGCCGGCATGCCGACCGCGATCGACGAATTCATCCAGGCGAGTTCGCGCGTCGGGCGCACGCATGTCGGCTTTTCGTTGCTGATCCCGACGCCGCAGAACCGGCGGGACCGCTTCATCTTCGAGGTTCACGAAACCTTCCATCGCTTCCTGGAACGCATGATCGCGCCCCCGGCGATCGAGCGCTGGGCCGACCGCGCCGTCGTCCGGGTCATTCCGTCGCTCATCCAGAACTGGCTCATCGGCAAGATCTATCAGGAGCAGTTCGTCGCGGACGCAGACCCGGAGAAGAAGCGGACGCGCATCTTCAGCAAGGTGTCGTTCGTTCGTTCGCTGGTGAACCGCATGAAGACGGCCGCCTTCGTCGACGAAGCCGAGAGGTACATCGCCGGGTGCGTCGGCCTCGATGCCGAGGTCGGCGGCGCCGACGCGCAGCGGCAGATCGTCTCGGCGATGGTCAGGGATAGGCTCCAGGAATTCGTGAGACTGCTGGACATGCCGACGGCCGACGGCGACCTTGCCGCGTTCTGGGACCATTTCCGCGGCAACCTGGACAGTCCGATGACGTCGCTGCGCGATGTCGACGCGCCCGGCACCGTCCGTCCTCTCATCAACACCCGCAAAGCTGACGCCAAGGACCGCTTCCAGACGATGATGCGGTTCATCCGGGAGGGCGGCACCAGAAGGCCGCAAGGCATGATCGAAACCACCGCGGAGCTGCGCAATGAATGACGAAATCTTCTCCATGAAGCGGTCCCGGTCGCAGCTCGCGACGATCTATGCGCCGGGCGCGTTTTTCACTTTCGAGGGCGGCATGGGCGCCTGCATCGCCCAGCCGGCGGCCCGCATCGAGGCCAAGCTCAGCGAGATGCTGAAGAACCAGGTTCTTGACAGCATCAACGAACGCGTCCGGAACTGGGAGATCCAGGGTTTGAACTGCCGGCGGCCGGCAGGCCAACCGCCGGTCGATCCGGAGCTGGTACTCGATCCTCAGCTCCGCAACGACGACGGCCTGCCCCGTCTCCGCGGCGACCGCCTGGCCTTCCTCGTTCCGGACGTGATGAACTACGTGCCCGAACCGCTGACTTTCGTCTGCCGCCGGTGCGGCCTCATGAAGGACTTCGGCGGCGTCGAAGAGTTCGAGACGAAGAGCGGTACGCTCGAAGACGGATGTCCCAACGTCATGCAGAACGAGCCCTGCCGTTCCAACTGGGAGCAGTTGGACGTCGTCCAGGTCCACTGGTCGGGCGGCTATCACCGTGTTTCCACTCTCTCCAACCGATGGGACCGCGACCGGCAGGACATCGTCTGGAACCGCGTCCAGTGCCATTGCGGCAACTCGCATTTCCTGCTCGACCGCTCGTCCCCGGTATTCGGCAAATGGCGGTTGATCTGTTCGGCCTGCAAGAGCGCCACCAAGCTTCCCGTGCTGAAGGATCCCACCAGTCTGCGCGTCCTCGGCGACGGGCTGAATCAGGGATCGAACCAGCAAGTCGAAGTTAACATGGAGCCGGTGTCTTACCGCGCGAACAACGCGTACTACGTCCAGGGCGACAGGGTTTTGGCCTTGGCCAACGAAGACTACTTCCCGCTGCTTCTGCAGAGCCGCACGGACGAACTGAAAGGCTTCATCGCGAAGGCTTTCTCCTATCCGGTCGTCGCGATCTCGGAGGCGGACATCGAGAACACCTTGCGCGAAAAGAACCGGGCGCCCGAATTGCTCGCATACAAGAACCACGCCGAGATCATCGCGATGATGCGAGGCATGAAACGCGAGGATCTGGCCGAAGCTTCGGTCAAGGCCCGACAGGATCAGCTCGATCGCTGGCGGACCGAAGGACTCATTCCGGATGTCTACCAGCGGACCGCCGCCCTCGACTACGCGGTTGACATCCGCGCGGGGCAATGGGACCGCAAGTTCGATCCCATCCGACAGGCCGTGGAACACAAGACGCTCGAGATCGACGTCCTCAACGACGCCGACAAGGTGATCAACGTCAGGGAACCGAAGGATCCGATCCTGCCCGACATGGGTTCGGAAGAGGTCGAGACGACCAAGTCGCGGATATCGAACATCCTGTCGATGCTCGGCATCGAGGACATGCGGCTCGTCCGGAAGTTTCCGGTCTGCGAATTCACGTTCGGATTCTCGAGGGTCGAATCCGGCCCGCGGGTCACCCGGGACAAGACGGGCGAGATGTGGGAGATGCCCGTGAAGCTCAATCTTTTCCCGCGCGCGTACTTCCACGAGGAGCATGTCCGGCCGATTTACGTGATGAAGCAGGACAACGAGGCGTTCTACGTCCGTCTCGACGAGAACTGCGTCCGGGCATGGCTCGATGCGAACGGGATCGCCTACGACCTTCCCGCGCCGACGAGCCGGCTGGGTGCGGCGATCATCGACAGTTATCACACGATCAGGCCGGCGGGCGGCGGATTTTCGAGTTGGCTGGACGAGTATCGCGGCAACGCCACCCCCGAATCCCGCAACCTGTGCTCGTACGTCTACACGCTGCTGCACACGATGGCCCATCAGATGATGCATTCGGTGGCGCAGGTATCGGGCCTGGAGCTCGGAAGCCTGACCGAGCACATCTTTTTGCCGGATCTGGCCTTTGTCGTGTACCGCCGGGGCACGACGATGGATCTGGGCTATCTCAGTTCGGCCTGGCGGATGGCTACCAATTCGACCGACGGCAATCTGGTGCTATCGTCGATGCTGGATCCGACGAGCCTACGCTGCGGCTCGGGCGCTCTGTGCGACGAACGCGGCGGTGCCTGTCCGGATTGCATCCTGATTCCGGAGGTCTGCTGTATCACCCGAAACAACCTGCTGAGTCGGTCGGTGCTCCGCGGCATGGCAAAACCGCATTGGGACGTCGCCATACCGCGCGATCAGACCATAGAAGGATATTTCGACGTCGTGAGAAAGCGCAGTACGTCGGAGCAGCGCGATGTCGCCGCGTAACCGCCGTCCCGCACCGGGACGGGAGGTCTCGCCTGCGCCCGACGAGGATGATCTCTCGAAGAACAAGACCTTACTTCGCAATATGCCGCCTCGGACGATTTCAGGGAAAGGTTCTTTGAAGCCGCTTTTGAAGACACGGACATCGCGAGATCCATGCCTCCGTCAACCGGTGGGTTCCTGACCGTCGAGCCGTCCGAACAAAACAACGATCTCCCGCTCTTCGTCGACCGCAAGGCTGAAATGGAGCGGGAGTTCGTCGCCGAGTTATCGGAAAAGATCGGCGAGGCGAAGACCCGGGTTTTCTGCGATACCATCGCATGCGAATGGTTCGACGGTCTCTCGAATCGGTTGAAGGGAAGCGTGTCGGCGCTGAAGAGGAGCGTCAAAGCCCATCTTGAAGCCATCATCCGCGGCGGGCTGACCATCGATCGCACCGTGACTCTATCCGACATCGGGCCCGGCGATGTAATGCTCACGAACGAGGAACTCGCCCGCCTTTTGACACTCAATGACAGGATGATGCAGGTCGTGCTCGATGACTGGATCGCGCAGTGGAGATGATCGCTCGCTGCTCAGTAGGTTTCATCCCTTCGCCGACCATCGTCTTGCAAAACAGAAGCGGCCCGCGCCTCCAGTAAAAGTACCTGAGGTCATCATAGGGCGGAATATTTTCTTCGGAGCGCTTCAGGCGGTTGATGCTGGCCAGGCCGCTTGATCAATTGATGGGTTCTTTCAGAAGTGCAGCGTTCATATTTCCCCAATTGAAGGTAGCCGCTCTGCGTGACACTCACAAATCTCTCGCAATCACTTTGCGGTCTATTGGGCGATTTGCGCGTAAGGGGCTAAGGAACGTTGGGGCGCTACGGTCATCATCAACATCGCTGATCGTCAGGCGAGCGGAAACTCAATAGTACCGGTGAGTGTGTCGCTCATCACGCGGTCCCCAAGAAAGCATCAGCAGGTCGCACGGGTCCGCAAAACACAAGCCTCGAGCAATGCCCTTGAGAAGCTTGGCCTAAGTTTGAAGATACCTTGCACATTCGAACGTCAGCTCGTTCTTGGCTTTGTCACCCACGATGGCAGGCTGAATCTTCGCGTCCTTGACGCAGCGAAGCGTGTCCGTCAGACCCGCGATGCGCTCCAACTTACGCACCGTTGTCGCTACCGCCACCGACAACGCATCAAACTCGAGTATCTCTTCATGGAAGTCTTTCCACGAGCCGTGGTGTGGAAGTGACAGAATGAATATGTGGGACGAAAACCTTCTAAAGAAATCGAGCCATGCCTTGCGTCGGTCGGTCTTCTTCAGGCGAGAGTCGCCGCTACCCAGCCAGCCCACGGCCGAGGCCGCCATTTCGAGCCCGAACTGGGCCTTTCCGACCGGCCTCATCCATTGGTGGGGCAAGTTGGATCTATGCTCCGTTTCCGGCCCGGAATAGAGAGACATCGAAATGGAATTCTGATCGACTTCGAAATGGTCCGAATATAAGGAGACGAGCTTTTTGCGCTTGGTGCGCAGCGCGTCGAGCAACCCGCGTGCGAAAACCTCAAGCTCCGGAGATGGCGGAAGCGACAATTCGTGTAAGACCGCCTTCTGAAAAGCTGCTCTCGTCGCGCTCTCGACGGGATGCACATAGGGAAGCAAAATCCAGTCCGCCAATCTCCAGGAATCGTCGGCACTGGAACGCCACTCCAGGCGGAAATACGTCCCTGTTCCAGCCAACATACCTCCGGATGGGAGTTCTGTATCGATATCCTGAGGAGAGTCGTATTTCGGGCTCACGAAGCCTTTCGGTGCATGCAAGCGAGGAGGACGAAATATGCAAACTAGGCGCGCTTGGGCCCCTTCAGAGGTAGTGGACGGATTGGGACCGTCGGGATCGCGTGGCGCATCGGGCCATGGGCCTGGCGGAGGCTTGTCGCCGTCTCTGCCTGGTTCCACGAATATGACATGTGTAACACCTCGCCGTAGCCACCAGTTCAACGGATCTTGGACGTACTCCCGGACTGCGCTCGTGACCTTTCCCGAGTCCACGTCGCGTAAGAAAAGAACGGCCAGATCCTCGAAATCAAGGTAGGGCAGAACGACGATCTTGGGCGGATTTGCGCCCATCAGATTCTCGATCTTGTTCACGTGATCGGAATCGAGATGGGATACGAATAGAATATCGGTGCGGTTATCCGTCAGGCGATTATGATTTCTCAACGAGCGATTGAAGGCATCCGGAGACTCCGATCCGCAATCGTAGACATAGAATCTCTCAAGAAGAGTTCTTTGCGCGGCGCTGCCGTCGGCATTCTTCGCCTCGAGAAGCATCGCATTTGGGATCGGGATGGCGTCAGTCCGGACCAAGATACGACCAGCATGAAATCCTCCGTGCCCCACCGGGTACTGCTTTCTTAGAACGCTGGCAGTGATCATCCCAATTTGACTCCGTTCCGGCCGGCGGTTAACGACGATTGGCCAACGCCGCGTTGGATCGGCGATCGGCATCTTGATCAAGCCTGGGCTAACCGCAACGCGCCTACGCGACCGCGGCTTCGTCCAGCAAACCGCGCGCTGCATCCGGAGTTTCGCGGACCGCGAGTTGCATCCTTCCGGCGAAGATCAGCACTGACTTGGCCTTTGCGTGGTAGATGGCAGGGTCGCTCGCTATGATTTGGCGAACTCTTTGTGCGCTTACAGTAAGTTTGAGCGTTGCGTCGGGAGCCGAGAATTCGGCGACCCTGACCTTCGCGCCATCGAGCTTTTTCACCAAACCGCTTACAGACTCGACCGAATAGATGCGATCGTTTGCAAGCTGCAGCATCGTCGCGTCCTTCCATTCGCTGTCGAACGCCTTTCGCAACCAAAGCAACTCACCTTCTTCGACATTTTGAACCGCGCCTCCCGGCATGTTGACCACGATCACGACAGACCTCCTGCTTTGCGAAAAGAATCAGACGGCCGGGTGCGACGCGACTCCGCTTCAACTGTTGAGCCGCACCGAACAAGCCCAACAAAGAGCTCATGACAAAAAGGCATAACCGTCCACGCTCGAATAGAAGACGTCGGGGGCCGCGTCGATCGATAGTTCGAAGACGGTCAGGACGCGAGTGCTCTGGGTGCGGTCTTTAACTTTCATCCGGATCCGCGCGATCTCGTACTCGCCTGCCGCCAATATGGCGCCCCCCGACACGTTCTCAATTAAGATCTCTAGCACGCCGTCCGTCGCATTGGAGAGCGGCGCCTTCGGTGCAGCCGCTCCCTTCGTCGCGGATACGAAGTCGAAAGCGTCCTCCTCGAAGCTGATCTTCGCTCGCACCTTGTCGAGCCGTGCATCGGCGCGCAATCTCGCGGATAGACGGAAGTCGATCACGTCCTGCGCGTCCGGCAGACCTCCCTTCAACCTGATCGCATTTCCCATGATGTCGCTGATCTGCGACAAAAAGCCGTCGATCTTCGCGGCGATCGACTGCCGGAAGTCCGCGGCGGCGGCCTGCACCGCCGGCGGCTGCATCATGAGATCCTGCAGGCTCGCCCGATACGCCTCCACCTGGATCTTGAGCGCCATGATCTTCTTCTCGTCCTCGGGCGGAAGCGTTTCGTCATGGTAGGTCCGCACGTCGAAGGGACGCCCGTCCTTGCAGCGCCAGTACAGGACCGGGTTCGCCCAGCCGGGAGACCCGATCGATGTCGTCGCGGCGATCTGCGATCGGGCCGCGGTGACCGCCTCGTCGATGGTGGTACCGGGGTTGAGCAGCGTTCCGTAGAATTTACCACTGAACGACACCGCGGCGGCCGATTCCAGATCGAATTGCATGGCGACCACGGCGGATACGAACGAAAGACTTCCGGGGCTGACCAGGCGCTGCGCGATTCCGTCGAACGCCGTGGTCCCGTAGGGGGCTCCCGCAATTGAAGGCGGAAGCGCCGCCGTCGAGCAGCCGGTGATTACGACGAGGTTCGCCGAGGTGCAGTTCTTCAGCATGGAGTCGAACGTGAACGCGTCGAGCGGATCGAGCCCGCCGTCCTCCGCCTGGAGGCAGAGAAACGCGCGCGGCGTGGGATCCCCGCCGATCTGCCCGACGCCGCCGTGCCCAGCGAAGTGCACGACGTGGTAACCACCGCTAAGCAGCCGCTTGTTCAACTCGCCCCGCGTCGGCGGAATGCACGGATCGACTGTCACGAGACGGTTTGTCTCCAACTCCTTCAATGCTTCTTTGACGGTCGCCGTTTCCTTCGCGATGTTGGCTGGGGGCCACCCTTGCGGGCTCGCAGCCACCAGCAGGATGCGAAGTGGCGGCGCGAGCGGAACGGTAGGACGGTCTGGCTTGGCGACCAGGGTCCTGCTCACGGGGGTTTGCAGGGCGGAAGCGTAGAAGCCGCTTGCAGGCGTGTAGATCGTCTCGAAGGGAATTTCGGACAGACGAACCCCCTGCTGCGGAGCGTCGAGCGAGAGGGTCGAGAAGACAATGCGCAGGTTACGTTGGTTTTCCGACGATTTCTGAAGCGCGGCGTCGAGTGCCGCCTGCACGGCGGGATTGGTGACGGATCTGTAGACGGCCTGGCCGATTCGCTGCATCTCCCCCAAGTTGCCTCCGTTTCCAAATTTCGTCTTGTCGCGGATCGCGGCCAGGTCCGCGGCGTCGAAAACCGCTTCGGGTTGCCCCTTGGGTCCCGCCGCCGCAGCTATGGGCGATTCCAGGATCTGCAGCGCCAACTGTCCGTTGATATTCGGCGTAATCTGGACCCTGAACTCGTCGTACGACATCTCTCGTCACTCCGAATCGAAGCTTGCGGCGGTCGAGGAGAACGTCGAGAAGCGCGACCGCTCCTCGTCGTAGCTTTCTCCCAAAGCCTTCCCCATGTCGGTGTCCTCGAACGTCTTCAACCTTTCCTTCAGATCCGCGGCCAGCCTCGCGGCGAGCTGGGCCTGAACTTCGGCGGCATGCTGAACCGGGTCGATCGTCCTTCCAATCCTCAAGGGTCGATCGCCCCCCTCGCGCACGACCAGCGAGAAGCTTTCCGGCACGGTCGCGGTGGTGGTGCCGATCAAACGCGCGAGCGCTGCGTTGTACGCGCCGAGGACATTTCCTCGTTCGTCGATGAGTCCGGAGTAGAACTTGCCCCAGAACGCAGAGACGCCGGCCTCGTCGACGTCGGAACGGTTGACGATGCTGGTGGGAAGGCGGACGGCCTGTGGAGCGTTGGCGATGCAGACCAGTCCGGAGAGGTCGTAGTTGCGTTGCGAGAAGCCCGTGCTGATGCACAGCAGCCTGGTCGATACCGGGAGACCGCGCGACACCTGCGAGGCACGGATCCAGTTCGTCAAGCCGGTCTTCTCGTCGCGTAGAATCACGGCGCCTTCACCGCTCACTATGCCGCCATGTCCTAAGAAGTGGACGATATGCGGATCGAACTCGTGCACGACCGCCATCACGCTCGTTCCGGTTGCATCCCTAACCTCCCGGACGTCGTAGAACTGC
The DNA here is from genome assembly GCF_054062115.1 of Bradyrhizobium sp. USDA 4501. Lineage (NCBI taxonomy): Bacteria > Pseudomonadati > Pseudomonadota > Alphaproteobacteria > Hyphomicrobiales > Nitrobacteraceae > Bradyrhizobium > Bradyrhizobium sp. USDA 4501. The sequence goes on from NZ_JBSSEX010000001.1 coordinate 4,408,022, forward strand.
GGATTGGCCGCCGCCTTCAGGATGGTCCGGTCCCTCTCGCTGAAGGCAAGATCGTCGTCGGCATTGGATGAGATCAGCAGCAGACGCAGCGGCGGAACGACGGTGATCGGCGGCGGCTTCAATGACGATGGCACCAGGCGTGCGACCGACAAACCGGCGGGATTCAGATTCAAACGCGGGAGAGATTCCCAAGGCAGCAGATCCACGGCCACATTGCCGCTTTCGATCAGCAACTGAACCGGCTCGGCGGAGCTGGTCATCTTCTGGCGGGCGTCGGGGGGAATCAGCGACCATAACCAGTCGGGGGTTGGTCCCTTCGACGACTGTTCGGCGGACCACGCCGGCAGGGTTACCTGCGTTCCCGCGAACGGTGGCTGCGTCGTCATTTCCTCTTCGGATGGCGCCCATGCGACGAGGTAGGATTCATCGGATCCGCGACCTCGCTCGAGCGAAATCGAGGAGCTCTTCGCGTTCGGCAGGCCGCTTTCGCGCGTGAAGCGTAGGATCATATCCATGAGTCCGTCATCCTTCCACGGCCTGACCGACTGGCGCGGCTGCAAGCGGCGACAGCGATCGACTCAGTTCCTGCGACACGAAACGATCGATTCTGGATTTGCGAGCCGAGGGCGGCGACATGAGAGGATCGGTGATGCTTCGTTTGCCCTTGGGCGCATTTCGGTCGAGCAGTAGGATGGCGTTGATCGACAGATTGTCTATCTCCGCGTCGAACGAGTTGTTCGCGATGGCGTCGTTGATCGCGATCCTGACTGAGGAAACGGCGTGCCGGGGTGCGATCCCGACGTTGGAGTTGAATTGCCTCAGCGATGTGGCGCATTTCGTGATCGCGTCCTCGTGCGCATTGGTGTATTCCACCAGCGAACGCAACGTCGTGCCCCCCATGCTCGGTATCGGCGAGTCCATCACACCGGCGATGATTTGCGGGATGTCGGGAAGATAATCTTTCAACGCAACGGGATCCCCGTAGAGCGGCTTCCAATCGGCCTCAAGTGTGTCGGCATGCCGCTCGAGCGCGCCACGGAAGGCCGCGTCCGCCGAAGCAGCGCCCATGGTCCTGATGTAGGCGGCGCAGAGAAGCACGCGTATGTAGTGGTTCGGGTGAGCATCGCCGGCGATGATCTGGGTCACTTGGTCCGGAGGGAGTATGAGTACGTTCCTCAGCATGTAAGCGAATGCAGGTCCGGAGAACTGTAGCGCGAGTAGATCCGGGAATATCTCTGAGGCCCACCCTAGCCATCGGCGTCGGCGCTCGTTCGGAATAGCGCCGGTCGCGAATATGGCCGAAAGATTAGTCTTGATCGCGGGAAGAAGCTTGAGGTCAGCGTCGATCTCGTGGCCGACTTCGTGAGAAATGGATAAGAATTCCCAGACGTTCGCCGTCTGGTCGTAGGGCACCTCCACTACGGGAATCGGAAGGGTCTGGCCGGCCAGCTCCTCGCTCTGTCCGTCGTTCGGACGCGTGCCGCGCGCCCAGGTCATCGGCGAGATGTCAGGGCTGAGGTAGGTGAGAGGTGGCTCCCGCACTTCTTCCGCTTTGATCCAGCCCTTCGCTTTCGCGGTCCCGATCGCCGCGTCGTAACAGTCGATCGCGATGATGTCGGCCGCCCGGAGACGCTTGCGGAACCGGTCGGACTTGCGTTGGTCGAACTTTCTGCGGAAGAAGTCCCAGGCGCGCTGTGCCGATGCGATCGCCATCAGAAGGTCGTACAGCGCGGCTTCGTACGATGCCTTGTCGGCTTCGGCCGGCAGGTTGCCGAGCACGGCATCGTACTTGGCGCGATAGGCGGCGATCAGTTCACCGATCGCCTCCATCTGGCTCCAGTGCAGGTTCGAATCGAGATCAGTCTCCGCGAGGGCCTTCCACTCCTCGACCTCGGCCGGCAGTTCCTTCGTCCGGCGCTCGAGTTCTCGCTTTCTTAGGAGCAGAAGGTCCATGATCAGACGATTTCTCCGCCACCCACATCGAGCAACTTCTTCCTGACGTCGTCCGCGGCGATGCCCTCGTTCCAATCCTCGTCAAATACCCCGGCATAGTAGCCAGCCAGGTGCGGGGACGTCAGCAGCACGCCCGCCTCGCGTGCCTTCGTGATCGAGTTGGCGCTCCAATTGGTCGACGAGACCGCCACGTGGGTGCGGTCGACGATGACGCCCTTGTTGTGCAGATGCGTGAAGAACTTGAGGTTCAATGCCTTCAGGCAATCCTTGAGCCCGACTGCGTCGAGAGTCTCTATGGTGAGATTCCAGTTCTTCGGGAACGTGGCGCTCGCCATGATGCGCACGTCGACGCCCTTTTCGCGGCGCTCCGCCACGATCTGGAGCAAGTCGTCGACCTTGTCGCCGGCCAGGACGTACTGCTGCTGGAGGATGATACTCTTCTCGGCCTTCTCCAGGAGTGCGGAGATGACGTCGAAATAGTTGTCGGGCGAGAATATCGGCATGACGTTCGTGGCGCCGTTGAACTTGTCGATATCGAATGTCTTCTGAGGACGGGCGACAAGCTCCGCCGGCACCATCAGCGAGCCGGTGACGTCATCCTCGTCGACCGATACAAGTGCGCCGGCTTCGCCGAGATCGGGGATTTCCCAGTCGGCGTCGAACACCGAGGTGAAGAATTTCGCGATCTCCGCGTCGTCCATGCGGAGCATCCATTCGCGATTTCCCTTCTTGAAGGGATCGCCATCCTCGATGAGCGGTATCGAGGTCTCGGCCCAGTTCGCACTCTCGACGACGACGGTCTTGCCGTCGATCACGACGAACTTCTGGTGGCAGACGGTGAAGACGCCGCGTCCGCCGCTAGATGGCGCCGGCTTGATCTCGAATCCGGTATCGTCGAGCGCATCCAGTACGTCGCGCTCCTCGGCGTGCGTGCCGCCGCGGTCGTACATCAGGCGGACTTTCGCTCCCTTGGCGTGCGCCTGCTTGACGAGATCGACCAGATATTCAGCGTGGATCTCATACACGTACACCAGAAGGGTGTGCTTGGCTTCCTCGAGTGCAGCGGAGATCAGTCGGTACGTGCAATCCGGGCTCACCGCGGCCTCGAAGGCCGAACAACTGAGGGGAGCCGCGGGGAATACGATCTTCGGGATACGGTCGGGCCTGAACTTCCCGAGCAACTGGCCCTGCTGGAGTGCGTCGACCTGATCGGCGACCTTCTTCAGACGTGCGAAATCGATCTGTACCATGACCCCTCCCAATAATTTTGACCGCTCATGATGGCTATCGGACGCAACGCCCGCATGACGGACCGAAAACGGACGCGAAAATCCTACCGGTGCAATGCCGGCGCAGAAAAGATCGAATGCGTTTATTATTTAGCTCGCACACCTTAAGCTTGTGCCGCAGAAAATCAATCCCGTTGTTTGTCGGATGAGCTTCGAGCGCCGGAGGCGTTCCACTCGGCGAAGTCGGCTTCGACCGCCGATGTCGCCGCCTTGGCTCTCTCGTGAAGCCAGCCCGCGTCCCTCCGTTCGAGGTCGTCCAAAATCGCGTGCTTTAGCCGGGGCGTCGAGGCGTGAAGCGAACCGATCTCGGAGCCCATCGCCCTCAGAAGTCTCGCGTCCAGCTTCCGGTCGAAGTTCGCATCGCGCTCGACTCTTCGAGTGTCCGCCGCGATGCGCCGCACGATGAACCCGTGATCGGTGCGCAGAAATGGATCCGGTGCGGACGATACCAGGTTCACGGCGTCGTCGAATCTGCTTGGGCGGCCGGCGTCTCCGGCCGCCCAGTCCCAGCCCGACGACAGCAGCGCCTTGGCTTCGCGGGCTATTCGGCCGCCTCGCCAGGTCGCCACCGCGACGTAGCGTGGCCGTCCTAGACTGCCTCCGCCTTTGCTGGCACTCGCGAAACGTTCGAACGCGGCTCCGGCCGGCAGGCTTGCGAGGAGGGCGGATTTAGCGTTCTGGGACGGATGCGCATCTGGGTACCCATCTATCACTTCCCCAAAACGACTTGCGCTGCTCGTCGGTGACCGTGACGTAGTCGCGCATCCACACTTCCTTTTGGTCGAGCAGCGTGGGTCCGGGGTCGCGCAGTCCTTCGCCGTAGCCGTCGAAGATCGCTTGCGCCGCCTCGCGGTTTCCGACGCCGAACCCGGCGAGGCGCACGCTCACAGCGAGCCTGAGCATGTCCGAGGCGTACGGGATTTCAGCGGCATCGTCGTGGTCGTTGACGCCCCAAACCAGCCTCGCTTCGGCGTCACGCCAGGTGCCGAAGTTCTCGACGTGGGCGTCGCCGACGGCGAGGGGAGTGGGCAGCTTCAATATCTCGGGAGCCGTCGTTCGGACCGTTTGCGCCCAGCGGAAGAAGGTTGCCCTGAGAAACCTGAACGCGTTCTTGCTCATCCGATCGTGCTTGCGTTCGAGATCCTCCTCCACGACGGCACATGCCGTCCTCATCCACTTCTCGTAGGCGGTGTTCTGTTCGACAAAGGACATGCCAAGCTCCTAACCGACGTCCGGAAGCCGATCGAAACTCGGGGCGCACGGATGAGGAATCGGAACTCGGCTGGCGGCGAGCGCAGCTTCTGTGTGCGCGTAGCCGGCCCTGACTAGAAGCCGGCGGGTTTCGGCGCTGAACTTCGTCAGCCGCGTCGGTACGACGGCTGCCCGGGCCGTCATGTCGGCGGTGAAGCCAAGCGGATTGCCCTGTCCGTAGCTGTCCACCGTCGTGCCGATGCCCCAATAGGCGACCGTCCTGGCCTGCGACCGATCGAGGCCGTGAAGGATCCGGATCCGGGTGTTGATGCCCTGCTGCAGGGAGACGTCGAGCACGCGTCTGAATTGGGAGTACCAGTTCGTCCAGGGCCGCGCGATCGGTTGCGTCACAGCTCCACCATCGCTGACGAGGAGCGTCCGATAGCGTTTCCACACGGGTTCGAGACCGAGATTGTCGTAGACGCCTCCATCGGTGAGGAACAGCTTGTCGGTGAATTGGGATCCGGGCCAGCGTCGTGGGCTCGCCCCACGATTTGATCGCGCCCTTCGGGGGCTTGACGCGGGCGGGGGACAGCAGCGGAGGAAAGCCTGCGGAGGCGGCGACCGCGAGCGCCAATTTGAGATCCGGATTCGCCCATTGGCCGACGCGCCAGTCGGCCGCGTATTCCTTCGCGAAACGCCAGAGCACGCCGGTCTGCAGGCTGGTCGAGGTGAAGACGAAGCGCGGAAGATCCGGAAGGTCCCTTAGCGTCTTCGAACCGAAGACGGATCTGTCGTAGGTCCATGCCGCCACGTTGGCGGCATGGACAAAGGGAAGAAAGCCGAGCAGGATCGACGGTATGTCGACGCGTTTCCGCGCGAGCTTGAGAAGTGGCTCGGAGACGTTGTCGTGGAAGCCCGTCGCGACGCCGTTGGCGTCGAAGGCGAGACCGGACCATCCTGCCGCGAGAATGCCGGCCGCGAGCGATCCTCCGGAAACGCTAGAGAAGCGGTTGATGGCCGGAAGCAGTCCGAGCTCGTTGAGGCGGATCAGGCTGCCGAGGTGGAAGAGCATCGCGCGAAAGCCGCCACCGGAAAGGCAGACGCCAATGCCGTCCTCGAGCTTCTTGCCCTCGAGGACGTCGGTGACCACGAAAGGCGTCTGTTCGGGATCGTTCTTGGCCTCATCCGCCATTGGTTAGCCCCCGCTTCCCGAAGACCGGCCTCGTCCGGACGAATTTCTGGACGAAGCGCCGGTCCGCATGCGATGGAAGGAGGATTCCACGTTTGCTAGAGAAAAGCGATGCCTACACGCGCAATGATCGTCGTCAACAAGAGTTGGGAGGCGGAGCCGCTGGTGGCGGTTCTCCGGAGCACCAACGGGCGCCCGGCCGATTTTCCGCAGGAGGTCGCCCCGCCGTGCGTAGAGATACCGTGGAGCGTCGGACGTTCGCACAAGATCCCGGCAAGAGCGGCATACCTCTCCGGCGAGTCCGCCGTCGAGGTCTGGTGCATCAAGGATCTGATGGATCCCGCCAAGAGCGCATCGAGCTCGGAGGAGAAGGCCCGCGTCCTTCCTATGATCGCCGCCGCCGGGCAACCGCCCGATCTCGTGGTGGCCGTCGGCACGGCGAGCCTTCCCGACGCCCGATCGTTCAACGGCTCCGTATCCGTCGGTTCCTCGTGCTTTTTGTTCGACCCGTATCCCACTTCCCCGAATCCGGAAAGCCGTTGGTCCAACGATCGCATCGGAAGCCTGGTCGACGAAGCGGATCGCACGAGCACCAACGGACTGATGGCGTGGCTCGATCGCGAAGCGAGGCCCAACGTCGAGACCAGATTCCTGCCGCCTCCGCTCGTTCCGGCCACTCCGCCCATCCTGATCGTGTCGACCACGTCGGTCGCGGTCAGCAACGTGAACGTCACCAATCCCGACAACTACGTCTGGACGGATCCGGAAGCACTCGCCTCGTTCTCTTCGGTCGCGCCCAAGCGAACGATCGGCTCGGTGGAGACGACCCACGGCGTGATCAGGCTCTGCATCCCTTCGCCGAACTTCCTCTTCGTATCCGGCATCGCCAACCGCCTCGGTTACTTCAATTCCGAACTGTCTCCCCGTTCCTATGCCCAGAACTTCGCGGCGTCCCACAACGCCGGAGTGACGGTCGCGTGGCTGCTTCCGCGCATCATGATCAGGATCGATTGGGCCGACGTGTAGCCGGGGTGATGCGCGATGATGCTCAAGTGCGGTTGTCCCGAAGGGCACACCATAAAAGGGTACGTCGAGTTCGTCTTTCCGGACGGATCGAGTTTCGGCAGCGAGATCGAAGACGGCATGGTTGAGGTGCCGGTGCTTTCGAACACGTACCCGAGGATGGCGGTCGTCAAGCCGATGGACGGTCATTGGAATACGATCGTGATGCGGCCATCCTCTGCGACCTCCTGTCGATGCGAGGCGATTACCTATGTCGGCGGCAAGCCTTGGTGGAAATCCATCGTGGGCGCTTCCAGAGAGAACGGCGGCGCGGGTGTCCGCATCGGCGTGATCGATCTCGGCTTTCAGCCCTGGCCGTCGCTTGCGCACCTCAAGTTCATGAACGCGGAAGGACAGGCGCTCGACTTCGACTACGTGCCCCCCACGAGCCATGGCACGCACGTCTGCCAGGTTCTCTGCGGAAGAGGCCGCGGCGAGACCGATAGCGGGATTGCCCCGGACGCCGAGGTGCTCTTCGTCGACGTGTCGGACAAGGACTATGTGGATCGGATCGACAGCGAATTGATCCCCGCGGCGATACACCTGCTGGCGGATATGCAGGTCGATCTGATCAACATTTCGGGCGGCTCGTACGTGCCTGACGGTCGCGAAAACGAGTTCGACCGCGTGCTGTTTAGCGCGGTCAACTACGCGAGAGATCAGGGATGTCTGGTGGTCGCCGCCACCGGCAATGAGGCCTCGAGACGGCCCGCAATTCCGGCTCGGCTCCCGAACGTCATCGGCGTCGGCGGCATGGGAGCGGCCGAGGTGGCGCCGGTCGGATCGCTGATGCACGGCGTCCAAACGAAGGCCAAGAAAGCCAATGGCGCGTGGGGAAAGTTGGACGATCTAGAGGTGTTCCATTACCTTCATTCGTCATACGGAACGGGCCTGGATGTGATTGCGCCCGCGGTCGGAATAACCATTTGTTACAGCCGAAGGTATATATACGACAGGGAGGGAACCTCGTTTTCCAGCCCGATTGTGGTCGGAATCCTGGCATGTGCCTTGTCCGTGGATCCGGCTTACAAGCTGCTGGCGGGGGCCCAAAGGGCTGATTTCGCCGCCAAAAAGCTCACTTCGATGTGTATGAACCTCGGGTTGGACCAGAAACGACAAGGGAAAGGACTCCCTGTGTTGTGCGCTGCGTGCTAAGGAACGGCATGCAGCGATTTGCCGTTGGCACATGGCTCGTCCGTACTCGGGACCACGAATATGAAGATTACGGTTAGCCTGAACGAGCAAGCGGCGCTGAAGGCGCAGGGCGGAAAAGCCCCCGACCTGAAGCAGCTCATCATCGACAACTCGCGCGCGCAGGTGCTGCGGGTGTTCGGGCGTGGCCGTTTCGCGAGCATCGAAGCGACCGGCGCCGACCTGAACCGCCTCCGGACCGCGATGGGAAATCTGTGCGTCTTCTCGGTCGTGACCGAAGCGCAGCCCTTCTGACGCCTCGCATCCGCGCTCCCATCGGACTTTCATCCATCGCATGACGCCGCCGCTCCGAGTCTAGCCGCTCGGCGCGACGGACTATTCGCGACCGCGCGACAGTGGTCCGGCGACGTCTCGCCGCAATCCCGCCGAGCCTGTCGATTGCGTCGCGGAGGATCTTAAGCGCGCAGGCGCGGCGATTTCTGGAAAAGAGGCCGACGAATTCATCAACCGTCGATTGAATAAAAAATAGTTCAGAGCTAGACTATTATTTCGAAGGGGTTCTTGATTTGTTCGAGACGAAAGAGGTAGTCTCCCTGACACAGATCCGGCGGCCGATGCTCGACTACCTGTGTAGATCGGGGATCGTCGTGCCGACAACGCCTGGGGGACGCGGACGCGGACGAAAGCGCATGTACTCTTTCGGCGACATCGTGTTCCTCAAGGTGATTGCGCGTCTGCTGAAGGCTGGGGTATCGGTGAAGCGGATGAAGGACAGTTTCGCGGGCATAAACAGGAAATTCCGCAAGATCGGCGAAACGTCGCGCATACCCGGAGTTCTAGTCACGGACGGAAAGTCGATCTATTTTCGCGACCGCGACAAGAAGCTTGTGGATCTTGTGAGCGGTCAGCAGTGTTTCGCGTTTTTAGTCGAATTGAATCCGATCCGAAAAGAAGTCATCAAGCAGGCGAAACTCCTGAAATCGGCGTGATGGTGTCGCATGGATAGGCCGCAAAATTTCGTGTTTTCCGTCGGACTTCGCCACGTGCTTGAGGACAGTCTCGCCGTGGTTCGAGGGCAGGCCCTCGAGCGGGATCGGCGCGAATTGGTGCTGCGCAACCTGCAGAAATTCGTCACCCAGGCCATGGAGGGATCGGCATCGACGACCGCCGCCGCCTTCGCGAACACGCGGGGGACCGTCGACACCATCGAAGCCTACGAGCTCGTGCATCGCATGCTTTCGTCCCGTCTCCAGAACGATCTGGTCCCGCAGCTACGTGCCACGGAGGCGGTCCTTTCCGAACTCGGCCGCGGCCGCGAGGTCGAGGCCGAGCGACGAAAGGCCGCGGCGGATCTGATTGATCTGCTCCTCCGTAGTCTCAAATACGAATCCGCAGCGAGTTCCTACAAACCCGCCGAAGCTGCGCATCTGTCCTGAGAGGCGGGAACATGAACCTATCGGCTGAACGAAACGCAGCCGAGTTTATGATCTCCCGCCTCAAGTCCCACGTCGCGAAACTCCGGTTGCGCGGTCATCCCGGAGACCTGCCGGGCCCGTCCGAGTGGCTCGATCTCTGCGAAGCGATATCCAACACCTCGCTGAACTATCTGCGAAGGTTCGATGCCGCCTCCGGCGACGACCGCATGCGGATACTCAAGGACACCAACGACCTCAACAACCTCGTCTACTCGCTTCTCGTCGAGATGGAAGGCTCGGGCACGGAGGACCTACCGTATCCGGTAGTCGGCCCGATGCAGAGATGGATCGAACTCCTCGATATTCCGAACGTCACCTTCTTCCGCGCGCTCCCGGCGCCGATCTACGAGATAAGGCGTTTCCAGCTCGCAGACTTTCAGGGAATAAGGGACGCCTCGCCGGACCTGAAGCGGATCCTATCGACCGAAACCAAGTGGCCGTATCTTCGGATAACGGTACCGAGCCGGGCGCTCGGCATCCTGCCGCATTTCGCCATCGTGGCCCACGAAGTCGGCCACATCATCCATCAGAGGCTCGCACCGCAATTCGACTTCTCCGATGACGAACTGATGAAGTTCTCCCAAAAGGTGCTGTCTTCTCTGGGCGTCGCCGACATCCGCCCCGAAAGCAAGACGTTCTTCAACGCGACGACCAAATCCTGGCTCGCCGAACTGTTCGCCGACGCGGTCGGCATCTGTATGCTTGGACCGGCGTTCTACTTCGCGCTCTGCGCCTTCCTCCAGGGCAAGACGTCGGAGTATATCCTGACGCGGAGCCATCCGCCGGCGATCCTGAGACGCAAGATCGCCTTCCGCAATCTGACCCGAGCGGGCAAATGGGACCATCCATCCGTCTTCGCCAGAATAACCGGCGTCGAACTCCGCCAGGGCATCAACAGCCAACTACTGGAACAACCCGCGGCGGATGACGTGTTGATCGAAAGCCTGGTCGCCAAGGAATACGACGACGAAGAGGCACGCATCCTTTGTCTGCTCCCGGACCTGGTCGAAAGTGTGCATGAGGAAGTCTTCCGCACGGCCTACGACCACATCGCGGAGATCGCGCCTTCGCTACTCTACACGTCGCAACAACTCGACCACGATCTTGAGGAGCACCTCGAAGCGCTCGTTATGGCGATTCCGCCGATAGAGTTCGGCGTCAGCCTGGAAGCCACGACCCACGCTGAACTGTCCTCCATCCTCAACGTAGGATGGGCCGTTCTCCTGACGAGGCTCGACCGGCTCGCCGTCCGGCAGGAAGCGAACCAGCTTCTGATCGCGGAAAAGTCGGAGAAGCTCCACTCCTTGCTGGTGAAGGCTGTCGAATTGTCCGAGGCCAAACAAATCTGGATGCGAGCATGACGGTATTGTCCGGAAGCGAATTGAGCGAGCGCCTCAAGACGCGTGAGCTTTCTAAGAGGCTCGTCGTGAGCCCGATCCTGGAGCCGGGCGAGCAGGTCAAGAACGACAGAGCTTCCATTGACGTCCGCCTGGGGTTCGAATTCGCTCTCATGTCACCGTCCCTCATCGGCGCGATCGACGAATTGGCGTTCGGTCCTAAGGCGCAGCGCCACCTCGAACTGGCCAAGCTCTATTCCAGGTCCTATGTGCCGTTCGGAAAGGCGCTCGTCATACATCCGCACCAGTTCATCTTGGCAGGGACGCTCGAATATCTGCGGTTGCCCCGCGATCTAATGTCCTACGTCGTGGGTCGATCCACATGGGGAAGGCTGGGTCTCACGATAGCGACCGCAATAGGCATTCATCCCGGCTTCGCCGGCACCCTCACTCTTGAGCTCAGGAATTTGGGTGAGATTCCGCTGGCGCTGCATCCTGGTGACACGATAGCCCAACTCTTCTTTCATCAGATCGCCGGCTCGGATAGCGGGCTTGCCGACGGAACGACTTCAACCGAGGCGGGACAATACGTCGGAACAGTAGACCTCATACCGAGGACGATGTCGCCGTCTGCGACGTTCGAGAAGCTTTCCAGACTACAGGCAGCGAGGCTCGAGCGCGAGCGGCAAGGAGCGACTTCGTCGGAACGGAACGAGTCGAACCCGACTTCCTGACGGGGTGGGCATGCAGGGGATCGCTGGCGCCGCGAATGCTGAAGTCTATTCCTCAATCTCACTGCAGTGCACGGTCGGCTCCTTGTGGCCCCCCAAGGATACCCCCGGTCGTCTGGCACGCGCGTTGCTGAGTAGTCTATGGCTTGGTCTCTGATTGATTGACCTCGAGAGGGCCAGGTCTGTTTGAGGTGCGACGGCGTGCGGGCGGTCGTCAGCAGTCGCCCGCACGCTTTTCCGTCGCGTCGGCTCACTGTGCTCTGTCGATTGTCATTTGGATGCAAATTTTTGCAGGCCGTCGGACCCTGCGTATCGTGCAAGGTAAGGATAGGCGCTGGACGCTATATCGCATCAAGACGATTGACGACAAAGGTGAATTGCTTGGCCTCTATCAAGGTCGGGGCGATGCGAATAAAGTATTGAGAACGATCGCTCATACTGGTGAGTAAGGATGTCGGCCGGCTTTGATGTTCCGCGTACGTCACTGCCGAATCTGCGCAGCCGACGTCGGCCTCGCGTCCGCGCACCGTCGTGTGCACCTTCTGTGGTCATCCGTACATCCCTCCTTGCACCGCGGACACGGAGGCCGCTTGCCCCAATATGATTTGGCTGCGCGAGGCGTTGCGCGGAGCGCGCCCGGCCGCCAACATCGTGCGGATGCGCAAGGAAAACACCCTCGAATTCGAACCCTGGTATCCGGAAGACGAGCGCTGATGTGCAATCTCTACAGCATGCTGGAAATCACGAATGTCTCACGTCGCCGACAATAAGCCGAAGTTCGCTTGGCCCCGGTTCTGGGTGCCCTTGGGCGGTCCGATCGACATCTCGGATTCCGGCTTCCTGAGCGATCCTGTTGGCTCTCTGGACCCGGACGCGCCGCGGACGCTCGAAGCCTTGGCCGGCTGGCGCTCGCTCGCGCTGCTGGGCGAGCCCGGCATTGGGAAGTCCACGACGCTCAAGGTGGAGTCGGACCGCATCGAGAGGTCGGCGCGGGAGGGAGTGCTTCAATCCTGCTATTTCGACCTCCGCTCGTTCTCCGGCGAGGCGCTTCTCGTCCAGAGGGTGTTCGAGAACGAGAAGATGACTCGTTGGAAGCAGGATACCTCGCACCTCGTTCTGCATCTCGACAGCCTGGACGAGGCGCTTCTGCGCATAGAAACCGTCGCCAACCTCATCGCCGCCGAGCTGCCGGGCCTTCCCGTCGACCGCCTCTCGATCCGCATCGCCTGCCGCACTGCGGTCTGGCCGGCCGAAACTCTGGGAGTGGCGTTGGAGAGCCTGTGGCCGAAGGCGGCCGCCACTCTCGAGCTCGCTCCGCTGCGCCGGGAAGACATCTTCAACGCGCTCGATGCGGAAGATATTCCGTCCGAAGGCTTCATGAGGGCGCTGCTCTCCGCTCACGCCATCCCGTTCGCGATCAAGCCGCTCACGTTGAGGCTGCTGCTGGCGATCTACCGGCAGCATGGTAGTCTCCCCGAGAGCAGCAGGGAGCTATACAAGCTTGGTTGCCTCGCCCTGAGCGAGGAAAGCAACAAGAGCCGGCACGACACCGGGCGCCGCGGCCGACTTAACGCCGCCCAGCACATGCGTCTCGCCGGGCGGATCGCCGCGGCGACCATCTTGGGAAACCAGTTCGCCGTCTGGACCGGGATGGATAGCGAATGCCCGAGCGAGGACATTCCCATATCCGCTTTGGCAGGAAGCACGGAGACCGGCGACTTCGCGGCGTTCGCCTGCGCGGACGACGACGTGCGCGAAACTCTCGACACGGGCCTGTTCGGCTCGCACGGCGAACAGCGGCTGGGCTGGGCCCATCGCGGATACGGCGAGTTTCTGGCGGCCATCTATCTTCATGCCCGCGGCGTTCCGGCGGCGACGATATTGAAGGCGGTGCGGCATCCGAGCGGCGGTCTCTATCCGCAACTGTCGAACTTCGCGGCGTGGGCCGCCTCTCTCGACACCGACGTGCGCTCCGCACTGATCGCTGAGGATCCGGTCGCGCTGTTCGCGGGCGACGTCTCCGGGCTCGATGACGAAACAAAGCGGGCGATCCTCCGGTCCCTCTTCGGCGCCGTGCAGAACAAGCGGGTCACGGATTCCGTCTACAAGCACGCGGAGATATTCAGCAAGCTGCGGCACGCCGACCTGACGGAAGATCTGCGGCCGATCATTGTCGAAAGGCGTCTCGACGTGAGCACCCGTCGTCTCGCCCTGCTGATCGCGGAACGGTGCCGCGTCGCGGATCTCAGGGCGGAGCTTCTGCAGCTGGCATTCGACACGACCGAGCATCCTCAGCTTCGCGGGGGCGCCATCGCAGCGCTGAAGCCCTGTCTCGACGCCGACGTCGCTCGGCAGTTGCTGCCGCTCGCCCAGGGCGCCGCAGACGCTGAAGACTCACAGCACGAGATCAAGGGCGACGCGTTGCGCTTGCTTTGGCCGGACCATATTTCGGCCGAGCAGCTGTTTCCGCTGTTGACGCCCTCCGACGACCACTTCTTCGGCGCATACGCGCACTTTGTCCGGACACTTCCGGAGACGCTGAAGGCGCGAGATCTCATGCCGGCCCTGCAGTGGGCCACCCTGCTCGTCGCGGCAGGCGACCGGAGAGAAAACCATCATCTGCGGTCGCTGGCCGACGAGATCATGTTCAAGGCGTGGCCGATCTTCGACGCCGCGGGCCTCATGGAAGCGTTCGTCGACCACCTCGCGGCCCGACTGCGCGATCACCGCCCGCTCTTTCTTGGTCTGGACCGAAAGGCGCAGAAGGGATTCCTGCTCTCGCTGCGGGAAGATGCTCCACGCCGCAGGACGCTTCTCCGCGCACTCAGCCGGAGGCAGCTCCGTCCAATAGACGTGTTCCTATTCAAGGGGGCCGAATTCGTCCAGTCGGCGGATCTCGAATGGCTGCTGTCGATGGCGCCGGGAGGCGCGGAGGAAGAGCCAGGCGTTGACGTCGAAACGCTCTTCAACATCATCGATGCGGTGTTCGACGACGAGAAGACCGACCATGTCGAGGCACTCCACGCCGCCATGCGGCGGTCGCCGTCGGTGCGCACGCGCTACGGCGCCCGGTTCGATGCGGTGCCGTTGGATTCGCCGATGAGGGACGATTGGCTGGCGCGGCAAGCGCAATGGCGCGCCATGGAGGACGGCCTGCCCCCGCCGATCGAAAACGACCCGGTCGGGAAGATCAGACTGCTCCTGGCGGAGGCGGAGTCTGGCCGATGGGAAGCGTGGCGGCAGATGACCTGCTTCCTCGCCGTGACCCCGAAAAGCCGCGGCTTCGGCGACGAGACCGACTATCTCATCGTCGACACGCCGGGCTGGAACGAAGCCGAACCCGGCATCCGCGACCGGATCGTCGCCGGCGCGATGCCTTATCTCACGTCGGCCGATCCGAGGATCGACGAATGGCTCGGACAATGGCCGATGCCGATCCTGCGGCAAGCGGTCGCCGGCGTTCGAGCGTTCCTGGTCCTCAAGGAAATGTCGCCCGAGCGGTACGCGCGAATCGAAGACGCGATTTGGCGCAAATGGGCGCCGGTGATCGTGGGTCTGCCTCGCGGCAACGACGCGAAGGGAGGTCCGGAGCTGGACGTCATCCTCCCCGAAGCCCTCGACCGCGCGCCGGAGGAATTCGTCGCGGCGGTCCGCACGATCATCCGTCTCGAGCGCGAGGAGGTGCGCAAGCCCGGGAACGAAGGCAGCCATTCCTTCTTCACGATACTCGATCACCTGCCCGGATGCTGGAGCAACGATCGTCTGCGCTACGCGATCTCGTCCGAACTTCGCGATCCGGACAACACGCCCGCAGAATACGCCGCGCTGCTCGATGCCCTTCTGGAGGCCGGCGTCGATTCCGCGCTCGATCACTCCCTCGCCCTCCTCGCCGGAGCCAACGCCACCACCCGCGAACGGGACGTGGCGGTCGTGGACGTGTTGCTGCGCCGCGCACCGGCGCGCGCGTGGCCGACCATCAGAGCGCTCATGGAGGCCGACGATGAGCTTTCACGCATGCTGGTGGGCCGGCTGGCGTCGCATTTCGATTTCGGCACGCCTTTCTACAGGAATTTCGACGAGCACGACGTCGCCGCCCTCTACCGGCTGGTCGCCCGCCTCGACCCACCGACGGGCAAAGATGAAGAACGTCGCAACGGCTTCATGAGCGCATGGGACTCGATCGCGTATCTTCGCGATGGCCTTCCTCGGCACCTCTCGACGATGGGCACGGACATGGCCGTCAGGCTCCTGAACGAACTGATCGCCGAGTATCCGCAGCTGACGCAGCTTGCCTACGACCTCACGCTGGCCGAAAGGGCCATGCGTCTCAAGACATGGTCCCCGCCCACTCCCCGCGAGGTGCTCGCGTTCGCGGACGATCCGTCCCTCAAGCTGGTGAACTCCGCGGCCGACCTCGGCGCAATCCTGGTCGAGGCGCTCGCGAAGTACGCGGACGCGCTGCACGGCGCGCAGACGCCCGTGCGCGACCTATGGGACCGACAGGGCGGCAAGAAGAGGGAAGTCTACCGTCCCATCGACGAGAACGGCTTCACGGACGTGATCGCGCGATTTCTCCGGACGGAACTCGGGACCAAAGGTGTATTCGCGAACCGGGAGGTGGAAGTCGGTCGCGTCCCTGGAGCTCCGGTCGGACGCCGCACCGACATCCTCGTCAACGCGGTCCGCCGCCAGTCCAACGGCAGAACGTACGACGCGCTCACAGCGGTCATCGAGACCAAGGGCTGCTGGAACGACGAACTGTTCACCGCGATCGACGAGCAGCTATTCCGGGACTACATGGTGCGGCTTCGCTCGCAGATGGGCATTTATCTGGTCGGCTGGTTCGAGACGGACAAGTGGGACACCGCCGACTGCCGCCGCGGGCAGGTTCCGAAGATGACTGTCCCGGACGTGAGGGCTGAGCTAGAAAAGCAGGCCTCCAAGTTGCCCGACGGCATCGTCGTCCATCCTGTCGTCGTCGAATGTCGCGCGCCATCGTGAAGGTCCGGGACCTGACCACGCTTCGGCATCCGCCGACCACCTTCGTCCACGACCTGGCGAGCCGGCTCCGCTGCAGGAGGTGCGCCACGGCGAATCGCCGGCCGGCTGCGACCCTGCTGCAACTGGCCCAACGGGCCCGGCATCCGGATCCGGAGACCTGAGATGTGCAATCTGTACTCCATGACCAAGAACGTCGACGCGATCCGCCGGCTGTTCGGCGCGCTCAACAGCAGCGTCGGTAACTTGCCCTCGATGCCGGGCATCTTTCCGGACTATACGGCGCCGATCGTGCGCAGCGCTGCCGACGGACGCGAGATCGTCATGGCACGCTGGGGCATGCCGTCGTCGTCGAAAGCGATGACGGATGCGACCAAGAAACGGGTGCAGAAGCTGGGGGCGAAGGGCAAGCCGGTCGACTTCAAGGAGCTGTTCCGGATGGAGCCGGATTCCGGAGCCACCAACATCCGCAACGTGAAGAGCAAGCACTGGACGCGCTGGCTGGGGCCGGAGAACCGCTGCGTGGTGCCGTTCAACTCGTTCAGCGAGTTCAACAAGGCCTAAGGCGGCGACGTCTGGTTCGCTCTGGACGAGACGCGTCCTCTCCTCTGTTTCGCGGGCATCTGGACCAAACGTCTGTCAGAAAGGTCCGGGAAGGCGAGACCACCAACGACCTCTACGCGCTCCTGACGACGGAGCCGAATGCGGAGGTCGGCGCCATCCACCCGAAGGCGATGCCCGTAATCTTGACGAAGCCTGAAGAAGTCGAGACCTGGATGACCGCGCCTGCGGACGAGGCGCTCAAGCTGCAGCGGCCGTTTCCGGACGGCGCGCTGCGGATCGTCGCCTGCGGCGTCAAGGAAGACCCCGCAAGAACTGCGACGTGACCAAGAACGACGGGACACAGAATAATTAGTGTATCGAGAGCCGGTAGCGATGAGATCGCCGGTCGTCGTCCTCGGCCGGTTCGCCTTCAAGTTCGCACGGAACGCGCAGGGCCGTGCCAGCAATCTCTATGAATCAAAACTCTATCGGAGCGGGAATGCCACGCGCCGCGCTCTGCTCTGCCCGGTTGTCTGGGTGTCCCGCAACGGATTCGTGCAGATCATGAGGGCCGCGAAGCCGTTGACCGAGATGATGAGCTTCGACGAATACATGGATGTCGTCGACGTCTGGGACTACATACCCCGTGAGGATAGTTGTCCCTTCGAACCAAAGGTATCCGACTGGGGCTGGCTTGAAGGACGGATGGTTGCGCTCGACTACTCGCCCCCTGCGTGGGAGGCCGATGAGTCTACCTCCTTTCGCGGATCCTGAGCGCTACCGGAGCGTCCCACGGGATGAACGTCGTCGGGTAGCGCAGGAACCTTGAGAAACTCTTCGTCAAGCAGGAAGCGCGCCCTACGATATATGTCCTGCGTCAGCTTATCTTTGCTCAAGAGGCCGTCGAAGCAAGTCGCATACGCCGCAACGCTTACGTCGACAAAGTCGTTCGGGAGTTTATCCGCGTCCTTAGCAACGCCGCTCGCGATGGCCGAGATCGCGTGAAGGTGGCGCACAACGCAAAGCGCAACTCGAATGTGTGAAAGATATCATCCTTCGGCGGCCAACCAGGCTTGTTCGGATGATTTTCGAAGAACTGTTGCGCCATCTCCATGGTGTGTATGCGGATCTTCTCGATGAGGGCCGGCGTGAAATTGTCCGCTCTGAATGCTTCCAGCTCCTCCTTAGTGTAGCGGTTTCGTGCTTCATCGATGTTCTGTTGGAATGTCTGTGCATTCTGGCGCATATCCGCAAGCTGGGCGCGAGCGCCGGCCGCACGGCGATCAATGTGCCTCAAGGATCGGGGGCGCCCCTCTTGGCGCGTTCCCGCGTGTGACGGCTCCACTTGCGGAATGTCGCGGTTCGTTTGCCGCTGGACAGACGCTTCTTCATGCTCTTCCGGCGTCCCCTGAGACGCACTACGTCCAAAGGTTCTTTGGTCAGCACGACCCGCTTCGCGTGTTCCGCCAAAATCTCCGCCGATTTGATTACGTTGACGGGCGCATCACCTTTGAGCATCTCGAGTTCGACGAGCGGCGTTACGACGACCTTGTTGCGCGGGGATTCGTCCAAGTAGTGGCGCAGTTCGTCGGTCTGCAGGTAGTTCGTATCGACGACCATTCGAGCCATGCCAGTCCCTCATCCAGCCTTTCGCCGTGCCGTTCGTGCCTCAATCTTTCGGTACTTGAGAAAGATCGTCGGCCCGCACCGATCCGGAAACCTTCGTGAGGTCTGCCTTCTTCCTCTCGGCCCATGTCGATAGATTCTTGGGACGGTATGTCTCGTCGCTCTGCCATCGCTCGAACACGGATCCGTCGATCGTTTCGTTGATCGAACTCTCGATGGCGGTACGCGAATCGATCGACTCCGCTCCTATCGGCCGCTGATACTCCTTTTGAAGGTACCTATAGAATCCGCCGAGAAAGCTTCCGTAGGAATCTATGACCGGCGACCTGATGGTTGGAGAAAACTGATCGACATCGCTGCGGAACGACAGCCCTTGAGCGGCGGCCCGCTTCATGATCCAGGCAAACGGCCTCTGCGACAGCAGATCGTTCGAGTAACCGCCGCCGACATTGGCGTGTGCGCCTACAAACCAGCGCTGCTCCGCCTCCACCAGCGAACGAGGTGCTCTCGGTTGGTCGGCATTCGGATCCTTCGGTACGCTCCTGGTCCATAGCGTCGGAGTGAAATCAGGCCGGTGCTCGTCAATCGCCAAGGCGTGCGCGGCAGTGATGTTCGGGGTACGCAGGCTGGTATTGAGAAACGAGTGGCTTTTCTTGAAGCGACTGATGCCCACGGGCACGCCCAACGATCCCACGGTATCGAAGACCCCGAGAAACTTGATGTTCACGAAGCGCGAGTAGCGGACCAACCAGTCCTCCTCCAAGGTGGGATCTTTTGGAGGATGGTTGATCAGGCGCTCGATGGACGGGACCTTCAGTCCCAGTCGGTACCGATCGTAGAGCTGCCTGATCGACAGGGGCCCCCCGGGTTTCAATACTCCGCAGCGTGAAACGAAGCCGGACAAACTGCGCGCCGTGTAGGATCCGCGGGAAAACCCGAAGATGAAAATATCGTCTCCGTCGTTGTAGTTTTCGACCAGCCACTGGTACGTCTCGAGGAGGATGTCGTCGATACCGACGCCGAACATCCCACCGCGCACCTTGCTGCCGACTTGCGTTCCAAGACCCGCATTGTAGTAGATCGACTGCCTGACCTGATCGGCGCCGAGGGGGGCCGTGAGTGCCCGGAGTCTCCAGACGTTCGTATTATCGTTGGTCGTATTCCACGTTCCGTCGAGAAATATCGCAATCCGCTTGCGGGGCTGGTCACCCGCCAATTCGCCGACCATTTTCAAAGACCTTTGTTGCAAAATAATAGCCACAGTACCTGTAGTTGCGGCAATTGGCGAGATGCGATTTCGTTCTCGAGCCGACCGGGGCAGAACGCTTCACTGTAGAAGGGTCGCGATCACGTACACTGCCACGGCCATTCCGAGACAGCGCCGCCATGGATTCACGCCTCGGATAATCTCGTCCGCGGCCCAGACGAGAAACCCGCCTTTGAAAACTACCGTCAGGGCGACGCTGAGCTTGCCGGCGGACGGCCAGATCCAGAGTAGAATGCCCGCCGTCGTCACGAGACGAGATTGGGCCATTGAGCGATCGTGACGGCGCCGGTCTCGCGATTGCGGAAGAACCAATTCAGGATTTAGCGCACGGTCGCGGCTCCCTCCGGCCTTCAACACCCCACGTAGGAACGCGCCGGTCGTTGTGGACAAACCGTAGGAACGGGCGCGTGTTCCGAAGCCGAGTGTTCGCCAGCCGCGCCAAAGCGGAGCGAACACGCCGGCCTGTTCTACCTCGATACGCTCGAACCGGACCGACACTCTACGAAAACGCCGTGAATCGCCGAATCTCAGGTACCTTATGACGCACTCTTGTGCGAAACAGACCGACCGGATCGCAACACTTCGAGCCCCGATGCTGCACGCCCCGATGGATCTGGCCGCGATGGCCGAGGCCCTCAGTCTTTCTCAAGATTACCGCGTGCTGCGGCGCCTGGTTGCCCGACCCACGTACATTCCGACCATGGGGCAGGAGGTCAGGACCGTCGTCCTGCTCGACACCGAGACGACCGGCCTCGACCACGTCAAGGACGAGATAATCGAGCTCGGGATGGTCAAGTTCGACTACACGCCGGACGGTCGGATCGTCGGCGTCAGAGACACCTTCTCCGCGTTCAACGAGCCGTCCGGCCCGATCCCGTCCGAGGTGACCGCAATTACGGGTATAACCGACGAGATGGTCGCCGGTCACAGATTCGACGAGGCCGCCATCACAGCCTTCGTCGAAGACGCGGTCATCGTCATAGCCCACAACAGCGGCTTCGACAGGAAGTTTGCCGAGCGCTACTGGCCCGTGTTCGAGTACAAGGCCTGGGGCTGCAGCATGAGCGAGATCGACTGGCGCGCGCACGGCTTCTCAGGTGCGCAGCTCGGCTGCCTGCTGAACGGAGCCGGCTTCTTCCACCAGGCGCACCGGGCAGTCGACGATTGCCACGCCTTGCTCGAGGTTCTGGCTTACGAACTGCCGACCACGGGCGCGCCAGCGCTCGCATTGCTGCTGGAGACCGCTCGCAAAGCGACCCTGCGGATCTGGGCAGAGCGGGCGCCGTTCGAACTCAAGGATTCGCTCAAAAAACGTGGCTACCGCTGGTCCGACGGCGGCGACGGGCGGCCGCGCTCCTGGTACGTCGACGTCGACGAGGCGGCCCTCGACGGCGAAATCGCGTTCCTGCGGACCGAGATCTACATCCGGGACGTCGAACCTAGTGTGCAGAGGCTGACCGCGTACACCCGGTTCTCCGGGAGGATCTAGCGGAATCGCGCATCAGCGATCAGGTCGTCGTCGCCTATCCGATCGCTCGCCGCCCGCGCGTCAGAGTGATAAGCTTGCGAGACAACAACCTGGGAACGGGCGCACGGTTGACCGTACTAGTCGAGGCGAAAAAATTCACCGGCAAGTTCTCGACGTTGAACGGCACGAAGACACTTCCCGCCGCTCGCGCCGACATCAACAATCGCTGATCATCGTCGGCTATCCGAGCCGGAAAGTGGCCGTGAAGACGGTCGGGCGCTGGCGCGAGCGTATGCTGCTCGCGATGGCTACGGGTTACCTGACGCCGGACCTGCGAACGACGCGGTACTTCAGAAGTCTCGAGCAGACGGAAAAAGTCGGCGTTTCCGTCCTGCTCGGGGAGGCGTTCACGCACTGGTACGCCCAGCGTCACATGAACATCGAGTACCTCGTACACCTCGCCGGCGTCCGCGGATGCGAGTGGGTGACGCCGAAAAAACGATGAAACCGAAGGCCGGTGCCGCATCCCCCGCGCCGAAGTCCCGCCCGGATTTTATCGGCATCCGCCGGACCGAAAGGCACGTGTTCGAAAGCAAAGGCCGTCAGCGACAGCCGAGCACAAGCGCCGAAGCTAAAGCCCTCGGACAGGTGTCGACCCTGATCTCCGCGAACGGCAAGAGACCCGTGACGCGCTGCGCGACCTTCTTCATGCTGAAGGCGTCCGGAGCCGAGGGAAAAGTCATTGATCCGCCCGCAGAGGGGCACCGGATCGGTGTCGAGTTCGACGAACGGGATGCGATAGCGAAGGCCTACTCGTTCTTCCTCGACAACCCCGTTGCGGAACTTCCGGGCGATATTGCACCGGGATACTTGGGACGCGAAATCGAGAATGGCGTCTTCTTCGGGCTCGACGAGAAGGTGTTCAAGGCCATCGCGGAACGCCCAACCTCGGCACCGTCACGCAGAGCCCGCGTCCGTGAGATATTCTCAATCCTTTCCACCCGTGAACAGCAGTACGAGGCCAGAAGAGACGACGACGCATCTCCGGGACGAGACGGCACCCTGCTCATCGATCGGCGTCCTCCGAACGACCACGGCTAGGCAGCTCCGGCAAGACCCTCGCCCAAGCGGCCGGCCATGGTTGTCGGAAGACGGTCTTACGGCACTGGCCTGCTGCGATCGTAGTGATATTCCAGCAGCGGATTGCCCGAATTGGTCGTCACGCGAGAGTTTATCCGTTTGGCGAAATCCGCCAAGTCGGTGACGCCAACCAGAACAGTCGAGAGTTGACCAACGCTCAGGAAGGCCGCATCCAGCAACGATTTGCGGGCAGTCCGACCGATAGTGGCGAGCTTGGCCAGCTCGTCGCCGATCTTAGACATGACGTCCTTCAATTTCGACTTTCTCGATCGCCGCAGCGCGTCCGCCAACGCCCAGAAGAACTTGTCGTCGAGCGTCCCGTGGTCGAGAAGCGTCACGCTCAACCTCACGATTTCCCTATCCCGGAAATCGAGACGGCGACCGTCCTCGAAAACTATCCGGCCGTTCGTGCGCAGCAACCTGACCAGCTCCGACGGAGCAATCGCTACCGGCGTGTCACTGGAGAGAGAAAAAGAATGGCAGCTTGACAACAAACCGCAATTACAGGGTCGATTGACAGGCAACGACCATCGCTTCTTCCGCGGTCGAGAGCACGGTCGATCGCACAGTCTTGGGGCCCATCGGCGCATCGTGGACAAAGGCGCGTTTACGCCACTTAGCGACGGTCTTCTGATTGAGACCGTGCTGGGCGGCTAGTTCTTTGAGCGAAGCCATTGCCGCTCGGATGGCGTGCGTGGTCGTGGCGCTGCCATGGAGTATCTGGCCCATAGGTCCTCCCGGAATGTGGGATCAGCATGGCTGATTCCCCCACACCCCGGGACTAGACACCTAGCGTCTGTGGAACTGGAGGTCGACGCTACACCGGGCCGGCCTACGGTGAGAAGAGCGCTGAGCATCTGGCCGAGCGCACGGCTACCGTGACCGGATCTGGGAGACCCGCGCGCTGTCGAATTGGTATTTCCCAAGCTGCGCAAGGGCACCTACTTCCCGGGCTTCCTGGAGCCGCCGCCGCATGGCCGAGAAGGCGCTCACCGCCGTGCTGCACGAGGCCTATGTGCAGGGCGTCTGTGGGCGATCTGGGATGAGCGGCATCTCCAAGAGCCAGGTGAGCCGGCTGCGCGGCGAGATCGACGACAAGGTGAAGGCGTTCCTCGGCCGCCCATCAAGGCCGACTGGCCGTACATGTGGATCGACGCCACCTGTGTGAAGGTGCGCCAGAATGGTCGCATCGTCTCTGTCGCGGTGATCGTCGGGCTCGGCGTCAACAGCGATGGACGGCGCGAGGTGATCGCCCGCCGTTCTGAGTGATTTGCAGCATCAATCCGGACACACCGCCAGCAGCCGATCGCAAGCGCATCCAGCGATTTGTCAATCCTCGGGCAACCTCGCGCATGAGCTGCCGACGAGAACGGCGCATACGCCATACCATCAAACCTTGGGTTGCAGACGCCTTGTGCCAGACTGCGTCAAGAATTCCGAAACCGCTGATTGCCACAAGTGCATCCCGGTACTCTTACGACTTGACGTTGGCAATGCAAACGAGCCAGTATCGGGTGTAAAATCTAATCGTTCACGGTTTGGTTGAGGGATGAGCAAATGATGTTCGTTCTCAAGGCTGCCGTCGCAATTATTCTTCTTTTCGTGATCTTTGGTCTGCGAAATTTCGACTTCGGAACTATCGGTGCTGTCCAGCTTATCGACGGAGACCATGAGACGCTTGTCGTCTACGGCCCCGCTTTGGGTGGAAGGACAGTTAGGCCAGACCTTGAGAGACTCACCCACGAGTCTTGCCCGAACGCAGACATGCTGGTCCCCACTTACAGCCATAGCTGGGCTTCCAATATCGATCCCTATGACATCACGAACATGATTGAGGGTGCGATAAGGGATGCTTACGACAGGTATCACTACGAGAAGATTATTCTCTTTGGCTACAGTACGGGCGGCCTATTGCTCCGCAAAGCGTATCTTTGGGGGCACGGCTTGGAGGATCGTCCCGACATGCGTATGCGCGGCCCGCACCCTTGGGTCAATCGTGTGGATCGCTTCGTCTCGCTCGCGGCGCCCAACCGCGGGTGGCCAAACGAGAAGCCAAGAAATCTCAATTCCTACCTATACGCGTTTGGCTATGCTGCGAGACAGGTTGGATACCTGACCGGCACAGGGCGGTTCATCGCGAGCCTGATGCAAGGCTCGCCGTTCGTCGCTAACATGCGCGTTCAATGGATCGATTTGTTCCGCTCCATGAAATCTTCTCCTGACGATCGGCTACCGTTGGTCATCCATCTTCTCGGAGATAAGGATGAATTGGTGGATCGCGAGGATAGCATAGATCTTGAGGCAGGCTCACCTGATGACATCATCATCAAGACCCTGGAAGGACTATCCCATGCGGAAATAGCGTCGCTACTGTACCAGGAAGATAGGCGTACATTGAGCCCCGCCGGAGGAGCAATTCAAATGGCTCTCACTCGAACTCGCGGGGAGTTTCCGCCGTATTGGGCCGACAAAGCGAGAGCGCTCCAAACCGACACGAACATCAAGCAGCTCATTTTTGTCATGCACGGCATTCGGGATGAGAGCACGTGGCCCGCGGAAGTCAAACGATCAATCGAAAGGCAGATCGGCGATCGAGCGGCAACTGTAAAGATCATCCCACCTCTCTATCGCAGATTTGCAATGCTGCCCTTTCTTCTCTACTGGGATCGCCAAGAACACGTACGCTGGTTCATGGACCAGTATACGCAAGCAGTAGCCATGTATCCGAACGTTGAAGCGACGGACTTCATAGGGCACAGCAATGGCACCTACATCTTAGCCAGCGCGCTGCAGCGATATCCCGTGTTGAAAGTGAGGAACGTCTTCTTTGCAGGTAGCGTCGTCCCAACCCAATACGATTGGGCGGGGCTGATCAGCGCGCAACGAGTGACTGGAAGAATATGGAATATCTGTGCGGACGCCGATTGGGTTGTGGCAATATTCCCGCAACTGTTTCAGCAGATCTCGGATTTGATGAAGCTCAAGACCCAACCCGGCCCTCTCGATATCGGCTCGGCAGGCTTTCATGGCTTTCGTCACGGAGCGGGTGACGAGGAAAAGCTTTTTAATCTGAAATACATCTCTGGCGGACACGGTGCTGCTCTTGAGCCTGCGATGGTTGATCCCATTGCGACCTACGCAGCGGTCGATCCGACGTTGGACTTCATCCAGCGTTGGCGACCGGAAGATCGGCCGCAACCATCCCGCTTGGAGTTCATATCCAATCTGAGTTGGTTGATCTGGATCACGGGGATCAGCCTTATCGTGGCGATTGGACTGGTGGCGTATCATTTTGGGCGCTTCTGGCTATTAGCCTATGGGACGTTGCTGTTCGGCCTCTTGATGACTGTCTGAATTGGCAGGTCGAAGACGACCGAGCGGCGAAAGCCGTAAGACCGTCATCGCTAATAGCGGGCTTTGCAAGCGCTTTTTGGCGCGGGAGGTTGTTGCCGGGAGCATGGTCGTCTACGCGGTCGACATTGGTCGCCGCATCATGGGCTTCGCGGGAGGATCCTTCCAATGTATGTCTCGCACGCTCCGAGCGAACTCGTGGTGCAACGGTCTTAACGGAATGAACCAGCCTGGATTTAGACCTTCAGAGCCCGCAACTGACTGCCGAAAGCCGCAAGACGGGCGCGGGTCACCTCTGGGATCCGGCGGTCGGCTGCATCGGCGACGACTTCCAGCAGTTGCTCGACACCCCTGGGCCCGACGGGAGCGGCAATCCCGAACTCGGCATGGGAGGCGCGGATCGAGTTGATGACGGCAGCCTGCGGGCGGATGAAGAGATGAAGACATGGCGCGCGATGAAGCATCAGACAGCTCTGTTGTTCGACCGTCTTGGCACTCTCGTGCCCGTGGAGGAGCCGTCCACAGCATCAATTGCGGAAGTTGATCCGTAGCACCGGTTCACCCTATGGAGGTATCTCTTTATCGTTTTCCAGTCGCTTCCGGCTAGGCGTTAGTCTTCTGGAAGCAGGCGAGCCTCCAGCCAAGAGGCTCGGCAACTACACGGGAAAAACATGACCGGCAAGTTGGTGCAAGCCGCACGGGACCCTCTGGCCCTTGCGGGGCAAATTCAGAAAATCGCGCAACAAAGCCAGATGCTGATGCTGCGTTTCGCATTTCATCAGACGAATGCCACGAAAATTAGTATGGTCGATGTGACCGTTGGATTCGATTTCTTCGAGCTCATGATCAAGATGATGAGCGACCCGGTCGCGGTCGCGAGGGCTCAGATAGACCTATTGAACGACAGTTTGGTCGTTTGGCAAAAAACGAGAGAGCGCATGTTCGATATTCGCGGTACGCGATATTCGGATGCGCCGCAGGACAAGCGCTTTAATCACCCCGAATGGAGCGAGAATGCCAACTTCAGCTTTGTAAAGGATAGCTACCTCGTTGCCGCAAAATCGATTCTCTCGGCTGTCCGCGGCGTCAAAGGCATGGACCCGGCTGTGGCTCGCAAGATCGATTTCTACACGCGCCAATTTGTGGATGCCATGTCCCCCTCGAACTTCATCGCGACCAATCCAGAGGTTCTCGCGGCAACACTTGAGTCCGGAGGGCAGAACCTGCTGCGCGGCTTGCAGAACCTTCTCGACGATCTGGAGCGCGGCGAAGGCCAGCTCGCCATTACCATGACCGACATGAAAGCCTTTCGTCTCGGTGAGAATATCGCAACAACTCCTGGGAAGATCGTCGACCAGAACGAATTGATACAGCTGATCCAGTACCAGCCCTCAACGAACGAAGTTCGGAAGCGACCGCTGCTCATCGTGCCAGCGTGGATCAACAAGTTCTATGTTCTGGATTTGCAGCCTAAAAATTCGTTCATCAAGTGGGCCGTCGATCAAGGGCATACGGTTTTCGTCATCTCCTGGGTGAACCCCGATGAAAAGCTCTCTGGCAAGAGCTTCGAAAGCTACATGCTTGAGGGACCTCTTGCCGCACTGGACGCTATCGAAGCCGCGACGGGAGAGCGGCGTATCAATGCAATCGGATATTGCCTCGGCGGCACCTTGCTCGCCTCTACGGCGGCCTACTTGGCTGCGAGGCGCGACGAACGCATTGCAAGCGCAACCTACTTCGTGACGCTTGTCGATTTCACCGAAGTCGGTGATATGGGTGTTTTTATCGACGAGGGGCAACTCGCCTCACTTGAAAGACGCATACGTCAGCGGGGCTATCTCGAAGCCCAGGATATGGCGACCTCGTTCAACATGTTGCGAGCCAATGACCTCATTTGGTCTTTTGTCGTCAGCAACTATCTGCTTGGCAAGGAACACGTGCCATTGGATCTTCTATTCTGGAATTCGGACCCGACACGCATGCCGGCCGCTATGCATTCATTCTACCTGCGTCAGATGTATCAGCAGAATCTCCTGATAAAGCCAGGCGGGATCAGTCTCGCTAATACACCAATCGATCTATCGAAGATCACCACGCCGAGCTTCGTCCTCGCCACACAAGAGGACCATATTGCGCCATGGAAATCCACCTATGCAGCAACACGCCTATTTTCTGGACCGACCAAGTTCGTGTTGTCGGCCTCGGGGCATTTGGCCGGTGTGATCAGCGCTCCAGGCAGCAAGTATGGTCACTGGACCAACGATAGTCTGCCAGCCAGCCCGGACGAATGGTTCGCCGGGGCGACACCTCACCAGGGATCATGGTGGCCGCTTTGGGACGAATGGGTAACGCATTTTGATGGAGAACGCGTTCCCGCGCGCGAACCTGGTGGCGGCAAGACGGCGATTATTGAAGACGCGCCGGGCTCTTACGTGCGCCGGAGATCGACAGCTGCGTAAGTTGCGGAGTACGAAATCGGCGCGGGGTCCGCGCGCCGACCGACGCAACGAAATGCTTGAATCTATTGATATCCGCGGGGTCAAATTTTCGCAGCTTATTCACAGCCATGAGTCGCCGCCGAACAGCGCATCAGCATCAACGGCCGGCTGCTAACCGATGCGCAGGCAATGACGGTGCGCGTGGCGGTCAAGCCGGATGTGCAGTTAAGCGATCTCATCCGCCCAGCCAGCGAGGTCCTTGACCACACATTGCATGCCATCATAAGCGGCAACGTTGTTGGTAGACGTGAGAACGATGTAGCCCTTATTCAGTGCCACCGCCGCCGTATGGCGTTCGACGTGGCTATCGTAGGCTCGATCCATTTTGCAGGCTGTCTAGGGGCGCCTTCTTCCAAAGTCCAGGGGGAAGGGCCGGTGTAATCCTCGCTAGATTGCGTCTGGCATCCGCTTCGCGCGCGATGCTTTCCGATCGCCTTGTCCTCTGCCGCAGCGGCCAGTTGCGCGGGTATCCGATGTCGGCGCGTGTGCGGGAGCAGCTTCTTCTTCAGCGCCGCAATTTTGTGGTCGGCTGTGAACAAGCCTGTAAGCGATTGAGCGGGAGTCTGTTTTGGGGATTTGACGGCGTTTGAGATTGCAGGGATTTGAGGCTTGATGGCCGCAAACCTTGCAAATTCGTTTTGTGGAGTCCTCTCCGCTGTGAACCGTGCTTCTGTGGCGCACCGGAGGGACGATGCGGCCGAAGAAGCACAAGACGACGGGATCGAACGATCTGTTTCGGGCACGGCTGGACCAGATCATCAACATGAAGCACGAGCTCGTTCTGCTTGCCGGCAAGATCGACTGGGACTGGATCGACGGCGAGATCGCCCCGCTCTACAGCGAGAACAGCAGGCCGGGGATCGAGACCCGATTCATTATCGGGCTGCTGTTCCTCAAGCACATTTACGGGCTGTCCGATGAGGGGGGGCGAGCGCTGGGTGCACGATCCGTACTTCCGTGTGCCTCGTCGCTGGTGCGTATCTGCCAGCGTAACTGTGTTGAAGATGGGAGTTTGGCCTCCCGAAGCCGGCCTGCAGGGGCAGGCTTCAAACCACTCCAGGCTGCTGCGTTTAAGAGACGTGGTGGTGAACGCTGGGGAAAAGGCGGCGGGCTACGCCGTCAGGTGAGTGACGAGAAGATGAGCGCAAGCGAACCGCCGATAACGCATCGAAATGGGTCCAGACGCTGTCAAAACGGGCATGGGGATAGTGATGCTCGGAAGAGTGTGGGCGATACCTGCTTACGGTCCACGCGACAGCCGGTGTATGGGCGGCATGATCTCATCACAGGCTTCAATCCGGAACGAGGAAACCTGGCTCGGGGTGTAAAGGGGAATCCGCAAGTGGCGCACGCCACGAGGGAGAACACACCAATACCCGAGACAGGGACGGAGCAGCTCGTAGTAGCGCTGAAGTGGCTGTAATGGCCATGGAGCGAAGGGGCTGCGTTACCCTGTCCGACATCGGACGCCAACCGGCTTTGTCGGGAGGAGCGCCATGACGCCGGACAAACCGTTGCCAATCACCAAGCGTATGGTCTGGGAGGCCTACCAGCTGGTGGCAGGGAATGGACAAGCGGCGGGCGTCGATGGCCAGAGCCTGGATGAGTTTGCGCAGGACCTTGGGAATAACCTCTACAAGCTCTGGAATCGCATGGCATCGGGAAGCTACTTCCCCGCCAGCGGTAAGGCGCGTGGAGATTCCCATCCAACCGGCTCGCCGTCTGCCTGCAATGAGTATTATTCTCGCCCGTCAACAACCTGGCTAGGGGACGTGCGATTGGCCGTAATCGTTGAAGCGACAAAGTTCACCGGGCGGTTCTCGGCACTGAACGGTGTCAAGGCGCTAAGCGCCACTCGGGCGGACATCATCCGATCGCTGCTTATCGTAGGCTATCCAAGCCGGAAGGAGGCGGTGAGAGTCGTCGGGCGCTGGCGGGGCGGATGCTACTCGCGATGGCCACCGGCTATCTGGACCAAAATCTGAGGACGACGCCATCGCCCCTACAAGAACATCTATCGGCAGCGCGTCTATCCGATAGAGACGGGCCTCAAGGACAGGTTGTACAAAAAGAAAGGTGTTCCGCAATCGATCGCAACAGGTCGAAGACAAGTTCATGAGCCCAGTCGACAACTTCGCCGCGAAGGCCCTCGTCTCGATCGAGACCGACGTCGACAAGTTGAGGAGCGATGCCGAAGCGAGGTCGGCTTGGTTGCTTTTCCTGATGTCGCTCATGACCCGGATGCCCGAGGACGTGGCCGCCCTCACGCAGGTAGTGGAAGACGACTGGAAGCGGGATCTTCCGCACCTAAGGGAGAAATATGCCCCCAACCGCAGGCCGGACGATCCCGAGACGATCGAGGAGTTCATCGAAAAGAAGGATCCCGAATACATGGGACGATGGGTCATGGACGATCTGCCGGAATTGACGCATCACGAACAGATGGGGCAGGCACTCAACGCGATGCGCTGGTCCGTCGTGGTCACGCCGGACGATGCGTCGCCGTTTCTGATGCGTCGCCGTTTCTCACGTCCGATAGGCCACTCTTCATGTCGAAGACGTTCAGCGAACCCGAATGCTACCTGACCCTCCCTATCGGTCCCCACCGCCTGTTCGTCGGTAAGCGCTCAGCCAATACCCTGGCTTCGGGGTTGGATTAGATGTGCGAAGAAGCCTCCGGCTTGAACGGAGGTTTGGGATGGGATTGGACGGCAAAAAAGACGCCCATTTGGACGGCTCATCAGTTGGGTCTGGGGTAGTCAGCCGGCTTGAAGTGCTTGAGGGACCGTCCGGGCGTCGTGTGCGTTCAGAGGCCGAGCGGGCTCGGATCGTCGGCGAAAGTCTGCTGCCGGGTGCTCAGGTGGCGGAGGTGGCGCGCAAGCACGGGGCGACGCGCTGGCAAATTTACGATTGGCGACGACGCTTCCGACAGCGCGGCGAATTACCGTCGTGCGACGCTCCGCAGCCGCCGTTCGCACCGCTGGTCGTGGAGGGGCCGTTAGAGGAGCGTCACGTTCCGGCAGTCAAGCTCGAGATTGCGATTGGCGACGTCGTCGTGCGGACGGACGCGGCGATAGATGGGGAGCAGCTGTCTCGAGTGATCCGCGCGGTGCGGGCGTCACGATGATTGTCCCCGGCTCCGAACTGAAGATTTACATCGCGATGCGGCCCGTCGACTTCCGCTGTGGGCACGATGGGCTTGCTGCGAAGGTGCAGGAGATGCTTGGTCTCGATCCGTTCAGCGGTGCAGCCTTCGTGTTCCGGTCGAAACGGGCGGACCGGATCAAGATTTTGGTGTGGGATCGAACGGGCCTGGTGCTGGTGCACAAACGCCTCGAGGGTTGCAAGTTCGTGTGGCCAAAGATTGCGGACGGCGTGATGCGGATATCGCCGGCGATGTTCGCCGCGCTGTTCGAGGGCCTGGATTGGCGGTTGGTCCGCCCGGAGGAAGCGCGGCGTCCACAGGTCGCTGGATAAGTGCGGCAGAATGACTCTGTGCCGAGTTGGGCATGGCGCCGGCGGCGCAAATGTGCTCGACATGGCGCATGAGCACCGCGACGCTTCGCGACGAGAATGAACGCCTGAAGGCGCTTTTAGCGCAAACGCAGGCAGCATTGAGCGAACATCAAGCGGCGCTGGCAACGTCGGAAGAAGCGCGGCGCCGGTTGGAGGTCATTCTCGGGGAACTACGCCGAGAGAAGTTCGGAGCGAAGTCCGAGAAGCTGCGGCCAGATCAATATCATTTGCCGCTCGAAGACGTGGAGATCGCGCAAGGCGTCCTGGACGCGGCACAGGAGAAGGCTGCGGCGGTCATCAGGGGCCGATCGCGTGCTGGATCGGATCCGGACCGTCATCGCAATCGGGGCTGCTTGCCTGCCCATTTGCCGCGGGTGGAGCGGATCCTTGAGCCTGCGAGCACGTTCTGTCCGTGCGGTTGCGGTGCGATAACGAAGATCGGCGAGGACGTCAGCAAACGCCTTGACGTGATCCCGGCACAATGGCGCGTGCTGGTCACGCGCCGCCCGAAATACATCTGCCGCCGCTGCTCCGGCCCTGTCGTGCAGGCGCATGCACCAGAGCATGTCGTGCCTGGTGGACTACCGACCGAAGCGGCGATTGCGCAGGTGATCGTCTCCAAGTTTGGCGACCATACGCCGTTTTACCGTCAGGCCGAGATCTATGCGCGCCAGGGGATCCGGCTTGATCGGGCGACACTGGGCAATTGGTCAGGCCGCGCCTGCTTCCATCTGCAGCCCATTGCCGACCACATGCGCCGCCATCTGGCAGCGGCGGATCGGCTGTTCATGGATGAAACCACGGCGCCGGTGCTCGATCCCGGGCGTGGTCAAACCAAGAAGGGCTACTTCTGGGCGATCGTCTCCGACGACCGCGGCCATAGCGGCCCAAGTCCGCCGATCGTGCTGTTCCGATATGCCCCCGGTCGCAGCGGCGCCTTCGCTGAGCAGTTCCTGGACGGCTTCAACGGACGGTTCCTGCAATGCGATGCCTATGACGGTTATGATCGGCTGATCGAAGTCGCTCGACCGCAAGGGCCGTGGACGCTCGTACATTGCTGGAGCCATTTGCGCCGGCGCTTCGTCAAATTGGCCCGCAACAGTAAATCGCCGATCGCCGAGGCCGCCGTCCGGCAGATCGCACAGCTCTACGCCATCGAAGCCATGGTACGCGGTTCATCGCCGGACATCAGGCTGGCCGCACGCAAGGAACACTCGCTGCCCCTCGTCGAGGCGTTGAAGCCGTGGTTCGAGAAACAGCTGTCGATGATCTCCAGCGGCTCGACGCTCGCTGATGACATCCGCTACGCGCTCAATCATTGGCAGGGGCTGACGCGCTTCCTCGATGACGGGCGTCTCGAGCTCGACACCAATCCGGTTGAAAACGCGATCCGGCCGATCTGCTTGACCAGAAAAATGCGCTCTTCGCCGGTCATGAGGTCGGAGCCGAAAACTGGGCCTTGCTCGCATCCATCGTGGCTACCTGTAAGCTCAACGACGTCAACCCGGTCGCCTACATCGCCGAAACGCTCACGGCGATCATTACCGGCCACCCCCAAAGCGAAATCGACGATCTCATGCCATGGCGGTTCCGCAAAACGTCAAGCCAGCATCAATAGGGTTGCAGCTAAGCGCTTACGTTCGTCGCGACCAATACCGAAGAAATCGAGCGAGAAAGTTCAAGGACAGGCCGCCCAAGGAATTGGCTCACGAGGTCAACTCTCAGGTCGCCAAACAGGCCGTGAAGTACGTCTACGGGATCGACCATTCAGAGTTGGAATTCGTCGACAAGCTGATATCGACCGACCGTCCGCCGAGGCTCATGGAACGGTTGCGCGACCGGCGTAGGCAGAGACACGCGCCCGCTTCGAAGCGCCCCTGAGCCGCCTCGAAATCGCCCGACATTGACGGCCGAGTCGGTCGGCGCGGTGGTACACAGCGGTGGTCACAAACCTAGACCGGGTTTTTTGGGAATCCTTGTTTTTCGGTTGTTTTAGCGCGTTCGGGACAAAAGGGATGGGAGTCCCACTCTCTCCGCCATTTCCACGATTTAGTGCGCCAAGCCGCGATCTTCTACGATTTTGTGCGACCGGCGGCGCGTATGCAGCGCCTACACAACATGCGCGGCCCCGCCAAGAGAAGTTGAGCCCTCTTGGAGCTCCCCCCGTTTCTGGCAATCGAAGCCGCAACCGCTCTTATGAGGCAGACAGCGAGAGCGCAAGCAGCGAAAGTACCAATGCCGGCGGCATGACCACAATGCCGAGTTGCAGAAAGCGAAGCGCGCCAACATGCTCACCCTCGCGCCGCAGCGCGATCAGCCACAGGATCGTGGCGAGTGAACCGGTGACTGAAAGGTTGGGTCCGAGGTCGACGCCGATCAGGATTGCGCCGGTGACGTGATGGGACGCCTGCGCGGCTTGCGTGGTCGTCGCCGCGATCAGACCCATCGGCAGATTGTTGATGAGGTTCGAGGCGATCGCCGTGATGACGCCGGCGCCCCATGAGGTTGCGTGCGGCGATCGCGCGGCGGTTCGCTCGAGCTCTTCCGCGAGTGCCGGCAGCACGCCGGTGCGATTGAGGCCCTCGACCAGGATGAACAGTCCGGCGACGAGAGGAAGGACCGACCATGAGATATCGCGCGCGATCGATAGCGGCGATGTGCGGCCGAGCAGGAGCACGATCACGGTCACCATCGCCCCGCAGGCAAATGTCGGGATTCCAAGATCCAGACCCAACGCCGATGTGGCGAGCAGGACCGCCGCCGTCGCGCCGATGCCGGCGGCGACGATCGCGGCACTTCTGGCAAGCACGGCCGGCTCTCCGTCGCGCACATCGACACTACCCGACAGGCTGTTCCGCAGGCTGAGCCGGAGCATGATGAAGGTCGCTGCAATCGCCACGGTCGAGGGCAGCAGGAAGTAGTGCAGCCACTGCGGCAGCGTCGGCATCCGCGCGCCGAACAACACGAGGTTGGCCGGATTAGAGATCGGCAGCACGAAGCTGGCGGCGTTGGCGATGAACGCACAGACGAAAAGATACGGCAGCGGCTCGACCTTCGCGGCACGGGTCGCGGCGTAGACCGCGGGCGTCAGCACGACGGCGGTGGCGTCGTTCGACAGGAAAATGGTGACCAGCGTACCGACCGCATAGACGATCGAAAACAACCGCGACGCTGAGTTGCGCGAATGCTTGACGGCGAGTTCGGCGAACCAATCGAACAAGCCCTCTTTCCGAGCGACCTCGGCCAGCAGCATCATGCCGATCAAAAAGAAGTAGACGTCCGTTCCCTTGCCTGCCGCCGCGACGGCGTCTCGCCACGGCAACAGGTCGAAGGCGATCAGCAGGACGGCGCCGGTCACTGCCCAGATGTATTCCGGCAGATTCCAGGGGCGCGCAATGACGCCCAAGGTCGCAAGACCGGCGATTCCCCAGGTCGCGGCGTTGTGAGTGAACATCAGGCGACACTCGCGGCGCTTGAAACCATTGCATCCGATGCGTGCCCGGGCTTTGTCGCACAAGCAGGCTTCAACAACGGCGCGAAGACGCTCCACAGCGCGACTGAGACCGTGGCGCAGCCACCGAGAATGAGAAACATCGGCCCGTACCCGAACTCCTGCGCGATCCAGCCACCGATCGCAGGGCTGAGCGAGGCACCGATGTTTTGGACCGTCATGACCGCGCCATGGCCGGCATTGATCCGCCCGGTCCCGTCGAGAATCCGCGCGACGAGGCCGGGCACTGCCACGCTCTGCAATCCCGCGCCGACGCCGTCAAGAATCTGTACCGGATAAACGCCCCAGCTGTTCAGGAGCCACGCCGCGATGATGCCCCGGACCGGCAAGGCGATGAACGACACCAGCATGACCAGCCAGTAGCCCTCCCTTTCGGCCATCCGCATCGCAACCAGCGAGGTCAGGATCATGGTGCCCTGGGCGATGACGATGGTCATCGCGACGAAGCTCGCGGGGTCGGCCTGCTTGTCGGCCACGACCGCCAGGCCGTACAGCGGGAGCATCGCCGCATTGCCGAGGTGGAAGAACAGCAGAGTTGCGGCGAGGATCAGCAATGGCTTCGATTCGATCAGCACTTGCAACCCGCTCGCGCGCTTGTCGTCCGTGCTCTCGCGTTCGAGCCCGCGGGCTGCGTCGTCGTCGATGGACGCGCTCGGGATCATCATAACGGAAGCGATCGAGAGAACACCGAAGACCGCCGCGAGCCAGAACACCGCGGTGAAGCCGTACACCCAGCCGACGAATCCGGACAGCCCGGCGCCGACCATGTTGCCGGCGTGGTTGAAGGCCTGGTTACGGCCGTTCTGTCGATTGAAGCCTGCCTGGCGGACGATACCCAGCGTGATGCCGGCGACGGCCGGACCGATCGCGGCGCCGGCAATCGCCGTCGCGACCTGTGAGGCTGCCACGAGCCAGAACTCCTGTGACAGCAGCACGATGCCGGAGGCGACGACACTGCAGATGCCGGGGATGATGACGAACAGCTTCTTGCTGCGCGTGGCGTCGATCAGGGCTCCGGCCGGCGTCGTCATCAACATCCCAGCAACGCCGCCCGCCGTCATCACCGTCCCGATCCAGCCGGCCTGCCAGCCCTGCGCGAGCAGAAATACGCCGAGGAACGGCCCGATGCCGGCCTGCATGTCGGCGATGAAGAAGTTCAGCGCGAGCAGCGGACGGAGCGCCTTCTCTGGACTTGCGCTGTATGAGGCCGTCGGTGCTATCGACACGTTGCATCCCGATGCTTGATTAAACAAACTGCCTGTCCGATGAGATCCTCGACGCACCCGAGCCGGTTGAGTCCGGTTCGGGTCCGGTTTCCTGTTACGGCTGCTCAGAGCGGCGTCAGTCGTCCCCTAAGCGTCAAGCAGCTTCGTGTCCGTTGCCGACGAGCTTGGCTTTCCGGATTCGTCCGCCCAATTCGACGTGCAGTTCGTAGGTCTCGCCGTTGCGCCGGCCGTCTATTTCGAAATGCTTGGGCTTGCGACGGGGCGTACCCATCGGTTCGAACCCGGCCGAGCGAGCGGCCTCGATCGCTGCGGCGGGGTCTGCGGGTTCGTGGTGGGCGTGCTCGGGCTTCTTCTTGTGCTGGATCGTCACGCCCGCGCCATCGCACGCGAAATGCGTCACCTTGAGCTCAGAAGGCTTCTGCTCGCCTTCCAGTTCGACATCGGCTCCGATCCGGAGCTTGACGAGGTCTGCTCCATGCGGCGTGAGATCGGCAAGCACCATGCCTTTCGGGGTCTGAACCACAAAGCGGTGCGCAAAAACGTGCACGATCCTGCCGGACAATTTGATCTGGTCTTCCGACATCCTGATCTCCTGATTTTCTACTGTTCGTGATTTGCTCAAAGCGCTTTGGGCCCAGGGGGCGGTGGCGGTGCTCCGGGCGGTGGTGGCGGGGCGTCAGCCCGCGGTGGTGGGGGTGGTGCCCCTGGGGGCGGCGGCGGAGGCGGCCCGTCGGCCCGCGGAGGCGGCGGTGGCGCGCCGCGAGGCGGATGCGGCGGAGGACCGAAGGCTTCGGTTCGGCCGTCGGCATGCGAGACGATTTGAGCGCGGAAGATCCCCTGATC
The DNA here is from genome assembly GCF_054062115.1 of Bradyrhizobium sp. USDA 4501. NCBI lineage: Bacteria > Pseudomonadati > Pseudomonadota > Alphaproteobacteria > Hyphomicrobiales > Nitrobacteraceae > Bradyrhizobium > Bradyrhizobium sp. USDA 4501. The sequence goes on from NZ_JBSSEX010000001.1 coordinate 4,445,391, forward strand.
GAACATTCCCTGGACCGTCACGATCTCTCCCCTGGTGACGGCATCGGCATTATCCCCACGCGGTCCGAGATCGATCAGGGCGCGGCCGCCGCCGTCCTCCATCAAGAACATGTGGCCGAAGATCTCAGCGACGTTGCCGCGCACGGCGGACGGACCGCCGGGTTGCAGCCTGTCGATCGCGGTCGGCTGCAGCAGCATGACGTTGCGCGGCGGCCAATTCTGGGCGACGCGAACGCCAGCGGCACCGGCCGCTGCGCCGGCGACAAGCACGGCAAGCGCGGCCCCTGCCAACAGGCCACGATGCCGGACCTGCCGACGCCCAGGCAGCGACGGGCTCGTATCCCTCTGTGCATCGCTTTCGGTCATTGGACGCTCCTTTCATGATTGCGATGCCTGAAGCCTAGGACACTGTCCCCAATCCAGCCTGAACCGTTCCGTTCAGCTTGAGTTAAGCTTGGGCGCCTAGTTCCGGTCCGAGGTGTGAGCCGAATGAAAATCCTTCTGGTCGAAGACGATCGCCTGCTCGCGCAAGAGATTGCCCGAGCCCTGCGTGAGGAGAATTTCGCGGTCGACATCGCCGCCAACGGCGAGGACGGACAGCACCTCGGCGAAACCGAATCCTACGATGCCGCGGTGCTCGATCTCGGGCTGCCCAAAGTGCCCGGCGTCGAGGTGCTGCGCGGTTGGCGGAAGCAGGCCCGGCACCTGCCGGTGCTGATCCTGACTGCGCGCGACGGCTGGACCGACAAGGTGGAAGGCTTCAAGGCCGGGGCCGATGACTATCTCACCAAGCCATTCCGGATCGAGGAACTGGTCATGCGCCTTCGCGCGCTGGTCCGTCGCGCCTCGGGGCATGCTGTGCCGCGAATTTCCTGCGGACCCCTGAGCTTCGAAACGCAGACCGGCGTGTTCGAGCTCGATGGATTGCCGTTGAAGCTGACCGGGTTGGAGTGGCGTGTTCTCGAATGCCTGATCCTGCGCAAGGACACCGTGGTCGAGCGAGGCCTGCTGTCGGAAAAGGTCTATGAGGGCGACGTCGGGACGGATTCGAATTCCATCGAAGTGATCGTCGCGCGGCTCCGGCGCAAGGTCGGCAAGGCGCTGATCGAGACCGAAAGGGGCCGCGGCTACAAGCTCAACTCGGGATCCCCATGATGAGCCGGAATGCATCGCTCGGCCGGCGCCTCATGATCGGAGCCGGCGTGTTCATCACCGCGGCCCTGATCGTCGCCGCGATCCTGATATCGTTCGTGCTGCATCGATTCGTGCAGGGGCAGATCGATCAGAGGCTCGACGCGCAGATCCTCTTCCTCGCGTCCATGCTTGAAGCCGACGGCGCCGGCAACATTCGTCTGGCGGGATCCGCCGACGGGCCGCCATTCGATCGACGCCGACGCGGCTGGTACTGGCAGATTTTGGGGCCAAAGAACGCCTTGCGGTCGCGGTCGCTCGACGGAGCGGATCTGGCTCCTCCCGATATCAGCAACAGACCCCTGCCGCCCCCGCCGCCGCCTCCCCCGATCGGCGAAGATCCGCCTCCGCGAGAACGCCCGCTGCCTGCCGACGGCAAGGGTCCATACGACAACGTACTCCACTTTCGCATTTTGAACGTCGCGGTGTCCGGCACTCCTGTCACGATCGTGGCCTCCGCGCCGAGAGACGCGGTGCGCGGGCCGTTGTGGGAAGCAATGCGCACGTTGGCCTTGTCGCTCGCGGTGCTCGGCATCGCATTGATCTTAGCGATGCTGATCCAGGTTCGTCTGGGGTTGCGTCCCCTCGAACGACTTCGTCAGGCGGTCGCCGATGTAAGAGCTGGACTTCGCGACAACGTGCCCGACGCGCAGCCGGGCGAGGTGCAGCCATTGGCCACCGAACTGAATGCGCTGCTGGTTCAGAACGCCACCAACCTGGAGCGGGCGCGCAAACACGTCTCGAATCTGGCGCACGGACTGAAGACGCCGCTTGCGACGCTGGCGGTCGCGCTGCAGAAGCAATCGTCAGGCTCAGAGGATCTTCACGGTCTCGTCGTCCTAATGGACCGGCGCATCCGGCATCATCTGGGCCGCGCCCGATCGGCCGCACTTGGCGGTCCGGTTCGGACAAGAACAGTAATCGCGCCACGCGTCGCGGATCTCGGTCTCGTCCTCGGCAAAGTGAACGCCGACAAGACGATCGATTTCGTCAATCATATACCAGCCGGCCTGGCGGTAGCCTGCGAACAGCAGGACGTCGACGAGATGCTGGGAAACGTGCTGGAGAACGCCTTCTCCTGGTGCGGCAGCAAGGTTGTCGTCGAATCTCGCGAGGAGACGCGAAGTGTCGTCCTCGTCGTCGAGGACGATGGACCGGGGCTTTCGCCGGAGCAGATGTCGCAGGCGGTGCAGGCCGGCCAACGGCTCGACGAAAGCTCTCCAGGATTCGGCTTCGGGCTGTCGATCACGCGGGAACTCACCGAGCTTTACGCCGGATCCCTTAGCCTGGACCGGTCTCCACTCGGGGGACTTCGAGTGGCGATACGTCTGCCGTCCGCGGGGCTGGAGTGAGGGAAATCCCGGATGTCTGGTGCCGGTGACCGGTCCCTCGCTGCCGCGGCGTGGGGGGACACGCACAATGGATAATCCGGAAGGAGTAGTGGGCTCCCCCATGGGGAGAAATAGCGCGCGCCGATGAACTGCATGAAACTACGACAAAATCACCGATCGGCGAGGGCGGAGATCCCATGGGACAGACCGCAAAAAGGGAATTGCACCCGTTGCGCATGCTGGCGCTGCTGATTCCGCTGCTCACGACCGTTCCGCTGTCAAACGTGGATGCACAGGCGCAACCTGCTGCACCGCGTCAATTGCGCCGTGAGCCGCCGCCGCAAAAGCCGCAGGTGACGATGAATGCCTGGACGATCGGCCTCGCCGGGGGCCTGCTCGAGGGCGCGCCCATTCGTCTCGCGGCCGAAATCGCCCGCGTGGTAGACGATGGCGACAAGCTGCACGTGTTGCCGGTCGTGACGCGCGGGCCGACGGAGAATGTGAACTCGCTGCTGTATTTGCGCGGCATCGATGCCGCCATCATCAATTCCGACGTGCTCGAGGAATACAGGAGCCAGGTGCCGGATATCCAGCAACGGCTGGCTTTCGTGCTGAACCTGTTTCCGTCCGAACTGCATATCTTCGTTCGTCCCGAGATCCAAAGCCTGAGCGATCTCGCCGGCAAGAAGGTGAACTTCAATAATCTGGGTACCGCGGCGGCCTATTCGGGGCCGCTGATCTTCAGCCGCCTTGGCCTCGATGTGGAAAAAACCTTCATTCCCCATCAGGTCGCGCTCGAGCAGATGCGCAAGGGCGAGGTGGCCGCGGTCGTCTTCATCACCTCGAAGCCGGTGGATGCCTTCGTGCGCGGCCGCTGGGACCCGGGGTTCAAGTTCCTGCCTGTTCCCTATGACAGGAGGTTCGAAGACTTTTATCTTCCCGCCTCGCTCGAGGCCACGGAGTATCCCAATCTCATCAAGCAGGGCGAGCGCGTCACGACAATCGCCGTGCCGACCGCCCTGGTGGCTTTCAACTTTCCGGCCAAATCGAACCGCTATGAGCGCCTTGCGCGCTTCGTGGAGTATCTGTTCTCGCGGATCGACAAGCTGCAGCAGCCGGGCTTCGACCAAAAGTGGAAGACGATCAATCTCGCCGCGACCGTTCCCGGCCTGACGCGCTTCCCCGCAGCGCAGGCGTGGCTCGATCGCGAGCCGCGCGCCGCCGCAAATACATCGCAATGAGACGCGCGGCGACCTGCGCGGTGGCTGGAGTCTTGCTCGCAAGCGGCATTGCTTCGGCGCAGGCGGCAGGATATCGCCAGATCGCTCAGCTCCGCGATTGCTCCGCCAAGGAACGCTCCGAACGGCCGGAGTGCTCCGAGAAGACACCGCGGGCGTCGGCGCTGTCCCAGGCGAACCTGGGTAACAGCTGGGTCGTCAGCCTGACGACTTCACCGCTCGACTATTCACCGGTCGCCACCGCCACGACGTCATCGCGCGACGGTGCTGGCGAAAGCGCAATGACGCTTTCGATTCGCTGCCATGGCGGGCGGAGCGAACTGATCGTCGCGGGCTCCCGCGTGTCCGGTCGCGGCGATGGATATGCGATTTCCTACCGCATCAACGACGGTCCGCCGCAGCAAGTCGCGGCAGCTGTGCCTGCGTCCGGGACTGGCGTTGCGTTCGGCGGTGACGTGGTTCGCTTGCTGCAGTCCCTTCCGGACGGCGGAGGTCTCAATATTCACCTCGCACCCCGTACCGGACCGGCGCTGGATGCGGTGTTTCCGTTGGGTGGGATGGATGTGGTGCGCGCGAAGATCACCGCTGCCTGCAGGTGGCCACAACCGACCGCAAAACCCAACGGCTAGAGATTTCAATGACGTGTCTTTAACAGGAGGTATCCATGCGCGTGTTTCAGCATATTGCGAAGGTAACCATCATCGGAGCCGCAACGGCGCTCCTGGCCGCTTCATACGCTGCGGCGGAGCAAGGCGGCGGACGGTACTGGACACCGACAACAACGAACCGCACTGCGGACTATCAGCACGTTTCAGAAAAGGTCCAAAGGGTTCATATCTCGCGCAAGGCGACCACCCACAAGAGGGAACGATCTCCTCTCGACGCCAACGCCCGGCTTCCATCCAACGCCAAGTCGCACAACCTGATCCTGCAGGTGAACACGAACGATCCCGCAGCCATGAATCTCGCGCTCAACAACGCAGTCAACGTTGCGCAATACTACAAGGATCTCGGCGAGAAGGTGAAAATCGAGGTGGTCACCTTCGGACCCGGCCTGCACATGCTGCGCGACGACACCTCGCCGGTGAAAGCCCGTCTCGAGGAAATGGCGCTGAGCACGCCGGAGGTCTCGTTCAAGGCCTGTGGCAATACCCAGGAAAAAATGCACAAGGCCGAGAACAAGGATATCCCGATTGTTCGCCAGGCGGAGGTGGTGAAGTCAGGCGTCGTGCGCGTGATGGAACTGCAGGAGAAGGGCTGGTCCTATGTGAAGCCGTGACCTGTGGCCTAACCCGAAAGGGGTGGGTGGGGTCCTCCATGCGGGCTGTAGGCTTCGCGCTGCGGTACGGCGCATAATGCCGTACCTCAACAGATCGTGTCGCCACGCGACAGGTGATTGCGGATGGGCCCGGTGATCCTCAAGGACAAGGCAGTTGCCGGCTGCGACATCGCAGATTCGTCGCGCCGCCTGCTGCCCAAGGCGGGACGGTCCGCGCTGTCGTGGACGACTGCTGCCATGCTCGCAATGGTGTGCGCGCCGGAAACACGGGCTTCCCCAGATCCGGCGCGCCCTTCGACGCAACCGCAGCATTCGGCGGCTGCCGGTAGTCCCGCTTTCATCGAAGCGGCAAGGAACGGCGCTCCCGAAGCCTTGCCGCCGGGTCGAGGCGGCAATGACAGACCGGTGCAGGTCGCCCAAGCGAGCGTCGGCGACACGGGGCAGGCCTCGAAACGGGAATACAACTGGGCGGAGTCGCTCTCCTGCGAACTGACGAATGCAAGACGTGACATCGAGTTGCTGCAACGTCTCGAGCAAGAGCGCTATCGGGCCGAGTCGATGGAGCAGAGTCTAGCGGCGGCGCGCCGCGATATCGAGGCCCAGGCCGCGTTGACGGACAAGGCGGCCGAAGAGAAGCAGGCCGCGCAGGGCGGCGCGGAGTTGCTGAACTCCCTGCAAGAGACGCGTGAGCGGGCGGAGCGCCTGGAGCGGGATCTGGCGGCAGCGCGGCGTGATGTCGAAACCCAGACCGTGCTGGCGACAAAAACGGGTGAGGAAGCGTCTCGGCTGAAAGCAGCGGCGGAAGGTGGCGCGGCGGATCTGCAGCGGGAGCGCGAGCGGTCCGCGCGGCTCGAGCAGGATCTCGAGGCATTGCGCCGCAACGTCGAGACTCAGACGGCGCTGGCGGCAAAGGCAGGCGAGGAGGTTTCCCAGCTGAAGGGGATGCGTGAAAGCGGCGCTACGGAGCTGCAGTCGGCCCTGCAAAGGGAGCACGAGCGGAGCGCGCAGCTGGAGCAGGATCTGGCGGCAGCGCGGCGCGATGTCGAGACCCAGATGGCGTTGGCGACAACGACGAAGGAAGAAGCCCTGCGGCAGAAGCAGGCAGCGGACGTCGGAGCTGCCGAGCTCAGGCAATTGCGCGAACGAGCCGAGGCGCTGGCGCAAGACCTCTCGCTGTCGCGGAGCTCGATCTATGCATACGAAGCCCAAGTCCGTAAATCCGGAGACGAAGCGACGGAGCTCAGGCAGGCGGTTGCAAGCTGCACGGCTTCGGTCAGCAAATTCACACCCGACGAAGGTGAGCGGTTCGCACGGCTGGAGCGGGACCTTGCGGCTGCCCGCAGCAACGTCGAGACCCAGGCCGCGCTGGCGACCAAAGCCGGCGAGGAGGTTTCCCGACTGAAACAGCAAAGCGAAAGCGGAGCGGCCGAGTCGCAGGGCTCCCTGCAAAAGGAGCGAGAGCGGTCCGAAAGGCTGGAGCAGGACCTTGCGGTCGCGCGGCGTGATGCCGAGACCCAGACCGCGCTGGCGGCAAAGGCGGCCGATGAAGCCCTGCGGCAGAAGCGGACGGTGGAGGCCGGGGCCGCCGAGCTGCGGGACTCGCGTGCCAAGGCCGACGCGCTGACACAGGAGCTTTCCCAGACGCGAAGCACGATCTACGCCTTCGAGGCGCAGGCCCGCAAAGCCGGTGAAGAAGCAGCGGAGCTCAGGCAGGCGGCCGAGAGCGGCGCGGCTTCGGTTCACAAATCCACACCGGACGAACGTGAGCGACTGGTGCGGCTGGAGCAGGATCTTGCGGCTGCGCGCCGCGATGTCGAGACGCAAACCGCGCTGGCGACGAAAGCAGGCGAGGAAACCGCCCGACTGAAGCGGGAAAGGGAAAGCGGTGCGGCGGAGTTGCAGAACTCACTGCAAGCGGCGCGGGCCGACCGGCTGGAGCAGGATCTCGCGGCAGCGCGGCGCGATGTCGCGACCAAGACGGCGCTGGCGACGAAAGCAGACGAGGAAACGTCCCGGCTGAAGGCGGTGGAGAAGAGCGGTGCGGCCGAGCTGCAAAAGGAGCATGAGCGGTCCGCCCGGCTGGAGCAGGATCTTGCGTCGGCGCGCCGTGATATCGAGAGCAAGGCCGTGCTGGTGACCGAGGCGGGCAAGGAAACGTCCCGGCTGAAGGCGGTGGAGAAGAGCGGTGCGGCCGAGCTGCAAAAGGAGCGTGAGCGGTCCGCCCGGCTGGAGCAGGATCTCGCGGCGGCGCGACGTGACGTCGAGAGCAAGGCCGTGCTGGTGACCGAAGCGGGCAAGGAAACGTCCCGGCTGCAAGCTGTGGGAAAGAGCGCTGCGGCGGACCTGCAAAAGGAGCGTGAGCGGTCGGCGCGGCTGGAGCAAGATCTGGCGGCAGCGCATCGCGACAGCGAGACCCAGACGGCGCGGGCGGCAAAGGCAGGCGAGGAAATCTTGCTGCAGAAGCAGGCGGCGGAAGCCAGCGCTGCCGAGTTGAGACAATTGCGCGCCAGGATCGACGTGCAGCCCCAGCACCTCCCTTTGTCGCGGAGCGCAATCCATGCGTATGAGGCCGAGGATCGCAAGGCGCACGGCGCGGCGTTGACGACCGGTGCGACCGCGCGGGACAAGTCCATCGAAGTGGCCACCAATCCAACCGCCGAACAGACGCGAGCGGCGCCTGCTCGCGCGGTTGCCCAGCCTGCTCCCGAGCAGGCTGCGGAAGCCGGAGGGTTGGTTGCGCGGGCGAGCTCCTTGTTGCGTCAGGGCGACATAGGCGCGGCGCGGCTTGTACTCGAGCGCGCCGTGGAAATGGGCAGCGCCCAGGCGAGCTTCGCGCTGGCAGAAACCTACGATCCCCTGATTCTTGCGAAGTGGGGGACTTACGGCACGCGCGGCGACGAGCGCAGGGCGCAAGACCTCTACGCCAAGGCCAACGCCGCGGGAGTCCATGAGGCGAAATCGCGTCTGGAAGCGCTGCGCCGATAGCGCATGTGCCAATCCACCGGCAATTTCACCGCAATCGTCCTAACGACGGGCGCCACCGCGACGAGCTTCGCTCTCACGCGCGTGGCGCCCCGCCCGGCCGCAACGTCCGGCGACGGGCTTCGCTTTAGCGTTCGCGCAGGGCTTCCTGCCGGTAGCGTGCCAGCGGCGACAGCAGGTAGCTGATGATCCTGCGCGTGCCGGTCTTGATTTCGACCGTCACCGCCATGCCCGGCCCGAGCTTGACGAGCTTGTCCTCGATTTGCATGTGCGTCCGGTCGAGCGAAACGCGCGCGGCGTATTCCAGCTCCTGACCTTTAGGCTCGCTGCTGCTCTGCGCCGCGCCCAATGTCCGGTCATTGGGGTTGCCCTGTTGCTTGTCGCGCGTGATGGCATCCGTCGACACGCTGAGCACATCGCCATGAAGCAGCCCGTACCGGGTGAAGTTGAACGTATCGACCTTGATCTCCGCCTTCTGGCCGGGATGCACGAAGCCGATGTCGCGGTTCGACAGCATGGCCTCGATCTCGAGCTGGCTCTCGCTCGGGACCACGACGGCCAGCGCCTGAGCGGGCGTCACCACGCCGCCCACCGTATGAACGGCAAGCTGCTGCACGACGCCGTCGACCGGTGCGGTCAGGCTCTGCAGTTTCGTTCGCCGATCCGCCTTGACCACCTCCTGCGCGGCGCTCGCAGCTTTCTGCTCGGCCTTCGCAAGAGCATCATAGGTCGCGCGGCGATACTCCGCGGCAGTCTTGTCCTTGGTCTCCTTCAGCAGCGCGATCGCCGCATCGGCTTCGCGCAGCCGGCTCTGCTGCAGGACGAGGTCCTGCTGCATGGCGACCAGTTCCTGATATTCGGAGAGATAGACGACCTTCGACGCCAATGCCTTCTCGACGAGACCCTTGCGGATATCGACGCGCTCCTTCAGTACCGGAATCGTCGCCTCCAGCTTGTCGACGCTCGCCGATGTGGTCGCCCGTTCCGCCTCCTTCTGCCCCTGCTGACGCTCGATTTCAGAAAGCTTTGCGCTCTGTTCGGCGCGCTGGCTGATCAGGAACTGGCGATGCATCTCGATTTCGGCCGCACTTGCGTTTTGCGGCGGCCGGAAGGCCGCGAGCGGGTCTGCGGCCAGCGCGGCGCGCAGCCGCGCGACGTCCAGCTCGGCTGCAAGCAGATCGCTCTTCTGGCGTTCCTGGTCGGCTTCCGTCATTGTCGGATCCAGCTCGATCAGGACGTCGCCGGCCTTGACGCTCTGGCCGTCGCGGACGCGGATGGCGCGGACCACACCGGTCTCGAACGGCTGGATCAGCTTGGTGCGCCCGCCCGGCACGATCTTGCCGGTCGCGCTGGCGACGATATCGACGCTGCCGAGCGTCGCCCACAACAGCGCGATGCAGAACGCGGCGATGATGCAGGCCCCGATCGCGCGCCCGATCGGCGACGGCGGCGATTCGGCGATCTCGAGCGCCGCCGGCAGAAAGGCGATTTCGTGCTCGCGGCGGCGAGGTTCGCGTCTCGGGAACGCGACGACATTGCGGCTAGCGGACGTCATGGATACCGGCCTGCAGATAATGGAGGTTGGCGTAACGGCCGTTGGTGCGGATCAGCTCGTCATGGCTGCCGTCCTCGACGATGCGGCCATGCTCGAGGGTGATGATCCGGCTTGCATTGCGCACCGTCGACAGCCGGTGGGCGATGACGAACACGGTCCGGCCGGCGGAAATCCGCCTCATGTTCTGCTGGATCGCGCGCTCGCTTTCGTAGTCCAGCGCGCTGGTCGCCTCGTCCAGGATCAGGATGCGTGGATCGGTGATGAGTGCACGCGCGATTGCGATTCGCTGGCGCTGCCCGCCGGACAGGCTGCTGCCGCGCTCACCCACGACGGTGTCGTAACCCTCCGGCAGTTCGAGGATGAAGTCGTGGGCGCCGGCTAGCTCCGCCGCTTCGATGACGCGCTCCATCGGCATCGCCGGATCGGCCAGCGCGATGTTGTCGCGAACCGTGCAGTTGAACAGTACGTTCTCCTGCAACACGACGCCGATCTGGCGCCGCAGCCAGCTCAGATCGACCATCGCGAGGTCGACGCCGTCGACGAGCACGCGCCCGCTTTCCGGGACATAGAGACGCTGGATCAGCTTGGTGATGGTGCTCTTGCCCGAGCCCGACGAACCCACGATGCCGATGACCTGGCCTGGCTCGACGCTGAAGGACACGTCGTGCAGCACCTCGGGGCCGTCGATGCGGTAGCGGAAAGTCGCGTGCTCGAATGTGACCTGACCGCGGATCGGTGGCAGCGCCGCGCGGGCCGGCGTGAAGCTCGGCTCGGGAATGGTGTTGAGGATGTCGCCGAGACGATCGATCGACAGGCGGGCCTGATGGAAGTCCTGCCAGATCTGCGCGAGTCGCAGAACCGGCGCGCTGACACGCGCGGCCAGCATGTTGAACGCGACGAGCTCACCGACAGTCAGGTCCCCGCTGACCACCAGGCGGGCGCCGAAGTAAAGGGTCGCGGCGATGACCAGCTTGTTGATCATCTGGACCGCCTGGCTCGCCGTGTTGTTCAGGCTGAGCACGCGGAAGCTTGCGGACACATAGCCGGCGAGCTGCTCCTCCCAGCGGCGCTGCATCTGCGGCTCGACCGCCATGGCCTTCAGCGTCTCGATACCGGTGACGCTCTCGACCAGGAAGGCCTGGTTCTCGGAGCCGCGATTGAATTTCTCGTCGAGGCGCCGACGGAACAGCGGCGCGGCTCCCGCGGAGATGCCGATGTAAAGCGGGAAGGACGCCAGCACGATCCACGTCAACGTCGTCGAGTAATAGAACATCACTGCAAGGAAGACGACGGTGAACAGCAGATCGATCACCAGCGTGAGCGCCGAGCTGGTCAGGAACTGGCGGATGTTCTCGAGTTCGCGGACGCGCGCCACCGAATCGCCGACGCGGCGGGTCTGGAAATAGGCGATCGGCAGCGCCAGCAGGTGACGGAACAGCCTGGCGCCGAGCTCGACGTCGATACGGTTTGTCGTATGCGCGAACTGATAGACGCGCAGCGTCTCGAGAACGGCCTCGAACACGGTCAGTACGACAAGCCCGACGACCAGCACGTCGAGCGTGCTCATGCTTCGATGCACGAGCACCTTGTCGATCACCACCTGGAAGAACAGCGGTGAGACAACGGCGAAGATCTGAAGGAAGAACGACGCCGCCAGCACCTCGCCGAGCAGGCGACGATACTTTTGCATGGCGCCGACGAACCAGGAGATATCGAAGCGCCGCGCGAGGTCGGTCAGGCTGGCGCGCCGGGCCATCAGGATGATGCCGCCGTCCCAGATCGCCTCGAGTTGGGCCTGGGTGATTGCTTCGGGCCGCGGAGACAGCGGGCGCTGAACGAGAAGCTTGTCGTCGATAACCTTGCCGAGGATCAGGAAGCTGCCGTCGCGCAGCACCGCAATTCCCGGCAGCGGGGTGACGGCAAGCCTGTTCCAGCTCGTCCTCTGCACCTTTGCCTTGAGTCCGAAATCCTTGGCGCAGCGCAGGATTTCAGTAACGCCGAGGCGCGCCGCGCCGATCCGGTGACGAATTTGGCCGGGGTCGGCAGCGATGCCATGGCAACGCAGCAAGATCGCCAGCGCAATGAGCCCGGATTCATCGTCATGTTCGGATTCGACGCCGGCGGCCGGGGATTCGGTGTTTGTGTTCGCCGGATGGATTGCGGCATCGTCGTGAGGCCCGCGCATCAGGATGCCAGGTCTCATCGCCAAGAAGCTCTTCGTGAGACCGTCACGAGCCCGCATCAGGCCCTCGCCGGCGCGGTGCATCAGGCCGGCGCCCAGGTCAAACGAGCGCGTGCGGATGCCGGCAAATGCATGACGTGCGCGCTGCGCGAGGCTCTGTGATCCAGCACAGATCAAACCGCCATCCCAGATCGCTTCGAATTCCGCGCGCGTCATTCGGCTCGGATGCGGCGAGGTCGGGTGCAGCACAAGCGCCACCTGGTCGTCGATCTTGCCCAGCAGCAGAAATCCGCCGTCACGTAGCGAGGCGATTCCGGGCAGCTGGGTACCCGCTAGGCGGGTCCAATCCATTGTCCGCGAGCGGACCTTGACCCCGAATTCGCGCGCGCAGCGAAGCATCGCGCGGACGCCGATCTCGTCGCTCCCGCAACGATCGCGGAGCTGGTCCGGCACGGTATTCACGCCATGGAGGCGCAGGAACAGAGCTAGCGCGCGAAGCCCTAGATCTGCGGCGGGGGCATTTCCGTTCTGGATCGCCATTCTTACTCAACCCTTCGCGGCTACCCGGCCGCGTTAGTGTTCCTTCTCATGCATTTCCAAAGACTGGGAATTCCAATGCCGCGCATCGACAGAGCATGCGACATACCGCTTGCTCGCAGCCAAAAGGCGCAAGCAACATCAAAGCACTAGGGCCTCGAACCGCGAGGGGATTTCAAAGCAGTGGGATTTTAGACCTGCCCCCCGACTGCTGAACCGGTTCGTTAATGCGCAAAAATGGCGAAAAAAGTTTCAAATCTTGATTTTTGCACCGTTATGTTGCGCGCAAATTTGCCGCATACCCGAAGCTGTTGCGCCAGCACGCATTTTGATCGCTTGGAAACAGATGCGAGCGATGAAGCCAACCGAGACCCCAAGATCCGCGCGTGGCAGTCCCTTCGCCGTTACCGTCCGCGATCGACCGCCCGTTTCCGACTCCCAACACGTTGATGGTACTGCACCCGGGCGCAGAGCCCCCGGGTGCAGTAGCCGGATCAACCCTGTGGTTTGCTCAGGAACGAGTTGTGCGTCCAGCTGTTCGCATTCGACATGGCCGCCGCGATCTGACCAGCGTCGACCCGACCGGAGCTGCCGGCCAGATACTGGTTCAGCAGCGCAAAGCCCTGGCTTGCCTGGGACGCTCGCGCGCCTTGATCGGCCCAACCGGTCGTCTGCGATGCTGTGTTCGCCAGGGTGCTCGTGTCGCCCATCTGCTGCTGCAACTGCGCAAAGCCGTGGTTTGCCCAGCTCCCTGCGTTTCCGCCAGTCCAGCTGGACGGCCGGGGATCCGTCACGCGGATCGTCTGCGGGTCCGACGACATCACTGCGCCGGTGGTCGGATCCATAGCGCTCGCGGTCAGCGTGAGGTTCGCGACCGGATGAGCATTGCCCCTGTAGTACGATGTCAGCGTCAGTCCGCTGTCGACCTGCGCGGACGTCAGGGTGATGTTGTTGCCCCTGAGCGTCGTGCCGTCGCCGGTCGTGATCGTCTCGTATCGCGGCAATCCCATGATACTGAGGGTGAGGTTATCGTTGGGGTCGGTCGTCGTAATGGTCGTCCCCAGGTCGACCTGACCGCCTCTGCCGGCCACCCAGAGCGACTTGTCCGCGACGTCGAGCACCGGTGCGGTCACGCTTGGAGTCGTGGGGGTTGTCGGCGTCGTGGGGTCGGTCGGCGTCGTCGGCTGCGCCGGTATCGTGGGATCGGTCGGCGTCGTCGGCGTCGTCGGCGTCGTCGGCGAAGAGGTGCCCTGCAGCGGAGGCGGCAGATCGCCCTGCAACTGCGTCGCATTCATCGTTGTGAAATAGAGTTGCTTATAGCTGGTTGTCAGATCGACCCAGTTGCTCATCCCGACGCCGGGATTATTCACGAATACGCCATTCTGGTAGACGTACCCGGCGGTGGCGTCTCTCCACCAGTCGGCACCGATATTGGCAACGTAGTGTTCGTTCGGATTGTCGACCTTCATGCTCGCCGTGACGAAAACGCCGTCGATCGTTCCGGGCGTGTAGGTGCCGCGGGATCCGCCCGGCCAGAAATGGTCGTTGTATCCGCTGGTCGGTGCATCGACGGATACGCTGCCATCCGCGTTTGTGGTTTGATTCCATGCAATGTTCGCGTTCCCGACGAAGTCAGCGGTGAAGTGGGCGCCTCCGAGGGAGCTCGTGTCCTGGTCCTGCACCTTGACCCAGCCGCCGCTCGTGAGATGCACCCAGGTCTCGAAATTTGCTATGTCGACGCTGCCCGGATTAACCGTCTGCCCGACCTCGGGATAGATCTGACCCCATCCGGTGATGGCCGAGAAGCCGGCAGGAGGGGTGCCTCCGCCACCGTTTCTGCCGGAATACCAAGAGTAGGATGAAGGAACGCCCAGCGGGAATCCTTCGCTATTGCCTGTGGTATTTTGAGTGATGACATCGTCTAGAGCGGCCAAGCTAATTCTCCATTGCAGACCAAATTGAGGACGAAGAATTCCACTGCCGCGCATGGGGGACGCGCGACATACTGCATGCTCGTAAGGTCTTGCGACCACGAACAGATTTCAATGCACTGCAGGCCTCGAACCGCGAGGAGATTTCAAAGCAGCGGGTTTAATGAATTTGCCCCCCCGACTGCTGCGCCGTTTGGTTAATGAGCAAAAATGGCGAAAAAACCTTCAAATCGTGATTTATACACACGTATATGGGACGCAAATCCCTTGTTCTCGACGCACGTGTGTCGCGGCGACTGATGCTTGTCGATGCAAGCGCGGATCGAGTTCTGCGCGCCGGGGTAGCCCGCAAGGATTATTGCGACAACCTCAAGATCAAGAACACACTCGCCGGTGGAGATGGATCGGTTCTCTTTGAATGGCGGCTCGTGGATTGGCGAATCTGAAGCCCGACAATTTGGCGATCCAACAGCGCTGGAAGGACGCGCGGTCGCCTGATCGCGTACGACGAACTCGAACGCACGCCCTCGGCGCGGCTGTGGTTCGCAGGCTGAGGCGAGCGCAATTCAATTGAGGGAGAGAACGATGGCTGTCGTCAGAGAGGCAGAGTTCGGGTCCAACGATCTCTATACCGGGAAAGGTTATGCTGAAGCCCATCCAGGCTGGCATGACGAAGATGCAGGAACCAAGGCCGCGAAGATCGCCAAGATCGTGCGTGACAACAACGTCACCTGCCGGACGATCGTCGACATCGGTTGCGGAGTGGGAGGCGTTCTGAACGCTCTGCTCGAGCACGACATCTTCCGTGACTCGACCGCCGTCGGCTACGATATCGCTCCGTATGCCATCACCGCCGCCAAACCGCGCGAGCGGGACAATTTGCGATTCCACTGCGGAGACTTCTCGCATACCAGCGAAAATTACGATCTTCTATTGTGCATCGATGTCTTCGAGCACATCGATGACTATATGGGATTTCTGCGAAGGATCAGAGGGCGCGCGAAATACTACGTGTTTCACATCCCGCTCGACATGACCATCCTCGGCGTTCTGCGAGGTCTGCCCCTCCAGCGGCGCAAGGAGGTCGGTCACCTGCATTATTTCGACCAGACGACCGCTCTGGCGACGCTGCGCGATACCGGTTTTGAGATTATCGACAACCAGTACACCCGGATGGAGGATTTCCTCCATGTTCATCCCGAATGGCGAACCGCGAAATCAACCCTCGCCATGGCTGGGCGGCAATTGGTTCGGAGCATTGCCGGAGAGGACCTTTCGGTGCGCGTCCTTGGCGGAGCCTCGTTGATGGTCCTCGCCAGCTAGTCGGAATTCCATCGGGAGCCAGAGTTCAGATCGGCTATCGCAAGGGCGGCGGTGGATCGGTCTGCAGCTGCGATCTGGTCATGGTTGTGAAGAAAAAGTACTGGTAGGTCGTCGTCAATCTGACCCACGCACCCATGCCGATGCCAGGATTGTTCACAAACACTCCATCACGGTAGAGGTACGGAGCCGAGGTGTCTCTCCACCAGTCTCCGCCGAAGTTTGCAATCAGATTTGCGTTCGCGCTATCGGTGCGCAGTTCTGCCAACGAGAACACTCCGTCGACCGTTTCAGGAGCATACGAGCCCCTCGGCTCCATCCAGAAATGATCATTGTAGCCGGGCGACGGCGAGCTCATCCTGATGCTTCGGTCGGGCTCAAGAATAAGATCCATCGTTGTAGAGGAGTTGTCGGAGAAATCCGCCACGTAGTGCCCGCCATCGACCGAATTCGTTGCCTGATCCTGCACGAGCCTCCAGCCGCCACTCGTCAAGTGTACATAGACGCGATAGTCCTTCAGATAGATATTGGCAGCAAAGTTCGGAGCACCAGCTTGCGGATAGATCTGCCCCCAACCCGTCAGTGAAGTGAAATCAGAAGGCGGAGCCCCGTTTCCGGTGGCAGCAGCGCCTCCGGCATACCACGAGTAGGAGGTTCTGACACCGTGGGGATAGATGCCGGCGTCCTGCCCGGAATTTTGCGATACGACGCATTCGATAGATAAGGACACGCAAATGGGCTGATGAGCACGCTTGCCCCCGGCACCCGGTGACGGGATGAGAGCTTCGAGGACCATGAGCGCGGTGAGGGAAATGGCAAGGTATGTCTTCACGCAAGAATTCCTAGCAGGGGCCAGTAGAACAGCAGCGAAGTTCGGCTCAGATGGCTCCAGGGCTCCCCAATGCTTCAGTCCGCGAACCGGCGATCATTGGGGTCGGCGATTCACGCGATCCGGGGGCGCGTTCAACAGCAGCTTCAGGTTGGGCCAGCACCAGGAAAATGCCGAGTATCAGGTACGACAACGCCACCGTTTCCCTGTTGAAGCTGTCATCGAACAACGCCACCAGCGTTACGCCAATGAACATGGCAATCCAGAGGTTCAGAGGTTGGATTTGCGCCGACCTCCTTCCATAGCAAGCAACAAGCTTCTGCCGGTCCGACATTGCGGCCAGCGGAAGGCTGAACCAGAACACGGTAAAGGAGATCAGGCCGACCACGCCGGTTTCGAAGAACATTTCTACGAACGCACTATGCGCAAGCAGGACGAATGGGCTGTAGAGCGCCGTTTGACCGGGGCCGTATCCAATCAGCGGTTGTTCGAGTGCAAGCGTGGACAGATAGTACCAATGGTAAATGCGCCAATGGACGGAGCTCGGAGCCGTGCGCCAATCCCAAACCGTGTAGTTTCCGCTCAAGATATAATCCGGAATCGAGCTTAGCTCCGAAAACGATGCTCCAAATGGAGATGTCCATATGACGACAACGAATGCTGCAGCGAACGCCGGCAAGAGGGCAGGCCGCTGAGCAAAGATATATATGGCGAAGGTTACCCCGAGTAGCGCGACCCCAGTCCTTGACGCAGCGAGGGCGAGGGCGACGAGAAAGAACAGATAAACGACAATGTCATTGTATCCCATGGAGAGGCGTAGTTTGCGACGCGACAGCTCGCAAAGGAAGAAGACCAGCACCAATTCGAGACTGAAGGATACCGGGTGCGCCGAGGGCCCCGCCGCTCGTGCATGCTTGTCGTATGGCGATGCGAGCTCGGTATATCCGGCCAGGTATTGGAACAATGCGATCGCCGACATCAGAAACAGCAGAACCATAAAAACACGATGGATGTTCGGGCAAAAGCCGGGAGATTGATAAATGGAAGAGACCAATATCACAAGCATGAACAGGTAGACGTACCTGATGATTTCGTACCACGCGGCGTATTGATCGATGATGCTCCTCGTATTGACGACAAGCGACAGTACGGCAGTGGCCGTGAAGACCGACAAGCATATTAACAGCGTGAAGAGTCTCCGGTGTATCCTGACATCGCGCATGTTCCAGGCTGCCACGAGGCCGACCGCGACGATGATCAACGAAAGAGTCGATGAAATGCCGGTGCCGTACAGACGATCAATTCCGTTGGAGAACGATCTCACAAAAACAAAGAAAAGAAAGAATGTCAGGAGGGCATTCATCTTGAGCGCAACTCCGGCTCAGTCAGGGGTCGAAAGACAGCCCGAATATCGGCGCGGCGTCGCGCCGGCTGGGGACGCTTCCAGCGCAAGGCGGCCAGCACGTGCTTGCCGCCACGCCACCCGAGCAACGCGCTAGGCTGCATGGGGAGGGGCGGTCCGGCGCCGCACGTCCTGGTGTGGCTCGATGGCTCTGCGATAGCATCCGAGCGTTCGTTCGGCGACAGAGTGCCAGTCCTCTCGCTCTGCCAACCAGCGGCGCGTTTTCTCGCGGAGTTCGGGCGGCCACGGACTGCTTGCAAAGAACGCCAGGCGACCCGCGAGCGCTGATACGTCTCCCAAATGGAAATAGTGCGAGTCGTCTAATCCGATCTCCAGAAGAGCGGGAATGTCACTGGCGACGACTGGCAGGCCGAAACTCAAGGCCTCCAGCAGCGCGATCGGCAAGCCCTCGTGCGAAGAAGGGAGGACGAAAATGCCGGCATGGGCGTAGAGCTCCTGTAGCGCGATGCCGTACTGAAAGCCTGCCACGACTGTCCCAGAGGTCGCCTCGGCGCGCGCTGTCACCTCCGCGGTATAGGCATTGGGATGTTCGGATGTCCCGACCAGCACGAGCTTCCATTCGTCGAGCCTGGCAGCGGCAAAGGCCTGAATCAAGTCGAGGTGCCGTTTCTCCGGAACCAGCCGGCCCACCGTCAGCACATATCGTCCCGGCGTAAGCCCGAACTTCTCGAGCGCTGAGGTGCTACTTGGTACGTCGGGCAGGGTGATGCCGTTTGGAATAAGGTCTGAGTTCAAGCCGTACTTGTCCCGCACCAGCTTCCGAATGGTCTGCGAGATCACGATGCGGCCGTCGGAGAACCGCATGCCCCAGGCTTCGCCAGCGTGCAGAACCGCCTTGGCCAGTCGGCCCCACTTCTCGCGGTCGTAATCCGGGCCATGATGCGTCACGACAACATGCAGTCCCAGCAATCGCGCGAGCGGCGCCATCAAAGCCGGCCCGATGGCCTGGATGTGCAATACGTCCGGTCGTTGCCATGCGGCGACCAGCACGCCGAGAAACGAATGCACAATCGTCTCGAGGCCGGACGCTTTCGGGCACCATACCCGCTGGTAGCGCACTCCGTGCCACTCGTCGCCACGACTGGGCGGCATATACGAGGAGCGGACGATCACTTTGACATCGCACCCCAACTTCTTGAGATGGGGACACAGATGCTCCGCGTGAGTTTCAACCCCTCCCTGCACATTGGGGAATCCACGCAGGCCAAGCATGATTACCCTCAGTACGAGATGATCCGCACTCACTACAAATTCCTCCTAAAATCTACAAACTATTCATGGACTCCTTGCGCCATTTCCGCTGCCGCCACCACCGAGGTTCGCCCCGGCAGCAGTGATCGGTAGACGGCAATCAGCTCGGCGTTGTGCTTGTCGAGGGAGAAGTGCTTCTCTACACGAACCCGTCCGGCGGCCCCCATCTGTGCGCGGAGCTCGCCGCTGCCCATGAGGCACTCGAGATGGGTTCGAAGCTCGTCGACATTGCCGGGCTCGAACAGAAATCCGGTCTCCCGGTCGTTCACGAGCTCAGGAATGCCGCCAATGCGGGTCGCAATGATGGCCTTGCCCTGCGCCATCGCCTCCAGGACCGACATCGGGCAATTCTCGCACCACTCCGAAGGCACAACCACTACGGATGCTTCGGCTATTGTTGTGCTCAGCGTGTCTCCGGAGAGGTGACCCGCAAACTGCACGTTTCGTGCAAACTGCGACTTCAAGTCATCAGTCAGCGGGCCCGTGCCCGCAATGACAAGTGGCCACGAACATCCCGCCGCCTGATGGGCACGCAACAGCGTCTCAGCACCCTTGCCCGGTGCGAGCCGGCCGCAGTAAAGAACGTATCCGTTGTCCCGGCCGCGCGGCGAAATGTTCCTGACATCCACGCCGTTGTAGAGCAGCACCGTTCGGTCTGGGGAGAAGCGGCGGGATACCGAATCCTGCATGAAGAGACTTGGTGCGATAAAGCGATCCACTTTCTCGTAGCTTCCGAGCCACTGTTGCGTGACCGCTTCGAGGTAAAGCGTGGCACTCTGCGCCAACGAGCCGTCGGAACAACGATGCGTCAGCACGTGATGGAAGCCGCCGGTGAGGCACAGCGAGCACAATTGGTTTCCGAGCGCTCGCGTGTGTACCGGACAGACCGGCTTCGTATCATGCAGCGTCAGGACAACCGGGATTCCGCGCGACTTGGCGACGCCGACGATCGATGGCGTCAACTGATGATAGACGTTGTGACAGTGCATCAAGTCTGGTCGCGTCTCGTCGATCAGCGATGCGAGCTTGCTTACGGCCTCGCGCGAGTGGATCAGCGCGAGGGCGCCCCTTATCCTGGCAAGGTAGCCGCCGTTGCGATAATCCTGGCGAGACACAAAATGAGTCGAGTAGGGTGACTCGATATTCCGCTCGTGCTGCATTGCGAAGTCAATGACTTCCACCCCGCTGCCCGTCAGGAATGCTCGTTCCTGAAACAGAACGGTCTCTGCGCCACCATTGTTGAAGAGGTATTTGTTAGCGAGGAGTACCTTCATTAAGGAGCCGTTCCATCGATACGCAGATCACAACAGCCACCCGCGCCTGGTGCTTTTTGTGCTCGACAGAAAAAGGCTACCTTGAAAGCTATCCGAGGCAGGTGGCGCATTCAGGGTGGGATGGGCGAATTGAGGGGTACCTATGAGTGAGTACCGGTGTCGCAGTTGCGTAGATGCAGCGGTTCCACGATAAATAGGCAATGCCTGCCAGTGCCTACGAGACGCTCACTGTTCTCACGATGGACAATTTGAAGATGAATATCGGCAGCGCGCCGCGCGTGGAATTAAACCGGCCTCAGATTCATGTGGTGAATTCTCTGACCAGCGGTGACGAGGGGGCGCCGTGAGGCAGAGTTTCAAGGCAGCCGTATTCCAGGCGGTGCGTTGGTCCGGACTGACGCCAGCTCTGCGCAAGATTTTTGCAGGCAGAGCCGCTATTCTGATGTTCCACGAGGTTCAGCGGGATTTCCGCTCAGAACTGATGACCGGAACGTCAGAGGACTTGTTTGAGTATTCGCTCAAGTGGCTGCGCCACGAGGGGTGGGAGATCGTCAGCCTGGAAACATGTCTTGAGCGGTTGGCAAATGATTCGCAGCCGCGCCGCTATGCTGTGGTTACCTTCGATGACGGTTATCGAGACAACGTTTCGACGGCGCTTCCGATCCTCGAGCGCAACAACGCCCCGTTCACGGTCTACGTTCCTACGGGCGCTCCGACGCGGACGCTGCAGTCATGGTGGCTCGGCTTGCGCGAAGTTCTTCGCTCGCGAGACACCGTTACCATTGACGCGATGGACATCCGGTTTTCCTGTCCCGATCTGAACAGCAAGGCGTCGGCCATGAGCAAGGTAGCGAAGTGGGTTCACGAAGATTATAACCGGGCCGAATTGCTCGTCCCGACGTTCCGCAATGCGGGTGTATCTCTATCGGCCTTGAACGACGTCTATTTCCTGGATGAACGCGAGCTTCAAGGCTTGGCGCAGCATCCTCTCGCTTCAATTGGCGGCCACACGGATTCCCACCCGGCACTGGCCTGTCTGGATGCAGCCTCAGCGCGAGCCGAAATGGCGGGCAACCGCAGCTATCTGGAGAATTTGCTTCAGAATCCCGTCCGGCATTTCGCCTATCCTTACGGCACCCCCGGAGCGTGTGACACTCGGGAGGAACGTCTTGCGGAGGAAGTCGGTTTTTCGACCGCGGTGACTACGCGGCATGGGCAGGTGTCCGATCGCAAGCCAAATCCACTGGCACTGCCTCGTATCGGCGTGGGTGGACAATTCGACACAAAGCTTGCGTTCGAGGCCCGAATGAACGGTATCCAGTCGGCGATGCACGGACTGCTGGGTCTTAGCTAGCAATCTTACACTCTGGTGATGCGGTGAGCCGCTCGTGCGTGAGGCACGAAATCAGATCGCTCGGGCTCTCAATCTATGAGGCGCTCCGCCAAGATCATCCGTAGCGACGCCCGGCGCGCTTATGCGCGACCGGCAGCCCGTTCCATCCACAGGTGGAAGCCGCTCCCTGGTGGGCAGGTTACGAAATTGTAGCCAATTTTCGGGTTCGTCTTGACCCTGTCCAGAAGGCCGAGTTCCTCGACCTTCGTAATTGCCCCGTCCATAGCGATGGAGAAGACCGGAAATCCTTCGGTATCGAGCATGTACCTCGTGGTCGTGTGGCTCCGGTCGTTGCCGTGATCCTCGTAGATGATCAGCGTATCGCGCTTTAGCACTTCGCGCGCCCCTTTGAAGGCCGAGATTTCCGCACCCTCGACGTCAAGCTTGACGACGAGCCGATCGCGGTCGGTCATCTGCAGCTGCCGTGCCAGCGAATCAAGCGTGATCGATACGACCGGTTCGACGTGCTTTGAGCGCATACCTTGCGACGTAACGATGTGTCGGGCGTCATGAGATCCGTCGTCGGAGAAGGACAACATCTGTCCGTCAGTCTCGAACAAGGCCTTGCGGCAGATCTCGAAGCGCCGATCGTTGGCGCTACGGTTCTGCTCGAGAATCGCGAGCGTTTGCCGCGATGCCTCGACAGCTATTGCGCGCTTGCGACCCAGCATTTCCGACGTGACGAGAACGGACCAGTACCCGATGTTGGCGCCGCAATCGAAGAACGTGTAGTCGACATCCTTCAGCCGCAGCAGAAGCATCGCTATGTCTGATTCGTAGGTACGATGGGGCTGACCGACAAAAAACGCATTCCAGTAGGCGTCGTCCAGCTCAAAGTACAGGCGGCTACCGTCCGCGAAATGGACGCAAGGCGTCTGGGAATGGATGAACGGACGGACCGCTCGCATTGCTAGTCCCATTCCACGCCCCGTACTCCGCGCAACAATCGTGTGCAGAAGCTTCACCAGCCCGATCGAAATCGGGTTTCCCGACACTTCGTAATCGAATGTATCCTGGTCCATGAGGTGCCGTCTCTCGCGCCCAATTCCGATTACAGCAGTCGCGTCCTCGTATGGCAACGAACGCATTCAACTATCTCCCCGAATCACGCACGTCGTGTCCCGACCGCCGCACGCGCGGCCGCAAGTCGAGAATGGTCGCGCCGGTTTCCGGCCGCACCGCGTCCATGAGCGGTTCGGATGGGCCTCGCCGCATTGTGCGCCTTACTAGCGCAATGAGCGTCGTGGTGGCCGTGATATCGATCCCCTCCGCGGCGTACATGTAGGCCGCTGTCCATACCCTGGTTGCCACGCCTGCGCAGGAGCCAGCAACTGCCGCTCCTAGAGCCCCAAAGGCCCAGGTCGCGCTGATCATGGCCAGGAGTCCCACGGCCCAGGTTGCTACCACGATTTGCATCGCGGCCCGCTGGTGTCCGGTCATATTCAGTGCGATAGGGCCGATGCCGAAGTATGTCGAGATTAACAGGCCGATTGCCAAGACCATCAGGACGCTGTAGGCGCGGGTGAAGTCGGCTCCGAACGTCATCAGCGCGAGGTCGCCGGCGGCCGCCAATGTTGCAACGCAGCCGAGGACGGCGACGAACGCAGCCAGTGTCGCTCCTGATGTGATGCGTGTGATTTCCGCATGACGATTTTCATCGAACAAGCGTGCCATGAGGGGCGCTGCGGGTACGCAGAAAGTTGCCAGAAAGAAATCAAGCAGGAACGCGATCCGGGTGGCAGCGTAGTAATATCCGCCGGCTTCCGGGCCGACCATCACCGAGACGATGATGACATCTATCGTGCCGCCCATCACGCTGGTGATGCTGGTTACCCAGAACGGTCCCGAAGTGGAAAGGATGTCGCCAATCCGATCATTCGATCGCTTCACCGCCACGGTGAATACGTTATAGCCCTCTGCGAGGCGTCGTAGGTAACCGTTCTGAGCGGGGATCAGCACGACCAGGATGCCGGTCGCAATCATCAGAACGTCTCCCGCCTGCAGCGGGCGGCCAAACGTCGAGAAGAGAACGCCGCTCAACAGAATGATGAGCAACCGCCACAAAACATCCTTGGTCATAAGCGCGAGGTTGACGGAACCGAGCGCGCGCCCCAACGAGCCCTGCATTTCGATCAAGGCCAATGGCAAGATCAGCAGCACGCTCGTGCAGTATTGCCACCGTCCGAATATACCATCGCGGCCGTGCGCGACGACGAACAAGAGGAGAGAGACCAGAGTAACGGCAATGCTGCCGAGACACGCCAAACGAACCTGCTTTGCAACAATCGAACCGATCTCTGGGAAACATTTCCGGACGGCGATGCTTGGTATTTCCCGCAGCACGCGAAACTGCTGGCCGAAGAGGCCGACCGTGGAGGCGACGACCGCGAATGTCATCAGCGACATGAGCGCCCCGTATTCCTCTATGGTCATCATCCGCGCAAAACTCACGCCGAAGAGGAAGGACACGGCGGCGCCCGAGCAGCGATAGACCATAGCCAGCCATGACTGCCGGAGGATATTGCTGAGCATGGTCACCGATCCGCCGGACGCCTGAAAAAAGCTCGTCATTGCGCATTCCAACGTTGGCTAACGCTACGCGACGCCCAGCGATTGTAATCGAGCTCTTCGCGGGCGGATGGTGGGTTGCGCACTGACTGAAGGTTCAAGAGCCAATTTTCCATCGTGTGGCGGATTGTCGCATGATAGAGGCCGAATGTAACTTCGTGGATGCGGAGGGCATTCGGCCCTTCCGGACTACCTACTCCGGTGGCCGTAACGAGAAACATGCTGCCTTCATCGCGATGAAGGCGGTTCGCCGACGAGCATTGTTCGACGGGTGATGTACGGGGCGTTTCAATCGAGCTTGCGGTATCGCGATCGGAGCCAATTCATGCGACTATAAGTCAGGATTGGCCTCCTTGTAGGTGTGTTGCTTCTCGACCTTGAACGAACCATCGAAATGGGGCTTGACGCCGTTCGCCTTGAGCCCCTGGACGACTGCAGTTCCTCCGGATGCGGTGGCTGCAGACCTGCGCGCGGGCGCGCGTTCCCGGTCCGACCTGTCGCGCAGCAATCCTATTCCGATCCCCAGGAGCATGCCGCCGAGGATCGCTGATCCAAGTATCAAGCGGGCGTTTGGCGAGCTGGCCGTGTAGGGGTGAGACACCCCCGTGAGCAGACGAGCCTCGAACACCGGCGCGGATTGCTGCTGCATGGCGTCCATGTAACGCAGCATCCGGAGGAAATTGTCATACGTTCTGGTGGCGGCGTCCGCCGTGGCTTCCAGTTCGCGGAGTTCGTCTTGCGTCGCTCCGGTCGATTGCGACGAGGGTGGACCTGCCCCAGCGGTGTTCGCGGGAGCCGCGACGCCATTCCTGGCCCTGTTGTAATCCGCTACGGCCTTTTTGGCAGTCGACGCCTGGCTGCTCAGTTCGTTGACACGTTCCTTGACCCATTTCTCGTTTTGCAGACCCCATTTGTATTTCGCGTCCATTTGCGTCGTGATGTAGGTCTCTACGACGGTGTCCAGGACCTGCGCTGCCCGATCGGGATCGGCGGAGCTGAAGGCGAGATCGACTATGTAGGTGAGGCCGGCGCGCTTCACCGAGAGCTTGCGCGCGAATGCTTCCATCGCATCACGCGTGACGACGTCCGTGTCCGGTCTGCTCCATCCGAGCAGCCGGGACGTCGACCGACCGAGTCGGTGCAGGACGCCGCCTGAGAATTCCGGATCCCCCGCCAAACCGAGCTTCGCGATCGCCGCGCGAGCGACGCTCTCGGACCTCAGGATTGCGACCTGACTCTCGACGGCCGTCGTTGCCGACGCCGTGTCGTTGGAAGAAGTCGTCTTGGCGTCGACGATGAGTTGCGCGGTTGCCGTAAACGTCGGAACTGCGACAACGAGATAGAGCAAGCCGGCGCCAAACATCAAGAAGCACGTCAGCAGTATGATCGAGAGGCGGCGGCGCAAGAAGGCGAGACCCTCCGCCACGAATTCGGCCGGCGAACCAAATTCAGGCGGCATCGTGTCCTGAGGTGCCGAATTGTCAGTTCTGTGAGATTGCAGCATTGTCTCGAACCTGCAGTTACTGGTGGCCTACCGAAGCCTCCGCCGATCAAACGGGAACGGGATCGACTGCAATGCCCTTGCGATCTTGCTGTACGGACTGCATGCAGCAATCGTCATCGCGCTAGAAGGCATTCCAATAGACCTTTCTGGAGAAGAGGGTCATGACGATGATCTTGAGATCGAGAAGGAATGACCAATTGTCGATGTAATAGAGGTCATGCTCGATACGACGTTGCATCTTCTCCAGGGTGTCGGTTTCGCCACGATAACCGTTGACCTGTGCCCAGCCGGTAATGCCGGGCTTGACGTTGTGACGGCGGGAGAATGACGAAATCAGCCGGGCGAAGCTCTCGTTCTGCGAGGTCGCGTGCGGACGAGGCCCGACGAGTGACATATCGCCGACCAGCACGTTGAAGAGCTGTGGAAGCTCATCGATATTGGTGTGGCGCATGAAGCGTCCCAACCGGGTCACACGTGGATCGTGTCTGGTCACCTGCTTGAAATTGTCGCCGTCCTCCGTCACGGTCATCGATCTGAATTTCAACACGCGAATAGTCTCGTTGTTGTAGCCGTGCCGCGTCTGACGAAATAGCACCGGCCCGGGCGAATCGAGCTTGATTGCGATTGGAATGATGACGAAGAGGGGACTGATGATGACAAGTCCGGCAATTGCGGCCGCGATGTCGAAGGCTCGTTTGATCGCCCGGTGGAACGGCGTCAGGGGAGACTGGAAGATGCGCATCGTCACCATGTTGCCGAATTGCGTGATGCGCGACACGGCCATGAGGTCGATTGCACCGACCGGGACGACGTGAACGTCGACCGGGAGCTCTGACAGGGCGCCGGCGAGCGCGAGGGCCGCCCGAACATCCGATTCCGAAGTCAGAATGACAATGTCATCCGCTCGCAGGGGCCGGCACTCTGCGATCAGTTCGCGGACATGGGATAGCACTTCGACCGCCCCGAAGTGCTCCGATGCCGAAGAGCCCTTGCGAAAGGTCGGCAACTCGAACGAGCGAATGGTCCGGATTCCGGTGGCGCTTACTCGTGCGGAAAAATCCAGGCAGTGGCTCGGTTCACCTATGAGGATGACGCGCCTGGCGTCGATCAGTCCGGATGCGATGGCAGGCTGCAGCAACGAGAAGCATATTGCCCGCGCGAAGAGCACCATGACGATAACGCTTGCCGCCTGGGCCATCACGGTCGCGCGCGAGTAGCCATCCGAGATCTTGAGAAGAAATATCGTTGAGATGAAGAAGGAGAATACGAAGAAGACGGCGCTGACGCCGCTCCATAGGAAGATGTGGCGGGGCTGCGTCTGGATCCGCGAATACTGCCGGAGCCCAACGGATACGAGCAGTTGCAACGTGGCAATCAGAAGAGATTCCAGGATGTATTTGGGAGTGTCCGGATAGTCGAGCGCAAGGACCAGCCGATAATAGAGGACGGCAGCGGCAAAAGCCCCAACGGCTACGAGGAGGAACTCGGCGCCTGCCGCCAGCACCAGCAAGGCGGCCAATCTGTTCTTGCCAAGGTCAGCCGCAATCGCCTTGCGGCCAGTGACCGAATGCGCCGAACGCTCGGTAGGGGCCGGCGAATTGGTGAAAAACGCATAACTCACCGGTTACTCCCAAGCAGTCCGTCACGCAGTCCGTCCCCCTGACAAAAACATAGCATTCGGGTCAGGAGGCGGATTGGCAATAAATGGGTAGCCGGGAGTAACTACGATGGTCAGTTGAGCCGAGGCGCTGCGGGATTAGATTGTCGATCAATCCGTGAGACCGAGCCATCGAGCACGCCATGCCGCACGCCAAGCTGCGTAATTTCCTCCGCCTTGACAACCGTCGCGGTCAACCAGGCCATTGTGTCAGGTGGGGCCTGGTGGCTGTTGGCCTGACGATTTCCGCGCAGGCGAAAGCCGAATATCGAGTGAGCGTCGGAGATGTTCTGGAGGTCGCGGTAGCCGGCGTGCCGGAACTGCGGCAGCGCGCGCCCGTCCAAGTCGATGGCAATATCTCTTTGCCGCTGGTCGGGATGGTCCCGGTCGCCGGCCTGCCGTTGCAAGAGATTCGGGCCAAGGTCGGGGCCGCAATGACGAGCAAGGTCTTTCGACAGAGGACTGTGGACGGCCGCGAGGTCGTGGTCGTGATAGATGCAGATCAGGTCACGGCGATCGTGGCGGAGTACAGGCCTGTTTACGTCAACGGGGACGTGTCGAAGCCGGGGGAGTACCCTTATCGTCCGGCGAGCACCGCGCGCCAGCTCATCGCCATGGCGGGTGGCTACGACATCATGCATATCAGGATGAACAACCCGTATCTCGAGTCAGCCGACCTGAGAAGCGAGTATGGTTCGCTTTGGACAGAACTCGCCAAGGAACAGGCGCGGATGTGGCGCATCAAGAGCGAGCTCGGGGAAGGGACGCAGATCAATCCAAGCGCTTCTCTTGCCGACGTGCCGATAGCCCGGTCGGCGGTTTCGGAAATCGTCAATGCGGAAGCCGAATACCTGAAGACGAAGCAGAGCGACTATCAGCAGGAAAAGGCGTACTTGCAGCGCAGCGTTCGGCAGGGAGACGACGAGGTCCGCGTGCTGTCGGAGCAGCAAAAGAAAGATGAAGAAGGACTTCAGTCCGACGTCGAGGACCTTCAGAAAGCGACCGACCTGTTCGGCAAGGGATCGTTGATCAGCCCTCGCGTGACGGATGCGCGTCGCGCGGTTCTGCTGTCGGCGACCCGGAGGCTGCAAACCTCTGCGCAATTGCTCCAGGTCAAGAAGTTGCAAGACGAGTACGCCAGACGGTTGGCAAAGCTCGACGATCAGCGGAAGCTTGATCTGTTCCGTGAGCTGCAAGAGACCAGCTTAAAGCTCAATCAGATTCGCGAGAAACTGCAGAGCGTCGGTGAGAAGCTTCAATACACTTCGATGGTTCGATCGCAGCTCGCACGGGGAGCCGGCAGTAAGCCGGATATTGCTATTATCAGAAAGAGCGAGAAAGGGCCGGAACGGATTGTCGTGAACGAGGATGCCGAGTTGCAGCCGGGTGATACCATCGAGGTCTCGCTGCGATACCAGGATGGTCCCGACGCGGCACCCCGAAAGCTGAGCAGTTCAAACGTTCCGGTCGTGATAGGCCGGACCGACGTGACCGCGGCAGACTCGCGGCGTGACAGCAGGTGACAAAGCCGGAAGCGGCAGAGTGATCGGGATTGGCACGTCGAGAAGACACGAGCAGCCACGGAGTTTGATGCCGCTTGTCCGTATATTTTTAGCCTATGCGACGGTGTCGCCGCTTAGGCATAGGCATAGGGTAATTCCGCTTGATCTGAACCTTGAATATTTTCTGACTTTTGCCGTTCTCGATCCGCTGTTCCGCTTCGCTGCGATCTGAACTTACAGAAGGGGCAACCTCCTTGTGCGGCTTCGTTGGCATCTTTGGATTTAAAGAATCGCTCGAGACGGCGCGCGGCCGGGCGCTCGAGATGGCCAAAACGGTCAGGCACCGCGGGCCAGACTGGAGCGGCATTTATTCCAGCGACGGCGCAGTGCTCGCGCACGAGCGTCTTTCCATCGTCGACGTGGAGCACGGCGCTCAACCCCTTCTCGACGTGACCGCGGGTCGCGCTTTGGCCGTGAACGGAGAGATCTACAATCATGTCGGTTTGCGCGCGGCGCTGAAGCTGCCGCACGCATGGAAAACGAAGTCCGACTGCGAAATCATCCTGTATCTCTACGACGAGTACGGCCCTGCCGTGTGCAATATGCTGAGTGGAATCTTTGCATTTGCCCTCTTCGATGAGCGCAGTGGCGATTTCTTCGTCGCCCGAGACCACATCGGCATTGTTCCGCTTTACATCGGATGGGGCAGCGACGGCACGACTTACGTCGCGAGCGAAATGAAAGCCCTCGATGGCGTATGCGAGACGATCCGGGAGTTTCCTCCGGGACATCATTACAGCGCCAAGGCCGGAAAGTTCGTCAAGTGGTATGATCCACAGTGGGCACATACTCTTCCAAGCAGGAAGGTGTCGCTGCAGGAGCTCCGATCTTCGCTCGAAGCTGCGGTCAAGCAGCAGATGATGTGCGATGTGCCTTACGGGGTGCTTATTTCCGGCGGGCTCGACTCGTCGCTTATCGCGGCGCTCGCGGCGCGCCACCGCTTCAAGCGGATCGAGTCGGGAGAAACCGAAGAGGCATGGTGGCCGAGGCTGCACTCGTTCTCGGTCGGCCTCGAAAACTCACCTGACATGAAGCATGCGCGAGACGTGGCAGCTCACATCGGCACGGTTCATCACGAGATTGTTTTTACCGTGCAGGAAGGATTGGACGCATTGCCGGACGTGATCCGGCACCTGGAGACCTTTGACGTCACCACCATTCGTGCCGGCACGCCGATGTATCTCATGGCGCGCAAAATCAAATCAATGGGCATCAAAATGGTGTTGTCTGGAGAAGGCGCTGACGAAGTATTCGGCGGCTATCTCTACTTCCATATGGCGCCGTCAGCAGAAGAATTCCACGACGAGACTGTCCGAAAGATCTTTGCGCTCAGCAAGTATGATTGCTGTCGCGCGAACAAGGCAATGGCGGCGTGGGGGGTCGAAGCCCGTGTGCCTTTCCTGGACAAGGAATTTCTGGACTACGCAATGTCGATAAACCCCGCCGAGAAGATGTGCCCTGGCGAGAAAATCGAGAAGGGCATATTGCGGGAAGCATTTACCGATCTGTTGCCGCAAGCGATCTTGTGGCGTCAAAAGGAGCAGTTTTCCGACGGGGTAGGGTACAGCTGGATTGAAAGCTTGAAGCGTCAAGCCGAGAATAAAGTCTCGGATCAGATGCTCGCAGAGGCGAGCAAGCGCTTTCCGCGGCAAACGCCGACGTCCAAAGAGGGATATTTCTACAGGGCCATCTTTGATGGCATTTTCAACAACCCGACAGCCTGCCTGACTGTGCCCGTCGGTCCTTCGATCGCATGCTCCACGCCGACCGCGTTTCTTTGGTCTCAGCAATTTGCGAGCATGAATGACCCATCCGGAAGGGCAGTGAAAGGGATCCACGTTCAGGCCATTGATCATGTTCGGTCAGTTGAAAACCTCAACAGTTCGAAGGCCCCATCGGGCGGACGGGTTGCAGCGGCGGAGTGAAATCGTCCTTCAAGTGAATTTCGGATTCCACACAGCGTCGCCCGGTGTTCGGCGGCAATGACGCCTGCCGGATTTCGTGGGTGAATCCGGCGCGCCGTATGCTGCGTCGGTCGCCGCGACCCGGCCCGGATGCCGAGACCATTCAAAGCCCGGCCCGCCGCGCGAAGCGCCGGCACTTGGCCTTTCTGCAAGCAACGCCAGAGCGACGCCTCAACGCCGCGTCAGGATCATGACATCGATGCGACCACCTCAAGCATCACTTCGGTCGCGCCGCCGGCGATGGAGAGGACGCGGGCGTCACGCGCGACGCGCTCGATCGCGCTCTCGCGCATGACGCCCATGGCGCCGTGGAACTGCACGCAATCATACGCGACCTCGTTGACGAGCTCGCCGCAGATGGCCTTCAACATCGAGATCTCGCGCAGGCAATCGTCATCGGCCGCCATGCGCCAAGCGGTGGCATAGAGAAACCCGCGGCTTGCCTCCACTTTCGCAGAAAGCATCGCGAGCCGTTGACGGATCGCCTGCATGTCCCAAAGGACGCCCCCGAATGCCCGGCGGGTTTTCACGTAGGTGAGGGTCATGTCGATCGCTGCCTCGGCCATCCCTATCGCCATGGCGGCGAGGACAAGGCGTTCGTTCTGCAAGTTGCGCATGATTGAGTAGAAGCCTTGTCCCTCCGCGCCGAGCACGTTGTCGGCGGGGATGCGGCAGCCGTCGAAGACAAGTTCCGCCGTGTCGGAGGAGCGCCAGCCGAGCTTGTCCAGCTCGCGCGCGACGCTGAAGCCTGGCGTTCCCTTCTCGACGAGGAACATCGTGATCCCGTTGCTTCCGGCCGAGGGATCAGTCTTGGCCGCGACGCAGTAGAGATCCGCGTGGACGCCGTTTGTGATATAGAGCTTGGTGCCGTCGAGCACGTAGGAGTCGCCGTCCCGGACCGCGCGCGTGCGGATGGCTTTCACGTCCGAGCCCGCATCCGGCTCCGTGATGGCGATCGCGGTGATCACCTCGCCGCTGATAATGCCCGGCATCCAGCGCGCCCGCTGGGCTTTGGTCCCGTCGTGAAAGACGTACGAGGAAGCCATGTCGGCATGGACGAGCATCGCGTCGGCGGCGCCGCCATAGGTCGAGCGCCCGAGCTCCTCGGCGAAGACCGTTGACGCGACAGAGTCCATTTCGGCGCCACCATACTCAGCCGGGTAGCGGATGCCGAAGAAGCCGAGTTCGCCCATGCGGCGCAGGATCGAACGGGGAATGAACCCGTTCTCTTCCCAGTGATCCGCGCAGGGCTTGATTTCCTCCTTGACGAACCGGCGGACCTGGTCCCGCAAGAGCTCATACTCCGCCGCCATCCAGGGCAGCTCCGGCTCTCGTGCCGCGTTCCAAGCTTTGTCCATCATCTTCATCCGATCTGCTGCGAGCCTGACTCAAAGGCTCCTGTCCCGCCCAAGACCAGGCGGAGACCTTCCGGCTAGAGTTCGACCTCCTCTCTCGGTCCCTCCGAGAGGGAAGGGGCATTGGAATCGGCCACCCAGCGCATTCCGTCGATGACTTCCGCCAGTTCGGCCAGTGTCGGCCGCTCAAAGAGGTTGCGAAGCTGCACGTCGACGCCGAAGATCTTTCGCATGCGCGACACCGCCCGCACCACCAGGAGCGACTCCCCGCCCAGTTCGAAGAAGTTGTCGTGGCGTCCGATCGACTCGAGCTTCAGGAGTTGACACCATAGAGCGGCCAGCGCCTTCTCGGTCTCTGTCGAGGGGGCGGCGAAGACCTGCGCCGGCTGGATGTTTTCCGCCGTCGGCTCGGGAAGCGATGAGCGGTCGATCTTGCCGTTGGGCGTGAGCGGCATCCGCTCGAGGCGAACGTAGTGCGTCGGAATCATGGACTCCAGCAGTTCTTCGGCGAGGTGCGCGCGCAGGTCCGCCACGGTCAGGGGTTTCGACGCAACATAGTAGGCCACAAGTCGTGCGATGCCGTCTTCGGGCGTCGACGGTTCGCCATGGCCGATTTGGGTCGTTTTCTGTGTCGCTGCTCTCGTCATCGAGGCGGCGACGGCGCATTCCTGAACGTCCGGGTGCTTGAGAAGCCGTGCTTCGATCTCGCCGAGCTCGATACGGGTGCCGCCGACCTTCACCTGATGATCGGCGCGGCCGAGAAATTCCAGGCGTCCTTCCGAGTTCCAGCGGGCGAGATCGCCCGTCTTATAGAGCCGCAGCTTCGAGCGCCCATCTCGGGGATCGGTGACCGTGCGGAAACGCTCGTCGGTCAGATCGGGGCGATTGAAATAACCTCTCGCGAGACCGTCGCCGGCAATGAACATCTCACCGATAATCCCGGGGCCGGTGGGCTGATATTCTATGCTGAGGACGTAGATGCCCGCATTCGCGGCCGGAACGCCGATCGGCACCGATGCGGATTGATCCCGATCGGTGTCGAAGCGGTGAATCATGCAGCCCACCGTGGCTTCGGTTGGTCCATACTCGTTGTAGATCTCGACAGGATGGGGAATAGCGTTGGTGATATCGCGAGCCAGCGCGGCCTTGAAGTCCTCACCGCCCACGATGAATTTGCGCAGTCTTGTGGTCTCTAGATTGCGGTCGCGGATCATCGCGAGATGCGCCGGCGTCAGCTTGATGATATCCACTGCATTGTCGTCGATCACCTTCAGCACGACCATGCTCTGCACTCCGGGATCGCCAAGATAGACCGCGATGCGGCCGCCGGTGATGAGTGGCGTAAAGAGCGTTGTGACCGTCAGGTCAAATGCGAGAGATGAGAAAAGGGGCCATGCGAGACTTTCGCCGGAACTGTACACCCGGGCGGCCCACCAGATGTAGTTCACCAGGCTTCGGTGCTCGATCTCGACGCCCTTGGGAGTGCCGGTCGAGCCGGAGGTGAAGATGATATAGGCGGCGCCGTCCGGCGTGGCAGCGGACGGTCGGGCCGAGGCCGGCTGATTCGAGATCGACTCGAGATCGGCGTCGAGCACGAAAATTTCGGCAAGGTTCGCGGCAATGCCCGAACGCAGGCTCGACTGGGTGATCGCCACGGGCGCCCGCCCGTCGGTCCCGTTGGAAATGTCCTGCAGGATTGTTGTGATACGCCCCTTCGGCGTTGCCGCATCCACCGGCACATAGGCCGCGCCGGACTTCAGCACGCCCAGGATCGCAACGACGACTTCAATGGAGTGCTCCATGAAGACAACGGCAATCCGGCCCGGGCCCACGCCGGTCGAGCTCAAATACGCGGCCATCTGGTTGGAGCGTTCGTCGAGCTGCCGGTAGGTCAGCGTTGCATCGCCAAAGCGGATCGCTTCAGCGTCAGGACTACGCGTCGTCTGGTCGCGGAAGAGATCGATGATCGTCTTGTCCGACGGATAGCGTGCCGCCGTGGCGTTGTAATCGACAACCAGCGCCTGATGATCGGAATCCTTCAGCAGGGGAAGCGCTACGCCCTCCGGCGCGATAGGTAGGACTTCGTTCATGAAATACGCTCCCGTCGGGAAAACTAAAAACGAAAATCACGTGTTCTGCTTCTGGGTTGCCTGGCGATAGAGGTCTGCGATGGCAGGTGCGTCAGGTTCCATCAGCATCGAGGCTTCGTTGCAGTCATCGGGCCCGAAGTAAAATTCGGCATGCGGCACTACTTGTAGCCATCGGTGTGGCGCGGCGCCCGATCGCAGCCAGGCTTTGTTGGGAAGGATGATGCAAACCCGACCGGAATACGGAGTGGGAGTGTAGCGCTGAAAAGCCGCGATCGCCGTGGATTTGAGCAGAGCCCTGCTCGCCAATACCGGGTCTGTCGCGACAGGCTCATTGCTCTTGCCAACGAGGGGTACGAGGGCGCGGACGTGCTCGCGCAGGCGACTGCCGAAATATCGGAGACGGGCGCCGAATGTCGGCAGCTTCGCTGTCTCATGCAGGAACGATTCCGCCTTGCCCCTGGCAATGAAATACAGCCGGCGCGGCCATTCCCCATAGGTGGTGGGGTGAAGCGGGCCAAACAGCGCAACGCATGAGACCTCGGACTCGCGCTGTCCCAGGATTCTCGCCAGTTCAAAAGCTGTTGGAGCGCCCGAGCAATAGCCGACGATGATGTACGGACCGGTCGGCTGATATTCGACGATCTGGCGGGCGAAGTACTCGGCGATATCTTCGACGCGATCCATCGGCTCGCTCTGCCCATCGAAGCCAGGCGGTTGGAGGGCGTAGAACGGTTGATCGACGCCCAGGTGCTTCGAGAGGTCCAGGAATGAGGACGGTGCCCCGACATGACCGGGGACTGCGTAAATGGGTATGCGTGTGCCGCGAGACTGCAACGGAACGATTGCAGACGGTTGCTTGGCCGCGGCTGTGGCCATGTTCAGAAACGCGATGATCTCGCCCTTCCGCCCCTGCAACTGATCGCGAAGCTCCGCCGTCAGCGCGCCGGCCGGGGCGTTGCAGCGCAGCCGGTCGCCATCCACCCAGACCTTGATGTCCTTGACCGCGAGGTCTGCGAGCAGCTCCGAAAACTGCATCACGTGCGCTGACATCGGGCTTTTCATCGATGAAGCTGACATTTCCTGTTCCGTGCGCCATCGCGGTGACTTCGACTCCGGATGACAGTTCATTTCCGGACGACCACGCTCCCAACATATCCAGGTTGCGGTACGAAGCTTCGGACAGCCCAATCCCTTTCATCCCAGGAAATCGGCTGTCCCAAGCCACACCCCAGCGCCTTGGAGACAGCCTCCAGCCGGGTCCAACGCTGGAGGAAGCCTTCCAGCCGGTCTTCCGGATCGAGGGCGGCGTAGGACTCGTATTCGGAGGTGGAAAGGCAGAGCGCTGCGATCTCGTCCGCTTCGGGCACAGGGAGGATTGCCTCGATGTCCACGCCGACCTCTTGCCTGATCGAGAGGGCGATGACCGCTACTTCTCCAGATCGCGAGGCGCTGAAGCGCACGTCGCGGGCGGGCATGCGGCGGGAGAGGTGGGGTTTGCCCAGCCGTCCATATTCCAGCTCGATCTCTGAAGGCGAAATTCTCAGTCTGGAAGCGAGGACCTGGCGCAGCTGCCCGCGGCTAACAATGAAGCGGCGGCGATCGCGCTCCAATCTCAATCCCGCGGCGCGCCGATGTTCTTCCTCGTTGAGGCAAGCGCTTAGCTCCCGGATGACGTCCTGCTCCACATGGAGCATGAATGCCAGGACCTCCAGACCATCATGCTCGAGAACCGGCGTGATGACCCCGGGTCTCAGCTCAACTGCTTTGTCCAAAAAGCTCAAAGGGGCGGTGCCGGCTCCGCGAGCCCCACATTCAAGTTTGCGATAGCCTCGCCCGTCAAAGGAACGACTATTTTCCCACTCGCTCTGTTCACAGGCACCCGTGCGAAAAGCCATCACAACTTGCTTTCTATTAGCCTCGATCCGGATTGCCGCCGGTAGGTTGCGAACGGTATTGCGATGGGCATTCGAGCGGACTGCTGATTGAAATTTTAATCGCGCACCGCCATGGCTCAATGGACCATCGTAATTACCCATTTTTTGCCAGTTCCCGTCCGGTGCCACGGATCGGACTGCTTGAGTTGAGTGACCTGGTGGCAAAGTGCCGCGTCCTTCCGCCAAAAGCGCAAGCGGGGGAATATTCCTGGGGGAATCGGACCGCTAGACGGTCAATGGATGCAGTCCAGGCGTCAGCGCCTGCCCCGGCCGGCAGTCAGAGGGGGAGAAGCACCGACATGGCCACATCGCTGACCTGGACATTGGTTCTCGCCAAGGAGCCCAAACCGATCGACTAGGAGCCAGCCCCGAATACGGAATACAGAGCCGCGGTCTTTTTTGGAAGATTCGTGGCAATGGTCCGTAGCATCCGCTTGGCACTGCGGAGCTTGGCCTCGATGTGGCGCTCTGGACTGTCTCTGCCGACAGCGATCCACGCCATGGCCTGCTCCCTGTTGGCCAGATGGGACTTGTGCCCGCCGCCACCGGCCAGGAAGTCGTAGCCACTTTCCCCGCGTGCAATGCTGTCCTCAATAGCCAGCACATGGCTGACGAGCCCGGGCTTGAGCCGGCTATCGCTCTCATAGAGAAAGCCGCTCTGGTAGTTCAGGACACGGCCGTCATGCACGAAATTGTACACGACCCCAATTGTCTCGTTCCCAACCAGCGTCCGTGAGATACGAACGGCCCCCGTCGGGACTCCGCGCGCAATCAGCTCCTCGTGAAACGGACGGAAGCCGGGATTGGCGAAGGCTCCCCTGCGTCCCCATCGCGACCGATGAAAGTCGCCCAGCAATTCGAATGCGGCGAGGGCCTCCGTCGTCGTTTCCATGATCCGGAGTTCAACGGGGCCGCGTTCGGCATACAGCCGCATGGCGCGGTTTACGGCCTGGCGCGTACTGCGGCCCAATGTGGCGCGATAATCCCCCCCGCGCTGGCGGACCGGGGCAAAATCGACCCACAATGCCGCATCAGCTTTTTTCACCTCGGTCACGAGCCCGGCCCGGCCTGCGGCGCGACTGGCAGTCGCCTCAAGGTCCGGATCAATTCCGGAGAGCACCAGCTGATCCGAGCGGTGCAAGCGGGACGTCAACGCATTGAGGCCTGCGGATATGATGGCATCGGATTGCTCTGCAAGAATACCGTTGTACTCGATGAACAATCGGTCGAAGCGAGTATCTCCCGTTTCATTGAGCAGCCAGCGCGTCCGCGCATGCGGCCCGAGACTCCACGCCCTCCGCCGGCAAATAATCGCCAGGCCAACGATCTTGCCTGATGACCGGGCCACGAGGACGTGTGGTCGCGCGCCATCCGGGATATGCCGCACCCAAGTGCCGATCCAGAGCCAGGACAGGAAGAACGAGTGAGTCACTCGCGCTTCGAGCTCCTTCCATGAGGATTCAAGCCACGCAATGCTCTCCAGGGCATCCAGGCTGACATCGGTAACCGTCTCAGGCATGCTTTCCCGTTCCAACGCCGGAGGGCTGAATGCGCGACGTGACGGGAATACCGAAGGATCGAGCTGCAATGTTCGCGCAAGATCCGATGATGGATGGCTCGTCACGCGCGGATATCCCTCTGGCAGACACGTCCTGGTTGGGCGTCTCTGACCGTTGTCTCGGCGGAGGCCGATGACGGCAACTATATCCGGAATTCGATCGAGGCGCGGACCCTTTCTGATTACCCACGGTAGCTGCTTGTGCCAGCGCAGCAACTGTGCCGAGGTGAAGCTGTGATCGACCGGGTTCGAGGCTGGTGCAGCGCGCTCCGGCCTTCGGCGTCCGATGGCCTCGATGCTCCGCCCGCTCATCGGGGCGTGTCATGGCTGACGTCCGATTTCTCACGTGGCGCTCGATCCCGAGGCGAGTTTTTCAAATCTCCGCCGCAGGTGATCCACGAGCAGTTCCGCACCGATCAACAGGCAGCCCGGATGTCCGCCGGGCACCTGTATCAATTCCAGTTGAGGGCTGAGATGCCGCCACGCTCGGCCATCGTGGTCGGCCGCGTAAAAGGCCACCGGGATCTCGAGCGGCGCCGGACAATACCGCGCCATTGCGATTGAATGAGCGTCCCACAACGCCGTTGGAATTGCGACCTTGGCGATCGCAGGCTGTTCGTTCGCCGGAAGCTTCAGGTATCGCTCCAGTCTCACCATTTGCTCGAAGGTCCAACGCAAGAGATAAGGCGAAACCAGCGGCTTCAGCAGCCCCAGGATCGCCCGTGGCATTGGACGGGCACTGACGGTCGGCGGGTCCACCATCGTAACCAAATCAACCGTGTGGCCGGCAGCCATCAGCTGGCGGGCCACTTCGAACGCCACCATGGCGCCATTGCACTTGCCGCCCAGAAGAAAGGGACCGCTCGCTTGCCTTGCCAGGATGAACGGCAGGCGGTCGGCGGCCATCGCCTCGATCGAGCCCGGAATCGGCTCGCCATGAAGACCGTGGGGATTGATCGAGATGATCGGATAATCCGGCCCCAGAAGCTCTACCACCCGCCGCACACTCGCGTGGCCGCTGACAAGGTCGCCGTTGAAAAAGTACAGCGGAGACCGCGTGCCAGGCGCATGGGGCTGGAAGAACGGCGTCGTCCACGTGTCCGTTGGTGCGGAAACCCTTGCGGCAAATTGCCGGACGGTTTCTGCCCCGAACATGATGGTTTCCGGCACGGGATAGCCGACGAGCCGCTCGACCTCGATCAGCATCTCCATCGCGAGAAGGGAGTCTCCACCGCTGGCAAAAAAATCATCGTCAACGGTCACGGCCTCGTTCTTGAGCAGCCTGCGCCAGAGGGGCAGCAACTCGGCTTCCAAATTCAACGGCCCGTTCGCGACGGGCGCCGGCGTCGTCGCCTGGTGCCCCCGTGGCCGGTCGACCAGCTCGCGCAGACGTCGCCGCTGAACCTTTCCCGTCACCCCCTTCGGCAGATGGTCGAGCGTCAGAATGCGTCTCGGAATCTTGAACGAGGCCAGCTCGCGTTGAAGGAACAGGCGAAGCTCCGCAGCGCTCGCCTGCGCGCCGCGATGAGGGACGATGGCGACTGCGACGTCCTCGCCCAGGCGCGGATGCGAGATCGCGAAGGCCGCAGCTTCGGCGATGGCCGAATGTCGCAATAGCGCGGCCTCGATCTCGGCGGGAGAAATCTTCTCACCACCGCGATTGATCAGCTCGCTCAGGCGGCCGTGCAGCGAAAGGAAGCCGTCTTCGTCGAGGCTGCCGATATCGCCGGTGCGAAACCAACCCTTCGTGAAAGCGGCTTGATTGAGTTCCGGCGCATCGAGATAGCCCGACGTCACGGTCGGTCCACGAATCCAGATCTCTCCGCGCTCGCCGGCTGCCAGGGGATGTCCATCCTCGCCAACGATGGCCACGGTATCGGGCCAGGGTCTTCCGCAGGTGCCCGGCCTGTTCGGACCAGGCGGCAGCTGGTTGGCGGCGATCTGGGCCGCCTCGCTGGAGCCGTAATGCTCGAGCACCGGCACGCCGAGAGCGTGTTGCAGGCCGTCCTGCACGGCCCTCGGGAGCGGCGCGCCGCCCGACATCGCGAACCGCAAAGTGTGCGCCGGCTGTGCATTCTCGAGGCTTTGTGCCTTGTCCAGCACCGTGGTGTGAAGCGTCGGGCCTGCCGAGTACCAGGTCGGCCGCAAGACATCGAACCACTCATCGAGTGCGACGACGGCACTGTTCGCCGGGATGGCAATGCTGCCTCCCGTCAGCAACGGCGTGAAGACCGTCACTTTGAGCCCATGGGAATAGTAGGGGGGCGACACGCTCAGGCATCGGTCCCGGGACGTGAGGCCGAACCAGGCCTGAAGGCGTTCGGCCGCCGCCAGCATATTGTCATGGCTGAACGGAATGAGCTTCGGCTGCGCGGTCGTGCCCGACGTCTGCAGAATGAAGGCGGGGGAGCGCGGATCCGGCTCGGCGTCGATGGCAGGGGAGCCGGCAACTTGCACGGCGATCTCGAGTCCAAGCTGGCCCTGTCCGACCGGAGCGGCTTCTATGACGGCAAGCGTTCTGCGTGCTGCGGCCTGGCGAGCTTCAGGGGCACTGCCCTGCAGCACAACGAGGGCGCTCAAGTTGAGCATGTCGAGGCGCTGCTCGATTTCAGGCAGGGAGAGGCGTGGGTCGAGGGGCACCGCGACGGTACAGCAGGCGACTGCCACGATGGCGAGAACCGCCTCCGGGCCGTTCGGCATCAAGACCCCGATCCGGGTATTACAATCGAAACCGGCCAAGCGCAGCCGCCGGCGGATTGCGTTCAACTGGCGTTCAAGACCGTTGTATGTCAGAGGCTCGAAAGCGCTCGAGACGATCGCCGGCTGGTTCGGAAACCGACTGGCAGTTCGACCTATGACCTGGCTTATTGTGAGCCGGGCTTCCGACTCCCCATGGTCGCGAGCGTGGAAGCTCTCGGAACACATGGTGGCGGCAGGCGTCTCGTTGTCCAGAAGCATTCCGTCCTACCTTGAACAACGTAAGTCGGCTCGCACAACCATAGCGCGCCGCTCCCGAAGATGCCTTGCTGTACAGCAAGTGATGGCGGCAATTAGGGATTAGCCAATATTCGGTGCGTCATCCTGCCATCCTGCCGATTGCGACCATTGCTGAGTGGTGGCGTAACCAGGCGGCGGCGCGACTTGAGCTCGCCGATGCGAGCAGTCGTCCGGCTTGCTCGGGATTGAACAGGCCTCGAACAAGACGGAAATTCTCGAAGACGGAGATCGCTCTCGCCGACTACGCGCCGCGATAGCCATTCGGGTTCTTCATCTGGAAATGCCAATGGTCGGCACACATCTGTGTCAGCGATCGCGCTGATGTCCAGCCCAACAGGTTCTTCGCGAGAGTTGGATCGGCATAGCAGATTGCGACGTCACCGACCCTGCGTTGGTCGATCACATACGGCACGGGCCGGCCACTCACTTCCTTGAATGTCCGGATCACGTCCATGACGCTACTGCCGCTTCCTGTTCCGAGATTGACCGTCAGAAGGCCGGGCTGTCTCAGTTGGCTAAGGGCGCTCAGATGTCCGGATGCAAGATCGACAACGTGAATGAAGTCGCGGATCCCGGTGCCGTCCGGAGTATCATAGTCGTTTCCCCAAACATGCACCGTCGGACGTCGTCCGATCGCCACTTGTGCCACAATAGGCAACAGATTGTTCGGCACATCCAGGGGATCTTCTCCGATCAGTCCGCTTTCGTGGGCGCCAACCGGATTGAAGTAGCGCAAGATGGCAATCCGCCAATCCTTGTCGGACTCATGAAGGTCCTTCAGTATTTCTTCGATGAAGTATTTTGTGCGGCCGTACGGATTGATCGGTGCGACGGGATGCTTCTCGTCCAGCGGCAGGTACGCGGGTGTCCCGTAAACGGTTGCGGATGAACTGAAGACCAGCGTCTTGACGGATGCTCGCGTCATGGCCGACACGAGCCGCATCGTTCCCACGACGTTGTTGTCGTAATAGGTGATGGGTTGAGCGCTGGACTCGCCCACCGCCTTGAGGCCGGCGAGATGAATGACCGCAGTCACGTCGTGGGCGCGCAGGATCTGGTAGATCGCCTCTTCATTGCGAATATCGGCATGCCGGAAAATGACCGATCGCCCGCAGATGGCTCGTATCCGTTCGAGAGAGGCGCTGTTGCTGTTGGAAAGATTGTCGACCGCGACGACATCGAGCCCGGCGTCGAGTAGGGCGACAGCGATGTGGGATCCGATATAGCCGGCACCGCCGGTCAACAAGATCATTTCCGCTTCCGTTTCGCGTCTGCGTGGTCAATGCTCACCGCGCGCGGGAAATCATCCCGCGCGGTGATGCCGATGCGCCAGACCGGACGAGTCTCAGCTATTTCCGCAGTCGGATCGCCCCGTCGGCTTTTGAGCTCATGTCCTTGCGGGTATGGCCGTTGGCGAGGGAGACTTCGAAGTAGTTCTCCGCATGGTCGATCGCGCCAAGTGGCGCCGGCCGGCCCGCTCTCGCAATCTTGGGAATTTCCCGGCCAGATGGGAGGAGCCGCTCGGTTACGTCAACGATCTGATGCGCCGAACTGCTGTTTCTCGACCAAGCCGCAGATCGATGGTTCAATCCCCAGATTGCTGCCTGCGTTCTGTTTTGAACCCGAATCTTGCGAAGGATCGCCTTGATGTGAACCTTCACCGTGGCTTCGGCAATCTTGATCTTGCGCGCAATGCACTTGTTGGAATCGCCTTCAATCAGGCACTGCACAATTGAAACTTCCCGCGGCGAAAGTTGCTGAGCCAGCGTGTCATCTGCCGTTGCGACGGCATGATCGTCATCGTTGGGTACAGGAGCATCGTCCACCTCGCGTTTCTCGGTCTCGAGAGCGGACTCCAAGAATGCCGGCGGGAATACCGTCCCACCCATCATGACGAGTTCGATGGACTTGATGAACGCGTCGCAGTTCATCACGTCGATGAAATATCCGGTGGCGCCGGCTCGGAATGCGGCAACCAGATCATTCAGATGAAAGTGATCCGCGACAACTGCGACACGTGCATCCGCGTGACGGCGCTTGAACGAGTCGATTTGCTCGACTGTCGGGCGAAAATCATCGCCACTATGAACGATGAGGAACAATGACGGACTCGCGGGGGCTTTCTGAAGCGCCTCATCGCTGGGCCAATCATCGGCGTCGTATATCGAGGTTAGGACGAAATTCTCCGAATTTAGAATTCTTGCAAGGCCTTCTTTG
This sequence comes from Bradyrhizobium sp. USDA 4501, assembly GCF_054062115.1. NCBI lineage: Bacteria > Pseudomonadati > Pseudomonadota > Alphaproteobacteria > Hyphomicrobiales > Nitrobacteraceae > Bradyrhizobium > Bradyrhizobium sp. USDA 4501. The sequence goes on from NZ_JBSSEX010000001.1 coordinate 4,488,513, forward strand.
CGAAGACTATTTTCACCAACCAGTGCAATGGCAAAAGGATATCGTCGTCTCATGGAAACTCTCCCGGACGCTACAATGATACAAGCGGTTGAAGGGTTGAACCCGATTCATTTTTGGTGGCCCGCCCAGCTGAAAAGAACGACGTAAAAACAAGCTTCCTCAGATTCGGTCGATAGAACAAACCTGGGACGAAAAGCGCTTAACTCACTCCGAAAATATTTAAGAATGTTAGATGCTAATCCCCAATATCCCTATATACCGTTGGTTATAGGCATTTGGGGCCGCCAAACTGACGAGGGTGGTCTCTCGGTCCCGGTCGACAGGCACTCGCTGAGGGTGCCTCGGATCGTCGCTGCGATTACGCGTTGTGGAATCTGGTTATCGGCGCGCTCCAGGCGGTAGATTCACGGGACCAAACGACAACAAAACCTTACTGAAATATCTCATATTGGAGTAGCTTATTAATGACATGGGCGCCGATCTGAACTGAGGGGGATTGAGGGTTGATCGGAAATGCATTTCAGTCGTGTAGTCATTGCCAGTAGATATCCAGTCGTTTTATTGGGTCTGAACTGCCTGCTCGAAGCAGAGCGTGATTTCAAAGTTGTTGCTCGCTGCAATGATATTGCGAGCTGCTTCAAGGCAATACAGAGCCTCGCGCCCGACATCGCCATTTTGGACATGTCGATGCCTGACATTTCTGGGCAGGCCATGCTCGAGGTCGCAAACTCCGGGGCGCTTGGTGTGCGGCTCGTGTTTCTTGCCGCCTCGGTTGAGGATCGCGATCTCGCCATGCTCGCAGCAGCGGGAGCTTGCGGTGTTCTTCTGAGCGAGGAGGAGCCCGAAACGCTCTTGCAGACGTTGCGGCAAGTCGCCGACGGCCAGAAGACATTGCCTCCGCCCTCGTACGAAGAAGCCATCCCTTATGCGCAAACGACGATCCCGGAGAAATATCTTGCGGTGCTGACGGACCGCGAGCGTCAGATCATGCGTTTGGTGTCGGAGGGCTTGTCGAACAAGGAGATTGGCCGCCGTCTGAAGGTGGCCGACGGTACCATCAAGGTTCATCTGCACCACATCTTCCGCAAGCTCGAGATCAGCAACAGGACCGTCCTTGCTACGCTTGCCGTCTCATATTCCGGGCCGACCGGGTCTCCATCCGTCGAATAGCGGCGACGGACCGGCGTTTTTCATCGAGCTTCATGCGCGATGATCATCCCCGCTAGGCCAACGGGCTGTCTGTCCGCCTGGAGATTGCGGAAAACGAGCGTCTCAAGGCAGTTGCGATGAAAACGCCTGCACAACAGCCGGCGCCTTTGACGAACATGTCCTTTACGTATCCATGTCTGTCGGGGAGCAGTCTTTGGATGAGTTCGAAGCCGACGACGATAGCGAGAAGGACGAGCAGGATTGGCAGCACGTGCTTCGGATAGGCGAGCGAAAAGGCGACCCCGATAATGAACAGAGCTGCAAAACGATCGATGTTCGCCGATATCAACGTGTGCGGACGGAATGCCAGCGGTGTATCGGTGACGATGAAGAGGCCTAGGATCAAACCCCAAGCCAAGCATCGGAATACGGTTTGCGTCATCCCTTGTGGTTCAGCAAGAGCGCAGTAACCTGGTTTCATCATTCGCATTCGCAACTACTCTTCAGGCGCGGCCGTTTTAAAGAGATGGATCGTCGTTGCACGATGGGGGCAAGCTCAACTGCGGATCACCATGGCGGGCTAGGTTTTGCCAAGCCACTGGCCAATGTCTCTGGATCCGATGACCCGTTTGGGCCGGTACGGGTTGATCGTTCCAGCTGAAAGTCTCTCGATGCGCTGGTCCTCCGCCAGTTTCCTTGTGAACTGCTTCGCATCCTGTTCGGATACGAATGTCGCAGTCCTTCGTGCGTGCCTGTCGGGCGGAGCATCGCGTTGATCAATGAAGGAGACGTACCAGATGTGCCTTGCTGTCATGCGGGACCTCCGAGGTCAGGTCTAGGCGCGAATACAAATTCGAGACACCAGGCGGTGATATCTGAAAGCTGATCGGCAGAAAGCTTCTTCTCCATTGTGTAGTCGTGATTGGTTTCTGCGAGCCAAAGCAGGCCGGCGATTGGTCCGTCCGCAATGGACGGGAATTGCAGCTTTCGCTCAGCGTGTCGCCGGGGCTTTCAGAGTACTCCTCCTGGACATCAAGCTTGCATGCTTCGTTCCATCGCGAAGTTTGAAGATGGCCACGAGGCGCCGCAAGCGAGCGCTGCGTTCGCTGCTATTCATGCCGCAATGGAAAACTGAAGGACGAACAGTGACTGGCCGCCCGGCTCGGGGCTGTCGCTGATTTCGACATGCCAGCGAAGATGACGCAAGAATGGCTCCGTCACGTCGTGCTTGAGTATCTCGCCGCTCAGTTCAATCGCCGTCGTCCGTGCGGCGAAAATGTCGGGAAGATCCAGGCCGACATCATCGAGCACTGAATGGCCGCCGTGGATATGAAAAAAATACCGCGGCATTGGTGTCTCCGGATGAGGCGAACATTCCGACGACTGCGACGAGCTCGACGCATCAAAGTGGTGTCATCGCACCACGGTGAGGCGGACGGCAAGCCGCTATTCTAGGAGGGCGGATCATCATTGTTGGGTACCCCGACGTGGACCTGCACCATCATCGGTTCGGAAGGTCGAGCGACGCATCGGGTCGACAGAGGAGACCAGCCGAATTCGTGTTGGCTTGTCGGCAATGAGCCAGCGATTCGGTCATCGTGATTTCGAGACAATGGCAAGCGGCTGGCGGGAAGCAGAGAGCGCCGCTCGTCACCGCGAATACAATCACGCCGTTACAGAAGCTGAGGCAGGCGGCCGACCAGCGGGAAACGGCTGCGGACCACCGGACGCGCCGAGATCTCTCGGATGGTCAGGGAAGCGTGCGGCAATGCCTAGCACCCGAAGCTAACGAGCAGCATTTTCACGACGGCCCGTGGTGCTCGCCAGCGACGCCGGCGATCAATTATTTGTGCGGTGCGGCAACATTGATATTGCATTGCAATAATAGCTGACTAACTCTGCTTATCACGTGCCACTGAGGAGCCTTCCGTGATCAAGATTTCCCTCTCCACCCTTGCCGCCGCTCTCGCGATCGCAACCGCCGCGTCCGCTGCGGAGCTTCCGACCTATGAGGCTGCGGGTCTGCCGATCTCGGCGGTGCAGGCCGGCGTGATTGGCGCCGCCAACGCCCGCGAGCAGGCGCCTGTTGCGACCACATCGGCGACGCCGCATCAGCTCAGCGTTCTGACGCCCCGCAACAAGATGACGACCGCGCGGGCCGCTGCCCGCACCGACCGCTCGGTCCACTGATCGGCATAGCCGTTCCCGGAAGGCCCGCGACGACGTCGCGGGTCTTCGGCGGGCGTAGAGCAAATACATCGCGCGCTCAGCTGCGTCCGACGCAAGCTCGCGCCGCTCGCCGCCGCCAAGTGGCGCCTCACGCCGTTGGCGCGAACTCCCGCAGGTGGAGTTTGATTGCGGCGTCGACCTCGTCCGGGTGATCGACCTGAGGCAGTCGCCGAGGTCGAGAAATGGTGGCCGATCGTCAAGTCGGCGAATATCAAGGCGGAATAGCTACAACGATGATTTTCGGCGTGATCGGCAGATGCGCGTTAAGGCATCCGCTGTCATGGCAGGGCTGGCAGCTTGCAGGCTCGGCACTGGAAATCGTCGCCGCGCTCGTCGGCGCGAACTTCGAATTCCTCCGAAACCCGAACAATTCGGTTGCGAAGCGGGGCGACCTCGGAAAGCTCAGCGTGGCCCGTGCGTCGGCATTTCGGGCACCGCAGGATCTCAATCCAGTAGGTTTGGGTCATGACGTCGTCTGCAAACGCTCGCGCAATGATAACCCCGACTGGCGCGAAGAAAATTGATCCAGCTCAAAAACGCGGCCGCATCTCCTCCAATTCCGCACCTGTTCAAACGCCAAAGCGCGTTTCGAGGGCCCCGGGGCGAGCGCTGCTCAAATCGGTGAAAACCCTGACCGCGTTAACCTTTGATTAACCATGCGGTCCGATTGTTAACCATTCGACAAGACAACCGAGTCAGGGGCGATGGACGCAACTCAACAGGTCGCACGTCAGCAGGTCCGCATGCGCGGCCGTTCCTACGTTGCGTTCGTTTTCTCGCCGGTCGTGCCTGTCGTGTCCTGGCTGGCCGAGATCGACGCGACGCTGGCGAAGTCGCCGGGCTTCTTCACCGGAAAGCCCATCGTGCTCGACCTCTCGGCGGTCGATCTCAGCCAGACCGCGATCGCGCATCTGATCGGCAGCCTCGGCGAGCGCAACATCCGCATCCTCGGCATCGAGGGCGTCGACGAATCGAAGCTCGGCGCCAACATGCCGCCGCTTCTGACCGGCGGCAGGGCCTGCGCGATCACCCATGTCGAGCCGCAGAAGCCGCAGGTGCAGGAAAAAAACAAGGACAAGGACAAGACCAAGTTGCCGTCGCTGCTGCTGGAGAGCCCGGTCCGTTCCGGCCAGTCGATCGTGTTTGCCGAGGGCGACGTCACCGTGCTCGGCTCGGTCGGCTCCGGCGCCGAGATCGTCGCCGGCGGCTCGATCCATGTCTATGGCACGCTACGCGGCCGCGCGATGGCCGGCATCAACGGCAATTCGGCGGCCCGCATCTTCTGCCAGAGGATCGAGGCCGAGCTGCTCGCGATCGATGGCTACTACCAGACTGCGGAAGAAATCGCCGACAGCTTGCGCAACCGGCCCGCCCAGGCGTGGCTCGAGGGCGAAATGCTGCGCATTACACCATTGAACTGACCGACCACAAGGAGAGAGAGAATGGCCAAGGTATTGGTCGTGACGTCTGGGAAGGGCGGGGTCGGCAAAACGACCTCAACCGCCGCGCTCGGCGCGGCGCTCGCGCAAATGGGTCAGAACGTCGTCGTCATCGATTTCGACGTCGGCCTGCGCAACCTCGATCTGGTGATGGGCGCGGAGCGTCGGGTGGTGTTCGACCTCATCAACGTGGTGCAGGGCGTCGCCAAGCTGCCGCAGGCGCTGATCCGCGACAAGCGGCTGGAGAATCTCTGGCTGCTGCCGGCGTCGCAGACCCGCGACAAGGACGCGCTGAGCGAAGAGGGCGTCAAGCACGTGATCGCCGACCTCAAGACCAAGTTCGACTGGATCCTGTGCGACAGCCCGGCCGGCATCGAGCGCGGCGCGACGCTCGCGATGCGCTACGCCGACGAGGCCGTTATCGTCACCAATCCGGAAGTGTCGTCGGTTCGCGACTCCGACCGCATCATCGGCATGCTCGATTCCAAGACGGTCCGCGCCGAGCGCGGCGAGCGCGTCGAGAAGCATCTTCTGGTCACCCGCTATGATGCCGGCCGCGCGGCGCGCGGCGAGATGCTCTCGATCGACGATATCCTGGAGATCCTTGCGACCCCCTTGCTCGGCATCGTCCCGGAAAGCCAGGACGTGCTGCGCGCCTCCAATGTCGGCTGCCCGGTCACGCTGAACGCAGCAAGCAGCGCGCCGGCGCGGGCCTATACCGATGCGGTGCGCCGCCTGATGGGCGAGGCGGTGGAGATGACCGTGCCGGTTCAACGCAAGGGACTGATGGATCGGCTACTGCGACGGAGGGCGGCATGATGAACGTAATGCGGCTGTTCGGCGGCCGCGCCGCATCGGCGCCCGTCGCGCGGGAGCGGTTGCAGATCCTGCTTTCGCATGAGCGTGGCCGGACCGGCGCGCCAGATCTCCTGGAGACACTTCGCTCGGAAATCCTGAGCGTGGTTTCCAAGCATATCGACGTCGACCCCGACAAGGTCGTGGTCCGGATGGACCGTGGCAAGTTCGTCTCGATGCTCGAGGTCGACATCGAGGTTCCCAATGGCGTGCAACGATCGAAGATGGTGGCGGCCACATGACGGCAGACAGCGATAGTCACATTGCCTGGCAGCGCGCGCAGCTCAAGAAGCTGCGGGCGGCGTTGAGGGCGATCGAGGCCGATCAGCTCGGCAAGGCCAATTGCGGCCGCGCGACGCAGATGACGATCGACGAATTGCAGCGCAAGATCGGCGAGTCGGGCCGCTGCATCGCGGAGTACGAGCGCCGGACCCGTCGCCCGCTGGCGACGGACCTCGGCAGCCTCGCCAGCGTCAGCTGGACGCACTGGAACGCCAACATGCCGATGGCCAAGGCGCCGCGCCACCGCGCGTAGTGCGATAATTCTCCCGTCGTCATTGCGAGCCACCCGGTCGGCGCAAGACGCCGCCGGATGACAGGCTCCGCGAAGCAATCCATTTTTCCGCATAGGCGGCTCGATGGATTGCTTCGTCGCTATCGCTCCTCGCAATGACGTGGAGAGAGCAGCGACCTACAGCAAAAACGCCAGCGCGCTCTCGCAACTATCCTCGACTTTGAGGGTGAGCAGCTCGTCGGCGCGGGTGCGGCCGAGATTGACGGCGGCAATCGGCAGGCCGTGCTGCTCTGCCATCCGGACGAAGCGAAAGCCGGAATAGACCATCAGCGAGGAGCCGACCACCAGCACGGCGTCGGCCTGCTCGAGATGCGCCTGCGCCGACGCGACCGTATCGCGCGGCACGTTCTCGCCGAAGAACACCACATCGGGTTTCAGCACGCCGCCGCAGGCTTCGCAGGCCGGCACCACGAACGACGAAAAATCTTGCTCGAGATCGGCGTCGCCGTCGGGAGCGTCGGCGGCATCGAGCGTGAGCCAGGCGGGGTTTCGTTGCGCGAGCTCGTGCTGGAATTGTTCGCGCGGCATCGTCGCGCCGCAGCCGAGGCAGCGCACCACGTCTAATCGGCCGTGCAGGTCGATCACCCGCCGGCTGCCGGCGGCCTGGTGCAGGCGGTCGACATTCTGGGTCAGCAGCAGCTCGCAGCGCCCCTGCTGTTCGAGCTTGGCCAGCGCGCGATGCGCGCCGTTCGGCGCGGCGCGGCCGAACCGTCGCCAGCCCACCATGCTGCGCGCCCAGTAGCGCTGCCGCGTCGCCGCCTCGCCCAAGAACGCCTGGATGGTGACCGGGCGCGTCCGCTTCCAGTTGCCGTCGCTGTCGCGATAGTCAGGAATGCCGGAATTGGTGCTGCAGCCCGCCCCGGTCAGGACAAACAGGCGCTGGTGGCCGGCGACGAAATCCTCGAGGGCGGGGTGTGGCATGGCAGCACATCTAGTGCGGCGTGCGTATCTGCGCCAGATGTGGGGCCTGCCGCGAGCGGACCTTTCACGCCGCCTCTGCGTTGACGGCATGGCACCCGAGGCGTGGTGCTGCGCGCGCCTGTTTGCCTGGCGCAATTGCCGACGGAGTGATCGATGCGGCCGGGATTCATCGTCGTCGTTTGCGGGCTGATGTCGTTGGCCTCATCGCCGTCCCATGGTCAGGATGCGGGCGTGTCCGGCGAGCAGGCGTTCAACAATTCCTGCCGCACCTGCCACACGGTCAAGGACGGCGACAACCGCGTTGGCCCGAACCTGCACAATGTCGTCGGCCGCAAAGCCGGGTCGGTTGCGGACTTCCCTTATTCGGAGGCGATGAAATCATCCGACATCGTCTGGGATGAGAGCACGCTGCTGCGCTTCATCGAAGATCCCGAGGCCGTGGTGTCGGGCAACGGCATGAAGCCGTATACCGGCGTGCGTTCGGCGGAGGATCGCGCCAGGATCGTGGCGTTCCTGAAATCCCCCGGCAAGTGACCGTTGGCGGAAGGCCGGTCTCACCTTGCCGGCACGACGAAGACCTGGCCGGGATAGATCAAATTGGGATTGCGGATCTGCTGCGAGTTGGCCCGATAGATCACGGCGTAGCGCTGTCCGGCGCCGAATGCGCGCTGGCTGATCCGCCACAGGCTGTCGCCGCGGGCGACGGTGGTCGTCGTGATCTTCGGCACGATCACGGCGGAGGGGGACTTCACATCGGATGCGGTGGCGGTTGCCGCCGCGGCGAGCTGCGGTTTGACCACATCCGCGCGGCCGGACGAGGTTGGCGATGCCGGGATCGATGCGGTCGTCATCATGTCCGGAACGTTGAACGGCACCTCGGCCCGCGCGCGGACCTTGCCGGAGCTGGGATCGACGTCGTCAAGCCGCACCTGATAGTTGCCGGCGGTCACGCCCTTGTTGATCGTGACCGAGAGATGTCCCGCCTCGTCGGCCGTCGCGGACGTGATCAAGCTGCCGTTGAGATAGAGCCTGACGGTCGCGCCGGGAGCTGCCTGACCGCTCACATGGAGCTTGCCGTCCGGTTCGGTTTCGACGGCCTCGATGGCCACTTTCCCAGCGGCCGGCGCCGTGGCCGCAGGTTGCGACAGCACGCGGACCGGTTTGTCCGGTGCCATCAGCGCCACCATCGGCCGCTCCCGCGTCGCAGCCTCGAGCGCCACCGCCACGCTTTGCTTGGAGGTCACCTGCTTACCGTCGCGCGTCATGCGCAGGGTGAGGTCATAGTTTCCCGGCGGAAGCGGGCGCGGGACCATGACGAACTGGCCGGACTTGTCCACCACGACGCGATCGTGCACCTCGCCATTGCGCAGCAGTTCCACCGTCGTGCCCGGTAGCGCCCGGCCGGCAACAACGGTCTCGCCGGTCGGCTCTATGTTGACGACGTCGAACTCCGGCACCGCGTCGCCGCCTGGTGCTGGCGCCGGTCCCGCCAGCACGTCGGCCAAGGCCGCGGTCTCGGTTTGCGCCTTTGCCAGCGCGGTCTTGTTTTGGTCTCGCGCCGGAGCCGCTGGCGCGGATGGTGCCGTCGCCGTCAAAGGCGTGCTCCCGCCCAGGATTTGCTGGGTTTGGCGGATGCCGAAGACGAGCGCCGCCGTGCCGCCGGCGGCAAGTGCCAGCAACGGAATGACCAGTCGGATCGCCGTGGCGTTCATGATTGTCATCCGCGGATGATGTCCCCCGCGCATCCGCGCGCGACCCCCGCCCCCCGCGGGGATTTAGTGAGAGACTGCGCCGGTTTGCGCCGGCCATCAAGTCGGATGAAGGGATTACTTCTCTCGGGCAGGCCGGCCGATCTGGCGGCTCGCGGCGCCCGGCCCGGGTCGGGATCACGTCAGGTTCAAAATTCCAGCGCCGCATTGTCCACCACCTCCTTCATGACGAAGAAGGTGCGGGTCTGCCGCACGCCGGGCAGCGCGATCAGCTGATCGCCATGGATGCGCTTGAAGTCGTCGACGTCGCCGGCGCGGATCTTGAGGAAGTAGTCGAAATCGCCGGCGACGAGGTGGCAGTCGAGCACGCATTTGAGCTTCGCCACCGCCTGCTCGAAGCTCGCAAAGCTTTCCGGTGTCGAGCGGTCGAGCACGACGCCGACCATCACCAACGTGCCCTTGCCGAGCTTGCGCGGCGCCACCATGGCGCGGACGCCGCTGAGATAACCCTCGTCGAACAGCGCTTGCGTCCGGCGATGGCAGGTGGCGGGGCTGACGCCGACCTGATCGGCCAGCTCGGCATTGCTGAGCCGGCCGTTCTTTTGCAGCAATCTCAACATCTTGAGGTCGATGCGGTCGAGTCGGGCGGACATGGAAGAATCTCTCACTATTGGTCGATTTCATGAGAGAAAATATACCATCAGGGCCAGATCCGGCAATCTTCGGCAATTGTGCAAGCTGAGTTAGAGAGCACCTTTCGCGCCTGGGGTGATAGCTGTGGCCGCCGTTTCAGACCACCAAAGAGGATGCCAGCATGCTGGAGAAGTTCGCGCGCTATCCACTCACATTCGGGCCGACTGCCATCGAGAAGCTCGATCGGCTGTCAAAGCATCTCGGCGGCAAGGTCGAGCTCTATGCCAAGCGCGAGGATTGTAATTCCGGGCTCGCCTATGGCGGCAACAAGCTGCGCAAGCTTGAATACATCATCCCCGATGCGATCGCCTCCAATGCCGACACGCTGGTCTCGATCGGCGGCGTACAGTCGAACCACACCCGCATGGTCGCGGCGGTCGCGGCCAAGATCGGCATGAAGTGCCGGCTGGTGCAGGAAAGCTGGGTGCCGCATGAGGACGCGGTCTATGATCGCGTCGGCAACATCCTGCTTTCGCGCGTCATGGGCGCCGATGTGCGGCTGGTCGACGAAGGCTTCGACATCGGCATCCGCAAGAGCTGGGAGCAGGCGATCGAGGAGGTCAAGGCCGCGGGCGGCAAGCCCTACGCGATTCCGGCCGGCGCCTCCGTGCACAAATTTGGCGGGCTCGGCTATGTCGGCTTCGCCGAGGAGGTGCGCGCGCAGGAGCGCCAGCTCGGCGTCAAGTTCGACTACATCATCGTCTGCACGGTGACCGGCTCGACCCATGCCGGCATGCTGGTCGGCTTCGCCGCCGATGGGCGCGCGCGCAACGTGATCGGCATCGACGGTTCGTTCACGCCCGCGCAGACCAAGGCGCAGGTGCTGTCGATCGCGCAGAACACCGCAAAGCTCGTCGAGCTCGGCCGCGACATCGTCGAGGATGATGTCGTGCTGATCGAGGACTACGCCTATCCCGCCTACGGCGTGCCGTCGGAGGAGACCAAGGAGGCGATCCGGCTCAGCGCGCGGCTGGAAGGCATGATCACCGACCCCGTCTACGAGGGCAAGTCGATGCAGGGCATGATCGATCTGGTGCAGAAGGGCTATTTCCCGGCCGGATCGAAGGTGCTCTACGCCCATCTCGGCGGCGCACCGGCGCTCAACGGCTACGCCTACGCGTTCAGGAACGGCTGAGGCGAGCGGGCTTCTAATTTCGTGGCTTCGTAGCCCGGATGAAGCGAAGCGCAATCCGGTAAGGTCTCTCGGCGGCACGATCCCCGGATTTCGCGGAGCCTGTCATCGGGCGCGCGTTCGCGCGACCCGTTGGCTGCATCCGGGCTATGCATTCTTACCTCCCCTTGAAAAGGGGAGGTCGCTTTGCTCGCAGAGCAAAGGGGGTGGGGATCTGCTCTCTCCGCTTGCAGCGTCGCCTGTAGCTGACCCCCATCCCGACCTTCCCCCTTTCAGGGGGAAGGGGAAGAGAAGTCCGTAGCCGGGATGAAGCAAAGCGTAGTCCGGCAGGCTTCAGCAGCGCGGATAGAAAGTCCCGGATTTGGCGGAGCCTGTCATCGGGCGCGCGTTCGCGCGACCCGTTGGCTCCATCCGGGCTACGTTCGATGTCCCACGTCAGGTCCGCGTCAGCTTCGCCCGGTATTTTTGCCTGGCCGGGCGAGTTGGGAGACCATCGCGTGAGGATGATGAATGCGGCCGGCCGAGCCATCGCCGCGCTCGGCGTTGGCATCGTCGCCGTGGGGCACTGGGTCTGGACCTACCAGAGCCAGGGTGCCGCGCAGCATCCCCGCCTGCTGGCGATGAATCATGCGGTCGAGCTCTATGCCGGCATCTTCCTGATCGGCGTCGGCGTCCATGCCCTCGCATCCTGGTACTGGTTCAGCGATCCAAATCCGCCGGCGCGCTCCTCGGTCGGGGAGCCGCAGTAGCGTCCGCCTTGGCGGCAATGCTCCGGTTGAGGTGCTGTCCTGGTTAGGGCACTCGGAGAGGGGAATTAGGACATCTGATGCCCGGTGGAATCTGGAAATTGGACACAGCCGCTGACTGACATACGCTAAAGCGCCCGCCGATCCGACGTGTAATGCTTTGAACATTATGTTCAGGACCGATTTAGATGGCGTCGAGTTCAGCCTCATAGGCTTGGCGGGGATATCGCTCGTCGCGTTCATCATCAGCTTAGGCTGGCTTCTGATCGGCTGAACTGCCGTAGCTCATTGGAAACGTCAACTTGGCCTTAGCGCTCTCCCGGCGCTGGGGCCGCTTTCTAATCAGGACACCTCCAAAATCAACTTGGGACACGGGGCCTAAATGCGGACAGCACCCCGGTTGAGATGCTGTCCCAGTTAGGACATTCGCTTGGGGAAATCAGGACACTCATTCACATATGCAAATGCCCTTCCGTACCATCGAGGTTCTAGCTCACGCGGGGGTGTCCATAATCTTTCCCTACCCCACGAGCGCTCCTCGGCCTCAGCCTCCTTGCCCGAGTGCTGGGGCCGTTTGCTTGAGTGCCGCATCGCATCTGCGATGAAACGCAAGCTGACTTTCCTATGCAAATGCGGGAACAGACCTATTGGGCGCAGGGTCGAGTTCTCATGGGAATGACAATCCCTCTGGCCCCGGCGCTAGCTACGTGCCGGGGCCGCCTTATTCTCAGCGGCGCGGCAAGGCGGCCTCAGCGTTCGTTCCAACGCGCTGGGGCCGTTTCCTTGAGGGCGTCACGGGGAACAGTCTCGCTGGAAGGCCTGATTGATCGCCACTCTCTACGTAGCATCTCGGATTGGTGTGCCAGCATACGCGATTGGGCTGCGACGTTCCGGACAATGGCGCGCTCGGGAGCGAGTAGCTTCACGGCCACATCATCGCACTGTGCTGCCATCGCTCGCATCTCTTCCGACGTCATGGTGTCGTATTAGAGGGCGCTTCGACCGGGCCTGCATTTGCCTATGTTTCAGCCCCAAGCCGGGGATCGTGCCGGAGATTCAGCCGCGAGCTTGCGGAGGATGGATCGCAACCACAGGAAGGGAGGCGCCGCTCTCATTTGGCGTGACGGCTAACTCGGAAGCAGAAGTGCGCGAGCGATTTGAATCGAGCTTGCGCCGATGGATCGAGATCATAAACGGAGAGGCCGCCAACTGAGGCGGCCTTACTCAACGACGCCTTTGATATCGGACCTTCGCCGGAACAGTTTTATTTGTCCGATCAGCGGTCGGATCAGATATTTTAGAACAAGGCCGAGACCTATGATCGACACCAGGATTGGCCAGTAGGCCAAGATCGCAAGAACGGCCAACCATTCCGGGCTGCGCTGCTCCCGCCAATACACCGACGCCGCGATGACGTGGGCCACCAATAGCGCGGCCCAAATAGCTAGCGCGACGATGACGGGCTCATCGAATGTCAACGCTTCCCACGCGGCTTCACCCGGCCCTGAAGGCGCACTTTCGCTTTCCATGGCTTGGTCGACCTCCCTCAGCTTCCAACCCCTGCGATGGCGGGCTTATTCCATCGGAATGCTAAGGGGGACGGTAGCGGAGGCTGGAACTCCGTTCACCCACGGAGAACCCCGGTAACACTTCTGCCCTGTGGAGCGAGAACACTTGGCGGATTGCAAAAGCCAGAACATCTGGCGTGCGACTCAGTAGTCTTGCCGAGAACATCGGCCAAGTTACGGTTTTCGTTCGCTTAATCGGAATTAAGACACTCCAAGATTCAACTTGGGACACGGGCTTAAATACGGCCAGTACCTCGGTTGACATAGGAACATAATAGGAACATAGGTTCTGTAACCTGAGGGTGTGGCGACCGCCTCATCCGCGGCGGACTTGCGTGGCCGCAGGACCAAAGACCAAGCCGCGCACCACTTGCGGATGAATTTCGACGCCTCCTATGATGGGTTGTGGCTGGGGGAGTGCGCGTCATGAGAGTTGCGATCTGGGCGGCCGTTGCGGCCGCGTGGCTGTTTGCGTCTGCAACTCCGTCGAGCGCCCGCGGTCCCTACGGCTCGATCACGGTCGGCAACTGGAAGGGCGGCGCTTTCACCAACGACAAGAATGGCGCCTTCACCCATTGCTCGGCGGGCACCACGTATCAAAGCGGCATCTTCTTCATGGTGTCGATCGCCGAGAATGGCAGCTGGCGGCTCGGCTTTGCCCATGACAGCTGGCGTCTGACGCCGGGCGAGGCCTTTCCGCTGGCGCTGACCTTTGACGGCCAGCCGGCGTTCAACGTCTACGGCATGCCGCTCGGCACCCAGCTCGTGAATGTCGAGATGCCGGTGAATTCCAGCCTGATCAACCAGTTCCGCAAGGCGCGCCAGATGACGGCATTCGCGCAGGGACAATTGTTTCAGTTCAACCTCAATCAGACCGCGCAGCTGTTGCCGGCTCTGCTCAACTGCGTCGTCTCGGTGAAGAAGAACGGCGTCTCCAATGCCGGCGAGTTCGCGGTCGCGACAAAGCCTGCTGCGGCGGCGCCGCCGCAGCAGGCTGCAGCACCCAGCGCGCCGCCGGCGAAGCAGGCGAGATCGGGGACCGGCACCGGCTTTGTGGTCAGCAGCAGCGGCCACGTCGTCACCAATCACCATGTCGTCGGCGGCTGCAGCGAGATCACGGGCAACCTGAGCGGCGAGGCGCCGGTCAAGCTGCGCCTGGTGTCCGATGACGAGACCAATGATCTCGCGTTGCTGCAGGCGCCGACCCCTTTCAAGGATGTCGTCAGCCTCAGGCAAAACCCCATCCTGGTCGGCAACGGCGTAGTGGCGATCGGTTATCCCTATCACGGATTGCTGACATCCGATTTCACGGTCACCACGGGCATTGTCTCTTCGCTGAGTGGCATCCTCAACGATACCCGTCATCTGCAGATCAGCGCCGCCGTGCAGCCGGGCAACAGCGGCGGTCCGCTGTTCGACCTTACCGGCGCGGTGGTCGGCGTGGTGGCTGCCAAACTCGACGCGGTCAGGATGGCGCGGGCGACGGGGACCATCCCGGAGAACATCAATTTCGCGATCAAGACCGGCGCGCTGCGCGATTTTCTCGACAACAGCGCGGTGGCGTACCGGACCGCCGAGTGGCGCGAGGAGATGAAGAAGGAAACCGCCGAGATTGCCAAGAATGCGCGCGGCTACACGCTGCTGATCACCTGCACGGTGAACGAGCAGAGCGCGAACGCGAAGAAGGGCAATTGAGACCTCCGCTACGCCCTCTTCCCGTCCTTACGGCAGGGCAACTGCATCTGGCTACCGGCCACGCGTCTTTCCTTGCGACGTCCGGGCGGCCGCCGACTCCTTTGCATGGGGTTGTTTTCGATATTTTGGCAATGGGCGCCTGCCAGGTACGGGCGGAGCTCAACCGAGCCGCCGCAGCGTATGCACGGTGATCTCGGCCGGGCAATTCAGCCGCACCGGCGCGAGGCTGGTGCCGGCGCCGGCCGAGGTGTAGCCGGCAAGTTCACCGAAGCGCCAGGCGCCTCGGCCCATCCGGCGCGGCAGCCGCGCCTCGAGCTTGATCGCGATGCCGCCGGGCAGGCAGAGCTGGCCGCCATGGGTATGGCCGCTCAGCATCAGGTCGAAGCCGGCTGCCGCCGCCGCGCGGTAGGATTCCGGCGTATGTGCCAGCAGGATCGAGAATGCATCGCGCGGGATCGCCGTGGCAGCCCTTGCAATGTCGTCGGTGCGGTAGAAGTGCGCGTCGTCGATCCCGGCGAGGTGGATCGTCGCGCCATCGCGCGTGATCGACTCCTGCTCATTGAACAGCATCCTGATGCCCATCGCCTCCAGCGCCGGCGTCATGCGGATGCTGTCGTGATTGCCGAGGATGCCGTAGAGCGGCAGCTTGATCCGCGCGCACAGATCCCGCATCAACGCGAGGCTCGTTTCAAACGGCCCATACGTCTTGCCGCGGTAGTCGCCCGTGAGAACGCAGATATCGCAGGCGATATCGCTCACGATGTCCATCAGATGCCGCATCGCGCGTTGGCTGATGTCGGCATGGAGATCGCTGAGCTGAAGCATGGCGAAGCCGTCGAAGGCCGCCGGCAGGCGCGCCGACGTCACCAGATTGTGCCGCACTTCGACCCTATCGGCATTACGCCGCGCGCGGCCGTGCAGGCCGGTCACCTTGAGCGCGGTCTCGATGATCCGCGGCGCCAGTTTCCAGTTCTCGACGTTGAACAGCAGCGTGCCCTGGCCGAACACCTGCTTCTCATGCGCGGCCTCGATCCCAAGCCGGCGCACGACGTGATCCGCGCCGATCCGCTCGACCAGTCCCTGCAATGCCGTGTCGGCCATCGTCCCCCGTGCGCTCCGCGATGCCAAGCGCGGACCGGCGCGACACTATCATGCGCAATCCCGGTGGGGATACCGCCGGCACTCAGACCACGGGAACCCGCTTCGCGGCGACCGCGGCCGGCGAGATCACCTCGATGTCGAGCGGTACCTGCCAGCGCTCGGTGAAGCGCACCCGCGGCGGTGCATTGCCGTTGCGCCCACCCTGCAGCACGAAGCCGTCGTAACCCGAGTTCATCACCTCATTGCACTTCTGCACATAGATCGGGAAGCCGCCGATATAGGGCATGAACACGCGGGGACGGCCCGGGATGTTGGCGCCGACATACCACGAGCTGCAGGTCGAGCGCAGCGAGACCGTTGAGACGTCGTTGACATGGGCGACCCAGGCGTCTTCGTCGTCGCGGACCGCCTCGATCGTGCCGGCGCCGATGTCGCGCATATGACTGATGCAATCCGCCAGCCAATCGACATGCTGCTCGATCGCCTGGATCATGCTGGCGAGCACCGACGGGCTGCCGGGCCCGGTGATCATGAACAGGTTCGGAAAGCCCTCGGAGGCAAGGCCGAGATAGGCACGCGGGCCCGCGCGCCATTTCTCGGCCAGCGTCTGCCCGCCGCGGCCGGTGATCGCGATCTTGTCGAACGAGCCGGTCATGGCGGCAAAGCCGGTGGCGGAGACGATCGCGTCGAACTTGTATTCGGTGCCGTCGACGACAATGCCTTCCGTCGTGAAGCGATCGATCGGCGTCGTCGACACGTCGACCAGTTTCACATGCGGCAGATTGTAGGTCTCGAAGTAATTGGTGTCGACGCAGAGCCGCTTGCAGCCGAACACGTTTCGCGGGCACAGCAGCTCGGCCGTCGCAGGATCCTTGACGATGCCGCGGATCTTCTCGCGCGCGAAATCGGCGATGGTGTCGTTGGCGGCCTTCTCGAACAGGAGATCGCCGAACGCGCCGAGGAAGGGCAGGCCGCCGCGCTGCCACGCTTCTTCGTATTGCTGCTCGCGCTCCCGCTCGCTCGCCTGCAAGGCGGGCTGGGCGTTGAACTGGAAATAGAAGCCGGTCGGGCGCGCACGGGCCTTGGCGCGCAGCTCCGGATAATGCGCCTTCGCTTCCTTGAGATATTCCGCCGACAGCCGCTCGTTCCACGCCGGCACCGACCAGGTCGCGGTGCGCTGAAACACCGTGAGCTCGGAGGCCTGCTGCGCGATGATCGGGATCGACTGGATCGCCGACGAGCCGGTGCCGATCACGCCCACGCGCAGGCCGCTGAAATCGACGCCCTCATGCGGCCATTCGCCGGTGTGATAGATCGGCCCGCGGAAATCCGCCATGCCCGGGAAAGCCGGCCGGTTCGGCGCCGACAGGCAGCCGACCGCCATGATGCAGAATTTTGCGGTAACCCTGTCGCCGCGGTCGGTCTCGATAAGCCATGTGCCTGCCTGTTCGTCGAAGGTCGCCGCGGTGACGCGGGTGTCGAACACGATCTGGCTGCGCAGGTCGAAGCGATCGGCGACGTGATTGGCGTAGGCGAGAATTTCAGCCTGCGGAGAATATTTCTCCGACCAGCTCCAGTCCTGATCGAGTTCCTCGGAGAACGAGAAGGAATATTGCAGGCTCTCGACGTCGCAGCGCGCGCCGGGATAGCGATTCCAGTACCAGGTGCCGCCGACGCCGCCGCCGGCCTCATAGACCCGCGCGGTGAAGCCGAGTCCGCGCAGCCGATGCAGCATGTACATGCCGGCGAACCCGGCGCCGATCACCACGGCATCGAACGTTCCGGTCTCGGCAGGGCGCACAGTTTTGCGCGCGGTGCTCTCCTGAGCCATGGGCCGTCTCTTCCCTATATCGTTATGTCTTGTCCGCGCCTCGTTGGACGCGGTAGGCAAAGATTAGGGCGAGGGCGGCGCGGCCCGCAAGCAAGCGTATTGCCGTCCAGCGAATAGCTCCTATGCTGTCTCTGGGAGAAGATGGGGATAAGCGGTGATCGGGTAGTTGTTCTGTCGTGACCGTTCATCTGCCCGCGAAGATCGAGGTCTCATGAAGAAGGAAGAAGTAGAAGCTATCTTCGAGTTGGGCGATTTGGGGCCGATCGAAGACTATCTTGAGGCCGTCGCGACCGAGAAACAATTGCCTGCGGCCGCAGTCGGAATGTGCCTGATCAGAATGGAAGAAGCGGCCCCCGCGCTGCGCGCCATCGTCGCCCGGGCAGGGAACGGCGAGGAACTGTCCGACGATGAGGCCAGGTTGCTGTTCCGAGGTGTCTACATCCTCGGTGGAGCTCGTGACACGGATGTTTGCCGCGACCTGCTGCGACTGCTGCGCAGACCCGAAAGCGAACTTGATGACCTGTTGGGTGACTGCCTGACCGAAAGCATGGCGCGCATTGTCGCGGGTGTCTTTGACGGGGACGTCGACGCCTTGTTGAGTCTGGTCGTGGATCAGTCCGTCGATCAATTTGCGCGCGAGCAGGTTCTCGGCGCGGCCACCTTCCTCACATGGAATGGGATGATCGGGCGGGAGCGCATGCAGCGCCTGCTCAAAGCATTCCACGAGCAAAATCTGGCGGATGACGAGAACCATGCCTGGTACGCGTGGCAGCAGGCAATTGCCCTCCTGGGGTTGCGCGAGCTGGCGCCCTTGGCGTATCGCGCTTTCGATGACGGGCGTATACCCGATTGGATGACAGAACGCCGCGAGTTCGACGAAATGCTCGTCGATGCCGAGCAGCGACCCGAGGAAATCGCACGATTCGAGGAAGTTGGCCTCGGCTATATCAAGGATGCGGTCCAGGAAATGGAAGGGACCGACTACGGCTACAACGAGACCTTCGACGATCTGGATGCCCCCTTTGGGGACGATCTCGATACATTGTGGAGCCACACCGAACCCGTGAGGAATCCCTTGCGCCATGTCGGGCGCAACGACCCATGCCCGTGCGGCAGCGGCAAGAAATACAAGAAATGCTGTCTCGCTGACCAGCGTTGAGCTGCGGCTCCCTCGGTCTCAGCGCCGGCCAAAGCGACTGTCGTCGCTTCGGCGTGGAGAGGACCGGTCACGCTCCTGTCGTCTTCACGATCCGGATCAGCTCGTCGCCGTAGTGCTCGAGCTTCTTGTCGCCGATCCCTGCGATGTTGCGCAGCTCGCTGAGCGTGTCCGGCCGCATCGCGGCGATGCCGTCGATGGTGGAATCGTGCAGCACGACATAGGCCGGCACGCCGCGCTGGCGCGCGACATCCGAGCGCCAGGCGCGCAACGCCGCATGCAACGCGGGATTTGCGGCGCCACCCGGGCTGTCGGCCGCGGGCACAAGCTCGCCGCGGCGCGACTTGCCGCGGACCGCGCGGTTGCGCGCGCCCTCCGGCTGCTCACGCAGCATCACCGCGGTCTCGCCCTTCAGCACGCCGCGGGCGCTGTCGGTCAGAACAAGCGCGCCGAAGGCATCGCTGTCGGCGCGCAGATGGCCCATCGCCATCAGCTGGCGCAGCACCGCGCGCCATTGCTTCTCGTTGAGCTCGCGGCCGATGCCGAACACCGACAGCTGGTCGTGGTTGAACTGCTTGACCCGTTCGGTCAGCCGCCCGACCAGCACGTCGATCAGGTGCATGGCGCCGAAACGTTGGCCGGTGCGGTAGACGCAGGACAGCAGCTTTTGTGCGAGCACCTTGCCGTCGCGGACGCGCGGCGGCGTCAGGCAGTTGTCGCAATTGCCGCAGCTATCCTCCGCGCGGGTCTCGCCGAAATAGCCGAGCAGGCGCTGCCGGCGGCAATGCACCGTTTCAGCCAGCGCAACCAGCGCGTCGAGCTTGCCGACCGAGACGCGCTTGAAGGCATCGGAGCCGGTCGATTCATCGATCATGCGGCGCTGTTGCACGATGTCGGACAGGCCATAGGCCATCCATGCCGCCGACGGCTTGCCGTCGCGGCCGGCACGCCCGGTCTCCTGGTAGTAGGCTTCGATGCTCTTCGGCAGATCGAGATGCGCGACGAAGCGTACGTCGGGCTTGTCGATCCCCATGCCGAAGGCGATCGTGGCGACGATCACGAGCCCGTCCTCGTTGAGGAAGCGGTCCTGGTGCCGGGCGCGCACGCCGACATCGAGCCCGGCATGATAGGGCAGCGCCGGAATGCCGGCCTCGCTCAGCGCCGCCGCGACGTCCTCGACCTTGGCGCGGGACAGGCAATACACCACGCCGGCATCGCCGGCATGCCGCTCCTTGATGAAATTCTTCAGCTGCGTGGTCGCATTCTGCTTGTCGACGATCTCGTAGCGGATATTGGGCCGGTCGAAGCTCGCGACGAATTGCGGCGCGTCGGTAAGCTGCAGCCGCTCGGCGATCTCCCTCCGGGTCAGCGCATCCGCGGTCGCGGTCAGCGCGATGCGCGGCACTTTGGGGAAGCGCTCGGCAAGTGCGGACAGGCCGATATATTCCGGGCGGAAGTCATGGCCCCATTGCGAGACGCAATGCGCCTCGTCGATCGCAAACAGCGCGATCTGCGCCTGGCCGAGCAGACTGAGGCAGCGCGGCGTGAGCAGCCGCTCCGGCGCCACATAGAGCAGGTCGAGATCGCCGGCGAGCAGCCGCCGCTCGACCTCGGAGGCTTCCTCATAGGACAGCGTCGAGTTCAGCACCGCGGCGTTGACGCCGGCTTCAGTGAGGCCCGCGACCTGGTCGCGCATCAGCGCAATCAAAGGTGATACCACGATGCCGCAGCCGTCGCGCAGCAGCGACGGCAATTGGTAGCACAGCGACTTGCCGCCGCCGGTCGGCATCAGCACCAGGCAATTGCCGCCATCGGTGACGTGACGGATGATGTTTTCCTGCGCGCCGCGGAAGCCCGACAGGCCGAACACGGAACTGAGCATGGACAGCGCATCGCGAGACGGGGCGGAGGCGCGATCGAGGGCGGGCTGGGCGGTCATGATCCCTTGCGCGATCCCTTTGGGATTTTCCAGGATTCCTTGAGGTCAACAGGCGGTGATCGAGGTCTTCTGGCCGAACGATACCGGAATGAAAGGTGTTAATACACGTCCCAACAACAAACTCAATTCAGCATGACTGGTCAGCTGCGGATCATCACAGGCATTGCCGCGATCGTGCTGGTCGCGGGCGCGGCGGCAGCCTTTGCCGTCGCCTGGCGGCCGCAGATTGCCGCGATTGCGCCGCCGCGGGCCGATACCTTCGACCCTGATGTGGTCAAACGCGGCCGCGAACTCGCCGCGATCGGCAATTGCAACACCTGCCACACCGTGCAGGGCGGCGCGACTTATGCCGGCGGGCTCCCGGTTCCAACGCCGTTCGGCATCGTCTTCTCATCCAACATCACGCCGGATGCCGAAACCGGCATCGGGCGCTGGCCGGAGGAGGCGTTCGTCCGCGCGATGCGCTCCGGCGTCGCCCGCGATGGCCAGCATCTCTACCCGACCTTTCCCTATGACCATTTCACCAACGTCTCGGATGCGGACGACCGGGCGCTGTATGCGTTCCTGATGACGCGACAGCCGGTCCGCGCGTCGCCGCCGGCGAATCAGCTTTCGTTTCCGTTGAACTATCGACCTCTGATTGCAGGGTGGAAGCTGCTGTATCTGCGCAGCGGCGATGCCCCTCAGGACTCGGCGAAGGGCGCGGAATGGAACCGCGGCGCCTATCTGGTGGAGGGGCTCGCGCATTGCGGCGCCTGCCACACGCCGCGCAACGCGCTCGGCGCCGAGCGTGTCAATGCGCAGTTCGCGGGCGGCGAGGTCGACAATTGGCACGCCTACGCGCTGAACGACACCTCGCACGCCCCGGTGCGCTGGACCGCCGACGCGCTCTACGCCTATTTGCGCCACGGCTGGCAGGCCGATCATGGCACCGCGCGCGGGCCGATGGCCGCCGTGATCGGCAATCTGGCGACGGTGCCCGACAGCGACGTGCGGGCCATCTCCGTGTACATGGCCGATATCTCGGGCGCGCCGGCGCCGGATCGCAAACGGCCGGCCGACGTCGTCGCACAATCGTCTTCCGATGATGCGGCACAGACCCATGCGGCCGGCGCAGCGATCTATGCCGCGGCGTGTGCCTCCTGCCATGAGGGCGACCGCGCGCTGCCCTATGGCGGCGTCAATCTCGCGCTCAGCACGGCGATCGCAAGCCCCGACCCGCGCAATCTCCTCAATATCGTGCTGTCGGGCGTCGGCGCCGTCGAAGGCGAGCGCAGCCCGATCATGCCGGGCTTCGCCAGCAGCATCGATGATACGCAGATGGTCGCGCTCACGGCCTATCTGCGCGAGCGGTTCGGCAAGCGGCCGGCGTGGGCCAATCTCGACAAGGCGGTGCGCGATGCGCGGGCGGTGCAGGCCACGTCGCTTGCGGCGCGCGACACGCCAGCGGAATCCAGACAGCGAGGCAAGCCATGATGACATTGAAGGTCAATGGCAGGGATCATCAGGTCGATGCGGAGCCGGATACGCCGTTGCTCTATGTGCTGCGCAATGATCTGGCGCTCAATGCCGCCAAGTTCGGCTGCGGGCTCGGGCAATGTGGCTCCTGCACGGTGATCGTCGACGGCAAGGCGGTGCTGTCCTGCGTCACGCCGCTGGTCCTGGTCGAGGGCAAGCAGGTGACGACGCTCGAAGGGCTCGGCACCGTGGCCGCGCCGGCGCCGATCCAGCGCGCCTTCATGGAGGAGCAGGCGGCGCAGTGTGGCTACTGCATCGCCGGGATGATGATGCGCGCGCAGGCGCTGCTGATGCGCAACCCGAAGCCATCGGATGCGCAGATCCGCGCCGAGCTGGAGCCCAATCTCTGCCGCTGCGGCACCCATATGCGCATCCTGCGCGCGGTGCACCGCGCCACCAGGTTGATGGATACGGCCGACGCCGCAAGCGACAGGAGCGTCCGATGACCGCGCCGGTAATTCTCGATCGCCGCAGCGTGCTGGCCGGCGGCGGTGCGCTGATTGTCAGCTTCTCGCTGCGCCATGCGGTGGCGCAGGAGCAGAAGGCTGCGCAGGGCCCGGCGTTGCCGGGCAGCCTGGCCAAAACGCCCAATCTGGATTCCTGGATCCGTATCGATGCCAATGGCCAGGTCACGGCCTTCACGGGCAAGGCCGAACTCGGCCAGGGATTCCGCACCGCGTTCCAGCAGATTGCGGCCGAGCAGCTCGATATTCCCTTCGATGCGCTGAAGGTGATCACCGCCGACACCAAACTCACGGCGAACGAGGGCTACACGTCCGGCAGTCATTCGATGCAGGACAGCGGCACGGCGATCCTGCATGCCGCGGCGCAGGCGCGCATGTTGCTGGTGGCCGAGGCGGCAAAGCGTTTCGGCTTGCCGCCCGACGGCTTGCGAACCGAGAATGCGGCCGTCATCGCTCCCGATGGCCGGCGTCTGGGCTATGGCGAGCTTGTCGCCGCGGACATGTTGCACGTCCAGGCGCAACCGACATCGAGCCTGAAGGATCCGGCGAGCTTCAAGGTGATGGGCCAGCCGGTGCCACGCGTCGATATTCCGGCCAAGGTCACGGGCGGCGCCGCCTATGTGCAGGACATGCGGCTTCCCGGCATGGTGCATGCGCGCGTGGTGCGCCCGCCGAGCTACGGCGCGCAGCTCGTGGAATGCGACACGGCCGCGATCGAGAAATTGCCCGGCGTGATTCAAATCGTGCGCGACGGCAACTTCCTGGCCGTGGTGGCGGAGAAGGAATTTTCGGCGGTCAAGGCTATGCACGCGCTGGCCGCCGCGGCGAAGTGGCGGGAGAGCGCGAAACTGCCGAACCAGCACGATCTGGCCAACGTGCTGACCACGCTGCCCTCTCAGGATTTCGCGATCTTGCAGCGTAGCGATCCCACGGTGAGCGGCGCGCGGTCGCTCGAAGCGACCTATGCGCGGCCTTACCAGTCGCACGGCTCGATCGGGCCGTCCTGCGCGGTCGCGCAATTCGTCGACGGCGCGATAACGGTGTGGACGCACACGCAGGGCGTCTATCCCGACCGGCAGGCGATCGCCGAGATGCTCGGCATGACGCCCGCCAGCGTCCGCCTGATCCATGTCGAAGGCTCCGGCTGTTACGGCCACAATGGCGCCGACGATGCCGCGGCCGACGCCGCGCTGATCGCCCGGGTGCTGCCAGGGCGCCCAATTCGGGTGCAGTGGATGCGCGAGCAGGAGCACGGCTGGGAGCCGTATGGTCCGGCGATGGTGACAAAATTGAGCGCGTCACTCACGGCCGACGGCAAGATCGCCGACTGGAATTTTGCGGTGTGGAGCAACACCCATTCGATGCGGCCGGGCGGCGCCGGCGCGCTGCTTGCGGCCCAGCACATGGCGCGATCATTCGCGGTGCCCGCACCAAAGCCGTTGCCGTTGCCGGAAGGTGGCGGCGATCGCAACGCGATTCCGATCTACAATTTTCCGAACGCGCATGTGATGCATCACTTCATCCCCGCGATGCCGCTGCGGATCTCCGCGATGCGCGCGCTCGGCGCCTATCACAACGTGTTCTCGACCGAGAGCTTCATGGATGAACTGGCCGCTCTCGCCGGCGCCGATCCGGTCGAGTTTCGGCTCAGGCATCTCGACGATCAGCGGGGCCGCGCGGTGGTCGAGAAGGCCGCGGAGGAATTCGGCTGGACGCGCGGACAGCAGCCGCCGCGAAATCGCGGCTACGGCTTCGCTTTCGCGCGCTACAAGAATCTCGCCGCCTATTGCGCCATTGCATCCGAGGTCGAGGTCGATCGCGAAACCGGGCGGGCCCGGCTGGTGCGCGCGGTCGCCGCCGTCGACGCCGGCCAGGTCGTCAATCCGGACGGCATCACCAACCAGATCGAGGGCGCGATCGTGCAGTCGACCAGCTGGACGCTCTATGAAAGCGTCACCTTCGACGAGACAAGGATCACCAGCATCGACTGGCAGACCTACCCGATCCTGCGCTTCAATGCGGTGCCCGACAGTATCGCCGTCCACATCATCAACCGCCCCGGCCAGCCGTTCCTCGGCAGCGGCGAGACCGGGCAGGGCCCGGCCGCCGTCTCGCTCGCCAATGCCATCGCGCATGCAACCGGCAAGCGGCTGCGCGAGCTGCCGCTCAGCCGCAAACGGATCAAGGACGCGATCGACGCGTAATGCGGTCAAGCCGTTGCAGCGGGGGGAGCCGGGGGCGGCGTCATCGGCTCGACGTTGTAGGTCATCGGCATATTGATCGGCTTGTAGGCCGGATCCTTCTCCATGCGCTCCAACACCGAGGCATGGATGGTCGCGCCGTCCGCAATCGGCCGCGGCTCGCCGCGCGGCAGATAGAAGCCGAGGAAGGATTTCCGCTCCGACCATTCCTTCCATTTGTCGCTCTTCGGAATCCATTCCAGGATTTCCCAGGCGGCGGTCAGCGAGTTGTGCAGCGGAGCGGTCGCGCTCGGCGGCACATATTCGTGCTTGTGCGGCGGCAACGGCATCCCCCAGGCGAGATGATCGATCAGCGCCTGATCCATGTGCAGCCCGGCTGCCTTGGCCTGCTCGAGCATCCAGATCAGCGGAAACTTCGACGGCCCGCTCTGGTCTTCCGGATAGCCGCCGCCGACGTCGGAGTGCACGCCGGCAAACCAGACCTGGCGGATGTCCTGCTCCACCTCCGTTGCCGGATCGAATGGATCCGAGCGAAATTTCTGCGGCTCGATCCAGCGATTGAGTCGGAACATGCGCCTGCGCTCGTCGATCGAGATCGCCTGGCGGAACCGTTTGACGCTGGAATTGGTGCGGGTGAACAGCAGCGTCTGCAAGTCGAACAGGAAATTGTCCTGTCGCGGCACGATGATCGAGGCCACGGTGTCCCAGACCCCGACGAACTCGATATCGATGTTGCGGCCGCCGGCAATCTGGCTGAAATGCCAGGCCTCCTTCAACGGAGCATAGTCGAACGAGCCGTCGGACTTCTGGGCGTCGGAGCTGGCTTTCTTGTAGGTGCCGAAGGCGTAGCTCGCGAGGTCGAGCTGGTCGACGGGCAGCAGGCCCATCACATGGACGAAGGCCGCGAGCACGCGCACCGTGTAGGCACCGCGGCTGAAGCCGAACATCCAGACCCGGTCACCGGGCTCCCAGGTTCGGCACAGGAACAGGTAGGCGCCGAGCGTGTCCTGGTCGAGACCGGCGCCGAAGGCCAGCCCGAACAAGCCGCGCATCTGCTGCTTGAAGCGGCCCCAGGCGTTTTGCAGGCCGATGGTGCCGAGGCCGGGATGATAGTAGATTCGCTGCCGGTCATTCTTGTCGGCGACGCGGAACAGCTTCAGCACGTTGGAAATATTGTCACCGATCTCGTTGCCGGTGCCGTCGCAGCAAATCACAATATCCTTCGGCATCCGTTGCCCTCGCGGCCGCCGTGAAAATTCGCAGCCTCTATGTACGGCAGAATGCGGTGAAAATTCAATCTCCAATTGAAGACGGTTCTGTGGCGGCGGCGTGACCGCCGGTGGTGCCGGGTAGCGAAGCGCGATGCGCGCCGGCGTTGCCTGCCGTTGGCTTTCGAATTCAATCTCGCCACAGCCGGCCAAAGCTGCGCCAAGGACGGCATCGCTTCAGCTCGCCGATGCCCGGCCGTGACGGAGTGTCCGTGAGAGACCCAATTGCGTTCGCGATGCTTTGGGCCAGCCGCCAATGGCGCTCTCAAAATTCAATTGCAACACTTCGGAAAAGATGGAAATCTGCTCGTCGATCATTGCCATATGCGTCGACATTTTCTCCCTTTCAGGGACTCCGCGGTGCACGCGATCATCTTTCCTGCGGCTTCCCGCAGCTTCCTCAGCAGTAACAGGAACAGGTCGGCATGAGCCCTCAAGCTCTCGTGACGGCCATTCTCTTGGGACTTGTGGTGGTGGCGTTCGGGCTGTTCTGGTGGGTCGGCAGCTATTCCGATCGCGTGTTCGCAAGCAGGTTCCGCACCCGCTTTCCGGAGAAGACGCTGAGCTACACCGGCGACCAGCTCGGCGAGCTGGTGCAGTCCGATCTGCGGATGAAATATGTCTTTCCGATCCTGTTTCCGCTCGACCTGATCGTCATGCTGGCGCTGGCGGGTGCGATGGGGGCGGCGTCATCGCACTGGCTCAGCCGGATCTACCCGTCCGCTGCGTGGCTCGGCCTGGTCGTGCCGGCGGTGTACCTGCTCAGCGACCTGATCGAGGATTGTCTCCTGGTATGGCTGCTGCTGCACGGCGACCCGCATGCGGCGGCGCGGTCTGTCTCGATCCTGAAGGCGATCACGACGATCAAGCTGGTCGGCATCTTCGCCTCGATCGCTCTGACATTGGCTGCGTTCGTCGGGTGGCTGTTCCACGGCGAGTCGCTTGCCATCTAAGTGCGGCGGGCGGCCTATTGATAGGTCGCGACGATATCCGACACGGCACGCTCGAGCTGCTGCGCGGTCGCGCACTGCCGCAACACGCTGCAGAAGGTCGCGTAGCGCGGCATCTCGGAATCGCCAAAACCCCAGACCATGCGGCCCTCGGGATTGAGCCAGACCAGCCGTTTGGAGCGCTCGCCGATCCGGCGCAGGATGTCGGCGCGCGGATCGAGGTTGTTGCTGCGGGCGTCGCCGAGCACGATCACCGTGGTCTGCGGCGTGATCGCGCTCATCCAATTGTCCTCGAAATCGGCGAAGGAATTGCCATAGTCGGATGAGCCGAAGCCGACCTTGGACATGATCTCCTTCATCGCCTCTTCCGGCGATTTCGATTCCAGGATGTCGCTGACCTCGATCAGGTGGCCCGAGAAGGCGAACGAGCGGACGTCGTCCACCACTTCGTGCAGGCTGTGGATCAGGAGCAGGAAGAAGTCCGAGACGCGGGCGACCGAGCCCGAGACGTCGCATAGCGCGACGATCTTCGGCCGGTCGCGATGCTTGCGCTTCCACGCTGTGAGGAAGGGGACGCCGCCCCAGGCTGCGTTGCGGCGTAGCGTGCGGCGGACGTCGAGATGACCGCGGCGCTGGCGCTTGCGCGGCTTGGAATAGCGCTCGCGCAGCCGGCGCGCGATCTGGCGGATCAGCGCGCGCATCTGCTCGACCTGCCGCGGCTCGATCCGCGCCAGCGGCGCGTTGCGCAGGATCTCGTTGCGCAGATTCTCCGCTTCCTCGCGCCCGTAGAGCAGCAGGGCCTGCGAGACCGCATCGCGAACGGTGCCGCGCAAGCCGTTGAGCGCCTCCTGCAGCCGTTCGGCGAGCGCGGGATTGCGCGTGGTCTGGTCGTCGATGTCGTCGCGCAGGCGCTGGATCCCCATCGCATCGAGGATGCGGGTCTGGAAGATGCCGCGCTGGGTGAAGTAGCGGATATCCGGCAGCGAGGCGGCGCCGGAGGCGTTGGCGATCGCGCTCGATATCGCGGAGCGATCCTGCGACAGCAGCATCTGCGCCAGCGGCCCGACGTTCTCGCTGGCGGCGCCGCCCGACGCATCGCCATGCTCGTCGGCCGATGGGTTGGCACCGGATTCGCTGCCGTCGTCGGTCTTGCTCTGCTCGGCGTTCTCCTGCTGCGGCTCGGGCTGGCTGAAGAACAGGTCGAAGCATTCGCCGAGCGCGCGCTTCTCGTCCTGGGTCTTGGCCAGCGTCAGCAGGAAGGTGTCGCGCAGGATGTCGCGATCGGCAAAGCCGACCTGGGCGACCGCCCGCATCGCATCGATGCTTTCGGCGGGCGAGACCCGGACCCCGGCTCCCCGCGCCGCACGAAAGAAGCGATGCAGGTTCTCGCGCATCTTGGTTTAGCTGAACACGCCCTGGCGCGACGCCTTGGCGATGAAGGACGAAATCTGCGGTGTCGCGGCCTCGATATCGGCCTCGTATTTCAGGAGCACGTTGAGCGTGTCCTTGACGATCTCGTGGTCGAGCTCGCTGGCCTGCAGCAGCACCAGCACGCGCGCCCAGTCGATCGCCTCGCTGACCGAGGGCAGCTTCTTCAGGTCGAGCGAGCGGATCTCGTGGATGAAGCCGACCATCTGCTTGCGCAGCGTCTGCGAGATGCCGGGCACCCGGCTCTCGACGATGCGCTCCTCCAGCTTCTGTTCGGGGAAGCCGATGTGCAGATGCAGACAACGCCGCTTCAAGGCATCGCCAAGATCGCGCTCGCTGTTCGAGGTCAGGATCACGGTCGGCGGCGCCACTGCGGAGACGGTCCCGAGCTCGGGGATCGTGACCTGGAAGTCCGAGAGGATTTCCAGCAGCAGCGATTCGAATTCGGCATCCGACTTGTCGATTTCGTCAATCAGGAGCACGCAGCCGGCCGGCTGCTCCAGCGCCTGCAACAGCGGCCGCGGCTCGACGAATTCCTTGGAGAAGAACACATCGCCGAAGGTGTGGAGCTGGTCGAGCGCAGCCGCCAGCGACTGTGCGCCGCCGAGCACCTCGCCGAGCTTGTCCTTCAGGATCTGGGTGTAGAGCAGCTGCTTGGCGTATTTCCACTCATACAGCGCCTTGGCCTCGTCGAGGCCCTCATAGCATTGCAGGCGGATCATCTTCATGCCGCGCCATGCGGCGATCGCCTTCGCCAGCTCGGTCTTGCCGACGCCGGCAGGGCCCTCGACCAGGATCGGCTTCTCGATCTGCTGCGACAGATAGACCGCGGTCGCGATCTGCCGGCTCGCAATATAGCCTTGCGCGGCGAGGCCGCTTTCCACGGCCTCGATCGAGGCGGTGGGCCTGGTGTCAGCCACGAGGATCAGCTCCGAATTTGCCTTGAACTCGGACCTGTTCTGCGCCCGTTGCGGACAAAGCACAAGGCTCGTTTGGCCCGCATAGCGCATGGTTCCGGGGTATTCCGCCAAGCGCAATACGGGCTACGCTTGTTAGCGTGTAGTTCGAACCTCCCCTTGAAAAGGGGAGGTCGCTTTGCTCGCCAGAGCAAAGCGGGTGGGGATCTACTCTCTCCATCAACGCCGGCGTCTGCGGCTGACCCCCATCCCGACCTTCCCCCTTTCAGGGGGAAGGAGAAGAATCTCGTAGCCCGGCTACCGTCAACCCGCGCAGCTCTTCACGAAATCCTTGCGCTGCGGGCCCGTGATCTTTTGGTCGATGGCCTGCTTCAGGCAGTCGAGCCGCGCCTGCGCCATGCAGAGCTGCATCTGGTCGTGCCGCTCCTGACCCTTCAGCGCCTTCGCCGCGCTCTGGCAGGCCGCGCGCTTCGCGCCGGGCACGGGCGCCGCTGTCGACGCGCTCTGTTGCGCGGGAGCTGCCACCGGCGCTGTTGTGGGGGCTGATGTTGTCTGCGCGAGCGCTGCGACCGGGATCAGCAGCGAACCAGCGGAGACAAGGGCGACGACAAGACGTTTCATGGGAAGTGCCTCCGCGAGGCATGATCCGGAGAAGTGGACGTCGGTTTTCCGGAACGTCATGCTCAGACCAGGAAAGGGGTCACGATGCGATCGCGCCGTGACCCGGGGGGAGGCCGACAATTAGAAGCCGCCGCGTGAATGCGGCATGAACAGGCGCGTAGCCCGCTTCACCTCAGCGTGAGGCCGGTCGCGGCTTCAAGCTCGCCGATCGCCTGCGCGGCATTCGCGACCTTGATCGTGGTCATGCCCATCTCGCGCGCCGGCTTCAAATTGACGCCGAGATCGTCGAGATAGACGCAGTTCTTCGGGTTCACCTGCAGCGTCTCCACCATCATCTGGTAGATCCGTGGGTCGGGCTTGCGCAGGCCGATCTTCGCGGACTCGATGACGTGATCGAACAGCGCCATCACCTCGGCGACGTAGAGCGTGCGTCCGCTGCGGCTGCCGATCGCGTTCGCCGGCAGGTTGTTGGTGATGCAGCCGGCCTTGAATTTCGCCTTGATGCGCTTCAGCGCCTCGACCATCTCGGGGCGCAGGTCGCCGGAGAGCAGCGGCAGCACGTCCTTGCCGCGCACCTCGGCGCCGAGCGCCTTCGATTCCGTGGCGAACAGCGCGTCGAACGCGTCGATATCGATCTCGGCGCGCTCGAACTTGGCCCAGGCGTTCTCGAGATGATTGGCGGCGTTGGTGCGGCGGATGATGTCGATCGGCAGGCCGCGCTCGGTCTCATAGCGCGCGAACGCCTCGAACGGCGAGGTGGTCAACACGCCGCCGAAATCCCAGATCACTGCCTCGATCATGCTTTCCTGCCCAATGATGCGTTGCTTGAGGAGCGGCTAACACGGATCGCAGACCGGGACCAGCCCGATCCGGCGCTTGTTCGGTGCTCGTTCGGTGCTTGGCGACCCGCGCGGAGCGGGCTATTGCTTCGCCGATGAAGACATCCCGCCTGATCCTCGCCGTTCTCGTGTCGCTGGTCTGCCCTCCGGCTTTCGCCATCGTCGGCGGCGGCGCGCCGTCGACGGATGGCGTTGCGCGCTCCGTCGTCACGATCGTCGGCTCGCGCGGCAATTTCTGCACCGGTGCGCTGATCGCGCCGAAGGTCGTGCTGACCGCGGCGCATTGCGTGCAGCCCGGTGCCGATTACAAGATTGTCGAATATGGCGCGGACAGGCAGCCGAAGCTGCAGGACGTCAGGACGGTTGCGATCCATCCCGGCTTTCGGATGCAGGCGATGACCAATCATGTCGCGACCGCCGATGTCGCGCTGCTGCAGCTCGCGGCGCCGGCCGCAGGCAAGGCGCCGGCCGCGCTCGGCATGCCAAACATTCCGATCCAGGTCGGCGGCCGCTTCACCATCGCGGGCGTCGGCGTCACCGTGCGTGGTGACGGCAAGAGCGGCGGCGCCACCCGCGTCGCCGGCCTGATCGCGAGCGGCAAGCCGGGCACGTTGCAGATCCGTCTCGTCGATCCGGTCGGGCAGGGCGTGCGCGACGGGCTCGGGGCCTGCACCGGCGATTCCGGCGCGCCGGTGTTCGAGGACAAGCAGGGCGGTCCCGCAATCGTCGGCGTGGTGAGTTGGTCGACGGGACCGAACGGCGCCGCCGGCTGCGGCGGCATCACCGGCGTGACGCCGCTGACACTCTATCGCGACTGGGTGATGCAGACCGCGCGGCAATGGGGCGCGAGCTTTTAGCCCAAGATGCATGCTTCGGACAGACCGCACACTCGCAGTTCCGTCATCCTGAGGCTCGCTTCGCTCGCACCTCCAGCGACAAAGGCGAAGCCTTTGCGCGGGGATGACGGTGATGAATTTGCGATGAACCCTAATGCCCCGCGGCCTTGTTCGCGGCGGCGTTGTTCAGCACGATCAGGCCGTCGACGGCGACGCCGAGCTTGCTGTTGATCAGGAACGGGTTGACGTCGATCGAGGCAATGCGGCCATTGGCGTCGGCCATCAGGTTGGAGAGCCCGACCAGCGCCTTCACTGCCGACGGCTCGTGCAGCGCGGGCTTGCCGCGATAGCCCTTCATCTTGACCCCGGCCTTGGTCCTGGCGATCAGCTCCTTCGCCTCGGCGGCGTCGAGCGGCGCGCCGGCGAGCGCGACGTCCTTCATCAGCTCGATGTCGACGCCGCCGGTGCCGAACAGCACGACGGGGCCCATCTCGGCGTCGAGCGAGGCGCCGACCACGAGCTCGAGGTCGGCCTTGACCTGCTGCGCAATCAGGATGCCCTCGAGCTTCGGCTTGCCCTTCAGCTTCTTCACCCGCGCGGTGATGTCGTTGAAGGCTTTCTTCACCTCGGCCGCATTGGCAAGGTTCAGCACCACGCCGCCGATATCGGATTTGTGCAGGATGTCGGGGCTGACCACCTTGGCGACCACCGGGAAGCCGATTTGCTTGGCGATCTTCACGGCCTCCGCCGCGGTCTGCGCGACCTCTTCCTTCGAGATCGGGATGCCATAGGCCTTGAGCAGCTTCTTCGAGGCAACCTCGTCGAGCGCGGCGGCGCCGTTGGCGGCCTTCAGCGTCTTCTCCAGCACCGCGCGCGCAGATGCCGTCGAGCTCGACGCGATATCGGGCACTTCCTTGCGCAGGCCGGCATATTCGATCAGCGACTTGATCGCGCCGACCGCGCGGTCAAGGCCCTGCATGACCGCGATATCGGGCAGCGACTTGCGCAGCCCCTTGGTGAATTCGGTGAAGCCGATCGACATCGCGCTGATATAGATCACCGGCTTGTTGGCCTGGCCCGCCATCTCGTTGACGATGCGCAGATTGCGCTCGCGCAGCTCGTGCGGCGCCTTCGGCAGCTCGGCATCGATGATGACGATATCGGTGTCGGGATCGTCGATCATGATCTTGATCGACTTCATGTAGACGGAGGGATCGACCACCGCCGCGAAGCCGGCGTCGAGCGGATTGCCGACGATGCTGCCGGGGCCAAGCATCTTCGCCAGCTGCTCCGAGGCGTTCGGACTCAGCGGCGCGAAGTTCAGCCCGGCGGAATAGAACGCGTCGATCAGGAGCCCGCGCTTGCCGCCCGACAGCGACACCGCCGCGAGGCGGTTGCCCTTCGGCGGATCGGCATGGACGAAGCACTCGGTGGTTTCGATCAGTTCATCCAGCCCACGCACCCGGATCACGCCTTCGCGGGTCGAGATCGCATCGAAGGTCTCGATCGAGCCGGCGAGCGCGCCGGTATGCGCCATCGCCGCCGCGCGGCCGCCTTCGGAGGCGCCGAGCTTGAGCGCGATCACCGGCTTGCCGGCGGCGCGCGCGGCCTTGCAGGCATCGCGGAATACCTTCGTATTCCTGACGCCTTCGAGATAGACCACGATGACACGGATGCTCGGATCGGCGGCGAAATAGCTCATCAGGTCCGGGGTCTCGAGGCCGGATTCATTGCCGGTCGTGACCATGTAGCCGACGCCGACCCCACGATCCTCCAGCGCCTGGCGGATCGCCATCACGATCGCGCCGGATTGGCCGGCGATCGCCACCGCGCCCTGCTCCATGGTGACGATGCGGTCGTCGATATTGGTGAACAGGTTCTCGCCGGCGCTGAGATTGCCGAGGCAATTCGGACCGGTGACCGCAAGCCCGGTCTCCTTGATCGCCTGCTTCAGCTCGACCGCGAGGCGCTGGCTCTCTTCATCCTGCAATTCGCTGAAGCCGGAGGTGACGATGGTCGCCGAGCGCGCGCCGGCCGCCGCCGCATCGCGGATCACCTGCACCGCAAACCGGGCCGGCACCAGCACCAGCACATGGTCGGGTTTTTCGGGAAGGCTAGCGAAGTCCTTGTAGCAGGTGACGCCCCAGATCGCTTCGCGCTTGGCGTTGATCGGATAGAGGCCGCCGGCATATCCGTATTTAACCAGATTGTTCCAGATCCGTTCGGCGTAATTGCCGGGCTTGTCGGTGGCACCGACCAGCACGATGTTGCGCGGATGCAGCATCGCGTGGATGCTCTTGACGATATCACTGGCGTCAGCGGGCGGCGCCCATTCGTGGGACACATGAGACGCGGTGCTTGCGAAAGCTTCCATGGAGCCTGCCCTTATCCTTGTTGTCTTTGTTTCCTCTGGCCACGGCGGATCACCGTGAGGCGCGCGATTTTTCATTGTTTTTATGGCGAGGGAAAGGGGGTAGCAACTCATGCCGGCGCAGGTCAGGGCACCGCGCGCAATATCCCGGCAGGCGCAAAATTGATTGCGTATCAGGAACCCGATCCACGCGGGCGCGAATCCGTTTCGACCAAAGTCGCGTGCAACAGATAACGCTCGGGCCCCGATGTCAGCGCATCGAACGGCCAGCAGGTCGACAGCACCAGTTCACGACGGTCGGTGAGCGGATCGATCCCCGATTGATCGAAGCGGACCACCGAACTGCGATCGGCCCGATAGCGAAACATCTTGCCGTCGCTGCGCGTGACGTCGATCTCGTCACCGATTGTGACATCCCTGAGAAAGTGAAAATGCGTATCGCGGTGAGCGGAATAGACCGCCACGCCCCGCTCGCCGGCATCGACTGTCTGTTCGACATGGCCGGGGCCGAACGCCAGCGCCTGGCCGCTGCTGCCGGCAAGCACGATCGCGGAGGCGTGCAGACGCTTCACCTCGATCCGCGCCACTGGCCAGGTATCGGCCCAGCTCCACGGCCTCACCGGCTGGCCGGTCGCGATGCTTTGTGTGAAGGCGCGCTCCAGCAGCACCTGTGCGAGCAGCGCCTTGGCGTGGATATAGGCGCCCTGGCCGAACAGGATCAGGCCGATGAGGGCGAAGGCGAGGAGTGGGATGAAGCGGGGCATTGTTGCGCCTGTTGCTGTCATTCCGGGATGGTCCGAAGGACCAGACCCGGAATCTCGAGATTCTCAGGCGCGCAAGCGCGCACCATAGTTCGATGCTGCGCATCGCCCCGGAATGACATTGCGGGTTGGAAAAAAGTTGCGCGCGCGGCCCCTGGGGGACGGGTGGGAACGCCGCGCGCGCTCTTGAAGGAGGAGGTTGGGGGGCACCTCCTCCTTTCATCCGACGTCATTGGGGCGACGTCTGACGCCGGTTGAACACCAGGAGGAGAATGCTCACCGTGAGCAGGATCACGCCCGCGATCATCTTCAGCTCCGCATCGGTCGCGGTCTTCGGCAGCTGGATCGTGCCGGGACCTTGCGTGGCGACCGGTGACCGCTTCAGCGCAGCGAGCTGCAGCTTGCCGTCGCCGGCGTCGGCGCGCCGCTCGCCCGGGACGGCCGGCAGACTCGGACGCTCGCCGAACAGCTTCGCGAAATCCCAGCCGGCGGGCAGGTTGAGCGGGAGTTCGCTCAACTTCAGCGGCTCGCCTTCCGGGCGGCTCGGCGTCTTGTCGACCGCGACAAGGCTGGTCAGCCGCGTGACGAGCTGATGCTCCAGCGCCAGCGCGAGGATGGTCTTGTCGGCGTCCTCGGGGTTCTGCTGCCGCGTGGTGCGCGCCACTTCGGCATCGGCGATCTTGCGCCGGGCCCACAGTTTCGACAGGCCCTTGCCTTCAGCGGCATTCGCGAGCGGCAGCGTCACGCTCCACGGGCGATCGCCGATACGGCCCTTGATCTCGACCGAGCCGGCCAGCTTGTCGAGCTTGGCGGCCAGCACCAGCGGCTCGTCGCGATAGACGTCAGGCAGTGCCGACGGCGTCAGGTCGGCCGCCGCCTCGGAGAATTTCGCGGAGAGGCTAGTCACCGCGGGATTTTCCAGCTTGGCGAACAGGCCGCGCATGCGCTCGTCGACCTGCTCGACCGAGCCGATATGGGTGAAGGTGCCGCGGCCGAGTTCGGCGGCGCGCGTCATCAGATAGGTGTTCGGCGCCGAGCCGATGCCGACCATGAACACCCGCGAGCGGCCGTGCAGCGCGCTGATGGTCTCGAACAATTGCTGCTCGTTGCCGATGGCGCCGTCGGTCAGGAACACGACCTGACGGACGTAATTGGCGTCGTCATGGTTGGTGTCGGACAGCGCTGCGCGCATCGCCGGCACCATCTCGGTGCCGCCGCGGGCCTGCAGCGCGCTGACGAACGCCGTCGCGTTGCCGACATTGGTGTTGTTTGCCGCGACCGGTGCCGGATACAGCGTGTCCATGGTGTCGTCGAACCGGATCACGTTGAAGCGATCGGTCGGCTGCAAGCGACCGAGCGCGTAAGTCAGGCTCGCTTTGGCCTGGATGATCGAGGTGCCACCCATCGAACCGGAATTGTCGATCACGAAGATCACTTCGCGCGGCAACGGCTTCTGTTGCGCCTGCTCGACCGACGGCGGGGTGACGAAAGCGAGCAGATAGTCGGAATTGCCGACATGCTCGCGGAATAGCCCGACCGACGGCGCCTTCTCGGCGGCCGGCTTCCAGGTGAGCTCGAAATCACGATCGGCCGGCACCGGGCCTTCGGCGAGCTTGACGAGCCGCGTGGTGCTGTCGGGGCTCTCGATCCTGACCTGGTGGAAATGGCTCTTCACCTCGCCGAGCGGGAAGCCGGCGTTGAGGCGCACCGTGATGTTGGTCGGATTGACCGGCGCATTCTCCGCCGGATCGAGCACTTGCGAGGCAATGCGGTCGCGGTCCGGCACGGGATCGGTTGACGTGGCGCCCCAGCCGTTGCCGTCGGCGCGGAGGTCGACGCTCTGCACCACCGGACGCGGATTGTAGCGCGGGCCGACCACCATCGGCACCCGCAGCGAGAACTCGTTGCCGTTCTGCTGCACCGGCTCCTGATATTCGATCTGCACCAGCACGGTTTCGCCGGGGCCGATATTGGCGACGGAGTTGGTGAAGATGTTGGGCCGCTCCTGTTCGGTGAGCGCGGCCTTTTGGCCATTCTGCTTGGCCTGCTCGTAGATCGCGCGAGCCTGCTGCCGCTCCTTGATGTCGCCGACCACGACGCGGTCGCCGACCACCATCTTCAGCATGTCGACCGCGCCGCCCGCCGGCAGCGGATAGACATAGGTCGCCTCCACCCAGTCCTTGGTCGGGTTGCGGAAGATCTGCGTGACGCGGGCGCGGACCGTCGGACCCGACACCGCGAGGTCGACGTCAATGCCGAGCCTGGTCGCGTCGGCATAGCCGTCGTCGGTCTTGAACAGCAGCGAGCCGGAGCGCGCATCCGATGGCCGCAGCACCGCCTGTTGCGGCAGTTCGGCCGACCACACCGGATCGAAACTCAGGAATAGCGCCGCAAAGCCGATCACTAGCGCGGCCACACCTTCCACCAGAAAGAACAGCGCAATGCGCATCCTGCGCGACAGGCGGATCTGCGGGCTGTTCTCACATGCATCGTAAATCGTCATTTTCGTCACTCCCGAGCGAGGCTTTCGCTGCCTCGCGATCATGGAGAACGGCGGTTTTGGCGCGAGCAGAATGATCGGCAATGATTGGCCGCCGTCCGGCGCGGCCCGCCGCCGGCTGAGGCGGATTTGTGCGGTTTGGTGATGGATTGTCCGGTCTGCTAGACTGCGCGGAATCAAGGGGAACCGGGCAGGAATCTGGATGCCGACGCCTGATAAGCAGCTATCCGCCGAGCAGAGCCAGCAGGTCGCGGAGACCATCCGCGAGGAAATCGCGCGCCGCCGCATCTCGCGGCAGACGCTGGCCGAGCAGGCCAAGCTCAGCCTCTCGACCCTGGAGAAGGTGCTCGGCGGCCGCCGCCCGTTCACGCTTGCGACCACCGTGCGGCTGGAGCAGGCGCTGGGTGTGTCCTTGCGCAAGCTGCCGGAGACGATCACGGTGGCCGCACCCGCCAATGGCGGGATCGCACCCGACAGCCTCGGGTCCTATTCGCGCCGCGCGGTGGCGCGGATCGAAGGGACCTACATCACGGTGCGGCCGTCGTTCGGCGAGCAGGGCGCGCTCTACGCCTATCGCACCGAGATCGCCTGGGACGAAGCGGCGTCATCGCTCGGCTTTCGCGAGGGCGAGCGGCAGGACGCCGACTATACGCAATGCGGCGAAGTCGCGGTGCCCAATGAATCCGGCTTCGTCTACCTCGTGACCAACAGGCACGGCCAGCATCGCGTGATCACGGTGTCGCGCCCGCGCAATTCCGGCGAGATGTACGGCATCATCACGACGCTGCTCGCCGGCCGCGGCTCGCTGCTGACGCCGGTCGCCGCGCCGATCGCGTTCCTGCCGGTGAAGAACGTGCCCAAGCCCAGCCTCGGCCGGGTGTCGGCGGATGACGCGAACTACGCCGCCTATCGCGAGCATTTGCGTCGAACGATCGATGAGCCGTTCGCGATTTTCTTGCCGGGATGACAACGGCAGAGTTAGGTCCGTCATCCTGAGGTGCGAGCCTTGCGGCGCGATTGCGCCGCTGGGCGAGCCTCGAAGGATGCACGGCCCGTATGCATCGACTCGGGAGAGAGCCCGGCCGTCGACCCTTCGAGACGCCGCTTCGCGGCTCCTCAGGGTGACGGTGAGATAGCTTGCGCGTCGCTCGGCTTCACCCGCGATCCGCAAAAAGCAACGAAGCCGCCCGGATGGGCGGCTTCGCGATGGCTGATGTTTGGTGGCGGTGCGCGTCGCGCTAGCCGCCGGTCTCGGCGCTGATGATGTCACCGAACAGCTCCCACTGCCCGTTCTTGAACTGCATCATCTTGAGCTGCTCGACCGGTGCGAAGTCGGTCGCGCTGGTGTTGATCCTGATGCCGGGGATCAGCGTGTCGGGCGCAAAATCCTTCAGGCTGGCGGCCTGCTTCATCACGTTCTCACGCGTCAGGTTGTCGCCGGCCTGCTTCAGCACCTGCACCATGGTCTGCGCGGCGGCGTAGCCATAGACCAGATTGGCGTCGGCGAGGTTGGCGCCCGGCATGTACTTCTCGGCGAAGGCCATGAACTTCTTCATGCCCTCGTCATTCTTCCACTGCGGATCGGACGCGTCCTTCAGATAGCCGGCCGACAGCACGCCTTCCGAGGCCTCGAGTCCGGCCGGTTTCATGACCGCGCCGATCGAGATCGAGACGTCGGTCATCACCTGCATCGGCTTCCAGTTGAGCTCGGCGATCTTCTTGATCGCCTGCGCCGCGAATTTCGGCGTCGAGATGTTGACGAACACGTCGGCGCCGGTGTCCTTCAGCTTGACGATGTGGGAGTCGATCGACGGTTCGGTGGTCTCGTAGCTCTCTTCGGCGACGATCTTGACGCTCGACTTGTCGAGGATCTCCTTCAGGCCGACCAGGTAATCCTTGCCGAAATCGTCATTGGCATAGAAGATCGCGACCTTGGCATCCGGCTTGGCCTTCAGGATGTACTTGCCGAAGATCCGCGCCTCGACGCGATAGCTCGGCTGGAAACCCATGGTCCACGGGAAATCCTTCGGATCGTTCCACTTGCTGGCGCCGGTGGCGAGGAACAGCTGCGGCACCTTCTTGGCGTTGTGATACTTCTGCACCGCGGTCTGGGTCGGTGTGCCCAGCGCGTTGAACACCAGGAAGACCTCGTCGCTCTCGATCAGCTTGCGGATCTGCTCCACGGTCTTCGGCGGCGAGTAGCCGTCGTCATAGGAGATCCAGTTGATCTTGCGGCCGTTGATGCCGCCCTGGTCGTTGATCATCTTGAAATAGGCTTCTTCGGTCTTGCCGATGACGCCGTAGGCGGAGGCGGGACCGCTATAGGCCTCGACATTGCCGATCTTGATCTCGGTGTCGGAGGCGCCGGTATCATACTTCTTCTGTGCAAAGGCGGCCTGGGTGGAGAGCAGGCAGAGCGCCGTGACGGCTGCCAGCAGCGACAGTGTTGTTGTTTTCATAAAGGCAATTTCCTCGATTGATCTTGGATGGGGACTTACGCAACGAACCCGCAGCCGGTCCCGGCAGACGGCAGCGGGGCAATCCTTGTCGGGGCGAATCCCGGAACGCGCGGCGCGCGTCTGGCTCACGCTGCGGTATCGGTTGGCTTCGGCCGGCTGAATTGCTGCCGGAGCGTCGGCTTATGAATTTTGCCTGTCGCGTTCCGAGGCAGGACCTCGATGAATTCGATCAGGCGCGGGCATTTGAACCGCGCCAGATTGGCCTGGCAATGCGCGTGGACCTCGGCCGGGGTCAGCGAATGGCCGGATTTCACGGCGATGATCGCCATGCCGACTTCGCCCCATTGCTCGTCGGGGATGCCGATCACGGCGGCTTCGGCGACGGCGGCCAGTTGATGCAGCACGCTCTCGACCTCGGCCGGATAGACGTTCTCGCCGCCCGAGATGTACATGTCCTTCCAGCGGTCGACGATGTAGTAGAAGCCTTCCTCGTCGATCCGCGTGGCGTCGCCGGTGTGCAGCCAGCCGTCGGTGAAGGAGGAGGCATTGGCGTCCGGCCTGTTCCAGTAGCCC
This sequence comes from Bradyrhizobium sp. USDA 4501, assembly GCF_054062115.1. NCBI lineage: Bacteria > Pseudomonadati > Pseudomonadota > Alphaproteobacteria > Hyphomicrobiales > Nitrobacteraceae > Bradyrhizobium > Bradyrhizobium sp. USDA 4501. The sequence continues at coordinate 4,528,956 of NZ_JBSSEX010000001.1, forward strand.
GGCGTGATGTTCGGGCCCTTGACCCAGAGCTCGCCGAGCTCGCCGACTGCGGCGTCGCTACCGTCGGGCCGCACGATGCGGACCTCAGTGTGCAGCACCGGCTTGCCGGAGGAGCCGGCCTTGCGCGCGGCATCCTCGCGGTCGAGCACCATCACCGCCGGCGAGGTCTCGGTCATGCCGTAGCCCTGCTGCAGTGCGACGCCGCGCGCCTCCCAGGTCTTGAGCAGCGGCACCGGCATCGGCGCGCCGCCGACGCCGCCGATCACGAGGCGGCTGAAATCCGCCGTAGCGAAGGACGGGTGCTGCGCCATGAACTGGTAGATCGCGGGCACGCCGAAGAACACGTTGATGCCCTGCGCGGGATCGTCGATCAGCTTCAGCGCCTCGCCGGGATCGAACGCGCGCATGATCAGCACGGTGCCGCCGGCATGCAGCACCGGGTTGGTATAGCAGTTCAGACCACCGGTGTGGAACAGCGGCAGCACCGTGAGCAGCACCGAGGCCGGCGAGATGTAGGCGGGGCCGCCGAGATTGACGCAATTCCAGAACGTCATCCCATGCGTGATGATCGCGCCCTTCGGCTGGCCCGTCGTCCCCGAGGTGTACATGATGGTCGAGATGTCATCGAGCATGACCTCCTCGAACCGTTCGAGCGGCGCGGCTGCCGCAATGCCGGTCTCATAGGCGCCGCCCGGGCCGAGCCTCACGGTCGCAGCGACATTGCAGAGCTTTGCCACCGCAAGCGCGGTCTCGGCGAGGTCGTCGTCATGGATCATCACCTTCGGCGCGGCGTCGCCGGTGATGTAGCGCAGCTCGGGAACGGTGAGGCGGGTGTTGAGCGGCAGAAAGATCGCGCCGATCCGGAAGCAGGCGAACTGCACCTCCAGCGTATCCGTCGTGTTCAGCGCCAGCACCGCGACGCGGTCGCCGCTGGCAACCTTGAGCCCATCGCGCAGCCAGGCCGCGAGCCGCGACACGCGGGCGTCGAGCTCCGCATAGCTGAAGCGGCGTCCGCTGGCGAGATCGACAAGCGCCATCTTGTCCGGCGTGCGCCGGCGATGATGCGCGATCCAGTCGTAGTAACGAACCGGCAAATTTCCCTCCTCCGGAACGGCAGTCTTGCGCCGCCTGTTCCTGGCTCAATTGATGCCATGAATTGGCAGTGGAGGGGGCGTATAAGGATACTGTCTTGCGTTTAGTGGCTGGCAAATCGCCGGACCGGGCGTCGGCACCGATGGCAGCCACTCGACGCAAGTGAACCGGGAGAAATCCGGACATCGTCGGAGGGAAGAATCAACGGAGCACGCGGATGGCAAACCCGTTCTACACCGGCGAGCATGAGGCCTTTCGCGAGGTGATGCGGCGCTTTGTTGCCAGGGAAATCGAGCCTTATGCCCATCAATGGGACGAGGACGGCGAGTTTCCGCGCGAGCTCTATGCCAAGGCGTCCGCGATCGGGCTACTCGGCCTCGGCTTCCCGGAAGAATATGGCGGCATCGCCGCCGACCAGTTCATGAGAATCGTGGCCTCGCAGGAGCTGGCGCGTGCCGGCGCCGGCGGCGTCTCCTCGAGCCTGATGAGCCACACCATCGGTTCGCCGCCGATCGCCCGTGCCGCGCGACCCGAGGTCAAGGCGCGGGTGCTGCCGGAGGTGCTCGCCGGCAAGAAGATCTCCGCGCTCGCGATCACCGAGCCGAGCGGCGGCTCCGATGTCGCGAACCTGCGCACCAGGGCGCGGCGCGACGGCGATCACTACGTCGTCTCCGGCGAGAAGACCTTCATCACCTCGGGCATGCGCGCCGACTATCTGACGGTCGCGGTGCGCACCGGCGGCGAAGGTCCCGGCGGCGTCAGCCTGCTGTTGATCGAAGGCAATACGCCCGGTCTGTCCCGCACCAAGCTGAAGAAGATGGGCTGGTGGGCGTCGGATACCGCGACGCTTCACTTCGACGAATGCCGCGTGCCGGTCGAGAACCTGATCGGCGAGGAAGGGCAGGGCTTCAAGATCATCATGCAGAACTTCAACAGCGAGCGCATGGGCATGGCGGCGAGCTGCACCGCCTATGCGCGCGTCTGCCTCGACGAGGCGGTCGCCTATGCCAAGGAGCGCAAGACGTTCGGCAAGCCGATCGCGCAGCACCAGGTGATCAGGCACAAGATCGTCGACATGGCACAGAAGGTCGCGGTCTCGCAGGCGATGCTGGAAATGCTGGCATGGCGGCTCGGCCAGGGCGAAAGCCCGGTTGCCGAGATCTGCATGATGAAGAATCAGGCGACCCAGACCATGGCGCATTGTGCCTCCGAGGCGGTGCAGATCTTCGGCGGCGCCGGCTTCATGCGCGGCGTCAAGGTCGAGCGTATCTACCGCGAGGTCAAGGTCAACGCCATCGGCGGCGGCACCGAGGAGATCATGAAGGACCTCGCGAGCCGGCAGATGGGGTTGTGATCGCGTCAGGTGATGATGTGGTCGCGGCGAAAAGGCGGATTGTGAACCCTCCCCCTGAAAGGGGGAGGGCAGGGTGGGGGTCAAGCCGCGAGTCGGACTGCTAGTTTGACCCCCACCCGGCCCGATCGGCATAGCCGAACGTGCCGACCTCCCCCTTTCAGGGGGAGGTGAGAAGGCAAGGTCATTCCGGGGCGCGCGCCAGCGCGAACCCGGAATCCAGAGGTAATGGATCGAGATTCCGGGTTCGATGCTTCGCATCGCCCCGGAATGACAAAGGATAGTTCGAGAACATGCTCTTCACCGCCGACCACGACGAACCGCGCCGCGCTCTACAGAAGTTCATCGCGGCCGAGATCAATCCCCATGTCGACGAATGGGAGAAGGCCGACATCTTCCCGGCGCATGAGCTGTTCAAGAAGCTCGGCGATCTTGGCTTCCTCGGCCTCAACAAGCCGGTCGAGTTCGGCGGCCAGGGACTGGATTATTCCTACGCGCTGATGATGGCCGAGGAGCTAGGCGCCATCACCTGCGGCGGCGTGCCGATGGCGATCGGGGTGCAGACCGACATGGCGACGCCGGCGCTGGCGCGGTTCGGCTCCGACGAGGTGCGGCGCGAATTCCTCAGCCCGGCGATTGCCGGCGATCAGGTCGCCTGCATCGGCGTCTCCGAGCCCGGCGCCGGCTCCGACGTCGCCTCGATCAAGACCAGTGCGCGCGCCGACGGCGACGACTACGTCATCAATGGCGGCAAGATGTGGATCACCAACGGCACCCAGGCCGACTGGATCTGCCTGCTCGCCAACACCAGCGACGGCCCGGTCCATCGCAACAAGTCGCTGATTTGCGTGCCCATGAAGACAAAGGGCGTGCAGATCGCGCGCAAGCTCGACAAGCTCGGCATGCGTTCGTCGGATACGGCGCAGATCTTCTTCGACAATGTCCGGGTGCCGAAGCGCAACCGGATCGGCGAGGAGGGCCAGGGCTTCACCTACCAGATGATCCAGTTCCAGGAGGAGCGGCTGTGGGGTGCGGCCGCCTGCCTGAAGGCGCATGAATTCATCATCAACGAGACCATCGACTACACTCGCAACCGCAAGGCGTTCGGCGGCTCGATCCTCGACAATCAGGTGGTTCACTTCAAGCTCGCGGAAATGCAGACCGAGGTCGAGCTGCTGCGCTCGCTGATCTATCGTGCCGGCGAGGCGCTGGTGGCCGGCGAGGACGTGACGCGGCTCGCGACCATGGCCAAGCTGAAGGCCGGCCGGCTCGGCCGCGAGCTTACCGATGCCTGCCTGCAATATTGGGGCGGCATGGGTTTCACCAACGAGACGCCGGTCAGCCGCGCCTATCGCGACAGCCGCCTGACCTCGATCGGCGGCGGCGCCGACGAGGTCATGCTCATGGTATTGTGCAAGATGATGGGCACGCTGCCTGGCCTGAAGCAAAAGGGAAACGCCTGATGATCACGCTCTATCACTGCGACGCCGCGCGCTCGTTCCGTCCGCTGTGGATGCTGGAGGAGCTCGGGCTTGCCTATGAGCTGAAGATGCTGCCGTTCCCGCCGCGCGTGTTCGCCAAGGAATATCTCGGCATCAATCCGCTCGGCACCATCCCGTTCATGATCGATGGCGAGACCAGGATGACGGAGTCCTCCGGCATCTGCCATTATCTCGGCACCAAATACGGCCCGACGCCGCTGATCGTCGGCGTCGACGAGCCGGCCTATGGCGCGTTCCTGAATTGGATGTATTTTTCCGACGCGACGCTGACCTTCCCGCAGACGCTGGTGCTCCGCTACAGCCAGCTTGAGCCGGAGGAGCGGCGCAACCCGCAGGTCTCGGGCGATTATGCAAAATGGTTCCTGGGCCGCCTGCGCGCGGTCGAGGCCGCCGCCGCGAAGTCGGAATTCCTCTGCGCGGAACGCTTCACCGCGGCCGACATCGCCAACGGTTATGCGCTCCGTCTCGCCAGCAATATCGGCCTCGCCAAGGATTTCGGGCCGAATGTCGCGGCCTATTGGGCGCGGCTGCAGCAGCGCGACGGTTACCAGCGCGCGGTCGCGGCGGAGCAAAAAGCCGGTCAGGAACAGAACGTTGCGCCGCGGGCGCGGCTTTAGCGCTCGTCATTCCGGGATGGTGCGTTAGCACCAGACCCGGAATCTCGAGATTCCGGGTTCGATGCTGTCGCATCGCCCCGGAATGACGACGTTTCGTTGCAGTGACAGCGTGCGAATTTGCGTTATGGTAGCTCCGCCGCAGCGGCCCAAAGAGCCGCGCGAGGAGGAACCGCCATGGACGCGATCGTGGACGCGAAGTGCCAGAGCTCCAGCCAGCAATCCGGTCACCGGATGCTGATCACGCCGGAACGGGTGTTCTATGCCGGGCTGCTCGGCCGCCCGCGCGAGCGCTGTCCCGGTGCATTCCATGTCTATGTCGCGATCCGCGACGGCTTGCATCTGTCGACCAGCGAAGGCCGCGAGTCGCATGGCGAACTCGCGGTGACGATGCCGAACCTGCGCCACACCATCACCAGCGAATATCGCTCGGCGATCTGCGTCGCGATCGAACCGGAAAGCGTGCCCGACGGCACGCTCGAAGCCGTCGCCCGCCGTCTGCAAGGATCGGACTCCCATCTGTTCGCCAATCGCATTCGCAACGCCTATGCGACGCTCGCCGAGATGCAGCATCGCGACGCGATCGCGAATGCCGAGTTCGACACCATGTGCTTCGGCGACGCGCTGCCGCAGCGCGTGCTCGATCCGCGTGTCGTGCGCGCGATCGGCCGCATCGGGCAATTCTCCGGCGAGCCGGTGACCGCGGCCGGCTGCGCCGCCGAGGCCGGGCTATCGCCCTCGCGCTTCCTGCATCTGTTCAAGGAGGAGACCGGGATCTCGTTCCGCTCCTTCCGCGCCTGGAAGCGCGCGCGGCATCTGCTGCACTTCGCCAACCAGGACATCAACCTCGCGCATCTCGCGCAGGATATCGGCTATCCCGATAGCACGCATTTCAGCCACTCGATCCGTCGCTTCTATGGCTTGAAGCCGCGCGCGATCTTCTCCGGCTCGCGGGACCTTGCGATCTACCGCACCGGGCAAACCGCGAGCGAGCGCGCGCTGACGTAACCTCCGCTGTCGTCCTGGCGAACGCCAGGCGAACGCCGGGACCCATACCGCGTGATTATCCGTGATTCGGGATGGCAGACGCGCTGTTAAATAATGAGCAGCGGTGGTTATGGGTCCCGCCTTCGCCGGGACGACATTGGGGTTGTTCTCCGCTACAAATTCGCGCCCTGGATCACCTCCCCGAACCGCAGCCAGCCCGGACCTTCGATCCGTTGCAGCTGAAGCTGCTGCAGCGGGTGATGATTGGTCGGGCTGGTGTTGACGCGGATGCCGGGCAACAGCGTCGGCACCTCGATGTCCTTCAGGTTGTTGGCCTGCGCCATGATGTTGTCGCGCGTGAAATTGCCCTTGCACTGCTCGAGCACGATCTTCAGCACCTGCGCCACCGTGTAGGCGTAGAGGTTGTAGCCTTCCTTCGGATTGCCGTCGGGGAAGTACTTCTCCATGAAGGCGAGGAAGTTCTTCACGCCGGGATCATTGGCCCAGGCCGGGTCGGCGACGTCCTTGACATAGGCCGATGAGATCGTGCCCTGCGACTTGTCGAGGCCGACAGGCGCGATGGTCGAGGAGATCGAGGCGGCGCCGCTGGCGATGAAGTGCATCGGCTTCCAGCCGAGCTCATAGATCTTGCGGATCGACTGCGCGCAGAACTTTGCCGTGGTGCCGGAGATCAGCACATCTGGGTTGGCGCCGCGCAGCGCAACGATCTGGGAATCGATCGTGGGATCGGTGACCTCGTGCGAGGCCACCACGGCTGCGGTCGCGAACCGTTCGCCGAGCACGTCCTTGGCCCCGGCGACGAAATCCTTGCCGAGATCGTCGTTCTGGTAGAGCACCGCGAATTTTGCGTTCTTGTTCTGGCTCAGTGCATACTTGACGAACACCTGCGCCTCGGTACGCGCGCTCGGCGCAAAGCCCATGGTCCAGGGATAGGTCTTGTAGTCGCCCCATTTGTCGCCATTCACCGACAGGAACAGGTGCGGCACCTTGGCGGCGTTGATGTATTTGACGACCGACGAGTTCGGCGCGGTACCGAGCATGTTGAACAGGAAGGCGACATTGTCGCTTTCGATCAGGCGGCGCACCTGCTCGACCGTCTTCGCCGGGTTGAACGCATCGTCATAGTAGATGTACTTGATCTGCCGGCCGGCGATGCCGCCCTGCTCGTTCAGCATCTTGAAATAGGCTTCCTGGCAGCGCGCCTGCACGCCGAGCGCGGATACCGGGCCGCTCAGGGAGGTGGTGCTGCCGATCCTGATCTCGGTCGCGGTGACGCCTGGCGTGTCGTCGGCCAGCGAAGGCTTAAGACCCGCGACCGCGGCAAGTCCCGCGCCTGCCGCGCCGGTGAGCCATGTGCGCCGGTTGATCGAGACCATGACGTTCTCCCCGTGATGCCGGCTTGTTGCGCCGCTTCTGCCTTAGAACCAAGGTTAGGCATGACGCTTGTGCCGCGTCTTGTGTTAACCGGCTGGCGACGGATTGTGCCGTGAGCGCATCCACTTAGCCAGTCAACGCAAGATGGCGCGAAGGCAAAGTTCTCATCATGGCGAAATCAGCAGCGCATGTGCGCTGCAAAGCGGACAAGAGACCCATGAGCGACAAGGCCGTCATCACCTGCGCGCTGAACGGCGTGCTTACCGACCCGAAGCAGCACAACGTTCCGGTGACGCCCGAACAGATGGCGCGCGAGGCCAAGGCCGCGTTCAACGCCGGCGCCAGCATCATGCACATCCATCTGCGGCAGCAGGAGCCGAACAAGGGCCACCTGCCGTCGTGGGATGTCGGCGTCAGCAAGGAGATCCAGCAGGCGATCCGCGAGGCCTGCCCCGGCGTGATCATCAACCACACCACCGGCACCTCTGGCCCGAACTACCAGGGCGCGCTCGATTGCGTGCGCGAGACGCGGCCCGAGATCGCCGCCTGCAATGCCGGCTCGCTGAATTATCTGAAGGTGAAGGCCGACAACACCTGGGCCTGGCCGCCCATGATGTTCGATAACGCGGTCGAGAAGGTGCAGGACTATCTCGACGTGATGAAGGCGGCCGGCACCATTCCCGAATTCGAGTGCTTCGATGTCGGCATCGTGCGTTGCGTTGGCATGTACCGGCAGACCGGGATGTATTCCGGTCCGCTCGAATACAATTTCGTGATGGGCGTCGCCTCGGGCATGCCGGCCGATCCGGAGCTGTTGCCGATCCTCCTGAAGCTGAAGGCGCCGGAGGCGCATTGGCAGGTCACCGCGATCGGCCGCGCCGAGATCTGGCCGCTGCACCAGCGCGCCGCCGACCTCGGCGGCCATCTGCGCAGCGGGCTCGAGGATACGTTCTATCTCGGCGACGGCACCAAGGTGACGTCGAACGGGCAGCTCGTCGAAGGTCTCGCCGCCTGCGCGCGCCGCGCCGGCCGCGAGATCGCGAGCCCGGCCGAGGCGCGGCAGATTTTTGGAACGCGACACTGACCGTCATTCCGGGGCACGCGAAGCGTGAACCCGGAATCTCGCGCCACACCTCTGGATTCCGGGTCTGCGCTTCGCGCATCCCGGAATGACGGAGCCCGGGAGGAGAAACGCATGCACAATCTCGCAGCAACCGGCGGCGTCACCGGGCCGGGTCGTATCGGCCGGGTCGCGATCGGCGACCTGTTGAAGCGCGCCGCGCGGCGGTTTCCGGATCGCATCGCGCTGACCGACGGCAGCAGGCAGGTCACCTTCACCGAACTCGAGCGCGACGCCAATCGCTTCGCCAATCATCTGGTGCAGCGCGGGCTGAAGCCGGGCGAGAAGATTTCGACCATCTGCAACAACTCTGTCGAATTCGTCAAAGCGCTGTTTGGCATTCACCGCGCCGGGCTGGTCTGGGTGCCCATCAACACCATGCTCGGACCGGCTGATATGGACTACATCCTCGGCCATGCCGAGGTGCGTTTCGCCATCATCGATGACGCCCTTCATGCCCAGGCCGACCGCCGCGCCGCGCTGGAAGCGCGCGGCATGGAGATGATCGCGATCGATCTGACCGGCAATGCCGGCAAGACCGGATTGCAGGAGTTCAACGGTCTGTTGGAGGGACAGTCCGATATCGAGCCTGACATCGAGATCAACGACCGCGACCTCGCGATGATCATCTATACGTCAGGTACGACCTCGCGGCCGAAGGGCGCGATGCATTGTCACCTCGCCGTTGTCATGGCCGTGATGAGCAATTGTATCGAGATGCAGCTCTCGCGCGATGACGGGATCACCGGACAGTTTCCGCTGTTCCACTGCGCCGGCCACGTGTTGCTGCTCAGCTATCTCTCGGTCGGCGGCCGCATGGCGCTGATGCGCGGCTTCGATCCGGTCGCGTGCATGGATGCGATCGTGCGCGACAAGCTCACCGTGTTCGTCGGCCTGTCGTTGATGTATCAGGCGATCCTCGACCATCCGCGCCGGCGCGACTACGACCTGTCAGGCCTGCGCTGCTGCATCTACACCATGGCGCCGATGGGCAAGCCGCTGCTCGAGCGCGCCATGGCCGATCTCTGTCCGAACTTCGTGCTATCCAGCGGCCAGACCGAGATGTATCCGGCGACGACGATGTCCCGCCCGGAGGTGCAGCTCGACCGTTTCGGCAATTACTGGGGCGAATCGCTGATCGTCAATGAGACCGCGATCATGGACGACAACGGCAATCTGCTGCCGCGCGGCGAGATCGGCGAGCTGGTGCATCGCGGACCCAATGTGATGATGGGCTACCACAAGGACCCCAAATCGACCGAGGAGGCGCGCAAGTTCGGCTGGCACCATACCGGCGATCTTGCTTTGATCGACGGCAACGGCGAGGTGCTGTTCCTCGACCGCAAGAAGGATATGATCAAGTCGGGCGGCGAGAACGTTGCCTCCGTCAAGATTGAGGAGACGTTGCTGGCGCATCCCGCCGTGCAGAACGCCGCCGTGGTCGGCCTGCCGCATCCGCAATGGGGCGAGGCGGTCTCCGCCTTCGTCAAGCTGAAGCCCGGCGCGGTGGCCGACGAGGCCGGCATCGAGGCGCATTGCAGAAAGCATCTCGGTGGCTTCCAGGTGCCGAAGCTGGTGCGTATCCTCGAGGAGATGCCGATGACCGCGACCGGCAAGCTACGCAAGGTCGAGCTGCGGCAGCAATACAGTGGGCATTTTGTGGAGCGCGCCTAGTGGCCATCATCGAGAACACGATTTCCACCGGCAGCGCCGCCTTCCAGGGCAATCGCGACGGCATGCTGGCGCTGATCGCCCGGATGCGCGCCCTGGAGGAGCGGACGCGCGCAGCCTCCGCCGCGGCAAAGGACCGCTTCCACAAGCGCGGCCAGCTATTGCCACGCGAGCGCGTCGCGCTGGTGCTCGATCCCGGTTCGCCCTTCCTCGAACTGTCGACGCTCGCCGGTTACATGTTCGACGTAGCGGATGCGGACAAGAGCGTGCCCGGCGGCGGACTGGTCGCGGGCATCGGCTTCGTCTCCGGCATCCGCTGCATGGTCAGCGCCAATGATGCCGGCATCGACGCGGGCGCATTGCAGCCTTACGGCCTCGACAAGACGCTGCGGGTGCAGGAGCTCGCGCTGGAGAACAAGCTGCCCTATGTGCAGCTGGTCGAGAGCGCCGGCGCCAACCTGCTGCGCTACCGTGTCGAGGACTTCGTCCGTGGCGGCAACATCTTCCGCAACCTGGCGCGGCTGTCGGCGGCAGGGCTTCCCGTCGTTACGGTCACCCACGGCTCCTCGACCGCGGGCGGCGCCTACCAGACCGGTCTCTCCGACTACATCGTGATGGTGCGCGGCCGCACCCGCGCGTTCCTTGCCGGGCCGCCTCTGCTCAAGGCGGCCACCGGCGAGATCGCGACCGAGGAGGAGCTCGGCGGCGCCGAGATGCACACCCAGATCTCCGGTCTCGGCGATTATCTCGCCGAGGACGACCGCGATGCGCTCCGCATCGCGCGCGAGCTCATGGCCAAGCTGCCTTGGGATCGTTCTTGGGATCGGCCGGCCGCCGAACCGGCCGCGTTCAAGCCGCCACGTTATGACGCCGAGGAACTGCTCGGCATCATGCCGATGGATCACAAGCGCCCCGTCGACATGCGCCAGGCGATTGCGCGCTTCATCGACGATTCCGACTTCACCGAGTTCGGCGCCAATTACGGCCCGGCGACGGTCTGCGGCCACGCGCGCATCGAGGGGCAGGCGATCGGCATCATCACCAATAATGGCCCGCTCGACGTGCCCGGCGCCAACAAGGCGACGCATTTCATCCAGGCCTGCTGCCAGTCGCGCACACCGATCCTCTACATGAACAACACCACCGGCTACATGGTGGGCCGGGCCTATGAAGAGGCCGGCATGATCAAGCACGGCTCCAAGATGATCCAGGCGGTGACCTCGGCGACGGTGCCGCAGATCACGCTGTATTGCGGCGCCTCGTTCGGCGCCGGCAATTACGGCATGTGCGGCCGCGGCTTCCATCCGCGCTTCTGCTTCTCCTGGCCCAACGCCAAGACCGCCGTGATGGGCGGCGAGCAGGCCGCCGAAACCATGGCGATCGTGACTGAGGCCGCCGCCGCGCGGCGCGGCAAGCCGATCGAGAAGGAGAAGCTGGACGCGATGAAGGCGCAGATCACCGGGGTGTTCGACAGCCAGATGGACGTGTTCTCGACCAGCGCCCGGGTGCTCGACGACGGAGTGATCGATCCGCGCGACACGCGGACGGTGCTTGCCGAGGTGCTTACGATCTGCCGCGAGGCCGAGGCCCGCAGCCCGCAGCGCATGCAGTTCTCGGTGGCGCGGCCATGAGCGGGGCAATCGTGAAGCGGACGCCGTTCTTCAAGATCCTGATCGCCAACCGCGGCGAGATCGCGCTGCGCATCATGCGATCGGCACGGCGGCTCGGCCATGGCGTCGTCGCGGTCTATTCGGACGCCGACCGTGACGCGCTGCATGTGCGCGAGGCCGACCAGGCGGTGCGGATCGGCGAGGCGCTGCCGGCGCAATCCTATCTGAAGATCGACGCGATCATCGCCGCGGCCAAGGCGAGCGGCGCCGGCGCGGTGCATCCCGGTTATGGCTTCCTCGCCGAGAACGAGGATTTTGCGCATGCCTGCCGCGATGCGGGTCTGGTGTTCATCGGTCCGTCGCCGGAAGCGATCCTTGCGATGGGCAACAAGGCCGGCGCCAAGGAGATCATGCAGCGGGCCGGCGTGCCCTGCGTGCCCGGCTATCAGGGCGCCGACCAGAGCGATGCCGTGATGCTGGCGGAAGCCAGGGCCATTGGTTTTCCGGTCATGATCAAGGCGGTCGCCGGCGGCGGCGGCCGCGGCATGCGGCTTGTCGCCGATGCGGCGGCATTTCCCGACGCGCTGCGCAGCGCGCGATCGGAGGCGCAGGGTGCGTTCGGCGATCCGACCGTCATTCTGGAGCGCGCGATCGTCAATCCCCGCCACATCGAGATCCAGGTGTTCGGCGACCGCCATGGTAACGCCATCCATCTCGGCGAGCGCGATTGCTCGGTGCAGCGGCGACACCAGAAGCTGGTCGAGGAGGCGCCGTCGCCGGCGGTGACGTCGGAGCTGCGCGCGCGGATGGGCGCGGTCGCGGTGCAGGCGGTCAAGGCGATCGGCTACGAGGGCGCCGGCACGCTGGAATTTTTGCTCGATCGCGCCGGCAATTTCTACTTCATGGAGATGAACACGCGGCTGCAGGTCGAGCATCCCGTCACTGAGGCGATCACCGGGCTCGATCTGGTCGAATTGCAGCTGCGCGTCGCCAGTGGCGCGCCGCTCGGCTTGACCCAGGAGGACGTCAAGTTCTCCGGCCATGCCATCGAGGTGCGGCTCTGCTCGGAGGATGCTGCGCACGATTTCATGCCGCAATCCGGCACGATGGCGCGGTGGCAGATGCCCGACGGTATCCGCGTCGAGCACGCGCTGCAGTCCGGCTCGGAGATTCCGCCGTTCTATGATTCGATGATCGCCAAGGTTATCAGCCATGGCACGACCCGCGAGGAGGCGCGCGGCAAGCTGATCTGTGCCCTGGAGCAGGTCACGGCCTTCGGCGTCACGACCAACCAGGGCTTCCTGATCGACTGCCTGCGCTACCCTGTCTTTGCCAGGGGCGAGGCGACCACGGCCTTCATCGGCGACAACCGCGATGCGCTGCTGGCGCCGGGGCCCGATCGCGGCAGCGATCTCGCGCTTGCGGCGCTGCTGCTCTACGTCACCAATCCGCACGCACCGCCATGGCAGCGCGGGCGGTCGCTCGCAGCGACATTCCCGCTCGGCCTGCGGATCGATCTCGGCCGCGGCGTGCAGGAGATCGAGATTGTCCGCGAGCGCGACGGCAGCTACATCGCGACCCGCAACGGCGATCGCTTCAGCTTCGTGATCGACGAGCTCAGCCGGGACAGCATCCGCTTCCACCACGATGGGGTGATGGAGCATGCCCAATTCCTGCGCGATGGCGACCGGCTCTATATCCTGCATCGCGGCGTCACGCTGCCGGTGCGCGATCTCGCCCTCGCGCCGCCGGAGAGCGCGACGGCGGCCGGCGGTGACGGCAAGGTCCGCGCCGCCATGAACGGCCGGGTCGTCGCGGTGCTGGTGAAGCCGGGCGACAAGGTCGCGGCCGGCCAGCCGGTGATGACGCTGGAAGCGATGAAGATGGAGCACGTCCACACCGCCGGCGTCGCGGGCACGGTATCGTCGATCGATGTCGCCGAGGGCGAGCAGGTGACGACGGGGAAGATCGTGGTGGAGATCGAGGCCGCCACATAACCGCCGTCGTCCCGGCGCAGGCCGGGACCCATAACCACCGCTGTATGTTGTTGGAGCAAGCTGTGGCCCCAGTTTGGCAAATCAACGGGCATTCGGGGTAATGGGTCCCGGCCTTCGCCGGGACGACATTTATGAGGCCGCTTGCCCGGTCCCGTCATTCAGCCAGCAGGCGATCTGATGCGCCGGGCCGGCCGCCTGCAGCGCCGGGCGTTCGCTTTTGCAGCGATCCATCGCGTAACGGCAGCGGGTGTGGAAGGCGCAGCCTGAGGGCGGGTTGATCGGGCTCGGCACGTCGCCGTCGATCAGCGGTGCGGTTCGCTTGGCCTTGGGATCGGCAATCGGCACCGAGGCGAGCAGCGCCTGGGTGTAGGGATGGCGCGGATTGGCGAACAGCTCGTGCTTGTCGGCGATCTCGACAATGCGACCGAGATACATCACCGCGACGCGGTGGCTGATATGGGCGACGACCGCCAGATCGTGCGCGATGAACAGATATGAGAAGTTCTGCTTGCGCTGCAGGTCGATCAACAGATTGATCACCTGCGCCTGGATCGAGACGTCGAGCGCGGAGACCGGCTCGTCGCAGACGATCAGCCGCGGCCCGAGCGACAGCGCACGCGCGATGCAGATGCGCTGGCGCTGGCCGCCGGAGAACTGGTGCGGAAAATTCTTCATCTGGTCGGGCCGCAGGCCGACCTGCTGGAACAGTTCCGCGACGCGCTCTTGCTTCTTCGCGCCGGTCGCGAGGCCATGCACAATGAGGGGCTCGCCGACGATGTCGCCGGCCGTCATGCGCGGGTTGAGCGAGGCGAACGGATCCTGGAACACGATCTGCATCGAGCGCCGGTACGGCCGCAGCGCCGTCTTGCTGAGCGGCGCGATGTCCTCGCCATCCAGCTTGATGGCGCCGCTGGTCGGCTCGACCAGCCGCAGCACGGTGCGCGCCACCGTTGACTTGCCGCAGCCGGATTCGCCGACCAGCCCGAGCGTCTCGCCGGCGCCGAGCGCGAAGCTGACGCCGTCGACCGCATGCACGGTGCCGACCTGCCGGCGCAGCACACCGCCGCGCACCGCGTAGTGCTTGACGAGGTCGGTCACCTCGAGGAGCGGGCGCTGTTCGGTCATGACGCCTCCGCCATCTCGCCGGCGCGCCAGCACGCGGCCCAGTGATTGCTCTTGATCTCGTCGAGCGGCGGATATTCCTGACGGCAGCGGTCGACCGCCAGCTTGCAGCGCGGCGCGAAGGCGCAGCCGGGCGGCAGCTTGGTCAGCGACGGCACCATGCCGGGGATTTCGGTCAGCCGCGCATCGGTCTTCGCGCCGAGCGCGATCACCGCCGGCATCGAGGCCATCAGTCCGCGGGTGTAGGGGTGCAGCGGCGTCTCGAACAAAGCTTCGACCGTCGCCTCCTCGACCTTCTTGCCGGCATACATCACGATCACGCGCTGCGCGGTTTGCGCGACGACGCCGAGGTCGTGGGTGATCAGGATCAGCCCGGTGCCGAGCCGCTTTTGCAGATCGACGATCAGCGCCAGGATCTGCGCCTGGATGGTGACGTCGAGCGCCGTGGTCGGTTCGTCCGCGATCAGGAGCGCCGGCCGGCACGCCAGCGCCATCGCAATCATCGCGCGCTGGCGCATGCCGCCGGACAGCTGATGCGGATATTCCTGCGCGCGGCGCTCCGGCTCCGGAATCCGCACCAGCCGCAGCATGTCGACCGCCTGCTTCCAGGCCTCCTTGCTGCTGACCTTCTGGTGCAGCCGCACCGCCTCAATGATCTGGTCGCCGATCCGCATCACCGGATTGAGCGAGGTCATCGGCTCCTGGAAGATCATCGAGATGCGGTTGCCCCTGATGTCGCGCATCGCGGCATCGTCGAGCTTCAGCAGATCGGTGCCCTCGAGCGTCACCGAGCCGCCGACGATGCGGCCGGGCGGATCGGGCACCAGCCGCATGATCGACAGCGCGCTGACGCTCTTGCCGCAGCCGGACTCGCCGACGATCGCCAGCGTCTCGCCGCGGCGGACCGAGAACGAGACGTCGTCGACCGCGCGGAACAGGCCGGAGTTGGTGAAGAACACCGTTTGCAGGTTCTTCACGTCGAGAATCGTATCGAGCGTCTTGGCCTCGCTCATCAGCCGCGCTGCCTCGGATCGAGAATGTCGCGCAACGCGTCGCCGAACAGATTGGTGCCGAACACCGCAAGGCTGATCGCAATGCCGGGGAAGATCACCAGCCATGGCGCGGTGCGGACATATTCGGCGGCGGATTCGGACAGCATGCGACCCCAGGACGGATAAGGCTCGGGGATGCCGAGGCCAAGGAACGACAGCGACGCTTCGGTCAGGATGGTTGAGCCGAGCTGCGCGGTGGCGAGCACGATCAGCGGCGCGATGGTGTTGGGCAGCACGTGGCGCAGCGCAATCCGCATCTCGCTCATGCCGATCGATTTGGCGGCCTCGACGAACGGCTGCTCGCGCAGCGCCAGCGTGTTGGCGCGGATCACGCGCGCGACCGTCGGGATCAGGGGAATTGCGATCGCCAGGATCACGTTCGGCAGCGAGGGACCGAGCGCCGCGGTCATGACGAGTGCGAGTACCAAGAGCGGCAGCGATTGCAGGATGTCGGTCACCCGCTGGAACACGAGGTCGACCCAGCCGGAGAGATAGCCAGAGGCGAGGCCGACGATCACGCCGAGCGTGGCGCCGAGCGTCGTCGAGCCGATGCCGACCGCAAGCGAGATCCGCGCACCATGGATGATGCGGCTCCAGACGTCACGGCCGAAGGAGTCGGTGCCGAACCAGTGCAGCGCGGACGGCGCAGCCAGCCGGTGCGCGGAATCGACGCTGAGCGGATCGTAGCGGCTGATGACGTTAGCGAAGATCGCGGTCAGCACGAACAGCAGCATGATGACGAGGCCGACCGTGCCGAGCACGTGGCGCTGCGCGAGGAACGCAAACCGTCCCCAGCCACCGGTGGCATTGGCCCCGGCACGTCGCAATTCGCTGTCGAAATTGATCGTCGCCACGTGTCAGCTTCTTCGCCTGATGATTGCAGAACGGTCTTCTCCCTCTCCCCGCTTGCGGGGAGAGGGTTGGGGTGAGGGGGGCTCTCCGCAAGCGCGGTGGGCGTTGGATTCGCGGTGAGCCCCCCTCACCCGGATCGCATCTGCGATGCGATCCGACCTCTCCCCGCAAGCGGGGCGAGGTAAGAGTTGGACTCGGCCTTCGACCAATCCTGTCATGTCACTCTCCAAACCGGATACGTGGGTCGATTGCCGCATAAAGCATGTCGACGATGAAGTTCACCACCACCACGACGACGGCGATGAACATCACGAGGTTCTGCACGATCGGGTAGTCGCGCCAGCGCAGCGCCTCGACCAGGAAGCGGGCGATGCCAGGGATGTTGAACACGGTCTCGGTGACAATCAGGCCGCCGATCAGGAACGCGGCCTCGATGCCGATCACGGTGATGACCGGCAGCACCGCGTTCTTCAGCGCGTGGTGATAGTTCACGGAGGCCTCGGAGGCGCCCTTGGCGCGCGCGGTGCGGATATAGTCCTGGCGCAGGATCTCCAGCATCGAGGAGCGGGTGATGCGCATGGTGAGTGCCGCGCTGCGGAAGCCCACCGCCATCGCCGGCACCGCATAGATGGTCAGCGACTCGAGCCAGGTTTTCGGGTTCGGATTGAAGATCGGCATGGTGCCGAACAGCGAGACCGAGGCCATCAAGACCAAGAGGCCGAGCCAGAAAGACGGCAGCGACAGGCCGCTGAGGCTGACGACGCGCAGCGCATAATCGAGCCGTGAGCCCTGGTGGACGGCGCTGATGACACCGAGCGGAATACCGATCGAGGCGGAGAACAATAGCGCCAACCCGGCGAGCCGCGCCGTGATCGGAATCCGCGGCAGGATTTCCTCCAGCGCCGGCTTTTCCGAAACGTAGGAATAGCCGAGATCGCCGTGCAGCAGGCCGCCGATCCAGTGCAGATACTGGATCACGATCGGCTGGCTCAACCCGAGCTCGCGCTCGAGATTGGCCTTGTCGGCGGGGTCGACGAAGCCCGCGGCGTCGAACAGGATGTCGACGATGTTGCCGGGAACGACGCGCAGCAGCACGAAGATGATGACCGAGATCCCGAACAGGGTCACCAGCATCAGGAACAGCCGCCGCACGATATAGGCAAACACCCTGGCTCTCTCCTTGATCCCGCCTGTGTCTTGTCTTCCGACGCGCTTTCTTTGCGCGAACCGGTATCCACTTCGCCCGAAAACGCTACGCCTACTTGTCCAGCCAGACGTCTTCGTAACGATAGCCGTTATAGGAGCTGTTGGACATGATCGTGACATTCTTCACGTAAGGCTGCCAGCAAGTGCCGGTGCGGGCATGGAAGATGATCGGACGCGCGACGTCTTCCTGCAGCTTCTTGTCGATCTCCCAGACCAGCTTCTTGCGCTTGTCGACGTTGGTCTCTTCCGACTGCTGGTCGAACAGCTTCTCGATCTCCTTGTTGCAGTAGTTGGTGTAGTTCCGCTCCGAGCCGCAGGCGTAGTTCTCGTAGAACGACTGGTCGGGCTCGTCGACGGCATTGCCGGTGAGGTTGAGACCGAGCGAATAGTCCTTGCGGGCGATCTTCGGGAACCATTGCGCGGTGTCGACGACGTCGAGCTCGGCGTCGATGTAGATGCTCTTGATCTGGTCGATCAGGATGATCGCGGGATCGCGATAGACCGCGATGTTGCGGGTCGAGACCTTGATCTGCAGGTGCTTGTCCGGGCCATAGCCCGCCTTCTGCATCAGCTTGCGGGCTTCCTCGCGGTTCTTCTCGATGTCGGGACCGTAGCCGGGGATCTGCTCCAGCATGTCCTTCGGCATCGCCCACAGCCCGTCCGGCGCCGGCTCCATGGTACCGCCGATGTCGCCCTGGCCTTCGAACATGATCTGGATGAACGCCTTGCGGTCGAGCGCCAGCGCCAGCGCGCGGCGGATGTCGAGATTGTCGAACGGCGGCGCGGTCGAATTGATGATGATGTTGGTGGAGACGTTGTTCGGTTCCACCATGCAGACCGCATTGGCCGCCTGCGACTTGACGTCCTTGAGCAGCGGGATCGAGACCTCGGTCGGGAACGTCATGTCGAACTTGCCGGAGACGAAGCCGAGGATTGCGGTCGAGCGGTTCGGGATGATGGTGAACTCGATACCGTCAAGATAAGGCAGGCCCTTCTTGAAGTAATCCGGGTTCTTGGTGAGCTTGATCGATTCGTTGGCCTTGAACTCGACGAACTTGAACGGGCCGGTGCCGACCGGCTTGGTGCGCATCTCGGCCGGCGACACATGGCAGGGATAGACCGGCGAGTAGCCCGAGGCGAGCAGCGACAGCAGCGCCGGCTGCGGCCGCTTCAGCTTGAACGACGCCTCATGGTCGCCGTTGGTCGTGACCTCTTCGACTTGCTCGTACCAGGACTTGCGCGGGTTCTGCCGGAACTTCTGCTGCGACTTGCCCATCAGCATGTCGAAGGTGCATTTGACGTCGGCGGCGGTGAACGGCTTGCCGTCGTGCCATTTCACGTCCTTGCGCAGCTTGAAGGTCAGCGTCTTGTTGTCGCCGCTCCAGGCCCAGCTTTCCGCAAGCTCGGGCCGGATCGTGCTGGTGCTGTTCTGGGCGATGTGCTGGTCGAAGATGACGAGATTGTTGAAGATCGGCATGAACGGAACGTTCAGCGAATAGGTCGCGCCCTCGTGGATCGAGGCGCTGCCGGGGCTGTCGCGGTGATAGATCCTGAAGATGCCGCCCGGTTTCGGCTCGGCTGCGCGTGAAACGTCGCTGATGATCAGCACAGACAACACCGCGACGGCCAGCGCTTGCACGCTCCGCATGGTCCCCTCCCACATTTCGGTCTCAATGGCCGATTGGCATCGACGATACCACGGTGAGGCTGTCGGGCAACCAGCGAGGATCGCGCGGGGATTGGCAATTCGGATGACCCCACAACATTAAAATTTCCACGGATCGGGAATAATGGCTGTGATTGCGGGGAACCTGGGTCGTTTTGCTATGCAGCGGCGAAACTCCGTTTGAATTCGGTTGCCGATGCCGATGTGTGCGGCGTGAAGCGGGCTGCAATCAGCGACAGTATGTCGCCGATGTAAGCCGCGCACTGCACACGCTCTCCGTCATCCTGAGGAGCGCGAAGCGCGTCTCCAAGGATCGACGGCCCAGCTGGTGGCCGTGCATCCTTCGAGGCTCGCTCCGCTCGCACCTCAGGATGACGGGGAAACATTCGCATTCACCTCACTCCGCCGCCTGCGGCGAAGGCAGGTGCATGTTGGCGACGCCATCGGCCTCGGTCGCCGAGATCGTGGTGCGAATCATCAGGCGGCCCTCATGCGCCGGCCAGGGGCGGCCGCGATGCATGGTGGCGCGGTTGTCCCACATCACGACGTCGCCCTGCTTCCATTGATGCAGATAGCTGACGCCGGGCGCGGTCGCGGCTTCGGTCAATTGCTCGATCAGCGCCCTGCCGGCCTCGGTATCCATGCCCTCGACGCCATAGGCATGGGAGGCAAGATACAGCGCGCCGCGGCCGTTGACGGGATTGCGCCAGACCATCCGCCAGCATACCGGCGGCAGCGCGTCGACTTCTTCAGTCGTTGCGAGGCCGGTGGCCACCTTGCTGCGCGAATGCGCGTAGGAGTGCCAGGCGAACGCGTTCTCCAGCCGACTTGCCGCGTCCTTGTCGAGCCGCTCGAAAGCAAGCCGCATCGAGACGAATTCGGTCTCGCCGCCATGTTCAGGAATGATGCGCGCCGACAGGATCGAGGTCAGCGCCGGCACCTGCTTGAAGGAAGAGTCGGTGTGCCAGAGCTGGTTGGCCCTGGCGCGCAGCTGCTGCCGGTGATCGGATGGAACCACCTTGCCGTCGGGCCCGAAGGTCGAGAGGATCACGAAATGCGAACCGGTGCCCATCGAACCGACCTTGGTCACCTCGGGCGGACCGAACCGGCGCGAGAAGGCGAGCTGGGTGTCGTTGCTGACCTCCTGGCCGCGGAACACCAGCACCGAATGTTCCTCGAACGCCGCGCGCACCGCCGCATAGGCGGCATCGCTGGCGGCAACGTCTGACAGCGTGACGCCGCGCAGCTCGGCACCGAATCCCGGACGCAGTGGGATCACTTCCATCGCAAGTCCTCCCTTTTCTTTGTTGTTGCGGCGAGGTTAGGGGAAAAGCCCGCGATCGGCAACGCGGCCCGCGGCGCCTCAGCCCATTGCGATCAGATTGTGCCGCGTGCGCCGGTCCGCGACCTCGATGCGATGTGTGACGAAGGCGAACAGCGCCCAGCTGGAATGGAAGGCGACACCGGCCAGAATCACGATGGCTCCGGGAATCGGACCGATCGAAGCGCGGTCCAAGATCGCGCTCATCGTGGTCAGCGGTAGCGGGTGGATCGCCAGCTTGCCGTAATAGGCGATGGCCTGGATCGCGAAGATCCAGCCATAAGTCCGTCGCAGGCGCCGGCCGATCGCTCTGACATAGCTGATGTGATAGCTGGGGCGGCGGTAGTCGTTGGCGAGCAGGTCGGTCCAGGCTGCGTTCGGTGTGGGGCCCTCGCCGCGGATCATCGGTGCGTAGAAATCGGTTTCGAGCAACCGCGCCCGGGCGCGCCAGACGTTGAAATAGCGATAGCGCCGCGCCTCGAATAGCAGGAATACGGTCACCAGCAGTCCGACCAGGACCATCGGCAAGGGCGAGGCTTCCGCACTGCTGTAGGTCGCCGACAGCGCGATCCCGGTCGTGACCACCGCCCAGTTGGTCGAACTGTCGAGACGGGTGCGCCAGACCGTGCTGCGATAGACCTCGCCACGATAGAGATGGGCGAGTGCACCGATCTCGGCGGCAGTGAATTCGAGCCTTCCGGCCTGCACCGGCTCCGGCTCGCGCGGCTGGGGCAATGGCATGGCGGCCTCCGGCGAAGCTGGCTTACGATCCCGGAGCATAGCGCGAAATCCGCGCGACCGGCGAGTCCGTTGCGTCCGTCGGCTTGGTTGGCAGCATCAGTCCGGATGCCGCACCGCCGCTCACACGATCCGCGAGGTCTTGTTGCCCCAATAGCGGTCACGCAGCAGGCGCTTGTAGAGTTTGCCGGTCGGCAGCCGCGGCAGCTCGGCTTCGAAATCCACCGAGCGCGGCACCTTCTGGCGCGACAGCGAGCCGGCGCAGAACGCGATCAGTTCCTCGGCAAGCTCCGGCCCCGGCGCGATGCCGTCGACCGGCTGCACCACCGCCTTCACTTCCTCGCCGAGATCGACATTGGGCACGCCGAACACCGCGGCGTCGGCGACCTTGGGATGGGTGATCAGGAGGTTCTCGCATTCCTGCGGATAGATGTTCACGCCGCCGGAGATGATCATGAAGGTGGCGCGGTCGGTGAGATAGAGGAAGTTGTCGTCGTCGACATAGCCGACGTCGCCGACCGTGCTCATGCTGCCGTCGGCCGAGCGCGCCTCGCCGGTCTTGGCGGGGTCGTTGAAATATTCGAATGGCGTGGCGGTCTTGAACCACACGGTGCCCGGCGTTCCCTTGGGGCAAGGCTGCATGTTCTCGTCGAGGATATACAGATCGCCGAGCAGGACCCTGCCGACGGTGCCGCGATGCGCGAGCCACTCCTCGCTGTTGCAGGCGGTGAAGCCGAGCCCCTCGGTCGCGCCGTAATATTCGTGGATGATGGGGCCCCACCATTTGATCATGTCGTCCTTGACCAGCGCCGGGCAGGGCGCGGCGGCATGGATCGCGATCTCGAGGGTCGACAGATCGTAGCGGGCGCGAACCTCCTCGGGCAGTTTCAGCAGGCGCGAGAACATGGTCGGCACCAGCTGGCTGTGGGTGATGCCCCATTGCTCGACCAGCTGCAGATAGCGCTCCGGGTCGAAGCTCTCCATGATGACGACCGTGCCGCCCATCCGGATGGTGAGATTGACCGCGGCCTGCGGCGCCGAGTGGTAGAGCGGCGCCGGCGAGAGGTAGACCATGCCCTCGCGGTAGTGCCAGAGCTTGGTCAGGAAATCGAACAGCGGCAGGTTCTGCGATGGCGGCTGCTCCGGCAGCGGCCGCACGATGCCCTTGGGCCGGCCGGTCGTGCCGGAGGAATACAGCATCGCGGTGCCGGCAAATTCGTCCGCGATCGGCGTTGATGGCAGGCCTGCGGTGGTCTCTCGCAGTCCGACAATGCGATCGCTCTCGCTTTCGCCGTCGACCACGATGCAGAGCTCGACCCGCAGGCACTCCTTCAGCGCCTCGCGCGCGATGTCGAGCTTCAGCTTCGAGGTGATCAGGATCCGCGACTGGCTGTTGGTCAGGATGTAGGCGAGTTCGCCCGCGGTGAGGTAGGAGTTGACGCAGGTGAAGTAGAGCCCGGCGCGCTCGCCGGCGCCGCAGGCCTCGAGGTAGCGGTTGTTGTTCTCCATGAAGATCGAATAATGGTCGAGCCGCCGCAGCCCCTGTTTGCGGAACAGATGCGCGAGCCGGTTGGAGCGCGCCTCGAGCTCACGATAGGTGACGGTCTCGCCGGTCCCGGCCATGATGAAGGCGGGTTGCAGCGGGCGCAGGTAAGCATGCTTGCCGGTATACATCGAACTCCAGATCCCCCTTGATCGTGCTTGTTCTTGTTTGACGCGTTTTCTTCACGCGAACCGGTACCCACTTCGCTCGAAAGCGCTCTATGCAGCCATCTCCAGAATCTCGCGAACCTGGGATGGATCGTCGATCTTGCGCGGATTGCGCGGCACCCAGGGCGTTCGCATCGCTTGCTTTGCGATGCGGTCGAAATGCTCGGGGCCGACGTGGACCTCCTGCAGGCTGCGCGGCATGCCGAGGTCGCGGATGAAGAGGTCGAGCACGTCGCCGGCGTCCGCGCCCGCATGTCCCATTGCGGCCGCGACCAGCGCGTGCCGGTCGGCATTGTCGCGCTTGTTCCAGCGCATCACCGCGGGCAGCATCACGCACGAGGTATAGCCGTGCGGCACGTCGAATTCGGTGCCGAGCACGTAGCCGATGCCGTGGCTCGCGCCCATCGGCACGCCCGAGGCGAGCGGGCCGGTGGAGAGCCAGGTGCCGATCTGGCAATCCATTCGCGCCGAAATATCCTTCGGGTCGGCTTTCACCCGCGGCAGGCCGGCTGCCAGCATCTCGAGTCCCTTCAGCGCCTGCGCGTCGCCGTAAGGATGCGCCTCGCGCGAGCAGATGCCCTCGACGCAATGGTCGACGGCACGGATGCCGGTCGACAGGAACAGCCATTCCGGCGTGTGCACCGACAGTTCCGGATCGAGGATGGTGGCACGCGGCATCACCAGCGGATGGCGCAGCATCTCCTTCTGCCGCTTGGCCTCGTTGGTGACGCCGGCGATCGACGAGAACTCGCCGCCGGCGATGGTGGTCGGCACGCTGATCTGGCGCACGGTCGGTGGGTTCATCGCGGGCGAGACGCCACCATGGGTGCGGATCGTCTCGATGCCGTCGGACGTCGTGACGTTGTTGGCGAGGCAAAGCTGCACCGCCTTGGCGCCGTCGGTGATCGAGCCGCCGCCGATCGTGACGATCAAATCCGCTTTCGCGCCGCGCGCCTGCTCCGCCGCCGCGATCACCGCGGCGCGCGGCGTATGCGCCGGCATCTTGTCGAAGGTGCCGACGCAGCGGCGCCCAAGCGCCGCGCGAACCTTCTCGATCTCGTCGGTCTCGCGGTTCAGCGTGCCCGACACCATCAGAAAGGCGCGCTCGGCGCCAATCCGGTCCAGCTGCTCGATGATGGCCTCACGCGCGGGCCGCCCGAACACGACCTCGTCCATGGCACCGAATACGACACGGCCTTGATGCAAGCGCCTGTCCTCCCTCAACACGGTCCGCCTTGCTGGCGGACCTTTGCGGCGAGGTTAGCGGAGGAAATCGGGGCCGTCATCAGGGCTCTGGGCCGGTGGCTTGATACGGTCGCGCCGCCCATTCCGCGGTCGTCCCTGCGAAAGCACTAGTGCATCTACACGTTTGTCGGGCCATTTGCGAGGATTTGGAAGCGGGCCATTCCGGTGTGGAAGGTGATTGGTCCAGGTGGACGGTGGGAGGCGTAGCCGGTCCATCCGCCGAGTTTTGCGATGATCCATGCCGCCCAAGCAAGGGTGTTGGGGCGATGGTGGTTTTTCTGAAGCTCGGTGCGACCTTTCATGGTTTTGTTGATGGCCCTGAGCGTCTCGATCTCTTCTGCGGTGAAGACAAATTCAGCCGGCAATTCTTCGCCACTGTTGCGGGCCTGAACGAGTTGAATGACGATACATGCCGCTCTGGTGGCGACCGCCACGAGCTTGATCAGGCCTTCGGCGCTCTCGATCTGACTATCCTCGATGCGCAAACCCTGGCTCTTCAGCGAGCGAAAGAGTTGCTCAATGATCCAGCGCTGGCGGTACCAGGAGACGATCTGCCAGGCGTCTTTAGCGGTGGCGACCGGATGAGTGGTCAGGAGCAGCCAGCGAATGGGCTCCGCACCTCTCGGCGGATGCAACTCGACCACTTCTACGAAGCTGAGTTTGATGCCCTCCGCCAAGTCGGTGACGCCGGGCCTCTGCGGCCGCTTGAGCACGACGGTTCCGAAGCGCATCGAGAGATGGGCCTGCCGGCCGCGCCGATCCATTCGCTGCGGCAGATCGATCACCGCGTTGTCGCAGAAGCGGCTCCGCTCGACCGCCTGATAAAGTGTGTCGCCATCGACCAGCGCATGGTCGTGCATGGCACGCGACAGAAGATGGACATTCTCAGCTGGCGTCAGCGCCCAGTGAGCAAAGAAATCCCCCTCGCGGTCGTTGACGACGGTGATCATGCGGGCATCTGCCAGGACGTCGCGGCCTTGCTCGGCGGCCGTCACCCAGCGCGCCGACTCCTTGTCGGCCAAGGCGCGCCGCTCATGCGGGATTTTTACCTTGCCTTTGCGCGTCCAAACGTTGCCGCCAGTAAGGCCAAGACAGACCCCGCTGTCGGCATCCACCGCCATCATCGCATGCAACAGCACGCCGCGAGCATTGCCCTTGCCGACTTTGCCCAGCCCGCGCCGCCGTCCCGCCTGGGTCTGGAACTTGACCTCGCTCGTATCCTGGATCGCCAGCACATGACGCCCGCTGACCGCAGTCCGCGTCTGCGTGCTCCAGCCCTCAATCAATTTATCGATCGTGACTTGGGGGTTGTTCACAAACCGCCAGAACGCCATATTGGCAGCCCAATCGCCCCGGGCCATCTGGCGCAAGCAGACGCTGCGCGTGCAAAGCATAGCCCGGAGAAGCGTCGCCCCCTTTTGTCGAGACGAACGTCCCCGAACTCACCCAAAGACAAATCCGGCTGCATCGCTGGCGCTCCTTCGAATCAAAGCGCCAGTGAGAGAATCATACAACATGCTGCAGAGACGCCACTTCTTGCTGCACCGAGTCAATCTGTCGCGCCCCAAAACCGTGTAGACACGCTAGGTGGTGTGGACTCTAAGGATTCCCTTTTAGGCGCAAATCAGATTCAAGGCTGCTTTTGGGGAGGCCGCCTTGGGTGTGATGGACCGCTTGGTATTGAGCGACGCGACATGGGAGCGGATGGCGCCGCTGATCATCGGCCGGCCTGACCAGAAGGGTTCGACCGGACGGGACAACCGGATGTTTGTGGAGGGCGTACTTTGGATCGTGCGCACTGGCTCTCCCTGGCGTGATCTTCCGGAGGTGTTTGGAGACTGGAACAGCGTGTTTCGGCGCTTCAGTCGATGGAGCATCAAGGGGGTCTGGTGGCGCATATTCGAAGCGATGTCCGGTGATCCGGACTTCGAGTATCTGATCGTCGACTCCACCATCGTCCGGGCGCACCAGCACGCCGCTGGGGCGAAAAAAGGGGGTCTGAAGATCAGGCGATCGGTCGCTCGCGCGGTGGCCTGAGCACCAAGATACATATGGCCGTTCGCGGCCTGGGATGTCCCGTACGGTTCAAGCTCACCGCAGGTCAGAAGAGCGACGTACCGCAAGCCGCCGAATTGATCGAGGGATTACCTGCCCAGGTCGTCATGGCGGATACGGCTTATGACGCCGATCACTTGCGCCAGGCGATCGCTGCCAAAGGCGCGCTCGCCGTCATCCCCAACAACCCGTCACGTGCGCTCAAATATCCGCTGGACAAGCACCTCTATGCCCAGCGTCATCTCGTCGAATGCTGCTTCTCAAAACTCAAGCAGTTCCGCCGCGTCGCAACCCGCTTCGAAAAGACCGCCCGAAATTACCTGGCCGTCGTTACTCTCGCAGCCATCGTCTTATGGATGCGATAAATGTCCACACCACCTAGTGCGAAAGCAGGGACCCATAACCACAGGGTTGCGTTGTTGAAGTGAGCTGTGGCCCGAGCGCTGGCTAAACAATTGGCATCGGTGGTTATGGGTCCCGGGTCGCGCGGAGCCTGTCATCGGGCGGCGCTTCGCGCCGACCCGTTGGCTTGCCCGGGACGACATCGAATATGTGGCACTCGCGTGAGTCATACATCCGCATCCTCGCGGCGCGCTGCATCCGAGTCTTGCGTTTACTTGCCTCCCCGTGGAAGCAGAGGACGCCCCGGAATGACGGTGAAAGCTTCAGGTCGAAATCGGATGACCGGCAGAAATCTTGACGGCAACATCGCGGCGTGTGTTACACCTCGAAAGCAACAGGGACGTGCGCATGACATCCACCGTCGATCTCGCGAAACTGCATATTGAAGACTTCACGCCGCATCAGGATGCGGAGTTCGCGATGCAGGCGGAGAGGGACCGCGTCGTGCCGCTGAAGCTCGCCAAGGTCGAGCCCGCGGGCAACAGCGGCCGGCCGGGTGGCGCATTCTCGCTGCTGTTCACGGCGCCGAAGGGCGCGTGGCTGCCGCAGGCGATCTATCCGGTGCGACATCCGGCATTGGGCGTGATCGAGATGTTCCTGGTGCCGATCGGTCCGGTCGCGGACGGCAATGGTTATCAAGCGATCTTCACCTGACGCTCTGCCGCCCGCCAGCGCATCAGGTCGTAAACGCCCTTGTCTTCCTCGGTGATGAAGCCGAGCCGCCGGTAGAGCCGCATCGCCGGGTTGAGCTTCTCGACGTGGATCGAGACGTCCTTGCCGGCGGCCTTCGCCTCGTCGATCGCGTCGCGCAGCAACGCTTCGCCGTAGCCCCTGCCGCGATGCTCGGGCAGGAAGGCGATGTCGATGATGCGGTGCTGGCTCGGCCAGCGTTCGAGATAGAACCGGCCGACGTCTTCACCCTGGCGCGCGATCACCAGCCAATCGGCGTTCGGATAGTGCTGCTGGTAGTGCGCGTGCTGGGCGCGGAATTGCTGCTCGAGAAAGGCAGCCTTGTCGGCCTCGCTCCACGGCACCGGCGCAAGTTCCTCGGCGCGCGTCGAGGCATAGAGGCGGCCGAGGAACGGCAGGTCCGCCTCCGACAGGCGGCGAAAGCCGCAACCGACTTCGGCCGCGCGCGCCCAGCCGAAGGCGGACGTGATGGTGCCTGGCGCGTCGAGAGCCAAAACGAGCTCAGCCTCGCGCCGGGAAGACGCCCTGCAGTGCGATGCAGAAGTTCAGCGTGAGGTAAGGTAGCATGTTGTTGTGCGGAAGGTTGCCGCCCGTCATGCCGATCATGGTGGCGTTCATCTGCGTCAGTGTTGGCGCCGGGCTCCCGGGCACGTAGGCGAACGCGTTGGCCGATTTGCCGAGGATGCGGGTCGGGCTCGGGACTTGAACGTCGGCCGTGTCCTGCGTACCGACGTTCACGGGGTGGTTGTGCTGCGGTATCTGGTTTTGCAGCAGCGTCACATTGGGGGAGCCGATGGTCTCGCCGAGGTCATACAGCGACAGCCCCGGGCCCTGTCCGGGCGCCAGCGGCGCGTTGCCCTGCATGTTGGGAAGCGCGAAATTCGAGGTGCCGTTGCCGCCATAGGTGACGCCGAGCAGCGAAAACAGCGCCGTGTTCTGCGAGATCGGCAGGATCTGGCCGCTGCAGAAGGCCCAGCCCTTGGGAGCGAAGTTGAACGGAAAGATGCGGATTTCGGCGACGAAGGGGTCGGCCATGGTGTCGCGCTCCTAGCCCTGGCTCGGGAAAATGCCGGACAGCGAAATGATAAAGGTGACGCAAAGCAGCGGCTGCAAATTGCTGTGCGGCAGGTTTCCGCCGGTATTCGTCAGCATTCCGCCTGCCATGGCCCCGTCGGGCGGCTGGCCGTCGATATACATCGCGATTGTGCCGGTCGTCTGATCGAGAATATTTCCCTGCGGGTTCGACGCGGTGCCGGTCTGCTTCGCGGCGATGAAGGCGTGCGAATGCTGCGGGATCGTCTGCGTCGTGAGTGTTACGTTTTCGACGCCGCCAGTCTGCCCCATGGCATAGGTCGTGCCGCTGCTGGCGGTGCCCGTGTGGATTGGCACACGGCCGCGCAGATCGGGGACCGCGAAGGTGGATTGGCCATCGCCGCCATAGGTGGTGCCGATCAGATTGAACAGCGCGTCGTACTGGGAGATCGCCAACAGGCTGCCGTCACAGAAATTCCATCCGACCGGGGCAAAGGTGCCGCCGAACATACGGATTTCGCCTAAATAGGATTCTGACATCGGCGCTTCTCGTCAATTCTGCGAGGGGAAAATGCCCTGGAGGGCAATGCTGAAATTGATCGTCAGGAACGGTTGCATGTTCTGATGGGCCTGGCTGCCGCCGGCATTGCCCACGGTCAATGGATTGAGCGGGGTGATGTCGGTCGTCGACATGCTGTAGCCGTTGTTGAAGGCACCGAGATAGGCCCCCGAATCGAGCGGCTGGCTACCGTTGCTGTTGGTGGCGTTGGCCAAATGATTGTGCTGCGCCATCTCGTTGATCGTGAGCGTGTGGCTCTCCTCGCCGCCGCGTTGGCCGAGCGTATAGCCGGGGCCCATACTTATCGGCACCCGGCCTCGAAGGTCGGGCAGGCCAAAAGTGACGCGCCCGTCCCCGCCATAGGTCGTACCTAGCAACGAGAACAGTGCCTGATTCTGAGCGATGGGAAGCAGTTGGCCGTTGCAAAATGCCCAACCCTTGGGCGCAAAGCCGAACGACATCATGCGGACTTCGGAAAGAAACGGATCGGCCATCGGTCCTCCGCGAATACGTCGTACGATTTGTGAAAAATTCGAAGCAATGATGCTGCGTGTGCAATGTCTGCACGATAGCGTGTTTTGTGGCTAGTGCAACCTCAACGATTGTCTGGTTTCCGCGATTTTTTCGATTCCGCGGCCGCGCGAGCCATTCGCAGTTCGCGACGAGACGGTATCGCTGCTGACGGGACCGTTGTCACGAATCGGACATGTCCAAGCGGACATCATGAGGCGATTGAAGTTTGCCGGGTCGACGGAAGCGCGGATCCCATCCATCTGAGGCAAGCCTGCCGGAACGCTTCGGCAGGCGTTGTGTAGTCGATACGGTGCCCGGTCAGACGATCAGGTCATGGTGCAACTGGGCGTGGTTGTCGGTCGGCGTGCCGCCCATGGCGGCAAACGTCGCCTCATGGCCGACCCACCATGGGGTGCCGGCATTGGCGTGCCCGCTGAACAGATCGGACCAGGTCTGGGTGTTCGCGGCCAGGTCCGCGTGGCTCGTGCTGGCCTGCGACGGCGTCTGGGTGAACGACGAGAAGTCGAAGCCGTCGCGGTTCAGAGTCGAGGATGTGTTGCTCTGCATGGGCATCGCCTTCGCCGATCCCACGTTGGCCTGCGTGACATCCGCGGCGGTTGGGAGCCGCCGCTCGCCGTCGGTGAGACTGATATACATCAGGTCGTTGGCATCGGATGACGACGTCAGGTCGGGGAGGCCGAGCACGTGTCCCAACTCATGGACCACGGCGGTCAATAGATCGAGATGACCGGCTGCGGCCGTCGACGAATCGGTCTGCAGATCGGAGCCGGAAGCATTGAGCGCGTGGGTGAACTCAAAATTGTCAAACGGTGTCGAATCAACAAACCAGCCATGGCCGGCGGCGTCGGCATCGATCGTGATGTGGCCGGCGCTTTCCAGGCCGACCACCTGGCCGGCGAGATCAGCGACGCTGAAGGTGACGGCATGCAGCGCGGCCAGTTGATCCGCGTCCACGCCAGCCTTTGCCCATTGGGTAATGGCCGCCGAGACGACCGAGTCGAGCTGGCTTTGCGTCAGGTGGGTTTCGCCAGGGGTCGCGATGGCGGCCTGCACGCCGCCATCCGCGGCGATCAGCGGCGACGAGCCGAAGCCGTTGGTGCTGCCCGCCGTGACGCTGATGGTCGGTGCCGTGGTGACCGTATTGTGCGCCAGGACGTAGGCTGAAATCGCGGCGGTATCGGTGGAGCCGCCGCCGTAGGACGTGCCGTCGCCCGCGTGCAGGCCGACGGTGGTGGCAAACCGATCGCGCAGCCGGATGTCGGTGCCGGTCGCGCCCGAACCGAGGAACTGATTTTCCTGGGCGCCGGTGCCGCCCAGCGTCAGCGAGACGCTCTGCGCATCGCCCGCGACCGTGCCGGCATTAAGTTCGAAGCCATGAGCGCCGAACGCACCCGGGTTGGACACCGTGTTGCCCATGACGATCGCGGTCAATAGGGCGTTGCCGCCGTTCGCAGCGTCACCGGTCTGCAGTTCGATTCCGTCGTTGTTGTACTGATACAGATGATTGTTGGTGATCGTGACGCTGGAATTGGCCCCGCCCATCGTGACGAAGCCGATGTCACTGCCCTGGGCGGAGCCGCTGTTGGCGACGCCGGCGACGCCGATCGTGTTGGAATCGATCGTGCCGTTGAACGAGCTTGCGCCTGATCCCGTGCTGATGCCGAGCGCGGTGCCGAGGGCATCACGCATGGTATTGTTGGCGATGTTGAAGGTCAGGTTGGCGTGGTCGCCGGTCCCGCCAGAGCTGATGGTGATGCCGCCGCCGCCCGAGACGATATTCTGGTTGTTGTTCGAGAAACTGTTTCCGTTCAGCACGAGGTCCGAGTTGACGCCGCCGTGCAGATCGAGCTGGAACAGGTCGCCGCGCGCCGACGTGAATGTCGAATTCTGCACGGTCGCGTTGAATGTTCCGTCGGTGGCCTGGAACACCAGGGCATCGCCCGAGCTGTTTCCGGCCGCCGAATTGGTCGCGAAGGTCGAGCCGGTAATGGTGATGCGGTTGAGTGTCTGACCGCTGTTGTTGAAGA
This sequence comes from Bradyrhizobium sp. USDA 4501, assembly GCF_054062115.1. Lineage (NCBI taxonomy): Bacteria > Pseudomonadati > Pseudomonadota > Alphaproteobacteria > Hyphomicrobiales > Nitrobacteraceae > Bradyrhizobium > Bradyrhizobium sp. USDA 4501. The sequence goes on from NZ_JBSSEX010000001.1 coordinate 4,560,506, forward strand.
CGTGGAACGCATCGAGCGCCGCGCCCGTGAAGGTCGAATTCGTTACCGACGCCGTGCCGGACAGGCCGGTGAAGTAGACGTCGCCCTCGCCGATGCCGCCGACGTTGGTGCCGTTGGTGCCGGTCACCGTGGTGTTGCCGAGGGCAAAGCCGGTGACGCTGGTGCCGACGATGCCGTAGTTCTGGAAGTCGTGCATCGCCAGATAGGACAGCTGAACGTCCTTGGTGTTGTTCAGATAGACGCCGCTGCCCTGCGTGGTGCTGCCGTCGGCGCCGGTCTTGTTGGCGATGGTGCCGCCGCTGCCCGCCGTCGAGCCGTCGCCGGTGATGTGCAGGCCGCCGTTGCCGGCGGCGGTGCCGGTATTCGACAGGATGATGCCGTTGTTGGACCCGCCGCTCGAGGTGATGCTCTTGAGGATGAAGTTGGACGAGCCGATCTGGGTGTTCTCGACATCGAGCGCGGTGCCGGTGCCCGACGTGATGGAGTTGTTGGTGCCGGTCAGCGTGATGGTGCCGCCATGGGTGAAGCTCATGCCGGTGCCGCTGGCAGTCTTGACCGTGATGTCGGACATCGTGACGGTGCCGACATTGTTGTTGTCGTCGCTGATGCCCATGCCGGTCGAGGCCGAGGTATCGATGCTGACGCCGCTGATGCTGTGGCCCGAGGTGCCGAGCAGGTCGATGCCGTTGTCGGCGCCGGTCACCTTGATCACCGGATCGGTGCCGGTCGCAGTGTTGGCGGTCACCACGGCGCCGGTCACCGGATTGGTGAACGTCAGGGAGTGACTGCCGCCGACCAGGTTGACGCCATTGGCGAGGTTGATGCCGTTGGCCTCGGTATAGGTGCCGGACCTCAGCACGACATAGTCGCCAGAGCCGGCCGGATTCGCCGCGTTGTAGGCGGCGATCGAGGTGTATGGATCGGCCGCGGTGCCGAGATTGGCGCTGTTGGCCAGCGCCGTGGGCGAGTTGTCGATATAGAACACCTGCGGGACGACGCCGACGTGGAAGGTCTGGGCGCCCGACGTGAGCGGCCCGCCGGTGCCGGTGTTGCCGTTGTCGTTGATGTTCAGCGTGACGGTATCCGAGCCGGTGAAGCCGTCGTCGCTGTTGTATGTCAAGGTCGCCAGCGCGGTGTTGACCTGTGCGACGGTGCCGGTCAGCGTCACCGTGTGGCTGCTGTTGTTGGTGGAGCTGGCGAGCCCGGCGGTATTGAAGGTCAGGTTCGCATGGCTCGAGGCAATCGTCGCCGTGACGTTGCCGCTGGCGGCATCGATGTCGGCGACCGAAAGTCCTGAAATCGCGAAGTCGGTGTGCGAGAATGCCGTGCCGATCGAATTGTCCGCCGGCACCGACGCGGTGGGTCCGTCGTCCACCGCGGTGACGCTTCCCGTCGTCGATCCCGTCCCGGTGTTGCTGCCGCCATTCGCGGTACCGCCGTCATCGTGCACAGTCAGGCTGTAGGAGCGCGCGGCGGTGTCGGGGTTTTCGCTGGTGTTGTTGAACTGGATCAGGTCCAGCGCCGCATTGTAGTGCGCAAGCGTGTCGGTACCGGTGAAGCTGATCGTTTCGGTACCGGCGGTGCTGGTGATCTCGAAGTGGATGCCGCCGATATCGCCGCTGTTGCCGGCGTGGCCTGCGATCGACAGCGCATCCGACGGCTTCAGATTGTTCAGAACGAAGGTCGCATCGGTCAGGTTATTGCCTTCGGCGTCCGTGATCGTCAGGTTCGGCGTGATCGTGACCGGCGTCGAGTTCGCTGCCGGCGTGCCGTTCGGCGGCTCGGAGAAGCCGGTGATGGCACCGAAGCTCACGACCGGCGCATCGTTGACCGGCGTGACGTGGATGGTCGAGGTCGAGGTGTTGCTGCTGTCGGTGCCGTCGGTGACCGTAAAGCTGACGGTGCGATCCGCCCCGGATGGGTTGTCGCTCGAGTTGAAATAGGTGATGGAATCGAGCGCGGCCTTGTAGTTGGCGACGCTGGCGGAGCCGGTCAGCGTCAGCACGCCGGTCCCGGAATTGTACGAGCCGGTGATGCCGTTCTGGTTGACGAAGCCCAGCACGTCCTGGCCGGCGGCGAAGCCGCCGGTGATCTGCACCGTAGCGCCGGTCAGATTGGCGCTGTCGACGTCGGTCACGTTGACCGACGCATCGATCACGGTCGCGGCCTGGTTTTCGGTGTAGTTCAGCGTGCCGCCGGCGGTCGTGACCGGCGGATCGTTGACCGGCGTGACGTTGATGGTGCCGGTGACCGGCGTGGAGGTCGCCGTGCCGTCGTTTGCGATGATCGTGACGGTGCGCGCCAGGCCCGACGGGTTGTCGCTGGTGTTCTGATAGGTCACCGAGGCGAGCGCCGCCTGATAATCGGCGACGCTGGCGGTGCCTGTCAGCGTCAGCATGCCGGTTCCCGCATTGAACGAGCCGGTGATGCCGTTCTGGGACGTAAAGGCGAGGACGTCCTGACCGTTCGCGTAGTTGCCGGTGATCTGCACCGTCGCGCCGGTCAGCGTAGTGTTGTCGACGTCGGACACGATGATCGCCGGGTCGAACGCGGTCGCGGCCTGGTTCTCGGTGTAATTGAGGGTGTGACCGGTGACGACGGGCGGGTCGTTGACCGGGGTGACGTTGATGGTGTCGGTGACCGGCGAGCTGTCGAGCGTGCCGTCGTTGGTCGTGATGGTGACGGTGCGCGCCAGCCCGGACGGATTGTCGCTGCTGTTGATGTAAGTCACCGACGCCAGCGCGGCCTGGTAGTTCGCGACGCTGGAGGAGCCGGTCAGCGTCAGCGTTCCGGTCGCGGCATTGAACGAGCCGGTGATGCCGTTCTGGTTGGTGAAGCCGAGGACATCCTGGCCGCTGGCATAGTTGCCGGTGATCTGCACCGTCGCGGACACCAGATTGGCGTCATCGCCGTCGGTGACGGTGATCGCCGAATCGATCACGGTCGCGGCCTGGTTCTCGGTGTAGTTCAGCGTGTGGCCGGCGGTGACGACCGGCGCCTGGTCGACCACGACGGCGATGGTGAAGGTCTGCTGGCTGTGCAGCGTACCGTCGCTCGCATCGACCGTGACGTCATAGGACGGGTCGGCAATGTTGATCTTGCTGGGATCGGCGACCGTGATCTTGCCGGTGGTCGCATCGATGGTGAAGCCGCCGCCGGAAGTGTCGCCGACCAGCGAATAGGTCACGGCGGGGCCGTTGACGTCCGTCGAGGATGCCGTGACGCTGGTTCCCGCGCCGACCGGTGCGTTGACCGCAACGCGGTTGGCGCCGGCGTCGGCATCGACCGGGGTCGACGGCGCGACGTCGGTGACGGCGATGGTGAAGGTCTGCGAGCTCGTGAGCAAACCGTCGCTGGCCTGCGCGGTGACGGTGTAGGCGTGCCCGGCCGGGCTTTCGTAATCGATCTTGGAGCTGTCCGCGACGGTGATGACGCCCGTCGTCGCGTTGATGGTGAAGCCGCCGCCGGAGGTGTCGCCGATCAGCGACCAGATCACGGCCGGGCCGTTGACGTCGGTTGCCGCCGCGGTGATGCCGACGGTCGAGCCGTTGGCAGCGCCTTCGGCGATCGTGTTGGTGCCGGCGTCGGCATCGACCGGGGTCGACGGTGCGGCGTCGTTGACGGCGATGGTGAAGCTCTGCGAGCTCGCCAGCGTGCCGTCGCTGGCCTGCGCGGTCACCGTGTAGGAATGGGTCGGGCCGCTGCCCTCATAATCGATCTTGGTCGGGTCGGCGACGGTGATGACGCCGGTCGTCGGGTCGATGGTGAAGCCGCCGCCGGAGGTGTCGCCGATCAACGACCAGGTCACGGCCGGGCCGTTGACGTCGGTCGCGTGCGCGGTGATGCCGACCGCAGTGCCGGCGGCCGCGCCTTCGACAACGCTGTTGGCGGCGGCGTCGCCGTCGACCGGCGTCGATGGCGCAACATCCGCGATGTTGATGGTGAAGGTCTGCGAGCTCGCCAGCGTGCCGTCGCTGGCTTGCGTGGTGACGGTGTAGCTGCCGCCCGAGCTTTCGAAATCGAGCTTGCTCGAATCGGCGACCGTGACGACGCCGGTTGCGGCATTGATGGTGAAGCCGCCGCCGGAGCTGTCGCCGATCAGCGAATAGGTCACGGCCGGACCGTTGATGTCGGTCGCCGACGCGGTGATACCGACGGTCGAGCCGTTGGCTGCGCCTTCAATGACGGTGTTGGCGCCGGCGTCGGAGTCGACCGGGGTCGACGGCGCGACGTCGGTGACGGCGATCGTAAAGGTTTGCGAGCTCGCCGTCGTGCCGTCGCTGGCCTGCGCGGTGACGGTATAGGAATGGGTCGGACCGCTGCTCTCGTAATCGACCTTGGTGCTATCCGCGACGGTGATGACGCCGGTTGTCGCGTCGATGGTGAAGCCGCCGCCGGAGGTGTCGCCGATCAGCGCATAGGTCACCGGCGGGCCGTTGACGTCGATCGACGACGCCGTGACACCGACGGTCGAGCCGTTGGCGGCGCCTTCGGCGATCGCATTGGCGCTGGCGTCGCTGTCGACCGGGGTCGAGGGCGGGGCTTCGGTGACGGCGATGGTGAAGGTCTGCGAGGTCGCAAGGGTGCCGTCGCTGGCCTGCGCGGTAACGGTATAGGCGTGGCCGGGCGCGCTTTCGTAATCGAGCTTGCTCGGGTCGGCGACGGTGATGACGCCTGTTGTCGCGTTGATGGTGAAGCCGCCGCCGGAGCTGTCGCCGGTCAGCGAATAGGTTACCGCCGGGCCGTTGATGTCGGTCGAGGATGCGGTGACGCCGACCGTGGTGCCGACGGCCGCACCTTCGACGACGGTATTCGCGGCAGCATTGCTGTCGACCGGGGCCGACGGCGCAACGTCGGTGACGTTGACGGTAAAGGTCTGCGTGCTGGTCTGCGTGCCGTCGCTGGCCTGCGCGGTGATCGTGTAGGCGTGGCCGGGCGCGGTTTCGAAATCGACCTTGGTGGGATCGACGACGGTGACGACGCCGGTCGCGGCGTTGATGGTGAGGCCGTGGGCATCGCCGACCAGCGAATAGGTCACGGTGCCGCCATTGATGTCGGTGGCGTGCGCGGTGATGCCGACGGCGGTGCCGATGGCGGCGCCTTCGACCACTGTGTTGGTCGCGGCGTCAGAGTCGGTGGGAGCCGACGGCGGGGCGTCAGTCACGCCGATCGTGAAGGTTTGCGTCGTCGTGGTCGCGCCACTCGTCGCCTGCACCGTGATGGTGTAGGCGTGGCCCGGCGCGCTCTCGTAATCGAGCTTGTTCGGATCGGCGACGGTGACGACACCCGTCGTGGCATTGATGGTGAAGCCGCCGCCGGAGGTGTCGCCGGTCAGCGAATAGGTGGTTGCGGGGCCGTTCGGATCGACCGCGGAGGCGGTGATGCCGACCAGCGTATTGACGGCAGCGCCTTCGACGACGCTGTTGGCGGCGGCATTAATGTCGACCGGGGTGCTGACCGCCACGTCGTTGACGTTGATCGTGAAGCTCTGCGAGCTGACGCCGCCATGGCCGTCGCTGGCCTGGACCGTGATGGTGTAGGCGTGGCCCGGCGCGGTCTCGAAGTCGATCTTGGCGGAATTGGCGACGGTGACGATGCCGGTGGTGGGATCGATTTTGAAGCCGCCATTGGAGGAATCCGATGTCAGTGAGTAGGTGACGCCGGGGCCGTTGACGTCGGCCGACGACGCGGTGATGCCGACCGAGGTGTTGACCGCGGCGCCCTCGTTGACGGCGTTGGCGGTGGCGTTGCCGTCGGTCGGTGTCGAGGGCGGCGCATTGCTGACCGCGATCGTGAAGCTCTGCGACGAGACGAAGATACCGTCGGTCGCCTGCACATTGACGACATAGCTGCCGCCGGAGCTCTCGAAATCGACCTTGGAGGGATCGGCAATCGAGACCACGCCGGTATTCGGATCGACCTTGAAGCCGCCATGCGAGGAATCGAACGCCAGCGAATAGGTGACCGGAAGGCCGATCAGGCTGGTGGATTGCGCGGTGATGCCGACCGATGTATTGGCTGCGGCGCCCTCAACGACCGTGTTGGCGCCGGAATTGGCGTCGGTCGGTGGCGACAGGAAGCCGGGCACCGGCGGCCACGGCGTGCCGGGAGGACAGCCCAGGTAAAGATATTGCAGACCATACGTATTGACGAACGCCTGCGCGGCCGGATCCAGAATGATATTGCCGCTCGGATCGAGATGAAGCTCGGGGCGGGTTAAACCACCGATTGTATAGGCAGGTATGGTCGTCATGAGCACTCCCGCAATCGGCGTGAAAGCCGATCAACTAACTACAATTTTTGGGGACGACGAGGTGTGAAGCAGTTCACACGCTGAGGTTGACTACTTGCGATCCGAGATCGCACCGATCCGCTCGCAATATGCGGACACCGCGACGGTTGCGGAGTCCCGACATCAGCAAGTTCAAATGCGCTTGCCATTACGTAATCGCTTCCACTCACTCACGCCGCGAGAAAAGCCCAATGAATGTTCGAGAAAAGCGCGGCGGCCAAGAAAATTTACCGGCTGGCAACCACGACCGTATTGTCGATGCTTCCGAGTGTCAATGTGTGTCCACGTGACACCGCGCCGTTAACCACGATTCGGCCATGCAGCGGGAGGTAGAGTGTGGGAACTCGACCATTTTTAATCTTGTGCGACCCCCGGTGGTTTCTGCGCCGCAGGCGGAATTGTCGTTGTGTGACGAACATGTGTCGGTGATTCGCCTTGGGATTGATTCCCGGCAAGCCGTCTGTGATCTCTCCTCACCCGAAAGGCCAGTGAATCTGTCCCTTCCTGTCGTCACGGCTTCGCGATCACGTCGTAAGGCTTTCAGATTGCGCAACTATTCGCTTGATCCGGCGGCCATCTTGAACAGACTGGGGAGCGGCTACATCTGTGACGTCCGCTGCCGCGACATTGCGGTGGTCCATCCGCGTTGAATCACCGCAAGTTTAATTGCGACTTTCGTAGCCCTGCACTGATCCTTGGGGAGAGGGAATTGAGTTCGATTGACAGAACGGGGCGTGTGGCTCCGGTGACCGGCGTCGAGCGTCATTCGCTTCGCCGCCATGCCTCATGCGGCCTGTCGCTCAGGCCTTGGCTTGGCCTTGCGCCGATCGGGCTGCTGGCGGCGCTGGCGCTCGGCGGCTGCGACAACAAGAGCGCGCAATCGCAGGCCGCGCCTCCGCCGCCACCTGTGACCGTCGCGCAGCCGGTCAAGCGCACCGTCACCGACTGGGACGAGTTCACCGGCCGCTTCGAGGCGATCGAGGAGGTTCAGGTCCGCGCCCGTGTCGGCGGCTTCGTCAACAGCGTCGAGTTCAAGGATGGTGCGATCGTCCACGCCGGCGATCTGCTCTACATTATCGACCCGCGGCCGTTCGAGGCGGTCGTGCTGCAGGCCGAAGGCCAGCTGGCCGACGCGCGCGCCAAGGGGGAGCTTGCCAAGCGCGATCTCGAGCGCGGGCTGAACCTCGTGCAGACCAGCGCGGTCTCGGAGCAAGTCGTCGATCAGCGCCGTCAGGCGTTGCAGGCGGCACGCGCCGCCGAGACCCAGGCCGAGGGCACGCTGAAGGCCGCGCAGCTCAACGTCGAATTCACCCATGTGCTGGCGCCGATCACCGGCCGCGTCAGCCGGCATCTGGTCACTCCGGGCAATCTCGTGCAGGGCAGCGAGGGCGGCGCGACGCTGCTGACCTCGATCGTGTCGCTCGATCCGATCTACATCTATTTCGACGTCGACGAGGCGACCTATCAGCGCAATAGCAAGCTGTGGTTCGAAGGCAGGCGGCCGAGCTCGCGCGACACCGCGAACCCGGTGCAGGTGACGCTGACCGGCGAGACCAAGCCCTCGCATGAAGGCAAGATGGACTTCCTCGACAACCGGCTCGACGTCTCGACCGCGACGCTGCGCAGCCGCGCGATCATTCCGAACAAGGATCTGTCGGTCCTGCCCGGCCAGTTCGGCCGCGTCCGCATCATCGGCTCCTCGCCCTATGAGGCGCTGTTGATCCCGGACAGCGCTGTTGCCACCGACCAGTCGCGCAAGATCGTGTTCGTGGTCAAGGACGACAACACGGTGGAAGCAAGAGCGGTCACGCTCGGGCCGCTCGACGATGGCTTGCGCGTCGTCCGCGAAGGCCTCAAGGCGGAGGATCACGTGATCGTCGACGGCCTGCAGCGCGCCCGCGTCGGCGCCAAGGTGACGCCGAAGATGGCGCAGGCTCCGGCGGATTCCAAGCCCGCCGCAGGCGACAAGCCCGCGGCCGCTGACAAGCCCGCCTCAGGTGCCAAACCATGAATCTCGGCAGGCTCTCCATCAACCAGCCCATCCTCGCGATGGTGCTGTCGATCGTGCTGCTGATCGTCGGCGCGATCGCCTATCCGACGCTGCCGGTCTCGGAATATCCGCAAGTGGTGCCGCCGACCGTCGTCGTCACCACGCAATATCCGGGCGCCTCGGCGCAGACCGTGTCCGACACCGTCGCCGCCCCGATCGAGCAGGAGATCAACGGCGTCGAGGACATGCTGTATCTCTACAGCCAGGCGACGTCGAACGGCCAGCTCACCATCACAGCGACCTTCAAGCTCGGCACCGACCTCGACAAGGCCCAGGTGCTGGTGCAGAACCGCGTCGCGATCGCGCAGCCGCGGCTGCCCGAAGAGGTGCAGCGCAACGGCGTGACCACGCGCAAGAACTCGCCCGACATCCTGATGGTCGTGTTCATGCTGTCGCCCGATGACACGTTCGACCAGCTCTACATCTCCAACTACGCGCTGCTGCAGGTCCGCGACCAGCTGTTGCGGCTCGATGGCGTCGGCGACATCCAGATGTTCGGCGCGCGCGATTACTCGATGCGGCTGTGGCTCGATCCCGACCGGATCGCCAATCTCGGTCTGACCTCGACCGAGGTGCTGGCGGCGATCCGGGCGCAGAACCTGCAAATCGCCGGCGGCCAGATCGCCGAGCCGCCGATCGCCGATCGCGCATTCCAGCCGAACCTCGTCTTCACCGGCCGCCTCAAGGACATCAGGCAGTTCGAGGACATCGTGGTGAAGGCCGGCTCCGACGGCCGCACGGTACGTCTGCGCGACGTCGCCCGCGTCGAGCTCGGCGCGCTGTCCTACGCCACCAACAGCTTCCTGCTGCGCAAATCCGCGGTCGCCCTGCTGGTGACGCAACGGCCCGGATCGAACGCGCTCGCCACCGCCAAGAGCATCTCCGACACGATGGAGCGGATGAAGGCGAGTTTCCCGAAGGGGCTCGACTACAATATCGGCTACAACCCGACCGAATTCATCGCCCAATCGGTCCACGAGCTGATCAAGACGATCTACGAGGCCATGGCGCTCGTCGTCATCGTGGTGCTGGTGTTCCTGCAGGGATGGCGGCCTGCGATCATCCCGATCATCGCGATCCCGGTGTCGCTGGTCGGCACCTTCGCGGTGATGGCGGCGCTCGGCTTCTCGATCAACAATCTGACGCTGTTCGGCCTCGTGCTGGCGGTCGGCATCGTGGTCGACGACGCCATCGTGGTGGTCGAAAATGTCGAGCGGCATCTCGAGCACGGCATGAGCAGGCGCGACGCTGCGCTCAAGACCATGGAGGAGGTCGGCGGCGCGCTGGTCTCGATCGCGCTCGTGCTGTGCGCGGTGTTCGTGCCGACCGCCTTCCTCGGCGGCATTTCCGGGCAGTTCTTCCAGCAATTCGCGGTCACCATCGCGGTCGCGACCGCGATCTCCTGCTTCTGCTCGCTGACGCTGTCGCCGGCGCTGGCCTCGCAGATCCTGGTGCCGCATGAGGAGAAACGCCCGCCGGCGCGCTGGAACATTATCGCGCGCGGCTGGGACAGCTTCACCGCGCTGTTCAACCGCGTGTTTGACCGGCTCGCGCACGGCTATGCATCGGTGGCCGACTTTGTGATCCGGCATACGGTGGTGATGCTTGCGCTCTACCTCGTACTTATCGGCAGCGCCGGCTGGCTGCTCGCGACCACCTCGCAGGGCTTCATTCCGGCGCAGGACCGCGGCTACGTCATCATCTCGGCGCAGCTGCCGGGCGCCGCGTCGCTGGCGCGGACCACCGCTGTTGTGCGCGAGATCGAGCGGATTGCGCTGGATACGCCGGGCATCGTTCGCGTCGCGGCTTTCGCCGGCTTCTCCGGTGCGACGCGCACGCAGCAGGGTAACGCCGCGGCGCTGTTCCCGGTATTCGACGAGCCGGAGGCGCGCCTGAAGAAGGGGCTGACGGCGAACGCGATCACGGCCGAATTGCGCAAGCGTCTGTCGGTGATCCAGGGCGCCTTCATCATCGTCATTCCGCCGCCGGCCGTGCCCGGCATCGGCACCGGTGGTGGCTTCACCATCCGCGTCCAGGACCGGCAGGGGCGCGGACCCGAACTGCTGGCTTCCGCGACCGATGAATTGGTGACAGCCGCGCGCAAATCGCCGTCTCTCACGTCGGTGTTCTCGCCGTTCACCGCGAACACGCCGCAGCTGTTCGTCGACATTGATCGCGTCAAGGCGCAGAAGCTCGGGGTGCCGATCGCCAACATTAACGACACGATCCAGACCTATTTTGGTTCGACCTATGTCAACGACTTCAACCTGTTCGGCCGCACCTATCACGTTACCGCGCAAGCCGATCTGCCGTTCCGGAAAGACAGCCCCGATCTCGCAAGGCTGCGCACCCGCAACGTCGCCGGCGACATGGTGATGCTCGGCAGCATCGTGGACTTCAAGGACGTCTCGGGACCCGACCGCGTCGCGCGCTACAATCTGTACTCGGCGTCCGAACTGCAGGGTGAGCCGGCACCCGGCGTGAGCTCGACGACGGCGCTCAACACCATCAAGCAGCTCGCCGACCAGACATTGCCGAGCGGCTTTTCGTTCGAGTGGACCGACCTGTCCTATCAGCAGGTGACCGGCGCCAATGCCGGCCTCTACGTGTTCCCGATCTGCGTGCTGTTCGTCTATCTGGTGCTGGCCGCGCAATATGGCAGCTGGACCTTGCCGTTCGCGGTGATCCTGATCGTGCCGATGTGCCTGTTCGCGGCCACGATCGGCGTGCGCCTGATGGGCCAGGACGTCAACATCCTGACCCAGATCGGCTTCGTGGTGCTGGTGGGGCTGGCCGCCAAGAACGCGATCCTGATCGTCGAATTTGCACGCGACATCGAGCTCGAGGGGAGGTCGCGGCTGGACGCGGTGATCGAGGCCTGCCGGCTCCGTCTGCGGCCGATCCTGATGACCTCGTTCGCCTTCATCCTCGGCGTGCTGCCGCTGGTGGTATCGACCGGTTCGGGCTCGGAGATGCGGCAGGCGGTCGGCGTTGCCGTGTTCTTCGGCATGCTCGGCGTCACCCTGTTCGGCCTGATCTTCACGCCGATCTTCTACATGGTGGTGCGCAACCTCGCGGAAGGAAAGAACGAGGGCAAGCCGGCCGAGCCCAAGGCAACCGTGGCGGGTTGAGGGCGGCACCCAACGTTCCGCAGCAGCAAGTCCTTCCCCGTCATCCTGAGGAGCCTGCGAAGCAGGCGTCTCGAAGGATGCACGGCCACCGGCCGGGCCGTCGACCCTTCGAGACGCGCGTTCCGCGCTCCTCAGGGTGACGGGAAGCTAGCAAGTGCTGTCGACGCAGCCCATACTTTTGGCTGAGCGGAAAGAGATGGGCAGGCGTGGGGTTATAAAATAATGTCGCGCCGATTTTCCTGATAGAAACTGCTGGGAGAGCATAGAATGAAGTCCGGATTTTTGGCCGCAGTCGCGGCCTGCAGCCTGATGCTTGCGGCGCCGGCGATGGCCCAGGGCGTCAAGATCGGCATCCTGAACGATCAGTCCGGCGTCTATGCCGACTACGGCGGCAAATATTCGCTCGAAGCCGCGCGGATGGCGGTCGAGGATTTCGGCGGCGAGGTGCTGGGACAGAAGATCGAGATCGTTACCGCCGACCATCAGAACAAGCCGGATCTTGCGACCGCGATCGCGCGGCGCTGGTACGAGGTCGAGAACGTCGACATGATCACCGAGCTCACGACGTCGTCGGTCGCGCTCGCGGTGCAGGAGCTGTCGAAGGAAAAGAAGAAGATCGACATCGTGGTCGGCGCGGCGACCTCCCGTATCACCGGCGATGCCTGCACGCCCTACAGCTTCCACTGGGCCTATGACACCCGCGCGCTCGCCGTCGGAACCGGCGGTGCGCTGACGGAAGCCGGCGGCAACACCTGGTTCTTCCTGACCGCCGACTACGCCTTCGGCTACGCGCTGGAGAAGGACACCAGCGACATCGTCACCTCGAAGGGCGGCAAGGTGGTCGGCTCGGTCCGCGTGCCGCTCAATTCGTCGGACTTCTCGTCCTTCCTGCTGCAGGCGCAGAGCTCGAAGGCCAAGATCATCGGGCTCGCCAACGCCGGACTCGACACCACCAACTCGATCAAGCAGGCGGCCGAGTTCGGCATCGTGCGCGGCGGCCAGAAGCTTGCCGGCCTGTTGATGACGCTGTCGGAGGTGCACGGTCTCGGGCTCGAGGCGGCGCAGGGTCTCGTGCTCACCGAGGGCTTCTACTGGGACCACGACGACGCCTCGCGCGCCTTCAGCGAGCGCTTCTTCAAGCGCACCAGCCGGATGCCGAGCATGATCCATGCCGGCACCTATTCGGCGACGCTGAGCTATTTGAAGGCTGTGAAGGCCGCCGGCACCAAGGACAGCGAGGCGGTCGCCGCCAAGCTGAAGGAGCTGCCGGTCGATGACGCCTTCGCCAAGGGCAAGGTGCTCGCGAACGGCCGCATGGTGCACGACCTCTATCTGTTCGAGGTCAAGAAGCCCTCGGAGTCGAAGAAGCCGTGGGACTATTACAAGCCGATCGCCGTGGTGCCCGGCGACAAGGCCTTCTTCACCGCCAAGGAAAGCGGCTGCCCGCTGACCAAGTGAGGCGAATATCCACGGGTGGTGTCGTCCTGGCGAAAGCCAGGACCCATTACCCCGATTGGATGTTATTGCACCACGCTGTGGCCATCAGATTGCCCATAACCACGCTCTGTGGTTGGGTCCTGGCTTTCGCCAGGACGACGGTAGTGGTTATGGCGCGACCGCGCCTTCAATGCGCCAGCCGCCACACCGCGCCGCCGATCGCGCCAACCCAGAGGATGACGCAGGCGAGCGCCTGGATGGCGAAGCCGGGGCTGCGTTTCGCCACCGCTTCGCGATAGCCGATGAAATAGACGATGCGGCCGATCACCCAGATCGCGCCGACCGCCGCCGCGGCGGCATCGCCGACATAGACCGCGAACAGCCAGAGCGACGGCAGGAAGATCGGCATCCATTCCAGCGTGTTCATCTGGATGCGGTAGATGCGCTCGAAATCCGGATTTCCCGTGATCGCCGGCAGCTTGACCCCGTAGACCGCGCGGGCGCGGGCGACCTGCAGCGCGAAGAAGAAGTGCAGCGCGACCGCAAGGCAGGTGACGATGGCGGTGTAGTGGTACATGTCAGGCGTGTCCTCTTTCCATTGGCCCCGATGTCATGACGGGACAGCGAAGCCCGGTGTGACATGCGGCCTTGCTTTACCTCTCCTCGCGCGCGGGGAGAGGTCGGAACGCATCGTCAGATGCGTTCCGGGTGAGGGGGGACCTCGGCGAGACCAACTGTCACCGAGTACGCGGGGACGGCCCCTCACCCCAACCCTCTCCCCGTAAGAACGGGGCGAGGGAGCACAGTTATGCCGCGGCCCCATTCGGACCAATTCCGTCACGTCCTAGTACCCCGTCATCTCAAGATAGCCGATTCCGGCGTGGCTGCCTGAGAAGCGGATCGGGCCTTCCCAGTACGGGAAGCTGGTTCCCATCCAGCTCCGTGCATTGAGCGGCGTGGTCTCGATGGCAAGGCCGCGTGCGGGCAGGCTGACGCGCCATGACGTCGGCAGCTTGCGGCCGTCGATCTCGGTGGTCGCGAGCGGCGCGATGCTGTTGCCGCTGGCGGCGATCTCGGCCGAGCGGCCGTCCGGCGTGATCCAGTTGCCGAACAGGTTTTCGCGGCCGTCCTTCTGGCGCAGCCGGTACAGCATCAGCTTCTCGTCGCCGGGCAGATGCAGCGAGAACCAGTCCCAGCCGGTCTGATCGGCCGCCAATGGCTGGCTGCTCCATTCGCGATCCATCCACGCCGAGCCCGTGACGTCGACCGGTCTGTCGTCGATTACGATGCGGCCGGACGCCTTGTAGAACGGCTGGCTGTAGTAATAGGAGGCTTGCCCGCGATCCGACTTGCGGCTGTAGCCGCGGTCGCCCTGCAGCACCAGCGCGCGGTCGGCCTCGAGCCGCAGCGCGGTGCTGAAGTCGGCGGCGGAGGCCTTGAGCTCGAGCGGTGCGACGCGCTGAGCATCGAACGCGTCGCGCCCGCGCAGCTCCCAGGCGTCGATCCAGGCGCGGAACGGCGTGGCTTCGACAGCGGCCTGCCCGACGCCGCCGCGGGCAAAGGTTTCGCTGAAGCGGTGCGTGCCGGCGCTGGTCACGGCGGCGTGGCCCATCCAGAGCTGCTGATTGGCCCAGCCCTCGGCCGGTCCGCCCGCTTTCATCGCCTGGCGGAACAGCGTCCATTGCGCGCCATAGGCCGCGCCGCTCGTGTCGGACAGGTTGGCGGTCACGTACCACCATTCGATCCGGAATTCCGGATGCGGGCCGTGGTCCGCGGGGAACGTGAATGGCTTGCCCGGCGTGACGGCGGCAAATCCTTCCGCGGTCTCGCCGAGCCCGGCGAAGCCCTGCGCGAACGTCTTGCCGCCGAGCGCCAGCCCCAGCGCACCGCCGGCAAAGGCGCGACGGGTGATGGTGCCGCTAGCGCTCATTGACAAAGATCCTGATCAGGCTGGCGGGCTGCATGCGCGCCAGCCTCGCGACCGGAAGCGCCGCGGCACAGAATGCGGCGGCCAGCGCCACCGCGAGCAGCTCGATCAGCTGCAGCGGGAAAATGTGGAACGGCAGCCGCCAGCCGAACGCCTTGACGTTGACGATCGCAAGCAGGCACCACGCCACCAGCAGGCCGAGCGGCAGCGCAAACAGCGCGGTGATCAGCGCGACCGCCATGGTCTTCAACAGTTCGAGCGCGGCGAGCCGCCGCCGGGTCAGGCCGATCGCCCACAGCGGCGCCAGCTGCGGCAGCCGCGAATTGGCCAGCGTGAGCAGGCTGGTCAAAAGCGCAATGCCGGCGACGCCGAGCGTGAAGGCGTTGAGCGCGGCGGTCACCGAGAAGGTGCGGTTGAAGACCCGCTTCGATTCCGTTTTCATCCTGGCCTGGTCGGCGATGTTGCGATCATCGAGACCGAATTTCTCCTGTAGCGCGGTGATCAGCGGTGCGATCTTATCCGGTGCCACGCGGAGGCCCATCCGTGTCATTGGTGTCTGCGGGAAGCGCCGGGTCAGCGCGGCGAAGTTGACCGCGATCTGGCCCTTGGGGTTGCCGTAATCGGCATAGATGCCGACGATCTCGAGCGGCCAGTTGCCGCCGGGGGCGGGTACCTCGACATGATCGCCGATCGCCAGCTTCATCCGCCGCGACAGCTGCTCGCTGACGAGGCAGGTGTCGCCGGGCCGCAGCCGAACCCACGCATTTGCGACGCTTTCGAGCAACGGCCAGCTGTCGTGATAGGTGGCGTGGTCGGGCAGGCCGAGCACCTCGATCGGCGCGCCGTCGAGCTGGGTGTCGGCGCGGCCGCCGGGCAGGATGGCCTGAACCTCGGGCCGATCGCGCAGCCAGGCCTTGATCTCCTTTGCCTGCTGATCGCTGGCGGCGCTGATGTAAACGTCGGCGGCGAGCCTTCCGTCGAGCCAGACCAGGAAGGTGCGGTTGAAACTTTCCACCATGGTGCCGACGCCGACATTGACCGCGAGCGCAAGCAGCAGCGCCATCAGCGCCAGCGACAGTCCCGACAATTGCTGGCGGCTGTCGGCCCAGAACCAGATGCCGACCGGCGCCCGCGCGCTGCGCTGCCCGAAGGCCAGCGCAATCTGCAGGACCATCGGCAGGATCAGCGCCGCGCCGAGCATCAGCGCGGCGAGCACGGCAAAGCCCGCGATCAGGGAATCGCCGAACCAGATCAGGCCCGCGGCGACCGCGAACACCGCGAGTGCCGCCGCGCTCTGGAGCAGCAGCCAGCGCCGCTGCGCCTGCTGCCAGGCCTGCGGCTGCGCCGTCGCCAGCACCGGCATCCGGATCGCCTTGGCAAGGCTCGCGGCCGCCGCGGCGAGCGCGCCCAGAATGCTGATGGCGATGCCGGCGAACCACCAGACGGGTTTGAGCGAAAGCTGTCCGGGAATCTGCGCGCCATAGAGCCCGCGCAGCGAGGCCGCGACATCCGGCAGCAAGGCAGCCGCGATGAAGTAGCCGCAGACGAGGCCGATGAGGCCGGCGACCAGCGCCAGTGACACCAGCTCGATCACCAGCACGGTGTTGAGCATTCGCGCCGAGACGCCGCAGGCGCGCAGCGTGCGCAGCATCGGCAGCCGCTGCTCGAAGGCGAGGCCGATCGCGGAGTTGACGATGAACAGGCCGACGAAGAACGACAGCAGGCCGAACGCGGTGAGGTTGAGATGAAAGCTGTCGGTGAGGCGTTCGAGGTCGCTCTCCGCGCTCGGCTCGACCAGGCGGAGCTTGTCACCCGCCACGTTTTCGAACGCTGTGTGCGGCGCTTTGGACGTGCCGACCAGCAGGCGGGAGACCTGGCCGGGCATCTTCAAGATGTCCTGCGCGATGCCGATATCGACGATCAGCGCGCCGGGCGCGAGCTCGGCCTGCACGCGCAGCGGCGGCAAGCTCATGCCGTTGGCCTGCGGCCGCTCGCCTTCCTTGAGGCCGAGATCGCGCAGCGTTTCGCCCGCCACCAGCATTTCGCCCGGCGGCGTGACGAAGGACTGCAGGCTGCCGCGTCCGACCGCCGGCGCGTTGCCGACCTCGGACGGCAGCGTCACCGGCTCGACGCCGAGCAGGCGGAAGCTGCGCCCGTCGATCTGGACCCGGCCCTCCAGCATCGGCGACACCGGCCAGCCGGCACGGCGCAGATCGACGAACAATGTTTGCGGGAAGGTCGCGCTGTCCCTGGCGACCAGCATTGCAGTCCGCGACCCGCCGAAGGTCGCGGCGGCGCGATCATAAGCGATGCGGGCCTGCTGGTTCAGCGCCTGCACGCCGCTCCACAGCGCGGTGGCCGAGATCAGTCCGATCAAGAGCGTTGCGAGCTGCATCGGATGCCGCCGCCAGTGGCTGAGCAGCACCGCGAGGATCCACAGCGCGCGCCTCATGCGACGATCCCGGCATGCAGGGTGACCTGGCGGTCGAGCGTCGCGGCGAGCCGCGCGCTGTGCGTGACCATCAGGAAGCCGCAGCCGGTGCGGGTCACCAGATCGCGTGCCAGTGCCAGCACCTCGTCGGCAGTGTCCTCGTCGAGATTGCCGGTCGGCTCGTCGGCGAGCAGCAACAGCGGCTTTGGCGCCAGCGCGCGGCCGATCGCCACGCGCTGCTGCTGGCCGCCGGACAGTTGCTCGGGATAGCGCTTCAGCAGCTGCTTCAGCCCAAGGCGCTCGACCAGTTCGTCGTGCCAGGCCGCGTCATGCCGTCCGGCGATGCGCGACTGAAACACGAGATTGTCCGCGACCGTCAGGCTCGGGATCAAATTGAACTGCTGGAACACGAGGCCGAGCCGGTTGCGGCGCAATTCGGCACGACCGGCGTCGCTGAGGTGGGAGACGACGGTGTCGGCGAGGGCGATCTCGCCGCTATCGGCGGCATCGAGCCCCGCGATCAGATGCAACAGCGTGCTCTTGCCGCTGCCGGATTCGCCTGATAGCGCCACGCTCTCGCCGGTCGCAACGGCAAGGTCGACGCCGCGCAGCACAGCGACGTCTTCGCCGGCAGAACGGTAACTCTTGGTCAGGCCGGTGACGCGAAGCACCGCGGCGGTCTGGTCAGATGAAGCGATGGCTGGGCCTCATTGCGGCTTCTGGTATTTCAGGACGAACTCGTCGATCGGCACCGGTGCCTTGAAGACGGGAATGTCCTTGGGGTCCTCCGCATGATGCAGGAAATCGCCCTCGGCCACCAGCTTGAAGCCCGCCGCCTCGATCTCCTGCTTCAAGGTGCTCTCCTCGATCCGGTGCAGCGTCTTGGCGACACCGGTGCCTGCGCCCGTCTTGGCCGAGTGATCCGCGATCACGAGCAAGCCGCCCGGCTTGAGCGCGGCGAACATCTTCTTGTTCATCGCGGCGCGGTCGACAGGCAGATAGGTGATGTCGTGATAGAAAAAGAAGAAGGTGATCATGTCGAGGTCCTTGACCTCGGGCGGGATCGGGTCGTCATAGTCCCGCACCACATGGACCACGTTCTTCATCGCCGGCGCCTTGGCGCGGGTGTCGAACTTGTCCTTGACGAAGCGCTCGAGCACTGTCGCGGAATCCTGTGCGTAGACCTTGCCCGACGGGGCGACGGTGCGCGCCAACAGTTCGGTGCTGTAGCCGGCGCTCGCCGCCATGTCGAGGATCGTCATACCCGGCTTGACGCCGGCAAAGGTGAGCATCTTGGCCGGCTGCCGGCGCTGGTCGACCTGGCGATCCGCATCGCTGCGATCGGGTGCGGCGACGATCGCGGCGTAGTCGGGATTGGCGGCGTCTTCCGCGCGGACTTGAGGCGCGGCAAGCAGCGCGGCGGACATAAGTGCAGCGCAAGCGGTGGCACGTAGGATCAATCTGTTCATGAAATAACCCCGGGCTTTTCGTTGGCCCTGAACATAGCAGTCGGGACATGACAGTTCACCGCTCCACTGGCGCGACCGACGCGATCGTGATCGGGCCGTTAGAAGCGCTCCGGGGCGCACAACCCCGAGGAAATGCGGTGTTGCGTTGCACGGCGAGGCGTGGCTAGCATCGCCGGACGGGGCCGATTTACGAAGCCAAAACGAAACGACGGGGAGCCGGACATGACGACGCAAGCGACGTCCAAGAGGACGTCAGAGGGGCTGTCAAAGGGGACGCCGAAGGGCGCCTGGCAAATCACCTTCCTTCTATTCCTGTTCATGGTGGTGAACTTTGCCGACAAGATCGTGGTCGGGCTCGCCGGCGTGCCGATCAAGAAGGAAATGGGCCTCACCCAGGAGCAGTTCGGCGATCTCGGCTCGTCATTCTTCCTCTTGTTCTCGATCTCGGCGATCGTGGTCGGCTTCATCGTCAACCGCGTCGCCACCCGCTGGGTGCTGCTGATCCTGGCGGTGATCTGGTCGCTGGCGCAATTTCCGATGGTCGGCACCGTCAGCTTCACGACGCTGGTGATCTGCCGCATCATCCTCGGCGCCGGCGAGGGGCCGGCGTTCTCGGTCGCGGCGCACGCGATCTACAAATGGTTTCCGGACGAGAAGCGTACGCTGCCGACCGCGATCCTGTCGCAGGGCTCCGCGTTCGGCGTGATCCTCGCGGTGCCCGCGCTGAACTGGATCATCGTCAATCACAGCTGGCATCACGCCTTCGGCGCGCTCGGCATCGTCGGCCTGATCTGGGCGGTCGCCTGGTTCGCGCTCGGCAAGGAAGGGCCGCTGGTGTCGACGTCTGCCGTGGCGGCCGACGAGCCGCGGATTCCGTATTGGAAGCTGTTGACCTCGCGCACCTTCATCGGCTGCGTGGTAGCAACCTTCGGCGCCTATTGGGCGCTGTCGCTCGGGCTCACCTGGTTCACGTCCTTCATCATCGAGGGGCTCGGCTTCTCGCAGCACCAGGCCGGCTTCGTCTCGATCCTGCCCTGGATCTTCGGCGCGACGATCGTGCTGCTGACCGGCTGGATCTCGCAGCTGATGCTGACGCGCGGCTTCACCACCCGCGGTGCGCGCGGCGTGCTCGGCTCGGTGCCGCTGATCTTCGGCGGCGCCATCCTTGCGATGCTGCCCTATGCGCCGCCCGGCGGGATCATGATCGCGCTGCTGGTGATCGGCTCCGGCCTGTGCGGCTCGATCTACGTGGTGTGCCCGCCGATGCTCGGCGAGTTCACGCCGGTGTCGCAGCGCGGCGCGATCATCGCGATCTACGGCGCGCTCTACACGATCTCGGGCATCCTGGCGCCGATGGTGATGGGCAATGTGATCCAGCACGCGGCAACGCCGATGGCCGGTTACATGTCCGGCTTCACTATCAACGCGGCGATCATGGCCGGCTCCGGCCTGCTCGGATTGCTGCTGCTGTGGCCGAACAGCGAGCGGGCGCGGCTGACCGGCACGTCGCAGCCGGCGGGCACGATCAAAGGTGCGATGTCGCCGACGTAAGGGGCGCACCTCTGGCAACTCGCTCCACTTCGCCTTTCCCCTTGTGGGAGAGGCCGGATTTCGCGCGTCAGCGGGAAATCCGGGTGAGGGGTCTGCCTCCGCGAGTTCCGTCCCTCGAGAGACCGCAACCCCTCACCCGGATCGCATTGCGCTCCGCTGCATGCGATCCGGCCTCTCCCACAAGGGGAGAGGCGGGAGTCCTGTCGCCCGGATCGCTGCGTCTCTCAATTCATCCCCTGCGCGCCGCGGACGAGCTTGCCCGGGCGTGCGCCGGTGGCCTTGCCCTCGCGCTGGGTCACGATGCCCGACACGATGGTGGCGTCATAGCCGTCGACCTGCTGCAGGAGGCGGCGGCCGCCGACCGGCAGGTCGTAATGCACCTTCGGAGGGTGCAAATGCAGCCGGTCGTAATCGATCACGTTGACGTCGGCCTTGAAACCAGGAGCGATCACCCCGCGATCATACAGACCGACCGACAGCGCGGTCTTGCGCGACTGCGCCGCGACCACGAACGGGATCGAGAGCTTCTCGCCGCGGCTGCGGTCGCGCGTCCAGTGCGTCAAGAGATAGGTCGGGAAGCTGGCATCGCAGATGATGCCGCAATGCGCGCCGCCGTCGGACAGGCCGGGCACGGCACTGGGCTCGCGCAGCATCTCATGCACGGCGTCGAGATTGCCGTCGGCGTAATTCAGGAACGGCACATAGAGCATGCCGCGACCCTCGTCGGTCAGCATCGCGTCATAGGCAAGCTCTTCCGGCTGACGGCCCTGGCGCCGCGCCTGCGGCCCGAGCGCGTTTTCCGGCGGCTGCTCATAGTTCGGCGGATTACCCAAGAGATACATCTTGTCGTAGTTCGGCCGGAAGAACAGCGGATCGTCGGTCGCCGTCGCGCTCTCGCTCAGGATCGCCGCGCGCACCTCGGGCCGGCGCAGATGCGCGAGCCGCTCGGCGAGCGGCAATTTGGCGATCTCGCGATAGCTCGGATGGGTCTGGAACGGATTGCGCGACAATTCGAGCCCGAGCAGCAGCCCGACCGGCCGCGCCGCGATCTGGGTCGTGATCGACAGGCCGCGGGCGGCGGCTTCATTGATGGTGTCCATGGTCTGCCGCCAGCGTCGCGGCGCCTTGTCGGCCTGGGCGACCGAGAACGAGATCGGGCACCTTGTGTTCTCGGCGACCCGCAGCATCATCGGCAGGTCCTCGTGCACGGTGCTCTGGTCGAGCACGAATTGCAGCACGCTGCGGCCGACGCCGTGCATCGCGCCGGCGATCGCGGTCAGTTCATCCTCGCCGGCTTTCAGCGTCGGCGTGTAGTCGCCGGTCGAGGTGCGGTGATTGAGCGTGCGCGAGGTCGAGAAACCCAGCGCGCCCGCCCGCACCGCGTCGCCGGCGAGCGCCGCCATCGCCTTGTTGTCCTCGGCCGTTGCCGGATCGCGGCGCGCGCCGCGCTCGCCCATCACATAGACCCGCAGCGCGGCATGCGGCAGCTGTGCGCCGATGTCCATGTCGAAATTGCGCTTCGACAGCCACTCCATGTAGTCGGGGAAGCTCTCCCACGCCCAGGGAATGCCGGCGGAGAGTACCGGCTCCGGAATGTCCTCGACGCCTTCCATCAGCTGGATCAGCCTGGTGTGGTCGCTCGGCCGGCACGGCGCGAAGCCGACGCCGCAATTGCCCATGATCGCCGTGGTGACGCCGTTCTGCGACGACGGCGTGATGTCCTGGCTCCAGGTCACTTGGCCGTCGTAATGGGTGTGGACGTCGACGAAGCCGGGCGCCACCAGCTTGCCGCGGGCGTCGATCTCTTCCTTGCCCTTTGCCGAGACCTTGCCGACTTCGGTGATCTTGCCGCCTGTGATCGCGACATCGGCTTCATAGAGGTCGCCGCCCTTGCCGTCGGCGATGGTGCCGCCGCGGATCACGAGGTCTGGGGTCGAGGTCATGGCATTTCATCCCGAGGCTGTTTTTGGTTGACGGCATCATGGGTCAGCCCCTGATGCTGTCAACCAGCGCCGATGAAGCTCTGGGATGCGCTGATGCTGATTTGCCAGCTGGGATCGAACGTTGCCGCCCGACGGAAATTTGTTCCTCGACGGCAGGCGGCGCTGCGCTCCCTCTCCCCGTACTCACGGGGAGAGGGGTGGGGTGAGGGGCTGTCTCCGCATAAGCGGTGATAGCTGCGTTTGTGGAAGCTCCCCCTCACCCGGAACGCATCTAACGATGCGTTCCGACCTCTCCCCGCACGCGGGGCGAGGTGAAACGGAGTCCGCGGCTCGATTCGAAATGAACTCGTATTGCGCTATCGCGCGCCGAAGAACGCCGTCTTCTGGGTCTCCTCGGCCTGCAGCCTGGCGCGGACGCGCATCAGGTCCTTCCAGCCGATATAGCCGACGAGGCGCTGATTCCTCGCGCGAGATCACAGGCAGATGCGAGACGTTGACCTGCATCAGGCGGTCGGCGAGCCGGTCGAGATATTCGTCGGGATAGGCGACGGTGATCTTGCTGCCGGCCAGCAGCTGCCTGAGCGTCGCGGTGCGATGCTTGCCGGCGCGGCGCCAGCGCAGCACGGACGGCGGGTCGATCACGCCGAGCACGTGATGGTTGGCGTCGACGACGGGAAAGCTGGGGTGACCGGTCTTCGGGTTGGTCAGGAAGGCGGCCGCGCCGTGCAGCGTCATGGTGTCGGCGACGGTCTCGACCGCCTTGGTCATGACGTCGCGCACGCGGGTCAGCGCGAACGGATCGACACGGTACTCGCGCACCAGATGATGGCCGCGCCGAGCCACCTTCTCGGTCAGGATCGAGCGCCGCATCAAAAGCACCGTGACGCCGTGCGCGGTGCCGCAGGCTGCGATCAGCGGCAGCAGCACATGGGTGTTGCCGGTGAGTTCGACGGCGAAGAAGGTCGCGGTCAGCGGCGAGCGCATCGTGCCGCCCATTGTCGCCGCCATCGCCAGCAACGCCCAGAAGCCGGGGCTCGCTTCAGGCAGATAGCCGCTCAGCGCCGTTCCCATCGCGCCGCCCATGATGAGCAGCGGCGCCAGCACGCCGCCCGACGTACCCGAGCCGAGCGCGACCGACCAGATCACGGCTTTCACCACGAGCAGCAGCAGCGCGGCCTTCAGCACCACATCGCCTTGCAGCATCGACGCGAGGTTGTCATAGCCGACGCCGAGCGCCTGCGGCTCGATCAAGCCGCCGAGGCCGACCACCAGGCCGCCGATCAGCGGCCACCACATCCAGTGGATCGGCAGCTTGAGGAAGATGTCCTCGCAGCCATAGACCAGCTGGGTGAGCACGCCCGACAGCAGCCCGGAGAGGATCCCGATCAGCATCCAGGCGCCGAGCTGCAGCACCGAAATGTCGACGCCGCCGGTGAACGGAAACAGCGGCGCGGGCATTTGCAGGAAGGTGCGTCCGACCGCCGCCACCACGGCGGCGACGGTGACGGGAATGAAGCTGCGCGGCGTCCATTCGAACAGCAGCAGTTCGACCGCGAGCATGATCGCGGCGATCGGCGTTCCGAACACCGTGGTCATTCCGGCGGCGGCGCCCGCCACCAGCAGGGTCTTGCGCTCGTTGTCGCTGACCGGGAGCATCTGCGCGATCAGCGAGCCGATCGCGCCGCCGGTCATGATGATCGGGCCCTCGGCGCCGAACGGGCCGCCGGTGCCGATCGACACCGCCGACGACAACGGCTTCAGGATCGCCACCTTGGGGTCGAGCCGGGAACGGCCGAGCAGGATGGCCTCGATGGCTTCCGGGATGCCGTGGCCGCGGATCTTCTCGCTGCCGAAACGCGCCATCAGCCCGATGATGAGCGAGCCCGCGACCGGCACCAGCACGGTCCAGAGCCCGAGCGGCGAATCCTGCAATTTCAGGTCGGCGAAGCTGAACTGGCCGAAATAGGCGATGTTGGTGGCAAGCTTGATCAGCTGCAGCAGTCCCGCCCCGGCCAGCACGCCTGCGGCGGAGACAAACACGGCGATCGCCGAGATCACCACGACGCGCGGATCGGTCGTGAAGTCGCTCAGGAGGTGGCTGGCCTTCTCGCCGATTTTGGCAGTGTTTGGGGCGGTGTTCGTGGCGGAGACGCTCGATTTGGTGGAAATGACGCTCATTGGTGGCGTAAGGCTCGGGTGAAGTGGACGCGGCGTCATATCGCATTGCGATATAATTACAAGCGGGAGACATCGAATGGCAGCGTTGAAAGCACCGTCGAAATCGCCGAGGCAGGACCAGAAGCGGGTTCCCAGCCAGGGCGATTACGAAACGCTGTCGCAATTTCGCTATCTGATCCGCCGGTTTCTGGAGTTCAGCCAGGACGCCGCGAAGGCCGCAGGCCTGACACCGCGGCAGCATCAGGCATTGCTGGCGATCCGGGGGTATCCGGGCGGCGGGCCGGTTGCGGTCGGTGATCTGGCCGAACGGCTGCGGCTTCGTCACCACACCACGGTCGAACTGGTCGACCGGCTGTCCGAGGCCGGACTGGTCGAGCGCGTGCTCGATCCCGCCGACCAGCGGCGGGTGCTGCTGAAATTAACCGGCCTTGCGGCCGATCATCTCGCCGAATTGTCGGCGGTCCATCTCGATGAGCTGTCGCGCATCGAGCCGCTCCTGAAGCAGGTGCTGTCGCGACGGTCGGAGTGAGCGCGCTGCGTGCGCAACGTTTCGCGTTTCAGGCGCGCGGGCTGGCGGTCTCGGCCTCGTATCCCGAAGCCTGCGGCTTGCGCTCGGTGACGAGGGCAAGCAGCACGGTCAGCACCATGAACACCACGGAGGCGCCGAACACCCAGTGCGGCATGTGCTGGTCCATGATCCAGCCGAACAGCAGCGGGCTGACGATGCCGCCGAAGTTGAAACCGGTGGAGACGATGCCGAAGGCGCGGCCGGCGGCGCCGGGCGGCGCGGCGTTGCGCACCATCATGTCGCGGGACGGCGCGATCACGCCGCCGAGGAATCCGGCAAGCCCCATCGCCAGCGTGAGCGCCACCGGCGGCAGGTTGAGCAGCGCAATCAGCAGCACGAGGGCGGCGTTGACCGCGAAGCAGCCCGCAGCGACCTGGCTGTGGCGGTGGGTCCAGTCGGCGAGGTAGCCGCCGGCGAGCACGCCGGCCGCGCTGGCGCCGAGGAATGCGGTCAGCGCGATATTGGCCGTCGAGAACGATGCGCCGTAGCCGCCCATCAGTGCGACCACGCCGAAATTGTTGATGCCCGAGGTCGACAGGCTGAGCAGCGTGAAGAAGGCCGTCAGCACCATCAGCGCCGGTGTGATCACGCTGGCCTTTGGTGCCGCATCGTCCTTTGACTTGTTCTTGTTGGCGCCGGCATCGGGAATGCCGAGCACGATCAGGAACAGCGCCACCAGCGGCCCGACCGCACCGGCGACGATCAGCGCGCCGAGGCCGCCGATCGAGGCCACGAGCGCCGCCATGATCGCGGGCGCCACCGCGCCGCCGAGGAATCCGGCGAAGGTGTGGATCGAGAAGGCGCGGCCCATCCGCGCCTCGTCCATATGCGCCGAGAGGATCGCGTAGTCGGCCGGATGATAGACGCTGTTGGCGAGGCCCAGCAGCACCGCGCAGACGATCAGCGACGTATAGCTGAGATGCAGGCCGAGCCCGATCAGCGCGCAACCGCCGACGGTCAGTCCGATCAACAGGATCTTGCGCGCGCCGAAATGGTCGGCGAGGTAACCGATCGGCGCCTGGGTCAGCCCGGAGACCGCCGCGAACACCGTCAGCGCCAGGCCGAGCTCGACATAGCCGACGCCGAGCTGCTGCTTCAGGAACGGGAACAGCATCGGCAGCACGAAGATATGGAAATGGCTGACCCAATGGGCGACCGAAATCCCCGTCAGCGTGCGCAGCGCACTGTCGGCTTTCGCTTGCTGCGGTGCGGCCAGAACGTCGACCATGTCGTCGAAAACCCCAGTTCCATAGCGTTTTCAAGCGAAGTGGGTACCGGTTCGCGTGAAGAAAACGCGTCAAACAAAATGCCCGGCAGGGCCCGCCGAAAATAGAGATTGGCCGCTAATTGTCTATGAACGCGGGCGCATGGCTGCCCCCGGCGCGGGCGTGCCGGATCGACACATGCGGCATTAAATGCGGCGACAAAGCACGGCGGCACGGCGATGATCGGCCATGATCGACGCCAAAAAGCAGCTCCGCGTGCTGGTGTCGGAGGGCTCCAGCACCTCCGGCCGCGAGGCGGTCACGATCCTCGGACTGGCCGGCCATCACGTCGAGGTTTGCGACCCCTCGCGCTGGTGCCTGGCGCGCTACTCGCGCTTTGTCCGCAAATACCACCATTGTCCGCCGCTGCGGTCGGATCCGGCCGGCTTCCTGCGCTTCGTCGAGCGCCTGTTGGCGTCGCGGCATTTCGATGTGCTGCTGCCGACCCATGAACAGGGATTTCTGTTCGCCCGCGCCGCGGCGGGGCTGGCCTCACGTACTGGCCTCGCGCTGCCGGATTTCGCCAGCTATCGCGCCGTGCACAGCAAGGCCGGGTTCAGCCGCCTGCTCGACCGGCTCGGCCTGCCGCAGCCGCCGACCCGGATCGTGAACTCGGCCGAGGAGCTGCGCGAGGCGGTGCGCTTTCCCTCCGTTGTCAAAACGTCGGTCGGCACCGCCAGCCGCGGTGTCTGGTTCGTGCGCGACGCTGGTGATCTCAATCGCGCGCTCTACGACCTCGAATCCTCAGGCGATTTTGCCGGCGAGGTGCTGGCGCAGGATCTGGTCACCGGCACGGTCGAGAAGGCGCAGTCGGTGTTCTGCCACGGCACGCTCGTCGGCTTCCATGCCTACCGCCAGATTGCGGCCGGTGTCGGCGGCGGCGAGGCGATCAAGGAGAGCGTGAGCCGGCCGGCGATCCGCGCCGGCCTCGAGACCATCGGCGCGCATCTTGGTTGGCACGGTGCGCTCTCGGTCGACGTCATCATGCCGCTCGACAGCGCGACGCCGCTGCTGATCGACTGCAACCCACGGCTGGTCGAGCCGATGAACGCCTTTCAGTCGGGCGTCGATCTGGTCGACCTGCTGCTGCGCGTCTCGCGCGGCGAAACGCCGGCGCCGCTGGCCGAGGGGCGCGCCGGGGTGCGGACGCATCTGGCGATGCAGGCGCTGCTCGGCAGTGCGTCGCGCGATGGTACGCGGCGTGACCTGATCCGGGAATGCGGCCGCATCGCCGCGGGCGAAGGGCACTATCGGGGAAGCAGCGAAGAGCTGACGCCGGTGCGGCTCGACTGGCTCAGCGCCGTGCCGCTTGCGATGACGACAGTGCTGCTGCTGGCATCACCGCAGATCGCCTCATCGCTGGCGCGCGGCGGCTTTGGCGCGCATCTGCTCGATCGCGGCAGCATCAAGGCGATCGAGAATGGCGATTTCCGCTAGTATCCCTCCAGCGCGAATTCACCGCACGATCTTGTCTGCGCGCTTCAAGAGCTCCGGTGGAATCTCGACGCCCACGGCCTGGGCCGCCTGGAGATTGAATATCAGCTCTCGCTTGGTGACGACGCCGACTGGCAGGTCGCCCGGCTTCGCGCCCTTGAAAATCTTGTCGGCGAATGTCGCAAACTCGCGCCATGTATCGGCGACGTTGGCCCCATAAGTAATCACCCCGCCGGCGTCCGCCTGGCCGCCGGGAAACATTGCCGGCAAGCGGTTCTTGATGGCCAGTTCACCGACTCGTTTTCGATTGCTCCAGGGCACCGGCACTTCAAGGACCAGCAGCGCCTCCGCGCGCTCCTTTGCCATCCCGGCAATCGCGGCCTCCAGATCGTCCGCACCCTTGACCTTCAAGATTTGCGGCTCCAGCCCCTGGGCCTTGGCTGCGGCCTCGTTGGCGCGGTCAATCGGGGCGAGCCCGCGTTCATCCGCGCCGGGGATCGTTTGATCACTGAGAATCGCAACGCGCGTGATCCCGGGGAATGCCTCCTTCAGAAGCTTGAACTGGTCGCTGGCCTGCTGCGGATCGAGGTTGGTGAGGCCCGTGACATTGCCTCCCGGTTTTTCCATCGAGGCGACAAGCTTCAACGCGACCGGATCGGTCACGATCGCAAAGATCACCGGGATCGTCGACGTGGCCTTCTGCGACGCGACCGACGCCGGGCCACCGAGTGCGAGGATGACATCCACATTCGCGCCGACCAGCTCCGAGGCGAGACCGGGAAGGCGCTCGAGCTTCGATTCGGCAAATCGCGGCTCGATGACGATGTCGCGTCCTTCGAGATAGCCGCGCTCGGCGAAGTCGCTCAGAAGGTTTTTCTTGATGGAATCGAACAGCGGCGACGGGCTGCCGTTGACGAGGATTCCTAGTTTCCTGGGGGCCTGTTGCGCATTGGACGGATCGCACATCGACGCGATCATGCAGAAGACCGTGAGCACCGCCTTCGCAAACCTCATGGCACCGCCCCCAGCAAGGACCCAGCGTCCATGCGAGCCTAGCACGGCAACCAATCCGGAAGGGGGGGGCAGCCCATGACCCCGCTGCGACCTAATGTCTGCTTGGCGACGGCGAGCCGGGCTCGGCAGCTCGCGAGCTACGAGGCCGCCGCGCGCGACCCGGCGCGCAGCTGCGCGACCGTGCGCGTATCAGGGAGATCGGGGACGAAGCCTTTGACTAGCTCCATCCGCGTCGTCCCGGGCAAGCGCAGCGCGACCCGGGACCCATAACCATCGCTGGCGATTGTTGCGTATCGCTGGGGCCGCAGCCTATTTCAACAACCCAATCCGGTGGCAATGGGTCCCGGCCTTCGCCGGGACGACGTGAGGATGGATATCGCATAGCCTCACAACGGCTCGTCATCATTGCCGTAGCGGTCGAGCTTCGGCGTGGCGATGTCGCCGTCCTCATAGTACTCGTCGTCCTGCAACGCTGCGGGTGGCGGAGGCTTCTTCGACTTGTCGTCGGTCTTGTCCTTGATCTTCGTGCCGCCCTTGGTCTGCTTCCCGGCCTTGGCCATGCGTTTCCCCTGCGCGGGTCAAATCAGCTGCCGGAACTCTACCCCAGTTTCGGTGCGTTTGTAATGTTCGGAGACGGTGCGCGGGGCAGACCCGCCCCACCG
Organism: Bradyrhizobium sp. USDA 4501; assembly: GCF_054062115.1. Taxonomy (NCBI): domain Bacteria; kingdom Pseudomonadati; phylum Pseudomonadota; class Alphaproteobacteria; order Hyphomicrobiales; family Nitrobacteraceae; genus Bradyrhizobium; species Bradyrhizobium sp. USDA 4501. Next base: position 4,589,858 of record NZ_JBSSEX010000001.1, read on the forward strand.
GTTCACGCTCTAAAACGTCGCGCCGGCCTTTACCATGTAGGTGCGGCCGGGCAGCGGATAGGCCGAGAAGCGGCCTTCGGTGAACGTGCTCGCGATGGCGTAGTCGTAATAGAGCGCGTTGAACAGGTTGTTCACGCTTAGTGACCAGAAGAAGCGGTCAACTTGCCCGCTCAGCTTGATATCGGCGGTGGCGTTGCCGGGAATCCGGCTCTGGGTGTTGGCCTGATCGTTGTCCATGATGCGCGAACTCCAGGCCCGCACCGTGGCGTCGAACACCAGATAGTTCTGCCAGATATTCCAGGTGACGCCGAGATTGCCGGTGTAGCGCGACACCAGCGGCACGTCGTTGCCGGTCCAGATGCCTTCGCGGAACACCGCGCGGGTGATCGCCATGCCGCCGCGCAGGGTCACCGTATCGCTGAACTTGAGCGAGGCACTGGTTTCCGAGCCATAGCGGCGGGTGGGGTCGAGGTTGGTGTTGAAGAACAGCACCGGGTTGAAATGGATCTCGTTCTCGAGATCCATCAGATAGACGCTGGTCTGGACCTGAAACAGGTTGGTCTTGACCCGGAAGCCGCCCTCGACGTCCTGCGATGTCTGGGTCTTGAGCTGGAAATTCTGCGGGATCGGGGCGAAGGTCAGCGGATCGAACGACGGTCCGGATGCGACGCGCTCGTCGACATCGGGCGTGCGGAACGCGCGCGCCGCGCGGCCGAACACCGAGAAGGTGTCGGTCAGGCGATGCTCGGCGCCGACATGCAGGGCGTATTGCGTCTCGTTGCTGTCGAGCGGTGCCGCCTGCGTGTCGAACGCGAATGGCGCATTCGGGTCGTAGCGATCGCGCGCCGAGATGCTGGTATTCTGGACGCGCGCGCCGTAGGAGATGTCGGTCGTTGGCAACAGGCCCAGCGTATGTTGCCAATAGCCGGCCACGCTCTGCTGCTCGATATTGTAGATGTGGAACGGGTCGACGCCCTGATAGGCGCCGCGCGCCTCGCGGAAGCTCGAATCGTAATAGTCGATGCCGGTCAGGATCGTCGACGGCACGCCCAGCATCACATTCTTGACGCTGAGCCGCGGCGTCAGCGACCAGGTCTGCAGCGCGGCGTCATTGTAGGTCGAGGCGAAGCTGATGGTCGGCACCGTGCCGAAGAAGCCGCTCTGCGTCTCGCGCTGCCGCCAGCCGCCGTCGACGATGAGGTCGACGCCGTTCATCAGCGTCTTGGTGAAGCCGGCGGTGACGCTGGCGGTCTGCTGGTTGGCATAGTCGAAGGGCGTCGCGGCGCCGCGGCGATCGGTGAGCAGCTCGTTCACGCCGATCGACGGATCGACCAGCCGTCCGCCGGGTAGGCCGAGCTTCTGGTCGCTGCCGGTGACGGTCAGGAAGGCGGTGAGATCAGGCGTCGTGTAGTTGATGTTGCCGACGGCGTTGCGCTGGTCGAGCGCATTGTTGACGCGGTAGCCGTCCGACTTGATGCCGTTGCCGTAGAACGAGGTGGACCACGGGCCGGAATTGAGCGCCGCGGAGACCGCGGCCATGCGGGTGTTGAACGAGCCAACTCCGGCCTCGGCCCGCATCGTCGTCGGCGGGCCGCCGACGCCGGTCTTGGTGATGATGTTGACGACGCCGCCCACCGCGTTGTCGCCGTAGAGCACCGCGCCGCTGTTGCCGCGCGTGATCTCGATGCGCTCGATCGAATCGAGCGGAATCGTGGTGAGGTCGAAGCCGGCCTTGTCGACGTCGTTGAGGCGGCGGCCGTTGAGCAGGAAAAGGGTATTGTCGGTCGCGAATGCGCCGAAGCCGCGCAGGTCGACCGACGTCTTGGCGCCGTTCGGTCCGCCATAGGGCGTTTGCAGCTGCACGCCCGGCACCTGCGCGAGGATCTCGGGTAACGACTGCACCGGCGAATGCGCGATGTCGTCGGCGGTGATCACGGCCGAGGAGGAGCCGACAATGCCGGCGAACTGGCGGCCGCCGGTGCCGCCCGTTCCGGTGGCCACGCCGGTCCCTGTCGTGCCCGATCCGGCTCCGCTGCCTGTATTGTTGCCTTGCGAGGTGCCCGGCGCCGGGCGTCGCGGCGCCGGCGCTTCGTCAGCGGCCGGCCTGGCGCGCGTGACGTTCTGGTCGCCCGGCTTGGTGACTTCGATCGCCGGCAGCTGATCGGGAGCGGGTGCCTCCTGCGCCCGCGCTGCGGAGACAAGGATCGCCGGCGCGATCATCGTCGACGCGAGCAGAAGCGCGCGGCGCCGCCGATGGAAAGGGAAGGAGAACATAAGCAAGGCCTCGGCAACGTCAGTGGCACGTCACCGCGAACCAGTCTCACCATCGTGCTCACAGCATCAGGTGAAGCTCATGCCTGTACTCCCCGACCGGCAGCATCGCGTGTGACCACGGCTGACGGCAGGTCTCCTGGCTCGCGGGTCGTTACCCTTCGTCGCCTTCCCAGGACCGAGATTCCCAGTGGCCTGTGACGAAGGATTCACCGCATACAGTTGCGGGGGCAGCCGCGGCGTTGGGGAAGTTTCCCCGTACCGCATTCCCTTTTCATCTCATGAAAGAACCGTCATGTTCATCTAGGGTTCGGCCGGGTAGCAAAGTCAATCCGGCGGAAGTCGGGCGGCGGCCGCGCGGCCACGGTTTTTGTCGAGTGTCGCTTGTCTGCCACGGCGATCGCTGTAAGAGCATGGATCCGATGAGCGTGCAGGATTTTGCCTTGGCGGCCGAGGTCGCGGCGCGGCGCCGGTGGGGCGCCACGGCGGCGCTGCTCGCGCTCGTGGTCCTGTTGTGTGTGCTCTCGCTCGGCATCGGGCCGGTGCGGCTGTCGCCGCTCGCGGTGGTCGAGGCGCTGTTCGGCGGCAGCAGCGATGTGGCGCAGGTGATCGTGCGCGAGATCCGCCTGCCGCGCACCATCCTGGCATTTGCGATCGGCGGCATTCTCGGGCTGTCCGGTGCGGCGCTGCAAGGGCTGCTGCGCAATCCGCTGGCCTCGCCGTCGCTGTTCGGCGCGCCGCAATCGGCGGCGTTCGGCGCGGTGCTGGTGATCGCGCTGGGCCTCGCCGATGTGCGCTCCTACGCGCTGCCGGTGGTGGCGATCATCGCCGCGTTCGGCTCGGTGTTCGCGCTGCTTGCGATCGCCGGCCGCAATGCCGGGCTGTTGATCCTGATCCTCGCTGGGCTCGCGATCTCGAGCTTTGCGGGAGCCGCGACCGCACTGGTGATGAATCTCTCGAGCAATCCGTTTGTGGTGCTGGAGATCGCGTTCTGGCTGCTCGGCTCGCTGGAGGACCGCAGCTTCCAGCACGTGGCGCTGGCGCTGCCCTTCATCGTCGCGGGCGCCGCCATCCTGCTCAGCCAGGCGAGCGCCTTCCGCGCGCTGACGCTTGGCGAGGAGGCGGCGCAGAGCCTCGGCGTCGACGTCGGGCGGTTGCGGCTCTTCGTGATCACGGGCGTGGCGCTTGGCGTCGGCGGCGCGGTCGCAGTCACCGGCACGATCGGTTTCATCGGCCTCGTCGCGCCGCATCTGATGCGTCCCGTGATCGGTCACGATCCGGCGCGGCTCTTGGTGCCGAGCGCGCTCACCGGCTCGGCGCTGCTGCTCGCCGCCGACATCGCGGTGCGCATCATTCCTTCAACCTCGGACATCAAGGTCGGCGTGCTGACCTCGATCATCGGCGTGCCGTTCTTCCTCTATCTGATCATGCGCGAGCGCCGCGCGCTCGGCGGAGGCGTGGCATGACGCTGCTCTCCGCCGCGGCGCTCAATGCCTCACTCGGCAGCCGCAAGGTGCTGCACGATGTCTCGCTGTCGCTGCCGTCGGGCCATCTGGTCGCGCTGGTCGGCCCGAACGGCGCCGGCAAGACCACGCTGCTGCGTGCACTGGCCGGGCTGATTTCGTCGGGCGGCGAGATCCGGATCGGCGGCGATCCGCTGGCGTCGCTGCCGCTGCGCGAGCGCGCGAAGCGTTTCGCCTATCTGCCGCAGGGGCACATGGTGCACTGGCCGCTGCCGGCGCGCGACATCGTCGCGCTCGGCCGCTATCCGCACGGCGCGACCGATCCGGCGCGGCTGTCGCAGACGGATATGGAGGCGGTGCTGCGCGCCATGCAGGCGGTTGACGTCACCGAATTCAGCGATCGCCGCGTCACCGAACTCTCCGGCGGCGAGCGCAGCCGCGTCGCACTGGCCCGGGTGCTCGCGGTGGAGGCGCCGGTGATTCTCGCCGACGAGCCGACCGCCTCGCTCGATCCGCGCCACCAGATCGACGTGATGCAGAAGCTGCGCAATGTCGCCGACAGCGGCGTGCTGGTGATCGTGGTGACGCATGACCTGGGACTTGCCGCGCGCTTCGCCGATCACGTGCTGGTGCTGTCGGAAGGGCGGCTGGCCGCGCAGGGCGCGCCCGTCGAGGCATTGTCGGAGAGCGTCCTCGCTAGCGTGTTCCGCATCAGCGCCTATCGCGCCGAATTTCAGCGCGAGGTCGTCATCGTGCCATGGGCGGACGTGTGATGTGGCCACGGCCTCACCACGAGCTCAGTTCACCTCTCCCGCTTGCGGGGGAGGTCGCTGCGCTCGAAGAGGGCAGCGGGTGGGGGCTCTCTCTACGATATGGCTCGCGGCGAAACCCCCACCCCAACCCTCCCCCTGAAAGGCAGGGGTGTCCGGGGAATGATTCACTGTGTCGCGGTGCATGCTCGGCAGGACCGAGGCAAATCGGTCTTTTCTGGTTGTCGAGACACAGAGGGCCGAGCATGCGATATCGCGGTAGCATTTTTGGAAGGCTGCTTGAACCGATCAATCGACGGCAGTTTCAGACGGTTGTGGATCGTCTGGACGGGGATGCCTACGACAAGTCGTTCAGGAGCTGGGATCATCTGGTGGCGCTGATCTATGCCCAGCTTAGCGGCAACAGCAGTCTGCGCGGGGTAGTGACTGGCTTCAACGCCAATTCGCAGCATCACTATCACTTGGGAACCGGCAAGCTGTCGCGCTCGACGTTGTCCGATGCCAATGCCCGCCGTCCGATCGGCATTTTCGCGCAAACCTTTGCGGCGCTGTCGGCGATGGCGCGTCGCCAGCTGCGGAGTGAAGGCATGGAGATGGTGCGTCTGATCGACGCCAGTCCGATCCCGCTCGGCAAGGTCTGCAGTTGGGCGACGTGGAACGGCCGCATCCGCGGCATGAAGCTGCATGTCGTCTACGACCCAAGGAGCGATGTCCCGACCTGCGTCGAGATGACGGCCGCGAACGTCAATGACATCGAGATCGGCCGACAGACCCCAATCCAGCCCGCCACCACCTATGTGTTTGACAAGGGCTATTGCCGTTTCGACTGGTGGCAGAAGATCAATGATAGCAAGGCTTTCTTCGTTACCCGGGCGAAGACGAGCATCCGTCTTCGCTCGCTCAGGCATCGCGCCATCCGCAAGCGTAACGGGGATGGCTTCGAAATCCTTGCCGATGACGAGGTGAAGCTCACCAGCAAGGGCGATTCGCGCCTTCCAATCCCGCTCCGCCGCATCAAGATCAGACGCGAGAAAGGCGGCAAGATCACACTCCTGACCAACGACCCTGCCCGTAGCGCCGTCGAGATCGCCGCCCTCTACAAGAGCCGATGGCAAATCGAGCTGCTGTTCCGCTGGATCAAGCAGCATCTCGATATTCGCAAGTTCCTCGGCGCCAACGACAACGCGATCCGCCTTCAGGTGCTCGCTGCGATGATTGCCTACCTGCTGCTGCGCATCGCCGCTCACACCAACTGCATCAAAATGCTCCCGCTCAGGTTCGCCGAACTCGTCGGCCAGCTCCTGCTCACGCGTCGATCCCTCGCTGCCATCGACAAACCTCCGCCCATCAACCCCAGCCGTCGGAAATCAACCATCTCACCTGACCAGATGGAGCTCCGCTATGCCTGAATTTCCCCGGACACCCCTGCCGCAAACGGGAGAGGGGGCTCAGCGTCAGCGTGGCAGCCATCTCGCTTCGCTTCATCTTGGAGCGGTGGTCGCCATAGTGCTGTGGCTTATTTCCGCCGGTGCCGCGTTCGCCGCCGGACCGCGCATCGTCTCGATGAATGTCTGCAGCGACCAGCTCGTGCTGTCGCTGGCCGACCCGGATCAGATCATCGGCCTCAGCCGCTTCTCGCGCGATGCCTGGCAATCCTGGGCCGCGGAGAAGGCGCGAAACTTTCCGCGCTTGTCCGGCGAGGCCGAGGACGTGTTGCTGCTCAAGCCCGACCTCGTCGTGGTCAGCCTGTTCGACAAGCGCGCGACCCGTGATCTGTTGAAGGCCCACGGGCTGCACCTCGTCGAATTCACGGTGCCGCGCACGCTGGACGAGGTGAAGGACCAGATCCGCGCGATGGGCGATGTGGTGCAGCACCCCGATCGCGCGGAGGCCGAGATCGCGCGCCTCGATGCGGCGATCGCGCATGCGCGGGCGGCGGCAAGCGCGCATCATTACCGCGTGCTGCCGCTGGAGCGGCGCGGCTTTGTCTCGGGCGACCATAGCCTGGTCAGCTCGCTGCTGGCGGCAGCCGGCCTCGCCAACGCCGCCGGCGAACTTGGCGTCGGCGCAGGCGGGTTTGCTTCGCTGGAGGCGATCGTAAAACTGCGGCCGGATTTCATCCTGGTGTCGGAAGCCGGCGACCGCGCCGAGGATGACGGCCGCGCCTTCCTGCTGCATCCGGCGCTGGAGCGCTTCTATCCGCAAAGCAAGCGCATCGTGCTGCCGGAGCGGCTCACGGTGTGCGGCGGCGTGATGCTGGCGGATGCGCTGGATCGCCTGACGGAAGAGTTGCAGCGAGTGACGCAGTGACCTTCCAAACCCGTCATCCTGAGGAGCGGCGAAGCCGCGTCTCGAAGGATGCACGGCCCGGATACTTCCAGGAGTTCGCGGAAGGAGTGTGGCCGTCGACCTTCGAGGCTCGCTTCGCTCGCACCTCAGGGTGACGGTGAGATATTTGCGAGCGAGCTAAAGGGTTATGAGACTATCCCATCACCACCGGCCCGCCGGCCTTCTTCCAGGCGTCGATGCCGCCATCGATATGCGCGGTGTTGGCCAGTCCCGCCTTCTTCGCGGCGGCCACCGCCATCGCCGAGCGCTCGCCGAAGGCGCAGAAGAACACGACGCGGCGGCCGGTTGCGGCGGCGACCTCGCGCAGCATGCCGCCGGGCTGCAGGGTGGCGCAAATCCCCGGATAGGGCGCGTGCAGCGCGCCCGCGAGCGTGCCGTGCTTGGCCCGCTCGGCGCTCTCGCGCAAATCGACCAGAAGGATATCGGGGCGGCCGAGACTCGCGATGGCGTCGCGCGCGCTGAGGGAGAGGCCTTCCTTGGCGAGTTCGTCCTGGTGCAGGCCGACATGCATGTTGGCGGGCACCACGACGTCCATCAGCTTCGGGTTCGGCAAATTGAGGTTGTTCATCAGCTCGACATAGTCGTCGATCGATTTGACCTGCAGCCGCGGATTGTAGCGCTTCTCCTCGCCGATGGTGGAGACGGTGTCGCCCTTGTAATCATGCGCGGGGAACACCATGGTCTCCTCCGGCAGCTTCAGCAGCCGGTTGAAGATCGAATCGTACTGCGCCCGCGCGCTGCCGTTCTGGAAGTCGGTGCGGCCGGTGCCGCGGATCAGCAGCGTGTCGCCGGTGAAGACGCGGTCGCCCATTAAATAACTATAGGAATCGTCGGTGTGGCCGGGCGTGTACAACGCCTCGAGGCAGAGGCCCTCGATCGTCACCTTGTCGCCGTCGGAGACGCGCATCGACACCACGTCGGCCTTGCTCTGCTCGCCCATGATGGTGATGCACTGGGTGCGGTCGCGCAGCTCGCCGAGGCCGGTGACGTGATCGGCGTGCAGGTGCGTATCGACGGCCTTGACCAGCCTGAGGTCAAGTTCCTGGAGCAGCTTGCAGTAGCGATCGGCCTTCTCCAGCACCGGATCGAGGATCAGTGCCTCGCCGCCGGCGCGGCTCGCGAGCAGATAGCTGTAGGTTCCGGATACGCTGTCGAAGAGCTGGCGAAAGATCATGACGGCTTACCTATTCTCCGGGCCGAGGTCACATGGAGGATATTATTCCATAGATAGGGTCCGTTCAAAGCAAATCCATCCCCACCCCAGCCGGATCCCGTCACCCTGAGGAGCGCGCTCTTGCGCGCGTCTCGAAGGGTGGACGGCCCGGGTCTTTCCGCGAATGGGACAAGGCATCTGGGCCGTGCATCCTTCGAGGCTCGCTCCGCTCGCGCCTCAGGATGAGGGGATATGCATCGAGGTCGTGGAAGAGACGAAGTTACGGCCGCACGTAACTCCAGCCTGCTCCTGCGGGCGCGCGTTCGCGCGACCCGTTGGCTCGCAATGACGACGGGGCCGTTACGGCCGGACCAGCGTGTATCCGTTCTCGGTGAGCAGCAAGATCTGCGCGACGCCGACCTGCACGGGGGTGGCGGCGGCGATGTAGTCCGGCCGCTTGCCGCTGTCGCGTTCGATCGTGTCGACGGTGTTGAGGCAGATGTCGACCCGCGCGCCCTGCGCGACCAGGCTCTCGACCAGCTTGCGGTTCGGGTTGTCGGGCTTGAGCAGGTCGATGCCCGGGCCGAAGGCGACGATCTCGACCGCGACCTTGTCGGGGTCGTAGTGCTTCATCAGATTGTTGGCGACGCTGATGACGAGGCCTTGCTTCCTCGGATCGTTGTCGGAGAGCTGCAGCACGACCTTGTGCTCGGCGAACGGCTTGTCCTGCAACGGCGCCTGCTGGGCACGCGCGAGCGGCGTCGCCAGCGCGAGCGCAGCAAGGCCGAATGCCGCGATCAGCGCGCGGCGCGTCATCCGTGCCTCGCGATGCCCGGGTTGTCCTCGACGCCTTTCAGCGTCACGCCGGGTTCGTCGCGGTTCGGCGGCCGGCCGGAGCGCAGGTGCCTGGCGACGACATCCCAGATCGGCGCGCCGCTCTGCTGGTTGACCGAGGCCCAGCCTGCGACCTTGTAGTGCTTGCCGGCTTCGAGACGCTTGCCGTTGCCCAACTTCAGCTCGGAAATGCGCTTGCCGACAGTCTCGGCCGGCGTGCAGGTGTAGGCGAGGCCGCCGACGCGAACCATGTCGCCGCCCTGCTGATAATAGGGATCGACGTTGAACAGATTGTCGCAGACGTCTTCCAGCACATCCTTGATCTGGCTGCCCGTCATCTTGGCGACGTAGGTCTCCGGATAGGTGATCGCGGTTTCCGACAGCACGTCTTCCATGGTTAGCGGCTGGCCGGCGAGCGTGGTGATGCCCCAGCGGAAGCCCGGCGACAGCGCGATCTCGGCGTCGAGCTCGTTCAGCAGCGCATCGCAGATCAACTGGTCGACGGTGCCGGAGAAATTGCCGCGGCGGTAGAGCAGCCGGTCGGCCGAGGCCAGCTTGGTGTTCCATTCGTCGGCATGCGGATCGCGCATCTTGTCGATCAGCGTCTGCATCGCAGGATCGGGCTTCAGCAATTCGGCGAACACCGGCAGCAGCCGGTAGCGGACGTTGGCGACCTTGCCCTTGGCAAGATCGAGATCGAGCACGCCGATGAACTTGCCGTTGGAGCCGGCATTGGTCACCAGCGTGACGCCGCCGGCATTGGTCACCGTGATCGGGATCGGGATCGCGTCGTGGGTGTGGCCGCCGAGGATGACGTCGATGCCGGTGACGCGGCTGGCGAGCTTGAGGTCGACATCCATGCCGTTATGTGACAGCAGGATCACCGCCTCGACCTTGTCGTTGTTGCGATGGCCGTCGACGAGCTTCTGCAGCTCCTCGTCGCGGATGCCGAACTTCCAGTCCGGCGTGAAGCGCTTCGGATGCGCGATCGGCACGTAGGGGAAGGCCTGGCCGATGATCGCAACGCGATGGCCGCCGATCTCCTTGATGAAGGACGGCTTGAACACCCGTCCCGAAGCCGGGTCGAACGCCTTGGCGTCGTTGAACGCGGCTTCCTCGGTCAGGAACACGTTCTGCGCCAGGAACTCGCCCTTGAAGCGGGAGAGGTTGTCGCGCAGCACCTGCTCGCCATAGGTGAATTCCCAGTGCCCGGTCATCGCCTCGATGCCGAGCAGATTGGCGGCCTCCACCATGTCGGCGCCGTTCATGGCGTTGGCGAGCGCCGAGCCCTGCCAGAGGTCGCCGCCGTCGAGCAGGATCGAACGCTTTTCGCCGACATCGGCGCGCAGCTTGTCGACCAGTGTCTTCAGGTGGGCGAAGCCGCCGAGCCGGCCGAAGCGGCCGGCGGCCTTCTCGAATTCGACGCAGGTGAAGGCATAGGCGTCGGCGCTGTCGGGCCGGATGCCGAAGCGGTCGAGGAAGGCCTTGCCGACGAGGTGCGGCGGCTGGCCGGCCATCGCGCCGACGCCGAGATTGACGCCGGGCTCGCGGAAGAACACCGGCTTCAGCTGCGCATGCGTATCGGTCATGTGCAGGATGCGGGCGTTGCCGAACCGCTCGAGGTCGTAGACGCTGGCGGTATCGGCGCTGCGCGCAAGGCGCGGCAGACCGGCCGTCAGCGTTGCGGCGGCCGCAGCTTTCAGGAATTCCCGGCGGCGGATGATCATCATTCTCTCCGCGCGGCCCCTGGCCTGCGCGCTCTTAACGAACTTCCATGTCCTTCCAGCGTTCCTTTTCGCTGGTGGCCTGGAAGATCGAGGCCTTTGCCAGTGCCTCGGCCTCCTTGGCCTTGGCGACGGCGGTGTCGAAATCACCAGCCTCACCGGCCTTTTTTGCGGCAGATAGTGTCGAGGCGGTGGTGGTCCACTGATTGCGCAGGCTGCCTGCCTCCTTGTTGGCGGCTTCGGCGGCGGCGTAGGCGGCCTTGTAGTCGGCTTCGGAGGCGGCGAGGGCACAGGTCGCCGCTGCGATCAGCAGGGCTGATGCTGCGAGGACAGTTTTGATGGCCGCGCTCATGGCCGTGCTCCCGGACCCGAAATCGGCAGCCCGTTGCTGACATAGGACAGATAGTATTCGAGGTTGCGGTACTCGTCGTCCTGCGGATTGAGCGGCACGCCGCGGATCTGGCTGTTGCAGGTGGTGAAGCGGCGGCTGGTCGTGCCCATGCCGCTCCATTCGGAGCGGTAGATCGGCATCGCGTTCAGGATGCCGAGCGCCGGCGCCAGCACCTCGGCGCGGATCCGCTCGCCCGGGCTCTGGATGTGGCAGGTGGCGCAGGAGAAATTGAGCTGGCCGCGGCGGGTGTAGAAATACTCCTTGCCCTTCTGATAGGCCTCGAGCGCGCGCGGATCGTTCGGGATCTTGATGTCCATCGGCTTGCCGCGCGAGGTGAAGGCCATGTAGGCGGTGAGCGCCGCCATGTCGTCCTTCACATAGGAGAACGGCGCCTCGCCATTAGCTTCGCGGCAGCGGTTGAGCGCGAGCTCGAGCGTGACGACCTTGCCTTCCTTCTCGTCGAAATAGGGATAGTTCTGGCGGATACCGATGCCCTTGTTCGGGAAGCAGTCGGCGTAGGTCTTGCCGTTCTTGAACGGCGTCGCGAACATCTCTTTGCCGGCTTCGAGCGAGAACTCGTAGGGCGGAAACTGCTCCTTCTCCTCCCACTGCCTGTGCAGGTCCTCATTCATCGAATAGGGACCGTTGACGAAATCCTCGAGCTTCAGCTTGGGGAATTTGCTGGTGAAGAATTTCTGGAACGCGGCCTTGTCGGCGGCGGGATCGACGGTGTCGGCCGCCCGCGCGGCCGGCGCGAGCGCCAGCACGCCGAGCGCGAACGTCGCGAGTGCTGCACGGATTGCGAGGCGCCGCGTCATTGAATCTTCGCCGTGGCGGTGTCGGTCGCGCCCTTGTTGTCGACCCAGCTGACCTTCAGATCGTCGCCCTTCTTGCCGCCCTTGAAGGCGAACTTGACATAGGGATCCTTGGAGACGCCGCCGCCCCAGTCGGCGACGAACACCGGCTTGCCGTCATATTCGAAGGTGAGCTGCTGGATGAAATGCGGCGGAATGATCTCGCCCTTGGCGTCCTTGACGAAGCCGGAATCCATCGGATGCTGGATCAGAGCCTGCACCTCGGTGGTGTCGCCGTTTGACGTGGCGCGCACGCGAATGCTCGATGCCATCTGATTATCCCTATTGTTTGCGCATGATCTTGTCGGAAAACCGGTTCCCACTTTCCGGATCATGCGTACTCAGCCGCCGCAGCCGCCGACGGTGACCTTGATTTCCTTTTTGGCGCTGTAGAGCTTGCCGCCGGCCTCGACGATCGCGGTGACGTTGCTGGTCTTCGCCATCTTGATGCGGTTGGAGACGGTCGGCAGCGTGCCGGCCGGAATCCTGTATGAGGCGACCAGCGAGATCGGATTCTCGCTCACCAGAAACGAGATCGAGGTGACGTCGGCCAGCGTCGTGGTGGCGGAGATCGGCACCACCGCGCCGTTCTCGGCGATCTCCGGCGCATCCATCTTGATCTTGTCCGACGGCTCGGCGGTCTTGCCATAGAGCGCCTTGATCGCGTCGGCCTCGTTCTTCTGCTTGAATGCGTCTTCGGGATATTTGTCGTTGGCGGCGGCGAGCGCCTGCGGCACGTCGAACGGAATGCCCCCGAGGCCGATCAGCGCGGCGATGCCGGCGCCCTTCAGCACCATGCGGCGCGCTTTGAAAAATTCGGTGGTCGTGATGTTCATCGAAAAAAATCTCCTCAAGCGACGGTCGCGGCGTCACAGCGTCTGCAGGAAGTCCACCACCGCGTCGATTTCCTTCTCGCTCAAAATCCGGTTTCGGCCGAACGGCGGCATCACCGTCTGCGGATTGCGCTTGGTTTCGTCGGTCACGATCGCGATCAGCTCGTCACGGCTGTATTTGGCCTTCAGGCCGCTCAGCTCGGGGCCGATCGTGCCGGGCAGGTCGCCGCCCTTGATGACGTGGCAGGTCAGGCAATTGCCCTTGCCGCGGTCGAAGGCGAGCTTCTGTCCCTCGGCGGCGGACTGGGCCTGCGCGGGCGCGGCCATGGCGGTGCCTGCGAGCAGCGCCAGGACGAAGGCTGGCTTGGAGAAAGTGGCGATCAAGGACGTTTCCCGGGCTTCAATCTCGATGATCCCATCGCAATATAAAGAGTGGAAAGCACAAAGGCCATCGGCTGGCAACACGGAGAATAGGCGCGTTGCGACGGGGTTAATGCCACAGGGGCAGTCCGGCACTGGAGCGCATGTCCTGCGCCTTCCGCCTGTCATGTTTGTGCGGTTGAGATGCGGCTGAGGCGTAGGGAGAAGCGCGGTGGCGGAATTCGTGGCGGAGTTTGGCAAGGACGGCCGGCCGGTCGAGGCGGACGGGCGGCTCGATGCGCCGGCGTTCCATCGCAACCATCAGCCGATCTGGGCAGTTCTGAAAGATCACCTCGCCGGCCAATCCGGCGATGTGCTGGAAGCCGGCAGCGGCACCGGCCAGCATGTCGTCTATTTCGCCGGTCAGACGCCCGACATCACTTGGTGGCCGAGCGACCTCCATGCGGCGCACCTGCGCAGCATCGAGGCCTGGCGCGCGCATGCCGCCCTTCCGAACATCCGGCCGCCGCAGCCGATTGATCTGTCCGACCCGGCTTGGTCGCCGGTGCCGTCGGACGGCAAAGGTCCGGACAAACTGCTCGCGATCTTCTGCGCCAATGTGATCCACATCGCGCCGTGGCGCGTGGCCGAGGGCCTGTTCGCCGGCGCCGCGCGGCACCTGCGCGCCGACGGCCGGCTGTTGCTCTACGGCCCGTTCAAGCGCGGCGGCAAGCACACCGCGCTCAGCAATGCCGTGTTCGACACGTCGCTGCGCGAGCGCGACGCCGAGTGGGGGGTGCGCGATATCGCCGATCTCGAGACGCTTGCGGAGCGCGTCGGGCTCAAGCTCGCCGGCAGCTTCGAGATGCCGGCCAACAACATGATTTTGGTCTTTGCCCGCAAGTAGCCGCGCTCAATCGTAAGCCAGGCACCAGCCTGGCCCACGCAGCCAGCAACGTTCATCGGGGATCCCGGCGTCGCGATAGAGCTGCGTCACCTTCTGCCAGCCGCCGCGGGCGAAGGCTTCGGCGAGCGTTTTTTCGGACGTCTCGTCCCGGCCGCCGTCGCAGGGAATGATCGCGACCGGTGATATCCAGTCCGCCCGGTACGCTGCCTCCTCGCGCCGGATCCGGAACACGGCGCCGGATCGCGCCACCTGCTCCGGCGCGCCGCCCTTGAATCCCTCATCCGAAGTCAGCGGCAGGATCAGACGGCCGCCGGCGGCGAGCCCGTCGAGCCATCGCGCGACAGGCCGGGTGCAGCCGGCGTTGACATAGATCACGTCGGCGGACTCGAACGCGACCTGTGTGCCGTCGCCCTGGATGATCTCGACATTTGCGCAAGCGGCGAGATTGGCGCGAGCGTCTGCCGCAAGGTCCGGATCGTATTCGATGCCGGTCACGCGGCCGGACGGTCCGACCAGATGCGCGAGGATCGCGGTGTAGTACCCCGTGCCCGTGCCGATATGCACCACGTGCTCGCCGGCGGTGGGTGCGGCCTGGTGCATGAGATAGGCATGCAGCGAGGGCTGGCCGTTGTTGAGACGTCGCTCGGGTCGCAAGGCGACGAGATCGTTGGTGTAGAGATAGACCGGGTCGGCATCGGGCGTCGGCGCATAGTCGCGGCTCCACCAGCGCAGCATCATCCATGGTCCCGGGCCGACGAAGTCCTCGCGGCGAATGGCGGCGAAGGCCTCCGTCAGCCGCGGATTGATGGTGTTGGCGGCGGCCAGGATCTGCTTGGCATAGGCCGCGCGGACGATGCGGAGTTCGGCTTGCGGGTCCATTGCCGCGCGCTCCCACGATGTCGCGTGTTGTGTGATTTGACACACCGAGGTGTGTGAAATAGCATACTGCGGCGACGGAGGCCAGAATGAAGAGACGGCTTTATCCGGCCGTGCTGGAGCGCGGTCCGCGCGGCGCGTTCGGGGCGTGGTTTCCGGATTTTCCCGGCTGCGTCGCCGCGGGACGATCGCAGGAAGACGCGATCGAGCGCGCCGAGCAAACGCTGGCGCAAACCGTCGACGGCTGGGTCGAGCAAGGCAAGCCATTGCCGGAGCCGACCCCGATCGAGCGCATCGTGCTGCCGAAGGGCTCCGACGTTGCAGCCTTCTTCATGGTCGGCGTCGATCCGCCCGACCCGTCCGAGCGCGTCAACGTCTATTTGCCGAAGAGCCTGATCGCACGGATCGACAAGCATGCCGCCGGACTCGGCATGAGCCGTTCGAGCTTTTTTGGTTTCGCCGCGACGCTTGCGCTTGAATGGCACGTTCACAAGCCGCACCTCGTCGGGCCGCGCTCCAAGGTGCACAAGACCGGCGCGCTGCGCGCCGAGAAGCGGATGGGCAAGAAGCCGGCGCGGTAGGCGATCGATCATCGAGCAGCTCTCTCACCGTCACCCTGAGGAGGCCGCAGAGCGGCCGTCTCGAAGGGTCGACGGTCCGGCTGTTGGCCGTGCATCCTTCGAGACGCGCTACGCGCTCCTCAGGATGACGGTACTGATAGAAGTGCCGGGCTGCTGTGACGTCACTCTGTGAGAGCAAGCGATCCCCTCGTGCGCCTCCTGCATGGCGTACGTCCGTTTGCGCCGGTTGATCGGCCTCGACCCGCTCTCCATAGTGCGCCCGATTGGGGGCTCCCGCCGGGGCTTCGGGGCGGGACCACCGATGATTGACGTGACGGCTGCGGATGAGGCGAGCGACGACGCGCGGGCGCGCAGCAATGTGTGGCGGCTTGCGGCGGCGCAGGCGCTGACCGGCGCCAATTCGGCGGTGATCTTCGCCACCGGCTCGATCGTCGGCGCGACGCTGGCACCCGACGTCTCGCTCGCGACGGTGCCGCTCTCGATGTATGTGCTCGGGCTTGCCGCCGGCACGCTGCCGACCGGCGCGATCTCGCGCGCCTATGGCAGGCGCGTCGCCTTCATCATCGGCACCTTCTGCGGCGCGCTCACCGGCGCGCTCGGCGCCTGGGCGATCCTGCATTCATCGTTCTGGCTGTTCTGCGGCGCGACCTTCCTCGGCGGGCTCTACGGCGCCGTCGCGCAGTCCTACCGCTTTGCCGCGGCCGATGGCGCCAGTGTCGCGTTCCGGCCCAAGGCGGTGTCCTGGGTGATGGCCGGCGGCGTGTTCGCCGGCGTGCTCGGGCCGCAGCTCGTGCAATGGACCATGGACATCTGGCCGCCCTATCTGTTCGCGTTCTCCTTCGTGATGCAGGCGCTGGTCGCGCTGGTGGCGATGGCGGTGCTCTCGGGCGTCGACGCGCCGAAACCTGCGGCTGCGGACCTGCATGGCGGCCGCCCGCTGCTCGAGATCGCAAAGCAGCCGCGCTTCATCGCCGCGGCGCTGTGCGGCGTGATCGCCTATCCGATGATGAATCTGGTGATGACCTCGGCGCCGCTCGCCATGAAGATGTGCGGGCTGTCGGTCAGCGATTCCAATTTCGGCATTCAGTGGCACATCGTTGCGATGTACGGCCCGAGCTTCTTCACGGGCTCGCTGATCGCGCGGTTCGGCGCGCCCGTGATCGTCGCGCTCGGGCTGGCGCTCGAGGCGGTCGCCGCGATGATCGGACTGTCAGGCGTCACTGCGCCGCACTTCTGGGCGACGCTGTTCGTGCTCGGGATCGGCTGGAATTTTGCGTTCGTTGGCGCTTCCGCGCTGGTGCTGGAAACGCACCGGCCGCAGGAGCGCAACAAGGTGCAGGCGTTCAACGATTTCCTCGTGTTCGGCATGATGGCGATCGGCTCGTTCTCGTCGGGCCAGCTGCTCGCGCATTACGGCTGGAATGCCGTCAACTGGGTGGTGTTCCCGCCTGTGCTGCTCGGCCTTGCCGTGCTTTCGTTCGCTTCATTCGCCAAGCGACGCGCGAAATTGCGCGCGGTGGAAGAAATCCCGGATCCCAGCATCTAAAGCTTGTCGTTTGACCATGGTCTGTTCGGAAAACCGCTTCGCACTTTTCCGGACCATGCTGCTGCCAATTGCTGACACTTCGATCGGCTTCGAAATGATCCGCTTGCAACGCTGTTCACATCATGGGATCGGGTTGGTCCGGCCATGACGATGTGAGAAGCAAAAGCAAGAAATGGACGCATCCTCAGCCACGCTGCCTGATGAATCCTCGCTTGGCTACGAAGGCTGGCGCATCGTCGTCGTCTGCTTCCTGCTCGCGACCTTCGGCTGGGGACTGGGCTTCTACGGCCAGAGCGTCTATGTCGCCGAGCTGCAGCGGCTGCACGGTTGGCCGGCATCGCTGATCTCGTCGGGCACGACCTTCTTCTATTTGTTCGGCGCCGCGCTGGTCGCCTTCGTCAGCGAGGCGATCAAGGCGTTCGGCGCGCGCAGCTGCCTGATCGCCGGCACCTTTGCGGTGGCGATCGCAGCGGTTGCGATCGGCGAGGTGCGCGAGCCCTGGCAGCTCTATCTCGCCGATGCGCTGCTGGCGTTCGGCTGGGCCGGCACCAGCCTCGGCATCATCACCAACACGCTCGGCCTGTGGTTCGACAAGAAACGCGGCATGGCGATCAGCCTGGCGCTGAACGGCGCGAGCTTCGGCGGCATCGTCGGCGTGCCGCTGCTGGTGGCGGGGATCGGCACGTTCGGCTTCTCCGGCGCGATGATCGCGGCCGCGGGGCTGCTGATCGTGGTGATGGTGCCTGTCATCCTGATCTTCGTCGGGCAACCGCCGGTGCATCTGCACGCGGTCACGGCCGCCGCTGCCGACGCGCCGTCAGCGACCCAGGTGCGCAGCCGGGCGCTGCGCGACATCCGCTTCCTCTCGGTCTCGATTGCCTTCGCGCTGGTGCTGTTCGCCCAGGTCGGCTTCATCGTGCATCTGATCGCCTATCTCGATCAGGTAATCGGCCGCGAGCGCGCGACGGTGGCGATGGCGCTCTTGACCGCGATGGCCGTGGTCGGGCGCGTCTCGTTCTCCTTCGTGATCGACCGGCTCAACCAGCGGCTGGCATCGGCGCTGTCTTTTATCAGCCAGGCGGTCGCGCTCGCCGTCATCATCAATGTGCACAATGACGTGGCGCAGATCGCCGCCTGCGCGCTGTTCGGCTTCTCGGTCGGCAATCTGATCACGCTGCCGGCGCTGATCGTGCAGCGCGAGTTCGATCCGCGTGCGTTCGGCGTGCTGGTCAGCCTGATCACCGCGATCAACCAGATCACCTACGCCTTCGGCCCCGGCGTGGTCGGGCTGCTGCGCGATCTCTCGGGCAGCTATTCGCTGCCGTTCTACGGCTGCATTGGCCTGGAGCTGATCGCGGCGGCGACGATCATGGCGAAAGGGAAGTAGCTTTCCACCTCCCCTTGAAAAGGGGAGGTCGCTTTGCTCACAGAGCAAAGCGGGTGGGGATCTGCTCTCTCCGCTTGCAACATCGCCTGCGGCTGACCCCCATCCCGACCTTCCCCCTTTCAGGCAGGGGTGTCCGGGGAATGATTCACTGTGTCGCGGTGCATGCTCGGCAGGACCGAGGCAAATCGGTCTTTTCTGGTTGTCGAGACACAGAGGGCCGAGCATGCGATATCGCGGTAGCATTTTTGGAAGGCTGCTTGAACCGATCAATCGACGGCAGTTTCAGACGGTTGTGGATCGTCTGGACGGGGATGCCTACGACAAGTCGTTCAGGAGCTGGGATCATCTGGTGGCGCTGATCTATGCCCAGCTTAGCGGCAACAGCAGTCTGCGCGGGGTGGTGACTGGCTTCAACGCCAATTCGCAGCATCACTATCACTTGGGAACCGGCAAGCTGTCGCGCTCGACGTTGTCCGATGCCAATGCCCGCCGTCCGATCGGCATTTTCGCGCAAACCTTTGCGGCGCTGTCGGCGATGGCGCGTCGCCAGCTGCGGAGTGAAGGCATGGAGATGGTGCGTCTGATCGACGCCAGTCCGATCCCGCTCGGCAAGGTCTGCAGTTGGGCGACGTGGAACGGCCGCATCCGCGGCATGAAGCTGCATGTCGTCTACGACCCAAGGAGCGATGTCCCGACCTGCGTCGAGATGACGGCCGCGAACGTCAATGACATCGAGATCGGCCGACAGACCCCAATCCAGCCCGCCACCACCTATGTGTTTGACAAGGGCTATTGCCGTTTCGACTGGTGGCAGAAGATCAATGATAGCAAGGCTTTCTTCGTTACCCGGGCGAAGACGAGCATCCGTCTTCGCTCGCTCAGGCATCGCGCCATCCGCAAGCGTAACGGGGATGGCTTCGAAATCCTTGCCGATGACGAGGTGAAGCTCACCAGCAAGGGCGATTCGCGCCTTCCAATCCCGCTCCGCCGCATCAAGATCAGACGCGAGAAAGGCGGCAAGATCACACTCCTGACCAACGACCTTGCCCGTAGCGCCGTCGAGATCGCCGCCCTCTACAAGAGCAGATGGCAAATCGAGCTGCTGTTCCGCTGGATCAAGCAGCATCTCGATATTCGCAAGTTCCTCGGCGCCAACGACAACGCGATCCGCCTTCAGGTGCTCGCTGCGATGATTGCCTACCTGCTGCTGCGCATCGCCGCTCACACCAACTGCATCAAAATGCTCCCGCTCAGGTTCGCCGAACTCGTCGGCCAGCTCCTGCTCACGCGTCGATCCCTCGCTGCCATCGACAAACCTCCGCCCATCAACCCCAGCCGTCGGAAATCAACCATCTCACCTGACCAGATGGAGCTCCGCTATGCCTGAATTTCCCCGGACACCCCTGCCTTTCAGGGGGAAGGGGAATAAAGACCTGTCCCCGGATATCGCTTCCCTCATCCGGGCTACGTTCTACGACTTGCGGCGTGACTTCCGCGCCTTCTTCTCGCCGATCTTGCCGGCCGCCGCGACCCGCAGCAGGCGGCGGAAGGTCGGGCATTCCATGTGGCTCGGCGCCGGGCAGACGGCGGCGTGGCGCAGGCCGTCGCGCATCGCGTTGAGCCTGCGGATGGTGCGGTCGAGCTCGTCGGCCTTGGCAGAAAGCATTTTCCGGTCGATGCGCGGTCTTCCATCGGGCGCGAACATCCTTGCGATCTCGTCGAGCGAGAAGCCGGAGGCGCGCCCGAGCGCGATCAGCGCCAGCCGGTCCAGCACCGCCGGATCGAACAGGCGGCGCAACCCGCGCCGGCCATGCGAGGCGATCAGACCTTTCTCCTCGTAGAAGCGCAAGGTCGAGGCGCGCACGCCCGATAGCTCCGCCACCTCCGCGATATCGATGTCCCGCATGGCCCTTGACCTCAAGTTCACTTGAACTGGCAGTATCCAGCCTATCGCTTGCGTAAGGCAAGCATCAACAAGGACGAGAATCATGGGTGTCGCAGCGCAAGTCGACGACGAGCAGGTCAAACTCTGGAACGGCGCCGCCGGCCGCGCCTGGGTCGAGACGCGCGAGGTGCTGGAAGGGATGTTCAGGCCGCTTGAAGAACTGCTCGTTCAGGCGGTGTCCGATGCCGCGGCAAGCCGGGTGCTCGATATCGGTTGCGGCACGGGCGCCACAACGTTCGCCGTTGCCCAATTGCTCCGCCAGCAGGGGCATTGCACCGGCATCGACGTTTCCGAGCCGATGATCGCGGCGGCGCGCGCCCGCGCGGAGCGGGAAGGGCGGCCGGTCAGCTTCATCTGCGCCGACGCGCAGACCTATCCGTTCGCGCCCGCGAGCTTCGACATGATCATCTCGCGCCTCGGCGTGATGTTCTTTGCCGATCCGGTGCAGGCTTTCGCCAATCTGCGCCGCGCGGCCCGGCCGGATGCTGCGCTCCGCTTCATCGCCTGGCGCGGCGCCGCCGAGAACCCGTTCATGACGACGGCGGAACAGGCAGCGAAGCCGTTGCTGCCGGATCTTCCGCCGCGGCGTCCCGATGCGCCGGGGCAGTTCGGCTTTGCCGACCGGAAGCGGGTCGAAACTATCCTGGAGGATAGCGGCTGGGACGCGATCGCGATCGAACCGGTCGATGTCGCCCTCGGCTTTCCGGCATCACAGCTGGCCCACTATGTG
The DNA here is from genome assembly GCF_054062115.1 of Bradyrhizobium sp. USDA 4501. Taxonomy (NCBI): domain Bacteria; kingdom Pseudomonadati; phylum Pseudomonadota; class Alphaproteobacteria; order Hyphomicrobiales; family Nitrobacteraceae; genus Bradyrhizobium; species Bradyrhizobium sp. USDA 4501. Next base: position 4,610,832 of record NZ_JBSSEX010000001.1, read on the forward strand.
AGCTGGCTCGGCCCGGTCGGGACGATGCTGCAGGCGATGGAGGAGCCGCGCCGCACGCGAGTGATCGAGACCGTGCGCGGTGCGTTCGATCGCTACATCCACGGGACCGAGATTCGCTTCACCGCGGCGTGCTGGATGGTCGCGGCACGAGCGCCGGCGGAGGCCGCGCATGGTTGAAGCCGCGGAATTTGTGGCGAGCGCGGTGCTGACCGGGATCGGTGCGACCGTCGTGATGGACATCTGGGGGATGGTTCGAAAGCGCCTGCTTGGCATCCCGTCGCTGGACTATGCCCTGGTCGGTCGCTGGCTCGGCCATCTCGTATCCGCTCGCCTGCGCCACGACCGCATCGCCGCGTCACCACAGGTCGTGGGCGAACGGATCATCGGATGGACCGCGCATTATCTGATCGGGATCGGCTTTGCCGGCGTGCTGCTTGCGATCTTCGGCCTCGATTGGGCGCGGCAGCCCACCATCGCTCCGGCTCTGATGGTCGGGATCGGCAGCGTGGCCGCGCCGCTCCTGGTGATGCAGCCCGCGATGGGCGCCGGCATTGCCGCGAGCCGTACGCCCCATCCATGGGCGGCGCGGCTGCAGAGCCTCGTGACGCACACGGTGTTTGGGATTGGGCGCTTTATGCGGCCGGCTGGCTCGCGCACCCGTTCCTGAACTCGTAGCCCGGATGAGCGAAGCGCAATCCGGGAACAGTATCACCCCACGGTGCCAACCCCGGATTTCGCGGAGCCTGTCATCGGGCGCGCGCTCGCGCGACCCGTTGGCTCCATCCGAGCTACCTCTTCACCTCCCCTTGGAAAGGGGAGGTCGCTTTGCTCGCAGAGCAAAGCGGGTGGGGATCTGCTCTCTCCACTTGCAGCAGAGCCCGCGGCTAACCCCCATCCCGACCTTCCCCCTTTCAGGGGGAAGGGGAAAGCACTCGTAGCCCGGATGGAGCGAAGCGTAATCCGGGAGCAGTATTACCTCATGGAGCGAACCCCGGATTTCGCTGCGCTTCATCCGGGCTACGAAATTATCGCCTTGCGGAATTACGTCGCACGCTGTTTCAGCAGGTCGTCCAGGTCCAGCCGTCGCGTGAACATCGCGAGCTTGCCGTCCGCGCTGCGCGGCCATTCGGCCTCGGGGCGATCCCAATAGAGCTCGACGCCGTTCTCGTCGGGATCGCGCAGGTACAGCGCCTGGCTGACGCCGTGGTCGCTGGCGCCGTCGAGCTCGATGCCGGCCGACAGCACCCGGTGCAGCGCGTCGGCGAGCGCCGGGCGGGTGGGATAGAGGATGGCGGTGTGGAACAGGCCCGTGGTGCCCGGCGGCGGCGGATGGCCGCCCTTGCTTTCCCAGGTGTTGAGGCCGATGTGGTGGTGATAGCCGCCGGCCGAGATGAAGGCCGCGTCCGCGCCCAGGCGCTGCTGCAGCTCGAAGCCGAGCACGCCGCAATAGAAGCCGAGCGCGCGCTCGAGATCGGCCACCTTGAGATGGACATGCCCGATCCGGGTGCCCGCGATGATGGGGGGATTCTCTGGCATGAGCGGACTCCGTTGACGTCAATGCCCCTGCCATCAGGGGCGAGGTTTCGCCACCTGATATAGTCCGGATTTGCCGACGCCGGAGCGTTCGATCCGGAAACGCAAGGTTTTAGAAAGGCGCCACGGTCCGCCGGCGTCTAGCAGAGCTCCGACAGCTCGCCGCCGGGCAGCTGGAACTCGAACGTGTTCAGCGTCATCGACACCATGGTGTAGTAGCCGCAGAGGCCGATCACCTCGACCAGGCCGCGCTGGCTCAGCACCTCGACCGCCTCGTCATACAGTGCCTTCGGCAGGCCGTGACCTTCGTGCAGCGCCTTGGCGACGTCGTAGATCACCCTGGCCTTGGGATCGTCGAACGTCGGCGTCCGGCGCACGCGAATGTCCTCGATGATCTTCGGGTCGAGGCCGCCCTTCAGCGCCAGGCGCTTGTGGGCATACCATTCGTAATGCGCGGTCCAGTGCCGCGCGGTGACGAGGATCGCGATCTCCGACAGCTTTGGGGAAAAGATCGTGTCGAAGCGCAGCACCTCGCCGAGCCGCGTCGCATGCCGTGCCATCTCCGGGCTGTTCAGCCAGGCCATCATCGGCGCCGGTGGCGCGCCGCGCTTGCCGGCGATCGACTCGTCGTAGGTTTCTTTCTGGGCGGCGTTCATTTCGCTAGGCGAAAGCAGCTTCAGCCGCATGTCCGTTTCCTCTTGTTTTTCAAGCGTTACCCCATCTCGGCGATACACCCGATCGCGCGCAGTGAGTAGCGACGCCAGAGCATGGCGCGGCCGCGAGGCATATTGAATTCGGCGGCTGCGTAGGTCTAAGGTCGAATCCAATTCGACGATTTTTTGACTGGAAACGCACCATGGCCGACCTCGAGAAATTCCGCGCGGAGACCCGCGCCTGGCTGGAGCAGAATTGCCCGGCGGAGATGCGCAAGCCGATGACCTCGGATGGCGACACCTTCTGGGGTGGCCGTAACACGAAATTCTCGTCCGAGGCGCAGCGCGTCTGGTTCGAGCGGATGTGCGACAAGGGCTGGACCGTGCCGCATTGGCCGAAGGAATATGGCGGCGGAGGCCTCGACGGCGAGGAGGCCAAGATCGTGCGCCAGGAGATGGCTGCGATCGGCGCGCGTCAGCCGCTGACCTCGTTCGGCATCTCCATGCTGGGACCGGCGCTGCTGAAATACGGCACCGAGGAGCAGAAGAAGGAGCATCTGCCGAAGATCACCGCGGGCCTGATCCGCTGGTGCCAGGGCTATTCCGAGCCGAATGCCGGCTCCGACCTCGCCTCGCTGCAGACCCGCGCGGTCGGCGACGGCGACGATTACATCATCAACGGCCAGAAGATCTGGACGTCCTACGCCAACTACGCCGACTGGATCTTCTGCCTGGTGCGCACCGATCCGGCGGCGAAGAAGCATGACGGCATCAGCTTCATCCTGTTCGACATGACCTCGAAGGGCGTGTCGACCAAGCCGATCCTCCTGATCTCGGGCTATTCGCCGTTCTGCGAAACCTTCTTTGACAATGTTCGCGTGCCGAAGTCGCATGTCGTCGGATCAGTCAATCGCGGCTGGGATGTCGCGAAATATCTGCTGCAGCACGAGCGCGCGATGATCTCCGGCATGGGCGAGCGCGGCGTCGGTCGTCCGCTCGGCCAGATCGCCGCCGACTCGGTCGGTGCGGACGCGCAGGGCAAGCTCGATGACGCGCAGCTGCGCAGCCAGATCGCGAGCTTCGAGGTCGACGAGGCCGCGCTCGCTGCCGCCGCCGAGCGCGCGGTCGATCTCGCCAAGGCCGGGCAATCGCATCCGGCGTTCTCCTCGGCGATGAAATATTACGGCACCGAGCTCAACAAGCGCCGCTATGAGATCCTGATGTCGGCCGGCGGCATCGATGCGCTGGAATGGGAGAGCGACCGCTCCAAAGGCGGCGCCCGCCCGCGCGCCTGGCTGCGCACCAAGGCCAATTCGATCGAGGGCGGCACCTCGGAGGTGATGCTCGGCATCGTCGCCAAGCGCATCCTCGATTTGCCGGGCGCGTGATCGCTGCACCGTCGTTCCGGGGCGTCGCGAAGCGGCGAACCCTAATGCGCAGTTGCGCATTGTGGAACCTCGAGATTCCGGGTTCGATGCTCTCGCATCGCCCCGGAATGACGAACTCAGACCGTTGCTTAGAACGTTAGATCGGATTTCCTATGGCCCTCGTCCTCACCGAAGAACAATCCATGCTGCGCGACAGTGCGCGCGGCCTTATCAGCGACAAGGCGCCGGTGGCGCATCTGCGCGGTCTGCGCGATGCCAAGGATGCCACCGGCTTCTCGCGCGAGCTCTGGAAGACATTTGCGGAGATGGGCTTCTCCGGCCTCCTGGTGCCGGACCAGTTCGGCGGTAGCGGGCTCGGCTGCGTCGAGGCCGGCATCGTCATGGAGGAGATCGGCCGCACCTTGATGCCGTCGCCGTTCCTCGCGACCTCGGTGCTCGCCGCCTCGGCGCTGTCGCGCGGCGGCAGCGAGGCGCAGAAGGCGCAGCATCTGCCGAAGATCGCCGACGGCTCGCTGCTGGCGGCGCTCGCGATCGATGAGGGCGCCAAGCATCGCCCGCTGCAGACCAAGTTGCAGGCCACGCGCTCCGGCAACGGCTTCAAGCTGTCGGGCGACAAGGCCTTCGTGCTCGACGGCCACACCGCCGACCTCCTGATCGTCGCGGCGCGCACGGCCGGCAGCGCCGGCGACAAGAACGGGCTGACGCTGTTCCTGGTCGATCCGAAGGCGAAGGGGCTCGCGGTCGAGCGCACCGCGATGGTCGATTCGCACAACGCGGCGCGCATCGTGTTCGACAATGTCGAGGTCAACGCCGACAGCGTGCTCGGCGAAGTCGATCAGGGCTTTGGGTTGCTCGAGGGCGTGCTCAATATCGGCCGCGGCGCGGTGGCGTCCGAAATGGTCGGCCTCTCCGACGAGGTGTTCGGCCGCACCGTGGCCTATCTGAAGGAGCGCAAGCAGTTCGGCAAGGCGATCGGCGAATTCCAGGCGCTGCAGCACCGTGCCGCGCAGCTCTACATCGATATCGAGATTACGCGCGCCGCTGTGTTGAAGGCGCTGCAGGCGCTCGACACGGACATCGACAAGGCGGCCACCGCGGTCGCGGTGGCAAAGGCCCGCGCCGGCACCACTGCGACGCTGGCCGTGCAGGAGGGCGTGCAGATGCATGGCGGCATGGGCATGACCGACCAGTTCGACATCGGCTTCTTCATGAAGCGCGCCCGCGTCTGCCAGGAGCTGTTCGGCGACAGCAACTTCCACACCGACCAGCTGGCGAGCGGCAAGGGGTATTGATCTTCGCCGCGTCATTGTTGCTACGCAACACGCTGTCATCGCCCGGCTCGCCGCCTTCGCTCAAGCTTCGGCGCGCCTGAAAGCGAAAGCCTCGTCGAAGCCTTGGCGTAGACGGGACCGGGCGTTCCAGTATTCCAGAGACGTCGGCGCTTGAGCCGAGAAGCCGCGGCGTACTGGATCACCCGCTTTCGCGCGGGTGATGACAGCGGTGAGGGCGGCTTGGCATAGGCTCGTCATTGCGAGCGAAGCGAAGCAATCCATCTCTCCACTTGTGGCGAAATGGATTGCTTCGCTTCGCTCGCAATGACGATGGAGAGTCTACCGGATCGGCGGCGCGTACTGGACGCCGCCGGCGTTCCAGAGCTGGTTCATGCCGCGCGGGATCTTCAGCTTGGAGTCGGCGCCGACGTTGCGGTCGTAGACCTCGCCGTAATTGCCGACATGGCGGATGATGCGCACCGCCCAGTCCTTGGTCAGACCGAGATCCTCGCCATAGCTGCCCTCGGTGCCGACCAGCCGCATCACCTCCGGCTTCTTCGACTTCAGCGCCTCGTCGATGTTCTTCGAGGTGATGCCGAGCTCTTCGGCGTTGATCATGGCGTACAGCGTCCACTTCACGATCATCATCCAGTCGTCGTCGCGCAAGCGCACCACCGGCGCCAGCGGCTCCTTGGAGATGATGTCGGCGAGGATCGTGTGGTCGCTCGGCTTGGCGAGGTTGAGCCGCAGCGCATAGAGCTGCGAGGCGTCCGATGTTAGCGTATCGCACTGGCCGGAGTTGTAGGCGTTCACGACGTCGTCCAGCTTGTCGAACTTCATCTCCGTGTACTTCATGTTGTTGGCACGGAAATAGTCGGCGAGATTGAGCTGCGTCGTGGTGTTGGCCTGCACGCAGACCTTGCTGCCGTTCAGGTCGAGCGCGGAATCGATGTTGCGCGAGCGTGGCAGCATGAAGCCCTGGCCGTCATAATAGGCGACCGCGGGGAAATAGAGGTCGTAATTGGTCTCGCGCGACATGCTCCAGGTGGAGTTGCGCGAGAGGATGTCGACCTTGCGGTTCTGCAGCTCCTTGAAACGCTCGCTGGCGTCGAGCGGAACGAACTTCGCCTTCGACGGGTCGTCGAAGATCGCCGACGCGACCGCGCGGCAGAAGTCGACGTCGAAGCCGGTCCAGTTACCCTTGTCGTCCGGGATCGAGAAGCCCGGCAGGCCCTTGTTGACGCCGCACAGCACGTCGCCGCGGCGGACGGTGCGCTTCAGCGTGCGGGTGTCGTAACGCTCATAGGTGATGGCGGCGGCCGCAACCAGCGCGGCGATCGCGAGCCCGATCGTCAGGCCGCCTCGAAATGTACGCATGGGTTCTCTCTCGCGAAGGATCGGGGAAATCAGGGCGGATATCGAAGGCGGGTAGAGATCAGAGTTCGGGCTTCTGCCGGATGATCACCTTGGTGCCGACCGGAACGCGGTTGTAGAGATCGGCGACGTCGTTGTTGACCAGGCGGAAGCAGCCGGAGGAAACGGCGGTGCCGATGGTGTCGGGCCGGTTGGTGCCGTGGATGCGGTAGACCGTGGTGCCGAGATACATCGCGCGTGCGCCGAGCGGATTGCCCGGGCCGCCCGCCATGAAGCGCGGCAGATAGGGCTGGCGTGCGATCATTTCCGGCGGCGGCACCCAGTCCGGCCACTCGGCCTTGCGGGTGATGCTCACCAGGCCCTGCCATTGAAAGCCTTCGCGGCCGACGCCGATACCGTAGCGGAGCGCGCGGCCATTACCCTGCACCAAATAAAGATGGCGCTCGGCGGTCGCGACGATGATGGTGCCCGGCGCCTCACTGGTCCGGTAATATACGACCTGCTTCTGCCATTCCGGGTCGAGCTCGTAGCCGTCGTCAGCAACAAGGCCGGGCTCGTCGGCGTCCGGGCGGTTTTGGGCGAAACCCTGCGACGTCGACAGCACGAGCGCGCCCGTCGCGATCAACATCCAGACCAGGTGACGAAACTTCGTCATTGAAAGCTCTCCTCGTTGGCACGCGGCCAAATGGTTGCTCCACCCGCAAATCAGGCAGCATCAAATCTCAGCGGCAGCTTGATGGCAAGCTTAGGGCCGCACCACAGGTATATCCCTGTAATGCTTCTGTTTTTTGTCATTGATTGTCGCGGCACGTTGCGCGGGCCGCCTCATTTCGGCGCGATCCAGAGTCGCAAGGCGAACGAGATCAGCGCCACGGTGCCGACGCCGCCGAGCCACAGCGCTGCGAACCACAGCAGGCGCTGACCGAGCGGCCGCTGATTCGAGCCCTCGGGCATCAGTGGTATCCGTGGCCGGGGCGCACCTTGCCGCGGAACACCCAATAGGCCCAGGCGGTGTAGCCGAGGATCAGCGGCACCAGGATCGAGACTCCGACCAGCATGAAGACCTGGCTGTTGGTCGGTGCCGCCGCCTGCCAGATCGTGATGCTCTGCGGCACGATGTACGGATACATGCTGATGCCGAGTCCGGCATAGGACAGCGAGAACAGCCCGAGCGTCAGGAAGAACGGCTGGTGGTCGTTCTTGTTGCTCAGCGCGCGCAGCAGCAGTGCGGTGACGGCGGCGACCGCGATCGGCACCGGCGCGGTGAGGATGATGTTGGGCCAGGCGAACCAGCGCTGGGTGTACTGCACGCTGAGGAAAGGCGTCGCGATGCTGACGGCGCCGATTGCGCCCAGCATCGCGACCAACAACATCCAGCTCAGATGATAGGCGCGGTCGCGCAACTCGCCCTCGGTCTTCATCACCAGCCAGGTCGCGCCGAGCAGCGCGTAGCCGATCACCAGCGCGACGCCGGTCAGGACGCTGAACGGCGTCAGCCAATCCCACCAGCCGCCGGCGTATTGGCGGCCCTCGACATGGATGCCCTGCAGGATGGCGCCGAGCGCGATCCCCTGCGCCAGTGTCGCAAGCAGCGAGCCGCCGGCGAAAGCGATATCCCATTTGTTGCGCGCCTTCTGGGTCCGCCAGCGGAATTCGAAGGCGACGCCGCGGAACACGAGGCCGAGCAGCATCGCGATCATCGGCGTGTAGAGCGCCGGCATCAGCACCGCATAGGCCAGCGGAAACGCCGCCATCATGCCGCCGCCGCCGAGCACCAGCCAGGTCTCGTTGCCGTCCCACACCGGCGCCACCGTGTTCATGATGACGTCGCGGTCGGTCTTTTGCGGAAACAGTGGGAACAGGATGCCGAGGCCGAGATCGAAGCCGTCCATCACGACATAGACGAACACGGCAAAGGCGATGATGAAGGCCCAGATCGTGGCGAGATCGATCATCGCGCGCCCTCCACGGCTGCGCCCGCCGCCGGCGTGATGCCGGCCGCGCGGGCCGGAAGATCCTTCGTCGGGCCTTGCTCGCCGGGATGCGGCGGCTGCGCCATCAGCCGCAGGATGTAGATCACGCCCGCGGTGAACACGGCGAAATAGACGATGATGAAGGCGATCAGCGACGAGCCCACCGCGGGCGCCGCCAGCGGCGACGCCGAATCGGCGGTCCGCAGCAGCCCGTAGACCGTGAACGGTTGCCGCCCGGTCTCCGTGGTGATCCAGCCCGCGAGCACCGCGATGAAGCCGGCGGGGCCCATCAGCACGGCGAAGCGATGCAGCAGCGACGACTGGTACATCATCCCCCGCCAGCGCATCAAAAGGCTGAGCAGGCCGAGCCCCATGATCAGGAAGCCGAGGCCGACCATGATGCGGAACGACCAGAAGGTGATTGGCACCGGCGGCCAGTTCTCGCGCGGCACGGGTGTCGAGGCCGGCCAGCGGCGCGTCGAGCGAATGCTTCAGGATCAGCGACGACAGTTTCGGCACCTCGATCGCATACTTCACCTTCGCTTCACGCTGGTCGGGCCAGCCGAACAGGATCAGCGGCGCGCCGTCCTTGTGGCTCTGGTAATGCCCTTCCATCGCCATCACCTTGGCGGGCTGGTGCTCCAGCGTGTTGAGGCCGTGCTGGTCGCCGGCGAGGATCTGGATCGGCGCCACGAGGGTGGCCATCCACATCGCCATCGAAAACATCACGCGCGCTCCCGCCAGATGCTGGTCGCGCAGCAGATGCCAGGCGCCGACCGCGCCGACCACGAGCGAGGTGGTAAGGTACGCCGCCAGCACCATGTGCACGAGGCGATAGGGGAACGACGGATTGAAGATCACCTTGAGCCAGTCGGCGGCGACGAACTGGCCATCGGCGTTGACGGCGTGGCCGGTCGGTGTCTGCATCCAGGAATTGGCCGACAGAATCCAGAACGCCGAGATCAGCGTGCCGATCGCGACCATCAGCGTCGCCACGAAGTGCAGCCTGGGGCCGACGCGTTCGAGCCCGAACAGCATCACGCCGAGGAAGCCGGCTTCCAGGAAGAATGCGGTCAGCACCTCATAGGCCATCATCGGGCCGATCACCGGCCCGGTCTTGTCGGCAAAGGACGACCAGTTGGTGCCGAACTGGTAGGACATCACGATGCCCGAGACCACGCCCATGCCGAACGCGACCGCGAAGATCTTCAGCCAGTAATTGAACAGGTTGATGTAGACCTCGCGCCTGGTGGCAAGCCACAGCGCTTCCAGCACCGCGAGATAGCTCGCAAGCCCGATCGAGAATGCGGGAAACACGATGTGGAACGACATCGTGAAAGCGAATTGCGCGCGGGCGAGTACGACCGCATCCCAGCCTTCGAACATTACGCACCATCCGTCGTCGACCTGGCGTGGACCTTACCACGTCAGCTGTGACGACAAAGAGGGCGGATTGTCCGACTGGAGCGGGTTGAGTTTTGGCTGGATCGCCTTGGTGCGGTCCCGGTTCACCTCTCCCCGTCGGGGAGAGGTGAGCTTTCGACGCCGTTCCAGCTCAACCTGATTTCATCAGGCTTTAGCTGTTGGCGTTGAGCAGCCGCGCGACGGTGCGGTCGATCTCGTCGTACTGTCCCTCGCCGGCGTGCTGGAACACGATCTTGCCGTTCTGGTCGATCACGTATTGCGCCGGCCAATACTGGTTGCGGTAGGCGTTCCAGGTCTGCGAATTGTTGTCCTGCGCCACCGGATAGAGGATGCCGTGCCGCTTCAGCGCCGCCTGCACGTTGGAGGCCGAATGCTCGAACGGGAATTCCGGCGTGTGGACCCCGATCACGACGAGGCCGCGATCCCGGTACTTCGAATAGAGCTGGGTGACGTGCGGCAGCGTGTTGACGCAGTTGACGCAGCCATAGGTCCAGAAATCCACCAGCACGACCTTGCCGCGCAGGTCGGCGAGCTTCAGTGGCTGCGAATTGAACCAGTTGCTGATGCCGACGATTTCGGGCGCGGTCTGGCTCTGTCCGGTCGTCATGGCGATCGCCCGCGGCACTGGCTGTGCCGGCGCGTCTGACTCGGTGCAGAGGCCGGGAATGACGGCGCCGCCGAGGCCAAGGCCCGTAACCAGAGCGGATACGGCAATCAAGCGCAGGGACATCGATATCTCCTTTGGGCTTACAGGCCGATCTGGCCGTTGGGATAGAACTGGGTCAGCCACGCCACGATCAGCGTGTCGTATTGCAGGTAGGACAGCGCGGCGAATGCGACGATCACGACGCCGAAGCCCTGCTGCAGGCGCGGCGCGATCCGCGCCATGCTGCGCGCGCGCGTGGTGACGGCCTGTCCGCCATAGGCAATCGCAAGCATCGGGATCGCGGCGCCGATCGCGTAGGTGACGAGCTGCAGGCTCGCCCACGCGGTGTCCTTCGAGGTCGCGACGATGGTCAGGATCGAGCCGAGCACGGGGCCGGCGCACGGCGTCCACACCAGGCCGAGCGTAGAGCCGAGCACGAAGCCGCCGAACAGGCTTTGCGACGGCGCGGCATGACCGAGGCTGCCCCCTTGTTTGGACGTGTTTTCTTGACGCGAACCGGTATCCACTTCGCTCGAAAACGCTTTGGTAGCGCCGGTGAGCCGGATCGACAGCCATTCGAACGGCGCCGGCCAGATCATCAGGAGGCCGAAGCCCGCGAGCAGCACGGCCGCGCCGGTCCGCAGCACGTTCGGATCGAAATCGAAGGCGCGCGTGATCGCGCTCAGCAGCAATGCCACCGCAGAGAATGACATCACGAAACCGAGCGCGATCATCGCGGGCCGCGCCTTGCCGGTCTGGCCTATCGATACCCCGAGCAGGATCGGCAGCATCGGCAGGGTGCAAGGGGCGGCGACGGTGGCGACACCGGCAAGCAGGGCAAGGGCAAGGCTGAGCATCGTCATCCGTCCATCAGAGCCCCGGCGCGCCAGAGGGCCGTGCCGGGTACGCCTGATGTTCTTCGCGAGGACGGTTTGGCCGTTACGGCGGGCCGGTCGCGGGCCGCGTCACGTCTGTGTGAGGCGAGGTGCACTCGGCTTCACGACGTCGCGCCAAATACAGAGCGACCCGGCTGGGGGGCATCCCGGCCGGGTCGTTGGAGGCTACTTGGGAGGTTAGAACGAAGAGGTATCGAAATCGGTTCAGTGGATTGGAGTTGGGGTTGCGTCGTTGGATATAGGTATAGAGGTCGCGTTTTTCCGGGTGATGTCGTCGATTGTTTCAATTGTTTCGTCGCCTGAATTTTTCGGCTTCGTGGACAATTGCCCGGGTCGCGTGATTTCCCTTTAAGATATTGAATTTGCAGTCTTTTATGCGGCGACGCTATCCACGCCGGCACCCCGCAGGAGGTCGGCGAGCTGCTTGCGGGCATAGAACATGCGGGTCTTCACCGTGCTCTGCGGGATCCCGATGATCTGCCCGGCCTCCTCGACCGACTTCTCATGGTAGTAGACCAGATTGATGATCTCGCGGTGAGCCGGCGACAGCTTGGCCACGCAGGCGCGGAGGATCTCGCTGGTGGTGGCGCGATCGAGCGAGGTTTCCGGCGTGTCGGCGCCGTCGGCGATCTCCAGCACGTCGTCCTGGTCGATGTCCTCATGCTTGCGCTGGCGTAGCGCGGTCAGCGCCTTGAAGCGGGCGATCGAGAGCAGCCAGGTCGAGACCTGCGAGCGGCCCTCGAATTGGGCCGCGGTGCGCCAGACGTCCAGGAACACCTGGCTCACCAGGTCCTCGGCCATCGTGGTGTCGCGCACCATGCGGAGCACGAAGCGGTAAACCCGGACGTTATGACGGGAATAGAGCGTGTGCATCGAGGTGCGGTTATTCTTGGCGATACGCGCGAGCAGCATTTCATCCGAGGTCGCGCGAGCAGCGTCGATATGCTTCGTGGCTGCAGAGTTGATGGCGATGACGTTCGGCATGACAGGCTCCCAGTTCGCCGTTGGGCGGCGGTTCGTTGGGAGAATTGTTAGTTACGGCCCGTTTCCGGATGTCTGCGCGAAAAGCGGAAAATGGTTTCGTGAACGGGAGAATTGTTTCGTCGCCGGCCCGACGACGAAACATTCGGGACCAAAAAGCCAATAATTTCAATGCGAGGAAAATTCGAACGGCCGGATTCCCGCCGTCGGAACGAATCCGGCTGTTATGACTTCTGGCACTGTCGGGGCTTATTCGGCCGCCTGCAGCGAGGGCGCCGCCTTTTTCGGGGCAATCCAGAACGCATCGGGCCGTTCGAACAGGAAATTGGCCCGCGCCGCCAGCGCCAGCCGCCAGATCACGAGCGAGCCGGCGACGCCGACCGCGGTCACGATCAGCGAGATCAGGCCGATGTCGTGGATGACGCCGAAGCGCAGCAGAAGGGTGCGTGACGCCGCCATCGGCAGGAAGAAGGCGAGATAGATCACGATCGAATGCTCGCCGCAGAAGCGCAGGAAGCCAAGCCAGTGCGCGCGCGCCAGCAGCGTGCCGGTCACGATGATCGCGCAGGCGCCGGCAAAGCCGAGTGCCAGCGAGACGACCGGCCATTCGCTCACCTCGAGCGCAACCAGGCCGCCATTGATCAGCGCCCAGAGCCCAAGCCCGAGCAGGGCAAGCGCAGGCCGTGCCCGCGCGCGGTCCGAGAGCGCGAACACGTAATCGGCGAGGACATAGCCGGTGTAGAAGTAGACGAAGCGGGAGCAGAACTCGTCGATCACGGTCCAGCCGGTCGCGACATGCGCGGTCTCCAGCGCTGCTGCGATCAGCCAGATCACGAGCGGGTGGACGTTGCGCGCGAGCTTGGTGACGACGAAGAAGATCGGCAGCAGATAGATGAACCACAGCGTGCCGAACGGCTCGATGAAGGATTCGAGGTATTGCAGTCCAACCTGGGGCCAACCGGTCTCGGCGGCCAGCGACGGCGCCTTGAAGCCGAACTGGATCGTCACCCAGAGCACGTAGAAATAGGCGAAGTGCATCACCTTGCGGTCGAGATAGGTGCGCCAGTCGCGATCGATCACGACCGACAGGAACAGGCCCGAGATCAGGAAGAAGTCCGGCATCCGGAACGGCTTCGCGAACATCACGACGTAGTGCATGAAGCCGGTCTGGTCGGCGGCCTTCTCGACCCCCAGCACCGAATGCATCATCACGACCATGATGATGCAGATGCCCTTGGCATAGTCGACCCAGTCGACGCGTCCGCTCGCGCGCGGGCCGGAACGATCTGTCGCAGCGGCTGTGCCGTTCGTGGTCATCTTTGTCTCGTTCCGGCGTGATCGTGCCTATCATCGGCCCGATCGGTTGCTTTCTCCTTTATTGATACAAATGGTGTGCCACCAAACCGGACCTTTCCGCGGGTTTCCCGTAGCCGGCGAATGGTCTAAGAGGCCGTGGAATCCAAGAGAAGAGACCGTTTGTTAACCATGGGACGCACCGGCCCGAGCGCCGCTGCGATGATGAGAATCCTTGCCGCGCCAATTCGATAGTCCGCTGCCGATCGACGCCGTGCTCGACGAGCTCGATCGCACGCTCGAGGGCCACAACGCCGCGGTGCTGGTGGCGCCGCCGGGCGCCGGCAAGACCACGCGCGTGCCGTTGGCGTTGCTCGATGCACCCTGGGCGAGGGGCAAGAAGATCATCGTGCTGGAGCCGCGCCGCATCGCCGCGCGCGCCAGCGCGGAGCGGATGGCGAAGACGCTCGGCGAGCGTGCCGGCGAGACCGTCGGCTATCGCGTGCGCTTCGGCTCGAAAGTGTCGCGCGCGACTCGGATCGAGGTCGTCACCGAAGGCATCTTCTCGCGCCAGATCCTCGACGATCCCGAGCTCAACGGCATCGCCGCGGTGCTGTTCGACGAATTCCATGAGCGCTCGCTCGATGCCGATCTCGGGCTGGCGCTGGCGCGCGACGCGCAGACCGGCCTGCGCGAGGATCTGCGGATCCTCGTGATGTCGGCAACGCTCGACGGTGCACGCGTCGGAAAACTGCTCGGCGACGCGCCGGTGGTCGAAAGTGAGGGGCGCGCCTTTCCGGTCGAGACCCGTTACGTCGGCCGCAAGGTCGACGCGCCGCTGGAGCGGCAGATGGCCGAGACGATCGCGACCGCGCTGCGTGCCGATGCCGGCTCGGTGCTTGCCTTCCTGCCGGGCGCCGCCGAGATCCGCCGCACCCAGACCTTCCTCACTGAGCGTGTGCACGACGCCTCTGTCGAGATCGTGCCGCTGTTCGGCGCGCTCGATGCCAGCGTGCAGGATCGCGCCATCGCGCCGGCGCCGAAGGGCACCCGCAAGGTGGTGCTGGCGACCTCGATCGCCGAGACCTCGCTGACCATCGAGGGCGTCCGCATTGTGGTGGACTCTGGCCTTGCGCGGGTGCCGCGCTACGAGCCAGACATTGCATTGACGCGGCTCGAGACCGTGCGGGCGTCGCGCGCCGCGGTCGATCAGCGGCGCGGCCGCGCCGGCCGCATCGAGCCCGGCGTCTGCTACCGGCTCTGGGACGAGCCGCAGACCGCGTCGCTGCCGGCCTACACCGCGCCCGAAATCCTCTCCGCCGATCTGTCCTCGCTGGTGCTCGACCTCGCGCAATGGGGCGTCAGCGATCCCGCGGGCCTTGCCTTCCTCGATCCACCGCCGGGACCGGCGCTGAAGGAAGCCAGATCGCTGCTGTCGGAGCTCGGGGCGCTCGACGGTGATGGCCGCATTACAGAGGAAGGGCAGAGCCTGCGCGCGCTGGCGCTGCCGCCGCGGCTGGCGCGCATGATCGTGGATTCCGCCCGCTTCGGTATGGGCGAGGAGGCGGCCGAGATCGCCGCGGTTCTGACCGAGCGCGGGCTCGGCGGCGACAGTGTCGATCTCGACGTCAGGCTCGACCAGTTCCGCCGCGACCGTTCGCAGCGCGCATCGAGCGCCCGCAGCATGGCGGCGCGCTGGGCCGCGCAGGTGAAGTCGGCGGTCGGCGAAGCGAAAGATCTCTCCATCGGCGTCATGCTGGCCTTCGCATTCCCGGATCGGGTCGCCAGGAACCGCGGCAATGGCAGCTTCGTGCTGGCCAACGGCCGCGGCGCCGCCGTCGAGCAGACCGCGGCGCTGGCGCGGCTGCCTTATATCGCGGTTGCCGAATTGACCGGCACGGCGGCGAGCGGCCGCATCCTGCTGGCGGCGCCGATCACCCAGGAGGAGATCGAGCAGCGTTTCGCCGACCAGGTCGAGAACGTGGAAGAGGTGACGTTCGACCGCGGCGCGATGGCGCTGCGCGCGCGGCGCCGGCGTTCGCTGCACGCGATCACGCTGTCGGAAGCACCGATGTCGCTGTCGCCCTCGGCCGAGACCGCGCGCGTCTTCGCCGACGGGCTCATCGCGGCCGGGCTCGACCGGTTGCCGTGGTCGAAGCACTCCAAGCAATGGCGCGACCGTGTCATGTTCCTGCGCAAGGCCGAGGACGAGAGCTGGCCCGATCTGTCCGACACCGCGCTCGCCGCGCGTGCCGACGACTGGCTGGTGCCGGCGCTCTACGACAAGACCGCGCTGAAGGACCTGTCCGCCGGCGACCTGTCGGACGCGCTGATGGCGTTGCTGCCGTGGGAATTGCGCGCGCGGCTCGATCGCGAGGCGCCGACGCATTTCGAGGCGCCGACCGGAACGCAGCTCGCGATCGATTACGAGGCCGAGCAGGGCCCGACCATCGCGGTGCGGCTGCAGGAGCTGTTCGGGCTCAACACCCATCCCTCGATCGCCAAGGGCGCGGTGCCGCTGGTGCTGGAACTGCTGTCGCCGGCACAGCGGCCGGTGCAGGTGACGCGCGATCTGCCCGGCTTCTGGCGCGGCAGTTACGCTGCGGTGCGTTCCGACCTGCGCGGCCGCTATCCGCGCCATCCCTGGCCGGAAGATCCCGCCAGCGCGATGCCGACCAGGCGCGTGAAACCGCGCGGCACGTGACGGGTCGCGAATCTCATGCATCGCCGTCATTGCGAGGAGCGATAGCGACGAAGTAATCCATCGTTCCGCGCATGCCGCACGATGGATTGCTTCGCTTCGCTCGCAATGACGGGCATAGACCCGCACCATCCGGGACGTAACGCTGGCGAGCGTCCGCAAACGATGGTTAGATTTGCACGCTGGGATGGGATCACGGGCTCGCAGTTTGGGGAGGTCACCGTGGAGATCAAGAACGCATCGCCGTCGCTGTACAACGAAGACCTGGCGCCGGCCAAGGAACGCAACTGGGGCGCCTTCAGCATCTTCAACGTCTGGACCTCGGACGTGCACAGCCTGTGGGGCTATTACCTCGCCGCCAGCCTGTTCCTGCTCTGCGGCAGTTTCGTCAATTTCATCCTCGCGATCGGCGTCGGGTCGCTGGTGATCTTCGTGCTGATGAGCCTGATCGGCAATGCCGGCGTGAAGACCGGCGTGCCCTATCCGGTGCTGGCGCGCGCCTCGTTCGGGGTCTGGGGCGCCAACATTCCGGCGCTGGTCCGCGCTGTCGTCGCCTGCTTCTGGTACGGCGCGCAGACTGCGGCGGCCTCGGGCGCGATCGTTGCGCTGCTGACGCGCATCGACAGCTTCAAGGCGTTCCACCAGTCCAGCCATATGCTCGGCCATTCCACGCTCGAGGTGATCTGCTTCGTCGTGATCTGGGCGCTGCAGCTCCTGATCATCCAGCGCGGCATGGAAACGGTGCGGCGCTTCCAGGACTGGGCGGGACCTGCGGTGTGGTTGATGATGCTGATCCTTGCGATCTATCTGTGCATCGCGGCCGGCGGCATCTCGCTCACCGCGCCGATCCCGCAGGACGTGCTGCTGGAGAAGACCAAGGAGGCTGGCGTACCCGGCGTGCCCGGCTCGTTCCCGGCGCTGTGCGCCGTCGCCGCGACCTGGATCACCTATTTCGCCGCGCTCTATCTCAACTTCTGCGACTTCTCGCGCTATGCGCCCGATGCAGCCGCGCTGCGCAAGGGCAATATCTGGGGCCTGCCGGTCAATCTGATCCTGTTCTCGCTGGTCGCCGGCGTCACCACGATCGCGGCGTTCAACGTCTATCACGAGGTGCTGCTGCATCCCGACCAGATTTCGGCGAAGTTCGACAGCTGGTTCCTGGCGCTGCTCGCGGCGGTCACCTTCGCGGTGGCGACGCTCGGCATCAACGTCGTCGCCAATTTCGTCTCGCCGGCGTTCGATTTCTCGAACGTGTTTCCGCGGCATATCGACTTCAAAAAGGGCGGCTATATCGCGGCGCTGATCGCGCTGGCGCTGTATCCGTTCGCGCCCTGGGAGGGCAGCGCCGCCTCGTTCGTCGGGCTGATCGGCGCGACGATGGGACCGATCTTCGGCGTCATGATGGTCGACTATTACCTGATCGCCAAAGGCCGTGTGAACGTGCCGGCGCTGTATCAGGAGAACGGCGAATATCGCTTTCAGAACGGCTGGAACGTCAGCGCGCTGATCGCCGCCGGCATCGGCGCGCTGTTCTCGTCGGTGCTGCCGAACTTCACCTCAATCCTTCCGGCGTGGTGGGCGGTCTATGGCTGGTTCTTCGGTGTCGGGATCGCGGGCACGGTCTATTACGCGCTGCGCGTTGCGATGCCGAGCCCGGTCGCCAGGACGGCCTGAGAGACGGCCTGAGGGCCGGAAATTGCGGCCCTCGTGGGCGACCG
This sequence comes from Bradyrhizobium sp. USDA 4501, assembly GCF_054062115.1. Taxonomy (NCBI): domain Bacteria; kingdom Pseudomonadati; phylum Pseudomonadota; class Alphaproteobacteria; order Hyphomicrobiales; family Nitrobacteraceae; genus Bradyrhizobium; species Bradyrhizobium sp. USDA 4501. Next base: position 4,628,684 of record NZ_JBSSEX010000001.1, read on the forward strand.
ACGTCATTCGGCCGCCCCTTGGGGCTCGCATTAACCCTTCGCTCATCCTTTTCGCCAAAATGGCAGGCTCGTGCCGCCGCCCTCGCTCGCGGCGGGGCGGGCGGCGTGGTGAAATTGCGTGTTCGGTTTTCCGAGTATGGTGTCATGCGTAACCTGATGATTTTCGCGGCCATCCTGATCGGGCTGGGCACCTTCATGGCTCAGATGGCCAGCAAGATGTCGCCCGCCGCCGCGACCACCACAAAGCAGACCATGGCCCCAGCCGTCACGGTGGCGCAGGCCAGCGCCCGCACGCTCAGTATTGCGCCCGATCCTCGCGGTCACTTCGCGACCGACGGCCGGATCGACGGCCAGCGCATCAACTTCATGGTCGACACCGGCGCCTCGGTGGTAGCCCTGAACGAAACGTCCGCGGCACGCTTCGGCCTGCGTCCGGTGCCGGGCGATTACACCTCGCGCGTCACCACTGCCAACGGCACCATCAAGGCCGCGCGCGCCCGCATCGCCATGATCGAGATCGGCGGCCTCACCGTGCGCGACGTCGATGCCCTGGTGCTGCCCGACGAGGCGCTGTCGGAAAACCTGCTCGGCCTGTCCTTCCTGTCGAAGCTGAAGCGCTTCGAATATGCCAACGGCAAATTGTTGCTGGAGCAGTAAGGCCGATTGGCATCAAAGCCTATCCAAGTCTTCCGCCGGATGTCTTCCTCCGTGATGCGCATCGTCTCCTCAGAACGGCAGAAATTCCGCCGAAACTGAGGAAGGCGGACACACGAGTCGCCGCGAGGGAATTCAGTGCGCTGCTTGTTCACATTTTGGGAATGAGAGCGTAGTCGAGTCGATCTTCGCGACGGCGCGGCATTTGCGCCAGACGTTCGCGGGCAACGTCAGACCTGAGGCGCTTTCGCAGAGCGTCGCGCCGATCTCCCGGCGTGCTCACTGTAAATCCCTACTGCACTCTCTGATATAGCCGGGCGGGTCGTCGACATTCGGGCAGCGCACGACCTGAACGCAAAAGACTTCATCACCGTGTTTGAATATCGAGACTTTTAAACGCTCGCCTCTCTCCGTCGGTTTCCCGGTAATAGCTATGCCTAGGCCGGCATCGTCACCCGATAGCGACACCTCATCTTCCCCAAAAGGAAAAACGGATAGACACTCTTTCGGCACATCAATCCATTGCCCATTGTGTTCAATGCGCATCGACCGTTCCAAGCCTACCCCAAACCCCTTCTTTTCCAGGTTTCGGTCGCAAACTGCCTTGAGGGTGCGAAGTTCGATCTTCGCAAGATCCCCGCCTTGTTGATTTTTGAAAGTCAAAGTCACGACACCGGCTTACACCAGGGGCCCGAGTTTGCCTTGCATACCGTTGAATTGGCGAGCAGAAGGCATAAGGCTCCGGCGAGCACGAACATTTTCATCGGCATGACTCAATATTTGTATCGATTCCAATCAGGCATTCTCGACCCCGTTGGCTTGCCGTGAAGCCAATACAGATAGCTCCCATCCCAAGATCCAACCCACGCTCGATAATCCGGAGTTTTCTGCGAATAAGCCTTCGCATTGTCTAGATCTCCATCAATCTCGTGCTGATCATCCCAGTGCATGTGCCGACGTGCCACCGCACCGCTGTCGCCAAACCCCACACCACCGCCAGCGCTCCGTCTTGGAATCCGCGCGCTATCTGATCGTAGTAATATAGTCCGCCGCGCTTATGAATTTCCACGCCCAGTTCCGGGATAAAACCCCTGCTCTTGGTCTCTTCCGGGTAATATTGGGCACCAAGGTCTATCATTTCCTTACGGGCAGCGTCCCATGCGCGCTCCGCGCTCTCGAAACCGATCCCCGCATTGCGGCTCGGAAAGTCGCCACCTTCGGCGCCGCCAAAGCGCTTGATGCCAGCGACGCCACCCGATCCGCTGGGGCTGTTGCCAGTCGCCGGCCCGTTGACGCCGGGCTGACCGGTTGCTGTCGCAGGCTGCTGCAGCTGGGGTTGCGCTGGTTGAGTCGGTGTCGGCGGCTGCTGAATCTGCGCCTGTTGAGTTACGCCATCCGCGGCGAACGGGTCGTGGTCAACGGGAACGAGCGAGTAGTCATCGAAATCCGGCTGATGGTCCACCGGCACCAGAAAGTAATCAGGCATTGATCATCACCTACAGATATTGCGGGCATCTGCGGGCGAGCGCGTGCGGCGCGCCTCGCGGAGAGTGCTGGGTTGGCTTTAGATGTTTGAAGCCAAGTGCTTGAAGGATGGCTTGCGCAATGGCGCGGAAGTGTCGCTTCCGGTTCGGCTTGCAAATCGTCTTCGCCGGACGCCCGCCTGTCGGCGGGGGCGGCCTTGGCCGTCAGCCAGTTCGGCTCGCTGCGGTGGCCGATTTCGGCGCGCTGCTGGGTCGGAGCGATTAGCGGTCAAGCAGCGCGTAGGGCGCAACAGCGCGGCGTATTGCGCCGGCGTGCAAGTATTGGCCGACGCCAAATCTGGCGCAATTATTAGCCACCAGCCCCAGTCTCTGCTTTCGCCCGGCCCGCGCATTCGCTAAAGGCTGCGACGATGTTTTTCTGCATACGACCATAAGGCCGAACCATGTTTCCCAAGCCGAAATCCGCGCTGGTTCCGAACACCTATGCCTTCGAATCCGAGCCGATGGTGAAGCCGACCGGGTTTCGCGAGTACGACGCGCGCTGGCTGTTCAACAAGGAAATCAACCTGATGGGCGTGCAGGCGCTGGGCATGGGGCTCGGCGCGCTGATCGCGGAGCTCGGCGTCCGCCAGGAGATCGTCACCGGTCACGATTTCCGCGGCTATTCCGCCTCGATCAAATACGCGCTGATCTCGGGCCTGATGGCGGCGGGCTGCAAGGTGCACGACATCGGGCTCGCGGTGACGCCGATGGCCTACTTCGCGCAGTTCGATCTCGACGTGCCCTGCGTTGCCATGGTCACCGCCTCGCACAACGACAATGGCTGGACCGGCGTCAAGATGGGCGCCAACCGCCCGCTCACCTTCGGTCCCGACGAGATGTCACGGCTGAAGGCAATCGTGCTCAACGCCGAATTCAACAACACGGCCGGCGGCTCCTATCAATTCCACGAGAATTATCCGGCGCGCTACATCGCCGACCTCACCAGCCGGCCGAAGCTGAAGCGCAGGCTGAAGGTCGTCGCGGCCTGCGGCAACGGCACCGCGGGCGCGTTCGCGCCGCAGGTGCTGGAGGCGATCGGTTGCGATGTGATCCCGCTCGACACCGAGCTCGATCACACCTTCCCGAAATACAATCCGAACCCCGAAGACATGGAGATGCTGCACGCGATCCGCGATGCGGTGCTGGCGCACAAGGCCGATGTCGGCCTCGGCTTCGACGGCGACGGCGACCGCTGCGGCGTGGTCGACAACACCGGCGAGGAGATCTTTGCCGACAAGGTCGGCGTCATGCTGGCGCGCGACATGTCGGCGATCAACGCCAACGCGCAGTTCGTCGTCGACGTGAAGTCGACCGGGCTGTTCGTGACCGATCCCGTCTTGCGGAAGCAGGGCGCGAAGACGGTCTACTGGAAGACCGGCCATTCCTACATGAAGCGGCGCACCAATGAGCTGGGCGCGCTCGCCGGCTTCGAGAAGTCGGGCCACTTCTTCTTCAACAAGCCGTTCGGCCGCGGTTATGACGACGGCCTGGTGTCGGCGATCGCGATCTGCGAAATGCTCGACCGCGCCCCCGGCAAGTCGATGGCCGACCTGAAGGACGCGCTGCCGAAGACCTGGTCGTCGCCGACCATGTCGCCGCATTGCGCCGACGAGGCGAAGTACGGCGTCGTCGACGCTGTCGTGAAGCACTTCGAGGCGTTGCAGCAGCAGGGCGGGAAGGTCGCGGGCCAGAACATCCGCGACCTCGTCACCGTCAATGGCGTGCGCGTCACGGTCGAGGACGGCAGCTGGGGCCTGGTGCGCGCGTCCTCGAACAAGCCGGAGCTCGTGGTCGTGGTGGAAAGCCCGGTCAGCGAGCGGCGCATGCACGACATGTTCGAGGCGATGGATGCCGTGCTGCGCACGCATCCCGAGGTCGGCGAGTATAATCAGAAGATTTGAGCTGGGTGCTCCTGGGTCGTCATTGCCGGGCTTGACCCGGCAATCCATCTCGGAAAAGCTTTCTTGAAAATCGATGGGCACGCGGGTCAAGCCAGCGTGCGACGGTCGGTGTCCGCAGCTTCACGCCGCCCGCAGCGAGGCCAGGAAGCGGTCCAGCTCGGTCTTCAGCCACTCCGATTGCGACGACAGGCCGTTGGCCGCATCGAGCAGTTGTGCGGTCGCGCTGCCGGCCTGTTCGGAGGCGCGGTTGACGTTCAGGATGCCCTTGTTGACGTCCCGCGTGCGATCGGCGGCCTGCTGCAGATTGCTGGAGATCTCGCGGGTCGCCGCGCCCTGCTGATCGACGGCGGCCGCGATCTCGCCGGAGACGTGGTCGATCTCCGCGATCGTGGTGCCGATGCTGCCGATCGCGCTGACGGCAGCACCCGTCGCGCTCTGGATGTCCTGGATCTGGGCCGAGATCTCCTCGGTCGCCCTGGCGGTCTGGTTGGCCAGTGCCTTGACCTCGCTCGCGACCACGGCGAATCCGCGGCCATGCTCGCCGGCGCGCGCCGCTTCGATGGTGGCGTTCAGGGCGAGCAGATTGGTCTGGCTGGCGATGTTCTGGATCAACGTCACCACCTCGCCGATCTTCTGCGTGCCGGCGGCAAGGCCTTCGACGACGCTGTTGGTGCGGCGTGCCTCGTCGGCGGCCTTGGCGGCGATCCGCGCCGAGCGCGTCACCTGCTCGGCGATGTTGTTGATCGAGGCCGTCAGCTCCTCGGTCGCGGACGCGACGGTTTCCACATTGCTCGAGGCCAGCGTCGATGCGGAGGCGGCGGCGGTGGCCTGGCGGATGGTTTCCGCGTTGCTGCCGTTCATCGTTGCCGAGAGGTCCTGCATCGCGCCGGCCGCCACCGCGACGGCCTCGACGACCTCGCCGATCTTGCGCTCGAAGCCGGCGGCGAGTTCGCGCCGCGCGGCATCGCGATCGTGCTTGGCGCGTTCGGCCTCGATGCGCTCGGCGTTGGCGCGCGCCTCGGCGGCACCGGCGGCCTCGGCCTCCGCCGCTTTCTGCGCCGACGTCCTGAACAGTTCGGCAAGCGTGTGCGCGAGCCAGATCAGCACGCCGGCCTCGATCAGCAGGATCACGGCGTGGAGAACGACGCGACCGAAATCGGCGCCGCCGGGATAGATCGCAGCCGGCAGGATGAAATTCAGCGTCAGGTGGTGCAGGGCAACCGCCAAAGTGCCGGCGACGATCGGCCGATAGTCGCAATAGGCGACGAGGCACGCCAGCGCGGCGAAGAAGTACATGTGCATGTCGACCTGCCAGCGGTGGCCGGCGAACTGGTAGACCAGCATCGACACGCCGGCCATCAGGGCCACGGCAACGATCAGGCGGGTTGAAACGCCATTCCCCGATACGCGCCACGACAATGTCGCGGCCAGCGCCATCGCGACCATGAAGCCAGCCGGCATCAGCCAGTCGGTGTGCAGCGTGATGCCGACGATGATCGCGATCGGAACGTGCAGCCACAGCACCACGAGCAGGATCTTGCTGGCCGTCTCGCGCAGCGCGGCCATTTCATCGCCTTCGAAGGTCATCCCCAACCCCCAGATCGTCATCCGCCCCGAAGCAGCCGGCGATCGCCTGCGGATCCATGGTCAGCAAGGCGCCGGCCTCGTACAGCCGGCTCAGCCCGCCATTGCGGTCAGGCCGCACCACCAGCAGGGCCGGGATCGCGGTCATCCGAACGATCGACGCATTGGCGGATGCGGCGGCCAGCAGCGCGCGCTCGGCGCGCCACCATGGCGGAAAGGCCACCGCCACCACGTCGCTGCCCGCACGCACCTTTAGCGACAGCGTTGCGACCGCGATCCAGCTCGCGATCAGCAATGCGGCCGCGCCCAGCCAGGCAGGCCGTCGTCTCGCTGGGATGATCTCCCCCGGCTCCATCGCAGCAGGATACCGCTGCCGGCGCTAACTTCAGGTAAATACCGAACCGGCGAACTACCTGGGAGCGTATCGACGTCTCGTGTGGGGTTGTGCGGCGGCGCTTACGCCGCGGGCACCGGCAGCGCCGTCACCGACTTGATCTTCTCCATTGCGAAGCGCGAGGTGACGTTCTTCAGCGGCACGGCACTGATCAGCTTCTTGTAGAACACGTCGTAGGCCTGCATGTCCGCGACCACGACGCGCAGCATGTAGTCGACGTCGCCGGCCATCCGGTAGAACTCCATCACCTCTGGCATGGCGCTGACGGCGTCGGCGAATTTGCGCAGCCAGGCTTCCGAATGGTCGGCGCTCTCGACCGAGACGAACACTGAAATCCCGAGCCCGATCTTGTTCTGGTCGACCAGCGCCACGCGGCGCAGGATCACGCCGTCGGCCTCCAGCCGCTGGATGCGCTTCCAGCACGGCGTCGACGAAAGGCCGACCCGGTCGCCGATCTCGGCGACGGAGAGCGACGCATCCTCCTGCAGCACGGTTAGAATCTTGCGATCGATCGCATCGAGGCGGCGGCTGTTGTCATGAAGCTGAATGGCGACATCGGTCATAGAAGAAAGTTCCATATGGAGGTTCAATATCCCTCATATAGAGAAGAATCTTCCAAATCAAGCGATTCGTGGCGGCTCAGGCTGGCTTGGCGTCGGCGTGCTGACCCAAAAACTCTTCAACTTCAGTACGTTGCGGTGCGGCATAAGCGCCCCCGAAGCGGGTGCATTTCAGCGCTGCAGCAGCCGAGGCGAAGCGGAGCGCGTCGCGCAGCGGCTGTTTCTCGGTGATGGCGAGGGCGAAGGCCCCGTGGAAGACGTCGCCGGCCCCGAGCGTGTCGACGGTATGGACCGGGAAGGCCGGGGTTTCCTCCAGCTCGCCGTTCTCGTTGAGCCAGATCGTGCCCATCGGCCCGCGGGTGCCGGCCAGGAAGGAGGGGGTGAGCTTGGCGAGCTTGTGCAGCGCCTGGCCGTCGTCGGTGACGTCGGCGGTCTCCTGCAGCGGCTCGCTGGAAAACACCAGGTGGGAGGAGGCGGTGAGCAGCCCCTCCCGCATCGACATCGCGCGGTCGACGTCGACCACCACGGGGATACCGCGCTTGACCGCCTCGGCGCAAAGCTCGGTGCAGAACGGCGCGCAGCGGCTCTCGGTCAGGATCGCCGCGCAATCCTCCAGCAAGAGTTCGGTCGGCGGCAGCTTGACCTTCCAGAGCTCCGGATCGCGGAAGGTGACGATGGTGCGTTCGCCGCTGTCGTCGATCATGATCGCCGAGATCGGGGTGACGAGGTTCGGCATGTGGATCAGATGATTGGTCTCGATGCCTTCCTGGGCGAGCTTGTCGAAGATGTAGCGGCTCGAGGTCTCCTGCGAATCGCCCATCGGTCCGCAGATCGAAGCGCGCCCGCCCAAGCGGACGATGCCGATGGCGGCGTTCAGCGCATTGCCGCCGCAGATCTCGTCGAAGTGCGTCGCGTTCTCCTTGGAGCCGCGCGCCGGAACGCTGACGCGAAAGGTCAGGTCGCGCACCGGCAGGCCGATGCAGAGGATGCGGGGCGGGACTCTCGGGGCGCCGTTCTGAAAATTCATGCGGGGATCCGTCGCAATGGTTCCGTTACTGCCAGAACTGTGTCCAGCTTTAATCGGCAGAACGATGTCCGGTTCCCGCTATTTGTCCAACGGGTTCTGGTGATGCACCCAGCGGCCGAGCAGATGATGGGCAATCGCGAACGGATGCGGGGCCGGCGAGCCCTTCGGGATGCTGGCGCTTCAGCATCAGCGACGCCTCGGCATGGTCGAACCAGCGCGCATCTTCCAGCTCGGTGCGGTCGACCACGATGTCCTCGTTGGTCGCGCGCGCGGTGCAGCCGATCATCAGCGATGACGGATAGGGCCAGGGCTGCGTCATGTAGTAATTGACGTCGGTGCAGCGGATGCCGGACTCCTCGAAAATCTCGCGCCGCACGGCGTCCTCGATGGTCTCCGCGGCCTCCACGAACCCGGCGAGGCAGGAATACATGCCGGGCATGAACTGCTTCTGCCGTCCCAACAGCACCTTATCGCCATACGTGACCAGCATGATCACCACCGGGTCGGTGCGCGGAAAGTGCTCGGCCTTGCAGCTCGGGCATTCGCGCTTCCAGCCGCCGTCCTTCATCGCCGTGCGGGTGCCGCAGTTCGGACAGAAGCCGTGGCGCTGATGCCAGGTCACCATCGATTTCGCCATCGCGATGGCCGAGAGCTGCTCGGGCGGCACCACGCCCTGCATCGCCATGCCGCGCAATTCGGTGATCGCGACGTCGGCGCGTCCGACCAGCTTCTCGGCCGCCTGCGGCGCGATCCCCATGCCGAAGATCGGCGCGGCGTTGCGCAGCCCCAGGAAGATCGTGCCGGGATTGGCGCCGTAGCTGCGGGCTTCCTCCAGCGACAGCAGCGCGCGGGCGCCGCCGTCCTCCTGCTTCACGACCAGCGAGTCGCGATAGATCACATAGGCTCTCGCCTCGCGGTGGCCTTCCAGCGCGAACAGCTTCTCGTCGTTGGTGCGCAGATGCGCGGCGCGGTCCAGCACGTGGGTGACGAAGGCCGGCTGGCCGAGCGGAAATGAATCGAATGCAGACATTGAATGTTCAACCCAACCAGATCTTGCGGCGAAGCGCGCTGATGAAATTCTGCACTTCCTCGGCGTCATGCGCCAGCGGCGGCATCACGCCCCAAACGGGACGCGGCCATGCAGCGTCGCTGGTGCGGCGCGCGATGATGTGGACGTGCAGCTGCGGGACGAGGTTGCCGAGCGCGGCGACATTCAGCTTGTCGCACTTGGTGACCTCTTTCAGGGCCCGCGAGACGCGGGTGATTTCCGTCATCAGCTGCGCTTGCGCGACCTCGTCGAGGTCGATGATCTCGACCGCGCCGTCGCGCCGCGGCACCAGCAGCAGCCACGGATAATGCGCATCCTTGATGACGAGCACCTTGCACAGCGGCAGGTCGCCGATGTCGATGGTGTCTTTCTTGAGCTGCGAATGCAGCGACCAATTGGAGGCGGGCATGGGGGGCAAATAATGCCTTTCCGTGTTCCCAGACAAGCCCCGCAAAGCCAGCCTTACAAAGCCGGGTCAGGCCGCTTGCTTTCCGGCGGTTTTGGCCCCAAATAGGGATCGGGAGATTGGCGGTGGACGAGCCACTCGCCAACCGGGTCAGGTCCGGAAGGAAGCAGCCCTAACGAGGTCCGGATCGGGTCGCTCGTCAGTCTCCTACCTGTTTTTCCGAGCGAATCGCGCTGGAATGGCGGTCTCCGCGCCCGGCGCTCGATTTTGGCTCCTATCCGCACGCCGGCTGAAGAGACAATTCCCAAGTTGCGGATCGATGCATGAATGACGCTGGCGACCCCTCCCATCCGTCCGACGGCGCAGGCAAAGGGAGCCTTGACGGCGGTTTCGATCTCGGCGGCGCGCCGGACGCCGCAAAACCCTACCGCGTTCTTGCCCGCAAATACCGCCCCTCCAGCTTCGAGGACCTGATCGGCCAGGAGGCCATGGTGCGCACCGTCTCGAACGCGTTCGAGACCGGGCGAATTCCGCAGGCCTGGATCCTCACCGGCGTCCGCGGGGTCGGCAAGACCACCACCGCGCGCATCCTCGCCCGCGCCTTGAACTACGCCAAGCCGGACGGCTCGGTGCAGGGGCCGACCATCCACATGCCGGACCTCGGCATCCACTGCCAGGCGATCATGGAAAGCCGGCACATGGACGTGCTGGAGATGGACGCCGCGTCCCACACCGGGGTCGACGATGTCCGCCAGATCAATGACAGCGTGCGCTACGCGCCGGCCAGCGCGCGCTACAAGGTCTATATCATCGACGAAGTCCACATGCTGTCGACGGCGGCCTTCAACGCCTTCCTGAAGACGCTGGAGGAGCCGCCGGAGCACGCCAAGTTCGTGTTCGCCACCACCGAAATCCGCAAGGTTCCGATCACGGTGCTGTCGCGCTGCCAGCGCTTCGATCTGCGCCGCGTCGAAGCCGACGTGCTGATGAAGCATCTCGGCAACATCGCGGCCAAGGAAGGCGTCGAGGTCGAGCCCGAGGCGCTCGGCATCATCGCGCGCGCGGCCGAGGGATCGGTGCGCGATTCGCTGTCGCTGTTCGACCAGGCGATCGCGCATGCCGCGGGCAACGTAAAGGCCGACGCGGTCAGGCAAATGCTCGGCCTCGCCGACCGCACCCGCGTGATCGACCTGTTCGAACAGCTGGCGCGCGGCGATATCGCCGCCGCCTTCGCCGAATTCCGCGCGCAATATGACGTGGGCGCCGATCCGGTCGTGGTGCTGTCCGACCTTGCCGAGTTCGTCAATTTCGTCACCCGCGTGAAGTTCGCGCCGGGGACGGCCGACAATGTCGCGTTCGGCGAGACCGAGCGGGTGCGGGCGCGCGAGTTCGCCGCCAAGCTGTCGATGCGGGTGCTGTCGCGGATGTGGCAGATGCTGCTCAAGGGCATCGCCGAGGTGCAGACCGCGACACGCCCGGCCGCTGCCGCCGAAATGGTGCTGGTGCGGATTGCCTATGTCGCCGATCTGCCGACGCCGGATGAGGCGATCCGGATGATCGAGCAGAATGGCGGTGGCGCTGCGCCCGCGACGTCGGGTTCCGCCGCGTCGTCACCGTCACGCGGCGCACCGAGCTCGGCGATGTCGGCCATGCCGTCGGCGCCGGTGCGCACGCCGCAGGCCGCGCCGCGCGGCGATCTCGCCGCGCGTCCGCAGATGGCAGCGCCGGTCGCCGATGCCGCGCCGGCGCTGCGGATATCAAGCTTTCCGCAACTGATCGCGCTCGCCGGCGAGAAGCGCGACATCATGATGAAGAGTGCGCTGGAAGCCGATGTGCGGCTGGTGCGCATCGAGGACGGCCAGCTCGAGATCGCCCTCGAGCCGAAGGCGCAGCGCGCGCTGGTCACCGATCTGTCGCGCAAGCTCGAACTATGGACCGGGCGGCGCTGGACCGTGATCATCTCCAACGAGGCCGGCCAGCCCACGGTGCGCTCGCAGAACGAACTGGCGCGCAGCGAGCACCAGCGCGCCGCCGAGGCCGATCCGCGCGTGCAGGAGGTGCTGGCGCGCTTCCCCGGCACCAAGGTGGTCGAGGTTCGCCGCCTTGCCGCCGAGGTTCCGGTTTCGGATGCGTCAGGCGAAGACCCGATTGAAACTTCCGACAGCGACGACGATTGATATTTGGCTATAGGGACGCACGCATGGCTGATTTTCTCGGCATGATGAAGCAGGCAGCGCAGCTGCAATCCAAGATGCAGGAGATGCAGGAACAGCTCGGCAATGTCGAGGTCGAAGGCATCTCCGGCGGCGGCCTGGTCACGGTGCGCATGACCGCCAAGATGGAAGTGAAGGGCATCAAGATCGATCCGTCGCTGATGAAGCCGGAGGAACGCGAGGTGCTCGAGGATCTCCTGGTCACCGCGCATGGCGATGCACGCCGCAAGGCCGAGACCGCGATGCAGGAGAAGATGATGGCGCTCACCGGCGGGCTCGGCCTGCCGCCGGGATTTGGTCCGACTTAAATGGCTGCAAGCGTTGCCGGCCCCGAGATTGAACGCCTGATCCAGTTGCTGGCGCGGCTGCCGGGCCTCGGGCCCCGTTCGGCGCGGCGCGCGGCGCTGCATCTGATCAAGAAGCGCGAAGCCCTGATGACGCCGCTGACCGCGGCGCTGCAGGTCGCGATCGACAAGATCCAGGTCTGCAAGACCTGCGGAAACATCGATACACAAAACCCCTGCACCGTGTGCACCGATCCGCGCCGCGATCCCTCGATCATCGTCGTGGTCGCTGACGTCGCCGACCTCTGGGCGCTGGAACGCGCCAATGCGACCAATGGCCGCTATCACGTGCTCGGCGCAACGCTGTCGCCGCTCGACGGCGTCGGTCCGCAGGATCTCACCATCGATCAGCTGGTGGCACGCGCGCATGCGCCTGAGGTCAGCGAGATCATTTTGGCGCTCAATGCGACCGTCGACGGCCAGACCACCGCGCATTACATCACCGACCTGTTGTCGGAGGCCAATGTGCGGGTGACGCGGCTGGCGCATGGCGTGCCGGTCGGCGGAGAGCTTGATTACCTCGATGAAGGTACGCTATCTGCAGCCATGCGGCAGCGGACGCTGTTCTAGCGCGCGATGCTGGCGCCGAGCACGCGTCAGGCGCCAAGCGATCGGTCACAATCCGAAAAGATCGCACCAAAACAAAATGGTAGGGTGGATGCCGATTCGGGGACGGTCATTCACGCTCTGACGAATCAAGATACGGAACCACTGACAATGACGGCACACCGATTCGGCGTACGCTTGTTCGGCGTACGTTTGGGCTTTGCGCTTCTGACGGCAACGTTCGCCGCGCCTTGCGCGCTCGCGCAGCAGGCCGACGCCCCGCAGAAGCCCGGCAAGATGATCCACGCCGGCGACGTGCTGTCGGGAGAGCTCGGTGTCATGAAGGTGCGTGACGCCAAGAACCGCGGCAAGCGCGTCGCGACCTACCAGATCACCAGCGAGCCGCGCCGCCTGCCGCCGCCGAACGGTCTGTGCAATCTCGAGACCGGGCCGGAAACCTTCCAGCTGATTCCGACCAACGACGCCCAGGCCGCGCAACTCAAAAGCCTCTCCGGCAAGGAAATCTCGGTGAGGGTCGACGAAGTCGCCTGCGCCAAGGACGCCGGCGAGATGAGCGAAGCCATCGTCACAAAGTGGAGCGTAGTGGCGAAGTAGGATCGTGCCTCGGTTACGGTGTCATCGCCTGGATGCGCGGGTAATGACACCGCGCTGTTTCTTGAGTTGCGACCCATCCTCATCGTCGTCCTGGCGAAGGCCAGGACCCATAATCACCGGCCTTGCTTGTCGGATGGATCGTGGCCTCGACATCGCGCAACAATTCGCATTTGGGGTAATGGGTCCTGGCTTTCGCCAGGACGACGCGCGGAGAGAGTGGTTCCGCCGCTTCCCCGCTGAATTACGGACGCCTCCGGAATACAGGGCGGATTCACCCGGTCAAGCCGGGCTACAGGCGACTAAACCCGCACCGGCCCCAGCTCGTCGAAATGCCCGCGCCGCTGCAGCCAGGCGAGCAGGATCAGGCTCGGGATCGCGACCAGCACGCAGATCACGAAGAACATCTGCCAGCCGACGGCCTTGGCGACATAACCGGCGCCTGACGACAGATAGGTGCGGCCGACCGCGGCGAGCGCCGTGAGCAGCGCGTACTGGGTCGCGGTGTGCAGCGGATTGCGGCACAGCGCCGACAGATAGGCGACGAAGATCACGGTGCCGATCGCGCTGGTGAAATTCTCCGCGGTGATCGCAAGCGCGAGCGCCCATTGATCGACGCCGACATGGGCGAGCCAGGAGAATGAGAGATTGGCGACCGCCTGCAGCACGCCGCCGATCCAGAGGCTGGTCGCGAGCGAATAGCGCCGCGCCACGAAGCCGCCGGCAAAGCCGCCGATCAGGGTCGCGGCAAGGCCGACGCCTTTCACGATCGCCGCGTAATCGACCTTGGAAAAGCCGATGTCGATCACGAACGGCGCGGTCATGGTGCCTGAAAACGCGTCGGTGAACTTGAACAGCACCACAAAGGCGAGCGCCGCGAAGGCGTCCTTGCGGCTGAGGAACTCGGAGAACGCGCCGAGCGCGGCATGTAGCACGCGTTCGGCCGCGTTCTGCGCATGCGTCGCCGCCTCCGCGCCCTTCGATTGCGTCGGCTCGGTCGCCGCAAGCGCGGTGACGATGCCGATCACGACCAGCGCGGCCATCACCACATAGCCCCACATCCAGGCCGACAGGCGCACGAGGCCAGCGGACTCGAAGCCGCTGACGATGAACAGCGCGCCTGCGGTCGAGACCAGCATGCCGACGCGGTAGGCCGCGACATAGGACGCCATGCCGGCGGCCTGCTCGCTTTCAGGCAGGCTTTCGACGCGGAAGGCATCGACCACGATGTCCTGCGTCGACGATGCGGTTGCGACCAGCAGCGCGGCGAAGGCCGCGAACCACGGCGATCGCGCCGGATCGGCCATCGCCAGCACCAGGATCGCCGCGATCAGCAGCAGCTGCGAGAACAGCAGCCAGCCGCGGCGGCGGCCGAACATCTGCGTGAACAGCGGAACATGCAGCGCGTCGACCAGCGGCGCCCAGAGGAATTTCAGCGTGTAGGGCGTGCCGATCAGCGCCAGCAGCCCGATGGTGCCGAGATCGACCCCGGCCTCCTTCATCCAGACCTGCAGCGTCGAGCCCGACAGTGCCAGCGGCAGCCCCGAGGAGAAGCCCAGCAGCAGCACGATCAGCACCCGCGGCTGCAGATACACCGCAAAACTGTCGCGCCAGGAGGTGGCGGCGGGGGGATTCTTTTCCGATTGGGTCGCGGTCACTTCGGGCGCGGTCATGTCCCTCTGTTAGCAGATTCGACCGCAGCTGCCTTGGCTCCCTCTCCCCGCTCTTTCGCGGGGAGAGGGTTGGGGTGAGGGGCTTTCTCAGCGAATTATGACGGGTGCAATGTGCGGAAGCTCCCCCTCACCCGAAATTCGCGCGATGCGCGAATTTCGACCTCTCCCCGCAAGCGGGGCGAGGTGGCTACTCCCCTGCCTGCAGCTTGCGCGGGGCGGGGAACAGGTCGGGGGCGGGCTTGACGAAGCGGGGGACCTCGATCGGGGTCTCGGACTTGCTGAAGTCGAGTTCCTCGATCCGGCCGGCGCGTTTCTCGATCTTGTCGGCGGAGATCAGGATCTGCCTGACGTCCTCGTTCACCTGGCCGAAATGGGTCTGCAGCTTGAGCACGCGATCGCGCAGGCGGCCGAGGTCGTCGCCGAGATGCATCACCTCGTTGCGGATCTGGTCGGCGGCGTCGCGGATGCGGGCGTCCTTCAGGATCTGCTGCATCACCTGGATCGCCAGCATCAAGAGCGAGGGCGATACCAGCACGACGCGCGCGCGATAGGCCTTCTGGATCACGTCGTCGAAGCCGTCATGGATCTCGGCATAGACCGATTCCGACGGCACGAACATCAGCGCGGTGTCCTGGGTCTCGCCAGGGATCAGGTACTTCTCCGCGATGTCGCTGACATGCTTCAGCACGTCGGCGCGCAGCCGCTGGCTGGCGAATTTGCGCTCCTCGTCGCTGCGCGCATCGTGCAGCGCGGTCATGGCCTCGAGCGGGAATTTCGCGTCGATGCAGAGCGGGCGCTGGTCGGGCAGAAACACCACGCAGTCCGGCCGCTTGCCCGACGTCAGCGTGTACTGGAACTCGAACGAGCCCTTCGGCATGCCGTCCTGGACGATCGCCTCCATCCGCGCCTGGCCGAAGGCGCCGCGCGATTGCTTGTTGGCGAGCACGTCGCGCAGCGTCGTCACCTGGGTGGTGAGCTCGTTGAGGTTCTTGTGGGCGTGGTCGATGATGCCGAGCCGCTCGTGCAGCACGCGCAGCGAATCCATCGTGTTGCGGGTCGATTGCTCCATCGACTGGCCGACCCGGTGGGTCACCGAATCGAGCCGCTCGTTGACGGCGCGGGCCATCTCGGCCTGGCGGCCGGCCAGTGCCTGCGCCATAGTATCAACCTTGGCATCGACCCGCCCGGAGGATTCGCTCTGGGCCCGCAGCATGTCGGCGAGGCGCTCCTCCAGTTCGTCGGCGCGGATGGCCTGGGCCATTGCGAGTTCCGCGCCGCGCTGGCTGGCGCGTGCGATCACCAGCGCAATGGCGAACAACAGGATCAGCGCCAGCGCCCCAAGGCCGATCAAGGCGTCGGAGACACGGACGGGAAGGTCGCCAATCGTGAGGAGAATCTCGTTCATGCCGGCAGTTGTAGCCGATTCGCGGCCCGGCGCGAACGAAGAGGGAACGCTTATGGGAAATGCATCCCTGATTTTCCGGGTTAATGCGGAGTGAAGAAACGTGGTTAACGTTGTCCTAACGGGTTCCTGAGCGCATTGACCCCATGAAGTCAGCAGCTTAAATCGCCGCCATGGCATTAAGAGAAATTATCATCCTGCCGGACAAGCAGTTGCGGCTGGTGTCGAAACCGATCGAGAAGGTGACGCCGGAGATCCGCAAGCTGGCCGACGACATGCTCGAGACCATGTATGACGCGCCCGGCATTGGGCTGGCGGCGATCCAGGTCGCGCAGCCGCTGCGGCTGATCACCATGGACCTCGCCAAGCGCGACGAGAACGGCGAGACCACGGCGAAGCCGCGCGTCTTCATCAATCCGGAGATCATTGCGCGTTCGGAGGAGCTGTCGGTTTACGAAGAGGGCTGCCTGTCGATCCCCGAATATTACGAGGAGGTCGAGCGGCCGGCGCGGGTACGCGTGCGATTCACCGATCTCGACGGCACGGTGCATGAGGAGGATGCGGAAGGGCTCTACGCCACCTGCATCCAGCACGAAATCGATCATCTCAACGGCGTGCTGTTCGTGGATTATCTGTCGAAACTGAAGCGCGACCGCGTGTTCAAGAAATTCGAGAAGGCCGCCAAGCGCGCGGCGGAGTAGGCGCGGTCGCTTTCCCGGACGCGTCATGGCCGGGCTTGACCCGGCCATCCACGTCTTGCTTCGCTGTCGCCGAAAACGTGGATGCCCGGGGCTTCTTGTGCGAAGACGCGCTTCGCGCTTAAGCACTCCAACTGCTACCGAGCCTGTCTAATGCCTCTCCGCCTGATCTTCATGGGCACGCCCGATTTCGCGGTGCCGACGCTGCTGGAGCTCGTAGCCCATGGCCATGAGGTCGTGGCGGTCTACACCCGCGGGCCGAAGCCGGGCGGGCGGCGCGGCCTGCAATTGCAGCCGACGCCGGTCGAGCAGGAGGCGCGCCGCCTCGGCATTCCCGTGCTGACGCCGAAGACCCTCAAAACGCCGGAAGCACTCGAGGAGTTTCGCGCGCATGACGCAGACGCCGCCGTCGTCGTCGCCTATGGCATGATCCTGCCGCAGGCCATTCTCGACGCGCCGAAGCTCGGCTGCTTCAACCTGCATGCCTCGTTGCTGCCGCGCTGGCGCGGCGCCGCGCCGATCAACCGCGCCATCATGGCGGGCGATGCCGAGAGCGGCGTGATGGTGATGAAGATGGATGTCGGCCTCGACACCGGCGACGTCGCGATGGCCGAGCGGTTGCCGATCACGGACAGTATGACGGCATCCGATCTGCACGACGCGCTGGCGCCGCTCGGTGCCGACCTGATGGTGCGCGCGATGGCGGCGCTCGGGCGCGGCGGCTTGCAACTGACGAAGCAGAGCGCGGACGGCGTCACCTATGCGGCCAAGATCGAGAAGGCCGAGGCGCGGATCGACTGGACACAGCCGGCGCATATGGTGCTGCGGCACATTCACGGGCTCTCGCCGTTTCCCGGCGCCTGGTGCGAGCTTGCCGGCGAAGGCGAGCCGGTGCGGCTGAAGATCCTGCGCTGCGAGCTGGCGAAAGGCTCGGGCGCACCGGGCGCTGTGCTCGACGACAACTTCGCGATCGCCTGCGGCGACGGCGCGATCCGGATCCTCGAACTGCAGCGCGCCGGCAAGGCGCCGATGAAGGCAGCGGACTTCTTGCGCGGCACGCCGCTGAAGCCCGGCGCAAAGGTGTCCTGAGATTTTCATGCGCGGGCTTGACCCGCGCATCCATCTCGAAAAGAAGCTTGTCCCGAAGACGATGGATTGCCGGGTCAAGCCCGGCAATGACGGCCAAACCAGATTGAATGATGCCCCGCTACAAGCTCACCATCGAATATGACGGCACGCCGTTCTCCGGCTGGCAGATCCAGGACACCGCGCCGACCGTGCAGGGCGCGCTGGAGGCGGCGGTCAAGGCGATCTGCGGCGAGGACGTGCGCGTCCACGGCGCAGGGCGTACCGATGCCGGAGTGCATGCGCGCGGCCAGGTCGCGCATTGCGACATCGCCAAGCATTTTCCGCCCGGCCGCTTTCGCGACGGGCTGAATGCGCATCTGCGGCCCAATCCGATCGGCGTGCTCGCGGCTGACATCGTGCCCGACGATTTCGAGGCGCGGTTCTCCGCGACCAGGCGGCACTATCTCTATCGCATCACCAACACGCGCGCGAACCTCGCGCTCGACATCGGCCGCGTCTGGCGCGTGCCGCGCGCGCTCGATGCTGACGCGATGCACGCCGCCGCGCAGCGCCTGCTCGGCAAGCACGATTTCACCACCTTCCGCGACACCGAGTGCCAGGCCAAATCGCCGGAGAAGACGCTCGATCAGCTCGACGTCACCCGTGATGGCGCCGCCATCAACATCGTGACGTCGGCGCGCTCGTTCCTGCACAGCCAGGTGCGCTCGATGGTGGGCTCGCTGGTCTGGGTCGGCGAGGGTCGCTGGAGCGCCGACGATCTTGCCGGTGCGCTCGCCGCCCGCAACCGCGCCGCCTGCGGCCCCGTGGCGCCGCCGGACGGGCTCTACCTGATGCGGGTGGATTACTAGGCGGTGTGAATGATCTTGTAGGGTGTGAGCCTACCCGAAATACCACGCTGTATCTGGTGCAGGTGGATGACTGGTAGCCCCAACCCCTACTGTGCATGGGGTTGTTTTCGATGTTTTTGTCCAGCCGGGCGGCTGGCCTACCCGAAATATCGCTCCAGCACGCCGCGATAGATCTTCGTCAGCTTCTCCAGATCAGCCACCGGCGTGCGCTCGTCGACCTGGTGCATGGTCTGACCGACCAGGCCGAATTCGATCACCGGGCAATAGCTCGAGATGAAGCGCGCATCCGAGGTGCCGCCGGAGGTCGATAGCTCCGGCCTGCGGCCGGTGACCTCCTCGATCGCGGCGACCGCGAGGTCGGTGAACGGGCCGGGCTGGGTGACGAACACGTTCGAGTTCGAGGGTTGCCAATCGATATGGGCGCGGATCCGATTGCCGCAGGCTTTCGCCAGCCGCTCATCGACGATCTGCCGCAGGCTCTCCTGGGTGTGGTTGTCGTTGTAGCGGATGTTGAACTTCGCCCGTGCCTGGCCGGGGATCACGTTGGTCGCGGTGTTGCCGACATCGACGGTGGTGAATTCGAGGTTGCTGGCCTGGAACTGCGCGCTGCCGTGATCGAGCGGCTCGTCGCTCAGCGCCACGATCAGCCGCGAGATATCAGGCACCGGATTGGAGGCGCGGTGCGGATAGGCGACGTGGCCCTGCACGCCCTCGACGACAAGCGTGCCGGACTGCGAGCCGCGCCGGCCGATCTTGATCATGTCGCCCAGCACCTCGACATTCGAGGGCTCGCCGAGCACGCAATGATCGAATGTCTCGCCACGCTCGGCGCACCATTTCAACAGCTTGACGGTGCCGTTGATCGAGACGTCTTCCTCATCGCCGGTGATCAGGAAGGAGATCGAGCCGTTGCCATTCTCTTGTGGCTTGCCGCCGTGGTCCTGCAGATATTGCAGCACCGCGGCGACGCTGCAGGCGATACCGCCCTTCATGTCGACGGCGCCGCGGCCATAGAGATAACCGTCCTTCACCTCGCCGGAGAACGCGCCGAGCGTCCACGCGGCTTCATCGCCAGGCGGCACGACGTCGGTGTGGCCGGCGAAGGTGATATGCGGCGCCGAGGTGCCGATGCGCGCATAGAGGTTGTCGATATCGGCGGTGCCGGGCTCGGAGAAGGTCACGCGGTGGACTTCGAAGCCTGCGGCTTTCAGCAGGTTTTCGAGCACGCCAAGCGCGCCGGCGTCGGCCGGGGTGACGGAGGGGCAGCGAACGAGATCGCGGGTAATCGAGACGGCATCACTCATGCGCCTCGCTTAACACGTCACACGGCGGGTGGACCAGCTTTGTGCGGCACGATATCGAGCTCGCTCTGCTGATCCCAGCCGCGCGCGGAGCGCGACCCGCTGTCGCGGCCTTGCCGCACATGGGTTTTCCCAAGCGGATTGGGGCCGTAGCGATTGGGGTAGCTGGTGCCGCGCAGAAAGGCGAGCTCGACGAAGCCCCAGACATAAAGCACGAAGACGATCAGGCCCGCGGCCGTCACCCAATAGGATTCATCGGGGAGCCGGTCCGAGAACTGGCTCATGAGACCCGGGATCGCGAAGAACGGGACCATCCACCAGCCGCTCTTGTCGCGGTCGTGCAGTCGCTTGATCGAGACAGCGACATAGACCCAAACGAACAAGAACGTTCCGCAGGCCTTGACCAGCAATGCCGGCAATCCGGCCCAGCTCAGCGATTTGTAGCTGTCGGGGTCGAAGGCCCGGAAGATGTCGTCGACATTGAAGCTGAACCCGTTCTTGCCGCCGAGGCCGGCCGAGACCGCGAGTAAAGCTAGGAACATCATCCAGCAGACGATGATCAGCCCTGCGAGCCAGAATTTGGCCCGGTTGACGCGGCCCTTGAAGCCGAACAGGTAGTTGGCCCAGTCCATGAAAATAAGCTCCGGGCTGCGGCAATTCTTCGCAGCCCGGAGATATGTCGGCGTCGGATCGAAATTGGTTCGATCAGTCCAGACCCGTCGTCCTGAGGTGCGAGCCTTGCGGCGCAATTGCGCCGCTGGGCGAGCCTCGAAGGATGCACGGCCCCGCTGGTGGCCGTCGACCCTTCGAGACGCCTGCTTCGCAGGCTCCTCAGGGTGACGGTGATGGACTGATCTCGCGGCGGAAAAGCGATCAATCCCGCAGCAGCTCGTTGATGCTGGTCTTGGCGCGGGTGCGCTCGTCGACGCGCTTGACGATCACGGCGCAGGCGGTGGCAGGTCCCGGCTGGCCGTTCTTCAGCGGCTTGGCCGGCAGGGTGCCGGGCACCACGACGGCATATTCCGGGACCTCGCCGACGAAGATTTCGCCGGTCTCGCGGTCGACGATCTTGGTCGAGGCGCCGAGGAACACGCCCATCGACAGCACCGCGCCCTTGCGCACGATCACGCCCTCGGCGACCTCCGAGCGCGCGCCGATGAAGCAGTCGTCCTCGACGATCACGGGCTCGGCCTGCAGCGGCTCGAGCACACCGCCGATGCCGACGCCGCCGGAGATGTGCACGCGCTTGCCGATCTGGGCGCAGGAGCCGACCGTCGACCAGGTGTCGATCATGGTGGCTTCATCGACATAGGCGCCGAGATTGACGAAGGAGGGCATCAGCACGACGTTGCGGGCGATGAAGGCCGAGCGGCGCACAATCGCGCCCGGCACGGCGCGGAAGCCGGCGTCGCGGAAACGGTTCTCGCCCCAGCCCTCGAACTTCGACGGCACCTTGTCCCACCACGATGCCTTGCCCGGGCCACCCGCGATCTGACCCATGTCGTTGAGGCGGAACGACAGCAGCACGGCCTTCTTCAGCCACTGATTGACCTTCCACTTGCCGCTCGTCTCGCGCTCGGCGACACGGGCCTCGCCCTTGTCGAGCAGCTCCAGCGCGTGGTCGACCGCCTCGCGGACCTCGCCCTTGGTCGAGGTCGAAATGCCTTCGCGGGCGTCGAACGCGGTGTTGACGGTGGTTTCGAGGGCGGACAGCGACATCGGGACAATCCTTGGCGTATCGGGGATTATGACGGGATTTTGCGGGGCTTTTTCGGAATTTGGGGCCGCGGAGTCAAGGCAAACTCCTCCGTCGCCGAGTGGTCTCTCTTCCGTCGTCTCCGTCGTCTCCGTCGTCCCGGCCTTCGCCGGGACGACACCTGTTGAGAGGCTACGGCTTCAGCTGCTGCAGGAAGCCGGTGAGATCGTCCGTGACATGGTCGACATGGTCGGCGTCGCGGCCTTCGAGCTCCCAGGTCTCGCGCCCACCTCCTGGCTGCCGTCGGGCACGACCAGCACGGTGGTCATGCCGAGCTCATGCGGCACCACGAGGTTGCGCGCGAGGTCCTCGAACATCGCAGCCCTCGCCGGATCGACGTCGTGGAGCCTGAGGAACTTCTGGTAGGTCTGCGGTGCCGGCTTCGGCTCGAGATCGGCGGCGATGATGTCGAACACGCCGTCGAAATGGTTGCCGATGCCGAGCCGGCCCAGCACCGCATCGACATGGTCGACCGAGCCGTTGGTCAGGATCAGCTTGCGCCCCGGCAGTTTTGCGATCGCGGCTCCCATCGCCGGATTCGGCTGCAGCGGCGAGTGGTCGATCTTGTGCACATAGGCGAGATAGTCGTCGGCCTGCACGCCGTGCTCGGTCATCATACCGCGCATCGTGGTGCCGTAGCGCAGGTAGTAGTCCTTCTGCAGCCGCCGTGCTTCCTCGGCAGAGATCTTCAGCCAGTTGCTGACGAACTCGCCGATCCGCGCATCGACCTGCTGCCACAGGTTGACGTGATGCGGGTACAGCGTGTTGTCGAGGTCGAACACCCAGGTCTCGACATGGCTGAAGCTGCGGGGAGTTTTAGTCATGGCTTTCTCCGCGTGTCGGCGCGATCGCCCAGTCTTCCGCCGTCGTCCTGGCGAAAGCCAGGACCCATACTGCGGAATCTATCAATGTGGCACGGTGCTCGTCGTTCTTCGCCAAACGCAGTCTTGTGGTAATGGGTCCTGGCCTTCGCCAGGACGACATCGATGTTTGCGGCCTCATTATCTTCATCACGGCATCGCAAAGCGCAGCGTCTTGCCGCCGCTGGTCATGTCGACGGTGGTGAAGCCGAGTGCGGCGAGGCCGCGGGTGCTGCAGTCGCCCTGTTCGTTGATCTCGAACTTGCTTTCGCGGGTGCAGAGCTGGACCCCGCCGCCCCAGTTCAGCGGCTTGTCCCTGATGCGGATGGCCCGGTTGTCGTTGTCGACCGCTTCAGCAAACGAATAGATCTGCTTCGGCGTGCCTGACACGTCCGGATGCAGGCACTTGCCGGGGTCGATGCGATACCAGCCGCGGCTGGTCACCACCTTGCCGTCGTCGGTTGCAACCGCGGCCATCACCTTGTGCGGCGTGTCGTTGCACCAGGTCAGCCCCGATGGCGACGGCTTCTGCACGGCATCGATCATGGTGGCGAAGAAATTCGGCGACTGCACGATGTCGCTGGCGAGCCCGCGACTCCTGAGGAATGCCGCCAGCGCACTCTGGGTCTTCGGCCCGTCGACGCCGTCGATCGGCGCGGCATCGTAGCCCGCGATCACCAAGAGGCGCTGGATGCCGGCGAGGCGCGCCTGCTCGTCGTCATATTCGCTGTCTTCGGCGAGATAGGCGACCAGATGGCCGTCGTCGGTCTTGGTCGGCGTGATCTGGGTGAATTGCGCGGGCATCTGGCCGGAACGGCATTGTCGCGCGGCGGCGATCACGAAATTGTCCTGCGCCACGCAGAGCGTGTCGGTGCCGTTCTGCGGGATCGGCGAGGCGCCGTAGACGCCGAGCGCCCGCGCATTGAGCAGCACGCGGTCGGCGGTGAGCGCGCCCTGCACCACGACCCGGCAGGTCGCGGGATCGATGCGGAACCAGCCGCGTGTCGCGGTCGCGGCCTTGTCGTCGATGCCGATCGCGGCCTCGATCACATAGCTCATGCGGTTGCAGAGCTTGAGATCGGCATGCGCCGGCGCCGACGAGAACAGGAACGACACCAGCGCGGCGGGCAGCGCCATCGCGAGCCGCGCCGGCAGCGACCGGCGAGGAATCCTCGCCGTGTGTCCCGCGTCTGCCATTACTTGTGGATCAGCGTGCCGGTGCCCTGGTTGGTGAAGAGCTCGAGCAGCACCGCGTGCTGCGTCTTGCCGTCGATGATCACGACGCCCTGCACGCCCTGTTCGAGCGCGTAAATGCAGGTCTCGACCTTCGGGATCATGCCGCCGGAAATCGTGCCGTCGGCGATCAGCTTGCGGGCTTCCTTGATCGACAGGTCCGGAATCAGCTTCTTGGACTTGTCGAGCACGCCCGGCACGTCGGTCAGCAGCAGCAGGCGCTTGGCCTTCAGCGCGCCCGCGATCGCGCCGGCGAAGGTGTCGGCGTTGATGTTCAGGGTCTGGCCGTCCTGCGAGGTCGCGAGCGGCGCCAGCACCGGGATCAGCTCATAGCCGATCAGCTGATTGAGCAGCGTGAGGTCGACCTTTTCGGGATCGCCGACGAAGCCGAGATCGATGGCCTTCTCGATGTTGGAATCCGGATCGACCATGGTGCGCGTCGTCTTCGACGCCTTCACCATGTTGCCGTCCTTGCCGGAGAGGCCTACGGCCTTGCCGCCCGCCTCGTTGATGTAGCCGACGATCTGCTTGTTGACCGAGCCCGCCAGTACCATCTCGACGATCTCGATGGTCGCGGCGTCGGTGATGCGCAGGCCCGCGGCGAATTCCGACTGGATGCCGAGGCGCTTCAGCATGGTCGCGATCTGCGGCCCACCGCCATGCACGACCACCGGATTGATCGCGGTCTGCTCGAGCAGCACGATGTCGCGCGCGAACGCCTTCGCGGTGTCCTCGGCGCCCATGGCATGGCCGCCATATTTGATGACGATGGTTTCCTCGTCATATTCCTGCATGTGCGGCAGCGCCTCGGACAGGATGCGGGCCTGATCGAGCGGGCTGATGTGCTGGTCGGTCATGGGGCTGGTCTCGTCGTCAGCGGAGGGGTGGCGCGGTTCTATCTGATTGGCGGGCAGGGCGCAAAGCGGTCTTGACCCTCTCCCCTTGTGGGAGAGGGTGGCTTCGATGCGGCGGCATCGAAGCCGGGTGAGGGGTCTGTCTCCGCGGATAGAGACCCCTCATCCGGCGCGGATTGCATCCGCGCCACCTTCTCCCACAAGGGGAGAAGGAAGTATGGCGGTCATCACCGCTTCGGCCACACCGCCGCGACCGCCAGTACCAGCCAGCTCAGGATCAAGAGCGTTCCGCCGGTCGGCGCAGCCATCGGAAACAATCCATGGCCGGCATATTGGCGCAGCACGAGGTCGCCCGCGAACAATGACGCCGCGATGACGAAGCCGGCCGCCGCCACGACTGCGAGCTTCGCATGGATGATCGCGCGATCCGCGACCGCGATGGTCGCGACTACGGCGGGTGCATGGAACAGCAGCATCGAGGATGCCGCCGCCAGCCGCGTGGCGTCAGGCAGATGGGCTGCGGCCGCCGCCAGCATCACGCCGCAAGCGCCCATGATGGCGGCAAGGCCGATCAGGAAGCGGGATGCGCCGCTCATCGGCGCCGTTCCTCGATCAGGCGCACCATGGCGGCACGCAGCTCCGGCATGCCGTCGCCGGTGCGCGACGAGGTCACCAGCACTTCGGGGAAGGCGGCGGGATGTTTTGCGAGCGTTGCTGACGTGTCGGCGATGACGGTCTTGAGTTCGCCGGCCTTCACCTGATCGGCCTTGGTCAGCACGACCTGATAGCTCACCGCGGACTTGTCCAGCGTCTTCAGCACGTCGAGATCGACGTCCTTGATGCCGTGGCGCGCGTCGATCAGCACGTAGACCCGCGCCAGTGTCGCGCGCCCGAGCAGGAATTTGTGGATCAGCGCCGTCCACGACGCCACCTTGGTCTTGGGCGCCGAGGCGTAGCCGTAGCCGGGCATGTCGACCAGGCGGAAGCCCGCCTTCTCCGGCCCCTCGAAGAAGATCAGCTCCTGGGTGCGCCCGGGCGTGTGCGAGGTGCGAGCCAGGTTGCTGCGGCCGGTCAGCGCGTTGATCAGGCTCGACTTGCCGACATTGGAGCGGCCGGCAAAGGCGACCTCGAGGCCGGCCATCGGCGGCAGCGTCTCGATCGAGGGCGAGGCCCAGATGAAGCGCCAGTCGCCGGCGAACAGTTTCCGGCCTTGCTCAATTAGCGCCGCATCGGGGTCGGTGCTCATGCGAAGGATTCCATCTCGTCGCGGCCAGACAAAGGCCCAAGGCGGGTCCTTGGCGTAGGACGACCCGGCCATCCAGGTCAACGTCCAGAGCCTCGGTTCTGGCCGTCCTCCAATATGTCGATGCCCGGCACAAGGCCGGGCATGACGTGGTGACGAAGCGCCGTTGCTGGAAGCTACGTCGCCTTCTTTGTCTCAGTCGTCACGCTTTTTTTTTGAAACGTCGACTTCAGATTGTCGAACAGCTCCACCTTCACGCCGTTGCGCCGCATGATGTAGCTCTGCTGCAGCACCGACAGCAGGTTGTTCCAGGCCCAGTAGATCACGAGACCCGCCGGGAAGCCGGCCAGCATGAAGGTGAAGATCAGCGGCATCCAGTCGAAGATCATCTTCTGGGTCGGATCCGGCGGCGCCGGATTGAGCTTCATTTGGACCCACATCGTGATGCCCATGATGATCGGCCAGATACCCATCACCAGATAGGCGCCGAAATGCGGTCCGAGCAGCGCGATCGGATCGAACGGAATGAGGCCGAACAGCGTGAACAGATTGGTCGGATCAGGCGCCGAGAGGTCCTTGATCCAGCCGAAGAACGGCGCGTGCCGCATTTCGATGGTGATGAACAGCACCTTGTAGAGCGAGAAGAACACCGGGATCTGCAAGGCGACGGGAAGACAGCCCGCGATCGGGTTGATCTTCTCCTTCTTGTAGATCTCCATCATCTCCTGCTGCTGCTTCACGCGGTCATCAGGATAACGTTCCTTCAGCGCCTGCAGCTGCGGCTGCACCGACTTCATCTTCGCCATCGAGGCGTAGGACTTGTTGGCGAGCGGGAAGAACAACAGCTTCACGATCACGGTCACCAAGAGGATCGCGATGCCGAAATTGCCGACCAGGCGATAGAACCAGTCGAGCGCCAGGAACATCGGCTTGGTGATGAAGTAGAAATGGCCCCAGTCGATCAGGAGATCGAAATGGTTGAGGCCGAGCTGCTTGTTGTAGCCGCCGAAGCCGACCAGCGGGAAGTTGAGGCCGACCGTGGCGGCCTCCTTCGCGCCGGCGAACAGCCGCCCGTTGGCAACGCCGGTGCCGCCGATCGGAATGGTCTGCGCGCCGAGCATGTAGTCGGTCTGGTAGCGCTTGTCGCCGGTGGTGAAGCGGGCGCTTTCGAGCGTTGCGGTGGTCTCCGGCAGCAGTGCCGTGGCCCAGTATTTGTCGGTGATGCCGAGCCAGCCGTCGGTGACCTTCGTGAACACGATGCCGCGCGAATTTCCGCCGGTTGAGGTCTTGGCCTCGTCGATGTTCTTGTAGCTGAATTCCTGCAGGCCGTGTTCGCCGAGATAGCCGATCGGGCCTTCATGCAGAATCGCGTAGCCGGAGACCGGCGGCTTGCCGCCGCGCGAGATCAGACCGAACGGATACAGCGTCACCGGCGCGCTGCCTTGATTGATGACCTCGTCCTTGATGCTGAAGAGGTAGCGATCGTCGATCGAGATGGTGCGGCGGAAGGTCAGGCCCTGGCCGTTCTCGTATTTCAGAATCACCGGGGTGCTCGGCGACAGGGTGTTCGATCCCTCCTGCTGCCAGACGGTTTCGGCGTTCGGCGTCTTCACCGATGAGCCGTTGGCGGTCAGCCACAGGAACTCGGCGTAATAAGGCTCGGCCGTGCCCGACGGGGAAAGCAGCACGACAGCCGGCGATTTGGGATCGACCGTCTCGCGGAACTGAACCAGCGCCAGGTCGTCGATCCGGGCGCCCTTCAGCGCGATGCTGCCGGTGACGCGCGGGGTCTCGATCTTGATGCGCGGGCCGGAGGCAAGCACCGTCTCGCGGCTCGCGACCGGAGCGTCAGCAGCAGGCGCGCCGGGAGCCGGAGAGGGAGTCGCCGAGGTACCCGGAGTGGTGCCGGGAGCAGCACCCGGAGTCGCCTGCGGCGCCGGCTTCTGCAACTCCGCCTGGCGCTGCGCCTCGCGCTGCTTCTCCATCTGCGGCACATTGTAGAAATATTGCCAGGCGATCAGGACAAGGCCGGACAGAATGACGGCAAGGATCGTGTTGCGGTTGTCGGACATCTCTTAGGGTCTCGTCATTCCATTCGGATTGGGCGCGCTCTTGTTACCCGCCTTGTTGGTACCCGTCTTGTTATTACCCGTGTTGGGCGCAGGCCGGTCGAGGCGGCGCAGCGCCGACCGCAGGTCGTCAAGCATGGTCGCAAAGTCGCGGGTCAGCGCGTCACGACGGCCCACTAGCACATAATCATGGTGCGGCCGCATGAATACGGCGTCGACCTGTCTCATCACTTCGCGAAGCCGGCGGCGGATGCGGTTGCGCTCGGTCGCGGTGCCGTTCTTCTTGGTGACGGTATAGCCGACGCGGATCGGGCCCTGATCGTCGCGGCGGCGGCCCTGCAGCACAAAAGCTGTGGTATTCGCCCGTGCGCCATTGGCAACGGCGAGGAAATCCGCCCGCTGCCTCAGCCGATCCATAATGGGTATCTCCGGAGAGGAGACGTCCGGGCTCAGGCGCTCAGGCGCTTGCGGCCACGCGCGCGGCGCGCAGCGAGGACCTTGCGGCCGCCGGCCGTGGCGAGACGGGCGCGGAAGCCGTGACGGCGCTTGCGCACCAGTTTGCTGGGTTGATAAGTCCGCTTCACGGGTAATTCTCCGCTGACCGGGCAATTTGCCGTTGTATTGAGATGGAGTCCGGTGATGCTGGCGGGCCCAAACGAGCCGTTGACGGCCCCAAAGAGCCGCCCCCGGGTCAAGAACCGGGCCATCGCGGACAGTTGGCGCGGCTTATAAGGGAGCGCCCTGTTTTCGTCAATGTCACAGGCCGTCGAAAAAGGGTTCTTCGAAACGTCGTAATTGGGGCGAATATATCTGATTTCGCGGGGTATTTGACGGTATGGAGACGCTTTGGGGCGTTCGGGGAACCGTCCACATTAGCGATCCGTAATTTGACCGGCTTGGGGGCCGGGCCGCATCTTCTGACCCCTAAGCCAAACAAGGCCTTATCTTGTGGCTCTAACTGAAGATCAGGCGACCGCGCAGAAGCAGCGGCCCAAGCCGTCCCCCCGGCTCGGGCTGTCGGGCAAGCTTTTGCTGCTGACGATTCCCCTGGTGATGATCGCCGGGCTCCTGATCTACGTCCCGGCCATCGCCAACTTCCGGATGAACCGGCTCAATGACCGCCTGGCCGCCGCCAATACCGCGGCGCTGGTGCTCGATGCCGCCCCGTCCGGCCTAGTGCCGGATTCGCTGGCGCGGCAGATCCTGACCAGCATCGGCGCCCGTGCCGTCGCCATCAAATTGGGACAGCAGCGCCGGCTGCTCGCCAGCGCCGATTTGCCGGCGGCGATCGACCATGACGTCGACATGCGGACCATGACGGTATGGTCGGCGATCGTCGATGCCTTCGAGATCATGCTGGAGCACGGTGACCAGACCATCCGCGTGGTCGGACCCGCGCCGGGCCAGGCGCAATTCATCGAGGTCGTGATCGACGAGAAGCCGCTGCGGCAGGCGATGTACCGCTTCTCGCGCAACGTTTTGGTCGTTGCATTGTTGATCGCCGGCCTGACCGCCGGTCTGGTCTATCTGGCGCTGCATTATCTGTTCGTGCGCCCGATGCGGCGGCTGACCGCGAGCCTGGTCGGCTTCCATGAGAATCCGGAGAGTTCGGCGCGAATCATCGTGCCGAGCCAGCGCGGCGACGAGATCGGCGTTGCCGAGCGCGAGCTGTCGGACATGCAGCGCGACCTCGTCTCGATGCTGCATCAGAAGAGCCGGCTTGCCGCGCTCGGGCTCGCCGTCTCCAAGATCAACCATGATCTGCGCAATCTGCTGGCGTCCTCGCAATTGCTGTCGGACCAGCTCGCCAGCGTGCCCGACCCGCGGGTGCAACGCTTTGCGCCGAAATTGTTGCGCTCGCTGGAGCGCGCCATCGCCTTCTGCCAGTCGACACTGTCTTATGGCCGCGCGCAGGAGGCGGCGCCTGATCGCCGCGTCATCATGGTGGAGCCCGCGGTCGCCGAGGTGCGGGAGTCGGCCGGGCTTGCCACCGATGTCTCGATCACCTGGATCAGCGCGATCGAGCGCGGCCTGACCATCGACGCCGACCCGGACCAGCTGTTCCGCGTGCTGCTCAATCTGGTGCGCAACGCGGCGCAGGCGCTGGAAACCCGGCCCGCAGGTGACGGCGGCGCGCAGCAGATCCGCATCACCGGCCGCCGCGAGGGGACGGTTGCGATCATCGAGGTCTCCGACACCGGTCCGGGCGTCCCGACCAAGGCGCGCGAGCATCTGTTCGAGGCATTCCAGACCTCCGGCCGCCCCGGCGGCAGCGGACTCGGCCTTGCCATTGCCGCCGAGCTGATCCGGGCCCACGGCGGCCACATCCACCTGGTCGAGGGCACGATCGGCGCCACCTTCCGGATTTCGATCCCGGATCGTCCGGTGGAACTGCTGTCGGTCCGCAGCGAGCGGGCGAGGGCCTGAGGCCGTTCCGGTATTCCGGGGCGGCCAAAACTGCGGCCGAAATTGGCGTTTCCAGACCTTGCCAACCGGACCCGGAGCCTGTAGCTAGAGCGCTCTTTCGCGACGTTCCGGGCCTCCCGGGACCATGCGGGCTCAAGCCCACCCGCGAAAATGCGCCCGTAGCTCAGCTGGATAGAGCATCAGACTACGAATCTGAGGGTCGGACGTTCGAATCGTTCCGGGCGCGCCATTTTACGACAGGGCGCGGTACCACGCCCTTCCCGCGGTGGCGCCCGCGTCACGAATGATTCCGGCGTCGTGCGGCTCGCCAGGCCGTGAGCCGCGGAATCCAGCGCGGGACATTGGCCCGGAAATCCTCGTACTCCGTTCCGAACATACGAACGAGCGCCGGCTCCTCGTACCCCACGACAAACGCGTGGAAGGCGAGCCACACCAACACACCGTACCCAAGAAGGCGCTGGTCGCCGAACAAGACCGCTTGGCCCAGAATGACGGCGACAAGGGCAACGTAAATAGGATTGCGCACATAGCGATAGAGACCCGTCACCACGAGGTTCTGCGTCGGTGCGACCGGCGCCGGCGTGCCCAATCCTTGCAGCGCAAAGCGTGCAAACGAGTCGACAAGCGCGGGTAGACCGGCGACGATCAACAGGATCCCGACGGCGCGCGTCGCGTCGAGATCGAAGAAGGGCGGCCGAAACTCCCAACGCGTAATCCACCAGGGAACGAGCCCCGCCACCGAGCTGGGCGCAACCGCAAAGAAGAGGGCAGAGCCCAATACCGCGATCGTTTTCGGCATGGGCACCTCCTTTCCGTCCTGTCGCAAGGCGGTCGGCAAAATTGAACCGTTGCATCATAGCGCCACGGCGAACACGTAGTGCCCATCTTCATCGGCCACGGCGCGCCATTCACGCAAGCTCCCATTGGTTCGGGCAGCTGATGCGTGCTCGTCTTCAGTAGACCCCAGACACTTCTGGATCGATTGCGTTCCACTGCACTCACACAGCCCGTGGTCACAGTTGGAGGGCGCTGTGGGTGTCATTGGCTTCCCTCCTCAGTCCTCAAGAGCCCGGTAAACCGACGCGCGGCCAATCTTGAGCGCCTTCGCGATAGCGGACGCTCCCATGCCTTCAGCCTTAAGCGCCTTCACTTTGGCGGTGTCGATGGACGCTTTGTGGTCTTGGTAGACCCCGCGTGCCTTGGCCTCCGCGATACTCTCAAGCAGCCGCTCTTTGCGGAGGTTGGTCTCGAACTCGGTGAACACACCGAGCATGTCCAGGAAGCGCTTGCCCGCTGCTGTGCTGGTGTCGATGGGTTGCTCTGTATAGCCCCTCAGGGATGCACCACGCGCCTTCACGGTGCGCACAATGTCCCGCGGGCGGGCGCGGGGTTCGCTTCAGCGGGCTATCGCCGCACCGGATCGGAGACCGGCCCGGAAAAAATGCGCCCGCGCGGGCCAGAATCGGGCCGAAGACGAGGGCCGCCCCGTAAAAACCCTGCTTGCCCCCGCCGGAGCGTTGAGAAAAAATAAGCTTTTTTAGCTTATAGGCACAGCAATGTTTTTATTCTTATTGTCTGTCCTTTTGAACCGGCGAGTCATCCCTCATGCAGAGTGACATCGCAAACGCCGTATTTTATGCGGCCGTGTTTCTGGGCATCGTCTACACCAGCCGCATCCTGGAAAAAAGATGGCCGATTGCGGACGTTCCCTACGCCGAGTTTCGTGATGATTGGCTCGCGGTGATCGTGAGCCTCGGGTTGTCGTCCATGCTCGCTCCGATCGCGGCGATCAGCGCGGGCAAGATTGCGAGCTATACCGGTCTCGGTTGGATCAAGCTGCCGACGGACGGCTACTGGTGGTACGTCTCACTCGCGATCATCGTGGTTGCATTCGATCTCTACAAGTACACGTACCATCGCCTTCAACATGCGATCCCCTTTCTATGGGCGATGCACTCCTTCCATCACAGCGCGAACGGCGTCACGTTCATTACCGGCGGCCGGCATTTCTGGCTGGAGAGGGTGTTGTCCGACGCCTTTCTTCCGATCATGGCGATCCTGTTCCGCATCCCGCCCGACATGGTGATCGCGGTGGGATTTATCTTCTTCATGCCCGATGCGTGTGCTCATCTCAACGTCCGCATTCCGCTCGGTCGGTATGTGACATGGATCAACAATCCGCAATGGCACCGGATCCATCATTCGGTCCTTCCCGAGCACAGGGACAAAAATTTCGCTGCCTGCTTTCCGTTTCTCGACATTCTGTTCGGCACGGCCTGGATACCGAAGCCGGACGAATATCCTGCAACGGGCCTCGTGCCTGCCGAGCGCGTGGACATCATCAATAGTGTGATCTGGCCAATCCGGCATCTTCGGCATTACTGGCATCGGGAGTCTCGGAATGAATTGGGTTAAGGGTCTTTTGGTGCTCCTCGCGCTGCTGCTGGGTTACGCCGACCTTGAGTCGACGAATGTGATCCTGAGTCTCGGATTGGGTGAGTTGAACCCGTTCATGCATCTGGCGCAGACATGGTTCGGCGTCTGGTGGCTGGTGCCCAAGCTTGGCTTGACGTTCGTGGTCACGTGGCTGCTTTGGCGGAGCAACAACGTTTACAACATCGCTCTCGTCGTCGCGTTCTGCTCCACGCCTGTCCTGAACAATCTCGTCATCATCGCGGGCACGAACTGAATCAATCCCTTCGCCGGTTGCCGCAATCGGCGACGTCAAGAGGATCAGCGATGTCGGACAGGTTCGTTGTCGCCTGCATGGTCTGCTGTGCCCTGATCCTGGGGGCTCCGGGGGCGACCGTGCACGCGCAGACGCCGTCGAACTGCAAGGAGCCGCAGACCGGCACCAGCCGCGTCCCGATGCTGTCGCCGCCGCTGGCCAATGTGGTGACGGGCACGGGACGGCTGCAATTCTACTCCGCACCGAATCTGCACTGTCCGATCCGCGGCGTGTTCGTCATTCCGAATGACGCACTGATCGCGTATGCGCAAACCAGGGATGGCTGGTCGTCGGTGATGTATCTCAATCCGGGGACGGGCAACGACGTCTCGGGTTGGGTGAGATCGGCGAGACTGAAGGTGACCGGAACCGTCGGACCGAAGTAGCGTGCCACCAGGATCGCGGCAGGCGGCTTCCCGCACCGCACCTGACGCTTCAACCAAAATCGCATCGCGCTTCAGGGCGTCAATGAATCGCCGCGTACATGATCTTCTCCTCGGTGGCTTCGAGCGCGGAGAATTCCTCGACCACCTTGCCCTGACGCGAGACCAGGATGCGGTCGGACAGCGCCATGATCTCGGGCAGATAGGACGAGATCACCACCACCGCCTTGCCTTCGTCGGCGAGCTGGTTGATCAGCTCGTGGATCTCGACGATGGCGCCGACGTCGACACCACGGGTCGGTTCGTCGAAGATGATCAGCTCGGGCTCCTGCACCAGCGATTTGGCGATCACCACCTTCTGCTGGTTGCCGCCTGACAGCTCGACCACCTTGGCCTCGTCGCCGATGGCGCGAACCTTGAGGCGCTGGGTCCAGGTCTTGCCGACCGAATTGGTCTCGCGCCGCGACAACATCATGCGGCCCCCGGGAAACTTGGAAAGCAGGCCGAGATAGATGTTGCGGGCGATCGAGGCGGTTTCGAAGAAGCCCTCGACCTTGCGATCCTCGGTCACATAGGCGATGCCGGCCCTGACCGCCGGCGCCGGAACCCGGTAGCGCACCGGCTTGTCGTGCAGCAGGATCTCGCCGCCGTGGAAGAAGTCACGCTTCAACACGCCGGAGACGATCTTGAAGGTCTCGGTGCGGCCCGCGCCGACCAGGCCGAACACGCCGGTGATCTGCCCGGCAAACACCGACAGCGAATTGTTCTTCACCATCGGCGCCATCTTGAGGTTCTGCACCGCGAGCACGCGCGCACCGGCCGGCCGGACGCTGGTCTTCCGCGCGCCATACAGCGTGTTGGAGAGATCGCGGCCGACCATCGCCTGCACGATCGCCGCGCGATCGAATTTCGCCGGTGTCGTCGGTGATGACATGCTTGCCGTCGCGCAGCACGGTGATGCGGTCGGCGAGCAGTAGCGCCTCTTCCAGCGCGTGCGAGATGAAGATGATCGAGACGCCGCGCTTCTTGAGGTCACGGACCAGGTCGAAGAAGTATTTCTTCTCTTCCGGCGTCAGCGACGCGGTCGGCTCGTCGAAGATGATGACCTTGGCCTTGTGCAGAACCGCACGCGCGATCTCCACCATCTGCTTCTTGGCGGCGCCGAGCCCGCTCACGGTGGCGGTCGGCGTCACGTCGAAATTCAGCGATTGCAGGAATTGCTGGGCGGCGATGTAGATGCCGCGCAGCCGGTTGTAGAATTTCTCCTGCCCGAGAAACAGGTTTTGCGCGACCGTCATGGTCGGCACCAGGCTGTTCTCCTGGAACACCATGGCGATGCCGAGATTGCGCGCCTCGAGCGGCGTGCGCGGCGCGACCTCCGTGCCATCGACACTCATGCCGCCGGACGTCAAGGTCACGACGCCGGCCATCACCTTGGTCAGCGTCGACTTGCCGGCGCCGTTCTCGCCGACCAGCGCGTGAATCTCGCCGCGGCGCAGATCAAAGTCGACGCCCTCGATGGCGGGCACGCCGGCGTAGAGCTTGGTGGCCTTGCGCAGGGACAACACGGTGTCGCTCATGAGCCTGTCTCCTCGGCGAGCCCGGCGAGGGGCAGTTTCAGCACGCGGCCCGGTCCCTTGGCGATCAGCACAAGATCGCCGCCCAGCTCGAGCGCGGCGACGACGCCGTGATTGACGCCGTCGACCCGGCTGTGCAGCGAATACTTTGGCTTGCCGTCCTCGCTCAGCCGGATGACGAGGCCATAGGAGCGCGGCGGCGCCCACGGCTTGATGACGCCCATCGTCTTGATGTGGGCGCCCTGCATCGGCTCCTTGAACGAGAAGCCCGAGCGCAGCCGCGGCGCCACCCAATAGGCTGGGTCGATCTCGGCCATCATGCGGCGCCGGTAGGCCGGCTCGCGCAGCACGAACTCGATCAGCTGGGTGCGTGCGGTGAATGCGGTGAGCCAATAGCCGCCGCCCGCGGCCTTCGACAGCCGCGACGGATAGACGGGCAGGTGACCGAGCACGACCTGCAGCGGCCGTCCGTTCGAGACGAGGACGAGGCGATGCCGCCAGCTCTCGCTGACCAGCACGCCGTCGCCGCGTGCGCAGGCGCCGAAGGCGTAGCCGAGCTTCGAGGCCAGCGGCTGCGCCGATTTGGTCTTGGGGTCGAGCCGGAACACGCGGCCGCTCCGGTTGAGCTCCATCAGGTCGCGCGCCCAATCATCGATGCCGCAGGTCACCGAGCCGTCGGTTGCGATCAGGGTCCCGTCGCCGGCCTGCGTCAGCGCGTTGATCGAGTTGAAGACGGCGTCGCTGAACGTCACGCTCGGCTCGCCCGACGAGGGATCGGCGTAGAGCCGCACCTCGCGGCCGCCGAGCGCGACCGCGATGCCGCCGCCGGTGAGCGCGCAGAGCGCCGAAATCGGCTGCTCGAAGCTGCGCAGCTCGGCCGCGCCGCCGCCGTCGAGGCGCAGCAGGCGCCGGCCGTCGGCGACATAGAGGTTGCGGCCGTCGGTTGCGAGATCCTCTAGCGCCTCGCATTCCAGCAAGGTCGTCGCCGTCTCCAGCTTTTGATTCGGCTTGAGCGCGCCGTCGAACGACGGCACGGTGATGGTGGCCTCGCCACGGCCGAGAAAGCGGTTGGCGAATTCCCTGACGGCCGCGATCACGACAGCTTCCCCCAGCGCTTGTCATACTGCACGAAGTTCGGGTCCGCGTTCTCCAGCTTGTAGCGGCCGATCCGGTTGTTCATGATGCCGCCGAGATAGAGATAGCCGCGATGCTCGCGCATCGAGGTGATCATCGGATGGTTCTCGCCGTGCAGGTCCCAGAACGATTCGAGGATCTTGCCCTGCTCGTTGAACTTGACCACGCAGCCGGTGTTGATGTTCGGGAACAGCCATTCGTCGACCGGGACGCGCTTGGCCATGCGGCGGCGGAAGCCCGGCATCTTCCAGGCAAGGTCGAGCGAGGGGCTGCGCATGCCGACCAGCGCCAGCCAGTAATTGCCGTCGGAGGCGAGATTGATGTTGTCGGGATAGCCCGGCAGATTGTCCATCACTACCTCGACCTGGCCCTTCTTCGGCCCCGCAAACCACAGCCGCTTGATCGAGCAGCCGAAGGTCTCGGCGAACAGGATCGACTGGCCGTCGCTGGCGACGCAGATGCCGTTGGGGAATTTGAGGCCGCGCAGCGCCGTATGCGTGGCGCCGGTCTTGGTGTCGTAGCAAATGATGCGGCCGTTGCCGCGCGCCTCGAGGCCGTCGATCGGCCATTCGTCCATCTCATAGCGGACGGTCGCTTCCGAGAAGAAGATCAGGCCGTCGTCGGTGATGTCGAGGTCGTCGGCCAGCCGCAGCCGGCTGTCGTCGTTCACCGAATGCATGCTGCGGTTGGTCTCGTCGGTCGCCTTCTCCACGGTGCCGTCGGGCGTGATGCGGTAAAGGCCCATGCCGCCGATGCAGACATAGAGATTGTCCTGCCGGTCGAACGCCATGCCGAGCGGCTGACCGCCGATATGGGCGAACACCTCCATGCGCTGATAATCGGGCGCATGGAAGCGGATGATGTCGCCATGGCGCGAGCCGGCGTAGAGATTGTTGTTGCGATCGAGGATTACGTCCTCCGGCGCCTCGATGCGGCCGAGGCCGATCAGTTCGACGTCGCGCAGCTTGTCGTTCTGCTCGAACGGGCCGCCCTGGCCGATCTCGGTGGCCGGCGGCGGCGGCAGCGCATGATAGGTCGGCGCGACATAGACCTTGCTGATGATGCGGGTGCGGTTCTTCTGCCAGCGGATGTCGACCATCGCCGCAACCAGCAGGATGCCCGCCAGCGCCATGCGGTTGATGCCGCCGCGCGCATTGAGCGTGGTCAGGCCGTTGGTGACCAAGAGCACGATCAGCACGCCGACCAGCGATTTTGCGACCGAGCCCTTGCCGCCGCCGAGCGTGATGCCGCCGAGCACGGTCGCGGTCAGCACGATCACCTCGAGGCCGACGCCGATATCGCCGCCGACGGTGCCGAGCCGGGCCGCGAAGAACAGCGCGGCGATGCTGGTCAGCACGCCGCTTGCGACATAGCAGAGCGCGATGGTGCGGCGGACCGGAATGCCGGAATTGTAGGCGGAACGGCGCGAGCCGCCGATCGCGGTGATGTGCCAGCCCGGGCGCAGCCGGGTCATGAAGATATGGCCGAAGATGGCGATCGCGATGTAGACGATTGCGACGCTCGGAATGCCGAACACGTCGCCACCGCCGATGAAATTCCAGGACGGGATGTCGGGGAAGGCCGCGGCGATCGAATTGGAGTAGCGTTGGATCAACAGATCGAACGCCGAGCGGTAGATGATCAGGGTGATCAGCGTTGTGATGAAGGCGCGCAGCCTTAAGTAGCCGATCAGGACGCCATTGACGGCGCCGAGCAGCGCGCCGCAGGCGAGGGTGGCGACCACGACCGCAGGCACCGGCCAGTTCAGCACGTCGAGCAGATAGAGCGCGCAGAAATCCGTCAGCGCGAAGATCGAGCCGACCGACAGATCGATGCCGCCGACGATGACGACCAGCGCCATGCCGAGG
The DNA here is from genome assembly GCF_054062115.1 of Bradyrhizobium sp. USDA 4501. Taxonomy (NCBI): domain Bacteria; kingdom Pseudomonadati; phylum Pseudomonadota; class Alphaproteobacteria; order Hyphomicrobiales; family Nitrobacteraceae; genus Bradyrhizobium; species Bradyrhizobium sp. USDA 4501. The sequence continues at coordinate 4,666,642 of NZ_JBSSEX010000001.1, forward strand.
CCGATGAAGCCGATCTCGCCGGCCTGCCGCGCGGTGTCGGCAAGGCTCGACGGCGACAGGAAGTGATCGATGGAACGGCTGAGCGCGAAGCCGACGATCAAAAGCAGGATCACCGGTATTGCGGTCTCGGTCCAACGCTTGGACAGGATCTCCCCGAGGAGATGATCCGGCCAGTAGCGGTAACGCAGGCTCGTCAGGGTGTCGCGCATCGGCATTCCAGCAAGGCGTTCGATTTGGGAAAATCGACGTCCCGGGTGAGATCGCCCGGGACGTCGAGCGGGAATGGTTCGACTATTTTTTCAGGTCACTGAGATTCCAGCACGCGGTCTGGCTGTCCGCGTTCTCTTTGGTGATCGGAATCAGCGTCGTGTATTCCGACCCCTTGATCGAGCCGGCCTTGGCGCCCGACGACAGCAGCCATTTGATCGTGCCGGCCATCTGCGCGGCCTGGGTGGGCACGTCGTAGCTCATGTTGAGATCGAACGCGCCGGACTTCACCAGTTCGCAGGCGCCCTTGCGCTCGCCGCCGCCAGAGGTCGCGACGAACACCTTGCCGGTCAGGCCGGCTTCCTTCACCGCAGCGGCGGTGCCGATGTCCATGCCGTCCCAGAAGCCGACGATGCCGCAAAGATCAGGATTCTGCTTCAGCACCGTCTGGGTGATCGCCTTGGCCTTCGCGGCATCCCAGTCGGCCGCCTGGCTCGAGACCACCTTGATCTCCGGATGCTTGGCAAGCACGTTCTCGACGCCCTTGAGCGTGTAGGCGCTGGCGGCCGCCGAGAGCGCGCCCTGCACGATGGCGATCTTGTTCGACTTGCCCTGGCAGGCCTTCACCACGGCTTCGGTGTCGCGCTCGCCGATCTCGATCCAGTTGGCGCCGACAAAGGCCGACGAGCGATAGGCCGATCCCATGTTGATCTGGATGACGTAGATGCCTTCGTTCTCGGCGCGCTGCAGCAACTTGGCGTAGGTCTGCACGTCCGGATTGTGGATCACCATCACGGCGGGCTTCTCCGAGATCAGCGAGGTCACTGCCTGCGCGCCGGCATTGGTGTTCCAGTTGGGATCGCGGATCTCGAACTTCACGCCGAAGGGCTCGAGCTCCTTCTTCATGCCGGCGTACCAGCCTTCGGTGAGGTCGAAGTTCATGGCGACCGGAACGTAGGCCACCGTCTTGCCGGCGAGGGCTTCCCTGAACGGCTTCTGGAACGGCTCGTCCAGGCCCTGCTGGGCCAGAGCCGGGGCGGCGATGGCGGCAAGCCCAAGCGCCGCGGCGATCACCTTTGCAGTGCTGACAGCGTATTTCATTGCTTCCTCCTTGGTCGTGATTGAATGTTCTTGTGGCTTGGTTCAGATGTCGCCCTGCTGTGCCGTTTCTTCGTTGCGCGGATTCAGGAATGAATCCGTGATGACGGCGAGCAGCAGGACGACACCCTTGACGAGATTTTGTCCGGCGTAGGAAATGTCCATGATGGTCATGCCGTTCAGCATGGTGCCGATCAGCAGCGTGCCGATGATGACGTTGAGCACGCCGCCGCGGCCGCCCGACAGGCCGATGCCGCCGAGCACGACGACGAGGATGACGTCGTAGATCAGGGTCGAATTGAAGATGCGGGTCGGCATCGAGTTGACCGATGCCGCCATCACGAGGCCCGCGAAGCAGCCGATCAGCGCCGCGACGACGTATTGCAGCACGATGATCGGGCGCGAGGGGATGCCGGTGACGCGGGCGGCGTAGGGATTATCGCCGATCGCGTAGATATAGGCGCCCCAGCGCGTCTGGCGCAGCAGGAACGCGACCACGACGCAGGCGATCGCGAACATCACGATCGAGGTGGGAATGCCGAGGATGGTGCCTTGTCCGAGCCGCTCGAAGCCCTTCATGCCGTCGCTCCACTGCACGACGTCGAGCTGAAACAGCGCGGCCTGCCCGAGGCCGGCGAGCAGCAGGCCGGTCGCCAGCGTCGCAAACAGCGAAGGGACCTCGGCATAGGCGATCAGCCAGCCATTGACCAGGCCGAACGCGATCGTGAGCAGCACGGCCGTCACCAGCGCGGTCGGCAGCGAGTGGCCGTTCTGCACCATCTGCAGCACAAGCCCCGGCGGCACCGCGAGCGCTGCGATCAGCGAGATGTCGATGCCGCGCCCGATCACGACGATCGCCATCGCAAGCCCGAGGATGCCGAGCACCGCGACGTTCTGCAGCAGCGTCAGCATGTTCTCCGGCGTCAGGAAGCCGCGCAGGAAGATCGAGAACGCCAGGAACAGCACGGCAAAGACGGCGAAGACGATCTCCTGTTGATTGAACCGCAATCGCTTCATTGCCTCGTCCTTCCTTGCGTCTATAGGTGCGCCGTCTGCCTGGATCTGGTGCGGGAGCCGGTCGCGACACGGCCGGGCCGCGTCCTGGCTGCGACCGCAGCGTCGACGAATGCGCCGACGGTGTTGATGTAGGCCTCGATCGAGGTGCCACGTCTGCGGTACTTGGCGCGCTTGACGTACCAGTCCTGCAGCAGCGGCTTGATCAGCGATGCCGTCAGCGTGACCTGATCGATCGTGAAGACGCCGCTGGCGACGCCCTGCTTGAGGACGCCGGCGATGATCTTCTCGGTCATCACCTCCATCTCGATGGCGCGCTGCCGCTCCGCCGGCGGAAACGACTTCGCTTCCATGAAGCAGAACACGAACCAGGGCTGCATCGCCTCGCTCATCCGGACATGGGTCGCGATGATCCAGTGCAGATGCTTGCGCGCATCCTGCTTCACGTCGGCGGGCGGCGAGTTGAGGACCTCCGCCACCGTCTCGGCGACCTCGCCGAGGATCATCGACAGCAGCGTCGGCTTGCTGTCGAAATACGTATAAAGGCCGCCCATGCTGAGGCCCGAGGCTTCCGCGAGCTGGCGCAGCGTGGTGGCGTGAAAGCCGTGCTTGTTGGAAAGCGTAAGCGTGGCGCCGATGATGCGCGTGAGATTCGGAACGGCGAGATGAGTTTTCTGGACCCGGATGGAATCCCGATGACGTTCGAGGATCCGTGCGCAAAGCACGTCCATCGCGAACGCATTCGCCGTCCCCGGTCGCTGACGCGCGAGACCCACGTTGCCTCCCTGGCTATGCTCCCGGACCATTTCATTTTGTTGCTGGTCCGGGCTGGGGCTTTACGCCCTTGCGTAATTCCTAGCCCACGAAATGGCGCCCGGAAAAGGGGGATGATGAAATTTTCTGAGAGAGCGCTCGCTCGTTTTTGGTCCGCAGCCGTGTTGCCCGGCTTGGGCGCGTCGTCGTTCCGGCCATCGTCGGGAACTTTGCGCGCTGAAAGCACAGCACAAATTCCAGGTAGTCTGGTCGACGAGCACGCCGGTTAGACGGGCGTCACATTCCGATGATGGGCGTGTGGGAAGCTCAAGAGCGCAACGGCTTGCTGATTCGATGCGAAAATCTGACGTGACGTGCCCCCATTGCCAGGCCGGCTATCGCCGGATCGAACTGACGTCGAAAGGCGGCGCCGCGGGTGAGTTTCGCTGCCTGGTGTGCGAACACATCATCGAGCTGATGGATGGTTCGACCGACGTCGCCTTTCGGCTGACCGTGCAGCCGGGCAAGACGTCCTACGCCTACTAGCGTTTTCGGTTCGCGTGAAGGACACGTGCTCAAACACAGGGTAACAGCGCCGGTCGGTGGCGCCATGCTCAACGCTGCTGCGGCAGGTTGACCTCGCTCCTTCGCGCCTCCTGGCTGCGGCGCTCGGCTTCGCCGCCCGATCGGGACAGCATGCCGATCGCCACGATCGCTGCGGCAAAGCCGGCGGCGGCGCCGACGCCGAGGGCCCAGCGCGGGCCGAGGTGATCGGCGACCCAGCCGACGATCGGCGCGCCGATCGGCGTGCCGCCGAGCGCAACGCCGAGCCGCAGCGCCATCACCCGTCCGCGCATCGCCGGCTCGGTCGAGAGCTGCATCAGCGCGTTCGAGGTGTTGGTGACGGTCAGCGCGGCGACGCCGATCACGACCAGCGCCGCGGCAAACAGCCAGTAGCTCGGCGCCAATGCGGCGAGCGTGCAGCCCAGCCCGAAGATCGCGGCACCCAGCATCAGCGAGCCGAAGCGCGGCTCCTCGCGGCTCGCTGCCAGCAGCGCGCCCGACATCGTTCCGAGCGCCATTATCGACGACAGCAGGCCGAAGCCGCGCGCATCGGTGTGGAACACGCCAACCGCCATGGTGGAAATGAAGATCGGAAAGTTCAGTCCGAAGGTCCCGATCAGAAACAGCATGATCAGCGTCGCCCTGAGATCGGGCCGCGACCAGACATAGTGGAAGCCCTGCATCACGCTGCCCTTGGTGCGATGGGCGCGCGCGTTCGGGCGCAGCTCTGAGGTGCGCAGCAGGGTCAGCGAGGTCAGCACCGCCAGGAACGATGCGCCGTTGAACAGGAACGCCCAGCCGGTGCCGACGGAGGCGATAATCAGGCCGGCGACGGCCGGGCCGATCATGCGGGCGGCGTTGAACGAGGTCGAGTTCAGCGCGATCGCATTCGACAGATTGGTATCGCTGACCAGTTCGGCGACGAAGGTCTGTCGCACCGGGGCATCGAGCGCCGCCGCGCAGCCGAACAGGAACGCGAAGGTGTAGACGTGCCAGAGCTGCACCAGCCCGGTGACGGTGAGAATGCCGAGGATGAGTGCGAGCGCGCCCATCGTCGCCTGGGTCGCCATCAGCAGTTTGCGCTGGTTGAAGTGATCGGCGGCAAAGCCGGTCCACGGCATCAATAATAGTTGTGGCCCGAATTGCAGCGCCATCACGATGCCGACGGCGGACGCGCTGTGATTTGTCAGCTGGGTGAGAACCAGCCAGTCCTGCGCCGCGCGCTGCATCCAGGTGCCGATGTTGGATACCAGCGCGCCGGCCGCCCAGACCCGGTAGTTGAAGCTCGCGAGCGATCGAAATACGCGTCTCATGTTCCCTGAGGTTCATTCCCGCCGTGAAACCGCCCGAACCGCCGCGCCAGGAACAGGCCGATCAGAAGACCGCCGAGCCCGAGCGCTGCAACGTCGCTGGTGGTTCGCAAGCCAAAGTCGCCGACGCGGCAGACCAGAAGATATCCGACCGCGAGGTTGAAGAAGCCCCACACGATGTTGACGGTCGACGAGGACAGGCCTTCGCCGGGCGGCTTGGCGAACGGGCTCTGGAACGCTTCGCCCATCATGCCGGCGACGACGTGGGGGATCGCATTGGTGAGAAAGACGCCGCCGAAGAAATAGGCGACGAGATCAAGCCAGTTCATGCGCGTTGGTCCTTTCAACGAGATCGATGATCGCCTGCGTCGAGCCGGTTTCGCCAAGCCGCGGGAACACGTGCTCGATGCTGTATTCATGTGCGTGCGACCGCGCATCGGTCATGGCGTCGATTGCGAGCGTGACGTTGAAGCCCGCCTCATAGGCCTGTCTCGCCGTCGATTCGACGCCGCCCGCGGTGGCGACGCCGGCGATCACGACTTGCGTGACGCCACGCGCTCTCAGCAGGCTTTCGAGGTCGGTGCTGGCAAATGCGCCTCGCGTTCGCTTGGTCACAACGATGTCGCCGGGCTGTCGGTCGAGCTCCGGAATGAGATCGGTCCATCCGTCGGGAAGCGGGCCGCCAAATGGATTTCCAATTGGATTTCCTTGGCGCGGCGCCTGCTCGGTTCGTCCCGGCGAGCTGCCGTCGACATTGACCAGCGCAACCGGTAGACCGTGCCGTCGGAACGCAGCGCCAAGCGCGGCGGCGCGAGCCGCGACGTCGCCGATCGGATGGGCGAAGGGCCAGCCCATGAGGCCGCTTTGTAGATCGATGACGATCAATGCGGTGATCGGATCGAGCGTGGTCAGGGCCATGGTCGTTACCTTTCTCGCAAGCTGACGCGCCGCAGCCCGCCTCAATCCTCGACCAGCCGCTTCAGCAAGCCGACGGCGGCGGCGAGTTCGTCCTGCTCCCGCGCCGACAGCCGCGCGGCGATGGTGCGCGACAGCCAGTCCTGCCGTGCGGCGCGGCCGGTGCGAAGCCGCTCGCGGCAGCTATCGGTGAGCGACATGATGGTCTGCCGGCCGTCGTCCGGATCCGGCGCGCCGCGGACCAGGCCCGCAGCCTCGAGCGCCGATATCGCCGAGCTCATCGATTGCGGACGCATACCCTCCGATCGCGCCAGGCTGGACACGGTCGCGGGGCCATCCTTTTCGAGGCGAAGCAGCACCGCGACCTGGGAAGGCGGGAGGTCCTCGCGTTGACCCTGCTCGCGAAGCCGCCGCTTCAGCCTTCCAATCAACAGGCGAAGATCTTCGGCCAGCGCGGATGTGCGCGCCGAGCCGGGGGCGGGCCGGTCCATTGCTCATGCCGGATCGGATAGCATATATGAAGGTAAACTGTAAAGATTATCTTCGCAGTTTATCTGCATACGTGTCCTGCTGCAGCCAACCGGCTGGTCTGACGCTGCTCGCGGCCGGAATCGGCGCGGCACGCGACAGCGCCCGCGCGTGCGTGACGCCGGCCAGGTCTCAGCGAAGAAATGAAATGGACGGTGAGGGTTTTGAGCGCCTCAGCGTAATGGCGCGCGCTTACTCGGGCGCAGGGGCGCTGCTTGCCGCGGCCTCGTACATCTCGCGCGCGCGCCTGGTCACGGCCGCATAGCGCGCCGTCGCGCTGAGGCTCATCAGGCCGGCGCGCACCAGTCCGAGAATGGCGCGTCGGGAGTGGAATGGTCCGGTCTTGCTCGCGGCATATCCGCGCGGATAGAGTTGCAGGCGGCCGGCGAGCGCTTCCTGCAACGCCTCCTTCTGGGTCGCGCTCAGGCGACGGCGCCGCGCGGGTTTGCTTGCTTCCGCCAGCATGCGCAGCTCGATGCCCGACGGTTTCCGTGGTGCGCCCTTCATTGTCAGCTCACATTCCGGCCGACTGGCGCGACCTTTCGCGAGGCCCGGCGCCCGGCCGGCATCGCCATGGACGCCGGCATGTGGCACATCATGGCTTGCGCTGTTGCTCATTCGTGAGAGAGAACCGCATTTCGAGCAGCGGCGGCATCTGACGAAGGTCAGGACCGGTTGTGACGAAAGTCATATTCGTTTGCGACCGCTGCCGGCTTACGCCAGAGTGGGCTGCTCGCTGAGCTGATGGGCAACGCATGATCGATCTGAGCGCGGATTTGCTTGCGGCCGCAGAAGCCGACGTCATCGGTCTCGCCGTCATCGGCGCCGATCGAAGCATGCAGCGGAAGATCGGCCGGCTGGTCGAGTGGCTTCCGGCAACCGGCGTCGATTGCTGCGAGTGTGTGTTGCTGGTCGGCATGGAAGCCGAGTTGGCGGCGCTTGCCGGAGGCCAGCGGGACATGATCGCGCTGGCCGGTGTGCGTGGCGCGTCGCCTGACGTCACGCAACCGATGACGGCGGTCGTGCTGTGGAACGGCGCGCAGTCGCATTACTTCGTCATCGCCATGCCGGATTTTGCCGGCCGTCAGGTCGAAACGCTGCTCGGCAGCGAGCGTCGCGCCCGGCGCCTGATGGAGCAGCAGCTCGAGGCGGCGAGCGCGGAGGTGCGCTTTGCCTCGCTGGCGCGGACGCGGCTGCGGCTGGCTCGCGATCTGCACGATACGCTGGTGCACTCGATCGTGGCGCTGCTGACCCAGATCCGGCTGATCCGGCATTATTTGTCGGCCGATCCCGCCCGTGTGGCGGACAGCCTCGCGACTGCTGAAGATGCGGCCGCGAGCGGCCTGAACCGCGCCCGCGAAGCCATCGACCGCCTGCGCACGCCCGACGACCTGAAGCTTGATCCCGATGTCGAGGGGCTGCTCAGCGACTTCGCCGCGCGCAGCGGTGTCAGGGTGTCGATCCAGATCGACGAAGCGGCGCGCTCCGGCCTGCGCGATTGCGGCCTGACGGTTCAGCGCATCCTCAGCGAGGCACTGCGCAATGTTCAGACGCATGCGCGGGCGCGCCGCGTCTTCTTTCACGCCTTCGACGAACCGGCCGCGGTCGGCCGCAAGCTGATTGTCGAGATCCGCGATGACGGTCGCGGCTTCGATCTCGCGGTCCCGACGCCAGGACATTTCGGATTGATTGGCATGGCCGAATTTGCTGAACTTGTCGGCGGCAGCTGCGCGGTGGAGAGCGCGCCCGGGCAGGGAACGCTGGTCCGGATCTCGCTCCCCGTGGCGGTGCCGCCGGCGGCGTCTGCCGGCGTGCTGGCCGATTGAATTCGTTGCCGCGCATGCAACGCGTTTTCGAGAGGATGACGGAAAGCCCGTGAGCAGAATTGAGAAGATACGGGTGCTGATCGCCGAGGATCAGACGCTGATCAGGGAAGGTATCGCGACGCTGCTCGCCCAGCAGAACGACGATTTCGAGATCCTGCCCGGCGCGGCCGACGGCGAGCAGGCCATCGAATTCGCGCGGCGCTATCGGCCGGATGTCATCCTGATGGACCTGCAGATGCCGCGGGTCGACGGCATCGCCGCGACCCAGCGGATTCTCCGCGAATTGCCTCAGACCCATATCGTGGTGCTGACGACGTTCGAGACCAACGACCTGATCTTCGAGGCGGTGAGCGCAGGCGCCAAGGCGTATCTCTTGAAGGACGCCAGGATGGTGGAGATCGCCTCGACGATCCGCGCGGTCATCAACGGTCAGTCCGGGCTTTCGCCCGGCGTCGCCGCGCGCATCCTCGACGAGTTCAAGCGGCTGCGCGGCCCGCGCGTCTCGGCGAAGCTGCCGGTTCGCGACGGGCTGACGGCGCGGGAGAATGAAATTCTTACGCTGATCGTCGAGGGCAAGAGCAACACCGAGATCGGCGAGCAGCTGCATTTGGCCGAAGGAACCGTGAAGAACTATGTCAGCACGATTCTGGAGAAATGCCAGGTCAAGAACCGTACAGAACTCGCAATAAAGGCAATAACTTACTAGAAATAATTGGCCGCGATCGCACAACCACGCGGTTGATCCGGCTGAGATTGCTCGCCTTTCTCTGGGCCGCGCCCGCAAAATTGGCTATAGGTTTGTTTCGGATTTGCTTTTTGACACCGCAGGTCCGGATTGCGCGGCTATGAGTAAGCGGGAAATGACCATGAAGGGTATCGAGCGCCAGACCAAAGGTACGGACGGACCGGCGGACGCTGCGGCGGCCGGCAACGGCGTGGATCCGGCGGCGCATGGCATGGCGGCGATCGATCAGGTTCGCGACCTGCTGTTCGGCGGCGCGCAACGTTCGCTCGAGACCAACCTCTCGGGTCTGCGCGAGGAGATGCAGGCATCGCTCAAGCAGATGCAGGCGGACTTCACTAACGAGCTCACCGCGCTTTCTGCGCGGCTCTCCGACCTCGAGCGGGATACCGAGCAGAAGCGGCTCGACTCGCTGAAGGATGTCGGCGCGGCGATCACCCAGCTCGGCTCGGTCATCAGCGGATTGGGATCCGGCCGCACGGGCAAATAGCATGGCAGCTGCTGCCGGCCAGAACCGCGAGATCGAGCAGCTCAAGACATTGCTGTTTCAGCCCGAGGCGACGCGCCTGACGTCGCTGGAGGCCGACCTCGACTCGCTGCAGCGCTATGTCGGCAACGCCGACCGCCTGGAGACGGCAACCGCGGGCATCCTGGTCGAGGCGCTGGAGCGCGCCGAGGTCAACCGGCCGCGCGAGCTCGCCAGCGCGATTGCGCCGGTCGTGGTCTCGGCGATCCGCAGCGAGATCAAGAACTCGCGCGAGCAGATGATCGAGGCGCTCTATCCGATCGTCGGCCGGCTGGTCAGCGCCGCGGTGGCGAATTCGTTCAGGGAGCTGGTTGCCTCGCTCGAGCAGCGCATCAATGCGTTGACCTCGGCGCAATTGTGGGTCGGCCGCGTCAAATCGCTGGTGACGGGACGCCCGATCAGCGAATTCGTGCTCGCCGATCAGCCGCCGCAGATCAACCGGCTCCTGATCATCGAACGCGGCAATGGCCGCCTGATCGCGGACTGGAAGCGCGATGCGACCGCCGACGAACGCGCCGACCTGCTCAGCGCGATGGTCGCGGCGATTCTGGAATTCTCCGTGCAGGCGCTGGCCGGCGAAGGCAATCTGCAGACGCTCGATTTCGGCGGACGGCAGCTCGCGCTGCGCGCCTCGCCCCGCTTCATCCTGGCGGCGGAGTGCCTGGGACCGCTGCGGCCCGCCGACAACGCCAGGATCAACTCGTTGTTCTTCGATGCGATCGAGCGCATCGACCGCGGCGCGGATTGCGACGGGCCGATGCTGGCGTCGCTGGCTGCCGCGATCGAGACCGACGATACGCCACGGCGGATCGCGAGCCGGCGCGGCAAGGTGATCCTTTTCGCCTTGCTCGCGGCATTGGCCGCGCTGCTGCTCTGGCTTGCCGCGACATCGGTGACGCGCGGCCTGTTGGAGCGGCGGACCCAGGCGGCGCTGGAACAGCTCGCCGCAAAGCAGCCGTTGCTGGCCTCGTTCCCGCTGCGGCTCGACTTCGATCACGGCCGCCGAAGCGTGGCCGTTTTAGGCATCGAGCCGAGCCAGCTGGAGACCGCGCCCTTGATCGATGCGCTCGCCGCGGCCGCGGCGCCGTACAAGATCGTCAACCACATCGGTCTGGTGTCCGCACCGGAGCAAGTCGCGGCATCGCAGGCCGGCATCGCGGGCCTGCAGCAGAGCCTGACGCGGCTGCAGGCGAGCCTCGACCAGATGCGCGAGGCGATCGGTGCGCAGGCGAAGTCGGCCGACCAGAAATATGCCGCCCTGACCGAGCAATATGACAAGCTCGGCGAGCAGTACGCCAAATTGGCCGAGCAATATTCGAAGCTGCAATCCGTCGCCGATGGCCCGGCGGCGCGGCTCGACCGCTTCATCGCCAGCACCGCGATCTTCTTCGCGAACAATTCAGACGAAGTCCTCGACAACGACCAGGCCGAGCAGCAGCTGCGCGAGCTCGCTGGACTAATGGCGAACAACGATCTCAGGCTGCGCATCGTCGGCTATGCCGATCAGAGCGGCACGGAAGGCACCAACCGGACGCTGGCGCGCAAGCGGGCAGAGCAGGTCCAGCGCAGGCTGACCGCGCTGGGGATCGATCCGTCGCGGCTGATTTTGGTTTCGCGCGCGGCGACGATGCCGATCACCGACCGGGTCGACGCCACCGTCGGCGGCAACCGCCGCGTGGCGTTCGAGACGGTCTATCGAGGCGAAGTGGCCCGCTGATGCTCACCGCGAAAGTCATGCTGCTCGGCGACATGGGGGTCGGCAAGACGTCGATCCTCTATCGGCTGATCTACAACCGGTTCGAGGGCCAGTACAAATCGACGCTGGGCGTCGAGATCCTGAGCCACGACGTGGCGCCGGCGGATGGCAGCGATCCGACGCGCCTCGTGCTGTGGGACACCGACGGCGATTTCGGCACGCAGATCTTCGACACCGTCTACGTCACCGGCGCGTCCGCCGCCATCATCGTGTCCGACGTCACGCGGCCGCAGACGGTGACCCGCATGGTGGAACTGGTCCGCGGCTTCGAGGAGCGCTTCCCCGGCCGGCCCTACCGGGCGCTGCTGAACAAGATCGATCTGCCGGAAGCCGCGGGCAGCGCGGGCGCGATTGCCGGGCTTGCGAAGTCGAGCGTCAAATCGGTCAGCGCCAAGACCGGCGTCGGCATCGCCGAGAGCTTTGTCGAACTCGCCCAGACCATCCGCCGCCGCCAGCTCTAGCTAGCGACAACGCGCACACGTCTGTGTCAGCCGCCCCGACTTCTCGGGGCTGGCGAATCGGGCCGGGGCGGCTGACTTCATCGCACGTGGGGCGTACGATGAAAGGCTCTCGCGCGGCCGCAGAAAGCCGCACGCTTTCTCCGCCGACAGCACCACGCCGTCCCACACTCCGATAGTGACGATGGTCATCTTCCGCTCGGCCAATGGCCTGCCTATCGTCCGCCCCGTCACTGGAAACAGCCACGGGACGAACGGTGTCTCGGGCGCACGGAGCGAGAGATCATGAGCATTTTTGGAAGCATCATGGGTGCAATCTTCGGCCACGGCGCCCAGGCCAAAACCGCTGAGAGCACAACGGCGGCCGCGCCCGGCGCAGCGCCATCGACGTCGACGTCTGCATCCGCTGCGCCCGGCACGGCGGCGGCACAAACCGTCGACGTCGCCGCGATCGTCGACAAGGCGGCCGCGGCGACCGGCGAGAAGCTCGACTGGCGCAGCTCGATCGTCGACCTGATGAAGGCGCTCGGCCTCGACAGCAGCCTCGCGGCGCGCAAGGAACTCGCGAAGGAGCTGCACTACACCGGCGACACCAGCAACACCGCCACCATGAATGTCTGGCTGCATCAGCAGGTGATGGCGAAGCTCGCCGCCAATGGCGGCAAGCTGCCGGACGACATCAAGACCTGACGTCCCGCCTCCAGCCGCGCGCGGCGCTCGCGCCCGCGCGGTTCCGAACGATGTGTATTGCGTGAGGAGCAGTTGCGATGACCTCATCTCATCCTGCCATCCTGAACAGGCCGCGCGCTGGTGTGGTGCGGTCCGCCGTATTGGTCGGCGCGGCACTCGGATCCGTCGCGCTGGCGCTCGGCATCGATGTCGCCACCGCCCGCGCGGATAACGCCCGCGACGAGCCGCGGCCGGAAAATGCGAATGTGCAGCGCGCCGCGCAGAACCCGCCGCCGGCGCGGGTCATCCTGCCGGCGCCATGGGAGCAGGCCGCGCCTGCGCAGCCGGTCGCGGCGCCCGCGAAGCCGGCCGATCGCAAATAGTCTTTCGTCCCCTTGGAGCGGCCGGCGATCCAGTCGCCGGGCCGTGCCACCGCATTCATTTGGAAAACAGGAGATCAGATGCTGAAGGAATTCAGGGAATTCGCCATGAAGGGCAACGTCGTCGATCTCGCCGTCGGCGTGATCATCGGCGCGGCGTTCGGCGCGATCGTCTCGTCGATGGTGGCCGATGTCATCATGCCGATCATCGGCGCGATCAGCGGCGGGCTCGACTTCTCCAACTATTTCACGGCGCTGTCGAAGTCGGTGACGGCGACCAACCTGGCCGATGCCAAGAAGCAGGGCGCGGTGCTGGCCTGGGGCAACTTCCTGACGCTGACGCTCAACTTCCTGATCGTCGCCTTCGTGCTGTTCATCGTGGTCCGCCTCATGAACCAGCTCAAGCGCGAAGCGCCCGCGGCGCCGGCCGAACCGCCGAAGCCGACCAAGGATCAGGAGCTGCTCACCGAGATTCGCGATCTCCTCAAGTCGCGCGCGTAGCGATCGCGCCTCGTATCGCGCGTACAGCCCCAGCTCTGGAGCCTAGCCATGCCAGATCAGGTCAAGCTGCCCCGAAAATTATCGCAAGAGCCCGGTGGTGCAGAGCCGCTGCGGCCGAGCCATCGGCGGGTGATCGAGGAACTCGACCGCTGGGCCAACAGTCCCGGGCTGCAGCCGCCGAGCGATGAAGAAAAGCCGGACGACGACAAGCGCTAGGCGGCCATGACCTCGCACGACCGGATCGCGGCTGTTTCGGTCAAGCCCGCCGGGCCGTCGCGATCAGCGCGGTCGACGGAATCGCGAAGCTGTCGCCGACCCGCCTGCGCTGGATCTCGGCGCGGAAGGCGCGCGCGACTGCGGCGCTCTGGTCGGCATCGAGCCCGCTCCAATGCGGCATGAACTCGAACAATTTGTCGACGTCGGCGGGATTGGCGACATTGAGCTTGAAGTCGTGGGTGATCTCGGCAATCGCCGGATCGGAGAAGCCGGCGGCGATGAGCGCAGCGGCGAGGCGGTCGGGGTCGGCGAGCTCGGCGAGGCCCGTGCACGGCATCGGCGTGACATTGTCGGGATAGAGCCGCCGGATGATCTGCGAGAGCAGGAGATGCACGGCGGCGCCATCGGCGCTCTTCCAGACCGCAATCGCCGCCGATCCGCCCGGTCGCGTCACCCGCGCCATCTCGCTGAGGCCGGCGCGCCAGTCCGGAAACAGCATCACGCCGAATACCGACACAGCCGCGTCGAACGCGGCATTCGGCAGATCGAGCGCCTGGCCGTCCATTTGCCGCGCCTCGATATTCGCCACACCATGCGCGCGGACCCGCGCCACCATGCCGGCGGAGAAATCGATCGCGGTGACCTCGGCTCCGGTGCGGGCGGCGGCCAGCGCCGCGGCGCCCGTGCCGGTGGCGACGTCGATCACCCTGGATGACGGGTCGATCGGAAGCGTTGCGACCGCGGCGTCGGCGAACAGCGTCGTGAACGGCTGCGACTGCGCCTCATAGGCGGCGACCATTTTGTCCCAGTGCGCGGGATCGTTGTACGGCAGAGGTTTCGCCTGCTCACTTGACTGCATGAATCTGGTCCTCGAGATTTTGTTTGTGTTTGGCGAGCCGGCGATTGAAATCTTTCGCGAGCGCATCGAGCGTCACCGCGCCGAGCCGCTTCAGGAACAGCGCCTCGACCTCGCGAAACGTGTCTCCGAGCGCGTCGTTGACGGCCTGTTCGACCAGGCAGCCGGGATTTTCCGAGCGATGGCCCATCGCGACGATCGTGGGCGCGCCCACCGCGCGATAGATGTCGGCAAGCGTGATGTCGGAGGGATCGCGCGCCAGCGTCCAGCCGCCGCCATGGCCCTTCTCCGAATGCACCAGACCCTGCTCGCGCAGCCCCGCCATCACGCGGCGCACCACCACAGGGTTGGTGGCCATCGCCTGCGCAAGTTGCTCCGACGTCACCGGCTCGCCGGCCCCGATCATGTGGAGCAGGCCATGCAGGACGCTCGACAGGCGGCTATCACGTATCATGTAACTTCATATGTTACATGAAGCGGCGGCCGTCAAGGGGGCGATGGTCTGTCGCCCTCCTACCTCCCCTTGAAAAGGGGAGGTCGCTTTGCTCGTCAGAGCAAAGCGGGTGGGGATCAGCTCGCTCCACTTGCAGCGTCGTCTGCGGCTGACCCCCATCCCGACCTTCCCCCTTTCAGGGGGAAGGAGAAGAGATCAAGGACCTGCACCTGGGCTTTGATTGTTCAACCGAGATTCGCGTGCCGGATTTCGCGGCGTCGCCCGTTTAATCCGCATCGGGGTCGTTGGCAGGGGCGGTATCGTGGGCAGCGTGGCGGTCGATCGGATGTTGCGGGATGCGGTGGCGCATTATGGCGCGGGCCGCGCGGCGGAGGCCGGCACGCTGTGCGGCGACATCCTCACCGCCGATCCCGACCATGTTCCGGCGCTGCATCTGTCCGCCGTCATCGCCTTCGTGACCGATCGTGCCGCGGAAGGCGCGGTATTGCTCAACCGGGTGTTCAACCTCGATCCGGATCATGCACCGGCCTTCGCCACGCTCGGCGATGCGCTCGCCGTGAAGGGCGAGCACGAAGGCGCGGTGGCGGCGTTCGAGCGCGGCGTGACGCTGCGGCCGCAGGATGCCGGCCTGCACATCAAGCTCGGCGTCGCATTGTGCGATCTGTCGCGCTTCGATGAGGCCGAGACCGCGTTCCGCCGCGCGATCGCACTCGATGGCGGCCTGACGCGGGCGCGGTTCAACCTCGCCGTCGCGCTGGCCGGGCAGCAGCGGCCGGTCGAGGCGGAGCAGGCCTATCGCGAGGTGATCGCGCGCGATCCGGTCTACCGCGGCGTTTGGCTCAACCTCGGCAATGTGCTGAGCGATCAGAAAAGGCACGAAGCGGCCGCCACGGCCTATCGCCGCGGACTTGCCACGGATCCCGACAATGCCGGACTGCATTGCGGCCTTGGCGCGGCGCTCTATCGCCAGGGCTTGCTGGAGGACGCAATCCTGCACTACCGCCGCGCGATTGCACTCGATCCCGACAACATCGCGCCGCAGCGCCTGCTGGCGATGGTGCTGCACGAAGCGGGCGAGCGCGCGGAGGCCGTCCGCATCTATCGCCAGGTCTCGGCCCGCGACCCGTCCGATCACGTCATCCTCAACAATCTCGGCGCCTGCCTGTTCGAGCTCGGACAGCTCGACGACGCCATCGCCTGCGCCGAGCTCGCGCTGGCGCTGAAGCCGGACTACGCCGCCGCGCACACCAATCTCGGGATCATCTTCGAGGCGCAGAACCTGGTCGAGGCCGCGGTCGCCGCGCATCGGCGCGCCATCGAGCTCGAGCCGCTCTATGCCAAGGGTCACGCCAACCTCGCGGTCGCGCTGCGCAATGCCGGCGAGATCGATGCGGCGCTGATGGCCTCGCGCCGGGCGATTGCACTCGATCCCGAGCAGCCGCTCGCGCACTACAATCACGCGCATTTCCTCCTGATGAACGGCGAGTTCGAGGAGGGCTTTGAGGAGTATCAGTGGCGCCGCAAGACCAGGATGCTCAGCGACGGCGATCCCGTGTTCGACGAGCCGGAATGGCAGGGCGAGCCGCTCGCTGGACGCACGCTGCTGCTGTTTGCCGAATATGGACTCGGCGACGCCATCAATTTCGTCCGCTATGTGCCGATGCTGGAGGGCAGGGGCGGTCGGATCATTCTGCAGGTGCAGCCGGGGCTGGTCGCGCTGCTGCGGCCGATGCTGCCCGATGTCGCGGTGTTCGCGCGCGGCGAGCCGCTGCCGCCGTTCGATCTGCAACTGCCGCTGCTGAGCCTGCCGCGGATCTTCCGCACCACCGTCGAGACCATTCCCGCAGCGATATCCTATCTGCGGGCGGATGCCGGCAAGCTCGCGCGCTGGCGCGATGCGCTCGCCGGCGTGACCGCGCTGAAGGTCGGCGTGGTCTGGGCCGGCAATCCCAGGCACAAGGGTGACCGCCAGCGCTCGCTGCCGGCGGACGCCGTGCTGCGGCGGCTGGTCACATCGGGTGTGCAGCTCTACAGCCTGCAGAAGGAGCCGCGGCCGGACGATGCTCCGGTGCTGCGAGCCCTTGGCGCAGGTATCGTCGACCTCGCGCCGACGCTCGGCGATTTCGCCGACACCGCGGCGGCCGTCTGCGCGCTCGATCTCGTCATCGCCGTCGACACCTCGGTGGCGCATCTCGCCGGCGCGCTCGGCCGCCCGGTCTGGATGCTGTGTCCCTATGCGCTCGACTGGCGCTGGCTGCGCGATCGCGCCGACACGCCCTGGTATCCGACCATGCGGCTGTTCCGCCAGGACAGACCGCAGGCCTGGGATCGCGCGCTGGCGCGCGTGTCGGACGAACTCGCGCGGCTCGCCGGCGGAGAGCGCGAGTTGCTGTTGCCGGCACGTTTAGCGCGTTGACCGGCCATCACCCCGCACTCATCCCCTGCGCGCCGCCGAGCAGCTTCACGTTGAGCCGGCCGCCGTCGAACAGCATCTCGTTCAGCGCTGCGTCGATGTCGTCAGCAGTGACATCCTGGCCTCCCCCGCGGGCGATGCTGGCCTGAGCGATGCGGCGCATCAGCTCCTTGATGAATGCGGCGCTGACCCCGGCGGTGCGCTGCACCGCTGCGTCAACCACGGGCGGTTCGAGCGGCAGGCCCTTGCCGTACAGTCGGATCAGCTTGCCGCGCCCGGTCTCGTCGGGCACCGGCACCTCGATGGCCTGGTCGATGCGGCCGGGCCGGCCGGCCAGCGCGCCTTCCAGCTCCTCGGGCCGGTTGGTGGTCAGCACGAACAGGATGTCGCAGTCCTCCTTCAGGCCGTCCATCTCGTTGAGCAGCTTGTTGAGCAGCGATTCCTCGCACGGTCCGCCCATGTCCTCGCGGTCGCGCGCGATCAGGTCGACATCCTCGATCACGACCATGGTCGGCTGCAGCAGCCGCGCGAGGCTCATATAGGCGCCGAGCAGGCCGACCTGCTCGGCGGTGATGATCAGCGTGGTGTGATCCGGCAGGTTGGTGGCGAGATAGCGAATGGTGTGGGTCTTGCCGGTGCCGGGCGGGCCGTAGAGCAGGATGCCCTTGCGGGTCGACTGCCCGAGCTTGCGCAACAGATCGCGGCTTTCGACGAAGTCGAGCACGTTGCGGTCGAGCAGCCGCAGCGTCCGGTCCGGCAGGATCACGTCATCGCGCGCGACCGTCGGCAGGCGATGCACGGTCACGCCGCGGGCGCGGCCGCGATAGTCGGCGGCATCCTCGAGCGACAGGATCTTGCCGCGATAGGATCGTGCCGCGTACACGGCCGCTTCCAGCTCGGCAAAGGTCCGCTGCACCAAGGCGTTTCCGGCGACGCCTGCGGGCACCGCGAGCTCGATCCGCAAGCCCGGCTCGGTCTGATAATCACGATGGTAGCTGAGCAGCACCGCGTAGCGCAGCTCTCCGGTTTGGCATAGCCACAAGCCATTGGTCAGGCATTTCACCGACTCAGGCTCGCCAACGTCGACGTCGTGATACTGCGGCGGCGCGATCGGCGGCGCGTTGCGGCTGTTCTCCATCAGCGAGGCAATCGCGAGGGTCTCATAGCGGTGTTGCTCATGAATGCCGAAGAAATGGATCGGCACATCGAACAACCTGTCGATCGCGATCTGAACGTCCGCTCGCATGTGACCGGGAAATTGTCGCGACCGGGTCATGATCTGATTGCGCGGCGTCCCGGCAAAATGCCAATCGAGCGCCATGAAGGCATATCTGAACTCCTCGCTCGGTAGATTTTCCGAGCTTGCCCGCGCGGCGATCAGGCAGTTGCCGCACAGGCAGACTGTCCGGCGGATGAGAAACACGTCGGTGACGGGCTCCAGCGCGCCACAGAGATCGCACGGCCGGGCCGCGTCGGCGGCCGATGCGGTGATCAGCAATGGATGCCCGTTGTTGCGGATCAGCTGTTGGGCGGACTCCAGCAGTGCCTTGGCCACCGTCGCGGGATAGGGGCCGCATGCGAATCCGTTCTGGGCCTCGATTCGCGCGGTGACGGCAACAGCCTCTTTCCGGGACTTGCCGAATACCGTGCGCAGCAGGTTGCGCATGAATTCTATCGGTGTCTCGTCGTCATCATGGATGAAGAGCCTGACCGGACCGTTCTCGGCAAAAACGTCGTGCATGAAACCCCCGAAACGCAATTGGGAACAAAAGAACAAAGTAAGAACATCACGGCGGCTCCTGCGCGTCAAGCGAAAGATTCTGCGGTCTCACCCCTGACGTGTAGTGAGCCGGCCGGGAACGCGCACTGGAAGTGTAAACGCGGCTCAACGCCTGTGACGATTGTGTTGCGGCAAATGCCAAGAGATGGCCGTCACAGCGGCAAACTTCCGACACACCATCGGGGCGAAAAGGAGTATCCGACATGGCGCGAGCGCGAGAGCAGATTCCTCCCAAGGGTTTGCGGTCGCGCAGTTATTTTATGAGGCCCTCGTGTCGCACAAACTTCGCATTGCGCTGCTTCTCGTCTTCACCTTGTTCGTCTCTCCCGCGCTGGCGCAGCCGGCCGCCAAGCCGGCGCCGCCGCAACCCGCTACCGGCGACGCGCTGACGCCCGAGCAGGCGAAACGTGCGCTCGACACGCTGCAGGACGACAAGAAGCGCGGCGAGATCATCAACACGCTGCGCGCCATCGCCAATGCCTCGCCGCAGGCGGCGGCCCAGCCGGAGCCGGCGCCGGAGCAGCATTCGCCGATCCCGCTCACCGCCGACAGCCTCGGCGCACAGCTGTTGCTGATGGTGTCCGAGCAGGTCGGCGAGATGTCGCGCGAGGTCGCCGACGTCGCGCGCACGCTGACGCATTTCCCGGCGTTCTACTACTGGTTCGTGCGTACCGCCAACGATCCGGTCGCCTATGGCCTCTTGATCGATATCGCCTGGAAGCTGGCGCTGGTGTTCGGCTGCGCGCTGGCCGCCGAATGGGTGGTGTTCCGCCTGATCAAGCGGCCGGTCGCGTTCCTGGAAGCGCGGCTGCCGCAGACCGCGCGCATGCCGGTGCAGACGCTCGCCAGCGTCGATCCGCCGTCGTCGGTTGCCGACGTCACGCCGGCGCCCGAGTTGCAGCGGCGCCGGCTCAGCCTGGCGCGGGCCTGGCAGTCGCTGGTCCGGCTGCCCTTCGTGCTTGGGCGCCTTTTGCTCGAATTGCTGCCGGTCGTCGTGTTCGGCGGCATCGCCACCGCGCTGCTCGGCACCGAGATCGGCGATCAATCGACCACGCGGCTCGTGATCCTGGCCGTCGTCAACGCCTATGTGTTCTCGCGCGTCTTGATTTGCGCGGTGCGCGCGCTGGCGGGGCCGTTCGGCCTGTTCCGCGTCCGTGCCGAGACCGCGGCCTATATCGAGATCTGGGCCCGGCGCATCGTCGCCGTCGGCGTCTCGGGCATCGCCTTTGCCAATGTCGCGCTGCTGCTCGGGCTGCATCGCGCCGGCTACGCCGCGCTGATCCGGCTCGTGATGCTGGTCGTGCATCTGTTCGTCGTCGTCATCATCCTGCAGTGCCGCCGCCAGGTCGCCGACGCCATCCGCGCGCCGGCCGATCGCACCGGGCTTGCGGCGCGGACGCGCAACCGGCTCGCGGCGCTCTGGCATGTGCTGGCGATCGCGCTCGACCTCGCGCTGTGGGCAGTGTGGGCGCTCAACATCCGCAACGGCTACTCGCTGCTGCTGCAGTATTTCGTCGGCACCGTCGCGGTGCTGCTGGTCACCCGCCTCGTCACCATGGTGGTGCTGAGCCTGATCGATCGCGGCTTTCGCATCAGCCCGGAGCTGATCCAGCGCTTCCCGGGGCTCGAGACCCGCGCCAACCGCTATCTGCCGCTGCTGCGCAAGGTGGTCACGGCAGTGATCGCCTTCATTGGCTTCGTCGCGCTGCTCGAGGTCTGGGGCGTCGATGCCATCGTCTGGTTCTATGGCGGCCAGATCGGAAGCCGCCTGATCTCGGCGCTGGTGACGATCGGCATTGCCGCGCTGGCCGCGGCCGTGATCTGGGAAGTCGCCAATGCGCTGATGGACCGGCAGATCGACACCCTGTCGCGCGACGGGCATTACGCCCGCGCCGCGCGCCTGCGCACCTTCCAGCCGATGCTGCGCACCGCGCTGTTCTGCATGATCGTCGCGGTGGTCGGCCTCACGGCGCTCAGCGAGATCGGCGTCAATGTCGCGCCGCTGCTCGCCGGCGCCGGCATCGTCGGCATCGCGATCGGCTTCGGCTCGCAGAAGCTGGTGCAGGACCTCATTACCGGGCTGTTCCTCTTGATCGAGAACACCGTGCAGGTCGGCGACAACGTCACGGTGTCGGGCCTCTCGGGCGTGGTCGAGAACGTCTCGATCCGCACCATGCGGCTGCGCGCCGGCGACGGTTCGGTGCACGTCGTGCCGTTCAGCGCGGTGACGACGATCACCAATTCCAGCCGCGGCGCCGGCAATGCCGCGGTCAGCGTCAACGTGTCCTACAAGGAGGACACCGACCGCGCCGGCGAGGTGCTGAAGGACATCGTCGCCCAAATGCGCCAGGAGACAGCGTATCGCGCATTCATCCGAGGCGACCTCGAATTGTGGGGCGTCGACAAGGTCGACGGCTCGGTCGTGACCATCGTCGGCCAGATCCGCTGCACCGATAGCGGACGCTGGGCGGTGCAACGCGAGTTCAACCGCCGCATGAAACGGCGCTTCCAGGAGGAGGGCATCGAGATCGCCTCGATGGGCCAGACCATCCTGATGCAGCTTCCTCCACCCTCCGAGCCCGATACCAACGCCCAGCCGCGCCGCGCGGCGGGCTGATCCGGCGCTCCGCTTCACCTCGCCCCGCTTGCGGGGAGAGGTCGAATTCGAGCGAAGCTCGAATTCGGGTGAGGGGGAGTCTCCGCGAGAGTATCTGCTTCCGTGTGTGCGAAGGCAGCCCGAGCCAACCAGCGGGAATGCTTGCCGGCGCGTCTCACGATTGCGACGCGTCTCGCGACGGTGAGACGCCGCCAGCCTTGCCAAGCCCGCTGACCGGCGCGCAGCCGGCCGAAATCCGGCCGTTCTCACCCATTCCCTGCGACTTCCTCCGCTGGCACAGCGCTTGCTGATCGTCATGCAATGCGCGGCAAGACGCATTGCACGACTGAACCCAACGCGAAGGAAGGAAACGCACATGGAGCTTGGATACTTCACCATGCCCTCGCACCCGCCGGAGTGCGGATTGAAGGAGGGCCACGACTGGGACCTGCAGACGCTGCGCTGGCTCGACGAGCTCGGCTACCAGGAGGCCTGGATCGGCGAACACCACACCGCGCCGTGGGAGCCGCATCCGTCGCCTGATCTGCTGGTGGCGCAGGCGCTGCTGCAGACCAAGAATCTGCGCATCGGGCCCGGCGGCTTCCTGCTGCCGTATCATCATCCCGCCGAACTCGCGAACCGCGTTGCGATGCTCGATCATCTCTCGAACGGGCGCCTCAACTTCGGCGTCGCGGCTTCGGGCCTGCCGAGCGACTGGGCGATGTTCAATGTCGACGGCATGTCGGGCCAGAACCGCGACATGACCCGCGAGGCGCTCGAGATCATCCTGAAGATGTGGTCCGAGCCGGGACCCTGGACGCACAAGGGCAAGTACTGGACAGTGAGCAAGCCGGACACGATGTTCGACTTCCTCAAGCCGCACATCAAGCCTCAGCAAGCGCCGCATCCGCCGATCGGCGTCGCCGGCCTGTCGAAGAATTCGGACACCTTGAAGCTCGCCGGCGAGCGCGGCTTCATCCCGATGAGCCTCAACCTCAACCCGGCCTATGTCGGCAGCCACTGGGATTCGGTCGAGGCCGGCGCCGCCAAGACCGGCCGCAAGCCGAGCCGCAAGGACTGGCGGCTGGTGCGCGAGGTGTTCGTGGCGGATACCGATGAGGAGGCGTGGAAGCTGTCGACCGGCGACATGATGGGCCGGATGATGGGCGAGTACTTCCTGCCGCTGCTCGGCCATTTCGGCTTCAAGGACTATCTGAAGCACGCGCCCGACGTGCCCGACAGCGACGTCACCGTCGAATATTGCGCACGCCGGAATTGGATCGTCGGCTCGCCCGCGACCGTCACCGAGAGGATCGAGAAGATCTACCGGGAGGTCGGCGGCTTCGGCGTCCTCTGTGTGTTCGGCTTCGACTACAAGCACAAGCCGGAAGCCTGGCGGCACTCGCTGGACCTGCTCAAGAACGAGGTGATGCCGCGGCTCAAGCATCTCGGAGCCGAGTTCGAGAAGGCTGCATGACAGCTGCGCGGGGTGCGGGGCTTGCCTCGCACCCCGCCTCGCATATCTTGAACGAAGTGTTTTTACCGAAGCATGATCCGGCGGATCATGCTCAAACAGGGTTTGCGGCATGACGGTCGACGCACAGAGTTTCAAGCAGGCGATGCGCCATTGCGCGGGCGCCGTCGCGCTGGTGACGGTCGGCTCGGAGACCGGGCAGCGCACCGGCCTGACCGTGACCTCGGCCTGCTCGCTGTCGGACAATCCGCCCTCGGTGCTGGTCTGCGTTAACCGTAACGCCAGCGCGCATCAGCGCATCCGCGAGGAGCGCCATTTCGTCATCAACTTCCTGAACGAGGACCACGCGCTGCTGGCGCTGACCTTCTCCGGCCAGAAGGGCGTCAACGGCGACGACCGTTTTGCGTTTGGGCGCTGGACCACCGGTGCCACCGGCGCCCCGGTGCTGGAGGATGCCGTCGCGGCGTTCGACTGCGTGCTGGCGCAGGAGCTCGAGACCAAGACCCATTCGATCTTCATCGGCGAGGTCCAGCACGTCCGCGCCGCGACCACAGTCGACCCGCTGATCTATCTGCGCTCCGGCTTCCAGAGCGTGCGCAACATCCATGATCCGGTCGAGCTCGGCGACGTCGATGCGCGGCGTGTGAGCTGGAACGAATTTTCCTGAAACGTACTGACATCCGCGAGGCGGACGGGTCCAGGTACCCGATCCTCTCTCGATCGTTTGAGAGCTGTCGGGCTGCGTCGCCTTGAGGGCGCAATGCTGACGACCCGTCTTGCACGCGTTTGATGGCTTTGGCGCGGGCCGTGCGACCGCTGGCCGAGCCAACGCTCATGTGAGGCGTCGCTGTCCTTGCCGTGGTCCCTCGGACGCTGCGCTGCTATGACCCCGGCGTTCTCACGACCAGTTTGATGTTCAGAAGATTGACCCCCTTGAAGGGGTTCGGCGCGCTTTCGATCGTTCCTGTGCCCGTCGCATTCGCATAGGCGCCCGTGCCCGAGAGGATCGTATATTCGCCGTTTGATTTTCCGTCCTTGATCGCGCCGGTGTAACGCGCGGTGATCGCGCCTTCCTCGAACGTGTAGGTGCTGTAACCGTAATAGGAGCCCGAGCCCTTCAGCATGTCTCCTGAATGGACGAACTCCTTCACCCCGATATGGCCATCACTGAAGATGGCGACACCAAAGAACTTGCCCGAAACGACCGTCTGCCCCTCGACGTTTGCTGCCTCGATGACCTTGACGTCGACAGGCTTGGTGACAAGCTTGAACTCGAGCACTTTCTCACCCGCTAACGCGGTCGATGCCGCAACGACGATTGCCACGCTGGAAACGAAAAAGGTGATAAAATTCCGCATAGACTCCTCCTGCGTTTGCTTGAAATCAAATCAAGGAGTGCACAGCGGGCTAAACGTCATGCCCAGCATTTGCGTTGCAGCACGAAAGAGAGCCCGCGGTGGTATCCCGGCAGCGGCCGAAGCTTTCGGTACCCCAGCACGCTGGCTGGAACGCACGCATTAGTCTACGTGACGGTAAGAGGTTCAGCAAGCGTAGCCACCAACGTCTCATGCTCGTCAGACGACGCATCGGATGACAGGTTCCGCGACATCAGAACAGCCGTGGCATGCTATAGTGTGGTTGCTTGTGGGAGAGCGATCGAGGAGGTAGCGCGACGTACCCATGACGATTGCCGCCGGAAAATCCGGCAAGCATGTCTCAAGAAACCTCGTCACCGACAAGGAGTATCACCATGAAGATCGTTGTGATCGGCGGTACCGGACTGATCGGCTCAAGGACCGTTGCCATTCTGCGCCAGCGCGGCCATGACGTCGTCGCCGCCTCGCCGAAGAACGGCATCAACGCCATCACCGGCGAGGGGCTGAAGGAGGCGCTGGCCGGCGCGGCCGTCGTGATCGACCTCGCCAATTCGCCCTCGTTCGAGGACAAGGCGGTGATGGAATTCTTCGAGACCTCCGGCCGCAACCTGCTGGCGGCGGAGAAGCCGGCCGGCGTCAGGCACCATGTCGCGCTGTCGATCGTCGGCACCGACCGGACGCCCGAGAACGGCTACTTCCGCGCCAAGGTGGCGCAGGAGAAGCTGATCGAGGCGTCCGGGATTCCCTACACCATCATCCGCGCGACCCAGTTCATGGAATTCGTCGGCGCGATCGCCGATGCGGGCGCGGTTGGAAACACCGTCAGGCTCTCGCCCGGCCTGTTCCAGCCGATCGCGGCGGAGGACGTGTCCGCGCTCGTCGCCGATATCGCGCTCGAGCCGCCGCGCAACGGCATCGTCGAGATCGCAGGTCCCGACCGCGCGCCGTTCAACGAGATCGTGGCCCGCTACCTGAAGGCAAAAGGTGACCCGCGCGAGGTGGTGAAAGACCCTGACGCGCTTTACTGGGGCGGCCGGGTCGAGCAGCACTCGCTGGTGCCGCTCGGCGAGGCGCGCCTCGGCCGCATCGATTTGAACGAATGGCTGCGCCGCGCGCGACCGGCGGCCTGACGGTATCGGCTATTTGAGCCACACCAGCAGTGGGACGGGCGCGCGTCCTTCGCAGGACAGCGTGCCCTCGTAATTGCGCGTCTTGCGGGCGCTGTAGGTGCAGGGCGCGCCGTCCAGCACCAGCTCGGCGGTGACCTGCGAATCCGCGCCCGTGATTTGCAGCTTGATTTCTCCGGCGCGTTCGTCCGGCCCGTCCTGCGTGCAGATGCCCACATGCTTCATCTTGAGCGGTCCGGAGAATTGCCTCGGCGCGCCCGGCGCGCTTTCGGTGAGATGTCCGGTCAGCTCCCATTCGCCGAGCACGCCGGCCTGGCCGAGGATCTCCATCGCACTGAGTGTCGGTGTGTGGCAAAGCGTTAGCGCAACGGCGCCGAGCAGCGCCGCACCGCCGTTGCGCCATGTCGCCCGTGGCATCACAGCTTGCTTCCGGTAGTCTGGCGCAATTCGATCAACTCCGGCCGCGACAGATCGGCATCCGCGGTGAGCCGGGCAATCTGATCAGCGCATTCCCGGATCTTGGCCTGATCGCCGGCCGCCTTGGCGCTCTTGACCATGCCGAGATAAGTCGCCAGCCGGTTGGGCTCCTTCTTGAGCACGGCTTCATAGGCGGCGAGCGCCTCCCTGGCCATGCCGCGATCGAGCAGCATCGCCGCGTAGAGCTCGCGCGCCGGCGCCAGCGGTCCCGGCGTGACGGGGTGCTTCTCGGTCTTGTCTTCCGCCTCCGCGGCGGCATTCATCGCGCTGAGCGCATCGTCGTATTTGCCTTCCGCGTACAGCACCCAGGCGCTCGCGATCTGCTGCTGGATGTCGACGATGTTGGACCAGTAGGCGTCCTTGGCGTCCTTCAACTTGTCGCGCAGCTCGATCAGCTTGGCGACATCGGCTTTGGCGGCGGCGGGGTCACCGGAGCGCGCGGCGCCGACCGCGCGGGCGAAATAGGTGATGGCATCCGCATAGGCGTATTTGGTGGGATGCACTTGAAGCGCGGCGGCACCCTTCCAGTCGCCGCGTTCGAAGACATAGCGGGCCTGGCTTGCCGCCACCGCGAAGGGGCCTGCGAACCGGTCGAGCTTGAACTGTAGCTTGCCGAGCTCGTCGATCACAGCACGTGCCTCCTTGTCCTGGCCGAGCTGGAGATAGGCATAGACCAGATAGTCCATCGCGTGCGCCTGGTCCTGCTGTTCGCCGTCTTGCTTGGCGATGCGCGCGGATTCCTTGTTCGAGGCGATCGACTCCTTCCAATAGCCGACGCGCGTGAAGATGTGCGACGGCATGTGCTGGGCATGCGGCGCGTGTTCGGCGATCTTGGCATAGCGCATCGCCGCGGGGAGGCCCTTCTCCGCGAGCGCCGGGTAGTCGTAGAGATGGATCAGATAGTGGGCGATGCCGGGGTGCTCGGGCTGGCGCTTGAAGATCGGTTCGAGCAGCGCCGCGCCCTTCAGCTGGTTGGCGTAGGTCTTGTCGCCCGGCGAGGCCGCGACGTTGAGCGTGATCGCATAGGCGATCTGCGCCTCGTCATCGTCGGCATAGTGCATCGCGACCTGCTCTTCGGCGGCGAGGAATCGCTGCACGCGGGTGCGGTGATCGACCTTGTCGTAGTCGACATACATCGCCGCGATCGCATCGATGTATTCCCGCTCGCGCGGGGTGCCGGCATTCAGCGCCTGGCCTTTTTTCGCTGCTTCAAGGCCGAGCGGAAGGTTTTCCGGCGGCGGAGGCGCGTGCGGATTGTAGAGATAGCTGAGCGCGATGCCCCAATAGGCGATGGCGCATTGCGGGTCGGCCTCCAGCGCCTCCTCGAAGGTGCGTCGCGACGCGCTGTACCAGAACGAATGCTGATACAGCATGGCGCGATCGAACAGCTCCTGCGCTTCGGGCTTGCAGGATGTTACAAAATGGACTTTGCCCAATCGTTGCTCAGTGGAATCCGAGGCGGCAGGCTGCGAAATGGTCGCGGCAATGAGGCCAACGACCACAGCGAGGGGAAACCGTGTCATGGGACCCGCTCCGTGGCGTTGAAGGCGAAAACCGTACGATATCACCTTTCCCGCACCGCCGGAACAGCAGGGGCCGTTCTGGTCTAGCTGTCCAGCGCGATCCCTAACGCCTTGATCTTCCGGTACAACGTCGCGCGGCTGAGCCCGAGCGCCTTGGCCGCGTCCGTCACTCTTCCGTCATTGGCGCGCAATGCATCGACGATCGCGGTGCGCTCGCTCGCTGTGTGATCGGCCTCCGCGCCGCGTGCGCTGAACGGCGGCAGATCGAGATCG
Source organism: Bradyrhizobium sp. USDA 4501 (assembly GCF_054062115.1). Classification (NCBI taxonomy): domain Bacteria; kingdom Pseudomonadati; phylum Pseudomonadota; class Alphaproteobacteria; order Hyphomicrobiales; family Nitrobacteraceae; genus Bradyrhizobium; species Bradyrhizobium sp. USDA 4501. The sequence goes on from NZ_JBSSEX010000001.1 coordinate 4,694,454, forward strand.
GCCTCGGTGATAAGGCCGTGCTCCGCGGTGGCGCCGGCGAGCCGCAGCACGTGGCGAAGCTGGCGCATGTTGCCGGGAAACGGATAGGCCATCAGCTGCGCCCAGGCGTCGGCCGCGATGCGGCAGTGCGGCGCTTCCTCGTCGGCGATCTGCGCGATGACGTCCTTGCGGTCGGCGCGCTCGCGCAACGCGGGCAGGCGGATCTCCATGCCGCGCAGCCGGTAATACAGATCGGAGCGGAAGCTGCCGTCCTCGGCCATCCGCGCCAGATCACGGTGCGTGGCGCTGATCAGGCGGATGTCGACCGCGACAGGCTTCAACGCGCCGAGCGGCCAGACCTCGCGGTTTTCCAGCACGCGCAGCAGCCGGGTTTGCAGCGAAAGTGGCATGTCGCCGATCTCGTCGAGGAACAGCGTGCCGCCAGAGGCCTGCACGATCAGCCCCTTCGATCCCTCGCGCCGCGCGCCGGTGAAGGCGCCGGCCTCGTAGCCGAACAGCTCGGCATCGATCAGGCTCTCCGGCATCGCCGCGCAGTTCAGCGCGACATAGTTGCGGCCGGCGCGGTTGCTCGCGGCATGGATGGCGCGCGCGAACACGTCCTTGCCGGCGCCGGTCTCGCCATGCAGCAGGATCGGCAGATCGAGATTGCCGACCGTCATCAGCCGCTTCACGCCCTTGATCAGCACGGGATCGCGGCCCGCCAGCCGGTGCAGGCCGGAAAACTGTCCGGCCGGCTTTTCGCGCGGCGGTGTGGATGGTGGACGCGGCGAACGCGCCCGCACCGGCGGCGCCAGACGGCCGCGTCCCCACGGCGTGCCGTCGGCGCGACGCAGCGCGACCTGCTCGTCCGCGGCCCGCGTCGCGCGATCGTCGAGCTGAATGAGATGCGACAGGTCGATGCCGTCGTCGATCATCGCATCGGTCAGCCCGAACGCGGCGCGCGCGGTGCGGCAGGCGCCGACGACACGGCGATCGTCGTCATAGGCCAGCATGCCGTGCCCGTCGCCGGGCAGCATCGCGATCCAGGAGGCGCGGTAGCGCCGGCGGAAGAACGACTGCTCGATCCGCCGCGTCGCCTCCGTGGTGACGGCGAGCGCCAGCTCATGCGCGCTGCGGCCGAGGTCGCTGCGGCACGAGGTGATGTTGACGGCGCCGGCGAGCCGCCCGGCATGATCGAACAGCGGCGACACCGCGCAGGTGAACATGTGCCACTGCTCGCGGAAATGTTCGTCGCCATGCACCAGGATCGGCCGCTGCTCGGCGAGCGCGGTGCCAAGCCCGTTGGTGCCCTCGAACGTCTCGGCGAAGTTCGAGCCGGTGTAGATCTTCCACTCAAGGAACATCCGCGCGTAGTCGCCCCCGGGCAACCGGCTCACCAGCATGGTGGCGTTGGGATCGGCGAGATTGACGCAGTAGCCGGAGTCGTGGAGCACGCGGGCGAGGTCCTCGAGCTCGGGGATCGCGACCTGGATCAAATCCTCCATCGGCTCGGCGATGTGCCGGATCTCGGCCTCGGTCAGGGTCTGCGGCGGCCCGCGCCGGGCCGGATCGAGGTTGTGATTGACCAGGCAGCGCCGCCAGGACGCGGCGATCCGCGTCTCGGTGTCGACGCCGGCCACCTGGTTGGCCGCCGACAGAACACGGGCGACGTGATTTGAGGCCGAAAGATTGGCCATCCAGAGGTCTCCACCCCTAATTTTCCGCGAAGTCTGGCAGTCCGCGGCCGAATGTCAATTGGCCGACGGCGTCGCGGGACTCTTACCTCCCCTTGCAAAGGGGAGGTCGCTTTGCTCGTGAGAGCAAAGCGGGTGGGGATCTGCTCTCTCGGCTTGCAGCATCGCCTGCGGCTGCCCCCCATCCCGACCTTCCCCCTTTCGGGGGGAAGGAGAAGGCGGACCGCAGCCCGAGTGGAGCCAACGGGCTACGGGGATGACTTCACCTCGCCAGCGGTGAAGAGCACGAACGAACGCCCTACCGCCTTGTACGTGCCGTCGAACGCAAACTGCGCGCCTGCCGGCTGTTCCGGCGCGTTGGTGTCGAGCAGCCGCGACCAGCGCGGTCCGGCTGACGTCGGCGGCAGCTTGAAGTCGACCTCGCCCTCGTAGCTGTTGAGGATGACAAGCACAGTGTCGTCCTCGCCCTCACGCGCGATCGCGGTCTTGCGCGCGCGGCCGTCGAGCACGACGCCGAAGCATTTGATCCAGCCGGTGCTCCAGTCGGCCTGCGTCATCTCGACGCCCGAGGTGCTGATCCAGACCACGTCGCGGATCTCGAGCTGCGGATCGCGATCGCCGGAGAGGAAGCGGCTGCGGCGCAGGATCGGATAGTCGCGCCGCAGCTTGATCATCCGCTTGGTGAAGGCGAGCAGCTTCCCGGCGTCGTCGGAAAAATTCCAGTCGAACCACGAGATGTCGTTGTCCTGGCAGTACGCATTGTTGTTGCCGCGCTGGGTGCGGCCGAACTCGTCGCCGCCGAGCAGCATCGGCGTGCCCTGCGAGGCGAGCAGCGTCGCCAGCATGTTGCGCTTCTGCCGTTCGCGCAAAGTGCGGATATCCGGATTGTCCGTGGGCCCTTCGGCGCCGCAATTCCAGGAGTGGTTGTCCGACGAGCCGTCGTTGTTGTGCTCGCCGTTGGCCTCGTTGTGCTTGTTGTTGTAGCTCGCCCAGTCGTTCAGCGTGAAGCCGTCATGGGCGGTGATGAAGTTGACGCTGGCCCAGGTGCGGCGGCCCTCGCGGTTGAACACGTCGTGCGAGCCGAGCAGCCGCGGTGCCAGGCTGCCTGGCGCCGCCTCGCCGCGCCAGAAATCGCGCACAACGTTGCGGTATTTGTCGTTCCACTCCGCCCAGCCCGCCGGGAAGCCGCCGACCTGGTAACCGCCGGGGCCGCAATCCCAGGGTTCGGCGATCAGCTTGACGGTCGCGAGCAGCGGGTCCTGGTTCATCGCCTTGAGGAAGCCGGACTGCTCGTCGAAGCCGTAGACCTCGCGCGCCAAAATGGTGCCGAGATCGAAGCGGAAGCCGTCGACATGCATGTGGCCGGCCCAGTAGCGCAGGCTGTCCATCACCATCTGGATCACCCGCGGATGCGACAGGTTCACCGTGTTGCCGGTGCCGGTGTCGTTGATGTAGTAGCGTCGCTTGTCCGGCAGCAGCCGGTAATAGCTCGCATTGTCGATGCCCTTGAACGACAGCGTCGGGCCGCGCTCGTTGCCTTCGGCGGTGTGGTTGTAGACGACGTCGAGAATGACTTCGAGGCCGGCGCCATGCAGCCGCGACACCATCTCCTTGAATTCGCGCAGGCTGTTCGGCACGTCGGCGGCGTAGCGCGGATCCGGCGCGAAGAAGCCGATGGTGTTGTAGCCCCAGTAATTGGTGAGGTGCTTGTCCAGCAGGTTGCTGTCGTTGATGAAGGAATGCACCGGCAGCAGCTCGACCGAGGTGATGCCGAGCGCCTTGAGATGGTCGATCGCGGCGTTCGAGCCGAAGCCGGCATAGGTGCCGCGCAAATGTTCGTCGATGCCCGGGTGCTGTTTGGTAAACCCCTTGACGTGGGTCTCGTAGACCACGGTCTCGTCCCAATGCACGTCCTGCCGCTGCGCCTCCTGGACCCAGTCGAAATTGGGATCGACCACCACGCATTTCGGCATGAACGGCGCGCTGTCGCGCTCGTCGAAGGTGAGGTCGTCGCCGCTCTCCATCTTGTAGCCGAACACCGCCGGATTCCAGGTCAGGCTGCCGGCATGGGCGCAGGCGTAGGGATCGAGCAGCAGCTTGTTCGGGTTGAAGCGGTGGCCGCCGTCCGGCTGGTAGGGACCGTAAACGCGATAGCCGTAGAACGTCCCCGGCTGCACGCCATTGATGAAGCCGTGAAACACCTGGTCGGTATATTCGGGCAGCTCGAAGCGGTGCGTCTCGCGCTCTCCGTCGAACAGGCAGACCTCGACCTTGGTCGCGTTGGCGGAAAACACCGCGAAATTGGTGCCGTGGCCGCTCCAGTGGGCGCCCAGCGGATAGGGCAGCCCTTCCTCAATGACGAAATCGGACATCGGTCCCCCAGCCATGAGATCAACCTGCAACAAACGCCGCCGCGCGGGAAACGTTGCATGGGCTGGTTTAGCGGCAGTTACGCTTGGTTCGTATGACGCGGGCGGAACGAGATGCAAGGCTCGGCAAGAGATGTCGCGAGAATGCGGACGTATGACTCTCTGCCACAATCTCGATGTCGTCCCGTGCAAGCGCAGCGCGACCCGGGACCCATAACCACGAAAGCAAATTGGCTTGCAAAGCTGGAGCCACAGCGTGCTTCGACAACGCAACCCTGTGGTTATGGGTCCCGGCCCCATGGGCAATTGCGCACTAGGCCGGGACGACAGCGGAGGGCTTGTTGAGTGCAATGCTAAATCAGCCGCATGCCCTTGAAGCTGGTATGCCCGTTCTTGCCGACGATGATGTGATCGTGCACGGCAATCCCGAGCGGCTTTGCGATGTCGACGATGGCTTTCGTCATCTGGATGTCGGCCTGCGACGGCGTCGGGTCGCCGGACGGATGGTTGTGCAGAAGCATGCTGCGCGTCGCATCTATTTGGATTGATTGTGCTTTTTGGTGAGAGGCCAAAGGCAGGGGGCGCGCAGTGGGGCCGGTACATCGTGAGCCAGCGTGATAATCACAGTCGCGCACGTACGATAATGGAGCACGGATTTCGAGCGCCTGCAATCACAAGGCAAGTGAGTATCGATAACTCGATGCTCTCCGCACTCGCTTCAATTGAAGAAGCAGGTCACAGACTTGGTCGCTGGCCGCACGCTCAAGCTACGCGTCCCAGCCCTGATAGCAACCTGGCTGTCAGCGTTCGTCGATTATAGACCCTATCTCGACCCCGGTGAGCGTGGCGTCGTTCAGGTCCTCGCCGCAGACCGTGATCAGGCGAAGATCATCCTGCGCTACACGAAGGCGTTCTTCTCCAAGGTGCCCATGCTATCGCGCATGGTGGAGCGTGAGACGCAGTTCGGCCTCGAATTGAGCAACAGCGTGGCGATCGAGGTCACGACTGCATCGTTCAGATCAGTCCGAGCCGCACGACGGTTGCTGCGCTCGCGGATGCGGTCCTCCGTGAGGCTGAGCCTATCAAGGCCAAGCCGAACAAGGGAGAGACACATCTTCAGGCCGTGCAACGGCTGCGCGCCCAGATCGCAAACCTGATCAACGAACGCAGTCGGATCGAAAGATCGGAGTCCACGACCAAGGAGAAGAAGGCGAAAGTCGCGAGCTTCGTGAAAGAGCTCGCGGCCAAAGGCACACCGCGCATTTTCGTCGGACACAATCGCGTCAGCGTGGAGTTCGGACGCGGCGTGACCGGCGAACTCGACCCGCCGCCCTTGGAAGTCCTGAGCTGGATCGATCCAGCCCTCGTCATCGAACGGCTCGAAGCTGCGATTGACGCCGAACACAAGTCGCCGAACCAGATGTCTGTTGCAGATCGCGATCAACGGCTTGCCGAGATCAAGCTCGAACTGCACGAAGCCGAGCGGCAAGAGGTTCAACAACATTCGCGCAGCGGTCAATGACGGCCAATACATAGAGCACCGAGCGAACGTGAGCATCCCGGTGCTGATCGGTCTCGCTATCGGACCCAAGCCGAAGGCGAACGCGGCGTGATTGGTTCCCTACGCGTATTGCTCGTTCTCCGCGGAGGGCCTTAGCTCCGGTCAGCGTCCGTGACCGTCCGCGACCGGGGGGCGGACAATTCGGTGAGTGTCCGACCTCATTGAAACAACCCCGACAGCCCGCGGTCAGGTATCCGCCTGACGCGGCGGGCATCATTTCGATCGCATCGCAGTCTCCGCGATCGATAACGGTCCCCGTCGTCGTTTCTTCCTGGGCGACGACGGGGTTTCGTCTAAAGTAGCTTCAGGACGTAGGACTTAATATCGCCATCCCCCTCAGTAGACACCATCACACCTCTGGCGCGCTCGCATAGCGAGTACATCACGTGTTCTATTGGCATATCGAGCGGGACCATCAGTTTGACGACGTGATATCTCTCTCCATCCGTTGTTATTTCAAACGGCTTACGCTTCTTCATACTCATAGGTCGATGACCTCAACAAACGACCTGTGAACGTCACAGGCTCCGCTCCGCCCGAACGCCCGGGCACAGCATGTCAGTCATCATCAGGCCCACACCGAACCGCGCCGGCGCATCAGGGTCAACTGACGCTGGCCGGCAGCCCTAATCGAAGTTCGCGACCGCTCTACCGGATTAGTACTGCTTGACAGATCTCAGTCGGAACCCCAGCTTAGCATCCGCTGGCGATAGCCTACGACCTCCGGTCTGTAACGTAACGTAACGCTACGCTACATGACTTCAGACCCTAGAAGCCTTGACGTATTGTAATGATACCATGGGTAACTGTTGTCTCGGTTGACGGCTCCGTGTTCACGGGGTCGTAGTTCGCCAGCAGAGACAGGAGACGTGCAATGAGGAGAAAATCCAAATTCACGCGCCTTGCTCGCGAGATTCTCGGGCTCGCACTGTTGGCTGTAAAGCTGGCGGCGGCGATCTGGGACCTCGTGAGTAAGGCCGTTGACTGGACCGCGTCATGTATCGGAATTTCAAATGGACATGGGAACGCAAGGGCAAACATATCTTCGCCCCGTCCCCAGATGCGGATCGCCGCGGGGACAAGATCATTGATTTTTGCGACCGCGAGGTAGATTTCCCGCTTTGCTTCTACCATTACCGCAAAGGCGGTCATGTCACCGCCCTGCACGGCCACCTGCAGAACAGATTCTTTTTCAAAATCGATATCCAAAACTTTTTCTATTCGATCTCTCGCAACCGCATAGCTGCTGCGCTCCACTCGGCCGGCTTTCCATGGGCTCGCAATTTCGCCAAATGGTCGTCCGTTCGCAGCCCTTACGATCTGGGGCCGCGGTACTGCCTGCCGATCGGCTTCAAGCAGTCACCCGCACTTGCCAGCCTAGTTCTGATGCGCTCGCCCGTCATGGCAATGGTGGCGCAAGCTGAGCAAGCCGGAGCGTTCGTTTCAATCTACCTCGATGACCTCATTTGTTCTGCAAATGACGAGGCGCTGCTCGAAGCACTGTATGACGCATTTCTTGCGGCGTTCGCGGAAGCGAACCTAACGCCCAATCCGACCAAGCTCGTCCCACCCACGGACGCGCTTGTTGTGTTCAACTGCGATCTTCGACACGGGTTTGCGCAAGTGACGCCAGATCGCATCGCCGAATACTTCGCTGAACCGCGCTCGGCTGCATCGCTGACCTCGTTCGCGGCCTACTGCGCCAAAGTCTCGGAAGCGAACATCTAGAACGGCCTCGCACCGAGGCTGGCCAGTTCCCAACTTGGCACGCGTCCCCTGCGACTTCACAAATCCTCGCGATCCACAGGGAGATGTTCCGGCCTTGTATTGTGTGGAGGGCGCAAAGATCGGTGACCGAGACTCAGTCAAAGCCGTATACTCACTACCCGATTCGAAAAAGGACCCGATCATGGGCACGTTTCTTCGAACGAGTTTGGTGTCCAGTGCTGAATTTTGGGCAGCATTCCACGAAGGTGGAGCGATTTATTTTATCCGGGACGCGCAAGCCGACGCGATAAAGGTTGGACACTCACTCGATCCCAATAAGCGACTTTCAGATCTTCAAGCCGGCTGTAGCGGAAAGCTCGAACTGATCGGAGTGATCGCTGCCGCTAAAGAGATTGAGCGAATTGTTCATGGCCAACTTCGCGAAGGACACATTCGGGGAGAGTGGTTCCACGGCCGAGGGGTCACATCCCAGTGGCTTCACGACATGACGCAGGGAGAGCCAATGTACAGACACGTCTGGAAGCTCGTGCCGGGACGCGAGTTGATCATGATGTGGGACCCCGTATCCAAAACTCACACCAAGCACATTTGGGAGCCAGCTTTGGAAGAATGGGTCCCTCCGTTTCCAAAAACGTCGGATGGCGCATCGTCGAGGCAAGCGGGAGAATTATTGTCATGATGATCTTTTTGGGCGAAGGATACGTCAACCTCGATCATGTAAGGAAGCTGCAATTCTCCTCGGATGGGACAACGGCGAACGTCCATTTTGCGGACGGTTCTTCCGAAACGCTCTCGTGTCATTCCACCACGCGTTGGACCGTCGACGAGTCTACCGTGATCCAGGCGAATCACGGCTTCTCACTTCTGTCGCTGCAGGACTTCGCAGGCAGAGGCCCCCTCGAATTGTCCGAGGAGGTGATAATCGCATTTCGAGTGCCCCGGTCAGGCTTCTATGCGGCCCCCATAACGATTCACGGCGAGGTCGAAAGAGATACGACTCCTTGGCACTGGGCCATTAGGCGTCCGAACGGGACCGTGAGCTCGCCCCAAGGAGAGGATTTCAGCGACCGCGAAAAATACTTCGCGGAAATGCAGAGAAGGTGGCGCGAAAACTCGCCAAAACCCAAAGTCGCGTAGCCTGACGAAACGTCGGCCACGTCATATGTACTGCATACGCACAGAGAGAACAAAAATTGTCCAACCAAATCAACTGGATGACCCCAGTTGCATTATTGCTGATTGTAGACAGCAGATTCGAGCTTCCGAACTGGCGCTTCAGCGCGAGCAGAGCGTTGTGGCCGCCGCTAGGCGTGGCGGAGCGGAACATGAGCCTTCGCGGACCAAATGGGGTAGTTGTACATCAGACAATTCTTTAGCATCCAAAATATCTACGCTAACCAGCTCAATCAAAAATCTGGAGGCGGTAGTAGATGCTTTTCGTGGTCGCAGCCGTGCCCAACGCTAGCTCATGTCCAGTCCTTTCGACGCGCGACAAACCACAAGATTCCCTCTATCCCATGACTCAAGTTCGTCCACCGGATATAAGACAGCTTTGCCGATCTTGACATATGCGGGTCCGATTCGCATCGCGCGCCAGTTCCGCAGCGTGCCCACGGTGACCTCGCCACGGTATCGTGCAGACACTTCCTCGGGAGTAAGGAATTTGGCGTCCGCCATTCGTCTTCTCCATCACTCTACCGCATGAGACGTTACGGTAGAGATGGCTGCGATGTTGACATCCAGAATGAGGGAAGAAAACGATAATCTCGACGACCCCCGTGGCTCGCCTCAAACGCGGTCGGCTTGGAGCGTCGACAGTCGCAGGATGGCGTGACGGTGCGTAGTAAAAATACTTGCGCCTCGCGGTCGTAGGTACACGAGGTTTCGATGGCTGCGGGCCGCGTGCGCAAGGAAAACTATCAAGTGATACAAATGGCCGCGAGCCGGTCGCTCAAAGATGGCTGGGTTTCAGGATCTTGCTCGGAGACAAACCACCACCGACCAGCATGTCCGTTGCAGAAGCGTCCTCGTGCTTGCGGATCAGGAACGAGTCGATCGCAATTGAGATCAGTTCCTCAAAAACAACATACCGGTTCGAGCTAGAGCATTTTCCACATGATGTGGATCGTCTGGTGTATCCAGCATGCCTAAAGTAGTTGGCACACATCTGCGGCGCAAACGACTTGACGAGTTTGCCGATGAGTTTGAGCAGGGCTTGGACCGTGCGGGTGGCGCCTTTGCGCAGCGCAGCTTTCAACCGGGAGAAGGCCTGTTCGATTGGATTGAGGTCGGGCGAGTAGGCCGGCAGATAACGCACGCGGGCGCCGACAGCCTCGATCGCCTCGCGGACACCGGCGATCTTGTGAGTGCGCAAGTTGTCCATGAAGACGATGTCGCCCTTGCGCAAGGTCGGCGCCAGGACTTGCTCGACATAAGCCAGGAACGAGGGCCCATCCATTGCACCGTCGATGACATAGGGCGCCGTGAGGCCATCGATGCGCAGCGCGGCGACAAGCGTCAGCGTCTTCCAGTGACCATGGGGCACGCCAGAGACGAGGCGCTCACCGCGAGGAGAGCGCCCATAGTGCCGGACCATCTTCGTCGTGACCGCAGTCTCGTCGATAAAGATGAGGCGCGGTGCACGCAGCTTGGGCTGCTCGGCTTTCAGCGCGGCACGCTCGGCAGCGACGTCAGGTCGATCCTGCTCGGCGGCGTGCAGTGTTTTTTTTGAAGGTGATGCTGTGACGGTCGAAGAAACGCCAGATCGAACCGATGCCGGCCTTTTGCTTTCTCTGAGAGCGCAGACGCGCGCGGATCTCCTCGAGCGTCAGGTCCGGCTCCGCGGCGATCAGCTCGATCAGCCACTGCTTGTGCTGCTCCAACGGCGAGCGGCTGTGCCCGGTGCCGGGCTTGGCCTCAACGTTTCCGGTCTTCCTCCAACGATCCATCCATCGGATCGTAGTCGAAGCGCCGAGATTGAGAATGCGCGCAGCCTCACGTGCGCTTTCGCCGGACTCAACAAGCTCAACCGCACGCACCCTGAGGTCCTTGGAGTATCCCTTCGCCATCGCATGCCCCGCATGTTGTCGCGGGCAACACCGAATCTGATTTGCGTGCCCGTGGGAATCCCCTTTGACTGTTCCGATTCACCTCAACTGGAAACCGCTCTAATCTCGTATTCTTGATGCTGCCGATATCGAGCGTCGTTTGGTTTCATCGCTGACGTGGTGATCTCTGAAGGGTAGTTCAGACGATGTGCGGGACATCAAGTCAAGCTGCGTATGGAAATGTTGGAAGTACCCGCAAACCGGGACCAGTTTTCCGTTCGCCTCGTTGGCGGTGCACTAAACTTTCCGAGCAGATCCATCGGGTTACGCGACCTGTTGCTCTGATGACATTCTGAACGCCGGGGGAAGACCCTTGAGGGGAAAGCCTTCCCCTGCGCCCGAGCCTGTGGTCTCGGTCGCGCCCTTCTGCGGGGAGAACCCCGCAACGCCCCCAGAGTGAGAGGGCGGACGGGCTTCGCCGTGACGGGTTGAAGAACGGAGGAGAGGCCTCCGGCGCCTGTCGTGGAGATGACCCATGACCCAAGTCGAAGTTTTGAGCGCCGGCCGCAATCGCGTGGGTGGCTACAAGGTGGACGTGACCCGCGGGACGCGCGTCGGCCGAGTATCGTCGGAATGGTTCTCGCGGCCAGCGGACGAGCGCTATCTGTCCCTGTCGGACCTCTATGCCGCTGTGCGTGGACGGACCGAGCGAAGCCGCACCCGAACGGTCGAGAGCGCTGCGATCCGGGTTGAGGCCAGCCGCGACGATGCCGAGCGCCTGGCTATGGTACTGCCCGGTTCAGACACGCCGATTTTACCGACGCACTGGAGTTTCGGCCAACTCGCCGGCCTGGTCGGAGCGCCGGCGGCCTACCTTCGTCAGCTTCCAGCGTCGCTGGCCGCCATCAACCTACAATACGGCTTGACCTCCCATTCCGCCGAGCAGGTGAAGACGCTCGAGATCGAAGACGGTCGCGTCGAGCTTCGCGCGGTTACGGGCCCCGAATATGGGCGCATCTTTGACGACGAACTCGTCGCGGCCGTTCAGCGCATCGCGGGCAACGGCACAGGCGACACGCGCTGGAAGGTGCCGGGCGTGCTCGACTGGTCGACCGGTGTCTATAACCCGCGCGTCGACATCACCCAGGACACAACGACCCTCTATGCTTCCGATCGGGACGTTTTCCTCTTTCTGGTCGACGACCTCAACCCGATCGAGGCTGGCCGGCTGCCGGATGGCTCGCCGGACCTCTACTTCCGCGGCTTCTACTGCTGGAATTCCGAGGTGGGTGCGAAGACGCTCGGCATGGCGAGCTTCTATCTCCGCGCCGTCTGCCAAAACCGCAATCTCTGGGGCGTCGAAGATTTTGAGGAGATCACCATCCGCCATTCCAAATACGCCGCCTCACGCTTTGCCCGCGAGGCGGCGCCGGCGCTGGCCAGCTTTGCAAATTCATCACCGATGCCCTTCGTCAACGGCATCAGGGCGGCGCGACAAACGATCGTTGCCCGCACCGACGACGATCGCAGCGAGTTTCTGCGCAAGCGCGGCTTCTCGAAGGCCGAGACAGCGAAGATCATCGAAAGGGTCCTATCGGAGGAAGGGCGCAAGCCCGAGAGCGTGTTCGATTTCGTGCAAGGCATCACGGCGGTTGCGCGGGGCAAGACCCATCAGGACACACGACTCGATCTGGAGACGCGCGCGAAGAAGCTACTCGACCGGGCAGCCTGATACCCGGAAAGCCGGAGATGCGGAACGGCGTGTCTCCGGCTTCGTGCCCTTCCGTCTTTCTTGATCGCTGGGTTGCGGCGCTGCCCTTGAGAGGAAGAGGGCGGCGCTGCGCTTCATGACGGGTTGGAGATCCAGGGAGAGACTTTGGGTCGCCCGTCGCGGAGTATCACCCATGGCTACTGCCGTTCAGAAGATCACCCTGTCGTCCTCGCGCGACATTCCCTTCAACAAGCTGGTGCTCAGCCAGTCGAACGTCCGGCGCGTGAAGGCCGGCCTCTCCATCGGGGAACTGGCCGAGGACATCGCCCGGCGTACCTTGCTCCAAAGCCTCAATGTCCGGCCGGTCCTCGACGCGGACGGCGCCGAGACCGGCATGTTCGAGATCCCGGCCGGCGGGCGCCGTTATCGGGCGTTGCAGCTCCGGGTGAAGCAGAAGCGCCTGGCCAAGACTGCGCCGGTGCCTTGCGTCGTACGCGATCCGGCGACTGACATTCTCGCCGAGGACGATTCGCTCGCCGAGAACGTCCAGCGCGCGTCGCTGCACCCGCTCGACCAATTCCGCGCCTTCGAGGCTCTGCGCGAGAAGGGTAAGAGCGAGGAGGACATCGCCGCTGCCTTCTTCACCTCGGTCAACGTCGTGAAGCAGCGCCTGCGCCTCGCCTCCGTCGCGCCCGCACTGCTCGACGTCTATGCCGACGATGGCATGTCGCTCGAGCAGTTGATGGCCTTCACCGTCACTGCAGATCACGGTCGCCAGGAGCAGGTCTGGCAGGCTATCTCCGGCTCCTGGCAGAAAGAACCCTATCAGATTCGCCGCATGCTGACGGAGAAGACGGTGCGCGCCTCCGACCGGCGCGCCGTGTTTGTTGGCCTCGACGCCTACGAGGCGGCCGGTGGCGGTGTGCTGCGCGACCTGTTCCAGTCCGACGATGGCGGTTGGCTTGAGGACGTCGCTCTGCTCGACCGTCTGGTCGCTGAGAAGCTGAAGACAGAGGCGAAAACAATTGCCGCCGAAGGTTGGAAGTGGATCGAGGTCGCCATTGACTTCCCCTACGGCCATACTCGCGGCTTGCGCGAACTGGACGGCATGGCTGCTGATCTTTCGGCCGAAGAGCAGGGGACCATCGAGGCGCTCAAGGCCGAATACGCCAGGCTCGAGGCCGATTACGACGGCGTGGATGAGCTGCCCGACGAGGTCGACCAGCGACTTGGCGAAATCGAGACGGCTCTCGCCACTTTCGACGATCGCCTGGTCATCTATCAGCCGGCCGACATCGCCCGCGCGGGCGTGTTCGTCGGCATCGATGCCGAAGGTGCGCTCTTGGTCGATCGCGGCTACATCCGGCCCGAGGACGAAGTGCCCGTGGCCGCGCCGGAGCAGAACAGCGATGGCGAACCCGCTACCGTGGCCGTGGACGGCGCCCAACCGTCAGCGGCGGCTGTCCAGCGCGCGGTCATTACTATCGGCGGCCAAGTCGCCGAGCCCGAGGACGAGGATGACGATGCGGTGAAGCCCCTGCCGGACCGCCTGCTGACCGAGCTCACGGCGGAGCGGACGCTGGCGCTACGCGACAAGCTGGCGATCACGCCTTCGGTCGCCTTCCAGGCGGTGCTGCACAAATTCTGCCTCGACGTCTTCTCCCGGTATTCGTCCTATGGAACGACGATGGAGATCTCCGTGCGTAGCGCAAGCTTCCCGGTTCAGGCGCAGGGGCTGAAGGACACGCCGGCAGCCAAGGCGATCGACGCGCGCCACAAGACATGGGAGGAGCGCTTGCCCAAGGACAGAACCGATCTCTGGGACTGGCTTACCGGTCTGACGGGCGACGAGCAGGCGGCGCTCTTTGCGCACTGCGCCTCGTTCGGCGTAAACGCGCTCTACGAGAAGGGCGACCGCTACGGCGGCGGCGCCACGCCCGCACACGGTCGAGCAGCGCATTGTCGACGCCGATCGCATCGCAAGCGCCGTTGATCTCGACATGGTGGAAGCCGGCTGGCGTCCCACCGTCGAGAGTTATCTCGGCCGGGTGCCGAAGCGCCGCATCCTTGAGGCAGTGCGCGAGGGTGCCGGCGAGCGAGCCGCCCAGCTCATCGATCATCTGAAGAAAGGCGACATGGCCAAGGAGGCCGAACGGCTCCTGGCCGAGACCGGCTGGCTGCCCGAGCCCCTGCGCATGGCCGGCGTCGACCAGATGGCGACCGTCGACGCCGCGGAACCCGAGGGCGATAGCGAGGCGCTGCCGGAATTCCTCACCGGCGATGACAAGGAAACTCCGGCCGATGAAGCGGAGGAGCCGCAAATGGTCGCGGCCGAATAGCTCGAGCCCGCGGGCCGGCTTCCGCTGTCCCGCGTCTCTTCATTGCCAATCCACCCCAAAGCCCGGCTCCTGCCGGGCTTTTTGCATATTATGGAGGCTCTCGTGCCCCTCTTCACCATCGAGACGACCTATCGCCTGCCGATCTATCGACAGCGAACCTACGACGCCGAAACGCTCGACCAAGCCTGCGATCTCGCGATCGCCGACGAGGATTGGGACGACAAGAAGTCGGACGTCGAAACGTCCGGCGACACCTTTGTCACGGGCGTCTGGGAAGGCCGCGACGCGGCCTATATCGGCCGAGCCCTGCCGATCTCGTCACGTTTTGACGAGCTGGTCCAGCGCAAGGCGGGCCATTTCGAGTTGTTGCTCGGTCTGCTCAAGATTCTCGCCCACGTCCGTAATGACGGCTCAGCGGATGTCGAGCTTTGGCGCCGACGGGCGGACGCTGCCATCGCAAAGGCCGAGGCCATTCTCGCGGGCGAAAACGATCCAATTGAGGGTGCTGCGTCATGACGAAATACATCGTCACCGTCGTCGAAGGCGATGCGAGCTACCTTCGCGGAAGCGGTCGCCGACGCTGACGACGGCCAAGCCTGGCCATCTTGGCAGTTCGGATACTGACGAACGCTCTGTGCGCGGCGCGCCGCTACCGGTGGGGCGCCGTTTCTCATGTCGGGCACGGCCTTGATGCTGAGAGGGAGAGGTCGGCCGGAACGAGGTTGAGCCGGTACGGTCCGAGAGAGAGCGCCGGCCGGCTCGCCCGTTCCCGCTCTCCTTAAGGCTCCTTTCATGAATGACCTTTCTCCGATCGCGGCCGATCAGGCCGCGCCGACCTCGCCTGTTCGCGCTCCCGAGGGCGCCAGCGTCATCATCGCTGCGGCGGAGCAGCTCCTTCCGCATCTCGAGCGTGGCCGACGCATCGACACCGCAATCTTGCGCGCCGCGATGGAAGTGGCCTTCGGCGCATCCGATGCGACGGGCGCGTGGGATTGGAAGATGGCCTATGACGCTTGCGAGGTCGCCATCGTCCTGTTTTTGCGCAAATACGGAAAGGCGCTGTTCCGCAAAGCCGCTTCTCCGGCTTCACGACTTTCCGCCTTGGACAAGATCGCGGGGCTTCTGCCGACCCACACGCGCCGCTCCGCCGAGAGCGAGGCTTTCCAGCAATTCTCGACGCCGATTCCGCTCGGCCTGGCTGCGCTGACCGCGGCCGCCATTACGGCGGCGGATCGCGTGCTGGAGCCGTCCGCAGGCACCGGACTGCTTGCCATCCTCGCCGAGATCGCCGGCAGCGGCCTCGTGCTGAACGAACTGGCCGAGACCCGTGCCATGTTGCTCTCGTCCCTCTTTCCGGCCAATTCCGTCACGCGCTTCGACTCGGCCCAAATCGACGATCATCTCGATCCCGCCGTTGTCCCGAGCGTCGTGCTGATGAACCCACCGTTCTCGGTGATGGCGAAGGTCTCCGGCCGCATGGCCGACACGGCGTACCGTCACATCGCCTCGGCCCTGGCGCGTCTTGCCGATGGCGGCCGGCTGGTCACGATATCAGGCGCAAACTTCTCGCCCGAAGCCTCAGCCTGGCGCGACGCCTTCGCCCGATTGCAGGAACGCGGCCGCGTGGTGTTCACCGCGGCGATCGCCGGCGCCGTCTATGCCAAGCACGGCACCACGATCGAGACGCGCCTCACCGTCATCGACAAGGCGCCGGCCAATGACCCGAACGCGTTCCCGGAATCGCCGGGAATAGCGCCCGACGTCGCGACGCTGCTCCGCTGGATCGCCGAACACGTTCCGGCTCGCTTGCCAGTTGCCTCGACTGGCGTACCTCCCGTGTCTGCCTCCTCGCCGGCGCCTCGCACTGTGCGCGGCTATCTCGCACGGGCCGCCGCACAGTCGGTCAAGGCGTCGGTCGCCGATCCCGAAGCCGTCGACCTCGCCTATGAGACGATCGTTTGGACCCCGCCCGTGGGCGCGCGCCTGAGCGACGCCATCTACGAGGAATTCCGGCTTCAGTCGATCCGGATCCCCGGCGCGCAGGCGCACCCGACCAAGCTGGTGCAATCGGCCGCGATGGCCTCGGTCGCGCCGCCGAAGCCGAGCTATCGGCCCCGGCTGCCGGCCAGCCTCGTCGGCGACGGCCTTCTATCCGACGCCCAACTCGAGACGGTGATCTATGCCGGCGAGGCCCATGGCAACTATCTCGCCGGCGCCTGGACGGTCGACGAGACCTTCGACCTGGTCATCGCCGGGCGCGACGACGCACCGAACGCCGTCCGTTTCCGTCGCGGCTTCATGCTCGGCGACGGGACCGGCGCCGGCAAGGGTCGTCAGTCTGCCGGCATCATTCTCGACAACTGGCTGCAGGGCCGGCGCAAGGCAGTCTGGATCTCGAAGTCCGACAAACTGATCGAGGACGCGCAGCGCGACTGGTCGGCGCTCGGCATGGAGCGTCTGCTGGTTACGCCGCTCTCGCGCTTCCCTCAAGGACGGGAGATCCGGTTGGCGGAAGGTATCCTATTTTTAACCTACGCTACGCTGCGGTTCGACGACCGCGGCGAGAAGCTTTCGCGCGTCCGGCAGATTGTTCAATGGTTGGGCTCCGACTTCGACGGTGTCATCATTTTCGACGAAAGCCATGCCATGCAGAATGCCGGTGGCGGCAAGGGCGAGAGGGGCGATGTCGCGCCCTCGCAGCAGGGGCGTGCGGGCTTGCGCCTTCAGCATGCACTGCCCAATGCCCGCGTCGTCTATGTGTCGGCGACGGGCGCCACCACGGTCCACAACCTCGCCTACGCCCAGCGCCTCGGGCTCTGGGGCGGCGAGGATTTTCCGTTCGCCACACGCGCCGAGTTCGTTGAGGCGATCGAGGACGGCGGCGTCGCAGCGATGGAGGTGCTCTCGCGCGACCTTCGCTCGCTCGGCCTCTATACCGCTCGCTCGCTTTCCTATGACGGCGTCGAATACGAGCTCGTCGAGCATCAACTCACCGATGAGCAGCGGCGCATCTACGACGCCTACGCCGGTGCCTTCAGCGTGATCCACAATCACCTCGATGCGGCGATGCAGGCCGCCAACATCACCGGAGAGACCGGCACGCTCAATCGTCAGGCGAAGGTGGCCGCGCGATCGGCCTTCGAATCCGCCAAGCAGCGCTTCTTCGGCCATCTGCTCACCAGCATGAAGACGCCGACTCTGGTCCGCTCGATCGAGCGGGACCTGGCCGAGGGCCACGCCGCCGTCATCCAGATCGTGTCGACCGGCGAGGCGCTGATGGAACGGCGGCTTGCCGAGATCCCGACCGAAGAATGGAACGACGTCCGCGTGGACATCACGCCGCGCGAGTACGTGCTCGATTACCTCGCCCATTCCTTCCCGGTGCAGCTCTATGAGCCCTTCACCGACAGCGAGGGCAATCTCTCGTCCCGGCCCGTCTTCCGCGACGGTCAGCCCGTCGAGAGCCGGGAGGCCGTTGCCCGCCGCAATGAGCTGGTCGAACGGCTCGCGTCGCTTCCGCCTGTTCCCGGCGCACTCGACCAGATCGTGCAGCGTTTCGGCACGGATATTGTGGCCGAAGTGACCGGACGTTCGCGGCGGGTGGTGCGCAGCGGTGACCGCCTTGCCGTCGAGAATCGTTCAGCCTCCGCTAATCTCGTCGAGACCGCCGCCTTCATGGATGACGTGAAGCGCGTCCTTGTCTTCTCGGAGGCCGGCGGCACGGGCCGCAGCTACCACGCCGAGCTATCGGCGCGAAATCACCGGCTTCGCGTCCATTATTTGCTCGAGCCGGGTTGGAAGGCCGATGCCGCAATCCAGGGGCTCGGTCGAACCAACCGTACCAACCAGGCGCAGCCACCTCTGTTTCGCCCCATCGCGACCGACGTGAAGGCGGAGAAGCGGTTCCTCTCGACCATTGCGCGACGGCTCGACACGCTGGGGGCCATCAGCGCGGCCAGCGACAGACCGGCGGGCAGGGTCTGTTCCGGCCTGAGGACAATCTTGAGAGCCACTACGCTCGCGATGCGCTGCGCCAGCTCTATCTGCTGCTCGTGCGCGGCAAGGTCGAAGGCTGCTCGCTCCAGATATTCGAAGAGGCCACGGGTCTGAAGCTCACGGACGCGAACGGCATCAAGGACGAGCTACCGCCGATCACCACGTTCCTGAACCGGTTACTCGCGCTCACCATCGAGCTGCAAGGTGTGCTGTTCACCGCCTTCGAGCAGTTGTTGAACGCCAAGGTCGAGGGCGCCATCGCCAGCGGCGTCTACGACATCGGCCTGGAGACGCTGCAGGCCGAGAGCTTCATCGTCACCGATCGGCGCCCGATCTACACCCACCCCGCGACCGGCGCAGAAACCCGGCTGCTGACAATCACCGAACGCCGCCGCAATCACCCCACGACGCTGGCTCAAGCGCTCGATTATGTCGCCGATGCGCGGACGGTGCTGCTGGTTAACGAGCGCTCGGGACGCGCTGCGGTGCAGATTCCAGCACCAAGCTTCATGCTCGATGATGGCGAGATCGAACGCCGCGTGCGGCTAATCCGTCCGATGGAGCACCATCATGCTTCGATGAAGATGATGGACGAGAGCCATTGGCAGCCTGCGGATCGCGAGGCATTCGCAGCAGTCTGGAGCGGCGAAGTCGCGGACGTCCCCGAGTTCGCTGAGAGCACCCTCCACATCGTCGCCGGTCTGCTGTTGCCGATCTGGAAGCGACTTCCGAACGAGTCGACCCGGGTCTATCGGCTCCAGACCGACGACGGCGAGCACATCATCGGTCGCAGGGTCTCGCCGGCCTGGGCCGCGAACGCTTGTGAGATCGGCACTAGCAGCTTGACCCCACAGGAGGCTTTCTCGGCGCTGATGGAGGGGCGCACCGTCATCGACCTCGCTGAGGATCTCCAGCTCCGTCGTGTCCGCGTGATGGGCGCCCATCGCATCGAGCTGTCCGGCTTCACCGACGTGATGCGTGACCGGCTACGGACGTACGGCCTCTTCAGCGAAATCATCTCGTGGAAGCTGCGCATGTTCGTGTCGACAGACGCGACCGGCGCCGGAGTGCTGGCGAAGGTGCTCGACCACTATCCGGTTGCGCGCATTAGCGAGCGGGAGGCCGCCTGATGGCCCGGGACAGCGCCTCTGAACTGGCCCGCCGTCTCGCGCGTGATGCCGAGGCGGTGTGCCGCCATTATCTGTCCAACGGACGGCGGCAGGGCCGCTACTGGATGGTGGGCGACGTCCGTAATACGCCTGGTCGCTCGATGTTCGTGCGGCTCACGGAATCGGTGAAGGGACCCGCGGGCAAATGGACCGACGCCGCCTCAGCCGAACATGGCGATCTCCTGGACGTGATCCGCGAGAGCTGCGGTTTCATTGACTTTCGTGAAGTCGCTAATGAGGCACGGCGCTTTCTGAGTCTGCCGCGTCCAGAACTGGAGCCTGAGCCAAATCACCACCGGTCGCGAACATCGCCCGCGCCCCTCGGATCACCAGAGGCCGCGCGGCGGCTCTTCGGCATGTCGCAGTCGATCGTGGGCACGCTGGTAGAAGCGTATCTCCGCAATCGCGGTATTACGGCTCTGTACGAAACCGGAAGCCTACGCTTTCATCCACGGTGCTACTACCGACCCGACGATGACAGCCCGACCGAGACATGGCCGGCGATGATCGCCGCCGTCACCGATCTCTCCGGCAATCTGACCGGCGCGCATCGCACCTGGCTCGACCCGGACGGCTTCAGTGAGACAGCGCTCGGCAAGGCGCGGATCGACGCGCCGAAACGGGCGATGGGCGACCTGCTGGGTCACGCCGTTCGATTTGGCGTAGCTGGCGAGGTCATGGCGGCGGGCGAGGGCATCGAGACGATGCTGTCGCTCCGCAGCGTCCTACCAACCATGCCGATGGCCGCAGCCCTCTCGGCGGCGCATCTCTCCGCCATCCTTCTCCCGGAAACACTCCGCCGGCTCTACATCGCCCGCGATGACGATCCTGCCGGTGACGGCGCCATGGCGACCTTGATCGACCGGGCGCAGGCGGCCGGGATCGAGGCGATCGTGATCTCGCCACGGCTTGGCGACTTCAATGAGGACCTTCGCCTGCTCGGACTTGACGCCCTTCGGGCCGTGAGCCGCGTGCAGATCGCGGCGCAGGACGTCGCGCGCTTTATGGCGCTGGCGGCATAGCCGGAACGGGATGAGGGCGACGCGGCCGCTTCGTTCCCGCGAGGCCAGCGGTCATGCTTCCCCTCGGCGCCGGAGAGGACCGCTCCAACGGCCTTCTTAAGAGGGCGATCGGGCGGCAAGCGGCCCGGACCGGCAACCTCGTGGGCCGACTATTTTCCGTCGGCGGCAGAGCCGCCTTTACATCGCGAGGCAAAATAGTCGGCCCCCTTCGGTCCTCCGCCAAGGCTCCGGCCCACAGCTAGCGCTGCGGGTGCAAGTCCGGTCCGCCTGCCGCCTTCGTCGCCATGAAGGCCGCGATGGGCGCGGTCGATCCGAGGAGGGAAAACCGCAATGACCACCGACCACGACAACGATGTCGAGCCGCACCACAGTTCATCCCCGACCAACCACGTCCTCCAGGAAATTCAGCTCTATGGCTACCGTCCCTTCCACGATGAGCCCGATCCGCGGCGGCTCCCCGAAGCGCGAGTCCTCGCCGGCAGCATCGCCGACATCTTCGATGCCCTGGTGGTGGCACTGTCCGATACCCGTCTCGAGCCCGACCTCGAAGACCTGCTCTGGTCGACCGTGAACGTCTTCCACCGCGCCACCGACAGGATCGAACGCGAACTCGACGACAACGAGCTGGCGCAGCAGCGCTCGCAGCGGGAGCAGGACGGCAGCGAGGTCAAATCCGTCGAGCTGGAGCGACTGACGGCAGAAGGGCAGACGCTGATCGAGCGACGAGGCGCCTTCGAGCTGATGCGCGACCAGGCCGCCGATGAGTTCGAACGCCACACCCACTCGACTTGGCGGCCGCGCAACGGATCCAAGGTCAACCATCGCAATCTGACCTCCGCGATGATCGACAGCCGCGATTTCCTGGCCGCGAAGAAGCGCGCTGATGATCAGGTGCTTCTGCCTGCAGGACCGAAGGTGGTGCTGACCGGTGGGCTCGGCTTCAATGATCACCGGTTGATCTGGACCAAACTTGACCAGGTGCACGCCAAGCATCCGGACATGGTGCTGCTGCACGGCGGGTCGCCCAAGGGGGCCGAGCTGATCGCCGCCAAATGGGCCGACAACCGCAAGGTCCCACAGATCGCCTTCAAGCCCGACTGGACGAAGCATGCGAAGGCCGCCCCGTTCAAACGCAACGACGCGATGCTGGAGACACTTCCCATCGGCGTGCTGCACTTCCCCGGCACCGGCATCCAGGACAACCTCGCCGACAAGGCCAAGAAGCTCGGTATCCCGGTCTGGAAATTCGGCGGCGCGTGAGCGCTGCCGCAAATTCTAATGACCAGAAGCTCTCCGGCTCACTCGATGCCGCTGATCGTGCGACCAGCCGCGGCCCGGGCGCGTTCGCCGCAGCCTTGCACCGGCTTCGCTCGGATCACACGAAAAACCCTGGCATGAAAGCCAGGGCTCGTGATGCCACGGCGTACATCCGGCCGCGACGATCAGGCGCCAATTAGCACGATGTTCTTGAATAAAATGTGACCTTCGCGCGTCTGTTACGTGAACGTCGCGCTGATCACTCGCCCCAACCGTCGACGCAACAGGGCGTCTTGCGAGGCAGGCTAAATTTCTACGGTGCCGTCTCATCTCGCAATGAACTGTTGTTCGTCGTACGCCAGGCAGGCGCTTCTATCTATCGGGCCAATCAAAACTTCCGCAGAAGATGAACGAAAGATGTGACAGGCCGTCCTTAAGGATGTGGGCGCCGTCATGTTTGCTTTTACATAGCCAAGCCGCAGTATGCTCGGTCATGGAACTAGGACCTAGCTCTGCGCCGACCTAATATGCTTTGATGTGTAGGGTGGAAATGAGACGCGTGGTGCTCCAATGTACATGGTCATTCGCAAGTACACCAAGGTTCGTTCGGTTGCGGATGCCGCCCGCCGCGCGAAAAGCGGCATCGGGCAGATCCTAAGGGAGTCGCATGGATTCAGATCGTACTATGTGCTGGATGGCGGTGAAGGCGTCGGTCTCGCTGTGATGATATTCGAGGATCGCGAAAGCGCCAATGCAGCGAACAAAAAGATCTTGGAGTTCGTTCAAGCGAGTCTGCATGACCTCCATCTTGGAGACCCCGAGATCGTCGCCGGAGAGATATTGGTGAATATCCAATCTGATCAGTAGCGCGCCGCTTTCCATGGAGCAATGCGTCGCGGCTCGGAACGATAAGTTCCGTATTGAGAGACCTACTTGAAAAACACAAGATCAATTTGGGCGCAGCTGGAATCCTCTACCTGGACGTAAATCATTGGAAGTGAACATGGGAAAAGCTACGCCTCGCTCACTGAGTGTACGAAGGTCAGCTATGAATTGATGACGAACCCCGGCAAACAAGCGGCAGAAAATCTTCCTCTCGGATAAGTCGCGGCTCCTGCTTCACGCAATGCTCGGCGCGAGAGCACGGAGTTGGGTTTCGACCGGCTTATTGAAATGCGTGGCGCTAGCTAGACGGGATGGCGAACTGCGGGTTTGAACCTCGGCATTCCCTGAGCTAGGCAGGATTCTCCGCTTCCGTCGGGACTTTTGGAATGGAATATATCCCAGTTGCTGCTCCAGGGCGGCCACCGTTACGCTGCAGAACTACGCCGATATCATCGTCCGCATGTTGGTCATCGGTCTGCTCGGGATGGGCCGCAGCTGGCCGTTAACGCACTCTCCATCTCTCTTGGAGAGGGCAAGGGCTGCGTGTGAGACGGTTTGCGATCTCAATTCCACGATCGCCACGGCTGAGGTGGTCTGCATTCTCGGTCCGTCCGGCTGCGGCAAATCGACCTTACTCGGCGCGCTGGCAAGGCGACTGTGGACGATCGGCCGATCCTCGGTCCGAGCCCGGATCGGGAATCGTTTTTCAATAGCACGCCCTATTTCCCTGGAAACGGATCGGCGACAATGTCGCCTTCCAGCCGAAGATATGCGCGGCATCGGCAAGGCCGAGCGGTACCGTGCCGCGGACGAAATCTTGAAGCGCGTGGCCTTGAGGGTTTTGAAAACTTCTATCCCTCTCAGCTCTCCGGTGACATGCAGCAGCGAGTCGAGATCGCGCCGGTACTCATAAATCAGCCGCGGGTTCTGCTGATGGACGAGCCGTTCGACGCGCTCGATGCCCAGACCTTAGTCTGATGCAAGAGATGCGGTTCGATGTCTCGACCAAAATTTTGACGACGATGGTGTTCGTCACTCATGATATCGAGGAAGCCTCGTTTCTGGCCGATCGGATCATCGTTATGAGCGCGAGGCCGGGACGGGCGATCCAAGACATTTGCGCGACCGCGGTACGGTGAGCTTGTGACCGAAAGCGATTTTGTTCGTCTCAGACGGCGCGCGCTCCATCTGCTACGACAGCCGAGCGGGAAAAATGCCGCATCCGCACCGTCTAAGCCGCTGGTCCAAGTCCCGGATTCACTTCAAATTCATCTTGTCAGCCATTCGTAACAAGGGGCTTGCCCTCTAAGAGCTCAACGAGGGCTTGAGTGTCAGATACGGAGATCGTTGGAGATAGGTAAACGACAGGCTGCTTGGCGCGGATGTGGCGAGCAAGCAAGCCGTCCTCATTTCCACATACGACCACACTGCGTGCACCGGTTGATTCGAGGTGCTCTGCCAAATCAATTCCGATACAGATTTCATCTGGGGTTCGGCCGCTCGTAAGGCTGGCCGTGCCGTGCCAAGGAGTACGGTTCCTCGTTGGACTCACATGAACGGTAAAGTGACCAACAGATTCCGGTTTTTGGTGAATCGACATACGCAGCGCATTCGGAAACACCGCAGCGACATCATCGAAGCCCACCGGATTCTTCGAACCTGTGTTGGCCTCATATGCCGCGCAATATAGAGCGGCTCCCCGCAAGGATGCGTCGATTAACTGCCGACGCAGTCGCTCAACCTTCTCATCATCCTGAGGCAAGTATATTGTCTGCATGGCTTGGACATAGAGCCGCTGCTCGCTCAACCCGGTTTGGCGCGCAATATCAGATACACAAGAATGTTCGAGAGAAAATAAAATTGGCTCGAAGAGAGGCGTTAACACACCTTCCGGATCAATCTCGGATAGTTCTTTGCGCATCTCATCGCGTCCGCGCGTGGACCATATAGTAGGTAGAATTCTCTCTACATCAGATAGGAAGCCAGCTTTGCGTTTGGCGAAGTAATGCATGGCCTGTTTGTGACCAGGCGTGCCTTGCACGCTCTTCTTAATCTCGGCGTAATCAATAAGACGGAAGAATCGTTGATCAATGGAGAATGCCTCTACAGCATCAGATAGGACTGCGCGGTAGTTAGCGATTTGTTCCAATGAAACCGTGTCAAAACAGGGGTAGCGCCCAGCATCACGACATGCAAGGATTCGCACTGGTACGATTGGGGCGTCTTTAAACGCGAACCAACTACGTATTGGAATGGACGATGCCGCAAGCTCGACCAGTAGACGAACAAAAGTGGGCTTATCGTTTACTTGAAGCCTCGGAGGATTGGCTGCGCCCTTCCTTAGGAGCTTTCGAGTCGCCGCGCATTCCGTTGGGTTTTTGATGCGCTTCTCACATTCCTGTATAGCTGCTTCAAAAAGATGCTTTATGCCGCATTTCTCGTCCGTCGCAGTGGGTTGAGCGCATTTTCGGGCGCCATCTCCGACCCGTTTGGCAACGTCTTCGATCAGCGTGGCCATTTTTTTCTGCGCGACGTGGCACGCACGTGACAAACTGTAGAGCGATATCAGCGTATAAAACTCGCCCATGTCGGGAAGCGTTCCACGATTCTTCAAAGGCGTAGATGTGCGAAATGGGAGGAGCAGGATCGCGAACTCGACCTCGCCACTTTGTTTAATTGCATGAGAGATTTGGCAGGATCGCTCATATCGGCCCGCCTCACTGATGAAGCCTTTTCGGATTGATTTTTCGGTCATGACTTCGCAAATCAGCGCCGCGGGGCCAATCTCTCCCAGGCGGTCGTTCCGCAGGACGCGATTCACTGCCTTTGACGAAAGATTGGTTACCAGTCGGTCTCCGAAATCTTGCAATGACCTTATTATTGAGCGCTCGAACATCTTGGCATCAATCTTGAGAGATTCAGCATTAGAGTCGCCCCTACGGGCGAGGGCGTCAATTCGCGTCAAGCGCTCAAACGTGCTGCCAAGCGCATCAGTATTGTATTCGATTTTCCGGGACATCCTGGCGTCTGTACCTAGTGGAGCTTCTTCCATACTCTGTCGTCATCATTGCCAATCTGAAAATCCAGCGCGATATCTTCGCCTTTATTTAGGATTCCACAATCGAACAAGGCTCCGTTCCGCCCTGGGCTCCCCCGATCGAGATGGAGTTAAAAGGCGCCCAAGCCCGTATCTACGATGCAGCGACCGGACACCAATAGAGAACAGTCGCTACTGAAATGACCTCAGATCCCATCTCGGCGGCGCTCCAATAGTGAGAGCCCGCGTGTTAGATAAGTTGCCGCCGATCCGTTCCGGGACTTCGCAACACGATACCAGATCTCCTCCCTGGCTGGTAAAAACTGGAGCTTCCTTTGAGCGTTGCGCGCAAGTCGCAAGCTTCCCGTCGCGCTTAGCCTGTTCCAGAGCCCTGCGCTCCATCTTCGGTTCGTTCCATCGGACGCCTGTAATTCTGCCTCGGCGAAAGGACTCGAAGGCGACTCGGAAGGTCAGAGCAGGACCCGCGGCGGCCCGCGGCTCCAATTCTGGTGCGGTCGACCATCGCTGAAGAGTTTCGAGCTGCTCCAGTCCGACAAGCGCGAGAACGTCACTGTCCTTCAAAATTGAGATGTCGCGAATGCAACGCCCCCAAGTTGGGTGTCTAAGTCTTGTGATTCCAGCCAGCGGCTGATTGCGTCTAATGGAGACTTGGCCTCAGCACTCCTTCTCGCAGTCGTGGTTGGAGTCCTCGCGGCTGGCACAAGGGGGTGAATGCGATTTGGCCCCGAGAACGCTCCGTTGGTCAACTACAAGAACCTGCAGGTGACGGAACCGACTTGATCCAGGATGTCGTCCGACTAGTCGTGCGAATCCTAAGTTCGCCAGTTATGACCGCCCTGCGTGGGTGATCGCTCATGAGCGATAACCTGCGCGCGTAGTCGCGCCGGCCACGGTCGCTGGATAGAGCGCCACCACGGGATCGCGCAAATGGCGGTGCCATCTGCGACTGCGCAGCCGATCTTCTCGATAATCGGCGCCATTGCCGTCAGCATCACAGCGTTCGTCCGCTTCACGGCGATGACAACGCCGGAGTCAACCGAAGCAGGGCAGGGCGTGTGGCTGACAGCCCCCAAAGGGGCGGTCGTAGGGCCAGATTAGGGGCTAGGCTTTCGCGATATGCGTCTCACGCCACGGCTGCGGTGGGGCTGATGAGAACGGTGAAGCTCGGATCGCACGCAAAGGTCCATCTTGATGCGCCCGTCGGTGCAATGGCAGGCGCCACGGCGAAACTCGGCACAACGCGGCCAACAAGTCCGGGACGACGGGCGCCTTGGCGAGCAGTCGTTGTGGTGACCATTTCCGTCCTTCTCGAATAGAGAGTTTCACTCGCCGTGGAATCTCTCGCCGGTAGCCGAAGGCATCGCGACCGTCGCCATGTTCCCCTTGATGTCTGCTTTTAGATCGAGCGCACCGAACGGCCTCTCCGATGGGTGGATCTGGCCGAAGGGCGGCTAAAGCCTCGACCGCCTATGGCGCAATGGCGCCGATCGACTTTCTTCCCTTGCCGGCTGCGCCGTCATTCCTCGCGAAACAACAAAGTCGCCCGGCTGCCATCCTTCGCTGGCGCTTCGGCCCCTTCGGTGTGCGCCGTCGATCGCCTCCGGCCTGTCGATCACCATCGAGGCCGCAAGGTGCGGGCTCGGAAACCGAGATCAAGGAGAACTACCATGGCGACCATCGGCACCTTCAAGAAGACCGGCAACAACGAGCTCACCGGCGAGATCGTCACCCTCTCGCTCCAGGCCAGGAACGTCCGGATCGTCCCCGAAACCAACCGCTCGGGCGACAACGCCCCCAGCCACCGGATCTATGTCGGCCGTGTCGAGATCGGGGCCGCCTGGTCCAAGCGCTCCAACGAGGGCCGCGATTATCTGGGTCTCAAGCTCGACGATCCGAGCTTCACCGCTCCGATCTTCGCCAACCTCTTCGCCGACGAGGAAGGCGAGGGCTTCAGCCTGATCTGGTCCCGCCCCAGCCGTCGCAACGGCGACTGACCCGGCCTACAATGCCTCGCCCGGCCTGGCCCGGGCGGGGCATTACCTTGCGCGGGAGCCGGCCGCGAACTTGCGGCAGCGTCGCACCACGACCATGCGAGCTTCGCAGGACGGACGCACCGATTCCCTCAAGGAGCTTTAGTCGCAAGTAACCGAGGGCGCGTCGTCGTGCTTGAGGTGTCGCTTTCGGACATTGTAACTCACCAGCCAGATGACGCCGACCGCGATTGGCACGAAGGCTGCGGTCAGGAACGAGGGCTCTACTCGCAGTCCGACATCATGCGCGCCCTTGGCAAGATAGCTAAACAGGCTGACCACATAATATCCTATCGCCCCGACCGACAATCCTTCGACCGTGCACTGCAGCCGAAGTTGCTGTCTCGCGCGCTCGTTGATGGCCTGCAACAGGTCACGGTTCTGTCGTTCGATTTCGACGTCGACCCGAGTTCGCAACAGATCGGCGGCACGCGCGAGCTTGA
This sequence comes from Bradyrhizobium sp. USDA 4501, assembly GCF_054062115.1. Taxonomy (NCBI): domain Bacteria; kingdom Pseudomonadati; phylum Pseudomonadota; class Alphaproteobacteria; order Hyphomicrobiales; family Nitrobacteraceae; genus Bradyrhizobium; species Bradyrhizobium sp. USDA 4501. The sequence continues at coordinate 4,722,742 of NZ_JBSSEX010000001.1, forward strand.
CCGACAGAGTCGCCTGGCGATCCTCCACAGTCGCGCAGGTTCGCATCGCCGGCGCCATGCGGCGTGCCAGAAACGACGACCAGGTTGGATAGCCCGAGACATCGTTGCCTTCAATGATGGACAGTCGCGATTGGACCAGCTCGTTATAGGCCCTGCTGGCGCCGAAGCGAAACAGGCTGCCGGTCGCGCCTCTCTCGAAGGATGCGGCCAGCGCCGTCAGCTCGGCAAGCAGATGGTTGTTGAACTGCAGCCCCTCACCGCTTTGCATTTTCTCGAGCGCCTCAACAAGACGGCGGTCGATGCGATCAACAGATGGTGCAAGCTCAAGGGCCGCCGACAGGCCAAGCAGCGCCAATGGACGGTAGGTCTCGATTTCCAGGAGCCGTTGCACCAGCGCTCCGAGATCGTGCGACGTCAACCCGAGGTCGCAGACGAGGATTTTCGTGAAGCCTTTTTCGTCTACGCGGAAGTCTGAGGCGGCAACGCCTAAGCCGCTCTTTGTGGCAACCATGGCCAGGCTGTTCTTGTCAAAAATCTGTTCGGCCCGCTTGATCGGCGAGGTGTCCTGCTCCACTTCTAGCCTGATTGCGACAAGCAACTGTCCGGTCTGACGCAACGCGCGGATCAGCGATCGGACGGTACCCTCAACTTTGTCAAATTGGTCTGCGGCAGAACAATTCACGTTAGTCCAGATCCAGGTGAATGTTGTAAATTCCGAATGCTGCTCCCAGCGTAGCGTACGCGGGCCCGATGACAATCTGATGAAGTTTCGCCGATTGCTCAGGCGGCGGAAGATTGCGCTCGAGACAAAAATCGATAAAACGGCAACGATCGCTTGTGGCTGCCTCGCCCTGTGCAAGAAAAGCGAAGTGGATCACGCTGAGGGCGAAACAAGGCGCGTGAAAGGGCGCGCGTGCACTTCGCCGAGCACGGCGTCGCGTTGCGGATGTGGCGTGAAGGTTCGCAGATCCAGTTCATCGATCATGTATTGACGCCTCGCTTCAGAGCGAGCAAGCAGCCGTCAGCCTTAACGCGGTAGGCAATGGCGGTGCTGAAAAACGGTTTCGCCAGCAAGCCGTTTCGCGACCTTGGCCGTGGCGCGCGCACCTTCCGACGAATGCCCAGATTTACGTGGACATGGTTGTCTGTCTCCAAATCCCACCGACATCGCCCGCCACCGAAGGCTGCCGCGCGCAAGTGAAGATACGTCGGCCCTTTTCTGAAAGCAGGTTTCCGGTGGCATGACCGATGCCGCGCGAGACCGTGGCAAGCAGGAGCGTCTTTCGTTCGCCCACCGTGGCGAAGGCAGGCGGCCTCCGGTGTGGCGACCGCATTGTCGATTGACAGTTTGAGGCCCAAACGCGACTCCCATCTTGATGCCGCCCCAAAACTTCTTGGCGCGGAGAGGCGGTGCAGGATTTGGGCCAGCACTGTAGAAGGGACACGTCCACGTCTTTTTGGACGCAATGTGGCTTTCGAAAACAGTCGGAGACGGGTTTCAGACATGGAGCGCGCTTGTAATCTGACAGAATGCGCACGTGCGCAGGCCACAGGGAATTGCCTGTTTCGGCACGGTGATCGCTCGCTTGGCGGCCCCATTATCTGAGGCGCCATGCTGTGGTTGGATTTGTCCATGCAGAGGAGGCCGGCGCGTGACCGCGCCCGAACCCGCCGGGTAAGGCTTGGCGATGGGCTGATAACGTCACGTCGAGTGAGGTTGATCACGCAGCCGGAGCGCTCGTCGTCCTCGTCTTTGAGGTGACGCTCAGGCAGTGCAAGCGTCGCGGCTCGACAGATTGTCGCAGTGAGGCAGATACGTGGCAATGTCGTGAGCGATCGACCAAATAGCGGCGGATCACAATACGGCCGACAACTCGACTCGTCGGGCGTATTGCTCGAGTGTGGTCACGGAGGCTTAGATCCGTCGTCGGCACGCGGCCGGGAGCCAATCTCCGTCGAACTCGCTGGCCGGTCTTTGCGGGACGCCAGGATCGCCATGTTCTCTTGATTTCAGCTCTGTTCGGATCGAGCGCATCAACGGCCTCTTCGATGGATTGATCTGCCCGAAGGACGGCTGACGCCTCGACCGCCTAAGGCGCAACAGCGGCGTCACAACTTTCTTCCCCTGCCGGCTGCGCCGTCATTCCTCGCGCGAGCCAAGAAAGTTGCTCCTTTGCTGTCAGGCCCCTTCGGGGTGCGCCGTCGATCGCCTCCGGCCTGTCGATCACCATCGAGGCCGCAAGGTGCGGGCTCGGAAAACAGAGATCAAGGAGAACTACCATGGCGACCATCGGCACCTTCAAGAAGACCGGCAACAACGAGCTCACCGGCGAGATCGTCACCCTCTCGCTCCAGGCCAGGAACGTCCGGATCGTCCCCGAAACCAACCGCTCGGGCGACAACGCACCCAGCCACCGGGTCTATGTCGGCCGAGTTGAGATCGGGGCCGGCTGGTCCAAGCGGTCCAACGAGGGCCGCGACTATCTGAGCCTCAAGCTCGACGATCCGAGCTTCACCGCTCCGATCTTCGCCAACCTCTTCGACGACGAGGATGGTGAGGGCTTCAGCTTGATCTGGTCCCGCCCCAGCCGTCGTAGCGGCGACTGACCCGAGCTACAATGCCCCGCCCGGCTGGTCCGGGCGGGGCATCACCGCGCTCGAGAATCGCGAAGGAACCTCGTTGGCCGTGCCGCCGCAAGCAAAGGGCGCAACAGATGCCGGTCAGCGCCCGCGTGTCGGTTTGATCGGCCGTCTTTGATGGGCCTCCGCCACGCTATCGACGATGTCATCCCAGTCGGGACAGATTGCGATGAGGCGGTCTATCACCGTAGGGTCTCGGTCGATCTGGCCGAGCGCCTGAGCGCGCCATTGGTCGTTGAAGCTTATGCTCATCAGCCCCAGGCATTCGACGACCGAACTGTGGGGCGGCAAATGCTCCAACGTCGCCGTCATGATGCCGGTCCATTCTTGTATCACACGCCAGCGGTCCGACTCGGCGTTGGTGTCCAACTTTTCTTGGAGCAGATCAACTAGTGGCTCGTCACAGTGATTTTGACGGTTTGATACCGAGCCAGCTTAGGATCGGCAAGTTCTCTGGCGGCACGAGGATTTCGATGCTTCTGGGGATATCGGCTCGACGGCGAATGAGGCCGTTACGTTCGAGCGTGACGATCATCTGATGGACTGAGGGCGGGCTAACACCGAAGTGACGCTGCATGTCGGCTTCGGCGGGGGGCCGTCCGAACATGTGCGAGTAGGTATAGATGAAAGCCAGATAATGGCCCTGCTTCTCGGTAAAGCGTGCGCCTGATTTTTGACTCATGGATCGATTCGTCCGGAGCCTCCGACAGGGAGGCGAACGATGAATGTACGGTACCGGGTTGAATTGAGCCAAGCCGAGCGAGAGGAACTGACGGCGATGCTGAGCGGCGGCAAGCATGCCGCTCGCAAACTCAAGCGGGCCCAGATTTTGCTGGCGGCCGACATCGGCAGCCGCGACGAGGAGATTGTCCGGACCGTCAGAGTAAGCGCCTCCACCGTCTATCGGACCAAACGCCGCTTGGTGGAAGGCAATCTCGATCGGGCCTTGAGTGAGGAGCCGCGTCCCGGTGCGGAGCGCAAGCTGACCGGCAAGGAGGAAGCCCTGCTGGTGGCGACCGCATGCGCCAAGCCGCCCGCTGGCCGGAGGCGCTGGACGCTGGCGCTGCTGGCCGACGTGATGGTCAAGCTCACCGATCATGACAGCCTGTCGGGCGAGACCGTGCGCCGCCGGCTGGCCGATAATGACCTCAAGCCGTGGCGCAGGGACATGTGGTGCATTCCCCATGTCGATGGCGAATACGTCGCCCGCATGGAAGATGTGCTCGATCTCTACGCTGAAGCGCCTGATCCCGAGCGGCCGCTGGTCTGCTTCGACGAAACCCCCGTCCAGCTCATCGGCGAAGTGCGCCAGCCGATCCCACCCGAGCCGGGAAAGCGCGAGCGTTACGATTACGAGTACCGCCGCAACGGCACCGTCAATCTCTTTGTCGCCCTCGATCCGCATCGGGCCTGGCGTAACGTCAAAGTCACCGAACGGCGCACCGCCGTGGATTATGCTCACTGCATGCGCGAACTCGTCGATGTCCATTACCCCAAGGCCGCCTGCATCCGTGTCGTGCAGGACAATCTGTCGATCCATGCCCCCGGCGCCCTCTACCAGGCCTTTGCCCCCGCCGAGGCCCGCCGCATCCTGCGCCGCCTCGAGTTCCACTACACCCCGAAACACGCCAGTTGGCTCAATATGGTCGAGATCGAGATCGGCGTGCTCCAAGGGCAGTGTCTCGGCCGCCGGATCGACGATCCAAAACGCCTTAGAAACGAGATCGCAGCATGGGAGCGGCAGCGAAACAAAACTCGCGCCCGTATCAACTGGATGTTCACAACGGACAAAGCTCGCACCAAACTGGGGCGCGCCTATCCAGGCATACCCAAAGAGTCAAAATCACTGTGACGAGCTACTAGTGCGCGGAAGCGAATTGGCCAAGGTTGGGGCCTGAGTTCCGCAACGTAGGCATCCACCACTTCGCGGATGTCGTCTGGCAAGTGCTCGTATAGCGTCGTCATAGCGCAGGCTCCGCTCTGCCAACCATTACCCTTCGGTCCTTCGAACAGAGCAACAACCGTCGGGCCAGAGCAGATCTACGCCCAAAGCCGATCATCTACCACGTTTAGGTGATTTCCAGCGCGCCGGTGCCGCGGCCTGGCATAAACGTACCTGTCATCGACCGTGAGTAGAATGAACCGTCGTCCGCTTAATCAGGTCGGTTGCTTCGACGCCCAGCGCCTTCGCGATCCGACCCAGCACCGTCACGCTGGCCGACACGTCTGCGCGTTCGATTGAGCCGATGTAACGGACGCTTAGTCCGGCGCTATCGGCCAATTCTTCCTGCGACATCTTCTTCACATGACGGATCCGACGCAGATTGATCGCCATGATCTCCTTGAGATCCATAGCGACAAGGGAACTCACATCGGAACGATCGTTCCAGGAACGATCGTTCCGATTCGTACGGCGCGATGTTATTCATAGGCTCTGTCCGGGGCCTGTTAGCCGTTTCCGGGGACCACCGCGATGCGGTCTCCGCATCGCGCAGCTAATCGTGTGACATTTCGCGGCTTGCCAAGTTCCACGGCAAGTGAATGTCTAAGGTTGTTTCGATCCTGAGGGGGACGATCGCAATGACCGAAGCGCCATTCCAGGAACAGCCGCCACAGACCGACCGTGTAAACGCCTACGACGAGCAACATCTCGCGATCTATGTTCAATTATTAATGGCTGAAGAAGAGGGCGCCGACTGGCGTGAGGTCGTGCAGGTGATCTTCGGTCTCGATCCTGCCCGAGAACCCGAGCGTGCCAAAATCGTCCACGAGAGCCATCTCGCGCGCGCCCGATGGATGACGGAAGCCGGATATCGGCATCTGTTGGACCCGCGAATGCAGTGACCGGGAGGCGACCGTCACACAAATTGTGGTCGTCGGTGATGCAACCTATGGGTCTAGTTTGCCGGACCGTCTTTCCTGATCGTGGTGTGTCCCTCCTTCGGGAGGACAGAACAAGAAAAAGCAGGAGGACACACCATGCCCACACAGTATTGGCGCTCGCCGGAGACGATTGAGCGCCTGAAGCGGCTCGAGCGCCCGGGCTTCGCGCTTGAGTTCCTGCGCCGCAACGCTGAGTACCGCCGCGATTTCGCCCGCACACAGCGCCAGATCGCGCGCGACGGCGTTGATCCAGAGACCGTCCGTTCCAGCCTCGCACGTCGTTGGGGGTTGCGATTTCGCTCATGACCCAGCTTCCCCGGTTGGGCCCGAACCAACCATATGGCTGCCCGAGGCATCACCTGGAACCGTAATCCTCGAACCCGCGCCATCGGGCTTCAAAACCATCCATTCGATCGATCGCAATGCATTCGGACTGCCGCTCGTCGAGCGGACGGATGCTGACGGTCGCGAGCTGGTGATTGCGGACGGATCGGGTGAGCTTCATGTTCGTTTGCAAGACGAACAGGCCGCGCGACGTCCTGCCGTGCTTCTGCCGCTTGACAGCATGGCCGAGCTGCGGCTCGACGTCGCGCTATACTTCGTGCGCCATCTTGGTGACCACCGTCTGGGCCTTCTTCCAGCGGCTCTGCGGCTGACGCCCTTCAAGAAGCGGCGATTGATTCAGCTGCTTCACGCCTTCGACGTTCATGAATCTGGGGGCAGCCCCCGAGACGTGGCAGCAGAGGTGCTCGCTTCCGACCACGCCCAGCGTCGTTCGGTTGAGTGGAAAGATTCGCATGCCCGCCGTGCGGCGAACCGCCTCATCCATGATTCGACCGCCTTGGTCGAGCGGGGCTACCTGAAACTCCTGCGCGGCCTCTGACAGGCCCCTCGATCCCTCCACGCAATCCGCCGTGATGACGCTCACCCGCGCTCCGCTGGTAACGCCTCGGTTCGCCTGGTTACGCCCGTAGGGGGGACACGCATCTGCAAATATTTTCGTCCACCCCCAACGCCTGAACTCTCCGCCACTCTGGCCTCGACAAGCCGCGACTTGGCCGCGGCGCTTCGAGGCAAGACGGAGATCTCCCATGCTCGACCGGACCGCGCAGCTCACCACGCGCTACGTGCGCACCCCTGAGGCGGCGCGCCTCCTTGGCCTCTCGCCGCGCACCCTTGAGAAATACCGCTGCCATGGCAACGGCCCGACGTTCCGCAAGCTCGGAGGCCGCGTTGTCTACGCCGTTGGCGATCTAGAAGCCTGGGCAGATCAGGCTGCTTGCAGCTCGACCTCGGATCCTCGCTACGTCGAGGCCCGCGCAGCCGGCCACGCGCATCGCTAAGGCAACGCTCGCCATGCTGACGCGACGCCTCATCACGCCCAGCGAGCGAAGCAAGCTCGATCCGTTCGTTGTCGCCACTGGTGACGCCAGCCCGCGCGATCAGCGCGACCTGATGGAGCGGCCATTCTTCTCGCTTGCCAAGGCGAGGCGTACCCGGCCGATCCTCTACCAGGCCGGCGATGTACGCGTCGAAGTCCATGCAGTCCCTGAGCACGGTATGGCGACCATTTGGGACGCCGACGTGCTGATTTGGGCGGCGAGCCAGATTGTCGAGGCCGAGAACCTTGGTCTGAAGACCTCGCGCTTCCTGCGCTTCACGCCCTACCAGCTTCTGATCGCGGTCGGCCGACAGACCGGGGCGCGAGACTACAAGCTCTTGAAGGGGGCACTGGCCCGTCTGCAGGCGACCGTCATCCGCACCACCATCCGGCAGGGCGAGCATTGGCGACGCCACCAATTCTCCTGGATCAATGAATGGGAGGAATGCGCAAGGCGCGACGGTCGCGTGGAAGGCATGGAATTTGTCCTCCCCGACTGGTTCTACCGCGGCGTCATCGATCGCTCCCTCGTCCTTGCAATCGATCCGGCCTACTTCCGCCTGACCGGCGGGATCGAGCGCTGGCTCTACCGCGTCGCGCGCAAGCATGCCGGACGACAGCCACGAGGATGGCTGTTTGAGATCGCGCACCTCCACAAGAAATCCGGCAGCCTGGTGCGAGCCTCCGATTTCGCGCGGCAGATCCGGCTTATCGCCGCACGCCAACCACTCCCCGGCTACAGCTTGTACGTCGAACGCGAGGGCCGCCGTGAGCTGCTGCGCATTCTGCCGGCGAAGTTGTCCACCGCCCCTGTGGATGGCGCTGTGGACGAGCTCGGGACTTCGCACGCAATCCTTGTCGGGACTTCGCACGCAGCCCCATCGCATACATTAGAATCTAACTTAGAGTCTAACCTGGAATCTAACTGTTGTAGTGGGCTCGTGCGTCATGCGGATAACGCCGACGCGAGCGCTGAGCCGTCGTCAAATACGCCCCCAAGCCAACAATCGCTGCCGCTTCTCGATCACAAGACGGGAAGCAAGCGATGATTGTCGCACTGCTCAACCAGAAAGGCGGAGTCGGCAAGACGACGCTCGCGCTACACCTCGCCGGCGAATGGGCGCTCCGCGGAAAGCGTGTAACGCTGCTCGATGCCGACCCCCAAGGCTCGGCATTGGACTGGTCGCAGCAGCGGGCGCGGGAGAACGTCTCGCCGCTATTCGGCGTCATTGGCCTCGCGCGGGATACACTCCATCGCGAGGCGCCTGAGATCGCGCGCACTGCCGATCGTGTCGTCATTGACGGGCCGCCGCGCGTCGCCCGATTGATACGATCGGCGCTGCTGGCCGCTGACCTGGTGCTGATTCCTGTGCAGCCGTCGCCATTCGACGGCTGGGCGTCGGCGGAGATGCTGGCTTTGCTGCGCGAGGCTCGCATCTACCATCCGAAGCTCGCCGCTCGCTTCGTGCTCAATCGCTGCGATACGCGCACAGGCATCGCCCGCGCGACAGCGGAGACGCTCGCCGATCACGATCCGCCAGTGCTCGCCACCACGATCGGACAGCGTGTCGTCTTCGCCGACGCCGCGCAGTCGGGTCGGCTCGTCTTCGAGTTTGCGGAGCAGAGCACCGCATCCGGCGAGATAACCGCGCTCGGCGCCGAAGTCGCGAGGCTCGCGCCATGAGCGGGCGCTCCTCCAAGCGCGGCTTCGCGTCGCGACCTGGCGATGCCGAAGGCTGGGTCAAGGCCAGCGATGCGTCGCGGCGTCGCACAGATAACACAGCAGCATTGACCGCGCGCCTGACAATCGACGTCTCGCCGGCGCTGCGCGGCCGCATCAAGGTCGCCGCATTCCAACGCGGCGTCACCGTCGCCGACATGCTGCGCGAATTGCTGGCGCGAGAATTCCCACTGAGACCGGAGAGCCGTCATGAACGACAATGAGGCCTTGCCGCCGCGCGCCGTGCCGCCCTCGCATCGCCGGAGCGTTGCGCTCACCCATGTCGAGCTGACCTGGATCGAGAAGAGGATCGAGCATTGGCTGCGCTTCGGCCGTCGCACGGAGGAAAAGATTCTCGATCGCCGCCGCAGTGTTTCAAGTTTTGCGCCTGGCAGCATCTTCGGCTTCGTTCGCTGGGCATCGAACGACTATGGCACCGTGGTCTCGCGGATGGACATCGTGCGCGCCGTGGAGGCGGGCCAGCGCTATCAGACGCTGCCATTCGTCCGGCCCGGCGGAGAGATCCTGCTGCGCGTCGATAGCTGGCCGAAGGTCGAGCTCGTGTTGCAGGCGATCGATGCCATCGAGGCGCTCGCCATCAATCCGGCCGATGCCGCGCCCGATTACTGGCGGCATCTCCACAACCGTCTCGCCGCCGACCACGTGCCGCGCGCCTACACGCGCGAGCAGCATGTCGCGTGGCTCAAGCGCCGGAGCGTCACGCCATGACCCGATTTGGCTATGTCGTGGTGACGTATATTGCCGTGCTCGCTGCCGGTGGCTTGGTGTTCTTTCATCCCGCGCCGAGGCTGGTTTGGAACGCCACCGCAAGCACGCCGACTGGGCTCTACACGCTGCATCCGGCAGGACGGCTGCATGCCCTCGAGCTGGTCCTGGTGCAGCTCCCGGAGCCGATCGCGAACTTCCTCGCCGATGGCGGCTTTCTGCCGAAAGGGGTGCCGTTGCTCAAGCATGTGATGGCGCTGCCGGGACAGACCGTGTGCCGGTCCGGCGATGCCATCACGGTCGACGCGGTCGATGTCGGTACCGCACACGATCGCGACCATCTCGGCCGACCGCTGCCACATTGGAGCGGTTGCACCACTCTCCAGCCGGGTGAGGTCTTCCTCATGAACCCGACCGTCCCGGACAGCCTGGACGGCCGCTATTTCGGCTCGCTGCCCGTCAGTTCGATCGTCGCGCGCGCGGTCCCGCTTTGGACCGATGAGGCCGCCGACGGTCGTTTCGTCTGGCGTGCCGCCACCCACTAACCCGCTTCTCAACCCGCCAACCAAGGAGGTTTCCCATGGCGCAAATCGGTCAGTTCACCCGCGACAAGTCCGGCTTCACCGGGCGCATTCAAACGCTTTTCTTCGAGCGGATTCTCATCCTCACTCCAGCCGAATCCTCGGATGCCGAGAACGCGCCGGACTACCGCATCCGCCTCGGCGATGCCGACGGCCCGGAGATCGGCGCAGGCTGGAAACGCACCGGCGAGAAGGCCGGCGACTACGTTTCGCTCATCATCGACGACCCGGCGCTGCCGCGGCCGATCCGCGCCAATCTCTTCCAGTCAGGCGACGACAAATCGGCCTGGACGCTGAACTGGAATCGGCCGCCCCAGCGCGCCGAGCGGGATTGATTGCATGCAGGGTCCCGTCACGCATGCCGCCGACAAGGCGCATCTAAGCTCGATCCCTTTGTTCGCGGCAAAGCCGTCTCATCCCTCCATTCCGCGCAACCGTCAGCCGGCCGCCGCGCACAGCGGTGGTGAAGCCGGTGGTCCGCGCGCACCGCTGCTAGGCAGCACGACGGCTTACCGTGATGGCGGAGCCACGGCGGGCCTTGCCGTTCTCCTCCTTACCGGCCTGCTGGTGATTGGCGGTTCAATGCCGGCGGCGTCAGCAGAGAAAGCGCCGGCGCGCGGTCAACCGACGAACGATCGCTATGCCACTCATGTGACGGAAGCCGCGCGGCGCTTCGGCGTTCCGGCAGCATGGATACACGCCGTCATGCGCATCGAGAGCCATGGCGAGCGGCGCGCGGTGTCACCCAAGGGCGCGCTCGGCCTGATGCAACTGATGCCCAAGACCTGGGCGGACATGCGCGTTCGCTACGGTCTCGGGCGCGATCCCTTCGATCCCCGTGACAACATCCTCGCTGGTGCCGCCTTCCTTCGCGAGCTCCTCGACCGCTACGGCTCGCCGGGCTTCCTTGCGGCCTACAATGCAGGGCCCGGCCGCTACGAGGCGTTTCGCGATAGACATCGTCCACTGCCGGCCGAGACCGTCGCCTACGTCGCGGCCATCGTCCCTTTTGTCGATGCGGAGAGGGCACCAGGACCTCTTCTCCTCGCGGCCTCTTCTCGTTCATCCTGGACGCGGGCGCCGCTCTTTTTCGACCACGTTGACGGGCCGTCGTCTGCCGCGCGAGTGACGGTCGATCGACCGGCGCACGACAAGTCGGCTGCTGTTCCCGTGCATGATCTCTCGGCGATTGCACCGCAGTCGGAAGGCCTGTTCGTCGCGCTCTCGACATCGGGACGATCGCAATGACTGCGAGTCATGATCAACATGAGTACCCAGATGGGTGCGCGCCTGCGAGCACCCGTGCTGCGGAGATCTCGATATCCCACGCGCGATGGCGGCTCGCCACCGCAATCCGCTGCGAATTCTTGCGCAGGCGTGCCTTAGCGCATCCCTGCGAGGGAGACGAGCAGGTAACGACCGAACGAGTGCCGCCCGTAATCGGTCTGCGCCGGGAGTTGCGGCCGCAGCGCAAGTGGTCTGCACGAGGAATGACGCGCACACTGCGCCGCCTCAGCAACGCGGGAGGCGCGCGATGGAATTCTTTTGTGGCCTGGATGTCGGCATGGATGAGACGGCGGTTTGCGTGGTGGACGACAAGGGCAAGGTGATGCTGGAGACGGTGGTGGTGACCGATCCCGATGCGATCAAGCTGGTGCTCAAACCCTATCTGGGGCGGCTGCGGCGCGTCGGTCATGAGGCCGGCTCGCTGTCGCCGTGGCTGCATCCGGAATTGCTCCGGCTCGGCCTGCCGGCGGTGTGTCTGGAGACCCAGCACGTGCGCGCCGCGTTGAAGGCCCAGCGCAACAAGACCGACCGGGCCGATGCCCTCGGCCTTGCCCACCTGATGCGCACCGGCTGGTTCCGCCAGGCGCACATCAAGAGCGCGGCCTGCTACCGGCTGCGCCTGCTGTTGACGCACCGGCGTAATCTGAAGCGCAAGTTTTTGGATCTGGAGAATGCGATCCGGCATTCGCTGAAGGTGTTTGGCGTTCGCCTGAGCCATGTCGGCCGCGGCGGCTTTGCGCAGGCGGTGCGCGAGGCGGTCGAAGGCGATGCGCTGGTCAGCGAGCTGATCGACGCCATGCTGAATGCGCGGGCGGCGCTGTGGAAGGAGTACTGCCGGTTGCACGATCTCGTCGTCAAGCTGGTGGCGAGCCACGAACTGTGTCGGCGCTTCATGCAGATTCCCGGCGTCGGCCCGGTGGCTGCCCTGAGCTTCATGACGGCGATCGACGATCCCAGCCGCTTCAAACGATCGCGCGATGTGGCGGCGTATTTTGGCCTGACCTCACGGCGCTGGCAGTCCGGGTCCTCGATCGACGTGCAGGGGCGGATCAGCAAAGCCGGTGATGGTGACGTGCGACGGGCGCTCTATGAGGCCGCCAGCGCACTGCTGACCCGCTTCAAGAAGAAGGACAAGGTCAAGAGCTGGGGACTGGCGCTCGCCAAACGCACCAGCCACCGCAAGGCGACGGTGGCGGTGGCGCGCAAGCTGGCGGTGATCATGCATGCGATGTGGGTCGACGGCACATTCTACTGCGGCGATCCAACCGCATCGCCGGCGGACGTCGGCGCGCGCACGGCAGTCAAGGAACGCAAGCTTCTCGGAGCCCACCGCTAGCCGAATGCAGATCAATGACCCGATGACCGCAATGCTTTGAACACGGAGCTCCGCCACAAGCGGAAGAGACCTGGTGCAGATCAACGACGACGGAACGCACGCTATCTTGCCTGTGGCCATGCACGTCAAGTGCAGCCTGGACCACGCACGAATGCCTGTGATGTGGCTCCGTCATGCCGATGGAAAATTGCGCCGCGCCGGTTCGCGTGCTGCCTCGTTGCAGCCGAAAACCCCCGTCGCTGAGCGCGGAAGAGTGCGCGGCGCACCGGGACTCGTGGCTGTGATGGACACGCGCGTTCAAGCGTGGCGCAGAGGGCCTTGTCGTAAGCGAGAAAGGAAACGAGAATGGCTGAGATCAGAGAGACGACACGACCGATTAAGAGGGCGAGATAAAAGGCCGCAATGTGCGGCTCGGTCGGTCGGTTGTTGTTGCTTTGCTTTTTTGCCGATCCGGCAATGTGTGGCGCAGGCACGCAATGTGTGCGCAAGCGTCAACTCATTGCACGGATTCTCAATTCTGCACATTGCCGAGGCTGGCCATGGCTGAAGAGAAGGATTTTCAGCCTCGGCCTGGTCGCATCCGCTCCTCAAGGAGCCAGCGGGCCAAGCCGTTCATCGCCCAGGCGCTTGCCGCCGCTCAACGTGCCGGCGGCGGCGTTTCGCGCGCGGGTAGGATCGCCAGTCATCGCCGCTCCACGTTCGGCCGCGGGCGGGTCGCCAGCGAGCGGGCGAACCGTCTGCTCACGGGCCGCTCGCGTCTGGTGACAATCAAGACCCGCGTCGTCCGCCACAAGGCGCCGTCAGCGCCGCTCGCCGCGCACCTCGGCTATCTCCGGCGCGAGGGCGTCACCCGGGACGGGGAGAAGGCTCATCTGTTCGGTCCCGACACCGACGATGCCGATCCAAAGGTGTTCGGTGAGCGCTGCCAGAATGACCGGCACCATTTCCGGTTTATCGTCTCGCCGGAGGATGCGGCTGACATGGCGGACCTCAAGGGCTTCGCGCGCGAACTGATCGGTCAGATGGAGAAGGATCTCGGCACCAAGCTCGACTGGGTCGCCGTCGATCACTGGAATACCCAGCATCCGCACGTCCACATCCTCGTGCGCGGCATCGCCGAAGACGGACAGGACCTCGTGATCTCCCGCGACTACATCAAGGAAGGAATGCGTGCCCGAGCGCAGGACCTGGTCACACAGGAACTTGGACTGCGCTCCGATCTCGACATTCACCGCTCGCTCGAGAGCCAGGTTGATGCCGAGCGCTGGACACACCTTGACCGCCAGCTCGTTCGCGACGCCGGCCGGCACAGCATGATTGACCTTGCGCCCAATCCGGCGCAGCAGCCCGATCAGTTTCATGCGTTGAAGGTCGGCCGTCTGCGACGCTTGGAGAGCCTTGGCCTTGCGCATCAAATCGGGCCGGGCCAGTGGGTCATGGACGAAGCCGCCGAGACCACGTTGCGCGACCTCCGCGAGCGCGGCGACATCATCAAACGCATCCACCGCAGCCTCACCGAACGCGGTATCGAGCGCGGGACCGCAAGCTACGTGCTATCAGCCGAAAGCCTCGACGTGCCCATCATCGGACGTCTCGTCGACCGCGGTCTCGATGACGAGCTCAAGGCGACCGCCTATGCCGTCGTCGACGGCGTCGATGGCCGTACCCACCACGTCAGGCTCCCCGATCTCGTCGCCGCCGGTGACAGCGCACCGGGCTCGATCGTCGAGCTCCGCAAATTCAACGACGCGCGAGGACAGCGTCGCGTGGCATTGGCTGTGCGCTCCGATCTCTCGATCGAGGCGCAGGTGACGGCAAGTGGCGCGACATGGCTCGACCGGCAGGCGGTCGCACGCGATCCCGCGGCGCTTGGGCAGGCCGGGTTCGGCGCCGAGGTCCGCGAGGCGATGGAGCGGCGCGCAGAACACCTTGTCCAGCAGGGTCTCGCCGAGCGCCAAGTGCGGGGGGTGGTGTTCGCGAAGAACCTCATCGGCACGCTGCGTCGCCGGGAATTGGAGGATCTGAGCAAGCAGCTCGCTGCCGAGACCGGCCAGCCGTTCAATCCATCGGCTGCGGGCGAGTATGTCACGGGGACCTATCGACAGCGCTTCGCGCTCGCCTCCGGCCGCTTCGCGATGATCGACGATGGTCTCGGCTTCCAGCTCGTGCCGTGGACGCCCTCACTTGAGAGGCAGCTCGGCCGGCATGTCGCCGGTGTCACCCGCGATGATGGTGGCGTCGATTGGGGCTTTGGGCGCAACCGGGGAATCGGCCTGTGAGCGATCCTTCCAATCACCGATGTTAAGAAGGGGCGACGGCCATGTCCGCAACCAAGATTCTTTGGGGCCAAGTCGTCACTGTGTTGGTGATCGTCCTACTGACGTTCTGGACCGCGACGGAATGGACCGCCTGGCGACTCGGCTTCCAAGCACAACTGGGGCAGCCCTGGTTCGAGCTGTTCCACTTTCCGTTCTACCTGCCACCCGCTTTCCTCTGGTGGTGGTACGCCTACGATGCTTATGCGCCCCACATCTTCATCGAGGGCGCGTACATAGCGGCCTCCGGCGGCATCATCGCCGCGGCCGTCGCGATCGGCATGTCGGTCTGGCGCGCCCGAGAAGCGAAGAACGCCGAGACCTATGGCTCGGCGCGGTGGGCAGAGGCGAAGGAGATCGAGCAGGCTGGTTTGCTCGGGCCGGACGGCGTGGTTCTCGGCCGGTTCGAGCGCGCCTATCTCCGCCACGATGGGCCGGAGCACGTCCTGTGTTTCGCGCCGACCCGGAGCGGCAAGGGCGTCGGGCTCGTCATCCCGTCGCTGCTGACCTGGCCTGGATCTGCGATCGTCCACGACATCAAGGGCGAGAACTGGCAGCTCACCGCCGGCTTCCGTGCGCGGCACGGCCGCGTTCTTCTATTCGATCCGACCAATGCAAAATCGTCAGCCTACAACCCGTTGCTGGAAGTCCGGCATGGCGAATGGGAGGTGCGCGATGTCCAGAATATCGCCGACATCCTCGTCGATCCCGAGGGCAGCCTCGAGAAGCGGAACCACTGGGAGAAAACAAGCCACGCGCTGCTGGTCGGCGCCATCCTCCACGTCCTCTATGCAGAGGAGGACAAGACGCTCGCCGGCGTCGCAGCTTTCCTGTCCGATCCCAAGCGGCCGATCGAATCGACGCTTGCCGCAATGATGCGCACCGCACATCTCGGCGAGGCCGGCGTGCATCCCGTCGTCGCCTCCGCCGCGCGGGAGCTCCTGAACAAGTCCGGCAACGAGCGCTCTGGTGTTCTCAGCACCGCAATGTCGTTCCTGGGCCTCTACCGCGATCCCGTCGTGGCGGAGGTGACGCGCCGCTGCGACTGGCGGATCACCGACATCGTCGGCGGAGAGCGGGCGACAACGCTGTACCTCGTCATTCCGCCGTCGGACATCAACCGCACCAAGCCGCTGATCCGCCTAATCCTCAACCAGATTGGCCGCCGCCTGACCGAGGACCTTCAGGCCAAATCAGGCCGGCGGCGGCTCCTCCTGATGCTCGACGAATTCCCGGCGCTCGGCCGCCTCGACTTCTTTGAGTCAGCGCTCGCCTTCATGGCTGGTTACGGCATCAAGAGTTTTCTGATCGCCCAGTCACTGAACCAGATCGAGAAGGCTTACGGGCCAAACAACTCGATCCTCGACAACTGCCACGTCCGGGTCAGCTTCGCGACCAATGACGAAAGGACGGCGAAGCGGGTGTCTGACGCCTTGGGCATGGCGACCGAGATGAAGGCGATGAAGAACTATGCGGGCAGCCGGCTGGCGCCTTGGCTCGGTCACCTCATGGTGTCGCGGTCAGAGACTGCCCGACCGTTGCTGACGCCCGGCGAGATGATGCAGCTCCCGCCGTCAGACGAGATCGTCATGATGTCGGGGCTCCATCCGATCCGCGCCAAGAAGGCACGCTATTACGAGGACCGACGGTTCCAGGAGCGCATCCTGGCGCCGCCGGCGCTGACCAAGCCCAAAGGCAGCCGACCGGACGATTGGAGTTCACGGCCACTGCCGCCGCGCCCGACAGCGGCGCCGGCCTCGGCGGACGATGAATCCGAGACGGAGGACCCGAAGACCGCCGACCGCCGGCAGCAGCCGGAACTGGCTCGGGAAGCCGTGGAGAGGAGAGAATCCCTCGATAACGAGTTCGCCTCGGAACTTGCCGACGAACTCGAGGAAGATGCCCCGCGGATCGGGCGTCTAAACGACATGATGCAGGGTGTCGCGCGCCAGGCATCGCTCGATCCCGGCGATGATCTCGGATTGTGAGGCAGGCATGAGTGCGCCAAAGAAGAAAGCCCAGATGTCGGTCTATCTCGATCCAGACGTCATGAAGGCGCTCTCGGCCTACGCGGCTCGCCGGGAACAATCGCTGTCGCTCATCGCCGAAGCCGCCATCGCGTCCTTCCTGTCACCGGACTCCGACGAGCGGCGGGAGGCCGCCATTGCCAAGCGCCTCGATCAAGTCGACCGCCGCATCGCGCGGCTTGAACGCGACATCGGGATCTCAGTTGAGGCCTTGGCGTTGTTCGTCCGGTTCTGGCTCACAACGACACCGCCACTTCCCGAACCCGCTGCAAAGGGGGCGAGGGCGCAGGGCGGCGCGCGGTGGGATAATTTCGTCGCGGCGCTCGGGCGACGGCTCAGTCAAGGGCCAAAACTGCGACAGGAGATCCCAGAGGAAGGGGGCGTTCAACCTTCCGCCCAACCAGAATGACCAGATGCGAGCGCAACTAGGGACGCGCAACGGACGTCAACCTCACTGCGCCCATTCGTCTGAGCGCGGTATTAGCCGCCTGCCTGAAAAATTCTGTTCACAGCGGCACCGCCCCGCGTAGCGCGAAGCTCGTAATCGTTTCGAACGGAACCGTTGTCATAGGCGCCCGCGAAGTCCTTCGACCTTGCGAGCTCAAAGCCAGCCGCATCAAGCCAACTGACGTGCGCGCCGTTCGGAACTGGTATCACATTGTATCGATGTCTGGTGCCGTTGGTGCCGGTTAATTCGACCGGCGCCGGAGCAAACGTTGTGGAGGCTCGCTCGCGCCTAGGCAGGCTACTCTGCCATTCGAGAAAAAGCTGCGGATCGATGTAGTCGTCGGGCTCGATATCGACGTGGTTTGCGTGCAACCAAGTCTCGAACTCTACGCGACGTTCGGCCGCGCGCTCTCGCGTGTGAGCTAACCCCTGTGCCAGCGCATAGGCGACTAATGGATCATGGGTACCCCATCGCAGAAGTTCGCGAGCCCAAAAACCGAACCACGGGAGACCCGTGGTTACACGCCAATCCGCTAGCGAAGGCACGGCAAGGGGATCGGCCGCGCCAGCCGACCAAGCTTGCGCAACGACCGCTCCCATGGCGATGCCCAATCTGAATTCGAGGTTGTCGGCGACAAAACGCTGCCAACTCCGAAGCTGATCCGCATCTGGTCCATCGGCCCCGGGGCCTTGCATCCACCACGCCAACACGCCTCGCCAATTTGCAAGAAGCGCCTGGTCACCGACTGTCGCGCGGACGCGAAAACCGAACCCGCGATCGCTGGCTAGAAGATCCGCGATTTGTTCGAATACGCGCAGCCTGGTATCGGGGCTATCAACGCCATAGCTTTGGGCCGCCGCCATCAAATCTCGGATTTGCGGAGCAATAATTTCGAAGCGACGGCCAACGACGGGCGAGAAGCCATACTGATAGAGGCGTCGACGTTCGTCCACATTTGGATAGATTGTCTCCACCACCGCGCGGCCACGTCGTATAAATGCCTGCTCCATCCATTCTTCCTGGACTGCGGCAACCGCGGTAAAGGTTCGTTGCCATAGTTGAACGAGGTGAGCCTCGGCCTCCGCTCCGGTCATCTCCATTTCGTCTGCACGCGCGACTTCTTCGAGCGACGCCAACAGCACCCCGTCAAGTTCGTCGAGACTGTCTGCAAGGCGAGCGCGCGGCCCCGTCGCTCCCTGACCCGCATCCGGACTGATGTTCGGTGGAAGGACCTGATCGAGCCAGTCCAGAAATTGAATAGGCCGCAGCCCAAGAACAGTGATTGCACGATCGCGAATTGCGGCCAGTAACATGGCCAAGGGGCTCTCGACCGCATCGGCATCGCGCTCCTCGAGAAGCAGCGTTGTTCGAAGTTGCTCATAATCTGCCACGAGATCACGGCGCTGCCTGCGCTGAACATCCGCGAAGCTGCTTGCGGTCGTGGAGATCGTGGTTGGAATCGCCACCAGCGTCATACCTTCGATCCCGCGGGCGGCGCCGGGCCGTCCAGCCCGGCCCGCGAGATTGCGGAACTCGGCGGTGGAAAGCGGCGTAACTACCTGTTGCTCGTTCTCTGCGTCCCAAGAGCGCCGCTTCAGCGATGTGAGAAAAATGAGGTCGAACGGGAGATTCACTCCCTCTGTCAGAGTCGCAGTTGCCACCGTTATCGGGCAAATCTTCCGCTCGATCATTTCAGTCATCAGGCGTCGAAGCCTTTGCGGCATTTGTCCGTGGCTCGTCGCAATTCCTCGGTCCAGGAGCGCAAGCTCAAAGGAATCGACGCCGCAATAGTCGACACAAGCAGCTCGTGCTTCGTCGTACCGCGCGCGCAATTCCCCATCGGGCATCGTGAAGCCAGGCGCTGCCGACCACGTGGGCAACTCGAGAGCTTCCTTGAACCAGCGCATCGTCTGCTCTGGTTCCTGCGCTACCGAGATAAGAATCCGTTGATCTTCCTCCACCAGGTGGAGAGCCGCCCAAAAAACGGTTAGACTGTTGAAGCGATTGAGGCTGTTACGCATGCCCGCCGGCAATTGCGGCATTTGCGCGATTTGAAGCCGAAGATACACGGGCTGCTCCTCGCCACGCAAATAGAGCGGTCGCCCGTTCATGATATCGAGAAGAATGCGACACGGGCGGTTCGGTCTGGTTTCCAAAATGCCGATAACCTGTCGTGTGCTTCGATACCGCACTCCAACGGCTTCAGCGTCTGATCTCCCTTCGATCCAACGTGCTACGGGCAAGGAGGCGCCTCCCGCCACTGCAGTCAGCGCAATTCGCACGACGTCTGGCCGCTTTGCGAGAACGCGCGATATGAAGCTCTCCAGCCGGAGCGAACGATTGCTGTGCTCCGAAAAGCTGATCCTGGTGTTCTCCCCGCCCTCCGGAACAACTTGGTGCGCTTCGTCAATGATCACGAGTCGTAAGCGGGCGAGCAAAAGGGGACCAAGATAGCGCATCAGCGTATCCGCCTTTTCGACCGTGACGATGAGCACGGTCGGTTGTTCTCCGCTCAGCCAATAGTCCGTGATGCCCCAGTCTGCGCCTCCATAGAGCCCGGTGACGATCATTTCATCGCCGAGCTCAACGCGAAGTTTGGCCTCCACTTCGCCAGCCAGGGCACGCGACGGCACGAGATACATTGCGAGGGGCGCAATACCATCGTGTCCTCGTAAGAGCAGCTCTTTCACCAATGCCATATTCGCAACGAGCGTTTTGCCAGATCCGGTTGGCGTGCAAAGAGCGAAGGAGCTGTCTCTCAACAGTCGCTCTAGCCCATGCAATTGCGAGGTCCAGAGAATTCCGCGCCCCCGGCTGAACTGTCCCCGAGCGTAGGCCATGAGCTTCGTGCGTCGGTCGGGATTGAGGTTCGCTAGCGCGTTAAGTGGGCGATAGATGCTCGCGTTTCTGAAGCCATCCGCCACTTGCTTCAGCAGCCCCACAAGGAGTGAGGCGTCATCGCTGAACACGCGAGTGGCCATTCCATCGAGGGCCCTGAGTTTATCCATCGCCCGGGCGATGCGCTCATCGTCTCCGCGTCGTAGACTGTCGGCCAAAAGTCCAAGACACCGCACAAGCTCGACGGTGAAGAGCCAAGCGACCCGGTCATCATCGTCGAACGCATCGAGGTCGGGCCTGGCCAACCTTGCCGAGGCGTCTGGACTGGTTAGGTCGCGATGCGACGCCCAAAACGTTCCCGTTCGTTCGAGGACGCTGTCAAAGTCAGCGCGCAAGAAGGCCGCGTATAGAGCGACGCCATCGTGGTTGGTATCGACCTGCCCCAAAAGACCTGATGCCATCGCTGGGAGTCCGCCAAGTTGGTAGGCGGCCGCGGCAAGTATTTCGATCGGAACAATAGCACGGATACTATCCGCCGCTCGCGTCAGCCACTCAAGGATTTCCCCCGTACGGCGATAGCAGGCAATGGCGCCGGGCGATGCTGGCCCTTCGACTTGCAGAAATATATGTGCTGCATGAAGGAGACGCCTCGCGTCTCGCAGCTGACTGGCAGTTTCCTGCTCTGTCCATTGAATCGTAGGCACCCGCCATGTTGCCTGCAGGCAGCGTACATACGCCCTCGCTTGCGCGCGCGAGAGTTCATTCTCCACGGCTAGTTGGCGGCGGAGGTCGTTGGCCAAGTCAAGCCGTTCAGGATCAAATGGCGGCATAGCTCAGCCTATGTCCAGAGCGAAGAATACAGACCGTCGATGAGCAATTCACCATCCTCCAGGATGAGCTCAACGACCTGGAGGTCATGAGGAGCGGTGTATTCGTTTGGTAGTTCCTCCCATTCGATCAGCACGTCTCCTTCCTCTCTCCGTCGCGCGCCGTTACCAGCGAGCAGGATGAGGTTGGTGCGTGGCAGTGCTCGTGGGTGATCGAGAATCAGGGCTTGGTCGAGTGACAAAATCGCCGCCGCATACCCATCCGGATCTCGCTGTTCCAAAAGCCTCTGCAGTTGGCGCAAGCCATGCGGCACCGGAGTGTCTCGATTTATTTCAAACCAGATGCCTTTACCCGATCGCGTGCGTTCTCCAGTGTTCGGGTCTGTGATTAACTCACCCAGCATCAGCTCACTGAAGACACTATCGATCAGCTGGCGGCGCCATTTTGCCTCTCCCGCAATAAACCTCGATACTCGACCGGCATCATCTAGAGCCACTCCAATAAAGTCGCTGCCGAATCGGCCAAACACTTCGCGTCGCCGCCGTCCGTCTCGAGCGAGTGAAAATAAATAGGCTTCAACATCAGCGTGATACCGAAACAGAAAGATCGGCACCCGCCAACGGTGACCGCCGACAAATGAATCCCGAAAGGCTTCAGTAAGCATCCCGGCCATGACCTCGCCGAAAAGGCCGCGAAGCGCTTTCGGGGGGAGGCAGTGCGGATAACATGCCTCGTCGCCAGGAGCGCCAGCGTCTGGGTGAAGGTCGATGCCGATTTGAGCGTGGAAGTATTCCCGCGCGTCCAGGTGGGCCGACTCGAAGTACGGTCTCAGCCGAGCGATCAGCTCGTTGTCGGTGTCGGACTTTTGCTCGAGGAGAAGGTGGCCGTAACGCCCCCGCACGCTGTCATATGATTCGAGCCAATCGTCGAGCGCCTCGCTCGGGGGCGGACAGGTATGCATCGTTGATAAAATTCCTCAACCAAAGATTGTCGATTACAAGGAATATACCTTCTTATCCGTTGGTAAGAATAGGCCTTTCGTGGTCCCAACGGCCAAAATCCGGCGGCAGGTGACGGCCGATTGCAATTCTGAAAGAGCGATCAAATGGCACCCTGCCCCGTGTCCTCGGTTAGGATATAGCCTTCGCTGCAGCAAGTATTTTTTCGCTGCTCTACGCCTGTGCCCTACGACGACTGAATACTTGTTGAACTAACCCATTTCCTGCCTTTTCTATCCATCCCCGTCGCCGACCGCTTGCTGCAATCGGCGTTCGACGGGGGACGATCGTGGCGGGCACTTCAATCCATTCGGAAGCCTTTTCGCGCGGCGCACGCATGCTGCGCACCGCGCTTGGCCCAGCGATCGCGACGTTCCTCGAAGACCCCTCGATCGTCGAGGTGATGCTCAACCCCGATGGCCGGCTCTGGATCGACAGGCTGTCAGGCGGGCTTGAGGATAGCGGATGCACGATGTCCGCCGCCGATGGCGAGCGGATCGTGCGTCTGGTCGCGCACCATGTCGGTGCTGAGGTGCATGCCGAGAGGCCTCGGGTCTCGGCCGAGCTTCCCGAGACGGGAGAGAGGTTCGAGGGACTTCTCCCGCCCGTCGTTGCGGCGCCGGCCTTTGCGATCCGCAAGCCCGCCGTCGCGGTGTTCACGCTCGATGACTACGTCGCCGCCGGTACGATGACCGCCGATCAAGCGGCGGCGCTTCGGGACGCCGTTGCGTCGCGCAAGAACATCCTGGTCGCTGGCGGCACCTCGACCGGCAAGACCACCCTCACCAACGCACTGCTGGCCGAAATCGCCGGCACTACCGATCGCGTGGTGCTGATCGAGGACACGCGCGAGCTGCAGTGCCGCGCGCCGAATCTGGTGGCGCTGCGCACCAAGGACGGCGTCGCGTCCCTGTCCGACCTGGTCCGGTCCTCACTGCGTTTGCGCCCCGACCGCATCCCGGTCGGCGAGGTGCGTGGCAGCGAAGCATTAGAACTCCTCAAAGCTTGGGGGACCGGCCACCCTGGCGGGATCGGAACAATTCACGCTGGGACTGCGCTGGGCGCGCTCCGCCGCCTTGAACAGCTCATCCAGGAAGCGGTCCTCACTGTTCCCAAGGCGCTGATCGCCGAGACGATTGATGTCGTCGCTGTGCTGCGCGGCCGCGGCAGCGAACGCCGCCTTGCTGAACTTGCTCTCATCGCCGGACTCGATCCCGCCACCGGCGATTACCGTGTCCAGTCCGCCGAGGCGGGCGGCGCAACTTCACCTCCCGGAGACCCAACATGATCCAGTTTGCTTCCGCGATCTGTCGTGTTCGACGTCGCTTCACCGACGTGGCGACCATTGCTTTGACCTCGGTTGCCTTCTCGCCCGCGGCCTATGCCTCCGGCTCCTCAATGCCCTGGGAGACGCCGCTCAACCAGATCCTGGAGTCAGTTCAAGGTCCGGTCGCCAAGATCATATCGGTCATCATTATCACCGTGACCGGCCTGACGCTTGCGTTCGGCGATACGGCCGGCGGCTTCCGCCGGCTGATCCAGATCGTCTTTGGTCTGTCGATCGCCTTCGCCGCCTCGAGCTTCTTCCTGACGTTCTTCAGCTTCTCGGGTGGAGCGCTGGTCTAATGGCTGCGCTTGTCGATCCAGAGGTGCCGGGTTTCTTCGCGCCGGTGCATCGCGCGCTCACCGAGCCCATCCTGATGGGCGGCGCACCGCGGGCTGTCGCAATCGCCAAACGGCACGTTGGCGGCCGCCATCGCGCTCGGACTGCGGCTCTGGATTCCCGGCGCACTGATCTGGGCCGTGGGCCACATCGCGGCCGTCTGGGCTGCCAAGCGCGACCCGCAGTTCGTGGACGTCGTTCGTCGTCACCTCCGCTATCCGCCCTTCCTCGCCACATGAGGCTTCCATGCTGAACCTCGCCGAGTATCGCAATCGCCCCGCCAGCCTTCCCGACTTCCTGCCCTGGGCCGCGTTGGTCGAACGCGGTGTGGTCCTCAACAAGGACGGATCGTTCCAGCGGACGGCGCGCTTCCGTGGTCCGGATCTCGACAGCGCCACGCCTGCGGAACTGATCGGGGTGACGGCCCGCCTTAACAACGCATTGCGGCGTCTCGGCTCGGGCTGGGCGATCTTCGTCGAAGCCCAGCGTAGTGCGGCCCAGACCTATCCCTATAGCGCCTTTCCCGATGCCGCATCAGCGCTGGTCGATCTGGAGCGGCGGGATGCTTTCGAGGAGGCGGGGGCGCATTTCGAGAGCCGGTATTTCCTCACGTTCGTCTGGCTTCCGCCGGCAGAGGACGCCTCGCGGATCGAGGGCTGGCTCTATGAAGGCCGCGCGCAGAGCGGCGTTGATCCTCACGAGCTGCTGCGCGGCTTCGTCGATCGGACCAACCGCGTCCTGCAACTGGTCGAAGGGTTCATGCCCGAGGTGGCGTGGCTCGACGACGGCGACACGCTCACTTACCTGCACTCGACCATCTCGACGCGGCAACAGCGCGTCCGCGTCCCGGAGACGCCGATGCATCTCGATGCGCTGCTCGCGGACGAGCCGCTCGCCGGCGGGCTCGAGCCGCGCCTTGGCAGTCATCACCTTCGCACACTCACCGTGGTTGGCTTTCCGACGGCGACCCATCCCGGAATCCTCGACGAGCTGAACCGACTTGCTTTCCCCTACCGCTGGTCGACACGCGCAATTCTCCTCGACAAGACCGAGGCTGTGAAACTGCTGACCAGGATTCGCCGGCAGTGGTTCGCCAAACGAAAGTCGATCGCGGCCATCGTCAAGGAGGTGATGACGAACGAGGCCTCGACGCTGGTCGATAGCGATGCAGCCAACAAGGCCACCGACGCCGATCTCGCCTTGCAGGAACTCGGCACCGATGACGTCGGCCAAGCCTACGTTACCGCGACCGTCACCGTCTGGGACGAGGACCCCGGCCGCGCTGCCGAAAAACTTCGCCTCGTCGAGAAGGTGATCCAGGGACGCGACTTCACCTGCATGCCGGAGGGAGTGAATGCGCTCGAAGCCTGGCTTGGCTCGCTGCCGGGCCACGCCTACGCCAACGTCCGCCAGCCGCCGCTCTCCACATTGAACTTGGCCCACATGATTCCGCTGTCGGCGGTCTGGGCAGGGCCGGCGCGCGACGAGCATTTCCGTAGCACCCCGCTGTTCTTTGGCAAGACCGAGGGTTCGACGCCATTCCGTTTCTCGCTGCACGTCGGCGACGTCGGACACACTCTGATCGTCGGCCCGACCGGCGCCGGAAAGTCCGTGCTGCTGGCGCTGATGGCGATCCAATTCCGCCGCTACCGCAAAAGCCAGATCTTTGCCTTCGATTTCGGCGGTTCGATCCGTACCGTGGCGTTGGCCATGGGCGGCGACTGGCATGACCTCGGTGGCAGCCTGTCGAACAGTGCCGACGACTCCGTCTCGCTTCAGCCGCTCGCGCGCATCGGCGATGCCGCGGAGCGCGCCTGGGCCGCCGAATGGGTGACCGCGATCCTTGCCAAGGAAGGCGTCACCATCGACCCGACTGCGAAGGAGCATGTCTGGTCGGCCTTGACCTCACTGGCGTCCTCACCGGTCGAGGAGCGGACGATTACCGGCCTAACCGTTCTGCTGCAATCGACCGCGCTCAAGCAGGCGCTGCAACCCTACTGCGTCGGTGGCCCCTCGGGCCGGCTGCTCGACGCTGAGGTCGAGCAGCTTGGCTTGGCGTCGGTCCAGGCTTTCGAGACCGAGGGCCTGATCGGGGCCGGTGCGGCACCCGCCGTCCTCACCTACCTCTTTCATCGCATCGAGCAACGGCTCGATGGCCGGCCGACGCTCCTCATCATCGACGAGGGCTGGCTCGTGCTCGACGATCCGGCCTTTGCCCAGCAGCTTCGCGAATGGCTGAAGACCTTGCGGAAGAAGAATGCCTCCGTCGTGTTCGCCACGCAGTCGCTCTCCGACATCGACGGCAGCAACATCGCACCCGCGATCGTCGAGAGCTGCCCGACTCGAATCTTCTTGCCGAACGAGCGCGCCATCGAGCCGCAGCTCACAGCAATCTACCGGCGCTTCGGTCTGAACGATCGCCAGATCGAGATCATCGCGCGCGCAACGCCGAAGCGGGATTACTACTGCCAATCGCGACGCGGCAACCGGCTGTTCGAGCTCGGTCTCGGGCCGATCGCGCTCGCCTTCTGCGCGGCATCTTCAAAAGCTGACCATGCCGCGATCGAGCGGCTGCTGGCCGAGCACGGCCGCGAGAATTTTACACCGGCCTGGCTCGCCGATCACGAGCTCCTGTGGGCCGCCGATCTCATTCCTGACCTGACAAACCTGGAGGTGCAATCATGAGCGTTCGCAAGATACGGCGTGGCCTAGTGGCCGCGAGCGCTCTGTCGTTCACATTGTCGATCTTGCCGCTTTTGACGGCGCGGGCGTCTGCGCAGGTAATCGTCTACGACCCCAGCAACTTCAGCCAGAACGTGCTGACTGCGGCGCGCGAGCTGCAGCAGATCAATAATCAGATCCAGATGCTGACCAATCAGGCCCAGAGCCTGGTGAACCAGGGAAAGAACCTCGCGAGCCTGCCAATGTCGACGCTGGCTCAGCTCCAGTCGACAATTGCACGGACCCAATCACTACTGAGTCAGGAGCAGAACATCGCCTTCAACGTTCAGGGTATCCAGACCGCCTATTCCAGCACGTATGGCACGGCGGCGGGCACGGGCTCCAAGGCCACGATGTTTGCCGCCGCTCAAAATCGTTGGCAGAACTCGGTAGGTGCTTTCGAGGACTCGCTGAAGGTCCAGGCGGGCGTCGTCGGCAATATCTCGACCAACTCCAGCGCGATGACGTCGCTGGTCACAGCCAGCCAGTCCGCGAGTGGCGCGCTGCAGGCAGCTCAAGCCGGCAACCAGCTCCTCGCGCTGCAATCCCAGCAGTTGTCTGACCTCGTCGCAGTTCTCGCCGCGAAGGGACGAGCGGACGCGCTGGAGCAGGCGCGCGTGACGGCGACGGAGTCGCAAGGCGCCCAGCAATACAAGATCTTCGCGACGCGCGGCGGCTATCAGCCGGGCAACGTCACCATGTTCAGCGGCAACTAGGGGCGTGGGACTATGGAGCGCTCGGACATCTTACGCGCCGTCGCGATGATCATCGTGTTTGTGATTTTCCTCGCCGCGCTGCACGCCATCCATCGGCGTCCAGCGGAGCGGCCCCTATCCGACGCTCCCTCTGTCTCCGCTCCCGACGATCTCTCGGCCGAGCTGCGCCGCTGCCGCGCGCTTGGACCCCAGGATGCCGAAGATCCGCACTGCCAGGCGGTCTGGGAGGAGAACCGCGCGCGCTTCTTCGGCAGGCCGGCGCGGCCACTTCTGCCGCAGGCCGCGCCGGCCACTCCGTCGACGACCAACGTGAAGTAGGGAGGCCAGCGATGAACAATGTCGGTGTCATCGACACCTTTCTCAACACCTTCACCACCTATATCGATTCAGGATTCGGCCTGATCAAAGGCGAGGTGACCTATCTCGCCTCGACCTTGATCGTCATCGATATCACCTTGGCAGGTGTATTCTGGGCGTGGGGCGCAGACGAAGACATTCTACAGCGGCTGGTGAAGAAGACCCTGTATATCGGATTCTTCGCCTTCATCATCACGAACTTCAACAATCTCTCCGGCGTCATCTTCAATAGCTTCGCCGGTCTTGGCCTGAAGGCCGGCGGCTCGTCGATCTCGACGGCGGACTTCCTGCGGCCCGGCCGGCTCGCGCAGGTCGGCTTGGATGCCGGGCAGCCGCTGCTAGACGCAGCAAGCCAGATGATGGGCTTCACCAGCTTCTTTGCGAATTTCGTTCAGATCGCGGTGCTGATGGTATCCTGGCTGTTGGTGCTGATCGCCTTCTTCATCCTGGCGGTGCAGCTGTTCGTCACGCTGATCGAGTTCAAACTGACGACGCTTGCCGGCTTCATCCTGATTCCGTTCGCACTCTTCAACAAGACCGCCTTCCTCGCGGAGAAGGTGCTCGGCAATGTCGTCGCCTCCGGCGTGAAGGTGATGGTGCTCGCTGTGATCGTCGGCATCGGCACAGGGCTGTTCTCCCAGTTCACCACTGCCTATGGCGGTGGTCAGCCAACGATCGAGCAGGCGCTCTCTGTCGTGCTCGCAGCGCTCGCCATGCTCGGCCTCGGTATCTTCGGGCCCGGCATCGCTACTGGTCTCGTCTCAGGAGCGCCGCAGCTTGGCGCGGGCGCGGTGGTCGGCACGGGTCTCGCTGTCGCCGGCACAGCGATGGCGGGGGGCGCGGCGCTTGGGCTCGCGGGGCGGGGAGCAATGGCAGCAGCCTCCGGCACTGCCGCGGCCGCGCGTGGTGGTGCGACGATGGCGGGCGGTATGTCCTCCGCCTACAGCCTCGCATCAGCCGGTCAATCCGGTGCGGGCGGCGTTGCGTCAGGTGTCGGCGGCGCCGGTCGCGCGGCTGCCGGTGCAGCGGCCGCTCCCGTCAGACGTGCTGCTGCACAAGCAGCCGGGGCAATGACTGAGAATTTCGCCTCGGGCGCCCGGTCCGGAGTCGCAAATACCGGTGGCTCCTCGACGATGGGGACCATTGAGCGCGGGGAGGGAGCCTCCTCTCAGGCAGCGGGCGAGGGCAGTCCGCCCGCCTGGGCGCAGCGCATCAAGCGCAATCAGGCAGTCATTCACGGCGCGCAGACCGCCGCGCAAGCCCTCAAATCCGGTGACAGCCATGGTGGCGGCCACTCCGTAGAGCTATCAGGGGGAGAATAATCAATGTCAGTCTTTCGGCGATCGTCGGTCCGCTACGGCCGCACGCCCGAACCCGAAACCCCATACCAGCGTGCCGCGCAGGTTTGGGACGACCGCATCGGCTCCGCCCGCGTGCAGGCGAAGAACTGGCGGCTGATGGCCTTCGGTTCGCTGTTACTTGCTTGCGGCCTCGCCGGCGGGCTCGTCTGGCAATCCACGCACGGCACAGTCGTTCCCTGGGTGGTGCAGGTCGACAAGCTCGGCGAGGCACAGGCAGTGGCGCCGGCTGTCGCCGACTACCGGCCGAGCGACCCGCAGATCGCCTGGTATCTCGCCCACTTCGTCGCGATGGTGCGTTCGCTTCCGGCTGATCCGATCATCGTGCGGCAGAACTGGCTGAAGGCGTACGATTTTACGACCACGGCGGGTGCAATGGCGCTGAACGATTACGCCCGCACCAATGACCCCTTCGCCAGTCTCGGAAAGCAGCAGGTCGCAATCGACGTCTCCAGCGTCATCCGCGCTTCGCCCGACAGTTTTCGCGTGGCCTGGGTCGAGCACCGCTATCAGGACGGAGCGCTCGCCGGCACCACCCGTTGGACCGCCATCCTCACCATCGCCATTCAGCCGCCCACCGACGCCGATCGGCTCCGCAAGAATCCGCTCGGCATCTACGTCAACGCCATCAACTGGTCGAAGGAGCTGGGACAATGACCCCGCCGTTTTCCTCAATCGCCGGCGGTCCGGCTTCGCATCTCTCCATCGCTCGCCAAAACCGCAAAGACAGCGATACGTGCTTCCGTAAATCCGCACTTGCGGCGTTGCTGATGTCTGTCTCGACACTCGGCGGCTGCGCGCACAATTTCATCCCGCCCGACATCAACTACGACAGCGCTGAGCCGGCAACGCTCACTGCCGATCCGCCGCCGCCCGTCAAGATCGTGGAATTGCCCAAGCCGCTGCCGCTGCCCGGGCAGCTGAAACCGCTCGCCGCCGGCAAACGCGTCCCGGAAGCCACTGATCCGAAGATGCGCGTCAAACAGGCCAATGCCGCGGCACGGGTGCAGCCGGTCCGTAACGGCTTCATCAACGCGGTCCAAGTCTATCCGTTCTCGGGTGGAGCCCTCTACCAGGTCTATACGGCACCCGGCCAGATCACCGATGTCGCCCTCCAGGAGGGCGAGCAACTCACAGGCTCCGGACCGGTCGCCGCCGGCGATACCGTACGCTGGATCATTGGCGATACCGAGAGCGGCGCGGGCGCGACCAAGAAGATCCACATCCTGGTCAAACCGACGCGGCCGGAACTCGTTACCAA
Source organism: Bradyrhizobium sp. USDA 4501 (assembly GCF_054062115.1). Lineage (NCBI taxonomy): Bacteria > Pseudomonadati > Pseudomonadota > Alphaproteobacteria > Hyphomicrobiales > Nitrobacteraceae > Bradyrhizobium > Bradyrhizobium sp. USDA 4501. Next base: position 4,752,826 of record NZ_JBSSEX010000001.1, read on the forward strand.
TCTCGTCATCAACACCGACCGGCGGACTTATCTCCTCGAGCTGCGCTCGACGGAGAAGACCTATATGGCCTCGGTCTCCTGGCAGTATCCGGAGGACCAACTCATCGCGCTTCGACAGCAGAACGCAACGGCTGAGGCCGCAGCGCCAATCGCGGCCGGCGTCGATCTTGCCTCGATCAACTTCCGCTACGCGATCGAGGGCGATGATCCGGCCTGGCGTCCTCTGCGCGCGTTCGATGACGGGAATAAGGTCTACATCGAATTCCCCAGCGGGATCGTCCAGGGCGAAATGCCGCCGCTGTTCGTCATTGGACCAGCCGGCGGCTCCGAGCTGGTAAACTACCGCGTGAACCGCAACTACTACATGGTCGATCGCCTGTTCGCAGCCGCCGAATTGCGTCTTGGCGACAAGGACAGCGAGCGGCGCGTGCGCATTGTCCGCACCGACGGGAGGCCGCGCTCATGGCGGTAGGCCGCGAAGACGAACGTCAAAGCGACATCCCACCCGTCGCGCCGCCGGATTTTCGGCTCCGAGGCGAGCGGCCACCTGTCACACGCCTTTCGCGCAAGATCCTGATCGGCCTCGGCGCGGTGTCTGCCCTCGCGGTCGCCGGAGCGCTAGGCTACGCCCTGCAAACCCGCAACAAGCAGCAAGCCGGCCAAGAGTTGCTCAGCACCCAGAATAGCCCCTCGGCCGAGGGCCTCGCCGCCTTGCCGAAGGATTATACTGGTCTGCCGCGGCAGGCGCCGCCGCTCGGACCACCGCTGCCCGGCGATCTCGGCAAGCCGATCCTTAATGCTGGAGCTGCACCGAACACCATCGTCTCCACAACGACGCCTGATCCGGAGACCCAGCACAGAGCGCAGGAGATCGAAGCGGCGCGCGTCAGCCGGCTCTTTGCCCAGACCGTTCAGCAACCGCAGAGCGTCAGCCAAATCATCCCGAATTCGGCGACCGGAGCAGCGACGCTGCCGGCCGCGACACCACCCGTCGACGCTGGATCGGCCCAGAACATGCAGGACCGCAAATCGGCCTTCCTCAATGCGTCGACGGACAAGCGCACGGTAAGTCCGGACCGGCTCGAGGCCAAGGTCTCGCCCTATGTTGTGCAGGCGGGTACGGTGATCCCCGCTGCGCTCATCACCGGCATTCGCTCCGATCTGCCCGGCCAAGTCACCGCCCAGATCACGGAGGCGGTCTACGATAGCCCGTCCGGCAAATATCTTCTGATCCCCCAGGGTGCGAAGCTAATCGGCCAGTATGACAGCTCCGTCGCGTTCGGCCAGAGCAGAATCCTCCTGGTCTGGACCCGGATCATCATGCCGGATGGCAACTCGATCGTCTTGGAGCGCCAGCCCGGCGCCGACAGCGGTGGTTATGCTGGGCTCGAGGACGAGGTCGACAACCATTGGGGCATGCTGTTCAAGGCCGCCGTTCTCTCGACCATGCTCAGCGTCGGAGCCGAGGCGGGTACGAGCCAGAATGAGAACAACCTTGTTCAAGCGATCCGCAGCGGTGCGTCCAACAGTATCAGCCAGACCGGCCAGCAGATCGTGCAGCGCCAGCTCAATATCCAGCCGACGCTGACCATCCGGCCAGGTTTCCCAGTCCGGGTGATCGTCACGCGCGACTTGGTGCTGGCACCCTACGCGAAGGGAGGAAGACCGTGACAAAGCTCAAGCTTGGACCACTCGAAGACGACAAACCGGTCAAGCTCACGATCGAGCTGCCGGCGACCGTCTTCAGGGATCTCAAAAGCTACGCCGAGATTCTCACGCGCAGCGGAGGCGCGACGACGCCGGCCGAGCCTGCCAAATTGATCGCGCCGATGATTGAACGTTTCATGGCGACCGACCGGGCCTTCGCGAAGGCACGCCGAAATGCTGCTCAGCCCGCACCTGGGTCAGTGGAAAGATCCGGATAGCGCTCGCGAAGCAGGTCGAGGAATGGACGCAGCGATGGATTGCAGTTGCTGTGGCGCCAATAGGCGCGGAAGCTCAGCCGCGCGGGCCCCTCAGCATCATGCACCTCGTGGAAGGTGACACCCGGATAGGCAGCGCCCGTCGCGCCTTCCAATGCCAGCAGGACGCCCCAACCCGCTTCAACCAAGGTGAGAAGCCGGTCTAGCGCCACATCATGGCGAAGCAGCGGGCACGAGTCGGAACTTCCCATTTTGCTGATGAGTAGCTTGTGGAATTCCGGTCCCGGGCCGTGCTCTGACAACAAAAGCCCTTCAGTTGGCCCCAGTGAACCACATCACGTCCTGTCAGCGGGGTGGTTCTCGGGAAGAGCGACGACCAGACGTTCGCTCCATCTCGTGGAGCAATCACGGGCCGAGACAACCAGCGAAGCCATTTGTGGTAGGCCTCTTGACGCGCCTTGAAGCGGTCTACGCATTTCTTTGAGCAAAGAGCCGTTCGCCAGTAGTAATGACGGATTAGCCCGAACTTTCCGCCGCAAATCGCGCAGCACCTTACTGGATGACGGTGAGAACTATGCGAGCTGTTGCGCATTCCTCGCCTCCGGTCGATATATCTGGATGTAACGCTACTGGTTACAGAGCCACACCCGCCCATAAATGGGCTCGAGATCTGCTCGGCCCTCCATCTGGAGCACGAGTTTGCCTCGAATGTGTACGTCCTTGGCGACGTTCCTCCCAAACTCGGAGTGTCTCGCCGACATTGTCGGTATAGGGATAACTCAATCCTGATTTATGCAAAGAGATGCCCCTTCGCGATTAAATCCAACAAACAATCTGCGCTCCTCGAGGAAAGCCGGAGAAATGGCGGGGCATAGGGAAGTTCGGCGATCACAGCGCGTCAGTATTGATCAGCTTCAGGCCGTTCGGCTGCCGCTCGATCGACATTGACAAAAGCCGGTGCCAACACTCCCGTGCTTGAGTTCCGACCAACGAATAGAGGGGCCGTTCCAGGAAAGCCGGCAACACTCGACAGACCATAATGGTAGGATCAAGGCATGGCCGAAGCCCCAGAGAATATCCCAGTGCAACTGCCCGATCCTGCATCGATCGAGGCGGTTGTCGCACGTCTTCCGGCCGGAATTGGCATAGCGGCGCTGGCGGCGGCAGTTACAAAGGCGTTTCCTGAATTTCCGTTTTCGACGGTTAGCATCAATGACCAAATACTGGCGCGATATGCCGCTCGGTGATCGCCGCCGTCGACGGGACGCGGATTGCAGAACACCGGCGGCGGTCCTCAAGGATCTCAAAGCCTACGCCGAGATTCTGAAGCGTACCGGAGGCGCGACGAGTCCGATCGAGCCCGCCAAATTGCTCGCGCCGATGATCGAGCGTTTCATGGCGACGGATCGGGCCTTTGCGAAGGCACGGCGGAATGCTCCTCAGCCTGTCCCTGGGGTAGCGGAAAGATCCGGATAGCGTTCGCGAAGCATGTCGAGGAACGGACGCAGCGATGGGTTGCAGTTGTCCTGCCGCCAATAAGCGCGGAAGCTCAGCCGCGTTGGACCCTCGGCATCATGCACCTCGCGGAAGGTCACTCCCTGATACGCAGCGCCGGTCGCGCCTTCCAATGTCAGCAGGACACCCCAATCCGCGCCGACCAAGGTGAGAAGCCGGTCGAGCGCCACATCATGGTAGAGCAGCCGACACGGTTCGGAACCTCCCATCTTGCTGATGAGAAGCTTTAGCAGTTCCGGTGCCGGGCCGTGCTGTGACGACAGAAGCGCTTCCTCCCTAAGTTCGCTCCAGTGAATCACATCACGCGCCGTCAGCGGATGGGTCTGGGGGAGAGCAACGACAACACGTTCGCTCCAGAGCAACAGCGACCTGTCGCTCCATCTTGGAGTGGGTTCGGCCACGAAGGCGACGTCTATCGCGGAACTGGCGAGGTCGGACATTAGATAGTCTCTCGATCCGTCGACCAGTTGCCTGTCGACATCGGGGAAGCGGCGCCGGTGGTCGAGGAGAGTCGCCCGGAGATTGCCGGCCGAGAATGAGGCGTGGACGCCGATGGTCAATCGGCCGCTCTCGCCGCGCGAGTGGGTTTTGAGGCGAGCAGCGATCGCTTCCGTTTCATCCACGATGCGCCGGGCAGCATCGAGGAATTCCTGTCCCTCGATGGTCGGTCGCGTGCCGCCGTTTGTCCGCTCGAACAGAGTGACGCCCAATTTGTATTCGAGATCCCGCAGCCGGCGACTAAGAGTCGGCTGCTTGATTCGGAGCGTCCCAGCCGCTTGGCGTAGGCTTCGGTGCTGGGACGCGGCGATCGCCCAGCGTAGGTCACGAAACTCCACAGGCACAGTCGAAGCACTGTGGCGAGTTGCCGGTGACAAAATTTCCTCTTGAATGGGGTACTCCGTTTTCGTGCGTTGCTCCAGTACGTTCTTCAATTCAGCCGCGAGGCTCGAGGCACGATCCTCGAGGCTGCGATTGGATGCCGAAAGGCGCTATCGGTCGAATGCGTGCTATCCTTTGGTGTCCAATGACACCTCCGCGCTGAGTTGCTGTTCGGCGACCCGGAGAGGCCGGGTAAGATTGGCTTAGCGAATGTTGAGGACTCCTGCCGCCTGCCGCGAGATGCGCAGGCGGAAGCGCGCGCCGGCTCTCTGGGAATTCTGTTCACAATCGCGAGTTCCGCATCCAACGTCGACACTCGTAGACTGACGTGCAAGAATTGGCTGTCGCTTTCCATGGCCCGACGCCGAGCAGATCGACCATGCTGCCGTCATGATCGACCAGGATCCTGCCTGCTCGCGGTTTGTAAGTGGCATACAGCGAACGCAGCAACGTCGACTTGCCGATCCCAGAGGGGCCCTGCAGACAGACGCCTTCGCCTGATCGCACGTTAAGTGAGACGTCGTCGAGCACGTCGATTACTGCGCCGTCTTGGGTATGGAGCGTGAGCCTCTCTGAGAGGCTGCGAACGCTGACGAGGATAGTCATCATCAAGGGCCTTTTCTTAGACCTGCATCACGGATGAGACGAGTAGTTGCGTTTAGGAGTAATGGGGATCGTCGAACACATGGTCAGTGAGCCTCCTCCTCCATCATCCACCCGCACTGCATTACCATTAGGCGATCGGCGAGAAGACGCGCCACGCCGATATCATGCAGGTTATAAGCGCCTTCCGCCATGCACCTGGTCTCTATAAGACTGTTAAGAACGAGTAACGAGCGGTGCTCCGACTGACAAATAGGGACTTTTGAGTCGGTCATAGGAGAAACCTATGGGAGACTTCTCGGCGTTGGGACTGATCTGCTAAGCACGCCCTCACGCCGCAAACTGTTAGCCCTCAAGAGTTGCGTATTGCTCCCACAATAGCGAGCTAGTGACCCAACATCGGCTGCGGAACTTTTGGGGCAGCGATCACGCGTATGACAACTCCTCTCGACGATTTCGCGAAGAGGGTTGCGATGAAGGCCGTCCAGCAAAGAGAATACATTTTTAAGGCCGGGCCAGGTTTCGATATGTTACTTCGACAAAACTCGTCCTAAAGAAAACCCTGCCATTCTTAGACCATCGATAAACGGAGCGTGACTGCAGATTCTGTTTTGGTTGCGGTCCCCGGGCCAGGAGGATCCGGATCCTGGCTTCCTTGAATTCACCTGAAATCCTGTTTTCGCCCTTCGCTTGAGACAACATAGGTGAACACGGGCCCGGTCAATTCCAGGATTGCAAGTCGATGGTCATGAATCTCCGGCAGATGGAGATTTTCCGTGCTGTCATGAGAGAAGGCTCGATTACGGGAGCGGCGAAGGCGCTGAATATCTCGCAGCCGTCAATCAGCGAAATCATTCGCAATGCCGAGGCTCGTTGTGGTCTGCAATTTTTCGTGCGCGATAAAGGTCGATTGAGACCGACGCCAAATGCATCGCGTCTCATAGACGATATCGATGCGGTGTTTCATCAGGTTACGAAAGTCAATCGGGTCATCGAATCGCTTCGATCAGATCGCGATGTGACTCTTATTTTGGGATGCACCTATTCATTATCGCTATCGCTCGCGCCGAAAATAATCTCGTTTCTCCATTCGCTCGAGCCCAAGCTGAAGTTGCAAATTGTGGTGGAGCGCAGGGTGGAGAGCGCGAATAAAGTGAGTTCTGGATCGATTGATGCTGCCATTAGCTTTCTTGCAGAAAGCTATTCAAACGTGGAGATCATCACCCTAACAACGGCAGCAGCGCGCTTCATTTGCCCGAAGTCACATCCACTCGCCCAAAGAAAGTCCGTATCTGTGAGAGATTTGCGAAAGGAGCGCTTTGTCGGCTACTTTCCGTATCTTCAACTCCGCAAGCGAATCGATACCTTTTTTGGGGAGCATGGCTTTCCATTCAACCCGGCAATCGAAGTCGAGCAAATTGCGCAGGCTTGGCATCTGGTGAGATCGGGTGAGGGAGTTGCGATCGTCGATCCATTCTGTGATCTTCAAGTGTTTTTTCCGGAGATCGTTTCTGTTGGGCTGCGTGGCGCGCCTCTCATCCCCCTACAGCTCCTCGTCAAGAAAGGAAGAAATCTTACTCCGACATTGTCCTTGCTGGCCTCGAAATTCACAGAACTTGCCCAGGTGTCTTCCCGCGAAATGCCATAGGAGCATTGTCGAGTGGTAGGTACACACCAAGATCGAGGCGGTTGGCGGGGCGTTTATCCTCAGAGCTCGCGCGATCGCCGGCAATGACAACCGCAGGATCACCTGGCACCACATAGAAGATCGAAAAGACGATGAATCCAACGAGAGCGGGAACGGGAGCAGCTGAAACCAGTCGACGCACGATTTGAGCGATCAGATCAGTCTCCTCTTGTATGAAGCCTTGAGACTGTCGGCGATCTTCTCTGCCATCATCAGGACCGGTACGTTGATATTGGCGCAGGGGATCGTCGGCATCAGCGACGCGTCACAAACGATTAGTCCATTGACGCCGTATACGCGGCCATCGGAAGCGGTCACCGCCATTCGGTCGTCAGGTGATCCCATTCGAGCGGTTCCGCAGGGATGCCAGACACCGCCAACGTTATGCGTGAGGAATTCGTCCAGCGCGTGATCATCATTCAAGAGCTGAGCCAGTGATGGCGTATCCCCTTGGATGATGCGCGCCAGCTGTCGACGAACAAGATCGCTTCGATCGATCAAAGGCGCTGCAAAATCGGTGATCATGCGATTTCGCAGACTGGGAGCTAACAGCTTCTTTATTCGTGCCGAGAAAGTTGAGGGCACGGCAGCCCAGACGACGTTCGCAAGCCTTGGGTGCGTCACAGCTCTGGCGGACAGCCGAAATGCGTCGGCCAGACGGCGTAGATCTCGGACGTCCGAAAGCATCTTAAACTCAATCTGAGCCGGCGTTCGGCGGTCGGCGGACCGCAGCCGCACGTGGCCCGTGGAATACGACTTGTTGACCCATGAGAACAGGTTGGCAAGCTGACCGCCGACAGCATGCCAGCCTGCGCGGGCGACGATGCCGGTGTGCATGTCGCCGGCGGGAGTGCCGTCGAGAGCGGACGTCCATCGAAGCAGGCTTTGAATGTGGTAATTCTCGCCGGCCGGCAGACGCGCTTCCGGAGAGAGGAGCGCCGTAACACCGACTGAGGGATGTTCCATCAGGTTTCGACCGACGCCGGGCCGATCGACCGTGACTGTAAAGCCAAGATTGACCAGATCTGCCCCTGGACCAATCCCTGAACGCAAGAGGAGTGTCGGCGTTTGGAGCGCACCGGCACAGAGGATCGTCTCGTGAGCGCGTACGATCTGAAGGTTTCCGCCTTCATCCATAAATTCCGCTCCGGTCACCGCGCCATCCGAAGCGATGAGTCGCGTCGCAACCGTATTGCAGCGGATCTCAAGCTGCGGCCTTTGTCTCACTTCGTCGCGCAGATAGGTCGTTGCGGTCGTTGCGCGATAGCCGGAGCTATCAAGGTTGACGGCGGTCGGGTAGATGCCGTCCTGCCAGATGCCGTTCTGATCTTGTCTCCTCTGATATCCAAACGATGACAGAGCATCGTGGATCGCGCGGGTAAAGCCAGTGAAGCTTGCCGGATCGATATGAGTGATGGGCCAGGGTCCGTCGGTCCCATGCAGGGCACCATCGCTTGAATATATCGCCTCCGTTTCGAGTTTACGAAAATAGGGCAGGACGTCGTCCCAGCCCCATCCGCTGGCGCCGGCGTCCCGCCATTGATTGTAGTCGTCCGGTGATCCGCGGTTCGATCCGATGCCGTTGATCAGCGAACCGCCACCCAAGCCTCGAGCCTGTTCATAGGGAGTTTTTGGCCGGTTCGAGCGCCGAGCCTTTTCCGTAAGCCTAACCGTCAAACCTTCCCAGGTGAGATGTTTGTCGAAGTACGCGCGGGCCGGGTAGGGTGACCTAACGTGTGGAGGAAGTGTCTCCTCATCGAAGCTGGATCCAGCCTCGATGAGGAGAGTGCGAAGGCCGTGGACCTCGCTCAGCCGCGACGCGACGACGGCACCGGCGGAGCCGCCGCCAATGATCAGATAATCGTAAACGGGACCGGTTTGTGCCATGGTCTTACCGCACGAACGATCGGTCGGCCTTCGTCGCAATCATTTCTCGACGTTCCAGAACACCGGCATCGGCGTATTGAGGAAGCCCTCGAGGCTCTTCTTGAAGCGATCGGTGAAAAGGACTTGCCAAGAGGCACAACTGGAAGGATCTCTATTGAAAGTTCGTGGAGCGTGTTGATCGAGCTCTTGGCGGCCTGTGGCGTGCCAGTGGTCGCCCAGGCATCCTCCGACGCCGCGCCACCATCTCGTGCTGAAGCTCTTCGTCGAGCATCGGCTCTGGTCTCCGCAAAACCGCTAACGAGTAACGCGCGGTGCCCGTACTGACAAATAGGGACTTTTGGGTCGGTCATAGGGGAAGCCTATGGGGAAACTTCCTTGGGGTGGGATTGATCGGCGGATGGCCGCCGAAGATGCTTGCATCCAAAAACCGGGCCTTATGGACACCACTGGTCGGCGTCGTCCGAGCAGGGAGGCTGAGACAGCAGAACGAAGATGCGGACTGCAGTACAAGTGCCTCGCAGGCCTCAGGCAAGGCCATGGCAGCGGATGCCGCCATGAGAATCGAACTGAGGACGGCCGCCGGTTCCGCGGACCGCGAAAGGACGTTGAGCGCGACCTAAGTCGGTTATGCAAGCTCGTACCTCGGCGGTGTGCCCGGCGCGCGTTTTCGGGCGGGGCATCATTTTCAGAGCCGAAAGCCGCACGCTGCTGCTGCATCGATGCGGTCGAATTCTGTGATTTGCGCGCTGCGCCCCTGTCGGTCCCCGTGGGCATAAAGTCGTTTTGCGCGAGCAGTGCGAGCCGATCGCTTCCGGCTTACGCAACACGAAAGCAATTTATTGCGGGCGCGGGCCGCCTGGATCGGCGTAAAAGCCGTCGCGAGGATCGTGCGAGGCAAATGTGCAACCAGTCGAAGTCGAACTACGTCAAGATTCCACGGCGCTGGCGTTGACCTGGCCGGATTGCGGCACGCGCCTGCTCAGTGCGGAAACGCTGCGCCGCGCCAGCCGTGCGGCCAGCGAAATCCGCCGCCAGGTTGACGGCATCGAGCTCATGATTTCCCCGCAACTCCATGTCGCGGCCATCGAGCCGATCGGGAATTACGCATTGCGGCTGTCATTCTCTGATGGGCACAACCGAGGCATCTATCCTTGGTCCTATCTGCGTGAGCTCGCAGAACGGCAGCCAGCCTGAGGTCGCGAGATGGACGAGATTAATGACGGCCTGGCTGAAGTGGCCTGCGACGTTCTGGTGATCGGCGGCGGGACGGCGGGACCAATGGCGGCGTACAAGGCCAAGCGGAGGAATCCCGCGGCGCGCGTCGTCTTGCTGGAAAAGGCCAACGTCAAGCGCTCGGGTGCAATCGCAATGGGTATGGACGGCCTCAACAACGCGGTGGTTCCGGGCTACGCGACGCCCGAGCAATACACCAGGGAAATCACAATCGCCAACGACGGCATCTGCGACCAGGCGCCAGTCTACAAGTACGCCTCTTGCTGCTTCGATATCATCCAGGAGCTCGATCGTTTCGGCATCAAGTTCCAAAAGAACGAAAACGGCGAGTTTGACGTCAAGAAGGTGCATCACCTCGGCTCCTACGTGCTGCCGATGCCGAACGGCGATACCGTCAAAAAGGCGCTGTACCGGCAGTTGCGCCGCGAGAAGGCGCTGATCTCCAATCGCTATATGGCAACGCGTCTGCTGACGGGACGCGATGGCGAGATTGCTGGCGCGATCGCGGTCTCAACGCGTAGCGCCGAATTCCTCGTGCTGCGCGCAAAGACCGTAATTCTCTGCGCTGGCGCGGCGGGACGGTTGGGCCTGCCGCAGTCCGGCTATCTCTGGGGCACATACGAGAATGCCACCAATTCCGGCGACGGCTATGCGATGGCCTATCACGCCGGAGCGGGGCTCGCGAATCTCGAATGCTACCAGATTAATCCGCTGATCAAGGATTACAACGGACCCGCTTGCGCCTACGTAGCCGGCCCGTTCGGGGCTTACACGACCAATAGCGACGGCAACCGCTTCATCGAATGCGACTACTGGTCTGGCCAGATGATGCAGGAATTCTATGACGAGCTGCAATCGGGCAAGGGTCCCGTGTTCCTGAAGCTCAACCATCTGCATAGCGACACCATCGGCAAGATCGAGGGGATATTGCATCACGTCGAACGGCCGTCGCGCGGGCGTTTCCACGAAAATCGCGACACCGATTACCGCGAGCGCATGATCGAGATGCATATTTCCGAGATCGGTTTCTGCTCAGGCCACAGCGCATCCGGCGTCCATGTCGACGAGTTCGCGCGCACCACTGTGCCGGGCCTCTATGCTGCCGGCGATATGGCAAGTGTGCCGCACAACTATATGCTCGGCGCCTTTACCAATGGCGCGGTGGCCGGCGAGCACGCCGCCGAATTCGCGGCCAATGTCGATCTTCCCGACTATGACCCTGGCGATGTCGCGCGGGAGCGCGACCGTGTGCTGGCGCCGACGAAGCGGGAGGACGGCATTCCGCCGAACCAGCTCGAATACAAGACGCGACGCTTCGTGAACGACTATCTTCAGCCGCCAAAGGTCACGGCGAAGATGAGGCTCGGGCAGGCTCGATTTGCCGAAATCCGCGACGATATGGAAAATGCCATGGTGGCACGCGATGCGCACGAATTAATGCGCTCGCTGGAGGCCGCCTCGATTCTCGATTGCGCCGAGATGGCGGCGTTCGCCTCCCTGTTCCGCACCGAGAGCCGCTGGGGCCTCTACCACCACCGCGTCGACTATCCCGAGAAGAATGACGACGAATGGCTCTGCCACACCATCCTGCGCAAGCAGAACGGGTGCATGACCGCGGAGAAGCGAACGATCGCACCCTATATCGTCCCAATCGACGAATCCGAGCGTTCGGCTTACGACCGCCAGCGCATTCGCCAGCACGCGTAAAATATGGACTCCATATGCCGATTGCTCATACGCCTACAACCGTACCCGTCGTCGTCGATGAGGCCAAATGCATCGCCGACAAAGGCTGCACGGTTTGCGTCGACGTCTGTCCGCTCGATGTGCTCAGGATCAGCGATCTCACCGGAAAAGCCTACATGAAATATGACGAATGCTGGTACTGCATGCCCTGCGAGGCCGATTGTCCAACCGGTGCCGTGACTGTCAACATTCCCTATCTGTTGCGTTGACATGACCGCATTCGAGCCATTCGAGGCCTTTGGCGATCTCGATGAAATCGCGGAACGGCTGCAAAGCCCCGACCCATCGGTCCGCCGTCTTGCGGTAATCGAACTCGTGGAGACATCGACGGATGAAGCCGTGCCTCTGCTGGTGCGAGCGGCGAGTGACGTCGATGCGGCAGTCAGGCTGCAGGCCGCGCGCGCGTTGGGAGACTTCGATGGCGTTGACGTGGCCAAGGCGCTGACTGACGCTCTTGTCGATCCCGAAACTGGCGTCGCGCAGGCGGCTGCGGACAGTCTGGCGGAGCTCCGCGACCCCGGGACCAGCGTCATCCTGCTGCCATTGGTAACGCATCCGTCCAGCTTCGTACGGGCCGCGATCCTTCGCGCTTTGAAGGCGCTCCAGGTCAGCGCTTCACTCAAGCCGGCCATTGTCGCACTCAGTGACAATGAGCCTGCAGTGCGCGCGCAGGCGGTCGGAGTGGTCGGCTATCTCAAGCTGTTCGAAGCACTCCCGTCGCTGATCCATGCGAGCAAGGATGAGAACCCCGATGTCAGGCTTGCCGCGGTCGATGCGCTATCCTTTGCACGGAATGAGGCCGCTGCCCAGGCCGCCGCCGCCGCGCTTTCGGACCGGGAATGGCAGGTGAGGGCAGTCGCCGCGGAGACAATCGGGCGGATCGGTCAGGCCTCCGCAGCAATGACGCTTACCGGAGCGTTGGACGACGGCTATTGGCAGGTTCGTCAGAAGGCTCTGCAAAGCCTGGGCAAACTCCGGGTTCGGGGAGCGGTGGGAGCCATCATCCCCTTCCTCGAAGACGAGCTGCCCTCGCTCCGTAAGGATGCCGCCGCCGCGCTTGGTGAAATCGCGGTTCCCTTCGCGCGTGATGCGCTGATCGCACGCGTGCGCGACGCTGATCCAGACGTCAGGAAGACCGTGAGTTGGGCGCTCCAACAGATCGAGGCGCGTGCTAATCCTCGAACAGGATCCTCTTGAGCAAATCGAGCCGCTTGATACGGATGACGTTTCCCTGGATGCTGATCATGTGCTTGGTCTGAAAACGCTTCAACATCATCGTGACCCATTGACGCGTAGAGCCGACCATTGCGGCGATCTGGTCGTGCGTGACCTTGCGGTTGATCAGGACGGTGTTTCCATCCGCAACTCCGTAGAGTTCAGCGAGGTTCAAAAGATATTGCGCCAGCCGCTCGATCACGGAGCGCGTGCCCAGCATCTGCGCCATCGAGGAGTAGCACTTGCCCTTGGCGATCAGCCCGTCGATCATGGCCAGTGCGAAAGCAGGGATCTGCACAAGGAGCTTTTGCAATGTGAGGCGAGACAATGCGGCGATCTCGCAGTCCTCAACGGCCACGCCGGACCACATGTGCACACCGAAGCCTGAGATCTCTGGCCCTCCGATGAAATGTCCAGGCGTCCAATAGGCCAAAGTGATCTCCCGGCCGGAGGGGGCAGTGTAATAGACCCGAACCTGGCCGCGCCTGATGATGAAGATTCCGTCATGATGTTCGCCCTGGCTGAACACCATCTCTCCTTGTGGGACAGATACGCTTCGGCCGGCAGCGAGCACCTGCGTCGTTTCGATGGCCGACAAGCGATCGAGGAAATGGGCGCCAACGTTAAGCCCCTCAATGCTCTCGCTCAGGAAGAGGGCGGAGTCGGCTGCGGCGATGCGACGATCAGACGTTGCGGCAGCTCGATGACTGGTAGGCCAGCCAAGCTGGACTGTGGCGCCAGCGCGCGCGATCAGGTCCTGGGTTTCGGCTTCGGATGCGTCTTTAAGTACGGGCATTGCCATCGCTTCGCCTTGCGGTTCGCACCAAGCTAAGAGGCAGGCAAACCCAAAGTCCATCTCTTTGATTGACGTGGAATGCACTTAGCAAAGTGATGTCAAATGTGTATTGGTGAGCGAACGATTCATTTTCTCATAGCTGCGCAGTGAGAAAATATTTGGCGGTTCCCATTCGCGCATTGCGACAGAATTGAGATGGCGCGAACGGAGCAAGTCGCAACGCAAGTAATTGCTTCGGCGTGCACGACGTCGGCTCAATTGTTAGTGCCGGATTTGCTGGCGGTCATCTGCCCGCCATCAGCAATCGGAAGAGGGGGCCAATGATCTCGTTAAAACTTGTCACACTGACCGCCGCGGTCGCCCTGGTGGCGATTGGCGGCACGGGCATTTCGCATGCCGAAACCATTCGCGTTGCTGTCGGGACGCAGGATACGACGATCAATTGCGCAACCGGCGGCCTTCTGATCCGCCAGTTGAAGCTCTTGGAGCAATTCCTGCCACATGACGGGAAATACAAGGACGTCACCTACGACATCCAGTGGAAGAACTTTACGAGCGGTGCGCCGCTGACCAACGAAATGGTGGCCGGAAAGCTTGATTTTGGAGCGATGGCGGACTTCCCGGGCTCGCTGAACGGGGTGGCCTTCCGGAAAGCCGGCCGGCGCAGCCTCTTCATCGGCGTGTTGTCGGGCAGCACCGAAGGCAGCGGAAATGGCATCGTGGTGCCGTTAAATTCACCGGCAGAGTCGATCACGGATCTGAAGGGCAAGACGATCTCCGTTCCTTTCGCCTCAACGTCCCATGGAATGCTGCTCCGCGCTATCGAAGCTCAAGGATGGAATCCGGAAACCGACGTCAATATCATTACCCAGGCCCCCGAGGTCGCCGGGCCCGCCTTGCAGGCGAACAAGATCGAGGCGCATGCGGACTTTGTACCATTTGCGGAGCTGTTTCCGTGGCGTGGCTTTGCTCGCAAGATCTTTGACGGCTCGCAAGCGGGGGCGCCGACGTTTCACGGCGCTTTGGTGGATGACGACTATGCGCAAAAGTATCCGGAGATCGTCACCGCCTATTTGCGGGCCGCGCTCGAGGCGGACCGCTTGATCGCAGAAGAGCCCGAGAAATACAGCGAGTTGATCGAGAAAGTGACAGGCATCGAGGCCGAGGTCGTTTACCTCTTCCATGGGCCGCTCGGGTTGCAGACTCGTGACCTCACTTGGAAGCCGGAATACCGGCAAGCGGTTGCGACGTCGATCGAGACGTTGAAGCACCTCAAGCGCACCGATAGTGATATCGACGTCAACCAGTTCGTGACCGACAAACTCATCCGTGCCGCGTTTGCGCAATCCGGCCGCGACTATGAGACACAGCTCAAGGACTATGGCCAGCTTGCGCTCAAGGCGAAAGATGCGACAACGGGGGCCGATATCACAGATGTCAGCCGGGTGGCGCAGATCTGGGTCTGGGATGAGCCTCAGGTTCGTCACTACAGCTCGCCGGAAAGTGCCTTGAGGGCGGTGGCGGCGTTGGAGAAGGAGGGCAAGACGATCCGCGTGGTCTATGCCCAGGATCGCGAGAGCGGCATCAAGCTTTTCGCAAGCCAGGCCTGGTTCGTGCGCTCACCAGACGGAGGGCTCAGTGCGTTCCTGCTCAAGGATCGCGCCGAGAAGTGGTCGACGCAGCATGGCGGACAAGTGCTTGACTACGCCGGCGCGCGCGATGCAGTCATAGCGAGCAGGTAATGGTCTCAAAACTCGGCAAGGATCGGTTCGCGCTGCGTTGGCTGGTACGTGGTTTTTCGATCGCAGTCTGCATTGCGTTTTGGCAGCTCGCTTCCGTGCTGCACGTGAATCTCGGCATCGCCACCTTCCGCAACGTGCCGCCGCCGACGGAGGTTGTGCAGTCGGCAATCGCCCTCGCGAAGTCGCCAAAACTCCTCGCGCATATCACGAGTAGCCTGTGGCGGGTGTTCGCGGGCTATGGAGCCGCGGTGGTATTCGGAATAGCCCTTGGCTTTGCGATCGGCCGCTCGCGTGCCGCCGGCGATCTCTTGCTGCCGCCGCTCGAACTGCTAAGGCCGATTCCGGCGGTCGCGTGGATACCGTTGTCAATTCTGATCTTCCCATCGTCCGAACTTTCGATGATTTTCATCACCTTCATCGGCGCACTGTTTCCGATCATCCTGAACACGGTGCACGGCGTCGCCAATATCGACCGCAGGCTGATTGCCTCCGCACGCAGCCTCGGAGGCCGCCCCGCGGCGATCCTGTGGGAAATCATTCTGCCGGGCGCTGCGCCCAGCATCGTCACAGGCCTTGCCATCGGTATGGGTACCTCCTGGTTCTGCCTCGTCACGGCGGAGATGATCTCTGGCCAGTTCGGGATCGGCTATTACACGTGGGAGGCTTATACGCTGCAGAACTATGCCGATATCATGGTCGGTATGCTGGTCATCGGTCTGCTCGGCATGGGCAGCAGCTGGCTGTTGACGGCACTGGGACAATATTTGATGCCCTGGCGCCGTGCGGAGGTCGCGCGATGAACCTTCGGGTGTCGAATATTGCAGCGCACACCGGGACGGATCGACGTCAGCCACCTCTCCATCTCTCTTGGAGAGGGCAGGGATGCGTTTGAGGCGGTTCGCGATCTCGACTTCACGATCGCCCCGGCTGAGCTGGTCTGCATGCTCGGTCCGTCCGGTTGCGGCAAATCGACCTTGCTCGGCGCGCTGGCTGGGCATTTGCAGGTAACACGAGGCCAGGTGATGGTGGACGATGAGGCGATCCTGGGTCCGAGCCCGGATCGAGGGATCGTCTTTCAGCAGCACACGCTGTTTCCCTGGAAACGGGTCCGCGACAACGTCGCCTTCGGGCTGAAGATGCGCGGTGTCGGTAAGGCTGAGCGGCGCCGTGCCGCGGACGACATCCTCAGACTGGTCGGCCTGGAGGGTTTCGAAGGCTTCTATCCATCGCGGCTCTCCGGTGGCATGCAGCAGCGGGTCGAGATCGCGCGGGTTCTCATCAATCAGCCGCGGGTTCTGTTGATGGACGAGCCGTTCGGCGCGCTCGATGCCCAAACACGCAGCCTGATGCAGGAGGTGCTGCTCGACATCTGGACCAAGATTCCGACGACGACGGTGTTCGTCACTCACGATATTGAGGAAGCGCTGTTCCTGGCCGATCGGATCATCGTCATGAGCGCGAGACCGGGACGGGTGATCGACGACATTCGCCTGCCATTTGGGCGGCCGCGGCAGAGCGAGCTCGTCACCGAGAGCGAGTTCGTGCGTCTGAAGCGACACGTGCTCGAGCTCCTGCGGCGCTCGGACAACACTGCATCGCTGCCCCGTCTAAGCCCGCTCGGAATGGCTGGCTAGAGCATTTTCCACATGATGTGGATCGTCTGGTGTATCCAGCATGCCTAAAGTAGTTGGCACACATCTGCGGCGCAAACGACTTGACGAGTTTGCCGATGAGTTTGAGCAGGGCTTGGACCGTGCGGGTGGCGCCTTTGCGCAGCGCAGCTTTCAACCGGGAGAAGGCCTGTTCGATTGGATTGAGGTCGGGCGAGTAGGCCGGCAGATAACGCACGCGGGCGCCGACAGCCTCGATCGCCTCGCGGACACCGGCGATCTTGTGAGTGCGCAAGTTGTCCATGAAGACGATGTCGCCCTTGCGCAAGGTCGGCGCCAGGACTTGCTCGACATAAGCCAGGAACGAGGGCCCATCCATTGCACCGTCGATGACATAGGGCGCCGTGAGGCCATCGATGCGCAGCGCGGCGACAAGCGTCAGCGTCTTCCAGTGACCATGGGGCACGCCAGAGACGAGGCGCTCACCGCGAGGAGAGCGCCCATAGTGCCGGACCATCTTCGTCGTGACCGCAGTCTCGTCGATAAAGATGAGGCGCGGTGCACGCAGCTTGGGCTGCTCGGCTTTCAGCGCGGCACGCTCGGCAGCGACGTCAGGTCGATCCTGCTCGGCGGCGTGCAGTGTTTTTTTTGAAGGTGATGCTGTGACGGTCGAAGAAACGCCAGATCGAACCGATGCCGGCCTTTTGCTTTCTCTGAGAGCGCAGACGCGCGCGGATCTCCTCGAGCGTCAGGTCCGGCTCCGCGGCGATCAGCTCGATCAGCCACTGCTTGTGCTGCTCCAACGGCGAGCGGCTGTGCCCGGTGCCGGGCTTGGCCTCAACGTTTCCGGTCTTCCTCCAACGATCCATCCATCGGATCGTAGTCGAAGCGCCGAGATTGAGAATGCGCGCAGCCTCACGTGCGCTTTCGCCGGACTCAACAAGCTCAACCGCACGCACCCTGAGGTCCTTGGAGTATCCCTTCGCCATCGCATGCCCCGCATGTTGTCGCGGGCAACACCGAATCTGATTTGCGTGCCCGTGGGAATCCCCTTTGACTGTTCCGATTCACCTCAACTGGAAACCGCTCTAGCTCGCCTCAGGACGGGAAAGCACAGGATCCGGCGCGGACGAACTCGGCGATGATCGCAGAAAACGTTACGGTCAATCCAACAACCAGAAGTCCTGTAAATCCCGGCGTCAGTTTGCCAGGTGCGGAGTATCGGTACAGCGTTGAACCGCTTGGTCGGTGTTGTGCATCGCTTGCGCAATCCGCATGCACATCGACGAAGCAGAAGACATACACAGCCGTGAAAGTTGTGTCCGCGATCCTGGGCGCGGGCGGCACGTGCGGGCGCAAAGGAGACGCGTGGACTGTTCCCGTAGCCATGCTTAGCATGTTCGGTTCGACGACGTCGTGCGGCTGCACAATCAAACTTGACATACGCCTGCTCGTCCGGGCTGCGGCGACGGGCAAAGTACGTCCCGCCCTACTGCCCACCGATCCTCTGCCACAGCCAACGCGCCACCGCGGCGGGCGAGGAGTTCGCATTGCTGCCACTGGCGCGCAAATTAGCTTCGCGCATTGTCGCGATGTCGATCCGGCCAAGCAGCGGCTTCAGCGCCGCCTGCAACGCCGCATCATGCGCCCGCCGAGGTGCCAGCAGCAGGACCGCATCATAGGGCGGGATCGCGTGCTTGGGGTCGGCCAGCGTCACCAGGTCGTATTCCTTGATCCGCCCCTCGCTGGTGTAGCCCGCAATGACGTCAACGTCGCCGTTCGCTACTGCCGCATACATGAAATCCGGCTGCATCTGTCGTTGCGTGCGGAATGAGAGTTCGTAAGCCTTGTGCAGGGCGCTCCATTCGGGGCGCGAGAAGAACTCGTAGTCGCCCGCAATCGACAGTGTCGGCGCGTGCGCGGCCAGGTCGGTGATCGAATGAATACCGAGTGCATCGGCGCGCTGCCGGGGCATCACCAGCGCGTAGGCGTTCTCGAAGCCGAGCGCGCCGAGCAGGGTGATGTCCTGCTTTGTCAGGATATTCGTCAACTCGGCGAGCAAGGCTTCGCGCGGCGGCATATCGGTGCGGTGAAACTGGTTGACCCACAGCGTGCCGGAATAATCCACATAGACGTCGATGTTGTTGGCCGCGAGTGCCTGGAAAATCACGCTGGAGCCAAGCCCCTCGCGCGTCGAGGCCTGCAATCCCGTCGCCTGGAGCCGCTGCCCAATCAGCGCGGAGAGCACATATTGCTCGGCAAACGTCTTGGCGCCGATGACGTAGGCCGATGGGGTCCGTGCCATCGAAGGGATCAGCGTCGCCGCGACCAGTGCGGCGATCCCGACGCTGCCGAGCATGGTGCGGAGCCGTTTGCGCTCGCGCAATCCGCGCTCGATGAGCGTTAATAGTTGATCGACCGCGAGCGCCAGCAGCGCCGAGGCGACGCAGCCGAACAGCACGAGCACCCAGTTTTGGGTCTGCAAGCCGGCGAAGATGTAATTGCCGAGGCTGGTCTGCCCGATCGGCGTCGATAATGTCGCGGTCCCGATCACCCACACCGCCGAGGTGCGAATGCCGGCCATGATCACTGGCAGCGCCAACGGCAATTCCACTGTGAACAGCGATTGCCGCGCCGTCATACCGACCCCTTGCGCCGCCTCAATCAGCGCGGGATCGACGCCGTTCAGCCCGGTGATGGTGTTGCGCAGCACCGGCAGCATGGAATAGAGCGCCAGCGCCAGCATGGCGGGCAAAAATCCGAACGCGGAAAAGTCGAAGCCGAACCAGTGAAGTGTCAACGACGCAATGGCGAGCAGAAGCGGGTAGAACAGCGCGAGCAGCGCCAGTCCTGGCACGGTCTGGACGACGCTGGCAAGGCCCAGCAGGATGCTGCGGATCACAGCATCGTTGTGTGCGAGGATCGCGAGCGGCAGGCTGATCACAAGCCCGAGCGCGAGCGCTGCCAGGCTGACCTGAACATGGCTGCCAAGGTAATCCGGCAGGTGCGCCGCAGCGTCGCGCCAACGAGGGTCGGTCAGGAAACTCATCCCGCGCTTGCTCCCGGGAGCAGGGCGTTTAGCCGCTCAGCCTGGCGCCTGGGCGTACGCAATAGCTCCGCCACATAGGGGTCGTTATTGTTTGACAGCTCAGCCGGCTGGCCTTGCGCCATAACCCGTCCGGCCCGCATCACCGCGATGCGATCGGCAAGCAGCAACGCCTCTGTCATGTCATGGGTGACCATGACCGTGGTCAAGGCGAGACTGCGATGCAGCGCGCGGTACTCCTCGCCGAGGGTATCGCGGGTCAGCGGATCGAGGGCGCCGAAGGGTTCATCCATCAGCATGATGCGGGGGCGGGCGGCGAGCGCCCGCGCCACGCCTACACGCTGCTGCTGCCCGCCCGACAGTTCATGCGGAAGGCGATCGCGATGGAGGGAGCGATCGAGCCGCACCAGGTCGAGGAGCTCGTCGACCCGCGCGGCGATCTCGGCGGTGGGCCAGCCGAGCAGTCTCGGCGTGACGGCGATGTTGTCGAAAACGCGCATGTGTGGAAACAGCCCGCCGCTCTGGAAGACGTAGCCTATGCGCCGGCGCAAGCGCACCGGATCGATGTCGCGCACGTCCTGGCCCTCCACCATGATGCAGCCGCTGTCGGGATCGAGCAGGCGGTTGGCGAGCCGCAACAAGGTGGATTTGCCGGAGCCGGATGCGCCGACGATCGCCAGGAATTCGCCCGCGGCAATATCGAGCGAGACATCGTCAACGGCTGTGATGCGTTCGCCGTCGTGACCGTCGGCAAAGCGCTTCCCGACATGGGCGTAGGGCGATCAGCGGTGCGAGTGCCATGGTTGGACTGGACCTGTGCGCGAGTGTCCCGAATCCGAACTTCGCTTCATTCTGCGGGAAGGACGCTCGCAAGTCTATGCGGGACTGCCGCGACACGAGGCAAGACGGTTGGTGGCAATGGCGTCGCCGCACTCCGGTACGAAACGTACGGTTGCGCTTCTCATGCGCTTTGCAGAGGGGGACCTTCGTGGCGGCCGCGCTCTTCGCGCCAAGCTAGGCAGAGCGCAGTGGTGAGCACAGCTTCCATCCCGTCCAATGACCTCCACACGTTGAACGCTCCCCTGGCCATGGTTGCTTTCGTCGCATGTAGAGCGCCTCCTAAACGTGGAATACGGGAATTGGCCGGAATCTTGGACCTGTCGAGCTCCCTATCAGCCAGGCTTTCGCTGCCGATGAATGTCGCACAGCAGTTAAGTGGACGGTGAATCTCGGCTTGGAGCAGGCAGGAACGCGTCTACCGTGTATGTTCCCGCCGCCATTGCGGGCGGCAACTTGGGGTTAGTGCTGTGCCAGGTCGGCGGCCATTTGTTTGGCAGGTGTCCCCACATATTGAGCTGTCCCAGGGCGTCGAACAGCCCAAGGTATTGATAGTAGCGCACGCCTTCGACATCACTCGAGATCGGGCAGCCAAGCGTCACGACGTGGAGGTCTTGCGTTCGCTCCGGCGGAAGGGAACGGATCGCATTTCCAATCTGCAGGGCGCCCTTGCTGTGTCCAACCAGCAGCCTGAACGGAGTCTCGCGATGAAGGAGGAGCGCGTGCAGTACGTCCGAGGAGCCGGACCCGTGGCGAAAAACGGGTGCGCCATGAAGCGTCTTCGCGTCCGGTGTGGACGCCGACAGTTGACGGCCGATGCTCGCGGTCCGGGGCGTGGCATTGGCGAGAGTGTTCTGGATCAGGCTCTTTGCATGCACATAGTCGTAGAGGCCGAAGCCGAACCACCCTCCAAGTGCCTGTAGCATGACGTCCGCCATGCCGTATCCGGGAACAATCGCAAGCACGGGCTTTCCGAGCGCGCGAGAGATGTCCCATGCCATCGCGGCGCTGCCGAGCGCCGAGCTCCCAACTCCCGTAATCGTGGCGATCTCGACAGCGCGCGTCTCCGCGTGAGGCGAAGCCAGGAACAGCTCCACATCTGTATATCTGTGGACGTAGGGCGCGGTATTGGCGTCGATCAGGAGAAGTGAGCCTTCCGGATCGCTGAGCGCATCGAACTGGACGATGCGGGAAGGAGGTTTCTCCTCACGGGCTCGCATCGGCGCGTCTCTTTCGGCAAGCTGAATAGCCAACGCCGGCACGTTGTAGAAGATGAGGTCCAGCATCGTGTTGAATAACCGGCAGGCCCGGACGGCAGGCTCAACCAACTGTGGCGGGGGCTCAAAAAGATTGAGATAGGATCGTTCAGGTCGGGGCGCTTGGTTGTCTCCGAACGGCATCGTAAAATACTCCTCGCAGGTTGCGTTTGCCATACGACCCGTTTGCATGAAGCGCTGGCGCATGACGTCGATCGCACAATTGAGACGTTCTGAATTGACGGCCCGGCCAAGCAGAATCGCGACGTCCACATGGTCGAGTAGAGGCGGCGGCTTACGGGGTTTCGAGCACCTTGAGGGCGGCCGTGGCCGCCTTTTGCACCGCCTCTGGGTCAGGCGCCGCCGCGCCACCGCCGCTGAGGGTTGCGGCGAGTTGCTCGGGCGGAGCCGCCGGTGCAGCGGCGCTCAGCGCAGCCTTTGCGTCGGCAATCTTCGTCGCCAACCTCTCACGCTGCTGGACGGCATCGTTCCGCGCGTTCTGCGCCTGGTTCATCTGGTCCACCGCCTGCTGCCGCTCATTCCGAGTGTCATTAACCTGTTGCCGGAGTGTTTGCTCGTTCTTCTCTCCCGGTATCCGGCCGAAATAATAGCCGATGATCACTGAGATAATTGGCGAGATCTGGACCACTAACTTGTCATTGCCCGGCGGCTGCAGTACGCCAGCGAGCGCAAGCACATACAGGGCTACGAACACCGCCGTCAGCACGACGATTACCCAGTCCTTCATATTCATCTGACCCTCCCGACCTTCATGACGCAGACACGCGAGCGACTCCGAGGTCGCCGTAAACCGCATAGAGACGCCACGTCGGATCGGGATCGCCAGCCATATCCGCGTGTGCAGCGTTCATTGCTCCGGCAATGCTGAGGCCCTTGCCCAGCAGGCCATCGAAGAACGCGGTCGCGAAACGCAGCGCCGTCGCGGTGACGACCGGGGCCAACGTTCCGATGTAGGCCGAAGCACCAGCGGCCAAAAAACTGCGAGCGAAACTGGTGAATCCGGCCGCGCCAAATGTCGCCGCCGCCGACGAACAGGCATTGACGAACACCAATGGCTGTTTTGGAAGCGCGAAAGTGCGGATTTGGTGCGGCAACAATTGGCCGCCGAGGTTGTTCTCGATTCTAAGATACAGACTGCCCGAGGACTCGACGATGCCGTGACAGAGAAAATGAATGATGTCGGCCTGGGGGACGCTGTCCCTGAGCTTTAGCAGGTTCATCGGCTCGCGAGCGCCGCCGGTAACGTTGGGGACAACGTCAAGACCCTTATTCCTGGCGACGTTGACGACTTCGAGCACCCCGTTCAGCGTGGTTGCGTTGGAGGCCACGCCGTCGCCGACCACATACACAAGCCTGCGTTTGGTCTGCGGTGATGCGGCCACGTTGGCGGCTGTCCTCGGAGAGCCAGCTGCGCCGGTGTCGTCACGCACCGGAACCCGGACGAGCAATATCGGCTCCTTGAGAGTGGACTGGGCGGCAGTCTGAAACGCCAGCTCCCAAGGAACGGCGTCAAGCTTCGGGCTCTTGAGCACCCATTGTACCACCGCATTCGCGTCGAGGCGGGCCAGCACGGTCCGCGTCTGCAGCGAGATCAGATTGTCTACGATCTCGCGCGCAATGCCATGGAAGTCCATAGCCAGCAGCTCCAGCACCTGATCGCCGCTCGCGACCCCAACCTTACGCGGGTTGCCGAGATTCTTCTCGATGCTTTCGATCCGCGTGCTCGCCGCGGCGAGGGCATTGAGCACCGCGAAAGCGTCGTAGTCGTCGCGAGAGCTGCCGAGCGGCACCAGCTCTAGTTGGCCCGACTCGTTCAGCGCCGGCATGTGAAATTGGATGCGCGCAGGAGCTTCATTGGTGAGCGACAGTTGGATCGTTGGACCGATATACGGCGCGGCTCCGCTGTCGCCAGCTTCGCGGAACAACATATCGCGGCTCTTCTCGAGAATGAGTGCGCCATCACGGACCTCCGCTCGGAACATGACGGCGATGCTGCCGACAAGGCGAAACTCGTCGAAAATCGTGATGGCCACTTCGCCTTCGCCGTTGATCGCGTGCAGCGCCATGACCCGCAGGCGGGCTTCGTCGCTGTCGCCATTGCGCGGAACGCGAATCGTCTGGACCTCGGGCTCAACCTTCAGGGAAGCGGACTGTGAGCTCACGTGCAAAAGCAGCGTTGCATGTTCCTTTCCAGCGGGCACGCGGATATCCAGACTGCGTGCGGCGTCCTCGGCGCCCTCCACCCGAAGCAGCAGGGTGATCTCTCCTTGGCCGGGAGCCTTGCGGTCGGAGGCGTAGTCGAGACTGGTACGCCGTTTGATGGCGGTGAACTGCCGCGTCGTCTCCGACGATTCCTTCCGGCTAGTCGGTGAGTCCTCCGGCAGCGTATCCAATTCGATGTCAGGTGACAGAGACAGCACCTCGAAAGAAGCCGGCGATGACGCAAATCGCCCAGCGGCGGCGGCGGGCAGCTCCTCGATCGTCTTTAGTGCCTGGAAGAGCGGTGGATCGTGTCGCTTCACGCCGGCATAGGCGCTCCGGCGAACCGACGTGTCGGTGTCGCCGGCTAGATACCCCAAAAAAGGCATAGCCTCGACCCAGTCGGCACGGGCGAGACGATTGGCAAAGGTTCGACGCACCGTCGCATCAGCGTGATCGATAATGCCCCGGCACACCGAAATGACTTGTTCGGCGTCGAGCGTCAGCTGGTGTCGGTTACTAGGCTTGCCGTACTCTAAGTCGAATGGCCCGTGTTCGGCGGCGGCAGCGATAATGCCATCGAGCAGCTTTTGCCGACTGCTGGTCGAAATTTCCGGCAAGCATGTCATCAGGGTTTCGACCGCACCTAGCGTGACCGTCGCGTCGCCCAGGACGCCAACACCAAGGCGGCCAAACACACTCTTAGCCACGGCCGTCTCCCGCTCGCGTCAGCGATCCGCGTCGCTTCGATTGCCATGGCCGTGATACGAGGCCTGATCCGCGCCCGTCCGGCATCACGAGCACAACAGCATGGACGTCGCGTTCGGTCATAGCATTTCTTTCCTCGACCGCCTGCGCTTCTAGGCAGCCAATAACTTCCTGACAAGCGAGCTTACATCCTTGCTCTGAAACGATACGTCTGAGCGGAGCCTCATTGTCTCTTCGGCCGGCTGTGAATTTCGCAGACCTTGCCGTCGCCAAATACCTATGGTTTGTGCAGTGTCTGGTTCAGGATCATCGCCAGCCGCACGCCCGCCTTGCCCAGCTGGATTCCGACGTCATTTGTTGCGGTCGTGACGTAGTCGTCCGTCAACCGAAAGCTTCCACGCGCGTTGGGAGCTGGAAGCTGCCCGTACGCATCGTCCTTCGACAGCGCGAACGTCTCCTTGGCCCAGTCGGCGGGGGTCCCTGATTGCCACTGCGTCTGCTGATCTTTCGTGATGTGCCCGATGAGATCGGAGGCAATCGTCTGTGGATCGGGTCCTAGTTGGGTTACGAATTCGGTGTCCCAAAAATGATGGAGATTGCCTGCGCTGAGCCCGGCTGCCGAGGCCCTCTTGGCATTGCCGCCGCGATCGTGATCATCTGAGCTGTGCAATGGCTGGTGCACGTCGCCGACGAAGTGAAGTAAGAATTTGAGCGCGACGACTTGTTCCTCGATATCTGTGGCGGGGTTGGCGAGTTCGGCCGCGAATTGATCGATCTTGTCGACAACACAATCGGATGCCGGCCCATCGGAGGCGGGCGTCCCATTGGGAACTGGGGGATGATTAAAGCAGGCATCGTCAAGGTTCGGAGCCGTGATCTCGATGTCAACGAAATGCCACTGACGCGTCCGCTCGCGAGAATTGTTGACGTTCGTGTCCCGAAACTTGTCCGCCCAAGTGGCCGCGGACGCAATATCGTGCGCTGTGAGCGAGTCGGTATCGGCGGCAAGCAGTGCATTGACGCGCTTGCGCACATCTACATCAAGGAATGACTGCGCTACGAGCGCTACAACTTCGTGACCTTCGTCGCCCCAGGCAAGCGCGTGACTTATTTGAAAACAGCTGAGAGCCGCGCCGCAGGCAAGGATGGCCAGGTTCGTCGCAAACCGAATCATAATCCACTCCTCAAATCGTTGGCGGAACAACGAAGATCAAAATGCTCGGTTAGGAGCGGGAAATGCCGTCAAGCTCCCTTTTCTACGTTCGAAGCGGTCAGAAGAGCCTCGTCGCGAAAATACCGGGACTCTCTCATGGATAGAAGCAATGTGAATAAACAACCAAAAGAGATTGTCAGTTTCCATCCACGTTTGGGTGATGGCGCCGTTGCTCGCGCGATGCCGGGGTCATTTATTGTTCTGGCTGCGCCCTAGGTCGCCGCGTTCCAATACAGCAACGAATCCGTGTGACCGAATCTCAGTCAGAGAAAACGCCAGATTCCATTGGTCAAAACTACAGAACAAGGTCGTCTCGCATGCAGCGATCACTTCGCGATCATTGGTCGTCTCAATCCGTCACTTCGACGATCATCTCAACCTCCACGGCGTTGTTGAACGGAAGGCCAGCCATGCCGACGGCAGATCGCGCGTGCTTGCCGTTCGCTTCGCCAAAGACCTCCACCATCAAATCTGAGAAGCCGTTGACGACCTTCGGTTGGTCACCAAAGCCCTTGCCGCACATGATCCGGTCGATCAGGCTACGGGTATCTTCGGCCGTGCGTGCGGCTCACACCCACGGATGATGAGGCTGTCCAAAACGATCTGCAGGCCAGTCGGGCGCTTGAAGGTGCTCTTCGCGATCTGCAAGACAAAATGAAGCGTTTCAATCTTCCAATGCTTGTTTTGGACGCCGGAACCAAGGCCGCTACCGCGCTCGATATATTCGTCAAGATGAACACATCCGCCGTGCCGCTGAACGCCTTCGACATCATCGTCGCGCAGTTCGAAGCCCGGTCCGGGAAGTCGATGCACGACCTCATGATTGATTTGAGGGAGAAGTGTCCCGCTCTGGAGAGCTACGCCTCGCCCGAACAGATTGCGCTTCAGACAGCGGCGCTGCGTGCCGACAAGTCTCCCGGTCAGGCGAGCTTCTTCCAGCTTGACCTGTCGAGCATCGATACCGCCTGGGATGATATCTCCGAGGGTATCAAATGGGCGGTCCAGGTCCTGGAGGAGGAGGGCATCTACGATGAACAGCGGTTGCCGACGGTAACGGTCATTCCGGTGCTGGCAGCGTTGCACAAGGACCTGCCGAAGGCCTTGGACGAGCACGGCAATGCGCGCGCGGTGGTTCGCTCCTACATATGGCGTTCGTTCATTACCTCGCGCTATGAGAATGCTTCGTCTACGAGATCACTGCAAGACTACCGCGCGATCAGAGATCTGTTGCTGAAGAAAGGACCTCGAGGTGCGGCTCCGGTTTTCAGCGATACCGATTTTCCGTTGCCGTCGATTGAGGAGTTGATCGAGGCAGGATGGCCCAAACGCAAGGAGACGCTGGCTCGGGCAATTCTCGGGTTGTCGATCAAGGCCGGCGCCTTCGACATTGCCGATGGCAATCAGGCGACGAGGGAGCGCCTGAAAAACAGGGAATACCATCATCTGTTTCCGGATTCGTTGCTTCGTGACGACGGCCATCTCCAGGAAAAGGAACGCAGCCGTGCGCTTAATTGCGTTCTTATCACGATGAGCACCAACAGGAATATCTCGGCCAAGGAGCCTTTGAAGTATCTGGCCGAAAGGGTAGACCGGGCCGAGTTGGGTGAAGCGATCGTCCGCGATCGTCTGCGCTCCCACCTCGTGCCCTTCGACGAACTGAATGTCGGTGGCTATGCAGTCATGCCGTCGGAAGGTGAGCGGGAAAAGAAGATTCGCGCCGACTACGATGCGTTCCTTCGCAAGAGAGCCGGGATGGTTCGGAAAGCGCTTGAGGCGTTGTCTCAAGGCCGGAATTGGCCGAATGAGGCCATCAGCGAAGTCGCCGCATCTTAGCGGCCAAGGCAGCGCTTGAGGTGCCTGGCGCGTGAAGTGGCTCCGCATTGAGCGACGAGCCACACGGCGCTGTTTAGCGGCTGGCCAAGTACGCTTTACTACGCCGCGGGTCGCGGATGTGCACTAACTAGGGCGTCTCCCATGTCCGTATTCGGATGACTACCGGTGCCCGACCTGCGGCAGGCACTTCGGGAAGCATATGTTCGGCCCCATGCCGATCATGTGGATATGGATTGGCACTGATGGCAAACTCTACTGCTTCGCACCCCATGCCAAGATAGGCGCTCCGGAGTGATCGTTCTTTCTCGCCCCGTTGATCGCGGGGCTGTCTTTTGCACCATCCGGTCGTGCTTTAGCGGCTTGGCCAAGCCTCACTGAAATAGTTGATATTGCCTAAGCAGCGCCAGAGCGAATGAGTTCGAGCTTCGCAGATACATCGCTCCATCGTTCTTTGATGTAACGGCAGTCTGAGTTCTATTCACCCGAGATCGTTACCGCTGGCGCCGTGACCAGAGTCGAGGCATTGCATTTGAGATAGTATTTTCTGCCGTTCGTGTTTGGATCGCTGTTGTCGCTGGTAGAGAACAGCAACGCCAGCCCAAAACACTTCCACCGGCCCCCGGATCAGCGTCCGCGGCTCTTCAAAAGAAGGCGAAGTAACATACTCATGTTCCTCTCGCATCGTTACGGATAGCGTTTCGATAAGCGCATGCGAACTTCGTACGAAACGAACCGATGTGCGGACGAGCCAGCAAGCACGCTGCAATCGAGGGCATAACGGTGCGTTTCGCACCGTATCGTCTACGACGCTAGTGACCCACTCGCGCCCACATCTAAATCACCGAGCGTACGCAAGCTTTTTCTTGAGACGTCTTTCACGCAGTACCTCCTTATTGCGCCTGTTACATGCGTGTTGTCATATCCCGGTGGGGATACGAGGGGGCGTATATGTCACGAGTTACGGAAGACCTGATTGATCAGGTCTACGAGGCTGCGGCCGTTCCAGGACTTTGGGACCGCGTTCTTGATCGGGTTGCGCGCCAGTTCGGCTCCATCGGCGGTTTGCTGTTCACGCACAACTCTCAGTGCAACGGCTGGGCCGGCTCTTCCATCATGCGCTCCTTGTACGCCGAGTTCGTCGAAAGAGGGCTGGAGCCTTACAACCCGCGCACTGAGCGAGCGTTTGCAAGGACTCATTGCGGCTTCATTGCCGACCATGAGCTTTTCACGCCAGACGAAATGGACCGGGACCCCTTCTACCAATACCTGCGTAGCAAAGGAGGAGGCTGGTGCGTTTGCACGGTCATTCGGGCGCCGAGCGAGGATCTCGTTGTCTTCAGTTGGGAGCGTCGGTTCGAAGAAGGGCCGTTTTCTGCAGAAGCTGTTGCCGCCCTAGATCCGTTGAGAGCTCACCTAGCTCGGGCGGCGCTCATTTCAGGACGATTGGGCTTGGAGCGGGCGCGGGCCGCGACCGAAGTATTAGGTCTCATCGGTTTGCCGGCCGCCGTTCTTTCTCGCTCCCATCGCTTGTTGGCTGCCAACAAGCTACTCGACGACCTTGTCCCGCAAGTGATCCAAGATCGAAGAGTTCGGATCGGTCTGGTCGATAAGCGGGCCGATAGTTTGCTTGGGCTGGCGCTGAGACACGTTGCTGGTCAATCAGCCGATCAGGTGCGTTCAATTCCTATCGCTGCGACCGAGGATGCTCCTGCCTCCGTTGTACATATCGTGCCGGTACGAGGCGCGGCGAATGATATCTTCGGGACGGCCTCCTGTGTCCTCGTTCTCACGACCGTTTCGCAGCAAGCGATCGCAGCCACCCAAGTCATCCAAGGATTGTTCGATCTCACGCCGGCGGAAGCGCACGTTGCGCACGGAATTGCTGCCGGAAAAACCGTCGATGCCATAGCGATGGAGGTTGGAGTGGCCGTTGGTACCGTCAGGCAGCAACTAAAGGCCGTCTTCGGCAAGACGGGCGTCTCCAGACAGGCTGAACTCGTTGGCATGTTGGTCGGAAGCGCTTTGCGATCCTCTGGCCCATCTTGTGCGCCGTAGAGCGCCGGCTTAGGTTGGGGGCGCGCTAATGCAGATCACCGAGCAACTGATCGACGATATCTATGAGGCTGCCGTTGTCCCTGACAAATGGCAGGATGTTTTCGATCAAATCGGACGTCCAATTAAATCCATTGGAGGAATACTGTTTACCGCTAATAGGCAGTTTTCGGGATACGTTGCTTCGCCTGTTCTGCGGCAGATGTACGAAGACTTCATTGCGGATGGCTATGCGGCGCTGAACCCCCGATCACAACGTGCGATCTCTAGAAATTATCCGGGCTTTGTTGGGGACTACGATCTGTTCAGCCCGGATGAGATGGACAACGATCCCGCCTATTCGTACTTGCGGCGCAAGGGAGTGGGCTGGTGCGCCGGGACCGTGGTTCAGGCGCCGAGCGGGGACGTTGCGATCTTTAGCTGGGAGAGGAGATTTTCGGATGGGCCAGTCAGCGCAGAGGCAATCAGCGCACTCGGCCCACTGCGTTCGCACCTCGCACGCGCATCGGTGTTATCAGGCAGGCTGGGTCTCGAGAGGGCCAAAGCTGCTGCCGAAGTCCTGGGATTGATAGGTCTGCCATGCGCGATCCTGTCTCGTTCGAATCGGATATCAGCAGCCAACAAACTGTTCGATGCTCTTATCCCTAACGTCGTCCAAGATCGACCGTCTCGCGTCGCTCTCGTCGATCGCCGTGCGGACACCCTCCTGAATGCATCACTGTTGCAGCTCAGTTGCCATGTTTCGGGAACGCTTCGTTCGATTGCAGTTGCAGCAACAGAGGAAATGTCGGCATTGATTGTTCATGTCGTTCCGGTGCGCGGCGCCGCCAATGATGTGTTCAGCTTAGCATCTTGCGTGCTGATCGTAACCCACGTGAGTCAACCGGCGATCGTCTCGCCCGACGTCATTCAAGGGTTGTTTGATCTCACGCCCGCTGAGGCGAGAGTTGCCCGTGGAATTGCTGCGGGAGACACTATCGAGGGCTTGGCGATCAAGTCAGGTGTGACCGTCGGCACAATCAGGCAGCAATTGAAGTCAGTCTTCGGCAAGACAGGTGTTTCCAGGCAAGCTGAACTCGTCGGCATATTGGCCGGAAGTGCCTTGGACCGTAACGGAAGAAAAGACGCTGGACATGGATAACGTTTCGGAGAATGGCCGGTTCGTTGCCGCGATCGAGGCCATTTACAATTCCGCACCGCAGCCGTCCAATTGGCCGCTCGCGTTGCAGGCCATCGCCGACGTCTTCGGAGCAGTTGGAACTGTTCTGATGTGGCGCCGGGACGATGGCACCTTTGGAACAATCCCTTCACCCAGGCTTGCCGCTCTCCAGGAACCCTACCAGGAGAAGTGGTGGCGCCACGACATTCGCGCCATCAGAGCTGTGGAGCAAGGATACGTCAGGCGCACGGAAGCGGTCACGGATCGCCATCTTGCGACGCCCCAGGAGATCGAAGAGCATCCGATCTACACCCAGTTTCTGATTCCGCATGGCCTTGGCTGGGTCGCCGGTGCCGGAATCTCGCCGGATCCGCTGATCGATGTCTGGATCGGCGTCCAGCGTTCAAAGGCAGAAGCGCCGTTTTCGGATGAGGAGCTTGAGGTACTCGCGCGCCTGGCGCGCCAC
Organism: Bradyrhizobium sp. USDA 4501; assembly: GCF_054062115.1. NCBI lineage: Bacteria > Pseudomonadati > Pseudomonadota > Alphaproteobacteria > Hyphomicrobiales > Nitrobacteraceae > Bradyrhizobium > Bradyrhizobium sp. USDA 4501. The sequence continues at coordinate 4,784,451 of NZ_JBSSEX010000001.1, forward strand.
GCCGAAAACGCGCTGCGCCTGAGCGTGCGGCTGTTTGATGCCGACATCTCCAAGCTGGCGCTCGGTGATGCGCTCGCGCGCATCGGTATCGGGGTTTTCGTCCTCGATTCGAGCAAGCGGATCATCTTCTCAAATCCAGCAGCCACCAGCCGTCTCGGCGGCGGCTTGGCGATCATCAACAACCGGCTCTCCGCCGGCCGACCGCCGGAGCAGCGGGATCTTGAGGCCGAAATCGACCAGGCACTCTCGGTCTATCCAAATAGCAGCTCCAGCAGGCCTATCCTGGTTCGCCGGGAAAGGTCTGATCGACCTCTCGTTCTGTATGTTCTCCCAGTTCTCGGCGCGAGCCTACAGGATGCGGCAACTGATTTTCTAACGCATGCGCGCGTGATCGTTTTGGCGGTCGATCCCGTGGCCAACGCCAAGGCGGATCCCGCAATCGTCCGCGATCTTCTCGGCTTGACCCTGGGTGAAGCGCGTGTGGCGGCTCTCGTTGGGTCGGGGCTTTCACCTGTGGAAGCAGCCCAAAGGCTAGGTATCGCCGAGGGAACTGCCCGCGTCGTGCTTAAGCGCGTCTTTTCCAAGGTCGGAGTGTCGCGCCAGAGCGAATTGGCTGCGCTCTTGGGCAGGATGGTTTTGCAGTGCGGTTGAAAGTGCGGCCCGACGAGCCCCGTCACTTAAGTGATTAAAGAGAAACTGATGGAGTGACCATTAGCATCCGGCTTGCCGTATCCCAAATGGGAGGTGATCAACCGAATCTAACGCTTCATTGTCTTCTTGCGATTGCGGACCTTGGCAGGCCCTCTTGATTGGAAACAGGGGCGGAGTGGGGTATCGGCCTTCCACATCCGAAGTCCGCTTTGCGACATGAACACATGCCGGATCGATCAGAAGGAGAGACCATGTACAGAGGCGCCCTAGCGATCTTGTTGCTTCTCGCTCAGCCTGCTGTTGCAGGCGAAAGCGACAAACTGTACAGCAGCACTTTAGACGTGCGGACTGTTCTTAGTTTCAAGGTAGCGGACTCGGCCGCGCAAAAAATGCTGCCAGAAGGCTGGCAGATAGAGGCGCCCGATACCGGTCCGTCCAAGGGATCCAATCTCTCAGTCGTCCTGATTGACCAGCTCTTGGCTCAAGATGCCGATGGCAAGCCAGTGGATGCGGTTCGGGGCGCCGTGCTGGTCATACCAGCCAAGAAGCAAGGGATGGCAAAGGCTGTACGAATGGTAGTCGGCGGCCTGTTTTCGCCGGCGAGTTACGCTCCAGGCCCCTATGGCAACTATGTCTCCGCGAAAGCTGCCTTGGAGAGAAAGACTCACAGCGATGTTGCCGGAATGACGAATGTCGAGGAGTCATGGTCCTTCACGACAAACGGGGGAGATTCGGTTCAGGTCGAGGTTCAATATACCCGCGGCGTGCCTGAACGGGCCAACTTCGAATCGTTTGTCTATTCAGGAGCCAAACCAGATTTTTATCGCGTATATCGCTATGAGCAAGCCGCGGACGTGGTGCGTAGCACCGTAACAGGAACAGATCGCGCGCGGAAAGTTTCGTTCAAGGCGTCGGGTCGCCAGCTTGCGCCTCTGTTCGATGGTTCAGAGCAACTCATCAGCATTACCGCGATCCCTTGGTACTCGCGGCGGATCTTCCTTCCCGGATCATAAGCCCCACACTTACAAGGAAGCCCCGTGTAAATCGCGGGGTTCCTTATAGGGGATATGCCGCAGTCGCGTTTGGTGCCTCTTTCAGTTCGCTTCGCACCCGTGCTCGAACACCAAGGCTGTGATGGTCGCTTTGTTCCCGAGCGGCCAGCATCAGCGGACTGGACTAGGGCATCTCCCAATTGGGATATGCATCGCTGGACAGTTTGAGTCAATCAACCCGCGACGCTCACTCGCTGCATTAGCGACGGGTGAGCGGCGGCGGGCACCTTATGGTTCTCAGCACGGTTACGACGAATGTCCCTTTCTTGCGCGGAGGCGCCAGAAGAAGAACTCCGACATCTTGCCGACTATAGCGATTTGAGCACCTTCGATCCTGAATTTGATAATATCCATGTTCAGTCCGCTTTCGTTCGCAGCGCTAGGCGCTGTCTGCATGTTACTCGGCGGTGCACTTGCCTCGATTGCAGATCTGCATTCGTCACACGCAGGATCCGTGCAGATCTGTGCGGGGGCGTTTCTTATCCTCGGTCTTGGTTTGCTCGGACACGCCTTGCCGCATTTTCCCTGATTGTTGGGTGCAGCAGGCCATGCAGCGCTCCACTCGGGTTCGCCGATGCAGAGCCCTGCAGTATGCGCGGGTGCTGAGGAGCCGATATCACCTCAATCCTGGTTCCACTTCCCGCTGGGGCCGACGACATATGCAGCAGCCGGCCAACGAAAAGACTAGGGGCAGTCTTAGTTTCGAGCACCAGAGGGCCTGACCGCGAGAACATGCGAGACGAAGAGTCGCAATTTTTCAGGAGATGGCAAAGCAATCCAGGTCGATGCTAGCAGTCGCGACTAACGGCGGCGACCTGGAGAAACCGCGCGTTAGAAATCGACGCCGGCTCGCCGCGCCGATCGTTGCTTGGCTACGCCGTGCGTGCAATCATGCGCGATCGCGGAAGAGTCGAGGGATTTCCCTTATCCGATTGGTTGCGAAGCGACATCGGCTTAACGGAAGACTACACGAAATCAGCGTCTGACCGAATTGACCAGATGAGGCGAAATCATATCGGGTGGCTTTAGCTGTGCCGGATAGGCGCGCATCCGCCGCGATATCGGTGCGCAAGCGTGATATCCCATATGGGAGGCGCCTTGACCAAAACCATATGCTTAAAGACCATATGTTTATGAGTCTTCGCTGCAGACGCCTTGAGCGGAGGAGAGTAATGCCGTTGCCTGTAAACCGCCGTCACATGCTCGCTGGCCTTGGCGCCTCGATCGCCGCGCAGTGGCTTGCGGCGGACAGCGGCCACGCCGGAGAGGCTTGGCCGACCCGCTCCACGCACTACGTCAACGGCTTTCCGGCCGGAGGTGCCACCGACACGCTATCGCGCCTGCTCTGCCAGAAGATGAGCGAAGTGTCCGGCCAATCGTTCGTGGTCGAGAACAGGGCTGGCGCCGGCGGCGTGCTTGGCGCCGATGCGATCGCGAAGGCGCCGCCAGACGGCTACACGGTCGGGCTCGGCGGTATCGCCGCCAACGTGCTTGCGATCGGCTCCTACGCAAAGCTTCGGTATCGCCCGCGCGAGGATTTCACCTTCATTTCCGGGATGTGGCAATTGCCGAACATCCTCACGGCGAAGAAGGACCTATTCTCCGCTGACCTGAAGGAATTGCTCGCGGCGTTCAGGAAGGAGCCGGGCAAATACACCTACGCCTCCGCCGGCTTCGGCACGTCGCCGCATCTCTCCGGCGAAATGATGAACTCGATGGCGGCCGTTCATGTCCGCCACGTGCCCTACAAGGGCGGCGCGCCTGCGCTGAACGATCTGCTCGGCGGCAATGTCGATTTGTTATTCGACAACTTGCCGGGCGTGCTGCCGAGCGTCACGCCGGCGCGATCAAGCCGGTCGCCGTCACCTCGAAGACGCGGCTGCCAGAGCTTCCCGACGTGCCGGCGATGGCCGAACTCTTGCCCGGCTACGAAATCACCTCCTGGCCGCCCTGATCGGCCCCGCGAACATCGCGAGCGAGGTCGTCGCGCAGGTCAATTCGCTGACCGTGAAGGCGTTGAATGACCCTTGGCTGCAAGAGCGCTACGTCCACCTCGGCGCCACCGCGTGGCCGACCACATCGCAGGAGATCACCGCCTATCGCGACAGCGAGGAGGCACGGCTGCTGCCGATCATGAAGGCGGTCGGCATCAAGCCGGAGGGCGGGTGAGGGCAAGCGAGTAGGCGGGCTTACGGACCAATATCGATACACGCGGCGGAGCAGCAGGCGTAAAGGGCAATCGGGGCTCCTCCTGCTGCTGTGCAAAGAGAAAAACAGGAGTCATGCCAATTGCCAGGCGCCTGAAAAGCGTGAAACGTCTTCACTTCCACCTTCGCCGTTTTCCGCAGCACCCCCAAGCCAAATCTGTCAGTGAGCGCGTCCCGCTGGAACTCCAGCTTGGCGCGTCCAGGGGCGCCATAGGAGCGCTCGATCGGATGGGCCCCAACTCCATCCGACCAAGACGCGCTTGGTAGACTTCCGGTTCAAACGCCGAAGCGGGCAACATCCCACGACGCACGAGAACCGCATTCTCTTTCTTGGCGTCATTTACCTCCAGGGAGGAGGCCTCCGGCTGCAATGGATGCTGCTAGGCCAGCCAATACTCCCACGATCGCCCAAAACACTCCTCCCGAAGTTGCAGATGCTTCTTCAGAAGTTAATTCGGTTACACCATAGGCTGATATGTCGGCCTTCATTGTTATCCCCTTTTTAAGTGCAAGCGCGAAGCTGAAGCTTCCGCCTGGCAGAGACAGAAAATCAAGGAACGTGCCAACCCTGCCAGATAGCGCCCCACATAAGCCGCTCTCCATTTTGTTCAAAGGCTTAATCGAGAGAGTGTGGCCACGCCGGCCGTACATCTCCTTGTCCGAGACACGACAAACCGGACAACAGGCGGCGCGACCTGGACGCGAAGGTGCGCGACGCTGCCATCCGCACAATCTTTTCCTTGAACCCCTCGCGAGTCCTCGGGCGTGATCTCCGCATCCGCATCGCATCGCCGAGGTGGTAATGGCGGTAGTGCTTGTCTCGGGCTGCCAAAAGCTTGAGAGGCCTTCACCTTTGCCGATCTTTCGTCAACGAGCGTATCTCGAAGGGAAGGGGGGCGTGGGGACCGCAGCCGTCGTGTTTGCGGGCGAGAAGAAGTGGGAATGGCCGCCGAGGTCATGGAAAAAACCGGGCGGGCTCTCGGTGTGCTTCTCGTTATTGGTGCCCCTGGTCGTCCCTTTCATATCTCGATGAGTGGATCGGCACCGACATGAAGCGCGTCGAAGACCCGCGCCTTCTGACCGGGCAGGGCCGCTATGCTGACGATGTGAGCCTGCCTGGCATGCTGCATGCGGCCACTCTGCCCAGCCCCCATGCGCACTCCCGCATCATATCGATTGATGCCTCCGCGGCGCGTGCATTGCCGGGTGTCGTTGCGGTGATGACAGGCGAGGACGTGGCGAGGTCGACGGGGCCGTTGCCCTGTTTTTCAAACCCGCCTCTGGAACAACGCTGTGTTGCGATCGACCGTGTCCGTCATGTCGGGGAGCCGGTGGCGATCATCGCGGCTGACTGCCGTTATATCGCCGAGGACGCGGCACGTCTGATCGAAGTCGAGTACGAGCCGCTGCCACCGATGAACGATCCGCGCAAGGCGATGCAAGCGACGGGGGAGGGCGTTCTGCATCCTGCGCGTGGCGACACCAACGTCGCAATGCACCGCAAGTTCTCTTTCGGAGACGTTGCGGGCGACTTCGCCCGCGCAGAGCGGGTTGTCAAACGTTCGCTCCGCTGGTCCCGGTCGGGTGCCCAGCCGTTGGAGACCTGCGGCGCCGTCAGCGAGCACGACAGCGCGACGGGTAAGTTCACTATTCACGTGAACAGTTCGATGTACAATTATGTGGGATGGCTTCTGGCGGTCACGCTGGGTGTACCGGTCCACAAGCTCAACATTGTGCCTACAATCGCTGGCGGCAGCTTCGGCTCAAAGCTTTTCCTTCACAAGGTGCCGGTGATCTCGGCGGTTCTGGCTCGCGAAACCGGGCGACTGGTCAAATACATTGAGGACCGCGCCGACAACATCCTGGCTTGCGACCATCACGGTTCGGACCGCTTCTATGATTGCGAGCTGGCGCTCGATCATGACGACATGATGATCTCGATGCGCTGCAAGGTCGTTGACGACTACGGCGCCTACTTCCAGTTCGGTATCGGGCATCACGGCAACGCATTGTCGCAGATCACCGGTCCTTATCAGATCGGCAGTGTCGAGGCGGACATCACCGCCGTCATGACGAACAAATGCCAGCAGGGCGCGTATCGCGGCTTCGGCTCGGAAGTGTCGAACTATGTCATGGAGAGAATGGTCGACGCGGCGTGTGCCGAGTTTGACCTCGATCCAGTGGAGTTCCGGCGCAGGAATTTCATCAAGCCCGAGCAGTTTCCCTATTTTATCCCTACCGGCAATCTCTATGACAGCGGCAATTATCCCGCCGTGCTCGATAAGGCGCTGCAGATGCTCGACTACGATGGCTGGCGGAAGAAGCAGGAAGAGGCTCGCAAGGAGGGCGCTACATTGGAATCGGACTTGCTACCTGCCAGGAGCGCTCGGTTTTTTCGGCAACCGAATTCTGGATGCTGAACCACGAAGCCGGTTTTGCGCTGACTTCATCGCCCGAGGGGGTGAAGGTCAAGATCGATCCGACCGGCAATGCCGTGATTACCCTGCAGGCCCCCTTCTGGGGCAACAGTCCGGAAACCATGGCAACCATGCTCTTGGCCGAGCATCTGACCATCGATCCTGCAAATATCTCTGTCACCTACGCTGATACCGACAACGGCATCGTCGGCACCGGGCCGGGAGGAAGTCGCTTCACAGTGATGGTGGCCGGGGCAATCGTCTCTGCCTCTCAAGTGATCAGGAAGAAGCTATTCCTCCTCGCCGCTCACCTGCTGGACGCCGACCCTTCCGACATGGAATTGTTCGACGGAAAGATCAGGGTCAAGGGGCGGCAAGGCGTTGAGAAGTCCATCGCCGATCTTGCAATGATGGCGCATTTCTTCCGTCTCTTGTTTCCGGACACGCCGGAATTCGACACTGGACTCGATGCTTCCTGCACCTACGATCATCCGCTGACAACCATGCCGTCGGAAGACCGGAGGGATCTGGGCATCTTCTATCCGATCATGGGCCACATGTGTCACATGCCTGTCGTCGAGGTTGATGTTGAGACCGGCCAGGTCAAGTTTCTCGACTATGTCGCGGTGCATGACTGCGGCACGATCGTGAACCCGATGACACTCGCGGGCCATGTTCGGGGCGGTACGGCGCAGGGGATCGGTTCAGCGATCTATGAAGAGTACAAATATGCCGACGATGGCCAATTCCTGAACGCAAACTTCGCCGACTATATCCTGCCCAGCATCCACGAAGTGCCTTCGAACATCCGGGTTGGCCACGTGGTTACGCCATCCCCCTTTACTGAATATGGGATCAAAGGCGGTGGCGAGGGTGGCAGGATGGGCGCCCCGCCGGCCATTGCCAGCGCAATCGAGGACGCGTTGAAGCCATTCGGAGTGAAAGCGGATTTCTTGCCGCTGACGCCGGCGAAGCTGCGTGGCTTAATTCGTCAGGCGACGGTGAACCGGTAGTCGATCGCATCCGCCGGCGGCGCATCGTTCCGCGCATGACGTCGCGCCAGTCGAAGAACACCGCGCGGTTGAACGTCGTGGGTATTTCCACATGAGCCGGTGCGGCTGCGGCTCCTATAGTGAGGTAGGACCGCATGGCTTCGATCAATTTCGCCTTGAACTGTGTCTGTTCTGCCTTGATGTCTGCTTTGGTTGCTCCCGGCGCCAACGTGAAATGCAATGGCCACGATTTCTGCCGCAGATGCCATTCCGATTTTGCAGCTGGATCTCATGGCATAGCCGATGAGCCGCAGGAGCGGCGATACGGCCGAGCATGTCAGCGAGGCACGCCTGCGGAACCTTGGAGACAACTTCCAGCCAGAGGCCTTCGGCATTCTCCATCACACCGCGCAAGGCGGCATTCGCCGGAAACTGAGCGCGACCAAGTGTCGATCAACTATCCTCTCCTGGGCGGTTTAAGAGGCGCGCGCTTACGACCTTCATGCAACGTATTTGGGGCTTTGGCGCGTTTGGAATGCTGAACAACCAATTCGAATGGATGAACACCCAGCGCGTCGGCGATGCGATCGAGGATATCAATTGTCGGGCTTTTCGATTGCCGCTCGAGGCTCGCCAAGTAGGAGCGGTCAATCCCAGCCTCATAAGCCAGCTTCTGTTGCGAAATGCCGCGCTCCACGCGGATCCGACGCACATTTAGGGCCACAAGAGCACGAGCTTTCATGCGCCGATCATGTCTGCGCCCGGATATTTAAACCACTGGCTATAATCCAACTATTTGAGTCGACACACGATCCATCAGCACACCGCATGGTCGACATATCGCAACGCTCGCAACGCGATCGAGCAAGTGCTTTTAAAAGAGGTTAGAATCTCTATGGGGGAACCTGTAGGAACACTATAAAAAGCCCACAATCTCCAGCGATCCTTGCCGGCTTGAGCCGGGAGACTGCTATGCCATTCGACGCTGCACCGAGCGATCCGACCCTGACCCCGTATGACCGCGAGTACGTCGTTACCTACATGCGTCTATTGGATGCGGATGCGGACGGTGCCGACTGGCGGGAAGTCGCGGAGGTCGTGCTGCAGATCGGTTCCAAACGCGAGCCGGAGCGCGCCCGCCGCGCCTATGAGAGCCATCTCTCCCGCGCCAAGTGGATGAGCAGACACGGTTATCGGCAGCTCTTGCGGAGCGGCTGGACTTAACCTTCGATCAGGCCGTGTAGGACGGCTTCCGCGCGCATAGAGACGGCCATGTAATGCCGCGCGGCCTTGGTGGACTTGTGCCGATCCGGATCATTCTCGGCGATATCAGGATCTGCGAGAAGGCGCTGCAGTCGTGAAATGTCGGAATGCGGACAAAGCGAGCACAAAGTGGTGCTAACTTTCGAGTATTCGCTGGCACGAACAATGCACACCCTCGACGTGCCTGGGGCATCCTCCCTCCCTTAGGCATGGCTGCCATCGCAAGTTGAGGCCGTGGCTGGCCAGTGAGGTTAGCGGCGCGTGACATAAGGCAGGGACGGCGCCTGCTCGGCCGATACCGACGGACCTCTTGTCACGTCGCCGCTAACTTTCAACGCTGTGAACAGCGTGTTTGTGATCCGCGTAGAATTTCCGCGTCATAGAGAGAACAGATGGATCCGGGCGGCAGGTGAAAAATGGCAAGAAAACGCGCGCGGCCTGGCCCGTGGGCGCGACCCGACTGGTATGGCTGGCCGATTGGGGGAGCAGTGGCGGAGGGCGCGGCGATTGGCTTTGTCGGAGCTGCGGCTGCGGCGACATGGGCGGGTGCGCCGCCGGCGCCGGGCATGTGCTGGTACTACACCGATCCGTCCAAGACGCAGGACTTCTGGGATTACTGTCCTCGATAAGCATATGCGGGTGGACCGCCATCTTCCAGATCGACCTCGGGCGCGCTGAGTCTCCGCGGGATATTCGGACCGACGGGATGGTCTGGATTCCGGGTGGTACGTTCCGCATGGGCTCCGATCATCATTATCGGGAGGAAGCCCCTTCGCACCGGGTCAGGGTCGACGGCTTCTGGATTGACCGTACCCCGGTCACCAACGCGCTGTTTCGCTCGTTCGTGAAGGAGACCGGCCACATCACGGTGGCCGAGACAGCACCGGATCCGGCACACTATCCCGGTGCGCTGCCGCATATGCTTTACGCCGGTTCGCTGGTGTTTGAGCCGCCGCACCGGGTGCACAACCTGCGGGACTTGGGCCAATGGTGGACCTTTATGCGGGGCGCGAACTGGCGCCGTCCCTACGGTCCGCGCAGCAACATCGATGTACTCGGCGATCATCCCGTCGTCCACGTCGCTTATTCGAACGCGCTCGCCTATGCCAAATGGGGAGGCAAGGAACTCCCCACTGAAGCCGAATGGGAATTCGTTGCACGCGGTGGGCTCGAAGCCGAGGAGTACGCCTGGGGCAATGCCCTGACGCCCGGCGGCAAGCACATGGCTAACATTTGGCAGGGCAGCTTTCCGATCCAGAATCTCTGCGAAGACGGCTTCGATCGCACCTCGCCGGTGACCGCATTCCCAGCGAACGGATACGGCGTATGCGACATGATCGGCAATGTCTGGGAGTGCACCGCCGACTGGTGGTCGGCCCGCCATGAGGCCGGCGCCGCGAAGCCCTGCTGCATCCCGCAGAACCCGCGCGGCGGCCGCGAGGCGGCGAGCTACGATCCCTGCCAGCCCGCGATCAGGATTCCGCGCAAGGTCCTGAAGGGGGCTCGCATCTCTGTGCGCCGAACTACTGCCGGCGCTATCGCCCCGCGGCTCGGCAAGCCGAGCCGATCGATGCGACAACCGGTCACCTCGGCTCTCGCTGCGTGGTGCGGTCGCCCGTCCCTTCTCAACCACCGCAAACGCCGTTTGAAAAGTAGAGGGAGTGTTGAATGAGCAGTGACAACCACAAGACCGTCGAAACGGAGCGGGTGATCAACCGCAGGAATAGCCGTTTCCGTACGACCGTTCGTTCCTCCCTTGGTCTTGCGCTGTGCGACCTTTTCCAGGGGCCGCGTCAAGGCGCGACAGCCGCCGACATAACCGATGCCTCCTCGCCTGTTGCGATGGGCGGGCGTTCAGTAAGGAGCTGACAGGTGCCCGGCACCACTGGTGAAGCGCATCACTTGGGTCTGTTCCCGGCGACCAATGAAAGCACCCGCGCCGCTTTCGTCTACGCCATGGAGCGCGTCATCGATCACGTGATGGAAAGTTGGGACGAGCAATCTGCTCCGACCAGCGGCATCAAGTTTGACCAGCTCAAGCACCTGCTGGCGTCGCTCGACGTGTGCCCGGCCGCGGGCCGCGGTCTCGATGCCGTCATGCTGGAGGTGCGCGAGCGGATCATGCCGCACTTCGTCTCAGTCTCGCATCCTCACTATGTTGCGCATATGCATTCCGCGCCGATATTGCCGTCGTTGGTTGCGGAGTTTCTGATCAGCGCGAGCAACCAGTCGCTGGATTCGTTCGACCAAGGCCCATCTGCAACGGCTTTGGAATGCCATGTAGTGCGCTGGCTGAGCGATCTCGTGGGGTTCGGCGCGGCCGGTGATGGCGTGTTCACGAGTGGAGGAACGCAGGCTAATCTCATGGGGCTGATGCTGGCTCGCGATCACGCCCAGGCGAGCGAACAGAATACTGTGAGGATATCCGGCTTGCCGGCCGAGGCACGGGGGTGGCGCATTCTGTGCTCGGAGCTCGCGCACTTCTCAGTCGCCAGAAGTGCCCACATCCTGGGTCTCGGCGAATCCGCAGTTGTGCCGATCGAGGCCGAGCGCGATGGCAAGTTGAGCGCGGACCGGCTCGACCGGGCGATACGGTCCGAGGCCAACGGAGGTCATCGTCCGATCGCGCTGGTGCTGACGGCCGGCACCACCGAATGCGGCTCAATCGATCGAATCGAGGAATGCACGCGTGTGGCCCACGGCGCGAACGTGTGGGTCCACCTGGATGCTGCCGCCGCCGGCGCGCTGCTGCTGAGCGATCACGCGCCGCTTTTGCGCGGTGTCGAACTCACCGATTCCGTCTCAATCGACTTCCACAAGCTGCTGTTCCAGTCCATCAGCTGCGGAGTCTTCATGGTTCGCAGGCGTGCGACGCTGTCGATCCTCGACCGGTCGATTGCTTACCTCAGCCCGAGCGATAAGGCCGATAGTCTCGGACCGAATCTGGTCGGGAAGTCGTTGCAAACGACGCGCCGGTTCGATGCCTTGAAGGTGTTCATGTCGCTGCGGGCGCTCGGCAGGGAACGTGTGGGCGAACTGCTCGACCTGATGCTTGCGCAAGCGCAATTTGCCGCGGAGGAGATTGAGAAATCGACGGAGCTCGAATTGCTGGTCCGGCCCGAAACCAATATCGTATTGTTCCGATGGCGACCCGCTGGGCAGAGCCTACCGGACGCACTCATCAACGAAGTCAATCGGCAGCTCCCTGGCCGCCTCTGGAATGATCGAATCGCAGTCATCGGGAAGACAGTTTACCGGGGTCTCGCAGCTCTGAAGCTGACCCTGCTGCATCCGGAATGCGCGAAAGAGCGGGTCATCCCGGTGTTGGCCGCGATCGAAGCCTGCGCGGGCAAGCTCGGCGCAGAGTTGTGGTCCGGCGCTGATCGTCCGGACGAAATGCTATTGGTCGGAGCAGGCAAGTGACGACTCATGATGGTCTTCTTGTCGAGCGGGTAAATTCCGGATGAGACTGACGACAGTCTTGGCGATCGCCTCGTAATAGAGCAGATCGGTTGCCGTCTCCTGGTCGTTTAACACATCGATGCTCCGGCGCTGGTGCCAGGTGGTTCTTCACATTCGCGGGTCGCGCCATGCACACCAGCCTGCGACAATGAGAACGAAATATGAACAAATTAATCTAACTTTACGGACTTGACGAACTTAACGGAAGTCCAAATTTGGTCTATATAAAGCTGCCCACCGAGGCAAGTTTCAGAGCAGGAGCTGCCCGACATGGCAAAGGCCAAGAAATCAACGCAAGGAAAGACTGCGACGCGGGTTCGCAGGCCCAAGGCGCTGCTCACCATGTCCTTTATGACAGACCTGAAGGGACTGCTATCGAGGCCTGTCCGGGACATCAAGGTCAATGCGTCCAGCAGTGCCGCCAAGGCGATGGCCATGAACCCGAAATACGTGCGCCTGCTGATCGAGCGTTACGGCGAAGCCCTCGAAAAGAGCACCAAAGAGGGGCATCCCTTCAGCTTCCGCGTCAACGTCGATCCAACCGGCAACGCTGTCGCCGCGCCCCTAGAGCAGGTGACCTCCAAAGAAGATGTCGAAATAGATGACGAAAGCGGCCTGGAGCTCGATCGGGCTTTGGCTGCGGCGCGTGACCGCGGTCGGATCAGGGCCGCGGAGATCCTCTCTGGCAAAGACATGCGCAGTGCCGACGAGCTTGCCGAGTTGCTGCACACAACGCGCGTAACGATCAACACCAAGCGACAAAACGGACAACTTCTCGGATTGGACGGCGCAAAACGCGGCTTCCGCTTCCCGGTTTGGCAGCTCAACCGTGATGGAAAACCCTATCCCGAGCTGCCGGCCTTGCGGGAACGGCTTGGTGGACCTTGGGCCATCTTCCGTTTTCTCGTACAGCCCCACGATGAACTTGACGGCTTGACGGGTCGAGAGGCCCTGGAGCGCGGGCAGGGGGAAGCCCTGCTTGCGGCGGCAGAGAGCGTCGGGCGAGGAGATTTTCGCTAGGTGGCTGGCAAGGAACCACCGGCGAAGTCGCGACTCGAACTCCGTACCGTGGCGACAGGGGAGAGGTTCGGACGAATCTATCTTGGGCGTTATCCGGACCCGCTCGGATACGGAAAATCGCCCAGCCGATTCAGCGATCCGCGACGCCGCATCGACGCCAATCGTTTCGGTGTGTTGTACCTCGGCGATACGCTGAAGGTGTGCTTCCTTGAGGCCGTGTTGCGCGACCGGCGCGATGGTGCGGACGGCTCGCTGCTCCTGGGCGAGGATGAACTCCATGAGCGGAACTATGCGGAGATCGAGGTCACCTCGGCCTTGACGATGGTCGACCTGCGGAACGATTGCGCTATCCGCATGGGTGTTCCGACCGATGTTGCCCGTGCCTCAGCGCAGACGCTAGCGCGAAAGTGGTCCCTCGCCTGGCACGAGCACCCCGATCAGCCCGACGGGATCATCTATCCCTCTCGGCTGAACGGTCAAACCAATCTTGCAGTTTATCACCGAGCAGTGCCAAAGCTGCGGACCATTGGCGTCCGACCACTCATCCGCGCGTCCGGTTTGGCAGCGGTCCTCAATGAACTGCTGGTGGAACTGGCGCCTTGACCTGGACGGACAATCCGGATGCACGAATTGCCCGTCGAGGTTCGCTACAATCGCCGAGCTGCATTTTGGCGGGTGTTCTTCCGGGAGGCTTTCGTGATCCGGGCCGGCAAATTGCGTGTGCTCTTTGCCCGCCTGGCTCACGCCTACCCTGATGACCGCCCAATGAGGTTGTGCACCTGCCGGGCATAAAGATCGCCGTCAGGATGACATGAAATACGTAGGCTGCCGTCCTTCTCCGCTGCAAAGATGCGGATGCCGGGATCATCGAACCAGCCGAGATCAATGGGATGTTCGGCATAAGGATTAGTGAAGAGACGAAGGCCATCAATCAGGGCCTCGGCGTAGGCCTTCTTCCGGGCGACGAAGCTTCTGAAAGTCAGATAGATGTCACAAGCGGGGCGTTTGCGGGTCAGCCGGCCCCGCAGAAGGAGTAGACCTCGACCGACGGGCTCGGACCTAGGGGCAGGCTTTCCCCTTCTGCATGCCAACGCACATCTGCCATATGTCGCATCAGCTTTCGCGCGGGCCATCGAAGTTCGCCGAGAAATAGTCGATCAGTTCGGCGGCCTGAGTGCCCTGTCCGAAACGCCGCTGTTCCTCGAAGTCGAGGGAAGGGACCATATGGATGAACTGGTGGTCGGCATAGAGTGACATCACCGCTTCGGGATCGAGCCCACCGGACCGCAGACCCGCTATATTGTTTGCCGCTTCAATCGCGGCGCCAATCATGACGTCAGCCAGTTGCACTGCTGGACTCGCCTTGGAATCAACCTGTGTGACCTCGGTGAGCTTGAGCGGGAATTTGAGTGATGTAATCTCGGTTTGGCGAAACTCGATTTCCTGGTCGTGATCGATGAAACGCTGCAACAGGTTATGGTAAGTGAGCAGATTTTTTGACTGGTCGTGCTCGACGCGATAGGGCCCGTCTGCCATTACTTCCATTCGGCTGATGAGCGACGGCAACACTACCAGCGCTGCATCGGTGTTCACGCCTGGCGTCGCGATTGCTGCGACATTCGGGTGCGGCATACTGCGCGAGTGGTCCCAGGCCCTCCGGGAATTCGCGCCAGCGCGTCGCACGCGCTGTGGCAACAAGTGCTCTTAAAGCCTCCGGCGTCTTGTTCTTGACGGCATGTTGGAACGCCGCGAGCGTGTTATCGAAGGCTGGCTGTCCGAGAAAAGGTAGGGCCGAACAGCGTGAGCAACGACGCCATCGCGTAATTCTGCCCGTTCTCGTAAAAGTCGATGCCACGTTCGTAGTAGAAGGGTTCGACGGCGTAGTTCACGAACATGAGCACCAACAGATAGCGCTTGTCGCAGACATACGTCACGCATTTGTGGTAGGTGAGAAGGTCGCGTTTCAGCGAAAGCAGCTGCTCGTGATTGGCGGGACGACGCGATAGCGAACGATATTTAAGTTCCGCTGCCTGCAGGGGTGTCCGGGGAAATTCAGGCATAGCGGAGCTCCATCTGGTCAGGTGAGATGGTTGATTTCCGACGGCTGGGGTTGATGGGCGGAGGTTTGTCGATGGCAGCGAGGGATCGACGCGTGAGCAGGAGCTGGCCGACGAGTTCGGCGAACCTGAGCGGGAGCATTTTGATGCAGTTGGAGTGAGCGGCGATGCGCAGCAGCAGGTAGGCAATCATCGCAGCGAGCACCTGAAGGCGGATCGCGTTGTCGTTGGCGCCGAGGAACTTGCGAATATCGAGATGCTGCTTGATCCAGCGGAACAGCAGCTCGATTTGCCATCGGCTCTTGTAGAGGGCGGCGATCTCGACGGCGCTACGGGCAAGGTCGTTGGTCAGGAGTGTGATCTTGCCGCCTTTCTCGCGTCTGATCTTGATGCGGCGGAGCGGGATTGGAAGGCGCGAATCGCCCTTGCTGGTGAGCTTCACCTCGTCATCGGCAAGGATTTCGAAGCCATCCCCGTTACGCTTGCGGATGGCGCGATGCCTGAGCGAGCGAAGACGGATGCTCGTCTTCGCCCGGGTAACGAAGAAAGCCTTGCTATCATTGATCTTCTGCCACCAGTCGAAACGGCAATAGCCCTTGTCAAACACATAGGTGGTGGCGGGCTGGATTGGGGTCTGTCGGCCGATCTCGATGTCATTGACGTTCGCGGCCGTCATCTCGACGCAGGTCGGGACATCGCTCCTTGGGTCGTAGACGACATGCAGCTTCATGCCGCGGATGCGGCCGTTCCACGTCGCCCAACTGCAGACCTTGCCGAGCGGGATCGGACTGGCGTCGATCAGACGCACCATCTCCATGCCTTCACTCCGCAGCTGGCGACGCGCCATCGCCGACAGCGCCGCAAAGGTTTGCGCGAAAATGCCGATCGGACGGCGGGCATTGGCATCGGACAACGTCGAGCGCGACAGCTTGCCGGTTCCCAAGTGATAGTGATGCTGCGAATTGGCGTTGAAGCCAGTCACTACCCCGCGCAGACTGCTGTTGCCGCTAAGCTGGGCATAGATCAGCGCCACCAGATGATCCCAGCTCCTGAACGACTTGTCGTAGGCATCCCCGTCCAGACGATCCACAACCGTCTGAAACTGCCGTCGATTGATCGGTTCAAGCAGCCTTCCAAAAATGCTACCGCGATATCGCATGCTCGGCCCTCTGTGTCTCGACAACCAGAAAAGACCGATTTGCCTCGGTCCTGCCGAGCATGCACCGCGACACAGTGAATCATTCCCCGGACACCCCTGCGCTGCCTGGAGCCGGGGGAAGTGTTCCTTGATAAGGCAAGCGGCATCTTCGTCGCTGATGGCAACCGCTGAAGCCCCTGGAAACGCTGGTCGGCCGCCGAGCGCAGGCGGTGGGAGAATTTCCAACACCGCAAGAAGACGGTCGACGCGGTGTTGCGGCTGCTCGAACAGGGAACTCCAATCAAACAGATTACCCGCCGACTCAGCCTTGCACGCCAGGCGGTTCGGCGTATTGCTCGAGGCGGTGGACTGGGGTCTTCCGCAGCCGCGTGAGCATCCTCGAGCCGTACGCCGAGATGCTCGACGCGCTCTGGACGGGCGGCTGCCGGAATGACGCCGAACTCTGGCGCCAGCTGCGGATACAGGGATACCAAGGATCCCTTCGGGGCGTCGCTGAATGGGCCACCCGCCGCCGCCTCATGAGTCATCGAATCCGGCCGGGCGGGTGAGGAAGACCCCGTCGGCACGCAAGATTGCGCGGCTTATGACAATCGAACGCGATCAAGTGCCGAGGGATCAGGCATCGATCATGGCCAAGATTGCGCACGATGTCCCAACGTTGCTCGAGGCCCGCAACTTGGTCGATCGTTTCCACGAAATCATGCGCCAGCAAAAGGTTGCCGACCTTGATCCATGAATCGCCACCGCGTTCGCAAGAGTCCAATCAGCTCGTTCGCCAAGGGCATCATCGCGGATCGCGACGCCGTTCAAGCCGCGATCATCCAACCATGGTCCAACGGTCAGACCGAAGGTCAAATCACAAAGCTCAAGCTGGTCAAACGTCAGATGTATGGACGTGCAAAAATCGATCTGCTCGAGGCATGCGTAATCGGCGCCGCGTAAACAACTGCACCAAAAGTGATTCAGAGCCTATATTGCAGGCTAAATGACACCTGTTCCAACAGCATGTCGCGGAACTCAGACTTGCCGGTCACAGCGATTAGAGACTCTGACGCTCAAGCTCGATCGGCAACGTGCGGCGCCTGGATCAGCGGCGCGCTTTGATCTCCAAAGCCGTCGCGTAGATCGCCTTGAAGTCATTCGATACACACGGTCTATCTGTCCAATGCCGTCGAACTGTTCGGTGACGATTAGGATGATCTCGTTGCCGAGTGCTTGAGTTGCTTGGGGTCTCTGGCTAGCTATGCTAAACGGGCTTACAAGGGCTTCCATCTATGAAACCGCTCGCCATGTTAGGGGCTGCGATCTGCCCAGCTTTGGCGCATGAGATCAGTTTTTCGGGCGGACCAATACGTGATCCGATTCCTCTGCCATTTCCCACTGAAGCTGAAATGTTGGGGAACGTCTCGCTGCGTCGTTGGCGTGAGTTTGCTTGGGGACGGCATCACGCTCGTGAGGCATTGCGTCATCGGGGTTTCCCTCCTGTTCCGATTTTGTTGAGAGTGGATCGGGCTCCTCTTTGGCCCCCGGGAGCCGTCGGGAGCATCTCCCACTCTTCGTCTAATTGCGGAGCCGTAGCGGGAGCCTCCACTGACGTGCTAGCTCTGGGCCTGGATATCGAAGACGAAGGCCCCCTGGGAGCCGACCTTCTTCCAATCATATGCACCCCTGCGGAAATGGAGCGTGCGGAGTGGTCCAGCAGTCGTTTCGGTCCGAAACTAATCTTCGCAATAAAGGAGGCCGTATACAAATCATATGCGCCGGCAACTGGACATTTCTTGGATTTCCAAGACGTCAGCGTCACGACAGACGACCAGAGCGGGGTGTTCGAAGCCGAGATTGTCAACTCGGAAAGACCCATGAGTTTCGGGAATCGAACTATAAATGGAATCTATCTCCCGTTTGTCGGAGGAATTCTTGCATTAGCTGTGCAATTTCAGGGGGCGTAATGCACTGTGCTTTGCGTGCCGAGCGTCTCATTTTCGTAAGCGCTGGACAGCTTGGCGCCCGTGCGGCAGCTAGAGCGCCCGTCTCTACTGGCCGTGACCGCCTTCTTTCGTGGCTTCGTCTCGGGTAACCCAATGTCACTTATCTCCTTTCCCTCTCGGTCGCTGGGCACGATAGCCCCAGAAAGCGAGCCCAGGTAGCGTCGTCGGATTGCCTTCACGGTCGCGATGACCTGCCCGGCATCCAATGGCGTCCAACTGATGCAGCCGTTGCTGCGGCCGCCAGCGTAATGCACGAGCGTTTAGCTGGATCCGGTCTGCGCCCGCCACAAGCGAGCGTAAGCACCTTCAGCTGTCAGCAGATCAGCATGCCTTCCCTCCGCAACAACACGTCCCTTATCCAAGACGACGATCTTATCGGCTCCGCAAATCGTGTTGAGTCGATGAGAGATAACGACGATGATCTTGCCGGCCTGACGCAGTTCCTCAATCGCCCGTATGACAAATGTCTCGGCGACGGGGTCGAGAGAGGCGGTCGCCTCGTCGAGGATTAGGACCTCTGGATCGCGGTACAAAGCTCGAGCCAACGCTAGGCGCTGCTTCTCTCCGCCCGAAGGGCGTACGCCGTTCTCGCCCAGATAGGCCTGGTAGCCACCTGGCCAGCGCTCGATCACGTCACGCAGACCGATTTGATCGCAGATGTGCACTATCTTCCCGGTGTTCGGTTCGAACTCGCCAAGCGCGATGTTCTCTATGACTGAGGCCGAGAACACGTCCACTGATTGCGGTACCGCGGCAACAATCTTGCGCAGGGATTCAGCCGAGAGGTCTTGGAGCTTATAGGAGCCGATGCGGATGCGTCCACCCTCAAGCGGGTACACATTTTGCAGCAGGGCAGCAAGCGAACTTTTGCCCGAGCCGCTTTCTCCGACCACGGCCGTGATCTCCCCTCGCCGGAAGGTGACGCTGAAATCCTTAAAAAGCTCCGGCTGGGCGCCATGGCGGAACGTGACGTTCTCCAGATGAATGTCGCCAACATCGGACGTCGTGGCATTAATGCCGCCGCTCCCTGCTGGATCAAGGTCGAATATCTCGAACAGGCGATCCGCCGCGATAATGGCATCCTGAACAATCCTGTTGGCGTGAATTAGGCTTGTAACCGGGCCGGTGATATGGCCGAGCAACGCATAGCAGGACAGTAACTCGCCGGGCGTAATGGTCTGATCGAGGGCAAGCGTTGCACCGAACCACATCAGCACGATGGTGAATAGGGTAGAGAGGAAGATCGATGCATTGTCTCCGACGATTGAGATGACGCCGGCCCTGTAGACGGAGTGCAGGGTCTTGACAAAGCGAGTCTCAAACTTAAGGCCGGCATAGCTCTCTATTCCGAAAGCCTTGATCGTGGAGATGGCTCCGAGTGATTCTACCACCTGCGCCTCCAGATCGGCCGCATTCTCCATAATGGCGCGCTCGCGCTTGCTATTCAGCCGGTTCATGGTCCAATAAATGAAGAGGTATAGTGGGACGGAGCCCGCCACGACCAAAGCGATTTTCCATGAGTAGACGAACATCAGCCCAAAGGAGAACAGGATCACCAGCACATCAACAAATAAGGTGATCGAGACGTCGTTCAGAAAGCTTCTGATCTTGACCGCGTCGTTCATGCGGGAGATGATTTCTCCCGTACGCATGCCATCAAAAAACTTCTGGGGCAGGCTTAGGATGTGATTGTAGTAGCCTAGGATCAAGTGGAGATCGATCTTTTGCCCCGTTTGCAGGACGAGCCGGTTTCGCAGGAAATTGATCAGGATCTGCGGCACAAGGATCAGCAGCATCACGACGCTCATGAGATTGAGCAAATTGCGGTTTCCTGCTGTGATAACATGATCGACAATCTTTTGGATGTAGATCGTCGTCGAGAGGCCGAGGAGGGTCGTCATCAGTGCGCCGACGAGGGCCTGCGTTAGCGCGGCTTGGTGGGGCGCAAGCAGTCGGGCAAAGCGGAGAAGTGGGGAGGTGGTCTCGTCGCGGCGCTTGAAGGTGTCTGCCGGAACCATGAGCAACAGGACGCCAGTCCATTGCGTCTTGAATTCCTCGTGCGATAGCTTGCGGATCTCTCCATACGCTGGGTCCATGATGGTGACCCACCTCTGATCGATCGCCTGAACGACTACGAAGTGGTGCAGGACCTCCTTAACGACCACATGCGCGATGGCGGGCTTGGGAATCTTGTACAAGCTGTCGAAGCCACCTTTGACGCCCTTGGCAATGAAGCCGAGCTTTTGAGCCGCTTGGAGGAGACCCGACACGCTGGTACCAGAGCGGTCGGTCGAGGCATACTGGCGGATGAGCGACAGTGGCAACTTGCAGCCATAGAAGGCTCCAACGGAAGCAAGGCTGGCAACCCCGCAATCCGTGATGTCGCGCTGCTTGAACTTAGGGATCGGACTCGACATGGCGGCTCACTGGCCCCTTAGAAAATCTAACTAGCGAGCTGACAGGAGCGGGTTAAGCCAATCATCGATCTCGTTGTAGAGTAGTTGCAGGAGTGTGCGCTTCGCCACGAGAAAGCGGCCGCGCACGGTCATGCCCTTCTTCAGATGACCAATTATCCCGTTTGTGAGCTCGAGGTAATTTCGAGAGAGCGCGCAGCGGACCTTGAACACCGGATTCTTGTCATGCAGGGTGAAGTCCTGCGCCACGTCTAGCACTGTCGCGTCGATCATACCCCATTGATTGTAGTTGAAAGCATCGACCTGGAGCCGCACCGGCTGGCCGGGCTGTACGAAACCGATGTCTTTGGACGGAACGTAGATTTCTGCCACCAGTTCGCGGTCGGGCGAGATCCAGCCGACGGTTTGCCCCGCCTGGACGTAGCTTCCGGGCGTAAGGCCGGCGAATTGCTCGATAGCCCCTGACACGGGGGCACGGATGATAGTCAGATCGCGTTCGTTCTCGAGCTGATGCAAGTTGGCTGTTAGTTCTCTCAGGCGCAGATTAGTGTCGAAGAGCTGCTGGTTCCAGTCGGCGGATTTGCTCCGGGCGAGGATCTCCCCTCTCGCCTCAAGGCTCTGGAGAGCGAAAGCCTTTTCCTCAATTGACTTTGCGGGCGCGGCGGCAACCGAGACGAGACGCTGAGCACGTTCGAGTTCTGCGGCGGCATTCCTGCGGGCATATTGGTTCTCCCGCAACAAGTTGAGAAAATGCAGCCACTCGGCCCTGGCGGATTCGGTCCGCAGAGGGATGGGCGCGTCCGCCTGCGCACCGAACGAGATCATGGTCTGGAGATCAGCGGTGCGATCGTTCTTCGCACGAATTTCGCCAGAGAGCACACTGATCTTCTCTTGAATGACCTTATCGTCAAGAGCGAGGATTTCTGCGCCTTGTGCAACAATATCGTTCTCAACTGCGAGTACGCGTGAGATGCGCCCGGAGGCGGGCGTGATCAGAGGAGTCTTCTCGATGGTAGGACGAATCGCACCGGCACTTTGAACTGACAGCGTGACCGTTATGACTGGCAGCGCCAGCAACGCCGCAACGACAGAAGACACAATGATCTTGTAGATCGCCAAAGATCGTCCAGATTCTCGCGACAGGATGCTCTCTGCAGTGAAGTTGATCATTTCAGGAGGGAGCAGGATATTGGTCATTGCAGACGTGTATTCCTAGACGTGTATTCCTAGACGTGTATTCCTATTGACGATTGGCGGCCTCCATGGAAACTCTGATCGAGTGGGGCTGGTCGCTGCTTAAGTGGTGCACCGACCAGCGTCGCACTCTGATTGCGGTGATAAGGCTTTAGCCATCATCATTAAAGATGGCGACCACCGCGCCCGCGAATCATTCCAACGCCAATTACTGCACCGATTACCAAGGTCGTAACGCTGACCACTGTTTGAACGATCCTATCGAAAATCTTCCAGAACGAGCCGCCTAAAGTTGCCGCTGCTTCTTCAGGGGATAATTCGGTTACGCCGTAGGCTAGCAGGTCGATTTTCATCGTTGCTCGTTTTTCCACGATTGCTCCTTTCTATTGTCGATAAACGATGCGCGTCGGCGCCGCCGACTCGCACGCAGAGGGATATCAAGAATCGTGCCAACTGCTCTGAGAAAGCGGAAACCCTTTCCATGCTGCTTGGAGGAACATCGCCATGTCTGACGCGCGACAATGTAGGTTGTTCGCCGCTGAAGGAAGTCGTGGCCGACTTCACCCTGGAGAACCGGTTGCTAAATAGCCTGTAGGAGGATGGACGAGTACAAGACATGAGATATCCTGCGTCCGAGAAAGCGAAAGTGACCGTCGGCTTTTGAACGCCGCACTAGACGTGTCCTCAATGCGCCGCCGGGCCTTGGTAGGCCGTCGATCCAAATCAACAGTGTTGTTGAGTTGACGTTCTCGATCTCTCGCCGAAGCCCGCGTCAAAAGCACGGCCCCGGTTCAGCAGTTGCTACTTCCAGGCGCAGGGCCAGTTCGGTCGCCATTGCCTCCTGCGCCGTCTCCAGCGCGATCTTTGCGTTCAGTGTAGCGTCGATCTGCATCTCGTCTTGGTCGTCATTATACCCCCCGTCTACTATTTGAATGAGGACGTCGGCCGTTGTAAAATTCGGGTGCTTGGCCGATGCTATGTCGCGCCTCGTCAACACTTCGTAGGCTCGTAGAGAGACCCCCTCGGGTGACACTTTGCCTAGCCGTTGAAGGCAGCATTGTCCTACCGAGCCAACTTTACCTTCCTGATGGCGATGCCACTGCTGGCGACTGCCCGGTGAACGCCGTGCCAATACAGTATCGAGCCCTGATCGGTGGTCTGACCTCGCACATCGTCCGGGATACGGAGACTCGCTCCGGTCGAATTCATGATCTTGCCAGTGCGGCGATGAATGTGCTGCGTGGGAACCCAAGCGATCCAAGGTGGCTTGGTGGGAGTATGCCAATGTTGGTTCTAGCAATGGGCTGAGATGCCCGCGCTACTCACCTTATCTCAAGGACAATGCCGAGAGACCAGGGGCGGGTCGCGAGTTGGATCACCCAACAACGATCGCCCTTGACCAAGCGCACGGTTCGCGCACGCGAACGGATGCCGGCCGCCAGGGCCGTGGACATGATAGACAACGCCGACGCGCGGACCATGCCCACGGGTAGTCACTTTCCAACTAAGTGGTTCCGCTCTGCTGGTCCCCTTCACCGTTTTGGTTTTAGAAACCCGGGCGGAAGTGATCGAGCCCCGGGCGGAAGTGGCTCCCGCCAAGGGGTGATGGGCTGGCAATGCGAAAGCAGTTCCTCAGCCTGTTCGCGAGAGAAGCAACCTCCCGACGTTGCGGCTGCTTCTCGAGGAGCTAAACTGCTTACACCGTACGCGGACATGTCAGTCATTATTGTCTCCATTCGAAGTAACAAGTCAGTGGTGCTGGTCGTCAGCTGCCGGCCAGCAAGGACCGACAATCAAGGACCGTGCCAACTCACCGGTAATGAGCCCCCAAGTCGTTCGTCCGCTTCTAAAATGGCTTGACCGCGACCAAGTGGTTCGTGTTCGTCCTGGTTGCAGCCTACAATCTGATCCGGCTTCCCAAGCTTCCGGCGGCAATCGTTCATTAGACCCGCTCCCCATGCTTGAGGTTCGGCGCCGGACCATCCGGCGCAACCCGCTTGCCGTGGGGCGGGCCGCCCGTCACCTCAGCGGCGAACATGGGTCACCGTCATCGCGGATCACGGCCTAGTGGGCGCTACCGCATGCGTCCATCTCCACCAGGTGGCAGCTTCTCGAAGAAACGCAGAACTTCGCTGCGCCGTATTGTCTGCTTGAACACTGGCGGTCCTTCGGCATCCGGCCGTGAACCTGGAAAACATGCTTTCTCCGCGTCCTTGCAGGATTGGCAGCACCGAGCATGGTGCCTATCTCTCGATGTTCTCACTCAATGACGAGACGCTCGAAAATCCTTGCGAGGCATTCTGACCAGCAAGGGTGATCTTCGAGCAATTGCTCTTCTCGGCGATCGTCGCCATTGACGGTCCGAGCTTTTGTGTTGAGCCGTGTCTGGTTCAAGACGTCGCTGTCCCAAGCCCGACGGTAAGACGGCAGTATTCAGTCAACGCAGCGAGAGGTGCGTTGTTTCTTTGAGAAAAGCCCGCAGAGCGCCATTGGCACGTCGGTTGCTTGAGATGCGCGAGTGATTCCTCACGACCACGATCGCGGCCCCTGTCTAAAGAGTTCAGATGGAATTTGCTCGATTGAGCCAAATCAAAGCTGACAGGCGGCGGGAGGCCATCGGTATCCGTTCATAGTAGGCAAATAGCTGATGCGCGAGTCGTACAAACTTGGAGAGGCATTGGGGCAGCGAGAGGAGCTCAAAGCCAAGCTCTTCCACGTTCAATCGGATCGAGCTCGGCGTGACTCGGACGAGTGCGCAGGGCGTGACAATGTCATTGTCGTGCCGATCGAATTCACCATCAATCTTGCTCATGGTTTTGGAGAGGTGCGCAGGGCAGTCGCAGCCGAATGCGCTCAACTGAGGGGGCACGATAGCTTTGCGCGAGATCTTACTACGCGCTACGCGACACAGCGAGGTGTGGACGTGCAACGATCGGACCGGCTGAGGCCGATTGGGATCAGTATTTCGGCAAACAGCTGTTCTGCGCATAGTGATTTAGCTTTGAATGCTAGTTCGGAGCCAGCCTTATGTGGCGATTTGCGACGTTTGACGTTTTGCGCTCTGGATGGGGGCTTTCGGTGCCGCTTTGATGCCAGTCGCATGATCCCGATCGGATCAACCACATGGTGCAAAATTTGATTTGCGCTCTGATGGTCGATACCGAGCAGCCGGTTGGGCGGATTGAGCTGCTGTCGACCGCTGAGCGCACGCATCTTTTGGAGGAGTTGAACCGGACCGGGTGCCTTATCCTTCGAACAAGTGCATTCAAGAGCTGTTCGAGGTCGAAGTGAGGAAAGCGCCCAGTGATACTTCTATTACTTTGCTCGAACGAGAATTTGAGCGTGACGAGCTTCAGAAGCTGCTCTCGCTGGGTGCGTAGAAATGACCGATATCGTTAGGGGCAGTTTGGAGGAGCTGGATGTAGAAGGCTTGAGCAAGCTTCTAGTCCTCGCCAAGGAGAGAAACCGAAGTAGCAGCCGAAAAGCTACGTTGATACGAAAGGTTGGGCGCCAAACCGCGCTAGCGCCATCGTTTGCGCAGCAGCGGCTGTGGTTTTTGACGCAGCTGGATCAGGGCGGCACGACCTATCACATTCGGCTGGCGTGGCGGCTCAAGGGTGGGCTCGACCGCAGCGCCTGGCAGCGCAGCCTGGACCGTTTGTTTGCGCGGCATGAGGCGCTGCGCAGCGTCTTTGTCACCTCGGAGGGCAAGCCCCGGGTCGAGCTTCTGCCGGAGGAGGCGGGGCTGCCGGTCGTGGAGCACGATCTGCGGGGCAGGCTGGATGCGGACGCCGCGCTGTCGCAGCTGTGCCAGCAGGAAGCGCGCACGCCGTTCGATCTGGCGCGGGGCCCGCTGATCCGCGGCCGGCTGATCCGGCTGTCGGACGAGGTGCGCGTGTTCCTGCTGACCCAGCACCACATCGTCTCGGACGGCTGGTCGCTGGGCGTGCTGGTGGGCGAGCTCACTCAGCTTTACCGGGCATTCGTGGCCGGAGACGACGATCCGCTGCCGCCGCTTGCGCTGCAGTATCCGGACTATGCCGCCTGGCAGCGGCAGTGGCTGTCGGGCGCGCGGCTGCAGCGCCAGGCGCAGTATTGGCGCAGCCATCTGTCCGGCGCGCCGGCCTGTCTGGCGCTGCCGACGGACCGGCCGCGGCCGGCGCAGCAGTCGTTTGCGGGGGCGACGGTCCCGATCGTCATCGATGCGGATCTGACGCGGGCGCTGAAGCGGCTGAGCCGGCAGCATGGCACGACATTGTTCATGACGGTGCTGGCAGCCTGGGCGGCGGTGCTGTCGCGTCTGTCGGGGCAGGACGATCTTGTGATCGGCGTGCCGAGCGCCAATCGGGGCCGTCGCGAGATCGAAGGGCTGATCGGCTTCTTCGTCAACACCCTGGCGCTCCGGCTGGACCTGTCGGGCGAGCCGAGCGTGTCGGAGCTGTTGGAGCGGACGCGGCGCACGGCCCTGGGAGCGCAGGAGCACCAGGACCTGCCGTTCGAGCAGGTGGTGGAGATCGTGCAGCCGCCGCGGTCGCTGGATCACACGCCGTTGTTCCAGGTGATGCTGGCCTGGGAGAACAATGCGGTTGGGTCATTGGACCTGCCGGGGCTGAGTGTGGAGGCGGCCGGGGACGGGTACGACCAGATCAAGTTCGATCTGGAGCTGAGCCTTGGCGAGCAGGGTGAGGTGATCGCCGGGACGCTGGGCTATGCCACGGCGCTGTTTGATCAGGCGACGATCGAGCGGCAGCGGGATTATCTGCTGGCGCTGCTGCGGGCGATGGTTGCCGATGCGCAGCAAGAGGTCCACCGGATTGAGCTGCTGCCGACCGCCGAGCGCACCTATCTGCTGGAGGAGCTGAACCGGACGGCGGCGCCGTATCCTGCGGACAAGTGCATCCACCAGCTGTTCGAGGCGCAGGTGCACAAGGCGCCGGATGCGGTGGCGCTGGTGTGCGGGGCCGAGCGCGTGAGCTATGGCGCGCTCAACGCGCAGGCCAACCGGCTGGCGCATCATCTGATCGCCCTCGGGGTCGGGCCGGACCAGCCGGTGGCGATCTGCGCTGCGCGCAGTCCGCTGATGGTGGTGGGGCTTTTGGCGATCCTGAAGGCCGGCGGGGCGTATATGCCGCTGGACCCGGCCTATCCGTCGGCGCGGCTGCGCCAGGTGCTCGCGGATGCGGCGCCGCGGCTGCTGCTGGCCGACGCGGCCGGCCGCGCCGCGCTGGGCGATGTGGGCGCCGATGTGACGGTAGTCGATCTGGCGGCGGCGACACCGGAATGGGCAAATCTGCCGGCGTCGGATCCGGACCCGCGCGTGCTCGGCCTGACCTCCCGCAATCTCGCCTACGTGATCTACACCTCGGGATCCACGGGCACGCCCAAAGGGGCACAGAATGAACATCGGGCTATCGTTAACCGCCTGATCTGGATGCAGAACACCTATGGTCTGAAGGCAACAGACGTCGTGTTGCAGAAGACGCCATTTAGCTTCGATGTCTCGGCCTGGGAGTTCTTTTGGACTTTGCTTGAAGGAGCAACGCTGGTACTGGCGCCGCCCGGTGCGCACAGAGATCCCGATGCATTGGTCGACTTGATCGTAAGCCAGCGCATCACGACGGTTCACTTCGTGCCATCCATGCTGGTCAGCTTTTTGGATGCAGAAGAGTGTTGACCGCTGCACATCGCTACGGCGCGTTTTATGCAGCGGCGAGGCGTTTCCTGCCGCCAGTGTGCATAGGGTTCGGCGCGTATTGCCCTGGACGGCCCTGCACAATCTCTACGGTCCGACTGAGGCCGCGATCGACGTTACATCCTGGAGCTGCCCGGCTGAGTTTGATGAGGCCATCGTCCCGATTGGCCGTCCGATTGCGAACACGCGGATCTATCTGCTGGATGATCATGGCGGGCTGGTGCCGTTCGGGGCGGTGGGGGAGCTCTGCATTGGCGGGGCGGGGGTGGCGCGCGGCTATCTGAACCGCCCTGAGCTGACGGCGGAGCGGTTCATCGCCAGCCCCTTTGTCGAGGGCGACCGGCTGTACAAGACCGGCGACCTGGCACGCTATCTGCCGGACGGCAATCTGGAGTTTTTGGGGCGCAACGACGAGCAGGTGAAGATCCGCGGCTTCCGGATCGAGCCGGGCGAGATCGCGGCGCGGCTTTGCGAGCACGCCTGGGTGCGCGAGGCGGTGGTGGTGGCGCGCGAGGATGGCCGCGGCGACAAGCACCTTGTCGGCTATGTGGTGTGTGCGCCTGAGGCAGCTTCGAACGGACAGGATGGCGGCGAGCTGGCCGGTACCTTGCGCGCACATTTAGGTGCGCGGCTGCCGGACTACATGGTGCCGGGTGCGTTCGTGCGGCTGGCGGCGCTGCCGCTGACGGTGAACGGCAAGCTCGACCGCAACGCGCTGCCGGCGCCGGACGACGAGGCGTATGCGCATCGCGCCTATGAGCCGCCGCAGGGCGAGATCGAGACCGCGCTGGCCACGATCTGGGCCGAGCTGCTCGGTGTCGAGCGCATCGGGCGCCACGACCACTTCTTCGAACTGGGCGGGCACTCGCTGCTGGCGGTGCAGCTGATCGAGCGTTTGCGGCGGCGGTCGCTGGGCATTGAGGTGCGCACCCTGTTCGCCAAGCCGGTGCTGGCAGATCTGGCCGCAAGCCTGGGCCGTCATCACGAGGTGGCGGTCCCGGCCAACCTGATCACCGAACGGAGTGCGGCGATCACGCCACAGATGCTGCCGCTGATCGAGCTGACGCAGGACGAGATCGAGCGGATCGTCGCCACGGTGCCCGGCGGGGTTGGCAACATCCAGGACATTTACGGCCTGTCGCCGCTGCAGGACGGCATCCTGTTCCATCATCTGCTGGCGGCAAAGGGCGATCCGTACCTATTGGTGTCGCAGATGGCGTTTGCCGAGCGTGGGCTGCTCGAGCGCTATCTTGCCGCGGTGCAGCGGGTGGTGGATCGGCACGACATCCTGCGCACGTCGTTTGTCTGGGAGGGGCTGTCGCGGCCGGCCCAGGTGGTGTGGCGGAAGGCGCAACTGGAGGTGACCGAGGTCGAGCTGGATGGCGCTCATGGCGCTGGCACCGCGCAGCTTAAGGATCGGTTTGATCCGCGCCGGCACCGCATCGAGCTCGGCCGGGCGCCACTGCTGCGGTTTGTGATTGCGCGCGAGCCCGGCAGCGCGCGCTGGCTGCTGCTGGAGCTGCAGCATCATCTGATCGGGGATCACACCACGCTGGACGTGATGCATGCCGAGGTCCGGGCTGAGCTGGAGGGGCGGGCGCATGAGCTGCCGGCGCCGCAGCCGTTCCGCAATCTGGTGGCGCAGGCGCATCTCGGCGGTGATGCCGAGGCGGACGAAGCGTTCTTCCGGGAGCTGCTGGCCGACATCGACGAGCCGACCACGCCGTTCGGCTTGAGCGAGGTGCGCGGCGACGGCGGCGGGGTTCGTGAGGCGCATCGGATGCTGCCGCCGGCGCTCCATGCGCGGCTGCGGGACCAGGCGCGGCGGCTGGGCGTGAGTCTGGCGAGCCTGTGCCATCTGGCGTGGGGGCAGGTGGTGGCGCGCAGCAGCGGCCGCGAGCAGGTGGTGTTCGGCACGGTGCTGTTCGGCCGCCTGCAGGGCAACGCCGGCGCCGACCGCGCCATGGGGCTGTTCATCAACACGCTGCCGCTGCGGCTTGATCTTGACGGGACCGCGGTCGAGGCGAGCGTGCGGACCACGCATGCCCGGCTGGCCGAGCTCTTGGCCCATGAGCATGCCTCGCTGGCGCTGGCGCAGCGCTGCAGCGGCGTTGCGGCGCCGGCGCCGCTGTTCAGCGCGCTGTTGAACTACCGCCACAACACCGCGGCGGTCGCCACCGCAATCGATGACAGTCTGGTGGGCGTGGAATGGCTGGGCGGGGAGGAGCGCACCAATTATCCGCTGACCTTGTCGGTGGAGGATTTTGGCGAGGCGCTCGGGCTGACGGCGCAGGTGGCGGAAGGGGTCTGTGCGGATCGGGTCTGCGGCTACATGCAGCGGGCGCTGGAGCAGCTGGCAGAGGCGCTGGAGCGGGCGCCGGACACGCCGGTGCGCGAGCTGGACATCCTGCCGGCTGCGGAGCGCACCTATCTGCTGGAGGAGCTGAACCGGACGGCGGCGCCGTATCCTGCGGACAAGTGCATCCACCAGCTGTTCGAGGCGCAGGTGCACGAGGCGCCGGATGCGGTGGCGCTGGTGTGCGGGGCCGAGCGCGTGAGCTATGGCGCGCTCAACGCGCAGGCCAACCGGCTGGCGCATCATCTGATCGCCCTCGGGGTCGGGCCGGACCAGCCGGTGGCGATCTGCGCTGCGCGCAGTCCGCTGATGGTGGTGGGGCTTTTGGCGATCCTGAAGGCCGGCGGGGCGTATGTGCCGCTGGACCCGGCCTATCCGTCGGCGCGGCTGCGCCAGGTGCTCGCGGATGCGGCGCCGCGGCTGCTGCTGGCCGATGCGGCCGGCCGCGCCGCCTTGGGCGATGTGGGCGTCGATGCGAGCGTGGTGGAGCTCGCTGCGGCGGCACCGGCGTGGGCCAGCCTGCCGGCGTCGGATCCGGACCCGCGCGCGCTCGGCCTCACCTCCCGCCATCTCGCCTACGTGATCTACACCTCGGGATCCACCGGTACGCCCAAGGGCGTCATGGTCGAGCATGCTCAGATTGTTCGTTTGTTCGAGGCGACGCAGGAATGGTATGGTTTCACTGAACAGGACGTATGGTGCCTGTTCCATTCCTTCTCGTTCGACTTCTCAGTGTGGGAGTTGTGGGGCGCACTGCGTTATGGCGGTCGTTTGATTCTTGTGCCGAGCGACACCGCTCGCTCTGCTCCTGACTTCGATGATCTCATCTGCAAGTCCGGCGTTACAGTTCTGAATCAGACCCCTTCGGCTTTTAAAGCTCTTGTGGATCTGGAGCGTCAGAGCGGTGCTCGACACCGCCTTCGCTACGTTATTTTTGGTGGAGAGGCTCTGGAGCCATCGATTCTGAAGCCATGGTATGCAAGGCATTCAGATCGCGCACCACAACTGATCAACATGTACGGTATTACGGAAACGACCGTGCATGTCACCTATCGGTCTCTTGATCAGTCTGACACTACCGATTCGGGCAGTCAGATCGGAAGGCGCATTCCCGATCTTCGGATCTATCTGCTGGATGGTCATGGCGGGCTGGTGCCGTTCGGGGCGGTGGGGGAGCTCTGCATTGGCGGGGCGGGGGTGGCGCGCGGCTATCTGAACCGCCCTGAGCTGACGGCGGAGCGGTTCATCGCCAGCCCCTTTGTCGAGGGCGACCGGCTGTACAAGACCGGCGACCTGGCACGCTATCTGCCGGACGGCAATCTGGAGTTTTTGGGGCGCAACGACGAGCAGGTGAAGATCCGCGGCTACCGGATCGAGCCGGGCGAGATCGCGGCGCGGCTTTGCGAGCACGCCTGGGTGCGCGAGGCGGTGGTGGTGGCGCGCGAGGATGGCCGCGGCGACAAGCACCTTGTCGGCTATGTGGTGTGTGCGCCTGAGGCAGCTTCGAACGGACAGGATGGCGGCGAGCTGGCCGGCGCCTTGCGCGCGCACTTGAGTGCGCGGCTGCCGGACTACATGGTGCCGGGTGCGTTCGTGCGGCTGGCGGCGCTGCCGCTGACGGTGAACGGCAAGCTCGACCGCAACGCGCTGCCGGCGCCGGACGACGAGGCGTATGCGCATCGCGCCTATGAGCCGCCGCAGGGCGAGATCGAGACCGCGCTGGCCACGATCTGGGCCGAGCTGCTCGGTGTCGAGCGCATCGGACGGCACGACCACTTCTTCGAACTGGGCGGGCACTCGCTGTTGGCGGTACAGCTGATGAGCCGGCTGTCGCAGGCGCTGGGTGTCGAGCTGCCGCTGACGACGGTCTTCGCAAAACCAATACTGGCTGACCTCGCTCGCGAAACTTCTATTGCTTTGCTCGAACGAGAATTTGAGCGTGACGAGCTTCAGAAGCTGCTCTCGCTGGGTGCGTAGAAATGACCGATATCGTTAGGGGCAGTTTGGAGAAGCTGGATGTAGAAGGCTTGAGCAAGCTTCTAGTCCTCGCCAAGGAGAGAAACCGAAGTAGCAGCCGAAAAGCTACGTTGATACGAAAGGTTGGGCGCCAAACCGAGCTAGCACCATCGTTTGCGCAGCAGCGGCTGTGGTTTTTGACGCAGCTGGATCAGGGCGGCACGACCTATCACATTCGGCTGGCGTGGCGGCTCAAGGGTGGGCTCGACCGCAGCGCCTGGCAGCGCAGCCTGGACCGTTTGTTTGCGCGGCATGAGGCGCTGCGCAGCGTCTTTGTCACCTCGGAGGGCAAGCCCCGGGTCGAGCTTCTGCCGGAGGAGGCGGGGCTGCCGGTCGTGGAGCACGATCTGCGGGGCAGGCTGGATGCGGACGCCGCGCTGTCGCAGCTGTGCCAGCAGGAAGCGCGCACGCCGTTCGATCTGGCGCGGGGCCCGCTGATCCGCGGCCGGCTGATCCGGCTGTCGGACGAGGCGCACGTGTTCCTGCTGACCCAGCACCACATCGTCTCGGACGGCTGGTCGCTGGGCGTGCTGGTGGGCGAGCTCACTCAGCTTTACCGGGCATTCGTGGCCGGAGACGACGATCCGCTGCCGCCGCTTGCGCTGCAGTATCCGGACTATGCCGCCTGGCAGCGGCAGTGGCTGTCGGGCGCGCGGCTGCAGCGCCAGGCGCAGTATTGGCGCAGCCATCTGTCCGGCGCGCCGGCCTGTCTGGCGCTGCCGACGGACCGACCGCGGCCGGCCCAGCAGTCGTTTGCCGGGGCGACGGTCTCGATCGTCATCGATGCGGATCTGACGCGGGAGCTGAAGCGGCTGAGCCGGCAGCATGGCACGACGTTGTTCATGACGGTGCTGGCGGCCTGGGCGGCGGTGCTGTCGCGTCTGTCGGGGCAGGACGACCTTGTGATCGGGGTGCCGAGCGCCAATCGAGGCCGTCGCGAGATCGAAGGGCTGATCGGCTTCTTCGTCAATACGCTGGCACTCCGGCTGGACCTGTCGGGCGGGCCGAGCGTGTCGGAGCTGTTGGAGCGGACGCGGCGCACGGCCCTGGGAGCGCAGGAGCACCAGGACCTGCCGTTCGAGCAGGTGGTGGAGATCGTGCAGCCGCCGCGGTCGCTGGATCACGCGCCGTTGTTCCAGGCGATGCTGGCCTGGGAGAACAACACCGGCGGGGCGTTCGATCTTGCCGGGCTGATGGTGGAGGCGGCCGGGGGCGGGTACGACCAGGTCAAGTTCGATCTGGAGCTGAGCCTTGGCGAGCAGGGTGAGGTGATCGCCGGAACGCTGGGCTATGCCACGGCGCTGTTTGATCAGGCGACGATCGAGCGGCAGCGGGATTATCTGCTGGCGCTGCTGCGGGCGATGGTCGCCGATGCGCAGCAAGAGGTCGGGCGGATTGAGCTGCTGCCGGCCGCCGAGCGCACCTATCTGCTGGAGGAGCTGAACCGGACGGCGGCGCCGTATCCTGCGGACAAGTGCATCCACCAGCTGTTCGAGGCGCAGGTGCGCGGTGCGCCGGATGCGGTGGCGGTGGTGTGTGAAGATGAGCGGCTGAGCTATGGCGAGCTCAACGCACGGGCCAACCGCCTGGCGCATCATTTGATCACCCTCGGGGTCGAGCCCGGGGATCGCATTGCCACCGTGCTGGACCGCTCCGCCGCTCTTGTGGTGGCGCAGCTGGCGATCCTGAAGGCGGGAGGTGCGTATGTCCCGATCGATCGCGCCCTTCCGATGGCGCGACAAGAATGGTTGATGGCCGATTGTGCTGCACGCTTGGTGCTTTGCGGGGATGACCTGGTTGAGGCGACGATACCTGTTCTTTCCATTGAGTCGCTGATAGTTGGAACGGGATGTAGTTCCGCTCCTGGGCTGGCGTTGAGCGCTGAAACTGCCGCTTACGTCATGTACACCTCCGGCTCAACTGGCCTTCCGAAAGGAGTCGTTGTTCCTCATCGTGCCGTCAACCGGCTCGTGATCAACAGTGGGTATGTGAAGGTCGATGCAGGAGATCGGGTGGCATGGGCTGGCAATCCCGCCTTCGATGCGAGCACATTCGAAGTATGGGCACCGCTGCTTAACGGTGGTTGCGTTATTGCAATGGATGCCGCCACCGTCAGGGATGCTCCCAGTTTTGCCCGAGCGCTAGAACAGCACCGCGTGACAACACTGTTTCTGACAACAGCATTGTTCAACCAATATGCATCATCGATTGCTCCGACGTTGGCGCAGCTGAAGTACCTCCTCTGCGGAGGTGAGCGCGGTGATCTCGCCTCATTTCTGAGATTGCTGAAAGAAAAAGGCCCGGTACGTCTCATTCACTGCTACGGGCCCACCGAGACGACGACCTTCGCGACGTTTTGGACTTGTCCGGCTGATTTTGATGGGTCAGTGGTCCCGATCGGCCGTCCAATTGCCAACACACTTGTGTACCTGCTGGACGGTCATCGTGCGCCCGTACCGTTCGGCGCGGTGGGCGAGCTTTACATTGGCGGGGCGGGAGTGGCGCGCGGGTATTTGAACCGCCCTGAACTGACAGCCGAGCGGTTCATCGCCAGTCCATTTGTCGAGGGCGATCGGCTGTACCGGACCGGTGACCTCGGGCGTTATCTGCCGGACGGCAATATTGAGTTCCTGGGTCGCAACGACGACCAGGTGAAGATCCGCGGCTACCGGATCGAGCCGGGCGAGATCGCGGCGCGGCTTTGCGAGCACGCCTGGGTGCGCGAGGCGGTGGTGGTGGCGCGCGAGGATGGCCGCGGCGACAAGCACCTTGTCGGCTATGTGGTGTGTGCGCCTGAGGCAGCTTCGAACGGACAGGATGGCGGCGAGCTGGCCGGTACCTTGCGCGCACATTTAGGTGCGCGGCTGCCGGACTACATGGTGCCGGGTGCGTTCGTGCGGCTGGCGGCGCTGCCGCTGACGGTGAACGGCAAGCTCGACCGCAACGCGCTGCCGGCGCCGGACGACGAGGCGTATGCGCATCGCGCCTATGAGCCGCCGCAGGGCGAGATCGAGACCGCGCTGGCCACGATCTGGGCCGAGCTGCTCGGTGTCGAGCGCATCGGACGGCACGACCACTTCTTCGAACTGGGCGGGCACTCGCTGTTGGCGGTGCAGCTGATGAGCCGGCTGTCGCAGGCGCTGGGTGTCGAGCTGCCGCTGCGGACGCTGTTTGCAAGACCGGTGCTGGCCGATCTGGCGATGAGCATTGTCGAGCTTTTGAACCGCTGCGGTCCGCAAGACCCGCCGGCGATTGCAGCCGTGTCGCGGCATGAGCCGCTGGTGCTGTCGTTTGCGCAGCAGCGGCTGTGGTTTTTGGCGCAGCTGGATCAGGGCGGCACGACCTATCACGTGCCGCTGGCGTGGCGGCTCAAGGGTGGGCTCGACCGCAGCGCCTGGCAGCGTAGCCTGGACCGTTTGTTTGCGCGGCATGAGGCGCTGCGCAGCGTCTTTGTCACCTCGGAGGGCAAGCCCCGGGTCGAGCTTCTGCCGGAGGAGGCGGGGCTGCCGGTCGTGGAGCACGATCTGCGGGGCAGGCTGGATGCGGACGCCGCGCTGTCGCAGCTGTGCCAGCAGGAAGCGCGCACGCCGTTCGATCTGGCGCGGGGCCCGCTGATCCGCGGCCGGCTGATCCGGCTGTCGGACGAGGCGCACGTGTTCCTGCTGACCCAGCACCACATCGTCTCGGACGGCTGGTCGATGGGCGTGCTGCTGCGTGAACTCAGCCAGCTTTACCGGGCATTCGAGGCTGGTCAGGACGATCCTTTGCCGGCGTTGGCGATCCAATATCCGGATTACGCCGCCTGGCAACGCCAATGGCTGTCGGGGGAACGGCTGCAGAAGCAGGCGCAGTATTGGCGCAGCGCCCTGGCAGGCACGACCCGTCTTGTCTTGCCGACCGACCGTGTGCGGCCGGCGCAGCAGTCGTTTGCGGGGGCGACGGTCCCGATCGTCATCGATGCGGGTCTGACGCGGGCGCTGAAGCGGCTGGGCCGGCAGCATGGCACGACATTGTTCATGATGGTGCTGGCAGCCTGGGCGGCGGTGCTGTCGCGTCTGTCGGGGCAGGACGATCTTGTGATCGGCGTGCCGAGCGCCAATCGGGGCCGTCGCGAGATCGAAGGGTTGATCGGCTTCTTCGTCAACACCCTGGCGCTCCGGCTGGACCTGTCGGGCGGGCCGAGCGTGTCGGAGCTGTTGGAGCGGACGCGGCGCACGGCCCTGGGAGCGCAGGAGCACCAGGACCTGCCGTTCGAGCAGGTGGTGGAGATCGTGCAGCCGCCGCGGTCGCTGGATCACACGCCGTTGTTCCAGGCGATGCTGGCCTGGGAGAACAACACCGGCGGGGCGTTCGATCTTGCCGGGCTGATGGTGGAGGCGGCCGGGGGCGGGTACGACCAGGTCAAGTTCGATCTGGAGCTGAGCCTTGGCGAGCAGGGTGAGGTGATCGCCGGGACGCTGGGCTATGCCACGGCGCTGTTTGATCAGGCGACGATCGAGCGGCAGCGGGATTATCTGCTGGCGCTGCTGCGGGCGATGGTTGCCGATGCGCAGCAAGAGGTCCACCGGATTGAGCTGCTGCCGACCGCCGAGCGCACCTATCTGCTGGAGGAGCTGAACCGGACGGCGGCGCCGTATCCTGCGGACAAGTGCATCCACCAGCTGTTCGAGGCGCAGGTGCACGAGGCGCCGGATGCGGTGGCGCTGGTGTGCGGGGCCGAGCGCGTGAGCTATGGCGCGCTCAACGCGCAGGCCAACCGGCTGGCGCATCATCTGATCGCCCTCGGGGTCGGGCCGGACCAGCCGGTGGCGATCTGCGCTGCGCGCAGTCCGCTGATGGTGGTGGGGCTTTTGGCGATCCTGAAGGCCGGCGGGGCGTATGTGCCGCTGGACCCGGCCTATCCGTCGGCGCGGCTGCGCCAGGTGCTCGCGGATGCGGCGCCGCGGCTGCTGCTGGCCGATGCGGCCGGCCGCGCCGCCTTGGGCGATGTGGGCGTCGATGCGAGCGTGGTGGAGCTCGATGCGGCGGCACCGGCGTGGGCCAGCCTGCCGGAAGCGGATCCGGACCCGCGCGCGCTCGGCCTCACCTCCCGCCATCTCGCCTACGTGATCTACACCTCGGGATCCACCGGCTCGCCCAAGGGCGTCATGGTCGAGCATCGGAGCTTGGTCAATTATCTCTCCTGGGCCCGCGATGCGTACGCTCCCAGATCATCCTCCGTGATTTCCTCGCCTCTGGTCTTCGATGCGACAATCAACAGCCTGTTTGCGCCTCTGATCTGTGGTGGCCATGCATTCCTTATAAAGGAGGGAGATGAGGTCGAGGGACTCAAAGCAACGATCCGCTCGGACTGCGGGATCGTCAATATTACCCCGAGCCATCTGAATGCCCTTGGGCAACAGATGCTGGCGGACTCGGCGCCGAGCCGCGTTGGAGTGCTTATCATCGGCGGTGAAGCGCTGTCGCATTCGACAGTGGAGTTGTGGCGCAGGATCCAGCCCACGGTGAGAATGGTGAACGAGTACGGCCCAACTGAAGCAGTTGTCGGTTGTATCTTCTATGACATTCCGAGAGAGCCATCTCTACCCAGCAACATCCCGATCGGCCGCCCGATTGCGAACACGCGGGTGTATTTGCTGGATGATCATGGCGGGCTGGTGCCGTTCGGGGCGGTGGGGGAGCTCTGCATTGGCGGGGCGGGGGTGGCGCGCGGCTATCTGAACCGCCCTGAGCTGACGGCGGAGCGGTTCATCGCCAGCCCCTTTGTCGAGGGCGACCGGCTGTACAAGACCGGCGACCTGGCACGCTATCTGCCGGACGGCAATCTGGAGTTTTTGGGGCGCAACGACGAGCAGGTGAAGATCCGCGGCTACCGGATCGAGCCGGGCGAGATCGCGGCGCGGCTTTGCGAGCACGCCTGGGTGCGCGAGGCGGTGGTGGTGGCGCGCGAGGATGGCCGCGGCGACAAGCACCTTGTCGGCTATGTGGTGTGTGCGCCTGAGGCAGCTTCGAACGGACAGGATGGCGGCGAGCTGGCCGGCGCCTTGCGCGCGCACTTGAGTGCGCGGCTGCCGGACTACATGGTGCCGGGTGCGTTCGTGCGGCTGGCGGCGCTGCCGCTGACGGTGAACGGCAAGCTCGACCGCAACGCGCTGCCGGCGCCGGACGACGAGGCGTATGCGCATCGCGCCTATGAGCCGCCGCAGGGCGAGATCGAGACCGCGCTGGCCACGATCTGGGCCGAGCTGCTCGGTGTCGAGCGCATCGGGCGCCACGACCACTTCTTCGAACTGGGCGGGCACTCGCTGCTGGCGGTGCAGCTGATCGAGCGTTTGCGGCGGCGGTCGCTGGGCATTGAGGTGCGCACCCTGTTCGCCAAGCCGGTGCTGGCAGATCTGGCCGCAAGCCTGGGCCGTCATCACGAGGTGGCGGTCCCGGCCAACCTGATCACCGAACGGAGTGCGGCGATCACGCCACAGATGCTGCCGCTGATCGAGCTGACGCAGGACGAGATCGAGCGGATCGTCGCCACGGTGCCCGGCGGGGTTGGCAACATCCAGGACATTTACGGCCTGTCGCCGCTGCAGGACGGCATCCTGTTCCATCATCTGCTGGCGGCAAAGGGCGATCCGTACCTATTGGTGTCGCAGATGGCGTTTGCCGAGCGTGGGCTGCTCGAGCGCTATCTTGCCGCGGTGCAGCGGGTGGTGGATCGGCACGACATCCTGCGCACGTCGTTTGTCTGGGAGGGGCTGTCGCGGCCGGCCCAGGTGGTGTGGCGGAAGGCGCAACTGGAGGTGACCGAGGTCGAGCTGGATGGCGCTCATGGCGCTGGCACCGCGCAGCTTAAGGATCGGTTTGATCCGCGCCGGCACCGCATCGAGCTCGGCCGGGCGCCACTGCTGCGGTTTGTGATTGCGCGCGAGCCCGGCAGCGCGCGCTGGCTGCTGCTGGAGCTGCAGCATCATCTGATCGGGGATCACACCACGCTGGACGTGATGCATGCCGAGGTCCGGGCTGAGCTGGAGGGGCGGGCGCATGAGCTGCCGGCGCCGCAGCCGTTCCGCAATCTGGTGGCGCAGGCGCATCTCGGCGGTGATGCCGAGGCGGACGAAGCGTTCTTCCGGGAGCTGCTGGCCGACATCGACGAGCCGACCACGCCGTTCGGCTTGAGCG
Organism: Bradyrhizobium sp. USDA 4501; assembly: GCF_054062115.1. NCBI lineage: Bacteria > Pseudomonadati > Pseudomonadota > Alphaproteobacteria > Hyphomicrobiales > Nitrobacteraceae > Bradyrhizobium > Bradyrhizobium sp. USDA 4501. The sequence goes on from NZ_JBSSEX010000001.1 coordinate 4,823,567, forward strand.
AGGTGCGCGGCGACGGCGGCGGGGTTCGTGAGGCGCATCGGATGCTGCCGCCGGCGCTCCATGCGCGGCTGCGGGACCAGGCGCGGCGGCTGGGCGTGAGTCTGGCGAGCCTGTGCCATCTGGCGTGGGGGCAGGTGGTGGCGCGCAGCAGCGGCCGCGAGCAGGTGGTGTTCGGCACGGTGCTGTTCGGCCGCCTGCAGGGCAACGCCGGCGCCGACCGCGCCATGGGGCTGTTCATCAACACGCTGCCGCTGCGGCTTGATCTTGACGGGACCGCGGTCGAGGCGAGCGTGCGGACCACGCATGCCCGGCTGGCCGAGCTCTTGGCCCATGAGCATGCCTCGCTGGCGCTGGCGCAGCGCTGCAGCGGCGTTGCGGCGCCGGCGCCGCTGTTCAGCGCGCTGTTGAACTACCGCCACAACACCGCGGCGGTCGCCACCGCAATCGATGACAGTCTGGTGGGCGTGGAATGGCTGGGCGGGGAGGAGCGCACCAATTATCCGCTGACCTTGTCGGTGGAGGATTTTGGCGAGGCGCTCGGGCTGACGGCGCAGGTGGCGGAGGGCGTCTCAGCGGATCGGGTCTGCGGCTACATGCAGCGGGCGCTGGAGCAGCTGGCAGAGGCGCTGGAGCGGGCGCCGGACACGCCGGTGCGCGAGCTGGACATCCTGCCGGCTGCGGAGCGCACCTATCTGCTGGAGGAGCTGAACCGGACGGCGGCGCCGTATCCTGCGGACAAGTGCATCCACCAGCTGTTCGAGGCGCAGGTGCACGAGGCGCCGGATGCGGTGGCGCTGGTGTGCGGGGCCGAGCGCGTGAGCTATGGCGCGCTCAACGCGCAGGCCAACCGGCTGGCGCATCATCTGATCGCCCTCGGGGTCGGGCCGGACCAGCCGGTGGCGATCTGCGCTGCGCGCAGTCCGCTGATGGTGGTGGGGCTTTTGGCGATCCTGAAGGCCGGCGGGGCGTATGTGCCGCTGGACCCGGCCTATCCGTCGGCGCGGCTGCGCCAGGTGCTCGCGGATGCGGCGCCGCGGCTGCTGCTGGCCGATGCGGCCGGCCGCGCCGCCTTGGGCGATGTGGGCGTCGATGCGAGCGTGGTGGAGCTCGCTGCGGCGGCACCGGCGTGGGCCAGCCTGCCGGCGTCGGATCCGGACCCGCGCGCGCTCGGCCTCACCTCCCGCCATCTCGCCTACGTGATCTACACCTCGGGCTCCACCGGCTCGCCCAAGGGCGTCATGGTCGAGCATGCTCAGATTGTTCGTTTGTTCGAGGCGACGCAGGAATGGTATGGTTTCACTGAACAGGACGTATGGTGCCTGTTCCATTCCTTCTCGTTCGACTTCTCAGTGTGGGAGTTGTGGGGCGCACTGCGTTATGGCGGTCGTTTGATTCTTGTGCCGAGCGACACCGCTCGCTCTGCTCCTGACTTCGATGATCTCATCTGCAAGTCCGGCGTTACAGTTCTGAATCAGACCCCTTCGGCTTTTAAAGCTCTTGTGGATCTGGAGCGTCAGAGCGGTGCTCGACACCGCCTTCGCTACGTTATTTTTGGTGGAGAGGCTCTGGAGCCATCGATTCTGAAGCCATGGTATGCAAGGCATTCAGATCGCGCACCACAACTGATCAACATGTACGGTATTACGGAAACGACCGTGCATGTCACCTATCGGTCTCTTGATCAGTCTGACACTACCGATTCGGGCAGTCAGATCGGAAGGCGCATTCCCGATCTTCGGATCTATCTGCTGGATGGTCATGGCGGGCTGGTGCCGTTCGGGGCGGTGGGGGAGCTCTGCATTGGCGGGGCGGGGGTGGCGCGCGGCTATCTGAACCGCCCTGAGCTGACGGCGGAGCGGTTCATCGCCAGCCCCTTTGTCGAGGGCGACCGGCTGTACAAGACCGGCGACCTGGCACGCTATCTGCCGGACGGCAATATTGAGTTCCTGGGTCGCAACGACGACCAGGTGAAGATCCGCGGCTACCGGATCGAGCCGGGCGAGATCGCGGCGCGGCTTTGCGAGCACGCCTGGGTGCGCGAGGCGGTGGTGGTGGCGCGCGAGGATGGCCGCGGCGACAAGCACCTTGTCGGCTATGTGGTGTGTGCGCCTGAGGCAGCTTCGAACGGACAGGATGGCGGCGAGCTGGCCGGTACCTTGCGCGCACATTTAGGTGCGCGGCTGCCGGACTACATGGTGCCGGGTGCGTTCGTGCGGCTGGCGGCGCTGCCGCTGACGGTGAACGGCAAGCTCGACCGCAACGCGCTGCCGGCGCCGGACGACGAGGCGTATGCGCATCGCGCCTATGAGCCGCCGCAGGGCGAGATCGAGACCGCGCTGGCCACGATCTGGGCCGAGCTGCTCGGTGTCGAGCGCATCGGACGGCACGACCACTTCTTCGAACTGGGCGGGCACTCGCTGTTGGCGGTGCAGCTGATGAGCCGGCTGTCGCAGGCGCTGGGTGTCGAGCTGCCGCTGCGGACGCTGTTTGCAAGACCGGTGCTGGCCGATCTGGCGATGAGCATTGTCGAGCTTTTGAACCGCTGCGGTCCGCAAGACCCGCCGGCGATTGCAGCCGTGTCGCGGCATGAGCCGCTGGTGCTGTCGTTTGCGCAGCAGCGGCTGTGGTTTTTGGCGCAGCTGGATCAGGGCGGCACGACCTATCACGTGCCGCTGGCGTGGCGGCTCAAGGGTGGGCTCGACCGCAGCGCCTGGCAGCGTAGCCTGGACCGTTTGTTTGCGCGGCATGAGGCGCTGCGCAGCGTCTTTGTCACCTCGGAGGGCAAGCCCCGGGTCGAGCTTCTGCCGGAGGAGGCGGGGCTGCCGGTCGTGGAGCACGATCTGCGGGGCAGGCTGGATGCGGACGCCGCGCTGTCGCAGCTGTGCCAGCAGGAAGCGCGCACGCCGTTCGATCTGGCGCGGGGCCCGCTGATCCGCGGCCGGCTGATCCGGCTGTCGGACGAGGCGCACGTGTTCCTGCTGACCCAGCACCACATCGTCTCGGACGGCTGGTCGATGGGCGTGCTGCTGCGTGAACTCAGCCAGCTTTACCGGGCATTCGAGGCTGGTCAGGACGATCCTTTGCCGGCGTTGGCGATCCAATATCCGGATTACGCCGCCTGGCAACGCCAATGGCTGTCGGGGGAACGGCTGCAGAAGCAGGCGCAGTATTGGCGCAGCGCCCTGGCAGGCACGACCCGTCTTGTCTTGCCGACCGACCGTGTGCGGCCGGCGCAGCAGTCGTTTGCGGGGGCGACGGTCCCGATCGTCATCGATGCGGGTCTGACGCGGGCGCTGAAGCGGCTGGGCCGGCAGCATGGCACGACATTGTTCATGATGGTGCTGGCAGCCTGGGCGGCGGTGCTGTCGCGTCTGTCGGGGCAGGACGATCTTGTGATCGGCGTGCCGAGCGCCAATCGGGGCCGTCGCGAGATCGAAGGGTTGATCGGCTTCTTCGTCAACACCCTGGCGCTCCGGCTGGACCTGTCGGGCGGGCCGAGCGTGTCGGAGCTGTTGGAGCGGACGCGGCGCACGGCCCTGGGAGCGCAGGAGCACCAGGACCTGCCGTTCGAGCAGGTGGTGGAGATCGTGCAGCCGCCGCGGTCGCTGGATCACACGCCGTTGTTCCAGGCGATGCTGGCCTGGGAGAACAACACCGGCGGGGCGTTCGATCTTGCCGGGCTGATGGTGGAGGCGGCCGGGGGCGGGTACGACCAGGTCAAGTTCGATCTGGAGCTGAGCCTTGGCGAGCAGGGTGAGGTGATCGCCGGGACGCTGGGCTATGCCACGGCGCTGTTTGATCAGGCGACGATCGAGCGGCAGCGGGATTATCTGCTGGCGCTGCTGCGGGCGATGGTTGCCGATGCGCAGCAAGAGGTCCACCGGATTGAGCTGCTGCCGACCGCCGAGCGCACCTATCTGCTGGAGGAGCTGAACCGGACGGCGGCGCCGTATCCTGCGGACAAGTGCATCCACCAGCTGTTCGAGGCGCAGGTGCACGAGGCGCCGGATGCGGTGGCGCTGGTGTGCGGGGCCGAGCGCGTGAGCTATGGCGCGCTCAACGCGCAGGCCAACCGGCTGGCGCATCATCTGATCGCCCTCGGGGTCGGGCCGGACCAGCCGGTGGCGATCTGCGCTGCGCGCAGTCCGCTGATGGTGGTGGGGCTTTTGGCGATCCTGAAGGCCGGCGGGGCGTATGTGCCGCTGGACCCGGCCTATCCGTCGGCGCGGCTGCGCCAGGTGCTCGCGGATGCGGCGCTGCGGCTGCTGCTGGCCGATGCGGCCGGCCGCGCCGCCTTGGGCGATGTGGGCGTCGATGCGAGCGTGGTGGAGCTCGATGCGGCGGCACCGGCGTGGGCCAGCCTGCCGGAAGCGGATCCGGACCCGCGCGCGCTCGGCCTCACCTCCCGCCATCTCGCCTACGTGATCTACACCTCGGGATCCACCGGCTCGCCCAAGGGCGTCATGGTCGAGCATCGGAGCTTGGTCAATTATCTCTCCTGGGCCCGCGATGCGTACGCTCCCAGATCATCCTCCGTGATTTCCTCGCCTCTGGTCTTCGATGCGACAATCAACAGTCTGTTTGCGCCTCTGATCTGTGGTGGCCATGCATTCCTTATAAAGGAGGGAGATGAGGTCGAGGGACTCAAAGCAACGATCCGCTCGGACTGCGGGATCGTCAATATTACCCCGAGCCATCTGAATGCCCTTGGGCAACAGATGCTGGCGGACTCGGCGCCGAGCCGCGTTGGAGTGCTTATCATCGGCGGTGAAGCGCTGTCGCATTCGACAGTGGAGTTGTGGCGCAGGATCCAGCCCACGGTGAGAATGGTGAACGAGTACGGCCCAACTGAAGCAGTTGTCGGTTGTATCTTCTATGACATTCCGAGAGAGCCATCTCTACCCAGCAACATCCCGATCGGCCGCCCGATTGCGAACACGCGGGTGTATTTGCTGGATGATCATGGCGGGCTGGTGCCGTTCGGGGCGGTGGGGGAGCTCTGCATTGGCGGGGCGGGGGTGGCGCGCGGCTATCTGAACCGCCCTGAGCTGACGGCGGAGCGGTTCATCGCCAGCCCCTTTGTCGAGGGCGACCGGCTGTACCGGACCGGTGACCTCGGGCGTTATCTGCCGGACGGCAATATTGAGTTCCTGGGTCGCAACGACGACCAGGTGAAGATCCGCGGCTACCGGATCGAGCCGGGCGAGATCGCGGCGCGGCTTTGCGAGCACGCCTGGGTGCGCGAGGCGGTGGTGGTGGCGCGCGAGGATGGCCGCGGCGACAAGCACCTTGTCGGCTATGTGGTGTGTGCGCCTGAGGCAGCTTCGAACGGACAGGATGGCGGCGAGCTGGCCGGTACCTTGCGCGCACATTTAGGTGCGCGGCTGCCGGACTACATGGTGCCGGGTGCGTTCGTGCGGCTGGCGGCGCTGCCGCTGACGGTGAACGGCAAGCTCGACCGCAACGCGCTGCCGGCGCCGGACGACGAGGCGTATGCGCATCGCGCCTATGAGCCGCCGCAGGGCGAGATCGAGACCGCGCTGGCCACGATCTGGGCCGAGCTGCTCGGTGTCGAGCGCATCGGGCGCCACGACCACTTCTTCGAACTGGGCGGGCACTCGCTGCTGGCGGTGCAACTGATCGAGCGTTTGCGGCGGCGGTCGCTGGGCATTGAGGTGCGCACCCTGTTCGCCAAGCCGGTGCTGGCAGATCTGGCCGCAAGCCTGGGCCGTCATCACGAGGTGGCGGTCCCGGCCAACCTGATCACCGAACGGAGTGCGGCGATCACGCCACAGATGCTGCCGCTGATCGAGCTGACGCAGGACGAGATCGAGCGGATCGTCGCCACGGTGCCCGGCGGGGTTGGCAACATCCAGGACATTTACGGCCTGTCGCCGCTGCAGGACGGCATCCTGTTCCATCATCTGCTGGCGGCAAAGGGCGATCCGTACCTATTGGTGTCGCAGATGGCGTTTGCCGAGCGTGGGCTGCTCGAGCGCTATCTTGCCGCGGTGCAGCGGGTGGTGGATCGGCACGACATCCTGCGCACGTCGTTTGTCTGGGAGGGGCTGTCGCGGCCGGCCCAGGTGGTGTGGCGGAAGGCGCAACTGGAGGTGACCGAGGTCGAGCTGGATGGCGCTCATGGCGCTGGCACCGCGCAGCTTAAGGATCGGTTTGATCCGCGCCGGCACCGCATCGAGCTCGGCCGGGCGCCACTGCTGCGGTTTGTGATTGCGCGCGAGCCCGGCAGCGCGCGCTGGCTGCTGCTGGAGCTGCAGCATCATCTGATCGGGGATCACACCACGCTGGACGTGATGCATGCCGAGGTCCGGGCTGAGCTGGAGGGGCGGGCGCATGAGCTGCCGGCGCCGCAGCCGTTCCGCAATCTGGTGGCGCAGGCGCATCTCGGCGGTGATGCCGAGGCGGACGAAGCGTTCTTCCGGGAGCTGCTGGCCGACATCGACGAGCCGACCACGCCGTTCGGCTTGAGCGAGGTGCGCGGCGACGGCGGCGGGGTTCGTGAGGCGCATCGGATGCTGCCGCCGGCGCTCCATGCGCGGCTGCGGGACCAGGCGCGGCGGCTGGGCGTGAGTCTGGCGAGCCTGTGCCATCTGGCGTGGGGGCAGGTGGTGGCGCGCAGCAGCGGCCGCGAGCAGGTGGTGTTCGGCACGGTGCTGTTCGGCCGCCTGCAGGGCAACGCCGGCGCCGACCGCGCCATGGGGCTGTTCATCAACACGCTGCCGCTGCGGCTTGATCTTGACGGGACCGCGGTCGAGGCGAGCGTGCGGACCACGCATGCCCGGCTGGCCGAGCTCTTGGCCCATGAGCATGCCTCGCTGGCGCTGGCGCAGCGCTGCAGCGGCGTTGCGGCGCCGGCGCCGCTGTTCAGCGCGCTGTTGAACTACCGCCACAACACCGCGGCGGTCGCCACCGCAATCGATGACAGTCTGGTGGGCGTGGAATGGCTGGGCGGGGAGGAGCGCACCAATTATCCGCTGACCTTGTCGGTGGAGGATTTTGGCGAGGCGCTCGGGCTGACGGCGCAGGTGGCGGAGGGCGTCTCAGCGGATCGGGTCTGCGGCTACATGCAGCGGGCGCTGGAGCAGCTGGCAGAGGCGCTGGAGCGGGCGCCGGACACGCCGGTGCGCGAGCTGGACATCCTGCCGGCTGCGGAGCGCACCTATCTGCTGGAGGAGCTGAACCGGACGGCGGCGCCGTATCCTGCGGACAAGTGCATCCACCAGCTGTTCGAGGCGCAGGTGCACGAGGCGCCGGATGCGGTGGCGCTGGTGTGCGGGGCCGAGCGCGTGAGCTATGGCGCGCTCAACGCGCAGGCCAACCGGCTGGCGCATCATCTGATCGCCCTCGGGGTCGGGCCGGACCAGCCGGTGGCGATCTGCGCTGCGCGTAGTCCGCTGATGGTGGTGGGGCTTTTGGCGATCCACAAGGCTGGCGGGGCGTATGTGCCGCTGGACCCGGCCTATCCGTCGGCGCGGCTGCGCCAGGTGCTCGCGGATGCGGCGCCGCGGCTGCTGCTGGCCGATGCGGCCGGCCGCGCCGCCTTGGGCGATGTGGGCGTCGATGCGAGCGTGGTGGAGCTCGCTGCGGCGGCACCGGCGTGGGCCAGCCTGCCGGCGTCGGATCCGGACCCGCGCGCGCTCGGCCTCACCTCCCGCCATCTCGCCTACGTGATCTACACCTCGGGATCCACCGGTACGCCCAAGGGCGTCATGGTCGAGCATCGCAGCACTGTCAACCTGCTGCATTGGAGCAGCGGCGTGTTTGCGGAATCAGAGATCAGCCGGACGCTGTTTGCCACCTCGATCAGCTTTGATCTGTCGATCTACGAGTGCTTCGTTCCACTCTCGCAAGGAACCAGGCTGCACCTTGTCGAGAATGCGCAAACGCCGTCGGATGTCTCCTTAATCAACACCGTCCCTTCGGCGATCGCCGCTCTGCTCGATCAGAAAGCAGTACCGGCTTCGACAAGCGTCATCAATTTGGCCGGCGAGCGGCTGAAGGCGGATCTCATCGCGAAGGCATTTGAGAGCAGTGGCGTCGAGAAGATCTGTAATCTGTACGGTCCTTCCGAGACAACGACCTACTCGACCTGGATTTGCATACGAAGGGGGGACGTTGTCGTTGAAACGATTGGCCGTCCGATTGCGAACACGCGCGTGTATCTGCTGGATGGTCATGGCGGGCTGGTGCCGTTCGGGGCGGTGGGGGAGCTCTGCATTGGCGGGGCGGGGGTGGCGCGCGGCTATCTGAACCGCCCTGAGCTGACGGCGGAGCGGTTCATCGCCAGCCCCTTTGTCGAGGGCGACCGGCTGTACAAGACCGGCGACCTGGCACGCTATCTGCCGGACGGCAATCTGGAGTTTTTGGGGCGCAACGACGAGCAGGTGAAGATCCGCGGCTACCGGATCGAGCCGGGCGAGATCGCGGCGCGGCTTTGCGAGCACGCCTGGGTGCGCGAGGCGGTGGTGGTGGCGCGCGAGGATGGCCGCGGCGACAAGCACCTTGTCGGCTATGTGGTGTGTGCGCCTGAGGCAGCTTCGAACGGACAGGATGGCGGCGAGCTGGCCGGTACCTTGCGCGCACATTTAGGTGCGCGGCTGCCGGACTACATGGTGCCGGGTGCGTTCGTGCGGCTGGCGGCGCTGCCGCTGACGGTGAACGGCAAGCTCGACCGCAACGCGCTGCCGGCGCCGGACGACGAGGCGTATGCGCATCGCGCCTATGAGCCGCCGCAGGGCGAGATCGAGACCGCGCTGGCCACGATCTGGGCCGAGCTGCTCGGTGTCGAGCGCATCGGGCGCCACGACCACTTCTTCGAACTGGGCGGGCACTCGCTGCTGGCGGTGCAGCTGATCGAGCGTTTGCGGCGGCGGTCGCTGGGCATTGAGGTGCGCACCCTGTTCGCCAAGCCGGTGCTGGCAGATCTGGCCGCAAGCCTGGGCCGTCATCACGAGGTGGCGGTCCCGGCCAACCTGATCACCGAACGGAGTGCGGCGATCACGCCACAGATGCTGCCGCTGATCGAGCTGACGCAGGACGAGATCGAGCGGATCGTCGCCACGGTGCCCGGCGGGGTTGGCAACATCCAGGACATTTACGGCCTGTCGCCGCTGCAGGACGGCATCCTGTTCCATCATCTGCTGGCGGCAAAGGGCGATCCGTACCTATTGGTGTCGCAGATGGCGTTTGCCGAGCGTGGGCTGCTCGAGCGCTATCTTGCCGCGGTGCAGCGGGTGGTGGATCGGCACGACATCCTGCGCACGTCGTTTGTCTGGGAGGGGCTGTCGCGGCCGGCCCAGGTGGTGTGGCGGAAGGCGCAACTGGAGGTGACCGAGGTCGAGCTGGATGGCGCTCATGGCGCTGGCACCGCGCAGCTTAAGGATCGGTTTGATCCGCGCCGGCACCGCATCGAGCTCGGCCGGGCGCCACTGCTGCGGTTTGTGATTGCGCGCGAGCCCGGCAGCGCGCGCTGGCTGCTGCTGGAGCTGCAGCATCATCTGATCGGGGATCACACCACGCTGGACGTGATGCATGCCGAGGTCCGGGCTGAGCTGGAGGGGCGGGCGCATGAGCTGCCGGCGCCGCAGCCGTTCCGCAATCTGGTGGCGCAGGCGCATCTCGGCGGTGATGCCGAGGCGGACGAAGCGTTCTTCCGGGAGCTGCTGGCCGACATCGACGAGCCGACCACGCCGTTCGGCTTGAGCGAGGTGCGCGGCGACGGCGGCGGGGTTCGTGAGGCGCATCGGATGCTGCCGCCGGCGCTCCATGCGCGGCTGCGGGACCAGGCGCGGCGGCTGGGCGTGAGTCTGGCGAGCCTGTGCCATCTGGCGTGGGGGCAGGTGGTGGCGCGCAGCAGCGGCCGCGAGCAGGTGGTGTTCGGCACGGTGCTGTTCGGCCGCCTGCAGGGCAACGCCGGCGCCGACCGCGCCATGGGGCTGTTCATCAACACGCTGCCGCTGCGGCTTGATCTTGACGGGACCGCGGTCGAGGCGAGCGTGCGGACCACGCATGCCCGGCTGGCCGAGCTCTTGGCCCATGAGCATGCCTCGCTGGCGCTGGCGCAGCGCTGCAGCGGCGTTGCGGCGCCGGCGCCGCTGTTCAGCGCGCTGTTGAACTACCGCCACAACACCGCGGCGGTCGCCACCGCAATCGATGACAGTCTGGTGGGCGTGGAATGGCTGGGCGGGGAGGAGCGCACCAATTATCCGCTGACCTTGTCGGTGGAGGATTTTGGCGAGGCGCTCGGGCTGACGGCGCAGGTGGCGGAGGGCGTCTCAGCGGATCGGGTCTGCGGCTACATGCAGCGGGCGCTGGAGCAGCTGGCAGAGGCGCTGGAGCGGGCGCCGGACACGCCGGTGCGCGAGCTGGACATCCTGCCGGCTGCGGAGCGCACCTATCTGCTGGAGGAGCTGAACCGGACGGCGGCGCCGTATCCTGCGGACAAGTGCATCCACCAGCTGTTCGAGGCGCAGGTGCACGAGGCGCCGGATGCGGTGGCGCTGGTGTGCGGGGCCGAGCGCGTGAGCTATGGCGCGCTCAACGCGCAGGCCAACCGGCTGGCGCATCATCTGATCGCCCTCGGGGTCGGGCCGGACCAGCCGGTGGCGATCTGCGCTGCGCGTAGTCCGCTGATGGTGGTGGGGCTTTTGGCGATCCACAAGGCTGGCGGGGCGTATGTGCCGCTGGACCCGGCCTATCCGTCGGCGCGGCTGCGCCAGGTGCTCGCGGATGCGGCGCCGCGGCTGCTGCTGGCCGATGCGGCCGGCCGCGCCGCCTTGGGCGATGTGGGCGTCGATGCGAGCGTGGTGGAGCTCGCTGCGGCGGCACCGGCGTGGGCCAGCCTGCCGGCGTCGGATCCGGACCCGCGCGCGCTCGGCCTCACCTCCCGCCATCTCGCCTACGTGATCTACACCTCGGGATCCACCGGTACGCCCAAGGGCGTCATGGTCGAGCATCGCAGCTTGGTCAATCTTATAATATGGCATGTGCAAACCTTTTGTCGCCAGCCAGAAACCTGCTGCGCGCTCACGGCTGGAGTAGCGTTCGATGCCAGCGCCTGGGAGCTATGGTCTGCGTTATGTAACCGCAGCACGTTGCTGCTCCCGCCCAGAGCGTCAGCAGCAGATTCTCTTCTGCTCCAATGGTGGCGTGATCAGTCGCCTGACATTGGCTTCTTGATCACCCCGCTCGCGACAATGGCATTGGAGTATAAGCTGGTAAATTCCAAGGTGGAGTACTTGCTTGTTGGCGGTGATCGTCTCCAGCGTGTTCCTGGATCGCTGTCACCGAATCTAAAACTCATAAACAACTATGGACCTACGGAAGCTACCGTAGTGGCGACCTCGGGACGGCTCTTCCCCGAAGACGTAGTGCCGCATATTGGCCGTCCGATTGCGAACACGCGGATCTATCTGCTGGATGGTCATGGCGGGCTGGTGCCGTTCGGGGCGGTGGGGGAGCTCTGCATTGGCGGGGCGGGGGTGGCGCGCGGCTATCTGAACCGCCCTGAGCTGACGGCGGAGCGGTTCATCGCCAGCCCCTTTGTCGAGGGCGACCGGCTGTACAAGACCGGCGACCTGGCACGCTATCTGCCGGACGGCAATCTGGAGTTTTTGGGGCGCAACGACGAGCAGGTGAAGATCCGCGGCTACCGGATCGAGCCGGGCGAGATCGCGGCGCGGCTTTGCGAGCACGCCTGGGTGCGCGAGGCGGTGGTGGTGGCGCGCGAGGATGGCCGCGGCGACAAGCACCTTGTCGGCTATGTGGTGTGTGCGCCTGAGGCAGCTTCGAACGGACAGGATGGCGGCGAGCTGGCCGGTACCTTGCGCGCACATTTAGGTGCGCGGCTGCCGGACTACATGGTGCCGGGTGCGTTCGTGCGGCTGGCGGCGCTGCCGCTGACGGTGAACGGCAAGCTCGACCGCAACGCGCTGCCGGCGCCGGACGACGAGGCGTATGCGCATCGCGCCTATGAGCCGCCGCAGGGCGAGATCGAGACCGCGCTGGCCACGATCTGGGCCGAGCTGCTCGGTGTCGAGCGCATCGGGCGCCACGACCACTTCTTCGAACTGGGCGGGCACTCGCTGCTGGCGGTGCAACTGATCGAGCGTTTGCGGCGGCGGTCGCTGGGCATTGAGGTGCGCACCCTGTTCGCCAAGCCGGTGCTGGCAGATCTGGCCGCAAGCCTGGGCCGTCATCACGAGGTGGCGGTCCCGGCCAACCTGATCACCGAACGGAGTGCGGCGATCACGCCACAGATGCTGCCGCTGATCGAGCTGACGCAGGACGAGATCGAGCGGATCGTCGCCACGGTGCCCGGCGGGGTTGGCAACATCCAGGACATTTACGGCCTGTCGCCGCTGCAGGACGGCATCCTGTTCCATCATCTGCTGGCGGCAAAGGGCGATCCGTACCTATTGGTGTCGCAGATGGCGTTTGCCGAGCGTGGGCTGCTCGAGCGCTATCTTGCCGCGGTGCAGCGGGTGGTGGATCGGCACGACATCCTGCGCACGTCGTTTGTCTGGGAGGGGCTGTCGCGGCCGGCCCAGGTGGTGTGGCGGAAGGCGCAACTGGAGGTGACCGAGGTCGAGCTGGATGGCGCTCATGGCGCTGGCACCGCGCAGCTTAAGGATCGGTTTGATCCGCGCCGGCACCGCATCGAGCTCGGCCGGGCGCCACTGCTGCGGTTTGTGATTGCGCGCGAGCCCGGCAGCGCGCGCTGGCTGCTGCTGGAGCTGCAGCATCATCTGATCGGGGATCACACCACGCTGGACGTGATGCATGCCGAGGTCCGGGCTGAGCTGGAGGGGCGGGCGCATGAGCTGCCGGCGCCGCAGCCGTTCCGCAATCTGGTGGCGCAGGCGCATCTCGGCGGTGATGCCGAGGCGGACGAAGCGTTCTTCCGGGAGCTGCTGGCCGACATCGACGAGCCGACCACGCCGTTCGGCTTGAGCGAGGTGCGCGGCGACGGCGGCGGGGTTCGTGAGGCGCATCGGATGCTGCCGCCGGCGCTCCATGCGCGGCTGCGGGACCAGGCGCGGCGGCTGGGCGTGAGTCTGGCGAGCCTGTGCCATCTGGCGTGGGGGCAGGTGGTGGCGCGCAGCAGCGGCCGCGAGCAGGTGGTGTTCGGCACGGTGCTGTTCGGCCGCCTGCAGGGCAACGCCGGCGCCGACCGCGCCATGGGGCTGTTCATCAACACGCTGCCGCTGCGGCTTGATCTTGACGGGACCGCGGTCGAGGCGAGCGTGCGGACCACGCATGCCCGGCTGGCCGAGCTCTTGGCCCATGAGCATGCCTCGCTGGCGCTGGCGCAGCGCTGCAGCGGCGTTGCGGCGCCGGCGCCGCTGTTCAGCGCGCTGTTGAACTACCGCCACAACACCGCGGCGGTCGCCACCGCAATCGATGACAGTCTGGTGGGCGTGGAATGGCTGGGCGGGGAGGAGCGCACCAATTATCCGCTGACCTTGTCGGTGGAGGATTTTGGCGAGGCGCTCGGGCTGACGGCGCAGGTGGCGGAAGGGGTCTGTGCGGATCGGGTCTGCGGCTACATGCAGCGGGCGCTGGAGCAGCTGGCAGAGGCGCTGGAGCGGGCGCCGGACACGCCGGTGCGCGAGCTGGACATCCTGCCGGCTGCGGAGCGCACCTATCTGCTGGAGGAGCTGAACCGGACGGCGGCGCCGTATCCTGCGGACAAGTGCATCCACCAGCTGTTCGAGGCGCAGGTGCACAAGGCGCCGGATGCGGTGGCGCTGGTGTGCGGGGCCGAGCGCGTGAGCTATGGCGCGCTCAACGCGCAGGCCAACCGGCTGGCGCATCATCTGATCGCCCTCGGGGTCGGGCCGGACCAGCCGGTGGCGATCTGCGCTGCGCGCAGTCCGCTGATGGTGGTGGGGCTTTTGGCGATCCTGAAGGCCGGCGGGGCGTATGTGCCGCTGGACCCGGCCTATCCGTCGGCGCGGCTGCGCCAGGTGCTCGCGGATGCGGCGCCGCGGCTGCTGCTGGCCGACGCGGCCGGCCGCGCCGCGCTGGGCGATGTGGGCGCCGATGTGACGGTAGTCGATCTGGCGGCGGCGACACCGGAATGGGCAAATCTGCCGGCGTCGGATCCGGACCCGCGCGTGCTCGGCCTGACCTCCCGCAATCTCGCCTACGTGATCTACACCTCGGGATCCACGGGCACGCCCAAAGGGGCACAGAATGAACATCGGGCTATCGTTAACCGCCTGATCTGGATGCAGAACACCTATGGTCTGAAGGCAACAGACGTCGTGTTGCAGAAGACGCCATTTAGCTTCGATGTCTCGGCCTGGGAGTTCTTTTGGACTTTGCTTGAAGGAGCAACGCTGGTACTGGCGCCGCCCGGTGCGCACAGAGATCCCGATGCATTGGTCGACTTGATCGTAAGCCAGCGCATCACGACGGTTCACTTCGTGCCATCCATGCTGGTCAGCTTTTTGGATGCGAAGAGTGTTGACCGCTGCACATCGCTACGGCGCGTTTTATGCAGCGGCGAGGCGTTTCCTGCCGCCAGTGTGCATAGGGTTCGGCGCGTATTGCCCTGGACGGCCCTGCACAATCTCTACGGTCCGACTGAGGCCGCGATCGACGTTACATCCTGGAGCTGCCCGGCTGAGTTTGATGAGGCCATCGTCCCGATTGGCCGTCCGATTGCGAACACGCGGATCTATCTGCTGGATGATCATGGCGGGCTGGTGCCGTTCGGGGCGGTGGGGGAGCTCTGCATTGGCGGGGCGGGGGTGGCGCGCGGCTATCTGAACCGCCCTGAGCTGACGGCGGAGCGGTTCATCGCCAGCCCCTTTGTCGAGGGCGACCGGCTGTACAAGACCGGCGACCTGGCACGCTATCTGCCGGACGGCAATCTGGAGTTTTTGGGGCGCAACGACGAGCAGGTGAAGATCCGCGGCTACCGGATCGAGCCGGGCGAGATCGCGGCGCGGCTTTGCGAGCACGCCTGGGTGCGCGAGGCGGTGGTGGTGGCGCGCGAGGATGGCCGCGGCGACAAGCACCTTGTCGGCTATGTGGTGTGTGCGCCTGAGGCAGCTTCGAACGGACAGGATGGCGGCGAGCTGGCCGGTACCTTGCGCGCACATTTAGGTGCGCGGCTGCCGGACTACATGGTGCCGGGTGCGTTCGTGCGGCTGGCGGCGCTGCCGCTGACGGTGAACGGCAAGCTCGACCGCAACGCGCTGCCGGCGCCGGCCGACGAGGCGTATGCGCATCGCGCCTATGAGCCGCCGCAGGGCGAGATCGAGACCGCGCTGGCCACGATCTGGGCCGAGCTGCTCGGTGTCGAGCGCATCGGACGGCACGACCACTTCTTCGAACTGGGCGGGCACTCGCTGTTGGCGGTGCAGCTGATGAGCCGGCTGTCGCAGGCGCTGGGTGTCGAGCTGCCGCTGCGGACGCTGTTTGCAAGACCGGTGCTGGCCGATCTGGCGATGAGCATTGTCGAGCTTTTGAACCGCTGCGGTCCGCAAGACCCGCCGGCGATTGCAGCCGTGTCGCGGCATGAGCCGCTGGTGCTGTCGTTTGCGCAGCAGCGGCTGTGGTTTTTGGCGCAGCTGGATCAGGGCGGCACGACCTATCACGTGCCGCTGGCGTGGCGGCTCAAGGGTGGGCTCGACCGCAGCGCCTGGCAGCGCAGCCTGGACCGTTTGTTTGCGCGGCATGAGGCGCTGCGCAGCGTCTTTGTCACCTCGGAGGGCAAGCCCCGGGTCGAGCTTCTGCCGGAGGAGGCGGGGCTGCCGGTCGTGGAGCACGATCTGCGGGGCAGGCTGGATGCGGACGCCGCGCTGTCGCAGCTGTGCCAGCAGGAAGCGCGCACGCCGTTCGATCTGGCGCGGGGCCCGCTGATCCGCGGCCGGCTGATCCGGCTGTCGGACGAGGCGCACGTGTTCCTGCTGACCCAGCACCACATCGTCTCGGACGGCTGGTCGCTGGGCGTGCTGGTGGGCGAGCTCACTCAGCTTTACCGGGCATTCGTGGCCGGAGACGACGATCCGCTGCCGCCGCTTGCGCTGCAGTATCCGGACTATGCCGCCTGGCAGCGGCAGTGGCTGTCGGGCGCGCGGCTGCAGCGCCAGGCGCAGTATTGGCGCAGCCATCTGTCCGGCGCGCCGGCCTGTCTGGCGCTGCCGACGGACCGACCGCGGCCGGCCCAGCAGTCGTTTGCGGGGGCGACGGTCTCGATCGTCATCGATGCGGATCTGACGCGGGCGCTGAAGCGGCTGAGCCGGCAGCATGGCACGACATTGTTCATGACGGTGCTGGCAGCCTGGGCGGCGGTGCTGTCGCGTCTGTCGGGGCAGGACGATCTTGTGATCGGCGTGCCGAGCGCCAATCGGGGCCGTCGCGAGATCGAAGGGCTGATCGGCTTCTTCGTCAACACCCTGGCGCTCCGGCTGGACCTGTCGGGCGAGCCGAGCGTGTCGGAGCTGTTGGAGCGGACGCGGCGCACGGCCCTGGGAGCGCAGGAGCACCAGGACCTGCCGTTCGAGCAGGTGGTGGAGATCGTGCAGCCGCCGCGGTCGCTGGATCACACGCCGTTGTTCCAGGTGATGCTGGCCTGGGAGAACAATGCGGTTGGGTCATTGGACCTGCCGGGGCTGAGTGTGGAGGCGGCCGGGGACGGGTACGACCAGATCAAGTTCGATCTGGAGCTGAGCCTTGGCGAGCAGGGTGAGGTGATCGCCGGGACGCTGGGCTATGCCACGGCGCTGTTTGATCAGGCGACGATCGAGCGGCAGCGGGATTATCTGCTGGCGCTGCTGCGGGCGATGGTTGCCGATGCGCAGCAAGAGGTCCACCGGATTGAGCTGCTGCCGACCGCCGAGCGCACCTATCTGCTGGAGGAGCTGAACCGGACGGCGGCGCCGTATCCTGCGGACAAGTGCATCCACCAGCTGTTCGAGGCGCAGGTGCACAAGGCGCCGGATGCGGTGGCGCTGGTGTGCGGGGCCGAGCGCGTGAGCTATGGCGCGCTCAACGCGCAGGCCAACCGGCTGGCGCATCATCTGATCGCCCTCGGGGTCGGGCCGGACCAGCCGGTGGCGATCTGCGCTGCGCGTAGTCCGCTGATGGTGGTTGGGCTTTTGGCGATCCTGAAGGCCGGCGGGGCGTATATGCCGCTGGACCCGGCCTATCCGTCGGCGCGGCTGCGCCAGGTGCTCGCGGATGCGGCGCCGCGGCTGCTGCTGGCCGATGCGGCCGGCCGCGCCGCCTTGGGCGATGTGGGCGTCGATGCGAGCGTGGTGGAGCTCGATGCGGCGGCACCGGCGTGGGCCAGCCTGCCGGAAGCGGATCCGGACCCGCGCGCGCTCGGCCTCACCTCCCGTCATCTCGCCTACGTGATCTACACCTCGGGATCCACCGGCTCGCCCAAGGGCGTCATGGTCGAGCATCGGAGCTTGGTCAATCTGGGGCTGGCTCAGATAACGCTTTTGGGCGTTTGTTCAAACAGCCGAATAGTGCAGTTTGCCTCCTTTGGTTTTGATGCGAGTGCTTGGGAAATTATAATGGCGTTTGGCTCGGGAGCCGCATTGCATTTGCCTGCGGATGAGCTCTGTCAAGCGAGCACCAAGCTATCGGATTATCTGCGAAGCGAAGCCATCACTCATGCAACGTTGCCTCCAGCCTTACTTCAGCAAAGCAAGCATGTGGAATATTTGGCGTCGCAAGCTCTCATTCTTGCCGGAGAGCTGCCGAAGGCTGAACTTATCCGACGCCTGCCTGCCGCATCTATTGTCAACGGCTATGGACCGACCGAAACGACAGTTTGTGCGACGACCTGGAGTTGCCCGGCTGAGTTTGATGAGGCCATTGTCCCGATTGGCCGTCCGATTGCGAACACGCGGATCTATCTGCTGGATGATCATGGCGGGCTGGTGCCGTTCGGGGCGGTGGGGGAGCTCTGCATTGGCGGGGCGGGGGTGGCGCGCGGCTATCTGAACCGCCCTGAGCTGACGGCGGAGCGGTTCATCGCCAGCCCCTTTGTCGAGGGCGACCGGCTGTACAAGACCGGCGACCTGGCACGCTATCTGCCGGACGGCAATATTGAGTTCCTGGGTCGCAACGACGACCAGGTGAAGATCCGCGGCTACCGGATCGAGCCGGGCGAGATCGCGGCGCGGCTTTGCGAGCACGCCTGGGTGCGCGAGGCGGTGGTGGTGGCGCGCGAGGATGGCCGCGGCGACAAGCACCTTGTCGGCTATGTGGTGTGTGCGCCTGAGGCAGCTTCGAACGGACAGGATGGCGGCGAGCTGGCCGGTACCTTGCGCGCACATTTAGGTGCGCGGCTGCCGGACTACATGGTGCCGGGTGCGTTCGTGCGGCTGGCGGCGCTGCCGCTGACGGTGAACGGCAAGCTCGACCGCAACGCGCTGCCGGCGCCGGCCGACGAGGCCTATGCGCATCGCGCCTATGAGCCGCCGCAGGGCGCGGTCGAGACCGCGCTGGCCACGATCTGGGCCGAGCTGCTCGGTGTCGAGCGCATCGGGCGCCACGACCACTTCTTCGAACTGGGCGGGCACTCGCTCTTGGCCGTGCAGGTGTCGAGCCGGCTGTCACAGGCTGTCGGGGTCGAACTGCCGCTGTCGACGCTGTTCGCCAGGCCGGTGCTGATTGACCTGGCGGCAAGCATCCTCGAGCTGTTGAGCCGCTCCGGACCGCAACAGCTACCGTCGATTGCAGCCGTGTCGCGGCATGAGCCGCTGGTGCTGTCGTTTGCGCAGCAGCGGCTGTGGTTTTTGGCGCAGCTGGATCAGGGCGGCACGACCTATCACGTGCCGCTGGCGTGGCGGCTCAAGGGTGGGCTCGACGGCCGCGCCTGGCAGCGCAGCCTTGACCGTCTGTTTGCGCGGCATGAGGCGCTGCGCAGCGTCTTTGTCACCTCGGAGGGCAAGCCCCGGGTCGAGCTTCTGCCGGAGGAGGCGGGGCTGCCGGTCGTGGAGCACGATCTGCGGGGCAGGCTGGATGCGGACGCCGCGCTGTCGCAGCTGTGCCAGCAGGAAGCGCGCACGCCGTTCGATCTGGCGCGGGGCCCGCTGATCCGCGGCCGGCTGATCCGGCTGTCGGACGAGGTGCACGTGTTCCTGCTGACCCAGCACCACATCGTCTCGGACGGCTGGTCGCTGGGCGTGCTGGTGGGCGAGCTCACTCAGCTGTACCGGGCGTTCGTGGCCGGAGACGACGATCCGCTGCCGCCGCTTGCGCTGCAGTATCCGGACTATGCCGCCTGGCAGCGGCAGTGGCTGTCGGGCGCGCGGCTGCAGCGCCAGGCGCAGTATTGGCGCAGCCATCTGTCCGGCGCGCCGGCCTGTCTGGCGCTGCCGACGGACCGACCGCGGCCGGCGCAGCAGTCGTTTGCGGGGGCGACGGTCCCGATCGTCATCGATGCGGATCTGACGCGGGCGCTGAAGCGGCTGGGCCGGCAGCATGGCACGACATTGTTCATGACGGTGCTGGCAGCCTGGGCGGCGGTGCTGTCGCGGCTGTCGGGACAGGACGATCTTGTGATCGGGGTGCCGAGCGCCAATCGGGGGCACCGCGAGATCGAAGAGCTGATCGGCTTCTTCGTCAACACGCTGGCGCTCCGGCTGGACCTGTCGGGCGAGCCGAGCGTGTCGGAGCTGTTGGAGCGGACGCGGCGCACGGCCCTGGGAGCGCAGGAGCACCAGGACCTGCCGTTCGAGCAGGTGGTGGAGATCGTGCAGCCGCCGCGGTCGCTGGATCACACGCCGTTGTTCCAGGTGATGCTGGCCTGGGAGAACAATGCGGTTGGGTCATTGGACCTGCCGGGGCTGAGTGTGGAGGCGACCGGGGACGGGTACGACCAGATCAAGTTCGATCTGGAGCTGAGCCTTGGCGAGCAGGGTGAGGTGATCGCCGGGACGCTGGGCTATGCCACGGCGCTGTTTGATCAGGCGACGATCGAGCGGCAGCGGGATTATCTGCTGGCGCTGCTGCGGGCGATGGTTGCCGATGCGCAGCAAGAGGTCCACCGGATTGAGCTGCTGCCGACCGCCGAGCGCACCTATCTGCTGGAGGAGCTGAACCGGACGGCGGCGCCGTATCCTGCGGACAAGTGCATCCACCAGCTGTTCGAGGCGCAGGTGCACGAGGCGCCGGATGCGGTGGCGCTGGTGTGCGGGGCCGAGCGCGTGAGCTATGGCGCGCTCAATGCGCAGGCCAACCGGCTGGCGCATCATCTGATCGCCCTCGGGGTCGGGCCGGACCAGCCGGTGGCGATCTGCGCTGCGCGCAGTCCGCTGATGGTGGTGGGGCTTTTGGCGATCCTGAAGGCCGGCGGGGCGTATGTGCCGCTGGACCCGGCCTATCCGTCGGCGCGGCTGCGCCAGGTGCTCGCGGATGCGGCGCCGCGGCTGCTGCTGGCCGATGCGGCCGGCCGCGCCGCCTTGGGCGATGTGGGCGTCGATGCGAGCGTGGTGGAGCTCGATGCGGCGGCACCGGCGTGGGCCAGCCTGCCGGCGTCGGATCCGGACCCGCGCGCGCTCGGCCTCACCTCCCGCCATCTCGCCTACGTGATCTACACCTCGGGCTCCACCGGCTCGCCCAAGGGCGTCATGGTCGAGCATCGCAGCACTGTCAACCTGCTGCATTGGAGCAGCGGCGTGTTTGCGGAATCAGAGATCAGCCGGACGCTGTTTGCCACCTCGATCAGCTTTGATCTGTCGATCTACGAGTGCTTCGTTCCGCTGTCACAAGGAAGAACGCTTTATCTTGTCGAGAGTGCGTTGACGCTGGCGCAGACGTCCTTGGATGTCTCCTTGATCAACACAGTCCCCTCGGCGATCGCCTCTCTGGTCGATAACAAAGCCGTGCCGCCCTCGACAAGGGTCATCAATTTGGCGGGCGAGCGGCTGAAGGCAGGCCTCATAGAGAAGGCTTTCGAGAGCAGTCGGGTCGAGAAGATCTGCAATCTGTACGCGCCTTCTGAAACCACGACGTATTCGACCTGGATTTGCATACGACGGGGAGAGACTGTCGTCGAGACGATTGGCCGTCCGATCGCGAACACGCGCGTGTATCTGCTGGATGGTCATGGCGGGCTGGTGCCGTTCGGGGCGGTGGGGGAGCTATGCATTGGCGGGGCGGGGGTGGCGCGCGGCTATCTGAACCGCCCTGAGCTGACGGCGGAGCGGTTCATCGCCAGCCCCTTTGTCGAGGGCGACCGGCTGTACAAGACCGGCGACCTGGCACGCTATCTGCCGGACGGCAATCTGGAGTTTTTGGGGCGCAACGACGAGCAGGTGAAGATCCGCGGCTACCGGATCGAGCCGGGCGAGATCGCGGCGCGGCTTTGCGAGCACGCCTGGGTGCGCGAGGCGGTGGTGGTGGCGCGCGAGGATGGCCGCGGCGACAAGCACCTTGTCGGCTATGTGGTGTGTGCGCCTGAGTCAGCTTCGAACGGACAGGATGGCGGCGAGTTGGCCGGTACCTTGCGCGCACATTTAGGTGCGCGGCTGCCGGACTACATGGTGCCGGGTGCGTTCGTGCGGCTGGCGGCGCTGCCGCTGACGGTGAACGGCAAGCTCGACCGCAACGCGCTGCCGGCGCCGGCCGACGAGGCCTATGCGCATCGCGCCTATGAGCCGCCGCAGGGCGCGGTCGAGACCGCGCTGGCCACGATCTGGGCCGAGCTGCTCGGTGTCGAGCGCATCGGGCGCCACGACCACTTCTTCGAACTGGGCGGGCACTCGCTCTTGGCCGTGCAGGTGTCGAGCCGGCTGTCACAGGCTGTCGGGGTCGAACTGCCGCTGTCGACGCTGTTCGCCAGGCCGGTGCTGATTGACCTGGCGGCAAGCATCCTCGAGCTGTTGAGCCGCTCCGGACCGCAACAGCTACCGTCGATTGCAGCCGTGTCGCGGCATGAGCCGCTGGTGCTGTCGTTTGCGCAGCAGCGGCTGTGGTTTTTGGCGCAGCTGGATCAGGGCGGCACGACCTATCACGTGCCGCTGGCGTGGCGGCTCAAGGGTGGGCTCGACGGCCGCGCCTGGCAGCGCAGCCTTGACCGTCTGTTTGCGCGGCATGAGGCGCTGCGCAGCGTCTTTGTCACCTCGGAGGGCAAGCCCCGGGTCGAGCTTCTGCCGGAGGAGGCGGGGCTGCCGGTCGTGGAGCACGATCTGCGGGGCAGGCTGGATGCGGACGCCGCGCTGTCGCAGCTGTGCCAGCAGGAAGCGCGCACGCCGTTCGATCTGGCGCGGGGCCCGCTGATCCGCGGCCGGCTGATCCGGCTGTCGGACGAGGTGCACGTGTTCCTGCTGACCCAGCACCACATCGTCTCGGACGGCTGGTCGCTGGGCGTGCTGGTGGGCGAGCTCACTCAGCTGTACCGGGCGTTCGTGGCCGGAGACGACGATCCGCTGCCGCCGCTTGCGCTGCAGTATCCGGACTATGCCGCCTGGCAGCGGCAGTGGCTGTCGGGCGCGCGGCTGCAGCGCCAGGCGCAGTATTGGCGCAGCCATCTGTCCGGCGCGCCGGCCTGTCTGGCGCTGCCGACGGACCGACCGCGGCCGGCGCAGCAGTCGTTTGCGGGGGCGACGGTCCCGATCGTCATCGATGCGGATCTGACGCGGGCGCTGAAGCGGCTGGGCCGGCAGCATGGCACGACATTGTTCATGACGGTGCTGGCAGCCTGGGCTGCGGTGCTGTCGCGGCTGTCGGGACAGGACGATCTTGTGATCGGGGTGCCGAGCGCCAATCGGGGGCACCGCGAGATCGAAGAGCTGATCGGCTTCTTCGTCAACACGCTGGCGCTCCGGCTGGACCTGTCGGGCGAGCCGAGCGTGTCGGAGCTGTTGGAGCGGACGCGGCGCACGGCCCTGGGAGCGCAGGAGCACCAGGACCTGCCGTTCGAGCAGGTGGTGGAGATCGTGCAGCCGCCGCGGTCGCTGGATCACACGCCGTTGTTCCAGGTGATGCTGGCCTGGGAGAACAATGCGGTTGGGTCATTGGACCTGCCGGGGCTGAGTGTGGAGGCGACCGGGGACGGGTACGACCAGATCAAGTTCGATCTGGAGCTGAGCCTTGGCGAGCAGGGTGAGGTGATCGCCGGAACGCTGGGCTATGCCACGGCGCTGTTTGATCAGGCGACGATCGAGCGGCAGCGGGATTATCTGCTGGCGCTGCTGCGGGCGATGGTCGCCGATGCGCAGCAAGAGGTCGGGCGGATTGAGCTGCTGCCGGCCGCCGAGCGCACCTATCTGCTGGAGGAGCTGAACCGGACGGCGGCGCCGTATCCTGCGGACAAGTGCATCCACCAGCTGTTCGAGGCGCAGGTGCGCGGTGCGCCGGATGCGGTGGCGGTGGTGTGTGAAGATGAGCGGCTGAGCTATGGCGAGCTCAACGCACGGGCCAACCGGCTGGCGCATCATCTGATCGCCCTCGGGGTCGGGCCGGACCAGCCGGTGGCGATCTGCGCTGCGCGCAGTCCGCTGATGGTGGTGGGGCTTTTGGCGATCCTGAAGGCCGGCGGGGCGTATGTGCCGCTGGACCCGGCCTATCCGTCGGCGCGGCTGCGCCAGGTGCTCGCGGATGCGGCGCCGCGGCTGCTGCTGGCCGATGCGGCCGGCCGCGCCGCCTTGGGCGATGTGGGCGTCGATGCGAGCGTGGTGGAGCTCGATGCGGCGGCACCGGCGTGGGCCAGCCTGCCGGAAGCGGATCCGGACCCGCGCGCGCTCGGCCTCACCTCCCGTCATCTCGCCTACGTGATCTACACCTCCGGCTCCACCGGCTCGCCCAAGGGCGTCATGATCGAGCATGCGAGCACCGTGAACCTGCTGCATTGGAGCAGCGGCGTGTTTACGGAGGAGACCAGCCGCATGCTGTTCTCCACCTCGATCAGTTTTGATCTGTCGGTCTATGAGTGCTTCGTTCCGCTGTCACAAGGAAGAACGCTTTATCTTGTCGAGAGTGCGTTGACGCTGGCGCAGACGTCCTTGGATGTCTCCTTGATCAACACAGTCCCCTCGGCGATCGCCTCTCTGGTCGATAACAAAGCCGTGCCGCCCTCGACAAGGGTCATCAATTTGGCGGGCGAGCGGCTGAAGGCAGGCCTCATAGAGAAGGCTTTCGAGAGCAGTCGGGTCGAGAAGATCTGCAATCTGTACGCGCCTTCTGAAACCACGACGTATTCGACCTGGATTTGCATACGACGGGGAGAGACTGTCGTCGAGACGATTGGCCGTCCGATCGCGAACACGCGCGTGTATCTGCTGGATGGTCATGGCGGGCTGGTGCCGTTCGGGGCGGTGGGGGAGCTATGCATTGGCGGGGCGGGGGTGGCGCGCGGCTATCTGAACCGCCCTGAGCTGACGGCGGAGCGGTTCATCGCCAGCCCCTTTGTCGAGGGCGACCGGCTGTACAAGACCGGCGACCTGGCACGCTATCTGCCGGACGGCAATCTGGAGTTTTTGGGGCGCAACGACGAGCAGGTGAAGATCCGCGGCTACCGGATCGAGCCGGGCGAGATCGCGGCGCGGCTTTGCGAGCACGCCTGGGTGCGCGAGGCGGTGGTGGTGGCGCGCGAGGATGGCCGCGGCGACAAGCACCTTGTCGGCTATGTGGTGTGTGCGCCTGAGGCAGCTTCGAACGGACAGGATGGCGGCGAGCTGGCCGGTACCTTGCGCGCACATTTAGGTGCGCGGCTGCCGGACTACATGGTGCCGGGTGCGTTCGTGCGGCTGGCGGCGCTGCCGCTGACGGTGAACGGCAAGCTCGACCGCAACGCGCTGCCGGCGCCGGACGACGAGGCGTATGCGCATCGCGCCTATGAGCCGCCGCAGGGCGAGATCGAGACCGCGCTGGCCACGATCTGGGCCGAGCTGCTCGGTGTCGAGCGCATCGGGCGCCACGACCACTTCTTCGAACTGGGCGGGCACTCGCTGCTGGCGGTGCAACTGATCGAGCGTTTGCGGCGGCGGTCGCTGGGCATTGAGGTGCGCACCCTGTTCGCCAAGCCGGTGCTGGCGGATCTGGCCGCAAGCCTGGGCCGTCATCACGAGGTGGCGGTCCCGGCCAACCTGATCACCGAACGGAGTGCGGCGATCACGCCACAGATGCTGCCGCTGATCGAGCTGACGCAGGACGAGATCGAGCGGATCGTCGCCACGGTGCCCGGCGGGGTTGGCAACATCCAGGACATTTACGGCCTGTCGCCGCTGCAGGACGGCATCCTGTTCCATCATCTGCTGGCGGCAAAGGGCGATCCGTACCTATTGGTGTCGCAGATGGCGTTTGCCGAGCGTGGGCTGCTCGAGCGCTATCTTGCCGCGGTGCAGCGGGTGGTGGATCGGCACGACATCCTGCGCACGTCGTTTGTCTGGGAGGGGCTGTCGCGGCCGGCCCAGGTGGTGTGGCGGAAGGCGCAACTGGAGGTGACCGAGGTCGAGCTGGATGGCGCTCATGGCGCTGGCACCGCGCAGCTTAAGGATCGGTTTGATCCGCGCCGGCACCGCATCGAGCTCGGCCGGGCGCCACTGCTGCGGTTTGTGATTGCGCGCGAGCCCGGCAGCGCGCGCTGGCTGCTGCTGGAGCTGCAGCATCATCTGATCGGGGATCACACCACGCTGGACGTGATGCATGCCGAGGTCCGGGCTGAGCTGGAGGGGCGGGCGCATGAGCTGCCGGCGCCGCAGCCGTTCCGCAATCTGGTGGCGCAGGCGCATCTCGGCGGTGATGCCGAGGCGGACGAAGCGTTCTTCCGGGAGCTGCTGGCCGACATCGACGAGCCGACCACGCCGTTCGGCTTGAGCGAGGTGCGCGGCGACGGCGGCGGGGTTCGTGAGGCGCATCGGATGCTGCCGCCGGCGCTCCATGCGCGGCTGCGGGACCAGGCGCGGCGGCTGGGCGTGAGTCTGGCGAGCCTGTGCCATCTGGCGTGGGGGCAGGTGGTGGCGCGCAGCAGCGGCCGCGAGCAGGTGGTGTTCGGCACGGTGCTGTTCGGCCGCCTGCAGGGCAACGCCGGCGCCGACCGCGCCATGGGGCTGTTCATCAACACGCTGCCGCTGCGGCTTGATCTTGACGGGACCGCGGTCGAGGCGAGCGTGCGGACCACGCATGCCCGGCTGGCCGAGCTCTTGGCCCATGAGCATGCCTCGCTGGCGCTGGCGCAGCGCTGCAGCGGCGTTGCGGCGCCGGCGCCGCTGTTCAGCGCGCTGTTGAACTACCGCCACAACACCGCGGCGGTCGCCACCGCAATCGATGACAGTCTGGTGGGCGTGGAATGGCTGGGCGGGGAGGAGCGCACCAATTATCCGCTGACCTTGTCGGTGGAGGATTTTGGCGAGGCGCTCGGGCTGACGGCGCAGGTGGCGGAAGGGGTCTGTGCGGATCGGGTCTGCGGCTACATGCAGCGGGCGCTGGAGCAGCTGGCAGAGGCGCTGGAGCGGGCGCCGGACACGCCGGTGCGCGAGCTGGACATCCTGCCGGCTGCGGAGCGCACCTATCTGCTGGAGGAGCTGAACCGGACGGCGGCGCCGTATCCTGCGGACAAGTGCATCCACCAGCTGTTCGAGGCGCAGGTGCACAAGGCGCCGGATGCGGTGGCGCTGGTGTGCGGGGCCGAGCGCGTGAGCTATGGCGCGCTCAACGCGCAGGCCAACCGGCTGGCGCATCATCTGATCGCCCTCGGGGTCGGGCCGGACCAGCCGGTGGCGATCTGCGCTGCGCGTAGTCCGCTGATGGTGGTTGGGCTTTTGGCGATCCTGAAGGCCGGCGGGGCGTATATGCCGCTGGACCCGGCCTATCCGTCGGCGCGGCTGCGCCAGGTGCTCGCGGATGCGGCGCCGCGGCTGCTGCTGGCCGATGCGGTCGGCCGCGCCGCCTTGGGCGATGTGGGCGTCGATGCGAGCGTGGTGGAGCTCGCTGCGGCGGCACCGGCGTGGGCCAGCCTGCCGGCGTCGGATCCGGACCCGCGCGCGCTCGGCCTCACCTCCCGCCATCTCGCCTACGTGATCTACACCTCGGGATCCACCGGTACGCCCAAGGGCGTCATGGTCGAGCATCGCAGCTTGGTCAGTCTGGTGGTGGGGAACGATTTCGTTGAGATTTCGCCGCAGGACGTCTTTCTCAATGCGTCCTCACCGACATTCGATGCGACCACGTTTGAGGTATGGGGAGCCTTGGCGAACGGCGCAAGTGCTGTGCTCTATCCTGAACGTTACGTCCTCACGGCAACACTGGCCCAGCTCATCCGAGACCAAGGCATCACCATCGCTTGGATGACTGCGCGGTTGTTCGACGTCTATGTCGGGGAGGGGCGGAGCACCAATGGGCTGCAGCAACTGCTGGTCGGGGGCGAAGAGATCTCCGCCGCCTCCGTCAGAGCATGTCAGAAACGACATCCGACGCTGCGAATCTCAAATGGCTACGGTCCCACAGAGAATACTACCTTTAGTCTCTGCTACCCGATGCCAGCTGGCCTCGATGACCAGCAACGAGTGCCGCTGGGACGACCAATTCGGAATTCGGTGGTCTATTTGCTGGACGGTCATGGTGCGCCGGTGCCGTTCGGGGCGGTGGGCGAGCTCTGCATTGGCGGGGCGGGGGTGGCGCGCGGCTATCTGAACCGCCCTGAGCTGACGGCGGAGCGGTTCATCACCAGCCCCTTTGTCGACGGCGACCGGCTGTACAAGACCGGCGACCTGGCACGCTATCTGCCGGACGGCAATCTGGAGTTTTTGGGGCGCAACGACGAGCAGGTGAAGATCCGCGGCTACCGGATCGAGCCGGGCGAGATCGCGGCGCGGCTTTGCGAGCACGCCTGGGTGCGCGAGGCGGTGGTGGTGGCGCGCGAGGATGGCCGCGGCGACAAGCACCTTGTCGGCTATGTGGTGTGTGCGCCTGAGGCAGCTTCGAACGGACAGGATGGCGGCGAGCTGGCCGGTACCTTGCGCGCACATTTAGGTGCGCGGCTGCCGGACTACATGGTGCCGGGTGCGTTCGTGCGGCTGGCGGCGCTGCCGCTGACGGTGAACGGCAAGCTCGACCGCAACGCGCTGCCGGCGCCGGACGACGAGGCGTATGCGCATCGCGCCTATGAGCCGCCGCAGGGCGCGGTCGAGACCGCGCTGGCAACGATCTGGGCCGAGCTGCTCGGTGTGGAGCGCATCGGGCGCCACGACCACTTCTTTGCGCTCGGCGGCCATTCCCTGTTGGCTGTGCAATTGCTCAGTCGCGCAGCCGATCTTGGGCTCAAGTTCAGTGCCGCCGACCTCTTCCAAGCCCCCGTTCTAAAGGAACTTGCATCAAAGATTCATTTGGAACCACAGCCCAGCAGTTCGAGAGTGCTTTGTGTTCGAGCAACCGGATTGCAGCCGCCACTGTTCTTTGTTCCCACAGGTTTGGGCGACTGCTCCTATGTCCCCAGTTTGGTGCAGGAAATGGACGTAGAATGTCCTGTCTACGCTTTGCCATGGCCCCCATTCAGTGAAGTTCGATTTCCAGCTCTCGAAGAGATAGCCTCGCAAGTAAATTTGGCGATTAGAGAGATTCAGCCACGAGGTCCATATCGGTTCGCCGGATATTCATCAGGAGGAATCTTGGCCTACGCAATTGCGCAGCAGTTACTGGATCTTGACGAAGCTGTTTCCTTCATCGCTCTAATCGACGTTGTGCTACCTGCAAAACCGTCAAGCGTATTGTTACGAGAAGCGTTGCTGGAATCTCTCGAATTAGACGACGAGAAGTTCGAAATGCTCGAACGCTTCGCTGAACAAAGCTCATTTTCCCAGCTCCTTGAAAAGGCCCAGAAAGTCGGGGCGATCCATCTGGATCGTGATCTCGAGAATGACATTCTGACGTATGAAAGGAGCACGCAGTTCCATAGGGCGCTGGACTTGTATGAGGTACCATCCCTATCGATTGAGATACATCAGTTCTATAGCAACGGGCGTCTTAGCCGTCGCGCACGATCTCGCAAAAATTCAATAGATCCAGAAGCAAGTACGCCCCTGCGGGGTTGGGACCGGGTTCTGAGTGCCGAGGCTATTCATGCCGTGCCAATTCCAGGCGACCATGTGACTATGATGAGTGTCCCGGAGAACCGCCGAGTTCTGGCTCGACACCTATCAACGGCCCTAACAGCCCGTCGACACCCCGTCTCCCAAGAGTAGTGGCTCATAAAATCTCAGGATCATCTCCCGGTTAACTGAGAGGTAAACTGCCTTCCCCGATTTGAACCTATCGATCGATGGCCTTGTAGTCGCAGTTGACCCGGTAAAGTCCGAGTAGCGCGTGTTCGGATATCAGGCAGTGCAATCAATATGATCGTGCGACGAATGCCCACTTTCAGTCGGATAAGCCCAGTGGGGCGACCCGTAAGTCATTGATTTTTCACAACCAGTCGCTGACTCCCAGTGACCGTGCAGAACATCTCTTAACTTCCTGGTTGATCTATCTCGCCCGCACTACTGGGGAGTCAGAGCTTCAATTGGGGTGGTCCGCGCCGAATCGATCTCGAGCGAGCGGGAGCGCTGTGGAGGCTCTTCTCGCGCCCGCCGTGCCAATGGTGGTTACTATAGATCTAAATGACGACTTTGCGCAGGCGCGTAGAGCGGTGGCGGCCGAATGCGTTCAGCTGAGAGAGAACGATAGCTTTGTTTGGGATCTTATCACGCGCTGCCCCACGTTGCGGGATGCGGAGGTGCTGCGATCGCGGCGACCCTGGCCCCTTGGCGTTACAGTTACCAGAGAGAGCTGTTCTGCTGCTTCGAGCTCCAGTTCTGAGATAGCTCGCTCCGGTGAGTTGCTAACGCTCGAGATCTGCGCTCTCGATGGGCGCTTCCGATGGCACTTTGACAGTAGTCGCTTCGCTTCCAAGCAGATCGACTGTATGACGCAGCATTTACACAATCTGTTGTGTGCTGTGATGGCCGATGCGCAGCAGCCGGTGGGGCGCATCGGGCTGCTGTCGTCCGATCAGCGCACCTACCTCTTGGGGGAGCTGAACCGGACAGCGGCGCCTTATCCTTCGGACCGGTGTATCCATGAGCTGTTCGAGGCGCAAGTGCGCAAGACGCCGGATGCGGTAGCCGTGGTCCATGCTGACGCGCGCCATAAAATTTGGCGAGCTCAATACTCGAGCGAACGGGCTCGCGTATCATCTGATCGCGCTTGGGGTGAAGCCGGGTGACCGCGTTGCGATAGCGCTTGATTGAAGCATTGCTCTTGTTGTCGCACACCTGCCAGTTCTGAAAGCGGGCGGGGTCTATGTACCAATTGATCGGGACCTTCCAGCTGGGCGACAAAACTGGATTATGACCGACTGTGCTGTGCGCCTGGTCGCGCGTAAAGAAATCGGGCCTTGGAATACTACAATTCACCAAAAGCAAAACCCGCCACAGACCACCCTTCGTGGTCTGACTCTCATCCACCTTCGGCAAATATTACACGCCAACAGGTTCGACGATCGTGCACCGACCACGTCTGAGCAGATCGCCTTGCTTGCTTGTTGGGTCGTCACGAGGTTGAAATTGGCCGGACCATGCAGAAAAGGAAGATTCACGCCCTTTTCACCGTCCGTAGCCTCAGCTGCGATCAGTGAGAGGGCGAGGGCGCGCCAGCCCAGTTTCATCGGCTTCGCATAAGTCGAGGCGATCTTGGGCGTCCCGTCGGGTGAAAACTTCCAGGTGATGACGTACTCTTCGTGTGGTCGATTGTCGCGGTGCCTGGACCACGAAAAGAAAGCGTATTCGCTTCGGCCGGCTCCTCCAGCAGCGCCCCAGGTTCGGGGGACCAAGTGCGCTACTTTCGCGACCTTGGAAGTTTGTTCTACGCTTTCACCCGTTTTGTGCTCGCCAACTCGACTTGACTTGATGCAGGAGAGGGTTGTCGTTTGCGCGAACACTACAGCTTGTGGCGGTTAGGTCAGCCAGACAGAGCAGCAAGAAGCCCAGACAGAGCAACAGCGCGCGTTTTCCAACCATCTCCTGCTGCCCGTATCCATCCGTTCTGTCTCGAGGCCTTTCCTGAAGGAGGCCATAGTCACGCTGTTCACAGCGTTGAAAGTTAGCGGCAACGTGACGGAGGCGCCCACCGGTATCCGGTCGAGTAGACGCGGCCCCTGTCTATGTCACGCGCCGCTAACCTCAGTGGCCGGCCACGGCCATGCTTGAAGGAGGGAGGGCCCCCAGGCACGTCGAGGGCTTGCATTCTTCGTGCCAGCCGATGGTCAACTGTTCGCAACATGTTTGTGTTGGCCTTGTCACGCCGTTTTTCGCCAGAGTGGAGACATCGGCTGGAGCACTGGCGATGGCGCCGTCCGGCGATCCTCTCGGGGCATTAGCTGGACAAGGCAAAAACGAGCATTTGCACGTCATTCGGAGGCTTGACAGGGAATGTGCAGCGGGCCGCTCGAACATCGCGTTGCGAAGACGACCAATCGAACAGTTGGGAACACGACATGCGCAAAGAAGGTAGCGAGCGTTACCGGGATGCGGATCGGGCGAAACCGCTACACCATTGTTATTTTCGCTATCGCGCGCGACCGGAAGCCCTGCCTGCGGTGTGCCGAAAAACTTAGGCGAGATCCCAAATGGCTCGAGACAGCGCCGACTTCTTGAACTCGCGCCTTCCGCGGCTTATTGAAGGCTCTAATCTTGCCTCTCCCGTGAGAACCTCTTTCGAACGCCATGCTGCCCATGTTCTGCTGTATCTACGAGCCGGTGGCATATGGTGCGGCCATCCGGGACGAAGGCACTGGGAGCGCGGAGGTGCAGTCAGGACGATGCACACAATTGGCTGCGCGCTCGTCGCGCTCGGGGCGCGCTGATCGAGTTCGAGTTCGTCAGACGATAACGGCGCTCCGGCCTGACCCGGCCGGCGCGAGTAAGGCGGCCTTCTATTTCGTGACGAGCAAGTGCTGACGCTGGGCGTCTCGCGCTTATCCCTTCTTTAACCTCAGTAAATCGGGAGGGTGTTCAAAAACCGCGGCCTCCCTCGCCGGAGTATAGTCATGAGCAGCCAGACTGACCGACACATGCACCTCGCGGCCTTTTGCGGTCAGCCTGGCAATCACACTTCCTCCTGGCGCCACCCGCTGGCCGCGACCGCCTCGATACTTGAACCTTCCTTTTACCAGGAGATCGCGCAAATTGCGGAGCGTGGACTGTTTGACGTCGTGTTTCTTGCTGACATTCTGGCTTTGACCGAACCAAAATCAGCCGCTGGGGCACGAGAGGTTTTGCATGAGGTACCGTTCCGGATCGATCCCTTCGCAGTCCTGCCTATCATGGCAGCCGCAACTGAAAAGTTAGGTCTCGCAGCGACTGCCTCCACCTCCTATAACGAGCCGTTCAGCATCGCCCGCCGCTTCGCCGCGTTGGATCATCTTAGCCACGGGCGGATCGGCTGGAATGTAGTGACTACCGCAAGCCAGCCGGAAGCACGTAATTTCGGTCGGGAGACAAATCCCTCTCATGCAGCGCGCTACGCGCGAGCCACAGAATTCGTAGATGTGGTAAGAAAGCTCTGGGACAGCTGGCAGGATGACGCGCTGATAGGCGATAAGGCGAGCGGTGTTTATGCCGATCGAGCGAAGATCGCCACTGTCGACCATGCCGGCGAATATTTCAATGTCCGGGACCCGTTGAACTTGCCAAGGCCTCCACAAGGTCATCCCGTTCTTTTTCAGGCAGGAACTTCCGACGTCGGCAGGGATTTCGCAGCAAGAACGGCAGATGCCGTCTTCTTGGCGGCCCAAACCCGGGACGAGGCAGCAGAAGCGCGTGAAGCAATTCGTTCGCTATCCGAACGCAATGGACGCTCTGCGTCAGACATTCGGTTCCTACCAGGGGCGCTGATCTTCGTCGGCCCGACATCCGACGAAGCAAAGGAGAAACAAGCAACGCTCAACGATCTGCTGACGCCACACGCAGGCATGGCACTGCTCAGCGAGCTCCTGGATACCGACCTCTCGGAATTTCCTGCGAACGGACCGCTCCCCGAGCTCGACATCAACGCCGTCACAGGCATCAAGAGCCGCTATCAACTTCTCAGGGCGCTCGCAGATCGCGACGGTCTGACCTTGCGGCAGGTCGCCGAGAAGGTCGCGAGCGGAGCCGGGCACAGGATAGTGGTTGGCGATCCCGCGGAAGTGGTTGATCAGCTCGAAGATTGGTTCGTCGCCGGAGCGGTCGATGGCTATACGATCATGTCTCCGTATATGCCGCAGGGTCTGACCGATTTTGTCGATCTGGTCGTCCCGGAGCTACAAAAGCGCGGCCTATTTCGAACACAGTATCAAGGCCGGACGTTGAGAGATCATCTCGGCTTGAAGCGACCGGCTCACCCACTTCGATAAAGTGCGGTTGTTCACGATTGCCTCCGAACGCGGTTCCTCTGGATTGAGACGCCAAGTTCGATTTCGTCTTTGTTGATCGTCAGCGAGGTATCAACACAACAGCGAACAAAAGGTTTCAACCCGTTTCTTTCAAACGCGTTGTGCCGCTCAGAGGCTGCGTTCGAGCTTGATGTTGTACTCGCGGACTTTGCGATAGAGCGTCGGCTTTGAGACTTTCAAGACATCGGCGGCACGCGTCATGTTGAGTTCAATGCAACGAGTGTTCGTCGGACGATGTCCCGCTCATAATCCTTCAGCGGCCGCAACACGATTACACGATTATGCGACCATGACGCCCGGCCCCTGCGCCAAGGCATCTACCCCTGTGGCAGTCCTGTCGCATTTGTGGTTGTGCGACAATGCGATTTTACGATTCATCGTGAACGCGACTATGCGATTCTGCGATGATGGCAGGAAATCGACGTGGACACGCATCGGTGCCGCGTGGCCGAATGAAGACGGCAAGGGATTCAACATCGTGATCGCGCCGGGCGTTGCGGTCTCAGGAAGAATCATCTTGCGCGAGCCGAAGCCGCAGACCGACCGGGAGAGCGATTAGATGGTCGCTCCGATAGCCCGAAGACCAGCTTGTCCTGGAAGGTGCGATTGACGTCCGCGAGAGGCGGAATTCCGGCAGCGCTTTGCGGCCGCGCTCATCCTGTTTGCGAAATGCTAAGGCTCTCCGACCGGAGAGCCTTTTTGAGTTGAGCGTGCCCTGCGGGCCGGGCTCTAGGCTTCGCCCGGAGCCGGTCGTCTCCGCCCATTCGGGTCACGATCCCTCACGCAAGGTATATTGAACCCTTCGCCGGAGGCACTCGGTCACGCCTTTGCCTGCGGCATCGCTGTCACTAAGGCGCGCGCCGGGTGCCTTTTTAGACCGGTCTCAGGGCCGGAGAACGGTCCTCGCCTTGCTGCGGGCCATACTCCTTTTTTTCTTCGGCCCTGATCGACACGATGAAACTGTTCGAGGAATAATCCCGAATCCGGCATTTGCGTAGGTCTTCGTTCGGCGGCGTCGGAGTGGCTGCCGACTACCCGGTCATTAAATCTCTAATTAATCAACGTTTTTTGGCCGATCGTGGCTGAAAAGCTCTAGTTTCGCGCGGAATCGACGCTTACCTTCAAATTATGAGTCAGAGGCCGGTCGAAATGCCGAAATCACATCAATTGTTCGAGTAGCGACTCCACGCCTCGCGCTTCGTCGACGATGTGGGTAATTGAAAGCCTCAACGGAGGGATACTGTCCGAGCTTCATGCCGCCATAAGAACCGACAGAGCACGTCGGCACGGCGACTATTTTCAACCCTCGCGTAAGAGCCTTCCTAGTCGACCGTTAAGAAGCCGGATTGAGCTGAGCTGGGCAGTTGAGCGTGTGCCAGAGCGAGACCAACAATAGGCGCAAAAGTTCTCTGAACCAGGCGAGGATGCGACGGAAGTTGTGGCCGACGGCTGAGAGGACGACGTTGGCGGCATCGCCGGCGCGGCCCTTGAGGTAGCACCGGCCGAGGTGTCCTTCAGCCTTGAGGTGTCCGATGATGGGCTCGATGGCGGAGCGGCGGCGCAGCTCGCGCTTGATGGCGCCGAAGACACCGCGCTTCTGGCCGGAGATGAAGACGCGGCGGGGATTTTGCGCGTCGTGGCCGCGGTAGCCCTTGTCGACATAGGCCCGCTCGATCGCGCAGCCGGTGAGTGTCTCGGTGCGGTCCATAACGTCCCGCAACGTGTGACCGTCGTAAGGGTTGTCGGGCAGCGACCTGGCATGCAGCACGAACAGGCCGCCGGGGGCGCGGCGATTGTTGGTAACGATGGAGGCCTTCACGCCGAACTCGTAAGGTGCGGCGGCCTTGCCCTTGCCGATGCATTCCACCTCCGGGGCATGGAAGGAATAGAGCTTGAAGCCGCGCTGGCGCTGCTGCTGCGATCGGATCTGCGTGGCCCGACCAAGCGGAAGGGCGAACGCCTCCTCCAGCGTCGCCTGGCCTTCGATCTTGCGACGAATGTCGCGGATGATCCGACCCAGCCGGCTGCGCAGGATACGCAGCTGCCGCTGCTGCCGGTTGAACTGTTTGGCGTGAGCGTAACGGCCCGCCATCATCGCCGCGCTTTTTGCCACGCGACAATAGGATTGCCGCAGCCTGACCCCGTGCTTCCTCGCCAGACGGTTCAGCCCCCGGATCGCTGCATGCAGCAGTTTGGCGTCGGTCGGGAAGCTGATGGCCTTCGGTTGCACTGTGGTGTCGATCGTGACCCGCTTGAGGTCCTGGCTGCGTAACGCACCGGCCTCGTGCGCCACCCGAAGGCTCTCGGCCAACAACCGCTCCAGCTTGTCGCCGAGCCGCTTGCGCCAATGGCTCAGGTCCGAGCGCTCGTGCGGGAAAACGTGCTGGAAAAACTCTTCGCCGGTGAAGAGCTGGAAGTACGGATCGTGGACCCAGCGTTCGCACACCCCCTCATCGGACAGCCCGTAAATGTGCTTGAGCAACAGCAGCCCGATCATGAAGCGGGTCTCGATCCCAGGCCTGCCGCTCTCGCTGTAGAGCGGCGCGATCTCGCCGTCGATCCAGTCCCAGTCGATCTTGCCGGCAAGCAGAACGAGCTCGTGCTTCATGTTGATGATCTGGTCCAGCCGTGCCCGGAACAGATCGTTCGATCCCGTCGTCTTGTGCTTCTTCGGCCGCATCGTCCCTCCGATGCACCACAGAAGCACGGTTCACAGCAGAGAGGAATCCACAAAACGAATTTGCAAGGTTTGCGGCCATCAAGCCTCAAATCCCTGCAATCTCAAACGCCATCAAATCCCAAAAACAGATTCCCCCTCAATCGCTTACAGGCTTGTTCACAGCCGACTTCCTAAGTAGAAGGGGTCCCGAGCTGCGCAAACTTAGTCCACCTCAAGAATCATTTCGACTTCGACCGCGGCAAGGAAGCGCCGCCACGCCTAGCGAGGAGCGGGCATCTCTCCCAATTGATTCCCCGAACGCATCGACCATCAGGTCGGAATATCCATTGACCACCTTGGCTTGGTCAGCGAACTCATCGGCCGAGTTCACCATGCCGACCACCTGACTACGCGTTTCACCCGATCGAGGCTACCATGATCAGGCCGGCCTGCCGTGCAGCTTCATAGCCTTGTTCGACGGCCAGATCCCGGCCGAGATTACCCTTCGGCTCGCTTAAGACACTACCGGCCATGAACAAGAGATTGCCACTTGAACCGCGTTGACAAAGCTGTCGACCGTCGCCGCAGCAGCCGGCAGTGTGATGTTCTTCTCTCTCAAGCGCGCCTCCGCGCTCGACGAATTCGCTGCCTGCGCGCCCTCAAATGCGGAAGCTAAGATCACCAAACAAAAGGCGATATACCCGCAAATTCTTCATTAAGCGCTCCCGCACTTACCTATGAACGTGCATCTCTAAAGTGGCCCTACGAGCAGTGATACCGCAGTTTCGCGTCTGTTTCAAGCATGCCCAACTCATCGTTCGTGCGCTCCTCGCAACCAAATCATCTGCATCATTGATGAAGCAGACGCTCAGACGATCACGTATCCAGCAACGGTGTAAGAGCGATCAAAAACGCGACTTCCACCAGGTTTGGTCTACGTCCTCGTAAAGAAATCCCAGCCAGTCACTTCATGAAAGTGCCAGTCGGCCCCCACGTAGTACATCGTCCATCGAGTTGGAATCGTGTCACCCGCTATACGGCCATGCCAGATCGTCATTGTTCTGCAGGTCGGAGCT
Organism: Bradyrhizobium sp. USDA 4501; assembly: GCF_054062115.1. Taxonomy (NCBI): domain Bacteria; kingdom Pseudomonadati; phylum Pseudomonadota; class Alphaproteobacteria; order Hyphomicrobiales; family Nitrobacteraceae; genus Bradyrhizobium; species Bradyrhizobium sp. USDA 4501. The sequence continues at coordinate 4,860,699 of NZ_JBSSEX010000001.1, forward strand.
GTAGATGAGGTCCAATTGACGTAGAGGTATATTCTGTTCGCCGTAACGTTTCCCGCTGCAGGGTACGGATATCCCTGGCACGAAAATCCCGCCGCGCTATTCACATACGCTCCCGTGAAGTCTCCTGTTGGTGCGTCTAGCGTCGGTACCGAAAGCACGGAGCCCTCTGATTCACCTACGTAGAAGGGACTGGCAGCTGCGCGTGCGCCCGTAGCGATACGATGGCAAGGAGCAGCAACGCAAACAAGCGTGTCATCATAGTGTTCTCCTCGGCCGCTTCAATAAAGGCAGCTCGGTTATTGATCCGGCTCATGAAGAACTGGTGAGCTGCCCGAGTATCTCCCCCGGCGTTCCGCCCAACTCCGACAGGACTGATAGCGTGAGGCTTACAGTCATCCTCGCTCGCACGAGCTTGCCACTAACGATCGGTGGTCACCAAGCGTTAAATTTCAACAGAATTCACCGACGAGATCTGGTGGTTGACATGGCAAGTTCGCGATGTTTCAACTTGGTTGCCGGAGCCTTAGCTGCCATTAATTGCTAACGATGCTTGGGCATCATTACTGCGGGTGGATCACGCACGAACGCGACCACGTCCTTTGACCGCACTCACGAATGAATCTCGCCTTGGTGTCCCGCTCAGCTATATGGGGGTGTCCCGCTCGGCTATATGGGGCTCAATTGCGACCGCGAATCCAAAGTACTATGTCGCTCGATCCAATTACGCGTCTTGGATAGTATGGGTTTATCGTTCCAGCTAACATCGTAGTCAAACGTGCAGGAGGACTGTTCAGCAGTTCGCTAGCAAATTGTTTTGCGTCAGCCTCGCTCGGAAAAGTTCTGGTTTCTCGAATGGGATATCGATTTGGCCGCTTCGATTGATTAAAGGAAACATACCAAGTGTGTCGTAGCCATATCCGTTTCGTGCTCATCGGCCGATGATGACTTTATGTCCAAGAACCGACCGACGCATGCGATGTAGCCAAGTCGGTACAGCGTTTTCACTGACGATCGATAACCAACGAGGTCATAGCGCCACCACCCGGTCAGTTGCGATTATTAGTAGTGATTGTGTGCGACAATTGTAGGGATTTGAACCCGCACGTTCTTGTAGTTGACCAGCGCAGCGTTCTCTTGGCCGAATTTCGCTCTCGCAAACCGACTTATGCCGGTCGCAACGCTTGAACCGCGATTGAAAGGCAGGAGAGCCAAACTATGTCTCCATTAGAAGCAATCGCCCGTTGGCTAGAAGCCCAGGACCTGGATACGCAACTGGAGGTCGCCGCATTGCGACATTCCTGCTCTTCGGGGAACGTGCCGATCTTATACGTGGTACGCCGGACCAGCTCGAAACTCTTCAACGCTGGTTAACCGCCCCAAAGTTGGATTCGCGGGCCGCCGCAAGCCCGTGCTCTGACCTTCCGGGTTATCTTCGAGTACTTTGCGGAGGGTGGAATTGCAAACGACGGATGGAAGCTGAACGCGACGGCAAGTATGCGGCTGAGCGCAAGGCGCAAAGGAAGCTACAACTATTGCCGGCCCGAAAGGAGAACTGCTTTCGTGTTGCGAAATCTTGGAATGGCTTGGCTGCAACTTATTTAACACGCCGGGCTCTTATCGGAGCGCCGGCGATCCTCACAATGGTGGGCGCCGGCTTACAAACCGAAGCCGTTATCAAGGTCTTGCTTGCGCCGGCCTCGCTTGCAATTACGCTGGCGCTGCTGCTGATGCGGATCCTGGTACTGCCGACACGTATCCAACTAATGAAGCCTATGCGGCGCTTGAAGAGGAGGCGAAGCAGCGCCGCAGGGCCGAGGCCATGGTGAAGCGCTTCAGGAGATCGAGGCCCACGAGGCTCAGATCCGACAAGCGCAGAAGATGGAAGCTATCGGCCAGCTCACCGGCGGCGTCGCGCACGACTTCAACAACATCCTGTTTGTGTCCTTTGACGTATCCCTCCGTTGAGGGCCGCCTTGTTTGACGAACGCGATCGCTGCAGGTCCTAGGGGTAATCCTAGGAGAAGCGCTATGACGATTTCGAGGGCGGAGGTGATCACGTCGGTCGAGCGGCGGCGCCGCTGGTCGCAAGATGAGAAGGAACGGCTTGTTGCAGCGTCGCTGGAGCCCGGCGCCAATGTTTCCGAGGTGGCTCGCGTGGCCGGGCTTCATGTGAGCCAGCTGTTCAGGTGGCGCAAGGAGCTTTGCAGGCACGGCGAAGCGAGCATAGCGCCGTTTGTTCCGGTCGAGATTGGGTCGTCCGCGCCACCGCGGGAGGTGGCCGAAGCGCCGTTGACGACGACGACGCGTCGACGCAAGAGCCACGGCATCATCGAGATTGATCTTGGTACCGGGCACCGCATCCGGGTCGATGGCGACGTTGATGGAGACGCGCTACGTCGTGTTCTCGATGCTTTGGTCCGCCGATGATCCCAGTTCCCACGGGCGCGCGAGTGTGGCTCGCGACAGGCTACACGGACATGCGCCGAGGCTTTCCGTCGTTGGCACTCCAGGTGCAGGAGGTGCTGCGCAAGGACCCGCTCAGCGGTCATCTGTTCGTCTTCCGCGGTCGCCGAAGCGATCTTGTGAAGGTGATCTGGCACGATGGCCAGGGAGCATGCCTGTTCACCAAGAGACTCGAGAGAGGAAAGTTCGTCTGGCCATCGGTTGCGGGTGAAGCTGTGACGATCTCGCCGGCTCAGATGAGCTACCTGTTGTCCGGAATCGATTGGCGTAACCCTCAAGAAACCCATCGGCCGACGCGGGTCGGATAGCCGCTTTTACGATTTGAATCTGCTGCTCGATCTGATTCAATGGCTTCATGACATCGAAGCCGGACGATCTTCCTTCTGACCTCGCGAGCGCCTACCTTGCGCTGCTGGCCGAGCGAGAGATGTTGCAGGCTGAGCGCGATGTCGCCGTCGCGGATGCCGCCAGTGCGCGGGCGGAGCTGTCGGACAACGAAGCGCTGATCGCACATCTTGAGCTGCGGATCGAGAAGCTCAAGCGCGAACTGCACGGGCAGCGATCCGAGCGCTCGGCACGGCTGCTCGAGCAGTTGGAGTTGGAGCTCGAGGAACTCGTAACCACGGCGAGCGAGGATGAGCTTGCCGCTCAGGCGGCGGCGGCGAAGACGCAGAACGTCCGTCCCTTCACGCGTAAGCGGCCGGTGCGCAAGCCTTGGCCAGACGATATCGAACACGAGCGCGTCGTCGTTGAAGCTCCAACGACCTGCGCCTGCTGCGGTGGATCACGGCTGGCGAAGGTCGGCGAGGATGTGACCAAGACGCTGGAGGAGATCCCGCGCCGCTTCAAGGTCATAGAGACGGTACGCGAGAAGTTCACCTGCCGCGATTGCGAGACGATCAGTCAGGCGCCTGCGCCGTTCCATGCCACGCCGCGCGGCTTCATCGGTCCACAATTGCTGGCGACCATCCTGTTCGACAAGTTCGGCATGCATATCCCGCTCAACCGCCAAAGCGCGCGCTTCAAGAGCGAGAGGATCGACCTGTCGTTGTCGACGCTGGCGGACCAGGTCGGCCACGGGACCTTCGCGGTCATGCCGCTCTTCCACCTGATCGAACGCCATGTGCTCGCTGCCGAGCGCCTTCATGGCGATGACACTACCATCCGGATCCTGGCGAAGGGCAAGTGCACGACCGGACGGATCTGGACGTATGTACGGGATGATCGGCCCTTTGCCGGGCCTGCGCCGCCTGCGGCGGTCTATTACGCCTCGGGTGACCGACGAGGCGAGCATCCCCAGAAGCATCTGGCCGCCTTCGCCGGCATCCTGCAAGCCGATTGCTACAACGGCTTCGAGCCGCTGTTCGATCCGCAGAAGAAGACACTACCAATTACGCCGGCGTATTGCTTTGCCCATGCCCGGCGAGGCTTCTTCGAGCTGGCTGACATCGAGAAAAATGCTCGGGAGGGCAAGAAGGGTAAACCGGTCTCCCCGATCGCACTGGAGGCGGTCAAGCGGCTGGACGCGTTGTTCGAGATCGAGCGCGCCATCAACGGCTGTGACGCTGACGACCGGCGCGCCGTCCGCCAGGAACAGAGCAAGCCGCTTCTCGACGACATGCACGCCTGGCTGCTGCGCGAGCGCGAAACCCTCTCGCGCTCGTCCGAGGTCCTGAAGCCGATCAACTACATGCTCAGGCGCTGGGAGGGCTTCGCCCGCTTCCTCGACGACGGCAGGATCTGCTTGACCAACAATTGCGCTGAACGCGCATTGAGAGGCATCGCCTTGGGACGGCGCAACTGGACCTTCGCCGGCAGCCAGCGTGGGGCCAACCGTGCCGCCATCATGCTGACGATGATCACGACGTGTCGTCTCAATGACGTCGATCCAAAGGCCTGGCTTGCCGACGTCCTCACCCGTATCGCCGATCTTCCCACTTCGCGTCTGCACGAACTGCTGCCCTGGGAATGGAAGCTTCTGCGCCAGGCTGCAGAGCCCTCCGATCAGCGGGCCGCCTGATCTTCACCCAACGCCATCATAGCGCTCTCGAGACCCGCGCGCATGCGTCAATCGGGCGGCCCTCGTCGTGTGCGTACCCTTTGACATTCTTCTATGTCCTAGCACAATTGCCTCACCTCGCGGAAGCGGTCGCCGACGCTGACGACGGCCAAGCCTAACCATCTTGGCAGTTGGGTTATTGGCGAACGCTCTATGCGCGGCGCGCCGCCCGGCGGGGCGCGCTGTTTCTCATGTCGGGCACCGCCTTGATGCTGAGAGGGAGAGGTCGGCCGGAACGAGTCTGAGCCGGCGCGGTCCGAGAGAGAGCGCCGGCCTACTCGCCCGTTCCCGCTCTAGCCGATCTCGCCCGTTCCCGAGGGCGCCAGCATCATAATCGCTGCTGCTAAGCAGCTCCTGCCGTATCTCGAACGTGGCCGACGCATCGAAAGCGCTATCTTGCGCGCCCGCAATGGAAGCGGCCTTCGGCGCATCCCGATGCGAGGGCGCCTGGAATTGGAAGATGGCCTATGACGCTTGCGAGGTCCCATCGTCCTGCCTCTGCGCAAATCCGGAAAGGCGCTTTTCCGTAAAGCCGGCTCTGCGGCTTCACAACTTTCCGCTTTGGGCAAGATCGCAGGCCTTCTACCGACCCACACGCGCCGCAATGCCGAGAGCGAGACTTTCCAGCAGTTCTCGACGCCGATCCCGCTCGGCCTGGCTGCTCTGACCGCGGCCGCGATTACGGCAGCGGATCGCGTGCTGGGGGCCGTCCGCAGGCACCGGGCTGCTCGTCATCCTCGCCGAGATCGCCGGCGGCTCGGCTGAACGAATTGGCCGAGACCCGGGCCAGGTTGCTCTCTTCCCTCGTTCCGGCCATTTCCGTCACGCGCTTCGATGCGGTCCAAATCGACGATCGATCCCGCCATCGTGCCGAGGGTCGTGCTGATGAACCCGCCGTTTTCGGCGATGCCGAGCGTCTCCCGCCGCGTGGCCGACACTGCGTACCGCCACATCGCCTCAGCGCTTGCCCGTCTTGCTGACGGCGGCCCGCTGGTCAAGTTCCCCGGCGCAAACTTCTCAGCCGAAGCCCGGCCTGGCGCGGCGCATTCGCCCGATTGCACGAACGCGGCCGCATGGTGTTCACCGCCGCGATCGCCGGTGCGGTCTACGTATCAAGCACGGCACCACGATCGAGACGCGCCCCACCGTCATCGACAAGGTGCCCGTCGATGACCCGCGGGCGTTCCCAGATCCGCCGGGAATGGCGCCCGACGTTGTGACTCTGCTCCGCTGAACCACGTTCCACCTCACCTGAGTATTGCATCAACCGGCGCGCTTCCCATGTCAGCGTCGCCGGCGCCGCACACCGCGCGTAGCTATCTCGCACGGGCGGCCGCGCAGTCGGCTAGCCTCGCTCGCCATCGTAGCGGCTGCGATATTCGTGCAATGAATTCGGTTACCCTGTTCGATGGCGCCGGAATTGCAGAGGCCTGCTAGCGCATAGGCAGTGCCTGCGGAGCGCAGCAAGATGGATGGTTGGATAGTGACAGTCGCTCTTTTCAAGAAAGATAGCGACGACGACGAAGAATATAGGCACGTAACATACGTGGTAGCCGTCGCTGACCCCTCAGAAGCGGTGAGGAGGACCGTAGCAGACTGCGGCGCAAAGGCCGCAATGCTCAACTGTCCAATCGAAAAGGAGCAGTTGCAAAGGCTCGGCTTGGAGCCGGGTGAGCTGATGGCGATACATGATGACGAGATTGATCCGACCCCCTTACGTCCCCGGCGTCATTAGCAGCGCGTCTGGTTCCGTCCAAACCGCGTCGGGTTAACGACATGTATGTGCGGCCCACACCTTACAGCACATCGGTTCCCTTCGTTCTCTGACTGGCACGCGGGTTTCTGAGCCAGGTATGGCTTGGTCGCTTGTTGAATGACCCTCATGAGGGCCAAGCCTGTTCGCGCGGCGGGCGTGCGGGCGGCCGTCAGCACCGTCCGCACGTCTTGCGCATACTGCACGTCGCCGCTGTGCTCTGTCGTGTTCGTGCCGTTCTGGCATACGAGTTGCTGAGAGGCTTATCGGCTTGGCTGTTCTTCCCGCAACTCCAGACAGACCAAGCTTGGCGTAGCAAACTCAGCGCGGATGGTTCCTCCAGACGCCCGCGCGCTTTTTTCGGAGCCGCAAGCCACATGGTCTTCGGCAACAGGGGCGCTGTGGAAATCGTCCGTGACTCGTGAAGAGGGCTTGGAGATCGCGATAGCATCGCTCAAACAATGGTCCGAATGGAGGGCGAAAACGAGCGTCGTACTTGCGGCGATTACCGAGGCTCATGGCGACTAGGCCGCCACTATGGTCGAAGCTCTCTTCACAAGGAGCGTGCTGCAATGGACAGGCTCAAATTCATTCCGGCCTTCGAGGCGGCTATTCGCTCCGCCGATCCCGCCAAGCTCGCCGCACTCCGAGATACCATCCGCCAGCGTGGAGGCCCTGACGAATTCGCGCTGGCGACCACTGAGCTTGTACGGAAACATCCACTCACGCTTTTTAGGCTGATCAAGATCATCTCCGACGCCGCGCATGAGGAGCATCGCCCATGAGCATCAACCCCGCCCGAAACCACACCATTCTCATCGCCGACGCGGCGGTATCTCTCGTCACTGTGGCTTGCGCAGCATGGCGGCTATATGTGCGGGCAAACAGAACGACCGAAGACATCGACCAAGGCGAAATACGCGCGCGATGGCCGATGCCATCCGTCTTTGATGGCCTGATGCGCTCAGTCCAATTGCGCCGTATTGACTGAGGTCCGCCGCCATGTCGCCGCTCATCATGATCGTCGCCTGGACGCAACTAAGCGTTTTAGCTACGATCAACATCACTGCTCAGCCCTCAGACAATATGGACGAGTGCCGGAAGATGGGCGAGGCAACGATCAAGGCCGCCACTGTGAAGCCCGGCTTTTCGGCCGCCTATGTCTGCCACGACACGACCCTTCAGCGAGGATTATCGGGTGCATTAGGCGTGGTCGCCTACCAGCAAGAGGATGGCGGAATAACGATCCTAGAAGGGTACATGTCGACGCTGTCGGACTGCAAGGTTGCTGGAACGGTAGCGGCCGGCAGCAAAGTTGTTCCCGGCTCAACGGCCTGGGCGTGGGCTTGCTACGACCTCGCAAGCTTTCGACGGTAGGCGATCAACGTGTCAGTCTTCGCCGCTTATAGCGCGCATCATCCACGGATGAACGCCGAGCGCATCGTTGATGCGACGACAAGATCAATTGTCGGGTTCTCCGATTGCCTCTCGAGGCTGTCTATCTATGAGCGGTCAATCCGGGCGAGGCGAGCCAGTTTCTCTTGCCTGATAGAATCTGAGCCGCCGCACATTCAAGCCAGTAGCGCATGAGCTTTCCTGCGCCAGAGCATGCCATCCGGACACGTCATTAAACCACAGGCTATAGCCTCACCCGCCACAAAGCCTTCCCAGCGGCCCGAAGGGTCGCGATCAACACGAGCACGCTATCCAAGATGCGGAGTGGTGCGCGGAGCGTTGCGGGTTTTCATTTTGCACCCGTGACGAAGTCCGATCTTGCTTGCATGATCTCGCGCCGCAGTTTAAGCAGCTCGGACCGTTGGCAGGCCCTCCGGGTTTTCGGCTCGGTCCAGCCGTCGCGATCTCACCATCGGCATTGCACTGTCGATGAGGTCGCGGCTGCATCCGCGCTCGATACCCCAATCGAAAATCGACGACCGAAAACCGTGCACGGTGACATCTTCGCCGCCGTGAGCCCTAAGCGTGCTGAGCAATGCGGCGCCACGTCGCGATGATCGGCAATCAGTTTCCGGGCTTCGGAGACCACACAGCTGCCATCGGCGCGCGAATGATCGCGATCCCATTCCGCGTGTCATTCGAAGGTCGCGAGGATGCCGAGTTGACGGCGAAGCTCCTCACGGAGTTGCCCGGCATCCTCAACTTTGCTCTTGATGTTGGGACAGCCTGCGCGAGACGGGTAAGTTCATGGTTCGCATAAGCATCCGAGGACGCCAAACGACCGATTTTCAACTCGAACAACCGGGTTCGCGGCTTCGTCGCCGATCGGTGCGAGGTCGGGCCAGAGCTCATGACATCGAAGGATGATCTCTTCGACGCCTACACGCGTTACTGCATCTCGGCTCGCGCGTTCACACTCTCGCGCAATGTGTTCTTCACCAAGCTCAATACAGCGGTTATCACCTTGCAGGATACACAGGCGGGTAACGACAGTGACCGCGAGCGGATGATCGCCGCCATCGGACTGCGTGACTTCGACGACCATCACGAAGAGGTTTTGGTTTGATCAGAACCTCGTCGGGCTTGGCATCCCGCTCGAAGACGCGATCTTGCGTGACCCGATCACCGGCAGCGACGTCGAAGCCATCGACAACGAGTTCCCTGGCTGGAGCGCTTGATCCGCCTGTGCCGCGCGTTCCCGTGCCCACCCGGGCCCGGAGGGCCACGGGGGTCGGGGCACGCGCCGCGTAACGCTTCCTCAATTGCTGACATCGTGCCCGTTGCGAGCCCAAGGGCCTCGGGAACCGCCATGCCGCCAGAAGCTATCGAACCGATCTCGTTCAAAGAGGCGAACCGATACTCCGATCTCGCCGCGATCGGGCCCGAACGGTAATTGCCTCGCAGCGCACGGATTCGCTACCGGACAAGTTCTGTCGAATGTCTCGCGCGTGATGCCATCCCGCTCGGCCCACAGCTAGCGCTGTCGGTGCAAATCCTACGGGAATCGCACGGATTCAGATAGTACTATGTGCTGGATGGCGGTGAAGGCGTCGGTGCCGCTGTGATGATGTTCGAGGATCGCGAAAGCGGCGATGCAGCGAACAAAAAGGTCTTGGAGTTCGTTCAAGCGAGTCCGCATGACCTCAATCTTGGAGACCCCGAAATTGTCGCGGGGGACAATGGTGAATATTCAATCTGACCAGTAGCGTGCGCCTTTCCATGGAGCAACCCGTCATGGCGCCGAACGATAAGCTCCGTACTGAGAGCCCTAAACACTAGATTAATTCAGCCGCAGCTGGAATCCTCTGCCTGTGCGCAAATCCTTGGAAGTGAAGATGGAGAAAAGCTGCGCAAAGGGGCGAAGGTCAGCTCTGAATTGAATGACGAACCGCGGCAAACATGCGGTAGAAATTCTTCGTCTTGGATAAATCGCGGCTCCTGCTTCACGCAATGCTCGGCACGAGAGCACGGAGCAGGGTGTCAACCGAGTTTGTTGAAATGCGTGGCGCTAGATTGACGAGATGGTGAACTGTGGGTTTGAACCTCGGCATTCCCTGAGCTAGTAGCTCGTCACAGTGATTTTGACTCTTTGGGTATGCCTGGATAGGCGCGCCCCAGTTTGGTGCGAGCTTTGTCCGTTGTGAACATCCAGTTGATACGGGCGCGAGTTTTGTTTCGCTGCCGCTCCCATGCTGCGATCTCGTTTCTAAGGCGTTTTGGATCGTCGATCCGGCGGCCGAGACACTGCCCTTGGAGCACGCCGATCTCGATCTCGACCATATTGAGCCAACTGGCGTGTTTCGGGGTGTAGTGGAACTCGAGGCGGCGCAGGATGCGGCGGGCCTCGGCGGGGGCAAAGGCCTGGTAGAGGGCGCCGGGGGCATGGATCGACAGATTGTCCTGCACGACACGGATGCAGGCGGCCTTGGGGTAATGGACATCGACGAGTTCGCGCATGCAGTGAGCATAATCCACGGCGGTGCGCCGTTCGGTGACTTTGACGTTACGCCAGGCCCGATGCGGATCGAGGGCGACAAAGAGATTGACGGTGCCGTTGCGGCGGTACTCGTAATCGTAACGCTCGCGCTTTCCCGGCTCGGGTGGGATCGGCTGGCGCACTTCGCCGATGAGCTGGACGGGGGTTTCGTCGAAGCAGACCAGCGGCCGCTCGGGATCAGGCGCTTCAGCGTAGAGATCGAGCACATCTTCCATGCGGGCGACGTATTCGCCATCGACATGGGGAATGCACCACATGTCCCTGCGCCACGGCTTGAGGTCATTATCGGCCAGCCGGCGGCGCACGGTCTCGCCCGACAGGCTGTCATGATCGGTGAGCTTGACCATCACGTCGGCCAGCAGCGCCAGCGTCCAGCGCCTCCGGCCAGCGGGCGGCTTGGCGCATGCGGTCGCCACCAGCAGGGCTTCCTCCTTGCCGGTCAGCTTGCGCTCCGCACCGGGACGCGGCTCCTCACTCAAGGCCCGATCGAGATTGCCTTCCACCAAGCGGCGTTTGGTCCGATAGACGGTGGAGGCGCTTACTCTGACGGTCCGGACAATCTCCTCGTCGCGGCTGCCGATGTCGGCCGCCAGCAAAATCTGGGCCCGCTTGAGTTTGCGAGCGGCATGCTTGCCGCCGCTCAGCATCGCCGTCAGTTCCTCTCGCTCGGCTTGGCTCAATTCAACCCGGTACCGTACATTCATCGTTCGCCTCCCTGTCGGAGGCTCCGGACGAATCGATCCATGAGTCAAAAATCAGGCGCACGCTTTACCGAGAAGCAGGGCCATTATCTGGCTTTCATCTATACCTACTCGCACATGTTCGGACGGCCCCCGCCGAAGCCGACATGCAGCGTCACTTCGGTGTTAGCCCGCCCTCAGTCCATCAGATGATCGTCACGCTCGAACGTAACGGCCTCATTCGCCGTCGAGCCGATATCCCCAGAAGCATCGAAATCCTCGTGCCGCCAGAGAACTTGCCGATCCTAAGCTGGCTCGGTATCAAACCGTCAAAATCACTGTGACGAGCCACTAGGTGGGATTTTCGGTTCCGTCGGGATTTCTGGAATATACCCCAGCTGCCGCTATAGGGCGGCTACCGGCAGGCGGGCGTAATCCCAATCTCACAGTCGACTCACTCAGCTCGGCCCACGCGTTGCCCGACCGCGAGACCGCGGTCGGACAAATCTCAAACAGCCCATTCTTGAGCGATGGCGCTGCCGTGTATATTATGGCCCACGCCAAATCAAGCGGTGTGTTCGTCAGCGCTCGATGGGCGGAAGCGTCCTCTCGTTCCCGGTTTTCCTCGACGGCGGAAGCAGTCGCCCTTGTCGGCCGTTATAGGCAAGTAGGCGCAGAGCTCTCGATCGATACTGTTACTCAAGGGGCCTATTTGCGGTTATACTCACAGCCGCGCCGTGGTGGTGGTGGAAGGCGAAGCCGTCAGACTTCTATCTCACGGAGCCCACCGCCATTATCATCCTCGGACCACCACTCCCTTTACTCGTCATCGGCTTGGTCTGTTGGCTGGTGTTCATGCTTGCCGCCTCTGCGCTCCCGGTCTTCGTTGGCATGACGATCGCCATGTTGGGCTTCCATACCGGTGCCGGCTTGCTCGGAGGCGTCGCAATTGGTCTCGTGGCAGGCGGACTAACCTTCGGTGTCACCCAGCTTGCGCTCGCTCTCGCGCTATGGGCTTGGGAAGCTCGGTGTGCCCCGGCTAGAATTATTCGGCGCGGGCCTTGCAACCAGCCTCGTTAACTGTGGGGATGTTTTTTTCTAGTTTGGTGGTTCGTCAGAGTGCGGCGCACGTTTCGTGACTATCATTTGCTTACGCATGCTCTGTCCTTCGATTGGCCTCTAATGCGGCAGCTGATAATCGTGGGGGCCGATCTCAATAGTCGACCGTTAAGAAGCCGGATTGAGCTGAGCTGGGCAGTTGAGCGTGTGCCAGAGCGAGACCAACAATAGGCGCAAAAGTTCTCTGAACCAGGCGAGGATGCGACGGAAGTTGTGGCCGACGGCTGAGAGGACGACGTTGGCGGCATCGCCGGCGCGGCCCTTGAGGTAGCACCGGCCGAGGTGTCCTTCAGCCTTGAGGTGTCCGATGATGGGCTCGATGGCGGAGCGGCGGCGCAGCTCGCGCTTGATGGCGCCGAAGACACCGCGCTTCTGGCCGGAGATGAAGACGCGGCGGGGATTTTGCGCGTCGTGGCCGCGGTAGCCCTTGTCGACATAGGCCCGCTCGATCGCGCAGCCGGTGAGTGTCTCGGTGCGGTCCATAACGTCCCGCAACGTGTGACCGTCGTAAGGGTTGTCGGGCAGCGACCTGGCATGCAGCACGAACAGGCCGCCGGGGGCGCGGCGATTGTTGGTAACGATGGAGGCCTTCACGCCGAACTCGTAAGGTGCGGCGGCCTTGCCCTTGCCGATGCATTCCACCTCCGGGGCATGGAAGGAATAGAGCTTGAAGCCGCGCTGGCGCTGCTGCTGTATAGCGCGACAATCAGGGGTTCTTCCGCATATTTGGTGCAGGGTGTGGGATTCACGGACGGTGCGAATAAGGTCATAAGGCTGGAATCGCAGTCGACGCCGTGATTCGCCTTGCACCAAGCATTCCGCTCGCTGATTTCGCCCGAGCTCTTAATTGTCCAGATACTTCCCCAAACTGACAGGGTGGTGCTCGTGGCTCGACCAAAGGCAGCGGTCTCGCTCTGTCCCTGTTGCAGTAACCAAACTCATCGGGTCCACAGCCATTACACGCGACGGTTAGCCGATCTGCCATGGCAGGGTCAGGTGGTCGAAATCCGTCTTCAGGCGCGACGGTTTCGGTGCGCGAATCCCAGATGCCTGCGCCGAATATTTACCGAGCGGCTACCAACGACAGTACGACCGAGAGCGAGACGAACAATCCGTCTCGGCGAGAGCCAACTGGCGATCGGCTTTGCTGTGGGCGGAGAGCCCGGCTCGCGCCTATCGCACAAACTCGCTATGCCGGTTAGCGGCGATACCTTGCTCCGGATGGTTCACTCGGCGCCCTTACCGGATTTTGCTGCTCCGACTGTCGTCGGCATCGACGATTGGGCTTGGCGTCGTGGCCAGCGATATGGAACGATCATCTGCGATCTGGAGCGCAATTGCGTGCTCGACCTGCTTCCGGATCGTAACGCCGGCAGTGTTGCTCGCTGGCTGAAGAGGTGGCCGGGGATCAAGATTGTGGCCCGTGATCGTGCGGGTCTTTATGCTGACGGCGCCCGCTGTGGTGCGCCCAATGCAGTTCAGGTCGCGGACCGTTGGCACTTACTTAACAGTTTGGGGGATGCCTTGCGTCATGCGGTCGGTCGCCATCGTCACAACCTAGCCGCAGCGGTGCAAATCATGGCAGCCGGAAAGACTCCGATCACCGGCGTTTCCGCGTCAGCGCCGGGCCTTGCACAATTGCGAGCGGATAGACGAGCTGCACGACGCGAACGTTGGGATGAAATTTGTCGTCTCCGCGCGCAAGGTTGTGCGACATCCGGCATTGGCAAACTGCTCGGTGTCGACAGGCGCACTGTCCAGCGTTGGCTCGCCGCCGGCGGCGAGCCAGAGCATTCGCGTCCTCATAGACCCTCTCACCTTCTCGCGCCCTTCGAGGCATGGCTTGAAGCGCGCTGGGCCTCAGGCAGCCGGATCGGTCAGCAGCTTTGGCGGGAGCTTCAGCAGCAGGGTTATACCGGAAGTCGGGTGACGATAGCACGATGGGCTGCGAACAGGCGTAAACGTGAAGCCCCGGAAGGGGCAGCACAACCGTCCCCGACCTGGAAAGCTCCTACACGTCGTCGCTGTGCTTGGTATTTGAGCCAGAAGCTGGATCAGATCGATTCTGAAGCCAAGCTGTTTCTCGGGCACCTGTTTGTCCAAGCGCCGGAACTTGCCACGGCAGCCGAGCTGGCGAAGCGGTTTGTGTCACTTCTCGGCGGCGGCGACATCGCGGAGCTCGATGAGTGGATCGCACAAGCAGCCAAAAGCGAGCTCAAGAGCTTCGCTAACGGCATCGCGCGCGACGTCGACGCCGTCCGCGCAGCAATAACCACGTCTTGGACAACCAGTCCTGTCGAAGGCCAGATCAGCAGGATCAAAACCATCAAACGACAGATGTATGGCCGCGCAAGCTACCCGCTACTGCGTCGACGCGTGCTTCTGGCCGCCTGAAATCGATCTTCCGTTGCTCTCGATGCACCAAATATGCGGAAGAACCCTTGATTGTCGCTGAAGTCTCACCCTGATCGCCGCCGCGCACTGCTGCGATCGGATCTGCGTGGCCCGACCAAGCGGAAGGGCGAACGCCTCCTCCAGCGTCGCCTGGCCTTCGATCTTGCGACGAATGTCGCGGATGATCCGACCCAGCCGGCTGCGCAGGATACGCAGCTGCCGCTGCTGCCGGTTGAACTGTTTGGCGTGAGCGTAACGGCCCGCCATCATCGCCGCGCTTTTTGCCACGCGACAATAGGATTGCCGCAGCCTGACCCCGTGCTTCCTCGCCAGACGGTTCAGCCCCCGGATCGCTGCATGCAGCAGTTTGGCGTCGGTCGGGAAGCTGATGGCCTTCGGTTGCACTGTGGTGTCGATCGTGACCCGCTTGAGGTCCTGGCTGCGTAACGCACCGGCCTCGTGCGCCACCCGAAGGCTCTCGGCCAACAACCGCTCCAGCTTGTCGCCGAGCCGCTTGCGCCAATGGCTCAGGTCCGAGCGCTCGTGCGGGAAAACGTGCTGGAAAAACTCTTCGCCGGTGAAGAGCTGGAAGTACGGATCGTGGACCCAGCGTTCGCACACCCCCTCATCGGACAGCCCGTAAATGTGCTTGAGCAACAGCAGCCCGATCATGAAGCGGGTCTCGATCCCAGGCCTGCCGCTCTCGCTGTAGAGCGGCGCGATCTCGCCGTCGATCCAGTCCCAGTCGATCTTGCCGGCAAGCAGAACGAGCTCGTGCTTCATGTTGATGATCTGGTCCAGCCGTGCCCGGAACAGATCGTTCGATCCCGTCGTCTTGTGCTTCTTCGGCCGCATCGTCCCTCCGATGCACCACAGAAGCACGGTTCACAGCAGAGAGGAATCCACAAAACGAATTTGCAAGGTTTGCGGCCATCAAGCCTCAAATCCCTGCAATCTCAAACGCCATCAAATCCCAAAAACAGATTCCTCCTCAATCGCTTACAGGCTTGTTCACAGCCGACTCAATAGCCTCTCTGATCGGCTATGGTGCAACCTCGGCCGCGGCTCTCCTCGCGGACCTGGTCAGCACTACCGCACTTTCCGCTCATAAGATCGCGCTTCAGGTCGCCGTGATCTTGTTCATGATCTCTTTCGGGATCAGCATGGCAACGGCTGTGCGCGTTGGCCATGCGATAGGCCGCAACGACGGCTCCGCGGTCAAGCGAGCAGGCTTAGCCGCCCTCCCGCTAGATGTCGCGATCATTGCAGTGCTGACGCTTGCGGTGACCGTCGTGCGCTTCGAGATCGCCAAATTATTTATAGCTGGCTCGACTGGCAACAGCCAGGTGGCCCGTGACTTTGCGACCAAAGCCAACTGACGTGAGGTGACTGGTCGAAGGAGCAACTTGCACAAAGATACGACGCAGGATCTGCAAGGGGCCTCCCCCTTCGAACGCCCGCCAAATCGAGTCCCGAAGGGCGCCCCCTCTATTCAAGCGCATGTTTTCGTAGTCGACGATTGCTTGAACTCTGGCTATTTGAACTTTGATCTCAGCGACGGAGCTCGCGCTGCGAACTACGATGGAACCAAAGTCAACATTCGCGAATTGGGTGCCGTTTGGTGGCGCCGAGCAAATCAGAATCAGAAGGCAACTCCCGACCTGGATTCCGAGACGCATCAATTCATCTCGTCCGAGTGGAAGTTCGGACTTGGCTCCGTTTGGCAAAGTGAATTTAGCGGCAAATGGGTAAATTCGCCGGGGGCAGATCAAAGGGCCACTTCTAAGACGTTCCAGCTTCGCATTGCTAGGCAATGCGGGATGCAGCCGCTTTATCGAAGCACAGCAAGCGATGCTCGTTGTTCTTCACTGTTGCGCAATCCATCATTCGCATATTGGCCTGCGGTGCATCGGCTGCCAAGGCCGGCAAAGCTGAAGATAACATGATTGCGGAGCAATAAAGGTGCGAGAACCATCTCTGCTTTGGGGTTGCCTGCCTACGGTTCATCTGCACTCATTTTTCACCAATAAGAAGGCATGGACGCTGCGGAAACTGCGCCCTGGCCAGTTCGCCCTGAAGCAGCGATGCCGTCCAGTCAAAGCGCTGTAGGCTTTCACTGTTCATCGATTAGGTTGGCTATAAGACTTATGGGTCGGGAACCGCGCTTGCAGACCAATTCACTCAAACTTGTAGGACGCCTCTAAGAATGTGCCCCATCGCTCCATGCTGTACTTCGCGAGTGCAGGGATCTGGATGAGCGTGCCTCGGCCGCTGCAGCCGCTGCAGTTGAATATGACATCGCTGTCGTTCTTGGTCCACATTGCCCAGTACCGAGCGCCGACGCCAATACTGAAATTTCTGCTGAGGAAGTACGACAGCGTTCCTTCGATCTGTACGCCTCCGCCGCCTTGCCCGCGCTGTTCGTAGAAAGTTGTTTCAGGACGGAGGAGATGGTTATCGCGACCGTTGAAGTCGGTCCATGGCAGGTAAGCAACATCTGCGCTCACGCGCCAGTCCTCAAACAGCATAGTCTCGGCGCTAAGGCCGACGCGCAGCGCATCCCAATTGGCATCTTGACTGCCGATGATTTGCTGGACCGGAACCCCGCATGGCCCGTACGGAAAGGCTGTCTGCACGCATCCGATCGAATCCGACTTCTGGCCGAAGTAAGTCCCACCGATAAATGCGCCCAGCTTGTAGGTGCTACCGCGCATAAAATCGTAACCGACATCGGCGGTGTAGTACATGAACCTTCCGTTGGCCTGATCTGACAGAGTGTTGCTATAGGCCATGTTGCCGATACTCGAATCCTCGTCGTTCATCCTTCCGTTGTTGAAGCGTCCGATGCCGATGTTGCCCTTCAGGAATATCCCCCAAGGACTATCCAGGCGTGCGAAGAGCTCGCCGGAAATGCCATCCAAGCCCTGATAGGTGAGCCTTGAATTGGGAATGCCGCTATCTCCGGGTATCGGCGGCGGATTCGTGTAGTCCCACTGAAATGTTCCCCGGCTGAGCCAGACCCGCGAGCCCCCTTCGAACGACCAGTCGCCCGTATCGACAACAGGCTTCATTTTGGAATCCGCTCGTCCCGGATAGGCCGATGCGTCGAACCATGCCGGCCCGCTCGTGTCGCCGCCGAAATGGTAATTCAATCCGATCTTTCCGATGTGATAGTTGCTGGACAAGCTGGTTGTGTTAGCGGCAATGATGGCAGGGGGCGGGAACTGCACCGTCGGCGGGGTCGCCAGACGCGTCCCATCGAAGCCCATGTAGTCGTACTCGAATTTGACAGACCAAGCAGGTGTAAGGGCTTGCTCGAGGCCGACTCCGACGGTCCAACCGAAGCGACTATAATCGAACTGCGTTGTATGCTGAGGGAAGCCGGCAAAGCGCCCCTCGAATTCGTTGTTGTTGGCGATGTTGCCGCGGTTGTGTTGCCAGGCCATGCCTGCCTTGATGTAGCCCAGCGTTTGGCCTGTTAGGCCGAAGGCGTAACCCACACGAGCAGTCCCCGTGACAAAGGCGTTTGGACCTGCCTTGCACGTGGCGATAACAACGGCGCCCGAGAAGGCAAGGCAGCTGTTTGTGCCATCGGAGACAGCATGGCTCGCATCGAGTTCGGTGCCGAAAATCCACCTATCCGTTTGCCAGTTGTAGCCGACCTGGCCTCCGGCCAAGAATACGGGGGTGCTGACGACGTTACCATAGATCGATGGGCCGTAGGGATCACTGAAGGATGTCCGGCCATAACCTCCGCCGCCGTACACGCCAATGTACCCTCCGGTCCAGCTCCACAGCGCAGGCGGGAGCCTCGCCATCGGATCGAGATCCGCAGAATGAGCAACACCGCGTGCGGCAAGTGCAATTGCCGCGGCCCAAACAAGAACTCCAGATCGCATACCACCTCACGAACACGACGTGCGCACCATTCCAACGAACATCAAACAGCCGATGTCGTGATGTCGCTTCCATGCCGTTTATGGTCTGCAGAATCCATGCCAGTGATACGCGGTGGGACATTCCAGAATCGTTTACGCGGCAAAGCGTAAGACTGTATGTCTGCTCTGTCGGTGAGTTTGTTCACCTACACTGCGCGTCCAAGTGGGGCGCGGGGCGAAGTCGCGCCGGTCATCATCACAGGATGACGAGCAATGACAGATCTGTCAGGCTGACTACTTGTAGTGCTGGGGTTCCGGACAGATGTGTAATCAACCGGACACTGAACGATCTTTCCATCAGAGGCACGAGCAGCAGCGCAGATAGGTACTTCAGCCGAAGTGGAGCGAGAGTTCATGGCACCCCGCGATGCCGTCTTGCTTTAGGTCGCCACTAACGGATGAATTGTGTGTCAAGCTGGGCGATGCTGAGGTTGCGCCCATCGCTTTCCTCAGCAAAGCCCCGGGGGCCGGTGCCCTATGGCGTCCCGTAAGATCACGGAACGGCCTTCCATAGTCCCGGCGAGTTGCGCTAGGCTCTCACAGTCATGGCGAGAGAGCTTCAACGGACCGATAGGATAGAGCTGCCCGTTCTGCCGCGCCTGCGTCGCATACAGGCATCGCGCCGGGTGCGGCTCCAGCGGCTGCTATCTGATCCCAACATTGCTCAGAATGATCCGGGGCGGCATAGGTCCATCAAGGCTGCGCAGTATTGCATGTCCGTATCAATGCGCGCGGAGGCCGTTCTGCGCGGCCTGATCGGACCGCTAGGCATACCCGACCTATTTTCCCGGGCTGTAGGCAAGCCCCGGCGCGCTCTACGCTGCCAACCGCCGACCATGCGTTGCGACACACCTACATAATCGCTGCGACCGCGCTGGGCGCTCCGGACATTCTGTCCAGCATTCTGCTCGGGCATGCCGCGCCCGTATCAGCGCATCGGTGAGTTGGCCGTGCTGCGGTCGGCGGAGCTACGCGAGGCGCAAGAAAAGATCGGGCGGGAAAGGCGAGGGCCGCATGATGAGCCGCCGCAACGATCCACAGCACCACGCCTTGTGGGTTCGCACCACGGGTAAGTCACAGGGGCTCCGCATCTTCGATAGCGTGATCGTGCTGATCACAACGCTTTCCGCCGCTGCGAAGGCTTTGCGGCGGGTTTCCCAGTAGGCAACCTACGTCGGCGGACGAAGTCCCGGCGATGTCAGCCATTCGGTCATATATGCCGCTACTTATTCTGACGAGCCTTCCGCAAGGCCTCTTCACATTTGGCATCGGGCGGCAATTCTCTTGCCTCCGCGCGGAGACCCCTTCGCTTCCTGCTCTAATCGCTGTTCTAGTGGGACCGTTTGCACGAAACGGCGGCGACGCTTTGTCATCTGCGCGTCCCTCGTCTGATGCAGGCGGGAGCGCTTCTCAGTCTCTCAGTCACCGACGCCCACGAAGAAGTCTAGGCCGGCGATGAGTGCTGAGCCACCTTTGGCTCAGGCGCAGATGGTACTGGACGATTTCCTGCGCCATGTCCTAATGCTCACCAAGATCCAGATGCGGTCCGATACGTCGAACGGGTTTGGGTCTTTGGCAGCTTGATGAGAGGTGAGGAGGCAGTAGGAGACATCGATCTAGCGCTCGAAACGAGTCGGCGCCCAGAATATCTCGCGGATTATGCTTTGATGAAGCGGCATCTCAAGGAGCTTCTGTCGCGCCGCGACGACGTTCCGACCAGCCGCGGCCTGGTCTGGTCGGCAGAAGCATGGATAGCGGAACGCGCTCTTTATGGATCACGGCGGCATCCACTCCTCGCCGGGGTCCAATCCGATGTCGGCGATATCGTCGACCTAGGTGTCTGGTCCCGGAGTGTGGGGGAATCAGCCAAACTGGTCCTTCATTCCGGGAGGACCTATGGGCCAGATACTCCATGGCAGCGCCACGACCACGCGCGCGATCCGAGCGGCAATACAGCGATCGAAGGCTCCGCTCAAAGAGCTCGCCGCCCAGCACGGGCTCAACCAAAAGACGGTCGCCAAGTGGCGTAAGCGCACCTTTGTCCACGATGCGCCGATGGGGCCAAAGACCGTGCGCTCGACCGTGCTTTCTGCCGAGGAAGAGGCGATGGTCGTCGCCTTCCGCAAGCACACGCTCCTGCCTTTGGATGACTGTCTCTATGCGCTGCAGGCGACGATCCCGCATCTCACGCGCTCGTCCTTGCACCGCTGCCTGCAACGTCACGGGATCAGCCGCTTACCCGAGATCGCCGGCGACAAGCCCGCCAGGCACCCCTTCAAGCGCTACGCCATTGGCTACTTCCACATCGATATCGCTGAGGTCCGCACCGAGGAAGGCAAACTCTATCTCTTCGTGGCGGTGGACCGGACCGCCAAATACGCCTTCGCCCGGCTGGTGAAGAAGGCCACGGGTGCAGCAGCCAGGGCCTTCCTCGAAGAACTGGTGGCGGCCGTCCCTTTCCGGATCCACACTGTACTAACCGACAACGGTATCCAGTTCGCCGCCCTGCCTAAGAATCGTGATGGCGCCACTGCAAGCTGGCGCGGCCATCCCTTCGACCGGGTCTGCCTGGGACACGGCATCGAGCATCGCCTGACCAAGCCCAATCATCCTTGGACTAACGGTCAGGTCGAGAGAATGAACCGCACGCTCAAGGAGGCAATAGTCCGGCGATACCACTACGAGACCCACGAGCAATTGGAAGATCACCTCGCTGCCTTCCTTGATGCTTACAACTTCGCCAGACGCCTTAAGACCCTGCATGGTCTCACGCCCTATGAAGCTATCTGCAAAGCATGGGCCGACGAACCAAACCGCTTCAGGATCGATCCCATCCACTTGAATGAACACCTAGGGGTTCCCTGCCGCCTCATCTACGACCGAGCGAGAGGCGGACACGTTAACGATCCGATATTGTCTCGCCATCCTCAGTCCAATGGGCGCCAAAATAACTTGGCCCCACCTGCCGAGATGCCGGATTTTACTCCGAACGGTTTGCGCCCGATGGATGGTCGGTGGGTGGCGGGGTTCTCCAAATGGGGCGGTGTTTCTCCGTACGACATCTTTCGCGGTTGGACAGACGATGCACACAAGTTGTTCCCTCGCTACCCCGAGGGATTGCGCATTGTCGGGGACAATCGCGATTTTTCTAGCTATCCGTGGGTCCCAAACGTCTGACAATCGGAGGATTCGATGGTCGGGAAGCGGTCGCGCTGGTCAATGCTACGCACTTAAAGGGCACCAGCATTGTACTCCGACGCAAAGTTGAACAGGGCTCCGACAATTGGATCCTGCACGGTTGGTTCGAACATGCGGAATTTTATCGAAGCCGCAAGCGGGTTGACTATTCAACGCTTCCTGACCTCGCAGCCGCAGCAGCTTTGATCCTCGCGGTCGACGCTGAAAGGATGCTGCGCCGAGCTGCTCAGGAGGCAGCTGGGGCGGGAATCCAAATATCGTCAGACGTGATCTCGACGAAGATATGAACGCGCGCTTCATCGACGCCGTGCATAACGACTTGCAAGCGCGCAGGATCAGAATCGAACCGGCGGGATGGAGTAGCCCACTGGCCTCCGTTGTCCGCGCTTAGTGCCTGTTTTCCATTCACAGTCCCGGCCCTCGGCATGAGTTGCATCGTGTCGAGACATGATGCATCCGTGCCACGTCCGCGTTTCACCGCGCGAGTACATCTGATTGGCAGCTTCGTTCCACGAGGCGACCCAAGTGTGGCAAGGCCGCCGCTTTTGGGCGAAGAGACCGACGTCTGATTCGCGCATAAAACTTCAATTGGGCGCGACCGACTGTGTTCTGAGTGAGCGCTGAGGCGGCCGTAGCTGGCGGCAGGCAGCCAGAAATGCTAGAGCTTTCTGGCTGCGGGCGGGATTTGTGAGGAATCGCAAGGGAATAGACACGAATTTCAGGTACAATCGGTTGCCAAAACGTTAAAGTGGACAATGCTGGCAAATGCAACCAGGCCGGCATTAATCAATTAGACTGAAGACCCATGTCGACCGCTCGTCACATTGTCAGTTTGCTGAAGAGCCACATTGCCGGTGACGGGGAGCGTTTCCTCGCCACCGCAATGCAGCTTGCCGCGCATGAGGCCCGGCAGGGTCATGGCAAGCTGGCGCAGGAACTGAAAGAGCTGATTGACCAGGCCAAGATAGCCGGCGCTGCACTGACCAAAACGGCGCGGCCAGTTCCCTTGGTCCAGCCGAAAGGCGAATTGGCCGGGCTGCTGCACGCCGGTTATCCGGACCTGCGTCTGACCGACATGGTTCTACCGAACGAATTGCGGCTTCGGCTCGATCGTGTGCTGATTGAACAAAGGCAGCAGCAGAACCTACGTGAGCACGGTCTGAAGCCGCGCCGCAAATTACTGCTTGTGGGACCGCCTGGCTCGGGCAAGACGATGACGGCGGCCGCCTTGGCCGGCGAACTCCACCTCCCATTGTTCACCATCGTCCTGGATGGTCTGATCACGAAGTTCATGGGCGAGACGGCTGGAAAGCTACGGCTCGTCTTCGACGCCATGCAGGCAACACGCGGGGTCTACTTCTTCGACGAGTTCGACGCGATCGGCGCCCGGCGCGGCGAGCGCCAAGACGTCGGCGAAATTCGCCGTGTCTTGAACTCCTTCCTGCAATTCCTGGAGCAGGATGAAAGCCACGGCCTCGTCGTAGCTGCGACCAACCATCCCGAGCTGTTGGACAAGGCGCTCTTCCGTCGTTTCGACGATGTCATTGAATACGCGTTGCCTGACTCGGTCCTGACTCAGGCCTTGCTGCAGGCGCGCCTCGACCGTTTTGACACTCGCGGTGTCACCTGGAGCCAGGCCGTCGAGCAAGCGCACAATTTATCTCAGGCCGAAATTGTAAGAACAGTGGACGACGCGGCCAAAACGATACTCTTGCGGGGCGGGAAACGGATAACATCGGAGGCGCTCGTTCAAGCGCTGATGGAGCGCCGACGGGCCTCGCTGTCTGATTAGCGACAGCACAGGTCGTAATGGCAGACAATTTTCCTCGGGACCGACCCCATATCCGTCTTCGCGACAACGGTGTTCGAGAACCGTATCGGCGGCCCAAGCAGAAAATCGAACCGCCTGCAGTACCTGAACGCGATCGTGCGGGCCATGCAGCGGCATTGATCCAGTCTGTTGGACAGGCCATTCAGGCGGCTCGCGTGCAGATCGACGCTCGCGAACTCGACCTGGCGGTAGGGGGGCCAGGGTTTTATCTCGATATCGAATTGCCGGTTCGCGAGCGCATCGCTCTAGATCAGTTAGCCGATCGACGGCAGAAGATGGAAGTTGTCGCAGTTCATGAACCGGTAGGAGAAGGGAAGCCGCTGCGCGCTTCCGTTTTCGTTCCGCAACAAGCGGAGAACTACTATCTGCGGAAGGTCGAGGCCTATCGCGACTCTGACACCAAGAAAGGAAGGCCGCGAAACGAGCCGCTTGTGTCGCGGATTCAGACCGTGCGTCTGGCAACGGCACGATCACTGTACACCGACGAAGATGCGCTTTTCCCGCAGCAACCGAACGAACAGGTCTGGTGGGAGATTTGGCTGCGCAAAGGGCGCCGAGAGAATTTCGAGCGCATAGCCCAAGCGCTGGACATCACCCTGCGCGCACATGCTGTCAAGTTTCCCGAGCGAGAGGTCATGCTTGCGCTCGCTAGCGTGGCAACACTGGATCGGCTTGTTGCTCACAGTGATGTCGTGGCCGAGTTGCGACGCGCGAAGGATACGCCATCCTTCTTCATCGGCCTCGGGGGCGCCGAGCAGCGGGATTGGAGTGATGAACTGCTCGAACGCGTGGCGCCACCGGACAACGATGTCGCGGTTTGTTCTTGACAGCGGTGTGCGTCGAACTCATCCCTTGATCGAACCCGCTCTTGCCGCGGAAGACTGCCACACAATCAAGCCTACCTGGGGCTGCGATGACACCCCGGCGTGGCAAGGTCACGGGACGCGGATGGCCGGTGTCGGGCTCTATGGCGACCTTGTCCCTCTGCTCGTCGGAAGCGATCCGATTGCCTTGCCTTACCGACTGGAGAGCGTTCGTATTCTGCCGCCCGAGGACGAGGCGAACGATCCTGAACTCTATGGAGCGGTCACCGGAGAGGCGATTGCTCGCGCCGAGATCCAGGCGCCGACGCGGCGCCGGGCCATAGCTATGGCGGTTACCAGCGCAAACCCGGCGCGTGAGCGACCGACATCGTGGTCAGCGGCGGTCGACCAACTCTGCTTTGAGGAGGATCAGCGGCGTCTGATTATCCTGTCCGCGGGAAACATCGCCGAGGATCTGACGCCTGCTGATCACCTCACACGCAATGATCTCGAGGCTATCGACGATCCGGCACAGGCGTGGAATGCGCTGACGGTTGGTGCTTACACTGAGAAAGTGGATATCATCGATCCTAAGTTCGCCGGCTACGCGCCGATCGCTCCGGCAGGCGAGCTATCGCCGCGTAGCAGGACTTCTGTTGTTTGGGACCGGCAATGGCCTGTGAAACCCGATGTCGTGTTCGAAGGTGGCAACCTCGCGGCAGGAGGGACGAGTGCAAAGTGCTGCTCGATATGGGCGGACGGTTCGACGCGTACTGCCGCTGCAAGACTTGAAGACGCTGCCAGAGGATCAGCAGAATCGCCTTCGCTCTGCTGGCAGCTTAACAGGTCGAGCGGGAAGCTTCAGACAGGTTCCGGTACGATGCGACAGTCCCACGATATGGTCACCACATGCTGGAGAGGAACAGGCGACGCGCAGGAAGCCACGACAACGCGACCGCGGGCGAGCAGCCGAGCGGAACAGTTAGGCAACTCGGCATGAACTTTCCAGGCATCTTGAAACTCTGGTGCCAGCAGGATCGGTGCTCTCAACAGCTTGTAGAGCGACCGCCGACGATAACGTGCCCGACGCCCTCGCACCCCAAGAGGATGCTGAAGCCGAAGTGAGAAGCATCGGGGAGACCTGGTAGGCGAACTAGGCGTTCCGGTGGATCAATATGAATGTGACAATCCGCCTCTCGCTGACGCTTTTGCCTACATTGCTGTGAAGCTACCGAGATCTGATGAAGAGAGCTTTGGTGAATACGTGCGCTACCGATCGACGGACGTCACTCGCACATAGACAACGTCGACTCCCAGCGGGTCGGTAATCGGTTCATCGCTGGGAGGAGAAATTTAATCGAAAGTTTGAGGTCGCTCGGAGCCGAAGATAACCAAGGGCTGAATCGATGAGCCAGTCAATGAAGCACTCGGTCACAGCCACTCACCATAGTACTTCAACCACACCAGTCGAATTCCGAGAACTGCGCTGGGCAATCGCCGCGTCTCAGCACCGGAGCTTGCGTCAAACAGCAGAGACGCTTCGAATCAAGCAGCCTACCCTTAGTCGTCGCCTAAGAAACCTCGAATACAAGTTAGGTGTCACGCTTTTCGAGCGCACAAAAGGCGGCACCCGCCCGACCGTCGAGGGGTACGAATTCCTCGATGCCGCTCGGCGCATAGTGGATGATACCGAAAGGATCGCGGCTCGCCTCAAGAGCCACTCGCGCGGCGAGAGCGGTCGATTGACCATCGGCATCCACACATCCCTCTCAGCTGGAAATTTACGAGCCACGCTCCTTGAGCACCGGCACCGTTTTCCGGGTGTCGAAACGCATCTCGTAGATGGAGCGAGCGATCATCTAATTTCCGACCTCACCAACTCAGCCATTGACGTCGCCTTCGTAGCCACGCCCAATGCGGGGGAGAACGAGAGGTCATTGTTGCTCTGGAGCGAGCGTATAATCGCCGCGCTGCCAGCGAGCCATCGGCTGATAGGCCGTGATGTGGTTCACTGGGGCGAACTAATGGGCGAACCGATTCTGACGTCACAACGCGGCCCCGGACCGGAATTTCACAAGCTACTCATCAGCAAATTGAAATCTTACGATCCTTGCCCGTTGCTACGCCATGATCTGTCGCTCGACCGGCTTCTCACCCTGGTCAGCGTAGACTGGGGCATCTTGCTGGCATTGGAAAGCGCAACGGGCGCAGCCTATCCGGGTGTCATCTTCCGCGAGGTTCATGATGCCGACGGGCCGACGCGGCTGAACTTCCACGCACATTGGCGCCAGGCCAATTCGAATCCATCGCTGCGTTCCTTCCTCGATTTGCTTCGGGAGCGCTATCCCGACCTCTCGGCTAATCTGGAGACGAATTGAGGCGCATTTCGCCGTGTTTTCGCGAACGCATCTGCGCACTGGATCGGTCCAAATCAGCTGCTCGATCCTCCCGTGCGCTTCCGCATCGTCCTGGCCAAAGGCGGTTGCGATGGAGGCAGAGGCGACCGCTCTTGCCAGCGTGGGCCAGCGCCTTACGCATAAAGTGCACGCGCCAGCACCGAGAATCTCGCGCCGGCAATCGCTGTCGACGCCGACCGCGACGTTATCGCGACCGACGCGATTGCGCCCCTCTGGCGCACCTTTACGTAGGTGGTGTCGATCCACAGATAGGGCCAGTCGCTCTCGATCGGGCGAGCGAGGAATGCCTTCACCTTGTCGTCGATCTCCGCTCACAGCCGCGAGACCTGGCGCTTGGAGATCCTGCTAATCTAATCCCCATGACCTGGACAATTCGTCCACCGAGCGGGTTTGAGACGCCTTGCACATAGGCTTCCTGGACCACGGCGATGAGCGCCTTCTCGGCCATCCGGCGCGGCTCTAAAAAGCCGGGGAAATAGGAACCCCTTGCGCAGCTTGGGGAGACGAAGCTCGACCGCGCCGGCGAGGATCTCCCAGGTCCGGTCGCGGTAGCCGTTGCGCGCAGCTTTACGCTACCGAGCAACACCATCACTGGGGGACAAGACCCGAGCCCGAGACTGAAGTGGACCGGATTGATCTGCCATCGAGGATCAACGACCACCTCACACCGTCCTTTGCGGCTGCTCCTCAATAAGCGGCAGTCGAGTCTCCCCTGGCGCTGCTGCCTCTCTCGGCCAGCTTTCACGGCCCGCGTTATAGGCGACTGCAGCGGCTCATCACGCATCACTTTCATATCTCTGAGCGAGTGCATCAGCCTTGGCACCGCATTTGACAGCGCCGTTTGGACTGCAAGGCGATCCTCTCTCTGAGATCGCCCGGTAAGGTCTCACAGTCGAGGTCTATCGAAACTTCTAGTTCTATCCATCTGCTTTTACCCAGGGAGGTGCCGCTTAGCCCCTATACGCCTTTGCGACATGCCATTTCGGATGTTTTCCCCATCTGGAAACCCTACTCTCCGCGACATAGCCCCGGAACCTCAAAGCATGACCAATGACCGCATGAGCGCTATCCTTGCGCATCAATTTTCGCAAAATCCACCACACAGTCTCGGCCATCCAAATCGAGCTCCCCTTGAACTCGCCCCATGCAACCGATCTCGCATCAACCTGCTGCTCCTGCCTCTCGAACCAATCGCTGATTGAGCGCGGTACGCCATTGTGGCGGCCTGCCGTTCGCGACCGACACAACTCGGCGATCAGCGATCTGCTTCCCCTCGGCTCGCGTTACTATCGCCGCAGAATTGCCATCGGGACAATTACCGGAATCTGGCAGACTGAATAATTCGCGGCCAGCACTGCTCACGTTGTATTTCGTCGTCAAGTCAGGTCCTTGCGATCGAAGCTACAAAAAGTGGCGGGTGTCGGATATTGAAGGTCGTGCTATCTTCTGCGGGTTAATCACAACTTTACAGTTCAGAGAGGAAAGCAATGGCATCGACCGTAGCTGAAGACGAGAAACGCCGCACACAACAAGGGCCGCAAGTGGCCCAAGCATCGGCTGCTGGGCCAAGTGGCGCCGCCGAACATACTAAGGAGTCGACGACAGCCACGCGCGCTTCATTCGTGTTTCCAGAATGGCAGAAGTCGATCGAAGCAACGACAAACTTCTTCGCGGCGGCTTTGAAGGACAGTTTGAGGTTGACTGCTTCCTCTTTGCACGATCACGCCAATTTTCTAAGAGTCGTTGCCGAGGTAAAAACGGCCTCCGAGTTGCTAAAAAGCTATCTGGACTTGGCAGAGCGATCTTGGTCCAGATCGTTCAGTGAAGGCTCGAAGTTATTGGATAATCTCAAGATACAACAACATCAGCGGTGAGCAGTTGAATCAATGGATGTGATATGAGTGACGACGAGATTGGGGCGGTCGCCTGTACTTTCCCAAGATTGCCTGATCGGCCAGTTCTGATGGCAACGCGCCTTCAGAAAAAAACGGCATTTTCGAGCGTCGGTGGTCAGCTCGTTGTCGCCGGTTGCTGAAGACGGATACGGTTGTTAAAGGCAGCAAAGCCCGGCTAAGCATTGGTGCGCGCGCAGAGTCCGCTCCGCGGCTGCAGGCGCATCTCGAAAGAACTCGGAAGCCGCGAGAAGGTCGCTGGCGGGTGGTTTTTTTTAAGCGGCAAGCTGAGCTTTCAATTACCCATAATTTTTGCCTCGATCGCAGCTCCCAATTCGATGTCGGTCAGCCGCGATAGTCCGCGCCAGATCACGGTATTTCCTGGAGGCGGATCGTTGGCTCGGGCTAAATATCCTCCGAGCCGCGCGATCTTGACGACATAGTGCGAGAGCGTGCTTCGTCGAGAGCAATCGCCACCCCTGTCTTTCACAAAATGATCAAGAAGCCTGATTTCGGGATCTGTCAGCGCCGTTTGCGGTACGACATTCGGCGAGGAGCGATTGAGCATCGTCATCCAGAAGACGCGCCAACTCACAATGCAGAAGACCGCGACCAGATTGACCAGACGCTCAGCAGTTCGCAATTTTGAGTCCTCTGCTTTGCAGCCCGATTTGAGGATCTTATGGAAGACTTCGATCTTCCACCTCAAGGCATACCAGTCGATCTTATTGATGGCGTCCTTGCGCGATCGGACCGGGAGATCGGTGAGGAGCTTCCACTCGATTTTCTTTCGCCGCTTCGGCCTTCCCCGCTCCTGAGCGTGGATCACGGTCAGAGTGAGTGCGGGATATTTCGTCTGTTTGCCGATCGGCGGCAGGACGCGTATCTTGCGGTACCTGATCTCAAGAACGGCGTCGTCGGGATCGCCTTTGTCGTCCTTGACCTTGATCCGATGTAGACCCTTGATCGTCACCTCGTCCATTTCGTCGGCAATTGTATGATTGCCGTCCCCGGCAAGCCGATCAACACAGGTTCGCACCAGGAAATGCGTTCCGACCTCCTCGGCCAGGCAAAACAGCTCATAGATGTCGCTCTCGCGATCACCAATATGAACGCATCGTCCAGGAGCA
Source organism: Bradyrhizobium sp. USDA 4501 (assembly GCF_054062115.1). Lineage (NCBI taxonomy): Bacteria > Pseudomonadati > Pseudomonadota > Alphaproteobacteria > Hyphomicrobiales > Nitrobacteraceae > Bradyrhizobium > Bradyrhizobium sp. USDA 4501. Next base: position 4,890,328 of record NZ_JBSSEX010000001.1, read on the forward strand.
GCGAGAAGGTCGGTCGATTGCCGTAAATTCCCGAGCCAGCGGATGCTCTCCTTCTGCTCGATCGGCACCCGTGTCGGATTGATCTTTCGCTTCAGCGCCGTCGTCCCCTTGAACTTCTTGCGGGTCCAGAACTTGATTGCCGACAGTCCGAGCGGAAGCCCCTCGGTCGTCACGGCGAGACTAGAATGCATCAGGATGCCGCACTGTGTGCGTCCTGCCGTCTTGCCCGTAAAGCCGATCAGATCCGGCTTCTCGCGCTTGAAGCTGAATTCCGTCGTGTCATGGAGGACGAGGATCGGTCCCTCCGTCGCCGCTACGCGCCCGCGCGTCGCCTCGAAATGACCGCAAAGAATATCCGCCTCATTGACCCGCTCATTGGAGAAGAAGCGATAGGCGGCCTTCGTGTTGGCCCAGTCCTGACAAACCAACGGGATGCTTTGACCCATGTCGCTCCCGACTTGTGCGAGCAACTTGCAGAACCGGCGACCAAGCCGCTCATCATCCCGCAGCTTCGATCAACCCACGTCTCGATACCGGTCGTCAATCGCTGAGCACGCGTCTCCGCGCGTTCCTTCACCAACCCCATCGAGCACCCCACTTCCGAATCAGGTGCTCAACAATGAATCACAACAGATTCTGCCGATTCAAGATTTCGCCCGCCGCGCCTCGCTCAAATCCGACGTCAAATGTGGGTAATTGAAAGCTAGAGCCATGGCGCTTACGGTCTATCTGCACCGTGAACCGATCGACTTTCGGGCTGGCATCAACAGCCTTGCGGTCCTGGTCCAGGAGACGATGGCGCTCGATCCATTCACTCCGGCGGTTTTTGCGTTCTGCAATCGCCGTTGCGACCGGATGAAGTTGCCGTTCTTCGACCGGTCCGGCTTTGTGTCTGAAGCGGCTGACCGAGGATAAGTTCCGATGGCCGCGCCGCCAGGCGGCGATCGTCCGGCTTACGACCGAGCAATTGCACTGGATCCTTTGACGGCATCAATATCGATGCGATGGTCCGCCATCCGGTGCGGCAATATCAGGTTGCCGGCTGAGCTCTCGAGTTGAGCGATTGACGCGTCGGCACGGTTCAGATTCAAGATTCCGATGAATCGAACCGGCGATCCGAGTATTGAAGTGCTGTTGGCGCGCATTGCTGCGCTGCAGGCGGAGAACCATCAACTCGCCGACCGCGTCGTCAAACTCGAGGAAGAACTGGCGCTGGCACGCCTCCATCGTTTTGCGCCACGCAACGAAAAGCATGTCGATCGTCTCTTCGATGAAGCCGAGCAGGCCGCCGATGAGGATGACGCCGGCAGTGAAACGAACAATATCGCCGAACTTCCGGACACGGGCTTGCCACCCGTCGAAAACACAACCGGAAAGAAGCGCGACCGCAGGCCGCTGCCGGCGAACCTACCGCGTGAGCGCGTCGAGTATGACCTGCCCGACGATCAGAAGGCGTGTCCTTGCTGCCGTGGCCAGATGCATCGTATGGGCGAGGCTGTCACCGAGCAACTTCATGTCGAAGTGAGGGCGACGGTTTTACAGAACGTACGCTTCAAATATGCGTGCTGCCATTGCGATCGCACCGGGATCAATACCCCTGTCGTGACCGTGCCGATGCTGCCGCTGCCGGGCAGCGTTGACACGGCCTAAACGTTCGCGGTGGTTCATAAATATGTCGATGGCACGCCGCTCTACCGCTTGGCGCAGGCCTTCTAACGCGCTGGCGTTCCGGTCAGCCGCGGCGCTTTGGGTCGCTGGGTGATCGGCTCGAGCGAGAAACATCTCACCGCATCTATGACGCCCTGAGGCTGAGGCTCAGATCGCAGCCTCTCATCCAATGACCTTGTCGTCGAGAACTAGGATCTCTTGGCCTTGTGCAACGCGATCGTTCTCGACGGCAAGAACACGGGAGATGCGCCCGGAAAGCGGCGCAATCAGGGGAGTCTTCTCAACTGTGGGACGAATAGTACCGACACTTTGAACAGAGAGCGTGACAGTAATGATCGGCAGCGACGCCAAAGTCACAACGACAGACAGCACTATCAGCTTGTACATTGCCAAAGATCGCCCTGATCCTCGCGACAGGATACTTTCCGCAGTGCAACCGACCACTTCCGCAGGCAGCAACGCATCAGTCATAGTAGTCACGCTGTATGGTATGGCAATTAGCAGAGGCCCAACATGCAGATCTAGCTCGAGCACCTCCGAGGGATGCACCACCTATCGTTTACCGGACCAAGCGATCAACGCATTATCTCCCATGCAGCGACAGCTGCGAACATGCTCGCAATAACTGCTGCAAACAATGCGAGCCCCCCTCTCCGAGCTCGCGGCTGCTTCGTCAGCGGTGAGTTCGGCCAGATTGTAAGATGGCACATCGAGCTTCAGTCCATGATCGGGTCGCAAACGTTCCCACGTCGTCCCCTATCCCGGATCCGTCACTGTCGACTTCCATCGAGTTTCGCGCAAGCGAGCCTTTGCGACTTGCCGTGAGATCTCCACGACAAACGCTATCGCTCGTATCAATCGTCGATTTGAAGAGAATGCGCGGCAGCAAGGCTGCAGGCAAAAAAGAAGTCCCTCTGCCTCCGATCGCGATCGAGGTGGTGCGTCGGACCGGTGCGACGCGCTGGCCGGTTGTTCGATTGACGGCACTCGATCTCGAGCCGCTCGAGATCATCGACAGTTGTTTCTCGGACCACGGCTTCACCGCGGGAAAGGCAAGCTTGACAACAAACCGCAATTAAAGGACCGAATGATACGCACAACGAAATAAGTCGATACGGTAGGGTCGGAACCCAGTCGTTCGGACGGGGCAGCGGCGAGCGCGGCATAGATCGGCGAAACGAGGATCGCTAAAATGCGGCTCGAGGACACGATCGCGCAGCCAACCACCGATCACAGCGTGCGCGAAACCCGTCGTGCGCATCAAGCGAAGCAGATTCACTCGCCGGGGTCCGATACAAGTCGCACCGTCCGGCCTGCGCTCGTGCACAGCCGGGCGGTCGAAGAGTCACTGGGGTCGATGCCTTCGACTGGAGCAATCGATAGGGAGAACTATCAATTGAACTCACAAGACGCCGCATCCGACGAGTTCGGCGCGCAGACGCCGGCGGACACCTGCGCCGAGCTCCTGGGAAAGCTGTTTCCGCGCCCGGTCGGTGTAGCGACCATGAGTTTTAACGGCGCGAACTACCCGCTGTTTCCCGGCGAGGAGAATGCTGTCGCGGGTGCCGTAGAAAAGCGGCGTCGCGAATTCGCCGCGGGACGATACTGTGCACGGTGCGCGCTTTCGCAACTTGGGTTCCCGACCGTCGCGATCCCCAGCGCACCGGACAGGTCGCCCGTTTGGCCGGCGGGCGCGCTCGGCAGCGTAAGTCACGATAGCTCGCTTTGCTTTGCGGTCGCGGCCCGACGCACCGCTTTCAGATCGATCGGGTGGATATCGAGGTTATCGGTGCAGTTGGTCCTGAATTGGCCGACGTCATCCTGCGGGCCGACGAGCGGCATCATCTCGAAGGCTGGCGGCCGGGCGATACAGATTGGCTCACCCTCCACTTTTGTCTGAAGGAAGCCGCCTATAAGGCCTTCTATCCGTTGTGCGGCCAGATCATTGATTTCCAGAAGATGCACATCAGCCTGGCGCCGGCCGACTGGCATTTTCGCGCGTTTGTGACCGTGCCCGGCGCGCTGTCTTTCGAAGGCCGCTACGCCGTCTGTGGCAGCCGGATCATAGCCGCCGCCTGGTAGGCCTATGCGCAAGCACAGCTTTCTTTGACGCCAGCAGCCGCGCTCATCAGCAACAGCTCAACCTGTTCAGCGACCAGTGCGCTTGCAACCCCAGTGACCCTCGCCTTTTCGCCAGAGGCAGCTCTCAGGCTGCGGTTCACGGGTGAGCCCGCGCTCGGACTCTGCGAACGACGCCCAGGACATTCGAGAGAAGTTCGGACCTCGGCGAAGCCTCGGCCCTGAACGGGAGCGCGATCGGCATGTTCGCAGCGAGAGCCTCGTCCCACTCGTTCTCGACTTGAGCAATTGGAGCGCGCTTGGTTAGGCACCTAAACGCAGGAAGAATTCATCGCGGGGATGACGATGAAGAAATGCGCCAGAAGCGCAAAACGCCCCAGACGCAGGCAGCCATGACGCGAGATGCACCTCACGCAATGATGTTAGTCGCCCAAGCGCCGAAGCTCGTCACAATTGCAACACGACAAGGGTTTCAGACGTCGTTGCACGCACGGGATCATGGCGATCGGAAGCCTGTTTTCTGACTCGTTTTGTCGCCGACGCCTCCTCGGTCGATTTCAAGCCTGAACCCTTGAAGACGCATGATGAAGCATACGACCGCGCACGTTCTTAAGGCAGGATCGATTGCGCTGTGAAACGTCAGCCCAAGATTCGAGCCCACGTCAACCACCATTTATGGTAGTAGCCATCCACTAATCGCTTATAGATGGCATGTCTAGCAAGGTCAGTTTATGGATGATCGGCTCCCCTCCCGGAGCGCTATGGAGGCGACGATGTCTCAACAGAACTGGAAACTGATGCGATGGGTGGCGTTGGTGTGCCTTGGGCTGCTACTGGCAGCACCGGCAAAGGCGCAACCCATCTGGACCTGGACCAACCAATACGGCTCAACTCTGGCCGTTAACAGCTACGACCAGAGTACAGGTGCGATCTCCGGCACGTACACGAACAACGCAAGCAGTAGCTGCGATGATGGCGTGCCCCAGGCGATGACTGGCTGGCTCGCTCAGACCAATCAAGGTACGGCGATCGGCTTCACGGTCAACTTCGGCGGTTGCGGATCGACGACCGTATGGACGGGGCAGCTCAACGCTGCATCGGGGTTTCAAGGGCTCTGGCTGCTCTCACTCGCCGAACCGGTGGTATGGAATGGTATCAGCGCCGGAGCCGACACCTTCACGTTCAAGAGCGGCGACAGGGCAAAGCTGCTGTCCAGTGGTGGCGCAGCGACCCAGGGGGGCGCAGGCGAGAAGCTCTCGAATACGAAGAAGGGCCTCAAATGACATCAGCCTCCGCGTGGTGATGTTTCGATAAAGCCTCGTCACGCGGGCGGCCGCATATGGTGGTTTTCACACGAATCATCGCGAGCCGTGAGGACATTCGTACGCGCGCACGATCACCGTACGCCTACGACGACGCTTTCAATTACCCATAATTTTTGCCTCGATCGCAGCTCCCAGTTCGATGTCGGTCAGCCGCGATAGTCCGTGCCAGATCACGGTATTTCCTGGAGGCGGATCGTTGGCTCGGGCTAAATATCCTCCGAGCTGCGCGTGCTTTCCAAAGGATGTACAGGCGCTGCGCACCCAAGGCGAGAATATTGGCCTCCCAATGAACGTGCTAAATGCTGTTCTCGATGTGAACGCCGCCCAGCCGGGCCAGATCGTCTCTACCCTTGAGCGGAAGCTCGGCACTCTGTTCGGAAGACGAACCCTTGTTCTCGGCCTTTCCTTCAAACCGGACACAGATGACGTTCGAGAATCCGCCCCAATCAAGATCGTTCACGATCTTCTACGGGCCGAAACGGACATCAGGTGTTACGATCCGCTCGCGACGGAAAACGTCAAGCTCGCCATTGGCAGCGCGGCGAACCGCATTCGGTTCTCGTCTGACTGGCGGCGCGATGTCGAGTGGGCCGAGATCGTCATCATCGTGACTCGGACACAGGAATACGGCGAACTCGCCTCGATGCAAGTTGCCGGCAAGGCGGTATTCGACGCGCGTCGACTGCTCAATCCAGCCGATTTGGCCGCGGCGGACTACCTAACTATAGGGCGCCGTTTTAACTGGGCAGCGCTATAATCGCGAACCTGCACCGACTCGGCAGCTTTCCCGGTCATTTTCAGCGCTCGCGGCATCGATCATCACTTTCGTCCCCGCATATCCGAAGGATTCGGCACGCGCGCGGCTTGGCACGGGATTCCTACCCCGAAGCGCAGAGTATTATGATTGTGGGCGGCGCCGCGGCGACGTGAATCAGGGCCTCGATTTCGTCGTCACGCCGCGCGAACATGCTCTGTTAAAGCGTCATGGCACTAGGTTTGATAACCGGCGTTTTGAGATAGTTGGCGCATTCTTCTGAAGTGAATGCCGTCGGAACTTCTCCGATGGCTGCGCAGACTGTGTCGACGGATTCGCGCGACGGCCTTCCCGATGAGACGGGTTCAGGTCGGGTGAGTATTTGGGCAGGAAGAGCAGCTTGGCTCCGGCGGAGCGGATCGCCGCACGATCTTGCTTTTATGTCTGCCGGGATGTTCATGACGACGATATCACCGGGCCGCAAGGTCGGCGGGAGAACCTTCTCGACGTAGGTCCGAAAGCTCTCGCCATCGATCGGCCCCTCGATGAACCATGGCGAATCGGTCCGGTCGTGGCGCAGCGCTGCCAGGAAGGTCATGGTCTTCCAACTGGGAACGTTGGCGCGGAGTCTGCGCCCGCGCGACGCCCTTCCCCGGCAAGGGGGCCATATCGGTCGGCGTCCAGGTCTCTCGATCAAGACCAGCCGCTCAGCCTCGACGCGACTTTGATACTTTGCCCGCTGGGCTCGCCGCCGCGCCACCTCGGGACGGTCGCGTTCGCCAGCCGCCACGCTTTTTTTTGAAGCTGAGCTTCTCGGCATGCACGAAGTCCCACACCGAGTGGTAGTCGACCCTCAAGCCGCGTCCGGCAAGCTCGGCAACGAACCCGCGTCTGGTGAAATCGCCGGCCGAGGGTTCAAGCAAGAAGAGCCAATGACAAGCCACTTCCGTTCAGCCGCCCTTAAGTCGAGGTATGAGGATAACCCTGACGCCGAACGGATTGTAGGCTGTCGCTTCCGTCATGCCTGCAGCCAACTGTGCCATGTACGGATGACCATGGATGTAAATATCTGTCGTGGGCTGGTACGGCCTCGGGAAGGCATCTACGCTATTCAACGCGCCGAGCAGGATGTCTGGAGCCGCTTGAGGACCGTGGTTCCAGCCCAAGCCTACGATGTGGGTGAAATCATCATTTAATCTCCTAGCTCGCAGACCGAATGCTGGGCATGCCAACTGCCGCGGCAGGTCAAAACGGCCAGCTCCTCCGGCCAATTTTCCCTCGATCTTGTGTTTTGAGCTGCTGGACCCTCCCACATCCCGCCGGCTCTGTCTTGCGAGTTTCTCGGTCCGAATCTTCTCCAACTCGGAGATAAAGTGCGCCGACCACTTCTGGATGGGATACGCTCGAAGCTTTGCCATCATCTTCTTCCAGCGGCAGATACGCTCGGCCGGCGACATTGAAAATGCGATCGAAATCTTGTCTGCTATGTCTTCGATGTCGTTGGGCTCGATGAGCAGCGCCCCGTCGAGTTCCTTTGCCGCGCCGACAAATTTCGACAAGATCAGCACGCCGGGATTGCTGCCATCTTGCGCGGCAACATATTCTTTCGCTACGAGATTCATCCCGTCACGCAACGATGTTACCAAGCCGACACGTGCGGCGCGGTAGAGGGCGGCGAGCACTGCCTGACTCTGAGGCTTCGTTTCGTGGCGGATAGGCATCCAGCCGTCCGCGCCATGGCGAGCGTTGACGTCCTCGACAAGAGCCGCGACATCGTTCTGATAGTCATCGTAGCTCTTGATGCCGGATCGTGAGGTGGTCGCGATCTGCAAAAGCGAGATGCTACGCGGTTCCTTGTTCAAACGGTGATCGATTGCCCGAACGCGATTGTCGAGACCCTTGGTGTAGTCAAGCCGGTCGACTCCGACAGCAAGTTTCTCACGATCGAGACCTTGCAATAGCAACAAGGCATCGGCATTCGATCCTGCGTCTGCAGCATATTGTGCAAATCTGTCTGTATCTATGCCGATCGGAAATACTTGGCATCTTGTTACGCGGCCATTGCGGGAAATCACCACATCATTTTCATCAGGCGTGAGCTCGAGATCGGCACGGACACAGGCAAGGAAATTCTGCCGATCCTCGTCGGTCTGAAAGCCTATCAAATCATAAGCGAGCATAGATTCGACCAGTTCGCGATGATGCGGTAATAGTTGCACGTGGGGCGCCGGCCACGGCGTGTGTAGGAAGAACCCGATCGGCTGTTGGACGCCACGATCACGCAACTCAGCACCGAGCGGCAGGAAATGATAATCATGCACCCAGAACGCGTCCCGGTCACTGTACTTGAGGAGCGCTTTTGCCATCAGAGCGTTGATTTTGCGGTAGCTGTTATAGTTGTCTTCCGATGAGAAGATCCGGTTTGTCAGCGAATGTAATGCCGGCCACAGTTCGGAATTGGCAAAGCCCTCATAATAGCGGCGATAATCTTCGACCGGCAGATCCACCCTCACGAGCCAGCCTCCGCCGAGCGGTATGAGGGCCGGATCGGCCTCCGACGGGCGCCTCGGCCCCACCCAGATTGCCCCGGACTGTTGCACCACGGCAGCAAGGGCCGCCTCAAGCCCGCCTGTTTTGGGTTGATTGACGTCGCTACCGGCAACCCGGTTCGATACGATGACGAGATTCACAAGTTATCCTTGCCGTCTGATCTGCCGCTTTGCCGGGCATCGATCAATTTGCAAAGGTTGGTCGCCGAAGATTTCTGGCCGGACCGTCGATCGGACTCGGTGATTTCGTGTGCACTCGGCTGGGATAGATGTAGCGAGCCGCCTCGAGGGCGTCCCACGCACGCCCTTGCTGAGTCGCAAGACGAATGCGTCTACCCCGCGTCCACCGCATCAACGGCTTCGTCTAACGAGCAACTTACCGACGGCCACGAAGCACCGATTCTTCGCAGACAAAACGGCTTTAATTCTTCGGTGAGCCGCACTCTGGTCTCGCGGCTGCTTCGAATATCAACCTTTGCCGCGCGAACGACCGTTTACGCAACGCGGAGCTAAACGGCTGCCTACCAAATTTGGTATGGGACATGAAGACGCGTTTGCATCGTGGGACCGACAGTCTGTCACGCTCGAGAGATATTGGTGGGGACGAAAAACGTCTTGGCAGGCTTCATGCCCGTTCTTGTAAAGCCCCGCACACTGGGTCTGTTGACCAAATGCGAGCGTCGTCCTCCAGGGGCTAGCCTCATCATTTCGGTCTTCGCGATGTTCGACCTCGCCAAGCCGCGCGCAGATCGTTTGCAAGGCGAGCAGGAGCTTTGGGTCATGGCCGCGAAGGAGCTTCCGCTCGGCACCCCTCTCGACATCGGCATGCCCAAGCCGCAAGCCGAACTGCTCATCGGTGGACATGCGGCGGCGCCTATCGGTCGGCCAACCGAGCGCATGATGTTGGGCTTTGCACTCGGGCCGATCCAGAAGCATCTTCTGGTGACCGGCGACCGCTATTGGCAGATGACAGGGTCCGGCTGGCGACCGACAGCCGTACAACCGTTCAAGCAAATGCCGCTAACGCGGCAACGCGCGTTTGGCGGGCCAGGCTACGCAGCGAACCGGATCGGCGTCGGCCATGACGCGCTCCGCCGCAGTAGGGCCGGCGAACTTGTGGCCCTGCCCAACGTAGAGAGCCCCGAGCATGCGATTCAGTTGATTGACTCTACCGCGCCATCCGCAACCTTCGGACCAATTGCGGTTGACGATAAGGAGCGCTTACAATACGCGGGCACCTATGACACCGCCTGGCTGAAATCAGTTGCCCCCGCGCTCGCGACCGACGCCGATCCGCGGCTTTTTCTGTTCGCTCCGCCAGACCAACGCATGAGCGGCTTCATCTGCGGCGGAGAACCCTACGCGCTGCAGAACTTCTCCGCCAAGCATCCGTTGATCGAAGGCCGACTGCCCGCCTTTCGCGTGCGGTGCTTCATCGGCTGGCGCGATCCGACGCGTGGCGTCACTGAACTGCAGACGCGCATCGATACCCTGTGGCTGTTCGCCGGAGCCCGCCGTGGCGTCATGATCTACCGCGCCGCGATCGCCGTGCACGAATTGGATGGCAGCGACATTGGCGACATTATGGTCGCTTACGAGCAACAAAGCGACCCCGCGCGGCCGTTCGATCATTATCTGAATGTTCGGCAGCTGCGGCTCGACCCGGCGAGCGCCGCACGGCATGCCTTTTCGGAACATCAACTTACCCCTGAGATTTCGGCTGTCGAGCGCGAACGCCGCGCAGCGCGGCGTCGGGATCAGGCCGAACAGCGCGCGGCTCGGCAGCTCGCCTCCATGCGCTGGGCCCTCGATCAGGAGCTCGCGCGCGTTGAGCTTCCGCCTTCGCTGCGCCCGACGATCGAGATATCGTCGATTGAACCATCGGGTGTTCCGGAACTGTTACCGGAGGAACTCGAGAGCGGCGAGATCGAATTGGCCGAGATTCTCGACGCTGTGGGGAAGGTGCAGGCCAAGGCAGAATCCGATGTCGAGAAGCTCGAAGCTCAATATCAACCTATACACGCGGCCTATGAGAAGGTCGCCAGTGGAAACGCTGTATCGAGCGATGTCGACGCCTTGTTTGCCGCGCTCTCCTCCGCGGATGCGGCGGAGTCGTTGGACGCACACTTTGAGCAAGCTCCGGCATTGCCAGCGCTAGCGGACACCGATCCGGCCCTCATCGGCGATATCGAAGACAAGCTCGCACGCGCGAAACACTGGCGTGGCGAAATCCTTGACGCGGTAAGCTCATCGCTTGATGAGCATGAGCAACTCGAACTTTGCCCATGCTCGTTTCTTTAACTTGCCGGCTGGACGACCGCTAGAGCCGATACGCGGGGCGATATCAGATAACGCATTTTCAGTTCCGGATGTTCCGGGGCTGGTACTGCCCGAAGAAGCGCGGGACGTTAGGCCCGAGGCGCCGCAACGCTCGGTTTTTGACGAAATACTGGCACGGATCGAGGCCTCTGGTACACCGCCTGACTCCGCTCAACGCGCGCGTACGGCGCTCGTTGATGCTGAAGCAGCGCTCAGAAGAGCCATTCCTGCGCCATCCGATGACCGCGAGCCACTCGGGGCTTTGAATGCGCCGGATCGAACGGCAAACGTTGCTGATCCCGAGGCAGGGATCGCCTCGGCGAAAACGGAATCTGCGAGAGCATTGACTGTCCTGCGAACCGAGATCGACAAAGCGGAAGGTCTGCTGGCAGCGGGCATGGCTGCGACAAGGCGCGCCTCACTCAAGGCGCTCAAGCCTGACCCGATGCTGGCACCGGCCGTCGCGCATGCGCTGGGGGATCTGGCGGAAGAAGAGTTCCGGCGCGGCGGCACGATTGCTGGTCGGGATCTCGCCGGCGCCGACCTCTCCGGGCGACAATTCGCGAACGCGGACTTCTCCGGCACCTTTCTTGAACGCGCAAAGCTGAACGGGGCCAACCTGGCTGGCGCAAAACTAGTGAAAGCCGTACTGACCGGGGCAACGCTCATTAACGCCGATTTCAGCGCGACCGATCTTAGCGAAGCCAATCTCGGTGAAGCCGACTGCCGCGAAACGCATTTCGCAGGCAGCCAGCTTGTGCGCACCAACGTTCTCGGCGCGCGCATGGTAGGCGCATGCTTCGACCAGGCACGGCTTGTCGAGCTGCAAGTTTTGCGGGTACCGATGATCGGGGCAACCTTCCGTTCTGCGAAACTACATCAATGCTCCTTCATCCAAGCTGCCCTCGACAACACCGTTTGGCGGCAAGCTGTCCTTGCGCGCGGACAATTCATGGATTTATCGTTATCTGGCGCGAGCTTTGCTGGCGCGCGAGTCGAGCAAACCTGCTTTCTCAAGGTGGCAGCGCCCCAACTCGATCTCTCGAGCTCCCAATTTGACCAAGTCAGCTTCATCGGCGACATCGATCTGCGCGACGCCCGCTTCGGCCGCAGCAGCGCCGAGGGGCTCTCCTTTCAGGCAGCCGATCTCAGCGGCGCCGACTTCACGATGGCCAGACTAAACGGGGTCTATTTCGGCAAGTCGGCGCTCGCGCGCGCCACCTTCCGAATGGCATCGCTGAAACGCGCGGTCTTCAGTGGCAACGATCTGCGCGGCACCGATTTCTATGCGGCCAACTTGCTCGAGGCACATCTCAATCGGACCGACTTGGCTGGTGCCAGCCTGCGCCATGCAAATCTCTATGGCGCGGACCTGATGGATGCCTCCCTGATCGCGGCCGACTTGAGCAACGCAAATATCGGCCGCACCGTCATGATGGTCACGGGCCATGTCAATAGATGTGTTATTGCAGGCGATCGACCATAAGGTCCCCGTACGCAAAGCCCAGCTCGATGGCCAGATGCTATCCGGGCTGAGTCTGAACGATGGCGTTGTGCTGAGTTCTTCCTTTCGCGGCAGCGAATTCACACGTGCCCGCCTCACCGGCATGATGTTTCAGGACTGTGACTTCAGCGACGCTGCCTTCGCCGACGCTTGCCTCGAAAAATGCGTGTTCGCCAGTTGCCGCGCTGGCGGCTCCAACTGGCAGCGGGCGCGCGTCACCCAATCGACGTTCATATCATCAGATTTCAGCCATGGTGACTTCAGCGAGACGGGGTTCAGCCAGACGACAGTGATGCGTTGCGTGTTGGCCCACACCATTCTGCGCGGGGCCACCCTAACTCAAAGCGCTCTCATGGATTGTGGGCTTGCTGATATCGTCCTCAACAACGCCACGCTTTCCAACGCCGCCATAACGCAGGCCGATTTGCGTAGTGCACAGATCACGGGTCTGCGTTGCGACACGATCCATTTCTCGGAATGCGATCTGTCGGAGCGGGATCTCTCCGGACTGACGTTTGCACGAGCGAACCTGAGCGGCGCCAAGCTGAACCGCACAAACCTGTCCGGCGTCGACCTCTCCGGCTCGGTTTTGAGCGACGCGAGTCTGGTTGGTGCTGACCTCTCCAGCGCGATCGCCCCGAGCACACTGTTCGTCAGGGCTAACCTGCGGGCCGCAAGTTTCCGCAATGCCGATTTGACGCAATGCATCTTCCAAGAGGCGAGCCTCGACGGCTGCGATCTATCGGGCGCAAAACTGGCGATGTCCGTTTTCACACGGGCATCGGCCAAGTTCGCCTCGTTTGCCGGCGCCGACATGTCCTATGCACTGATGCACCACGCCAAGGTCGACGGCAGCGACTTTTCCGGCTCGCGTTTTCTGCGCACTGATTTTCATTGCGCGTCGACTGAAGGTGGTCTGTTCGTGGCCCAGCGCGGGAGTGCCCTGCCGACTGTACCTGAACGCGCCATCGCCGAACTCTACGATGCAAGCCGGGTCATCCCTTTCAACGGAGTGCGCTAAACAAATGACTTTTGTCAATTCAAGTGGCCCGATGTTGGGGGAGGATCATGCGTTTCCCGATGTCTGCAATACGCCCTCCGGTCCTGCGGTCGTGCCGATCCCCTATCCAAACGTCAGTATGAGCACGACGGCCATTCCCGGTCAGTCCCGGTGCCTGATCATGTGTATGCCTGCACACAACATGACGACCGAACGCGCGACCTCGATGGGCGACAACGCTGGTGTGGCCCTCGGCGTCATCTCTGGACTTGTCATGGGTCCGGGCCGCGCCAACGCCGGGTCGGACAATTTGTCAATTGGAGGGTCCCCAGCCACCAAAATGGGGATGCCGACCAAGCAGAATGGTGCGAATCCCAACGCATTCGGACTTTCGATATCGCCCTCTCAGACCCGCTTGATGGCCCAACGCTAACGTGCCGACCTCCATACGACAATGGAAACCTGCTATGCCAAATGCCTATACGCGAGTGGTCGTTCCAGAAACCCCGTCCTCTCCGTTTACCAAGTCGAGTTATCTGCGCCTCGGCTCTTATTCGGGCGAAGAGGCAAGCATTGTCACGGGTCTCACGACGGCTGACGATCCGGCGGCGGTTAGCAAACATGAAAGCGACAACGCAGGCATACTTGCCTTCACCAACAGGGACTTCCAGGCAAATGTCGAAGGCGCTGCGCTGCTGAAAATCGGTCGCGGGCAGACCACCGAGGTCACGAATGGCAACTCCCAGCTCAATGTCCCGAAAGGTACTTATGAGATCTCCGCCGAGAATGGCGTCTCCATCAGCGCTGGCGCCAATGGGACGCCCGCGGACATCATCCTAACGGCCTCAAACCGCGTCAAGTTCATCAACAACGGCCACAAGTTGGAAAGGACCGTTGGTAACTCGGAAAAAGAGACGATGGGTGACACCAAGGAACTGTTTCAAGGCACCAAATTCACCTGCATGAGAGGCGCAGCGACTACGCTGACGATGGCCACGAACGTATGCATGTTTTATGGAGAAGCGTTCACCTTCAAGCTCTCCCGCGAATGTTCATTCAATCTGAGCGATATGAGTTCTATCACGATCGGTAACAAACTTGACGTTGTCGAAGGAAGCGACACCAAGCAAGTGATTGGAAGCTCGACCAAGCATGTTTTTGGACCTGACTTCAAGTCGGCCGACAGTGCTACCAAGATTCTCAGGACTAGCGACTTTAAGCTCGCTCCCGTTGAAGACTTTAAGTCGGTCGGTCGCGACATGAAACTCTGCAAGACCAGCGTGTCGATAACAGAAGAAGAATTGAGAAAGGGGCAATTGAATGCGGAACAGCACAAGCTTTTGGCTCGAAGAGCTGAGATCATGTCCAGTACGGGCAATGAGGAAGTCATACAAAAGCGGCTGGTAAATTTCTTGTAGCGGGCTGGAGAGCAATGATGGCAATGCCGATCCACGCTACAAACACCGACATATTGGCAATTTCCGAGCGTTTGCTTGAACCTGGACAACATTCGGCCCGCGTCGTGTCGGTCAGCGACGATGGCACCGCGGTGGAGGTCGAACTCGCTGGCGCTCGTCACACGGCGACAGTGGCTGTTGGCTGCCTGGTCCGGCCGATGCCACAGGACATGGTGTTGCTCTTCGCCGAGGTCGAGCAAGTCTTCGTCGTGACCGTGCTCGAGCGGGCGGCTTCCGGTGGTGGCATGGTCCGCCTGCCCGGGGGTCGCAAAATGTCGATTGAGGGCGAAACCGTCACTCTCGCCGCGCGCCGGCGCCTGTCCTTACGCGCCGATGGCATCGATCTGCAAGCTAAGGTGTTTGCCGTGCTCGCGAATAAAGCCACGTGGATCGGGAAGCTCTACACGCTAATTGCCGAGCGTGTCCAATCCTCGGCGCGGATTCAGGAAGCGAGCGCCGAGCAGCTTACGGTGAAGGCGGTCGAGCGCGTCGCGGTGATCGAGCGTCTCGATTCATTGCGGACCGAAACTCAGGTCATTAGGGTGACCGGCATTGCCTCCGAGACGGCCCACAGCAAAGTAATCGCGGTGAGCGAGGATCTCCGCCTCGACGGCAAACGCGTCACGGTTGCATAACGAGATGCTGTCGACTGGCATGCGGGCTCCGAACCGGCAAGACCGGGTTAGAACGGTCCGGGAGTTTATTGCGGCTGGCCGGCTCGAGGAGGCGGAGGCGCTACTGGATGGGCTCGTCGACACAAGCGATCCGGATACGCTCAATGCAAGGGCCGCTCTGGCGCTTGCGCGGAGGCGAACCGAGTTTGCGTTCGACATGCTAGCTGAAGCGGCGACCGTTTACCCCGAACATGCAGGCCTCACCACTAATCTCGGCATCGCACACAGATTGCTCGGCCGTGCTGACGAGGCGGTGATCTGCCTCGAACGCGCGGCGGCTCTCGCCCCGCGCAACGAGGAGATCAAGCTGGCGCTCGCTCATGCTTTGCTGAGCCGCGGCGATGTTGCGAAAGCCCGTGCGATGACCGAGACCGTTGTTCAACACGAGCCTGGCAATGCGCGGGCCCTCCTTCAACTCGGCGCCATCGAGTTCGCTTTGGGCCACAGCTCGGCGGCTGAGGCCGTACTCCTTCGTGCCACTGAGATTGCTCCAGACGATCCCGATACGCTACGCAACTTATCGGTCGTCATGCTCGAACGCAGCTGCTTCGACGAGGCGCTCAGCCTTGCCGAGCGCGCGCATCTGCGCGCCCCGCTCGATATAGCTGGGCTCTTGCATCTGGCTTATTGCCGCGCCGCAACTGGACTGTGGCAGCAAGCGGAAGCCATCTGCAAGAAGTTGCTCGCCTATGTACCGGCTCATGTTGGAGCCCGCGAAATCTTGGCCCGCGTTACCATTGCCAAGGGTGAGGCGGACCGAGGCATTGCGCAACTGACGCAATTCGTTCGCACTCGCAAATCTGAACCCTCAGCCACGCTTGCGCTGGCACGTGTCTTACAGCTCGTTGGCCGGTTCGGTGAAGCCCTCGAGCTTGTCAGCCACGTCCTGCACAAACGACCTGAGAATGAAGCAGCGAAGTCTCTACAGACTACGCTTGAGCTGACGCTCGGCCGCTTCCCGATGCCCGAGCCATCCGTCTTGGCACCTGTGAGGCGGATAGTCGTGCCGCCGACGATGGGCGCCCTTGAGTTCATCGCACTCGCTCGTCTCTTGTGTCGGCTGCCGAGCCCGCAAGATGTGCATGTGGTTGCGCAGCCACGTCATCAGGCTCTTCTTACCAACCTCGCCGAGCAGGTGATTTTGGACGAAGCAGGGCCCGCGATCTCGGCCATGCCGCTGCAATCATTATTGCGCATTCTGCCGACCGACGCCCGCAACATTGCCGGTGGCATTCCCTACCTTCGCCCCGGGGCCAAACTGCTCACCAAATGGCGGGATGCATTGGCCGGGTTCGCAAGGCCTCTGGTGGGCATCGTGTGGGAGGGGGGCGTGCTTGGCCTATCGATGGAGCAAGTCGCAGCTGCGACTCCAAACTCCGTCACGCCTGTCAGTTTGATGAGTGGCGCGCAACGGCATGACATGAAACGATGGAGTCGTCCCATCGATGCTGGCGTGCATATCGAGAGTCCTGCGGAAATGATCGCTGCGATCGCCAATCTCGACGCCGTGATCGGCCCCGACAGCTTCGCCCTCCACATCGCCGGAGCGCTTGCCGTTCCCGGCGTGGTTTTCCTGCCGCGCGGCTATCCTTGGTATTGGGCGCAGGCAGATGGCAAGTCACTGTGGTATCCATCGTTCGAAGTTGTCGTCCAGGAACGGTTCGGCCATTGGTCCGGCGCAATCGAGGAAGGTCGGCGCCGCCTTGAGACCAAGGTGCGAACATGACTGATTGACTGTGTCGCGTGCGTCCACAGCATCGGGGAGGTCGCTTAAGCTTCGATTGGTTCTTCATTCTCCAGACGAGTCCAATCGGCGGCGAGCTCTCCTGGCTGGCGCACCTGGTTCACGGATGACTGCCGCACGTAGACATAGGCCAACTTGGCTCGGTGCGCAGTCGTGAGCCGCTCGCCAGCGACGTTCAAGCTGATCAGCACGACCCAGTCTCCTTCCGGGCGTGCCGGAAACCGCTTGCATTCGTCGCAGCAGCGTCGCGAGGGTTTGAGCGATCTGGGTTTGCGTCGCGGTCGACAGATTCGGCCACAGGCGCGGAATGTCGGCCATCGGACGGCCAGGTGGATTTGCCAATGTCGGTAGGGGTCGATACGCAACGTAACCTGGAAGCGGTCGGTGGGTCATCGCGAATCACCTTCTCGTCGAGAAGGCTCAGACTCGCGCTCAAATGTTGCATCAATGGGATCAGCGTACGTGCACTGATGCGCGGCAGATCGGCGGCGCTCGGCCGGGAAGTGATCGTCTCGGCAAGGTCCGTCGACGCGATCCGAACCGCCCGCCGCCATCCGTCCGGTAGCGTGACAACGACGTAGGCGGGACCGCGCCCCGACCGCTCCTTCAGCACCCCAAGCCGGTGCCCAAAAAGAAAATGATGCGGGTCAGTGATCGTGACGTGAGACACGACCCACTCAAAATAGGGGCACTCTCACGTGTTCGGCGATCCCACGCTCGGCGACGCCATATTGGACCGCATCATTCACAACGCGCACCGCATCGAGCTCAAGGGCGATAGCCTGCGTCGTCGGGCCGACGATAGGACAAAAGCGTGACCACCGCGCACCCGATCGCCCCACCGGCCCCTCCTATGGCCCGCCGGAACGATCTCCAATCCTCCCGCCCGTCTTGACCAGGAACACCATTTCCAGCACACATCAACACGTCAGTCGTGTTCGCCTCCGCAAGTGATCACCATCGTCTGGAAACCGTGATCACGATCGCCTGAAATCGCTGATCACCATCCCTGGAATACGCACTTATATCTATAGTGCGGACGAGATCGCACGATTGCTTCGCGCTGCGGCGGCACTCCCGCCGGTAGGCTCGACAGACCGACCATGTATGTAACGCTCTTCGGCCTGCTCACCGCTACCGGCATGCGGATCGCGGAGGCTTTGGCGCTGCGGATCGAGGATGTAACTGCCGATGGGCTCGTCGTCCGACAGACTAAGTTCCAGAAGAGCCGGCTGTTGCCACTTCACGCAACAGCTCGGCTGGCGCTCGACGGATATCTGCTCACTCGGCAGTCGCTCACCACCACAGATCGTGCTCTCTTCGTATCGGTTGCCGGACAGTCGCTGCCCTACAACACCGTGCGACGTATCTTCCTACAACTTCTCGACAGTACCAATCTCAGGGGCACCTACGCGGGGCGGGATCCGCGCATCCACGATCTGCGCCACACCTTTGCTGTCCGCTTGCTGGAGCAGTGCGGCTACGATCGTGCTGCGATCGCCCGCCATATCGTGGCGCTCAGCACCTACCTCGGCCACGCCCACGTGACCGACACCTATTGGTACTTGCAGGTGACGCCGACCCTAATGGGCCAGATCGCCGAGGCCGACGAGGCATTGCTCATTGGAGGCGCCGCGTGACTGCGCTCGCCCCCTACCTGAGCAACTTCCTGCGCGAGCACCTGCCCAAAGAACGCAGGGCGAGCCAGCATACCTGCGAGGCGTATGCCCAGAGCTTCCAGCTGTTGCTCCAACTTGCCGCCGGTCGACTCAGGCTCAAGCCATCGAAGATCGAGATCGAACGGCTGACGCGCCGCTGATCTTGGCATTCCTGGAGAGAAGCAGCGCGGCAACTCGGCGCGAACTCGCAATGCCCGGCTGGCTGCGGTCAACTCGTTCTTCCGCTATCTGGAATACAGGGCGCCATCCTGCCTCGATCAATCACGTCGGATCCATGCGATCCCGATGAAGAAGACCGATCAGGCGCTCGTCGGCTATCTCACTCGTGACGAGCTCCAGGCTCTGTTAGATGCGCCAGGCGCGAGCACCGTGTGCGGCATCCGTGATCGAGCCATGCTGCATTTGGCCTTCGCCGCAGGCATGCGCGTGTCGGAGCTCATCGGACTCCGGCTCGATCAGATCGACCGCCAGACCATGTCCGGCGTGCACATCATGGGTAAGGGCGGTCGTGAACGTGTCTTGCCGCTCTGGAAACAAACGGCTGCAGCTGTGAAGGCTTGGCTCAAAGTGCGCCCAGTCACCGACGCTCCTGAGCTGTTCTTCAACGCCCGTGCTCAGGCGATGACCCGCTCGGGCTTTGAATACATCCTGACCAAGCATGTCGCCGCCGCCGCTCGCAAGGCGCCGTCGATCGCCGGCAAAGGCGTCAGTCCGCACGTACTGCGCCATACCTGCGCCATGCATATGCTTCAGGCGACTCGCGACGTCCGGAAAGTCTCGCTATGGCTCGGACACGCCAGCCTGCAAAGCACCGAGGTCTACCTTCGCGCCGATCCGACGGAGAAGCTCGAAGCGCTCGCCGCCATGTCGCTGCCGATGCTGACGCCCGGTCGATTCCGGGCGCCAGACAAGCTCCAGGCCATGCTGAATGTGGCCGGACGCAAGCCGAATTATGCGGAGTGAAATAAGCGAGAAGACCGCGGCGGGAACCAACTTCCCGCCGCACGCTCCGCATAATCGTGGGCTCCGCATAATTGCGGAAGTCTACCGGTTTGGTCGCCACCATCACCCGGACCGCACCCGACGGACCGATCACCGGCTCGCCTTCTGCGCCTGGACGATCGACGCAATCATCGTCGGTTCCGCTCCGTTGGCCGGCCCGGATCGTGATGCCGTCAACTTCGATCTCGATGACCCCGGTATCCACCCTGGCCTTGCAGCGCATCGCTTTGCGCTCACGCCCAAGAGCGGGCGTCGGCACTACGGCATCCACCACCGTCGGCACAAACTGTACGCCCGCCGCTTCTCGCAACTGACGGCGCCAGCCAAACAACTGCTGCGGCGACAATCCATGCCCTCGCGCTACCGAGCAGACCGAATCGCCACTCGTCACGATCTCCGCGAGAATCCGTGCCTTGTCCTCGTCGCTCCACTTCCGCCGACGGCCGGCTCCGGTGAAGACCTCGAGCCGCCGCACTGGCTCCGTGATAGCAGTATGCACTGTGTCCATTCTAAGCCTAATGGTCCAAACCGAAGCAGACTCGGAGATCACCCCGTCGGCGGCGCGCAACAGCGCCTTCAATTTGGAAAAGGCCATTCGATCGGATTGAAGTCGGGACCATATGGCGGGAGATGGAGTAGGCTCGCTCCGACCGCTTGGATGGCCTTTCGCACGCCATGAACTTTGTGAGCGGGCAAATTGTCCATGATGACGGTATCGCCAGGGCGTAGCGATGTCGCAAGCAGTTGTTCGACGTAGGCAAGGAAAGCATCTCCATCCTTGGGGCCGCCCAGCACAAACGGCGCAACAAGACCGTCCGAGCGCAAGCCAGCAGTGAAGGTTGTCGTCTTCCAATGGTCTCCGTCCGGCGAAGGCCCCAGTGGGGGTGGGGATCGGCCGGGAACTGGTGGACGAGGGTTTGTTGGATCGCCATATCATCTAGATGCAGTCAGGTGTGAAGGCAGCGGACGGTAATTCGGCGAGGCGGCGATCTGGTCCCATCCAGATGCGCCCGTTGCGCTCGTCGAGCATTGAAGCTGCCGGTTATGATCGCGAGCGGCGAACACTACGCGTGCGATATCTGGGCGGCTCGACCTATGACTACGTGGCTGTCCCCGCGAAGGTCTTCAAGGAGCTTCTCGAGGCAGATTCCAAGGGACGGTTCGTCGACTGGTCTATCAAGCCGTTTTATCGGTACAGGCGCATCAGCTGACGCAAGAGATCAGAGTAGGTCTACGCGGCGAGTTCGGCCGTAGCAGCCTTCCAGTTCCAGGGCAGGAGCTCATCCAAGCGCTTGGCATTATGATCGCTGACGCGCGCCAGCACGTCGGCGAGCCAGGCCTGCGGATCGATGTCGTTGAGCTTGGCGGTTTATGCCGCCCGCCGAACTATGCCGAGTCGGGTCGTTCCCAGATTTCTGGCTGACCGGCGTTTGGTCGGTTCGGCATAGTCGTTCTGTGCCTCCGCTGTCAACAGCGGAGGACAGGAAGATGGAAGTTGAAGAGTACTTGGGCAGAAGCCGGCTGTACCGGCGTCTCAGAAGCGGGCCGCACGGACGGCTCGTCGAGTGCTACGCCGTTCGTCTCGTCGACGAGAGGCTCGTTCGGCACGGCGCGTGGCATTGCCTCAACGTAGTTGGCGGGCTGCTGAGTTGGATCGCAGGCCGGCGCTATAAGCTGATTGATCTAGATGAGCAGGTCGTTGAGCGGTACTTCCGACATCGAAGCGACTGGCGCGCCAGCGAGATACTCGTTCGCGCCAAGGGCCGACAGCGTGCACGGATGCCGATACCGCCAGACGTTGGTGCGGCCATCGTTGCATATCTGCGCAGTGGCCGCCCAAAGTCGTCGTGCCGACGGTTGTTCGTCCGCACACTCGCGCCGCACATCGGGTTTGCTTCCGGATGTGCGATCACCATGATCGCCAAGGCCGCCCTCGATCGCGTTGGAATCGAAGGTTGCGCGCACCGCGGCGCCCATATCTTCCGACACAGTCTCGCTACCGAGCTTCTCCGGTCTGGCGCGACCCTGTCGGAGATCGGACAGTTGCTGCGGCACGAGAACCACGACATCACCCGGATTTTGCGCGAAGGTCGACATCGATGCGCTGAGAACATTGAGCCAGCCCTGGCCGGGAGGCGCGCAATGAACAATCTGCGCTCCGCACTCGACAAGTACCTGAGCATGCGCAAGGGACTGGGATACAAGTACGAGCACCAGACCCGTCGGCTCGCCGACTTCGTCGCCTTCATGGAGAAGCGCAAACCCAGGATCATCACGACGAAGCTGGCAATGGAATGGGCAACGCTGCCGCCCGATCGTCATGCATCCTGGGCGCTGCGATTGAGCGACGTGCGCGGGTTCGCGCGCCATGTCGCCAACTTCGATCCGAGAACGGAGGTACCGCCCGTCGGCATGCTGCCCGGATGGAAGGGCGCCAAGCCCTATGTCTACCGCGACGCGGAGATCGATGCGTTGCTGACGGCAGCGCTGGCTCTGCCGCCAGCGGGCGGGCTGCGCCGATGGACCTACCATACCCTGTTCGGGCTGATCGCGGTGACGGGCATGCGTATATCCGAAGCGATGGGCCTGGAGCGTGATGACGTCGACCTCGACGCCGGCGTGCTGACGGTCCGGCCGACCAAGTTCGGCAAGTCGCGGCTCGTGCCATTGCATCCGACGACGAGAACCGCGTTGCGCGACTACGCCCACCGGCGCGACGCGATGCTCGGATCACGCTGCGGCTCGACCTTCTTCGTTGCCGAACAGGGAGGCCGCTTGCTGCACCAGTACGTTCACGCGTCTTCTGGCGATTGTCCAGAGTGATGGGCTGCGGCGCCCAGGTGATCATACCGGCCACGCGTGCACGACTTCCGTCATCGCTTCGCCATCCGGACGCTGCTCGACTGGTGCCGCGAAGGCAAGGACGTCGAGCAACAACTCCCAGTGCTCTCCACTTACCTCGGCCACGCCTGCGTGCGCGATACTTACTGGTATCTCTCGGCCTGCCCCGAGTTGATGGAAGAAGCGGCGCGGCGTCTCGATCGGCGGTGGGACGTGACGTCATGAGGCCCACCTGCAATGTCGCCACGTTGATCGAGCGCTTCTTTACCGAGCGCCTCATGCGCCAGCGCAATGTTAGCGCCAACACGATCGCCTCCTACAGGGACACGTTCCGGCTGCTGTTCATGTTCGCACAGGTGCAGCTGCGGAAGCCCCCATCGGCCCTGACGCTCACCGATTTGGACGCAACGTTCATCGGCGCGTTCCTAACCGATCTCGAAGTAAAGCGCGGCGCCGGCGCGAAGACGCGTAACCTGCGTCTGACCGCCATCCGATCCTTCTTCAGGTTCGTGTCCTTCGAGGAGCCGGCACACAGCGCGCTGATCCAGCGCGTGCTCGCCATACCTAGCAAGCGCCATGACAAGCGACAGGTGCACTTCCTGACGCGCCCCGAGATCGAGGCGGTTCTCGCCGCGCCCGATCGAACGACGTGGCTTGGTCGCCGCGATCACACCTTGCTGCTGCTCGCGGCCCAGACGGGCTTGCGCCTCTCAGAGCTGACCCGCCTTGACCGGGATGCCGTCCACCTCGGGTCTGGTGCACACGTACGATGCGTCGGTAAAGGGCGGAAGGAGCGGACCACTCCGCTCACCACACTCGCTCGGTGTGCGCTCCAGGCATGGCTCAAGGAACCTTTGCGGAAAGGAGCAACAGCGTTGTTCCCGAACGTGCACGGGGGCCGGCTCAGTGCCGATAGCGTCTAGTCCGTGCTGGGAAAGCATGTTCGTGTCGCTCACAAGAGTTGCCCGTCTTTGAAGGCCAAGAGCGTGTCACCGCACGTGCTGAGGCACAGCGCTGCGATGGAACTGCTGCAAGCCTGCGTCGACTGCTCCGTGATCGCGCTGTGGCTCGGTCATGAATCGGTCGAGACGACGCAGACGTACCTGCACGCCCACCTCGCCCTGAAGGAAGCGGCCCTGGCGAAGCTCAAGCCGTACGAGCGCGGCAAGCGAACCCGCTTCCGGCCGAGCGACCGCCTACTCGCCTTCCTCGAGGCGCTCTGAACGACCAGACTATGCCGAATGGAATGGGGCTGCCCTGCACGCGATCGACGGTGCCAGCGTGACAACGGCCTGCCATACCAAATCCGTTCGGCATAGTTCGCCGGGCGGCATAAACCGGCAAGCTGAACGATGTCGATCCGCTCGCTTATTTGACTGACGTCCTCACCAGGATCGTCAACGGCCAACCCAACAGCGAGATCGACCGGCTCCTGCCATGGGCCTATCGACGTCAAGACCTCAAAGCCGTGGCCTGAATACGACGCTTACGGCGCAACAGATCCAGCGTGCGATTGACCGTCGTCGCCGTGATCTCCCCATACAGGATCGTTTTCTTGCCCTTGGCGTCAGTAACTGTGCGATCGCGCCGGCGATCCTTCCGCCGCTCCTCAATCAACCGCGAGACGTCGTCGTCCGTAATTGTATGGAAGTAGATCTTCGCTCTAAGCGATCTCGACGATGCGGTCGAGCACAGATTTGATTTTTTGTCGGCAAGGTGTTGGCCGAGCTCATTCCACCAGCGATCGTAGGCAGGCTTGAGCCGCAGCGGGCCTCGCCCTTCGCGATTTAGTCGGTCCACGAGGGCCTGCGCTTCGGCGCGCCGCGCGTCCTCGAAGGCCTGCCCGTCACGCTCATCACGGAGTTTAGTCGAGCCGGAAAGTCGATAACGGTTGATCGAGAAATCGAATTGGTAATAAGGCCTCTTTTTGGCCGTTAGACGGACATTGGGCTGCTGTCTCCTCGAGCGCCTGCAGGAAAGCCTCAACGTCGGAGCGCGTTAACACGCGACGGGGCTTGATACGGCCTTTGCCTTGATGCGGCAGGTCAGTGTTTCGTCGCCAATACGCCGCGTGATCGTGGTCCGATCAATCGGCATCAGCCGCGTCAAATTGGGACATCGATCGTGCGTGTCGAGCGCCTGCGGTAGGGTGGTCATGTGGCCTCCGGGTACTTGATGGCGGCCGGCGTCGGCCAGCGGGCGGCGAAACGCTGCATTGTCGCCTCGTCGGCGAAACCGCACCAACACCAGCCGCAAATGGTCGCGCCGCCGCGATGCCAGCTGCCCTTGGTGCCGTATGACGATCGTCAGGTCGGAACAGTCGCCGCTGAAAAACGCGGCGCATCCGTTCGCGCCGCTGTCGGATGACGCCAAGGCCTAACTGCAGGCCCGAGCCAATGAGGCCGGCGCCGATTTCATCAAGGCGGTCGCGAGTGGCAGGCGCGTGACGCAGACCAAGATCCGCAAGGAATTTGGTCAGGGCCGCATGGTCGGCACGCGCGAGGCCGTTGCGCGCGGCATGGCCGACCGGATCGCGACGCTCGACCAAGTCATCAGCGGCATGCTGCAGCAGCGCGCGTCGCGGCCGAGCTCGCCGCGGCGACCAGCACTAGCATTTGAATAGGCGCAAAACGCCCAAGTGCGCTTGTCGGTTTCTAGGCATCAAGCGGTCGTTGCCGACCCGCCAGGAATGCCCCTAGATGACCTGAAGCGAATGTTGATCTTCTCGTCGCGGCCAATGGCACGATCGTTGCTCGGCCATCGAGGCTGACGCCTTACATTACCGGTGTCATGGTAATTGCAATCGATGGGATGACGACACGCTGAGTATCACGAACATCAATCCGCGACACATCATTCATGTCAGCTACGGAGGCAAGAACGAAGACGGCGCCGAACTTTCGAAAGTTCATCTGATCGATGGTTCAATCCAAACCGTGATCGGCGATTTCCACCGAAACAGCGAAGCACTAGGTGTTTGGTCCCGGACATTGATGGTGCATTCTTGTCGCACGATTCGAAGGATGCGCTATGGGACAGGTTCTACACGGCTGCGCCACCACGACGGAGGCAGTCCGTCGAGCAATACAAAATAGTCAAGAGAGCCTGAGAGCGCTCGCCAAGCGCTACGGGGTCAATCAGAAGACCGTCGCGAAGTGGAAGCAGCGCAAGACCGTCGCGGATCTCCCGACAGGCCCCAAAGATGCCAAGTCGACTGTCCTTTCCGTCGAAGAGGAGGCGATCGTCGTAGCTTTTCGGCGGCATACGCTGTTGCCGCTCGATGATTGCCTCTATGCACTGCAGCCGACCATCCCGCATCTGACGCGGTCATCCCTGCATCGCTGCCTTCAGCGCCACGGCATCAGCCGATTGCCGGAGGTCGAAGGCAGTAAGCCCTCGAAGAAGAAGTTCAAGGCTTATCCGATCGGCTATTTCCACATCGACATTGCCGAACTACAGACCGCTGAAGGCAAGCTCTACCTGTATGTCGCCATCGATCGCACCAGCAAGTTCGCCTTCGTGCAACTGGTCAGGAAGACGGGACGGACTTCCGCCTCGGCCGTCCTCGAAGCTCTAATCGCGGCAGTCCCCTACAAGATCCACACAGTTCTCACCGACAATGGGATCCAGTTCACTTTCCCACCGCGCTATGCGGGCGGCTCGACGGCAAGATACGTGACACACATGTTCGATATGCGCTGCCAAGAGAACGGGATCGAACATCGGCTGACCAAGATCAAGCATCCCTGGACCAATGGCCAGGTCGAGCGCATGAACCGGACCATCAAGGAAGCGACCGTCCAACGCTATCACTACGATCGACACCATCAGCTCGAGGCTCACCTTGCCGACTTCATCAGCGCCTACAACTACGCCAGACGGCTGAAAACCCTGAAGGGCCTCACGCCTTACGAATACATCTGCAAATGCTGGACTTCCCAGCCTGAACGATTCAAACTCAATCCGCTCCAGAAAATGCCGGGACTAAACACCCGCACGTCTGTCTTGATCCCGCGTGCGGCCAGCTCCTGCGTCAGCTTGCGCAAGGTGAATGGCCCGGAGTGAATCCGCTGGCGCAGCCACTCGGCATTGGCATCCGACAGAACCCGCTTCTTGTGGCCGCCGATCTTGCCTGGCGACAGGCTCCCAGTATCCCGCCTCAGGTTCTTCCACTTCGTCACACAGGACGGACTGATCTGTAGCGCTTCCGCAATCGAGCGAACCGTCTCGCCCGCGTCAGCTCGCGCCAAAGCGCGTTCGCGAATATCTTCCGAATAGGGTCGCGTCATCCATGCTGGCCCCCGAACTCCAGCACGGAGTTTGAATCAGAAATCGGCCTTTCTGGGAATCCCGATTCCAGTCAAAAACAACATGCTCTAGCGCCGATCATCCCAGCTTTTCCTGGGTTTGAGTACCTATATGCTATTGAGAACGAGGTCGGTGGGTATGTTGAGGTTGTTCGCGAGGCGATAATTGGGTGGCGCTGCATTGGGTATTCGGCCCCTTTGCCAATAACTGCGAGTGGCGATGAAAGCCTCGCTAATCCGGGCGCAATCCTGAACCCGAAGGGCAGGATCACCATCCAGCATAGCGAAGATTACAGCAACGTGGAAGATTGGCTGAAGGAGCTAAACGAACGTCGGTTATGCGACTAGCCCGACGGAGGAACTACCAAGTTCGGTAGTAGTCCCGACAGCCATGACGTCTAACCTTGCGAGCGTGGCAAAGGATGCTCTCAATGCCAGAAGCGCTTTCAAGTAAGCTCACAGCAGCCGAAATTGCGGAGGCTAAGAAACGTGTCAAGTATCAACACGAAAAAGTTCAACATGAACACGACGACTGTGTCAGGATCGCCTACCAATGGCTGGACGCGCAAATTCTAACCAAGAGAATGCTGGGTCGATCATACCCGTTGAAAAACATCATCGAGATTTGGGGCGGCAGGCACATTGAAGTGTACGATGTAGAAGCTGCCGCTGAGTTGCACCCGAAAATCCGAGGCAAATACCCTCACTTTAACATCAGCGCCCGCTTAACCTTCCCCTCCGGTCGTCGGCTTGCCAACATTGCGGAGGCGAGAACACAAAACTACCACCTTACAACACACCACATTGTGGAAACATACGGTCGAATCGAGGAGCCATAGGAGTGAGGTGGTCCCGGTTGTCTGAACAGCAATTCCGCGTCGATAAAGTGGAGCTTCCGCCAAAATTAAGCTGCCGCGCGGAACGGCAGCGGGTTGAAGTAAGCTTGATCCGGGGTGCCGCCGTCAAGGCTCGAGTGAGGACGCCGGCCATTGTAAAAGTCGAGGTATCGGCCGATCGAGGCGCGGGCGTCGGACACGGTGTCGTAGGCGCGCAGATAGACCTCCTCATATTTGACGCTGCGCCACAGCCGCTCGACGAACACGTTGTCGCGCCAGGCGCCCCGGCCGTCCATGCTGATGGCGATGCCGTGACTGGCGAGCACGCCGGTGAACGCCGCGCCGGTGAACTGGGAGCCCTGGTCGGTGTTGAAGATGTCCGGCTTGCCGTGGCGAGCGAGAGCATCCTCCAGCGTCTCGACGCAGAATGCGGCTTCCATCGTAATCGAGACGCGCCACGACAGCACCCGACGGGCCGCCCAGTCGAGAACAACAGCGAGGTACACGAAGCCCCGCGCCATCGGGATATAGGTGATGTCCATCGCCCAGACCTGGTTCGGGCGCGTGATCTCCTTGCCGCGCAGCAGATATGGATAGATCTTGTGTCCAGGCTCGGGCTTGGTGGTGCGCGGCCGGCGGTAGAGCGCCTCTATCCCCATCCGCCGCATCAGCGTTTTGACATGCCGGCGGCCGATCTTGCTGCCCTCGGCAGCCAGCAGGTCTCGCAACGTTCGCGAACCGGCGAAAGGAAAACTCCAGATGCAGCCGGTCGAGCCGTTGCATGATTGCGAGGTCGGCGGGCGGCACGGGACGTGGTAGATCATAGACACTGCCACGGCTGATCTTCAAAACTTCCGCCTGCCTGGTGATCGGCAGATTGTGCTCACGATCGATCATCACTTCGCGCTCAGCAGGCCGGCTTTGCTGAGCGCGCCTTCTAAAAAATCGTTCTCCAGGGTCAGCTCCTCGAGCTTGGCGTGCAGCGCTTTCACGTCCACCGCGGGCTCGCTCATTCGGTTGCGTCCGCAAGGACCGAACACATCGGCCGCCGCTTCCTGAAGCTGGGCCTTCCACCGCGTGATCTGGTTCGGGTGCACGTCGAAAGTCGGCTGTGAACAAGCCTGTAAGCGATTGAGGGGGAATCTGTTTTTGGGATTTGATGGCGTTTGAGATTGCAGGGATTTGAGGCTTGATGGCCGCAAACCTTGCAAATTCGTTTTGTGGATTCCTCTCTGCTGTGAACCGTGCTTCTGTGGTGCATCGGAGGGACGATGCGGCCGAAGAAGCACAAGACGACGGGATCGAACGATCTGTTCCGGGCACGGCTGGACCAGATCATCAACATGAAGCACGAGCTCGTTCTGCTTGCCGGCAAGATCGACTGGGACTGGATCGACGGCGAGATCGCGCCGCTCTACAGCGAGAGCGGCAGGCCTGGGATCGAGACCCGCTTCATGATCGGGCTGCTGTTGCTCAAGCACATTTACGGGCTGTCCGATGAGGGGGTGTGCGAACGCTGGGTCCACGATCCGTACTTCCAGCTCTTCACCGGCGAAGAGTTTTTCCAGCACGTTTTCCCGCACGAGCGCTCGGACCTGAGCCATTGGCGCAAGCGGCTCGGCGACAAGCTGGAGCGGTTGTTGGCCGAGAGCCTTCGGGTGGCGCACGAGGCCGGTGCGTTACGCAGCCAGGACCTCAAGCGGGTCACGATCGACACCACAGTGCAACCGAAGGCCATCAGCTTCCCGACCGACGCCAAACTGCTGCATGCAGCGATCCGGGGGCTGAACCGTCTGGCGAGGAAGCACGGGGTCAGGCTGCGGCAATCCTATTGTCGCGTGGCAAAAAGCGCGGCGATGATGGCGGGCCGTTACGCTCACGCCAAACAGTTCAACCGGCAGCAGCGGCAGCTGCGTATCCTGCGCAGCCGGCTGGGTCGGATCATCCGCGACATTCGTCGCAAGATCGAAGGCCAGGCGACGCTGGAGGAGGCGTTCGCCCTTCCGCTTGGTCGGGCCACGCAGATCCGATCGCAGCAGCAGCGCCAGCGCGGCTTCAAGCTCTATTCCTTCCATGCCCCGGAGGTGGAATGCATCGGCAAGGGCAAGGCCGCCGCACCTTACGAGTTCGGCGTGAAGGCCTCCATCGTTACCAACAATCGCCGCGCCCCCGGCGGCCTGTTCGTGCTGCATGCCAGGTCGCTGCCCGACAACCCTTACGACGGTCACACGTTGCGGGACGTTATGGACCGCACCGAGACACTCACCGGCTGCGCGATCGAGCGGGCCTATGTCGACAAGGGCTACCGCGGCCACGACGCGCAAAATCCCCGCCGCGTCTTCATCTCCGGCCAGAAGCGCGGTGTCTTCGGCGCCATCAAGCGCGAGCTGCGCCGCCGCTCCGCCATCGAGCCCATCATCGGACACCTCAAGGCTGAAGGACACCTCGGCCGGTGCTACCTCAAGGGCCGCGCCGGCGATGCCGCCAACGTCGTCCTCTCAGCCGTCGGCCACAACTTCCGTCGCATCCTCGCCTGGTTCAGAGAACTTTTGCGCCTATTGTTGGTCTCGCTCTGGCACACGCTCAACTGCCCAGCTCAGCTCAATCCGGCTTCTTAACGGTCGACTCGAAATGCTCAGCCAGCTGGGCCAGCGTCATCTCGTCCCTGATCGCGGCTAACGCCACCTTCGCCTTGAAGGCCGGTGCGTGGTGCCGACGGGGTCGTCTGCTCATCGTCTCTCCTGATTCGCGGGTCAATCTTGCCCGCCGTCAGGCACAAACTCCACCTACCGCCCTGTCCAAAATTCCGGAGTCAGCTCTGTTCTCACGCTTGGTACGCCCGACCAGCTCGAAATTCTTCAACGATGGCTGACCGAACCAAAGTTGGATTCTCGGGCCGCCGCAGGCCGTGCTCTGACCTTCCGAGTCGTCTTCGAGTACTTTGCCGAGGGACGAATTGCAAACGACGGATGGAAACAAACCGAGGAGTTGGTGCTCAAGACTCTGAAACAGGCTGAACGCGACGGAAGTGTTGCGGCCGCGCGCAAGGCGCAAAGGAAGCTACAACTATTGCCAGCCTGAGGAGAACTGGTTTCGTGTTGCGAAATCTTGGAATGGCTTGGCTGCGACTTATTTGACACGCCAGGCTCTTATTGGAGCGCCGGCGAGATGCGACTTGAGAGGAATTTCAACTGGTGATGTCCTCCCTTGGTGCCCACGGCGGCCGCTAAAACCGGCACGCCAAGTACATGAGCAGTTTTCGCGCGCCCCGCTTTGTAATACGCAGTGATCTCCCGCTCTACCGACGTCTGGTTCGCGCGCTACACATCGTGGACGTCACAGAGCGGGCCGCCGCCTCAAGCGGTGGACGTTGTATGCGTATTTCGGCCGAGCACATCAAGCGATCGAAGATTGACGGCACCGGACATTGCGCTGGCTTCCGTTCGTGGTTGACCGTTTCGTCTCCGATTCCGCCCCGTACGACGGCCTTGCGCGGGCTGTCCGTCCTCACGCGCAACCGCCATCCACTAGCCACATTGACGGCAGATGTGGCCACACGCGCGATGCGAGCGCTGCGGTTTTGAGCGACGGCGGAAGTGATGCTCATGCGCGATGCTCCTCATGCCTGGCGTCGAAAATGATCTTAATCAGTCTAAAGAACGTAAGCGGATGCTTGCGTATGAGTTCTGTTGTTGCCATCGTGAACTCGTCATGGCGTCCGCGTTCGCGGATGGTTTCCCGGAGTGAGCGGGTCGGCAGACCAAAGAGCGGATTGGAAAGCCGGTATGAATTTGAGCCTGTCCATCGCAGCGCGCCTCCTCAGGCGATTGTGAGTGCTGGCCCTTCGAAGATAACTTCTGTTTTCGAGCGCCGCAGCGGCGAATATCGCTCGTCCGCCGTGTCACGATCAGTGTAACAGCTTCCGTTCTCGCACCGTCGAGCTTCCTAGTATTGCTCCGGCGAAGTTGTCGCCGGAGGGAGCCAGCAAATCCAGCGAGACGTTCACACCTCCGTCAGGTCGCTCGAGGCCGAATCCGCACCTTCATCGAACGTACAACCGAGATCCCAAGCCATTCAAATGAGCTAAGTCCGCAGATCGGATTTAGCTTTTTTAAAAGGCTTCTGCCTGGAGGCCAGCAGATTTTAAGCGGCGATCCTTAGGAGTCACGTGACTAATGTTAGCCGAGGCCGCAACAGCATCAGGCTGCTAGATAGTCACTGGTCGTCGTGACCGTGCCGTAGGCCAAGCCAAGGGCCGCCATAAAGGCCGCATGAACCTGCACAGCGGGCACGATTATGCCACCGAATGGAAGGTCGCAGGTGGCGCAAGCGTCGTGCAAGATCGTGGTCTTGTAGCCGTAATCGGCGGCTGCCCGGCTGGTCGCATCGATGCACATGTGGCTCATTGCTCCGACGATCACGACCTCCTTAACGCCCCCGGCATCGAGCCGCTGCTTCAGATCGGTGTCGCGGAAGGCGTTGGGATAGTGCTTGACGACCAAGGACTCACGTTCTAGTGGCTGGACAATGGGATTGATCTCTACCCCTCTTGTGTTCGGCGCGAAGATAGAGGGATGACTTTCCTGCATTTCGTGCTGAACGTGGATAACCACGTCCCCACGCGCGCGGGCGGTCTGAATCACCCTAGCTGCGTTGGCGGCCGCATGCACGATACCAACCAGGGGCAGCTTGCCATCTGGGAAGTATTCATTTTGGATGTCGATGACGATGACGGCGCGCTGGCTCATAAGATTTCCCTCAGATTGTTGGACAAAGCAGTCGATCAGGAACGACCCGCGTAGGCGCGGGATCTGCGACGTGTAGGCCACCAGATATCGTTACCCATATAATCCCCTTCACTTTCCCGACTGAGTAGGCAGGCTAACGGGCGCTTGGACCCTTTCGGAGGTGAATCGAAGGATCGGGCAATCGCCGGCCCGAGCGCCGTTCCATCTTCCTCTGATCGATGTTACCGATAGCTGCCCAGAAGCGCGCGACAGAGCAGCACGCGATTGGGACGTCCGCGATTGATTGGGTAGGTATGTCCGCGTACAACTTCGCTGCTTCTTATCCATGCTGGCTCGCTGCATGGATGGCGCTCAGAGGAATGACCTGCAAGGCTGGTCCATCCAGGTTGAAGTACGATTTGCGATTTCGATCGACTGTGTCGACCTCAACTACGAGGCGATAGGGATAGAGCCCGGGCTCGAGCTCAAGGTCGACGGCGCCCGCCCAGTAATAGTAGGAGGGCGTCCACGGACTGCGGATCTTGTCCGGGCCGCCATAGATCTTGAGATCATTACATATTTTGCGGAGCTCTGGCGTGCCATCGGGCAGCACAAAAACGACGTTCACGATACGCGCGAACAGAGGCCAGCTACCGTCCGGACGCTTTTCCATGTCAGTACAATAAACCAGCCAGTTCAGGGCTTGGCCCTGGCGGCACACTGTCCGCAAGCTGTTCGTGCCTTTACCGGCACTCTCGCCGCCATTGTCCATTAGCCCGGTTTTCCCGCTGAGGCCGCCGGTCCGTAGGGTTCCTGCGACGTCGATGAGTGTGACGATGTTCAGCTGGGTGGAGGCCAAGCTTGGACTGCTGGGGGGCCGCTGCGATGCCGGAGTGACGATCATCATGAACTCCTGGTTCGGGTGACACCTGGGGAAGCGTTGAGAGCGGCCTCGACGATGCGGGATGAACTCCTGGTTCGGGTAGCTCCCGGGGAAGCGTTGAGGGCGGCATCGATGAGGCGCGCGTCGGTACCGTTATCGAGCGTCCGCATCCGGCTGCCAAGCTCCAACGTCAGGCCATACGGTAGGTCGCCGACCGGCTGCTTCACCGTACCAACCCAGTAGCTGACATCGGACTCGGGATAGGTTTCGCGTCGAACCTCACAGATTTCAGCCGGCAGTTTGATCGCTCGTATCGCAGCATGATTTTCGCATTCGATCGGCAACAACGTCCAGATGATCTCGTCTCCGGGGGCCACGGCGGTCGCGAGCCCGGCGGTCGCCTGGTTGCGCGAGCCGCCGAGGCGGTTGTCATCGATCATATAGAGAGAGCCAGCGAGCGTATCTGCCTCCAATGCGGCGACGACATCCACCACGAGTAGAATGTTGATCGTTTTTGTCATATCGCGTCTCCCTCAACGCAGGTAAGTCCGGAGAGCGGTATGGGCAGCAGGCCGGGCACAAAGCCACTAGTGAAGCCGTTGACGCTCGGAACGTTACTAACCTGAATACCGCACGACAGGGTGAAGAGCCGCGGCTCCCAGAGCATCTTGCCGTTCTCCTGAACGGGGCGGTAGAGCGCCACTTCCATCGTATAGTCGTGGCGACCGACCTTGGCCGTATCAACGGTGGCGCTCCAGTACCAGCCACCCGTCAACGGATCGGGCGAACCGTAGAGGGCCGGATACAGAACACCGTCCTCCACCGCAGCCCCGCGGATCCTCACGACAACTGGAGGCACGCTGGCCGCCGTAGTGGCATCATCAGGCTTCAGGACCTTGCCGGCCGCGTTCAGCACTGGTGCGTCATAGGTGCGAACTGCACCGCGGTCGCGAACCTGCAGGGGCTTCGGAGGGTCAGTCAGCATCTTGGAGATGTGCTCCTGAATCTTGGAGATGTACTCCTGAGTGCGGACGGAGGGGCTCAGCAGTCGTCGTGCGGTGTTGGCAATGTTGAAGCGGTGGGGATAGCTGCGTGGCAGCGTCGGTGGCAGCTGCGCGACGCCGACGGTGATCCAGTTCAGGACAGCCTCCATGGCCTGCGAACCATCGGCATTATAGACGCCGGGAACATTCGTCACGCGGGCATGGGGCAGCTGGGCGAATGGGCCCGTATTGTCGATGACATAGGCGCTTCCATCGAGACTGCCCTCCGCCAGGGCCGTCTCGATATCGATAACGGTGACAATCGAGATCTGCATTTTATAGTCCTCCTATTGGAGCGGATTGTGCGGTCGCTCGACAGGCGGTGGCGAGGGGGGAGCCCGAAAGGCCCCTCCTAGCGGGGGAGGCAAGAGCACAAGAGAGGGGCCGGCGATGCTGATCGTGCGCCCACTCAGGCCACCCGTGACGAGCGTCATTCGGTAGGAATGGCGCGAGCCCGGAGCGCTCCAAGGAGGCACGTATCCCTGCCATTGCAGTGCCCAAGGGAGGAGGTGGCCCGTCGCCGGTGGCGCAGTGCCATCAAACGACACGCCGCTCAGCCAAGCCATGGTCTGGACGTCAAGCGTCGTTAGACTCCAGCGAACCAGTTGTCCTGGCCAGACCGAGCTGACCAGCTTGGCGGTGCCAAGACTTTCTCCGCCAGAGACACCATCGTCAAACATGAAGACGTTGCCCTCGACCGCATTGCCAAGCAGCAGGGCGATAACGTCGACGAAAACCCGGATATTGAGCGGCGTCATTATCTCTCTCCTGCTCGGCGGCGGTCCTAGTTTGCGAGTATCAAATGCGGTCTACAACGAGGGGCACCTTGTCAAATGCCGTGCGGACCAAATCCGCGTTCCTTGGATCTACAAGCCGAATGGCAAAGCTGTATCCCGAACTCCGCAGACTCGTCTCGTTCGCCTCCAGCGCGTCGAAGACGGACAGCGATCGGAGCAAGCCGGCGATGATCAAGGGCGAGGAGCCTTGCGGTCCCAGTCGCATGGCGACCTGCGTCGGAAGGGATGCGGCTTCCGGAGTGCCGATCACCAAGTGCAGCTGCCGCTTCGCGCGATCGATCTGGAACTGCGCGTCGGTAGCGACGCTATCGATGTCCAGAACCTGTCGCTGGCGGAATTCGGCGGTGATCGCCGCCAAGGCCTGCGGCGCCGAATACTGCGTGTCGCCAATATGCATGAAATCGCCGCTGCGGCCGACATACTCAAATTGCACGGCATTCAAGCCGGGCGACTGCAAGTCAGGGCGGCGGATGACTCGATCGCCTATTTTGTAGCGCAGCACGGGGGTCGCATTACCGAACAGGCGCGTGACTACCAGTTCACCTTCCTCGCCCATTTCCGTCCATTGCCCGTCCGGCCTGACCACTTCCACCAAGTGAAGACCAGGTACCGCAGTCAGGACGGGGCTTTCCGGATCTAGCTGCAGGCCGATGGTTTCCGCCTGGGTGGCGGCGAAGTAACTGAGTACGATCAGGCTTGGATAGGCCTGCCTGAGATCCGCCCGCACCTTGGGAGTGAGCACTCCACTCCCATAAAGAGCGATCCGGAAGCTATCCCTCGCCTCGCGAGATAGCCCGTCGGCAAAACTCGCCAATAGCGCAATGCTTCGTGTAATCCCCATTATCGCCTTCGGCCCCGGATAGGACATCATCCGCTGGAAGACTTCCCGGCTCATCGGACCGGCGCCGATGTAGTTGACACTTGGGATCTTCTGGAGCACGCCACCCACCATGGTGCCGCTGCTCCACATCTGATAATCGGCTAATGTCGTGGCCACCCACTTGGCGCCGCTGCCACTAAGGTGGCGCGCCATAATGTGTCGGCCCATGAAATCCCCTGCCCAGCGGTAGGTCTCCTGCAGCTCGTCGAGCGAATAGACGGTTTCTGAGGGCTTGCCGGAGCTGGTACCGCCGCTGGCCACGATTTCGAAGCCGCAGCGGTCGATGGGCACGACCATGCCTGGCCGCGCTTCCGTGAACATTTGCTGAAAGGCTTCCTTGTCGGTAAGCGGCAGCGCCTTGAACTGCTCGTAATTGTCCACCGGACCGGTCCCGACGGCACTATCGATGCGCCGACGCCACAGCGGATTGATGCGGGCGATGGAGACGAGTTGCGATAGCCTTCGCTCGACGATGGCAGCTTGGATGTCATGAGACAATTCGTCAATCCGGCAACCGATGACAGTCTGCGCGTGCAGGAGCGAGGTTAGAAAAGAAGGTAGAGCCAGCACGTCATCCACGGTGCACGGATGCAAGATCGTTTCCGGCAGTACGTGCTGAGCGCAGTCACGGGGTGAAAGGGCGAAGTGGCGCATCGTCATTCCTGAGGCCGGTTCTGCTCGCCGTGTGTAGCGTTGTTTGCAAGAATCTCGCGCGCATGGCGTCGGATCTCTCCCACCATGCCTGCGATGTCGGACAGGCCGATCCGATGATTCATGAGGACCATGCGGAGCATTGTCCGTCCATCCATATCGACCTTGGACAAGAGGTAACGCCCAGCCGCCCGCACGCGGTTGCGCAACTCCAGTTGCAGGCTCGATAACCGATTGCCGCACACGCCAAGCGGCTGATGGACGAAGCAGAGAATATTGGATTCCGGCCGATACGGGACGATGAAGTCCGGCTGATCGGCCAAGTATTGGTGGGCGGCCTCAGTCATCATTACCAGGCGCTCCAACTTATCCGCGAAGGCGCGGGGGCCATACAGCGACCAAGCCAGCCAAAGGTTCAGAATCGCGGGGCGCTTCGTACATTCGAAGTTCTTCACGCCGCTCTGCACGGCCGTCATTTCATCTTCCAACGGGTCAAATACGTAGCTGTCCTTCTGGGGAAACGCGGTCTCCGCCAAACCCTTCTCGCGGTAGAACAGCAATGTGCAAAGGGCCGGAACGAACAGAGCCTTATGGGCGTCCAGGCAAAAAGAATCGGCAAGCTCCAGTCCCGCAAGGCGAGGCCGCAGCCGGTCGGAAACCAGAAAAGCGCCGTTGTGAGCCGCATCGACATGCAGCCAAGCGCCGCGCCGCTTCGCCAACGCCGCAAGGTCAGGCAACGGATCATTAGCACCGATCGCGGTCGTTCCTGCCGAGGCGATCAGGCAGAAAATATCCAGCCCCTGGGTCGCCGCCTCGTCCAAAGTCGCTGCCGCCCGTTCCGGGCAGATCTGCCGACGGTCGTTCAGAGGCAGGCGTATCACTTGATTTTGGCCGATACCAATGATGCCGGCAATGCGGGAGACGGAGAAATGGGCGTCCTGGCCAATGGCAATGGCAGGCCGGGTTGATCGGCCGGCCGCAAGTCCGCCGTTCCAGCTTCCCGAAAGGTAACGGTTGCGGGCGACGAGCGCAGCGGTCATGTTCGCGAGCGAGGCCCCGGACGTCGTCACCATTTCGAAACTACCCGGTGCCCACCCAATGAAACGGCCGAACACCTCTTCGATAAGCCGGTCCGCAACGTTGGCGAGCTGCCCCGCCTCGTAATAGGAAGCTGGCTGCGGTGCCATGGCGGCAACCATTTCGAAGACGGCGGTGACCGGCATCACCGAACTGAACTGCCGTCCCATATACCCGCGGGAGTTCACCTTAATGCCGGTTTCCAGGTAAAGCTCGACGATGTCGGCGAAGCGGCGTACATCGAAGCGCCCCAAATCAGCCGCCGTCATGAGGTTGCGGGCACTGGCCATCAGATCTAC
This sequence comes from Bradyrhizobium sp. USDA 4501, assembly GCF_054062115.1. NCBI lineage: Bacteria > Pseudomonadati > Pseudomonadota > Alphaproteobacteria > Hyphomicrobiales > Nitrobacteraceae > Bradyrhizobium > Bradyrhizobium sp. USDA 4501. Next base: position 4,928,423 of record NZ_JBSSEX010000001.1, read on the forward strand.
TGGTCTTTGAAGGCGCAAGCCTTCGACGTCGTCACGTGACAGCACGTCAGCAAGCCGTTCGATAGCCCAATGAGCGGCTGCGGTGAAATCTCGAACGTTAAATGATGGTTCTATTTCGGAGGCGAATGTCTGGAGCCGACACGGCGCCCCTCCATCAAACACGTTCAGTTTGTCCATCATCGTCGCACGCTCAACGCTATTATTCACCGCCGCCGGATGCACGCTCCATGGCGGTAGGCATTCTTGGACGCCTATTGTCGTGTTGTTTGAACGACGCAAAGGTGGGACTGGCAGCCACTCGGAAACCTCGGTCAGGAGAAAGTGTGGGCACCGTGTCGTTGCACACAGTGCGGCGAATGCCATCCAAAAGCAGTGGCCACCCATCTATGGTCGGTCGCCGCTATCATGATCCTCTATGGGGCGCAGCTCTAGCTATCGGAACTGGTGGGTCGAGAGCATGCATGTCCGATGGCTCTAAAATTTGTAGGGCCATCACTAGCCGGCGCCGGCTCGGCCGCATCATGCCGGATCGTAAACCAGAGACTGCCCGAGCGTGGCTATCTGCTTTTTCCCGATCGCGATTGTCGCCGGCGATCGTGGTGGCGGAGATGGCGAAGCCACGGCAACGGCGCCGCCGCACGCGGTACAGGTCGTTGATCGATGGCATCTGATGGAGAACGGCCAGTGCTGCACGCTTGGCAGCAATCGCATGTAGATGTGGCGTGATCGCGGATGCTCATGTCGACAAGGCGCTCAAGGAGCTTCGGCGGACCAGGTCGCCCGAAGAAGCAAAAGCAATTGTAGATCCCGATGGGGAGCAATTTCACAGAGATGTAGGCCGTGAAGCGGTCGACGACGCCCTTGCAGGCAATCCCCGACTGGTTCGAAGAGGCGTGCTCGTGGCGCACCGGTTCAAAGTTGAAAAGGCGGCGCTACGTAATCCTTGGTCTTGGTCCGACCGAGACAAGGGTGCGCATCCTCTTGGACGGCAACATGCGTCCAATGACGCTCCAAGTCTGCCGTTTGGTGGGGGAGCAATACTCATTGCTCTACGGCAAGAGCATTTCGCAAGCGGACTTCGATTCTCCGGGAATCGCGACCAAGCCGACAGGGGCCGATTCGGCTCCGACGACCTCCAGCACAGCCCTGGACGCGCGCTTTAGCCACCTTTGAAGATGGCAATGATATCCTCTTTCGAAAATCGTCCCGTGCCGAGCTTTGTGCGCATCGGCAGATAGACCAGCAGCATCTTGCGATATTGCGGGAGGGATGTCTGCGTATGCGAGTTGTTCGTGGCGCCCGGAACATCCTTGAAGCGATGCAGATCCTGGACGATGTAGTTCGCAACTCTGTAATGAGGATCATGGTTGCCATCAAAGCCCGGGAAGATGTCGAGTCCGTGAGCGGCGTATCCAATATCGTTACGCACCCGCTTCTGCTCCGAGTTTTCAAGCTGCTGAAACTGGTACATGGTCGAGCTGAACATTTCCAGGATATTGACCGTTTCCTTGACGACTGGATTGGGCTCCTCCGATCGCTCAAAGGGAATGCCGCTGAAGTGCCAATCGAAGCCCCACAATTGATCGGCGTAGATCGTCTGCGCGACGAAATCGGGATCGACCTCGGGTTCGCCTTGCAGGCGCTTCGAGATATCCGCCAGCATAAGGACGATCAGCTTCTCTCCATCGGTCATCTTCATGGCAACAGGGTCTCCGCACCAGCCGGCTTAGATGCCTGGCTCAGGTTGCAATTTTAGGCCGACGGTTCTCAGCCGTTAAATCCGTTCGTCGTTTTGAGGCCCCATCGATGGATGAGAATCTTGATTAGGTGGTTTAAGCGGTCTGCACGCGGTATGTCCGGATCCTGTGGCCCGGCGGGCAGCAGGTGAGGCTCCAGAAGGAACGAGCGTTCACGCGCGGTGAGTACGATTGAACTTTTTGGTCCCGTACCCAAAAATCAGCGACTGATTGGCGGGTGCCGCGCACGGCGATCTCTTGCTGTTCCTTCAATAGCGCGAACAATTCTACGTAGTTCTTCGCACCGCGGGATCTGGTGGAATCTCTTCAAGCGCTCCGCCGTAAAGATCTTCGCTCACACAGTCCTCCGTTTGAATATCAGAAACACGGAGCCACTTTAAACGGCGGCATCCAGGAGCGACAACCCACCTGCTTGTACCCTTGCGCAGCTATCGAGACCAGACCGATTGGCACGCCAATTGCCCGGGTACGACTGAGCAATAGTGCGACATCCGAGAGGCGGCATACCGCGCTCAGCTGCCATGCTGCGGGTGCTGACTTCGAGATATCGGCGGCGGCCCGCACGGATGGCTCATGCGCGCGCAGCCGCTGGAGCCGAGCCCCGCGCCATTCCTCATGCATCGCAGGCGCCTCAGCATCGATGGCCGCGCTATAACGCTGATCCTCTTTTGGCTCGTCGATTGATCTCTTCTTGGGGTTGTGAGCCTAGCCCAACGTGCGGTGTGGAGGGAGAGGGTTCCCGGAATGCCACACTCCGGCACCCGGCCCGATTCACAGCCTGCGTGTCCACTGGCTGCGGAATTGCAGAGGCTCAACAGCTCATGGGTATGCTTCCCGAGGCGCAGCAAGATGCGTGGTTGGATAGTGACCGTCGCCATCAAGAAAGACGGCGACGACGATGAAGAGTGCCGGCAAGTAACCTACGCGGTTGCAATCGCTGACCAGATCGAAGCCGTGCAGCTGACTATAGAAGACAGCGGCGCCAACGCCGCAATGCTCAACTTCCCGCTTGGACCTGAAATGTTGCAAAGTCTGGGCTTGAGGCCAGGTAAGCTGATCATTTTACACGATAGCGAGATTGATCCAATCACCTTGCGTCCTCGGCATCATTAGTCGCATGTCTCATCTCGTTCAGCCGTGTCGGGTTGATGACGCGCGTGTCCGGAAGCTACACGAGCACTTAGGTGGCGCGGTGTGAGTGTACCGTTTTACTCCCTCGCATTCTCTCATCGTCTGGCACGTGGGTTGCTGAGCCAGATATGCGATGTATGTCCTTGCTCTGGTGACCCAAAAAGGAGGAAGCGGCAAGAGTACGCTGGCGGTCGGAATTGCAGTCGCGGCGATGGCGAACGGGGAGCGCGTTGCGATTGTCGACGCGGATCCACAAGGGACGATCTCAAAGTGGAGAGAGCGGCGCGACCATCCGTATCCGAGGATCGTTCGGGTCGCCGATCCCGCCGGAATAGAAGGGGCGCTCGTCAGCCTTGAAGCTGAGGGGATCTGGCTAACGGTCATCGATACCGCGGCCACGAACAATGCCCTGGCTATGCGTGCCATCGCGAGTGCCGATCTTTGCCTAATCCCGGTGCGTCCGAGTCTGGCAGACATCGAAGCTGCGATACCTACGCTGATTGTCATTCGTAGGCTCAACCGCCGATTTGCTTTCGTGCTCAATCAGACGCCACCGCGGGGCTGCCGCGTGAGTGAAGCCGCAACGTCGCTCAATTCGCTGGGGGTGCTTGCGCTTCCCTGTATCGGACAGCGCAATGACCATCAGGATGCTCTTGGGACAGGATTAGGCGTGACCGAGTTTTCCCAAGAGGGAAGAGCCTCGGAGGAAGTTCGTGAGCTGTGGTGCTGGATCTTAAAGAAGCTTGTCGAGGGGGCATCAGCTCATGAGCCGCACGCAAGAAACGAAAAAGCTGCGTACTAGGCAGACGCGCTGCGCGCGACGCTCGCTCGTGGAGCTTACCGCGGACGCGAGCCGAGCCGTTGACGATGGCATATTTGTATTGTCCGGCGGGGCTGCTGCTTCCAATCCGCGATGGGAGCACACCGGCGCGAATACGTCTGATCAAACAATCTTTGCAAGGCAAGCGACGGCTCCGAGTCCCTTTGCGGCGCCGCGCGAGGACGAACTCCTGGATTCCGACACTACCATCGAGATGATGGTGGAGATTTCCAATTACGATCAAGGCAGAGCTTCTGAAAACATCAAAGCCGGACTGGATGTTGCGCTGGACCGTGCAAAGGACCTCGCCGAGACCCGGGTGGAAGGTGAAGCGGCTTCAAAAGTCGGTTCCATTCTTGAAAACGATTTCTTGACCGTTCTTGAAATAGCCGCAACGGAGTGTCGCGCGGATGCGGTCGAATTGATTGTGCAGAAGGAACCACCAGCCGACAGCGCAGGGCAGCCGGAACCGCGATACCTGCGGCGGCTCACTGACGAGGCGGTCAGATTGCTGGACGATCTTCGGAGCGGCAAGCTGCAGAATGAGGCGAACTTCATCTTGAGCGAATGCTTCAGAGAAGCCGCCAGCGCGTTCTTTATGATCAATCAGCAGCTCAAGTGCGACGGCTATGCCGCGAGCATTGATCCATCAATCTTCATCTGGCTCGCCAACATCATCGAACCGGAGACGCGCGACACCGGGACCCTACGGCTTGAGATCGTACCCAACCACCGAGGTCGTCCGAGCACGTACACGCGCCAGGTCGCTCAATTCATCTGGCGCCTTGTCAAGGAACAGGGCTGCGGGCGACAGGCCGCATATCGAGGGGCGGTCACGAAGTTCACCGTGAGCGCGAGTTTCGCCGAGAAAGCCTACGCCTTTTGGGAGCCGATCTTCGAACGGGCGGGCCCGCACGTTAAGATGCTGACCCGCATTTCAGATCCAGAAATGTAAAGCTGAGGAGCGCGTTCATTTGGCGGCCGATTTGACTGAGGGCGGGCGCCGGCGAGGACCGCGGGCCGGAGCGAAGCCGGCTGATCTGCCGGTGCAGACGCCGACGTGTACGGACTTGGTCAATTGTGCAACGGCGGGGGCCGGAGCATTCTTCCGGCGGCCACTTATCAAGACGTTAGCCCAGCTTGAAAGGACCAGGATACCTCAGCGAGGGCCAGCGCCTCGTCGGCATCGCGGGCGGCCAGCGTGTGATAGCCGAAGCGGCTGATCTGCGTCACGACATATTCGCGGACCAGCACGTCGTCCTCGATCAGTAGGATGGGTTCGTCGCCTCCTTCGCTTCCCGACACACCGGCATCAACGGCCGGTGCCTGCGGGGGCCCCGCGGCCTGCGGCAGATAGAGCTTCACCGATGTGCCGTAGCCCTGTTCGCTATAAATCTTGATATGGCCATCCGACTGCTTGACGAAGCCGTAGACCATGCTCAAGCCTAGCCCGGATCCCTTCCCCACGTCCTTGGTCGTGAAGAACGGCTCAAACACCTTGTCGAGTATATTGCCGGGCATTCCGACTCCAGTATCGCTCACGGCCAGCATGACATATTGACCCGGTCTGACCTCGGCATTGAGGCGCGCATAATTCTCGTCGAGCACAGCATTCCTGGTTTCCAACGTCAGCTTGCCGCCGGCGGGCATGGCGTCGCGCGCATTCAGGGCGAGGTTGAGGATCGCCGTCGAGAGCTGGCTGGGATCGATCAGGGCCGGTGCCAGATCGTGCGCCAGCATCGATTCGATTTCGATGTCTTCGCCCAGCGTTGGACGCAACAGACGCGCAGCATCGACCACCAGCTCGTTGACGTCGGTCGAGCGTGGCTGCAGTGGTTGCCGGCGGCCCAAGGCCAACACATGCTTGGTCAGGTCGGCTTCCCTTGCGGCTGCAGAGTTGATCAGATTGGCAATCTGGGCGAGATGTGGGCGATCCTTGACTGCATCGCCGAGAATTTCGATTGTTCCAGTGATTACGGTCAGGATGTTGTTGAAGTCGTGCGCGACGCCGCCGGTGAGCTGGCCGATAGCCCCCATCTTCTGCGCTTGCCCAATCTGGGCCCCGTGGGCCTCGATCTCCTGAAAACGCTTCACCACGGCCTCGGCCTTGCGGCGCTGCTTCGCCTCCTCCTCAAGCGCCGCATAGGCTTCAGTTAGTTGGATAACGCGTCGGACGTACCAGGATCCGCGGCAGCATCAGCAGCTGCGCCAGCGTGATTGCAAGCGAGACGGGCGCAAGCAAGACCTTGGTAACGGCTTCGATTTCGTAAGCCGGCGCCCACATTGTGAGGATCGCAAGCAGGCGGTCCAGTCCGCAGAGTGCGGCGAAGATAGCGAATGCCAAGAGCACGCCCCCGAACATCACTTGACGGCGCCGCCGCCACACGAAGAATGCAAGCACAAAGGCGGTTGTAAAGAAGGCACCAGCGACAAAAGCGTCGGAAACGACGTTCGGCCAGATCAGCTCCGGCTGCCACAGAAGGCATGCGCCATGGGGGATAAGCGTCGACATGTCCGGAAGAACTCCAGGAAAAAAGCTCAAAAAAGCGCGCAGTGGCGATCCGATCCGTCGATCAAGTCATGATCGAGGTGGTACGAATGGAAGGCAATCGCCGAGGTGATCGTCGCGACGTCGACGTCGCGTGCTGCCCGATTAGACGATCCCGGGAATGTGTCCACCCTCCCGCATTCTTGGCCATGGGCGCGGTCGTCGCGCCCATGGAGAGCAACGCCTCCTCGGGTCGCTGAGCGCGTTCAAATCGGCGCTCGGTGAGAGCGGTCCTTCGCCTACAACCTGCATCGCAGCGCCCTTCGGAACCAGCGGCAGCGGCACATCAGAGTAGACCAAATTGAGTGCGGTGTTGAACGGCTGGCAGGAGCGTACCGCTGCTCGACTGGCCACATCGGCAGCTCAAAAGCCGCAAGTGAGAGCCCGGAGATGTCGGTCCGTTCTGCTCAGTCATTGCAGCTCCTCCTCTCATGCGGCTTGCATGATCGTCGGATCGGACTGACCGCTTCAGGTTTTCGATGCCGAAGTCGGTGAACGCCATGACGCAGTCATCACCTATGCCGTAACTCGGATGACGCCGTCTTCCGGGTCCATTCCATTCGCCACATCCAGAGCCAGTCCTCGTCTTCGCGAAGATCCTTCGCGACACGCGATGGTGAAGAATACCTTGCGCCGGCACCGACGCCATCGTCACTCCGTTGATACATGTACCGCTCAAGGAACACGAGGTGGAAGAGCCGTACATCGGCGTCGCCAAGGCAGTTGACAATCCTCGAAATGATTTTTTCCAATGCTTGTGCGTCCAATCGCAATATTCCTTCCGCTTTTCGTAATAATCCTCTATTGTCCTCGCGAAGGCGGCGTCGACAGCGGACTCTCGTTTCTCGCGACAATGCAGGGAAAACTATGGTAGGCCGATGTGCGCTTGCAGGTCACAATTACATCTGTGTTGGTCAGTGCGTCCTCCATTCTGTGCCGGCCGTCAGAGGCCATGATCAACATCGTCCCATCTCGTCGCAAAAGCGACAGGGCCACGGAAATCGACGCTCCGGAAAGTTGCATCAGGTCGCTACTTCGATCTGGATGAAAGTTATAGAAGATCGCGCCATGGTTTTCGTAAATGAAATGATAGCTCTCTTTTGGAAGGCTGATTGTTCGCCGTCAGCACTCGTGAGACAAAGTTAGGGACTTCCCGAAAGGAGGATTTCTGGTTCATCGTAGCCGCAAGGAGCGAAGATGAAGCAGAAATCCGAGCCGCGTAAACCGCCGGCTGAGCAAGTGTTGAAGGACATCCGACGCCAGACGCGTCGGCAGTACTCGGCGGAAGAGAAGATCCGCATCGTGCTGGAGGGGCTGCGCGGTGAGGAGAATATCTCCGAGTTGTGCCGCCGGGAGGGCATTGCCGCCTCGATGTATTACGGCTGGTCCAAGGAATTCCTGGAAGCCGGCAAACGCCGCCTGGCGGACGACACGGCCCGTGCTGCGACTTCCGGCGAGGTCAAGGATCTCCGACAGGAGGCCGCGGCTTTGAAGGAGGCCGTGGCCGATCTGACCCTGGAGAACCGTCTGCTCAAAAAAAGCATGAACGGAACTGGGGAAGACGAGGCATGAGGTACCCAGCTTCCGAAAAGGCCGAGATTATCAAGCTGGTCGAGTAGTCGCACTTGCCGGCCAGGCGCACGCTGGAAAAACTCGGTATCCCATCCGCCACGTTCTATCGCTGGTACGATCGTTATCGGGAGGGCGGTGTTGAGGCACTGGCCGATCACCGATCGCGGCCAGATCGGGTCTGGAACCGCATTCCCGACGACGTCCGCGGCCAGATCGTCGACCTGGCGCTGGAGCTGCCGGAGCTGTCGCCGCGCGAACTGGCCGTCCGGTTCACCGACGAGCGGAAGTACTTCGTCTCGGAAGCTTCGGTCTATCGGCTGTTGAAGGCGCACGACCTCATCACCAGCCCGGCCTATGTGGTGATTAAGGCGGCGAACGAGTTCAGGGACAAGACTACCGCCGTCAACCAGCTCTGGCAGACCGACTTCACCTACCTCAAGATCTCCGGTTGGGGTTGGTACTATCTGTCGACCGTCCTCGACGGCTTCTCGCGATACATCGTGGCCTGGAAACTGGGACCGACGATGTGCGCGTCGGACGTCACGGCAACCCTCGACCAGGCGCTCGCGGCTTCCGGCCTTGATCGCGCCACCGTCGTACACCGGCCGAGGCTGCTGTCGGATAACGGTTCGTCATATGTGGCGAGCGACCTGGCCACCTGGCTCGAAAACAAGAATATACAGCATGTGCGCGGCGCGCCGTATCATCCACAAACACAAGGCAAGATCGAGCGCTGGCACCAGACCTTGAAGAACCGCATCCTGCTCGACAACTACTATCTGCCTGGCGACCTCGAACGGCAGATCAACGCCTTCGTAGAACACTATAATCACGTCCGCTACCATGAGAGTATCGACAACCTCACGCCTGCCGATGTCTACTTCGGCAGAGCAGAGACAATCCTTGCCGAACGTCGGCGCATCAAACTTGCCACCATCGCAAACCGCCGCTTGCAGCACCGACTGCGGGCCGCTTAAACTCTAACCCCTGATGAACACAGAGCCTCCCTTCGCAGAACGCCCGAACAGTCTCAAATAGTCTGACGACGGACAATCTCGACGGCCATCGCGACGTTGTCCGGAAGGGCGGATTTCGTAAATGGCTCCGGTGCCTGTTGCGCGACGGTGGTGATCTGGTTGAGAGCGCCGCCCGTGGTCGGGAATGTCGACGGTACGGGATTGGTGATCTTGTTATCGTCCATTCCGGTGTTGAAATAGCCCCACACATCGTTCACCTGGAGCAGATAGAAGACGAGCGATCCGTTCTGCGCTATCAGCGCGCCGCCCCCGGCTTGGCTCTCTTCCGCTTCGATCACGGCGCCCGACGTCGTCACCAGCCGGGGACGGCCGTTCACCAGAACGGTCTCCGGGCGCAAGGCCAGGGGCGTGCCCTGGTCACTAAACAAGATCGGTGCGCCACCCGGGGTCCCTTGGAATTCAATCTGCTTGCTGCTCCGGTCGAGCAGAAGCGGCTTGCCGTCGGGGGCAGCCTGCACGCGTTCTATCTCCACCGTCTGTCCAGCCTTATCGCGCGCTAACAACTTGCCGTTCGGCCCGACGGCCGGATGTATAACGTCGCGGACTTTTCCTTTGCTATCGAACACTACCTGCTGTCCTTTGCTTCCACGCTGGGAAATGGACGACAGGAACGGCAAGGATTGTCCCGGCGCCGCAGGAATGAGGCTGCGCTTATTGTCCAAATCGGTCGGCGAGACGGCAAAGAAGATCGAGGATTCGAAAACGCGGGTCCGCCGACCGTTCCAGACGGCGCCGGCGAAGTCACCCAAAGAAACATCTGCTCTCCCCATTTGTAGAACGGGCAGAACGTGTTCGACGCGAACGAAAAACTGTCCGCGGGTAGAACGCCGCCATCCTTCGAGACGCTGCCGGAAGCGAAGATGACGTTAAATTCCTGCGGCGCGAAGGAACAGGTCGACTTGACGTTCGTGGGCAGGGTAGTGCCAGCGTTCGCGCCTTGACACAAGGATGCGAGTGCCAGGGCGGTAAGCAAGCAACGTGCCTTCTTCTGTGACCCAACGCAATTCTTAATATTCAAGACTTCCTCCTTGGGCTTAACGCCTGGAACGTGCAATCATTGGCCGTGCCCCAATCCTGCTGCGCTTGCGCGTCGGCGAGCCGGTCTTAAGACGGCGACGGACCGCGTCCTCTTCAACTGCAGTTATTAATGGTGTCGCGCACGCCAGCGCGACCGACACGCTAGTCGGCCAGAGAAGTTCGCGCTAATCAACTCCAAGAACTCGGAGGTGACGGAACCCATCCCCCAGCCATCATCAGCTTTGATCGTCCGTAAGCTCTGCACTGTAGATGACAGTCCGAAGGTAAGGACGCTCGCAAAACTCATCATCGCGCTCAGCGGCCCCTGCGATGGCAAGGGGCTTTTTAATCTTTATTGATCTTGCAAGCGACTTTACCGGTCAACTCGATGGAGAGGCGCCGCATGACAGAGAGAGGGAAAAGGGATTGGTGGGATGCATCCTTGCCATCCAAGTATGCGCGCTGGCGGTCGCGACAATGGACGGCCCCGCGGCAGGTGAATGCCCCGTGCGGATTGGGCCGGCGTTTAACCGGTCCACGACATGCCCACAGTCGGGACGAAGTACCCACGACGTCAAACAAGTACGAACGGAGGCCACGCAGCAACGACTCGCCCGGGGCGACCGCCGTTGCCCGCCAACGCTCCGTCCGCTCGTCGATTGCGCCCCCCAAGCCCTTTGGGATGCGGAACCTCTAGCTCGGAGCTCCGGGAGCTATCAACCATGGCGAAGAGCTTCAGACGTCAGGCCGATCTAGCACAAGCTCTTCTCGAGCAAGCGAATAAGACCAGCACCATGACCGCTCATCCGTGTCCGGAGAACGCGTTTGCGGCAGCGGGCGGACGCCAGCCGAGCGCTGTACTGGTCATCAGGCGTGCGGGGCTGCTGCGTGGCTTCGCCAAACGCTCACGAGGGGGACAATAACAATCATGGGCTTCTATCAGACGGAGCCGTTTAGGACGGCAAAAGCCAGCTTCATCCACGGATGACCCGACGGATTCGGGCTATTTCTGGTCGAGGTCCAAGGTGACGCACCAAACTTCACTGCGGGAATTACGCTGGTGCGCGATCCGCATTGGGTCGGCGGCCTGAAGATTGACGTGATGGGCTGGACGGGACCGCTCGGTGATGGGTCAACGCCCTACACGGCCAAGGGCAGCTTCCCCGGCCAATACGCGCCGCAAATCGTCGTGTCCGGCAGCAATAGCACGCGACTGATTCCGGTGAAGGCGATCCCGGCGGAAGAAGCTGACGACTACGTACGGCAGTTGGCCAAATGATCGCGGCCGATTAGCCGATCAATCCTCTAAAATGGGAAGGGATCGTTCTATGCCCGATACGACAACCAAAGACCAGGTCGGATTGTTTCACGCCAGCTATCAGATTGGCGAAAGCCGCCCGGAGGCTTAATCTTCAAGCTGGATCTGGTCGTCGACACGCCGAACAGGCGGACCCACGGTTTGGGCAGCATCACCCGATGCCGTTAATCCGCCGCTTGATGTCGCCACCTCCCTGCTAGGCAGTTACAGCCAGCTGCCGACGCTCCCGCCGGCGCCGGCGCTACTTCTAGTACTCCTTACGGGCTACCCGCCGATCCGCTGGCCGCACCATGCCGGGCTGGGACCGGTGATTCTCCCCAATGTGGATCTGCGCATGACCCTGATCCTGACCTGGCAATCAGGGATCGCTTCCTACAGTTATCGCAGCGGCCCCGACGGTGATTGGCAGGAGGTCGAGGCTGCGTCGGTCAGGCTGGTGTCTCCGGCCGTCGCGTCATGAAACATCAAGGTAGGGGCCGGTAAGGCTCCTGCCCGACAATCGACACCGAGCTGCTCGTCCAGACATAGCAATAGTGGTCTTTGTGGAGGCCCAAGCTCCCTGATCAGTTGCTGCGGTCGAAAGGACAAGGTCGATTCGACGGCGGTGCTGAGCGCGGAGCGGGCGGATGCTTTGGCGCAGTTCGTCACCCTTTCCGGATTGAGATGTGCTGGAGCTTATATCGAGAAGAAGTATCGGTCAGCCGAATCAAGACGTCGAGAACGAAGACATTGTGATCGACAGCGCGCCAGAGCCAATGTCGTCCGCCTGCGATCGAGATAACGATCTCTTCCAGATGCCATTTGTCGCTGCGAGCGGGAGCGCGCTGGCGGATGCGGTCGGAGAACACGTTGCCGAATTTCCGCCCGCCAATGGGGCATGGCTTCACATGGCTTCATAGGTCACCTCCTTACCATCTTCGATCATGGACAAAGGGAAAACGGAAACACAACCAAACTGGGCGATGAAGGGATCCCGAACGTCCTGCCTGCCGTCATCTAACCCTCGACCGCTTCAATCGTCAGAACCTTTCCTAGGTCATGCGAGAGCGCTGGCTGTGTCGACGAAACGAGCGCAGCCAAGCCCGGCAGACCTCGGCGCGGAGCATGCCGCGCCGCTCCAGGTTTCCCGGGATCGCTTGGTAGTTCGGGTATAGGTATCCCTGCATGACGCGAAGGAGCCAAGCGCCGGTCTCACCCGATAGCCGCACGGCCGCCCCGGAGCAGCAGAGGTCCTGCTTGCCAGCCTCCTCGATCACGCCACCGCAACGCGGACGTGAAGCGCGGCACTTAGTCTTGGTCGGAATGACCGACTATGACTGGACGCGTTCGATGTCCACTCCTTCCCGGACAGCGACGGAAGCGCGGACATGTCACAGCTCTTAGTCCGGGACGCGTGCAGCGCGCAAGTGACATTGCGGCTGGGGATTGTTGGCGAGATTAGTATCGTATTTGGATATTCGCGTGACAAGCCCACTCGTGGTGAGCGGTTGCAAGTCCGCCTCCAGCGCGTCGGCAATTTCCTGGGCATAGACCTCCCAGTCGTCCACGTGGAGCGTAAAGGATTTCAAATACTTTTCCTTCTTCGCCGGAGTCTCGATCGTCGCCTTTGTCCAATGGTAGAGCGGATAATTCTCGACGCCATTTACATCGAACCTAACCTGATACTGCCACTGACTAGTCATACTATTCTCGCCATCTGGTCGCACCCGATTTGTCTTTTACGACCGCAAGACGCTGCCGCTCCCTCAGAGCAGGTCCGGTCCCCGTTGTGCCAACGCTGACCGCAATGTCAGGCCGATCCTTGTGTGACAAGCTCCTCTTTTTCGCAAGGCGCTCGTTGAACGAACGAAGATCGATCACCATTCGCGGCCGATCTCCTCTCTGCCGTCGCCGGCCGACACCGCGAAGCCAACTCGTTTTACCTTGACATTGACTACCTTAGTCGTCGCTCACACACCTCATAGCCTGTAGGCGCAGCGGCGAAGTGCGGCATCTATCTGCTGCAGTGCTGACCCCGCTTTGCTGTGAGCAGAGTCGGCGCGGGCGTCGCAAACACTTGCCGGATAAGGCGTCGTCGAATCGATAGTCAGGCTGACGTCAGCGCATCGGCATGCTTTCAATCCTAAAATTGGACCTACCAAATTGAGCAGTCGTCTACTCAGGCCGAATTGCCTTATCCTTCAAAGTCGGACGGCCGGCGACCTGCCAGCACGACCGTGACAAATATCCGCTAACGGATCTGTCGGAGTAGTCGCAAAATGGAGGTCACAGATGAGAAATGGCGATGCGATCGCCCTTCGCCGTCGCTACCGGTGCCGCGGGTTGCGGGTCGCGATCGATAAAGAATGCCGTGCGCGTTGATCCCGTCCTAATCTGGATCGAAGCGTTCGCTGGTCCCGCTTCCATCTTCGATTAGGAAAAAACTCGCGACTTGATTGCATTTCGTCAGGAGCGCTCGAAGGCATGCAGTACCGGCCGACAGCGTGGCTAATCGCAATTTGGCAGCATCTCACCATTTGGAGGCCAACTTAATGACCGACAACACCACCGCTGTGGACGCTGCCACGACGAACTGTGCGTCGCCTCCGACCGATCTAACGGGGGTCCAGATGACCGCGGTGCAGTTAGCCGCGCATTTCAGGAAGTCGCCAGCGACGATTGTCCGTTGGGCACAAGAGCCCGATTTCCCGCGTGCAACGGCTCTAAATGGAGAAGCGCATTGGCCGACAAGCGCGGTGCACGATTGGCGCCGCCGACGCCAAAGGGCATACCGGACAGCGCTACGTGCCAAAGAGGCAGCTGTAGAGGCGAACGTCGAGAAGGCACGGCTCCTCCAGAATTTAATCGCCGCGTTTGCTCGCCCCTATCTGCCACAGATCCGGCAATCGACGGTTCCACCGTGTGACGCGCCTCTCTCTCGACCCATGATCGTCCAGGCGGATGGCTCGCTTGCGCCCGCGTCGATCGATGACAACCGGAATTGCTCTCGCGGATGACCAGTGTCCCATGTACGCATCTGCTGCTGGTCGGCCACGGCGCTTCAGCAATGATGCACGTGATCTTGGTTGCGAGGGGCGAACGAACAGCCGATGGATCGGTTGGGCACACTTGAGGTAGATGCGAACTGCGGTATCGCTGCTGGTAGGGCCACTTTAGAGATGTACGTTCACGGGTAAGTGCCGGAGCACTCAATGAAGGAATTTGCGGGGTTTGTCGCCTTTTGTTTGGTGATCTTAGCTTCGGCATTTGAGGGTGCGCAAGCAGAGAATTCGTCGAGCGCGGAGGCGCGCTTGAGAGAGAAGAACATCACACTGCCGGCTGAGGCCGCACCGGTCGGCAGCTACGTCAACGCGGTTCAAGTGGGCAATCTCCTGTTCATGGCGGGCAGTGTCGCAAGCGAGCCGAAGGGTAAGCTCGGCCGGGATCTGACCGTCGAACAGGGCTATGAGGGTGCCCGGCAAGCAGGCTTGATCACGCTGGCAAAGGTGCGAGCGGCGCTGGGTAGCCTCGATCGGGTGAAACGCGTTGTCAAAGTGGTCGGCATGGTGAACTCTGCCGATGACTTCGGTGACCAAGCCAAGGTGATCAATGGATATTCCGACCTAATGGTCGAGGCGTTCGGCGAACCGATTGGTAGACATGCGCGCTCCTCACTGGGCGTGGCGGCGCTTCCGCGCCATGCTCCGGTCGAAGTCGAAATGATCCTTGAGGTACAGTAGCTTTGTTGTCGATCGCACTCTTTCCACTTGGAAACGCTTTGACGGGAAGGTTGAAGATAGTCGCCGTGCCGACGTGCTCTGCCGGTTCTTTGGTCGGAACGAACCGTTGATGCACGCGTCGCGGGCACGGACGACATTGCGTTTAACGTTGCCGCGAAATAGCGCGGCAAATCACGAGGCCGGAACATCACAAAGGCGTTCAGTTGCTAGTCTAGGAGGTTACCATGGAACGACGCGCTACTAATCTAAGGATATCAGCTCTGATATGTCTCGCTGTTGCTGTCTCGATCAGCGATGCCTTCGCCCAACAGTTACAGCGCGTATCCTACAAAGCGGGCGCCGAAAATGCCAAATACACACAGCAGCAGTTTCTCGACGTCGGCGACGTCGCGGGCCATCAGGTGCGTTCATTTGAAATTTATCGCACCTTTCCGACTAACCCTCCTGTCGTCAATGGTTTGAAGATCAAGGAAACGTGGACGCGTGGCGTTTCCGACTACGTCGACAATAATGGTTCCGGCAGCATATACACGGTCTATGCCTGCGAGAATGGCGACAAGTTCTTCACCCGAGGAACTGTACTCGCTCATAGCGAGGGGCCGGGAAAGCTTGGCAGCACGACTGTCTCGTATATCACGGGCGGCACGGGAGCTCTGGTTAATATTCGGGGAATCGCGCGAACCACTAGTCTAGCCACGCCGATCCCAAAGCAGGGGTAAATGAGTCGCAAGTCGAAATCGAATATTCGATCGGCAAGTAGTTGCGGATATCAACTTAACGATCTCATCGCATAGCGCTCGTCGATGCACGCGTTAGAGACCTTCCAATTCAGCAGGGATCGCGGAATGTCCCGCTCAAGAGCACGAGCACCGGTCGCACTCACGGGGTTGAGCGTTGTGCCGTGACGCACGTCCTATGAGTGTCCGGCGTCACGAACTGGGCTTCTCGCCCGCCATTCTCAAAACGAACTATGCCGGCCAATCGCGCGCAGCATCTCGTTCTGGGCGGTGGCGTAAAGTGTTTGCCAGGGCTCTCTCAGCTGAGGGGTGAAAGAAGCACCGAATCTGCGCTCAAAGCTCCACATCAACGCCTCGCCCATTGCAACAAAGTGCGATGGCTGAACGCCAAGTCTGGCGCTTGTGACCGGAAATCGCGATCAGCGATTGGAACATCGGTCTTTCGTCGAGTGAGGCGACCAGCGCCGTGATCATATCCACCACCTTCATCCGCTGCTTCTCAGTACCGCCGCCAAACATTTATCTTGCATCAGGATGCTAGTCACGTAAATCTAACGTTTGCCCCATAAAGTTTGCTGGGCCTTTGTGGCAGAAGCGTTTGACAGAAGCCAAAATCTAGTCAACAGACTTGGTACATTTGAAGGGCTTCGGATTTTAGTTGTGCAGGTCGATAAAGGTACGGATGTCGGCCTCAAGTTGTCTGACTGAGGTGTGCACGCCTCGCTGGATTTTCCTTCTGGTGAGTTCAGCGAACCAGCGCTCGACCTGATTGATCCAGGAGGCAGAAGTCGGCGTGAAGTGGACATGATAGTGCGGCCGACGAGCAAGCCACGCTTTGATCCTGGGTGTCTTGTGGGTGGCGTAGTTGTCCATGACGATATGGACAGCGGACTCCTAGGGATCTGAGCGTCGATCTCTTTGAGGAACTTCAAAAATTCGACTGCCCGATGGCGCTTGTAGCACTTGCCGATGATGAACCCCGAGGCGACATCCAGCTCTGCCAAAAGCGTGATCGTGCCATGCCGCACGTAGCTGTGCGTGCGACGCTCCGGCACGCCAGACATCATCGGCAAGACCGGCTGCACTTCATCGCACCGGGCAAACCGATGCAGAACGGCTTCGTCGAGAGCTTTAACGGCCGGAAGCGCGACGAGCTCCTCAATGAGACGCTGTTCTTCGATCTCAACGACACCAGGACCAAACTCGCGGCATGGGTCGCCGACTACAATGGCGAGCGCCCTCATTCCTCGTTGCAATACCTCACGCCCGCGGCCTACGCCGCCACTCTCACCGCAACGAACGCTCGGCTGCGCAACCCCGACCAGCTCCGCCGATCGTCCATTGCTCCAACCGCGCCACTTGGCGCACGACCCACTGAGACTCTAACTGCCGCTGGATGAAAGTTCAGTGGCAGGTCAAAATGATTCGAGCCATCAACTAATGTGACGAACTTGCGTTCCAGCTGACTAGAGCGCGTACGTTATGCCTCGATCAACGATCTTTGCAATCCGACTGGCCACGTCACGGAACGCTATCTTGGTTTGACGCAGTTGGCGGGCTGTTCGAACTCGTCTGACGCAGTAGATGCAGCGCTGCCAGCAATGCGGTAAAGACCATCGTCAATAGCAGGATTCCGACGGTAGCTTCGCGGATGTCATGGACCTGCCAGCTATAGCCCCTAGCGTCAACGGCCTTGCCCGTCTGTCCCATTATCCAAGGGACTACGTGCGTCAGGCCAGCGCCCACATAGAAGAAAATGCCGATCAGCGGTAGCTTAAGACTTGTCGTCGGGTAAGGCCCAAGACTGCTGCGGCGCAGGTAGAGTGCAAAGGCTTGAAAAATCAGCCACGAGGTGAGCAGCCACCCTAGATAATTAGAGAGAGGGACACCAAATACGCCTCCGCCGTCATGCCATAGCCAGACCCCTGCAATGGTCGAATTGGGGGCGTCCATCACTAGATCCCATTGGGTCATCACAAACGCAGCGACGATGGGTAGACCGACCAGGTTGATAGGACGATCGAGCTGACGGTCTGCACCGTCCATCAAAACTGACGCGACCGACCACGAGAAATAACCTGCGCCGAACCACAGCGGCCCGACGATGATCGGAATGACGCCGACATGCGGTAGATTCGCGCCGACCTCGAAATGATAGTTGCCGAACGGAAGGCCGGTAGTAGTGCCGAGATTTTCCATCGCAAATGCAATCGAACTAGAAACAACAAGCAACATCAATGCGTGCCGCGCTCGATAGGCAACAGCGGCGTGGATCAGCGCGCAGATAATAAAACTTACGGCGAGTGCCTGTGCGAGCGGGGTCGGATTCCAGGAAAAACCGATTGCAGCTGCAAGAATGCCCGCGATGGAAAGCCAAAGCACGATTTCTGACCGTATTCCGGGGCGTTTGCCGGAAACACTTCCTATATTCATTGCGCATCACCTGATAGTTGGGGTGTAACCACCGATACCTCCCGCAGCAACTGGCCGCGCGCAGCCGCGCGCTCGAGTGCACCGTCGGTCCGAGACTCTAACTGCCGCTGGCGCCTAAGCGGGTCACGGTGTCTTGAGGTATTCAAGCAACGCCTTTTTTGTCCTGATCGCTCAAACTTGTCCCGTACTGGTGGCCATTTCCAGAGCTAATATTGCTGCAGTCCGTCACGGATAGAGTGTCGCTCAGTGGCGCCTGGGTGGCAGCAAGACCAACGTTTTCAATGTCGTATTTCCGCCCGACGCTAAACTGCGATTTGCGCTGCCCTGATGGTTTGAGCAATTCCGCCAGGGTAGGGACCGATCCGTTATGGAGATAAGGTGCGGCGGCCCAAATACCTTGCAAAACACGAGCGTCGTAGGAGCCCCACGGAGGGAGTAGAGTGTGAGACGCTCGTTCTGCTCCCTGCCGCCTGGCCGTTTTGATTGCTTCCGAGGTGTTGACAGTACCGAAAGCCGTTTGCAAATCCTGCAACGTTGGCGGTAGTCGCACCACTCCCAGAGACTCCGGCGTTTCCGACGATCCTGGATCTGGCGCCGCTGCCACCCGTGCATTGGTTGACGGGGCGCCGCCGGCCAACAGGTGTTCCGCGATCGAACCAATGGCCGAGGTCGCAAGAATGTTAAGAATCTCATCGTTCTCCTTGAGTGGTGCGGTCGCGAACGGAATGTACGCTCCCTTCAGCACGCCCGTATTCGCTCTCCAGGCGAGGATGTCGTATTCTCGTGCATCGGTATCAACGGTCTGGACCGGAGTTCGCCATGTCTTGACGAATGGAAAGCGTTGCTCTCCCTCTTCTATCCCGTGGTAACCGCTACATCCCCCTTCAGCGGAATCCCTTTCAAAAATCGCTTTGCCCCGCGCGGCTAAAGCAGCGTCAATCGTCCAGGGCCATTTCGGAGGGCCGATCCGCTTCGCCAGGTTTTCAAGCTGCCTCAGGGCCGTCGAAATTGGAGAAATTATTGTCAAGGAAATTGATGATCGCACCCTGACGCTTCGGCTCAAACGTAGCGAATACTCCAAGAACCTCTCCAACGTTCCGAGCCAGCTCCAAGATGTCATTTCCATTTTTTGCGAATCCAGGCCATCTTGCCGCGGCGAATTCCAGAGGAATGGGTATCTCACGGGAGCGTCCGCGGTTTTCATGTTTTCCAGGATCATGAAGTCCCGGATATGCGGTTGAAAAACATCCCCACAGCATCCCAGACGGCCAACTCCCCAGCCGGTCTTGGGCAGCGCGCGCAATAAGCGTGTGAAACCGCAAGTACCACCCCTCGACCTGTCGACGAAGATCCGCAACATCGGCAATATCCGGCGTTTCAGACCGCAGGACAGCTGCAGCAAACGGAGCGAACGAGCTGTCGCTGGCAATCACGTCGCCCACAGCCTTGTCCAGATCGCCAAGCAATGCGTAGAAGTCTACAAACGCCGGACCGCCATCCACCCGATACACCTTGCCATCAGCTTCGATCTGGCGCGTGTGACAGGCTGAGCAGGTCATTCCGACGACCTGGAAGTCTTGAGGGCCAGAAGCGTGAAAGCCGACAGGAAGATTGGCCGTGTTTGCAGGATTCGGTAGATAGCCGTACCGTGACAAACCGTCCGCGAGGAATGGCTGTCCGTTCCTTTGCTTCAGCGCCTGCATCCAAGACAACGTAATCAAACGCGAGCCCTGATTGTGCGAATAGAAGTCAGCTCTCGCTGCCGCGGTCCAATCAACACCCTGGTCAAGATAGATGGGATTGGCGTCGGTGCCTTGAGCATCCGATCTTGTCGTGACGACAAACGTTGAGGCGATCAGAAAGAGAGTGCGGAGCATCGTTTGTCCTACCGCTTCCATTGTCAAAATCGCCCGAAGAAATATTCGCCGAAACCCCATGCGTTTCCGGCAAACGTGGGCTTGCCTTTCGGCCTGCAGGTCGTCGGATCATTGGTTATCAAAGGGCGCGGTCCAACAAACTTCAACCTGCCAAGTCTTGGGGGACGGCATCAGCCAGCGGTGTATGGGGTAGCCGCCATCCGCGCCGCCCTCGAAACCGCTGGCGTCACCTTCTTGGCTGACGGCCAGTCCGCCGATGGTGGTCCTGGTGTGAGGCTTACGCGGCAAGAGGAGTTGCGCGGCCAACCCGCAAAGATCTGAGCGCTCCATATTCGCGTGGGGATGGTCAACGAGGAGGCAAAATGCTCGTTCCATTTCACAGTTCGCGCTCAGTTACCAAGGGCTTTCACGTTAGCAATTTTTGCTCGCGCACCAGGAACTGCATTCGGGAAAAGATCATCGCGTCGCCCCGGACTTGTCGGAGGCATGCAGGCGTGCGGCATCGCAATTGCGGAGTCTCACTGCCACATTGGTTCCGAGAGATCTTCCCGATGTCGATCTGGAATGGCGCCGGATCGACCAGCAGTACCACGCTTCTCACGGCGCCGCTCACTGACCGCAATCTTCCGGTGAGATCGATGTGCACACCAGGCCGGTGAAGGGCGCGAGCAATGACTGACGGGCTAAAGAAAAATGAGGCGCGACCGTAAAGACCTGCTCAGCTAATTGAACAGGAATCGCGGCCGCAATCTCACAGCCGAAGAGTTTGAAGCGCTCGCGAACCTCACGCTTGCTGAGGAGTTCGGGAGCGTCAATCTGGCCAATAGCTTCGCGGTCGGTTCAAGGTATTTGACGGTGCGTGTCGAATTGCTCGACGGAAGGCAACTCAGCGGCAGTGGCCGATATCCACGAAGAACGCGTATTCTGGAATGATAATTTTTACGCTGAGATTTTTGATTTCCGCGACCGGATTCATTTTGCCCGCTTTGATGGCTGCACCTTCGTGAAGTGTACCGTCGTGCTCGATAACAGCGCCGAACAACTCGCCTTCACCGGCTGAAGTATCGATCATATCGATACAGACGAGCCTCGCGGAGTTGTTGCCCGTGACAATGTTTTCGATCGCCCCATTGCGGAGCGAAAGGCTGATGTCGAACGACGGCTGTCTGAATCTCTGAATCGGCGCCTAAAGTCCTAAACGCCGAACGCGCAGCCACCGGAGTCATACGGATGGCGAAGGCGTGCCCTTCCTCCATACTTTGTCCAGGTCGGGATTTTGCGCACCAACCGGCGGTCGGCAGAGGAGCGTGCACCACCTGAAATCTCCCGGAATCACCGAAGCGGCTGACCTGAACAACTCGGTTGCGCTGTTCCATCATGACCGATCTCCATGCACCGACATCCAGCGCGGAACGGTTAGGCTGCCGCCAGGTCGCATCATTGGAATTGATCCAGATCAAGCTTGAGGCTGTACTCCTTGGAATTCTCCTCTGGCCAAATGACCACGTTGCTTGGCGCGATCATTGCCCATCGGAGGGTAGTCATTATGCAGTTCGTTTCGCATCCAAGGCCCGGTAGTGATCTTGCAACTATCCTACAGCTGGCAAAGGACGGCGCGTCACTTTGGAGGAAACACGGGGCCGATGTCAACTATTGGTCCGTGATCGGCGGCGAGATCGGAAACTATGCCTTCGTCGCCTGCTTCGATAGTGTAGAAACTTATGGGCGCACCTTGGCATCACTGGGTGCCGATGAAAGAAGCTGGCGCTGTTGGAGGTCGTGCGTGAGCAGACGGCGACGAAGAAAACGCAATACATAATGACACTGATAGCTTCAGATCTCCCGCGCATCGAGGAGAAGTCTCCCCCACCTTCTCACCGGACGAAATCATACTCCGCCTTCACGACGACGGAGCCGATGGCCTCCTCTTCAAGATGGCGGAGTTCTAGCTTCGGAAGAGGTTCCGCCGCAGCGGGAGTGCCAGCATGAGCGGCTACCAGCGAGCACGTGCAAACCGTGAAGGAACTGTCTCGCGCAGCCTCGCGAATGGACGATTTCGCCCGAGATCGGCTCCTTGCAACTCACGCCTACACGTACAGTTAACAATGCAGCCTTCCGGTTGCACAGGATAGGAGCAAAGCGCCTCGCTCAGAGAACGATGATATTTATCGAGCCGCTGTGCGGGCTTTCGTGGTGTCGAAATGGTTCAGCATTAGCTCACCCAAAACCGCCGGGTTGAGGATTGGGACTTCCTTGCCGTCGCGCAGCCTGCCGATTGCCATAAGTAGCTTACGTATGTCATAGGTCGAATTGAAGACCTCCGGCACACCACGTTCAACGTTCAGGAGCGTGTAGACGGCCTCCATCGCCGTGCGAACCGAATATTCGGTCGTGAAGATGCAATCGCGCTCCGCCGACTCGGCAAATTGGCCGATAAAAGCAAAGTTAGCAGCCCCTGTGGGCACAACGTTTGGCCGGTCCCCCGCCTGCCGCGGCATGAAGAAAGAGGTGACATACGGCATCATCACCGGCACTGTCCTGGCGGCCGTTGCGGCGAGTTCTGGTATGTCCTCGACCGGCGCGCCGAGGTGATACAGCCATTCCTGGGTGATTTCCTCGCCTGTGCAATCTTGCATCGGTTTGTTGACGTAGTCTCCAGGTTCGTCGACAAAAAGTGAGTAGACCCAAACGACGACCTGATCGCTGGGCTGGTGCTTGAAATGCGGCTGGCGGTTTACGGTCCAACTGAGGAGCCAGCTCGAATCCTTCGCCGTAACGATGCCTCCTGTGACGACCTTGCCGCTGAACGGATCGCGTTTGGCGATCTTGCGGATATATCCCGGAATGCGCGCGTCCAGAGTCGTGACAGTCGCCGATTCCCATTTGGTAGCGGGGATATTACCTCCGAAGACGTCCGGGCGGCCGAAGGCCGCGTCCTTGGCCGCTATGCGGCGCCACAGATCCCATGCAGGCGCCGGGCCTTCATCGAGTTTGGAGGGCGTGTGATGGTCTCCCTTGTCCGAGTTCTCGGTGAGCGATCCGATCGTCATGAATACAAGATCATCGGCGCCAAGGGAGACGCGGCCCGCGACACCTTCCTCCAACCAGTAAATGGTGGTGGCCTGCTTGCGTCCAAGGTTAGTCCACCTGCCAAGAGGCCAATTGCGACACCTCCGAGTAGCCGGCACCGGTATGGAAGTCCAACATGGCGATTGTCACGCTAACGAAGACCGGGCGCGCGCAGAGGCGGCAACATGAATACCAGCCAACAGAACAAGCCGATGACGAATAAAATGATCATGGCGGTGGGCTCCGTGAGATAGAAGTCTGACGGCTGCGCCTTCCACCACGGCGCGGCTGTGAGTATAACCGCAAATGGGCCCCTTGAGTAACAGTATCGATCGAGAGCTCTGTGCCAACCTGCCGATAACGGCCGACAAGCGCGACTGTTTCCGCCGTCGAGGAAAACCTGGAACGAGAGGACGCTTCCGCCCATCGAGCGCTGACGAACACACCGCTTGATTTGGCGTGGGCCATAATAGACACGGCAGCGCCATCGCTCAAGAATGGGCTGTTTGAGATTGGTCCGACCGCGGTCTCGCGGTCGGGCAAAGCGTGGGCCGAGCTGAGTGAGTCGACTGTGAGATTGGGATTACGCCCGCCTGCCGGTAGCCACCCTAGGTGTTTAGTCCCGGCATTTTCTGGAGCGGATTGAGTTTGAATCGTTCAGGCTGGGAAGTCCAGCATTTGCAGATGTATTCGTAAGGCGTGAGGCCCTTCAGGGTTTTCAGCCGTCTGGCGTAGTTGTAGGCGCTGATGAAGTCGGCAAGGTGAGCTTCGAGCTGATGGTGTCGATCGTAGTGATAGCGTTGGACGGTCGCTTCCTTGATGGTCCGGTTCATGCGCTCGACCTGGCCATTGGTCCCGGGATGCTTGATCTTGGTCAGCCGATGTTCGATCCCGTTCTCTTGGCAGCGCATATCGAACATGTGTGTCACGTATCTTGCCGTCGAGCCGCCCGCATAGCGCGGTGGGAAAGTGAACTGGATCCCATTGTCGGTGAGAACTGTGTGGATTTTGTAGGGGACTGCCGCGATTAGAGCTTCGAGGAAGGCCGAGGCGGAAGTCCGTCCCGTCTTCCTGACCAGTTGCACGAAGGCGAACTTACTGGTGCGATCGATGGCAACATAGAGGTAGAGCTTGCCTTCAGCGGTCTGCAGCTCGGCAATGTCGATGTGGAAATAGCCGATCGGATAAGCCTTGAACTTCTTCTTCGAGGGCTTACTGCCTTCGACCTCCGGCAATCGGCTGATGCCGTGGCGCTGAAGGCAGCGATGACCGCGTCAGATGCGGGATGGTCGGCTGCAGTGCATAGAGGCAATCATCGAGCGGCAACAGCGTATGCCGCCGAAAAGCAACGATGATCGCCTCCTCTTCGACGGAAAGGACAGTCGATTTGGCATCTTTGGGACCTGTCGGGAGATCAGCGACGGTCTTGCGCTGCTTCCACTTCGCGACGGTCTTCTGATTGACCCCATAGCGCTTGGCGAGCGCTCTCAGGCTCTCTTGACTATTTTGTATTGCTCGACGGACTGCCTCCGTCGTGGTGGCGCAGCCGTGTAGAACCTGTCCCATAGCGCATCCTTCGAATCGTGCGATAAGAATGCACCATCAAAGTCCGGGACCAAACACCTAGTCTGACTGCGTCACAAACGATGATCTGTGTAGTGGTCGAACTTGATCGCACAACAAGGACATCTCGACAGCATTCGGACGAGCCCATGTTCGAGCCGCCGTCGCATCGTCGCGATCGAATTTGGAATGTGACGTTGGGTCCGCAGCGGCAGATCCGCGGGGTCTGTAATCTGCGGGAATGCGATTGAGCGGGATCGGCCGGGCGCGCCGAGCGCCTGAGGGGGGAATCGTCTCCCGCTCGGAGATCAGGAATCCGTAGGCCGCAATGCACATCGTTGCGTGATGATGAAAGCCGCGCCAGCCGCGTCCCTCGAAGTGACCGAGCCCGACCTCCTGCTTGAGGTCCTGATAGTCGCGTTCGATGCGCCAGCGCAATTTAGCCGTCTCAACGAGCGTCCGGAATGCCACATCTTCCGGCAATGTCGAGAGCCAGTATTTGGTAGGCTGGTCCTCGCCTTTCGGCCATTCGATCAGCAACCATTCCTGCGCTCGCCGGGTGGTTTGCCAATAATCACGATGCGCGGCACGAACCCGCACGCGGGCAAAGCGCGAGGTCAGCTTTTCGTTCGTTCCTTTCCGCCACGTTATGGTGCGCCAAGCTTGGGCCGGCAGGCCGATCGCGAGCGCTTTGACGGCGGCTGGCTGATGCTGACGGTTGCGGCGCATCAGTTTTGGTGGACGGCCGCGGCCCGACCATGGCTTCGCCGGCAAGGGACCGGTGCCGGGCGCCCATACCGTCGTGCTCGACAGAAGACCCGCCACATAGGTCAATCCCAGCGCCGTGATCTCGGTGCGCAGGTCGCTGTTGTTGCCATAGCCAGCGTCCATCAGCACGACACCGCGCGGAAGGCCGCTCGCGCAGGCCCACCGCAACTGCTCCAGCGCGATCTCCGGCTTGGTCTGGAAGCCGACTTCGGCAGGAATGCCCACCTTGCGCCGCCGATCGCGGTCCTCAGTCCAATCCTTCGGAAGATAAAGGCGGTAAGCGACAGGCAAGCTGGCGTGGTGGTTGGCAATCGACAGCGACACCGCCACCTGGCAATTATCCTGCTTGCCGAGCTGCCCGCAATATTGCCGTGCAACTCCAACCGAGCGTCGCCCCTGCTTGGGAAATCCGGTGTCATCGATGATCCAGGCTTCGATGGGGCCCTGGCGTTCAATCGCCGGCAGGACCATCTCGCGTACCTTGCCCAGCACCTTCTCATCCGACCAGGCACCGCTGCCGACGAAATGCAGCAGCGATTGATGCTGGGCCGCCGTCCGCTCCGGAGCCGTCACCGCCGCCATCGGCTCCACGCTCTTGCGACCGCCACAGGCCATCAGGCCGACGCAATAGTCGCGCAGCGGCGCCTTCCGATCAGCATGGCCGATGACACTGGCAAGCCCTTCCAAATACGCCTCAAATCGCTTCTCGCTCGTCTTCGTGCCACGCCCGCTCATGTCGGCCTCATCGGCTAATGGTCCATGCTGCAACCATCATTGATTCTAGCCGGCGGTTTTGTGATCCCGGTAGGGACGCTCATTGCTGAGCGCCCCCCGGACAGATCCGGACATGCAGCTTTCCCGCATCCGGCTCCCACCTCGGGTGCTTGACGGCGAAGCGCTGTTCTGGCCAGGGGTGAAGGATCCTCGCTTTCGGGAGCCAGTCATCCGACAGCTTCGTGATCCGCGCCCAAGTCAGGTGGTCCTTCTGGCTGCGTCGCCTTAGCGAGCGCCGCCATAGGTCGATGACGTGGTAGCGGAACGCCTCCAGCACGCGCCCATTGGTCGGCACGGCATGGTAGGCGAAGAAGCGGTGACGACTTGCCTCAACCATTTCCCCTGGTCGAGGATCGGCTGATGCC
This sequence comes from Bradyrhizobium sp. USDA 4501, assembly GCF_054062115.1. NCBI lineage: Bacteria > Pseudomonadati > Pseudomonadota > Alphaproteobacteria > Hyphomicrobiales > Nitrobacteraceae > Bradyrhizobium > Bradyrhizobium sp. USDA 4501. The sequence goes on from NZ_JBSSEX010000001.1 coordinate 4,954,928, forward strand.
GCCGTCGTCGCATCTCATCCTTAATCTCGCTGAGTTTCGCTCGTATGCGATCGCGCCGTGACTTCCGCTTGAGCAGGAAGCCGCCTCGGCGCGATGTGCCGCAGATGAAGCTGAACCCGAGGAAATTGAAGGTCTCCGGTTTGCCGAGCCCGCGCCGCTCGCGATTGGTCGCAGCACGGCGGCCAAACTCGATCAGGCGGGTCTTTTCCGGATGGAGCGACAGTGCGAACTCCTGCAGTCGCGTTCGCATCGCGTCCCAGAAGCGACGGGCGTCGTCCTCATGTTCGAAACCGACGACGATATCGTCGGCGAAGCGCACGATGATCATATCGCCCGTAGCGTCGCGCCGTCGCCAGCGCTCGGCCCAGAGATCGAACACAAAATGAAGGTAGACGTTGGCGAGGAGCGGCGAGATCACCGAACCTTGGCCCGTTCCCTTATCATTGGTCGTGACGATTCCGTCTTCAAGAACGCCCGCCTTAAGCCATTTCTGGATCAGGCGGATGATGCGTTTGTCGCCGACCCGATGCTCAACGAAGCGGGCCAGCCAAGATTGGCTGACCCCATCGAAGAACGACCGAATGTCGGCGTCCAGGATGTAGTTCACCTTCGTGCTGTTGATCCCGGCAACCAGGGCGTCCAGCGCATCATGCTGGCCGCGCCCGGGCCGGAAGCCATAGCTAAATCCGAGGAAGTCCTCCTCGAAGATCGCGTTCAGCACGGCAGCAGTTGCGCGTTGGACGATTTTGTCTTCCAGGGCAGCCACTGCGAGCGGGCGCTGACGGCCATCCGCCTTCGGAATATACCGGCGGCGGCTTGGTTGCGCCCGGTACGCTCCCCGATGGACCCGTGCGTGCAGGTCTGCGATCTTGCGATCGAGATCGGCCTCGTAGTCCCGCCACGTCACCCCATCCACTCCAGGCGCCGCCTCCCGCTTAAGCGCGAAGAACGCCGTCCTGAGCATAGGCAGGCTGAGATGGTGGTAGAGCGCGGTGAACCGTTCCTTCTTCCTTTGCCTTGCGGCTTGACGTACGCGCTCCAGCGCCTGTGACACGCTTTCCCGGTCCTGCGCCCGGCGCGTGCTGAGCTGGTTCGCGTTCCCCTTGGCCCCCGCCCTTCGCTCCGCCGACTCCGCCGCCGGTCGCCCAGCTTTGTTCGTCAGCTTCGTTGCTAATATGGCGGGGTCTGACTTCTCGTGTCCGTGCATCACCGGCTACGGCTCCTCGCCTTCCCGGTGCGGGCCGGGGCGGCCGAACCGTCCCCCGGTCAGACTCGAGATCTCCCGGTTTCCGCGCAAGGAACGTCCATACATGCCAGGGTCTACGACCACGCCGGGACGTCCAGGTGCTCGCGTTATCGCACCCGTCCGCGTCGCCTTCCGCTCTGAGTACAGCGTCGACTCCCGGGATAATCTTCTTTCGCGGCTCAATGGCTGGCCTGTATGCTCCCCTGCCGACGCTTCGCCAACGCCCTCACGGACGCTGCCGCACGGCTCGGGGCCGATGTGGGGCGCTACTCCTTCATCGTAATGGACTCTCACCATCTATTCCTTGCCGGCCTCCCGGCGCACACTCAGTCAGACTAGGGCTGTTCGACACCGGCTATGTTGGACAGCTGTCGGGTGCTACTTCGCCTTTCACAGCGACCAAAGTCATCGGTAAGACTTGTAACGAACTGGGCTGATCTCGACATAGGTGGCGCCAAACCGATCGGAATACATGTCCCTGATCGCGTGGTGTCGCACCGTCGCATCCGTCAACGGCGCAACATCCGTGGCGATTGAGAATTGCCCGGATTACAACTAGACACCATAGATTGAAAGGATTATAGATTACAACGCCGTCTCCGCGAGCCGAATGCGAAAGCGGACGACACAGAGCTTCGCGCCGGTGTATTTCGCAGGCGCTCTTTGATTGCGACCGGAACCAGACCAGTGATTTAAGCAGGGGGCCCACGTGATCCTCGGGCGGCACATCAAGGCGGTCGGAATTGGCGACCCCGACCGGCTACGCAGCATGTCTGGGATCAAGGGCCTGCTGGACGACCTGGTCGAAGCTCTCAACATGCGCGCGCTGGGATCCCCTCATATCTACGAGGTCGAAGAGGACATCCGGCGGATGAATTGCGAGCCCTTCAAGGACGAAGGCGGCGTCACCGGCATCGTGGTTCTTTCGACCTCTCATTGCGCCATCCATACCTGGCCGCTGCAAAGCCAGTTCGTGCTGGATGTATTTTCCTGTCGGAAATTCAATCCGTCGGTTGTCGTCGACCTTGTCAGTCGAGCCTTCGTGACAAAATCGCTTCGTACCACGGATTTGAGCCACTCACTCGACCTGGAGGCCGAGGCGCAGCCGATGCCAGCCGCCGGTACCGCGGTCACCGCCGATCAATCGGCGATCAGCCCGATCGTGCTGGCAACGCCGCGGCGAGTGGGCGGGAAGGATTGATGATGCCGGATGGGTTGTGCTGCATCGCCTTGATGTTTGTCAGATGGCCGATCTTCATCTGCGGATCGCTCCTCGCCGCAGCCGTTCTGATGCTGTGGCCGTCGGCGCCGCTGCTGGCACAGCAGGCGGGCGACGCACGCTCGTTTGCGGATGCCCGCAACGAAGCGAAAGAGACATGCCCCTGCTGTCAGTACCGCACCGTCAGCTGCAGTGCCGGCGAGCAGCCGGTCAAGAGCGATCTGGCCGCCTGCGGGAAGGGCATCACGCCCGACCCGAATCTGGTTCGCTTTGTCGTGATCGGCGATTTCGGCTACAGCAAGTATCAATGCGAAGGCGTCGTCTCCAAGATGGCGCAAGGCTGGCGCAAGCGGCTCTCCGTCGACTTCGTGATCACGGTCGGGGACGACAACTACAACAGCGGCAAGAAGAGCACCATCAAGCGCAACATCGCGGATCACTACGGCAACTTCGTGCGCGAGAAGAAGTTTTTTCCGACTCTTGGCAATCACGACTGGGGAACGACGCGCAAGGATCCTCAATATGCCTGGGGCACGCCCTATCCTTATTTGGATTTTTTCGACTATCTCAAGCAATATTCGCCGAACACTCAGCCGGCAGTGCAGGGGCGCTACTATAACGTCGCGCCAAGTCCACTGGTCGAACTGTTCGGGCTGGACAGCGATTATCATGAGCAGGATGGGACCTGCTGCAATTCCAAGCAGGCAGGCTGGTTGAGGGAAGCGCTCGCGGCATCGAAAGCGCCATGGAAGCTGGTGTACTTCCACCACCCGCCCTACACCACCGCGCGCGAGGATGCCCCTGGGGCCTGGATGCGATGGCCCTTCAAGCAATGGTGCGCGACGTCGATCCTGTCCGGCCACGAACACGCCTATGAGCGCCTCGAAATCGAGGGCATGCCATATTTTGTCAACGGTCTGGGTGGCAATCCGTATCTGTACGATCAGAAGAGCTGCCCGGTGCAGCCCGGGAGCCAGAAGCGCTATAACGGAGCACACGGCGCGATGCTGGTCGTGGCCAATAGCCGCGAGATGGAGTTCTGCCTCTACTCCGTCAAACAGAGTGCGCCGGTCGATGTCTATCGGCAGCAGGTGCCACAAGGCTGTGTGCCCGCGCCGTCCGACTGTCAGCCGTCATCGGACGTCGCGTCCTATTGCGCCGCGCAGCCGCCGACATCCGAGCCCGACGAGCCGCCCTGTCCAACGGATTGGCCTGGGCCGGCAAGCGGCCGGACGGCCGGGTCCTATTGTCCGGTCCCGCTCACCAGGAGCCACGGCGAACGCAACGATAATTGAATGACGACCAGCACGAGAGCCCGCGATGGATCGCACCGACGCGCCGGAAGGCCCGTATTCGAGGAATAGCGAGCGATGGATGGAGGCGAAGATCGGCCCCGATCTCATTAGGGCCGAAACAGCGTCCGATCACCGCAAGTTGCGAGAGTGCTATGACGCCGATTTCGACCGCATGATCGCGCTTCGGCAGGCCTCGATCGAGGCGATCCGGGATTGGCAGTTTCGCCGCATTCAGCAGATCGTCGCCCATGCCTATGAAACCGTCCCACTCTACCGGGAGAAATACCGCGCGGTCGGATTCGCGCCCGCCGATTTGCGGGGCTGGGCCGATTTCGAGCGCCTGCCATTCCTGACCAAGGACGATCTCATCGCCGGCTGGCCGGACAATTCCGTCAGCAGCCTGCACAACGTCGAGTTCATGACCACCAGCTCCGGATCCTCCGGGCGCTTCGTCTATCTCGCGGTCAGCGAGAACGGCGTGCATTTCGAAAATCTGCAGATGGCCCGGCAGAACATCTTCCAGAGCAGCGGGCAGCTCGGACCGGCCGATGCGACGCTCTTCATTATCACCTGCCCTTGGTGGTTCAGCTCGACGGATGGCCTGTTTCCGCAGGATTTCCTGTCGACCCGCACCCCGATCGAGCAGGCCTGTCGCGTCATTCGCGAGCAACGACCGTCGGTGATCTCCCTCTACCCGAGCTATCTGCGCGAGTTGGCGCGTGTTCGCGTCAACCTTTCCGAATGTGGGGTGAAGCTCGTCATCACCCATTCCGAGGCATCCACCCGTGCTGAACGGCTGGACCTGTCACGCGCCCTGGGGGTGCCGATCTGCGACGAATATTCGAGCGAGGAATTGATCCGGATCGCGCTCGAATGCCCGTTCGGCAGCTACCATCTCGAAGAGGATGCGTGTTTTGCGGAGATCATCGATCCCGACACTGGCAGCAGATGTGCGACGGATCGGATAGGAGAGGTGGTCGGCACCAATCTCGTCAATGAAGCGACGCCGTTGATCCGCTATCGCCAAGGTGACTTTGCCAGCGCGCTCGGCAATGCGACACGATGCCAATGCGGTTGCACCTTCGGCCGGATCTCCCAGCCGATGGGCCGGATCGGGGACAGCTTCGTCACCCAATCGGGCATGATCGTGCCGGCTGGCACGATCATGGACGATGCCTATAACTGGGTGCTGGAATCCCGCATTCCGGTCAACGGCATCCAGTATCAGATTGTTCAACACGCCCGCGACAGGGTCGGTGTCTATCTGGTTCCTGCCGCGAGCCCGTCGAGCCCGATCGATCGGCTGGCGCGCAAAAAGATCGAGGCCCGGATGCGGGGCCTGCTTGGCGACGGCGTCGAGGTCGGCGTCGAGATCGTCGCGGCGATCCCCTATGCACGCGGCACGAAGACCAAGGCCGCTATTTCGCTGGTCGACCATGACTGATAGGACGGCAGGCGCGACAGCAAATGATGCGTCCTCGGTCCGCTGGGGCGGGGTCGTGCTCGTCGCCTATCTCGGCTTGATCGTCGCTCTCCTGTTGCTGCTGTTCCGGCACTTCGATACCGCACCGCTATGGGCGAAACTGATCATGCTGTGGGTCGGCTGCATCCTGGGCGGACGTCTCGAAGCCATCCTGCACTGGACCACGCATTTTCCGGTCTTTCGCAGTCCTGCTTTGAACACGGCGCATCGGCTCTGCTTCTGCGTCCTGCCATTGCCGGCGATCTGGTACCGGTACCTGCATTTCCATCATCACCGCTTCAACAATGGAGACGCCGATACGACCACCACGATGGTTGGCCATACGTCCGCTCACGCTAGCATCTGGGCCTACCTCCGCCTGGCGCTGCGCGAGCTTCACATTCTTCAGTTCTTCCGCGAGATGAAGGTGCGACATAAGGTCGAATGCATTGCGAGCTTTGTGATGACGCTGGTGCTGGCCGCGGTGCTGGCGCTGCTGGATTGGCGCGCGGCCGTTCTATTCTGGCTTCCAGTGACGTGGGTTGGATCGACTCTGATGGTGGCGGTGTACAACTACACCGACCACGTGCCCGGCGTACCCGCCGATCCCTATCGTTATGCCACCTACGTTCCGCTCGACAGCCGCTACCGCCGATTCCTCTCCGCCCTCGATCTGCACAACATCTCGACCCATCTCACCCATCATCGCGCGCCCGGCATCTACTGGACCGAGTTGCCGCGCCGGCAGGCCACGCTGGAAGCGGCCTACCGGGATCACGGTGCGCCGGTCTCGGCTGCGCTCAACAGCGCCATCCTGTTCAATCCGATCGCCTTTGTCCGCATGCTGTTCTTCGTCAACGGAACGCGCAACCGGCTGATGTCCGGTCACATCCGCGCGTCGCCGAACGTGTCGGCGGGGTAGAATGATGGCAACGGTCCGCACGATCTCACGTCCCGGTGCACGCGGCCAGCGGTCGCGTTCGTTGCGAGTGGCCTTCGAGCATCTCGCCGCGGGATACGCGGTCACGATCGATCGCTATTGCAGCGATACCCGCGACGATCGACAGTCCATCATGCTGCTGAGTTGCGCGGCGTGGGCGGCCCAGCGAGGCGCGGATGTCGAGGTGATTTGGGAGCCGGAATCGCGCCGGCGCGGTGCCGCCGTTGACGTCGTCTTCATCGTGCTGTTCAGCGTTGCTGCCTATGCCCTGAAGAACGCCATCGAGGCCTATCGCGCCCAGACCGATGGCTGCATCGTCGTGTGCGGTCCGCATGCGGTCAGCTTTCCCGAGCATTGCTATCGCGCCGGCGCCGATGCGATCGTCAAGAAGTGCGACCAGGCGCTGTTCCTGCAGATCCTGGATGACGTGGGCCAAGGCAGGCTGCAGCGCAGCTACGCGACGACGCGTTCCATCGATCGCCTGCCGCGTTATTCAGAGTTTCAGGCGCGGGGATTCATTCCCGCGCAAGGCTTCCGCAACGCGCTATCCTCGACCGGATGTCCGTATACCTGTTCGTTCTGCACCGATGCCGAAACGAACTTTGCAACCATCGACGCGGCCGATGTGGTTGCAGATATTGCATCCTGTGGCGAGAAACTGATCGTCTTCAACGATCCGCTGTTTGGACTGGGAGAGCATGGCAAGGCCATCATGCATGGGCTGAGTGGGCTTGGCGACCGCTACGCGATGGGATTCACCACTTCTTCGGCGCTCAGGCAGCCAGAGATGCGCCGGCTGTTCACCGACGCCGGTTTCGTGCTGCTGGAGGTCGGACTTGAAAACATCCATACCGACTACGCGAAGAACAGGCGGTCGGATCTGATCGATATCTGCGCGCAATGTCCGTTCTTCATCATCGTCAATTATATCTATGGCCTCAGCGCCAGGGATTTCGAACAGGAGACAACGTCCTACCTGGTCGAATTGACCGAGAAGTGCCCCAACGTGCTGCCGATGGTGTTCGTGCCGTTCTCGCTGCCAGAGACAGGTCTTCATCAAGACCATCTGGCGCAGGGTCGGATCTTCGACCCGTCCTATCTTTGTATCGGCAACGAGATCCTGTCGATGCGGCTGCCGCTCCAGATGACGCCGGCGGACTATTATCATCGGCTCGACGTGCTGAATGAGCGTCTCTATGTCGATCATAACGCGCGGATGCGGGAGTGGGTGCTCGCGCACCCCGGCATGACGCCCGACCGCAAGCGCGTGATGCTGGACATCGTCCGGCGCCAGGGGCACGAGGAGGACGCCGCGTCGGCCTGGTCGGCCGCGATCTCGCGCGCCGCGCCGGATGACTTCCGGCCCTTCGCCCAGGAAGTACTCGGCGCTGCGGTGCCTGACTTCGCCGGCTACGATCTGGCGTGGAAGCCGGCCGACGACGAGACCTGAGCGGGTCGTGCGGCGGCCGTCACAGGAAGACCCCGGCCTCGAGTTCGCGGACGTAGCTCTCGAGGGTCGCCCGATTGCCCTCTGCATCGAACAAGGAGGGCGATCCGTCGAACTTGGCCAGAAACTCGTCCAGGTGCCGCAGCTGCAGGAAGTCGGGTATTCGATCGATCCAATCCCGACCAACCGCGCGCACGGACCTGTAACCCTCGAGAAAGTGCGTCAAGTAGAAGGTGCCGAACGCAGCGCCATCCGGCGCCAACCCATTCGCGGCGCTCCATTGCAGGTAGGTATCGTCCGGAAAATATTCCCAGCGATCGTGGGCGGTGTAGTACAGGGCCGCGGCGATATCGTCCATGAACCAGCCATAATAGCAGTTCTCGAAGTCGATCACCCGCATGCTGCCGTCATCGCAGCACAGCAGATTGCCGACGTTCATGTCACCATGCAGCAAGCCGAAATGGGCGGGGTCTATCGGCAGGCCTCGCAGCCGCTCCACCAGCTGTCTGGCATTCGCCGCGATGTGCGACAGCCGGGTAGGAAGTCTGGCGAGCCCCTCTTCGTAGTAGTCGTCATGGTCCCAGTTGGGCCGTCGCTGACGTTTCCGCACGGCCGGGTAGAGCGTCGAGGCGGCGTGAATATGTCCCATCATGGCGCCGGTGCGTCGAAAGTAATCCGCAGTCCAGTCCGGGCCTTCGACAGCCTCGCCGTCGATCCACTGCGAGGCACATGCCAGCAGATCGGCATCGTCGCTCGGGATCACTTCGACCAGCTGATTGCCGTCCGATCGCACCGGGCGCAACACCGGCACATTGTTTCGCTCGAGAAAGGCGATGAAATCCAATTCCGCGAGAATCTCATTCCGGTCGTGAAACCAGTCAGGCGTGATCTTCAATGCGATCCAGTCGTGTTCGCGCTGGCAGGCATAGACCTTGCTGATGAAGCTTCCGACCGGTTCGGCGGCCTCCGCCTTGCATCCGAAGCGCGACAACGCCTCCCGCAGCAGGGGCGGGTCCAGGGACCATTGCCAGTCGGCAGGCTGATCGGGGCTCGTCATGCGCGCAGGAATTCGTCTTTGAAGAGTGATTTGGAAATGCTGATCGTGGTATCGAGCGATCGCACGGCGTGCCACCAGCCGAGCGGAATATAGAGCACATCGCCGGGGCCGATGACGACGTCGAAATAGGTGGCGTCCCGCAACATTGGAAACCGCTCGAGGTCCGGTTCGAATGGGTTGACCTTGCTCCAGCGGACGAAGTTGCGCCACATCTCGAGATCCTCGGGATCGATCCGCTCTTCGAGCCTCTTGGCATAGAGCTTGTTCAGATCGTCCTCATAGACCAGCCCGGTCTGATCCGGCGCGAACAGGATGACCCGCTTGTGCCCGTAGATGTGGAACAACAATCCCTCCGCCAGGTCGATATGCATCCCGGTGGTGTCGTGCCCCGGGCTGAACCAGAGAGCCATATATTGACCTTCGGCCGGTTCGCGGCTGCATCCGAACGGCCGGAAGCCGTCGACATGATCGAGCAACTCCGGATGGCTCTGCAGCATCCCGATGCTTTCCCGGATCGAGAAGAAGCCGTGGTCTCCGGACAGCGCGTCGACATAGTCGGCCATGGTCGTCTTGCGGCTGGCATATTCGATATGCTGGTCGAGATAGGATCGTTCCGAGTGCGGGTCATAGCGACTCAACCATACCGGCAGATCGCCATAACTGCGCTTGAAGAACTCCGGGCTCCATTGTGCCAGCGCCGGCCAATGCGAGATCCTCTGCGGCATGGCGACCGGTCGCTTCTGGAAGAAGGCGTCGTAGAAATGTTCGTGCGTCATCGCCGGAGCCCGTTCGATCGTCCCTGCGTATCTCATGAGCGCGTCTCCCGTGTGGCTGCAACTGGCCTGGCATCCGTCAATGGAGGCCCTGACCGCAGGAACTCGTCTTTGAACACCGATTTCGACACGCTGATCGTGACATCGAGCGAGCGGACGGTGTGCCACCATCCGCACGGGATGTAGAGGGCGTCGCCCGGTCCGATGACCGCTTCAAGATAGCTCGACGCGCCGAGCAGAGGAAATCGCGCGAAATCAGGATTGAACGCGTTGACCTTGCTCCAGCGCACGTAATGACGCCACATCTGAAGGGTGTCGGAATCGACACGATCGGCCAGCCCCGGCGCGTCGAGCTTAGAAAGGTCTTCTTCGTAGAGCAGTGCGGTGTTGTCGGGAGAGAACAGCATGACGTGCTTATGGCCGTGCAGCTGAAACAGCACATTCTCTCCGACATCGATATGCATGCCGGTGATGGTTCCTTTCGGCGCGAACCAGAGCGCCATGAACTGATCGTCGGGAGGCTCGTGAACGCAGCCAAACGGCCGGAAATGATCGAGGTCGTCGAGCAGCTCCGGATTCCGCTGCAGCAGGCCGACACTTTCGCGAATGGAGTAGCGGCCGTTCTCGGATGTTAACGAATCGACATATTCCGCCATGGTGCCTTCGCGGAACTGGTGGTCGATATTCTGTTCGAGGAAGGTCCGTTCCGATGAGGGATCATAGCGGCTGAGCCAAACCGGCGTCTGCCCGTAACGGCTCTTGAAGTAGCCGGGGACCCAGGCCGCAAGCGCCGGCCAATGCGAGATCTGCTCGGTCATCACGGCCGGCTGCTGTTGGAAGATCTCGCCAAAGAACCGTTCGTGCGTCATGTCGTGACGCCGCTCGATCTCGCCCGATCGTTTCATGACTGCGCACTCGCTGTTGAGGATGGAGGATGCGTGATTGGAACGGCTGCATGGCTGGATCAGCCGGCTTCGGATCGCGGGAATCCGGATCGTGGGGCGATCACGGCAAACAGATCGGGATGGAGACCGTTGAAGGCGCAGGCCCAGGGCAACGTGTCTGCGCCCATGGCCGGGATCTCGATCCAGTCGCCTTCCTTGACATCAGCCGGCAGCACCATCGCGATCTCGAAGGCGTCCCAGGAATCACAGGTCGGCCCGAACACATGGAAGCTGCGCGTGGTGCTGGATGGCGTGCCGTTCGGCCGGCGCAGCCGCGGCGCCGGACCGTCGCGGCGAAGCCGGCGGTCGAGCGAATGCAACCAGCCGAAACGTCCATCGTTGAGGTAGATGGCGTCAGGCTTGCGCAACAGCACCTGGATCACAACGTTGCAGCAGGAATCCACCACGGCACGGCTGGCGTCGAGCCGAAGGCGGGTTGTCGTAAGGCCGAGCCGAGTGGCGTGTGCGAAGGCGGCCGTACAGAGTTGTTCGATGGTTTCGCCGCCGGGACGGATCTCCGCACTGCCGAGGTTGATTGCCGCGAGGGCAATGCCGGAGCGTTGCGCGAGCGATCGGCCGTAAGCCAGCGCGGCGGCAACATCGCTGCCGGATGATACGCCCGGACAGATCGCGATCGATGTGGAGAAGCCATATGCATGGCTTGCGCTGAGCATGGTCTCGATCGCCCGGTCATGCAGCCGGTCGGAGGCTTCGCGTGGTTGCCTGATCAGGGAAACAGGCACCATGACCTCGACCTCGATCTCGTCAAAGCCGACTTCGTCATGCAGTTTAGCCAGGCCATCCTCGCGATCGATGGCGAAGACGCGCACCCCGCGCCGCGCCATGACCTGCAGATCGCATCGCGAATTGATCGGCTGTCGCAGCACCGGAACGATCGGCTTGGCGAGCTGATCAAGCAGAGCCAGATCAGCGGGGCTCGAGATCGCAAACCGGCGGATGCCCGCTTGTGCGAGCCTCGCCAATATCTGCGGGTGCGGATTCACCAGCAGGTCATGGCAGATGTCGCCGTCGAACGCGGCCAGCACGTCGCGTAACCGCTGGTCGAGCAGCGTCTGGTCCAGGCAGAACAATGGCTCGGCCGGCTGCAGTCGCTGCAGCAGGTCGGGCACATCGCAGCCTCGGATGATGGGCTCGCTTCGATCAGCTGTCTCAGGCCGCATGGTCGCGCTCCCGGGCATCGATCCATGGCCACTCAGCAACCGTCGCCTCGATCGGTCGTCGATAGGTCTGAACATCAGCCGCCAGGCAGGTGGCGTAAGCCCCCAACTCACCGAGCAGGATCCAATCGCCCTCACGCGCATCTGCGGGCAGGATGTAACCGCCAGGCAGCTCATCTCGTGTGTCGAAGGCAAGCGGCCCCACCAATGTGAAAGTGTTCGGTTCGCCGTCCACCACACGGACGTCGGTCCCTCGCCTGCGGTACAGCCGCGCGGGCACGCGGTGATCGAGAAAGGAGAGTTCGCCGAAACTGCCTGCCACGCCGTCGGTGATGTGCAGACGATCGGCCCGGCGATGCACGACCTGAACCAGCACCGCGCAGGCCTCGGCGACGAGCGCGCGGCCCGGCTCGCACAGCAGCCGGCACCTCTCGATATGGAGATCGCGGAAGCTGCGCCCGATCACGTCGAAATAAATTTCCAGCGGCGGGACGATCTCGCCCGCACGCGCCGCCGGGAAGCCGCCGCCGACATCGATGCTGGCCAGGGGAACGCCCGCGACGGCTGCGACTTCACCGCAGGCCGCTAGCGCATCGAAATAGGCCTGGGGATTGCGACACTGCGTGCCGACGTGAAACGTGAGACCGCATGCGAAGCCGGCCTGATGGGCCGCGCGCAGGATGTGCGCGGCCTCGGCCGGTGCCGCGCCGAACTTGGTGCTGAAATCCTGCGCCGCGTCGGCGCGCTGTGTCGCCATCCGCACGGCAATCTGGATATCTCGCCGGTCGGTCTCGGCCATGCATTTGGCCAGCTCATCGGCATGATCGACGGCGAAGCTATGGATCTGCGGCAAGCTGGCCGACCTGCGGATCGCGTCGCGTGATTTGACCGGGTTATGGAAGAACAGCTCGGCGTCGGGGCGGATCGCCGTGACGGCCTCGATTTCGGCAATCGAAGCCACGTCGAAACGCCGCAACCCGGCTGCGCACAGCGCGCGAAGGACGGAAGCGAGAGGGTTGGCCTTTACGGCGTAGAGCAGCTCGCCAGGGAAGCCGCCCTGGAAGCGCCGGAGTTGTGCAGCAATTCGGTCCGGCCAGACGCAAAGCATCGGCTCCGACGGCAGGAGTTCGGAAAGCAGCGCCTCGACGTTTGCGTGAGGGCACGCCATGGCCTCATCCAGCAGCACTCAACCTGGCCTGCACCGGCTCCATGTCCCACGACGGCCTGATGATCGGGGTTTCCAGCCGATGCAACGGACGGCGCAACGCGTCGAGGGCGACACCGGAACGCAGCGCGCTCAACAGGCCGCAGGCCTCCAGGTAATTCTCCGCATATAACAGCTTGCCCGGTGCCCATGGCAGCATCGACAGATCGGTACGCGCGCGATTGGTGCTGTCTCGCACCGCAATGACAGGAATCTCCTGCTGTAGCGCGGCCAGGGTGGGCAGGCCGAGGCAACGGTCGGGCATGACGACGCAGGAAATATCTGCGGCCGTGAGCACGTTGCGATTGAGCATCGCCTCGGGGTCGACGATCAGCCGCGGGCTGCGCGAAAGTCCCTTGAGGATGCATTGCAGGTAGGCCGCCGAAATCAGCTCCGCGGCCATCACCGGATGTCCGACACCGACCGGAATCGACTTGTATTCGTTCAGCTGCGGCGAGTGCGCCGACGGCACGTTGAGCACATGGGTGACGGCGTGGGTGAGGATGGCCTCGATGCCCCCCCAGGGATTCACTGAATCGTCGGGGCCGTTGTAATAGGCGATGATATCGTCTTCGGGATATTCGATGATCGTGTTGAGTGCCACCGCATCGAATTGACCGCGGCGCGCGGCAAGCAGATCGAGCAGCCGCTCCAGATGCTCGACCCGTCCGGCGGCCCTGCCGGAAGACGTGAAATAGGCCTTCATGTCGAATGGCGGATCCAGCCGCAGCAGCTCGGTGCATTGGTAGCCGCAGGATGCGCGGGCGGCGTTGGTGGCATTGATCGAGTAGTTGGTGATCTTCTCGACCTTGTGCTCGCCGATCACGACCAGGATCCGGTTGGACCGCACCGGCTGAAGCCCGATCGTGCCCATCAGCAGGCGGCAGATCACGCTGCCTTCGACATAGACGCCGTTCTCGGGGAGCTCGTTGAGGTCGGCCGCGTTGACCACGTTGGGATGGGTGATGAGGCGGTCGCAGGTCGCGGCGAGCAGCCGCGCCGCTGGTCCGGCGTCGCCGACATGACCACCAACTTCGGCGCCGATACCGGTCGGCACCATGTACACGACATTGAAGTCGTCGCCGCCGTGAATCTTGCGATCCTTGAAACGGAAGATGCCGAGCCGGTCGTCCATCAGGGCGGCCGGACCTTTGCTGATGACGCCGACCTCGCAGCGATAGCATTCGCTGGTCGTTTCGGTGACGACGAAGCGGATCGGGACGACATCCCGCGGCAGTCGCGATGTCAGCGCGTCAGCAAAATAAGCTATGAGGTCGCCATGGCCGCGCTTGATCGGAAGATCAAGAAAGATCTCGTGAGCCTCCATCCGACCTCCTTCCGGCCAGCCGACCGCCTGAGCGCGCTGTATGCCGATCCAGTACCCGAGAAGACCATCGCCAATGCCATGATATACTTGTAGTACGATACATTTTCATGTACAACCTTAAAGTGGGTGCCGCTCTTCGGCGCCGCTGGCGAGAGAGGGGCACATGGCGGCCGAGATCCGCGGGTTCATCGATCACCACTTTCGCCATTTCAATGCCGCCGCCCTGAAGGACGCGGCACAGGGATACGAGACGTTCCTGAACGCCGGTGGCCGGATGATGCTGACGCTCGCCGGCGCCATGAGCACGGCGGAACTCGGTCTGTCACTCGCGGAGATGATCCGGGCCGGCAAGGTGCATGCTATCACCTGCACCGGCGCGAATCTCGAGGAGGATCTGTTCAATCTCGTCGCTCATGACCGTTACGTCCGCGTGCCCGGATATCGCTATCTGTCGAAGCAGCAGGAGGTCGAACTGCTCGAGCGCGGGCTGAACCGGGTCACGGACACCTGCATCCCGGAAGACTACGCGATCCGAAAAATCCAGCATTTGATCGAGACGCATTGGCGCGATGCGAAGCAGGAGGGGAAGCCGAAGCTGCCGCATCAATTCTGCTATGAGCTGATCCGCAGCGGCCGGCTCAAGAAGCACTATCAGATCCACCCCGAGCACAGCTGGCTTGTCGCGGCCTGCGAGCGCTCGTTGCCGCTGTTCGTTCCGGGGTGGTAAGATTCGACGCTTGGAAGCATCTTCACGTCGCTGTGTATCCGAGGCGAAATGTCGCCGGCGGCGATGCGGGGCGGCATCGACTATTTGCTGGAGCTCGCCAATTGGTATCGCGAGGGATCGGCCCGGCATCCGATGGGCTTCTTCCAGATCGGCGGCGGCATCGCCGGCGATTTCGCCATCTGTGTCGTTCCCATGATCCGGCAGGATCTGGAGGAGCACGTCCCCGAGTGGAAGTACTTCTGCCAGATCAGTGATTCCACGACGAGCTACGGCGCCTATAGTGGCGCGGTTCCGAACGAGAAGATCACCTGGGGCAAGATCGCGGGCGATTGCCCGCAATATGTCATCGAGTCCGATGCCACGATCGTCGCCCCGCTGATCTTTGCCTACCTGCTCGGCAGATAGAGGGCGCCGTGATCGACGGCTCGGTCCAATTGCCTGCGACGAAAGAGATCGTTCTGATCAACGCCGCCGACAGCGCCTCGACGCTGTTCGACGAAGCCGCCGAACCCTACCAGGCCAACGCCTTTCCAAATCTCGGGCTGCTGACCCTCGGCACGGCCTTGCGCACGGAGCTCGCCGCACGCGGCCTCAGCTATCAGGTGACATATTTCGATGCGTCGGTCACCGGCAATGACCAGCTGATATCATATCTGGAAGCGCATGCACCGCGTCTGTTCGCGGTCTGCTTCAGCATCTACACCGCCAATTATGTCGCCTCGGCCCGGATCGCCGAGCGCGTCAAGCGGCTCGATCCGAACATCCACACCGTGCTCGGCAATGACGGCTTCTCGGCGATCTGGCGGATCGCGATGCAGCGCCGCGCAGCGTTCGACTATGGCTTCTACGGCAATGATGTCGTCGAGGGTTTCAGCCGCTTGATGGCCGATCTTGCCGAGCGCCGCGTCGTCGATCTCAGCCGTTACCCGGAGCTGGTGTTTCGTGATCCTGCCGACATTGGCAGGATCATCAGAAACGAGGAGGATCCCGAGGAGTTTCACCGGCTCCCGATGGTCGACTACTCGCTCACCCGCGGGCCGTTCGACCATGACGCGCTGTATCTGGCCGAGCAGCATCGCAGCATGCCCTCGCTTGGTGCCCGCGGCGCGCGCGGTGTGACTATCGAGTTCGCGCGTGGATGCCTGAAGTTCGGCGGCCGGCGAAACGACTACGGCGTCCCCCTGAACGCGTGCGACTTCTGCGCCATCAATCCTGGCAGCAAGGCCATGATCGGCGCCGATGCGGAGCGCGCCTGGGCCATCATCCGTAGCGCCGTCGAGCAGGGCTACAACTACTTCTTGGTCACGACCGACGAGTTGCCGTTGACGTTCTGGCCGCTGCTGAACCGGATGGCCGACCGGGTCCCGGACTGGTATCGCGACATGCACCGCGACGATCGCCCGCGCTTTCTGTCCTACGCCCGCGCCGACGCCTTCAAGGCCAACAAGCTGCATCGCATCGACCTGATGATGGAGCAGTTGAACTACGACACGTTCTGGATCGGCCTGGAGGCGTTTTCGACGATCTCGCTTCGGGCGATGAACATTTCCGCCAGCCGCAACGGCTCGCAGGACATGCTCGAGCACAATCTCGAAGCGGTCGCGTGCGCGGCTCAGCGCGGCGCCCGGATCGGTGCCGGGCTGATCGTCACGCATCTCGGGATCACGCCGGACATCATGGAGACGAATTTCAGGATCCTGAACGACTGCCTGCGGCGCCACGCGCAGGCCTTCATGGAAATCACCGTCAACCTGCTGTACCCCAACCCGGGATCTCTGGCGTTCGACTACCTGCGCATGCCAAGCTCGGCCCGGGACGCCGCGGGCAGGCTGGGCCTGGAGGTCGACTACGACTATCTGCTGTCGGTGCAGGGCACGTACGCCGAGGAGGATATGATCGATACCGATGAGCTGCTGCTGGATTTCATGCGCGGGTGCTGTCCCGCCGTCACCATGGAGCAGGCGGTCGACTACCGGAACCGCGTCTCCGAGCTTGTCAGCAGCCATGGCATCCAGCTCGTCTGAGGCCTGCCGCGCCACGATGTCCGGACCCCGTAGCGGGACTGCCGAGGTGATCTTCCGCACGTCTCGCTGCGCCCGGCGCTGGGACAAGCCGTGAAGATCACGCATCTGATCGCTGTTGTCGACGCATCCGGCCGCCGCTTGTTGGTCGATCGCGGCACCGGTGCATTGCCGGAGATCCGTGCGCCGGCCGTCGCGTCCGGTGAAGTCGCCGAATTCATCGCTCTGGTCCAGCGGCAGCTCCAGCTGCCGGTGTATGTGCTGCGCTGTCTGCGGCGGTATACGGACCCACGAAGCCGGGAGACGCGCAGTCAGATCCATCTGCTCGAAGCCGCCGGCCCGCTCGAGCGCGCCTCCCGTGCCTATCGCCTCATCGACCGTGCGGATATCAAGCCGTTCGCAGTCTCGCCGCGCGGCGAACTGTTCGATCTCGGGCACGCGATGCGACCGCGCGCGGGCAACCGGCCGTGGTGGAAGGCGGGATTTGCAGTGGCCGCGGTCGGGTGGCTCGAGCAGACCGCGGATCGCCTCGGTGCAGGGCGGGTGCTCCGGGTCGAGCAGTTGCGGAGCTGGGAGATCGCCTGGCTCGCCCGGGTCACCGCGGAGCGCGCGACCTGGTATTTCAAATGTTCGCCGGCGCCACTCAATGTCGAGGCCGACGTGATCGACCTGTTGATGCGGATCGCGCCGGATCATGTCCCGCATCTCGTGGCGCGCTATCGGGCGGGCTCGGGGTTCCTGATGGATGCCTATTCCGAGCCGACGCTGGAGGCCCGTCGCGCGCCTTCTGCCTGGATCGAAGCCGCCGCGCAGTTCGGACGCCTGCAGCTGGATGCGAGCGGCGCGGTGGACCGCTTCATCGCGCGCGGGATTCCACCGCTTGATCTGACCGATATCGAAGCCGACATTGGCGCCCTGCGCGATGAGCCCATGCGCGCCACCCGTACGCTCGCCGGCCTGAGCGATCATCATTTGCAACGCCTGCATCACGCCTGGCCGCGGCTGAGCGGACTGATCGCCGAACTGAATGCCGCCGACCTCCCGGTCTCGATCGACCATGGTGATTTGTGGGCGCCGAACATCCTGTCCGGCAAAAACCACGCCCGGTTCCTCGATTGGTCGGATGCGACCATCGGATGCCCGTTCTTCAGCGCGCTGACATTGCTGATGGCGGAGGGCATCGCGGTGCCGATGTCGCGTGATCCGAGCCTGCGCAGCCGTATGCGCGATGCCTATCTCGAGCCCTGGCAACAGCGGCTGGGCCGGGCCGCGGCGCTGCAGGCCTGGAAGATGGCGCAGCCAATCGCTGCCCTGCACATGGCCTCGATCTACCTGCGCAGAATTCTGCCGCTCGTCGACACCGAGGTTGAGATCTATCGCACGTTCGGATGGTTCGTCCGGCTTGCCTTGCGACAACGGATGTTCTGAGCTCCCCGGCACGCCCCGCGCGATCTCGGCGCCTATCGCTTTAAACCTCGCCGATCGATGGAAGCTTCAAAGGAAGAGGGCGCTGAAGGGATCGTCATCGGCCTCGGTCAGATCGCGACTTGAGCAACCGAATGTCGGTATCGGTGGTTGCGCCTCCAAGATCTGAACTTCCTCGGTAGCGTAAGACCCGTCTGGGTCCGACCGCAATCACCTCGTCACTGTTACGAGACCGGTGCGCAGAGGGCAACGGACTGCGGACGGCGGAACCGCGCGCTGCTATCACGATCGACGACATGTCTTGCGAGGCCGACGGGTTTATCGGTAGTGACAGGCGCGCATGACGATGGCGCGGAACTCGGCTGCGCCTGGGACTCTTGGATTGCCCGCGTCGGACGGCTAAGTCGGACGCAATCGGGAATGCTGAAAGGGCCTTGTCGCACTCGAGGCCGTTTTTCGTTGGGCGCCCTCTGAGCAGCGACGGAAGGACCTCGGGGCCGTAGCCGGATGCGAACATGAAGGGCTTGCGGCGAAGAGCGATAAGATCCGCAGCGACCGGGTCGACGTAGGTGCCCTGCAGGTTGATGTCGAGAATGGCGAGATTGAATTCGGCCGTCATGGCAAAGGACGACGCGCTCTCGATATCTCTCGGCCTCACCGACCACACGGTGCCCGAGTTCTTCGACCATTTTGGACATCGCCATCCTGATCAAGAGACCGCACGCACCGCCAGCATCCTGATGATGCTGGATGAGTTTCCTGCACTCGGCCGGCCCGACTTCTTCGACGCAGGAGCTGGTCCGGTTGTTTGGAGAGCGACCCGCGCAAGTGGGCGTTCTGGTGATAATGAACCGTGAAAGCTACTTGGTGGCGTTCCACGCGAGCAACGGCCACGGGGGCCGCAACGAATCGCTCGATCGGGCGCGACGCCAAGCGCAGACTCTGCACTTCCTAACCCAGTGGGTTGTCGCTGGGAGGAAATGGACCGGCACCCGAACTGAAGTCTCGTTCTCACACAAATCGGGATTGCAATAGCTATAAATACAAGGTACTTCGGTTGTACATTTCGGAATTACGACCAAAGGCAATAAAAGAGAAAGCTGAGGAGGGAGTGATCCGGTGGATAGACCATTAACTATCAGGAAGTTGGTCTATGCCGCAGCGACGGTTTTGGTCAGCGCCGGGGCTGCGCTCGCCGATCCGATCCGGGTGGCGATCGCCAATTTCGGGGAACACCCCGATCTTGCCGCGACGATCATCGAGGTCATCCAAATGCCGGCAAACCACGCCGCCTGATCACCTCGTCACCCAAAATCCCGCATAACTCTTTCCAGCCCCCGCCACATCGCACGCAGCATGCGGATTTCCCGCACTACGCGCTCCCATTTGCTTCGCATAGGCGACTGCAGCGGCTCATCACGCATCACTTTCATGTCTCTGAGCGAGTGCATCAGCCTTGGCACCGCATTTGACAGCGCCGTTTCGACTGCAAGGCGATCCTCTCTCTGAGATCGCCTGGTAAGGTCTCACAGTCGAGGTCTATCGAGACTCCTAGTTCTATCCATCTGCTTTTACCCAGGGAGGTGCTGCTTAGCCCCTATACGCCTTTGCGACATGCCATTTCGGATGTTTTCCCCATCTGGAAACCCTACTCTCCGCGACATAGCCCCGGAACCTCAAAACATGACCAATGACCGCATGAGCGCTATCCTTGCGCATCAATTTTCGCAAAATCCACCACACAGTCTCGGCCATCCAAATCGAGCTCCCCTTGAACTCGCCCCATGCAACCGATCTCGCATCAACCTGCTGCTCCTGCCTCTCGAACCAATCGCTGATCGAGCGCGATACGCCATTGTGGCGGCCTGCCGTTCGCGACCGACACAACTCGGCGATCAGCGATCTGCTTCCCCTTGGCTCGCGTTACTATCGCCGCAGAATTGCCATCGGGGCACTTACCGGAATCTGGCAGACTGAATAGTTCGCGGCCAGCACTGCTCACGTTGTATTTCGTCGTCAAGTCAGGTCCTTGCGATCGAAGCTACAAGAAGTGGCAGGTATCGGATACTGAAGATCGTGCTATCTTCTGCAGGTTAATCACAACTTTACAGTTCAGAGAGGAAAGCAATGGCATCGACCGTAGCTGAAGACGAGAAACGCCGCACACAACAAGGGCCGCAAGTGGCCCAAGCATCGGCTGCTGGGCCAAGTGGCGCCGCCGAACATACTAAGGAGTCGACGACAGCCACGCGCGCTTCATTCGTGTTTCCAGAATGGCAGAAGTCGATCGAAGCAACGACAAATTGTTTCGCCGCGGCTTTGAAGGACAGTTTGAGGTTGACTGCTTCCTCTTTGCACGATCACGCCAATTTTCTAAGAGTCGTTGCCGAGGTAAAAACGCCCTCCGAGTTGCTAAAAAGCTATCTGGACTTGGCAGAGCGATCTTGGTCCAGATCGTTCAGTGAAGGCTCGAAGTTATTGGATAATCTCAAGATACAACAACATCAGCGGTGAGCAGTTGAATCAATGGATGTGATATGAGTGCCAATGAGATTGGGGCGGTCGCCTAGTACTTTCCCAAGATCGCCTGATCGGCCAGTTCTGATGGCAACGCGCCTTCAGAAAAAAACGGCATTTTCGAGCGTCGGTGGTCAGCTCGTTGTCGCCGGTTGCTGAAGACGGATGCAGTTGTTAAAGGCAGCAAAGCCCGGCTAAGCATTGGTGCGCGCGCAGAGTCCACACCGCGGCTGCAGGCGCATCTCGAAAGAACTCGGAAGCCGCGAGAAGGTCGCTGGCGGGTGGTTGTTTTTTGTAAGCGGCAAGCTGACCTTTCAATTACCCACATTTGACGTCGGATTTGAGCGAGGCGCGGCGGGCGAAATCTTGAATCGGCAGAATCTGTTGTGATTCATTGTTGAGCACCTGATTCGGAAGTGGGGTGCTCGATGGGGTTGGTGAAGGAACGCGCGGAGACGCGTGCTCAGCGATTGACGACCGGTATCGAGACGTGGGTTGATCGAAGCTGCGGGATGATGAGCGGCTTGGTCGCCGGTTCTGCAAATTGCTCGCACAAGTCGGGAGCGACATGGGTCAAAGCATCCCGTTGGTTTGTCAGGACTGGGCCAACACGAAGGCCGCCTATCGCTTCTTCTCCAATGAGCGGGTCAATGAGGCGGATATTCTTTGCGGTCATTTCGAGGCGACGCGCGGGCGCGTAGCGGCGACGGAGGGACCGATCCTCGTCCTCCATGACACGACGGAATTCAGCTTCAAGCGCGAGAAGCCGGATCTGATCGGCTTTACGGGCAAGACGGCAGGACGCACACAGTGCGGCATCCTGATGCATTCTAGTCTCGCCGTGACGACCGAGGGGCTTCCGCTCGGACTGTCGGCAATCAAGTTCTGGACCCGCAAGAAGTTCAAGGGGACGACGGCGCTGAAGCGAAAGATCAATCCGACACGGGTGCCGATCGAGCAGAAGGAGAGCATCCGCTGGCTCGGGAATTTACGGCAATCGACCGACCTTCTCGCTGCTCCTGGACGATGCGTTCATATTGGTGATCGCGAGAGCGACATCTATGAGCTGTTTTGCCTGGCCGAGGAGGTCGGAACGCATTTCCTGGTGCGAACCTGTGTTGATCGGCTTGCCGGGGACGGCAATCATACAATTGCCGACGAAATGGACGAGGTGACGATCAAGGGTCTACATCGGATCAAGGTCAAGGACGACAAAGGCGATCCCGACGACGCCGTTCTTGAGATCAGGTACCGCAAGATACGCGTCCTGCCGCCGATCGGCAAACAGACGAAATATCCCGCACTCACTCTGACCGTGATCCACGCTCAGGAGCGGGGAAGGCCGAAGCGGCGAAAGAAAATCGAGTGGAAGCTCCTCACCGATCTCCCGGTCCGATCGCGCAAGGACGCCATCAATAAGATCGACTGGTATGCCTTGAGGTGGAAGATCGAAGTCTTCCATAAGATCCTCAAATCGGGCTGCAAAGCAGAGGACTCAAAATTGCGAACTGCTGAGCGTCTGGTCAATCTGGTCGCGGTCTTCTGCATTGTGAGTTGGCGCGTCTTCTGGATGACGATGCTCAATCGCTCCTCGCCGAATGTCGTACCGCAAACGGCGCTGACAGATCCCGAAATCAGGCTTCTTGATCATTTTGTGAAAGACAGGGGTGGCGATTGCTCTCGACGAAGCACGCTCTCGCACTATGTCGTCAAGATCGCGCGGCTCGGAGGATATTTAGCCCGAGCCAACGATCCGCCGTAAGCGGCAAGCTGAGGCCGTCAGGCTGCGTGGTTCCATGGCATAAGCGCGTCGATTTGGCTGCTCGGCCAGCCGTTGGCGATACGCTGAAGTGTTAAGGCGAGCCAGGCGAACGGATCGACGTTGTTCATTTTCGCCGTCTGCAGCAGCGTTGCGATGGTCGCCCAGGTTCGTCCGCCGCCGTCGCTGCCAGCGAAGAGGCTATTCTTTCTCGTGATTGTTAGTGGCCTGATGGCGCGTTCGACGACGTTGGAGTCGAGCTCGATGCGACCATCGGTCAGGAAGCGTTCGAAGATGGCACGGCGCGAGACGGCATAGCGGATCGCCTCAGCCAGTTTTGATTTGCCGGAGATCCGCCGCAAGGTCTGCTGCCAGAGATCGAAGAGATCTGCGACGATCGCCGCGGAGGTTTGCTGGCGCGCGGCAACGCGAGCGTCGGGGCTTTGACCGCGCACGGTCTTCTCGACCTGCCAGAGCCTTGCCATCCGCTCGACCGTCGCCGTTGCCACTTCCGAGCTCCCTGCAACATGCAGCTCGTAGAACTTGCGTCTGCAGTGTGACCAGCAGCCAGCCAATGTGATGCCATCATTGCCGCGATCGGATCGCGCGAGCTTGTTATAGGCGGCATAGCCATCCACTTGCAGGATGCCGCGATAACCATTGAGATGGCGGACCGCGCATTCGCCGGAGCGGCTGTCTTCGAAGCGATAAGCCACCATCGGGGGACCGCTGCGGCCAAAGGTTCGGTCATCCCGGGCATAGGCCCATAAGTAGGCCGTCTTTGTCGATCCGGAGCCCGGAGCGAGCGTCGGCAAGGTGGTTTCGTCGGCAAAGACCCGTTCGGCCTTCTTGACCTCGCTGAAGATGTTGTCGGCCACGATCTCGAGCTCGAAGCCGAGCTTGCCCATCCATTGCGCCATCAGCTGGCGGTCGAGCTCGACATGATCGCGGGCGTAGATAGCCTCCTGCCGGTAGAGCGGCAGGCCGTCGGCATATTTGGCGACGGCGATCTGGGCCAGAAGCGCTTCCGTCGGAATGCCTCCTTCAATGATATGGGCCGGGGCCGGCGCCTGGATGACGCCGTCCGCGTTCTTGAAGGCATACCTGGGACGGCGCGTGACGATCACCCGGAACTTCGCCGGCACCACATCCAGGCGCTCCGACACGTCCTCGCCGATCAGCACCTTCTGCTTGCCGGCATGCTCAGCCAGCTCTTCCGGCTCAATGACGGTTTCGATCCGTTCCAGATGGGGCGCAAAGCCCTTGCGCCGACGCGGTGCACGCTTGCCATCCGCCTGCGCACGGCCCTTGCTGACCTGGGCCTTGATCGCGGCGATGCCGGTCTCGATCTCCTCGAAGACGAGGGCCTGCTGTTCATCGTCGCCGTTCGCCGAGCCGAGCTTCTCCGATCGTCGGCCGAACCGGGCGCGGTCGAAGGCCTTCAGGATTTGCGTCAGCCGCTCGATGCGCGCATCGGCATCGGCGTTGCGGGCCTTGAGATCGGCGACTTCGCTCTCCAGAGCATCGGCGCGGGCCGCTTTCTCGGCCATGGCAAGCACCATGGCTTTCAGCGTCTCTACGTCATTCGGGAGGCTGAGATCGGGCGGCGTCATTGACCCGACCAGAGCACATTTTGCCCCGGTTCTCTTGCCCTTTCAGGCCGCTGATTCACTTCGCCGCAGTGCTTTTACCCAACAATCTCCGGCGGCTTGACCGCCGCGGTCCGGACCCGCTTCCAGTCCATCCCATCCACCAGTGCCATCAACTGCGCAGCATTCAGCTGCACCCGATGATGCCCGATCCGCGGCCAGCAGAACCTCGCCTTCTCAAGCCGTTTTAAATAGAGGCACACGCCGGAGCCATCCCACCATACGATCTTTATTCGGTCGGCTCTTTTGGCGCGGAACACATAAAGCGCACCGTCGAACGGATCTGAGCCGGCATCGCGCACCAGCGCAACAAGGCCATCGATACCCTTGCGGAAGTCGACTGGATGGCTCGCCAGGAACACCTTCACGCCGGAGGGGATCATGCCGAACGGACCGCCCGGATCACCCGCTGCAACTGCGCCTCGTCGACGTCCACGCCGGCGCGCACGATCACCTCGCCAATGGCAATCTCGATCACCGCGCCTGCCACAGGCGCCACCACACCCTCGCAACTCGAGTGCCGTGAGCGATAACGCCGCCGCTCGGCCCGAGCGTCACGGCGCCAGGCGAACAGCTGCGACGGGTGAATGCCGATCCGGCGGGCGATCGCCGAGACGCTCGCGCCAGGCTCCAGCGCCTCCATCACGACTTGGGCCTTAAACTCGTCCGACCAGCGTCGGCGAAGCTGCCGCGGCGCTCCCTCAAGACGGTCGGCGACCGCTTCGATCATATGGAAGGTTCTAGTTCCAGAACTAGGCGCAGACATAGAAGCTCACATCGGCTCACAAACTTAGCAGCCGATAGCCGATCGTTCACCCCCTCCGCCAGACGGGGTCTCCTTGCCGCTTACGATCCGCCTCCAGGAAATACCGTGATCTGGCGCGGACTATCGCGGCTGACCGACATCGAATTGGGAGCTGCGATCGAGGCAAAAATTATGGGTAATTGAAAGGTCTCTTTGCCGCTTACGACCAGTCGACAGAGAGCGACGGACTTAAAACGAACCTCTCCGCGCTGCCGGTTCGTCTGAGCGGTGGATGCGTGCCTGCAAACCCATCAAGAACATCGTGCTGATGTGGACCCAGCGTGGGTACCTACCGCAGGTGGTGGGATGGAAGAACCGCGCGCCCAGCCTCCGGCCGCGGACTTTAGCCTCCTTTAAACCGGGGCCGCAGAATGATGTTCAAGCTGGACGGATTGTTGGAGGTCACTTCCCTCATCCCTGGCCCCAACACCGCCATATAGGACTGACCGTGAATAATCAGATTTGTCGGCTGGTAAAATGACTGCGGCAGCATGCCTCTTCTATTCAGCGCGCCAATCAGGATGTCGGGGGCAGGTTGGGGGCCGTGAGTGAAGCCCAAAGGGGACGACCTGTCCGAAATCATGCGCCGGCGCCCAAGCCGATATCGCGACTACCGGATGAGATGAGTGTTGCGGTCGTCCCAACTCCCAGGAAGCCCGGCTGTTCTCAGAATAGTTGCGCGCTTCGCCGCGTAAGGCCGTATCAAAATTCGAACTTCCGTTCTGCAGAGGCGACGTTGGTGGTTCCAACGGCGTACTTGGCACGAAGAGCAGTTGTTCGAGCGACGCCTGGAATGAGTTGAGCTGCGGATCACCTTCCCAGATCTCCGTTGGCCCATCGACCTCCATCTGCTCTTCCAACAGCGCCAGGTACGTCCGCAGCGCCAAGCCGTCATCGCGCATGGCGGCCGCCGCGGGAGCCGTCTGCAGCAAGGTATGCTGCGGGGCGATGTCCCCTGCGGTTGACGGTGGCCCCTCGACTTCCATCTCCTGCTCAAGCAGCTCCAACAGATCTAAGTCGCTGTCACTGATAGCTGACGCAGGAGGCTTGCGTCGCGAGTTGTACGTCGAAAGCAGATTTAAGTTGCCGCGCCGCGATTGGCTATTTTTGACGCGCCTGTACGTCTTACGATCTTCCTGCAGCAATGGGTCGCCGAGGCGGCCTGCTATCGCGCTTTTCGCATGTGTCTTGAGCCACTCACTGAACCCACGAAGATAGCTAGCGGCCTTGGTAATATCGCGCGGCGTTCCGAAACCCTGCCATGGAGTTCCGTTCACAAGGTCCGCTCTGGCCGCATCGACGGCCTTTTGGATGAGAGTCTCATCGTCAGGATAGGCGGCCAGCCGTGAGCGCGATAATTTAAGCGAACTGGTGCCCAACATGAAGTTCCGGAGATGAGCCAGCCCGGCGGTGATTATTCTTCTGCCACCCCCACTTGATATGTAAAGCTGGGCATCTTCATCCAGCGAACGGTCGTGAGGCCGAACAACAATCCCCGGCTTATTCTCTTCGTAGAGCCAACAAGAAAAGCCGCGAATGGAGCTCGCAATGACCATGGCGGATCGCGGCTTGAGTCGACGCGCGGCAGGCTGGACCGCTCTCGCAGAGCGCTTGAAATCGTTGAGGATTTCATTGAGGCGTTCCCTGTCGCCGGGATGGATGCTGCATTGGGGCCTGCGGCGGGTCACCGCTGTTCTCACCACCGCAGTTGAAGGCTCGCGGACGTCATGATCGCTGTCAACGGCAGGTCCTGCACCTGGGTTGGGCACGGACGGCCAAAGCGGTGATTGATGACCCGACCAGGGCTCGTTACCGGAACGCGAGTCATGTCTTTCGCGGCTTGGCGCACCATGATCCGCGCCAACTGAAGACGCACCCAAATCCCGCGGTTCAGAGCGCATCTGCTCGGGGGCAGAGCTGCTCGCTCGGTGAGCCTCGACGGCCGAAGAACTCGCTTCAAGAGCACGCTCGTTCGTGCGCTCAGTCCAATCAACTGGCGACGTTGGTAGTTCCAATGGCGTACTTGGCACGACGAGCAGTTGTTCTAGCGATTCCTGGAATGAGTTGAGCTGCGGATCACCTTCCGAGATTTCCGTTGGCCCATCGACTTCCATCTCCTGTTCCAACAGCGCCAGGTGCGTCCGCAGCTCCAAGCCCTCATCGCGCATCGCGGCCGCCGCGGGAGCCGCCCGCAGCAGCGGCTCCAACAGATTGTACATCGAAAGCAGATTCAAGTCGCCGTGCCGCGATTGGCGATTTTTAACGCGCGTGTACGTCTTACGATCTTCCTGCAGCGATGGGTCGTTGAGTCGGCCTGCTATCGCGCTTTTCGCATGTGTCTTTAGCCACTCACTGAACCCACGAAGACAGCTAGCGACCTTGTTAATATCGCGCGGCGTTCCGAAACCCTGCCATGGAGTTCCGTTCACAATGTCCGCTTTGGCCGCGTCGACTGCCTTTTGGATGAGAGTCTCATCCTCAGGATAGGCGGCTAGCCGTCGGCGCGATAATTCAAGCGCACTGGTGCCCAACATGAAGTTCCGGAGATGAGCCAGCCCGGGGGTGATTATTCTTCTGCCACCCCTTGATCTGTAAAGCTCGGCATCTTCATCCAGCGAACGGTCGTGAGGCCGAACAACAATCCCCGGCTTATTCTCTTCGTAGAGCCAACAAGAAAAGCCGCGAATGGAGCTCGCCATGGCATCGGCGGATCGCGGCTTGGGTCGACGCTCGGCAGGCTGGCCGGCCCTTGCAGATCTCTTGAAATCGCTGAGGATTTCATTGAGGCGTTGCTTATCGTCGGGATGGGTGTTGCATCGTGGCCTGCGGCGGGTCACCGTTGTTTTCACCACTGCTGTGGAAGGCTCGCCGACATCGTGGTCGGTGTCAGCACCAGGTCTGATGCCTGAGCTGGACTGCCCAAGCTCTGATTGATGACCTGACCGGGGCTCATTGCAGGAGCGTGGCTCATCTCCTTCGCGGCTTGGCGCACCACGATCCACGCTAACTGAGGAGGCCCCTAAATCCTGTGGTTCAGAACACATCCGCTCCGGAACCGAGCTCAAGTCTCGGTGAGCTTCGGCGGACGAAGAACCCGCTTCAGCAGCAGGTTCGTCCATTCCCTCAGTTCTATTGACACTGCATCGGGAGGCACTTGACGTCCCAGCTTCACCATCGCTCATCATTCGCTCCGATATAGGCGAGACCGCGCCTGGGCCATCACCGAATACTCCTGCATCTCTAGCCGGAAGTGCGCCTTGAAGTCGCCCACCTCAGAAGTCGTTTCAACGACAAAACCTCGACGTACCGCGCTGAAACTGTCTCATTTTCTTTCAAAGTTTTCGCGAGGGGGGACTTGCGTGCCGCAGCTTGCCCGAGCCTAAGGCCCGTCAGGCCAATGACCGAGCCGTCCATCACCAATGCCTCTAATGTCAAGTTTGCAACATGCTGTCGGGACCATGACGCCTCCGATTGAGAACGTTTCTGCTAATCAAGCCTTTGCAATTGGCATAAGGCTTGAAAGAGATGAAGGCGGACATCATCCAGCAGCGCTTGCGCGAGGACGGTAGTGATGGCTTACAAGGGTGTCGCCTCTCGGCTCATTGTATGCGGCGGGTACGACGTTGACTTTCCACGATCCGTCGCAATGCGTGTTCGCGTATGGTTTTGTCACGGTGATTGATCACTGGGCGGCGGTTCGAGACGACATCGATGCGCGTGCGCAGCACGGTGCCGCGCCTGTGCCGGGCTCCGTGCCCGCCGGCATCAATGCCCGTGGTGCGGCCGAATTTGAACAGCTCGAAACCGAGGTCCGGCGCATTGACGCCGACGGACCGACTGCGGTTGATTGGAGCAAAGTCAGCACGCTGTCGCTCCATATCCTGTCGAACCAGTCAAAGGACCTTTTGGTTGTCTGTTGGGCCACCTATGGTCTGTTCCGGACCGGAGGATACCAGGGCCTTGCGGTCGGCCTAGGCGTTTTGCGCGGCATGGTGGATGCGCATTGGGAGGGGCTCTTTCCGCCGATCAAGCGGGAACGGGCGCGGGTCGGAGCGATCGATTGGCTCGTTGGTCGCGTTGGGCCGGAGGTGGCCGAGAACGTGCCGATCGAAACTGAGTATCCGGCAGTGCTCGCCGCCTATGAGGCGCTTGACGATCTCGATCGCCAGCTGCGCGACAAGCTGGTCAATGAGCAAGCCTCTCTGGGCGAGTTGTTGAGGGCTCTGCGGCCGCACTACGAAGAAGCCAAGCGCGCAAGCGCCGTGCCCACGGAACGTGCGGCGGAGGGGGCCCGAGCTGTCGAGCAGGCCGGCGTCGCCCCGGCGGTATCCGCTTCGCCGGTTGAGGTCGCTCAACCGGCAATAACGGAGGTGGCACGACCGGCTGGCGCCGATGGCGACTGGGCCGGCTTGATCGACCACTTGCCTGATATGCTGCGCCTAGCTTCGGCCGCCCGGCGCGTCACGTCCCCCACAGACCCGACGGTCTATCTGCTCAATCGTGTCGGCTCCTGGATGCGCTTTGACGCCCTGCCGCCGGATACGGGCGGCCGCACAACGATATTTGCGCCTGCGGACAATATCGCAGCGTTGGAAACCAAAATAGCGGCCGGTCAGCACGCCGATGTCTTGAATTTGGCCGAAGAGATCGTCTGGATGTCACCGTTCTGGCTCGACGTTCACCGGCATGCCGCGAAAGCATTGGAGCAAATGGGGCCGCTCTTTGAGCCGGCGGCCGCGGCAGTGCGCGCAAGCCTAGCCCTGCTGGTCACACGCTATCCGCGGATCTTGACGTTTCAGTTCAATGATGGACGGGCGTTCGCGGATGAGGAAACGCGCGCCTGGGCCGCCGTCGGTGGTGCGGACGTGTCGCCGGGCCGTCATCCTGGGGACGACGCGGTTGTTGAGGCACATAAGCTGATTGGCGATGGGCAGCCTCAGGCTGCCCTCGAGAAGCTGTCACGTGCGCTGGATGGCGCGAGCGGAGAACGAGCGCGGTTCGTCGGCCAGCTTGCGCAAGCACGTTTCTGCATCGAAACCGGCTTCGTGACGACCGCCGCCCCGCTGCTCGAGCACATGGAAGAGGTGATCGCCGAGCGCAATCTCGAACGCTGGGAGCCTCGGCTTGCGCTCGACGTCGCCGAATTGCGCTTTCGCGCGATGACCCATTCCGACTCTCAGCAATTGATTGACGAGGCGCGCCGTTGCGCCGTGCTCGAGCAAATCCGAAAGAGAGTCGCTGGCATCGATATCGCACGGGAGAGCCAGCTTGGCCGCTAGCTGACTTTATCACGGCAGAGTTTTAAACAGGAGCTGATATGGCACAGGAAAGCTCGGTCGCTCCAAAGGAGCGCATCAATATCCGCTTCAGGCCGGCAACCGGCAACCTCAAGGAGGATGTCGAGCTGCCGCTCAAATTGCTGGTTCTTGGCGACTTCACCGGACAGGCCGATGACCGACCGATTGAACAGCGCGAGCTCGTCAATATCGACAAGGACAATTTTAACGAGGTTGTCAAAAGCCAGGAACTGACTCTTCATATCTCCGCCGAGAATAAGCTCGACGATCAGCCTGAGGCTGGCAAGCTGTCGGTGTCACTGCAGTTTCAGAGCCTCAAGGACTTCGAACCCGAGCGTATCGTGCAGCAAATCCCCGAACTGCGCGCTTTGACCGAACTACGCGCGGCCCTGATCGCTCTGAAGAGCCCGCTCGGCAACGTACCGGGTTTCCGCAAGGCCATCCAGAATCTGCTCGAAGACCACGGCGCGCGGCCGCGGCTCCTGAGCGAGCTCACCGGCAAGAGCGAGTGAGCGGATCCGCGAGATTCCTTGAGGGGCGAGCGCTATGACCGACACAAGTGCGCAGCAGCCGGCCGAAGTCGCCACCCCGACCACTGACCTTTCGTTGCTGGATCAGGTCCTCGTCGAAACCAGGATGACCCCGCGCGACGAGGGTTACGACCTCGCCCGCCGGGGCGTCGCAGCTTTCGTCGCCGAACTCATCAAACCGAACCGGGCCGACGAGCAGGTCAATAATACGCTCGTCGATCAGATGATCGCGGAGATCGATCGCAAAATCTCGGCTCAGCTCGACGACGTGCTGCACACAGACCAGTTCCAACGGCTCGAGTCGGCTTGGCGCGGGCTTAAGTTCATGGTCGACCGCACCGATTTCCGTCAGAACATCAAGATAGAAATCCTTAGCGTCAGCAAGGACGAATTGCTCACCGACTTCGAGGACAGCCCGGAGATCGTCAAGTCGGGCCTGTACAAGCACGTCTACACCGCAGAATATGGCCAGTTCGGCGGCCAGCCCGTCGCGGCCATGATATCGGCCTACGAGTTTGGCAGTGGCAGCCAGGATGTTAAGCTGATGCGGTACATGAGCGCAGTGGCCGCCATGTCGCATGCACCAGTCATAGCTTCTGCTGCACCGGACATGTTCGGCGTCGAACGTTACGAAGAGATCGCGGGTCTGAAGGACCTGCAATCGGTGTTCGAAGGACCAAAATATGCCAAGTGGAACTCGTTCCGCGAAAGCGAGGACGCTCGTTATTTCGGCCTGACGCTGCCGCGCTTCCTGCTGCGCTTGCCCTATGGTCCAGAGACGGTTCCCGTGAAGGACTTTAATTACCAGGAGGCCTCAGACGGCGAAACCGACAACTACCTCTGGGGCAACGCTGCCTTTGCCTTTGCGGCGCGCTTAGCCGAAAGCTTCGCCAAGTATCGCTGGTGCCCGAACATCATCGGCCCCCAGTCTGGCGGCGCGGTTGAGGATCTCAATCTGCATACCTATGAGGCAATGGGACAATTGCAGACCAAGGTGCCAACTGAGGTGCTCATCTCGGACCGGCGCGAGTTCGAACTAGCTGAGCAGGGCTTCATCGCGCTGACCATGCGCAAGGGAGCTGACAATGCCGCTTTCTTCTCGGCCAATTCCGTGCAGAAACCGAAATATTTCGGGAACAGCCAGGAAGGTAAGGCGGCCGAGCTCAACTACAAGCTCGGCAGCCAGCTGCCCTATATGTTCATCATCAATCGTTTTGCCCACTACATCAAAGTGCTGCAACGCGAGAACATCGGCTCCTGGAAGAGCCGGCAAGAGCTGCAAGGCGAGCTGAACAACTGGATCCATCAGTATGTCGCCGATCAAGAGAATCCGTCGGCAGAGGTGCGCTCGCGGCGGCCTTTGCGAAAGGCGGAGATCATCGTCGAGGACGTCGAAGGTGAACCGGGCTGGTATCGCGTCGGCATCGCCGTCGTTCCACATTTGAAGTACATGGGCGCAGACTTTGCTTTGACGCTCAAGGGTAAGCTCGACAAGAAATAATGGTGGTAGGCGATGTTCGACCGCAGCCTTATGGAGCGCTTGGAGGACGGAGCCGCGCCCCACCGGGTGTCGTTCGACCGTTTCCGGGCAAGCGTTCTGGGAAACCTGCGTCGGGTTCTGAACTCGCGCCAGGGCTGCTGCGAAACACGGCCGGACCTCGGCATGCCCGACCTTAACGAGGCGGTCGGGCAGGGAGCCGACGCAGTACGCGCGCTCGCCCGTTCGCTCAAGCAGCAGATCGAGACATTTGAGCCCCGCTTGAAGAATGTGTCGATCCGCTTTCATGCCGATCCCGACAACCCGCTGCAGCTGAGCTTTCACGTCAACGCGACGCTCGATTATGACGACCAGATGGAGCCAATTTCCTTCGATGCGATCTGCGACAAGCACGTTCGGATAAGGGGCTGAGGCGGCGGTGGCCCTTAATCCCTATTACGAGGACGAACTCTCCTATTTGCGCGAGCTAGGCGCTGACTTCGCGTTGGCCAATCCGAAGCTTGCGCCCTTTCTCGGGCGGGATGCAACCGATCCCGACGTCGAGCGGTTGCTCGAAGGCTTCGCCTTCCTTGTCGCGCGGCTTCGCCAAAAGCTCGATGACGAATTTCCCGAATTCGTCCACGGCCTGTTGCGGATGGTGTGGCCGCAATATCTTCAAGCCCTGCCGCCGATCACGACCCTATCTTTTGCTTTGAAATCATCGGCGAGCGCTGCGAGCCTGAACGTGGCGGCCGGCACGAACGTGCGTTCGCGGCCGATTGAAGGAACGAACTGCACCTTCGTCACCTGCTACTCAATTGACGTGCTGCCGCTTGAGATGATTGATGTCCAGCTCGAGAACCGGACGAGTTCGGCTCGCCTTACCTTGGGTATCAAAGCAACCGGCCAGCAAAACCTGTCATGTCTAAAAAAGGGTCGGCTCCGTCTTTTCTTCTCGACCGAACGAGAGCCGCAAGTGGGACGCTGCCTATTGGCATGGCTGTGCCGTCACGCCTCGCAGGGAACTGTGACCGTGGCCGATCGACAGGTCGCCGCAATCGGCTCAGCACAGATCGCGCCTGTCGGCTTTAGCGATGACGAGGCGGTTTTGCCCTGGCCGCACAACGCCTTCTCAGGGTTCCGGATCATCCAGGAGTATCTGAGCTATCCGTCGAAATTTCTCTACGTAGAATTATCTGGTCTTGAGCCGCTTGCAGGCCACACGGAGACTGAGTGCAGGCTCACCTTCGAGTTTCGGCGCCCGTTCCCTGCCCAGTTGCGTGTCGGCAAAGGCCAGATTTGCTTGAACTGCACGCCGGCAATCAATGTCTTCAGCCATGAGGCCTCGCCAATTCGGCTGAATCGGACCAAGACCGAATACCGCATACTTGCCTCGGGAGGGCCAAACTTCGCTATCCGGTCCGTCGATGGTGTGACCGGCTATGTCCAAGGCCGTCCCGAACGCATCGAGTTCGAGCCATTCGACCTGTTGCGCCACGATCTGCCGGGCGCCGAGCGCAACCGCGCCTACTTTCGCGAGCGTATCCGGCCGGCGGTTGTCGGCCGGGGCGTCGATCACTACGTGAGCTTCGTTGACCGGCTCGACATCGGCCAACATCCGCCAATCGACGTCGTATCCCTGCAATTGACCTGCTCCAACGGACCCATTGCTGACCGGTTACCCATCGGTAGCGTGGATCTGCCGACCTCTGATACACCTCGCTCGGTAACCTTCTCGAACATCACGGCGGTGGTTGCAGAAGTGCCGCCACCGGTCAGCGATGGCTTGCTGCGCCGTCTGATGACCAATCTGGCGCGCAACTACGGAGCGATGGCTAACGTCGATGCGTTGCGGACTGTGCTTGCCAGCTACGAGTTTCGTGCAGTCTACGACGTTCAGGCGCGTCGTCGCCTGGAATTGTTGCTCGAAGGCCTCGATCAGTTTGTGAGCACGGACACCGATCACGTGGTGCGCGGCGCTCCGATCCGAATGCGAAATATCGAACTGGCCGTGATCGACAGCAAGATCGGGGGCGAGAGCGAATTGTTCCTGTTGGGAGCGGTACTCGACGCCTTCTTCGCGACGTTTGCCGGCATCAATATGCTGCACCGGTTTTCGGTTCGTGGCACGGAAAGCAACGCACACTACCTATGGCCAGCGAGAAGCGGATCAATGACGGCACTCTGACTACGCCCGACGAACGCGATGAGCTTTCGGCATTCGGATTCTTTTCGCTCGTTGCGCATCTCGAGCGGCGCTTCAGCGACGCTCCCCCAATCGGATCCACCGACGATCCCGCGCAGGAGGCGGTGCGCTTCCGTGCGCCGCCAACGCTTGGCTTTCCTGCCGAAGAGATCGCGGGAATCAGACAGGCCAATGCCGCCGGCGAGCGCGTGGAGGTCAACGTCAACTTCCTCGGGCTGCATGGTCCCTCCTCGCCGCTACCGCCCTTCTACACCGAACGGGTCATGCATGCAGACGGCATGGGATTGCTCGGTGATTTCTTTGATTTCTTCAATCACCGTCTGATCAGCCTGCTGCTGCGGATCTGGCGGTACTACCGTCACCATTTGCGGTTCGAGGAGGGCGCAACCGACCCGATCTCGGTGCTGATTGGCACGCTCTTTGGGCTCGTGCCCGGGGAAGACACAGCTAGGGAACGGGAATGGCGGGCGCGGCTGCTGCCGCATGCCGGCGTCCTTGCCTTATGCAGCCGGTCCGCCAAGCTTGTGGCCGGTGTGATTTCCAGCCATCTCAACATTTCAGCCCGGGTCGAGGAATTCATCTGGCGCGAGATCGACATTCCACGGCAGGCGCAGTGGCGCCTTGGCCTATCTGGTCTTGAGCTTGGCGTTGATACCCTTGCCGGTGAAACCATGCCGGACATGGTAGGAAAATTTCGGCTTTGCCTCGGCCCGCTCAACCAGCAGCAGTTTCGGTCACTGCTGCCCGGTTGCGAGACCCATGCCATCCTTTGCCGTCTCGTTAGAGTTATTCTGCGCGAACCCTGGGCATGGGATCTCCAGCTAGAATTAGCGCTTGGGCAGACACCGCAATGGACTCTGGGCGAAGGAGAGTTAGGTTGGACGACATGGATCGACCCGCCCAATGGAATCGGAAGCCTTATTCTATTGTGATCGTTTTGGAGTTGTTCGGGTGAAGATCACTCGCGATGACGGGATGCTGGACCATCATCGCGCGTCACGGATCACGGGCTGGAGTCGGAGTCAATCTGGTTAGACGTTGCCATCGCGTGCTGGCTGCGGTCCAATGGCTTCCATGACTGAGAGACTGCTATGCCAGTGCATCGAGTCGACTGCTGACTCCTTACGACCGCTAGCACGCCGTCACCTGCACGCGCCCCTTGGATGCGGATGCAGAGAGCGCGGACCGGCGTGAGGTCGCGAAGATCATGTTGCGCATCGATCCGAGCTACGAGCCGATGCGCGCCCGCCGGGCCCATGAGAACCATCTCGTTCGCGCCAAGTATGTGAGTAGGCGTGGCCACCGGCGGTTGGCGCTAACGCCGTTCGGCACGCTATTTGCCCAGCTCGCTGGTAAATTTGGGGGAGTGTAGGGTGCTAAACGTAAAGCTGGATGTCCCGCTTGTCGGTCAACAACATGGCTATGACGGCCAATTAAACATGCGACGAGACTATGCCGGAAATGTACGACCGCATGGAAACCAGAATTGTTGGTATGCTTGCGCCTGTATGCTGTCGTACTACTTTCGCCCAGGGCCTCGGCTGGGTCTACCTTCCGTTTGGCAGGCCGACGTAGGCATCAACGGCTACCAGTTTGACTGGTTGGCGCGCACCGAAGGATTAGAGAGGCTCAAGCAGCCAGATGACGGATTTACGCGTGAATTTATTGCAGAAACGTTGATCGCACGAGGGCCAATATGGGCTGCGCTGCGTTTGTCGTCAATCTCCGGGAACGAAACACCATGGGACGGGCACATAATAGTGCTGACTGGTCTGATAGAAGACATGTTGTGCTACAATGATCCGTCTTACCCAGCGCGTGGTGTGATCTACTTCTATAGTCTCTTGTTTGTCGACCTTTTCGTCAAGAATCGCGACTGGCTGTGAACCCCCCTCTGGACCGCAAGACCTTCCGACTGCGAACGCCGAGCGAAGACACCTCCTCCTGCTCTCGTATCCGATTAGCGACACTCCAATATGCGAGCTCCGGGCAGAATTCGGTGCGACATCGCGTCCGCAATAATTTGCCGGGGCATATACGGACTTCTGCCCGCTCGTTTCAAGACGCAAGCACTGCTGTGTCGTCGAATACACTGCCTGCCGCAAGCGGCGACGCATCTCCGGGGTCCCAAGTCGACGCCACATTGGCTCGACAAGCTGCCGCTGTCCGTTTGGTCAAGGATAGTGAGATGACATTGGGCCGGTTGTAGTCAAAAAAGTTGCCTGAGGGGGCACCTTGTCCGGTGTCTGACGGCTACACGAGCCTCTGTCAGTTTGAGAACAGCGGCGTCATTCGCCGGACCAAAGATTCTTATGTCCAGCCAGTGGCTTAGATTGGAAGTGCCATTGGCACGACCGTTGCTACCGTAATCTGGCAACATTAATTGGCGGGAGTGCACGGAGATGCGTAAAACTACCGCGCTTCTTTGCTTGCGTTCGCATGCCTTGTTTCTGAGAGAGAAAGCCGCGCGCGGCGTCCGATGCAGCTGAGCGCACGAAGAGACCTTCCATTTCGCCTTGCGCAACCGGCGCATGAGACAATCGATCGGTCCAGCAACAATGCTGGTCGGTAGAAAGCAATGCTGAGGCCACGGCAATTCCGATGGGGCTCTCGGATGACCACGTGTACTGGCGAGCAAGCCTGAAGGTGCAGGATGCATCTCACACTCGGAGTCGTCGGGAAGAACGCCGAGCCCTTGGGCCGCAACGCAAGGCAGGCGTTTGGACCGGAAGGGGGCTCCATCGGTCGCGGGCGCGGTAGCTACTGGCGGCTTCCAGATCCAACCAACACGCTGTCAGGACACCACGCGTTGATCGCATTCAATGGCATCGGTTTCACGATCACCGATACAAGCACGAATGGTGTCTACATCAACACGGTGGACGCTCCGCTGGGACGCGGCAATACCACGCCGCTAGCTGATGGCGATACGCTATACTTGGCGCATTACATCCTCTCGGTCATGATCGAGGACGATCCTGTCGAGGAACGTCGATGGCTAAGCCTGACGGCGGCGAAAGCGGTGCGTGTCGACCGTACAACGCCGACGTTGCCGTCTCCTGCATTCACCGAAAAGTCCGCAACTGCAGCCGTTCCGACTGCCGGACCGTCGGTAAGCGATGCGCATCTTCCGCCCGAACCCTCAAGAGTGATCGGCCCGCGCCAGATCTTCTATTCAGCGGCACAATGCGAGCCGCAGGCACCTTATCCGCCATCCTTGCCTGGAGACAAGCCGCTCAGCAACGACATCGAGGCTGTGGATCCGACACTGGCGGATCTTCCTCGGCAACCGTCGAGCGCTACCACGACCCAGAGGCCATCGTCGCAAGCGCAATCGGGAAACGTCGGATCAATTCTGTTGTCATCGATCGACGCACCATTTGTCAAGCCATCCCGACCGCTGCCCTCTGCCCCCACCAATGGCAGGAGTGTACTGCCGAATGGCCATCCTGCGCCAATCATCCCTGAGGATCTCGATCTTGGCGATCTATTGCCGGGGCCGGTCTCGTGCTGCACGCCGTCGGTGTCACTGCAGCGAACAAAAGCGCGCCTCAATGAGTCGAACGAAGCGCTTCGGATCGCGCCTAAGCCGACCGCCTTTTCTTCGACGAACCACTTCGCGAAATTGCCGAATTCCGGATCAAGGACGCCGCCGCCCGATGAGCGGGAGCTCGATCGGCTGCTGCTGAGACTGAAGGAAACCGCTGCGCCGCGCGTGGTCGGCGCTCCTGAGACAAGAAGCGCGACAAGGAGCGGTGCTCCGCCGTTGCCTGCGAGCCCTCCTTCCGACATAGACGAATTGCAGGCGTTCTGGGATGCGCTCGGTTTCAATCCGGATCTTGTGCCGCAAGCACAGCGTCGAGAGTTTTTTGCCGAACTCGGCCATGCGGTCGCCGAGATGACGAACGGGCTGCATTCGATACTGGCGGCGTGGGCTATGCTCAAGAGTGAATGCCAAATCAGGCCGACGCAGACACGCGCCGGGAATGACAACGCAGTACAGTTCAGCAACAGCCGTCACGTCCTCCGCGAGGCGCTCGCAAAGGATGACGGATTCCGGTTGCTCTCGCGGTCGGTGCGCGCAGGCTTCGACGACATCAAGGCCCATGAGGTCGCGGCAATGGCAGCAATGAGAGGCGCGGTCAGCAATGTGCTCACGCACATGAGCCCCCAGCGTATCGAGAGCGACGGTGCAATCAGCGGGCTTTTCGGCGCTCGCATCAATAAGGCCGAGTTGTGGGACAGATTTGTGGAACTACACGCATCGATGGTCAATGACATTGATCGAACCGCTCGCTCCTATGTCGCAGAAGAGTTTGCTCGAAGCTACGAAACGCAACGCTCAGAATCTGGCCGCATTGAAGGGAAGACGGCCTAATGGCGCCGCCGAATACAGCCCATCGGTTGTCCCAGGTTGGCGGTGCGTTGCTGTTGGCCGTTGCAGCCACCAATTGTTCGACCGACAAGACCGCTAAGACGACGCCGATAAAGTTCGTGATCGAGGCCGATGAATTCGTCAATCCGAACGCGCGCGGCAAGCCGTCGCCGGTCGTCGTCCGCATTTATGAACTGAAGTCGATGACCACCTTCACTCACGCGCAGTTTTTCGAGCTGTTCGACGACGATACCAAACGACTTGGGCCGGATCTGGTGGCCAAGCGCGAAGTCGAGCTGGCGCCTGGCGATAAGATGGACTTCGAGCGCGATACGCCGATCGAGACCCGAAATATCGGCGTGATCGCAGGCTTCCGCGCGGGCAACGATGCCCAGTGGCGCTCAGCTGCCGAAATCAAGCCCGATCGTGACAACAGAATCTCGGTAAAATTGACTGCTCAAGCTGTGAGCATTGAGCACGAAGCCAGCCGAAACTGGTGGAAAATCCTATGACCGGTCCGTCGTGACCACTAGCAGCCGCCGGGGGCACATGCACCTTTTGGAAAGTCAGCGAAGAGGCGACTGAACTGGTGTCTGCGACAAGCAAACCGATCTGGTCCGAAGGCATGTTGGTGCGGCCGCAGCACTTTCAGCAACATGACCGCTGGGTCGAACAACTAGTCGAGAACCGCGTTGCTGGTCTGCTCGGCTACGGCTGGGGCATTCGAAAAATTGCCTTTGATCGTGATCTTCTGGCGCTTGGCCAAGTTGCACTTACCGAACTTGAAGCCATTATGCCCGACGGCACGGCCCTTCATGCGCCGGAGCATGTCTGCCTTCCGACCGGACGAATCCCTCCACCGGCTGCGAAAAATCTGCTGGTCAAGATCGCTGTGGGTACGCGCCGGCAGGCCGGCGGCGACGTCTCTTCCGGGGATACAGTAACGCGCCGCCACGATGAGGAGGTCTTGCAGATCCGCAATGCGACCTCGCCTGAAAAGGCTCCGGTCGATATCAAGGTTGCGTCGCTATCAACACATCTCATCTTTGACGGCGAGGAACAGGGTGATCTGATCGCGCTGCCTATCTGTCGCATCCGTGACATCGATCCGGCTCGCGCGATTGCGTTATCCGACACCTACGTTCCGCCTGCCATCGACATCCACGCAGCCAAGTCGCTGATCGCGCTGCTGAACGAGGTCAGATCGCTGCTGCGGACACGCGCAGAGGCGCTTGCTGCGCGCGCGGATCCTTCGCGCACGACGGCGGGCGGAGCCGGACTGATTGATCTTGTCACTTTATCGATCGTGAATGGCGCAGAAGCCGTGTTCGACCACTTCGCAGCAACACGTGGGCATCATCCCGAAACCCTCTTCCGAGAATTGCTGAGCCTTACCGGACAGCTATCGAGCTTCGTTGGCGATCGACGGAAGTCGCAAGAGGTGCCTGCCTATCGGCATGAGGACCTCGAAAGCTGCTTCACTCCGTTGGCTCATATTCTGCGTGGGCTGCTGGCTGTTGTGATCGAGAGCGCCGCAATATCGCTTCCGTTGCAGGACCGAGACTACGGCATTCGAATTAGCCTGATCACCGACCGCACCTTGTTCCAGGACTCTCGGTTCGTTCTCATCGCCGTGGCAAGCGTACCGGGCGAGACGTTGCGGACCCAGCTTCCGGCGCAGACGAAGGTGGGCTCGGTCGAGCAAATTCGCGATCTCGTCAATCTTCAGCTCCCGGGTGTTCCGATTCACGCGCTCGCCGTGGCGCCGCGCGAGTTGCCCTACATTCAGAATGCCGTCTATTTCGAGCTGGACCGGTCGGTGGAGCTGTGGCGGATCCTGCCGCGCTCGGCGGCCTTTGCGTTCCACGTCAGCGGTGACTACTCGGATCTCCATCTCGAGTTCTGGGCCATCCGTGGGCAACATACGTGACGAGCCCGAACCACATGGATGAACCGACAGTCATCGGTCGCAGGCCAGTCGGTCCGACCCGTAACACTCAAGTCGGGCAATCCTCCGCGTGCGTTGCGCCGAAGATCGCCTTCCCAGCGGGCGCTCTGCCGTCGCCTGTATCTGAATCCGACGAGGTGTGGGCAGCGAACCATGCCGAGATGGTCATGCAAAGCCCGTTCGAGCCAAAGGCAATGGAGGACGCCTTGGTCGCGGCCGCGACGCCGATCCTTTTGGTCGTCGCGCAGCTTCGCGTCGTCAACAACGCCGATATCAGAGTGCTGCGACGTGAGATGGTCGAGGAAATCCATCGCTTCGAGGTGCGTGCGGCCAAAGATCAGGCGAGCGGCAGTGATGTCACAGCCGCCCGTTACGTGATATGCGCGTTGCTGGACGAAGCGGTGATGACCACGCGCTGGGGCAGTGAGAGCGCCTGGAGCGACAACAGCCTGCTTAACCAGTTCCATAACGAGACGTGGGGTGGCGAGAGGGTTTTCCAGATACTCGAACGCGTGCAGGCAAAGCCGGCCAAATACCTCGCCTTGCTCAAGCTCATCAACATCTGCTTGTTGATTGGGTTTGAGGGCAAATATCGCGTGCTGGAAGGAGGCCGCGAGCGGCTTGAAGACCTGCGTTCCGACGTTCGGCGTCTGTTGCGGGATTATACGAGCGAACGACCGGCCGAACTATCGATCCGATGGCGCGGCGCCAAAGTACGTACACGGATGCGTCGCTACGTGCCGTTATGGATCATCTTCACCGCTGCGGCCGTCATTGGGCTGATCGGCTACGGTGTCTTTCATTGGCGCCTATCGGACGAACTCGCGCCCGTTGAGCAACTGCTCGTCATGATGGGCCAGTCTGGACCACGCTAAAAGGGAGGTGCAGGTGTTTGGCGGTCGATTCGCGGCCCTCTTTTCGGTTCGAGGCATCATCACGCTGGCCACCTTGTTGCTGGTCGACGCGTTGATCTGGTTCGGCGGCCCCCACCTTGACCGGTTCGATCAGCATCCGCTGGTTTCGATGACGGCTCGCGCGGCCACAATCGGCTGCCTCTCCCTGACGGTCGTCGTCACCATCCTTGTCCGTTACGGGCTGGCGCGCCGTGCTAACCGACGTGTTATCAAGTCATTGATGGTGAGCGAGGGCCTCGTCACGGCCTCCAAAAATCGTGGCGACGAGGAGATCGATCTCATCCGTGGACGCTTCGAGGACGCGCTGAAGGTCCTGCGCGATACGGCGTTCGCCGGCAAGCGCGGACCGAGCTATCTGTTCGAGTTGCCCTGGTACATCATCATTGGACCATCGGGGGCCGGAAAGACAACGATCCTGCGCAACTCGGGGCTCGAGTTTCCGTTGGCCGAACGGCTAGGCGTCGATCCGGTGGCCGGTGTCGGCGGCACGCGAAACTGCGACTGGTGGTTTACCGAAGAGGCGGTGTTTATCGACACAGCAAGCCGTTATACGACACAGGATACGGATGCCGAGGTCGATCGCGCGGCCTGGCATGGCTTTCTCGATCTTCTTACCGTGCATCGGCGCCGGCGACCGATCAACG
Source organism: Bradyrhizobium sp. USDA 4501 (assembly GCF_054062115.1). Classification (NCBI taxonomy): domain Bacteria; kingdom Pseudomonadati; phylum Pseudomonadota; class Alphaproteobacteria; order Hyphomicrobiales; family Nitrobacteraceae; genus Bradyrhizobium; species Bradyrhizobium sp. USDA 4501. The sequence continues at coordinate 4,997,314 of NZ_JBSSEX010000001.1, forward strand.
GAATCTTGGTTGCGATCAGCCTGCGCGATCTCTTATCGGGCGATGACAACCGGCGCAGGCTCGTCCAGTCGATTCGTTCGCGGATACAGGAGCTCGCCAAGACCTTTAGTATGCGTATTCCGGTCTATGTTCTGGTAACCAAATGCGATCTGGTAGTTGGCTTCACTGAGTATTTCCACGATCTCGACCATGACGGTCGTGCCCAGGTCTGGGGCAGGACCTTTCCTCTCGAGGGACCAGGCGATCAGATCGACGGCGCCGTAGCCCTCGAGATTCAGCAACTTGCCGAACGGCTCGAGGGCAACTTGGCGTTCCGCATGCATGACGAACGTAATCATGACCGTCGAGCAATGATGTATATGTTCCCGAAAGAATTGTGGAGCATCGGGACCGCGGTCGGCGCCTTCGTTAGCGAGGTCTTCCGGCCGAGCCGATTCGAAGTGCAACCGATGCTGCGCGGGGTCTACTTGACTAGCGCTGCCCAGGAAGGAGTGCCGATCGAGAGGCTGAGTGGTGCGATCAGGAGGAATTTCGGTCTGCACGCAAGCTCACCCACGCCGTCCATCGGGCCGGGAAAAACATTCTTCATCAAGAAGTTGCTGACCGACGTGATCTTCGCTGAGCAGGGACTGGTCGGCCGCAATCTCAAACTCGAACGCAAGCTCGCGATGGTGCACTGTGGTGGCTATTTCGTGGCAGTCATACTGGCGGTAACCGCGCTGACGCAGTGGTACGGCGCCTTCGCTCGCAGCGAAGCACGCATCGCTGAAACCAAAATGGCCGCACAGACAGTGCAAGCGCGCCTGAACGAACCACGCGAGCCGCTGGATCTGACTAGGCTCCTGCCGACCCTCAACGCCGCGCGCCGGCTGGGTCTGGCGGCCGGCGAGAACACTTGGGTTGCATGGCTCGGTGGCCTCGGGATTTCGGCGACCCCGGTGCTCGCGCCGGCTGCGCAACGAACCTATGACCAGATTCTGGTCGACCGCCTGCTGCCGGTTTTTGCTGGAAGGCTTGCCGTTCGGATTAATACGGTATTGCAGTCGGGCAACGATACTCTGCTGGACCAGGCCAAGGAAATGTTCCGCATCTATTTGATGCTGGGCGATCCTAGGCATTTCGATCGCGACAAAATGGAACAGGCTATGCGCAGTGAAGTGGCGCTTACGTTTGCGCTCGAGACGACATCAGCTGGCGAACTACAGGAGCATTTTTCACGTCTTATTGAGTTGCTGCCGAGACCCATCACGAGCGACCGGAAGTTCGTGATTGCGGTAGGCTTGCGGCTGATGGAACGTCCTCTCGTCGAGCAGGTCTACGCCCGGCTTTTGCGCGAAGCCGCTGAGAACACGCAGCTCCGGCCAATCGACCTCGTTAGTCTGCTGGGAGCCGGCCAGCTGGAGATAAAGCCCCAGGCTGTTTTCCCCACCATTGGTCGGCAGGATCTCCCTTCGTCTGGCGGCACTGCGATCATTCCAGGCATCTTCACACGGGATGGTTTGATCAATTTCCTGCTGCCGCACCTTCCGCTCATTGTCCAGGACGAGCAAAGCGGCGACTGGGTGCTTGCTGGCAGCTCGTTCGATGTGGCGGACACACAACAGGTCGTGCGCAAGGTCGTCGATCGCTATGTTGCCGATTACATTCGCATTTGGACAAGCGCACTGAGCAGCGTCCGCGTCATCAAATTCGACGATATGCAGCGTGCCTCGGCGATCCTGCGCGGGCTGGCCGGCCCGGAAAGCGCACTGCAGCAGATCATTTCCCTCGTACGCGACAATACGAACCTGCCGCCGCCCGGAGAGCAGACCGCGGTCAAGGCCGGGGAGACAGCGGCCGCCGTATTCTCGGCGGCATTCGGCGACGCCCCCTGGCCGGGAACACGGATCACCGAAGCCTTCCGGCCTGTGGTTCAACTGGGCATAGGCGGAGCCTCCGGACAGGCGGCCAGCATGGATCACATCCGCGATCTTTTCGGCGGCCTGTATGCAACGATGGCCAATATCGCGACCGCGCCCGATCCCGGCCAGGCTGCATTTCAGCTCTTTCAGCGACGCGTCAGGGATCCGAGCAACGATGCCTTTGGCGCCTTGCGCGCTGACTCGGCGCTACGGCCCGAACTGGTCCGTACCATCATGAACGACATCGCGCTCTCGACATGGAGCGTCTTGCTTCGACAGGCGCACGGTCATGTCAATGCCGTTTGGACACGGGAGGTGGCGCCGATCTGCCAAGCGGGCATCTACCAGCGTTATCCATTGTTTGCGACCGCGACCGAGGACGTAACTTTAAAGGACTTCAGCGATCTCTTTCGTCCCGGCGGCATCCTCGATGATTTTTTTCAGAAGTACCTGTCGCCATTCGTCATCGAGGGCAGAACCGGCATTAAACTGGCAACCATCGACGGTAGGACGGCGCCGATCCATGCCGATGCCCTGACTCAATTTCAACGCGCGCGAGAAATTCGCAGGTCCTTTTTCAACGGCGCGGGTTCCGCTCCGGCCGTGAAGTTCAGCATCAAACCGGCCTATCTCGCCTCTAAACTTCTGCGCGCGACGTTTGTCATGGATGGCAAGGAGATCGTCTATCGTCACGAGGCGCCCCGTGCCTACGACCTTGAATGGCCGAGTCGAACCGACGCAAGCATGGCTTCCGTCGCCCTTGTTTCCCTGGACGGAACCGAGGAGAGGATTGAGCGCTCAGGCCCTTGGGCTCTGTTCCGTCTTATCGATGCTTCGCGTTCCACCTCGCGTGGCGCTCCCGACCGTTTCACGATTACGATCGGTCAACCTGACCGACCCGACGTGACCTATGAACTGCGGGCAGAAAGTGTAAGCAATCCGTTCAGCTCGGGCGTCCTTCGTTCGTTCCGATGTCCGGATCACCTATGATAGGAGCGCCGTGAGAGCTCTTCTTGGCTTTTCGGGAGGAAGAGGGCACATGCCGCTGACGGCACCTTGGCGCGAGCGGTGGGGTCGGCCGCAACGCTGGTAGGCCGTCCCAGGCCGCAATCAGATCGTAACGGCAACACCTCATCATGAGCTCAACGGATTATTGGCGATCGACGTTCCGACGGGCAGGGGCCTTCCTTGCGCTTTTGCGCGACATGCGACCAGCGACATGAATGCGATCCTCGAATGCCTACTTGAGATTGTGCTGTGAGTGAGGCTCCCTTGGGATACGTGCTCGGCGGCCGCTTCGACCTGGCAGAGATTATTAGCGGGGGCGGCACCAGCACCGTCTATCGAGCGATTGATCGGATCGGCCTGTGGGCACGTGAACAAAATCCAGAAGTCGCAGTGAAGGTCATCCAACCACATGCGAAGATGCGCCAGAAATTAGTCGAGTTATTGCACCGCGAGGCGCGTCTTTTGCGCGATTGCGTACACCGGAATTTGGTGCGGATCTACGATTCCGACTACGATGGCAAGTACCATTACCTGGTCATGGAGTTCTTAAAGGGCCGCTCGCTGGCGCAGATCCTGGCGGATCGTCAGGGACGGCCGCTTTCGCCCTCCGTGTCCCTTCAGATCGTACGCGCCGCCGGGCAGGGCCTCGTTCACATGCACAGTCTAGGGATCGTCCATGGTGACCTCAAACCGGGAAACATCTTCGTGACCTCGACCGGCGAGATCAAAATTGTGGACTTTGGGACAGTCCTCATGCTTGACCTTCCGCCGCAAGGCGACAGGGCCACCGCGCTGCTCGACGACATTAGACTATTGACGCCGGCTTATGCATCGCCAGAGATCCTGATGGGTAAGTCACGGGCGGAAAGCGACGATGTCTATTCTCTCGCGGTGGTCGCCTATCTGACCCTGACCGGCAGCCACCCGTATGCCCAGCGGCCAGCCGACGAGGCATTTAACGCAAATCTCACACCGGCGCCGCCGCAGACTATTTCGCCAGCGCAGTGGCGGGTGCTCGCTTCGGGCCTTGCCCTCAACCGCCGCGACCGGATCGATACTGTCGGTGAGTTCGTCCAGCGTCTTGCCCGCCCGCGCTGGTTCTATCGATGGTGCGGTTAGCTGATGCCTCTGGTCGCAGCCCAAGCGCGGTTCCCTTAGCCGGCTTGGGGTCGATGGATGACAAGGATGCGGCCGTCCGGTCCTGATTCGGCTGTGTATCGCTCGCGGTGGATGTGGAACAGCGTCATTGGGACCCGATGGGTCGGCAGAAGTCCGAACTCGCTCAATACGCTGATCAGGGAGCGGTCGGCGACGCGCGGGCCGTGGATCCAATCACGCCCGACACTCTCTCCGATATCGAGCAATGGCCCGATTTGGTTGATCGGGTCAACTCGAGGGTGAGGCGGCAGCCCCAATTCGGGGTATCCAGGCGTGAGAACAAAATTTTCGCCTTGCGGATTATTTGGGGTCACGGGTGCCCGGCCTGGCCGCAATACCGCAGCATAGCGCATACCGTTGATCAGCACACTTTGTGGCCGCAACGATCCTGGAAGGAGGCCGCTTTCTCGCAATTCGGCGATCAGCGGGTCCGGGGCAACGCCGCCGCTCCAACCGGGGAGGACATAAGCTCCGAAGTCACGCCGCACCGAGTTAGCCTCTGCGCCGGCTGCAAGCATCGGTCCATCCGAAGGCATTGTGGGTGCCAATGGTGCTGACGATGGCCCGCCAATTTCGAAGCCCTGAAACATCGCCCCCCTCGCACGTGCCCAGTTCTCGAATTGGGCGCGGTGGAAATCCCGAAGCATATCTCGCAAATTCAGCAGACGGTTACGAAATCCGCCAATCGTGGGTGCGTCGCGGCCTATATAGTCGCGTACATAGGCTTGTATGTCCGTATCCAGCGACGGCAGCGCAATCCGATCAGCCATTGGGGGTCTGTTGGTTTCGCGGATCCACTTGAGGAAATCGCTCATATCGTCTGCGGCATGATCGGCGCCGCGGGAGCGGCTGCTCGGGAGCTTCTCAGTCAGCCAATTCCAAAACGCCTCATAGAGGCGCAAGTCCACGTCATAAGGGCCGGGTCCCGGATTGGAGATGCTACTGTCTGCGGTATGGGTGCTACCGCTATTGGTGATATGGCTGCTACTGCTGCCCGATGACGCTGGCCTGGCTCCCTCAAAGGCCTGAAACATCAAGTTCTTTCCACGAGCCCAGTTCTCAAATTGCAGGTCGCGAAGCATATCTCGCAAGTTCAGCAGGCGGTCACGAAACCCGCCCATCAACGGTACATCGCGCCCTATATAGTCAGCTGCGTAGGCTTGCACGTCGGCGTCCAGCGACGACTGCGCAATCCGGTCGGCCATTGGGGGTCTGTTGGTCTCGAGGATCCATGCAAGGAAGTCGTATACATCGCCTGCAGCAACCGCGGCACCGTGGGAGCGGCGGCGCGGAAGCTTCGCCTCCAGCCAGTTCCAGAAATGGTCATAAAGCTGCGTATCCATCCGATAGGGGCGCGGCCACTGACTGGAGCCGGTGCTGCTGTCACTCACGCGAACCTCCGGCAAAAGATGTAATTGCAGCGTCGAGGCATGCTCGCTCGATCCGACGAGCGACGCTACGCGAGTTCGGTTGGGCCGCATGCCTCAAAATTGAAAACAAGCGCAATTTGCCGTCGCTCCTTTACGATCAATCGTCCTGCAGCCCAATCTTTCTCGTTCGGCAGCGCCATATATGCTGCGATGACCATGAGATATCTGACCACCTCGACCATCCGAGCTTTTTGATACCCGTTCTTGCGTTCGACGAGGTAATTCTTTCGGGGCACAGCGATTCGACCGGCTGCCGCGCAATCCTGATGGACGAGAGCTGGTGGCGCATCAACGCCCCACGCGCTGCATCTCTTTTTCTTGTCCGGCATGGACGGGAGTTCGGTCCGCTGTCCGGTCGTAATGTCCGCGTCTTCATAGCTCCGGGATTGTCGCGGCCTTGCATCCCAAAGCGCCTCGAAGACAGAGGCCACCAGCTTCAGTGCCGCACCCGGACTGGTCATAATGCTCCCCCACTTACGCGTGCAAGGTGCGTCGCACGTTTTCCAAGACGCTTGGTTAAAAAGAGAGATCGCGTTTAATTTTGGCGCGATGTCACAAAGCGGAACAGGTGAATCTGGAGTGTCTGTTCGGTCACAAACAATGTCCGACTATCGCACCGCCGCTGTCAGATTGAGAACACCTATTTGGCAAGCCGCAACCTTTTCAGAGCCTATTCAGTAACTCAAATGAGGAGATGCCATTGGCACGGCTGTTGCCTGTTGAGATGCAGCGGGGACACTTGGCTGACACGCAAAACGCAAGGTGAAGGACTCTCTCTCTTTCCCTTAAATCCACATGCAAGTTTTGAGAAAGAGACCCAACGTATCCGTACCTGAGTGCACACAACGGGTGAGGCGAGCAATGCTAGCGCCGCAGGCAATTTGGATGCACAACTCGCGTGTCCATCCGTGCCGAAGGGAAGGCGCACCGTAAGACGCGCCTCTCGTAATCGGCGCATTGGAGAGAGCGAATGATCCATTCGCGATTGGCGCCACCAGCCGATCGACATACCTTGTGGACGGCGCGAGGAGCTGACATCGGGATTCGCGCCTACCAACTTGCCGGCGGAATGGCTCGCTTGAGCCCAAACCGTGGCGACCGTCTCAGACCTATCGGCAGTTCGTCTAGCGCCGAACGTCCCGTCTGCTGCGGGCGCCGCAAAACGAGTAGGAACGAAGTGCTTCGAGCCCCTCAACGATTCCTCGCTCGTGACAAGCGTGTCGGAACTGCCGCTGCGTGAGTGATGCACCGATGACCCACGACTCCAATCCCACTATTGACTTGGATATTTGCAGCGATCCCAGCATTGAACTCGACGTCCAAGGGTTCGAGGGCACCGAGTGCATTTCCCTGCCGTTCAGCTACGTGATTTACGCCACGACGACGAGCGATGTCGATACCGACTCTTTGATAGGCGAGCGCGCCAAGCTGTCCCTCAAAACCGCAAGCGGAAGGTGGCTTGCCTCCGGCCTGTGCGCCCAAATCGAGGAACTCGATCCTACGGTGAGTGACGTGCGGGTGCTCCAGTTTGTCCTGCGGCCGCGCTTTGCGGTCACCGAGCTCTCCGTTGCGAGCCGCATTTATGGCCCTGCCCAACCCGTGGGCGTCGACGACATCATCAAACTACAGTTGAGCAAGGCGAGCATCGGCATTCCCCGCGAATACAACATCGATCGCTATCCGAAGCGAGACTACATCGTGCAATACAACGAGAGTGATTTGATGTTCATTTCGCGTCTATGTGAAAAGAACGGAATCTTCTACTTCTTCAAGCAGGAAGACAACGGTGAAACCCTGATCTTCGGCGATAAAAATCTGGCCTTCCCCAGCATCAGGTTCGGCGCGAAGTCGGCGATTCTTTATGCGCCGTGGTCTGCACCGCAAGCCGTCGCAGAAAACGCTGTTCGGTCGTTCCGGCGGCGCCGGGTTCTCTCGACAAAGACGATCGCGCTACGCGATTATAACGAAACGGTGCCTTGCGTCGTGTCCATCGATCAGCAGGTCGGGCAAGGCAGCGGTTTCTTGGGCAAAGCCTCGCGCTTTGGCGGGCATTTTGCCAACGAAGCCGAAGCGGCCGCCCAGGCCCGGATCCGTGGCGAACAGGTCAACGCCAGCCAGACAATGTACATCGCCCACAGCGACGCGCCGGGGTTGCGCGCTGGTGTCATCTTCGAACTGGAGGGCCATTCTCGCTTCGATGGTGAATATCTCGTCATCGCCGCGGATCACTCGGCCTATCGCCAGGCGCCGACTGGATTCCCTGCATCCGCGCAGAATGGGCGCGCATACCAGAACATGGTCCATTGCATCCGCTCGGACGTGACTTATCGACCGGTTCCGATGACGCCTGTGCCTCAGGGCGTTGGCCTTCACATCGCCACCGTCGATGGAGAAGCTTGGAACGGGCGGCCCGAGATTGATGACCAGGGGCGCTACCGGCTGCAGTTTATGTTCGCCGACGTATTGGAGAAAGGCGCTGGCAGCGGCTCCGTGCGCAAGCTGGAACCTTATGTAGGTCCGAATCAAACTGGCTTGCATTGTCCATTGGTGCCAGGAACGGAAGTTCTGGTCGGCTACTTGAACGGCGACATTGACCGGCCAGTCGTGCTCGGGGCCGTCTACAATCCGGATATGAGGTGTGGAGTAACCTCGGACACGCACCTGTTTCATCGCCTCAAAACGCAATCTGGCGCCGCGATCGAAATCTACGACGGCGGACCTTCGTGATTTACTCACCTCATGACGTCTGGCATCCAGCGACTCGCGAAATCGACCCGCTATTGGAAGCAGTCGCCAATACGGCACGCGCGACCATCTTGCCGACAGCGCCGATCAACATACCACCGCCGTCGGCCGATGGCATTCGCTCGCAACGGCTTCGTGATGGACGAGAATTGCGCCTCAAATTATCTACGCACCCTGTTGAGCAGGAACAACGCGATCCTTGTGCGGTGCTCGTCTACGCCCTGAAGGGCAATGTCGTTGTCGATAACACGGGTTACCGTGTGACGGGGCAGGCTGTCCTCGACGTCGCCACGCGGGCATTTCTTGATGTCTCTTGTCAGTTGAAACGGGTCGGCCCGGTTCCGTCGTGACAGGGCTGTCACGATCGCGACGATGTCGTCGCTCGATTGGTGCCGGGACGTCCGCGCTGCGCTCTCAGATTGGGAGAGCTCGCGATTATTTGATAGCGGATGCCCAGGGCTCTTGGCACGGATGTTGCGAGGTCCATCTGCCGGTGCGTGCCGGCGTATGTCACAAGACGGGAGGCGAAAGTGTCACTTGAAGCCTACTTGGCAATTAAGGGAAAGAAGCAGGGGGACATCTCGAAGGATGCCTCCAAGCCAGACAGCATCGGGCAGGTCGCCAAGAGTGATGCGGGTAAGCAAGGCAAGATCACCGTTGTCGCATTCACCAGCCGCATTGTCCTTCCGCGCGACGCGACGAGCGGCGTCGCCACGGGCGCTCGCAATCACCAGCCGGTGCTCTTCACCAAGTTCTTCGATCGTGCCTCGCCACTACTGTGGCAGGCGCTGGCCACCAACGAGGTGCTCGAAGATGTGGTTTGCGAGTTCTACCGCACCGACCCTGGTGGCATGCCACAGCCGCAAAACTTTTTCAAAATAAGCTGGAAGAACGCGACATTGGTCGAGGGCAAGGCTTACGTGCCGCTGACGATCGATCCAAAGAACAACTTCTATCAGAACATGGAAGAGTGGTCGTTCACCTACAAGGAAGTGAAATGGGAGCACATTCCCGGCAGCACCAGCGGCGAGGATAAATGGTAGCCCCCATCAGGTTTGCAAAGCCAAGGACGATGACTTGGTCCGAGGTGCCGAGCAGGCAATCGTGGATATGTTACGCACATCGACGCGTCCACGGGCCTTCGAAGTGGTCATGCTTTAGAATCTCGCGGTGCATCAAGTCGGCAGTGTTCGGACCGCAATATCGCGCGCGCCAAGAGGGGCCGCAATCGGGCTGTTGATCGTGCATCATGGCCGTGATTGACGAGCATGAGATGTGAATTGGGAATAACCAGCCCGGACGATGTTCGTCACTCAGCCGACGGATCGTTCGTGGACTGCCGGGCAACTTAGCTCGATGACTGCGTTCCACGAAATGGGCAATTCCCTTGCTTCTCTACGTTCCCGGGTTTGGCGGATCGTTGGCGAACAGGCCGGGGCAAGCGTCCTCAGTGCGCCTCACCAAGCGGACCATTCACTTGCAGCGCTTCGCTCCCAGGTTTGGCAAATCGTCGGCGGATGGGCCGAGGCCCCGAGTTCGATGACTGCGCTCCATGCGGAGCGGCATTCACTTGCTGCGGTCAATGCCCGGAATCTAGCAACTCCAGATGGGAGGAACTCTGTGGTGCGACAGGTCGGGAGAGAAACGAATAGTGGAGACGGAGCGAAGGGCGGGAGCGGAGACGGGCCAAACGTTGCGCGCGCATTGAAATACGGATTGTATCTCGCGGGCGCGGGCTACGCCTATAATGAGGTCGGAAATAACTTCTTCCTTTCTACGACATCACTACACGACGGGAAGAAGGGCTTCACCGGTAACGAACGGCTCAGACTGGCTCAGGCGAAGGCAAGGGAGTACTACACGTCGTATCACGCTGCCGATTCTTACACTCGGCGCCTCCATGAGCGTCCCCTCAATCCAATCCGTACCTGCGGTAACAACCTGTTCGTAACAATGATCGACTACCGGGCGGCGACCTATGTATACGTTGGTCGCTTGGTGGACTCCAAAGAGGCCTGCACGTCTCTTGTGCGGAACCTGAGCTGTATGAAGGGTCATCTCGTAAAGGATGATTGCGTGGCCAAGTACAGGCCACCGAAAGTGCCCAAGGATCCGGACCTTACGAAGAGCCCGCTATACGACAAGAAGGGCAAGTACGCGTTGACCGGCGTGCTCAATGAGGAAACTGGCGCTTACGGCTACACCTCAAGGTCAATCACGCATCCTTTCGTGAACAAGGGCATGCAGCACTTCCAAGATGCCATCCAGAGCGACAAGGGACTAACTTTCAAGCAATGTATCGAGAGGCTCGAGGCGCTGCTCGACAAGGATTGCGGTCTCGAAGAGGATGTCCAATTCGTGGCTGGCCAAGCCATCCTGAACTTCAGGCAGGTCTACGCTGCGGACGACCGTTGGGGAAACGCTGAGAACGTCGTGATGCAGACCCTTTCGGAGCAGGGCTGGCTGTCACGGGAGGAAACCAGCAGGCTCGATGCGACTTTTATGTTCGAAGATCCAAATATGAACCCGCTCAAACGCAACAAAAGTTGGGTTGGGCCGAACCTGCATCAACTCGACGGCTGGCTGCAGGAGAGGCGGTCCCGTCATGGTCGCGTGACAGGCGATGAATTGAATTACGCTAAGATGGATGACTTGAAATATCTGCCCATCGCGCACGTCAAGTTGAACGAGCAGAGCAATGGGTTCGAGGACTGCTCGGGATTGGGCGACTCGTTCACGTGCGCCAACGCGGTCGCCTGCATCAATCACGCGCGCTTGATGAGTGGCCAGCCGCGCCTTTCAAAGGAGGAGGTCGTAGTCATCATCGCGTGTCTGAACGCGGTATACGACGATACGACGTCAATAAGGCATACGCTCCACGAGGTAGCACGAGGCTGCTTCGCCGGCGCTGGTTACACAATTGAAGACGCTGACGAGTTCTACGAGGGAGTGTGTCGCAATGCTGCGCAAGAGTATTACGGCGGTAGATATCTCTCGATACGGAGTTGACGCCGTAACGAACCGAGCATTAGCGATACGACACTCTCGAGGCGCGCAGAGCTCGAAGACGAGTTGAGTCCGATTTCATTGCATATATGCGTCCTGAGACGCGGAGGTCGAATCCAGGAGGATGAAAAGCGGCTCGTTCGAGCGAACGATGAGGAGGGGACGCAATCCGCAGGTTGTCATTTCGAGAAAGACTTTGGTCGGGCTCCAAAAACGAGAAGTGGGCGATGACGATGCCGCAGTCATCCCGGAATGACGCAGTGAGTGATCGACTGCGCGGAGTATAGTGGCCTGATCTGGGGGCAATAGGGCTGGCCCTTATCCCTTGTTCGATAGTGTCGCGTCATAGGGGGGGCGCGAGTCCGCTGTTTTCCGTCATCTAGACTTGTATCGGTTTGGGCGACAACAACGGGGTTCGTCGAGCCTGCAACGCCAAGTTTGGCCCGAAACCGGCTAAAATCGTTCTTATGATATATGATCGGTGGGCAATCGCGATCCTCGCAGCTCTCGTTCGCCGCGACGGCCGCCTGCAAGTAATGCTCGCGCAAATGTCGGCCTCCCCGCAGCCCGCCGCAGGTCCGCGGCCACCGCCTGCCGGAATGCGTCATAGTTCACGTTGTCCCGCAGCCTGTCGAGGAAGCGAATATTCCTCGGCTCCCGGTGCGAAGCTCCGCCAGATGGCCGCCGCGTCCGGCTCGTCGAGCCAATCCGCGACTGCCTCGGCCAGGGGCCGCGCCCGATTGTGTGCTGTTTCGTCGGGATCCGAGAAAAACACGCTCGGGCCAGCATAACCATCAGCCTTCGTGGCCGCCGTTAGGTTGGTCCGCACCCGCGCAGGCGGCGGGTTATCATCCAGATCATCGAGGCAGTCGGAGCCGAGCTGCGTTAGCAGGGTCTTGGGCAGGCTCAACGTACGCCTCCGTTGCTTTCAATTACCCATAATTTTTGCCTCGATCGCAGCTCCCAATTCGATGTCGGTCAGCCGCGATAGTCCGCGCCAGATCACGGTATTTCCTGGAGGCGGATCGTTGGCTCGGGCTAAATATCCTCCGAGCCGCGCGATCTTGACGACATAGTGCGAGAGCGTGCTTCGTCGAGAGCAATCGCCACCCCTGTCTTTCACAAAATGATCAAGAAGCCTGATTTCGGGATCTGTCAGCGCCGTTTGCGGTACGACATTCGGCGAGGAGCGATTGAGCATCGTCATCCAGAAGACGCGCCAACTCACAATGCAGAAGACCGCGACCAGATTGACCAGACGCTCAGCAGTTCGCAATTTTGAGTCCTCTGCTTTGCAGCCCGATTTGAGGATCTTATGGAAGACTTCGATCTTCCACCTCAAGGCATACCAGTCGATCTTATTGATGGCGTCCTTGCGCGATCGGACCGGGAGATCGGTGAGGAGCTTCCACTCGATTTTCTTTCGCCGCTTCGGCCTTCCCCGCTCCTGAGCGTGGATCACGGTCAGAGTGAGTGCGGGATATTTCGTCTGTTTGCCGATCGGCGGCAGGACGCGTATCTTGCGGTACCTGATCTCAAGAACGGCGTCGTCGGGATCGCCTTTGTCGTCCTTGACCTTGATCCGATGTAGACCCTTGATCGTCACCTCGTCCATTTCGTCGGCAATTGTATGATTGCCGTCCCCGGCAAGCCGATCAACACAGGTTCGCACCAGGAAATGCGTTCCGACCTCCTCGGCCAGGCAAAACAGCTCATAGATGTCGCTCTCGCGATCACCAATATGAACGCATCGTCCAGGAGCAGCGAGAAGGTCGGTCGATTGCCGTAAATTCCCGAGCCAGCGGATGCTCTCCTTCTGCTCGATCGGCACCCGTGTCGGATTGATCTTTCGCTTCAGCGCCGTCGTCCCCTTGAACTTCTTGCGGGTCCAGAACTTGATTGCCGACAGTCCGAGCGGAAGCCCCTCGGTCGTCACGGCGAGACTAGAATGCATCAGGATGCCGCACTGTGTGCGTCCTGCCGTCTTGCCCGTAAAGCCGATCAGATCCGGCTTCTCGCGCTTGAAGCTGAATTCCGTCGTGTCATGGAGGACGAGGATCGGTCCCTCCGTCGCCGCTACGCGCCCGCGCGTCGCCTCGAAATGACCGCAAAGAATATCCGCCTCATTGACCCGCTCATTGGAGAAGAAGCGATAGGCGGCCTTCGTGTTGGCCCAGTCCTGACAAACCAACGGGATGCTTTGACCCATGTCGCTCCCGACTTGTGCGAGCAACTTGCAGAACCGGCGACCAAGCCGCTCATCATCCCGCAGCTTCGATCAACCCACGTCTCGATACCGGTCGTCAATCGCTGAGCAGTAAGCGCGAATTTCCCCGCACCTTTTGGTTTTGAGTGCTCTGATGCATGAGGTGTCCACTTAAATAGGTGGACACCTCATGATGAGCGACGATGGTCAGAAACTGCGTGTCAGGCTTGTTGGTCGGAACGGTCGCCGGCGCTTTGAGACGACATCGAAGGAGCGTCTTGTGGCGGCCTGCCTTGAGCCTGGCGTTTCGGTCTCGAGACTTGCACTCGAACATGGGGTCAACGCGAACCTGCTTCGGAAGTGGATCAAGAAGGACGCCGCGGCCAGGTCGGCGCCGTCGTCGTCACCCTCGGCGTTCATCCCGGTTCACCCTGAGGGGGCCGCCGAGCGGGGTTTGTCGCGGCAAGGCAGTGTGGAGGCGGTGGATTTGCCGGCGACCTGCGATGAAGTGGGTGGGTCGGAATCCAAGGGGTCTCCAGCTTTTTGTTCTCCGGCCAAGGTGAGCGCGTCGCTGCCGAATGGCGTGAAGCTCGCGCTGGAATGCGGGGATGTGGATGCATTGACGGCGATCATTGGAGCCCTGGGCCATGTTCAGACTGGGCGGTGACCTGCAGGTCTATCTGCACCGTGAGCCGATCGACTTCCGAGCTGGCATCAACAGCCTTGCGGTTCTGGTTCAGGAGACGATGGCGCTCGATCCGTTTGTGCCGGCGGTTTTTGCGTTCTGCAATCGCCGTTGCGACCGGATGAAGTTGCTGTTCTTCGACCGGTCCGGCTTTGTGCTGGTCCTGAAGCGGCTGACCGAGGACAAGTTCCGATGGCCGCGCCGCCAGGAGGCGGTCGTCCGGCTTACGACCGAGCAGTTGCACTGGATCCTCGACGGCATCGATATCGATGCGATGGTCCGTCATCCGGTGCGGCAATATCAGGTTGCCGGCTGAGCTCTTGAGTTGAGCGGTTGACGCGTCGGAACGGTTCAGATTCAAGAATCCGATGAATCGAACCGGCAATCCGAGTGTCGAGGTGCTGTTGGCGCGCATTGCCGCGCTGGAGGCGGAGAATCGTCAGCTCACGGAGCGCGTCGTCAAGCTGGAGGAAGAACTGGCGCTGGCACGCCTGCATCGTTTTGCGCCGCGCAGCGAAAAGCACGTCGACCGTCTCTTCAATGAAGCCGAGCAGGCCGCCGATGAGGATGACGCCGGCAGCGAAACGAACGATACCGCCGAACTTCCGGACACGGGTCTGCCATCGGTCGAAAGCACGACGGGAAAGAAGCGCGGCCGCAGGCCGCTGCCGGCAAACCTGCCGCGCGAGCGCGTCGAGTATGACCTGCCCGACGATCAGAAGGCGTGTCCTTGCTGCCGTGGCCAGATGCATCGCATGGGCGAGGCTGTCACCGAGCAACTTCATATCGAGGTGAAGGCGAAGGTTTTACAGAATGTGCGCTTCAAATATGCCTGCCGCCATTGCGATCGCACCGGGATCAACGCCCCTGTCGTGACCGCGCCGATGCCGACGCAGCCGTTGCCGGGCAGCGTTGCCACGGCCTCGACGCTGGCGTTCGCGCTGGTTCACAAATATGTCGACGGCACGCCGCTCTACCGCTTGGCGCAGGCCTTCGAACGCGCAGGCGTTCCTGTCAGCCGCGGCGCTTTGGGCCACTGGGTGATCGGCTCGAGCGAGAAGCATCTGCATCGCATTTATGACGCCCTGAAGCTGCGGCTCAGATCGCAGCCTCTCATCCATGGCGACGAGACGACGGTTCAGGTCCTCAAGGAGAAGGACAAAGCGGCCACCAGCACATCGTACATGTGGGCGTATCGCAGCGGCAAGGATAGTCACGAGCCGATCGTTCTTCTGGATTATCAGCCGGGCCGCGGCCAAATCCACCCGCAGGTCTTCCTCGGCGATTACCGTGGCATCGTGATGAGTGACGGCTATAGCGCATGGCGCACGCTGGAAGGGGCCACCCACATTGGATGCATGGCCCACTCCCGGCGGCGTTTTGTCGACGCCCTCAAAGCGAGAAAGAAGGGCGGCGGGCCGCCCGAGCAGGCGCTGCGGTTCTTCGAGCAGCTCTACCGGGTTGAAAGGCAGGCGCGGGACGAGAAACCGGACAGAGACGAAACGCCGGATCAATGCATCCGTCGCTTCCGCCAGCAACACAGCATTCCTGTCCTGAACGCCCTCAAGGAATGGCTCGATCAAATCGCCCCGAAGGTCCTGCCGGACAGCAAGCTTGGCGACGCCGTATCTTACACCCGGAACCAATGGGACTATCTGACGCGTTACACCGAAGATGGCAGGATGCCGATCGACAACAATCTTCTGGAGCGCGACATCAGGGTTTTTGCCACCGGCCGAAAAAGCTGGCTGTTCAGCGACACCGTCGACGGAGCCAGGGCCAGCGCCGTCGTCTACAGCCTAATGCTGACCTGCCGCGCCTCACGTGTCGAGCCGTTAACATGGCTGCGCCATGTGCTCACCGAGTTGCCTCAGCGCGTGGACAACGCCGATATCGCTGACCTGTTGCCCTTCAACTTCCCCAAAGCGGCCACTGCCTGAACGGCTCAGCATCGCCCCGATACGAAGGCCATCCGTCAAATCGCGGCCGACAACGTGCGCGGAAAATCGCGCTTACGCTGAGCACGCGTCTCCGCGCGTTCCTTCACCAACCCCATCGAGCACCCCACTTCCGAATCAGGTGCTCAACAATGAATCACAACAGATTCTGCCGATTCAAGATTTCGCCCGCCGCGCCTCGCTCAAATCCGACGTCAAATGTGGGTAATTGAAAGCAAGCTGAGGCCATCAGTTGGCGTAGTTCAGAGGCGTAAGCGCGTCGATTCCGCTGCTTGGCCAACCGTTAGCGATACGTTGAAGTTGTACGGCGCGCCAATCGAACGGATTGACGTTGTTCATTTTCGCCGTCTGCAGCAGCGTTGCGATAGCCGCCCAGTTTTGCCCGCCGCCGTCGCGGCCAGCGAAGGGGCAAATTTGTTTCTCGTACTCGTTTGTGGCCTGATGGCCCTTTCGACAATAACAATATTGGAGTCGAGCTAAATGCGAGTGTCGGCCAGCAAGTGTTCGAAGATGGCACGGCGTGAGACGGCATAGCGGATCGCCTCGGCCAGTTTTGATTTGCCGGAGATCCGCCGCAAGGTCTGCTGCTAGAGATCGAAGAGATCTGCGACGATCGCGGCGGAGGCTTGTCGGCGCGTGGCGATGCTTGCGTCGGGGCTTGGACGGCGCACGGTCTTCTCGACTTGCCGAAGCTTCGTCATCCGCTCGACCAATGTGATGCCATCGTTGCCGCGATTAGATCGCGCGAGCTTGTTATAGGCGGCATAGCCGATGGAGCGGAACGGCATCGATTGTGCCAAAATGTGGGTGTTCAAACCACGGCAAGGAGGACGTACGTGGACAAGGTCCGTGGACTAAGGTTAGCATCATTAGTTTGGTTGGGCCAAAGTTCCCGATTCACGGAGCTGGGTACGCCGAGACGGACGGCACCGTCGAGCGTTACGATCTCTTGGGCGGCAGGTGCTACATCTACAAGCGAAGTGCCGACAGCAGTTCTGGCAGGTCGCCGCGGGCGTCGCGAACCGCAGCCATCGGACCAGCACTAAACTCGAAGGAATTTCGAACGCGAACCAATTCGCCGCGGAATGGTACCTTCGAAGACGCCGCGGAACATTTTCTCCACGAATTTCAGTGCTGACCGAGGGGCGTCGCAGCCCCTCTACATCGCCGGTCGCGAACAACGCCGCAAGTATCTCATCTCATCACATTCGGCGACAAACTGCTCCATCACCTTCGGCATGATCGCGGAATACCGCATCGATCGCATAAGAAGGAGAGTTATCGCTATCAGGGCGAAGAAGGGTTGCGACTTCATCATCTTCATGGCGAATATCAGCTTGGGACCTGATGACGCAAAGCGACTAGAGTACCACGATGTTTCGATCGTCAACGATCGCGAAGCAGGTGAGCGCATTCTGGAAATTGAAGTCCGCGGCAAGCGCGGCGTCTGCTACTGCAAGAGCATGCCTAGCATGCCGTTGCGCCCTTCCTGCGGCTCCGCACGCGAAACAAGGCCAAGCCGACCACCGCTTGTTCCCGAACAACCAGTATTTCCTCCTAATACCATCCTTGAAAAGCAGGAGCTTAAGTTCGACCGCGAGGGAAGCGCCGCGCGGCCTGCAGTCCGCGGCACACGTACGTCTGCTTGCGGCTGATGGAAGGTGCCGACAGAATCGCCGTACCAGCGTCGGGATACTATTACTTCGCACATAAAAAATAAGCTGAGCGCAGCGGCAATCAACCTCAAACGTGTTTCCCGACATGAAGAGGAAGAAGGTCGCGCCAGCAGCGACGCAGGGTGCAAAGCGGCGCGCGCGACATGACCGAGGCGCTCGGCTCGCACGACTTTTGCGAGTCGCAGAAACTCACGTCACTCACAAGAACTCGGCGTGCAGATAACTAGGTTAGCCAAAGCAGAGCTGCGACGCCAACAAGCGAAGCAGTTTCGGCAGGCTTTCACGGTGCGTTGCGACGCACCATATACATTGCATATCTGTCGTAGGTAGCGAGCGTTTTGCTGAGAGTGGCGTCCTCGAACGTGTGGAAACCATGACGCTCCCAGAATTGTTCTGAATCATTCACCGCTACCAATGAGACATTCGGAAAGCGGGCTTCCGTTGCGTGGGCAATGAGTTGGCGCACTGCGTCGGAAGCCGCACCATTGGCCCGTGCCGCCGGCAACAGGGCGATGTCATGGACATAGTAGGTTGACCCAGGTACCGGCAGTTTCTTCAAAAGGGCGTTGAGCGCGGGTGGCTGCCTAAATTGCCACGGGTGGCTGACGACGTAGCCAACAATTCCGGCACGTCGGCCCTTGAGAACGAAGCATCCCTCGGGATAGAGCCGCAGACGTTCAGCAAAAACCTCCGCGTCTTCGCGATAGTTCAGGTGAACACGACCCGCGACACTGTTCACCCCCTGAAGATCCCAAGTTTCCATCGCACGCCAGGGCATCTACATGTGCTTCCAATGAAATTCCAAGCGCCGAATAATCCATTAGCTTGCAACGCCTGTCCAGATCGACGTCCATTGAGGTGCCACGGCCGCGATCCAACCCTAACACCTTGGCGACAGGCACAGACCGGGTTATGAAGCCCTTGGCATGCGGGCGTGGCGAAGTTGGTAGACGCAACGGACTTAGGCTAAAACTTGAGTGCTCCCAGGGGAAACCCGGGATGCAGAACTGCTCAAATTCGAGGAATCCTTCGCTAGTAATCCCGAGCCAAGCCTCGCACAACCTTGGCAAACCACTCTCCTCCACCTAATCGAAGTTTTGATGCTCAAAGGCGCTGCGCCGGAGCAGTCCCTAGTCAAGCATCAAGGTTCTCAGGTACCAGTTCTTCATCGAGATCCGCCTCAATTCCGGCCACTCGCTACCGTTCGACGTGGCCCTGACAATCCCAACAAGGTTGCCCGGACGCGCCACGCCCAAGGTGGCAGGCGATTGGTTGATGCCGGACGATCAATGGGACCATCCTGAACTGAGTAATGCCGAGGCCATCAAGTTGATGGATGGATGGCTCGACCTGGAGATTCTCAAGCCTTACGACTATCGCATGGCCATCACTTACTTTTTGATGGCCCAGGGCGACTTCAGCGACGAGTTAAAGCTCCAGAAATTCGAGATAGGCAAAGACGCCTATTGGAAGCCATTTGTGGCTTATCTGTTTGGATTTGACGAGTCCTCAGTTCAACGCAAGTACGAGCTCGACGCTTCGATTACCTGGAAGAGCAGCGCAGAAGTTGACGTGGTGGTCGCCACCGCACGGGAGGTCCGTGAGAGTGACGCGAACGTGGTCAAGTTGTCGATGAAATCAAGGCCATGGTCGCGAAACCAACAACCATCTACGAGAACTTCCGGCGTGTTTTTAACGGCTATTACGCGTGTTAAATCACGAAGGCATTTTCTATTTCTACGTCAACAAAGCGGCAACTTTGATTACACCATCGGCCTGGGCCTGCCCGGCCAAACCGGCAACACTTCCAGTTAGAAAGGGACGAGCTACAAAAAGCTGGTCTGCGCTCTCTTCGATTTGGCTCTGCTGAAGGTGTAGAGGACGTCGGTTTCTTTCACTTTGTGTACCACGATGGCATTTTCGAGGCTTTGGACGACCGAAAGAAGCTAGCGCTGTTGGAGGTCGTGCGTGAGCAGACGGCGACGAAGAAAACGCAATACATAATGACACTGATAGCTTCAGATCTCCCGCGCATCGAGGAGAAGTCTCCCCCACCTTCTCACCGGACGAAATCATACTCCGCCTTCACGACGACGGAGCCGATGGCCTCCTCTTCAAGATGGCGGAGTTCTAGCTTCGGAAGAGGTTCCGCCGCAGCGGGAGTGCCAGCATGAGCGGCTACCAGCGAGCACGTGCAAACCGTGAAGGAACTGTCTCGCGCAGCCTCGCGAATGGACGATTTCGCCCGAGATCGGCTCCTTGCAACTCACGCCTACACGTACAGTTAACAATGCAGCCTTCCGGTTGCACAGGATAGGAGCAAAGCGCCTCGCTCAGAGAACGATGATATTTATCGAGCCGCTGTGCGGGCTTTCGTGGTGTCGAAATGGTTCAGCATTAGCTCACCCAAAACCGCCGGGTTGAGGATTGGGACTTCCTTGCCGTCGCGCAGCCTGCCGATTGCCATAAGTAGCTTACGTATGTCATAGGTCGAATTGAAGACCTCCGGCACACCACGTTCAACGTTCAGGAGCGTGTAGACGGCCTCCATCGCCGTGCGAACCGAATATTCGGTCGTGAAGATGCAATCGCGCTCCGCCGACTCGGCAAATTGGCCGATAAAAGCAAAGTTAGCAGCCCCTGTGGGCACAACGTTTGGCCGGTCCCCCGCCTGCCGCGGCATGAAGAAAGAGGTGACATACGGCATCATCACCGGCACTGTCCTGGCGGCCGTTGCGGCGAGTTCTGGTATGTCCTCGACCGGCGCGCCGAGGTGATACAGCCATTCCTGGGTGATTTCCTCGCCTGTGCAATCTTGCATCGGTTTGTTGACGTAGTCTCCAGGTTCGTCGACAAAAAGTGAGTAGACCCAAACGACGACCTGATCGCTGGGCTGGTGCTTGAAATGCGGCTGGCGGTTTACGGTCCAACTGAGGAGCCAGCTCGAATCCTTCGCCGTAACGATGCCTCCTGTGACGACCTTGCCGCTGAACGGATCGCGTTTGGCGATCTTGCGGATATATCCCGGAATGCGCGCGTCCAGAGTCGTGACAGTCGCCGATTCCCATTTGGTAGCGGGGATATTACCTCCGAAGACGTCCGGGCGGCCGAAGGCCGCGTCCTTGGCCGCTATGCGGCGCCACAGATCCCATGCAGGCGCCGGGCCTTCATCGAGTTTGGAGGGCGTGTGATGGTCTCCCTTGTCCGAGTTCTCGGTGAGCGATCCGATCGTCATGAATACAAGATCATCGGCGCCAAGGGAGACGCGGCCCGCGACACCTTCCTCCAACCAGTAAATGGTGGTGGCCTGCTTGCGTCCGGCCTTTAGGTCGAAATCGACATCAGTAACTTCGACGTCGTAGCGGAAGTTGACGCCTTCCTCGAGCAGCCATTTGCACAGCGGTAGAACCAGGGATTCATACTGATTGTACTTAGTAAACTTTAGCGCGCTGAAATCCGGCAGGCCGCCGATATGGTGGACGAACCGATGCAGATAGAGCTTCATCTCAAGTGCGGAATGCCATTCCTCGAAAGCGAACATTGTGCGCCAATAGAGCCAGAAATTGCTGATAAAGAAATCCGTTCCGAATACTTCGTCGATCCGCTTATTTTGCATCTCCTCGCGGGAGGCCAGAAAGATAGAAATCATTTCCTTCTGCGCGGCTTCGTTCAACGTGAAGAGGCCATCGGTATGGGCATCCTGTCCCTGGTTCACCGTCACCCGCTGAAGTGAGTAGTTCGGATCATCCTTGTTCAACCAGTAGAATTCGTCGAGTACGCTGGCCCCCTCGATTTCGAGCGACGGGATCGATCGGTACAAATCCCATAGACACTCGAAATGATCTTCCATTTCACGGCCACCCCGGATCACGAAACCTCGCTTCAGGTCGTGGCTACCGTCGAGCGCTCCGCCGGGTATCTTCAGCCGCTCCAGTATAGTGATCCGATCGCCACGCATATGGCCATCACGGATCAGAAAAGCCGCGCCTGAAAGCGCGGCCAGACCCGAACCAACAAACCACGCCGTCTTGTTATCCACACCTTTGGGTTTGCGAGGGCGCGCGAATGCTTCGTAATTGCCGCTACAGTAATACATGGCGACATTCCATCCGACTGGATTAATCGACTAACGAGATGGCTCAGCAAAAGATGTTCTCGGGCGCCAGGCATTTACGCGGGACGCCGATCGTCAGACCGCCGTCGACGACGATCTCGGAACCGGTAACGTAACTCGACTCGTCGCTGAGCAAAAACAGGACAGCCTGCGACACCTCTTGCGGCTCGGCTGGTCGGCCAAGCGGTATGGGGAAAAGCGAGGAATCGAAGCTCTCGGTCATTGGGCTGGCGATAAGGCCGGGATGGATCGAGTTGACGCGTACGCATGAGGCGACGGCCTCCAACGCAGCGGACTTGGTTATGCCTCGCACGCCGAACTTGGAAGCGACATAGGCATGAAGCCCGGCACTGCCCCGCAACCCCTCAACCGACGAGATGTTAACGATCGAACCTCCGCCCGCACGCCTGATGGCTGGCAGAGCCGCCTGCATTCCCAGAAATACACCGGTGAGATTGACAGCCAGGGTCTCATTCCACCGATCGAGCGGGAACTGCTCGAGGGGCGCAATGTTCACGATCCCCGCATTGTTGACTAGGCCATGCAGCAGGCCGAAGCCAAGCTCCGCGCTTGCAATTGTCTTGGCCCAGTCCTCTGGCCGGGTAACGTCTTGATGGACGTAGACGGCCGAGCTGCCGAGTTCAGCGGCGAGAGCCTCTCCCTCGGTATGAAGAATATCAGTGATTACAACCTTGGCTCCCTCAGCCACCAGCAGGCGGGCATGAGCCGCCCCCATACCGCGAGCCGCGCCCGTTACAATGATGACTTTGTTATTCACACGTCCCATGAGGGATCCTTGGTTGGTGCTGCGGATCAATGGCGATGCAACGTCTTCCAGGCGTCGAAGAGGACGCGGGAATCGTGCTGGCCCTTGTAGAAGGGCGAGACCGGACGTTGAATATCGAGCAAGCCGAACACGGCGGTCTGTGCCGCGCGCACTGAGTATTCGACCGTAAAAACAACGTCGTCGGGAATCTCGCAGAATTGACCGATAAAGGCCAGGTTGCTCGATCCGTTCGGGATGACCTTCGGTCGGTCGGTCTTCGCGCGCGGCATGAACTGCGCGGTGATGTAAGGCATCATTGCCATAACCACACGCGACGTTTTTAGAACGTGCGGGATAATCTCGTTGAATCGCAGGTGCGAAAGCAGTTCGACGAGGATTTCACGCCCCGTGCACTCCGACATCGGCTTATGCACGAAATTACCAGGGTTGTCGGGGAAGAGCCCGTAGCCCCACCACACCCAGACATTCTTCGGCTGTTCGTAATAGTGCGGTTGACGATTAAGGACGATAGTCAAGAGCCAATTGGAGTCCTTGATCGTCACCAGTCCGCCCTTGCCCGCCTTACTGCCGGAGAAGGCCTCAAGCCAGTCGAAGAAGCACGCGTCGTCCGCCGTGACAGTGAACGACTCCCATTTGGAGCGATCGATTTTGGAGACGAAAACCGTAGGGTTACCGAAGTCTCGGCTTTTGCCGGCCAGTAGCTCCCAAAGCTTCCACGAACCTCCGCTTCGCTCCGTCTTCAGCACTGGAACCGTGTCCATCGAACCGTAGCTGGTATCGGATGTCATTGAACCGTTGGTCACAAACACCAGATCGCGTTTAGCCAGATCGATAGCGCGGTCCTTGCCACCCTGCCGATAGTGCAACCGCGTCGCAATCTTCTGCGGGCCTTCGATCACAACCTCAATATCGATCACTTCCGCCGCCATCTCGAACTGTACGCCGCCGGCCTTCAACCATGCGACGATCGGGCGCACTATGGCGTCAAACTGATTGAACTGCGTCCGGTAGATCCCCGCCATGGTGTCGATTGTCGAGAACAAATGCAGGAACCGCAGACAGTAGCGCTTGAACTCGGTCGCGCTATGCCAAGGCTTGAACGCGAAGGTTGTGGACCAAATGAACCAGAAGTTGCTCTGGAAGAAATGATATCCGAACCAGTCCTGGATCGTCCGGGAGTTAAGCAACGACTCTGGTGCCCCGCAAAGCGAGATCAAGTCTAGTCGGTCTCTCTCGCTGAACCCTAGATCGGAAACATCGACGATCTGACCGCCAGATACCAAGCGCGCCTTGTCGTTCCAGAAGAACTCCTGATGGAATTCCTTCAGTTCTTCCATTACCGATCTGGACGGATCAGCAATCGACGGAATGAACGATAGCAAATCGTAGGTGCAATTGAACTTCTCCTCGAACATGCGTCCGCCGCGCATGACATATCCGTCCTTTGGGTTACCATGTGCGTCAAGGCTTCCGCCGAATTGTTCGAGCTGCTCGAACAAGACGATATGCTGACCTAATAGCCCGCCCTCCTTGAGGAGGTAGACCGCAGTTGCCAAAGAGGCAATTCCCGTTCCGACCAAATAGGCACGGCGAGGAGCTGCCTCCGTCACCGGATCACGGCGGGAGACCGGGAAAGAAGAGCACATCAAGTTCTCCGGCACATAGCAGTTAGAGCATTCAGTAACCAGCCTGTGCAATCCGCGCGCCGATAGCGGCGCGTGCAAACAGTGATTGCAAAGCACGGCTCCTCAAGGTGTCCACCGCTACCGTTATCCGGATCTGGTAGATTTTAGCCGCAGTGCTGCCCGGAGCGCTGTGAATTAAGGACGATTTTCGAGCATCGTCACGTCAGGTTTCCGACCACTGCCGTCATTGACCAGACAAGACAGAAGGCAACCGCACAGGACGCTTGGTACAGGTTAGCGCAACCGGTTCCGGTAACCGCACGTCACCGACTTTGATGACGACGCCCGTTGAAGTTCTCTGACCAGCACCCGATGAGGCTCGATATGAGACGCCCGCGCAATCCGACTACGGTGCGCCCGTCTCATCACACAAATTGTGGCGCACTTGCATCACCTCTGGCCGAGCAGCTGCGTCAAGAGATTACGCCGTCAACCGCCATTCCTATACTGGCATCAACCGCTTGCCGGCACGTCCGGCAGATTCCGTTTTCTATCTCCCAAACGGCCCTGCTTCGCGGCAAGATCAACGGGAGTATTCCATGACACGCAAAGGTAAACCGAAGAACCCCAGTCACGAAGCCTTCATCGTGACGGGCGAAGGCGAAACTGCATTTTGGACAAAGGTCGGCGGTGTCTGGCCTCACGACGACGGGAAGGGGCTTTAACGTCAAGCCGATAGCGCTACTCGTCGGTGGCCGGCTCGGCTCGTCATTCTGTGAACGCAAGGATGTAAGTGCGTGATCGTCTTCCCTGGTCCGAATAGCTCTGTGCGATCGTAACCGGGGCAGCGAAGAGGCACGATGGCGCGTCAAACGAGGCCATTCCGATGTGGAGCAATTTCCATGACCTCGCCCACGAGCTGACCGTAGTCTTGCGCGACAAGGTTCTTCAAATATTGACCGCTCTTGGGCCGATGTCGCTACCGCGCATTTCCGAACCCTCGACGCGGGCTAAAGCCTATGATTCGGCTTCGCCTGCGAGGCGCCCCAAACCCTGAGAGCCTGGGCAGTGAGCTTGGCGCTCGCCAGCTTTCTCCAGGACCGCCCCACTTCGATCCAATTGCTTTTCCGCGCGGGTAAGGTGGCCAATGTTTTTCGTGCAATCGGTGCGAGATTCGCGGCTTCGGAATCCGGATCGCGGTTCGCATCTTCTAGGATTTTGAAAGCTGCCTGCTCGGATCGTGCCCACCCTTCCTCTGTGAACCTGCTCTCGCCAAAATACTCGAGGCATGTGCGGAACGTCAAAGCACGGCCGATAACTGTATGGTTGGGGAGTGCGGGTTCGTTCAGCCACTTCCCAAAATAGTCACACCACTCTTCGCTGCTGAAGTCGCGGAGACCGCTTCCTTCAAAGATCAAAAGTGCCGCCATGCCGGCGATCTCGTATCGCACCTGTTCATCCTGCTTCTCGAACCAGTCGCGGATTGTCTGCAAGGGCGTCATAGGCCGCGTCACGACTGATGTCACTGTCCAGTCGGTGCGATTGAACGAAACAACGTTTTCCAGCGGAGGCATGCGCGGCCAGGGCTTCCCTTTCGCGTCCCATAATACCCACCGCTCTGCGATCGCTTTTGCCTCTTCGGGCGATCTCGTTCGCCAAAGCTCCTTAAGCGCCTCGTCGACGTAGTACGAAACATCCGCCTGCACGCCACACGTACGCGCGATTGCCGCGCGGCGCCCAGCGTCAAGGAGCCGCGCCGCGAAATTGTTCTCTGCGTTCATTTTCCGAGGCCTTTCGCGCCCTTTCCAGCGCGTCCCGTTCATTCCGCTCTATGTGATCGAACCAGGAGCCCGGGGGGAATGTCGCTATGCGCCGGGCAAAGAACGACTGCGGCTCCCAAGCTTGTCCCTCGCGCTTCTCGAAGATGATGACACCTTTTCGGGTGAAGTAATCGGGCCCCGGAATATTGCAGTTCACCAAAAGGAGAACCCGCCATAGATCGCCTTTGGTAATCCGCGTCTCATTCACCTTCGGTAAATAATCCACGCCAACAGGTTCTACGATGGTGCAACGGCCATGCCTGAGCAGATCGCCTAGCTTGCCTTGGGGGGTGGTCACGAAGTTGAAGTTGGCCGGATCATGCAGAAAGCGAAGGTTCACGTCCTTTATGCCGTCCGTGACTTCAGCGGCAATCAGCGAGAGAGCGAAGGCGCGCCAGCCCAGTTCCAGCGGCTTCGCGTATGTCGAGGCGATCTCTGGCGTTCCCTCAGAAGAGAACCTCCAAGTTATGACGTACACTTCGTGTGATCGATTGTCGCGGTGCCTGGTCCACGAAAAGAAAACATATTCGCTTCGGTCGGCTCCTCGAGCGACGCCCCAGCTTCGAGGGACCAAGTGCGCTACTTTCGAGACCTTGGAGAGGATTTGTTCGACGGTCTCGCCGTTTTGCGCCCGCCAGGTTGATTTGACGTTATGCACGAGAGGGATGTCGTTGGCGCGAACACTGCTGTTTGTGACGGCTAGGTCAGCGCAGCAGATCAGCAGAAGCGCGAGACAGAACGAGGGCGCGCATTTTCCAGCCATTTCTCACCTGTTCCAGCCATTCCTCACCTGCTGCCCGGATCTACCTGTTCTCTCTGGGCGGGCTCAATCCTAAGGGGACCGCGACTTCGCTGTCCTCAGCACTGAAAGTTAGCGGCGACGTGACGACGCGCCCGTCGGTATCGGCCGAGCAGACGCCGCCCTGTCCTCGTGTCACGCGCCGCTAACCTCAGTGGCCAGCCACGGCCTCAAGTTGCGATGGTAGCCATGCCTGAGGGAGGGCCCGCAGGCACGCCCAAGGATCTGCATTCTTCGTGCCAGCCGATAGTCGGCGGTTCGTTGTGTTTTTGTGTTAGCTTTAGCGACTTTCCGACATGGTCGGGTCCCGATCCCTGCACTCAGGCCTGTCCACAGCCGCGTCTTATCGACGTTGTCATCTGGGTAACTATCGGACGCGAACCCTCGCTGCCAGCCCTCACATGATGAAAAGCGCGCTTCAGTTACCGTCCTCGGCGTTGTTTGAGTTGGCGCCGTGGCAGCAAAGTCGACGCCAAATTCCGGCCGAGCCTTTGGGTAGATGCGATTAAGGCTTCCAACGCGCAAGGCAAAGGAAGAAGGAACGGTTCACCGCGCTCTACCACCATCTCAGCCTGCCTATGCTCAGGACGGCGTTCTTCGCGCTTAAGCGGGAGGCGGCGCCTGGAGTGGATGGGGTGACGTGGCGGGACTACGAGGCCGATCTCGATCGCAAGATCGCAGACCTGCACGCACGGGTCCATCGGGGAGCGTACCGGGCGCAACCAAGCCGCCGCCGGTATATTCCGAAGGCGGATGGCCGTCAGCGCCCGCTCGCAGTGGCTGCCCTGGAAGACAAAATCGTCCAACGCGCAACTGCTGCCGTGCTGAACGCGATCTTCGAGGAGGACTTCCTCGGATTTAGCTATGGCTTCCGGCCCGGGCGCGGCCAGCATGATGCGCTGGACGCCCTGGTTGCCGGGATCAACAGCACGAAGGTGAACTACATCCTGGACGCCGACATTCGGTCGTTCTTCGATGGGGTCAGCCAATCTTGGCTGGCCCGCTTCGTTGAGCATCGGGTCGGCGACAAACGCATCATCCGCCTGATCCAGAAATGGCTTAAGGCGGGCGTTCTTGAAGACGGAATCGTCACGACCAATGATAAGGGAACGGGCCAAGGTTCGGTGATCTCGCCGCTCCTCGCCAACGTCTACCTTCATTTTGTGTTCGATCTCTGGGCCGAGCGCTGGCGACGGCGCGACGCTACGGGCGGCATGATCATCGTGCGTTACGCGGACGATGGTGCGCCACGACGGCGCGAAGGAGGTGTGATGTAGAGCACCTTTGAGCAGCCTTGCTGCACAGAAGATGGGGGTTGGCCCCTCGAACTCGGGTTGCAGGATCAGGGTTCAAACCACCGGCTGCTGCTTCGGCCCAATGGTCGAGGTGGTGAGCGAGACCGGAAAAGGCAGAGCAAGACTCTGTCAGGTAAGGATCGAGGAGACGAGCGCAAGCGAACCACCGATGAACTGTCGAAAGCGTAGGGAAGACGTCAAAACCAAGGGGTAGTCGTTATCTTGGGATCAGTCTGAGCGATACCTGTTTACGGCTCAGGCGGCGTCCGGCAGGCGAGGTGGCGTGACCTCGGTTCAGGCTTCTGTGCGGAACGTGGGAACCTGTATCGCGATGCCAAGGGAATGGTTCAAGTGGAAGCCCCACAAGAGTCTGAGTACCAATGCGCGATGCAGGGACGGAGCCGTGTGTAGTAGTGACGAAGGCACTGTAATGGTGGCGGAGCGAAGGCACGGCACTGTCCCGCTTGATTGGAAGAACAACCGGAGACGGGAGGACTCTTTTGGGTCAAGCAAAGCCGTATGACATCCCCAAGCGCTGGGTTTGGGAGGCGTACAAACGGGTCAAAGCAAATCGGGGCGCAGCCGGTGTGGACGAGCAGTCGATCGAGGTGTTCGAGGCAGACTTGCAGAGCAATCTGTACAAGCTCTGGAATCGAATGTCTTCGGGTAGCTACTTTCCACCGCCGGTCAAGCGTGTGCAGATCGACAAGCGCGACGGCGGGAAGAGGCCACTAGGAATTCCTACGGTGTCGGATCGCGTTGCTCAGGCGGTCGTCAAAGGATATCTGGAGCCGGATTTGGAGAAACACTTTCATCCAGACTCGTTCGGATATCGACCCGGAAAATCGGCGCTCGATGCCGTTGGGGTTGCTCGCCAGCGATGCTGGCGGCATCCCTTCGTGCTCGATCTCGACATTCGGGCCTATTTTGACTCGATATCGCATGAGCTTTTGCTCAAGGCGATTCGGAAGCACACGGACTGCGCTTGGGTGTTGTTGTACATTGAACGGTGGCTTAAAGCTCCCGTTCAACTGGAAGACGGCACCCCTGAACCCCGAGAGAAGGGCACGCCGCAGGGCTCGGTGGTATCACCGCTGATGGCGAATCTCTTTCTCCACTATGCGTTCGACATGTGGATGCGAAGAAATCATCCGAGCATCCCGTTCGAGCGTTATGCCGATGATATTCTCTGCCATTGCGACAGTGAGCGGCAGGCACAAGAACTGAAGGAGGCGCTTGCGAAGCGCTTTGCCGAATGCGGACTGGAGCTTCATCCGGACAAGACGAAGATAGTCTATTGTAAGGATGACGACCGGCGAGGTGATTATCCTGAACAGAAATTCGACTTTTTGGGCTACACGTTCCGTGCCCGTCGGTCGAAGAACCGTTGGGGAAAGCACTTCGTCAACTTCAGCCCCGGTGTCAGCAATGCCGCGACGAAGGCAATCCGACAGGAAATCCGTGCCTGGCAACTACGCTGCCGGGTGGATAAGAGGATCGACGACCTGGCGAGGATGTTCAACCCGATCATTCGAGGCTGGATGAACTACTATGGTCGGTACTACAAGTCGGCGCTTTACCCGACACTACGCCATCTCGACCGATGTCTCGCGCGATGGGCGATGTCGAAATACAAACGTCTGCGGCGACATCGAAGACGGGCAGAGCACTGGGTACGGGACATTGCTTGCCGCCCCCCCACGCTGTTGGCCCATTGGCCGATGCTGCACAAGACGGCGGCTGGACGGTAAGAGCCGGATGAGCGGAGACGTTCACGTCCGGATCTGTGAGCGCCTGGGGGTGAAACTCCCCCGGGCGACTCGACTAGTGGTCGGCTTTGAGCGCGAGGACGACGCACGTCGTTTCCTCGATGCGATGCGCGCGAGACTGGAGGAGTTCGAGCTGACGCTCCATCCGGCCAAGACCCGCCTGATTGAGTTTGGTCGCCATGCGGCGGCTCAACGTAAGCAGCGCGGACTCGGAAAGCCGGAAACCTTTGCGTTCATGGGGTTCACATTCATCTGCGGCAAATCACGCCAAGGGCGCTTCCAGCTTCAACGGAAGACCCGTAGCGACCGCATGCGAACCAAACTCCGCGAGATCAAGGAGGAGCTGAGGCGCCGAATGCACTGGCCGATCCCTGCACAGGGGAGATGGCTCAGGCAGGTCGTGACCGGCCACTTTGCGTACTTTGCTGTCCCGACGAATGGCCGAGCGCTCAATGCGTTTCGGTTCTATCTGACCGACCTCTGGAGGCGTACGCTTCGGCGGCGCAGTCAGCGGAACTGTCTGACCTGGGATCGCATAACGCAGATCACCGACGACTGGCTCCCCAAGGTTCGCATCCTTCATCCATGGCCGAAGCTGCGCTTCGCCGTCAAACACCCGAGGTAGGAGCCCGGTGCCTTAATTGGGCTCGCCGGGATCTGCGCGGGGGGCGCCCAGTGATGGGGGTCCCTACCGCGAACAGAATCTGTTTTCGCCACTGTTTTTCAAGGATTTGCTTTCGGCAATATGGGCACTGCTGAGACGGCGGCCGAAGGATGAGATCGACGATGGCGTGACGTACGGCTGGCATGGTTGGCTGAGGCGGAGGCCCGTTGATTCTTTTTTTCCGCCCCGCATGTGCGAGGCGACGATGTTGCAGGAAGGCGTAGGCAATCATTGTCATCAGGGCGTGGCGATGAAGACCGTGCCATGATCGCCCTTCGAAGTGGTCAAGTCCAAGCTCCTCCTTCAACTGCTGATGCGCCTGCTCACAAATCCACCGTGCCTTGATGGTGGCGGCCAGCGTGCGCAGATCCGTCGCCGCCGGAAGGTTGGCCAGATAGTATTTCTTCTCCCCGGACGCACGTTGCTCGCCAATGAGCCAGGCTTCGTCGCCTGGGAGATGCTGCTGACCTTTATCCCATATCCGCTGCGGAGGGCCGTCGGCGGTCCGGACACGGAGAGCAGCAAATTGGGCTTTCAGCCGACCTTTCGTCCCGCTACGCCAACTCACGGTTTTCCATTTGGCGCTGGCGAGCATTTGTTCTGCGGCAATCGATAAGATATCGGGCACGTGGTGCTTTCGTGGTTTTCCGCGGACCTTGGTAATCGGCCAAATGAGCTTCACATCGACCGGATACACTTTCTGGTGCCGAGGGATGCCGACAGCCCAGGTCAGCCCGCGCTCTGTTAGCCCTTGTCGAAACGGTGCGCTGAGGCCGTATCCTGCATCCGCCAGCACACATCCAAAGCGCACGTTGGCTGCCATCGCGCGGTCAATCTCGGCTAGAGCAATCTCGGGCTTGGACCGTGCCGTTCGATGTTCGACTGGCACGCGAGCGCGCTTCAAACGAGATATGTCGCTTGTCCAACTGTCAGGCAGAAAGAGACGTAACGCGACCATCACGGGCACTTCGCCGCGAGCAAGCGTCAAAGACACCAGCGTTTGGCAATTTGCCGTTTTACCGAGAGCCGAGGCGTATTGAGCCGCAACACCGACCGAGCGCTCACCCTTCTTGGGAAGTGAGGTGTCATCAATAACCAGCACCGCATCCCTGCCGCCGACAAGTCGGTCCGCCTGGTTGAGCAGCTCTGTCTCCAGCGGCGTCGCGTCCCAGACACCGTCCGCAATGAAATGGTGCAACTGGTCGTAGTTGCCCGAGGCAAGGCGTTCCGCCATCGGCTGAACGCTCTTGCGATCGCCCGGACCGATCAATCCCGCAACATACAGAGGACACATCCGCTGCCGGGTCTTATGACCCAGCCGGTCCAAGAACGGCATCAGCCAGCGTTCGAGTTCGTCTTCCCATCCGGGCATGGTCAGCCCTCCCAGAGCCGACCACCCATGAATCATTGAAAAATTGATTCGGGAATCCTATAAAACGCGGCAAAATCAACAATCTGCCAACGTAGTGCTAACCAACCATCCATCTTGCTGCGCTCCGGGGAGCATCGCCTGAGAAGTCGGTCACCTCATTGCATGAAGGTTGCGGCCGCAAGGATTGCCAGCGAAGCCAGTCCCAGCAAAATGACGCAAGCTATGTACGGGAGGTCGCCGCGCACTACACAGCTCCAGCACTAAACGGAGCGTGCATTCCAACACAAACCAGCGATCTATGCTCCGCAACCTGACACGGAAATACAAGGCCCGCAGCTACCAGCTTGCGTAGTATCGGTCACACGGCTCAGCGATCCATCTGTTGGCGCTAACCAAGCCATCGAACGAAGAGGACGGCCAAGTAACTATGGCTCAAACGCAGCGGTTGCGCCACGCATTTTCAAACCATCGTATCCCGTAGCATTCCGGGAACCCCTTCCCTCCGTGCCGCACGGTGGCGAACACGCTTCGATGGGATTGGTGGTGCGCAAGTGATCCCAATGCTCGGCAGGAAGGTCGTAGAAGACCAGCAGCGCGTCGCGATCCTTGACCAGGCATTCGACCGCCTGGCCGTACTTGGCGCGGTATTTCTCGGCGAAGACGTCGATCGCCGCTTCGGCGGACGCCCGGTTCGGTGCCCAGTAGACCTCGCGCAGATCCTTCTTCATGGTGGCCTGTACCGAGAGCGGGACCTTGTCGAGGACGTTCACGGTCTTGTGCACCCAGCATCGCTGGTGCTGCGTATCGGGACAGATCTCGTCGAGCGCCTTCCAGAAGCCGAGCGCGCCGTCGCCGACGGCAATTTCCGGGGCGGTCTGCAACCCGCGCTGCTTGACGTCGATCAGGAACTCGCGCCAGCTCTGCGCGCTTCCCCGCACGCCGACCTGAAAGCCGATCAGTTCCTTCTTGCCTTCCGGCGTCGCGCCGATCAGCACCAGCATGCATTCGCTGTGATCTTCCATGCGGGCCTGCAGGAAGACGCCATCGGCCCACACATACACGTATCGTCGCGCCGACAAGTCGCGCCTCTCCAGCGCTCGTACTCGCCCTGCCACTCGGCCGTCAGCCGGGAAATCACCGCGGGCGACAGGTTCGGCGCGTCCTTGCCCAGCAAGGCCGTCAGCGTCTCCTGGAAATCGCCGGTCGAGATGCCGCGCAGGTACAGAACCGGCAACAGCGCATCCAGACTTCTGGTCCGCCGTGCCCACAGCGGCAGGATCGCCGAGCTGAACCGGATCCGCTCGCCATCGCTGGACGTCCCGCGGTCGCGAATCTTCGCCCGCGCGACCTCGACCGGGCCGACCCCGGTCTGGATCCTCCGCGCCGGCCCGTAACCATGCCGCACCACACGGGCGCGCCCGTCGGCAAGCTTCAAGTCCTTCACGGTGGCAAGAAAGGTCTCGACTTCGACCTTGATCGCCTGCGCCAGAAGCTGCCGCGCACCAGCGCGCAGAATATCGGTCAGTGGATCGTCGATCTCATCGGGCTGACGAAGTGCAACAATATCGCTAGTCTCGTTCATGGCGTATCGCTCTCCTCGAGAGGTTCTGGCAGGCTCGTCACCCGCCTCGATACGCCGCCTATCTCAGTCCCTCATCACCCACTTTCCCGCATAGCTCACAATCGTTCCAAGGCACTCGATTTGGCGAACGGCAAATGCCTCTGTGCCAACCACCATACCATCTGCGGGAGCCGAAGCAGATCAGCATATGATGGACGAGTTGTTCAATTCGTCGGCGGTGATCGCGCCCGGGCAAGCGGCCGAATTGCGCCGAGCAATGCTCGTAAACTAGCATGTCGAGAGAACCATTACCGCGCGCCGACGGGCTGCGCGTATTCCGCGAGGCCAAGTTCGAGCGAACGTAGACGTAGAACCGGGAGCCCAATGCCCGCGATGCCACCGAGACAGGCGATAGGTAATACGTCATCGCGTAGTGGCGGACCTCCCAAGTCAGATAGGTTGAATACGTGGTGCAGAGCACGTATGCGGCAACAGCGCACCGCGCATCTGACCTGTCAACCAAAGCGGGTGATCCGTGCCCCATTCAGTGAAGCAGAGAGCGGAAGATCGCGCTGCTGGAGGTGTCATGACCTTGAATTCGTACGATGAGTGGTCGAGATTGAACGAAGTCGTAGTGGGTACGGCCACCAATTATACGGCTCACGATCGCGAACTCTCTTTCGATCTATTCTTTCATGATAATCTGAAGGGGCGCTCGGAGTGGTATTATCCGCGTCTGGCGGCAGCAGGTACGCAAACTGACGCACGGGTCCGCCACCGGATCAAGGACCGGTACCTTGATGAACTGAATGAGGACGTCGAAGGAATTGTAGACACGTTGCGAGCGCTTGACGTGACCGTGCATCGACCGATGACGCTCGATGTGTCCAGCGTTGAGGTTCGTACCCTTGCTTGGTCAGCGGCGGTGGTGCCGCCGCTCAATGTCCGCGACATAGCGTTGGTGGTTGGAGACGAGGTGATCGAGACCCCTCCCATGCTCCGATCGCGATACTTTGAGACCCAATCTCTCAAACCAATCTTCGCGTCCTATTTCGGCGAAGGCGCGCGATGGTCGGTGATGCCGCGCCCATTGATGACCGACCGGTCATTCGATCCTTCCTACGTCCTATCAACGACCGGCGGCCCAATAGAACCGATCCGCCATCCCCGAGCGCATCCCTATGACGTTGGCCTAGAGATGATGTGGGATGGTGCGCAGTGTTTGCGTTTGGCACGCGATCTGGTCGTAAATATCGCCACCGAGAATCATGCGATGGCATGCGATTGGCTAGAGCGCCATTTAAATGGACGATTTCGGATCCACCGGGCCTACAAACTGAGCGATAGCCATATTGATAGCATGGTCTTACCGCTTGCACCGGGGCGGCTGCTCGTGCGGTCTCGCGAGGTGGCCGATTATTTGCCAGAAGCAATGCGCAACTGGGACATGATAGTCGCGCCCGAACCACTCAAAAACAATCTCCCAACTTACGACGACGACGATCTGCTGTTGTCCAGTCTTTACATAGATATCAACGTCCTTTCGGTCGCTCCTGACCTCGTTTTGGTCAACGATGCCTGTCCCGAACTGGCTCGGATTCTTGAACGGAATCGCTTTCAGGTGGTCCCGGTTCGGCACCGCCACAGGCGGCTCTTTGGTGGGGGATTCCACTGCTTTACCCTCGATATGGTCCGCGAAGGCGGGCCGGAGGATTACTTCAGCTAGTACGACATATACGTAATCGTCTGCTCCCAGGTCGACGATCGGAATGCAGCTGTTTGGAGGGGCCGGATGCCCGCGCCTCGATCGGCCGACCCTCGCCTTCTACAATGGTCGGAGTCCCCATTCGAGCCTTGATGGTGGCCCCGGATCAAGCTTACTTCGTCCGCTGCCGTTCCGCGCGGTAGCCTAGCCGTGGCAGAAACTGTCCTCCCAAATCGTTAAGTCAGAGCCTTGAAGTGTCCATGACCAAGCCACTCGTTTTTCTCAGCCACATCAACGAAGAAGCCGAATTGGCAGGGTTGTTCAAAACGGAGATCGAGCGGGTATTTTTGGGCATGATCGAGGTGTTTTTGTCCTCTGAAGACACAACCATCGCGGTTGGTTCAAGGTGGCTGGACAAGATCACAGAGGGGCTTCGGTCTGCGCAGGCAGTCATGATCCTATGTAGTCCCATCAGCATCCATCGCCCGTGGATCAACTTCGAGGCAGGAGGAGGATGGGCTCGCGACATCACGGTCGCCCCCCTTTGTCACTCAGGTCTACGGTTTGTGCAGCTTCCGTTGCCGCTCAACTTGCTGCAAGCGGTTAAGGCGCATGACGCTGAGGGTCTCGGGCGTCTCTTCGCGATGCTTGCGGCAAAGCTGAACGCAACGATCCAAGCCATCGACGCAACGGGCTTCACTCAGACGGGTTTCATTCAGAAGGTGGTTGCGTTTGAGGACAAGTATTCACTCGAAGTGAAAGCGCTCCCACACTTGCGCACTATCCAAGCCGCATGGCCGGAACTGATTTCGGCCATCAAGGGCGCCAGCGGCGGACCAGTGAACGTCCAGAACGTCGCAGAATGGCGGGAAACTGCGATCCGATTGGCGCTCGAAGCTCTGAAGAAAGATAAGTTCCTCGACTATGCCGATGGAACCACATCGATGACCATCGGGGGTAGCGGCAGTGGGATGACCGGCGATCTGGTACTGGCTCCAACGTCTTCGTTGACCACGATTGTGGGGCGCCGGTTTTAGCCACCTCCTTGGTACACAAAGCTGGTACAAAGAATCTTAGAAGGGCGACAAAAAACTGAATGTTCTCAAGGTTGTCTGGATTGCAGACGCCAAACCTTTCCTGGGCACCATCGCCCTTCTAAGAGCGTGAAATCCAAAGCAAATTAGCAAATTCAATGGCTTACTCGCTCCTCAGTGGTACAGAAGGGTGGTACAATGCCGTTGGTTAGGTTGAACCGCCCCGGGATTGCCGGAGGCCCCAACTCCTGAGAAGGTGGGGCCGTTATGAGCAAGACGACGACGAACAAATTTTCAACTGAGGTCCGTTCCCGCGCGGTACGGATGGTTTTGGATCACGAAGGCGAGCATCCGTCACGCTGGGCGGCGGTGTGCTCAGGTGTGCTCAATTGCCGCGAAGATCGGCTGCACGCCACAGACACTCAATGAGTGGGTCAAGAAGGCCGAGGTAGACAGCGGCGCACGGGTCGGCTTCCGACGGATGTTGCCGAGCGTCTGAAGGCACTGGAGCGGGAGAACCGGGAGCTCCGGCAGGCCAACGAGATCCTGCGCAAGGCATCGGCGTATTTTGCCCAGGCGGAGCTCGACCGCCGGTTCAAGCCATGATCGCCTTCATCGATGATCATCGCGAGGCTTACGGGGTCGAGCCGATCTGCAAGGTGCTGCTGATTGCCCCGTCGACTTACCATGATCACGTTGCCAAGCGGCGCAATCCAGCCAGGCTTTCAGCCCGCGCCAGGCGCGATGCGGCGCTGAAGGTCGAGGTCCGCCGCGTGTTCGAGGAGAACTTCTCTGTTTACGGCGTGCGCAAGGTGTGGCGCCAATTGCGGCGCGAAGGTCGGGATGTCGCCCGCTGTACGGTGGCGCGGCTGATGAAGGAAATGGGCCTGCAAGGGGCGATCCGGGGCAAGCCCGTGCGCACCACGATAAGCGATCGCGCGGCACCCTGAACCTCCTCCGAATGAGTGGACACCTGTAGTAGGCTCGGAGAGCCAGGAGGTGTCGAATGCAAGGTCGTGAACGTCGGTCATTCACGGAGGACTATAAGCGCCAAGCCGTTGAGCTCGTGATGTCGAGCGGTCGCTCGGTCCCGTCGGTGGCCAAGGAACTCGGTCTGCGCGATTCGGTGCTGCGACGCTGGGTAGACAAGGTCCGGCAGGAGCCGACATCGGCGGCGTGGCGCCCCACCACGCAGACGACGCCGATGTCGGCGGACCAGGCTGCGGAGATCGCCCGGCTGCGCCAGGAGAACGAACGGCTACGCATGGAGCGCGACATCCTAAAAAAGTCGATCGCGATCTTTGCCGGAACCCGGACATGAGCTTCCGCTTCATCGAGGATCACCGCAACATGTATCCGGTTCGTCTGATGTGTGAGGTGCTCGAGGTCTCGCCGGCCGGCTATTACGCTTGGCGCACGCGCCCGGTGAGCGAACGGACACAAGCCAATGCCACGCTGCTGGCTGAGGTCCGGCAGGTCTATCAGGACAGTGGCGGGCGCTATGGCAGTCCGCGAATCCATGCCGCTCTGACGTCGCAGGGACGCGGCACCAGCCGTGGCCGGATCGAGCGGATGATGCAGCGGCATGGCATCCGAGCCATCATGCAGCCCCCACGCCGGGTTCGCACCACCGACAGCCGTCATGACCTGCCGATCGCACCGAACCTGATCATGCGCGACTTCACGCCGCCTGCTCCGAATCGGGTCTGGCTCGCCGACATCACCTACATCCCGACCGCGGAAGGTTGGGTGTACCTGGCGGCTGTGATGGACCTCTTCAGCCGTAAGATCGTCGGCTGGGCCATGGGCGATCACATGCGCACGGAACTCGCCTCGTCGGCCCTGACGATGGCGATCCAACAGCAACGACCGGAAGCTGGATTGATCCACCACTCCGATCGCGGGGTGCGTCTCGATCAAATACACCGACGCCTGGCCGAGGCCGGCATCGAGCCGTCGGTCGGCAGCGTCGGCGACTCCTACGACAACGCGCTCGCCGAAACGATCAACGGCCTGTACAAGGCCGAGGTCATCCATCGACGTGGTCCGTGGCGTTCATTCGATGCCGTCGAATATGCCACGCTCGAATGGGTGGACTGGTTCAACAACCGGCGGCTCCTCGAGCCCATCGGCAACATCCCGCCGGCCGAAGCTGAGGCACGCTACTATGCGCAGACCGAGGAGTTCGGTATAGCCGCGTGACTCAAACCAAATGGCCTCCGGCAATCCCGGGGCGGTTCAGTCCCGGGCCGTCGGCATGCCGCTCGTCTACCCCCTTGGCCGCTCCAATTCGTTAACTTGACGGTACCGTCAGGACAACACGAGAGGTGTTGATGAACCCAGGACATTCCCAACCGGGGGATCGCATTACTAGCGGTTCTTCCGAATCGGTTCACCGGGCAGACCGTCTATCGGGCGTCACCCGCGCGCTCATGCGGCGCCTTAGGTTCAGAACCAGGCTACCGAGGCCTGCCGCCAACGATCCGATGAACCGCGAGGCCACGGCTGTTGGTGGATCTTCGCAGGACCAGGATCTTGAGGCCTGGGCGGCAGAAGAGAGACTGAACGAAGCTGAGCATCGGCTAGAGGCGGTACACAGAATAAGAGCTTGCGAGAGGAGATTGAGCGAGGCGTCCCTAAACCTTTCAGCGTTGTCCCTGACCTCATTGCCCGGCTTGCAGGCGTGGCTCCAGCACTTGCATGTCTCTAATAATGATCTCACCGGCCTGCCCAGCCTTCCACCGGCGCTCCGCTACCTTGACGCCAGCTTCAATCAGCTGACCCACCTGCCCCCCCTGCCAGCTGGACTCTCGTACCTGGATGTCCGTTTTAATCAGCTGATCAACCTGCCCGCACTCGGGCGCAGTCTCCTGTATCTCAATGCGGACGGAAATATGCTGAGCAGTCTGCCTGAGAATCTGCTGGAGATTAATCGAATGTGCCTAGTTGGTCTGGAGCAAAATCCCCTGTCCGAGCGGGTGCGAACGAACCTGGAGAGAGCCGTCTACGCCGAGGGTTATCAAGGACCTCAGATCTTTTTCTCGATGAATGAAGGAGTGGAGCAAGCTACGGAGCGGCCTCTTGACGCGGTTGTCGCGGACTGGCTCGAGGGTGACCCGCAGGCAGTGGCTCTCTGGGAAACTTTCGCCAACGAGGAGAACGCCGCCGACTACGCACGCTTCCTCGACAAGCTGCGAGACACCGTGAATTATGGCAATGAGACGTTCCGGCAGTCAGTACGCGAGGGAATACGGCAGGCGGAGACGTCCCCGTCCTTGCGCCGGCAGTACTTCCAATTGGCGTTCGATGCGACCCGGAGCTGCCAAGACCGCGTCACTTTGGCCTGGAATGGCATGCAGACCGCGCGCTTAAATGCGGAGATCGAGAATGGAGTGCTCGACGGGGAGCTCAACAAAATCCTGCAGCGCGTCCGTGTCCAGTTCCGCTTGGATGCGTTACACCGGATCGCTCGCGAAAAGGTCCGCTCGCTACGTTTGGTCGACGAGATCGAGGTCTATCTGGCCTACCAGGTTAAACTGCGCGACGCTTTGGAGTTCGAGCACATCGCGCCGGACATGCGCTATTTCGGGGTCTCCTACGTCACCGAAACTGATCTTGCCGATGCCGCGGCATCAGTGCGTGAGCAGGAGGCGAGGGACTTCGAGAACTACTTGGTCACGCTGTGGGATCCATGGCAGAGGGTGCTGGAGAGGCTCGTCCCCGAAGAATATGCTGCGATGAAGGCACGGCTCGCCGATGAAGAGGAGTTTTCAAGGCGTTTGGATCTCCGCCTGGCCGAGTATGGCTTGGCTGGCGATGATGATGCCACGCGAGAGCTCGGGAACCAAGTCTTTAAAGAGATTAAGCGCGACCTCTGCGGGGAACTGACGAGGCGGGTGCTTGAACGCCATGGCCTTGCGCTGTCCGGCTGATGTGCGGTCATGACTATAGCGTCCCGAATGCCGCAAATTCGTAAGAGGCAAGCTGATCATAACCGGCCCGGTTATGTCCGGTCATGACCCGGGCTTTTGTTCGCCGCCCTTCTCGCCGCGGCCGCGATTGGTTTTGTGCTCGCGGATGAAGTCGGTCAGGCTTTCGAGGCCGAAGTCAGTGAAGGCGGGGATCTGCTGATCGTCGGGCCCGTAGACCCAGAGGCAACCGTCTTCCGGCTCCATGTCGACATAGACCTCCCACAGCAGTTCGGCGTCCTCGCCGAGCATTGTACGCCTCCGTTGACGCCGTTGACGGCCGCCTTGTTTGGCGGAAGCGAGCGCTGCACGGTCCGGGAAGGATCTCGATAACGACCATGCGGCTTCCGCAACAGGGGCATGGCGGTCGTTCGGATGTGTCTGCGACTGCGCACGCAGGCTGCTGCTCGGGCGCCTGATCAGCAATCGAAGGCGGCGTTGCCGCAAGCAAGCGACGGATCAGCATGAGCTTGGCACGGCGATGCCCGTTAGCGAGAAATCCATAGTGGCGGATGCGCTGGAAACCATCGGGCAGGACGTGAAACAAGAACCGGCGTATGAACTCGTCGGCCGCGAGCGTCATCGACGTCATCCGTGCTCCGTCGCGATAGTCGCGCCAAGAGAAGGTGGCGCCGTCATTATCGACTGCGAGAAGCCGGTGATTGGAGATGGCAACGCGGTGCGTGTAGCGAGCCAAATAGGCGAGAACCTGCTTGGGGCCGGCGAAAAGTCGCTTGGCGTAGACCAGCCATTCGATGCGGCGCAGCGACGTAAGGACTGCATCGAACGCTGAATGATCGCTGAGGTGCTTCAGATTGCCGAAGAAACGCAGCTTGTCGGCATGATAAGCAGCCCTCAGCTTCTCCAGGAACAGCCGGCGGTAGAGACGCGACAGCACGCGCACCGGCAGAAAGAAGCCCGGTCGGCAGGCGATCCAGCGATCGCCGTGCGCCGACAGCCCGCCGCCCGGCACGATGCAGTGGACGTGCGGGTGATGGGTCAGCGTCTGGCCCCAGGTGTGCAGCACCATGATCGCACCGATCTCAGCGCCGAGGTACCGCTTGTCGGCCGCAATCGTCTTCAAAGTCTCAGCCGCTGCCTCGAACAGCATCGCGTAGACGGTCGCCTTGTTGTGATAGGCGATCGCCGCCACTGGCGCCGGCAGCGTGAA
This sequence comes from Bradyrhizobium sp. USDA 4501, assembly GCF_054062115.1. Classification (NCBI taxonomy): domain Bacteria; kingdom Pseudomonadati; phylum Pseudomonadota; class Alphaproteobacteria; order Hyphomicrobiales; family Nitrobacteraceae; genus Bradyrhizobium; species Bradyrhizobium sp. USDA 4501. Next base: position 5,038,771 of record NZ_JBSSEX010000001.1, read on the forward strand.
CACCACATGGAAGTGCTCGACCGGCAACAGGTCGGCAGCGCGGGCGCTGAGCCACTCGCGGGCTGCCGTACTCTGGCACTTCGGGCAATGCCGGTTGCGGCAGGTAATGGGTGACGCCCATTAGCTGCCTTATGGGCAAAGCTGGTAATGGGGAGCTGGCGGCAATTTGATCACGCTCCTGCACCAATCACCGCCAACCCCGCTCTCCATTATGAGGTACGCCTGAGGAGTTCGATCAGCTGGTCGGTGGGCTGGAAGACGCCGCGCCGCAGGTGGGGCGGCACGATCGCCTCCATCGCATCGAGCTTCTCGGTTGGATCGCCGCGCGTGTAGACCTCGGTGGTCGTCAGCGTAGCGTGGCCCAGCCACAGCGACACCTTCCGGATGTCCCCGGTCGCTTGCAGAACGACCATCGCGCAGGTGTGCCTGAGCACGTGGGGCGAGACGCGTTTCTTGGCGAGACCGGGCTGCTTGCGAGCCGCAGTCGCGGCGTGCTGCCTGAGCAGATAGGCAAAGCCCCATCGGCTCAGCGGCTCACCACGGGCGTTGACGAACACCTCGGGTGTCGCGACCTGCCCGCGGATGGCCAGCCAGGCACGCAGTGCAGCGGCCGCCGGCTTCCACAACGGCAGCGTCCGCTCCCGGCGTCCCTTGCCGAGCACGCGGATGCTCATCGAAGGCAGGTCGATGTCATCGACCTTGAGGCCCGTCAGCTCGGAGACGCGCAGCCCTGCGCAGACGGCCACGTGCAGCATTGCGCGATCGCGGATGCCATCGCGTGTCGCCGGATCGGGAGCGTCGAGCACGGCTTGGAGCTCTTCGCGCAGAAGGTAGGGCACCAGGCGCGTGTCAGTTTTCTTGAACGGGATCGCCAGTACACGGCGGATCTGCTCGAGCGCCGCCGGCTGCCGATACTCGAGGAAGCGGAAGAACGACTTGATCGCCGCCAGGCGAACGTTGCGCGTCACGGCCGCGTTTTTGCGCTCGTCCTCAAGATGCTGAAGGAAGGCGCTGACGAGCCCGGCATCGATCTGTTCGAGCGTCAGCGCCGAAGGTTTGACCTTGAGCCGGTCGGCGGCGAACACGAACAGCAGCTGGAAGCTCGAGGCATAGGAGTCCCTCGTGTGCCGGCTGGCGCCCCGCTGGCAAGCGAGGGTGTCGCGCAGGAACGTCTCGATGAGGGGAGCGATCGGCGTCATGCTGACCTCCCTTCGGACATGAACGCTTCGCCGGCCATGGCGACGTCGCGCAAGAGGTCGGGCGTGGCCTCGAGATACCAGTAGGTCGCATAGATGTTGACGTGACCCATGTAGGTCGCGAGTGCCGCCATGTGCGCCCCGCACCGGCCTCGGCCGGTAGGGCTGCCTTGCAGCGCGCGCACCGCAAACGTGTGCGTAGATCGTGCAGGCGAGGACGGCGAGCCGACGTCGATCTGATGCCAGCCTTGTCGACCAGCCTGTCGAAGGTCTCCTTGACGGCAATGTAGCGTAGCGGCCGACGCGCTTGTCGATGAAGACCGGATCATCGTCTGAGCCGGGCCCGCGACGTGCCAGGTATCGCTGCAAGCCGGCGGCCGCCGTGTCGTGCAGCGGCACCAGTCGCGTCTTGCGGAACTTGGTCTCGCGGATCAGCAGACCGTCGCGGGTCACGTCCGCGATCGTCAGCTTCAGGGCTTCGGAGATCCTGAGCCCGGTGGATGAGAGCAGCGCGATCAAGGTCGCTTGCGTGTGCGGGCGCAAGCCGCGCGTTGGCCGAAGCCGCAGCGCAGCTTCGACCAGCCGACTGATCTCGTCTGTCGTGTAGATGTGCGGCGTGCCACGCTTCTTGCGGGCGCCGAAGTGATTTGCCGGCGGCAGCTCGTGCCCGACGTCCTCCACCCGGACATGGCGTACGAAGCGACAGACGGCTCTGAGCCGTGCATCGCGTTGCGCGACGGATGGTCCGAGCGCGGCCCAGTCGATCGCTGTTTTTGTCTCGACGTACGTTTGTCCGCGCTCGGCCGGAAAGGCGGCAAAGCTCTTCAGCAGGTACTCCGCGGTCGACATCGCGAAGCCCGTGGTGCGGCGGAGCGCGAGATAGGTCTCGATGGCGTCCAGCATCAGAGCGCCTCCGGCCAGGGCTGAGCAACCTGCTTCAGCAGCGCGACGTCGGCCTTTGCGTAATAGGCCGTCGTGTCGATGCCGCGATGCCGAAGGACGAGGCCGATCTTGTCGAGCGGCACGCCATGGCGCAGCATCTCGGTCGCCGCGGTGTGCCGCAGAGCGTGGGCCCCTTTGACCGGCGCCACGATGTCGGCCCGCTTCATGATACGCTTGACCACCGACGAGATGCCGTCGCCTCGTCGGAATGGCCGGCACGGCGCGATCGTGCGCAGGAACAAGAGATCGTTCCGGCGGGTAGACGGCCGGCATTCGAGGTAAGCGGCGATCGCATCCCCGACGTCTTGCGGTAGCGGCAGCCGGACCTCGTAGCGCGACTTGCCGCAGACCCGCAGCGATCCCGTTTGCCACTCGATACCCGCGAGACGCAGTTGCGCCACGTCACCGGCCCTGCCGTCGAGCGAGGGTCCATCGCCCGGCACGACGCAGTGGATATGCGGATGGTAGGCCGAGGCGCACCAACAAAAGTACGATCGCACGATCACGCCGGCGCGCACCGACGTCGCCGTCACAGGCAGCGATCAGCCGGTCGACCTGCTCGGTCGACAGATACCGGGGCATGTCGGCAAGCTGCCAATGAGCGTAGGCTGGAACGGCGCCGTCGAGACCTGCCTGGCAACGGCCGGCGACTGCGAGATACCGCAGGAAGGCCCGCAGGCTCGTCGTCATCTTCTCGATCGTGCCACTCCCGCTATTGCTCGCCCGCTGCAGGAAGTAACTGCGGACATCGTTCGGCCTCCAGCCGGCCGGGTCAGATCGAAGCTCCATCATCAGGCCCGCGGCGTCGCGGGCGTAGAGCCTGACGGTGGCATCGGATGCGCCGCGATGCTTGCGCAGCCACGTCTTGAAGTCGGCGACCAGCTGCGGCTCGGCAGGTGCTGCCCCCACGGCCGCGGACCGGCAAAGGCCGAGCTCGACGAGGTGCCGACGAAAGAGCCTGGCACCGTAGATGGTGTGGTGGTTGCGCCGGCCGCCTTTGGCGCGTGGACACCGGCAAGTGCGCAGGTGCTCGCCGAACGCGGCGAGATCAACGTCCGCCAGGCCCGCGCCTTGCTCGGCCATAACATGGCCGATGTGAGCCGCCGCTCGCAAATAGCGTACCGCTGTCTCGGGGTCATAGCCCTGCCGCTCCAGCACCGCTGCAAACCCGTCAAGGTAAGGCCCGCTCGGCCCACTGCGCAGATGCCCCAGCATCTTCGCTGCCGAGAAGTACGTCTCCAACATGTCCGTCTCCGTATGTGACCGGCCATCAGTGGCCGACCCAACGGGGCCGCACGGGCGACTTGTATGGAGAGCTCGAGAGCGGCAATACACAGGAAAATACGGTGATCGCGATTGGCAGCTCCCCATTACCGGCTTTGCCCATAAGGCAGGTAATGGGTGACGCCCATTAGCTGCCGCAACCGGCATTGCCCGAAGTGCCAGGGCGCGGCGCGCGCGCAATGGCTCGCCGAACGGCAAGCTGATCTCCTTCCCGTACCGTATTTCCACGTCGTCTTCACCATGCCGGCCCCCGCCGGTGACGTTCGATGTCGCCGTGGCCGCGTTCGTCACCAAACACCCCGCCAATCGTTCGGCCACGCGTTCCAGCGTAGCAAACCGCTCGCTGGATCGCGCCCTTGGCCCGATCAATTGGGCCCTTCACATCCGATGAATGCGTCGCCGACGCGCGGCGACCACAGGCGCGCCTTCCCAGCAGCCGCATCCGCGGCACTACTCCCATAGCGCCCACAACTCCGCAGCTTCGTTCAATCCGGCTTCTATGAGGTCGCACGCACGACCGAGCGCGCGGCTAGAGCCAACAATGCGGGCATCGCACATGAGAACGGCTCGATCGAGAGCGCGCACGGCCATCTCAAGCGGGCACTGGAAGATGCGCTGTTGCTGCGGGGGACGCGCGACTTCGCCAGTCTCGATGCGTACCGGGCTTTTGTCGACGAGATTGTCGGCCGGCGCAACGCCAACCTCGCCAAGCCGATCGCGCTCGAGAAGGAGGCATTGGCGCCGCTGCCAAAAGGCCGCACGACCGACTTCGAGGAGAAAGTGATCCCGGTGACGTCGTCAGGCGGCTTCATCCTGCGGCGCGAGTTCTACACCGTACCTTCAAGATTGATCGGCCATCGCCTGCGTGTGCGCATCTTCGACGACCAGCTCGAATGCTTCCTTGGCGTCACACCGGTCGTGACGCTTCGGCGCGGTCGGCCTGTGTCCGAGAGCCAGGGCGGTCATGTCGTGGATCACCGGCACGTCATCCATGCCCTGCGGCGCAAGCCGATGGCGCTCCTCAATCTCGTTTATCGCGACCAACTCTTCCCGCGTGCAGCTTACAAACGTCTGTTCGAGACCTTGCGGGAGCATGGTGATGACCGGCGCGCCTGCAAGGTGACGGTCGAGCTTCTGGCGCTGGCTCACGAGCGCGCCTGCGAAGCAGAGCTCGCCGAGGCGATCGCGATGGATCTGGACGCCGGACAGTTACCCGATCTTGCCGCGCTGCGCGACCGCTTCCGGCCCGAGGCGGCATTGCGAACCGCGACCTACCGATACAAAAAAAGCGCGCGGGGATCGGGAGGATCCATCCGCGCTAAGTTGGATCGTCAAGCTTGGCTGTCTGGGGTTGCGTGAGGATAAAACAACCGAGCCGTAAGCCTCTCAGCAATTCGTGTGCCACACGGTCGCTGTGCAGGAGTCGATACAAACAGCGAGCAACTAAGGTACAGCGGCTAAGGCCAACGCGCCCCGAAAGCATACGGACGGCTGCTGGATCGCCAGCACACCGTGGCGCCGCTAACAAGATTTGGCCCTCACGAGGGTCATTCGATAGGTGACCAAGCCATACTAGGCTCAGCAGCCCACGTGCCAGATCACTCGAGAAAGACGAGGGGAAGAAGCGGCGCGCTATCAGAGCACGCCAGCTAACCGCTTGTGGGATTTCGGACATGCATGTCGTCAATCCGACGTGGTTGAACGGGATCGGACATGCCGCTAATGACGTCGATGTCGCGCATTAATCGGATCAATCTCGTCTTTGTGCATAACGATGAGCTCTCCGAGCTCTAAGCCCACAGTTTGCAACATCCCGGCGTCGAACGGGCAGTTGAGCATTGCGAGCAGCCGAAGTGACTAGGAAGAAGCGGCTCTGTGTTGTAGTGGAGCCGGCGGTCCTTGGACGACTTCGTCGCGTGGAGGAATGGCGTAGGTCACGGCTCCAACGGCAAAGCCCTCGGGCTCGTGAGCAAGCGACCCGTGCGGATCTCTACCTTGAAGTCAGCACTCGCCGCATTGCTGCCGAGCGTGGCCTCATCGAGCTATGAATGCGCCCAGACTACGCATCCGTTGCAGCATACTGGATGACCGCAGTTCTTGGCAAGCATCGGGGCTCGCAGGCTTCAGTGTCAAATCGACTCAGCTTTCGCCACGCGATGAGCCGGGCCGCCATCATCGAGCCTACGGCGGCGATGGGGGCCACGATTACGATCATCACGAGCGTCGCTATGTATCGGGCGACGAAGCTTGCCACTCCGTGCCAGTATGAAATAGGAATGCGCGCGGCGTTGCGACGATAGCGAGCGTGGCCCATGGCACCAGCACCGCCAACACCCCAAGCGCAATAGGGCGTGGATCACCACCTTAATGACAGTCCAACCCATCCTGCTAATTTATGCTCTGCCAGCCATAATGGGGTGTCCACCCATGTCCATCAGGATAGTTCTCAATAACACGCCTCACCCAGCAAGGCGGCCTTCACCGGATCGTATGCCTCTCCTCCAATCGGTGGTATAGAGACCGTACCATCCGGCCGAAGTAAGCGGATGTGACGCCGGATATCCCTTAGCGTTTATTCTCCGCCCCTTGTCGATCGGAGTTCTGTTTCGTCTATGATACCGGTGGCTGCGATGAACCAGAATCCTTTTTCGATACAAAACTTCGATTTATCAGAACAGTCTCTCGTCATTTAGTTAGTCGTCTCCATCCAGTGATTGGGTCCAATTGTGACCCGAGTGGCCCATCAGCTTCGACTGAATTCGAGCTAGAGCGTCACTGAGCCTCGCCGCTTCATTAAATCGTGTTTCCGGGTATGGCGGGCGCGCGGACGCGTCGTGTACGAGGGCTTCCGCTGTATTTGAGAGCCGGCCGATAGGCGTCCTCAGCCACTGCGCCGCACCTAAGAGCAGCGCCAGTGTGGCAGCGGCGCAAGCACCGAAGCTAATCCAGAACGATCGTATCAAATCACGGGTGGACGCAAGCGCCTCGTCGGCACTCTGCCGAACCAGAAGAGACCAGCCAAAGCTTGGAAGGTTCGCGAAGCCGATCGTCGGAACGATCACCGTGAAGTAGTCCCTACCATTAGGCCAGCGCTCGCGTAGAGACGCAGTCGTGACGCGGCTAGCCGCAAGCGCGGAGCCGATGTTAAGCGGCTTGTTGATGAGATCCGGCGGACCAAATAGGATGGTTCGATCACCCGAAAGCAGCAGCACGTCAATGCCGGGTACCTGTAACGAGTCCATGCCTTCTGCGACCCATTTCCAGTCAAGATGAGCGCCGATGACTCCGGCAACGGAGCCGGCGTGGTGCAACGGCGCGGCCAGGTCGATAAACCGATATGGCTCACGAGCTGCGGGCAACTGAGTGGCCAATAGTTGAGCAGCATGGACATCGATAGCCGTCGGCGAAACAAGGCCCCGCCTAAACCAGGGTCGCTGTGCAACGCTCACTCCTTCAAGCATGCCGTCTTTAGCCACAAGAATGGTCCCTTCGAGATCCGCCACGCCGAGCCAAGTGTACCGCGCATCAAGGCGACTCAAGAAGTCTATGTGTCCTCGCGCATTTTTAAGATCCGTTAGGTCAATGAGCTGAGCGGACCGAGCTACATCCATCCAGACGCCATAGAGCCGGCGCGCCAACAGCGCAGAGCTTAATTCGCCGCGAATCCTCAACGCGTCGAATTGCAGCTGTTCTCCCCGCTGCTGTAGCAAAGCCGTGTAGATCGTTGCGGTCACCATCGCAGGGACCAATATGAGCAAGGCGCCTCCACAGAACACCAAGGAAAGCAGGCTCGGTCTTTTAGGCATCTCGCGCTCCTCACCTCGTTAGAGCTCGCGCCAACTCCCGGATCATTTGCCAGATGTTCCCTCGATCGGCTCCTGGCATGACGGATTCGGTATGAAGCTTCTTGATAAGTTTCGCCCTTTGCGCGGGAGTTGGAGAGAACTTTAATCGATAGCCGTCACGCGTTGTCGCAGCAACATGCGCGTCTACTCCGCCAATTCCAGGCAGGTTGAGCTTCCCTGCTGCTCCGGTGGATAGTCCGGACGGACCACTGATTCGCGCGCCCCCTCGGCCCAGATTAAGAAGCCATCCGCGGTGCTTCTCACCTTGGATCACCAGGGTGATCGGTTCTGGGATCTGGCGCTGAGGTCGATCGTATCGCGGTCGTTCGATGCACACCACGACTGCCACGAGCAACACCAGAATGTTGTAAACCGTCCAGAACATCACGACAGCCGTGCCGTCCCCGGCTGTCGCGGACGTATTGAAAACGAAATCGGAGTTCAGTGGCACGATCAGGCCGCCGATCGTCAGTCCGAGCAGGAGTAAAAATGGTCGCATCAAAGTCCATTGAACAACTACTTTGGTTCGGTCGCCGCCTTTGGCCGTCACCGAGAATTTATGCGATCCTCCGGTCAGCAATCCGAGAGCCGCCGCCTGGCTGATGGGCCAGGCCGCAATCAGCTGAGCCGTATCGTTGAGAAGCGGGACAAACAACCCCTTTGAAAGCCAGTTCAGGGACATCAGAACCATCAGGTAATACGGTACGTAATATTTGATGATGTCCACCAATGACGCGTTCACGATGGTGATGCCGAACCACCAGTACAAGAGAGGGAGAATCAGGCTGGCAAGCCGGAAGGGAAAGGTACTGATCCAGTAGAGCAAGGAATCAACGATGCCGATTCGATGCATCAGACCAAGGCTGCGCATGCCAAAGGGGCTATAGGAGTTGCGGACGATCTGCATCAAACCAAGGCACCACCGTCCACGCTGAGTGATATATTCTTTCAGCCCTTCGGGAGCCAAGCCTTCACTTAAGGGCTCGTTAAGGTACACTGTTTGCCAGCCGTTTTCCGCGAGCTTAAGCGTGAGCAGGAAGTCCTCGGTTACGCTTTGTGTCGGAATCCAGCCAATCTGCTCGACGGCCTGGACCCGCATTACGGATGAGGTTCCGCAGCAGATGGCGATGCCCCAAGCATCCCGCGCCGGCTCAACGTTGTCAAAGAAATGACGTTGCTCATCCGGATATGCGGTGCTTATTCCCAGGTTGTGTTGGATCGGGTCGGGATTGAAGAAGTGCTGCGGGGTTTGCACGAGCGCCACGCTTGGCTCGTGAAACAACGCTAGCGTCCGCTCGATGAAGTCCGCATGGGGAACGAAATCGGCATCAAGTACAGCAACAAAGGCTGGCGGTGCGGGATCTCGAGCGCGCGCGCGAAGTGCATGGTTGATGTTCCCTGCCTTAGCGTGCTCTTTATTCGCGCGAGCGAGGTATCCGATTTCGTGCAGTTCGCAAAGTTGCCGCACCCAGTTTCTGGCACCGTCGTCGAGAACGAAAATCCGAAGGCGTGGATAGCGGATTTCCGTCGCACCAACGATCGTGCGCTCGAGTACTTCCGAGGGCTCGTTGTAAGTCGTGATGAAGACATCAACGTGCGGCGCTTCTCCCGGCAGCCACCATTCGGAGTACTGGTCTGCTTCGGCCGTCCGGTCTTTCACCCGCGACAATATAAAAAATGCGATGGTAGACGACAGCACGGTCAGAGCTTCGAGCACGGCGAATCCCCAACTGAACAACGCGTCAGCAGTCCAGTCGAGCGGCGCCAGCGTTTCGCTGAAGCGCCAAGTCGTATAACGCCAAGACAGTAAAGCAGCCGTCCCTAGGACGAGAGTGCGCCAATACCACTTCATCGGATTAAGCAACGGAAAGACAGTAAAGCAGAGGCCAACTATGAAAGCGGCGCCTGCGAAGGCAGCAGCGATTGGTGACAGCAGAAGCATCAGAATCCGTACCGCGTAAAAAACCGACGGAATTGAGCGATTGGGCCACTTGTGAAGATAACGCGTCCAGTACGCCCAATTGCGCAGCTGAGATCTGGCTCTGTTGCGAGGTCTGAAATAGTCACGGTGACATCAAAGCGCTGGAGATGTTGTGCACTCGGACCCACCGCAAGATTGGTGTAGAGTGAAGCTGCACCGGATCCCCCAAGGCGGGTTATGGTCCCATTGAAAATGCGATCATCTCCAAACAACCGAAATTGGACGGCCGTTCCCACCGAAAGACTATCGTATAGAGATTCGCTGACGCCCGCGGTGACGATAAGCGTATTGCAGTCGACGACCTTGACAAGATCCTGGCCGCGCCGCGCATATTGGCCATCGTCTATTAATATGTCCCAGACTAGACCAACGACGGTGGCATTAAGCGTAGCGAAGCTCAGACTATTGACACGAAGACGCTCGGCATCGATTTGCCGATCGAGCTGGACAATACGCGCTTTCACCTGTTCGTTGTCGACATTTAGTTCGGCCAGTCGCTGCTGGAGCTCTCTGATACGTTGAGCCGAGGAGGGAGCGTCGTTATACGACTCCCCGATGAAGACGCCGTCGCGAGCGGACGTGAGTTCCGTCTCTAGGTAATTTACTCGCTGCTGCGCACTCTCCAGTTCTTGTTGCGCGACGTCGTAAGTTGCGCGAGCGCGATCCAGATTCGCCGCCGTCTGTACACCACGCGTGCTCAGTTCGTTTGCTCGCTTGAATTCTGCGTCAGCTTGACGAAGGCGCGCGGCCGCAGCGTCTTGAGCTGCTTTGGTTTCAGCAATTCGGGCCTCGATCTGCCGAACCCTGCCACGCTGGTATTCAGTAGCTTGAGCATCGAAGCGAGACCTGGATGCCGACAAGGCCTCTCGCTGGCCAAGGAGGCGGTTGAGCTCAATTTGCTGGTTTGCGCGATCGCGATCGAGCTCGAGTAACCTGGCGGTATCAAAGCGTTGGTCGTTGATTTCTGCTATGAGCTCTCCGGGACCAATGCGCGCACCGATGTTCTTTACAGCAAGTGTTACCTTTCCTTCGATTGGGGCGCGAACGATGTAGAGTCGAGCATTGAGCGTCGCATCCGCCGATGTTCCAGCGAAGTGCTCACCGATAACAACGTACAATCCCACAGCCAACATGGCCAAGCCGACGATTGCACGTAGGAGCTTCATCAGGACATTCCAACTACGTCTATGATGGGAAGGTCGCACAGACGTATTGCCAACCCGGCGCAAACATAGACTGACCAGCTTGAGGTCGAAACGTTCTCCTCTAAGCGACCCTCCGCCCCCGCTCTGGATTCCCAAGCCAAGTGCCGCTCGGATACGAGTGTTAACGGCTCAGGCGTCATTGATCAGACTAGGAGGCTGGTAAAAAAGAGCTTCGTGATCTCAGCGGCGGGGGGATCCTTCTCGTCAGAAGGGACAAGGGTGACGAATTCGTTCCTGCAGTTCCAGCAGTGCCAAAGATATTGGACCTCCCGCGCACCGATGCGTTCACGCCACTCAAGGTGGACCAACGCGGAGCCACATTGAGGGCAGGTCTTGTGACGTGCAATTGAGACCGACTCCATGTGGTAGCTCGTATCATTGCAAAGAAATGGCCATAGCCGAAGACGCGGTGTTGCAGCCTCGGTCTCCGCGAGCGACTGCGGCCGATGCCCCTTTCCTTCAAACCTTGTGCCAATTGCGAGGGCTTGATCAGTAAACTAAATTTCTGAGTAAGCGGACCAGACCGACAGCATGTCAGAAATCGGACAGTCTACGTCATGTCCTCCCGCGAGACCGCAAGTCAGATTAGGTTTCGCATTGGGAGCCTTGTCTACTAGTTCGTTTGGTATTGAGTGATACGGCCTCGCGGGCGTCACTGAATATCGATGGCCCCGTCGGGAGGGTTCCGCCTGCGCACAACCGGGTGCCAATGGCAGTGTGTTAAGCGGGTGCGCGTACGACAGTGCTTGGCGCGGTCAGGAACCAGACTGGAACATTGAGCTCCGGCACTTCAATCGGAGGGGTATCGGGCGCGTTAGACGATGTCCGAACGACAGATGTCTGACCGTAGTCCTCCACCATTGCGCATCTGCACACCGCCGGGGCGAAGAGAGTTGGTCGAAGATCAGGCTTGGCCGCTCGTGCGGCCTGAGGAAATAGGACCGCTCGCGGAGTCCCTGCGCGTTCACGCGAGTTGTTGAAAAAGGTGAGCCACCCGCCCAACGATCGGGCCGATGTGATTTCTCAAAAGCTGCCGCCTGCCCAAGAGAATGCGCTTACCCTTAGCAACAATGCAATTTCGGATGCTGTATGCAATGCAGCGTCGAGAATCTAACGCCCCCTTTCTGATTAAGCCCCCCGAGCAGGTTCGAGGTGTTCTGGGGACAAGCGTGACTTCTTCGCAGCCCACATACGGCGGACGCTCCTCAAGAACTCGGCACGTCGACTCAGGCAAGCAGACTTCCTGCTCCATCATCAGTAACCGCTCTGCGGCCGGCCTCTCGATCAAGCAGCGCGGGAATACCCGCGGCTGGAACGGCACCACTGAATAGATAGCCTTGTCCTTCTGTACAACCATTAGCCGCCAGATAGACCAACTGGCCTTCGTCTTCGATCCCCTCGGCCGTCGTCGTCAAACCAAATCCCTTAGCAAGGTTAAGTATAGCACGAACGATCACCCGGCTGTCGGTACTATTGTCGAGATCCGACACAAAGCTGCGGTCGATCTTGATCTTGTCAAGACGAAACGAAAGCAGCTGGCTGAGCGTAGCATAACCTGTTCCGAAATCATCGAGCGCGACGCGGATGCCGGCTTGACGAAGTTCGTCGATCACGGCCTTCGCAACGCCGGTTTTCTCCACGAACGCGCTCTCGGTAATTTCAATCTCGAGGCGGCATGGACTGAAACCGGTTTGCGCAAGAGCTGCTAGAATGCGCTCCCGAAGCGCGCAATCCCGCAATTGAACAGGCGAAATGTTGAAGGCAAGCGAAAACGTCTTCGGCCACGCATTTGCGTCAAGACAGGCGCGGCGAAGAAGCTGATCTCCAAGTGCGTTGATGAGACCCGTTTCTTCTGCAATCGGAATAAACACGTCGGCCGGGATATTCCCAAACGTCCTGTTTTCCCAACGCGCCAAGGCCTCGAACCCGATAATGCGATTATTTGCGAGTGAAACCAGCGGCTGATAGTGCGGCTCGATAATGTCCGCCGCGACAGCGCTACGAAGCTCGCGCTCGATTTGAACGCGCCGCTCGAGATGCGCGTCCATGTCTGGCTCGAAAAAGCGAACGCGCGATCTGCCTTCGCCTTGCGCGCGATAAAGCGCGCGTTCTGCGCTCCTGACCAATTCGTGGCGATTGATGCCGTCAAGCGGAGCGATCGCGATGCCAATTCCAACACCAAGCTCGGCTGCGCCAGTCTCAATCGCGAAAGTGTCGGCGGCGGACGCTACGATACGGCGCGCCAGATTGGCGGGATCTTCTAGGGAGCTAATGTTTGGCAGGACGATCCCGAATTCATCGCCTCCAATCCTCGCTAGGACGCCGTCCTTGCGCAAGATGTCGGCAAGCCTCTTGGCAAATTCGCCGAGTGCCTTGTCCCCCGCTGCGTGGCCGTGCGCGTCCTTGATTCGCTTGAAGCCGTCGAGGCCAAGCATCAGAATGGCGACTTGATGCGTGTCGGTGGCGAAGCCAAGGCACAGATCAAGTTCCTCATCGAACAAGCGGCGGTTCGGCAAGCCGGTCAACGGATCGTGTCGCCCAAAATCGCAGGCTTCTCCTTCTGCAATGATTCGTGCTTCAGTTTCGCGGACGAGTTGTCGATAACGCCGAACACTAAAGATTGTTAGCGAGACGCTGAGTAAGAACGCAACGAATATGGTGAATACGATGTCGTCGAGTGCCGACTCTAAGCCCAGCCCCAACCGGATCAAGCGAGGGCCAAGCCCATAGAGGTGCGCTAAGACTGAAGCGAGAACGAGGCCGCTGAAGAGAGCAATGAAATCCCTCGTGGCAGAACTACGCCAAACGAAGCGCAATAGGCCCGATCGTGGTGTCGACAATCTCATCTTTGTCAAACCTGATGCACGGCCCAGTGAGGTTCTCGCCCGCAGCAAGAATCTTGACCGGACCAGATGTTGGGCGTCGAGTGCCGAGCTTCAATTACGTCATCGCGAGCTGTGATGCGATATCGGCGGCGCGAAGGCCTCCCGGCAAAGTCGTGCTCAAGGGACCAGGAAGTGCGCACGTTGTTAACGCGGCCAAAGTAACAAGTTACGTCCTCGATATGCCGCTTCGAGACCTTGAACACCTGGAGGAGAACGCATGGGCGAACACCAGTTCACGTGCGACAGCGATCAGTGCGACTGGGTTTCTGCCAGTAGTGCTTCGGAGCCGGACCTCCTCCCAATTGCCTGGCGAGCCGATCGATGACTGCGGGCCCGCACCCGGGACGCTGACCTTCGCAGCGTGAGGTGATCGGCAACTGAGCGGTCGACGAAGCGAAGGCGATCGAGCGCCGTTGAGAAGCAATGACATGGCAGCTCCCGGCAGCTAGTGGCCGCAACTTGTTGCGGCGCGAACTCACCTGCAAACATTTCAATTGCTAGACCATGACCGAATGCTTGTTAGTGGGGGCGTGGCTCTTTCTCGGAGAAATGACAGCGAGAACCGGCGTAGGGCCAAGGCGGATTGAGACGAAGTGTACGGTCCACGATAACCTAAGCGACTACAACACGGTTGCGACCTTCAAATTTTGCGCGATAGAGCCGCTGGTCGGCGACGTTCAAGAATTGGTCGAGCGTGTCGCCATCGCGCCCGAACTCCGACACTCCAACACTGATAGTGACGCCAACCGGCGGTTCGGCTCCGACGTCGAATGCAGTGCGCTCGATCGCGGACCGAACGCGCTCGGCTACCGCGCTAGCCGCATCGAGCGTCGCCCCCGGAAGCAACACCATGAATTCTTCGCCACCCACGCGCGCGATGGAGTCGTAAGGCCGAATCGCCTCCAGACACTTTCGTACGAATATGCGCAGGACTTCATCGCCGACGCTGTGGCCGCGCGAGTCATTGATATCCTTGAAATGGTCCAGATCGAGCGATAACAGAGACAATGGGGCACCGGTCCGCTTGGCCCGCGCGATCTCGGCGCCGATATGCTCGATGAAGTGGCGCCGATTCCCGGCACCAGTCAGCGGATCGGTGGCGGCAAGTCGCTCCAACCTTTGATTGCTCAGCTGCACTTGCTGGAGCGCCTTTTGAGTATCGGCCATCGATTGAGCTAGGCGGGCCGTCATTTCTTCCTGGCTATAGATGGTCGCGAACGATTGCGTCGTTCGGAAAGCCCGGACAACTCCGTAGCTGAGCAAAAAGAACCCGCCAGCAAAGATCGCGTGGGCCAGCCACCACATATGATTCCATGGCGCCGCTAGAATGAATGCGAGCGACGATAGCGCGAACCACGCGACGGAAACGCCAAAAACAAGCATCAGCGGCGAGTGAATCCGTCGCATGAGCATGACCAAGACATTCAACACACTGAATAGCAATGCGCCGCCCTCCATGGACAAGCGGACCGCTGGGTGCCCCGCATACGAGGAATAGGCGATCAGTGCGACACCGATGTCCGCAGCTAGGAACAGGCCAATCCACATCAACCATGCGCGCGCGCCCGAACGCTTCTCGAACTCGTCTGACGGCTGATTGTAGCTGAGCAGCCCGACCAAGAGCAAAATCGACATTGCTAGACGCGAAGCCGGCCCATAGAGCAGAAACAGCCAAATATTGTGGTGTGCCATCCCGGTGAAGGCACCGTGTAGCGAATAGATCAGCGCGAACGCCAGAAAACCAAGCGTCAGCCAACGCAACAGAGGCTCGCCTGAAGACCGGTAGCAACGCCAGGTCACATATGTGACGAACAGCCCCTCGAGGGTGGCGACGGCGATGGCGAACTCGTGGAAGAGGTGATCCTCAAACTTCAGCGCGGGATCTTGCTGGAAATAAAGATAAGCGATGAACTGAGTGGGCAGCAGGGCGAAGCCGATGATGAGCAGGCTCGTATAGGCCTCTGTGACCAGCCGCAACGTTTTGGGCGGACCATGCACTGCGAGATTGGTACTCATATGCTATACCGTCATTCCAAGATGACTCCACGAGGTCCTTTCATGTACTTCGGGGCTTTGTCTCGCTTTACAAGGTGAAGGCATCACTGATTCGTCTCCGCCCAAGCTGACGAGCGCAGAGGTCATGAGCTTCACCTTTTTGGTCCATCAGCTGCCCCCCCCTTGAGCGGTACGGCGGAGCGCCCGCATCAACTTATCATCTACGAGCGGCCAATTTCCGTCGCGGCGCTGGCGCCGTGACGGGTTATGTGTTCGAACCCACCACGTTCAGTCCACCCGCTCCGCTAAAGGTAAGCGTATCGTGCGTGTTCAGTATGTTATCCCAGCTGCTGCCTCGAGTCGTCACGATCTGAGACCCATTCGAAAACGCGCCATCGGACGATGAGGAGATCACAAGCCCATTGAGAAATGGATTCTGCGCATTACCGTACTCAATCGTTTGCTTCGCACCCACTGGTAGCGCCGCTGCGACGATTGGTCCGGACTGGTTCGGCTCTGAGCCGATGCGCGTGATGAGCAACACCGTAAGTGTCAGCCCACTTTGATTGACGAGTTTCTTTTGTGCCATGTGACCTCCGTAATCTGCCGTGGTCCCCGCGCCGAAATGCGTGAGAGAGTTCAACTATATACAAAAGCGAATTGAGCTAGGACCTGCCAAATCTTGTAGGCGGCTAATATTCAGAACCTGCTAGAGAAAATGCGGCGCAGCTTCGTTGTAAGCGCGCCCAATCGCGCAATGTTGCCGAAATCCGGCATCCCCGCTTAGTTGGCACTGGGCAAGCTGGTCGCCCTGAAATGTTGGTATAAAAGTTCGGCACAGGCACCGGCAGCACATGAATTTTTGTGTTGATCGCCCCTACCTGGTTGAAGAGGGCGACGTCAGCAACCCGACATGATTATTCTTCCCTTCCATACTCGAGGAGGGCCTCCAATCGGTTCTTTGCGTGCTGCGAAGCTCTGCTGGCATGACTTTGATTTGATTATTCCTTATCAACGCGGCGCAGTTGCTGCTTATGATCTTACATGGCGTCGTCCGGAGTCATGCTGCCCGAACACTCTTTGCACGGGCCCTTATCACGTACCACCGAACGATATTCCAACGCTACATGCCCGAGAACGTCGTCTGCTCCGCTTCTTTCTTTTCCCGCCTGGATTCACCGACGCAGGCGGCTCCTCGCAGAACCATTTGATCGGACAAGTGTTGCTCCTTGGCTGCAGCGGCGACTTCCTCAAGCAGACCGAAAGTTTGGCCGCGACGGTTCCCCGATTTGCGGGCGGACGCCCCAGTGAAACGCAAGCAAGATATAACTTCGGCCCATGCATGTGGTCGGGGGCTGACGTGTGTCCCGCCTCGTGATGCGACCTCGACACGTAGCGGGCCCTTACGGAATGCGTGGATTGGATCCAATTCGGCTACGCGCGTTCGCCGGCACTCATCTACCTGGTGATTCTTCGAATCCCAGTTCCTGACCGATTGCCCACAACCCTCCGTTTGACCTCACCACATTCCCGACGTCTCTCGGCTTATGCCGCGAGTTTAAGCAGCGCCAGGCGCTGGAGCTTGGTATGCGCCACCGCGAACATTCATGGCCCAGGGCGGTACGCGCCATGTTCGGCACGCTGCAGAGCCCGCTCGAACGCGCCTCAGCATCGTAGCGTGCTCGGAGCCGTCAGGGACAAGCCCTTGCGAGTGCGCAATGCGCGCGTCCTTGACCGCTCCTGCGTGCGCCGCCGCGGAGAAAGCGCGGGTCGGGCCGGCGGGGCTCGTAGTGTGCACCCGGACGCTGACGCGGTGCGTCGCGCCCGGTAACCATTTGCTGCAGCTCGGCGATATCCAAGAGTTGACGATCGGTGTCGGCCGCTCGCCGCCAAAGTCCGAGATGACTGAGCTGCCGCGGATATAAACGGTTCTTCTTTTCGCTTTCTGAGACTGTGCGGACGTTATCGATGTCCTGGCTCATGGCTCCGCTAAGTGGCGCAAAGAAAGGGAATGAACACCACGAGAACCAATATGTGTTTGACATCGGCGTACTCTCGACTGCTCGATGGTGATGCTCGTACATCATCGCAACTTCAATGCCCGGGAAGGAGATGCCGGGCAATTCAGCTCAAAGAGCGAGGAGTCTGGAGTTTAAGGACGAGTAAGTGCCTGGTGGGGCACTTATGCCGAGGATCCCTCTCTTCGCGGCAACCCGTCACAGGGGTTAGGGCGCGAAAGTCGCTGAATTTCCCTGTTTTTCGATGCACGTCGTTCCTAGCTTCGGTCCACCGATGGGGCCGACTTGATAGTCCCCAAGCAGTTTTATCGCGGCAGCATTGCTGAGATTCTGCACAAGGATGGGTGGGCTGAAATTATTGTCCGCAACATACCCGGTGGAGATCGTAGCTGTGCCGGCTTCGTTGAGAAGCTCTGCGTTTGTAGCAGTCACGCCTGGAACGAGTCTGCCGTGGCCATCGGCCCCGCGAAAGAGCAAATGGTTTGACCGTCCATGTACCATTGGCATTATACACTACGCTGAAGGACGAGTATCCTGGGGTCGCGACGCAGACGGCGGCGGTGGCTGACGACGCGGTAAAGTTCATCACCGTGCCCGCCGTGTAGATGCCGGTCTGGACGTAAAAGATGCGAATGGGTTGGCAGTCCAGATTGTTGTTAGGCTGGGCTGTCACGAAGTTGGATAATGTGACGCCACCAGTCAGCGTCCGTAGCGCCGATCCGGCATTGTAGTTTTCCAAGGTCGGGTTGTAGATCGGCGTGATGATTCGGAAAGATCCAGCCTGCGGACCAGCCGTTGATACCGGCGGCGAAAGCCCGAGCGATGGAGTGACCGACATAGTCGTGGTGTTTCTCGTCGGTGTCCCGCCGGCTGCAGGGGTCACGGTGATCGGCTGCGTGGCTGCGAGTTGCCCCGACGGTTTTCCGACAGTCGGCGGTGTTACTTGTTGTTAGACGCCGGCGTAATCTTGCAGAACCAGAGAAAACGTTAGGATCGCTCGGACGTCTCGTAGGGCAACAGCGCCTGCGCGTATAAGCTGTTGGTATAGACTTCAGGCCCGCCCGTGTAGACCGCCGGCTGCTGGAAGAAGAAGAAGTTCTGAAGCGAGGGGCTGTCGTTCTGCACGTTAATTGTGATCGTGGTAGCCATGACGTTCCTCTCAATTCTGATGCGTTAAGTTTCTGCGGCCGGTCGTCGTCACCTTGGCTCTGGGCTGGCCTATCTGAGCGTTGGTTCGCGATTGCGAGCTGGAATGACAGCACGAACCGGATCACCTCGCTCGTTCAGCAAGCGGTGTGCCATCGCAAGTGAAGCGAGGCCGTATTCGAGCGGAAAGGAAAACATAGGCTTAGCACGAAGCTCATAAAGATCGTGCTCGCGTGGGTCGGACTTGCGACATTAAGGTGTCGAACCAGACATGGCAGGTCGCGACCGAACTAAAGTTTGGGAGCTGCTTTGCAGAATGGCTACTTCGAACCGAAACGGCTTGCGACACAGGCCGACCACCGCGAAGGTCGACGTCGCGGAGATCGGATTCTCAACTGTATCTCCGAAATTGGTCGACCGATGCGACCAAGCACATTATCAACGGAGCCAGCGAACCAGTATCCTCGGGGCCCGGTGTGGGCCGTGCGCGGCGGACCTTATTATCTCGCGTTTTGAGCATTATCCTTGATTGACGCGGCCATTGAGGTCTGTCTGGCTCACCAGCCGCATGTCATTGAAGAGCGGCGAGGTTTGTTGACCGTTCGCCCACCGGATGACAACGCCAAAGCGACCCACGCTGCTGACGACGCCAAGGTCCACATCAGGAGTACCTTGCCAGCAAACGTAGTCACCTGGCTTCAATCGCCTGGCCTGATCTCCGGTCATAAACCGCCTCGCGGACATCGATCGTGCGAGAGTATCCGGCGTTGAGCCGGCACTCGCGCCCACCGCAAGTCGGCGAAATCTGCTTGGCATTCGTGATCGAATTCCGATTTCGTCCCCATCAAGTTCCCGTGTTCAAATCGCGCTCGTGGCATCGCGAGTGTTGAGAGAAGTCGGGAGTCATCTGCTGAGCGCGACATGCCGGAACGCATCAGCCAGCGAGCTCTCCAGTTTGCCCTTCATGCCGACCAGGACCTCGTAAGCGGTATCGCGAGACATGGTCGCCCGATACGGTCGGTGCTCGATCAACGCCGCAAAGATATCGGAAATCGTCAGGATGCGGACAATGTCGGAATATTCTCGGCGGAGAGACGGTCCGGATAGCCGCTGCCGTCGAGATATTCATGGTGATGCCGTACCGCATCGAGGATTTCCTGCGAGACCTCGGCGGTTCCCAAGAGCATCTCGTACCCAGCCGCGGGATGGGTTTCGATCAGGGAGCTCGCGGTCGTCGAGTTTGCCGGGCTTGCCGAGCACCGCAAGTGGTATCGTTGCTTTTCCGATATCGTGGAAGATCGCCGCAGCATGCAGGCGATCAATGTCTTGCCTGACCATGCCAAGATCTAAGCCAAAGCCCACTGCAATGCCCGTCACCAGAAGGCAGTGCTGATACGTACCTTCGTGGTAACGACGAACGACCGTCAGCCATTTCGCAAGACCGTGCTCGGTGACGTAGTCGGCTATCGCATTGCCGGCGCGACGTGTCTCCGCCACGTCGATCGTAAGGCCGCCCGCGGCAGCTCGAAACATCGCTGAAAGACAATCAGCTCCTTCAGAAGCGATCTTTTCGCCGCCCAAAAGTACCTTGGTTGGATCGCCAGGCAGAGCATTTCGGGTGGAGAGCTTCTCAAGGAGTTGCTTCGGCTTGATTGGACTCACAAGTACGTGTGTTGCGCCAAGCGCATAGGCTTGGACCGTCGCGAGCCGTGTGGGTTGGTCAACAACAAAGACACGCTTGGGCGCGCGCAACATGATCGCCAGCATGCCCTTCAGGGTTTCAATGTTCTCGACGACGCGCAAATCGACGTTAACAACCACCGCTTCGTTGGCGGCGGGAACGGCAGCTCCGTTGCCGAGCAATTCGGCCGTAACGCTGTGTTCGTGGACCAGATACCGGAAATGGCGCCAAGCTTGGCACGGCTATCAGCGACAACGTGAACGGAGATCGGAAAGGCTCTGTCGGTGTTCTTCCATCCAGAATCCGCACCTTCCTGCCGAGTCCGGTCGCGGCTGGCCCTCGCGCCTAGCGAGTTGCACGGCGGATCTTCGACGTCAATTTCGAACGCTGGTTGGGAACGCAGTCGGTTGAGTTGCAATCAGATAGCCTGGTTGCGGCTCTTGCGACTAAGTTCGGTGCGCATCAGCGATCAAGGAATTACTTTTACTTAAACGGTTATCGCAGCGGCTGGCGTGTTGCGCAGCAGTTGTCCTTGGCTGCGGATATTCCCAATTGACCTGAGGCATCTATCCAATACATACAAACGTTTAGATCTGAGCGCACGGTCGAGCCGGGTTCGCCGCTGGTGGATGACATGCATGATCAGGCATCCATGTTCGATGCCGTCGACACTAAGTAGCAAGAATGTGGACTGGGGTTTAAATGGTGGGCTATAGCCAGTGTTTTAACCGGCCGAGCGCATGGTAATGTTTTGACCATGAAACCTCGTGCGTTACTGGCCTGGAACGTCCGGCGGATTCGCCTAAAAAGGGGCCTTTCGCAAGAAGAGTTGGCTCGCGCG
Source organism: Bradyrhizobium sp. USDA 4501 (assembly GCF_054062115.1). Classification (NCBI taxonomy): domain Bacteria; kingdom Pseudomonadati; phylum Pseudomonadota; class Alphaproteobacteria; order Hyphomicrobiales; family Nitrobacteraceae; genus Bradyrhizobium; species Bradyrhizobium sp. USDA 4501. The sequence continues at coordinate 5,059,790 of NZ_JBSSEX010000001.1, forward strand.
GCCGGGATCAACCGTTCCTACTTGGCGGGTCTCGAGCGGCAATTGAAGAACCCAACGATTGATGTCATCGATCGTATTGCCGCAACGCTCGGCGTTGAGCCGTCCGAGCTCTTTATCGAGCCCTCCGGCTGTGCCGACATTCTCAAGACCTCGCCCAGGCGGCCGAAGCCGCGTCTCCGTCGTAAGAAGGAGTAGCGATGCACACGCCGCCAAATCGCAATGCAAGTGCTTGTCTTAAGTCGTTTCAGTAGCGCGGTTGAGGGGCATGTCCAATCGACTCACAAGAGGGTCGTCGCACTCGCGGTTATAGGAGGAAGGGGTCGCTCGTACGGCCCTTTTTTCTTCTCGTTATTTGAGACAGAGGCTGGATGCAAAGAAGAAGCGCATCCGACGCCACCAAACAACGAGCGAGCCGCATGAGGATCATGGCATCGCTCCTCTTGTTGTGGTTGTTATGTTAGCGCCATGCCTCGCAGCAACTCCATACCATGGAGCGTCGAGTTCGCAGAGGTCTGGTGCTGCCCGCTCAATTAGGGCGCACTGCGCGTCAGACAAGTCAGAAACGCGCAGACGGCAAAGATGCAGGCTCAGGACTCTCGTTGGCCCGCGGGTGGATGCGGCATGCTCTGCGCGTCGTTGGCTGTCGTCATGGCTTCAACCATTTCGATTACCCGTCGTCGGTCGGCAGGATGCTGCAGCGACCGAAATGCTTTCAAGAGACGGGCGCTTTGGGCCACCTCGTCAGCACGGCTTTTGTTCGGCAAAGGCCCCCCTCGTTGCGACGCGCGCCGGTACCTTGATCCGGCCAAAGTAACAGGTGCAGCGCCGGCGTAAAGACAAGACCACTCGTCGAGACGAGGCTTCGTCGGCTTGGTGCGCTGCAACGTGGCGCGTTGCTTCGGTGATGGTGCGCGCCACGCGCTTTGAGCGCTCACGTCGACTGGGCAATTGGTGTCGCCAGATTGGCAAGGTAGGCATTGGCTTCGGACGCCTTTGAAGCGGCTGTGAAAATCGCCCGCTTATCGGCTTTAAGCACGGAGAGCCAGTGCGCCAGATACTGCGCGTGGTCCGCGCGTGGCTCAACCGTGACGTTAAGCTCGCTGCATAGGAATGCTGCGCCAAGTTCGGCGATCAGTTCCTCCAGCGCGTAGGCGTCGCTACCAAAGCGACCGGACAGGTCGCGATTGCAGCGGTGGGCAGGAGCCGTCCAGTGAACGAGTTCATGTAGCAGCGTCGAGTAGTATGCCTCGCTTGCAGATGACGTCGCCAAACCGGTAAACATGGAGCGTTCGGGCATATGGATCTCGTCGCGTGAGGGAAAAAGCATGCGCGACGACCGCCGCTTCTCACGATTGCGCCAGTTGCGGCGACAAAGCCGTCGACGGAAGCAACGGATGGGAACGCACTTTGCGGCTTGTCTTCAGCGGTGCGGTCGCCATCGACCTGGTCGGCGTTGAATACCGGCGCTGCGCGGGCGACTAGCCGCCGTTTGGGATCGTTTTGATCGGTATCGTCGACTTCGATCTCAATCTGCCGGTAGAAAATGACGTAGGAAGCTTTCTGGCCTTTCCTGACAATGGCGCCCTTGGCGGCCCATTGTCGGTAGGTGCCCCAGAGATGCGAGCCGTAGCCGTGGACCTGCGCCTCGATCCACAATGCCAGAATGTTCACGCCGTTGTAGGGATTGCCGGACGCCACGTTGACGGGCCGGCGACTGCCGCTGCCGCGATGCCACGGCATTTGCCATTTGTCGGTCCCGGCCTCGATAGCGGCGACGATGCGGTCGGTGATGTGCTGATGAATATCGAAGCGATTGTTGCTCATGGTCTCTCCTGTTCTGGCGGCGCTCGGCCTTGCCGGTGACCGGTGAGACGCGGAAAGGCAGGGGCCGCACCCGAAGGGCGCGCTTGCGCGAGGGCTTGCCCCTTGCGGCGTATGGCGCTCTGCGTCAGGTCAACACGGGCAAGGCCGGCCGCGATCGGGAGAGCGGGCATTCAGCTGGCAATATCGCGGCGACGTCCGTCTCGGCCGCGATCGACGAAATGCCGGACGTTTGAGGCGCTCGCTGGCTGGTTCGGAGGACCGAGCGTTAGCGCTGCGCTCATGACCTGAGCCGACGATCGCGGGAATTCAGGGCATGAAGCTGAATGTCAGGAAGTGGGGGTGGCGAGGTTCATAGGAGATCACTTCAATCATGAGGGACATCTCCAATGAATATGTTCCGCAAGCGGGCGGCTTTCGCGTCGCCCAAAGACAACTTTCGCTGCGCCTATCGTTGTGTGCGTTTCTTTGGCACCCACGCGCGGCGTTCCGCGCTGGCTCGTGTCATCTCAGCGACTGCCGCCGAAAAGCGCGATCGCGCTGTCGGAGAAAAGATGTGGGCTGCTGCGTCGAAGGCGAAGACCGCGCGGGATAATGCTGCGGCGGGGTTACGAACAGGGTACATCCTAGCTCTGCAACAGAACCGTCTTATGACGCGGAGGATGAGAATATCTACCGGGAGACGAAAGACGAGCGGCTGAGAGCTCATCTTCTTCGCAACCAACTCAACAGGCTTCTTCATCCGCCGTCGCGACAAATCAATCCGCTGGCCTATTAGCGAGGTTCAGGGAGCCCGTTAGGGCTCCCTGACGTACAGACCCCAATTTAAACCAGAGGCCAATCGCGGAAACGGGCTGGATAGAGCCAAACTCGCCTGCCGCCAAAGCGGAGCAAGAACATTTCGGTCCAGGCCTCCGGGGAAGTGGTTCTCGCGAACGACGCCGATAGCTAAACCGCCGTGCTGGCTGATACCGTCCTGTCGCGGTCAAGATCGGAGTTGAAGATGGACAGCGAAACATTCGCGCTACTGCTTGTGCAGAAGATTACCCTGGTGGGACTGATCAAATTCCTCGATCACAAGGGAATACTCGGCAAAGACCTCATCATCGAGTTTCTTGAAGGCGTAGCGGCCAATAGTGATGCCGCAACGGCCGAGTTGTCTCCCCTGGTCGCCGATAGCATCGAGGCTATGATTGCTTCGATTAGGGAGACCCAGCCATGGAAGCCGATCGTGATCCCTGGCGGCAAGCAGTGAGCTTGGGCTCCGCCGGTCCCCAAGAGCTTACATGGAGCAACCGATGCTGCGCCTGGCCGGTCAGATCAGGGCCGCGAGGCGCAACGCGCGAAAGACTGCCAAATCAATGTATTGCGCTCGCGCATGCCGCGCTCATCCGCGATTCGTTGAAGCAATGGTCCGTTTCGTACAATCACTGCGGTTTCCACGCGGAATAATCGATGCTCCCTTGTGCGCTACCTCTGCACCGATGACCGAGACATCAATCGGTCCAAATGCCGTGCAACATACGGCTGGTGCAACGGTCGAGGAAAAGCACAATGGGCGAATTTCCGTCTGATCCAAAAGTCGCTGCTACGGCACCGGCAGAGGATATGCTGACGCCATATGACCATGACCATGCGATCACGTACCTACGCATGCTGGACGCAGACGCTGAAGGCGCTGACTGGCGAGAAGTCGTAGAAATCGTGCTGCGCATCGACCCCAAGCGCGAGCCTGATCGCGCCAGGCTTGCGTACGAAACGCACCTTGAAAGGGCGAAGTGGATGAGCGACCACGGTTATAAGCTACTGCTGAGGCACGGCTGGCCTGCGGCAAACTAAGCGATTGTATCCGTCCCGCCTCAAAGCGCTACGGTACCAGATTCTTAGGTTCGAGCGACGGTTTCGTCTAGGCTTTCCGCAAGATCTGACGTCAGGCACAGCGAACTCGCTGCGGTGGCTAATTGGCGAGCTACGTGAGCTGGCGACGGCGCTGCTGATTACTCCGTATGTTATGACGATTCCGAGGATTGCCATGAGAGTGGGACGTTGGATTGCATTTTTCTGCGTGCTGCAATCAGCGTCGGCAATTAGATTTGGAGCCTCAAGAGGTTGTTCCCGGTGATCTGAGCCTGCTGATCGATGGCTTTGATCCGATACTGCCATGAGGACGATGCCAGTTGTAGCGGTGAAGCCATCGTGGCAGTTCCGTGGCTCTTTCTGTTGAGGTGTTGTAAGCCTGCGCGTAGGTCCATTCTCGCAGGCTGGTTTGAATGAAGCGTTCGGCCTTGCCATTGGTTTCGGGCGTATAGGGCTTAGTGCGGATGTGCTTGAGGCCGAGGCGCTTGCAGGCCTTCTGGAAGGCGAAGGATTTGTAGCACGCGCCGTTGTGGGTCATGACCCGCTCTACCTTCACGCCCAGGCTGACATAGTAAGCCACGGCCGCCTTGAGGAGCGCGACGGCGCAACCCTTTCGCTCGTTCTTCATGACCTGGCTGAAGGCGATCCGTGATGCATCGTCGATGCAGACATGAACGTATTCCCAACCTGGCCCCTGACGGCGAGATGATCGGCGGCTCTTTGACGGCTTTAGTGTAGTACGGGCGGGGCGAGGTCTTCGGCCAAGGCCGGAGCGGTCAGCGCGATCAGAGCTACTGTGGCTAGTAGGACGTTCTTCATGCAAGTCGACTCTCCGATGGTTCATCGTGCACGACTGCAAGCCTACATCCACCCATTCAAGGACCAAGCTCGGTAGTTGACTTGGGTACAGGATGTTTGCGGGGACCTCAGCCCGCTGAACGAAGGAGGATCATCAGAGATGTCTGCCAATTCTGGTAGGAGCCTCGCGGTCCGTTGTGGCGATACTCAGATAGCGTAAGTCATACCGAGCCGGCTCGATAGAGACAGATAGGTCCACGATGAAAATGGCTGTTTGGGACGCGTTCGGCGTCTTCGCAGTTGGCATCATTGCGTTTGACGTCTTCGGGGGGCTGGTAAGGCGGCTTGCGAAATTGCCATCAGGCAGATGCTCGCGAAATTGTTGAGCGGCACTGCGCGGAGCTAAAGCAAGCCCATCATGCGCATTGGGAGCAAGAAGCCCATTGTGCGATTTGCATCGGAGCGACTTCCCCGGCCCCGCTTGAGCGCCGACGTGATGGCCCGCATAAGGGTCCGAACGCGCGAACGTATCATTCGCTTGCTTGAGGCGGAGAACTTCCGCGATGACAACGTCCAGGTGCTGCGGCCAAAGGAGCGGCTGTTCATTTTTGGGACCGTAGAGCGTCATGCACGGTTAGCGATGCCGCGCTCAAGCTGCAGGAGCGCCGCATGACTGCGTTGGAGCGCCAGGCGGCCGCGTTGGAAGCCTTGATCGCACCTACCCAAAAGGCGCGGCCGGGATTGAGCGTCGACCTTGCTGTTACCGCGCCGACTCAAACGACGCCAACGACGTTAACCGAACGCTTTTCATCATGTCAGGCTGGTGATCTTGCCCCACGGGCTTAATCCAATTTGAAGTTCGTTCTGGCCCTCGACAAGGACCTGAGCATGAAGCGCAGTCGCGTTTTTCGGAAGAGCAGATCATCGGGATTTTGAAGGAGCATGAGGCCGGCGCGTCGGTTGCCGAGCTGTGCCGCAAGCATGGCGTCAGTGATGCGAGCATCAACAAATGGAAGGCGAAGTTCGGCGGAATGCAAGTGTCGGAGCCAAGCGGTTGAAGGCCTGGACGATGAGAACACACGGCTGAAGCGGCTTTTAGCCGACGCCATGCTGGACAACGTGGCCTTGAAGGACCTCGTGGGAAAGAAGTGGTGACGTCCGCGGGAAAGCGGAAAGCTGTCACCCCACCTCCGAGGCGCCTTCGGGATGGGCGAACGACGGGCGCGTAAAGCCATCGGCTGCTGCCGCATGACCAAGAGATATCAAACGGCTCGGGGCATACGAAGCCGGTCTTTGCCAGCGCATGCGGGCAATCGCCCAGGAGCACCGTCACTTCGGCTATCGGCGCTTGCATGTGCTGCTCAGGCGGGAGGGCTATCTGGTCAACCACGAGGAGCTGTTCCGGCTCTACCGGGAAGAGAGGCTGCGGCGCCGTGGCGGCCGCAAGCGGGCGATCGGGACCCGGGCGTCAATGACGGTGCCGATGGCGCCGAACGACCGCGGTCACTCGACTTCGCATCGGATCAGCTCGCCGACGGCCGCCGGCTCGGTGTCCTCACCATCGTGGATGATTGCACCCGCGAACGCATGGCGCTGGTGGTCGATACCTCGCTCGCCGGCACCCGCGTGGCGCGGGAACTGGACCGGCTGGTGATTGAGCGCGGCAAGCCCAAGACGATGGTCAGCGACAACGACGCCGAACTGACCAGCATGCCATCCTGACCTGGACCGATCAGAGCCGCGTCGCATGGCACTACATTGCGCCAGGCAAGCCCATGCAGAATGCTTGTATCGAGAGCTTCAACGGTCGGCTGCGGGATGAACTGTTGAACGAGACGCTGTTTACCTCGCTGGCCCAGACCCGCGTCGCAGTCGGATGCTGGCGCGCCGATTACAACGATGCCCGCCCACACTCGCGGCTCGGATGGAAGACGCCATCCGAGTTCGCCATCACCTGCCATCCGCGTCGGCATCTGGCGCTGCGCTATGCCGAGGGCTCCGCGCCAGCTCCCATCGCTACCACCGCCCAACCGGGCAAATCCAGCAGCCAGAGCCAACTCAGGACTGGATAAAACTTGGGGCAAGGTCACTGGCGGCGAGGGTTCGCGTCCGCAGTGGTCGGAAACCTGACGCGACGATCTCGAAATCGTCGTTAATTCACAGCTGCGACCAAATTTACGCGCTCCGGGCGGCACTGCGGCTAAAATCTACCAGATCCGGATAACGGTAGCGGTGGACACCTCCAGGAGCCGTGCTTTGCAATCCTTGTTTGCACGCGCCACTCTCGGCGCGCGGATTGCACAAGCTCGTTACTGAATGCTCTAACTGCTATGTGCCGGAGAACTCATGTGCTCTGCTTTTCTGGTATCCCGCTGTGATCCGGTAAGCCCTCAAACTATGGGATCTTCGGTCTGGCGCAGAAATACGACCAATACGAAAGCTACTGCTGCAGCGCCCGGCAAACCAATGATAGCCGCAAAGTGCTTCTCTAAGACCTCTTGCCATGGACGAAAATCTTGAGCGACAACTAGGACGGTATAGGCGAATACCAAGGCAGCGGCTGCAACTACGAAAAGCGCAATCCAAAAGGCAGTTCTTCTTAGATGCCCGTCGCCATTGATCTCGGTATTCACCATACTCTCCAAGTTCGGTCGCCCGAAATCGAAGCCGGTCCCTGGACCGTCATTTGGTTCAGAAGCGAATGCGGCGGTTGCGCTCTATCCACCCTAAAGCCATAGGAAGTGAGCGACGCACGACCAAGAAATGACGGATGTGACTGACCAACATCGGCGCCCGATATTGCCCGCCAGGATGAGCTTCTCGCGAGAGATGATCGAACTCAGGCGGCGACGTTCAACGCCAAAATTGCGATGACCGCGGTTACGACTGCGACTGTCATGGTAACCGTCTCGAAGCCGACCCCCCAGTTTTTGTTCTCACTGAAGGCCCACCACAAAAGAGTCGATCCAAAAAGGATACAGGCACCGCCGTTAACGAAAGCGCGATGAGCCCGGATATCGACAACGTAAGAAGTAAGAACGGCTATTCCCAGGATCAGAAGCGCTGATCCTGTTATCACCGTCAAAGCAAATGAGCCATCTTTTCTGAGCCCGGGCATCACTGCTACTCCCATGATTGATCAGATTGGCGACGCGTCCCGATACAACTTTGGGGGTATCTCCACTACGCCGAATGTAGAGAGCTTGACAGTCCAAAGCGTACGGTAGAAGCCGCCAATTATCTTATCTGGGCAATACCATCTAGCGAGGCGCCGCACCGAAAAGCTGCTCGCCGAACTATCTCTATATGGCCCGCGGGAGGCAAACGCCGTCGCGTGCGGACGTTTCGTCGAATGGGTGTTTTCCGACGACCTCTACGCGTAAACCTCGTCGCGTGCAAGGCGTCGTACTCGTCTGCCAGCCTGCACTTCGATGGTCAGCGCGACCGCTGCGATCAGCATGGGTCATCTTTGTCTTCGCCAATGGGTCAGATAGGCGTACCCGCCGTGCGCAATCTCTATTCGATAGCCATAAACCAAGCCGCGATCGCCTCCTATTCGGAGTCGTCTACGGGTTTGGTTGCATGCGAATTGCGATAATTGGAAAAAGCATGATCTGAACGAGGAGGAGATTTTTATGCAAAAGTATTTTAGTCAGCACTTTCAGAGCTTGGTCCGAAGGTGTAGCCGGAGCAGGTGGCGCTAGAATAATCTGCGCATCGCTATGGTGTTCTTGTTCCCGTCTACACCAACTGCGGCGGCCTTACGGCGCGACGTGAAGCATTATTATCCCGACCAGCAGAGCAGCACCTAAGACCGCAATGCCAATACAGATGCGAGCCGCAGTTGAGTAAGAATGGAAGTGTGGTTGTTCGACCATGCCGCGCTCCTCTTCAAGCATCTTTGCTGACTTCTTTAGCTCGGCCGCCCGAGGATGAATAGCGGATGAGTGGCTAGGGAGCGACGGCCCCCCAGAGTAGGTAGGAACCTGATCCAATGTTGATGCTGTACCTTCAAACGTCGTTAGCCGTCACGGGCTGGTCGCCGTGGAGCATCAGGATCTGACGATGTCTAAAAAGACGGATAGCTTGCGCCCCGAAGTTAAGAGGCGCATCGCCCAGATCGAAAGTATGACGCTGGTCCAGATTCAACGGGTCATGATGGATTGTGTGTCCGAGCGGTCTGCTGGCAGGATGACGACATGTGAGGGCAATCCGCTGCGCCGAGCACTGAACAAACGGGTTAGCACCCTCAGACGAGAATTTGTCACGTAAGAGTCGCGAACTGGTCAGGCAAGACACTGACGTCGCACAACCGTAGCACACGCATTTAGCTGGGGGAGCCTAGATAAATGAACTCTTCTAGGTGGGAGTTGCCAGGCAAGCGATTTACCCGATGGTCCAAGCTGGACGACCAGCGGGTAATCGAACTGTGGGAAGCCGGGCGAGCGACGAAAGAGATCGCGAGTGAGCTAAAGCGCAGTGAGTCGGCCATCAGAGCCCGGGTCGCCACCCTTGCACGCCTAAAGAAACGACCCACGGTGGTGAGTTAGGATGAAGGAGCAGCGTCTTTTATTTGGGCTCCCTTGCTCTCCGCGATCCTAGTGACGACATGGGGGCGAACTCGGCGCATCCCACCCTTCGTCCGCCCGCATTAGATAGGCGACATGAAACAGCAGGTCCGAGCGGCGTTTCGCCTTGGATATTGAGCCCCGGGACGTCGGAGATATGGATCGGCTATGAGGAGCGACACATCGTCCTTCTTCTCGGTGAAAATCATCAGCGGTCACGTTCAGGTATTTGATTGCGGCCTAGTCCTGGCCTTTCACATACAAAATATGGTGGAGAAGCGCGCAATCCGATAGCTGTTGATACCCCTTGGTTTGCTGAGCCGGGTGATTTCTACGGCGGAGTTAGGCCGGAACGACGTCGAACTGGAGAGCTGCGAGCGGCCGGCGTCGCTGAAGCTGGCGTCCGCGTCTCTCGTTTCCGGCACTCAATAGCTTTGACGGAAGAAGCGCTTCTGGCCCAGATCACCGTCGCCAAATATACACAATGGCGAGCCGCCTTGCCGCCAGAAGTCGGCGAACCACATTCACGCTGTACCTCCTACAGAAGCGAGTTCACTTCGGTTCCGGCCCAATGCGCCGAACCGCACTCAAGTTGCTGATCAACTGTTGTGAACTCTTGGCATTCGCGGCGGAGGCGAATGAACGCCTCCCGGTTTTGGTAGTGGTTCAAATGAGTGCCAGCAGCTAGCGTCTCAACGATCCGTAGAACACTACGGACCCCGGAGTTGCCGCGATACGCCAAAACGGATTTTCGACTCGAAGGACCCTAGAGTCCACCGTGCTGCCGGAGCCCGTCTAAGTCAGGCCCGCGAACGACAGAAGGCAGAGAGGTTTGTCATCGACACCCGGTTTAGAAAGCTGGGGCATATTCAGTGTCCGGAGCCACGATACAAAACACCTGCGGACGAGCGACGCAAAACGCGACAAGCACAATCACCTGCGAATTGCGATACAAACCGCGGCGAACCGCGGAGGAGATTAGGTTATGGAGATCACCAACTTCGGACTCCCTGCCTTCATCGAGGACTTTCCGCCGAATAGTCCCGAATATGCCGACCTGAGCCATCGTTGGACCATCAACGTCAACGGCTGGATCCAGCAGGCGACTCCTGACCCAGCCTACTACTTCTACAATCCACCCTACACTGATATCCCTTTGGGCACGGAGGCAGTGTTGGTCGAATGGGTGGCGTTTCCGGGTCGACTTGACCAGTACTATTCCAAGACGCCGCCAGTCAGTCCACCGAACCCATACAATCTCCTCCAGACCCAGGTTTATGAACTGGCCGACACCGGCTATTACGATGCCGGTCGGAAAACGTTCGAGAACATTCCGGCGACGCTCTGTCCGCAGGCCGATTGGAGCGGAACGCTGAAGACGTTCGGACCATACGGCCCGCGCGGCTGGCTCGACGAATATTGCGAATGGTCGACGGTGCGCGATGGGGACGGCAATCTCGTCCGTGTCGATTTTGCCTGCGAAAACCCTGAGTACTGGAATACGATGTGGAAGGTGTCACAGGAGCGGGTGCGCGAGGTCTACGAACAGACGCTTAACCACGGGGCGCCAGTCGTAAACCAGATCAAGGTCACGCTCGACGAGCTTACGCTAATGGATTCGAGTGGCAATCCCGTGATTGATCCCGACACCGGCAAGCGCGCGTACAATCCGCTCAACAAATGGAATTCGGGGCCGATTGCAACGCGCGGCGGCGCCGATCCGTATGGCGGGGTTATGCATCTCACCAGTACGCCAAATACCTTGCAGACCGAGCTCGGCCTCGCCGGCGCCGCAACGGTGCAATACGTGCCGCCCCAGTTTCAAAGCGATCCGGCCAGCCGCAATAGCGATTCCCAGGCGCTGATCTGCTGCGGCAACTACGGCCAAGCATATCGTCACAGCGATCCAACCATCGGCCAGAGCGTCAATCAGGTGGTAGGCGGGCAATATGCTGGCGTGCCACTGCGCGCCTGCCTCGCCAATCCGGTCGGGCTCTATATCCAGGTGCCGGATTCGTCGAGATTCGCCTTTGGGCCCAACATCGAGGTCGGCGTCGACGTGCCCGGCGACGCCAAACCGATCGACATCTACCAGATTCTGCGTGGCTCGGCCGAGGTCGTCGATCCGGTCAGTCGGGCACCGTTCCGAGGCAACATGGTGCTACATGCGGCCGTGCAGATTCCAGGGAATTGGCTCGCCATGAATCCGAATCTCACGCTGGCCGACATGCTGATTAACGGTCAGCCAATTCAATGGGCCGGCCAAATTGCGAACCAATTTAAGATCGGCTTGTTCGCGCGGCCGCTGTCGGCGGACCGGGCTGCGCCGCTAGCCGATTGCTCCAGCACGACACCGACGCCCGGCGCGCCACTGCAGTGCGTGTGGGCAGGCTTGTGGGACGCAATGAGCGAAGTCAATGAGCCGTGTCCGACCGGCGCCAAGATGCCGCTCACCAGCAACAGCACCTTCATCGCGCCCTGGCTGCCGGCTGACGGTTCGGCGCAGAACCTCGTGCTGACCTGCAATCCGACCAGTGAGCCGGTCTCGGTACAGGTCCAGCTTGCCGACGGCTCGGGGCCGGATCCAAGCATTGCGGTTATCCTTCACAGCGCGACGCCAACCTTCTACGCGGTGCCGGGCAATTCCTATCCGGGCAATTATACGGTACTTGCTGTCACCGTAACGGTGCCGAGCGGCGTCAACCGCGGCCTGCGCGGCATCCAGATCACCCAGATCACCAGCAGAACCGTACTGGCTCTTCCGGCCGCGGTCTACATCACGGGCTAGAGCCATGGCTTACTGTTCGCGGACACTCGTCCTCGCCGCCGCTCTGTTCGCATTCGCGCGCGGCGGTCCGGCGCTGGCCCAACCGACTGACACCAATCCCTGCGGTGCCATCGGCGTGACCCAGGTGCAGCCAAAGCCGATACTGCCAACTTATTTCAGCGCCGCCTCGAAGAATCAGATCGCAGCAGACTGCTTCGCCTGGCAGGAGTTCATTTACCTCAACTGGAAGGCCGACCCGAAGGTTTCGGGGACGCCCGATGCGAATACCCCGTGGGCGAGTTTCGGCATGCCGGGCGATACCTCGGCGACGGTCTGGGAAAGCTTCCTCTCGGCGAGCCAGGCGTTCACGCAATCGGACGCGCGCGCCAAATCGGCTTGGCATGACAAGCGTCCGTCAACGAAAATGCTGTTCAATGTGTCGAAGCTCGGAGATGCTGTGCTCGAAAACATCGGCCAGGCTGGCAATGGCAAATGGATCACCGACCAGCGCGGCGTTCCGGCGTTCTATGAGATCCTGTTGAACGAGGACGAGTACGCCTACATCACCACCAATGTGTTCGACGATTCGGATCTCACCACATTCGCCGGCCAGCGCGCCTGCGCCTCGCAGCAGGGCCAGGGCGGACGCGGAGGCTTCAATCTGCCAGCCGGAAATGCGCAAGGCAACACAGACGTCGATTGCAAGGGCAAGGTCGCTACCTATGGCCAAGGAGTCGGCGCCATCGAGATCAAGGCCGCCTGGGTCGCGCTGCCCTCGGACGGTTCGCTCAACTACCGTTACAAGACGACGTTGGCTGAATACACCCTGCCTGGCGGAAAGCCTGTTCAGGCGACCATGGGCCTCGTCGGCCTGCACATCATTCACAAGGTGCCTGGGGCCAACCAGTTCGTCTGGGCAACCTTCGAGCAGATTGACAATGATCCCGATGACAACAACGGCAATCCGGTCGCGCCAACCTTGCCGCGCAATCCCAACCAGAAACAACCTCCAGGCTATACTTTTTTCAATGCGAACTGCAATCCGCAGACCGACATCTATTATCGCTGCAAGCCCAACACTCCTCCGGGCGACGCGTGTCCGATTGGCAAGCCGCCGACGCTAGACTGCTTTCCCTATTCGGCGCCGATGCAGATCACCCGTATCACGCCAGTGGACTCGCAGGCGAATTCCGTCACTGATTATGCTTGGAAAATCCTACCGGCGGATTCGGTGTTCAACTATTACCGCCTGATCGACGTGCAATGGCCAAACAGCCCGCAGCCAGTACCGCCGCAGAGCAGTGTACCGCTCTCGACCGGCGACATCACGCCGTCGAGCGGCAGTCACATTGTGGCCAACACCACACTTGAGACCTACTTACAGACCCAGAAGTCATGCATGGATTGCCATCAATCCGCCAGGATAAGCAACCCATCGCAGCAAATAATCGCTAAAGTTGCCGGCCGCCGGCTGCGCCGCGTGCTGGTCGCGCCGCCCAAAGTGCGAATGGGTGCAACTGATAATCCGGACTACGCGTCCGATTATTCCTTCGTATTTACTGTGGAAACGAACCGATGAGCTGAGAGCAGTCCAAGCCCACACAGCGCCACGTCCAGGCAGGCCAGAGCAGCTCTGATGAAATCACCGAAGGCAGGCATGGGGCCGCCGGCACGTCGATACACGGCTTCGACAACTTCGGCCTGCCGGTTTATCGATGTGTCACCCGACGCGCGGGACTCGCGCGTGTCGCCATAGCTAGGAAGGCTCGTTGTACACGGTTCGAAAGCGACCGCCCAACGGCACTTAGACACGGCGTCAAGCCCTGAGTTCGGATCGTGCGCCAACCTTCAGTCTTCCCCTGTGGCCCGAAGACACTGCGCCGGGGATGTGCTCTTCCGGCAAAACTCGCTAGCGGTACAGCTTCCGTCAGCCTTCGTTACCTAAAAATATCGAACCATAAAGCCTTAACCTAGGGTATAAGATTCCTCGTCGGCTGAGGAGCGCCGCCCATGAGCATCAACCCGGCTCGAAACCATACCATTCTCATCGCCGACGCGGCGGTATCCGTCGTCAATGTGGCTTGCACAGCATGGCGGCTATATGTGCGGGCAAACAGAGCACCCCGAAACTTCGATCAAGAAAGGCGCGCGCAATGGCCTACTCCATCCGTCTTCGATGGCCTGATGCGCTCAGCGCACTTGCGCCGTGATGATTGAGGTGGTCCGTCACCATGTCGCCGCTCATCGTTATAGTCGCTTCGACTTTTTTATGGTCGCGAGCGACGCACTGGATGTTTGAGGACAACCGATCTTAGGGTTGTCGATATTGTCCACATCATGCCCGGCATGATCCATCGCATTGAAGCCAAGGCTGACATCACTCTTGTAGAGGTCTCCACTCCGGAATTGGATGATGTAGTTCGACTTGAAGATGACTGGCACCGCGGAAACGGCCGCCTTGAATCCGAACATTCGAGCGAACGGTGAGTGGACCATTTGACCACTGCGGCCGCTCATGAGCTATCGCCAAATTTGGTGAGGCGAGGCCAGTCAGACGAGATGATCAGCCGGCTCCATTACAGCCACAAGACGGTCAACAATGCTTTCCTCGCACTTGGCGTCTTCCTCAACGGGCGCCTTGAAGGCGCGATGACGTTCGGCCCGTCGATGGACAAGAGCAATATTCAAGGGCTGGTGCGCGAGACGTCATGGAACGGCTTCCTCGAATTGAACCGGCTGGCGCTCTCGGAGGCGCTCCCGCGCAATAGCGAGAGCCGCGCGCTGGCAATCGCCATGCGGATAATCAGGAAGAATTACCCGCACATGGGTGAGTGATTTCGTTCGCCGATGGATGCCAGTGCGGCGATGGAACGATCTATCGCGCGGTGGCCTTCGTGCTGACCGGCATCAAATTGAACAAGAGTCTGTTGCGACTACCCGATGGCTCGGTCACGCACAAGACGGCAAGTGACGGGAAAGAACCGCGCCGCGCATTTCGCCAAGACTGGCGGGATCATGGTCGGGTTAGGGCGTGCCGCTCGACAGGCTATCGAAGTGATCACGACGTACTTCCGCTGAGCACATCATGCCATAGAAGTTTGACGGGGCCGGCCACTGCGCCGGCCTCTCGCTTTTGGTCGAATCACTCCGAACTGATAGAGTAGACGATCCGAACGATCGAGGAGCAAAGCATGATTGCCATGAGAGTTTTCGAGCGGAACGGGCACCAATGCCTAGAGAAGGTTCGACAAATCGGCCCAAAAACCCTTGAGCTCGTGGGACACACTGCCGAACCGTATGGCGGACCTTACGTGAAACGTCTGACATTGTGGGGCCTTCTGCAATGGGCTACCACATTTCCCGAGCAAGTAACATTGATCCCGGCGGTCGCCCGCTAATTTGTGTCGCGCGGTCGGACAGGACGCCACGTCCGCGACATCAGCGGATCATTTCGATCATCGTATACGGCCACAAGCTCGCCGGCCTTCAGCCCGAGGCCCTTCAAATCGGCTTCGCGGAGTTCCGAATTCACGATCGTTGCATCACCGGCGCTGGCAGCCAATGACGCCTTCACGGCTTCCGCCATCACATATCGAAGCTTGCCGTCTTTGACGACGCCGACCGAAACCATCCACCCTCCTGCCATCTCAGTTCTAGCCTATGAAGAGAGCTTCTGCTTTCTAGTCGGCTGTGAACAAGCCTGTAAGCGATTGAGGGGGAATCTGTTTTTGGGATTTGATGGCGTTTGAGATTGCAGGGATTTGAGGCTTGATGGCCGCAAACCTTGCAAATTCGTTTTGTGGATTCCTCTCTGCTGTGAACCGTGCTTCTGTGGTGCATCGGAGGGACGATGCGGCCGAAGAAGCACAAGACGACGGGATCGAACGATCTGTTCCGGGCACGGCTGGACCAGATCATCAACATGAAGCACGAGCTCGTTCTGCTTGCCGGCAAGATCGACTGGGACTGGATCGACGGCGAGATCGCGCCGCTCTACAGCGAGAGCGGCAGGCCTGGGATCGAGACCCGCTTCATGATCGGGCTGCTGTTGCTCAAGCACATTTACGGGCTGTCCGATGAGGGGGTGTGCGAACGCTGGGTCCACGATCCGTACTTCCAGCTCTTCACCGGCGAAGAGTTTTTCCAGCACGTTTTCCCGCACGAGCGCTCGGACCTGAGCCATTGGCGCAAGCAGCTCGGCGACAAGCTGGAGCGGTTGTTGGCCGAGAGCCTTCGGGTGGCGCACGAGGCCGGTGCGTTACGCAGCCAGGGACCTCAAGCGGGTCACGATCGACACCACAGTGCAACCGAAGGCCATCAGCTTCCCGACCGACGCCAAACTGCTGCATGCAGCGATCCGGGGGCTGAACCGTCTGGCGAGGAAGCACGGGGTCAGGCTGCGGCAATCCTATTGTCGCGTGGCAAAAAGCGCGGCGATGATGGCGGGCCGTTACGCTCACGCCAAACAGTTCAACCGGCATCAGCGGCAGCTGCGTATCCTGCGCAGCCGGCTGGGTCGGATCATCCGCGACATTCGTCGCAAGATCGAAGGCCAGGCGACGCTGGAGGAGCGTTCGCCCTTCCGCTTGGTCGGGCCACGCAGATCCGATCGCAGCAGCAGCGCCAGCGCGGCTTCAAGCTCTATTCCTTCCATGCCCCGGAGGTGGAATGCATCGGCAAGGGCAAGGCCGCCGCACCTTACGAGTTCGGCGTGAAGGCCTCCATCGTTACCAACAATCGCCGCGCCCCCGGCGGCCTGTTCGTGCTGCATGCCAGGTCGCTGCCCGACAACCCTTACGACGGTCACACGTTGCGGGACGTTATGGACCGCACCGAGACACTCACCGGCTGCGCGATCGAGCGGGCCTATGTCGACAAGGGCTACCGCGGCCACGACGCGCAAAATCCCCGCCGCGTCTTCATCTCCGGCCAGAAGCGCGGTGTCTTCGGCGCCATCAAGCGCGAGCTGCGCCGCCGCTCCGCCATCGAGCCCATCATCGGACACCTCAAGGCTGAAGGACACCTCGGCCGGTGCTACCTCAAGGGCCGCGCCGGCGATGCCGCCAACGTCGTCCTCTCAGCCGTCGGCCACAACTTCCGTCGCATCCTCGCCTGGTTCAGAGAACTTTTGCGCCTATTGTTGGTCTCGCTCTGGCACACGCTCAACTGCCCAGCTCAGCTCAATCCGGCTTCTTAACGGTCGACTTTCTAGGTGGCGGACCAGTCGCCATAAGCTCCGCAATCGCGGCGAGTACGGCGCCGGTTCCGATCTTCCCCTCCGACCACCCTCTGAGCGCTGCTATAGCGTTCTTCAAAGCCTCGTCACGGGTCATGCCATGATCTCCACGGCGTGCCGCTGTTAATGCGGCCTCAAGGGCGACGGAGAAGGAAGCGCGGGTGGAGGGAGGTCCACCCGCGCAGGCTTGACGGCTCGCAAGGTGCAGCGCGAATGCATGAGCAGGCAAGCCCGTACGTCTCCTCGCAATTCGCGTGCCAGACGATCATGATGCCACGCGCTCGGCTTATCATCGCGCCGTCAGAAAAGCGCACGGACGGCGGGGCCGCCGACCGTGCGAGTTGCGATGCGCGGCTTGGCCCTCACGAGGTCAGTCAGTCAGAGAGCCAAGCCATGCATGGCTCAGCAACCCGCGTGCCAGAAGATCAGAAAGAGGAGGGAAGCAAATTGCGCGCTATCACAGCACGCCAGCTTACTGCTCGTGGGAGCTTCCGGACATCATGTCGTCAATCCGACGCGGTTGAACGAGATCGAACGTGCCCTAGTCGCGCCGAGGCCGCCCAGGGATCGGATCAATCTCGTCATCATGCACAACGATGAGCTCTCCAGGCTCTAGGCCCAAAGTTTGCAACATCCCATTTTCGAGCGGGCAGTTGACCATTGCGGCCTTTGCGCCGCTATCTTTCAAGGCTAGCTTCACGGCTTTCCTTTGGTCTGCGACTGCGACCGCGTAAGTTATGTGCCTGTACTCGTCGTCGTCTTCGTCGTCTTCCTTGATGGCGACTGTTACTAACCAACCATCCATATTGCTGCGCTCCGGAAAGGATCGCCTCGGTCACCTCATTGCATGAATGTTGCGGCCGCAAGGACGGCCAGCGAAGCCAGTCCCAGCAAAATGACGCAAGCTATGTACGGGAGGTCGCCGCGCACTACACAGCTCCAGCACTAAACGGAGCGTGCATTCCAACACAAACCAACGATCTATGCTCCGCAACCTGACACGGAAATACAAGGCCCACACCTACCAGCTTGCGTAGGTATCGGTCGCACGGGTCAGCGATCCATTTGCTGGCGCACCACTAGAGCGGTTTCCAGTTGAGGTGAATCGGAACAGTCAAAGGGGATTCCCACGGGCACGCAAATCAGATTCGGTGTTGCCCGCGACAACATGCGGGGCATGCGATGGCGAAGGGATACTCCAAGGACCTCAGGGTGCGTGCGGTTGAGCTTGTTGAGTCCGGCGAAAGCGCACGTGAGGCTGCGCGCATTCTCAATCTCGGCGCTTCGACTACGATCCGATGGATGGATCGTTGGAGGAAGACCGGAAACGTTGAGGCCAAGCCCGGCACCGGGCACAGCCGCTCGCCGTTGGAGCAGCACAAGCAGTGGCTGGTCGAGCTGATCGCCGCGGAGCCGGACCTGACGCTCGAGGAGATCCGCGCGCGTCTGCGCTCTCAGAGAAAGCAAAAGGCCGGCATCGGTTCGATCTGGCGTTTCTTCGACCGTCACAGCATCACCTTCAAAAAAAACACTGCACGCCGCCGAGCAGGATCGACCTGACGTCGCTGCCGAGCGTGCCGCGCTGAAAGCCGAGCAGCCCAAGCTGCGTGCACCGCGCCTCATCTTTATCGACGAGACTGCGGTCACGACGAAGATGGTCCGGCACTATGGGCGCTCTCCTCGCGGTGAGCGCCTCGTCTCTGGCGTGCCCCATGGTCACTGGAAGACGCTGACGCTTGTCGCCGCGCTGCGCATCGATGGCCTCACGGCGCCCTATGTCATCGACGGTGCAATGGATGGGCCCTCGTTCCTGGCTTATGTCGAGCAAGTCCTGGCGCCGACCTTGCGCAAGGGCGACATCGTCTTCATGGACAACTTGCGCACTCACAAGATCGCCGGTGTCCGCGAGGCGATCGAGGCTGTCGGCGCCCGCGTGCGTTATCTGCCGGCCTACTCGCCCGACCTCAATCCAATCGAACAGGCCTTCTCCCGGTTGAAAGCTGCGCTGCGCAAAGGCGCCACCCGCACGGTCCAAGCCCTGCTCAAACTCATCGGCAAACTCGTCAAGTCGTTTGCGCCGCAGATGTGTGCCAACTACTTTAGGCATGCTGGATACACCAGATGATCCACATCATGTGGAAAATGCTCTAATCAAGGCCGATGCCAATCGGCAGAAGGGGATCGAAGGCGATAAGGGACTTCCGCCGGAGGCTGCCGGCCGAGCAATCGATGAGTATCTGGCTGTCCTCGATGATGCTGCTTTCGGAGCCGCGACCGAGGTTACCCCGAAGTTCGTATCGCCCTCCGACCCGGCGGCGCGCTGGACGGGGGCGCACGGCGGCCAAGCGTTTTTCGCCTATTCGACGAACTACCTGATCGACATCGAGAATGCGATCATCGTCGATGTTGAGGCAACGACGGCAATCCGGCAGGCGGAGGTATTGGCCGCTAAGCGCATGATTGAGCGCTCGCTGGAGCGGTTTGATCTCTATCCGAGCCGGCTCCTCGGTGACAGCGGCTATGGCTCGGCCGAGATGCTCGCCTGGCTGGTCTATGAGCACGGCATCGAGCCGCACGTTACAGTCTTCGACAAGTCGGCCCGCACAGATGGGATCTTCCCGCGCGACGACTTAACCTATGACCATGCTGGGGACATCTATCGTTGCCCTGGTGGCAAAGTTCTTACCACGACCGGAACGTTGGTGAATGATGGTGCCACCATGCTTTACCTCGCCAGCAAGCGCGATTGTGATCGATGCGCATTGAAGGCTCGGTGTTGCCCCAAGCAGGCTTCACGGAGAGTGCCGCGCTCGATCTACGAGGGCGCTCGCGACATGGCGCGCCAGATCGCGAGATCGTGGGAGGGAGGCACCTCGCGCCGGCTCCGCAAGAAAATCGAGATGTTGTTCGCGCACCTCAAGCGCATTCTCAAGCTCGACCGTTTGCGTTTACGAGGTCCAAACGGCGCGCGCGACGAGTTCATCCTCGCAGCCACCGCCCAGAACCTTCGAAAGATGGCCAAGCTGATCCCGATGCCCAGCCCGAGGCTCGCATAGGGTCGGTAGAGCAGTTCGGCCACGTCGCGACGGAGCTATTACAACGAAAACTGCCGGCCTTTTTCAACGGAATCGGCCCCATGAAGAACGACCTGCGGAACATCTATCTGGCCCCACACCGGGCCGAAGCTGAAACCGCGATCGACGTCTTCGTCGAGAAATACCACGTCAAATACGAACGTGCGGTGGAGTGCCTGATCAAGGATCGCCACGCGCTGCTCGCCTTCTTCGACTTCCCTGCTGAGCACTGGATCCACCTAGGCAGCTCGAACCCGATCGAGAGCGTCTTCGCCACGGTGCGCCACCGAACGGTGCGGACCAAGGGATCGCTGTCGCAACAAACCGCGAAGCTGATGGCGTTCAAGCTCATCGACGCCGCGTCGAAGACCTGGCGGCGATTGAAGAGCACGAACCAGTTGCCGAAAGTCATCGCAGGTGTAAAGTTCATCGACGGAATCGACGTCATTCCGAACACTGAAAGCCACGCCGCCTGATCAGGCCGCGTCACCCAAAATCAGCCATAGCTCGCACAAAGCAAAAGCAAACATATGCTCCGGACCGCGAACCGGTGGGTCCTTGCGTATCGGTGTTCCGTTTCCGACATAAAGCCGTGGCTGTGAATCGGCATCCAACATTTAACATTGACCCCGCACCGCTTCCGCCCGGCAGCGGCGATTTAGCCAAGGATCCTATGTGCCATTTCTCCTCCACTCGGCATCTCTTCCAACGACCGCCGTCCCCAGATCATGCGTGTCCATGTCTCCTCTCCACCTGGCGCGATCTTCTCAATTGTCACTGGCGCATCGGCAATGGCGACCGGCCACCCCTTCAGAGCGGTGAGCCACTTGCTGTTGAACACGGTCTCTTGATATCGAAAACCTTCATCGGGCAGGATGACGACCGTCATCGCCCTGGGGTGGTGCCGCGCATACCACTGCGCCACCAAGGCCGCTGCTCCGCTCGTTGGACCCATAAAGAGCGCATGGTCCCGACAAAGTTGGTGCGCCGCGGCGAAGGCCGGCAGAGCGCCAACCCAATGGACCTCATCAACCAGGCCGTGGTCCAGATTGCGGGGCAAAATCGAGTTACCAAGCCCGCGCAGCAGCCGCTGTCCGGGCGGATGGCCGAACAGCACACTGCGAGGTGTGTCAACGGCGAGGACGACGAGGTCGGGAAAGATGTCGCGCAGGATAGCCGCCGTGCCGCACAGGGACCCTCCGGATCCAGCGCAGCCGACGAGACAATCGACCTGACCGACCTGGCGTACGAACCATTCAGCTAGCCTGCCATAGGCACAGCAATTTTCGGGATTATCATACTGTGCGGGCCAGAACGTTCCCGCATGTTCTTCGCGGATCACCTGTAGCCGTTCCAGACGACGGCTCTGAGCCCCCGAACCGTCCGGATCGTCCACGACATCTAGCCGCGCCCCGAGTAGTCTCAGTCGGCAGCGGAGCGTTCGATCGATCAAAGTTTCGGCGCTGATTAGGGTCAAACCATAACCATGCGCCGCCGCGATCATGGCGAGCGCCAGGCCGAAGGTACCGGATGTCGTCTCAACAATATGACCGCCGGGTGCAAGGTGCCCAGAGGCGCGCGCACGGGCAATCATAAAGCGGGCCGGGATAAGCTTCATCAAGGGAAAGCAGGCAGCGAGAAGATTAGGGGCGAGACGCGCTGGCCGCGGTGTTTCGTAGGCAGCAAGAAACGTGTCGGCGCTGTTCACGGGGAGATGGCTCCATTCGCGTACGTAGCGAAGACCGTAACGTCCTCAAATCCGGAATGTCTGAGGCGGTCGGCTACTGCGTTGGTTCGTTCAATCACGCCCAATTCCTCCGCCGGAAACAGGATGCCCATTAGCGTGCCACTATGGGCCACTTGAAGCCCGCAACCGCCGACTTCTGCTGTCAAACGCAGCATGTCGTCAAAGCGGGATTTGGAGAGATGGCGCTGGCTAATTCGGGAACTCGCGGTCGCCACCCACCCGAGTAGGCGCGCATTCTGTCGTTTGATCGCCTGGGCGGCCAGGCCGCGCAAACACCGAAATTGTTCAATCTCACGCGCATCGTAACGGGCCGGCGGCAGATGCAACGTGTCGACTGGCTGGTCACTTGGATGCCTGACGCCCACCACCAGGAATGGCGGACACTCGTCGCCAAAATGCTCGATGACCATCCCTTCGCGCTGAGCAAACAACACCGCTCGGCCATCATAAGCGGCAGGATCGCTGGCGCCTTCGGCCGCCACCGCAAGTTGCGATACCGTCGCGCAGGAAAATGCCTCCCCCGCTGAGGCCGCCGCGGCGCGGATCGCCGCAACGACATCGGCGGTCGAAGAGCCGTAGCCATGACTCGCGGGAATGTTGCTTTCAATCGTGAGATCTCCTCCATATTGGACAAACCCGAGATGTTTGAACGTTAGTGCGATCGCCCGCGCGGCCTTAGTACGACCGATCGGCGATATCTTGATCTCAGCCGTATTCCGTGGCCGAAAGGTCGCGACCGAGTGCCGAGCTGGAAATGGCATCGTGATAAGGCCGCGATGAAGGCGTCCATCGTCAGCTTCGAATACACCCTGCAGCAACTCACCGTGATGACCGATTGCACGGCCAACACCGACATGCAGCAAGTACCTTGGTGCAAACTCGTTCACAGGACCAGAGCCTCGAGCGCCTTCATTTGTTAGAGCATCGCCCGCACCCATGACACCCGCTCATGGCACGACGGCCTACATAATTGCAGGTAGCTCATTTGGGTAAAGCTACCAGAATTGGGGAGACACGGGTTCTCTGAGCAGCCCTAGCATGAAACTTTCGGGCTATGGGCGCTGCTGCGGTAGCTGGTTCGCCGGAACCACATTCTAATAAACGTGTAATCTCGAGCGCGTTGACTTTGGAGCGGCAACGTCCCCGGCTTGTGAAGAACCGCTCGACCGCTTGCGGAAAGCTTGTAGCTCCGCGGTTCTTTCGCGAAGCGTTCGATGTGCGAGGCTCCGCCGATTGCGCGCTCAAGCTTCCGCGCGAATGAGAGCGATCTCCGCCGTCATGGCGACACCATCAAGCTGCCGTCAGTGGTCATGAACGTTTCGATGCCGTCAGCGCGCACGACGACAGTGTCTTCGACCTGAAGGCCGCCCCAGCCTGCCTCGTAATACGGTGTCTCGACACACATGACCATCCCCTCCTCGATGAGGTCAGTACTGCTCGGCGTGAGATCGGGCAGATCGTAGCCATCGATCCCGATGCCATGTCCAACATGTGAGCGTGAAAAGTGATTGATGCCCTCTTTTCGCGTGACATCGACGGCCCTCAAGAACACGTCTGCTGCCTTGACACCCGGTTTTATCATCTCGAGTGCGGCCTGAACGCCGCGATGCAGCGCGCGATGATACAGTTTAGTTCTTGCCGAGGGTTCTCCGAACACGGCGATGCGCGCGATATCGGCGCGGTAATGCCTGAAGCGCCCACCGACATCAAACCGAATGATGTCGCCATCGACCAGGCGAGCGTCAGACGGCTGCACGTTGGGCATAGCACTGCGCGTTCCGAAGCCAATACAGCCGAGTACCGGTTGACAATCGCTGTCGACCGTCTTCCGGTGAAACGCGCGCGCCATCTCAATCTCGGTGATATCCGTTCGCGCTTCCGCCAACGCGGCTTGGATCGCGCGCTCAGCAACCTGAGCGACGTGTCGCAATCGGCTAATCTCCTCCGTAGTCTTGACGGCGCGAACCGTTCTGAACAGGGCGCAACCTGGGACGAGCGTCGCGTTTGGCAATAGCTCTTGCAGGCGCTCCCAATTGCCCGGCAGCAGTCCAAGCTCGTCAATCGCAATACGTCCCTTGGCGACGCGCGCATCGATAAGTGCCTTGGCGAGCGCCTCGAGTGGCGTACCATCATCGGGTAGGCCGAAGAGGCGCAGGAGTTTCTTATCAAGGCCACTGCGCACTCCTTCTGCGCGATCCATCTGAAAGTAGCCAAATCTGCGGACGTTGGGCACCCAGATATCCTGGTCAGCAAGAAGATCTAGCAGAGCGGTTGGGGCGACCACCGTAGATCGCTCCGGGCCTTTCCGGGGAATGACGACGTACGTCTGTGGACCCCTTCTAATCCACTGTGATAGTGCCCAGTACCCACTTGCGTAGGTCACGTTCTCTGGCGAGCTTGCCACCAAAGCGTCAACATTCTCCAGTCCCAGAACTGCTTGGAGACGATCCAGATTGATAAGTTTGCCGGAGTGCCTTGACTGCAAAAGTGTCGCCATTGAACAGCTTTCCGGCTGACAAGTCGGCTGGAGTGCGTCCCAGCATTGTATCGTGCACGGTGTTGCCAACCCAGCGGGCGTCTGTATTGTCACCGCGCGCTTCTCGGTGTGCTATGCTGAAGCCGACCTTCGTCATGCTCTCTAGCTCAATCGGGGGACCGCGCCGAACGTCGTCGTACACGTCATACAAGCGTGGCGGCAGCCTGAAGGACCATCGACCTCGCTACCGTCGCCTTTCACCTGTGCAGCGTTGCGAAGCTGATCGACTAGCGCCCCTCCGCAGCAATGCGACCGACGTTTCATTAACCGGAGTAGCAACGAGCGTGCCAAAGCGTCTGTCGATGCTAGCTGCCGATATGATCGCGAGAAACGTTGGTTCGAACGATAGTCACGGGTGTCCGAAAGCTGACAGCGGACGCGGCTGTAAGATAGCGGACAAGCGGCGCTCGGTCCATGCGTGACCAACGTACTGGGAAGAACGGAGCCGATCGACGTGCCGGAGCTTCGTTGCCCTCGCCAGCGGAACTGGACGCAGCTTTTGTGCTGCTCTCGCTCGGTCAAGATCATCGCGCAGGTTGGAAGCGGCGCTTAGGCGTCTTGTGCAGTTGTAGACTTCAGGCACGAGCTCGCAGACAAGTCGGGTTGATTTTAGTCAAGGGCATCCGACGCACTCTCAGGTATTGATAGACGACTATCGCTGGAGGCGAGCCGTTGTTTGAAAACGTGGCTCGCATCATCAAACGGTGAGGAGCAGGGCGCTGGGAATATCCTAGCACTTCGGCGGACGGCTAGGAGACGGAATGACGACCTACCAACGGGTGACGCTGGGGCTGGGCGCTCTTGGCTTCATCGGGACTTGGATACTCGGTGCATCAGCCTTGGGCGCGCGGTCGAGCAAATGCGGGCGGCCGTCCGAGAAGAGATCGACTAGGAACGCGAAAAGTTCATCGACAAAATCGATGAGCTAGAGCGGCGTTTCGATGCAGACCAAAAAACCCAAGACCACAATTTCGGAGAGGTTGGTGCAGCCATGCGACGGTACATCGCCGACGTCGAGAAGAAGGTCCGCAAAGTCGAAATCTACGGGCGCGACAACTACGTGAAGAAGGACGAGTTCGTGCGCGCGACGGATTCAATCCGAGCCGACATCAAGGCCCTTGGAGCAGAGATCAAAAGCGATCTCAAAGGGCATGCAAAAAGAACTGATCGGCAAGGCGTCGTAGATCGAGCCCGGCCCGATTTCGAGGGGGGAGGGCGTGCGGAAAAATGCGCGGGCAGATGGAGGCACCGCCCGCGCGAAGTTGGCTACGCCGAGCTTGGTCCTCTGGGGGTAAAATGAGCAACCAAGCCCGCCGACTTTCCCGCAACTCGCGTGCCAGCCGCTATGTCAGGGGGGGGGGGGGCGCGCCAAGCAAAAGCGTGCGGACGGCTGCATGGACCGCCCGCACGTAGTTACGCTAAGCAGGAGGCTTGGCCCCTCGGGAGGGTCATTCAAGAAAGACCAAGCCGTGCCTGGCTCAGCAAGCCGCGTGCCAGACATTCACACGCGCCGCGAGAGGCCAAAACGGCGCGCTTTTCACACGCGCGCCGCTACTGTTAGCGTGGCTTTTCGAACGGGAATGCTGACAACCGGACACTGCTGGACGAGATCGGACGCGCATCTAGTGATGTCGACGTCGTAGCGACATGAGTGGATCAATTTGCTCATCGTGCACGACCATAAGTCTACCAGGTTTCACGCCGAGCCTTTGCAGCTGCTCCTCTTCGATCGGGCAGTTGAGCATTGCGGCCTTTGCGCCGGACTCAGCTATGGTCATTTTCACCGCTTCCGCCGGGTCAGCGACGGCAACCACGTAGGTTATGTGCCTGAATTCGTCGTCGTCGCCGTCTTCCTTGGGCACGGCGACCGTCACTATCTAACCATCCATGTTGCTGCGCTCCCAAGCAGTGGCCGTGAGCGACCATCCAGCAATTTCGGAGCCATCGGATAGGCATGTCATCAACCCTGATTGCGCACGGTGGACCCCACCAATACTGGCAGCTAGAGCGGAGCTCCTTCGACGTTCATGCTAATGAGCCATCGTAAGCTTCGGGACTAGCGTCGCCCGGTCGGGAGGCCTGGCAATGGACCCCGTTCGAGCAATCCAGCGTCTCCGCACTTTCAACGCTGCATCGGAGACGGATGACGATATCGATGGCGCGAAGGCTGCGCTCGAAGAGATAAAGGGCATTGCCGATCTGGCCGACACCTTGATCAGTGTCAGGCTCGGGAGAGCGCTACCTGTCATCCGCTTAATCCATCACGATCCGGACGATAAAGATGCGCAGGTGACAGACATTAAATTTAGCCTCGAATATGGACCACATCACCATAGGTGGTGGGCCTACGTAACGATCTCTGACTTTGATGTAGTCCAGCAAGGCACTGAGCTTCGGAGAATTGGAGAATTCTCCGAAGGTCTTCGGCAAGGATTTGTGGGGCTATCGACGGGGCTCATGAAAAAGCCGCCCGGAACGGCCTGATCATCGCGCCGAGACAGTGTGTGGCATTAATTCGAAGTCGGAATCGCCAGCAAGTTTCGTTTGGAACGGCCGGATGCGTGACGAGCTCCTGAATGAGACGCTGTTCTTCGGTCTCGACGATGCCTGGGCCAAACTCGCGGCATGGGTCGTCGACTACAATGGCGAACGCCCCCATTCCTCGCTGCAATACCTCACGCCCGCGGCCTACGCCGCCTCTCTCACCGCAACGGGCGCTCGGCTGCGCAACCCCGACCAGCTCCGCCGATCGCCCGTTGCTTCCACCGCGCCGCAAGGCGTACAACTGATCTGCCACTGAACTTTCATCCAGCGGCAGTTAGAGTCTCGGTGGTCGTTGCATCAATCGCAAGCGGCTTAAACTCTACCCCCGATGAGCCAGAGCCTCCCTTCTCGAAACGCCTGATCAGTCTCAAATTTTCTGACGACGGACACCCAAGGTTCGGTGTGGAGGGAGAAGGTTCCCGGAATACCGTCCGGCACACCACCCGATTCACAGCCAGCGTGTCCACTGGCTGCGGAATTGCAGAGGCTCGATAGCTCGTGGGCGACGCTTCCCGAGGCGCAGCAGGATGCGTAGTTGGATAGTGACTGTCGCCATCGAGAAAGACGGCGACGACGATGAAGAGTACCGGCACGTAACTAACGCGGTTGCAGTCGCTGACCAGATCGAAGCCGTGCAGCTGACTATTGAAGACAACGGCGCCAATGCCGCAATGCTCAACTTCTACCTGAAATGTTGCAAAGTCTCGGCTTGAGGCCAGGTGGGCTGATCGTCTTACACGATGGTGAGATTGATCCAATCACCTTGCGTCCTCGGCATCAGCTGCACGTCTCCATCGCGTTCAACGGTGTCGGATTGATGACGTGCCTGTCCGGAAGCTGCAACAGCACTTAGCTGGCGCGGTTGTCTCTCACGACCTCCCGCTGAATCCGTCAAAATGGCAACAGCGGACTCACGATTCCGGTATGCCCGCCAAACGGATTCCGTCACAAACAGGCTTGCCCCTGACGAGAAAGGTCAGCTTATCACTCGATGCGCCGTCGCGAAAGCGGCAAACAGTAAGGGTCGGATTAAGCGAGAGTCCTGCCTTTGTAGCAGCGCTGGCCGGCATCTTTAAACGTTCGGGTTGGCCGTGGAATGTCCGCGTGGCCCAATGTTTGGACCGGCCGGCGTTGGGCGCCGTATAGCGCGCTACTATAGTTAGTGGCTGCGCTCCGATTTGATTGTGAGTTCCGCGCTCGCTATTGATGCGATTCGCGATAGGGAATGGTAGGCTCACCTCGTGTGTTTCATGTCGTTGTTGTCCGGGACGCGCAGGCGATGTATGTCCTTGCTCTAGTCACCCAAAAAGGAGGAAGCGGCAAGAGCACGCTGGCGGTCGGAATCGCAGTGGCCGCGATGGGAAACGGGGAGCGCGTCGGAATTGTCGATGCGGATCCACAAGGGACGATCTCAAAATGGACAGAGCGGCGCGGGCACCCCTTTCCGCGGGTCGTTCGGGTCGCCGATCCCGCCACAATAGAAGGGGCGCTCGTCAGTCTTGAATCTGAGGGGATCTGGCTTACAGTTATCGATACCGCCCCCACGTACAATGCAGTGGCTATGCGTGCCATCGCGAGTGCTGATCTTTGCCTGATGCCGGTGCGTCCAAGTCTGGCCGACATCGAAGCTGCGATACCTACGCTGATTGCCATTCGTAGGCTCAACCGCCGATTTGCTTTCGTGCTCAATCAGACGCCACCGCGGGGTTGCCGCTTGAGTGAAGCTGCAACGTCGCTCAATTCGCTCGGGGTGCTTGCGCTTCCCTGTATCGGACAGCGCAATGACCACCAGGATGCGCTTGGGGCAGGATTAGGCGTGACCGAGTTTTCCCAAGAGGGAAGAGCCTCGGAGGAAGTTCGCGAGCTATGGCGCTGGGTCTTAAGGAAGCTTGTCGAGGGGGCATCAGATCATGAGCCGCACGCAAGAAACGAAAAAGCGGCGTGGTAGGCGGACGCGCTGCGTGCGACGCTCGCTCGTGGAGCTTACCGCGGCGGCGAGCCGAGCCGTTGACGATGGCCTCTTTGTGTTGTCCGGCGGGGTTGCTGCTTCCAATCCGCGATCGGAGCTCACAGGCGCGAATACATCTGATCAAACGATCCTTGCAAGGCAAGCGACGGCTCCGAGTCCCTTTGCGGCGCTTGAATCTCGGAATGCGGCAGTGCCGCGCAAGTACGAACTCCCAGATTCCGACACTGCCATCGAGAGAATGGTGGAGATTGGCAAGGACAATCAAGACAGAGCTTTTGAAAACATCAAAACCGGACTGGATGTTGCGCTGGACCGTGCAAAGGACCTCGCCGAGACCCGGGTGGAAGGTGAAGCGGCGTCAAAAGTCGGTCCCATTCTTGAAAACGATTTGCGCTGACGATTATGACGTGTATTCCAGGCGGACGGGTATAGTGTCGGATTAATCCATGTGTCCTCAGACTACTACATCGCGACCTTTGAAACGAATAAGCGACCAAGTCGCTGGTCGTGGGAAATTTGCCGCCATAGCAAGCCCATGGGAGTCAGGATCACGGCTGATGGATTTCGGTCAAGGATGGCAGCAGAGTATGCGGGTGAGCGAGCACTGGCGGATTTCCTGAATTTGCTCGCGAAAGAAGAATGGCGCGACCGCTCTAGGCCGCAGCCAAAGAACGGTAACAAGGCCTAGCTAGGTGGGCCGTTCCGAAAGTACGTGGAGCTAGCGCTACACGTCCTAAGCAATCTTGGTCGCGAATGCCGAAAACGGCAGCGATTTGCCGGGGGGCTTTGATTGAAACGCTCCCCCGCTACCAATAATCAGTTGCTTAGCAAGTGTTTGCGCTGATGACGAGGGAGCGCGTCCGCGCCGCGGCCTGGCAGTCCGCCAACCATCATGCTCTCTTCGACGGCTGCCGCATTGGCGCAGCCCGATCATGAAGCGGGTCTCGATCCCCGGCCTGCCCTTCTCGCTGCAGAGCGGGGCGATCTCGCCATCGATCCAGTCCCAGTCGATCTTGCCGGCAAGCAGAACGAACTCGTGTTTCATGTTAATGATCTGGTCCAGCCGTGCCCGGAACAGATCGTTCGATCCCTTGTGCTTCTTCGGCCGCATCGTCCCTCCGGTGCACCACAGAAGCACGGTTCACAGCGGAGAGGAATCTACAAAACGAATTTGCAAGGTTTGCGGCCATCAAGCCTCAAATCGCTGCAATCTCAAACGCCGTCAAATCCCAAAAACAGACTCCCGCTCAATCGCTTACAGGCTTGTTCACAGCCGACGGAGCTATGACGGAAACTGGGTGATGACGGCCTGAGATAGGCGGCGTATCGAGGCGGGTGTCGAGCCTGCCAGAACCTCTCAAGGAGAGCGATACGCCATGAACGAGACTAGCAATATTGTTGCACTTCGTCAGCCCGATGAGATCGACGATGTCAGTAGCTCGTGATCTGTCGCCTGTTTGTAGCTCGTGAAGTGTCGTGTTTTCGGTGCTCCGGAACAAAGGGGGCGCGATGGGCACGGCATCCATTCACGAGGGTGTACGACGGATGCGGTTTTCAGATTTGCTGGATCGGACGGAGGCGAAGGAACTGACGCAGGAGGCAGCATCGGAGGTTCTTGGGATCAGTGTTCGGACGTTTCAACGCTGGGCGGAGCGCTATGAGGCGGAGGGCGACGACGGGCTTGTCGACCGCCGGCTGGGGCGTCGTTCGCCACGGCGGGCGCCGGAGGAGGCGCTGGAACGGATGCTTGCGCTGTACCGGGACAAGTACGCGGACTTCACGGTGAAGCACTTCCACGAGCAGATGCAAAAGCGGCACGACTATGTGCTGGGCTATACGGTGACGAAGCTGGCGCTGCACGCGGCGGGGCTGGTGCGGAAGGCTCCGAAGCGTTCGGCGCACCGCAAGAAGCGGCCGCGGCGGCCGCTTCGGGGCATGCTGCTGCACCAGGACGGATCGCGCCACGTTTGGATCGAAGGCCTGCCCGCGAGGGACCTGATCGTCACGATGGACGATGCGACCAGCGAGATCTACTCGATGGTGCTGGTCGAGGAAGAAGGAACGGCCTCGACCTTCCAGGCCTTGCGCGAAGTGATTGGCGAGCATGGCCTGTTCTGCGCGCTCTACACCGACCGCGGCAGCCATTATTTCCTGACCCCAAAAGCTGGCGAGAAGATCTCGAAGACGCAACAAACCCAGGTGGGACGGGCTTTGTCGCATCTTGGGATCGAGCATATCGCAGCCTATTCGCCGCAGGCGCGCGGGCGCTCCGAGCGGGTGTTCGGCACCTTGCAGGACCGGCTGCGGAAGGAGCTGCGGCTTGCCGGGATCACGACGGTTGAGGCTGCCAACGCGTGGCTGAAGGCGCATTACATCCCCGGGCACAACGCCGCGTTTGCGATCAAGCCCGAACAGGAAGGCACGGCATTCGTGGCCGATCGGCATGAGGCCTGGCGCGAGGCGCTGTGCGTGATCGAGGAGCGAACCGTCGCCAACGATAATACCGTTGCATGGAACGGTCGGCGGCTGCAGCTGCCGCAGAGCCGGCTCAGGCCTCACCTCGTCAAGGCTGTGGTGCGCCTCCATGAGTATCCCGATGGCACCGTCAGCGTGTTCCTTGGACCGCATCGATTGGCGAGGTTTGCGCCTGACGGACAGCAGATCAGCCCCGACGCGCCTCAGCCTGGCGGCGTGCTCGGAGCCGTCAAGGACAAGCCCTGGCGGGCGCGCAAGCGCGCGTCCTTGACCGCTCCTGCGCGCGCCGCCGTCGAGAAAGCGCGGGTCGGGACGGAGAAACGGGCTTCAAGTCGAACAAAGAAACTCACCCACAGGGCTAAAACCGCCACAACAGCCGTGGCATGATCAATCAGGGAAAGCCGTCCCCGCCTTCCGGCTCCCCTGCAAATCAGAAACGAAGGCGACAGATCACGAGCTACAAAAACACGACATCTTCACCCGCCTACGGACACCCGATCAGACTGCTGATCCACTGACGGATATTCTGCGTGCTGGAGCTCGCGAACTGATCGCCCGCGCTGTCGAGATTGAGTTCACTACATTCCTGGAAACGACGAAGCATCTGGCGCTGCCGGATGGTCGGGCGCGCGTGGTGCGGCATGGATATGGGCCGGCCCGCGAAATTGCCATCGGCATCGGCCCTGTCGCCCGTCTGAAGACCCGCGACCGTGGAGCAAGCGGGCCAGGCGACAGATCCGGTTTCATTCGACGATCCTGCCGCTCTGGGCCCGCCGGGCGAAGAGCTTGGACGCGTTGATCCCCGTGCTCTATTTGCGGCGAATCTCGACCAACGACTTCCAGGAGACGCTTTCGGCCTTGCTCGGCAAGGACGCGCCGAACTTGTCGCCACCGGTCATCGCTGGCCTGAAGAAGGACTGGCAGACCAATACGAACGTTGGCAAAAGCGCGACCTGGCGGCGCGGCGGTACGTTTACATCTGGGCGGATGGCGTCTATCTGCAGGCTCGCATGGAGGACCACGCCGAATGCATCCTGGTGTTGGTAGGCGCCACGCCTGAAGGAAAGAAGGAATTGATCGGCTTCCAGGTCGGGGTACTCGAGAGCGCACAAAGTTGGCGAGAATTGCTGATCGATCTGCGCAAGCGCGGCTTGCAGATCGGGCCGCAGCTTGCTGTCGGCGACGGCGCTCTCGGCTTCTGGCGGGCGCTCGATGAAATCTTCCCCGGCACGCAACATCAGCGATGTTGGCTGCACAAGGTGAACAACGTGCTCGACAAGGTCGCCAACTCCGTGCAGCCGGCAATAAAGAGTGATCTGCGTGACATCTACCTAGCGCCGAACCGGTCGGTCGCTGAAACAGCGATTGATATCTTTGTCGAGAAGTACGGCGTCAAATACAAGCCGGCCGTTGAATGCCTGATCAAGGATCGCTCGGCTATGTTGGCGTTTTATGACTTCCCTGCCGAGCACTGGTCGCATCTGCGCACGTCGAATCCAATCGAGAGCGTCTTTGCCACGGTCAAGCACCGGACTGTGCGAACGAAGGGAGCGTTATCGCCACACACAGCAAAGTTGATGGTCTTCAAGCTCGTCGGCGCCGCATCTAAAACCTGGCGACGGTTGAAGGGCACAAATCAGTTGCCGAAGTAGTATCTGGGTAAAGGTTGCTGACGGAATCGAAGTCATTCCGACGCTGAAGTCCGCGCCGCCTGATCGGACCGCGTCACCAAAAATCCGTCATAGCTCACTAAGGAATCCAGCGCGTTTACGGCGCTAATGTGGACAAAGATGTCGTTTCCGCCGTCATCTGGAGCGATCAATCCGTACCCCTTTTGGACATTGAACCACTTCACAGTACCTGTTGCCATACGATCACTTCCTTTGCCGCCGCACCCAGTCCATACGCTGGTGGGTAAGGGTGCCAGAAACAGAGCAACCGGCGTGCCGGACCGAAAATGCTGATCCTACAGGGATGGCGAGCATCGGGTCGACGACAATGGACGCAAAGCTGACAACCGCGTGCGGCTGCCAACATTCTCAGGCTAGCTCAATCCGTTGGGATTACTCGAAGGTAGCACATGTCGGGTCGTAGGTTCTGGAACGGCATGATACGAGCGCCGTGTGCTGCAGTTGAAGGTGCTCGACCCTATTAGCTCGCATATAACCGGTTGTCTTAGACTGGTCGCGCAGCAAGTTGATGCCGGTGTCGTCGTATTCATCTGTGCCAGTGCCAGGTCGATCACACAACGTCCGCAACTCGACGCCGAGCCTCTGGACCCGCGCCGGCGAGGCACAGCTTTCTATCTCTATTGAAGCATTCACTGCGCAAATTCTCTGGTGGCACACTCATTGCTAGTTAGGTCCCAGATCCCTGCCGGGGAGAACGTGCATTAGTACCCGTAGCAAACCCTGCAATCGCCGTTGTGGGGATCGCGACCTATCGTTCAAGCACTGTGGAGCGTACTTGATGCTCAGCTTCCTCGATTCGTTTGGCGTTGAGCCGCAGATGGCGCACGAAGCGCGGCTGCTTGGCCGCGCAGACGTGGTCCGCCAAGCCCGCGACATGATCGCTCGCGTCACCTGCGAATGTTGACCGCCGCCGACAAGACCCAGTCGATCCAGTTGGCTACGGGCCGGCTCGATATCGCCGTGGACAAGGCGGCCTGGCCGCTGGACAGCCTTTGCGCGTTTGCGGCGCGCGAAAATCCGCGGCGGGGGTTCCTGGTCGTATCCCGCGTCCTAGGGCGCTATTTGCCCGCCACGCCGCAGATGATGCGGCAGAGCGCCCGCGATCTCGCGGCGCGGCTTCCTGACGATCTGCCGGGGCCAGTCCTCGTCGTCGGCTTGGCCGAGACCGCCGTGTGCCTTGCCCAGACGGTGCACGAGGAATTTCGCCTCGCAACGGGCCGGGTCGACATCCACTTCATGCATTCGACGCGACAGCAACTGGATCATCCGTTGCTGTGCCGCTTCGAAGAACCGCACAGCCATGCCTCCGCGCATCTGATCTACAGGCCGGGGCTTCCGGAGCCGCAATCACTGGTATTGGTCGACGACGAGATCTCGACAGGAACGACCCTTTGCAACCTCGCCCAGGCGCTCGCCACTGCTTGGCCGCGGATCGAAGCGATGGCGGTAGCGACGCTGACCGACTGGTCGGCCGACAAGGCGTGGCAAGCACGCATGCCGCGTCCCACGTGCATCGCGGCGCTGCTGCGCGGACGCATGGAGTGGACGCAGGAGACGGCGACGGTGCTCAACAGCGCGTTCGACACCGCTGCCGCTTCACTCGGGCGCATGGCGACGCATCGCAATTTCGGTCGGCTGGGACTCGACCGGCCCGTCGTGCCCGAACCAGATACCGCTGTGCCCGAGATCCTCGGCCCACTGCGGATCATCGGGACCGGCGAGTTCACCTATCCCCCCTTCCTGCTGGCGGAACGCCTCGCAGAAGAAGGGCATGATGTCGTCGTGCAGGCGACCGGCCGAAGCCCCGCACTCCCCGGTGGGGCGATGGCGACCAAGCTCCGCTTTGCCGACAATTATGGAACGGGCGTGCCCAATTACCTCTACAATGCCGACCGGTCCGATGGACGCGCGAACTGGATCGCGCATGAGACCGGCGCGGCGACAATCGACCCCGGGCTGATTGCCGCTCTCCGTGCCGAACTGATCGGCTGGACGGCATGACGCGTGCCATCGCCCTGGTTGATCTGGACGATACGCTGTTCCAGACGCTGCGCAAATGCCCGCCCGATTTGCCGGCCGACCGGTTGACGCCGCTGGGCTTCGCGCGCGACGGATCGCCGCTGAGCTATGCGACCCCGCGGCAGATGCAGTTCCTGGAATGGCTGGCCGATACGACGCATCTCGTCCCCGTCACCGCCCGCAGCCTGGACGGGTTGCGGCGGGCGCGCATTCCATTCCGCGCAGCGGTGTGCGCGCATGGCGGCGTCGTGCTGGATGACAGCGGCCATGTCGACATGGACTGGGCTGCGACGATCGCCGACCGCGCCGCGCCCTTCGCGTCGCAGCTTGCTGGCCTGGCGGAGGCGATCAGGCGCATGGCGCGCGACCGCGGCATCGCGGTCAACGCCCGTGTGCTGGTCGAGGGCGCGCTGCCGTTCTACACCTTGGCCAAGCATGAAGATGCGGATGCCGCGGCACTTTTTGCGGTGGTCGACGCTGCCGTGCCGTCCTTGCCCAAGGGCTGGACGGACCACCGCAACGGCAACAACGTGGCGCTGATGCCACCCTATCTCGGCAAGGCCCATGCGGTGGCATATATCCTACCCGGCCTCCGCGCACGCTTCCCTGATGCGCCGGTGATCGGCATCGGCGACAGCCGCACCGATGCGCCCTTCATGGGCCTTTGCGATTTCGCCATGATGCCCACCCGTTCGCAGCTGGCCGGCGGCATGTTCCATGCGGACTGAGGTCGCGCCCCCGTTCTCGGGCAGCTACGACCCGGCCGACGTCACCTTCCTGCTCAAGCCAGTGGTAATGGCCCCGACTTCCGTCGCCGAAAAGGAAGCGGCGATCCAGGCCGGCCGCCACCACTATTCGGAGATGATCGCGCCGGAGAGGGTGCCGGACTACAGCTATCTGTCCCTCTATCACGCCGCGCTTGCGCGGAACGGTGCCCGCCTGGCGCAGGATGTCGCCACCCTCGCTGCGCAGCTCGCCGCACGCAGGCCGGAGCGCGAGCTGGTAATCGTCTCGCTGGCGCGCGCGGGGACGCCGATCGGCGTCTTGCTCGCGCGGACCTTGCGGGCGCACGGACATCGCGCAGCCCATTATTCAATCAGCATTATCCGCGATCGGGGTGTCGACCGCGTCGCGCTCGCGCATATCGCGGGCCGGCACGATCCGCGCGACGCAGTGTTTGTCGATGGCTGGACCGGCAAGGGCGCGATTGCCGGCGAACTTCGCGCGGCCCTGGCCAATGCGCCATTCGGCTTCACACCGGACTTAGCCGTGATTGCTGACCCTGCAGGACAGGCAGACATCACCGCGACGGCGGATGATTATCTGATCGCCTCGGGCTTGCTGAACGGCATCGTTTCGGGCCTGGTCAGTCGCTCGATCCTCAACGCCGCGTTGGTAGGGCCGGGCGATTTCCACGCCTGTGTCACCTACCCGCAATATGCCGGTGCTGATCTCTCACGTGCCTTCGTGGACACGATCGCGCCGTTGGCCGCTGCGGCGATACCGCGACCGATAGACGGGCACGGCGCCCGCCGAGCGGCGCTGAAACAGGAATGCGAGGCGATGATGCGGCAGTTGCTGGCGGAAAGCGGAACGCGTGACCGCAACCGGATCAAACCCGGCATAGCCGAAGCGACACGCGCCCTGCTGCGGCGGGTGCCGGAACGGCTGCTGGTTCGCGATTTCGAGGACGCCGATGTGGGGCACTTGCTCCATCTCGCCGCCGCGCATGCCATTCCGGTCGATACGCTGGGCGGGGAATCGCGGTATCGCGCGGTCGCAATTATCCGTAGCCTGGGCAACGACGCATGAGCCGGGTTTCCGCCCTCGCCCTTGGCGCCACCTTGTATATGCCTGCACCCGCGAGGATCTGGCCGATGCGTTGCTCGGCGCCAAGCGCGTGTTCGCCGTCAGGGCCTGTGAGACAAACAGGGGGATTTTGCGGAGGGAGGATTTCTGGTTCATCGTAGCCGCTAGGAGCGAAGATGAAACAGAAATCCGGACCGGGCAAAGCGTCGGCAGACCAAGTGCTAAAGGACATTCGGCGCCAGACCCGCCAGCAGTATTCGCGGAAGAGAAGATCCGCATCGTCCTGGAAGGATTGCGGAGCGAGGAGAACATCTCCGAGCTTTGCCGCCGAGAAGGCATTGCCGCCTCGATGTATTACGGCTGGTCCAAGGAGTTTCTCGAGGCCGGCAAGCGCCGCCTGGTGGGTGGCACGAGCTGCGACCTCCGGCGAGGAGGCCGTCGCCGATCTGACGCTGGAGAACCGTCTGCTCAAAAAAGTATCAACGGAGATGGGGAGGACGAGGCATGAGGTATCCCGGCTCAGAGAAGGCCGAGATCATCCATTTGGTCGAGCAATCGCACCTTCCGGCTAAGCGCACACTGGACACGCTCGGATCCCGCGCGCCACATTCTATCCCTGGTATGATCGCTACCCCGAGGGAGGCGTCGGAGGCGCTGATCTCGAAGAAGCGCGGCAAGCCCAGCAACCGGTCGTATCCGGCGGTTGTCCGCACCGAGGCGCTGGCGCTGATCAAGGCCGGATTTCGGCCCGACGCTGGCGGCGGAGAAGCTGGCGGAGCGGCATGGCTTGCATTTTGGGGTCGAGACAGTGCGGCGCTGGATGGTGGCCGACGGGATCTGGCAGGACCGTCGGCAGCGGCTCAAACGGGTTTACCAGCCGCGGCACCGTCGCTACTGTATAGGCGAGCTGATCGAGATCGACGGATCTGAGCACTGGTGGTTCGAGGACCGCGGCTCGCAATGCACCCTGCTCGTCTTTATCGATGACGCGACCAGCCGTTTGATGCACCTGCGTTTCGTGGAGACGGAATCGCCTTTGATTATTTTGCCGCGACGCGCGCCTATTTGGAGCGCTACGGCAAACCGGTTGCGTTTTACTCGGACAAGCACGCGACGTTCCGGGTCAACAAGGTCGGCGCGATCGGCGGTGATGGCATGATCCAGTTTGGCCGGGCGCTGCACGAGCTCAACATCGATATCATTTGTGCCAACGCTCCGCAGGCCAAGGGGCGCGTCGCGCGCGCCAATGGAACGCTGCAGGATCGTTTGGTAAAGGAGATGCGGCTTGCCGGGATTTCGACGATTGAAGCCGGCAGCGCGTTCCTGCCGGCATTCATGGAGGACTACAACCGACGGTTTGCGAAGTCGCCGTTCAGCGAGAAGGACGTTCACCGGCCACTGGCTGAGCACGACGATGTTGACGATGCTTTCGCCTGGAGAGTGCACGGTGTCGCATAGTCTGACGCTGCAGTACGACAAGGTGCTGTTCATCCTCGAGCCGAACGAGATCATCAACTCGCTCGCACGCCAGCGCGTCATGGTATTCGACTATCCGGACGGGCGGCTTTGATCAAGCATAATGGCCGGGCGTTGCCCTACCGCACGTTCGACAAGGTGCGACAGGTCGACCAGGCGGCGATCGTCGAGAACAAGCGGCTGGGACCGGTACTGGCTTACATTGCCGAGCAGCAGAAGCTGCTCGACATTAACCGCAGCCAGAAAGCCCCGCGCCGGCGTGGCCAGGGCAAGAGCCTGTTCAAGGCGGGCTGAGGGGCCTGGCTCCCGCCAAGCTCCTGTCGATCGGTCTCTTTCTCCCCGAAGGTATAATCATTCGGGCGCCCCTGGTGACATTTCTAATGAGCACCAATTGCGACTTGTCTATCGGGTTCTGACACATATTGATCAGCTTAATCAGTTGCTTAGCAAGTGTTTGCGCTGATGACGAGGGAGCGCGTCTGCGCGGCCTGCCAATCTGCCAACCATCATGCTCTCCTCGACGGCTGCCGCATTGGCGGTCAGGCAAGCGAATTCGGGGCACTGATGCCAAACCGCTTGAGCGCTTGGGCAAACTCGATCATCACCGCCCGCACCCGCAAACGATCTTCACCCTCAGTTGATGTAAGTGGTCGGTCAGCCATGATCCAGATCAAGACCGCGCTCGAGTTCCTTTCGCCGGTACATCTGGAATGTATCCTAGCTGCTGCTCGAGAGCGGCCAAGGCCTGGCGAGTCCCTCCAGCGTCACAGTGGCCTCGTTAAAGAGCTGCCGCGCCTCATGTAGTTGAGTGACTGCTCTTGCACCGGCATCAAAGAGCTTTTTCCCGATTGACGGAGGTCGATCCTCGAGCACTGCGCGCTCCAGGTCTGGGAGCATGCTGATGAGCGCTCGATGTGCGCGAGCTTGTGCCTTTTCAGAGTTCGCGGCAGCCGCTAGCGCGTCACGATAACGCCGTACCGCCTCGATGGTCCTCTCTTCAAGATGGAAATGGTCGCTCAATAGCTCGTTCTCGCTACTTGCACGGTCGTAGCCACAGCGCGTCATGCTGGTTGGATGACAGATCGCTCTCAACCTCCCTTTGATCGTACAACCTGACGCCACGTGCGCTTCAGGCTTTTTGGGCAATTAGTGGCGGAGCGCTATTGACGACGGCGCGGGGCCCTCGACGGAGGAGGCACGGCCGTCACCGAGTTGGTATTGGTAGCAGAAACCGACATCCGGTCGACGGCGACGTTGATGGAGATGCGCGGCGTCGAGACGATGCGCTCGCGCGCCGACGATCCCGCCTCCGATAGACGCGCGAGTGTGGCTCGCTACCCGGCTACACGGATCAGGTGGTCCCGAAAATCGGGCCGGTTAACTAATCGGATTTTGGGCGAAGGAGCGGAGAATGACGCAGAGGACGAGACGGAGCATCGACGCGGCGGATCGACGAGTTGTTCACGGCCTGGCCATTTCTCGGCTCGCAGTTATGATCGCGATGCTGCCAGCGGGGGCGTGCCTCCAATCGCAACGTGTGCAGCGATCGATGCGTCAGATGGGGGATTGCAGCGCCCGGCCGAAGCTGCGCGCCACCGACGCCTGCGCCGGTACACGGAATATTCCCATGTCTGCTGCGGCGCCTGTGAGTGGACCCCGGTGATCTCACGAATGGGGTCCACTTTCATTTCTTATGGGCGATCAGCTGTGCGACTTCGGTCAGAGCAGCACGGATGCCCTTCAACTCAGCCCATATGGCAATGAGAGTTCGAGCGTTGCGGCCTTCGGTTAATTGTTTAATGTCAGCGTGGCCAGTATGATGTTTGTGTGCTTCTTGAGCGCTCAGCGCGAAAGAATCTTGAGCTAACATGGCTTCAGCGACGATGTCGTCAACAATGCGCTTTATGTCACGACTATTCATTCGAACCACCCTCGCTGAATGTACCTATCCCTCACCACATACTCATCGAAATCTAGCGTGATTACCCAAAATAATATGCATAACAGGTTCAAAAATACCTGCCATTTCGGGTAGGGTCTGCGCGTCCCTGAAGCAGAGCCGGTCTCTCGTGCGCTGGCCCAGAGAATCGATGCCGGCGCCTGCCACGAACTCCTCTAGCAGGCTGTTGAAGAACTCAGCCGCGTTCGCAAACGAAGGCTGAGTCGTCGCCATTGTGGATGTAGAAGTGGCCAACGAGCCTGCCCGCGGTGCCGATCATGGCCCATCCGCGACCACAGGACGGATCATTCTCGTCGTGCCCCTCCCACGAGAACTCGGCAGGCCGATCCGTCGCGGCTGCCGTAGCGCATGTCGAGGAAGCCCTTCAGAGCCCCAAAGGCGATTTCGCCATCGGACTTGCCGCCGAAGGTGAGATGCGCCTCTTCGACAAGGTCGAGGAAGTCGCTGTCCCAGTTGTCCATTTCGACGATGCGCCAGTGGCCGGCAAAGGCCTGGGCGAAGCCGGGCACCTTGGCCATCAGCCTCCGCGATCAGCTTGGGCAGCCGCACCAGATTGTAGGCGGTGGCAGCGAAGGTAAAGGCCCATGCGACACGATCACGCCCACGGAAGCTGGTCTTCTCTTGCCCGGCGACCGTCTTGATCCAGCCGAATGCCTCCTCGATCCGCTTGCGGATGCGCTGGCTGACGGCATAGCCGCCGTGCCGGGTCGTACGCCCGTCGATCGCAGAGCTGCGGCCGCTGGTATTCTGCGCAACATGCGGTGTCACGTTCATCGAGCGCAGCTCGTTGACGAAGTCTTCTGCATCGTAGGCCTTGTCGGCGCCAAGCGTGATCGCTGTCGGCCGATCGGCACGCTGCTCGATCATGTGTAGCGCGGCTACCCGTTC
The DNA here is from genome assembly GCF_054062115.1 of Bradyrhizobium sp. USDA 4501. Lineage (NCBI taxonomy): Bacteria > Pseudomonadati > Pseudomonadota > Alphaproteobacteria > Hyphomicrobiales > Nitrobacteraceae > Bradyrhizobium > Bradyrhizobium sp. USDA 4501. The sequence continues at coordinate 5,101,025 of NZ_JBSSEX010000001.1, forward strand.
GGCATGCCCGTTCGCCTGCGTCAGGCAGGCGTCGACCAGCAGCCGTGGCGGTTCTCCATCAGCCCATGTCCGATGAAGCACAGCTTCGTCTCCTTGCCTTTCCCCTTGCGGTAGAGCCTGGCATCCGGATCGGCGGTCGAAGCATGGGTGTCGTTGGAGCGTTTCTGGCCGTGGAAGTTCGCTTCGGCGTTGCGCCCGCCGCCTGGCGCCGGTGGCTCTATCCTTCGGTTTGACGCTCTTCATCGAGGCCCAGGCCTCGATCAGCATGCCGTCGACCGAGAAGTGATCGCTCGACAGAAGCCCCTTCACCCTGGGCAGCGCCAGCATCGCCGCGAGGAACTTGGCCGCGATGTCGCCTTCCAGCAGCCGGTCGCGGTTCTTCGAGAACTCGTCGACGCCGATTCCGACGAACCAGCTGAACAGCAAATCATATTCCAGCCGCTCCATCAGAAGCCGCTCCGAGCGGATCGAATAAAACGCCTGCAACAGCATCGCCCGCAGCAGCTTCTCCGGCGGAATCGACGGGCGCAGCGAATAAAGCGCGGCGAGCTCGCGTTCCAGCACCGCCAGCGCCTCGTTCACGATCGTCCGGATCCCTCGCAGCGGATGATCACGCCGTGCTTCCAGATCGACGTAGCTGAACAGCTCGCCCGTCCGATTGTCGTCGCCGCGCACGCACCGTCTCCGAATCTCGTCGGAGCCAATGAATCATGGTCGCCGCTCGCCGGCGAGCGCCTTTTTCAACAGCCCCGCTAGATCCCGGAGGATCGCTACGGCCGCCGCTCCACTCCCGTCACCAGCCAACTCCCGGTCGACCAGTGGCGCGCGCTCATCGGCGAGGCGATGACTTCATGATGCCTCCTTCTTCGAACGCTTGGTGCGTCGCACCCGCTTGCGAAGTTGACTGATTGCTCGTCTGAGAGCTCGATCTGCCATGGCTGGCCCTTGGGCAACTGACGACCTGCCAGCAATCCGCGCGCAAGATAATCGAAGATTGTCTGCGGAGTTACTCCAAGCGCAGCCGCTGCGCCCTGAATCGAGAAGCTGCCGTCGGGCCAGCGCATTGGGTTCTTGTCCATGCCGTTGATTTTGACGGTGGGAATGCCCCAGCGGGTGCGTAACACCCAGACGTTCTCGCCTTTGAAGGCGCAACCTCGGGCCGCGACGAAGCCTTCCTGATTGAGTATCGCCGCGATCTCGCCATCCATTTTGTGTTCAGCATTCAACTCGACGATCCGTCGCCGCAACCGATCGATATCGATGTAATCGCGGTAGGTGTGAACGCGCCGTTGTACGTGATGCTCGCTGGTTGCGCCGGTCTGCCAGACGATCTTGAGCCACACCTGACCTCGGGTCCGCTTCTGATCAAGAACGACTTCGCGGATGACAAATCGTAGAATGTGCTTGCGATCGGCTGCCGACGTGGTGGCCGTATTCCAAATCCGCGGCAGGTTCTCGCCGAGCGCTTGTAGCCCAGCGCGTTCCGCCGGGCCAATCAGAAGCGGCTCTTGTCCGCACCAACGCGCATGCTGTTGCTCGACCGCCTCGACGACACGCAGCTTCTCTTCCCAAGCCCGCTCAAGTGAGCGCGCCACAAGACGGTTCTCGGGTTCTGCGGCATCATACTGACGCCGAGCGCGCTCGGCCTCCTAGCGGGCGCGCTCCACGCGAAGCGCCCACTGGCGCTCGAGCTGACGGCTCTCCTGCTCCAGTTGGCCCGCCGCCGCGAGTGCGATCTCAATCTGATCCGGCACCAGGGCGTCGAGGACCACCCGCTCGACCAGCGCGTCAACCGCCAACGCCCGGACTTCCTGACACAGTGCACTGCCTTGCTGGTCCCGATCCGAGCGGCAGCAATAGACCGGATAGTCGGCATTCGGGCCAGTGTAGCGCATGCTCATGCGCCGTCCTCAACGGCCGCAGATCGCAATTCCTTGTAACAGGGCTGCCCCCTTGCGCGGTACGCCAGAATGTCCTGCCTCATAGCGGAAGACGTTATCTGCCAGTCGCCCCTGGTTGGCCATGAACTCCTCCCAGCTGATATAGCCTGGGTGAGCGGCGTTCCCGTCAGCGATCCCGGCCGGCATCGTCTCGGATCCTTTTGCCGCCGGCCATAAACGTACGCCCCAACATAAGCCGGATTTTGAAGGACGCTAAGGACGCGTGCACTATCTGGCGTACGCCAGACGATCTCGTGCAGAGATGGTCCAAGCAGCGGTCGAACCGGCAAGGACAATCCGTTCCTGTCCAAGTAACGCATCACACGGCGAGCGCTTTGCAGTTCCCGGAATTTGGCGAACACGAGATGAAGACGGGCCTGCACCTCCTCATCGGGATTGAGAATAATTGTGCCCGTTCGATCATAGGCGAGCCCGGCTGGTAGCGGCAGCCGCAGTTCGCCCCGCGCCGCCTTCTGGCGTTCCCCTTGGTGAAGGCGCATCCGAAGCTGATGCAACTCCGCCTCGCTCATGATGCCGGACAAGCCCAACAGCAGGCGGTCGTGGTAGGCGCGCGGGTCGTAAAGCCGCTCGCCATCCGCAATGAGCACGCCGAACACCGAGCACAGTTCGAGAAGCTGATGCCAATCCCGGTTATTGCGGGCCAAGCGAGAAGCGTCGAGGCTCATCACAAGACCGGCGTTGCCAAGGCCGATCTCGGCAATGAGCTTCTGGAAACCATGACGATCCACGCCGCCAGCACCGGATTTGCCCAGATCCTCGTCAATGACCTGGACGCGCTCCGGCGGCCAGCCCAGTCCGATGACGAGACGGTACTGCAGCTCCGTGCTCTCCTGGTGCTGGCGCACCTGGTTCACGGATGACTGCCGCACGTAGACATAGGCCAACTTGGCTCGGTGCGCAGTCGTGAGCCGCTCGCTCGTCAGCGACGCTCAAGCTGATCACCACGCCCCAGTCCCCTTCCGGGCGTGCCGGGGAACCGCTTGCATTCGCCGCAGCAGCGTCGCGAGGATTTGAGCGATCTGGGTTTACGTCGCGGTCGACAGATTCGGCCACAGGCGCGGAATGTCGGCCGTCGGACGGCCGGTTGGATTTGCTAACGTCGGCAGGGGTCGATACGCAACGCGACCTGGAAGCGGTCGGTGGGTTATCGCGAATCACCTTCTCGCCGAGAAGGCCCAGACTCGCGCTCAAATGATGCATCAATGGGATCAGCGTACGTGCACTGTTGCGCGGCAAATCGACGGCGTTCGGACAGAAAGTAATCGCCTCGGCAAGATCCGTCGACGCGATCCGAACCGCCCTCGGCCTGCCGTCCGGCAGCGCGACAACGACGTAGGCGGGACCGCGCCCCGATCGCTCCTTCAGCACCTCAAGCCGGGTGCCCAAAAAGAAAATGATGCGGGTCAGTGATCGTGACGTGAGACACGACCCGCTCAAAAATAGGGGTACTCTGACGTGTTCGGCGATCCCACTACGCCTACGCCGTCCTCGATCGCCTCGTCCACAACGGCCATCGGCTCGATCTCTCCGGCGAAAGCTTGCGTCGAACCCGGCCATCCGAAAGGCCTGAGCCCGTGGCGCTATGGACATGCCGCTGCGTTTGGACAACGCCCGGGGCGTTGCCCACATGTGCACAGCAGCCGCTGAAGAAAAAACAGAGTCGAGCCGCGATTCCAGATTGACCACGCGGCTTGCCCGATGCCAGAGACCCAACCAGCCCGAACGCCTGCCCCGAATGCGGCGTCTTCGTAGTGGATGGCACGCGGGCGCTGGTTAGGCGATTGGCGGGAAGCCGCCAGGCAGACCTGCGGAATCTCGATAGCCTCGAGATCAATCGGCCGGCACTGCAAAAGCGTTTGAGGAACGATCCCGGCGGCGCTTGATGGTAACCGGTAAGACCTCCAGGTGCGCGGTGATCAGCGTGTGCGTGGGTGGCGGATAGGCTTTCAATATTGGCTATCGTAATTGCCGCACCGGAGGATGTTACTTTCGCTTGACGGACGTAGCTCCGCCTGTCCAGACGATCAATGCTTTGCGTGGTCATCTCGTCGAATACGGGGTGATTATGGCAAAGGGCACGGCCTATGTCGCAGAGCTTGTCCAGCGCGCAATGGATCCAAAAACCGACGTGCCCGAAGCGGCACGGTTCGTACTCGAGATATTGATCAAGACGATGGTGACGCTGGAAATGCAGATCAAGAAACTCGACAGCGAGATCACCCGTCGCGCCCGAAAAGAAAAAGATGCCCGCCGTTTGATGACAATCCCAGGCGTGGGACCAATGACGGCGACGGCTTTGCTTGCCCTTGCGTCTGCCGCCGGAAGCTTCCGGTGCGGACGCGACTTCGCCGCATGGCTGGGGTTGACCCCGTTGCAGCGCTCCACGGGCGGCAAACAGAAACTGGGTGCGACGTCGAAAATGGGGGAGCGAACGTTGCGACGGTTACTTATCATGGGCGCAACTGCGGTCGTGCAGCAGGCACGGCGGCGGAGGCGCTTCACCGTCATCGTGGCTCGGGCGCATGATTGCCCGCAAGCCACCTATGCTGGTAGCCACCGCTCTTGCCAACAAGATGGCCCGCGTCGTCTGGGCTTTGATGGCCAACGGTGGGGTCTATAAAGCTCCGGCTGTGGCGGCATAGCCGTCCGGTCAGAGGTCGTCGAGATGTAGGAAGGTCAAACGGAAGATATGGCGCAACAGTGGAGAGACGGGATTGGGAAAACCAGTACATGCCCAAGTGCTATCCAAGCACGCCGCTGTGATTTGGACCCGATCCGCGAATTTCCATACGGGCCCGCGACAAATGACGGTCGCATTAAAGGCCGGACAGATGTCAGCACCCGACTACAGCGCAGCGCTTGACGAAAGATTCTTCTTGCATCCACAGGGGCGTCCACAGATGGGCATGTGGTCAACGCGTCAGCGTTGTCCACCATGTCCACAGCCTTCGCGGCCTGCATCCGTTCGCGCCAGACGGCCATCGGTGTGCGATAGCCGTGCACCTGATGGAGGCGGATCGTTGCAGAACGTGATCCAGCTCGCGACGCCTGCCTTGGCCTCGCGGCCGTCGGCATAGCCCTTGAGATCGATGTCCTCATGTTTGAGCGACCGCCACAGCCGCTCGATGAAGACGTTGTCCATCCAACGACCACGGCCATCCATGGAGATCTTGATCCCTGCGCCCGCCAACGCGCCGGTGAAGGCCGCACTGGTGAAGTGGCTGCCTTGGTCGGTGTTGAAAATCTCCGGCGTACCGTAGTTCGCCAGCGCCTCTTCCAGAGCCGCTACGCAGAACAGACGTCCACCGTGTTCGACAACCGCCGCGCCAGAACCGCACGGCTCGCCCAGTCGATGATGGCGACGAGATACAGAAAGCCGCGGCCGATGGGCAGATACGTGATGTCGGCCGCCTATAATACCTGGTTTGGCCGGTCGATCGTCAAGTTGCGCAACAGATAGGGATAGATCTTGTGGCCCCGCTGGCCTCGTCGTGTTCGGCCTTGGTCCCAGCGCCGCGATGCCCATCTTGCGCATCAACGCTGCACGCCCTTGCGATTGGCCTGGCCCTCAGCCTTCAGCATCGCGGTCATTCGCCGCGAGCCCAGGAACGGCCAGGCGGTGAACAGCTCGTCGATCAGCCGCATCAGGGCAAGGTCGTTGTCATTGGCCCCGTGGCGGCCGGTAGACCCCAGAGCGCGCGATGCCAAGCAGCATGCATGCCGCCGGATCGACAGCGTCATGTCGGCGCGATCAAGCATTCCTCGACGGTCCGGCTTGCTCATCTTCCGGACCTCCGCGCTAAAAAATCGCGCTCGACTGTCAGTTGTCCAATATTGGCGTGCAGCTTCTCGATCTCGCGTTCGCGCGCGTCCTCTCTCTCCCGCCAGACACCCGCCTCAAAGGCCCGGGCCGACTGGTCCAGCAGTTGCTTCTTCCAGGCATGGATCTAGGTGTCTGGTCCCGGAGTGTGGGGGAATCAGCCAAACTGGTCCTTCATTCCGGGAGGACCTATGGGCCAGATACTCCATGGCAGCGCCACGACCAACCGCATGTCAAAACTGGCGGCGGTTCAAACCTCTTCGATCAGCACTGACTCTGAAAGGCGGATTGTCATGTTGGCGCGTGACGATAAATGGCATGCACGAGTTCCTCTACTCGGCCAGGCTTGAGCAGATCGTAATGATCAGCTGCGAGTGGGATGATCGTTGCCGGATGCTTGATTGCCCTTGTTAGCATTTCGAGGAACGAAGGGTTGTCGCCTCGCGCTTTGAACAAGCGTACAGGCGCTGACAATTCGTGCTGCTCCATTTGCGACCTGTAACCCGGCGTGTAGGTTTCAGCCACGAGTTGGGTGATGCGGCCGATAACGTTAACATCGAGTTCGGGTTTCTCGGCTGCAATGAAGGTTACAAAAGCGCTTTCATTCCGGACTGCTTCGATTAGGGGAGCAACACGATGCGGCGAGATCGTTTGCGCGAAAACCGAATAGAGTATGGTAAGGAATGAAGGATCGCGAAATAGGGCTGCAGGCTCTGCTGGGACTGGGTCGCCGCCGGGTACTTGAGGCGAACCAGGCGCTATAAGTATCAGTTCAGCCACCTTCTCTCCGGACTTTTCGAAATGCCACGCCGTTTCGTACGCGACGCGAGCGCCGAAAGAATAGCCCCAAAGTGTATATGGGCCTCCTGGCTGGATCTGCCTGATCATCTGGGCATCTCGCACCGACATCTCTTCAACGGAACGGCAAATATGCTCGCCATCATTCAATCCGGACGCTTGGATCCCAATGAAAGCACGAGACGTCACGAGGGCGGCAGCTAGATGGCGGAGGCTCATTGGATAACCACCAAGTCCGGGCCAGCAGAAGATCGTTGCACCATTTCCTTTCTTCAGCATAACTGCACGCGAACTCTGATAGGAGACCTTGCCAGCCTCCAGCCGGCGGGCGAGGTCCGCGATGGTCGGAGCCTCAAAAAGCACCTGTACAGGCAAGTTCACATGAAGCTTCTTGTTGATGTTGAGCACCAACTGCACCGCTTGCAGAGAATCGCCGCCGGCCTCGAAAAAATCGTCGAACACTGAAGGCTCTTCGACGCCGAACTCTTCTCGCCAGATAAGTGCCAGCTGGGCTTCGGTCTCATTGCGGGGCGCAACCATCTCCCGGTCCGAGTCGCTATCCTCGAACGCGGGATATGATTTCAAAACATTGACATCAATTTTGCCCGAAGCGCTACACGGCATTTCCTCGATCAGCGCTATCTTGCTCGGAACCATATAGTCGGGCAGCACTGCCCGAAGATCGTTGCGGATCAGCTCGGCTGGACCTTCCATATGAGGGGCATCCTCGTGCATGCCCTCATGCACACGTTGGGCCTCGCTGATCCTCCCGAACACGGCTGTGTAGCAGGCATCCGCCGTCAATCCACCTTCCGACAAGATGGCTCGAAGCCGGAGCGCTGAGGTGAGATCGTTGCCAGACTTTGAACTATATCCCGAAGACATCAGGCCGATGCGCTGCTCGTTGTGTTGCAGCCGCTGCAGCATCCGGCCCATATCAATGGGCGAGCCGACAATCAGGTGAAGTTTCGTGGTTACCGCATCGAACTCGACGAGATTAGGGGGGCGATCGAGAGCCATGATTGGGTGAAATCCGCCGGTGTTTTCGTCAAACCGCACCCGCGCACTGGTCAGCCTATGCTGGCCGCTGGCATCCAGCTGAATCCGCGCGAAGCGCAGTTGATGGATCAGGGCATTGCCGGTGCTTGTGCGCGACCGCATCATTCCGCAATCACATCAAGCTGATTTACTGGCTTCCGGAGAGGACGGAACCGGCCGTGCGATAGATCGTGCCATCGCCGCACTGGCACCCGTCCGAAGGAGGTCATCGATTCGATGTGCTGATCGTGTTCTTGATCATGCGCAGCGCGATCGCGAGCACGCGGCTTTCGCTGTTGCGCGGCAATGCTTCCGAAAACGCCAGCCGGTTCGAGAAGGCCATTCCGTGGCGCATCGCGCACAATCCTTGGATGTGACTTTTTATCCATAGGGGCCCGACGGCATCGTAGCCTTCGAGCGGGCCGCCATAAAGAGCTCGAGAAGGGAATGCGTTGTTGCCCTCTTGTGGGTATAATGTCAGCCGCGTCGGCATCCTTCATCGAGAGCTTCATGTATAGACGGCCCCGCGGATGCAAAGGATTTCAGCAGCACTTTGGGTACCGGGCCGGATTGCGCCGCGGAATTGCGCCTTCGGACTTGAGACAAGCCGGTGAAGTGCTTTTCGGTGCGGCCCGCCGCGTTCATTCCGACCAAACACGAGCCAGGTTTTCGACCTCCCACAGCAGTTCGGCGTCCTTTGGCACGTCAAAGTAGTACCATGCTCCGAGCGTGGGATTTGTCCATCCTGTTGAACTCGTCCTCCCGGATGCTGAAACGACAATTTGCGGAGGATCGCTTTTGAGCGATCTTTATGACTGCGCTCTGTACACGGTCTGGGCTGCGCCGCAAGTTCGATCTTGACCTCCTGCTGACAGACGGGGCACTGAGAGCCGTGGGCCGAGATAAGGCAAGCCCTGCTTGACCCAGTCGCTGTTGGCGTCATGGGCAAAACAAGACGCGGCGCATCTATCGCGAATTGGGCCTGCAATTGCGGACGGATCTTGCGCGCCATCCTCGCGCACCAGGACGGCCGGCAGCGCGGTCTCCTGCGCGGCCTCGGCAGCCGCCAGGCTGGCGGCGTCGAGAACGGCATGCCAATCGTCGACGCCGCGTCCGCACAGCACTGGGCCAAAGAATTTTCCCGTTGAGTTTCCGCAAGCGGATATAGAACGGTCCGCTATCCCAGACCGCGCCGGCGTAACCATAGTTTTCCCAGGTCCGATTGCACCCTGACGACAGATCCGCGCGTGATCGCCCTGCCCTCATATTGCGAGCCGAGCGCGACATTCTCGCGCCGATAGATCTACTGCAGGTAATAGAACGCGCATTCCCGGAACGCCTGGTCCCGGTTGACGATGCCGTCGACGCGCTTCGCCTCGGCGTTGACCGACTTGAACGTGTCGCTGTCCGGCGGATACTGCACCTGTGCCGGCCGCCATGTGCTCTCGTCGACATACTCGACCACGACAGCGCGCCGAGCATGGCCAAACTGACCTGCATCGAATCCCGCACGATCTCGCGATCGATCAGCAGCATGGTCGGCACGTCGCGCCACTCGTCGCGCACGATCGAGACGGTGTCGCCGAGCCAGAAATGCTGCGCGCGAGACGGCGCCAGGACCTTGTTCAGCGCATCCGGCACGGCGACGGCCGTCGTAAAGCGATAATCGAACGTGTCGCCGCGCGCATCGCAGCCGGCGGCATGGCTCACGATGGCATTGAAATCGACCTTGCCGATCGACAGGCCAGATCCGTATTGCCCGCTGGTCACGGCGTCGAGGAACGCCCATGCCGGGTTGCGGGTCGCCTGGGTCACAAACGCTGCGCCGTTCCAGACCGGCAGCTTGCGCCTGCCCAGGACGCCGAACTTGTAGGAGCCTTGCGTCGACTGCGAAGCTTTCAACCGGATCGCGATCGTCGAGACGTCCGCAAACGAATTGTTCCCCTGCAGAAACGACCGGAGGCCCGCCGAGAGCACCGAGTTGCTGCCGCCGGTCCCAGCAAGCTCGGCGTCCTCGCGGCGAAAGCGGACGAGGTCGCGGCAAGGCGCGACGTCGACCTTGACGCTGTCGTGGACCGGCGCCTGCGAGGCATACTGCCGCACGATTGAAAACAGCGTGGTGAACGGCCCGGTCTGCGCGCCGGCGTTGTCGCAGGTCGCATATTCCGCCGTCAGGCCGACATTGGAAAAGCCGATCGAGCCATCCTTGCCGTTCACTGTATAGCAGCCGGCCGCAAACACGAAATCGAGGGCTAGGGATTGCACCAGCGTCCCCGCCGGGTTGCCGTTCGCGTCAAACTGGCCGCCTGACGTGCCGGTCCCCGATGGCAGCTGTTGACCGCTGACCTCGGCCGATTGGTCGACGTTGGTCGGAAACAGCGTGACCGGCTCACCGGGCCCATAAAAGGCGATCTGCGCATCCGTGAACGCCGCGGCGATCCCGTTGGTCTGATCCCAGAACACGGTATCGGCGACATAGACCGCCTCATATTCCATGCTGCCCATGGTCGGCGACAGCAGGATGTTTAGATATTGATCGTTGGCGACGAACTCCCCTGAGGGTGTCGCGGCGAAATCCGGACAGTCTTTCACGCGGCCGTACCAGACCGGCAAGGGCACCGGCTGATGCGCGGCGTCGCCGCGCCGCTCGCGACGAGCTCGCGGACGCTCCGGCGAGTTCGCCGGCGGCTTCGGCAATCGCTTCACAGATCCGTGCATGTCACCGGCTCGAAGAACATCATCTTTTTCCAACCCACCTGGCGCAGCGCCAGACGGTCTCGCAGGCGACACCCGTCAGGCCGTCGCAATGGATCACCGGCCCTCCTGGCGCAGCCAGGCCGATATGCGCGGGAAACCGCGCATGGGCCATCAGCACCAGCACGCCGTCAGCGGCCATCACCAGACCGCCAAGACCGTCCGGCACCTGGCGCCAGCGCGCGCGCTCCGGATGGCCGGCGATCTCCCCGAGCACCCAGCGCCTGCTGAAAGCGGCCGGCACCGCGATTTGTGGCAACTCCCGGTCGAACAGCTCGCGTTTCACCTGACAGGCGAAGTCCCAGCAGTTGCGAGATTGCCAGGCCCACGGCTCGCCGATCAGGGGCGATAGGAATGACGAACGGTTAATCGACAAGAGCCCGTTGCCTTCCAAAGGGCTTGGCAGACCTGACGGTAGGTCAACTCATCGAGAAAGAGCGGACGTCGGTCGGCTTGACCGCCATGGGCGGCTTTGACCCACGGGCTGGGAGGAAAAGCCGACCTTCTTGTCGGACGCCCGCCACGAGAAGCCCGAGCGGGCAGCGCTGCGCGGCTTTGATGGACTTGTGTCGGGCGGGATCATTCTGGCGATGTCGGATCAGCAAGTCTAGCATCTGGAGGAGCCGTGCCCAGCGCCACGCCTGCACCCGACGGAGACGCGTCAGGATCGCCGGCCGTTCAACGCTGATCCGCTTCTCGCTCGTCAAATCTGCCATTCCTCTTGAGGTTGCGAGTCTGAGGGATCCGACCCATCAACCTACCGCTATAGGTAGGTGCGCTTTGCGCTTAGTGGCGTAGAGTAAGCTGGGGCAGTCTCAATATCGGATTGCACACATGGCAGCAGGTTGGATGATTTCAATTGGCTACATAGAAAGAGGCCAACTTCGGCACCTAACGTACGCGGTCGCGGTGGCTAACGCCATCGAGGCCATCAAGGCTTCACTGGATGTCGGCGCCGCCCGATTCTCATTGAGTGCCGGTCTCGGCGAGGTGGCCTTGGCGAATTCTGCACTCAGTCTACAGCAACTGGATGATCTCGGCATGGTGAAAGGCGAGATTTGTTCCCTATGGGACGACACGATCGCTCCTTGTCAAGTGATCGCGATTCATGGGAATGACACGACGAGAATGACCCCGCCCGCGGTCGCGATGGGCTTTGATCGGGACGGCGGGCCGGCTCGTCGGTCACTTCTACATAAAGGATGGCGACGATTCAGTCTCCGTTTGCGAACGCGGCTGAGTTCTTAAACAGCCTGTTATGGCAACAGGGACGGAAACTGGATATAGTCGTGCTTCTTGGTCAGGCGCGGAGACCGCTCGTTCTGCAAGTTTTTGACCATGACCGTCCCGGTCAGCGACGCAGCGACATCTGGACGCTGCGCAGCTCGAATTCGATCGGCCCATAGTCCGGCTCGGTCAGGTCGCTGCCGAGATATTCGCGATAGAGCACCTGGATATATTCGCGCGTGCCCTGCGCCGCGCGGATCTTCGGCACCAGCTCGCCGTTGACGTTGTCGATCTTGATCGTCGTCGACGGCGGCTGGCCTTCCTTTTGCTCCGGATAGCCGGCCTCAAAAGGACACGGAATAAAGGTCACTGTCTCGCCGGCGTTGCGCGGCGCTCCGGCCTCGAGCCCAAAGGCCATATCGTCGCCGACGTTGGCGACAACTCGCGCCGGCTGGTCGAATGACGACTGCCAGAGCTCGAGCGTGTAATAGATCCGCGCGCTGGGCGGACAGGAGGCAAGGCCTCGAGCAGCGCTTCATGTGCGTCGGCATCGCTATTCGGAGCGTCATGCGAACGTCGACCAGGTCCGGATTCGGCCAGCTCGCGACCAGGTTGGTTCCCGGCTTGGTGAACTGGCAGACTTTGTTCGCGAGCGACGTTCCGAGCCAAACGTCGATGGTGAACCGCGCGGTCCCGAGGTTCAGCGTCGTCTTAACCCACTCGACAAACGTGTCGTAGTCGGCCGCATAAAAGCGAACCGGTTGCGTCACCGTGCCGACATTGTCGCCAGGCCGCGGACGCTGCCGCGTGTTGCCTTGCTCCATGTCGGTCGAGATCGGATCGCAGCATGCGCTGCAGGCCGAAACCGTCTTTGAGGATGACGGCGTCTGCGATCGGGAATGCCAGTAAAGCCATAACTTATTGCCCGTGAACGGTTTGACGCCGTACTGGCTGCCGAGCACGCGCGGCCGGTCCCAGTTGACAGCGAGTCCCCGACCGCGCCGTCGACCATCTTGCGCAACGTCACGCTGACGTCGCCATTCGGCGACTGCTCGACGCTCGGCGTCACATCCGCATAGTTGTTGATGGTGACCTGCGGCGGCCGGCCTCCGTTGGCGCCGGCGCCGAGCGCGGCCATTTGACCAGGCGTAAAGACGTCCTCGCCGCGCTGCGCGATGATCGGCACTGTCAATCGGCGTTGGACTGGGGCTCTGTCGCAATTTTGGTGCAGCTCCGATTATTCTGCGCCGATTAGTCTGGCCTGAAGCAGATCGATTTTCCCGCGGCCATACATCTGACGCCTGACGAGCTTGAGGCGCGTGATCTGACCTTCAGTCTGTCCATTGGACCAGGGCGAGGTGATTGCCGCCCGAACCGCCGCTTCGTCCCTGACGACGCCGCTCGCGAACGAGGCGACGAGACTGATGCGAGCGCGCTCGATCCATGCGGTAAGCCCTTCCTCAACCTTTCGCCGGATCATCACGTGGAATTCGGCGATGATGTCGCGGGCCTCGACCAAGCTTGGTACGCCCGCTTCGATCGCCGCGATCATGACGGTCTCCGCTTTCGTCAGCAAGTCCCGGCCGATTGTCATGAGGCGAGCGATCGTTCTGGCCGACGGAATCCGTTGAAGGTTTTGCGTGTCGGCCTTTTCAGCTCGTCGTCTGCGGGTCGCCCACTCGCTGATGACGCGAAGCGAGCCTCGAAAGCCTCGCGCCTTCAGGCGGCGCCAAAGTTCAGCTCCGTTTCGACAGCCGGACGCCCACTGATCGTCGAGCCAAGGCAAATGCAGGTCCAACGAGCTTTGTCGGGTCCGGAAAACATCGTTGCGCTCGCCGCGGATCACGTGCCGAACCAGCTTCCTGCTGTGGCCAATTTGACGCACGATCTGCTTGATGGGTAAGCCATTCTTCGAAAGAGTCAGGATGGCCGCATTGGTCTCCTCGCGGCGAAGATAGCCCTCATACTGGAGGCGCTCGGCGGCTGTGAGCAGTTTGGGATCGATCGTGGTCACACCGATGACGGTGCGCATCTGTGCATCGAATTGCGGACGGCATCAAGGAAGACTCGGCTGGCGTTCTCCATCAGATGCCAACGATCCGCGACCTGTACCGCGTGCGGCAAGGCCTTTGCTGCCGCTTCGCCATAGCCACCGCCACGATCGCGGGCGACGATCTGGATCGCAGGATGGGCAGCAAGCCAGGCTTGGGCGGTCGCAGGCTCCCGATCCGGCAGCAAGGTGACGACCCGGCGGCGTTCCAGATTGCAGATGATGCTGGCGTATCGGTGATTGCGGCGCCAAGCCCAATCATCAATGCCGATAACTCTAAGCGGATCAGCCGGCGGACGGCTACGGCGCCGGACGACGCGCAGCAACGTATCCTTGCTCACCGGCAGCATCAGCCTTTTTGCGAAGCCTGCCGCCAGTCGACCACCAAGCGCCAAGCCGAGGTGATGAACGATCGACTCCATCCTCGCCGTGCGCCGCGCCGACGGAGCCAGTACCCCTTCGGCGAAGCGCTCCGTGAAGATCTGACGCCCGCACAGGACGGCGTCGCAGCGGAAGCGGCGGGCAATTACCAGGAGCTGGACGATCCGCCCCGAGAGCGGCAGATCGGTCACACGTCGCCGATATCGGCTATGGACACGCCGGGAAACCGTTCCGCACGATGGACACAGACCAACGCTTCCGGACGCCCGGACCGCAATAACGGCCTTATCGCCTTCGAAGTACGCACTCTCTACAACAAACCCACTCGGCACCAGATTGGAGCGCTGGAGTGCCTGCTGCATGGCGCTGATTCTCCCCCAATGAATGCGCCAGACATCCCCCAAACTGCATCAAAAGTGAGTCAGAGCCCAAAATTGACCCCCTACAGTTAGGTCTGTTGCGCTGCCTGCTTTGGAATGAAGCAGGTGGATGGGATGCTGGTCGTGGAGACGATTGCGCGGATTCGGCGCGAGCACTTCATCAAGGGCAAGACGATCAAGGAGATCGCCCGTGACCTGAAGGTGTCGCGGAACACGGTTCGGAAGGTGCTGAGGTCGGGAGAGACCTCCTTCGAGTACGAACGGCAGGTGCAGCCACGGCCAAAGCTGGGACGATGGGCAGTAGAGCTTGACGGATTGCTGGCGGCGAACGCGGCCAAATCGGCTCGTGAACAACAACTGACCTTGATCCGGATCTTCGAAGAGCTGCGCGGCCGCGGCTATGACGGCGGCTACGATGCCGTGCGGCGTTACGCCAGGCGGTGGAGCAAAGAACGCGGGCAATCGACCGCGGCCGCTTATGTCCCGCTGAGCTTTGCCCCAGGCGAAGCCTACCAGTTCGACTGGAGCCACGAGGTGGTATTGCTGAGCGGCACCACGGTGATGGTGAAGGCCGCCCATGTCCGGCTCTGTCACAGCCGCATGCTGTTCGTGCGGGCCTATCCGCGGGAGACGCAGGAGATGGTGTTCGACGCCCACGACCGGGCGTTCGCCCTGTTCAATGGCACGCAGTAAAAGCACTGCGGCGAAGTGAATCAGTGAGCCGAAAGGGCAAGAGAACCGGGGCAAATGTGATCTTGTCGGGTCAATGACGCCGCCCGATCTCAGCCTCCCGAATGACGTAGAGCAGCTGAAGGCCATGGTTTTTGCCATGGCCGAAAAGGCAGCCCGCGCCAGATGCTCTGGCGAGCGAAGTCACCGATCTTGTCGAAGCACGGAATGCGTGGCGCGCGATTCAAAGTCGGGATGATGCCCGAATTAAGAGAAGTCCGCCTTTCGAGGCAAGATCGTAAGGTGCTTGAGGCGTGTTGTCGCTCACCGATGACATTCAGCGATTTGAAGCGAGCGCGGATAGTTCTATTGGCGAAGGCCGGGAGTAGGCCGCAGACAGGCGTGCACATGAGGACGGGGAGAAGCAGCGCAAGCACACCTGACCTGGAAACCTCCCACGCGTCGTCGCTGTGCTTGGTATTTGAGCCAGGATCGGGATCAGATCGATGCTTAGCCAGGCTGTTGCTCGACCACCTGTTTGTGCAAGCACCGCAACTCGCCACGGTGTCCGATCTGGCGAAGCGGTTTGTGTCCCTTCTCAGTGGTAGCGACATCGCCGAGCTCGATGAGAAGCAGGCATTAGGCTCGGTCTTTAAAGCGCGTCACACGTCACCAACTCCCCCAACGGACCACAACGTTTCGCGTGCGCCTGGCGCTCGGCCTTGCCACCTCATTCAGTTGCAATACGAAATCATAATTCATTCATGCATCTGTTACGGACTCGGCCTATGCTTCAACGCCGTCAAATGACCGAGGGTTGATCATGAGCCATTTGTCAGACATGCTGCGAAGCCTGCGGTGGGATGACTACCGCTACTATCACCGGAGCAGAACTAACCAGACGCTGCATTTGATCAGCGCTTTCATCTTCCTCGGTTGCTATGCGCTCTTGTTCAAGGACCCGGCAATGGCCGGCATCCTCGGCTGGCTTGCGATGCTGACGCGGCAGACTGGACATTTCTTCTTCGAGCCGAACGGCTACGATGACGTGAACAAAGTCAGCAACGAGTACAAGGAGGCGGTCAAGGTCGGCTACAACCAGGCGCGCAAGATTGTGCTTTTGATAATCTGGGGCCTGGCGCCGGTCGCACTGTACGTCTTTCCGCTGTTTGGCATGTTCGATCCGCCTGCGGGGAGGCTTGACTTCATCTGGCAAGTCGGCACGGTATGGCTCGTCATCGGCATTGGCGGCGGCCTGTTTCGGATGATCCAGCTCTTCGTCACCCGTGACGGCCAGACCGCGATTGTATGGGTCTTCAAAGTCCTGACGGATCCCCTCCACAACGTCGCGCTGTACTACAAATCGCCGCTCGCGCTGTTGCGCGGAGAGCTGATCGACACATCGATCGCGGACGCTGGTTGGGGTGGTGACGACGCCGGAAAGGCGCCGCATCTCACCTGAGAGACGCACATTGAGCAGGTGCCCACGAGACGACCCAAGCGGCCGGCCGAGTGGGGAGGTCTGGCTTCTCAAAACACGCCGCATCTATCGCGAATTGGGCCTGCAATTGCGCAACAAGACGCCAAAGCGCCGGGTCAAGGCCAAACTGCGCGATGACCGCAGGCCGGCGACACGATCGAACGAGACCTGGGCAATGGACTTCGTCCATGACCAGCTGGCGACGGGACACAAGTTACGCGTGCTTACGATCATCGATACCTTCTCCCGCTTCTCGCCGGCGCTGGCGCCACGGTTCATCTTCCGCGGCAGCGACGTCGCGGCGATACTGGAAAGGGCCTGCAAGGAAGTGGGATTCCCGGCAACGATCCGGGTCGATCAAGGCAGCGAGTTCGTGTCGCGCGATCTTGATCTGTGGGCTTACCAGCGCGGCGTCACGCTGGACTTCTCGCGGCCCGGCAAGCCAACCGACAACTCGTTCATCGAGGCCTTCAATGGCCGCTTCCGGGCCGAATGCCTCAACGCCCACTGGTTCCTGTCCCTTGCGGACGCCCAGCAAAAAGTGGAGGATTGGCGCAGATATTACAATGAAGAACGGCCCCACGGGGCGATCGGCAATCGACCGCCGATTTTGCTGCAAAACCACGTCGGCGCAACCAGCCCGCCAACGTGACCAAAACGCAAAACTCTAGTTCTGGGTGGTCCAAAGTTCGGTCTCGCTGCACACGCCCCGAGACTCTAACCGCCGCTGGATGAAAGTTTGGTGACAGGTCACCCCGTGTTCTGGCGGTAAAGCGGCTCGCCATTGTGCATATTTGGCGACGGTGATCTGGGCCAGAAGCGCTTCCGCCGTCAACGCTATTGGAGCGTCGGAAACGAGAGACGCGGAAGCCAGCTCCAGCGTCGCCGGCCGCTTCGCAGTTCTCCTCTCCAGTTCAACGTCGTCCCGGCCTAACTCCGCCGTAGAAATCATTCGGCTCGGCGAACCGAGGGGCATCAGCAGCTATCGGATTGCGCGTCTCTCCACCATACTGTGTATGTGAAGGGCAGGACTTGGCGGCAATCAAATACCTGAACGTGACCGCTGATGATTTTCACCGAAAAGAAGGACAATGTGTCGTCCTCATAGCCGATGCATATCTCCGACGTCTTGGGGCTCAATATCCAAGGCGATTTCGCGCCGTGGTGATATAAGTACGGCAACAAGCCGCTGACCTGGCATTCACGGTCGTGGTCGTATCCGTCCACTTGTCTTCCGCATACGGCGACACTAATATCGTTGCACGTTTTGGTCTCGCGTTCGTACACGCCGAGGACATCGCAGCGGCGATGGTAAGCGAACGCGACCGCAGCTGACGCCGCTCGGACATGCTGTTTCATGTCGCCTACCTAATGTGGGACGGACGAAGGGCGGGACGCGCCGAGTTCGCCCACCATGTCGTCACTAGAGCGGTTTCCAGTTGAGGTGAATCGGAACAGTCAAAGGGGATTCCCACGGGCACGCAAATCAGATTCGGTGTTGCCCGCGGCAACATGCGGGGCATGCGATGGCGAAGGGATACTCCAAGGACCTCAGGGTGCGTGCGGTTGAGCTTGTTGAGTCCGGCGAAAGCGCACGTGAGGCTGCGCGCATTCTCAATCTCGGCGCTTCGACTACGATCCGATGGATGGATCGTTGGAGGAAGACCGGAAACGTTGAGGCCAAGCCCGGCACCGGGCACAGCCGCTCGCCGTTGGAGCAGCACAAGCAGTGGCTGATCGAGCTGATCGCCGCGGAGCCGGACCTGACGCTCGAGGAGATCCGCGCGCGTCTGCGCTCTCAGAGAAAGCAAAAGGCCGGCATCGGTTCGATCTGGCGTTTCTTCGACCGTCACAGCATCACCTTCAAAAAAAACACTGCACGCCGCCGAGCAGGATCGACCTGACGTCGCTGCCGAGCGTGCCGCGCTGAAAGCCGAGCAGCCCAAGCTGCGTGCACCGCGCCTCATCTTTATCGACGAGACTGCGGTCACGACGAAGATGGTCCGGCACTATGGGCGCTCTCCTCGCGGTGAGCGCCTCGTCTCTGGCGTGCCCCATGGTCACTGGAAGACGCTGACGCTTGTCGCCGCGCTGCGCATCGATGGCCTCACGGCGCCCTATGTCATCGACGGTGCAATGGATGGGCCCTCGTTCCTGGCTTATGTCGAGCAAGTCCTGGCGCCGACCTTGCGCAAGGGCGACATCGTCTTCATGGACAACTTGCGCACTCACAAGATCGCCGGTGTCCGCGAGGCGATCGAGGCTGTCGGCGCCCGCGTGCGTTATCTGCCGGCCTACTCGCCCGACCTCAATCCAATCGAACAGGCCTTCTCCCGGTTGAAAGCTGCGCTGCGCAAAGGCGCCACCCGCACGGTCCAAGCCCTGCTCAAACTCATCGGCAAACTCGTCAAGTCGTTTGCGCCGCAGATGTGTGCCAACTACTTTAGGCATGCTGGATACACCAGATGATCCACATCATGTGGAAAATGCTCTAGCCGGCAACGATCGCCGAGGGTAAGGGGAGTCCAAATAAAAAACGTCGCTCCTCTTCACTCTAACTCACCGCCGTGGGTTCTTTCTTTAGGCGTGCAAGGGTGGTGACCCGGGTTCTGATCGCCGACTCTCACTGCGCTTTTGCTCACTCGCGATCTCTTTCGCAGCAGCCCGGCTTCCCACAGTTCGATTACCCGCTGGTCGTCCGGCTTAGACCATCGGTAAATCGCTTGCCTGGCAAGTCCCACCTAGAAGCGCTCATTTATCTAGGCTGCCCCCAGCTAAATTCGTGTCCTATGGCTGTGCGACGTCAGTGCTTTGCCTGACCAGCTCGCGCACTCTTACGCGACAAGGTCTTGTCTGAGGATGCTGACGTCCAGTGCTCGGTGCAGCGCATTGCCCTCACATGTTGTCATCCTGCCAGCAGACCGCTCGGACGCACAATCCATCATGACCCGTTGACTCTGGACCGGTGTCATTACTTTCGATCTGGGCAATGCGCGTCTTAACTTCGGGGCGCAAGTTGGTAGTCATTTTAGACATCGCCCGATCCTGATGCTCCACGGAGTCCAGCCCGAAAGGCTAACGACGTTTGACGGTACAGCATCAACATTGGATCTGGCTCCTACCTACTCTTGGGGGGCCGTCGCTCCCTGGCCACTCGCCTCTATTCGGTTCTGCGACAGGCGGACCTTCTCCCCTGACGCGTGAACCGAATGAGGGATATGTCCGCACGGGTGAAATCACGCGCTACATTTGCGGGGATGGCTTCGCCATCCGGCGGAACAAGGAAGCGCTTGCAATCGCCATTGCGGCCATGGTCGTGAACCACGACTTGCCCGATTGCTGCGTAGAGCGACTGCCGCTTGCAGCTCGACTTCACCTCGACGATTTCGCGCAAGACGCCCCCGGCCTAGATCCCGAGATCAACATGCTATCCTTGAAACTGGTCTAAGCGGTAGCTGCAATGACCCGTGCTTTGCACGGGAATGTTGCATCGTTGATAATGGCGCAGTCAACAGAGTTGCCGAGCAAACCGTTCCGCCCATAAAAACCGAGCCAAAGTACTTGTCGCGGAAAATTCGTGTGTTGTTATCACCCTGTTTAAGAGCGCCATGACGGCCTCTTGCGAAACCAAGCCGAGGTCGGCCAAGGCGCAAGAAGCAAGCTGGGATGAAATTATGTCCGAACGAGCCATAATTGCCTTTGGCAGTACAAGTGCAAAAGTCTCCTTTGTGTAACCAGTTGGAAATACGTCGGAGCCCAAGCGCTCACGCAAGTAACAACGGAGGAGTTCCTTGCGCGAGCGAAGTGCAAATGGAAGCTGGGCTCCAAACTTGATCAATCTCGGATCGCCAAATGGGCGGACGGGCCAAAGTCCTCGCGTCGCGAGTGGGCGAGCATGGCAAAGACTTGCGAGCAGAATTGTGGATTGAGTTGCACTGATGGGGGCGCTAAAAAGGAAGGATGAACGAGCGGCGTCGAGCCCGCGCTTCGTCAATAGGTCTTCTGCAAGCCCAAGCGCGATATCCAGGTGGGGTGAAGATGGAGACCTGGGTTCATCCTCGTCGCTGGTGAAGCGAGCGCAAAACTCGTCTCCTCCTATGCCGGACCAGATTATTTCGCAGCCGTCACCGCGAAACCGATCCCAGAGCGACCCGAACGCCTCAAGGTAATATTCAGAAATTAGTGGCAGGCGTCCTTTCGGGTCGAGATCTAAATCAATCGCCGGCATGTAGGCGCGCATTTCAACTTTGTGATCGCGGCAATTCAGTGCGCTCAAAATGCTCGCTCGGCGGTCAACCTGCTTGGGGCTACTCCCGTCGCCCAATAGTATCCCGCCACATGCTAGCGGCTCTATGTTCTCGCCAACAGCAATTGCGACGGAAGCGGAGTCCATTCCTCCGCTCAGCTCCACAGCACTTGCGCAGAAGGCGGTCGGCCGCGAACGAACAACCGCCTGAAGAGTATTAGAAAACTCAAGGACATGATTGCTGTCCTCTCGTCCAGAGAGCTCAGGGGCTGATGAAGGTGTCGTGCCATACTCAAATGACGTTCGCGATCTGTCGACGTACAAGGTGGCGCCAGCGGTCAGCAGGTTAACGCCTACGCAGGCCTGCCGCGCAGAGTAGAACGTTCTCATAGATAGATGATGGCTTATGATTTCTGCATCAATCGTTCTCGATTTATCCAAAAGATCCATGAAATCCCAGGAGAGCGTAACCGTACGAGTGCGCTCCTCCACGTGGAAGTAAATTGGGAGGCTGCCAATATGGCCTCCTCGTACACGCAACCGAGGACCCCGGCGAGCGCCCTCGATCACGATAAAATCGAGCGGCCAGTGCATGTATTTCTGGTAGTTCTGACGAAACTGATCCGTAGACGCATGGGCTATTACGACCGAATGAACGCCAGCTTCGTCCGCCGCTCCTTGACGCTCACGTATGACGAAGAACCATTGCTCAGAGTTCGTCACTAGCGAACTCTCAAGGCTCTTATGTTGGAATGGCCAGATGTAGCTTTCACCAAACTGTATCGAACTGCCTTTGGCAAAAGGATCGAAGCTTTCCAAATCGGCTATTGTCAGAGTGGCCTTGAGCATTTGTTCCTGGACTTAATCGTTACCGCCTCTCGTGTGAGAGGCGGTAACGGAGTGACGAATGATCTTAAAGGTAGCCCTGGTTAGCGCTGTCGTTAGGGAAAGGGGCCTTCTCTCCCTCAATAGTGGGAGGCGGCAGCACCGGCAAGGGGAGGTCAGTTGTATCGGGCCGCAATGGCCGCTTAGGCGTGTCTGCAGTTGCGCTCTTCATGTCAATCTCCGGGTGATCGAGCTTCTCGTCTCAAGTCTGGGCTTCAGTAAAAGCCACAGAGAGTGGCGCGGCAACGTGTCGAGCCATAACAGACACGCTCTCATGTGAGAAGGTGGGCGACAACCTACCAATGTCGGCAGTTGGATGACGGTGCTGGTGAACCGCCCCGGGTTTGCCGGAGGCCAATTGGAAACGGGTTGGTGAGGACCTGGTTGCTGATTCCGCTCGATGTCGCCCACGATTCCGGAATGATCTCGCCCACCGTTCCGATTTGATGTCGCCCGCCATTCCGAGATGATCTCGCCCACCATTCCGGGATGATGTCGCCCGGGGTATCGCAAGGGCGAACCCGGGGCGACGAGGCCTCTTCTGGCTCCGATACGGTCCCGCCTTTCGGCTTTGCGAAGGGGGACCTGGATGCCGATGGAGAGGTTTGCGATGCGCCAAGTGCGCGAAGTGATCAGATTGAAGTCGGCCGGGGTGCCGACCCGCGAGATTGCGCGGCGGGTGGGGACAGCCCCTTCGACGGTGCGGTTGACGATCCACCGGTTCGAGGCGGCGGGGCTGACCTGGCCATTGCCCGACGACATCACCGACGCTGCGCTGGAAGCCCGGCTGTTCGCCAGTGCGGGAGCCGGTCCCGGCACCCGGCGGGGCCATCGCCGGCAGGCCGGACTGGGCGGCGGTACACCGCGAACTCCGGCGCAAGCATGTGACGCTGTCGATCCTGTGGGACGAGTACATCGCAGGCGAACCCGGCGGGTATCGTTATTCGCGTTATGTTGCGGCCAGATTTATGTTGTCGCTGCTGGAGTGAGCCATGGATTTCGCCGACCTCCTTGGCTCGCTCCGCAACATAAGAGTGTGGACCTTTCGACCTACAGGGCCTTCAGGAATGCCATCAACGACGGGAGAGAGGGTTGCCGAGGCGGCGGCCTCAGGCTGCTGATATCGACCCTGGCTAACGCCTCTGCTTTCATCTCCAGGTCGACTTCAGCATAGATGTGCGTGGTATCTAATGACACGTGGCCCAGCCAAGCACGGATCGTGTTGATGTCGACGCCGGCGCGCAGCAGGTGCACGGCCGTTGTGTGCCGAACAGTATGTGGACTCACGCGCTTCGTCGCCAACGTCGGCACCGTTTCGCCCGCCATAGCGGCATATTGCGTCACGAGACGATGTATTCCGAAGCGCGTCAAAGGCTGGTTCGTCCGCCCGAGAAAGACCGCTTCACTTTTGTTCCGGTCGGCCACAAGACGAGTCAACGAGGTTGCCGTCGTTGACCACAATGGACAGATTCTGACCTTGTTTCCCTTGCCGTGAAGTCGCACTGACGGGGACGCACCCAGTTGGAGATTGCCGACCATCAATTTTGCTGCCTCATCGGCGCGAGCACCGCTGTTGTATAGGAAAAGCAGCAGAACATGGTCGCGCACCCCAAGACTCGTGCGTCTGTTAGGTTGGTTTAGCAACGCGTCCATCTCGGCCTTTTCGAGATATCCGATCACGGTCTTAGCCGTCTTCTTGAACGGCACTGCCCGTATCTCGGAACACCAGGCCAGGTGGATCGGCGATCGCGTCCCGATAAAGCGCGCTAGTGAATGGATGGTCGCCAGCCGTTGGTTACGGGTAACCTCGCTGCACTGGCGATCGCGCTCCAGGTGGTCCAGGAACTTGCGGACGACTTCCGGCGTCAGCTCTTCCACGGTCATGCGATCGATGGCGCAGCCTCCCTGCTTGCTGGCAAACGGCAGCAACAATGTCAGCGTGTCGCGGTAGCTGGCTTGGGTGTTGCGGGAAAGATTGCGCTCGGCGACCAGATGTTCCAGCAAGAACCGCCGGATCCACGGACCAAGCAGGCTCTTATCCTTCATGGCCGGCCTCCATCGCGTACCGAGCAAAGCGCTCGCCGGCCGCCTGGAGGAGATCCGGCGTCATCTGCAAATAGCGCTGGGTTGAACGGATATCGATGTGACCAAGGTAGGTTGCGAGTTGCGGAAGCAGTCGCTGCACCTCCTGGCCGGAGCGATACCATGCGATCACCCTGTGCACCGCGGCTGTGTGGCGAATATCGTGCAGCCGTGGAGGTCGAGGCTCGCCGACAGGGCAACTGATTCCGGCGGCTCGGCGGACATGCTGAAACCAGGAGATGACGCGCACATAGTGCCACGGTCGACCGCCGCGCGTAGTGAATAATGGAGATTCTTGCCCGCGCGGCAGAGGGAGCCGGCGACGGCGCTCGACGTACTCGACCAGTTCCTGGTTGAGCTTTGGTCCGATTGGCACGAGGCGCGTTTTGAAGAACTTCGTGTCACGGACGGTGATGATCTGATCAGTCAGATCCACGTCTTGCAAGACCAAACGAAGCGCCTCGCCAATGCGCATGCCGCTTCCGTACAGCAACAAGAGGAGCGTACGGTACATAGCCGGCACGTGAGGGCGATGCCCAACCTTCAGGATCGAGGTCGCGTCCAACAGGCGGCGCAGTTCTTCCGTGGAATAAACATAGGGCGTTTGTTGCGGCGGCAGCTTTGGAGACGTTGTCGGCAGTGGGGAGGATCTCGCGTACCCGCGACTGATGGCAAATCTATAAAGGCCGCTCAAAACCCTATATCGCAGCATCCAGTCGGCACTGAGCGATCCTTTGCCTTGGAGGAACTCGGCCACCGCCTCTGGGGTGACTTCGCCGATATCTCGATTGCCCATCGCTCGGCAGAACCTGCGGAGCAGAACCTCAGCGGACTCGAAACGCGTCCCCAGTGATCGCTGCTTGGCCAGATAGGCGTCGACAACATGGGTCAGCATCATTGGAGGCCTCCCAGGTCGAACGCTCCGACCTCGCGAAGCGCTTGCATGTTCACCTTGGCGTAGATGCTGGTTGACGCCGCGCTGCGATGTCCCAAATGGTCTCCGATCTCCTTTATCGACAGACCTTCGGCGAGAAGCCGAGAGGCGCAGGCGTGGCGCAACGCATGGCCGCCGCGGTGGGCAGCGTCGATTCCAAGTGCAACAAATCTGCGGTTAGCGACATCATAGATGCTCCCTGCCTTCAACGGCCGACGGGGCGCATGCATGCAGAGGAATACTTCCGGGCATGATGACGGCGGCCGCACCGTGTCGATGTAGCGGGCGAGCGCCTCAGCCACAGAGGAAACCAGCGGGTAAATCTGCGGCTGGCGGCGCTTCAGGCGGTAAAGCCGGAGCGTCCTACCTTCCCAGTCGATCTGATCGAGGCGCAATGCCGCCACCTCGCCGCTGCGCATCCCATAGACCGCAAGTAGCAGCAGGATCGCACGATCACGGATGTCCCGAGGCTCGTCGGTCTCGGCATCGGCCAACATGCGCTGCACGTCGCACCAATCTGGGGCATACGGCAGCGATTCCTGTCGATAGAGCCGAGGCCGGCAAATCGAGGCCGCTAAGCGGTCCGTACACATTCCCCGCTTTGCCGCGTAGCGCAGAAATGCCCGCAAGGTCGAGGCTGTGTTGGCCACCGAAACGCGAGACCATCGTCCCGTCGCCTGGTCGACGAAATAGGCGTCGACGTCTTCAGGCTGAAGAGCCCTGAGTTGCCGATTGGTTTTGTCGCACCAGCGCAGGAATCTGCCGACTATCCGGCTCCATTGCTCCACCGTCGATGGCGTGAACCCGCGCTCATTGCGCATCCATGTCACATACTGGTCGAGTTGGCTCTGGCACTGAAACACGACGGTTGGTTCACGCCACCAACCTAGAAATCGAAGCCAAGGTCGTCCGATGTCGACCACTCTTCGTGCTGCGGTGACAGCGCCCGTCAGGCGCAGACGCTCAGTCGCGATCCGTTGGAGCGCCTCGATATCGATGCCCTGCGAAGCATCTGGACCGAGATATGCGGCAATCCGCAACAGCTCGTTCCGCTTGATTCTGAGAGAACCTGCGGTCGCGCCGGCTTCTGCACAGTGGCGAAGGTAACGGTACCGCTCGTCGGTGAATGGCGCGTCATCGCGGTGGGGCACGGTCAAGGGGATGGAATAAATCGTCTGATCCATAGCGAGCCTCCATTGGACAAATGGTTCGCTACCCAGCGTCGAATTATGTTGCGTGAACAATGCCCGCAGTGTTCATGCTCCCCGCAATTATAGCTCCTTGCACAACATAAATCTGGCCGCAACATAACGCGAGATATGTTCACGATCACATATCTCGCGGTTCTGCGAGCTCTACCGCGCCTGGGAAGGCCGCCTGTCGGTGACGATGCGCCAGTCGCATACGGCCGGCGACAAGCTGTTCGTCGACTATGCCGGCGACGGCGTGCCGGTGGCAATCGACCGGTTCACCGGCGAGCGACGCGCCGCGCAGATCTTCGTCGCGGTGCTCGGCGCATCGAGCTTCACCTACGCGCAGGCGACCTGGACGCAGGGGCTCGCCGACTGGATCAGCGGCCACGTCGGCGCCTTCGAGGCGATCGGCGGCGTGCCGGCGCTGCTGGTGCCGGACAATACCAAGGTCGCAGTGATCAAGGCCTGCCTCTACGACCCGCAGATCAACCGCAGCTACGCCGACATGGCGGCGCATTACGGCACCGCCATTCTGCCGGCCAGGCCGCGACGGCCACGGGACAAGGCGAAGGTCGAACAGGCGGTCCTCATGGTCGAGCGCTGGCTGCTCGGGCGGCTGCGCCACCGCACCTTCCACAGCCTCGCCGAGGTCAACGCGGCGATCACCGAGCTAATGACCCGGCTCAACGAGGAGCGGCCGATCCGGTGGCTCGGCGTGACCCGCCGCAAGCTATTGGAGGAGATCGACCGGCCGGCGCTCAAGGACCTGCCGGAGAGCCCCTACGTGTTCGCCGAGTGGCGGATCTGCCGGGTCAGCATCGACTATCACGTCGAAGTCGAGGCGCATTACTATAGCGTCCCGCATCGCTTCGTCCGCGCCGAGGTCGAGGTGCGCTTCACCGCCCGCACCGTCGAGATTTTCCACAAGGGCGAGCGGATCGCCGCGCATCAGCGCATGAGCGGCAACCACAAGCACACCACCGTGCCGGAACACATGGCGTCCAGTCATCGGCGCTACGCCGGCTGGACCATCGAGCGCATTCGCAAGGAGGCCGTCACGATCGGGCCGGCCACCGCGGCGCTGTGCGACCTGATCCTCGATGAGCGGGCGCACCCTGAGCAGGGCTTCCGCGCTTGCCTCGGCATCATCCGGCCCGGCCAATCCTACGGGCAAGAGCGGCTCGATGCTGCCGCCATGCGGGCGATCGACATCGGCGCGCGCACCTACGGCTCGGTCAAATCGATCCTTGCCAACAACCTCGATCGGCGTCCTTCACCCAAGCGCCCCGCGGACAACGCGCCGGTCCTTCATCCCAACATCCGCGGGCCGCGCTACTACAACTAGGAGATCACGCCTTGCTCACGCATCCGACCCTCGATCAACTCCACGCGCTCGGCCTTCATGGCATGGCCAAGGCCTTTGCCGACATCGAAGCCGGCGGCGATGCCGCAAGCCTCGGCCATGCCGAATGGCTCGCGCTGCTGCTCGAACGCGAAGCCTCGCTGCGACGGGACAAGCGGCTATCGAAGCGGCTGCAATACGCCAAGCTGCGCCAGCAGGCTTGCGTCGAGGGCATCGACTATCGCACCCCGCGCGGCCTCGACCGCAGCCTCCTGACGATGCTGGTCGAAGGCCAATGGATCGACGACCACGCCAACCTGCTGATCTGCGGGCCCTCCGGCGTCGGCAAGAGCTGGCTCGCCTCGGCGCTCGGCAACAAGGCCTGCCGCGACAATCGCTCCGTGCTCTATCAGCGTGTCCCGCGGCTGTTCACCGATCTCGCTTTGGCGCGCGGCGACGGCCGCCACCCGCGGCTCCTGCGGGCGCTCGGCCGCATCGATCTGCTCATCCTCGACGACTGGGGCCTCGAGCCGCTCGACGCCGCAGCCCGCCACGACCTCCTCGAGATCCTCGAGGACCGCTACGGCCGCCGCTCCACCACCGTCACCAGCCAGCTCCCCGTCGATCAATGGCACGCGCTGATCGGCGATCCCACCTACGCCTACGCCGTCCTCGACCGCCTGGTCCACAACGCCCACCGGATCGATCTCAACGGCGAGAGCCTGCGGCGAACCCGCAAACCCGATCGAAAGGCCTGAGCCAGTGGCGCTGTGGACATGCCGCTGCGCTTGGACAACGCAAAGAGCGTTGCCCACATGCCCACAGCAGACCAACAGCAGACGAAGAAGGGCCTCAAGCCGCGATTCAAGGTTGACCCCGCGGCTTCACCGATGCCAGAAACCAAACAGCCAGAATGCCTCGCGCCCCGGGCGACATCAAATCGGAATGGTGGGCGAGATCATCTCGGAATCCTGGGCGAGATCAAATCGGTACACCCGGGCGAGATCATCGGAATCCGCAGACCTGGTGGATCTTTGTGTAAGTGGGGGCGACCCAGCGGAGATCGACAAGGCTGTTGGAGTGCAGCGGAAAGCGCAGGCCTTGCGAGCGGAACCACAGCCACACGCGTCGTGCCGAGCCGAATTCGGCAAAGCGGTCGAAGACAGCATGGATCGCGGCTTGCACCGACTCGTCAGGATGCAACAGCACCTCCCCGTCGGCGTCGCCCCGTACCAGACCCACCGGCAGCCCGCGGTGCAGTTCTCCGCGTGCGGCCTTGTTGCGGATGCCACCGAGCAGCCGCGCACGCAGCACATGCAGCTCTGCCTCTGACATCGTACCTTTGAGCCCGAGCACCAGGCGGTCATTGAACAAGCCCGGATGATAAATCCCATCTCCATCACCGATGAGCGTGTGGGTCAGGCCACATAGATCGAGCAGACGGTACCAATCAGCATTATTGCGCGCTAGTCGCGAGACTTCCAAGCCGAGCACGATGCCCACCTGGCCGAGGCCGACCTCCGCGGTCATACGCGCGAAGCCGGTGCGCTCGGAAAGGCCGGAACCGGAAATACCGAGGTCCTCATCGATGACCTTCACCTGATCGCGTCGCCAACCAAGCCGCGCGGCGCGTTCGGCTAACTCGTACTGACGGGCAGTGGACTCGCGATTATGCTCGACCTGCGTCGTACTGGACTGACGCACGTAGACGATTGCGCATCGGCGTAGGTGCTCAGCGGTGATCTTGCTCAGTTCGTTCATCGTTGTGATCTCCGGCAGTGGCGATTGCTCGGGCGATTAGTCGGGCGAGTCGCAGCACGAGATGTGCGCGCTGTTTTTTATCGAGGGCCTCCCATACGGGTACGGCCCCGCGCTGAGGTGGTGGGTCGAGAAAGCTTAGCTGCTGCATGGCTGTCCTCCGATTCCGGTGGCAGGACAGTATGCGCGGCATCCAATTGCCGCAGCAAAGCGTCGACGATCGTCCGGGCATGCAGCAGCTCGGCGTGGGAAGCCAGGAATGCCGCTCGAGCGCATTGCGGGCTTGCACGCCGTAAATGTTGTGCGATAGGCAGATCTGTCCACGCGGCCGGTACAAGGGCACGGGTACCATCGGGCAGTACAAGCGTCAGATGAAGTTCGCCGCGTCGATGACACCAGCCAAGCACATTAAGCGCAGATCCCTCAAAGGGATGGCGCGACCGAACGATGGTTACCTGATCGGGATAGTCGTCGAGATGATGAGCGCGGTGGTGGGTAGTCTGTCGAGTAGTCTTTTGACTCGATGTCGCATGAACTTTTGCTCAAGGCGATTCGGAAGCACACGGACTGCGCCTGGGTGTTGTTGTACATTGAACGGTGGCTTAAAGCTCCCGTTCAACTGGAAGACGGCACCTTTGAACCCCGAGAGAAGGGCACGCCGCAGGGCTCGGTGGTATCACCGCTGATGGCGAATCTCTTTCTCCACTATACGTTCGACATGTGGATGCGAAGAAATCATCCGAGCATCCCGTTCGAGCGTTATGCCGATGGTATTCTCTGCCATTGCGACAGTGAGCGGCAGGCACAAGAACTGAAGGAGGCGCTTGCGAAGCGCTTTGCCGAATGCGGACTGGAGCTTCATCCGAACAAGACGAAGGTAGTCTATTGTAAGGATGACGACCGGCGAGGTGATTATCCTGAACAGAAATTCGACTTTTTGGGCTACACGTTCCGTGCCCGTCGGTCGAAGAATCGTTGGGGAAAGCACTTCGTCAACTTCAGCCCCGGTGTCAGCAATGCCGCGACGAAGGCAATCCGACAGGAAATCCGTGCCTGGCAACTACGCTGCCGGGTGGATAAGAGGATCGACGACCTGGCGAGGATGTTCAACCCGATCATTCGAGGCTGGATGAACTACTATGGTCGGTACTACAAGTCGGCGCTTTATCCGACACTACGCCATCTCGACCGATGTCTCGCGCGATGGGCGATGTCGAAATACAAACGTCTGCGGCGACATCGAAGACGGGCAGAGCACTGGGTACGGGACATTGCGTGCCGCACCCCCGCGCTGTTGGCCCATTGGCCGATGCTGCACAAGACGGCGGCTGGGCGGTAAGAGCCGGATGAGCGTAGACGTTCACGTCCGGATCTGTGAGCGCCTGGGGGGGAAACTCCCCCGGGCGACTCGACTCATCTGCCATTGCCGCACGCGGCAGGAAGCGGAGGAGCTTAAATCGGCGCTGGAACGACGGTTTGCCGACTGCCATTTATTGCTGCATCCGGAGAAGACTAAAGTGGTCTACTGCGCTGACAGCAATCGACGGCGGTCCTACCCGCATATCCATTTTGACTTCCTGGGCTTTAGCTTCCGCCCCCGTATGGCGAAGAACCGGTGGGGCAGGATCTTCACCTGCTTCCTTCCGAGCGTGAGTCCGAACTCTCTCAAGGAGATGAGGGCTCGCATTCGAGGATGGCGCTTGCCTCAGCACTCGTCGCCTCCGCTTGAAGACATCGCGCGTAGTCTCAACCCCGTCCTTCGGGGCTGGGATCAATACTACGGGCGATTCTACCCGACGGAACTGCGTAGGCTCTATGAGTACTTCGATGAGCGCCTCGGCGCGTGGCTTCGGTGCAAGTACAAGCAACTGAAGGGCCATCGGGGACGGTCGTTGCGGAAACCCAATGAGATGGCGAAGCAAAATCCAAAGCTCTTTGTCCATTGGCAAAAGCTTGGACGGGCTACGGTTGGATGACAGGAGCCGGATGATGCGAGAGTATCACGTCCGGATCTGTGAGCGGCCGAGGGTGAAACTCCCTCGGCCTACTCGACAATACTTCTGCGGCGAGTTGAGCTTCTGCCACCGGCTGCCGTTCGATCGATCGTCGATGACGCGCTGGCGGCAGCGGCTCGGCGAGGAGCAGCTCGTTGCGCTAATCCAGGAAAGTCTGTCGGTGGCGCACAAGACAGGCGCCCTCGGCCCGAAGGACCTGGAGCGCGTGGTGGTCGGTCGAGTAGCCCCGGGGATTTGCACCCCGAGGCTCTCACGAAACCGGACGTGAACCTCTCGATTCATCCGGCTTCTATCTTCCAGCCGCAGGTCGAATGCCGACCCGCCACAAATAGAGTAGGTTCGGATCGCGCTGTGTGAGCCGTCCCAACCAATATACTGAGGCGACTTTCCGGCCTTTCAACCGCTTGTATTTCCGCCTCGTCCAACGGGCGAGCGCGTCGTTTACGTGACGAAGGACGTTGACACATTCCGTCCGGTAAAACCGTCCGTAATAGTTCAGCCATCCTTGCACGACAGGATCAATCAGCTTGGCGAGTTCTTCAAGACTCCAGTGGTTTCGCGTCGAACCCAGTCGCCATGAGCGAATGGTTTGTCGGATTCCTTTGGCAGCCTTGTTGCTGATTGCCGGGAGGAAGTTGAGGAACTTCTCGCCCTTTCGATCGCGAGCGCTGCGCGGCTGGAAGGTGTAGCCAAGGAAGTCGAACGAGATGTGTTCGCATTCCTTTCTCCGTTTGTTATCCTTGCAGTAGACGATCCGGGTTTTCTCCGGGTGGAGCTCCAGACCACATTCCGCAAGACGTTTTCGGATCGCCTCCATCACGGTTCGAGCCTCGCTTTCAGTTCTGCAATGGACTATCGCATCGTCAGCGTATCTTTCGAAACACAAACAAGGGAAGGTCCGCTGCATCCAGCGATCGAATGCATAGTGCAGAACCAAATTTGCGAGCAGCGGAGAAACCACTGAACCCTGAGGGGTTCCGCGTGTTCTCTCCACTAGACTAGGATTCCGTCTTCTTTCTCCACGGGAGCTTGCAGCCACCGCTTTACGTAGAGACGAATCCAGCTCAGCTCCGTGTGGTGGGCGACGGCCTTTTCGATCAGGTGCCAAGGAATCGAGTCGAAGAACGACTTGATATCAAGGTCGATAACCCAGTCGAATTTCCAGCAACGCTTTCGCGCTGTCCCCACTGCGTCAAGCGCCGAACGGCCGGGCCGATAGCCGTAGGAGTCGGGATGGAATATTCGTTCCATCGTCGGCTCTATAACCATCTTTGCAACCGTCTGAGCCACGCGGTCAGCTATAGAGGGTATTCCTAACGGACGCTTCCCTCCATTAGCCTTGGGAATTTCCACGAGACGGACGGGAGGCGGAAAGTATGTCCCCGACGACATTCGATTCCAGATCTTGTAGAGGTTTCTCTTCAAGTCCTTCTCGAATTCCTCGATGGAGACCCCGTCCACACCCGCTGACCCGCGGTTCGCTTTCACCTGTTTCCAAGCTTCCCAAACGAGATGTTTGGGGATCTGATACGACTTTGCCTCAGTCATCGGCTCCTCCCGTTTCCGGTTGGCCTGTGACTTTGGCTGGAAGATCGGGTCCCTTCGCTCCGCCCGTGTTACCGGGCCTCATCACTATTACGAACCCGTCCGCCCCTGCGTCGCGCATTGGTACTCCGCCCTCGGGGGGCCGCCGCCTTTGGGGTCTCCCTTGGCATTGCGACGCAGGTTCCCATGTTCCGCGCAAGAGCCTGCCATCGGGATCACGCCGCCTCTACACCGGTTGCCGCCCGGCCAATAGACAGGCTCTCGCCGCGCTTGATCCCAGGAGGTGGTATCGCCCCTGGTTTCGACAACACCTGAACTGTACTTTCGATGCATCATCGGCGGTTTACTTGCGTTCGTCTTCCCGTGGCTCACCTGACGGGCTGATCGCCCGCCTTTTCCAGCAACGCTCACCACCTCAGCCATTGAGCTAAGGCAGCTTGTGGCGGTTTGGACTCTGATCCTGCAATCCGAGTCCGAGGGGCCTGCCCTCATCTCTTGCGCAGCAAGGCTGCTCGAAAGATGGTCTACATATTCAACCTCCTTCTTCGCGCCGTCATGGCGCACATACCACGGTGCAGCCCAGGCGGTTGCGCATCCGACCGACGCGCGGCTCCTGCATCGAGCAATCATCAAGCTGGTCGGGCTCGCCAAGCGCAACCGTGTGCCGCTACGCCAGAGCTATCTGCGCCTGGCCAAGCGCGCCGCCATCATGACCGGCCGCTATACCCACGCCCACCAGTTCAAACGCGCCCGGCGGCAGCTCAAGTTCCTGCGGACACGGCTTGGCCGGATCATCCGCGACATCCGCCGCAAGATTGATGGCGATACGGTGCTGGAAGCTCGCTTCGGCCCGTTGCTCGGTTTAGCGCAGCAGGTGCGCAGCCAGGATCAGCATCAGCGCGGTCCGAAGGTCTATGCGTTACATGCTCCGGAGGTTGAGTGCATCGGCAAGGTAAAGCCCGCGCGCCCTACGAGTTCGGCTGCAAGGTCAGCATCGCCACCCCTGTGACGTCTCCGAAGGGCGGCCAGTTCGTGCTCCATGCGAAGGCCCTGCATGGCAATCCCTTCGATGGGCACACGCTCGGTCCCGTAATCGCCGACATGGAGAAGCTTACCGGGGTGGAGGTTCGCCGTATCCACGTCGACAAAGGATATCGCGGTCACAACCACCCGCATCGGTTCAGGGTCTGGATCTCGGGTCAGGTCCGCCGCGTCACAGCTTCCATCCGTCGCGAGATGAAGCGTCGCGCGGCTGTCGAGCCCGTCATCGGCCACGTCAAGGCCGAGCACCGCATGGACAGAAATTATCTCAAGGGACGCCTCGGCGACCGCATCAACGCTGTTCTCGCCGCTGCCGGCTATAACTTCGGCCTGCTGCTGCGATGGCTCGCAGAGCTCTTGCGTGTCATCATCCGAGCCTTCTTCGAGACCGTCCCGGCTCGAAACACCGCTTAAGCCGGGCGCCGGCGCCAGTTCTTCACGAACGACTCTCGAGCCCGTCGATCCGCTTCTGCGCCGCCATGAAGGCCCTTGGGGTCCGTCACGACGAAGCGGGACGTGGTCGGCACCACCAACTTCTCCTGCGCCTGGCGATCACGGTCCAATTCAACAACTCGGCAACGAACAGTTTACGCGCGAGCTTCAAGCGCTGATCGCCAAATCCATCACGCCCGCGAGTTCCTTCGCGGACTATTGCGCCATCACCGATGAATTGACCGAGGAGGAGCACGGCTCGCCGAGAAGACCGAAACGTTTCCGGATGAGGAGGTCAATGCCTCGGTGACCGGCCCGGCACCGGACCCTATAAAGGGTAAATGATCACCGACGACCTACGAGTTGTGCCAGCAAGCACTCAGTCGACGATTTCAAGTTGGTGCCCCCAAGGATCAAGAACATAGAGATTGGTCTTTCCAGCCAGCGGGCCCGCATCGATGTAAATTGCGTCGAGGACAGTGCAGCCGTGAGCGGCCAAATAGCTAGCCGCCTTACCGACATCATCCACCCGAAGGCCAAGGTGGTGTCCGCCACGATCGCAGTTCCGGGGCAAGTCAAACCGGCGCTGTTTAGGCTTGTCGTATTGAACAAGTTGAAATTTCAGATTCGGCGTGAGTTTCAACATAGCGAACTTCAACCTGGCCTCCGCCACGTTGACGTGAG
The DNA here is from genome assembly GCF_054062115.1 of Bradyrhizobium sp. USDA 4501. Classification (NCBI taxonomy): domain Bacteria; kingdom Pseudomonadati; phylum Pseudomonadota; class Alphaproteobacteria; order Hyphomicrobiales; family Nitrobacteraceae; genus Bradyrhizobium; species Bradyrhizobium sp. USDA 4501. The sequence continues at coordinate 5,135,740 of NZ_JBSSEX010000001.1, forward strand.
ATTCCATCCAGTCTCGACCGTCCGTTCCGCGAGGTAGGTCGGCGGCATCCAGCGGTCCCAAGCGAAAGAGCTCGGTGGCGCCGAAGACATCGCAGTAGAAAGAAATGGCGGCATCAAGATCCGGCACCGTCCAAGAAACATGGTCTGCTTCAAGGAAATTTGGCTTTTCCATAGCTGCACCATCCAGTTGACACGGCACCTCCATCGCATTTTGAGACATGCCGCATGCGAAATATGAGATCCACCTCGCTTCATCACAGCTCCAGACTGCATCGCAAACTGCGATCGGCTTCTACGACCGCGCATCAGAACACCATTTGTCTATGTTGTTGAAGAGAAGAGACTTTGCTGATTGGGATGCTCCTGGGGGTATTTTGGGGTTCTGCCGCGCCAGTGCCACCCTGCGGCGGATCTTCGCACCTGCCCCAGGGACGCCGAACCCGTCGCGGCTGTTCTACCATAAACGTGGGCTCCGCCGTAGACCAAATTCTCGACCATCCTGTGGAGGGTCGCGTAGTTGGGCCGCCGCCAGGCTGTGTCGCCGTTCAGCTGCTACACCCGGTAGGTCGAGGCCGTGTTCATGGAACCACAGCAGCGCCTGCCGCGCGTTCGATTATCCCCGATGGGATCTCCAGAAGACGCTCCGTCTCTGATCCATCCAGCGTGCAGCAGAGAGAACATCGCCGTCCGCGTTGTCGATCACAGCATGATGGCGGCGAACAGATGCAGGTCGCGAACGCGGTGGACATGATGGACAACGCCGGCGCGTTGACCATCATGTCCACAGCAACAGCAGCAGACAGAGTCTCTGGCAGCGTGATAGAAAGGGAACAGGAGCGGTCAGTTTCCAACTAACAAACCGGTTCAAGCGGTCCCGCTCCGCGGGTCCATTTCAGAGTCCTGACATGCATTCACCCCGGAGAAATCCGCGAGCTACCTCGACAATTCAGGCTATCGCACCTAATTCTATGACGCCACCGGACGGGACGCGCATTTTGTAATGCGGGAATGAAACGTTGGCAGCAACTTACCATATGTCCGATTGTGCGACAAGTTCTTGTTCACCGCGCAAGCGGTCTAGGATCGCGTCTTGGCGCAAACCTGCCGGCGTCACTGAGATCGCATGATGAGTTCGTCCACGATTCTCCGCGACTTGAAACTCCTAGTGCGCGGTAAAGCCCGGATAGCCACTTGCGGCGACTTCGTCGCACTTTTGCCGATAGTTGCCTGCGCCCCCGGTGTAGGCGAGTACTCGGCGCGGTTTGCCTTCAACATTCGACCCCAAGTACCAGGAATTCGTCTTGGCGATCAGCATTGCGTTGGCGAGCTCGTCGTGATGCGCCACCCATTGATCTTCCAACTCTTTGGAGGGTTCGATCACCTTCAAATTGTTGTCCCGGAGATAGCTAATGCATCCAGTTATCCACTCGACCTGCTGCTGCAAGCAGGTTGTCGCGTTGCAAAGCGCGGCCACCGGGGCAAGCGGCACTGCGGTTGTGAAGAGATTGGGATAGCCGTGCACCTGCAACCCCATGGTGGTCCGGATGTCTCGGCCCCAATCCTCCTTCAGGGATCGTCCATCGCGGCCGCGGATGTCGATGCGGGTCAAAGCGCCCGTTGCTGCGTCGAAGCCCGTTGCCAAGATGATGACGTCGAGCGGGTGAACTGTGCCGTCCACCGTCTGGATCCCTTCGGTCGTGATGCGCTCGATAGGGTTGGTCTTGACGCTGACAACTTCCACATTGACTCGATGGAACGCCTCGAGGAAATTCTGCTCCAAGGGCACCCGATGAGTGCCGAATCCGTAATCGCTCGGGATCAGCAGGTCATAAAGTTTTGGATCTCTGAGCCGCTCGCGCATTTTCGCGCGCACGAATTCGGAGATCTCCGCGTTCACCGCCTCATCGAAGAACAGCTCGGCGAAGGACGATATCCACAACTTCACGGAACCGTCGTTCCAGCAGTCTTCAATCACCCTGCGGCGTTGTTGCGGTGGCAGACCGGCCCAGGCGTACTCGACGTCATGTTCGAAGCCCGTGAACGTGTGCGGCAGTCGCTCGGTAAGGGTTTTGAACTTTGACTTGTAGGCCTCGACGTCCCCGGCAGTGTACTTGGAATTCTTCATAGGTATGATGTATTGCGGCGTGCGGACGAATACTTTGAGATGGCCAACCTTTTCCGCGATCGTCTGGATCACCTGGATCCCCGTTGGTCCGTTACCAACCACGCCGACGAGCTTCTCATCAAGATCGACCGGTTGCTGCGGCCATCGCGCCGTATGAAACACCTGCCCCTTGAACGCCTCCTGCCCCGGAAAGGACACATGGGGTGCCGAAAGCACACCGCAACAGGCGACGACAAACTGGGTATCGATCACATTACCTTTGTCGGTCACGACCACCCATCGCTCCGTCGCTTCATTAAAATGCGCGCTCTGGACCGTTGTGCCGAACTGAATGTCCTTGCGCAGGTCAAGCTGATCCGCCACGTAATTCAGCCAGCGTTCGATTTCGGGCTGGCTCGGAAATCTTTCGCTCCAGCTCCATCGTTTGTAGAGGTCTTCGGAGAAAAGGTACTGGTACTGGTAGCCTTCTGAATCGACACGCGCACCAGGATAACGGTTCCAATACCAAGTGCCGCCGACACCCGAGGCAGCGTCGATCGCCCTGACGTTCAGCCCGAGCTCTCGTAGCCGGTACAGCTGGTAAAGACCGGCGACGCCTGCTCCGACGACCAGGGCATCGAATTTCGTTGTCGCACGCCCGCCACTACGACAATTGTCCTTGTTCGGCGTCTTGGTCATTTCTCCTCCCTTCTGTTTTTGACGACCTGCGAGGAGAACAGCAAGTATCGTACCAATGAGGGGAGGGGGCGCAAGAAGTCCGCAGTCCTAAGCGAGATGAAGCCGCCAAAGAATGGCTGTCAGCAGCGCCCCACGCGGTACTCTGACGTGTTCGGTGATCCCGTCGTCGCCACTGCGATCCTCGACCGGCTCCTGCACCACAGCCACATGCTGACCGTGAAGCCCTATGTCAATTCGAATAAGAACGACGTGATCGACGCGGCTGCGATCGCCGAGGCCGTCACGCGGCCGACCATGCGCTTTGTTGAGATCAAGACGGAGACGCAGGCGGAGCTGCAAGCGCTTCACCGTATCCGCGACCGCATGGTAACCGGGCGAACCCGACTGATCTGCCAGATGCGGGCGCTGTGTATCGAGTTCGGCGTCGCAATCCATCAGGGGGTGGGTAAGTTCAAGGCCGACATGCCGCGAGTACTGGCCAGCGAGGAAAACAACCTGACGCCGATGATGCGCCGGCTGCTGGGAGATCTGTTCGGCGACCTGTGCCATCTCGAAGAGCGGATCACCGAAGTCACCCGTGAGATCGAAGCAAATGCCGCAGAGGATTCGACGGCTGATGACAGTACCCGGCATCGGCCCGCTCATAGCCACCGCAATCCTGGCTTCGGCTGGAGACGGCCGGCAGTCCCGCACCGCACGTGATATGGCTGCTTGGCTGGGCCTCGTCCCAAGACGGCACTCGACTGTCGGAAAGACGACGCTGCTGGGAATCAGCCGCCGAGGGAACCACTATTTGCGGCGCGTGCTCATCCACGGCGCACGATCCTGTGTCATCCACCTTGATCGAAGCCGAGGCCGGCTCGGCGCCTGGATCGACACCTTGCAGAAGCGCATGCACATCAACAAAGTCACGGTGGCATTGGCGGCAAAGGTCGCGCGCGTCGCATGGGTGATTCTCAATCGGCCGGGAGCAACCTACGAACGCCGTGACCCCACGGTGGCATAGAGCTCCTGGCCGGCAGACTGCGAGGCTCGAGGAAACGATGACGAGAACGTTGATCCGGCGCACTGTAAGCCTTCCTGCCGAAAGCGTGCTCCAGCACGACGAAGCTATCCAGGAACAGCGCGCGCGTATCTCATCTTGGCCTGGCTGCAACCGCAGCTCGCTCGCGAGAGGCCGGATACATTTAAGCAGACTGTGCTCGTTACGAGACCGAACAGGCTTGCACGGACGGAGTGGACCATACATTTTGGCGGATCACGTCCTGCAGCATCTCCTTGTCGAGCGGCAGATCCGCCACCAGCTTCTTCAGCTTGCTGTTCTCTTCCTCGAGCTGCTTCAACCGTCGCATCTCGGTCGGCAGCAATCCGTCGTACTTCTTCTTCCAGTTGAAATAGGTCCGCCTGGCTGATCCCGGCCTTGCGGCAGGTCTCCGCCACCGCAACGCCATCGTTGCCCTGCTTCAGGATGAACGCCTTCTGGCCGTCCGAAAACTTCGAGGCCTTCATCGTCTTCACTCCTCCCAGCCGAGGGAATCGATGCGAAAACTCTAGCCAAAACTCGTCCAGTTTGCCGGCCTCAGATCATCCCGCGCACAGGTCGTGAACCTCGTCAAGTTCTCAGCCGATCTAATGACCATTATGGACAAGTACCCCACGGCGTTGGCGCCAGAGTTTGAGCCGAGTGGTGCGGTCAAAACACCATTCGATGAATGGTGGGCTCCGGGTTCAATCATCATTTCCTAGTGTGCCGGAGGAAGTCGCGCGCGAGTGGCTGCATCGGCATTGGAAGTATTCGCCGCATGGGTACCTGGTATCGCGGAATTACAGCTTCGAGCTGAAGCGCTGGCGAGACCTGGATGTTGTGGAGCGATTTCAAAGCCAACAATGCCGGCGCGTTCCGTAAAGGTGAAGAGCTGATCGATCTCCAGCCTGGCTGGATGCCTGGGTACCAAAGTACATGTTGGCAAGACAACGACACGCAAGTCGGAAAGTAGACAAAGCCGTCACAACTACGCTGCAGATTGCAGGGGTTTTGTTTTGGCACAAAGAATGCAGCTCTTCGGGCATAGCCCAGGCCGCCCTCTCTTGGGTATGGTTATCATCGCAAGTTGAAGCTTTGGTTGGCCAGCGGAGTTAGCGGCGCGTGACTTGAGGCGCGGGACGGCGTCCGCTCGGCCGACACCGACGGGCGTTAGGTCACCACGCGTATCGCGGCATTTCCCCCGGGCTCCTAGTTGATGAACATGAAGGGAACACGGACGACGAGAAGGCGCGAAGGCTTCGGAAAATGAACGCAGAGAACGACTTCGCGGCGCGGCTCATTGATGCCGGGCGCCTTGCAACGATAGCCCGCACATGCGGCCTTAGAGCTGACGTCTCCCACTACGTTAACGAGGCACTCAAGGAGCCTTGGCAAACCCAGTCTCCTGAAAAGGCAAGAAAGATCGCCGAGCGCTGGGTCTTTTGGGACGCGGAGGGGAAGCCGTGGCCGTGCATGCCCCCGTTGGATAACGTGGTCCAGTTCCATCGCGCCGGCCCAACACAGATATCGATGGCGAGCCAGCCGGCAACACCATTGCAGTCAATCCGGGATTGGTTCGAACGACAGGATTGCATTTTAAATGGCCGCCGCGAGTGCAGGTTCAATAGATAGCTCCTCGACAACGGCACACACAAGCACGCCATCGCGGCTGCATCTCAGCCCTTGGTGTGCGCACCCAGGCAATAGAGAGCGGAATGCTATGAAAGGCTCTTCTGTTTTGGTGGCTTGGGAGGCTCCCCGCCGACCGCGAAGCCGATCGCCAGTTGGCTTTTACCGAGTCGGGACGTGCGTCTCGCCTTCGGCCGCACCGTCTCGAGCTATGCGGGAAACTGGGTGATGAGGGACTGAGATAGGCGGCGTATCGAGGCGGGTGACGAGCCTGCCAGAACCTCTCGAGGAGAGCGATACGCCATGAACGAGACTAGCGATATTGTTGCACTTCGTCAGCCCGATGAGATCGACGATCCACTGACCGATATTCTGCGCGCTGGTGCGCGGCAGCTTCTGGCGCAGGCGATCAAGGTCGAAGTCGAGACCTTTCTTGCCACCGTGAAGGACTTGAAGCTTGCCGACGGGCGCGCCCGTGTGGTGCGGCATGGTTACGGGCCGGCGCGGAGGATCCAGACCGGGGTCGGCCCGGTCGAGGTCGCGCGGGCGAAGATTCGCGACCGCGGGACGTCCAGCGATGGCGAGCGGATCCGGTTCAGCTCGGCGATCCTGCCGCTGTGGGCACGGCGGACCAGAAGTCTGGATGCGCTGTTGCCGGTTCTGTACCTGCGCGGCATCTCGACCGGCGATTTCCAGGAGACGCTGACGGCCTTGCTGGGCAAGGACGCGCCGAACCTGTCGCCCGCGGTGATTTCCCGGCTGACGGCCGAGTGGCAGGGCGAGTACGAGCGCTGGAGAGGCGCGACTTGTCGGCGCGACGATACGTGTATGTGTGGGCCGATGGCGTCTTCCTGCAGGCCCGCATGGAAGATCACAGCGAATGCATGCTGGTGCTGATCGGCGCGACGCCGGAAGGCAAGAAGGAACTGATCGGCTTTCAGGTCGGCGTGCGGGGAAGCGCGCAGAGCTGGCGCGAGTTCCTGATCGACGTCAAGCAGCGCGGGTTGCAGACCGCCCCGGAAATTGCCGTCGGCGACGGCGCGCTCGGCTTCTGGAAGGCGCTCGACGAGATCTGTCCCGATACGCAGCACCAGCGATGCTGGGTGCACAAGACCGTGAACGTCCTCGACAAGGTCCCGCTCTCGGTACAGGCCACCATGAAGAAGGATCTGCGCGAGGTCTACTGGGCACCGAACCGGGCGTCCGCCGAAGCGGCGATCGACGTTTTCGCCGAGAAATACCGCGCCAAGTACGGTCGGGCGGTTGAATGCCTTACCAAGGATCGCGACGAGCTGCTGGCGTTCTACGACTTCCCTGCCGAGCATTGGGATCATTTGCGAACGACAAACCCAATCGAGAGCGTATTCGCCACCGTGCGGCACAGGACGGTGCGCACCAAGGGCTCGTTGTCGCTGACCACGGCCAGGCTGATGGTGTTCAAGCTGGTCATCGCTGCAGCAAAGACTTGGCGGCGGCTCAAAGGCACAAATCAGTTGCCGAAGCTGATCGCAGGTGTCAGATTCAACGACGGCATCGAGGTCATCCAAATGCCGGCAAACCACGCCGCCTGATCACCTCGTCACCCAAAATCCCGCATAACTCCGCTTACCCTTCTTGGGAAGTGAGGTGTCATCAATAACCAGCACCGCATCCCTGCCGCCGACAAGTCGGTCCGCCTGGTTGAGCAGCTCTGTCTCCAGCGGCGTCGCGTCCCAGACACCGTCCGCAATGAAATGGTGCAACGGTCCAAGAACGGCATCAGCCAGCGTTCGAGTTCGTCTTCCCATCCGGGCATGGTCAGCCCTCCCAGAGCCGACCACCCATGAATCATTGAAAAATTGATTCGGGAATCCTATAAAACGCGGCAAAATCAACAATCTGCCAACGTAGTGCTAGTATAGAGTGACTGATCGAAGCTCTTGAGTGTACTCGCGAGTTGCCCGCGATTGAGTGGGTTCAGGCGGCCATAGATGTGCTGCAGAATGAGTCCGGCCTGATCGTAGCCGCATTGGTCGATATACGGTTCCTTGTTGGCGCTGCAGTCGTTCAGTCCCGCGTCGTTCTGTTTCGTCACGACGAAAGAATGGCCCGCGCCAAGCACGGTCTGATAGAAGAGATTGCCGCGCTTGCCATCGCCCAAATAGTGGCGGTAGAACTCGGCAGCCGCATCGGGCGCGGCTTTATAGACAACCGCGTCGTTGTAGCCGTGAAAGAGGTAGATTTTCTGCCTGGCAAGATTGCTAAGTGCATCGATCTCGCCGGCTGACGCCTTCGCATCAGCTTGATTCGTGAAGTGCTTGATGTTCAGGTCCGACGCAGGCCCTTTCATGCATTGACCCGTCGCCCGCCAGATCGGCCCCCAATACCCGGTGATGACATCGTACCAGTAGTTCGCCTCCGCGCACCAATAGGGGCCGCCAGCGGCCGCACCGACTTCCTTGATGATCGAAGACCAGGCTGTGCCGAACTGGATTGCCATGAAGGCGCCGAATGAAATGCCGGAGACCGAGCTCTCGCCGATCGGCGCATTATAACTGCGCAATGCCGAAGGCTGGGCAGCGAGCGGCGATATTCCAACGGCCATAGCACAGATCAGGCCGACAACGTGTTGCCGCAACATGGTCACGTGCATGGAAGCCTCGCCAATCAACAGGCCAGTGATTGGACAACCGTAGGGCAATTGAACGGGACAAGCGACCCACCAAAAATGAGGGGAGTCCGCCAATCCGCTGGATAGTTGCCGAGCTCTCCACGTGACGATGAAACGAGGACGGCGCCCAGTCGCGTACCCGGTCGACGAGCCTCGTTTCGCGCCAGACGACGCTGTGAATCGGCGTGGGGTCCGGACGCCGATCGGCGTCCCAAGTGCTTGATTGACTTCGCGCGTGCGGGGTCAATGTTCGGGTCTGGCTCAGATCTGATGATGTTCTCTGCCGAGCTTGCGGTTCTCCAATGGGGGACTCAGGACCATGCGAACCGGCATTCGAATTTCGTCGCTTGTGCCGAGTGGGTTGGCTATCGAGAGCGTAAGTGATTCATCTGACTCGATTATTATAGCCGTCCGAGCGGAAAGCGGCGTGGCCGAATGCCCATTGTGCGGGGCGAGATCAAGCCGAATCCATAGCCGATACGACCGACAGGCTCCGGATTTGCCTTGTGCTGGCAAGGAAATACGCCTCCGCGTGATCACGCGGAGGTTCGTTTGCGAGGTGCCTCATTGTCGGCGGCGGATTTTCGCTGAACGGTTCGGGGACGATGTTCTCCCGTCCCGGTCGCGCCGGACCGCACGGCTGGATTGCATCGTCCACCATCTGGGGCTGGTACTGGGCGGCAGACCTGCAGCGAGCTTTGCCAAAGGACTGATGCTGCCGGTCAGCAACGATACGTTGCTTCGGGTTGTGCGACGGCGGACGGCGCTTCGAACGGATCCGCTGACGGTTGTCGGCATTGATGATTGGGCTTTTCGACGCAATCGCCGCTACGGAACGATTGTCTGCGATCTCGAGCGACGACGGATTGTGACGTTGTTGCCAGATCGGGAGGTCGCGACCGTTCGAGCTTGGCTCGCTGAACATCCTGGGATCAAGGTCGTGTCACGCGATCGCGGTGGCGGTTATGGTGAGGCGGTTGCCAAGGCACTACCCGATGCGGTTCAGGTCGCCGATCGTTGGCACCTGATGGAGAACGCCAGCCGCGCGCCTTCCTCGACGCGGTGCGCAAGTCCATGCACGCAATCCGCAGCGCGATCGGTTCGCCAACAATCACCCCAGAGCTGCTCACCTCGGCAGAGAAGCTGCGGTACGAGAGCTATCTGCGGCGGGAGGATACAAATGCGGCGACGGATCGAAAACAATTTTGCCGCAAGTTCGCGGCCGGGACAGAAAGGGAAGATCCAGACATGACCGGGCTGGCCGTTATAGAAAATGTGCGCCGCTACCGTGCAATAGCTTCGATATGCCGCCAGACCGCGGCATTTCGACCGGTACTGCGCTGCTCTCTGCTTACGCGGGCTGAGGAGTGGGAGCGCCGGGCGGTTGTAGAGCTCGAAAGACACTTCGAAAGGCATCGTCAACTTAATCGACCGCCGAGCTGAAGGAGGCGCGACTCCAAGGTTCGAGATTCGGCGATAGCGCTTGTCGTGGAGATCTCGCGCCAAGTCGCAAAGGCTCGCTCGCGCGAAGCGCGACGGAAGTCGGCCGTGACGGCTCCGGGATAGGGAAGTGGAAAAGGTTCGACCTGATTATGAACTGACAGAAACCGTTGAGCCTGATGGGACGATTTGAAACGCTTCATGATCCGCTCGCGTCAGCCGTGTCGGCTGATGAGAATTCTCGGGCCGATCGTTGAGAGCTTTGTGCTGGCTATGTTCGACGTGAAAGCCCATCTTCGCTCTCGCAGCGCCGTACGAACGCAGCTTGTCCGTGATCATCACGCGCGGCAGCGTGCCGGCGGATTTCAAGAGCTTCTTCATTGCGCAGAGCGCGAATCTCTTCGGCGCTGGATCAAGACGTCGAGAACGAAGCCATTCTGGTCGACAGCGCGCCAAAGCCAATGTTATTCGCCCGCGATCGAGATAATGACTTCGTCCAGATGCCATTTGTCACCGCGAGCGGGTGCGCGCTGGCGGATCCGATCGGAGAACGCCTTGCCGATTTCCGCCCCACTTGCGCACGGTTTCATAGGTCACGCCAATGCCACGCGCCGCCAGCATTTCCTCGACCATGCGCAAGCTTAAGGGAAACTGGAAATACAACCAAACGGCATGCTGATCACTTCCGGTGGGAAGCGATGGCGGCGATAAAGAGGGTCCCGGGTGGTCGGCATGGCCCGTCGTCTACCCCTCGGCCGCTCTAATTCGTTAACTTGACGGTGCTGTCCTGACGCCTGGAGCAGCTGAAAGCTCAAGGTGCTGAGGCTTGTGCGCTGCTCGACCATCTCCTTTCGTAAATTGTTATCGCCTGTGCCGCGGCGACGATGCGCGCCCTTCGATTTCGTTCGTCGCAACTTCAGACACTGGGCTGTGTCGGACCTCTCTCTTCCGCCTACCGACACCGCCGCCTTCCTCGTTGCGTTATGTCTCGATGATCACCTTCAAGGCCCCGGTCTCTGCCGCACGCGAGAACATGTCGTAGGCGTCCATGATCTCGTCGAGCTTGAAGCGGTGTGTAATCAGCAGCTTCGGTTCGATGCGGTGGGAAACGACCGTCTTCAGCAGCATGGGCGTCGAGACGGTGTCCACCAGCCGCGTGGTGATCGATATGTTCTGGAACCAGAGCCGTTCCAGGTGCAGATCGACCTTGACGCCGTGTACGCCAGCGTTTGCCACGACGCCGCCCGGCGAGACGATGTCGGTGCAGAGTTTGAAAGTCGCCGGTACACCGACGGCCTCAACGGCGGCATCCACGCCCTCTCCCCCCGTCAGCGCGCGAACCTTCTCAACTGCTTTGCCGTCGGCGCTGTTGACCGTCTGTGTCGCGCCAAACTGGCGCGCAATGGCGAGGCGCTTGTCATTGACATCGATCACGATGATCTCGGCAGGCGAGTAGAATTGTGCGGTCAGCAGCGTAGCCAAGCCGACGGGGCCGGCACCGACGATGGCGACGGCGGAGCCGGGCGAGATCTTGCCGTTGAGCACGCCGCACTCGAATCCGGTGGGAAGGATGTCGCTGAGCATGACGAGAGCTTCCTCATCGACCCCATCAGGCAAATGGTGGAGGCTGGTGTCGGCATGTGGCGCCCGGACATATTCGGCCTGCGTGCCGTCGATCTTGTTGCCGAGGATCCACCCGCCGGTGCGACAGTGCGAATACATACCTCTCCGGCAGAAGTCGCATTTGCCGCAGGACGATATGCAGGAGATGAGGACGCGGTCACCCGCCTTGAAAGCGGTCACGCCACCGCCAACCTGGTCAACGACGCCCACGCCCTCATGGCCTAGGATTCGGCCGGGCTGACAGGTCGTTACATCGCCCTTGAGGATGTGGAGATCAGTGCCGCAGATCGTGGTTTTCACGATGCGCACGATGGCGTCTCCGGATTCCAGGATGGCCGGCTTCGGTCGCTGCGCGAGAGACGTTTTACCGGGACCTTCGAAGATAAGCGCTTTCATTTCGCATCTCCTCCTTGCGTATTCAGTCCGCCGGTTTTGCCTCGGGCAATTGCCACCGTCGCCCGGTAGAGCCGAACCGTGTAGTTCCAGACTTTGGTGATCGGCAGGCAGTTTTGGATCTTGCCGTCGTAGCCTCCAAACTGGCACCGCAACTGAGCCGTCCGAGCCAGCCGCGCACTGAGCTTGCGAACGCATCGGTGGTCATGCCGGCATACGGCACCGCCATTAATCTGCACCAGGCCCTTCTCGCCGCTGGCGGCAAGCGCCCCGCTGTCCTTCTCTAGAATCGCTTCGAACGGCTGCCGCGGAAGAGCGCGCGCTCGACCACGCTGATCTCGGCGTCGAGTACAGGATCGTGGGCAGCGAGCCGCAATGCCTCGATCGCATGCGTGGCGCGACCAGTTCGAACCGTTGCAGCCAGTCGCGCGCGAACACGTCGCGCTTGCCTCGACATGCAGGTCACCGCATCGAAATGCGTCACGTCGATTCTTTGCGCGCCGACGTCTGAAGCGACGATTGAGCGGGATAGAGCTTGAGCCCGTCTAGGACAGCAAATTTCTCCGGCGACAACAGCATCGTCGGAATGCCCTCGGTCCTCGATAGTGACGGTTCGCGTCACGGCATTCCCGGTCTCGAGCTGATCCGACGAGCGATTGATGGTCTGCGCGATCGACAGACTGCCTGCAGCGAGGAAGGGCTGCAGATCGGATGCCACATGCGGGATGAAGGTCTGAAATGCGATCCGCGGGAGCGTGAGCGTTGCCTCGCGTGTGGCCGGCGGATCGGCCGCACAAATGGCGACGATTGTCAGGCCAGAGATCGCATAGCTGCCCGGCTCCTGCGGATGGATCGCGAATTCGAACCGGACGCCGCCATAAGTGAGGCCGTCGCGCTCTTCGCTCTCATTGGAGCTGCGTAGCTGGCGCGTCAGGGCATTGCGCGGTTGGAAGTCTGGCAGCTTGGGCGGCGCCGTCATGTAGTTCGGCGCCAGCACCTCGATCCGCTCCGTGGCAGCCTGTCTCACCACGACGCACGGCGGATCGAGCGTCACCCGCAGGATCGGCTCGGGCGTGTGTTCCTGAGCGTGGGCCGCGCATGGCGCGAGCAAGCCAAGCATCGGGGCTGCGTTAGACTGCGGATACCTCATTGCTTCGCTCCCGCAGGCTGCGTCGCATCCTGGTGGGCAACTTTCAGCTTGAGAAATCAGCAGGCGTGGCCTGAGCCTGTCCAGGCTTCGGCGGCGCGGGGCGTGGTCAAGTCTGCCGGTGTAACCTGATCTTCTTGCCCCTTCTGGGCTAGGTGGTTGCGACGGCCTGCCAAATAGTCAAGCCCCTCCATCGACGACAATTGCCGCAAACGATCAACTACCAATACTCGCAATTGACTGCCGATGGAGGCAAGACCACCCTAGGTAATGATCGTCACTGAAAAACTGTGCTGACCCGGCTGCATCACATGCGTTGGGGCATAGAGTCATCGTCGGCCGATGAGCACGAAAAGGATAGGGCTAAAACACACTTGGTATGTTTCCTTCAACCAGTCGAAGGGGCCAAATCGATACCCCATTCGAGAAACAGAACCTTTCCGAGTGAGGCTGACGCGAAGAGATTCGCGGACGAACTGCTGAACAGCCCATCCGCGAATTCGACTACCATACTGGCTGGCACGATAAACCCGCATTCTCCAAGGCGCGGAATTGGATCGAGCAACATAGTACTTTGGATATGTGATCGCAACTGCCATAATTGACAACCGCGCACGAACACGGTGTGTTGGCGTCATTCAGTCGATACCCATCAGAAAATTGTATCGGGCACTTCAGATTTGTGTGGGACGCCGATCGTGAGACTGCCATCCACGACCATCTCTGAACCGGTAATGTAAGAGGACTCGTCGCTGAGTAGGAACACCACTGCCTGAACGGCGTCTGCTCGGCCGTTAACGACGGGACGAATGATTTCCGATGCCTCCAATCTTTGACGCCTCGAATACTTCGCACCGGCCGGAACCGAGCGTGGCGGAGGCGCGCGGATAGGCTTCGACTAGACTAGAGCTCGCCGGCGCCCGGAAACCCAAGGAATTAATTGCGCGGATCTGATCAGCAACACTTCCGCGATCGTCGCATCTACCGGAGAAGCGCGCCACGCTCGATATGCTCATAAAGCCGCCAGCTCCACTGGAGGAGCAAGCGTGTAGCCTCACTGCGCGCAGCTGAGGCTGAGTTAGCGGCTCGGCAGTCGCCATGACCGACTTTGCCAACCACCAGTACACGGAGGCATATTCTGTCGCGATATATGGCGAATGGAGAATGGAGAATTCTGGATCGACGCAGGAGAGTGACGAACTGTGGATGCCTTGGGCCGCTCCTCAGCGAGCCATCTCGCCAACATCGCCTATTACCAGCCGATCAATCGCAGCGAATTGTCATCCTTCTTCGGCAAGGAGGTCAGCCGCGATACCATCGCCCGTCTGCGCGCACTCGAGTTCATCGCTGCCGGGCCGCGCAGCCCGCAGCTAGTTAGGGGCCCCCTACACCTACGTGACGACAAAAGCGTTCCTGTCGCACTTCGGCCTCCAGACGCTGCGCGATCTTCCGGACATGGAGATGCTCGAGGAGGCTGGCCTGCTCAGCAAGGACAAAATGCTGGCGGGAGAGTTTCCGGTGCTGGCGTCGGACGAGGCCGACCAACTCGAGGCGGACCGAGACGAAGACGACGATGTGACTTGAATCGCTGCCGAGGAGTCTCCGACAATGCACTGACTGTGGATCGACGCTGAACATTGACCCCGCACGCGCGAAGTCAATCAAGCACTTGGGACGCCGATCGGCGTCCGGACCCCACGCCGATTCACATCTATATCCGCGGCGAGCTTTCGATCGTAAGTGCAGTAGGCCACGGCAGCGCGGCTGGAGGTTCGTTGTCCGCGCTTTCGGCAGGAGCTTGGAGCTTGAGCAATTCGCGTTTGATAAAGGCGAGCGGCCGAGCGCAGCCGTGGGCACGAAAACCCAAGGGAGCACGGGCCATTCCTTATCGAGCAACGTGTCTTCCGTCAGCGTCAAGCCTTGCAACCGCTTTACGAGAGCGCGCGGTTTCGTTGCGCCCTGAGTAGAAAATGGCTATTGCAAACGTCTAGGTTGTATGCAACACGTAGGCTTGGGCGTCAGAAATCCAAGATAGCATCAGTGGCCATCAATGGGCCAGCGTATAACAGCCCCGTTCGGTGGGACGGTGCGCCCCATGTCGAAGGGGCACCCCAAAAAGCACGTTGGCCTTTCAGGATTACGGTTTCTGAACCCCGCCCGCACTGACAGTTCAGGGGCCGGTCATCATGAATCAGGAACAGCAGAAGCCCGTTCCCGAAGATCATACGTCCGTCAGCAAGGACGAGGAATTGGGCGCACGGGGGTTGCAGCGCGATTTGCAGGATCGGTTGCAGCCGGCACACGACGAGCCGGTCAGCGAGCCGGCCAGCGATAGCGCTCCCCATCCCGAAGCGCCCGCAGGCTCAGGCCGGATGGTTCGCCGCCTGCTCAAGGTCGGCATTGGCCTTGCCATCGTCACCGTCTTCGGATGGCTGCCGCTCAGGGCTGTGTTGCAGACCTCGAGCGTGGAGGCCGTGGTCAACGCCAGGATCGTGACCTTGCGCTCACCGATCGACGGCACCGTGAGCGCGAAGCCGCAGAAATCCACGCAGCTCAGCGTGGTTCACGAGGGCGATGCGATCCTTCACGTCGTTAACGCACGCGGCGATCGCGCCCGGCTCGATGATCTCCGGCGACAGATGTCGCGGTTGGAAAATGAGCGCCCGAGTCTGGCCGCCAAGCTTGCGGCCGCCGAGACGGCGCAACAGGATCTTGCCCGCCAGGCCGGCCAGTTCCGTGACGGCCGCATCCTTCAGCTCGAGGCCCGGATCGCCGAAATCCAGACCGCGATCGAGGCCGCCGCCGCACGGCGGGAGGAGGCCGTGGCCGCCGTCGAGCGGGCGTCGTCGCTGATCAAGTCGGGCAGCGTGTCGACGGTCGAAATGGCCCGCCTGACGCGCGAGCAGGCGATCTCGCAGCAGACCGAAATCGGCGCTCGACGGCGTCTCGACGCCGCCAAGGTCGAGCTCACCGCCGCAAGGAATGGCACTTATCTCGGCGACAGCTACAATGACCGGCCGAGCTCCGTGCAGCGCGAAGAGGAGATGCGCCAGCGCGTTAGCGATCTGCGCGCCGATCTGGCGCATGCCGATGCCGAGATCGACTGGCTGACCCACGAGATCGCAGCCGAGCAGCTGCACTACGTCAACCGGGCGGAAGCCGACATCAAGGCGCCGGTCGGCGGGCGCATCTGGGAGATGATGACGTCGCCCGGCGAGGACGTCAGGGCCGGGCAGCCCTTGCTCAAGCTGCTCGATTGCAGCGGCGCGGTGGTCACGGCGAACGTCACCGAGAGCGTCTACAACGGACTGAAACTCGGCGAGCAGGCGAGCTTCGAGCCGAATGACGGCAGCGCCGCGCTGCAGGGCGAGATCGTCAATCTCACCGGCGCGTCGGGCGCGCCCGCGAACCTTGCGATCAATCCGGATGCGCTGAACAAGGAACCCTATCGGGTCACGGTCTCGATGCCGGCGCTCGATACCACGGGCAAGGATTGCGCGGTCGGCCGCACCGGGCGCGTGGTGTTCAACGCGGACGTGGCAAAGTCATGATGGCGGCATTCGCGCCCGGGCTGGTCGCCTTCGGCGCCTGCCTTGCCATCCTGCCCCTGCTCCGCCGCGAGCAGACCCTGGCCCGCGTCATGATGACCGGCATGTCGTTCGTCCTGCTGGTCCACTATTTCGCGTGGCGGGTGACCCACACCCTGCCGCCTCCGGGCCTCACCGCCGACGCGCTGGTCGGCTATCCCTTCATGCTGGCCGAGGCGGCCTCGATGATCGCGGTGTGCCTGTCGCTGCTGTTCCTCAGCCGCACGATCGACCGCTCACCCGAGGTCAATTCGATCCTGCGCCGATCGAAGCTGCCCGCAAACGCGCCGCTCGTCGACGTCTTCATCTGCACCTACAACGAGGAGAAGGCGATCCTGGAGCGCACCATCATCGGCGCGACCGGGCTCAACTATCCCAATTACCGCGTCTGGGTGCTCGACGACGGGCGGCGGCTCTGGCTCCGCCGGCTCGCCCAGGAGCTCGGCTGCAACTATCTGGCCCGCCCGGACAACCGCCACGCCAAGGCCGGCAACATCAATCATGCGCTCCAGCACGTTTCCGGGCTGGCCGAGCGGCCGGAGTTCATCTCGATCCTCGACGCGGATTTCGTCCCGATGCCGGATTTCCTGACCCGGGCGATGAGCCTGATGCAGGACGGCAGCGTCGGCGTCGTGCAGACGCCGCAGCACTTCATCAACCCGGATCCGATCCAGACCAATCTCGCGGCGACCGATGTGTGGCCCGACGAGCAGCGCTTCTTCTTCGATATTTTGATGCCGGCCAAGGATGCCTGGGACACGGCGTTCTGCTGCGGCACCTCATCGCTGATCCGCTTCTCCGGCCTGATGCAGATCGGCGGCTTCCCGACCGATTCGGTGACGGAGGATTACCTCGTCACACTGCGGCTGAAGGAGAAGGGACTGCGCACGGTCTATCTGAACGAGCGCCTGACCATCGGACTCGCGCCGGAGGGACTGAAGGAATACATCACGCAGCGCGGACGCTGGTGTCTCGGCTTCATGCAGATCTTCCGCGGCCGCAGCGGGCCGTTCTCGCGGCAATCGAAGCTCGCCTTTATGGACCGGCTGTCGCTGGTCGACGCCTTCATGAGCTGGGCGGCGGTCTACGGCACCAAGGTGTTCGGCCTGGTCGTGCCGTGGCTTTATCTGCTGTTCGGGATCAAGGCGGTCCATGCCGACCTGTTCGAGCTGCTAAAATATTTCCTGCCGTTCTATGTCTGGCACGCCTTCACGATGGCCTGGATTTCGCGCGGCCGCTCGCTCGCGATCATGACCGACGTGTCGCAATACCTCGCGGCGCCCGCGGTGCTGAAGGCGGTCGTGACCGGCCTCGCCAGGCCGCAGGGCCACAAATTCAAGGTGACGGCCAAGGGCGGCGACCGCAACCGCCGCTTCATCGAGTGGCCGCTGCTGCGGCTCTACGGTGCCGCCCTGCTGATCACGCTGTTTGCGATCGCCTACGCCTTCATCCTGCATCTGCGCGGCGACAGCATCGCCTATGGCGGGCTGGCGCTGGCCTGGAGCCTGTACAATTGCGTCGTGCTCGCGATCGTGTGCTTCATCTGCATCGAGCAGCCGCGGCGCCGCAAGGCCGAGCGGTTCGAGCGCGACGAGCCGATCCTGATCCACGAAGGCGCCGAGCCGCGGCTGGTGCGGATGGCCGACATCTCGATTTCGGGCGCGCGCTTCATCGATCCCACACCGCCCGCAATCGGCGCTTCGATCAGGTGCAATGTCTACGGCCAGAACGTGAGCGCGACCGTGGTCCGCCGCACCCGCGACGGCTTCGGCGTCCGTTTCGAGGACGCGGTCGCGACGCGGATCAATGTCGTCCGCGCATTCTATGCCGGTGAATATGTCCGCGCCTTCCGCAGCGTGCGCGCGGCGCCGGTCGGCAAGGCGTTGCTGATGCGACTGTTCGGCTAGAGCGGTATGAATGAGGTGGGCCTGCAGCAGTCCCATCCGTCATCATTCCCCGATGCGCAATTGCGCATCTGAGGGCTCGCGCAGCGAGAGCCCGGAATCCATGTTACCGCAAAATGCTCGGCCCGATGGATTCCGGGTTTGCGCTTGTGTGCGCCCGGCATGACGCCGCCGGCTTCGCCGCCTGGTCCTCGGTCGACAACAGATGCAGCAGCGCGCTCTTGATCGCGGCCTGCCGGGTCGGCGCGGTGATCTGAGCGCCGAGCAGGTCGGTGACATAGAACACGTCGCTGGCGCGATCGCCCAAGGTCGCGACATGGGCCGAGGCGATGTTGAGGTTGAGCTTCGAGATCGCGGTGGTGAGCTGATAGAGCAGGCCGGGCCGGTCGAGGCCGGAGACCTCGATCACGGTGTAGCGGTCGGACCACTGGTTATTGATGGTCACTTCGGGCTCGACGATGAACGGCCGCGCCTTGCTACGCACCGCGCGCTTCGCCGTCGCCTCGGGCAGCTCAGCTTGCCTTCCAGCACCTGCTCGATCATCTCGCCGATCCGCGTCGCGCGGCGGCCTTCGTCATCGTCGCGATCGTATTCGCGCGAGATCGAGATGGTGTCGAGCGCGCGGCCGTCAGTCGTGGTGTAGATCTGCGCGTCGACGATGTTGGCGCCGGCCGAAGCGCAGGCGCCCGCGATGATCGACAGCAGCCAGGGATGGTCGGTCGCCAGAATCGTCAACTCGGTGACGGCGCGGATAGGACAGCGTATCGATTGCGGATCGCGCGTCCGTGGCGATGGCCTCATGGTCGTCACGCCTCATAGCTTCGCAGGCGACGGTTGTTCCGAAGCACTCGATCGCGGGAACGGGGACCACGGACTTTCAGGGACATTTCCGAATCTGTTGCGGATACTGAAACGGTGTAGGAGATATGACGAAGCTTCCCAAATTCACGCTGACCTAAAACGACACGAAGGATCGCTGGGACCTGGAACAGGATAGGACCAACAAGGTGGTCAAATCTTTCGAAAAGAAGACGGACGCGACGGCTGGCGGCGCCCTGGCCAGGGCCATCGGCAAAGGGGGCGGCTCAGTGAAAATCCAAAAGCTTGATAGGAAATTCCAAGAGGAGCGGACTTTTCCGCGTAGCGCCGATCCGAAGAGGAGCCCGGGCTAATTGCACCGTTCGCCAGCTTGGGCTCGGCACGCAGCGCTCGCAAGACGATCAATGGCTCTCCAATCAAACCGACGGCAAGAAATCAGAACCGAGGGCAATGCCAAATATACCGGAACTGGCTCAGACCGCGAGAAAGGCCATGCCGAGAAACGACGGAAGCTACCCTGTTCACGGACACCTGGATAACGGGTGAAATCCCGGAGCTTGGTCCCTAGACGTTCATCAGCACCATCTCACACACGATGCACATCCGGGCAAGACGTTGTTACCGGCTGTGGTTATGCGTGTTAGCACGACTTTGGGTGCGCCGGGAGACCGGCAAGGAGTAGATGGTGAAAGTCCATTGCGATGAAGGTGTAGCGAACCACATCGGCCCCGAGCCGTGCGCAGGCCTCCGCGAGGGGGTCGGCGAAGCGTCGGTAGGGGAGCATGCAGGCCAGCCATTGAGCCGCGAAACAGTGTTATCCCGGGCGTCGACGCTGTCCAAAGAGCGGAAGGCAACATGGGCGAGTGCGCAAACGCGAGCACCCGTCCAGCCCGGCGTGGTCGTAGACCCTGGCATGCATGGAAGCTCCTTGTACGGGAACCGGGATATCTCCGGGTCGGCCACCTTCCTCCTCCGAGGATATGGTCCGCAGCGGGAAGGCGAGGAGCCGTAGCCGCTGATGCACGACACGGAGAAGTCTGACTCTGGCATAGTAGCTGAGAAGCCGACGAACAAAGCCGGATTACCGGCGGAGGAGTGGGTGGAGCCAAGGCTGGGGACCAAGGGAAACGCGGAACAGCGGCGCATACACCGGACACAGGGCCGGGCTCGCATGACCCAGTCGCTGGACCGCGTACGGGCAGCCGCAAGGCTGAGGAAGAAGGACCGGTTCACCGCGCTCCTTCACCACATCAATGTCGATACACTGCGGGCGGCGTTCTTTGCGCTCAGGCGTAGGGCCGCTCCCGGAGTGGATGGCATGACGTGGCAGGACTACGAGGAAGATCTCGAGCCCCAGCTCGCCGATCTGCACAAACGGGTCCAACGAGGAACATACCGCCCGCAACCGTCTCGCCGGACGTACATACCAAAGGCAGACGGCAAGCAGCGGCCGTTAGCGATCGCGGCTCTCGAGAACAAAATCGTCCAGGGCGCCACCGTCATCGTGCTCAACGCCATCTACGAAGGAGACTTCTGTGGCTTTTCCTACGGGTTTCGGCCCGGCAGAGGGCCACATGATGCGTTGGACGCGCTCTGCACAGCGATCGAGACGCGGCAGGTGAACTGGATCGTTGACGCCGACATCCAAAATTTCTTTGGCGCAGTCAGTCAATCTTGGCTGGTGCGCTTCTTGGAACATAGGATCGGCGACAAGCGCATCATCCGCCTCATCCAGAAATGGCTGAAGGCAGGTATTCTCGAAGACGGCGTCGTAACCGTTGATGACAGGGGAACGGGTCAAGGTTCGGTGATTTCACCGCTCCTCGGCAACATCTACCTACACTACGCTCTCGACCTGTGGGCCAAGCGCTGGCGACAACGCGAGGCCTCCGGCGGCATGATCATCGTGCGTTACGCGGACGATGGTGCGCCACGACGGCGCGAAGGAGGTGTGATGTAGAGCACCTTTGAGCAGCCTTGCTGCACAGAAGATGGGGGTTGGCCCCTCGAACTCGGGTTGCAGGATCAGGGTTCAAACCACCGGCTGCTGCTTCGGCCCAATGGTCGAGGTGGTGAGCGAGACCGGAAAAGGCAGAGCAAGACTCTGTCAGGTAAGGATCGAGGAGACGAGCGCAAGCGAACCACCGATGAACTGTCGAAAGCGTAGGGAAGACGTCAAAACCAAGGGGTAGTCGTTATCTTGGGATCAGTCTGAGCGATACCTGTTTACGGCTCAGGCGGCGTCCGGCAGGCGAGGTGGCGTGACCTCGGTTCAGGCTTCTGTGCGGAACGTGGGAACCTGTATCGCGATGCCAAGGGAATGGTTCAAGTGGAAGCCCCACAAGAGTCTGAGTACCAATGCGCGATGCAGGGACGGAGCCGTGTGTAGTAGTGACGAAGGCACTGTAATGGTGGCGGAGCGAAGGCACGGCACTGTCCCGCTTGATTGGAAGAACAACCGGAAACGGGAGGACTCTTTTGGGTCAAGCAAAGCCGTATGACATCCCCAAGCGCTGGGTTTGGGAGGCGTACAAACGGGTCAAAGCAAATCGGGGCGCAGCCGGTGTGGACGAGCAGTCGATCGAGGTGTTCGAGGCAGACTTGCAGAGCAATCTGTACAAGCTCTGGAATCGAATGTCTTCGGGTAGCTACTTTCCACCGCCGGTCAAGCGTGTGCAGATCGACAAGCGCGACGGCGGGAAGAGGCCACTAGGAATTCCTACGGTGTCGGATCGCGTTGCTCAGGCGGTCGTCAAAGGATATCTGGAGCCGGATTTGGAGAAACACTTTCATCCAGACTCGTTCGGATATCGACCCGGAAAATCGGCGCTCGATGCCGTTGGGGTTGCTCGCCAGCGATGCTGGCGGCATCCCTTCGTGCTCGATCTCGACATTCGGGCCTATTTTGACTCGATATCGCATGAGCTTTTGCTCAAGGCGATTCGGAAGCACACGGACTGCGCTTGGGTGTTGTTGTACATTGAACGGTGGCTTAAAGCTCCCGTTCAACTGGAAGACGGCACCCCTGAACCCCGAGAGAAGGGCACGCCGCAGGGCTCGGTGGTATCACCGCTGATGGCGAATCTCTTTCTCCACTATGCGTTCGACATGTGGATGCGAAGAAATCATCCGAGCATCCCGTTCGAGCGTTATGCCGATGATATTCTCTGCCATTGCGACAGTGAGCGGCAGGCACAAGAACTGAAGGAGGCGCTTGCGAAGCGCTTTGCCGAATGCGGACTGGAGCTTCATCCGGACAAGACGAAGATAGTCTATTGTAAGGATGACGACCGGCGAGGTGATTATCCTGAACAGAAATTCGACTTTTTGGGCTACACGTTCCGTGCCCGTCGGTCGAAGAACCGTTGGGGAAAGCACTTCGTCAACTTCAGCCCCGGTGTCAGCAATGCCGCGACGAAGGCAATCCGACAGGAAATCCGTGCCTGGCAACTACGCTGCCGGGTGGATAAGAGGATCGACGACCTGGCGAGGATGTTCAACCCGATCATTCGAGGCTGGATGAACTACTATGGTCGGTACTACAAGTCGGCGCTTTACCCGACACTACGCCATCTCGACCGATGTCTCGCGCGATGGGCGATGTCGAAATACAAACGTCTGCGGCGACATCGAAGACGGGCAGAGCACTGGGTACGGGACATTGCTTGCCGCACCCCCACGCTGTTGGCCCATTGGCCGATGCTGCACAAGACGGCGGCTGGACGGTAAGAGCCGGATGAGCGGAGACGTTCACGTCCGGATCTGTGAGCGCCTGGGGGTGAAACTCCCCCGGGCGACTCGACTCGTCGTCGGTTTCGAACATGAGGACGACGCCCGTCGCTTCTGGGACGCGATGCGAACGCGACTGCAGGAGTTCGCACTGTCGCTCCATCCGGAAAAGACCCGCCTGATCGAGTTTGGCCGCCGTGCTGCGACCAATCGCGAGCGGCGCGGGCTCGGCAAACCGGAGACCTTCAATTTCCTCGGGTTCAGCTTCATCTGCGGCACATCGCGCCGAGGCGGCTTCCTGCTCAAGCGGAAGTCACGGCGCGATCGCATACGAGCGAAACTCAGCGAGATTAAGGATGAGATGCGACGACGGCGGCATCAGCCGATCCTCGACCAGGGGAAATGGTTGAGGCAAGTCGTCACCGGCTTCTTCGCCTACCATGCCGTGCCGACCAATGGGCGCGTGCTGGAGGCGTTCCGCTACCACGTCATCGACCTATGGCGGCGCTCGCTAAGGCGACGCAGCCAGAAGGACCACCTGACTTGGGCGCGGATCACGAAGCTGTCGGATGACTGGCTCCCGAAAGCGAGGATCCTTCACCCCTGGCCAGAACAGCGCTTCGCCGTCAAGCACCCGAGGTGGGAGCCGGATGCGGGAAAGCTGCATGTCCGGATCTGTCCGGGGGGCGCTCAGCAATGAGCGTCCCTACCGGGATCACAAAACCGCCGGCTAGAATCAATGATGGTTGCAGCATGGACCATTAGCCGATGAGGCCGACATGAGCGGGCGTGGCACGAAGACGAGCGAGAAGCGATTTGAGGCGTATTTGGAAGGGCTTGCCAGTGTCATCGGCCATGCTGATCGGAAGGCGCCGCTGCGCGACTACTGCGTCGGCCTGATGGCCTGTGGCGGTCGCAAGAGCGTGGAGCCGATGGCGGCGGTGACGGCTCCGGAGCAGGCGGCAGCCCAGCATCACTGGCCTGTCTGGACGTGGCGCTGTGTGGGCTTGGACTGCTCTCAGCTCATCGGTTCGTTTCCACAGTAAATACGAAGGAATAATCGGACGCGTAATCCGGATTATCAGTTGCACCCATTCGCGCTTTTTGCGGCTCGACCAGGACGCGGCGCACCCGGCGGCCGGCAACTTTAGCGAATATTTGCTGCGTTGGATTGCCTATCCTGGCGGATTGATGGCAATCCATGCATGACTTCTGGGTCTGCAAGTAGGTCTCAAGTGTGGTGTTGGCGACGATGTGACTGGCGCTCGACGGCGTGATGTCGCCGGTCGAGAGCGGTACAGTGCTCTGCGGCGGTACTGGCTGCGGGCTGTTCGGCCATTGCACGTCGATCAGACGGTAATAGTTGAACACCGAATCCGCCGGCAGGATTTTCCAAGCATAATCAGTGACGGAATTCGCCTGCGAGTCCACCGGCGTGATACGGGTGATCTGCATCGGCGCCGAATAGGGAAAGCAGTCTAGCGTCGGCGGCTTGCCAATCGGACACGCGTCGCCCGGAGGAGTGTTGGGCTTGCAGCGATAATAGATGTCGGTCTGCGGATTGCAGTTCGCATTGAAAAAAGTATAGCCTGGAGGTGGTTTCTGGTTGGGATTGCTCGGCAAGGTTGGCGCGACCGGATTGCCGTTGTTGTCATCGGGATCATTGTCAATCTGCTCGAAGGTTGCCCAGACGAACTGGTTGGCCCCAGGCACCTTGTGAATGATGTGCAGGCCGACGAGGCCCATGGTCGCCTGAACAGGCTTTCCGCCAGGCAGGGTGTATTCAGCCAATGCCGTCTTGTAACGGTAGTTGAGCGAACCGTCCGAGGGCAGCGCCACCCAGGCGGCTTTGATCTCGATGGCGCCGACGCCTTGGCCATAGGTAGTGACCTTGCCCTTGCAGTCGACGTCTGTGTTGCCTAGCGCATTTCCGGCTGGCAGATTGAAGCCGCCGCGTCCGCCCTGGCCCTGCTGCGAGGCGCAGGCGCGCTGGCCGGCGAATGTGGTGAGATCCAAATCGTCGAACACATTGGTGGTGATGTAGGCGTACTCGTCCTCGTTCAACAGGATCTCATAGAACGCCGGAACGCCGCGCTGGTCGGTGATCCATTTGCCATTGCCAGCCTGGCCGATGTTTTCGAGCACAGCGTCTCCGAGCTTTGACACATTGAACGGCAGTTTCGTTGACGGACGCTTGTCATGCCAAGCCGATTTGGCGCGCGCGTCCGATTGCGTGAACGCCTGGCTCGCCGAGAGGAAGCTTTCCCAGACCGTCGCCGAGGTATCGCCCGGCATGCCGAAACTCGCCCACGGGGTATTCGCATCGGGCGTCCCCGAAACCTTCGGGTCGGCCTTCCAGTTGAGGTAAATGAACTCCTGCCAGGCGAAGCAGTCTGCTGCGATCTGATTCTTCGAGGCGGCGCTGAAATAAGTTGGCAGTAACGGCTTCGGCTGTACCTGGGTCACGCCGATGGCACCGCAGGGATTGGTGTCAGTCGGCTGGGCCAGCGCCGGACCGCCGCGCGCGAATGCGAACAGAGCGGCGGCGAGGACGAGTGTCCGCGAACAGTAAGCCATGGCTCTAGCTTTCAATTACCCACATTTGACGTCGGATTTGAGCGAGGCGCGGCGGGCGAAATCTTGAATCGGCAGAATCTGTTGTGATTCATTGTTGAGCACCTGATTCGGAAGTGGGGTGCTCGATGGGGTTGGTGAAGGAACGCGCGGAGACGCGTGCTCAGCGATTGACGACCGGTATCGAGACGTGGGTTGATCGAAGCTGCGGGATGATGAGCGGCTTGGTCGCCGGTTCTGCAAATTGCTCGCACAAGTCGGGAGCGACATGGGTCAAAGCATCCCGTTGGTTTGTCAGGACTGGGCCAACACGAAGGCCGCCTATCGCTTCTTCTCCAATGAGCGGGTCAACGAGGCGGATATTCTTTGCGGTCATTTCGAGGCGACGCGCGGGCGCGTAGCGGCGACGGAGGGACCGATCCTCGTCCTCCATGACACGACGGAATTCAGCTTCAAGCGCGAGAAGCCGGATCTGATCGGCTTTACGGGCAAGACGGCAGGACGCACACAGTGCGGCATCCTGATGCATTCTAGTCTCGCCGTGACGACCGAGGGGCTTCCGCTCGGACTGTCGGCAATCAAGTTCTGGACCCGCAAGAAGTTCAAGGGGACGACGGCGCTGAAGCGAAAGATCAATCCGACACGGGTGCCGATCGAGCAGAAGGAGAGCATCCGCTGGCTCGGGAATTTACGGCAATCGACCGACCTTCTCGCTGCTCCTGGACGATGCGTTCATATTGGTGATCGCGAGAGCGACATCTATGAGCTGTTTTGCCTGGCCGAGGAGGTCGGAACGCATTTCCTGGTGCGAACCTGTGTTGATCGGCTTGCCGGGGACGGCAATCATACAATTGCCGACGAAATGGACGAGGTGACGATCAAGGGTCTACATCGGATCAAGGTCAAGGACGACAAAGGCGATCCCGACGACGCCGTTCTTGAGATCAGGTACCGCAAGATACGCGTCCTGCCGCCGATCGGCAAACAGACGAAATATCCCGCACTCACTCTGACCGTGATCCATGCTCAGGAGCGGGGAAGGCCGAAGCGGCGAAAGAAAATCGAGTGGAAGCTCCTCACCGATCTCCCGGTCCGATCGCGCAAGGACGCCATCAATAAGATCGACTGGTATGCCTTGAGGTGGAAGATCGAAGTCTTCCATAAGATCCTCAAATCGGGCTGCAAAGCAGAGGACTCAAAATTGCGAACTGCTGAGCGTCTGGTCAATCTGGTCGCGGTCTTCTGCATTGTGAGTTGGCGCGTCTTCTGGATGACGATGCTCAATCGCTCCTCGCCGAATGTCGTACCGCAAACGGCGCTGACAGATCCCGAAATCAGGCTTCTTGATCATTTTGTGAAAGACAGGGGTGGCGATTGCTCTCGACGAAGCACGCTCTCGCACTATGTCGTCAAGATCGCGCGGCTCGGAGGATATTTAGCCCGAGCCAACGATCCGCCTCCAGGAAATACCGTGATCTGGCGCGGACTATCGCGGCTGACCGACATCGAATTGGGAGCTGCGATCGAGGCAAAAATTATGGGTAATTGAAAGCTGGCGGACGGCACGGTGCTCATCGGCGCTGCGGCCCCTGATCGACTTCTCGACGGCATAGAGAGCGGCCATACGCTCGGGTGCTTCACTCGCGATCGGGCAGGCCGTCCTGCGCAACGTCGAAGAAGCGCCACCGCAGATGAGCCCAGCAGAAGGCGAGCGTGATCGCCGCGTCAGGCGCGGTGTCGGCAACGGTCTTGTAGACGGTATAGCCGTCGCATTGCACGATGCCGCGATAACTGTCGAGCAGCTAAGGCGTGGACGGCGCCGCGACCGGGTGCGTAAGTGTAGGCCACCGCCGGCGGGTCGGCCCCGCCCCACGGCCGATCGTCGCGCGCGATCGCCCAGAAGAAGCCCTTCTTGTTGCGGCCGCGGTCGAGCACCGGCGCTGTTGTCTCGTCGACCGCGAGCTTGCTCGCGGTCAGAATGATCTGCGCAGCCTGAGCCGGAGCGGACGAAGCTCCACGGCCGCATGGCCGCCCCAGAACGCCAGGACCGAGCGCTTGATGTCAATACCTTGCGCCAGCAGCACCTGAACCTGCCGGCACAGCGGCAGGTGCCACGCATATTTGGCGACCGGCACATGGGCGACCATCGCCTCAGTCGGCAACCCGCCCTTGATCAGCCGCTCCGGTGCCGGCGCCTGAACCACGCCATCCGTGCAGGCCCGGCAGCCATATTTGGGACGATGGGTGACGATCACGCGGAATTGCGCCGAGACGACATCGAGCCGCCGTGAGGTCTCCTCACCGATCACATGCCGAGGCGCGCGGCAGCACGGACAGTGGGTCATCTCTCGGTCTCGTGCCGTTGGAGCATTCGAGCGGTGCCACCATCCGACGGTATCACCAAGGCCGGCAATGCTCTGGCGAGGCGCGCTCTGATCGAGGGGACGTTGATCTGAAGCGATTCGGCCCCAAAAACGGTCAACTACCACAATTTGCAGCTTACGGAAGCTGCTATTCGGCTTAACATTCGAAATCATCGCGGTGACGGGCTTTGCGGCCGCATTGGAGCGGCTCCAATCACCGAAAGTCTCGTGTGATGCCGAGTTTCCTTGTTGTCAGTTCCAAATTGAAGGACGCCCAGCCAGATCCACCTAAGGCTGCGCGGTTTATGACGTTGGGGGGCCTATAATTAAGGAGAAGGCCAAGCAGGGTCATTCGCAGTTGGAGATCGCGCCGTACCCCCGTTCACTGCGCAACCGGAGGCTCGAGCCCGGAAGCCTGGCATTGGTCAAATTTCACGAACGGTTGGCTGCGGGGCTCGATTCCGAGATTGCCTTGGCGCCAGTGGTGCAAGACCTGCTAGACCTCCTCAATGGTAATCAGGTCGTCGCCATCGATGATGATGGCGCAGGCCCGCGACCTGGACACGGGGGTGTGCCCCGACCGCCGATCCCCGATCGCTGCTGTCGTTCGCGCTTTATTGCAACGTGCTGCTGAGTATATGCACCCCGGAGGCAGACCAGATGAATACCAACCCACCCGTTCAGCTCACCGCGAATTTCTCCATTTCCACTCGCGAGCAGTCGCCGCATCCGGCGCAGAGCCTATTTTCGCACAACTCCGTTAGCATTGTTGGCCGGCAGCGAAAACGCCCGCTTGGCCTGCTCAGCGATTTTGTCACCGATGAACTGCCGCACCGCGTTGAGGAGATTAGATGCAGTGAACAACCAAATGAGGCGGTCCAGCTCCTTGGCCGCAGCATCAACGCAATACTTTCGAAGGCGGACTATGATGCACAGCTGCTGAGCCTACCGCAGTCCGATTTTGGCATCGCCAAGACCGACATCCATTATCTTGTCAATTGTTTGTATCAGATGTCGGCGTTTGCGGGTCTTAATCCGATAAACGCCGAGCAGACGGTGGGCAACTCGCTAAACCGCCTCGCACGCTTAAGCTGTCAGCAGCAGCCCAGCATTGATGTCCTCTCCTATGAAGATGTCATTCTCACGAATCCGTTGCAGAGCGACCCGCGCTTATATTGTCTCGGAGCGGCCGGGGTCGAGGAGCGAGATTTTTGTTTGGGCCATCAACTGATCGAGGGCGACTTACAATCAGCGATGGATGCTCTGCTTGAGTTGCGCGATACGATCGACGTGGATCCGCGTCAATGTCTTACGCGATGCTTGAAGCACCTTGACTCGGCAATTTATGTTCTGACCCGCTTTCATGAGCGGATGTCGCCCGATCTGTTTAGGCAATTTCGTGCGCACTATGTAAAAAATCCCTACAAGAATCGGCTTGGCCCAAGCGGCCGCTTTTCTGCTCGCATGGTGGCTGTCTCAGTTCTTCTCATGGGTGAAGAACTCTTTCACCAGAGCCCGCAATTTTATAGGGACATATATCGACTATCTGACCACTATCCCCAAGCCTGCATTCGCGAGGTATTCCGCTGGCTAGTGCCAGATAACGGGAGTGGTGAACTCGAGCCAACTTGGTTAGAAGGGGGGGGGCGGCATTTCCCAGGTCCGCGACTGTTTCGTCCGCTGTAGAACGCCACGGCTACGAGATCGGAAAGCTGCGAGCATCCTGTGTTCGTGCGTTAGATCAGTTCACCCGAATGCATCGTAATACGGCGTTAAAATATACCATTGAGCCGGGCCATTCAGTTAGCGGCGCCGAAGCAGAGGAGTGTGTTGAGGCCATCCTTTGTCAACGGCTATTGACGGCGCGGTATTGATAAAGATCCGACGCAATTTTTAGTGACGGGATCCTGTAGCCGTCCGATAGTCGGGACGTATGGTCGATGTCCCAAAACGAAGTAGTCTTTCGTAGGTTCGCACCAGGAGATAGCGATGCTGTATGGCGCCTACATAGAAGCGCGTTTGCGGATGCTGGTGCGCCCGGACGAGGCGTGCGCCGATGATTTACGCGATATCAGGAAAGTATACATTCGGTCAGGTGGCGACTTTACCATTGCGCATATTGCCTTTCGGCTCGCTGCAATGGGAGGATTGAAAGCTGTTGATCGTGATGTCGCAGAGCTGAAGCGCATCCGGGTCAGATCCCGCCTTTCATCAACGCGGCCTTGGAAGGAGGATTCTTCGTAAATTGGAATCAAGATCTGTTGCTCTGGGTGGGTACAGCCAGTGGCTATCCGCGCTTAGCTTCCTTGAGGAAAGCTGAGAGAAGCTGCCGTATCGACTCGAACTGGAGCGGGAGACGTTTTGTTCGAATCGGGCCGGCAGCACTGGTTGGATCACCGGGCATCCGTACAGAAACTATGGAAAGGAGATTGCGGAAGTGGTCCTATCGATTGCGCTGCCGACGCCGTGAGAACTTTGAACTGGGAAGGGCTATGGACAGAAATAGTGTGAGTTGGTTCGGTTATATTCCTGCAATCACCACCCCCTTTCGCAAGAATGGATCTATCGCGTGGGACGACTTTGCGGTGGAACTAGATTGGTATGTCACCGAGCGAATGCATGGTGTCGTAGTGGCTGGCACGTCGGGTGAATGGTTTAGTCTGAGCGAAGACGAGCGCAGTGAACTATTTAGTCAAACCAGCCGCGGTATCGATAGCCGCATCACGACATTGGGAGGTTGTAACGCCTACACGGCAGATGAGGCGATTCGTCACGCCAGGGCCGCGGAGAGGGCTGGACTGGACGGCATTCTGCTGACGCCGCCTCCATATGTTGTGCCAAACAGGTGCGAGCTTGTTCAATTTTACCGCGACGTTTCAGACGCAACCGACATACCTATTTGTGTATACAACTGGCCCCGCGGTTGTGTCGTCGACATGGATATAGAGACTCTTGGCGAGATCTCCGATATAGATCACGTCGTTGCTATAAAAAACTCGACTGGAAATTTCTCCGCCTTCCTGGACGGCCTGTATGTTTTGGGTCGAAAAGTGCGTTACTTCAACATGCCCACTTCCGAGCTCGGAGCGGACATTGCGGGTCTTGGTCTCTCGGATGGGCTCATGGGAGCTGGCGGTATCCTGGGATCCGGGCATCCGGACTTTTGGCGTGCGATTCAGGAGGGCGACCGTCAACGAGCCGTGGTGCTCGGGGAGCGCGACCGGATCATCATGCGCGAATTGTTTAACAAGGACTATGCTGGTGCATTTGGTAATGCGCAGGCAATTCTCAAAACTGCTCTGCGGTTGCGGGGTGTCCCTGCTGGGTACGTTCGCAGGCCCCTTCTTGATCTCGCTGCCGAGGAGGTTCGGCGCGTCGCGGACACGCTCCAGCGCCTCGGGATTGAGGTTGTGAACGAAGATGCCTGAAACAGTCGATTGCCTAGTGGTCGGCGGCGGCTTGCTAGGCTCGGCACTGGCGTATTACTTGGTGTGTTCGGGGAGCACCGCGTGTCTTGTTGAGAAAGACCAACTGAACCAGCACGCCTCCGGGCGAAATGCGGGCAGCCTCCATTTCCAGCTCGAATATCGAATGATTGAGCACGGACTGGATGCAGCGAAGAAGGCGGCTGAGGCCCTGCCACTACATCTCGATGCCGCGCGGGAGTGGAGCCTGCTGAGCACTAGAATAGGTGGGAATGTTGGCGTCTTGCAGAGTGGCGGAATGATGCTTGCGGAAACGAGCGAGCAGGCGCTGCTCCTGGAGAGAAAAACCGAACTCGAGCGCAGTTATGGGCTGGAGAATCGAATGCTTTCGAGCGATGAGATTCGCCAGAGAGCACCTTATCTCAGCTCGGCAATTGTTGCAGCGGCGCTTTGCCCTCTAGAGGGTAAGGCAAATCCGCGCGCCGCCACTTTGGCATTTGCCAAAGTTGCTGAGGAGTTTGGAGCACGGATCCGGGTGGGTATAACCGTGACCGGCGTGAAACAACAACGGGGCCGCTGGAGGACAACTCTTTCCGACGGGAGCGAAATCTTAGCGCGTAAGGTCGCCATTGCTGCAGGTCCCTGGTCGGCTCGCATCGCCGCTATGGCAGGGATTGCCCTTCCAGTCGTGCCGATCGGATTGATGATGGCGGCAACGGTCCAAGTGGCGCCATTTATCAAGCATCTCATCCAACATGCAGGACGGCGTCTATCATTGAATCAATCGGCCGAGGGTACCATTCTGGTAGGTGGGGGATGGCCCGCACGGCTGCATGAGACAGGCGGAGTTTATGATCTGGACCTGCCGCCCGAAATCTTGCCTTCATCGATTCAGGGCAATTTGCGCGCCGCCGTTTCGGTGGTACCGAGGATTGGTGAGATCCCGGTCCTTCGCATATGGAGTGGTGCAACCTTGCTCGTTGCCGATCAATTGCCTCTTGTCGGAGCCTTGCCGCGCCGCTCGGATCTCTTCATTGCAACAGGAGGATCCGCGTTCACGCTCGGGCCCACCTACGCGCGGGTACTTGCAAGCAAGATCTTGGAGAAGCCTGTTGATCTCGATGTGTCGCGCTTCGATCCCGGCCGCTTCGTGAGTCTAAATAATGCTTAATGGGCATTACCTCACGGGTTCACGCGGTTCGGAAATAGAACTATCCGTGAATGGCAATTCCGTCGTTTGCCACCGCGGTGATACTTTGCTTGCCGCCCTCCTTGCGTCCGGCCTGCGATCTTTTCGTCGGTCGATCGTTAGCAATGAGCCGCGTGCGCCATGCTGCAATACGGGGGTCTGTTTCGACTGCATGGTTACTGTGAATGGGACGTCATACATAAGGGCATGCATGATTGATGCCGAGCCCGGGATGGCCATTGAGACCGGAGACAAGACTGATGGCTGATCTCAAGTGTTTTGACGTGGCCATCATTGGTGCAGGTCCGGCCGGTATGTCCGCAGCGCTTGAATGTTGTCGAAACGACCTATCCGTCGTTGTTTTCGATGAGCAAGGACGGGCAGGGGGGCAGATATTTCGACAGCCGCCGCCGCACCCCTCCGTCCAAGTGAACTCTCCCGCTTGCCGTCTCTATCCCTTTGGCGATGTATTAGTGAGAAAGGCGGAGGCCGAGTCGCGCATAGACTGGCGATTCAGGCAGACAGTTTGGGGCATATTTCCCGACGAGGATCGAATCCGCGTTTGTACAAACAAAACAACCGTCTTGGCGAGGAAGACGTTGGTGGCGACCGGCGCCTATGAAATGCCAGTAGCTTTCCCGGGATGGACGCTTCCTGGCGTAATGGGGGTGGGAGCGATCCAGACGCTGCTCAGGAGCCAAAATGTCTTGCTTGGGCGGCGGTTCGTATTGGCGGGATCACACCCGCTTCTTATTCTGGTTGCCGATATGCTTCTCGCGGCCGGTGCGGAGATACAGGAAGTTGCAATCGCGAGGTCGCGCCCTCGTTTTCGAGAGATCTTGGATGGATTGCTCGCCGTTCCTGGAAATATCCCAATTTTTAAAGAGACTGCTAGCTCTCTTTACAAACTCACAAAAGCGCGTGTGTCGATTCGGTTCGGGAGGATTATGGTCGAAGCTCGCGGTAACGAGGAGGGACTGACTCACGTTACGTTGTCAGATTGTGATCGCGATTGGACTCCGAGCGGAGCGCACCGTGTGTTTGAAACGGATATTCTCGGGACGGGCTTCGGATCGCTTCCGTCCAACGAGCTTTGCCGCCAGATAGGTTGTGCAACACAGTGGGATAGCCGAAATGGCGGCTGGATAGTGAAGCATGATGGATTTCAGCGTACCACTGTGAGAAACGTCTACGTGGCGGGAGAACCAGCGGGCATCCGCGGCGCTGCGAGCGCTCGTACTGAAGGCGAACTCGCGGGGCTAATGATTGTGCAAGACTTGATCCCGCAGCGGCGAGATGATCGATTGATCCGCCGTAACCTGTCGCAGACGAAGCGTAATCGGAAATTCTCGGATCGAGTCGCGAAATTTTTTCAACCTAACATGAGAGCGCTGTCTGATCTGGCAAGCGATGGAACTGTGATCTGTCGATGCGAGGATGTGAAACGTTCTGCGGTCACGAAGTTTCTAGAGAGAAATAGCCACACGACCTCGATCAACAGTGTTAAGCTAGCCTGCCGTACTGGTATGGGCTTTTGTCAAGGACGATATTGTCATCACACACTTGCGCAAATCCTGTCCAATGCCACAAGTCAGCCCGTTGAGCGGTGCGGAGAGTTTACGGCTCGGGTGCCGATCAAGCCAATTTCGGCCAGAGGTTTATCAGATGTTTAGCAGATGCCTTTTCTGTTACGAGGCCGGCCCGACTGGCTATGGTCTTTATCGCCTGATCCGGTTCCTCGGCCGTGAATGCACGGTGGTGGCACCATATGGGTTCCCGATGAAGGCCCGAGGCGATGCGCGATCTCGTTCGCGCCCGAGCGGCAGCGGTTGAAGCGCTGCGGGTCCCATCGACAACAGGTGAGCGCGTTCATGCCCAAGCACGGCCGCACCTATCCCCGCAAGAAGGGCTGGAGTTATCTGCGCTGGTTTCAGAAACAGAAGTGACCTGCTCCCCTGAAACGCCCTCGGTTTTGAGTTAGGGTTCTGTCGTCCACCGAGAAGACAGGCGATGCGTAAAGGCAGCTTCACGGAAGAGCAGATCATCGGGGTCTTGAAGGAACACGCCGCCGGGATGTCGGCGAGCGATCTTTGCCGTAAGCACGACATCAGCGATGCGACGTTCTACAAGTGGCGGTCGCGCTATGGCGGGATGGACATCTCCGACGCTCGCAGGATGAGTAAGCGGCAAGCTGAGCTTTCAATTACCCATAATTTTTGCCTCGATCGCAGCTCCCAATTCGATGTCGGTCAGCCGCGATAGTCCGCGCCAGATCACGGTATTTCCTGGAGGCGGATCGTTGGCTCGGGCTAAATATCCTCCGAGCCGCGCGATCTTGACGACATAGTGCGAGAGCGTGCTTCGTCGAGAGCAATCGCCACCCCTGTCTTTCACAAAATGATCAAGAAGCCTGATTTCGGGATCTGTCAGCGCCGTTTGCGGTACGACATTCGGCGAGGAGCGATTGAGCATCGTCATCCAGAAGACGCGCCAACTCACAATGCAGAAGACCGCGACCAGATTGACCAGACGCTCAGCAGTTCGCAATTTTGAGTCCTCTGCTTTGCAGCCCGATTTGAGGATCTTATGGAAGACTTCGATCTTCCACCTCAAGGCATACCAGTCGATCTTATTGATGGCGTCCTTGCGCGATCGGACCGGGAGATCGGTGAGGAGCTTCCACTCGATTTTCTTTCGCCGCTTCGGCCTTCCCCGCTCCTGAGCATGGATCACGGTCAGAGTGAGTGCGGGATATTTCGTCTGTTTGCCGATCGGCGGCAGGACGCGTATCTTGCGGTACCTGATCTCAAGAACGGCGTCGTCGGGATCGCCTTTGTCGTCCTTGACCTTGATCCGATGTAGACCCTTGATCGTCACCTCGTCCATTTCGTCGGCAATTGTATGATTGCCGTCCCCGGCAAGCCGATCAACACAGGTTCGCACCAGGAAATGCGTTCCGACCTCCTCGGCCAGGCAAAACAGCTCATAGATGTCGCTCTCGCGATCACCAATATGAACGCATCGTCCAGGAGCAGCGAGAAGGTCGGTCGATTGCCGTAAATTCCCGAGCCAGCGGATGCTCTCCTTCTGCTCGATCGGCACCCGTGTCGGATTGATCTTTCGCTTCAGCGCCGTCGTCCCCTTGAACTTCTTGCGGGTCCAGAACTTGATTGCCGACAGTCCGAGCGGAAGCCCCTCGGTCGTCACGGCGAGACTAGAATGCATCAGGATGCCGCACTGTGTGCGTCCTGCCGTCTTGCCCGTAAAGCCGATCAGATCCGGCTTCTCGCGCTTGAAGCTGAATTCCGTCGTGTCATGGAGGACGAGGATCGGTCCCTCCGTCGCCGCTACGCGCCCGCGCGTCGCCTCGAAATGACCGCAAAGAATATCCGCCTCATTGACCCGCTCATTGGAGAAGAAGCGATAGGCGGCCTTCGTGTTGGCCCAGTCCTGACAAACCAACGGGATGCTTTGACCCATGTCGCTCCCGACTTGTGCGAGCAATTTGCAGAACCGGCGACCAAGCCGCTCATCATCCCGCAGCTTCGATCAACCCACGTCTCGATACCGGTCGTCAATCGCTGAGCACGCGTCTCCGCGCGTTCCTTCACCAACCCCATCGAGCACCCCACTTCCGAATCAGGTGCTCAACAATGAATCACAACAGATTCTGCCGATTCAAGATTTCGCCCGCCGCGCCTCGCTCAAATCCGACGTCAAATGTGGGTAATTGAAAGGTGACGAATGATCTTAAAGGTAGCCCTGGCTAGCGCTGTCGTTAGGGAAAGGGGCCTTCTCTCCCTCAATAGTGGGAGGTGGCAGCACCGGCAAGGGGAGGTCAGTTGTATCGGGCCGCAATGGCCGCTTAGGCGTGTCTGCAGTTGCGCTCTTCATGTCAATCTCCGGGTGATCGAGCTTCTCGTCTCAAGTCTGGGCTTCAGTAAAAGCCACAGAGAGTGGCGCGGCAACGTGTCGAGCCATAACAGACACGCTCTCATGTGAGAAGGTGGGCGACAACCTACCAATGTCGGCAGTTGGATGACGGTGCTGGTGAACCGCCCCGGGTTTGCCGGAGGCCAATTGGTTTAAGTTATGCCGCCATGGCGGATTGTTCCAGCATGGCATAGTAGCGTTGTTCGGCTTCGGCGGGCGGGATGTTTCCGATGGGCTCCAGGAGCCGCCGATTGTTGAACCAGTCGACCCATTCCAGGGTGGCGAACCCGACGGCCTCGAAGCTTCGCCTTGGCCCGCGCCGATGGATCACCTTGGCCTTGTAGAGAGATAGTTTCGGCGAGAGCGTTGTCATAGGAATCTCCGACGCTGCCGACGGAAGGTTCGACGCCAGCTTCAGCCAGACGCTCGGTGTACTTAAAGCCGCTCGCCATCCGCAATGAGCACGCCGAATACCGAGCACAGTTCGCGAAGCTGATGCCAGTCCCGATTGTTGCGGGCCAAGCGCGAAGCGTCGAGGCTCACCACGAGACCGGCGTTGCCAAGGCCGATCTCGGCAATGAGCTTCTGGAAACCATGACGATCCACACCGCCAGCACCGGATTTGCCCAGGTCCTCGGCAATGACCTGCACGCGCTCCGGCGGCCAGCCTAGTCCGGTGGCGCGATCGACGAGGCGGTACTGCAGCTCCGTGCTCTCCTGGTGCTGGCGCATCTGGTTCACGGATGACTACCGCACGTAGACATAGGCCAACTTGGCTCGGTGCGCAGTCGTGAGCCGCTCGTCAGCGACGTTCAAGCTGATCAGCACGACCCAGTCCCCTTCCGGGCCTGCTAGGAACCGCTTGCAATCGCCGCAGCAGCGTCGCGAGGATTTGAGCGATCTGGGTTTGCGTCGCGGTCGACAGATTCGGCCACAGGCGCGGAATGTCGGCCATCGGACGGCCAGGTGGACTTGCCAATGTCGGTAGGGGGCGATACGCAACGCGACCTGGAAGCGGTCGGTGGGTCATCGCGAATCACCTTCTTGTCGAGAAGGCCCAGACTCGCGCTCAAATGTTGCATCAATGGGATCAGCGTACGTGCACTGATGCGCGGCAAATCGACGGCGTTCGGGCAGAAGTAATCGCCTCGGCAAGATCCGTCGACGCGATCCGAGCCGCCCTGGGCCTGCCGTCCGGCAGCGCGACAACGACGTAGGCGGGTACTCTGACGTGATCGGCGAACCGATGCCTTCATGATGCCTCCTTCTTCGACCGCTTAGTGCGTCGTACCCGATTGCGAAGCTGACTGATTTGTTCATCTGAGAGCTCGATCTGCCATGGCTGGCCTTTGGTTAACTGATGACCGGCCAGCAATCCGCGCGCGAGATAATCGAACACCGTTTGCGGGGTTACTCCAAGCTCAGCCGCAGCGCCCTGAATCGAGAAGCTACCGTCGGGCCAGCGCATCGGATTCTTGTCGGTGCCGTTGAGTTTGACGGTTGGAATGCCCCAGCGGGTACGCAACAGCCAGACGTTCTCGCCTTTGAAGGCGCAGCCTCGAGCCGCGACGAAGCCTTCCCGATTGAGTGTTGCGGCGATCTCGCCATCCATTTTGTGTTCGGCATTCAGCTCGGCGATCCGTTGCCGTAACCGATCAATGTCGATGTAATCGCGGTAGGTGTGAACGCGCCGCTGCACATGATGCTCGCTGGTTGCGCCGGTGTGCCAGATGATCTTGAGCCACACTTGACCTCGGGTCCGCTTCTGATCAAGAACGACTTCGCTGATGACAAATTGCAGAATGCGCTTGCGATCGGCCGCCGACGTGGTGGCCGCATTCCAAATCCGCGGCAGATTCTCGCCGAGCGCTTGTAGCCCCGCGCGTTCCGCCGAGCCGATCAGAAGCGGCTCTTGCGCGCGCCAGCGCGCATGCTCCTGCTCAACCGCCTCGACAACACGAAGCTTATCTTCCCAAACCCGCTCAAGCGAGCGCGCCACAAGACGGTTCTCGGGCTCGACGGCGTCATACTGACGCCGAGCGCGCTCGGCCTCGTAGCGAGCGCGCTCCACGCGAAGCGCCCACTGGCGCTCGAGCTGACGGCTCTCCTGCTCCAGTTGGCCCGCCGCCGCGAGTGCGATTGCAATCTGATCCGGCATCAGGGCGTCGAGGACCACCCTCTCGACCAGAGCATCAACCGCCAAGGCCCGGACTTCCTGGCACAGTGCACTGCCTTGCTGGTCCCGATCCGAGCGGCAGCAATACACCGGATAGTCGCCATTCGGCCCCGAGTAGCGCAAGCTCATGCGCCGTCCGCAACGGCCGCAGACCGCAATCCCTTGTAGCAGGGCCGCCCCTTTGCGCGGCACGCCAGCGTGCCCTGCCTCAAAGTGGGCGACGTTATCTGCCAGTCGGCGCTGGTTGGCCATGAACTCCTCCCAGCTGATATAACCCGTGTGAGCGGCGCGGAGGCAAACCGGCCAATCGGCGATCGCTACCTTGACCGTTCCCGTCAACGATCCAGGCTGGCATCGGCTCAGATCCTTTTTGCCGGCGACCATAAACATACGCCCCAGCATAGGCTGGATTTTGCAGGATACTAAGGACGCGTCCACTCTCTGACGCACGCCAGACGACCTCGTGTGGAGATGGCCCAAGTAGCGGTCGAACCGGCAAGGACAATCCGTTCCTGCCCAGGTAACGCATCACACGGCGAGCGCTTTGCAGTTCCCGGAATTTGGCAAATACAAGATGAAGACGGGCCTGCACCTCCTCGTCGGGATTGAGAACAATCGTACCCGCCCGATCGTAGGCGAGCCCGGCCGGCAGGGGCAGCCGCAGTTCGCCCCGTGCCGCCTTCTGACGCTCCCCTTGGTGAAGACGCATCCGAAGCTGATGCAACTCCGCCTCGCTCATGATACCGGACAATCCCAACAGCAGGCGGTCGTGGTAGGCTCGCGGATCGTAAAGCCGCTCACCATCCGCAATGAGGACGCCGAACACCGAGCACAGTTCGAGAAGCTGATGCCAGTCAACACCCTTCACTTTGGCACATCGATGCCGTCGAGGGGGCGTCCACCCCATCACAGCAACCGCAACAGAAGCAGAAGAAGTTCAAGCCGCGATTCCAGGTTGACCACGCAGCTCGCCAAATGCCAGAGAAGCTACCGCCAGAACGCCTCGTCACCGGGCGAGATCAAATTGGAAAGGTGGGCGACATCGTCTCGGAATCCCCGAGCGACTTCATATCGGTACACCCGGGCGACTTCGTCGGAATCCGCATCCTTGCCGGCGCCTACTCAAACGAATAGGTGCCGGCCTTGGATTTGCTGTGTCAGGTTGGGGAACGCAGCGTGCCAGTCTGTGGCTTGCCGCGTTCCCGGAGTGGCGCGCTTCGTTCAATGCTGGAGTTGTGGAGTGCGCGGCGCCGCCGCGTTCGGTTGGTGTGTCACATGGCTACGGAATTGCAGAGGCTCGTTAGCTCATAGGTGCATAGGTGTCGCCTCCCGGAGCGCAGCAAGATGGATGGTTGGATAGTAACAGTCGCTTTTTTCAAGGAGGGCGACGACGGTGAGTACAGGCACATAACTTATGCGGTCGCGATCGCAGACCCGGCGGAAGCCGTGAAAATGATTATAGAGGACAGTGGCGCCAAGGCCGCAATGCTCAACTGCCCGATCGAAGAGGGGCAGTTGCAAATGTTGGGCGTGAAGCCCGGTGAGTTTATAGTTGTAAGCGATGAAGAGGTTGGTCCAATCATCTCACGTCCCAAGCGCCATTAGTTCGGCGTCGGATCTCGTTCAACCGCGTCGGGTCAACGACATGTATGTCCGCAAGCCGCTCGAGCAGTTAGTTGGCACGCTCTGATAGTGTACAGCTTTTCTCTCTGGCACGCGGGTTGCTGAGCCATGCATGGCTTGGTCGCTTATCGAATGACCCTCGTGAGTGCTAAGCTGGTTGTCGGCGTGCGAACGACCAATCACAGGCGCCCGCACGCTTTTCTATGTTCAGCCGCAGGCGTCGGTCACACGGGGCAATAGACGCTCTCGTTCTATGCAAACCTGCTTTTCAATGACCCGATTGCTGGTGATGAGCGAAAACTCCGAAGGATGGACGCGCGAGCAGGACGAGCTCTTCTGGCATTTGGTAGGGAAGCAAACTCCGGAGGAAGTCATCGCGGAGGCCCTGAACAAAACTTGTCAGGATCTCAGACGGCGCGGTTACCTGCTGGGCCTGCCACCGAAATGGTTCAAGTCCGCAAAGCGAGTGACTGATGATCTCGAGCGGGAGGGCGGCGGGTCACGTCTAGCGGAGAGATTACCGATTGCCGACCGACCTGTTGCTCCGATCCAGTTTTCGCGTGCCAATGATGCAATGACCGTCGGGTCTCGCGTGATAGTAGCGCGCTGGGCCGGTTCAAAATTGAAGCGACGACGCGGCCTCATCGTTGGTCTTGGCACGACTAGGACAAGGGTGCGCGTCCTGTTGGACGGCAACATGCGCCCGATGACACTGCACGTGTGCCTCTTGGAGGTGGAGGAGGCGCAAGGCTCGCGGAAAGTACAAAACAGCCCAACGCCGCCCGCTAAAAATACACGCGGACGGCGTTGGTTCTAGCCCCAGGAGGAATGGCAAAATCCTGGCCCCACAGGTATGGAGTAGGGGGCACGTCTTCGCTATCCGGGTGAGTCCGGTACTCCGAATGCGTCTCTGCGACGGTTAACGGCCGCTCAGGAGGCGTGGTTCGCAAGCACAAACTTTATTCGTTCAGCCTCTTCCTTCGACAGTTTCTCGGCCCAGGTGCCGTTCCTTAAAAGAGCCGGCCCCTTGCGTTCTCGATCGTAAACCATCCAGCCGACGGTGCCCTGACGAACGATGAACCTTTGTGCAGCCAATTCCAAGACGGCCTCCAATTGCACCTAGAAAAGAAGCTTCGGCACGGGCTAAAAAGCTCCTCGGCTGAGGCGCCGGGCTGCGGTGAGCCAGAAGCCAAACCAAGACTCGATCATGATGTGTGCAAAGATGTAGAGCAGCATCACGCACCAAAAGTTCGT
Source organism: Bradyrhizobium sp. USDA 4501 (assembly GCF_054062115.1). Lineage (NCBI taxonomy): Bacteria > Pseudomonadati > Pseudomonadota > Alphaproteobacteria > Hyphomicrobiales > Nitrobacteraceae > Bradyrhizobium > Bradyrhizobium sp. USDA 4501. The sequence continues at coordinate 5,177,025 of NZ_JBSSEX010000001.1, forward strand.
TCGGGCTTTGAGGTGCACAAACACGCTTGAGGAAACGGCAGTTGCCACCCCCCAGCCCCTAAGAAACTCTCACGTTCTAAAATAGCAATCAAACTACTGCCGCAATCAACGGCTGTCTATCGTAAAGAGAGCAACTTCACTCCGTAACTTTCCGGGGAAGGGCCGGTCGCTCGGGCAGTGATGCACCAAAGCAGATGAGGCCAACAATTAGCAGCGCGCCAGCGCATGCCTCTAAGACATTTGATCTATGCCGACGTGTGTACAAGGCGAGAGCTGATCCCAAAATCGTACTGAGGATACCTAGTTCGCCTATCATTTTCGATCCAAATTGCTGAACCTGATAAGTGGCTTTATCGGTGTGACTCTGGTACCCCAACGTAGTGGGGACGCTGTGGCACAATGCCCAAGGTCGGTTCTCGCGATCTCCAGCGCGCACCTTTCGACGTGCGCTCACGCGCTTTAACCCCCGTTGAAGATGGCAATGATATCCTCTTTTGAAAACCGGCCCGCGCTGAGCTTTGTGCGCATCGGCAAATAAGCCTTCAGCATCTTCCGATATCGCGGTAGGGATGTCTGCGTATGCGAGTTGTTCGAGGCGCCCGGAACATCCTTGAAGCGATGCAGATCCTGGACGAGGTAATTCGCAACTCCGTAATGAGGGTCATGATTGCTGTCAAAGCCCGGGAAGATGTCGAGCCCATGCGCGGTGTACCCAAGATCGTCACGCACCTGCTTTCGCTCTGATTGGTCCAACCGCTGAAACTGGTACATGGTCGAGCTGAACATTTCCAGGATCTCAACCGTTTCCGTGACGACTGGATTGGGCTTCTCTGATCGCTCAAAAGGAATGCCACTGAATTGCCAATCGAAGCCCCATAGTTGATCGGCATAGATTGTGTGCGCGACAAAGTCTGGATCAACTTCAGGTTTGCCTTGCAGGCGTTTCGAGATATCCGCGAGCATTAGGGCGATTAGCTTTTCACCATCGGTCATCTTCACGGAAACAGGTCTCCGCGCCGGAATGATCGCGGAGACTACCGAAGCCTGTTTGCGCCAAAAGCGCCCAAGAATGGTGGTTGCAACCACCCTGTCACTTTAGACAGTACGTCCTGACCTGAGATAGGCGCATGATCGCCGCTAACGGACAAGGGCCATTGCTATGCGGCGCTATTATTTCCCGATCATTCACAACGGGCATCTACACCCAGACGAGGAGGGTGAAATGTTCGGCTCGGCAGATCTCGCGGAGCAATACGGTGCCCGTGTTGCTCGAGATATCGGAAGCGATCCCGAGTACGATCACGCCAGCGGCACGGTCGTAAGGGTGGTTGATGGCGAAGGCGCGAACATCGCGCGGTATGGGGTTTGTGGGGTGTAGGCACATCACCAAAGCTTAGCGATATTCCTTGGTAACGCTGCGGGAGTTACCGTCCTTGTCTTGATGGGTATCGGTGAAGATGACGGCAGACGGGCCTCCTGAGGGGAGATCCGGATTGACGCGCCCGCAACCAGTGTGCCAGTGCAGAGGTAGCTATCGTATTCCCGCCCAGGCTTGCCGACGCCAGTAATAGGTGGCTTCTGCCCGTACACCTTCACTAAATGGCCGGCGACACCGATATTGAAACGGTGAATTTCCCTGCCGCCCGCTCCATAAGCTATTGCGAGCGTTTCGCCAGAGCCCGCCCCCTCGATGACAAAGGTCTTGTCGGTCATCGGCCTGATTTTGGCGATTGTTTCGCCGGCAGCTACTTTGATTTCACTGATAGACTGGTCGAACGATACAACCTTGGTCTGCCCCGGGGCGAGTTCTATCGTGTCGTCGGAGGTAACCTCAACTGGCGGCTGAGCAAGCGCGGCTTCGCACAGCAGCATGAATACTGAAAGCAAAGCAAATCGTTTCATTGAAAGCCACTCCCTGAAATGTGGAGAGGGTATGCCGCAACCAGTGATCGAGCGAGACGGTTGTATTCCCGTAGTTTCCCGACCTTGGGGCGATCCCGCAGACCTCCCTGTTGATCGCGGGTGGCGCGGGAGGGGGTATTGGCTTCAGGGGTCGGCCGTGAAGAATGCGGATTGACCTGAGAAATGAGCAGAATTGGTCCTGATGTGGTATTCGATTTGCAGGAAGGCGGGGTGTTGGACCTCGCTTTCTTGCGTTTCGGGATTTTGCTTTTGGGCGATTCGTGATTCCCTGACGGCGTCGTCGACATTGGGGAATGCGATGAGCAAGCCGCGGGATGATCGCCAGAAAGACCTGTTGCTTCCTGCGCTCGATCAGATCATCGACATGGTCATCCGCTGGTGCGGTTGGAAGCGCTGATCGACTGGAACATCCTGAATGAGCGCTTCAGTTCGGTGTCCCAAGCAGGGTCGGGACAGCCGGGCTTGCCGAGGCGGCTAGTGGCGAGCCTGTTCATTGTGAAGCACATGCACAACCTGTCAGATGAGGTGCTGTGCGCTCGCTGGATCGAGAACCCCTCACATGGGGAATTGGGTGTCAAGACAAGATGCACCTTTTTGTTTGACTGGAGCCACCTTTTCGTCCCGACCACATGCGCTCTTGGATGGCGCGCGCAGATCAAGTCAAGGCCGGCCCGAAGGGACGCCGCGAAGCGGCTCGGCCTTGACTTGATCGAGCACGCCATCAAGCTTTTATGGTTGGGTGTAAGCGGACTGCTTCTCTCCTCGCGAAGCGCAAAGTCAAATCGATCGGTTTCCAAGTTCCAAGGCCCGACTGCATGACGCGGCTCGACTGCCGAGCCTGGTCCACCTCACATTCGGTCGCCGCTCATGACGGCCGCACCAATATCCCGCTTGCGGCGGGCAGGGCTCAGGATGACGAGACCATTCTATTAAATCGGCATTTCGCCATGGGGTTCTTCGGCTCGTCGACCTGGGCCACCAGGGTTTGACTGAACCCTGGTGGCTTTAGCGATAGCTTGAGCGGATTAGGCGCTCTTCATGATTGCTCCCTCGATGAGGACGCCGGATGTCGCGTACTTCCAGAGCGCGACAAGCAACTTGCGCGCCAGTGCCACGATGGTCGATTTCTTCAGCCGACCGCTATTGCGCTGGACGCGTTCATTGAACCAGTGGGTCAGCACTGATTTGGGTTGATGCCGCAGCCACAGCCATGCCATCTGGATCAACGTCGCTCGCAATCTCGGATTGCCTGCTTTCGAGACGCCTTGCTCTCGATCGATGGACCCGCTCTGCCAGGGCGTCGGCGCCAGCCCAGCATAAGCGGCAACCTGGCGACGGTTGTCAAAATGTCGGAACAGTCCCTCCGACCATAGGATGGCGGCACACTCGGTGCCGATCCCCTTTAACTGAAGCAGCATCGTGACTGGCGAAGGTGTTGCCGCGGCGGCTTGTACTGCGATGAGCGTGTCGCGTTCGGCCTCGACCGCCTTGATCTGTTCGAGCAGAAGTTCAAGTCGATCCAACTCACGGCGTATCTGGGCTTGCATATGTGCAGGTAGCGCACGGCCATCACCGGTTCGCAGTTCAGCAAGCCGCTCTCGCCGATCCTGGCGTAGCGGCCCGTAATTCGTAATCCCTTGTGCGAACAAGAGGCCCTTGATGCGATTGACATGAGCGACGCGCTCAACGATCAGCGCCTTCCGCTCGCGGCAAATCCGCCGCCGATCCTCTTCCTCTGGAGACGGAGGGCGCGCCATGGCACACACGCGCGGCTCGCCCCGTTTATAAGCCATCAGCGTTCGCAGCAATGCCTCACCGTCAATCCGATCCGTCTTAGCTCGCCTACTTCGGCGTGGCGCCGCAATTGAGGCTGGGTCCACGACGTGGCTTTCGATTCCTTCCTTCTCAAGGACCCGATGAATCCAGAAGCCGTCAAGACCGGCCTCCTGAATGGTGATCATCGGACAGGTGTGCCCGGTCTTGATACGGCTTTTCTCGCTAAGCTTCGAAAATAGCGCGAACAGTCCGGGTACGTCCCCGGCAAGGACAGAATGCTTCGACATCTTCTCACTGCTCCCCGGCGACAACGATGTGATCAACCAGGTTGAGCGACTGAGTTCCAATGACACAAAAATCGCACCAAGATTGGTGCGTATAACGGTCGGCTGTGAGGATTGTGCGGCTGTATGCATGGTCACCTTCCGGTTCCGGATGATTACTTGGGCAACAACATTCTGCAAAAATGCCGGCTGCCATCCACCCATGGGATCTATTACCGTGTGCCACGAACACCGGCGGCGACGCCGGTGATGCTGTGTTGAAGATGGGAGTTTGGCCTCCCGGAGCCGGCCTGCAGGGGCGGGCTTCAAACCACCTCATGCTGCCGCGTTCAAAAGGCGCGGTGGTGAGCGATGAGGAAAAAGGCGGTGAATGAAACCGTCAGGTAAGTGACAAGAAGATGAGTGCAAGCGAACCGCCGATGACGTATCGAAATGGGTTCAAGACGCTGTCAAAACGGGCGTGGGGTAGTAGCGCTCGGAGGAGTGTGGGCGGAGCCTGTTTACGGCCCACGCGGCAGCCGGTGCATAGGCGGCATGATCTCGTCACAGGCTTCAACACGGAACGTGGGAACCTGACGCAATGGGGCGGAGCAACCCGTAATAGTGACGAAGCGGCTGTAATGGCCGTGGAGCAAAGGGGTTGCGTTATCCTGCCGGCGTCACTGAGCCAACCGGGAATACCGGGAGGAGCACGGTGAACTTCGGCAAACCATTGCCCATCACCAAGCGGATGGTGTGGGAGGCTTATAAGCTTGTGAAGAAGAAGGGAAAGGCGGCGGGCGTCGATGGCCAGAGTCTAGAGGACTTTGCCGGCGATCTTGAGAACCACCTCTACCGGCTGTGGAATCGGTTGGCGTCAGGAAGTTACTTCCCGCCACCAGTGCGGCGGGTCGAGATTCCTAAGACCGGCGGTGGGGTTCGTCCTCTTGGCATACCGACGGTCGCGGACCGTATCGCCCAGATGGTGGTCAAACGGTGTCTGGAGCCGGAGTTGGATGGAGAGTTTGATCCGGACTCCTACGGCTACAGGCCCGGAAAGTCGGCCCATCAGGCCATAGAGCAGGTGCGTAAGCGGTGCTGGCAGCACGACTGGGTCGTAGATCTCGACATCAAGAGCTTTTTGGACGTGGCTTCATAATACCCCCGGGTTCATGCAGGTTGGTCAAAAAGGCTGGATTGCGGGGCTAAGACCTTGATGCGGAGTCCTTTTTGCTTCCCGCGTACAACGTGCACGGCTTCGAGTTCGCCGCGCTTGACTCGCTGCAAGACGGTTTGGCGCGACACCCCGAGCGCCCGCATCGCCTCGCGCATCGGCAGAAAGTCGTCGGCCGTTTCGCCGTTGAAGTGCGCCTTGAGTTCATCGGTCAGCCGAATGCGCCAGGGAGCGCCTTAGCGCACGGTCTTTGGCCCCATCGGCGCATCGTGGACAAGGGTGCGCTTACGCCACTTGGCGACCGTCTTTTGGTTGAGCCCGTGCTGGGCGGCTAGCTCTTTGAGCGGAGCCTTCGATCGCTGTATTGCCGCTCGGATCGCGTGCGTGGTCGTGGCGCTGCCATGGAGCATCTGGCCCATAGGTCCTCCCGGAATGAAGGACCAGTTTGGCTGATTCCCCCACACTCCGGGACCAGACATGCTCGCGGCCGGCATCGCTCTCGCGATCGTTGCCATCGTCTCCAGCGTCGGCGGAACGCTCGGCAAAGCCTTCCAAAACATCGCTGCGTACCTGGGCTGAGGGCACCCCATGCAGAGCAATGAGATCATTCGGGTGACAGCAGCTGAGTTCATTGAGGCGGTTCGCGCCCGCCTCGTTCAGTACATCGAAAAGCACATAGGAGCGTCAATAGATGGCCGGTTCATTGGTGAATACGAGGCGACGATATCCGGGGCTCCTATCCGTGTCGTTTCGGCTTGAGGAGGGCAGGGACATGTCCATCACGCCAGAGCGCCAAGCGCTACTTGCTGAGGTCTGGACGGTTCTCACGGCGGCTCGCGATCTCGGCGATATCGTTACGCAGTTGGTTGCGCGCCGGATTGTGGACGCTCACTTGAACAACCGTCAGCCCCTTGAATCGGATATCGAAGTGACCACGACGTACTTCCGCTGAGCACATCAAGTCATTGAAGTTTGACGGGGCCGGCCACTGCGCCGGCCTCTCGTTTTTGGTCGAATCACTCCGAACTGATAGAGTGGACAATCCGAACGATCGAGGTGCGAAGCATGATTGCCATGAGAGTTTTCGAGCGCAACGGGCACCGATGCCTAGAGAAGGTCCGACAAACCGGCCCACAAAGCTTCGAGCTTATGGGGGACACTGCCGAGCCATACGGCGGACCTTACGTGCGAGGTCTGACTTTATGGGACCTTCTGATATGGGCCACTGCTCTTTCCGACCAAGTGACATTGATCCCGGCGGCTGCCCGCTAATTTGTGCCGCGCGGTCGGATAGGTCGCCACGTGCGCGACATCAGCGGATCGTTGCGATCATCGTATATGGGCACAAGCTCGCCAGCCTTCAGCCCAAGGCCCTTCAAATCGGCTTCGCTGAGTTCGGAATTCACGATCGTTGCGTCACCGGCGCTGGCAGCCAATGAGGCTTTCACGGCTTCCGCCTGATCAGCCATAGCGACGGCATAAGTTACATATCGAACCTTGCCGTCTTTGACGACGCCGACCGAAACCATCCATCCTGCTGCCATCTCAGTTCTGATCTATCAAAGAGAGCTTCCGTTTTCGAGGCGGCGGCCTAAGTGACGGCCTAGTGGCTTGAAGCTTCTCAACCGCGGCAAGTACGGCGCTCTTTGTGATCTTTCCCCGAGAGTACTGTTTGACTGCCACTATGGCGTTCTTCAAAGCCTCTTCCCGTGTCATGCCATGATCTCCACAGTGCTTCGCCGTGAGACCCACGGCACGACAGAAGAGAAGCGCGGGTGTTTGGCGGAACTGCCCGCGCTAGCAGGCTTGACGGCTCGCAGGGGGGCGCGAATGCATAAGTAGCCAAGCCCGTGTACGTCTCTGAGCAACTCGCGTGCCAGACGATCATGATGCCACGCGCTCGGCTGATCATCGCGCCGTGCGCACGGACGGCGGGGGCCGCCGCCGACCGTGCGAGTTGCGATGCGAGGCTTGGCCTTCACGAGGTCAGTCAGTAAGAGACCAAGCCATGCATGGCTCAGCAACCCGCGTGCCAAAAGATCAGAAAGAGGAGGGGAAGCAAATTGCGCGCTATCACAGCACGCCAGCTAACTACTCGTGCGGCTTCCGAACGCGCATGTCGTCAACCTGACCCGGTTGAACGGGATCGGACGTGTACGGCTAATGACGCCGCCGTACGCGGCTGAAAGCGAGGTCCCGCCGCGCGCCAGTCATTTCGGGAACCTCTTTCCTTTCCTCCGCGCCGCAGGTTGGGCTAGGATCGCAATCTCACGAGGGCGGACGGGTGACGAGGGAAATGCTGATCAGCGTTGAAGGGCGGCCGGCGATGCTGTCACGGCTCAAACGCATCGAGGAATGGCGCTGGACGCGTCTCCAGCGGTTGCTCGCTGATCCTGCCCGAGACGATGAGAGAGCAATTCGGGCCGCACGCCACTTTCGCGAAGTTGGGGCGCGTCGCGTGGCCGTTGAGCGCGGGGTCATCTAAGCCCTCATCGTGGCGCGCGTCCCGGATCGTCAACCCGAGCCTTTCGGTTTACGTGTCGGGCCTGGGTAACGCGCCGAGCCTTTAAGTGCATTTCGCTGCGCCCGGGCAAAGGTTCGGTCCAATAGCGGTCTCGCCGCGTCTCCGAAAAGAGCAATCGCCCGCTTCCGGAACGTCTTGAATGCTGTAAACGGTTCTTCCTTTTTGAGGCAGTCCGAGGCCAGTTTTTGAAGTCCCCGTTCGAGGTCATCCGTTTTGGCTCGAGAAAACGGCCGCAAAGGCTCGACCGGCGCCGCCATCACGGCTGCCGTCGAATTCACTGTCAATTGGCAGGAGCGGTAGGAATCGAACCCACGTAACCGGTGTTGGAAGCCGGTGCCTTACCACTAGACGATACTCCCGTATTTGGTCCCGGGGGCCAGATTCGAACTGGCGATCACCGGTCCACAGCCGATCGCTTTGGGCCTCTAAGCTACCGCAGGGGAAAATGGAAACTGCAATCGAGCCAGCCGCATCAACTTACGACCGCTACAAGGCTGCCCGTCTTTCCGGGCTGTTCTCAGCGCCGGCGAGCCGTTCGATTGGCGTCTCGACCACTCGCGGATATCGCCTCGAGGAGCGGCTGAGAACGGAGTTGCCTCCGGATCAGTATGACGCGCTGATCTCGCCCGCCTCCAGACGGCACCGGAAGGACCCGACCTGTTGCTAAGTGCAAGAAGTTCGAAGCTGACGCGAAGTGGGGAGAGGCACACTGCGAGAGGAAAAGGCGGCAGTTCTGACTCAGCCGATGTCCGCTTGTTATCGAAGAGCGGCACAGCGACGGATGTTGCGCGAGGTCGCAGATGGGCCAGAGGACTAAACCGCTCGCGCGGTAGGACGCCGCGGCTGGCGGCACGGCCAAGACGATAGCGCAACGGGGCGTCCTGTCTTGAGATCGAGGGGTTCGACAACCTCACTCAAGACAGGAGCATCCCCATGACCGACGAGGCAATGAGCCCGTTGCGCCGGCGCATGATCGAAGACATGACGATCCGCAAGTTGGCCCCGAAGACCCAACATGACTACGTGCAAAGGGTCAAGAACTTCGCCGCATTTCTCGGGCGATCACCGGATACGGCGACCTTCGAGGACGTGCGCCGCTAAAGCTACATCTGACGGCAAGCGGCGTTGGCGCGCCGACCATCAACCAGACCGTCTCGACGCTGCGGTTCTTCTTTCGGGTCACACTCAAGCGCCACGAGATCGTCGAGCATACCCATGTCATTCACGAGCCGCGCAAGCTGCCGGTGGTACTGAGCGTGGAGGAAGTGGCACGGCTGCTCGATGCCGCACCGGGGCTCAAATACAAGGCGGCGCTGAGCGCGGCCTACGGTGCCGGGCTGCGTGCCAACGAGGTCGTCTCGCTCAAGGTCTCCGATATCGACAGCAAGCGGATGATCATCCGCGCCGAGCAGGGCAAGGGCGGCAAGGACCGCAATGTCATGCTGTCGCCCAGCCTGCTCGCGCTGCTACGGGCCTGGTGGAAGATGGCTCGGCCGCAAGGCTGGCTGTTCCCTGGCCGTGACCCGGCCCAGCCAATTACCACACGCTAGCTCAACCGTGCCTGCCACGCCGCTGCCCAGATGGCGGAGATCAACAAGCGCGTCTCGCTGCACACCTTGCGGCACAGCTTCGCCACCCACCTGCTTGAGCAGAACATCGACGTCCGCGTCATCCAGGTGCTGCTCGGCCACGCCAAGCTCGACACCACCGCGCTCTATACCCGCGTCGCCACCAAGACGATCAGCGAGGTCATGAGCCCGCTGGAGCATATCACGCTGAAGCTCAAGGAGGGCAACGCCGTCAGGCTTCATGATTCCGGGACTGCGGCCCGGACCTATCGAGCTATATGGCGCGCGCTTCCAGCCCGCGCCCACCCGGTCGCAGCCGCCGATTGAAAGCCCATTCACGCAATCGGCAGGGGTCTGGATTCGGGCGTTGCCAGAGGTCCAGTCGGATTCGCCGCTGTTGCCAACGGCAATCGCCGGCAACGTCAGTCCATCCGAAAACAGCTGATCGAGAACGGCGGTCCAGGCGTGGACGTCGTTGTCTTCAATCGGAAGATCGGGGCCCAGGCTGAGATTGATAAAATCGTATTTGGGTCTGGACTCCAGGACTTCCTGAATGCGTTCGAGCACGCTGTACAGTTCGCCCTGATCGTCTTTCAGGGTATCGGCATCGAGCACTCTATAGTGATCGACGCTCGCGTAGGGGCGTTCCGCGGTAACGCCGTCCTGCAATGGCCCGAACAACAGGGCGGACGTAACAGCAGTCCCGTGGTTTTGAAATTCGGGCACCGCGTCGCCAATATTTTTCGTTTTTTTCCGGTTAACCCAGGTGTCAAGATTGGCGTCCTTCCTCACGCCGCCGTCGAACACGGCAACGCGCAGATCGCGGTCAATCGGACCATCGGTAGGCAACTGGCAGGCGAACGGCGCGAAGCCGGGGGTAGCCCGCGTTACGGGCCGAAATTGCCGCAAACGCGGCATCTCCCTTGCCAAACGCAGAAACGAATATTTCACCACCTCCGCCGCGACTTCGCGCGGCACTCGCAAGGGAAGGAAGCAAAGGCCCTCGGCGAAGAAGCGCCGCTTATCCAGATCGAGCTGTATGCCGAGCGTATCGAGATAAGCCTCAAATCCGTCCAGAATATACGCATCCTGTCTGATCGGCTGCGCATGCAGCACGACTTCAAGCAACGGCTCCTTCTCGCGTGACCGCAAGGGCTTAAGCTTTTCCTCGGGCGGCTGGGCGCGGAAGTCTTCAATTTTGATGAGATCACCGGCGCCAGCGTCGGCCTCGCTTAGATGCTCGATCCTTTGAGCGAGAGCGCGGAAGTGCGGCCTGGAACCCGCCACGAAAAGCTCCGAGGTGACGGCCGCCTCCGGCGGCTTTTTCTTTGTCCATTTTTCCGGCGAGACCTCGCGGGCGCGGCTACCGATGGTCTCCAGTCCATATGCCTCAAGCAGCTTCGCGGGATAATATGACTTGGCCAGATATGTCGGGTGCAGCGTTACAAGCGCGACCGCCTGATCCTGCGGGCAGACTTCGTCCGGAAGATCATCCAGTTCGCTGGCCGTCTCGGATATTTTTGGCGCGAGACGCCTGCGGGCCTCGGTAAAGCTGTATGGGTGCTTCTTCGGCGCGCCTGCAATGGGCGCCGCCATGTCCGAGGCGAGCCGTTCGCCATATCCGATCAGAAGATTCCCGCGCTCGGCCATGATCTATTCCTCGTCCTGCTCCGGGGCGCCGCCGGGTCTGGTTTTCTTCCGGATGGTGTCGCGGCTTACGCCCGTTAACTCGTGGACTTGGCGCTGCGAAATACCTGCCTCTATCAGCCAAAGGGCTATTTGCCCGCGGTCCTTGCGCGGCAATGGTTCGACCCGGTTTTGGACGACCTGCTCCAGGGCGTCTTCCAGCGGGACATCGCGCGTAACGGCAGCCCGCCGTGCAAGCATGACTTCCCGTTCGATGTCACTGAATGAGAGTCCGCGTAGCATGACCGCCAAGACTCCTTTCCAGGATCCCTGCGCTTTACTGGGCCCGAGGAATGTATCGACGGCCTGGCGGACCGCACCCTCGGTCGGCATGGGGAATTCAATGCGCATTTCGAAGCGCCGCCAGACTGCAGGGTCTAGCAGATCGGCATGGTTCGTCGCGGCGATGAGCAGGCCGGTAGCCGGCCAATCGTCAATTTCCTGCAGCAAAACAGTCACAAGCCGCTTCAGCTCGCCAACGTCGGTCGAGTCGTCACGCCGCTTCGCTATCGAATCGAGCTCGTCGAGTAAAAGTACGCCGTTGACGCTTTTTGCGTAATCCAGAACGTGACGGACATTGGCGCCGGTCCGGCCCAAAAAACTGCTCATGACAGCAGAGAGATCGAGGGTGAGGAGAGGCCGATGCAGCTCGCGGGCCACCCATCGCGCCGCAAGCGTTTTCCCGACGCCGGGGGGGCCCGTAAAGATGATCGAGCGCGTCGGCGAGAGGCCCTGCTTGGACAGCTCATCGCTACGCTGACGTTCAGAAATGATCTGATTGAGCGAGCGCTCGACTCCGGGTTCCCAGATCGGTTCGACGTCGAGGGCAGGCGTCTCTTCGATTCGAAGCAATTGAAGGCGAGATTCGAGGTCAACCGGCACTGGCGCGGTGGCCTCGCGCCGGAGAGGCGACTGGCGGGTGGGCGCTTCCTGCAAAAGGCCGGTCAATTGATCTGCTATGGTCGGCAGCTCCTCCTGATACCGCCGGGCCAGTCGACGAATATACGTCTGCACATCCTGAGGCCTCCCGCTGAGCGCGAGCCGTGCGATTTGGACTATTTCTTCTTCTATTGCGTTCTTGTCGGCCATATCGAAGCGGAACCCTATATTTATTCGTCAGAATCAAAATAGCATATGTGGACTAATTTTCAAGTGCATTGTAAGAACTAGTCCATCTGCGAGGCTTTGGCGTTACCCGCGTTTAGACAGGAATGCCGCGAATATTCGGCCAGCCGGTGCCGTTTTCAGGTCGCATCTCTCCGCCTGAGCCCGGAGAGACCGGGCTCTAGCTAGGCTTCGCCCCGAGCCTCCATTCTGAGTCTCGGCCCACCGGTGACGATCCCTTGCGCAAGGTCATGTGGGGTGAGCAGCACCGGTCGCGCCTTTCAAATCGAGGCAGGCTCAGGGAGGGCGCCGCCCTCCCTCCCTACGGCGCGTCTTCTGTTGGATCGGCGGGGCCGCGCCCGGCGCAGCTCCCTTCAGAACCAACCCGTTCGCAACCCGGCCAGCCGCGAAGCCACACCGACCCAGACCCGCCCGCTCTCGGCGAGGGCGAACCGGATGTATGCGCAGAAAGAAAGGGTTTCGTGATGCAGCGAACCTCCGCACCGCAAAGGACTTACGCCACCATACTGAGGATAAACAGCGGTTCTTCGTGTCGGTGGTTGCGTATGTTTCCCTCCCTGGGCACCAACCCGTCCACCGACACTTTGCCCGGCACATGCCTTCGGAGAGGCAGCGCTCGGGCTTGTGTAGACAATCAGAGCTTCTTCCGTTTTATGATTGACATCGGCGACTGCCACTCACAGTCAAGCCGCTTCTCCGGCGAGATCGTAGCGCAATGCGCGTGTTCTTTTTGGGCGCTTCCTGCCCAGTAATGCGCGCGCAAAGGCGTTCCATTTCTTCATGGCGGCCCGTTTCTCCGGCATATAATTCCAACGATCGTAGCTTTTCGAACTGACATCTTGGAGCGTGTGGTTCTGCAGCCGATCGCGAATTTCTTTGGATAGGCCAGCCTGTCCAGCCAGTGTCTTCCAAGTTCTGCGCAAATCCCTATTGGTCACGACGGGGATCACCTCGCGTTCGCGTTGCCGCCACATGAAGGAGTAGAGCGTGCCATGGCTGACGGGCTTGGTTGGATCTGTCGCAGAGGGGAAAAACCAGCCGTGCGAATTCGGCTTGATAGACTCAATCAACTCTGCCGCGATCTCAGGGACAGGAATAGCGTGCGGCTTACCGTTCTTGGTCTTGGACCAGTCAATGATCTGCTCCTTGGCGTCCCATTGGTTGACATGCAGACGAGCGATTTCCTCAACTCGCTGCCCGGTGAGCATAAGTATGCGCACTGCACGCGTGTAGGGCGGATGCACTGGCGCGTCAGGGCATTCGAGCCAACGGTAAAGACGCACGAATTCTTCTTGATCGAGCCAGCGCGTTCCGACTTTCTTGGGCTCAGTGGGGATGCCAGCAGCGGGATTGTATGCGAGCCGAAAACGCCGTTGCGCCGTGCTCCGGTAATCGTGCTCCGATTTTATGCCCCAGCTATATGCAGATCGAATGTAGCTTCGAACATGGTCCGCCATCGAGCGTTTGCCTCGGTCATAGATCGGTCGGATCAGATCCGTGATTTCCTCCGGCTCGATCTCCCTAGCCGGGCGATTTCGGCCAAGAGTATCCGCGATTTTGTTGAGGCCTTTCTCTGCTTCCTTCCAAGACGATTTTCCGGATGCTTTTAAGTACGCAACATACGCCTCGAAGAGATCGGCCACCGTGCCCGGGCGAGTGTCGCCGGCAATCTTGATGCTGCGGCCCTTCTGGATCATGTCGGCGAAGTCGCGCGTAAAAACATCCCGCGCCTTGCTGAGCGATAGGGAAGGATACGATCCGAGCTTCTTTTTGACGCGTTTCCCATCCCGCCACTGTTGAACCATCCAGTCAGCCGTGACACGGGTGGGCATGGGCTTCATGACTAGAACAAGACGACCGGTGCCGTGTCCCTCACCATCGACGAGGCTTCCCTGTTTGCCAGTCTGCTCCACTTCTTTAAGAGCGCGACGTATTTCTCCGTCAGTAAGGCTTGGCACTGGCTCTCCAATCGGGTCTCAAGTGGGGTCGCTAGGCGGATAGCAGGGGGCGGCGACTGGGGTCGCAACGGCAGCGGATCCCCCTAGAAACAGCCCCCAATATGCCACGCTATCCGGCGGCACGACAAGCCAGAAAATCCTATGATTTAAGGGGTCTGAGCGTGATCGAGCGTTATCAAGAACCATCGAGTGGGATGGTTGTGCACCAGGATCAGCGCGGTGGCGGACAATTCCAGCGCGCGCTTGATCACCTCGCGCGGATAGACCGGGGTGTGATCGACGGTGCCGGTCTGCTGCACCTCGTCGGCGATCAGCTGGTTGCGCTTATCGAGGAACAGGAGGCGGAACTGCTCCTTGTCGGCGAACGCCATGCCGGTGCGGCAATAGTCGATGACGTCGTTCCAGGACGACAGCGCGACGTTGCGCCTGATCTCGCCCTTGGCGATCCGGCCGGCGGCGGCGGCGAGCAGCTTGATCTGGTTGATCGAGGCATCCTTGACGCCCTCGACCTCGCGCAGCCGCGCCACCGGCGCATGCACCACCTCGGCGAACGAGCCGAACTTCTTCAACAGCGCCTTGGCCAACGGCTTGGTGTCGCGGCGCGGGATCGCGGCGAACAGCGCCATTTCCAGCAGCTCATAGTCGGTCAGCGCGTCGGGACCGGCCGCATAGAAGCGCTCGCGCAGCCGTTCGCGATGGCCGTGATAATGTGGCGTCTCGTCGGGCTGATCGGGGCTGTCACTGGCTTTGGCGGGCATCGGCTACAACCATGCCGTGCTCGCGGCGATTTGCAAGAGCCGATGCAACTGCCGGGTTTGCCACGATGCTTCGGGCGAATTACCGTCGGCGGCAACGGTTCGAGAGCAAGAGGGGGAGGGCGGCGTGACATCATTCAAGGTGATCCGCTCGCGCGCGGAGAAGCGCAAGGGCGGGCCGAAGGCGCTGGAGAAACTGCTGCGGCCGCCGGCGGGCGCCAAGGCGCTGGCAAAGCTCAGCGACGACCGCGTGCTGGCCGAGATGACCAGGCGCGTGTTCTGCGCGGGCTTTGCCTGGAGCGTGATCGACGCCAAATGGCCGGGCTTCGAGGAGGCGTTCCTCGGCTTTCAGCCCGCCAAGCTCGCCTTCAAGCCCGACGAATTCTGGGAGAAGCTCGTCAGCGACGCCAGGATCGTGCGCAACGGCGCCAAGATCATGTCGGTGCGCGACAACGGCCGCTTCGTGCAGGAGATCGCGCGCGAGCATGGCAGCTTCGGCAAATTCCTTAGCGCCTGGCCGTCATCGGATGAGGTTGGACTGCTGGAGCTATTGGCCAAGCGCGGCAGCCGGCTCGGCGGCAACACCGGACAGATGCTGCTGCGCTTCCTCGGTTGGGACGGCTTCGTCACCTCGCGCGACGTCGTCGCCTGCCTGCGCGATGCCGGCCTCGATATCGCCGAGGAGGTCAAGTCGAAGCGCGATCTCGCCAAGGTGCAGGCGCAGTTCAACGCCTGGGCGGAGGAGACCGGACTGTCCTATCTGCATCTGTCGCGGATCTGCGCGATGTCGATCGGAGAGAACCATACGCCCGAGGAGATCATCGAGCGCACGCGGAGCGATTATTGACGAGGACGGTTACAGCTGAACCCGATTAGACCTGGACCCACGGCTTCTCGCCATGGCGCTCGGACAGCGTGAAGATCTCGACGCCGTCAGCGGTGACGCCGACCGAGTGCTCGAACTGCGCCGACAGCGAACGGTCGCGGGTCACCGCCGTCCAGCCGTCGGACAGGATCTTCACATGCGGCTTGCCGAGATTGATCATCGGCTCGATGGTGAAGAACATGCCGGGCTTCAGCGGTGCGCCTTCGCCGGGGCGGCCGATATGGATGATGTTCGGCTCGTCGTGGAACAGGCGGCCGAGGCCGTGGCCGCAGAAGTCGCGCACCACGCTCATGCCCTGCGGTTCAACATAGCTCTGGATGGCATGGCCGATATCGCCGGTGGTGGCGCCCGGCTTCACCGCGGCGATGCCGCGCATCATCGCCTCATAGGTCACCTCGATCAGCCGCTCGGCCTTCCGCGCGATGGCGCCGATCGCATACATGCGGCTGGAGTCGCCGTACCAGCCGTCGACGATGAAGGTGACGTCGACATTGACGATGTCGCCTTCCTTCAGCGGCCGGTCGCCCGGCATGCCGTGGCAGACCACGTGATTGATCGAGGTGCAGGTCGAGTAGCGATAGCCGCGATACATCAGCGTCGCCGGATAGGCGCCGTGGTCGAAGGCGAACTTGCGAACGAACTCGTCGATGACCGAAGTCGGGATGCCCGGCTTGACGATGTCGGTGAGCGCATCGAGGCATTTCGACACCAGGGCGCCCGCCTTGCGCATGCCGGCAAAGCCGCTCGGTCCGTGCAGCTTGATCTGACCGGTCTTGCGAAGCGAGGTGTCGGTGGCGTCGATATAGCTCATGGGCGGGCTGTTTCTGCGGGCAAGGGGCTGATTTCAGGCCCTAATTTAATGATCGGCGCGCCCGGCGCAAGCCAAGGTTGGGCATGGGGACATGCCCAAACGGCTTGATTTTCAGGCCATATCCGGAACAGCGACCACCGCTGCGGCGAAAAGACCGCGCTCAAGCGCTAATTGGACACCTCGACCACGCTCTCGACCGGCAGCGCGCCGCCGCGGATGCGGAGTTCCCGCACCGGGTAGGGCACCCTGATCCCCTCCTGCTTGAAGGCGTCCCACAGCGACAGCATGACGTCGCTCTTCACATTGTCCATGCCGTCGGGGTCGGCGATCCAGAAGGTCAGGGAGAATTTCATCCCGGCCTCGGCGAACTCGGTCAGGATGCAGTTCGGCGTCCGGCCCTTGGTGGCGCGCGGATGGGCCGCCGCGGTCGTGATCGCGAGCTTGCAGACCTGCCGCGGATTGGCGTCGTAGTTGGTGGAGAAGGCGATCTTCACCAGCGTGTTCTTGTCGGTATAGGTCCAGTTGGTGACCTTCTGCGTCACCAGGTCCTCGTTCGGGATCAGGAACTCGCGGCCGTCGCCGGCGGCGACCGAGATGTAGCGGGTCTTCATCGCGCTGATCCGGCCCGAATTGTCGCCGATCGTGACGAGGTCGCCGGGCTTCACCGATTTGTCGACCAACAGGATCAGGCCGCTGATGAAATTGGCGACGATCTTCTGCAGGCCGAGACCGATGCCGACGCCGGCCGCGCCGGTGAACACCGCAAGCGCCGAGAGGTTGATGCCGACCGCGCCGAGCGCGATCACGATCGCCGTCACCATCAATCCGATGCGGATGATCTTGACCAGCAGCACCTGGATCGACGGCGTCAGATCGGTGGCGCGGTTGATCCGGCTCTCGGCGAAATTGCCGGCGAGGTTGGTCAGCCACAGCGCCACGATCAGGAGCGCGCCGGCCTTGATCAGCAGCAGCGGCGAAAGGCGGAGGCCGCCGACCACGACCGCATATGCATCCAGCGTGTCGGCCGCCCAATCGAGCTGGCCGATGATGCTGAGGGCGGCGACCACCCATGCCGCGATCGAGACTGTTTTCACGATGAAGGCGTTGTCGATCACCGAGGTGACGAGGCGGATCACCAGCCAGGCGAGCGCCAGCTTGGCGGAGACCGCGATCAGATAGCTGCGGCTCGGCCAGGTCGCGTGCCACATCACGATGCGGGAGATGATCATCAGGACCGCGAACACGGCGGTGGAAGCGCTCTTCACCATCACGCGGGCGAAGTGCCGGAGCGGCAGCGGCCAGCGCATCGCCAGCGACGACATGTCGACCCGCGCATGAATGGCGGTGTCGGCGGCGTAGGCGAGGCCGGCGGCGGCGAGGATGATGCCGAATTGCAGATAGAACCAGGGCGAGGCGACCTCGGCGCCGACCGAGCGCGCCGCCATTTGGATCGATTCGAGGACGTCCTTCCAGTTCATGTCCATCGGCAAAATCTCAACTCGAAGCGCGGGTCAGCCAAATGTGATTCGAATGCCCCGCGAGAATCCCACAAAGGCGCACACGCGACCATCGATACAACACAGTGTCGGGGCGACCTAGGGCTGATGAGACCGGGCACATTGCCGCTTATGTCAGAAATCGGTTGGCGTCCCAGTGTGGCGACGATAAGGATGCAATTGCAAGTATTTGAGACCTCCGAAGGCGCATGGCATCCCTCGACTCCGTCAGTATAGCGATCCTGCTCGGTGCGGTGCTGGTGATGGCCGGCATCCTGTCGAGCCTGCTGGCCTTGCGGTTCGGCGCTCCCTTGCTGCTGGTGTTCTTGCTGGTCGGCATGCTGGCGGGCGATTCCGGCCCCGGCCGGCTGCAGTTCGACGACGTCCGCACCACCTATCTGGTCGGCTCGGTGGCGCTGGCGCTGATCCTGTTCGACGGCGGATTGAAGACGCGGTTTGCCAGCATCCGCACCGTGCTGGTGCCCTCGATGGTGCTGGCGACCGCCGGCGTGCTGTTGACCGCGCTGATCACAGCGCCGGTCGCCCGTTTCGTGCTCGACCTCAACTGGACCGAGTCATTGCTGGTCGGCGCCGTCGTGGCCTCGACCGACGCGGCTGCCGTGTTCCTGCTGGTGCACACCCAGGGTCTGCGGCTACGCCCACGCGTCGGCGCGACGCTGGAGGCGGAATCCGGCACCAACGATCCGTTCGCGATCTTCCTCACCTTGATGCTGGTCGAGTTCATCTCGATCGGCCAGAGCTCGGCCTCGCACATCGCGCTGGAGTTCATCCAGGAGGCGGTGTTCGGCGCCATCATCGGGGTGATCGGCGGCCGGCTGGTGGTTATCGCGCTGAACTATGTAGCGCTGCCGCAGGGCCTGCATGCGCCGTTCGTCACCACCGCGGCACTGGTGATCTTCGGCGGCTCGCAGATCGTGCATGCCTCGGGATTTCTCGCGGTGTATCTCGCCGGTATCATCATCGGCAACCGGCCGACCCGCGCGCATAATTCGGTGGTGACGTTCCTCGACGCCGCGACCTGGCTGGCGCAGATCGTGATGTTCGTGCTGCTCGGCCTCCTGGTCTCGCCGCATCGCCTGCTCTCCAGCGCCGGCGGCGCCGTGCTGGTGGCGTTCGCGCTGATGCTGGTGGCGCGGCCGTTGGCGGTGTTGATCTGCCTCGCACCGTTCAAGTTCAACTGGCGGGAGAAGGTCTTCATCGCCTGGACCGGCCTGCGCGGCGCGGTCGCGATCTTCCTCGCCTCGATCCCGATGCTGGTCGGCCTGTCGAAGGCCTATCTCTATTTCGACGTCGCCTTCGTCGTCGTCATCATCTCGCTGCTGTTGCAGGGCTGGACACTGGCGCCGGCGGCACGGCGGCTGCACGTCGCGCTGCCGCGCGCCGAACGCGGCCCGCGCCGCGTCGAGCTCGATTTGCCCGGCCAGCTCGAGCAGCAGCTGGTCGGCTATCCGGTGCGGCCGAAGAGCCTGTACTTCCGCCGCGGGCTGATCCCGTCCTGGTCGAAGCCGACGCTGGTGATCCGCGACGAGCGGATCCTGACGCCGACCGAGGCCGATCCGGTCGCGCCCGGCGACTACATCTACCTGCTGGCGCCGCCGGAGCGCGCCGAGGCGCTCGACCGCTTCTTCGTCGACATGGCGCCGTCGAGCGCGCCCGATCCGCATCTGCTCGGCGACTTCATGGTGTCGGCGGAGCATACGCTCGGCGAACTCGCCGAGATCTACGGCGTCAAGGTCGACGAGCACCAGGCCAAGCTGACGCTCGCCGACTATTTCGACGTCAATCTCGACCGCGCGCCGAAGGAAGGGGCCGAACTGGCGCTCGACGAGATCGTGCTGGTGGCGCGCAGCATCAGCGGTGGCCGCGTTAACGTCGTCGGCCTGCGCCTGCCGGAGGAAGAGGAGAAGGTCGCGCCGCAAACGCGGATGCAGATCGTCAAGCGCAAGCTCGCCGATATCTGGGCGTCGGTGGCGGGGGTCTGAGGCGCGCCGTTACGTCTTGCGCAGGAAGCTCGAATCCGGCGCGAACTTCCTGATCATGTCGGATAGCCCGTCGTCGGCCGGCGGACCGGATGGGCCCTTGGACGCCGCGTCCGGCTTGGTCTCGCCCTTGATTTTCTGGCCGGAAATCTCGGCCAGCGCCGCGAGCAGCGTCTCGTCGAGATTGTCGGCCGCTGTCTTCGCAGGTGGTGTCGTCGCAGCTGGCGTCGTGGCGGGCGCAGCGGGAGCCGGCGGAGGTGGCGTCGGTGGAGTGGGCGCGACTGCACGGATTTCGGGCTCGCGCCGCGCCGGCGGCGCTGACTCCGGTGCCGGCTTGGACGCATCCTTGAACGCATCCTTGGGGGCGTCCGCCCGCCGGGCGGCAGCCTCGCTGACGGCGGCGATCAACGATGCTTCGAGAGCGGCGGGCGTGTCGGCCGGCATGGGCGGCGGTGTAGCCGGCATCGGCGGCGGTGTGACCGGCACCGGCGGCGGCCCGGCGGGCTTCGCGTCCCGGGTGGCGCGACCGAACAGCGGTTCCCGCTGGCTCGCCGCCTGCGGTCGGCTGTCGGTGGCCTTGCCCGGCTCCCTTCCGGGCTCCTTGGCAGGCTTGAAGAGACCCGCGCGTTCGGCGGCCATCTTGGCGGAAGCCTCCTCGACCGTGGCGAGCAGGGACGCTTCGAGCGCGTTTGCGCGATTGCTTGGCGAAGCCGCCGGCTTGGCGGCAGGGATGATCACCGGCTTTGGCTGCGGCGGGGGCGGCAGCGGCGGCGGCCGAGATGCTTCGACTGGTGCGGGCGGCGGCGGGATCGGCTGACCGTCCCCGGCGCGCGCGATGATGCCGTCGACAATCGCCGCCAGGCGGCCCTTGTCGGGGGCGGCCAGATAGCTCGCTGCCAGCTCGTCGACATATTGCGGGCCGTAATCGGCGAGCACATTGGCGATCTGGGCGAGATCAGGATCGCTGTCGACAAGCCGGCGCCAGGCCTCGCGGTCGTAAGTCTCCCGGCCGTAGGCTGCGTCCCCCTTCTTGTCGGGCCAGGCCACCCGGCGCGACTGACGCTGCCCGGTATCCTGGCCTGCGATCGGATCGAGGGTCGGCGGCTGCAGCCCGTCGCTGAGGCGCGGCGGGGTAAATCCCGAGGCGCCGGCCGGCACGGCGGCATCGGCCGGACGCCGGCGCCGCTCGTCGACCTGCAGCGCGATCAGGCCGACGCCCATCAGCAGGAAGCCGAGCGCGGCCCACGAAATCGTGGCGCACAGCAGCCCGCCGATCAGCAGCAACACCCAGCCAGTCAGTCGCACAAATACACCCTTCCCTATGCCCGATCGGACGTCCCGACGCGGGCCTGGCAGACAAGATAGGCTATCTTATGCCGACTTTCGGAAAAACGGCCAGCTAGGCGCCCGCCGTCAGCACCTTGACACCGCCGAACGCGGTCACCTGGCCGCCGCGCAGCATCACGATCTGGGTGGCGAGCTGGCGCAGCTCGGCCGCGTCGTGGCTGACATAGACCATCGGGATGCCGGCTTCGTCGCGCAGCCGCACCAGATAGGGCAGGATCTCGAGCTTGCGGCTTTCGTCGAGCGCCCCCAGCGGCTCGTCGAGCAGCAGCAGCCGCGGCTTGGACAGCAGCGCCCGGCCGAGCGCGACGCGCTGGCGCTCGCCGCCGGAGAGCTTTCCGGGACGGCGGTCGAGCAGGGCGCCGATGTCGAGCAGGTCGACGACGCGCCGGTGTTGGGCGGGATCTTCGGTGAGGCCGTTCATGCGGCGGCCGTAGTCGAGGTTCTGGCGGACATCGAGATGCGGAAACAGCCGCGCGTCCTGGAACACGTAACCGATGCGGCGGCGCCAGCTCGGGACGTGGATGCCGGTCGCGGTATCGTCGACGGTCTCGCCGTCGATCACGATGGTGCCGCGGTCGGGACGCAACAGTCCCGCGATGGTGTTGATCAGCGAGGTCTTGCCGGAGCCGGACGCGCCGAACAGACCGGTGACGCGGCCCTCGCTGGTGAACGAGGCTGCAAGCGAGAACTCGCCGAGCTGCTTGGTGATGTCGACGCGCAGCATGGCTAAAGCGCGATGAGATTGAGTTGAATCGTCATCGCGCTTTAGCTCCTTGTTTGAGCATGGCCTCTTCGGAAAACCGCTTCACACTTTTCCGGATCATGCTCTATTGCCCATGCAGGCGCGCGGTGGCGCGACGCGCGAACACTTCAGCCGCGACCAGTGCGCCGACCGCGAGCACGATCGAGATGATCACGAGCCGCGCCGCGGCGGTGTCGCCATCCGGCGTTTGGATCAGCGAATAGATCGCCGACGAAATGGTCTGGGTCTCGCCGGGAATGTTGGAGACGAAGGTGATGGTCGCGCCGAACTCGCCGATCGCCTTGGCAAAACCGAGTACCATGCCGGCCAGCACGCCGGGCAGCGCCAGCGGCAGCGTCACGGTTGCGAACACCCGCCACGGCGCGGCGCCGAGCGTCTCGGCCGCCTGCTCGAGGCGGCGGTCGACCGCTTCGATCGAGAGACGGATCGGCCGCACCAGGAGCGGAAACGACATCACGCCGCAGGCGAGCGCCGCGCCGGTCCAGCGGAATGCGAACACGATGCCGAGATGGTCGGCCAGCCAGCCGCCGACCAGGCCGCGCTTGCCGAAGGTCAACAGCAGCAAATAGCCGGTGACGACGGGCGGCAGCACCAGCGGCAGATGCACGGCGGCATCGAGCAGCGACTTGCCCCAGAAATCGCGCCGCGCCAGCAGCCAGGCGAGCGCTACCCCGAACGGGGTCGCCACCAGTGTTGCGATGACGGCGACCCGCAGCGACAGCAGGATCGCCGTCCATTCGGTCGGCGAGATCTCAAACACGCTTAGATCGTCGGGCTGATCAGGAACTTGAAGCCGTATTTCTCGAGGATCGTCTTCGCCGCGGACGAGCGCAGGAAGGCCAGGTACTCGGCGGTCTCCGGTTTCGCGGTCGTGGTTGCTGCGACCGGATAGATGATGGCCGGATGGGTGTCGGCCGGGAAGGTGCCGACGATCTTGACGCCTGGCTCGACCTTGGCGTCGGTCGAATAGACGATGCCGAGCACGGCTTCGCCGCGCGCCACCAGCGTCAGCGCGGCGCGCACGCTCTCGGCCATCGCGAATTTCGGCTCCGCCGCCTGCCAGGCGCCGAGCTTCTCCAGCGCGGCCCTGGCGTATTTGCCGACCGGCACCGCCTTGACGTCGCCGGTCGCGATCCTGCCGTCGCCGGCGAGCTTGGCGAGATCGAAGCCGGGTCCGATGTTGACGTTGTCGAGCTTGGAATCCTTCGGCGCGATCAGCACGATCGAGTTGCCGAGCAGGTTCACCCGCGTCTGCTCATTGATGTTCTTCTGCTTGATCGCATAGTCCATCCAGTCGGTGTCGGCGGAGACGAACACGTCGGCTGGCGCGCCCTGCTCGATCTGTTTTGCCAATGCCGAACTCGCGGCATAGCTGGCGCTGATCTTGACGCCGCTCGTGGCGGTATAGGCCGCGTCGATGTCGTCGAGCGCGTTCTTCATCGAGGCGGCGGCAAAGATGGTGAGCGTCTTGTCCTCGGCGCTCGCGGGCGAATGCATCGCACCGAGCAGGATGACGAAGGCGGTGAAAAGTCCGGCAAGCCTTGAAATTGAAAGTCGTGACATGGAAAGCGCTCCGTGCGGGTTCACGCGCGAACGGGCGCGCAAATCAGGCGTTGAGTGGGGTCTGGCCTGCGACGGACGGAAGCGCTGTTCCGCTGGTCCCCGATGGACTTACGGTCCTCAGGGATATCGCGCTGCAAACATAGCAGGCTGAGGCTTACGGTAAAGGCGACCGTTTGTCTAACCGCTCGTCCTATTCGTCCGCCGGCTGGATCGCGATCGATAGCGAGTTCTCTTTTGAGCCGCTGACCTGCAGCACGAAGGGACTGGCGGCGAGGTCATATTTCACGGTCTTGCGGATACCGTCGCAATCGGTCGCGCCGCTGAACGCCTTTGGCTTCAGGAAATGCCCGTCCTGCACTAGGTCGACCCAGGCTCCGGCCGACAGGCTGACGGTATAGAGCCCGGCCTTCGGCGCGGCCTTGAAGCTGGTGAAGCCGGCGAAGGTGCCCTCCTTCGGCGCGCGCTCCGGCGGAGTCGGCAATTTGGCGTCGCCGGGGGCCACCAGCGCCAGCGTGATCGCGGTCGCCGGCAGCGCCGTCTGCTCGCTCCCTGATACGACCTTGGCGCGATCGGACGCGGTCAGCGCGGCGCGTGCGCGCTCGATCGACCATTTGAACTTGTCACAGCCGCTCGGCTCCTCCGCCGCGAAAGCGGAGGTCGAGACGAGTACGAGCGATGCGGCGAGGAGCGATTTGCGCATGTCTGGTCCATTCATGATGACGGATAGAATAGATCAGCCGCCCCGATCCATCGCCCGAACGCGCTTACGGCGCGACGGCACGAGATCATATCGCAGTTCGAGCCGGCCGGCATAGCCGCCTGACAAAGATGTTATTGCCCTGGCAGCTGCTGTTTGGCGTCGGGGGCGTTCAGCACCGTCCTGCAGTCAGCCGGCATCTGCGCAAGCGTCATCGGCGGGCGGGGTTTCGGCGGCTTCGGCGGAGGCTTCGGATGCAGCACCGAATCCTTGAACCAGAAGGCGAGATCGGACGGCTTGCAGCCTTCGCCCTCCGCCTGCGCCTTCTGGCTCTCGCAGGCCGGGCTGCCGGACGGACATCGCATGCGAATGTGGAAGTGGTAGTCGTGGCCCCACCACGGCCGGATCTTCGACAGCCAGCCGCGATCGCCCGTGGCCTCGCGGCACAGCGCCTTCTTGATCGCGGGATTGACGAAGATGCGCTGCACCGCCGGCTCCCGCGCCGCGTCGCGGATAACGAGTACGTGGCCCGGCGTGAAGACGCGCGGATCGATGTCGAGCCGGTCGTCGCGCACCATCATCACCGCCGACATCTCCTCGCGGTCCTCGCGCGACAATTTGCGATCGGGCATCGGCGTCAGCCAGATGTCGGCGTCGAGTCCGATCTGGTGGCTGGCATGACCGGAGAGCGCGGGGCCGCCGCGCGGCTGGCCGATATCGCCGACCAGGATGCCCGGCCAGCCGGCATCCTTGTGTGCGTTGGCCGCCAGCCGCTTCAGCAGCGCGATCATGTTCGGGTGACCCCAGTAGCGGTTGCGCGACAGGCGCATCACCTGCCAGGTGTCGCCGTTGAGCGGCATCTGCGCGGCGCCGGCGAGACAACCCTTGGTGTAGCCGCCGATCGACCGGGTCGGCAACGCCGCCGGCAGCACCTTGCGCGCGAACAGCTGCTTCGCCCCGATCTTTGGATCATTGGGGTTGGCGAGCGGCGGCAGCGGCTGTGGATTGAGCGAGCCCCTGTCCTGCGCCCGCGCGGAGATGGTGCAGGCGACGAGGGCTAAGATCAGGAGTGGGAACAAACGCAGGCGGGGTGTCATTCGGATCACTCTGTCGGCGCAAGGCTAGCATGGATTCGGAGCAGGCGGACCGCGCTTTCATCCCATTCGCTTGATCGCCCACAGGGTGGATTAAGATTACCTGCGGCTTCCAGGCTCCGATGTGAGCCACGCCACTTTACAAGCGCACGTTGTGGGCGACATCATGTCCGCAATAATTTCAGGGTAGGCGTTATTGTGACGAGCGTATCGTGCGTACGGCTGGCGTTTGCCGCCGCGATTGCCGCGCCGATTTTGGCGCTCTCGCCGGCGCGGGCCGACGTCGTCGTTCACATCGATAAATCATCGCAGCGCATGGCGGTCAGCGTCGATGGCGCGAGACGCTACAACTGGCCGGTGTCGACCGGCCGCCGCGGCTATGGCACGCCGAGTGGGGTGTTCCGTCCGCAGATGCTGGCGCGCCGCTGGTACTCGAAGAAGTACTATAACTCGCCGATGCCGCACTCGATCTTCTTCCACCGCGGCTTTGCCATCCATGGAACATACGAACTCACGCGCCTTGGCGGGCCGGCCTCGCATGGCTGCGTGCGCCTGCATCCCTCGCACGCCGCAATGCTCTATGGGCTGGTCGAGCGCAACGGCCGAGGCGGCACGCGCATCGAAATCACCAACTAAGGTATGATCCGGCAAAATCCGAAGGCTGAGGCGCACCGCGCTTTAACCGCGCGATAACCCTGCCGCACGCTGACGAACATTGATGCGCTTGAAGCGTCTTCGGCGCATTCATTGTGCAATCGCGCGCCGGTTTACGCTTCCTTCACCAAGCGCCGGCGCTTCCACGCTGCGAATCTGTGCCGTGCGCCGCCGGCGCGCCGGGAGCAAACTCGCGCCCGGCGTGAATTCGCCTGCAAAGCAGGCATGCAAGGGTTTCTCAGGCAGCGCAGCTACTCGCCAAGAGATACCAATTTTTCAGAGACTTATCGCAGATATATCGCCGAACTGGAATGCGCGTGGGGCGTGCGATACCGATGATGCGGCCGAAGAAAAAGACCAAGAAACCGAACCAGGCCAAACTGTCCCGTCCTCGGGGCCGTCGTCCCACACCGATGCCGAAAGTGTCGGGCAGATCGCGCCGCCCCGCGGTCGAGATCGGCGAACTGGTGCGCCAGCGCGCGCAGGCCGAAGCCGCGATCGCCGAGGCGCGCAAATCCAACGCGCGGCTGCGTGAGGCGATCGACATCCTGCCGCAGGGCATCGTGTTCCTGGATCCGGAAGGCCGCTACACACTCTGGAACAAGAAATACTCGGAAATCTACAAGCGCAGCTCCGACCTGTTCGAGCACGGTGCGCGCCTCGAAGACACCATCCGCATCGGCGTCGCGCGCGGCGACTATCCCGAGGCTGCCGGCCGCGAGGAAGAGTGGATCGCCGAACGGCTCAGGAAGATGTACCAGCCCGGCGAGCGGCACGAGCAGGTGCTGGCCGACGGCCGCGTGGTGTTGATCGAGGAGCGGCTGACCGCAGATGGCGGCATCGTCGGCCTGCGCGTCGACATCACCGAACTGAAGCAGCGCGAGGCGTCGTTCCGCCTGCTGTTCGACGGCAATCCGGTGCCGATGATCCTGTGCGCGCTCGACGGCGAGCGGATCCTCGCGGTCAACGACGCCGCGATCGCGCATTACGGCTATGTCCGCGCCGAATTCGAGCGGATGACGATCAGGAGCCTGCAGGCGTTCGATGCCGAGCTGCCTTGGGCGGCAGGCCGCAGCAGCGACGAGCAGGCGGCGCGGACCTGGAAGCATGTACGCGCCGACGGTACGCTGATCGACCTTGCGATCTATTCGCGCCAGCTGATGCATGGCGACCAGCCGGCGATGCTGCTCGCGCTGATGGACATCACGGAACGCAAGCGCGCCGAGGCGCGGCTCGCCTTCATGGCCCAGCACGACAGCCTGACCGGCCTGCCCAACCGCAATCTGCTGCGCCAGCAGATGGACGAGATGCTGCAGCACACCCGCCGCTCCACCGACAAGGTCGCGGTGCTGATGCTGGGTCTCGACAATTTCAAGGCGGTCAACGAAACGCTCGGCCACGGCATCGGCGACAAGCTGCTGCGCGCGGTCGCCAAGCGCCTGCGTTCGACGCTGCGCGAGGAAGATGCGCTGGCCCGTCTCAACTCCGATGAGTTCACCATCGTGCAGGGCGGCGTGATGCGGCCCGAGGACGCGGTGTTACTGGCGCGGCGGATTTTGGACGCGATCGGCGAGCCCTATCTGCTCGAGGGGCACTCGGTGGTGATCGGCGCCAGCATCGGGATCGCGATGTCGCCCGGCGACGGCGAGGATTCCGAAAAGCTCCTGAAGAGCGCCGACATGGCCTTGTCGCGCGCCAAGAGCGAATTCCGCGGCACCTTCTCCTTCTTCGAGGCGGAGATGGACGCGCGTGCCCAGAGCCGCCGCAAGATCGAGATCGACCTACGCGATGCGATCCAGAACGAAGGCCTGCGGCCCTATTACCAGCCGCTGGTCGATCTTGCGACCGGGCACATCACCGGCTTCGAGGCGCTGGTGCGCTGGCCGCATCCCGGAGCGCGGCATGATCTCGCCGGGCGAGTTCATCCCGGTGGCCGAGGAGACCGGGCTGATCAATCCGCTGGGCGCGCTGATGCTGCATCGCGCCTGCATGGACGCGGCGCAATGGCCGGATGACGTGCGCGTCGCGGTCAATCTGTCGCCGCTGCAATTCCGTACCGGCAATCTGCTGGCGCTGGTCACCGACGCGCTGCGGCAATCCGGCCTGCCGGCGCGGCGGCTCGAGCTCGAGATCACCGAGACGCTGCTGCTTGAGAAGAGCAGCCAGGTGCTGGCGACGCTGCATGCGCTCCGCGCGCTCGGGGTTCGGATGTCGATGGACGATTTCGGCACCGGCTATTCGAGCCTCAGCTATCTGCGCAGCTTCCCGTTCGACAAGATCAAGATCGACCAGTCGTTCGTGCGCGACCTCGGTGCGAACCCGGACGCGCAGGCGATCGTGCGCTCGATCGTCAGCCTCGGCATCGGGCTCGGCGTCACCATCACCGCCGAGGGCGTCGAGACCGAAGCGGAGTTGAGCCGCCTGCGCGCCGAAGGCTGCCACGAGGGCCAGGGCTTTCTGTTCAGCCGCGCGCGGCCGAACGCCGAGGTCATCAGCCTGCTGAAGGCGCAGCGCGTCGCGACGGCGCTGGTGGCGTAGTGGAGCCTAGAGGCAGAGATGTTACCTCGATCGAGCGTCGGGCTCCCCTTACCTCGCCCCGCGTGCGGGGAGAGGTCGGAACGCATCGTTAGATGCGTTCCGGGTGAGGGGATTCTCCGCGAACGCAGCTATTACCGAATGTGCGGAGACGGCCCCTCACCCCAACCCTCTCCCCGTAAGAACGGGGAGAGGGAGCGTACCGCCGTCGCCTTCACGCCCTACGATTCTTTCTTGTTGAGATGATAAGTCAGCGCCAGCGCCACGCAGTGGCGCAGCGCGGGCTCCGGCAGCTTGCCCGCGACATCGAGCAGGATGGCGCGGTTGCCGCTGTAGCTGAGCTCGGGATAGAGTTCGCGGAAGGTCTCGACCAGATTGGTCTGGCAGTGGAAGTAGACCGCGACCTGGTCGGCAGCCGGCTTCACCTGATCAATCCGGACCGTGCTGCCGCTGCCGGTCTCCGGCGTGAGGTAGCTCGGCTGGCCCCACTTCAATGTCTCTTCCAGCGCGCCGACGCCCTTGGTTGCCTTCGCGGTCTCGAAGATCAGCCGCCGCAGCGCCAGCAGCTTGGCTCTGACCGGGGCAGGGTACGTGTCGAACAGCGCAGCTGCCGGTTTGGCGTGCGGCCGTCGCGCCGCCTTGCTGGTCGATGCTGCCGGCTTGCGCATAATGGGCTCCGTGAGGAGGACGTACCTATATCTATCTACCACAGCGCCTTGAAGGTCATATAGACCGCCATCAGCGAGACGAAGACGATCATCGCGCTGCGTAACCGCGCGCGGTCGATGCGGTTGGCGGCGCGGGCGCCGAGATCGGTGCCGGCCAGCAGGCCGACGATCACGCCCGCCAGCACCGGCCAGGACGCCAGCGAGCCCTCGCTCCAATAGATCCAAGCCGAGGGGATCGTGGTCGGGATCAGCGACATCACGAGGCTGGCCATCTGCGCCTGATGCTGCGGCACCCCGAGCACGGCGCTTAAGCCCACCACGGTCGCCAGTCCGCCGCCGATGCCGAGAAAGCCCGACGACAGGCCCGCCAGCAGCCCGACAATGAGCAGCGCCGGCCAGGATATTTCGCGCGCGGTGACTTTGTCGTCGTGCTTCGCCTCGTCGCGTCCGCCGCGCAGGATCAGCATCGCGTCGAGCACGACGAGATAGGCCATATAGGTCCAGCGCAGCGCGGGCTCGGCGACATGGTTGGCGGCGAGTGCGCCGGCCGCGCCGCCGGCGACAAAGCCGACTGTCAGCAGCGCGATCCAGCGCAATGGCGTGCGGTTGCCGCTCTGCCAATAGCGCCGGATCCCGGTGAGGTTGGTCGGCGGCACCTGCGCGACCAGCGAGATGCCTTGCGCGACATGTTGGCCGGCGCCGAGCAGTAGCACCGAGAACACGACCAGTCCGCCGCCGGGGCTGACGCCGAGCAGCCCGGCGGTCAGACCGCCGGCGAGGCCCGTGCCGATGCCGGCGAGGAGGTCGTGGACGATCACCGCATCCCCCGTCAGCGCCTGGCGGCAAGGCCGGCAAGGAAGATGTCGAAGGCGTGCATCGCTTCCGCGGTCGAGACGGTTTCGCCCCACAGCCGTTGCAGCACGATGCCCTGAAACATCGCGACCATTGCCCGCGCCGCGCCGCGCGGCTGCACGCCGCGGTCGATCGCGCCGCTCTTCTGGCCGCGCCGCAGCAGGTCCACGATCAGGGCGATCGGCTGGCGGATTCCGCTCAGCACCTGGTCGCGGACCACGTCGTCGCGCAGCGCCTCCGCCCAGAGCTGCAACGCGACGCGGCGGGCACGCAGGCCTTCTTCCTTCTGCAGGTCGCCGAGAAAGCCGCGGGCGATCGACCGCAGGCTCTGCAACACATCGTCCGATGGATCCTTGAGCGCCAGCAGCGCGCTGTCGCGGCCATGGCGGCTTTCGCCGATCGCCTGGATCAGCTCCTCCTTGCCCGTGAAATGCCCGTAGATGCAGCCGGCGCTGAGCCCGGACTGCTTGATCACGTCCTGGATCGTAGTCTGGTGAAATCCCTGGCGGGCAAAGCAGATCTCCGCGGCCTGCAGAATCTCCTCGCGACGGATCGCGAGCGTCTCGGGTTTCACCTTCGGCATAGTCGGGTCCTTGTCAGGTCGCGGCCGGCCGATGCGGCGGGCTTGACGATCATTCGTTGCCATTATAAAGAACGAATATTCGTTTTGTAAAGAGGGGAGGCTGACGGCATGATCGGCTTTGCAAAGCTTCTGTGGCATCCGGGCGCGGCTGAGATGGCTCATGTCGAGCTGCCGTCGACCGGCGCGCGGATCGCGTTCCTGCTCGCGTCGTTCGCGATCGTGCTGCTGTTCGAGGCCGCGTTTCCGCTGTTCAGCTACGGCCGCAGCGACCGGATGCGCAATATCGGCCGCAACGCCGCCATCACCGTGATCTTCGTCGGCGTGAACCTTTTGCTCAGCCCGCTGTCGCCGCTGGCCGCGCAATGGACGCTGGATGCGAAATTCGGCCTGTCGCACTGGCTCGGCCTGTCACCCCTGAACCAGCTCCTGCTCGGCATCATCGGGCTCGACCTGTTTGCCTATTTCGCCCACGTCTCCATGCACAAGCTCGGCTGGATGTGGCGCTTCCATCGCATGCACCATGCCGATCGCTTCGTCGACGTCACCACGACGTTCCGCGAGCATCCCGTCGGCTGGCACATCGCCGGCGTCTTCGTGTTCGGAACGCCGGCCTGGGTGCTGGTTACCTATCTGACGCTGTCGGCGCTGAACGCCCAATTCGAGCACGCCAATATCCGCCTGCCCGAGCGGCTCGACCGCTGGCTGCGGCTCGTCTTCGTGACGCCGAACATGCACAAGATGCATCATTCGCGTCATCAGCCGGAGACCGACAGCAATTATTCGAACCTGCTCTCGATCTGGGACCGGCTCGGCGGCACCTATAATCGTGGTCCACGCTTCGCGGAGCTGCGCTATGGCCTCGACGGCTTCGATGATCCCGAGAAGCAGTCGCTGCGCGGCCTGCTGCAGATGCCGTTCATGCGCGATTGGGGGCGGGTCGACGCTCGGCCGGACGACAAGTCCGACCGGTCCGCTCCGCCGCCCGTGCTGCCCTGGCCATGACTTGAAGCCCGGCGCCGCCGCTCAGGCGGCGTTGCGCAGTCCGGCGAGGAAGGTGTCGACGCTGTGCGACAGCGCAGCGGCGTGATCGCCGAGCTGGCCGGACGTATCCAGCACATTGCCGGTGAGGGCGCGGGATTGGCTGGCGGCCTCGCTCGCGCCCGCGATATTGGCGGAGACCTCGACGGTCCCGGTGGACGCCTGCTGCACGCTGCGGGCGATCTCCCGCGTC
The DNA here is from genome assembly GCF_054062115.1 of Bradyrhizobium sp. USDA 4501. NCBI lineage: Bacteria > Pseudomonadati > Pseudomonadota > Alphaproteobacteria > Hyphomicrobiales > Nitrobacteraceae > Bradyrhizobium > Bradyrhizobium sp. USDA 4501. The sequence goes on from NZ_JBSSEX010000001.1 coordinate 5,208,957, forward strand.
GCCGAGTCCTGCTGCTCGACGGCGGCTGCGATCGCGGTGGCGATACCCGAGATCTCGCGGATGGTGCCGCTGATGTCGCCGATCGCGCTGACGCAGTTGCCGGTGGCGGACTGGATCGCGCCGACCTGGCCGGCGATCTCCTCGGTCGCCTTCGCGGTCTGGCTCGCCAGGTCCTTCACCTCGGCGGCGACCACGGCAAAGCCGCGACCGGCCTCGCCGGCGCGCGCGGCCTCGATGGTGGCGTTGAGGGCCAGCAGATTGGTCTGGCTCGCGATCGCGCTGATCAGGCGCAGCACGTCGCCGATCTTCTCTGCCGATGCGGCGAGGCTCGTCACCATCTCGGTGGTCTCCATGGCCTTGGTCACGGCGCTGTCGGCGACGCGGCTGGAATGGGTGACCTGGCGGCCGATCTCGGTGATCGAGGACGCCAGCTCCTCGGTTGCGGCTGCGACCGCATTGACGCTGGCGGATGCTTCCTCGGACGCGGCGGCTGCCGCCGAGGTCCGTTCGGAGGCGCCGTTGACGCTGGCGGTGATCTCGCCCGCGACGCGCTGCATGTCGCCCGAGGACCGCGCGACGGCGGCGACCATGCCCTTGACGTCGGCTTCGAAACGATCGGCCATCTGCCGCTGCAAGGCCTGCTTGTCGGCCTCCGCCTTCACCTTGTCGGCCTCCTGCGCCTCGCGCAGCGAGGAGGTTTCGACCATGCTGCGGCGGAACACGTCGACCGCCTTCGCCATCGTGCCGAGCTCGTCGCGGCGCTCGCTGCCGGGTATCGTGACGCTGGTGTCGCCGCTGGACAGGCGGTTCATGACCGCGGTGATCGCGGTGAGCGGCCGCGACAGGCCGCGGCCGAGCAGGAACGCGAGCAGCACGGCGGCGGCCATGATCGCGACCACGCCAAGGATCAGATTGCGCTGCGCGCTTGCCGCGGCGGCTTCATAGTCGCTGGTGTCCTTGACGATCTCGAGCACGGCGACGGGCTCGCCGGCGTAGTTCTTGATCTGGCCGAGATAGAGCTCCACCGCATGGCCGTCGAGAACAGCGTCGCGCAGCAGGGCCGCACCGTTCATGACCCGCTTGAGCTCGTCCTGGGTCGCGACCACGGTATCGCCGAAGGTCGAGGACAGCCGCTTGAAGCTCTGGCCGTCGAACGAATGCACCGCAAGGTCGATGCCGAAGCGCTTTTTGGCGCGGTCGACGAATTCCTTGCCGAAGGCGGCGCCGACGTCGACATTGGCCAGCGTCTTGCCGTCGCGCATGATCGGGGTCATGCCGAAGATCGAAAGCGCTTCGCGGCCGGGCTCGACGCCGACGATCGGCTTGCCGGTCCTGTTCGATTCCACCACCGTGGTGCGCCGCGTCGAGGCGTCGTCGCCGAAAGTCTTCGGCGCATGGACCCGGTAGAAGCTGGTCGCCGGGGGCTGCCAGAACGAGATCAGCGGGATGCCCTGCGCCTTCATCGACGCCCAGGAGGCGCCGAGCAGCTTTCCGAGGCCGTCGCGGTCGCCCTTGGCGATGGCGTCCTCGACCGGCGGCAAGGCGGCGATGACCGCCGAGACCGCGAGCGCCGCGCGCCCCTCGTAGTCGATCGCTGCAATCACGCTGTCATATTGCAGCTTGAGCTGCTGATCGAGCGCGAGCCGCGTCAGCGCCCGCTGCTGGCTGATGGAGAAGCCGCCGAGGATGGCGCAGGCGACTGCGACAGTCAGCGAAATCGCCAGAATCAGGCGGGCGGCAATCGATCGAAGCGTGAACATGGGACCAGCGAAACTCCAGGCATTAGCGCCGCCCGCAAAGTCTCAGAAAAAGCTTAACAACCGGATGTTGCGCCGCCGGTATTCGTGCCGCGACCATGGCCGCCGGTGCTACTTTCGTACTGTTCAACGTCTGGCCGGACAGGGCCGGCCGGCTGCGCGCATCAATAGGCATGTGTCACTCAGGGGCGAACGCGGATGATCGTACTCCCTTTGCGTCGACCGGTCGGATTCAAGGCAGCGACGGCCTCGTCGAGAGTCGAGACGTTGCCGATGTTTGTCCGCAGGCGTCCGTCCCGCACCCGCCGGACGATCTCACTCAGTTGGGAACGATCGGACTCGACGACGAAGTCGACCGCCAGGCCGTCGGAAGGTCGCGCCTCGGCCGGCCCAACGACCGTCACCAGCGTTCCTCCGCCTCGAATCAGTTTTGCCGACCGCTTCTGGATTTCACCGCCAATGACGTCGAACACCAGATCGACTTTGCCGACGTCCTCAAGGGCGTCGTTGCCGAGATCGACGAACTCCTGCGCGCCGAAGCCGAGCACAGTCTGACGGTCGGCGGACCGCCCGGAGCCGATCACATACGCGCCGGCCTCTCGCGCGAGTTGCGTCACCATCGACCCGACCGCGCCGGCCGCGCCGTGTGCGAGGACACTCTGCCCCGCCTGGAGGCGGCCGTGCTGAAATAGTCCTTGCCATGCCGTCAGGCCCGAGACCGGAAGGCTTGCGCCCATTGTGAAGTCGACGTCGCCCGGTAGCGGCGCGAGGTTGCGCGCCTCGATCGCCACATACTCGGCCAGCGTGCCGTCGCGATACCAGTCCGCTAGACCGAACACCCGCTGTCCCACCGATAGCCCTGTAGTGCCATATCCGAGAGCGGTGACCACTCCGGCCAGCTCGTGCCCCGGGATCGACGGTGTTCGGTCACGATCGAGGCGATCGGTCCAGGTCGAGGGCCACGCCAGCTCAGTCGGGACAAATCTCGACGCATAAACCTGAACGACGACGTCGTTTATCGCTGCCTGCGGCTCGGGCCGGTCCACCAGCTTCATCCCGGCCGTTCCCGCGGCTTGGTCCGTTACAACGATGGCCTTCATGGGAATACTCCTTGTCTCTTGGTGGAACTGCTGCAGAGCGCGCGGACGCGCCGACTAACCAAGAACTGCCAAGGCAGTTCGGTTGCTTAGTACGAACGAATAGATGCGCTGCGCCTGCTCATAAAACAGCACCAAGATTGCGAATTTTGGCTGTACCAAGCGCGACGGCTGCCCTCTGCGAGCTCAATGCGTTACCGCACCGCTGAAAAATCCGGGCAGTCGACAGAATCCATTTTGCACAGTCGGGGACAGAATTCAGATTGCGAGGGCCGCCAGTCGTCATGCCCACTGTTGGGCCCAAAACCGACATGCCATGATTACCCGGCGATGTCGTGTTTTAGGGAGCAGAGCCGACACAGCGGACTTATGAGTCAACGCCCTGATGCAATCTGACTTGATCGCGCTTCAGTTCCTGTTCAAGTATGATCTTTTCGGAAAACCGCTTCGCACTTTTCCGGATCATGCTTTAGCGCGCGGTCGGCGGAGCGCCGAGATTGCCTGCCAAAATCGCCTTGCCGGCGTCCTCGTACTGGGTGTCGCGGGCCTGGATCTGCTGCGCGATTGCGTGCATGTCGCGAAACCGTCGCTCGAACGGATTCTTGGCGAACACCGCCGTTGCCCCCGACATGTGATAGGCGATGTCGACCACTGCGGCCGACTGGTGGATGGTCCAGGTCGAGGCGATGCGGATCGCGACGCGATGTGCCTCGGTGATCGGGTCGCCGCGGACGAGATCGTTCCAGACCTCGTGGGCCGTCGCGTACAGATAGGCGCGCGCGGCGCGCAGGCTGGCCTCGGTGCGCCCGATCTGGCCCTGCACGGCATTGTTGTCGCGCATCGCCTTGAGGCCTTGCGGGGTCTTGCCGCGGGCAAGCTCGGTCGCCGCGTCCAGCATGGCGCGCGCGACGCCGAGCGAGGTGGCGGCAAAGCCCATGCTGAACACCATGTTGGTGGAGAGCTTGTAGAGCGGCCCCGGCTCGCGGCACGCGGCGGGATCGTCGCGCAGCGCGGCGAACTGCTCCGGAATGAAGAGGTTGTCGACCGAGTAGGAATCGGTGCCGGTGCCTTTCAGACCGATCACGTCCCAGACGTCATACATTGTCGCTGACGACATCGGGAACAGGATGGTGCGGATCTCCGGCGAACCGTCGGCCTTCTTGCGCGGTGAGCCGTCGTCCTCGACGACGCGGACATGGGCGCCGAGCCAACTCGCCTGCCGCGAGCCCGAGGCAAAATCCCAGCGCGCGCTGGCGCGATAGCCGCCGGGCTCGGCGCGCACCTCATGGGCGATAGCGCCCCAGGCGAGGATGCCGGGCGTGGTGTTGAAGATCTCGTTAGCTGCGTCGGGTTCGAGATAGGCCGCGGTCATGGCGCAGACGCTGCACTGGCCGAGGCACCAGGCGGTCGATGCATCGGCCTTGGCGATCTCCTCCTGCATCTGCATGAAGGCGTCCAGTGTCGCCTCGGCGCCGCCAAAACGCTTCGGCAGCAGCGCGCGATACAGCCCGTTCTCGACCAGTGCCGCGGTGACCGATGGCGTCAGTCGCCGTGTCCGTTCGATCTCGTCGGCTTCACTCGTGATCAGCGGCGCCAGCGCGCGCGCCCGCTCGACAAGGTCGAATCCCTGCGGCTTGTTCATGCGTGTCCTCGGCGCCTTCTGTCATTCTTGTTAGGCAGGCCGGACGATGGTGGCTCATCCGGCAGGAGAGGGCAAGGGAAGGCAAGGCAAGGCGGGACGGCGCCGATGCAGATCAGCTATCCATCCGTTGTGCCGGTGCGCGCGAGTGTGACGAATGCAGCCGCGCTCAGGCGGCGGCGCGGCCGAGATCGAGCGACGGCTGGCGCTTGGTCGAGAAACTCAGCGCCACGGCGACCGCGGCGAGGCCGATCGCAAAGGAACCGGCGTGCAGCCACGTATAGCCGTGGAACGTGTCGAACACGTAACCGCCGGCCCACGGCCCGAGCGCCATGCCGAGGCTCGCGAAGGCCGACACCGCGCCGAACACCGTGCCCATGATGCGCGCGCCGAAGAACTCGCGCACCAGCACGGCGTAGAGCGGCATCACCCCGCCATAGGCGAGCCCGAACACGACAGACAGCGCGTAGAACTCGCCGAGCTGCGCCACCGCGAGATAGGTCGCGATCGACAGCGCCTGCACCAGGAGGCCGCCGACCAGGACCGGCTTGGCGCCGAGCCGGTCGGCGAGCACGCCGAGCAGCAGCCGGCCGCCGAGCCCGGAGAAGCCGGCGAGGCTGTAGACTGTGACCGCGGTGAGCGGCGCGATGCCGCACACCATGGCGTAGGACACCATGTGGAAGATCGGTCCCGAATGCGCCGCGCAGCAGGCGAAATGCGCCAGTGCCAGCGTGATGAATTGCGGCGTGCGCAGCGCCTGCGCCGCGGTCCATTCGGTTTGCGGCACGTTCGCGGCGGTCGGGATTGCGACGTCCGTTCCCTGCGGCGCCGGGCGCACCAGGAACGATGCGGGGATCAGCAACGCCCATGCGGCGATGCCGATGACGAGCATCGCAAAGCGCCAGTCATAGGCCGTGATCAGCCAGCTTGCCGACGGCGCGACGGTCAGCGGCGATACGCCCATGCCGGCCGACACCAGCGCGACGGCGAGGCTGCGATGCTTGTCGATCCAGGCGCTGGCGAGCGCCATCATCGGCGCATAGAAGCTGCCGGCCGCGATCCCGATCAGCACGCCGAAGCAGAGCTGGAATTGCCACAGGCTCTGCGCCTGGCTCGCCGTCACTAAGCCAAGCCCGAGCAGCAGGCTGCCCGCCAGCACCACGATGCGGGTACCGAAGCGGTCGGACAGCGCGCCCCAGGCGAACGCCGCAAAACCCATGCAGAGGAAATCCAGCGTCGCCGCCGCCGAGATGCCGGCGCGCGACCAGCCCATCGCATCCGAGATCGGCTGCAGGAACACCGCGAGCGACAGCATGGTGCCGAAGCCGACGCAGGTCATCAGCGCGCCCGCGCCGACGACGACCCAGCCATAATCCAACCGAGCGGCCTTGCTCATGCGTTTCCCCGGCGCTGTTGTTTGTTGTGGTGCGCGCAGGGAGGATGCTGGCCTATCTGAGGTCCAGGGGCAACATGACGGGCAACATGCCTCTCATTCCGGGATCAGCGGATTGGGCGTTGCATGCGCAAGATGTCGCAGCGACGCGCAGCTAGAGCCTTTTCCGTTCCGATAGAATCGGAACGGGGCTCTAGATTCTTGCTTTGACGCGTTTTCTTCACGCGAACCGGGAGCCACTTCGCTCGAAAACGCTCTAGCCGCACTGCCAGGCGCGCCCGATCGGCGTCCAGGTCCAGCACGGGCCAAAACTGCCGCCATTGTAGCGGCCGCGGTAGAATCCGGGGCGGCCGAAATAGTACCAATCCCCGCCATACCAATATTGCGGCGAATAGTCCGGGTAGCCGCGGGCGGCGCCGCGCGGGCCGAACACCGGAATGGTTTGGTTCGGCGGCTGCCGGTAGCCGGGCAGGAAGCCATAGCCGTGCCAGCGGGTGCCGTGCCGCGTCTTCGAGGAGGCGGCGGAGCTCAGGTCCGGCTGCAGCAGTGCGAGGATGACGATAAGGAGGAACAGGATGCGCAACATGATCGCAGTCTAGTCGGAGCGCGATGCAGTGGCGATTCAAATCATGGTGCGTTTTGTTGCTGGGACAAGAATGGGCAACAGTCGCGCCGGTAGCGCCGCCTCAGCTGTCCACCTTGAGCGCGGCGATGAAGGCTTCCTGCGGGATGTCGACCTTGCCGAACTGCCGCATCTTCTTCTTGCCTTCCTTCTGCTTCTCCAGAAGCTTGCGCTTGCGCGTGATGTCGCCGCCGTAGCACTTCGCGGTGACGTCCTTGCGCAGCGCGCGGACGGTTTCGCGCGCGATCACCTTGCCGCCGATCGCCGCCTGGATCGGGATCTGGAACATGTGCGGTGGAATCAGCTCCTTCATCTTCTCGACCATGGCGCGGCCGCGGCCCTCGGCGCGGGTGCGATGCACCAGCATCGACAGCGCGTCGACCGGCTCGGCGTTGACCAGGATCTGCATCTTGACCAGATCGGCCGGCTTGTAGTCGGTCAGATGATAGTCGAACGAGGCGTAGCCCTTGGAGACCGACTTCAGGCGATCGTAGAAGTCGAACACCACTTCGTTGAGCGGCAGGTCGTATTTCACCATCGCGCGGGAGCCGACATAAGTGAGCTCCTTCTGCGAGCCGCGGCGGTCCTGGCACAGCTTCAAGACGCTGCCGAGATATTCGTCGGGCGTGAGGATCGTCGCCTCGATCCACGGCTCCTCGATCTCGGCGATCTTGACCACGTCGGGCATGTCGACCGGGTTGTGGATCTCGAGCTCGGTGCCGTCGGTCAGCTTCATCTTGTAGATCACGCTCGGCGCGGTCGCGATCAGATTGAGGTCGAATTCGCGCGACAGCCGCTCCTGGATGATTTCCAGATGCAGCAGGCCGAGGAAACCGCAGCGGAAGCCGAAGCCGAGCGCGGCGGAGGTTTCCATCTCGTAGGAGAAGCTTGCGTCGTTGAGCCGCAGCTTGCCCATCGCCGCGCGGAGCGTTTCGAAGTCGTTGGCGTCGACCGGAAACAAGCCGCAGAACACGACCGGAATCGCCGGCTTGAAGCCCGGCAGCATCTCGCTGATCGGCTTCTTGTCATCGGTGATGGTGTCGCCGACGCGGGTGTCGGCAACTTCCTTGATCGCCGCGGTGATGAAGCCGATCTCGCCGGGGCCGAGCTCCTCGACCTGCTCCATCTTCGGCGTGAAGAAGCCGACGCGTTCGATATCGTAGGCCGCGCCGGTGCCCATCATGCGGATGCGGCTCCCCTTCTTCATCACGCCGTCGACGACGCGGATCAAGACGACCACGCCGAGATAGACGTCGTACCAGCTGTCGACCAGCAACGCCTTCAGGGTCGCGTCGCGGTCGCCCTTCGGCGGCGGCAGGCGGGTGACGATCGCTTCCAGCACGTCAGGCACGCCGACGCCGGTCTTGGCCGAGATCATCACGGCGTCGGACGCATCGATGCCGATCACGTCCTCGATCTGCTGCTTGACCTTCTCGGGCTCGGCCGCGGGCAGGTCGACCTTGTTCAGGACCGGCACGATCTCGTGATTGTTGTCGAGCGCCTGATAGACATTGGCGAGCGTCTGCGCCTCGACGCCCTGGCTGGCGTCAACCACGAGCAGGGAACCCTCGCAGGCCGCCAGCGACCGCGAGACCTCGTAGGCGAAGTCGACATGGCCGGGCGTGTCCATCAGGTTGAAGATGTAATCCTTGCCGTCCTTGGCGCGGTAGTTCAGCCGGACGGTCTGCGCCTTGATGGTGATGCCGCGCTCGCGCTCGATATCCATCGAATCGAGCACCTGCTCCTTGCCCGCCATTTCACGATCCGACAGGCCGCCCGTCATCTGGATCAGGCGGTCGGCAAGGGTCGATTTGCCATGGTCGATATGGGCGACGATGGAGAAGTTGCGGATGTTCGAAATCGGGGCAGTTGTCATGGGCGCGGGATAGCATCCGCACCCCCGCGCGGGCAACCAAATTGCGGTATTTTGCAGCGGTGTGACGACGAATCACGGCGCCGTTTCCGGCTGGGTTGCCGTGACCGATTCCCGGGCATGTTCCTGCCAGGTTCGGCGGCCCGAAAATCGTCTTTCGCGTCGCCGACACCGGGCGGATGAGCATGCACGGCTACGCCGCCCCCATCGACCTCAACCTGAAAGTTCGGGATGACCGGCTGTGGGCCGGCAAAGGCAAGACCATCCCCTGCAACAACTGGATGCCGCGCGAGATCGTCGACATCTTCGAGCGCACGGCTTCATCTGGGGCGGCAAATGGTGTCACTACGATACCATGCATTTCGAGCACCGGCCGGACTTCCCCGAAAGTGAATCCGCTGGCTGGAGGCGTTCTCACGCCAAGCTGATTTCACTGGCCACAAAAACGCGCTAAAGCGCGCTGAAATGCGGATGAGCACTCATCGCGCTTCCGCTTTCATTCGGGCATGATCCTTCCGGGAAACCGCTTTCCACTTTTCCGGGGCATGCCTCAGGCACAGGCCATGTCGACCGCCTCCACGCTCCCCGCCGCCCGGCGCACCAAACGCAAGCTGACGATCCGGCGGATTGCCGCCTGGATCGCCTCGCGCGCCACCGATCCCAGGACCAGCCTGTGGTTCGTGATCGGCTTCGCGCTGGTTCATGCGGTGCTGTGGACGCTGATCCTGGTCAAGCTCAAGGCCGCACAGGACATCCATATGGATGTTGCGGAAGCCTATGCCTGGGGCCAGCGCTTCCTGCTCGGCTATGGCAAGCACCCGCCGCTGTCGGGCTGGATCGCCGGGGTCTGGTTCAGGATTTTTCCGGTCACCAACTGGTCGACCTATGCGCTTGCGATGACGACGGTCAGCTTCGCGCTGGTGGTGTGCTGGCTGATCGCGCTGCGTGTCGTCGATCGCCGCCGCGCGTTCTTCATGGTGGTGATGCTCGCGCTCTACCCGATCTTCAATTTCAAGGGCTTCAAATACAACGCCGATCTCGCGCAACTGGTGCCGTTGCCGCTGCTGGTGCTGGCCTATCTGAACGCATTCGAGAAGCGCAGCTTCAAGTCGGGTCTCTGGCTCGGCTTTGCCGGCATGCTGGCGCTGATGACCAAGTACTGGGTGGTGACGATGATCGGCGCCGTCGGGCTGGCCGCGCTGATCCATCCGCAACGGACGCAATTCCTGCGCTCGCCGGCGCCATGGGTTGCGATCGGCACGATGGCGGTGGCGATGATCCCGCACCTGGTGTGGCTGGAGGAGGTGGACTTCGTGCCGTTCACCTATGCCGGTGACGTCTACGCGCTGTCGAGCCGCGCACTCAATGTGCAGCTCGTGATCGGCTATGTCGTGCACAATGTCGGGCTGCTCGCGATTCCCGTCGTGCTGGGCCTGGTGGCGCTGCTGCTGGGCTCGGTGCCGTGGCGGCCGTCGGACGTGCTGGCGCGGGTCTGGTCGCGCGGACCCAATCCCGCCGTCAACCTTCCGCAGGCGCTCAACGTCTGGATCATCCAGCTGATCGTCGCGATCGGGCCGCCGCTCGGCGCGCTGGCGTTCACCGTCTATATCAAGACCGATTGGGGCATCCCGCTGTTCTTCCTGGTGCCGCTTGCGCTGGTCGCGATTCCCTCGCTTCGCTTCCCGCGCATGGCGCTGTTCTCGATCACCGCGATCTGGTTCGTGGCCACGATCGCCACGCTGATCGCCGCGCCCAGCATCGCCACGCAGGAGATCGCGTCCAACCATGTCGGCGGCTCGACCTACGCCGCGCGCTCCGAGCTCGCGCGCGAACTCACCCAGACCTGGCAGGACAGATTCCATTCACGCTGGGCCGTGGTCGTCGCGCGGTCCGATATCGGCGAGCCGATGACGTTCTACAGTCCGGATCATCCGGCGTCGCTGGTGCCGGGCGAAGCCTGGTCGTCGGGGCTGACGTCGCTCGACGAAGCCAAGCGTCTCGGCTTCATCGGCGTCTGCGACACCACCGATCCGGTGTTCCTGAAGCCCTGCGAGGCGTGGATGGCGGAGCACGCCAAGGACGCCGAGCCGCTGGTGATGACCACCATGCGCTTCTTCAACGGCCATCCCGGTCCGTCGACGGTCTGGAAGGTCTATCTGGTGCCGCCGGCGAAGTAGCTTTCGCGCTCCCTCGCCCCGCGCTTGCGGGGTCGAGACGAGCGAAGCTCGCTCTTAGAGGGTTGGGGTGAGGGGCTTTCACCACGATGGCAGTCTATCGATAGACCTGTACCCCTCACCCGGATCGCATCGTTCGATGCGATCCGACCTCTCCCCGCAAGCGGGGCGAGGTAAGAGGTGACGGCCCTTACGTGCCTTCCTCGTTGAACTTGCTGGCGACGAGTTCGGCGATGGCGTCGAGCGCCTGCTGCGCTTCGTCGCCCTTTGCTGAGACCACGACCGTGGTGCCGGGCCCGGCGGCGAGCATCATCAAGCCCATGATCGAGGTGCCGCCGACGGTCTCGGTGCCGCGGGTGACCCAGATCTCGGCGTTGAAGCGCTCGACCAGCTGGACGAACTTGGCCGATGCCCGCGCATGCAGGCCGCGCTTGTTGACGATCAGGAGTTCACGGGAAATGGCGCCCGCTGGCACGCCCGGGCCGACCTGATTTCCGCCCGGGGCCTCGTCGCTCATTTGCCTGCGAGAACGCGGCTGGCGATGGTGACGTATTTGCGGCCGGCTTCCTGGGCCATCGCGATCGCGTCGGGCAGCGAACGCTCCTCGCGAACCTTGGCAAGCTTGACCAGCATGGGAAGGTTGATGCCTGCGAGCACTTCCACCTTCGGGCGGCTCATGCAGGAGATCGCGAGGTTGGACGGCGTGCCGCCAAACATGTCGGTGAGGATCGCAACGCCGTCGCCGCTATCGACGCGGTTCACCGCCTCGATGATGTCGCTTCGACAGAGATCGGAATCGTCCTCGGCCCCGATCGTGATCGCTTCAATTTGTTTCTGCGGACCCATGACGTGTTCGAGCGCCGCTCTGAACTCGTCGGCAAGGCGCCCATGGGTCACCAGCACTAGACCAATCATTGGAAACTCCTCGCGGGCGCCCTTTGGTGCACCGCACGAACGCGCCACTTTGACCATCCAGAGGCCCTACGCAAGAGGGCATCTTGGCTAGTCTCCCGGTTCCTGGCGGTAGAGAGGGGAGGCTGCGCCGGTAAAATCCGACGCGATAGTGGATGTGATATGGTTACCAATTCCCTTCCCACAATTGGCCGCAAGATTACGGGAACATGAACTTTCAGGTTGTCGTCAGCGCGGCGACAACCAGCGGCAGGGGTTGGAAGCCAACGCCGACGGGAATTCGCGGTAACAAAACACCATTAAGGCGAATCGTGAGCGCCTCCGGCGGCGGCAGCCGCTCGGCGTCGTCAGCGGCGAGGTCGACGATCAGCCCCACCACGGCTTCATCTGCGAACGGACAATGGCGGATTCCGAGGCCTCGGATCTCGATCAGACCAGCCAATTGCTGGACCGGACGAACCCACAATTGTTCGCCGGCTGTGTCGAGACGGACACGGTCATCCCCCACCAAAATGGCCGGCGGAAGCGCTCCGGTGCGCCCGGCGAGAATCAGGTCAAGGGCCAGACGCGACTTGCCGGCGCCCGACGGGCCGCGGATCAGCACCGCACGCTCGCCGACCAGAACGGCGGATGCGTGCACGCTTGAATTGTCGCTCATAGTGTCGGCAGCCTGACCACGAAGCGTGCGCCGGCGATGGTGGGCTTGCCGTCTGCGTCCGCAGGGCCAGCGCGGTTCTCGGCCCAGATGCGTCCGCCATGGGCTTCAATGATCTGCTTGGAGATCGCAAGCCCGAGGCCGGAGTTCTGGCCAAACCCTTGGTGCGGCCGGTCGGTGTAGAAGCGCTCGAAGATCCGCTCCAGCGCGTCCTCGCCGATGCCGGGCCCGTCATCGTCGACCACGATCTCGACCTCGCCGCGGTTGCGGCGGCAGACGATGCGCACCTTGTCGCCCGGCTTGGAGAATGATTGCGCGTTCGACAGCAGGTTCGAGATCACCTGGCCGAGCCGTGAATCATGGCCGGGCACAGAGAGCGTATCGGTCGGTCCGCGGCCCTCGAAGCGGGCTTCGACGGCGACGTCGTGGCCGAGCCTGGTCTCGTTGGCGACGCCGGTCAGCGTCGTCAGCAGCCGCCGCAGATCGACCGGCGCCATGTCCTGGCGCTGCAATTCGGCATCGAGCCGGCTGGCGTCGGAGATGTCGGAGATTAGGCGGTCGAGCCGCCTGACGTCATGCTCGATCACGGCGAGCAGCCGCGCGCGGCTGTTGTCGTTGCGCGCCAAAGGCAGCGTCTCGACCGCGGAGCGCAGCGAGGTCAGCGGATTCTTCAGCTCATGGGCGACGTCGGCGGCGAACATCTCGATCGCCTCGATGCGGCTGTACAGCGCGTTGGTCATGTCGCGCAGCGCGCCGGAGAGATGGCCGATCTCGTCGCGGCGCCCGGTGAAGTCGGGAATCTCGACGCGGGTCTGGATGCGGTGGCGGACGCGCTCGGCGCCGTCGGCGAGCCGTCGCACCGGGCCAGCGATCGTGCTCGCCAATAGCAGCGACAGCATGATCATGACGGCGGAGGCGACGCCGCCGATCTTGAGGATGGCGAGGCGCTCGGACATCACCAGCTGGTCGATGTCGTCGCCCTGCGTGGTCAGCATCAATGCACCGCGCACGGCGCGGAAATGCTGCACCGGGACGGCGACCGACACGATGATCGCGCCGCGCTCGGTGACGCGCACGGCGCTGCCCTTCATGCCCTCGAGCGATTGCGCGACTTCGGAATAACCCTTGCCGCCTTCGGGACCGAGTTCGCGATAGATCGGCAGGTCGCCGCGGTTGAGCCAGGTCTTGATGGTGGCCTTGGTCCTTTCATAGAGCGACGGCTTCTCCGACGGCGGCGGCAGCTCCATGCGCAGCACGTCGCCGCGCGCGAACAGATTGCGGCTGTCGAGGATCAGGCCGCCATCGCGGTCGAAGATGCGGGCCCGCGTCTTGGTCGGCGCGATCAGGCGGCGCAGGACCGGCGCGACCCGCTCGGGATTGATCGGGAAATCCGCCGATTCATCCGGCTGGCCATAACTTTCGCCGGGCTTGAGGTCGAGCAGGCGATCGGGGTCGATCGTGACGGTGTTGCCTTCGACGGTGGCCGAGGCCGCGATCGCCTCCGAGATGATCTCGGCATAGACTTGGAGGCTCTGCGTGCGCGCCTCGATCAGGCCAGCGCGGAATTGCGAGAGATAGAGGATGCTGGCGACCAGCGCGACGAGGCCGGCGAGGTTGAGCGAGACGATACGGCGCGTCAGGCTCGAGAACGACAGCGCGAAGAAGAACTGACCGGCGCGGCGCAGCCAGCCGAGCGGACGGCGCCAGCCCTTGTCCTGCGCCACGTCTTCGGCAACGGCGTCCTGATCGAGGAGCTGTGACGCGTCCTCGGTGTTCAGGCCTTGCTCGAGCTGCGTTCGATCAAGCACTGGCAAAGCTGCCGGTTGGTATGGATGTCGTCCCGCGAAGCAATCGTTCGCCCGAGCTTACCCCAGCCGTGCGGAGCCTGTCAGTTAACAAGCCGCCCGGGAAGCGCAGATCAGGCTTCCTTGAAGCGATAGCCGACGCCGTACAGCGTCTCGATCATCTCGAAGTCGTCGTCGACCACCTTGAACTTCTTGCGCAGCCGCTTGATGTGGCTGTCGATGGTGCGGTCGTCGACATAGACCTGGTCGTCATAGGCCGCGTCCATCAGCGCGTTGCGGCTCTTCACGACGCCGGGGCGGGTGGCGAGCGCCTGCAGGATCAGGAATTCGGTCACGGTGAGCGTCACCGGCTCGTTCTTCCAGGTGCAGGTGTGGCGCTCCGGATCCATCCGCAGCAGGCCGCGGTCCAGCGCGCGGGCGTCCGGCTCCTTCGGCGCGGCGGTCGGATCCTTCGGCTGACCGCGGCGGAGTACGGCCTTGACCCGTTCGACCAGCAGGCGCTGCGAGAACGGCTTGCGGATGAAATCGTCGGCGCCCATTTTCAGGCCGAACAATTCGTCGATCTCCTCATCCTTCGAGGTGAGGAAGATCACCGGCAGGTCGGACTTCTGGCGCAGCCGGCGCAGCGTTTCCATGCCGTCCATGCGCGGCATCTTGATATCGAGGATCGCGAGATCGGGCGGCGACGTGCGAAACCCATCCAGCGCCGACGCACCGTCCGTGTAGGTCATGATGCGATAGCCTTCGGCTTCGAGCGCGATCGAAACCGAAGTGAGAATGTTGCGGTCGTCGTCGACCAGGGCGATTGTGGGCATGTGCTGCTTTCACAATGAGAGTGGCTTAGACGGCGGGCACTCTAGCGACGCGCCGTAGAATTGGGCTTCGAACGCGGTCAACGAGCAATGCAAGCTGGGCTGAAGTGTGACCGAGTTCCGCAAAAATCCGCTTCTGCGACCCACGCGATGGGTCCCCATATAGCACCCTTAGACCATGAGAAAAGGCCCTTTTTTCATAGGGAACCCACCCGATTCGCGCATAAAATGACCCGATAGGCCCATGCAACCGACCGCCGACTTCGATCCTGCCCACCTTGCCCGCTCGCTGCTCCGCCGCAGCCGCCAGGGCGCCCTCGCCACGTTGATGGCCGGCACCGGCGATCCCTATTGCTCGCTGGTCAATCTGGCCAGCCATCCCGACGGCTCGCCGATCCTGCTGATTTCCCGGCTGGCGCTGCATACCAAGAACATCCTGGCCGACAGCCGGGTGTCGCTGATGCTGGACGAGCGCGTCGAGGGCGATCCGCTGGAGGGCGCCCGGATCATGCTGGCGGGCAAGGCGGAAGAGGTCGGGGAGGCCGGGCGGGAGCTCGTCCGAAGGCGCTATCTCGCTGCCCATCCGTCAGCGGAAGCCTTTGTGGAATTTAAGGATTTCTCGTTCTTCCGGATCAAGCCAAGCGGTGCCCATCTGGTCGCCGGGTTCGGCCGCATCGTGGACCTCAAACCCGCGCAATTCCTGACCGATCTCGGCGGAGCCGAGGCGCTGCTCGAAGCCGAGCCCGGCGCGGTGGCGCATATGAACGAGGATCACCGCGAGGCCATGAACCTTTACGCGACGCGGCTGCTCGGCGCGGAAAGCGCCGACTGGCTCTGCACCGGCTGCGATCCTGACGGCATGGACATGCAGGCCGGCCGCGACACGTTGCGGCTGGATTTCCCCGAGCGCGTCACCACCGGCACCGAGTTGCGCAAGATGCTGGTGCGGCTCGCCGGCGAGGTGCGCGCCAAGGGATAGCAAGGACAGGAGAAGGACCTGTCCGCACGGCGGCGCTGCGGCCGTGGCGAGGCATGGTGTCGCATGGCTGCGGCGGCGCGATTGCGCGGTCCGGATTTGACAGCGCGATCATTTCGCACGGGCGTGTCGTGTCATCGCCCGTTGGCTCGATCTGCATGCAAGAATGTCTGGCGCGGCTGCATCCGAAAATCAGCCGGATCGCGATGTCGACCGCGATGACGCGCGCGTGCGACCACGCTGATTGCGTTATCATCGATCGCGGGGTCAGCGATCGCCTCGCCGCCAAACGCTACGCGTTGCGGAACGTTCACGGCAGTTGAGCGTTGTACCAATCGGGCTTCGACGAAGGTGTGTTGAGCGCAGTCGAAACTGCTCATCAGCAGCTTCTCACTTGCAGCTCAATGCCGATCAGGTGGTGCCGCGTGCAACACGATGGTCATGCTCGGCTCTGCAGCGCTGCGCCAACGCGCGGCGGCTCATCTCAACGATACATCCTCAGCGCGAAATGCATACCCGGCATTCTCCGCGCCGTTCGCCTTGATCGGCGACGGCGCTGCCCGCCGGCTGGCACTTTTTGTGCATCGCAAAGCTCCTTGCGCGGCGGGAAAGGCGATGAAACGTCGCCCGACTGCCGGCAAAACAACGAGAAAACGAAAGCAAGACGAAAGGGTTTCGCGCTGCGGTACTTGCGCCAGATGATGGGCCTGCCTTGGAATCAGCCAAAAGCCGTTCGATTGGCTTGGCAAGCTTGGCGATCCCCACTATTAGGTCGCCGGACCGAAGCCGAGAGGCTATATTCTGATCACGGTCACCGCGGCGGGGCGCGATTGGCGACATTCGCGCGAACAAGGATACGCGGGTTCGAGGAGGTTCTTCGTGCAAGAGACGGGCGTACATAACGGTGCCTTCGGCGCCGACAAATTCGGCTTAAAAAATCTCAAGGGCGTGCATTGGAATTATGGCGCACCTCAGCTTTACGAGCATTCGCTGCGTAATGGCGAAGCGGCGCTGTCGGCCGATGGCGCGCTTTGCGCGGATACCGGTGTGTTCACCGGGCGCAGTCCGAAGGACAAGTTCACGGTCCGCGACGATCTCACCGACAAGAACATGTGGTGGGCCGGCAACCAGTCGATCACCTCGGAGCAGTTCGCCGCGCTTCATGCCGACTTCCTCAAGCATGCCGAAGGCATGACGCTGTTCGCGCAGGATCTCTACGGCGGCGCCGATCCGAAGCATCGCATCAAGACCCGCGTCTTCACCGAGCTTGCCTGGCACTCGCTGTTCATCCGCACGCTGCTGATCCGCCCCGAGGCGTCGGAGCTCGCGAGCTTCGTGCCCGAGCTCACGATCATCGACCTGCCGAGCTTCCGCGCCGATCCGAAGCGTCACGGCTGCAAGTCGGAGAACGTCGTCGCGATCGATTTCGCCCGCAAGATCGTCCTGATCGGCGGCTCGCAATATGCCGGCGAGATGAAGAAGAGCGTGTTCACCACGCTGAACTATTACCTGCCCGAGAAGGGCGTGATGCCGATGCACTGCTCGGCCAATGTCGGCTCCGACGGCGACACCGCGATCTTCTTCGGCCTGTCCGGCACCGGCAAGACCACGCTCTCGGCCGATCCCAAGCGCACGCTGATCGGCGATGACGAGCATGGCTGGAGCGAGGACGGCGTCTTCAATTTCGAAGGCGGCTGCTACGCCAAGTGCATCAAGCTGTCCGGCGAAGCCGAGCCGGAAATCTACGCCGCCAGCAAGCGATTCGGCGCGGTGCTGGAAAACGTCGTGCTCGGCGCCAATGATCGCGTGCCCGATTTCGACGACGGCTCGAAGACCGAGAACACCCGCTCGGCCTATCCGCTCGATTTCATCCCGAACGCTTCGCGCACCGGCTGCGCACCGCATCCGAAGAACGTCGTGATGCTCGCCGCCGACGCCTTCGGCGTGATGCCGCCGATCGCCAAGCTGACGCCGGCGCAGGCGATGTATCACTTCCTGTCCGGCTACACCGCGAAGGTCGCCGGCACCGAGCGCGGCCTCGGCAACGAGCCGCAGCCGGAATTCTCCACCTGCTTCGGTTCGCCGTTCCTGCCGCGCGATCCGTCGGTCTATGGCAACATGCTGCGCGAGCTGATCGCCAAGCACAATGTCGATTGCTGGCTGGTCAACACCGGCTGGACCGGCGGCAAGTACGGCACCGGCCGCCGCATGCCGATCAAGGTGACCCGCGCGCTGCTCACCGCGGCGCTGAACGGCTCGCTCCGCAACGCCGACTTCCGCACCGACAAGTATTTCGGCTTCGCGGTGCCGACTTCGCTGCCCGGCGTCGAGCCGCACATCCTCGACCCGATCAAGACCTGGGCCGACAAGGTCGAGTTCGACAAGACCGCGCGTGCGCTGGTCGGCATGTTCCAGAAGAACTTCGCCAAGTTCGAAGCGCAGGTCGACGCCGAAGTCCGCGCCGCCGCGCCGGAAGTGAAGCTGGCGGCGGAGTAGTTCGCGCAAGCGATACGCGATTTGAAAAAGGCGGCCCTCGTGGCCGCCTTTTTGATTTTTACGCAGTCAACGAAGCGCGCACCTTTTCGATCCGGCAAGCTGAGCAGCCAACGGCGCCACATACTCCAGTGTCGTCCCGGCGAAGGCCGGGATCCATACTCCGCAGCGGATGTTGTGGTTGGGACTCGTCATTCCACCGGTGCGCAACAATGACCATCGGTGGTTATGGGTCCCGGCTTTCGCCGGGACGACATCGCGCGTGTTGCTCCACTACTCCCCCATCTCCGGCAGCACCGCGTTGCTCGGCGTCTGCCGGTCGGTGATCTGCAGGCCGAACAGGCTGCCGATCAATTCGACCGCGACGCGCGCGGTGCGGCCGCGCTCGTCGAGGAAGGGATTGAGCTCAACGATGTCGAGCGAGCGCACCAGCCCGGAATCGTGCAGCAGCTCCATGATGAGATGGGCTTCCCGATAGGTCGCGCCGCCGGGCACCGTGGTGCCGACGCCGGGCGCCACCGCCGGATCGAGGAAGTCGACATCGAACGAGACATGCAGCACGCCGTTCTTCGCCCTGACGCGTTCGATGACGCGGCGCGTGAGCACGGCGACGCCGAACTCGTCGATCTGGCGCATGTCCGCGATCGACACATTACGCTGCCGCAGCAGCTTGCGCTCCAGCGGATCGACCGAGCGCGTGCCGATCAGGTCGAGCTGATCAGGCGGGATCGAGGCGCGCGGCAGTCCGCCGAGCAGATCGTCGAGACCGGGCTCGCCGCACAGGAACGCGGCCGACATGCCGTGCATGTTGCCGGTGATGGTGGTGGCCGGCGTGTTGTAGTCAGCATGCGCGTCGACCCACAACGCAAACAGCGGCCGGCCCTTTTCCTGCCAGTAGCGCGCGACGCCGTTGATCGACCCCATCGACAGCGAGTGATCGCCGCCCATGAAGATCGGGATCGCGCCGGAATGCGCCAGCCAATAGGCGCGCTCGGAGAGCGCGCGGGTCCAGGTCTTCACCTCGTCATAGAACCTGGTGTTGGCCGGCACCGGGCCGTCGGCGACCACGGCGGGGATCGCAAGGTTGCCGTGATCATCGACCTGGAAGTCGAGCTGCTCGAGCAGGCGCGCGATGCCCGCGGTGCGCAGCGCGTCCGGTCCCATCAGCGGGCCGGCCTGCGATGCGCCGATCTCGATGGGAACGCCAAGCAGGGCGATGCGCGAGGGCTTTGACGTGTCGGCTTCGGACATGCAGCAGTGCTCCCAAAGGTGTGGAACAGAAGCGACGTGCCAATGTTCCCTCAACCCTTGAAATAGGCAATGCGGTCGTAACAGACCAATGTGGATATTTGGCTACGCCTTGAAATAAGCGATCTGCGTCGTGGTCGCGAGCAGCCGGCCGGACGGCGACCACAATTCGCCCTGCTGGTCGCCGTAGCTCTTGTGGAAGCTCTTGGCGTCGGCGGTGGCGAGCACGCGGGTGGTATCCTCCGCGTCCAGGTCGGCCGCGTCGGCGTGGAAATAGGTGGTCAGCGACACGGTGCCGAACGGCACCAGTTCGTGCCTTGCGTGGAAGACGCGGCCGAAGAACGCGTCCGACATCGACATCAGCGACAGCGCATCGAGCTTGCGCGGCACACGGTCGGCGATCCAGAGCTTTGAATACGGGCTCGACGGCTGTTTCGCGCCGCCGCCGCCGGCGAACTTCGGCTCGCCCTCGGCGAAACGGAAGTCGTACTGGTTGGCCCAGGTCATCTTGAGCTTCGGAAAGGAGCGCAGCTGTTCGAACGGCACGGCGCCCGGAAATTCGGCCGGCTGGTGCGACCAGGACGGGCGGCGCTCGGCGAACACGGCGGTTGCCAGCGTCGCGACCTCGCCGCCGCCCTGCGTCATGTCGACCGACCAGTGCTGGCTCGAGCGGTTGGCCTTGACCAGGCGGACATCGAGATCGAACGCGCCCTCGGCGACCGGCGCGCAGTAGTTGACCGTCAGCGCCAGCGGATCGCCTGCGCGCTGCGGATGCTGCATCAGCGCGCGCAGGATCGTCGCGGCCGTGCAGCCGCCGAACGGGCCGACGAACGCCCAGTAATCGGGACTGGTCCGTCCCTGCCAGCGGCTGTCGCCGGCGGTCACGGCGGTGGCTTCATCGAAAAGGTGCGGGGTCTTGGTGAGCATGCAGGTCTTTCAATATCGACTGGCGCTTCCGTATCGCCATACGCAATGACGAGCAATGACGTTCGTCATGCAATATCGCGAGCATTGCGCTGATTTCAATGACGTCGGGCGTAATCGATTTCCGCGTCCCGGGATTATCCCTTCGCCTCGCGCTGGTTGCCGAGCTGCGGCGAGGCACCCGGATGCATCGGCACGTGCCAGATGTCCTCGGCATATTCGCGGATGGTGCGGTCGGAGGAGAACCAGGCCATGCGCGCCACATTGAGGATCGAGGCGCGGGTCCATGCCGGCGCTACCATCCAGCGGGCGTCGATGCCGCGCTGCGCGTCGTAGTAGGAATCGAAATCGGCCGAGACCATGTAGTGGTCGAGGTAGCGCAGCGCGTGCCCGATCGAGGCGAAGCGTGCGGGATCGCCGGGCGAGAACTCGCCGCTCTCGATGGCGCGGATCGCGCGCTCCAGCCGTGGCGATTTGCGGATCGCATCGCTGGCGTCCAATCCCTGCTTGCGGCGGACCATGACGTCGCCGGCCTCGAGGCCGAAGATCGCGATGTTCTCCTCGCCGACATTGTCGCGGATCTCGATATTGGCGCCGTCGAGCGTGCCGATCGTCAGTGCACCGTTCAGTGCGAGCTTCATGTTGCCGGTGCCGGAGGCCTCCATGCCGGCGGTCGAGATCTGCTCGGAGAGATCGGCGGCCGGAATGATCACCTCGGCGAGGCTGACATTGTAGTCGGCTAGGAAGGCGACCTTCAGCCTGCCGCCGAGCGAAGCGTCGTTGTTGACGACCTCGGCGACGTCGTTGATCAGCTTGATGATCAGCTTGGCGTATCGATAGCTCGCCGCCGCCTTGCCGGCGAAGATTTTCACGCGCGGCACCCAGTCGCGCCGCGGCTCATCCTTCATCGCGTGGTACAGCGCGATCGTCTCCAGGATGTTGAGCAGCTGCCGCTTGTATTCGTGGATGCGCTTGATCTGCACGTCGAACAGCGCCGACGGGTCGACCTTGATGTGGTTGCGCTCGCCGATCAGCCTTGCCAGCGCCAGCTTGTTGTGATGCTTGACGTCGCGGAAGCGCCGCTGGAATTCCAGATCGCTCGAATGGGTCTCGAGCCGCTCGAGCAGCGAGAAGTCGTCGAGCACGGCCTCGCCGCAGGTTTCGCGCAGCAGCGCGGTCAGCCGCGGATTGGCCAGCATCAGCCAGCGGCGGAACGTGATGCCGTTGGTCTTGTTGGTGATGCGCGACGGATAGAGATGATGCAGGTCGTGGAACACGGTCTCCTTCATCAGGTCGGAATGCATCGCGGAGACGCCGTTGATGCGGTGCGAGCCGACGAAGGCGAGCTGGCCCATCCGCACGCGGCGGCCGCTGCGTTCGTCGATCAGCGAGACCGAGGCGCGATACTCGATGTCGCCGGGGAAACGCTCCTCGGCGAGCGCGAGATGGGCCACATTGATGCGGTAGATGATCTCGAGATGCCGCGGCAGCAGCCGCTCGAACAGTTCGACCGGCCAGGTCTCGAGCGCCTCGGGCAGCAGCGTGTGGTTGGTGTAGGACAGGGTCGCGACCGTAATCTTCCAGGCCTCGTCCCAGCGGAAATTGTGCAGGTCGACCAGGATGCGCATCAGTTCGGTGACCGCAAGGCTCGGATGGGTATCGTTGAGCTGCACGGCCGCCTTCTGCGCAAGATTGCGCAGGCCGCCGTCGGAGGCGAGATGCCGCTTGACGAGATCCTGCAATGAGGCCGAGACGAAGAAGTATTCCTGGCGCAGCCGGAGCTCGCGGCCCGCCGCGCTCTCGTCGTTCGGATAGAGGAATTTGCAGATCGCTTCCGCGCGCGCCTGCTCGGCGCTGGCCGAGACGTAGTCGCCGGTGTTGAAGACGTCGAGCTCGAGCGGATCGGGTGCATGCGCCGACCACAGGCGGAGCGCGTTGACGTGCTGGCCGCGCCAGCCGACGATCGGCGTGTCATAGGCCATGGCCTCGACGGTTTCCGCCGGATGCCAGGTGGCGCGGTCGCGGCCGCGCTCGTCGACATGCTCGACATTGCCGCCGAAGTGAACGTTGTAGACCACCTCCGGCCGCTGGAATTCCCAGGGATTGCCGAAGGCAAGCCACTCGTCGGGATATTCCTGCTGCCAGCCCTGGTTCATGATCTGGCGGAACAGGCCGAAATCGTAGCGGATGCCGTAGCCGGTCGCGGGGATCGCCAGCGTCGCCATGCTCTCCATGAAGCAGGCCGCGAGCCGGCCGAGGCCGCCATTGCCGAGCGCCGCATCCGGCTCGCATTTGCGCAGGTCCGAGAGATCGACGCCGAGGTCGCCGAGCGCCGCCTCGAACAGCGGCAGTAGTCCCATATTGTTGAGCGCGTCGGTGAACAGGCGCCCGATCAGGAACTCGAGCGAGAGATAATAGACGCGCTTGGCGCCGGCGTCGTAGCTCTGCTTCTCGGCCGTCAGCCAGTGGTGCACGATGCGGTCGCGCAGCGTCAGTGCCGCGGCCTTGTACCAGTCGCGTCTGGTCGCAACGGTGGCGTCCTTGCCGATCGCAAGCCGGAGCTTGGCCAGGATCGCGCTCTTGATCTCGGTCAGCGCCAGCTCGTCGATCGGCTGGTTCAATGCCGGGTAGTTTGTCTGTTCCTGCAACGCGCCCAATCCCTGCCGTTCAACCGGAACATGATGCGGTGATGCGCATCATGACCCCATCTCATTGGTGGAGCATGGTTCCCCGGAAATCCCGGTTCCGCGGCCTTCCGATTACGCTCCAGCGCAATGATACCCGCCTTGCATGGCAATCGAAACCGTCAGGGACGGTGCCATACACAGCGCTGCCGTGATTTTATGCAAGGACCGGGCCGCTTCGGGAACCTTCCGGACCAGCCGTCATGGGTGCTACGATGGCGCTGCAGAAGCCGGGATTTCGCGACAATTGACCGGAGGATGCGTGATGAGACTCTTGATCGAAATCGCGGCCGCGGCGTTGCTCGTGGTGTGCATCACGGCGACCAGCGCAGCCGATGCCGCGGGCAGACCGGGCCGCAGCGCCGACGGCCTGAATTGCGGCTTCAGCGTGGCGCAGAACGCATCGCCCGCCGCGCGCTGTGCCGCCATCAAGCGGCAATGCGGCGGCAAGTTCTACGCAAATGCCTGCGGCGACAAGCTGCTCTCGGCGATGAATTGAGCGGCCGCGCAACGCTCTTTCACGCTCCATCGGGACACCGTGGTGATACGGATTTCCAAGCCTTAACGGAGCCTTTACAAACACAGCTGTCGCTCGTGGGGCGGGCACATTTTTCAGCTCCGACGCATTTCATTCCGAAGCCATTTTCAACGGGCCGCTGACCTGGTCAGCGGCCCGAATTGCTTTTGGGGGCGCTGTGTCAGCTTTTTCATGAGGCGAGGGCAGTCACCGCAATTCGTCGCCCCGGCGAAGGCCGGGGCCCATAACCACAGCCGTCAGAGAAGATGGGACAGGTCGCCCCACTCCGGATTGTCTTTCTCGATCAGGCGAATCTTCCAGTCGCGGCGCCATTCCTTCAGCGCTTTTTCCCGTGCGATCGCTTCCTGCGGTGTGGCGTAGACCTCCACGTAAACCAGTCGCGTGACGCCGTATTTCTTGACGAGCTGTGAGCCGTGTCCAGAGCGGTGAAGCGTAAGCCGATTGCAAAGATCGTTGCTGACGCCGACGTAGAGTGTCCCATGGCGGCGGCTCGCGAGAATGTAGACGTAATAGACTGCGGCATTCATTTCGGGGCACCGATCACGTGAGATGTCCGATAGCGGTGGTTATGGGCCCCGGCCTTCGCCGGGGCGACGTCTACTGATAGCATCAGAACGAATTAAGAACACTTTAGCAAGTCTTTGATATATCATTGTGATTCGGCGGCTGCGCCGACACAATATCTATGGTCTTTCAGTCTCTGCGAGGACTACATGTCCACCATCGCCTTCGATCAATTCGCCCTGACCCGGATTGCCGATTTCGCGCGGTCGCTGTCGCGGCTGCACCAGGCCTCGCGCCGCCAGCCGATCGACGACGACCAGCTCGATCGCGAGTTCAACGCGGTCTGCATGTCGATCTGGGGCTACACCACGGATGATTTCAGCGACGAACTGTTCTCGGACGAGGATCACGCCTGGCTCGACTCGCTCGATGAAGCGCATGCGCGGATCTTCGCCGGCGAGCAGGGTTATGATCTCGTCGACGACCACGGCATGCTGACGGACTGGTGGGGCTATTGCTGGATGATCCTCGCCGAGAAGCGCGGCATCCTCAATCCGGAGAACCGCGCGGCCGCGCGGGCCGCGATCGAGGAGAAATACATGGCCGCGCCGAACGTGATCGGCGTGATCGTGGCGCGCTGATAGTTGTCGCGATGTCATTCCGGGGCGATGCGAAGCATCGAACCCGGAATCTCGAGATTCCGGGTCTGGTGCTTACGCACCATCCCGGAATGACGGGCTGACGCCCGTCAGTTCGCTTCGGCGCGCCTTGCCGGCTTTGCGGCGTTGCCCTTCGGCGCAACAGACGACGGCGGCGACGGCGCGACATCGCTTCTGGTTTCCGGCAGCGGCGCGTCGCCGGCGATCTCGGCGCTGACCGGGGCGACCTTCATTTCGCCGAGCCGCGCGCGGACCGCCGAAGTCAGTCCGGGATAGGAGGCAACCGGCGTGAAGTCGAACGACTGCTCGTTGCCGACACGGATGCCGGTATAGGCGACGAGGCCGTCGGTGGTCGCGATCACGTCGCCGGCACGCAGCGAGGCATCGAGCGCGAGGTCGACCGGCGCGAGCCCCGCCGGGTCGCGGCCGTTGCAGGTGCAGTCGGCGCGCAACGCCTTGCGATAGGCGAAGGCGTTCTCGCTGTCGGCGTAGCGTTCGCCAGCGGTCGATGCGGCGCTGTCGATATGGCTGCCGTAATAGACCTTGGTCGCGCTCGCCGGACAGAACGCCTGGCAAAGCTGCGCCGGCGTGGCGTTGCCGCGCATCGTCAGCGGAAAATATTTGCCGTCGCAGCTGCGCACGCAATACGCCGGTCCGGAACCGGCCACGCGCGGCGCCGAGATGGGGGCGGACGGCTGCCGTTCAGCCTGCTGGTTGAGGCCTAACGGGTCGGCGAAGAAATTGGCTTGCGGCGGCGCCTGCCGGCTCTGCTGCTTCTGGGAACCGCCGAAGAAGAAGTCGAACAGGCCTTCGGCCGACACAGGCGCGGGCACCACCAGGATGGAACCCGCAAAGGCCGCGGCGGCAAGCATCACGCGGCGCCGCATGCGCCGATCACTCAACTCTGTACGCAACGCCAACTCCACCCGACGCGCCACGCCGCGGCGACAAGCTGCCCCGGCGGCTTCACCTTAAGGCGTGATGGTAAACGAGCGATTGATTGAGCGTGACTGCGTCACAGGAAAGCGAATCTCGCTTACCTCGCCCCGCTTGCGGGGAGAGGCATAGGCCGCCTTCGGCGGCCGTCCTCAAGAACGCCGAAGCAAGGCTTCGGCTATGTCGCATCGTAAGATGCGATCCGGGTGAGGGGGTACAGGTCTCTCGACAATTGCAAGCGCGGAGAGAGGCCCCTCACCCCAACCCTCTCCCCGCATCCGCCTTCGCCCGAAGGCGGGCTTCGGCGGACAAGAGAACGGGGCGAGGGAGAAGAGAGCCGTCAGTCCTTCAGGAACTCGCCGGCCTTGTACAGCGCGCGGAATTGGAGCCCGGCTTCGGCGAACGTCTCGGTGGCGCCTTCCTCGCGGTCGACCATGGTGAAGACCAGGGCGATCTCGCCGCCGGCCTCGCGCACGGCTTCCACCGCCTTCAGCGCCGAGCCGCCTGTCGTGGTGACGTCCTCGACGATCACGATCCGCTTGCCCGCAAGGCTTTCGCCCTTGGCCAGCCCTTCGACGGACAGCTTCGCGCCGTGCTCCTTCGGCTTCTTGCGCACGAAGAACGCCGCGATCGGGTGGCCCTTCAGCCAGGACAGTTGCGCGATGGCGCCGGCGAGCGGCACCGCGCCCATCTCGAGCCCGCCGACGAAATCGAGCTTGTCGTCCTTCAGCGCTTCATAGGTGAGCTCGGCGAGCAGCGCCGCGCCCTCGGGATCGAGCATCGTCGGCTTCAGGTTGAAATAGAAGTCGCTCTTGCGGCCCGACGCCAGCGTGATCTCGCCGCGGCCGAACGAGCGCTTGCGGATGATCTCGGCGAGGCGGGCGCGGGAGGCTGATTTGGACAAAGACTTTTTCCCTTGAGGGTTTGAGGCGGGCGGCAATCTATCCACGCTTACCGGCACATTCCAGCGTGGAAATCGGGCCGTCAACAGTGCCCAAGCCGCGATTTCCGCGGGCGTGCTTTCCGGAAAGCGCGGTTGTGCGGCCGTTCCGTTCCCCGTAAGCAGGCGCCAAACACTCGGCCGAACACTTGCCCAAACACTTGCACGGGAAGCGGAAATGACCATCGAGCTGCACACTTGGAACACCCCCAACGGCCGCAAGATCTCGGTGGCGCTGGAGGAAATGGGGTTGCCCTACAAGGTGATCCCGGTGAACATCAGCAAGGGCGAGCAGATGGCGCCCGCTTTCCTCGCGATCAGTCCGAACAACAAGATCCCCGCGATCGTCGATCCGGATGGGCCGGGCGACAAGCCGGTCAGCATTTTCGAGTCCGGCGCGATCCTGCTCTATCTCGGCGAGAAGACCGGCAAGTTCCTGCCGAAGCCGCTGGCGGAGCGGATCCCGGTCTATGAGTGGCTGATGTGGCAGATGGGCGGCTTCGGCCCGATGCCGGGCCAGGTGCACCATTTCATCGCGCTGGAGAACGAGCAGGACCGCGCCTATGGCCTGAAGCGCTACATGGCCGAGACGCGGCGGCTCTACGGCGTGCTCGACCGCCGGCTTCAGGAGCGCGAATTCGTCGCCGGCGATCTCTCGGTCGCCGATTTCGCCATCCTCGGCTGGGCCTGGCGCCATCCGCGCCACAAGGTCGAGCTGGCAGACTTCCCCAACGTCAAGCGCTGGTACGAGACGCTGATGGCCCGCCCGGCGACGAAGCGGGGAATGGAGGCAAAGCTGGATTGATCTTCTCCCTCGCCCCGCCCTTGCGGGGAGAGGGGTGGGGTGAGGGGCTATCTCCCCGATAACGGTGGGAATTGAATTTGCGGATGCGCCCCTCACCCGGCGCTACGCGCCGACCTCTCCCGCAAGAGCGGGGCGAGGTGAAGAAAGCTAGGCCCGCCGCGCCTCGAGCGCCATCTTCATCGCCAGCCCTGCGAGCACCGTGCCCATCAGCCAGCGCTGCACCAGGAGCCAGGTCGGGCGAGTGCCGAGAAACACCGCGATCGAACCGGCGGCGAGCGCGATCATCGCGTTGACGCTGACGCTGATCACGATCTGGATCGAGCCGAGCGCGAGCGACTGCGTCAGCACGCTGCCGCCGGCGGGATCGATGAACTGCGGCAGCAGCGCCAGATAAAGCATCGCGATCTTCGGGTTCAGCAGATTGGTGACGAAGCCCATCGCGAACAGCTTGCGCGGGCCGTCGACCTTCAGCGCCTTGACCTGGAACGGCGAGCGGCCGCCGGGCTTCAATGCCTGCCACGCCAGCCAGAGCAGATAGCCCGCGCCGGCAAAGCGCAGCGCGTCATAGGCGTAGGGAATCGCAAACAGCAATGCGGTGATGCCGAATGCCGCGCACAGCATGTAGAACACGAAGCCGAGCGCCACGCCGCCGAGCGAGACGATGCCGGCCGCGGGCCCCTGCGTGATCGAGCGCGAGATCAGGTAGATCATGTTCGGCCCCGGCGTCAGCACCATGCCGAGGCAGATGAGCGCAAAGCCGAGCAAAGCGGAGGTGTGGGGCATGACGGGTCTCGCGAGGGAATGCGCACACTTCTAGCGTGTCGTCCGCCGCGCGGCCATCTCGGAATTGCTCTCGGAGCAATGTGGCGGCGAAGCTGGTGCGCTCCCTCGCCCCGCTCTCTTGTCCGCCGAATCCCGCCTTCGGGCGAAGGCGGATGCGGGGTCGAGACGAGCGAAGCTCGCTCTGAGAGGGTTGGAGTGAGGGGTTCTCTCAACGCGCAAGGACCGAGGTGAGACCTGTCCCCCCTCACCCGGATCGCAAGAGCGATCCGACCTCTCCCCGCAAGCGCAGGGGTGTCCGGGGAATGATTCACTGTGTCGCGGTGCATGCTCGGCAGGACCGAGGCAAATCGGTCTTTTCTGGTTGTCGAGACACAGAGGGCCGAGCATGCGATATCGCGGTAGCATTTTTGGAAGGCTGCTTGAACCGATCAATCGACGGCAGTTTCAGACGGTTGTGGATCGTCTGGACGGGGATGCCTACGACAAGTCGTTCAGGAGCTGGGATCATCTGGTGGCGCTGATCTATGCCCAGCTTAGCGGCAACAGCAGTCTGCGCGGGGTGGTGACTGGCTTCAACGCCAATTCGCAGCATCACTATCACTTGGGAACCGGCAAGCTGTCGCGCTCGACGTTGTCCGATGCCAATGCCCGCCGTCCGATCGGCATTTTCGCGCAAACCTTTGCGGCGCTGTCGGCGATGGCGCGTCGCCAGCTGCGGAGTGAAGGCATGGAGATGGTGCGTCTGATCGACGCCAGTCCGATCCCGCTCGGCAAGGTCTGCAGTTGGGCGACGTGGAACGGCCGCATCCGCGGCATGAAGCTGCATGTCGTCTACGACCCAAGGAGCGATGTCCCGACCTGCGTCGAGATGACGGCCGCGAACGTCAATGACATCGAGATCGGCCGACAGACCCCAATCCAGCCCGCCACCACCTATGTGTTTGACAAGGGCTATTGCCGTTTCGACTGGTGGCAGAAGATCAATGATAGCAAGGCTTTCTTCGTTACCCGGGCGAAGACGAGCATCCGTCTTCGCTCGCTCAGGCATCGCGCCATCCGCAAGCGTAACGGGGATGGCTTCGAAATCCTTGCCGATGACGAGGTGAAGCTCACCAGCAAGGGCGATTCGCGCCTTCCAATCCCGCTCCGCCGCATCAAGATCAGACGCGAGAAAGGCGGCAAGATCACACTCCTGACCAACGACCTTGCCCGTAGCGCCGTCGAGATCGCCGCCCTCTACAAGAGCCGATGGCAAATCGAGCTGCTGTTCCGCTGGATCAAGCAGCATCTCGATATTCGCAAGTTCCTCGGCGCCAACGACAACGCGATCCGCCTTCAGGTGCTCGCTGCGATGATTGCCTACCTGCTGCTGCGCATCGCCGCTCACACCAACTGCATCAAAATGCTCCCGCTCAGGTTCGCCGAACTCGTCGGCCAGCTCCTGCTCACGCGTCGATCCCTCGCTGCCATCGACAAACCTCCGCCCACCAACCCCAGCCGTCGGAAATCAACCATCTCACCTGACCAGATGGAGCTCCGCTATGCCTGAATTTCCCCGGACACCCCTGCCGCAAGCGGGGCGAGGCGGATTCTAATGCGCCTCGTCCCAATTGTTCGCGGCGCGGGCGTCGACCTGCAGCGGCAGCGACAGGATCACCGCCGGGAAAGGCGCGTCCTGCATCACCTTCTGCACCACCGGCAGCGTCGCCGCGACCTCGTCGTCGGGCACCTCGAAGATCAGTTCGTCATGCACCTGCAAAAGCATCTGCGCCGAGAGCTTTTTCTCGGTGAGCGCGTCCTCGACGCGGATCATGGCGCGGCGGATGATGTCAGCCGCGGTGCCCTGCAGCCGCGCATTGATGGCGGCGCGTTCGTTGAAGGCGCGCACCGAGGCGTTGGACGCCTTGATGTCGGGGTAGTAGCACTTGCGCCCGAACAACGTCGTCACATAGCCGTTGCGGCGGCAGAAGTCCTTGGTCTCGTCCATATAGGCGCGGATGCCCGGGAAGCGCTCGAAGTATTTCTTGATGTAGGCCGAGGCCTCCTCGCGGGCGATGCCGAGCTGGTTGGCGAGGCCGAACGCCGAGATGCCGTAGATGATGCCGAAGTTGATCGCCTTGGCGCGGCGGCGCACCTCGCTCGGCATGTCCTTGATCGGCACGCCGAACATTTCGGATGCGGTCATGGCGTGAATGTCGAGCCCGTCGCGGAAGGCCTGGCGCAGCACCGGCACGTCGGCGATCTCGGCGAGCAGCCGCAACTCGATCTGGGAATAGTCGGCCGACACCAGCTTGTGGCCCGGCGTCGCGATGAACGCGCGGCGGATCTTGCGGCCGTCCTCGGTACGAACAGGGATGTTCTGCAGGTTCGGCTCGTTCGACGACAGCCGGCCCGTGGTGGTCGCGGCCAGCGCGTAGGTGGTGTGGACGCGATGGGTCTGCGGATTGACATAGGTCGGCAGCGCGTCGGTGTAAGTCGATTTCAGCTTCGAGACCTGGCGCCACTCCAGGATCTTCTTCGGGAATTCGTGGCCTTGCTCGGCGAGCTCGTCGAGCACCTGCGCGGTGGTCGACCACGCGCCGGTCTTGGTCTTGCTGCCGCCGGGCAATCCCATCTTGCCGAAGATGATGTCGCCGATTTGCTTCGGGCTGCCGACATTGACCGGCTCGCCGGCGATCTCCTGGATCTCGGCCTCGACGCGCGCAGCGGTCTGGGCGAAATCGCCCGACAGCCGCGACAGCACCTGGCGATCGATCGAGATGCCGCGCCGTTCCATCCGCGCCAGCACCGAGACCAGCGGCCGCTCCAGCGTCTCATACACCGTCGTCATCCGCTCGGCGACGAGACGCGGCTTGAGCACCCGCCACAGCCGCAGAATCACATCGGCACTTTCGGCCGCATATTCGCTGGCCTTGTCGATCGTGACCTGATCGAAGGTCAGCTTGCCCTTGCCGCTGCCGACGAGGCCGCCGTAATTGACGACGGCGTGGCCGAACCAGCGCTCGGCGAGCGCCTCCAGCGCATGCGAGCCGCGGCCGGCATCGAGCGCGTAGCTCATGAGCTGCGCATCGTCGATGTTGCGCAGGGTGATTCCGTGCTGCGCCAGCATCACCGAGGTGAACTTGACGTCAAAGCCGACCTTCTGGATTCCAACGGACTCCAGCAGCGGCCTCAGCGCCGCCAGCGCCTCGGCGGTCTTGATCTGGCCGGGTGCGAGGCCGGCATCGAACAGGCCCGCGCCACCGCCGGCCTGCCGGTGGCTGAGTGGGACGTAACACGCATCGTTTGGCGCCAGCGCCAGTGCAAGGCCGGCGAGCTCGCCCTGCATCGGGTCGATCGATTCCGACATCGCCTCGATCGCGACATAGCCGGTGTCGGGCACGCGGGCGATGAAGGCGTTGAGCTGATCGAGACTGCCGATCGCCTGATACGCCTTGCGGTCGAAGCCGGTCTTGCGGATCGCCTCGCCGCGGGCCTCGGCCAGCGTTGCCGGCGTGCCCTTGAGGTTCGAATTCTTGTCGTCGCGCGCGCCGGTTGGCTTGGCTTTCGGCAGCGGCGCCGCGGCCGATGCCGGAGCGTCTCCGGGCACCGGCGTCACATCCGACGGCGGCAGTGGCGAGAACACGCTCGCGCCGCTCTTGTTGCCGGGATCGGCATCGACATTGGCCGGGTCGATTTGCGCGTAGTCGGCGACGCGGCGGGTGAGGGTGGTGAACTCCATCGCCTTGAGGAAGGCGATCAGCCGGCGCGAGTCGGGCTCGTTCACGGCGAGGTCGTCGAGCGGCACTTCGAGCTCGACCTTGTCGTCGAGCAGCACCAGCTGGCGCGAGATGCGCGCCTTCTCGGCGTTCTCGAGCAGCGCCTCGCGCCGCTTCGGCTGCTTGATCTCGCCGGCGCGGAACAGCAGCTGATCGAGATCGCCATATTCGATGATCAGCTGCGCGGCGGTCTTGATGCCGATGCCGGGCACGCCGGGCACGTTGTCGGTGGAGTCGCCGGCCAGCGCCTGCACCTCGACCACCTTCTCCGGCGGCACGCCGAACTTCTCGATCACCTCGTCGCGGCCGATGCGGCGATCCTTCATCGTGTCGTACATCACGACCTTGTCGTTGACGAGCTGCATCAGATCCTTGTCCGATGACACGATCGTCGTGGTCGCGCCGCGCTCGCTGGCGAGCCGCGCATAGGTCGCGATCAGATCGTCGGCCTCGAAGCCGACCTGCTCGAGGCAGGGCAGTTCGAAGGCGCGCACCGCCTCGCGGATCAGCGCGAATTGCGGGATCAGATCGTCGGGCGCCGGCGGCCGGTGCGCCTTGTAGTCGGGATAGAGCTTGTTGCGGAACGTGATCTCCGACTTGTCGAACACGATCGCCAGATGCGTCGGCCGGTTGTCCTCGGGCATGTCGCGGAGCAGCTTCCACAGCATGTTGCAGAAGCCGAGCACGGCGTTGACCTGCAGCCCGTCGGATTTGCGGTTCAGCGGCGGCAGCGCGTGGTAGGCGCGGAAGATGTAGGACGAGCCGTCGACCAGGAAGACATGGTCGCCCTTCGCCGTGGCCTTGGCGGCAACGGGCTTGGGGTCGGTCTTCGATGCGGGCTTGGCGGGGGCTTTGGAGGCTGTTTTCGGCATGGCCGAAACTTAGGGATTTTTGCGCGGATTGACAGCCTTTGCTGTGTGGATTCTGGGTGTGTCGCACAGCCAAATCGATAAATTCGAGGATGATGCAGGGCGTAGTCCCGACATCCTGAGGTGCGAGCGCAGCGAGCCTCGAAGGATCGACGGCCACCAGCCGGGGCCGTGCATCCTTCGAGACGCCGCTGCGCGGCTCCTCCAGCGACAAAGGCGAAGCCTTTGCGCGGGGATGACGGGGACGGCACCGGAATGACTACGCCTTGTCGCCGGTCGGCGAGAACAGATAGCCGCCGCCGCGGATGGTGCGGATCACGGACGGCTTGGTCGGGTCGAATTCGATCTTGCGGCGGATGCGCATGATGCGCAGGTCGACGGCGCGGTCGAAGGCCTCCGCGTCGCGCGCATTGGCGAGTTCCAGCAGCCGCTCGCGCGACAGCACCCGCTTCGGGTTGGCCGCGAACACCTTCAGGAGGCCGAATTCGGAGGCCGTCAGCGGATGTTCGTTGCCCTCGTCGTCGCGCAGCGCCTGGGCCTCGAGATCGAGCCATTTGGTGCCGAACCGCACCAGCTGCTCCTTTTCGGCCTTCGCGTTCGCCGGTTCCGGCGCCGTCGCTTTCGCCGGCCCGCTCCGCCGCAGCACCGAGCGGATGCGTGCCATCAGCTCGCGCAATTCGCAGGGCTTTGCCACGTAGTCGTCGGCGCCGAGCTCCAGCCCGACCACCCGGTCGATCGGGCTGGCAGTAGCTGTCAGCATGATGACGGGGACGTTGATCTTGCTCTTGAGGTCGCGAATGATCGACAGCCCGTCTTCCTCGGGCATGTTGAGGTCCAGCACCACGAGATCGGGCGTGCAGCCCTCGATCTCCTTGCGCAGGCTCTTGCCGCCGTCGCACAGCGTCACGCCGAAGCCGTGCATCTTGAGGTAATCGCCGACCATTTCGCGGGCCGGCGCCTCATCGTCCACGATGAAGATATGCGGGTTCTGGCTCATGATGTCTCTGTCGCCGGCAGTGTAACCGTAAAGGTCGACCCCTGTCCGGGGCCCGGGCTCTGCGCGGTCACATGGCCGCCATGCATGTCGATGATGCGCTTGACGATGGAAAGGCCGAGCCCGGTCGAGCTTTCGCCCGCGGTCGGCTTGGCCGACAGCCGCTGGAACCGGCCGAACAGCCGGCCGAGATCCTCGGGGCTGAGGCCGGGGCCCTGGTCGGCGATCCGGATCACGGTGTCGTCGCCCTCATGGCTGACCGTGACCGTGATCTTGCCGCCGATCGGCGAGTACTTGATGGCGTTGCTGACGAGGTTGTCGATCGCCTCGCGGATCCGGTCGGCGTCGCACATCGTGACGAATTGCTGCGGCCCCGAGACCGAGATGCTCTGCTGCTTGTTGACCGCCGAGGGCAGATTGGCCTCGGTGACCTCGTTGACGAGGGCCGCGACGTCGACCGGCTCGCGGCGGATGGTGATGTCGAAGGCGTCGGCCATCGCGTCCGAGATCAGATGGTCGACCATCGAGGTCAGCCGCTTGGTCGCGTCCCTTATGTGCTCGACCTGCGATGTGACGTTTTCCTTCGGCGAGCCGGCGCCGATCAGTTCGGTCAGCATCTCGGTGCGTCCGAGGATCACGCCGAGCGGGTTCTTCAGATCGTGAGCGACGGGTGCCGAGGATTTCGTTCTTGAAGCCGTTGGCGCGCTGCAGCCGCAGCCATTGCGCCGAGAGCCGCCGGTTGGCCTGCATCAGCGCGCGGGTGCGTTGCGCGACGCGGTCCTCGAGCTGGGTGTTGGCCTCGTGCAGCTGCTGGTAGAGGATCACATTGTCGAACGCGATCGACAGCCGGCTCGAGAATATCTCGACCAGCGCACGGTCGGTGTCGGAGAGCTGGCGCTCGGCCTGCAGCAGCACCACGACCTCGCGGCCGCTGCCGGTGCGCGAATAGAGCACGCTGCGGTGGTCGGCGAACTCGTTCTTGCGGCGCTGGAATGCTTCCTCCACCATGTGCCGCAGGTCCGGATCGAGCGCCTTCGACGAGGTGGTGCCGATGAAGCGGCTGTAGCAGCCCGAGCAGGCCAGCACCGAGAAATCGGCCGCCGCCGAATTGCCGTCGTCGCGCAGCACCAGAATGCCGGCGCAGTCGACGTTGAGCAGCGAGGCGAGCTGGGTCAGCACGCCCTCGGCCAGCCGCTGCATCGATTTGAAATCGTACAGCGTCGAGGCCGCGTCGATGATGATCTCGAGCCCGCGCCGCGTCTGCACCATGCGCTCGAGCTGCTGGTAGCTGCGCAGCGCGGCGGTCAGCGACGTGAACAGCTTGTCGGCGGTGAGCTCGGTCTTCGCCTTGTAGTCGTTGATGTCGTATTGCACGATGACGCGCCGCTCCGGCGCCTGGCCGGGCTGGCCGGTGCGCAGGATGATGCGCACGGTCTCGTTCTTGATCTCGTTGCGGATGAACTCGACGAGCTCGAGGCCGGCGACGTCGGTCTCCATGATGACGTCGAGCAGCACGGCCGCGATGTCGGGGTTGTCCCGCATCAGCGTGCGGCCTTCGGCCGCAGAGTAGGCCGAGAGGATCTCCAGCGTCGAACCGTTCAGGTTGTAATCGCTCAGCGCGAAACGGGTGCCTTCATGGACGGCGTGATCGTCGTCGATGACGGCGATCTTCCATTTGCGGGCCGACGAGTCCTCCGGGGGGCTCTCGGTATCGTCGATCAGTTGGAGGACATCGTCCTGTTCGGCCATTGACTGGTTCCGTCGGCTGCTGCGTCAGCGATCGTGGGCTCGCCCTTGGCAGCCCCCTTGGCGATCCTGGGCATGATAATGCGAAAAGTGGTGCCTTGTCCTACCCTTGACTCCAGCATCATGCGTCCACCGAGCTGCTGGGTGACGAGGTTATAGACGATGTGGAGGCCAAGGCCCGTACCACCTTCGTTGCGGCGCGTCGTAAAGAACGGGTCGAACGCCTGCCGCTGCACGTCCGGCGTCATGCCCGCCCCGTCGTCTGCGAAGATGATCTCCACATCGTCAGCGCCGCGCCCGCGCGCCGAGATGGTGATGGTGCCGGAGCGGCCATCGGCGAAGGCATGATTGACGGCGTTGAGGAAAAGATTGGTTAAGATCTGCCCATAGGCGCCGGGATAGCCGTCGATCAAGAGCCCCTCGGGCACATCGACCGAGAGCGCGATCGCGGCCTTCTTGAGCACCGGCCGCAGGCTCGCCACGATCTGGTCGGTGGATTCGCTCAAGGCGAACTGGCGGCGTTCGGCATGCGAGCGGTCGACGGCGACCTGCTTGAACGACTGGATCAGCTCGCCGGCGCGCGTCAGGTTCGAGACCAGTTGCTGCGATGCGTCACGCGAGGCGCGGACGAACTCGTCGAGCCTGGAGCGGCGCAGCGGCTCGGTCTTCAAATCGTTCTCGAACATCTCGCTGCGGCGGGCAAAGCTCGAGGCGACCGTCAGGCTGATGCCGATCGGGTTGTTGACCTCGTGGGCGACGCCGGCAACGAGGCCGCCGAGCGCGGCGAGGCGTTCGGCATCGATCAGGTTCTGCTGCGCGGTGTTGAGCTCGAGCAGCGCGCTTTCGGCCTCCTCCTTGGCGGTGCGCAGCTCGTCCTCGGTCTTGCGCTTGGCGATCGCGTTTTCACGGAACACTTCGACCGCACGCGCCATGGCGCCGACCTCGTCCTTGGCCGACGTGCCCTGCACCGGCCGGTCGAGGTCCCCCGAGGTGATGGTGCGCATCGCGGCCATGATCTGCGCCAGCGGCAGCCGGATCGACAGCGCGATCATGACGCCGGCCGACATGATGACGCCGAGGAAGATCACGGCAATCGACAGCACCCGGCGCGAGATCGAGGTCAGCGTCTTGTCGAACGTCTCCTGCGCCTTCTGCTCGCGCTGGCGCATCTTCACCGAGAGATCGTCGATCGCGCCGATCGCATCCGCCTGGCTGGCGTCGATCGAGTTGCGCAGCAGATCGGTGCGGTTGGTGAGCTGCTCGCTGAGCTTGCCGAGCCCGTCGCGCAGCTCGGCGGTCTTGACCTTGAGCCGCGCCAGCGCCATCCGCTGCAGATCGTTCTCGGCCAGATCGGTCATGACGGGAATCGTCCGCTCGATCGTATCGATGTTGCGGCGGGCTTCCTCGGCCGACGAGGAGGCAAGCGAGAGGTAGTAGGCGTTGGCGGCGACCAGCAGCGAGGTGAACGCCTCGCGCGACTTGCCGAGCGCGGGCCAGATCAGTGCATCGCGATGGCCGGTCGCGCCCTCGATGATCGAATAGAGCCCGGCCATGTCCTTGGTCGGCGACAGCACCTGCTCGTCATAGGTCTTGGCGATCCTGGTCTGCACGGTGCGCAGTTCGCCGAAGCCGTCGAGGAAACGGCTGGTGACGCGCTCCAGCTGCTCGACCGAGCCTGACAGCATCGGGTCGGTCGAGGCCCGGTTGGTCAGCGTGCCGAGCACGGCCTCGCGGAGCAGCAGGATTTCAGCGAACAGGTCCGGGCTCGGCTGATTGATGTAGCGATGGATCAGGTTCTGCAGACGGCTGGTCTCGCTTTCGAGCTTGGCCAGGATCTTGTCGGATTCCCGCACCTGGCGGACATCCTCCCAGGCCGAGCCGAGCACCTTCGAGCCGTTCCAGATCAGCACCGCCAGCACGATCACGACCGCGGAGTTGAGCAGGGCGATCGAAAGGATGCGCCAGCGGATCGGGACCGCACGCAGCAACTGGACGATGCGGAAACGGCCCTGCGGCCCGAAGGCCGCCCGCCGTCGCTTCGTCCCGTCCTGTTCTGGTGCGTCCAAGATCCGGTTACTCCATGTTGCGGATGCGTTCGATCAGCGCTGATATCGCAGGATCGCGCTCGGCCCTGGCGTAGATGCCGGCCATCGCGGCTTCGAACGGCTTGCGGTCGATGTCGGTCACGATCTTGACGCCGGCCAGCTCCGCCTGCTGGCGCGAGCGCTCCTCGAGGTCGCGCCATCTCTCGCGCATGTAGGCGCTGGAGCGTTGCGCGGCCTCGCGGAAGATCGCCTGCTCCTCCGCCGAGAGGCTGGCCCAGGCCTTTTGCGACATCAGCAGCACGTCCGGACTGAAAGTGTGCCGGGTCAGCGTGTAGTAGCCGGCATATTTGTAGTGGCCGGTGGTGACGAAGGACGCCCAGTTGTTCTCGGCGCCGTCGATCAGCCCGGTGGCGAATCCGGTCAGCACCTGGCCGTAGGGCATCTGGACCGGCTGGGCGCCGAGCGCGCGCACCATGTCCGACATCCGTTCGGATTGCTGCACGCGCACCCGCAGTCCCTTGAGGTCGTCGAGCGA
Source organism: Bradyrhizobium sp. USDA 4501 (assembly GCF_054062115.1). Lineage (NCBI taxonomy): Bacteria > Pseudomonadati > Pseudomonadota > Alphaproteobacteria > Hyphomicrobiales > Nitrobacteraceae > Bradyrhizobium > Bradyrhizobium sp. USDA 4501. Next base: position 5,247,133 of record NZ_JBSSEX010000001.1, read on the forward strand.
ACGCACCGGGCGCACGCTGTTATAGATCGAGCGGGCGCCGGAATCGTAGAAGGCCAGCCCGACGAAGCCGTGATCCCCGAGACTGTTCAGGATCTCGCTGCCGATCGGTCCATCCAGCACGGTTTGCAGGTGTTCGGGCGATCGAAACAGGAACGGCATTGCCAGCACGTTGACCGACGGCACCATTGTCCCGATCAGCGCGACATTGGTCCGGTTCAAATCGATGGCGCCGGCCCGCGTCTGCTCCAGCGTCTCCTTCTCCTCACCCAGCTGGCGGGAATGGAAGACCACGATGCGGTGCCGGCCGGCGGTGCGTTCGGCGATCAGACGGTCCATGTAATTCAACGCCTGGACGGTCGGATAGTCCTCATTCTGGGTATCGGCGGTCCGGAATTCGCGCGCAAAAACGCTCGCCGGGACCGCTGCCCATGACAGCGCGACGGCAAGCATCGTTATCCGCGAAAGGCCGGCGCGGCGGTACACAGGCTACTATTCCCCTTGTGAATTGTGTCCAGGGCGGGAAGAAAAGGTTCAACGCATTTTTAGCAGAATGGCGCTGGTTCGCCATCGGCCAAACGTTAAATCCGCGGTGCAACCTGCGGTGTAGGTTGAATCTGCGGTTGTGGCGCCTTATGAGGGCGTGGTGGCATCCGGGAACGGCTCGTCGTGAAGTTCGCTTTGAAGCTCGCCTTGAAGCTTTTGTACCTCGTCGTCGCGGCTCTTCTGCTTGTGTCGCCGGCGCGGGCGGCCACCGAGATCATGTGGTGGCACGCGATGTCGGGCGAGCTCGGCAAGCAGCTCGAGAAGCTTGCCGCCGATTTCAACGCCTCGCAATCCGACTACCGGATCGTGCCCGCCTACAAGGGCAACTATACCGAGACCGTCACCGCGGCGATCTTCGCCTTCCGATCGCGCAGCCAGCCGGCGATCGTTCAGGTCAACGAGATCGCGACCGCAACCATGATGGCGGCCCGCGGCGCGATCTATCCGGTGTTCGAGCTGATGCGCGATCAGTCCGAGGCATTCGCGCCGTCGGCCTATCTGCCCGCGGTGGCCGGCTACTATGCCGATGTCGACGGCAACATGCTGTCGTTCCCCTTCAATGCCTCGACGCCGATCCTCTACTACAACAAGGATATGTTCCGGTCCGCCGGGCTCGATCCGAGTGTGCCGCCCAGGACCTGGCCGGAGCTCGGCGTCGTGGCCAAGCGGCTGCGCGCGGCGGGCGCGATGTGCGGCGTGACCACGTCGTGGCCGTCCTGGATCAATGTCGAGAACTTCTCCGCCTTCCAGAATCTGCCGATCGCGACCAAGGCCAACGGGTTTTCCGGGCTGGACGCCCAGCTGATCTTCAACAATCCGCTGGTGGTGCGCCACATCGCGCAGCTCGCGCAGTGGCAGGCCGACAAGACCTTCGACTATAGCGGCCGCGGGCAGGCGGCCGAGCCGCGCTTCCAGAAAGGGGAGTGCGGCATCTTCATCGGCTCGTCGGGCACGCGCGCCGACATCAAGGCCAATTCCAAATTCGAGGTCGGCTACGGCATGATGCCGTACGAAGCCGACGTGCAGGGCGCGCCGCAGAACTCGATCATCGGCGGCGCGACGCTGTGGGTGCTGCGCGACCGGCCGCGCGCCGAATATGCCGGCGTGGCGAAGTTCTTCGCCTATCTGTCGCGGCCGGAGGTGCAGGCCACCTGGCACCAGAACACGGGCTACCTGCCGATCACCCGCGCCGCATTCGATCTGACCCGCGCGCAGGGTTTCTACGATCGCAATCCCGGCGCCTCGATCTCGATCGAGGAGGTGACGCTGAAGCCGCCGACCGACCATTCGAAGGGCATCCGCCTCGGCTCGTTCGTCCTGATCCGCGACGTGATCGAGGAGGAGCTCGAGCAGGTGTTTGCCGGCAAGCGATCGGCGCAGGCCGCGATGGACAACGCCGTCGAGCGCGGCAACCGCCTCTTGCGCCAGTTCGAGCGCGCCAATCCGGATAGGTGATGAGGTTATGCGTTGCCTTAACCTCCCCTTGAAGAGGGGAGGTCGCTTTGCTCGCCAGAGCAAAGCGGGCGGGGATCTTCTCTCACCACTTGCAGCGTCGCTTGCAGCTGACCCCCATCCCGACCTTCCCCCTTTCAGGGGGAAGGAGAAGACGGCTGTGTAGCCCGGATGAAGCGAAGCGAAATCCGGGGCCGGTCTTTCAGGCGGCACAGAATCCCGGATTACGCTTCGCTTCATCCGGGCTACGAAATAGCTTCCCGTCATTGCGAGGAGCGAAGCGACGAAGCAATCCATTCGCTGTACAAGCGGTGCCATGGATTGCTTCATCCGGCGGCGCTTCGCGCCGACCGGGTGGCTCGCAATGACGGTCCGAGAGATGATCGCTTCCCTTCCACTCCTCACCAACTACGACAGCTACCGCGCCTGGCGCAGCGACACGTCGCGCTGGTTGCCGGTCGCGCGCGATATTGCTGATGGCCACGGGCTGTCGTGCGTCGCGCCGCATGTGTTCTCGACCGGCACCAATCTGGTTGTCGGGCTGGACGATAACCTGATCCTCAAACTCTTCCCGCCGTTTCTGCGCCCGCAATTCGTGTCCGAGCGCGGCGCGCTTGCCGGGTTGCGCGGACGGCTCGGCATTCCGATTCCCGACCTTGTCGCGGAGGGCGAACGCGACGGCTGGCCGTATCTCGTCATCACTCGCCTGTCCGGCACCGTCGGCTCGGAGGTCTGGCCATCGCTGTCGGAAGCCGAGCGCGAGCGCGTGCTCGCCGAGATCGGGGCCGTGATTGCCGAGGTGCAGCGCGTGCCGCCCGGCAGCCTGCGCGCTATCGAGCCGCGCTGGGAGGCCTTCATGCGCGGGCAGATCGCGCAGTGCCGGGCGCGCCATGAGCGGCTCGGCCTGCCCAAAAAATTCCTCACCTCGCTCGACGATCTCCTGCGTGACGCCGCTGAGTTGATCCCAATGAACGCGCCGCCGGTGATCCTGACCGGCGAATACATCCCGGAGAACTTTCTGCTCGGACGCCGGGCCGACGGCTGGCACGTCGCCGGCCTGTTCGACTTCGGCGACGTCCGGGCCGGATGGGGCGAGTACGACCTGCTCGGTCCCAGCGCCTTCATGGCCGCCGGGCATTCGCGCCGGGTGCGCAGCCTGTTCGACGGCTTCGGCATCTCGCGCACTGATGTGACGTTCACGCTGAAGCGGCGGCTGATGGCGCTCTTGATGCTGCACTCTGCCAGCGATCCGCTCCGGCACATCTGCATCGACGGCTGGCCGGATCGGGTCGACGACTTCGTGCAATTGCAGGAGCTGATTTGGCCGGATTAGCGCGCTTCAGCGCGCGGCCTCTATTGCCGGCCACAAAGCAAGCAGAAGCCGCTTCATGCTCATTTGTTGAGCATATAGCCTGGCTTTGTATGCAATTGGCGATCTGAGATTTTGCCCGACCGGGATACCGGCCGACGTTTTACCTCGCTCCGGCAAGGCATTAGCAGGACATAAGATTTCGTTAAGGGTTGGCACAATCCTTGCGATCTGAGTTCCAAGGCCGTTTCCCAAGGCGTTGGAGCATCACATGAAGCGTCGCGATTTCCTCAAATCGGTGTCCGGGCTGGCCGCGGGGGCGCTGGCGCCGACCGCGCCCGCGATCTGGTCGCCGGCCAAGGCCGACGCGCGCTCCGAGACGCTGCTCATCGTCTCCGAAGGCGGACCCAACAATCTCGATATCCACGGCGTCGGCACCAACGTGCCGGGCTACGAGGTGTCGTGGAATTGCTACGACCGCCTGATCAGCCACGAGATGAAGAGCGGTCCGGGCGGCGTGCCCTATTACGACCGCGACAAGTTCAAGCCTGAGCTCGCCGAGGACATCAACATCGGCGACATGTCGGTCACCTTCAAGCTGCGCAACAACGCCAAATTCCATGACGGCACGCCTGTCACGGCGAAGGACGTCAAATGGTCGCTCGACCGTGCCGTCTCTGTCGGCGGCTTCCCGACCTTCCAGATGAGCGCGGGCTCGCTGACCAAGCCCGAGCAGTTCGTGGTCGTCGATGATTATACGGTGCGCGTCGACTTCCTCAGGAAGGACAAGCTGACGATCCCCGACCTCGCTGTCATCGTGCCCTGCGTCGTCAATTCCGAGCTCGTGAAGAAGAACGCCAGCGAGAAGGATCCGTGGGGCCTCGAATTCACCAAGCAGCAGACCGCGGGCTCCGGCGCCTACAAGGTGACCAAGTGGACCGCCGGCACCGAAGTCGTCATGGAGCGCAACGACGAGTGGGTCTGCGGTCCGCTGCCGAAGATCAAGCACGTGATCTGGCGCATGGTGCCGCAGGCCGGCAACCGCCGAGCGCTGCTCGAGCGCGGCGATGCCGACATCTCCTATGAGCTGCCGTTCAAGGACTTCCAGGAGATGAAGGCGAGCGGCAAGCTCAACGTGGTCTCGCTGCCGTTCTCCAACGGCATCCAGTATATCGGCATGAACGTGACCAAGCCGCCGTTCGACAATCCCAAGGTACGGCAGGCGATGGCCTACGCGATGCCGTACCAGAAGATCATGGATGCGGTGCTGTTCGGTCTCGCCAACCCGATGTTCGGCGCGGCCAAGGACAGGCCGACCGAGGTCGCCTGGCCGCAGCCGACCAAATATTACACCGACATGGAGAAGGCCAAGGCGCTGCTCACTGAAGCCGGCTACGCCAACGGATTCGAGACCACGATCTCGTTCGACCTGAATTTCGCCGGGGTCAACGAGCCGCTCTGCGTGCTGGTGCAGGAGAGCCTGGCGCAGCTCGGCATCAAGACCACGATCAACAAGGTGCCCGGCGCCAATTGGCGCACCGAGCTCACCAAGAAGGAAATGCCGCTGTTCACCAACGTGTTCTCGGGCTGGCTCGATTACCCCGAGTACTTCTTCTACTGGTGCTATCACGGCAACAATTCGATCTTCAACACGATGAGCTACAAGTCATCAGAGATGGACAAGCTCATCGACGGCGCGCGCATCGCCGCCGCGAATGGCGACACCGCGGCCTACGACGCCGACGTCAAGGGCTTCGTCGATCTCGCCTTCGCCGAAATCCCGCGCATCCCGCTCTATCAGCCCTTCGTCAACGTCGCGATGCAGAAGAACATCTCGGGCTACCAATACTGGTTCCACCGCCGCCTCGATTATCGCGCGATGGCGAAGGGGTGAGGCGCTCATGCTTGCGATGATCGGCAAGCGGCTGCTGTTCGCGATCCCGTCGCTGATCGGGGTCGTGATCGTGACGTTCCTTTTGACGCGTGCGCTGCCGGGCGATCCCGCGGCGTATTTTGCTGGCCCCGCGGCCACCAAGGAGGCGGTCGACCAGATCCGGAAGAAGCTCGGCTTCGACAAGCCGCTGATCGAGCAGTTCGTCCGCTACACCAACGATCTCGCCCATGGCGATCTCGGCACGTCGCTCACCACCGGCCAGCCGGTGGCGGCCGAGCTGCGCAACCGTCTGCCGGCGTCGGCCGAGCTCACTCTGCTCGGCCTTGTCGTCTCCATCGTGATCGCGATCCCGCTCGGCGTGCTGGCGGCGACGCGGCCGGGCTCCTGGATCGACCATCTTTGCCGCGTCACCACCACGGCCGGCGTGTCGCTGCCGGTGTTCTTCACCGGGCTCGTGCTGGTCTATTTGTTCTATTTCCGGCTCGGCTGGTCGCCGGCGCCGCTCGGCCGGCTCGACGTGTTCGCTAGCGCGCCGCCGACGGTCACGGGCTTCTATCTCATCGACACGCTGATCGCGCGGGACTTCGAGGCGTTTCGTTCTGCGCTCAGCCAATTGATCCTGCCGGCGGTGACGCTCGCGATCTTCTCGCTGGCGCCGATCGCGCGGATGACGCGCGCCTCGATGCTGGCGGTGCTGGCGTCCGACTTCGTCCGCACCGCGCGCGCCAGCGGCTTGTCGCCCGGCAAGGTGATCGTCACTTACGCCTTCCGCAACGCGATGCTGCCGGTCATCACCACGCTCAGCATGGTGTTCTCGTTCCTGTTGGGCGCCAATGTGCTGGTGGAAAAGGTGTTCGCCTGGCCCGGCATCGGCTCCTACGCGGTCGAGGCGCTGATCGCCTCCGACTTCGCGCCGGTGCAGGGCTTCGTGCTGACCATGGCGGTCATGTACGTGCTGCTCAATCTGATGATCGACATCCTCTATGGCGTGATCGATCCCCGCGTCAGGCTGGAGGGCTAGAGCATGAGCACCGTAGCTCCAACGGTCGAACCCGCAGGGCCCGCCCGCACGTCGGGGCTTGCCGCGGCTTTTGAGCAGACCCGCTACGTCTTGAGCGAAAACAAGGTCACCGGCTTCGCCTTCGCGCTGCTGATCCTGATCCTGTTTGCCGCGCTGTTCGGGCCCTATGTCGTGCCGTACGACCCGCTCGCCTCCGACACCGCGGCAGCATTGAAGCCGCCGTCCGCCGCGCACTGGTTCGGCACCGACCAACTCGGTCGCGACATCTTCAGCCGCGTCATTGTGGCCACGCGGCTCGACACCTTCATCGCGGTCGCCTCCGTCGTGCTGGTGTTCCTGATGGGCGGGCTGGCCGGCATCGCCGCCGGCTATTTCGGCGGCTGGACCGACCGCATCGTCGGCCGCATCGCCGACACCATCATGGCGTTTCCGCTGTTCGTGCTGGCGATGGGCATCGTCGCGGCGCTCGGCAACACCGTGCAGAACATCATCATCGCGACCGCGATCGTGAACTTCCCGCTCTATGCCCGCGTCGCACGCGCAGAAGCAAACGTCCGCCGCAATGCCGGCTTCGTGCAGGCGGCGCGGCTGTCCGGTAACGGCGAGTACCGCATTCTGCTCGGGCACATCCTGCCCAACATCATGCCGATCATGATCGTGCAGATGTCGCTGACCATGGGCTATGCGATCCTCAACGCCGCGGGCCTGTCCTTCATCGGGCTCGGCGTCCGGCCGCCGACCGCGGAGTGGGGCATCATGGTCGCCGAGGGCGCGGGCTTCATGGTGTCGGGCGAGTGGTGGATCGCGCTGTTCCCGGGCCTAGCGCTGATGATCGCGGTGTTCTGCTTCAACCTGCTCGGCGACGGCCTGCGCGACATCGTCGATCCGCAGCGGAGGACGTGATGATGTGGACCTGGCTAACGCATGCGCGCTTTCTTCGCCTCTCCCCGCGTGCGGGGAGAGGCCGGGCCGCGTTAGCGGACCGGGTGAGGGGGGCTCTCCGCGCACTCCTCAGCCAGTTGTACGTGCCGATAGATGCCCCTCACCCCAACCCTCTCCCCGCAAGAGCGGGACGAGGGGGCGCGCTGGACAGGCGGAGAACATGATGCCTGTCCCGGTCCGGTGCCGTGCTACCGCTCCGCTCCTTTGCATGGGGTTGTTTTGCGGATTTTTGGATGACGCACCCTGTGGGGGGAGGTGCGCATGACCGCCCAGCCGCTGCTCGACGTCAAAGACCTCACGGTCGAGTTCACCACCCGCCGCGGCATCGTCAAGGCGGTGCAGCACGTCAACATATCCGTCGGCAAGGGCGAGACCGTCGGCATCGTCGGCGAGTCCGGCTCCGGCAAGTCGGTAACGTCCTATGCCGTGATGCGCATCCTCGACCGCGCCGGCCGGATCGCCGAGGGCTCGGTGATGTTCTCCGGTATCGACGTCAAGTCGGCCTCGGAGAGCCAGATGCGCGATCTGCGCGGCCGCGAGGTCTCGATGATCTTCCAGAACCCGCGCGCCGCGCTCAATCCGATCCGCAAGGTCGGCCACCAGATCGAGGACGTGCTGCGCCAGCATGTGCAGCAGGCGCAGGTGACCGATCGCGGCGAGACGGCGATCGAGGCGCTGGAGCAGGTCAAGATCGCGCGCGCACGCGAGCGCTACCACGCCTATCCGTTCGAGCTGTCCGGCGGCATGTGCCAGCGCGTCGTCATCGCGCTCGCGCTGGCCTGCAATCCGCAGCTTCTGATCGCCGACGAGCCGACCACCGGGCTCGACGTCACCACCCAGAAGGCGGTGATGGACCTGGTCGTCGAGCTGACACGGCGCCGGGCGATGTCGACGATCCTGATCACGCATGACCTCGGCCTCGCCGCCGCCTATTGCGACCGCGTCGTGGTGATGGAGAAGGGCCGTGTGGTCGAGACCGCCAAGTCGGCGGACATCTTCGCCGCGCCCCGGCATGCCTACACCAGGAAGCTGATGCGCGCGACGCCGCGGCTCGGGGTGTCGCTCCGGGATCTGTTGCCGGAGGAGGATTCGCTTGCCTCTCCCCGCGTGCGGGGAGAGGCCGACACGCTCGGCAGCGCACTCGCGCGCCAGAGCGTGGCGGGTGAGGGGGACCCTCCACGGGCCGTGCCTGCGGATGCGGCCCCTCACCCCAACCCTCTCGCCGTAAAGAACGGGGAGAGGGGGCGGATGGAGCCTCTCCTATCAGTCGAAAAGCTCGTCAAGGAATACCCGCGCCAGGGCGCGGGCGGGATGCTGGCAAAGTTGTTCGGGCGCAAGCCGCCGGTCGAGGAAGAGACCTTCCGTGCGGTCGACGGTATCAGCTTCTCGATCGATCATGGCGAGAGCGTCGGGCTGGTCGGCGAATCCGGCTGCGGCAAGTCGACGACGTCGATGATGGTGATGCGGCTGCTGGACCAGACCTCCGGCCGCATCATGTTCGATGGCCAGGACATCGGCGGCATCGCGCCGCAGTCGTTCGCGCGGCTGCCTCGGCGCAGCCAGATCCAGATGGTGTTCCAGGATCCGACCGACAGCCTCAATCCGCGCTTCACCGCGGCGCGCGCCATCGCGGATCCGATCATGCAGCTCGGCGACATCAGGGGGCGCGACGCGCTCCGCGCCCGCTGTGAGGAGCTCGCGCGGCTGGTCGGCCTGCCGGTCAATCTGTTGGACCGCTTCCCGCACCAGCTCTCCGGCGGCCAGAAGGCCCGCGTCGGCATCGCACGCGCCATCGCGCTGCACCCGAAGCTCGTCATCCTCGACGAGCCGACCGCGGCACTTGATGTCTCGGTGCAGGCGGTGGTGCTCAATTTGCTGCAGGACCTCAAGCAGTCGATGGGCATGAGCTATTTGTTCGTGTCGCACGACCTCAATGTCGTGCGCCTGCTGTGCGATCGCGTCATCGTGATGCGCGCCGGTCGCATCGTGGAGCAGGGCACATCCGAACACGTCTTGGGCAATCCGCAGGATGCCTATACAAGGGAGCTGCTGACGGCGATCCCGCATCCGCCGCTGCCGGTGTCTTGACGCATGATCCGGAAAAGTGGGGGCCGGTTTTCCTCGCGACAAACGCGGAACGCGTTTGCGCGGAGATCATGCGCAAAATCGTTATTGGGAGCGAAATGACCGATCATCTCGACGACTATATGAACGCCGTCGCCCGCGCGATGGCGTTGCCGCTGGAGGACGCCTGGCGTCCGGCGGTGCGCGCCAATCTCGACGTCTCGCTGCGACTGGCGCGGCTGGTCGATGACTTCCCGCTGCCGGACGACGTCGTGTCGGCCGCCGTCTATTCGACCTGAGACCCCGATGTCCGAAACTCCCGTTCCCATGTCGGCCGCCGAGATCGCGCAGGCCGTATCGAGCCGCAAGATCACGGCTCTTGCCGCGACCGAGGCTGCGCTGGCGCGGATCGCCGCGCATGACAAGGTCCTCAATGCCTTCACCGACGTCACCGCCGATCGCGCGCGCGCCAGGGCCAGCGCGGTCGATGCCGCGATCGCCGCCGGTCAACCGGTCGGCCCGCTCGCCGGCGTGCCGTTCGCGGTCAAGAACCTGTTCGATGTGCAGGGCCTTCCGACCCGCGCCGGCTCGAAGATCAACCGCGACCTGCCGCCGTCGCCGCGCGATGCGACGCTGATCGAGCGGATGGAAGCGGCCGGTGCGGTGCTGGTCGGCGCGCTCAACATGGGCGAATACGCCTACGACTTCACCGGCGAGAATGTGCATGACGGCCCGTCGCGCAATCCGCATGATCCGGCGCGGATGACCGGCGGCTCCTCCGGCGGCTCGGGCAGCGCCGTCGGCGGCGCGCTGGTGCCGATCGCGCTCGGCTCCGATACCAACGGCTCGATCCGCGTGCCGTCGTCATTCTGCGGCACGTTCGGTTTGAAGCCGACCTACGGCCGGCTGTCGCGCGCGCGGTCCTATCCGTTCGTCGCCAGCCTCGATCATCTCGGCCCGCTGGCGCGCAGCGTGAAGGACCTCGCGCTCGCCTACGACGCCATGCAGGGGCCTGATGCCGATGATCCGGCCTGCATTGTGCAGTCGGTCGAGCCGACCGTGCCGTTGCTTGCCAACGATATTGGCGGGTTGCGGGTTGCGATCGCCGGCGGCTATTTCCAGCAAAATCTGTTTCCGGAGGCGGCAGAGGCGGTCGCGCGTGTCGCGAAGGCGCTCGGTGCCGCGCGGATCGTGGAGCTTCCCGAAGCTGCGCGCGCTCGCGCCGCGGCCTACATCATCACCACGACCGAGGGTGCCGCGCTGCATCTCGATCGCCTGCGCAAGCGTCCCAACGATTTCGATCCGGCGGTGCGCGACCGTCTCATTGCGGGCGCGATGGTCCCGGCGGTCTATGTCGACAAGGCGCAGAAATTCCGCCGCTGGTATCGCGCGAAGGTGCTGGAGCTGTTCCAGTCGGTCGACGTGATCCTGGCGCCGGCGACGCCGTGCACCGCGCCGAAGATCGGTCAGGCCAGTTTCACGCTCGACGGCGTCGAGCTTCCGGTGCGCGCCAATATCGGCATCCACACCCAGCCGATCTCCTTCATCGGTCTGCCGGTGGTCGCCGTGCCGGTGCCGCTTGAGCCGCTGCCGATCGGCGTGCAGATCATCGCGGCGCCCTGGCGCGAGGACGTCGCGCTGCGGGTCGCCTATGCGCTGGAACAGATGGGCGTTGCGGCCGCGCCGGCGCCGAGAGGACTCTGATATGGAAATCGATATTCCCGACGTCGTCGCCGAGGTCACCGCGCAGTTCCAGCGATATGAGAGAGCGCTGGTCTCGAACGATGTTGCGGTGCTCGACGAGCTGTTCCGCGACGACCGCCGCACGCTGCGTTACGGCATTGGCGAGAACCTCTATGGCTATGCCGAGATCATGGCGTTTCGCGCCGGGCGCTCGCCGGTCGGGCTGATGCGCAAGATCGAGCGGACCGTGATCACGACCTATGGCCGCGACACCGCGATCGCCTCGACGCTGTTCTACCGGGACAGCGCGCCGGGTAGAGTGGGGCGGCAGATGCAGACGTGGATTCGCTTCCCCGAGGGCTGGAGAATCGTCGCCGCCCATGTCAGCGTCATCGACGAACCCAAAGGTGCTTGAAGGGCGCTTGAGGATGAGCCTGGAAGATCTGCCGCAGGGCGCAGAATCCGAGATGACGGTGCGCCGCATCGATCGGCCGTCGTCGCTGGTCGACAAGGTTACCCGTGCCGAAGAGCTGCGGCTGCAACTCGCCGACGAGATCGTGCGTGGCACGCTGCCGCCGGGGGCCGGGCTCGATGAAACCGACCTTGCGCGGCGCTTCAACGTCTCGCGCACCCCGGTGCGCGAAGCGCTGCGGCAGCTTGCCGCCAGCGGCCTGATCGATGCCCGAGCGCATCGCGGCGCCGTGGTGGCGCGGCCCTCGCTTGAACGGCTCACCGGCATGTTCGAGGCGATGGCCGAGCTGGAGGCGATCTGTGCCGGCCTCGCCGCCGAGCGGATGACGGCGGCGGAGCGCCACGCGCTGGAAGCGATCCACGAGGAGTTGCGGGTGCTGAGCTACACCGGCAATCCCGAGCGCTTCCATGAGGTCAATGAGCGCTTCCACAACGCGATCTATGCCGGGTCGCAGAACGCCTACATCGCCGAGATCACCTTGGCGACGCGGGTGCGCGTGCAGCCGTTCCGCCGCGCCCAGTTCCGCAACCTCGGCCGTCTGGCAAAATCCCACGCCGAGCACGACCGCGTCGTCGTCGCCATCATGCGCGGCGACAAGACAGGCGCCGCCGCGGCGATGCGCGCCCATATCGAGCAGGTGCGCGGGGAGTACGAGACCTACGCGGTGTCGGTGTAGCTTCTCCTTAGCTCTCCCCCGAGAGAGCGGGGCGAGGGAGTGCGCCGCCGGAGCGGCTAGGCTTTCGCCCTCTCCGCCATAAATGCGCGCCAGCCGCCATAGGCGGAAATGTCCTTCGCGCCCTGGATCGCGGCGGGCTCGACGATGAAGCCCTTGGCCTGCCGTCCGTCGGCGAGCCTGATCGTGCCGATCGACAGCGGCGGCGGGATCGCGGCGACAAATTTTCCGAATGCTGCCGGTGACATCGCCCACAGTTCGAGCTTGATCGCTGCGCCGGCACCGGCCTCGATGCGCAGCATGCCGGGCTTCGGCGGCGTGGTGTCGAGCGCGTAGAGCCTGTAGTCCGGTGCGGTGACCGCCTCTTCCAGCAGGCGCGCATCGAGCGTCGTCAGCTCGTGGTTCAGCGCCATGCCGGAGAGATGCGCACCGACCACCGCGATGGTGATGTCGTCGGAGCCGGCCTGCGTCGGCGCGACGGTGAGCGGCGGCTGCGGAAGTGAATTGGCGCCGAGTGTAAGTCCGGTGTCGGCGTGAAACACGCGGCCGATGCCGGCAAGCTCGGCGTCGCGGCCGGCGCGCGCGAGCAGCGTGATGCCGAACGGCGCGCCGTCGGGCCGCATCGCTGCCGGCAGCGCCAGGCCGCACATATCGAGCAGGTTGACGAAATTGGTGTAGGTGCCGAGCCGCGAGTTCAGCTCGATCGGATTGGCGAGCACGTCAGCGGTAGAATACACGGTCGGGGCGGTCGGCAGCACGATCGCATCGAGTTGCGCAAGGCTGCGCTCGGCGATGCGGCGCAGCGCCTCGAGGCGGTACAGCGCCGAGAAGGTGTCCGCAGCGGTGGGGCGCGATCCGCCGACGGTGATCTCGCGCGTCACCGGATGGACCGCCTCGGGCGACGACGCGAGCAGGTCGCGGATCACGAGATACCGTTCCGCCACCCACGGGCCCTCATAGAGCAGCCGCGCGGTCTCGTAGAACGGCGCGAGGTCGAACTCGACGAGGTTGGCGCCAAGCGCCTGCCAGCGCTTGCACGCCTCGCCATAGGCCTCCTCGGCCTCGCGATCGCCGAAGAATTTCAACTGGCCGGTTTGGGGAATGCCGAGCTTCAGCTTGGCCGGAAAGCTCGCCAGCGGGGCCAGCGCCCGGTCGCGCGAATACGGATCGGACTGATCGGGCCCGGACATGACGGCGAGCGCGGCCAGCGCGTCGTCGGCGGTGAGCGAGAAGATCGAGACGCAGTCGAGCGTCCGGCACGCCGGCACGACTCCGGTGGTCGAGATCAGCCCAAGGCTCGGCTTGAGCCCGACGATGTTGTTGAGCATCGCCGGCACGCGGCCGCTGCCCGCGGTGTCGGTGCCGAGCGACAGCGGCACCAGGCCCGCGGAGACCGCGACCGCGGAGCCCGAGCTCGACCCGCCCGGCACGAGATCGCCGCGCACCGGGTTCCTGGGAATGCCGTAGGGCGAGCGCACGCCGACCAGGCCGGTGGCGAACTGGTCGAGATTGGTCTTGCCGATGATGATGGCGCCGGCCGCGCGCAGTTTGGCGACCGCGGTGGAATCCCGCGCGGGCAGATAGGAGAACGCCGGGCAGGCGGCGGTGGTCGGCAGGCCCGCGACATCGATATTGTCCTTCACCGCGACCGGCACGCCATAGAGCGGCAACGTCGGATCGGCGAGCCGCCCGGCCTCGGCAAGCGCATCCTTCTCGTCGCGCAGGCTGATGAAGATGGCGGGGTCGTTGTGCTCGCGGATGCGCTGGTAGCTGCGCGCCACGGTTTGGGCCGGCGTCATGGTCCCGGCGCGGTGCGCGGCGACGATCGCGGCGACAGTTTCAGTCACGTGCTTGGCCTCATCTCGTGAGCGGGAGGCGTCGGACGCCATCCGCAAGGGAATTGCAGCCTGATCGAAGCAAGCAATGTGCCATTGTGTACAATTCGCCCGCGTCCGCCGCGAGACGGATTATTGCACAATATCAGTTGCTTGAAATGCTCGTCGGGAACGGAGGCAGGCCGCTATGAGAGAGCATCTGCCCAATTTAAAGGCAAATCCGGTCAAGCCGAAATCTCGTCGCGAGGTCAGGTGAAGCAGGCGAGGATCTGCAGCAGCTGTTTGCGATTTTCCTTGCCGATCTTCTCGGCGACATGCCGCTCATGCTCGGCGGCAAGCCGCTTGAACTGCGCCAGCGCGGTCTTGCCGCGCGCGGTCAGATGCAGCGCGTGGGAGCGGCGGTCGGTCGCGGAGGGGACGCGGCTGACGAAGTCGCGGTCTTCCAGGCTGTCGAGCAGATGCACCAGCCGCGCGCGCTCGATCCCGAGCCGCTTTGCCACCGCCATCTGGCTGAGGCCCGGATTAGCCCCGATCACGGTCATCACCGAGTACTGGGTTGGGCGGATATCGACCGTCGCCAGCGTCTTGATGAAGTCCTGAAAGATCCAGAGCTGGAAGCGCCGCACCGCATAGCCGGCGTGACCGACCAGCGCGTCGAGGCCGATGTCGTCGCCGGCCTCGCCGCCGGGCGCCCCGCCATTTGCTCTGTGCGACCGGGGGCGGCGGATTGCTGCTACCGTTCCTGCCGCCTTGCGCGATGTCTTTTGCTGGCTCGCCATGAGCTCAGGCTAGCGCGCCCAAGGCGAGAGGGAAAGATTGTTGTTGACGACAACAATTGATGTCCGCAACATTATCACCAAAGAGCCCGGCCAGGACCGCGGCGCCGCACCATGTTGCGGCGCGATCCCGCAAAGACACGGGCGAGGAGGAAACCATGACGATGGCCGCCGCCAGCGGAGACAATCCGAGCAGCCTGTTCGCGACGCCCGCGATCGTTGCGGATCGCCGCGACGACGGCAGCATCCTGGTTCGCTCCACCACGCCGCTGAAGCAAGGCGCCCGCTGCGTCGGCGACTGGCTGGAGCATTGGGCGCGGCAGGCGCCGGATCGCATCTTTCTCGGCGAGCGCGCCAATGCCGATGCGCGCTGGAGCACCGTCAGATATCGCGACGCGCTCGGCATCGTGCGGCGGGCCGCATCGTGGGTGCTGGCGCAAGGGCTGAGCACGGAACGTCCACTCGTCATCCTCTCCGACAACGGCATCGATCACGCGTTGTTCGCGCTCGCCGCGCAGCATGTCGGCGTGCCCTCGGCCGCGATCTCGCCGGCCTATTCCTTGATGTCGAAAGACTTCGACAAGCTGAAGAGCATGATCGAGCTGCTCGACCCCGGCGCGATCTACGTCGCAAGCACAAGGCCGTTCGCGGCGGCGCTTGCCGCAATCAAGTCGCTGCATCGCGCAACCATCGTCAGCGGCAATCCGGACGACGCCGACGCATTGTCGTTCCGTACCGTCGCTGCCACGCCGGAAGCGCCCGGGGTCGCCAAGGCGTTCGCGGCGGTGACGGCGGACACGATCGCAAAATTCCTGTTCACCTCGGGCTCGACGGGCACGCCGAAGGCCGTGATCAACACCCAGCGCATGCTGACCTCGAGCCAGCAAGCCAAGGCGCAGACCTGGACGTTCCTGGAGCAAGCGGGCGAGGAACTGGTGATCCTGGACTGGCTGCCGTGGAGCCACACGTTCGGCGCCAACCACAACTTCAACCTGGTGCTGCGCAACGGCGGCACGCTCTATATCGACGGCGGCAAGCCGGCGCCCGGGCTGTTCGCGACCTCGCTGGCCAACCTGCGCAGCGTGGTGCCGACGGTCTATTTCAACGTGCCGCGCGGCTTCGACATGCTGATCGCGGCGCTGCGCACCGACGACGAACTGCGCAGAAAATTCTTCGAGGGCACCAAATTCGCCTTCTATGCCGGCGCGGCGCTGCCGCAGAATCTGTGGGACGCGCTGGAGGACTTGTCGCTGCGGACGGTCGGCCGCCGGCTGCCGATGGTGTCGGCCTGGGGTTCGACCGAGACCTCGCCGCTGGCGACCGATTGCCACTTCCTGGCCAAACGCTCCGGCAATATCGGCGTGCCGATCCCCGGCACCGAGCTCAAGCTGGTGCCGTCGGGCGACAAGCTCGAGGTGCGCGTGCGCGGGCCCAACGTCACGCCGGGCTACTGGAAGGCGCCCGAGCTCACCGCTGAGGCCTTCGATGCCGAGGGCTTCTACAGGATCGGCGACGCCGTCACCTTCGCCGATGCCGCACGGCCCGATCTCGGCCTGTTCTTCGACGGCCGCGTGGCGGAGGATTTCAAGCTCAATTCCGGCACCTGGGTCAGCGTCGGCACCTTGCGCGTCGCCGGCATCGCGGCGCTGGCGCCGCTCGCGCAGGACATCGTCGTCACCGGCCATGGCCGCGACGAGGTGCGCTTCCTGGTGTTTCCGAACCTCGCCGCCTGCCGCGCGCTGGCAGGGCTGCCCGAGGGCGCCGATCCGCGGGAGGTGATCGGCCATCCGGCGGTTCGTGCTGCGGTTGGGCGGGGGCTGGCGACGCTGAAGGCGCAAGGCGGCCATTCCTCCGGCCATGCCACGCGCGCGCTGCTGCTGGCCGAGCCTGCCTCGGTCGACGGCGGGGAGATCACCGACAAGGGCTACATCAACCAGCGCGCCGTGCTGACGCGCCGCGCCGCAGCAGTGGCGGTATTGGAGGACGACGGGTCGGGTGAGGCGATCGCCTGCGCGGGCGTGTGAGGCGATTTGTGCATCTGACGCGCCAGCAGCGCGCCGCGTACACTGCCGTCGTCCCTGCGGAAGCAGGCACCCATACTCCGCGGCCGAAATTGTGAACAAAGTTCGTCGTTCCGCCGACATGCGATAATCAGCATTTGTGGTTATGGGTCACGGCTCGGAGGCCGGGACGACACCGCGTTTGTGGCACGGATCATCCAAGTTTCAGCTGTCCAACCCGCCAGGTCCCCGCTGCTTCCACTTGCCGCGCTGCACGCGGCTGCGTTTTTAGTTGCCATAGCAACTAAGCTGTGCGAGTTTCCGCACCCATAGGGACAGGGCCGGTCAACGGCCACGCGTTTGGGAGGAGAATGTTGCGCAGCACGGCGCGAACGGCACGCATGGAAGATCGGGCGAATACTGTGGGGGCGCAGCGCGGCGACCATGGCACGGCTGCGCCGTCAGGTCGTGCCTTGCCCGGTGACGGCGCCGAGATTCTCGTGCAGCCGGCGCAGCAGCTCGATCAGCACCTCGCGCTCGTCCTTCTTCAGGCACGCCAGCAGCCGCCGCTCGCGCTCCAGCGCCGCGACGATGACCTTGTCATGGACGGCGCGGCCGCGCGCGGTCAGCGTGATCGAATGGGTGCGGCCGTCGTCCGGAGCGGTGCGGATGGTCAGCAGGCCGCGCTTCTGCAATGCCGCGAGGTTGCGGCTGACCGGCCCCTTGTCGAAGCCGATCACTTGGCAGATCCGGGAAGCGGGAATCCCCGGCTCGATCGCCAGTTGCGAGATGATCCGCCACTCGGTGACGTTGACGCCGAAATTCTTCTGGTAAAACGCGGTGGCGCTGTTCGACAGCTTGTTGCCGATGAAGGTGATGAACGCCGGCACATAGCGATCAAGGTCCAGCAGCGGGCCGTCACTGGCGTCTGCGGGATCGGCCGGTCTCGGCCGGCGGGGCTTTCGGGGGAGGGGCTGGCTGCTCATCTCTCAAATCATCGCTGCGAAACTGTCCGGGAGCAATAGATATGCGGCCCGTGTTGACAAGATCAAACCTCGGGAGGTCCCGATGACTGCAACAGAAGCTGCGTCCGTCCCGCATCTCGACGTCGATCCGTTCGCGCTCGAGTTCTTCGCCGATCCATTCCCGACCCATGAGCGGCTGCGCGAGGCCGGGCCGGTGGTCTATCTCGACAAGTGGAATGTCTATGGCGTGGCGCGCTACGCCGAGGTCCATGCGGTGCTGAACGACCCCGCGACCTTCTGCTCCAGCCGCGGCGTCGGCCTCAGCGACTTTTCAAAGGAGAAGCCGTGGCGGCCGGCGAGCCTGATCCTGGAGGCCGACCCGCCCGCCCATACCCGGACCCGCGCCGTGCTGAGCACGGTGTTGTCGGCGACCGTGATGAAGCAGCTTCGCGGGCAATTTGCCGCCGCCGCGGAGGCCCGCCTCGATGCGCTGCTGGAGAAGCGCAGGTTCGACGCGATCGCGGACCTTGCGGAAGCCTATCCGTTGTCGATCTTCCCGGATGCACTCGGCCTGAGGCCGGAGGGCCGCGAGCATCTGCTGCCCTACGCCAGTCTGGTGTTCAATGCCTTCGGCCCGCCGAACGAGCTCCGCAAGGAGGCGATCGAGCGCTCGGCGCCGCATCAGGCCTATGTTGCCGAGCAATGCCAGCGCGACAATCTCACCCCGGGCGGCATCGGCGCCTGCATTCACGCCCATGTCGATAGCGGCGCCATTACCGCTACCGAGGCGCCGCTGCTGGTGCGCTCGTTGCTGTCGGCCGGTCTCGACACCACCGTCAACGGCATCGGCGCCGCCGTCTACTGCCTCGCCCGCTTCCCCGACCAGTTCCAGAAGCTGCGCGCCGATCCGACGCTGGCGCGCAACGCCTTCGAGGAAGCCGTGCGGTTCGAAAGTCCGGTCCAGACTTTCTTCCGCACCACGACGCGCGACGTCGAGCTCAGTGGAGCCAGCATTCCTGAAGGCGAGAAAGTGCTGATGTTCCTGGCAGCGGCCAATCGTGATCCGCGCCGCTGGGAAGCGCCCGATAGCTATGACATCACTCGTCGTACGTCGGGCCACGTCGGCTACGGTTCGGGCATCCATATGTGTGTCGGCCAGCTCGTCGCCCGCCTCGAAGGGGAGGTGATGCTGGCGGCGCTGGCGCGCGTCGTGTCGCCAGGATCGACATCACCGGCGAGCCGAAGCGCCTTTTCAACAACACGCTGCGCGGGCTCAGCAGCCTGCCGGTCGAGATCACGCCGGCCTGACGAGACGCTCAAGACCAGCAAAAGGTCGATTGAGGAAACATGGGAGGGAGACGATGAGGGGCTTCGGGGTTGGGCGATCTAGGATTGGACTTGCGCTGGCACTGGCCTGCGCCGCGGGCAGCGCACGCGCGGAGATTTCCGGCGACGTGGTCCGCGTCGGCGTGCTCAACGACATTTCCGGCATCTTCCAGGACACCAACGGCATGGGTTCGGTGGAAGCCGCGCGCATGGCCGCGGAAGATTTTGGCGGTGGCGGCAAGGGCATCAAGGTCGAGATCGTCTATGCCGATCACCAGAACAAGGCCGACGTGGGCTCTGCGATCGCGCGCAAATGGCTCGATGTCGAAGGCGTCGATGCCATCGTCGACGTACCGAACTCGGCGGTCGGGCTCGCCATCAACACCATCCTGCGCGACTCAAGGATGACGTTCCTGGCGTCGTCGACCGCGAGCTCCGATCTCACCGGCAAGGCCTGCTCGCCGAACACCATTCAATGGGTCAACGACGCCTGGGCCACCGGCAACACCACCGCGGCCGCGATGATGCAGCGCGGCGGCAAGGACTGGTATTTCGTGACCGTCGATTATGCGCTCGGCAAAGGCATTGAGGCTGAAGCGACGAACTACATCGAGAAGCACGGCGGCAAGGTTTTGGGCTCGAGCAAGCATCCGCTCAGCACGTCGGACTTCGCGTCGTTCCTGCTGCAGGCGCAGAGCTCGAAAGCAAAAGTGATCGGGCTCGCCAATGCCGGCGGCGACACCATCAATGCGGTGAAGCAGGCGGCCGAGTTCGGCATCCAGCAGGGCGGCCAGACGATGGTGGCGTTCCTGCTGTTCGTGAACGACATCCACGGCATGGGCCTGAAGGTGGCGCAGGGCCTGCAGTTGCTGGAAGCCTTCTACTGGGACATGAACGACGACACCCGCGCGTTCGCAAAACGCTTCGCCGCGCGTCCCGGCATGAACGGCAAGATGCCGAGCGGCAACCAGGCCGGCGTCTATGCCTCGACGCTCGCCTATCTCAACGCGGTCGCCGCCACCGGCAGCGACGACGCCAAGGCGGTGGTGCCGCAGATGAAGACCTTCAAGGGCAAGGACAAGCTGTTCGGCGACACCACGATCCGCCAGGACGGCCGCGTCGTCCACCCGATGTATCTGTTCGAGGTGAAGAAGCCGGAAGAGTCGAAGTACCCCTACGACTATTACAAGCTGATCGCGACCATCCCGGCCGACCAGGCGTTCCGCCCGCTGGCCGATGGCGGCTGCTCACTGGTGAAGTGAGATCTTCGCCGCGAATGCTGCTGCGCTCCCTCTCCCCTTGTGGGAGAGGGCTGGGGTGAGGGGTATCTCTGCACACGGCGTACGGACCGGAGAGACCGCAACCCCTCACCCGGATCGCATTGCGCTTCGCTTCATGCGATCCGGCCTCTCCCACAAGGGGAGAGGCAGACCGAATGTGCGATGCGCTGTTCGTGAACTCGCTACGCCGCCTTCGAACCCGCCACCTTCACCCGCGCCAGCATCTCGGCCGCCGTCATCACATGTGCCGTTGAGAATGCGAGGATCGTCAGCGTGGCGCGGTGTACTTCGTCGGCGGACAGCGCGCCCTGGCCGACATCGGGATAGTCGAACGTGCCGGTCGCGTCCGACAGGAAGACGACCTTGTAATTGTGGAACATGGCGTCGCGCGCGGTGGCGTGGCAGCAGTTCTCGGTCGTGGTCCCCGAGATGATCACAGTGGTGATGCCCCATTCACGCAGGATGAGATCGAGATCGGTGGCGAAGAACGCGCTGTAGCGGTGCTTCTTGATGACGTGCTCGCCGGGGGCGGGGGCGAGGTCGTTGAAGATCTCGACGCCCTCGCTGCCGTCGACCAGCGACGACCGGTCGGCGATCGGCGAATAGAGATCGTCATAGAGCCCCATGTCGCTGCCGTCGCGGCGATGCACATGCGCGGTGTAGATGACGCGGATGCCCTTGTCCCGGCAGGCCTTCAGGGTCTGCGCCAGCCGCGGCACCATGGCAGCGGCTTGGGCCGAACGCAGCTTGGCGCCCTCGGCCACGAAATCGTTCTGCATGTCGACCACGATCATGACGGTTCGCGCCGGATCGATGGTTTCGCATTGGTAGCCCATATGGTGCCTCCTCTCCTGGTGGGAGATATTTTCTACACCGGCTGCGGCGGCCGTTCTTGGCTGCGCCGGCCAGTCGCTGGTCTCTGCTTGCCAGAAGGGAGGGCTGGACGCAGAATGTCCCGCTGCCGGGTTGGGCGGGAGCAAGGTCCGATGCAGACCCTAGATCACACAGTCGTCGCGCAAACGCTTGTTGCGCCGGGTGACAGTTTCGACCGCTGGCATCACGTCACCTGCCGCGAATTCTCGCTGACCGAATGCCGCCGCGTCGCCAACGAGGCGTTCCAGGCGTCGATCTCGATCCGCCATCTCGGCCCGCTTGCCATCAACGACATCTGGTCGTCGACGCCGGCCGCCGACCGCATCCGGGTGATGCGCAGCGCGAGCGACGTCCGCAGGGATCCGCGCGACTATTTCATGCTGTGGCTCACGCTGCGCGGCGAGGTCAGCTTTGCCCAGGGCGGCCGCGACGTGCGCATGCGCCGGGGCGATCTGATGCTGCATGACCAGGCGCAGCCGTTCACGCTCGAATTCGCCCCGAGCGCGCGCGCGATCATGGTGTCGATCCCGCGGCCGCTGCTGCTCGTGCGCCTGCCGGATGCGCAGCGCCTGACGGCGCGGCGGGTCGGCAACGCGTCGAAAGTGGGAGCGCTGGCGGGATCGCTGATCCGCCGGCTGACGCGGCTCGACGACGCGGCCGGACCTGCGGCGATACGGCTTGGCGCGGCGGCGCTCGATATTTTCGCAACGACGCTGCAGACCGAGCTGACGGACGACGGGCTCCAGCGCGGCGACGAAAGGCTGGCGCGGGTCAAGGCCTACATGCTGGCCAATCTCGACGATCCCGGGCTCGATCTCGATGCGATCGCCACCGCGCAGAACATGGCGCCGCGCACGCTCAATCGCCTGTTTGCGCGCGAAGGCACGACCCCGATCCGATGGCTGTGGCAGCAGCGCCTCGCCGCCGCCTATCAGGCGCTGGCGGAGCGGCGCTTCAGCCATGTCACCGATGTCGCGCTGAGCTTCGGCTTCAGCGACGTCTCGCATTTCAGCCGCGCCTTCAAGGCCGCGTTCGGCCGCTCGCCGCACCAGGTGATGGGGTGAGAATGCGTACAGCGCTGAGAGGCTAAGACAGATTGTTATCCGTCATCCTGATGAGGTGCGAGCCTTGCGGCGCAAATTGCGGCGCTGGGCGAGCCTCGAAGGATGTACGGCCACTAGCGGGGCCGTCGATCGTTCGAGACGCGCGTGCCGCGCTCCTCCAGCGACAAAGGCGGAGCCTTTGCGCGGGGATGACGGATAACAGGATAGCGCAGTGCCGAGTCACCTACTGCGCGACCTTGCTGCTGCCTTGCGTGATCAGCCGTGCTGCGCGCTGGTCGCGGGTGTGGATCCAGAGCCAGTTCATCGCCACCGCAATCCGATGGCGCACGCCGATCAGGAAGTAGATGTGGGCGAGGCCCCAGATCCACCATGCCAGCGAGCCGCGCAGCTTGAGCCAGCCGAAATCGATCACCGCCTTCTTCTTGCCGATCTGGGCGAGGCTGCCGGCATGCTTGTAGCGGAACGGCGGCAGCGTCTTGCCGTCGAGCCGGGCCTTGATCAGCGCGGCGACATAGCGTCCCTCCTGCTTGGCGGCCGGCGCGATGCCCGGCACCGGATTGCCGTCGGGATCCTTGATCGTGACGGTGTCGCCGACGGCGAAGACATCGGGATGGCCCGGCACGGTCAGATCCGGCTCGACCTGCAGTCGGTGGGCGCGATCGGCCGGTGCGTTCAGCCACTCGGCGGCGCGCGAGGCGCGCACGCCGGCGGCCCAGACGATGGTGCGCGCCTCCAGCCTCTTGCCGCCGAACACCACGCCGTCGGCCGAGCATTCGGTGACCGGCTCGCCCAGCATCACCTCGACGCCGAGCTTTTCCAGCGACGCTTGCGCATAGGCCGAGAGATCGTCCGGGAAGCCGGCCAGCACGCGCGGGCCGGCCTCGATCAGCACCACGCGCGCCTTGCGCGTGTCGATGTGACGAAAGTCTTGCGGCAGCGTGTCCTTGGCGAGGTCGGCGATGGTGCCGGCCATCTCGACGCCGGTCGGGCCGGCGCCGATGATGACGAAGGTCAGCAGCGCCGCGCGCTTGTCCGGATCGGTCTCGCGCTCGGCGCGCTCGAAGGCGACCAGGATACGCCGCCGCAGCGTCGTCGCGTCCTCCAGCGTCTTGAGGCCCGGCGCGAACGGCTCCCATTCGTCATGGCCGAAATAGGCGTGGCGGGCGCCGGTGGCGAGGACCAGCGTGTCGTAGGGAATGCTGCCGCCGTCGTCGAGCGCTACCCGCTTCGCCGTGGCGTCGATGCCGCAGACATTGGCGAACAGCGTCGTCACCTCGGGCCGGTCGCGCAAGAGATAGCGGATCGGCCAGGCGATCTCGCTGGTGGCAAGCGAAGCGGTCGCGACCTGATAGAGCAGCGGCTGGAACAGATGGTGGTTGCGACGGTCGATCAGCGTGATCTCGACCGGCGCCCCTCTGAGACCGAAAGCGGCTTCCAGGCCGCCGAAGCCGGCGCCGACGATCACCACGCGATGAGGTTTGGCCGGCGCTTGCGTCATCTGATGTCGCTCCCGGTTTCGAACGGCTTCGTCGTTTGATTATGTATTCATTCGCAGCCCCATTCCAACACGAAATGCCTGATCGCCCGATAGCAAAACCCAATCGCCGCAAGCTTCACGCATCCTGCGGCGCGGCCGCGGCCACGGCCCGCCGCCGCATCGGCAGGAACAGTCCCGCGACCGCGCCGGCGAATGACAGCGTTGCGGCAAGGCTCATCGCCGACGCGAATCCGCTCGTGAAATGACCGGATGAATCGGCTGCGCCATCGGCGGAGAAGCTCGCTACCAGCGCCGCGATACCGAACATGCCGCCGAGGAAGCGGCCCATGTTGAAGACGCCCGACGCCTTGCCCATCTCGCTGACGGCGACCGCACCCAGCACCGCGTTCTGCGCGGCCGGCATCGCCATCGATACGCCGACGCCGGCGAGCACCAGCGGCGCGACCAGCGCCGAATAGGGCACTGCGGGGCTCACGATCTCGCTGATCCAGCCGAGCCCGATCGCCTGCATCAAGAGGCCGGTGACGACCAGCGTGCGCTCGCCGAACCGGTTGACCGCGGCGCCGGCGATCGGCGCGGTGACGAACAGCGTCGCCGTCCACGGCAGCAGACGAAGCCCGGCGCCGAAGGCGTCGAAGCCGAGCGCGATCTGCAGGAACTGCGGCAGCAGGAACAGCACGCCATACATCGCGGCGTAGAACAGCACGCTTGCGGCCATGCCTGACGCAAACGGCCGTGCCGCGAACAGCCGCATCGGCACCATCGGGCTTGTGGCACGCAGCTCCCACAGCACGAACAGCGCCGCCAGCGCGACGCCGGCGATCAGCGCGCTCGTCACTTCCGCGCTGGCCCAGCCGACGCCGTTGCCGCGCAGCAGGCCCCAGACCAGCGCCAGCGCCGCGAGCGCGACCAGCGTGAGGCCGGTGATGTCGAGCGGCGCCGTCGGCCCAAAACTTTCGCGCAGGCGCGTGATCACAAGGGCGATCGCGATCAGGCCGACCGGTAAGTTGATCCAGAAAATCCAGCGCCAGCCGAGATGCTCGGTGATGAAGCCGCCGATCGCGGGACCTATGATCAGCGCGCATCCGGTGATGCCGCTGAAAATGCCGAGCGCGCGGGCGCGCTCCTCCCGGCCGAACGCGCCGCTCAGGATCGCCATCGCCAGCGGCATCACCAGTGCCGCGCCCGCGCCCTGTAAGGCGCGGGCGGCGATCAGGGCCGCGGCGTTGCCGGCCAGCGCGCAGGCCGCGGACGCCACGACGAACAGGCCGATCCCGGCCGCGAACATCCTGCGCCGCCCGAAACGGTCGCCGAGCGCCGCGCCGGTCAGGAGCAGCACCGCGAAGGTCAGGTTGAAGGCATTGACGGTCCATTGCAGCGTCTCCACGGCGCTTCCGAAATCGGCGCGGATGGTGGCGAAGGCCGTGGTCATGATCATGGCGTCGAGCGCCATCATGAAGGATGCCAGCGCGGTGAGGCCGAGCACCCAGCGCTGTTCGGCGCGCTCTCGAGGGGTCTGCATGGTCGTTCTCCGTTGCTGCGCCGCGAGGTTGCGGCGCGCTTCGCCGGCAAGGACGAACCGGAACGGGCAAAGGATGCGGCGAAGAACTATTTTTGAATTTATTTTTGCCGGACCGCATCCTTTGGCGGTTCGCAAACGTCCTTGGGTCTGACGCGGCCGGTTCGGGCCGCAGAACCAGGCCAAGGAGGCCGCGATGAGACGGACCCTGATCAGGTACAAGGCGAAGCCGGAGATGGCGGAGAAGAATGCAGCGCTGGTGTCGGCCGTGTTCGCCGAGCTGAAGGCGGCGAGGCCCGACGGCGTGCGCTATCTGACCCTGCGGCTGGAGGACGATACCTTCATCCACATGGTCGAGACCACGGCCGAGGACGGTTCGAGCCCGATCCCGAAACTGGCCGCGTTCCAGGCGTTCCAGGACGGCATCCGCGATCGTTGCGCCGAGCCGCCGCTGGTTCGCAGTGCGGTGATTGTCGGGAATTATCGTATGCTGGATGAGCCGTGAACCGGCGGGCAGTGCACCGATCTGGCGGAGCCATCATGACGTCACCACACCAAGCGCCGGCCGCGACCGACGTCGACACGCTGTTGGCGGCGATGCGGCCGAGGCTGCATCGCTACTGCGCCCGCATGGTCGGATCCGTCATCGACGGCGAGGATGTGCTGCAGGACGCGCTGATCAAGGCGGTGGAAGCCTTCGGGTCCGCCGCGCCGATCCAGAATCCGCAAGCCTGGCTGTTCCGGATCGCGCACAACACCGCGCTCGATTTCCTCAGGCGGCGCAACCGCCAGGAAGCGCTCCACGCGCCGGAGGAGGTGGACATGATGGCCGGAGAGCTCGATGATTTGGGCCGCCGCGAGATCGCCGCGACCAGCCTGCGCACCTTCATGCGCTTGCCGGTGGCGCAGCGTTCCAGCGTGATCCTGATGGACGTGCTCGGCTGCTCGCTGCAGGAGATCTGCGGCATCATGGATTTCAGCCTGCCCGCGGTGAAGGCCGCGCTGCACCGTGGACGCACGCAGCTGCGCGAGTTTGCCAGCGAGCCGGACGACGCGCCGCGGCCCGGCCTGTCGCCGGCCGATCGCGTCAGGCTCAACGCCTATGTCAGCCATTTCAACGCCCGTGACTTCGACGCCATCCGCGCCATGATCGCCGATGACATCAGGCTCGAGCTCGTTAACCGCACGCGGCTGAACGGCAAGGCCGAGGTGTCGCGCTACTTCGGCAATTATTCGAAGATCGACGACTGGCACCTGGTGACCGGACAGGTCGAGGGACGGCCCGCGATCTTGGTGTTCGACCCGACCGCTCTGGACGCGCCGCCGCGATCGTTCATGCTGCTCGACTGGTCGGCCGACAAGGTTGCGACGATCAGGGATTTCCGCCACGCGTCCTATGCGATCGACGGCGCCGAATGGGCGGTGGACAAGGGGTAATCGGCCCTCGCCGCCAGCCTTTGGCTCAGTGATCGCGCGGCAAATTCCGCGTCGTCCCGGACAAGCCAACGGGTCGGCGCGAAGCGCCGCCCGATGACAGGCTCCGCGCGATCCGGGACCCATAACCACCAATGGGAATCGTCTTGGTCGCTGGGGCCCCAGCGCTCTTCAACAATCTGATCCTGTGGTTATGGGTCCCTGCTGTCGCGACGACGGCTGCTACCGCGTCTTGCCGCCGAACTCGCCGTTGGCGATCCGTGCGACGCGGCTACCGCCTGCGGCCGGCGTACTGCGTCTTTCGAACGGGCCATCGCCGCCGGTCTCGCGCGGCGATGGCGGGGCTTCTTCGTAATAGCCGCCGCTCCGCCAGACCAGCAGGACGATGTTCATTGCGCCATTGACGGCGGCGCCGACCACCGTTTCGGTGTGCTGATAGGTCAGCGCATATTCGGGAAATCGTCCGGCAATCGCCCTGTCGAGCACGAGGAGGGCGATCCATGCCGCCATCACGCAGACCGGATCCCAGCCCATGTCGCGCACCCGCATCGATTGCAGCATGAAGCAGATGACGAGCATGCCGTAGAAGGCAATGACCAGCACGGAGTTGCTCGATGCCTGCGCCAGCAGCACGTCCATACTGCCGCTCGCCGGTGCGTTGCCGGTGACGCCGTAGACCAGCATCATAAAGCCGAGGCCCACCACGAAGGTGCAGAAGAAGAAAGCCAGTCGGCCCATCCGGGCATTGAAGCCGAAGATGTAATTCAGCATGTGACGCACCCCTTTGGCGGCAGCGTCGGCCAGGGATGCTTTCCGGACCATGAAGCCCGCAGGCGCTTGCCGGCCTGTGGTTTCCGGGTGCTTTACCGGATCGTTAAAGCCTGCTGCAGTGCGGGCGTGGGTCGTTGCGGAAGGCCGGTGCCTGCGACAATCGTTGCCCACGCAACCGGCATTATATTTCTTGCCATGGTCGATTTAGACGAATTATGATGCAAGGTGCTGGGGTATGCGCCGAAGGTTCTAAGTCAGCGCCGTCGGTTCATGCTTGCTGCAGACTTGCGATATCGCGCACAAAATACGTCACAGAACGACGCGCGCAAAGCGTGACCCCCCGGGCCCTCGTGATCGAGCCTCGTGGGATCTTTGGTTGAGGAGGGGAGTGAATATGAAAAAGGCATTTTGGCTGGCAGGCGCCATGGCTATGGCGCTGGCGCAGCCCGCGATGGCGGCTGACAGCGTCAAGATCGGCTTCGTCTCGACCTTCAGCGGTCCGACCGCCGTGATCGGCAACGACATGCGCAATTCCTTCGAACTCGCGCTCGACCATCTCGGCCGCAAGATCGACGGCAAGCCGGTCGAGGTGATCTACGAGGACGACCAGCAGAAGCCGGATGTCGGCAAGCAGAAGACCGAGAAGCTGGTGCAGTCCGACAAGGTCGACTTCATCGTCGGCTACATCTGGTCGAACGTGCTGCTGGCGTCGCTGAAGACCGCGGTCGATTCCAAGACCTTCCTGATCTCGGCCAATGCCGGTCCGTCGCAGCTCGCCGGCGAACTGTGCTCGCCTTACGTGTTCTCGACCTCCTGGCAGAATGACCAGACCCCGCAGGCGGTCGGCACCTACATGAACCAGAAGGGCGTCAAGTCGGTGTTCCTGATCGGCCCGAACTACGCCGCGGGCAAGGACATGCTGGCCGGCGTCAAGAGCACGTTCAAGGGCCAGGTCGTCGGCGAGGAATATACGGTGTGGCCGAGCCAGCTCGACTTCTCCGCCGAGCTCACCAAGGCGAAGAACTCCAAGGCCGAGTCGATCTTCGTGTTCTATCCGGGCGCGGCCGGCGTGCAGTTCCTGAACCAGTATGCGCAGGCCGGTATCAAGCAGCAGATTCCGCTCTACACCGCCTTCACCATCGACGAATTGTCGCTGCCGTTGCAGAAGGACAATGCGCTCGGCGTTCCCGGCGCGCAGCAATGGGTCAACGACCTGCCCAACGAGGAGAACAAGAAGTTCGTCGCCGACTACCGCAAGAAGTATCCCGGCCTGCGGCCGACCTTCTACGGCGCACAGTCCTACGACGCTGCCAACCTCATCAACAGCGCCGTGGTCGCGGTGAAGGGCGACCTGACGAAGAAGGACGCGATGAAGGCCGAGATGGAGAAGGTGAACTTCAAATCGGTGCGCGGTCCGTTCAAGTACGGCAACAACCACATTCCGATCCAGAACTTCTATCTGCAGGACGTGGTCAAGGACGCCGAGGGCCAGCTCTCGCTGAAGACGGTCGCGACCATCGTCAAGGACGACCAGGACCGCTTCCACGACAAGTGTCCGATGAAGTGATTGTCGGGCGTCTTTTTGGCGCGCGGCTTGCTTCTCTTTACCTCGCCCCGCTCTTGCGGGGAGAGGTCAATCGCGAAGCGATTGGGTGAGGGGCTCTTTACCGGCATTCGGTTTGCGGAAAGAGCCCCTCACCCCAACCCTTCTCCCCGCAAGAGCGGGGCGAGGGAGAACCCGCAATGTGCAATGCGGCGGCGTGCTTGCGCTGCCGCTGTTTTGTTTCAGCCCGGTATGAAGGATCCATGTATCTCGTCGTCGAACAACTGCTGAACGGCCTGCAATTCGGCCTCCTGCTGTTCCTGCTGGCGGCCGGGCTGACGCTGGTGTTCGGCATCATGGACTTCGTCAATCTGGCGCACGGCTCGCTCTACATGATGGGCGCCTATTTCGCGGCGACCTTCGTGGCCTGGACCGGCAGCTTCGTGCTCGGCGCGCTGATGGCGCTGGGCGCCACGCTGCTGCTCGGCATCGTGCTGGAATATGTCGCGCTCAGGCATCTCTATGGCCGCGACCATCTCGACCAGGTGCTGGCGACGTTCGGTCTGATCCTGTTCTTCAACGACGCCGTCCGGCTGATCTGGGGCCCGGCGGGCCTCGCGCTGCCGCTGCCGGCCTGGCTCACCGTGCCGGTGCAGATCATTCCCGGCGTTTACTATCCGGCCTACCGCCTCATGATCATCGTGGTCGCGCTGGCGGTCGCAGCAATGCTCTATCTCGTCGTGATGCGTACCCGCATCGGCATGCTGATCCGCGCCGGGGCCTCCAACCGCGAGATGATCGGGGCGCTCGGCATCAACATCAAGCTGCTGTTCACGCTGGTGTTCGGCCTTGGCGCGGCGCTCGCCGGCCTCGCCGGGCTGATGCAGGCACCGATCCTCACCGTGCAGATCGGCATGGGCGAGAACATCCTGATCCTGGCCTTCGTCATCATCGTGATCGGCGGCATCGGCTCGATCCGCGGCGCGTTCATGGCCGCGATCTTCGTCGGCATCATCGACACGATGGGCCGCGCCTTCCTGCCGGACCTGCTGCGCAAGGTGCTGAGCGGGGCGGCGGCGTCCACCGCGGCGCCGGCGCTGTCCTCGATGCTGATCTACCTCCTGATGGCCATCATCCTTGTGCTGCGGCCCGAGGGGCTGTTCCCGGCGGCCAAACGATGATGCGAAAGCTCAACGTCTCCAATGCGGTCGCGGCGCTGATGTGCGCCGCCCTGATGCTGCTGCCGCTCTATTCGGCGGTCACGGGCAATATCTTCATCCTCACGCTGTTCACCCGGATCGTGATCTTCGCGCTCGCCGCCGCGAGCCTCAATCTGATCATGGGCTATGGCGGCATGATGAGCTTTGGCCACGCCGCCTATCTCGGCATCGGCGGCTATGCCGTCGGCATCCTCGCCGCCGAGGGCATCGGCTCCGGCTTCATCCAGTGGCCGGTGGCGCTCGCCGTCTCGGCGCTGTTTGCGCTGCTGATCGGCGCGCTCAGTTTGCGCACCCGCGGCGTCTACTTCATCATGATCACGCTGGCCTTTGCGCAGATGGCCTACTACATCGCCTCCGCGCTGTCGCGCTACGGCGGCGACGACGGGCTCACCGTCTACAAGCGCAGCGATTTCGCCGGCCTGATCAACCTGTCGGATCGCAACCAGTTCTATTACCTCTGCCTGGCCTGCCTGTTCGGCGGCCTCTACCTGATCTGGCGCATCGTCAATTCGCGCTTCGGCCTCGTGGTGCAGGGCGTCCGCTCCAACGAGCAGCGCATGCAGGCGATCGGCTTCCATGCCAATCGCTACCGCCTGGTCTGCTTCGTGATATCAGGCACGATCTGCGGCCTGGCCGGCGCGCTGCTTGCCAACAACACCGATTTCGTCAGCCCCGCCGTGATGTACTGGACCCGCTCCGGCGATCTCATGGTGATGGTGATCCTCGGCGGCATGGGCTCGCTGTTCGGTCCCGTCATCGGCGCGATCGTCTATCTCCTGCTCGAGGAGCTGCTGTCGCAGTTCACCGAATATTCGGGGCTGATCCTCGGTCCGGTGCTGCTCCTGATCGTGCTGTTCGCGCGCGGCGGCATCATGGGCCTGCTCGGGAGGATGCGCCGTGGCTGATTCCTTGCCTGATCCCTTGCTCCGCGTCGACAATCTGGTCCGCCGCTTCGGCGGCATCACCGCGACCGACAACCTCTCGATGGAGGTGGTGCCAGGCGAATTGCACGCCATCATCGGCCCCAACGGCGCCGGCAAGACCACGCTGATCAGCCAGCTCACCGGACAGGTGATGCCGAACTCCGGCACCATCCGCTTCGCCGGCCGCGACGTCACGAACCTGCCGTCCTACAAGCGCAGCCGCCTCGGGCTGGCGCGCTCGTTCCAGATCACCTCGCTGCTGAAGGATTTCTCCGCGATCGACAATGTCGCGCTGGCGGCGCAGGCGCATGACGGCCACTCGTTCCGCTTCTGGGGCAATGCGCGCAAGGAACGGCATCTGCGCGAGGCCGCGCGCGCGGCGCTCGAGCGCGTCGGCCTCGGCACGCGCGCCGATATCGTGGTGTCGCAGTTGAGCCATGGCGAGCAGCGCGAGCTCGAGCTCGCGGTCGCGCTCGCCACCAGGCCGCAACTGTTGCTGCTGGACGAGCCGATGGCCGGGCTCGGCGTCACCGAATCTGCGCGGATGGTCGCGCTGCTGAAGGAGCTGCGCAAGGAAGTCACCATCGTGCTGGTCGAGCACGACATGGAGGCGGTGTTCGCGCTGGCCGACCGCATCACGGTGCTGGTCTATGGCCGTGTCATCGCCTGCGACGTGCCGGATGCGATCCGCAAGCACGACGAGGTCAAGCGCGCCTATCTCGGCGAACAGCATGCGGTGACGCGCCATGGCTGATACCAGAATGGCTGAAACCCTGCTTGAAGTGGATGGCATCGAGACCTGCTACGGGCTGAGCCAGGTGCTGTTCGGCCTGTCGCTCCAGATCAAGTCGGGCGAGATGGTCGCGCTGATGGGCCGCAATGGCATGGGCAAGACCACGACGATCCGCTCGATCATGGGCCTGACGCCGGCGCGGTCAGGCGCCATCCGCTTCGCCGGCGAGGCGGTGCGCGGCCTGCCGTCCTACAAGATCGCAAAGCTCGGCATCGGCCTGGTGCCGGAAGGCCGCCAGATCTTCCCCAACCTCACGGTGCGCGAAAATCTCGTCGCCGCGTCGGGCAATCGCTTCAGTGCCTCCGATCCTTGGACCATCGACAGGATCCACGCGCTGTTTCCGCGGCTCGCCGAACGCACGAACAATATGGGCGTCACGCTGTCCGGCGGCGAGCAGCAGATGCTGGCGATCGGCCGCGCGCTGATGACCAATCCGAAATTGCTGATCCTCGACGAGGCGACCGAGGGTCTTGCGCCCCTGATCCGCGACGAGATCTGGAGCTGCCTGTCGATGCTGAAGGAGCGCGGCCAGTCGGTGCTGGTGATCGACAAGAACGTCGGAAACCTCGCCCGCATCGCCGACCGCCATTACATCATCGAGCGCGGCCGCACGGTGTGGAGCGGCACCAGCGAGCAGCTGCTCGCCGAGCCGGATCTGCAGCACAAGTATCTCGGGATTTGAGCAGCAAGCATTGCCGTATCGCCGTCATCCTGAGGAGCCTGCGTAGCAGGCGTCTCGAAGGATCGATGGCCCGGCTGGTGGCCGTGCATCCTTCGAGACGCGCTACGCGCTCCTCAGACTCTCAGGATGACGGATCAGAGAGGCGGGCTGCCGCGGCTTATCGTGAAGAGCCTCGCAGCAGTCGTTTCGCTGCGTCGGCCGCTGCTGCTGCATAGGCGCGATCGCCATGCACCAGCATCAGGGAGATCGCGCCCTCGGACAGCAGCCAGATCTCGCGTGCGCGGCGGTCAGCCTCGCGGACGCCGGCGCGCTTCAGCAGCGCGCCGAGATGGGTTTCGAGCAAGGCCTTGTGCCGGCGCGCAATTGCGCGTGCGGGATGGCCAGGGAGATCGGCCAGCTCGATGACCAGCCTGGTGAATCCCGAGCCGGCCCATCGCGGCCTGTCTGCCCAGACCGCGAGGTCGCGGAACAGACCGTCGATGATCGCCGCCGGCGAGCCGGATAGCTTGTCGCCGAACGTCGCGAACGCGGCCAGGGCCAGTTCGTTCTGAGCTTCGAGCACGAAGGCGAGCAGCTGATCCTTGCTTTGAAAATGATTGTAGAGCGTGCGCTTCGTCACCCTCGTCGCCGATGCGATTTCGTCCATGCTTACGCGGCTATATCCGCGCTGTCGAAACAGGACGTATGCGGCAGCAAGGATGCGCCGCCGTGTCGGTTCTGCAGATCGCGCCATGCAGTCACCTCTTAAATATACCGGGTAGTGAATTTACATCGGTTGAAAAACCAATTGGAATGGCTTCCGGGATTTTTCGGCCCGCGCCAGCCAGCTTCCTCGCGCTGCGAAAGCCATTGCCATGCCCGATTCGTTGACGCTCAGAGAAATCAAAGCTCGTCCGGTGGTGCTCAAGCTGAAGCGGCCCGTGGTCGCGCGCATTGTCACGATATCGGAGTGGCCGCTCGTCCTCATCGATCTGGTGACGGAGGAGGGCATTGTCGGGCGAAGCTATCTCGAGCCTTACATCGTGAAATCGCTGCGATATCTGGTTCCGGCGTTGCATGATCTCGGCGAATTGCTCAGAGGTCGGAGCGTGGCGCCTGTCGAGTTGTTCGAGGCGGCGCGCAAATCGCTTCACTTTGTCGGCTATGAGGGATTGTCGATGATCGCGGCGTCGGGCCTCGACATGGCCGCGTGGGATGCGTTGGCGAAAGCCGCAAACAAGCCGCTGTGCGTGCTGTTGGGGGCGACGGTCGGCGCCGTGAGATCCTACAATAGCAACGGGCCTTTGGCTGAAGGAGCCGGCCGCCGTCGCGGCCGAGGCTTTGGAATTGCGCGACGAAGGAGGGTTCTCAGCCCTGAAATTGCGCCTCGGCAGAAGCGATCCGCGCGAGGATCTGACGACCCTCGACGCCGTTCGAAAAGCAGTCGGGGATCGCATGCATTTGATGGTGGACTACAACCAGGGGCTAAATCTCGCCGAAGCCATCGAGCGGTGCCATACGATCGATGACTATGGCCTCGACTGGATCGAGGAGCCCGTCGTCTATGACAATCTCGACGGGCACGCCCGACTGGCGGCGGAGCTGAAGACGCCGATCCAGATCGGCGAGAACTTCTATGGTCCGAGGGAGATGCATAAGGCGATCGCGAGAAAGGCCTGCGACCTGGTGATGCCGGATTTCATGCGTATCGGCGGAGTGACGGGCTGGATGCGGGCGGCTGCGATCGCCGGCGCCGCGGGTATCCCCATCTCAACGCATCTTTATCCGGAAGTCGCCGCTCACGTCATGCGCGCAACCGAGACTGCTCACTGGTTGGAATGGCAGGACTGGGCCGATCCGATTCTCGAACGGCCGTATGAAATCAAGGATGGTCTTTTGCATATTCCCGACACGCCTGGTGTCGGTCTGGAATGGAACGAAGCGGCCGTCGCGGCTCACCTTGCAAGCGTCTAAAGCGCGATGAGATTGGGTTGAATCGTCATCGCGCTTTAGCTCTTTGTTTGAGCATGATCTTTGCGGAAAATCGCTTCACACTTTTCCGGATCATGCTCTAGAGCGGCGGAGCGCCTGCGCCGACGCTTCCGTCAAAACATCTCGAAATATTCGCGGTGCTCCCAGTCCGACACCTCGGCCTGGAAGCGTTCGATCTCCGCGTTCTTGATGAAGACGTAATAGTCCACGAACTCCGGCCCCAGCGCCTGACGGAAGAACGGATCGTCGTTGAGCGCGAACACGGCCTCGCGCAGCGACTTCGGCAACAGCGCGGCCTTGGCCTCGTAGGGCGTGTCGGCCGACGGGCCGGGGTCGAGCTTGCGGTCGACGCCGTCGAGGCCGGAGAGGATCTGGCTTGCCATGTAGAGATAGGGATTGGCGGCTGGTTCGCCGATCCGGTTCTCCAGCCGGGTTGCCGGATCGCCGGCGCCGCCGAGCACGCGGATCATCACGCCGCGGTTGTCGCGGCCCCAGATCGCGCGGTCCGGCGCCAGCGAATAGGAGCGGTAGCGCTTGTAGCCGTTGATGGTCGGCGTCGTGAACACGGTCGAGGCCCGGGCGTGCTCGATCAGGCCGGCGAGCCAGCCGCGGCCGAGCGCACTGAGCGGCTCGCCGGTCTCCTTGGCCATGAAGACGTTCTCGCCATTGGCGCGCGACACCAGCGACTGGTGCAGGTGCCAGCCGCTCGCGAACACGTTCGGCAGTTTCGGCCGGCACATGAAGGTCGCGTGATAGCCGTGGCGGCGCGCGATCTGCTTCACTGCCGAACGAAACAGTACCATGGTGTCGGCCGGCGCAAGACCGACAGTCGGTGCGAAAGTGAATTCGCACTGGCTCGGACCGAATTCGACCTCGACCGAGCGCAACGGCAGGTCGAGCGCGATGATGTCGCGGCGGATGATCTCGAGCGCCGGCTCCATCAGGTCGTAGCGCTGCTCGGTGAGGTATTGATAGCCGTGCGATAGCAGGCTGACCGACGGCGGCCGTCCGGGCTGGCCGGCATCCTCCGGCGCCATGTGGGCGTCGTCGAGCTTGAACAGGTGGAATTCGACCTCGAGGCCGGCGACGAAATCGTAGCCGCGGCCGGCGAGCTGATCGAGCACCTTGCGATAGAGGTTGCGGGTCGCGAACGGCACCGGCCGGCCGTCGCTGAAATAGAGGTCGCAGAGCAGCCAGCCGGTGTTTTGCGCCCAAGGCAGCACGCGGAAGGTGGTGGGGTCGGCGACCATCAGCACGTCGGCCGCGCCTTCCATCTCCTTCATGCCGAAGCCGCCGCCTGATGTGAACACCGGAAACACCGTCTTGTGCGAGGTGTCCTTGGCGAGCATCGTCGTGGTGATGGAGCAGCCGCTTTCCAGCGAGCGCACCGCTTCGCCGGCGATCAGCGTCTTGCCGCGCAGGATGCCGTGCTGGTCGGGGAACGACAGGCGGATGACTTCGAGGTTCTTCTCCTCGACAATGCGGCGGAGGCGTTGTGCGGCCTCCTTCTGCTCATCCGACCACAGGCCGTGACGCTCGACGAAGCTCACCGCGTCACTCCTTCACTTCTCCCTCGCCCCGCTCTTCGCGGGGAGAGGGTCGGGGTGAGGGGCTCTCTCCGCCGACTCGATATGCCGATAGACCTGTACCCCCTCACCCGGATCGCTAACGCGATCCGACCTCTCCCCGCAAGCGGGGCGAGGTGAAGGATACAATGCGGAGCCATTGATACCATCTTCACTCCGCCGCCGTCAGATGATGCACCTTGCCGGCGATCTCGCGCGGCACGGGAGCTGCCCATGGTGCGCCGCGGCGGCGCTTGACGTCGACTTCCATCCAGTAGAGCTCCCAGCCCTGGGTCGGGCCGATGCCGTCCATCGTGGCCGGGCCCTGGATACTGCGCGCGGAGGCGTCGTCGAGGAACAGCATCGGCTTCTCGCCGCCGGAGACCTTCTCGATCTCCTGCCGCAGCAGGCGGCGGTACTGCACGATCGCCTTGTCGCTCTGGCCGAGATGCTCGTTGGTGCGGTCCTGAATCGCCCCCATCGACTCCACTGCCCACTGGTCGTGGACATTGATGTCGGTGCCCATGCCGGTATAGGTCTCGGTCGCCTGCTCGTGCGGATCGAAGCCGTAATCGTTGCTCTTGTTCTTGCGCGACTTGTAGTCCGGCAGCGTATAGAGCTCGAGCCGCTGGTCGCGCATCTTCTGCTTGTCGACCGGCGCCGCATAGCTGGTGAAGATCGCGTACCAGTAGCAGTTCTCGTCGTCGACCGGCACGTGCCACTGCGTGATCGTCATCTCGGTCGACATCGGGATGACGAAGCCGTGCGGGAACAGCTGGTTGGTGACGCGCACATGGGTGCGCTCCGCGTCGAGCTCGCGCAGCGCAATCAGGCGCAGGCCATATTCGGTGTGCTCGACATTGATGATCGGCCGGTCATATTCGCGCAGGATCTTGGTCATCGGCATGTCGCTGCTGGCCGAGGCGCCGCGGAACTGCTTGCCGTAAGCCGCTGAGGTGTCCTCGTCCTCGAAGAAGCGATGCAGAAAGGAGGCGTGCGCCGGATCGATGCCGACCTCGAGCGCCTGCAGCCAGTTGCAGTTCATGTGGCCCTTGAACGCAAACGTATGGCTTCCGGGCGCAACGAAGCAGTCGAGCTCCGGAAAGGCGGGCGGGGCGCCTTCGCCGAGCCAGGCCCACAGGATGCCGCTCTTCTCGACTACCGGATAGGAGCGCTGCCTGATGCCCTTGCAGAGTTGCGAGCCGGCCGGCTCCGCCGGCGTCTCGATGCACTGGCCTGACGTGTCGAACAGCCAGCCGTGGAAGGCGCAGCGCAGCCCGCCATGCTCGAGCCGGCCGAAGGCGAGATCGGCGCCGCGATGCGCGCAGTGGCGGTCGATCAGCCCGTAGCTTCCGTCCTCGCCGCGGAACAGAACCAGGTTTTCGCCAAGCAGCCGCACCGGCCGAACCGGGCGCGGTCCTTCCAGCTCGTCGACCAGCGCCGCCGGCTGCCAGTAACTCCGCATCAGCCTGCCACACGGGTCCTTGCGGCCGGTGCGGGTGATCAGATCGTTCGCTTCCTGGCTCATCATGGCGGCGTCTCCCGGATTGGGTTTGTTCGCCTATTGAACGAATGTGCGAATTATGCCATGTCTGGTTTGGACAGCAAGTGCAATTTTTGAACCGTTCAAAGCCGCGACCCAACCTAAAACGCCATGCCCAAGCTGAAGCGGACCGACCAGGACGAGCGCGCCACCGACTTCGTCGAGGCGCTCGATCGCGGCCTGCGCCTGCTGCAGGTGTTTCGGCACCGTGTCGGGTCCTGCGACGCTGAGCGATCTGGCGCGCGCCGCCGATCTGCCGCGCGCCACCGCGCGCCGCATCCTGTTCACGCTCGCGCATGGCGGTTTCGTCGCGACCGACGGCAAGCTGTTCACGCTGACGCCGCATGTGCTGACGCTCGCGGGCTCGTTCCTGCAATCCAACCAGGTGGTGACGGTGCTGCAGCCGGTGCTCGATCGCATCGCGAGCGCGGCACAGGAGATCGCCTCGCTCGCCTTGCTCGACGGCGACGATGTCGTGTTCGTGGCGCGTTCGAGCCCGACCCGCGTGTTCTCC
The DNA here is from genome assembly GCF_054062115.1 of Bradyrhizobium sp. USDA 4501. Taxonomy (NCBI): domain Bacteria; kingdom Pseudomonadati; phylum Pseudomonadota; class Alphaproteobacteria; order Hyphomicrobiales; family Nitrobacteraceae; genus Bradyrhizobium; species Bradyrhizobium sp. USDA 4501. The sequence goes on from NZ_JBSSEX010000001.1 coordinate 5,285,281, forward strand.
GCCGGTCTCGACATCGGCTACCGGCTGCCGGCGTTCTGCACCTCGGTCGGCCGCGCGATGCTCGGCCGGCTCACTGATGCCGAACTCGCGATGCGGCTGAAGGCGATGCGCCGCGATCCGGTGACGCCGCAGACCACGACCGATCCGAAGAGGCTGCTCGCCACCATCATCGCCGATCGCGCGCAGGGTTATTCACTGGTCGACCGCGAGGCCGAGCCGCATTTCCGCTCCATCTCGGTGCCGGTGCACCGCTACGACGGCACCATCGTCGCCGCCATCAACATGGGCGCGCATGTCGATCGCGTGCCGATGCAGGAATTGATCGACCGCTTCCTGCCGCTGCTGCGGGATGGTGCTGATGATGTGAAGAGCAGACTCTTGTAGGGGGAGGATCTCTCACACCATCGCATGGTTCGTCATTGCGAGGAGCGATAGCGACGAAGCAATCCATGCATCCACACGCGCGGAGAGATGGATTGCTTCGCTTCGCTCGCAATGACGGGGGTAGTGTTTCTTTTTGTGCTGTGAGATTACAGCGCCACGCTGCGCAGACCGAACGCGCGCGCCTCGTTCTGCAGTACCGGCCGCACGGAATCGATCAGCCGCGCGGCGGCGGCGTCGACCGAGAGGCCGGCGGTGTCGACCACCGCCGATGCGCGGGCGTAGAGCGGCTCGCGGCTGACCAGGATGTTGCGCAATTCCGCCATCGCCGAGCGGTCGTCGGCCATCGGGCGCAGATCGCCTTGGCGGCGCACGCGCGCCATGTGCTCCTCCGGCTCGGCCTTCAGCCAGATCGTGTAGAACGACGACAGGATCAAATCGAAGGTCAGCGCCTCGGAGACGATGCCGCCGCCGGTCGCCAGCACCATCAATTCCTTGCGCGCCAACAGCTGCGTCAGCGCGGCCTGCTCCATGCGGCGGAAGCCTTCCTGGCCGTACAGCGCGATGATCTCGGCGACCGAGAGGCCGTTCTGCGCCTCGATCTCCTTGTTGAGCTCGACAAAGCTCCAGCCGATCTTCTTCGCCAGCATCCGGCCGAGCGTGGTCTTGCCGGCGCCGCGCAGGCCGATCAGCGCAATGCCGGAGAACGAGGCGCGCCGCGGCGCCAACGGGCTGCTGCCGGCGAGCATGTCCTTGGCCTGCGCGATCTGGTTCGGCGACGCCTTGCGCAGCAGGTCGCGGATCACGGCCCAGTCCGGCACGGGCTCGCTGGAGGGGATCAGGTCCTCGAGATGCGCACCCATCGCGCCTGCGACACGGCGCAGCAGCACGATCGAGACATTGCCTTTGCCGCTTTCGAGCTGGGCGATGTAGCGTTCGGAAATGCCGGAAACCTTGGCGAGCACCTTGCGCGACATGCCGCGCAGGGCGCGCATCGTGCGCACGCGCTGGCCGAGCTGTTCAAGGAAGTCGGTTTCCGGGTCGTTGGCTGCGGTCATGATCCCTGTGCGACGCGCGGTCCTGACTGAATCAGACCGAGGTTCTAGGAAACATAGTGCCGATAAGGATTGACAGCAAGCCAACGTGGTGGCTTTGTATGAATTATAATTCTTAAATTCACAGGAGAGGGAAGCGTGGCACGTCCGGGTCCGAGGAGCGGAGCATGACTTACAACGCGGTCTCCTGGCTGCTCGACCGCAACGTCGATGAAGGCCGCGGCGACAAGGTCGTGTTCGACGATACGGTGTCGCAAATCACCTATGGCCAGTTGCAGCAGCAGACCCGCCGCGTCGGCAACATGCTGCGCCAGCTCGGCGTCCGCCGCGAAGAGCGGGTCGCCATGATCATGCTGGACACGGTCGATTTCCCGATCGTGTTCCTCGGCGCGATCCGCGCCGGCGTGGTGCCGGTGCCGCTCAACACGCTGCTGACCGCGGAGCAATACGCCTACATCCTCGGTGATTGCCGCGCCCGCGTGCTGTTCGTGTCGGAAGCGCTGCTGCCGGTCGTGAAGGACATCATCGCGCGGATGCCCGACCTCGAGCATGTCGTGGTCTCCGGCAAGGATGCGCATGGCCACAAGAAGCTGTCCGATGAGATCGCGCGCGAGAGCGACGTGTTCGCCACCGCGCCGACCCATGCCGACGAGCCGGCATTCTGGCTCTATTCGTCGGGCTCGACCGGCATGCCGAAGGGCGTGCGCCATCTGCATTCCAATCTCGCGGCGACCGCGGAGACCTACGCCAAGCAGGTGCTCGGGATCCGCGAGGATGATGTCGGCCTGTCGGCGGCCAAGCTGTTCTTCGCCTACGGGCTCGGCAATGCGCTGACCTTCCCGATGTCGGTCGGCGCCACCACGGTGTTGAACTCCGAGCGGCCGACGCCGGCGGTGATGTTCGCGCTGATGAACAAATATCACCCCAGCATCTTCTTCGGCGTGCCGACCCTGTTCGCGGCGATGCTGAACGACGAGGCGACCAAGGCGCAGTCCGGCGGCAATCGCCTGCGCGTCTGCACCTCGGCCGGCGAGGCGCTGCCGGAGTCGGTCGGCAATGCCTGGAAGACGCGGTTCGGCGTCGACATCCTCGACGGCGTCGGCTCGACCGAGCTGCTGCACATCTTCTTGTCGAATGCGCCCGGCGACATCAAATACGGCTCGTCCGGCCGTCCGGTGCCCGGCTACAAGGTGCGGCTGGTCAACGAGATCGGCGCCGACGTCGCGGACGGCGAGGTCGGCGAACTCTTGGTCGATGCGCCCTCGGCCGGCGAGAGCTACTGGAATCAACGGGCCAAGAGCCGCGCCACCTTCGAGGGCGCCTGGACCCGCACCGGCGACAAATACACGCGCGATGCCGACGGCCGCTACACCTTCTGCGGCCGCGCCGACGACATGTTCAAGGTCTCCGGCATCTGGGTGTCACCGTTCGAGGTCGAGAGCGCGCTGATCACCCATCCCGCGGTGCTGGAGGCGGCGGTCGTGCCGGAGGCCGATCCGGAAGGGCTGCTCAAGCCGAAGGCGTATGTCGTGCTGCGGCCGGACAGTTCAGTCGCCGGCCTGCACGAGGCGCTGAAGGAGCACGTCAAGCAGAAGATCGGCCCGTGGAAATATCCGCGCTGGATCGATGTGGTCGACAATCTGCCGAAGACGGCGACCGGAAAGATCCAGCGGTTCAAATTGCGGGAACACGAGCACTAGCTCCCCGCGTCGTCCCGGCCTAGTGCGCAATTGCGCACGGGAGCCGGGACCCATACGCCGCGGCCTTCGTTTCGAGAGGCGCTGTTCAACAGCTTTGCGCAACAACTAACGCCTGTGGTTATGGGTCCCGGCTTTCGCCGGGACGACGATGAGGAAGGCCTACCATGACAAACTTGAAACCCTCCGGCTTCCTCAGCATCGACGGCGCCGATCTCGAATACCGCATGATCGGTCCCTCGCCGGACGCGGCGCCGACCATCGTGATGCTGCATGAAGGCCTCGGCTGCGTCGGGCTGTGGGGCGACTTCCCCGAGAAGCTGCAGGCGGCGACCGGCGCCGGCGTATTCGTCTATTCGCGATCAGGCTATGGCGCCTCGTCGCCGGCGCAGCTGCCGCGTCCGGTCGACTACATGCATCGCGAGGCACTCGACGTGCTGCCGAAATTGCTCGACCGGATCGGCTTCCGCCGCGGCTTGCTGCTCGGTCATTCCGACGGCGCGTCGATCGCGGCGATCTATGCCGGTGCGCATCAGGACCATCGCCTGCACGGCCTGGCGCTGCTGGCGCCGCACTTCATCGTGGAGGACATTTCGGTGAAGTCGATCGCCGAGATCAAGACGGCGTATGAGACCACCAATCTGAAGGAGAAGCTGGCGCGCTGGCACAAGGACGTCGACAACGCCTTCTATGGCTGGAACGGCGCCTGGCTCGATCCGGCATTCCGCGACTGGGATATCTCCGACTATCTCGCCTATATCCGCGTGCCCGTGCTGATCGTGCAGGGCGCGGCCGACCAGTACGGCACCATGCGCCAGGTCGAGATCGCCCAGGAGGAGTGCTACTGCCCGGTCGATGTCACGGCCATCGATGGTGCCGGCCATTCGCCGCATCGCGAGGCGCCCGCGGTGACGCTCGAGGCGGTCGCCGAATTCGCCAAAGCGGCGCTGCGCGACGACCCGGCACTGGCGGCCTGACCTTTGGTGCCGGTGCCAGGTCATTGGCCGAGCGAGTGAATTTCGTGAACATGAAACAAAATGCATGTTTTTGCGTTTTGAACTAGACCAGATCAAAAACATGCATTATTGTGCATGAAGACCTCGACGACGAACCTTCAAACGAACAACAGCAAGACAACAGATAAGGGTGGCCCATGGCTGGTGACGAGCGCGTCCTTGCAGGCGGGGCGAAGTACATCGACTTCCAGACCGACCCGTCGCGCTACCGGCACTGGAAGCTCGACGCTGCGGGCGACGTCGCGACGCTGACCATGGACGTCGACGAGAACGCCGGCCTGTTCGAAGGCTACCAGCTCAAGCTCAATTCCTATGACCTCGGCGTCGACATCGAGCTTGCCGACGCCGTGCAGCGGCTGCGCTTCGAGCATCCCGAGGTCAAGGTGGTGGTGATGCGCTCGGGCAAGAACCGGGTGTTCTGCGCCGGCGCCAACATCCGCATGCTGGCGGGCTCGACCCATGCCCACAAGGTCAACTTCTGCAAATTCACCAACGAGACCCGCAACAGCCTGGAAGACTCCAGCGAGAATTCCGGGCAGAGCTTCATCACCGTCGTCAACGGTACCGCGGCCGGCGGCGGCTATGAACTGGCGCTCGCGACCGACCACATCATGATGGCCGACGACGGCGCTGCCGCCGTCGCGCTGCCGGAAGTGCCGCTGCTCGCGGTGCTGCCGGGCACCGGCGGGCTCACGCGCGTCGTCGACAAGCGCAAGGTGCGCCGCGACCATGCCGATTTCTTCTGCACCATCGAGGAAGGCATCAAGGGCAAGCGCGCCGTTTCCTGGCGCCTGGTCGACGAGATCGCGCCGAACTCCAAGCTCGAGGGCAAGCTGGCCGAGCGCGTCAAGGAATTCGCCGCGAAGTCGAAGCGCAACGGCGCCGGCAAGGGCATCGCGCTGGCGCCGCTGACGCGCACCATCGACGACAGCGCCATCCGCTATGGCTTCGTCAGCGTCGACATCGATCGCGCGGCGCGCATCGCCACCATCTCGATCAAGGCGCCGGAAACCACGGCGCCCGCCGACATCGACGGCATGATCGCGCAGGGCGCTGCGTTCTGGCCGCTGCAGGTCGCCCGCGAGCTCGATGACGCGATCCTGCATCTGCGCATCAACGAGCTCGAGATCGCGATGCTGGTATTCAAGAGCCATGGCGACCGCGCCAATGTCGTGTCCTATGATGCGTTCCTGGAGGCCAACAAGGCGCACTGGCTGGTCAACGAGGTCAGGCATTACTGGAAGCGCGTGCTCAAGCGCATCGACGTCACCTCGCGCACGCTGGTGACGCTGGTCGAGCCCGGCTCCTGCTTCGTCGGCACGCTGGCCGAGCTCGTGTTCGCCGCCGACCGCTCCTACATGCTGATCGGCCAGAAGCAGGGCGACAACCGCCCGCCGCCGGCGATCGAGCTGACGGCGATGAATTTCGGGCCCTATCCGATGAGCCACGGCCTGACCCGACTGCAATCGCGCTTCCAGGCCGATCCGTCGGATCTGGAGCGCGCGCAAGGCTCGATCGGCAAGGCGCTCGACGCGGAGGAGGCCGAGGAGCTCGGTCTCGTCACCTTCGCGCTCGACGACATCGACTGGGACGACGAGGTCCGCGTGTTCTTCGAGGAGCGCACCTCGTTCTCGCCCGACGGTCTCACCGGCATGGAAGCCAATCTGCGCTTCGTCGGCCCGGAGACCATGGAATCGAAGATCTTCTCCCGCCTCACGGCGTGGCAGAACTGGATATTCCAGCGGCCGAACGCGGTCGGTGAGGACGGCGCACTGCGCCGCTACGGCACCGGCCAGAAGGCGCAATTCGACATGACGCGAGTTTAAGGGAGCACGGCCATGAACATCATGAACGTCGATTACTCGACCAAGATTCCGAACAATGTGAATCTCGCCGAGGACCGCCAGGTGCTCAAGGCGCTGGAAGGCTGGCACCCCGGCTACATGGACTGGTGGAGCGACATGGGTCCGGACGGCTTCCAGGAATCGCTGGTCTATCTGCGCACCGCCTATTCGGTCGATCCGCGCGGCTGGGCCAAGTTCGACTATGTGCGGATGCCCGAATATCGCTGGGGCATCTTGCTCGCGCCGCAGGAAGAGAACCGCGTCATTCCGTTCGGCGAGGACTATGGCAAGCCGGCCTGGCAGGAAGTCCCCGGTGAGCACCGCGCCATGCTGCGCCGCCTGATCGTGATCCAGGGCGACACCGAGCCGGCCTCGGTCGAGCAGCAGCGCCATCTCGGCAAGACCGCGCCCTCGCTCTACGACATGCGCAACCTGTTCCAGGTCAATGTCGAGGAAGGCCGCCATCTCTGGGCGATGGTCTACCTCTTGCAGAAGTATTTCGGCCGCGACGGCCGCGAGGAGGCCGATGATTTGTTGCGCCGCCGCTCGGGCGACGCGGATTCTCCGCGCATGCTAGGGGCCTTCAACGAGGCGACGCCGGACTGGCTGTCGTTCTTCATGTTCACCTACTTCACCGACCGCGACGGCAAGATGCAGCTGCACTCGCTGGCGCAGTCGGGCTTCGATCCGCTGTCGCGCACCTGCCGCTTCATGCTGACCGAGGAAGCCCACCACATGTTCGTCGGCGAGACCGGCATCACCCGCGTCGTGCAGCGCACCTGCGATGCGATGAAGGAAGCCGGCATCATCGATCCGAACGACATCGCCAAGATCCGCGCGCTTGGCGTGATCGACCTGCCGACCATCCAGAAGAAGCTGAACCTGCACTATTCGCTGTCGCTCGATTTGTTCGGCTCGGAAGTGTCGACCAACGCGGCCAATGCCTTCAACGCCGGCATCAAAGGCCGCTACAAGGAGACCACGATCGACGACGACCATCAGCTCAAGAGCTCGACCTATCCGGTCATGAAGATGGTGGACGGCCAGATCAAGATGGTCGACGAGCCGGCGCTGACCGCGCTCAACATGCGGCTGCGCGACGACTACACGCAGGATTGCGTCAAGGGCATGCTGCGCTGGAACAAGGTGATCTCGACCGCCGGCATCGACTACAAGCTCGCGGTGCCGAACACTGCCTTCCACCGCCAGATCGGCGAGTTCAAGGACGTCCATGCGACGCCCGATGGCCTCTTGATCGACGACGCCACCTGGGCCAAGCGCAAGAACGACTGGCTGCCGTCGACCGCGGACGGCGACTTCATCGCCTCGCTGATGAAACCGGTGACCGAACCCGGCCAGTTCGCCTCCTGGATCTCGCCGCCCAAGGTCGGCATCGACAACAAGCCGGGCGACTTCGAGTATGTGAGGATCGAGAGCTGATCGGCGCGAGCATGATCCGGAAAAGTGTGACGCGGTTTTCCGAAGAGATCATGCTCAAACAACGGATAGGTCATGATGCGAAAATCGGATCGTGACCTAACAGTTTCTTTCCGCAGGGAGAGAACAGGAAGGGGCGAGCCGAAAAGGTCCCGGGGCTCGTCCCTTTCTTTTTGGTCAGATGCCGGTACGGAGGCGCGGCCGTCATTTGTAAGTTCGTCGGGCCACATCTGCGCACCGTGAAGCACGCGCAAGATGCGAACGGTCTCACCGTCAACAAGGTACGCCGTGACATAAGGTGTGCGCGGGATGACCAACTCGCGCGTGCCGGCAACACGCCCGGGCCGGCCACAGGAAAGTCGAGCAGGCGCCGCGCAGCATCGGCAATCTGTTCGTCAACATGGACCGCCGCGCGAGGATTCTCGGCCTCGATGTAGCTGAAAATGTCGTCGCGATCGGATAACGCGAAGCGCGACCAGACGAGTTTCACCGCTTACGCCTTGTCGCTTTTCGAAGCGCGGCGGCGCGGCGTTGCGCGAAATGCGCTTCGACCTCGGAATCATCGAGACCGGGCCGGGCATCCGCCAACGCCTGGTGCACCTTCTCGCGAAACCAGCTGTCGTAAGCCTGGCTGTTGCTCACGAGTTCCAGTGGAAGCATTCCTTCATTGGCCGTGCGTGTCAGCAGAATCCGCACGGCGTCGGATACCGTGAGACCCATGTTCTCCAGAACCTCGGTGGCCTTTTCCTTTACGTCCGCATCGATGCGGGTTTGGACCAGGGCATTCGAAGCCATAGCGATCTCCTTCACTCGCATCCAATGTAATGCATTTGAATGACAAGCGCCCATAGCCCTATGGAAGCAGGTGAGCCAGCGACGAAAACGGCCCGCCCTTCGGCGGAGCCGTTGCCGTAGGTCGGTCGCGCGGCCGCTTAGCCCGCGATCTCCAGCCCTGCCGTCGCATAGACCACGCCGCCATCAACCGCGACGGTGTTGCCCACGACATAGTCGCCGGCGCGCGAGGCGAGATAGATTGCGGTACCCGCCATATCCTCGTCGGTGCCGACGCGCTTCGCCGGCACGCGCTTGGCGACCTCGTCGGCGTGGTCGCGCGCGGCGCGGTTCATGTCCGACTTGAAGGCGCCGGGCGCGATCGCGGTGACGTTGATGTTGTCCTTGATCAGGCGGGTCGCCATGCGGCGCGTCAGATGGATCACCGCAGCCTTGCTGGCGGCATAGGAATAGGTCTCCATCGGGTTGACGAAGATGCCGTCGATCGAGGCGATGTTGATCACCTTGCCCGGCTTGTCGTGCGTCGCCGCCGCACGCAGCGGCTTGGCCAGTGCCTTGGTCAGGAAGAAGATCGACTTGACGTTGAGGTTCATCACCTTGTCCCAGCCGCTCTCCGGAAATTCGTCGAAGTCCGCGCCCCAGGCCGCGCCGGCATTGTTGACGAGGATGTCGAGTTTCGGTTCGCGCTTGATGATCTCGCCCGCGAGCTTCTCGCAGCCCTCGACGGTCGAGATGTCGATCGGCAGCGCGATGCATTCGCCGTCATAGGCGGCGGACAGCTCCTGGGCGGTCGCCTCGCAGGGACCTGCCTTGCGCGCGGTGATATAGACCCTGGCGGCACCCTGCGCGAGGAAGCCGGCCGCGATCATCTTGCCGATGCCGCGCGATCCCCCGGTCACCAATGCGACGCGGCCCTTCAGCGAGAACAGATCCTTGAACATGCGCTCCTCCTTTGCGTTGCCAGTGGTTCTGGGCGCGCCCGGGGAACGAGTCAAGGAGAGGGAAGGGATCGGTAGCCCGGATGCAGCGGAGCGAAATCCGGGGAAAATGCTGTCCGCGGATGTGACTGTCCCGGATTACGCTTCGCTGCATCCGGGCTACGAAGAGTAGCTTACGCCGCGTCGATGCGGCGAAAGCCGTTCCACACCGCTGTAGCGGCGCCTGATGTCAGCACCGGCAGCAGGCGCGCGTCCTGGTAATTGCCGTTCAGCGAGACCCGCTGCAAGGCGGTCAGATGGTCGGCGCTTTCGGGAAACAGCATGCCCGGCCGCGTCGTCACCGCGGTCCGAAAGCCGATCGACCGGGCGAGGGCGAATTCACGCTGCCCGGCGGCGATCCGGTCGCCATAGGGATAAGCGAGATGCAATGCCGGCCGCTGCAGCGCATCCTCGATCCGCGCTCGGCTGGTTGCGAGCTCGAACGATGCGATGGTCTCGCTCTGCTTGGCGAGATTGCAATGGGTGATGGTGTGCGCGCCGATCGTCACCAGCGGATCCTCGGCAAAGCCGCGCAACTCGTCCCAGGACATGCAGAGCTCGCGCGCGATGCCGGTCTCGTCGACGCCGTGACGGGCGCACAGCGCGGATATCTCGGCCTGCATCGCCTGCTCGCCGGGCAGTGAACGCAGCCAGTCGTGGATGCGGCCGAAGGCAGTACGCTTGGCCTGCGGTGTCGCAGTGTCGATCCGCGTCATGGTGCCGTCGATCGGCACCTCGATCGCGGACGCCGCCGCGATCACCCGCTCCAGCGCGATCCACCACAATCTGCCGCAGCCCTCGGCGAAATCGCTCGCGACATAGACCGTGAACGGGGCGCCGAACTCGCGCATCACGGGCAGCGCGAAATCGCGGTTGTCGCGATAGCCGTCGTCGAAGGTAAAGCAGGCGAAGCGCCGCGCGAAATTCCGTTCGGCGAGACGGCGATGCGCCTCGTCGATGCTGATTACGTCGACGTCGAGCGCGCGCAGATGCGTCAGCATCGCGCGCAGGAAGTCCGGCGTGACCTCGAGATGATGGTTCGGCTGGAACGCGTCGCCGCGCCGCGGGCGGACGTGGTGCAGCATGAAGATGGCGCCGACGCCGGCGAAGATCGGCCGCAGCAGGATATGCGCACCCGAGAAATACAACGCCTCCATGCCGGCACGGATCACGGTGTTGCGGAGTTGTTTCATGTGGGCGCGGGCCGGCCGATTTGCATTCCGCGGCAAACTTAGCGAAAGACCACTGAAGAAACTGTTATCCCGGTCCGACATGGCGCCCCCGCCATGGCGCGTCATTTGGGGTTTGACAGTCAGCCAAGGGTTTGTTTTCTCTCTGGTTCCCGACCCCGCAGGACGCTGAATGCACGGACTTTTCAAGTGGAGTAGCAAGTGGTGGCCGGGGGTGATTCCACTGGTCGTGCTTTGGGGTATCGCGGCCTGGACGAGCACCACAACGGTCGAAGCGGACCTTGCCGCGCGCTCTAATGCCGCACTGAAGGACACCGTCCTCGACAAGCGCCGCATCAGCGTCGACGGCCGCGACGTGACGTTCGCGGCCAACGCCTTCTCCGAAGACGGCCGCCTCAGCGCGGTGGCGTCGGTCGAAGCCGTGCCCGGCGTGCGGCTGGTCAACGACGAGACCCGCCTTGTTCCCGAAGCCAAGCCATTTGTCTGGTCCGCCGAACGCGACGTGGTGCGGGTCACACTCGGTGGCAATGCGCCGCTCCCGTCGAGCAAGGGCAAGTTGACCGAGGCCGCGAAGGCCGGTCTCGGCGGCGTCGAGGTGGTGGATCAGATGGTGCTCGCCCGCGGCGCGCCGCTGCGGTTCGACGCGGCGGCGCTGCTGTTGCTCGACCAGATCGGCAAGCTGAAGGAAGGCAAGATCACGCTGACCGACAACAAGGTCAATCTCGCCGGCATGGCGCGCGAGCTCGGCGGACGCGAAGCGGTCGCCGCGGCGCTGAAGAACCTGCCGGAAGGCTATTCGATCGCCGCCAACGACACCAAGGCGCCGCCTTACGTGTTCCAGGCCTACAAGGACCCGGTTGCGGTGACGCTGACGCTGACCGGCTACGTGCCCGACAACAACGTACATGCCGCGCTGGTCGCCGCCGCCGGCCGCAAGTTCTTCAGCGAGAAGGTGGTCGACAATCTCAAGGCCAGCATCGGCGCGCCGTCGGGTTTCGCGGCCGCGGTGGGGCCCGCGCTCGGCGCGCTGTCGCGGCTGTCGACCGGAACGCTGGTGGTATCGGACCGCGAGGTGAAGCTGTCGGGCGATGCGCTCTACGATGCCGCCGCCGGCCAGATCCGCGACGGGCTCGGCAAGGATTTTCCGCAGGGCTGGCAGTACAAGGCCGAGGTCACGGTCAAGCCGGCGGCTGCCCCGGTCGATCCCACGGTGTGCCAGCAGCTGTTTTCCGAAATTCTCTCGAAGGGCAAGATCCGCTTCGAGTCCGGCAAGGCCGACATCGTGCCGGATTCCGCCGGCCTGCTCGACCGCCTGATCGAGACCGCGTTGCGCTGCCCCAATGCGACGATCGAGATCGCCGGCCATACCGACAGCGACGGCGAGGAGGCCGCCAACCAGGCACTGTCGGAACGCCGCGCGCAGGCCGTGGTGGATTACCTCGTGCGCGCCGGGCTGCCTGCCAGCCGCTTCACGCCGATCGGCTATGGCAGCACGCAGCCGCTGGCCGGCAACGAGAGTGAAGACGGCAAGGCGCAGAACCGCCGCATCGAATTCGTGGTGAAGTAGCGATGACCGTGCTCGCGACATTCTTCTGGGGTTGGCTGCTCGGCGCGGCGCTGCTCGGCTTTTGCATGGGCTGGATCGCGGTGGTGCATCGGGCGCGGGGCGTCTCGAAGGTCTGGATGCGCTGGCTGGCGCTGCTCGCCGCCGCGCTGGTGGCGGCGTCGTTCGCGCGGATCGTGCCCGGCCGGTTCGGCTACTGGCTCGATCTCTTCCTGGTCATGTTCGCGCTCTATCTCGTCGGCTGCGCGATCGGCTCCTGGCTGCGCGACTGGGTGGTTTCGCGCAGCAAGCCCGCGAGCTGACCTCAATCCCCTGATCCGACAGGCCTGAGCGGCGTCGCCAAGCGCAGGGCGAACTGCATTGATTTTAGTGCTTGACAATAATACGTACGTACGTATTAAATCCGTCCATGCCAAAACCCTCTCTCCGCGATGCCATCCTCGACGCCGGCCTGAAGGAAATGTTCCGGACCGGCTATCACGGCACCAGCGTGCGCGACGTCACCGCCGCCGCCGGCGCGCCGCAGGGCTCCTTCACCAACCATTTCCGCTCGAAGGAGCTGTTCGCATCCGAGGTGCTGGACCGCTACTTCGTCTATGTGCGCGGCCTCGTTGCCGAAGCGCTGGGCGACACGACGCTGACGCCGCGCGAAAGGCTGAGGAGCTATCTCGATCTGATCACCGGCAAGCTCGCGCATGACGGCTTCACCCGCGGCTGCCTGATCGGCGATTTCAGCCTCGAGGCGTCGGGCTCGAGCGAGATGCTGCGCGAGCAGCTCGACGACATCTTCCGGGAATGGCGCGCGCCGTTTGCGGCCTGCATCGCCGAGGCTCAGGCCAAAGGCGAGATCGCCTCCGACTTCGATCCCGATCAGCTGGCCGATTTCCTGCTCGCATCCTGGCAGGGCGCGATGCTGCGCATGAAGGTCGAACGCAGCGAAGCTGCGCTGACGCGTTTCAAGACGATCGCATTCCAAACCGTGTTCAAGGAGTTGCCATGACCAGATCCCCCGATATCAGCCTGCATCATCGCGCCGTGCTTGGGTCTACGATGGCCTATCGCGAGATCGGCCGCAGCGACGCGCCGCACGTGCTGTTCCTGCACGGCAATCCGACGTCGTCCTACATCTGGCGCAACATCATGCCGCTGGTCGCCCCCGTCGGGCACTGCATCGCGCCCGACCTGATCGGCTACGGCCAGTCCGGCAAACCCGACATCGGCTATCGCTTCTTCGACCAGGCGGACTATCTCGATGCGCTGATCGACGAGCTGGGCATTGCCTCGGCCTATCTCGTCGCCCAGGATTGGGGCACGGCGCTCGCCTTCCACCTCGCGGCACGCCGTCCGCAACTGGTGCGCGGGCTCGCCTTCATGGAGTTCATCCGCCCGATGCGCGATTGGTCGGACTTCCACCAGCACGACGCCGCGCGGGAGACGTTCCGGAAATTCCGCACGCCGGGCGAGGGCGAAGCGATGATCCTCGACAACAATGCGTTCGTCGAACGCGTGCTGCCCGGCTCGATCCTGCGCACGCTCGGCGACGAGGAGATGGCCGCCTACCGCGCGCCGTTTGCGACGCGAGAGAGCCGCAAGCCGACCTTGATGCTGCCGCGCGAGCTGCCGATCGCCGGCGAGCCGGCCGATGTCGCCGAGGCGCTCACGGTGGCGCATGCGGCGCTCGCGGCATCGACCTATCCGAAGCTGCTGTTCGCGGCGACGCCCGGGGCGCTGGTGTCACCGGCCTTTGCCGCCGAATTCGCCAAGACGCTCAAGCATTGCGCGGTCATTCAACTCGGTGCGGGCGCGCACTATCTGCAGGAGGATCATCCGGAGGCGATCGGCCGCTCTGTGGCCGGCTGGATCGCCGGCGTCGAGGCTGCCTCCGCGCAGCGCCACGCCGCATGAGGGGCACGGAGCGCGTGACATGAGGGATGTCTCGATCACCTATTGCCGGCCGTGCGGCTACGAGAAGCGTGCCAAAGAGGCCGCGGCGCTGTTGCGCGAGCGCCTCGGCGTCGATGCGACGCTGATCCCCGGCAAGGGCGGCATCTTCCAGGTCAAGCTCGGCGACGAGGTTGTCGCCAGGCGCACGAAGGGACATTTTCCCGATGCCGCCGAGATCGTCGCCGCGGTCACGGCCGCGCGGGATTGCTGATCGGCGGAGCGCCTCTCGGCGGGTACGGAAGATCATTCTCTATTCGGCCGTGCCGGTACTTCACCGTAGTTTTCCGGATGGCCTTGCGGACCGTTCGGCGGGCTAACTGCCGCACGCGCATGTCAAGTCTTGTCGAAGGCGGCGGGAAACGCGCATATTTGTGCACCCGCTGTCATGAATCATCCGTAATATCTTGAAGATGCGCGTTTTATTGTCTTTTGACGAATTCCACTCCGGTTTAAAACGCGCTACACGGGCCAGGGCACAGCGAAGCGCCGGCGGAGATCGCCCGGGGGCCGTCGTCGCGGGATCGCAATTCGAGGTCTAGATGCTGGAAGCAATACGCAGGGCGATGGCGTTTCTGCGCCAGAAGCAAATCCTGCATCGGCTGGGTGTTGTCATCAGCATCGCCGTCATCGGCATCGCCTGCTACGTCCTTTATCACATGCTGCGCGGCATCGACACCAACGAGGTGCTCGAGGCCATCAAGAGCACCGAGCCGCGGCAGATTGCCCTGGCGGGACTGTTCGTCGCGGCGGGCTACTTCACGTTGACCTTCTACGATCTGTTCGCGGTGCGCGCGATCGGCCACGCCCATGTGCCCTATCGCATCAACGCGCTCGCGGCCTTCACCTCCTATTCGATCGGCCACAATGTCGGCGCCAGCGTCTTCACCGGCGGCGCGGTGCGCTACCGGATCTATTCGGCGTGGGGGTTGAATGCGATCGACGTCGCCAAGATCTGCTTTCTTGCCGGGCTCACCTTCTGGCTCGGCAATGCCGCGGTGCTCGGGCTCGGCATCGCCTACCACCCGGAGGCGGCCGCCAACATCGACCAGCTGCCGCCCTGGCTCAACCGGGCGCTGGCATTCGCGATCATCACCGCGCTGGTCGCCTATGTGGTCTGGGTCTGGACCCAGCCGCGGGTGGTCGGCCGTGGCCCCTGGACGGTGACCCTGCCGGGCGGCCCGCTGACGCTGCTGCAGATCGCGATCGGTATCCTCGACCTCGGCTTCTGCGCGCTGGCGATGTACGTGTTGGTGCCGGACGAGCCAAATCTCGGCTTCGTCGTGGTCGCGGTCATCTTCGTGTCGGCGACCCTGCTCGGCTTCGCCAGCCACTCCCCCGGCGGCCTCGGGGTATTCGACGCCGCCATGCTGGTCGGCCTCTGGCAGATGGACCGCGAGGACCTGCTCGGCGGTATGCTGCTGTTCCGGCTCCTCTACTATATTGCGCCGTTCGTCATATCTGTAATCTTGCTGACGTTTCGGGAGGTTATCGTCGGCGCCCGACTCAAACGGCTGCCGCAGGCTGATTCGGGTCCCCGCGCCGAGCCGCACCATGAGGCGGTTCTGGTTCGAAAGCGCGGTGACTCCGGGGTCTGATGAAGCGGCCCGATGCCTCCCGAGGGAAGGTCGCTATGACCGCGCCTGGGCGAGACATGAACCGACGGGATGAAAGCCGCCGCGATGGCAATTGACGATTCGCATTCCTCCATCTTCTCGCCCTGGCCCGACCGGTTGCGCCATTCCGCGCTGATCCTGCTTGCCGCAGCGCTGGCCTTGAGCGTGGTGGTCGCGCTCGGCGAATTGTCGCTGGTGCGCGCCTGCGCCGTGTTCGTCTGCATCGCGGCCGCGGCGCTGGTGCCATGGCGGCTGCATGATGCCGGAACCTCGCGCGAGGATGTCCGCGGCGTCAATCCGGTCGAGGCCGCCGCCGTCAGCGCGGTCGTCGCCGGCATGCCGGATCCGGCCGTATTGCTCGATCGCGCCGGCCGCGTCATCCATCTCAACGCCGCAGCGGCGCAGCTCGCGCCTGCGCTGCGCAAGAACGAACTGGCGCAATTTGCCCTGCGCTCGCCGGAGATCATCACCGCGCTGCGCGAGGCGATCGCGACCACCGAGCCGCGCCGCGCCACCTACACCGACCACGTTCCGGTCGATCGCTGGATGGAACTGGTGATCACGCCGGTGCCGGTGCCGACCCAGTTCGGCGGCACCGAGAAGTGCATGCTGATGACCTTCCACGACCTGACGCCGCTGCGCCGGGTCGAGGAGATGCGAGCCGACTTCGTCGCCAATGCCAGCCACGAGCTGCGCACGCCGCTCGCCGCCTTGTCCGGCTTCATCGACACGCTGCAGGGGCCGGCGCGCGAGGACGCGCGGGCGCGGGAGCGCTTCCTCGGCATCATGCACACCCAGGCGACCCGCATGGCGCGGCTGATCGACGATTTGCTGTCGCTGTCGCGGGTCGAGTTGTCGGCCCATGTGCGGCCCGAGGCCTCGATCGACATCGTGCCGATCATCCGCCAGGTGGCCGACGGGCTCGAGGCACTGGCCAGCGAGCGCCAGGTCGAGATCGATGTCGACCTGCCTCACGCCCCAGTCATGATCGCCGGCGACCGCGAGGAACTGCTCCGCCTGTTCGAGAACCTGATCGAGAACGCCCTCAAATACGGCGCCTCCGGGGGCCGCGTCATAGTGTCGCTGAATCAGGCCGTTTCGGGCGCATCGGGCGAGGGGGCCCCCGAAATCCGTGTCATGGTACGGGATTTCGGCCCCGGCATCGCCCCCGAGCACCTGCCGCGGCTGACCGAGCGCTTCTACCGGGTCGACGTCGGCGACAGCCGCAACCAGGGCGGAACGGGCCTCGGATTATCGTTGGTGAAACATATTCTTAACCGTCATCGCGGGCGTCTTTTGATCGAGAGCGTGCCGAAGAACGGGGCCACTTTTACCGCCTGTTTTCCCCGGCCGAAGACCCCGTTACCAACTCAAAGCTAAGCGTTTTCAGAAGCTTAGTACTGTCATCCAACTGTCATCCAACCTTCGTAAAAGCAGCACCGACCGCTCCTAGATGGACCGGCGTGAGCGCGATCGGGCGCATTCGGCGCTTCGCTCACTGGATGGAGACCACCCATGAATTTCATCAAAGCAATCGTCGCAGCCGGCGTGATCGCCGCTTCGACGTCGGCCTTCGCTGCCGATATTACCGGCGCGGGCGCGACGTTTCCGTTCCCGATCTATTCGAAGTGGGCTGACGCCTACAAGAAGGAGACCGGCAACGGTCTGAACTACCAGTCGATCGGCTCCGGCGCCGGCATCAAGCAGATCCAAGCCAAGACCGTGACCTTCGGCGCCACCGACGCGCCGCTCAAGCACGAGCAGCTCGAGAAGGACGGCCTCGTCCAGTGGCCGATGGTGATGGGCGCGATCGTCCCGGTCGTGAACCTCGAAGGCATCAAGCCGGGTGACCTGATCCTGTCGGGCGAAGTGCTCGGCGACATCTATCTCGGCAAGATCACCAAGTGGAATGACGCGGCGATCGCCAAGCTCAATCCGAAGCTGACCCTGCCGGGCGATGCCATCACCGTCGTGCGCCGTTCGGACGGTTCGGGCACCACCTTCAACTTCACCGACTATCTCTCCAAGTCGAACGCCGACTGGAAGTCCAAGGTCGGTTCCGGCACCGCGGTCGAATGGCCGGTCGGCGTCGGCGCCAAGGGCAACGAAGGCGTTGCCGGCAACATCAGCCAGACCAAGAACGCTATCGGCTATGTCGAGTATGCCTACGCCAAGCAGAACAAGCTGACCTACACCGGGCTGGTCAACAAGGCCGGCAAGACCGTGCAGCCGACCATGGCTGCCTTCCAGGCTGCCGCCTCGAATGCCGACTGGGCCAAGGCTCCCGGCTACTACGTGATCCTGACCGACCAGCCGGGCGAAGCCTCCTGGCCGATCACCGCGGCGACCTTCATCCTGATGCACAAGGACTCGACCGACAAGGCGGCCTCGCAGGAAGCGCTCAAGTTCTTCAAGTACGCCTTCGAGAAGGGCGACAAGGCGGCCGAAGAGCTCGACTACATCCCGATGCCGGACTCGGTCGTCAAGCTGATCGAGAAGACCTGGTCGTCGGACATCAAGAGCTAAGTCCGACGCTGCGACAGGGCCTGTGCCGACTCGATCGCGGCACAGGTCGAGCGACCAAGACCCGGTCTCCATCACCGCGGCAACAAGCGCGGGATCGAGGCCGGGGTTCGCGCCTCAGGGGCGTGGCTGGAACGACGGCGCCCGGCCAAATGCGTCAGTGAAGATCGCTTCGGGGCGTAGCGGTTTGCGTGGCTTTTGCATACTAAAGAGGGGATTGGCGTGGCAGACATGGCTGTTCAGAGCGATGTGATGGAAGCCGCGGGACCTTACGATCGCGCCAAGGCCCTCAGCGCCTTCAAGCTCGGTGACCTCACCTTCTATTGGATCACCCGTATCTCGGCGATTTCGGTTCTGTTGATCCTCGGCGGCATCATCCTGTCGCTGATCGTCGGCGCCTGGCCGGCGATGAAGGAATACGGCTTCGCCTTCCTCTGGACGCAGCGCTGGGCGCCCTCGGCCGATCCACCGGTGCTCGGCGCGCTCGGCCCGATCTACGGCACGCTGATCACCTCGGTCATCGCGATGCTGATTGCCATTCCGGTCGGCATCGGCATCGCCGTGTTCCTCACCGAGCTCTGCCCGCAAATGCTGCGCCGCCCGATCGGCATCGCGATCGAGCTGCTCGCCGGCATCCCCTCGATCATCTACGGCATGTGGGGCTTCTTCGTGCTCGGCCCGTTCCTGGCCAACACGTTCCAGCCCTTCATGATCCGGATCTTCGAGGGCGTCCCGGTGCTGGGCGCGGTGTTCGCAGGCCCGCCGTCCTATCTCAGCCTGTTCAACGCCGCGCTGATCCTTGCGATCATGGTGCTGCCCTTCATCACCGCGATCTCGGTCGACGTGTTCAAGACCGTGCCGCCGGTGCTGAAAGAGGCCGCCTACGGCATGGGCTGCACCACCTGGGAAGTCGTCCGCAGCGTCGTGATCCCCTACACCCGCGTCGGCGTGATCGGCGGCATCATGCTGGCGCTCGGCCGCGCCCTCGGCGAGACCATGGCGGTGACCTTCATCATCGGCAACTCGTTCCGGATCTCGTCGTCGATCTTCGCGCCGGGCACCACGATCTCGGCGGCGATCGCCAGCGAATTCGCCGAGAGCGACGGCCTGCACCAGTCCGGCCTGATCCTGCTCGGCCTGCTGTTGTTCGTGCTGACCTTCTTCGTGCTCGCCGGCGCGCGGCTGATGCTGATGCGGCTTGAAAAGAAGGCGGGGAAGTAACGCCATGAACCCGATCTACAAATCCCGCCGCCGCAGCGACATCGTCATCCGCGCACTCTGTGTCGGCGCGGCGCTGTTCGGCGTCACCTGGCTGGCGCTGATCCTGATCACGCTGCTCTATAACGGCCTTGCCGGCCTCAGCGTGCAGCTGTTCACCCAGAACACGCCGCCGCCCGGCTCGACCGAAGGCGGCTTGCTCAACGCCATCGTCGGCTCGGTCATCATGACCGTGATCGGCGTCGGCATCGGCGCGCCGCTTGGCCTGTTCGCCGGCACCTACCTCGCCGAATACGGCAAGCACGACAAGCTGACCTCGGTGATCCGCTTCATCAACGACATCCTGCTCAGCGCGCCGTCGATCATCATCGGCCTGTTCATCTATGGTGCGGTGGTGGTGCCGATGCGCGGCTTCTCGGCGATCGCAGGCAGCCTTGCGCTCGCGGTGATCGTGATCCCGGTCGTGCTGCGCACCACCGAGGACATGCTGCTCTTGGTGCCCAATCCGCTGCGCGAGGCCGCCTCCGCGCTCGGCCTGCCGCGTTCGCTGGTGATCAAGCGGATCGCTTATCGTGCCGCGCGATCGGGTCTGATCACCGGTGTGCTGCTGGCGACCGCCCGCGTCGCCGGCGAGACCGCGCCGCTGCTGTTCACCGCGCTGTCGAACCAGTTCTTCAGCCTGGATCTGACCAAGACGATGGCCAACCTGCCAGTGACCATCAACAACTTCGTGCAGAGCCCCTACGCCTACTGGAAAGAGCTGGCGTGGAGCGGCGCGCTGCTCATCACATTCACCGTGCTCGCGTTGAATATCGGCGCGCGTATCCTTGGTGCCGAAAGGGCCGCAAAATGACCGAGCTTTCCGTCTCCACGACTGCCGCAGGCCACATTCCCCAGGTTCCGCTGCCGGAAGCGCCTCCGAAAGTCACGGTGCGCAACCTCAACTTCTATTACGGCGAGCACCACGCGCTGAAGAACATCAACCTGACGCTCGGCACCAACCGCGTCACGGCGTTCATCGGCCCGTCTGGCTGCGGCAAGTCGACCCTGCTGCGCATCTTCAACCGGATGTACGACCTGTATCCGGGCCAGCGCGCGGTCGGCCAGCTGATGCTGGACCAGACCAACATTCTCGACCCCAAGCTCGACCTCAACTTGCTGCGCGCGCGGGTCGGCATGGTGTTCCAGAAGCCGACGCCGTTCCCGATGACGATCTACGAGAACATCGCCTTCGGCATCCGCCTCTATGAGAAGATCTCGAAGTCCGAGATGGACGACCGGGTCGAGAAGGCGCTGCGCGGCGGCGCGCTGTGGAACGAGGTCAAGGACAAGCTGAACGCCTCCGGCCTGTCGCTCTCCGGCGGCCAGCAGCAGCGCCTGTGCATCGCGCGCACCGTGGCGGTGCGCCCCGAGGTGATCCTGTTCGACGAGCCGTGCTCGGCGCTCGACCCGATCTCGACCGCCAAGGTCGAGGAGCTGATCCAGGAACTCTCCGAGGACTACACGATCGCGATCGTCACCCACAACATGCAGCAGGCGGCGCGCGTCTCCGACAAGACCGCCTTCATGTATCTCGGCGAGCTGATCGAGTTCGACGACACCAACAAGATCTTCACCTCACCGAGCGATCGGCGCACCCAGGACTACATCACCGGCCGGTTCGGTTGACCGGCGCATGATCCGGAAAAGTGGAAACCGGTTTTCCGATCAGGTCATGCTAAAATTCAGGACACGAAACCATGATCCCCGGGATCATGGTTGAGGGAGACAAGCGATGGCTTCTGAACATACCGCCAAGGCATTCGACAGCGACCTGCAGGAGTTGACCCGCCTGGTCGCCGAGATGGGCGGCCTGGTCGAACGGATGATCACCGAGTCGGTCGACGCGCTGATCCGTCGCGACGTCGCGCTCGGCAAGCGCGTGGTCGCCGCCGACATCGAGATCGACAATCTGCAGCGCAACATCGAAGAGCGCGCGGTGCTGACGATCGCGCGCCGCCAGCCGATGGCGATCGACCTGCGTGAGATCGTCAGCGCGATGCGCGTCGCCACCGATCTCGAGCGGATCGGCGACCTCGCCAAGAACATGGGCAAGCGCGTCGCGGCGCTGGAGAGCGATTTCCAGCCGCTGAAGTTGATCCGCGGCCTCGAGCACATGACCGACCTCGTGCTGTCGCAGGTCAAGTCGGTGCTCGACGCCTATGCCGCCCACGACCTGCCGGCGGCGATGAACGTCTGGAAGGGCGACGAGGAGGTCGATGCGATCTGCACCTCGCTGTTCCGCGAACTGCTCACCTACATGATGGAAGATCCGCGCAACATCTCGTTCTGCATCCATCTGATGTTCTGCGCCAAGAACATCGAGCGGATCGGCGATCACGCCACCAATATCGCCGAGACCGTGTTCTACATGATCGAGGGCCAGCAGATCACCGACAAGCGCCCGAAGGGCGACATGACCACTTTTGCCACCACGGTGCCGGGCAACTGAGGCATGATCGGCAAGCACGGAACCGGCAAGAGCGAAACTGGACGATCCTCGCGACAAATCGTTTCCGCGGGGACTATGCTCAAGGAAGTAAGCGTTTCGGTTTGCGTCTGGGCAACGGATCACCACAGAGAAAGAACTTAAACCGATGAGCGCACGCATTCTGGTAGTCGAAGACGAGGAAGCGCTGACGACGCTGTTGCGCTACAATCTCGATGCGGAAGGCTACGATGTCGAGACGGTGGGGCGCGGCGACGATGCGGATACAAGGCTGAAGGAGCGCGTTCCCGACCTCGTGGTGCTGGACTGGATGCTGCCGGGCCTGTCCGGCATCGAACTGTGCCGCCGCCTGCGGGCGCGGCCCGAGACCAAGCAGCTTCCGATCATCATGCTGACCGCGCGCGGCGAGGAAAGCGAGCGCGTGCGCGGGCTTGCCACCGGCGCCGACGATTACATCGTCAAGCCGTTCTCGGTGCCGGAGCTGCTGGCGCGGGTGAAGGGCCTCTTGCGCCGCGCCAGCCCGGAGCGGCTTGCGACCGTGCTGACCTACGGCGACATCGAGCTCGACCGCGAGAAGCGCCGCGTGGCGCGCTCGGGCCGTCCGATCGATCTCGGGCCGACCGAGTATCGCCTGCTCGAATTCTTCCTCGAGCATCCCGGCCGCGTGTTCAGCCGCGAGCAATTGCTCGACAGCGTCTGGGGCCGCGACATCTACATCGATGAGCGCACCGTCGACGTGCATATCGGCCGCCTGCGCAAGCTGCTCAATCCGGGCCGCGAGCAGGATCCGATCCGCACCGTGCGCGGCGCCGGCTACGCGCTCGACGACCGCTTTGCCAAGGCCGAGCCGCAGCCGTAACGGCCATGCGGCATTCATAAACCGCAACACGGCGTCGTCCCGGCGCAAGCCGGGACCCATACGCCGCGGCCAGCGCAATCGGCACGCGGCCAGACGGCTTTCTAACAACACCCATTCGTGGTTATGGGTCCCGGCCTGCGCCGGGACGAGGCCGGTGATGTAGCGGTAGTCCGGATGGAGCCGACGGGTCGCGCGAACGAGCGCCCCGTTGGCTCCATCCGGGCTGCGTCACACAAAAAAATCCCCGCTTTCGCGGGGATTTGTCTTTGAGGTCTTCCGTCGTTTTCCCGAGTGCTCACTTGATCTGCGGTTTCGCCGACGGCCGGCGGCGATCGGCGGCGGGCTGGTAGGCGACGCGCGAGTGATGCGCGCAATAGGGCAGGCCGCCGAGCGCTTTGCCGCCGCAGAAGAAGAATTCCGGGCTCGAGGGATCGCCGACCGGCCAGTGACAGGTGGCCTCGTTGAGCTCGAGCAGCGACAGCCGCTGGCTCATCGGCACCACATTGTCGTAGGAGATCGGATCGGGCTCCATCTCGGCCTCGAAGGCGTGCGCCAGCGCGGTGTTGCCGCGCGAGACCGGGCGCGCCACCCGCATCATGTGCTGGGCGGGGCGGGCCTTGCGCTGCCGCGGCGCGGCCGTGGAGGGTGCCTTGGCGCGGCCGGAGAGGCCGAGCCGATGCACTTTGCCGATCACGGCGTTTCGCGTCACATTGCCAAGTTCCGCCGCGATCTGGCTGGCCGACAGGCCGGACTCCCAGAGTTTCTTCAGCTGCTCGACGCGATCGTCGGACCAGGTCAATACAGTCATCGCATTCTTCCCTTCGCGTAGCGCCGGCCAATCATTGGAGCGGCGCTGCGAGCCAATCTGGACAAATATCCCTGCGGCCAGAATCCCTTAGCCCTCGCCGGGCACGGTGTTGCGCCCGAACGTTTACGCGAGACACAAAGGCTACTTAGAGGGTCCAGTACCGCCGCACGAGATGTCGTACCCGACAGGCCAAACGCTACAATATGGCGTGACTCTGGCGCAAGAGTCCGCGGTCGTGCGTCCACATGTTCCCACACAGTTAAGCATCGCGATGAGGCTTTTCCACCGCACCGGAATGCTCCGGATTGCGCTCGTTTCGCATTGCAGGAAGGCCACTTCGTGGCGATTGACACTTACCGACCGCAGCATAGAATGCCCGCCACGTGCCGCCCGCAAAGGCGGCCGTTTTGTTTTCCGAAGCTGGCCGTTGCTGCGCTGGCGTCAAGGCGCGCGGCAATTGTCGGCTTAAAAACCGTCAGTGATCGCCATGACCAACGCTGCCACGTCGCATCTGCTCCCCGTCTTCGCCAGGGTCGATCTCGGTTTCGAGCGCGGTGAGGGCGCCTGGCTGATCGCAACCAACGGCGACCGCTATCTCGATTTCACCTCGGGCGTCGCGGTCAACGCGCTCGGGCACGCGCATCCGCATCTCGTCAAGGCGCTGCAGGAACAGGCGACCAAGCTCTGGCACATGTCGAACCTGTTCAAGAGCCCGGACGGCGAGGTGCTTGCCGCGCGGCTGTGCGAGCAGAGCTTTGCCGACTTCGTGTTCTTCTGCAATTCCGGCGCGGAAGCGATGGAGGGCGTGATCAAGCTGGTCCGCCACTATCACTTCTCCAAGGGCCATGGCGAGCGCTACCGCATCATCACCTTCGAGGGCGCCTTCCACGGCCGCACGCTGGGCACGCTGGCGGCGACCGGCTCGGCGAAATATCTCGAAGGCTTCGGCCCGCCGATGGACGGCTTCGACCAGGTGCCGCATGGCGACATCGACGCGGTGAAGAAGGCGATCGGTCCGCACACCGCCGGCATCCTGATCGAGCCGGTGCAGGGCGAGGGCGGCGTGCGCTCGGCGCCACAGGCGTTCTTCAAGGCACTGCGCGCGCTGTGCGACGAGCACGGCCTGCTGCTCGCCTTCGACGAGGTGCAGACCGGCATGGGCCGAACCGGCGAGCTGTTCGCCTACAAGCGCACCGGCGTCACGCCGGACGTGATGTCGCTGGCCAAGGCGCTCGGGGGCGGTTTCCCGATCGGCGCGGTGCTGGCGACCGCGCAGGCCGCGGCCGGCATGGCGCCCGGCTCGCACGGCTCGACCTTCGGCGGCAATCCGCTCGCGGTCGCCGCCGCCAATGCCGTGCTCGACGTCATGCTGAAACCCGGCTTCTTCGAGCATGTGCAGAAGATGTCGCTGCTGCTCAAGCAGAAGCTCGCCTCCGTCGTCGACCGCTATCCCGGCGTGCTGTCGGAGGTACGCGGCGAGGGGCTGTTGATCGGCGTCAAGGCCGTGGTGCCGTCGGGCGACCTGATCGCAGCGCTGCGCAGCGAGAAGCTGCTCACCGTCGGCGCAGGCGACAATGTGGTGCGGTTCCTGGCGCCGCTGATCGTGACCGAGTCCGAGATCGACCAGTCGATCACCGCGCTCGAGCGCGCCTGCGCGACATTGTCGGTGGCGCAGCCGAAGAAGGCGGCTGGATAATGAGCAAGCCGGTCCGTCACTTCCTCGATATCAACGAGCTGCCGCTCGGCGAACTGCGCAACATGCTGTCCGCCGGAGCCGCCATGAAGGCGAAGCTGAAGGCGCATGAGAAGGGCAGGAAGCCGCTCGAAGGCAAGACGCTGGCGATGATCTTCGAGCGCCCGTCGACCCGCACAAGGGTGTCGTTCGACGTGGGCATGCGCCAGCTCGGCGGTGAATCCATCATGCTGACCGGCGCCGAGATGCAGCTCGGCCGCGGCGAGACCATCGCCGACACCGCGCGCGTGCTGTCGCGCTATGTCGATGCGATCATGATCCGCATCCTCAACCATGACGCGCTGCTCGAGCTCGCGGCTCACGCCACCGTTCCCGTCATCAACGGCCTGACCCGGCGTTCGCATCCCTGCCAGGTGATGGCCGACCTCATGACCTATGAGGAAAACCGCGGCTCGATCGAGGGCAAGACCGTGGCCTGGACCGGCGACGACAACAACGTGCTGGCCTCCTGGGCGCATGCCGCCGAGCGGTTCAAGTTCCAGCTCAATGTTGCGACCCCGCCGGAGCTGTCGCCGAAGAAGCCGATGCGCGACTGGATCAAGGCGACCGGCGCGCCGATCATGCTCGGCACCGATCCGGAAGCCGCCGTGCGCGGCGCCGACTGCGTCGTCACCGACACCTGGGTGTCGATGGGCGACAAGGAGGGCGAGCACCGCCACAACGTGCTGCGGCCCTATCAGGTCAATGTCAAGCTGATGTCGCTCGCCAAGCCGGACGCACTGTTCATGCACTGCCTGCCCGCGCATCGCGGCGAGGAGGTCACCGACGAGGTGATCGACGGGCCGCAATCCGTGGTGTTCGACGAGGCGGAAAACCGCCTGCATGCGCAGAAGGGCATTCTGGCCTGGTGTTTCGACGCGGTCGCGTAGTCGGAGATCAGTAAGCGTTGTCGTCCCGGGCAAGCGAAGCGCGACCCCGGACCCATAACCATCGCTGTCAATTGTTGCGAAGGCTGGGGCACCAGCTTGATGCAAGCAACTCACATCGGTGGTTATGGGTCCCTGCTTTCGCATGTTTTCGCAGGGACGACGGAAACATCCGCGTTAGTGAACCCCTTTATTTCATGGTCCGAGACCCCAGATAGAGCGCCATGGTTTCACAATCCCCCGACATCAAAAACACGCCCGAGGCGCCGGTTCGCGCGCCCTCAGCGGTTCCGGTCGACGATGCCGTGCTGGCATTCGAGGTCGGCGCGCTGGACCTGCGCGGCCGGCTGACCCGGCTCGGCCCCGCGCTCGACGAGATCCTGCACAAGCACGATTATCCGCCCGCGGTCGGCAAGCTGCTCGGCGAGGCGATCGTGCTGACCACGCTGCTCGGCTCGTCGGTCAAGTTCGAGGGCCGCTTCATCCTGCAGACCCGGACCGAAGGTCCGGTCTCGCTCCTGATCGTGGATTTCCAGGCGCCCGACCGGCTGCGCGCCTATGCGCGCTACGACGCATCGCGCCTCAAGAATGGCCAGAGCTCGGGCGAACTGCTCGGCAAGGGCCACCTTGCGATGACCATCGATCAGGGCTCCAACACCAGCCGCTACCAGGGACTGGTCGCGCTCGACGGCGGCGGCCTGGAAGAGGCGGCCCACGAATATTTCCTGCGCTCGGAGCAGATTCCGACGCGGGTGCGGCTTGCGGTCGGCGAGGAGATGCGCGGCGGCGAGGGCGGCAAGCTGCACTGGCGTGCCGGCGGCATCCTGCTGCAATTCCTGCCCAAGGCGCCCGAGCGCGCCAAGCAGGCCGATCTGCATCCCGGCGATGCGCCGGAAGGCACGGCCACGCATAGCGTGCCGGACGATGACGCCTGGGTCGAGGGCCAGTCGCTGATCTCGACCGTCGAGGACGTCGAGCTGATCGATCCCGATCTGTCCGGCGAGCGGCTGCTCTATCGCCTGTTCCACGAACGTGGCGTGCGTGTCTTCAACCCGCAAACGCTGCGCGCGCAGTGCTCCTGCTCGCGCGACGCGGTGTCGTCGATGCTGAAGAGCTTTGCGCCGAACGACCGCGCCGAGATGGTCAAGGACGGCAAGGTCGTCGTGACCTGCGAGTTCTGCTCGTCGGTGTATGAATTCACGCCGCTGGAAGCCGGCGTGGAGTAGACGCGTTCGTCATCGTAGCCCGGATGAAGCGCAGCGAAATCCGGGGCCGCTCCAACCGCGGATGCACCTGCCCCGGATTGCGCTTCGCTCCATCCGGGCTACGCAGGCGTCAGTTCAGCACCCTTTTGCCGCCCGGGCTCGGGCTGTCCAGCGAAAATGTCGGCACGTCGATGTCGAAGCGCTCGCCGGCTTCGGTGACCATCTGATAGCTGCCGGTCATGAATCCGGAGGCGGTCGGCAGCGGCACGCCGCTGGTGTATTCGAAGCGTTCGCCGGGCGCGAGCACCGGCTGCTCGCCGACCACGCCCTCGCCGCGCACCTCCTGGCGGCGGCCGGTGGCGTCGGTGATGATCCAGTGCCGCGTCCGCAGCTGCACCGTATCCGGGCCCGAATTGACGATCACGATCTTGTACGACCAGAAATATTCGCGCCGGTCGACCGACGAGCGCTCCGGCATGAAGTTCGGCTCGACGGTGACTTCGATCTGGCGGGTAACGGCGCGGTACATGCGGCTCAATCCGATGGTCCTGGCGCATGGTCCGTTTTCGACCGGATCATGCTCAAACAGGGCGCTATCATAGCCAATTGAACCGCCGGAACCAATCGCCTGCCAGGCCGCGAAAGGGCGGGCTTGGAAAGCCGGATTTGGGGCGGCCCGTTCATCGCGGTTTCAACATAGTTCCGCTCTAAAGCGCGGCCGCATGCCGCCGCACTCCGTGCTTTGTCGGCAACTCGCGGACCGATATTATCTTTTCAGCACGGCGTGCGGGGCGTCCGCGGCCGACACGGTGTTTGATGAGCTCGATTGCCGATCCCATAGCCGGTTCGCCGGTGGCTGACGTCAAGGCCGAAGTAAAGGCAGAGGCCGAGGCGAAGGTTGCTGCGCCCGCGATCACGCTGCCGGCGACCGGCGAGCGCGAGCTCCGCCTCGATCTGTTCCGCGGGCTCGCGCTGTGGCTGATCTTCATCGATCATCTGCCGACCAATCTTCTGACCTGGCTGACGATCCGCAATTACGGCTTCTCCGACGCCACCGAGATCTTCATCTTCATCTCCGGCTACACCGCGGCCTTCGTCTACGGCCGCGCGATGCTGGAGGGCGGCTTCGTGATCGCGACCGCGCGCATCCTGCGCCGGGTCTGGCAGATCTACGTCGCGCACGTCTTCCTGTTCACGATCTTCCTCGCCGAGATCTCCTATGTCGCGACCTCGT
The DNA here is from genome assembly GCF_054062115.1 of Bradyrhizobium sp. USDA 4501. Lineage (NCBI taxonomy): Bacteria > Pseudomonadati > Pseudomonadota > Alphaproteobacteria > Hyphomicrobiales > Nitrobacteraceae > Bradyrhizobium > Bradyrhizobium sp. USDA 4501. Next base: position 5,313,745 of record NZ_JBSSEX010000001.1, read on the forward strand.
TCGAGAACCCGCTCTACAGCGAGGAAATGGGGATCATGGACTTCCTCAAGCAGCCCGACGTCACCATCGTCCAGGCGCTGCTGCTGCGCTTCCGTCCGGTCAACATGGACGTGCTGCCGCTCTATATCGTGCTGATGCTGTTCCTGCCGCTGATCCTGTGGCTGATGAAATGGAAGCCCGACGTCACGCTCGGTCTCTCGGTCGTGCTCTACGCGCTGACCTGGCAGTTCGACCTTTATCTCTCGGCCTATCCGAACGGCTTCTGGGCGTTCAATCCGTTCGCCTGGCAATTGCTGTTCGTGTTCGGCGCCTGGTGCGCGCTCGGCGGGGCGCGGCGGATGTCGCGGATCCTGTCGTCGAACATCACGATGTGGATCTGCATCGTCTATCTGGTCGCGGCGTTCTTCGTGACCCTGACCTGGTACGTGCCGCAGCTCGGCCACATCATGCCGAAGGTGATCGAGCAATGGATGTATCCGATCAACAAGACCGACCTGGACGTGTTGCGATTCGCGCACTTCCTGGCGCTCGCCGCGCTCACCGTGCGCTTCCTGCCCAAGGACTGGCCGGGCCTGAAATCGCCCTGGCTGCGACCTTTGATCCTGTGTGGCCAGCATTCGCTTGAGATATTCTGCCTCGGGGTCTTCCTCGCCTTCGCCGGTCACTTCGTGCTTGCCGAAGTATCTGGCGGTGCCGCACTGCACGCCTTGATCAGCGTCTGCGGCATCCTCATCATGTGCGGCATGGCGTGGATCATTTCGTGGTACAAGCACTCCGCCGACAAAGGCGCCTCGAAAAAAGGCGCCGCCGGCAACGCCGATCTGGCGGGAGGGGGAGCATGAAGTCCGCGCGGACGATGCTGGGCCTGACGCTGCTCGCAGCCTGCCTGACGGCCGGTTTGGCGGCGGCGCCCGCGTGCGCCGGCGACACCGCGGAGCCGCCCCCGCCGCCGCCCTGCGACGTGCCCGCCTATCTGCTTACGAGCGAGAGCTCGCTGCCCAAGGTCACCGACGCCATCAAGTCCAACCGGCCGCTCAACGTGCTGGTGGTCGGCAGCCGCTCCTCGACCATCCAGGGCAACGAGGCGAGCGCCTATCCGGCCACGCTGCAGGCGGCGCTGAAGGAAGCGTTGCCGTCGTCGACGATCGATCTATCCGTAGAATTACAGGGAAAGAGCACCGCCGAGGAGACCGCGGGAACTCTTGTTAAGCTTGTTGAAGCAAAAAAGCCTACTTTGGTTATCTGGCAGACCGGAACCGTCGATGCTATGCGAGCAATCGATCCCGACGATTTCCGTACCGCCATCAACGAAGGCGTTGTTGCGTTGCGGGACGCCGGGACCGACGTGGTGCTGGTCAATCTGCAATACAGCCCGCGTACGGAGACGATGATCTCTGCACCGCCCTATCTCGACAACATGAAGGTGGTGGCGCAGCAGCACGACGTTCCGCTGTTCGACCGGTTCGCGATTATGAAGCAGTGGAGCGACGCCGGATATTTTGACCTGTTCAGCACCTCGCATGGTGTCGATCTGGCCAAGAAGGTTCATGCCTGTCTCGGCCGCGCACTGGCGAAATTCGTGATCGATGCGGCCCATCTGGGCCCGGTGCAGCAGAATTAAGGAAGCAGAGTAAATGCGTTTTGCCTTCCCTTTTCGCGCTTCCGCAGGGCGGGGTCTCTGTGCCGTTGCGGTGCTGACGCTGCTCGCGGTCGCACCGTCGCGCGCGCAGACCGACCAGCATGCAGCGCTTTCGTCCGACGGCAAGACCGAGGCCGCAAAGCCTGATGCAACGCAGCCCGCTGCGACGGCCGATGCGACCAATCCGCCGCAACCCGGCGTCGCCGCGAAGGCGCTCGACAGGGTGAAGCAGGCCGCGAAATCCGCCAGCGACATCTTCCACCGCGTGCCCTGTCAGCAGCCCAAGGGCGTGCCGAACAGCACCGGTTCGCTGCCGCATGTCGCGGCCAAGCTCGCCGCCGGCAAGCCGGTCGTGATCATCGCATTCGGCTCGTCCTCGACCCAGGGCTATGGTTCGTCGGCGCCGGAATTCACCTATCCGAACCGGCTCGCCGGACAGTTGCGCCGGCAGTATCCGTCCGCCGACATCACCGTGCTCAATCGCGGCAAGGGCGGCGAGGACGCGCCCGAGATGATGAAGCGGCTGCAGACCGAAGTGATCGACGTCCATCCCGACATGGTGATCTGGCAGGTCGGCACCAACGCGGTGCTGCGCAACCTCGATCCGACCGAGACCGCCAGGCAGGTCGAGGACGGCGTGGCGCGCCTTCAGGCGTCCGGCGCCGACGTCGTGCTGGTCGATCCGCAATATTCGCCGCGCGTCACCGAGCGTCCCGAAAGCGCGCGCGGCATGGTGAAGCTGCTCGGCCGCATCGCCGCCCTGCGTCATGTCGGCATCTTCCCGCGCTTCGAGGTGATGCGCGACTGGCACGAGAAACAGGCGATCCCGATCACCGATTTCGTCATCGCCGACGGCCTGCACATGAACGACTGGGGCTATGCCTGCTTCGCCCAGCTGCTCGGCGACGACATCATCCGCTCGGTCGGCGCGATCAAGATCGGCGTCAACGTCCCCGCCGATGTGCGGACCTACCGGCCGATGTGATCGGGCTGCCCGGCCGCTCCAACCGTCATTGCGAACGAAGCGAAGCAATCCATTCGTCCGCTTGCGCTGATGTATGGATTGCTTCATCGCTTCGCTCCTCGCAATGACGGTTGAGGCAGTGCGCTCATTTCCATCACCGTCACCCTGAGGTGGCCGCTTCTTCAGCGGCCCTCGAAGGGTCGACGGCCCGACTTGGGGGGTCGTGCATCCTTCGAGGCTCGCTCCGCTCGCACCTCAGGATGACGGGACTGATACCCTCGCGGACTCTTGCCTCGACCATCCGGCCACGCCCGCCTCCAATCTTGACCTCGCCGCGGTAATCCGCTCCCTTGACGCCTGCACCCAAGCCTTAAGGGAAACGCTCATGTCTTTCGTGCTGGCCATCGATCAGGGCACCACATCGTCGCGCGCCATGGTGTTTCGCGGCGACATCTCCATCGCCGCCGTCGCGCAGCAGGAGTTTCCGCAGCATTTCCCCGCCTCCGGCTGGGTCGAGCACGAGCCGGAGGACATCTGGACCTCGACCGTGATGGTGTGCCGTGAGGCGCTGGAGAAGGCCGGCCTCAAGGCGAAAGATATCGCCGCGATCGGCATCACCAACCAGCGCGAGACCACCGTGGTGTGGGACCGCGCCACCGGACAGGCCGTGCACCGCGCCATCGTCTGGCAGGACCGCCGCACCGCCGACATCTGCGCAAAACTCAAGGCCGAGGGCCATGAGTCGGTGATTTCGGCCAAGACCGGTCTGATCATCGATCCCTATTTCTCCGGCACCAAAGTCGCCTGGATCCTCGATCACGTGCCGGGCGCGCGCGAGCGCGCCGAGCGCGGCGAACTCTTGTTCGGCACCGTCGACTGCTATCTGCTGTGGCGGCTCACCGGCGGGAGAGTCCACGCCACCGACGCCACCAACGCCTCGCGCACGCTGCTGTTCAACATCCATACCGGCGCCTGGGACGATGACCTCATCAGGCTGCTGCGCGTACCGCGCTCGATGCTTCCCGAGGTGAAGGATTCCTCCGCCCGGTTCGGCGAGAGCACGGCGGACTTGTTCGGCGGCCCGATCGCGATCTCCGGGATTGCCGGCGACCAGCAGGCCCGCGACCATCGGCCAGGCCTGCTTCGAGCCCGGCATGATGAAGTCGACCTACGGCACCGGCTGCTTCGCGCTGCTCAACACCGGCACCACGCCGGTGGCCTCGAAGAACAAGCTGCTCACCACCATCGCCTACCAGCTCGGCGGCCAGCGCACCTACGCGCTCGAGGGCTCGATCTTCGTCGCCGGCAGCGCGGTGCAGTGGCTGCGCGACGGGCTCGGCATCATCAAGCACGCCGCCGAGACCGGACCGCTTGCCGACAAATCGGACTCCATGCAGAGCGTCTACTTGGTGCCCGCCTTCGTCGGCATGGGCGCGCCGTACTGGAATCCGCGCGTGCGCGGCGCGCTGTTCGGGCTCACCCGCAACACCGGCCCGGCCGAGCTCGCGCATGCGACGCTGGAGAGCGTCTGCTACCAGACCTTCGATCTGTGGGCCGCGATGCGCACCGACTGGCCGGAGGCCAACGCCGCCAACACCGTGCTGCGCGTCGACGGCGGCATGACCGCCTCGGACTGGACCATGCAGCGGCTCGCCGATCTGCTCAACGCCCCGGTCGACCGCCCGATGATCCAGGAGACCACCGCACTCGGGGCTGCCTATCTCGCCGGCCTCGATGCCGGCGTCTATCCGGAGCCCGCCAAGTTCGCCGACAATTGGCGGCTCGAGCACCGCTTCCGGCCGGCGATGAGCCAGGCGACGCGCGAGCGCAAGCTCGCCGGCTGGGCCCGCGCCGTGAAGGGCGTGCTGGCGAGCGACGAGGGGGAATGATGAACTGATGCTGCGGCAAGCTCGCTGCACCTCTCCCGCTAGCGGGGTCGAGACGAGCGAAGCTCGCTCTTAGGTCGTAGTGCATCATCAGATGCGCTACGGGTGGGGTCTCTTTCCACACCAAGCAAGCGGCGACGCTACGGCTGCCGCTCAATCTCGCCAAGTGTGCGCAATAATCAATAACAACCATCGGAGAACAACATGAACACGGATCTCAACCGCGTCGCCAAGCTACTCACTGCCGCACTCTGCGCCGCAATACTTGTTGCACCCGCCACCGCGCGCGAGAAGCCGAGCCCGCTCGTCGCGGCGCGCGAGGTCAAGACCGACGTCGCCGGGCTGAAGGCGCCGGGGCAGATCCTGGTCGATGTCTGGGGCATCCCGCACATCTATGCCGGCAACGAGCACGACCTGTTCTTCCTGCAAGGCTTCAACGCCGCGCGCGATCGGCTCTGGCAGATCGATCTCTGGCGCAAGCGCGGGCTCGGCCTCTTGGCGAAGGATTTCGGCCCTGCCTATGCCGAGCAGGACAAGGCGCTGCGCCTGTTCCTCTATCGCGGCGACATGAATGCGGAATGGGCCGCCTATGGCCCGAAGGCGAAATCCTATGCGGAGGCGTTCGTCGCCGGCGTCAACGCCTATGTCGCCGACGTCCAGGCGGGCAAGCGCGCGCTGCCGATCGAGTTCAGGATCGCAGGCACGATGCCGGATTTGTGGTCGGCAGAGGATGTCGTGCGCGTCCGCAGCCATGGCCTGACCCGCAACGTCGCCTCCGAGGTGAAGCGCTCGCGGGTCGCCTGCGCTGCCGGCCTCGATGCCGATCGTTTCCGCGTCAAGCTGGAGCCCACCTGGACCACCAGGATCCCCGACGGGCTCGATCCCTGCAGCGTGCCGAAGGCGGTGCTCGCCGCCTACGATCTTGCCACGCGGCCGGTGAAGTTCGCCGCGCCGAAGGACCAGAAGGCGGCGCTGGCGCATGATCCCGACACCTACCTCGCCGAGGCCGACCAGCAGCGCGACACCATCGGCTCCAACAACTGGGTGATCGCGGCATCGCGCACCGCGACCGGACGTCCGATCCTCGCCAACGATCCGCATCGCGAGCACTCGGTGCCGTCGCTGCGCTACATCGTCGGCCTCAACGCGCCCGGCATCTCCGTGATCGGCGCCGGCGAGCCGGCGCTGCCGGGCATCTCGATCGGCCACAACGACACCATCGCGTTCGGGCTGACCATCTTCAACGTCGATCAGGAAGACCTCTACGTCTACGAGCTCAACCCCGACAATCCGAACCAGTACCGCTACGGCAGCGGCTGGGAGGACATGCGGATCGTGCATGAGAAGGAAGCGGTGAAGGGCGAGGCCGACCGCGACCTCGAGCTGAGGTTCACCCGCCACGGCCCGGTGATCTTCGTCGACGCCGACAAGAAGCATGCGTTCGCCGTGCGCTCGATCTGGTTCGAGCCGGGCACCTCGGCCTATTTCGGCTCGTCCGACTACATGACGGCGAAGAATTGGAACGGCTTCCTCGGCGCGATGCGGCGCTGGGGCGCGCCGTCGGAGAACCAGGTCTATACCGACACGTCAGGCAATATCGGCTGGGTCGCCGCCGGCAAGACGCCGCGCCGAGCCAGTTTCGACGGCCTGATGCCGGTGCCCGGCGACGGCCGCTACGAGTGGCAGGGCTTTCTGTCGCTCGACGAATTGCCGAAGCTGTACCAGCCGAAGCAGGGTTTCATCGCCACCGCCAACCAGATGAACCTGCCGGCAGATTATCCGGTGGGTGAGCGCAGGGTCGGATTCGAATGGGCCGACAGCGCGCGCTGGCAGCGCATCACCGAGGTGCTGCAGGCCAACAGCAAGGTGACGCTGGCGGACGCGATGGCGCTGCAGAACGACGACACCGGCATGCTCGCGCGGCGCCTCGTCGCGCTGCTGAAGCCGCTCACGTCGGATGATGCGAACGTCAGGAAGGGCCTCGATCTGCTCAAGGCGTGGGATGCGCGTGATGCAGCCGATAGCGCGGCCGCCGCGGTCTATGAGGTGTGGATCGCAAACCATCTCGGCCCGGTGCTGCTCAAGACCACCGCGCCGAAGGCGGCCGAGCTGATCGCGCCGGAGGCCTCCAGCATCTCAGCCATTGTCGGCTATCTCGAAAAGCCGGACGCGGCGCTCGGCAGCGATCCCTCAGGCGAGCGCGACCGCGTGCTGCGCGACAGCCTCGGCGAGGCGGTCACCGATGTTGCCGACAAGCTCGGTCCCGATGCGTCGACCTGGCGCTGGGGCCGGCTGCATGTCGCGCAATTCAATCACGCGCTGATGCCGCTCGCCGACAAGGCGACCGCGGCGCAGATGCAGGTCGGCCCGCTCGCCTTTGGCGGCGCCGCCAACGTGCCGCGCGCCGCCACCTATCGCCGCACCGACTATCATCTGATCTCCGGCGCTTCATTCCGCATGGTGCTCGATGTCGGCAATTGGGATGCGAGCCGCGCCGTCAACACGCCGGGCCAATCCGGCGATCCCTTCAGCGGCCACTACCGCGACCTCGCGCCGCTATGGGCGACGGGCCAGTACGTGCCGCTGCTCTACAGCCGCGGCGCCGTGGAAGCTGCAACCGCTGACGCGATCACGCTGACGCCGAGGTGAGGGGCGAGTAAGTCTCACCGGCTGCGCCACAAACTCCAACGTCGTCCCGGCGAAAGCCAGGCGAAAGCCGGGACCCATAACCACCAATGCCGATTGCTTTGCGGTGCTGGGGCCACAGCGTGCCTTAACAACCCAACTCTGTGGTAATGGGTCCCGGCCTTCGCCGGACGACACCGAGTGTTCGGCACACTGTAGCCGCAACCGCGGACGCGATCAGCTGACGCCGAGATGAGGGAGCGAGTGCGTCTCATCGGCTGCGCCACAAACTCCGCCGTCGTCCCGGCGAAGGCCGGACCCATAACCACGAATGCCAATTGTCCTGCGATGTTGGGGCCGCAGCAGCGTCGTTCAACAACCTAGTCCTGTGGTAATGGGTCCCGGCCTGCGCCGGGACGACGTCAAACGTGTGGCGAGCACCGCGCTCACTTTTCGTGCTTCTCCTGAAAGCGGAAGCGCGACCCTGGATTCATCCATGCGAATGCCGACGCGGACTGCGGCGGCCAGCCACTATTCACTTCGTGCCATCAACGCGGCGGCGCATCTGGATCACTACAAGTTGACGTTTGCGATTTGCGCACGGACTTCCCGCAACACTGTGCGCGGGCGTCCAAGAAGCGTTGGCTTCTGCCTGTTAGTCTGACCGATCGTGATCGCCGCCGGCCTGTGACGGTTTTCACATCCGGCGCGAGCACGCATTTTCTGGAAGCGATTGAAAGCTCAGCTGGTTACTTCACAGGAGCTGACCATGACGAAAACTATTCTTGTTTCGATCGCAGTTGTTTGTCTGTCCACGGCGGCACTCGCCGATGCACGCACGGCACAACACCGGACCCACCAGCGTCTCGTGATGGGTACCGCACTGAGTCCTGCCGTGCTCAATGCCAACGCCAGTCTCAATGGCGATGTCAGCGACCGCGCGATGCGCATGCGGAGTCTTCGCGAGTCCGGCTACAACCCGAAGAACGATTTCGACGCGAACGGCAACGTGTGGGTCGGCAACTAACCGGGTACGGGAGGGCCTGGGGAGCCCTCCCTCAAAGCGCGTTCAAACTGGTTTATCCCGCTCGTTGGACCTGGCCGCTCGAATGAGCAGCGGCGGATGCGGCGGGTTACCTCTTCTCCTGACCAGGCATTGCGTGCAGCGTTGCATTGCATCTGCGGCGACGTGCGGTTATGTCCCGCCGACAGCCTGCAAACAGAGGTCGCGCGATGCTGCTGCCCGATGGTTACTCCGACATCCCCCACGGCAAGATCGCTGCCGTCGTCACCCATCTGGAAATGACCGCGCGTCCGCCGCTGCGCGTCGACCCGCCCGGCGCGTGGCGCCTGCGCAAGGTCGATCCGCCCGCGCTCGACTGGTATCGCGATATCTATCGCCGGGTCGGCGAGGAGTGGCTGTGGTTCACCCGCACCGGGCTCGATGATTCCGATCTCGCCTCGAGGATCCACGCCCCCGGCAACGAGCTCTACGGGCTGGCCGTCGACGGCCAGGATGAGGGCCTGCTCGAACTCGATTTCAGCGTGGCCGGCGAATGCCAGCTGCTCTATTTCGGCGTCACCGCAAAATTCATCGGCACCGGCGCCGCGCGCTTCCTGATGAACCGCGCGCTCGAGATCGCCTGGTCACGCGACGTCAGCCGCGTCTGGGTGCACACCTGCACCTTCGATCATCCCTCGGCCGTCGCGTTCTACCAGCGCTCCGGCTTCCGTCCGTTCCTGCGGCAGATCGAGGTGGCGGATGATCCGAGGCTCGACGGCAAATTGCCGCGCGATGCGGCGAGGCACGTGCCGGTGATTGGGTAGCTCGCCTAACGGACCGGATCAGGATCCGGTTGCAATGCGGCGCGGCCCATCTACGATGGTGCAAAGTGCAACCTTTGTCCCCGGCATTCGCACACTTCGAAATCTCTGTTTTCGAGGCGGCTTGCTGCGGCATGACCGACGAGATGACAGATGTTTTTGATCGGCCAGTACGACTCGCCCTTTGTCCGCCGCACCGCGATCGCGCTGCGGCTCTATGGATTGCCGTTCGAGCACAAGCCGTGGTCGACCTTCGGCGATGCGGAGATGGTTGCGGCCTACAATCCGGTGCGGCGGGTGCCGACGCTGGTGCTCGATGACGGCGAGGCGCTGATCGAGAGTAGTGCGATCCTGGATTATCTCGACGAACTGGTCGGGCCGGACAAGGCGATGATCGCGCGTTCGGGGCCGGAGCGGCGCAAGCATCTGCGCATCACGGCGCTGGCGACCGGGCTTGCCGACAAGGCGGTGAGCCTTGTCTATGAGCGCGTGCTGCGCAAGGAGCAGTTGAAGCTCTGGGTCGAGCGCTGCGAGGCGCAGATCGCGGGCGTGCTCGCGGTGCTAGAGCAGGAGCGCGCGGCGGTGCAGACGCCGTACTGGCTGGGCGATCGCATCGGTCATGCCGACGTCGCGGTGGCCTGCGCGCTACGCTTCACCGGCGAGGCGCATCCGCATCTGTTCGACGCGCGCTATCCGGCGCTCGAGGCCCACGCCGCGCGCTGCGAGGCGCTGCTGCCGTTCCAGGAGATCGTGCAGCCGCTGGCGCCGCCGAGCGGTTAGTGGATGGCGCGACCCACGCTGATTGGCGTGTACCCCTCGCGCGCGGATGTCGCGAGAACGCATGATTATGACTCACAAGCGGCACCACACATTTGCTGTCGTCCCTGCTTTCGCGTGCTTTCGCGGGGACGACGGTTGTGTTTGCGGCGCGCCCGCCAATCTCCCTCAGCAACGCCACGCACTCGCCCGCGACCCCGAGGCGCGCGCTTCGGGCTACCCATTGCTGGTCCGATCTTCTATGGTGAACCGTTCGGGTCGCATGGAGCGAACTCGATAATTCCATGATATCAAAGGCTTAAGGCTTCGGATCGAAGCCTTTGGAGGGCGGTTTGACGCGGTATATTTCGACCAGGGGTGAGGCCCCGGTGCTCGGCTTCTGCGATGTGATGCTGACCGGGCTTGCCCGTGACGGCGGGCTCTACGTGCCCGAGACCTGGCCGCAACTGTCGCCCGAGACCATCGCCACCTTCTTCGGCCGTCCCTATTGGGAGGTCGCGGTCGAGATCATCCGTCCGTTTGTCGCCGGCGAGATTTCTGACGCCGAGCTCGGCCGCATGGCCAACGAGGCCTATGCCACCTTCCGCCATCCCGCGGTGGTGCCGGTCGATCAGGCCGGGCCGAACCAGTTCCTGCTCGAACTGTTCCACGGGCCGACGCTGGCGTTCAAGGACGTCGCGATGCAGCTGATCTCGCGGCTGATGGATCACGTGCTGGCCAAGCGCGCGCAGCGCACCACCATCGTGGTCGCGACCTCGGGCGATACCGGTGGCGCCGCGGTCGAGGCTTTTGCCAATCTCGACAATGTCGACCTCGTCGTCCTGTTCCCGAACGGCCGCATCTCCGAGGTGCAGCGCCGCATGATGACGACGACCGGCGCCGCCAACGTCCACGCGCTCGCGATCGAAGGCACCTTCGACGATTGCCAGGCGCTGGTGAAGGCGATGTTCAACAACCATCGCTTCCGCGACCAGGTGGCGCTGTCGGGCGTCAACTCGATCAACTGGGCGCGCATCGTCGCGCAAGTGGTCTATTACTTCACCTCGGCGGTCGCGCTCGGCTCGCCGCATCGCACCGTCGATTTCACGGTGCCGACCGGCAATTTCGGCGACATCTTCGCCGGCTATGTCGCCAAGCGGATGGGGCTGCCGATCCGGAACTTGCGCATCGCCGCCAACGTCAACGACATCCTGGCGCGCACGCTGAAGACCGGCATCTACGAGGTCCGCGAGGTGCACGCCACGACGTCGCCGTCGATGGACATCCAGGTGTCGTCGAACTTCGAGCGGCTGCTGTTCGAGGCGAGCGGCCGCGACGCCGATCAGGTCCGCCGCCTGATGGCCTCGCTGAAGCAGTCCGGCCGTTTCGTGCTGCCGGATGCGACGCTGGCCGCCGTGCGCCGTGATTTCGACGCCGGCCGCGCCGACGAGACCGAGACGGCGGCCGCGATCCGCGCCGCCTGGCGCGAGGCCGGCGATCTGGTCGATCCCCACACCGCGGTGGCGCTCGCGGTCGCCGACCGCGACACCTCGGATTCCAGGATCCCGAACATCGTGCTGTCGACCGCGCACGCGGCCAAATTCCCCGATGCGGTGGAAGCCGCCTGCGGGGTGCGTCCGCAGCTGCCGGTCTGGCTCGGAGGCCTGATGAGCAAATCCGAACACATCACGGTCATGAAGAATGATTCCGCCGAGGTCGAGCGCTTCGTGCTGTCGGTCAGCCGTGCTGCCAAGCAGGGAGTCGCCTGATGGGCGTTGAAATCACCAAGCTGCCGAGCGGACTGACAATCGTCACCGACACCATGCCGCATCTGGAAACCGCGGCGCTCGGGGTCTGGGCCGGCGTCGGCGGGCGCGACGAGAAGCCGAACGAGCACGGCATCTCGCATCTGCTCGAGCACATGGCGTTCAAGGGCACGGCGCGGCGCTCCTCGCGCGAGATCGTCGAGGAGATCGAGGCGGTCGGCGGCGACCTCAATGCCGGGACCTCGACCGAGACCACGGCCTATTATGCGCGGGTGATGAAGGCGGATGTGCCGCTGGCGCTCGACGTGCTCTCCGACATCCTCGCCAACCCGTCCTTCGTGCCGGACGAGCTGGAGCGCGAGAAGAGCGTCATCGTGCAGGAGATCGGCGCGGCGCAGGATACGCCCGACGACGTCGTGTTCGAGCATCTCAACGAGCTCTGCTATCCGGAGCAGCCGATGGGGCGCTCGCTGCTCGGCACCGCCAAGACGCTGAAGGTCTTCGATCGCGACATGCTGCGCGGCTATCTCTCGACGCATTACCGCGCCCCCGACATGGTGGTCGCGGCCGCCGGCGCGGTCGATCACGCGCGGATCGTCGAGGACGTCACGCAGAAGTTTGCGAGCTTCGACGCCACCCCGGCGCCGAAGCCGCAGGTCGCGATGTTCGGCAAAGGCGGCTCGCGGGTGGTGCATCGCGATCTCGAGCAGGCGCATCTGACGCTGGCGCTCGAAGGCGTGCCGCAGACCGACCCGTCGCTGTTCTCGCTGCAGGTCTTCACCAACACGCTCGGCGGCGGGATGTCGTCGCGGCTGTTCCAGGAGGTGCGCGAGAAGCGCGGGCTGTGCTACTCGATCTACACCTTCCACGCGCCCTACACCGACACCGGCTTCTTCGGCCTCTACACCGGGACCGATCCGGCCGATGCGCCGGAAATGATGGAAGTCATCGTCGACGTCATCAACGACGCGGTCGAAACCCTGACCGAGGCCGAGGTCGCCCGCGCCAAGGCGCAGATGAAGGCCGGCCTGTTGATGGCGCTGGAAAGCTGTTCATCGCGGGCCGAACAATTGGCACGTCATGTGCTAGCCTATGGCCGGCCGCAGACGGTGGAAGAACTGGTGGCCCGGATCGACGCGGTCAGCGTCGAATCGAGCCGCAACGCCGCCCGTGCCCTGCTGGCGCGCAGCCGGCCCGCCGTTGTCGCGCTCGGCAGCGGCAGGGGTCTGGACACGGCGGTGGCTTTTGCGGAAGGATTGACGAATTCGAAGGCAAAGACGCTGTTGCATTGAGAATTCTGCTTACCTCGCCCCGCGCTTGCGGGGAGAGCATAGGCCGCCTACCGGCGGCCGTTGACGGACATACGCCGAGGCGGAGCCTCAGCTATGGCCGAAGGCTTCGGGTGAGGGGTAGAGCCGCAAGACCGAATCTGCGGTAAGACCCCTCACCCCGACCCTCTCCCCGCAAGGGCGGGGCGAGGGAGAAGTGGCGGGGAGTGTTGGGCCATGGCCCTGTTTCGTTTGCCGTCCAATGGACCCGCTGCACTGATGCCGCGCGGTCACGGGCTCTTGCTGCGCGCGCCGCAGATGTCGGATTTCCCGCAATGGGCGCAATTGCGCGAATTCAGCCGCGCCTATCTCACGCCATGGGAACCGATCTGGCCCTCCGACGACCTGACCCGCGCCGGCTTCCGCCGCAGGCTGCGCCGCTACACCGAGGATATCGCCGCCGACCGCTCCTATCCGTTCATCATCTTCCGTGAATCGGACGGGGTGATGATCGGCGGCATCACGCTCGCCAATGTCCGGCGCGGCATCGTGCAGGCCGGCACGATCGGCTACTGGGTCGGGCTGCCGCATGCCCATCGCGGCTACATGACGACGGCGCTGCGGGTGCTGCTGCCCTCGCTGTTCGGCGAGCTCAATCTGCACCGCATCGAGGCGGCCTGCATTCCCTCCAATGCCTCGTCGATCCGCGTGCTGGAGAAGTGCGGCTTCACCCGCGAGGGCCTGGCGCGGCGCTATCTCTGCATCAACGGGATCTGGCAGGACCACCTGCTGTTCGGCCTGCTGCACGAGGATTTCCGCGGCTGATCCGTAAGCCTTTTTACGGATGGCGGTGCCGCCTTCGATGCCTTGGGTTCGCCGCCATTGCCTTGCTATAACGGCCGCGAAACAGGGAACCCGGTTGGGAAATTTGAGGACATTGATGGGTGAAAGGGTGATCAGGTTCGCGCTCGCAGCGGCGGTATCGATCGGTCTCGGTGCCACTTTGTTGCCTTCGGCAGCTCCTGCGCAGTCGCTGAGCGACCGCTTCAAGAGCCTGTTCGGCGGCGGCTCGTCCGACCAGGACAAGCCGGCGACGCCCGCAGCGCCGCAGCAGCTCAACGATGCCGACGCCGAACTGACCTGTCCGCCGGTGCAGATCCGCTCCGGAGCCTCGACCTATTCGGTGGCCGCGAACGGCAAGGAAGCGGTCGGCAACGACGTCAAGTTCCTGGCCTCGATCACGCGCACGGCGCGGCAATGCAATCTGAACAGCGGCCAGATCACGGCCAAGATCGGTATTCAGGGGCGGATCATTGTCGGTCCCCAGGGCGCGCCACCGAGCATTCAGGTGCCGCTGCGCGTTGCCGTGGTGCAGGGCGGCGTCGGCGAGAAGACCATCATGACCAAGGCCTACACCACCACGGTGCAGATGGACGAAAGCGGCAGCGTGCCGTTCAGCCTGGTCGCCGAGGACGTCGTCTATCCGGCGCCGTCTCCGGCCGACAACGACAATTACATTTTCTATATCGGCTTCGACCCGCAGGCCCTGAAGCCGGAGCCCAAGGCCCGCGCGCCGCACAAGAAGAAGTAACAGCGCGTTTTCGAGCGAAGTGGACGCCGGTTCGCGTGACGAAAACGCGTCAAACGGACGAATTTGGACAAAACAAAAGGCCGGCGCGATGAGCTCGCGCCGGCCTTTTTTAAGGAGTTCAGATAGCGTCAGTTCAGCTTGGAGCGGACTTCGGCGATGCCCTTGCCGACGAGGTCGTCGGCAACCGAGCCCTTGACCGACTGCGACAGGATGGTCGAGGCGGCCGTCACCGCGGCGTTGGCCGCGGCGGCGCGGACATCGGCCACGGCCTGGGCCTCGGCCTGGGCGATCTTGCTCTCGGCGGTCTTGGTCCGCCGCGCGACAAAATCTTCCATCTTGGTCTTGGCTTCGGCCGCGATCCGTTCGGCTTCGACCTTGGCGTTGGAGATGATCTCCTCGGCCTCGCGCTCCGCGCTGGCGCGGCGCGCCTTGTACTCGCCGAGCAGCTTGTTGGCCTCGTCCTTCAGACGGCGGGCGTCTTCCAGCTCGGCCTTGATGCGCTCGGCGCGGTGGTCGAGCGCCGTCAGCAGGGTGCGATGAACGCCGAGATAGCCGAACACGACCAGCAGAAGGACGAAGGCGATCGCAACCCAGGTTTCCGGTTCGTAAAACATCGTCTATCCCTTCAGCGACGCGTCGACGGCGCTGTTGACCGCATTGGCGTCCGGCGTGACGCCGGCAAGTTGCTGGACGATGGCGCCGGCCGCATCCGCCGCGATGCCGCGGACGTTGCTCATGGCGTTGGTCCTCGTCGTTGCGATCTGCTTCTCGGCGTCGGCGAGCTTTGCCGCCAGCTTCTCTTCCAGCGCCTTGCGCTCGGCTTCCGAGGCCGCGTTCAGCTTTTCGCGGGTCTCGTTGCCGATCGCCTGCGCGTTGGCGCGCGCATTCGCCAGCTCGGTCTCGTAGGCCTTCAGCGCCGCGTCGGACTCGTCCTTCAGCTTCTGCGCCTCGGCCAGATCGCCCTCGATCTTGTTCTGACGTGCATCGATCGTCCCGCCGACGCGCGGCAGGGCGATACGCGACACGATCAGGTAGAGCGCGACAAATGCAATCGCCAGCGAGACCAGCTGCGAGGCGAAGTTGGACGAATCGAACGGCGGAAAGGCTCCGCCGTGATGTCCGCCGTCGGTCTCGGTGTGGGCGCCGGCTTTCTGGCCTTTTGCCTCGCCATGACTCTCAGCCACGGTGTTCTCCTGTTGCTGTCATGCGCGCCGCCCTTGGAACGAACCTTGGGCGGCGCGAAGGGGTTACCGCAAAGCGGAACCGGGTTACCGCAGAGCGGAACCGGCGTGCCGCTCAGAGCGGAACGAACAGCAGGAGCAGCGCGATCAGCAGCGAGAAGATGCCGAGCGCTTCGGTCACGGCGAAGCCGAAGATCAGGTTGCCGAACTGGCCCTGAGCGGCCGACGGGTTACGCACCGCAGCGGCGAGGTAGTTGCCGAAGATGATGCCCACGCCGACGCCCGCGCCGCCCATGCCGATGCACGCGATGCCCGCGCCGATAAGTTTTGCTGCTGCCGGTTCCATATGTAGCTCCTTGAGAAAGATAGACAGATTGGTGGGTGGAGATTCCCCGGACCGCTTAGTGTCCCGGATGAATGGCGTCGTTGAGGTAGATGCAGGTCAGGATCGCGAACACGTAGGCCTGCAGGAACGCGACCAGCAGTTCGAGGGCATACAGCGCAATCGTGAGCGCCAGCGGCAGCACGCCGCCGACCCAGCCGAGCGCGCCCAGCGAGAAGCCGAGCATCGCGACGAAGCCCGCGAACACCTTCAATGCGATGTGGCCGGCCAGCATGTTGGCGAACAGACGAACGCTGTGCGAGACCGGCCGCAGGAAGAACGACAGGATCTCGATGAACATGACCAGCGGCAGGATGTAGATCGGAACGCCGTGGGGGACGAAGATGCTGAAGAATTTCAGGCCGTTCTTGTAGACGCCGTAGATCAGGACGGTGAAGAACACCAAAAGCGCGAGCGCCGCGGTGACGATCAGGTGGCTCGCGATCGTGAAGGTGTAGGGGATGACGCCGACCAGGTTCGAGACGCAGAGGAACATGAAGAGCGAGAAGATCAGCGGGAAGAACTTCATGCCTTCCGCGCCAGCCGTGCTGCGAATCGTGGTGGCGACGAACTCGTAGGAGATCTCGGCGACCGACTGCAGCCGTCCCGGAACCAGTTCCCGGCCGCTCGCCAGCATCAGCAGCGCAATCAGCAGCACCGCGATGAGCATGAAGAGCGAGGAATTGGTGAAGGCGATCGTGTGATTGCCGATGTGGCCGAGCGTGAAGAGGGGCTCGATATTGAACTGGTGGATCGGGTCGATTTTCATCCGCGCGGCTCTTGGTCCACCGGCTATCGTGCCGGTAATCGAATTTCAAATGTCGTGACTTCCCGCCAGCGCTCAGCGCTTGCCCGAGGCCACGCCCGCGGACCTCACCACGTTGACCACCCCGGCGACGAAGCCGAGCAGCGTTAACACGATGAAGCCGAATGGCGACGTCGACAGCAAACGGTCGAACCCCCAGCCAATCGCCGCTCCGACGGCAACGCCCGCGATCAGCTCCGAGGAAAGACGAAAACCGAGCGCCATAGCCGAAGCTCTGGCCGCACTGTCCCCGCTTTCATTACCGGATTGATCAGTCTTGCTCCTGCGGCTGTCGCGAATTTCTGACAACCGATGATCGAGACTTCCGAGCCTTGCGGAAAGCGCAGCTTCGTCAGGAGGCGATTGATCGCGACTTCCATTTGCGCCGTCGTTGGTGTTCTCAGCCATGCTGGAAACACTAACCGATGCCGCGGATGATGGAAATTGCGCCCGTCCCCGTCAAAAGCCGCGCGGACCATACTTACCGCGTCTAATCAAGTCAAGATTGCGTCGTAACCAGTTATTGCTTTGATTCTGCTGGTTTTATTTGGAGATATTCAAGGTCAGAGTGACGCAGTGATCGCAGTGCAACAGCTTGCGTGGCATTGAGCGATATTGCGTGGCTATTCCCGCTCTGCTGGGATCGCCGAAAGTCCCGTCCTCTCACGCAGTCAGGTTCCGCATGTCGCGCCAGATCGATTACTACTTCTCGCTGCAATCCCCCTGGGCCTATATCGGCCACAAGCCCTTCGTTCGACTCGTAAGCACTTACGATCTCAAGGTAAATTACCGGCCTGTGCTGCTGGTCGATCTGTTCTCCGAGACCGGCGGACTGCCGCTCGCCAAGCGCCATCCGGTGCGGCAGCGCTATCGGATGATCGAGTTGCAGCGCTGGCGCGACAAGCGCGGACTGAATTTTCATTTGCAGCCGGCCAACTGGCCGTTCAACGGGCGCCTTGCCGATGGCGTGGTGATCGCGATGCTCGAGGCCGGCCTCGACCCCGAGCCGTTCTTGCAACGGGCCTATCCCGCGGTGTGGGAGCAGCAGCTTAATCTTGCTGATCCTGCGACGCTGGTGAAGCTCGCCGACGATGCCGGTTTGCCCGGCCGGCAGCTGGTCGAGCGCTCGAGCACTGAAGCGATCAGCGCGGCCTATGAGCAGAATCGCCAGAATGCATTGGACGCCGACGTGTTCGGCTCGCCCGGATATGTGCTCGATGGCGAGGTGTTCTGGGGCCAGGACCGGATCGAATTGCTTGAAGACGCGTTGAAGTCAGGCCGTAAGCCCTATAGCTCTGTGGTCTAGGGCAGGAATCAGGTTGAGGCGGAGCAAGCCATGCCCATCGCGATGTCACCGTCGAAATTGTCCATCGCAATTGCTGCCATCCTGATCGCAAGCGGCGCGGCGATCGCGCAAACCGTGCCGGACACCGAGAATGGCCGCTACGCCTTATCACCCGCCGGCGATGGTTTCCTGCGGCTCGACACGCGCACCGGCGCGGTGTCGACCTGCACCAATTCCAGCGCCGGCTGGGCCTGTTACATGGTGCCGGACGAGCGGGCGGCGCTGGATGCCGAGATCGGGCGCCTGCAAGCCGACAATGACAAGCTCAAGGATGAGCTCGCCGCGCGCGCACCGTCGGCCAAGACCGACGAAGCGTTGCCGAAATCCGATCAGCTGAAGAAGCCGGAGCCCAAGACCGAGCCGAAGGTCGCCGAGGGCGAGCGCAAGATCGAGATCCCGCTGCCGAGCGACCGCGACATGGATCGCATGATGTCGTTCGTGGAGCGGGCCTGGCGGCGACTGATCGAAATGGCCAACCGCGTGCAGCGCGACATCAATGGCGGCAAGATTTGATGTTGTGCTGGCGCTGTCTCTCCAGCGTCGTCCCGGCGAAAGCCCATAGGCGCTAAGATAGTTTGATCATAGTCTGATAGTGGCGCTTATGTCTGGGTGGCTCGCGTAGATGTCGCCGGAGAGCGTGACTGGCTCTGCAGAGTAGAGCGATTGCGGGCTGTGGAATGATCGCTTGCCGTAGCGAAGCGACGAGCTGGCGCAGCAGACGCCACGTCACTGGGTGGGTCAGGCGGCGTCGGGCAAGCGGGGAGAGTCTTCGAGTTCGTCGACGAGCGGCTCGAGCAATAGAATGATCAGCAGATGAGCGAGGATATGGGGTCTGGCGGACCGCTCGTCGGTTCCGGGAGGTCCCTTCAGGCCAATCAGGCTTTTCAGCCGCTTGAAGCCGAGCTCAATGCGCCATCGCAGCCGATAGAGGGCGAGGATATCTGCAGTCGTGAAGTCCTCTGGCCTGAGTGAGGTCACCAGGATCACCCAATCTGCGGCGTCAAGTGTTTGCCTGGAGAGCTGATGACCTCCCTTTTGTGCAGTCCGGCGCGCCTTGCGTCGCGCAGCCGCAGCAGCTTGCGCCGGCTTCTTCGCGGCAACCAGACGCACTGCGAGCGGCGGCGCACCTGACTTGCGCTTTATCCAAATCGGCCGATCGATCAGGCCACGCGCCGAGGCGTTGCGCAGTTCGGCAGTGAGGTCAACAAGATTACCTTCGGCATCGAGCCAGCGCGCGCTCTTCCAGCCGGCCCGGATCACGAAGTCTGCATCGGCATCGACGAGATGCGCCATGCGCTCCGGTTGCAGATAGGCGCGATCGGCAAGACGGATCTCACCGGCAACCGCCGGTATCCGATCCAGCGTCTCGCCCGCTCGCTGATCGGTCAGCTCGAAGTGACCAAAGCGCTCCTGCGGAAGATCGAACGCGCTATGGATACGCCACACTGCGTTCTTGTTCCTGCCGCTCGTCCCAGCCTTGGGGACCGTCGTGGCGTCAACAATACGGATCAGACGACCGCGGCTCGCCTTCGGCGCCGCGTCGGCAAGCGCCTGCTCGACCAAGATTGCCAGCCAATCTCCGCACTGACGTAAGCGATACAACAGAGCCACGTTGGAGATATCGACAAGCCCAACCGACGTGGCCCATGCCGCCGTCAACCGCAGCCCTTTCTCACCAAGGCAATAAGCCAAGATCAGGCGCAGCAAGTCGACCGCATTGCTGATCTCCCGCGGACGGACAAACGCCTTCGTCTTGCGCGCGCTAATGTTCAGAGCCTCGGCTCCGCCAAGTCGGGCGACAACGCGCGCCCAATCTTTGTTCACAAGCGATTCGTGTGCCATTCCATCTTGGAATCACAAACGAATCCAAGGCGCAAATCCTATTTTAGCGCCTATGGGCGAAAGCCGGGACCCATACGCCGTAGCCTCTCGATTTCGACGACTCGGAGTTGATATCTCGCGTAACCAATGAACATCGGTGGTTATGGGTCCCGGCCTTCGCCGGGACGACGGTCTAGAGGTAAGATGAGTTCATCGAAGCAAATGTCGCACTCGGCGCCATCCTCCGTCGCGGCAACCAGCATCGTGTCGTCGCGCCTGGCGGTCGAAACGTCGGGCGCCGGCTTTACCGACATCACGCGCGAGGTCGCCAAATTCCTGCGCGAGGCGCGTGCCGGCGAGGGTGTGGTCACGCTGTTCATCCGCCACACCTCGGCCTCGCTGACGATCCAGGAGAATGCCGATCCGACCGTGCTGGTCGATCTGAAGACGGCGCTCGACCGCGCAGCGCCCGAAGACGGCGGCTGGCGTCACGACACCGAAGGCCCTGACGACATGCCGGCGCACATCAAGACCATGCTGACGGCGACCTCGCTGCAGGTCCCCGTGCTCGACGGCGAGATGGCGCTCGGCACCTGGCAGGGCATCTATCTGATCGAGCATCGCGCCCGTCCGCACCGGCGCGAGATCGTGCTGCAATTCATCGGCGCCACGCGCTGACGCGCGCGACCTGTCTTTTAAGACGCGGCCTCCAAATGACTCGGCCGCGGATCGCTCCGCGGCCGATGCAATTCTGATCGCGATGTCGACGGTCAGGTCTTGGTGATGTCGACGTCCTTGGTTTCCGGAATGAACAGCGCGCCGACCACGACGGTGATTGCGGCGAAGATGACCGGATACCAGAGACCGGAGTAGATGTCGCCGGTCGAGGCGGTGATCGCGAACGCGGTCGCCGGGAGCAGGCCGCCGAACCAGCCGTTGCCGATATGATAGGGCAGCGACATCGAGGTGTAGCGGATGCGGGTCGGGAACAGTTCGACCAGCATGGCGGCGATCGGGCCGTAGACCATGGTGACGTAGAGCACCAGGATGAACAGCAGGCCGATGACCGCGGCCACCTGCGGACGGAAGACATCGAACGGGTGCGACATCTTCACGATGCCGGCGTCACCCGGCTTCGGATAGCCCGCCGCCTGCACCGCCGCGAGGATTGCGGGGTTCGACGTCTTGGCGTCCGTATACGGCACTTCCTTGTCGTTGATCAGGATCTTCACCGGCGAGCCGGCCGGGCCCGGCACCGTCGAATATTTCACCGACGATTGGGCCAGGAAGGCGCGGGCGGTGTCGCAAGGCGCGCTGAAGACGCGGGTGCCGACCGGGTTGAACAGATCGCCGCAGCCGGCCGGATCCGCAACCACCTGCACCTTGACAGTCTCATAGGCCTTCTCCAGCGCCGGATTGGCGTTGGTCGTGATCATCTTGAAGATCGGGAACAGCGTGAGTGCGCCGATCAGGCAGCCCGCCAGGATGATCGGCTTGCGGCCGATCTTGTCCGACAGCGCGCCGAACACCAGGAAGAAGCCGGTGCCGAGCAACAGAGACCAGGCGATCAAGAGGTTGGCGGTGTAGCCGTCGACCTTCAGAATCGATTGCAGGAAGAACAGCGCGTAGAACTGGCCCGTGTACCAGATCACCGCCTGGCCCATGGTCAGGCCGAGCAGCGCGAGGATCACGATCTTGGCGTTGCTCCAGGTCGCGAAGGCCTCGGTCAGCGGCGCCTTGGAGGTCTTGCCCTCCTCCTTCATCCGCTGGAACACCGGCGATTCGTTCAGCCGCAGCCGGATCCAGACCGAGATGCCGAGCAGCAGCACCGACACCAGGAATGGAATGCGCCAGCCCCAGTCGGCGAAGTCCTTTTCGCCGGTGAGGGTTCGCGTGAACAGGATCACCAGCAGCGACAGAAACAGTCCAAGCGTTGCCGTGGTCTGGATGAACGAGGTGTAGTAGCCGCGCTTGCCGGGCGGGGCATGCTCAGCGACATAGGTCGCGGCACCGCCATATTCGCCGCCGAGCGCGAGGCCCTGCAGCAGGCGCAGCGAGATCAGGATGATCGGCGCCGCGATGCCGATGGTCTTGGCGTTGGGCAACAGGCCGACGATGAAGGTCGACAGACCCATGATCAGGATGGTGACGAGGAAGGTGTATTTGCGGCCGACGATGTCGCCGACCCGGCCGAACACGATCGCGCCGAACGGGCGCACCAGGAAGCCCGCGGCGAATGCCAGCAACGCGAAGATGTCGCGGGTCGCCGGCGGATAGTCCGAGAAGAACTGCGCGCCGATGATGCCGGCCAGCGAACCGTAGAGATAGAAGTCGTACCACTCGAACACGGTACCGAGCGACGACGCGAGGATGACGAAACGCTCATCCTTTGTCATGCCGGCGGGCCGCGCCGAAGTTGCAGTCATAGTGGACATCTGGATTGCTCCCCCCGAAATATTGCTGCCATGCTCGCCCCCGGCTGGCGGGTGAGGCCCGAATAGGCCCTCGGCTTGAGATGAAGGTAACATCGCAGTGAAACCCGCCCCAATAAGACTTTTGGCCTTTTCAGGATCGAACCTATCTTCTGAAGGAAGAGCAGGATGGAACGCCTCCGCAGGCGTCTATTGCGGCGCACAAGCTGCGCGGGTTAACCGCGTTGGCATCTGGTATTATCAAGCGCTTGCGTGATACTGCCGCGCGGGCGAAAACCGAGCGACGCGGGTTTGCCTAAAGCCCGCTTGTGGGACTGAGATGACTGCTGCTGCCAATACTCATCTTGTCATCGCCGACGACCATCCGCTGTTCCGCGATGCGTTGCGTCAGGCGGTGTCGAGCGTCGTGAGTTCGGCCACGATCAGCGAGGCCGGATCGTTCGAGGATCTGACCGCGCTGCTGGAGCGGGACTCCGAGGTCGACCTGATCCTGCTGGACCTGAGCATGCCGGGGATCAGCGGTTTCTCCGGCCTGATCTATCTGCGGGCGCAGTATCCGGCGATCCCGGTGGTGATCGTATCCGCCAGTGACGATGCCGGGACCATCCGCCGCTCGCTCGACTTTGGCGCTTCCGGTTTCATCCCCAAGCGCTTCGGCGTCGAGACGCTGCGGGATGCCATCATGAAGGTGATGGAGGGCGACGTCTGGGTGCCGCCGGACACCGATCTGTCGGCGGCCGGCGATCCCGACATGACGCGGCTGCGCGACCGGCTGGTGACGCTGACCCCGCAGCAGGTGCGGGTGCTGATGATGCTGTCCGAGGGGCTGCTCAACAAGCAGATCGCCTACGAGCTCGGCGTTTCCGAAGCGACCATCAAGGCCCATGTCTCGGCGATCCTGCAGAAGCTCGGCGTCGAAAGCCGCACCCAAGCCGTGATCGCCGCCGCCAAGATCGCCGGCGGCCAATGGCGCCAGGGCACGCCGCCGACGTAGTCCCGAGCAACTCCAGCTGTGATTTCCGGGCTCGGGCCACGGCATTGCGAGCCGGCGGGTGGCGCGAAAGCGCGCCCGATGGCACGCTTTCGCGAAGCCATCCAGATCCCATTCAAACTGCGCATCGGTCGAAAACCGAGTATCCTGTCCGGCACCGGCCCGTGAGAGGCCGCGTGCTTTTGGGGAGAACGCCATGATTTCCGTCACTCGCGTCGCCGGACTATCTCTGGCTGCGGCAATCCTTCTCGGTACCAGCTCTTTCAATTGCGCTCAGGCCAAGCCCTTCATGATCGTCGGCCTGGACGAGAAGCTGTTGTGGGACGACGACGGCAAGCCGGTGCTGTCCGCGCCCGGCAAGGATCAAGTGCTGATCATCGATCTCGCCGATCCCGAGAACCCGAAGATTGCGGCTTCTCTCCCATTGAAGAACTCGGTAGTCGGCCCCCCGGTCAACGTCGCTATCGATCCGACCGGAACGGTGGCGCTGGTCGCGGATTCGGTCGACGTGGTGAAGGAAGGCGACGCTCTGAAGCAGGTGCCGGATAACAAGATCTATGTGATCGATCTCAAGGCGACCCCGCCCAAGCTGGCAGCGACCATTGCCGGTGGAAAGCAGCCATCAGGGTTGAGCTTCAGTCCCGATGGCAAGATGGCGTTGGTTGCCAACCGCGGGGACAATTCGATCAGCGTACTTTCAGTCAACGGCACTGACGTCAAGATCACGGACACGATATCGATGCCTGACAGTGTCGCACATGTCGCGTTCGCGCCAGACGGCAAGCACGCGCTGGTTGCGCGTTTTCCCGGGCACAAGATATCGGTGCTCGATATCGCCGGCGACAAAGTCACCTACGCCAAGATAGACCTGCCGACCGGCCAATGGCCTTACAATGTGGCAGTGACCCCGAACAGCAAGATCGCGTTGACGTCGGACAATGGCAACTCAGGCGCGTCGGACGGCAGCGTCGACACGGCCAGCGTCATCGATCTCGAAGCGAAGCCGCCGCGCATCATCGATCGCGTGGTGGTCGGCGATGGACCGGAGGGGCTTGGCGTCAGTCCGAAGGGGGATCTCGCAGTCTCGGTGATCCTGCGCGGCTCGAACATGAAGAATGCGTTCTTCCATGAGAAGAACGGCAGCGTCTCGGTCCTGAAGATCGACGGCAAGAAAGTGACCAAGACCGGAGATATCGAAGTCGGCGGACTGCCTGAGGCCGCGGTCTTCACGCCTGACGGAAAATACATCCTGGTCGGGAACTACCTCAGCCAGGATTTCTCGATCCTCAAGGTCGACGGAACCAACGTCACCGACACAGGCAAGCGCTTTCAGGTGCCAGGGCACCCGGCGTCGGCCGGAATGGGGCCGAACTAACCCGACGCTTGGCGATCTTGCTGGAGCATGTGATTTTCGGTTGAGCCGGCCACTGCGCAGGCTCGCTTCACCTCTCGCGCTTGCGGGAGGGAGCGCCGTGTCTTTGCCGTGCCTTCATGATGCGATTCGATCCAGTCGCATCATGATCCAATGCGAGATCCGCGCCTGGATTGCGCCGCCGCGCGCTACTCCGCCGCCACCATCTGCTGGGTGCGCCATTGTCCGAGTAGGGCGCGGAGCGAGGCGGGTTTCACCGGCTTGTTCAGCACCGCGATGTTTTCCTCGCGCGCGGCGGCGCGCACCGCAGGGCTGCGGTCGGCGGTGATCAGGATCGCCGGAATGCCGTCGCCGAAGCGGCGGCGGATCTCGCGGATCGCGGCGACGCCGTTGCCGCGGTCGAGATGGTAGTCGACCAGGACGCCGGTGACGCGGCCACCGGCGGCCTCGATCGCGCTGATCGCGCCGTCGGCGTCGAGCACCGCGATCACCTCGGCGTCCCACGCCGTCAGCAGCGTCTTCATGCCGTCGAGGATGGCAGGATCATTCTCGATGCAGACAATCAGCGAGCGCGCTCATCGGCGTCTTCGACAGGGGCGTGGCGGTGGTGACGGCCGCAGTATGGTTGACCGCGGTCGCGACCGGCACGGTGACCGAGAACGCCGAGCCGCCGCTGACATTGGCCGAGATCGCGATGCGGTGGTTGAGCACCCGCGCCAGCCGCTCGACGATCGACAGGCCGAGGCCGAGGCCGCGGGCGATCCGGGCGCCCTGCTCGAGGCGGTGGAACTCCTTGAAGATCTCGCCGCGCTTCTGCACGGGAATGCCGACGCCGGTGTCGAAGATGCTGATCTGGAGCGTGGTGCCGCGGCGGCGGCAGCCGATCAAGACGCGGCCGCGCGGGGTATATTTGATCGCGTTGGAGATGAAGTTCTGCAGCAGCCGGCGCAGCAGCGAGCGGTCGGATTCGACCGGCAGCGAGCACGGCACGAAGCGCAGGTCGAGGCCCTTGTCGCGGGCGATCGGCATGAACTCGATCTCCAGCGAGCGCATCAGGTCGGCCATCCGGAAGCTCGTGATCGCCGGCGTCATGGCGCCGGCATCGAGCCTGGAAATGTCGAGCAGCGCGCCCAGGATGTCCTCGATCGCCTCGAGCGAGTCGTCGATGTTCTCGACCAGGCGCGAATCCTCGCCGCCGTTCTGGCGCTCGACCAGGCTCGTGACGTAGAGGCGCGCCGCATTGAGCGGCTGCAGGATGTCGTGGCTGGCGGCCGCAAGGAAGCGTGTCTTCGAGGCGTTGGCGTCTTCCGCGATGCCCTTGGCGAGCGCGAGCTCCGAATTCAGCCGCGTCAGCTCCTCGGTGCGGTCGCGCACCCGCTTTTCCAGCGTCGCGTTGGCGCGCTCCAGCGCCTCCGCCGCCTCGAAGCTCGGCGTGACGTCGGAGAAGGTGATGACGAGCCCGCCGCCCGGCATGCGGTTGGCACGCACCTCGATCACCAGATGGCGGTCGGTGAAGCGTTCCAGATAAGGCTCGCCCTCGGTGGTGTAGGCGCGCAGGCGGGCCTGCAGCAGGCTGTCGCCGTCGCCGGACGCAGGCGGACTGATCGCGCCCATGAATTCGAGGATTTCGGACAGCGGGATGCCGAGCTGCACCAGATGCTGCGGCAGCCCCAGCAATTCGGAGAACTGGCGGTTGGAACAGATCAGCTGCAGATCGGCGTCGAACACCGCGATGCCCTGGCGCACGTGATTGAGCGCGGTCTGCAGGATCTCGCGGTTGAAGTGCAGGGCGGCGTGGGAGTCGTCGAGCAGTTTCAGCGCGGCCTTGGCCGACACCGTGCGCCGTTGCAGCAGCAGCGACATCACAAGGCGCGAGGACGCGGCCCCGATCGAGGAGGCGATCAACCGCTCGGCATGCTGCAGCAACTCGAAATCGGCCGGAGCCGACGCCAGCAGCACGATGTTGCGGTCGACGGCGAAGGAGGCGAAGGCCTCGCGGGTGCGGTCGGGGCCGAGATATTGCGTCACCGTGCTCTGGATATCCTCCACCGTCACCGTGGTGCGCCAGCGCCGGAAGCTGGGCGCGATCGGGGCCAGCGCGTTGGGCACGAACACGTCGGCCTGCAACAACTCGATCGAGGACGGCGCGCGCGCCAGCGAGAACAGCACATAGGTGAGGATGTTGAGCGCAAGGCTCCACAGCACGCCGTGCAGCAGCGGCGGCAGGTCGGCGCCGAACAGCGCCTGCGGCCGCAACGCCTCG
Source organism: Bradyrhizobium sp. USDA 4501 (assembly GCF_054062115.1). Classification (NCBI taxonomy): domain Bacteria; kingdom Pseudomonadati; phylum Pseudomonadota; class Alphaproteobacteria; order Hyphomicrobiales; family Nitrobacteraceae; genus Bradyrhizobium; species Bradyrhizobium sp. USDA 4501. Next base: position 5,340,656 of record NZ_JBSSEX010000001.1, read on the forward strand.
ATCCCGAACGGCCCGTGCTGCAGCAGCATCAGGCCGGTGGTCGAGGTTTCCAGGAAGCTCGGGATGAACAGCGTGTAGAGCCACGTCGCGAAGCCGACCAGCATGCCCGCCATGGCGCCGCGTGCGGTGGCTCTGCGCCAGAACAGGCCGCCGAAGAACGCCGGCGCCAGCTGGGTGATCGCGGCAAACGACAGCAGGCCGATCGCGACCAGCTGGGTATTGCCGAGCGCGCGATAGTAGAAATACGCCAGCACCATGATGGCGAAGATCGAGAAGCGGCGCGCCTTCAGCAGGAAATCGCCAAAGTCCTTCTGGCCGGCGCTGGCGTCGTCGCTGCGCGGCAAGACCAGCGGCAGCACGATGTCGTTGGAGACCATGATCGACAGCGCGACGCATTCGACGATCACCATCGCGGTCGCCGCCGACAGCCCGCCGACGAACACGGCGAGGCTGAGCAATTGCGAATTGCCCTCGATCGGCAGCGCCAGCACGAACATGTCGGCATCGACCGCGCCGAACGGGAAGATGACGAGGCCTGCGATCGCGATCGGAATCACGAACAGGTTGATGGCGATGAGGTAGAGCGGGAACAGCCAGCGCGCCCGGGTGACTTCGGCGGGCGTCGAATTCTCCACCACGCTGACATGGAACTGGCGCGGCAGCAGCATGACCGCGCAGAACGACAGCAGCGTCATGATCAGGAAATTGCCGATCGACGGGACATATTCGATCGCGCGCACCGCCTCCGGCGTCTTCAGGGCACGCTCGTAGAGCTCGACCGGCGAGAACATCCAGAAGGTGACGAAAGCGCCGGCGGCGATGAAGGCGACCAGCTTGACGATGGACTCGGCCGCGATCGCGAGGATCAGGCCGTGCTGGTGCTCGGTCGCGTCGGTGTGGCGGGTGCCGAACAGCACCGCGAACACCGCCATCGCCAGCGTGACCATCAGCGCGATGTCGCCGATCACGGGGATTTTCGAGAACGCCTGGTCCTCGCTCAGGATGGTCTCCAGCGACGCCGCCACCGCCTTGAGCTGCAGCGCGATGTAGGGCACCGAGCCGATGATCGCGATCAGTGCCACTGTCGCCGCCACCGCCTGGCTCTTGCCGTAGCGCGCGGCGATGAAGTCGGCGATCGAGGTGATGTTCTGCGACTTGGCGAGCGCGATCACCCGGCGCAGCAGCGGCGTGCACAATCCGACCATCACGATCGGGCCGACATAGATCGCCAGGAAGTCGATGCTGGTGCGGGTGGCGAAGCCGACCGAGCCGAAGAAGGTCCAGGAGGTGCAGTAGATCGCCAGCGACAGCGGATAGATCCACTGGCTGGCGCGGCCGCGCTCGCCCGGCGAGCTGCGGTCGCCGCGGCTGGCAATGAAGAACAACAATCCGATGTAGGCGAACGCCGTGGCGATTACGCCCCAGTCGTGCAGCATCGCTGCTCATCTCCTGTCCCGGCCGCTGGGGAAGGGCCGGTTGTCAGGATTATAACGCAAAGGACCGGCCGCGCGATGCACGGCCGGCCCAAATTCGGGGTCGGAAGCGGATAGGGTTACTCGGCGGCCAGCGACTTCTGGTGCAGGGGCAGGCCGAGCCGGTCCCAGACCTGGAGCAGCGCCTCGGCCAGCGCGTCGATCAGGCCGTCGTCATGGTAGGGCGAGGGCGTGATGCGCAGCCGCTCGGTGCCCTTGGCGACCGTCGGATAGTTGATCGGCTGGATGTAGATGCCGTGGTCCTCGAGCAGCAGGTCGGAGGCCCGCTTGCACTTCTCGGGATCGCCGACGAACAGCGGCACGATATGGGTGTCGCTCGACATGACCGGCAGGCCGGCGGCGGTCAGGATCGCCTTGGTGCGGGCGGCACGGTCCTGGTGGCGCTCGCGCTCCCAGTTCGAGGTCTTCAGGTGCCGGATCGCAGCCGTCGCGGCCGAGCAGATCGCCGGCGGCAGCGCGGTGGTGAAGATGAAGCCCGGCGCATAGGAGCGCACCGCGTCGATGACCTCGGCGCGGCCCGCGATGTAGCCGCCGAGGCAGCCAAAGGCTTTTGCCAGCGTGCCCTCGACGATATCGATCCGGTGCATCACGCCGTCGCGCTCGGCGATGCCGCCGCCACGCGGGCCGTACATGCCGACCGCATGCACTTCGTCGAGATAGGTCATGGCGCCGTATTGCTCGGCGAGATCGCAGATCTTGCCGAGCGGTGCGACGTCGCCGTCCATCGAATAAAGGCTCTCGCAGACGATCAGCTTCGGCCGGTCGGGACCGGCGGCGATCAAGAGCTCCTCGAGATGCGCGACGTCGTTGTGGCGGAATATCTGGCGTTCGCAGCCGGCCTGGCGGACGCCTTCGATCATCGAATTGTGGTTCAGCGCGTCCGACAGGATCAGGCAGTTCGGGATCAGCTTGGCGAGCGTCGAGATGCCGGTCTGGTTCGAGACATAGCCCGAGGTAAACAGCAGCGAGGCTTCCTTGCCGTGGAGGTCGGCGAGTTCCGCCTCGAGCTGCACCAGCGGATGATGGGTGCCCGCGATGTTGCGGGTGCCGCCGGCGCCGGTGCCGACCCGGGTCGCGGTCTCGACCATGGCACCGACCACCTTGGGATGCTGGCCCATGCCGAGATAGTCGTTGGAGCACCAGATCACGACGTTGCGGCTGCCCTTCGGCGAATGCCAGGTGGCGTGCGGGAAGCGGCCCGCGATCCGTTCGAGGTCGGCAAACACCCGGTAGCGCCGCTCGTCGTGCAGGCGGTTGAGGGCGGTATTGAAGAACTGGCTGTAATCCATCGGCAAACCCAGAAAGCGGAACCTGACCGGAATGACTGCTTCTTCTTAGAGCTTTTCCAGCTCTAATGTCCATGCATTGACCCACATCTGGGCATGCGTCGCAGTTGGGCAAATTGCCCTAGCCGGGGCCGTTCGGCTCGATTTCGGTTCAAATCGCCGGGCGATGCCTTGCCGCCCGGCCGGGTTCAGGTGGTCTTGAAGCGCAGCATGCCGTCGGCGTGCATTTCGGCCGTCAGGCGGCCCTCGACCAGCATGTAATTGACATGGGCGACCAGCTCACCGGCGGCGAAGCCCATCTGGTGCTCGTCCAGCACGTGCTTGTGGAACACCACGGGCACCAGCTCCTTGGAGGTCTGCGGCACCTCGCGGCAGGCCTCGGCGATCAGCCGGCAGCGCTCCTCATGGTGATCGGCGAGCTGCTTGATCCGGGTCTTCAGCCCGTAGAACGGCACGCCGTGGCCCGGCAGCACCATCACGTCGTAGGGCAGGGTGGTGGTCAGGCTTGCCAGCGAGGCCAGATATTCGCCGAGCGAGTTCTGCTCGGGCTCGACCGCCCAGACGCTGACATTGGGCGAGATCTTGCTGAGCACCTGGTCGGCGGACAGGAACAGCTTGTCGGCCGCGCAATACAGCATCACCTGGTCGAGCGCGTGGCCGCCGCCGGTGATCACCTTGAAGCGCCGCGTGCCGATCACGACCTCGTCGCCATGGGTGAGGCGGTGATAGGACGGCGGCAGCACCGACACGCGCTTCAGGTAATCCTGGCCACGGCCGAGCAGCTTCTCGGTGAGGTCCTCGTCCATGCCGTGGCGGCGGAAGAACAGCCGCTGCGCGTTGCGCCGCTCCTCGGTGCCGCGGTTCTGGTGATAGACCGACTGCAGATATTCCACCTGCGACATGAACAGCGGGCAGCCGAAGCGCTCGGTGATCCAGCCGGCGAGACCGACATGGTCGGGATGCGAATGCGTCACGATCAGGCGGGTGACCTTGACGTGTTTCAGCGGCCCCTCGAACAGCGTGGTCCAGGCCGCGATCGATTCCTCGTTGCCGAAGCCGGCATCCACCATGGTCCAGCCGTCGCCGTCGGCGAGCAGATAGATGTTCACATGGTTGAGGCGGAACGGCAGCTTCAGCCGCGCCCACAGCACGCCGGGAGCCACCTCCACGACCTGGTCGTGGCCGGGATGGTTCTCCCAAGGGTATCGCAGTGCCTCCGCCGAGGAGTGCACGGGGTCGGTCTTCGTATGCATGCTACCGGCTTAGCGGCACACGGGCCGCCGCGCCAGCCGAAAAATCAGATAGTCGTCCGGAGAATGGGACGAGAAATCGCCGGAATTCCGTAGATGGGGTAACGGGCCGGCCGCCCGCTCGCTACGGCGCAATTTGGAAGCGCGCTCGCGAGCGGCCTGTTGGTTGGAAGGCGGTCGTCCCTCAAACTGATGGTGTTCAACGGAGTCGGGCAAGCCCGCTCCAAGCATCATTAAGGGACGACCATGTACCACTATGCAGGAATTGACGTGTCTTTGGAATGCTCGAGCGTTTGCCTTGTCGATGGGACAGGCAAGATTTTGCGCGAGACGAAGGTTGCGAGCGAGCCGGCGGCGCTGATCGCCTGGTTCCGGTCGCTGGGTCTGGTACTGGAACGGATCGGGCTGGAGGCAGGCCCCTTGTCGCAATGGCTGTATGCGGGTCTGCGAGACGCAGGGCTTGCGGTCGAGCTGCTGGAAACGCGGCACGTTCGCGAAGCCTTCAAGTCGATGCCGGTGAAGACGGACCGCAACGATGCCCGCCGGATCGCGCAGTTGATGCGGCTCGGCTGGTTCCGGCCGGTGCACTGCAAGTCGGTCGCGGCGCAGGAGACCCGCGCCATCCTGACGGCGCGCAAGCTGCTGCAATCCAAGCTTCGCGATGTCGAGAACAGCCTGCGCGGCATACTTCGCGGTTTTGGCCTGAAGGTCGGTGCGACCACCGAGCGCACGTTCGCCGGACGCATCCGCGAGCTCGTGACCGGCCATCCCGGACTGGAGTTGGTCGCGGCGGCGCTGCTCCAAGCCCATGCGGTGCTGCTGCGGGAGTTCAAGAGCCTGGACAAGCACACCCAGAAGCTCGCCAGGACGCATCCATCCGCCAAGCTCCTGATGACAACGCCGTCCGTTGGTCCGATCGTGGCGCTCACCTATGCCGCGGCGATCGACGACCCGAAGCGCTTCCGCTCCTCGAAGGCCACGGGAGCCCACTTTGGGCTCACCCCGAAGAAGTACCAGTCCGGTGAGACCGACTACACCGGCCGCATCAGCAAGATCGGGGATGCCTCCGTGCGCGAGGCACTCTACCAGGCAGCTCACGTCATGCTGACCAAGCCGGTCAAGAATTGCTCGGCATTGAAGAGCTGGGCGATGCGGATCGCCCGGCGCGCAGGCATGCGCAAGGCCAAGGTAGCGCTGGCTCGCAAGCTCGCCGTGATCCTGCATCGCATGCTCGCCGACACCAAACCGTTCAACCCGATGACCAAGGCCATCTAGCCAGGAGCAGCAATCGGTTCCGGGCGGGCCACGACACCAGGCTCTCCCCGAGCGAAGTCCCTCCGCTGGGACGATGGATCCGGTCAGGCCGCCATCCGGGAAGTGGCTCACGACCACGCAATCCGTAGATTGGCCGGCCGGCTCCTCAATGCACCCCATCAGGCGACGGCCTTCGCGCCGATCCCGTACAGAAGCAAGTGCCCGGCGAGTGGATGACGCGAAAAGGGATTGACTAACCAAGGCCCGTTACAGAAGCCCGGATGAAGCGAACGGTCTTGCGAATACGTGCCCGTCATTCCGGGGCGCCTCGAAGAGGCGAACCCGGAATCTCGAGGTTCCGGGTTCTATGCTTCGCATAGCCCCGGAACGACGCTGTACCTACGCCGCGCGGATGTTCGACAGGAAGCCGTCGATCTCCGAGCGCAGCACGTCGGCCTCGCGGCGCAGTGCGTCGGAGGCGCTCAGCACCTCGCCGGCGGCGGTGCCCGCCTCGGCCGACGCGGTGGACACGCCGACGATGTTGCTCGACACCTCGCTGGTGCCGCCCGCCGCATGCTGGATGTTGCGGGCGATCTCGCGGGTCGCCGCGCCCTGCTGCTCGACCGCGGCGGCGATCGCGGTGGTGACGTCGTTGATCTCGCCGATCGTGCTCGAGATGTTGCGGATGGCGGAGACTGCCGTCGTCGTCACCTCCTGCATGCTGACGATCTGCTGGCGGATTTCCTCGGTTGCCTTCGCGGTCTGGCTCGCGAGGTTCTTCACCTCGGAGGCGACCACGGCAAAGCCGCGGCCGGCCTCGCCGGCGCGCGCCGCCTCGATGGTGGCGTTGAGCGCGAGCAGATTGGTTTGCGAGGCGATGGTCTGGATCAGGTCGACCACGACGCTGATGCGTGCGGCATTGTCGGCGAGCCCCTGCATCGTGCTGTCGGTGGCGCTGGCTTCCTCCACCGCCTTGCGGGCGATCTCCGCCGAGGTCACGACCTGGCGGCCGATCTCCTGGATCGAGGACGACAGCTCCTCGGTGCCGGCCGACACCGTCTGCACGTTGACCGAGGTTTCCTCGGCGGCCGACGCGACGGCATTGACCAGCGCGCTCGACTGGTCCGCGGTCGCCGACATGCTCTGCGCAGTCGACTGCATCGAGTTCGCCGCGGTCTGCAGGCTGCCGAGCGCGCTGCGGACGTTGGATTCGAACGTGACGATCTGCGCTTCCATGCGCGAGGCGCGCTCCGCCTTGGCGCTGCGATCCTTGTTCTGGTTTTCCGTGAGCTCGCGGCTCTCGACCATGCTCTCGCGGAACACCTGCAGCGCGTCGGCCATGACGGCGATCTCGTCGCGCTGGCGGCTCTGCGGGATCTCGGTGTCGAGGTCGCCGTCGGACAGCAGCTGCATCGAGCGCTGCAGGCCGCGGATGCGGCGCAGGATGTTGCGTCCGACATAGAGCCAGACGAACAGGAACGAGCCGACCAACGTCAGGGCGCCGAGGCCGATCATCACCATGGTCGCGAGCGAGATCTGCTGCCGCGCCTGGAAGGTCGAACTGTCGGTCTCCTTCTGCACCGCGTCGACCAGCTGCTGGACGCTGATGCCGAGCCCGACATTGAGCTTGCGCGTCTCTTCCAGGATGGTCTGGCCGTAGTCGATCGCGTCGAGCTCCTTCTGGCGGATCTTGAACACGCCGGTCTTGCCTTCGCCGAGCACGAGCAGCCTCGAGGCGGTGTCGCGCACCGCGACGATCGCGGGATTGTTCGGCAGGTCCTCGAGGTTGGACTTGACGCGTTCGCGCCCGGCCTTGAACTCGGCCTCGATCGCATCGAGGGTTTCGCTGGAATTGGCCGACAGCGCCGCGGTCATGTCGGCGGCCATCAGATTGCCGGCGGCGAGCACGTTGCTGATCTGGCCGACGGTGCGGGCAGCTTCAGTGGCGTCGTCCGCGGAGACTTCGGCCGCGGCGAGGATGGCGTTGAGCCGGGTCTGCGCGTCGAGCATCGCGGGACTTGCGGCGGAGACGAACGCCGCCTGCGCCTTGCGCAGTGCGTTGTACTGCTTGTCGCGCAGCGCGCCGACCTCGAGCCGCTCGCGCGCCGCCGAGATCAGGCTCTTGGTGGCCTCGTCGGTGTTCTTGACGTTCTCCTGCAATGCGCTGACCACGGATTTGTCGGCGCCGAGCTCGATGATCTCGCCGAGCTTGGCGCTGGTGAGCCGCGCGACGTCCTGCACCTTCTTGGTGCGATCGTTCAGCGCGTCCTCGCTCTGCACGGCGAGCAGGCCGGGGCCTTGCGCCGCGAGCGAAGCGCTTTGCGCGGCAAGTTGCAGGCTCGCGGCAAGCCGCGGAATGTCGCGGCCGGAGAGATCGGTCATGGTGCCGGCGAGCTGATGCAGCACGATGCCGGCGCCTGCGCTGATCACCAGCGCCATGCCTGCGATCACAGCGAACGCCGCGAACAGGCTGCCCCTGACGCCCATTTGCGGCAGATGGATACGCTTGAGATTTGGTTTGCCGAGCTTGAACCGAAACGCCATTGCCCCTGTGCCCCCTGGCCCACTACGCTTGGCCACTATCCTTGGCCACTACTCTTGGATGTTTCCCCGGCGCGGGAGTATCGGTGCGGCCGGTTAACAAAATCGGGAAAATTGCGACGATCTGCGGGATTTTTCAGGGCTGCCGCGCAGTGGCGACGTCTCGGTTCGCCGTGCGGAATCGATGCACGCGATCGGATGCAAAAAGGCCGGCTTGCGCCGGCCTTTTCCACTGTTGGTTGTGGGCGTGCTCTCAGTAGCGGCCGTAAGCAGGGCCGCCGAGGTTGCCGAGATTGAAGCGGTAGTTGAGGCCCGCCTTCACCGTGTGCTCGTCATTGTGGAAGCTGCCGACCGGCACCAGCGCGCCCGGCGCGGTGAAGCGGCTGTCGCCGAAGTCATAGTACTGGTACTCGACCTTGGCCGACCAGTTCGGCGCGAACATGTATTCGGCGCCGCCGCCGATGGTCCAGCCGTTGCTGTGGTTGTCGCTGAGCCTGAAGCCGACCGGCGCGCCGCCGAGCGTCACCGTTTCGTTGTTGTCGGAATAGGCATAACCGCCCTTCACATAGATCAGGCCCGGACCCCAGGTGTAGCCGACGCGGCCGGTGATCGAGCCGATGCCGCGCTGGTTGTTGTTGTAGACGTAGCCGCCCGGGAAGATCGCGTTGAGCTGATGGCCGCCGACCCAGGAATACTGGCCTTCGAGGCCGATCACCCACATCGGCGACAGCTGCCAGTCGTAACCGGCCTGCACGCCGCCCATGAAGCGGGCGTCGGAGTCGGACAGCGCGAGGCCGTTGAAATTGTTGTTCTGGGAGAAAACGCCGCCGAGATGGCCGCCGAGATAGAAGCCGGTCCAGTTGTAGAGCGGAGCGGCGTAAACAGGCGCGGGCGCCTTCTGATAATAGCCACGGTTGAAATCGGCGGCGTTGGCGGTCGCGCCAAAGGCAGCGACGGCCGCCGCGACGGCGGCGGTTGCGAGCAGGAACTTCTTCATGGGGGCAGTCTCCGGACAAGTCATGAGGCGCAGCGTGAATGGCGCCATCCACGGCGACGGGTTAGACCGCATTTGAATAAAATGCAGTCACCGGAACGCTGCGCGGAGCGTTAAGTCGCAGCCTTTGCGGCGAAACGTTTTGTTGTGCCTAACGAACGCTTAAGGTGGAATGAAGCAAGGCTTAACGCGGTGTGCGCGGCGCGCATTTCCTGTTAACCAAGCCGTCGGTTAGAGAGCATGATCCGGAAAAGTGCGAAGCGGTTTTCCCTCGCGACAAATGCGGAACGCGTTTGCGCGGAGATCATGCTCAAACAAGGAGCTAAAGCGCGATGATGATTCAACCTAATGTCATCGCGCTTTAGGCCAGGCGCTTGCGCACATCGTCGCGCATCTGCTCGCGGAACGCCTGGCGGCGGGCGGCGCGATCCTTGACCGGGACGTCGTGGCGATCGAACACGTCGAACTTCTCCAGGATCGGATAGTGCTCGCTCGCCATCGCCAGCACGCGCAGCAGGGCGGCGACCTTCGGGGTCGGGCCGGTGACTTCCCACCTGCGCAGCTTTTCGGCGCCGCCGGCGGCCGATAGCCCGCACAGCTTTGCCATGTCAGCCGCCGTCAGCTCGCGGCCCAGCGCCTCGCCGAGATGTTCGCGCAGTTTCTTCAGTTCTGGGCCGGTCACGCTTGGTCCGCTCCGCGATGGAAAATGTGAAGTGAGTCACATGACGTGCTCGAGGCGCGGGTTATACGCCACGCAGGCGAGTTCTAAAGGAAACCATCATGCACGGCATCATCGAAAGCCTCAGCCCCGAACACGATCAGATCGATTGGAAATGGGTCGGCAGTGTGTTCGCCTTCTACGTCGTGCTGACGATCGGCGGGATGGGTGTGCTGCTGGCGCGTTGATTCCAGCGCACGCGGGCGCACCGCGTGCCTGCGACTGCCATCGTTTGCGAAGATCCTGGTGCTGCCAGACAGGATTGAACTGTCGACCTCTCCATTACCAATGGAGTGCTCTACCACTGAGCTACGGCAGCATGCCCGGGAAAAATTGAATCGGCCCCAAGGGCCCGTCCAAGCGGGCGGTTCTTGCCACAGGCCTCCCTTTGGCGCAAGCGAAAGAGCGCCCCTGCCGCCCTTGAAATCGGCAGAAATCGACCGCCTCGCCGATGATTCCGGCCAATCTGGCCGATTTCGGCCGGATTGGGTTCCCGATTGCGCCGAAACTATCCCGATCCGCGCTTGCCGCCGAATCATATCGCCGCAACTGGCCGACCGGGCAGGGTGCGCGGGCATCCGCCATTGGCTATGCTCGGCCTATCCTCCCCTTGCGCAGGGCGGCGGCGGTTCGAGAGTTATGCAATGACAGGCGACCAGGACAGAGGCGGCGGGCAGGCCGGAGCCCGCGTGAAGGATTCACGACAGGATCGTCTCAAGCTCGCGCTGCGCGAAAACCTGAAGCGGCGGAAATCGCAGGCGCGCGGTCGTGACGGTGCGGCCTCTTCCGAAGCCGCCCATGGTTCGCTAGATGGCGGCTCACCAGATGACGCCGGCGGAAACGAGCCGCGCCGTTAACCCGGTTCGTGCGCATTGTTATAAGGAAGCGGGTTGCCGAGATGGCTGTAGATGAGACGACGATCGATCGGCTGAGCGCAACCGCCTACGCCTTCCCGCGCCATGAGCAGACCTTTCCGACCCTGACCGCGCACGAGATCGAGCGGATGCGCCGCTTCGGCGAGCCGCGCTCATACCAGGACGGCGAGGCGCTGTTCGAGACCGGCAAGCCCGGGCCCGGCATGTTCGTGGTGCTGTCGGGCAATGTCTCGATCACCCAGCGCGACGGCCTCGGCCATGTCGCGCCGATCATCGACCAGGGACCGGGCCAGTTCCTCGCCGAGATCGGCCAGCTCTCCGGCCGCCCGGCGCTGGTCGACGGCCATGCCGATGGGGTGGTCGAGACGCTGCTGCTGCCGCCCGACCGGCTGCGCGCGCTCTTGGTTGCGGAGGCCGATCTCGGCGAGCGCATCATGCGCGCGCTGATCCTGCGCCGCGTCAGCCTGATCCAGGGCGGCGCCGGCGGGCCGGTGCTGATCGGCGCCGCCTCGGTCGGCAACATGGCGTCGCTGCAGAATTTTTTGGCGCGCAACGGCCAGCCGCACCACCTCCTCGACCCCGCGACCGACAAGGATGCCGCCGACCTCGTCGCGCGCTATTCGCCGACGCGCGCCGAGCTGCCGCTGGTGGTCTGTCCCAACGCCACGGTGCTGCGCAATCCGTCCGAGACCGCGCTTGCGATGGCGCTCGGCATGATCGGCAACAGCGCGCATGAAAAACTCTACGATGTCGCCGTGGTCGGCAGCGGCCCGGCCGGGCTTGCCACCGCGGTCTATGCGGCGTCGGAAGGCCTGTCGGTTGCGGTGTTCGATTCCCGCGCCTTCGGCGGCCAGGCCGGCGCCAGCATGCGCATCGAAAACTATCTGGGCTTTCCGACCGGCATCTCCGGCCAGGCGCTGGCCGGGCGCGCCTTCAACCAGGCGCAGAAATTCGGCGCCGAGATGCTGATCCCGGTCTCGATCAAATCGCTCGACTGCACGAAAGCGTCCGGCGCATTCGTGCTCGACACCGCCTGCGGGCATACGCTGCGCGCGAAATCCGTGGTGGTCGCCAGCGGGGCGCGCTATCGCCGGCCCGAGATCGACAATCTCGATGCGTTTGAAGGCCGCGGCGTCTGGTACTGGGCCTCGCCGATCGAGGCGCGGCTCTGCGCCAACCAGGACGTCGTGCTGGTCGGCGGCGGCAACTCCGCGGGGCAGGCGGCGGTGTTCCTGTCGGCGCATGCCCGCAAGGTCAACATGATGATCCGCGGCGGCGGGCTCGGAGCCAGCATGTCGCGCTATTTGATCGAGCGCATCGAGGCGACGCCGAATATCGAATTGATGTTCAACACCGAGGTGATCGGGCTCGACGGCGCGGAGACGCTGCAGCGGGTGCGCTGGCGCAGCCGGCTCGCGCCCGACGAGTTCACCATGGATATCCGCAATCTCTTTTTGTTTGTCGGCGCCGATCCGGCGACCGGCTGGCTCGAGGGCTGCGGGGTGCAGGTCGACCGCGGCGGCTTCGTGATGACCGGCGTGCAGACCGGCGAAGGCGCGCGCGCCGTGCCGCTGCTCGAGACCACGGTGCCCGGCGTGTTCGCGGTCGGCGACGTCCGCTCCGGATCGGTCAAGCGCGTCGGCGGCGCGATCGGCGAGGGCGCTCAGGTGGTGGCCGCGCTGCACGGCTATCTCGCTGACGCGGGCAGTCCGACGCTGTAGCTTTTCCCCCGTCATCCTGAGGAGCCGCGAAGCGGCGTCTCGAAGGATGAATCGGCCACAGTGCGGGCCGTGCATCCTTCGAGGCTCGCTCCGCTCGCACCTCCAGCGACAAAGGCGAAGCTTTGCGCGGGGATGACGGGTTAAAAGAGACGCACAAGTAAGGAAGCCAGAATGACAAAAGGCTGCACCCATATCGCCGGCATCCAGGATGTCACGCCGAGTGCGCTTGGCTGCGAGGAATGCTTGAAGAGCGGCAGCCGCTGGCTGCATTTGCGCATCTGCCGCACTTGCGGCCATGTCGGCTGCTGCGACGACTCGCCGAACCGGCATGCGACGGCGCATTTCCACGCCACCGGCCATCCCGTGATCGAGGGCTACGATCCGCCGGAAGGCTGGGGCTGGTGCTATGTCGACGAGGTGCTGTTCGACCTGTCGAAGCGCAAGACGCCGCATAACGGACCGATCCCGCGCTATTATTGATGAGGCTTCTCGCACGGCGCACGTGCCGCATCGTGTGACATATGTGCGAAAATTTTCAGCAATCGCCCGCGCCGGCAATTTTTGATGGGATGTCGGCCGTCCTGCCATCGAAGCATGTAGCAATTTTCCGTCACGCATCGTAACCTCGCACGCGGGTCTCAACGGGGAGTGCGCCACATGACGACATTGGTGCTCGTGCACGTCATTATCAGCCTGATTGCAATCGTCGCCGGCGTGCTCGTGATGTTCGGGCTGCTCGGCTCGCGCGCGATGCCGGGGCTGACCGCGATCTTCCTCGCGCTCACGATCCTGACCAGCGCCACCGGCTTCGTGATCCCGCCTTTGGTGACCGAGAAGCTGCTGCCGTCGCACATCATCGGCGGGCTTTCGCTGGTGCTGCTCGCGATCGCCTGCATTGCGCTCTATGCGATGCAGCTCAAGGGCGCCTGGCGTCCGATCTATATCGTGACCGCGATGGTCTCGCTCTATCTCAACGTCTTCGTGCTGGTCATCCAGAGCTTCCTCAAGGTGCCGGCGTTGCAGGCGCTGGCGCCAGCGGTGCCGCCGAACCCGCCATCCGGGCCGGTCTTTGCCGTGGTGCAGGGCATCGTGCTGGTGTTCTTCGTCCTGGTGACCATCGGTGCCTGGCGCCGGTTCAGGCCGGTCACGTTCGCCTGATCTGACAACACCTCGTCATTCCGGGGCGACGCGCAGCGTCGAACCCGGAATCTCGCAATCTAATCTCTAGATTCCGGGTTCACGCTTCGCGTGCCCCGGAATGACGCATTGGCAACAAGAGGAGCAATCAAATGCCCACCATCACCACCAAAGACGGCGTCGAGATTTTCTACAAGGATTGGGGCTCGGGCCAGCCGATCGTGTTCAGCCATGGCTGGCCGCTGTCGTCGGACGACTGGGACGCGCAGATGCTGTTCTTCGTGGGGCACGGCTTTCGCGTCGTCGCCCATGACCGCCGCGGCCACGGCCGCTCCGCCCAGGTCGCCGACGGTCATGACATGGATCACTATGCCGACGACCTCGCTTCCGTCACCGCGCATCTCGATCTGAAGAACGCCGTCCATGTCGGCCATTCCACCGGCGGCGGCGAGGTGGTGCACTACATCGCCCGCCACGGCGAGAGCCGGGTGGCGAAGGCGGCGATCCTGAGCGCGGTGCCGCCGTTGATGGTGCAGACGGCGAATAATCCCGGCGGCTTGCCGAAGTCGGTATTCGACGGCTTGCAGGCTCAACTCGCCGCCAATCGCTCGCAATTCTACCGCGACCTGCCGGCCGGGCCGTTCTACGGCTACAACCGGCCCGGCGCAAAACCGTCGGAGGCCGTGATCCAGAACTGGTGGCGGCAGGGCATGATGGGCGGCGCCAAGGCGCATTACGACGGCATCGTCGCGTTCTCGCAGACCGACTTCACTGAGGATCTGAAGAAGATCAACGTGCCGGTGCTGGTGATGCATGGCGACGACGACCAGATCGTACCCTACGCCGACTCCGCCCCGCTCTCGGCCAGGCTTCTGAAGAACGGCACCCTGAAGACCTATAAGGGTTTTCCGCACGGCATGCCGACCACCGAAGCCGAGACGATCAACGCCGACCTGCTGGCGTTCATCAAGGGCTGAAGGTGAGAGAGGCTGTGCTCTGCGCCGCGCGTCTCAACATTGCGCAGCCTCAATCCACCTCGCCCGGTGGCTTACTCCTCTCCCCACAAGGGCAGGGCTATCGCATATGGAATTAACCGATTCTTCCGCGCCGTTCTGTCCGGGCTAAACACTTGTCCCGGCCATCCACGTCTTCTCTTCGCGTGGAAACGAAGACGTGGATGCCCGGGACAAGCCCGGGCATGACGAGTTTGTGGGAACTCCGATCGCCTCAAACGGCCATATGCGATTGCCCTACCAAAAGGGGGAGGAGTCCGAAGCATGTGCTCGCCTTACGGAGACTATGTTTCGGAAGCGCCGTGATCGGCTGGCTCACTCGAAAATCGCGCGGATCGCGGCGAACAGGCGCTTGGCGACCAGGTCCGGCTTCTCGCGGGCGCCATCGTCGGCCCAGAGCTCGCTGCCGACGCGCATCGCGCCGGTCGTGATCATCGCGACCAGCCGGGCTTTCATCCGGTCATTCTTGTGGTTGGCGCGCTTGAGCAACGCGTTGGCGAGTTCGCGCTCAAGCCCTTCATATTTGGCCTGATCGCGCGCCTGCAGCGCTGGATTGTCGCGCTTCAGCCGCGCCAGCGCGACCGCCTCGCGCGGATCGATCTGCTTGACCATGTCGGCGATGGCGTTCTCGGCGGCCTGCAGCATGGATTCAGTGGCCGGGCGCGCCGCAACGGCTGCGATCAGTGCCGCGGTGCCGTCCTCCTGCCAGGCCAGCACCACGTCTTCCTTCGAGGCGAAATAGTGAAAGAAGGTGCGGCGCGAGACGTCGGCGGCGGCGACGATGTCGTCGAGCGTGGTCGCCTCGAAGCCGCGCTCGAGAAACAGCATCATCGCGGCCTTGGTCAGCCGCTCCCGGGTCTCCTGCCGCTTGCGCGCGCGCAGGCCCGCCGCCGGCGACGCCGGATTCGCTTTGGATTGCACCGACTTGACCGGTCTTTTGATCGATTTCCTGGCCGGTTTTCGCGCGGGCGCCGGACGTTGCAATTTTTCACCCCTTGCAAAAATGCACTTAGTGCACATTTCGTCGGATGCGGCTGGACCCGCAGGAACCCGACGAGAAACCCGAATCGTGTCGCAAGGAGATATAAGCATGACCGGCTGGAGCACTGCAGACATTCCGCGGCAGGGCGGCAGGACCGCCGTGATCACGGGCGCTACCGGCGGACTCGGCTACGAGACCGCGCTGGAACTGGCGCGCGCCGGCGCCAATGTCGTGCTCACCGGTCGCAACGGCGCCAAGGGGCAGGACGCGCTGGCGCGGATCCGCGCGCAGCTTCCCGATGCCGCGGTG
This sequence comes from Bradyrhizobium sp. USDA 4501, assembly GCF_054062115.1. Lineage (NCBI taxonomy): Bacteria > Pseudomonadati > Pseudomonadota > Alphaproteobacteria > Hyphomicrobiales > Nitrobacteraceae > Bradyrhizobium > Bradyrhizobium sp. USDA 4501. The sequence goes on from NZ_JBSSEX010000001.1 coordinate 5,356,229, forward strand.
ACCTATGAAACGCTCGACCTCACGAACCTCGCATCGGTCGCCGATTTCGCCGGGCGCTTCGCCGCCACGCATACCACGCTCGATCTCCTGATCAACAATGCCGCGGTGATGTCGCTGCCGACGCGGCAGGTCACCGCTGACGAGTTCGAGATGCAGTTCGGCACCAACTATCTCGGCCACTATGCGTTGACCGCGCTGCTGTTGCCGCAGCTCCGCCGCGGCCACAACACCCGCGTCGTCAATCTTTCCAGCCTTGCGCATCGCTCCGGCGTCATCAATTTCGACGATCTGCAGGCCCGCCGTTCCTACGCGCCGTGGCGCGCCTACTGCCAGTCAAAGCTTGCGATGCTGATGTTCGCGCTCGAATTGCAGCGTCGCAGTGCGATCAACGGCTGGGGATTGATGAGCAATGCCGCGCATCCCGGCTACGCGCGCACCGAGCTGATCCCGAACGGTCCCGGCACCGACAGCCTGTCGTGGCGGCTCGGTCGATATTTGCAGCCGATCATGAGCCACTCCGCGGCGGCGGGCGCGTTGCCGACGCTGTTCGCGGCGACCTCAGCCGCGGCCCAGCCGGGCGGCTATTACGGCCCCAACGGGTTCTACGAGTTGAAGGGCCCACCTGCGCCGGCGCGCATCATGCCGCACGCCAGGGACACCGCGGTAGCGCAGCGGCTATGGGATATCTCGGCGGCGCTGACCGGTGTATCGTTTGATCAGGTCGCAACCGCCGCCTGAACGGATCGGGCGGCAGCAGGGCAATCGAGATGAAGGTCATCCTGTTCGGCGCGACCGGCATGGTCGGGCAGGGCGTGCTGCGCGAATGCCTGCTCGATCCCGGTGTCGAGCGCGTGCTCGCGGTTGGGCGCAGCCCGACCGGGCAGCGCGATGCCAAGCTTGTCGAGTTGATCCACGACAATTTCGTCGATTACAGCGCGATCGAGCCTCAGCTTGCCGGCTACGACGCCTGCTTCTTCTGCCTCGGCGTCTCCTCGATCGGCATGGACGAGGCACGCTACCGCCATCTCACCTACGACATCACGCTGGCCGCGGCGACGGTGCTGGCGCGGCTCAATCCCGGCATGGTGTTCAGCTATGTCACGGGACGCAGCACCGATTCCACCGAGCGCGGCCCGTTGATGTGGGCGCGGGTGAAGGGCAAGACCGAGAACGATTTGCTCAAGCTGCCGTTCAAGGCCGCCTACATGTTCCGGCCCGCCGGGATCCAGCCGCTGCATGGCGTCCGCTCCAAGACCGGCTGGGTGCAGGCGATCTATCTCGCGACCTCGCCGCTGCTTTCCTTTCTGGTGCGGGTCGCCCCGAACTACATGACGACGTCGGAACAGCTCGGCCGCGCCATGCTGAAGGTCGCCCGCGACGGCTACCCCAGGCCGGTGCTGGAGAGCGAGGACATCAATCGCCTCTGAAGCGCGGTGGGCCGGTTCCCTCGAGCGGCGATTTCGCCAGGTCTCTTGGTACCTCCCGGGCCGCGAGGCGTTATAACCACCGTCATGTCCCCACCCGCGCCGCTGAAACTGATTGCTCTCGATGCCGATGACCTCGCGGTCATCTCGGCTCATGTGCAGGACGCCCACGTCCAGCCCTCCGACATCGTCTGGCGCCAGGACGAGAAGCGGCTCGTGGTCGGCCTGAACCGGCTGGACTGGGAGCAGACCCTGTCGGGCGGCGCCTGCTCGCGCCGGCTGATCGCCGCGCTCAGGTTCGACCGGGTGCTGGCATGCAAGTCGCGCAATATCGACCTGGAAGTCCCGGAAGCCACCCTGGAACTGCTCGGGATCGAGTTCTATGCCTCCGACCCGCCGGGCGGCAGCGCGCTCCTGATGTTCGGCCATGGTGGGGCGCTGCGGCTGGATGTCGAGTGCCTGGAGTGCGAATTGACTGATCTGGGCATCGACGATCTCGGCGTGGCGCCGGGGTGATTGGGCACGTCATTCCGGGGCGGTCCCAACGGGTCCGCGCAAGGCGCGGCCCGATGACAGGCTCCGGACCGAACCCGGAATCTCGAGATTCCGGGTCTGGTCCTTGGGACCATCCCGGAATGACATCCCCCAAGGGTTGACGGCCATTATCCGTCGCGCCATTGAGCAGGGACCCGAATTCCTCCTAAGAAAGCCGTCATGCCCGTTCGCCTGGACCGACAGAGCGCCGATTTCGAGCAGCGATTCCGCGGTTTCCTGGCGGCCAAGCGCGAGGTGTCGGCCGACGTCGAGCGCGCCACCCGCACGATCGTCGGCGACGTGGCGGCCCGCGGCGACGCGGCGCTGCTCGAGGCGACCAAAAAGTTCGACCGCCTCGATATCGAGGCGGCCGGCCTGCGCATTACCGCAGCCGAGATCGACGCCGCGGTTGCGGCCTGCGATCCCAAGACCGTCGACGCCCTGAGGTTCGCGCGCGACCGGATCGAGACCTTCCACCGCCGCCAGTTGCCGAAGGATGAGCGCTTCACCGATGCCGCCGGCGTCGAGCTCGGCTGGCGCTGGAGCGCGGTCGATGCGGTCGGCCTCTACGTGCCCGGCGGCACCGCGGCCTATCCGTCCTCGGTGCTGATGAACGCGGTGCCGGCCAAGGTCGCCGGCGTGCCGCGGGTGGTGATGGTGGTTCCGGCGCCGGACGGCAAGCTCAACCCGCTGGTGCTCGCCGCCGCCCATCTCGGCGGCGTCTCGGAAATCTACCGCGTCGGCGGCGCCCAGGCGGTGGCGGCACTGGCCTACGGCACCGCGACAATCGCGCCGGTCGCCAAGATCGTCGGCCCCGGCAACGCCTATGTCGCCGCGGCAAAACGGCTGGTGTTCGGCAAGGTCGGCATCGACATGATCGCCGGCCCCTCCGAGGTGCTGGTCATCGCCGACGACACCGGTAATGCCGACTGGATCGCGGCCGACCTCTTGGCCCAGGCCGAGCATGACGTCAGCGCGCAGTCGATCCTGATCACCGACAGTGCACGGCTCGCCGCCGACGTCGAGCGCGCGGTCGAGACGCAGCTAGCGACCTTGCCGCGCGGCGAGATCGCCCGCACCTCGTGGAACGACTTCGGTGCCGTGATCAAGGTGGCAAAACTCGACGACGCGGTCGAGCTCGCCAATGCGATCGCGGCCGAGCATCTCGAGATCATGACCGCGGATGCCGAGGGCCTGTCGAACAAGGTCCGCAACGCCGGGGCGATCTTCCTCGGGGCCCATACCCCGGAGGCGATCGGCGACTATGTCGGCGGCTCCAACCATGTGCTGCCGACCGCGCGCTCGGCGCGGTTCTCCTCGGGCCTCGGGGTGCTTGACTTCATGAAGCGAACCTCGATCCTGCGGTGCGGGCCGGATCAACTCCGTGCGCTCGGGCCCGCCGCGATGACGCTCGGCCAGGCCGAGGGTCTCGATGCCCATTCACGTTCCGTCGGATTGCGCCTCAACCTCTCATGAACAAGCCACCAGACGACGAGGATTCCAACAATCGCATCGTCGCGGTGACGCTCGACGAGGAATCGATCGGCCGTTCCGGGCCCGATATCGAGCATGAACGGGCGATCGCGATCTACGATTTGATCGAGCAGAACCTGTTCGCGCCCGAGGGCGCCGCCGGGCCGGGGCCTTACACCCTGCATATCGCGATCACCGGCAACCGGCTGATGTTCGATATCCGCAAGGAGGACGGCGCGCCGGTGGTCGCGCATCTGTTGTCGCTGACCCCGTTCCGCCGCGTCGTGAAGGACTACTTCATGATCTGCGACAGCTATTATCAGGCGATCCGGACCGCGACGCCGGACAAGATCGAGGCGATCGACATGGGCCGCCGCGGCATCCATGACGAGGGCTCGCGCACGCTGCAGGAGCGGCTCAAGGGCAAGGTGCGCGTCGATTTCGAGACCGCGCGGCGGCTGTTCACGCTGATCACTGTGCTGCACTGGAAGGGTGAAGGCGCATGATCGGTGAAGCGGTGATTGACGGGGGCGTACCCCGATCGAAAAAAGCCTGATCGCATGGAAGCGCCGCGCGCGCGCAACCCCCAGGCCGTGCTGTTCGCATGCGGCCTGAACAGCGTGCGGTCGCCGATGGCCGAAAGCCTGCTGCAGCAGATGTTTCCGCAAGGCCTCTATGTTCGCTCGGCCGGCGTCAAGAAGGGCGAACTCGACCCGTTCGCCGTCTCGGTGATGGCCGAACTCGGCCAGGACATTTCCAGCCACAAGCCGCAAACCTTCGAGGAGCTCGAGGACTGGGAGGGGCTGAACTTCGATCTCATCATCACGCTGTCGCCGGAGGCGCACCACAGGGCGCTGGATCTCACCCGCACGCTCGCCGCCGATGTCGAATACTGGCCGACGCAGGATCCGACCGGCACCAGCGGCAACCGCGAGCAGAAGCTCGCCGCCTACCGCGAGGTCTGCGACGGCCTGTTGCTGCGCATCCGCCGCCGCTTTGCCAGGGCCGGCGCGGCAAACCTGTGAGGCGCGGCCAGGCGAGGGGACCAGCGTGTTCCGATTCGCAGAACCGCCGCTTGTCGCCAGACTGACAAACAGCTGTGCTTATGGGGTCTGGTCTCAGGCGGGGGCGCGATTCGCGGCCGGTTCCAAGGTTGTGCATCCATGCCCCATCCGATAGGTTCCGCCCGCGTCTGTCCCCCCCGATTCAGCCCAAAAGCCCGCATGCTAGGCCGTCCCAAATTCGTTCTTGCTTCCGGTTCGCCGCGGCGGCTGGCCCTGCTCAACCAGGCCGGCATCGAGCCCGATGCGCTGCGCCCGGCCGATGTCGACGAGACTCCGCGGCGGGGCGAGTTGCCGCGCGCCTGCGCCAACCGCCTGGCGCGTGCCAAGGCCGACGCGGCGCTGAAATCGGTGCATCTCGACGACGACCTGCGCGGCTCCTTCATCATTGCCGCCGACACCGTGGTCGCGGTCGGCCGCCGCATCCTGCCCAAGGCCAATCTGGTCGACGAGGCCGCGCAGTGTCTGCGGCTGCTGTCGGGCCGCAATCACCGCGTCTACACCGCGATCTGCGTGGTGACGCCGCGCGAGGCATTCCGTCAGCGCCTGGTCGAAACGCGCGTGCGCTTCAAGCGGCTCAGCGAGGACGACATCCAGGCCTATATCGGCTCCGGCGAATGGCGCGGCAAAGCCGGCGGCTACGCGGTGCAGGGCATTGCCGGGTCGTTCGTGGTCAAGATGGTCGGCTCCTACACCAATGTGGTCGGCCTGCCGCTCTACGAGACCGTGACCTTGCTCGGCGGCGAGGGCTTTCCGATCCGCCACGGCTGGCTCAACTCCGTCGCGGTGTGAGGTATCCACTGAGGTCGTATCGCATCGCAGATGCGATACGGATGGGACTCTTTCCTCGTGAACGACTCGCGATGAGACCCCACCCCAACTGCTCCACATCGTCATGGCCGGGCTATGCAACGAGGCCGATAGCCGGACGCGATAGCCTGCCGCAGGGGCGCGCTGCCAAAATATCGAAAACAACCCCATGCAAAGTAGCCGGCGGCTGCGGGCGTTCGACACGACAACTTGACTCGTCGGGCAAATCAGCGGCATTCTTCCATTATCCAGAAATCGCGGAGACGCCCTTCGCTCCGAGGCTATCGCCCTGCGCTTGCGGGCGAGGCCGCCGTCTCGAGCCACGAGGCCAAGCACCTGCGCGGCCGGCGAAGACGCATATGCGATTGCCCTACCCGTAAGCAGGGAGGGAACGCAGCGGAACATGCGGCAGATGATGTAAACTCCGGCTCAGCCATGACCGACCAAGCCCGAACGCCCAAGGCCATACCCTCTGCCACCCCGCGCGCCTGCCCGATCTGCGGCAAGCCCGTCGAGCAGGCCTTCCGCCCGTTCTGCTCGGCGCGCTGCCGCGACGTCGATCTCAACCGCTGGCTGACCGGCCGCTATGTCGTGCCCGGCCGCGAGGACGACGCGGAGGACCCGGAATAGCCAAGATTTCCCAACAAGTTGGGGAAAGAGTGCCGGGCGGGCCGCGGCCGGCGAAGCCTTTGGCGAAGGCGGGTGGACACGACGCTCCGACCTCTCTATAAACCGCCCGCTCGCTCCGGCCTTTTCGGCCCCGCGGGTATGCCCAGGTAGCTCAGTTGGTAGAGCATGCGACTGAAAATCGCAGTGTCGGTGGTTCGATCCCGCCCCTGGGCACCACTCCTGAACAGATTTATGAAACCAAGGTTTGGGTTGACCCTTTCGGCCGAAAACGGACCGGATGCTGTCATTTGAGCCGACGGTCCTCCGACGCGATGATCGCGTCGACCACGCTTGCGAGATAGGCCTTCCGAGCAGCGACGTCGCCCGACACGAGTTGCTGACGCATCAGGCGGGTGAACCGATCGATAGCGATCGGGTCAATCTGGATGGGGGGTGCACTCGACTTCTTCGCATAATGGAGAGCCACAACGGCCCTACCCCGGCTTGCCATCAACGCGGCGATCCGGTTCTTGAGGGATCCGGATCCATCGGTACCGTCGATAGCGCCGGTCTCAATGGCCGCATAAAGGCGCTCCAGCCGTTCCTCGGTCTCGGAAGTTTGGCGTGCTAGCTAGAGCCTATCGCGCGAAAGGATCTTCATAAAGAGTCCGTCCAGCTGTCTCCGGCATGAAGCGCAGCGCGATCAGCCCAACAACGCATGTAGCCATCATGTAATAGGCCGGCATCAGCTCGTTCCCGGTAACAGAGATAAGGCCGCTGTTGATTGCCGGCGCCGTGCCGCCAAAAATGGATGTCGAAATGTTGTAAGCGCCGGCGAAGCCGGCGAAACGCACGTGGGTGGGAAACATGGCCGGGAAAGTCGCCGAAATGGTCGCGAGTTGCGGTACGTAGAGCAGCCCGAGCAGAATGAAGCCGACACAGGCGCCGACGAGGCCCGTGCCCATGAGCATGTAGAGAGGGGCCACCAGCAGAAACAACCCGATCAGGGAGAAGCTCCACATCGGACGGCGCCCGATTCGGTCCGAGAGCCGGCCAGCAAATGGCAGGAACAGCATCATGAACAGCATGCCGAGGAGCGGCACCGCAAGCGCCTCATCCGGCGACAGGCCGATGCGGCTCTGAAGATAGGTTGGCATGTAGCTGAGCAGCGTATAATTGACGACATTGAGCGCAACCACCAGGCCGCCGACGACGAGCATAGGACGCCGGTGACGTGCCAGAAGGGCGATCAGGCCTGGTGAGGATCGTGCCTGGCTTGCGGTTTCGTGGGCACGGAAGACCGGCGTATCTTCCATTCTCGCGCGCAGATACGCGCCGACGAGGCCCATTGGCGCGGCGACCAGAAACGGAACGCGCCATCCCCAGTCGTGCATCGCCTGATCACCCAGAAAGAGCGAGAAGGATAACATCAGGAATGCGCCCAGCGAGAAGCCGGCCAGCGTTCCGAACTCCAGGAAACTCCCATAAAAGCCGCGTCGGTCATCGGGAGCGTACTCGGCCATGAACGTCGCGGCGCCGCCGTATTCGCCACCGGTCGAAAAGCCCTGTACGATGCGGAGAAGAACGAGCGACAGTGGCGCCCAGAAGCCGACGCTGTTGTAGGAGGGAATAAGCCCGACGCACAGCGTCGCGCCCGACATCAGCAGTATCGTTAGCGCCAACACGGATTTTCGGCCCACCCGGTCTCCCAGCGATCCCCAGAATATCCCGCCTAGCGGCCGTATGAGGAAGGAGATCGCGAACGTAGCCAACGCAAAAAGCACCGCTTCCCCGACGTCTCCGGGAAACAGTGCCGCGGAAATGTACGTCACGCCATACGCATAAATGCCGTAGTCGAACCATTCCGTCGCATTGCCGACGGCAGAGGCGGCAATCGCACGGCGCAACGTGGCGCGATCAGCAGTTGGATCAGGTGCGGAAACAGAGGCATTCACGATTGCTGTTCTCCGATCACCGCTGCGTCGGGCGTATTGGGGTCAAGCAGCGATGCAATCGGCGTCGTGCGTGGAAGAATCTGAAAGTCCTGCTGCTCGGGTGCAGGAACAGGTGGGGTTGCCGTCTGCCGCCACATGCCGAACGCGGCCGCGCCGCCGGCGCAAAGGGCGATGAAAAGGAAAAGCCCGCCTCTGCTCCAGCCTGTCATGAATATCGCTCCACCGATCGGCCCGAGCGCGGCGCCGACGGAATACAACAGCACCAGCCGTCCGCTTGCGGCGATACGTTGTGCGGCGTGCAGACGGTCGTTGCAATGGGCCACGCAGAGTGGATAGAGCGCAAAGCTGAGACCACCAAACATTGTTCCGAGAATCAGCAGCCACGGGCCGACCGACGAGAGAAAGGAGATGACCAAGCTGATACACAGGGTTGCCGCGAAACTGAGCACGATGACCTGGCGACGATCATAGCGGTCGGAAATGCGTCCGAGCGGCCATTGCAGGATCACGCCGCCAAGAATCACGATCATCATGAAGTGGGCTGTCTGCGATAAATCGAACCCTAGGCGTCGAACCTGCACTGCGGCCAATCCGTAAAATGCCCCTAACATCAAGCCGGTCGTCATTACTCCGACAGCACCGAGGGGAGATGCGGCAAAGAGTGTTCGGGTTCCGAACGCCGCGGCTTCGGCAGGCGGCGGCGCCGAGTTGCGTGTGAGACAAAGTGGAATGATCGCGAGCGAGATTAGCATTGACGCTAGTTGAAACGGAACAGCAGGCAAATCACCGCTGGCTCCAAGCAGCAACTGTCCCACCGCCTGTCCGCAATATAGTGCAACCATGTAGGCCGCTAGAATGCTGCCGCGCGAGGCCGCGTCAGCGCGTTCGTTTAGCCAGCTCTCGAGACAGACGAACACGCCGGCGACGCAGAAGCCGTCGATCAGCCGCAGTCCCGACCAGAGCAGAGGATGGATGATTTGCGCGTAGCCGAGCGTGCTCGCGGAGAGAAGCGCAACGAACGCCGCAAAGGCGCGGATATGTCCCACGCGCCGGACGATACGTCCCGAGCGCAGGGCTCCGACGACCAGCCCGGCAAAATAGGCGGTCGCCACCGCGCCGATCACGATCGTGCCCTGTCCCGCCCGCTCGAGCCGCAAACTCAGGAGCGTCGCCATAAACCCGCTTCCCGCCATGAGCATAAAGATGGCGAGCAGCAGGCTACGAACCGGGGAGATTGCCGCAAGCATGACGATTGCGACGCGCGCCGTCAGGCCGCGCGCCGGCCTTCCGCTTCCCCGTCGGCCTCCACCGGGACACGATGCAGAACCCTAGCGCTAGCATCGAAGTGGCAAACGGTCACGACGAACTGAACGTCAGCGTTGCGAATCTGATGCCGCGTCGCAATCACGTCGATTCGTGCGTTATCGAGGGCTCGCAGCGCATCGAACACCAAGCCTGGCCAAGTGATGTCGCTGTCGGCCATCGCTTGACGCCATCCGTCCGCGCCGTCATCGGCAACAAAGCGTGCATAGATACCAGGCTCGTAGGTCTTCTTGTGCTCCAGCAGCAGGTCAGTCGTCCCGGCACAGGCGGAGACGACAAAGGCGCGATTGTAAAGGTCCTCGCCCTTGCGCTCCGCGATCGGAACGTCGTCGAATAGCGTGCCAGTCGCGGCCATCGATGTGCCGCCGATCTTCTCGACACTATGAAAACCGCTCATGCGAGAGCATCCTCCATCAACGGGCCGTGCTGAGGCACGAGAGCTTTCGGGTCGCTGCGCGCGGCAACGAAGCTCGGCCGCGGTTTTTTGACGCCGAATGGCGCCTGCAGCCGGTTGCTCACGGCGTTATAGACGAAGAACGCGTTAGCGCGTGGAAATGGCGTGATGTTGCCGTTCGATCCGTGCATCGTGTTGCAATCGAAGATCACCACCGTGCCCGCCTTACCGGTCGGCGCCACGATGCCGTGGCGGTGCGCCAACTCGGTCAGACTTTGCCGGTCGGGCACGCCATACTCCTGCTTCTTCAGTGACGTGCGATAGTGGTCTTCCGGCGTCGCCCCAATACAGGTCAGGAAGACGCGGTGCGATCCGGGCATCAGCATCAGGGGGCCATTGTCCGGCGTATTTTCCGCCAGCAGGACTGACATGGAGAGTGCTCGCATGCGCGGCATGCCGTCTTCCACGTGCCAAGTCTCGAAGTCGGAGTGCCAGTAGAACTCCTTGCCTTCGAAGCCGGGCTTGTAGTTCAGGCGTGACTGATGGATGTAGACCTTGTCGTTCAGCAGGAACTGAGCGATGCCTGACAAGCGTGCGTCGGCGGCGAGGCGCCCGATCACTCTACTCTGAGAGTGGATCTCGAAGACCGAACGGATTTCTTGGCTGTCCGGCTCGGCGATGATCGTTTCCGGATTGAGGCCGTTAGGGCTCGATAGCAGTTTCTTTGCCTGCGTCTGCAGGTGGTCGACTTCCTCGGGAGAGAGGACATCCTTGAGCACGAGGAAGCCATCGCGATCGAACTGCTCGGCCTGCTGCCGCGTTAGCGGTGCGCTCTCGCTCCAGTCGCTATGAATAACGGGATCGAGACGCGGAAGCATCTGGGCCTCCGAGGTGAGACGGGATGGGTAAATGTCTGTCAATGCCTTTCCCTCTTTCAGTTGTTTCAGGAGTTAACGGCCGCCTCGCGCGGCGCTTCGACATCAGTCGGATAGGCACCAGTCTCATCGTGCACTTCCTGGCCGGTGACCGGCGGGTTGAACACGCAGGCCGTCAGGAGGTCAGTGTCCGGGCGAACGATATGCTGGTCGTTCTTGTTGAGTGCGTACATGATGCCCGGTGCGAGCTTGTGCGTTTCGCCGGTCCCGAGGTCTTCGATGGTCCCGGTTCCCTTCAGTATGAAAACCGCCTCGAGATGGTTCTGGTAGTGCATCTTGAGTTCTTCGCCCGCGTACATCGTCGTAATGTGGAAAGAGAAGCCCATGCCGTCGCTCTTGAGCAGAAGGCGGGCACTGTCCCAGCCCTTCGATTTGACGAGACGATCGGTCTTTTGAATGTCGCGGAGTTGACGAACGATCATTGTTCTTTCCTTTCGTTATTCGGCTGCAATGCCGTAGCTGCCGGTCCGCACCGCGCGGACCGACTCCTCGATGATGTCGAGGCCGGCCGAGAGAGCGGCGTCGTCGATAATGAGAGGTGCAAGCACCTTGACGATTTCGTCGTGTGCGCCGCTCGTTTCGATGATGAGTCCGGCGGCAAAACAGGCGCTGGTGATGGCATCGGCAGTTTCACCGGACCCGACGTCGATGCCGCGCATCATGCCGCGGCCGCGTGTCGAAAGGCCGAATCCAGAAGCGATGGCATCCAGGCGTCGTGCGAGCAATCGTCCCTTGCGCTGGACGTCCTGCTCGAACTCGTCATCCTTCCAGAAGTTCCGCAGAGACGCGGTGGCCGTGATGAAGGCGTGATTGTTGCCCCGGAACGTGCCGTTGTGTTCGCCGGGCAACCATTGATCCAACTCGGGTCGGAACAGTGTCAGCGCGAAGGGAAGCCCCATGCCGGACAGCGATTTTGCCATGGTGACGATGTCGGGCGTAAAACCCATGCCTTCAAAGCTGAAAAACGGACCGGTGCGTCCGCATCCGGCTTGAATATCGTCGACGATAAGGAGTGCGCCGTGGCGTTTTGCGATATCGGCGATTGCACGCAGCCAATCCGGCGATGCGGTGTTGAGACCGCCTTCGCCCTGAACCGTCTCGACTAGAATCGCGGCCGGCGCATCGAGCCCGCTGGAAGGGTCGGACAGCCGCCGTTCCAGCAGCGCGGCGGTGTCGAGATCCGGGCCGTGATAGCCATCGTAAGGCTCGTGGCTGACATGGCTGAGTGGTACGCCCGCGCCGGTGCGCTTGGCGGCATTGCCGGTGCAGGCCAGCGCACCGAGGGTCATGCCGTGGAAACCGTTCGTGAAAGCGATCACCAGTCCACGGCCGGTCACCTTGCGGGCCAGTTTGATGGCGGCCTCGACCGCGTTAGTGCCGGTCGGTCCGGTGAACATCACGCGGTAGTCCAGCCCGCGTGACTTCAGAATCAGCGACTCGAATGTTTCGAGGAACTCCGCCTTGGCGTCGGTATGCAGGTCAAGCCCGTGCGTGATGCCGTCAGTCGAGATGTAGTCGATCAGCGCTTGCTTCAGCGCGGGATGATTGTGTCCGTAATTAAGCGTCGAGCATCCCGACAGGAAGTCTAGATAGCGTCCGCCCTGATTATCATACATCCAGACATTGTCAGCTCGGCTGAACTGGCGCGGCATGGTGCGCGCATAGCTCCGCACGACCGACTCCCGGCGTTCGTAAATGGATCGGTCCGGGATATGGCTGGTCGGCTTGGGTCGTGTATGGCGAGCAAGTGTGGTTGTTGTGGTCATGTCGTCAGTTCTCCTGATCTCTGGCTCCGGGCTGTCGGTTTGGCAGGGGGCCAATGCGGGCCAACCACTCTGTGGCGTGCTTACCGGCGAAATGCGCGTCGCACTCGAACATCACACTGCGGATCAGCGGAGCGCCCCACGCGCGGGCCAGTCCGTTGAACAATGCCCAGGATGGAGCGTTGTCGTCGGTCACTGTGGTGAGGAGATACTTGGCACTTTCGGCGGAAGGGCGATCCAGCAGCGCGTTGATCATGCGCTGAGCAAGGCCTTTGCCGCGCGCCGCCTTCGCGACCGCGACCTGCCAGACGAAGAAGCTGTTCGGTTCCGAAGGCGGGCGATAACCTGAAACCCATCCTAGAATTTGCGCGTGACGTTCCGCAACGAGGCAGGAGTCCGTGAAGTGCGTGCACTGGAGCAGGTTGCAATAGGCGGAATTGGAGTCCAGTGGCGCGCAGGCTGCGACCAGGCGGGTAACCGCGGGGCCGTCAGCGGGCGACGGCTTTCTCAACTGGAACGCTTCGTTGACATCCGGAGCAGCGTCGAAAACCACTGGCGAGGATCCACCGAAAGCGTCGACCGGAGGGCCGGCTATTGCTTCAGATTTCGAATTAATCGCTTCATTCTCCGAAATATATAGCGCTTTACCTTATAGGAAAATAAGTGGCGAAATCTTGAAAATTGGCTTGAGATCTCACATCAAAATCTTCGTAGATATTTCGTTATCCGAATAAAATTTGAAGGGCTCACTTGGAACCGGTTACGATTCGCCTCGGCGCGGCCGTAGCTATAAGAAAAGCCACATGAAATCAGAGATCGCCTCACTGACGCTGCGCGCCCTGCGAAGAGTGCTGCGGGCAACTGAGATCGGCAGTCGCCAGCTGGCCATTGCGACCGGCCTTACGACATCGCAATGGCTCGTGTTGCGAGAGATCGACGCGCGCGAGAAAACCACACCGGGTGTCATTGCGCAGGCGCTTCAGTTCGGTCAGGCAACGATCACGACGATCGTCGATCGGCTTGTGGCGCTCGATCTAGTGCAGCGCCAGCGTAACGCAAACGACAAGCGCCAGTTCCTTCTGACGGCGACGCCGGCAGGCAGGGACATCGTGGCCAACGCACCCGACTTGCTTCACCTGACGTTTACAGATCGCTTCGTCCAGTTGCCGCAATGGGAGCAGGCCATGATCCTTGCTGCAGTAGAGCGGCTGGCCATGCTGATGGACGCGCACAACATCGATGCCGCGCCATTGCTGGACAGCGGGGCCATCGATCGATCCCAACCCAGATAGGTCGATTGCCTCGACTGCGTGGACGGCTCGACAGAGCCGGATCTTCCCGCGCAGGTTAGTGGCCGACATATCATCAGAAGCCGACGTCGGATCGGATGATTGCGGAGTCGGACGAGCCGCTCGGGCCGCATCGAAACCTGCACTGAATGTCGGTATCGGTGGGCTGCGCATCCAGCAATCGCTCCGCGCAGGCGCTCGTTCCGGCGCAGCGCGGAGGACGAAGCCGGATATTGTCGTCGATCCGACTAGGCAGCTCGGGCGCATACGATCCTTCAGCCGCGCAGGCGCTGTCGACGCGACCGGCAGGACTGGAGCAGGCGGCCATGCAGGCCGCCTGTAGATTAGTCTGAGAGCAGAAGAGCCCTATTGGCAGGGGTGCTGGAGTCCGTCGGATCCCTTGAAAAAGGTGCCGGGCCTGCAGACGATGCCGTTGTGCGACGCGTAACTGTTCCAGTCGCCGTTCCACGCATAGTAGTCGCCATACGCGGCGGGCCGATCGTAGGTGCCATATGCGGCGTAGGAATTGCGCCAGCCGCCGAAGGGAGCGGTCGCGATCGCCGCGGCGGTTCCGACGGCAGCGCCGGCCACGCCGGCAGCGGCCCCCACCGGCCCCACGGGTTCGCGATAGGCGGCTCGCCGCTGATAATAGCCCCTCCTGCTGTCGTACGGGCTCCCGGCTCCTCGGTTGAGGCAGTTGGCGCTGGCGAATTGAGATGAACAGGCGGCCGGGTTGGAGAAGACCGCTTGCGCCGATGCGGGGCTCGAAACTGCCGACGCCACTATCACAGCCGCGCCAAGAACTCTTAGACTCATCATGGCTTGCTCCCTGGATTTGGTTTGCTTGCGACACTTACGAAGCTTGGCATGACTGAATGCCAGGTCCGCAAGTTCCCGTTTTCTCGCACCTAACCAAATGCAACCTCCGGAAGTGGTTCCTGTGCGTCTCGTGCGCGGCATCAAATCGACGTGACTTGCCGATCGATCTGGAATGCGACTTCAGCAGAAGCGGCATGGATGCGGCAGGGAGTCGCGGCGTAGCAAGGATGCTGCGATCAATGCCCAAACGATGGGACGGCAATTCCATTCGTCCGACGAATCCGGACAGAGGCGAGAATGCAAATTGATGAAAGGTTGCGTGATCGCGGAACGGCCCGATCACCGCGTCAAGTTGCGTCGGACGTGCGCGAGAGAGCACGACGGTTGGCACGAACTGCACAAGTTGTGTGATGCGAAAGCATCAACTGCCAACAAACGGCAGCACGCGTTTCGGATCGCCACATTCGAGTTGATCTTCGTCCTGATAGTCGGATGATGATTTGCGATCTTGAATTGTAGCCGCTCCTGCATTTTGCACCGCGACCAAGCAACCCGTTCTTTTCAATTTGACGTTGTTGAGAACGACAGGTTTGGAAGGCGGCGCAAATGAAGTGCTTTACCGGCTCGACTCTCCTTGGATCTTGCGCGCGCAATCGCATGGAACAGGCGTCGACGCGCGCTGCCCTGCAATCATTGGTCCAATTCTTCGGGAATAAGCCGGGACCATGTGTCGCGACCTGTCTGAGCCGGTTCCGGCTCGCCGCGCTTGCCTTGATGGCGTCGGGCGCGCTGATTGATGCGGCCTCGGCTCAGTCCTGCACGGTCGCACCGGATTCGACTGTCTCCGCAACGAGTGGAAGCTGCTCGATCGACGCGAATACGACGTTGACCGGAACGCCTGCCGTTCACGCAAGTACGAGCGCTCAGATCACGACCAACAACGTCAACATCAACCCATTCAATGGCGGCAGTATCGGCGGTTTGGCGGACGCTGCAGGTACGATCATCTTCAGTTCCGGGGCGAGCATCAACGGCAACTGGAGCACTGCCGCGTCGGCACAAAGCGGCGGCCAGATCATCTTTCAGTCGGGTTCGATCATCAATCCGGCCTTCGGCGGCGGAGGAACTGCGCTGAGCGCTGATGGAACGGGCAGTCAGATCAGCGCGACAGGACTCACCATCGGTCTCAACGGCGCCGGCAACAACGTCGCTGCGAAGGCGACCAACGCGGCGACGGTCAGTCTGCTCAACAGCTCAATCGCCTATGCGGTCGGCGGTGGCGGCAACACCGGCCTGTGGGCAACGGGCGCCGGCAGCCAGATTAGCTCGACGGGTACAACCATTTCGATGCCCGGCGGCGGCGGCAACGACGTTGGCGCGCGCGCGGACTCCGGTGGGTCGGTCACGCTGACCGGCGGCACTGTCAGCGTTGAGGGGAACGGCGGCGGCGAAACCGGCCTGTTGGCGCAATCGTCCGGAAGCAATGTCACTGCAAACGGCGTTGCGGTCACGGTTTCCGGCGGCGGTGGCGATGTCGGTGCCAAGGCACTCGACGGCGGCGCGATCATCTTGAGGGGAGGCAGCGTCGCCGCGACGGGCAGCGGCGGGGGCGAGATCGGCCTGCAGGCCAGCGGCACCGGCAGCACGCTCACGGCGAGCGGCGTGACGGTAACGGTTCCGAACAGCAGCGGAGGCCGCGGAGTGCAGGCCGACAATTCGGGCAGCGTCACGCTCGACGGCAGCTCGACGGTCACCACATCAGGCGCAGGCACCCATGCGGCCGGCGTGACAAGCAGCGGTACGCTGAGCATGACCGGTGGCTCACTCACGGCCAATGGAGCCGATGCCAACGCGCTCAACATAAGTGGCGGTGCAGCGACGCTCTCCGGAGTCACCATGACCAGTCCGAACGGCGCGTCGATCGCCGCCCCAGGCGGCACCAGCAGCGTAAACCTGACCGGCGTGACTGCAGTCGCGAACAACAATCAGTGGCTGAACGTCAGCGGCGGCTCCACGCTCAACCTCGTCGCGGACAGTTCGACCCTGCAGGGCGTTGCGCTCACCGACTCCGGCAGCACCTCCAGCGTCGCGCTGAGAAACAATTCGCTCTGGACCATGACCGGCAACTCGAACGTCACCAATTTGATCAACGCTTCGAGCATGATCCAGTTCACGTCTCCTGTCGGCGATCCGACGCAGCTGTCGAGCTACAAGACGCTGACGGCAGTGAACTATGTCGGCCAGGGCGGCACCATCGGGCTCAATACATATCTTGGCACGGACGGTTCGCCGTCGGACAAGCTTGTCATCAATGGCGGCACGGCAGGCGGCAACACGTTCCTGAAGATCAGCAACACCACGGGCGGCGGCGCGCTCACCACCGGCAACGGCATCCTCGTCGTCGACGCGATCAATGGCGCGACGACGACGGCTGGTGCCTTCAGCCTGTCTCACCCGGTCTTGGCCGGCCCTTACCAATATTCGCTGTTCCGTTCGAGCGTCGACTCCAGCAACCCGCAAGCCGGGTATTTGCGCGACACCCTCGACTGTGTCGCTCATCCCAATCTGCGCGCCTGCGGCGGTGGCGGTCTCATCAACTGCTCCAATCTGCCCAACGTGCCTAGGTGCGGCGGCGGAGGTGGAGGCGGCGGAGGTGGAGGAGGCGGCGGCGGAGGAGGCGGCGGTGGCGGTGGCGGCGGTGGCGGTGGAGGTGGAGGCGGAGCCGACGGTGGCGGCGGCGATATTCCCGACTACCGCGAGGAGACTTCGCTCTACGCGGCAATTCCATCGATGACGCTGTTGTACGGACGCAGCCTGCTCGACACGCTGCATGAACGCGTGGGCGAGGAGGAGGACGAACGCTTCCGCGCCAATCCCGAGAACGCCAGGGTCGGATGGGGTCGCGTGCTTGGGGTCAACGGCGTGCATCAGGGCGACAGCTTTGGCGTGTTGGGTGGCGAAGCCGGACCGCACTTCAGCTATGATTTCCTGGCGCTGCAGGCGGGCATGGATGTCTATCGACACGACGGTCCCGACGGTTCGCGCGACCAGCGGGGGCGTATTTCGCGATCGGCGGCGCGCGCGGGCGGGTCACCCATTTCGATGGCAGCCAGGGTGACAACACCTTCTCCGCCTACACGCTCGGTGGCTACTGGACGCATTTCGGGCCGACCGGCTGGTACATCGACTCGATCCTGCAAGGCACGTTCTACGACATCACGAGCAGCGCAAATCGCGGCATTCCGGCGCTCAAGACCGGTGCTCAGGGTGGGGCTGCGTCGGTGGAGGGCGGATATCCCTTCAAGTTCGCCGGCGGCTTCTTCATCGAGCCGCAGGCGCAACTGGTGTATCAGAACATCCACATCAACGACGCCAGCGACATCGCGGCGCAAATCCGCTTTGCGGATGTGGATTCGCTCGCAACCCGGATCGGTGCCCGATTTGGCCGAACATGGGCGGTCGATGACAGTCCGCGTACGCTGACGGCCTGGATCCGTCCGAGCCTGTGGAACGAATTCCTCGGCAACCCGAAAACGCTGTTCTCGTCGGACACCGGCTTCGTTCCATTCCAGGCGAGCCTCGGCGGCCTGTGGGGCGAGATCAATGCCGGCATCAGCGGACAGGTCACGTCGACCACGTCGCTTTATGCCAACGCTTCCTATCAGAGCCGGTTCGACGGTGGCGGCTTCTCCTACGGCGGGAAAGCCGGACTGCGCGTTGACTGGTAGCGCGCGAGGGCGTGATGCCGGCCCAGACAGGGTCGGCGAAACGCACTCGCGCAGGCATAGCGGACGAGGAAGTGCCTAACAGACCCTCACGCTTTGCTGAACATACGCGTAACCGTTCCACACGTTTCGCGTCTGATAGCAGGAGTTGTAGGCCGTCGCGGCTCCGATGGCTGCGCCAGTCGCCAAACCGGCTGCGGCAGCTCCGGCGCCCCAACCGCCTCGATAGTAACCGCCACCGCGGTAATAGCCGCCGCCGGCCCAACGTGCGCGGCCGCCGTGCCAGCCGCCGGCATGCCATCGCGTGCCGCCGCCGTGCCAACCAGGCCGCATTCCTCCGCCGTGGAAGTGAGCCGATCGAGCGCCGGCTCCTCTGGGCCGGGCCTGGGCGTCATAAGGGAGTATCATTGCTGCAGATGCGATGAAGCTAAGAACCAGCAAAGCCTTGGTTGGTCGCATATCCGGACTCCTTGCAAGGGTGTCCCAACCAATCCCGCTGAACGTGCTTCGTTCCGTTGGTTCAACTGCGTGCCACGCTGGCACAAGATGCATGCTCAATACAGCGCGTCGTGGCTTCGGGGCGCAAGCGACCCCCGCGGGCATGGTGAAGCTCGATCCTTCGGACCCCGGCGGCGCGAGGCAGGTACGAACGTGTTCGTACCTTGAAGACCTCCCTGTGTGAAACAATGCTGACGCTTACTGCCGACGCAGCAAATTGGCGAACTGGTACGGCAGCTGGTCCACTACAGGGAACAGGGAAACGACTATGTGGAAGATATGTGTGCTTAGTACGTTGGTCTTGCTGGTTGCGGTTCCGGCAAATGCGGCTCCGAAGAATAGTGGCAAGAATGTCGATGCAATTCGTGCTGAATGCTTCAGGCAGGCGAATGAAGCCGCTGCCGCCGGCGGTGCGAACATGACAAGCGGGGCGACTGCCGCCCGAAACTCGGCGGGCTATTCCGCCTATCGGGATTGCGCGCGAAAGAACGGCATTCGCCCGTAAGCCGCTTTGGTTTCCGCTAACCCATGGAAGGCCGCCTTCGGGCGGTCTATTCCATGCGCAGTGAAAAACGGCGACGGCGACATGGCCGTCGAAAGCCGAAGATGCCGGCTGAGCGGCGCCAAAACTGCAGGGAAGGTCAGCTCGCGACGAGAGCCTGGGCCTTGCGCAATCCGGCCACGAGTGTGTCGACAACCTGATCCGCCGCTCCGTTGCGGCGCAAGAAGCCGGCCGGATCATCGGCCAACGCTTTGTACCGCGACATTCCTTTCAAGGCCGTTTGGGTCGCATCGCGGCGTCCGAGCTCTGTATTCGCCATCGCGATCAATAGTTGGCTGAATCCGGAATCGCGCAACGATGCCGTCTCGGCCACGTCGAGCATCTGCTTGTATTCACCCTTCAAGTAAAGGTCGACCGCGATGAAATGAAGATACCAGGCTGGCGGATGCAACGTGCGCTCGATCGCGCGTTTGAGCATCGGCACGCCTTCCGAGAAGTTCCCGCGGATGGCAAGACGCCAACCGAATTGGGCAAGAATGTCGGGATCGTTGGGGTTGAGGTCGATCGCCAGATGGCTGATGCGATCACTATCGGCGTAACGTCCCGTGAAATGGTAGGCCGCAGCCAAGGCCTTCAGCGCCAGGGGACTGTTCGGCTGCAGGGCGATGGCGCGCGACGTTGCGTCAAGGGCCTTGTCATACTCCGTTTGCGGATTGCCGTCGGCTGAATAGCCCAACCGTCCGGCGTCGAGATGCAGCCATCCAAGCATGGCCCATGAATCGCTATACTGCGGATCCCGCTGAACGGTTTGCTGAAGACACTGCATGGCCGGATCGAAGTCGACGCGCCGGAAAGTGCTGCGATAGGCCTGAGCGCGCAGGACGCAGAGATAGCTTTCCATATTCCTCGGTGGATCCGCGCGAATGTCGTTTCTAACCACGCCGTAGGATTGGCCGACGACGGTTGCGATCTCGCTTGCGAGCTCGCGCTGGACATTCATGAGCGACTGAGGATCGAACGGTCGAGCATATGTCCGCATCCATACGATCTCGTCGTTCTCGGCGTTGAAGACAGTCGTTGTGACTTGCACCTCTTCGGCGCTCGTTTGAACGCTTCCACGGACGACATAGGAAGCACCGAGAGGACGACCAGGTTGGGGCGCCTCGTCGCCTTTTGCGGAGAGCGCATTCGACGGCGACGTGTAGAGCCGGAATCCTCCGAAGCGAAACAGGTTGCTGGTCAGTTCCTGTCCCATGCCGATGGCGAAGAGCCGCGTGTTCTCCCCGGGAGTCAGTGGCGTGAATGACATCACGAGGACCGCGGGTTCGCGTGGCGTCATTGGGGACGGAGGCGGTCTTGCTGCAAGCCATATCCAAGCCACCACGCCGGCTGCCAGCGCGGCAGCGACGGGCCCATAGCGCCTGATGCCAGGCTTGGTCGTCCAATTCGCACGTGTAGCAGCAGCAGTTGTCGAATCATCGTGCAGTTCAAGAGCAGGCTCGCGAGATGGAGCGTCGGCAGTATGCATTTTGTGCCACTCAAAATGGGGCACATAGGAGCCTTTTGGAATTGTGATGCGTACCGGATCATCGCGGCCCGAATCCACGTAGTAGCTATCGAGGTCGCGGCGCAATCGTCGAGCTTCAAGACGGACGACAGGGTCAGCCTGGGGATCGAAAGAGTCGTCGCGCCGAAACACGGCCAAGGCAATTGTGTAGCCCTTCAGGCTATCAGCGCGGCCTGCAAGCGTCTCGTCGACAATGAAACGAAGGAAAGCTTGCCGCCGTTCGCTCGCCTGGAAATGCGGACTCGAGAGGATGCGGTCCAGCTCTTTCGCTACATGCGCCGGCGGCACCGCGGAATCATCACAACGCGGGATATCGGATGAGCCGCCGACGGCATCGTGAGCGAAGGGTACATCAGGCATCAACCGGCAACCCCAATCGTCGGTCGACGGTAGGCTTTCTCAGTACATGTTGCAACTCGTAAGCGAAGCAAGCAGCCGGCGCTGACGCGACAGCTTTCAATCATCGGAACAACGAGTTCCCGACTGCAGCGACAGCTGGTCGCATCGGCCTTGAAGCCGTCGCGCCTGAGACGGCGCGCTCAACGAGCGTCGCGCCGTGTACGAACATGTTCGTACCTTGAAGCCTCGATGAACCAGCAGCAAAGGTCACGTTGGCCACAAGCGAGTTCATCATGGAGGAGTTCCGCGCGATTGTGACCCGCTTTCCGCTGCGCGAACTTGACATTCGGCGCTGCTTCAATCGCGACGCGCAGTTTAGAGCGATTTGCGCAGATTATGACGAAGCTGTGAAAGCGCTTCGTCGTTGGCAACAAGCGGCAAAGCAAGGAGACCGCGAAGGAAGTCGGAAGGCCGCGGATTACGAACGGCTCGTTGCCGAACTGGAAGCCGAGGCTCTGGTTCATCTGAACCGGCCGTGATCGAGGGGGCGTTCGCATAACTGGAGCAGTGCGTGAAAAATACGATTCTCGTCAACCTTTCGATATCAAGCGTGCTTGCCGCGGGCATGCTGCGTGCTGCGATCGGTCAGTCACACAGAACCTGCGCAGCGAGGCCGCCGAACCGACCAAGCACGCAATCGGCCGCAACGAGTAACTGGAGGCAACCTTCTTGAATATTGCCGAGAGACCGATCGCGAACGTGGACGAAACCGGCGCGTCAGACAGCGTCTTCATTCCCGGCGGCACGTTTCGCATGGGATCGGATCGGCATTATCCGGAAGAAGCGCCGTCCCACATGGTGAGCGTCGACGGGTTCTGGATGGACCGCACTCCAGTGACGAACCGGCAATTCAAGCAGTTCGTGCGTGCCACCGGCCACGTCACCTTCGCCGAGGTCGCTCCGGACCCCAAGGACTATCCGGATGCGCTGCCGCATTTGATCTTCGCCGGCTCGCTCGTCTTCACGCCCCCGGATTATCCGGTCGATCTGCGCGACTACAGCCAATGGTGGACGCTGCTCAAGGGCGCGAATTGGCGCCATCCCTATGGCCCGAAAAGCAACATCAAGTCGCTGGACGACCATCCCGTGGTGCATGTCACCCATGCTGACGCACTCGCCTATGCGCGATGGGCCGGCAAGGATTTGCCGACGGAAGCGGAATGGGAGTTTGCTGCGCGCGGCGGCCTCGATGGCGCCGAGTATGCCTGGGGCGATGAATTCGTGCCGGGCGGCGTGCATCAAGCCAATACGTGGCAAGGTCACTTTCCGTTCGAGAACCGGTGCGAGGACGGCCATGCGCGCACCTCGCCGGTGATGACCTATCCGCCGAACGGCTATGGCGTGTTCGACATGATCGGCAATGTCTGGGAGTGGACCAGCGACTGGTGGGCTCCGAAACACCGCGCCGATGCAAAGAAGGCCTGCTGCATTCCCCAGAACCCGCGGGGCGGCTGCGAGCATGACAGCCACGATCCGTCGCTGCCGCTTAGCAGGATACCGCGCAAGGTGATCAAGGGCGGCTCGCATCTCTGCGCGCCGAACTATTGCCGGCGCTATCGACCGGCGGCGCGCCATGCCGAGCCGATCGATACGTCGACCAGCCATCTCGGATTTCGCTGCATTACACGTTCAGGGAGAAAGTGATGACTGAGAAGACAACGACAGACACCTTCAGCCGCCGCAACCTGCTCGCGGCCTCGAGTTCGCTCGCCACCATCGCCGCCTTCTCGGCGATGGCGCCCATCGAGACCGCCCAGGCGCAAGGGACCACGCAACCCTCGAGCGCGGCCGGCGGCGCAAAGCCGAACATCATCCTGATCCTGTCGGATGATTTCGGTTATGGTGACTCCGGGCCCTATGGCGGCGGCGAAAATCGCGGCATGCCAACCCCGAACATCGATCGTCTCGCGAATGAAGGACTGCAATTCATGTCCTTCTATGCGCAGCCGAGCTGCACGCCTGGACGTGCCGCGGTGCAAACCGGCCGAATTCCAAATCGCAGCGGCATGACGACCGTCGCGTTCCAGGGCCAGGGCGGCGGCATGCCGGCGGCGGAATGGACGCTTGCCTCGGTTTTGAAGACCGGCGGTTACAAAACGTTCTTCACGGGCAAATGGCACCTTGGCGAGGCCGACTATGCGTTGCCGAGCGCGCAAGGCTACGACGAGATGAAGTATGCCGGCCTTTATCATCTCAATGCGTACACCTACGCCGATCCGACCTGGTTTCCCGACATGGACCCCGAATTGAGGGCGATGTTCGAGAAGGTCACCAAAGGCGCACTTTCCGGAAATGCCGGGCAGCCGGCGAAGGAAGATTTCAAGATCAACGGCCAGTACGTCAACACGCCGGACAAGGGCGTGGTCGGCATTCCCTTCTTCGACGACTACGTCGAGAAGGCCTCGCTCGAGTATCTGGACCGCAACAAGTCATCGGGCCCGTTCTTCATGAGCATCAACTTCATGAAGGTGCACCAGCCCAACATGCCGGCGCCCGAATTCCAGGGCAAGTCGATGTCCAAGAGCAAGTATGCCGACTCCGTGGTCGAGAACGACACGCGTATCGGCCGTATCATGGACAAGGTGCGGTCCCTCGGCCTCGACAAGAACACCTATGTGTTCTGGACGACGGACAACGGCGCCTGGCAGGACGTCTATCCGGACGCCGGCTACACACCGTTCCGCGGCACCAAGGGCACGGTTCGCGAGGGCGGCAACCGCGTCCCGTCCCTTGCATGGGGCCCAGGCATCAAGGCCGGCACGAAGAATTCCGACATCGTCGGCGGCCTCGATTACATGGCAACCTTCGCAAAGCTCGCCGGCGTGAAGCTGCCGGAGAACGATCGCGAGGGTAAGCCTATCATCTTCGACAGCATCGATATGTCGCCGATCCTGTTCGGAACCGGCAAGTCCGAGCGCAAGAACTGGTTCTATTTCACGGAATCCGAACTCTCGCCTGGCGCCGCCCGTGTCGGCAACTACAAGGCGGTGTTCAATCTGCGCGGCGACAACGGCGCAAAGACCGGCGGCCTGGCGGTCGACAGCAACCTCGGCTGGAAGGGGCCGGAGTCCTATGTGGCGACCGTTCCGCAGGTCTTCGATCTCTGGCAGGACCCCCAGGAGCGGTACGACATCTTCATGAACAACTACACCGAGCACACCTGGTCCTTGGTTTCGATCAATGCCGCGATCAAGGATCTGATGCAGACCTATGTGAAGTATCCGCCACGGAAGATTCAGAGCGAGACCTACGCGGGACCGATCACGATCCAACAGTATGAGCGGTTCGCGTTCTTCAGGGATCAACTTGCCAAGGACGGCTTCCAGATCGGCTTGCCTACCGGCAACTGATCGATGCAAATGGAGCGGCCCCCACTCTCGGGGGTCGTTCCTCTCTGAATGGCTGAACCGGAGGATGGAGATTCGTGAACGGAAGCTTGGTTGATCGCCGTACGATCCTGGCCGGTCTGCTGGTGTCGGCGGCCACGCTGTCGGTCTCCGGTCGTATCGCACGCGCGCAGAGTGATCCTCTTCCCTCCTGGAATGACGGCCGGCCGAAGCAGTCGATCCTGGACTTCGTCGCCGCGGTGACGCGGGAGGGCACGCCGGATTTCGTGCCGGCGCCGGAACGCATCGCGACATTCGACAATGACGGCACGCTGTGGTGCGAGCAGCCGATGTATGTGCAGCTTGCGTTTGCGCTCGACCGGGTGAAGGCCCTCGCCCCCAAACATCCGGAGTGGAAGCAGAAGCAGCCGTTCAGGGCGGTTCTCGACAACGACATCGCAGCGCTGGCCAAGGCCGGCGAGAAGGGCCTGGTCGAACTGGTCATGGCGACCCATGCCGGCATGACAACGGCCGAGTTCGCGCAGATCGCCGGCGACTGGATCAAGTCGGCGCGTCACCCGAAGTTCAACCGGCCTTATACCGATCTCGTCTACCAGCCGATGCTGGAACTGCTCGCCTGTCTGCGGGCCAATGGCTTCAAGACCTTCATTGTCTCGGGCGGCGGCATCGAGTTCATGCGGCCATGGAGCGGGCGGGTCTATGGCATCCCGCCGGAGCAGGTCGTCGGATCGAGCATCAAGACGAAGTTCGAGATCGACAAGGGGAAACCGACACTGATCCGGCTGCCGGCGATCGATCTCGTCGACGACGGACCCGGCAAGCCGGTCGGCATCAACTCGCATATCGGCCGCCGGCCGATCGCGGCCTTCGGCAATTCGGACGGCGACTTCCAGATGCTGCAATGGGCGACGCAATCATCGGGGAAACGCTTTGGCCTGATCGTGCATCACACCGATGCCGAACGAGAATATGCATACGATCGGAAGTCCTCATTCGGCAAACTCGACAAGGCGCTCGACGCGGCGAACTCCAATGGCTGGATCGTTGTCAGCATGAAGGACGACTGGAAACGCATGTTCCGCTTTGAATAGAGGCCGAACGATTGCGTAGGGATCGCTGACGCCCGGCGCCGCCGGTGATGCAAGCGAGACGAAGAACGAGGAGGCATCATGACACGACTTCTTCCAGGATTGCGCCGGCTCACCATTGCGAACGCGGCGCTGGCGGTTGGCCTGATGCTCGGAGGCTCGGCATACGCGCAGACACCCGCGGACCAGAAGCCGGCCCAGGACCAGGCTGCCGCGCCGGCGCCGGCCCCGACAGCCAGCAAGCTTCCGAACGGACAGATCGAGCAACTGGTCGCGCCGATCGCGCTCTACCCGGACGCGCTGCTGTCGCAGATCCTGATGGCATCGACCTATCCGTTGGAAGTCGTCGAGGCGGCGCGCTGGTCGCAAGACAACAAGACCGTCACCGGCAAGGCGCTCGAAGACGCCATGCAGAAGCAGTCGTGGGATCCGAGCGTCAAGGCCCTCGCGGCGGTGCCGCAGGTTCTTCAGATGATGAACGACAAGCTCGACTGGACCCAGCAGCTTGGCGATGCCTTCCTCGCGCAGGAGCAGGACGTGATGAGCGCCGTGCAGACCTTGCGCCAGCGCGCGGAGGCCGCGGGCAATCTCAAGTCGACGCCGCAGCAAAAGGTGATAAAGAGCGCGCCTCCTGCCGGTGTGACCGCGCCCTCCGGCATGCAGCAGGCGATCTCGATCGAGCCGGTCGATCCCGACCAGTATTACGTCCCGGTCTACGATCCCGGTGTCGTCTACGGGGCCTGGGATTATCCCGACTACCAGCCGTTCTATTGGTCTCCGCCAGGCTATGTCGCCGCGGGCGTGATCGGCTTCACCGCCAGCGTGGCCGTCGGCGCTGCGATCTGGGGCGGCTGCAACTGGTGGGGCCGCAACGTCTACGTCAACGTCAACCGATATAACCAGTTCAACCGCACCAACATCAGAAACAACAATTGGGCCCACAATCCGGCGCATCGCGGCGGTGTCGCCTATCGCGATGCCGGCGTGGCGAGGCGGTTCGGCAGTGGCAATACCCCCGCCGCGCGCGAGGCGCTGCGCAATCGCACCGGTGGTCCCGGCGGCAGGATCTCGAATGCGGGTGCCGGCCGGGCCAGGACCGCGGTCTCGCAACGCGCCGGCAATCGCGGTGCCTCGGTATCGCGCCGCACCAGCAGCAGGAGTGTCACGCATGCGCGTACGGGTGCGGGCAATCGCGCGGCGGTCTCGCACAGGAGCGTCACGCGCTCGCGCGTCAGCGGACGTGTTCACGCAGGCGGCCGGCCGGCCGCGATTCGCGGCGGCATGCGGGCCGGCGGCTTCCACGGAGGCGGCCGCGTGGGCGGTTTCCGCGGAGGTGGCGGCTTCCGGGGAGGGGGCGGTTTCCATGGCGGTGGCCGGCGGCGCTGATCAGAGTGCCTGGGCTCGCGCGTCGACATCTACAAGCCAAGGTTGCCGAAAAACTACAATACAGCTTCCACGAAGAAAGGTAACGTCCAGGCAGATTTCAGCGGCACGTTTCAAATGATTGGGTTGGATCATGAATTTTTCATCGACCTGCGCAAGTTCCAGGATGTTCGCCATGGCCTTCGCAACCGCCGCCGCCGTCGTCGTGGCAGAAAAATCAGCCAGGGCCGATCCACAGGTCCTGGCGCTGCCGTCCCTGAAGGTCTGGGAGGGCGACTTCGATGGCATGCTGAAGCGCAAACTCGTGCGCATTCTCGTGCCGACCGACAGGACATCGTTCTTCATCGACAAGGGCGAGACACTCGGCTTCGAAGCCGAACTCGGCGCCGAGTTCGAGGGCTGGCTGAACAAGCGGTACGGCAGGAAGAAGCAGAGGATCTATGTCGGCTTCGTCCCCACCAGGCGCGACAGACTGCTGGGTGACTTGATAGCCGGAAAGGGCGATATCGCCGCCGGCCTGCTCACGGTCACGCCGGATCGGAGCAAGTTGGTTGACTTCGCTGATCCTTGGGCATCCGGCGTTCGCGAAGTGCTCGTGACGGGATCTGCGGCGCCGAGCATCGGCTCGCTGAACGAGCTCGGTGGAAAGACGATTTTCGTCCGGGAAGCCAGCAGCTATTTCGAGCACTTGAACGCGCTCAATGCGGACCGGGCAGCCAAGGGGCTGGAACGCATCGTCGTCAGGCCGGCCGACAAGAACCTCGAGGACGAGGACTTGCTGGAGATGGTGAGCACCGGCCTGTTGCCCTGGGCCGTCGTCGACCGCTTCAAGGCGCAGGCGTGGGCGGGCCTCCTGAATGGGCTGACGGTGCGCGACGATATTGCGATCAACGAAGGCGGCGACATCGCCTGGGCGATCCGCAAGGACAGTCCGGCGCTCAGGAAGGAGCTCGCTGAATTCGTCAGTACTCACAAAATCGGAACTGAATTCGGCAACGACCTGCGTGCACGCTATTTCAAGACGGCGAAACCGCTGAAGAACGCCCTCGCGCACACCGAGGCGGAGAAGTTCAAGGCGCTGCGCGGATCTTTCGAGAAGTACGGGGTGCAATACTCCATCGACCCCGTCCTGCTCGCTGCACAGGGCTATCAGGAGTCAGAGCTCGACCAGGCCTGCCACAATGCCTCCGGCGCCACCGGCATCATGCAGATCAAGCCCAGTACCGCGAAGGAGAAGCCGATCGAGATCACCGGCGTCGCGGCCAGTGCCGACACCAATATCCACGCCGGCTCCAAATACCTGCGCTACCTGGCGGATACCTATGTCGACGCTTCGGTCACCGATCCGCGCGAGCGCGTGTTCATGGCCCTGGCGGCGTATAATGCAGGCCCGGGAAACCTGAAGCGTTTCCGGGACTATGCGAGCAAGCACGGCTTCGACTCGACCGTCTGGTTCGACAATGTCGAGAACGGCGCGGCTGCGATCGTCGGGCAGGAGACGGTTCAGTACGTCGGCAAGATCTACAAGTACTACATCTCCTACGAGTCGCTTCGCTCGCCCGCTCCGGCGAGCGCAACGGCCGACCCATCGCAGAAATGATCGGTTTGTTCAAAGTGTTCGCCGGCTTGGGTGGTGGACCAAATTCAAGAGGAGCTAATCATGAAACGCAAATCCTTCATGAACCAGATTGGGCTCAGCCTTGGGGCTCTCGTCATCTCGATTGCTTCTGTTCATGCCCAGGTCCCGCTCTCGACCTACATGGACTCGAAAGGGTTCATTGATGTGCAGGCTTTGACCTGCGCGCAACTCGCCAACACTTATCAGGAGGACGCCGACTTTCTCGCGATTTGGTACAGCGGCTGGTACAACGGCCTCGCGAAGAAGCATTTTGCCCATATTACGCGGACCAAATCTGGCGAGCACGAAGTCATTGTGTATTGCAAGGCCCACCCGGAACTCAAGGTGATCCAGGCCATCGACGTTCTCTTCAAGAACGAGAAATGATCGGCGGCTCCCCGAGGCAACCGGTGCGGCGAGACCGGGATGTCTCGCTGCACGGCCCGTTCACTCGCCAAGCATCGCAATGATCCGCATCGGGACGCGATGGTTGTGGCGACGTGGGCGGTCTGTTGACGCCCGGTGGCCACGGCCGTTCTTGTAGATCCGGGCGAGTTCTTTCGGCTGTTGGCGAAAGGCGCGGTTTCAAACGGCGTGTGCAAATGGAGAGGCCGTGGCAATGAAGGAGTTTTTGAAAACGACTTTAATCGGAGGCGCACTGTTTCTCCTGCCCGTCGCTCTTGTACTGGCGATTCTCAGCCATGCGATGCGTCTGGCGGTGAAGGCCGCGCTTCCGGTGTCTCATGCCCTTCATTTCGACCAGATCGGAAAGGTCGCAGGCATTGGAATTGTTACAGTCGTGGCAGCGGCTTTATTGATCCTGGTGTCGTTCCTCGCCGGCATCGTCGCGCGAACCAAAACCGGCTCTCGGATTAGCGCGTGGGTCGAAAAATCATTTCTTGGCAGCCTTCCGCAGTACCAGATGGTGAAGAGTATGGCTCAAGGCCTTGCTCAGGCCGAAGGCGCGAGCGATGAGTTCAAGCCAGTGCTGGTGAACGTCGAGGGTGGCTGGCAGCTCGGATATCTCCTCGAGACACTCGAGAACGACTGGGTGGCTGTCTTCGTCCCGCAGGCGCCGACGCCGTTGGTCGGCATTGTCAGATATTGCTCGGTCGATCGCATTCGTCCTCTGAGCATGTCGATGTTGCAGGCGAGGGCAATCGTGACCAATGTCGGCATTGGATCTGCGGCGGCCCTCAAAGGAGAAGATCTGAGCAGGGCAGCAACTTGATTCCGCGGATCCACGTAAGTGACGAGGGAATCTGACCGAGCTTTCTGTCAGGCTTGCGCGTTGAGCCATATAGCTTGTAACTTGCTGCGTCCGTTGCCGGTGTCGCTTCGTCGATCAATCCCGCTATCGAATTCCGGATGGCGGCGGCAAGCTTCCGGGATGCCGCAACCAGACCATCAATTTGCGCTTGAACCCCCAACGCGAGGCAGGAACTTGGCCGGCTGTGAGCTCGTTTGCTCCGGCGGGCTTTTTTAGTCCCGTGCCGTCGATTGGCGGCGTATCGTACGATCAATTTCGCGTCTGAAGGAGCCTGCAACGATGGCCAGGAAATTCAAGGTCGGCGATCACGTCAGCTGGAATTCCGAGGCCGGCCGCGTCTCGGGCACCATCATCGCGGTCCACATCAGCGATTTCGACTACAAGGGGCACACCCACCGCGCCTCGGAGGCCGATCCGCAGTACGAGATCAAGAGCGACAAGACCGATCACGTTGCGGCCCACAAGGGCAGCGCGCTGCATCATGCCTAGCAAAGACGTGGCGCTTCCGTTCTTCACGATCGGTCATTCCACCCGCAGCCTCGAGGATTTCATCGCTCTCCTCGGCGCGGCCACGATCGAGCGTATCGTTGACATCCGAACGGTGCCGCGGTCGCGAACCAATCCGCAGTTCAACAAGGATACGCTGCCCAAGCCGCTTAAGGCCGCGGGCATCTCGTATGAGCATCTGGCCGATCTCGGCGGGCTCCGCGGCAAGGCGCGAAGCGTGGCGCCGTCCGTCAACGGGTTCTGGAGCAACGAGAGTTTTCACAACTACGCCGACTATGCGCTGTCGCCGCAGTTTCATGCGGCGCTCCAGCATCTGCGCGACGAGGGGCGCCGGCAACGCTGTGCGATGATGTGCTCGGAAGCCGTGTGGTGGCGCTGCCACCGCCGCATCGTCGCCGACTACCTCATCGCGTCCGGCGAGACGGTCGTCCACATCATGGGGGAGGGGCGCCTCGAGCCCGCCCATCTTACCGAAGGCGCCGTCGTCCAGGGCGACGGCACGGTGGTCTATCCGGCTACGGGTGAACTGGATTTATGAAAGGAGTGAGGCTTGCGGCTGCACCGTCGCGCCGCGCCCGCTCACTCCACACTGCGCTTCCAATAGCCGGTGCCGAGCTTGCCGGTGATCACGGCAATGGTGTCGCGGACCTCGTAGGAGCCGCCGTCGCTGTAGTTCCTCAGTCCTCTCAGCGCATGCAGCGTCCAGCGGCCGTTGGCAAAGCTGACGGTGCCTTCGTGCGGGCGCGCGGCGCGGGAGGGCTCGGCGTGGAATTGGTAGGTGCCGTCGGCCATGATCCGCCAGATCCAGCGCGACTGGCCGCGACCACCCGGCACCATGATCTCCCAGGTGCCGACCAGCGCGGGATCGATCGCGCCGGCTGCCGTCGCCGATGGCGCCGACAATGCGGCGGCTGCCGGCGCAGCGTTCGTCTGTTTCGCGGCGGCGGCGTCGGCTGGCGGCGCGGCCACGAGATAGATCGCCTTGCGCGACAGCGAGCCGTACACAAACGGCTGCTGCGCGTTGCGCGTCGCCTCCATCACATCGTCCCGGACGTTGCGGAACATGAAGGTGACCTCGACGCCCGGCGTCTCGATGTTGTGGAGCAGCGCCGCGGCGAACGGGCTGTTGCGGCCGTCGCCGTCGAGCGCAATGGTGCCGTCGCGTGCGGCATAGGCGACCAGCACATTGCCGACCGGCTCGATGCGGCCGAGTCCGCTGCCGGCGGCGGCGCGGGTGGCGAGCGAGCGGCTCATCTTCGCCGCGAACGGATTGTTGCGGCAGGCATCGAGGATGACGAGGCCGAGGCTTGCGGTGTTGGCGACCTGCAGCATCACGCTTTGCAGGCTGATCGCTTCATTGGCGGCGTCGGTATCGCGCTTCAGCTCGGCATCGACCGGGATCAGCCAGTTGTCGCCGTTGATCTCCATGCCATGGCCGGCGAAGTACACCGCAGCCATGTCGGCGCCGGCGGCATTGCGACCGAATGCGATCAGGCCGCGCCGCATCTCGTCGAAGCCGGCATTGGTGATCAGCGTTACGGCAAAGCCGAGGCGTTGCAGCGCGGCTGCGATATCGCCGGCATCATTCGGCGGATTGGACAGCGCCGGCACGCTCTTGTAGGCGCCGTTGCCGATCACCAGCGCCACCCGCTTGCCGTCGGCCGCAGCCGGCGCGGCGAAGCCCGCCAGCGCCGCGGCAACGGCCAGTCCCGAGACAAACGCGCGGCGGTTCATGCTGGCCCCGATCGGAGTGACGGGTGCATGGTAGCGTAGCGGGCGCGACGCGGCCACGGAAATGGCGCGCGATCAGGCCGCCTGCTTCGGCGTCCAGACGCCGGCCGGCACCGGCTCGGCCGGCAACAAGCTGGCGCCGGCGGCGCCCGCGATCGACATCGTGATTTCGTGGATGTCCTGCACCGACCGCTGCATCGAGAAGCGCGGATAAAGCTCGCGCAAGGTGGTCGCGGCCGCCGCCTGCGCTGCTGAGGGATCGGCCAGCACGGCCTCGACGGCGGCGGCGATGCTGGTCGTGTCCTGGCCGAAGCTGAAGCGGGCGAGATGCGGCATCTCGGCGGCCGAGAAGCCGTTGGCGTCGAACACCGGTACGGTGCCCGCGCCGAGCGCGAAGAACACCCGGTCATGCACCGACAGATCGATATTGGGATTGAGCGAGACCGCGGCGAGGTAACTCCCGAGGCCTTCGCGCATCGCATCGAAGGTCATCGCGCCGAGCACGCGGGCCGGACGCCCGCTGACGTCGAGATCGCTCCAGCCGCCGCCGATGAAGTCGACCGGATAGTCGGCGAGCACCGCACCCACCTCGCGGGTGCGCACGCCTCGTGTGTAGTTGTCGAGCCGGGTCAGGATCACGTTGAACAGGTCGCCGCCGGGCTTCAGATAAACCAGGTGCTGCTCGGCGACGTCGACGATGATCTTCGGAAATGCGCCGCAGGTCTTGCCGCGCGCCTCGGCGATCGCGTCGAACAGCAGCGCGAACAGCTTTGGCGGCATCATCTTGCGCCAGCCGCGCTCGAGCGCCAGCGGATTCCAGCCGGACTTGGCGAAGATCAGCCGGCCGTTGCGCTGCTCGGGCGGCAGGCCGCCGAAGAAGCCGGGATCGGGAATGCCCATATGGGTTGCGAACACGGCGTCGTTGGCCCCCAGATGATCGCGGTTGAATGCGGCATGGTCCGGAAACACGTAGCCATGCGCGGTGTAGCGGCTCTCGAGCCCGTGACGCCTGGCGAAATAGCAGGGGTGATCGCAGAACCAGGTGAAGACGGGAATCTCGGCGACGTCCCAGAACAGCCTGCCGTCCTTGGTGTGGATATCGAGTCCGATGCCGGAGAAGCCGAGCGCCATGGTCTCGGCGCGCCGCGGCAGCAGGGCGTTGAGCCGGGCCGAGAAATCCGGCGCCAGCAGATCGAGCATCCTGACCTCGTGCCCGAGCCGGTCGAGCTCGGCGGCAGCCATCGCCAGGATGCCGTGCAGCGAATCATAGGTGGTGTTGCTGGAATACAGGACGCAGATCACGGACATGGGACCTCCGCGCTTGACGGTGTGGCTGCTCGCGCGGGCATTTCCGTCGCCTTGCATGCTGTCAGTTGAACGGCCGAGCCGGCCGTTCCGGGCTCGGAATTATCCTGATGGGCGGATTTATTTCGCCGGAAACGGCCGTGTCGTCACGTTGAAGCTGCGTCGGGCGCCGTCGCGATCCGACATGAGGGCGAGAGCGCATGCAGCTTGATGGCTTCGACGTCGTCGTGGTGGGGGCGGGCTTCTTCGGCGCTGTGATCGCCGAGCAGGTGGCGAGCAGGCTCGGCCGCTCCGTCTGCGTGCTCGACCGCCGTCCGCATATCGGTGGCAACGCCTATTCGGAGCTCGACCCCGACAGCGGCGTCGAGGTGCATCGCTACGGCACGCATATCTTCCACACCAATTCCGAGACCGTCTGGCGTTATCTGCACCGCTTCACCGAGTTCACCGGCTACCGTCACCGCGTCTTCACGGTGGCGAAGGGCCGCGTCTATTCGATGCCGATCAACCTTGCGACCGTGTGCGCGGCGTTCGGGCGCGCCATGACGCCGGACGAGGCCCGTGCCGTGATCGCGGCGGAGGCGGCCGCGCACGGCGCCGCGGGGATCGGCAATCTCGAGGACAAGGCAATCGCCTCGGTCGGCCGAACGCTCTACGATCTCTTGATCCGCGGCTATACGCAGAAACAGTGGCAGACCGATCCGCGTGAGCTTTTGGCCGACATCATCGGCCGCCTGCCGGTCCGCTTCACGTTCGACGATCGCTACTTCGCCGATCGCTATGAGGGCATGCCGGCAGGCGGCTACACCGCGATCTTTCGCCGGATGCTCGATCATCCCAGGATCGCGGTCCACCTCGGCGTCGACTATTTCGACGTCGCCGACCGCATCAATCCGCGGCAGCTCGTGGTCTATACCGGTCCGATCGACCGCTTCTTCGGCTATGCCTGCGGCCATCTCGGCTGGCGCACCGTCGACTTCGCGCGCGAGGTGCACGACGTCGCCGACTACCAGGGCGCCGCGGTCATCAACTATGCCGACGCCGAGGTGCCGTACACCCGGGTCCACGAGTTCAGGCATCTGCATCCGGAGCGCGCGCATGCGCAAGGCCGGACGACGATCTACCGCGAATATTCCCGCTTCGCGGGCCGCAGCGACGAGCCGTATTATCCGATCAACACCGCCGCCGACCGCGCCATGCTCGCCTCCTATCACGCCATGACGGCGTCGCATCCCAACGTCATTTTCGGCGGCCGGCTCGGCTCCTACAAATATCTCGACATGCACCAGGCGATCGGCGCTGCGCTGAAGACGTTCGAGCACGAGGTCGAGCCGTTCTTCGTTCGCGAAGGCATGCACCGGCGTGACGCGGCCGCGCGCCGCGAAGTCTTGTCGCCCTTGCCGGCGTGATCTAATCCTGCGAGCTGCGGGCAACGAACGCCATAACAAATCGCCCGCGGTCCCCGGTGAGGAAACAATGAGAAAAACCGTTATTGCCGCGGCTGCCGCCGCCACTAGCCTTGCTGTCAGCATCGCCCACGCCGCGCCGCTTCCGGAAACGTCGGCGCACCAGGCCGGTTTCTCGGAGCGGGGGCTGGTGCGGCTCGACGACTTCTTCGCGCGCGAGATCGCGGCCAAGCGCGTGCCCGGCGCCGTGGTGGCGATCGCGCGCGACGGCAAGCTCGTGCATTACAAGGCGTATGGCCAGCTCGATCCGGTGAAGGGCACGCCGATGCCGATCGACGCGGTGTTCGCGCTGGCGTCGATGACCAAGCCGATGGCGGCGGTTGCAGGACTGACGCTGATGGAGCAAGGCAAGCTGCCGCTGCAGGCCAGGGTCGCCGAGTTCTATCCGGCGTTCGCCGACATGAAGGTCGGCGTGCAGCAGGCCGACGGCTCGCTGAAGATGGAGCCGCAGGCGCAGCCGATCTTCATCCACGATCTCTATCGCCACACCTCCGGCCTGATGTATGGCGGCCGGCCCGACAGCTCGAGCGCACTGGCGCGACTCTATCCCGACGGCACCGCGCCGGCGGTCGAGGGCGATACCCAGGCCTTCATCGACCGCATCACCCAGCTGCCTCTGGTGCATCAGCCCGGCACTGAGTTCGAATACGGCTTCTCGATCGACGTGCTCGGCGCCGTCGTCGAGAAGGTCTCCGGCCAGCGGCTTGGCGATTATCTCGCGGCCAATGTCTGGAAGCCGCTCGGCATGAAGGATGCGACGTTCCACCCGGCCGAGGCGCAGCGCGCGCGGCTGGCGCGTCCGTTCCCCAACGATCCGCTCACGGGCAAGCCGCAAGCCATCAAGCTGCTCGATACACCGTCCAGGTTCGATTGCGGCGGCGCCTGCTCGTTCGCCACCGTCGGCGACTATCTGCGCTTCGGGCAGATGCTGCTCAACGGCGGCGAGCTCGACGGCAAGCGCATCCTCAGCCCCAAGACGGTGCATCACATGACGTCGAACCATCTCGGGCCCGAGATCAGGAACAACGTCGCGGCGGTCGAACCGCATCGCGGCGGATTCGGCTTCGGGCTGTCGGTCGCGGTGCGGACCAGCGAGGGGCTGTCGTCAGTGCCGGGCAATCCCGGCGAGTTTACCTGGAACGGCGCTTATGGCACCCAGTTCTTCTGCGATCCGAAGGAGCGTCTTGTCGTTGTGGTGGGAACCGCGGCGCCGGGCGAGCTGCGTAAATATTATCGCGAGAATGTGCAGGACATCGTCTATGGCGCGTTGGTGAAGTAACGCCTCAGCAGAAAAGTCGAACCTCACGTTCCCACGTTTTGCATACGTGGAACGTTGAACAGCAAAAAGGTCCGTCGCTCAAGCTGAGCGACGGACCTTAAATCTTGCGTGGCTACCAGCGCCTGTAGACGCCGGTCAGCGTACCGTTGTTGTTCCCTTCAGGACCCACGTCACCCTGGGTCGAGCTCGGCGTCGGGTGGTTGGTGCCGTTGAACGAACCGTACCAGCCCGGCTCCGCTGGAGAGTACATCACGTCAGGCTGCACGGCCTGATAGCGGGGGCCGCCGTAATATCTCGGACCAGGGTTCCCATAAGGATAGTAGCCTTGTGCGAACGCGCCTGCCGTTGTTGCGATCAGGGACGCCGCGGCGAGGGACAATATCTTGGTCTTTCGTTGCATTCACACTCTCCTTACTGGTGTCCCGACCAACGACCGCCATGGAGCGGCGTTCCTGATCTGCCATGCATCTCGCAAGGGCAAATCTGCGCGAGCGTGGGATCAGGTTCTTGTGAGGGGGCTTGTGTTCCGGGAGGGCACTGCCGGGCTCTGCCCGGCAGGATGCATCCGTCGCCGGCCCGTTATGCTTCCATGGCTATAACGGCGGATGCGCGAGCGGCGCCTCGAAAAACCGGGGCGGTTCGTAAAAGGAAGCCCGCCACTGCGGCGGGCAAGGTCTCAGGGAGGAAAGCGCCCTGACAAGGGAGCGTGCAGCCAGTCTCCCCGATTCGTGCGCGGCTGCGAAGATCGTATAACTACTGTCATCAGGGGCGGCATTATGCGAATGCTCTAGAGGCCGCGGCCGGCCGGCAAGGGAATGACAAGGCGCGCTAACACTGCGCAATTACAGGGGAAGTTTCATGAGCACGTCTGGAGTTTTTGCCCGCGTCGTCGCGGCGATCGGGGCCGGCGCCCTGGCGTGGCGGCGGATGCAGGGCGCGCAGCCCGCGCCCGCCTGGGGTAGCGCGCCAGAGATCCCGCAGGCCAAACCGCAGGGCGCGATCCCGACGCTCAAGATGCCGACGGCGCTGGGCTGGGACAACGACCAGAAGCCGGTCGCCGCGCCCGGGCTCAAGGTCAACGCCTTTGCCGCCGGGCTCGATCATCCGCGCTGGATCAACGTGCTGCCCAATGGCGATGTGCTGATCGCGGAGGCGACGCAGATCGCAGGAAAGCCGCGCAGCGTCTTCCACTACGCGATGCAGGCGACGATGCGGCGCGCCGCGGCGCTCGGCGTCAGCGCCAATCGCATCACGCTGCTGCGCGACCGTGACGGCGACGGCGTCGCCGAAAGTCGCGGCGCCTTCATGGAAGGATTGAGCCAGCCGTTCGGCATGGCGCTGGTCGGCGACACCTTCTATGTCGGCAACACCGACGGCGTCGTGGCTTTTCCCTACACTGCGGGCGCCGATCGCATCACCGCGCCGGGACGCAAGCTCGTCAGCTTCAAGCCCGACGGGCACTGGACGCGCAGCCTGCTGCCGAGCGCCGACGGCAAGAAACTCTATGCCGGCGTCGGCTCGCTCAGCAACATCGCCGAGAGCGGTTTTGCGGTCGAGGAAGGCCGTGCCGCGATCTACGAGCTCGATCTCGCAGGTGGCACCAGCCGCATCTTCGCCGGAGGCCTGCGCAATCCGGTGGGCATCGCGTGGGAGCCGAGCACCAATGTGCTTTGGACCGTCGTCAATGAGCGCGACGGCCTCGGCGACGAGACGCCGCCGGACTATCTGACCTCGGTACGCGACGGCGGCTTCTACGGCTGGCCCTATTGCTACTGGGGCAAGACGGTCGACGATCGCGTGCCGCAGGATACGGCGATGGTCGCCAAGGCGATCCAGCCGGACTACGCGCTCGGCGGCCACACCGCCTCGCTCGGCCTGTGCTGGATGCCGCAGGGCACGCTGCCGGGTTTTCCCGACGGCATGGTGATCGGCCAGCACGGCTCGTGGAATCGCTCGACGCTGTCAGGCTACAAGGTGGTGTTCGTGCCGTTCGCGGACGGCCATCCCGCGGGGCCGCCGCGCGACATCCTTTCGGGCTTCCTCGCGCCCGACGAGAAGGTGTCGTACGGCCGCCCGGTGGGCGTCGCGCTCGGCCCCGACGGCTCGCTGCTGGTGGCCGACGACGTCGGCAACGTGATCTGGCGCGTGACGGCGGCGTAAGCGCCTGCACTTGCGGCAAGACGATTTGAACGGCGCGGCTTCGATCGGAGCCGCGCCGTTTCATTTGGAACAGAGCGTTAGCCTTGACTTACCGTAAGTGTAGACTTACGTTAAATCCAACAACGGACGACACGATTATGATCAGCGCCGAACGCGCGCTCGACGCGCTGGGAGACCCGACCCGCCGCCTGGTGTTCAAGCGGCTGCGTGAGGGCAATCGATCGGTGCAGGAGATCGCCGACGGCCTCAAGGTGAGCCGTCCGGCAGTGTCGCAGCATCTTCGGGTGCTGAAGGACGCCGGCCTTGCCGTGGTGCGGATCGAAGGCACGCGGCGGCTCTATGCCATCGACACCCGCGGGTTGGAGAGCCTGCGCGGCTGGCTCGACGGATTCTGGGACAAGACACTGACCGCCTTCAAGCAAGCGGCCGAACGCGAAGCCGCCAAAGAGAGGAGATCCCGATGACGATGCAAGCGACCTCCGACAATTACGATCCCTACAGCGTCCGCAAGGTGATGAATGTCGAGGCGCCGCCGGCGGTGGCCTGGCGGGTCTTCACCGAGCAGATGGGCACGTGGTGGCCGCTCGCGCATTACAAAATCGGCAAGACCAATGCGGTCGATGCAATCATGGAGCCGCGCGTCGGCGGCCGCTGGTACGAACGCGGCGACGACGGCAGTACCTGCGACTGGGGCAGCGTGCTGCTCTGGGAGCCCCCGTCGCGCCTCGTGCTGTCGTGGGATATCACCGCGGACTGGCAATACGATCCGAACCTGAAGACCGAGATCGAGGTGCGCTTCATTGCCGACGGCAAGGACGCCACCCGCGTCGAGCTCGAGCACCGCAAGCTCGACCGTTACGGCGCCCGCGCCGCCGAGATGCGCCGCATCTTTGATACCGAAGGCGATTGGGGCCGGCTGCTCGCGATGTTCGCGGCACGCGCCGCGCAGGGGCCGAAAGCATGACCGCGCGCGGATCGGCAATAGCGCGGCGATGTCAGACAGTCCTGATCTCGCCGCCATCGATGCGCAGCACGGTGCCGGTCATCCAGCGCGCCGGCGGCGACACGGCATAGGCGACGAGGTCGGCGATCTCCTCCGGCGTGCCGAACCGCCTGATGCCGGCCTGCCTGAGGAAGCCGGCCTTGGCCGCGTCGACATCGAGCTGCCTTGCCGCTGCGATCTTCTCCAGCATCGCGAGGCGTCGGCCGGTCATCACGGCGCCCGGGGACACGCAGTTCACCTGCACGCCGTCGTCGATGCCGCGCTCGGCGAAGGCTTTTGCAAGTGCCTCGATCGCGGCGTTGATCGTGCCCACCGCGGCGGCGCCGGCGCGGGGTAGCACGGCGGCATTGCCTGACGTGAAGATGACAGCGCCTTGCGACGCTTTCAGCGCGTCCCAGGCGCGGATCGTCAGCCGCCTCGCGCCGTGAAACTTGAGCGCGAGGCCGGCGTCCCATTGCTGGTCGGTCAGCTCGAACAGATCGAGCCCGGGCACTGAGCCTGCGACATTGACCAGCGCGTCGATGCGGCCGAAGCGATCCAGCGTGGCCTTGACGATTTCATCAGCGGCATCAGGCGCGGCGAGATCGAGCTCGAGCGCCAGCGGCGTGCTGCCGCGTCTTTCGATCTCCTGAGCGGCCTCGCGCAGCCTCTCGCCGCTGCGCGCGACGAGGACGATGGCGGAAAAATCCCGCGCGAGCCGCAGCGCGGCGGCACGTCCGATGCCGGAGCTGGCGCCGGTCACGATGGCGACGGATGTAGTCATGTGTACTTCCTTGCAGTGGTCGGCGCGACTGAGTGGATGTGAGCCCGTCATTGCGAGGAGCGACAGCGACGAAGCAATCCATCCTTCCGTTGTGCGGAGCTATGGATTGCTTCGCTTCGCTCGCAAAGACGTGGATAGAGTTGTGGGTGCCGACATCCTTGAGTCAGCGGTTCAGGAACTCGCGGATAGCCTGCGCGATCTCGGCGGCGTGCGTTTCCAGCGCAAAGTGGCCGGTGTCGAAAAATTTGACGACCGCCTTCGGATTGTCGCGCTTGAACGCCTCGGCGCCCGGCGGCAGGAAGAACGGATCGTTCTTGCCCCACACCGCGAGGAACGGCGGCTGGTGGGTGCGGAAGTAAGTCTGGAAGGTGGGGTAGAGCGCGACGTTGCTCTTGTAGTCGCCGAACAGATCGAGCTGCACGTCGTGCGCGCCGGGCCGCGCCATGTAGTAGTTGTCGAGGTTCTGGCCGTCCGGCGACACCGTTTGCGGATCTGATGTGCCGTGGGTGTACTGCCAGCGCGTGGTCTCCGGCGTCAGCAACGCACGCAAGGCGTCGCGGTTCGCCGGCGAGGGATCCTGCCAATAGGCCTTGATCGGCATCCAGCCGTCGCTGAGGCCTTCCTGATAGGCGTTGCCGTTCTGGGAGATGATCGCCGTGATCCGCTCCGGATGCTTGACCGCCAGGCGGAAGCCGGTCGGCGCGCCATAATCGAACACATAGACCGCGAAGCGATCGAAGCCGATCACCTCGGTAAAGCGATCGATGACGCCGGCGATGCTGTCGAAAGTGTAGTTGAACTTGTCGCGCGGCGGCATGTCCGACTGGCCGAAGCCGGGCAAATCCGGCGCCACGATGTGGAATTTGTCCGCGAGCTGCGGGATCAGATCGCGGAACATGTGGCCGGCGCTCGGGAAGCCGTGCAGCAGCAGCAGCTTTGGCGCGCCGGGCGAACCGGCTTCGCGATAGAAGATGTTAAAGCCGTCGACATCGGCAATGCGGTATTTGACCTGGGACATCTGTCACTCCTTGTGATCGTGCGTTGGTGAGTTCCGGGACTTAGGATTTGATTTGCTTCGCGAGCCCGCTGATCGCTTCGGGACGCAGATAGAGCAGCAGGGCGCAGCACACGGTGGCAAAGCCCAGCAGCGGCATGAACGGGGCGATGGCGGCGCCGGCCGCGAACACCAGCACGGCGAGCAAGGTGCGGCGCTGCGTCCATGTCCGCACGCGCTCGGAGATCAGGCTCTGGTCTGCCTGCGTCAGCACCGCGCGCTCGAAGGCGAGATAGGCGAGATCGATCAGCAGGAAGATGACCGCATAGACCACCACCGGTGCGCGGCGGCCATGTGCGATCGCGCGACCCATGCGGTGGCAAACGGCAGCAGCGAGACCGCGAACAGATGCACGAAGTTCAGCCAGATCAGCCGTGGCGTCGGCTGCTGCACGAGATGCAGCAGATGGTGATGATTGACCCAGATCACCGCGATGAACAGATAGCTCGCCGCGCAGCTGATCGCGGTCGGCCATAGCGGCAGCAGGTCGGCGAACCGCGAGCCCTCCGGCGCCTTCAACTCGAGCACCATCACCGTGATGATGACGGCGATCACCGCATCGGAAAACGCGCCGCGCCGGTCGGCCGAGAGACGTTTCTCCTGCATGGCAGCTCTCCTGTCCGGAATCGTGGGAAGAGGTCAGTGCTCTGTAACGTTCTCGACCGCTTCCCGGATGATGTCGGTGACGAGCTTCGGCGCGGTGACGATCGGGGTATGATCGACGGGATGTGAACGCACGGTCGCCTGCATCCGCGCCGCCATGCTGCGCTGAGTCTCGGGCGCGATCATCCGGTCGTCCTCGGCAACCAGGAACCAGCTCGGGACGTCCTTCCAGAGCGGGCGGCCGACCGGCACGGTGATGCAGGCCGGCGAGATCGGCCGCTGCACCGCGGCGAGTACCGCAAGGTCCTCGGACCGCGCGCCCTGCGCAAAGGCCGCTGCGAAAGCAGACTCCGGCAGCCAGATCAGGCCATTGGCGTCGGGCGCGAGCTTCGGCGCGAACGGATGCGGCGGCAGCCGGTAGAATACGTCGGCGACCGTCTCGCTTTCATCCGGCGCCAGCGCCGCGACATAGACCAGCGCCTTGACGCGCGGCGAGCGGGTCTCGGCAATCACGGCGCCGGCATAGGCATGGCCAACCAGCACCACCGGGCCCGCGACGCGGTCCAGAGTGCGGTTCAGCGCGGCGACGTCGTCGGCGAGCGAGGTGAGGGGCAGCGGCGCCGCCACCGCTGTAATGCCCTCGGCGTCGAGCGCCGTGATCACCCGCGCCCAGCTCGAGCCGTCGGCCCACGCGCCATGCGCAAGCACCACGCTGACATCCTTGTTCGACATTGTCCGCTCCCTCGTTTCAGGCCCGTCTTGCCGTAACCTCTAAAATGCTGTTTGACAGGTTATCGCATTTTTGGTCCAGGACGCGTAACTTGTCAAATGATTTTTATCAGGTTACTATTTCCGTGACTGAGGAAGCCGTCAGAAAGCCGCCAGGAGGGCGTCACCGTGCAATCCCATCCGCCCGCGATGTTCATCGCAGACAGCCTGGGCATCGATTTCATCAATTCGATCGCGACGCCGGTCGATACGCCGGTCGACTGGATCGGCGATGGCGACGGCCTGCTGCGCTGGCTCGCGCAGGCGCAGCTGGTGCCGCCCGATGTGCTCGACGAGCTCAAGGCGCGCGCGACGCCGGGCGAGCTCGACGACGTCGCCGGTCAGGCCCGCGATTTGCGCGAGTGGTTCCGCGGCTTCGTGCGCAAGCATATGGGCCGGCCGCTGGCGCCGCGTGCGCTCAAGGAGATCGAGCCGCTGAACCGGCTGCTGGAAAGCGATCAGGCGTTCAGCCGGATCGTGGCGCATCGCCACAAGGACGGCGATGGCGGCCATGACGGTTTCGCGCTGGAGCGGACGCGGCGCTGGCGTTCGGCCGAAACATTGCTGCTGCCGATCGGGGAAGCGATGGCCAGGGTCGTCTGCGAGGAAAGCTTCTCCGACATCAAGGCGTGCGAGGGCCCGGCCTGCACGCTGATGTTTGCCGACCACACGCGGGCGCGGGCGCGCCGATGGTGCAGCATGGCGATCTGCGGCAACCGCGCCAAGCAGGCCGCGCACCGCAGCCGGATGAAGGACAGGGGCTGAGACCACCAAAGCATGATCCGGAAAAGTGCGTAGCGGTTTTCCGAAAAGATCATGCTCAAAACAAAGCCCAACAGGAGCCCAACAAAATGGCGGCACTTCCCCTGATCGTGTTCGACGTCAACGAAACCCTGCTCGACCTCGAGACCATGGAGCCGGTGTTCGCGCGCATCTTCAACGACAAGAGCGCGATGCGGCTGTGGTTCGCCAACTTCATCATGTACTCGGCCTCGCTCACCGTCGCGGGGTGTTACGTGCCGTTCACCGATATCGGCGCCGCGGTCATGAAGATGCTGGCCGACACCCGCGGCATCAGGATCGACGATGCCGACAAGCAGGAGCTGACCGAGAAATTCTCCACCATGCCGCCGCACGGCGAAGTGCCCGGCGCGCTGCGCAGGCTGCGCGCGGCGGGTTTCCGCCTGTTCACGCTGACCGACAATCTGCTCGAGGTGCAGACCCGGCAGCTGACCCATGGCGGCATCGTCGATCTGTTCGAGCGGCGCTTCTCCGCCGACGGCGTCAAGCATCACAAGCCGTCGCGGCAGGCCTATGGCTATGTCGAGAAGGAGCTCGGGGCAAAGCCCTCGGAGTTCTGCCTGATCGCCTGCCACACCTGGGACACGCTGGGCGCGGTCGCGGCCGGCTGGGAGGCCGCGCTGATCAAGCGTCCCGGCAACGATGTCCTCGGCGTCGGCCCGCAGCCGCAGGTCGTCGGCAATGATCTCGACGATGTCGTTGGTCAGCTGATCCGCCGCTACGGCGCCAAAGGGTAACGACGCCTGACGGATTCCCGCGCGGAGAAGAGGGCAAAGCGCCCCTCCAGGCCCGATCGCTCGGAAGCGCATAAAACCGGAATGAAATCCATAGCGGTTCTCAACCATGCCCCTTGAGCTTTCCTCAACTTCCGCGGCCGATGCTGCATCCGCCGCAGGGATCGAAGGAGCTCACAGCATGCCGGCCAAGGGACGAGCGACCGCCACCAACGCCACCGCGCAAGGGCGCGAGGACATCCTCAACGCGCGCGCCATCAGCACGCTGGGCGCCGGCGTCGTCAGCGCGATGAGCGCGGTCGGCGCCGCCGTCATCAAGAAGAACAAGCCGGCACTCGGCAAGAACGCGGACTGGTTCTGGCACATGTTCGCGAAATGCGAGGCCAGGGCCGCGCGCATCGCCGAGCAGGCCGCGCGCGATCCGGAGGCCTGCGGCGATGCCACCTTCATCGAGGTCTATGCCGCGCAATTGCCGAAGCTGATGACAGCGGCGCTCGAGAGCCACGAGAAGGCGCTCAAGGCGAAGTGATGCCGCGTCGAGAGAGTCCCGCAACGGT
Source organism: Bradyrhizobium sp. USDA 4501 (assembly GCF_054062115.1). NCBI lineage: Bacteria > Pseudomonadati > Pseudomonadota > Alphaproteobacteria > Hyphomicrobiales > Nitrobacteraceae > Bradyrhizobium > Bradyrhizobium sp. USDA 4501. Next base: position 5,400,746 of record NZ_JBSSEX010000001.1, read on the forward strand.
GCTTGCCCCGTTCTCGTTCCTCTTGACCTCTCAAATGCGCCAAGGCGGCAAAGTAGCGGCGGCTGTCGCCGACCGGACGGTCTTGCAGGTTAGGCGAAGCCGTCACCCGCCATCGCGCTGACCAGCCCTACGGCCCGGATCGGGCAGGCCGCCTGATCCGGGCGCCAGCTTTTCTGCGACGGGGGCATGGCGATTTGGCGCTTCTTGGCGTAAAGCAGCCCAAATCGTCATGCGGCTGTGCCGCCTGCCGGGTACGCAGCTCCAGGTCGTCCCGCTCGACGTTCTGCGCCCGGACCAATCAAGGTTTCCCATCTCGTGCCCTTTCCGACCACAAGTTCGCCGCTCGCCCGCGCCTTGGCTGAGCGCAACTACGATCAACCGACCCCGGTCCAACTCGCCGTGCTCGCCGCCGACGCGGTCGACCGTGATCTCCTGGTTTCGGCCCAGACCGGCTCGGGCAAGACCGTTGCCTATGGCCTAGCCATGGCAAAGGACTTGCTCGACGGCGCCGAGCGGTTCGAGCCGGCCGCCGCCCCGCTGGCCCTGATCGTCGCGCCGACGCGCGAGCTCGCCTTGCAGGTCCAGCGCGAGCTTGCTTGGCTTTATGAACACGCCGACGGCCGCGTCGTCTCCTGCGTCGGCGGCATGGACCCGCGCCGCGAGCAGCGCGAGCTTGCCGAGGGCGCCCACATCGTGGTCGGGACGCCCGGCCGGTTGTGCGACCATTTGCGGCGCGGCCGTCTCGACATTTCGGAACTCAAGGTCGTCGTGCTCGACGAGGCCGATGAAATGCTCAATCTCGGTTTCCGCGAGGATATGGAATTCATCCTCGAGACCACGCCGGACACCCGCCGCACCTTGCTGTTCTCGGCGACGTTTCCGCGCGGCATCGTCGCGCTTGCCAAGCAGTATCAGGAGCAGGCGTTCCGGATCGAGGTCGCGGGTGACGAAGGCGGCCATGCCGATATCGAGTACCGCGCCATCCGGGTGGCCGCCGACGATGTCGAGCACGCCGTCGTCAACGTGCTGCGTTTCCATGAGGCGCCGAGCGCGCTGGTGTTTTGCAACACGCGTGAGGCCGTCAGGCATTTGCAGGCGGCGCTGCTCGAGCGCGGGTTCTCCGTCGCCGCGCTGTCGGGCGAAATGACCCAGAACGAGCGGACCCAGGCGCTGCAGGCGTTGCGCGACGGGCGGTCGCGGGTTTGCGTCGCGACCGACGTCGCGGCGCGCGGCATCGACCTGCCGAGCCTCGATCTCGTCATTCACGCAGATCTGCCGAAAGACCCGGAGGTCATGCAGCATCGCTCGGGCCGTACCGGCCGCGCCGGCCGCAAGGGCGTCAGCATCCTGCTGGTGCCGCCGGCACGGCGGCGGCGCGCCGAATTGCTGCTCGATCTCGCCGGCATCGATGTGGTCTGGGGCTCCGCGCCGCAGGCGGAGGAGATCCGCAAGCTCGACCATGATCGCCTGCTGCAGGATGCAGTGTTCTCCGAAGAGGCGACGTCAGATGATCTGGCGCTGGCGCAGGCCTTGCTCGCCGAACGCGCGCCCGAGGCGATTGCCGCAGCGCTCGCCCGGCTTTACCGTGCGCGGCTGCCTGCGCCCGAAGACATTCTCGATCCCGGCGAGGGACGCGGTCGGGACCGCGACGATCGTCGCGGCGAGCGCGCCTCGCGCCGCGATGATCGTGCCGCCGGGCCGCGATCGAAGACCGGCAAGTCCTCCGCGCGTCACGGCATGGAGGAGGCGACCGTCTGGTTCCGCGCCGCGATCGGACGCCGGAAGAGCGCCGAAGCCCGCTGGCTGCTGCCGATGATCTGCCGCCGTGGCGGCATCGACAAGCGCGACATCGGCGCGATCAAGATCATGGATACGAGCACCGAATTCGAGATCGCCGCGCGGGTCGCGGATTCCTTCGCGGTCAAGATCAAGCGTCCGGACAAGGAAGACAGCATCCGCATCGAGCCGCTGGCGGGCGCGCCGCAGGGAGAGGTGCGCGAGAAGCCGGCGCGCAAGCCCTGGCGCGGTGATGACGACGGCGGATACGGCGCGCCGCGCGCCGAGGGTGCAGGAAAGCGGCGCGGCACGCCGGACCGCGAGGCCAGAGCGTTTTCGAGCGAAGGCGCGAGCGGTTCGCGTCAGGAATACGCGTCAAAGAAGGAATCCAGGGACTCGTTCCGATCCGATTGGGACGGAAAAGGCTTCAGGCCGAAATCCGGCCGAGGAGCCCCGGTTCGGAAAGAAAAAGAAGCATCCGGGCAAGTCCAGCCACGCCGGACCCACGCAGTGGCCGGACGTGTCGGCGAAGCCGAAGTTCGGCAAGAAGCCGAAGAAGAAGCGGCGGGGCTGAGTTGGCGTGCGGATGTGTGAGTCACAAGCCGTGCCACATCCTCACCGTCGTCCCGGCGAAGGCCGGGACCCATTACCCCGAATGCTCATTGTTGCCTAACGCTGGAGCCGCAGCTCGCTTCGACGACGAACGCCTGTGGTTATGGGTCCCGGCCTTCGCCGGGACGACGATGCGGAGAGGGCTTCGCGTCTAACTGATTGCTTGTGACGCCCGCTTGGCCCCTCACGCCACCAGCGCGATCTTCGGCACGGTTGCGAGCACCGACTGGTTGCGGCCGTTGGCCTTGGCGGCGTAGAGCGCCTTGTCGGCGGCCTCGATCAGATCGGACCATTGCTGGCCCGCGGTCGGCCGCATACTGGCGACGCCGATGCTGACTGTCGTGATCAGTTCGCCCGCGCACCATTGCTGGACCTTGCGGCGGATGGTCTCGGCCAGGTTGAAGGCCTCGAGCGCGGTCATGTTGGGCAGCAGCACGGCGAACTCCTCGCCGCCGAAGCGCGCCGGGCAATCGCCGGCGCGGCGCACCGCGTCCGAAATGCAGATCGCGATCCCGACCAGCACCTGGTCGCCGGCCTGATGCCCATAGGTGTCGTTGTAGGCCTTGAAATGATCGGCATCGATCATCAAGAGCGCGACCGGCTGGCCGTAGCGGCCGGCACGGCGCCATTCGCGCTCGATCTCGCCGTCGAACTTGCGCCGGTTCTTCAGGCCGGTGAGGGCGTCGGTGGTCGCCATCTCCTCGAGCTTGTCCTCGGCGTCGGCGCGGCGGACGATCTCGCGGGCGAGCACCAGCGTTGCGCTGAGCACGAACAGGATCAGAAACGCCATGATCGCGCCGATGCGAATGGCCTCGGTGCGCCAGAGGTTGAAGACGGCTTCGAGCGGCTTGCCGACCACCACGTAAAGCGGCCCGGAGCTGCTGCGCCTGACATAGAGCCGCGGTATGTCGTCGACCGGGCCCTTGCCGGAGAAGGCGCCGCCCACCTTCAGGTTCTCGGCCTTCCAGTCGAGCTGCTCCGCGAGGTTCTTGCCGATCACGTCGAGATCGAACGGCGTCCGCATGATGATGGTGCGGTCGTTGCGCAGCACGGTGATGGTGTCACCCGGCATGAGGTTCAGCCGCCCGAACAGGTCATGGAAATAGCTGAAGCGGATCGAGCCGACCACGACGCCGAGGAAGCGGCCCTCGTCGTCGACGATGCGCCGGCTCAGCACGATGGCGTAGGCGCCGCGATGCAGCATCGGCCGGCTGATGTAAAGGCCGGCATCGGGATTGTCGCGCTGGACCGTGAAGTACTCCTCGTCGCTGCGGGTCTCCGGCCGTGGATCCAGGCTCGCTGCGTCGATGGTCAAATTGCCCTTGGTGTCGAACACCTGGATCGCGCCGAAATGTTTTGCGGTCGCGGCGTGATCGAACAGGATCAGCTGGCGCAGTTCCTTGCTGATATTGCGGATCTCCGGCATCTCGAGATTGCTGGCGACCGCGCGCAGCGACAGGTCGTAGAGCTCGATGTTGCGGCTGATGTCGGCCTCGATCCCCGACGCCAGATTCTCCAGGGTGCGGCGGGCCAGTTCCTCCTCGCCGCGGCGCATGTCGAACATCACGCCGGCGCAGACCGCGGAGAAGCCGAGGACGGTCGCAACCGACGCCGCGATCAGCAGCTTTGCCGATAGCCGCCAGCGCCGCCTTGCGTCGTTTCGCCGTCGAAATGACATGTCCCGCTCCAATGCGCCGTCATGCAACGGGAAATCTTGTTGTCGCCTTAAATGGCGACAGCAGCCGCCGAATGGGTTAACGGGTGGTTGCCGGACTTTTGTCATCGAGGACGTTGTGAACGACTACGACGCATTGCGGGATTATCTGAAGAAGCAGCATCTGCCGGAATTCGTGCTGACCTTCGAGGAGATCGAGGCGATCATCGATGCGGCGCTGCCGCGCGCCGCGCACCGGGCCTCGTGGTGGGAGACGTTGCGCAGCCCGCAGGAGAAGATGCCGCAGCGCGAGGCCTGCCTCGAGGCCGGCTACATCGCCACCCGCCAGGCCGACGGCAAGAGCGTCAGGTTCAAGCGCATGCCCAACCGTCGTCCCGGCGAACGCCGGGACCCATAACCACAGGGCGTTGTTGTTACGAAGGCAACCGGCCCCAGCGCGTCATGGATGGGCCGCGGCGTATGGGTCCCGGCTCCCGTGCGCAATTGCGCACGAGGCCGGGACGACAAGAGTTAGCTCGCGGCTTCCAGCCGTTCCTCGGTGAGCAGCCGGGTCGCCGCATCGGCGTCCATCGGCTCGCCGAAGGCAAAGCCCTGGGCGTATTCGCAGCCGAGCTGGTAGAGCTCGACGGCATCCGAATCCGTCTCGGCGCCTTCCGCCACCACCTCCATCCCGAGATCGTGCGCCAGCGCGATGATCGATTTCAGGATCACCGGGCGGGTGCCGCGGCTGGTGGTGCGGACGAAGGACTGGTCGATCTTGATGGTGTCGAACGGGAAGCGCTGCAGATAGGACAGCGAGGAGTGGCCGGTGCCGAAATCGTCGAGCGACAGCCCGGTGCCGAGCTCGCGGATCCGCGCCAGCATCTGGGCGGCGTGCTCCGGATTCTCCATGACCAGCGATTCCGTCAGCTCAAGCTTCAGCGTGCCGCGCGCCACCGAGGAGCGCGACAGCACGGTGCGGATATCGTGGATCAGATCGTGACGCAGCAGCTGCCGCGACGACACGTTGACCGACGCGAAGATCGGCTCGCGGGCGCGCATCGCGCGCTGCCACACCGCGAGCTGGCGCGCGGTCTGGTCCATCACGAACATGCCGAGATCGACGATCAGGCCGGTCTCCTCGGCGACGTTGATGAACTCCGACGGCGACATCCGGCCGAGCTTGGGATGATCCCAGCGCGCCAGCGCCTCGAAGCCGGCGATCGCGCGATCCTCCAGCCGCACGATCGGCTGGTACAGGATCGTGATCTCCTGCCGCTCGATGGCGCGGCGCAGGTCGCTCTCCAGCGTCAGGCGGTCGGTCTTGCGCGCCCGCATCGCCGGCTTGTAGACGTCGATGCGGTCGCCACCGATCCGCTTGGAATGATACATCGCAAGCTCGGCGTCCTTGATGATCTCGTCGGTCAGCGGCGCCGCCGGGTCGGACAACGCAAGCCCGATCGAGGCGGTCAGGAAGATCTCGCGGTCGTTGAACGCGATCGGCGCGCGGATGGTCTTGCGGATGGTCTCGGCGAAATTGGTGATCCGTGCCGGGTCCTGCTCCGACAGCAGGATCAGGCCGAACTGGTCGCCGGCCATGCGGGCCAGCGTGTCCTGCGGCTTGAGGATGCGGGTCAGCCGCCGCGCCAGCGTCAGCAAAATGGAATCGCCGACCGCGATGCCGACGGAATCGTTGACCTGCTTGAAGCGGTCGAGGTCGATCACCATCAGGGTCGGCCGCAGGTTCGGCATGGTCTTGGCGAGATTCGCCACTGCGCCGAGGCGGTCCATGAACAGCCGGCGGTTCGGCAGGCCGGTCAGGTTGTCATGGACGGAGTCATGAAGCATCCGCTCTTCGGAGTTCTTGAACTCGGTGACGTCGGTGAGCGTGCCGACCACGCGCGAGACCTCGCCGTCGGAGCCGACCACCGGCCGCGCCTTGAGCGCGAACCACATGAAGTGGCCGTCGGGCGTGCGCAGCCGGAAATCCTGCACCAGGCGGCCGCGGCGCTGGTCGAGCACGCTGTCGAGCGCGGCGCGGAAGCGGTCCTGGTCGAGCGGGTGCAGCACCTCGAGCCATTTCGCCGCCGGGCCTTCCAGCGTGCCGCGCTTGAGGCCGAGCAGGGCCTCGGTCTCGGGACTGGTGAACACCTTGTCGGCTGACACGTCCCAATCCCAGATCAAGTCGCCGGAGCCGGTCAGCGCCAGCGCGCGGCGCTCGACATCGGAGACGACGCCGGTGGTGGCGCCGCCGCCGGCGAAGGCGTGCTGCATCACCGTGAATCCGATCAGCATCACGATCAGCACCAGGCCGCCGAGCAGCGCCGGGCCGACGATGTCGTTGGTGACGGAGCCGGCGACCGTCATGCCGGCCGCGACCACCCAGACCACCAGCAGGAACCAGGTCGGGATCAACAGCACCGCGCGGTCGAAGCCGTGGGTCGAGAGATAGACGATCAGCGCGAAGCCGGCGAAGGCGATCATCACCAGCGACATGCGCGCGATGCCGGAAGCGACCGCGGGATCGAACAGCGCCAGCGCGACCAGCGAGCCGAGGAAGACCAGCCAGCCGATCGTGATGTGCGAGTAGCGGACGTGCCATCTGCTCAAATTCAGATAGGCGAACAGGAACACCAGCAGTGTCGCGGCGAGGATCGCCTCGCCCGCCGCGCGCCAGACGCGCTCGGCGTTGTTCGACATGTCGAGCACCTTGCCCCAGAAGCCGAAGTCGACGCCGATATAGACCAGCACCGCCCAGGCCAGCGCCGCGGCGGCCGGGAACATGATGCTGCCCTTGACCACAAACAAGATCGTGAGCACGAGCGCGAGCAGGCCCGAGATGCCGATCACGATGCCCTGGTACAGCGTGAACGAATTGACCTTGTCCTTGTAGGCGTCGGGTTCCCACAGATAGAGCTGCGGCAGCTTGTCGGTGCGCAGTTCCGCGACATAGGTGACGACGGCGCCGGGATCGAGCGTGATGCGGAACACGTCGGCGGTCGGGCTCTCCTGCCGCTCGGGACGATCGCCGACCGACGGCGTGATGGTGGCGATGCGCGACAGGCCGAGGTCGGGCCACAGCAGGCCGGACGACACGATGCGGTAGTGCGGCGCAACGATCAGGCGGTCGAGCTGGTCGTCGGTGTTGTTGGCGAGCGCGAACACCACCCAGTTCTGGCCGCCTTCGCGGGCGCGAACCTCGATGCGGCGCACGATGCCGTCGGTTCCGGGGGCGGTGGAGACCTGGATGCGGTCGGCTTCACTGCGCTGATGGTCGAGAACCGCCGTCAGATCGATCGCGGGCGCATCGCTGCGCACGCTGACCGCGTCGATCGCATACGCGGCAGGCGCGGCGGCAAACATCATGAGGCCCAGCGCGAGCAGCGCAAGGCACCTGATCAGACGCAATGTCAGTACTCCGCGATCGACAAACTGACCGGACCCGGCGACCGGCCCGGCGGTGGCGCGATAAATGACACGAAAGCGAAGGGAATCAAAGGGTTTCCGCCCCTGCTTCCGTCGCGAGGGTTAAACCGCCAACACAATTTTGCCAATATGTTCGCTGGTCTCCATGCGCCGGTGCGCGTCGGCGGCCTTTTCCAGCGGGAATGTGCTGTCCATCAGCGGTTTGACGCGGCCTTCGCGCAGCAAGGGCAGCACCTTCGCCTCGATCGCCGCGACCATCGCCGCCTTGTCCGCATTACTACGGGGGCGCAGGGTCGAGCCGGTGTGGTGCAGCCGCTTGACCATCAGCTTGGCGAAATTGGCCGTGGCCTTCGGTGTTCCCGACAGGAACGCGATCTGGACGATGCGGCCCTCGACCGCGGCGGCGTCATAGTTCCGGTCGATATAATCGCCGCCCACCATGTCGAGGATGACATTGGCGCCGTTGCCGCCGGTGGCCTTCTTCACCGCCTCGACGAAATCCTCGGTCTTGTAATTGACCGCGTGATCGGCGCCGAGCTTGAGGCAGGCATCGGCCTTGTCCTGCGAGCCGACGGTGACGATCACCTTGGCGCCGAACGCCTTGGCAAGCTGGATCGCCATCGTGCCGATGCCCGACGAGCCGCCGTGGATCAGCAGCGTCTCCCCGGCCTGCAGCGCGCCGCGCTCGAACACATTGTGCCACACCGTCATCAGCGTTTCCGGAATCGCGCCGGCTTCCTGCATCGACAGCGAGGGCGGCACGGTCATCGCCTGCGCGTCCTGCGCGATGCAATATTGCGCGTAGCCGCCGCCGGCGACCAGCGACATCACCTTGTCGCCGATCTTGTGCTTTGCGCCTTCGCCGAGCGCGACCACTTCGCCCGCGATTTCGAGGCCGGGCAGGTCGCTGGCGCCGGGCGGCGGCGGATAGGAGCCGGAGCGCTGCGCGACGTCGGGACGATTGACGCCGGCGGCCGCGACCTTGACCAAAATCTCGCCGGCCTTCGGCACCGGCACCGCGCGGGTCTCCGGCACCAGCACCTCAGGGCCACCCGGCTTGCTGATGGCAACGACGGTCATTTGCGCGGGCAGATTTGGCATGGCTGGTCCCTGGTCAGTGGAGAGGATCGGCGGATGGCATACCGCCTTTTCCATCGAAGCGAAACGCCATTAAACCCCGAACCGCGCCGTGAGCTGGCTGGCTCGCTCAGGCGTGATCTTCTCGACCAGCGGGCCGAGCCTTGCGACCGGCGTGCCCGCGCCACGATCGAGCAGCGGAACGAGTGGGCCAGTGGGCCAGCGCGGTACGGCATCGCTCTGACCGAGCGCGCCGAGCACGCGCGCCGCGAGGTGAGGCACGATGCTCCACGCCAGCGTGGCGCTGAGCGCGACAAGATTGAGCCCGGTGCGGGTGATGACTGCCGCGCGTGCCGGATCGGACTTGATCGCCGTCCAGGGTGCCGCGTGTTGCAGATAAGCGTTCGCGGTGTCCCAGATCGCGCGGGTCGTGGCCGCCGCCGCGCGAAATTCCAGCGCCGTGTGATGGCGGTGCAGCGCTGCGATGCGCTGCTCCAGTTCAAGCGCGAGTTGTCGCTCGGCATCGCCGGGAGCGCCACCATCCGGGATGCGGCCGTCGAAGGCGCGATGCGCGAAGCTGATGATGCGGTTGGCGAGATTGCCGAAGATATCGGCGAGATCCTTGTTCACGTCGGCGACGAATCTGGCGACGCCAAAATCGGTGTCGACGCTCTCCGGCGCGTTGGCGATCAGCCACCAGCGCCAGAGGTCGGCAGGCAATTCCGCCAGCGCCGCATCGGTGAAGATGCCGCGCTTCCTGCTGGTTGAGAACTTGCCGCCCTCGTAATTCAGCCAGTGGAATCCCTTGATCACATCGGCGGTCTTCCAAGGTTCGCCGGAGCCGATCAGCGTCGCCGGAAAGCTCACGGTGTGGAACGGGATGTTGTCCTTGCCGAGAAATTGGATGTAGCTGACGTCATCGGCCTGCCACCACCACTGCCGCCAGTCGCGGCCAGGCGCGGCGTCGGCCCATTCCTGCGTCGCCGCGATGTAGCCGATCGGCGCGTCGAACCAGACATAGAACACCTTGCCGTCGAAGCCGTCGCGCGGCACCGCGATGCCCCAGGCGAGATCGCGCGTGATGCAGCGGTCGCGCAGCTCCGCATTGAGCCAGCCCTTCGCGGTCGACACCACGAAGGGCGGCCACCCGGTGCGGCTGTCGATCCATGCGCCGATTTTTTCGACCAGCTGCGACTGGCGCAGATACAGATGACGGCTGTCGCGGATCTCGAGCGCGCGGTCGCCCGACAGCGCCGAGCGGGGATCGATGAGGTCCGGCGGGTCGAGCAGCGTGCCGCAATGGTCGCATTGATCGCCGCGCGCGCCGGCGTCGCCGCAATGCGGACAGGTGCCGAGCACGTAGCGGTCTGGCAGGAAGCGCCGGTCGGCCGGCGAGAACACCTGTCGGGAGGTGCGTGCTTCGATCAGCCCGGCGTCATCGAGCCGGCGATAGAAGTGCTGAGTCAGCGCATGGTTGTGCGGCGAGCTGGTGCGGCCGAAATGATCGAACGACAGACCGAAGCGCCGATAGATGTCGGCCTGGACGGCGTGCTGTGCGTCGCAGAACGCCCGGACATCCTGTCCGGCCTCGATGGCGCCGAGCTCGGCCGGTGTGCCGTGCTCGTCGGTCGCGCAGATGAAGAGCACGTCGCAGCCGGTCTGCCGGCGGAAGCGGGCGTGGACGTCGGCGGGCAGCAGCGAGCCGACGAGATTGCCGAGATGCTTGACGCCGTTGACGTAGGGCAGCGCGCTGGTGATGAGAATCTTGGTCATGGATTAAGGTCTTTCGCGTTCGGTGATGCCGACCCCGCAAGAATCAAAGCGGAAAATCAAAAAGCCCTCCCGCGTGACCGGAAGGGCTTGGGGTCGGCTCATGCCTCGCGCGCAGGCGCGCAACTATCCCGTCCGGTCAGATTCCTTGCGGTCGGGCCGGGGCATTCGCGTCAGATGTTGCGCGCACACGAAAGTCACTGCAAAATTCTCCTCTGGACGGATATCTATCATCGCTGGACGCAGGACGCCAGATCAGCATCGCGGGGAAGACACATGCCGATTGAGGATGAGGACCGGCCGCGGAAGAAAATCAGCCATGAGATCGGCCAGGATCTCTCGCTGCTGTCGGTCGAGGAGTTGACGGAGCGCATCGCGCTGCTCAACGCCGAAGTCGATCGCCTGAAAGAGGCGATGACGAAGAAGCGCGCGTCGAAGGACGCCGCCAACGCGTTCTTCAAGTCGTAGCGCTGCGCCATCATTTCTGTCGTAGCCCGGATGAAGCGAAGCGCAATCCGGGAGCCGCGCTATCCGCGGATGGACCGTTCCCGGATTTCGCTGCGCTCCATCCGGGCTACGCGGCTCCACCTCCCCTTGAAAAGGGGAGGTCGCTTTGCTCGCCAGAGCAAAGCGGGTGGGGATCAGCTCTCTTCACATACGCCGTCGCCTGCGGTTGACCCCCATCCCGACCTTCCCCTCTCAAGGGGAAGGAGAAGAGGCCTGTCCCAAACTAGGTCAATGGCCGACATGGCAAACAAAGTGTCAAGAAATCCGTTCATTTACGATCGGTTAAGCTTTCTCGATTATGACTGCATTGTCCTCGTTTGGACACCGAGTGGCTCCTGTCCACTCTGTTTGACGCCTCCCTGTTATCAACTTCAAAGCCGCCGGAAACGGCGGCTCTTTTTTGGTGTGCCGAGCATGTTCGACAGCTTGGAGGTGGAAGTCCTTTACCCAGCCTGATGGCGGCGAAGGGTTAGCGAAGCGCAAGGGCGTCATCGCGAGGTGGGGTCTGAAGGAAGCGTGGAGCAAACCTGCGGCCCGATGGACAAAAACCGGATAACGAGGCCTACCCAACCGGACGAGCGAGCCAATGATCGCAAAGTCCACAGTCATCAAGGGTTGGGGTGGTAAATCCGGCGGGCGTGCAGGGAAGGCGGTCGAACTTACCTCGGGAGATCTTCGGCGTGTCCGGGCGACCGGACTGAGCGGGCCGCAAGGTCCGTGATCGCGACGGAGAAGTCAGCAGACGGCATAGTAGGCGGAACGAGTTTCGCTGAAGGCCCGAACGCTGGAAAGACGTTTGGATGTGGAAGCCTCGAGCCGGCCATGCGGCTGAAATCCAGGTCACTGGCCTTTGGAGCGGCGGGAAAGGGTGAAGCCCGGACGGCGCCGCTCAAAGGGGCCGAAGCCGACACGACGGAGACCACTATCTGAGCCTCTGGCGCGGACGCAAAACAAACCGTTCGCGCTTAATCCGGTGAACCGCCGTATACGGACCCGTATGTACGGTGGTGTGGGAGGGGAGAGTCGCGAGACTCCCCCTATCCCGATTGCGTCCTAGCGGCTGGAAACCATAAATCCGGTTGCGGCTGGACTCTTCGGCGCGCCCGCGCAATGATTTGTTCATCATAAGCTGGCGCGTCAGATGCCAGCGGGCGTTACGGTGGTGTGAGGGCGTTAACCATGGCCGATCGTTCCCAGAGCGAAGCCGGGCTTGTACTGTTCAGTGAACGGTTGACCAATTCTGCGGCATTCGGCGTGCTGTTCCGGGAAGGCATGGACCTGGTCGAGCAGACCGCCGCCTATCTCGACGGCGACGGACGTGCCGAGGCCAAGGCGCTCGAACGGTCCGTGAGCCTGACCTATGCCACCGAAAGCATGCGCCTGACCACGCGGCTGATGCAGCTCGCCTCCTGGCTGCTGCTGCATCGCGCGGTCAAGGAAGGCGAGATGACGCTGACCCAGGCCAATCGCGAAAAGACCAAGGTGAAGCTGTCGGCCGCCGATCCCGGCCCGGCCGACATGGTGACCAAGCTGCCGGAGCAATTGCAGCAGCTGATCGCCCGCTCGATGGATCTGCAGGCGCGCGTCCGCCGCCTCGACACCACGATCCACGCGCCGGCGCCGGATCGCTCGTCGATCGGCAACCCGCTGGTGCCGCAGCTCAACCGCCTCAAGGCGGCGTTCGAGCAGTAATCCGGGCAGCAAATCAGTGTGACGCGTCCGCGCGGCGTGGCTTGGTCCGCCGCGGCGACGTGTGCTGATCGATTGCGCGCCGCAGCCGTAGCGTCGCCGCTTCCAGCTCCTCCGGTTCGAACCCGCCGAAGCCGAGCATCAGGCCGGGGCGTGGTGCGGCTTGGTACATCGGCGAAATCGGCCGCACGACGATGCCGGCGGCAAGCGCTGATTTTGCCAATTGCACATCGTCGAAGCGCTCTGGCAGCCACAACAGCAGATGCATGCCCTGGTCGCTCGGCTGCAGCGTGACCTCACCAGGCATGTGACGCGTCAGCGCCGCGATCAGCGTCGCACGCCGTGCGGCGTAGACGCCGCGAATGCGCCTGATATGCGCCTCGAACAGCCCCTCGCGCATGTAGGCTGCCAGCACATGCTGGTCGGCGGTCGGCGAATGCCGGTCGAGCAGCGCCCGCGCGCCGGCGAAAGCGTCGATCAGCGGCGAAGACGCCACGACATAGCCGAGCCGCAGCGAGGGAAACAGCACCTTGCTCAGCGTGCCCAAATAGATCACCCGCGATGGGGCGAGGCCTTGCATCGACGGGAAGGGATGCCCGGCGTAGCGCAGCTCGCTGTCGTAATCGTCCTCGACGATCCACGCATTGCTTCGTTGCGCCCACGCCACCAGCGCATTGCGGCGGGCCATGCTCATCGGCATGCCCAGCGGATATTGATGCGACGGCGTCACGAACGCCGCGCGTGCGTGCGGGCACGCGGCGGTGGCGGCATCGACGTCGATGCCCTGCGCATCGACGCCAACGCGCGTGGTGACGAGATCGAGATCGTCGAGCACGGCGGTCATGCCGGGATAGGCGGGATCCTCGGCCCAGACAGGATCGCCTGACGACAGCAGCACGCGGCCGGCGAGATAGAGGCCTTGCTGGGTGCCGGCCGTGATCACGACCTGCTCGGGCTCGCAATGCACCGCGCGGGATTTGCGCACATAGTCGGCGATCGCCTGCCGCAGCTCGATCAGGCCGCGCGGATCGCCATAGCTCGCAGGCGCCGCGGCGCGCGATGCGCGCACGCGGTTGCCGAGGCGGCGCCAATGGTCGTCGGGCGCGACCGCGCCGCCGGGGACCGCGATCGCAAACGGGACCTCCGGCATCGGCCTGAAGGCCGCCGCCACTTTGGCAAGCCGCGCCGCGCGCGGCGGCAACTGGATCGGCACTGATTTGTTCGGCTTGCGATTGACCGCGACGGGCCGTGCCTGCTCGGCAAGCGTCGGCGCGACGCGGGTGCCGGCACCGACCTGCGATTCCAGATAGCCCTCGGCCAGCAACTGCTCGAAGGCTTCCGTCACCGTGCCGCGCGCAACGCCGAGCGAGGCCGACAGCGCGCGCGTCGACGGCAGCAATTCCCCGGCCTTCAGTTCGCCGCTCGCAATGGCGGCGCGCAGGGCCTGCGCGATCTGCCGCCCGACCTGTCCGGCGGCGCGGTCGATCGTGCCGAGCGAGGGGATGCTGATCGTGGCGCGCAGGCGGGGCATAGTGGACCAATTAGTTTGATCGAAAGTGGCCCTTATCATAGGCCAATTCAACGCTATGGTGCGAGCAGCAATTGATCAGGCCTGCCAGAGTGTCTGCCAAGAGGTTCGCAATGTACCTGCCGCCGCATTTCAAGATGGATGAGCTCGGTCCGATCCACGCCGCGATGCGGGCCTCAAAGCTTGCGACGCTGGTCACCGCAACCGCCGACGGCCTGATCGGCACGCCGCTGCCGCTGATCCTCAATGAGAACGAGGGCGACTACGGCACGCTGTACGGTCACGTCGCGCGGCCCAATCCGCAGTGGAAGCTGCCCGCGGTCGGCGAGGCGATGGCGATCTTCATGGGGCCCGACGGCTATGTGACGCCGTCCTGGTATGCGACCAAGGCCGAGCACGGCAAGGTGGTGCCGACCTGGAATTACGTCGCCGTCCACGCCTATGGCGCGGCCGAGTTCTTCGAGAATGCCGATCGTCTGCTGGACGTCGTGACCCGGTTGACCGAGCTGCACGAGACTTCGCGCCCGGAAGCCTGGCAGGTCAGTGACGCGCCTGGTGATTTCATCAAGGCGCAGCTGCGCGGGATCGTCGGCTTCCGGATGCCAATCACGCGGATCGATGCCAAGAAGAAGATGAGCCAGAACCGCAAGCTCGAGGATCGCGCCGGCGTGATCGCGGGGCTTGAGGCCAGCGACAATCCGACTGATCGCGAGGTCGCGGCAATGATTCCGGCGAGCTGAGACGCCTTGAACAAATTCCAGACCGTCATTGCGAGGAGCGATAGCGACGAAGCAATCCATCTATCGGCATATGCGGGCAGATGGATTGCTTCGCTTCGCTCGCAATGACGGCGGAGGAAGTTGCGCCCGCTCGACCCCTGCGGAGATTGACGCCCACACATGGAATTGTACCTCGCCTTCGCGATCACGACCGCGACCTTCGCGCTGATCCCGGGTCCCGCCATGCTGTATGCCGCGGCCCGCACGCTGGCAGGCGGCCGGCGCGCGGGGCTGATGGCCTCGCTCGGGCTGCATCTCGGCGGCTATGTCCATGTCGTCGCCGCGGCGGCCGGCCTCGCGCTGCTGTTTCATGCGGTGCCGCCGTTGTTCATGGCGATGAAGCTTGCCGGTGCGGCCTATCTGGTCTGGCTCGGGCTGTCGCTGTTCCGCGACCGCGACAATGCAAAGCGCCCCACACTTGCGCCGCTCTCCGCGGAGCGCGCCTTCGCGCAAAGCATCGTCGTCGAGGTGCTCAATCCGAAGACGGCGATCTTCTTCCTGGCGTTCCTGCCGCAATTCGTCGATGCGTCGGCCAGCCTGCCGGT
Source organism: Bradyrhizobium sp. USDA 4501 (assembly GCF_054062115.1). Classification (NCBI taxonomy): domain Bacteria; kingdom Pseudomonadati; phylum Pseudomonadota; class Alphaproteobacteria; order Hyphomicrobiales; family Nitrobacteraceae; genus Bradyrhizobium; species Bradyrhizobium sp. USDA 4501. Next base: position 5,416,109 of record NZ_JBSSEX010000001.1, read on the forward strand.
CTGGGTCCAGCTGTTTCTGCTCGGCACAGCGGTCAATCTGACCTTCTCGGCGGTCGATATCGTCTGCGTGTTCTTCGCCAGCGCCGTGATGTCGAAGCTGCAGCGCTCGAAGAGGTCGCGGCGCATCATGCAGCGGATCGGCGGCAGCATCCTGGTCGCGCTCGGTGCGCGGCTGGCCTTCCAGGATCGCTAGAAGCAGTCATGTCCATCAGCGGCGATGGTGCGGATCAACGCTTCGCCAAGCTGCGCGACGAGCTGCTTCTGCAATGGCGCGACCGGTCAATTTCTGCGCGAGGCTTCAGTCGTGTTCGACGTCATGGGCGCGGCGGATGATCGCGGTGGTCGCGGCGGCGCAAGATCGTGGATAAAATCTCTCAGTGCGTCGGTATCGAACGGCTTGCGGAGTATTTTTAGACTTGGTGGAGCTGCTTTTGCGGCATCGCTGTAGCCGGTTGTAAGGGCGATCGGCAAACCGGGGTATCGCGACCGGACTTCTCTCGCGAGCCCGACGCCATCGATGGTCCCGGGCATGACGATATCGCTGAAGACGAGATCGATCTTTGTACCGGCGTCGAGCAATTTCAGCGCCGCTTCGGCCGAATCTCGATAGATCGTGTCATAACCCAGATGCTCGAACAGCGAGGAAGTCACATCCGCCACTTCGGGGCTGTCGTCGACAACGAGAACCGTCTGCCGCTGCGGCTGCTTTGCTCTTGTTCTGGCAGCGGCCAGCTCTTTACTGGTGGTCTGCTCGTCCGCGCAGGACGGCAAGTAGATTGTAATCGTTGTTCCCTGTCCAACCTTGCTGTCCGCCGTCACCGTTCCGCCGGCCTGGTGCGCGAAACCATAGACTTGGGACAAGCCGAGCCCGGTACCCTTGCCGACCTCTTTGGTCGTGAAGAACGGGTCGAACATCTTGGACAGCAGGTTTGGCGGAATGCCGGTGCCGGTATCGCCAAGCGCGATCGCAAAGAAAGCCTTTGCGCGGCGATCGCCGCCGGTTTCCTGGTTCGCAGTCACCGCATGGACGGATAAGGTGAACGTGCCGCCGCTTGGCATTGCATCGCGCGCATTGACGGCGATGTTGACGATCGCAAGTTCCAGCTCGGCGAGGTCCACCTTGACCGATGCGACGCCCTCGCCGACGTTCTCATTGTACACGATGTTCCCGCGCAGCGAGCTCTCGATCATGGTCCGCATGTTCTTGATGGACGCATTCAGATCGACGACCGTCGGGCTGAGATGCTGATGACGAGAGAATGTCAACAATTGGCGTGTGAGGCTTTCGCCGCGTTTGGCCGCGGTCTGTATGGCTTCAATTGCCTTGGGCAGTTTTGGATCAAGCAGGCGTGTGAAGATCTGGGCGCTGCCTCCGATGATCATCAATAGATTGTTGAAGTCGTGTGCAATCCCGCCGGTCAGCTTGCCGATTGCCTCCATTTTCTGCGACATCGCGAGCTGTTCGCGTGCCTGAACCAGCTTCTCTTCCGCGTCGCGTCGCTCGGTTGCGTCCCGCAGAATACTGATGAAGCCGATCAGATTTCCTGAGTCATCATGGCTCGACGAGACCGAGCCCGTGATGAAGAACGGCGTACCATTCTTTCTGATGCGCCAACCCTCTACGTCGTACTTGCCTCTTTCGATTGCCGTCTCCAGCGCGTGTGTCGGCGAACCCGCGCGGCGTTCATCCGGCCGATAGAATATTCCAAAATGCTTGCCGATGATTTCTTCCGAGGTGTAGCCGATGATCTTTTGAGCGGTGCTATTCCAACTCGTAACGTGTCCTTCTCTATCAAGCGCAAAAATCGCATAATCGACGACGCCTTCGATAAGGGTTTGGAAGTGCCGTCTGATGCTGTCGAGCGCCGAAGCGTTCCGTTCAAGTTGACCGTTCAACTGGTCCTGCACGGAAAGCAGATGGGCTTCCGCGGTGTGACGCGTGGCGATTGCCGCTGCCAGGGCAAGAGAGGGGGCCGATACGGTGATCGAAAGCACGAGCAGTGACAACAATGCTCCGTTCGGATCCGTTTTCGGAAACGGATCATTACCGAACGCGAAACCCCAGACTGCGATTCCGGTGAAAATGAGCGCAGCCGTAGCCGCGGTGCATCGATTGCCGCGCAGACCGGTCCAGATCAACGGGAGCAAAGCCAGAAAACCCAGCAGGCTGCGATGCGGCAACGCCACGTTGAGATCGTCGCTGACGAGGTCACTGCCGATGAGCGGGCTGTAGGCTACGATCCCAATGAGACCAGCGAGGGCGATAACTGCGATCGATTCCAACAGATCCCATCTGGAGGAAATCCGTAAGGGCATCATCGCCCAGAGCACGATGACCGGAGCAATCACCAGGATCGCGGCTGCGTCGGCAAGCCACCAGGTCAGCCCGGCGGCGACGGAATCGGGAAAGCTCGGTTCGTTGACGAAGATGGATCCGGCCAAGGCGGAGAATGAACTGATCATCGCGGTCGGCGCAAAGGAGACGCCTGCAAACTTTGCGACACCGGATGGCGTGGCAAACGTCTGGCAACCGTTCGACCAGCGTCCGATCAGCCATGTCCCGGCCAGTGCAGCAAGGAGGGTGCCGATCCCGGCGGCGACAAATTCCAGGAGCGATCGGTCGGTTATCAGGTAAGGCGCGACGGCGCCCACTAGGATCGCGGGCCAGATCCGGTAGCCACGCAGCAGCATAAGCGCGAGCGCAACCCCGGTTGGCGGCCACAGCGGTGTCGCGGTCGGATTGATAGCGGGAAGGAAATGTGCGGAGGCCGCAAGGCTCCCGTAGATCGCGGTGACGATAAAAAGTTCGATCGAGTAGGTCACAGCGCTCCGAGCATCGCCAAAAGCGAAAATCCCGGCCTTATCGAACCTTGCCCGTTCCATCACAAGCCTTTGCGGTGGGCACCTCAAGAATGCGGTAGGGAACGACCTGGCACCCGGTTCCATGTCACCCGAAGGAGGGCGATCGTATTTTCGCCAAGTCGATGACCCCTGCCAAACACTCAACGCAGTTTTGACCAAAGCATGGCCGCTGGATCGAGAGTAGGGGGCGCCAGCAACTTCTGAACAAGAGACCATGGGGCAGAACCGCTGACCTAACGGCGTGGGCCTGCAAAATCGATCCGATCCCGCCGCGTGTCGGTGTAACCGCTCCGGGTCAAAGGCGAATATCGGCAAGAGCCGTTCGAGCTCAGCTTTGGGCTAGACGCCGGAACGGTGTGAGCGGTCGGCGTTCTCCGCCGCCATGTCGATGTCGATCGTGAGACACCGGAAGATTTATCCTCAACCCTAGGTAGCCAAACTCGGGCTGTATGGTACCGTGCCCTCGTCGGGACGGCATTTCCGTCCCGGATTTGGGAGGGCTATGTCATGAGATCGCCGTCGAGCCTTGTCGCGCCTTCAGCCGTCGCCGTGTTGTCAACTGTCTGGCTGTGCGGCCCGGCAGCGTCGCAAACAGACCCAGCCAAGCCGCTTCCCTCCATCACGGTCGAGGCGCCGAAGCCAGTGGCAAGGCCAAATCGTCCGACACAGGTGGTGACCACGGGGATATCTCACCGGAGATCGAGAACCACCCAGACGTCGTCGTCAACCGCTCGAGCGCCGTCGCCGGCGCCGGATTCAGTGCTGGGCAGGATTGCCGCGCTGGAGAAAGTCGCCAGCAATTGCAACGGTGGCTGCGAATCGAGCCTCCCGCATGGCAAGGACCCTTGGGTCGGGTGCAGCGAGTCGACGGGCGGACAAACCCACGGACCGTTCTCGTCGACGTGCCGAGACAACCTCACCTACAAGTCCTACGTCGATTGCGTCGAGACCAAATGGTTCCTGGGCGAGTACCGAAACAGGGCCTGGTGGCTTTGCAGCAGCCTGCAGGCCGCGGGGAAGTTTAAGGTCGCCGAACTCAAGCGACCGAAACGTCCGCGCTAGGTTCGCCGTCGGAATCCGCGCGACGGCGCGAGCTACCATTTCCTGTTCGTGATTGAGCCGTCGTTGCGGGTCCCGGAAGCAGGCCATCCGCGGCAATTCCCGCAAGGCGACTACGCCTTTGTTTCTTCCGGCCTCGGTAGAGGGGAGACGCGCTTGGCAAACTCGCGTCCCGGATAGTGCTGGCCGCAATAGGCGACGAGTTCGTCGATAAAGGATTTGGCATAAGAAGCCAGAAAGCGCTGCGGATCCCAAGCCACCGCAGTCCATCGCCCGATCGAGGCGCCCCTGTGAATCAGCGGAAAGGCGCGGACGCCTGCGGACGGGATCTGGACATTCGACGGCACGATGGCGACATCGTTGCCGCCTTTTGCCAGCGCGAGCAAGGTGTGAGGCGCTGCGCTTTCGAGGATCACGCGTGGCCTGATGTGTGCGACGTTGCAGGCGGCATCGAACCATCCGCGAGATGCGAAGTCCCGCCGCAGGAGCAGCAATGACTCTTCGGCAAGTTCGGCAATCTCCAGCTTCCGCCTGCTTGCGAAGCCATGCCGCGGCGAAACCGCAGCAAGCATATGGACGGGAGCCAGCAACCGGCGGTGATAGCCGTCGTCGGCGGCCGGAATGATCGCGAGATGAACGTCGCCCCGCTGCAGACGATCCGGAACGCGGGCACCACCATCCTCGATCAAATCGATGGCCACGGAGGGGTGCTTGCGCCGGAACAGGGGGAGGAAATTGGCGAGCACCGTTTCCATATGTTGGGTGCTGCAGCCGACGCGCAGCGCGCCGGCCTTGCCGGTTCTCAGCGCGCGGGCACGCTCGCCGAACGATTCGGCATCCTGCAGGAGACGGCGGCCGCGCCGTAGCAGATCCTCGCCTTCTGAAGTCAGTTTGATCCCGCGGCCGACGCGATCGAACAACGGAATCCCGAGTTCGTCCTCGAGCGCCTGGATCTGGCGAGAGGCCGCCGGCTGGCTCAGACGCAGCTGTTGTTGAGCGGCGGCAAAGCCGCCTGCCTCGGCAACGACGACGAAGGTGCGCAGCTGTCGAAGGTCCATTTTCAATGCACCAAATGCATGAATAGATGGATAATAAATGCATTGGACACATTGAGCAAGCCGCGACATCCTTATGCGGCCCAGCCGAGATTTGTCCAAAAGGGGAATCGCGATGTTTGACACCGAGCGTTTCGTTGCCGACTGCCGCGCAGCGTTCGCGGCGGACCCGTCTCACCGAGCCATTCATGAGGTCGTTGCCCGCGCGATGTCTGAACCGGCTGCGGTATTCAAGGGACTCGGCGAGCCGCAGCGTCCCGAAAGCCGCGCGCTCTTCCATTCCGAGACGCTGACCATCCTCAACGTGGTGTGGCCCCCCGGCTATATCGTGCCACCTCACGACCATCACATGTGGGCCGTGATCGGCGTTTATGGGGGCCGTGAGGACAACGTCTTCTGGCGGCGCATTCCGAGCGAGCCGAACAGGATCGAGGCTGCCGGCGCCAGGGCCTTGTGCGTGCGCGATACCGTGCCGCTCGGCACCGACATCATCCATTCGGTGATCAATCCAATCGACCGGCTGAGCGGCGCAATCCACGTCTATGGCGGCGATTTTTTCGCCACGGAACGGAGCAAATGGGATTCGTTGACGCTTGAAGAGGGCCGCTCCGACCGCGAAGAAGCGCGCCGCAACTTCGAACGGGCGAGCGCGCGTTACGAAGCAAGTCTGCGCGAGGCCGCCGGCTGACTGCAGCGCGCTTAAAGAAGTAGCCCATCCATGCTTGCTTGCAGATGTATGACCCAAAAGTCGAGCCACACATTCAGTGTCGTCCCGGGCTTGACCCGGGACCCATAACCACAAATGACAGTAGTTGCGCGACGCTGGGGCCGCAGCCCTCTTCAACAACACAGCCCTGTGGTTATGGGTCCCTGCTCCCGTGCGCAATTGCGCACTAGGCAGGGGCGACGATTGTGGATGGAGGCCGTGCCACACATTCGCTGTCGTCCTGGCCTTTGCCAGGACGACGCATCGGGAGGATCGCGGGCCCGTTCAGCCCGCCGGTCCGGAGCGGCCCCCAAAAACAAAAACGCCCCCGCGACGGGGGCGTTTTGCGTGTGGTCGCCGGGGCGATCCCGAAGCGGACTTTAGTCCTTCTTGAGGAAGCCCGAAAATTTCTTCTGGAAGCGCGAGACGCGGCCGCCGCGATCCATCAGCTGCTGGGTGCCGCCGGTCCAGGCCGGGTGCGACTTGGGGTCGATGTCGAGGTTCAGCGTGTCGCCTTCCTTGCCCCAGGTCGAGCGGGTCAGGTACTCGGTGCCGTCGGTCATGACGACCTTAATCGTATGATAATTCGGATGAATATCGGCTTTCATGACAGTTCCTTCGGCGCGCCGGCGCCCGTCTCAAGATGTCTGGAATACGGGATTTGCGTGGGTCTATAAACCCATGGAGCCCGCCAAAACAAGCCAAGAAAGGGCCTAAGCCCATCACCGGATTGGGACTTTACCGGATTTGCCAGCCGGGGGTCGGCGGGCCTATGTGGGGGGCGATAGAACCGGTCTAGATTGATGAGCGTAGCCGAACAGCTTGAGACCCCGCGCGGCGCCCCGCAGCCTCCGCGCGACGCGTTGCTCGATGAGGAAGCCTTCATCGAGAGCCAGATCACGGAGCCGGCGAAGAGCCGTGCCCGGTTGCGGCCGTTGCTTGCGCTCGCGCCCTATGTGGCGCGCTACAAGGGCCGGGCGATCCTCGCGCTGATCTCGCTGACGATCGCCGCGATCACCACGCTGATCGTGCCGGTCGCGGTGCGGCGGATGATCGACATGGGCTTCACGCCCGAAGGCATCGCGATGATCAACAGCTATTTCAGCGTGATGATCGCGGTCGTCGCGGTGCTCGCCTGTGCCAGCGCCTCGCGCTATTACCTCGTGATGACGATCGGCGAACGCATCGTCGCCGATCTCCGGCGCGACGTGTTCGCGCATCTGATTTCGCTGTCGCCCTCGTTCTTCGATTCCGCGCGATCAGGCGAATTGGTGTCGCGGCTCACCGCCGACACCACTCAGATCAAGTCCGCGGTCGGCGCGTCGGTGTCGATTGCGCTGCGCAATCTGATGCTGTTCTTCGGCGCCGCCGCGATGATGGTGATCACCAGCCCGCGGCTGTCCGGCTTCGTGCTGCTCGCGATCCCGATCATCGTGATTCCGCTGGTGGCGTTCGGCCGCTGGGTGCGGCGGCTGTCGCGCACCGCCCAAGATACGCTGGCCGATGCCAGCGCCTATGCCTCCGAACTGGTCAACGCGATCCGCACCGTGCAGGCCTATACCGGCGAACGGCTCGCCAGGACGCGCTTTGCCGGCGAGGTCGAGCAGGCCTATCAAGCCGCGCGCAGCTCGACCAAAGCACGCGCGGTGCTGACGCTGATCGTCATCTTCATCGTGTTCGCCAGCGTCGTCGTGATCCTCTGGGTCGGCTCGCACGATGTGCTGGTCGGAACCATCAGTCCGGGCCGGCTCGGCCAGTTCATTCTCTATACGGCGTTCGCCGCGAGCGGCCTCGGCCAGCTCAGCGAGGTCTGGGGCGAGGTCTCGGCCGCATCGGGCGCCGCCGAGCGGCTGTTCGAGATCTTGCGCGTCAGGCCGCAGATCGCGGCGCCCGCGTCGCCGCGCGCGCTGCCGCAGCCGGCGCGCGGCGATGTCGGTTTCGACGATGTCAGCTTCGCCTATCCGACCCGGCCCAACGCGCTTGCGGTCGATGAAGTGTCGCTCTCGGTCCGGTCAGGTGAGAAGGTCGCGATCGTCGGCCCGTCCGGCGCCGGCAAGAGCACGCTGTTCCATCTGCTGCTGCGCTTCTACGATCCGAAATCGGGCACTATCTCGCTCGACGGCGTGCCGATCCGGCAGGCCGATCCGGCCGAGGTGCGCGCGCGCATCGCGCTGGTGCCGCAGGATTCCGTGGTGTTCGCCGCAAGCGCCCGCGAGAACATCCGGTTCGGCCGGCCCGATGCCAGCGACGCCGAGGTGGAGCGTGCCGCCGATCTCGCCCATGCCACCGAGTTCCTGCGCCGCCTGCCCGATGGCTTCGACGCCCAACTCGGCGAGCGCGGCGTGACGCTGTCCGGCGGCCAGCGCCAGCGCATCGCGATCGCGCGCGCGATCCTGCGCGACGCGCCGCTGCTGCTGCTCGACGAGGCGACCTCGGCGCTCGACGCCGAGAGCGAGACGCTGGTGCAGACCGCGCTGGAGGAGTTGATGCGCCACCGCACCACGCTGGTGATCGCGCATCGGCTGGCGACCGTCTTGTCCTGCGACCGCATCCTGGTGATGGACCAGGGCAGGATCGTCGAGCAGGGCACCCACGCCGAACTGGTCGCCGCGGGCGGACTCTACGCCCGGCTGGCCCGGCTGCAATTCGAGGGGATCTGAAAGAATTGGGGCTCGGCGCGCTCCGCCTATGCGATTCCTATGCAATCGGGGGCGCGCTCCCCTCGAAAACCTATTCCTGCGCAAGGATAGTCGCGCCGCGCCCGACCTCCATCGACAGCCGAAGGACGTCCGGCGCGCGGGGTGTTCGACTGATGCGCGAGAATGCGACCGAACCGGAGAGCAAGCTGCTCCGTGCCTGGCAGCTTGCCGTGCTGCGCTTCGCAGTGACGCTCGACGACGACGATCGGATGCACGCGCTCGGTGTGGCCGGCGAGGTCGACCGGCTGGGCGGCGCGGCCGATGACGCCTTCCACTTCTTCCGCAGGACGACCGCGGAGCTGTGCGCGGCGATCTCCGGTCAGGGCGCGGATCAGGATGCCGTCATCCGGCGGTTCCTGGCGCAGATCGACAATGTCAGGCTCAAGCGTGCGGTCGAAGCGGCGTTAGCCAGGGACCGCACGCCGCCGAAACTCGTGGCGAGCCGCGTGAAGCCCGGCGCCGATCTCTGGCGCGGGCTGCCGTCGCGGCGTGCAACCGGAACGTAGGAAGGGCCTCACTCTGCAATCGCCATCACGGCGCGGCGGATATTCCGTCACAGCATGTCGCCACAACCCTGGCCGGCTTGCTGCGATCAGTGCGATGCGCTTCTCTGTGCTCGACAGGAGACCGGTCGGTTTCGGAATGCGGGGAGTGGCGAGATGGGTGGCTTGGTGATCAGCGGCGGCCGGGTGGTGGATCCGGCCAGCGGGATGGACGCGATCGGCGATGTCGCCGTGGTCGACGGCAAGATCGCCGCGGTCGGCACCGGCCTCGGCGGTTCCGAACGGCAGATCGACGCGACCGGGCTCGTGGTGGCGCCGGGCTTCATCGACCTGCACGCGCATGGCCAGACCATTCCAGCCGACCGCATGCAGGCGTTCGACGGGGTGACGACCTCGCTCGACCTCGAGGCCGGCGTGTTGCCGGTCGCGTCCTGGTACAAGCGCCAGGCCGAGAAGGGCAGGGTGCTGAACTACGGCGCCGCCGCCAACTGGGCCTTCGCGCGCATCGGTGCGATGACCGGCTCGAATTCGGAGAGCTCGCTGGAATCGTTTGGTGCCGCGATGCGCGATCGCCGCTGGATCGAAAACGTCGCGACCGAAGGCGAGGTCGGCGGCATCCTGGAGCGCCTCGCCAATGCACTGAACGAGGGCGGCATCGGCATCGGCATTCTCAACGCCTATGCGCCGGGCGCCGGCGTGCAGGAATTGACCGCGGTGTGCCAGCTCGCGGCGGATCATGCGGTGCCGACCTTTACCCACGTCGCCTACATGTCGCGGATCGATCCCGAGAGCGCGGCGGAAGCCTATATCCGCCTGATCGGCTATGCCGGCGCCACCGGCGCGCATATGCACATCTGCCACTTCAACTCGTCGAGCAAGACGGATATCGAGCGCTGTGTCGCGCTGATCGCGAAAGCGCAGGCGCAGGGCCTGCCGATCACGGTGGAGGCCTATCCCTACGGCACCGGCTCGACCGTGCTGGCGGCGACCTTCTTCAGCGATCCGAAATTCGAGGAGCGCAACGGCCTCGGCTACGATTCGGTGCAGCGCGTGACCGACGGTCACCGCTTCGGCAGCCGCGAGGAATTGCTGGCGGCACAGGCCGAAGAGCCCTCGACCTTGGTGCTGTGGCATGTGCTCGACATCGAGAACAACGCGCATCATCGCGATCTGCTCGATATGGCGGTGCTGTATCCGGGCGGCGCGATCGCCTCCGACGCGATGCCGTGGACGCTGTCGGACGGCCGCCCCTACAGCGGCGACGCCTGGCCGCTGCCCGACGATGCGACCTCGCATCCGCGCTCGGCCGGCTGCTTCACCCGCTTCATCCGTGAATGGGTGCGCGAGCGCAAGAAAGTGTCGCTGCTCGAGGGCATCCGCAAATGCGCGCTGATCCCGGCCGAGATCCTGTCGGCGAGCACGCCGGCGATGCGGGCCAAGGGCCGGCTGCAGGTCGGCGCCGACGCCGATGTTGTGGTGTTCGACTACGAGACGCTGAGCGATCGCGCGACCTTCTCGGCGATGAATCGTCCGGCGGAGGGCGTGCGGCATCTCGTGGTCAGCGGCCAGCCGCTGATCAGCGATGGTGTGCTCGATGTCGCGGCGCGTCCCGGCCGGCCGGTGCGCCGGCCTATCACGGGGGGCTGAGGTGCCGGTCCCGATCCTGCTGGTCGCGGGCTTCCTCGGGGCGGGCAAGACCACGGTCGTCAACCATCTGCTGGCGCATGCGCAAGGGCGGCGCATCGCCGCCGTGGTCAACGATTTCGGTGCGATCAATATCGACGCCGAGCTGATCGCCGGCGCCAGCGACGGCGTGGTCAGCCTGAGCAATGGCTGCATCTGCTGCACGCTGGAGGGCGCCCTGCTGCGCACGCTCGCCACGTTGCTGCGGCGTGATCCGCGTCCCGAATTCATCGTGATCGAGACCAGCGGGATCGCCGATCCCGCCGACATCGTGCGCAACCTGATGGATCCCGTGATCTGGAAGGAGGCGCCGCTGGAGACCGTGCTGTGCGTGGTCGACGCGACGCAGCCTGCGGCGATGCTGAACGATGCGCTGCTGCGCTCGCAGCTCCGGGCGGCGGATGTGGTGGCGCTGAGCAAGGTCGATCTGACTGACGCCGCTGCGTGCGCCGCGATCCGCGACGCCGTGCGCGCGGTGCGTCCGGCGGCCGTGGTGGTCGATGCCTTGCATGGCGAGGTGCCGGCCGCGCTGCTGTTCCCAGCGGACCTCGATCATGTGTCGGCGCCGCGCGAGACCGCGCCGCGACGGCCGTCGTCCGATCGCTTCGACACGCTGAGCTGGACCTCGGAGCGGCCCGTCGTGCTGCCGCGCTTGCAGCAGGCGATCGGCAGACTGGCGCCGAAGCTGGCGCGGGCGAAGGGATTGTTCGAGACGGTGGAGCAGCCCGGGCGGCTGACCGTGCTTCACCTCGCCGGCGGCCGCGCGACCTTGGCTGCGGGCGGCGTGCCGTCGCCCGGCGTGCCGCGCACGCGCATCGTGTTCATCGCCGAGATGGGTGCGCTGTCGCGCGCGGAGATTGATGAGGTGATGCAGGGATGCGTCGAGGCTCAGTGACGCGAACCTACGTTTCCCGTCATACTGAGGTGCGAGGGAAGCGGCGTCTCGAAGGATGAATCGGCCACCAGCCGGGCCGTGCATCCTTCGAGACGCGCGTGCCGCGCTCCTCAGGATGACGGGTTGCCTTTCGGCGTCAGCCCTCGACGTCGCTGTGTCATCGCCGCAGCAGCATCTCGCAAAGCATGTGTGCGACAATCGCATCGAATTGACAGCCTTGCCGGCACCACCTATCGTTTTTGCCGACGGTTCCCTTCGGGGATCAAAAGGGAATGCGGTGCGAGGGTAACCCCAATGCCGCAGCTGTCCCCGCAACTGTAAACGGCGAGCCTTTCGTCAATTTTGCCACTGGGCCATCGGCCCGGGAAGGCGTCGACAGGCGATGACCCGTGAGCCAGGAGACCTGCCGTCAGTCGTGGTCACACGCGAGCACATCGGGCGGGGGCGTCCTGGTGGGATCGGAGCACTGCCTTTTTTGGCAATGCGCCAGTCCACGTTCGCGGTGACGTGCCACGTTACCGCGAGTCCTTTTCATGTCTCCGTCCTCTCCCGTTGCGCGCAAATGGCGCCTCGGTCTTCTCTGCTCCCTGTCATCATTGTTGTTGCCGGTCGAAGGCTCGGCACAAACGCCGCCACCAACCAGACTCGATCCGATTGAGGTCGCGCCTTCCGCTGCGGCAAAGCCGAAGCCTGCGGCGCGCAGCCGTGACATGACCGCTGCGGCGCGGCCACGGCCGAGGCCTGCAACAGCCGGCAACGCCCCGCGCGTCGCGGCGTCGGGCGTACCGGGATCGGCATCGCCGACGCTCAATGCCACCACGCAGGGCGGCACCGGCAGTCGTCTCAACCTGACGCCGCTGCAGACGCCGGCCAGCGTCGAGATCATCACGGCGCAGACCATCGCTGAACGCGGCCAGCATAATGTGCTCGATGCCGTCACCCAGGACGCGGCCGGGTTCGTCGCAACGCCGGCGCCAGGCAATGGCGGCCTGTCGTTCAGCACCCGCGGCTTTGCCGGCAGCAACTCGGTGATGACGCTGTATGACGGCACGCGCTTCTATATCGGCTCCGGCACGCTGACGTTCCCCTATGACACCTGGTCGACGCAGCGCATCGAAGTGCTGCGCGGCCCGGCCTCGGTGCTGTACGGCGAAGGCGCGATCGGCGGCGTCATCAACGTGATTCCGAAGAAGCCGCAGAGCACGCCCTATAACGAGGCCGAGGTTTCGCTCGACAGCAACATGACGCGGCGGCTCTCGGTGGACAGCACCGGTCCGATCAATCCCAATGTGTCGTACCGCATCAACGCCACCGGCAACATGTCGGACAGCTGGGTCGATCGCGACAAGACCTCGAACGCGGTGGTCTCCGCTGCCGTGCGGGTGCAGGCGTCGGACAATCTCGCCTTCACGCTCTCGGAAGATTACGGCGATCGCAGCCCGTCGCGCTATTTCGGCACGCCGCTGATCAACGGCGCGATCCAGGACGCGCTGCGTTTCAAGAACTACAATGCAGCGGACAGCGCGATCCGCTATCAGGACAGCTGGACCCGGTTCAAGACCGAGTGGGACGTCGCCGACGGCATCAAGGTCAACAACACGCTGTATTACCTGACCAGCGAGCGGCACTGGCGCGACATCGAGAACCACACCTGGAATCCGAAGACCCAGCTGATCGATCGCACGAGCTATATCGAGATCTTCCACGACCAGAAGCAGCTCGGCAACCGGATGGATACGACCTTCAGCGGCCACGTGTTCGGCCTTGCGAACCAGGTCGTCGCCGGGTTCGACGTCAACCGGATCGACTTCACCCATACCAACAACTCGCCCTATGGCGGCGCGTCGTCGGTCAATCCTTATGTGTTCGATCCCGGATCGTTCTTCGCCACGACGACGGCGACCACGCCGGGCTTCAACGCGATCGTCAATCAATACGCGCTGTTCGCCGAGGATCGGCTCTCGCTGACCGATCAGTTGTCGCTGGTGACCGGGGTCAGGTATGATCGCCCCGGAGTGGACCGCACCGACTACAAGACGCCGGCAAACAGTTTTGAGACGACGCTATCGGGCACTAGCTGGCGCGCGGGCCTCGTTTACGAGCCGATCAAGAACCTCGCGTTCTATGGCCAGTACGCGGTCGGCGTCGATCCGGTCAGCAATCTGATCTCACTGTCGACCACGCAGAAGACATTCCAGCTTGCGACCGGCAAGCAGACCGAGATCGGGGTCAAGCAGTCGTTCTGGGGCGGCCGCGGCGAGTGGACGCTGGCCGCCTACGAGATCGTCAAGACCGGGCTCACGATTCCCGATCCCGGCAACCCTACCGGCGGCGTGGCATTGCAGATCGGCCAGCAATCATCCCGCGGGGTCGAAGGATCGATCGGGCTCGCGCTGAACGACGGCTGGCGCGTCGACGCCAATCTTGCGCTGTTGCGCGCCAGATACGACAACAACAGCCAGGTGGTCGGCGGCAAGATCGTCAGCTTCAACGGCAATGTCCCGGTCAACGTGCCGCAGCAGGTCTCGAATGTCTGGCTGACCTGGGATTTCGCGCCCAACTGGTCGGTCTATGGCGGCGTGCAGATCGTCGGTGCGATGTACTCCGATCTTGCCAACACCCAGCTGCGTCCGGGCTACAATGTGGTCAATGGCGGCGTCAGGTGGAAGCCGGATGACCGCACCACGGTCGCGTTCCGCGTCTACAACCTGTTCGACAAGGCTTACGCGGCGACCTCGAACGGCACCGGGCAGTGGCTGCTAGGCATGCCGCGTACCGCCGAATTGTCCGTCAACGTGAAGTTCTGACCATGCGCAACGCTCTGATCCGGCGCGGGCGGCGGTGGCTCTATATCGTCCATCGCTGGATCGGCATTGCGACGTGTCTCCTGTTCGCGATGTGGTTCATCTCCGGCCTTGTCATGATGTACGTGGCCTTTCCGCGCCTTACCGACAGCGAGCGCCTCGCCGCGCTTCCTGTCATTCCCTGGAGCAAGGTGCGGGTCACGCCTGATCGCGCGATGGCGATCGCAGGTGTCGAGCGTTATCCGCGTGACCTGCGGCTTTCGATGATGGACGACACGCCCGTCTATCGGGTGACCGCCTGGAAGGCAGGGACGATCACCATTTCGGCGACCGACGGCAGCGTGATCGACCGGATCACGCCCGACCAGGCGCTGGCCATTGCCGCTCATCATCCGCATGCCGTGCAGCCTCGCTTGATCGAAACGATCACGCGCGACCAATGGTCGGTGACCGCGCGCTTCGATCCGTTGCGGCCGCTCTATCGGATCGGCCTCGGGGACGCCGATGGCACCGAACTCTACGTTTCCTCGCGCACCGGCGAGATCGCGCTCGACACCACGCGGCGCGAGCGCGTCTGGAATTGGCTCGGCTCGATCCCGCACTGGATCTATCCGACCGTGTTGCGCAAGGACGGCCCGCTGTGGCGGGATGTGGTGCTGTGGATCTCGGGTGTCTGTCTTGTCGTCGCGGTCACCGGCTTCTGGATCGGCGTCCTCCGCCTGCGGCTGATGCGCCGCTACGCTGATGGCGCCGTCTCGCCCTATCGCGGCTGGATGGCCTGGCATCACATCGCCGGCCTGGTCGGCGGCATCTGCGTCTTGACCTGGATGTTTAGCGGCTGGCTGTCGCTCAATCCCGGTGGCGCGTTCTCCGGCCGCGGCGTCACCCGCGAGATCGCGATCGGCTATAGTGGCCATGACACGGCCGACATCGTCGCCGGCTTCCAGTCGTCGCCATCGATGCCTGCGGTGGAGGCCCGCTTCGTCTGGATCGGCGGACACCGGTTAATGTTGCTCGACGACGGCAACGGCGGCCGCAGCATCGCCGATCCTGTGACCGGTGCGCGGATGCCCCTCTCGCGCGACGAGGTCATCGCTGCCGCCCGACACGCAATGCCCGGCGCTGCGATGACATCAGCGCGGCAGCTCGATGAACCCGACGCCTATTGGTACACGCTGCACCAGGCGCGCGAGCTTCCGGTATTGCGGATCGGGTTCGACGATCCCGCCCGCACCTGGCTGCACATCTCCCCCGTCACCGGCGAGATCCTCGAGCGCAGCGACGACAGCCGCCGGTCCTACCGCTGGCTGTTCAACGCGCTGCACAGCCTCGATGTCCCGCTGCTGCTGCGCATCTGGCCGGCGCGCGACGTCGTGGTGTGGCTGCTATCGGCGGCTGGTACGATTATCTCGATCAGCGGGATCGTGATCGGGTGGCGCCGGTTGCGGCGGCGGAAGGTACGAGGCAGGCGCGTGTCGGCGCGCCTCGTGCGCACACCCCCGTAAGGCGCGATTACTTGGCGGTCAGGTGCACGTCCGGCGCCGGCCGATCGGGGGCCCATTCCAGTGCAAACCGCTGACCGGCGATGATCTCATAGGTCGAGAGCTTGGATGCGACCGCATCGCGGAAACGGAGATAGGCATCGCGCTGCCGCCCGTTCGAGCGGGCCGCGGCCAGATTGAGCCATTTGTAGGCCAGCACGAAATCCGTCGGAACGCCGTGACCCTTGTCGTACATCAGGCCGAGCTGGGCCTGCGCGAACGGGTCGCCCTGCACGGCGCCGCGATAGTAGCAGTCGGCGGCGGCTGCGTAGGCCTGCGGCACGCCGAAGCCGTGCTCATACAAGAAGCCGAGCATGCCGAGAGCGCGCGGATTGCCGCGCTCGGCGGCCGGCGCGAGCTCCCGAGCCGCCCGGACATAGTCGCCGCGATGGAAGGCGGCCGATCCGCGCGCGACGCTGTCGGCGCTCGCGACAGAGGCGGTCATCGCCCAAAGCGCGATCGCAAGCGAAGCCGAGAGGCCCGTCCGTTGTGCGAGAACGCGGCGCATCCTGCTGCCCGGCTCAGTGATAGCTGGTGGTGATCGGCGCATTGGTCGATGTCGTGGCGATGCTGCCGCGCAATTTCGATCGAAGCTCCTCGGCCACAGTCTGGGCGTCGGAGCCGTTGCGGATGATCTGCGGGCGGATGAAGATGATCAGCTCGGTACGCTGGGTGCCGTTGCTCTGATGTCCGAAGGCGTCACCGAGGCCCGGAATCTGGTCGAGCACCGGAAGCGCGTTGCGGGCGCCGCTCTGCTGTTCGCTGATCAGGCCGGCCAGCAGCACGGTCTGACCGTTGGCCACCGAGATCTGGCTCTTGACCCGTCGCTCCGAAACGGTCGGCGTCAGGTTGACCGTGCTGCCGCTGCTTTGGGGAACGTTGCTGATCTCCTGCTCGACATCGAGCCGCACGGTGCCGTTCACGCTGACGCGTGGCGAGACCTTCAGGATGATGCCGGTGTTGCGATAGTCGATGGTGTTGACGACGGTGTTGCTCGTGGTCAGCACCGTCGCGCTGCCGGTCGAGACCGGGACGACGTCGCCGACCTGCAGGGTCGCGACCTGGTTGTTGATCACCACCAGCGAGGGATTGGACAGCACCTTGACGCTGGTGACGGCGTGCAGCGCATCCAGGATCAGGCTCGGCTGCGTTGCATTTCCGATCAGGAAGTTGAAGCCCGGGAAGCTCTGGTTGATGAAGGCATTGGTGAGCGACCCCGCGACCGAGACCGCGCCGGTGGTCGCGTCGGTGGTGGTCGCGGGAGCGGAAGTGGCCTGGGTGCCGAGGATCGAGCCGGTGTTCGGCTTCAGGCCGAGGTTCTGGCTGGTGAGATAGGTCTGCACGCCATAGGACAAGGTGTTGTTGAGCGTGACCTCGGCGATCGTCGCGTCGATCGCGACCTGGAGCTGCGGCTCGTCGATCTGCAGCAGGGTCGACTCGATAATGCGGTAGTTGGCCTGGTCGGCATAGATCAGGAGATTGTTGTTCACGACATCGGGCGTGATCCGGACGTCCTGCATGACGGGCTGCCCGTTGCCGCCGCCGGCACCGCGTCCGGCATCCAGCGCGGCATTGTTGCCCTGGCCCGGATTGTTGGGATTGTTCGCTTGCCCGCCGGCGCCGAATCCCTGGCCAAGGCCCTGGCCTGTTGCGCCTGTCCCCGACGTGCCGCGGGATGCGAAGCCGCTCATGCCTGAATTCGCGCCGTTGTTGTTGTTGAGCGACAGACGGTCGGCGACGCTCGAGGTCGACGAGGTGCCGGAGCCGGGCGCGAGCTGGCTGTCGGCACTGTCGAGCAGGTTGCCAGACGATCCGCCAAGGAACATGTCGGTCAGGACCCGCGCGATCTGGCGCGCATCGCCGTATTTGACGCGGTAGACATGGACCGAGGTGCGCGCCGTGTCGTTGCGGTCGAGGCGCTTGATCCAGGTCGCGGCCGTGTGCAGCATGTCGGGCTTCTTGGTCACCACCAAAATCGCGTTCAGGCGCGCGATCGGCATGAACTTGATGACATTCTGGCTGAGGCCGTTCTCGCCGGAATCGACGATCTTCTCCAGCTCGGCAATGACAGGCGCGGGCGAGCCGCTCGAGATCGGGAAGATGCCGACGGATTGGCCGCGCATCCAGTCGACGTCGAAACTGAGCACGGTATCGACCGCGGTGCGGCGCTCGGCGCCGGTGCCCTGGATCAGCAGCAGGTTGCGTGTCGTGTCGGCGCGGATCGCGCCCGCCCTGGTGGCGAAGCTGTCGGTCAGCTTCATGAGGGTCTGCGCCGACACATATTGCAGGGGGACCACCGAGATGCCGAATCCGGGTTCGGGATTGGCCGCCGCAGCATCGACGCGGCCGCCGCCGACGGCGTCGCCGAGCGGCGTCAGGCGATAGCCTGCCGGATCCTTGAGCAGCACAACGCCGCTCAGGCGGAGTGCGTTTTCAAGCACGAACACCATGTCGGACTTCGGCACCGGGCGGACCGAGACCAGGCTGACCGTGCCCTGCACCCGCGGGTCGATGGTGTAGCCGACATGCAGGATGTCGCCGAGCACCACCTTGGCGACGGTCGCCACCGGCGTGCTCTCGAAATTCAGATCGAAGCCATTGCCGTTCGACGCCGGTTGCGGCCGCGCGTCCGCGACCGCCGTCACTTCGCTTCCGTCATACATCGCCGCGCGGACGCTGCCGCTCTGGCTGCCGCCCGTCGCCGCCAGTGCGTTCACCGGTTGCGGCTGGCGCTGCGCCAGATCCAGCGAGCGCACCTTGTCGGTGACGTCGAGTTGGGATGCGTCCACGCTCTCGCCGACCGTCGCGGAATTGCAGGACGCCAACAGCCCCAGTGACGTCAAGGCAAAAATGGCTGCGAGGCCGCCACGGATCGTCGGGCAGCGGCCCACTGTGCCTACGCGTTGCATGAAGGCCCTTCGCTTTGACTAACTGAAATTTCGATTGCTTGCGACGATCGGTCCTACCCCGGAGGGACTCTTAGCGATCGAACATGACAGAAATAAATTGGTTACATGATTGTCGTTCGCGACCTGCCCATCGCATCGCACCGAAATCGTGCTGCCGGCGCGCTGCTTGTGTCCGCGATGCCACCCTCAAAGTTTCTTGAGCGCGACGAATGATGTGACTTCGCACAGCTGTCACACTTCGGATCGATAACCGCACAATTGCCGGGAGCCGAACGCGACGGCACGCAGCGGCGCTTGGCACGAACTGATCCGGGATAGTGTGGCGGGATATCGAGAATGGCCAACGACCTGTCCGTTCGGTTCGTGGATTATCTGCGTCAGAACAATCACCTGGCGCCGAGCGATGGACCGGCTGAGCGGACCGGGCAGGGCGCCGATGTCAGGCAATTGAAGCTGTGGGAGGTCACCAGCCTCTCCCCGACCGAATTCGCCGACGAAGCCGCGCGCTTCTTTGCGCTCGGCCGCCTGACGCTCCAGGAGATGACCTCGGCCGAACCGCTGGCCGGGGCGTTCTCGCCGCGCTTCCTGCGCGAGACCATGGTCTATCCGTGCCGGGCGGCCGACGGGACCACGGTGCTCGCGGTCGTCGACCCGACCGATCAGGCGACGCTGCGCGCGGCACAGATCGTGCTTGGCGCTGATATCAATGTGAAAGTGGCATCGTCGGAAGACGTCGCCATCGCGCTGAACAACTCTTCCAGCACTGAAGAGGCCGAGGCCGCCGATAGCGCGGCGGCGCTGCCCCGCGAAGACGACATCGAGAGCCTGCGCGATCTCGCCAGCGGCGCGCCGGTGGTGCGCGCGGTCAACGATCTGATCGAAAAGGCGGTCGAGCTTCGCGCCAGCGACATCCATATCGAGCCGTTTTCCGGCGGGCTGATGGTGCGCTTACGGGTCGATGGTCTGCTCCGGCCGGTCGCCGCGCTGTCGGGCGTGCTGCCCCAGGCGGTGGTCTCCCGCATCAAGATCATCGCCAACCTCAATATCGCCGAGCGCCGCCTGCCGCAGGACGGCGCGGCGCGGCTGCGGGCCGGTCGCACCGACATCGATATCCGCGTCGCGATCATGCCGACGCAGCACGGCGAATCCTGTGTCATCCGCATCCTGCCCAAGGATCGCGGCTTGCTGGTGGTCGAAAAGCTCGGATTCTCCGAGCCTGACGAAGCCAAGCTGCGGCGGCTCTTGAAGCTGCCGCACGGCATGGTCGTGATCACGGGGCCGACCGGCAGCGGCAAGACCACGACGCTGGCGACGATCCTGTCGATCCTCAATGAGCCGAGCCGCAAGATCCTGACCATCGAGGATCCGGTCGAATACGAGCTTCCCGGCGTCAACCAGTCCCAGATCAAGCCCGCGATCGGCCTGACCTTCGCCACCGCCCTGCGGTCCTTCGTTCGCCAGGACCCTGACGTGATCATGGTCGGTGAAGTCAGAGATTCCGAGACCGCGCATGTCGCGGTGCATGCGGCGCTGACCGGGCATCTGGTGCTGACGACGCTGCACACCGAGACCGCGGCTGCCGCGGTGCCGCGTCTGCTCGACCTCGGGGTCGAAGGCTATCTGTTGCGTTCGGTGCTGCGCGGCGTGATCGCGCAGCGTCTGGTCCGGCAACTCTGCGAGCGCTGCAAGACGGCGCGGCCGCTTGCAACAGCCGATTTCGCCGAGGACCCCCGGCTCGCCGCGCTCGGCTTCAAGGCCGACGAGATCATTCAGGAGCCATGCGGCTGCGAGCGCTGCGGCGGGACCGGCTATCGAGGCCGCCTCGGCGTGTTCGAACTGCTCGAACTGTCCAATGAACTGCGCGAACTGATCGGGGAGCGAACCGACGGGCTGAAGATCGATACGATGGCGATCCGCTCGGGCATGACCACGATGCTCGACGATGGGGTCGCCAAATGCCGCGCCGGATTGACCTCGCCCGCCGAGATCCTCCGCGTCGCAACGGTGCGGTGACGCCGTGCCGAATTATCGCTATCGCGCTCTGACCCAGGCCGGCGAGATCGTGAACGGCACGATCTCCGCCCCGACGGCGGCCGAGGTGGCGCGGCGGATCGAATATCTCAAGCTGCTGCCGATCGAAACCACCGAGGACAAGCGCGCATCCGGCGCCGTCGGCGCCCGCAGCCTGTTCGGCGGGCCGAGCGCGGCCGAGGTCACTACGTTCACGCGTGATCTCGCACTGCTGCTCAAGGCCGGTGCGCGTCTCGACGATGCCTTGGAGCTGCTGTCGGGCGACGCCGATGTCGGCCGGATGCGTCCGGTGGTGGCGAAGATTCGCGCTGCCCTGCTCACCGGCGAGAGCTTTGCCGATGCGGTAGCGGATCATCCAACCCTGTTCCAGCCGATGTACATCGCCCTGGTCCGGGTGGGGGAAATCTCCAGCACGCTCGATTCCGTGCTGGAGATGCTGGGCACCGAGCGCGCGCGTTCCGAGCAGATGCGGCGAAAGCTGACCGACGCCATGCAATATCCGGCCTTCGTGCTGGTCGCGGCGTCCGGTGTGATGCTGTTCTTCCTGCTGTTCGTGTTGCCGCAATTCTCGACCGTGCTCGGCGATTTCGGCGGCAAGTCGGACACGGCGCTCGCCAGCTTCATTGCGGTATCGGATTTCCTGCGCGCCAATGCCACCGCGGCAAGCCTGATCAGCGCGGCGACGATTGCGCTCGCATGGTGGCTGCTGCGGCAGGCGCGCGTGCGCGCCGCGTTGGTCAATGGAATTTCGCGGGTGCCGGGCATCAGCAGCGCTTTCCAGTTCTATCGGGCCAGCCTGTTCTGCCGCAATCTCGGCGTCCTGCTCGGCAGCGGCGTCAACCTCACCGCCGCGTTGCGCATCCTGGTCGACATCATGTCAGTGACCGGAAACGAGGCGAACTGGACCGCCGCCGCCGACCGCGTCCGCCATGGCGGCAAATTGTCGGAAGCACTCGCCGTGGCGGACAGTCTGCCGCCGATGGCGGTCCGCATGCTGCGGCTCGGTGAAGAGACCGGGCAGCTGCCGGTGCTGGCCGGGCGGGTCGCGGAATTCTACGAAGCAAAATTGCAGCGCAGCCTGGACCGGGTCGTCGGCATCGTCGGTCCGCTGGCGATCATCACGATCAGCACCGTCGTCGGCGGACTGATCGTGTCGGTCATGACGGCGCTGCTCTCGGTCACGCAGCTAGTCGGTTAGAGCAGGGGTCATCGGCCATGATATCGCGCAACACCATCATAAAGGCATTCGCCACGCGAGTGGAACGCGCTCGCGCGCCGTCGCAAAGCCAGAGGCGTTCGGGGCAGGAGGGCTTCACGCTGGTCGAGATGCTGGTGGTGATCGCGATCATCGGCCTGATCATGGGGCTGATCGGCCCGCGCGTGCTCAACTATCTCAGCGAATCCAAGGTCAAGACCGCGCGCATTCAGTTGCAGAGCTTCTCCAGCGCGCTCGACCTGTTCTATCTCGACGCCGGGCGCTTCCCGTCCACGGCTGAGGGGCTTGCCGCGCTGGTGCGGCGCACGCCGGGGGTCGCGGCCTGGAACGGCCCGTATCTGAAGGGCGGCAACGTGCCAAACGATCCCTGGAACCACCCCTATCTCTATCACTCGCCCGGCGAGCACGGACCCTATGACATCGTCTCCTACGGCTCCGATGGTCAGGAGGGCGGCAGCGGCACCTCGGCCGATATCTCGC
This sequence comes from Bradyrhizobium sp. USDA 4501, assembly GCF_054062115.1. Lineage (NCBI taxonomy): Bacteria > Pseudomonadati > Pseudomonadota > Alphaproteobacteria > Hyphomicrobiales > Nitrobacteraceae > Bradyrhizobium > Bradyrhizobium sp. USDA 4501. The sequence continues at coordinate 5,438,552 of NZ_JBSSEX010000001.1, forward strand.
TCGAGAAGACCACCGCCGCCAACAACGACCAATAAGGATGCATCGCAAGCATGAGTGACGCGACGCAGCGCGGTTTCACCCTGCTCGAGATGGTGTGCGTGCTCGCCATCATCGCGCTGCTGGCGGCCGTGCTGCTTCCGTTCATTCCGCACCAGACCTCGCGATCGCGCCTGCAGGCCTATGCATTGCAGACCGCGACGCTGCTGAAGGCCGATCGGAATGCCGCCATCGAGCGCAGCACCAGTGTTGCGACGCTGGTCGATGCGCCGAGCCGGGTGATCCACTCCGGCGCGTCGCGCATGACGGTGCGGATCCCCGAAGACGTGCGGTTCGATGCCGTGCTGCCGCAGAGCTGTCAGCGCCGCGCCGCACTGTCGACGATCCGCTTCTTCGCCAATGGCGGTTCCTGCGGCGGCTCCATCGCGCTGACGCGGCTCGATGCGGGATATGAGGTCCGCGTCAACTGGCTTACCGGAAGGGTTGAAATCGTTGCTCGCGACGTCGCCGCCAACTAACCGCACTGATGCGGGGTTCACCATCATCGAGGTGCTGGTGGCGCTGGCGCTGGTGGCCGTCTCGATCGTTGCGATCGGCGCCGTCATGGGCGTCAAGACGCGCGGCGTGCGGGCGCTGGAGCAGCACGTGGCGCTGATGCAGGCGGTGCGCACCTTGATGACGGTCGGCATCCCGCCCCGCGCGGAATTGCAGTCGGGCACCTCGACGGGGCAGGCGGAGGGCTACCGCTGGACGATTGATGTCAGTCCGCTCGGTGGCGACTGGAAAGTGCCCGAGGGCAATGTGCCCTGGGCTCCGGAGCTGGTACGGATTCGCGTCAAATCTCCGGGCGGTGCGCTGTCCGACATTCGCACCGTGCGCCTGATGCCGAGGTCGTCGGAATGACCCGGGCATGGGCAGACCAGCGAACGGGCGAGCGCGGCTTCACGCTGATCGAGACCATCGTCGCGCTGGCGCTGATGGGGCTGTTGCTGTCGGCGCTCGCCAGCATCACGGCGCAGTGGCTGCCGAGCTGGAACAGGGGCCTCGACCGGATCCAGCGCAGCGAATTGATCGGGATCGCGCTGGAGCGGATCGGCGCCGATCTTGCGGCCGCGGAGTTCGTTGCCGCCAACCGCGACAGCCACAAGCCGCTGTTCGACGGATCGGAGTTGTCCGTGATGTTTGTGCGCACGTCGGTGGGGCCGAATGCCGGGCCGGGGCTCGACGTGGTGCGCCTTGGCGAGACGCGCGATCGCGGCGAGTTCGTCACGGTTCGCACGCAGACGCGGTTCACGCCGCTGGCTGAAGGGGTGTCGCGGTCGGAACAGGTCCATCTCGCCAGCCCGGTGGTGCTGCTGCGCGCGCCCTATCGGCTGTCGTTCGCCTATGCCGGTGCTGACCGGGCCTGGAAGAGCGCGTGGAAGGACGCGGACAGACTGCCGGCGATGATCCGGCTGACCGTGCGCGACGCGGCGAGCCAGCGCGTCCTGTCGGTTTCGACCATCGCGCCGGTCCATGTCCAGATTCCGAGCGACTGCACCAAGCCGGACGGCAATTGCGGCGACAAGCAGAGTTCCGGCAGTGCCACCGATCAGGGGAAGACGTGATGGGCGCGTCCGGCAAGATCGGCCGATCGCCGGCCAATCGCGGTTTCGTCATCGTTGCGGTGCTCTGGATCCTGCTGGCGCTGTCGTCGCTGGCGATCATCTTCTCGGCGTATCTGGCCGCGTCGGCGCGCGCGCTGGCGGCCAGCGATCTGTCGTTGCAGACCGAGGCGCTGGTGTCGGCCGGGGTTGAGCTCACCGCCTATCAGCTGACGCTGACGGACGAGAAGACGAGGCCGCAGCAGGGGACGTTTCATTTCGGTCTCGACGATGCCAGCGTCGATGTCACCTTCACGTCGGAGGCCGGCCGCCTTGATCTGAATTATGCATCGAAGGAGATGCTGATCGGCCTGTTCGTCGTGCTCGGTGCCCGCAAGGACGCCGCCGCCGAATATGCCGACCGGATCGTCGGCTGGCGAACCCGGCCCGCGCCGGGCAGCGAGAACGTGGAGGCGGCGCGCTACAACGCGCTTGGCTATTCGCCGCGGCAGGGGCTGTTCACCCATGTTAACGAGCTGGCGCTGGTCGCCGGCATCCCCGAAGCGTTTGTCGATCGCGTGTTGCCATTCGTGACGGTGTTCAACGGTGGTCCGGACGTTGATCCGACCATTGCCGCGCCGGAAGTCGCTCTCGCCGTCGATAAGGCACCGGGGAAGGACCAGGACGGCTTCGGGGCGCGCCCGGCTTCGCCGAACGGAATCGCTGCCGGAACGCAGGCCCCAAGCCAGCAAAGCGCGGCATCGACGGCGCAGAGCCCGTGCTACCGGATCGCAATCTCGATCCGCTTCCGCAACGGTCACCGGACCACATCCGAGGCGGTGATCGCACTCGGTGACAAGGTCGAGCCCTATCGGGTGTTGTCCTGGCAAAACGACGTCGAGGCGCGAATTACGGCTCTGCCGCGCAGGAGAGGTTGATGGCAATGCTTGCCGAGGCACGGCAATGGTTCGAGCAATGGATCGCCGCGGTCGCGACGGCCGTCGACGGCGTCGCCGGCATGTTCATGCGCCGGCGCAGCATCGAGCTCGACGAGAATGGCGATGGTACGTTCACCGCCCGCCTCGCGGTCTCGAAGGATGGCTCGCCTTCGATGCCGGTTTCGTTCCGGCTCGATCACGATGCGCCGCAGCCTCCGCTGCCGGCGGAGTGGAAGACCGCGTTCGACGGCAGCCGCATCGAGGTGCGTTTGCGATCGGATCAAATCGTCAGCCGCGTGCTCGATTTCCCGAGCCAGGCAAGCGACTTCCTCGACGGCATGATCCGCGCACAGGTCGACCGGCTGACTCCATGGAGCGCTGCCGATGCCGTGTTTGGCTGGAGTTCGCCGCAACCGATCGCCAATGACCGCATCGAAGTCGCGTTCGGCGCGACCGCGGCGGCGAAGGTCGATCCGTTGATCCGGATGGCGACGATGCTCGGCGCCGCCTCCGTCGCGGTCTTCGCGCCGGCGGTTGGCGGCGACGGCGCCGCGCAGCAGGTGACGCTGCTCGACAAGTCGCTGCGCGGCCTTGCCGGGCCTTCGGTTCCGCGGCTGTTGCGCGTCAGCCTGGTCTCGACGGCGGCCGCGGCCGCGGTCTCGCTGCTGCTGAACATCTATCTCGGCGGGTGGCTGCAATCCGAGCAGGACGACCTGCAACACCGGATCGCGCAGCGCCGCGCCGCGCTGCGTCTCGATGCCAATGGCGACTCGTCCGGGCTCGGCCTGCTGGCCAAGCGCAAGCAGACGACGCCGTCGAGCGTCATGGTCCTGGAAGCGGTCTCGCGCGTGCTGCCCGACACGACCTATGTGACGGAGCTTCGCATCGAGGGCAACAAGGCGCAGGTGGTGGGACTGACCCAAGATGCGCCATCCCTGATCCGGCTGCTGGAGCAGTCGCCGCAATTCACCCGCGCGACGTTCTTCGCGCCGACGACGCGTGCGGCAAATGAATCGGCCGAGCGGTTCCACGTCGAGGCCAACATCACTGCTTATTTTGGGTCCGGCTCATGAGCGCAGCATCCCGATCGCTGACCGCTGTCAGCACCTCGCCAATGGTCGCGACCGCGAGCTATCTCGGCCTGTTCGTGCTGCTGCTCTTTGTCGTCATCTCGTCGCTCTCGGACATCATCGGCCTGCGCAGCGATGTTGCGGCAGCGGCCGGATTGCTGGAGCAACTGGAGGGGCGATCCAGGGCGAATACCGCGCCAGGTCAGCCGGCGATGCCGACCGGCTCGGCCTATCTCGAGGGGGCGACCGTCACGGTGGCCGGCGCCACCCTGCTGCAACGGGTGTCGGGTGCGGTGATCAAGGCCGGCGGCAACGTGCTGTCGACGCAGCTCGATGTTCCCAACGCGCCGGCCAAGGCCGGCTTCATCAGCATGGTCGCGAGCAGCGAGATCGAGCAGGCGCAATTGCAGCAGGTGCTCTACGATCTGGAAGCTGGCATGCCGTTTTTGTTCATCGACCAACTGGTCGTGCAACCCGTCGCCGACGAGGCCGCCAAGGGCGCCGATCCCGGCAAGCTGCGCGTGCTGCTCGGCGTCTCCGGACAATGGCGAGGAGCGAAATGATGCGACGCTTCGCAGCGACCATCGTGCTGTTGGCAGTGTCGGCCTATTCGGCGCCGGCCGCGGTGCCTGCCCCGTCCGGCGATGCATTGGACGCCGGGATGCTCGACGATACCCGTCTCGGCGGACCGGTGCTGAGTTCACCGCCGCCGTCCGAGCTGGTGACGTCGGTCCGGGTGACACCGTCGCCGGCACCGACACCCCGGCCGCTTAGCGCCAATCCGTTGTGGGGCATCCCGCTCAAGACGCTGTCCAACACGCGCGACCGGCCGGTGTTCTCGCCGTCGCGGCGGCCGCCGCCTGCCGTCGTTGCGGAACCGGAGGTCAGCAAGCCGGCGCCGCCGCCGCCGCGCAAGGTCGCGATCGAGCCACCGCCGCTGTCGCTGGTCGGCACCATCGCGGGAGATGACGAAAGCTTCGGGATCTTTCTCGATCAGTCGACCAAGACGGCGCTGCGGCTGAAGATCGGCGACGACTTCCAGGGATGGAAGCTGCGGTCCATCAACGGCCGCGAAGTCACGATGCAGAAGGACGATCAGGGGGCCGTGCTCACATTGCCCCAGCCCGGTGGCGACGAGAGCGGCGATGTCCGCCTGGTTCCGGTCAGCAGCGAAAGGAAGCCCTTGGCCGCGCGGCGCCAGATGTGACCGCGCGTCGGACCGAGATGCTAGTTCAACGCGAGCCAGCTCTGAAGGGCCGGCGTCACGAGAAGCCCGAGCGCCAGAAACGGGCCGAACGGGATCGAGGTCTGGCGCTTCATCTCGTGACCGGCGAGTTGCAGGCCGCCGGCAACACCGAGCGCCGCGAGTGCCGCGATCAGCAGCAAGGTCGGAACGCCTGTCGCGCCGACCCAGATCGCCGCGGCGGCAAGAAACTTGACGTCGCCAAGTCCCAATCCGTCGACATGCCGCAAGGCGAAGTAAAGACGCTGCAGTAGAAGGAACACGATGCCGACCAGGACCGCAATCGCCATGGCGGTGAAGGCGGCCATCGTGCCTTCGGTGACGACGACGTTGGCGAGACCGAGCGCCGCGATCGCAAGGTTCAGCCAATTCGGGATGATGCCGTGGCGAAGATCGATCAGCGCGACCGCGCAGCAAAGCATGCAAAGCGCGCCGTAAGATCCGATAAAATAGAGAGCTTCGCGATCAATCTGCATGACGACGGACAAGTGTGACGGGTGCGAACGTTGTGTTGCAACAACTCACGCGCGTTGAACAGTCCAATTTCAATCCGTCTGCAGCAGCGCCAACGAGTTTGCGAGATTGTGATCGTCATCGACGATCGCGAAGCAGAAAAGATGCGACAAAAAGTCTGCGCTGTCACAAATCCGCATAGGATACCGACAATAGTTCGCCCCGCTACATGCCGCGAGCCCTTCGTGGCAGACGAGTGGGTTGACTATGCACAAGATGCAAGTGGCGGCGTGCCTTGCTTTGCTGGCAGCGTTCGCAGGCGTGCGCGCCGCGAATGCCGGCGCTCTCGAGGAGGGCGCCGAGCGCTACCGGCCATATTTGATCGAGGGCGTCGCCAGTGCGCTGACAGGCGCGCGTGCACTGCGCGAGCGCGCCGCAGCGGCGGATTTGCCCGGAGCGAAGAAGGCCTGGCTGTCGGCGCGCGCCGGCTGGGAGCGCTCGGAGGTGTTCACCGCGGGCTTCGTGCCTGAGCTCGATGCGCAGATCGACGCCTGGCCCAACGCGGACAGCGGGTTCCACGCCATCGAGGCGAAACTGTTCGGAGCTGCCAGCACCGACGTTGCAACGGATGCGACCGGCCTTGTCGAGCATCTGAACGATCTCCACGGCAAGCTCAAGGATATCAAGCTGACGCCGCAGGGCCTTCTGGATGGCACGGTGCGGCTTGCCTACGAGGTCGGAGAGAGCAAGGCCGATGGCGGCGAGTCGCGCATCAGCGGCACCTCGCTGGACGACATGCGCAACAACATCGCCGGCATCGACTTCGCCTACCACACGATCTTCTCGGCCGCGCTCAACACGGTCGACGGCAAGCTCGACGAGATGGTGACCAACCGGATCGAGCAGCTCGAAGCGATCGTCGCTACGCCCGACCTGCCGCATGTCAACATTGCCGATCTGCGCCAGACCAGCGAGGAACTGGTGGTTGCGTTGCAGAGCGCCTCGGCAAAGCTCGGGCTGCAGCGGCCGACCCTGGAGGCCCAGGCGCGATGACATCGCTTCACCTGCGTCTGGCCACGCTGCTCTCCGGTGTCATCGCCCTGGCACTGCTCGGGCGTGCGGTGGCGTTTCCGGTCGACGGTGACAAGACCGTGCTGCCTGTCGCGACCGAGCTGAACGAGGATGCGCTCGACAAGCCGCGCGAGGTGTTCCAGTCCGAGCGGACCGGTGCCAAGTCCTATCTGGTGAATCTCGGCGATCTCGCGTTCAATTCGCCGGGGCTGCTCGGTGACGTGGCGCGGCAGGCCGGCGTGAGCTGCGGCACCTGCCATGTCAATGGCGCGAACAACGCCAAATTTTTCATGCCGAAGATGTCGAGCCGGCCCGGCACGTTCGACACCACCGGTCCGCTGTTCAATCCGAAGGCCAACAATCTGGCGTTCGATCCAGTGCGGATCCCGAGCCTGCGCGGCGCCCGTTATCTAGCGCCCTACGGTGCAGACGGCCGATTCGCCTCGCTGCGCGACTTCGTCCGCAACGTCATCACCAACGAGTTCGCAGGTCCCGAGCCGTCGCCGGCAACGCTCGATGCGATCGTGGCGTATATTCACGACATCGACTTCCTGCCCAATCCGAGCCTTGGTCCCGCCGGACGGCTGGCCGGCAAGATCAGCGACGCGGAGCGCCGCGGCGAGGTGCTGTTCGCAAAGCCGTTCCCGCACGATCCATCATCGAGCTGCGCGGGATGCCACGTTCCATCGTCCGGCTTTGTCGATCACCAGCAGCACGACGTAGGTTCGGGCGGCCTGTTCAAGACGCCGACGCTGCGCAACGCCGACTTCAACGCGCCGTACTTTCACGACGGCCGCTTCGACAATTACAACCAGGTTGTCGATTATTTCGACCGGACCTTTCAGCTCGAGCTCTCGGCGCAGGACAAGGACGACCTCGTCGCCTATCTCACGGCGGTCGGCGATGGCGTTCAGCCCTATGAGCGCGACGGTGCCGGTGCAACGTTGAAAGAGATCAACGATTTCTCGATGGTGCTCGCGACTGCGATTCCGTCCGGTGACAAGGACATCGTCGCGCTGGCGGTCGATACGATCGGCCGCGAACTGCGCGAGTTGACCGAGCAGTATCCCGACCGCAAGAACACCAGCGTCTCGGGCGGGGAGCAGCAGCGCGTACTTGCGCGCAACGGCCTCAAGGAGCTCGTGCTCACGCTGCGGCGAATCGAGATGGCGGTTGCGGCAGGGCGCAACGCGGATGCCGCAACCGAGTTCAGGAATTATCGCAATCTGATGGCTGCTGCAGTGCCTGCGCTGTTGGCCAGCGCCGAGCCGTGGTCGCTATTCAATCAGGGCGTGCATGACCAACATTATGCTGCGCTTCGCCAGGTGATGCGCTCCAGGCACCTTTCGCATTGATTGCGTTGTATTGAAGTGATTTTGCGATCTGCGCTGCGGGCGCGGATGCTCGATCAATTTTCGATCATTGGTTGCATGATTGAATCGTGGAGATGCACCGCGCGGCGGCAGATGTCTCCTTAGAAAATATTTGAACGTTTCGAAATTTCTTGCGCGCTTTCACGTAAGCGAAAACCATGCGTCATATTGTCGCACTAAACAGTGTGTGTTGCTAACCGCAAACACCCTGAGGTCGACAATGAGTTTGAATTACAAAAAGCACTGGCGAACCAGCACCGCGCTCTGCATCGCGTCAACGGTGCTCGTCGCAACGGCCGCATATGCTGCTCACTATCCGGGCGGCCGCAGTGATTGGGACAAGCGTCCGCATCACAATCACCAGGCGCACGAAGAGGGCGATCGTGCGAATCATGGGAACCATGGCCATCATGGTGACGGCGATCACGGCGTGAAGACCGCGTCGCCGATCAAGCACGTCATCATCCTGATCGGTGAGAACCGCGGCCTCGATCACACCTTCGGCATCTACAAGCCGAAGGGCAAGGGACAGACCATCTCCAACCTGTTGTCGAAGGGCATCGTCAACGAGGATGGAACGCCGGGACCGAACTTTGCGCAGGCGCAGCAGTCCTCGGTCGCGGGCCAGCCCTTGTACTATATCGGCGCACCGACCATCGCGAAGTCGCCCTACAACGCGACCAACCCGATGCCGCAGCCGAACACGGCCGGCACGCCGACCGCGCAGAGCGACACCGCGCCCCCGTTCAAGACGATCGCCGAAGCCAGCGTCGAGAAGGACATGGACCCGGCCGATCTCGATATCCTCACCACCGGCTTCAGCGGCCTGCCGACCGGTGTGCTGGATACCCGCATTCCCGGCGCCGGCGGTCTGAACGGACCGTTCCAGTTGCAGGGTGAGCAGATCAGCGACGACGACTATACCGGCGACTCGACGCATCGCTTCTATCAGGATTGGCAGCAGGAAGACTGCAGCGCCGCCAACGCCACCAAGAAGAACAATTCGGGCTGCCTGAACGATCTGTTCCCGTTCGTGATGGCGACCTATTCGGCGTCCAACAAGAGCATGGCCAACTCGATGGGCTTCTACAATGCCCAGCAGGGTCAGGCTCCGGTCCTGAAGATGCTGGCCGACCGCTTCACCCTGAGCGACAACTTCCACCAGTCGTTCCACGGCGGCACCGGCGCGAACCACTTCATGCTCGGTACCGGCGACGCGGCCTTCTGGAGCGACGGCAAGGGCAATCCGGTGACGCCGCCGGCCAACCTGATCGCCAATCCGAATCCGGTCGCGGGTTCGGTCAACCGCTACACTGTCGACGGCAATTGGAGCAATTGCTCTGATGTCTTCCAGCCCGGCGTCAAGCCGATCGTCACCTACCTCAACAATCTGCCGTACGCGGCGGAGCCGAACTGCAAGCCCAACCACTACTACATGCTCAACAACGTCAACCCGGGCTATCTGCCGAACGGCGCGCTGTCGGGCGGTAACAACGTGCCGCCGTCGTCGGTTCGCACGATCGGCGATGCGCTCATGGAGAAGAACGTCTCCTGGGCGTTCTATGGTGGCGCGTTCAACGACGCCGTGGCGCTTTCCAACGCCGCGGTTGCCGCCAATCCGTCGAACCCCAACCTCAGCGCCGCTGCGGTCGCCGATCCGGCGCACGCGCTCGGTGTTGCCTACTGCCAGATCTGCAATCCGTTCCAGTATGCGACCTCGATCATGGCCAACCCGGCCGTGCGTCAGGCTCACATGAAGGACACTGCCGATCTGATCACGGCGATCCGGAACAACACGCTGCCTGCGGTGTCGTTCGGCAAGCCGGACGGCCTGCTCGACGGTCATCCGCAGAGCTCGAAGGTTGATCTGTTCGAGGCCTATGTCCTAAACGTGCTCAACTCGCTGGACAACAATCCGGAGCTGAAGGCTGAAACCGCGGTCTTCATCACCTGGGACGAGGCCGGCGGCTATTGGGATTCCGGCTACCAGCAGTCCATCGACTTCTTCGGCGACGGACCGCGCATTCCGACCCTGATCCTTTCGCCCTATTCGACGGGCGGCAAGGTCAACCACAACTACGCCGACCACGTTTCGCTGCTGAAGTTCATCGAGCGCAACTGGGCTCTCCAGCCGCTCACGAACCGCAGCCGCGACAACCTGCCGAACCCGACCTACTCGAAGAACAACGAGTATGTTCCGACCAACAGCCCGGCATTGTCTGATATGTTCGACGCGTTCGACTTCAGCAAGCCGGTCACGTTGTCCTACACCGAGTGATCAAGCTCTCGCCCACGGCGAGGTCTTGACTGCATCCAAGGGCGGCGCCGATCGAACCAATGGTTCGGTCGGCGCCGTCATGTTGTGTCCCTGCCACCTGATCGACCGGAGACATGCGATGAAACGCAATAAGAAGACGTGCGCGATCAGCAGCAGCGTCGCGGCTAGCCTGCTTGCCGTCGCCATCCTGGCCGGCGCGGCGATCCCGGCCATGGCGCAGCAGTTTTCCGCCGACCTCGTCGCGAACAAGGACGACACGGCAACCGCCATGGGAGCCTTGCGGGTCTCGGGCGGAAAAGCACGGATCGAGACAAGCGCGCTGCCCGACGGGTTCTTCCTGATCGATACGGGCAAGCCCGCGGCCTATTTCGTCCGTCCGGCGGCACGGGCTTACATGGACGCGCGGCAATCGAGCCCGCTCACCCGGATGTTCATTCCGGTCGATCCGGATGATCCCTGCCAGCAATGGCTGGCGATGGCGCAGCTGTCCGCGCCGATCGACCTCGCGACGTGGCACTGCCAGCGCGATGGAACGGAAACCATCGCGGGGCACGACACAGACGTCTTTCGAATCGCCGCGCCGTCCGGTTTGAGCTTTGTCGGCTGGATCGACCGCGCGCGCAGATTTCCGGTACGGATCAAGACCGCGGATGGGACGGTGATCGCTGCCGATCACATCCGCGACGAGCCGCAGCCGGCGCAGACGTTTGAAATCCCCGCAGGCTTGCGCAAGTTCGACCCGCAAGCGCTGATCCGTCGGATCCAGCAGAGTGACGTATGGGTTGAGCCGCCGGCTTCGGAGTGAGCACGCCGTCCGTTAGTGCGACTGCTGGCTTGTTACCGGCAGGATCCGGCCGAGCGCGGTGTAGTGCGACTGATGCACGTTGCTGTTGAACAGCGACCAGGGTTCGGCCTTTTTCAGAGCGACGGGTACGTCGAAGTGCGCCAGCTGCGCAAAGTTGCGATATTCAGCCATCGCGTCGTCGATACGGCCGGCGGCGACGTCGAGATCGATGCGGCGCAGGGTGAGAACGAGGTCCTTCAGGATCGCGCGCGCCGCCAGCCGCTCGTCCTTGCCACCGATCGCGGTGTTCCTGATGTCCGGGATGCGCTCGGTCAGTTCGCGCAGCTCGGCTCCGACCCCGGTCACGGCCAGCGACACCACCGCGGTGTCGGCAGCCGGGATCGCGACCTCGAGGACGCTCGAGAGCTCGAGCACCTCTTTCATCCGGAGCATGACGCCGTCCTTGTCGAACGGGCGTTCGCCGTCGCCGACCGCATTCAGATAGGCCACGAGGTCCTGGGTGTCCTGGGTCGACAGTTCGAGGTCGAACACACGATCGAAATGATCGACCACCTGTTCATAGCTGTCGTAGCGGCCATCGTGGAAATACGGGGCGTTGAAGTTGGCGTTCAGCAAAGTCGGGGTCTTGACCAGTCCACCGGATCCGACGTCGTGGCGCATCTGGTCGTTGAAGGTTCCACCCGGAACATGACAACCGGCGCAGCTCAGCTCGGCCTGCTTCGGGAACGGCTTGAAGAACAGCTCTTCGCCGCGGCGCTCGGCCAGGCTCGCCTGCGCGGCAAGCCTGCCGCCGGGCGCAATCTTCGGATTGGGGAGGAAATCGATATCGTTGATATAGGCGACCAGGCCGTCGAGAACCTCGTCGCGCGGCTTCGGACCGGAAAATTCATTGACGATGACATTGTAGACGAAGTCGCGCAGCGAGGTGATGCGCCCGTCATGTCCGTAGGGGGCGAGGAAGCGGGCGCCGCGCAGGCTCGGAATCCTGACCGGATCGAGGATGCTGTTGAACGTCTTCGCGTTGAAGGCAAGGCTGGTCGTATCGAAGGTGCCGGGGCGGGAGGATGCGCCCGGAACGAACAGTTTCGGGTTCGATGCGCCGTTGACGTGACAGGTGCCGCAGCTCATCTCGGCCTGACGCGCCTTGCCGCCCAGGATGGAAGGCGAGTTGAACGCAAGCTCGCCGAGATTGACCAAATAGGACTTTCGCCCGCCGACGGCTTCGGAATGAAAGAGTTCGCGCGGCCGCGCCAGCGCTTCCTCGGAAAATTCGGTGCCGGTCGGCAGCACGGTCTGGTCGCCGCCGAGCGGGAACGCCGTCGCGCGCAACGGGAGCAGGGCAACGACGAGCGCCAGCCACGCGACCCGTGCCGGTCTGACGCCGCGATCGGCGGCTCTCGCACGATGTTTTCCGGAGCCGGACGCCAGAATGTCCCAAGCCATCGCGCGAATACGCCCCTGTCACAAATGCATATGCGCTGCCGTGCGTCGGAAGATGTCACGGAGGTGACAGTTTCCTGTCGGCAGGATCAATGACCATCTGACTGGATAGACGAATTTTGATTGCGGTTTGATGACGCGCGATCAGCGAAGCGCAACGCAGTCTGCGTTTGACACGATGAAAGTCTGTTGGTGCGCGAGCATCTTTCCGCGCGTTTGCGCGCGCGTCGAAAAACAGTCATCCCAGCGAAATGTGTTTTGCATAGCGTGTAGCTCCATTTCTATTTCTTTCTAAATCAGGAGAGCACTATGCGGCTTTGGGGAGCCATTCCGGCGCTCGCGGTTGTTGCTGGCGCCGTTGCCATCTCGCCGGTAGCAAACGCAGAGAATTTGGTCGAAAAGATCGTTGATGAGTTCAAGCACGAGATCAAGGACGAGCTGCGCGACCTGCGGGATCGTGGCCATGAAGGCGTGCACCAGTACAAGCACATCGTCGTCATCTATCAGGAGAACCACAGCTTCGATAACCTCTACGGTCACTGGGGCGACGTCGGCCGCGACCGGATCAACGGCACATCCTACGCCGATCAGGCGCACACCCTGCAGGTTCGGCAGGACAACCAGACCGTCTATGCTTGTCTGCTGCAGAACGACGTCAACCTGACTTCTCCGTCGCCGCAACCGACGAGCTGCACCGACAATACGGGCACGGTCGCGATCCTGAGCGCCTTCAAGAACAAGCCGTTCGAGATCAATGAATTCATTCTGACCTCGGCCACGACCTGCCCGAAGCCGCTCGGCGCTTTCGCGGCTCACGGTTTCCTCAACGGCACCGGCGCGCCCGGCGGCTGCACCGCGGACATCGTGCACCGCTTCTACAGCGAGCAGTACCAGCTCAACGGCGGCCGGCAGAACCGCTACATGACCGGCAGTGATGCGGCGGGTCTGGTGATGGGCTATTACGACACCAAGAAGCTGCCCATCTACACCTATCTCCACGGCAACGGCGCGCCGAACTACATCATTGCCGACAGCTTCTTCCAGGGCGCCTTCGGCGGTTCGTTCCTCAACCACCAGTTCCTGGTCGCCGCCGCGGCGCCGCAGTTCGTCGGTGCCCTGAATGACGGCAGCGCCAACGACTTCCACTCGATCGTCGATGCCAACGGCATGCCGACCAGCACGCCGCTCTACACGCCGCTCTCGACCGTGAAGGATGCGCAGCTGACGGCGAAGTGCAATCAGGCCGGCCTGCCGGCGGGCCTCGCCTGCGGCGACTACGCGGTCAACACCACGCAGCCGTTCTATCAGCCCTATTCCCCGGGCACCGCCGACATCAAGCGCCTGCCGCCGCTGCACACGCCGAACATCGGCGATCGGCTGTCGGCAAAGCGCGTCGATTGGGCCTGGTATTCGGGCGGCTGGTCGAACGCCAACGGCGACGTCGGCGCTTCGGGCTGGACCAACGGCAACGGTACGACCTGCACCGACCCGAACCATGTTTCCACGGCGGTGTTCCCGAACTGCCCGGACGTGGATTTCCAGTACCACCATCAGGCGTTCAACTACTTCGCCAACTACGCGCCCGGAACGCAGGCCCGCAAAGATCGCCTGAAGGACGAGGCGGAGTTCATCCAGGCGGCGAAGACCGGCCGGCTGAAGCAGGTCAGCTTCATCAAGCCGATCGGCGAGGAAAACGAGCATCCGGGCTACACCAGCGAGTCCGAAGGCAGCCAGCATCTCGTCGATCTCGTCAAGGCGATCGTCGAGGGGCCGGATGGCAAGGACACGCTGATCGTCATCACCTATGACGAGTTCGGCGGGCAGTGGGATCACGTTCCCCCGCCGCCGTTCAACCGCCATGGTGCCGAAGCCAAGGCTGCGGACCAGTGGGGCCCGGGCACCCGCATTCCGGCGCTCCTGATCGCCAAGCGCTTCAACAAGTCGGGCGTCGCGCACGAGGACTTCGACACCACGTCGATCCTCAAGATGCTTGAAAAGCGCTTCGACCTCGACCCGCTGGTGACGCGCCCGGTGCGCAGCCTCTCGGCGGCGCTGAAGGCCGGCGAGGGCTGGCACTGACACGAGAAACGCTGCCGGCCCGCGTCAACGTCCGACGCGGGCCGGAGTGCCGGCCACGCGCCCAAGGGATCGCTAGACGAAGGGATCGCTACAAGAAGCGATCGCTACATGATCAGATCGTGTAGCGGATGGGTCACGACGGCGTCCGGCGTATGGTCCGGGAAGAAATCTGTTTGGTGCTCCGGGACAGCCGGCCCCATTGCCGGCGTTCCACCAGTTGCAACTCCTTGCGCCAGCTGAAATCCGGCGGAATCGTCGTGGCGGCCGAACCATGCGAGGCTTTGATCAAACTGTGGAGGGGACGAAGCTCCCTGCTGTTCAAGGCTCGAAGGCTCCGCGAAATGAAAGGACTGCTCGGTCGTTCCCGACGTTCCGCCGTCTACAAAGGGCAAGATTGCCTGAGACAACGCCGCGTCCTCGTGGCTACTCGTTGACATCGGACTAACATCGGGTGCGGGAGCGCTGGCGCCGACCGGCGGCGCGGGGCTGTCCTGGCTGGCGGCGAATATGAAGGTGTCCATCCCCGCCGTGTGGCACTGAATATCGACCTGAAGGCTGCTCGTCGCCGAATCGCCGTCCGCATCGACCGCCGTCACATCGAACAGCAGATCCGCATTGATGCTCGTCTTTTCGGTATAGCTGATGTTGTTGATCGCGAAGGTGGGACACCCGGCTTCCACCCGATCGTAGTCGACCTGGACTTGATCGAACGACCTGTCAACGTAAAGCGTATACGTCGTCGTCGTGGCATCAAAGGTGTAGGTGTCGATCAGCGAAGCATCCGATGTCTCCTGCACCACGAAGCCGGCGCTGCCGCAGAGCGGCCTGGGAACATCGATGCAGAAGTCGTGAACGTCGGCGCTGCCATCAAGAACCTTGAGGATCACGCCGGCGGTGCCGTAGCCCTGCCATTCCGTGAGATTGAAGCCGACCTGCGATTGCTTCTCGGTGAACGCGAGATTCAACTGCTCGGCCGGGTCCATCTGCAGTCCACTGTCGCCGACCGCAATACCGCAGTCCGATGCCTTGACATCGAGCGGCTGGCCGGCGCAGTCCGACCCGGTAATAACCAGTTGTCCGTCCGGAGCCGTCAATGACGGCGTGCCGCAGATCGGGGCATCAAAATCGGAGCCATGGACGGTGACGTCCTTCGACGGCCCGGCGTGCTCGAGATCAAAGCAGAATGTTCCATCCGGATTGATCAGCAACTTGAAATAAGGATCGTCCAACCTACCGCCGCAATCGGTAAGATACGCGTCGAGCTCGACGCCGCCGCCCACCTCATGGGTCGTATAGTAGAAGTTGTAATCATCGCCATGTCCGGTGACGTGCACCGCGGTGATGCCGTTGCCCAGGCATGATGTGGCCAGATCATATCCCGAGCAGCCGACCGGACCGTTGTGGACGGCAACGAACATCGCGGCATCGCCATCCGCGCCGAAATTGATATCGTAGGTACCTGTCGCAGTCTGATGATCCTGAGCGGCGACGAAGGTCTCCGGGAAGCTGCAAATGGTCGGGTGATCGTCCGTGATCGTCAGTTGCTTGCCGAGGTCGATGCACGCGCTCTGGAAGTCGCCGTCCTTGTCCGTGATGGTGGCAACCAGGCTTACGACGCCGGCGGTCAGCGACACGGCTTCGCCGCTGTCAGGGCCGGCGCAGGCCGGATGCGTCACCGCGCGATATTCGGTGAAGGTGACGCATCCCGTGGCCGGATCAACCGCGATGGTGAATGCCAGCGCGCCACTTGCTGTGCCAACATGGCCTTCGATGGTGTTGCCGTTCAGAACTAGCACGTCGGAGCAGCCGGTATGCGAATCGATCAGACCGGATGGGGTGCAGTCACCTCCGTTGATCGACAGTGCATAGTGAGCCGTCGCGCCGTCGGCGCCCTGGAGCGAGCTGAACGCCGTCGAGAATTCGGCGGAAATTTTCGTCAGCGCCGCGTCCGGTGCCGAGCCCGCGACATGGTCGTCCAGTGCCGTTGCCGTCAGGTGCGTCTCGCTCAGCGTCAGCGACGGAGCGGTGCAATTGGCTCGGATGCAGGGGCCATCGTCGCTGATGGTCAGCCTGCTGCCGAGGTCGAGGCCGGCGCTCTGGAAGTCGCCGTCCTTGTCCGTGATCGTGGCAGTCAGGCCCACGATGCCCGCGGCCAGCGATACGGCTTCGCCGCTGTCCGGGCTGGTGCCGAGCGGCTGCTCCACCGGCCGGTAGTCGGTGAAGGTCACGCGTCCCGTAGCCGGATCGAGCGTGATGGTGAATGCCAGTGTGCCGTTGGTCGCGCCGACGCGGCCTTCGATCGTGTTGCCGTTCAGAACCAGCAGGTCAGCGAGGCCGGTATGCGAGTCGATCAGCCCCGATGCCGTGCCGTTGCCGCCGGTGATCGTCAGCGCGTAGCGGATGGTCGCGCCATCGGCGCCTTGCACCGAAGTGAACGCGGTCGAGAAATCGGCGAAAGTCGTCGTCAGCGCCGCGTCCGGTGCCGAGCCGGCGATGTGGTCGTCCAGCGCCGTTGCCGTCAGATGCGTCTCACTCAGCGTCAGCGATGGGGCTGTGCCCGCCGCCTCGATGCGCGGGCCATCGTCCGTGATTGTCAGCTGCTTGCCGAGATCGATGCTTAGATCCTGGTACTGGCCGTCGCTCTCCGTGACCGTCGCGATCAGGTTGACGAGGCCGGTCCCCAGCGCGATCCCTTCGCCGCTGTCAGGGCTGGTGCCCGACGATTGTTCGACCGCGCGGTGCTCGACGAAGGTCACGCGGCCCGTGGCCGGGTCAACCGTGATGGTGAACGCGAGCGCCCCGCTTGCCGTGCCGACATGGCCTTCGATGGTGTTGCCGTTCAGAACCAGCAGGTCAGCGAGGCCGGTATGCGAATCGATCAGCCCTGACGCCGTACCGTTGCCGCCGGTGATCGTCAGTGCGTAGCTGACCGTCAGACCCGGTTCGGTGACGAATGCCGCCGAGAACTCGCCCGATGTCGTCGTCAGTGCGGCGTCCGGTGCCGAGCCGGCGATATTGTCGTCCAGCGTCGTCGCTGTCAGATGGGTCTCGCTCAACGTCAGCGATGGCGCGGTCCCAACCTCGATCAGCGGGCCGTGGATGGTGAGTGTCACCGTCTGCGGGGTTCCGCCGATCGTGGTCACCGTGAAGCTGTCGGTCAGCGTGTTGCCGACATGGAGGGCTTGCACGGAGCTGTTGGCGTTGTCGAGCGTATAGGTCCACACGCCGGCCGTTGTGAGCGTGAATGAGCCGTAGCCACCTGCGCTTGTCGTCGGCGCGTTCACGGCGGTGAAGGTATTGGCGGGATCGTCGACATCGGTGTCGGTGAGCGTGCCCTTTGCGATGAGCAGGCCGGGCGAGGCATGACTGACGCCGACCGCACCCACCACCGCGCCGGCCTTGGTGCCGGAAATGATGGAGGCGTCATCGGCGCCCAGGATGCTGATGTCGAAGCTCTCGCTTGCCGAAAGCGCGCCGTCCGAGACCGTGATCACGAAGCTCTGGGTCGTGTTGGCCTTCAGCGCGTTGATTGCGGTATTGTTCGGAACGAAGGTGTAGCTTCCGGTCGCGCTGTTGAGATAGAGCGTGCCAAAAGTACCGACGCTCGACACGTCGTATGTCGCCTGTCCCAGCACCGTATCGCCTGTGGCGCCTCCGCTGATGCCGAATTTCAGTGCGCCGCCCTTGATGCTGCTCGCGGAAAAGGTCCCGCTCGCCGCATTGAAGTCGTCAAATATCACCGTATCGATTTCAGTCGGCCCCGCTCCGAGGTTCAACTTCGGCGGAACCGGCGGCAGCTTGAAGAGATCATTTTTCGCGAAGGTCGCTACCGGCAGCGGCCCGAGCGTATCTTGCACCGGCGACAGCGGGGACTGCTGAATAAAATTGATCGGCAGCAGCAGTTGTCCGCCTTCGAGAGCAGGCATGCCGGATCCTTTCGATGCCGGTCCTTTCTCGAAATAGGCAAGGGTCTCCTGTTGGGCCTCCCGTAATTCCTCCATGTGCGAAGGGGAATTCGTGGCATGGTTCACGCCGACGGAGGAGCCTCTTCTGCTCAGGATGATCGTCTCTTCGGGATCCTCGACGACGATGTGACGGGGGATCGCCTCCTTGGTGACGAGTTCGAACACGCCGTGGTGGAGGTCCTTGTATTTGATGTTGTCGTCGTCCAGGAGCGTGACGTTCGGCTCCGCGGCCCGGGCGTCCTCCAGCAGCGAGAAGGTCAGGGCGGCCAGCGACAGCATGCCGAGGCCGCTGGCGCGGATGGTGCCAACCGGTGTGTCCGCCGTCAGGACGCCAGACCCTGCGAGCCGGCTGCCGATGAGGCGGAAGAGGCTTCTGGTTTTCGCGAACAGGCCCGGCCGCAAGCCCCCGCCGGGGTCCTGCGCGATGTCCAACTCCAGCCGGGTGCCGGCCGGCAAATTGAGCACCCTGCCATCGACCAGGCGGATTTCGATCCGCCCGCCGGCTCCGACCTCGATGACGTCACCCTGGCGAACGGGATCGCCAGCTACGATTTGAATCGGTATGCCGCGGGCACCCGCGATCGTGCCGCAGCCGATCGCCGTCCGAACAGTGCCAACTAAGCGGGGCGGTTGGCCCAAAACGGCCATGCACGCGTCCCCGAACTCTACGCCGGACGCAACTGACATTGGCTTTTTGCCTGTTAGGCAGTTCGAGCGGAAAGTGGCGCCGCAGTCTTTTTATTTTGGCTTGGTTCGGCCACGCGGCGAAAAACCCCGCGCCGTCAGCCATAGGCTTGTCCGCTGAAACGTCCTGATTGAAACCAAATTCGGCAGTAAAAATGGAATTCCAATACTGCGGGGAAGCCTTACGAAAAGGACAGAACAGCTGTCCTTTATCGCGCGTGCAGCCCCGCAAAATTAATAGTATGATTACCATGCAAATTGTCCACTTATTAATTTTTAGTCGAACTGCGTCAGGCATTTAGGCCTGTCTGCGACAACTCGTTTGGCACTCAAGGTCCTGCGGTCTCGGCCCGGTGGTCCCGGTCACCCATCGAGCCCCGGCACGACAAGACCTTTTCGAGGAGGGGATCGTGCGCATCCATTTGATTGTTCAATTGCTTGCAAGCTTCGTCCTGGCGCTCGCAACGCTCACGCCCGGCCAGGTGCAGGCGCAAACCGAACCGGACAATATCCAATTGAAATTCATCGGAAGGGTCGTAGCCGCCACCGGTTCGGTCACGATCGAGCATCCGAATGCAGTCGTCGTTCAGGCAGGGCTGCCCGGCAAACTGCCTCAGGCGCAGGTCGGCGACCCCGTGTATCTGGGCGACGTGGTGCAAACTGGAGCCGACGGACGCGTCGGGATCAATTTCTCCGACGGCACTTCGTTCAATCTGTCGAGCAACGCCAAGATGGCGATGACCGAGTTCGTGTACGACCCGAACGGCAAGTCGAACTCGACCTTGCTCAAACTGACCAATGGGACGTTCACCTTCGTTGCCGGCAACATTGCGAAGACCGGAGACATGAAGATCGACACCCCTGTCGCAACGATGGGCATTCGAGGCACCACGCCACGCATCGAGATATCGGACGATGGAACGGTGAGGTTCGCCACGCTCGTTGAAGAGGGCAAGAGCAAGGTCAGGAAGGTCGGGACTCGAACGCCGCAGCAACCTGAGCAAAACACCCTTCACAAGTTCAATCCCAACATCTGTCGAGGGTGCTAGGCCAGGCGCAGCCAGTTTCGTGCAAGCAAGGCCCGATATGAAACTTCGTGCAAGCGCCGGCGCAATTGTCAGCCTGATATCGCTTCTCGTTGCGACGCTCCCCGTGTTGCCGGCGGTCGCGCAGAACGCGAAGAAGGACAGCTATCTCCGCACTATCGGATTGTGCAGCGGCCTCGATCGCACACCGGCCGACGCGCGCATTGCTGCCTGCACGGCGCTGATCGATGCGGGGCAGGACATGACCCAGGCTGGCCTCGCGATCGCCTATAACAACCGTGGTAACGCCTACGCCGCCAAGGGAGACTATGACGGCGCCATCCGGGATTTCGATCGATCGATCGAACTCAATCCGACCTACACCAAGCCGTTCAACAACCGCGGCGTGGCCTATCTCAGGAAGCGCGAATATGATCGCGCGACCGACGCCTTCGATCAGGCGATCAAGCTCAACCCGAACTACGGCGAGGCCTTCGCCAACCGCGCCGGCGCCTATTTGAAGAAGAACGATTATGCACGCGCGGCGCAGGACTACGATGAGGCAATTCGCCTCGAGCCGAAGCTCGACGGGGTGTGGAACGGACGCTGCTGGAGCCGGGCCATCCTCGGCGAATTGCAGGCGGCGCTGGAAGATTGCAACAAGGCCCTTCAATTGGCGTCAACCAACGCCGCGACGTATGACTCGCGTGCCCTTATCTATCTGAAGACCGGCGAGCTGGGCGCGGCGATCGCCGACTACAGCTCCGCACTTCGCATCGATCCCAAGCTCGCAAGCGCTCTTTATGGCCGCGGCCTGGCGAAGTTGAAGCAGGGTGACAAGGCCGGCGGCAATACCGACATGGCGGCGGCCAAGGCGATCCAGGGCAGCATCGGCGACGATTTCACACGCTACGGCGTGCGATAGGCCGAGTGGTCGACGAGCCGCAGTAAGGTGCACCGGCTCGATGCTGTCGCCGCGGATGCGCCCGGCCAGCCGGCTAGTCCATGATCTCGACCGTCGCCGAACGGCCGGCGACCAGCGCGATGCGATCCGGCAGGTGGTCCAGCGCGATGCGCACGGGGATGCGCTGTGCGAGCCGAACCCAGCTGAAGGTCGGGTTGACGTTTGCGAGCAGGCTCGCGCCTGCCGCGCGGTCGCGATCCTCGATGCCGGCTGCAATGCTCTCGACATGTCCGGTGAGCCGCACCGGCTCGCCCATCAGCCGGATCTGCGCCTTGTCGCCGACGCGAATGCGCGCGAGCTTGGTCTCCTCGAAATAGCCTTCCACATGCAGCGTGTCGGTGTCGACCAGCGCCATCACGCCCTTGCCTGCGGTGACGTAAGCGCCCGGCCGCAGGTCCATATTGGTGATGGTGCCGTTCACCGAAGCGTGCACCTCGCTGCGATCCAGATTGAGCTGCGCGACGGCGCGGTCGGCGACCGCCTGGTCATAGGCCGCCTTGGCCTGCAGCTGCGTCGCCAGAACCTGCTCCTGCTTCTGCTGCGACACCGCATCGGTGGTCAGCGAGCTGTAGCGTTTGAGGTCGGCGTCGGCCTGATCCAGCGTCGCGCGATGGCCGGCGACCGCTGCATCGGCCTGCTTCAGTGCCAGGGCATAGCGTGCGCGATCGATCCGGAACAGGATGTCGCCACGATGCACCGGCTGATTGTCCCTGACCAGCACGTCGGTGACGAAGCCGGAGACGTCGGGAGCCACCTGGATCACGTCGGCGCGGACCCTGCCGTCGCGAGTCCATGGCGATTCCATATAGTAGACCCAGAGCGCGCGAGCGACAGCGAGTGCGGCGACGACGGCGACCGCGGTCAGCGCAACCCGGCCGAGCCAGGCGAAATTCGCTTTCATGGCAGAAACTCCGAAAGATAAACCACGACGCCGAGCAGGCATACGTACAGGGCGAAATTGAACAACGCGCGATGCCAGACCAGCCGGTAGAACCCGAAGCGCTGCAAGATCCGGCTCGCCACTGCGCTCAGCGCATAGGCAACGATGAGCCACAGCAGCAGCGCCGGAACGAGCACGCCGTAAATGTCGAGCTCATATCTCATGCGGCAAAGCTCTCCTCGGGCTGCGATCGATACGCGGGTGCATCCGGAAACAGGCCGCGGCGGATGCCGACGAGGCCGAGCAACGCATCGTCCCGCGCGCGCTCATTGGGGTCCTTGACGACCGCGGTCAGCGCCGCATCGATGCATGACAACAGTTCGGCCGGCATTGCCTGGTCCGCACGGGCGCGAAACGCCGCCGCGAGGTCGTCCAGCATGTCGTCGATGGCACGCACGGTCACTGCGGCGAGGCCGTAGCGGGCCCGCCGGAGGTCGATGATGTTGAGCCCGATGCGGAGCTGGACCAGGCTGTCGGCATCACGGCGGTCGCTCTCGGAGATGAAGGCGATGCGCTGGACCAATAGTCCGAGCCGATGCAGCATCAGGCCGGCAAACTGCGCGCGATCGCCGTGGCCGCGCCGCTCGGCCGCGACCGCGAGCGCCTGCCAACTCGACGTCATCAGCCGCTTGGCGATCCATTCGGCGCCGACGCCGCGTGCGATCCGCGTTACGATCTCCGCGATCACAACACCGAGGAAGAAGGCGACCGACGTGTTGGCGAAACTGGCGAAATCCGCGCTGTAGGTCGATTGCAGCGCGAGCAGCGTCGCGGTGTTGGCGGCGAGCGCCATGCCGATCGGCGCGGTCTTGGGTCGTGCGATCAAAAAGCCGTACAGGAGGAAGGTCGGCGCCAGTGCCGCGATCAGGACCTCGACATGGGAGATGCCGGGCACCAGCGCGAACTGATAGATTGCGACGATGACGATCGCGACCAGTGAAAACAGGCCGAAGGCCCGGATGCTGCGCGCAGGCTCGTCCTGTGCGGCGAAGAAGGAGCAGGCGACCGCCGCCATCATCGGCGCCGAGGCGCCATCGGCCCAGCCGGTCGCAATCCACAGGCCGCAGCAGATCAGGATGGCGACCGCCGCGCCCGCGGCCGACCACAGCGCCATGCCGTGGTCGCGATGACGGACCGGTGCGGCCCCCGACTCCGGGTGGAACGCCAGCTGGACGCTGGAGATATCCCGGCCCGCGGTGATCGCATCGCCCAGCGCGCGGCAGTCGGCCGAAATGTCGGCAAGCTCGCGCAGCCGGAGCAGCAGGCTGATCGTGATGATGCGTTCCCGCGGCGCGATGCCGTCGAGCGCAGATTGCCGCTCGGCGATTGCGGTGCGGATCTGCTCGCCGGATTGCCGCTGGCGGTCCTCGTCCACGATCCATGCGGCGAGATCGCCGATCAGGCGTTGCAGCTCCGGTTGCCGTTGCAGCGCCGCTTCGCCAAGTGCGGTAAGCCGGTCTTCGATCGACGTGATGATCGGCAACAGCATCAGCATGCGCAGCCGGACCTCGCCGAGGCCACGCACGGTGCCGGCGTCGGCCAGCCGGTCATAGGCGACATGGGTCGCCAGCGTATCGATCTCGACAATGTCGGTCGCAAGACGGAGGCGTTGGGCCCGGCGCGTCTCGCCGGTCCCGCGGTCAAGCAGCACGTCGCGGGACAGACGGCGCGCATCCGACAGCCAACTCCTGATGCGGCCGCCGACCGCCGGCGCGACGCTGCGGGGAAACACCACCGTCGACACCAGGCTCGCACAGATGATGCCGAGCGAGATCTCCTCGACTCGTGCCAGCGCTACATCGAAGATGCTGCCCGGTTCGGCCACCGACGGAAAGCCGATCAGCGCGACGGTATATCCGCCCAGCATGAAGACATAGCTGCGCGGCGTGCCGTCGAGCAGCGATAAATAGAGACAGAGCCCGACCCAGAGCGCGATCGCGAGGCACAGTAGCTCCGGTGCATTGACCAGGTTCGGCACCAGGGCGACCGTGACGCTCGCGCCGACCAGCGTACCGATCACGCGGAAGAACGCCTTCGAGCTGGTCGCGCCGGCCAGCGGCTGCGAGGTGATGTAGACCGTCGCCATCGCCCAATAGGGACGCGGCAGATCGATCGCCAGGGCGATGACAAGCGCCAGCATCGACGCCGCGAACGTCTTCAACGCGAAGATGAGATCCGCGTGGCGGACCAGGAACGGCTCTTCCGCGCGCATGACTATTTCGCCTCTGGAGCAGTCCTGGCTGGCGCAGTCCTGGCGTCCTGCAGGCGGCTCGCCCGCTGCTCGATGAGCTGCAGCGTCTCGAAGGTTACCGCAAGTTCCGCGCTGCCGATATCCTTCAGCAGGCTGGCCCGTACGCGACGCAGCACCCGATTGATCTCCTCTACCTTGGCTCCGCCGGCCGCGGTGAGATGCAGCGTCTTGGCGCGCCGGTCGGTCGGGTCCTCGCGACGCTCGACCAGGCCTTCAGACTGCAGCAGATCGATCAGCCGCACCAGTGAAGGCCCCTCGATTCCCAGTTCATCCGCGAGCACGCCTTGCCGGACGTTTTCCCCCTGGCGGGACAACACCAGTAGCGGAATCGCCGTCGCGTAGGACAGTCCGTGGTCGGACAAGGCCTGATCCGACTCGCGGCGCCAGATCCGGGCCAGTCTGGTCACCAGGCGGCCGATCTCGGCGTGGATATGGGACTGTGAAGGCATGTAAACTAGATAGGATGCGAACTATTAGGATGCAACGATATAGTACGAACATCGCGGATGATCACGCGAATGCGATCCTGCGTGAGGGAGTGTCAGTACTGCTGCGGGATCGACCTCGATGCGCTGGTTATGCTCGGTTGCGGGCGGACCTTGAGCGCGGCGGGTTAGGAACACATCGGGATACAGATGCTTCTGTTCTTGAGGAGATTGTCATGAACAGAAAGCCGGTAACGCAGGATTCCGGACGCTCGAGCGACTGGGGTTCGCACGCGCAAACCGACAAGCCGTGGAAGGGAAACCCGGAGAAGGAGCAGCGCTCCGGAGATGCGAGGCGCTCGGGAGACGCGAAGGCCTCCGGAGACGAGAAGCCGGACCTGGAAAAGTGGCATGAATCGAACACGCATTGATGCGCGGAGATAGCCGATGTCCGCCTTTCATTTCGCGATCGTGAATGATGAGCGTGTGATCGATGCAACCGGTCAGCCGGTTGCCGACCGCGATGAAGCCATTGCGGTGGCCAAGCGGCTCGCCATCGACCTTGCGGAGACCCGACAGGAATATCTGGGCCGCGGCTACTACATCTCGGTGATCGGCAGCGACGCCCGCGAAATTCACCGCGAAAGCATCGACAGTGCCGCGAAGAGCGGATGAACGATGCCGCCCCGGCGGGCGGCAAGAGAGCAAGGCTTCGAGAACAAGGCTTTGAGAACAAGGCCTGGAGAGACCAAATGGATATGGGCCTTGAGATCATCTACGGCATCGGAGCGCTCGTGCTGCTGACCGCTTTGATCTTCGGCGTGCTTCAACACCATTTTCGCAGCAGGCGCACGGTGCAGGCCGGCGAGGAGGTCGTCCGCGAGCGATACAAGCGGAATGAGACCTGACGCAGCGCCGCTGGCGCAAGGAGGAGACGATGGGATTGGCTCAATATGCGGTGATTGCAGCCGGCGAGGAATGGGGCGTCCTGCACGACGGCAATCTCAACGGCGGATACGCCACCAAGGAAGCTGCATTCGAATCCGCGGCGGCCGCCGCGGCTCTGGCGATCAGGATGGGGCACGAGGTCCACGTCAGCGTTCCCGGGCGCGAGGAGGGTGAAGCGGCCCTCACCAAGCGACCCGCCTGATCCAAATCACAGCAGTACGGCTTGCATTCGATGTGACGACGATGCGCGCCAGCGCGCTCTACGGATCGAGCTCAGTATCCCAGTAGAGATAATCGAGCCAGCTCTCGTGCAGATAGTTCGGCGGAAACAGCCGGCCGTTGCGATGCAGCTGATGCACGGTCGGGGCGTAGGGCGTCTGCTTCGGAAACATCTTGGCCTGCTGCGGCGTCAGATTGCCTTTGCGCAAATTGCAGGGCGAGCAGGCGGCGACGACGTTCTCCCAGGTGGTCTGGCCACCCTTGCTGCGCGGAATGATGTGATCGAAGGTGAGATCGTCGCCCGACAGGCAATACTGGCAGCTGAATCGGTCGCGCAGGAAAACGTTGAACCGGGTGAAGGCGGGGTGGGTGGTCGGCTTGACGAAGGACTTGAGGGATACGACGCTCGGCAGCTGGATTTCGAAGGAAGGACTTCGTACCGCCCGGTCGTAATATTCGACGATGTTGACACGATCGAGGAACACCGCCTTGATCGCGTCCTGCCAGGACCAGAGCGACAGCGGGTAATAACTCAGCGGCCGGAAGTCCGCATTCAAGACCAGCACCGGCCAACCGCCTTGCGAGACATGTGCGTTCAAATAACGCTCCTGACTCCCACTAGCTGCGAAGCAGCATGCACTCACATACTACAGGCAGCGTGACGGGATTGTGAAGAGCAATGAGCGGCTTATCCGCCGCGCCCTGCCATGTTCCTGCCCCGATTGCCTCCCGCCCGCGAGGCCCGTAAAGGGAGCCGCAAGGCCCTGTCGGCCAGTGACGGACCCTGCCGATGACCACGACCTCAAGCTATCTCGAGGCGCCGCGCCGGTTGCGCGCGTTCGTGCGCGCGCACGAGACGAGCCTTGTGGTGCTGGCGGTGCTGATCGGCGCCATTGGCGGCCTCGTGGTGGCGGTCATGAGCGGCCTCGTCACGGTGCTGCATTCGGTGCTGTTCAATCTGCCGCTCGGCGACCGGTTGTCGAGCCAGCCCAGCATCGATCCCGTGCGCGCGCTCGTGGTTCCCACGATCGGCGGCCTGCTGCTGGGATTTGCATTCCTTCTGTTGCTCCGGGTGCGGCCGGCCCGCGAAATCGACCCGATCGAGGCCAACGCGCTTTATGGCGGGCGGATGTCGTTCCGCGGCAGCGTGATCGTGGCGCTGCAGACGATCTGGTCAAGCGGCGTCGGCGGCTCGGTCGGGCTCGAGGCCGGCTACACCCAGCTCTCCAGCGGCCTCGCCGCCTCGCTCGGGCGCGGCTTTCACCTCCGCCGCAACGACCAGCGAATCATGGTGGGCTGCGGTGCGGCGGCGGCGATCGCCGGCGCCTTCAGCGCGCCGCTTGCGGGTGCGTTCTACGCTTTCGAGCTTGTGATCGGCGGCTATACGCCGGCCAGCCTGACCCCGGTCGGCGTGGCGGCGGTGACCGGCTACTTCGTTGCCCATGCCTTCGAACCGCTGCCGCTCGGCGTCGGCGTCGGAACCGTCGGCGATGTGCTCGGACGGGATCTTGCGATTGCAGCGCTGCTCGGCATGGTCGCGGCCCTGACCGGCATTGCGATCATGCGCGGGGTGACGCTGTGCGAGGCGCTGCTGACCAAGAGCCGGCTGTGGCCGCCGCTGCGGCCGGCGCTCGGCGGGCTTGCGGTCGGCGCGATGGCGCTATTGACGCCGCAGGTGATGTCGTCGGGCCATGGCGCGCTGCGCTTCGCCGGCATCGTGGCGATGCCGCTTGCCTTCATCGCCGGCGTGTTCGCGCTGAAGGCGGTGGCCTCGATCATCTCGCTCGGCTCGGGCTTTCGTGGCGGATTGTTCTTCGCCACGCTGTTCATGGGCGCGCTCGGCGGCCGGCTGTTCGCCGCCGGCGTCGACATCGTGTGGCCGGGGCTGAACCTCGACCCCAACGCCTATGCGGTGATCGGCATGAGCGCGCTGTCGGCCTCGGTGATCGGCGGCCCGCTCACGATGTCGTTCATCGCGCTGGAATCCACCGGCAACCTCTGGCTCACCACCGCGGTGCTGGTCGCGGTCATCATCTCGACCACGATCACGCGCGAGCTGTTCGGCTATTCGTTCGCGACCTGGCGTTTGCATCTGCGCGGCGAGACCATCCGCAGCGCCGCCGATATCGGCTGGATCCGCGATCTCACGGTCGGCAAGATGATGCGGCAGGACATGACGACGGTGAACGCCGCGATGCCGATCGAGGCGTTCCGCGAGGAATTCCCCCCGGGCTCGAAGACCCAGGTCGTCGCGGTCGACGGCGAGGGGCATTACGCCGGGCTTGCGCTGGTCGCCGAAGCGCACGCGCCGGATCTCGAGGCCGACAAGGGGCTTGCCGCGATTCTGCGCTACGCCGATGTGGTGCTGCATCCCGGCATGAACGTGCAGGAGGCGATCGCGGTGTTCGACGCGGCCGAAGCGGAATCGCTCGCCGTGGTCGAAGGTGACCGCCGGCCGATCGGCCTGCTCACCGAAGCGCACGCCATGCGGCGCTACGCGGAAGAATCCGAGCAGCGCCGCCGCGAGGTGATCGGCGAGATTTGACGGCGGCGTGATCGCTCTTTGCTCAACCCGTCATCCTGAGGTGCGAGCCTTGCGGCGCAATTGCACCGCTGGGCGAGCCTCGAAGGATGCACGGCCACCGACTGGGCCGTCGACCCTTCGAGGGCCGCTGAAGAAGCGGCCACCTCAGGGTGACGGGAATAGAGGGGGCGCTGCCTTTCAATTTAACCTGGCTACGGTCACGCGCTCCAGCTTCTGCAAACATCGTGTCACGCGCACCGCGGCCGGCATCTCGGTGTCCGGAAAGCTGGTCTTCCAGTCGGTGACGCCGACTTCGCCGACATAGATGTCGCCGCGGGAATCCAGCGCGATGCCGTGCGGCGCCAGGAATTTGCCGGTCTCGACGCCGGGGCCTTGCTCGCCGCCGAGGCGCGCGATGCGCTTGCCGGTGTGATCCACGATCGACAGTCTCGGGCCGAGATTGGGCACCTTGCGATTCACCGCCATGCCAGGGCCGAGCTCGCCGATCACGAAGTTCGGCTGCTTGCCACCGCCGCAGCAGCACAGCGCGCAAGGCCGGTGCAGGTTGTTCCACTGCGTCTCGTATCTGCCGTTGCCGTCGAACACCTGGACGCGGTGGTTCTCGCGGTCGGCGACATAGACCCAGCCATCGGCGTCGGTCGCGATGTTGTGCACGATGTTGAACTGGCCGGGGTCGGTGCCGGGCTCGCCCCAGGTTTTGATCAGCTTGCCATCCGGCGCGTATTTGTGGACGCAGGCATTGCCGTAGCCATCGGAGACATAGATCTCGCCCTTCGGCGACAGCGCGGTATGGGTGCAGCGGTGGAACGGCTCGCCGCTCATGAACGGCGCCGGCTTGTTCGGGATGCCGATCGTCAGCAGCACCTTGCCGTCGGTCGAGCATTTGCGCACGGTGTGGTCGCCGTCATCGGTGCAATAGAGATTGTCGTCGGCGTCGATATGCAGGCCGTGGGCACGCGAGAACACGCCTTCGCCCCAGCTCTTGACGAAATTCCCTGCGCGGTCGAGCACCACCATCGGATGGTCGCCGCGGTTGAAGACATAGACACGGTCCTTGCTGTCGACTGCGACGGACGCGACATCGGTCAGGCTCCAGCCGTCGGGCAGTTTTGCGAAGTTCTCCACCACGCGATAGCGGTGTTCGCCGGTGCCGAGGATGATTGGCATGTTGTCTCTCCTCTGAGCCGTCATTCCGGGGCGATGCGCAGCATCGAACCCGGAAGCTCGAGATTCCGGGTCTGGTCCTTCGGACCAGCCCGGAATGACGATGGTGGGGTTAGGAAAAATCCGCCCGTGGCCCGACGTCGCGCGGCAACAGGTCTTCCTCGATCGCCTTGATCTGCAATGCGAGATAGCGCGAGTTGATGCGGCATTGCGCGAGGCTGCCGGCGATGAACCACAGGCCGGGCTGCGGCGTGCGGGTGTACATGTTGCGCAGCTCCTGGCCGTCGCCAAAGCCCCAGATCGGGCCGACGCGCGCGGCCATCGCCTCGCCGAACAGCTTCTTCACCAGCTCTTCCTGCGGCCGGTAGCCGGTCGCGAGCACGATCAGGTCGGCGGCAATGATCTCGCCGTCTTTCAGCCGCGCGCCCTCGCTGACGAAGGTGTCGATGTCGGTGAATTGCTGCAGGGCGACCGCGCCGCTCGCGACGAGATCGGAGCAGCCGACGTTGAAGTAATAGCCGCCGCCGCGGGTCAGGTACTTGAACTGCCAGCCGGTGCCGCCATCGCCGAAATCAAGCTTGAAGCCCTTGCGCGTGAGGCCGTCGAGCAGCGGCTTGTCGAGCTCTTTCGACTGCTCGGTCATCAGCACATGGCTGCGCTTGGCGAGCACAAGCGGCATCGAGGTCGCGATCAGATCGTTATCCTCGAGCGTACCTTCATTGTAGGCGGCATAGGCCAGCTGCGCCGACGGCTCGATATTGGTGATCAGCGTCGAGGAGCGCTGTACCAGCGTGACCTCGGCGCCCGAGGAATGCAGGTCCTGCGCGATGTCGTGGCCGCTGTTGCCGGTGCCGATCACGAGCGCGCGCTTGCCGGTCCAGTTCTCGCCGTCCTCGTAGCGGCTGGAATGCATCACCTTGCCGCCAAAATCTTTCAAACCGGGGATGTCGGGCAGATTGGGAATGCCGCTGACGCCGGTCGCCATCACGACATGGCGCGGCTGCATTGTCCGTGTCGTGCCGTCGGCGCGGCGCAGCTCGACGGTCCAACGCCCATCCGCATCGTCATAGCTGCCGCCGACAAATTCGGTGCCGGTCCAGAAGTTCAGCTCCATGGCTTCGACATAGGATTCGAACCAGTTGGCGAGCTTGTCCTTCGGGATGTAGGTCGGCCAGTTCGGCGGGAATGGCATGTAGGGCAAATGATTGACCTGTACCTGGTTGTGCAGGGTCAGCGCGTGATAGCGCTTGCGCCAATTGTCGCCGACGCGCGCCTCGCGGTCGACGATCAGCGCGTCGATCTTGAGCTGCTGCAGCCGCGCGGCGATCGCAAGCCCGGCCTGTCCGCCGCCGACCACCAGCACATCAGGGTTGCGGTCGGCATATTCGGCGGATGCCTTGCGCAGGTCGAGCCAGTTGGGGCCGCGGAAGTCGCGCGAATAGGACTGCCCGCGCGGCCTGGTGTGGCCCTGCTGCTCCTCAAAACCCTTCAGCTCCTCGAGCGCCGTCAGCAAGGTCCAGGCCTTCAGGCGATCGTCGTCGGCGGCATCGGGGATCAGCCGCACGATGCCATGGCCGCGGCCGACCGCCGTCTCGAATTTGAAGATCGCCTCGATCGCATGGGTGCCGGCGCGCGTCACCCGTCGGGGCGGGGCGCGATCGGCATCGATGCGGAAGTCATGCGGCGCGCTGTGACGCGCATGCGCCGGCAGCTCCTCGATGATTGCGAAGGCCCGGTTGACGGTCTGGATGTTCCAGCTCAGCGCCAGCACGTCGCGCCAGTAGCTGTCGGGATGGAACAGTGGCTTCAGCAGCACATCGTCCGGGCTCGCCAGCGCATCTTCGAACTGCACAAGCCAATTGTCGGCGGCGACCGAAATATCGTCCGTCTTGTCGAGCATTGAGCGTTTCTCGCCATCGGCCGCCTTGCTGATATTTTCTTGGCGGCGTTCCCTTTCCGCGAAGCCTATACCCATCCGAAGGCGTGCAGAAAGGGCGCGACGGGATAGCGCCTATTCGGCCAGCGACAGGATCAGGCCTTGATCCGGTGGAACGCGGCCTTGCAGGGTATCGAGATAGGCCTCGCGCACCGCGGCCGGGCCGCGCCGCTCGACCACGTCAAGCCAATTCGGCAGATGCGGCACGAGCTCCGCCCATGCGGCGCCAAAACGCTGGTCGATGCCGCCGGGACCCCATTCCTTGGCGCGCTTGCGGATCTGGTCCGGGGCGAAGAACCAGACCGGCTTGGCGCCTGGCAGCGTCGGCTCCTCCGCCTCGCTCGCACGGTGCGTCAGCCCGACCCGGCCGGAATAGACCATCTGCGCGCCGAAGTGCCGGTGCAGACTTTCGCGCAGCGCACTGTTGCCGGCCATGTCGACATAGGCTGTCGGCTCGGCCGCCGGGATCGCGGCGACCTGGTCATAGGTGACGACCTCGTCATAACAACCGAGCGAGCTGACGAAATCGACATTGCCCTTGGAGGTCAGCCCGATCACGGGGATACCCCGCTTGTGCACGAGATGGGCGAGGCCGAACGCGGTCTTGCTCGAGGCCGACGACAGGATGACGCGGCGTGCGCCGTAGAACGCATTCTCGGCGAGGGCGTCGTCCGACCAGGAACGACAGCATGAACAAGGGCAGCAGCAGTGCGCGGAAATCGCCCTGCTGACCGGCATAGGTCGGATCGCCGGAGACGCGGGCATAGGCGTTGTAGACCGGCGAGACCTCCTGCCGGTGTGCCGCGCCATCGCGCAGGCCGCGCTTGTTGACGTCGGCCGCCTCGATCACCAGATGGGCCGCCATCGGGAGATAGCCGAACAGCGTTTCGCCGACGGCGATCATCGGATGTTTCGAGATCAGCACCTCGCCAAAGCCCCACACCGGGATGATGCCGTAGCCCTCGGGCGCCGGGAACAGATGCCAGTATTTCAGCTGCTCGCCGATCACGGCGTAGGTGATGTTGTTGGCGGTGAAGGCGAAGCGGGTCACCTTCACCAGCAGCGCATCGGCCGGCAGCGCCGCGGCATCGGGCAACTGCGTCTCGATCACCTTGCACTGTTGCAGGTCGTTGCGGATGACGATGAAGTCGGTCGAGTTCATGGCGGTGATCCCAGCTTACGATGCGCCGGCATCGTTGCGTCGATTGCCGGCCTTTTGCAACAGCAACTAAGTTTCAAACGCCGTTCGCTTCGCCGTCACATCGTTCAGCGAAGCTGTCCTTCGCGGTAGAGGTCGCGCAGCTTGCGCTTGAAGATCTTGCCGGTGGCTTCCCGCGGCAGCGCGTCCATGAAGCGGATATCCTTGGGCACCTTAAAGTTGGCGAGCTTGCCGCGGAGAAAATCCTGGATCGCGCTGATCGACAGGGTCGCGCCGGCTTCCGGCTCGACGCAGGCGAACAGCCGCTCGCCGTATTCGTCGTCGGGAACGCCGAACACCGCGCAGTCGCGGACGCCTGCCATGCCGATAAGGGCATTCTCGATCTCGGCGGGATAGATGTTGACGCCGCCCGAGATCACCATGTCGCGCTTGCGGTCGCACAGGAACAGATAGCCGTCCGCGTCGAGATAGCCGACATCGCCGACGCTGATCAGGCCGTCGTGATCGGCCTCGGCGCGCGCCTTGGCATTGCCGTGATAGTCGAAGTCCGAGATCAACGTCTGACGCATGAAGATCTCGCCGGGCTCGCCGAGGTCGCATTGCGTCCCGTCGGGCCGGAAGATCTTGACGATGCCGCCCTCGATCGCGCGGCCGACGGTGCCGGGCTTGGCCAGCGCTTCGGCTGACGAATGCCAGACCGGGATGCCGGTCTCGGTCGAGCCGAGATATTCGTTGATGACCGGTCCCCACCACTCGATCATCGCGCGCTTGACGTCGACAGGGCAGGGCGCCGCGCCATGGACGATGAAGCGCAGCGACGACAGGTCGTAGCGGCGCCGTGTCTCCTCGGGCAGGCGCAGCAGCCGCACGAACATGGTCGGCACCATATGCATGTGGGTGACATGGTGGCGCTCGATCAGTTGCAGCAGATCCTCCGGATCGAAGCGCGGCTCGAGCACGATCACGCAGCCGTTGCGGAATGCGAGCATCCCGTAGGAGTGCGGCGCCGAATGATACATCGGGCCGTTCATCAGGATCACCTGATCCTCGTTCGGCTTGACGCCGTAGGTGATGGCGCCGACCCGCGCGGCTGCCGCCTGCTGCTCGGGCCGCATCGGCTTGCGCTTGACGCCCTTCGGCAGTCCAGTGGTGCCCGACGTGTAGAACATCGGCGCCGCGCCGATCGGTGCGTCGGTCAGTGGTTGGTGCGTCTCCCGCCAGACGTCCCAGTCGGTCATGCCGTCGGGCACGCGGGTGAGCGCCGGCGCCACGCCATAGGCCGCGGCAATCTCCGGCGGCGTCGTCACCACGAGCAGCTTGATTGCCGGCGGTAGCCCGTCGCGGATCTGCGGCAGCAGATCGGCGTGGCAGACCAGCGTGTCGGCGCCGCTGTCGGACAGGATGTAGGCGACCTCGTCGGCCTTCAGATGCCAGTTGATCGGCACCACCGGGCTGCCGAGCGCGGCCGAAGCCGCGACCACCTCGAACAGCGCGAAATCGTTGCGCAGCATCATGCCGACCGGCTTGCCGCCCTGCACGCCGAGCGCCCGGAAGCCGCTGGCCGCCCGCGCGATGCGGGCGTGAATGTCGCCGTAGCTGATCTGTCTTTCGCCGCTGATGATCATGTCGCGCCTCGTCTTCTAGCGATCGTCCAGGATCTCGCCGAAGCTGATCCAGCTCTTGCCGTTGAACCGGCGCAGCCGCAACTGCTGGAACGGCAGGTAGTCGTCCGGCCCGGTCGATACCGTCATGCCCGGCAACAATAGCGGCAGCGGAACGTCGCGCAATGACGCCGCCTGGCGCATGATGTTTTCGCGGCTGAAATCGTTCTTGCAGGCCTTCAGCACGGCCATCAGCAGTGTCGCATAATGATAGCCCGCCGAGTAGTTCGAGTTGCTGAGGTCCGCATTGGGCAGGTACTGCTTCATGAAGGCAAGATAGTCCTTCACGGCGGGATCGTCGGCCCATTGCGCATCCATCGTGTCCTTCTGGTTGCTGGACGAGATCAGGCCGACCGCGTTCTCGAGCCCGGCGGGCTCCAGGAACGAGATCGACGACGCGGAGGTCGGCACGAAGAACAGGTCCGGCTTCCAGCCGATCTCGGCCACGCCCTTGATCATCTGCGGCGTGAACTTGCCGAGCACGACACCGAACAGCACATCGGCACCGGACGCCTTCAGGGTCGCGAGCTGCGAGCTGATGGTGGGCGCTGAGGTCTCGTAGCTCGCTTCCGCGACGATCATGCTCGCGGCCTTGCCGCCGAGCGCACGCTTGAAGCCGGCGACATAGTCGCGGCCGAAATCGTCGTTCTGCGCAAGGATCGCGATCTTTGCGTCGGGCTTGGCCTGCAGCACATATTTGGCATAGACCACGCCCTCAGATTCGTAGGACGCCATGCCTGGCATGGTCCACGGATAGGTCTTCGGGTCGGCCCATTTGGTCGCGCCGCTCAGCACGAACAATTGCGGGATCTTCTTGCTGTTGAGATAGCGGTGCACGGCGTTGTTGGTGGCGGTTCCGAGCGAGCCGAACATCATCAGCACCTCCTCCTGCTCCACCAGCTTGCGGGTCTGCTCGACGGTCTTCGGCGGCGAATAGGCGTCGTCCAACGTGATCA
Organism: Bradyrhizobium sp. USDA 4501; assembly: GCF_054062115.1. NCBI lineage: Bacteria > Pseudomonadati > Pseudomonadota > Alphaproteobacteria > Hyphomicrobiales > Nitrobacteraceae > Bradyrhizobium > Bradyrhizobium sp. USDA 4501. Next base: position 5,473,724 of record NZ_JBSSEX010000001.1, read on the forward strand.
ATTTCACCTGCCGGCCGTTGATGCCGCCCTCCGCGTTGACCTTCGCGAAAAACGCTTCCTGGGCGCGGCCGATGGTGCCGAAGCCGGAGACCGGTCCGCTATAGGGCAGCGTCTGGCCGATTCGGATCGCTTCGTTGCCGTTGTCGGCGGCGGCCGTGCCGGCGATCGCGCAGACCGCAAGCGCGGCTGCCAGCGCGTGTTGCGCTCGTTTCATGGTTCACTCCCGGACTTTGTGAAACAGCGTCAGGCGCTGGCGCGCAGAAACTCGCTGCGCGCCGCGGCGAACTCGGACTTGAGCCGCGCCACCAGTTCGGCGACCGGCGGGGCATCGGAGATCTGGCCGATGCCCTGGCCCGAGCCCCAGATGTCGCGCCAGGCCTTGGCCTTCATGTTGCCGCCGGAGCCGAAGTTCATGCTGGATTTGTCGGCGACCGGCAGATTGCCCGGATCGAGCCCTGCCGCCGCGATCGACGGTCCGAGATAGTTGCCGTGCACGCCGGTGAACAGGTTCGAATAGACGATGTCGTGCGCTGCGTATTCAGTCAGCGCCTGCTTGTACCTGATATCGGCGTTGGCTTCCTCGGTCGCGATGAAGCGGGTGCCGATATAGGCGAGGTCGGCGCCGAGCGCGAGCGCGGATGCGATGCTCCAGCCGTCGGAGATCGCGCCTGACAGCAGGATCGTGCCGTTGAACCATTGCTTGACCTCGCGCACCAGCGCGAACGGCGACAGCGTGCCGGCATGGCCGCCGGCGCCGGCGCAGACCAGGATCAGGCCGTCGACGCCCTGCTCGGCGGCCTTGCGCGCGTGCTTCACGTTGATGACGTCGTGGAACACTACGCCGCCATAGGAGTGCGCGGCCTCGACGATCTCGGACGGCGGGCGCAGCGAGGTGATGATCACGGGTACCTTGTGCTTCACGCAGGTTTCCATGTCGCGCATCAGCCGGTCGTTGGAGGCGTGGCAGATCTGGTTGACGGCGTAGGGTGCGACCTTCTTTTCCGGATGCAGCGCCTGGTACTCGCCGAGCTCGTTCTCGATCTGGGTCAGCCATTCGTCGAGCTTTTCGGCCGGGCGGGCGTTCAGCGCCGGGAACGAGCCGACGATGCCGGCCTTGCACTGCGCGATCACGAGCTCGGGCCCCGAGACGATGAACAGCGGGGAGCCGACGACCGGCAGTTCAAGCCTGTTGGCGAGCGAAACGGGCAGCGTCATTTTCGGATCCTCCATGCGCGTCGCCCGGCCGGCAGCCGGGGCGGATCGCGATTTATTGTGATGGCTGGAGCGGTGGCGCTCTTGGCGCGGCAATATAAGGCTGGACGGCTCGGTCATGACGTTCAATATTGAACATCGGACCGACCAGAAATGAACGATGTCGCAACAAGGGGAGCGGCATGGACTGGGAGCTTTGCAAGACATTCGTCGCGGTCGCGGAGACACGCAGCCTTGCCGGGGCGGCACGGCGGCTGCGCATCAGCCATCCCACCGTCGGCCGCAACGTCGCGGCGCTCGAGCAGCAACTCGGCACCCGCCTGTTCGCGCGTTCCAATGACGGCCTGTCGCTGACGTCGCATGGCCGCAAATTCCGCGAGCACGCCGAAGCGATGGCCGCGGCGGCCTTGCGCGCGGAGGCGGCCGCGTCCGCCACCGGTGGGCAGGCGCGCGGTGTCGTGAAGCTGTCGATCGGCGCGACGCTGGCCGCGCACTGGCTGATGCCGCGCCTCGGCCCGTTCCTGCGCGATCACGCCAACATCCAGCTCGAGATCATCACCCATCCGTTCCCGGCCAGCGTGCGCCGCCGCGAGGCCGACGTGGTGCTACGGCCGGTCGATGCGGGCGAGGAGAACCTGATCGGGCGCAAGATCGGGCGGCTCGGCACCGGCTTCTACGCTTCCCGCGACTATGCGGCAGGCCGCAAGCTGCCGGAGCGGCGGGACGAGTGGCGGGGCCACCATGTGATCGGCTTTGCCGACCAGGCCTCGAACGCGCATCTGGCGCGCTGGAGCGACGTCATCACCCGACAGGGCACGCTGGTGATGCGCTGTTCATCGCAGGGCGACATGCTCGCGGCGGCGCGGGCCGGGCTCGGGATTTGCGCGCTGTCCTGCCTGGTCGGGGCCGACTACCCCGATCTGGTGCGGGTCGCGCCGCAAAAGCTCTCGAGCCTTTCCGATCTCTGGCTGCTCGCCCATCCCGATCTGGTCGAGCTTCCCGCGGTGCGCGCCGTCATCGGCTTCGTCACCGACTGCGCGCGCGAGGATCGCGTCAGGCTGCGCGGCTAGAGCGTTTTCGAGCGAAGTGGATACCGGTTCGCGTGAAGAAAACGCGTCAAAACAAGAATCTAGAGCGCCGTTCCGATTCCATCGGAACGGGAAACGCTCTAGGTCGCGTTGTCAAGCACGCGCCCGCAACAGCGTCACCGCGAGCAGGACAAAGGCCGCGCAGGTCCATAGCGACTGCCAGTTCTCCGCCCCTTCGTTGAATCCTGTGTAGATCGCCGTTGCAATGAAAATGCCGGCAAAGATCGACTCCGCCAGTGGTCGGATTCCCTTCGTGGGAGGATTGAGCAGCGTCACGGCAGCAAAGGGCACCGCCGCCATGGTGAGAGGCGCGAAGGGAAAGTCAATGAAGCGCGGGTCGAACACGAGACCGATTGCGGTCGCCGTGCCGATCACGACGGTGATCATCAAAGCCAGTCCATGCAGGGTTGCCAGAACCGATTCAGTGTGGTGACCCTTCGGACCCAACACTTCGAAAAAGCTGGGCGGTGCGCGGCCCGACATCAGGGCGTTGGCGCTCAACACCGGCGAAGCCGTGGCCGCCACCAGCAGCGAGCCCCAGACAAGCCAGCCTCCCGTTCCGTAGCTTTCATAGACCAATCTTTGCTCGGCGACGCCAAACAGGATTCCAGCCGTGGTCGCCGATAGCGCGACCGCAAGCCATGACGCGAATGCGGGCTTTCTCGGCTTGCGGCGCAAGGTCAGCCATGCCGCGCCGAATACCAGGATCGCCAGCGCCAATCCGCTGACCATTTGCAGCTTCCAGAGCGGAAAATTGCTGACCGGCTGGCCCGGCGGATATTTCGGCATGCGCTGCTCGGAATCGAACAGGCCCCAGGAGCCGCCGACCGTGCCCTCGATCTCCCGCTTCCATCCTTCATCATAGGCCTCGAACAGGTTGACGCGGAAATGCTCGCGCCGGGCAAGATCGAGGACCTCCGAAACCACTCGCGCCTGATTGATGCGGGACGGCAGCGCGGACTCCCGCATGCGCCCCTCGCTGGGCCAGCCGATTTCTCCGATAAAGATTTCCTTGCCTGGAAAAGCCGCGGCGATCTGCCGGCGCATCTCGTCGGCGTGAGCGGCGGCATCTTCCGCCCGGATTGGAACATTTTCCCAATAGGGCAGGATGTGAACCGTGACGAAGTCGACGGCGTCAGAAAGCTCGCGATTGCTCAGCCAGAATTCCCAGACGTCGGCATAGGTGACGGGCACGGAGACCTGCGCCTTGATCGAGCGGATCGTGGCGGCAAGGTCGGAAGCCGACATTTCCTTGCGTAGCAAGACTTCGTTGCCGACCACGAGCGCGATGATGGTTTCCGGATATTCCTGGGCGAGGCGGATCGCGGTGGCGACCTGCGTTGCATTCTTCTTGCGGTCTCGATCGAGGAAGATGCCCTGGATGACCTTCAGCCCCGCCTTGGCCGCGAGTGCGGGAATCTGATCGAGACCAAGATCGGTCGCATAGGTGCGGATGCAGTCGGATATCTTCGCGAGTTGCGCGAGGTCTTCCGCGATCTGTTCCGGCGAGACCTGCGTCGCCGGCGAAAGCGATGTCTGATTGTTACGGAACGGCGCGTACGAGATGCATTGCACCTTGTCGTTCGGATCGATCGGCGCGCGCGGCAGGTCGACCGGGATGCCGAGCCACCACCACGCCGCGGCGATCGCGCCCAGGGATAACGAGAGAAGCGTCAGCGGGATACGGAAAGAAATCAGGTCCGTCTCCTTGCAATAAGGACGTGCTGCGCGTGCAAAATGGGCGAGGCCGGCAAATTGAAAAACTATATGTCTGCTGATTCTATATCACGCGATCACGCAGTTGGTGTGTTTTTCTCCACGACTACTTTGCACCGGCGATCACGCCCTCGCGATTTCTGAGCACGCGATAATATGCCCACCACAGATGCGCTGCGGCGCCGCGCAGCGGACGCCACGGCTCCGCAAGCGGCGCCATCTGCTTCGGCGTCGGCCGATCCTTCAAGCCGAGCCCGACCTTGACCGCTTCCTGCACGGCGAGGTCGCCCGCGGGCCAGGCATCGCCATGGCCGAGGCAGAACAGCAGATAGACATCGGCGGTCCACGGGCCGATCCCGGGCAGCGCCGTCAGCGTGTTGTGCGCCGCATCGGCCTCCTCATTGGCAAGGACGTCGAGGTTCAGCCGCTCCTCGGCGAGCTCGCGCGCGATGTGCTTCAGCGTCTTGATCTTGGCCGCCGACAGCCCGAGCCGGCCGAGCCGGTCGGCCCGCGCCTTGCGGATCGCGTCATGGTGGAACGGGTCGAACGCCGTGCTGACGCGCCCCCAGATCGCCGCCGCACTCGCGGTCGAGAGCTGCTGGCCGCAGATGATCGCGGCAAGCCCGGCAAATCCGGGCTCGCGCTGCCGGATCGCCGGCATGCCGGTCAGCTCCAGGATCGGGCGCAGGCGGCGGTCCTGCTCGACCAGTTTTTGGATCGCGTCTTCGAGGTCGGCCTGGGTCTCGAGGTGAATCAGCATTTGCGGGGTCTGCATCGGCTTGTCAGGCGCGGGCTTGACCCGCGCATCGATATCCTATCGTAACAGAGTCTTGTCCGGGCGCATGAACCAGAGTCGCCGGGGCAAGCCCGGCCATGACGCGTGACCGATGACCATGCCACCCGTTTTCCGCTTCGCGCCGAGTCCGAACGGCTACCTGCATCTCGGCCACGCCTATTCGGCGCTGCTCAACCACGACCTCGCGCGGCAGTCGGGCGGACGCTTGCTGCTGCGGATCGAGGACATCGACGCGACGCGCTGCCGGCCGGAATTCGAGCAGGCGATTTATGAGGATCTGGCCTGGCTCGGCATCGCCTGGGAGACCCCGGTGCGGCGGCAGTCCGAGCATTTCGCCGCCTATGGCGCGGCGCTCGACCGCCTGTCGGCCCAGCCGCTGGTCTATCCGAGCTTCGAAAGCCGGGCCGAGATCGCGCGGCTGGTCGCGGAGCGCGAGGCCGGCGGCGCGTGGCCGCGCGATCTGGACGGCGTGCCGCTTTATCCGGGGCTGGCCAAATCGCTGTCGGCCGCGGCGCGCGACCGGCTGATCGGGCAGGGTGTGCCGTTCGCGTTGCGGCTCGACATGGCCTCAGCCCGCGCGCGCGCCGGTGAGCTGCGTTGGCTGGAAGCGGGCGAGGGGCCGGCTGGCGAGAGCGGAGACGTCGTGGCCCGGCCTGAGGCCTGGGGCGACGTGATCCTGGCGCGCAAGGAGACCCCAACCAGCTACCATCTCTCGGTCGTGATCGATGACGCCCTGCAGGGCGTTACCGATGTCGTCAGGGGCGTTGACCTGTTCTGGTCGACCAGCGTGCATCGGCTGTTGCAGGAACTGCTCGGCCTGCCCGCGCCAAACTACCGGCACCACCGGCTGATCCGAGACGCGGCCGGCCAAAAGCTGTCGAAATCGACCCAGGCGACCGGACTGCGCGAATTGCGGGCGGCTGGGGCGAGCCCGGCCGATATCCGCCGCCTGGTCGGTTTGCAGTAGATTTTGGCCATTTGATCGCATCATGGCGTTTTGCGCAGGCGCGCCGTAAACGTCGCCGTGACTCCGGCCCGCCTGGCATGCCATGTTGTTGACCGGGGCGGGGATCACGGAGACCATGGCGTCAAAATCGCGCGCACGGCGCAGCAAGCGGCCTTCCAAAAGGACGCCGCCGAAGGCGCGCGCCGCCAAACCGCGTGCTGCCAAGACACGAACTGCCAAAACACGAACTGCCAAGACAGGTGCCGCCAAGACGCGAACGGCCAAGGTCCGCGCCGCCAAGGTGGCCGCCAGGCCGCGCCGCAAGCGGGCCGTGCCGAAGCCGGCCCCGAAGGCCGGTCCCGGCATGGTCGATACTGCACTTGCCGCCTTTGCCCATGAGGTGCGGACGCCGCTCACCGGAATCCTTGCGATCAGCAATCTGCTCGCGACATCCGATCTCGGCGAGCGCGAGCGGCGCTGGGTCGACACCATCAAGGCCGGCGCCGAGCATCTGGCGAGCCTTGCGACCCTGTTCGTCGACGCCGCCCGGAGCGAGGGGCCGGGGCTCGAGATCCGGCAGGATTTCTTCGACCTGCGCACGCTGGCGCGTCACGCAGCGGATTCGCTCGCCGGCCGCGCGGCGGCCAAGGGGCTGCAGGCTTCCGTCGAGGTCTCCGACCAGTTGCCTGCCTTCGCGGTCGGCGATCCCGTCCGTCTGCGCGCGGCGCTGGAAAATCTGATCGACAACGCGGTGAAGTTCACCGAGCAGGGCAGCATCGAGCTGCGTATCGTGCCGGTGGGCATGGTCAAGGCAAGGTCGGGCGACAAGATCGGCGTCGCGTTCGCGATCTCCGACAGCGGCATCGGCCTGTCGCTATCGGAGGTCAAGCGCCTTTTCCGGCCGTTCTCGCAGGCCAACGTCTCGATCGCCGCGCGGTTCGGCGGCGCCGGGCTCGGCCTGTCGTCCGTCAGGCAGCTCGCGCGCGCCATGGGCGGCGACATCGTCGCGGACCGGCGCGCCGGCGGGGGCACCACCTTCACGCTCAAGGTGGAGCTGGCGCCCGCCGAAGGGCCGGCCGGCACCGCCTCCGGCGAGAGCGCGGCGGCGCTGCTGTCGCAAGGGCTGCGGCTGCTCAGTGTCGAGGACAATCCGTTCGGCCGCGTCGTGCTCAACACGATCCTGACCGAGCTCGGCCACCACGCCGAATTCGTCGGTCAGGGCGAGGCCGCGCCCGACCGGCTCGTGCAGGGCGCCTTCGACGCCGTGCTGATGGACATGGTGCTGCCCGGCATCGGCGGCATCGAGGCGATCAAGCGCATCCGCGCGCTGCCGCCGCCGCACGGTCGCATCATGATTGTCGGGATTTCCGGCCGGGCCGAGGACGAAGCCGCGGCGCGCGCTGCAGGTGCAGACGGCTTCCTGGTCAAGCCTGTGTCCCCGCGGGCGCTCGCGACTGCGCTGCATGAAGCGACACGCCGTGCGGCAACCGCGACTTGATGATCGCCGCGTTCAACTCGCCGCCGAACACGAAGATCGCGGCGATGAAATACAGGAACACCAGTGCGATCACCACCGAGGCCAGCCCCGCATACATCGTGACGTAGTTGTTGGCGAAGCGTGCGAGGTACATGCCGAAGCCGATGCCCGAGAGCAGCGAGGCCACCATGGTGAAGATGATGCCGGGCAGGATTTGCGTGAAGCTGCGACGGCCCGCCGGCAGCCAGGCGTGCAGGATGAAGAGCGCGACGACCAGCGCCAGGATCGTGACGCCGTAGCGGGCGGTGTTGAGCAGGCTCTCGTTTGATTCGACGAAGAACGGGATATAGCGCCGCGCCGCCTCGATGATCAGCGGTCCGAGCACGATCAGGAAAGCCATCGCGAGCGAGGTGAACGCCGCGACCAGCGTGTAGCCGATCGACTCCAGCCGCAGCCAGTACCAGCGCCGCGGCTCGATCACGGCGTAGGCGCGGTTCAGCGCCACCCGCAGCGCCTCGACGCCGTTGGAGGCGAAGTAGACCGCGAGCACCGCGCCGATGGTCAGGATATCGCCGCGGGTGTTGGTCAGCACGTCGTGGATCTGGCCGGACAGCGCCTCGGCGACCTGCTGCGGCCAGACCTGCAGCATCAGCCCGACCGCCTGGTCGGCGAGTTGCTTGGAGCCGAAGAAGCCGGCCACCGAGGTCAGCACGATCAGGAACGGAAACAGCGCCATCAGCGTCGACAGCGCGATGTGGCTCGCGATCGCCCAGCCGTCGTCGGCGAGGAACGTGTAAAAGGCATCCATCACGACGTGGGTGACGTAACGAAGCTGCTTCACATTCCACCCGGCATTGTCGAAAACCGCTCGGCCCGAGAACCGACCCAGCATCTGATATTACGCGCTGAAAAGCCAGTTGGTTGCATGGCCGGGCTGTGTGGAAGTCCGCGTCCTGCGGTGTTATGTACCGCAAATGACATCTCTCCTCAGCACGATCATTCTTCCCATCGCCGTCGGCGCCGTCGCGCTGGTGCTCCTGCTCGGCCTCATCAATATGATGAAGGGCGGCTCGCCGAACACGTCGCAGAAGCTGATGCGGCTGCGCGTGCTGCTGCAGTTCGTCGCCATCGTCATCGCAATGCTCGCGGTCTGGGCGATGGGGCGCTAGGTGAGGTAGATTTGTCGGGCTATTCTCCACCTCTCCCGATCGGAGTGGTGGACTCGAACATCGAACACCGGAGCCTGCCATGGTCGTTCTCAATCGGATCTACACGCGCACCGGCGATGACGGCACCACCGCGCTCGGCTCCGGCGAGAGGCGGCCGAAATACGATCTGCGCATTGCCGCCTATGGCACGGTCGACGAGACCAATGCCGCGATCGGCGTGGTGCGGCTGCACCTTGCCGGCAGCCCCGAGGTCGATGCGATGCTGGGCCGGATCCAGAACGATCTGTTCGATCTCGGCGCCGACCTCGCGGTGCCCGAACGCGAGGGCAAGGCCGAACGTCTGCGGATGCTGGCAAGCCAGGTCGAGCGGCTCGAGCGCGATATCGACAGCCTGAACGACCAGCTCGCGCCGCTAACCTCGTTCGTGCTGCCCGGCGGCACGCCTGCCTCTGCCTATCTGCATCTCGCCCGGACGATATGTCGCCGCGCGGAACGGATGATGGTGGAACTCGCCGCCCAACCCGACGAGCCGGTCAATCAGGCTGGCATCCAGTATATGAACCGGCTGTCGGATTTCCTGTTCGTTGCCAGCCGCTTCCAGAACAGTAAGGGAGCGGGAGACGTGTTGTGGGTGCCGGGCCAGAACCGCTAAACTGGTTCAAAACCGGGGGACGGTTTTTTGGCTTTGGCGCGTTGACCGGGAGAAACGGGACCTTTAGGTTCCGCGCCAGCCAACCGAAACCCATAAAATCAAAGCGAAAGAGGATCGATGAAGGTTCTTGTGCCGGTAAAGCGGGTCGTCGACTACAACGTCAAGGTCCGCGTCAAGAGTGACGGGACGGGCGTGGAGCTCGCCAACGTCAAGATGTCGATGAACCCGTTCGACGAAATCGCCGTCGAGGAAGCGCTGCGGCTGAAAGAAGCCGGCAAGGCGACCGAAGTGGTGGTGGTGTCGATCGGACCCGCGCAGGCCTCCGAGACCATTCGCACCGGACTTGCGATGGGTGCCGACCGCGGCATCCTGGTCAAGGCCGAAGGCAATGTCGAACCGCTCGCGGTTGCCAAGATCCTGAAGGCGGTGGTCGAGGCGGAGCAGCCCGGCCTCGTCATTCTCGGCAAGCAGGCGATCGACGACGACTCGAACCAGACCGGCCAGATGCTGGCCGCGCTGCTCGGCTGGTCGCAGGCGACCTTCGCCTCCAAGCTCGAGGTCGAAGGATCCGACTTCAAGGTCACCCGCGAAGTCGACGGCGGCCTGCAGACCATCAAGCTCAAGGGCCCGGCGATCGTCACCACCGACCTGCGCCTGAACGAGCCGCGCTATGCGTCGCTGCCCAACATCATGAAGGCGAAGAAGAAGCCGATCGACGACAAGAGCGTCGCTGACTACGGCGTCGATGTGACGCCGCGTCTGGAAGTGCTGAAGACCGCGGAACCGGCAGGCCGCAAGGCGGGCGTCAAGGTCAAGGACGTCGCCGAACTCGTGAACAAGCTCAAGACCGAAGCCGGGGTTCTCTGATGACGACGCTGTTGATTGCTGAACACGACCACGAGACGCTGAAGGACGCGACCAACAAGGCGCTGACCGCGGCGAGCCAGCTCGGCGGCGATGTCCATGTGCTGGTTGCCGGTGGCGGCCAGGGCACCAAGGCGGCGGCGGAAGCAGCCGCCAAGCTTGCCGGCGTCACCAAGGTGCTGGTGGCCGAAGGCCCGGCCTATGAACACGACCTTGCCGAGCCGCTGGCCGCGCTGATCGTCGCGCTGGCTCCTGGCTATGACGCGTTCGTCGCGCCCGCGACCTCGCGCTTCAAGAATGTGATGCCGCGCGTCGCGGCCTTGCTCGACGTCATGCAGGTCTCCGAGATCATCAAGGTCGTCGCCCCCGACACCTTCGAGCGGCCGATCTATGCCGGCAACGCGATCCAGACCGTGAAGTCGAAGGACGCCAAGAAGGTGATTACGGTGCGCACCTCGACCTTCGCCGCCGCCGGCGAAGGCGGCAGCGCTGCGATCGATAACGCCGCTGCGGCCGCCGATCCCGGCCTGTCGACGTTCGTCGGCGAGGAAGTCGCCAAGAGCGACCGTCCCGAGCTGACCTCGGCCAAGATCATCGTCTCGGGCGGCCGCGCCATGCAGAGCCGCGAGAACTTCGCCAAGTACATCGAGCCGCTCGCCGACAAGCTCGGCGCCGGCGTCGGCGCCTCGCGCGCCGCGGTCGATGCCGGCTATGCGCCGAACGACTGGCAGGTCGGCCAGACCGGCAAGGTGGTGGCTCCGGAACTTTATGTCGCGGTCGGCATCTCCGGCGCGATCCAGCATCTGGCCGGCATGAAGGACTCCAAGGTGATCGTCGCCATCAACAAGGATGAGGACGCGCCGATCTTCCAGGTCGCCGATTACGGCCTGGTCGCCGACCTCTACCAGGCGGTTCCGGAGCTCACCGAAGCGCTCGGCAAGCTCGGAAAGTAAGCGACAAGACACCGGCCGGGTGGGTAAGCTCCGGCCGGTGTTATTATTTTCGAGGCAATGATCCGGAAACGTTTTTCCGAAAGGATCGTGCTCGACGGGGGAAAATGGGACCCGGGTATGATGACCTGTCATCACATCATGGTCCCGGGAAACGTTTTCTGGCGGATTGGGCAACCCGGAAGGCTTTACTTCGGGTATCGTTGGAATTGGGCAGGCGCGATGTGCGCGCCGTTCCGGTGGATGACAAGATGACGGTGGCAATCAAAAAGGTCGGCGTGATCGGTTCGGGCCAGATGGGCAATGGCATTGCCCATGTGGCGGCGCTGGCCGGCTTCGACGTGGTGCTCAATGACGTGTCCGGCGACCGGCTGAAGTCGGCGCTGGCGACCATCAACGGCAATCTGACCCGGCAGGTCGCGAAGAAGGCGATCAGCGAGAGCGACCGCAAGCAGGCGCTCGACCGCATCGCCTCCGCCGAGTCGCTCGACGCGCTCGCCGATTGCGATCTCGTGATCGAGACCGCGATCGAGAAGGAAGAGACCAAGCGCAAGATTTTCCACGAGGTCTGTGCGGTACTGAAGCCGGAGGCGATCGTCGCGACCAACTCGTCGTCGATCTCGATCACAAGGCTCGCCGCCTCGACCGACCGCCCGGAGAAGTTCATCGGCATTCATTTCATGAATCCGGTGCCGGCGATGGAACTGGTCGAGTTGATCCGCGGCATCGCCACCGACGACATGACCTTCGACACCGCCAAGGCGTTCGTCGCCAAGCTCGGCAAACAGGTCGCGGTGTCGGAAGATTTCCCCGCCTTCATCGTCAACCGCATCCTGTTGCCGATGATCAACGAGGCGATCTACACGCTGTATGAAGGCGTCGGTAACGTCGAGGCGATCGATGCCGCGATGAAGCTCGGCGCGCACCATCCGATGGGCCCGCTCGAGCTCGCCGATTTCATCGGCCTCGACACCTGTCTGTCGATCATGCAGGTGCTGCACGAGGGGCTGGCCGACTCCAAGTACCGGCCGTGTCCGCTGCTGGTGAAGTATGTCGAGGCCGGTTGGCTCGGACGCAAGAGCCAGCGCGGCTTCTACGACTATCGCGGCGACAAGCCGATCCCGACGCGGTAATCGTCGCGTCTTCAGATCAGTGCCCGCAGCAGCGCAAGCGTCGCGGGCACCAGACCGACAATCATCGTCACACCCGTTCCAAGTCCGAGCAGATGTGCTGTCAGCGCGAGGCGCGGGGTCCGTCCGTGAGGCGTCATTGCAGTGCCGCGCAGGCGCGCTTCAGCCGCCTTGCGGCCTCCTCGATGGTCGATGACGGGTTGGCGAAGCTGAGGCGGATATAGGGCGACAGCCCGAGATCCTCGCCGGGAAACACTGCCACGTCGGCCGCCTCGAGCAGATAGGCCGAGAAATCGCGGTCGGTCCGGATCACTCTGCCGTCGGGCGCGCGCTTGCCGATTATGCCGGCGCAGGCGACCAGCAGATAGAACGTGCCTTCCGGCGGTGTGCAGGACAGCCCGGCGCATTCGTTCACGAGTTCGGCAAAGCGGTCACGCTTGGCGCGCAGGATGGCGGCACGCGCAAGCAGCACATCCTGCGCGCCGTCGAGCGCGGCAATTGCCGCGGCCTGGCTGATCGACGACGCGCCGGACGTGGTCTGCGACTGGATCGTGATCATCGCGCGGATCAGCGCCGCGGGTCCGGCGGCATAGCCGATGCGCCATCCCATCATGGCGTAGCTCTTGGCGAGGCCACTGACGGTCAGCGTCCGCGGCTTCAGGCGCGGCTCGATTTCCGCAAGCGTCGGCGCCGGAGATCCGTTGAACACGATGTGCTCGTAGAGCCCGTCGGCCAGCACCCAGATGTCCGTATGCCGTAGCAGGACCGTGGCGATCTCGGACAGATCATCACGCGAATACAGCGCGCCGGATGGGTTGACCGGATTGTTGACGATGATCCAGCGGGTTCGCGCCGAGATCGCCGCCTGCAAATCCTCCGCGCGCAGCTTGAAGCCTTTGTTCTGCGCGCACGGCACCACCACCGGCGCCGCACCGGCCAGCCGTACCTGATCGAGATAGGGCGCCCAATAGGGCGCGGGGATGATGACCTCGTCGTCGGGCGCCAGGGTCGCCAGCAGCGCGTTGAACAGCGCCTGCGTCGAGCCGTTGGTGATGACGATCTCGTCCGGGCCGTAGTCGAGATGATGGTCGCGCAGCAGCGCGGCCTGCACCGCCCGCTTCAGTTCCGGCGTGCCGTCGACATCGGTGTAACGGGTTTCGCCGCGCAATGCGGCTGCATGCGCCGCTGCGATCACATGGTCCGGTGTCGGGAAGTCCAGATTGCCCGACGACAGCTCGATGATGTCGCGCCCGGCAGCTCGCAGTTCGCGGGCGCGGCGGCGCAGCACTGATGCGGGCGATGCCGTGATGCCGCTCATGCGCGGTGAGAGAAGCGGTGCAGCGGTCATCGGACGTATTGCGCCTCACCGTTGCCAGTTCTCGGGGAGCACCTCGACAAGGTTGATGAAGATGTCCTCGGCGCGCAGGCCGGGGCTTTCGGTCAGCCGTTCCGCGATCCGTCGATAGAGCTTCTGCTTCTGCGCCACCGGGCGGGTATTGCTGACAGTAATCTGGATGATGATCAGATCATCGCGGCGCCTGATGCCGAGATAGTCGGCACCATAGAGGAAATCATCGTCATCGTGCTCGGAGATTGTCATGAAGCGATCGCCTTCCGGCACGTCGAAGGTCTCGCGCATGGCGCGATAAAGGCTTTCGAGAACGGCCTTGCGGTAGGCGGCGGGCTTGCCCCGTCGCAATGAAACGCGGGTCAGCGGCATGATGGTGGCTCTCCTGGTGGCGTGACGTGCCGCCGATCCTAGAGGCTCCTTGTTCATTGAAAAACGGTATGATAAAGCATTTCAATGATTTCATATTTAAATGAATGACCATGAAGGCGCTCGACCTCGAGGCGGTCCAGGCGTTCGTCCTGGTGGCCGATCTCAGCAGCTTCACGCGCGCGGCGCAGGCGATGGAGACCACGCAGTCCGCGGTCAGCCTGAAGATCAGGCGTCTGGAAGACGGCCTCGGCCGACGGTTGCTGGAGCGAACGCCGCGGCTGGTTCGGCTGTCAGCTGAAGGTGCCGCCTTCCTCGGCGCCGCGCGCAATCTGGTGGCCGCGCATCAATCGGCGATCAACTCGTTTGCCGTCGAGCATCGGCGGCTGGTCGTCGGCATCAGCCACCACATCGTCGGCTCGGAGCTCGCCTCGCTGCTGAAGCGGATGAACAGCACCGATCCCGGGCTGGTGATCCAGCTGCACGTCGACACGTCGCGTTCGGTGCTTAGCGCATTCGACGACGGCAGGCTCGATGCTGCGATCGTGCTCCGCCACGACGCCAAGCGCCGCGATGGCGACGTGCTGTTCGAAGAGCCGTTCGGCTGGATGGCCGCACCCGATTTTCACCATCGACCGGGCGAGCCGTTGCGCCTCGCGACGCAAGCCGAGCCGTGCAGCGTGCGTGCCATGGCGGTCGAAGCGCTCGACGCCGCCGGCATCGCCTGGACCGAGGCATTCGTCGGCGGCGGGTTGTCGACGATCGGAGCTGCGATCTCCGCTGGCCTTGCGGTCGCGGCGCTGGCGCGCCGGGTGGCGCCGGCGGACACCGTCGATCTCGGGCCGCGGCTTGGCCTGCCGCCATTGCCGTCCCGCGACGTCATGCTTCACTCAAAACTGTCCGATGCGCGGACACGGCAGGCGCTGCGCACCCTCGGCGCCGCCTTCGCGGCGAACGCGGCCTGAGCGGCTGTTCATTCTGTCAGACGGCAGCCGGCGCGCTTGAGCATGTCGCGGATGATCAGCGGCGTTGCCGGTGTCTCGGTCGCAGCGGTGGTTGCCGCGCCGGCGATCGCGTCACGGGCCTGCTGGGCGTCGAGCGTCAGCCGTCGGGCGCAGGGTGGCACGCCGTGCGCTGCATCGAGCAGCCAGCCGGTGGTTTCGCCGGCGCCGGCCAGATAGGCCGTCAGGGCCTGCCGCGCGGTCGGATTGGTGGCGGCCTGATCCAGCATGGCCCTGACTTGCGCGACGGAGATTTGCCCACGCGATGTCGAGGGTTGAGCGTGCGCGGCTGTCGTCAACAGGAGGAGGGCGCAGATGGCGCGGCTCGGGCGGTTCAGCATGAATTGGCCTTTCGATGTATGTTGACTTGCAGATATTAATTATCGTAAAACAATAATATAAGGTCAACAACCATCAAGGTCGAGCATGTCCGCGTCCCTCTCGTCAGAGCTTTCCCGATCCGCACGGCCAACGCGCCTCGAACGCATCCGCGCGGTCAGCCGCGTGCTCGCCTACGCCTGCATCGGCATTTCGCTCCTGCTTGCTGTTGGATTGCTGGCCTATTGGGTGGCGAGCCCGGATCAAGCGATCCTGCGCGACGCCGGGCTGACCGGCATCGCGTTCCATCCTGTCGGCTGGCTGGTGCGGCTGATGGGCCTCGCGGTCTCGGCGTTGCCGCTCGCCGGTCTGATCTGGGGATTGTCGCGCGTGCGCGGCTGCTTCAATGCGTTCGCGCAGGGGCGCTTCTTCACGGCCGACAACGTGGCGAGGTTGCGCGACCTTGCGATCGCGATGCTGGTTTCGACCTTGCTCAAGCCGTTGATCGGCGCGCTGCTCTCGATCCTGCTGAGCTGGCAAACCTACGCGCAGGGCAAATCCATCGTCGTCGCGTTCGGGTCCGACACGCTACTCGCGTTGCTGTTCGCCGGCCTGGTCGCGGTCACGGCCTGGGTGATGGCCGAGGCCAATGCGATCGCCGATGAGCACGCGCAATTCGTCTGAGGCATTCGCGATGCCGATCCGGGTCAGGCTGAATGTGATGCTCGCCGAGCGCAACGTGAAATCGAAGGAGCTTGCCGAATATGTCGGGATCACCGAGGCCAACCTGTCCCTGCTCAAGCAGGGCAAGGTGAAGGGTGTCCGCTTCGATACGCTGGAGCGGATCTGCACTTACCTGAAGTGCCAGCCCGGCGACCTCTTGCGCCATGAAGCGGACGATGCGTCAGCCTGACGCGGCCATCGATTACCCAAGCATTAACTTTCGCGCGTTACCTCAAACCCCAGTTTTGGGAGTGCCGCGTATGGACATGATGAGCATGGTCACCAGCATCCTGTCGATGCAGCAGGGTAGTCTGCAGGGTGAGATCGCAACCCGCGTGACCAAGCAGAACCTCGACGCCGAGAAGTTCGCGGTTCAGACCCTGCTCGGCACGCCTTCCACCGCGAATTTGTCGCCCGGCATCGGCGACAACCTCGACACCGTCGCCTGATCAGAACCCGGCTGCGGCTGGCTGCAGCGCGGCCTTCACCAGCTTGATCGCGTCGTCGCTCGCCCATTCGGCGGGACCGGCGATATTGGCGATTTCGCAGCCCTTGCCGTCGACCAGCACCGAGGTCGGCATGCCCAGCGCCTTGCCTATGTTCTTAAGATCCTGAAAAACCTTGGCTTTCTGATCCGAAAAATAGCCGAGACTGGTCAGATTGGCCTCTTTCAGGAAGTTTTTCGGCTTGTCCGGGTCGCGGGTGTCGATGTTGATCGCGACCACCTCGAAATCCTTGCCGCCGAGCTTGGTCTGCAGGCTGTCGAGCGCCGGCATTTCCTTGCGGCAGGGCACGCACCAGGTCGCCCACAAATTGACCAGCACGGTCTTGCCGCGCCAGTCCGAGAGCTTCTTCGGCTGGCCGTTGGCGTCCTCGAAGGTCAGGTCGGGCAGCATCAAGGGGGTGGTCGCCATGGTCAGCGCCGCGACCTCGCCGTGGGCAAGCGGGGCGATCTTCTTCGCAAGAGCCACCGCGCTGTTGCAGGCGATATCGCCGCCCGCGGGATGCTTGAGGCTGGAGACCCCCGCATAGCCGATCACAGCCCCGGCCAGCACGGCGCCGATCACCAGCGGGATGCGCCACTTGGCGGTCGGCCTGGCGGTCGGGTTGGGTTGGGTCGTCTCGGGCATATCGTTTGTCATCCTGGGTCGATGTGGCTAAGCAGTGCCGGGAATACGACCGGAACTGCGGTGCTGTTTCGCCGCCTCCGGCCATGAAACCGCAAGGCTGAAATACGAATTCGTGAGCGAGATGTCATGAGCAACAAGATGTGGGGCGGCCGCTTCTCGGAACGTCCCGACGCGATCATGGAGGAAATCAACGTCTCCATCGACGTCGATCGTCACCTTTATGCCCAGGACATTGCCGCGTCCAAGGCCCACGCCGCGATGCTCGCTGCGCAGGGCATCATCACGTCCGCTGATGCGAAAAATATCGGCAAAGGTCTAGACACGATTTTGTCAGAGATCGGCAAGGGCGATTTCGATTTCAAGCGCGCGCTCGAGGACATTCATATGAATGTCGAGTCGCGGTTGTCCGAATTGATCGGGCCCGCGGCGGGCCGGCTGCACACCGCGCGCTCCCGCAACGACCAGGTCGCGACCGATTTCCGGCTTTATGTCCGCGACACCATCGATGAGACCAATGCGGCGCTGGCCGCGTTCCAGCAGGCGCTGGTCGCCCGCGCGCTGGAGCATGCCGGCACGGTGATGCCGGGCTTCACCCATCTGCAGACCGCGCAGCCCGTGACCTTCGGTCATCATCTCCTAGCCTATGTCGAGATGGCCAGCCGCGACCGCGGCCGCTTCGCCGACGCGCGCAAGCGGTTGAACGAATCGCCGCTGGGCGCGGCCGCGCTCGCCGGGACCTCGTTTCCGATCGACCGCGCCACGACCGCAAAGGCGCTCGGCTTCGACCGTCCGATGGCCAATTCGCTCGACGCGGTATCCGACCGCGATTTCGTGCTGGAGACGCTGTCGGCGGCCGCGATCTGCGCAGTGCATATGTCGCGCTTCGCCGAGGAGATCGTGATCTGGACCTCGCCCTTGGTCGGCCTCGTCAAGCTCAGCGACAAGTTCACCACCGGCTCGTCGATCATGCCGCAGAAGCGCAATCCGGACGCGGCCGAGCTGGTGCGTGCCAAGACCGGCCGCGTGATCGGCGCGCTCACCGCGCTGCTGATCGTGATGAAGGGCCTGCCGCTCGCCTATCAAAAGGACATGCAGGAGGACAAGCAGGGCGCGATGGAGGCTTTCGAGGCGCTGTCACTGGCAATTCGCGCCATGACAGGCATGGTCGAGGACCTGGTGCCGGACGAGGCCAGGATGAAGGCCGCCGCCGGCGAGGGCTATGCCACCGCGACCGACCTCGCCGACTGGCTGGTCCGCACCCTGAAAATGCCGTTCCGTGACGCCCACCACGTTACCGGGCGCATCGTCGGCCTGGCATCGAAGCAGGGTGTGGCGCTGCACGAGCTGCCGCTCAAGGCCATGCAGGAGGTTGAGCCGAAGATCACGGCCGACGCGCTGAGGGTGCTCAGCGTCGAATCCTCTGTGCAGAGCCGGACCTCGTTTGGCGGCACGGCGCCGAAGAATGTGATGGCGCAGGCCAAGGCCTGGGCCAAGCGGCTGGAAAAAGAGCGAAAATTGGGCTGAACCGGAAAATTTGGCCGTGATTTCATGGCGCTCCGCCTCTCGCCAGAGCACGCCAATGTTTGTATGGTGCCGCCCGAATTGGGGAATTCGTCGTGATTAGCAAGAACCGCCTGACCCCCTCGGGATGGGCCATCATTGTGCTGGGCGTATCCGCGCTGGCGCTCGGCGGCTGCGGCCGCAAGGGACCGCTCGACCTGCCGCCGACCGCGAACGTCGCGCCGGGCGCGGCACCGAGCGACACCGAGAGCGAGCGGGCGGCGCAGCCCAGCGTGTTCAATCCGACCTATGGCTCGGAGGCCGCGCCGGCCGCGCCGCGAGGCAATAAACGGCCCTTCCTCCTCGATCCGCTGCTCGGCAATTAGTATTTAAAAGCGTGTCATGAACCATTTCGACTATCGCAACGGCGTGCTGCATGCCGAGGCGGTCAATCTCATTGAGCTGGCGGAGGCCGTCGGCACGCCGTTCTATTGCTATTCGACCGCGACGCTGGAGCGTCACTACCGCGTCTTCACCGAAGCCTTCGCCGGCGAGAAGGCGCTGGTCTGCTACGCCATGAAGGCGAACTCCAATCAGTCGGTGCTGCGCACGCTGGCCAAGCTCGGCGCCGGCGCCGACGTGGTATCCGGCGGCGAGTTGAAGCGGGCTCTGGCGGCCGGCATTCCGCCCTCGAAGATCGTGTTCTCCGGGGTCGGCAAGACCGAAGGCGAGCTGCGCGCCGCGCTCGCAACTGACATCCTCTGCATCAATATCGAGTCCGAGCCGGAGCTCGAGATGCTGTCGCGTCTCGCGGTCGAGATGAAGAAGACGGCCCGCATCTCGGTGCGGGTCAATCCCGATGTCGATGCCGGCACCCATGCCAAGATCTCGACCGGCAAGTCCGAGAACAAGTTCGGCATTCCGATCGCCCGCGCCCGCGAGGTCTATGCCCGCGCGGCAAAGCTGCCGGGCATCAAGGTCACCGGTACCGATGTGCATATCGGCAGCCAGATCACCGATCTCGGCCCGCTGGAGGTCGCTTTCCGGCTGCTCGCCGAATTCGTGCAGACGCTGCGCGCCGACGGCCACGACATCTCGCATATCGATTTCGGCGGCGGCCTCGGCATCCCCTACTACATGGATCGCGCCGCGCCGCCGGCGCCGGACGCCTATGCGGCGATGGTCAAGCGCGTCACGCACAATCTCGGCTGCACGCTGATGTTCGAGCCGGGACGCATGATCGTCGGCAATGCCGGCATCCTCGTCACCCGCGTGATCCATGTGAAGCCGGGCGATGCCAAGAACTTCGTCATCATCGACGCGGCGATGAACGACCTGATCCGGCCGACGCTGTACGAAGCGCATCACGACATTCTGCCGGTGCGCCAGCCCGCGCCCGGCACCCCGACCATGGTCGCGGATGTAGTCGGCCCGGTCTGCGAGACCGGCGATTACCTCGCGCTCGATCGCGCGCTGCCGCAGCCGAAGGCCGGCGATCTGCTGGCGATCATGACCGCCGGCGCCTACGGCGCGGTGCAGTCCGGCACCTACAACACGCGGCCTCTGGTGCCCGAAGTGCTGGTCAAAGACGACCAGTACGCCGTGGTCCGCCCGCGCATCGACGTCGACGCCCTGATCGCGATGGACAAGCCGGCGCCGTGGCTGTGATGGCCGGTGTCGCGCTTCACTAACGGTGTTGTCCCTGCCTAGTGCGCAATTGCGCACGGGAGCAGGGACCCATAACCACCGCTCCTGATTGTTGTCCTGAGCTGGGGCCGCAGCTCAGCTAAACCACGAAGTGCTGTGGTGATGGGTCCCGGGTCGCGCGGAGCCTGTCATCGGGCGGCGCTTCGCGCCGACCCGTTGGCTTGCCCGGGACGACAGCGTTTATTTCGGCGAGAGCGTTACTTCGCGGCGTGCGCGCCGCCCTTGCCGCCGCCGACGATCACGCCCGCGGCCTTCTCGATCGGCTTGATCGCCGCGGTGAAGTCCGACTCCGGTCCCTCGTCGCGGATGATGACTTCCCAGAGCCGGCCGACCGCCTCGGCGACTTCCATCGACAGCCCGAGCGCGCGCATTTCCTCGACCGCAAGCCGCACGTCCTTCACCATCAAGCCGGTGGCGAAGCCGAAGTCGAAGCTGCGCGGCAAGACCGAGCGCGGAAACTTGTCGCGGCTCGCGGTGTTCAGCCCGGAGCCGGCATTGATGACGTCGATCATCACGGCCGGATCGAGCCCGGACTTGACGCCCATCACAACAGCCTCCGAGGTCGCCACCATCGCGGTCGCCGACAGGAAGTTGTTGGCGAGCTTCATGGTCTGGCCGGAGCCCGGCTTGGTGCCGATGAAGAACACCTTGCCGATGACGTCGAGCGCGCCCTTCACCAGTTCGAAATCGGCGCGCGGGCCCGACACCATCACTGCCAGCGTGCCCTTCTCGGCGCCGGCGACGCCGCCGGAGACCGGGCTGTCGATCTGCACGATGTTCTTCTTGGCCAACAGCTCGTGGATCTTCACCGCCATCCGCGAGCCGACGGTGGAGAGGTCGATGAAGCGTTTGACGCGCGTGCCCTCGATCACGCCGCCCGCGCCGGTCGCCACCTCGAGTGAGGCCTGCAGCGAGGGCAGGCTCGCCATCACGGTCTCGACGCGGTCGGCGATGTCCTTGGGCGAGGTTGCGGCCACCGCGCCGAGTGCGACCAGCCTGTCGAGCGCGTCCTTGCTGGTGTCGAACACGGTGAGCTTGTGGCCGGCCTCGATCAGCCGGCGTGCCATCGGGAAGCCCATCTTCCCGAGGCCGATGAATCCGATTTCCATGAGTCGTTTCCTCTATGTCGTTGTGCGCGATATGCGCGCCTCCCACACGATGTCGTCTCTGCGAAAGCAGGGACCCATAACCCCAGGACTAAGTTGTTTGGTGCAGTCGGGGCCACAGCCGTCGTAACCACGACGACCTGTGGTTATGGGTCCCGGCTCGCGCTTCGCTTGGCCGGGACGACAACGAGTGGAGCTCGCTCACGCCTTGTTGTCGAGTTCGGCGAACACCTCGCGCGCGATGCGGAAGCTGTCGACGCCGGCGGGGATGCCGGCATAGATCGAGACCTGCATGAAGATCTCGCGGATTTCGTCGCGGGATACGCCGTTGGTCAGCGCGCCCTTGATGTGGGCCTTCAATTCGTGCGGCCGGTTCAGGATCGAGATCATGGCGAGGTTGAGCATGCTGCGGGTCTTGCGCGGCAGTTCCTCGCGGCCCCAGACCGCGCCCCAACAATATTCGGTGACCAGTTCCTGGAATGGTTTGTTGAAGCTGTCCGAATTCTTCAGCGCATTGTTGACATAGGCTTCGCCCAGCACCGCCTTGCGGATTTCGAGCCCCTTGTCGTGCGTTTTTTGGTCCATATCGCGTTCCTCATGCGTTAATGCGATGGTTCGGCCGGGACGTTACGGGGTCGAACCGCCGCAGTCACGCCTTCGTGTTATGCGTATTTCCCGGTGTGGGTTACTGCCTGGAACGGGTGCCTCAAAGCCGCCGCCGTGCTAGGCTGACCTGCCGGCTACCCCGGAGATTTTATTGAGCGGAGCCAACATCGACCCCTCTGACCCGTCACGCGCCGTCCGCGACAGCGATGCGATCGCGCGGCTGAAACTGACAGAGGCTCTGCAGCGGGCAAGGTTCGCGATTGGGTGGGAACGGGCTTGGCCGCATCTGGCCCGGTTCCTGACGGTCGCAGGATTGTTCCTGGTCGCGTCCTGGGCCGGGTTGTGGCTGGTGCTGCCGTTTGTCGCACGCGTGGCCGGTGCCGGCCTGTTCGCGATTGCCGCGCTCGCGGCGCTGTCGCCGCTGGTGCGCTTCCGCTGGCCGAGCCGCGAGGAGGGCCTGAGCCGGCTCGACCGCGGCGCCGGCATTCGCCATCGTCCGGCGACCACGCTCTCCGACACGCTCACCAACAAGGACCCGTTTGCGCTGGCGCTGTGGCAGGCGCAGCGCGAGCGCACGCTGGCCTCGATCAAGCGCATCCGCGCCGGGCTGCCGCGGCCGCGCGTGTCGCTGCACGACCCCTGGGCGCTGCGCGCGCTGGTCATCGTGATGCTGGTCGCGAGCTATGTCGCCGCCGGCGACGAGCGCGGCCTGCGGGTCGCCTCCGCATTCGACTGGAACGGCATCATGGCGCCGGCCAATATCCGGGTCGATGCCTGGGTGACGCCGCCCAACTACACCGGCAAGCCGCCGATCATTCTGTCCAACGCCAACAAGGACGCCAACGCGGCGGACACCACCCCGCTCGCGGTTCCGGCCGGCAGCACGCTCCTGGTGCGCTCCAGCGGCGGCAGCATCGACGTCGTCGTCGGTGGCGGTGTTACCGAGGTCGCGCCGGACGGGCAGGCGCCCAGGGGCACCAACGAGCGGCATTTCAAGATCACCGGCGACGGCACCGCGCATGTCCGTGCGCCGGCCGGCCAGCCGCAGTGGAAATTCACCGCGACGCCGGACCGCCCGCCGTCGATTGCGCTCGCCAAGGATCCGGAGCGGCAGGCGCGCGGCGCGCTGCAGATGTCCTACCGGCTCGAGGACGATTACGGCGTCAGCGAAGCGCGCGCGCAATTCGCGGTGCGGCCGACCGATGCGCCGAAGGAGGCTGACGGCAAGAAGGATGCCGACGGCAAGGCGGCGCAACCACGGCCGTTGTTCGAGCCGCCGCAATTCGCGCTGGTGCTGCCGAATGCGCGCACCCGCAACGGCGTCGGCCAGACCGTGAAGGACCTCAGTGAGGATCCCTATGCCGGCGCCGACGTGACCTTGACGCTGACGGCCAAGGACGAGGCCGGCAATGAGGGCAAGAGCGAGCCGTTCAACATGCGGCTGCCGGAGCGCCTGTTCACCAAGCCGCTGGCGCGCGCGCTGATCGAGCAGCGCCGTATCCTGGCGCTCGACGCCAACCAGAACGGCCAGGTGTTCGCCGCGCTCGAGGCGCTGATGATCGCGCCCGAAATGTTCATGCCGGAGACCGGCTATTACCTTGGCCTGCACACCGTGAGCCGGCAGCTTGAGGCGGCGCGCACCGACGACCAATTGCGCGAGGTGGTCGCCAGCCTGTGGTCGCTCGCCGTCACCATCGAGGACGGCAATATCTCGGACGTCGACAAGGCGCTGCGCGCGGCGCAGGACGCGCTCAAGCAGGCGCTCGAGCGCGGCGCGACCGACGAGGAGATCAAGAAGCTCACCGACAATCTGCGCGCCGCGCTGGACAATTTCCTCCGCCAGATGGTCGAGCAGTTCCGCAACAATCCGCAGCAGCTCGCCCGGCCGCTCGATCCCAATGCCAAGGTGCTGAGCCAGCAGGATCTCAAGAACATGCTCGATCGCATGGAGCGGCTGTCACGCTCCGGCGACAAGGATGCGGCGCGGCAGCTGCTCGAGCAGATGCAGCAGATGCTGGAAAACCTGCAAATGGCGCAGCCCAATCAGGGCGACGACGACATGCAGCAGTCGCTCAACGAGCTCGGCGACATGATCCGCAAGCAGCAGCAATTGCGCGACAAGACCTTCAAGCAGGGCCAGGATTCCCGCCGCGACCGCATGCGCGGCAAGCAGGGCGAGCAGTCGATGGGCGACCTGCAGCAGGACCAGCAGGCGCTGCGCGACCGCTTGAAGAAGCTGCAGGAAGAACTCGCCAAGCGCGGCATGGGACCGGACCAGCGCGGCCAGAAGGGCCAGAAAGGCCAGGGTCAGAAGGGCGACCAGGCGCAGCCGGGCGATCAAGGCGGCGACCAGGGCGATGACGGCGATGACGGGCTCGACCAGGCCGATTCCGCGATGGGCGATGCCTCCGGGCGGCTCGGCGAGGGCAATGCCGACGGCGCGGTGGATTCGCAGGGCCGTGCGCTGGATGCGCTGCGCAAGGGCGCCCAGAGCCTCGCCGACGCGATGCAGCAGGGCGATGGCGACCAGCCGGGCGACAACCCCGGCAACCGCGCCGGCCGCCAGCAGAGCGGCGGCAACCAGACCGATCCGCTCGGCCGCCCGTTGCATGGCCGGGAATTCGGCGACGACTACACGGTGAAGATCCCCGGCGAGATCGACGTGCAGCGCGTCCGCCGCATCCTCGAAGAGCTGCGCCGCCGCCTCGCCGATCCGTCGCGGCCGCAGATCGAGCTCGACTACATCGAGCGGCTGCTGAAGGATTATTGAGCGCCTCGTCCTTCGACTGTCGTCATCCGTGAAAGCTCGTGCCTACTCACTAGACATCGGCGCTTTGAATCGAACGGCCACGGCGACCTGTATGCCGCGCTTCCACTGGAATGACGCGGAATCTGCACGACGGTCGTAAGCCAGCGGACGTCAGCTTCTGCGGGCTACGCGCCCCGTATTCCAATCGGTGCGATCGGGACCGGGTGTCGTCCGCCCGTTGCGCACAATTTTCCTAAAATTGTCGGGTTCCCGTTGGTGCGCATTTAAGTCGCTTGCGTCACCTTACTTCGGAAAATTGGCAAGCGTCTCAGGAGAGCACATGAGGCACAGCCGTTTATTCATTGCATCGTCATACCGGCCATTGGGTATTACTCGCCGGCACCAACATCAGACCAGCTTGGTTCGACAATTCGTTCGAGACCAGTCGGGCAGCTATGTGATCATTTCAGCGCTGCTCATGCCGGTCCTGGTCGGCACGGCAGGGCTGGGTACCGAAGTGGGATGGTGGTACTACAAACATAAGAACATGCAGAGTGCCGCCGACTCCGGCGCGGTGAGCGCCGCAACGGCGGCAAGTGCAGGCGCCGACCTTTTGTCCGAAGCCAATGCGGTCACGGCAAACTACGGTTACGCGAACGGGGCGAACAACGTCACGGTCAGGGTGAATCAACCGCCGAAGACCGGCAGTCAGACGTCGAACCTGCAGGCGGTCGAAGTCATCGTGAGCCAACCGCAACAGCGGTTGCTGTCAGCCTTGTTCGGCTCGGCCCCGGTGCCGGTCACCGCGCGCGCGGTCGCGCTGCCGAATTCCGGGACGGGCTGCGTGCTTGCGCTCAACGCCAGCGCCAGTCCCGCGGTCAACGTGAGCGGCGGCAACCAGCTCAACCTGATCAAGTGCAACCTTTACAGCAACTCGGGTGCAAGCCCATCGCTCAACGTGGCCGGCAGCGCGACGGTCGCCGCCAATCAGGTCGGCGTCGTCGGCGACGTCTCCGGCACCAGCAACATCACGGCCACCAACGGCGTCAAGACGCATGTGAAGCCAATGGCTGACCCGTATGCGAACGTCTCTCCGCCGTCGAAGCCGAGCTGCACGAACGCCAAGATTACGGTCAATTCCAACGGAAAGACGAACTCCCTCAGCCCCGGCTGCTACTCGGGCAGCATTACGGTGAACGCCGGCGCAACGCTGAACCTCGATCCAGGCATCTATTACCTGGACGGCTCGAACTTGAGCGTCGCGGGCAACGCCACCATCACGGGCAGCGGCGTGACCCTGGTCTTTACGGGCTCGGGAAGCAAGTGGGGCACGGCTTCGATCGGCAGCAACGCCATCGTCGATCTGACGGCGCCGACCTCCGGCTCCACGAAGGGCATCGTCATGTATGGCGACCGCAACATGCCGGCCGGGACTACCTTTAATCTCACGGGTGGTGCCACCCAGAACTTCGGCGGCGCCATCTACCTGCCGAAGGCCGACCTCAGCTTCGGCGGTGGCAACGGCACAAGCACATCATGCACCAAGATCATCGCGGACACGCTGACGTTCAGCGGCACGTCGAACCTTCAGGTCAATTGTTCGGCGCTCGGCACCGCGACGATAGGCACGCAAACCGCGCAACTCATCGAGTGAGGTTGGCCCCGATGCAAATCCAGAGATCCTCATCCA
This sequence comes from Bradyrhizobium sp. USDA 4501, assembly GCF_054062115.1. Taxonomy (NCBI): domain Bacteria; kingdom Pseudomonadati; phylum Pseudomonadota; class Alphaproteobacteria; order Hyphomicrobiales; family Nitrobacteraceae; genus Bradyrhizobium; species Bradyrhizobium sp. USDA 4501. The sequence continues at coordinate 5,499,971 of NZ_JBSSEX010000001.1, forward strand.
ACAGCCGTGGTCGATTGGTTTTCTCTCTGACGCGGCTTGTGCGCACCGCCGTTCACGACAGGGGCGGCGTCGCGGCCATCGAATTCGGGATCATGATCCCGTTGCTGTCCCTGATGGTCGTCTCGGTAACCGACATCGGACTCGCGCTCTATCGCAAGATGCAGGTCGAGAATGCCGCGCAGGCGGGAGCGCAATACGCCATCGTGCGCGGCTTTGACGAGACTGGCGTCACCAGCGCCGTAACAGCCGCCACGAATTCCACAGCCATCAATGCTTCGCCCAAGCCGTACCAGTTTTGCGGGTGCCCGACCAGTTCGGGGGTCAGCACCGTCAGTTGCGGTGCGGTCTGCCCCAGCGGCGCGCAGGCCGGAACATATGCCATGGTTTCGGCGCAAGGGACCTACTACACGCTGATCAATTATCAGATTGTGGCGGCCTCCTACACCTATAGCGCCCAGTCCACTGCGAGGCTGCAGTGAAACTCACACCGCTATGGCGGGACAATCGAGGGGCCTCCGCGCTGGAATTCGCCCTGACCGCTCCCGTGTTCTTCCTGTTCATATTTGGCATCATCGAATTCGGACTGCTGTTCTGGACTCAGCTCGGGCTGCAGCACGGCACCGAAATGGCGGCGCGTTGCGCGACCGTCAACAGCACGCTCTGTCCGAGCGGGAGCGCCATCACGAATTACGCCGCGCAGCAGGCGTTCGGCCTCACGCTCCCGGCGCAGACATTCACCTATTCCACGTCAGCCTGCGGCAACGTGGTCAGCGCGAGTTATGCATTTCAATTTGCGCAATTTCTCAATCTGTCCCCGGTGACGCTGACCGCCCGGGCATGCTTTCCGAGTTGAGCTCATAACCCTAGTGTCCCGAATCCGAAGTTCGCATCATTTGCCCCATCTTCGGAGCGAACTTCGGATTCGATAAGGACACTAGCAAACTGATGATTCTAGTGTGCTTTATGAATGCGAAGTTCGTGAAAGTGGCTGCCGCGAAATCGCACGAACTTCGCATTCAGCACACTAGCCGGCCTTCCGCGCCGCCAGCGCGTCCGCGACTGCGGTGCGGATATCGGCCACCGAGAACGGTTTCGTCACCACGTCATGCACGATCGCCTCGAGGCCGGAGGCGCGTTCGCGCTGATGGGCGAAGCCGGTCATCAGCAGGATCTTCAGCGCAGGGAAGTCGCGCGCCGCGGTCAGCGCCAGCGCGATGCCGTCCATCACGGGCATCTGGATGTCGGTGAGCAGAAGGTCGAACGCGCCTTCGTCGCGCGTCAGCACCTCCAGCGCCTCGGCGCCGTCCTGCGCGGTCACGGTTTCGTGGCCGTCCATGGCGATGGCGCGCGCCACCAGCGAGCGCATTGAGTCTTCGTCGTCGGCGATCAGAACACGCGTCATGGTGATTGGTCGGTTCCCGATGGAGTTGGCCGGCGGCTCACGCGCGGCCGCCGGTGAGATCACGCTTGTTGAAGAAGCGTACGTCGATATTGCGGCCTTCGGGCGGCGGCGAGGCGAGGCGCGACTTGAAGAAGGCCCGCTCGCCGGGATTGAGCACCGGCTGCTCCAGCACGGCGTTCCAGGCATAGATTTCGGCGCCTTGCGCGTCGCGGACCGAGAAGCGCAGCCGCGGCAATTCGACCGGCTTCCTGGTCTGGCCGACGATCATGCCCTCGATCACCAGCACCGGCTTGCCGTCCACGGTCTCGTTGGTGATCTTGAGATCCTTGAAGGCGAGCCCGCGCAGATTCACGTCGAGCCCGGCCATCTTGTAGAACAGCGCGGTCTGCGGCAGCAGCCGCACCACGTCGTTGCGCCAGACGAACAGCGCGATGATCAGCGCGGCCATGGCGCCGCAGGTGGTCGGCAGGGCACCGATTACCGGCATGAACGGAATTCGGGGCAGGGCGGGCAGCCGGAACAGGCGGGGAAGCCGGGGCAGGCGGAAGCGGCCCCTGGTTCCCGCGTCCCCGGCGTCGGCATGGGCCGCGGCATCCGCCTCGGCCAGCGCCGGCCATTCCGTGTCGGCGTCGCTGCCCTCGGTGGGCAAATCGGCCGAAATCGAGGGGCTCTCGACCATCGGGGTCGCGTCAGCCTCCTCCCGGCCCATGGCCTCCCATTCGGCGGCGAGGTCGGATCCGGCGGACTGATAGGCCAGAGTGGGCGCGGTCGCCCCGACGGCGTCCTCCGGCCGGGCCAGCCAGACCTCCCGGCAGCGGGAACAACGGACGGTACGTCCGGCCTCGCCAAGGGTGGCCGGATTGATGGCGTAGGATGTTGTACAATGCGGGCAGACAATATGCATGGAGGCCGAATCTCCACCGTGTGGATGCCCGGATGCTACTTAGCGACCGTTAACGAATCGGAAACCATAACCGAAGCACAAGCTTTCTGTGCGGTTCGCGGGCGCTCGGCCGGGGTTCGGGCCGTCTTCGCCGTCGGTGTAGGGTATTGGGCCATCGGCCCTCTCGAACGGAGCTAGCGCATTGGTTCGGTTCGAAAATGTCGGTCTGCGCTACGGGCTCGGCCCGGAGATTTTGCGCGACCTCTCGTTCATGATCCCGGCGCACTCGTTCCAGTTCCTCACCGGGCCGTCGGGCGCGGGCAAGACCTCGCTGCTGCGGCTGTTGTTCCTGTCGTTGCGGCCGACCCGCGGGCTGGTCAATCTGTTCGGCAAGGACGTCTCGCTGCTGAGCAAGGATCAGGTCGCCGACCTGCGCAAGCGGATCGGCATCGTGCTGCAGGATTTTCGCCTGCTCGATCACATGACCACCTATGAGAACGTCGCGCTGCCGTTCCGCGTGATGGGCCGCGAGGAATCGAGCTATCGCCGCGAGGTGATCGATCTCTTGAAATGGGTTGGCCTCGGCGAGCGCATGGACGCGCTGCCGCCGATCCTGTCGGGCGGCGAGAAGCAGCGCGCCGCGATCGCGCGCGCGGTGATCTCGCGGCCGCAACTGCTGTTGGCGGACGAGCCGACCGGCAGCGTCGATCCGACGCTCGGGCGCCGCCTGCTGCGGCTGTTCATCGAGCTCAACAAATCCGGCACCGCGGTCATCATCGCGACCCACGACATCACGCTGATGGATCAATACGAAGCGAGGCGGCTGGTGCTGCATCAGGGACGGCTGCACATCTATGAATAGGAGCGGCGACGAGAAAGTGTCGTTGGTCGATCTCGGGCGCGAACGCCCGCAGGTCCCGGCCACTGCGCGCAACATGTCGCCGATCGTGCCGCGGGCGTCGATTTCGGGCCGTGCACTGGTCGCGGTCGTCGCGATCATGACCTTCCTCGCCTCGCTGACGACAGGCACCGTGCTGCTGGTCAGCGCGTCAGCCGCCGAATGGCAGTCGGAAGTATCGAGCGAGATCACCATCCAGGTGCGCCCCTCGCCGGGCCGCGACCTCGATCGCGACGCGCAGGCCGCGGTGGACGCGATGCGGGCGCAGCCCGGCATTCTCGAGGTCCGTCCGTTCAGCAGGGAGGAATCCGCCAAGCTGCTGGAGCCGTGGCTCGGCAGCGGGCTCTCGATCGACGAACTGCCGGTGCCGCGCGTCATCGTGGCGCGGGTGCAGCCCGGCACCACGCTCGATCTCGCCGGCTTACGCGCGCGGGTGACGCAGGCGGCGCCGACCGCAAGCGTCGACGATCACCGCGCCTGGATCGAGCGCATGCGCTCGATGACCGGCGCCACGACGTTCGCCGGCGTCGGCATCCTCATCCTCGTGATCATCGCAACCATCATCTCGGTGTCGTTCGCGACCCGCGGCGCGATGGCCGCCAACCGCCCGATCGTCGAGGTGCTGCATTTTGTCGGCGCCGGCGACAGCTTCATCGCCAACCGCTTCCTGCGGCATTTCCTTCGGCTCGGCCTCGAAGGCGGGCTGATCGGTGGCGGTGCGGCGATGCTGGCGTTCGGCTTCTCCGAGTCGATCGCCAACTGGTTCTCCGGCACGCCGGTGGGCGACCAGTTCGCGGCCCTGCTCGGCACGTTCTCGCTGCGTCCGTCGGGCTATCTGGTGCTGGCGATGCAGGCGGTGCTGATCGCGGCGATCACCGCGTGGGCATCGCGGCGCACCCTGTTTGCCACGCTCGACGACATCGACTGACGGCGCCGCGAAAACTCGAAATCATGGCGCCGCCTCGTGATCGCATTTCGTCGCCCAAGTGTGATTTCGCGCGCGGCACGCGGCACTGGTCCCGAGGAAAACCGGTTTCCACTTTTCCGGATCATGCTTTAAAATCCCCCGGGGGAAGGATAACCGCATCACATGAGTTTGCAGTCCGACGATACGTCGCCGAATGGCTTTGCCGCGCGCCCGCGCGGCTGGCTGCGCGCCGTCATCGTCGCGCCGCTGGCGCTTGCCTTCGTCGCCGCGGCGGTCGGCTTTGTCGGCTTCCTCTCGCAATTGCGCGGCGTCGAGACCGACCCGCCGCAAAATGCCGACGGCATCGTGGTGCTGACCGGCGGCTCGTCGCGGGTGTCCGACGCCATGGAACTGTTGGCTGCCGGCTACGGCAAGCGTTTGCTGATCTCGGGCGTACATCCGACCAACGACGCCAGCGACATTTCCCGCTCCGTGCCGGACAGCAAGGGGCTGATGAGCTGCTGCGTCGATCTCGACCGCTCGGCGCTGAACACCCGCAGCAACGCGGCGGAGACGCGGCGCTGGGCGCGCGAGCGCGGCTTCAAGTCGCTGATCGTGGTGACCTCGAACTACCACATGCCGCGGGCGATCGTGGAACTGTCACATGCGATGCCCGACGTCACGCTGATCCCGTTCGCGGTGGTCGGCGACAAATGGCGCGACGAGCCGTGGTGGACGAGCGGCGCGACGTTCCGTCTCTTGCTATCGGAATACGCCAAATATGTCGCCGCCGAGATGCGGGTGCGGCTGGCCGGTCTCGGCCTCGACCTGACCTCCGATCTCGCCGAGCCGGCTGCCGCGCCGCGCCGCCCGGCGACGGCGCAGGCGAATTGATGTATCAGGCACCGTCATTCCGGGGCGATGCGCGGCATCGAACCCCAATTCGTAATTGCGAATTGTGGAATCTCGAGATTCCGGGTCTGGTGCTGACGCACCATCCCGGAATGACGGTGTAAAGGATAGTGTTGAGAGAATGACTTCAATCTTCCTGCGCTCGCTGATCTTCAACGTGCTGTTCTATCTCGTGCTGGTGGTGCTCTGCATCATCGCGCTGCCGGCGCTGCTGTTGCCGCGGGGGGCGTTGATGGCGCTCGAAGTCGCGTGGGCCAACACCAGCCTGTTCCTGATGCGCGTGATCTGCAACATCAGGATCGAGTTTCGCGGGATCGAGAAGATACCGAGCGGGCCGCTGGTCGTCGCCTCGAAGCACCAGTCGTTCTGGGAGACGTTCGCGCTGGTGCGCTTCTTCGAGCATCCGCTGTTCATCCTGAAGCGCGAGCTGATGATGATCCCGGTGTTCGGCTGGTACCTCAAGAAGGTCGGCATGATCTCGGTCGAGCGCGGCGGCGGCCCGCGCTCGCTGATCAAGACGCTGAAGCGCGCGGCGGCCGAGGTGAAGCTCGGCCGGCAGCTTGTGATCTTTCCCGAGGGCACCCGTACCGCACCAGGGGCGCCGCCGAACTACAAGGCCGGCGTCGCGCAGATCTATGCCGAGAGCGGCGTGCCGTGCCTGCCGATCGCGCTCAATTCCGGGCTGTTCTGGCCGCGCCGCACCTTCATGCGCTATCCGGGGACGCTGGTGGTCGAATTCCTCGATCCGCTGCCGCCGGGATTGCCGCGCGATGAGTTCATGGCTCGCTTGCGCGACCAGATCGAAACCGCCACCACCCGCATCGTCGAGGCCGGCCGCGCCGAGCAGGCGAAATTGTTCGGCGGTGTGCCGAACGCGGCGAAAGGGTAGGGCGCAGCACAAGCCCTGGTGCGGTTGCTGCCGGGAATTTCGTGCGCGCGGTTTCGTCGGTCCCTTCAGAAATCGTCATGCCCGGGCTTGTCCCGGGCATCCACGTTTTTGGTTCGGCCCGAAGCAAGACGGTGGATGGCCGGGCACAGGCAAGCCGAAGCGATGCCGTCCTTCGGGCGGCTGCCCGGCCCATGACGATGCGGAGAGTTACCGTATTGCGAATGGCGTCGCCACTACTGAGCGGCCGCCGCGTCGGTGTTGAAGGTCTCGCCTTGCGGCACCCAACTCTTGCCGTCGAACGTCGCGATCTGCATCTGCGTGAACGGCGCATAGCGGTCCGGCCGCGTCGAGATAGCGATGCCGGGCAGCAGCAACGGCGCAACCACCTTGTTGAGGTTGGTTGCCTGCTTCAGCAAATTCTCGCGCGTCAGATCATCGCCGCACATCTCGATGACCTTCACCGTCATATAGGCCGAGATGTAGCCGGTGACGTTGCTGCCGTCGGCGATGTCGCCTTGCGGATACCACTTCGCCAGGAATTCCTTGAACTCCTTCACGTCGGCGGCGTTCTCCCAGGTGGGATCGGTCGGCGTCTTGAACGCCAGCGCGGTCAATAATCCCTTCGAAGCTTCGATGCCGGCCGGCTCCATGACGCCCTTGATCGATGAGGAGACGCTGACCACGTAGTTCAGCGGTTTCCATCCGAGCTCGTAGACCTTGCGTATCGCCTGCGCGCCGAACTTGGGCGTCGCCATCGTGAACAGCGTGTCGGCGCCGGAGGCTTTCAGGGAGACGATCTGCGAATCGACCGTCGGATCGGAAACCTCGTAGGTCACTTCCTTCACGATCATCGTCTTCGCCTTGTCGCCGAGGCCATCCTTCAGCCCCTTGACGTAATCCTTTCCGGCATCATCGTTCTGGGAGAACACGCCGAGCTTCGCGTCGGGCTTGTTCTTCAACAGATATTTGGCGAAGATCATGCCCTCCATCTGGTAGGGCGGATAAAGCTGGGTGGTCCACGGGAAGTTCTTCGGGTCGTCCCATTTTGCCGCGCCCGTCGAAATGAAGATCTGCGGGACCTTCTTCTGGTTCAGATACTTCTGGATCGCTGAATTGGTCGGCGTGCCGATGGTACCGATGATTGCCAGCACCTCGTCCTGTTCGACGAGGCGTCGCGTCTGCTCCACGGTCTTCGGCGGCGAATAGGCGTCGTCCAGTGAAATCAGCTTGATCTTTCGGCCGTTCACGCCGCCCTTCGCGTTGATCATCGCGTAGTAGGCCTCTTCGAGACGCCCCTGGGTGCCGTAGGCGGACGCCGGGCCGCTATAGGGCATGGTCTGGCCGATCTTCACCTCGGTATCGGTGACACCGGGGCCGTATTTCTTGTCGGCGAGGGCAGGTTGGGCGGTGGCGAGCATCAGCGCGCAGAACACTGCGCGTGAGTAACGAAACGTCATGGCGAATCTCCCCAAGTATCGGCCACGCTCTTCGGCGTGTGCCGTGGGGCTGATGATCGCTGCTCCACCCTGCACGTCAAGTGCGACAGCTCGGCGCGCGGGTGCCGTCGTACCGCTGTCCGTCCGGGAGCGGTGAAGCAAGCGATGTCAGTGCGGAAAACTCACCGCATCACGAACGGATTGGCCGGCACGTCCGTCGCGGTCGAGATCCAGACGCTCTTGGTCTCCTGATATTCGCGGACCGCGTCGATGCCGCTTTCGCGGCCGACGCCGGAGTGCTTCATGCCGCCGAACGGCATCATGTAGCTGATGGCCCGGTAGGTGTTCACCCACACGGTGCCCGCGCGCAGTTGCTTCGGCACGCGGATGGCGCGCGCGAGATCCTTGGTCCAGATGCCGGCGGCGAGGCCGTAGATCGTGTCGTTGGCGATCCGGATGGCGTCCTCCTCGGTGTCGAAAGAGATGATCGACAGCACCGGTCCGAACACCTCCTCGCGCGCGATCCGCATGGTGTTGTCGACGTCGGTGAAGATGGTCGGTTCGACGAACTGGCCGCCCTTGATGCCGTCGCCGGTGGCCGGCTTGCCGCCGAGCAGGCAGCGCGCGCCCTCGGCCTTGGCGATGTCGATATAGTCGAGCACCTTCTTGTACTGCGCCGGCGTCGTGATCGGGCCGACATTGGTGTCGGACTGCATGGGATCGCCGATCTTGGCGGACTTTGCCAGCTCCAGCACCCGCGCGACGAATTTTTCCTTGATCGAGCTCTGCACCAGAAGGCGCGATCCCGCGATGCAGGTCTGCCCCGTGGCAGCGAAGATGCCGGAGATCGCGCCGGCCGCGGCGGCGGTGAGGTCGGCGTCCTCGAACACGATGTTGGGCGACTTGCCGCCGAGCTCGAGCGAGACGCGCTTCAGGCTCTTGGCCGCGGTCTCGTAGACCTTTGCGCCGGTCGTATCGGATCCCGTGAAGGTGATCTTGGCGACGCCGGGATGGGCGATCAGCGCGGAGCCCGCCTCGGGACCGAAGCCGGTCACCACGTTGAAGATGCCGTCGGGAATTCCGGCTTCCTTGGTCAGCGCGGCGAATTCCAGCGTGCTGGCCGAGGTGAATTCCGACGGTTTGACGACCACGGCGCAACCAGCGGCGAGCGCGGCGGCGCACTTCCAGGCGACGAACAGCAGCGGCGAATTCCAGGCGGTCAGCGCCGCGACCACCCCGACCGGCTCATGGGTCGTGTAGGCAAAGGTCTCCGCCTTGTCGATCGGCACCAGGCCGCCCTCGAGCTTGTCGACGAGCCCGCCGAAATACCACCACCACTCCGGATGGTAGCGCAACTGGCCGAGCATCTCGGCCATCAGCTTGCCGTTGTCGCGCACCTCGATCTCGGCAAGGCGCTCGGCATTGGCCGCGACGAGGTCGCCGAGCTTGCGCATCACCTTGCCGCGTGCGGAGGCCGTCATCTTCGCCCAGGGGCCGCGCCACATCGCCTCATTGGCTGATTTCACCGCCTTGTCGGCGTCGGCGGCCGTGCCGCGCGGAATCTTCGCCCAGGCCTCGCCGCGATAGGGATCGATGCTGTCGAACCATTCGCCATTGGCGGGGTCGACATACTGGCCGTTGATGTAGAGCTGATAGGTTTTCATGACATCCTCCCGCAATGCGATGGTTCTGGTTGGCGGAACGCTATCACGCATTGCGCGACGCCGTCATAACGCAGTCGCGTGAGCCGGGTTGCAGCCGAGGCGGGCCGCTATCGGCCATGCGGCGCGGCAAGCTCGGCCGCGATGATCGCGCCGAGCGCCATGTCGCTCTGTTGTCCGAAGCCATGATGCACGACGTTGCCGTCGCGGCCGATGAGGATGCTGGTCGGCGTTCCCTGCATGCCGTAGCGCTGCATGGTGACCGGGATCGGCGTGCCTTCGCCGGCCTCGTCGACGCCGATCGGGAAGGTCAGCCGGTACTCGTGGATGAAGGCTTCCAGCGACACCTCCGTCATCGCCGCGTGGTGCTCGAATACGGTGTGCAGCCCGATCACCTGCAGGTCCGAATGCTTGAACAGCTCGAACGCGCGCTGGGTCTGCGGCGTGCCGTGCGCGACGCAGCCGGGGCACAGCATCTGGAACGCGTGCAGCAGCACCGGCCGGCCGCGCAGCCCAGCCAGGGTCAGCGGCTCGCTGGTGTTGAACCAGCGCGACGCGGCGAGTTCAGGTGCGAGAGTCACAGATCGGTTCCTTGCGTCCGCTCACGGCGCAAGGTTGGCAAGATCGATACCGGTCTGTCAACGACCGGCGGCGCTTGATGCCGCGGCCCGGCGTGCGCGGCGCGCGGCGCGGCGGCGCTGGGTCCAGAGCCTGGCGCGGTCGAGATAGAGATAGACCACCGGCGTCGTGTAGAGCGTCAGGATCTGGCTCAGGATCAGCCCGCCGAAGATCGCGATGCCGAGCGGCTGACGCAGCTCGCTGCCTTCGCCGAGGCCGATCATCAGCGGCACCGCGCCGAACAAGGCAGCCAGCGTCGTCATCATGATCGGCCGGAAGCGCATCAGGCAGGCCTCGTAGATCGCATCGCGCGACGACAGCCCGCGCTGGCGCTCGGCATCGAGCGCGAAGTCGATCATCATGATGGCGTTCTTCTTGACGATGCCGACCAGGAGGATCACCCCGATCATGCCGATGATGTCGAAATCGGTGTGCGACAGCATCAAGGCCGCCACCGCGCCGACGCCTGCCGAGGGCAAGGTGGAGAGGATGGTCAGCGGGTGGATGTAGCTCTCGTAGAGCATGCCGAGCGAGATGTAGATCGTCGCCAGCGCGGCGAGGATCAGGAACAGCTCGTTCGCCAGCGCCTGCTGGAAGATTTTCGCGGAGCCCGCAAACCCGCCGGAAATGCCCGCGGGCATGCCGAGCGCGTGCATCGCGTTCTCGATCGTGGTGGTCGCCGTGCTCAGCGAGACGCCCGGCGGCAGGTTGAACGAGATGGTACTCGAGACCAGGAGATCCTGGTGGTTGACGGAAAGCGGCGTCTCGCCGTGCTCGAAGCGTGCGACGCTCGACAGCGGGATCATGGTCTCCGCGCTGGTGGAGACCGCGGTACCGGTCGATGCGACGCCCTTGCCGGTGGCGCCGATCGAATTGGTGGCCTGGTTGCGCACCACATTGGCGGCGACCGCGCTGACCGAGCTTTTTTGCGAGGACGAGGCCACCGTGCCGGCCACGGCATTGGTGCTCTGCGTGCCGCTCGCCGAGCCGCCCGAGGTCGAGATATAGACCTCCTTGAGGGTCTGCGGGTCCTGCGAGAAACGCGGCGCGACCTCCATGATGACATGATACTGGTTGCGCGCGACGAAAATGGTCGAGACTTGGCGCTGCCCGAACGCGTCATAGAGCGTGTTGTCGAGCTGGCTGACGGTGATCCCGAGCCGGGAGGCGGCGTCGCGATCGATGATCAGATTGGCTTGCAGCGCCTTGTTCTGCTGGTCGCTGTTGACGTCGGCGAGCGTCGGCTCCTTCTGCAATGCCGCGACGAGCTTCGGCGTCCACTCGTTCAGCTCCTCGAAGGTCGAGCCCTTCAGCGTGTACTGATACGCCGCATTGCCCGAGCGTCCGCCGGCGCCGAGGTCGCCGATCGATTGCAGGAACAGCGTGGCGCCCGCGACGCTTGCCAATGGCTCGCGCAGCCGCTCGATCACCTTGTCGGCGCGCAGCCGGCGCTCGTCCATCGGCTTCAGCGAGGCGAACACGGTGCCGGTGTTGGTGCCGCCGGGACCTACGCCGCCGCCGCCGGTGAAGCCGACCGCGGTGTCGACCGCCGGATCTGATTTCACGATGTCGATGAACTGGGTCAGCTTCTGCTGCATCAGCTGGAACGAGGTGCTCTGGTCGGCCTGAATCGAGCCGACCAGCAATCCGGTGTCCTGCTGCGGCACGAAGCCCTTGGGCACCACCTTGTAGAGATGGAAGTTCAAATAGAGCGTCGAGCAGAGGATCAGCATCACCAGGAGCGGATGGCGCAGCGCGAGGCCGAGCGTCGCGCGGTAGCCGTTCAGCATCAGCTCGAAGATGCGTTCGCTGATCCGGTAGATCCGGCCGTGCGGCCGGCCCTCCTCCTTGCGCAGCAGTACCGCGCACATCATCGGCGTCGTGGTCAGCGAGACCACCAGCGAGATCACGATCGCGATCGTGATGGTCATGGCGAATTCGCGGAACAGGCGGCCAACCAGGCCGCCCATCAGCAGGATCGGCACGAACACCGCGATCAGCGACACGCTCATCGACAGCACCGTGAAGCCGACCTCGCGGGTGCCGACCAGCGTGGCCTCGAGCCGCGACAGCCCGGCGTCCATGTGCCGGGTGATGTTCTCCAGCACCACGATGGCGTCGTCGACCACGAAGCCGGTCGCCACCGTCAGCGCCATCAGCGAGAAGATGTCGAGCGTGTAGCCGAGTAGATACATCACGGCGAACGTCGCGATCAATGACACGCCGACCGCCACCACCGGGACCAGCGTGGCCCGGGCATTGCGCAGGAAGGCGAACACCACCAGGATCACCAGCGCCACCGCGATCAACAGCGTGATCTCGACGTCGTGCAGCGAGGCCCGGATTGTCTTCGAGCGGTCCATCGCGAGGGTGATGTCAACCGCAGGCGAGACCGAGGCCTTCAGCTGCGGCATCAGCCCTTTCACGGTGTCGACCATCTTGATGATGTTGGCGCCCGGCTGCCGGTACACGATCATCACGACGGCCGGCTTGCCGTTGGAAAGGCCGAGCGTGCGCACATTCTCGACGGAATCGATCACGTCGCCGACATCGGTCAGGCGCACCGCCGCGCCGTTGCGGTAGGCGACGACCAGCGGCCTGTAGTCGGCCGCCTTGCGGGCCTGGTCGTTGGCGTAGATCTGGTAGCGCTGGTTGCCGACGTCGATGCCGCCCTTCGGGCTGTGCGCATTGGCGCTCGAGAGCGCGGCGCGGACGTCCTCGAGCCCGATGCCGTATTTGTACAGCGCCGGCGGGATCAGCTCGACGCGCACCGCCGGCAGCGAGCCGCCGCCGACCGAGACTTCGCCGACGCCCTCGACCTGCGACAACTTCTGCGCCAGCACGGTCGAGGCGGCGTCATAGAGCTCGGCCGGCGTCAGCGTGTCCGAGGTCAAGGTGTAGATCAGGATCGGCGCCGAGGCCGGGTTGAACTTGCGGTAGGTCGGGTTGGCGCGCAGGTTGGTCGGCAGGTCCGCCCGCGCCGCGTTGATCGCCGCCTGCACGTCGCGCGCGGCGCCGTTGATGTCGCGGTCGATATCGAACTGCAGCGTGATGCGGGCAGAGCCGAGCGAGGACACCGACGTCATTTCGGTGACGCTGGCGATCTGGCCGAGGTGGCGCTCGAGCGGGCTTGCCACCGTGGAGGCGACGTCGGCCGGGCTGGCGCCGGGCAGGGTCGCCTGCACCATGATGGTCGGGATGTCGACGTCGGGCAGCGGCGACACCGGCAGCTTGAAGAACGCAATGATGCCCGCCACCACCAGTCCAAGCGACAGCAGCGTGGTGCCGACCGGCCGTCGGACAAAGGGGGCGGAGAGGTTCATCGAATTTGCGAGCGCTGTTTGCGGATCAGCTTCTATCCGTCCGCGCCGGGATGCAAAAGCCTAAATGTCACAGGGCGGCGCCATACCGCCGCCGCGATTTGCCGGATGCACCGCGGCGCACGCCGAAAATCGAGGATCTGGCAAAACCCGTTTACAAAGGCTGATCGATGATGGTGGTGAAGCGCAGTCGCAAGCACTGCGCAAAGGCCAAATGAAGAAGCTCAAGGCATTCCGCAAGTCGCCGGATAGTCCGCTCGGCGAGGTCGTTAAACGACGGTTGGCCAAGCGAACTAAGTAGAGCCTCGCGACGCAGCCTTACGCATCCCGGGCATCCTGCAGCGGGTGACGCGCCGCGTGGGCATCATGCAGCATCGTCGCTAGCTGGTGCAGCTGCGTGTCGCGAAAGCCCTGCTTCTCGATCGAGGCCACTGTCGAGAGCACATAGTCGCGGTTGTTGCCGGAGCGGCCATGGCCCTGCAGCACCAGGCGCTGCTGCTCGGCGAGCGACAGCCGCCCGGCATATTGCACATGACCGCGATCGACCACATAGGCCAGCGCGCTGACGCGCTCGCGCGCCGCATTCTCCAGCCACACCGAGCGCATCACCTCGCGATAGACGTTGGTGGTCTGCTCGCGTCCGCGCAAATAGGCGATGGTGTCGTGGCGCAGGCGGGCGGCGACGCGGAATGCGATGCCGCGGCAGGCGCCGCCGCGGTCGAGCCCGAGCACCAGGCCCGGCTTCTCCGGCGTGCCGCGGTGGTCGAACGAATAGACGCAGAGCGCGCGATGCTCGCCGATCAGCCGCGCCGGCACCTGTTCCAGGAACTCGAAGCCCGGCTTCCACATCAGTGAGCCATAGCCGAACACCCAGAGGTCGCCGTCGGTTTCGGAATGGGGAGGATTTGCTGACATCGCGCTGATGGGCTAGCAGAACGGGCCGTCGAAGCGAAGCGGATTCCGTGAAGTTTCCAAGGCTTGCTGAAGGCTCGCTCAAGGGTTGCTCGGGGCTTGTTCAAGGCCCGCGGCCGCTTAGATTTTGACAAATTCGCCCGCCAAAGGACCTGCATGTCGGATCAGACCTCCGCCCCCCGCCGCCGCTCGCGCTTCGGCCTTTATGCCGTCCCGGTCGCGGTCCTGATCGCCGCGGTGCTGTGGAGTGCCTTCTGGTTCTTCGCCGCCTCGCAGGTCGGCGTGCAGGCCGATGCCTGGCGCGCGCAGGAGGCGAAGGCCGGCCGGGTCTATGATTGCGGGGACCGTTCGGTGGCGGGCTACCCGTTCCGGTTCGAGGTCCGCTGCACCGATCCGAGCGTGATGCTGGTCTCGCAGACCGCCGCGCCGCAGATGGCGTTCGTGGCGCGGCTCGCCGAGATCCTGGTCGTGGCGCAGGTCTACGATCCCAAGCTCGTGATCGCGGAGTTCAAGGGACCGGCCACGATCGCCGAGCGCGGCGCGCAGCCGACGCTGTCGGTGAGCTGGAGCAAGGCACGCAGCAGCGTGGTCGGCCTGCCGGCGCCGCCGCAGCGCGCCTCGCTGGTGTTCGACGATCTCGCCATCGACCGCACCGGCGGCGCGGCGCCGGTGCCGCTGGCGCGGGTCAATCACATCGAGCTGCACGGCAGGCAGGTCGACGGCTCGGCGCCGGACAGTCCGGCGATCGAGGCCGTGCTGCAGATTGCCGGCGGCACCTTGCAGGAGGTGCATCCGCTGCTCGCCCAGCCGTTCAACGCCGACATCCATGCGCGGCTCAATGGCCTGAAGGATTTCTCGCCGAAACCCTGGCCGGATCGCTTCCGCGAGATCCAGGCCGCCGGCGGCAGCGTCGAGATCCAGCAGTCGCGGATCGAGCAGGGCGATGTGCTGTCGGTCGCGGCCGGCATGCTGCGCCTCAACGCGCAAGGGCGCATCGAGGGCGAATTGCAGATGACGGTCGCCGGCCTCGAGCGCGTCATCCCCGCGCTCGGCATCGACAAGATGCTGGAGGAGGGCGTGCCGCAGGCAACGCTTGATCGCGTCGCGCCCGGCGTGAAGAGCCAGGACCTCAGCAATCTCTTCGGCGCGCTGGATCGCGCCATCCCCGGCCTCGGCAAGGTGATCAAGCAGAACGCCAATGCCGGCATTTCCGCCGGCATCAATTCGCTCGGCACCGAGGCTATCCTCGAAGGCAAGAAGGCGCGCAGCTTCCCGCTGCGCTTCGCCGACGGCGCGGTGTTCTTGGGGCCGCTGAAAGTCGCGCAGATTCCGCCGCTGTTCTGAGCGGATGGACGCTGCGGAAACATCCGTCATTGCGAGGAGCGATAGCGACGAAGCAATCCATGGCTCCGCATATGCCGCGCGATGGATTGCTTCGCTTCGCTCGCAATGAGCATACCGGTAAGGCCACTCACTATCTCCTCGCGCGCTATCGTCGATTACCGCGATCTATTCCCGCCGCCGCGATGAGAAAAACGTGACCGGAATAATACGCCCCGGCGCGAATATCACTCCCCGAGTACCGCTCTCTTTCGCCTGAGGAAACAACCTCGTGTGGAGGAGAAGCGATGCGAATTCTCGGGGGAATTCTGCTCGGCAGCATGCTGCTGTCGGCAGGCTCGGCGTTGGCGGAGGACGATGCGTCCGAGCTGCGTGCGCTGAAGGCACGGCTCAAGCAGCTCGAGCAGAAAATGGAGACGCAGGCGCGCAAGGAGGAGGCGCTGGCCGCAAGACAGAACGCAATTCAGAACGCGCAGATGACGGCGAAGGCGCCGGTGCCGTTCGATCCCTGCGCATCGGGCAAGCTCTGCTACAAGGGCGTCACCTTCACCTTCGGCGGCTGGGTCGATCTCACCGGCATCTATCGCAGCCGCAACCTCGCCTCCGATTCGGGCTCGGTCTACAACTTCATCCCGTTCCCGCAGAGCAAGAACTACAACACCGGCGAGTCGCGCTTCACCGCGCGCCAGACCCGCTTCTCGGTGCTCGCCGAAGCCAACGCCACGGAGAACATCCACGTCGCCGGCTATGGCGAGCTCGATTTCGAGGGCGCGGCGCAGACCGCCAATTCGGTCGCGACCAATTCGTTCAATCCGCGGCTGCGGCAGGCCAGCATCGAGATCGACCGCAGCGATCTCGGCCTGCATGTCCTCGCCGGCCAATCATGGTCGCTGAACACGCCGAGCAAGGCCGGCATCGATCCGCGAGGCGCCGATACGCCGGGCGTGATCGATTTCGAGCTGGTGCCGGGCTTTCTCGGCGCGCGCCAACCCGGCGTCCGGGTCTGGCAGGATATCGGGCCGGAGTTCAAGCTCGCGGTCTCGGCGGAGAATCCGCAGACATCCTTTTTCGGCGGCAACAACCCGCTGGTCGGCACGCCGGCGGTTGGCCCGCAGGGCGTGCTCAATCCGAATCTGCTGGTCAATCTCACCGGTCCGGGCGGCAGCTTCTTCAACAGCCTGAACAATGTCAGCCTCAACCACGTTCCGGATTTCACCGTGAAGGGCGCGTGGGATCCGCGGCTCGGGCCCTACAAGCTGCATGTCGAGGCGTGGGCGCTCTACCGCGACTTCTATGATCGCTTCAACTTCGCCAATCACGACGTCAACACGGTCAGCTTCGGCGGCCACCTCTCGGCCGAGATCGTGCCGAAGCTGCTCGAGGTGCAGGCCTCCGCCTCCTACGGTGCGCTGGGCCGCTTCACCGCAACGCCATTCCCGGATGCAACCGTGCGCCAGGACGGCTCGATCCAGCCGCTGCCGATCACGGCTTTCCTGGTCGGCTCGGTCTGGCACACGACGCCGTCGCTCGATCTCTACGCCTATGCCGGGCTCGAAAAGACCAAGGCGACCTTCTCCAATGTCGGCACGGTGCCGTTCGGCTACGGCAATCCGCTCTACAACAACCTCGGCTGCAACATCGAGAACTCGCCGGCCGCGACCTGCAACGGCAACACTTCGGAGGTGAGGCAGTACACCGCGGGCTTCTACGACACGATCTTCAAGGGCTCCTACGGCACCATCAAGGCCGGCGCGCAATATTCCTACACCCAGCGCTTCGCCTTCCAGGGTGTCGGCGGCGCGCCGAAGACCGACGACCACATCGTCATGACCCAGATCCGCTACTACCCGTTCTAGGGCGTGACGATGTCATTTCGAGCCGAGCTACGAACTCTGGTTACCTCGCCCCGCGCGCGGGGAGAGGTCGGCGCGCATCGTTAGATGCGCCCCGGGTGAGGGGGAGCCTCCGCAAACGTTGCTATCACCATCCATGCGGAGACGGCCCCTCACCCCAACCCTCCAAGAGCACGCTTCGCTTGTCTCGACCCCGTAAGAACGGGGAGAGGGAGTGCACCACCGGCAAAGGAACACCGCACATGAGGATCGTGACCAGACCGAAGCAAAGGGCCGTGATCGCGCGCGAACTGATGATGGTCAGCCGCGCCGCGCATGTGCTGCAGCGAACTGGCCTCGCGATGGCCGGTGCCATGGCCGGCACCTTCGTCGCCGCCCAGCTCGCCAAGGGCCATGTCGCTGTCTTCGGCACGCTCGGCTTCATCGCGACGACGATCGTGATCGGTGCAGTCGGCTTCTATCTCGGCATCGATGTTCCCAAGCCGGTGATGCGCGGCACGGGTCGCATCGATGCCGTCGAGCTGATGAGCGCGGGCGGCATCTTCCTTGCCGCGCTGGCTGCGCTGGTGTCGGTCTACGGCATCGTGTTCGACGAGATTCCGCCGCGCGCCTGGGAGTTCGTGATCGGCACCTGGTGGTTCGGCGGCGGCATCATGCTGGCGACCGCCGGTCTCGTCGGCCGTCAGCGGCTGGCGAACGCCGCCGCGATGTCGACGCGGCCGATCCGGGATCAACGGCTGCGGCGGTGAGCACGGTCGCAGACCTGCGGCCCGCTGCGCCAATCTGTCCCGTAGCTGCGATCGGCCGATGCGATACCCTCACCAAAAAATCGGGGAGGGACTTCATGCCAGCGAAATTCACCCGCCGTCACGTCATCGCTGCCGGAACCGCGGCCGCTGCGATGCCCTTCCTGCCGCGCGGCGCCTCGGCGCAAGCCGCCTGGCCCTCGCGGCAAATCCGCATGATCTGCAGCTACCCCGCCGGCGGGCAGACCGATCTCCTGGCACGCGCCTTCGGCGAATTCATCGCAAGGCAAGTCGGGCAAACCGTCGTCATCGAGAACAAGGCGGGCGCCTCGGGCTCGATCGGCGCCGCCGAGGTGGCGCGTGCCGCGCCTGACGGTCACACCATCCTGTGCTCGATCTCGACCACTTACGTGATGAACCGCGCGATGATGAAGAACCCCGGCTACGACATGGACAAGGATCTGACGCTGGTCAGCGTGATCCCGGGCGCCGGGCTGCTGCTGGTCGCGAGCCCGAAATTGGGCGTCAAGACACTGGCGGAATTCGTCGCCTATGCGCGCAGCAGCGGCAAGGTGAATTTCGGCACCTATAGCGCGGGCTCCGCGCCGCACATGACGATCAACGAGCTCAACAAGCAGTATGGCCTCACCATCGAGCCGATCCACTATCGCGGCGAGGCACCGATGTGGACCGGGCTTGCGGAAGGCACGCTCGATGTCGCGATGGGCAGCTACACCGCCGCGCAAACCGTCCTGCAAAGCGGTCGCGGCGTCGTCTTCGGGGTGCATTCGAAGAAGGTCGACGCGATCCCCGAGATCAGGACGCTGCCCGAGCAGGGCACGACGTCGAAGTTCTTCACCGTGAGCGGCTTCTCGGGCTGGGCGCTGCCGAAGGCGACGCCGCAGCCGATCGTCGATCGGCTGTCGGAGATTTGCGTCGCCGCCAATAGCGATCCGAAGGTCAAGGAGGTGCTTGCGACCTTCGTGCTGGAGCCCGCGATCGGCTTCAAGGACAGCAATGCGCTGTATCAGCGCGAATTGCCGGTCTGGATGGAGGCCGCGCAGTCACTCGGCCTGCCGCCGGCTTGAAGCGATCCGGAACTGAAGGATGGCTGCATCGACGGTCACCATTCGTCGTAGAACCACTCCCTCGGGATACGAGGCCGCGCTCTTGCGTATGGCGGGATAGACGTCCGCTCGGGCTTGCGCGCGGCCGGCGCCGGCTGCGTCGGAGCCGGTGACGCCTTCGGCTCGGAAACCTTCGCGAGCGCTCGTTTCATTTCTTCCTGGCTCGCCTTGAGTTCCTCAATGGCTTTGGAGCTCTCGCGGGCCATCTGTTGCTGGTTCGCCTTTAGTTGCTCGATATTTCGCTCAACATTTGCGAGGTCGCGTGCGATCGTTTGCAGCAGCTGCGTCTGATCGGGAAGGGCTGTGTTGGCCGTCGGCGCGGCGTCCTGCGGTGGTGCGGTCTGAGGCAACGGCGTCGCTTGGGGCGGAGCGGCGTCTGCCGCGGCGACCTGAACGGCAGGTGGAGCGGGCTGCGCCGGAGGCTGCGGATCATCCGGCGGCAATGCTGGAGTTGAAACGAGCTGCGGCGCCCAACGGGCGACAAGCAGCTTGGCTTCCCCGCCATATGACGACTGCAAAGCCAGGGCAGCGACCACGATACATGCTGCCACCGACAAGGCGGTGAGGGCGCGGAATACCGGTCTTCGCGGGCCGCGATTGCGAGGCAAGTCCGGAAGAAGCAGGGCTGGGCCCGGAAGAAACGGGGTTGGGTCCGACCGAGGGCGGGTTTGGCTTTGCCGACGGGTGGGACGCGGCATCGCGCTCCATTCTTGCGAGCTGTTCACTCAAGCGCGTGAGTTCTTCATCGGCGCGCGCAATCTGCTTTTGGGCTTCCGCGAGTCGTTCGTCGGCGCGCGCGCTCGGGCTATCGTTCGATCCAACTGGGTTCGGAGTGGGCGTGGAGTTCATTGACGTTTCCCTTTCCGTCCAATGTCACCCAAGAGTGCCGACTCGGCTATCCGTCAGGGGCGATCAGCCTCCAGCACTCCCTTCAGTCTTGTCTAAAGAATGGCCGGATGATAGCGCGCCCGAGGTCTCGTGATAATGGGGCGGGATATTGGCCCGGGCTAGCCGAAGATCGGGTCCGCTCGGGTCAAAAGCCGACATCATTCCGCGCCGCTTGGGGCAATGCAAACGGCCCTGGCCAGCGTAGTCTCAGGCGTCCCGCTGGACCAACTCGAAGGTGATGCCCTCTGGGCCCTCGAACAGCCGGAGCTTCCGGCTGATGTAGTCCATCTCCTCGCTCAGCATGGTGACACCGTTGGCCACCAGGTGCGCGGTGGCCGCCTCGATGTCGTCGACGCGGAAGGCGAGGTGATTGAAGCCCAGCTTTCGCAGATTGGTCGGGTGCACCCCCGGATCGGTCCCCGGGAGCGGGTCGAACTGAAGCAGCTGGATTTCGAAATCCGCTCCTTCGAGTGCGAGGGTGATGTGCTGCGCTCTCATGGCCGGCATGCCCATGTACCGGGCGGGAACGCCGCCGTCGATGGTCGCGACGTGAGTCTTCTTGAAGCCGAGCAGTGCGAAGAATTCGATCGCCGGGCCGGCATCTGCCACTGCGATAGTCACATGATCCGGACTGAGTATCATCTGATCGCTCCCTGTCATCAGCGACGCGCCGGCTTTCCTGCTGGAGGCTATCAGCTCGCTCCGTCCGCCGGTAGGTGGGTCGGCCCTGCGGCGACACAATCCGACGGGCAACTCCAATTGTAGGATGGGTAGAGCGAAGCGAAACCCATCGATTTAAGCCCGCGGCGCCAATGATGGGTTTCGCTGCATCGTTGCGCGAAGCTGAAACGACGAGTCCCGTCAACCACACCCGCCGCGGAGTATGGGTCCCGGCTTTCGCCGGGACGACGAATGGAAAGAGTCGCCCCGGCTACTTCTCCAAATTCGCATGCGGCCGGCCGAAGTCGGGTGCGGCGGAGTCCTGGCCGGTCTCGACGATGCCGCGGCGGATGGCGCGGGTGCGGGTGAAGTGGTCGAACAGCGCTTCGCCGTCGCCGCGCCGGATCGCGCGGGTCAGCTTCGACAGATCCTCGTTGAAGGTGCCGAGCATCTCGAGCACGGCGTCCTTGTTGGCGAGGAATACGTCGCGCCACATCGTCGGGTCCGAGGCCGCGATGCGGGTGAAGTCGCGGAAGCCGCCGGCGGAGAATTTGATGACCTCGGATTCCGTCACCTGCGCCAGCTCGTCGGCGGTGCCGACGATGGTGTAGGCGATCAGATGCGGCAAATGGCTGGTAATCGCGAGCACGAGGTCATGATGGTCGGGCGTCATGATCTCGACCTTGGCGCCGAGCGCGGCCCAGAACGTGCGCAGCCGGTCGGTCGCCGCGGGATCGGTGCCTTCGGGCGGGGTGAGGATGCACCAGCGGTTGATGAACAACTCGGCGAAGCCGGAATCCGGCCCCGAATGCTCGGTGCCGGCCACCGGATGCGCCGGGACGAAGTGGACGCCGTCAGGCAGATGCGGCGCCATGTCCTTGACGACGGCGCCCTTCACCGAGCCGACGTCGGAGATGATCGCGCCGGGCTTCAGATGCGGCGCGATCTCAGCGGCGACCGGGCCGCAGGCGCCGACCGGGATGCAGAGGATGACGAGGTCGGCGTCCTTCACCGCCTCGATGTTGGTCTCGACGACGCGATCGACGATGCCGAGTTCGGCGACGCGCGCACGCGTCTTCTCCGAGCGCGCGGTGGTCACGATCTCGCCGACCAGCCCTTGCGCGCGCGCGCCGCGCGCGATCGAGCCGCCGATCAGGCCGAAGCCGATCAGCGCGATGCGTTGGAAGAGCGGGGCGGTGGTCACGATGTCACTTTCCGGCCAGGAAGTCGCGCAGCCCCTCGACCACGAGGCGGTTGGCCTCCTCGGTGCCAATGGTCATGCGCAGCGCATGCGGCAGCTTGTAATTGTTGAGTGCGCGCAGCACGAGGCCGCGCCGTGTGAGATAGGCGTCGGCTTCCGCCGCGGTCTTGCCCTTGTCGGTCGGGAAATGGATCAGCACGAAATTGGCGACGCTCGGCGTCACCTTCAGCCCGAGCTTGCCGATCTCCTCGGTCAGCCAGTTGCGCCATTGTTCGGTGTGGGTTCGCGACATCTGCACATGCGCCGAGTCCTCGATCGCCGCCACCGCCGCCAGCATCGCCGGCGTCGTGACGTTGAACGGACCGCGGATACGGTTGCAGGCATCGACGATATGCGCCGGCCCGAACATCCAGCCGATCCGCAGCGCCGCAAGGCCGTGGATCTTCGAGAAGGTGTGCGTCACCACCGTGTTGTCCGTGGTCGCGACCAGCTCGATGCCGAGCTCGTAGTCGTTGCGCGAGACGTAGTCGGCATAGGCGGCGTCGAGCACCAGCAGCACATGCGACGGCAGCGCGGCGCGCAGCCGTTTGACCTCGTCGAACGGGATGTAGGTGCCGGTCGGATTGTTCGGGTTGGCGAGCCAGACCAGTTTCGTGCGCGGCGTCACCACCTTGAGTATGGCGTCGACGTCGGCCGTGAAATTGGTCTCGGCCGCGATCACGTTCCTGGCGCCGTTCGCCATGGTGGCGATCGGGTAAACCAGGAAGCCGTGGGTGGTCGAGATCGCCTCGTCGCCGGGCGCGAGATAGGTGTGCGCCAGCAGGTTGAGGATTTCGTCGG
The DNA here is from genome assembly GCF_054062115.1 of Bradyrhizobium sp. USDA 4501. Lineage (NCBI taxonomy): Bacteria > Pseudomonadati > Pseudomonadota > Alphaproteobacteria > Hyphomicrobiales > Nitrobacteraceae > Bradyrhizobium > Bradyrhizobium sp. USDA 4501. Next base: position 5,522,465 of record NZ_JBSSEX010000001.1, read on the forward strand.
AGCCGGCGCCGCAAATGATGCGGTCGGGATCGAGCCCGTAGGCGCGGCCGATCGCCTCGCGCAGCACGCGCGAGGTGCCTTCCGGATAGTCCTCGAGATGGTCAGCCGCCGCCTTGTAGGCCGCGATCGCCTTCGGAGACGGCCCGAACGGCGTCTCGTTGGCGGACAGCTTGAACACTTTGCGGCCCGGTTCCGGCACCGGGCTCTTGCCGGGCGTGTAGGGCGCAATATCGAGGATGCCGGGGTTCGGCACGGGGCGGGACATCATCAACTCCGAACAGAGCGTTTTCGAGCGAAGTGGATACCGGTTCGCGTGAAGAAAACGCGTCAAAACAAAAGCCTGGACGGGCGGCTGGCTCTTACTTCAGGTCCTGGCCGATCCGTTAGAGGGCACCGTATAGCGCGTTGCGTGGCTGCCGACGAGGGCCGACGAGCGGACCGAGGCGCCGGCCTTGATCAGGGCGAGCTTGATGGCCTCGAAACCCTTGTTCTTAAGGTCCTTGTCCGGTGACCGAGACCAGGAGCGCCGCGCCGTCGAAAGCGGTGTCGGGGACCGCGACGATCTCGGCGAGCGGCGCAAGCGCCCGGGCGACATCGGCGTTCCAGCCGGAGACGCGCACGCTCCAGGTCTGCACTTCGGTGACCATGGCGTCGTCGGCGACCCGCGAGATCACGAACACCGGCAGCGCGGCGGGATGGTCGGCGCGTTCGAGGAACGGCAGCCGCGCGATGATCTTCGGCGCGCCACTGGCCTCGAGCGCATTCCACCACGGCGTACGGCTTGCGATCGCGGAGACCAGCGCGAGGTCGCCCTTCGACTTCGCCACCGCCTCGACCGCGGCCTGTGCGCTGAAATGCGACACGTAAGGCACCACGAAGCCGAAGTGAAACCGCGCCGAGTCGCGCATGGCCGACTCGCCGACCGAAACGTCGGCATGCACCGCGAACGGCGCCTGCACATAGGTGAAGGTCGAGATGATGACGCGCCAGATGCTCTCGATGGTGTCGAGCGGCAGGATGCCGCGATGACGCCGCACCAGCTCGCGCATCATGCTGGCCTCGCGTGCCGGGCGGAATGCCGAGCCGACCTCCTGGGTCTTCTTGACCTGGATCAGGCGGTCGATGATGTCGCCGCGCGCCATCAACAGGCGGTGTACCTGCTCGTCGATCGCATCGATCTCCTTGCGCAGATCCTGCAGCGAGGGCGGCGACGGGGGTGGGTTGGACATGCTCTCAAACCTTGTCGTCGGGGCGGCCCGGTGCCGCGTCGGACAGGGTCCCTGATTAGGAAAGACGGGCAGCGAAAGCAAAGAGAAACGTCGCAGGCGTGCCTTGCGCATTCGGTTAACCAATTGGCCGTGGGCAGGGCTGTCTTGACGGCGGGGGGCGTGGGGACTACGTTCCCTGCGTCCCGTGGTCATTTGAGCCGGCCGGCTTGCAGCCACGTTAAACAACTCGCTAAACAGGCCGGGGACCTTATCAGCTCCCGGCCGAACCTTTGTTCAGGCCGGGTTTTTTATTGGCCTGAGGTCCGTCGAGCCCTCCCGCGCGGAGGCAGGGTCGCCTAGATGAGCAACGTGCGTCCGATACCGAGCCCACAAACCCCGAGCGATGATCGCGCCCATGAGGCCGACCATCCGTCGTCATTGGTGGCGAAGTTCGGGATGGACCAGCCGCTCAAGCTCGATTGCGGCGTCGATCTCGCACCATTCCAGATCGCCTACCAGACCTATGGCGAGCTCAATGCCGACCGCTCCAACGCGATCCTGGTCTGCCACGCGCTGACCGGCGATCAGCATGTCAACAACATCCATCCCGTCACTGGCAAGCCCGGCTGGTGGGAGACCATGGTCGGCATCGGCCGGCCGATCGATCCCGACAAGTACTTCATCATCTGCTCCAATGTGATCGGCGGCTGCATGGGCTCGACCGGCCCTGCGTCGTTGAACCCCGCGACCGGCAAGGTGTGGGGACTCGATTTCCCGATCATCACCATTCCCGACATGGTGCGTGCGCAGGCGATGCTGATCGATCGTCTCGGCATCACGACGCTGTTCTGCGTGGTCGGCGGCTCGATGGGCGGCATGCAGGTCCTGCAATGGACCACGGCCTATCCGGAGCGCGTGTTCTCGACGCTCGCGATCGCCTGCTCGACGCGCCACTCGGCGCAGAACATCGCGTTCCACGAGCTCGGCCGCCAGGCCGTGATGGCCGATCCGGACTGGCGCGGCGGCCGCTATGTCGACGAGGACACCCATCCGCATCGCGGGCTCGCCGTGGCGCGGATGGCCGCGCACATCACCTATCTCTCGGACGCCGCGCTGCATCGCAAGTTCGGACGGCGGATGCAGGACCGCGAGCTGCCGACCTTCTCGTTCGATGCGGATTTTCAGGTCGAGAGCTATCTGCGCTACCAGGGCTCGTCCTTTGTCGAGCGCTTCGACGCCAACTCCTATCTCTATCTGACCCGCGCGATGGACTATTTCGACATCGCCGCCGACCACAACGGCGTGCTGGCGAAGGCGTTCACCGGCATCCAGACCCGGTTCTGCGTGGTGTCGTTCACCAGCGACTGGCTGTTTCCGACCTCGGAATCGCGCGCGCTGGTGCATGCGCTGAACGCGTCGAGCGCGCGGGTGTCGTTCGCCGAGATCGAGACCGACAAGGGGCACGACGCCTTCCTGCTCGACGTGCCCGAATTCCTCGAGATCTCCCGTGCCTTCCTGCTGGCCGCAGCCAAGGCGCGCGGACTGAAGGACGGCGGCCGGTCATGAGCATGCAGCAGACATTGCCCTTGCCGGGTATCGCGCCGGAGCGGACCGGCGGCTATCGCACCGATCATCTGTTGGTCGCCGACATGGTGCGGCCGGGCTCGCGCGTGCTCGATGTCGGCTGCGGCGACGGCGAATTGCTGCAACTGCTGGAAAGCCGCGGCATCGACGGCCGCGGCATCGAGCTGTCGCGCGAGGGTGTCAATGGCTGCGTCGCCAAGGGGCTCGCGGTGGTGCAGGGCGATGCCGACACCGACCTCGTCAATTATCCGGATGATGCGTTCGACTACGTGATCCTATCGCAGACCTTGCAGGCGACGCGGCAGCCCAAGGTGGTGCTGGAAAATCTGCTGCGGATCGGCCAGCGCGCCATCGTCTCGTTTCCAAATTTCGGGTTCTGGAAGATGCGGCTGCAGCTGTTGATCGGGGGCCACATGCCGCGCACCGAGAATTTGCCGGCGAGCTGGTACGACACCTCGAACATTCATTTCTGCACCATCAAGGATTTCGTGCAGCTCTGCGAGGAGATCAACGTCAAGATGGAGCGCGCGGTGGCGCTCGATCTCTACGGCCGTCCGGTGCCGCTCAACCTGCCGTGGTGGGTGTGGAACATGTTCGGCGAGCAGGGTGTGTTCCTGCTCAGCAGGGGTGGGCAGGGGAAGTGACGTCATGGCGTCATTCCGGGGCACGCGAAGCGTGAACCCGGAATCTCGAGATTCCGGGTTCGGTGCTGCGCATCGCCCCGGAATGACAGGACTACACCGGCGCCGCCACCAGCGACCGCGGATCGCGTACCGGCCAGCGGCCGGCCTCGACCAGCGCGATGAAGCGCTCGACCATCTCGTTGAACAGCGCCGGCTCCTCGAGGTTGAGCACGTGGCCCGACTTCGGGAAGAACGAGAGGCCGGCGGCCGGCAGATGCTGCTTCAGGAACATGCTGGGCGCGATGCAATTGTCGTCCTCGTCGCCGCACAGGATCAGCGCCGGCGTCGCGGCGCGCTTGATGGCGTCGGTCATGGTGTAGATCGAGGGCCTGCCGCCCTGGAAGCTGCGCATCGTGTTGGCTGAGCCCCTGGCGTTGTGGCGAGCGAGCGCGGCGTAGAAATCGGCGTGGCCGCGCGGATCCTTGACCAGGAACGGAATCCGGCTCGGCGCTTCGCGCGTCACCTTGGCGACCTCGACCGCGCCGATGCTCTCATATTGCTCGGCATTGGCGCGGCACTGCGCGCGGAAGGCATCGAGATTCTCGAGGCTCGAGCCGGAGCCGACCGCGGCCAGCGTCATCGACAGCGCGCGCTCCGGCGCGTTGAGGGCGACCTGCAGCGACGAATAGGAGCCCATCGAGAGTCCGACGAAATGCGCCCTGGCGATGCCGAGATGGTCGAGCACGGCGAGCGCGTCGGTATAGAAGTGCTGGTAGGTGTAGACGTCGGCACTCGCAGGCACGTCGGACGGCGTGTAGCCGCGCGCCGAATAGGCGATGCAGCGGTGGCCGCGCGCGAAATAGCGCATCTGCGGCTCCCAATTGGTGTGATCCGCGGCGAACTCGTGCAGGAAGATGATCGGGGTTCCGCTGCCGGCCTCTTCGAAATGGAGGCGGACATGATCTTTCGTCGTGGCGTAGGGCATTGAAATTCTCCTCTCGTTGGCCGCCCCCAGATTTGCAGTTAATTTTCAAGGCCGCAATGCGGCAGTTCCGGTTCCTTTCTCGTCATCGAATCATCGCGGAAATGACCAAGAAATTGGTCCCGCAGTGCCGCATGAAATCTTCCTCGCGCCATCCCGATTTTCAAAACAACCGCCGTGTTCCCTTGAGTGTTTCCTTGGGAACGCGACGGGGAATTGGGGGGTGTTACAGAGGATCTAGTGAAGTATGGTTCAGTTGCTTGCGTGTCGCCGGTCGCTTTGTGTTTTGGCGCTGGCTCTGTGTTCGCTCACTCTCGCCGTGATCTCCGCCGCTCCGGCATCCGCCCGTCCGCATCATTCCCGTCACGCGCATTCGGCCCATGCCGGCCATCACGCGGGTCACTATGCACATCGTCATTATCGGCAGGCAGCGCGGCTGTCGCGCGCCGAGCGCCGCGCACTCGCGCAGCCAGGCGGGATCATCGAAACCAACGCAGCGCCGTTGCCCGGCAGCGCTGACCCCGTGCCCAACACGGGCGGCGTGATTGCGGCAAACGGCTTCGGCTCGTCCGGCATCGTCGCCGAGGCGCGCCGCTATCTCGGCGGCAATCCGACCGGCCGCTCCAGCCTGTGGTGCGCCCGCTTCATGAACATGGTGCTGCAGCACACCGGCCATCGCGGCACCGGCTCCGACATGGCGAGCTCGTTCGCCAAATACGGCACGCGCGTTTCGGGACCGCAGGTCGGCGCCATCGCCGTGATGAGCCGCCGCGGCGGCGGCCATGTCGGCATCATCACCGGCGTCGATGCCAAGGGCAATCCGATCATGATCTCGGGCAACAGCGGCCACCGCGTCCGCGAGACGCGGGTCTCGCGCGGCCGCATCTACGCCTATGTGATGCCGACCAACTGATCGCTCGAAAGCGGGGCGGGGCGCGCACGCGCCTTGCCCGGCCTACGACGCTACAGGTCCCTCAGCGGCAATCGTGTCGCCGACGGCGGCGCCGCCATCGCTGATGATCTCGGCATAGATGCCGCACTCATTGTTGCCGAAACGCTGCATCAGCGTGTTCGGCACCGAGAGGTCGCGCGCGCCGGTATCGGGATCGACATTGACCGCGGCGCAGCGGGTGATGCGCTTCACCACCCTGGCCCGGGCGCTGCCGATCGCAATGGTCTGGTCGAGCAGGCTGGCTTCATGCCAGGCCGGCCAGCCCTCGACATAGAGGTTGGCGCGGAAGCGCAGCGGATGGACCGGCGCCTGCACCATCTCCTCGATCGCCCGCAGGCTCGCCAGATTGATGATCGAGACCACCTTGCGCGGCACGTCAGAGAAGCTGTGCCCGGGGCTGACCAGCACCTTGGGCGGCCCCTTGATCTGGCCGGTATGACGATCGGCGAAATAGCGCTCGATCATGGCGCGGCCTTCCGCGGTCTCGAGGTCGCCCTGGGCCACCATCGCGCCATCCCGGCGCAGCGTCAGCACGTGGCTGTCATCGTCGAAATGGGCACGCAGCGGCGCCAGCCACTCGTCCCGCTGCAGCATCAGGAAATGCGGTTTCGGCAGCCATTTCGGCGCCGAGGGATCGAAACCGCTCGGGCCGTTCTCGATCGCATAGCGGCGATCGGAGCGGAGCGTCTCACCGATCTTGAACTCTGCGTGCGGCAGCGGCTCGGGCGTGAGACCCTTGACGGGATAGCGATAGATGCCGGTGATCCGGGCAGAGGAAGCGTGCGTGTTGTCCATTCGCCCGCTCTAGCCTGTTTGGCGTGCGAGGAGAACTGCCGCCCGCGGGAAGGTACTAGTCGGCGCGCGCCGCTCCAGGAGCGTCCAGCAGGCGTTGCATGAACACGAGATCGAGCCAGCGGCCGAATTTGCGTCCGACCTCCGGCATCCGGGCGACCTCGACAAAGCCGGCCCGCGCGTGCAGCCGCAGCGAGGCGAGATTGCCGCCGTCGATGCCGGCGATCATGACGTGCTTGCCGAGCGCGGTGGCCGCGGCGATCAGCTCGTCGACGATGATCCGGCCGAGGCCGCGGCCGCGATGATCGGCATGGATATAGACGCTGTGCTCGACGCTGTAGCGGTAGCCCGGGAAGGCCCGGAAGTCGCCGAATGTGCCGTAGCCGAGCACCGTCACTCCCTCGACGGCTACTAGCACGGGATAGCCCAGAGCCTGCCGCGCCGTCATCCAGGCCAGCCGCTCGGCCTCGGAATCCTGCTTCTCCGTCCAGATCGCGTTCGAGTTGGCGACCGCCTCGTTGAAGATCGCGGTAATCGCAGGGATGTCCTGCTCTGTGGCGGGGCGGATAATCATCGGTGGTTCCTTGACGGGCCTCTTGAACGGATCCCCATCGTCTATTATATAAGACGATATGTCAATTATAGAGGACAAGGCCGATGAGGCTCTCGGGCGGCGGGTTCGCGCCGAACGGGAGGGCCGCGGCTGGTCGCTGGCGGACCTCGCCGGGCGGGCGGGCGTGTCCAAGGCCATGCTCAGCAAGATCGAGCGGGCGGAGGCAAGCCCGACGGCGGCGACGCTGTCGCGGATCGCCACGGCCTATGGCCTGACCATGGCCGCGCTGTTCGAGGTTGCCTCACGCAATTCCCGCCTGCAGCGGGCCAAGGATCAGCCGGTGTGGCGAGATCCGAAGGCGGCCTATCTGCGGCGGCAGGTGTTCCTGCATCCGGCCAATCCGCTGGAGCTGGTGGAGATCGAGCTGCCTGCGAGGCAGGAAGCCGGCTTCCCCGCCAGCGCCTACCACCTGGTCCGCCAGGTGGTGTGGGTGATCAGCGGCCGCCTCACTTTGATGGAAGGGGCGGAGCGCCACGAGCTCGCTGCGGGCGACCGCGTCGAGCTCGGTCCGCCGTCGGACATCGTCTTCCGTAACGAAACCGCTCAGCCTTGCCGCTACCTTGTCGCCATCGTGCGGCGCTGAGCTTCATCGGGCGAAATCGCAGACCGTGGCTCTTCCGTTTTGGAACCAAGTGCCCACATCTGCGGCAAGCCTGAACAATGATGGCGACGACCAGAGGCTGGTTGAGGAACGTCAACGCGGCCCGCGGAAACCCAATGAAGATGCCGGAACCATGCCTGAATGGTGGTGACGGCAGGCCGAGGGAAAACGAATGAACATTGAGAAGTACACCGAGCGCGCGCGCGGATTCATCCAATCTGCCCAGTCGCTCGCAATGCGCGACGGTCACCAGCAGTTCTCGCCGTTGCATCTGTTGAAGGTGCTGCTGGACGACAATGAGGGGCTCGCCGGCGGTCTGATCGACCGTGCCGGCGGCAGTTACAGAGCGATCCTGAAAGCGACCGAAGAGGCGCTGAACAAGCTGCCGAAGGTCTCGGGCAATGGCGCCGGACAGGTCTACCTGTCGCCGGAGCTGGCGCGCGCCTTCGATGCGGCGGAAAAGGCCGCCGACAAGGCCGGCGACAGTTTTGTCACCGTCGAGCGGCTGCTGCTCGGGCTCACGCTCGAGAAGGGCAGCGAGGCGGCAAGCATTCTGAGCAAGGGCGGCGTCACGGCGCAGAACCTGAACGCGGCGATCGAAGCGCTGCGCAAGGGCCGCACTGCTGACAGTGCGACCGCCGAGAACGCTTACGACGCGCTGAAGAAATATGCCCGCGACCTGACCCAGGCTGCGCGCGACGGCAAGCTCGACCCGGTGATCGGCCGCGACGAGGAGATCCGCCGCACGATTCAAGTTCTGTCGCGGCGGACCAAGAACAATCCCGTCCTGATCGGTGAACCCGGCGTCGGCAAGACCGCCATTGTCGAGGGCCTGGCGCTGCGCATCCTCAATGGCGACGTGCCGGAGAGCTTGAAGGACAAGAAGCTGCTGTCGCTCGACATGGGCGCCTTGATCGCCGGCGCGAAATATCGCGGCGAGTTCGAGGAGCGGCTGAAATCCGTGCTGCAGGAGGTCTCGTCGGCCGAGGGCGGCATCATCCTGTTCATCGACGAGATGCACACCCTGATCGGCGCCGGCAAGACCGACGGCGCAATGGACGCGTCCAACCTCCTGAAGCCTGCGCTCGCGCGTGGTGAGTTGCACTGTATCGGTGCGACCACGCTCGACGAGTACCGCAAGCATGTCGAGAAGGATGCGGCGCTGGCTCGCCGGTTCCAGCCGATCTATGTCAGCGAGCCGACGGTCGAGGACACCATCTCGATCCTGCGCGGCCTCAAGGACAAATACGAGCAGCATCACGGCGTGCGCATCACCGACTCCGCGCTGGTGGCCGCGACCACGCTGTCGAACCGCTACATCACCGACCGCTTCCTGCCGGACAAGGCCATCGACCTGATGGACGAGGCGGCGGCGCGGCTGAAGATGCAGGTTGATTCGAAGCCGGAAGAGCTCGATTCGCTCGATCGCGACATCATCCGGCTGAAGATCGAGCAGGAGGCGCTGAAGAAGGAGAACGATGCCGGCTCCAAGAGCCGCTTGCAGACCCTGGAGAAGGAGCTCGCAGGGCTCGAGGAGCGATCGACGGCGCTGACGGCGCGCTGGAGCGCGGAGAAGAACAAGCTCTCCAATGCCCAGAAGCTGAAGAGCGAACTCGACGCGCTCCGCGTTGAGCTGGCCAATGCGCAGCGTCGCGGCGAATTCCAGAAGGCGGGCGAACTGGCCTATGGCCGGATTCCCGAGCTGGAAAAGAAGCTCGCCGACATCGAGGCGCAAGCGAACAGCAAGCCGAGCGGCGGCGAGATGATGGAGGAGGCGGTCACCGCCAACCACATCGCGCAGGTCGTCTCGCGCTGGACCGGCGTGCCGGTCGACAAGATGCTCGAGGGCGAAAAGGACAAGCTCCTGAAAATGGAGGACAGTCTCGCCAAGCGCGTCGTCGGCCAGGCTGAAGCCGTGCGTGCGGTGGCAACCGCCGTGCGCCGTGCCCGCGCGGGCCTGCAGGATCCGAACCGGCCGACCGGCTCGTTCATGTTCTTAGGCCCCACCGGCGTCGGCAAGACCGAGCTGACCAAGGCGCTCGCCGCTGACCTGTTCAACGACGAGACCGCGATGGTCCGCCTCGACATGTCCGAGTTCATGGAGAAGCACTCGGTCTCGCGGCTGATCGGCGCGCCTCCCGGCTATGTCGGCTACGACGAGGGCGGTGCCCTGACCGAAGCCGTGCGGCGCCGGCCCTACCAGGTCGTGCTGTTCGACGAGATCGAGAAGGCGCATCCCGACGTCTTCAACGTGCTGTTGCAGGTGCTCGACGACGGCCGCCTGACCGATGGTCAGGGCCGCACCGTCGACTTCCGCAACACGCTGATCATCATGACTTCGAATCTCGGTTCGGAGTTCCTGGTGAATCAGCCGGAGGGCGAGGACACCGCGGCGGTCCGCGATCAGGTGATGGGCGTCGTGCGGGCGCATTTCAGGCCGGAATTCCTGAACCGCATCGACGAGATCATCCTGTTCCACCGCCTGCAGAAGAGCGAGATGGGCCGTATCGTCGAGATCCAGTTCGCGCGGCTGACCAAGCTGCTCGAGGATCGCAAGATCGAGCTCACGCTGGACGCCAAGGCGCGGGACTGGCTCGCGGAGAAGGGCTGGGATCCGGCTTACGGCGCCCGCCCGCTGAAGCGGGTGATCCAGCGCAGCGTGCAGGATCCGCTGGCCGAGATGATCCTCGCCGGCGAGGTCAAGGACGGCGATCAAGTCGTGATCTCGGAGAAGGGCAACGTGCTGACCTTCAACGGTCAGGTGCCCAAAACCGCCGAGATCGTGCAGTTCGAGGCCCCGGTCTCGAAGCGCAAGCTGAACTGAGCGTTTCGATAGCGAAACCGGATGCGGCCTGGCGACAGGCCGCATCCATCGCCATGACATCGGCGGGCCGCATGCGACGGAGTTCCTGTTCGGCGGCCGGTTTTGTGAGCCCGAATTAATGAAACCGCCTCGGGACGGCGTTCGTTTTCATCCTGATGATCGGCTGGCGTGGCAAACGTCCCGCGCAGCTGCAAAGGGAAGTATTCGGTCCGAATCGCATCGCTGATTCGCGCGCCGCCTTGCATCATCCTGCAAAGCCACACCTCCGGTCGCCCTCAGCAGCAGGCGAATTGCATGAGCAGAGACCTCATTGCCCATAACCGGCCCGTCTATGACGATCTTCATCCCCGCGTCTACGGCGTAGCCGCCGGCCTCGTCGCGTGGTTCGCGGTGGCGGCATGGATATTGTTCGACCGTCAGGACGACGTCGAGCTGTCGCTGATGTTCGTCAGCGTATTGCTGTTCGTCGCGGTGCTGTTGCCGTGGGTGCTTTCGCTGATCCGGCAGAAATACGACGATCGGCACGACCTGCATCAGCGGTCGATTCCGTTCCGGGAGTGGCGGACCGGCGAATTCGCGGTCTGGGGCAGCACGATCAACAGCACCCATGCCACCATCGACATGCTGCTCCCGCTCGCATCCGTGGCGTTCGGGCTGACCGCGATCGGGATCGTGTTCCTGATCTGCGCCAGCCTCGCGCCGTAAATCTTGCCGGACCCGTCATTCCGGCGGGGCGATGGGCGGTGACGGCTCGTCGTCCTCGCCGGGCTCGAGTTCGGACAGGATATCGACCAGCTCGCGGGCGCGGCCGGTGGCCAGCGGCTTGCCGGCATTGATCAGCGGCTCGTCATTGGCGAGCCAGGCTTGCGCCTCGGCAAGCTCGGTGATCGTCGCCCCCGACGCGATAATCCTCGCGATCGTGACGTCGTCGGCGGAGCCGACGGCCTTCAGCACATCGTCGCGGGTGAGGCTTGCCATGCGCGCCTCCTCTGCAAGGTTTACCTAAGCGGACAAAGCCTGACCGGCGCGGATGGTTCCGGATGGAACGGCTTCCTGAGCGAGGTTTCCGCCGTCAGCGGTTGGTGGTGGAGCGCGTCTGCGACGTGGAACTGGTGGCGTCCGAGACGATTCGCGAGCTGCCGCGGCTGGACATCTGGGCCTCGATCCGGTCGCGCTCCTTCTCGAAGTTCGCCAGCATCGGGCCTTCGAGCGAACGGCCGCGCGGCAGCTTCACGCGCATCGGGTCGACGAATCGGCCGTTGACCAGGATTTCGTAGTGGACGTGCGGGCCGGTCGACTGGCCGGTCGAGCCGACGAAGCCGATCACCTGGCCCTGCCGCACCTTCTTGCCGATCTCCATGCCCTTGGCGAAGGCCGACATGTGGCCGTAGGCGGTCTCGTAGCCATTGGCATGCTTCATGCGGATATATTTGCCGTAACCGCCCTCGTATCCGACCTTCTCGAGCACGCCATTGCCGGACGCGAAGATCGGCGTGCCGTAGGCGGTGGCCCAGTCGACGCCGGTGTGCATCTTCACATAGCCGAGGATCGGGTGGCGGCGGCCGCCGAAGCCCGAACGCATGATCGCGTTGTTGACCGGCTTGCGTACCAGGAACTTCTTCGCGCTCTTGCCGGTCTCGTCATAGTAGTCGACGAGGCCGTCGTCGGAGCTCTGGAATCGGTAGTATTTCTTGGTTTCGCCGCCCACGGTCAGCGCGGCGTAGAGCACTTCGGTCTTTTCGGTGCTGGTGACGCCCTCGTCCTCGCCGGCAAAGAACACGTCGAACGAGTCGCCGGGCTGGACCTTGCGCTGGAAATCGACGTCGTAGGAGTAGATCTTGACCATGTCTTCGATGACGGTCGGCGGCACCTTGTTGCGCAGCGCGGTCTCGTAAATGCTCTGATAGAGCCGCACGCCGCTGCCATCATCCTCGTCATCGTCGCTGGAATTGTCGGCGGTCTCGGTGACGGTGTTCATGCTCTGCACGTCGACGGCAACGTATTTGCCGAGATCGGACAGCGCAGCGACGGCCTCGATGACGGATTCGTTGGCGACGATCACGCGATAGGGCTGCAGCCTGACATTCGGTCCGGGCGCGGCCGGCGCCATCAGGATTCGTACCTTCTGGCCTTCCTTCAGGCCGCCCTCGCGGCCACGCGGGCCGAGCGTTGCGGCGATCGCCTTCGCCTCGTCGGGCGTTGCGCCCTGATCGCGCAGGATCGAGGTGATGCTGTCGCCCTTCCTGACGACGTGAACCCGTTCGCCGACCGGATTGCCGCCGGTGACCTGCTCTTTGGTCTTCGGCAGCAGGGTGACGTTCTCAGGCACCACGCGGGTCTCGAAGCCGGCATAGGGATCGGAGGTGTTGCCCTCGGTGGCGTAGGCCATCCTCATGTCGGGGCCGGCGCCGCTCGCGTCAGCCGCGGCATTGGCGAGTGAAGCGTAGCGCACCGAGCCGCCGGAGCCGCGCCAGTTGGCTGCGTCACGGACCCGCATCAGCACGTCGTCGAGCGCGACGACGGCGGCGAGCTTGGCCTTCGGCAGCACTGAGCCGAGATCCTTGGTGACGAACGAGACCTCGGCGTCGGGCTCGGCCGCGGCATTCGGATCCTCGGCCGCGGCCGGCGTGTCGGAGCCGACATCGGTCAGCAGACGCTGCGCGTTGAACGCCGGGATTTTGGCCGACAGGTCGCTCGTGGTCATCGAGAGATTGCCGGAAATTCGGATGAAGGGCCGCACCCGCATCACGTCGCGATTGCCGACGCGGGTCACGGTCGACACGCGCACCAGGCTGCGGGAGGCGGAGGATTCGCTGGGCGGCGGCAGGCGGTCACCCTTGTGCAGGCTGACGACGCGATCGTTGCCGGTGAACGCGCCGCGGAGCGCGCCTTCGACACGCTCCGGCACCTTGGCGAAGGTCATCTCGCCGTCGAGCGACGCAAAAACGGCGCCGCCGATCAGGGCCGCGCCACATAGTCCAGTCAGAATGGTGCCGCTAAACCATTGAACGGAGACACGGCGACGGTCGATCACCGCGGCCTCGGTGCCGTCGACTGAAAGCGGCGGCTCGTGACCGAGATCGATCATCCCGGTCTCGCGCCCAATTCCGCTTCCGCGTGACGCCCGTTGGCTCAACCCGATATCCCCCCAAATTCCAGCAACTGCGATCGACCTCAGCTCGTCCTCGTCCCCACCTTGATCCCCCGAAGAGGAATCGCGGCAGTGTGGCGAGCTACACGCATCGAATTCGAGAAGCCGATGGCCATTAGCTAGCCGCGATCTCGAACGTCAATGGTGTGCAGATCTCTCGATGTTGCTCGGCCGCGAAGGGAAGAGGCGACGGATTCTTGGAGAAAATCGCCTGGTCCCCCAGAAAAACCGCCCCAGCCCCCACAGGTTACGAGCGGTTCAATGCATTCGTTATAGCCAGAACGTCGCAGGATTGTGGCTCAAGTGCGGCATTTGAGGTGGAAAAGCTTCCCTGAAAGCAGGTCGATGCGCGCCGCCCGGCCCCGGGGCGGTCGGAACCCGTTTTGGAGGGCCTCACGGGCTGCCCGGCGACGAACTTTTTTTAAAGTTTTTTGCCGCGAGGGCTGGGTGGCGAATTTTTACCTCCGACCTAAGCCACGGAAAGCACGAGAATTTCTTCGCACTGCACAAGCGATTTGGGCGTGCGACGATTTGTTGACAATGGCCGTTGACAATCCCGAGGGGTGCGGACTATAAACCAACCACTGAGCGCGGCGCCGCCGGGTCACTGACCAAGGCGAGCGAACGCGCCACTGATGCTCCTCACTTCGATGAGTGACACAACAGCCGACATAAATCGGTTGAAGTTCACCGTCGGCCGGTGAAGGGTAGAACCACCCTCTAAGGGTGTGGGGTCATCGGATCCCGGGCTGTTTGACAAGTGAAGATGAAGAAAGAGAAACGTGGACGGCGGAGTCCTTGCGTCTCTCGGAATACTTGAAAGCTTCGGCTTTTGACTTCTGAGAGTGGACGAAAGACTTCGGCGGTACACGTTTTAAAGGTTACACCATCGCTGCCAACGATGTGAATCGCAGGCGGCTCGTTGACTTCGGTCGACGAAGAATGGTGGGACCTCGTCAAACGTTGTGATCAGCCGGTTCAAGGTTTCAAGTCCAACTTGAGAGTTTGATCCTGGCTCAGAGCGAACGCTGGCGGCAGGCTTAACACATGCAAGTCGAGCGGGCATAGCAATATGTCAGCGGCAGACGGGTGAGTAACGCGTGGGAACGTACCTTTTGGTTCGGAACAACTGAGGGAAACTTCAGCTAATACCGGATAAGCCCTTACGGGGGAAAGATTTATCGCCGAAAGATCGGCCCGCGTCTGATTAGCTAGTTGGTGAGGTAATGGCTCACCAAGGCGACGATCAGTAGCTGGTCTGAGAGGATGATCAGCCACATTGGGACTGAGACACGGCCCAAACTCCTACGGGAGGCAGCAGTGGGGAATATTGGACAATGGGCGCAAGCCTGATCCAGCCATGCCGCGTGAGTGATGAAGGCCCTAGGGTTGTAAAGCTCTTTTGTGCGGGAAGATAATGACGGTACCGCAAGAATAAGCCCCGGCTAACTTCGTGCCAGCAGCCGCGGTAATACGAAGGGGGCTAGCGTTGCTCGGAATCACTGGGCGTAAAGGGTGCGTAGGCGGGTCTTTAAGTCAGGGGTGAAATCCTGGAGCTCAACTCCAGAACTGCCTTTGATACTGAAGATCTTGAGTTCGGGAGAGGTGAGTGGAACTGCGAGTGTAGAGGTGAAATTCGTAGATATTCGCAAGAACACCAGTGGCGAAGGCGGCTCACTGGCCCGATACTGACGCTGAGGCACGAAAGCGTGGGGAGCAAACAGGATTAGATACCCTGGTAGTCCACGCCGTAAACGATGAATGCCAGCCGTTAGTGGGTTTACTCACTAGTGGCGCAGCTAACGCTTTAAGCATTCCGCCTGGGGAGTACGGTCGCAAGATTAAAACTCAAAGGAATTGACGGGGGCCCGCACAAGCGGTGGAGCATGTGGTTTAATTCGACGCAACGCGCAGAACCTTACCAGCCCTTGACATCCCGGTCGCGGACTCCAGAGACGGAGTTCTTCAGTTCGGCTGGACCGGAGACAGGTGCTGCATGGCTGTCGTCAGCTCGTGTCGTGAGATGTTGGGTTAAGTCCCGCAACGAGCGCAACCCCCGTCCTTAGTTGCTACCATTTAGTTGAGCACTCTAAGGAGACTGCCGGTGATAAGCCGCGAGGAAGGTGGGGATGACGTCAAGTCCTCATGGCCCTTACGGGCTGGGCTACACACGTGCTACAATGGCGGTGACAATGGGATGCTAAGGGGCGACCCTTCGCAAATCTCAAAAAGCCGTCTCAGTTCGGATTGGGCTCTGCAACTCGAGCCCATGAAGTTGGAATCGCTAGTAATCGTGGATCAGCACGCCACGGTGAATACGTTCCCGGGCCTTGTACACACCGCCCGTCACACCATGGGAGTTGGTTTTACCTGAAGACGGTGCGCTAACCGAAAGGGGGCAGCCGGCCACGGTAGGGTCAGCGACTGGGGTGAAGTCGTAACAAGGTAGCCGTAGGGGAACCTGCGGCTGGATCACCTCCTTTCTAAGGATGATCCTTCAGATCAGCTCACGCTATCTATCGGATCGTTTTAGAAACATTCAGGGGCCAACAGTTTCAGGATTGTTGAGCTCCATTGGCGGGATTTCGCCGTCTTCGTTTCTCTTTCTTCGCGGACGAACACGCGCCAGGGGCTGAGCGCTGTGCGATGTACCGACTTCAGGTCGAGTGCGCGCCGGCATGTCTCTCGTGTTAGGGGCTTGTAGCTCAGTTGGTTAGAGCGCGCGCTTGATAAGCGTGAGGTCGGAAGTTCAAGTCTTCCCAGGCCCACCATTTTGATCGAGTGCGGAGCATTCGTCTTCTGGTACGGGGCCATAGCTCAGCTGGGAGAGCGCGTGCTTTGCAAGCATGAGGTCGTCGGTTCGATCCCGTCTGGCTCCACCAGATGGAATTGAAGCTCGATAGCGCCTCGTTCATTTCGTCCGCGAAACATCACTTCGCACTCATTGGTCCGGATGGACGGTGACGTGCGTGTTTTCTGACATCGTAAAGAGGAGATCGATCCGAGTTTGGATCAAGCGAAGCAATTCGCCTGAGCCATTCATTATCTCCGGGATCATTTCGGCGCTCGCTTCAATCGTGAGATTGGATGCGGGTTGTAAATGATCCCTTTTAGCGAAGCTTGACCGCCTCGCTATCGGGCCGATCTTACGAAGCAAGCTGGTCTTTCTAGTCAATGTCCGGCTGCGCAATCGCATTCATCGAGGATGCGTGCCTGAGACTTCGGTCTTCGGGCGGTTGTGCAGACAACATTCTGCCGAGTGTGTGGACATTGATAATGAGAGCAATCAAGTGCCTTAAGGGTGTTCGGTGGATGCCTTGGCGCTGAGAGGCGATGAAGGACGTGCTACGCTGCGATAAGCCGTGGGGAGCTGCGAAGAAGCTTTGATCCGCGGATTTCCGAATGGGGAAACCCACCTTCGATAGCCGGAACTCCAAGACCTTGTGTGTTGGGGTTCGACCAGAAATGCGAGAAATCAAACCGCGAGGTTTTGGATTTCCGGTTATCAAGAGAAGGTATGAGACCTCTGAATAAAATAGGAGGTTTTAAGCAAACCCAGGGAACTGAAACATCTAAGTACCTGGAGGAAAGGACATCAATCGAGACTCCGTTAGTAGTGGCGAGCGAACGCGGACCAGGCCAGTGATACATCAAAGACAATCGGAACCTGTCAGGAAAGCAGGGCCTCAGAGGGTGATAGCCCCGTACGAGTAATGCGATGATGTATCCACGAGTAAGGCGGGACACGTGTAATCCTGTCTGAACACGGGGGGACCACCCTCCAAGCCTAAGTACTCCTCAGCGACCGATAGTGAACCAGTACCGTGAGGGAAAGGTGAAAAGCACCCCGACGAGGGGAGTGAAATAGACCTGAAACCGGACACCTACAAACAGACGGAGCCCAAGATACGTTCTGGGTGACGTCGTACCTTTTGTATTATGGGCCAGCGACTTAATTTAACGAGCAAGCTTAAGCCGATAGGCGAAGGCGTAGCGAAAGCGAGTCTGAATAGGGCGTCAAGTTCGTTGTATTAGACCCGAAACCTAGTGATCTAGCCATGAGCAGGTTGAAGGTGAGGTAACACTCACTGGAGGACCGAACGGGTGCCTGTTGAAAAAGGCTCCGATGACTTGTGGTTAGGGGTGAAAGGCCAATCAAACTGGGAAATAGCTGGTTCTCCGCGAAAGATATTTAGGTATCGCCTC